>NZ_JODC01000001.1 GCF_000720765.1 Streptomyces sp. NRRL S-646
CAGCTCAACATGCCCATGCCCGCCGACCGGCCGGGATGCCGCACCGCCACACATTCAGGTGAAGACAAAACACCTATGCACTCACGTACCGCCCTCTGAAGACGCGGATCATGCTTCAGCAGCAGAGCGACCATGGTGATGAGCTTGTAACCGCCGGCCGTCTTGGGCTGGCTCGTCCGCCAGCGCTTGACCATCGCCCCCGTCAGCTCGTCCAGGTCCCGAGGCGGGTGGTCCAGGTCAGACAGGAAGTCCGTGAACCTCTGGAGCTGGCCCCAGTTCTTCTGAGAGGTGACGTGGGCGCCCCACTGCTGCGGAGTGCACCGGGCCGCGAACAGCCTGGCCAGCGACCGCTGCATCGGTTCGGCGACCGGCAGCGTCGAGAAGTCGTAGTCGGCTGCCCGGCCGTGCCGGTTGATGTGACGGACCACCAGGCCGTCGTCGACCAGCGTCTCCGGGCGAGCGTGTGTGGCCGGAGGCAACGACGCCCGGCGTCCCTGGCCACTCATGCTGCATTGCCCGCGGCCGGCACCAGACGGGAATCGATGTCCTGGATGCCCTCCGACTCCCGGGCGATTCGGGCGAAGACCGCGTCCAGTTCCGGCATCGGTGCCTCGGCCGGGTCGTCGTCGGTCGAGGCGAGCATCGCCCGCAGCTGAAGATCCGCGACCGGGGCGAGGTAGTGCTTGACCGTCGTCTCCCGCGACGAGTGCCCCAACAGGTTCTGGACCATGAACCACGGGTCGCCGTAGAGGAGACGGAAATCCCGGCGTTCCTCCGGGGTGAGGCCGAACCGCTGGTCCATCAGGTAGTTCAGGACGACCAGCATGTAGAGGGCGAAGCTGTGGCGCCCGGAGTGAACGGTCGCGTAGGGCGCGAACACCTGGTGCGGGTCCCGCCGCAGATGCTCGGGCGGGGTGAGTATTCGCTCGCAGCGCTTGTTCGCGGTGCGGAACACGTTCTCCCATGACGACGGCAGGAACGGCAGCCCCCGCTCGTTCAGCCAGAGCCACAAAGGCTCCGGTCCGTGCGGACCCTCCTCGAACAGCAGAATCCGTTCCTGCCAGGTCAGCAGGCTCAGTTCCTGTTCGCCGATCACACCGTCCTGGTCACACCAGCGGACCTTCGGCTTCAGCCCCCGCGTCACCTCGATCAGCATCCGCATCTCGGGCAGCCGGTCGTAGCGGCCTGCCTTCTGCGCCCGGCGGATCACCCAGGCCCGTGACGACGCGGCATACGACTCAACGTCCCCAACGGCGTCCGAGCTGACGTAATACGTGCGCTGCTTCTTCGACCGCGTCACCGCTGCGGCGATCTTCCCGCGGTAGTAACGGCCGCCGCCCAGGCGCCGCTTGGGAACCTCGAATGTCAGCAGTGAAGCCGCCTCCTGGAGCCGCAGGCCCGAGGAGACGACCGTCCGAACGAAGGCGACATTGCGGTCCTCCAGCCGGCCCACCCAGCTCGGCTCCACAATCCCCTCGCGGGTGTGGCCCGCAGACCGACGTCGATCCACCGACGCCAGGCCCGCGGCGTCAGCCAGTGCACATTGCTCGGCCGGGCGTCCTTCGCCCGCTGGGCGGGAGCCGTCACCACCTCACCGTTCCGCCCGAGCACCTGCTTCATGACGACCGGATTCAGCTTGAGATACCCGGCCTTCTTCGCCCACGAATACAGGCTCGCGATCGCGGCTAGTTCCCGATCCCACTTGGACCCGCCGATCCGCTGCGGATTCGACATGGCGAACCGGCGCCAGTCCTCGTAGTCCTCCAAGTCCTTCGGCGTCGCCTCCAGCCACGACTTCCCGCGGGCCCACAACGCGGTCAACAGCAGAGCGACATCCGTCGCGTAATTCCGCCTCGTCTCCTTGGTATATCCGCTGAAAGGACGCGACTGCACGTACAGCGACAACAGCGGGTCCACGCGGTAATCCGGCGACAGGAAGATCGGATCTCCCGCCCGTACTTCGACCGCGGCCTCGCGTACGGGCAGGTCTCCCCACCCCTCCAGTACGGCCGTACGTACACCGCCACGTACCGCATCCTGCGGCACCCAGAACACTCGCCAGCTCACTCTGTTCCGCCCCTGTTGATCCGCTTCAACACGCTAGATCATCAGGGAATTCGGTGACCCTGCGGCGAAAGCGAGTCGTGATGTCGAGTGCCTGTGCCCTCGTAGGGTTCACCACGCGGTGCAGGGTGGAGGGCCACCTGTCGCCGGTCCACTCGGCGAAGAGGTCGCCTGTCATGACGGCGAGCCGGCCCGGCGTCAACGGCACGGGCTCCCAGGAGCCCGCCCGCAGGACTTCGAGACCACCGGGTCGGTCCTCTGCGGTGACGACGGTGAAGGCGCCGTAGTCGGTGTGGGCGCCCGCTCGCATCTGACCGGAAAGGGGAGGCTCGGGCTGGTTCGGGTAGTGCAGGGCACGGAGCATGCTGATCGACTGATCGAACTTGTCGTCGAAGAAGTCGTCGTCCAGGGCGAACGCGTGCGCGCACAGTCTCAGCAGCGCGTTCCGGACCCGGATGAGATGCCGGTAGTACTCCTCCCAGACCACGGACATCCGGGCCGGCCAGACGTTGCGCGCGAAGTGCGGTCCCGAGCCCGGGTGCCGCTCCGGGCCTCCGCCCAGTGACTCGGGGGGACCCATGTCCATCTTCTCCTTCAGATCCCCGGGCGACTCCTCGTCCAGGGAGTACGCGATGCCCTCCCTGCCCAACCCGGACCAGCCGCGTACCTGGTCCGGTTGCGGCTGTGCGACCAGTGCCTTCTGCTCGGGGGGCAAGGCGAAGAACTCGCGGGTGACGGCGAAGAGAGATTCGATCACCGCGGCGGGGACACCGTGCCCGACGACCTCGAAGACACCGGCGTCCCGGCAGGCCCGATCGAGACGCTGCGCTTCGGTCTCGAATCTCGTGGAGTCCGCCGCTGCCGCCTCAAGGTCGATGACTGGCAGGATCTGCATATGACCAAGTATGGCGCCGGCCCCGGAGCGCCTTCGGCGGAACAGCGCGTACCGCACGTGTCCGTCACGGACATCGCCGAAGCCACCGGCATGTCGGTGGTTGTGGGGCATCCGGAGCAGACCGTGTCGCCGAGGGCGCGGGACGACCCGATCGGTGCCGTGGCCGTCCTCCCTCACGAACCGGCAGCCCGCTCGGCGGCGGTCCGGGCCTGGCGCGCCTACGAGGGGCCCGGCCTCATGGTCGTGTACGAATGGCGGCCGGTGCGCGTCGATGGTCCGCTGCCGCCGCTCATCGGCGAACTGCGACCCGTCTTCGGTCTGGTCGGCGCAGTGGCCGTCACGGTGGCCGGTACCGGGCGACGGGTGAATCCGCCGGCCGATGTGGTCGCGGTCGCGAAGGAGAGCGGGTGCCCGTTGTTGTGGGCCGATGCCGACTGCCGGACCGCGGTGATCGTGCAACGGGTCGAGTCCCTCCTGCGGCGACCGGCCGCCGAAACGATCGGACCCTCGCTCGACACCGCCCTCAGTGAGTTGATCCGCCATGGCACCGAACTGGAAGCACTCATCGCCGGTGCGGCAGGCCGCATCGGTGCGCACATCACCGTGTCTGCGGGAACGGACGTCCTGGCGGAGGAGCCCGTCGGCAGCGGGGATTCCGCGCGAGTGGTGGCGGCCCTCCACCTCGAACGCCATGGCCGCGTCGTCGCCGAACTCACGGTCCGCAGAGAGACCCCGCTCAGCAGCCGCGAGCAGGAGTACGTCGAGGACGTCGCGCGGGTTGCGGCGCTGGCGTCGTACGTCCGGTTGTCGGAGGCAGCCACCCGGGAACCCACGGAGGAACTGCTGCGGGAGATTCTGGGGGAGGATCTCACTGCCCGGGAGCGGGCGCTGCGTCGGGCCAAGCGGCCCCAGATCTTCCCGCAGCGCCGTGCGGTCATCTTGGTGCTCGAGCCGTTCGGCGTCCCCGTCTCGCGGACGGGCACCGATCTGCAGGCACTCAAGGCCTCGCACGGGAACATCACGGTGGCGGCCCGAAGGCTCTTCCTCCATCCCAACACCCTGCGCCTGCGGATCGCACGGATCGAGACCCTGATCGGCCCCTTTCTCGCGGACCCTGATCGACGCCAGACGGTCTTCGTCTCACTCGACCTCTTCCTGTTGGACCAGCCGGAGAACGAGTGACGACGGCTCCGGAGAGTCAGGCCGATGCGCGTCTTCACTGTGCGTGACGGGCATGTGGTGTGCGGTCTGCGACTGAAGAGCCCCCGCCAGACAGCCAACACCCGCCGGCGCACCTCCGACCGCCCACGACTCGGAGGGCGCCTCGCACTTCTACTACAGGCTCGGCATGGCCCACGCGCCGGCAGCCGCCTGCAGCGAACGCCCTGTTGACTTCGTGCACGTCGTCCGCGATCTCGGCAGCCTGCCACACCGGGACGAACTCCAGCAGGCCGTCTGCCGGTTGCGCCGATGCCGCCTGCACCTGTACGTGACGCGGACGAGGCCGCAGGACAGCCTGTCCGAACATCACCGCGGACGTCCGGACAGCACTCTCATCACCGGCCTCCTCACGGATCCTGCGTCCACCGACGCCCACCTGTGCGGACCACCTGGTTCATGACCGACGTGAGGGCGGCCGTAGTGGCGGCAGGCGTGCCTGCGAGCTCCATCCGGTACGACGCCTTCTACGCGCCGAGGACCGTAAACATCTCTCCTCGGCCCGCACCGCACGTGGGGCCGTTCCAGGTCACCTACCGAGTCTCAGGGGGCAGTCCTTCATCACCGGAACTGCCGCACCCCGTGACGGAGACGGCAAAGATGCCCAGCGCGGCGACCAGCAGCGAAATACGCGGCCGCTGCACGCTCCGGCAGGCCACAGCGCTGGGCCTGCCTGGTCTGCAAGTTTGCAAGCCCGGACTCTCTCGTGATCATGATTCGGGCCGGATCATCCCAGGTCACAGCAGGGATGGGCAACGGTCCAAGACCGACGTGAACCCTCTCGATGCGAACTACGGGCGGGGCAGGACAAACGCCACGCTCAGTACCAGACGGAGAACGTGGCGTCGGCTCTGCCGGTGGTGGTGGAGATCGGGTCGATGCGCAGCGCGTAGTCGTAGTGCCGGATGTAGCGGTCCGGGTAGTTGTGGGAGCGGAACGACGACCAGGACGGGTCGGCGAGCCCGGACGTCTTGTGGAAGGTGGCGTCCTCGGCGAATTTCGCGGTGCCGTCGTTGGCGTCCAGTCGCAGCTGGAAGTAGGAGTGCCGCAGGTAGCGGGTCGGGTCGGTGACGCACTGGAAGGAGACGCCGGAGGGGTCGGCCAGCCCCGGCACCAGCTTCCATTGCGAGTCGGTGTACGGATCGAACGGGTACGGGTCGATGCGGCCGAGGGAGTCGACCTGCCGCCAGTATCTGTCCGGGAAGTTGTAGGACTTCAGCCGGTTCCAGGCCGGCGTTCCCCACTTGGCGACCATGTTGTCGTACACCGTCTGGGGAATCGGCTTGATGTCGGCGTGCTTGGAGTTCAGCGGCTGGGTGTAGACGCGCCGGTCGGTGGCGGTCCAGGTGCCGGTGGAGAGGTCGCTGGTCTGCCAGGTGTAGAACAGCGCGTTGGCGTCGCCCCACAGGTACCAGGTGCCGGCGGCCTCGGCGAGGATCGGGCCCTCGATGCCTCCCTGGGGCGCCAGGCCTGAAGTGAACTGGGTGAAGCTGCCCGGATTGAGCGAGGTGGACTTCGCACCCGTGAGGCTGTTGTGGCCTTTGTAGTACAGGTAGTTGACGCCGTTCACACCCTTGGCCAGGGTGCCGTCGATGATGTCGTAGCCGGGGTCGAAGAAGACCTGCGGCGACGTCACGGTCTGGAAGTCCGTGGTGTAGTTGACCATGATCACGTTGTGGCCGCTGCTGTTCACGGCCGAGTAGATGATGGCGTACTGGCCGCGGGAGGCGTCCCAGAAGGCGTCGGGCGCCCAGGTGTGGGTGGCCATGTCGTGCAGTTTCAGCAGGCGGTAGTTGTCGAAGGAGCGCAGGTCGGCGGAGTCCCAGACGTGGATGTACGGGGTCTTCTTGGTCCAGTCGGTGCCCTTCAGGTTGGTCGCCATGACGACGTAGGTGCCGTCCTGCTTGGGCAGGATGACGGGGTCGCGCAGACCGCCGTCGCCGGCGGTCGGGGTGACGACGGGGTTGTTCTGGTTCAGCGGCATCCATTGCAGCGCGTCGGTGCTGACGGCAAGGTGCAGGCCGTAGTCCGTACCGAGGTTCCTCGGTGACTGGGTGAAGTAGGCCATGACGAACGGGGAGGTCGTCGCGGCGCTCGCGGACCGGCTGCCGAGGGTCAGCGCGCCGGTCATGGACAGCGGCACGGCCGCGGCCATGCCGAGGAACAGCCGGCGCGACGGGAGGGGGGTTGCGCTCATCTGGTGCCTCCGGGACGTAGGAAGGTGCGGGCGGATGAAGAACCCGTGGGCGGCCCCGGCCCGGAGCCGCCCACGGGTTGGTCCCTCGTCAGTTCCAGGGAGCCGCGGTGAGCCAGCTGGTGTCCTGGGCCCATGACGTCGTGGAGTCCCAGGCGTTGGAGCCGCCGTTGCCGGCGATGTAGACCGTGTAGTTGTAGTGGCGGAGGTACTTCGTCGGGAAGTTGACGGACTGGAAGGAGGTGCCGACGCCGCTGTTGCCCGCGGTGGGGCAGAAGGTGGCGTCCTTGGCGAATGCGCTGCCGCCGTCGTCGAAGTTCAGGTTGAGCTGGTAGTTGAAGTGGCGCAGGAACTGGCCGGGCTTGTCGACGGACTCGAAGGACAGACACGAGGTGTTGGCCAGTCCGGCCCGGACGATCCAGGTGGCGTCGGCCTTGTCGGTGGCCGAGCTGGCGGCGGTGATGTTGGAGATGACGACCTTGGTGTCGGCGTCGTTGTGGCGCAGGTAGTGCGAGGTGCAGCAGGGCGAGGTGGTGGCCTTGAGAGAGATCCGGGAGCCGGGGGTGAGGGTTCCGGTGCTGGTCGAGCCGCTGCTGTAGCCGGCGGCGGTGATGTTGGCTTGAACGGCGTTCTCGGTGGCGTCCGAGGGGTAGCCCGCGGTCATGACGCCCTCGTAGAAGGTGCCCTGGGCCCACTTGCTGTTGTCACCGCCGATGCCGAGGATGATCGCGCCTTCCTTGTGCATCGGGTTGTAGCCGGAGGCGGTGGGGCGTATTCCGTTGTAGAAGGTGGACAGGCCGCCAGACTGGGCGTCCCCGCCGCGCAGGGCCCACTGGTTCGCGCCGCCCTTGAGCATGGCGGTCAGGAACCGGTGGTCGACGCTGGGGTCATTGGCGTTGAATCCGCGGTTGACCCCGGAGAACAGGCCGTTCTCCAGGTCGGCCATGACCCAGGGGCCGTTGTCGCTGCCCCAGCCCCATGCCTTGCTGTTGCCGAAGTAGAGGGCCTCCATGTGGCCGTTGCCGGTGTCCAGGTTGTTGGTCTCGGCGTTGCCGTAGTCGAAGCAGCAGCCACTGTTGAAGTGCTTGCCGTTGAAGATCGCGTACATGCCCTCGGGCTGGTCACCGGTGGCGATGCCGTTGGTGTTGTCGTTGCGGTAGCCGGTGCCGGGGGCGATGTAGACGCCGTACGCCTTGTGTCCGCCGACGGTGACCGGCGCCTCGACGGCGTTGGCGAGGTTGTCCGGACCGCCGGCGGCTCCGCCTCCGGGGGCCTGGGTGAGGTTGTTGCCCTTGGGGGACTGGTCGTAGATGACGGTGTTGACGCAGGTGGTGTTGGCGCAGAAGGAGTCCTGCTGCGCGGCGTCGGCGACACCGCCGGCGCTCAGCGGGCCGATGTCCTTGGTCGTGTTGTCGGAGGCGCGCCTGACCTGGTACAGCGGGCCGTTGTACGCCCCGTACAGGGCGCGGGTGGTGCTGTGCGCGGCCACACAGGGGGTGCCGCCCGCGGCGTAGATGTCGCACGGTCCCTGGGTGGCGGCCTGCGAGGTGGTGGCCGTGGCGGTGAGCAGTCCGGCGGCGAGCGCGGCGGTGGCACCGGCCGCGAGCAGCGCGCGTCTGACGCCGCGCATCCAGAGTGGCTTGATCACGAAGAACTCCTTTTCGAGGTGGAGTGTGAGGTGAGTGTCGACGAACTCCCGGGTGCCGCCGTCACGGCGGCAGCCCGGCCCGGCCGGTGGCTCCGTGGGCCGGCTGAGGCGGCGGGCGTGGGGTCCGCCGCCGGAGCGGTGGACCCTCAGAGCGCTCAGGGTGGGGCTTGACCGTGAGACGGTGGGGTCAGCTCGTCACGCGGAAGGTGGCGTCGCCGCGCCCCGTCTCGGTCGTGATCGGGTCGAGCTTCAAGTAGTAGGCGTAGTGGCGGATGTAGCGGTCGGGGAAGTTGTACGACTGGAACGACGACCAGGTGGCGTCGGCGAGGCCGGCGACCTTCCGGAAGGTGGCGTCCGCGGCGAACTGGCTGCTGCCGTCGTTGAGGGCGAGCTGGAAGTCGAAGTTGGCGTGGCGCAGGAAGTAGCCGGGGTAGTTCACCGACTCGAAGGAGACGGTGCCGGTGCCCGCCAGGCCGGGCCTGATCCGGAACTGGGAGTCCTCGACGGGGCTGACGTTCGGGTCGATGCGCACGTCGAAGCCGATCTGGCGCACGTACCGGTCCTGGAAGTTGTACGACTGGAGCCGCTGCGCCGGGGTGTTGGGCCAGCGGGCGAGCACGCGGCTCTCCTCGGCGGCCGTGAGGGTCATGATCGCGCCGTGGCGCTTCGGGGTGCCGCCCATGTCGTAGCTGGTCGCATCCTGAAGCCGGTAGGTGCTGACGTCGAAGGGGTTGGTCGTCAGGATCGGCCGGTACTCGCGGACGCCCTGCGGGTTGTTGTAGTCGATGTAGAGGGCCCACTCATTGCGGTCCCTGAACTTCATCCAGACCGGGCCTTCGACCACATTGCCGGTGAGGCCGATGCTGGAGAGGTTGCCGAGGTTGGTCCACGTCCCCAGGATCGAGTTGCTGCCCTCGACGTTGTTCTGGCCGTCGCCGGAGACCCTCAGGTAGCGGTAGGGGCCGGTGCCGGCGGGCACCTCGGTCATCTGGGTGTCGACGACCGGGGTGCTGCCGGGCGGGTCGATCCAGATCTGCGGGGTGGTGATGGTGCGGAAGTCCTTGGTGCGGGCGGCGTAGATGCGGTACTTGAAGATGCCGTTCACCGTGGCGTTCGTCGCCCAGTACAGGACGTAGTCGTTGGTCTCGGGGTTCCAGATCGCCTCCGGTGCCCACGCGTTCTTTCCGCCGGGGATCAGTCCGGCGGCGCCGAGCAGCCACGGCTTCGACCAGGTCACCAGGTCGGTCGACTCCCACACCACGAAGTTCGGGCTGCCGTTGGTGTACGTCGAGCCGCAGTTGATGCACAGATCGGTCGCGATGATCCAGTACTTGCTGCCGTCGGGGGAGCGCACCAGTGCGGGGTCGCGCACCCCCTTCGTGCCGATCTTGGAGTTGAGGACCGGCGCTCCGCCGTTGAGGTCGTTCCAGTGCAGGCCGTCCGTGCTGTGCGCGAGGTACAGCATCTGACCGGTCGCGGAGTCGCCGGTGAAGTGCACCATCAGGTAGCCGGGGTCGGCGGCGGCCGCCCGCTGGGGTGTGATGAGGGCTTGGCCCGTGAAGAGGAGGCAGACGGCGAGCAACATCACTGTCAGCCGGGCGCGGAGCGCAGACATCGGATCTCCTGTCGGGTGCGGGTGCCACCGCCGGGCGAAGGGGGAGCGGGGTGGCGGGGGGAACTTGGTCTCGGAATGGGCGGGACAGGACACGGACACCGCGCGGGCCGGAAGGGGGGATCCGAACGACGGTGTTTCACCGCTTCGCCCAGGGCGCCGTGGTGACGGCGGGTCAGGGTGCGTGGGCAGGCGCGTCCGCCCAGGTGGGGCGGTTGCGGAGCGGGCCGGGTGTCTGTGCTTCTCGGCGCCTGTGAAGGCGCGTCAGGTGGGGGCGCTTCGGTCGGAGGCCTTCATTTTCAACTCACTGTCAGATCAGGCAGGTTGGACGATATATCGAACGCTGTTCGTGAAATCGGGCAGAGGCTAAATCCGAAAAGAGAGCGCGTCAATACATCCGACACATCCGATTAACCGAACGTACAAATGAGCGATCCGGCACTCACCCGGTCCCCTGGCCCGGCTCATACGAGACATGCCCCGTCCGCCTCGGGGAGGAGGACGGGGTCCAGTCCCGCTGACCGACCATGGCCGGCGGCGCGAACAAGGTCTCCCTGGTCGACGCCCGGCGCACCTACCGGGAACGCCGGCCGAGGGCAGGGCCGGGCAGGCCGCGGTGGCTCAAGGAGGCCACGGGCGCCCGCCTTCGCTCCCACGCATCCAGCGACATCCCCCGCCCGCACAACCCCCAGCACACCGCACCGGCAGCCGGCCCCACCCTCGATCACCAGCCACACCGCAGCGCTCAACCCCGTCGGGCAATCACCCGCACAACGTCCAACCCAGTTTCTGTTATTGCCCCGCCGTCCCCCCGTCTCCTGTACATGCATGCGACACGACAGATCCGTCGGCGCACCGTGCCCAGAGCCACGGGCGCCGCAGCCGTCGGTCTCGCCGGTGTCGCCCCCTCGGTGGCCGCGGGCGGAGCCTTCGCGCACCCCGGCCTCCTCCACGCCGGCGCCGACCTCGCCCGCATGGCCGCCAAGGTGAAGGCCGGCGCCGCGCCCTACACCGCCGGGTGCGCGAAGCCGACCGCCAACCCGCATTCGCAGAGCGGCTGCACGGCCCGCCCGCAGGCCCTCGTGTACCGGGGTGTGGAACTGCGCCTCCGCAGCACGTGGCCGCAGAGCTACGGGAGGACCCGACAGCCGGTAAGAATTTTGTGTTCACACGGCTGGACACAAGCAAGGTCCATGTCCGTTAATCCATCCCATGTGTCAGCGAAGATCCGCGTTCCATATTTCGGACGACGTTTGAAAAGTCGAACCACGTGAGGAAGGTGTCGTCGGCCTGTCGGCCGTAGGGCGCCGCGTCGGCAGCACACAGGCCCGTGACGCGCCACGCCCGGCCGTCGGACGTGTGAGCCGGCACATCAAAAGTCCAAGCAGTCGCTCTGCCGTATCGAAAGGCTCAAGATGTCTTCCTCCGTCAGCAGACGTCGTCTCCTCCAACTGGCCGGGGCCACCGTGGCTGCCTCTGCCACCGGAACCTTCCTTGGCGCGTCTCCCGCCCAAGCGGCCATCGCCCCCGCGAGGACCGACATCGGGGTCCTGGCGCACCCTTTCGAACTCGGCCAGGTCCGGCTCACCGCAAGCCGGTGGCTGGACAACCAGAACCGCACCCAGAACTACCTGCGGTTCGTGGATGTCGACCGGCTGCTGTACAACTTCCGCGCCAACCACAAGCTGTCCACCAACGGTGCGACCGCCAACGGCGGTTGGGACGCGCCGAACTTCGGCTTCCGCACCCACATCCAGGGGCACTTCCTCACGGCATGGGCACAGTCGTACGCCGTGACCGGGGACACCACCTGCCGGGACAAGGCCACCTACATGGTCGCGGAACTGGCCAAGTGCCAGGCCAACAACAGCGCTGCCGGCTTCAACCCCGGGTACCTCTCCGGCTACCCCGAGTCCAACTTCACTGCTCTCGAGCAGGGAACCAGTGGCGAGGTGCTGTACTACACGATCCACAAGACCCTCACCGGCCTGCTGGACGTATGGCGCCACATCGGCAGCACACAGGCCAGGGACGTGCTCCTCGCCCTGGCCGGATGGGTCGACTGGCGCACCGGCCGGTTGACCACCCAGCAGATGCAGACCATGCTGCGCGTCGAGTTCGGCGGCATGAACACCGTGCTGACCGATCTCTACCAACAGACAGGCGACGCACGGTGGCTCACCGTCGCCCAGCGGTTCGACCATGCCGCGGTGTTCGACCCCCTGGCGGCCAACCAGGACCAGCTGAACGGAATTCACGCCAACACCCAGGTCCCCAAGTGGATCGGGGCTGCCCGAGAGTACAAGGCCACCGGCACCACCCGCTACCGGGACATCGCCACCAACGCCTGGAACATCACCGTCAACGCGCACACGTACGCCATCGGCGGCAACAGCCAGGCGGAGCACTTCCGCGCCCCGAACGCCATCGCCGGCTACCTGACCAACGACACGTGCGAAAGCTGCAACACCATCAACATGCTCACCCTCACCCGGGAGCTGTTCACGCTCGACCCGAACCGCGTCGCACTGTTCGACTACTACGAGCGGGCGTGGCTGAACCAGATCATCGGTCAGCAGAACCCGGCCGACGACCACGGCCACGTCACCTACTTCACCCCCCTCAAGCCGGGAGGTCGACGCGGTGTCGGCCCGGCGTTGGGCGGCGGCACCTGGAGCACCGACTACGGCACCTTCTGGTGCTGCCAGGGCACCGGCCTGGAGATGCACACCAGGCTGATGGACTCCATCTACTTCCACAGTGACGACACACTGATCGTGAACATGTTCGTGCCGTCGGTGCTCACCTGGACGGAGCGCGGTATCACCGTCACCCAGACGACGACCTACCCTGTCAGCGACACGACGACCCTTCAGCTCACCGGCAGCGTCAGCGGAACGTGGGCGATGCGCATCCGTATACCCAGCTGGACCACCGGTGCCACCATCAGCGTCAACGGCGTCGCGCAGAACATCACCGCCACGCCCGGCAGTTACGCCACCCTGAACCGCTCGTGGACCTCCGGCGACACCGTCACCGTCCGCCTGCCCATGCGGATCGGCATCCGACCGGCCAACGACAACGCGAACGCCGCCGCGATCACCTACGGCCCGGTGGTCCTTGCCGGCAACTACGGTGACACCACGCTCAGTTCCCTCCCGTCGCTGAACACGTCCTCGATCAAACGGACCAGCAGCAGTTCACTCGCCTTCACCGCCACCTCCAGCGGCGCCACCGTCAACCTGGGCCCGTTCTACGACGCGCACGGCTTCAACTACACCGTCTACTGGAACACCACCGGCAACACCGTCCGTCTCGCCAACGCGAGCAGCGGTCTCCTGCTGGGCATTCAGAACATGTCCACGGCCAACGGCGGCCGCGCTCTGCAATGGACGGACAACGGAACCGCCGACCACAACTGGGAAATGATCACCGATGGAAGCGCGGTCCGCTTCCGCAACGCCAACAGCGGCAAGGTGCTCGGCGTCCTGAACATGGACACGGCAGACAGTGCCACCGTTCTGCAGTGGTCGGACAACGGCACCGCCGACCACAAGTGGACGCTGCTCGACCAGGGAGACGGGACCTACAAGATCCGCAACGTGAACAGCGGCAGGCTGCTCGCCATCGCGGGCAACTCCACCGCCGTCGGCGCGTTCGCGGTCCAGGACTCGGACGACGGCACCGCCGACAACCGCTGGCGCATCGTGCTGAACTAGCGTCCGGGCGTGGCTTCGTCGGGCAGCGACGGACGAGGAGCGGGGCCGTCGACCACCTGATGCGCACCCTTCGGCAGGGCCTCCGCCAAATCCACTACCGCAGCAACCTCATCGACGGATGTCTCGCCGAAACCGGCCTCACCTTGACGACATCACGCCGGCAAGGTCAGTAAGACCGCTGTGCGGCCGACGGCACTGCAGTTCCCCAGGGCGCGGGGAACCGCGCGACCAGCCACGACCGACCGGCAGCCCGACGACGGACCGCAGTGCACCGGCGAACGCCCTGGAGGGGAACGCGGGCATGGCAACGCCCCCGGTGGTGCCAGGGGCGTTGCTCGGTTCGGCCGGAGTCGGCCGGTCAGCTGCCGGTGGCCGACCTCCAGGCCTCGACGTACGACGTGAGGTTCTTGTTGATGTCGTTCCAGTCGGGCTCGAAGAAGTCGACGCCGTCCATCAGCTTGGTGAGGGCGATGGCGTTGGCGTCGGTGGCCTTGACGTCCTGGCGGGCCGCGAAACCGCCGCCGATCTCGCTGACCTCCTGCTGCTGCTTCTGCGCGAGCATGAAGTCGAGGAGCTTCTTGCCGTTCTCGCTGTGCGGGGCCTTGGTGACGAGGCCGGCCGCGTACGGCAGGGCGAAGGTGGTGCGCTTGCCGTTCTTGTCGGCCGGGAACCAGATGCCGAGGCCCGGCATGGTCTTGGACTGGGCGTAGTTCATCTGCACATCGCCGTTGGCGACGAGCAGTTCGCCCTTGTCCACCTTGGGGGCGAGCTTGCCCGTGGAGGCGGATGGGCCGACGTTGTTGGCCTGCAGCTTCTTCAGGTAGGCGAGGGCCTGGTCCTTGCCGCCGAAGTCGTGCATAGCCTTGATCAGAACGGCGGTGCCGTCACCGGCGACACCCGGGGTGGAGTACTGCAGTTTGTTCTTGTACTGGGCGTCGAGCAACTCGTCCCAGGCCTTGGGGGTCTGCTTCAGCTCCTTCTTGTTGTAGACGAAGCCGAAGTAGTTGTTGACGACGGAGGTCCAGGTGCCGTCCGTGGCCTTGTCGGCCCCGCTGACCTGGTCGGAGTCCTTGGGCTCGTACTTCTCCAGCAGGCCCTTGTCGCCGGCCTCCTGGATGAAGGGCGGGAGGGTGACCAGCACATCGGCCTGCGGGTTGCTCTTCTCGCGGACGGCGCGCTGCACGATCTCGCCGGAGCCTCCCTCGACGTACTTCACCTTGATGCCGGTCTGCTTGGTGAAGTCCGCGAAGACCTTGTCGTACCAGCCGTCGCCGTTCTCGCCCTTGAGACCGTCGGCGCTGTAGACGGTGACTTCCTTGGCGTCGGAGGCGGAGGAGGAGCCGCAGGCGGACAGCACGGGGGTGGCGAGGAGAGCGAGGGCTACGGCGAGCGTGATGCGGGTTCTGGGCATGGCGAGGCCAACTCCTGGTTTTTTCAAGGGGATTACAGGGGTTGCGGGGGTGCGGGGGGTGGGTCAGCGGTACGACGCCCGGGTGCGGACCCGGGAGACGGCGAACAGGACGAGCAGGGTCGCGGCCATCAGCACCACGGCGACGGCGGAGCCGGTGAACAGGGCGCCGCGGTCGGTGGCCGCGTAGATCAGGACGGGCAGCGGGGTCCAGTCGGGCGGATACAGCATCATCGTGGCGCTCAGCTCGCCCATGGACAGGGCGAAGCAGAGGCCGGCGGCGGCGGTCAGTGAGGGCAGGAGGAGGGGGAGACGGACCCGCCACAGGACGTGGGCGGGGCCGGCGCCGAGGGAGGCGGCGGCCTGTTCGTAGGCCGGGTCGAGGCGGGTGATCGCCGCCGACACGGACTGGTGGGCGAAGGCGGTGACCAGCACGGTGTGCGCGAGGATCACGATCCACCGGGTGCCGTTGAGCACCATCGGCGGCTTGGAGAACGCCACCAGGATCGACAGCCCGACCACGACCGACGGTACGGCCACCGGCAGCACGAACAGCGCGTCCATGAACCTGCGGTACCGCTTCTTCAGGGCCGCCCCGGCCAGCGCGGCCCAGGTGCCGACGGCCAGCGCGAGCAGGCTGGCCGCGGTGGCCGTGAGCAGGCTGGTGGTGAGCGCCTGCAGGGCCTCGCCGCGGGTGGTGGCGCGGTAGTTGGCCGTGGTCGGACCCGAGGGCAGGACGCTGGACCAGTGCGTGGCGAAGGAGGCGCCGAGCACGACGAGGAGGGGAAGGGCGAACAGCGGCACGAAGAGCAGCAGGAACACTCCCCATACGGCCCACTTGGCCTTGCGACTATGCACCAGCACGACGGCTCACCACCCGGTAGAGGCCGTACAGCCCCACGGAGATAAGGACGTTGACGACGGCGACCACACACGCGCCCGGATAGTCGGACTCCAGGATCGCCTTGCTGTAGACGAGCATCGGGAGGGTCGTGACCCCTTTCGCGCCGGTGAAGAGCACGATCCCGAACTCGTTGAGACAGAGGACCAGGACGAGACTTCCGCCGGCCGCGAGCGCGGGCAGCGCCTCGGGCAGGATCACCTGCCGCACGATCCGCGGCGCCCGCGCCCCGAGCGAACTGGCCGCCTCCAGCTGCGCGGTGTCCAGCTGCGAGAACGCGGCGAGCAGCGGCCGCATCACGAACGGCGTGAAGTAGGTAACCTCCGCCAGCAGCACGCCCCAGGGCGTGGTCAGGAACTGGAACGGCCCGCTCGCCGCGCCGGTCGCATCCGTCCACGCCCCGTTCGCCATGCCCACGCTGCCGTAGATGAACAGCAGCGCCAGTGTGATCAGGAAGGACGGGAAGGACAGGAACACGTCGATGAACCGCGCCACCGCCTTCGCCCCGGGAAACGGCACGAACGCGATGACCAGCGCCAGCAGAAAGCCGACGACCAGACAGCCGATGGTGGAGGCCACGGCCAGCCAGACGGTGGTCCACAGCGCGTTCCGGAAGGCTTCGGAGCCGAAGACGTCGGTGTACGGCTGGACGGAGGTCCCTCCGCTGTCGGGCTGGAAGGACTGCTGGACGACGAGGGCGAGGGGGTAGAGGAAGAAGAGGGCGAGGAGGGCCACCGGGGGCAGGGCCCACAACAGACGCCTACTCATGGGTGACTCCGGCGGGCAGCAGCACCGCGTCCTCGGGGGCGAAGTGCAGAGCCACCGGGTCCCCGAGCGAGGGCGGATCCTTGAGCTCGCGCACGTCCGCCATCACCGTGTGCCCGTCGACCTCGACGTACAGCCGGTGCGTGGCTCCCCGCCACTGGATCTCCCGTACGGCACCGACGAGTTGGTTGGGGCCCTGCCCCAGCCCGACCAGATGCGGCCGTACGCACAGGATGGCCCGTGCTCCGGCGATCACCCCGTTCGTGTCGACCTTCAGCTCCGCGCCGGCGAAGGAGACACCTGCGGAACCCACGGTCACCGGCACCAGGTTCGCGCCGCCCACGAAGGACGCGGTGAACTCGTCGGCCGGGGAACGGTACAGCTCCTTCGGCGTGCCGCAGGCCTGCAGCCGCGCCTTGTCCATGACCGCGATCCGGTCGGCCAGGGTCAGCGCCTCGACCTGGTCGTGGGTGACGTACAGCATCGAGACGTCCGGCAACTCCCGGTGCAGCCGGGCGAGTTCAGCGAGCATCCCGGACCGCAGCTGGGCGTCGAGCGCGGACAGCGGCTCGTCGAGGAGCAGGACGTCCGGCCGGATGGCGAGGGCGCGGGCGATGGCGACCCGCTGCTGCTGTCCGCCGGACAGCTCGCGCGGGTGGCGGCGGGCGTAGCCGGCCATGCCGGTCATCTCCAGCGCCTCGGCGACCCGCTGCCGTATCTCGCTCCTGGAGATCCTGGGATGCTTGCGCGCCTTGAGCCCGAAGGCCACGTTCTCGTCGACCCGCATATGCGGGAAGAGCGCGTACTGCTGTACGACCATGCCGATGCCCCGCCGGTACGGCGGCAGGTCCGTCACGTCCCGGCCGCCGAGAAGCACCCGCCCGGACTCGGGCCGGACGAACCCGGCAACCGCCCGCAGCGCGGTGGTCTTGCCGGATCCGGACGGCCCGAGCAGCGCCATGACCTCGCCGGGCTCGACGGTCAGGTCGAGGGAGGCGAGGACGACGTTGCCGTCGTAGGCGACGGTGACGGAATCGAAGCGGATGCCCATTTCAGCGCGCTCCCGAGAGCAGGGCGGGCAGGTCGGCGACGGAGTCGAGGACGTGTGTGGCACCGGCGGCGCGGAACGCGTCGTCGCCATGGGCGCCGGTACGCACCCCGGCGACCAGCCCGGCCCCGGCCCGAACGCCGCTGAGCACGTCGTACGAGGTGTCCCCGACGACGGCGACCTGGCGTACGGCGTCGGCGGCCTTGGTACGGACGAAGGCCTCCAGGACCATGTCCGGGTACGGCCGCCCGCGCCCGCCGGCGTCCGCCGGGCACAGGGTGAGCGGGACGAGGCCCTGCCAGCCGAGGGCGTCGAGGATGGCGTCCTGGGTGATACGGGCGAAGCCGGTGGTCAGCACGACGGTACGGCCGCCGGCGGCGAGTTCTTCGACGGCCTCGCGGGCGCCGGGAATCGGGGCGATCAACCCCGCGTCGACCAGGTCGCCGTACGCCTTCTCGAAGGCGGTGTTGGCGCGCTGGGCGCGGTCCTCGGCGCCGAACAGGTGCCGAAAGACGGAGATCTTGGACTCGCCCATGGTGGCGCGGACGTAGGCGAGGTGTTCGGCGTGCTCGGCCGAACCGGGTGCGACGCCCAGCTCGGCGGCGGCCGCCTCGAAGGCGCGCTCGACCAGTCCGCCGTCGGCGACGGTCGTGCCGGCCATGTCGAGGACGACGAGACGGATATCGGTCAGGGGGGTCAACGTGCTCACCAGCCCAGTTCGTTCGCGGTGGTCTCGGCTATCGCGGGGGCGCAGGTCATGCCGCGCCCGCCGGGCCCGGTGACCAGCCACACGCCGTCGCTCACCTGCCGGCGGTGGACGACCCGGCTCTTGTCGGTGCACTGCGCGTACACGCCCGCCCAGCGGCGGCGGATGCGCGGCAGCGGTCGGGCGAGCAGGGCCTCGACGACGCCGGCCAGATGCTCGTACGGCTCCTCGACGGTGTCGAAGGCGAAGGGGTGCTCGTACTCATGGGTGTCGCCGATGGTCAGGCCGCCGTCGGCGCGCTGCACCATGAGCAGCTGCATCTTGTGCTCGGCCGCAGTCTGCGGCTGCGGCCGGCCGGTGTTGAACGCGTCCAGCGCCGGGGACGCGTAGGCCGGGTAGTAGCGGAAGCTGTCGGCATCCGCGACGGAGGTCGTGAGCGTTTCACCCAGCGGGTCGGTCTGCATCATCTGCAGGCGCACGCGGCGCACGGGCAGGTCGGGCCCGGCCAGCTCGCGGACGAGTCCGCCGAGCCAGGCGCCGGTGCACAGGACGACGGCATCGGCCTCGTGCACGTCCCCGTGATCGTCTCGCACGCTTCCCGCGCCGGTCACCTCGCGCACCTCCCGTCCCGGCAGGAAGGTGTAGTTCGGCGACTTCAACAGTTCGGCGCGCAGGGCGAGTTGGGCGGTGCGCGGCTCGACGGCCGCGTCCCGCTCGCAGTACAGGGCGGCGCTGAAGTCGCCCCGCAGGGCCGGGTTGAGGGCGCGGGCCTCACCCGGGGTGAGGAGCTTGTAGCCACGGGCGGCGGCGTCCGGGCGGGCCACGGCGGCCTCGGCGACGGCCAGTTCCAGGGCGCCGCGGACGGGAGTCAGGGACCCGTTCGCCCTGAAGCCCAGCGCCGGCACACGCGCGCCGACACCCTCCCACAGCTCCCGCGCCCGCAGCGCGGTCTCCAGCTCTTCTCCACCGGCGCGGCCGCTGACCCAGATCTGCCCGAAGTTGCGCAGCGAGGCGCCGCGCGCCTCGGCCTCACGCTCGATCTGGACGACCTGGTGGCCACGTTCCACTGCATGCCAGGCGTGCATGGTGCCCACCACGCCTGCTCCGACGACTGTCACTTTCACGACGTCAACGCTCCTCGGGATCGGGTAACCGGAAGGGTCCGGCCGACAACGAGAGCGTGAACGACCCATCACGTTTGGGCTAGACCCGTTATCTTTTCGTGATGCTCACGATGGCGTACGAGAGGTTGTTTTTCAGCCGCGCGGCTGGGTGGCGGTCAGCCTTCGAGGTGGGCGGTGAAGGAGAACCGGTCGCCGCGGTACAGGGTGCGCACGCGCTCCAGCGGCCGCCCCTGCGTGTCCCGGGACACCCGGTGGATCAGCAGCATCGGCAGGGCGGGCGGGGTGCCGATGAGCAGGGCCTCCCGGGGGGTGGCCAGCACGGTCTCGATCCGCTCATCGGCGTCGCCGAAGTCGATGCCCTGGGCCTTCAGATAGGCGTAGAAGGAGGAGTCCGGGTCGAAATCGCTCTGCAGACCCGGGACGCGGTCGACGGAGACGTAGGTGCTCTCCAGCCCGATCCGCTCGTCGTCGGCGAGCAGCACCCGCTCCAGGTGCCAGACGGGTTCGCCGCGGGTGAGTCCGGTCTCGGCGGCGAGGGCCTCCGGGCAGGGGAAGCGGTCGAGGGTGACGAGTGTACGACCGGGCGTACGCCCCTGCCGCCGCACACCCTCGGTGTAGCTGGCGAGGGACAGCGGCTGGGCGAGCTTGGGCCCGGCAACGACGGTCCCGCGCCCCTTTCGCCTCAGCCGCCCCTCCAGTACCAGCTCCCGTACGGCCTGCCGCACGGTCTCGCGGGCGACGTCGTACCGCTCTGCGAGGTCCCGCTCGGTGGGGATGACGCCGTCCTCCCCCAGTTCGTCCAGCAGCGCGGCGATCCGTGCCTTCACCGCGTAGTACTTGGGGATACGCCCGTGCTCGGGAATGCCGGATCGGACGGGGGCGCCGGGGGCCTGGTCGTTCGGGTAGTCCACGCAGGGATCGTCGCAGACGGAGCGGGTGTCGGTCGTACGGCCCCTGTTCAGCGGCTTCTGCGGGCCAGCAGCGCCGTGCTGGCCCCGACCAGCGCTGCGGTGGCCGCGAGCAGCGTGGGGGGCGGGGCCGGGTCCGGTCCGAGCCGGCTCACCGGCCCGCCGCGGCGCTCCAGGACTGCTCGCCGGCCGTCAGCAGCTCGCCATCCGCGACCTGACCAACACCCTCACCTGGCGCTGGCGGCGCACACCCACGACCCCATCGAGCAGATCATCCACTTCCAGGAGATCCGCTTCGACCAGAACGGCACCCGACTCCTCCCGGTCACCCTGCGCCTGCTCCCTATCGGTTGCTGGTGTGGTTGAGGGCCGGGTGTGGGTTGCAGATCGGTGAGGCGAGCGCGGTGTGCCTGCAGCAGTTCGTCTTTGCGGCCGACATGCTGCTCGTGGACCGGAAGGTCACGCAGGATGGGGGAGCGTCGTCGGCTGGGCGGCGTAGGCGTCCCGCGCCGACCGTGTCGCGGGTGCTGGGCGGGGTGTATCCGGCCTGGGCCTTTTCTCCTATTGAAGAAGCATGGCTGGTTGGAGTTGGAGCCGTCGGCCCGGTAATGGTCCGGATCTTGGCCTCAGCGAGGCGGTCCTGGTCATCTGTGGCCGCCGCACCCCTCGGTTGTGACAGCGCCAGGCGGATGCCCTGGCCGCCTGCCCTGTGCTACGGCGCGGTGGGCAGGTGTGGGGAGCGGAGTACGAGCAGGGTGATCTCGCTGGGGGCGAAGACGCGGAACGGCGGGCCCCAGAAGCCGGTGCCGCGGCTGGTGTAGAGGAGGGTGCGGGTGCCGTGGTGGCTGAGGCCGGCGAGGGCGGGCTGGTCGATGCGGACCAGGTGGTGGAAGGGCCAGATCTGGCCGCCATGAGTGTGGCCGGAGAGTTGGAGGTCGATGCCGGCGGCTGCTGCCCGGTCGACGAATTTGGGCTGGTGTGCCAGGAGTAGGACGGGTAGGTCGGGGTCGGCGCCGTGGAGGGCTCCGGCGAGGTGGGCGCGGTGGCCTGCCAGGCCGGAGGACTCGGCGGTGACGTCGTCCACGCCGGCGACCACGAGGGTGTCGCCTCCGCGTTCGAGCAGCAGATGGCGGTTGCGCAGCGGCTCCCAGCCCAGTTCGTCCATCAGGTCGACCCAGCCCTGGGCCTCGCTGTAGTACTCGTGGTTGCCGGTGACGTAGACCCTGGCGTGGGTGGCCCGCACGGTTCCGAGTGGGACGGCCTGGGCGCGGCGGCGTTCGGCCGTGCCGTCCGCGATGTCTCCGGTGTGGCAGACCAGGTCGGCTTCCAGGGTGTTCACCGTCTCGCACACCCGTGCCGACCAGCGGGCGCGATCGAGGGGACCGTAGTGGGTGTCGGTGATGAGGGCGACGCGGGTGCCGTCCAACCCGGCGCCCAGCCGCGGGAGTTGCACGTCGAGTCGGCGCACCCGTGGCACGCGGCGGGCCTCGGCATACCCCCAGGCCAGTAGGAGGGCGGTTACGCCGAGGACGGCCCAGGTGACGATCCGGGCCCGGTCCTGGCTCTCGCCGACGTCGGCCACGGCCAGTGCGAGCCGCAAGAGGACGCCGAGCAGGACGGACCAGGTGAAGAGAACCCAGCTCGTGCCCAGCAGGGTGTCACCGACGATCGCCGCCCCGTCCTGCTGGCGTCGGCCGTGGCCGCGCATCATCGTAAGCGGCATACCGACGAGGCCGAGGACGAACAGGGCGGTGCCGACCAGCGTGACGGGCAGCGGCCAGCGCTGGCCGCTGTACAGGAGCACCCAGCAGGGCACGGTCCACAGCAGGACGGGGGCGACCAGGGGGAGGTAGCGCATCAGGCGGTGCACTCGGCTGGGCCGCGGAGCTTGCGCGTCGCTGTCGGCGGGCCGGGCGTTGCTGGTGTCGGTCACGCTTCCCCTCTTCGGCCAGGCTGCTGTCTCGCGCACTGTATCCGGTCGTCCTCGCGCTCGCGTACGCACTGCTGCGCGACTCAGGCTTGTGAACTGACGGTCGACGCAGGGCACTTGAGCGTACCCATGGTGGCCAGGGCACCACGGTCCACGAAGCGGTGCTGCGCCTCACGCCCGGGCTGTGCGCTTCAGATGTGTGTGGAAGAACGCCTCGATGCGTCGCCACGCGTCCGCGGAGGACTCCGGGGTCGGGTCCGACCCCGGCGATACGCAGCAGCGGATGCACCGGACGCGGGCCGAACTGTTCGTCGTTGAGGAAGGCGTGTCCCGCCCGCGGGTACTCCTTCAAGTCCTGGACGACGCCCAGTCGGTCGAGGGCGGACTCGAGCTTGGCCGCCGCTCCCTTGAGCCCTCGGGCGCGGCCCCGTAGCTGGCGACGACGGGACACGAAGGTGCTGAGCGGCTCGTTGAAGCCCCGCTGGATCGCGAGCGCGGACCGGACCAAGGCAGGAGCTTCCTGCGCGACGGACGACGACGCGGACGCGATCGGTTGGACATTGAACAAAGGCAGGCTGAGGCAGAGACAGTGCGCGTGAGTCCGTCCCGCGCCGTAGCGGTACGGTGTGCGGCAGTCGATCGCGCGTTCTGCGGTCGCTGACCGATCAGGGGGTTTCATGAAGCACCGCCGCCCGCGTCCACGTAGTAGAGCGATCGCCAGAGCGGTCGGTTCGGCGGGTGCGCTGGCCGTCGCGCTGGGTGTGGGGATGACACCGGCGATGGCCGCCGGGAAGACGTCCGACACGCCTACGGCCACCGGGTTCTCGCCCGACGAGCCCGAGCCGGACACGAACTGGGCGCCCGAGAACGACGAGGGCCCGCAGTCCCAGAGGCCAGTACACCCTGAGGCGTTCGCCTCCAGCCGCACGGCCGCGTCCGCTCTGCAGCTCAAGATGCCGGCGCCGACCGGGCCCAACAGCGTGGGCATGGTCGGCCTGCACCTCGTCGACTCGTCCCGTACGGATCCGTATGTGGGCGGCAAGCGCGAGCTGATGGTCACGCTCTGGTATCCGGCTACCTCCACGTCCGGGCACTATCTGGCGCCGTGGATGCCCTCGCTCTCCGGCAACCACTTCCTCGCCACGCGCGGGCTGTCGCCGCAGCAGGTGACCCTGCCGAAGACCGCGGGCCATGTCCTCGCCCCGGTGAAGACCTCGCTCGGCAAACTGCCCGTGCTGCTGTACTCGACCGGGCTGCACTCGGACCGCGCGATGGGCACCGCCCTCGCCCAGGACATGGCCAGCCGCGGCTACCTCGTCGTCACCGTCGACCACACCCACGACGCCAACGAGGTGCAGTTCCCCGGCAACCGTGTCGAGTACAACAGGATGCCGGCGGGCACCCACTCCTCCGACACGCTCAAGGTGCGCGCGGCCGACATCAAGTTCGTCATCAACGCGCTCGGCAAGATCAGCACCGGCGGCAACCCGGACTACGGCCACGCGACGCTGCCCTCCGGGCTGTCGAAGAACGTGGACATGTCCCGGATCGGGATGTTCGGCTGGTCGCTGGGCGGTGGGGCGGTCCCCACCGCTATGCAACTCGACAAGCGCATCGCCGCCGGTGCCGACCTGGACGGCCAGTTCTTCGGGACGGCGCCGAGCAAGGACCTGGACCGCCCCTTCATGCTCTTCAGTTCAGGCACCCACAACCGCAACAACGACGCGTCCTGGCGCACGATGTGGTCGCATCTGAAGGGGTACCGGGTCGACATCAAGCTCCATGGCGCCGCGCACCTGTCGTTCAGCGACCAGGAGTGGATGGTGCCGCAGGAGGCGGGCCTGCTCGGGCTCTCCCAGGCTCAGCTCCAGCAGCAGTACGGCACGATCGACCCGAACCGGGCGGTGCAGGTCCAGCGCGTCTATCTCGCCGCGTTCTTCGATCAGGCGCTGCGCCACAAGCACAGCACCCTGCTCGACGGGCCTGCCGACAAGTACCCGGAAATCTCTTTCGTCCCCTGACCGGAGAGTCGACCAATAGGTCGATCACGTGTTCGAAGGGTCGGACCTGCTCGCGGGTCCGCCCTTCGGTGTGCCCGGGTGGCGGTCCGGCAGGTGTCGCCGCCTCCCGGTGGTCCCGTGAATTCGAATTAACGCGTACGTCACATGCGGCGAACGTGTGATGGTTATGTGACAGGCGGGGGCTAGGATGTTCGTTCACTCGAACGTTTGGGCGCTCGGCGCCAGTTGAGGAAGGATCCGTTCCCCTGCCCTCCGCACCCCGGGCGCCGCGCCGCCACCGCATCCGCCGCCGCGCCGATATGCCGATGCTCGGCGGGGTGCGCCCGCCGATTGCCTCACTTGTCGTACTCCTCCTGGTGGTCGCCGCCCTGACCGTGATCGGTCTCGAAGGCATCCACACCGTGCGCATCCCGCAGGCCGTGTTGAACGGGGAGCAGCAGATCGCCGCGGACACCGCGCAGTCGCTGCGCACCGCGATCGACGCCGAGGCGAGCACCGTACGCCGTACGGCGGGCGCGTACCCGGCGACGAGCACATCGACCCCCGTGACCACGCTCAAGGCGCTGACCTCTGCCAGGAAGACGGTCCTCGGCAGTGCGCTGCTCGACCGGCACAACGGCAGACTGCTGGCGGCCGGCGGCAAGACGGTGCCGCTGGCCGGCGTGGACGCTGCCAGGACGGCCTCCGGGACGGTCCCGCCCCGGCTGGTGACGTCGGGCGGCAGTCCGCAACTGCTGTACTTCGCCAAGGTCACGCTGCCCGCACAGCAGGACGACCCCGACCAGGACTACCAGGCCCCGAACCGGCCCGAGCGGCAGTGGCTGCTGGTCGTCACCGAGGCACTCCCCGCCCTTGCGGCGTACGGCGAGGGCGGCACGGCCGAAGTGCTGGACTCGAGCGGCACGGCGCTCGCCACCGCGGTCCACGGCAAGGCGTCGCCGGGCGCCGCCGGCAGCGGCCTGTCAGCGGCGGCGGCCCGCGCGGCCAAGGGCTCGGGGGGCGACTCCGACGCCTCCGGAAGCCTGCTGGGCGCCACCACCGGCAGCCGGCGCACCGTGGCCGGCTGGGCCCAGGTCGCCTCGGCGACCGGTCCGGGCACCACCGACGACCTGGGACTGGTGGTGCTCACCTCCCGCGCGGTGCCCGCCACGACCACCACCGCCGACTACTCGCGCTTCGCGCTCCAGGCCGCCGGGGCGCTGGCCGGAGTCGCGCTGCTGCTCGGGCTGGCGCTGTACTTCTCCGTGCAGCGGCCACTGCTGCGGCTGTATCTGTCCGCGGGCCGCCTCGCGCGGGGCGCGACCGGGGACGGGCCGACCGCGTGGGCGGAGCTGTCCCGGCCGGTTCCGGTGCACGGCTTCGGGGAACTGGCCAGGATCGGGCAGGCACTGGACTCACTGCGCCGGCAACTGCTCGGCGAGAGCGGCCCGCAGGAGTTCCCGGCCCGGCGCGGACCGGGCTACCGGGCGCTGGCCGTGCTCGGCGTGGTGGTGGTGGCCTGCTGGGCGGTGCCGATGGTCTTCCTGCTGAACCGGGCGGATTCCGCGACCGCGGTTCCGGCTCCGGTCCTCGCCGACCAGCAGACGCGCACCGAGATCGTGGCGACCCGGATCCGGCAGTCCCTCGACCAGTCGTACACCGACCTGAGCGCCGCGGCCGCAAGCCTGCCGGGCCGGAGCCGGGCCGCTCAGACCGAGATTCTGCGGCACTCCCTCGCCGACCACAGGCAGTACCGCTCGCTGTATCTCCTGGACGGCTCGGGCGGCATCACGCTGAGGGTGGGCGGCACACCGCTGCGCACCCGCGTCCATGTGCCCTCCGGCGGCGGGATCACCACCGTCAACACCTCGGGCCGGATCCCGGCGATCGCCGCCTACGCCCAGGTCCGGGCCGTCAAGGGCAAGGCCAAGGCGGCCGGGGTGGTCCTGTTCGGCGAGATCGACGTGAAGGTGCTCAACTCCATCCTGCCCAGGCCGAAGCTGGGCAGCGTCTGGGTGACGGACGGCGAGGAGAAGGTGCTGGCGTCGAGCGTGGGCTACCGCGCCTTCCAGTCGCTGCCCGACCCCGGCCTGACCCGGCTCGCCCGCTCCACCCAGAGCGCCCCGGGGACCGCGGGCACCGCGACCTCGGCGGTGCACCTCACCTCCTCCGGCCCCTCGGTCGACGCCGCCGCGCCGCTGGCCCAGAGCGGCCCGACGGCCCGCCTCGGCTGGCACGTGGTGACCGCGGAGCCCGCGGCAGCGCTCCAGATCCCCGCGGTGCAGGCCGAGCAGCGCACCATGCTGGCCGGCATCCTGGGCCTCGCCATCGGCGCGGCCTGCCTGGGCTGGCTGCATGTCGTGGTGATCCGGCCGCTGCGCGCGGTCGCCGTGCTCGTCGAGCGGCTCGCCGGCGGAGACCGCCGTACCGTGCTGCATCCGGTCAACCACGACGAGATCGGCTCGGTCACCCGCAGCCTGGAGCTGATCCGCCAGGCCCTGGCGGAACGCGACCGGACGGCCAGATCCGGCCACGTCCCCGGGCCCTCCCGGTCCCTGCGTGAGAACACCCTCCAGCGGTAGTAAGGACGGAATCGGCGTGCTCTTCCTCTATGTCATCGTCCTGCTGTGCTGCGCCGTGCTGTGGATCGCCGGAATCCTGGAACAGCGGCGGCACTTCGCCTCGCTGGAGCAGATACCGACGCGGGTGCTGGTCAACGGCATCCGCGGCAAGAGTTCGATCACCCGGCTGTGCGCGGGCGCGCTGCGCGGCGGCGGCCTGGTCACGGTGGCCAAGACAACCGGCACCGCGGCCCGGTTCATCCATCCGGATGCCACCGAGGAACCGATCTACCGCAAGTTCGGCATCTCCAACATCGTCGAGCAGATCGGCATCGTACGGCGGGCGGCGACCTACCGGCCGGACGCGCTGGTCATCGAGTGCATGGCGGTGATGCCCGCGCTGCAGGAGACCAATCAGGAGAAGCTGATCCGTTCCACGATCGGCGTGCTGTGCAACGTCCGCGAGGACCATCTGGAGGAGATGGGGCCGACGCTGGACGACGTCGCCCGCTCGCTCTCCCGCTCGATGCCGGTGGGCGGGGTGTGCGTGACGGCGGAGAAGGACCGCCTGCACATCCTCCAGGAGGAGGCCGACAAGCGGAACTGCCGGCTGATCGCGGTCGATCCGGAGTCGGTGACCGACGCCGAACTGCGCGGCTTCAGCTGGTTCACCTTCAAGGAGAACGTGGCGATCGCGCTCGCCGTCGCCGGACTGCTCGGCGTGGAGCGGCAGACCGCGATGCAGGGCATGTGGGACGCGCCGCCCGACCCGGGCGTGCTGTCGGTGGAGCGCTACGTCACCCCCGAGGGCAAGAAGCTGCGGTTCGCCAATGTCTTCGCGGCCAACGATCCCGAGTCGACGCTGATGAACGTGAAACAGTTGGAGGATCTGGGCGCGATCAGGCGGCCGATCAACGTGGTCATCAACTGCCGCCCGGACCGGGTGGAGCGCAACGGCCAGATGGGCGCCATCGTCCCCGACCTCGGCGCCGAGACGGTGTTCCTGATCGGCCACCCGACTCGGAGCGCCCGCGATGCGATTCCCGCGGGCTTCACCGGGCGGGTGGTGGATCTCGGCGGTGATCGCCGAGACCCCGATGAGCTGACCGCGGCCATGCTCGCGGAACTCGGCCCGGCTTCCTCGCTGGTGGCGATCGGCAACATCCACGGTCAGGGCGAGCTGTTCCTGGAATGCCTCGCCGAGCTGCCCCTGGACGAATCCGAGGACCTGTTCGACGCCGTTCCCGACGGTGACGGCCTGGACCAGGAGACCATGCAGATCGCCCTGCCCCGGCCGCGGGTCTCGGTGGCCCGGCCGCCCGAGCCGGAGCCGTACAGCTGGGTGGCCCCGCTGGAGACGCCGACGTACGCCCTCCGCATCCCCGAACAACGTGAACTCGCCCGCCGGTTCGCCGCTCGCCACGGGCGGTCCGAGGACCAGAACACCGCAGACGACCCGCACCACTCCCACGACCGGTACCACGCCTACGATCCAACCCAGTCCCCGAGGAAACCGTGATCCCCGCCAACCTCACCGCACAGACCGCCGCACTCGGGATCGCCCTCGGGCTGGTCTTCTCGCTCGTCTGCTATCTGACCACCAACCTTTCCCCCGGGGGGATGATCACCCCGGGCTGGATCGCCCTCACGCTCGTCACCGATGTGCGGATGGCCGGGCTGATGGTCTGCGTGGCCGCGGCCACGTACTTCATGACGAAGCTGCTGCAGCGCACGGTGATTCTCTACGGCAAGCGGCTCTTCGCTGCCGTGGTGCTGTGCGCGGTGGTGATGCAGACCACCGTGATGCTCGCCCTCAGCCACGAGTTCCCGTTGCTGTACACGTCACAGACCCTTGGCTTCATCGTCCCCGGCCTGGTCTCCTACCAGATGGTCCGGCAGCCCATGGCGGCCACGGTCATCTCGACCACGGCGGTGACGCTGGCCACGTACGTGGTGCTGGTCTCCGGCCTGTTGATGGGCGCACTGCCCACGGGCTGACCTGCCCAACCCCGCTCTCACCTCACACTTCCAGGAGGATCGGCCATGCACTCCAACCCCGTCGGCAGACGCAGCAACCCGACTCGCCGCGCCGTGCTCGGAACGATCGCGGGCGTCGCGGCCGCCGGGGTGGCGGGCGGGTTCGCCTGGGACCACCTCAGGCAGGGCGGCGACGACCACGGGGGTACGGTCGCCGACGGAACGGGCACCGGCTCGAGCGCCCGGTCCACCGGGTCCCACACCTTCGAGCGGCTGTCCGCCCCCGCCCGTACCGTGGTCCGTGCCGCCGACGGCGCCACACTCGCCACTTTCACCGACGGAGCCCGTACGGCCGTACTCACCGGTCCCACCCGCACCTTCAGCGAGCCGCGGACCACCGAGGCCAAGGTGACCACGGACGCCTGGGTGCGGGTGCTGCCGCACGAGTGGCAGCGGGGCATGGAGAAGTCCGCCTCGTTCAAGAGCTGGTTCCGCAAGGCACTCGGCGACAGCAGCCCGGACGTCTTCGCGGTGGCGTTCCAGTACAGCAGCGCCGGGGCGCCCGACAAGCACAACGCCGCCGGCGTGCGTTACGCGGGCACCGCACATTTCGGCCCGCGCAATGCAGCGGTCAACAATCCGCTGGACTTCGCCTTCCACGACGAACAGTCCGACTTCTACGACTATCTGGGCCTGCCCTGGACCTTCCCGGACGGCACGCGCGTGCAGCCGGAGCAGGCCCGCTACGGCGACGCCGACTGCTCCGGCTTCCAACGGCTGGTGTGGGGCTACCGGATGGGCCTCCCCCTGCACAACACCAACACCAAGGGAGCAGGCCTGCCGCGCCGCGCGTACGCCATCGCCGCCGACGGTCCCGGCCGCCTGGTGATCCCCCACACGGGCAAGCAGCAGGCCACCGACCTGAGTGCCCTGCAACCCGGTGATCTGGTCTTCTTCGCCATCATCAAGGACCGGCCGGACTTCATCGACCACTGCGGCATGTACATGGGCCTCGACGACCGGGGCCGGCACCGCTTCTACTCCAGCCGTTCCGCCGCCAACGGCCCGACCATGGGCGACATGTCGGGTCACGCGCTGCTGGACGGCACCGACTTCTACGCCCGCGGCTTCCGCGCGGCCCGCCGCCTGTGACCACACCGCCCGTGCACCGCCGCCTCACCTGACCTGCTGATCCGAGGACCACTGCCATGACCGCCATCCCCGCCGTCCAGCCCACCGGCGCGCACCGAGGCCGCCGGTCGGCGAACCGCCGCTCCGGTCCGCCGGAAGACGCCCCGCGCTGGGAGCGCCCGGCGCTTACCGCGGTGCTGGTCGTCGCCGCGGTGCTGTACTCGTGGGGCATCGGGCACGCCGCGCTCCACCCCTTCTACGGCGCGGCTGTCCGGTCGATGGCCGAGAGCTGGCGTGCCTTCTTCTTCGGCGGGCTCGACGCGAGCGGTTCGATCACCATCGACAAGCTGCCGGGCGCCTTCTGGCCCGACGCCGTCTCCGTGTGGCTCTTCGGCCCGCACACCTGGGCGGCCGCGCTTCCGCAGGTCGTCGAGGGCGTGCTCACCGTATGGCTGCTGCACCGGATCGTACGGGCCTGGGCCGGTCCGTTCGCCGCGTTGATCGCTGCGCTGACGCTCACCCTCACCCCGGTCACCGTGGCGCTCAACCGTGCCACCATCCCGGACACCGCGCTCACGCTGCTCCTGGTGGCGGCCGCCGGCGCGCTGCAGAAGGCGGTGCGCACCGAGCGGCTGCTGCCGCTGATCACGTGCGGGATCTGGGTCGGGCTCGCCTTCCAGGCGAAGATGCTGCAGGCGTGGCTGGTGCTGCCGGTCTTCGCCGCGGTCTACCAACTCGCCGCGCCCGGAACCCGGTTGAACCGGGCGCTGCGCGTTCTGCTGGCCGGTGCGGTCGCCCTGGTGGTCTCCTGCTCCTGGGTGCTGATCGCCTGGGTGACTCCGGTCGCGAGCCGCCCGTACCTCGACGGCACGTCCGACAACAATCCCTTCGCCCTGGTCTTCGGCTACAACGGCCTGAGCCGCTTCAGCAGCGACTCCACCGCGTTCGGCGCCGTCGCGGGCACCGCCGCCAGCCGCACCACCGGCAACACCGGCTGGGACATGCTGATCAACCACACGGTGGGCCCGCAGGTCGCCTGGTTCCTGCCGCTCGCCGTGCTCGCCGCGGTCCTGGGCGTCGTGTGGCGCGCCGGGCAACCGCGAACCGACCTGCTGCGCACGGGATTTGTGATGTGGGGCGGCTGGCTGGCCGTGCACGCCCTGGTCTTCAGCGCCTCCAACGGCAACCACGCCTACTACACGGCCGTCATCGCCCCGGCGCTCGCCGCGCTGGCCGGCGGAGGGCTCGCGCTCTTCCGATCGGAGTACGAGGCGAAGTACGAGCCGAAGCTGGAGGCGCGGTACGAGCCGGAGTTGGAGGCGCGGTACGAACCGGCGCCGGAGGCGGAGCACGAGGCAGGCGACCGGCGGCACTTGGTGCTGCCGGCGGCGATCGTGCTGACGGCGGCGTGGGCGCTGGTGCTCGACTGGCCGACCCGGTTCGTCTCCTGGCTGCTGCCGGTCGCCGTGATGTTGGCACTGTGCGGCGTGGTGGGTCTGTGGAGCCGCGGGCCGCGCACCTCCCCGCGGATGGTCCACGCAGCCCTCGCTTCCGGAATCGCGGCCACCCTGGTCGTGCCGGCCGGCTGGGCCGTCTCCGGCCTCAACCCGCTCTACGCGGGCGCCGCCACCTCGCCGATGGCCGGTCCGGTCGGCAAGTCGTACTACGAGCATCCCCGCCACGCTCCGCGGAGGAGAGGGCTCGGCCGGCCCAACGCCCGCGACACCGCCCTGCTCGACTACCTCACCACGCACCGCCACGGCGAGAAGTACCTGCTCGCCACCCAGGCCGCCTACACCGCCGAGCCCCTGCTGCGCGCGAAGTCCGAGCCCATCCTCGTCATGGGCGGCTTCACCGGCAGCACACCCTTCCCCACCGCCCAGCAGCTCGGCAGCCTCGTCGCCACCCACCAACTGCGCTATGCGCTGCTCACCACCCAGCGCCCCACCACTCCCGCCACCACCTGGGTGAAGTCCCACTGCACGCGCATCCGGCCCACCGCCTACGCCCGCCACGCCGACGGCAGCTTCGGCCTCTACGACTGCAATCCTCAGCGGTGAGGCGACGCCCCGGAGCCAGGGATCGCGGTCAACGGAAGTTCTGCAACTCCACGACTTGACGGGTGCTTTCGACGGGCGACGGCTTGGTAGGGCGCACGCCAACCACCCCCCCCGGTCGCCGATCGGGAGATCGACGCCCACCCGGCGCGTCCGGTGCCGGTGCTCGTGGTGTTCACCTTTCACGAAGACGTGCCGGTCGGCCGGCCTGGTCGACGTGGACGGCAGAACGAAGGTGGCGTCCGTGGTGTTCGCTCCCGTGTCGGAGATGCGCACGTAGACCTTGCCCTGGCCCCCTTGATCGCGCTGCCGAACCTCCAGTCGCCGAGGACTGCGATGCGTCCGCCGTCGCCGCCCAGGGGGTCGGTGTCGCGGTGGAGGCGCTGGGTGGCGTGAACGGCTACGAGCAGGTCCGGCTGTGGTGGACCAAGAGGGGGCCGACCTGGTGATGACGGCCGCCTCGAGGCCCCGCGCTGGGGGCCCGACAGCTGGGCCCATGTCACCATCTCGCGCTCGAAGGCGTCGCGTCCGGCCTGGACGAGCCGAAGCGCGTCGGTGCCGAGCAGCAGGCGCGTCGGCGGCTGGTCGGCCGCCACGATCCGCAGCACCGCGGCCGCGGCCTTGTCCGGGTCGCCCGGCTGGTGCCCGCTGCCGTGGATGCGCCGGGCGCGCAGCGGCTCGAACAGTTCGTCGTAGTCTGCGATCACACGGGGTGCGCGGATCATCGAGCGGCCGGCCCAGTCGGTCCGGAAACTGCCCGGCTCGACGGCGGTGACATGGATGCCGAAACCGGCGACTTCCTTGCCGAGGGTTTCGAGGATGCCCTCCACCGCGAACTTGCTGCCGTGGTAAAAGCTGAGACCCGGCATGGTGATCAGCCCGCCCATCGAGGTGACGGCAATGATGTGGCCCGAACGGCGCTTGCGCATGTGTGGCAGCACGGCCTTGATCACCGCCACGGTTCCGTAGACGTTCACCTCGAACTGACGGCGAAGGTCATCCATCGACGACTCCTCGAAGAGGCCGTCATGGCCGTACCCGGCGTTGGCGACGAGTACGTCGACCGGGCCCAGATCGCGCTCGGTCTCGTCAACGACCGTGTCCACCGCGTCATGGTCGGTCACGTCCAGGATGCGGGCGTGCGCATCGCCGGCGAGCGCCTCGAAGGCATGTACGTCGGCGGGCGTGCGGACCGTGCCGACCACCCGGTGGCCCGCGGCCAACGCCGCACGCGCGAGTGCGCGGCCCAGACCGGTGCTGACGCCGGTGATCAGGAATGTCTTGGTGTCCGACACAGGAGTTCCCTTCGTGCGATGCGAACGGAGGCCGACCGGGGCAGTTGGGCCCGGGCCGGTCTCGACACGTTCCACTTCAGCACCGGAATCGGCCGCTGATCGGCTTCCAGGGGGTCGGCTTCGGCCCGGGGACAGCCGGACCGGGGGACTGCCAGTCCCCCTTTCGCGGGCCGTCGGGGCGAACTTGGGCCCTATCGTGAACGGCATGGACCGCAACACAGCTCTCGGTGAGTTCCTCCGCTCCCGGCGGGCACGGATCACCCCGCACCAGGCGGGCCTGTCCGACGACGGCGGCTCTCGGCGAGTGCCAGGACTGCGCCGCGAGGAGGTCGCGCAACTGGCGGGCGTGAGCGTCGACTACTACGTACGTCTGGAACGCGGACGTCGGCTGAACGTCTCCGAGACCGTGCTGGACGCCATATCCCGCGCGCTGCGCCTCGATCCCGTCGAACGCACCCATCTGTTCCAGCTCGCCAAGCCCGCCACAGGCAGGCCCCGCCGCACGGCAACGCGACCGCAGCCGGTCCGCCCGGGGCTGCGCGACCTGCTCCGTATCCTCGAGCACACCCCCGCCCTTGTACTGGGGCGGCGACTGGACGTACTTGCGTCCAACCAGATGGCACGCGCGTTGCTCACCGACTTCGACGCGCTGCCGCACCGCGAGCGGAACCTGGTGCGGTTCATGTTCTGCGACGAGACCGCCCGCTCGCTGTACAGCCACTGGGACACTCACGCCCAGGACATTGTCGCCTCGCTCCGGCGCGACGCCGGACGCCATCCCCACGATCCACTGCTGGCCGAACTCGTCGGCGAACTCTCGATCATGGACGAGGACTTCCGCCGCTGGTGGGCCGACCAGAACGTGTATCGGCACACGCATGGCAGCAAACACTTCCACCACCCGATCGTCGGCCCGCTCACCCTCAACTACGAGTCCCTCACTCTGCCCGCCGACCCGGACCAGCGGCTGAGTGTCTACACCGCCGAGGCAGGCTCCAGCTCCGAAGAGGCGCTTCGGCTCCTGGCCGCGTGGATACGGCAGCCCGAGACCTCGCACGGGCAGCACGCAGATCATTAGTCGCCCGCAGGTCCGCGAGAGCGGTCGGTCATAGTGGCCGCGTCGTATGAGCAGGGATGAGCGTTATGGAACACCGGCAGGCCTTGCGCCCCACCGCCGGTGTCCCGAAACCCTCGTCGACGGGGGAGAACCGGGATTGAGAGCAATGCGACCTGCCCATTCGTGGCACGCAGTAACTCTCAACACCTGGCCAGAGGTTGAAACTCAAGTCAGGGCGTGCCTCAAAGCGGCGTCCTCGCCTGGTGGTTCGCATTCGACCCGTCATGGCGGCCCGATTCCGCTGCGGTCACCCGCAGACCCAGCTCCACCCGGCGCTGCTGACGTGGCTGTCATGTCCAACGAGCCGCCCGGCCTGCGGGCATCGCATGAGGATCGCGACCGCGTCGTGGATGTGCTGCGGGTCGCCGCCGGTGATGGTCGGCTCAGCGCCGAGGAACTCGACAGCCGGCTGGAAAGCGCGCTGTCGGCACGGACGCTCGGCGAGTTGGCCGAACTCACCACCGACCTGCCGGTCCCGCCCGCGATGAAGGGCAAGGACCTCCTCGTGGTCGAGCAACACGGCGGCAAGTACGTACGGGAGGGACGCTGGTCGGCGCCCCCGCGCATCGACGTGCGCACGCAACTGTGCCGTGTCACCTTCGACTTCACTCACGCGGTGACCACCTCGGGCGTCCTGCGGATCGAGGCGGACATGATGCACGGCAAGCTGATTCTCGTCGCCTCACCGGACATCGTGATCGAAACCGACCGGCTCAACCTCACCTACTCCAAGGTGAAGCTCCGCTCCAAGAAATCCGCTGCCGATCCGCGCCTGCGCATCGAACTCGCCGGAACGCTCCTGCATGCGAAGGTCATCGAGAAGCGGCGGTGACGTCCTCGATGCCCTGAGCCGTTCGGCCGGCCCCGAGCCGCGTGCCCGCGTCACCTCCGGGGGCCCGACCGGTCGGGGTGACCTCGACGGCGTACGGCCCCGTGGCGAGTTGCCGACCAGATACTGACCGGCGCTGTCGCCCTGCTCGCCCCGGCCGCGGGTGTTTGACCAGGCGCTTTCACCTTTACCACCTGCCGGTCCGCCTCACGAAACACGCCCGCCATCGCCAGCTCTGCATCGAGGCCACCTGGGCCTGGGCCAACGCGTTCACCACCTGCGCGCAGCGACTCTGTGAACTTCCCGCCGTCGCCTGACAGTCCGGCGCCTCCGGGCGAAGACCGCAACGGGGATCCATCCCCGAATACTGGCACCGACAAGGGGAGCCGTCGCACCCAGGAGGCAGCAACACACGGCACCGGCCCCGAAGCCCGTTCTCCCACCGTCATCTTGAACCTGTGTCAGGGTGCGGGCATCAGTCTGCTGAACGGGAGCGCACACCTGGGCAGAGATCCGCTCTCGGCCTCGGTGCGACAACGTCGGCCGGCCGGAGCCCGCCTCCCGCAGCGGAAGCCGCCTGCGGGCCCCGGACCCGTCCTTGTGGCCGGTTCGAGTCGGGGCGTAATCCCGAGCGCCCCAAAGGTCGCAAGGACTTCCCGAGCGAGGGCCCCGCGGAGGGGGGAGAGCGCAGGCCCTCGCGCATGCGGCCGCGATTGTCGCCGGTCCAAGGTGGCGGCCGTCCTTCCCGCTCTCCCAGCCGGCACTCCGCTCGTGCCCTGTCGACCGAGCCTGGTTTTCCTCAGCCTTCTGTCATCCCCGCCAGACGCGGATGCCGGTCGTGGCACCCGACCACCGGACCGGCGAATTCTGGCCCAGGCACTCAGGAACGGGCACTGACGTCGGAACGCATTGCTGTGCGAAGGGCGTTGAGTGCCCCGTCGAGGGCTTCCATCGCTGACGGCCACCCTGGGTCTGCGCCTATGTCGGGCTCGTCGAAGCGGTCTCGTAAGTCCCGGAGGCGCATGAACGCCTGGTCGGCCGTATCGCCGAGATGCTCCGGAGCGATGATCAGCATCTGATAGCGGAGGTGGTAAGCGTTGGTGGATCCGAGGATCTCGCCTGCCTGCTCCATGCGCTCTTCCCTGGTCAGGCCATTGCTGCGCTTCAGGTCTCGCAGGCGGTGGGTGGTGAGCGAGAGCGCCCCGAGGTATTCGGCGTACAGCTGCTGCCTGACCGCGCGTTCGCGGGCTGAATGCTCCCGTTGCCAGCGCGACCGTTCGGCCAGGAGAGTAGTGCTGACGCCCAGGATGGCGCCGAGCGCAGTGCCTGCGAGAGTCCCCCAGTCCACAACTCTGATCGTAGGGGTGGGTGGCGCCATGGCCCAAGGGGTGTGCGACGGGGCAGTACAGCGATGGCAGAACGCGTGCCGCTCCGCAGTTCCGGCGCGCCGACGCAGGAAGTGGGGAACGTCTCCACGCCGCAGGGATTGCCGGCACAGATGGTCGGTCAGCTCCAAAGCCCGCAGCGTCACCGACCCCAGCCCGCTGACCGGCCCGTTCTCCGGTGCGCGGGGGAGTCGCGCGAGCTCGCGCAAGTGTCCGGATCGGCGCCCACCCCCAGGGCGCACTCATCTGCCCCGACACCGTCCCCGTCCAGACTGAAAGTGACTCTTGACTTCCCCGTGGTCCAGGGCGGCGCCGTTTGCGAGCCTCGGCGAAACTGGCTGCGTGAACAGGGCGGTGAGGTTCCGTTTTCCACGTGCCGTCTGTTGCCCCCACCTGTAGCCACTGCCCCTTGCCCACCGAGCAAGATCGGCCGGGCAGACCCTGAGTGCGCGCGGCAGCACAGGTCACAAGGCACGTCCTCCGTCGCCACGCACCCGCAGGCGGCCACCGACTCATTGGAGCCATCTTCAAATCTTGAGCACAAATTCCACACGTTCCTCTCTCCAGATGGGTTCCGATGGTCTAGATTGACCTTGCTTCGCATGCTGGGACACGAGGCGACAAATGGTGATCCATGGGTCGGCGATGCAGAGGGCCAGTAGCCGCGTTTCTGGCGCCGACGTGGGGGTGATCAATTCTTGGGGCCCGAGAGGGCCTTCGGGTGCGGGGAGCATCCGAGGTTTCGACGGGTTTCCGTGCAGCTCGAGAGTCCGGCCGGGCATGTGAGTCCGCTGCGGCCAGGACACGTTGTTCAGGTTGGGCTGCAGTAGCCGTGATGTCGTGCGCGGGAGGCGGGGGCCTGTCGCGGGAAGGGACAGCGCTGTGCGGGGGGCGGGGGCCTCCCGAGGGGAGGAAGCGTGCGGGAGGCGGGGGCCTCCCGTGGGGGGAGGGGCTGTGTTGGGCGAACACGTCGTATCACTGGGGACCGGGGGGTTTCTGTGCGGCAGGGGGGAATAGTCGATCCTTTTTCGTCGGCGCGCGGGCGTCTGGCGAAAGAGGCGATCAGCCAGCCCGCGAACGACTGGGAGCAGCGGTACCGCCGTACCGTGATCACCAGCGACACCGTGGCCACCGCCCTGGTGGTGGCGGCCATAGGCAACTTCTTCGGGGCCCGGGACGCGGCCAACTGGCATGAGAAGTGGGGGATTCTGGCATTCGGCACCGAGCTGCTGGTGCTGGGAGCGCTTGCGGTGGGCCGGGCGTGGGCTCCGGCCGTGCTCGGGCAGGGTGCCGAGGAATTCCGCCGGCTCGGACGCTCACTGTTCGCGGCGACCGTCGTACTGGCGCTCGGCGGGATAGCCCTCACCTCACGCAACATCAAGCTCTGGATCTTCGTCGCGATCCCCGCGATCGCGCTGGTCACCATGACGGCGCGGTATCTGCTCCGCCTCTGGCTGCACAAACAGCGCAAGGAAGGGCAGTGCCTGAGACCGGTGCTCGCTGCCGGAAGCCCGGCCACCGTGCGCGACCTGATCACCCGAACCCGCAAGTTCCCGCACATAGGCTGGCGGGTGGAGGCGGTGTGCACGACGGACGGTCGCGGGATCGACGGCGACCAACTGGACGGCGTGCCGGTCGTGGGCCTGTTGACGGACGTCGCCAAGCACGTCCGCCACGACGGCTACCGCGTCGTCGCGGTCACACCGGACCCGCACTGGACACCGGACCGGCTGCAGCGCCTGGCCTGGAACCTCGAAGGCAGTGATGCCGAGATGGTCGTGGCCCCGGTGCTGATGGAGGTGGCCGGCCCGCGGCTGCACGTCGACGCGGTGCTCGGGATACCGCTGCTGCGGGTCAGCATGCCGACCTTCACCGGGGGCCGCCGGGCCATCAAGGCCGTCGTCGACCGGGTGGGCGCCGCGGTCCTGCTGATGTTCTTCGCGCCGCTGATGGTGTCCGTCGCGCTGCTCGTGCTGATCGACAGCCGGGGCGGGGCCTTCTACCGCCAGCGCAGGGTCGGCAAGGACGGCCGCGAGTTCACCATCCTCAAGTTCCGCACCATGGTCTCCGGGGCTCATGGAGCACGGGCCGAGCTCGCCGAGCGCAACGAGGGCGCGGGTCTCCTGTTCAAGGTCCGCCGGGACCCGAGGGTGACCCGGGTGGGAGCAGTGCTGCGCCGGTACTCGATCGACGAACTCCCGCAGCTTTTCAACGTACTTACCGGATCGATGTCGCTCGTCGGTCCGCGGCCGCCCCTGCCGGAGGAGTGCGCCGCGTACGACCCGGACATCCGGCGGCGGCTGCTGGTCAAGCCCGGGCTCACGGGTTTGTGGCAGATCAGCGGACGCAGCGATCTGCCGTGGGAGGAGGCGGTCCGCCTCGACCTGCGGTACGTGGAGGACTGGTCGCTCGCCCTCGACACGGTGATCTTGTGGAAGACGATGCGTGCGGTGCTTCACGGGCAGGGGGCCTACTGATGCGCGGGGGGCGTCGTCCAGCCGACATGTGGACGGCAGGCCGCAAGGGCCTGACTGGGGGAACCGCAGGCCACAAGGGCCTGTGTGGGGGGAGGAACGGGTCATGAGAGTCAGCGTTTTCGGGCTCGGCTACGTGGGCTGCGTGTCGGCCGCGTGCCTGGCCAGCATGGGGCACGAGGTCGTCGGCGTGGACGTCAACCAGGTGAAGGTCGACCTGGTCAACGACGGCAAGGCCCCGGTGGTCGAGGAGCGGATCGGCGAGCTCATCGCCGACGTCGTGCGGACCGGAGCCCTGCGCGCCACCGGTGACGTCCGCGAGGCGATCATGGACAGCGAGATCTCGCTGATCTGCGTCGGCACACCGTCGGAGCCCAACGGCAGCCTGTGCACCACGTACTTGGAGCGGGTCACCGAGGAGATCGGCGCCGCGCTGGCCGAGCGGGGCGGGCGGCACACCGTCGTGTTCCGCAGCACCATGCTCCCGGGCACCTGTCTGAACCTGCTGGTGCCGATCCTGGAGAAGAACCTCGGCGGCACGGTCGGGGTGGACGTCGGGGTCGCGGTCAACCCGGAGTTCCTGCGCGAGGGCACCAGCGTGCGGGACTTCTTCGACCCGCCCAAAACCGTCGTGGGCGAGCTCGACCCGGCAAGCGGCGACGCGGTGATGGCGCTGTACGACGGCCTGCCCGGCGAGGTGTTCCGGGTGCCGGTCCCGACGGCCGAGGCGATCAAGTACGCGGACAACGCGTTCCACGGACTGAAGATCGGCTTCGCGAACGAGTTGGGTGCGGTGTGCCAGGCGCTCGGGGTGGACTCGCACCAGGTCATGGACGTGTTCCTGGCCGACCGCAAGCTGAACATCAGCCCCGCCTATCTGCGGCCCGGCTTCGCCTTCGGCGGCTCCTGCCTGCCCAAGGACCTGCGCAGCCTGGTGCACGCGGCACAGCGGGCCGACGTCTCGGTGCCCATCCTTTCCCACGTGCTGCCCTCCAACGCCGACCATCTGCAGCGCGCGGTGGACCTGGTCGAGCGCACCGGCAAGCGCCGCGTGGGAATGTTCGGGCTGTCCTTCAAACCCGGCACCGACGACCTCCGCGAGAGCCCGCTCGTCGAGCTGGCCGAGCGGCTCTTCGGCAAGGGATACGACCTCAAGATCTACGACGCCAATGTGAGCCTGTCCCGGCTGCTCGGCGCGAACCGCGAGTACATCGAGAACCGGCTGCCGCACCTCGCGCAGTTGCTCGCGGAGTCCGTCGAGGAGGTGCTCGACCATGCCGAGGTCTGCCTGGTCGGGACCAGGGATCCGGCCGTGCTGTCGGTGCTGCCCCACGGGAACGCCCCGGTGATCGTCGACCTCATCCACCTTCCCGACGCCGATGCGCGCCGGACCGAACCGGGGTACGTGGGCCTTGCTTGGTAATGCAATCAGCGGTGAGGGGTCGGGGCGACGCGCCCTGATCCTGGTGGAGAACCTGTCGGTGCCCTTCGACCGGCGGGTGTGGCAGGAGTGCACGACGCTGCGCGACGCGGGCTGGACGGTCCACGTCATCTGTCCGCAGGGCACCAAGCGCGACACGGAGCCGGAGGCCGAGATCGACGGGGTGCGGATCCACCGCTACCCGCTGCGCGCGGCCACCGGCGGACCGGCCGGTTACCTGAAGGAGTACGGAACGGCGTTGTGGCACACGGCCCGGCTGGCCCGCAAGGTCGGCCCGGTCGACGTGGTCCACGCCTGCAACCCGCCCGACCTGCTGTTCCTGCCGGCCCTGTGGCTCAAGCGGCGCGGTGCGCGGTTCGTCTTCGACCAGCACGACCTGGTGCCCGAGCTGTACCTGTCCCGGTTCGACCGCGGCAAGGACCTGCTCTACCGCGGCGTGTGCGCGCTGGAACGGCGGACCTACCGGGCCGCGGACATCGTCCTCGCCACGAACGAGAGCTACCGGGACGTCGCGATGCGCCGTGGCGGTAAGCGCCCTGAGGACGTTTTCGTGGTGCGCAGCGCGCCCGCGATCGAGCGGTTCCAGCCGGTGCCGCCCGAGCCGGAGTTGAAGCGCGGCAAGCCTCATCTGCTGTGCTATCTCGGCGTCATGGGTCCTCAGGACGGCGTCGACTACGCCCTGCGGTCCCTGGCGAAGCTGCGCGACGAGCTCGGGCGGACCGACTGGCATGCCGTGTTCGTCGGCTCCGGCGACGCCTTCGACGCCATGGTGGAGCTGTCCGAGAAGCTCGGGCTCACCGAGCAGGTGCAGTTCACCGGCCGCATCCCGGACGCCGACCTGGTGCGCTACCTGTCCACCGCTGACGTGTGCCTTTCCCCCGACCCGCGCAATCCGCTCAACGACGTGTCGACCATGAACAAGGTCCTCGAGTACATGGCGATGGGCCGGCCGATCGTCTCCTTCGACCTGAAGGAGGCGCGCGTCTCCGCCGGTGACGCCGCCGTCTACGCACCCGCCAACGACGAGGCCCGATTCGCCGACCTCATCGCGGAGTTGATGGACGATCCGGACAAGCGGGCCCGGATGGGCAAGATCGGCCAGGAGCGGATCAGCGGGCCGCTCTCCTGGCAGAACTCACAAGCGTCGCTGCTCGCCGCCTACGCGGCCGCCTGCCGTGACCACACCCCGGTGTCGGCGATCGGCCGGGTCCGGACAGGGAAGAGGCAGCGCAGTTGAGCGAGGACACGATACGCCTGGTCACCATCGGGCGGATATTCCATCGGCGCTGGCGGCTTCTCGCCGTCCTCGCCGTCGTGGGCGCGCTGGTCGGCTTCGGCGCCTCGGTCGTGGTGTTCCCACCGCGTTACACGGCCTCCGCACCGGTACTGCTGCCGGGACTGTGGGAGGAGCGCGAGCTGCTCACCCAGGTGGACCTCGCGACCAGTTCGGCGGTGGTCGACCGCGCGGCCGACACCCTGCACTGGTCCGGCGTCAGCGGCACCGATCTGCGGGACGAGGTGAGCGCCAAGGCCGCGGACGGGAACATCATCACGATCTCGGGTACGGCCGACACCCCGAAGCGCGCGCAGCAGCTCGCCGACCAGGTGGCCCAGCAATTCGTGCAGTACACCGCGCAGATCGCGGGCAGCGGTACGGACTCCGCAGCAACCACGGCAAACGACGCGTTGCGCAAGAAGGTCGAGGAGACCAACCGCCGCATCAGCGACCTGGCCAAGGCGGCCGACCCCGGTCAGACCGTGGAGAGCGTGCAGGCCCGCACCGCGCTCGAGAACCTGCGCACCTCGCTGGAGGGGGCCATGAAGAAGGTGGCCGAGGCCAACCCGGCGACGAACAAGGCAGGGATGGTCGTCATGGGGCCCGCCGCCCCGCCGACCGGCGAGGCGGCGCCGACGAGGGTGCAGCTCATCGTCGGCGGAGCGCTCCTGTTCTTCCTGCTCGCGGTCATCGGCCATCTCGTGGCCGCACGGATGAACCGCCGGCTGCGCACCGAACCGGAGATCGCCGCGGCCCTGGGTTCGACGCTCCTGGGCACCGTCGACGTAGCCGGTGAACGGCGCGCGCACCGGCCGGAAGGCGGCGGCACACGAGCCCGGATCCGCCGACTCCTCGGCGTCGACACCCCATGGGACGTCCCGGCCCTGCAGAAGTCCGGCGACGAGGCCGGCAGACGGCTCCGCTACCGGCGGGTGTGTGCTCGCCTGAGAGAGCGAGTGCCCTCTGCCCAGCGGCTGCTGGTCGTCGTACCCGACGGCGACGAGATCGCCCGCCGGGCCGCAGGACAGCTCGTCGCCGAGGCCAGGAGCGGTCCGGCGCTGCGGATGGTGGAGGTCTCGGTGGAGCGCCCGGTGGTGCCGGACCGCGACAACGAGTCCGGCGCCGTGGTGGTCCTCAGCGCGGACAGCTGGACCGCGGAGGAGCTCGCCGGTATCGCGGAGGCATGCGCGGACGGCAGGCACGAGGTCGTCGGCATCGTCGTCGCCGACCTGGTCCAGTCCCGCCCCACGCGGTCCGCCGGCCCGCTTCCTGACGACGCCACGCTGGCTCTCGCGGTGCGCGGCCACGCAACGGGAGGTTCAGCGTGACGACAAGCACGACTTCGGAGTCGTCGGCCACCCCGCTCATCGACCTGCAGGCACTGGTGGTGGCGGTGCGCAGGCGCCGCCGCCTGTGGACGGCCACGGCGCTCCTCGGCCTGCTGGCCGGCGCCGCGCTGGCGGTCCTGATGCCGCCGCCGCCCACCGCGGTCACCAAAGTGCTGGTCGCGCACGCGGAGGACCAGCCGAACGACACCGGAACGCTGATCCGCACCGACGTCCAGCTGCTGCAGACCACGCAGATCGCCGACAAGGCCCTGCAGTCCCTGAAGTCCCCGGAAAAACCTGAGGACTTCATGAAGGACTACACGGGTGCCGGTCTGACCAACAACCTGCTGCAGATCACAGTGACAGGCGACAGCGACGCACAAGCGGTGGCCCGCGCCAAGGCGCTGGCCGACTCGTTCATCGCGGACCATGTGCGGCGGATGCGGGACACCGCGCAGGCCGAGGCCAAGGCCCTGCTCGACCAGCGTGACCGCATGCGGGTCGAGCTCGCCCAGGTCAACAAGGAGATAGGAAACCGATCGCCGGACAGCGACCCGAAGGCGTCGGCGGGCATCGAGTCGCTCTTCGCCCGCCGGGCCGAACTCAACTCGCGCATCTCCGACTTCGACCAGCGTGCCGCGGACGCGCGCACCGGCACGCCCCAGGTCATCGCCGGCACGCAGATCGTGGACACACCGCGAGCGGTGCGCCACTCCCTGCCCAAGGCCCTGGTCACCGAAGCCGCGGTCGGGTTCGTCCTCGGCCTCGTCCTCGGGCTCGCGCTGGCCGCCGTCGGCACGGTGGTGGCGGACCGCCCCGTGCTGCGCCGGGACATCGCCGCAAACCTGGGCGCCTCGGTCATCGCGGAGCTGCCCCGCCGCTCGGGCAAGCTGTGGCAGCGCCGACGCACCCGGGTGACCCGCGAACGGCTCACCGCGACCCTGGCCCGCACCGCCGGTGACTTCGCAGAACCGGTGTCGCTGCTGGAACTGGGCTGCGCGCGCAGCACCGGCGCGATCGCCCTGGATCTCGCCAGGGCCATGGCGGCACAGGGGCCGGTGACCGTCGTCGACGGTCTGCCCGGCACGCAGCTCGAAGGCCGCAAAAAGCCAGGAGATCCGACCGTGGTCAGCGGCGAGCGTGCCGCGACCCTGTCGCCTCAGGAGCGCCGGATCGGCGTCGGCTCGGTGGCGCCCGGCACGGCATGGACCGACCTGCGCCACCTCGGCACCCAGACCGTGCTCGTCGTGCGGGCCGGACACGGCAGCGCCGCCTGGCTGCACACCGTGGCGCGGCAGCTCGCGGACCAGCGCATCCCGGTGATCGGTGTGGTGCTGATCGACCCCGATCCCCGCGACCGGACCGACGGCACCCTGTGGGACGGGCTGCACACCGCGCTGCGCGGCCGTGCCGAGCGGCCGCCCCGGCAGAACGGCACCAACCAGCCGCGGACGGAGCGGCAGCCGATCTGGGCCGCACGCGTCCCGGGCAACGACCAGGACGGGCGGTAGGACATGTGTGGCATCGCAGGCACTTACCGCTGGCCGGACGGAAAGGTCGTGACCGACCGGCTCACCGAGACCCTCGCCCACCGCGGTCCGGACGGGGCGGGCCGGTACGGCCACCCCGTCGGTGACGGCGAGGTGCACCTCGGGCACCGCCGCCTTTCCATCATCGACCTGACCGAGACCGGCGCCCAGCCGATGGTCTCCGACGGCCTCGCCCTGACGTACAACGGCGAGCTGTACAACGCGCCCGAGTTGCGCGCCGAGCTGGAAGCCTCCGGGGTGCGCTTCCGCGGCACCTCCGACACCGAGGTGCTCCTTGAGGCCTGGCGGCGCTGGGGCACGGACTGCCTGCCCCGGCTGCGCGGCATGTTCGCGTTCGGGATCTTCGACGAGCGCACCGGTGAACTGGTCCTGGCACGCGACCAGTTGGGCATCAAGCCACTGTTCCTGCTCCGGCGCGGCGAGGGCCTGGTGTTCGCCTCCGAGCTGAAGGCACTCGCCGCCGCGACCGGCGGCAAGCTGGAGGTGGACCACGCGGCGCTGGTGGCCTCGCTGCTGTACTACTGGGTGCCGGACTCACGGTGCGCGTTCCGCGAGGCGGAGAAGCTGCAGCCGGGCAGCTGGCTGCGGTGCCGGCCCGACGGCCGGGTGGAGCGAGGCCGGTTCTGGGACCTGAAGGACATCGCCGCCGAGGGCCGGGACCGGGCCCGTGCCGGCGAGCAGCCCGACCTGGCCGCCGTCGTCGAGGAGTCCACCCGGCGCCACCTGCTCTCCGACGTACCCGTGGCGACCTTCCTCTCCGGCGGCCTCGACTCCAGCTACCTGACCGCCCTGGCGGCCCGCCACCAGCCCGGGATCTCCGCCTACACGATCGGATTCCGCGCTGAGGACGCCAAGTTCGAGGCGATGCCCGACGACCTGCGCTATGCCCGGCAGGTGGCCCAGCGGTTCGGCGTCGACCTGCACGAGATCGAGATCGCCCCGAACGTGCTCGATCTGCTGCCGCAGATGACGTACAGCCTGGACGAGCCGATCGGCGACCCTGCCGCGATCAACACGTTCCTGATCTGTACGGCCGCCCGGGAGGCCGGGGTCAAGGTGATGCTCTCGGGGATGGGTGCCGACGAGCTGTTTGCCGGGTACCGCAAGCACCTGGCCAACCTGATCGCGCTGCGCTACCAGCGCGTCCCGCGGCCCCTGCGGCGCGGGGTGTCCGCGGCCGTGGGCCGGCTGCCGGTCGCCACGTCCCGCCGGGGGTACCGGTCGGTGCGCTTCGCGAAGCGGTTCCTCTCCTTCGCCGACCTTCCGGAGGAGACCGCCTTCCGGCGCAGCTACACCATGTACGACCAGGACGAGCTGCTCGCCCTGCTCGATCCGGACCTGGCCGGGACGGTCGACGACGTACTGACCGAACATCAGGACGTCTACCAGGACAACGACCTCGACGACTTCGTCAACCGCATGTGCCTGACCGACGCCCGGATGTTCCTGCCGGGCCTCAACCTCACGTACACCGACCGCTCCAGCATGGCCGCGTCGACCGAGGTACGGACGCCGTACGTGGACGTCGAGGTGGTCAAGGCGGCGTTCGCCTTCCCCGGCGACCGCAAGATCGCCGGACGGCAGGGCAAGGCGGTCCTGAAGGAGGCGGCCACCTCGATCCTGCCCCGGGAGATCGTGTACCGGCCCAAGGGCCTGTTCAGCGCCCCGCTGCGGGCCTGGATGAGCCGGGACCTGGCACCACTGGTGCGCGAGGTGGTCAACGACGGCGAGCTCGTCCGTTCCGGGATCCTGCGCCGCGACGCACTGAAGCGGATGGTCGCCGAGGACGCCGCCGGGCAGCAGGACTTCTCCAAGCATCTGTGGCACGTACTGACGCTCGAGTACTGGTATCGCGACGCGACCTCTGGGTCCGGCCAGAGCACTCGTTTGACGGCTTAGGAATTTCAGAGGAGTTCGGGTGAAGCAGGTAGTACAGAACTACAAGAGCGGCGAGCTGGCAGTGCTCGACGTTCCAGTGCCGGGGTGCAAGCCGGGCGGTGTGCTGGTCCGCAGCGCCTACTCGCTGATCTCCACCGGCACCGAGATGATGAAGGTGTCCGAGGCCGGCATGTCGATGCTGGGCAAGGCCCGCTCCCGCCCGGACCAGGTGGCCAAGGTCATGCAGAGCGTGGCCACCAACGGGGTGCCCGCCACCTACCGCAAGGTGATGGGCAAGCTGGACTCCTACACGCCGCTGGGCTACTCGCTGTGCGGGGTGGTCGAGCAGGTCGGCGCCGGGATCGACGACGTGAAGGTCGGCGACCTCGTGGCCTGCGCCGGCAACGAGCACGCGCTGCACGCCGAGCTCAACTGGGTGCCGAAGAACCTCTACACCCCGGTGCCGGACGGCCTCGCGCCCAGGCACGCGGCCTTCGGCACCGTCGGGTCGATCGCGATGCAGGGCGTCCGCCAGGGCGAGCCGCAGCTCGGCGAAGTGGCCCTCGTCATCGGCCTCGGGCTGATCGGGCAGCTGGTCGTGCAGCTCCTGGCCGCCGCGGGAGTCCGCGTCGTCGGCGCCGACCCCGACCCGGCGCGCTGCGAGCTCGCCGAGCGCCTGGGCGCCGCGGCATGCGGCGATCCCGCCTCCGCCGCCGTGGAGAACGCCGTCGCCGAACTCACCGACGGACACGGCGTGGACCAGGTGTACCTGGCCGCCGGCGGCGGCAGCAACCAGCCCGTCGAGCTGGCCGCCAAGTTGGCCCGGGACCGCGGCCGGGTCGTCGACATCGGCAAGTGCCGCCTCGACCTGCCGTGGAACGCGTACTACGAGAAGGAACTCGACGTCCGCTTCTCCCGGTCGTACGGCCCCGGACGCTACGACCCGGAGTACGAGCTGGAGGGCCGCGACTACCCGATCGGCCACGTCCGCTGGACCGAGCGCCGCAACCTGGCCTGCTTCCTCGACCTCGCCGCCCGCGGCAAGGTCGACGTGGAGCCCCTGATCTCCCATGTCGCCGACTTCGACGACGCCGTCGAGACCTATCAGCGCCTGAAGGACGGCGAACTGAAGGCCATCACCGCACTGTTCCGGTACCCCGAACAGGCGGGGGACGCGGAGGAAGCGAAGGCCCCGGTGGTGGCCGTGCCCACCGTGCAGGTGAAGCCGAACCCGGCCCGCGCCACCAGGACTCCGGTGAAGCTGGCCTTCGTCGGCGCCGGGAACTACGCGACGTCGATGCTGCTGCCGCACCTGGCACAGCGCGAGGGCATCGAGTTGTCGACCGTCGTCACCACGACCGCGCTGTCCGCGGCCAACGCGCAGCGGAAGTTCGGCTTCACCGAGGCGACCACCGACCTCGACGCCGTACTCGGCGACGAGTCCATCGACGCGGTGTTCGTGGTCACCCGGCACAGCTCGCACGCCGAACTGACCCGGCAGGCACTGCTGGCCGGCAAGACGGTGTTCGTGGAAAAGCCGCTGGCGCTCACCGAGGACGAACTGTCCGGCGTGCTCGCGGCGGTGGAGGAGTCCGGCAACGACCGGCTGCAGGTCGGCTTCAACCGCCGCTTCGCACCGCTGCTGCAGGAGGCCAGGAAGCAGTTCGGTGCCCGGACCGGACCGGCGAGCCTGCGCTACCTGGTCAACGCGGGCCAACTGCAGCACGGCAGCTGGTACCTCCAGCAGGGCACCGAGGGCTCGCGGTTCGCCGGCGAGGGCGGACACTTCATCGACACGGCGAGCTGGCTGCTCGACGCCGACCCGGTCTCCGTCTACGCCGTCGCCCCGTCCGGCAACGAGGACCTGCAGGTCGTCCTGCGCTACCCCGACGGGTCCACCGCCACCATCAGCTACGTCACCACCGGCGCGGCCGGCTTCCCCAAGGAGACGCTGGATCTGGTCGCCGACGGCAAGGTGCTGCGGCTCGACGACTTCGTCCGCGCCTCGGTCTACGGCCGCAAGAAGTGGGTCAGTTCACGCCTGCCCAAGGCCCGCGACAAGGGCCAGAATGCCGAACTGGCGTCGTTCATCAAGGCCGTGCGGACCGGCGGACCGATGCCGGTGTCGCTGCAGTCGCTGGTCGCCACCACGGCGGCCACCCTCGCCGTGCAGGCCGGCCTGGCCGGCGGCGCGCCGGTGACGTTGGAGAACGCACGATGACCATGAGCGCGGGCTGGTACCTGCGGCGGCTGTCCCGAATGGGACCGCAGGAGGTCGCGGGCCGGGTGGGCGACACGGTGCGCAGACGGCGGTGGCGGTCCGCGCCGCCGGCCTGCCCGAGCGTGGCCGGCGCCCGGTTCACCGCGGTACTGCCCGCCGAGGCGATCGCCGCAGTGCCGCCGGACGCCGCGAAACGCCTGACGGCCGAGGCGGACCGGCTGATGGACGGGCACGTCGAGTACTTCGGGGTGGTCCGCGACGACCTCGTCGACCCGGACTGGTGGTACGACCCGAAGACCGGGCGCCGGGCCCCGTCCGGCTACGCCTTCGACGTGCCGTACCGCAGTGAGGAAGCGGTCGGGGACATCAAGCAGATCTGGGAGCTGTCCCGGCACCACTACCTCACCCAGCTCGCCGCCGCCTATGCGATCACCGGGGACGAGCGGTACGCCGAGCGCGTGGCCGAGCACCTGCGGTCGTGGTGGGCGGCCAACCCGCCGCTGCGCGGCGTCCATTGGGTCAGCGGCATCGAGCTGGGTATCAGGCTGCTGTCCTGGGTGTGGGTGCGCCGGCTGCTCGACGGCTGGCAGGGCGCGGCCGCGCTGTTCGAGGACAACCCGGTGGCGCTGAACCAGATCTGGCACCACCAGCGCTGGCTGGCCGCCTTCCCCAGCCGGGGGTCGTCGGCGAACAACCACGTCATCGCCGAGGCCGCCGGGCAGTTCGCCGCGGCCTGCGCGTTCGGCTGGTTCCCCGCCTCGGAGCGCTGGCGGGCCGACGCCCTGCGGTCGCTGGAGCGCCATCTGCGCAGCAACACCTTCCTCTCCGGCCTCAACCGTGAGCTGGCCTCCGAGTACCACGGCCTGGTGCTGGAACTCGGCCTGGCCGCGCTGGCCGAGGCGGACGCCGCAGGCGTGCCGGTCCCCGGGACCGTGCGTCTGGTGCTGCTGCGGATGACCGACGCGCTCGCGGCCGTCGTGGACAACCGGCTGCGGCCGCCGCGCCAGGGCGACGCGGACGACGGGCACGGTCTGATCCTGGACGGCGCCGGCACCGACCGCTGGGGCTCGTTGCTTTCCACCGGGGAGGCGGTGTTCGGCCGGCTCGACTGGTGGCCGTCGGTGACCGGCACCGACGTGCGCACCCCGTTGCTGGCCGCGCTCATCCGGCCGTATCAGAAAAACGGAACCGGACCGGCCGTGTCCCGCCCGGCAGGCCGGCCGGGTCACTTCGCCGATGCGGGCATGACCATCCTGCGCGGCCCGGAGGAGATCTGGTGCCGCTGCGACGGTGGCCCGCACGGCTTCCTGTCCATCGCCGCGCACGCCCACGCGGACGCGCTGTCCGTGGAGGTCCGGCACGACGGGGTCGACGTGCTCGCCGACCCGGGGACGTACTGCTACCACGGGCAGCCGGAGTGGCGGCAGTACTTCCGCTCGACCCTCGGCCACAACACCCTCGAGCTGGACGGCGACGACCAGTCCGTCTCCGGCGGCCCGTTCCTGTGGACCCGGCATGCCGAGAGCCGCGTCCTGGTAGCGGACGCGTCCGGCGAGGGGGCGGCCCGCTGGATCGCGGAGCACGACGGTTACCAGGGCTCGGTGCACCGCCGCCAGGTGGAACTCACGGCCGAGAGCCAGGAGTTGAAGGTGGTCGACGAGGTGCGCGGCCCGGGCGGGGCCGTGCGTCTGGCCTTCCACCTCGGCCCGGCGATCACCGCGGACCTGGTGGACAACCGGGCCGAGCTCACCTGGACCCTGGACGGCGAGGACCGCCGCGCGGTGCTCGACCTGCCCGGACAGCTGTCCTGGCAGGCGCATCGCGGCGAGACCGATCCACCACTGGGCTGGTACTCCGCGGGATTCGGGCGCAAGGAACCCGCCACCACTCTGGTCGGCACCGGCTTCACCAACGGCACGGAGGGCTTCACCACCGTGCTCAGGTTCCGCGGCTAGGGGGGCACGTGGCGATCAAGAGGCGGCACTGGGCGTGGGCGGTGGCACCGTTGACACTGGCCCTGCTGGCGTTGACCGGTTGCGACGGCACACAGCCCGCCGAGGCAAAGGCGACCGCTGCGCCCACCACGTCCGGGGCGCGGTCCACGTCCGTGGCCCGGGTGTGTGCCAAGCCCGAGGCCGGTCCGGACAAGGCGCCGGCGGGCGCGGTGACGGTCGACCCCGCGAAGGTCGGTGACCTGGCGGCGAAGACCAAGAGCAGCCCCCCGAACACCACGTTCTGGCTGCGACCGGGCAAGCACAGGCTCGACGCCGACCGCTACGCCCAGGTCATCCCGAAGAAGGGCGACCGCTACCTCGGCGCGCCCGGCGCGGTGCTCGACGGGAGGAAGATCAACCAGTACGCGTTCGCCGGCACCGCTCAGGGCGTCACCATCGGCTACCTGACCGTGCAGGGTTTCGTCCCGCCGCAGAACGAGGGCGTGGTCAACCACGACTCGGCCGACGGGTGGGTGATCGAGCACGCGACGATCCAGAACAACTCCGGTGCCGGGCTGATGGCCGGTGCCCGCCAGCAGGTCCGCGGCAACTGCCTGCGCGCCAACGGCCAGTACGGCATGAACGCCTACAAGGGCAGCGGCCGCATCAGCGGCCTGGTGGTCGAGGGCAACGAGATCGTGGGCAACAACACCGGCGACTGGGAGCGGCGGCAGCAGGGCTGCGGCTGCACCGGAGGCATCAAGTTCTGGGCCGTCGACGGAGCCGACGTACGCGGCAACTGGGTGCACGACAACCGCGGAACCGGGTTGTGGGCGGACACCAACAACAATGACTTCCGCATCGAGGACAACGTGCTGGAAGCCAACGACGGCGCCGCGCTGATCTACGAGACCAGCTACAACGCGGTCATCCGCAACAACACGATCCGGAAGAACAACTGGGTCGAGGGCCGCAAGGCAGCCGGCCGCGGCGACACCTTCCCGTTCGCGACCATTTATCTGTCGGAGTCCGGCGGCGAACCACGGATCAAGGCCCGCACGAACAAGATCGAGATCTACGGCAACCTGCTGGAGAACAACTGGTCCGGGATCACCCTGTGGGAGAACGCCGACCGGTTCTGCAACAGCCCGGCCAACACCTCCTCCGGCGACTGCACGTTGCTGGTGAAGAAGACCAGCCGCTGCGGCAAGTCGGCGATCGCCAAGGCACCGCTCTACGCCGACTGCCGGTGGAAGACCCAGCGGGTGGACATCCACGACAACCGCTTCGTGCTGGACAAGGCCGTCATGAAGTGCACGACGAAGTGCGACCGCATGGCGGTGCTCTCCAACTACGGCACCTATCCGGACTGGTCGCCGTACAAGGGCGAGAAGGTGGCCGAGGCGATCACCCTCAAGCAGCACAACCGCTGGCACGACAACGTGTACGTCGGGCCGTGGGCCTTCGTCGTCCACGACCCGAGCAAGGTGCTCGACTTCCAGGGCTGGCAGGGCGCGCCGTACCGGCAGGACGCGGGCAGCACCTCCAGCGGACAGGCCGGTGGTTGAGATGAGCACACTGCCCGGCGCCGAACCGCGCCCTGCCGGCACACCCAGGGTCATCGGGATCGTGTGGGGGCTGCTGGTCCTCAACACGCTCGGCTCCGCCGGGGCGAAGACCATCGTGCCGCTGCCCCGATCCCTCATCCAGATGGTCACGATGGGCGCCTTGGTCGCCGCGTTCACCCTGGCGCTGGCGGTCAATCTCCGGCTGCGCATCCGATCCAGCGCGTACGTCTTCATGCTCACCCTGCTGCTGGTGTCGAGCGTGATCTCCAGCGCGAATCTGGAGTCCGGGTTCGGCGCGCTGTTCCGCTGCTTCCGGCTGGCTCTCTTCGTGGGCACCCTGTGGCTGCTCACCCGCTGGTGGGACGGCGGCCTCACGTTCGTCCGGCACCACATCCGGATGTACTTCGCGGTGCTCGGATCGGTGGCCGCAGGACTTGCCGTCTCACCGGGCGCGGCCCTGCCCGACCTCTACGGCGGGCGCCTGGTCGGCGCGTTGTGGCCGCTCACCCCGCCGCAGATCGGACAGTACGCCGCGGTGATCATCGGGCTCACCGTGCTGCTCCTCCTGGGCCGCCGGACCGACAAGAAGGGCGCGGCGGTGGTCATCGTGCCGTCCCTCGTCCTGCTCGCCCTGACCCATACCCGCACGGCCACGCTCGGCCTGCTCGTCGGGCTGGTGCTGGCGATCGGCTCGCTCCTGCTGACCAGCGCCGCCGCCCGCCGCTTCTTCACCTGGGCGGTGCTGTTGGCCACGGTGGCCGCGGTGGGGTTCGCCTCCATGCTCCAGTCGTGGTTCCTGCGCGGACAGAGCAAGGAGAACTTCTCCAGCCTCACCGGCCGCGCCAAGGTCTGGGACGCACTCCTGTCCGCGCCCCGGTCGACCTCGGAGCAGCTGTTCGGCGTGGGCCTGGGCGACAAGTCCTTCGGCGGGCTGCCGATCGACAACAGCTGGCTGGCCGTCTACAACGAGCAGGGGCTGATCGGCGTGACCCTGGTCGCGGTGATCATCATCGTGCTGGGCGGCGTCGCGTTGCTGCGACCGCCGTCGCTGCAGAGGGCCTGCGCGATCTTCCTCATCAGCTACTGCGCGATGGCCTCGTACACCGAGGCCGGCCTCGGCGACGCCTCGCCGTATCTGCTGCATCTGGCGCTGGCCGCCTCGCTGCTGGCGGCACCTGCCGAGGCCGCCGTCCTCTCGACGCCCGAAGTACCTCGGCTTTCGACACGCGAAGTCCCTCGACAACGCGTCCCGCGCTGGGCCCGTGGATCGGAGGTGACCTGAGCATGCACATCCTCGTGGTGCACAACCGCTACGCCTCGGCGCAGCCGAGCGGCGAGAACAAGGTCGTCGACCAGGAGGTGGAGCTGCTGCGCGCGGCCGGCCACCGGGTCGAGATGTTCGAGCGGCGCAGCGACGACATCGGCGCCATGTCCCTCCTCGCCAAGGTCGCGGTGCCGCTGCGGGTGCCGTGGAACCCGGCCGTCCGCACGGAGCTCGCCGCCAAGCTGCGCACCGAGCGGCCCGACGTGGTGCACGTCCACAACGTCTTCCCGCTCCTGTCGCCCGCGGTCCTTGCCGCGTGCGCCGACGCCGGCGTGCCCGCCGTCGCCACGCTGCACAACTACACCCAGGTCTGCCCGCCCGGCACGCTGCAGCGGGACGGCCGGCCGTGCACCGAGTGCGTCGGATCGGCGGTACCGCTGCCCGCCGTCCGGCACGGCTGCTACCGGGGCTCCCGCCTCGCCACGGTGCCGCTCGCGGTCAGCCTGTCGGCCAACCGGCGGCGCTGGTGGTCCGGCGTGGAGCGGTTCTTCTGCATCTCCGCGGCCCAGCGCGACACCCTGGTGCGGGCCGGCATGCCGGCCGAGCGGCTGGCGGTGAAGCACAACTTCGTACCCGACCCGGAGGACCGCCGAGCAGGCGACGGAGAGCATCTGCTCTACCTCGGCCGGCTCGCGGAGGCCAAGGGCGTACGACTGCTCATGGCCGCGTGGGACGAGATCGCGGCGAGCGGCGGTGTGGGCGTGCCGCTCGTCATCGCCGGCACGGGGCCACTGGAGCCGGAGGTGACCGCCTGGGCGGCCGGCCGGGACGACGTGCGCTACGTCGGGCTGTACGACACGGCGGAGTGCCGGAAGGCCATCGCGCGCTCTGTCGCCGTGGTGGCTCCGTCCACGTGGCTGGAGGCGTTCGGCCTGGTGGTCGTGGAGGCGATGGCGGCCGGGGTCCCGGTCGTCGCCGCCGGTCACGGCGCTTTCGTCGAACTCGTCGACGACGGCGTGACCGGGCTGCTGCACAAGCCGGGGGAGTCCGCCTCCCTCGCGTCCTGCATACGCCGCGTCGCGGCCGAGCCGGACCACAACCGGGAGATGGGCCGAGCGGCCCGGCTCCGGTACGAACAGGGTTTCAGCCCGGCGGTCGGCCTCGACCGCCTGGTTGATGAGTACCGCACCGCGATCGCGGAGCGGTCAGCACAGACTCGCGGCGGGGACACCCCCGCGAGCAGGGGGGATGGGGACAACAGATGACACGATGCCGACTGTGCGGCTCGGAGGCGACGGCGAGCGTCGTCGACCTCGGGGCGACGCCACCATGCGAGAGCTTTCTCGCCGCGGACCAACTCGACCAGCCGGAACCGGCGTACCCGCTGCACCTGCGGGTTTGCACCGACTGCTGGCTGGCGCAGATCCCGCCGCTGATCAAGCCGGAGGAGACGTTCACGGAGTACGCGTACTTCTCCTCGTACTCGACCTCCTGGGTGGAGCACGCGCGGACGTTCGTCGCCGACGCCGTAGAGCGCGCGGGTCTCGGTCCCGACGCCTTCGTCGTCGAGGTCGCGAGCAACGACGGGTACCTGCTGAAGCACGTGGTGGACCGGGGGATCCGCTGCCTGGGCATCGAGCCGTCGGTGAACGTCGGCGCCGCGGCACGGGACAAGGGCGTGCCCACGCTCACGGAGTTCCTGAGCCCGGACACCGGCTCGGCCGTCCGTGCAGAGCACGGCCCGGCGGACCTGGTCGTCGCCAACAACGTGTACGCGCACATCCCCGACGTGGTCGGGTTCACCCAGGGGCTGCGCGCCCTGGTCGCCGACGACGGCTGGGTCTCCATCGAGGTGCAGCACCTGCTGACCCTGATCGAGGAGAACCAGTACGACACGATCTACCACGAGCACTTCCAGTACTACACGGTCGCCTCCGCGATCCAGGCGCTGGCGAGCGGCGGACTCACGCTCGTGGACGTCGAGTTGCTGCCCACGCACGGCGGCTCCATCCGGCTGTGGGCCCGCCCGACCGAGGTGGCCGGCGAGCCGACGGAGCGGGTGGCCGACGTACTGGCCCGGGAGAAGGCCGCCGGTCTGCAGGAGCTGTCCGGGTACACCGAGTTCTCTGCCCGCGTGGCCAAGGTGCGCCGGGACCTGCTCAAGTTCCTCATCGAGGCGGCCGAGCGCGGCCAGACGGTCGTCGGCTACGGCGCCCCGGGCAAGGGCAACACCCTGCTCAACCACTGCGGCATCCGACCCGACCTGCTCGCGTACACGGTCGACCGCAACCCGTACAAGCACGGCAGGTTCACCCCGGGCACCCGCATCCCGATCCTGCCGCCCGAGCAGATCGCCGCCGACAGACCGGACTACGTCCTCGTCCTCCCGTGGAACCTGCGGGCAGAGCTGGTCGAGCAGCTGTCCTTCGTACACGACTGGGGCGGCCGGCTGGTCTTTCCCATCCCGGAACTGAGCATCGTCGACGGCGCGTCCCGAAAGGTCACAGCATGAAGGTCGTTCTGTTCTGCGGCGGTTACGGGATGCGGATGCGCAACGGAACCTCCGACGACGTGCCCAAGCCGATGGCGATGGTCGGACCGAGGCCGCTGATCTGGCACGTCATGCGCTACTACGCGCACTTCGGGCACAAGGAGTTCATCCTGTGCCTCGGCTACGGGGCCCACCACATCAAGGACTTCTTCCTCAACTACGAGGAGACGACGTCCAACGACTTCGTGCTGCGGGGCGGGAAGACCGAGCTGCTGTCCACCGACATAGCCGACTGGACGATCACGTTCGCGCAGACCGGCATCGAGTCGCCCATCGGGGAGCGGCTGCGCCGGGTGCGCCACCACCTGGACGGCGACGAGATGTTCCTCGCCAACTACGCCGACGTGCTCACCGACGCCCCGCTGCCCGAGATGATCGACAACTTCGCCCGGCGCGACGCCGGTGCGTCGATGATGGTGGTGCCGCCCCAGTCCTCGTTCCACTGCGTGGACCTGGGCGAGGACGGCCTGGTGGGGGGCATCACCGCGGTGAGCGACATGCCGCTGTGGGAGAACGGCGGCTACTTCGTGCTCCGCCAGGAGGTCTTCGACCACATCCCGGAGAACGGGGACCTGGTCGCCGACGGATGCGCCCAACTGGCCAAGGAGGGCCGCCTGGTGGCGCACCAGCACCGCGGCTTCTGGAAGCCGACCGACACCGTGAAGGAGCGGGCCGCGCTCGACGAGGCCTATGCCCGGGGCGACCGACCGTGGGCCGTGTGGGAACGGGACAACGCCGGGGTGAGCGCGTGATCCGCCTCGGCGCCGGGCGCCCGGACCGGATCGTCGCCGTGGGCGCGCACTGCGACGACATCGCCATCGGCGCCGGCGGCACACTGCTGACGCTGTGTCACGCGCGGCCGGGCCTCCGCGTCGACGTCCTGGTGCTCTCCGGCGGTGGCAGCGAGCGCGAGCAGGAGGAGCAGGCCGCGCTCGCCGCCTTCTGCCCGGGCGCCGACCTGCGGCTGACCGTGCACAAGCTGCCCGACGGCCGGCTGCCCGTGCACTGGGACGAGGCCAAGGCCGCGGTCGAGGAACTGCGCGCGCAGACCGACCCGGATCTGATCCTGGCCCCGCGCACCGACGACGCCCACCAGGACCACCGCGGCCTGGCGCAGCTGATACCCACCGCATTTCGCGACCACCTGGTCCTCGGCTACGAGATCGTCAAATGGGACGGCGACCTCGGCCGGATGGCCGCCTACCAGCCGCTGTCGCCGGAGGTCGCCGAAGAAAAGGTACGGCTGCTGCAGGAGCACTACCCCTCGCAGCGGCACCGGCCCTGGTACGACCGCGAAGCCTTCCTCGGGCTGGCACGGATCCGCGGCATCGAATGCCACGAGCGATACGCCGAGGCGTTCGCCGTCACCAAACTCACGCTCAACCTGGGGGGTTGAACCATGCGCGTACTACTGACTGGACACCAGGGATACCTGGGCACCGTGATGGCCCCGGTCCTCGCCGCCGCCGGACACGAGGTCGTCGGCCTCGACTCCGGCCTGTTCGCCGACTCCGTCCTCGGCGAGACACCCGCGGACCCGCAGGGGCACCGGGTGGACCTGCGCGACGTCACGGCCGAACACGTGGCCGGGGTGGACGCCGTGATCCATCTGGCCGCCCTGTCCAACGATCCGCTGGGCTCGCTGGCGCCGGAACTCACCTACGACATCAACCACCACGCGTCCGTACGGCTGGCCCGGCTGGCCCGCGAGGCCGGAGTGCGGCGCTTCCTGTACGCGTCGACGTGCTCGGTCTACGGCGCCGCCGGCGGCGACGACCTGGTGGGCGAGGACGCTCCGCTGCGCCCGGTGACCCCGTACGCGGAGTCCAAGGTGCGGGTGGAGGACGACCTGCACGAGCTGGCCGACGACGACTTCACCCCCGTGTACATGCGCAACGCCACCGCCTTCGGCTACTCGCCCCGGCTGCGCGCCGACATCGTGCTGAACAACCTGGTCGGTCACGCACTGCTGTCCGGCGAGGTGCTGGTGCTCTCCGACGGGACCCCCTGGCGCCCGCTGGTGCACGCCGGTGACATCGCCCGGGCCTTCACGGCCGCGCTGACCGCGCCGCGCGAAGCGGTCCACGACCGGGCGTTCAACATCGGCAGCGAGACCAACAACGTCACGGTCGCCGAGATCGCCGAGCAGGTCGCCGAGGCGGTGCCCGGCGCGAAGGTGAGGATCACCGGGGAGAACGGGGCCGACCCGCGCTCCTACCGGGTGGACTTCTCCCGGTTCCGCGCCGCGATCCCCGGCTTCGACATCGAATGGTCGGTCAAGCGCGGCGCGCTCGAACTCGCCGACGCCTACCGGAAGTTCGGACTGACCAAGGAGGACTTCGACCAGCGCTTCACCCGGCTCGCCGTGCTGCGCGCGGCGTCCGAGGCCGGCACCGTCGACGACACCCTGCGGTGGCGCCGATGACCCATTCCGGCGAAGAGATGCACGCCCTGGTGGAGCGGATGTACCCGCTGTGCCGGAGCATCACCGGCGACGGTGTCCGCGCCACCCTGGACATCGTCGGCGAGTACCTGCCGCTGCAGGTGCACGAGGTGCCGACCGGGACGCAGGTGCTCGACTGGACGGTGCCGCAGGAGTGGAACATCCGCGACGCGTACATCGCCGACAGCGCCGGGAACCGGGTCGTCGACTTCGCCGCGTCCAGCCTGCACGTGCTCGGCTACAGCGTGCCGGTGTCGGCGACCATGCCGCTGTCCGAGCTGCGCCCGCACCTGCACACCCTGCCCGAACAGCCCTCCTGGGTGCCGTACCGCACCAGCTACTACAAGCCGGAGTGGGGCTTCTGCCTGGCCCAGGACACCCTGGACGCGATGCCGGACGGCGAGTACGAGGTGGTCATCGACTCGACCCTCGCCGACGGCCACCTCACCTACGCCGAGTACGTGGTGCCCGGCCAGGTCGCCGACGAGGTGATCGTCTCCTGTCACATCTGCCACCCGGCGCTGGCCAACGACAACATGGCCGGCGTCGCGGTGGCGACGTACCTGGCCCGGGAGCTTGCGCAGCAAACGCCGTACTACACCTACCGGTTCATCTTCGCGCCCGGCACCATCGGGGCGATCACCTGGCTGGCCCGCAACGCGGAGCGGGTGGAACGGGTCAAGCACGGCGTCGTGCTGGCCTGCGCCGGCGACCGGGGCCAGTTGACGTACAAGCAGAGCAGGCGCGGTGACGCGGAGATCGACCGGGTGATGCGGCACGTGCTGACCGCATCCGAACGGCCGCACCGCGTCAACGAGTTCACTCCGTACGGCTACGACGAACGGCAGTACTGCTCGCCCGGGTTCAACCTCGGTGTCGGCTCGCTCACCCGGACCCCGTACGCGGGCTATCCCGAGTACCACACCTCGGCGGACAACCTGGACTTCGTCTCCCCGGAGGCGATGGCGGACACCCTCGCGGTCTGCCGCGAGGCGTTCGCCGTCCTGGACCGCAACCGTCAGTACGTCAACCTCAGCCCGTACGGCGAACCGCAGTTGGGACGGCGCGGGTTGTACGACGCGCTCGGCGGCCGCAGCGACACAAAGCAGGCCCAGATGGCCATGCTCTGGGTGCTCAATCTCTCCGACGGCGAGCACGACCTGCTGGACGTCGCCGAGCGGTCCGGGCTGCCGTTCGACACCGTCGCCGGGGCGGCCGGTGCCCTGCACGAGGCAGGGTTGATCAAGACATGACGTCGATGCCCGTCGAGGGGGAGAGCGCGCAGACCACTGCGCGACCGGCCGGATCCGCCAAGCGGGCCCTGGTCGGCCGGCTGTCGTGGGGACTGGCCGACCAGGCGGCCTCCAGCATCAGCAACTTCGCGGTGGGCATCTACGTGGCCCGCTCGCTCGGGGTGACCGCGTTCGGCGTGTTCAGCCTGGCCTGGGTGACCTACGGCGTGGTGCTGAACGTCTCGCGGGGCCTGTCCACCGACCCGCTCGTGGTGCGCTTCAGCGGCGTTCCGGAAGCGAACTGGCGCGGGGCGGTGGCCCGTTCGACGGGTACGGCACTCGGCGTCGGTACCGCCATAGGTGCGCTGTCCCTGGCGGCCGGACTGGTGCTCGGCGGCCGGCTGGGGCCCGCGTTCGTCTGCCTGGGCGTCATGCTGCCGGGGCTGCTGCTGCAGGATGCCTGGCGGTTCTCGTTCTTCGCCGCGGGCAACGGGCGCAAGGCCTTCCTCAACGACGTCGTGTGGTGCGTGGCACTCGTCCCGGCCATGGTGGTGGCGGCCCACGTGAGCAGCGTGGCCGCCTTCGTGCTGGCCTGGGGGGCGTCCGCCGCGGTGGCCGCCGCGTACGGCTGCTTCCAGTCCGGAATCCGGCCCCGGATGACCGAGGCGCGCGGGTGGCTTCGCGAGCAACGCGATCTCGGCTACCGGTACCTGGTCGAGAACGTCAGCCTCAGCGGCGCCAGCCAGCTGCGGGCCTACGGGCTCGGCGCGATCGTCGGGCTGGGGGCGGTGGGCGCGGTGCGGGGTGCCGAGCTGCTGATGGGCCCCTTCCTCGCCGTACTGATGGGCCTTTCGCTGGTCACCGTCCCGGAGGCGGCACGGGTGCTGCGGCAGTCCCCGCACCGCCTCGGCAAGTTCTGTCTCCTGCTGGGCGGCGGGCAGGCCACCGCCGCGCTCCTGTGGGGCGGGGCCCTGCTGCTGATGCCCAACCGGCTCGGCGCTCTCGCGCTCGGCGACGTCTGGCACTCCGCCTCTCAGCTCCTCGTGCCGATCACCTTCAGCGTTGCGGGCGCGGGCCTCGGCACCGGCGCGGCGGCCGGGCTGCGCGCGCTCGGCGCGGCCCGGCGCAGTCTGCGCTGCCAGCTGTTCGCCTCCGCCTGCTACGTCGGCGGCGGGCTCGGCGGTGCTGCCGTGGCCGGCACGGTCGGCTCGGCCTGGGGCGTCGCCGCCGCGACCGTCAGCGGCTCGGCCGTGTGGTGGCTGCAACTGCGGTCGGCCCTGCGCGAGCACCACCACGACCCTGTTCCTGAAGTGAGGACCTCATGACCGACCGACCCAGGCTGAGCATCGGCCTGCCCGTGTACAACGGTGAGGAGTACCTCGCCGAGTCGCTCGACGCCCTGCTCGGCCAGACCTATGAGGATTTCGAGCTGGTCATCTCCGACAACGCCTCGACCGACGGGACCGAGGACATCTGCCGCAAGTACGCCGCGCAGGACTCCCGCATCCGATACATCCGGCTGCTCCGGAACGTCGGCGCCACGCCGAACCACAACTACGTGTTCACCCAGTGCCGCGGCGAACTGTTCAAGTGGGCCTCGCACGACGACCTCTACGCCCGCGACCTGCTGCGGCGCTGCATCGAGGCGCTGGACGAACAGCCCGACGTCATCCTCGCGCACGCCGACCAGGCGGTCATCGACGGCGACGGCCAGGTGACGGTCCCCTACGAGTACACGCTCGCCACCGACTCCCCGCACGCGCCGGAGCGCTTCCGCAGCCTGCTGTTCGAGCCGGGCGGCGACGACTTCTACGGGGTGATGCGGGCCGACATGCTGCGCCGGGTGAAGCCGCTCGACAGCTACCACCACGCGGACCGCACGTTCGTCGCCGAGATCACCCTGCACGGGCGCTTCCACCAGGTGCCGGAACTGCTGTACTTCCGCCGTGACCACCCCAACCGCGCCGAGCGGGCGAACCCGTCCAAGCGCTCCCGGTGCGTCAACCTGGACCCGCGCCGGGCAGGCCCGCTGCACCCGACGCCCCGGCTGCTCGCCGAGTACATCTGGGGCTTCGCCGCGGCGATCCGGCGGGCGCCGTTGTCCCCGGCCGACCGACGCGCCTGCTACCGCCACATGGCCGCCTGGATGACCAGCCGGGTCCGGCCGGGCGCCGGCGAGCGGGTCGAGGACCGCGCCCCCGTCGACCCGGACCTGCTCACCGTCTCCGTCGACGCCCTCGTCGCGGGCCGCGAGGGGCGGCGGGCATGAAGACGGCAACACGTGTGGGGGTGTTCGGCCTCCTCGGCTCCGGCAACCTCGGCAACGACGGCTCGCTGGAGGCCGTCCTGGGATTTCTGCGCACCGAGCACCCGGACGCGGCCGTGGACGCCCTGTGCGGCGGACCCGAGGCCGTGACGACCCGGTTCGGGATCCCCGCCACGCGGCTGCACTGGAACCGCGCGGAGTACCGGACGGCGTCACGTGCGGGCGCGATCGCGTCGAAGGGGCTCGGCAAACTCGTCGACGTCTTCCGCACCGCCGCCTGGGTGCGCCGGCACGACGTGGTGATCGTGCCCGGCATGGGCGTCCTGGAGGCCACCCTGCCGCTGCGGCCGTGGGGCTTCCCGTACTCGCTGTTCCTGCTCTGCGCGAGCGGCCGGCTGCTCGGCACCCGGGTCGCGCTGGTCAGCGTCGGCGCCGCCGAGATCCGCAACCGGCCCACCCGGGCACTGGTGCGCTGGTCGGCGCGGCTGGCCACGTACCGGTCCTACCGGGACGCCCAGAGCCGTGACGCGATGCGGGCGATGGGCGTGGACACCGCGCGCGACGAGGTCTACCCCGACCTCGCGTTCTCCCTGCCGACGCCGCAGACGAGCGCGCCCTCGGGCTCGCCGGGCACGGTCTGCGTCGGCGTCATGGACTTCCACGGCGGAAACGACGACCGCGCCCGGGCCGACGAGATATACCGGCGCTACCTCGACGGGACGATCCGTTTCGTCCGCACGCTGGTCGAGGACGGCAGACCCGTCCGGCTGCTCACCGGCGACCAGTGCGATGTGGCGGTGGTCGACGCGATCCTCGACGCGGTCGACTCGCCGCTGGTCACCGCCGCCGAGCCGGCCTCACTGGCCGATCTGATGAAGGAGATGGCGGCTGCCGACACCGTGGTCGCGGTCCGCTACCACAACCTGATCTGCGCGCTGAAGACCGGCACCCCGGTGCTCGCCCTCAGCTATGCGGCCAAGAGCGACGCGCTCATGGAGCGGATGGGTCTCGGCGCCTTCTGCCACCCGGCGCGCGAGGTCGACGTCGACCGGCTGCTCGAACAGTTCCGGACGCTGGAGAAGCGATCGGCCGAGCTGCGCCAGACCCTCACCGAGCGGAACCAGGCGGCCGCACAACAACTCGCCGACCAGTTCACTGCGTTGACCGCAGCCGTGTTCCCGAAGACCGACCACACTCACACCCTGCGGAAGGCTCGATGAAAGCGACCGAAGTCCCGGAGATCGCCGACGCGTACCTGTTCGAACCCACACCGTACGCCGACGAACGCGGCTTCTTCTGCCGCACCTTCGACGCCGACGTGGTCCGCTCCGTGGGCCTCGACCCCAACGCCTTCGTCCAGGACAGCGTCTCCCGCTCGGTCCGGGGCGTGCTGCGCGGCCTGCACCTGCGCTCCGGCGCCGGCGAGGCCAAACTGGTGCGCTGCTCGTACGGGAAGATCTTCGACGTCGTCGTGGACCTGCGCCCGGACTCGCCGACCTACCGCAACCGGGCCTTCTTCGAGCTGTCCGGCGAGACGCAGAAGACCGTGTACATCCCGGCGGGATGCGCGCACGGCTTCCAGGCTCTTACCGAAATCGCAGATACCTCTTACCGTATCGATCGTCAGCACGATCCGTCCGAGGACGTGACGATCGCCTTCGACGACCCGGAACTCGCCATTCCCTGGCCACTGCCGGTCACGTCGATGTCCCAGCGGGACCGGGAGGCGCCGAGCCTCGCCGAGGTCCTGAAGCACAAGGAGGGTGAAGTCGGTTGACCACCGGACACACCGAACACACCGAAGAGACCGCGGAGTTCCGTCTGCCCCGGTCACGGACGGCGAACGAGCGGCTGCACGCCCTGATACCCGGGGGAGCGCACACCTACGCCAAGGGCGACGACCAGTACCCCGAGAACCTGGCCCCGGTCATCAGCCACGGCCGAGGGGCCCACGTGTGGGACATCGACGGCAACCGCTACATCGAGTACGGATCCGGCCTGCGCTCGGTCAGCCTCGGCCACGCCCACCCAGGCGTGACCGAGGCGGTACGGCGGGAGATCGACCGCGGCAGCAACTTCGTCCGGCCCTCCATCGTGGAGGTGGAAGCCGCGGAACGCTTTCTCGCCACGGTGCCGACCGCCGACATGGTGAAGTTCGCGAAGAACGGCTCCGACGCCACCACCGCCGCGGTGCGCCTCGCCCGCGCCGCCACCGGCCGCCCGAGGGTGGCCATCTGCGCCGACCATCCGTTCTTCTCCGTCGACGACTGGTTCATCGGCACCACCCCGATGTCCGCCGGCATTCCGACGGCCACCAACGAGCTCACCGTGTCCTTCCCCTACGGGAACCTGGCCGCCACGGAGGAACTGCTCACCCGGTACGAGGGCGAGGTCGCCTGCCTGATCCTCGAACCCGCCACCCACACCGAGCCGCCGCCCGGATACCTGGAGGGCCTGCGCGAACTGGCCCACCGGCACGGCTGCGTCCTGATCTTCGACGAGATGATCACCGGCTTCCGCTGGTCAGAGGCGGGAGCCCAGGGCCTGTACGGCGTGGTCCCCGACCTCTCCACCTTCGGCAAGGCGCTGGGCAACGGGTTCGCGGTCTCCGCGCTGGCCGGGCGGCGCGAGCTGATGGAGCGGGGCGGGCTGCGGCACTCCGGCGAGCGGGTCTTCCTGCTGTCCACCACGCACGGTGCGGAAACGCACTCGCTGGCCGCGGCGATGGCCGTACAGACCATCTACACCGAGGAGGGCGTCACCGCGCGGCTGCACGCGCTCGGCGAGCGGTTGGCCGCCGGTGTCCGCGAGGCCGCGGCCGGCATGGGCGTCGGCGAGCACATCGTCGTCCGGGGCCGGGCCAGCAACCTGGTCTTCGCCACCCTCGACGCGAACGGGCAGCCGTCGCAGGAGTACCGCACCCTGTTCCTGCGCCGGCTCCTCGAGGGCGGGGTGCTGGCCCCGTCGTTCGTGGTGAGCAGTGCGCTCAGCGACGCCGACATCGATCACACCGTCGATGTGGTGGCCCAGGCATGTGCGGTGTACCGGAAGGCACTGGACGCCGGTGACCCCACCCCCTGGCTGGCAGGACGACCGGTGAAGCCGGTGTTCCGCCGCTTGGCGTGACGTCAGCGATGCTCCAGCCGACCGGCGTCGGCCGTGCGAACGGCCCGCCGGTCGGCCGTACGGTCGACCAGCCATGCGGTCGCCGGTACCACCGCCAGTGCGGTGCACCAGCCGCCGAGGACATCGGTCGGGTAGTGCGCGCCCAGGGCGACCTGCGCCCACCCCATCGCGGCGCCGGCAACCAGCGCCGCGGCGAGCACGAGTGACATGCCGGCCGCCTTGCCGAGGCCGAGCCGGCCGGTCGCCGGCAGTGCCGCTGCGAGGGCGAGCGCGGTGAAGAAGGCGGTGTGCCCGCTCGGGTAGGACAGATTGTCGGCGCCGTGAATGGTGCGTCCCACCACGTGCTTGAGCAGCGTCGCCGTCCCCACGGTCACGCCGACCCCGGCCACGACGAGCACCGCCGCGCGAGGACGCCGAAGCAGCAGGCAGCCCACCACGACGGTCACGATCACCATCGCCGATCCGGCGGGCTCTCCCAAGAAGTCCAGGGTCAGAGCGACATACCGCCACGGCGGCTGCACACTGTCCGCCGTCGGTGAGATGAACCAACGGTCCACCCTGCCGGGCTCGCTGTGACCGGCGTACAGGACCCCGATCGCGGCAACCACCAGCGCGGCGAGAACCGCGATCAGCCCGAACAACGGGCGCAGCGACGAAGGCAGCACCCCGGGCGCCGGCCGGCCGGTCACACGCCCACCGCGTCCGGCCGGCCTGCGCCGACTTCCAGGCCCGCTCCTGCCAGGCGATCCAACGCGAGCCCCCCGTCGTGTCCGACTCCCCCTCCAGCGATCATAACCGCCGCGCGGACAACCGTTCTTGGCCTTTCCGACTCCGTGGGGGCTGTCAGTCCCTGCGCCGGGACAGGGGGGTGCGTACGTCCACTCCTACGGATAGCTGGTCAGGTTCGCCACGTTGGGGCTGGAGTTGGACGGGCCTCCCGTGTTGTTGATGACGTGGCTGATGGTGCCGGTGCCGCCGAGCGAGACCGTCACCATGCTGGTGAAGCGGACGTTGGGGTTGTTCGGCGCTTCGATGGCGTGCGCGGCCACGACAGCGGGGTTGACGTTGAAGTAGCAGTAGCTGCCGAGGCCGTACGCCTGGTGGCTGGTGACCGAGTCGGCGACCTTGTAGGCCGCGTAGCCCTGGGTGGAGCCGTTCATCCATGCCGCCTGGTTCGGCGGGTCGTAGGGCATCTCGTTCTGGAAGAAGTACGTGCGGCCGCCGTTGCCGTTCCAGACGGTCTGGTACTTCTGGAAGTGCTCGACGAACAGGCCGTACATCGTCACGTTGTCACCGTTGACGATCATGCCGGTGTCCGCGGTGTTGCTGGTCCAGCCGACGCCGCTGCCGTGGTCGGCGCGCCAGATCCACATGTGGTCGCCGATGACGTTGTCGCTGTTGACGACGAGGCCGGTGGTCACCTTGCCGACGCCCGCACCGCCGACGCGGAAGTAGACGTCGTGCAGGGAGGTCGGGTCGGCCGTGTGGGAGGCGGAGGAGCCGCTCGGCCCGACCTCCAGCAGGGAGGGCGAGTCTGTCGTGCCGGCGTCGAACAGCAGGCCCGCGATCTTCACCCCGTCGACGTCGGCGACCTTCATGGCCGTGATGCCGTTGTCGGGGACGAAGGTGGCCAGGCCCAGGCCGAGGACGACCGTGTCGGCGCGGTTGATCTGCAGGGTCTGGTCGAGGTGGTAGAGGCCAGGGGTGACCAACAGGTTCTTGCCCGCCGCGAGGGCGGAGTTGATCTGCGAGGCGGTGGCGCCCGGCTTGACGATGTAGAAGGAGTCCAGCGAGAGCGAGGAGCCCGAGGTGCCGCTCGACCAGCTGGTGCCCGAGGAGTTGGACCGCAGGGACGGCACGAACACCTGGTAGGTGCCGGATCCGTCGACGTACAGGAACGGCTTCTCGCGGGAGACCGGGCTCTGTGCGACGGTGGTGTCCGGCGGGCTGGGGAAACTGGTGGCGGGGACTCCCGTGCTGCCGGTGAAGACCATGTTCCAGTTGGAGCCGGTCCAGCTGCCCAGCTGGGAGTTGCGGGTCAGCCACTGCTGCTGGCTGCCCGAGTCGACCTGGCCGTCGATCTTGCTGTCGGCGATGAGACCGCCGCTGGACCAGCCGCCGTCGTCGAGGGCGAGGTTGCCGCGCAGGTGCATCCGACGGTACGGCGCCGCCTGTGAGACCGCCCAGCGATCGCTGCCGCCGACCGGGTTGACCGACAGGTTCTCCGCGCCGCGCCAGAAGTTCTGGGTGGCGTTGCCCTGAAACCAGTCGGCCTCGGCGTGCACCGCACCGTTGATCGTCACCGCGTCGGGCGACAGGCCGAGGCCCAGCACCTGAGTGTAGAAGCCGACGTTGACGTCGGCGCTGTAGGCGCCCGGCTTGAACAGCACGGCGTAGCGCTGGGAGCCGAACTGGTTGGTCTCCTGCTGCTGGAAGATCGTGTCCAGCTTGCTCTGGATCGTCGAGGACGACATCGTCGGGTCGAAGACGACGACGTTCGGGCCCAGGTCCGGGTTGGCGGCCGACTGGGTCACGGGTACGACCTGGAAGCGCTGGGCCGCGGTGCCGTTGCAGGTGTACTGCACGAACTGCACACTGTCGGCGGTCGAGGCCGCGGGGTCGTCGAGGCACTTGCCGCTGTTGCGGTTGACGAAGTGGTACGCGCCTCCGCCCTCGTCCACCGGCAGCCACTGCTGGTTGGCACCGCCGCCGTACGTCCACAGGTGGACCAGGGCGTTGTCGGCCGTGGAGACGTCGGCGACGTCCGCGACCTGGTTGGTGTCGTTGGCATTGTTGATCCGGACATATCCGTCGCTCGTGGCGGTGAAGCTCCACCGCTGCGCCGTGGTGCCGTTGCACGAGTACTGCTGCACGACGGTGCCGTTCGCGGTGGCGGCCGCCCTGGCGTCGAGGCACCGGCCGCTCGCGGCGTTCATGACGGTCGCGAAGCCTGTGGGCAGGGCGGTGGCCGCGGCGTGCGCGGGCGCTCCGGTGAGCAGGGACGCGGCGGCCGTGGCCACCACTGCGGCCGCGGCGGATCTGCCGCGCCATGGGAGGGAAAGCATCGGTTGTTCTCCTGGTCTCGTGCGGGGAAGTCAGCCGGTGTATCCGGCGAAGACGCGGGTGTAGTCCCAGGCGGACTGGCTCACGCCGGAGCAGCTGTCGGCCGAGCCGCCGGTGCAGGGCCGGTCGCGGTTGGCGGACCAGAACGTGAGCCGGGCCAGATGGTGCTGCTGGGCGTAGCCGAGGATGGTCCGGAAGTCGGCCACCGTGACGGTCTCGTTGTTGTCGGTGATGCCGTTCATCGACGAGATGCCCATGTCCCGGTAGGCGGTGTCGTCGCTGTAGCCGTACGCGTTCTTCAGCGCGTTCTTGAGCCCCTCGGCGGCCTGGGTGGTGAGGTTGCCCATGTTCTGCCCGGCCCCGCCGAAGTCGAACGGCATGATGGCCCAGGCGTCGACGGTCAGCCCTGAGGACGCGGCCCGGTTGATGAGGCTCGTGTCCGGACCGCTCTGGCCGGTGCCGATGGTGATGTACACCTTCAGGCCGGGGTTGTCGGCCTTCACGGTCTTCAGGGCGTCCACGGTCCGCTGCTGCACGGTTCCGTTGCTGTAGGCGTCGGCCTCCAGGTCGATGTCGATGGCCTTGAGGCCGCCGTAGGCGCCTATGACCTTCTGGTACGCCGCCGCCAGCTCGCTCGCGCTGGAGCAGGAGCTCTCCAGCTTGTTGCCGCTGTAGCCGCCGAAGGACGGGATGACGTCGCCGCCGTTGCCGCGCACGGTGTTGATCGTCTGCTGGTCGACACCGCCGGTCAGGGCCCGGCTGCCGTCCCACTGCGGGTTGCAGTAGCCGTTGCTGAGGACGAAGGCGAGCGTGTAGTTCTTCACGCCGGTCGCGTTGGTGATCGTGGTCGGGCTCGGCGGGTCGCCCCAGCCGTTGTAGAGGTACGGCGCCACGGCCATCGGCGCGGACGGGGTGGTGCCGTCACCGGCCGCGGGCGCGGTCCACTTCTGGTTGGCGGCGCCCGTGCAGGACCAGATCTGGGCGCGGGCACCGTTGGCCGAGGAGTTGTCGGTGACGTCCAGGCACTTGTTCGCCTGCGGGTTGACGATGTCGTGGGCGGCGGTGACGGTCCACTGCTGGTTGGCGCCGCCGGAACAGGTCCACAGCTGGACCTTGGCGCCGTCGGCGGTCGAATTGCCGGTCACGTCAAGGCACTTGCCTAGGGCGCGGACGGTGCCGTCGGAGCCCACGGTCCACTGCTGGGCGGCGGTGCCGTTGCAGTCGTAGAGCTGGACGGCCGTACCGTCCGCGGAGTTGGCGCCGGCGACGTCGAGGCACTTGCCGGCCGTCCCGGTGATCGTGCCGGTGGCGGCCTGGGCGGGGGACGCGGCGAGCAGGCCGGTGGACAGGGTGAGAGCGATGACCGACAGGGCGGCGGATGCGGGGAGTGGCCTGGGTCTGGGCATGGCGGGGCGCCCTTTCGTGGGGGGTGGGGCACTCGGGCCGCGTTCACCTTGTGAACGGGCCATTGCACGCACGGGGTTGGGGCTGCCGGTGAACCTAAAGGTACGGACCACTTTCGTCAAGGTATGAAGTAAGAGTTGATGGAAGGGGGTTCGCCGACGGGGACACCTCGTGCCTCCCCGAAAGATCGAGGCGAGCAACAACTGGTGCGCGGTCGTCCACCCCGGCACCGTCGATCCACCGACGACCCCCCTTCGACCGCAACCAGGACATGCCCGTCGTGTCGAGTGGCGGGGCGTCAGCTGCGCAGGAGCCGAAGGTCGACCGCGTCCGCCATGGCCTTCATTCCCTCGTCGTTGGGGTGTATGTGATCGCCCGAGTCGTACGCCGGGTTGAGGGCGGCCGGGTTCGCGGGGTCACGCATGGTCCGGTCGAAGTCGATGACGCCGCCGAAGGCGCCGCTGGTGCGGATCCACCGGTTGACGCTCTGGCGAATGGCCTCGGCGGCGGGCGTGTAGTAGCCGTTGCCCTCGTCGGGCATCAGGGTCGCGCCGATCACGTCGACGTGGGCGGCGTGCGCCTGGCCGATCAGGGCGCGGTAGCCGTCGATGAGGTCCTGGGAGGTGAGCGGCCGGCCCTCGGGGCCGGCGTTGTTGCCGATGTCGTTGATGCCCTCGAAGAGGATGACGTCCTTGACGCCCGGCCGGCCGAGGGCGTCGTGGCCGAAGCGCTTGAGGGCGCTGACACCCTGCCACAGGTTCGGGACGTCGGTGAGGACGCGGTTGCCGCCGATGCCGGCGTCGACGACGCTCAGCCGCTGCGGGCCCGGTCCGGCGCCGAGCCGGCGTCCGAGGAAGTCGGGCCACCGGGTGTAGGCACCGGTCGAGGAGTGGTAGCCGTCCGTGATGGAGTCGCCGAAGGCAACGACGGTGCCTCTGGCGGTCGATGACAGAACGTCAAGGCCCGCCAGGTAGTACCACGAGGTCGTGGTCGTGCCGAACGCGGCGGCGCTGTCGTCACCCGTGTGGTTGCCGGAGGCGATGTAGGTGGTGTCGAAGGCGTCGGAATGCCACGTCGACATGCCTGTCGCACCGGGGACGTAGAGGCTGACGAGCAGGTTCTCGCCGGCACCGACCGGAATCGGGACGACATCGCTGACCGCCTCTTCGCCCGCCGAGATCGTGAGGTGGCGGGAGCCGGCGAAGGTGACGTTGCGGATGGTCCCGCGTGTCGCTTCGCCGCCGCTCGCCTGGACGGCCACGTCCACCTCGCCGACATCGAGCGGGGCGCTGCTGTACCGGTTGGACGAGTGATGCGGGCACCCGAGCCCGCCACGCTGCTGTGCGCCACCATCCGGATGGTCTGGTTCTCGAAGGACGGGCCGCCGGTCGTCATGCTGGGCGACCAGGCACTGACCCTGGTGGCCTTGCCCTGCGCCGAGGACGTGGCGGTGCTCGCCGCGTTCGCCGTGCTCAGCGGAACCACCGTGAGAGCCATCCCGGTCAGCGCTGCACACATGCTCAGCAAGGATCTGCGACGCGGCCGGCGAACTGCCGCCGTTCTTCCCTTCTTTGGAGACATCGTCGTTCCCTCCACCCTTCTCGTCGGCTCATAGGGGGGTGGGGCCGGACCGACCGCCCGGCCCCATGTGCGCCGGACCGGACTCAGCCGAGGTTGCTCAGCGTGACGGACGCCCCGGGCTTGAGGCTGATCTTCCGAGCGGTGCTGCCCGCAAAGACGGTCGTGTCGCGGCCGCCGACACTCTTCAGCGTCAGCTGTGTGACCTTGCCGCCTCGCCACTTGAGGTCGGCGACGAAGCCGCCGCGGACACCGACACCGGACACCGAGCCGGATGCCGCCCACGCGGCGGGCAGGGCGGGCAGCAACTCGACGTGACCCGGCCGCGAGTAGACCAGCATCTCGATCATCGCGGAGGGAGTGCCGAAGTTCGCGTCGATCTGGAAGATGCCGCGGCCCTGCCCCATGTCCATGATGTCGAAGAGATTGGACGCGCTGCCGTTGCTGCCGTTCACCGACGGCTTCAGGTTGTTGACGACCAGCTGGTAGGCCTTCTCCGCGTTCTTCAGCCGCGCCCAGCACAGGCTGCGCCAGGCGTTGGACCAGCCGTAGCTGTTCATGCCGCGGGCGGTCAGCAGGGCCGTCGCCCCGGCGAGGATGTCCTTCGGCGTGGAGTCGTCCGGGCGGATCCGGTCTCCGGGGAAGAGGCCGAACAGCGGGGAGAGATGACGGTGCGTGGTCTCGCCGAGGTTGTCGGGCGACATCCACTCCTCCAGCCAGCCGGTCGTCGGGCTGACCACGGGGAGGTACAGGCGCTCACGCAGGCCGTCGACGGTCGCTCCGTAGGAGAGGTCCTTGCCGAGTACGCGGGTTGCGGTGAGGTAGTTGCCGAAGAGGTTCCACACCGCTTCCTGGGCGTAGGTGATGCCCTTGGCGTCCTGCGGGCCCTGCTCGGGCGACCAGTCGCTGTCGTCGATGAGGACTTCGCGTGAGGCTCCCGAGGCGTCGGTGACGGTCGTCGTGATGAGGCGGGCCTCCCAGAACTCCACTGCGCCCCTGAGGAGGGGATAGATCCTTTCGAGGTAGGCGCGGTTCTGGGTGAACTCGTAGTGCTCGAACAGGTTCTGGCAGAGCCAGGCGTTGCCCGCAGGGTGCCACCACCAACCGCTGCCGCCGTAGGGGTTGGTGGAGAAGGCCACGGCCCAACCGGCGACCCTTCCGCTGGAGTTGCGGTATCTGTTGGTCGAGGTGTTGAACAGCCGCTGTGTGACGTCCGTCCATGAGGGCAGTTGTGTGAGGCAGTAGTCCGCGAAGGCGTTGAAGCAATCGGACAGGCCCGTCCGGTCGGCCATCCAGTAGTTCATCTGGACGTTGATGTCGGTGTGGTAGTCGCCCATCCAGTCCGGGTCGTTGCCGTCCAGCCACGGGCCCTGCAGGCCCATCGGCAGGCTGCCCCGCGACCCGGAGATCATCAGATAGCGGCCGAACTGCAGGTACGCCGCCTCGAGTTCGGGGTCGGGGACGTCGTCCCGGTAGCGCGCCTGTATCCGCTGCCAGGTGTCCAGCTTGCGCTGTGCGGTGGACGACGTGCCCAGGTTGATGTCCTGCTGCTCGAACACCGGGCGGAAGTCGGCGACATGGGTGGACAGCAGTGTGCTCGCGGAGTGGCCGGCGGCGGCCAGGACCTTGGTCCGCGCCAGGAGCTCAGGGTCCACGGACGGGTCGCGGAACCCGGCCGCCGCGTCAGGGGCGTAGTTGGTGCCCCCGCTGACCACGACGGTCAGGTCCTTGCAGTTGCGGAACGAGATCGCCGTACCGTCGACAGCGACCGTGCCGGCGGTGCTGCAGGCCGTGACGGCGGCGCCGTACTTCAACCCGTTGGCGAAGGAAGCACCGAACGATGCATGGCGCCCCGTGCGGTTCGCGGTGGTGGTCTCGCCGTGGGTGCCAATGAGGGAGACGGTACCGGTGTAACTGCCGCCGCCCTGCTGGGAGAAGTACAGGACGATGACGTCGTCCGGGCGGCTGGCGAAGACCTGCCGCTGGTAGGTGACGCCGGACAGGTCGTACGAGGCGCTGACGAAGCCCTGGGCCAGGTCGAGGGTACGACGGTAGTTGTCGACCGAGCCCAGGTCGTGTGCGGGGATGTCGACCGTGAGCTCGGCCAGCAGGGTCAGGGAGCCGAAGTCGTCACGGCCGTAGGGGAACTGGCCGTCGCTCTGCAGGGTGTCGTTGAGGCCGCCGGTCCACAGGGTGGCGTCGGTGATCGTCAGCAGTTCGGCTGCGGGGTCGTTGCTCGTGAGCGCTCCGAGGCGCCCGTTTCCGACCGGCAGGCCCTGCTGGATCATCGAGGTGGGGGAACCGGGAGCCCGCCACCACAACCGGTTCTTCGCGGCGGCGGTCGCGGACAGCAAGGGGGAGGAAGCCGGCCGGCGGGGGGCCGCCGAGGCGGTGAAGGTGGGCAGACCGCCGAGGGCGGCGACCGCGCCGGCCGTGGCGGCGAGGGTCAGAAAGCGTCTGCGGCTCGGGTGGTCGTCGGGTGATTCGGTGTGCTGGGTGTCCACGGTGTGCACTCCAGATCCGGGGGAACGGCGCATGCGGGAACGACGGATACGGGCCGTCGGAGGCGGCCTGATCAGGCAGGCTGATCAGCCGGATTGATCAGGCGGACTTGGGTACGTCGATCCGGTCGATGTCGGGTGAGTAGTCCCAGCCACTGTCGAAGGTGATCGTGTTGGAGCCCGCCTTGAGGGCCAACTGGACGCTGACGGTCTCGGCCGTGCTCCAGTCGCCGGTGGAGGGGAACTTCAGGCTGGAGCCGTGGCCGCTGTTGGAGTAGACGGTCACCGAGCGGGGATCGCCGCTGACGTAACCGACATTGACGGTGTAGATGCCGTCCTTCTTCACCGTGATGTCGTTGAACTGCAGCTTGCTGTCGAGGTAGAGGTTGCCGACCTTCTTCCCGCCGGAACAGGCATTACAGGAGGCGACGGAGGCGTTCCCGGTCAGCGTGTTGTTCGCGGACTCGGCCTCGTAGCGGGTGGTGGCCGGCGGGGTGCCGCCGGGCTTGACGGTGAACAGCCGTGAGCCGTGTGCGGGCAGCGTCGAGGTGATCCGGTTCTTGTACGTGCCGAGGTTCTGGTGGTTCCACAGGTCGCGCACGGTGGCCGCGCCGGTGAAGCCGAAGGATGCCCAGTCCGCCGTGACGGAGGCCGACGAGGCGCCGAGGTTGAACAGGGCGACTGTGTAACTGCCGTCGGGGTTCTTGGTTCCCCAGACCTGCTGGTCGCCCATCGGGGTGACCGGACGTGCGACGGGCGAGGTGTTCTGGTCGACCGCTATGACTTCCTGGTCGGTGAGCAGGGAGAGGCCGTAGCTGTCGAGCTGGGTGATGTCGTCACCGGTGAACAAGGGCGACTTGTTGATGGCCCACAGCGTCATGTAGCTCTGCCGTTCGGCCTTGGTGAGGCCGTCCATCGCGCCGTTGCCGACGTCGATCGCGTCGAGGTCGTTCCAGCCGCCGGGTCCTGCCTTGCCGCTCCACGCGGGGGCGTCGTTCCACCGGTCGTTGACCGAGTTCTCCCAGGTGACCAGGGTGTTGCAGTAGCACTCCACGTCGGTGTCGATGCGCCAGCCGTTGGAGTACTTCTTCCAGTCCGCGGCGTGGGAGATGTCGAGCGACCAGGACAGCTCGAGGTGGATCGGCCGCCCGGCGTCGGCGATGGACTGGTGCCAGGCGGCCACGTCCGCGACGTTGTTGTAGTTGTCACCGGACTTGGACGAACCGGGGCCCACACCGTCGAGCTTGAGGAAGTCGTAGCCCCAACCCGCGAGCAGCTGCGCCTGCGAGTCGATGTACTTCTGCGCGCAGGGGTTGTCGAAGTTCAGCTTGTAGGCGCTGTCCCAGCCGTTGGTGGTCCGCAGGTCCGGGTAGACGACGTCCGCGGTGGTGCAGCTCGGGGCGTCGTGGATCGGCACCTTGCCGTCGCCGTACGCGCCCTTCTCCAGGCCCACGGGCAGGTAGATGCCGGCCTTGAGGCCCTTGGCGTGGATGTGGTCGGCGACCGACTTCATGCCGTGCGGGAAGCGCACCGGGTCGGGTGTCTGCCGGCCGTACTGGTCGAACTCGGAAGTCCAGTTCTTGTCCATCCACCAGCCGGCGTCGATGTTGACGTGGTCGTAGCCGTACTTCTTCAGGGTGGTGGCCAGCGCGTCGGTCTGCTTCAGTACGTTGGCCTCGGTGAGGTAGCTGTAGTTGCCGTCCGGGTTGAGGCCCGGGTACTGGGAGGACTGCATGCTCCAGCTGGACCAGCCCATGTACGGCTTGGCCGCCGGGCCGGAGGCGGTGGCGTCCGCCGCGGCCGCAGCCGAACTGGCCGCTGCGGTCGCGGACTTGGAGGCGACGGGCCCGGCCTGAGTGGCGGAGGCCGGGACCGCTGTGCCGAGTCCGGCCGTGACGGCCAGGACCAGCACGGTTCTGAGGGGACGGCGCACGAATCCGGGGAGGGCTCTGGAGGGGGATGAGGGCATGGGTCGCCTCCTGGTGGGTGAATGGGGTTGTGCGAACGGCACCCGGTGGGGGCGGGTATCGGTGAGGTCCGGGCTAGAACAGGACGGCGACTGCGGCGGACCGCGGGCTGCGGCTCTGCAGCGTCATGGCTGCTCCTCGTACGTGTCTGACCCCATGAAGGACTGGATCGCGGTGGCCGCGGCCCCACGAGCCCACTCCTCGAAGGGCAGCGGACGTGTCATCACGTCGCACTGCGAAGCGGTACCGAAGGCGGACGCGGCGAACGCATCCCGGATGCCCTCGGCGAAAAGGTCGTATGCGGCCAGGCCCTCCCCGGAGATGACCACCCGCTCGGGGCCGAGGAGGTTCACCAGGGAGGCAATGGCTCTGCCGATGGCTTCGCCGGCCCGCGCATAGACCGCCCGGACACCGGGGTCTCCGCCGTGGGCCAGGTCCAACGCCTCGGCCGCATCGGTCAGTTGTCTGCCCGTGGCCGCGCTCACCGCGCGGAGGATCGCGGGGTCCGCCGCGATCGCCTCCACGCAGCCGCGGTTGCCGCAGTGGCAGAGCGGGCCCCTCGGGTCGAGGGACAGATGCCCGATCTCGCCCGCCACGCCGTGCGCGCCCGACACCACCCGGCCGTGCACCACCAGGCCACAGCCGATGCCGGCGCCCACGGTCACCAGGGCGAAGTCCGAGAGCCCGACTCCGGCCCCGAACCAGTGCTCGGCGACCGTGAGCGCCCGCACATCGTTGTCGACCGTGACCGGCAGCCCGGTCGCGGTAGCGGCGAGCTCGGCGAGCGGTACGTCGCGCCACTCCAGAAAGGGGGAGTAGCGGACCAGACCCTCCGCGCGGTCCACGTCCCCCGAGATCGCGATGCCCAGCCCCCGTACCTGCACACCGAATCCGACGGCCTCCGTGAGCAACTCCTGTACCAGCGCGGTGATGGCGGTGAGCACGGCCTGCGGTTCGCGGCCCGTGAGGGCTACGTGCCGGGACACCCGGATTCGGCAACACAGGTCGGCCAGCACGGCGATGATCTCGTCGCCTGTCACCTTGACGCCGATGAACAGGGCCCTTCCCGCGTCCACCGACACCAGGGTGGCCGGACGTCCCACCGCGGGCCGCGCCTCTTCGTCCGCGCCCTCGACGAGATAGCCGAGCTCCATCAGCGGACGGACCGCCTTGGTGACCGCGGCCGGAGAGAGCTTGGTGCGGCGCCCCACCTCGGCCCGGGTCAGCGGGCCGTGAGAGAGGAGCGTGGTGAAGACCAGGGAAGCGGCCGGAGTCATCGTGGGAACCGAGTCGCGAGCGAAGGTCGGGCGCATGGCCGGAAACCTAAGGTCGGATCTTTTCCGCTGTCAATGAAAAAACCATTCTTGTTCCGATGCCAGGTGAGGGCAGCGCTGTGCTGACGGAAGCATGGCTGACATCGCGCAACGGCACGGGATCGAAGGTCTGGATCGCGGGCGCACCGCGCCGATGAGCCGGATGTTGCACATCCGTATGTCACCCGTCAGTATGGTTACGTGAATCATGCATTTCCCTGCGGGACGCTTCCTCTGGACTTCGTCGGTACGTTGCGCGCGCGACGCAACGGCGAGCCGCTGGAGAAGCTCGCCTCCCCCGAACTGCTCGACGACTGGTTCCTGGAATCAGGGATGCTCGATCTGGCACCCGGGGCGAGCGAGGCCGACCTCTCCCTCGCGGTGGACCTGCGTGAGGCGGTCTACTCCCTGGTGGCGGCCCGGATCGAACGGCGGCCGCTGCCTGCCGAAGCGGTCGCCGAGGTGAACCTGCAGGCGTCGGGTCTCCCCGTGACCGTGCGGCTCGGTCCCGACGGTGCGACCCGTACCGGCACGGTCGTCCAAGGACTCGCCGCCCTCGCCCGTGAGGCCGTCGAGATCATCGGCGGTGAAGAGGCCGCGCTGTTGCGTGAGTGTTCCCGTCCCGAGTGCACCCAGGTCTATCTCGACCGCTCGCGCGGCCACCGACGGGAGTGGTGCGCCATGCGAACCTGCGGCAACCGGGTCAAGGCCGCCGCCTACCGGGCACGCCAGCACAGCGCGAAGAGCTGACGCCGGGGGAGTGAACGGTTGTGACCGGTCCATCAGCCGACTCTCTCCGGGCGCGGTACGTCGAACAAGCCGAGTCCGATCTGACGGAGAACCGCCGCCGACAGCGCGAACTGGCCGAGAAGCTCAAGATGTTGAAGCAGGAGGAAGCCCTCCTGACGGACATCCTCAGGCTCGCCGCACGGAACGAGCAGGCGAACCCTTCTCCCACGCGGCTGCTCAGAGACGTCCTGGTCGAACTCCTCGGCACCCACGACCAGCCGCGGTCGGCGAAGGCTCTGTGTGACGAGCTGAAGGAGCGGCACCCGGACCGTTCGCCCACCCCGCAGGTCGTGCGCAGCGCCCTCGAATCACTCGTCGCGAAGGGGCGGGTCCGCCGCCACAAGCGGGAGCGGGCGGTGTCGTACTCCCTCGCGGAGCGTGCCACGGACTGACCTCCCCTGTCAGAGCCGGTCCGCGTCGACGACGGCCTGGGCGAAGGCCGTCGGTGCCTCCTGCGGCAGGTTGTGTCCGATGCCGGTCAGCGTCCGGTGTTCGTACTTGCCGGTGAACTTGTCGCGGTACATGGAACCGTTGCCGGGCAGGGTGAAGGGGTCCTTCTCGGGGTCGAGGGTGATGGCCGGCACCACGATGGGCGGTGCCGTGGCCAGCTTCTCCTCGTAGCGGTCGTAGCGGGGTTCGCCCTCGGCGACGCTGAGCCGCCAGCGGTAGTTGTGGATGACGACCGCGGCGTAGTCGGGGTTGTCGAAGGCGGCCGCGGTGCGCGCGAAGGTGGCGTCGCCGAAGTTCCAGGTCGGGGAGACGAGGTCCCAGACGAGCCGGGTCAACTGGAGGCGGTGGTCATGGTCCTCCATGGCCTTCTTGCCCCGCTCGGTGGCGAAGTAGAACTGGTACCACCACGTGTGCTCCGCTGCCGCCGGGAGCGGTTCGAGCTGGCCCTTGCGGTCGGTGACGAGGTAACCGCTCACCGAGACCAGGGCCTTGACGCGCTCGGGCCACAGCGCCGCGAGGATGTCGCCGGTGCGTGAGCCCCAGTCGAAGCCGGCGATCACCGCCTTGTGGATCTTGAGGGCGTCCATCAGCGCGATGATGTCCAGGGCGATCGCCGACTGCTGCCCGTTGCGGAAGGTGCGGGAGGACAGGAACCGAGTGGTGCCGTGTCCGCGGAGGTAGGGCACGATCACGCGATAGCCCTCGGCCGCCAGTAGGGGAGCGACGTCGACATAGCTGTGGATGTCGTACGGCCAGCCGTGCAGACAGATGACCACCGGGCCATGGGCGGGGCCCAGTTCGGCGTAACCGACCTCCAGCAGACCGGCCTTGACCTGTTTCAGCGAGGGGAACGAGGTGTGGGCGCCCGGAGCGGTCGAGAGGGCCGGCGCGGCGCTCGAAACCCCCTGCAGGCCGGCCAGTGAGGCGGCGGCCGCTCCCGTGCTCAGACCCATGGCTGCGTTGAAGGTACGCCTGCTGATCATCTGAAGCCTCCCGTGTATTGGAACAAGTTCCGTACGGCTGCCGCGAGTTCGACGGCAGGGCGACTCTGGCACAGCGTGTGTCACCTGTCAAAGCGGTTACGTAGTGAACTTGCTAACCGATTAGAGAGGTGATGTCTCTTGTGATCCCCTGCGTCACCTGTCAGAGTGGTTACGTGATCGAGGGCATCGACCGACGAAGAAGTGGAGTTCGGCCATGAACAAGGAACTGATGACGGACCCGGCCGCGTCGGCACGGCACGCGCGGTACGGCACGCTTCCCGAGCGCATCCGCTTCGAGGACATGACCGAAGAGGTGGAAGCCGGCCACGGCGGTGGGGCGGCTGCCTCGTACAACCTCGAGGGCTCCTGGAAGTACTACTCGTGCCTCGCCCTGGACCTCGGGCTGTAGGGGTCCGTTCGCCATGACAGGAAAACCAATGAGACGACTTCTGATCCTTCTCGCGGCCGGAGTACCGCTGGCGGCGGCTTTGTGCCTGCCGGCCGGCGCTTCCGCGGACCCCCGAGGCTCCGCCGCCGCCCCCTTCAACTGCTCGACTGCCTCCGTGCAGGCCCCGGCGGGCACCGAGGTGGAGTCCGTGACGGTGACCCGCCAGGCCGGCGGCACCGTGAACGGGACCGGGATTCTGGGCGGTTCGGTCTCCGGCGTACCGGCCTACTGCGAGGTGACCGTCACCCTCACCCATCCCGGCGACGGCGACCACGCCAAGGTGCGCACGTGGCTGCCCGTGCAGGGCTGGAACGGCCGTTTCCAGGCGCTCGGCGGGAGTGCCTACGCCGCCGGGGACAACGGCGTGGGCCTGGGAACGGCGGTCAAGAACGGCTATGCCGCCGCCACCACCGACGCGGGCGTGGGCGACGTCCTGGACACCGGCTGGGCGCTGACCAGCAAGGGACAGGTCGACACCGCGCTGCTGAAGAACTTCGCCGACCGCTCCCAGCACGAGATGGCGCTCGTCGGCAAGCAGGTCGTCGACGAGGTCTACGGCAAGGCCGCCTCCTACTCCTACTGGAACGGCTGCTCCACCGGCGGACGCCAGGGCTACATGGAGGCCCAGCGCCACCCGGACGACTTCGACGGCATTCTCGCCGACGCACCTGCTGTCAACTGGGACGAGTTCGAGGTCGCCACACTGTGGCCGCAGGTGGTGATGAACGAGGCGAAGACCCGCCCGGGCCTCTGTAAGCTCAACGCCTTCAACCAGGCAGCCCTCAAGGCCTGCGACAAGCTCGACGGCATCAACGACGGTCTGGTCTCCGACGCGGAGCGCTGCACCTACGATCCCCGCAGCCTGATCGGCACCAAGGTCGTGTGCGCAGGCAAGGAGGAGACCGTCACGGCAGCCGACGCAGCCGTGGTGCGCAAGATCTGGGACGGCCCGCGGACCACGTCGGGCAAGAGGCTGTGGTACGGACTCCCCATCGGCGCCGACTTCACGTATCTCGCGGGCGACGCCCCGTTCTCCGTCCCGGCCGCCTGGGTCGCGTCGTGGGTGAAGAAGCAGCCCTCCTTCGACACCTCGAAGCTGACGTACGACCAGTTCACCCAGGTGTTCAGGCAGTCCCAGGACGAGTACGGCAAGGTCATCGGCACGGACGACCCGGACCTGTCCGCGTTCCGTGACGCCGGAGGAAAGCTCCTCACCTACCACGGTCAGGCGGACCAGCTGATCCCCACTCAGGGCACCGTCGACTACCGCGAGCGCGCCGAACGGAAGCTGGGCGGCTCACACCGGGTCGACGACTTCTACCGGCTCTTCCTCGCTCCGGGCACCGCACACTGTGCACTCAAGGGTTCGGTGGACGACCTGGCGGCTCTGACCAAGTGGGTCGAGCAGGGCAAGGCACCCGCAACACTCACCGCCTCCCTCACCAACGCCTCCGGCCAGACGCTCACCCGCGACCTGTGCCGCTACCCCCTGATCTCCCACTACAAGGGTCAGGGCGACCCTGCCGACGCCGACAGCTTCCGCTGCGTCCCGCCGCACCGGCGCTGACCGGCGTAAGGCGTCTCGACCACTTTCCCAGCACATCCCGACACATCCCGACCCAAGATGAGGGACCCGTCATGGCAGTCAGCTACACAGCCGTCGTCAACGTCACCGGGGAGGGCCGCAACGGCGGCACCGTCCGCTCGGAGGACGGCCTCCTGGACCACAACCTGGCCATACCCAAGGAACTCGGCGGCGCGGGCAACGCCACCAACCCGGAACAACTCTTCGCCGCCGGCTGGGCGGCCTGCTTCCTCGGCGCCCTGCGCCGCGCGGCCGCCACTCGCAGGATCAAGCTCACCAGCACCGCCATCACCTCCGAGATCACGCTTACGCACGGCGACGACGGCGAGTTCACCCTCTCCGCCACGCTCAACCCCGTCCTCGGCGGCGTCGACGACTACACCGCCCGCGAACTCGCCGAGGCCGCCCACCAGATCTGCCCGTACTCCAAGGCCACCCGCGACAACATCCCCGTGACGATCAACGTGGCCACGACCTCCGAGAAGGGTGACGTGCAGTGAAGACCGACAAGGGTAAGAAGCGGGTGCCCGGACGGCGGTTCGCGACGGTTGCCGCCGCGACGGTCCTGGCGGGTGCCGTGGTCGGTCCCCTCGCCGTCACCGCGAACGGCGCATCCCGGCCTGCTGCGGAGGGCCGGCACGCCAGGCCGACCATCGTCCTGGAACACGGCGCCTTCGCCGACGGCTCCAGCTGGAACGGCGTGATGGAAAGGCTACAGGCCGACGGTTACCCGGTCGTCGCGGCAGCCAACCCGCTGCGCGGTCCGCACAGCGACGCGGCCGCCCTGCGCACCGTCCTCGACCACATCAAGGGCCCCAAGGTCCTCGTCGGCCACTCCTACGGCGGCTCGGTGACCAGCGAGGCCGCCGCCGGCGATCCCCAGGTGAAGGCACTGGTCTACGTCGCGGCCTTCCTCCCGGCGCCTGGCGAGAATGCCCTCGGTCTCACGAACAAGTACCCGGGCTCCACTCTCCCCGACGCCCTCGACCCCGTTCCCTCCACGAACGCCGACGGCACCACCGGAACCGACCTGTACATCAAGCAGGACAAGTTCCGACACCAGTTCGCCGCCGACGTCCCCGCGGACCAGGCCGCCCTGATGGCCGCCGCCCAACGGCCCATCGCCCAGGCCGCGCTGGAGGAGAAGGCCACCGTCGCCGCCTGGAAGGACAGGCCCGCCTGGGACATCGTCACCACCCAGGACCTCAACATCCCTGTCGCCGTGCAGCGCTTCATGGCCCGGCGCGCCCACGCCCACACCATCGAAGTCGCCGCTTCGCACTCGGTGGCCGTCTCACATCCCCGTCTCGTCGCCGATGTCATCGAAAAGGCGGCACGGGTCACGCGCTGAGGCCTTCGCTGCCGACGCGAGCACGCGGTTGCTCCGCCGGCCCTCTCGGCGGGCGGAGCAACCGGCAGGTCCCGTAGGCCCGTCCCCACATAGTGGTTGTCACGGCGCAATCTGCACCTTGCTGTGGTCGCCGAGGACGAATCGGTGGGAGGCGGGCTTGCGCGGCGCGGGAGTGACCTCGACGTTGCGGCCGATGAGGGAGGCTTCCACTCGCCGGACGCCGCTCACCGAGGAGTTGCGCAGCAGGATGGAGTACTCGATCTCACTGTCCTCGATCCGGCAGTCGCCGGCGATGGAGGTGAAGGGACCGACGTACGAGTCGGTGATCACGGTGTTCGCGCCGACGACGGCCGGGCCCACGATCCGGCTGCCGGTCACCTTCGCCCCCGGCTCGATCCGCACCCGGCCGATGATCTCGCTGTCGGCGTCGACCGTGCCGTCGATCCGGCGCTCCAGGGTCTCCAGCACGGAGCGGTTGACCTCAAGCATGTCGGTGACGTTCCCGGTGTCCTTCCAGTACCCGGAGATCGTCGTGGAGCGCACCTCACGTCCGGCGTCGATCAGCCACTGGACGGCATCCGTGATCTCCAGCTCGCCGCGAGGGGACGGCTTGATCGACCGTACGGCCTCATGGATCGCCGGGGTGAACAGATAGACGCCCACCAGGGCCAGCTCGCTCTTGGGATGCGCGGGCTTCTCCTCAAGGCCGGTCACCTGGCCCGACGCGTCCAGCTCGGCCACCCCGAACGCGGTCGGGTTCGGCACCTTCGTCAACAGGATCTGCGCCTCCGGCCGGTCCGCGCGGAAGGCGTCCACCAGATCTGTGATGCCACCGACGACGAAGTTGTCGCCGAGGTACATCACGAAGTCGTCCTCGCCGAGGAACTCACGGGCGATCAGCACCGCATGGGCCAGTCCCAGCGGCGCCGCCTGCGGGATGTAGGTGACGTCGATGCCGAACGCGGAACCGTCGCCGACCGCCTCCCGGATCTCCTCCGCGGTGTCCCCGACGACGATCCCGACCTGGGTGATGCCCGCCTCGGCGATCGCCTCCAGGCCGTAGAACAGCACCGGCTTGTTGGCGACCGGTACGAGTTGCTTTGCCGACGTATAGGTTATGGGGCGCAAACGGGTACCTGAACCACCGGATAACAAAAGTGCCTTCATAGGGGTGACCCTACTTACGCCGAACTCCCTGACGGGCGGTTTCGGTTGAGGACAGGCGCTGTTCGAGGAAGGAGACCACGGTCTGCCATGCGGGGGCCGGGGGGGTGTCCGGCGTGTGCGGTCTCCTCGTAGGCGCCCTCACGGGTTGCGTCGTCGCTGAGCATCGCGAAGTCCGTGCCGTGTCCGGCCTTCGGGAAGGACATCAGGCGGGCGTCGTCGCCCGCGGCCGCCAACTTGTCGTGGAGCAGGCGGCTTTGGTGGTGCGGCACGATGACGTCCTGCTCGCCGTGCAGGATCAGGAAGGGCGGGGTGCGCCCGATGCCGGTGTAGGTGAGCGGGTTGGCGGCGGCGACCTTGTCCGGACAGGCCGTGATGGGGCAGCCGAGCAGCCCGGACTCGGGGGACTGGGCGTCGGAGTGGCAGCCCGTCAGCCCGAAGCCCTCGTTGAACGCCTTGCCGTGGTCCGGCACGTGCGCGTCCATCTGCAGGAAGTCGGTCGGCGGGTAGAACGCCACGGCCGCCTGGACGGCGCTCGACGGGCCGCGCACACCGACGTCGCCCTCCAGTGCCGGAATGTCCCCGGTGACGGCGGCCATCGCCGTGGTCCAGCCGCCTGAGGAGTCACCCATGATCGCGACCCGGTCCGGGTCCAGGTGGTACGTCTTCGCGTTCGCGCGCAGCCGGCGGATGGCGCCCTTGATGTCGTACGGCTGGGCCGGGAACCGCGCCTGGCCGCTGGATCGGACGGCCACTCCCGCGACCGCGAAGTCGTGCGGGTTGAGCTGTGCGGCCACCTTGTCGGCGCCTCTGCGTCCGCTGTCCGCGAGCCAGCCCGAGCCGCGGGTGAAGATCACCAGCGGTGCCGGGTGCTCGGACCGGGGACGTAGAGGTCCAGCAGGTGGCCCTGGGTGCCGGGTGGTCGGGCGGGTGCGTAGGCGAGGTTCGTGGTGATCTGCACGGGCGTGTCCGTCCGGGCGGGGGAGGCCCGGTTCTTCCTTCTGTTCGTCTGGTGAATTGTGGTTCACTTGAGGCTGGCATGAGTCTCGGGTCGCACCCAGCGGGTGTCAATGGCGCGGAGCAGGGAATCCCCGGGCCCTTGATCTTGCGGCGACTAATTGATACTTCAAGTACATCTGGGTACGGAACGGAGACCGCCGAGCGGCGGCGCCTGAGGAGCCATCATGAGCAGTGCGGAGTTTCCAGAGGCCGACACCACGGCGGGCTCGGTGCGCGGCCGTCGCGAGGAGGGCCTTGCGGTCTTCCGCGGCATCCCGTATGCGCAGCCGCCGGTGGGCGAGGCCCGCTTCGCGGCGCCGCGACCGGCGGAGCGCTGGGACGGCGTCCGGGAGGCGTTCGCGTTCGGGCCGCCGCCTCCGCAGGAGCCGCTCGGACCCGACGCCGAGCCCGTCCGCGCCGTCCCTGCCGGTGACGACTGGCTGACGGTCAACGTCTGGACGCCGGAAGCGGACCCGGCGGCGCGACGGCCGGTGATGGTGTGGATCTACGGCGGCGCCTACAAGTTCGGCTCCGCCGACGACCCCGCCTACGACGCCGGTCGGCTCTCCCGGGACGGCGAGCTGGTCGTGGTGACCTTCAACTACCGCGTCGGCATGGAGGGGTTCGCACGGATCGAGGGGGCCCCGGCCAACCGGGGACTGCTCGACCAGGTGGCCGCACTGGAGTGGGTGCGCGACAACATCACCGCCTTCGGCGGCGACCCCGACCAGGTCACCGTCTTCGGCGAATCGGCCGGCGCTGGATCCATCGCCTCGCTGATGGCCATGCCACGCGCCCGGGGCCTGTTCCGGCGGGCCATCGCGCAGAGCGTGCCCGGCACGTTCTTCTCGGAGGCGCTGGCCGCGGACATCGCCCAGGCCGTCGCGGGTGAGCTGGGGCTGCGCCCGACGGTGGCCGACCTGTCCGGTGTGGAACCGCACAAACTGACCGAGGCGGGGGCCGCGTTGAGCGCCCGGATGCGCGAGTACCTGCACCGCTGGGGACCGGTCGCCCTCACCCCGACCCCGTATTCGCCCGTCGTCGACGGCGAGGTCCTCCCCACCACCCCATGGGAGGCGCTCGCGGGCGGATCCGCACGGGACATCGAGCTGATCACCGGGCACAACCGGGACGAGTTCCGGCTCTTTCTGCTGCTCGGCGGGCTGCTCGGCAGGGTGGACGACAACCTCGCATCGATGGCGCTGGGGCTGTTCGGTCCGACGCCGGACGCCGGGCAGGCCTACCGGGCCGCCTTCCCGGAGGCCTCCGCGGAGTCCCTGTTCGAACTCGTCCAGTCCGACTGGCTGTTCCGCATGCCCACGCTGCACCTCGCTCAGGCACAGGTGACGGGCGGCGGCCGGGCGCACCTGTACGAACTCACCTGGCCCGCCCCGGCGAACGGCGGCGCCCTGGGTGCCTGCCACGGCCTGGACGTGCCCCTGACCTTCGGCGTGTACGGCGGCCTGGGAGCCATGCTGATCGGACCCACCCCCGCACCCGGGACCGAGGAACTCTCCGCCCGTTTCCGCTCGGCCTGGACCACCTTCGCCACCACCGGCGACCCGGGCTGGCCCGCCTACGACAGCGAACGGCGCCTCGTCCAACTCCTCGATGCCGAACCCACGGTGGCCGCCTATCCCGAGGAAGCCTCCCGTCGGCTCTGGGAGCAGCACACGTTTGCTCCGCTGGGCCTGGCAACGCCGTGACGACGCCTTGAACTGACCGGGCTCGGACGAACCACCTCAACTCTCCTACTGAGGAGCGGAGTTCATGCACACTTATGGGTGCGTCTGAGCTTGGTTGTCGTCAGCGGGATCAGCGGCCGGAGGTTGTCCAGTGGCCATGGAAGACCCGAGCGATGCCTCATGGGCGCAGGTCCATGAGGGCATCGAGGCCGTGATCGCGCGCTGGGACGAGGCGCTGGCCCGCATCTCCGACGAGACGGCGGCACAGCGCACCGTCCGCGACCATCTCGTGGACTACGTGTTTCCGCAGGCCGGTGGCTCCCTCCAGGACGCCGCAGAGTTCCTGTTCCTGATCGTGCAGCGGTTGGCAGAACTGGAGCGGGCCGGTGACGCCCTCACCGTCCTCGAGTGGATCGCGGAGTTGTACGCCGGTCATGGCGATGCCGATGTGGCCGTGCCCGCGCTCATGGCTCTGACCGACGCGGCTGTGGCACTGGCAGAGCACGACAAGGGCCCAGGGCATGCCGTCGCGGTCCTGAACCGGGCGGCTGACCAGGTTGCCCCACAGGCGCACCTGGCGATTCAGCGAGCAGCGTGCCGAGCGCTCGCCCATGGAGCCCTCCTCATCGGCACGGCCCACGCTGCCGACGGGGACCGGGGTATCAGGGAGCAAGCCGAGCCGTGGCGCACGATCCTCGACCGCTGGTCGGGCAGCGGGGACGTGATTCTGCGCTGGCGGCTTGCCCAGGCCCACTTCCATATCGGTCTGTTCCACCTGCTGTTGGGAGAGGACACGTCGGCCGACGCCGGCTTCGCCGGCGCGGCAGCACAGGCGAACGGCCTCGCCGTCGACCCCGCCGTCGCCGGGGAGCTCGACACGGAGTACTTCGCCCGCGGCGAGTACGCCCGCCGTGTCCTTCGCGCCGTCGAACTCCCGGGCCATGCGGCGAACCTGACCGCAGAGCGGCTGATGAGGCCTGCCGCAAACCGGTGGGAGAGGGGACGCGAGCGGCATCAGGCGAAGGAACTCGTCCGCGCCGCGCAGCACAGGCACAGAAGGTCGGTCGGCGAAGTCAAGGCCTGGTGCTGTTGCGGACAGCCCTTTGCGCTGCTTCTGCGCAATTTCGGCCTGCTGGAGTGGACGGTCCGGCAGCCCGGGGCGGACTACGCGGGTGGACAAGGCTTCCACCAGGTTCAGACGTTCACCTATCAGCGTCGTGGCGATCACGTGGTGCGAGAGCTGGGGCACGAGGTCCCCATCGTGCAGGTGGCCGCCTCGAAATCGGCAGGACTCGAACTCGACTCCTGGCGATTCCACGGCGAGCCTCTGACCCAGGCCCAGCTGTACCTCTCGAACGACAGCTGGTTCGAGACGGTGACTCACCTGATCACCCTTGCGGAAACCATCATCATCTGGGCCGAGGGCATGACACCCGCACTCGCACAGGAGATGGCTGCCGTACGAGCCCAAGGACGCACCCAGGACGCGGTCGTCCTCATCGAGAAGCTGGACGACGACCCCGCCCAGCGGGCCCCGATCGCCTTCGCCCTGGCGCAGCAGATCGTCGGGGAGGACAGTGACAACTATGACGCGGTCCGGTCCTTGGCGGACGATCTGATGACACAGGTCAGAACGTCACGGGAGCAACTCACTCCTGAGTCCCCGGCCCTTGCCGCATTCCCGCATGTGGTGGACCTCCGCCAGGCCCCTGAGCCGGACAGCGCACAACACCCCGCCGTCCTGGCCAGGCGGCGGCATCACCAGGGGCTCGCGGAGCTTCCTTGGGACGAACGGAAGGCGCGTCTGTCGAGGCGACTCGGCATCTGACGGCGACTGTGGAGCCTACGGCAGTTGGGCGAGTTGCCGGTCGACGGCGTCCTGCGCGGCCGGGGACAGCAACGAGCCGGCCCGTTTGAGGAAGCCGTACAGCCCGGGGCCGTGCTGCGCGGCCAGTTCCGCGTTGTGTGCCAGTACGTCGAGTTCGTTGGCGGCCGTGATCTCGAGGAACGCTCTCAGGCGGGCAGGGGAGGGGTGGTGCTCGCGGCCGGTGAAGCGGTCGCGGAAGGCGACTGCCGCGGTGCCGTCGATCCGTGGGTAGACGGTGGCGCGGTCGCAGCCGGCGTACAGGTACACCAGCGCCTCCGCCGACTCACCGATCAGGGCGACGAGCGTCGCCCGTTCGGTGAGGGGGAGCAGTGTCGTGGCGAAGCCGTCGGTTCCGTACGTCGCGTGACAGAGTCCCGCCGTCTGCAGGGCGGGACCTGCTCCCCATTCGGCCAGCAACCGCTGAACCCGCAGCAGATGCTCCAGCAGCGTGCCGCCCGGATGAGGCAATTGGTCGGCTCCGTGGGCGCGCAGGAATTCCTCGATCGCTGCCTGAGTATTTCCCCCACTCGGGGGCTGTTGCCGGGCCCGTGGCATGGTCGGACGTCCTCTCACCAGTGGTGATCTCGCAACGAGGACCAGCCTATGGCCCGGTGTTCACCAGCTGATTCCGGCCGCCACCGGCAGGTGGTCGCTGCCGGTGGCCGGCAGCACCCACGAGCTCTGCGGCTTCACGCCGCGGACCAGGATCTGGTCGATCCGCGCCACCGGGAACTCCGCCGGCCAGCTGAAGCCGAAACCGTCCCCGGCCACCTCCTGCACTGAGCGCAACTGCGAGGTGAGGCCGGCGAACGCACGGTCGTCCGTGGTGCCGTTGAGATCGCCGAGCAGCACCACCCGCTTGCTCTTCTCCGCGGCGACGGCCTTGCCGAGAGCCTGCGCATTCCTGTCCCGCGAATCCGTCGCGAAGCCCGCTCGGGGATTCACCCGCGCGGATCCCAGGTGGGCCACATACACCGCCAGCGGACCGTGATGCGTGGCCACCGTGGTGCGCAGCGCCCGGTTGTAAGTCAGCTTCACGGCGGCCGGCTTGGTGGCCGCCAGCGGCCCGTAGTCCATCCCGATGTCGACCGGCCGGGTTTCCGAGATCGGCAGTTTGCTCCACAGCCCGACCGTGCCCAGCACCGTGTGGTACGGGTAGGCCTTCGCCAGCCCCTTCTCGTAGGCGCCCTGGGCCTGCGGGGTGATCTCCTCCAGCGCCAGCACGTCCGCGCCGGATGCGACGAGGTCGCGGGCCGTGCCGGCCGGGTCCGGGTTGTCGGCGCCGACGTTGTGGCCGGCCACGGTGAGGTAGCCGCCCGCGTGGGACTTGTCGCTGAGCATCCCGCCGAAGAGGTACAGCCACACGGTCCCCGGCAGCAGCAGCGCGGCCACCGCGGAGGCGGAGCGGCGCCAGAACGCCCCGACCAGCAGCGCCGGGATGAACACGCCGAACCACGGCAGGAAGGTCTCCACCAGGCTGCCGAGGTTCCCGACCCGGTTCGGGATCTCGGCGTGCAGCAGCATGAGCAGGCCGAGCAGCAGCGCCGACGCCGCGAGGACCGGGCCGCGCTTCCAGGGCTCGGGCCGGGACGCTCTACGGATCGCCTGCCGGATGGGCGGGCGCCAGGTGCCGGAGCCGGTGGTCCGGCGGCCGGCGCCGTCCTGCCCGGTCTCCGCCGCGTCCACCTGCGTCATCGTCTGTCCTCGCTCACTGCCGGTCACTGCTGCATCCTCGGGTCCTCGGTGGGGTCGGCATACATCCGCGGGCAGCCACGTTCGATCGCACTGGTCCGCAGCTCGTAATGCCAGGTTTCGTTCCGGTAGATCTGGCACAGCCCGTACTCGGCGCCGTGCCGGGCCAGCCACGCCGTCGCATCCGAACGCCCGAGGTCGACGGCGTCTCCCGTAACGTGCGGAGAGGACGCCGCGGTGGCCACCCATCGGGCGGCCTCGTTCTCGGATCCGTACTTGGCGACCGCCTGGCGAAGCAGCTGATTCTGGTACGCCGTTGAACGCCAGCCGCTGTTGACGTAGAACTCGACTCCGTCGTGCGCGGCAGCCGACGCCGCCCGGCGCAGTGCCTTGAGCAGATCCGGATCGAGCCTGGCCACAGCCGGAATCGTGTCGTTGAAGACCGTCACACCGTCGGGCACGATCCCGTCGGCCTCGCCCAGCGCACCACTGTGCTCACCGCGATGAGCATCCGAAGGTAATGCGGCCGACGGAGGCGAAAGCGACGAGGAGGACGAGGTCTTCGGCACCTGGTAGCCGAGAACTGTGGTGATCACCGCTATGACGACGATCAGGCCGACGACAAGCAGGCCGCGCATCCGGCGGTTCGTTGCGGGTGCCGATGGTGGGATCCGAGTCATACCACCAGTCAAGGCAGCAGGGTGTTGCCGGCACGTATGCGGTTTTCGATATACCGGCGATATGCGCCGACCCGAAGCGTAAATGACGTGCGGGTGCGGGCTGTTGAGGACGAACCTTGTCCGGCAGAAGCCATCGGGCAGGCACAGCGAACCTTCCCGCCTTCGGCCGTACGAGAGGTCCCTGTGCCGTTCTCTTCCGCCGCCGCATCCGATTCCGGTCGACGTGCTCCGTCAAGCCTGTGGCGGGACGGCGACTTCCGCCGGCTCTGGGTGGGTCAGACGGCCTCCCAACTGGGCGAGCAGGCAAGCCTGGTGGTCCTGCCGCTCTTCGCCGTGCTGACGCTCAACGCCGGCGCCGGCCAGTTGGGCGCGTTGCGCGCGGCGGGGCAGGCGCCGATCCTGCTGCTGTCGCTGTTCGTCGGGGCGTGGGTGGACAGGTGGCGGATCCGCACGGTGATGGTGCTGACGGACGCCGGTCGGGCCCTGGCACTGGGCGCCGCCGCCGTGGCGGCTCTCCTGGGATGGCTAGGCCTGTCGGCGCTGCTTGTGGTGGCCTTCGCCGTCGGAGCTCTGTCCGTTTTCTTCGACATGGCATACCAGGCGTCTTTGGTACGGCTGGTGGAACGCGATCAGTTGGTGCGGGGCAACAGCGCACTCGAAGGCAGCCGGTCCGCGGCGCAGATCGGCGGCCCCGCCCTCGGCGGCGCGCTGGTGTCCGCGCTGTCGGCGCCGGTCGCCGCCGCCTCCAGCGCAGTGTTCTTCGCCCTGTCGTTCCTGTCGATCCGACGGATGGGGCGCCGCGAATCGGTCCCGGAACGCTCGGAAGGCCCTCCTCGGCTCTGGCGGCGCATCCAGGAGGGTCTGCGCTTTGTCGCCGGAGAGGCCTTGCTGCGAACCGTGTGCCTCGCATCAGCCGCCTTCCAGTTCTTCTTCGCGGCGGCGATGACCGTCTATCTGCTGTTCCTGCCACGGGACCTGCACCTGTCGGGCGCCGCCGTCGGGCTCGTCCTCGCGGCGACCGGGCCGGGCGCGCTCCTGGGCTCGCTGCTGGCCGCCCGTCTACCGGGCCGCTTCGGATACGGCGCCGTGCTCGTGTCCGCGGCAGCGCTCGGCGACGGCGTGTTCCTGTTCGTGCCCGCGCTGCACGGGTCCTCGGTGGTGACGGTTGCCGCGCTCGTCGCGGTCAACCTCGTCTTCGGGACCTTCAGTCAGCTGGTGAATGTCACGGTCATGGCCGTCCGGCAGAGCGTCACTCCGGACGGGATGCAGGGCCGGGCGGCCGCGACGATCAACTTTGTCGGCATGGGGATGACCCCGCTCGGCTCACTGCTCGGCGGCTTTCTCGCGGAAGTGTGGGGCACGCACACCAGCCTTCTGGTGACCGCCGCAGGCATGCTGCTCTCGCCGGCCCTGATGGCCCTGTCGCCACTGGCCCGCCTGGGAGCGCCGGGCGCTCATGTCGTGGATGACGCTTGAGGACGACGTGGAGGGCGGAGAGGGATCAGCCGTCTCCGCCCTTCCGCCCGGCGGTGCGAGGCCTGCACGTCATGCCCACATGGCCGGTCGCGGACTACGCATGCCCGAACCAACTGCCGCCCCACACCGCCCGGGTTCCCGCAGGGCAGGTCAGACGGAAGTCCCACCGGCCGGAGTAGGAGCGCCGGAACTCATGGCGGCCGTCGGTGCAGTCCACATACACCGGGTACGTGTGGCTGTCGCAGGTCAGGTAGATGTTTCGGTTGCCGTCGGTGCGCCCATTGAAGCAAGCCACCCCGAGCTCGCTCTCCTCCGGAGACGAGGCGCGCTGCACGAAGTCGAGCAGCGAGTGCTCCAGTGGGGCGCTCTCCTGGATGGTTCGCCCGTCGACGTTGGTGGCCCGGGCCTGGGCATCGCCGGACGTGCCTGCAGCGCCGGCCGGCACGGACGCGCCGGCCAGCGCAGTGACAGCGATCGCCACGGTGGCTGCAACGTTCCTCATGGACGTCAAGTTCTCCTCCACAGAAGGGACAATGGGCTACAGATGCAACGGAAGGTAGCGAATTACTCCCGGCACCTCCAGCGAGACATCCACTGGAACGTCACTGGTTGACGCGCCCACACGCATCGTGTGGTTGACAGCGTGGTTCTTGTCCCGGTGATGTGGACGCTTTGTGGAGCGTGTGTCCGAAGAACTGTTATCCGAGACCCATCGACCGGTCTCCCAGATATCGGGCAGGAACGTTCGGCGTCGAGGACGGGACAGTTTTCATGGGTACACAGCGCACGGTGGAGCCGGCGGCACTGGTGGCCGCCGCCCGAGGGGGCGACCCGGAAGCTCAGGATGCCCTGGTCAGTGCGTACCTCCCGCTGGTCTACAACATCGTGGGGCGGGCGCTGAACGGCTCGGTCGACGTCGACGACGTGGTGCAGGAGACCATGCTGCGTGCCCTGGACGGGCTGGGCGGTCTGCGCACCCCCGAGAGTTTCCGTTCCTGGCTCGTGGCGATCACGATGAACGAGATCCGCAAGCACTGGCAGGACCGGCAGGTCGCCCCGGGGACCGTGGAGGAAGCCGAGGAACTCGCAGATCCGGGCGCCGACTTCGTGGACCTGACCCTCGTCCAGCTTCAGCTCTCCGGCCAGCGTCAGGAGACCGCGCGCGCCACTCGCTGGCTGGAGCCGGACGACCGGGGACTGCTGTCGCTGTGGTGGCTGGAGTGCGCCGGGGAGCTGACCCGGGCCGAGGTGGCTGCCGCCCTTGAGCTGTCACCGCAGCACACCGCGGTACGGGTGCAGCGGATGAAGGCGCAGCTGGAGGCGGCCCGCGTGGTGGTGCGGGCGCTCGACGCGCAGCCGCCGTGCCTGGAACTGGGCGGCATGCTGGGCACCTGGGACGGGCGGCCCTCGGCACTGTGGCGCAAACGAATAGCCCGGCACGCCCGTGGCTGCGGGCGGTGCTCCGGCCTGTGGAGCGGGCTGATGCCCGTGGAGGGTCTGCTGGCAGGGCTGGCACTGGTTGCCGCGGCGCCCTCGCTGCTCGCGGGCGTGCGCGCCGCCGACGGAGGGATGGCCGGGACCGGGATGACCGTGCCCGGCGCGGGACCCCGGCCCTCCGGCGGCTCCGTCAGCCGTACCGGATCGGGCCCGGGAGCCGGACACCGTGCCGCCCGCGGCCGGACGGGATCCCGAAGCGAGGTGCGCCGACGCCGGCGCAACCGGCGCCGGGCCGTCGGCGGTGCGGTCGTGGCGGCCTGTGTGGCGGGCGGCGGCCTCTGGTACTTCGGCACGGACCCCGGGCCCGGCAGTGAACGGGCGAGCGCCGAGCGGACCGCGGGCGCCCCCGTCGCCGACCTGTCGGAATCCGGTGCCGTCGAGACCTCTCCGTCAGCCTCCACGTCGCCGTCTCCGTCCGCGTCACCGAAGAAGAAGGCGAGCGCCTCCAAGAGCCCGCGGCCCGCGAAGAAGGACGCGCCGGCTCCCCGCCCGTCCGCTCGCCCCTCGCGGACGGCGACCAGCGCACCCGATGCGTCGCCGGCGCCGTCGGACACCGTCGCGCAGGTGGTCGCGCTGGTGAACAAGGAACGGGCGGCCAACGGCTGCGGCGCGCTCACCGAGGACCCCCAACTGGAGAAGGCCGCGCAGGGCCACTCCGACGACATGGCCGCCCGCAACTTCTTCGACCACACCAATCCGGACGGCGCCGACCCCGGCCAGCGCATCACCGCCGCGGGCTACAAGTGGTCCACGTACGGGGAGAACATCGCCCAGGGCCAGCAGACGCCGCAGGCGGTGATGGAGTCCTGGATGAACAGCCCCGGCCACCGCGCCAACATCCTCAACTGCTCGTTCAAGGACATCGGCGTGGGCGTCCACAAGGGGTCGGGCGGGCCGTGGTGGACCCAGGACTTCGGCGCCAAGCTCTGACGTGGGAGAGGCCGTTGCCCGGCCGGTGCTCAGCGCACCGGGAAGCCGAAGGAGTACCCCTGCTGCTTCAGCCAGGGCAGGATTTCGCGCAGGGCGGCCACCGTCTGGGAACGGTCTCCGCCGGCGTCGTGGAAGAGGATCGTCGGGCCGTTGGACAGCTCGTTCTTGACGGTGGTGATGATGGCGGTGGTGCCGGGGCGTTCGAAGTCCTTGGAGTCCACGTTCCAGCCCAGTGGCCGCATCCCCTGCGAGGCGGCGAGGTGCCTGCTGTAGGGGGTGAAGGCACCGCCCGGGGCCCGGTAGTACAGCGGCCGGACGCCCCCGGAGGCCTTGGTGATCATGCCGGCTGCGTCCAGGATCTCCTGGGACTGATAGGAGTCGGGCTTCTTGTCCATGGTGGTGTCGTGCGACACCGTGTGGTCGCACAGCCGGTGCCCGGCCGCCACCACCGCCTTGACCAGGTCGGGGTGCGCCTGGGCCTGAGTGCCGACCATGCAGAAGGTGGCCTTCACACCGTTGTCCTTCAGCACCTGAAGGACCTGCGGTGTCCAGACCGGGTCCGGCCCGTCGTCAATGGTGATGTTGACACCCCGGGCGCCCGCGTCCGAGGCATGGACGATGCTCACCGCCACCGGGGTCGTCCGTCCGGCGCCGGCCGCCGCCGAGGAGGGGTGCGCCGAGGCGCCCGAGTGCTGCCCGCTGAAGGGGCCGGCCTGCGCGGTCCACACCGAGGTGGCCGCCGCCACCGCCGTCACCCCGACCGCCGCCGCGAATACCCGGCCGTACCATCCCCGCCCGCCATGCCGCGCCATGTCTGCCCCGCCCTTGTCATCCCAGTGGTTCTTGTGCACCTGTCAGGACGGCGAAAGGTTGCTCCGGGATCCGTCTGTTACTGATCACGGACAATTCCGCGGGAGTTCCGGGACGCACGACCCGCACTTAGGCGCGGAACAGGGGCGACGCCTCCGCCGGACAGCCGGTTCTTCAACACCCGGGCGGAGCCGGCTCGGCCGATCGGCCGATGCCGCGGGCGACAGCTGCGACTGCGTCGGGGCAGGCCTGATGTCCGGTCGGGCCGTCCCATCCCTGAACGGAGTCGTGACTCCCATGACCGCTGCTGTCGAACTCCGGTGGGCCGTGGGCTTCGTGGTGCTGCCGGACGCCGAACTCGACCGTGCCGAACTCGAGGTGCGGATGTCGAAGCGCGGCTCGGTGAGTGTGAAGGTGGACTACTCGCCGTGGCTGCGCGCCGAAGGCGGCTGTCTGCGAAAGCAGGGCGAGTTCACCCGGCTCACCGTCAACGAGTCGGGTGTGTACCGGATTTCCTCCGAATACCTGGCCGCAGTCGACAGCGCCGAACCGTCCTCGCCTCGCCTCCGCTGACGGCCAATGGTGACCGCCGCTGTAGAACGCTCCCTCAGGCGGCCGGCCGTATCAGCCCGGACTCGTAGGCGAAGGCCACCGCCTGGACGCGGGCGCGGGCGCCGATCTTGGCGAGGATGTGGCTGACGTGGGATTTGACGGTGGTGGGGGCGATGGACAGCCGTACGGCGATCTCGGTGTTGGACCAGCCGGAGGCGACGGCCGTCAGGACGTCGCGTTCGCGTTCGGTGAGGGTGTTCAGTCCGGACTCCCGCCCGGCGGGGCGGTCGGCCGGCTGTTCGCGGACCGCGTCGATGAGCGCACGGGTCAGGGCCGGGGTGATCGCCGCGTCTCCGGCGGCCACCACGCGGATGGCCGCGGTCAGTTCGTCCGGGGCGGCGTCCGTGAGGAGGAATCCGGCTGCCCCGGCGCGCAGGGCCGCGTAGGCATGCCTCTCGTGCGGGGTCGAGGTCAGGACCAGGACGCGGGGAGGGGGCCCGCCGGCCGTTGCGGCCTCGGGGGCCGGGAGGAACCGCGGGAGGTGCGCGGGGCGTGCGATGCGCCGGATGGCTTCGATGTCGTCCGTACCGGCGAGGCGGCTGTCCAACAGGACGACGTCCGGACGGAGCGCGGAACACATGCCGACCGCCCGGGCTGCGCTCGCCGCTTCGCCGACCACGGTCAGGTCGGGCTCTGCAGCCAGGAGCATGCGCAGTCCGACGCGTTGCAGGGACTGGTCGTTGACGATGAGTACGGAGACCATGTCTGTCCTTCCCGCCTCTAAACGAAACGGTTTCGTTCACTTGGAGATCAGAGTAGCTCTCTCGGCTAGCGAAACGGCATCGTTCTCCTTATGGTCTGGGTCACATCTCTCGACCGTCGTGGACGGACGTTGCTTCCCGGGGAACGGTCAGGGTTCGCGGTGCTCGTGCGCCGCCTGTTCCAGCGCCTCCGCCTCGGCCTCGGCCAGCCGCTGCTCGGCCGCCACGTCGATCGAACGGGTCAGCAGCCAGTAGAGCGCCGCGGCGACCGGCAGGCCGATGAACAGCGAGATGTCGGCTCCGTCGAGCGCGTCGGCGACGGGGCCCGTATAGAGGGTGCCGACGGAGAAGAAGGGGATCATCACGGCGAAGCCCACCAGGTAGGCGATGATGCCGTGCCAGCCCCAACGTCCGTAGATTCCACGGGGGTTGAAGATCTCGGCGATGGCGTAGTGGCCGCGGCGCACCACGTAGTAGTCCATCAGGTTGACCGCGGTCCACGGGATGAACAGATAGAGCACCAGCAGCAGGAAGTTGTTGAAGTTCTCGAGGAAGTTGGAGGTCGCGGCCAGCGCGCCGACCAGGGAGAGCGCCGCGGTCAGCCCGATGGTCACCAGCCGCACGCCGAGCGTCGGCCGCACCCGCCGGATCGAGTCGATGGCGCTGATCAGGGTCAGCGAGCCGCCGTACATGTTCAGCGCGGTCACGGAGACCAGACCCAGGACGGCGAAGAGCAGCACGATCGCGCCGAACCCGCTGAAGACCTTGTCGCCGGCCGCGTTGATCGACCTGATCGTCTCGAAGTCCTTGCCCGCCCACGCGGCGAGCAGCGCCCCGAGGACCATCAGCCAGATGCCGCCCAGCGCCGAACCGAAGTAGGTCCAGTAGAAGGTCTTGCGGACGGTCACGCCCGGCGGGAGGTAGCGCGAGTAGTCCGAGACATAGATGGCCCAGCTGATCTGGTAGCCGGCTACCACCCCGAACTGCGCGAGGAACGGCGTGGCCTTGAAGGCGCCGAGGTCGAAGGAGCCCGCCGGGTAGTGCAGCGTGACCAGGACACCCACGGTGAAGATCCCGAAGACGACCAGGAAGGAGTACGTCAGGAACTGCTCGGCCTTGTGGATGACGTCGTAGCCCACGAGCGCGATCACCAGGGCGACGGCGGTGACCACGACCACCCACAGCTTGACGCCGCCGTGCACCGTGGTGTGCATCGCCTCACCGGCGAGGATGGTGTTGAAGACGTTGAAGCCCGCGTACTGCACATAGGCGAACAGCCACACCAGCAGGGCGCCCACATAGCCGAACTGGGGCCGCGACTGGATCATCTGCGGGAGGCCCAGCTGCGGGCCCTGGGCCGAGTGGAAGGCCATGAAGAAGGTACCGAGGACGGTGCCCGCCACGATCGCGATCAGCGACCAGATGAGGTTGCCGCCCTCGGTGATGCTGATCAGACCCACCGCGAGCGTGGCGATCTGCGCGTTCGACATGAACCACAGAGGGCCCAGATGCCACAGCTTGCCGTGGCGCTCGTCCAGCGGGACGTAGTCGATGGAGCGGATCTCCAGGCCTGACACCCGCGGTTCCGACGAAGTGGTCACGGCGCCTCCAGAGTGATGATCCGCCCCTGTGGCCGGATTCATTCCCCGGAGGCGTCCGGTCAAGCGGTCATTGCCGACCCTTGACCGGACGGTTCACCGAGGTCAGGCCGCCGGGCTCGGGAAGGTCGGGTACTCCACCCCGGAGACGTGCTGGACGACACGGATGACCTGGCAGGAGTAGCCGAACTCGTTGTCGTACCAGAGGTAGAGGATGGCGTTGTCGCCGTCCACCTTGGTGGCGCCCGCATCGATGATCGAGGCGTGGCGCGAGCCGATGAAGTCGCTGGAGACCGCGTCGGGAGCGGTGGTGAAGTCGATCTGGCGCCTCAGCGGCGAGGTCAGCGACACATTGCGCAGGTGGTCGAGGACCTCCTCGCGGTCGGTCTCGCGGCCGAGCCGCAGGCTGAGGATCGCGATCGAGACGTCCGGCACCGGGACGCGGATCGAGCTGCCGGTGATGGGCGCCTTGAGGTCCGGCAGCGCCTTCGCTACGGCGGAGGCGGCACCGGTCTCGGTGATCACCATGTTCAGCGGCGCGGAACGGCCGCGGCGGTCGGCCTTGTGGTAATTGTCCAGCAGGTTCTGGTCGTTGGTGAACGAGTGGACGGTCTCCACATGGCCGCGCAGCACACCGAACTCGTCGTCCATCGCCTTCAGCGGCGGCACGATCGCGTTGGTGGTGCAGGACGCGCAGGACAGGATCTGCTCGTCCGGCTTGATCGTGTCGTGGTTGACGCCGTGCACGATGTTCGGGACGTCGCCCTTGCCCGGCGCGGTCAGCACGACCTTGTCGATGCCGGGGCGCAGGTGCTCGGAGAGGCCCTCGCGGTCGCGCCACTTGCCGGTGTTGTCGATCAGGATGGCGTTGCTGATGCCGTACGCCGTGTAGTCGACCTCGGACGGGTCGTTCGCGTAGATCACCTTGATCGCGTTGCCGTTGGCGAAGATCGTGCTGCTCGCCTCGTCCACGGTGATCGTGCCCTGGAACTGGCCATGGATGGAGTCCCGGCGCAGCAGCGAGGCCCGCTTGACGATGTCCTGCTCGCCGCCGCCGCGCACGACGATCGCGCGCAGCCTGAGACCGTTGCCGGAGCCCGCCTTCTCGATCAGCAGACGGGCCACCAGACGGCCGATGCGGCCGAAGCCGTACAGGACGACGTCACGGCCCTCGCCGCGCTCGATCTTGTTGGCGCCCGTGGCACCCGCGACGGCCTCGGCGGTGAAAGCCTCCACGGACAGACCGCGGTCGTCGCTCTTGTACGTCGCCGCCAGCATGCCGATGTCGATCTGCGAGGGACCGAGGTCGAGCGCGGTGAGCGCCTCCAGGAACGGCAGTGTCTCGGTGACCGAGAGCTCCTCGCCGGCGATCTGCCGGGCGAACCGGTGCGTCTTCAGGATGCTGACCACCGACTTGTTCACCAAGGAGCGGCTGTGCAGCAGGACCGTCACGTCCCGCTCGCGGTGCAGCTTCCCGATGATCGGGATCATCGACTCCGCGATCTCCTCGCGGGTCTTCCAGTTGGTGAACGAGTCGTCGTTGACAGTCACAGATCCATCTTTCGAGCTAGGCGGCGCTCATATGTTAATCCCTGTTTGATCGATCGTTTGAGCGGGGTTCGTCACACCGTCCCTCGCACCCGTCCGTGCCCCGGAATCGAGACGATCCGGCCGCCCGTCCGTACCTGACGGATATGGGGCACGCCCGCCCCGCAACCGCCACCGGACCGACCGAGGGACGTACACCATGAACGCAACCGCAGCCATCGGCGTGACCGGCCTGGGCGTGATGGGCCGCAACCTGGCGCGGAACTTCGCCCGCAACGGCTACACCGTCGCCGTCCACAACCGCTCGGCGGGCCGCACCCGCGCGCTCATGGAGGTGTACGGCGACGAGGGCGCGTTCGTCCCCGCCGAGACGCCCGCGGACTTCGTGGCCGCCCTGGAACGCCCCCGCCGCCTGATGATCATGGTGCAGGCGGGGGAGGCCACCGACGCGGTCATCGACGAGTTCGCCCCGCTGCTGGAGCCCGGCGACATGATCATCGACGGTGGCAACGCCCACTTCGCCGACACCCGCCGCCGCGAGGCCACTCTGCGCGAACGCGGCATCCACTTCGTCGGCACCGGCGTCTCCGGCGGCGAGGAGGGAGCCCTCGAAGGCCCGTCGATCATGGTCGGCGGCTCGGCGGAGGCGTACGACGTCCTCGGCCCGATGTTCGAGACCATCAGTGCCAAGGTCGGCGGCGAACCGTGTGCCGCGCACATCGGCAGCGACGGCGCCGGGCACTTCGTCAAGATGGTCCACAACGGCATCGAGTACGCCGACATGCAGCTCATCGCGGAGGCCTACGACCTGCTGCGTCAGGTCGCCGGCTACACCCCGGCCGAGATCGCCGACGTCTTCCGCCGCTGGAACCAGGGCCGGCTCGGCTCCTACCTGATCGAGATCACCGCCGAGGTGCTGGCCCATGCCGACCCGGTCACCGGCGCCCCGTTCGTCGATGTCGTCGCGGACGCCGCAGGCCAGAAGGGCACCGGCCGCTGGACCGTGCAGACCGCGCTCGACCTGGGCTCGCCGGTCACCGCCATCGCCCAGGCCACCTTCGCCCGCGCCGCCTCCGGCCAGCGCGACCTGCGCGCCGCCTACTCGGGCCTGCCCGGCGGCACCCGCTCCCCGCTCAGCCGCACCGAGGCCGAACGCTTCACCTCACAGGTCGAGCACGCCCTGTACGCGTCGAAGGTCATCGCCTACGACCAGGGCTGGAAGATGATCCAGGACGCGGCCGCCGAGTACGGCTGGAAGATCGACCTCGGCACCGTCGCCCGGATCTGGCGCGGCGGCTGCATCATCCGCGCCTCCTTCCTCGACCGCATCCGCGCCGCCTACGCCTTCGACCGCGACCTGGTCAGCCTGCTCGGCGAGATGGAGTTCGCCATGGAGATCACCGACGCGCAGGTCCCCTGGCGGGAGATCATCGCCTCGGCGGCCCGCCGCGGCATCCCCGTCCCCGCCTTCTCCGCCGCCCTCGCCCACTACGACACCCTGCGCGCCGACCGTCTGCCCGCCGCCCTCCTGCAGGGCCAGCGCGACTACTTCGGCGCCCACACCTACCGCCGCACGGACTGCCCCGGCACCTTCCACACCCACTGGACGGCGCCGGAGCGTACCGAAACGACGGCCTGACCAGCCGGGCAACTACACCTGCGCCAACGTCTGCCCGCCGCAGTCCCGGGTGTGCTGAGCCGGCTGCGGGGAGGGCTGGGCGGGCCCCTTGCCCAGATTGCGCCAGGCGATCCCGCCCAACACCGGTGCCATGAACATCAGCAGCAGCCAGATCGCCTTGGGCAGGTGGCGGACCCGTGAGTCCGGTGTCCTGACGCAGTCCACGAAGGCGTGCAGGCACAGCACGACCACCACGGCGTACAAGGCAAAGGCGACAAAGGCGGTCATCGATCCGGTTCCTTCCTGAGGGTCCCGGTGCCCGAACGGGTACCGGGATCTTGCCTGTTCGCCGCTTCATCGGGCGAGGCCGTCCTTGCGGTTCACGGAATCGCGCCCTTCTGCGCAATGCTGTCCGGCACGCCCGTCCTGTGCCGCCTTGACGCCCCGACCTGCGCCGACAAGGCTTCGGGCAACACACGCCCGGACAGGTAGGACGACGATGGCAGACTCCCCGGACACTCCCGACAACAGAGCCGTGGGCCGACAGCTCCAGGTGGAGACGCATGGCCTCGACGTCATCGCCGACGCCGAGCGCAAGGGCACCCCGCGGACCCTGTTCTGGCCCTGGTTCGGCGCCAACGTCTCCATCCTGGGGCTGAGTTACGGCGCCTTCGCGCTGGGCTTCCGGATCTCCTTCTGGCAGGCGCTGACCGCGGGCGTCATCGGCATCGTCTTCTCGTTCCTGCTCTGCGGTTTCATCGCAGTGGCCGGCAAACGCGGGTCGGCGCCCACCATGGTCCTCAGCCGCGCCGCGTACGGGGTGCGCGGCAACCGCCTGCCCTCGGTGATCTCCTGGGTGCTCACCGTCGGCTGGGAGACCGTGCTGTGCGCGCTTGCCACCATGGCCACCGCGACCGTGTTCGGACGGCTCGGCTGGGGAGGCGGCACGGAGACCAAGGTGGTCGCTCTCGTCCTGGTCGGCGCGCTGACCGTCATAGGCGGCGTGATGGGCTTCGACCTGATCATGCGGCTGCAGACCGTGATCACGGTCGTCACCGGCGTCCTGACCATCGTGTACATCGTGCTGGTCGCCGACCACATCCACTGGAGCACCGTCAGCGCGATCCCGGCGGGCTCCGCCCAGGAGTTCATCGGCGCGCTGGTGTTCATGATGACCGGCTTCGGCCTCGGCTGGGTCAATGCCGCCGCCGACTACTCCCGCTATCTGCCGCGCAGTTCGTCCAGCCGGGGCGTGATCGGCTGGACGACGTTCGGCGCGTCCGTGGCCCCGCTGCTCCTGTTGGTCTTCGGCCTGCTGTTGGCCGGCTCCTCCACCCCGCTCTTCGCGGGCGTCGCCGCCGACCCCATCGGCGCCCTGACGAGCATCCTGCCCACCTGGTTCCTGGTCCCGTTCGCCGTGGTCGCCGTGCTCGGACTGGTCGGCGGCGCAGTCCTCGACATCTACTCCTCCGGCCTCGCCCTGCTGTCGGCAGGCCTCAGGATCCCCCGCTACCTGGCCGCCTTCGTCGACGGCGTCCTGATGATCGCCGGTGCGATCTACATCGTCTTCTTCGCCGACGACTTCCTCGGCCAGTTCATGGGCTTCCTGACCACCCTCGGCGTCCCCATCGCCGCCTGGTGCGGCATCATGCTCGCCGACCTGGCTCTGCGCCGCCGCGACTACGACGAGCGCGACCTCTACCGCCCCGCCGGCCGCTACGGCGACGTACCGCCCGCCCCACTGCTCCTCACCCTCGCCGCCACCGCCGTCGGCTGGGGACTGGTCACCAACTCGGCCGCGAGCTGGCTGACTTGGCAGGGCTACCTCCTCGAACCGTTCGGCCTCGGCGGCAAGTCCGGCGCCTGGGCCTCCGCCAACCTCGGCGTCCTCGCCGCCCTCGCGCCGGCCTTCCTCGGCACCCTGGCCCTGGGGCGCGCCCGCGTCCGTGCCCAGGAGGCAGAGGCGCCCAGCCCGGCGACGGGGGAGGAGGTGCCGATCGCATGACCTCGTCCGCCACCGGACTGCTCGCCGTCATCGACATGCAGCGCGTCTTCGCCGACCCCGAAAGTCCCTGGGCCGCCCCCCGCTTCACCGAGGCGGCGGCGGGAGTACGACGCCTGCTGCCGGCCTACGGCGACCGGGTCGCCTTCACCCGCTTCCTGGCCCCCGCCGAACCCGAGGGTGCCTGGCAGACGTACTACGAACAGTGGCCCTTCGCCCTCCAACCGCCGAACGCCCAACTCTGGGAACTGGCCGACGAGTTCACCCCTCACGCACGGCATGTCGTCGACGCCGCCACCTTCGGCAAGTGGACCCCGGAACTCGCCCGGCACATCGGCCCCGAGGGGCGCCTGGTCCTGGCCGGTGTCAGCACCGACTGCTGCGTCCTGTCCACCGCGCTCGCCGCCGCCGACGTCGGTGTGGAGGTGCTGGTCGCCGCCGACGCCTGCGCCGGCGCGGACGACGACTCGCACGCCAAGGCGCTGCACGTCATGGACCTGTACCGCCCGCTGATCCGCGTGACCACCGTCGCCGACCTCCTCGGGGAGGCGGGGTGAGCGAATCCCCGCTCAAGCAGCGCCGTCTGGCCCTCCTCGGCGGCGGCTTCAGCCTCGACGACGACGGCCTTCTGGACGACTGGCTGCTGAGCCACGCGCGCACCACCCGCCCCCGTGTGTGCTTCGTGCCCACCGCCAGCGGGGACGCCGCCGCGTATGTCGAACGGTTCTACGACGTGTTCCGGTCACGCCACACCGGTGAGCCGTCCGTACTGCCGTTGTTCCGGCGGGAGTTGGACGACGCAGCCCTGCGGGCGTTCATCCTGGCGCAGGACGTCGTGTACGTGGGCGGCGGCAACACCGCGAACATGCTGGCCGTGTGGCGCACACACGGCGTGGACCGGCTGTTGCGCGAGGCCTACGACCGGGGCACCCTGCTGTGCGGCATCAGCGCCGGCGCCAACTGCTGGGCCGAGGGATCGCACACCGACTCCTTCGGCCCCCTCACCTTCCTCCCGGACGGACTGGGCCTGCTGACCGGCTCGGTCTGCCCGCACTACGACAGCGAGCCGGGCCGCCGTCCCTCGTACCGTGCTGCGGTCGCCGACGGCTCGCTGCCCGCCGGATGGGCACTGGACGACGGGGTGGGCGCACTGTTCCTGGACGGGCAGCTGACGGAGACGGTGACGCGGGTGCCGGGCGCCCAGGTGTACCGGGTGGAGCCGGACGGGCGGGGCGGCGCCGACGAGCGGGCGCTCCCGTGGCGCCTGCTCACCTGAGTGTCGGGCGACCTTGGCCTTATCCGGTCGGTACCCGCAAGGCACTTGCCGGGTTCAATCACCTCTATCGCGTCACGTAACCGACGGCCCCACCCGTCAGGAGGCACCGTGCTCGCCGCTCCCGAACCCGACCTCACCGAACACGACATCATCGAGCGCGCCGTTGCGCTCAGGCCCGTCCTGCTCGAACGTCAGCCGGAGACCGAGCGGTTGACGCACTACCCCAAGGACACCCACGAGGACTTCCTCAGGGCCGGCTTCTACCGGATGCTCCAGCCACGGCGCTACGGCGGCTACGAGTTCGGCCTGCCGGTCTTCTACCGCGTGGTCACCGAGATCGCGCGCGGCTGCCCCTCCACAGGGTGGGCGCTCTCGCTGACCGCCGCCCATGTGCTCCAGGTCGCCACCCTCTTCGACGAGCAGGCACAGGACGAGATCTTCGGCGCCGACGGAGACTTCCGGGCCGCGTCCACCGTCGTACCCGTCGGGGTCGCACAGCCCGACGGCAACGGCCATGTCGTCCTGGACGGCATCTGGCCGTACTCTTCCGGCGCCCCCTATTCGACGCACTACGTCGGCCAGACCCTGCGCGCCCCGGCCGCACCTGGCGAGACGCCGGGGCCGCCCGTGCTGTTCGTCGCGCCGCGCTCGGTGTGGACGGTGCTCGACGACTGGCACGGCGTCCTCGGCCTGCGCGGCAGCGGCTCCAACAGCATCCACATGGAGCAGGCCCGCATCCCGGCCCACCTCACCCGCGAGGCCTTCCTGCTCGACCTGCCGGTCGAGGGCGGCAGCGTCGGCTCGACACTGCACGGCAATCCGATGTACGCCGGGCGGGCGCCGAGCTTCTTCCACGGGGAGTTGGCCGCCATCATGATCGGCACCGCGTACGCGGCCGCCGACGAGTACGCCCGGGTCGTGGCCGCCCGCCCCCTCACCCTGGAACCGGACCGCACCCGGGCCGACCTGCACGACTACCAGCGTCACCTCGGCGAGGCGCTCGGCATCATCGACATGGCCGAGGCGGCGCTGCGGCAGACCGCGCAGGACTGGATGGAGACCTGCCGACGCAACGTCACTGGGGAGGCCCCCTTCACCGTCGTCGAGGACAACCGGCTCGCGCTGATGTTCCTGAACGCCGGGCGCGCCGCCTGGGACGTGCTGCAGGGCATCCTCTTCCGCACGGCCGGCTCCCGGCACGCCCGCGACGGCGAGCGGATGCAGCGCTACTTCCGGGACGCGGCCACGTACTGGACGCATGTGGGAGCCGGCATGGCGGAGCCGCTGACCCGCCGGGTCGGCTGCGACCGACTGGGACTGCCCTCGCAGGACATACCACTGATTCCCTGAGGCAACCACCCGTGGTGATTTCCTGGGGAACGGATGAATGGGCTGGTTGGGATCGGGTACGCGAGCAGGACCGTGCCGGGGGCCGATCTTGTCCCGGGCGGGCCGTACGACCGCCGCTACCAGGGGATCTGCCATGGAGATACCTGCCAACGACCACACCACCACACCGGCCCGGCAGGCGCTGGACGCGCTGGCCGTGAACACCGAGGACACGGCGGCGCTGGACACGCTCGCCGGCAGCGAGGTGCTGGTGCCCGTGCCCGATGACGCGAGCCAGGAGGATGCAGTGGATCCGAGCGCGGTGGCGCTGCCGGTCCTGGAGCAGCCGGGCGGCGACCCGGTGGTGCCCGTGTTCACCTCGGAAGGGGAGATGGCCGGGCTGCTGCCGTTCGTCTCCCGCTACCGCCTGGTGCCGCTCGGTGCGCTGGCCTCGCAGTGGCCTGCCGACGATCTGTCGCTCACCATCGACGCCGGGTCCGAGCACCCGCTGACGCTCACCTCCGAGGGTGTACGGACCCTGCTGGTCCGGCCCTGACGGCCCTGGGGGCGGCGCCGGGCCCGGGAGATGAACGGCGCCGACCCCGCTCATGCCCGGGCGCCCGCGTCGCCGCGCCAGACGATACGACTGCCTCGCCCGCCGCGCCGCTCCCGGACGCGCCGCGACTGCCCGCAGAACACGGCGGTTCGTGGCATTTCATCGCGGGTCGAACACGTCCTTGAGCCGCCGCTGCAACGTGTGGGTGACGGGTCCGCGTCGGCGGCCTCCCGCTGCCCGGGCACGCCGTCCCCGGGCGCCAGGCCGTGCCGCTCCGATGCAGCTGGTCGCCGTCGAGGACCCGTGCGCGATCCGCCGCCGCGCGATCAGGACGCCCGCCGCACACGGCGTGCCTGCCCCGGCGCCGACCCGGCGACGGCCGAGGTCGCCTTCGCCGCCGTACCGGATCTGCTGCGGCAGAAGTGGGACGCATGCGGCCGCAGTAACGTGATCGCATGGAACAGCGCATCACATTGATCACGCTGGGAGTGTCCGATCTCGCCCGCGCCAAGCGCTTCTACGAGGCGCTGGGCTGGCGGGGCCAGGAAGTCGAGGAGACCGTCTTCTTCCAGGCGGGCGGTCTGGGGCTGGTCCTGTGGAGCCGCGAGAAACTCGCCCGTGACTGCGGCCTGGAGCCGGGAGTTGCCGGGGGTTTCGGCGGGATGGCCCTCGCGCACAACGTCCGCTCCGAGGCGGAGGTCGACGCACTGCTCGCCGCCGTCCAGCGGGCAGGCGGCACCATCACCAAGCCCGCCGCCACCAACGCCATCGGGTTCTACTCGAGCGCCTTCGTCGACCCGGACGGCCACGCCTGGGAGATCGCCCACAACCCCGGGTTTCCCCTGGCCGAGGACGGGTCGGTCACGCTTCCCGATTTCGGCGCCGCATAGGGCCTGGTGAACCGTCCGTCATTCCGGCTCTCGGTATTGCGGCCGGCACAGCGGGCGCCGGCAGACGGTGCCCGGCGCCGTCCTGGAGCACGAGGGCGAGCGCTACCTCGTCTCCTACCGTGGCCTGAGCGACTGGGCAGTGAACCTGCGCGGCTCGCCCGACTGCCGGCTGATCGTCCGCGGCCGCACCAAGGACCTCACCGCGCAGGAAGTGCCCGAGGCGAACTGTCCGCCCCTGACGGGGCCCACCGCGAGAAGTACGGCAGCATGCCCAAGGTGTCCGCGGTCCTGACCGCCCTGCCCGACCCCGCAGACCACCCGGTCTTTCCGCCTCCGCGGCCGTAACTGATCACCGCATGCCGCAGCGGTCCACAATGGCCGCATGACGTGGATCTCCGGCGTGGCCGGCGGGCTGCTGCTGGCGGTCACGGTCGCCAGCGTGCTGCGGACCCTGGTGGTGCCGCGAGGGCTCTACTCGATGCTGGTGTACCGGCTGTGGTGGGTGTTGCGCCGCCTGCTGGGGCTGGCGGCGATACGCGGCGGCTACGGCGCTGTCGACCGCGCGCAGACCTGGCTCGCTCCGCTGATCCTGATCGGCATGCTCGCGACCTGGCTGGGCGGAGCGCTGACCGGCTTCGGGCTGCTGCTGCACGCCGTGTCCGGGCTGTCCTGGAGCAGTTCCTTCCGGGAGGCGGGCTCCAGCCTGCTCACCCTCGGTTTCGCCAGCGGCGACCGGCTGCGGCTTTCCGCGCTCGACTTCGTCGCGGCGGCCACGGGCCCGGTCCTGATCGCCCTGCAGATCGCCTACCTGCCCACGCTCTACGCCGCCTACAACCGGCGCGAACTGGAGGTGACCCTGCTGCAGTCCCGGGCCGGCGAGCCCGCCTGGGGTCCGGAGATCCTGGCCCGGCAGTGGCTGGTCGACACCGAGACCGCACTGCCGGAGCTGTACCGGGCCTGGGAGCGGCTGGCCTCCGACATCGGCGAGAGCCACTCCACGTACCCGGTCCTGATGGCGTTCCGCTCGCCCCGGCCCTACCGGCACTGGCTGGTGGGTCTGGTCGCCGTGATGGATGCGGCGGCCGTACAGCTGGCGCTCACCCCGCGCAGCGCCCCGCCGGAGGCCCGTCTGGTGCTGCGGGCCGGCTTCACCGCCCTGCGTGACATCGCCCGTGTCCAGCGCTTCCCCTTCGACCCGGATCCCGCTCCGGACGCCGCCCTGCGTCTGACCTACGTCGAGTTCGAGGCCGCGGTCGCGATGCTGGAAGCGGCGGGCTTCAGTGCCGAACGCAGCGTCGCCGACGCCTGGCCGCACTTCCACGGATGGCGGGTCAACTACGAGGCGATCGCCTACGAGATGTGCCGCCGCTGTGATGCCGTACCCGCGCTGTGGACGGGGCCGCGCGCCTTCGCGTCGACGCCGATCCCGCCCCGCAGACCGGCGGATCGCAGGCCCGGCGAGAACCGGCCGGGGCAGCCGGGCCAGGCCGGCGGAAGCGCTCCCTGATCACGGGCCGTCCGGGGTGCTTGCCGGCATACGGCCGTGCCCACAGAGATCATCCGGCTCGTCGACGAACTCGTCGCGCAGATGAGGTCCCGCTCCGGCCCCGGTCACCGCCAGACCATGGGCCGGCTCGCCGAGGCCGCCCGCGTCGGTGGCGCCGAGAGCGCGACCGCGGTGATCGAGGCGCTCGCTCCGTGGCTGCGCGACCTTCAGGGCGACTACGCCGCCACGGCCGTGCCGGCGGGGGCCTGCGTGGAGTGGGGTGGCTCGCCCAGCCCTGGTCGACGTCCTGCCACAACGGGCCTCGGAAGCCATGATGCTCAATGCGGCGGTGCCGGAGCTCTGGGCCGAGGCGACCCGGCGGAGACCGCTGCCGGAGCCGGTGAGCGCGAGCAATGGCCGACTGGTCAAGACCCTCGGCAAGCCGACGAGCCGCTGCTCGTCCTGGATCCCCGCACCCGCATGGGGTACGCCCTGACGATGGGCGCCATCGGGGACATCTTCCAGCTGCACACCCTCCTCGCGGAACGGCTGATCGGCGATCCCGAGCAGGGATTGGTCGCGGGGGAGCGCCGCGCGCACTCATGGGTGGAGGCGGCCACCGACGGCGACTCGAACCTGGGAACGAGCGATCCCGCGATATGCCGCTTCCGCCTCTTCGACAGGCACGGCGGCCATGTGTACCCCGACGGCGTCCCGGCCGACATCGAGCCGCTCGACGGCACCCGGGTGCTCGTCCTGCATCCGCCCAACGGCACCTTCGGCATGGGGGTCGGCCGCGTCTTCGAGCACATGACGCCCACCCTCCGACTCGACCGGATACTCCAACGGACCGAGACCCAGGCCTGGTTCGACCAGATGGCGCCCGCCGTCGAGAACGATCTGACGGCGGGCTAGGCCGGGAGCGAAGCCGACTGGGGGAAGGTCACCCCGGTGAGCTCCTCTGAGACCGTCCACAGGCGGCGGGCGGTGGCCGGGTCGCTGGCTGCCGGTGAGCGGCCGACCAGGGTCGGGGCGCCGCGCATCTCGCCGAGGCCGTCCGGGCCGACATAGCTCGCACCGGGCAGGTCCTGCACGGCGGCGTACAGCGTCGGCAGGGCGCCGGCCTCGCTGTCCTGGGCCATGAAACGGTTGCCGACCCGCATGAGGGCCCGTCGCAGTGCACTGCCGTCATGGCTCTGGAGGTTTGTCGCCGCGTAGCCGGGGTGGGCGGCAAGGGCACGTACGGACGAGCCCGACTCGGCAAGGCGGCGCTGCAGTTCGAGGGTGAAGAGCAGATTGGCCAGCTTGGACTGGCTGTACGCCGTGATGGGCGCGTACTCGCCGGTGAGGTTGAGGTTGTCGAAGTGGATGCGGGGGCTGCCCGGCATCTTGTGCGCACCGGAGGACACGGTCACCACCCGGTCGGTGATGTGCGGCAGCAGCAGGTTCGTCAGGGCGAAGTGCCCCAGGTGATTGGTGCCGAACTGCATCTCGAAGCCGTCCTTGGTGGCGGACTCCGGGATGTTCATGACACCGGCGTTGTTGACGAGCAGATCAAGGCCGCCCTGCCAGCCGGCGGCGAACTCGCGCACCGAGGTGAGATCGGCGAGGTCGAGCCGGCGCACCTCCACGCTCCCTCGCACGCCTGCGGCAGCGGCCTCGCCGCGCTTCACGTCCCGCACGGCGAGCACCACATGCGCGCCCGCACCGGCCAGCGCCTCGACGGTGGCGATGCCGAGCCCGCTGTTGGCGCCGGTCACGACGGCGGTGCGGCCGGTCTGGTCGGGGATGTCGGTGACGTTCCACTTGCTGGGTTGAGTAGTCATGCCCGCCAATGTAGGCGGTGTCAACAATGCTGTCAATGACAACAATGGTGACGCCGACAACAATGTAGGCGCCACAAACATGACCGATACACTGACGCCCATGCACACCCGCAATCGCCGCTACCACCACGGAGACCTCCGCGCCGCCCTGCTGACCCGTGCCGAGGAGACGCTCCGCGAGAAGGGGCCGGCCGCGTTGTCCCTGCGCGAACTCGCCCGGGACCTCGGCGTCAGCCATGCCGCGCCGAGCCGCCACTTCAAGGACAAGCAGGCACTCCTTGACGCGCTCGCGCTGACCGGATTCGAGCGGCTGACCGCCGTCCTCGGGGCCTCGCAGGACGGCGTGGGGGAGGCGTTCGCCAAGCGGCTCGACGCGATGGTCCGTGCGTATGTGGGTTTCGCACGGGACAACGCCGAGCTGCTCGACCTGATGTACTCGATCAAGCACGACCCGGAGGCCTCCGACGCGCTGCGCGAGGCCGAGCAGCGCTGGTCGACCCTGGTCGTCCGGCTGATCGGCGAGGGTCAGGCCCAGGGTGAGGTGCGGGAGGGCCCGATGGAGCGCGTCGGCCTCCCGGTGTTCGCGGCCCTGCACGGCTACGCCGACCTCGCGGTGACCGGCATGCTGCCGCCGGAGGCGGACGAGCACGGGCTGGACGACGTGATCGCGTTCATGCTCCAGGGATGCGCTCCGGCGTGACATGGATCACTAAAGATCTACCCGCCTGATGCAACTGCCGCCCATGCCGTAACTGTCTGACAGGAAGGCGGGTCCTTCGGGGCCGAGGAGCGAGAGAGTGGGGCAGGTCGTGGGACGGCGCAAGGGCAGCATAGGGATCGCACTCGTCACGGTGGCGATGCTGGCGGCCACGAGTGCCTGCGGCGGTGCGGGCAGCAGCAAGGCGAGCGCGGACGACGGAAAGGCGGGCGGCAAGGCGGGTGCGAGCGCCTCGCCGTCACCGACGAAGCCCGCGGGCCCGCCGATGCTGCTGGAGACGATCACCCCGCAGACGGGAACCACGGTCGGCGTGGCCATGCCGATCTCGGTGATCTTCACGAACCCGGTGGCGGCCAAGGCACGGGCCACCGTCGAGAAGCACATGAAGGTCAGCGCCTCGCAGTCGGTGGCCGGCGCCTGGCACTGGATGGGCGACAGGCGCGCCGACTGGCGGCCGAAGACGTACTGGCCCTCCGGCACGAAGGTGAAGATCGACGCCGACCTGAAGGGCGTCAGCAACGGCAACGGACGCTACGGCGTGCACGGTTACACGCACACCTTCACCATCGGCGACGACGTGCGCGCGGATGTCTCGGTGACCGGCCACACCATGAAGGTGACCCGCAACGGCAAGCTGGTGCGCACCCTGTCGATCAATGCGGGAAGCGCCCAGTACCCGACGTGGGACGGCACGATGGCCGTCATCGACAAGCAGGAGAAGGTCCACATGACCTCCTGCAGCGTCGGCATCAGCTGTGACAAGGGCAGCCCCAACTTCTACGACCTGACGCTGCCCTGGGACGTCCACCTGACCCAGTCCGGCACGTACGTCCACTACTCGACCGGCGACCCCAACCCGGGAAGCGGCAGTGCCCGCGGCTCGCACGGCTGCGTCCATCTGTCCATGTCGGACGCCAAGTGGTTCTACGGCCAGGTCAAGCAGGGCGACCCGGTCACCGTCACCGGCTCGCCCCGTGGCAAGGCCCCGGCCGACAACGGCTACGCCTCGTTCAACCTGAGCTGGTCCCAGTGGCTCGCAGGCAGCGCGGCCGGGGAGCAGACGACCGCACAGCTGTGACGCCGAGCATGCAGCGAGCTCACCCCGAGCTCTAGGAAGAACCGTGGGCCGCGGCCCGGCTGCCCAGCAGCCGGGCCAGCACCGCACGCTGCAGCGGCAGCACCTCGGTGTGCAGGTCGCGGCCCTTGCCGGTCAGGGCGACATACACCCCGCGCCGGTCCTCCGAGCAGACAGAACGCTCCACCAGGCCGTCCTTCTCCAGCCGGCCGATCAGCCGTGAGAGCGCGCTCTGGCTGAGATGGACCCGTCCCGCGAGGTTCTGCACCCGGCACTGGTCGCCCTCGCCGGGTGCCTCGGACGCGAGGATGTCGAGCACCTCGAAATCGCTCGCGCCCAGACCGTGCGGGTGCAGGACCCGGTCGATCTCGCACATCGTGCGGGCGTGCACGGAGAGGATGTCCCGCCATCTCTCCTCGAGCCCGGACTCGGCCGTCTTCACTGCCATACCTGCACGGTAACACCGAATCAGCCATTAGTTGACTGTGCAATGAATGCGGGTGCATGCAGCCCGGCGGGTCGTCAGGCGGGCGGGTCCTGGAGCAGCCCGACCAGATTGCCGTCGGCGTCCTTCAGTGAAGCGATCAGCCTGCCGTTGCCGACGTCCTGAACGTCCTGGACCACCTCCGCCCCGGCGTCCACCAGAGCGGCGAGCCGCCCCCGGATGTCGTCGACGTGCCAGTACGGCACCGGCCCGGTGAGGCCCTTCGCGTGTCCGTTCGGGTCGAGGCCGACGTCCTGCCCGGCGTCCTTGAAGCCGACGTAGTACGGCGCATCCGCGTACGGCTCCACTTGCAGCAGGGCGCTGAACAGGGCCTTCGCCCGGGCAATGTCCTTGACGGGGTAGATGATCGTCTTGAGGCCCGCGGTCATGATGGCTCCTCCGTATGGGGTGGCCCGACGGAATTCGTCGGTGATTCCACGCTAGGGCGGAGGGTGGTCCGGCGGCTTCTCCAATCCTGACCGGTCCGCTACCGCCGAAACACTGCGTGAGGGGGGCCTCACGGAGTGTCGCGCGTGCGCGCGGGGGGACTGGGGGGAACCAGAGATGCACGAAATGACCTTCGACTTCGAAGGCCTCATCCGGATGATCGCGAACAACCTCTACAGCGAGAAGAAGGTGTTCATTCGCGAACTCATCCAGAACGCCCATGACGGCACCCGCCGACGGGCCGCGGAGCACGGCGTGGTCGGCAGGATCGAGGACCAGCAGGACGTCCTGCCCCAGTGGGCCCGCTTCGTCAACGGCGTCATCAACACCCGGGACCTCACGCCCACCGCGGCGCGGGACAACTTCCTGCGCGACGACAACTGGGGAGCTCTGCGAGACGCTCTCGGTGGCTCTGAAATTGGGCAGGCGTGAAGAAGCGCAACGGTGGTCGGAGTTGAGCGCCCTCCATGTGCACTTGGTGTGGGAGCGCTGCTGGGTTCCGGCGTTGCAGGTGTCCCTCGCTTTGTTCGACAATGACGCTCCAGCCGCGCGAGCCGCGTCGCGGGCGGGAGACGCGATCGTGCCGCCTCAACGGCCCGTCTACCGTGCCGTTGCCGCCATGGAAGCGGTCCACACTCTCCTGATCGACGAGGCGCAGGGAGATCCCGCCCATCCCGCACACCTGGCCCGTCTGCGGCCGAAGCAGCTGCGCGATGAGAGCGTCCAGGCATTCGTCGTCCGCTACCGCTGGCACCGCATGCTCATCTGTCTCGAACTCGCCAGCCTCCGCTACGCGGCCGGCATACCTCCACGCGATGACGCCTACTACAGGCCCCGACGCGATCCCGGGCCCCGACCGGATCCGTCTACCCCACGAGATCGACAAGCGGCTGGAGGCACTCCGCGAGGCCTGTGACGCCGCACTCAGCCACGCCCGCGAGGCGGACACCCGCTTCCACTGCTCCTGGCGGCAGCAAGAGACGCCGACCTGCGCGACCGCGGCGAACGCATGGCCCAAGCCCTCTGGCGCCGGGTCCGTCCCCACTGACCGGCCCCGGCCACCTCACGTCGACTCCCGCTTCACCAGCTCCGTCGGCAGAATCACCGCCGCCGGGTCCTCGCCGCCGATCTGTGCCAGCAGCACCCGTACCATCTCGGAGCTGATTCGGTCGTAGGGCTGGCGGATCGTGGTGAGGGCGGGGGTGGCCTCCGTCGCCGCGATGGAGTCGTCGAAGCCGCCCACGGACACGTCCTCGGGCACCCGGCGGTCTGCTCGGCGCAGTGCCGCCAGGGCACCCTGTGCCATCAGGTCGGAGGCCACGAACACGGCGTCCATGTCCGGGGCCTGCGCCAGCAGCCGTTCGCAGCCCGCATCGCCGCTCGCCCGGCTGTAGTCGCCGGAGACGATGAGCCGTTCGTCGATCTCGACGCCCGCCTCTGTGAGCACCTCCTTGTAGCCGGCGAGGCGATCGACGCCGCCCGGGGTGTCCAGCGGGCCGCTCACCATGCCGATCCGGCGGCGCCCTCGCGAGAGCAGGTGGCGCACCATGTCACGGGCGCCGTCCCGGTCGTCCGCCGCCACGTAGCTCACCTTGGAGCCGAGCCCCATGGGCTTGCCGCACTGGACGAGGGGCACCCCCGCCTCGCGCAGCTGCTCCGCTACCGGGTCCCCGGAGTGGCTGGAGACGAGCAGCACCCCGTCGACGTGCCCGGCGGTGATGTACCGGGTTATGCGCCGCCGTTCGTCCTCGGTGCCCGCCAGCATCAGCAGCAGCGGGATGTCGTGCGCGGCCAGCGCCTGGGTGCAGGCGCTCAGCAGGACGTTGAAGTTGGGGTCCTCGAAGAACCGCTCCTGAGGCTCCGTCAGCAGGAAGCCGACCGAGTCCGAACGTCCGGTGATCAGCGAACGGGCGTGCCGGTTGACGACGTAACCCGTCTTGCGGATCGCGGCGTTGACCGCCTCCTGGGCGGACGGGCTGACGTAGTGCCCGCCGTTGAGCACTCGCGAGACGGTGCCCCGTGAGACCCCCGCCTCGCGGGCCACGTCGTGGATCGTCGGCGGTCTGCGTCGGCCCCCCGTGTTGCTCATGGTCATGACTTTACGGCCCCGGAGAGCAGATCGAGGCTCCAGAAGCGCTGGATGACCAGGAACAGCGCGATCAGCGGGAGTACCGCGAGGAACGCCCCTGTGATCACCAGGGTGTACAGCGCCGGCTGGTTCGATCCCTGTTCCAGGAGTGTGTACAGGCCGAGCGTGATCGGGAACTTCTCGTCGTCGCTGAGCATGATGTACGGCAGCAGGAAGTTGTTCCAGATCGCCACGAACTGGAACAGGAACACCGTCACCAGGCCGGGCACCATCATCGGCAGCGCGACCCGGGTGAAGATCCGCCACTCGCTTGCCCCGTCCATCCGCCCGGCCTCCACCACATCCCCGGGGACGGCCGCGGCCGCGTAGATGCGGGCGAGGTAGACGCCGTAGGGGGAGAGGATCTGCGGCAGCATCACGGACAGGTAGGAGTCCGTGAGGTCGGCCTTTGCCAGCAGCAGGTACTGCGGGATGGCGAGGATGATCGGCGGCATCAGCACGCCCGCGAGCAGGATGTTGAACATCGTCTCGCGGCCGCGGAAGCGGTAGGTCGCGAGCGCGTAGCCGCTGAAGGACGACACCACCGTGGACAGCAGGGCGCCGAGACCGGCGTACAGGGCGGAGTTGCCCATCCACTTCCAGTACACGCCGTCACGGTAGGCGTTGAGCTGCTTGATGTTGTCGGCGAAGCCGGTGCCCGGCAGGAACGTGAACGTGGAGAACAGCTCACGCCCGGACTTGGTGGACGCGATGATCACCCACGCCACCGGCAGCAGCGTGTAGATCGCGCCGAGCACCAGCGTGATCGTCGGGACCAGTGCGATACGGCGGCGCAGCGGCGGACGGTCCTGGGCGGCACCGGTGGTGCCGGCCGCGGACGGGGCCTTGTGGACGGCAAGAGAACTCATCGTGCTGCCTCCTGCTTCTGACGACGGTTCGCTGCCCGCAGGAAGCCGAAGGACAGGACGAGCGTCGCGAGGGCGATGATCACGGCCTCGGCGGCCGCCTGGTAGATGTCGCCCTTGCGGAACGCGTCCTGGTACACGTTCATCAGCGGACTCCACGTCAGCGGCAGGGAGTTGGTCAGCGGCTTGAGGGTGGTCGGCTCGTTGAACACCTGGAGCGTCGCGATGATCGAGAAGAAGAAGGTCAGCACCAGTGAGGGCGCCACCATCGGAATCTTGATCCTCAGGGCGATCTGCAGCGGCGTGGCGCCGTCCAGCTTCGCCGCCTCGTACACCTCGGCCGGGATGGCCCGCAGCGAGGTGTAGATGACGATCATGTTGAAGCCGGTGCCGCCCCACACCGCGATGTTCGCCATGGCGAGATACAGCGGACCCCCGTCGAGGAGGTTGGGCTGCGGCATGTGCAGCTTCTCGAGCAGGTAGTAGAACGGGCTGACGTCCGGCAGATACAGGAAGCCCCACATCAACGCCGCCACCACGCCGGGGATGGCGTACGGCAGGAAGATCGCGAGCCGGGTGAACGGCGCGAAGCGCACCTTGTCCGAGTCGAGCATCAGCGCGAACAGCAGGGCGAGGCCCAGCATCACCGGCACGACGATGCAGCCGTAGCCGAGGACGCGCAGGGCCCCGTCGATCAGCTCGTTGTCGGTGAGGGCGTCGGTGTAGTTCTCCAGGCCGGCCCAGACCTCCTTGCGGGCGCCCGAACCCAGGCCGAGCCCGGAGACGTGCACTTTGCGGAAGCTGAGGTAGACCGCATAGCCGATGGGCAGGGCGAAGAACAGGGTGAAGAGGGTCGTTGCGGGGAGAAGGAAGGCGTACGGGGCCCCCTTGACCCCGTACGACCTCCGGCGTGCGGTGGTCACTCGGAGACCTCGAAGCCCTGCTTCTTGAGGTCGGCGACCGTGGCGTCCTGCATCTTGGCCAGGGCGGCGGTGAAGTCCGACTTGTTCTTGGCGGCGGCGCCGAAGGCGTCGTTGAAGGTCGTGTAGGCGACGTTCACATTCGGGCCCCAGGCGGAGGGCGCCGTGGTCTTCGCGATCGCGGCGGCCTTGGTGTAGAAGTCCGACTGGTTCGAGAAGTAGGCCGGCGGCTGGGCGAAGGCGCCGCTGGTCTGGGCGTTGGTGGCGGCCGGGTAGATGCCGCTCTCCTTGGCCAGCGCCTGCAGCGCGGAGCCGTCGGTGTTCAGCCAGGCGGCGAACTTGGCGGCGGCCGCCTGGTGGGCGGAGTCCGTGGTGACGGCGGTGGAGGAGCCGCCCCAGCTGCCGGTGACGTTGTCGCCCGCGGACCACTGGGGGAGCGGGGCCATGGCCCACTTGCCCTTGGTCTCGGGCGCGGCCGTGGTCAGCGTGCCCGGCGCCCACACGGCGGAGACCCAGGCGATCTGCTTGCCGGTGTTGAGGGCCTTGTTCCAGGCAGGGGTGTACATCGGCTGGTTGTCGATGGCGCCCTCCTTGACCAGGCCGCCCCAGAAGCCGGCGACCTTCTTGGTGGCCGCGTCGTCGATGCCGACCTTCCACTTGTCGCCGGAGGTCGTCCACCACTTGGCGCCGGCCTGCTGGGCGAGGCCCGCGAAGAGGCCGGAGTCGTTGGCGGAGAAGGTGGTGAGGTCCTTGTCCGGCGCCTTCTTCTTCAGCACGCGGGCCGTCTCGGCGAACTGCTCCCAGGTGGTGGGGACCGTCAGGCCGTACTTCTTGAACAGGTCCTGACGGTAGTAGAACATCATCGGCCCGATGTCCTGCGGGATCGCGTAGACCGCGTCCGTGCCCAGGGTGGTCTGCTGCCACACGCCGTCGGCGAACTTGCTCTTGGTGTCGCCGACGTCCTTCGATATGTCGGCCAGCGCGTCGTTGCTGACCAGCGTCGGCAGCGCCTGGTACTCGGCCTGCACCAGGTCGGGCGCCTTCTTCGCCTTGTGCGCCGTGAGGATCTTGGTGATCAGCGAGTCGCCGGACGCCTGCTTCTTCACCGTGACCGTGATCTGGTCCTTCTTGCCCGGACCCTTGTTCCACAGGTCCACGACCTTGTCCATGCCGGGCGTCCAGGTCCAGTACGTCAGCGAGACCGGACCGGACTCGGTCTTGCTGTCCGAGTCGGACGAGCCGCAGGCGGCGAGGGCGGTGGCGCCGAGGGCGACGGCGATGGTGGATGCCACGAGGCGGGTGCGCTTCGTGTTGGGCATGGATCTCTCCCCTGACCTGGGTCCCCGCCTGGTGCGGAAACCTGCCATGCGAATCACTTGAGCCGGGTCCTCGCCCGTCGCGAGGACCTGAGATGCTCTCTGTGAGCGTTCACAGTAGAGAAACATCCCGGACACTTGTCAATGGTTGTTGCTGTGCGGTTATGTTGGGCTCACACCGCCGCCGCTGTGTGTGCACGTTCCCAAATGATCGATAAAACGGGAGAGATCCATGCCGGAGACCAGCCCCAGGGGCCTCACCAGGCTCGCCTTCGGTGGGGACTACAACCCCGAGCAGTGGCCGGAAAGCGTCTGGGACGAGGACGTACGGCTGATGCGGGAGGCCGGCGTCACCATGGTGAGTGTCGGGATCTTCTCCTGGGCGCTGCTGGAGCCCTCACCAGGGGTGTACGACTTCGACTGGCTCGACCGCCTGCTCGACCTGCTGCACGAGAACGGCATACGCGTCGACCTGGGCACCCCCACCGTGTGCCCGCCGGTCTGGTTCTACCGGGCCCACCCTGAGGCTCTCCCCGTGACCCCCGAGGGCGTGCGCCACGAGTTCGGCTCCCGCGCCGCCATCTGCCACAGCAACGCCGACTACCGCGCGGCCGCCGCCGGCATCACCACCCGGCTCACCGAGCGCTACGGCGACCATCCGGCCCTGGCGATGTGGCACGTGCACAACGAGTACGGCGTCCCCGTCTCGGCCTGCTACTGCGACTCCTGCGCCGCCCACTTCCGCCGCTGGCTGGAGGCGACGTACAGGACCGTCGAAGCCGTCAACGAGGCCTGGGGCACCGCCTTCTGGGGCCAGCGCTACACCGACCTCGAGCAGATCAACCCGCCGCGCGCCACCCCGACCGCCGTCAACCCGGCGCAGGCGCTCGACTACAAGCGCTTCGCCGACGCCACCATGCGTGAGAACTTCCGTATGGAGCGGGACATCCTGCACCGCCTCTCGCCCGGCATCCCGGTCACGACGAACTTCATGACCGCCCTCAGCCAGTGCGACTCCGTCGACTACTGGGCGTGGGGCCGCGAGGTCGACCTCGTCACCAACGACCACTACCTGATCACCGACGGCCGCCGCACCCACGTCAACCTTGCGATGGCCGCCGACCTCACCCGCTCCGTCGCCGGCGGCGCCCCCTGGCTGCTGCTCGAACACTCCACCTCGGGCGTCAACTGGCAGCCCCGCAACCCCGCCAAGGCCCCCGGCCAGATGGCCCGCAACTCCCTCGCCCACGTGGCCCGCGGCTCCGACGGCGCCCTGTTCTTCCAGTGGCGCCAGTCCCGGCGCGGCGCCGAGAAGTTCCACTCGGCGATGCTCCCGCACGGCGGCACGGAGACCCGCGTGTGGCGCGAGGTCGTCGAACTGGGCGCCGCCCTCGACTCGTTGAGCCAGGTCCGCGGCACCCGCACCCGGGCCGACGTCGCCGTCCTGTGGGACTGGCACTCCTGGTGGGCGCAGAACCTCGACTGGCGCCCCAGCGAGGACCACGACGCGCGCGAACGCGCCGACGCCTTCTACGAGACCCTCTACGACCGCCACCTCACGGTCGACTTCGCCCACCCGGAAACCGACTTGTCGGCCTATCCCCTTGTCGTCGTGCCCGCCCTGTATCTGATGACGGAGGCGGCCGGCAACAACCTCAAGGAGTACGTCGAAGGCGGCGGCACGCTTGTCGTCTCGTACTTCTCCGGCATCGTCGACGAGCACGACGCCGTCCACGAGGGCGCCTACCCGGGCGCGCTCAGGGACGTGCTCGGGCTGACGGTCGAGGAGTTCTCGCCGCTGCTGCAGGGCGAAGCGGTGCGTATCAGCGGCCCGGACGGCTCCGAGCTCAGGGGCGACGTGTGGACGGAAATCGTCGTCCCGCGCGGCGCAGAGACCGTGTGGACCTATGCCGACGGCCTGACCGCGGGCCACCCGGCCGTCACCCGCCACCGCCTCGGCGAGGGAACCGCCTGGTACGTCTCCACCCGCCTGGGCGCCGAGGGCCTGGACGCCCTGCTCGGCTGGGCGATCGAGGACGCGCGTGTCACCCCGCGTGCCGACCTGCCCCACGACGTCGAGGTCGTCCGCCGCACCGGCGAGTCGGGCAGCTACCTGTTCGCGGTCAACCACTCCGCGTCGGACGCCAAGGTGCCGCTGGAGACGCACGGCACCGAGCTGCTGACCGGTGAACGCGCCGCGGGCCGCCTCGAAGTCCCCGCCGGAGCCGTCCGGGTCGTACGACTCGACGGCTGAGCCGACTCCCCTCCGTCCGCGTGTGCCACGAGAGCCGCGGGCGGAGGGGCCCTCCCTCCGCACCCACCGGAGGGACCCCCATCCTCAGGGATCTCCCCATCCCCATTCGTCGAAGGGACGACGGACGACGATGTTCCATCCCAGACGTACCCTCAGGACCCTGCTGCTGCCGCTGGTGGCCGGGCTCGCCCTGGTCGCCCTGCCTGCACCCAGCGCGCAGGCGGCGAGCACTCTCACCAACGGCGGCTTCGAGTCCGACGGCACCGGCACCGCGACGCCGGCCGGCTGGTCGACGTACTCGGCAGCCGGCCAGAACTCCGCCTCGTACACCGAGTCCGGTGGCCACAGCGGCAGCTACCGTCTGTCCCACTACTCCGCCTCGGCCTACAAGGTCGAGACGTACCAGTACCTGTCGGGGCTGACCAACGGCACCTACACCCTCACCGCCTGGACCCGCTCCAGCGGCGGGCAGAACTCCGCCTACATAGCCCTGAAGAACTGCGGCAGTTCCGACCAGCGCACCGATCTTCCGGTGTCCACCAGCAGCTGGGTCCGGATCGTCACGTCGATCAATGTGACCAACAACCAGTGCACGATCAGCATCAACAGTGACGCGAACGCGGGCAACTGGATCAATGTTGACGACCTGACCTTCGCATCTGGATCAACTGGATTGTCGATCAAGGGTGCCGACATCTCCTCCCTCGCCAAGAGCGAGGCCCTCGGCGGCGTCTACAGGACCAGCTCCGGCACCACCGGCGATGCGGTCACCATCCTCAAGAACACGGGCATGAACTACGCGCGCCTGAAGGTGTGGGTCAACCCCGCCGACGGCTACAACAACAAGACGCGCGTGCTGGCCATGGCCAAGCGCATCAAGGCGGCCGGCATGAAGCTGCTGGTCGACTTCCACTACTCGGACACCTGGGCCGACCCCGGCGCCCAGGGCAAGCCCGCAGCGTGGTCCGGGCACTCGTACAGTCAACTCAAGACCGACGTGTACAACCACACGTACGACGTGCTCAACGCGCTCAAGGCCCAGGGCACCACCGCCGACATGGTCCAGGTCGGCAACGAGATCAACGCGGGCATGCTGTGGTCCGAGGGCTCCACGGACAACTGGTCGCAGCTCGCCGGCCTGATCAACTCCGGCTACAGCGCCGTCAAGGCCGTCTCCGCCGGCACCCAGGTCGCGCTGCACCTCGCCAACGCCGGTGACGACTCCACGGTCCGCTGGTGGTTCGACAACGCCAACACGTACGGCATCAACTACGACGTGATCGGTCTGTCGTACTACGGCTACTGGCACGGCTCGCTGGCCGCCGCGCAGACCACCCTGGACGACGTGGTCTCCCGCTACGGCAAGCCGGTGTTCATCGCCGAGACGGCCTACCCGTTCCGGCTGGACAGCATGGACTCGCTCACCAACCAGATCGACACCACCGGCGAACTGGTCTCCGGCTACCCGGCCACCCAGGCGGGCCAGCTGGCCTGGATGAACGCCGTCGCGAACATCGTGGAGGCCGTCCCGGGCAACAAGGGTCTCGGCGTCTTCTACTGGGAGGCGACCTGGACCGCGGTCACCGGCAACGGCTGGGACCCGACCGACTCCACCTCCGGCAACGGCTGGGAGAACCAGGCCCTCTTCGACTACGACAACAAGGCCACCTCGGCCACGAGCTGGTTCAGCCACCGCTGAACCTGTGTGGAGGGGGCCCGGTCGCAGGGGAGCGGCCGGGCCCTCGCCCATGTTCCCGCGCTAGGAACGCAGGGCCGAGGGTCCCTGCCCGCGGTCCGTCGGGGTCCGTGCCGTCCGGTCGGGCGGGTCCGGCGGCTCGTCGAGGTGTCCGAGCCACTCGCATATGAGCCGCCCCAGCAGCGCACCGCCGTAGACGACGAACCCGACCCCGACCAGCCAGGACTCCACCACCAGGACGGTGCCGACCGGTCCGTAGCTGATCGCGTTGGTGACCAGGAGGGGGGTGAAGACCAGGTAGGAGAAGCCGCGCAGGCCCACCAGGCCCGCCATCGTGGCGAGCGCACCGGGCAGCAGATACCGCCAGGGCACCTGGCGGTTGAGCAGGAAGTGCGGCGCCCACCAGAAGAACAGCACACCGACCCCCACGCTGAGCAGAATGCGGGGCGGGCCCTCCAGTACGGTCCGGGTCTGCACCTGTGCGTACAGGTACGCCATCAGCATGACCAGCCAGACCGCGTGCCGCCAGAGGTGGTGCCAGGGAGCGGCGGCCGTCCTCCAGATCCGTTCGTAGCCGTTCTGCACGCTGGAGGCGAAGGACATGCCGAAAAACGCGAGCAGCGCCAGGCTCAGCGCGCTGGTGGTGCTGATCACCTTGCGGGTCGGGCCGAACACATGTGCGAGCGCGTCGGCAGACCGGCCATTCAGGGCCATGCCGTCGACCAGCCACAGCGCGAAGCCGCCGTGCCCGAACGGATCCGCCGCGGCCACCACGATCAGCAGTGGCGCCAGCGTGACCAGGGCGAGCGTCGCGAAGCCCATGGCCCGGTGCATCAACTCCAGCTCCGTGCCGCGCCGGTGCAGCTCGGCAAGCCCCAGCCGGTGCCAGGCGGCCAGCCGTGACATGGGGACCACCCCTTCCTCCGGCCGGGGCTACCGGTGGTGATGTCCTGAGTGGCCAGGAACGCGTCCCGGTAAACCTGATCGGGTGACGCGGCACCCGGTGGGCATCCCTACACATGCCAGCATGAACTGTCCCGACCTCGACGAGGAGGTTTTCATGGACCGTCCCAGTGAACTCGTTCCGCTCCGGTACGTCGCCATCGGCGGCCGTGGCCCCGAGGACGTCGTCGCCGACGCCCACGGCCGGGTGCTGACCGGAGTGGAGGACGGCCGCATCCTGCGCATCGACGGACTGGCCGAGCCCTCGGCCGCCCGCGTCGAGGTGCTCGCCGAAACCGGCGGCCGGCCGCTCGGCCTCGAACTTCTCCCGGACGACGCCCTGTTGGTGTGCGACGCCGAACTCGGGCTGCTGCGCGTCGACCTCGGCGAGGGCATCGTGCGCATCCTCGCCGACTCGGTGGCGGGGGAGAGGCTGCGGTTCTGCAGCAATGCGGTCGCCCTGTCCGGCGGCAGTGTCTGCTTCACCGTCTCCAGCCGCCGCTACCCGTTGGACCAGTGGATCGGCGACCTCGTCGAACACACCGGAACCGGCCGCCTGCTGCGCCTCGCCCCGGGCAGCGAGAGCCCCGAAGTCCTGCTGGAAGGGCTCCAGTTCGCGAACGGACTGGCGCTGAGCGCTGATGAATCGTTCCTGGTCGTCGCCGAGACCGGCGCCCGCAGGCTGACCCGCTACTGGCTCACCGGCGAGAAGACCGGACAGAGCGAACCCTTCGTGGAGAACCTGCCGGGCATGCCCGACAACCTCTGGCGGGCCGGCCCGGACGGCCCGGTCTGGGTCTCCCTGGCCGGGCCCCGCGTGCCGCCGCTCGACCTGCTGCACCGTGCCACCCCCGCCGTCCGCAGCGCCGCTGCCCGCATCGCCGTCCGCGCCCCCTTCCGCCCCACGGGCAGCATCGGCGCCCTCGCGGTCGACGACCGAGGGACGATCGTCCACCACCTCATCCGCAGGCGCTCCGGCTACCGCATGGTCACCAGCGTCTGCGAGGCCGCGGGGCGGCTGGTCCTGGGCAGCCTCTGGGAGGGAGGCATCGCCGTGTGCGAGCGACCGGCCCCGAAGTGACCCGGGCGTGGGCCGGGCGCTACCCTGTTGCCCGGCCGCGAGCACCCCTCGCGGCGCGGCGGTGGGGCCCGCCGTACCCGAACCGCGGCAGTGGTGCCGCCAACGGTCCCTACTTGCGAAGGAGCGGCGCCCGCATGCCCCGGGCCCCGGCGAGTAGGAGACGTACGACCATGACAGCCCCGGAAGCCGAGAGCGTCCGCGCCCGCCCCCACACCCCGCGACCGCCCGCCTGGCGCACCCAGGCCCCCGTCGTCGCGGTGGTCGCGCTCGGCGGAGCACTGGGCGCCACCGCCCGCTACGCCCTGTCCCTGTGGTGGCCCACCCAGTCCGGCGGATTCCCCTGGGCGACCTTCTGGACCAACGTCGTCGGCTGCGCCGTGATCGGCGTGTTCATGGTCGTCATCACCGACGTATGGGCCGCCCACCGCCTCGTACGCCCCTTCTTCGGCACCGGCGTGCTCGGCGGCTTCACCACCTTCTCCACCTACGCCGTCGACATCCAGAAGCTGGTCGACGTCGGCCACCCGCGCACCGGGCTGGCCTACCTCGCCGCGACCCTGCTCGCGGCGCTCTCGGCGGTGTGGCTCGCGGTCACCGCGGCCCGCCGCGTCCTGAAGTGGAGGCAGCCATGACGAGGCTGACCGGCAACGCGCTGCGCGTGACCGTCTTCATCGGCGAGAACGACACCTGGCACCACAAGCCCCTCTACTCGGAGATCGTGCACCGCGCCCACGCGGCGGGTCTCGCCGGCGCCAGCGTCTTCCGGGGTATCGAGGGCTTCGGCGCGTCCTCCATGATCCACACCTCGCGGCTGCTGTCGCTGAGCGAGGACCTGCCCGTCGCGATCGTCATCGTCGACACCGAGGACCGCGTCCGCGCCTTCCTGCCGCAGCTCGACGAGCTCGTCGGCGAGGGCCTGGTCATCCTCGACGACTGTGAGGTCATCCGGTATGTCGGCCGCGATGACAGTCCCGGCAAAACGGACATGAAGGGTAAGAAGTCGTTGTGAACTGGCTGCTGGTCGTCGCGGGCGCCATGGTCGGTGCCCCGCTGCGCTACCTCACCGACCGCGCGGTGCAGTCCCGCCACGACTCGGTCTTCCCCTGGGGTACCTTCGCGGTGAACGTCACCGGCTGCCTGATCCTCGGTCTGCTGACCGGCGCGGTGGCCGAGGGGGCCGCCGGTTCCCATCTGCAGCTGCTTCTGGGTACCGGCCTGTGCGGGGCTCTGACCACGTACTCGACCTTCTCCTACGAGACCCTGCGGCTGACCGAGACCGGGGCGGGGCTCTACGCTGCCGCCAACGTCGTCGGGAGCGTGACGGCGGGCCTCGGTGCGGCATTCGCCGGGGTGTCGATCGCCCAGGCCTTGTGGGGGTAGGCGCCGGCCTGTCTCTCGCGCGTAGTAAGACTGTCTACAGCACTGTCGACCAACTCCTCAGAACTGGATCCCATGAGCGTCATCAACGTCGGTCAGGCCGCCGTACTCGGAGTCGTGGAAGGGCTGACCGAGTTCCTTCCCGTCTCCTCCACCGGACATCTGAAGATCACCGAAGGGCTCATGAGCATCCCGGTCGACGACAAGGCCGTCGTCGGCTTCTCGGCCGTCATCCAGGTCGGCGCGATCGCGGCCGTGCTGCTGTATTTCTTCAAGGACATCGTGCGGATCGTCTCCGCCTGGGGCCGTGGCCTGGTCAATAAGGAGGAGCGCTACCACCACGACTACAAGTTCGCCTGGTGGGTGATCTACGCGACCATCCCGATCGTGATCGTGGGCCTGGCCGCCAAGCCGCTCATCGAGGGCCCGCTCGCCTCACTGTGGGTGGTCGCCGCCTCGCTGATCGTCGGCAGTGGCGTGATGTGGGCTGCGGACCAGATGGGCCGGCACAAGCGCGGTGAGGACGACACCACCTTCAAGGACGCGATGCTGGTCGGCGGCTCCCAGATCCTCGCCCTGCTCTTCCCCGGCTTCTCCCGCTCCGGCGCCACCATGTCCACGGCCCTCATCCTCGACCTGGACCGCGTCGCCGCCACCCGCCTCTCCTTCTTCCTCGGCATCCCGGCCCTGACCGGCGCCGGCCTGTACGAGCTCAAGGACGCCCTGGGCACGGGCGTGGGCGCCGCCCCGCTGGCCGTCGGCACGATCGTCTCCTTCGTCGTCGCCTACGCCTCCATCGCCTGGCTGCTGAAGTTCGTCGCCAAGCACTCCTTCAACGCCTTCGTCGTCTACCGGATCATCGTCGGCGTGCTGCTGCTCGGTCTGCTGAGCACGGGTGGCCTCAGCAGCTGACGGCGGTCGCGGACACGGGCGCCTCTCGGGGAGCCGGACAGCGTCGCGGACGAGCCCCTGGTGCGCGGCGATGCCGAGAAGGCGCCGTATCTGCTGATTTCTCGCGGCGTCGCCCCGGAAAACGCGCGTGCGTACGGGATCTCCGCCGTGCCACGATGGCGCGGGGAAGCGAGGTCTCGTGGACGAGATGAGGCGATTTCGCCGGGCGCTGGTCGCGTGGGCGGCCGGGGGAGCGGGGGCGAGTGCGGCCTCCGAAGTGGCGCGACAGCTGGCCGGCGGCGGTGTGCGGACGATCGTGCTCGTCGAGGGGAGCAGCGATCAGGTCGCGCTCGAAGCGCTGGCCGCCCGCCACGGCCGCGACCTCGCTGCGCAGGGCGTTGCGGTGGTGCCGCTCGGAGGAGCGACGAACATCGGGCGTTTCCTGGACGTGTGCGGCCCTGCGGGCCTCGGCCTCCCGCTGGCCGGTCTCTGCGACATCGGCGAGGAGCGGCACTTCCGGCGTCATCTGGAGCGGGTCGGGCTCGGGTCCGGTCTCACCCGCGCCGGTCTTGAGGCACTCGGATTCCACCTGTGCGTCGCCGACCTGGAGGACGAGCTGATCCGCGCGCTCGGGGCCGAAGGCGTGCAGCAGGTGATCGAAGCCCAGGGCGAGACGCGCCCCTTCCACACCTTCCAGGGTCAGCCGGCCCAGCGGAACCGGCCCGTGGAGCACCAGCTGCGGCGTTTCATGGGCACCCACAGCGGCCGCAAGGCGCTCTACGCGCAGGCACTGGTCGAGCACCTGGACCTCGAGCGGGTTCCCCGGCCGCTGGAGCGCCTGCTTGCGCACGTCTGACACTGCTCGGATGCGTGAGCGACGCCTGGCAGGGGACTTGGGGGTGAGACCGGGTTGAGCGGCGTTCCCCTGGGGGGCCGGCCCGGTCAGGCTCCTCTGGTTCAGACAACGAGCCGGGGGAGCCGCTACGTGCTCAGGAGGCGCTGCCCCGCTCGCAGACCCGGCGGGCGACCTCACGCAGTTTGATGTTGTTCTCCTGCGAGAAGCACCGAAGGGTGTCGAATGCCTGCTCCTCGGTGAGGTTGTGGGCGCCCATGAGGATGCCCATGGCCTCGCCGATGAGGTGGCGGGTGGTGACGGCCCGTTCCATCTGGGCCTGCGTGCGGGCGCTGGAGAAGGCGACCGCGGCGTGGGAGGCCAGCAGCCAGCCGGCCAGCTCGCTTGCCTCGGTGAAGGCGCCGGGCTTGCGGGAGTAGACGTTCAGCGCACCGAGCTCTTCGTCCTCGGTGAACAGCAGGAATCCCATCATGCTGCCCACGCCGAGGGCGCGTGCCTGCGGGGCGTAGGCGGGCCAGTGCGGCTGGTCCTGGGTGAAGTCGGCGATGCGGAAGACCCGCTCACCCTCCGCGGTGCGGGCGGCGTCGAAGCACGGCCCTTCGCGCAGCCGCTCCTGCAACTGGTCACTGTCGACGACCAGCTTCTCCGTGGGGGCCAGCGTCTCCACCGTTGTGCCGTGCAGCATCAGAATGCCGGCCGCGTCGCAGCCCTCCACCAGCTCGGTCGCCGAGTGGGTGATCCGTTCCAGGGTGGCATGGACGGAATCCTGGGCGAGGAGATCCCGGGCCATCGACGCCATCTGCTGCGCGAACCGATCCCAGTCCATACCGTCCTCCGCGCTTCGGCCCATCCTGGTCAAGAAGCCGTCTACCCAGCTTCTCCTTCGCCTCCCTTGACAGTTCCCGCTCGTCACCCGCAGGATCACTTCCGTGAACCTGTCAGACAGCAAGACAGCCAGTCAGGGTCCGCGGCGCATCAGCGCCATGGAAGCGGTCCTGGCACACCTGCGCGCCGCCATCGAGAACGGCGAGTACGCCGTGGGGGACAAGCTCCCCTCCGAGGCGGAGCTGTGCCGCACCCTCGAGGTCAGCCGGCCCGTGCTGCGCGAGGCCCTCAGGGCCCTGCAGACGATGGGCCTGACCGTCTCCAAGACGGGCAAGGGCACCTTCGTCGTGGCCAGCACCGTCGAGGACCCCACCTTCGGCGACTACGCGGCCAGCGACCTGCTGGAGGTGCGCCGCCACGTGGAGATCCCGGTCGCAGGCTACGCGGCCGTGCGCCGCACGCCCGAGGACCTCGACCACCTGGCGCACCTGCTGGAGCGCATGGAGCGGGAGACCGACACCACCTCGTGGGTCGCCCTCGACACACTGTTCCACCTCGCTGTCGCCCAGGCCGCCCAGAACCCGGTCTTCCGCCGGGTCATCGAGGAGATCCGCGACGCACTGGCGCGTCAGTCGGCCTTCCTCAACGAGCTGGGCGGACGCCGCGAGCAGTCCAACCGCGAGCACCGGGCGATCGTCGAGGCGCTGATGGACGGTTCCGAACTCGACGCGGTGGACGCCATGGCGCACCACCTCGACCGCGTCGAGACGACCCTCACCGACATCGTGCGCCCCGCGCGCACGGACATCCCCACGGAAGGCGGACCCGAGGCGTGAGCGAGCAGCACCTCAAAGACGAGACGCGCACACCGGCCGCACATGTCGACGCAGGCGATGCGGGCTACAGCAAGTCGCTGAAGTCCCGGCACGTCAACATGATCGCCATCGGCGGCGCGATCGGCACCGGTCTCTTCCTCGGCGCGGGCGGCCGTCTCGCCGACGCCGGCCCGTCCCTGTTCATCGCCTACGCGGTCTGCGGCATCTTCGCCTTCCTGGTCGTGCGCGCCCTCGGCGAACTCGTCCTGTACCGGCCCTCCTCTGGCGCCTTCGTGTCGTACGCCCGGGAGTTCCTGGGGGAGAAGGGCGCGTACACCGCGGGCTGGATGTACTTCCTGAACTGGGCGACCACCGGCATCGCCGACATCACCGCGGTGGCCACCTACACGCACTACTGGGGCATGTTCTCCGACATCCCTCAATGGTTGATCGCATTGATCGCCCTGGCTGTTGTCCTGACGGTCAACCTGATCTCCGTCAAGATCTTCGGTGAGCTGGAGTTCTGGTTCGCCATCGTCAAGGTCAGCGCACTCGTGATCTTCATGTGCATCGGCATCTTCCTGCTGGTCACCCAGCACCCCGTGGACGGCGCCCACCCCGGCCCGTCCCTGATCACCGACAACGGCGGCGTCTTCCCCAACGGCCTGCTGCCCATGCTGCTGATCATCCAGGGCGTCGTCTTCGCCTACGCCTCCGTCGAGCTGGTGGGCGTCGCCGCGGGTGAGACCCAGAACCCCGAGAAGATCATGCCGAAGGCGATCAACTCGATCATGTGGCGCGTCGGGCTCTTCTACGTCGGCTCGGTCGTCCTGCTCTCGATGCTGCTGCCCTGGAACAAGTACAGCGCCGCCGAGAGCCCCTTCGTGACCGTGCTGTCCCACATCGGCATCCCGGCGGCCGGCGGCGTGATGAACCTCGTCGTCCTCACCGCGGCCATGTCCTCGCTCAACTCCGGCCTGTACTCCACCGGCCGCATCCTGCGCTCCATGGCGATGTCCGGATCCGCCCCCAAGTTCACCTCGGTAATGAGCCGCAGCCAGGTCCCGTACGGCGGCATCCTGCTCACCAGCGGTATCTGTGTGCTGGGCGTCGGCCTGAACTTCGTGGTCCCGGCGGACGCCTTCGAGATCGTCCTGAACTTCGCGGCGATCGGCATCCTCTCCACCTGGGGCATGATCATGATCTGTCACCTGCTCTTCTGGCAGAAGACCCAGAAGGGCGAGCTGACCCGCCCCGGCTACCGGCTGCCGGGTTCCCCCTGGACCGAACTCGTGACGCTGGCCTTCCTCGCCTCCGTCCTGGTCCTCATGTACGCCGACGGAGGCGCCGGCCGCACCACCGTGCTGTGCCTGCCATTGATCGTCGGAGCCCTGGTCGGCGGATGGTTCGCCATCCGCGGCCGGGTCGCACGCAAGTCCACCGAGAGCACATCGACCGGAGCCGGCGCGTGAGCCACGCGCCGCTCCCTGACAAGAGGCAGTGATGTTGAGCAGTTCCGTCGCGGTCGCACCCCTGATCCGCGAACCCCTCCACGCCCCCGTCGCCCACCTGATACGCGGCGGGGTCGTGGAGGGCATCCACTACGGTTCCGTCGTCGTCCTCGGCGCCGACGGGAAGGTCCAGCTCCAGCTGGGCGACATCGAGGCCGCCTTCTACCCGCGCTCGGCCCTCAAGCCCGTCCAGGCCGTCGCCATGGTCCGCGCCGGGCTCCCGCTCGACGGCGAACTCCTCTCGCTCACCGCGGCCAGTCACTCCGGCGAGGAACGCCACCTCGCCGGCACCCGGCGCATCCTGGAACTCGCCGGCCTCACCGAGGACCATCTGCGCAACGTGACGGACATGCCGTTCGACCCGGTCGTCCGCGACGAGTGGATCCGTACGGGTCGGCTGCCCTCCCGGCTGGCCCAGAACTGCTCCGGCAAGCACGCGGCCATGCTGTACACCTGCAAGCTCAACGGCTGGTCCCTGGAGGACTACCTCGACCCGGGCCACCCCCTCCAGCAGGCGATCGCGGAGATCGTCGAGGACCTCACCGGGCAGCGGATCGCCCGGGTCACCGTCGACGGGTGCGGTGCCCCCCTCTTCTCCATCTCCCTGCACGGGCTCGCCCGGGCCACCGCCCGTATCACCACGGCGGCCGAGGGCACTCCGGAGGCCCGGGTCGCGAACGCGATGCGCGAGCACGCCGAGATGGCCTCGGGCGCCGGGCGTGACGTCGCCGCCCTGATGCGGGCCGTCCCCGGGCTTCTCGCGAAGGACGGTTTCGAGGGTGTGGAGGTCGCCGCCCTGCCCGACGGCCGGGCGGTCGCCGTCAAGATCTCCGACGGCGCGAACCGGGCCCGGATCCCCGTCACCGCCGCCGCCCTCGCCCGGGCCGGCGTCGACCCCGCCCTCCTCACCCAGTTCTCGGGCGAACCCCTCCTCGGCGGAGGCGAACCGGTCGGCGCGGTCGGCCCGGCCCGTGCGCTGGAGCCCCTCACGGTCCGGGCCTGCGCCTGACACAGGCTCTGACGGTTCCGGTGGCCACCGAGTGTGCGCGGTGGCCACCGGCGGACCAGCCGGAGCTCGTCGTGCGCCGGCCCGGCTCCAAACGCGGCCGGCACGCCGACGACCGGCCCCCGAACCACCGGTCCCGTCACCACCGGGCCGGTGCCTCGACCGGCTCGGGCGGGCGTCACCCCGTACCGCCCGAGCCGGATCCACCCCACCCCCGACGTCGCCCGCCACACCCACCCTCACCACCCTCAGAAAGAGGACCCGCACCTCATGACCGCCGCCACCCGCAGCGAACACGACCTGCTCGGAGACCGCGACGTCCCCGCCGACGCCTACTGGGGTGTCCACACCCTGCGCGCCACGGAGAACTTCCCCATCACGGGCACCCCGATCTCCGCCTACCCGCACCTGATCGACGCCCTCGCCGCCGTCAAGGAGGCCACCGCCCTCGCGAATGAGGAACTCGGCCTGCTGGAGCCGAAGAAGGCCGCCGCCATCGTCGAGGCCTGCCGCGAGATCCGCGAGGGCAAGCTGCACGACCAGTTCGTCGTCGATGTCATCCAGGGCGGCGCGGGCACCTCGACCAACATGAACGCCAACGAGGTCGTCGCCAACCGGGCGCTGGAGCTGCTGGGGTTCGAGAAGGGCCAGTACCACCACCTGCACCCCAATGAGGACGTCAACCTCGGCCAGTCGACCAATGACGTCTACCCGACCGCCGTCAAGATAGCGACGGTCTTCGCGGTCCGTGGACTGCTCAAGGCGATGTCTGTACTGCAGGACGCCTTCGCCCGCAAGGCCGTCGAGTTCCGCAACGTGCTCAAGATGGGCCGTACACAGTTGCAGGACGCGGTGCCGATGACGCTCGGTCAAGAGTTCTCTGCATACGCCGTCATGATTGACGAGGACCGCAACCGTCTTGACGAGGCCGTCCAGTTGATCCATGAGATCAACCTGGGCGCCACGGCAATCGGCACCGGGCTCAATGCCCCCGCCGGATACGCCGAGTCGGCCCGCCGCCACCTCGCCGACATCACCGGCCTGCCGCTGGTCACCGCGGCCAACCTGGTCGAGGCCACCCAGGACTGCGGTGCATTCGTGCAGATGTCCGGCGTGCTCAAGCGGATCGCCGTCAAGCTCTCCAAGAGCTGCAACGACCTGCGGCTGCTGTCCTCGGGGCCGCGCGCGGGCCTCGGCGAGATCAACCTGCCGCCGGTGCAGGCCGGTTCGTCGATCATGCCCGGCAAGGTCAACCCCGTGATCCCCGAGGTCGTCAACCAGGTCGCCTTCGAGGTGATCGGCAACGACGTCACCATCACCATGGCCGCCGAGGCCGGACAGCTCCAGCTCAACGCCTTCGAGCCGATCATCCTGCACTCCTTGTCGGAGTCCATCACCCATCTGCAGAGCGCCTGCCTTACGCTCGCCGAGCGGTGCGTCGACGGCATCACCGCCAACACCGAGGCATTGCGCGCGAGCGTGGAGAACTCCATCGGCCTGGTCACCGCCCTCAACCCGCACATCGGCTACACGGCCGCCACCGACATCGCCAAGGAGGCCCTCGCAACCGGCCGCGGCGTCGCCGAACTCGTCCTGGAGAAGGGCCTGTTGCCCGCCGAACGGCTCGCCGACCTGCTGCGGCCCGAGGTCCTCGCGGGCAGCGCCCCCGCCCTCGCCTGAGCCACGGCCGCGCGCCAGGACCGACCCGGAGGCACAATAGTGATCATGACAACGACGTCGTCCTACGCCTTCCAGCCGGTCCTGGAGCGCATCGCCGAGGAGATCGGGCGCACCCCCGGCCGCGGCCGCCCCGCCGACTACATCCCGGCACTCGCAGCCTGCGACCCGCGCCGCTTCGGCATGGCCGTCGCGGAACTGGACGGCACGGTGTACGGCGTGGGGGACTGGCGCGAGCCGTTCTCCACGCAGTCCCTCACCAAGGTCTTCACCCTCGCCCTCGACCTGGCTCGCGAGGGTGACGAGCTGTGGGAGCACGTGGGCCGCGAACCTTCCGGCAACCCCTTCAACTCCCTGATCCAGCTGGAGTACGAGAACGGCATCCCCCGCAACCCGTTCATCAACGCGGGCGCCCTCGTCGTCACCGACCGGCTGCAGACCCGTACCTCGGACGCGGCGGGCGAACTGCTGACCTTTCTGCGCACCGAGAGCGGCAACCCGGCCCTGGACTTCGACAAGGACGTCGCCGCCTCCGAGGCCGCACACGGAGACCGCAACGCCGCCCTCGCCCATTTCATGGCGTCCTACGGCAACATCGACAACCCGATCCCGGTGCTGCTGGACCAGTACTTCCGCCAGTGCTCCCTCACCGCCTCCTGCGCCGACCTCGCCCTCGCCACCGGCTTCCTGGCCCGCCACGGCATACGTGCCGACGGCAGCCGACTGCTTTCCCAGAGCCAGGCCAAGCAGGTCAACGCGGTGATGCTGACCTGCGGGACGTACGATGCGGCGGGCGACTTCGCCTACCGGGTGGGCCTGCCCGGCAAGAGCGGCGTCGGCGGCGGCATCATCGCGGTCGTTCCCGGCCGCTGCACCCTGTGCGTGTGGAGCCCCGGGCTCGACGAGCGCGGCAACTCGGTGGCGGGCGTCGCGGCACTGGACCGCTTCACGACGCTGACCGGCCTGTCGGTGTTCTGAACCGGCGGCTCGGCCCGTCGGCGATCTCCACCTCTCGTACGAGTCGTTCCAGGTTCCCGGCGACACCGAGCAGACGCTGTGCGTCTACAACGTGGAACCCGGCTCCGACACCGCCCAGGCACTACAGCTCCTGAGCAACTGGACCGCACCCGAGATCACCACCCCGCCCACCCGCTGACGACTCCGGCCCGCCGGTGGACGCCGGATGCCGTCGCCCGAGCCGTGGCCCCCGTGCCTCTCGCCGTACATCTCCAGGCCGCTGACCTTGGCGTACGCGGAGCTGTGCGGCACGGTCATCACGTGCGTTCTGGAGCCGGCGGAGGTCGGACACCCCGATGCAGGGGAGACCGGCCGGCTGCGGAGAAGTCATCGCTGCGGCCGTGCGCTCACGTGCCGGTCACACGCAGGCCCCCGCCCGGAAGGCAGCGCGTCAAGTTCCGGCCACCCGGCGTTGACACGCTTCCCGAGTGTTGGCCATGGCTTTCCCCGTCGATCTTCGCCGCTGTCAGGTTCTGGGCCTGGCCGGCACCGCCTTCCTCGCCCTCGGAGGTGAGACGGCCGGCGCCCTGCCCGTGCGGGATCTGCTGGCCCCGGCGACCGCCCGCGCGGCCCTGGGCCTGGTCGGCGTGTACTTCGGTGTCGTGCTGCTGATAGCCGCCTGGGTACTGCTCGGGCGGCTCGTGCGCAGCGCCGATGCGCCCACCCCGCGCGAACTGCTGCTCGTGCTCGCCGTCTGGGCGGCCCCGCTGCTGCTCGCCCCGCCGCTGTTCAGCCGGGACGTCTACAGCTACCTCGCCCAGGGCGCCATGGTCGACGCCCACATGGACGTCTACGCCTACGGGCCCGCCCAGCTCGGCGGCCCGCTCGCCGACGAGGTCGCCCCGCTGTGGCAGCACACCGGTGCCCCCTATGGCCCGGTGTTCCTCGCCGTCGCCTCCGCGCTGTCCGGACTGACCCGCGGTGAACTGCCCGCCGGGCTGGTCGGGATGCGGCTGGTCGCACTGCTCGGCGTGGCGCTGATGGCGGCCGCGCTGCCCCGGCTCGCCCGGCACAGCGGCGCCGATCCGGCCGCCGCGCTCTGGCTCGGCGCCCTCAACCCGCTGGTGCTGCTCCACCTGGTCGCCGGCGCCCACAACGACGCCATCATGCTCGGCCTGCTCGGCGTCGGCCTGGTCGCGGCACTGGGCCGGTGGCCGGCCCTCGGAGCCGTTCTCGTCACCCTCGCGGCCCTGGTCAAGGCGCCCGCGGTGCTCGGACTCGCCGCGGTCGTCGTCCTCCAGGTGCGGGCCGGGCACCGTCCGGCGAAGGCCGTCGTGGTGACCGCCCTTGCCGCCGCGGCCACCACGGCCGCCGCAACAGCCCTCGCCGGCACGGGATACGGCTGGATAGGCGCCCTCGACACCCCCGTCTCCCCGCACAACTGGGCGTTGACCAGCCTCCTCGGCCGGGCCACCGGAGCCATGCTGGAACACCTCGGCAGCGACCTCGCGCCCCTCGCCCTGCCGGTCTGGCACCTGCTGGGCCTCGCGATCACCGCGCTGGTGATAGCGGCCATATGGTGGCGACTGCGCCCCCGCCCGGTCTACGCGCTCGGCCTGAGCCTGGCCGCCGTTGCCGCCTTCGGCCCGGCGATCCGCCCCTGGTACGCCCTGTGGGGACTGTTCCTCATCGCCGCCGCGGCCCCCACCGCCTCGGTACGGCACCGGGTGGCGGCCGTGACGGGTGTGCTCGCGCTCGCCACCCTGCCCAGCGGCGGCCCGGTCGACAGCGGGCAGCTGATGCTGGCCGTCTCCGGCGGGGCGCTGGCGGTGGTCGTCCTGTGGCAGGTCCACCAGGCGGCCCAGGCACCCGCGTTGGGGGAAACCGTATGACCCTGCCCCGCACCGACCGCGGCCGACTGCTCCTCGTCCTCGCCCTTGCCGCCGCCGTCACCGCCTTCACCGCGACCGTGCCGCTGCTGCGTGGATGGTTCGATCTGCGCGTCTACTACGGCGCCGTCAACAGCTGGATCCACCACGGCGGACGGATCTACGACTACCAGGTGCCGGGGACGACGTACGGCTTCACCTACCCGCCTTTCGCCGCCGTCAGCATGCTGCCCATGGCCCTCGTCGGCCTGAGCACGGCGATCGCCGGATCCCTGCTGCTCAACCTGGCGGCCCTGGCGTGGGTCCTGCACATCCTGACCGAGGGGGCATGGCGCCGCTACGGCTGGTTCGGATGCGCGCTGGGCGCCTGCCTGCTCGCCCTGTTCGAACCGCTCCGCGACACCTTCAGCTTCGGCCAGGTCAACGTCCTCCTCCTGGCCCTCGTCCTCACGGACGCCTGGCTGCTCACCACGGGGCGGGAGCGCTGGGCGGGTATCGGCATCGGCCTGGCGGCCGCGGTCAAACTCACCCCCGCACTCTTCATCGGCCTGCTCCTGCTCGCCGGCCGCCGGCGTGCCGCGGCGGTCGCGACGGCCGTCACCGCGGCGGCGACGGCGCTCGCCGCATGGGTGGCCCCCGGCGCCTCCCGTTTCTACTGGACCGAGGCGCTGTGGGACACCAACAGGGTGGGCCGCCTCGACTACGTCTCCAACCAGTCGCTGCAGGGCATCCTGGCGCGGCTCGGCGTGGCGGACCGCGCGTTCTGGGCCGTGGCGGTCCTGGTGGTCCTCGGCATCTGGGCCTGGCGCACCCGCCGGGCCGTCGCCTCGGCCGACTGGCCGGCCGCCTTCGCCCTCACCGGCCTGACCGCCTGCCTGGTCAGCCCCATCACCTGGGTGCACCACCTGGTATGGCTGCTGCCGTCCTTCGCCGTACTGATCCGCGCCGGGCACCCGCGCGTGGCGGGCGCCCTGTACGCGGTGCTGTGCACCAGCGTGGTGTGGCTGTGGTTCCACGACGCGTCCGGCGTCGACGGCTTCCTCGGCAGCAACATCTACACGTGGATCACCCTGGGACTGCTGCTGTGGCTGCCGGTAGGTCAACTCCGCGCCGACAGCCCGCCCTTGCGCCGTAGCACCAGCGCCACCGCCCCCGCGCCGAGTGCGACGGCACCCGAGATGACGCCTGCCGTCGGCCACCCCGAACCGCCGTCCGGCGCGACGGCCACGGGCGTGGCGCGCGGCCCCGGCCGGGGTCTGTCCAGCAGCGCGTCCAGCGAGCCCACCGGTTCGACCCGCCCCGCGGCCTCGAACCCCCAGTCGAGCAGTTCGCGCGCCTCCTCGTAGACGGCGAAGCCACCGCCCGCCTGAGGGTTCATCACGGTGACCACGAGGGTGCGTCCGCCGCGGCGGGCGGCGGCGACGAGGGTGTTGCCCGCGTCGCTGGTGTAGCCGTTCTTGACCCCGATCAGCCCCGAGTACGGCTGCACACCGTCCGCCCCGGTCAGCAGCCGATTGGTGTTCTCGATCTCGTACGACCAGCCGCGCCCGCCCGGAAACCTCGCCACGGCCGTACCGCAGTACTGCGCGAAGTCCGGATTGCGCAGCCCCGCCCGGCCGAACACCGCCAAGTCGTACGCCGACGACACCTGGCCCGGTGTGTCGTACCCGTCGGGCGACCGCACCTGCGTGTCGAGGGCTCCCAGCGAACGCGCCCTGGTCTGCATCTGCTCTGCTGTCGTCTGCCAGCCGCCGTTCAGCGAGGCCAGCACGTGCACGGCGTCGTTCCCGGAGTTGAGGAAGACCCCGCGCCACAGATCGGCAATCCGGTACGTCCGCCCCTCGGCGACGCCGACCCTGCTGCTGCCCTCACCGATGTCCTCCAGTTCCTCCTCCCGCACCGTGTGTCGGGCGTTCGCCGGGAGCGTGGGCAGCACGGTCAGCGCGAACAGGGTCTTGAGCGTGCTGGCAGGCGGCAGCTTGCGATGCGCGTCGTGCGCGGCCAGCACGTCCCCGCTGCGGGCGTCCGCCACCAGCCAGGACAACGCGGAAACGTCCGGAACCTCAGGCGCCCCGTGATGGGCCCGCACCTGAGTGCCCTCGCGGTACAGGAACGAGGGATCCGGCAGCGCCGCACGCGGCACACCGGGCGGGGTGGGCTCCGCACCGACGGCGACCGCGACCGGCGTGAACGCCAGGACGCCGGCCGTACACAGCGCACAGGCGGTGACGGCTGCCCTGAATGAAAAGTGGGTGATCACATGATCAACGTAGGAATCGATGGATCGTGCGGGGCGGTGACCGGGCCGGGGGCGGGTTGCTAGCACCCGGATGCCGCAGTGCGGGGGTGTGTCCCGGCAGTACGGGTCGGTCGGGTCAGCGACATCCTGGGCCTGCTCTGCACTGCTGCAGACCGGGGCGGACGCGTCGACGGTGGCGGCGCACTTCCCCTGGTTCCCTCGATTTCCCGGGAGTTCCCGCGCACCTCTCCGGGCATCGGCTGTGTGCCTCGACGCCTTCAGGCAACCGACTTCAGGCTCTGGCAGAACCCAAGTCAATGACCGGGGAGGGCCCGTTCCGTCAGGGGCGGGCCCTCCCCGGTGGCAGAAGTCAGACTCGGTCGGCGGCGATGAGGAGGTACTGGAAGGAACCGTCCTTGTAGGAGTTGATGAACGCGTCCTCAATTCCCGTGACCAGCGACGACGTGGCCCGCAGCTCCCAGTAGGGCAGAGTGTCGGGGGTGAGGTCGACGACGGCCTGCGGCACGAGGCGATTGTCGGCCATGGCACGCAGGTACTCCCGGCGCGAGTGGATGTTGCACTCGAAGTGCGCGTTGATCTGGGAGACCCACTTCGAAGGCTGGCCGTACCGCGGGTTCCAGCAGCCGGTGATGGTCACGTAGCGACCGCCGACGTGGAGGATGCGGGAGTGTTCCGCGAAGAGGTCCTGCAGGTCGACGTACATGCTCGACTCGTTGTTCCACGAAGCCGCGGTCTGCCCCGTCTCGAAGGGCATGGAGAGCATGTTGCAGACCCGGGCGCGCACGTGGTCCTGGATGCGGAGTTCGTGGGCACGCCGGTTGGCGAAGTCGGCCTGCTTGGCCGACAGCGTGACACCTTCGACCTTGCATCCGAAGCGTTGGTGCGCCATCACCATCGACCCGCCGCGCCCGCATCCGGCGTCCACCAGGGTGTCGTCACGCCCGATGTCGCCGAGGTGCCCCAGGAGGAAATCGGCCTGCGCCGACTCCAGTCGGTGGAGCTCGGCGATCAGCTTCTTCTCGCTCTCGCTGTCCTCGGCGTCGCCGAGTGCGGAGTGGTCGACTTCACCGATGCCGTAGTGATGGTGGTAGAGACCGTCGACATCGCCGAGACGCAGGTTCACGGGCCTGGCCTCCCCGTCCCAGTAGCGGGCGATGTCTCCCTGGTAGGGAGTCGCCGGGCCGGGGATGAGCAGAGGGGCGTCGGTGGCGGTGAGTTCGGTGCTGGTCGTGCTGGTCACAGATGAGTCCATTCTTCCTACCAGAAGTCGGGCAGGCTGTAGCGATAGGTGTTGGTCTGGTGCCAGTGGTGGTTTCCGTCGACCCAGGCGGCCACGCCTCGCAGGAAGCGCTGCACGCTCGGGACGGGGCAATCGACGGCCAGAGCCGCGGCGTTGCTCTCGAAGTCGTGCATGAGGTCGTTGTGGACCTCGATCGACTTGAGATAGGCGTCCCGGTCGGAGAGGCCCTCGCGTTCGGCGATCACGACGGGCAGGTTCAGATGCCGCCCGGGAGCGTCGAGTTCCTTGGTGTACGAGTACAGGTCGTTCACGATGGTCGTCGCGTTCCCCGCGAGCGCGATGACCTTCTGCATGGCGGTCTGGGCATGCAGGTCCGACGGCAGTTCGTAGCCGCCGATGGTGTCGGTGATGGTCGGGCAGGGGCGGAAGTTGTTGAACTGGCGCATCGCCAGGTACTCCCACACCTCGGGTACGTGGTCCATCTGGGCCCAGGCGGCTTCGGCGAGGTACCCCATGTGAAGCCGGGCCATGTCGTGCCGGAATCGGTCGGTCTGGGAGGGGCTGGCTACTTGGCCGAAGTACTCCATGGCGGATCGGTAGGCGCGCCGAGGGGCGTCCGCATGGAGCGACTTCGCCCAGGGCGCCTGGTACTCCTCCGTCGTGTAGAAGGGGTCGAGTGCGGTGTGCGCCAGCAGAAGGCGTTCGCCGAGGCCTACGGGCGAGCCCCCGTGGTCCTCGCAGTAGCAGTCGTCCACCGCGTTCTCGGCCACCATCAGACGCGTGGCGATCATCAGGTGGTCGATGGTGGGTGCGTCCGGATGGCAGCCGACCATGTAGCGGCCCACGGAGAAGCCGTCGAACTGCTCCTCCCAGTCCTTGGGATACAGGGAGACCTCGTCCAGTGCCCAGGACTTGATCCTGCGGCTGACCTCTTCGACCCGCACCGGGTCGGGCTCGGCCACCTGGTGGTAGTAGAGGCCCGGGATTGTTCTGGCCTGCGCCGCAGTTGTCGACTGCCCGACAGGCGTCGGCGACTCTCGCGGGATCAGGCGCAGGCTCGCCGTGCCCAGGCCGCTGGGGCCGCGCAGGATCCGTTCCAGGTCGGGGAGCGGTGTCGGCACCACGGCTGTCGGGTCAGCGGGAAGCGGCGGTGCCGGCACGGAAACCGCGGGCGGTGCGGGCACGGACGGCGCACAAAGTGGGCCGCCGGTGACAGTCTTGATGTCGCAGGCACGGGCCGCGGCTTCAGCGAGGATGTGCGCCCCGAAGCGGGCAGCGGCCGCCGGCAGGCTCGACTGCGGAGGTGTCGGCTCAGGCGCGGGCATCGATGGCTCCTTCGTGGGGTGGGCGGCTGGCCCGGGGCCTTCCAGGTGTGCGCGACCGACCCGGATGGTCCGGGGCTCGCACCATGCTGTGCAGGCCGAGCCCGCTACCTGGGCCAGCGGGCGATCTGCACGTTCTCCAGCATGCCGACCGCGTCCGGCACGAGGATGGCGGCGGAGTAATAGGTGCTGACGAGGTACGAGGTGATGGCCTGCTCGTTGATGCCCATGAAGCGGACCGACAGGCCCGGTTCGTACTCGTCCGGCAGACCTGTCTGATGAAGACCGATGACACCTTGGTTGTCCTCGCCGGTACGCATGCAGAGGATCGAGCTGGTCCGCTCCTTAGTGATGGGGATCTTGTTGCAGGGAAGGATGGGAACCCCGCGCCAGGCCGGGACCTGCTGACCACCCAGGTCGACGTGGTCCGGATAGAGCCCGCGGGCGTTGAACTCACGCCCGATCGCCGCGATGGTCTTCGGGTGCGCGAGGAAGAACTTGGATCCGCGACGGCGGCAGAGCAGCTCGTCCAGGTCGTCCGGGGTCGGCGGGCCGGAGTGCGTCTGGAAGCGCTGCTTGAAGTCGGCGTTGTGGAGCAGGCCGAACTCCTTGTTGTTGACCAGCTCGTGCTCCTGGCGCTCGCGCAACGCCTCGATGGTGAGCCTGAGTTGCTCCTTGGTCTGGTTCATCGGTTCGTTGTAGAGGTCGGCGACCCTCGTATGGATCCGCAGAATGGTCTGCGCGACCGAGAGTTCGTACTCGCGCGGATTCAGTTCGTAGTCGACGAACGCGCCGGGCAGGTCATGCTCGCCGGTGTGGCCGGCTGACATCGCGATCTCCGCCTCGCCGCGGTGGTTCTGCCGTTGGCGGGGAAGCGACGTGAACCGTTCGATGTGGTCCCGCAGGCCCGGCGCCGTGGACAGCACGGCCTCGAAGTCGGCGCGAGACAGGGTGAGCAGGGTGCCCGAGGTCTCGGCGGTGGCGGTGTGCTCCCAAGGGGCGTTCCCGTCCAGCAGGGCGTGGTCCCCGAACCGGTCACCATCTGCGAGTACGTCCAGAGCGACCTCGTCGCCGTACTCACCGACGGAGGTCTGGCTGATGCGGCCGTGGGCGATCAGATGGAGCTGATCCGCGGGCGCACCGCGTACCACCAGCGTCTCGCCGGCCTGGAAGTCGCGCTGGACACACCGATCGGCGAGGGCAGTGAGTACCTCTACGTCGTCGAAGCCGCGCAGCAGGGCCAGTTCACCGAGCTCACGGGGGATCACCCGGACGTCGGCGCCGTCCTGGATGAACTCCACGCGCCCGTCGCCGACGGTGTAGGTCAGACGACGGTTCACCCGGTAGACCCCGCCCTTGGTCTCCACCCAGGGGAGCATCCGCAGCAGCCAGCGGGAGGTGATCTCCTGCATCTGCGGGGCGGACTTGGTGGTGGTGGCGAGGTTGCGGGCGGCCGCCGTGCCGAGGCTGGTTTGCCGGGGTGGCTCCAGCCGCGCCTCCGGGCTTGAGTCAACAGTCATCGGGCTAGCTCTCCTTGTTCAGGGCCGGTGATGGCACGCATGTGGGCGCCATCGGGCAACTGGAGCAAAACGGGGCATTTGACGTGGAATCAGTCCAGATTCAGGTGAACACTAATGGCCGCTTCGCCCCGTGGGCCAAGGAAAGTGGGTGACATTAACTCGATGCGATGATCGCGACCGCGCGATGTTTGCCCGGGTACCGACGGGATTCCGCCCCGATTGAGCGGCGCGTCCCGACGAGTGGCCGGCCGGCTTCCACAACGGGGGATCGGACGAGTCGAGCGGCCGCGGAAGTGTCGTATACCCAGGCCGCCTTGGGCGATCGGGCCAGTCGGGGGCGCCCGCCCCCTGCCGCCACCGTCCGCAGATGTCACGGTCGGCACCTTGCATCTCGGCATCGGAAAGGCGACAGGACTCGGCCGGGGCGCAGTGGTCCGGCTGCGGCGACGGATCGATAATGCGCTGCCGTGTGCTTCTGTCCGCTCCTCTGCACGTTCTTGAGGACTCGTTGAGCTGCTCGTTGAGGTGCTCCTCCTGGAACACGACCCGATGCAGTCGGACACCGGGGTGCACCCCCACGTCCTTGGTGCCCCGGCGTCGCCTCCGGGCCCTCGCGCCGACTTGCAGGCAGAGCACCCCGAAGGCCGGACCGACCACGCTCCTGTATGTCGGCGCCTGGCCGCGGCGGCGCCGCTCCGTCGACCAGGCCCCGCGCTGCAGCACCTCGACGGTGTGAGGGAGCCGGTCCGAGGTGAAGCTGCGGCGAATCATCTGCTGGGTCTCGGGGCGGGCAGCAGGCGGACCGTGGCGGGGGTGGCCCCCCCGAGTCGGACTGGGTGGACAAGTGGAACTGAGCCGGGCCAAGTGCGCACGGGCACACGGCCGTAGTCCGGCGTTCCTCGCGTTACAGCCCCTGTCGGCCAACTCCTGGTTGGTCAGGGCGGCTTCGGGCCCACGGGGTCCTAGGCGCGCCGGCGGCGTACACCCACGCCCCGGTCGAGAAGGTTACCGACGATGCTGGCGTGCGGGCGGCGGTGACGCTGAGCATGCGATCGGTACCGGCCAGTCGGCCCGCCAACTGCCTCCGGGAGCGCGCCCGGGAAACACTGCCGGGCACTGCGGGGACTCCCGCAGTTCGAGGCCGTCCCGGGTCGCATCGGAGTGCCCCGCTTGGGCGACCGTCCTCGTAGCGGCCATCAACACGTTTGCGTTTGACACTCCGTTACTGAGAGATGTCCTTCACGATGCGGGTGGCTGCGGCCGGCCTTCGGGCGTGGGGGGCAGTGGGTAGACGTGCACGGCGCCCGGGCAGACCGTCACGTCGAGTGTCGTCACCTCGGCGGCGGCGCGGTTGCGCATGCGGCACACGTCCGGGTAGAAGATGTCGCGGGTGCCGATGAACACCGACACCGGTGCGAGGCCGTTCAGCGGGCCATTGATCGGGCTCAGGCGCGCGTCGGCCGGATCATCACCACCCGCCCAGGCGTGGCCCATCTCGACGAGGCCGGCAGGGGACAACCACGGGTCATGCCGTGCGACGGACTGCACCGCGGGTTGGCTGAGCGTGAGATCGAGCCAGGGGGAGCTCAGATCGATCCGGCGGGGCTGCGGTAGACCTGCCGCCGGTAGTTGTTGGGCGATGCCGAGCGCGAGACCGCCGCCGGCTGAGTCGCCGGCGAGGGTCACCGCTGCGGCGGGCAAGCGAACCTGGCGTGGGGCGGGTCCACGATGGCCTGACCTCCGGCGGCTGAACGGGGTCCGGCCGCCCGACTGCTACGACGTGGAGAACAGACCCGGCCCCGGAGATGAGGGGCCGTCGGCGCGGACGCCGTTCGTGACCCGCAGGAACTCCAGCTTTTCGGCATCGGCGGATCCTGCTGCCACCGTGTAGACGATGAGGCGGACGTCGCAGCCCGGGACGGTGAGTACGTCGCAGTCGCAGGTCACCTCGCCGACCTGAGGGTGCACGATGGTCTTGCGGGCCGAGACGTGCACACCGACCGCCCCCTCGTCCCACAGGCGGGTGAACTCCGCGCTGGCGGAACGGAGTTCCTCGACAAGGTCGGCCAGGCCGCGGTCGTGGGGGTAGTCGACGAGAGCGGTGCGCAGATCGGCGACGAGGGTGGCCTTCAGGGTGTCGCCCTCCTGGATCACGGGCCAGGCCGCGAGCCCTGAGGGGCCTGTGGCGAAGACCGACCGCACCAGGCTCCGCTCGGTGGGTGTGCGTGCGCTGGGGTCGCCCAGCAGCGCGGCCCAGGCGGGAGTCCAGGACAGCAGGGTCCAGTCGGCGCTGAACACGCCCACGGGGAATTCCCCTAGGCGTGCCAGCATCCGTTGGACCCCGGCCGGAACATGCGTGGAGATCGTCCCCTCGTGCGGGGGGAGGAGGCCGGCCAGCCGGTAGGCGTAATCGCGCTCCGCGGGCTGCAGCTGCAGGGCCCTGGCCAGGCTCGCGACCACCTGCGCAGAGGGGCTGGTGGCGCGCCCCTGCTCCAGGCGCACCACATAGTCGACCGACAGCCCTGCGAGTTCGGCCAATTCCTCGCGCCGCAACCCCACTGCACGTCGACCGGCCTGCGAGGTCCGCCCGACATCGAGGGGAGAAAGCCGGTCGCGCCAGCGGCGCAGTGCAGTGCCAAGGGTCTCGTCCACCCGACCATTGTGTCCGCCGGACAGCCGCTGTGCCTGGTACGGGCAGTCCTACCGTCGCACAGAGCACTGGTTGTCATCGCGCCGCGGGCCGAGGGTGAATGCATGACGACAACATTCATCACTGGAGCCAACAAATCCCTCGGGTACGAGACCGCCCGCCGCTTGATCGAGGCCGGTCACACCGTCGTCGTCGGCGCTCGTGATCCAGAGCGTGGCCAGGCGGCCGCCGACGCACTCGGTGCCCGTTTCGTACAGATCGACGTGACCGACGACGAGTCGGTCGTCGCGGCCGCCGCCGACATCGCGGCCCGCGAGGGCGCCATCGACGTCCTGATCAACAACGCGGGTGTCTTCGGGCCGCACCGCCCCGCCGAGCAGCTCACGGCCGCCGACGCGTCCGCGGTGTTCGAGGTCAATGTCGTGGGGATCGTCCGGGTGACGCACGCTTTCCTGCCCCTGCTGCGCAAGTCCGCGCACCCGGTGATCGTCAATGTCTCCAGCGGCATGGGGTCGTTCGCCGCCACCCACGACGCCGAGCGCGTCGAGTCGAGGAACCTCGCGCCGCTCTACACGGCGTCGAAGGCCGCTGTGTCCATGCTGACCACGCAGTACGCGAAGTCCTGGCCCGACGTGAAGGTGAACGCGGCCGACCCGGGCTACACCGCGACCGACTTCAACGCGCACAGCGGCCCGCAGACCGTGACCGAGGGGACCGACGCGATCGTCGAACTCGCCACCGTCGGAGCGGACGGACCGACCGGAACCTTCCGCGACCGTCACGGTGCGCTGGCCTGGTGATCCACCTCTGAACACGGAGGACGCCCGGTACGGAGGAGGCTGTCACTGGAACATCGTTTCAGGTTTGACCTGCCGGGATGTGAGCCCTCTCGGGTGCCGGGACGACATTCCATGGTGAAAAACTGACAGCCTCGTGAGCCTGCGCGGGGGTGCCCGGGCGCCTAAGAAGGGCAACCATCTGTTCGGCGCGCTGCTGACCGACTCCGCTGGAGATGTCCTGCCCACGACCCAGAACACGGTGCTGACAGAACGCGACCTCACTGGTCACGCGGAGACCAACCTGGTGCGGTTGGCTTCGCGCACGCTGGAACCGAGTCAGCTCCTCGAGGCCGCCGTGTACGCCAGCCCCGAACCGTGTGCGATGTGCTCCGGCGCCGTCTACTGGAGCGGTGTCCGCCGAGTCGTGTACGCGCTCGCGGCCACGGAGCCTGAATGTCCTCGCGGGAGCGGATCCGAACGAACCGCTGCTCCACTTGCCGTGCGATGGACCTTCATGATCAGAGAAGGCACAGGACACCGACGACCCTGCGCAGGACGCGGGTGTCATCGCCTGGGATCGGGTCGCACGACGGATCTGCAGCAATGTCTGCGTGTCACTGCGAGCCTGTGGCCGCCAGGGCCGCGGTGATGGGTTCGAGCTCGGTGATCAGTTCGTCGAGTTCGGCGGGGGACAGGGCGGCGTAGGGCGGGGTGGCGAGTTCGTCGGTGAGGGTTTCGATGCGTTGTTTGGTCGCGCGGCCGGCGTCGGTGAAGTGGTCGTCGGTGTCGATGAGTCCGCGTTCGCGCAGGCCGTCCATGACCGCGGCCAGGCGCTCCTTGGGCAGGTGATGGATGCGTCCGAACGACTGTGGGGGGTGGATGCCCATCTCCAGAGCGGAGAGCACGTGGGCCTCCGTGCCGCCGATGCGGGCGCCGACGAGAGCGGCGATGTGCCCGTCGCCGCGGTGCTCGCGCAGCATGGTCGCGGAGTGCCACAGTCGGGCGACGGGGTCGCTGGGTACCTCAAGGGTGCGCATGCCGGCGTACATCACCCGGCCTTCGGTGGGGGCGCTCGCCGCGGCCTTGGTGGTCAGGTCTGCGGCGCGCACCAGGCCCGGGGAGTCGGACAGTTCGTCGCCGAGGATGCGCCGCAGGGAGGCCGCACTGCCCCGCTCCCGCGCGGCCACGGAGGCCTCGGGCGGGATGGTCTCCCAGGCGCTGGGGATGTGCCGTGCGGCTTCCCCGTCGGCGAAGTTGTAGAAGGCTGCGTGTACGACTTGGGCCGGCACTCGTCCCAGTGGTGCGGCGCGGCTGGCGAAGTAGCCGTCCCAGTAGGTGCGGTGGCCGAGTGCGGCCAGTTCCTCGTTGCACTCATCGGCCATGAACGTGACCAGGCAGATCGGCTCCAGGAGCTCGAACATGCGACGGGCGATGTGAGTCATCGGATGCAAGCACGTCTTGCCCATCGGGTTCTCCCTTTGTGAGGTGTGCCGGCTTGGACCGTCCGGCACACCGGAACTCATCGGCGACCGAAAGGGAAGGAGTGCAGAAGGGTCGGCGTCCGGGCTTCGGTCCGTTTTCACGATGGCGCGGCGCGATGTTGAAGACCGTCACGCCGGTGACGATGAGCGTGAGGGCGGCGCTCACGCCTGGGGTGATGGGCTCCTCGAAGGGAGGAACGGCGATGAGAGTTGTCAGGACGGGGCTGATCGCGCCGGCTGTCGCAGCGAGGTTGCTGCCGAGTGCGCGCACCGCGTGGGCGTAGCTCAGGGTCGAGAGCAGCCCCGTACCGATGCCTGGAGGCACGTGCCGCTGATACCAGCAGGAGCGTCTTGCCGATCGTTTTCCTGGCCTCCATGGCGGCGTGGGCGTCGGCCGCACGCTCCAGTGGGAAGGTCTGACTCCGACGCACCGTGTCATACAGACGAGGCGCGTGATCGCCTTCACGGAATGCGCGCCAGGACCGTCATTTGGGACCATTGAGGCGCCTCGAATCGGCCTCAGTTTGTGGAGATCGCTGCTCGTGAAGGATGGCGGTTACGTGTCGAGCAATTCCGCGGCGAAGACGTCCTCGATCCTCCACTGCCGGCTGGTCAGGCCTTGCTGGTAGTGATAGCGCAGGCAGGTGTCGAGGGCGGCGCGGTTGGCCGCGATGCCGTAGGGCCACCAGTCCTCGGGGAACTCTTCACCGTTGCGATCCACCAGGGCGTTCATCCAGGGAATCATGGTCTGGACCTGGTAGAGCCTGCGGCTTTGGCGGTAGCGTTCGGCAGCGGCGTCTTTCGCCCGGGAGAAGGCACGGTAGACGCCGTGCGCGAATTCAGGATGGTCCCGCAGCAGTTCTTGCCGCATGACGATGGTGTGCATCATCGGGAAGACGCCGGTTCGCCGGTAGTAGTCGCGTTCCAGCAGCTCGAAGTCGGGGAACAGCCGGGTGACGTTCGGGGATCCGTCGAGCACGCACTGCGGGACGTTCGCCGAGAACAGCGCATCGATCTCACCGGCGTCGAGCATCGCGCTCAGTGTCTTTCCCCCGGGTGCGATGCGCACGTCGACTTCGGCCGGGTGCGGATGGGGGATGAAGCCGAAGGGGGGCGCGGGGTGTTCGAGGCCGCCGATCAGCCAACGGCTCTCCTCGGGGTTGAAGCCGTACTCGTCCATCAGGATTCCTTTGGCCCACACACCGGAGTCCTGACCGTAGACGCCGAACTCGCCGATGGTCCTGCCCGCGAGATCGCTCGGTTCCCTGATCCCGCCGTGGGCATTGACGAAGATGCACGAGTGACGGAACTCGCGGTTCGGGAAGACCGGCAACGCTACGTACGGCAGGCCGGTCTCCAGCAGCCGCAGGTAGAACGTGAGACCGAGTTCGGAGACGTCGAACTCGTTTCCGCGGATCAGTCGGTCGAACAGCTCCGGCAGGTTCGCTGCGGTTTCCATCGTGACGTCGATGCCGTCGGTGCTTACGGTTCCGTCGAACAGGGCCCGCGTCGTGTCGTACGGGAAGCACCCGACCGTGAGGGCAGGGGCGGCCATGAATACTCCTTTTCGTCGGCTCTGCTGTTTCCATCGTTGGACGTCGCACTGTCGGCTGTCCAAGACCCTTTGGGAACCTCCGATACCGCACGGGTATCGTGTTTGAGGTGGACCTTCGCTCGCTGCGGTATTTCGTCGCCGTCGCCGAGGAGTGTCATATCGGCCGGGCGGCGAACCGCCTGCACATGACACAGCCGCCACTGAGCCGCGCGATCCGGCAGCTTGAGGACGAACTCGGCGTCCTGCTGTTCGAGCGCACTCCCAAGGGCGTCACTCTCACGCCCGCTGGCGAGGTTCTGTACGGCGAAACGGGGGCGTTGTTGGGGCGAGTGGACGGGCTCCGCAGGCGAGTGGCCGCTGCGGCGGGCACAGCGCCCCTCGCCGTTGGGACGCTGGCGGACGCGGCCGAACAGGTCGGTGGCCGACTGGTCTCGCTCTTCCGGGCCCGCTATCCGCACATCCACGTCACCATCCACGAAGCCGACCTCGGCGACCCGACAGCCGGACTCCGCGCGGGACTGGTGGACGTGGCCATCACCCGAACTCCCTTCGACGACACCGGCATCAGCACCCACGTCCTGCGCTCGGTACCCGTCGGCGTAGTCATGCGCGGCGATGATCCGCTCGCCGCCCATGCCTCTCTCTCGTCGACCGACCTCGCCGGCCGCCGATGGGTGCGGCTGCCGGAGGGCGCCGATGCGGCGTGGACGTCGTACTGGACCGGCGGTGGAGACAACGACAACGACGCATCGCCGGTCATGCGAACGATCCAGGAGTGCTTGCAAGCGGTCCTGTGGAACAACACATCGGCTCTCGCTCCCATCGACCAACCGATGCCCGACGGCCTGGTCGTCGTCCCGCTCAGTGACCGCCCGCCCAGCGAACTCGTCGTGGCCTGGCCAAGGACAGCACGCAGCCCACTGGTACGTGGCTTCACCCAAGTCGCAGAGCACTGCTGGCACACGTGAAACAGGCATCGATTGCTCGTGGAGTGAGAGTGCCGCTGCCCGCAGAGGGAACTCATGGTCAGCCGGGGTTCGGCAGGAGCGCGAGCTGTTCGAGGACGTCTGTGATCCCGCTGGTCCAGGACCAGCTGCTGCGCCTGCGCCGGGCCATCGACGGGGCGGCACCGGGCACCGTCGTCCCGTCACCGCCACCGACCTCGCCGCACCACTCGACCTACCCGCCTGGTGCCACCTGTCCGGACACCAGCGCCTCGGGCCCGTCTCCGCCGCCGATCGCGCCGTACGATCCCTGAACTCAGTTACCGCACGTGACGTCGGTCCTCGGCAGGTGCCCGTCCGTGAGATGGGCGTCGACCGTGCGGGTGACGCAGGCGGGGGCGCCGGGGAAGGCGTAGACGGCGTGACCGCGGCCGCCGCGGACGTACACCAGGCGTTCGCCGTGCAGGGCACGGTGCATGGCAATCGCTGATCAAAGACGTCTCGTCAGTGGAAGTTCCCGGCTTCCGCCAAGAGCGCGGAGGCAGCCTCAGCACGGTCGTCGTCCAAGGGGGAGGGGCAGGGCATGCAAGGGCAGGACTGGAGCGGTCGTACGCGCTGGCGAAATCCGTCGAGGACCGGCTGACGATGTCCTGTGCGATCCGTCATCTCGGCTTCGCCGACAAGGACGCAGGCCATTTCGATCAGGCCCGCGAGCGGTTGACCGAATCGGTGATGCTGCGCCGGGAGATCGGCTTCCGGCCCGGCGAAGCGGCGGGCCTGGTGGCGCTGGCCTACCTCGCGGCCGAGACCGGTGACCCCTCGACGGCGCTGCGTCACCTCGACGAGGCTCAGTCGGTCGCCGAGAGCTGCGGCGCCAAGGCCGTGTCGGGGTGGATCGAGGAAGCCCGCACGCACATCCGCTCCTGGGTTCTGGCGGGAAGCTGCTGGTGACAGCCACTCGCGGGCGCCTCGTGGCACGGTTGCGCCCACGCGGAGCTCCTCAGCCGCTGCGGCCTGCGGCCGGATGACAGCCGCGTAGTACCGCGGTACCACGTGCACCGCCCGGGTCGGCCTCCCGGTACCACGGGATCGGGCGGATCGGCTCCTAGCGTTGCCGGTGAGGCGTCGGAAGCGACGGACGCCGTAGGCCGACAGAGGGAACGCGCATGATCGACGCACGGCAGTTGACCAAGAGGTACGGCGAGAAGACGGCCGTCGACGGGCTGGACTTCGTCGTGAAGCCGGGCACGGTGACCGGTTTTCTGGGGCCCAACGGCGCGGGGAAGTCCACAACGATGCGGATGATCGTCGGGCTTGACGCCCCGACGAGCGGTTCCGTCACCGTCAACGGTCACCACTACGCCCGCCACCGGGCCCCGCTCCAGGAGGTCGGAGCCCTGCTGGAGGCGAAGTCGATTCACCCCGGCCGCTCGGCGTACAACCACCTCCGGGCTCTCGCGCTGACCCACGGCATTCCGCGCGGCAGGGTCGACGAGGTCATCGACCTCGCCGGCCTTGCCAGTGTGGCGAAGAAGCGGGCCGGTGCCTTCTCCCTCGGGATGGGTCAGCGGCTGGGCATCGCGGCGGCGCTGCTGGGCGATCCGCAGACCGTGATGTTGGACGAGCCGGTCAACGGGCTGGACCCGGAGGGCGTGCTGTGGATCCGCAATCTGCTCAAGGCGCTCGCCGGCGAGGGCCGCACGGTGTTCGTCTCTTCGCATCTGATGAGCGAGATGGCGCTGGTGGCGGATCATCTGATCATCGTGGGGCGGGGGCGGCTGCTGGCCGACACGACCGTGGGGGAGCTGATCCGCGAGGCGGGCGGCGACACGGTGACGGTCGCGACCCAGGACCCGGCGCGACTGCGGGACGTACTGGCGGGGCCCGGCGTCGACATCACGGGACGCGTCGGCTCCGAGGAACTGCAGGTGACCGGGCTGACTGCCCGTCAGATCGGGCTCACGGCGGCCGAGCACGGGATCCCGCTGTTCGAGCTGAGCGCACGGACGGTGTCGCTGGAAGAGGCATTCATGGACCTGACCAGGGAGGCCGTGGAGTACCACGGATCCACCACCGGGATCGAGACTCTCGGGAGGCCGGCATGAGCACCCTCACCGCTACCGTCGAGGAACCCCGCACCGCCCCCGACCGCCCCGCCTACCGGGTGACCGGAAGGCGCGTGCTGTCCTCGGAGTGGGCCAAGCTCTGGTCCCTGCGCTCGACCTGGATCACCCTGGGTCTCGGCCTGCTGTTCCTGGTGGCGTTCGGACTGATCGCCGCCAGCCGCTACAAGTCCGGGATCGACTCCGGCCACATCGACCGGGACTTCGCCGATTCGACGGCCGTGAGTCTGTCCCTGTTCGGCACGAACTTCGCCCAGCTGGCCCTCGGCGTCCTCGGCGTGCTGGTCACGGCGGGGGAGTACTCGACCGGCATGATCCGCTCCACGCTCGCGGCGGTGCCCCGCAGGCTGCCCGTGCTGTGGTCCAAGGCGGCCGTGTTCGGGCTGGTCGCGCTGGCGGTGGGGACGCTGGGCGCGTTCGTCGCCTTCGGGTTCGGCAGCGGCATCGTCTCGGGCACGCCCGCGGCCATGAGCCTCTCGCACGCGGGCGTGCTGCGCAGTCTGCTGGGCGCCGGGCTGTACCTCGGCCTGGTCGGGGTGATCGGCACGGCGCTGGGCGCGCTGCTGCGCTCGGTGGCCGGCGGGATCTCGGTGCTGGTGGCCACCTTCATGCTGATCCCGGGACTGATCTCGCTGCTGCCGAGCTCCTGGCAGGACAACATCAGCCCCTACCTGCCGTCCAACGCAGGAGAGTCGATGTTCGCCCTGACCCACGACTCGACGACCCTGTCCCCCGGCGCCGGCCTGCTGGTCTTCCTGTGCTGGACCGTCCTGGCGCTGGGCGGCGCGGCCTACCGGCTCGCGCGCAGCGACGTCTGACGCACCATGGACAGGTGACGTCCGTGACCACCGATGACATCAGCGGGATGGGACCGCTGGTCGCCCGCCTGTCCCGGGGTGGCCAGCGGCTCAGGCAGGCCGACCGGAACCGTCCGTGGGTGCTGGACACCGCGGTCGTGGTCCTGGTCTTCCTGATGTTCTGCCTGCCCGACCTGATCCACGACGGGGCCGGCGACGGCGACGGCCCGCGCCGCTTCCGGCTCGCCTTCACCCACCTGCCCTTCGCAGGCATGCTGGCACTGCAGGCCGGACTGGTCCTGCCCCTGCTGTGGCGGCGGCGCAGGCCCCTGGCGGCCTTCGGCGTCATCGCCGCGGTGTTCGTCCTGCAGTGGTCCCTGAACGCGGTGCTGCGCGCGGACATCGCCCTCTTCATCGCCCTCTACAGCCTGGCCCTGCACGGGCGGCTGAAGCAGCTGCCGTGGGCCTGCGCCACCATGGCGGGCGCCATGGTGCTGGTCGCCGTACGGGTGTCCGCGGCCATGTCCGTCTGGGACGCGCTGTTCTTCCTGCTGAGCACCACGACCGCGGCCCTCGCGCTCGGCCTGATGGTCCGCATCCGCCGGGCCCAGCTGGCCGGACTGCGGGAGCGCGCCGCCCGGCTGGAGATCGAGCGGGACCAGCGCAGCAGGCTGGCCACGGCCACCGAACGCACCCGTGTCGCCCGCGAGATGCACGACATCGTCGGCCACAACCTGTCCGTCATCATCACGCTCGCCGACGCCGGCGCCTACGCCACCGACCTCGCCCCCGAACGCGGCAAGGAGGCCCTCCAGCTCATCGGCGACACCGGACGCCAGGCCCTCGGTGAGCTGCGGCGCGTACTTGGTGTGCTGCGCGAGCCGGCGGACGGACCTTCGGCCGGGCCCGAACTCAGCCCGCAGCCCGGCATGGCGGACATCGACGCCCTGTGCGCCAAGGTGCGCGCCGCCGGACTGGAGGTCGTCTACCGGACCTCCGGCGACGTGGACGCCCTGGACAGCGGGGTGCAGCTGACGGCGTATCGCATCGTCCAGGAAGCCCTCACCAACACCCTCAAACACGCCGACGCCGACACCCGGGTACATCTGGCGATCATCGAGGCCGACACCCGGCTGACCATCCGGGTCCAGGACACCGGACCGGCGACGCCGCCGGGACCGCACGAAGAAGGGCACGGACTGGTGGGCATGCGGGAGAGGGCGGCGCTCTACGGCGGAACCGTCAGCGCGGGACCGGCGGGCGGCGGAGGCTGGAGCGTCGAGGCCGTCCTCGACCTCACGCCCCAAGGCGGTGTCCGGTGACCACGGTGCTCGTCGTGGACGACCAGCCGCTGCAGCGCTACGGCTTCCGCATCCTCCTGGACTCCGTCCCCGAGACCGAGGTCGTCGGGGAGGCCGCCCACGGCGCCGAAGCCGTCCGCAAGGCGGCCGAACTGCGCCCGGACGTCGTCCTGATGGACATCCGGATGCCCGGCATGGACGGCATCGAGGCCACCCGCCGCATCGTCGCCGCCGGCGAGCGTTCGCGCGTCCTCGTGCTCACCACCTTCGACCTCGACGAGTACGTCCACGCCGCCCTGCGCGCCGGTGCCAGCGGCTTCCTCCTCAAGGACGCGCGCCCCGAGGAACTCCTCGCGGGCATCCGTGCCGTCGCGATCGGCGACGCGGTGATCGCGCCCGCGCTCACCCGCCGCCTCCTGGACGAGTTCACCCAGTACGTCCCCGCGCACCGAGGCGACCTCGCCGAGGACAGGAGGCTCAGCTCCCTGACCGACCGCGAGCGCGAGATCCTCGTCGCCGTCGGCAAGGGCTGGACCAACGGCGAGATCGCCACGCACTTCGTCCTGTCCGAGTCCACCGTCAAGACCCATGTGGGCCGCGTCCTCGCCAAGATCGGTGCCCGGGACCGCATCCAGGCCGTGATCTTCGCCTACGACCTGGGCCTCGCCCGGCCCAGCACGGGCTGAACGAGCCCGGGGCCGCCCGGGCGACAGTCGCCCGGGCGGCCCCGTGAGTGGTGCGGGCTCAGCCGTTCGCGCCGGCCGGGGCCGTCGTGGTCTTGAAGCCCTCGGTCTTGTTGGCCTGGACGGCGAAGTCGTTGGTGAACGTCTTGCTGAGGTCCACCGATCCCTTCACGTTGCCGACCAGCTTCTCCGTCGCCAAGGAGGTCTTCGGGCCGCCGGCCGGCATGATGCCGTCCGGGAGGAACTGACCCTTGTCCTCGGTCAGGGCCTTGATGTAGTCGGCCTTGGTCACCAGCTGGTTCGACACGAAGGAGGCCGGCAGCTTGTTCGCGATGTCGGCCGCACTGTGGGTGTTGATCCAGTGCATGGTGGCGACGAGCGCGTCGACGACCTTCTGCACCGTGTCCTTGTGCGAGTTCACCCAGTCGGTGCGGGCGAGCACGCTGGCCGCGGGGAAGGCGCCGCCCATCGCCGCCGTGGCGCCCTGCGTGGTGGCCAGGTCGACCGCGGACGCACCGACGCCCTTCTTCTCGATCGCGGCGACCGTCGGCTGCGTCGTCATGACGCACGCGACCTTGCCGTTCTGCAGTGCGGCTATGGCGGTCGAGCCCGCACCGACCCCGATCCGGTGGAAGTCGCTCGTCTTGAGCCCCTTCTTGGCGGCCAGGAACTGGGTGAGGGTGTCGGTGCCCGAGCCGAGGTCGGTGACGCCCAGGGTCTTCCCCTTGAAGTCGGCGGCGGAGTGGATCCCCGACTTGCCGGTGCACATCTCACGCTCGCCCGGCGCGCCGGACAGCTGCACGACGTCCTCGACCGCCTTGCCCTTCGCCTGGAACTCGATCGTGTGGTTGTACCAGGCGCCCGCCATGTCTACCTGCCCCGAGGCCATGGCCTCCTCGGCGCCGACACCGCCGTCCTGCTCGGTGCTCAGCTGCACGTCGACGCCGTACTTCTTGTAGAAGCCGAGGCTCTGGGCGAGCTGGTACGGCAGGTAGATCTGCTTGTCGAGGCCGCCGGCCATGAGCTTGACGGTCGGCGTTCCGGAGCCGCTGCTCGCGGTGCTGCTGCCGGAGTTGTTCGAACAGGCGGTGACGGCGCCGAGGGCGAGAACGGTGAGGAGGGACGCGGCGACGGCGACGGGTCGTCCGGACATGGCTGGTCACATTCCTTTGCTGAGGTGGAAGAGGCGCGGTGCGCAGGGGAGGGATGTGGGTCAGATGGTGTTGTTGGCCTCTGACGGGGCCGGCGGGCGCCAGGACAGCAGCCGGTGCTCGAGCTTGCCGATCAGCCATTCCGCGCCGAGCACGATCACCGAGATGACGAGCATCGTGGCGAACACGCCGTTGGGGTCGAAGTTGTTCTGCGCGGTCTTGATGACCAGCCCCAGGCCGCTCTGCGCGCCGAGCACCTCGCCGACCAGGGCGCCGACGATGGCGAAGCCGAAGGCGCTGTGCAGGCTGGCGATGATCCAGGTGAGCGCGGAGGGCACGATGACGTGCCGGGTGATCTGCATCTGCGAGGCGCCCAGCACCCTGGTGTTGGCGAGGATGTTGGGGTCCACCTCGCGGACGCCCTGGAAGGCGTTGAAGAAGACGATGAAGAACACCAGCACCGCGGCGAGCAGGATCTTCGGCAGCACACCGATGCCGAACGCGACGATGAAGATCGAGCCGAGGACGATGCGCGGGATCGCGTTGACCATCTTGATGTAGGGACCGAGCACGTCGGAGAGGTAGCGGCTCTGGCCGAGCGCCACACCGAAGATCACTCCGGTGACGGCCCCCAGGGCGAAGCCGGCAAGTGCCTCCTGGAGTGTGGTCCAGATGTTGGCGTAGAAAGACCCGAACTCGGTGCCGTGGCGGATGAGGTCGACCAGCCGCTGGGCAATCCCGGACGGCTGCCCGAAGAAGAACTTGTCGACGATCCCCCAGGTGGTGAAGGCCTGCCAGCCGCCGATGACGAGGACGGCGAGACCGATGCGGCCCGCCCACACGAGCGAGGTGCGCCGGCGGACGGCGCTTTTGGCCGCGGCCTTGGCCGAGACCGTTGTGCGGTCCTGGACCGGGGCGGCGGAAGCGGTGGACGTCGTACTCATGCCGTACCTCCTGCGGTGCGTGCGTAGGCGCGCTCCACCTCCTCGCGCAGCGAGTCCCAGATCTGGTGCTGAAGTTCGATGAAGCGGGGCTGGAAGCGGATCTCCTGGACCGAGCCGCGCGGGCGGGGCAGGTCGATGTCGAAGACCGCCTTGACCGAGCCGGGGCTGGATGTCATGACGACGACCCGGTCGGCGAGTGCCACGGCCTCGTCGAGGTCGTGGGTGATGAAGATGACCGACGGCCGGATCTGCTCCCACAGGGCGAGCAGTTCGGTCGACATGATCGCCTTGGTCTGCACGTCGAGCGCGCCGAACGGCTCGTCCATGATCAGGATCCTGGGTTCGTTGATCAGCGCCGCAGCCATGGCCACGCGCTTGCGCATGCCGCCGGAGAGCTGGTGCGGATAGCGGTCCTCGAACCCGGACAGACCCACCCGGCGCAGCCAGTCGCGCGCCGAGGCCTGGGCCTTCTGCTTGGGCACTCCGCGGAAGACCGGGCCCATCAGGACGTTGCCGAGAACCGTCTTCCAGGGCAGCAGCGCATCGCTCTGGAACATGAAGCTGACGCCGTGGGTGACGCCGTCCACCTCACGTCCGCCCACCTTGACCGAACCCTCACTGGGCCGGTCGAGCCCGGAAACCAGGCTCAGGGTCGTCGACTTGCCGCAGCCGGTCGGGCCGACCACCGCACAGAACTGGCCGGGCTCCACGGTGAACGAAACATCCTGCAGTGCCGTGAACACCTCACCCGCAGGAGTCAGAAAGCGTTTGGTGAGCCCTGAAATCTCGACTCGCGCGCTGTTGTCGGGGCCGATTTTCTCGGCTACGGACCCTGGCGCGGCATCGTTTCGCGAAGCCATCTGAGGCCGTCTCCTTCCTAACCTCGGAGATCGAGGAAGGCAGACGCTAAAAGGACACCGGGGGTTACGTCGCTGTTTCAGACGTATCCCGCGTTAGCCGTATTGCCAGGGGTTCTGCTCGTTCTGCTCAGCATGCGGGGGGTGGGCAGAAACTCGCCAGTGGGTCACAATCACGCCACCACGGGTACGGCGAAGGGGCCGGGCCCGGCAGCACGACAAGGGCTGAGGCACCTGTGATGCCCATCCGTTTCCGTATCCGGATCGGCCGTGCCGGGAAGGGGAGGCTCTCCGCGCGGATTCTGGCCAACCAGCTGGCCATCCTGACCCTCACCGGAGTCATCGGCTTCATCCTGTTCGCGTTCGCCCAGCGTGCCGAGATCGACCGTGCCTACGAGGGCCGGGCCCTGGACATCGCCCAGACCACGGCAGCCGATCCGCAGATCCGGCAGGCCATGGCACACGGGGGCGGCGACGGCATCGTGCAGAGGGTCGCCGAGCGGTTCCGCAAGGCGTCGGGCGCGTCCTATGTGGTCGTGCTCGACCTGAAGGGCGTGCGCCACTCGCACCCGGACCCGACGCTGATCGGCGAGCCGACGGGCGACCAGATCGTGGTCCTCGACGGCAAGTCGCACGTCGGCACCGACCAGGGCGCCACCGGGCGCTCCGCCAACGGCAAGGCCCCGCTGAAAGCGCCCGACGGCAGGCTGGTCGGCGAGGTGTCCGCGGGCATCCCCGAGCACTATGTGCTGGGCGAGCTCTGGCGCGAGCTGCCCACCTTCGCCCTGTACTCCGCGATCGCCGTCGCGCTCGGCTCGGCCGCCGCATTCCTGCTGGCCAGGCGGCTGAAGCGGACGACGTTCGGCCTGGAACTGGAGGAGATCGCGGGGCTGCTGCAGGACCGTGAGGCGATGCTGCACGGCATCCGCGAGGGCGTCGTCGCCTTCGACCCCGACGGCCGGATCACCGTCGTCAACGACGAGGCCCGCACCCTGCTCGGCCTCGGCACGGCGCTCGGCAGCACGCTCGAGGAGGTGCTGCCCTCCGGGCGGCTGCGCCGCGCCCTGGACGGCACCCTGACCGGCGCCGACCTCAACGTGCTGACCGACGACCACTGCCTGGCGGTCAACCGGATGCCGGTGACACTGCACGGCCGTGAACTGGGCGCGGTGGTCACCGTCCGGGACCGCACCGAGCTGATCGGGCTGCTGCGCGAACTGGACTCCGTACGCGGGCTGACCGACGCCCTGCGCGCCCAGCAGCACGAGTTCACCAACCGCATGCACACCCTGGCCGGGCTGCTGGACATCGGCGACCACGACGCCGCCTACGCCTACGCCGTCGAGTCGGCCGGCGCCGACCAGGCGCTGACCGAGTCCGTACGCGAACGGATCGGCAACCCGCTGCTCGTCGGACTCATCGTCGCCAAGACCACGGTGGCCGCGGAACGCGGGGTGAAGCTGGAACTCAGCGACGACTCCGCGCTCGGTGACGACCCGCCGCATCTGCGCCGGCTGCTGACCATCGTCGGCAACCTGCTGGACAACGCGATCGACGCGGCGGCCGGCGGACCGCCCCCGGCGGGCGGCCGCGAGGTGCAGCTCACGCTCATCGAAGCCGTCGACCAGGTGATGGTGCGGGTCGCCGACAGCGGGTCGGGGATTCCGCCGGGCGCCGCCGAGTCGATCTTCGAGGACGGCTGGTCGACCCGGCCCGACCGGGGCACCGCCCGGCGCGGCCTCGGCCTGGCCCTGGTCCACCGGCTGGCCGCGCGGCACGGCGGAGCCATCACGGTCAGCGAGGGCCCGGGCGCGGTCTTCACCGTCGTACTGCCGCTGCCGGACGCCACACCCGTACCACGAGACGCACAGTTCACGACGGCCTCGCCGACCGGAGGTGACCGCGGATGATCAGGATTGTGGTGGTGGACGACGACTTCCGCGTCAGCGACATCCACTGCGACTACGCCTCCCGCGTCGAGGGCTTCGAGGTGGTCGGCCGGGCCGCGACGGTGGCCGAGACGCTGGACGCGGTGCACACCCTCCACCCCGATCTGCTGCTGCTCGACGTCTTCCTGCCGGACGGCAGCGGCCTGGATGTGCTGCGGCAGCTCAGTGGGGACGCGGGCGGCGCCCGGCCCGACGCGATCATGATCACTGCCGACCGGGACATCACCTCGGTGCGGACCGCCATGAAGCTCGGTGCCGTGGGCTATCTGGTCAAGCCGTTCGGGGCCGCCGACCTGGCCGAGCGGCTGACCGCCTACCGCGAGCTCCAGCACCGGGTCGACGCCCTGGGCCTCGCCCCGCGCACCGACCAGGCCGACGTCGACGCCCTCTTCAGCGCCGCCCGACCACCGGCCGTGCCCCGGGTTCCGGCCAAGGGTCACTCCGCACCCACCCTGGCCCTTCTGCACCAGGTCCTGCGCACCGCTCAGGAGTCCCTGTCCGCGGCCCAGGCCGCCGAACTCACCGGAGTCTCCCGCGCCACGGCCCAGCGCTACCTCTCGTACCTCGTACGGGAGGGCATGGTCCGGCTCGAACTTCGCTACGGAACCACCGGCCGTCCCGAACACCTCTACCGGATCGTCCATTGAGCCGGCGCCCGGCCCACTCATGCCCCGGGGATCGGCCTGACCGTGAGGATCTGCTGGGCGTGTCCGACCGGGCCGTCGACGTCGTGCAGGACGGTGCCGGTGAGTCCCTGACCGGACGGGCCGAAGATGACCGTGGTGTCCAATCCGGTCCAGGGGCCTCGCGGTTGGCGGTGCAGATGGACGGTCAGGTCGACGTTGGGGAACATCCACGCGGTGGGCGGCTGCCGGGCCGCGATGCCGTTGGCGGTGTCGACCAGGGCGAGATACGACGCGAGCGGTGTGACCGGAACGCCGGCGACCAGGTCCAGGGGTGTGGAGATCCACGCGGCCGTACGGCCCGGCCGGGGCGGTGCGACCGGGCGGACCTCCACGGAGTCGATGTAGCCGCCGGGCCAGTCGTCGGACATCCGCCACGGCGTGAGGGACACGGGCGGGGCGAGACGGTCCGCGGGGCCGCCCGCGACCGCGCTCGTGTCGAGGGCGGCCAGGTACCAGGCGCGGGCCCGCACGACCGGGCGGCCGGCGATCCGTACGACGGCTTCGAGGAGCTCGATGGTCCGGCCGGGGCGGACGCTCTCCACCTCGATCTCGCACTCGTCGAGGGCGAGCCGGCCCAGGATGTCGTAGCTGATCCGGGAGAGCACCAGCCCGTCGTCCGGGCGGCCGGCCCGGTGGCGGTCGAGGGCGTGGACCACGAGCCCGCCCAGCGGACTGAAGTGCTGCTCGTCCGGCGCCCACGCTCCGCCCGCATGCGTCGTCGGCTTGTAGCGGTGGTCGGCGACGGGCTCGTAGTAGCTGTCGGGGCTCAACGGGTGTTTCTCCTCGGGGAGTTCGTGGGGTACGGCGGGTTCAGAGAGAGTTGAGCAGCACGATGTACACGGCCGTGCCGGCGCCGACGCTGAGGATGGTGCGACGGCCGAAGGCCAGATGCACGCCGATGGTGACGGCGACGGCGAGCAGCGCGTACCAGGTGCCGTGCGCGTCGTTCGTGATCGTGCCGTGCAGTGCGGTCACGGCCAGGATGGCGAGGATGCCGACCGGCATCCACACCGCCAGCCGCTGCACGATCGCCGAGCCGCGCAGCCGGCCCAGCACGGCGAAGGGCACGGCCCGCAGGGCGAGCGTGATGCTGAAGACGATCGCCAGCACAGCGATGAGATACGAGGTGCTAGGCACCGGCGGCCTCCTGGACGTTGCGCCGGGCGCTGACGGCATGGCGGGCCAGCAGCAGGCCAACGAACAACAGCAGCGCGGTGAACATGGCCATGCCCGGGGTGACGACCAGGGCGACGGTGGCGCTCGCACCTGCAAGCAGCAGGGACGGCAGCTCCTTGCGGGAGCGGAACGCGTCCAGCGTCAGCACGGTGAACAACGCGCACAGCGCGAACTCCAGGCCCTTGACGGGTGCCGGGAGCGCCGCGCCCAGGGCGACGCCGACCAGTCCGCCGCCGACCCAGTACGTCTCGCAGGCGATCTGCATGGCCAGCAGCCGGGGCGCCGACCGCTCCTGCTCGGGCAGGGAGGCGCTGACGGCGTACGCCTCGTCGATCATGGCGTAGACGGCGTACGCCTTGGCCACCGGGTGCTTGACCAGGTGGAGCGGGAACGAGAAGGCGTAGAAGACATGCCGGAAGTTGACCACGAGCACGGTCAGGGCGACCGCGGCGAGCGGCGTGACACTGGCCATCATGCCCACCAGCAGCAGTTCCAGTGAGCCGGCGAACGCGGCCAGGGACAGGGCGGGGGCGAGCCACCAGGGCAGTCCGGCCTGGATGATCAACAGGCCGAGGGCTATGCCCAGGGGGAAGATGCCGAGGCCCGCGGAGAAGGAGTCGCGGACGCCCAGGGCCGGCTGCGTCCGGCGAGCGGCCGGCGCCGGGGCGGCGGTGCGGGGGAGTACGTCTTGTTCCACGGGTCCATCGTCTCGTAGAACCCGTGGCATGTGATTGCGAATATTGCTCGGCTGGGCTGCTTATGTGCAATGTTATGTCTGTGGATGCGATCGACAAGGCAATCATTGCCGAGCTGGAGCGGGACGGGCGGCTGACCAACGTGGAGCTGGCCCAGCGGGTCGGGCTGACGACCGGGCCGTGTCTGCGCCGGGTCCAGCGGCTGGAGGCCGACGGCGTCATCCGGGGCTACCGGGCCGTGGTCGACCCGGCGTCCGTGGGGCGTTCGTTCGAGGTCCTGCTCGACCTGAGCCTCGAGGCGCAGGACGCGGAGACGGTCGAGCGCTTCGAGGAGACCCTGGCGCAGGCTGAGGAAGTGCTGGAGTTGCGGAGGCTGTTCGGCAGCCCCGACTATTTCGTCCGCGTGGCCGTCGCCGATCTGCCCGCCTACGAGGCCTTCCTCAGCCGGCGGGTCATGACCATCCCCCGGATCAAGAACGTGACGTCGCATTTCACGATGAAGACAGTCAAGCCGGGCCCGTAGCGGAGGACGGCTCAACGGTGGTTGGTGCCGGCACCTGTGGAGGCGGGCCCTGGGTCCACACCACCCGCAGTGTCGAGGCGGAGATCCGCCAACCCTCGGCCGTCCTGACCAGTTCGGCGTCGGCATGGCCCGCGGAGATGAAGACGCTGCCGGTGCCGTCCGCCAGGACGTGGGTGCTCAGCTGCGCGCCACGGGTGGTGGCCCGCTCACCGTCGATCTCGATGACGGCGTTGGTGCCCAGATGCACGGTTCGGTCGAACAGCGCCATGCCCTGCCGGACGCGGGCCAGCAGAGCAGCGCGACCACGGACGGTGCCGATGGGCATCTCCGCCGTGATGTCTTCGGTGTGGAACGCGCGGGCCCATTCCTCGTCGAAAACCCCCGCGTCCAGGGAACGCAGATAGCGGTCCAACAGATCGGTGATCTCGGCGCGGTCGGTCAGGGCCTGCAACTGTCGCTGCATCTCTTCGATGTCCATGCCTGAAGGCTCCACCCTCAAGCGCAGTTGAGGTCAACGTGTCTGATGGGATGCCGTGATGACGATGAGTCCTTCTCCTCAAAGGTGGGCGCGTGCCGAGCGGCTCGATGCCGCCCGCATGGTGGACGCCCTTCGCGCGCAGGCCGGCGTCCGTTTGACTCTCGAAGGAGCCTGCCCGGGTGGACAGGTCGGTGCCGCCTACGTGCGCTGGACGGACGGTCACCGGTCCGTTCTGAAGTGGCGGCCCCACAGCCGGGCTGACGAGATGCGGGCCGGACCGCTTGCTGTGACCGAGGCGCTGCGGCTGGCGGGCTGTCCGGCTCCGGCCACCGAACACACATGAGCCTTCGCATGGTCGACTGGGCCATCAGGCACTTCACCCCCAGCGACGTGGAGCACTGGCTGGACCTGGCCGAACAACGCGTGAGCTGAGGTTCAGGAGCGGGTCTGCGTAAGATCATGCAGTCCTGTTTTGTGTCGATGAGGAGGGCCAACGGCCATGGCTGACAAGCGCGTTGTGGTGGTCACCGGCGGAGGAACCGGCATCGGCGCCGCAACCGCCCGGCTGCTGCGGGCCGGCGGACACGAGGTCGTCATCGGTGGACGACGGCCCGAGCCGCTGCAGCGGGTCGCCGACGAGACCGGTGCCCTGCCGCACGTCGCCGATCTCACGGATGCGACCGCCGTGGGTGAGCTCGTCGAGGCCACGGTCTCGCGCTACGGCAGGCTCGACGGACTGGTCCTCAACGCGGGCGTCGGACGCAGCGGTGCGGTGGGGGATCTCTCGGACGAGACATGGGAGTTGGTGATGCGCACCAACCTGACGGGCCCCTTCCTGCTGCTGCGCGCCGCACTCCCGCACCTGCTGGAGACCCGCGGTTCGGTCGTTGCCGTCGCCTCCGTTGCGGCGTTGCGCAACGGGGTCGGCAACGCCGCGTACGCCACCTCCAAGGCCGCTCTGCTTCAGCTGTGCCGCTCGCTGGCCGTCGACTACGGCGGCCAGGGGCTGCGCGCCAACACGGTGTGCCCCACCTGGGTACGCACCGAGATGGCTGATCGTCGTATGGCCCGCTTCGCCGAGGAATCCGGACTGGGCAACGGCGTGGACGAGGCCTACGAAGAGGCGACGAAGCTGGTGCCCGCGGGGCGGCCCGGCGACCCGTCCGAGGTCGCCGAGGCGATCGCCTGGCTGCTGTCGCCCGCCGCGTCGTTCGTCAACGGTGCGGTGCTCACGGTGGACGGCGGAGTCTCGGCACGCGACGCGGGAACCCTGGCGTTCGACTTCAGCGTCGAGCGCCGCGACGGGGGTCGATGAGTCGGACGGCCGGTGCGCCGGAGTACGGCTCCCGTGGAGCGTGGTTCGCGTGAGCGGGACGATCAGTGAGGAGGGTGCGTGAGCACTCAGGACAACGCGCCGGACGGACGGTCCGGCGTTCTCGGCGGGGCCGGGCGCGGCGCGCTGGAGGGTCTGCGCATCGCCGACTTCTCCCGGGTCCTCGCGGGGCCCTACGCCACCATGCTGCTCGCCGATCTCGGCGCCGACGTGGTGAAGGTGGAGCGGCCGGGCACGGGGGACGACACCCGGGCCTGGCAGCCCCCGACGGACCAGGACGGCACGTCGACGTACTTCCTGAGCGTCAACCGCAACAAGAAATCCGTCACCCTGGACCTCACGACCGAGGCCGGCCTCGAGCAGGCCCGTGCCCTGGTCGCCGAGTCCGACGTCCTGGTGGAGAACTTCCGTCCCGGCACGATGGAACGGCTCGGGCTCGGCCATCGCGAACTCCTCGCCCGGCACCCGGAGTTGGTCTACTGCTCGATCAGCGGCTTCGGGGCCGGTGCCGGCGCGACGATCCCCGGATACGACCTGCTCGTGCAGGCCGTCGGCGGTCTGATGAGCGTGACCGGGGACGCGGCCGGGGAGCCGACGAAGGCGGGCGTGGCACTGGTCGACGTGATCACCGGCCTGCACGCCACGCTCGGCATCCTGGCCGCCCTCCGGCACCGGGACGCCACCGGGGAAGGACAGCGGGTCGAGGTCAATCTGCTCGGCTCGCTGCTGTCGGCCATGGTCAACCAGGCGTCGGCGTTCGCCGTCGCCGGTGTGGTTCCGGGCCGCCTGGGCAACGCGCATCCGAGCATCGCGCCGTACGAGACCTTCCCGACCGCCGACCGTCCCCTCGCGATCGCGGTGGGCAACGACCGGCAGTTCGCGGCGCTCGCCGAGATCGTCGGGGACTCCGGTCTCGCCCTCGACGAACGCTTCCGCACCAATGCCGACCGGGTCGGTCATCGCACCGAGCTGAGGGACATTCTGAGTGAACGGCTGCACGCGGCCGGCGCAGACCACTGGTCGTCGGTCCTGCTGGCCGCGGGCGTGCCCGCCGGACCGGTCAACACCCTTGACGAGGCCTTCGACTTCGCCCGGAAACTCGGTCTTCCGGGCATCGTCGACATTCCCCCCGCACCCGCTCACGGAGCCGAGGGCACACCCGCCCGTCAGATCGCGAACCCCATCGCACTGAGCGGGACACCCGCCCAGTACCGACTGCCGCCACCACACCTGGGGCAGCACAATGAGGAAATTCTCGACCGCCCTGCCGCGCAGGCCTCCACGGCGGACGAATCGGCCACCTGACCGTTCCCGGCACAGACACCCACTCGGCCCGCGACGGCCACGACTTCTTGATCCGTCACCGGGGGCACCCGCATATTCCACCTCGTGACCTGTTTGTGACCAACGGTCAGGTCGCCCTTGCGGTCAAGTGCACTCCAAGTCCTAGAGTCACGCTTCCGACCCGCCCCCGCCTGCGACGGAGCACCCCCATGCGCTATCGAGTCCTCGGCAAGACCGGCATCGAGGTCAGCACACACTGCCTCGGCACGATGATGTTCGGCGCCGTCGGCAACCCCGACCACGAGGAAAGCGCCCGCATCATCCATGCGGCGCTCGACGCCGGCATCAACTTCGTGGACACCGCCGACATGTACTCGGCCGGCGAATGCGAAGAGATCGTCGGCAAGGCTCTCAAGGGCAGACGCGACGACGTCGTGCTCGCCACGAAGGTGCACTTTCCGCTCGGGGAGGGACGCAACCGCAGCGGCAATTCGCGCCGCTGGATCCTCAAGGCCGTCGAGGACAGCCTGCGACGCCTGGACACCGACTGGATCGACCTCTACCAGGTGCACCGCCCCGACCACACCACCGACATCGAGGAGACGCTGTCCGTCCTCACCGACCTGGTGAGGGCAGGCAAGATCCGGGCATTCGGCTGCTCCACGTTCCCCGCCGAGGACCTCGTAGAGGCTCACCATGTGGCGGAGCGGCGCGGGCTGATGCGGCTGCGTACGGAGCAGCCGCCGTACTCGCTCCTCGCGCGCGGCATCGAACGGGCCGCGCTGCCCACCGCGCAGCGCCTGGGCATGGGCGTGCTGACCTGGTCGCCGCTGGCCTCGGGATTCCTGTCCGGCGCCTACCGCGCGGGCCGGCCCGTCGACCTCACGACCGGTCGCGCCAGACTGACCCCGCACCGCTTCGACCCCGACGCCCCGGGCAACCCGGCGAAGTTCGCGGCCGTCGAGCAACTCGTCGCCCTCGCCGAGGAGATGGGCCGCCCCCTGCCGGAACTGGCCGTAGCCTTCCCGCTGGTTCATCCGGCCGTCACGTCGGTGATCATCGGTCCGCGCACCATGGACCAGCTCACCTCGCTGCTCAAGGGGGCCGACCTGCTGCTCGACGACGCGGTGCTCGACCGTATCGACGAGATCGTGGCGCCCGGCACCGATCTCTACAAGGCCGACGGCGTGTGGCAGCCGCCGTCGCTCACTGAGAGCGCACTGCGCAGGCGCCCGGCCGGGGAGCGGGCGGCCGCGGACTGAGCCTGTCGTTCGAGGGCCGGGGCATGCCTTTGTCTGGGCGGCTCCCGAGTGCATGCAGTAGGGAGTGGTCGGGCACTGCCTGACCGCCGCGCAGCGATCTAGTGGGCCCCGCCCGCGGACGACGACTGCGGCGTGCCCGGAAGTCGAATCGTGACGACGAGGCCGCCGCTGGGGCGGGGTGTGAGGTCGAGGGTTCCGTCGTGTGCCCGGACGATGCTGTGCACGATGGCCAGGCCGAGGCCGACGCCGGCATGTTCGTCGGTGCGCACGCGTTCCGTTGCGCGCTGGAAGGGTTCGGTGAGGGTCGGTACCAGCTCCGGCGGGAGCGCAGGGCCCGTGTTCTCGACCCGCAGCACGCTCGCGTCCTGCTGCGGTTCGGTGTGGACCGTCACGGTGCCCCCGGCGGGGAGGTTGTGGACGATGGCGTTCTGGACGAGGTTCGTCACCATCCGCAGGAGGAGCGCCGAGGAGCCGACGGTCTGCGTCGCCTCGCCGGTGACGTCGAGGTTGGTCCCGCGCTTTTCGGCGAGAGGAAGCAGCGTTTCTGCGGCTTCTTCGGCCAGGAGGGAGAGATCGACGGGCTCGCGGGTGAAGCTCCTGCCGTCGGCGCGGCTGAGCAGCAGGAGGGACTCGGTGAGGTGGATCGCCCGCGAGTTGACGGTGTGCAGGCGCTCGATCAGTTCGCCCTGGTCCCGCGTGGGGTCGTTGCGGGCGGCGTCGAGGAGTGTCTGGGAGATCGCCAGCGGGGTGCGCAGTTCGTGGGAGGCGTTCGCGGCGAACCTCTGCTGCTCGCCGACGTGGGACTCGAGTTGTTCGAGCATGGTGTCGAACGCGTCGGCGAGTTCGCGGAACTCGTCTTCGCGGCCTTCCATGTGGACCCGGTGGGACAGCGATCCGCTCGCGGCCAACCGTGCCGCGTCCGCGATCCGTGTCAGTGGTACGAGCATCCGGCCGGCGAGGATCCAGCCTCCCAGGAGACCGATGACGAGGAGGAAGGCCAGTGCCGTGGCCGCGGCGGGGACGAAGCCCCGCAGGGCATCGGAGCGGTCGAAGCCGGTGATGATCACGACGCCGACTTTGTGCTGGATGGCTTTGGGGTCGTCGGTCCGGAGCCAGCGCAGCACGAACACCCACACCACGGCCAGCAGGAGAGCACCGGCGAAGAGGAGGAATCCGGCGTAGCTGAGGGTCAGTTTCAGTCGGGCGCTGAGCCCTGGGCGTCTATTCATGAGGGCCGCCAGGGTGGGTGGCGGTGTCGATGCGGTAGCCGACGCCCGGCACCGTGGCGATGAGCCATGGTTCGCCGAGTCGTTTGCGCAGGGCGGAGACGGTGATGCGGACGGCGTTGGTGAAGGGGTCGGCGTTGTTGTCCCAGGCCCGCTCGAGTAGCTCTTCGGCGCTGACGACACCGCCTTCGGCGGCGACGAGGACTTCGAGCACCGCGAACTGTTTGCGGGTGAGCCCGATGTAGCGTCCGTCGCGGAAGACCTCCCGGCGGAAGGGGTCCAGCCGCAGGCCCGCGATCTCGCGGACCGGGGGCCGGGCATGCGCGCGTCTGCGGTCGAGCGCCCGCAGCCGCATGACGAGCTCCCGCAGCTCGAACGGCTTCGTGAGGTAGTCGTCGGCGCCGAGCGCGAACCCGGAAGCCTTGTCGTCGATCCGGTCGGCAGCGGTGAGCATGAGGATCGGGATACCGCTGCCGGAAGCGACGATGCGCCGGGCGACCTCGTCGCCGGACGGGCCCGGGATGTCCCGGTCGAGCACCGCGAGGTCGTAGGAGTTGACGCTGAGCAGCTCCAGGGCGGAGTCTCCGTCGCCGGCGATGTCGGCGGCGATGGCCTCCAGCCGCAGACCGTCACGGACGGCTTCGGCCAGGTAGGGCTCGTCCTCCACGATCAGCACACGCATGTGCGCAGCCTAAGCAGCGCAACATATCGCCGACGTATGCAAAGACGTGCGCACACGGGTCAGACGTCCCGGCCCGCCGGTGCCGGCGCGGGGCGAGCCCGGTCCGACGGAGCTTCTGCCGTGGTGCGCCACGGCACGGACGCCGGCGCCGACAGCACTCCGGCACCCGCACCCCCGCATCAAGGAACCGGCGCGAGTCGGCATTACCCGGGACCGCCGGCTACGGCAGGACCTGGATCTTCCGGCCCTTGCCGGCCTGGAACTGCTGCAACGCCCCGACGTAGTCCGCCAGCGGCAGCCGGTCGCTGATGAACACGTCGGGGTCGAGCACTCCGGCGGCGAACAGCTCGGCGGCGCGCTCGTAGCTGTGCAGGACCGCCATCGAGCCGGTGATGGTGATCTCCTCGCTGTAGATGCGGTACGGGTCGATCGTCGCCCGGGCCGCATAGTCGGCGACACCGAACTGGAGGTACGTACCGCCCTTGCCGACCCTGCCCAGGGCGTTCTGGATGGCGCGGGCGTTGCCGGTGGCGTCGATGACCACGTCCCAGCCGCGCGGGCGTTCGATCGCGTCGGCCGTGGTCGCCGCATGGCTGCAGCCCAGGGTGCGGGCCGTGTCCTGCCCTGGCGTTCTTCGGCATTCACCGCGCTCACCTCGCTTTTGGTACCGGTTCGGGCAAGGCGTGCCCGGTCGCGCCGCATATTTATGTCAACGGCCTTTTCGGGTTTACCGGCCCGCAATGGGCAGGAATCTGCCCGATAATGCCCGGTGAGATGGCTTGGAAGTGCAGTTCAGGGGCTGAATTACCTCTTGTGTTTCCCGCTTTGGTGCCGGATACCGCTGCTCCGGTGCCCGATCCGGGCCATGGCGGAGCGTGACAGGCAGCGAAATGCTCTAGGGGCGCAGCGGCGGCGGTCCTCATGTGAGTTCCAGCAGACCCCGGCGGACGGCCTCGGCGACCGCGGCCGCCCTGTTGTCGACGCCGAGCTTCCGGTAGATGCGCACCAGGTGTGTCTTGACGGTCGCCTCTGCCAGGTACAGAGCATCCGCGATGGAGCGGTTGCTGTGCCCGTCGGCCATCAGCCGGACGACCTCTCTCTCCCGTTGCGTCAACTCCGGTGCGGGGCTGACAACCTGCCCGACGAGGTCGCCGACCACGTCCGCCGCGAGGCCCAGACCGCCCTCGGCGGCACTGCGCACGGCCCGGAACAGGTCCTCGGGCGGCCCCGCCTTGAGGACGTAACCGCGCGCGCCGGCCTCCAACGCGCGCACGACGTCGGCCCGTCCGGAATAACTCGTCAGCATCACCACAGGCATGCCCGGAGCCTCGTCGGCCAGCCGGCGGATGGCCTCGACCCCGTCGATGCCAGAGGTCGTCCCAGCGAAACGCAGATCCATCAGCACCACGTCGGGTACCAGCTCGAGGGCCAGCCGCACAGCCTCCTCCCCGCTGCCTGCCTCCGCGATCACGTCAAGATCGGCTGCGCCCTCCAACAGGGCCCGCAGCCCGGCCCGTACGACCGGATGGTCATCGGCGATCAGAACGCGCCGTGCCGCGCCCGTCATCGGGCCGCCGCCACGGACAGTGGCGCTTGCGGGCCGGGCCGCGACGGGTGGCAGGGGACGCTGGCCCGAATCCGCGTGCCCCGCCCCGGGGTGCTGTCGACCGCCAGGTCGCCGCCCTCCCGGCGCAGCCGCTCCCGGGCCGAGGGCAGACCGAACCCCCGGCCCGACCGGACCGACCCGCCGAGGCAGGCGGGATCGAAGCCGACACCGTCGTCGCACACCTCCAGCTCGACCCGGTCCGCGAGATGGCGCAGCGTCACCGACACGCTGGACGCGTGGGCGTGTTCGCGGACGTTCGCCAGCGTGCTCTGCGCCACCCGGAAGAAGGTGGTGGCGGCCTGTTCGTCCAGACCGAGGGCCGCGGTTCCCACCGTGTGGAACCGCACGGGCCCGGCCCCGCCCAGCTGCTGGGCCCGGGCACACAGCAACCGGAGGGAAGCCGCCAAGCCGTCTTCGGTGACCGTGGGCGGGGCAAGGTCCTGGATGATCCTCCGGGTCTCGGCGAGCCCCGCATCCAGGCCGTCGGCGACGGCGCGTACGCGGGCCCGGGCGACCTCGGGCCGTTCCTCCCAGTCCCGCTCGGCCGCCTGCAGCAGCATCAGGCTCCCGGACAGTTCCTGGGCGAGCGTGTCGTGCAGGTCCCGTGCGATGCGCGCACGTTCCTCGAGCGCACCGCTGCGGTGCCGCTCGTCCGCCAGTACGTCCCGCGTACTGCGCAGTTCCTCGACCAGCCGCTGACGCTCCGCGACGTTCCGCTGCTGCGTCCGGTACAGAGCCACCGTGCCCCACACGGCCGCCACCGGGATCAGCACCATCTCCGGGTCGAACCCGCCCGCGGTCCGGGTCAGCTGACCGACGAGCAGGGCCGTGATGGCGGCCAGTGCCACACCGGCTGCACGGTCGCTGAGCGTGTACAGCGCCACGCACGCCAGCGGCACGGCACACCAGACGTAGGCGCCGGTCAGGGGCGGCGGGGTGAGCAGGACGAGGATCGCCCACAGCAGGAGGAGGACGACGACCCAGGCGTACCGGGCGCGCCTGCCGAGCCTGGGGCGCAGCGCCAGCCCGGCCGAGTAGGTCACGGCGAGCAGCCCGCTGACGGTCACGATGTCCCAGCACAGCGGGAGGTTCAGCCGGGCGAGACGAACCAGCGCGGCGCCGACCACGAGGAAGAACAACAGGTGCGGTAGCTGCCTCGGAGCGAACCGTCTGCGGCCGGACGCCGTGGAAGCGCGGACGGGGCCGGGGTCGGACACGACAAACCCCCTGGATGAAAGATCCATTGGGACAGGGGTTCGAGTCTATCCACGGTCTGTATGGCTCAGGTGAAGAGCGGGGCTGCGCTTCCGCCGCGCGAGGCGTACGGAGACGGCAGCCCCGCCGGCGGTCAGGCTCCCGGGTGCAGGCCGAGCCAGCCCGGTGTGGGGTCGCCCTTGACCTCGCCGAAGTACAGCGCGAACGTCTGCTTCCAGCGCTCGACCTCGGCGCGGTCCGCCATGAAGCGGGGGAAGCCGTCCACGTGCGCGTTGGGGTATTCCCAGATCTGCTTCAGACCGGCCGGGGGAGTGACGTCGGTACGTACCGACCAGCCGTTGAAGGACCCCTGCTGGTGCTCCTTGGACAACTGCCAGTTGAGGAACAGCTTGGCGGCCGTGGAGTTCCTGGCCTGCTCGAGGATCGCCGTCCGCTGGCCCCAGGCCATGAACGGGTGCGGTGCGTCGATCACGAACTTCACCGGGGAGGACCCGGTTGCCGACCCCGCGGTGCCGATGCCGATCGGCTTCCGCCCGCCGAAGACGGCGTCACCCGGGGAATTGCTGCCCCGCGCGAACTGCACGTCCTGCGCGGCGAGTTTGGCCACCCACTCCCACCCGTACTTCTGGGCGTACAGCGTGTAGAGGTACAGGACGGCGTCGTCGTCGTGCGGGTACGACGAGGCGATCCGGCCCTTCCACTTCGGGTCGACCAGGTCGCGCGGGGTGAGCTCGACGTCCGAGCCGAGCGCCGCGGTGCTGTACAGGAAGCTGAAGGCGATCGCACCCGTGGCCACCCACGCGCCCTGCGGGTCCTTGAACTTGTCGTAGACCTTGGAGAACCCGGCGGGCTTGTAGTGCAGCAGACGCCCCTGCTGCTTCCAGCGGTCGAAGTCCTGCAGGGTCTGGAACTGCACCACGTCCGGAACGAGGGTGTCGGTGGCGAACTGGTTGTCCACCCGCACGTCGTGGTACTTGCTGTAGTCGACGATCAGCGTCAGGTCGATCTCCGGGAAGCGGTCCTTGAAGGCGGCCTTGGTGCCGTCCTGCTGAGTCGGCGTGTCACCGCCGGCATAGACGACGAGCTTCCCGCCCTCCGCCAGAGCGGCCCGGTAGAGCTCGTCGAGCGACCTCGTCTCCTCCCGCCGGGACGATCGCCCCGACGCAGCGGGGGAGGCCGACGCCGGAAGCGCCGAGGCTCCGAAGGCACCGGCGCCGAGGGCGGCACCGGCACCCACGGCGAGGACACGTCGTCTGCTGGGGAAACTGGGCATGCCAAGAGACCTCTCTCAGGGGGTGGCGTAAAGGGCCCGGTGCGCGCCACGAGCCGTCGTCATTCTGGTGCGGCCCGACGAAACTTCGCGTCGTCCGTGCGGACCGATGAGCTCTCCCAGAGATGGAAGCCGCGTTCAACCGATCGGTTGAACGCAACTTCCGAGCCCAGCGGTTGTCGTGCCGTTGAGCGGGTCGGATCAGGGGCGCCTTCGACGTGGCCGAGGACGACCAGGCCGGCATCCGGGTGCGCAGAACGCGGTCAGTCGACTGGGCAGGTCGGCGAGCCGCTCCGTCCGGTGGAAGCCACTCAGGTTCAGGGCGAGCGGGAGTGGGTTCAGGGGGCGCTGGGAACTCGGGGCGTCGTCCGACCCGGGGCCGCCTACCGCGGACTCAAAGTTGTGCACTCTCTTGACGGCGGAAATAAAAGAGCCCTACATTCCTCGACGCGTTCGCTCAGTGCACTGAGCATCTGCTCCGGCCCCGCCCCGCACGCCCGCATCCCCCCTCAAGGAGCCGCACCATGCCTGCCGGAACCCGTACCCGCATTCCCCGCACTCGTCTGCGCATCGCCCTGACCGCCCTGGTCACGCTGGCGTCCGCGGCGCTCACCACCCTCCCCTCACCGGCCGCCCAGGCGGACACCCCGGCCACGACCCACCTCACCGGCACCCTCGCCGACGGTGCCACCTGGATCGCGGACGTACCCGAGCACTGGAACGGCACCCTGCTGCTGTTCAGCCACGGCTTCGGCCCCACCGTCGCCAGGGACGCCCCCACCGACGCCGTGCGCACCGAGCTGCTCGCCGAGGGCTACGCGATGGCCGGTTCGTCGTACGACCCCCACGGCTCGATGTGGGCCCTGAACAGCGCCGAACGCGACCAGTTCGCCACGCTCGGCGCCGTCACCGCGAAGATCGGAACGCCGCGGCGCACCCTGGCCGTCGGCCAGTCCATGGGCGGTCTCGTCAATGCGCAGCTCGCCCGCGACGGCGGCGGGCGCATCGACGGTGCGCTCGGCCAGTGCGGTCTGGTCGCGGGCGGCACTGATCTGGACAACTACCAACTGGACGCCGAATACACCATTGCCCGCCTGCTGCTGCCCGGGCAGGACGTGAAACTGGTGCGGTTCGGCACCTCCGCCGAGGCGTCCGCCACCGCCGACCTGCTCACGAAGGCGGTCACCGCCGCGCAGTCCACCCCGCAGGGCCGGGCCCGGGTGGCGCTGGCCGCCGCCTTCCTCAACCTGCCCGCCTGGTCGCCCGGAAAGGACCGGCCCGCCGCGACCGACTGGGCGGGCCAGGAGGAGCAGCAGTACGACTGGTTCGCGCAGGGCATCCTGTCGTTCGTCGAGGGCGGCCGGTACGCCATCGAGCAGTCCGTCGGCGGCAACAACTCCTGGAACCGCGGCGTGGATTACGCCCGTCTGCTGGCCGGCTCGGAACACGCCTCCCAGGTGCGTGCCCTCTACCGGGCAGCCGGTCTCGACCTGCGTGCCGAACTGCGCACGCTGACCGACGGCGCCACCATCACCGCCGATCCCGCCGCCGTCAGCACCGCGCAGCGGACTTCCTCCGCGGGCCAGGGACTTCAGGTGCCCTTGCTCGACGTGCACACCACCGCCGACAACCTGGTCCCCGTGCAGCAGGAGAACCGCTTCGCCGCCCGCGTGCGTGCCTCCGGCGACGGCGCGCTGCTGCGGCAGGCGTACGTCGAGCGGCAGGGCCACTGCACGTTCACCACCGCCGAGACCGTGGCCGCCCTGCACGCTCTCGAACACCGCGTCACCACCGGTCGTTGGGACGACGCCGCGACCCCGGCAGCGCTCCAGCGGTCCGCCACGGCGCTCGGTCTGGACGGGGCGGCATACGTCCCGTACCGCCCGGCCCGGCTGACGGTCGGCCGCGCCCGCCCGTCGTACCCCACCGACCGCTGACCTCGGGACCGCTCATGACGCTCGGGGCACGGCCGTCCGCCTAGGCGATGCCCGCCGCGAACACGCCGAAGCGGGTGCACGCCGATCCCGCCAGCAGGGTGAGCCGGAGGCGACCGCGGCGCCGCGCCGTCCGCCGGAGAGGGCGCCGGTGACCGCACCGTCGGCTGTGAGCAGCTGCGCCGCCCGCGGCAGCGCGCCCGCCCGGCCCTCCTGCCAGGTCTCGGCGACCATGCCCAGGCGCTTCTCCGCCGTGTTGGTGACCGGCCCAGCGGCGCACCGGGCCGGTGCGTGGCCCGAGCGACGCGCTGTGCCGAAATCCCTCGCACACGCGCCGGGAACCCCGGAAGCGAGCGGTCAGGGTCGTAGGCGGGCGTTGAGGCGGGCGGCCTGGCGGGTCAGGTGGTCGCGTTCGGCGAGGTTGGATGCCTTGTGGGCCGCCTCGGCGTACAGCCGTGCCGCCGTCGCCAGGTCGCCGTCGCGCTCGTGGAGGTAGGCCGCCACCGCGGCGTGGCGGGGCAACGCGGTGTCCAGCTCCGCGAGCGCGGCCAGGCCGGCGCGCGGTCCGTCGGCCTCGCCGACGGCCACCGCTCGGTTGAGACGGACGACGGGGCTGTCGGTCAGGGCCGTGAGCTCGTCGTACCACTCGACGATCTGCACCCAGTCGGTCTCCTCGGCGGCGGGCGCATCCGCGTGGAGAGCCGCAATGGCGGCCTGGGCCTGATACGGGCCCAGCCGGTCGCGGGCGATGGCGGCCTGCAGGACCGCCACGCCCTCGGCGATCATTTTCGTGTCCCACCGGCTACGGTCCTGCTCGGCGAGCGGCACCAGGCTGCCGTCGGGCGCGGTCCGGGCGGCACGCCGGGCGTGGTGGAGCAGCATGAGAGCGAGCAGCCCGGCCACCTCCGGATGGTCCACCCGGGCCATGAGCTGCCGGGTGAGCCGGATGGCCTCGGCGGCGAGGTCGACGTCGCCGGAGTAGCCCTCGTTGAAGACCAGGTAGAGGACGCGCAGCACGGTGGCCACGTCGCCGGGCCGGTCGAAGCGCACGCCGGAGACGGTGCGCTTGGCCCGGCTGATCCGCTGCGCCATGGTCGCCTCGGGCACCAGGTAGGCCTCGGCGATCTGGCGGGTGGTGAGCCCGCCGACGGCGCGCAGCGTGAGCGCGACCGCCGACGACGGTGTGAGCGAGGGATGGGCGCACAGGAAGTAGAGCTGGAGCGTGTCGTCCACCGCGGGCGCCGGCCCGGGCACCGGCTCCTCCTCGACGCGGTCCTCACGCCGGCGGCGGGCGGCGTCTGCCCGCGTGGCGTCGAGGAACTTGCGCCAGGCCACGGTGACCAGCCAGCCCTTGGCATCCCGCGGCGGGTCGGCCGGCCACACGCGCAGTGCCTCGACGAGCGCGTCCTGTACGGCGTCCTCGGCCGCCGCGAAGTCGGCTCCGCGGCGGACGAGGACGCTGAGCACACTCGGCGTGAGGCTCCTGAGCAGGACCTCGTTCATCGATGAGGGCACTCCGTGGTGCTGGGGTTCGCGGCCAGGAACGGGCGCACCTCCAGCCACTCGTGGATCGGCTTGCCGCCCGCCCCAGGGGCGGCCGACAGCTCCCCGGCCAGCTCCACGGCGCGCTCGTAGCTGTCGACGTCGATCACCATCCAGCCGGCGATCAGGTCCTTGGTCTCCGCGAACGGTCCGTCGGTGACCGGCGGGCGCCCCTCACCGTCGTAGCGGACCCATGCTCCCTCGGGGGCGAGCGCCTGGCCGCCGACGAATTCGCCGGTCTTCTCCAGCCGGGCCGCGAAGTCGTTCATGTACTGCAGATGCGCCGAGATCTCCTCCGGGGTCCACTGGTCCATCGGCACGTCGTTCACCGCGGCCGGGGCTCCGCGGTAGTGCTTCAGCAGCAGGTACTTGGCCATCGTGAATCTCCTCGGTGCTCGTGCGACCCATTGTGGTCGCGTGCACTCCGGGGACGGAGCCCGGCACGAATTCTCGACATCGCCGTCCAACTTTTTTCTGGCGGATGAACAGTCCGGCCGCGTGGCAGAGCGGATGCCCAGGATCGCCGGCATGGCACAGCGACCTGTTCAGGCGAACATCAAGGCTGTCGACGCCCCGGCGGTCGTGCCGATCGCCGCGGTGGTCGTCTACTGCGCGGACCCGCGGGCCATGGCCCGGTTCTGGGCTGAGGCGCTGGACTGGACGCAGCACGAGGTGAGCGACGGCCATGCGTCGTTGCGCTCTGCCGAGGGTGTCGGCCCGTATCTCGAGTTCCTCCGCACGCCAGACGTGAAAACCGTGCCCGACCGCGTCCATCTCGACCTGCTGCCGCACGCCGGTGACGACAAATCGGCGGAGGTGGCCCGGCTGCGGACCCTTGGCGCCACCGACCTCGACGTCGGCCAGGGCGACGTTCTGTGGACGTGCCTGGCCGACCCGGAGGGCCACGAGTTCTGGGTCCTCGCCCTGTCCTGATGCTGAGCCTTGACGACTGACTGCGTGCAACTCGCAGTCGGACTATGGCTGTTGGGCGCCGACGGTCTAGTTCGTCGAGTCGGGCTTCCAGTCCTGGACGAGAAGCCCGAGCAGCACCTCGTCCAGGAACTCGCCCATCACCCAGGCCGAGGAGCGCAGGACGCCCTCGCGGACGAAGCCGTTGCGCTCGGCGGAGCGCAGCATCGCGGCGTTGTCCGACAGCGTCTCGATCTGCAGTCGCTGCAGGCCGCGCACGACGAAACCGTAGTGGCACAGCACCGCGACCACGTCGGTGCCGTAGCCCTTGCCGCGGGAGGACGGCAGCAGGCCCAGCCCGATGTGCGCGGACCGGTTGTGGTTGTCGATGCCCCACAGCGTCGCGGTGCCGACCAGGGTGTCACCCTCCAGCTCCACCACGGAGAACTGGACGCTCCCCTCCTTCGTGTCGTCCACGAAGAGCCGCGGGTCCTTCGAACCGGGCGTGACCGGCCGCCACGGCCCGCTTTCGGCCCGCGAGGCGTTGACCACGTCGTCGTAGAGTTCGGCCCGCAGTATCGGGATGTCGTCCTCGTGCCGGGCCCTGAGCCCGACTTTGCTCCCTCTAAGCACGCAAGCTTCCTATCCGACCGGGCCGGCCGGCGGCAAACCAATTACAGATCGCCTCAGTTGGTGCGGGAGCGGCAACCGCTTCTGAACCGACGACACGGTGTCCCGGACAGTCCTCAACTGCCGAGCAGGCACCATGCCCATGGGCCTTCCCCCCGCCGCGCGGCGAGCGGTTGCCATCGCCGACGCTGCCATGGTCAGCCGAGGGCCGAGGAGGGTGACAGGTCCTGGTCGGCAGCCCAGGAGGCGAGGATGCGCAGCCGCTCGTGGGTGGGGGGCCGGGGGCGGCGGTCCACACGGTCAGGTGCTGGTCGGGGTCGGTGTCGGCGGTGCAGGTGTCCCAGTCCAGGACGAGTTCGCCGACGACCGGATGGTTGAGGGTCTTCGTGCCACGGTGCGGGCGGCGACCTTGTGGTCTCCCCACCACTTGGCGAACTGCTCGTCACGCGTGGACTGTTCACCGACCAGCTCGACCAGGCGCTCCCGCTGATCGCGCTCGCCCTCGACTGGCAATCTTCCGCCACACCGCGTGGACCTCGTCGGTGCCGGTGGGCGTGAGCCGTCGTCGCCGGGCCGTGTCAGTCGGCGGGCAGCGTCGGCTGGATGCGGCGCAGGAACGTCGCGTTGTCGGGGGTGTCCCGCATGCGCTCCAGCAGGGTTTCCAGGCCGGCCTGGCCGTCGCGGGTCTGCAGGGCGCGACGCAGGCCGTGCACGGCGGTCAACTCGGCCGGAGGCAGCAGGAGTTCCTCGCGGCGGGTGCCGGAGGGGTTGATGTCGACGGCCGGGAAGACGCGGCGGGCGGCAAGGTCGCGGCTGAGGCGGAGCTCCATGTTGCCGGTGCTCTTGAGCTCCTCGAAGAAGTAGTCGTCGGCGCGGGAGCCGGTCTCGACCAGCGCGGTGGCGAGGATCGTGAGTGAGCCGCCCTCTTCGGCCAGCCGGGCTGCGCCGAAGAACCGCTTGGGTCCGAGCAGCGCGGTCGCGTCGACGCCGCCGCTGAGTGTGCGGCCACCGGCGGCGGCCGCGTTGTTGTGCGCCCGGCACAGCCGGGTCAGTGAGTCGAGCAGGATGACGACGTCCTCGCCGGCTTCGACGAGCCGCTTGGCCCGCTCGACGACGAGTTCGGCCAGGGCGATGTGCTGTTTGGCCGGTCGGTCGAAGGTCGAGGCGTACACCTCGCCGCGCACGGAGCGCCGCATGTCGGTGACTTCCTCGGGGCGTTCGTCGAGCAGCACCACCATCAGGCGGCACTCGGGGTGGTTGCCGGCGACGGCGGCCGCGATCTGCTGAAGCAGCACGGTCTTGCCGGTTTTGGGCGGGGCAACGAGCAGTCCGCGCTGCCCCTTGCCGACGGGGGTGATCAGGTCGGCGACGCGCCCGGTCAGGCCGGCCGCGGGGTGTTCCAGGCGGAGCCGGTCGCGGGGGTGCAGGGGTGTGAGGTCGCGGAAGTGACGGCGGCCGCGGAGTTCGTCGGGCGCGCGCCCGTCGACCCGTACGACCTCGGTCAGGGCGCGCCGGCCGTCGCGTACGCCTTCGACGAAGTCGCCCTTGCGCAGGCCGTGACGGCGGATCAGCGCGGGCGACACCGAGACGTCGGACGGCGAGGCCAGCAGGCCGGCGGCGCGCAGGTGCCCCTTTCCGCCCGCATCGATGTCGAGGACACCGGTGGCTACCTGGGTCGTGGGCTCCTGTTTGGCAGGGGGGTGTTCGAGAGTGGTGGTCATGGGGGTCGGTCCTTTCGAGGACGGATGGCATGAGACATGCGGAAGGAAGGGGTGGGAGGCCGCGGAACGGAGGCGGACAAAGCGCCTTCGGCGGCGGGAACAGCACCTCGGAGACGGCACAGCCGTGCCGGTCGCGAGGCGGTGCTGGAAAGCCGGTGCGCCGACCGTGGACGGTGGGCGATACGGCGAACTGAAGAGGAACTGGCACCGGCGCCCTCAAGGGGGGGCGTACACAAGTGCTGACTGGACGTTACCACAGCATGCGCGGCGCCAAACCACTCTTCTGCAGAGGCCAACGCGGTGATGGCCTCGCTTATTCCGCGCATCCGGCGGAACTCGACGAGATGCAGTCGGCCGCCGTCCGGCGCAGGCGGGAAGAACTCCGGATCGGTCACAGTTGGCGTGGGACGAGTGTCCGACGATGAGAAGGGCAAGTCATGCGCGCACTGATCGTGGACCCCGAGGCACCCGGACGGCTGCGCCTGGGGGAGGCCCCGGACCCGCGACCTGCACCGGGCCAGGTCCTCGTCGAGGTCCGGCACACCTCGCTGAACGCGGCCGAGCTGTGGTTCGCGCAGCAGGCGGCGCCGGGCGAGGTGATCGGCTTCGATGCGGCCGGCGTCGTTGTGGGCGCCGCGGCGGACGGCACCGGGCCGGCGCCCGGCAGCCGGGTCGTGGGATTCGCGGAGGGCGGCGGATTCGGGGCGCTGCGGGCGATGGACGTGGCCGATGTCGCCGTCGTTCCGGACGGCGTCGACCTCGGCGAGGCCGCCGCGCTGCCGGTTGCCGCGGGCACCGCGCTGCGGGCGTTCGACCAGGCGGGGGCGCTGCTGGGCCGCCGGGTACTGGTGACCGGGGCCTCCGGCGGGGTGGGCGGGTTCGCGGTCCAGCTCGCGAGGCTGGGCGGGGCGCAGGTCATCGCGGTGGCCGGTTCCGAGGACGGGCGGCGGTGGGTTGCCGAACTCGGGGCGGACGAGGTGGTGGGCGCGGCCGGTGAGGCGACCGGGCCGGTCGACGTGGTCATCGACACCGTAGGCGGTGACCAACTGTCCGCCGGTTACAGCCTGTTGGCGTCCGGCGGCAGCGTACAGAGCATTGGCTGGGCCTCCGGGCGGGAGGCCGTGCTGCCTGTCGGGTCGACGCTCGGCAGCCCGGTGCCCAAGGCGATCGTGTCGGTCTACAACGGCGGCGGACTCACCGACCGGCAGGCGCAGTTGGGGCGGCTGCTGACCCTGGTCGCCGCCGGGAAGCTGCGCGTGCCGGTCGGCTGGCGCGGCCCCTGGGGCAAGATCGCGGATGCCGTGGAGGCACTCGGCAGCCGCAGTCTGCGCGGGAAGGCGATCCTCGACATCGAGTAATCGCGTTCATGGGGCCGGTGCTGCTACTCGGCATCGGCTTCATCTGCGTCGTCTCCTCGCTGACCTCCGCGGCCGTGAACGTCGTACCGATCACGAGAAGAGGCCGGGTCACGGGCCCCGGCCTCTTCTCGTGAACAGGACTTGCCGGTCAGGCGTTGGGGTCGAACGGGATCCCGGCAGGCATGGAATGGGTCAGGGCGTAGGAGAAATCACCGTCCTTGATCTTGATCGTGGCGGCTCCGAAGTCGGCGCTCAGGAGCTTGTCGCGGAAGCCGGTCGGGTAGCCGTTCCAGCCGACCAGACGGGGGTAGAACCAGCCGTGGGTGGCGTTCTCCGGCGGCTCGTCGTTGGTGTTGGCGAAGCGGAAGCAGTGCGTCGAGACGCCGTCCTTGTGGTAGACGATCTTCGGGTGGGTGCCGTCGAAGCGAACGGACGAGCGGGCGGCGACCTGATAACCGCTGTGCTGCGACACCGACACGTACTGGACCTCGTTGTTGCTGATCCACACCACGACGTGCTCCCAGTCGTGCCGGTGCCCGATGGCCGCCGGTCCCAGGGTGGCCTGGTCCTTCTCGAAGTAACTGGCGTACATCACTGCGCACCAGCCGTTGTTGCACTTCTCGCGTGAGTAGGTGTTGGCGTTGGCCAGCTGCGCCATGTCGTGGCAGTGGCCGTTGACGTCACCGCCCAGCCTCAGGCCGGGGTTGATGGTGCCGTCGGCGCCGATGGCGGCCGTGGCGTAACACCCGTCGCCGTCGTAGTCGTAGGCCGGGGAGAAGGTCTGCTCCAGGCCGTCGGCGTTCTGCGGCAGCAGTTGCAGGACGTTCGCGTGGGCACTCGCCGGGATCGCCACGACGAGTGTCAGCGCGCCGAGAGCGCCGACGACGGCCTTCGTGAGGTTCTTGGGGGAGGGCAACTTGCCCATGACAGCTCCTGGTTGGACGGTTTCGCGTCAGCAGTAGAGGTTGTTGCCGGGGGCGACGCCGAGGACGGCGGTGATGCGTTGATAGGCGTCGACGCGGCTTTGGACCTGGGCGGGGTTCCTGCCGTCACATTCCAGTGAGCCGTTGATGGAGCGGATGGTCTGGCCGAAGCCGGCGCTGTCGACCATGGCGTTGTGGGGGGTCATGGTGCCGGGGCCGGACTGGGTGTTCCAGTACCACAGGCCGGTCTTCCAGGCCACGGAGGCGTTCTGCTCCACCTGCCAGGGGTTGCCCAGGAGGTCGATGCCCAACGCGTCGCCGGCGGCCTTGTAGTTGAAGTTCCAGGACAGCTGGAGGGGGCCGCGGCCGTAGTAGGCGGCCTGGCCGGCCGGGCAGCCGTAGGGCCGGCTCCAGTCGCAGTAGGTGGGGTAGTTGGCGGTGTTCTGCTCGACGACGTAGACCAGACCGCCGGTCTCGTGGCTGACGTTGGCCAGGAAGGCGGCGGCCTCCTGCTTCTTGACGGTGTCGCTGCCGGTGGTGGCGAAGCCTGGGTAGGCGGCCAGCGCGGCGGTCAGTCCGCTGTAGGTGTAGAACGAATTCCGGTTCGGGAATATCTGGTTGAACTGCGACTCACTCACCACGAAGCCTGACGGATTGCCTCCGCCACCGCCGCTTCCGGGAGCGTTCCACTTCTGGTTCGCCCCGCCCGAGCAGGTCCAGATCTGCAGACGAGTGCCGTTGGCGCTGTTGTTGTCCCGCACGTCCAGGCACTTGTTCGCAGCCGGGTTCACGATGTCGTGCGCGCCGGTGACCACCCACTGCTGGTTGGCGCCGCCCGAGCAGTCCCAGAGCTGGACGGCGGCCCCGTCGGCGGTGCTCCGGTCGACCACGTCGAGGCACTTGCCGAGCGCCCGCAGGGTGCCGTCGCCCGGGTCGGACCAGAGTTGGGCGTTGGTGCCGTTGCAGTCGTAGAGCTGGACGGCAGTTCCGTTGGCGCTGTTGGCTCCGGCCACGTCGACGCACTTTCCAGCGAGGCCCGTGATTTGGCCGTCCGCCGCTGAGGCGGGCGTGACGTTCAGCAAGGCGGTGAGGAGGGCGGCGAGCACGGCTGCAAGCGTGAGGCGCTGGAAGGTGGCTCGTCTGTGACGGAACCAACGGGGGTGGGGGGTGGCCATGGTGGACCTCGCTCCTTGGCAAGTGCTGCGGAAGGGGAGAGTGATGCGAGCTGGTCCAGACCATGGCAGGGTCGATGGGATCCGTCAATACTTAAGGAAAGAGGTGAAGTTGATGGCTGAAACCCTGGGTCTCATCGTGAGACTGGCTATCGTGAGGACATGAAACGGACGTCGTTCTCGAACTGGCCGTGCTCCATAGCCAGAACCATGGACCTGGTGGGTGATGCGTGGACACCCCTCGTGCTGCGCGAGGCCTTCTACGGGATCCACCGTTTCGACGAGTTCCAGAAGGAGCTGGGCGTCGCCCGCAATACGCTGGCCGACCGGCTGCGCCTCCTCGTGGACGAAGGTCTGCTCGACAAGCGGCCCTACCAGGACGAACCCCTGCGCCACGACTACGTGTTGACCGAAAAAGGACGGGACTTCTTCGGTGTGCTCGCCGCGATGTCCCGGTGGGGCGACCGCTGGCTGGCAAATGAGGCGGGCGCCCCGGTCGTCTTCCACCACGACGCGTGCGGCCACGACACCGAGGCCGAGGTGGTCTGCGCCGAGTGCCGGGAGCCCCTGCGGGCCGAGGACACCTCCATGCGGATGGGCCCCGGCTATCCCGAGCGACTGCGGCAACGGCCCGACATCCAGCGCCGGTTCGGCGTGGCCTGACGGCGCCGGCAGTGCCGACGGAACTCCCCGGTGACTCTTGACAGCCAAAGTTCTATAAAGCAACTCTGGTGGTCAGGCCCTTATCGTCGAGGAGGCTGACCGGTGTGAAGTGGACCGGCGCGCACTACACGGACAAACCCACCGTCGAGGTCCGGACCTGGATCGGCGCCCCGCCGGAGCGGGTGTGGGCGCTGGTCACCGACATCGGGCTGATGCCGAGCCTGAGCGACGAACTCCAGTCGGTCGAATGGCTCGACGGCGCCACCGGGCCGGCGGTCGGCGCCCGGTTCCTCGGCCGTAGCAAGCACCCGGCGTTCGGCGACTGGTCCACCACCTCGTACGTCATCGAGTACGAGCCGGAGCGCCTCTTCGCCTGGGCCGTGCAGGATCCCGCGGAGCCCTCCGCGATCTGGCGCTTCCGGCTGCACGCGGGAGGCGGCGGCACCGAGCTCTCGCAGTGGATGCAGCTGGGACCCGGCCGCTCCGGTCTGTCCGTGGCGATCGACCGGATGCCGGAGAAGGAACAGAAGATCGTGTTCGTGCGGATGCGGGAGTTCGAGCACAACATGACCGTCACCCTCGAGCACATCAAGAAGCTGGCGGAGGCCCACTGATGCGCACCGCGACCACGATCGAGGCCTCCGCCGGTGAACACTGGTCGGAGCAGGCCGACTTCGTCGTCGAGGCCGAGAAGCTCGGCCTCGACATCTGCTGGGTGGCCGAGGCGTGGGGCTCGGACGCGCCATCCGCCCTCGGGTACTACGCCGCCCGCACCGACCGGATGCTGCTGGGATCCGGCGTCATACAGGTGGGCACCCGCACCCCGGTGGCCGTCGCGCAGACCGCGATCACACTGTCCAACCTCTCCGGCGGACGGTTCCTGCTGGGCCTCGGGGCATCCGGCCCGCAGGTGATGGAAGGGCTGCACGGGGTCCCCTTCGCCCGGCCGCTGTCCCGTGTGCGGGAGACCGTGGAGATCGTGCGCCGGGTGCTCGACGGCAGCAAACTCTCCTATTCCGGAAGGGAGTTCACCATCCCGCGGCCCGGCGGTGACGCCGTCCCCATGCGCCTGTCGACGCGGGCCGAACACGACATCCCCCTCTACCTCGCCGCCCTGTCGCCGGCCATGCTGCGACTGACCGGCGAAATCGCCGACGGCTGGCTCGGCACCAGCTTCGTGCCCGAGGGTGCGGCGGGGGCCTACTTCGCACACCTCGACGAAGGACTGGCCCTCGGCGGCCGCAGCCGCAGAGACCTGGACGTCTGCCAGGGCGCCGAGGTCGCCTTCGCCTCCGACGAGGAGGCACTGGGCGCGATGGTGGCGGGCCGCAAGAAGGAACTGGCCTTCAGCCTCGGCGGCATGGGCTCGGCGTCGACCAACTTCTACAACCATGCCTACAGCCGCCAGGGCTGGGCGGAGGTGGCCGCCGAAGTGCGCGAGCGGTGGCAGGCGGGCGACCGGGACGGTGCGGCCGGCCTGGTCAGCGACGAGATGGTGCTCGGTACGACACTGATCGGCACCGAGTCCATGGTCCGCGCACGGCTGCGGGTGTGGCGGGAGGCGGGCGTGAACACCGTTCGTCTCTATCCCGCCGGGCAGACCCTGGACGACCGGCTCGCCACCCTGGGCCGGGCCATCGAACTCGTGCGGGAGGTCGACGGCCCTGAGTGAGCCCGTCCAGGGACGGTTCACCCGGGCTGTCGATTGCGGCGGCCCCCGTTCGTCGGTGGGGTGTAGGAAGCTCGTGACGACCGGGAGGACCCATGAAGTACATGCTGCTCGTCTGCGGCGACGACACCGCCGACGCCTCGGGCATGGCACCCGTCGAACCCTGGGTGGAAGAGCTCGGCGACCGCAGCGTCCGGCTGCACGGCCACCGGCTGGCACTGCCCTCCGAGGCGGTCACCGTGCGGGTGCGCGGCGGTGAGGTGCTGCGCACCGACGGGCCGTTCGCGGAGACCAAGGAGTACGTCGCCGGATTCGACGTCCTCGAGTGCGACAGCCTGGAGGAGGCCGTCGAGGCCGCCGCCAAGCACCCGGTGGCCACCATCGGGGCCATGGAGGTACGCCCCTTCTGGCCGATGTGGGACGAGGAGGACGAGGAAACGTCGGTCCGTCGGCTCGACGCCGAGCTGACCGAGGCGGCCCGCGAGCGCGACGTGGAGCGGATGCTGGCCTGCTACGCACCGGACGTCGAGATCTTCCACCTCGCCGACGGCGGACAGCGGCAGGGCCTCGACGCCTTCCGCAAGGCGGTGGAGGACGAGTTCGCCACCGTCACCGGGCCCGTGACCCGCGAGGTCCTGGAGCTGCGGATCCACGTCGACGAGAGCATCGCGTTCGCCCACGCTTTCGTGCGGACACGAGCCACCCGCACGGACGGCACCCACCTGGACGACGTGCTGCGCGTGACCACCGGCTACCGCAACGCAGGCCTGCGCTGGCTGATCACCCACGAGCACGTCTCGCCCGCCCCGGACGCCCACCCGGCAAAGGACCGGCCGTGAAGTACGTGCTGTTCGTCTGCGCCCCCGCGGACGAGGAGGAGCCCGCCCCCACACGGGTCACTGCCCGCCTTCGTCCGCCCGCCGATGCCACCACCGTGCGCGCCGCGGGTGACGAAGTCCTTCTTGGCGACGGGCCGTTCGCCCGCACCGAGGAGTACATCGCGGGCGTGGACCTCGTGGAGGCCGACGACCTCGACGAGGCCATCGCCCTCGCCGCCAAGCACTCCGCCGCCCTCGGCGGCGGCACCGTCGAGGTGAGGCCGGTCCGGGAATGAACGTGCCCGATGTCGAGGAGGCCGTCGCCGCCGCCTTCCACGAGGAGTGGGGCCAGGTCGTCGCCACCCTGATCCGGGTGACCGGCGACTGGGACCTCGCCGAGGAATGCGCGCAGGACGCCTTCGCGCAGGCCCTGGACCGGTGGCGGCGCGACGGAGTGCCGCGCCGGCCCGGCGCCTGGCTGACCACGACCGCCCGCCACCGCGCCCTCGACGTGCTGCGCCGGGAGGCGGTGGGGGCGGCGAAACTGCGGGAGGCGGCAGTGCTGGCGCGCGACGAGGGACCGTACGACCCGGACTACGACGGGGACGACAGCGGCGTCCAGGACGACCGGCTGCGGCTGATCTTCACCTGCTGCCATCCCGCGCTGCCCATAGAGGCGCGGGTCGCCCTGACCCTGCGCACCCTCGCGGGACTGACCACACCGGAGATCGCCCGCGCCTTCCTGGTCCCCGAGGCGACGATGGCGCAGCGCCTGGTGCGCGCCAAGAAGAAGATCCGCAACGCCGGCATCCCCTACCGGGTGCCGCCCGCGCACCTCCTGCCCGAACGCACCACGGGCGTGCTCGGTGTGCTCTACCTGCTGTTCAACGAGGGGTACGCGGCCACGACCGGCGGCGATCTCGTGCGTACGGACCTGTGCGCGGAGGCGATCCGCCTCGCGCGTGTGCTGGCCCGCCTGATGCCCGACGAGCCCGAGACGCTGGGCCTGCTCGCCCTCCTGCTGCTGCACGACGCCCGCCGGCACACGCGCGTGGACGCTGCCCGGGAACTGGTGACCCTGGAGGACCAGGACCGCAGCGCCTGGGACCGCGCCGAGATCGACGAGGGCGCCACCCTGCTGGAGACGGCACTGCGCCGCGGCCGCCCCGGCCCGTACCAGATCCAGGCGGCCATCGCCGCCTGCCACACCACCGCCGCCACGGCCGAAGACACCGACTGGGCCGATATCGCCGGACTGTACGGCGAGTTGGCCCGCTTCGTGCCCTCCGCCGTGGTTCGCCTCAACCGGGCCGTGGCCGTCGGTATGTCCGAGGGCCCCGACGCCGGCCTCGCCCTGGTCGCCGAACTGGAAGACGAAGGCGACCTGGACGGCTACCACCTGCTGCCCGCCACCCGCGCCGACCTGCTGCGCCGCAGCGGACGTAGGACGGAGGCCGCCGAGGCGTACCAGCGGGCGCTGGAGCTCGTGGAGAACGACGCCGAGCGGAGGTTTCTGGAGAAGCGGCTCGCGGAGTGTCGATCCGCGTAGGAGCCGTTCGTCGGTGGGGTGAAACAGCCGAACGAGACCGGAGGTCCCGATGACCACGCACGCCCCCCGCCCCAGCAGGCTTCGCCGGCTCCTCGCCTCGCTGCGGCAGGCACGCCCGACCACCGGCACCCCCGACGTCTGGCTGGCGGGCCTCCGGCTGGGAGGCTGACCGTGATCGCCGACAACGCCCGCCGCTGGTACGCGCTCGTCCTGCTCTGCGTCGCCGGGTTCATGGTGATCCTCGACGCGCAGATCGTCCTGCTCGCGCTGCCGTCGATCACCCGCGGCCTCGGCCTGTCCGCGGACGGCGCCCAGTGGGTGATGAGCGCCTATCTGCTCAGCTTCGGCGGCCTGCTGCTCCTCGGCGGTCGCACCGCCGACCTGCTGGGCCGCCGTCGCGTGTTCATGACCGGAACGCTCCTGTTCGGGCTGTCGTCGCTGCTGTGCGGGTGCGCCTGGAGTGCCGGAGTGCTGATTGCGGCACGCGCCGTCCAGGGCGTGTCGGCCGCCGTAATGGCGCCCAGCGCCCTCTCCCTCCTGGTGAACACCTTCGAGGAGGGCCACGAACGCAACAAGGCCCTCGCCGTCTGGTCCGGCAGCGGCGGCTTCGGCGCCACCGCTGCCCTGCTGATCGGCGGACCCCTCACCGACGCCCTGGGCTGGGAATGGGTCTTCTTCCTCAACGTCCCCGTCGCGCTGCTCCTGCTGGCCCTGACTCCCCTTCTGCTGCGCGAAAGCCGCACCGGGACACGCTCCCGCGCCTACGACCCGGCCGGCGCACTCACCGCCACCGCCGCGCTCGTCGCCTGCGTGTACGCCGTCGTCGAGGCGCCCCGCGCCGGATGGCTGTCGGCGCGCACGACGGGCCTGCTGGCCGCGGCCGTGCTGCTCGCCGCGCTCTTCATCCGTATCGAGGCCCGCTCCACGGCACCCCTCGTCCCCCTGCGCCTGCTGCGTGCGCGTCCGGTCAGCGGCGGCAACCTGGTCGTCTTCATGCTCGGCGCCGCCGCCTTCGGGATGTCGTACACGCTGTCCCAATACGGGCAGGACGTCCTCGGCTATTCGCCGCTGAAGTTCGGTCTCGCCAACGTGGTGATGCCGGCCGGCGCCGTCGTCGGCTCCTACGTCGGGCAGGCCCTGGTCACCCGCATCGGCGCCCGACCGGTCGCCGTCGGCGGACTCGCCCTGGTCGGCGCGGGCAGCCTGCTGCTGGCCGAAGTCCCGGTGGACGGGGCCTTCTTCCGTGATCTCCTGCCCGGCCTGCTGCTCTTCGGGCCGGGCCTCGGCGCCTGCGCGGTGGCCGGTTCCATCGCCGCCCTGACCGGTGTGGGGGAGCGGGAGTCCGGGGTGGCCTCCGGCATCAACACGGCGGCCTTCCAGATCGGCGGCGCGTTCGGGGTCGCCGTCGTCACCTCTGTCGCCCTCTCCCACAGCGTTGGCCCGGAACGGCTCGCTGCCCTGACCGAGGGCTACCGGTCCGCGTTCACGGCATGTGCCGCTCTTGCGGCGGCGGGGCTGGCGTGCGCGCTGGTGCTGCTGCGCACGCCGCTCGGGCAGCAGACGCAGCCCGCGCCGACCGCCGGGGCCACGAGGGGCCGAGTGCGGTCGTGATCACCGCGCCTCGCCGCGGAACCTTCGCACCGCTGCGAGGCGTTGTCGTGTCGGGATGTGGGCCAGGCACTGGTGGCCTGCCGACAAGGAAGCTCACCTCGCGCCCACGCGCTACACCGACTGGCTGTCCTGACGTCACCGACTCCCGCCGTTTCTCGTCCCCGCCCGGCGGTCTTTTCATTGCGCCCACCAGCGGCGGCTCACAGCGGGCGGGGATGGTGCCGGGTCCCGCGCTGCGCGCCCTCATTGGGGCCCTCATGACAACGGGTCGCCTTGCGTGACGGTCGTGCTGTGGACGTGGACGGTCACCGCAACCTCGTATCTGACCGCGCTCACCCTCGCCTCCGACGTCGCCGTGAGGGCACCGCGCGGCAAGTCAGTGACGATGAGTGTCGACGGCACCGTGACGGCCATCACCGCCAGGAAGTCGTACACGGGTGCAATCACACTGACCGTCGCCTGACCTGGACGGACGGACAGACGGCCGGCCGGGACCAGGTCGACTCGGGCGCCCGCAGTTCCGGTCGACCCGCGGTGCTTGCCGCGGTGGATTTGCGGCTATATCTCCGGTGCGGGACTCGATCCGAGGAAGGCGGGCAGCATGGATCGCACAGATCCCTTCACCGGCGATGTCGTGGTCAAGGCGACGGTGGCCGGAAAGCTTTGGGAGCTCCAGCAGGAGTTCTGCTACAAGAACCCGGAGCATCTCGGGGGTTCGACCGAGCCCATTGCGGTCCGCATCCCGCTCAACACGGACTTCGCGTCGGTGCCGCGTCCGTTCGTCTGGCTGTTCCCGCGCTACGGCGTGTACACCCGGTCGGCCATCCTGCACGACTATCTGTGCGGGCAGCACTCGATGCAGCGGGCCGAGGCCGACAGGGTCTTCCGTGACTCGATGAAGGAACTCGACGTGGCGCTGGCCCGCCGCTGGGTGATGTGGGCCGGCGTCCGGGCGGGTGGCATGTGGGATGTCCTGCGGCAAGGCGGAATGTGGCGGGCGGTCCGCTCGCCCGTGGTCCTGAAGAGAGCCGCGGGATGGCTCCTGGTCGCCGTACCGGCCGGAGTGTTCCTGGCCGTCCCGGCCGTCGTGATCAGTGTCTGGCTCGTCCTGTTCTGGCTGATCGAGAAGTTCCTCTACCTGCTGCTGAAGGCCTTCAGGAAGGAACCGAACCACCCCAAGCTGCTCTTCAAGACGAGCTGAGCCGTCAGGACCTCGCCTGCGCCTCCTTCTCGATCCGGTCGAACTGTGCACCCATCGCCGCCGCCAGCGCCTGCGCAGCGGACAACGGGCGCACCATGACGGTCAGTTCGTCGATCAGGCCCTCCTCGTCGACATGGATGAAGTCGCAGCCGCTCAGCTCGCGGTCGCCCACCCGTGCCGCGAACACCAGCGCGTGATCGCGGCCGTCGGCCCCGGCGAGCTCGCGTTCGTAGCGGAAGTCCTCGAAGACCTGCGAGACCGCGCGCAGGATCGCCGCGGTGATCGCCCTGCCCGGGTAGGGCTTGAACACCACCGGGCTGGTGAAGACGACGTCCTCCGCCAGCAGCGCCTCGACGGCGGCCATGTCGCCGGCCTCGACCGCCTCGCGGAACGCACGCATCCGAACACCTCATAGTGAATTAGTTGAGTAGGTGCCGATGAGAATAATCAGCTGTGGAGGTCGTGTCCAGCGTCCGTTCCCCTAAGCTGACGCTTGATGTTCAGCCCCGAAGGTCCCAGTCTGCGCGAGCTCGCCGTCCAGGCGCTCTCGTCCGTCGAGCACGGCTACGACCTGCTCGCCCCGAAGTTCGACCACACCCCCTTCCGGACCCCCGACACGGTGCTCGACGCCGTCGCCTCGGCGCTGGCGCGGACGGGGCCCTACGATGCGGGGCTCGACCTGTGCTGCGGCACCGGCGCGGGAGTCGACGTGCTGGCGCGAGTGTGCCGGCGGAGCGTCACGGGGGTCGACTTCAGTGCGGGCATGCTCGGCATGGCCCGACAGGGCGTACGGCCGGCCGGGCCGACCGTCTCCTGGGTGCGGGGGGACGCCCGCGCGCTCCCGTTCGCTCCCGGCGCCTTCGACCTGGTGGTGAGCTTCGGGGCGTTCGGGCACTTCCTGCCCAAGGAACTGCCGGAGCTGTTCGCCCAGGTCCAATCCGTGCTGCGGCCCGGCGGCACCTTCGCCTTCCCCGTCCTGGCCCCGCCGCGGCCCACCTCCCCGGGGTTCTGGTTGCTGCTCGGCTTCGACGCGGTCATGCGGGTGCGCAACGCCCTGTGGCGGCCGCCGTTCGTCATGTACTACCGGGCCTTCCGGCTCGGGGACGTGCGACGGGAGCTGGAGTGGGCCGGGTTCCGGGTGTGCCTTCAGGAGCTGCCGGAGTTCGGGCGGCGCGGCGACGGAAGCCCGCGCGTGCGGATGGTCACGGCCGTACGGTCCTGACCGAGGCGAGGAGAGCGGTCACAGGCCGGAGACGTCGGCCACGCCGCCCAGCGCCAGTGCGATTGCCGCGTCCGGCCCCAACTCCCGCCCTTCACGCACCGCTTCGGTGAACCGGGCGTCCCCCAGCGAGGCGCGCAGCCGGCGCTCGTACTCGCGGTGGAAGACCGTGCGGTCGGGCCTGCCGAGCTGCGGCAGGCCGGCCGCGTGCCACAGGCGCCGGCTGATGCCCGGGAGGCGGGCGGCGAGCTCCTCCTCGCCCCGCGAGGCCTGCGCGACCACCAGCAGGTCGGCGACCGCCGCGGCGCCGATCCGGTCGTGCACCCGCCACTTGGCGGTCAGTGCCTCGCGCGCCGAGAGCACCGCCTCGTCCGGGTGGCCGAGACCGACCCCGGCGAGCGAGACGAAGAAGTCGCCCCAGGCCCGCATCCACAGCTCCGCGCGCTTGGCGCACTCGGCACGCAGCCGTTCCGCCACGGCCGCGCACCGCTCGAAAGCGGCCTGGCCGGCAAGGAATTCAAGACACTGCACGACAGCGAGCTGCTGCTCGACCCCGTCTTCTCCTCGCTGCCGGTCCTCGGCATCTGCCAGTACGACCGCCGGATCTTCGACGAGACGGAACTCGCCCCGCTCGCCGGGCTGCACCACGGCCGGGTCGGCGCCGACGACGTGTGGCGCGACGACCTCCTCGCCATCACCCGCACTTTCGCACCACACGGCCTCGCCCTTGCCGGAGAGGTCGACGACACCAACGTCACGGCCGTCGCCCGCGCCCTGCGCGCCGAGACGGCCCGCGCCCGGGCACGCGCCGCGGACGGCGCCCGTATCCATCTCGACCTGCGCGAGCTGCGTTTCATCGACGTCGGCGCGCTGCGCCTGCTGGTGTTCACGGCGCTCGGCCTGTACGCGGCGGGCGGCACCCTCGGACTGTCCGGCGTCGCCCCGCACGTCCAGCGGGTGATGCGGGTGACCGGCTGGGACCGGGTCCCGGGCCTGCACATCGAACCGGAAGGACAGGAAGGAGAAGGACAGTGACGCCCCGGCCCGCCTGGCCGCAGACGGCATCCCCTTCGCCCGCGGCCGTACCGCCGCCGTCCGCCGCGCCCTCGCCGCGTACGCCCCCCGCCTGGGGCTGACCGAGCAGCGGACGTACGACCTGGTGACGGCGGTCCGGCTCTTTGCCGCCCGAGCCGGCCGCCGCCGACCTCGACTCCTCGGGCTCCGTCGTACGGCTGTACTTCCGGCGCCCGGGGCGCGGTCATCCCGCGGCGGGCAGCGTGAACTCGTAGACCAGGGCGTCCGGTTGGGCGTCCACGACCAGGTCGGTGATCTCCAACGGGCGCGCGTACTGGTCGTGCACGCGCCGCCTGACCCGCACCGACGGCGTGTCCGCGAGCGGGGTGATGGAGTCCCGGTGGTGCAGGGTCAGGCCCGCCCTGCGCATCCAGTCGTAGGCGCGGCGCAGCTGGGCGGAGGCGGCGCCGTCGGCGCGGTCGCGGTAGCGGGCCAGCTCCTCGACCTCGGAGAGGGCCACGGCGGAGAACGAGGTCACGGCCGTGCGGCGCCCGCGGCCGTCGGCGCCGGCCGACTCGTAGCGGTGCACGAGCGTCTGCCGGTGCGGGGCGAGCCCCAGGGCCTCGGCATGCTCGGGCGGGGGAGTCTCCCAGGTGACCGTGGCCCGGTCGACGGCGTATGCGTCCGCGACCCGGGCGCCGACCGGGAAGGTCAGCGAGGACGTCGTCTCCACCGGCAGGCCGGGCAGCGTGGCGTGGCTGCCCCGCCGGTCGGTGGCGACCAGACCGTCCCGGCGCAGCACCTCCAGTGCCTGCCGGACGGTCTCCCTGCTGACACCGAAGTGCCCGGCCAGCTGCCGTTCGCCCGGCAGCCGTTCACCGGGCGGGACGGTGCCGTCGCGCAGCTCGCCGAGCAACTGTGTCGCGACGCGCCAGTACAGCGGATCCCCTCCGTGTTCGCCTTCGGGCAGGGGAAGGTCGTGCGGGGTGGTGCGGGCCATGCCGCGCCTCCTGTTGGTGACGGAACGTAGCCGTGCGGGCTCATTGCGCCACCAGATCTAGCATTGGTCTAAACCACCAGGGAAGACCGACCCGGTGGTTCGGCCGAAACCGGTCCGCGCCGAGCGCCGCTCACAGCGCCTGGTACACGGCCTCGATCAGGGCCATCTTTCGCGGGTCGTCCGCGATTTGAGGCCCCATCCGGTTCATCACATACCCCACCGACACACCCGCCTCAGGGTCGGCGAGCCCGCAGGAGCCGCCGAAGCCGTCGTGTCCGAAAGCCCGCGGGTTGGGTCCGTACGATCCGTTCGGCCCGCTCAGCCACAGGCCCAGCCCGATCTCCGTCTCGTGCGCGAGCCCGGCGCCGAGCACCAGGTCCCGGCAGCTGCCCTGCCCCTCACGCACCCGCTCGGCGGCCTCGGGGGACAGGATGCGACGGCCGTCGTAGGTCCCCCTGCCCGCGAAGATCCCGTAGAGCGCGGCGACCGCCCGTGCGGTGCCGTGGCCGTTCGCGGCCGGGATCTCGGCGGCCCGCCACTCCGGAGTGTTGGCCTCGCTCGCGCCCACCAGCGGATTGGCCAGCGCGGCGAGCGCCTCCGGTCCCAACTGGCTGAAGATCGCGGCCTGTTCGCTGCTGGACGCGGCCGGCGGATGCACCAGCTTGGCCGCCCGCCCTGCCTCCTTCTCCGGCAGTCCGACGGTGAAGTCGATCCCCAGCGGCCCGGTCACCTCCCGCTCCAGAAAGGCACCCGGCAGCAGCCCCGAGACGCGTCGCACCACCTCACCCACGAGGAAGCCGTAGGTGAACGCGTGGTACCCGGACCGCGTCCCCGGCTCCCACCAGGGCTCCGTCGCCGCGAGCCGCTGCGTGGTCGACTCCCAGTCGTAGAGCTGCTCCAGCGAGTGCGGCTCCCGCAGCCCGGACAGTCCCGCCCGGTGCGACAGCAGGTGCCGTACGAGGACCTTGTCCTTGCCGGCCGCGGCGAACTCGGGCCAGTAGGCGGCCACCGGCGCGTCGAAGTCCAGCAGCCCCCGGTCGGCGAGGATGTGCGCGCACAGCGCGACCGGACCCTTGGTCGTCGACCACACATTGACCAGCGTGTCGCGCTCCCAGGGCCGGGTGCGCGCCGCGTCGGCCCACCCGCCCCACAGATCCACGACGGTCGTGCCGCCGACGGTGACGGCGACCGCGGCGCCGAGCTCCGTCCGGTCGCGGAAGTTCTCCTCCAGTGCTGTCCGCACCGCGGCGAACCGCTCGTCGCAGTAACCGTGCACCTCGGGCTCGTGCTCCGCCATGGGCCCCTCCGTCGTCCGCCGGGAACCCGGGCCGCGACGCTGCGGCCCGGGCAACCTGAACGTACCGACTGGTCGGACTGGAGGGAAGGTCAGAGGAGGAACAGCTTCCCGGCGGGCTCCTGGTGACCGTCGGTCGTATGCCAGTAGTCCCGCGTCTCGACGGCCAGGCCCGCCCCGTCGAACCGCACGAACACGCAGCCTGCGAGGGCCGAGGCTACGCCGCCCTCCTCGGCCAGGACACGGAACTCGGCCACCGCCACCCCGTCCTGGCCGACGACCGGCGGCGAGAACCGCACGTCCGTCACCCGCTCCTGGGCGAACGACCATCGCAGATACCCGGCCAGCTCGCCCCGCCCCCGGTGCGGCTCGCGGAACGGCATCGAGCGGTGGACGCACTCCTCGGCATACAGCTCCAGCAGCGCGTCCACGTCGTGCGCGGCCCATGCCCGCTCCCAGACTCGCACGAAGCGTTCGGCGGCCTCACGCGTGTCCATGCCGATCTCTCCTCACACGTACGACCGCAGCCACTTCAGCTTGGCCGCCTCCTGGAAAGGCCCGCCGCCCTCGTGGTCGTTGAAGTCGTACACCTCGATCGTCTTGTCGTCGTGCGCCCAGGCGTTGAACGCGGCGAAGACGGTGGACGGCGGGCAGGTCTGGTCCTCCAGGGCCGCCGAGAACAGGGCGGCGGCGCGGCCGCGGGAGGCGAAGTGGACGCCGTCGAAGTAGGACAGGGTGCGCAGGGCGTCCTCGGTGCGGCCGCGATGGGTCTTGAGGAACAGGCCGATCTCACGGTACGGGTGCCGGTCCGTCACCGTCGCGGCGCGGGGGTAGTCGCACAGGAACGGCACGTCCGGGGCGATCGCGGTCAGGTCCGGGACCAGACCGCCCACCGCGATGGTGATGCCGCCGCCCTGACTTCCGCCGAGGGCGACCGTGCGGGCCGCGTCGGTCAGGGGGTGCGAGCGGGCCGCCTCGACGGCACGCACCGCGTCCGTGAACACCCGCCGGTAGTAGTAGTTCTCGGGCGCGTCGATGCCGCGGGTCATGAAGCCGGGGTAGGCGGGCGCACCGCCCACCGGGTCCGCGGTGGCGCCGCCCCCGCCCCAGCCGCTGCCCTGTCCGCGCGTGTCCATCACGAAGTGCGCCCGGCCCGTGGATGCCCACAGCAGGTGCTCGTGCGGCAGGCCGCGCCCGCCGCCGTATCCGATGAACTCCACGACCAGCGGTATCGGCTCCTCGGCCGCGGCGGGCAGCGTCAGCCAGCCCTTCACCGGGTGCCCGCCGAACCCCGCGAACGTCACGTCGTACACGTCGACCGTCGTCAGACCCGTGTCGACCGGTTCGAAACGGGCGTCCAGGTCGTGCTCGCGGGCCTCCTGCAGGGTCTTGGACCAGAAGGCGTCGAAGTCCTCGGGCTCGACGGAGGCGCTGCGGTACTCGCGGAGCTCGTCGAGGGGGAGGTCGAACAGGGCCATGTAGGACCGCCTTTGCGAAGAGACAGTTACCAAGGGGCAGTGCGGTGATCACACCGTACGTGGGTGGTCGGACGACTCGCCAGGTCTTTCCGGCCGTACCCGTCTACGATGGGCGCCATGACGACAGCCGTGGATCTGCTGGTCAAGGACGCCGGTCTGCTGGTCGTCGACGGGGACGGCGAGATCCCCGGCGGCTGGGTGGCCGTCACCAGTGGTCGGGTCACCGCGGTGGGCACTGCCGGGACCGAGCCCGAGGCCCGTACGACCGTCTCCGCGGCCGGACGACTGGTCACCCCAGGCCTGATCAACACGCACCACCACATCTACCAGAACCTCACCCGCTCCTACGCGCCCGCCGTGAGCGGCACCCTCTTCGACTGGCTGACCACCCTCTACCCGCTGTGGTCCGCCCTCGACGAAGAGGCCGCCTACGTTTCGGCGTACGTCGGCATGGCGGAACTGCTGATGGGCGGCTGCACCACCTCCTCCGACCACCTCTACGTCCACCCCCGCCCCCACCTCGTCGACGCCGAGATCCGCGCCGCCCGTGACATCGGCTTCCGCTTCCACGCGACCCGCGGCTCCATGACCCGCTCCGTCGAGGACGGGGGACTGCCGCCCAGGAGCGTCACCCAGACCATCGACGAGGTGCTCGCCGACAGCGAGCGGCTGATCAAGGCCCACCACGACCCGAAGCCGGGTGCACTGATCCGCGTCGCGCTCGCGCCCTGCTCACCGTTCTCGGTGACCAAGGAGGTCATGACGGCGACCGCCGAACTCGCCGAGCGCCACGACGTACGTCTGCACACCCACCTCGCCGAGGACCGTGACGAGGACACCTACTGCCTCGAGACCTACGGCTGCCGGCCCGTGGAGTACTTCGAGGACTGCGGCTGGATGAGCGACCGCACCTGGGTCGCCCACTGCATCTACCCCAACGACGACGAGCTCGCCCGGCTCGCAGCAGCGGGCGTCGGCGTCGCGCACTGCCCCAGCTCCAACATGCTCATCGGCGGCGGCACCGCGCGCGTCAAGGAGATGCGCGAACTCGGCCTGCCCGTCGGCATCGGCTGCGACGGCTCCGCCTCCACGGACCACGCCTCCCTCTGGATGGAGACGCGCGGCGCCCTGCTGCTGGGCCGCTACCGCGGCGGACCCGGCGCTATGACCGCACGCGACGCCCTCGACATCGCCACCCGCGGCTCCGCCCGCTGCCTCGGCCGCGCCGACGAGTTGGGGCACCTGCGCCCGGGCGCCTGCGCCGACCTGGTCGTCTGGGATCTCCACGAGGTCGCCCTCGCGGGGGCGCTGAGCGACCCCGTCGAGGCATGGCTGCGCTGCGGGCCGGCCCGGGCCTGGACGACCGTGGTCGGAGGCCGGGTCCTCGTCGACCGGGGCGAGCCGGTGCTGCCCGGGCTGGCGGAGGCACTGCGGGACCACGGGCGGATCGCGCGGAGGATGCAGCAGGAGGCGTAGCCCGCAAGCCCGGCTTGCTGCGACGGGGCCGGGCAAGGGGGCCGGAAACATGCGGGGCGTGGACGACTTGGAGCGCTCGGGGCCGGCCGTACACACAGCGGTGCCGGGCGACCGGCGGGCGGGGCGGCTGAGCCGCCGGCTGATCCTTCGCCCGCCGAACTGGGGCCTGTCGGCCCCGAGTTGCTGACGACGGTGCCCGCCCGGTTGGCGCGTGCCGAGGCCGGTGGGGGCTGACGCGTTCGCCCGCGATCGAGGCGGGGGCGAAGCAGGCGTGGTGCCGGCTCGCCCGATCCCCGTCCTGGCAGGATGGCGGCATGGAACGTGTGCTTGGAATCGGTGGTTACTTCCTGCGCGCCGCCGATCCGGCGGCCCTGAGCGCTTGGTATCGCGACTGCCTGGGTCTCGACGCCGACGAGAACGGTCTGTGGCGTCCGGAAGCCGGGCCGACGGTGTTCGCGGCGTTCGAGTCCGAGACCGACTACTTCGGGTCCCGCACCCAGCAGACCATGCTCAACTTCCGGGTCCGCGACCTGGATGCGATGCTCGCGCAACTGCGCGCCAAGGGAGCGGACGTGGCCGAGGAAACACAGGACATGGAGGGTGTCGGCCGATTCGGCTGGGTCACCGATCCTGAGGGCAACCGGATCGAGCTGTGGCAGCCCGAATGAGCGCGTCGTGTCCCTGAGGCCGGGTTGTGCATGAGGCCGGGACGGGGGCCGGATCTTTGTGGCTTCTGTCAGTACGACGGTCCGCCGGGGGGCCTGGAGACTGCCGGTCAGTGGCTGCGGCGTGCCCAGGGCGCGGGAGACCGGGGCCCACGGACATGACCAAGCACAGGGGAGATCAGCAACGTGAGTGTCCAGCAGTACGACAAGATCGGTGAGGCCTTCGAGGGCTTCAAGTCCCTGCCGCTGACGCAGTATGCGGAAGTACCCGGCTTCCTGGCCATGGTCGGGGACGTACACGGCAAGTCGGTCCTCGACCTGGCCTCCGGTACTGGCTTCTACAGCAGGGAGTTCAGGCGGCGCGGCGCCGAGGACGTGCTCGGAATCGACATCTCCAGTGAAATGGTCGCCGCGGCACAGGAGTTGGAAGAGCGCGATCCGCTGGGCGTGCGCTACGAGGTGGGCGATGTGACCGAACTGCGCGCCCTGGGGCGGCAGTTCGACATCGCCACAGGTGTCCAGATGCTCAACTATGCCGAGGACATCCCCGCCATGGAACGGATGTGCCGTCACGTACACCGAAGCCTCAAGCCCGGCGGCGAGTTCTTCGCGCTGATGCAGTCACCCGACTACGTCTTCGACAAGGCCACCCTGGAGAAGTACGGCTTTCTCTGCGAGCCGACCGGCGAGGAGACCGAGACCGGCCCGCGCGTCCGGGTCACGGCGCTGCTCGACCCGCCGATCGAGATCGTCTCCACCGCCCCGCGCCGCGAGGTCTATGAACAGTGTCTGCGGGCGGCCGGATTCGGCGAGCCGACCTGGGTCCCGCTGAAGGTGTCCGACGCCGGTGTACGCGCGTTCGGTGCGGACTTCTGGGCGGACTTCACCGCCAACCCCCCACTCGAGATGCTGCGCTGCCGCGCCTGACCACCGACCGGAGACCCGGTGGCCCGGCCCCTGTATGTCACCCGAAGGGGGCCGGGCCGCCGGCGGCAGCCACATCCCGACCTGCGGGTGCAGCCGGCGGCTGAACCCAAGAAGCGTGCCACTCGATGAGACGGTCGCTTCCGTCCACGGCTCCTGACATCGCCTGCCCTCAGCCGAATGGGGCCCGTGCTCCGTCGCGTCCGCCTGGCGGGGCATAGATCGCATTGCGCGTATGTCCCCGACGAGAGGCGTGTCATGAAGTTCGCAGTCATCGGCGGTACCGGGCTGATCGGGTCACAGGTCGTCAAGAACCTGAACGCCGTCGGGCACGAGGCAGTACCGCACTCGAAGTCCACCGGAGTCGACGTCATCAGCGGCCGGGGGCTGGACGAGGCCGTGGCGGGCGCCGACGTCGTGGTCAACCTGACGAATTCCCCGACCTTCGACGAAGCCTCCCCGGCCTTCTTCCAGGCCTCGATGGACAACCTGCTGGCGGCGGCCCACAAGGGCGGCGTCGGCCACTTCGTCATCCTCTCGATCGTCGGTACCGACCAGGTGCCGGAGCTGGACTACTACCGGGCCAAGGCCCTCCAGGAGAACATCCTCACCGCCGGGCCGATCTCCTACTCGATCGTCCGGGCAACGCAGTTCATGGAGTTCATGGACGCCGTCCTGTCCTGGACCGCCGACGCCGACACCGTCCGGCTGCCCGCCACGCCGATCCAGCCGATCGCCGCCAAGGACGTGGCCGCCGCGGTGGCGGAGGTCGCGGTGGGCACCCCGCTGAACGGCATCCGCAACATCGGCGGCCCCGAGATCTTCAGCCTGGACGAACTGGGCCGGATCACCCTGTCCCACAAGGGCGACAACCGCACCGTCGTCACCGACCCCACCGCAGGCATGTTCGCCGTCGTCAAGGGCGACGTCCTCACCGACAAGGAAGCTCACCTCGCGCCCACGCGCTACACCGACTGGCTCTCCGCCTGATACAGGCCATCACGCCCGACGCCGTGTCCACTCCGGCTCGGTCCGTGCCCACTCCCGCTCCCACTCGACCAGCCGGTGCCCGGTGGACACACGGCGTACGACCGTGTGCGCCAGCAGCACCCCGGCGACCGCGCCGCCCGCGGCACAGATGCCGATGGTCACGGTGTGCTGCCAGACCTGCGTCTCGCCCGGCGGCGGTTGAACGGACCTGCCCCCGGCGTCGAACCAGACGTCGACCCTGTCGCCGTGCTTGGTGTCCGCCGGGACGCGTGCGTTCGCGGTGTGTGTGCCGGTGGCGTCGGTCCAGCGGACATCCACGCGGGATGTGTCATCCCGGCCGCCCTGCACCGACGGCAGCCTCTCGGGTGTCCTGCCGACGACCTCGGCCCGCACCCGGTGACGTTCGGCGCGCTGTGCCGCCGCCACGGCCCGCGCCTCGTCATGGGCCCACCAGCCCGCGAGCGCTCCCGCCAGTGGCGCGCCCACGAACAACAGGACGGCGACGATCAGCGCCGTCCACGCCTCGACCACGTCCGACCGACGCCGCAGCGGATTGCGCCGCCAGCGCCAGCCGTGCACCCGGGTTCGCATGTCGACCTCCTCGCCGTCGCCGGAGCCGGAGGGGCCGTATCGTTTGGGTCTGTATTGTCCCTCCGCACCGCGTATGCGCGCGAGTGCCCAGGAGGATCGGGTACCCAGCACACGGGAGATCGCTCCATCCGCCCGGTCCCGGTCGAGTCGGCAACGTCGCGGGAGACAGGCAGCCCTTCGGAGCGTCAGCCGAAGCGTTCGATCCGGATCCGCTCCACGGGCTGGCCCGCCTCGACGAGCAGCCGCGAGGCGTGCTCGGCGAAGGCGTTCGAACCACACACATAGGCCTCCCACCCACCGGGTGGCTGCTCGGCCAGGAGCGGCGCCACATGTGCGGCCGCCATACGTCCCACGGGCTCGCCCGCCGGTGCGCGCCGCGTGAACACCGGCGTCGTCTCCGCGCCGAACTCCCGCGCGTAGATGAGCTCCTCGGGACTGCGCGCGGACACCAGCAGCCGCAGCGGCACATCCAGCCCGCGCGCCCGGTGGTGCCGCACCATCGACATCAGCGGTACGACCCCGGAGCCGGCCCCGACCAGCAGCGCGGGCCGGTCGCCCGGCCAGGCGAAGAAGCCGCTGAGCGGGCCGCGCACCTCGACCCGGTCGCCGGGCTCGGCCACGGTGTGGAACCAGCCCGAGACCTCGCCGCCCTCCACATGGTCCAGGGTCAGCTCGATGTGCCCGGGGTCGTCGGGCGCGGACGCGATCGAATAGTGGCGCTGGGCCACATAGCCGTCCTTTGCGGTCAGCCGCAGCATCAGGTGCTGGCCGGGCAGATGCCCCGCCCAGGCGGGCACCGCGAACCGGAAGGTGGCCGCGTGCGGGGTCTCCCGCCGGATCTCGGTGAGCGTGGCGGTCTGCCACTCGGCGGCCGCCCGGCTGCTCACGGCGATCCGGCCGGGCACGGCGAAGCGGGTCGGGGGAGTGAACCCGGGGGAAGGGGAGGGCTGCGTCAGTTGCTCAGTCACCGGAGTACCGCTGCTCCTGCCAGGGGTTGCCGCGCGCGTGGTAGCCGTTCTGCTCCCAGAAGCCCGGCTCGTCGTGGTCGAGGAGCGTCAGGCCCGCGATCCACTTGGCGCTCTTCCAGAAGTACAGGTGCGGCACCAGCAGCCGGGCGGGTCCGCCGTGCTCGGGAGCAAGGGGCTGCCCGTCGTACTCCCAGGCGATCCAGGCCCGCCCGCCGGTCAGGTCCGCGAGGGGGAGGTTGGTGGTGTAGCCGGTGTGCGAGTAGGCGACGGCATGGGTGGCCGAGCCGTGGGGCCGCACCACATCGAGGAAGGCGTCCAGGGACACGCCCGAGAACCGCACCCCGAACTTCGACCAGCTCGTCACGCAGTGGATGTCGCCCTCGTACGCCGACGCCGGCAGTGCATGCGCCTGCTCCCAGTCCCAGGTCTGCGGGCGTTCCACCAGCCCGTCGACACGGAAGGTCCAGTCGGCGGGCGCCAGTTCGGGAGTGACCTCGGCGGACAGGACGGGCCAGTCGTCGCCCGCGTCGTACTGGCCGGGCGGCAGGCCCGGATTGTCGACGCGGGCGCGCCCGGTGAAGCCTCGGGTGACGTTCATGCGGGATCCAGCGGGACGGAAGTGGTTGCTGACGCATTCAACCGTACGTGCTCGTCAGGCGTGCTCCGGCCCCGGGCCGGCCCGCGATCGTTAAGGCCGTATGAAGACTCCGGCGCCCCGGGAATAGCCGGCCGCTGATCCTCCTTGCCGACTGGTGCCGGAACCGGTGCCCCGTACAACCGGTGACCAGCGGCAGCGAAGGAGAGTGGGAGCAGATGCCCAAGGCGTACGTGTTCACGCGCTACGGCGGACCGGAGGCCGAGGCCCTCGTCGACGTGGAGCGGCCGAGCCCCGGCCCCGGTCAGGTGCTCGTCGCGGTGCGGGCCGCGGGGGTGAACCCCGTCGACTGGAAGCAGCGCACCGGCTACCGTCGCCCGGGCGAGAGCGGCGAGCGCGACTTCCCCTCCTTCTTCGGCAACGAGGTCTCCGGTGTCGTGGAGGAGGTCGGTGAGGGAGTCGAGGGGTTCGCCGTCGGGGACGCGGTCTTCGGCCTGCCCGTCGTCGGCGGGTACTCCGAGTACGCGCTGCTGTCGGTCGACCTGATCGCGCACAAGCCCGCCGCGCTGTCCTTCACCGACGCCGCCACCCTGCCCGTGGCGGCCGTGACGGCGTACGACGGAATCCGCCAGCTCGGCCTGCCGGCCGGCGCGACCGTCCTGGTGACCGGTGCGGGCGGCGGGGTCGGAGTCGCGGCGGTGCAGGTCGCCCGCGCGCTCGGTCTGCGGGTCGTGGGCCTGGCGAGCGAGGCCAAGAAGGACTTCGTCGAGTCGCTGGGAGCCGAGCACGTGGTGTCCGGCCCGGGCTGGACCGGGCGGGTGCCGGGTGGTGTGGACGGTGTGTACGACCTGGTGGGCAGCGATGTCCTGGAAGAGGCGGCGACGCTGCTCACCGACCGGACCAGGCTCGTCACGGCCGGGGCCGCGCCCGAGGTCGTGGAGAAGCTGGGCGGCGCCCGCGTCGCGCGGGTACGTACCTCGGAGCGGCTCGCGGCAGTGGCCGACCTCGTGGTCCGCGGCGACCTGGACCCGCACGTGACGCAGACCTTCCCGCTGGAGCGGGCCGGTGAGGCGCTGCGCACCGTCGAGGAGGGCCACGCCCGCGGCAAGATCGTGATCGAGGTCGCCCAGTGAGCCACGTCCTGGACAACCCCGCCCTCGCCTCGCTGACCGGACCGCACGCGCACTTCGCCGAACGGCGTGGCCGGGTGCTGCGCTATCCCGTCGACGTGTCGCCGTGGCTGGCCCTGCCCGAGGAGCTCGACGCCGGGGACTGGGCCGACCTCGCGGCCCTCGCGGGCCCCGGCGGCGAGGTCCCGCTGCTCGGCTTCCGCGGCGAGATACCGGACGGCTGGGAGTTCACCTTCCAAGTCGAGGGGGTGCAGTTCGTCGGTGACGGCCTGACCACCGCGCCGGAGCCGGAGGCGGTCCGCCTCGGCCCCGCCGACGTGCCGGAGATGCTCGACCTGGTCGCGCGCACCCAGCCCGGCCCGTTCCTGCCCCGCACCATCGAAATGGGCACCTATCTGGGCATCCGGCGGGAGGGCGCACTGATAGCGATGGCGGGGGAGCGGCTGCACCCGCCGGGCTGGACCGAGATCAGCGCCGTCTGCACCGACCCCGCCTTCCGCGGCGAGGGCCTCGCGACCCGGCTGATCCTCGCGGTGGCCCACGGCATCCGTGAGCGCGGCGAGACCCCGTTCCTGCACACCGGAGCGGGCAACACCAACGCCATCCGCCTCTACGAGTCCCTCGGCTTCCGGCTGCGCCGCACCACCGTCTTCGGCGCGGCCCGCGCACCCGAACACCTCACGGACGAACGGGCGTTGGCCGTCCCCTAGCCCTCGCCCTCCGGTCGGATCCAGGCGTTGTACCGCACGAGATAGCCGGCGAAGCGCTCCAGATCCTCCCTCGGCCAGTCCGCGAGCCGCTCCCGGAAGGCCGCCCGGCGGCTGTCGGTGACCTGGGCGAGGATCTGGCGCCCGGTCTCGGTCAGGTGCAGGACCTGGACGCGGTGGTCGTCCGGGTCCAGGCGCCGCTCGACGAGCCGGGCCCGCTCCAGGGCGGCCACCTGGCGGCTGACCGTGGACTTGTCCAGGGCGTAGTGCGCCGCCAGATCGGTGGCCCGGCAGCCGCCGCTCTCCTCCAGATGCCCGAGCAGCGTGTACGAGACCAGCGACAGCTCGGGGTGCATACGGCCCGCCGAGGCACGGGCGCGGCGGGCGAAGGCCGTCATCTCGCGCTGGATCGTCTCCACGGCTTCGTCTGCTTCCACCGGACCTCCCTCATTCACCACGGAATACCACCCCACCCCATTTGGTTGTATAGTACAACTTGAAGTGAGAGTTGTATAAGCCAACCATCTGGAGGTTGTGAGCGATGAGGTCTCCGGCCCTGCGCCATGTGATCACGCACCTGATCACCCCGCTGCTGATGTGCATCGGCATGGGACTCGCGTACATGGGGGCGTTCGTCACCCCGGAGCCCCACCACCTGCCCGTCGCCGTCGTCGGCTCCGGCCCGCAGGCGAAGGTGTTCGCGCAGACCGTCAAGGACAAGGCGGGGGACAGGCTCGACGTCCGCACGGTCGCCACCCGCTCCGAGGCCGTCGGCCTGCTCGACTCCCGTGACATCACGGGCGCCTACGTGCCCAGCGCGAAGACGCCGGAGCTGGTGGTCGCCAGCGCCGCCTCCGACATGGACGCCACGGCCGTCGAGAAGGTCTTCACACCCATCGCCGCCGGACAGGGTGTCCCACTCAAGGTCACCGACGTGGCCGCACCGGTCGACGACGACCCCACCGGACAGGGCCTCTTCTTCCTGCTGATCGCGCTGAGTATCGGCTCCTACGCCTCCGTCGCCGCGCTCGGCGCCGCCGGCGCGGGCCTGCCCATGCGGCTGCGTGCCCTGCTGGCACTCGGCGTCTCCGCCGTCGTCAGTGGCATCGGCGCGCTGCTCGCCGGCCCGGTCTTCCACCTCGCCCACCACGACCTCGCCGGCCTGTGGGGGATGGCCTTGCTCTACTCCGCGGGCATCCTCTTCGTCGGCGTCGGCCTGCACACCTTCCTCAGGCGCTGGACCACCCTCGCCATGATGGTGCTGTTCGTCATGCTCAACTTCACCAGCTCCGGCGGTCTGTTCCGCCCCGACCTGCAGAACGGCCTCTTCGGCACCCTGCACGCCTTCTGGAACGGCGCCGGATTCGTCGAGGGGGCCCGCAGCCTCCTGTACTTCCACAGCGACGGCCTGTCCCGCAACGTATGGACACTCATCGCGTGGCTGCTGCTGGGTCTCGTCTTCACGGCGGTCGCCGCCGCGTACGAGCGGTCGCGGGGCCGGACCGAGACACCCGTGGCCGCCGCCGCGGCGGTCCGTACGGCCGAGGAGCAGAAGCCCGGACTGAAGGCCGAAGAGGAAGCTGAAGAGGAGGTCGAAGAGACGGTCGGCGTCTGAAGCCTTGCGGTAATGTTGCGCCCGGCCGTGGAATCTCCCGGCCCCCGAAGACCGAGGAGGTGAGACCCATTACCGCTGTGTCAGGTCGGGTGCTCACGCCTCGAGTCGACGCGGGCCGCCGGTAGTAGGCGACCGCGAGAGCGCCCTTCGACTTACCGAAAGGCTCTCGGCATTCATGCCTTCCTTGCCTCCTTCACCTTCCTCCCTGCCGTCGTCCTCCACCCGTGAGTCCGTCGTCTCGGCGCTGCGCGCCGCAGGCTGTGTCTTCGCCGAGGACGAGGCGGAGTTGATCCTCGCCGCCGCGCGCACGCCGGAGGAACTGGCCGTCCTGGTCGACCTCCGAGTGACCGGGCTGCCGCTCGAACTCGTCGTCGGCTGGGCCGAGTTCCGGGGGCTGCGCATCGCCGTGGAACCCGGCGTGTTCGTGCCCCGACGCCGTACCGAGTTCCTCGTCGAACAGGCCCTCGCCCAAGCCCCCGACGCATCCGTCGTCGTGGACCTGTGCTGCGGCTCGGGCGCCGTCGGCGTGGCCCTGGCCACCGCACTCGGCCAGGTCGAGCTGCACGCCGCCGACATCGATCCGGCCGCGGTGCGGTGCGCTCGCCGCAATGCCGGCGCGGTCGGCGGCCGGGTCCACGAGGGCGACCTGTTCGCGGCGCTGCCGGACGAACTGCGTGGCCGTATCGACATCCTCGCGGCCAATGTGCCCTACGTTCCCACCGGCGAGGTCGGCCTGCTGCCCGCGGAGGCCCGCGACCACGAACCGCTGGTCGCGCTCGACGGCGGCGCGGACGGGCTCGACGTCCTGCGCCGGGTCGCCGCCGAAGCACCCCGCTGGCTCGCCCCCGGCGGCTGCCTCCTGGTCGAGACGAGTGAACGGCAGGCCGCGTCCGCCGTCGAGGCCTTCACCACCGGCGGGTTGAGGGTACGCCTGGCCGCCTCCGAGGAGCTGTACGCCAATGTCGTGATCGGCGTCCACCCCTGAGCTCGCCTTTGCGGACTGGACATCGCTCCCGGTCACGCGGAAGGGGAGAGCTGCTCGCGCACCCATTCCGGATCGGGGTTGACGTGCGGCCGGCCCGCCACAAGGACAGTCGGTACGGTCTCGTTGCCGTCGTTGGCCGCCCTCACCGCCGCCGCGCCGGCCGGGTCACGCCAGATGTCCACCCAGTACAACTGGCGGGCGCTGCGCCCCAGTCGGAAGCGCAGTCGCAGACAGTACTTGCAGCCGGAGCGCCAGAAGACGACCGGCCGGCCGTCGACCGCACTGCGGCGTTGTGCCTCCACCGCACCGATCGACTTCGGGAAGGCCAGGGGCGAGTGCACGCCTGCGAGCACCGCGAACACCAGCAGGAAGGCGACTGCCACGGCCGGGCTGCCGCTGAGGAGCAGAGCAGTCGCAGCGACTGAGCCGCACAGCACCAGCAGAAGCGACAGGTTCCAAGGACGCATCATGATGACGCAGGCTATCGCCGCGTCAGGTCGCCGCGCCGCTGCCCGTCGGGCAATGCGCTGTGCCGCCGGGGGCTCTGGTGTCTGGTGGTTGCGTGCTTGCTCAGGGCCTGGGTTCGTTGGAGGCGGGGCTCGTGGCGTCGTGTGCCGGTCCGGTCGGTGGCGTGGCCATGACCTTGGGACGGTCCCGCGGGGCCGGCCGCTGGGGTCAGGTCGTGGCTCCGCTGCCCGACGGGCTCGGGGACGGTGCGTGGTTGCGCCAGTCCCTGTTGCCGGGGCCCGGGAATCTGTCGTGCCGGTTGCCGGGCCCCTTGCGGTCGAAGGTGCCGGAGAGCGCGCGGGTGGCGGTCCGGGTTCCGTCGTCGGAGCGGGTGCCGGCCAGGAGGGCCGTCTCGCCCTTCTTGAGGTCGCCGGCGCCCGAACCCTTCGTACCGTCGCGGAAGACGGTGGTGTCGGAGTTCACGGTCCAGGTCCACCGGGCGCCGTCGTCGCTCTTGAGCGTGACCTGGTCGCCGTCGATCTTCTCGACGGTGCCGCGCTGCCAGATCCGTACGACCCACTTGCCGGTGTCCTGGTCCTTGACCGTCGTCTCGCCGTGCACACCCATGTCACCGAAGCCGAAACCGAACCAGGGGCCGACACCGTGCCGGCCTCCGGGGCGGTCCGGTGACGGGGAGGTGGTCCCGGACGCGGAGGGCGTGGCGCCCTGGCCGGAGCCGCCGGAGGTGGCGGCGTAGGCGACCGTGCCGCCGAGGGCGAGCACGGCGACCGTGGCCGCCGCGGCCACGGCACGCGCCCGGCGGGACCGCCATCGCCCCGGCTCGCGGTCCGGCCCGCCCGGACCGGTCATCACTTCCATGTCCGGCGTCGTCTCGAAGCGCCCGTCAGGCCGCTCGCCCCCAGCAGTGGGTTCCTTGTCCGGCTCGTGCATCACGGCTCGCTCCCATCGGCCACGGCAGGCGGAGTCTGCATGCCATGCCTTGCTGTGATTGTCGAACGCGGACGATAAGGAACCCGTAATCAGAAGCTGTGAGAGCCCGGGCGCCACCCGCTGACGCCTCGGGCGGTCAGCTCGGCTGCTGCACGCGCGCGATGAGCAGTGCCACGTCGTCGGAGTTGTCGGGCTGGTGCAGGGTCCGCAGCAGGAGGTCGCAGACCTCCTCCAAGGGGCGGTCGGGGCCTTCGAGGAGGGACAGCAGGGCGTCCAGGCGCTCGTCGAGGGGATGCTGCCGGGTTTCGACCAGGCCGTCGGTGTAGAACACGAGACGGTCGCCGGGCTCCAGGTCGACCGTGGTGGTGGAGAAGGCGACGCCACCCACGCCCAGCGGTACGCCCGTGGGAAGTTCCAGCAGCTCCGGGGGATGCCCGGGCCGCAGCCGGGCCGGCGGCAGGTGCCCGGCGTTGGCGATCCGGCACTGCCGCAGCTGCGGGTCGTGGACGGCGTACACACAGGTCGCGATCGAGTGGTCCAGGCCCTCGGTGATCTTGTCGAGGTGTTCGAGGAGCCGGGCCGGATCGAGGTCGAGGGAGGCCAGCGTGTTGGTCGCGGTACGCAGTCGGCCCATGGTCGCGGCCGCGTTGATGCCGCTGCCCATCACATCGCCCACCACCAGCGCCGTCTTGCCGCCGTCCAGCGGGATCACGTCGAACCAGTCGCCGCCGACCTCACTGGTGGCTCCCGCGGGCTGGTAACGGGAGGCGACCTCGAGACCGCCGGTCACCGGCGGGTGGCTGGGCAGCAGGCTGCGCTGGAGGGTGAGGGCGGTGTCGCGGGCGTTCTGGTACCAGCGGGCGTTGTCGATCTGCACGGCCGCGCGGGATGCCAGCTCACGGGCGAGCAGCAGGTCGTCCTCGCTGAACGGCTCGGGGTTGTGCGTGCGCTTGAGGTCGAGGGCGCCGAGCACCTCGCCGCGGGCGATCAGTGGGACGGCCAGATAGGAGTGCACGCCGGCGCGGGCCAGCAGCTCCGCCGCTTCCGGGGAGCGGGCGATGCGCGGCAGATCCGCGTTCTCGACCTCCGCCACCAGGACCGGCTGCCCCGTGCGCACGCACTCGGTGACCAGGCGGTCGGCGCCGTAGCGGGCGACCTGCCCGGGCGCGTCGGCCGCCCGCAGCGCCTCCGGCGCGTTGTGGGCCCGTACGGCCAGGGCCCGGATCACGGCCGGTTCCGTGGGACCGAGGCTGCTGCGTCTGCCCTCCACCACCGCGTCGAGCAGGTCCACGGCCGCGATGTCGGCGAGCTCCGGCACGGCGACGTCGGCCAGCTCGAGCGCGGTGCGGTCCAGCTCCAGTGTGGTGCCGATCCGTGCGGAGGCGTCCGCGATGAGGGCCAGCCGCCGCCGCGCGGTCTCCGCTTCGATGCCCGCCCGGTGCTGTTCGGTGACGTCCACGACCGAGCCCGCGATGCCGAGAACGGTCCCGGCGGCGTCTTCCAGCCGGTAGAGCGAGATCGTCCAGGCGTGCTCGTCCTCCAGGTCGGCAGGGGTCCGGCCGATGGTCTGCTGGTCGACGAGAGGATGTCCGGTCTCCAGCACGTGACGCATGGCGGACTCGATGGCGTCGACGTCGAGGTGCGGCAGGACCTCGCGGACGGAGCGGCCGATGTGGTCCTTGGCGGGGATGCCGTTGAGCCGTTCCAGTGCCGGATTGACGGACACGTACCGCAGATCGGTGTCCAGAACGGCCAGACCGATCGGGGACTGGGCGATGACCTGCGTGGACAGCGCCACGTCCCGCTCCAGCCGCCGTACGGTCGAGCGGTCGGCGCACAGCCCCAGCGCGTAGACGTCGCCGTGGTCGTCCAGCAGCCGCATGTTGCGGAACTCCACCAGGCGTGTGCTGCCGTCCTTGCGCCGAATGGGGAAGGCCCCGGCCCAGCTCTGACCGGTGACCATGACGTCGGCGAACAGTTTGACCACCAGGTCGAGATGCTGTTCGTGCACCATGATCCGGGCCGCGTACTCTCCGAGGGCCTCCTGCGCGGGATAGCCGAACAGCTCCTCGGCCTGCGGGCTCCACAGCACGATGCGTCCCTCGGCATCCAGGACCACCGAGGCCACGCCCAGTACGTCGAGCAGCCTGCTCGGCCGTACCGACTCCTCGCCCTCGGCCACCGGAAACCCAGGTGCACTCATTGCACGCACCGCCTTCGCCCGCTCACGCGGCACGCCGTCCCCCGTGCCGACTCCCCATGTTCTACCGCGCTCAACCGTCCCTGTGACGACCCCGTCGCCCACCTCCACCATCCCTCAACACGACGGAGGCCGTCCCCCTGAGCCGTGACGACAGTACCCGGTACGGACCGTCACCGAGCCGACAGCCCCCGTTACCGAATTGGTCTGTACATGACTACGTCATCGGGCCAGACTGTCCGCCGAGCACGCCCCACCCCCATGGAGGAGCCCCCATGCCCCTGCGCGCCCGGCAACGTTGTCACGCAGCCCTGACCGCGGCCCTCGCCCTCGCGGCCGCCGCAGTCCTCTCCGCCGCTCCGCCCGCGTCGGCTGCCGACACCTGGACGGAAGTGGGCTCGGACCGCGCCGATCCGCTGACCGAGAGCCAGGGCCTGACCTCCGTCGAGGTCCCGGCGAACAGCCCCAACCGGTACACCGGCATCGGCACGATCCCCGCCGGCGTCTCCAGCCGCGGCTGGAACCACGTCGGCGACCCCGACGCCTCCTACAACGGCTACTACGTCGAGCCCTACCAGGCGGACTCGGGCAACGCGAAGATGTTCCGGGTGCAGGCTCCGGGCGGGGCCTGGTCGGAGTACGTCCACACGCTCAGCTCCGGCGAGGCACTGAACAACTCCTGGGTCGCGATCTCGCCCGACGGACAGTGGATGCTGGCCGGCGAGTACGGCACCATGAGCCGCTTCCTGGTGTTCCCGACCCCGGGCGTCAACGCGAGCACCTCGCCCTCGGCGAACCTGCCGCAGGCCTCCACCGTGAATCTCGACCACGCCGTGCGCGACGTGCAGGGCTGCGACTTCTCCGGCCCGACCACGCTGCTGTGCTCGTCCGACGACCCGGCCGGCTCGCTGTTCGGCATGACCAAGCCGCTCCTCCAGGTCGACCTGTCCGCCCGGCCGAACGGCACGTCGGACGTCTCCGGCCATGTCACCGCCCTGCGGCAGCTCCCGCTGCGCAGCTCCTGCTCGGGCACCTTCGAGGTCGAGGGCATCGACTACGACCGCCGGACCGGCACCCTGCGAGTGATCGTCGTGTCGCCGGGCTTCTGCGTCCTGACGGACAGCAAGACGTACCGCTTCACACGGAGCTGAGCCGCTCGCTGGTCCAGCCCGCGCAGTGGTGCTTTTCTGGGGATGTGGCGCGGTTCGCGGGAAACCCGTGGCGCCGCGCCGCAGCCACGAGAGGAGCGATCACGATGGACCGTGTGCGACCGCACGAGGAGCCCGTATCCCTCGAGATCAGCGGATGCAGCAAGGAGGACGCCCGGATCGTGTTCGACACCCTGTGTGCGTGCTTCGAGTCCGACCGGAGCCCCGAAGAGGTGCCGCAGCAGCTCCACGAGACCCGGCCGATGGTGTGGCTCGGCACCTTCGAGGTGACCGACGCCCATGAGTGCCCGCCTCCCGCCCGGCTCTCGTCCTCCGTGGAGGCCGACGCGCAGGGTGGCTACTGGGCCATCGAGCGGCTGCGGTCCACGCTGGACTCGTTGTTCTCGGTGCGGGATCTTTCTTCGGCGTCGGGGGATCAGGAGAGGGAGTTGCACGTGCGGCTCGAAACCCGTTAAACGCTCCGCGGAGTGCGGTTGTGTGTCTGCGGCTGCGTCGTGGCTGGTCGCGCCCACGCGGCGGTAGCCGCACCTTCAACACAGCCCCGCGCCCCCATCAGGTCGCCAGTAGGCGCAGCACGGCCTGACGGTAGACGGCGTGGATCACGGGCAGGTCCTCCAGGTAGGCACGTTCGTCTGTGCCGTGCAGGCCTTCGTACCGTACGCCGAAACCCGCCGTGGCCGGGATGCCCTCGGACGCCAGTAGGTTGCCGATGTTCGAGGGGCCCGCGGTCTTCGGTCGGACCGTGAGGCCCGCTCGGGTGGCGGCGTCCAGCAGTGCGGCGGCGGGCTGGTCATTCTCGGTCAGACGGTACGGCGGCCAGGAGGCCACCTGGGTGATCGCGGTCGGGGTCGGGCCGGGCAGCTGCCGGTCCAGCTCCGCCGCCGCTGCGCGGACCAGGTGCTCCGCCGCGCGGGAGTCGAAGGCCGGAGTGGTGCGGATGTCGACACCCAGCTCGCACAGGCCGGGCACCACGGAGAAGCCCTCGCCACCGTGGCAGGAGGTCACCGTCAGTTTCGGCGGCAGCGGGAACTCGCCCTCGGCGCCCGGGAGTTCGGCCTCGTCCAGCAGCTGCACCAGCCGCGCCGCCCGGGAGACGGCACCGAGCGCCGTGCGTCTCGACCCGGAGTGCCCCGACTCCGCGTGCACCGCGATCGTGGCCCGCCACAGCCCGCGCCCGCCGACCACCACCTCGTCCGGGCCGGGATAGCCGATCATCACCCCGGCCGGGCGCACCGCGGCCGTGTCCGCGAGATAGGCCCGGGCTCCGCCGAAGCCGCCGGTGTGCTCGTCGGCGTCCAGCAGGACGGCGAGCCCGCCGCTCAGTTCCGGGGCCCGGGCACGCAGCTCCGCCGCGATCCGGCAGAACATCGCCGCCGCCAGCTTGGAATCGGCCGCGCCGCGCCCCCGCAGCCACCCGTCCACGACGTCCCCGCAGTCCGGCGGGAACGACCAGGCGCCCTCGTCGCCGTAGGGGGCGGTGTCCACGCAGGCGTCCAGCGCCCACCACGGCCCCGGCCGGCCACCCGCCACCTCCACCAGCAGGGCGATCGGCCGGCCCGCGTCGTCGTAGAGGCGGCGATACGGCAGGTCACGAGCGCCGAGCCAGTCTTCGAGGACGGCGAGCACGGGACCGTAGTCGTCGATCCCGGCCCGGCTCGGGCGGCGGACCAGTGCCTGCGCGAGCTCGACCACCTCGGTGTCTTCTGGGCTCATGAGGCCACTGTGCCCGTGGGTGGTCCGCGTCACCCCTCGCTCCTTATGCAACTAGTTGCAAAACATGGGTGGGGTCCTCTACAACAGAGGCACCACACCGCGCATGGAGGGCCCGATGAGCCGTTACCCGCACCTGCTGAACCCGCTCGACCTGGGCTTCACCACGCTGCCCAACCGCGTCCTCATGGGCTCCATGCACGTCGGCCTGGAGGAGGCCGAGCGCGGCTTCGAGCGCATGGCGGAGTTCTACGCAGCCCGGGCGCGCGGGGGAGTGGGTCTCATCGTCACCGGAGGCATCGCGCCCAACGACGAGGGGCGCCCGTACGAGGGCGGCGCCAAGCTCACCACCGACGCGGAGGCCGAGGAGCACCGGCAGATCACCGAGGCCGTGCACGGCGAGGGCGGCCGGATCGCCATGCAGATCCTGCACTTCGGCCGGTACGCCTACCACCAGGACCTGGTCGCCCCGAGCCCCCTCCAGGCGCCGATCAGCCCCTTCCCGCCCCGCGAGCTCACCGACGCCGACGTCGAGCGGACCATCGACGACTACGCCCGCGCCGCCCGCCTCGCCAGGCAGGCCGGCTACGACGGTGTCGAGATCATGGGCTCCGAGGGCTACCTCATCAACGAGTTCATCGCCGCCCAGACCAACCAGCGCACCGACCGCTGGGGCGGCTCGTACGAGAACCGCATGCGCTTCCCCGTCGAGATCGTGCGCCGGGTGCGCGAGGCCGTCGGTGAGGACTTCATCATCATCTACCGGCTGTCCATGCTCGACCTGGTCCCCGGCGGCTCCACCCTCGACGAGGTGATCACCCTCGCCAAGGCCGTCGAGGCGGCCGGTGCGACGATCATCAACACCGGCATCGGCTGGCACGAGGCCCGCATCCCCACCATCGCCACCTCCGTGCCGCGCGGCGCCTACACCTGGGTGACCAAGCGGCTCATGGGCGAGGTTTCCGTCCCGCTCGTGACCACCAACCGCATCAACACCCCGGAACTGGCAGAGGAGTTGCTCGCCGAGGGGTACGCGGACATGGTCTCCATGGCCCGCCCGATGCTCGCCGACCCCGACTTCGTCAACAAGGCCGCCGAGGGCAAGCCGGAGGCCATCAACACCTGCATCGGCTGCAACCAGGCCTGCCTGGACCACACCTTCAGCCTCAAGATCACCTCCTGCCTGGTCAACCCGCGCGCCTGCCACGAGACCGAACTGGTCCTCTCGCCCACCCGGCTGAAGAAGCGCGTCGCCGTCGTCGGGGCCGGACCGGCCGGGCTCGCTTGTGCGGTCTCGGCGGCCGAGCGCGGCCACGAGGTCACCCTGTACGACGCCGCGGGCGAGGTCGGCGGCCAGCTCAACGTGGCCCGCAAGGTCCCCGGCAAGCAGGAGTTCGACGAGACCCTGCGCTACTTCCGCCACCAGCTCGACGCGCACGGCGTGGACGTACGCCTCAACACCCATGTGGAAGCAGGTGACTTGGAGGGCTACGACGAGGTGGTCGTCGCCACCGGCGTCACCCCGCGCACCCCCGACATCCCGGGCGTCGACCACCCGAGCGTCGTCGGCTATCTCGATGTGCTGCGCGGCAACGCGCCCGTCGGCGACCGGGTGGCGATCCTCGGCGCGGGCGGCATCGGCTTCGACGTCGCGGAGTTCCTGACCGACGGCGGGGACAAGGCGAGCGAGGACCCGGCGACGTACTTCCGCCAGTGGGGCGTCGACATGGACTACCGGGCGCCCGGCGGACTCGCCGCCCCCGAGCGGCCCGCCCCGCCGCGCACCGTCCACCTGCTGCAGCGCAAGACCAGCAAGGTCGGCGCCGGACTGGGCAAGACCACCGGCTGGATCCACCGCGCCGAGCTCAAGCACCGGGGCGTCACCATGGTCCCGGGCGTCCGCTACGACCGCATCGACGATGCCGGGCTGCACGTCACCGTCGGCGAGGAGAGCACGGTCCTGCCGGTCGACACGATCGTGCTGTGCACCGGACAGGAACCGCGCCGCGGCCTGTACGAGGAACTGGTCGCCGCCGGAGTCGGCGCCCACCTGATCGGCGGTGCCGACGTGGCCGCCGAACTGGACGCCAAGCGTGCCATCAAGCAGGGCACGGAGCTGGCGGCGGCCCTCTAGGGGGCCCTGCGGCCGTCCCTAGGATGACCCCATGTCACTCCCGCATGCGATCCTCACCGCCCTGCTCGAAAAGCCGTCCTCGGGGCTGGAGCTGACCCGCCGGTTCGACAAGTCGATCGGCTACTTCTGGTCGGCGACGCATCAGCAGATCTATCGCGAGCTGGGGAGACTGGAGGCCGACGGCCAGATCCGGGCCCTGCCGTCCGAGCAGCCGGCCCGCGGGCAGAAGAAGAGCTACGAGGTCCTGCCCGCGGGCCGCGCCGAACTGGCCCGCTGGACCGCCGCGTCCCAGGACCCCAAGCCGCACCGCGATGTGATGCTGCTGCGGCTGCGTGCGGCGGCCGTGGTGGGTACTGCCGGCCTCGAGGCCGACCTGCGCCGCCATCTCGACCTGCACCGGCTGCAGTTGGCCGAGTACCAGGAGATCGAGCAGCGCGACTTCCCGCCCGGCAGGGACGCTCCCCAGGACCGGCTGCGGCACCTGGTGCTGCGAGCCGGCATCGACCTGGAGACCTTCTGGACGCAGTGGCTCACGCACGCCCTGGAGGAGTTCGCCGAACTGCCCGGTTCCGAAGCGGTGTGAGCCCCACGGCTCGTGGGCCCGGCAGCGCTCAGAGCCGGTTCGGCCGCGCACGCCGGCGCAGGTACCAGCCCGTCGCGATGACACCCGTGCCCACCAGGGCGGCGCCCACCCCGACCGTCAGCGGGCCGTAGTCCTGGACGGCGCCGCCGACACCGCCCATGACGCCGAGCGAGGGCGAGGGCCTGGTGGTGGCCGAGATGGTGGCGGCGGGCGTCGCGGTGGGGGTGGAGGCGGAGGAGACGACGACGCTCTGGGTGCCCGCATTGGTGCCGTTCGCGCACATCACCGTCACGGTGTACGTGCCGGGGCTCACGTTCGACCAGGCCGCCGACTGCAGGGCGCTGGTGCCCGACAGCGGCATCTGACGGGCCGGCTGGCTGCTGCTGAGCAACGTGGCGGTGCCGAACGTCCCGTTGCTGCCGCGCGGGAAGCACACGCTCGTGGTCACCGAAACGGTGGACCCGCTGGTGCTCACGGAGATCCCCGTCCCCTGCGCCGCGGCCGGCACGGCGGCCAGGGCGAGCGGGAGCGCGGCGACGGCTGCCGCGGTCAGGGCGGAGCGAACGAATGGCTGAGAGTTGCGCATTGGACTGCCCTCCGACGGCACGGTTGGCGGTACATCCCTTGCGCCGCCGAAGTCGGGAAAGGCCCGTGCTGCCTCAGGGGCAGCCAACGTCCCCGCGGCGCTCCCCGCATGCGGACCGCCTCCGGGCAGGTGACGGATTCCTCCTTCCGGCCCATGCCGCAGGCCTGTCACTGCCGTCAGCCGCCGGCCGCCCCGGTGGTCACCGTCCGCTCGACCGAGAAGCCGCCCCAGGTGCCGTCGGGCAGTCTGGCCCGGATCCGCACGCGGTGGCGCACGCCGGCATCCCGGCCGACGTAGAAGGAGTACGACGCCCGGTCGCGCGGCGCGTCTCCGCCGTAGACCAGGGAGGTGGCCGCCCTGCCGTCGAGGCGGATCCGGTACTCCGTGACCACGCCGTCGGTGCGCGGCGGGATCCAGCGCAGGTCGAGGTAGTAGGCCCCGCCGGCGCGGTGGCTCGTCGCCCGGAAGGCGGTGGGCGCCGTGCTGCGTCCGTCGTCGGAGCCCGGCGTGGTGAGGCGGACGGTGCTGCCGTGAGGCGAGAGGTTGTCGGCCGCGTCGCGGGCGCGGACGGTGAAGGCGTAGCGGGTGCCCGGCCGCAGCCCGGTGACCACGGTCGCCGTCTGTGCTCCGCCCACACTGTGGATCTTGGCGGCGCCCTGGTAGACGTCGTACGACACCACGGCCCGGTCGTCCCGCGACGCGGACCAGGACAGCTCGACGGCCCTGCTGCCGACCGCCCGGCCGCGCACCTCTCCCGGCCGCGTCGGTGCCGTGTCGTCCGCCGCAACGGCCGCCGGAGTCTCCGCCCGGACCCGGCGGCCGGGCGGTCCGAGCCGGCCCTCGGTGTTCCGGGCCCGCACGGTGAAGACGTACGTGGTGGACGGCCTGAGCCTGGTGACGTCCACCATGTGCCGGGAGCCGGGCACCTGCTCGACCTTGGTGGTGCCGCGATACACCTCGTAGACGCTGACGCGGGGGTTCGCGGACACCGCGTTCCACATCACGTGGACGCTGGTCGAACTGCCCGCCACCGCGGTCACTCCCGTGGGGGCCGCCGGCAGCCCGCCGTCGTCCTCCCCGGCGCCGCTCCCGCCGCAGGAAGCGGCCAGGGCCAGTGCGGCACAGAGCGCGAGGGATCGGTACACGAGCACGGTGTCGTGACGCACTGCTCCGCCTCCCCGGACGACACGGCGGTAATGGTCCGGACCAATATTGCGCGGCTGGCGTGATCGCATCAAGGGGTTGGTTGCGGGCCGACAGCATGAGGGACGGCGTTGCAGACCGCCCGGCGGAGTTACGTATGCTGAAGCTCCTCACGGCCGAACTCTCCCTGAGGGATGGCGAGTTCATGCCGGTGGCGCGGGCCGCTGTCGTCGCTGTTCCCGCGCCGGACGCGGGTGGCCGGGCCGCCGGAGCCGACACGGGCTCAGGCGCCCGGCACCCTGCATGACGTCCGAAGACACGCCACGCCGTGACCCGCCTGGGGCTGTGCGCCGCCCGGTCCGCCTACGGTGGCCCCATGATCGCTACGGCGCCCGACCGGGCTGAATGCCCGTCAGTGCCCCTTCGGGAAAGGGCTTTTCATGGTGCGTGTCCAGTCGCTGACCCTGGCCGTGGCCGGTGCCGCTTTACTCGCCCCGCCGATGCTGTCCGACGCCGCGACCCGCGGCCGGGCGGAGCCGGTGGCCTGGCGCGAGGGCGACGTCCGTGCCGCCGAACTGCTGGCCAAGGTGCGTGACTGCACCCAGATCTCCCGCGGCCGCTTCCGCAGCGACGCAGGCAGACCGGCCACGATTGCGGTGTGCGGCACCCGGCGCGCCGTCTTCTGGAAGGCCGACATGGACATCGACTGCGACGGACAGCCCGGCCCGCGCTGCAACCGCCGCACCGATCCGTCGTTCTCCGAGGCCACCGCCTATCAGCAGTCCGACGGGCGCTACCTGAGCGCCGAACGCCTCCCGTACATCGTCGTGCCCGCCCCGAGCCGCACCTGGGACCACGACGACGACGGCGTCCGCGGCGGATCGGTCGCCGCCGTCGTCTACCGGGGCCGTGTGCAGTACGCGGTCGTGGGCGACATCGGCCCGGACAGCATCATCGGGGAGGCGTCCTACGCCACCGCCAAGGGCCTCGGCATCCGCCCGGGCCCGAACGGCGGAGCGCCCTCGGGCGTCACCTATATCGTCTTCAAGTACTCGCAGGTCAAACCGATCGAGAGCCATGCCGCCGCCGTCGCCGTGGGTCGGCGCCTGGCACAGCAGTTCGTGCATGGCGGATAGACGCCGGGGCGTCGTCAGACGGCCGCCCACCCGTTGTCGACCGGCAGGATCACGCCGTTGACGTTGCTCGCCGCGTCCGAGGCGAGGAACACGATCGCGGCGGCCTGCTCCTCCGGCTGGGACACGCGTCCGACATTGCCCATGTACGGGCCGAGAGCCGCCGGGCCGTGGGCGCTCCCGTCGATGTCGGGGATCATCCCCGTGGCGGTGCCGCCCGGGGCGACGGCGTTGCTGCGGATGCCCTGGTTGCGGTACATCACCGCGAGGGACTTGGTCAGGCCCACCACTCCGTGCTTCGAGGCCGTGTACGCCGCGCCCGCCGCGCTGCCCCGGATGCCGGCCTCGGAGGCGGTGTTCACGATCGCGCCCCTGCCCGCCTGAAGCATGTGCGGCAGCACCGCCCGTGTGAGCAGGAACGGGGCGGTGAGATTGACCCGTATGACCTTCTCCCACTCGGCGTCGCCGACGTCCGCGAGCGCCGACATCCGGTCCATGATCCCGGCGTTGTTCACCAGGACGTCCACGCCGCCGAAGCTCTCCACGGCCGTCCGGACCACCTGGTCGACCACGGCCTGATCGCTCAGGTCGCCCACCACGGCGACCGCGGCGCCGCCCGCCTGCTCGATCTCCTTGACGACCGCGTCCGCGCCCTCGGCGTTGAGGTCTGCCACAACGACCCACGCGCCCTGTGCCGCGAAGGCCAGAGCGGCAGCCCGCCCGATGCCCGAGCCCGCTCCGGTGACGATGACGCTGCGCCCGTCGAGTCCACTGGCCATGAGGTGCTCCTGTCCATGCGTACGAGGACCCGCACAGATGCCCGCGAGCCCGGTGTGCGCACACCCTACGACTTAATGTCTGCGAGTGACATAAAGAGGTGCGGGAGAATTCCGGGAGAGTGATCACCAAAGCCGGAGGGACACATGACCGCAGCCCGCGGACGCACAGGACGACCGCCCCTGACCGAGGAGCGCAAGGCCGAGATCCGGCTGGAGATCGCCCGGGCCGCGGTGGACCTGTTCGTCACCCAGGGCGTCACGGCGACCACCGGCGAGCAGATCGGGCAGGCCGTCGGCGTCTCCGCGCGCACCGTGTGGCGCTACTTCCCCAGCAAAGAGGCCTGCGTACGGCCGCTGTTCACGGCCGGCATCGACATGATCGCCGCCCGGCTGCGGGACTGGGCGCACGGACAGCCCCTCGAGGACATCTTCGCGCCGGAGCTGACCGCGGACCTGGCCGTCGTCGCCGGGCCCGACCGGGCAACCGTTGGCGCGCTGGTACAGCTGACCCGCACCGAGCCGGACCTGCGCGCCGTCTGGCTCCAGACCTACGACGAGGCCGAACCGGCGTTCGCCCGCGCCCTCGCCGAGCGCGCCGGACTGCCTGCGGACGACCTGAGGCCCACGATCCAGGCGGCGATGTTCAACGCGGCCCTGCGCGCGGCCGTCGAGCACTACGCCTGGCGCACCGCAGACGCGGAGCCCGACCACGTGACGGCGGAGGCCGAGCTGACGGCAACCATGCGCTCGGCCCTCGCCGTCGCCGCGGAGGGACTCGGGTGAGAGGTCTCCTCGGACCTTTCGGTGGCTTCAGACCTTCCGGTAGGTGTACGCCTCCGCGGCGGCCGCCTCCACCGCCGCGAGGTCCGCGCCCGTGGCCGCCGTGACCACCGCGGCCACCGCCCCCTCCACGAACGGGGCGTCCACCAGCCGTGTCTGGTCGGGGAGTTCGTCGCCCTCGGCGAGCAGCGCCTTCACCGTGAGCACGGCACTACCGAGGTCGGTGAGGACGGCGACCCCCGCGCCCCGGTCCACGGACGCGGCCGCAGCGGCGATCAGCTCCGCGCTCGTGCCGAGCTCGCCTCCCTCGGTGCCGCCCGCCGGGGCGACCGGCACCGAGACCCCGCCGCCCGCCAGCCCCTTCGCCAACTCGGCCACGGAGGCTGCCACTTCGGCGCTGTGCGACACCAGCACGATCCCGACCTGTTTCCCGTCACTCATCGTCGGCCTCCGCGAGGGCGGCGACGAGCAGCGCCGACGAGGTGGCGCCGGGATCCTGGTGCCCGATGCTGCGCTCTCCGAGATAGCTGGCCCGGCCCTTGCGGGCCTGCAACGGGGTGGTCGCGAGGGCGCCCTCTTCGGCGGCGGTGCGGGCCGCGGCGAACCCGCCGGCGTCGAGCGCGTCCACGGCCGGCACCAGCGCGTCGATCATGGTCTTGTCGCCGGGTGCGGCGCCGCCGAGCGTCATCACCGCCTCCACCCCGGCCCGCAGGGCTTCGGCGAACTGCGCCTCGCTGACCTCGCCGGAGTCCCCGAGCGCCTTGCCCGTACGGCGCAGCAGCGTGCCGTAGAGGGGCCCCGACGCACCGCCGACCGTCGAGATCAGCTGCCGCCCGGCCTGGATCAGGACGGCACCGGGCGTGTCCGGCGCCTCCTTCTCCAGGGTCGCGGCCACGGCCCGGAACCCGCGCTGCAGATTGCTGCCGTGGTCGGCGTCCCCGATGGGCGAGTCGAGGGCGGTGAGCCGTTCCGCCTCGCGGTCCACGGACGCGGCGGTCGCCGTCATCCAACGGCGGAAGAAGTCGGCGTCGAGCACTGGATCTCCTTGCGTGGTAGGTACGTTGACACCTCGGCCCGCCGGTCTACATGCCCCAGCGCAGCCCGGGCGTCTTCACCGGCGCGTCCCACAGCCGCAGCAGCTCCTCGTCGATCTGGCACAGGGTGACCGAGGCACCGGCCATGTCGAGGGAGGTGACGTAGTTGCCCACCAGCGTCCGGGCGACGGCGACGCCGCGCTCGCCGAGCACCCGCTGCACCTCGGCGTTGAACCCGTACAGCTCCAGCAGCGGCGTCGCACCCATGCCGTTGACCAGGACGAGGACCGGGTTGCGCGGGGGCATGTCCTCCAGGATCGCGTTCACCGCGTACTCGGCGATCTCACCCGAGGTCATCATTGCCCGCCGCTGCCGGCCGGGCTCGCCGTGGATGCCGATGCCCAACTCCAGCTCTCCCGAGGGCAGATCGAAGGTGGGGCTGCCCTTGGCGGGTGTGGTGCAGGCGCTGAGCGCGACGCCGAAGCTGCGGGAGTTCTCGTTGACCTGCCGGCCGATCGCCTCCACCTGCTCCAGCGACTGCCCCTCGTCCGCCGCCGCGCCCGCGATCTTCTCCACGAACAGAGTGCCGCCGACACCGCGCCGCCCGGCCGTGTAGAGGCTGTCGGTGACCGCCACGTCATCGTTGACCAGCACCTTGGCCACCTGGATGCCCTCGTCCTCGGCGAGCTCGGCGGCCATGTCGAAATTGAGCACGTCGCCGGTGTAGTTCTTCACGATGAACAGCACGCCCGCCCCGCTGTCCACGGCCGCCGCGGCGCGCGCCATCTGATCGGGAACCGGCGAGGTGAACACCTCACCCGGACAGGCCGCCGACAGCATGCCGGGACCAACGAACCCGCCGTGCAGCGGCTCGTGCCCCGAGCCGCCCCCGGAGATCAGGGCGACCTTTCCGGCGACCGGGGCATCCCGCCGTACGATCACCCGGTTCTCCACGTCGACGGTCAGCTCGGGATGGGCGGACGCCATGCCTCGCAGGGCGTCCGCGACCACGGTCTCCGCCACATTGATCAGCATCTTCATGGGTTCCTCCTGGTGAGGCTAGCTGGTGGGCTGTTGACCTGGGTTTCAGCAGGTCAGGCCGGGTCAGGGCATTAGTCGATCTTGGCGGTTCACGGCGGCCGGAAGCCGGCTCCGGCGGTATCGATGCTGACTTTGGTGACGGGGCATCGGGCCTCCGTGAGGGGTCGGCGGCATCGGCGGGAACGCTGCTGTCGGCAGTATCGACCTTGCGGCAGCGAAGGTCACGTGCGCAGACGCTCCCGGGCGTGCCCGAGGGCTCGGGGCTGGGCTACTCCGTGCTGGACGCGTACAGGCTGAGCCAGATCATGTTCACGGACAGGGGCGACATCTTGAAATGGACACGGACGACATCTTGAACCAGTACGTCGTAACCAGTCTCCTCCTGTCGCCCGGCATTGTTGTCTGACCGCATCGGATGTCAGCGCTCCTGACGGTTCGGGCGAAGCATTCTTCGAGATCGCTTCCCTGCGTCCGCCATTTGTCGGCGGAGAGTAATGATTGAGAACGGGGCGCGCGCGAGCGAGGAGGTTCTTCGTATCTTGGTGGTACACGAGCAGTACCGACGCTGACCTGCGGTGACGGTGCGGTGCGGTGCTGGTGGCCGGCGAGAACGTGGTCCGCGAATGGCCCGGTCTTGGTCTCGGACGAGTGACCCGGGCTATCCCTCGGCCTTCTCCATACGCGTCGTGCACCGACGCACCTGCCGCTGGCGGTCAAGCTTCGACGGGGGCGTAGCAAAGACATCGTTCGGTCCAGTAGCGGGCCTCCGGACGTCGTCGGGGGCCGAAGAGCTTTGAGGAAGCGACGCCCGCCGTTGAGTCGAGCAGCGGACTCATAAGTCGCCGACCGCGGCGGCCGCCGCCCTGATGGACTTCTGCCCACAGGCGCCAGCCCTGGCTCTCAGCCAGGCACGAAGAGAACACCCAGCTTCGCGAAGCCACCGTCGGTAGCACGTCCTCACCCCCATCCCGGCACCCTCAGCGGCCGCCGCCCGGCTGTAAGAGATAAGCGGGCGAGGAGGTCTCGAGAGGGGTGCTGCCTTCACGATCGCGATGCTGGGGTGGGGCGCCAGTTACGTCGGCGGGCGTCCCTCCGCATCTTCAGGACGCGTCGCCGGAGCCAGTATCGGCGGGGCTTCTGCGTGCCGGGCGAGGCGGCGTTGCAGGTCGATGTGGCGGAATTGGTAGATGGGGCCGACCTGCCGCAGGACGCCCCGCGCCTGGTGAGCGTCGGTGAGGAACGTCATGAGATCGCGTGGCAGGACTCCCTGACGCCGGGCAGCCAGATAGAGACGACTCAGAGCGAAATCGCCCCAGGCGGTGCGGTGGAGAGCGGCAGCCACACCAAGGACCAGTCCGCTCCAGAAGCCGATGCCGCAGCCGAACACGGTACTTTCGATCAGCCTGCTGACGGGATCGTCGCGTAGGTCACCGTCCAGATACCCCAGCAGGGTGCCCAGGAGGAGTCCGGCCAGGAGACCGAGGAGGGCGCCGGTGCGTACGAAACCCCAGCAAGTCCTGCGGTCCTGCCGGAGTAGTTCCTGTGGACTTGTGACCGAGGCGAGGTCGGCTGGGGCCGCACTCCATGCCGTGACCAGCCAGCAGACAAGTCCGGCCACCGCACCCCAGCCGACGCCGGCCACCCGGTCGAGGAGGAAGTCCAGCACCGTACCGACGAGGACCGCGGCCCCGAGTCCTAATAAGAGGGATCGGCTGTTCCAGGACCAATGGCCCCGCACCGCGGGGGCGTTTCGTTCTCGCATCCGGAACACCTGGCTGAGCAGCCATCCCGCGGGCAGGTAGGCGGCACACACGGCCAACATCCAGAGCGGGGGCCCCAGCAGGCCACCGTCCCAGTCCCCGAAGAAGAGTGGGATATCAGGCGCGGCGCAGAACAGCGCCAGCAGGTTCCCGAGGCTACCCCCGGCGAAAAAGCCCAGAATGGCAAGGCAGATGGCCAGGAGCGTCAGCAGGAACATCGCCGCGCCCAGGACCGCGCCCGATAGCAGCCGTCGTGCGGCCTCGGGCACCGCCAGCCGCAGCTGCCACCACGCGAAGTCAGCTCCGCCGTGCAGGTCATCCTCCAAGTGCCGGGCCAGGAAGGTGAGCGTCTGCTGGGCCTGGCGGCTCGTCCACCGCACCTGATGGCCGGGAAGAGGACGGTAGGCAGAGGGGATGAAGGCGTCGAAGAGCCGGGCCCGGACGTCTGCGGCGGTGGGGAAGCGGGTGGTGTCGCACAGTTCGGCCGGGTCGGGTAACGCTGTGAGGCGTTCGCCGGGGCGCGGATTGTAGATCGTCCGGGCGAGGAACAGCGTCAGGGGCGTCTGCAGCGCCCGGCCGACGGGGGAGTCGGTGGGCAGGAGGTCGAGGACGGGCCGCCACCGCTCAGCGGACGGGGTGCCCTCTCCGCCGGCGTCGCGGCGCAGGTAGGCGGCGCCCTCCGCAGGGGCCACCGCATCAAGTTCGATGCCGGCTGCCCCGTTGAGGCGCACGGGTACGCCTACGTTGGCGGGTGGATCGACAGCGGTCCGGTACTCGGCGGTGCGGCTGGTCAGGACGAGGGGCGTGCCCGGAGGCAGGGTGCGGTTCACGGCGTCCAGCGCCACTGCGCGGGTGTGCGCGGGCAGTTCGTCCAAGCCGTCGAGCAGGGGGATGACCAGGCGCTGGTCCAGTAGAGCGCGGGCACGCGACGTGACCCGACTGGGTCCGCCGGCGGCTGGAGCGGGAGCCGGCGCGGCGAGGCCCGGGTAGTCGGTGGCGAGACGTTCGGCCAGCCATGTGTCGAGTTCCTGGCGGTCGGGGTCCCAGGAGGCCAGGGGGAAGACGACCGGGACCGGCGAGCCCGCCTCGCGCGACTGGAGCAGGCCCAGCAGGAGGCGTACCAGCATCATCGTCTTTCCCGCGCCCGGCTCACCGAGGATCAGCAGGCGTCTGCCCGGTACTCGGGCGGTGAAGACCTGGACGATCTCGCCGTCGCTGCCAGCCAGGCACTCGGGGCCGTCGGCCCAGGCTGGCGGCAGCGTGGGCCGATCAGAGGGGGCCCCGGTGGAAGTGCGCACGAGAAGGTCCCAGGGTTCCACCACGTCGTCACGGGCGGGCCGCCAGGGCACCGGCAGTGCGTACGGTTCCTCGAGGCGACGGACTCTGGCCTCCGCCTGCCACTGGGTTCGCACCGCGAAGGCCAGTTCGTCGGTCATCGCCGTCAGGCCGAGGCTGTCAGCCTTTTCGCGCCGGTCGGCCTTGTAACCGAGCCACGACATGTACAGCGACGCCACACCGACGACTAGGCCCACGGCAGTGCTGGCGACCCCCAGCAGGTGTTCCGCGCTCGCTCCGCCGCGCCAGTGAGTCGACTTTGCGAAGATCATTCCGACGGACGCGACAGCGCCCGCAACCAGGGCCCATGCTCGGTAGCGTCCGTGCCTGCTGGTGCCGTCGTCGCCTGGTGCGTCCCCCGTTCGCATGGGTATGAGAATGCCCTATCGCGCCGCAGGGCGACAGGGTGAAGCCGGACGAGTGGAACCCATCGCTTGGGATGGCCTGTGGCAGCACCTGACGGTCCTCGACATCCCCGATTCTTGCCGGCCGTGAGGTGGTCCTCGTCCTGGTTGAGCCCGCAACCAGGCGCGGAACCGGTAGTACAGCAGCACAGCACGAACAGGTTCAACGCCGTTGGCTTCTTGACCGTCAGATGAGGCTATGGGCCGGTCCGGCGAACAGGCCGTCCTGGTTCCTCGGTCGGCGGCACCAGCGCCGCGGTCCACGAGTGGGCGGTCGAAGCTCCTCGGCTGCCTCGCCGTAACTCCAGGCCCCCGCGCAGGAAGGAACGACTCCGACCTGCACGGGGGCAGTTCCTTGACCTTGGCGGCCGACGGTCAGGAGTTCTGGTAGACGCCGTCCCAGGTGAACTGCGCCGCGCACTCGGCTGAGTCCGTACGACGGGCGGTCACGGTCAGGGAAGCGAGGTTGGCCCGCAGCTTCTCGGTGAGGTCGCGGCTCGGGTGCGCGCGGGAGAGCGTCCCCTTGGCCGCCGTCGCGTTGCCGGCCGTCACCGACCACCGCACTGTGGCCGAGCACGTGCTCTGCAGGTACAGGGCCCCCCGCAGCGCCCACCCGTACCTGCCGGCTGCTGGGTCGAAGACGGTCCTCACCGTCCGGCCTGCCGCGATCTTCCATTTCTGTCCGGTGACCTGACAGCCGTCACCCTCCCCTTGCGTTATCGGAGCGCAGGCGGTCATCGGGATCGGTCTGTCTCCTGACCTGTATGTGAGGGTGAGAGGCAGCTCCAGGAAGCCGAAGACGAGAACGCCCACGACCACCGCGCCGGCCAGCGTGCCGAGGAGGATCCGCCGGACTCGGCCCGGGCCCGCCACGGCCGGTCCCGTTGCGGTGCCGGTGGTCGCCGCGGGGGCGAGGCGCGGAGGGGGCGGCGTCTGGGTACCGCGCACCGCGGGGCCCGGACCGGGTCCGGCGTCGAGGACCCGCGTCGCGGTGCCCGCTTCGGCGTCGGAGAGCTGGTGCCCGGTTCGGGCTGGCACGGATGCGGCCCGGAACCGCTCCAGCAGCCCGCCCAGTTCGCGGTCGCGGTCGGCCAGCTCGCGGCGAGTGTCCACGAGCCGTCTGACCAGCTCCGACTCCCGTTCGTTCCACAGTCGTTCGACTTGCTGGACGCGGGTGGTGAGCCGCGCGAGCTGGTCTCGCGTGGCCCGCAGCTGCCCGGCGCTCTCCTCCCGGAGCTCCTGCTCCGCGTGCAATTGGGCCCGCAGCTCCGTGGCCTCGGCACGCGAACGGTCAAGGGCCTGCCGTGCTTCGGACAAGAGGAGCAGGTGGGTGAGGGTGACAGCCGCTCGCGATGCGTACGTCTCCAGGTCCTTCAGCCGGCGGACACCGGGCACGGCCCGCTGCGATGGGACATGAGCCTCCAGCAATCCCACCTGTGCACCGTCGGAGTGACGGAGGGGCACACGCAGCTGGCGGTCCAGCCTCTGTGCCCCGCCATCCCCTCTGCCGTCCGCCGTCAGTACGCTCTCTCCCTCGCCCGGGAAGGTTTCCGAGGCCGGGGCGAGGCCTGGCAGGGGGTCGCCGAAAGCGGCGCGAGTGACGAACTGGCCGTCGTGCCCGGCCAAACTGATCCGGGCGTACGCGTAGCCGAGACCGGTGACGACTGCTTCGGTCACCGTCCGGCAGATCCCCTCCACGTCCCGGGCGTCATGTGAGGACTTCTCCAGGGCCGCGACCAGGTCGTCGACAGCGACGTCAGGGTACGGCACGTACGAGGCGTTCGGAACGAAGGGCAGACGGCCGACGAGATCCTCGTCGAGGCAGTGGGACGGCTGCCAGCCAGCCGCGACCAGCCGCTCGCGCAGGTACCACGCGGTGGTGGACAGATCGAGGACCTCCGGGGCGTTCTCCTCCCCCTCCCTCAGCAGTCCCAGCAGCGCCCCCGTGAAGGCCGTGTACTCCTCGCCCCGCGGTGCGACCGTGATCTGCATCGGCCCCGCCGCGGCCAGGATGAACGTCCCGTCGATCCCTGCAAGTCCCACCAGGTCCGCAGCCTGGGCCTCCATCGCGCGGGCGCTGTAGCAGCAGTCCAGGATGACGATCCGGCGCCGTGCACGGCACTTCTGCAAGGGCTCGCGCACACACTCGGGATAGGGCATGGCATCGAGATGGACGCGGAGTGTGTCGCAGCTGGTGCTGGAGACGGCCAGGTGCAGGATGCCTTTGCTGTTCAGCATGCCGTGGCCGGCGTGGTACACGAGCAGCGTGTCCGTGGCTGCCTGGGCCGCGTCCACGATCGCGTTACCCGCTTCCTTCACCGTCTGCGGGTTGATCACCTCCGTGCAGTGCGTCTCGGGCAGGTTCCACAGCGGCCCCGTGAGCAGTTCACGCAGTGCGATCACACCCCGGGGAACGGCGGGTAGATCGTTCAGGTCCGGGTCCTGGAAGGAGCTCGCACCGATGAGCACCGCACGCGAGGCCTGCGCTGCGGGCAGGCTCGTCGGGACGTTCAAGGCGGTTACTCCCGGCCCTCGTCGTCCAGCAGCCGCCCGAGCAGCAGTGCGGCATCTTCCGCCGAGGCGTCCGACACGCTCACCGAGGTGCCGTCCGGCCGTCGTACGGTCACCGTCGGCCGGCCCGGACGGACGGCGCGCCATTGCGCCACGGACAGCGCGAGCTGCGCCGCCTGGAACCCCACGTCGAGCGTCAGGTTCAGCACGTCGAGGACCTCACCCTGCGCACCGGGAACGGGAGGCCCGGAGGAACCCAGCACAGGCCGCGCCGTACGCCGCACGGACCGGTCGGCGCTGAGCCAGTCGTGGAGCGAACGCAGCTCCCGCTCGCCGTGGACGCCGGACCCGACACTGATGGTGATCTCCACGCACTCCCCCTCTTGGGCTCCAGCAGGCGCTGGAATGCGTGGCACAGCATATGAAGGACCAATGGATGAACAGCAAAAATTCATCATTTGATCGGAAGTGAATTGAAATGACCGTTCATCAGTACAGGGCGTCCGAGGGTCGTACGACGTGTGGCCGCAGGCCTGCAGCGCGGGTATGGCGGCTGCGATGCCGTGGGCAGTGCCACGCTCGGGGTGGTTCATGTGTCAGATGACGATGGAGCCGACGGGCGCTGGCCCGACGGTCGTCCGGACCTGCTCGGGGCTGAAGGCGGCGCCCGCGTCGCCGTTGATCGAGAAGTCCACGAACCGCTCGCCGAGCGCGGTGACGATCCTGGCCGCGACGTCGTCGGAGTAGGCGCCGGAGCGGAAGAAACGCGGCGGTCTGCCCAGTAGGCGGGTGAGGCTGCCAGTTGCGATACTTCGCCGAGGCCGGTCGGCAGGAGTGCGGGAGCGCCTGAATGACGCATCGCACGCCTTCAGAGACGAGCATGACGCGGTGTCACGGGAAACGGGCCGCCCACCGGAGAGCACGGCGAAAGGCGCAGCCACGCGCGACACGTGTTCGCCCAGCACGGACAGGGGCTGCCCGATGAACATAGGGGCGAACTGCGACTCGTGATGCACGGCGCCGGGACCTGCAGGGACGGTGAGCGCGCGCGGAATCTCCTTCCGCCGGTGAGGGGGGCTCTACTCGGGGTCGAGGGCGGCCAGGATGGCCGGGGCGAGGCCGGCTTCGATCTCGTCCGGCGTCAGGGTGGTCACTGCGGGAAGGCATAGCAGATAGCGGGTGAGTCCGAGGCCGAGGAGCTGCGCGGAGACCAGGCCGGCCCGGCGTGCGGCGAGTTCCGGGCCCAGGGCTGCGGCCAGCGCGGGGGCGACCTGCGACGCGAAGATCTCGTGCATCCGTGCTGCGGCCTGTTCGTTGGTGACCGCCGAGCGCATCAGGACCAGCAGTGCGTCGTCGGCCGGGTCGCCCTCCCAGCGTTCGAGGAAGTGCCGCACCAGGGCGTGGGCGAGCTCGTCCGCCGGGATGCCCGTGAGGTCCGGCAGTCGCAGGTCGATGGTGAGTGTCGCGTCGAAGAGCTGGGCCTTGTTGCCGAAGTAGCGCATGACCATCGAGGGGTCGATGCCGGCGTCGGAAGCCACGGCTCGGATGGTGGTGCGCTCGTAGCCCTGGGCTGCGAATCGTTGGCGTGCGGCGCGCAGGATCGCGGCCTTGGTGCGGTCCGAACGTCTGTCGGTGCTGGTGATCTCGGTGCCTTGCGTCATGTCAACGACTGTAGGCCAACGCGTGTTGACTTTCCACTGGGGAGCGGAGCATCATGTCAACGAATGTTGGCCAACATTCGTTGGCAAACGCTCGTTGACTTGTCCTGAAAGGGAAAACCACGACATGAACACCACCGAACTCCCCGGCCGTACCGATGTCGCGATCGTGGGCGGCGGCCCGACCGGCCTGGCGCTCGCCGTCACGCTCGCTTCCGCCGGCATCGACTTCGTCGTCCTGGACCGGCTGACCGAGGGCGCGAACACCTCGCGCGCCGCCGTCGTCCACGCCCGCACCCTGGAAGTCCTGGACGAGCTCGGAGCCTCCAAGGAGCTGATCGCGCGAGGCGTTCAGGTCACCCGGTTCGCCGTCCGCGACGGCGCCCACCGGCTGCTGACCGTGCCGTTCGACCGGCTGCCCACGCCCCACCCGTACACGCTGATGGTTCCCCAGTACGAGACCGAGAGCGTGCTGCTGGACCGGCTGCGCGCGCTCGGTGGTGACGTGCACCGCCCCTACGAGGTCGCCTCCGTCGTCCAGGACGAGGACGGCGTGACGCTCACCATGACCACCGGCGAGACGCTGCGCGCCGCGTACGCCGTCGGCGCCGACGGCATGCACAGCACCGTGCGCGAAGCGGCCGGCATCGGCTTCACCGGAAACGCGTACGCCGAGTCCTTCGTACTCGCCGACGTCGTGATGGACTGGGCCCCGGGCCCCAGCGAGGTCTCGCTCACCTTCGGTACTGCGGGACTCACCGTCGTTGCCCCGCTCCCCGGCGGCCACTACCGGGTCGTCGCCACCGTGGACGACGCGCCCGCCACACCGGACATCGACTTCGTCCAGCGTCTGCTCGACGAACGCGCCCCCGGCCAGGCCAAAGTCACCGGCCTGGCATGGTCGTCACGGTTCCGTGTGCACCACCGGGTCGCCGACCGCTACCGCGCCGGCCGTCTGCTGCTGGCCGGCGACGCTGCCCATGTCCACAGCCCGGCCGGCGGCCAGGGCATGAACACCGGCATCCAGGACGGCTACACGCTCGGCCGGGCGTTCGCCACCGGGCAGCTCGACGGCTACGAGGCGCAACGCCGCCGCGTCGCCCAGCGGGTGGTCGCCTTCACCCACCGGATGACCCGAGTGGCCACCACACGCAACCCGATGGCTCGCGGGGCACGCAACATCGCGCTTCCCCTGCTCGGCCGCACAGCGATGCCCCGGAAGCTCGCCACCGAACTCGCCGAGCTCAACTACCGGTAGCACAACCGTTGTTCGGGGACTCTGGGGTCGTCGTCTCTTCGAAGGTCAGTACGTCGTGGCCGGTGTCCCAGAGCAGGGTCAGCAGGGCGCGTACCGACGCCTGGTCGACGTTCTCGACGATCAGTACGGTGCCGTACGCGCCCGGCGTCGACACCTGGTCGAACCTGGTCCGGATCACGTCCAGCACGGTGCGGGAGATCGGTCCGCGCAGCGTCAGCTCGTAACGGGGAGGGGCCATGCGCACAGGGAACACGCAGCCCGGACGGCACCGCACCACCCGCCCCGGATGAGTACCCGGCGTGGGGTCAGATCAAGCCGAGTTCACGTGCAGTTGTGACGGCGTCGTACCGGGAGGCGACGCCGAGCTTGCGGTAGAGGCTCTTGTTGTACGCCTTGACCGTGTTGATCGACAGGAACATTGCTGCCCCGATCTCCCGCTGGGTCGCCGACCCCTGCAGTGCCCGCAGGATGGACAACCCCCGGTCGGTCAGTTCCTCCGGGAGAGCACCGGAGCGTACGGCGGTTCGGGCGCCGGCCCGGCCCAACCGGGCCTCGCTCTCCTCGAGCCGCCGCCTCGCGTAGCCGCTCATCGGCTCCTCGTCCACCACCTCGCGGGCTCGCGTCAATGCGGCACGGGCGGCGGGGCGGTCCCCGCAGGCGAGCTCGGCGTCGGCGAGATAGAGCAGGCCGAGGAAGAGCACGGTAGGCCGCGGGTGAAGTTCGGCGAGGGCGACGGCGCGGGGCAGCAGAGCGGTGGCCGCCTCCATGTCCGCGTTCTGGTAGCTACGCCTGGCCTGGGCGATGCGCAGCGGGGCCAGCCCCGGCGTACTCGTCTCCCGCCCGTCGCGCTCGACGGCGTCGGCGAGCGGACGGGCCTCGCGCAGCACCCGGTCGCAGTCCTCGCCGCGGCCGGCTTCGACGAGGCTGATCGTCAGCGTGCCGGCGCCCTGAAGCATCAGCGACGGCGGCCACGCCTTGCGGTGCGTCGGCGACGACCAAAGGTGGAGCAGCAGCGTGGCGGCCTCGTCGAATCGCCCGTCGCGAGCCAGCATGGCCCCCAGTGCCGCGCGTACGGTCGGATGCCCGGCGGCGCCTGCCTCGGTTTCCTCGCGCAGCGCCTGCTGCACCATGGCGACGGATCGGGCGGCCTCGGCATCCGACATGCCGAAGCCCGCACGCACGCAGAGCACGGCGCTGCGGAAGTTGTGCCAACCGGGGACGACGATGTCGGGCGTACCACTCGCCTCACAGACGTCCAGCCAGCGGTTCACCCACTCCTGATCGCCGCAGAGCGCGGCCGTGTAGGCCAGCGAGAACGCCAGCGCCGGGGCCACCGCCCGGATGGGCAACCGCTCGCCGAACTGCAGATAGGTCGCCGCGGCCCCGCGCGGGAAGAACCAGGTCTCCGCGTTACGCAGCATCAGCTCCGCGGCGTCGTCGTCGCGGCCGGCCCGCAGCAGGTGGTGCACCGCATCGTCGATCCGGTCGGGTACCGGGCCGGCGCCCGCGAGGCGGCCGCGGCGGCCCAGGATGCCCAGTGCGGCGCCGGTGGCGCGGGCGAAGGCCGGGGCGCGGTGGGCGGCGAGTGCGGCCTTGCCGACGGTGCGGGCGACGCGGGTGCGGTCGCCGGTCGAGGTGGCCGCGCTCTCGTCGGCCCAGCGTTCGATGGTGTACGTGACGGCGGTGGCGAGCGGGCGCAGGAGCGGGTTGGCGGCGGCGCCGAGCTGGGCCGGGGCGACGAAGGCGTAGTGGTGAGCCGCGAGATGGGCGCGCTCGTGGGCGAGCAGGATGTCGTGCTCGGTCTCGTGCAGGGTGTGCAGCATGCCGGTGGATACGACGATCCGGCCAGGCAGTCCGGGGAGTGCGTAGGCGTCGGGGGCTTCGTCCTCCATGACGACCAGGCCGTCGCGCGCGGGCATGCACGCCGCGTCCATCGCCGCGGCGGCCAGCGTGCGGGCCCGGCGCCAGAGCATGTGGACGACCGCGAGCACCGCGCCGCCGAGCAGCAGTCCCGCGATCAGGGCGATGCGATAGACGACCGTGTTGCGGTGGATATGCCAATGCGGGACTTCACCGCCACACGCCACCCCGGGCGCCTGCCCGCCCACGACTTCGAGACCGCCCCGGCCATCGCCCTGCTCAGGACCGGGCACGACTGTCGTTCGGACTGGCTGCGGGCGGGAGAGGCACTCGGACACGGTCCCGCTCGTGGCCACCGCCCTGGGGCTGCGTGCGTCGCTGCTGCACCAGCCGATGGAACGGCTCGACCTGCGCCGCTTCCTCAGCTCGGACCCTCCCCACATCGGGCATGCTCAGATGCCGATCCGGCTCGGCTACGGCCCGGAGGGCCCCACCACGCCGCGTCGTGTCCCCCGAGCGGTGCTGGATGCTCAGGTGCCGCACCGATAGCCGCGACGACCGGTTCCCGCCGGCCGCGGTCAGCGCGCCGCGGCCGCGGTACGGCGTGCGAAGGCAAGCCGGCCCAGGGCTCGCCAGTCCGTCGGTGGATTCGCCCGGGGCGGCCCCGGCCGGCCGCTGGGCACCCGCACCCGCAGCGAACCCGGCGCGATGCGGCAGGTGACGGGGGTGGGCAGGACGAGGGCCTCGCCGTCGACGCCGACCGGTATCTCGGCAGCATCGGCGTCCACGACCACGTCGGTCGCGGTCAACGCGGTGAGCCCGCGGGCGTGTCGGCCGCGCAGCAGGTCGACCGCCTGGGCCGCGTTGTCGACGTTGACACCGAGGACGCCGAGCGCGCCGGAATCCAGCTGGGTACGGCGACCGAGGCCGGCCGCATCGTCCACCTGGTAGGGGTTGTTGCTGACCAGCACCGCCTGCGGGGCGTCCAAGAGCACGTGGCCGACGTGCACGGTCAGCAGCGGTCCGGACCGGTGGGTCAGCAGCTCCGGGAGCTGCTGCAGGATCGTGCCCACCTTGTCGTCACGGTAGGCGTCGCTCTGCACGACCTGCGCATACACACCGAAGGACGCGTTGTTGACGAAGACCCGGTCGGAGACGAAGCCGAGGTCGATGCGGAGTTCGACTCCGTCGGTGAGGGCGTCGAGGCACCTCGAGGGGTCGGTACGGTCCAGGCCGAGATCCAGCGCGAAGTGGTTGCGAGTGCCCGCCGGGATCACCATGAACGGTACGTCGTGCTGTGCGGCCACCCCTGCGACCAGCGCCTGGGTGCCGTCCCCTCCGGCGACGCCCAGCAGGTCCGCGCCCTCGGCCACGGCTCGGCGGGCCAGCGCGGCGACGTCCTGCGGGTGAGCGGGGTCCAGCACGGCTACCTCGGCACCGAGCGCCCGGGCCCTCTCCACGAGGTGGAAACTGCCGACCTTTCCGCCGCCCGAGCGGGGGTTCATGATGAGGAACGGAGCCTTCGGTGGCGGAGTTCGCTGCTGTGGCGGCCCCGCAGGACGCTCCTCCGCGCCGAGGGCGGCCCGTCCGGTCACCCTTGCCACGGCCGCCAGGGCGAGCGCCGACAGCGCGGCCCACAGCAGGTGCAGTGCGGCGTAGTACACCAGTACGGCGAGCGGCACCACCGAGGCCAGGGCGGAGGAAAGCGCCCGGAGCAGGCCGTGATGGGTGAGCGCCCACCACGCAGCGGCCGCCGTCACAGCGAGTCCCGCCAGACCGACGAGCAGCAGGGCAACGCTCCTGATCCCGGCAGCCGCCAGCAGCAGCACGATCGCCGCGGTCGCGATCAGCAGCGCCAGACGAGCCGTCCACCTCTGCACCGGCCCGGGGCGGCGGTCGCCCGGCCCGGCCGTCCGAGCGGGAGTCTCGGCACTGCGCACAGGGGCATCACACCGCCCCACCCCGGCCGGCACATCACCTGCCCGGGGTGATCCCACGCGGGCAGCGAACCGCGACGATGCCAGAAAGGAGGGACGGTCATGGTCACGATGAACGAGAGTCCTTCGTCCTCGTCCGAGCGCGCGGCGCTGGGCAAGGAAACGCGGGCCTTGCTGCCGCGCTCCGCCCACGCCGTCTTCGAGCCGGACGCCAAGCGCCCCGATCCCGTCGACATCATCGAGCGGCAGTCCGCCACCCGAGTCCCGGAACTCGTCCCGATCCGGTACGGCCGGATGCTCGAATCGCCGTTCCGCTTCTACCGCGGCGCGGCGTCGATCATGGCGTCCGATCTGGGCGCGTCCCCGCACACCGGACTCATGGCCCAACTGTGCGGTGACGCCCATCTGCTGAACTTCCGGCTGCTGGCCTCCCCCGAGCGGCATCTGGTCTTCGACATCAACGACTTCGACGAGACCCTGCCGGGCCCCTTCGAGTGGGACGTCAAACGGCTCGCCGCGAGCCTGGTGATCGCCGGTCGCGCCAACTCGTTCCCGGAATCGGAGTGCGCCACGGTCGTGCGCGAGAGCGTCCGGGCCTACCGAGAACGGATGCGGGAGTTCGCGGGGATGCGCACCCTCGACGTCTGGTACGCCCGCGACGACGCCGCCCAGGTCGAGGCGATCCTCTCCGAGCGACTGAGCCGCAGCGAGCGTCGGCGGGTCGACACCGCATCGGCCAAGGCCCGTACCCGGACCAGTCGGCAGGCCGCCGGGAAGCTGACCCGGCTGGTCGACGGCCGGCCCCGGATCATCTCCGACCCCCCGCTCATCACACCGCTCGACGAGCTGCTGCCCGGCACCGAGGGCGACGAGCTGCAACAGACCCTGCGCGCCCTGGTCGCGGACTACTCACGCACCCTGTCGTCGGAGCGGCAGCACCTTCTGGGCCGGTTCCACGTGGTCGACATGGCGCGCAAGGTGGTCGGAGTCGGCAGCGTAGGCACCCGCTGCTGGATCATTCTGCTGCTGGGCCGGGACGACGAGGATCCGTTGCTGCTGCAGGCCAAGGAGGCAGGCAACTCGGTCCTCGCCCCCTACAGCGGCGCGAGCGTGTACGACAACCAGGGCGAGCGGGTGGTGGCCGGTCAGCGGCTGATGCAGGCCGCCAGCGACATCTTCCTCGGCTGGAAGCACATGACGGGGATCGACGGCCGCGAACGCGACTTCTACGTACGGCAGTTGCGGGACTGGAAGGGCATCGCCCAGCCGGAGACCATGGATCCCGCGACCCTGGCGCTCTTCGGCCGGCTGTGCGGCGCCTCGCTGGCGCGCGCCCATGCCCGGTCCGGCGATCCGATCGCCATCGGCGCCTATCTCGGTCGCGGTGACACCTTCGACCGGGCGCTGGCTCGCTTCGCGCAGGCCTACGCCGATCAGAACGAGCGCGATCACCGGGCGCTGGCCGATGCCGTGGCCGCCGGACAGGTGACGGCGAGGACCGACCTCACCGCGTAGCACGGGGCCCGGCGGACAGCGCCGGACTCTCCGGCGCCACGGCGCCTTCCCGCAGCTCACGCCCGGCAGCGGCGCCCGCGCGCCGGAACCAGGCGCCGTACCGCTCGGCGAGCGCCACGGCCGACACGCCGTGCAGCAGCACGCTGAGCGCCACGGTTGCAGCGACCACCCGGCCGATCTCTTGCGTCCCCGGCACATGCTCCTCCACCACGAGCAGGGCCAGTACGACGGAGGCCAGACCGCGCGGCCCGAACCATCCGATGTAGGCGACCGTCGGCGGCCGCAGACCGCTGCCGAGCAAGGAGACGGCCACGGGAAGCATTCTCACCACGGTCAGGCTGAGCACGGCGTAGAGCACGATCTTCCAGGTCAGGTGCTGCAGCGTAGGTCCCAGCAGCACCGCGCCGAAGAGCATCAGGCTGACCGACGCCAGCAGACCCGCCAGGTTCTCTGCGAACTCGGAGGTGTCGTCCCCGCTCCGCGGCTCGGTGCCGGTGGCGACGGGGAAGCGCCGAAGGGCGTATCCGAAGGCGAACCCGGCGACCCAGGCGGCGATGAAGCCGCTGCCGTCGGTGATCACAGCCAGTTCGTACGAGCCCGCGGCGACGGCGAGGACAAGGACCTGCCGCCACTCAGGAGCGACCCAGCCGCGGGCCCGTGCCGCCTGCAGCAGCCGCCCGCCGCAGCCGCCGACCAGCAGGCCCAGCGCGCTGCTGAGGAGCAGGGACCGCCAGAAGGTGCCCGCTACGCCCTCGTGCGCGTAGGACGTGCCGGGGATGGCCGCCAGGAAGACGACGAAGAACGGCAGCACCATCCCGTCGTTGAGGCCGCTCTCCACATTGAGGCCCGCGCGGACCAGTGCGGGCACCTGGGGATCGGACATGGCGCTCTTGCCCAGGGCGGCGTCGGTGGGGGCGAGGATCACGCCCACCAGAGCCAGCTCCCATGCGGTCAGCCCCGGCAGCAGCGGCCAGGCCAGCAGCCAGCCCGCGGCGATGCTCAGCAGGAGGCCGATGCCCAGCAGTCGGCCGGGCAGGAAGCCGCCCGTGGCCAGGTCGCGTCGCCGTACGGTCATGGCGTCGGTGAACAGCACCAGGGTCAGGGCGGCTTCCAGCAGGGCCGTGAGGGGCGCGGAGTCATGTTCGATGCCGACGATGTCGAGGACGGCGGGACCGATGAGGATGCCGCATCCGGTGAACACGATCGCCGAGGTGACGGGTGTGGTCGACAGCCGACGCGATCCGAGGGCGTACGCGGCGGTGACGCCCGCCACCGCCACCACGGTCCAGGCGCCACTGCTCATCGTGCGGTCCTCCTTCCGGCCGTCGCTGCACGCCCGCCCGCTAGTCGCGCATGAACGCGCCGCCGGCCTGCTTCTCCAGGTCGGCGAAGGGCTGACCGCTGACGTCGACCAGCACCTGCGCAATGTCGGCGTTCTCCATCGGGATGCGGCCGTTGCTGTCGGGGAAGCCGTTGGTGATCTCGGTGACGCAGGCCATGCCGCTGCTGGTGGCGTTGCGGCCGGTCATCAGGCACGACCGGGTGGGCGAGCACAGGGCGGTGGTGTGGAAGTTCGTGAAGCGCACCCCCGCGTCCGCGATGCGGCGCATTGCCGGGGCCCGGACCAGGCCACCGAAGAAGTCGAAGGTCCCGAAGCCCACGTCCTCCCAGACGATGTAGAGGACGTTGGGTGCCCCGTCCGGCGCCTGGGGCTGGATGCCCTGCGCGATCCTCCCCGGAACTCAGCAGCCATCTCAGCCTCCTCGGGCTGGTGGGAGTGCAATCCCAGCACAGCAGGAAGGAGACCGGCGCGACCTCACCCTCTCCGGGTGATCACGGCGCGGCGGGCCGGGTGCAGGCTCGGGGGTGAACGGCTGCGACAGCAGCCCCCGTGAGGAATGGAGGCCGGCCATGGCCAGCACCGTTACTCCTCCCCGGCACTCGCCCACTACGATGGCCGCCGCTTCCGGCCTGACCGTGTTCGCCGCGGTGATGCTGTTCATCACCGGCTTCCTCGACATCTTCCGCGGCATCATGGCGATCGCCAATGACGATGTCTTCGTCAACACCCCCAACTACGTCTTCAAGTTCGACCTGACCAGCTGGGGCTGGATCCACTTGGCACTCGGGGCGGTCGCGGTGATCGTGAGCCTCGGCCTGTTCACCGCGGCCACCTGGGCCAGGGTCGGTGGTGTGGCCATAGCGGCGCTGCTGATCGTGGCCAACTTCCTGTCCGTGCCCTACTACCCGGTCTGGTCGCTGACGCTGATCGCGATGTTCTCGTTCATCATCTGGGCGCTGTGCGTGGTGCGGCGCGACGACGTCACCGATCAGCGGATGTGAGGCGCTCTCACCCGGCGCGGGTGATCACAGGGCTCCCACATTCGACGTCGGAGGCGACACCATGACCTCGACACCCACGCCCGCACCGGCCGACGCCCAGGACATCCTGGCGGACATCGGGGACGCATGGCTGTGGGCGCTCGGCTGGGCCCTGGCGACCCTGGTCCCGGGCGTCGTCGTGCTCGTGTGGCCGAAGGAGACGCTGCATGTGCTGGCCGTCGTGATCGGTCTGCACTTCCTGCTCGGGGGCGTCTTCTCGTTCGTGTCCGCCTTCTCGCGTTCGTACCGGGACGGCGGCAGCCGGCTGATGCGCATCCTCCTGGCCTTCGGTTCCGTCCTGGTCGGGGTGGTGTGCCTGCGCCACCCGCTGCAGACCATCGCCGCGCTGTCCCTCGTCGTGGGGGTGTTCTGGCTGCTGTCGGGGCTGGTGACGGTGTACATCGCGATCGCGGACCGCGGCCGGCTACACCGCGGCCTCACGTTCGGCGTCGGAACCCTCGGTGTCGTCGCCGGCGTCGTCGTGCTCGGCTACCCGGCCGAGTCGGCCGTGGCTCTCGCCCGGCTGCTCGGACTCTGGCTGGTGCTGCTCGGCGTCGCGGAGGTCGCCGTGGCGTTGGCGCTGCGCTCGGCCGGCCGACGCGCCCGTCACGCCGCGGACACGGCACCGACGTGATCGGCACCGACGTACTGGTCCCGAGCCAAGCCATCAGCGCGAATCCTCACTCGTACGGACCTGCCCGGTGTGCGCTCTGCCGGATGCTCGGCGGCAATGGAGAGGAGGCAGAAGAACGCCGCCGCAGAAGCTGGAGTTCGCATGAGCCCCGCACCCGGGAGGACCGTCCGCGCGACGGCATCCGCCGTACTGATCGTGCTGACCTGCATCCTCGTCCCCGTCGCGCTGCTCACGGTGTGGGTCCACGACATCGCGCTCGACACCGACCGGTACGTGTCCACGGTCTCCCCGCTGGCCACCGACCCGGCGATCCAGGATGCGGCCGTCAAGCGGATCTCCAAGGCGGCGGACGTACGTGTCGACGGTAACCAGGCCGCCGCGGAGCTCGCCGGCTGGCTGCACTCCCAGGGTCTGCCGCCACGGGCCACCGCCGCGGTACGAGGGCTGGGACCGCAGATCGATTCCGCCACCGATAGCGCGGTCACGAAGGTCGTCACCAGGGTGGTGCACAGCGACGCCTTCGCCACGGTGTGGACAAACGCCAACCGAAGGGCACACAGCGCCGTGGTGCACGTGCTCACCGGGGAGGGGCGCGGCGCCTTGGGCGTCAGTGACGGCACGGTCACACTCGACGTCGGAACCGCCGTCGACCAGGTGAAACAGCAGCTGGTCGCCGCTGGTCTGTCCCCGGCCGAGAAGATCCCCGACGTCAACAAGCAGCTGGTGCTGATCCAGTCCGACCAGCTCTCCAAGATCCGCAAGGGTGCCCATGCCCTGGACGTGATCGGCAACTGGTTCCCCGTCCTCGTCGTCCTGATCGGCGCCGCCGGAGTGTTCCTGGCCCGCCGCAGGCGGCGCGCCCTGGCCCGTACCGCCCTCGGCGCGGCCTTCGCCTGCCTGGTGGTGGCCATCGTCCTGGTCCTCGCACGCCGCTACTACCTGGACCACCTCCCGCCCCAGGTGCAGTCGGAGGCGGCCGCGGCAGCCATCTTCGACACCCTGCTGCACTTCCTGAAGGTCAGCCTGCGCACAGCGATCGTGCTGGGGATCGTGATCGCGCTCGGCGCCTACCTGATCGGTCCCGGACGGCTGCCGGTGGCCATCCGCAGTACCTCCGAACGCACCGCGGACTCCGCCGCCACCTGGGCATACGCGCATCAGGTCCGCACCGGAAAGATCGGCGTCTGGGCGCAGACCTACCGCCGGTGGATCGCGCTGGCCGCCCTGCTGATCGTGGCTCTGGTCTTCGCGCTGTGGAACCACCCCACCGTGCTCACGATCGTGCTGCTCTGCCTCGTCCTGCTCGCCGTCCTGGCACTCCTGGCGCTCCTCGCAGCCGGCGGCCGCGCCATGCTGGACGCGGAGCGGGCACCCCCACCGCAACCGCACGACGCCTCTTGAGACTTCGCCGTCCCGCCCCGAGGTCCGTGGCCCACCCGCACGGGGTGATGCCGTACGGGCGAGGCCGGGCGCATCGTGTGAGGCGCAGGCCCTCACCGGTCGCGCAGCCGTCGTCGCGGCCACCGGCGTGCGGAGGCATCCATGGACTACCCCCTGCTCGACGCGTTCCTGACCATGCTCTGGTTCTTCCTGTGGATCATGTGGTTCATGCTGCTGTTCCGCGTGGTCGGAGACATCTTCCGGGACGACGCGCTCAGCGGCTGGGCCAAGGCCGGCTGGACCCTGCTGGTCTGTGCGCTGCCGTACCTCGGCGTCCTCGTCTATCTGGTCGCCCGCGGGCGCGGGATGGGCGAGCGCGAGATGCGCCGGGCCCGGGCCCAGGAACAGGCGTTCCGCTCGTACGTTCAGCAGGCCGCCGCCCCGGGCCCGACGGCCGGGGCCACCAAGGCGGACGAACTCGGCAGGCTGGCCGCCCTGCACGATCAGGGCGCCATCACCGATGCCGAGTACGAGCGGGCCAAGACCAAGGTGCTGGCCGTCTGACATGCCGCGCCGCCGCCGAGGCCGGCGGGGTGCTCCGTGGACGGAATCAACGTCTGCCCCTGGCCGTGACGATGGTGGTCGGACCCCAGATCATGTCGGCGATCATCTTCGTCACCGCGCCCGAGCCGTCCGGGTGTCGGCCGGCTTCCTCGCCGGTGTCGCACTCGCCACGACGGTCGGCACGGCGATCACCTTCTCCATCGCCTCGGCGTTCGACCTGGGTGCGGCGACTCAGGATCGAGCGGCAGCATCATCCAGTACGCGCTGGTCGGCGTGTTGGCCGCCGCGGCGATCAAGAACTGGGAGGCGGGAGACTGGTCAACATCGTCGTCTGCGCGATCTTCATCATCCTGATTCCCTGACCACGGCATTCTCCGGCCGGGGGATCACCCACCACGGGTGCCCCCCCGGCCGGATCGCGCTGGCACGCTGGGAGCCAAGAGCACCGTATGGCTGCCAGCCCCCACCGTCCGGCGCCCCGACCCCGCGGCCCCGCGACACCTCTTCCATCTGCTGGCCAAGCCCACCGGAGCGATCTGCAACCTGGACTGCACGTGCCGCCCTCGTTGTGCGTGCACTCCGAGACCTGCGGCCGCGCCCTCGCCCTGGAACACAACGGGGACGTCTACTCCTGCTACGACTTCGTCGAACCGCGGTACCTGCTGGGCATGCGCACCATGGCGGCGCTCCTCCGCCAGAACCTGCCGCCCGCCCTGATCATGCGGCAGTACGCGGCCGCCGACGCACGGCGGCCCCACAACGCCCCCTGCCTCTGCGGAGGCGGGCGCAAATGGGCGCGCTGCCACGGCCGCCGGCCGCACCCCACCCGCACCGGGTGATGTGACCTCCGGCCCTGCGGGCGCAGCGTGGAACAGGTAAGGCCTGGCACCGCCGCGCCATCACGGCGGTCGACACGTGGAGGCAACCGTGGACTACCCCCTCGCAAGCTCGGACTACCCTCTCCTCAGCGCGTTCATGACCATGCTCTATTTCTTCCTGTGGATCATGTGGTTCGTGCTGCTCTTCCGCGTAATCGGGGACATCTTCCGCGACGACCGCATGAGCGGGTGGGGCAAGGCCGGCTGGACGCTCTCCGTCTGCGTGCTGCCGTTCCTCGGCGTCTTCGTCTATCTGATCGCCCGCGGGCGCGGCATGGGCGAGCGCGACCGGCGCCAGATGCAGCGGCAGGAGCAGGCCTTCCGCTCCTACGTCCAGGAAGCCGCCGCCGAGACCCCCGCACCCGAGCGGACCAGTGCGGACGAACTGGCCAAGCTCGCCGGGCTGCACGACCACGGCGACATCACCGACACCGAGTACGCGCAGGCCAAGGCGAAGATCCTCGCCTCGCACTGACCGCGCAGGGCATACAGCCCGAGGAAGAACGGAGCCCCGGCATGAGCATGCTCGGACCGATCGACCTGATCATTCTTTCGTTCCCGGCCGGTCAGCCTCCCGACTCGTTCCTGGCGGCAGTGCAGGAAGTCGAACGCCGCAATGACGTCCGCATCCTTGATGCGCTGGTGGTGACGAAGGGCCCGGACGGGCGCATCGGAAGGACCGAGTTGTCGGACATCGCGAACCTGGGCGACGTGGCCGCCGACATCGCCGCGCGCCGGACGCTCGGGATGGTCGGCCTCGACGACGTCAACGAGATCGCCATGGTGATGGACCCCGACACCACCGTCCTCGCCCTGCTGGTGGAGAACGTATGGGCCCGCGAGGCCGCCGAGGAGGTCCGTCGTCACAACGGCCGTCTGCTGGCCACGGTGCGTATCCCTCATGAGCAGATCGCCGAGGTGGAGGCCGAACTGAGCGGCACGGCCACGCCGCAGACACTGACGTGATGGATCCCTGCAGACCACAGCACAACCGCGGAACAGAAAGGACAGGACGATGCCTCTCGGACGACGCCGTCCCTTGCTGCGTGGCGCTCTGGTCGGCGGCACCGCATACGCCGCCGGACGCCGGGCCGCGCAGGCCCAGCAGCACGAAGTGGATCAGCAGGCGGCCATCGACCAGCTCCAGGCACAGCAGGCCGCCGCAGCACCTGCCGCACCGGCTGCGGCCGCTGCCGCCTCCCAGCCGTCCGCGGGCAGCGCCCTGCTCGACGAGCTCACGCGGCTCGGCGAACTGCGCGACCAAGGAGTGCTGACGGATGCGGAGTTCGCCGCCGCCAAGGCGCGGCTGCTGGGCATGTGACAGCCGACAGGGCCGGCCCCGCTCCAAGTCCTCGTCCCGGAGGAGTCGGAGCGGGGCCGGCCCAGCCGTGCGTACGGCGTCCTGCTTCTCACGCCGGGAGTCGGCGCATCTCCACCACGTGCAGACCGAGCGACTGGAACCGCGCCAACAGACCGTACAGATGGGCCTCGTCGGTGACCTCGCCGGACAGCACGGTCTGGCGAGGTGCGAGGCTGCTGTCCAACTCGGGGAACGCCGCAGACAGCGTCTCGGACATCTGCCCCTCGACGCGGATCTCATAGCGCATGAGCAGGCTTCTCTCGACGTCGTCCGGTCCTTCGTGTCTCTGTCCCCCCATGCTGCGGCGGCGAGGGACGGGTGACATCACCCCGAAAAGGTGAACGGGCCGTATCCGTCCGTCTGTGCTGCTCAGGGTCACAGCAGGCCCAGTTCCCGGGCCCGGCGGACCGCCTCTCCACGCCGGCTCACGGCCAGCTTGCTGTGGATGCTCTTCAGGTGCGTCTTGACCGTGTTGACCGACACATGAAGATCGTCAGCGATCTCGTCCGTGGACATCAGCTGCGCCACCCGCCCGAGCACCTCCCGCTCCCGGTCGCTGAGGGGCTCCGGGGAAGGGATCACGGATCCCTGCTTCGGACGCGGGGCAGGGGAGCGGCCCTCCGGCGTGGTGGCCAGCCAGTCATGTCCCTGCGTGAGCGCGGGCCGGCGGCTCAGCAATCGCCCGAGCCACGGTCCGGCTTCCAGGAAAGGGCGCCGCAGTTGAAGCGGCCGGGAAACCGCCAGGGCCCGTACGACCAGGCTCTCCGCGGCGGCGGCATCGCCCATGGAGTCGAGGGCCTGTGCCCGGGCCAGCAGAGCCCGGGCCGTGATGGCCGGTCCGCGGCGGGGGTCGTCGGAGAGTGCGTCGAGGATGTCCAGTGCCCGCTCGCCCGCACCGGCAGCCAGGCGCGCCCGGGCCTCGGCCACCAGGCCCTCCGGGGTGTGCGGCGGCTGGTCCTCGAAGACCTGCACCGCGGCCCGGGGGTCGTCCTCGGCCAGTCGTACGGCGGCCCGGGCCATCGCGATCCGGTCGTTCACCCAGGGGGAAGGGTCCGCAGAGGCCAGCGGCTTCTCCGCCATCGCGTCGAGGTCTTGGAGCGCCCCCTGGGGATCCCCCTTCGCAAGCCGCATCCCGGAACGCAGCAGCGCCAGTTCGACGGCCACGATGGGATCGCGGGACGCGGCGGACGAGGCGACGGCCTGCTCGAGGTGGCGGCGCGCTGCCACGAGGTCGCCCCGGTCGATGGCGACGGCGGCCAGTACGAGGTCGGCCACCCCCGTGCGCACGGACGCCGGCAGGGCGGCGTGCTCAGCCTCGGAGATCGCCGCCCTGGCATGCGACTCGGCGTGGCCGGGCCAGCCGTGCAGATAGTCGATCAGTGCCAGTCGGCCGAGGGCTTCATGCCGGGGGAAGGCCGTCGACGGCACCTCGGCGGCCTGGACGGCGGCGGACAGCGTCGAACGAGCGGCATCGAAGCGGCCGGCCCACAGCTGGGCCGATCCGAGGTCGGTGAGCATGAGAGCCGTCAGCTCCGGGCGCTGCTCCAGCCGGTCGGCAGGCAGCGCACGCGCGGCTTCCCCTGCCGCCGCGGCCGCCTTCTCGGCCTTGTCCGCCGAGCCCGCCACCCGGGCGGCGAACACCCGCAACACGGCACAGCTGAATTGTGCGGCCGCGGCCTCGCGCGGGTCGACGGGCAGCTTCTCCTCCGCATCATGCAGGTAGGCGACACCTCGCTCCACGTCGTGGCGGGTCAGTTCGCGCGCCGCGCGCACCAGGTCGGTCGCGGGCCCGGAGGCCTGCGGGGTCATCGGGGCGAAGAGACCGTCCAGACGCTCGGCCTCCAGGCCGGTGAGCATCCGGCCGATCGCCAGATCGTCGATGAACTCGGCGGCGGCCAGATCCCAGTCGCCCGCGTCCGCAGCATGCGGCAGGGCCTCGCTCAGCAGGCCCGCCCCGCTCAGCCACTGGGCGGCTACCCGGTGCAGCTCCGGCTCGAGGCCGGGGTGGCGGACGCGCAGATGGGCCCGCAGGATCTCGGCGAACAGTGGGTGCAGCCGGTACCAGGAATGCCCGATGGGCTCGACGAACGCGTTCGCGCGGTGCAGCTCCGCCAGAATGGGTTCTGCGTCGTTCCGTCCGGTGAGGGCATTGGCCAGATCCGGATGGGTTTCCTCGACGATGCTGGTGCGCAGCAGCAGGTCCTGGGTCTCGGCCGGGCGAGTGCGGAGCACTTCGGCCAGCAGGAAGTCCGCGAGGGTGCTCTGACCGGCCTCGAAGTCCTTCAGGAAGGCTTCCGGGTCATCGGCGTGCTCGGCAGCCAGGGCGCACAGCCGCAGTCCGGCCGCCCAGCCGCCCGTGCGCTCGGTGAGTGCACGCGCCCCCTCCGCCGACAGCGGCAGCCCGTGGCGATCGACCAGGGTCGCCGTCTCCTCGGAACGGAAGGCCAGGTCGGCGCTGCGGATGTCGACGAGTTCGCCGGCGGCTCGATAGCGGTGCAGGGGCAGCAGCGGCTCCGCACGGCAGATGATCACCAGGCGCAGGCCCTCGCCCGCGTGGTGGAGCACGAACTGCAGTTCATCGGCGACCTCGGCGGACCCGGGCGCCCCGTCGAAGTCGTCCAGGACGAGGATCACCGGCACGTCCCGCCCGTCCAGCCAGGCCGCGAGGCGGGTCAGCAGCGAGTGGTCCACTTTGCCGGCGCGGGCCGGGCTGCCGATCCGGTCGGGCAGGGCGATCCCATGGTGCCGGAAGGCGTGCAGCACATAGGTCCAGAAGACGCCGGGACCGCTGTCCTCGGGCTCCACCGTCAGCCAGGCGGCGGGCCCCGGCAGGTCCCCTGCCGTGACCCAGTCCGCGACCAGCAGGGTCTTGCCCGCTCCGGCAGGCCCGTCGACCAGGGTCAGCGGCCCCTGGACTCCTGCATTCAGCTGCTCTGTGAGCCGGGGCCTGCGCACGAACGTCTTCGGGACCACCGGCACGCCGAACCGTGCGGCAAGCACCGGGTCGCCGTTGGGGGTCAGCGCCCCCACGGTGGGATCCGGGCGACCGCCCTCAACGCGGTGTGATGTGGGACCCATCACATGCCTTAGTGGTAGCGGCGCGGCGAAACACCCGCTCTCCGATCGTCGTCCCAGCCAGGAGCCGCTGCAAGCGAGGACTCGGCCGCACAAGCCGATCGAGTCAGCCCGCCACGGCGGAGACGGTGCCCGGTTCGGGAGCATCGAAGTGTTCCGTGTGCAGGTCAGGGAGGATCTCGAAGACGTCTGCCGGCAGGGCGGGCCGCAGGATACGCAGGAGGCGACCGCTGTCGGCCCCCGGCCGGAACCTGCCCTGCCGGGCCAGTACCCGGTTCCGTGCCCGGCACAGCAGGCGCAGGCCGCTGTCGTCGATGAAGGTCACGGGGCGCAGGTCGAGCACCAGGTCGGGACACGGGCCGGCGGACAGGGCGTCGAGGCGTTGCGAAAGCGGTGTCGCCGTGAGCATGTCGATCTACGTCCTGACCGCTGTGTACTCAGGCGGTCCCGTGCGGATACGAGGAACACGGAGGTGAGGCGGCCGGTACGTGTCCACGTACGCGTCCGGAACCGTGATCACGCAGCCTGGGGCGGTGCGCGTGCCGTTGCGCGAGAAGCGGATGAGGAAGTCGCAGATCGCCGCGGCCGCGCCCGGGGCACCGTCGAGGAGAAGGCCCTGGTAGCTGTTCTGTCCAAGGAGACCCGGACCGGTCCGGTTTCACCCGCGCCGGGTGAGGCGGCGGCCGTGGCGCCGGTGAACGCTTGGCGTCGACAGGCCGCCGACGTGTGCCTGCCCGAGCTGCGGCAGGCGTGGCGGACCGAGCAAGGAGGGTCTTGTGGACAGGTACCCGCCCATCGCGGAACACGGCATGGTCGGCGACCTCCAGACCGCCGCCCTGGTGTCGTCCGGCGGAAACATCGACTGGTGGTGCACGCCCCGCTTCGACTCGCCCAGTGTCTTCGCCTCGCTCCTGGACAGCGAGCGCGGCGGGCACTGCCGACTTGCCGCAGAGTTCCCGGACGGCGACGGCATGACCGTACGTCAGCTGTATCTTTCCGACACGGCCATCCTGGTCACCCGGTACATGGCGCCCGGTGGAGTCGGTGAGGTGGCCGACTTCATGGTGCCCATCGACTCCGCGGCCCCGACGGACACGCACTGCCTGGTGAGGATCGCACGGGTCGTCCGGGGCAGTCTGCCCTTCGCCCTCACCTGCCAGCCGCGCTTCGACTACGGCCGCGCCGAGCACCGGCTCTCGCGGGCCGATGATCACTCCGTGCTCTTCCGTGGCCCGGGGACGGACCTGCATCTGCAGTCCACCACCGGTGTCGCGCTCCTCGCGGACGGCAACGACATCACCGCCCGCTTCACCCTGTCGGCCGGCGAGGCGGCCGCAGTGGTACTGACCAGCACGGCGGACGGCGATCCCGCCCCACCCCGCCCTTCCCTGGAAGAGGTCACCGACGCGCTGGAGACATGCCGCGCCTTCTGGCTGGAGTGGCTGCGGTCATGCACCTACCGGGGCCGTTGGCAGGACATCGTGAACCGCTCGGCGATCACGCTCAAGCTGCTCACCTACGCCCCCTCGGGAGCGCCCATCGCCGCCGCCACGATGGGACTGCCGGAGCAGGTCGGTGGTGAGCGCAATTGGGACTACCGCTACACGTGGGTCCGTGACGCGTCGCTGTCCGTCAAGGCGCTGATCGACCTGGGCTTCCTGGAGGAGGCGAACGCCTTCCGCCACTGGCTGCGCGAACGCATCGTGGACAAGGCGGCGGCCTCGGCGGACCCGCTGCAGATCATGTACCGGGTCGACGGCGATCCGCACCTGACCGAAGAGACCCTGGACCACCTGGAGGGCTACCTGGGATCCAGCCCGGTCCGCGCGGGCAACGCGGCGGCCGGCCAGCTTCAGCTCGACATCTACGGCGAGGCGTCGGACGCGCTCATCGTGGACGGTGACATCGGTGCCATTCGTGGCTGGAAGGCGCTGAGCGACGTTCTGGACTGGCTCGCCGACCACTGGGATCAGCCTGACGAGGGGATCTGGGAGACCCGGGGCGGCCGACAGGACTTCACTTACAGCCGGCTGATGACGTGGGTGGCGTTCGACCGCGGCGTCCGCGCGGCCACCGAGTTCTCCCGCCCGGCCGACGTCGCTCGCTGGACCGCCGCGCGGGACACGGTCTTCCGTCAGATCGTCGAGCGCGGCTGGGACGACAAGCGGCGGGCGTTCGTGCAGCACTACGACACCGACGTCCTGGACGCGTCACTGCTGCTCATGCCCAGGGTCGGCTTCGTCTCGCCGCGTGATCCGGACTGGCTGACCACCCTGGACGCCATGGACGAGGAACTGGTCAGCGACAGCCTCGTCTACCGCTACGACCCGAAGGCATCCCCCGACGGCCTGCGCGGCTCCGAGGGCACCTTCAACCTGTGCAGCTTCTTCTACGTCGAGGCCCTCGCCCGCAGTGGCATGCTCGAGCAGGCCCGCTACGCCTTCGACAAGATGCTCACCTACGCCAACCACGTCGGCCTCTTCGCCGAGGAGATCGGCCCCTCGGGCGAGCAACTCGGCAACTTCCCCCAGGCGTTCACCCACCTCGCCCTGGTCGCGGCGGCCATAGCGCTCGACGAGGAACTGGACAAGGCCAAGACCCGACCGCGGCGTGGACGATCCGGCTACCACCGCGGGCATCCGGCAACCCATGGCCTCACCGTGCCCGACAGGGCCGCGCACGAGGGCGACCCCCGTGGTTGACGCGGGGGCGGCCGGGCCTGCGCAGTTGGCGCCGACCGAGCACGGACGCGTGCTCGCCGCCCTCGCCCTGGCGCAGTTCATCTGCAGCTTCGCCGGCTCCAACATGAATGTGATGATCAACGACATCAGCGAGGACCTGGACACCACCGTCCAAGGCGTCCAGGTGGCCATCACGGTCTTCCTGCTCGTGATGGCGGCGCTGATGATCCCCGGCGGCAAACTGACCGACCGCTACGGCCGCAAACGCTGCTTCCTGACCGGTCTCGTCGTCTACGCGGTCGGCGCCCTGCTGAGTGCGGCCGCACCGGGACTCGGCGTGTTGATTCTCGGCAACTCGATCCTCGAGGGCATCGGCACCGCGCTGCTCATCCCGCCTGTCTACATCCTCACGACCCTCCTCTACCCGGACGTCTCCTCCCGCGCCCGTGCGTTCGGGGTCGTCATGGCACTGGGCGGCCTCGGGGCCGCCGCCGGGCCGCTGATCGGCGGACTCATCACCACCGTCATCAGCTGGCGTGCGGCCTTCGTGTTCCAGGCCCTGGTGATCGCGGTGATCGTCCTGCTCAGCCGACGCATGGACGACCCGCTGCCCCCCGATCCCACCCGCCCCTTCGACACCACCGGGGCGGTCCTGTCCGCCGTCGGCCTCGTCCTCGTCGTCATGGGCATCCTCGCCGCGGACAACAACGTCTGGCTCATGATCGCCCTGCTGGCCGCCGGCGCACTCGTGCTCTGGTGGTTCTTCCGCTCCGTCCGCGCCAAGGAAGCTTCCGGCCGGGAGCCCCTGCTGTCCTTGAGTCTCTTCCGCAACCGCACGTCCAACCTCGGACTCGTCACGCAGAACGTCCAGTGGCTGCTGCTCCTGGGCACGTCGTTCACGGTGGCCGCCTACCTGCAGGTCGTCCGCGGCTACGACGCCGTCCAGACCGGGGTCGTCTTCACCGCGGCCACCCTGGGCCTGCTGGCCACGTCGCTCTCCGCCGAGCGCCTGGCCCGCCGGCACTCCCAGCGAACGCTCATCATGACCGGCTTCGTCGTCACCCTCGCCGGAGTCGTCGTCCTGATCACCCTGACCGGGAGCCTCTCCACCGCCTGGGCCTTCGTCCCCGGCCTCCTCCTCATCGGACTCGGCCTCGGCGTCATGCTGACCCCCTCCGTCAACGTCGTCCAGTCGAGCTTTCCCGAGGAACGACAGGGAGAGATCTCGGGCCTCTCCCGCAGCGTGTCCAACCTCGGTTCGTCCTTCGGCACGGCCATCTCCGGCACCATCCTCGTCTCCGGTCTCTCCAAGGGCGCCTACGCCGCCGCCATGATCACCCTGGCCGCCATCGGCCTCGGCGGCCTGGCCGCGGCAGCACTCCTGCCCCGAGAAACGGGGCCCCGGAACACACGTGCCTCTTGAACCCTGTCGCGGGTTCGCCGTTCTGATCGAGCGGCAGGGCGAGGCGGGGATCCTGCTTCGACCACGCTGTGAGCGAGGCGTTCAACAGCGTGCTCAAGACTTCTACAACACCGGGCGGCTACACAGCGTGTGCGGTTTCAAGAGCCCGATCGACTATGAACGCGAGTACCGCGCCACCCTCGGCGAGGGACTGGCCGCATAGATCGTCTCCACGCACACGTGCCGATCGTCAAAAAGCCGCAGCGCCTCCCCGAGGCTGCCGTTGTCGGCATACGTGCGCAGTGTGGCCTTGACTGCGTCGGCGAGGGCGTGGGAACGCGTGACGATGCTCTTGGACTTGAGGGAGTCGAGTGCCGAAGCGCTCGTCAGCCAGAGTCGCACCAGGGCCGACCGGCCCCGCTCGCCGCCACCGTACGCCGACCGGCCCCGTGGCCCGAAGAGGCGGCTGCCTCTCCCCTGGACGGCGATCTGGTGAGACCTTTTAGGTGTGTCCGTCCTCATTGCGTCCGTGAGGGGGTGTGACCGATGCGGAAATTCAGACGCACGCAGGTCATGGGGTGGCGCTGGCGCAGCAATCCGCTGCGGAGGCACAGCGATGTGGTGGAGGCGTGGATCGCACCATCTCGATCATCGTCTCCCAGGGGTCCCTGGAAGGGGTCCACCCGGCCCTGATCATGGCCAACGGAGCCCGCGCCGAAGGGATCGAGGCCGACCTGTTCTTCACCTTCTTCGGCCTGGACGCCATCACGAAGAAGCGCTGGGAGCACATCAAGCCGGCCACCGTCGGCAATCCCGGTCCTGCACCTGCCGACACTCCTGGGCGGGATGCCTATTGTGCCGGATTTGTCACCCGCTTCATGGAACGCAAGATGGACAAGCTCGACATCCCGCCCGTCCCCGGGTTCATCGAGATGATCACTGACACCGGTGCGGGCATCTAGGCCTGCAAGGCCTCGGTCGACCTCATCGAGCTCGGCAAGGACGACCTCGTGGACCGGGTGCAGGGCGTCATTACCACGGAGAGTTCTATGGGCAAGCGGCCGGCGGCCAGATCATCTACACCTGACCGGCGCGGCGCGGAAGCGGTCCCGTCCAGCCTGGCAGTGAGGGCCGACCGGCCCAAGCCCGCCCCGCCAGATCCGGACATGCTGGATCTAAGGATCAATCCGGGCGTAGGGTCTCGCCCGGCCGGGCGAGAGGGAGTGAGGGGCCATGGCGGACAAGGCACCGTCTCGGACGGCGGAGGGCCATGCGCTGGGCGATCTCGGACGTCGTCTCGCCGCCCGGCGCGCGGAACTCGGACTGAGCCGGAAGGAGACAGCCACCCGCGCCGGCATGACGCCGGGCTACCTCCAATACCTCGAGGAGTACCCCGGCGCCGCACCGGGCCGGGGCGTCCTGCTCCGGCTGGCCGAGGGCCTGGAGACCACAGTGCGGGATCTCGCCGGCGGCGACACCGAACTGCCGAGCGGCCTGGGGCAGGCCTCCCGCCGTCCCGACTTCACGTCGCTGAGCGTCTCGGAGTGCCGGGCTCTGCTCTCCACGCACGGAGTGGGTCGGATCGCGGTGCCCACGGTCTCGGGGCCCGTCGTCGTGCCCGTGAACTACAGCGTCGTCGAGGGTGCCATCGTCTTCCGCACCGAACCCGGCAGCACACCGTCGCAGGCGTCCGGCTGCCAGGTCGCCTTCGAGGTCGACCGCATCGACGACGCGTTCAGCAGGGGCTGGAGCGTGCTGGTGCGGGGCCGTGCCCGGACCGTGACGGACCCCGACGAGGTGCGCCGGCTCGCCGAGGACGCCCGCAACGAGCCCTGGGCCGGCGGCCACCGCGACCAGTGGGTGCGCATCGATCCCCTCAGCCTCACCGGGCGACGCATCACGGTGTGACGCGGGACGTTCTGCGGCCGGGCGGGGACCGATGGACCCTCACCCGCCGCCCCGACCCGACGGACGATGGACCGGACGCTCCAGCGTCGCATCCAGGTGAGAGACGGGCTGGCTCATGTATCCGAACGACGGTTTCCGCGAACTCGAACGGCAGGAGTGCCTGCGTCTCCTGGCGCAGGTGCCTGTCGGCCGCATCGTCCACACCCGGCAGGCCCTGCCCGCGGTGCTGCCCGTCAACTTCTCCCTCGACAGTGACGGAGCGGTGCTGCTGCGCACCTCGGCGGCCTCCGAACTGGCCCGCGCCGTCGACGGCACGGTGGTCGCCTTCGAGGTCGACGAGGTCGATGCGGTGGCGCACTCCGGCTGGAGCGTCGTCGTCACCGGGGCGGCCAGGGTGGTGCGCGACCCCGACGAGCACGAGCGCCTGACCCGGACCGGCCCCCGCTCGTGGGCGCCCTCGCCCGAGGAGGTCTTCGTCCGCATCGAGCCCGAACTGATCACCGGCCGCGAACTCGTGGGCGGACGCAGCCTGTACGGGGTCCGTCTGTCGCCCTGAGCGCCGCCGCACCCGATGTCGGCGAGGCGCGAGCCCGACAGGGCCGTCCGCCCCCTCCGCACCCCGCGGACCAGGACCCCCGGGCCCGCGACGGGGACTCTTGGCCCACCTTCCCATGGCGCACCGCGGCAGAGAGTGACAGCGGGCCACCGGCACGCGTCGTGCGGTCGGAGGGCCTGCGGCCCCGAGATGATCACCGGGGCCGCACCACTGCGAGCGGAAGGAATGGGCGGCACGCTGCAGCAATCGAGGAAGCACAACGACGCACCGCCGAAAGGTGTGGGCGAAGGTGCGCTGGGTCGCTGCTGACCCTTCGACGCACACCGGCACCACGAGGGTCGAGCCGGGCACCGCCCTCGGCACCCGGGTCACCAGCTGTACCGATCACACCGGCAGGCTGGTCCTCGAACCCGCGAGCGCGACCGAGGCATGGCTGCAGACGGCGCTGAACAGCGCCGTCTGCAGCCATGGGAGCCGGGGCCGTGGTCCTGGTCGGCGGGCAGCTCGTACGCGGACGGCTGGACCGGCGGCGCCTGGCGGAGTGGGACGCGCAGTGGGCGCAGGTCGGCCCCCAATGGAGGAAGCGGATGCCCGGCTGACGGAAGCCGACCGGATCCCAGCCTGAGCCGGTCGGCCCGCGCGGCCGGCCTGCACTCCTGGCCGCGCACACAAGGCCCGCCGACCGACTCGAAACCGGTCACCGACGGTGCATCGTCTCCAGAGCCGCAGCCAGGACACGGGGGTCATGGTGCCCCTTGTAGACCTCGGGAGGCTGCCGGTCGAGGTGCAGGAGCCGGGCCACCGCGGTCCACGCGGTGCGCACCGAGTAGTCGACGGTGAAGACGACGTCGTCGGGCACCTCCGCGAACTGCCCGATGAAGGCCAGGTTGACCGATCCCTCGGGCACGACATGGGGGCGGTCCTCGCGGCGGCGCACCAGGAACTGGCTGGTGATGTACGGCATCACGCAGGGCACGACGGTTGAGGTCTCCAGGACCCGGGCCGCCGACGACTTGTCGAAGTGCAGATGGTGCAGCACCTCCTCGAGGATCTCCCGGCCGGAGCACATCGTCATCGGCTTGGGCGTGTGGTTGCCCGCGCGGCCGGGGAACAGACCGTAGCCCCACCACACGGAGACGCCCTCTGGCTGATCGCGGTAGACCGGCTGGCGGTTGGCGACGATCGTCAGCAGCCAGTTGGAGTCGGTGAAGGTCATCAGCCCGCCCCTGCCGCTCTCACGGCCCGCGAACTCGGCCAGCGCGTCCAGGAAGACGGGATCCTTGGCGGTGACGGTGAACGACTCCCAGCGAGACTCCTTCACATGCTTGTCGAAGGCCGCCGGGTTGCCGAAGTCCTCGCGCCCGCGGGCGATGCGGTGCCACAGCAGCCACGCCGGCGAGCGGTGGCCGGGCGGAGGCGGCGCCGTGGTGTGCGAACCGAGGCTGGAGGCGTCCGTCATCGAGCCGTTGGTGACCAGGACCAGGTCCTCGGGAGTCACGGCGATCTTCTCGTCGCGGCCGCGGCGGGAGACGTAGAGGGTCTCGACCGTGGTGCCGTCCTGCCCCGGCGCGAACCCGAGGTCGGTGACCCGGCTTCCGGTGTGCACGGTGACGCCGCGCTCGCGCAGCCAGGCCGTCAGGGGCCGCACGATCGAGTCGTACTGGTTGTAGCGGGTCCGGTGGATGCCCGACATCGACGCGAACTCAGGAAAGAGATGGATGAACCGCCTCAGGTAGCGGCGGAACTCGATCGCGCTGTGCCAGGGCTGGAAGGCGAACGTGGTGCACCACATGAACCAGAAGTTCGTGGTGAAGAAGTGCTCGCCGAAGCAGTCCGTGATGCGTTTGCCCTCCAGGTGCCCCTCGGGGCTCGCCAGACAGCGGACCAGTTCCAGCCGGTCGCGCTCGTAGAACCCCATCGAGGCGGTGTCGACGATCTTTCCGGACCCGTCGACGAGACGTGCCACGTCGTCCCAGGCGAACTCCTCGTGCCCCGCCAGGATCTCCTCGGTCACGGACACCGCGGGATCATCGAGGGTGGGGATCGCGGACAGCAGGTCGTACGTGCAGCGGAACTCGGCCTCGAACATCCGCCCTTCGAGCATGCTGTAGCCGGCATCCACGCTGCCGCCCGCGTCCAGACTGCCCCCGAGGGTGTGGTGTTCCTCGAAGAGGTGGATGTCCGCCCCGTCGAATCCGCCGTCACGGATCAGGAACGTGGCCGCGGCGAGCGCCGCGATCCCGCTGCCCACCAGATACGCCTTCGCCATCACACAACTCCTCGTCCTCGCCGGCCGATCGGGAACCACGACGCCCCACGTTGTCGTGCGCCCGGGGCCTGGTCAGTGGGCCGTTGGTCACCTGTGCGGGCCGGTCGGCCCGCGTCCCGGCGAGGCAGCACATGACAGCGGCCCGACCGGTGGACCGTGACCGATCGGGCCGTTCCGAACGAGGCCTTACGCCGACTGCTGACCGCCGCCCCGCCACGGCGGCGCCTCGGTCCGGTGACCGTCGTGCCGGGCGTGGGCGGCCTTGTCGGTCTGGCGGCGCAGCCGGTCCTGGAGCAGGTCCACGACCTCCCGGCCGGTGGACTCCTCGGCGAGGACGACCACCTGCCGGCCGCCGACGTGCAGGTCGGCCGTGGCCAGCCAGGGCCGGTCGGCGTGGCGGATGGCCGCCCGCACGAGCCGGACATCACCGTGGTCGGTGACGGATCCACAGTCGAGCAGGCCATGGTCCGTGTTCCGGCACTCCGCCCGCAGGTGGCGGTGCTGGACGTGCGGCTGCCCGACGGCGACGGCGTGACGGTCCGCCGGGAGCTGCGCTCACGCCTGCCCGAGCTGGCCTGCCTCATGCTGACCTCGTTCGACGACGAGGAGGCTCTGCTCGACTCGATCATGGCGGGCACGTCCGGATACGTCCTGAGGCAGATCCAGGGCTCGGACCTGCTGTCCGCCGTGCGCAAGGTCGCCGTCGGCCAGTCCCTGATCGATCCGAGCGCCACCACCAGGCTGATGGCCCGCCTGCGCGGCGGGCAGGAATCCGACCCGCTGCCGGGCCTGACAGACCGGGAGCGGGAGATCCTCGCCCTCATCGGCGAAGGCCTGACCAACCGGCACATAGGCCGATGGTTCTTCCTCGCCGAGAAGACGGTGAAGAACCGCATCTCACGCCTGCTGGCCGAACTCGGCGTGGAACGCCGCATCCAGGCCGCCGTCATCGCCACCCAGGCCCAGGACCGGTTCCGGCAGCAAGGCCACTGATATCCAGGGCCGAACGTCCCCCGCTCGCCCCCGTCCGGCCCCAACCCCGCCCGCCGTCAGCAGGCCGACGGCAGACCCCGGACACAGCCGGGCAACGACCGGGAGGGCGACGGACTTGAGCGTATGTGTGGGCATCAACGGCTTCGGCCGCATCGGACGCAACTACCTGCGCTGTGTGTTGGAGCGGGCCGACGGCGGAACCGGCACACCGGTCGAGGTTGTGGCGGTCAACGACATCACTTCACCGGCGGCGCTGGCCCATCTCCTGGTGTACGACTCCACAGACGGCCGGCTGCACCGCACCGTCGAGCACGACGACAGCTCCCTGACGGTCGACGGCCACCGCATCGCCGTGACCGCCGAACGCGACCCGGCCGCCCTCGCCCGGGGCGAGCACGGCGTGGACGTCGTCATCGAGTCACCGGCCGCTTCCGCACCCGCGAACAGGCCGCAGCGCACCTGACAGGCGGGCGCCCGCAAGGTGTTGCTGTCCGTGCCGGGCAAGGGCGTCGACGCCACGCTCGTGATGGGCGTCAACGAAGGCACCTACGACCCCGACAGCGACCACGTCGTCTCCAACGCCTCCTGCACCACCAACTGCGTGGCCCCATGGTGAAGGTGCTCGACGAGCACTTCGGCAGCGTCAAGGGCCTGATGACCACCATCCACGGCTATACCAACGACCAGGTGGTCCTGGACGGCCGCACAAGGACCTGCGCCGCGGCCGCAGTGCCGCCGTCAACATCATCCCCACCAGCACCGGGGCCGCACGGGCCGTCGGCCTCGTCCTGCCGGAGCTGGCCGGCACCCTCGACGGCGTCGCCGTACGCATGCCCGTGGAGGACGGCTCGCTGACCGACCTGAACGTGGTCCTCGAACGGCCGGTGACCGCGGACGAGATCAACGCCGCATACCGGGAGGCCGGGGACGGTCCGCTCAAGGGCGTCCCGCGGGTCTCCGACGCCCCGATCGTCTCCCGCGACGTCGTCGGCGGCCCCGCCTCGTGCGTCCTGGACGCCCCGCTGACCCGGGCGAACGGTGTGCTGGTCAAGGTCTTAGGCTGGTACGACAGCGAGTGGCGTTGCACCAACCGGCTCGTCGACCTGGCCAAGTACGTCGCCGCCCGCCTGCCGCGCCCCTGACCGGCGACGGAGCCCCGTGAACCCGGATCGTCCCGTACCGCCCCCTGTACTGGACCGTTACCGTGGCACATGACCGGGCGTTCGGCCGTTGGCATGGCACGGGGAGCTGGAGGATCTGCGGTGGGAAGCCCTGAGGAGTCCCAGGCGGCGCGGGTGCGGCTGCCGCAGCTGAGGCTGGACGAGCTCCTGGAGGAGTTGCAGGCCCGCCTGGACGCGGCGCGTGGCACACGTGACCGGGTGCACAGCCTTCTGGAGGCCGTGCTCTCGGTGGGCCGGGAGCTCGACCTGGAGCAGGCACTGCGCAGCATCGTGGAGGCCGCGGCGACGCTGGTCGACGCGGAGTTCGCCGCCCTCGGCGTGATCGGACCGGACGGCAGGCGCCTGTCGGCCTTCCACACGGTCGGGGTCACCGAGGAACAGATCGCCAGGATCGGCCCGTACCCCGAGGGCCACGGCATCCTCGGGGAGCTCATCCGCCACCCCGAGCCGCTCAGGCTGGCCAAGATCTCCCAGCATCCCGAGTCCTACGGTTTCCCGGCCCACCACCCGCCGATGAACACCTTCCTCGGGGTTCCCATCAGGGTGCGCGAGCAGGTCTTCGGCAACCTGTACCTGACCGAGAAGCGCGGCGGGGTGCAGTTCGACGAGGAGGACGAGTCGGTCCTGGCGACGTTGGCCGTGGCGGCCGGTGTCGCCATCGACAACGCCCGCCTGTACGAGGAGTCCCGGCTGCGCGAGCGCTGGCTGCAGGCGAACGCGGAGATCGCTCACGACCTGATGTCCGGCCGTGCGCGCACCGACGTCCTCCGCCTCATCGCCGAGCGGGCCGGGGAGATCACCGGGTCGGCCCTGGCGGCGGTCGCCCTGCCCATGGAGGACACCGCCTCGCTCGCCGTGGAGATCGCCGTCGGGATGGATGCCGAGGCGCACCGCGGCCTCGTGCTGCCCCTGGACCGCAGCCTCATGGGTCTGGCGTTCTCCGAGGCCGCCCCGGTGACCAGCGAGGATGCCGCTCACGACGAACGGATCTCGCGGGAGCCCGTGCGCTTCGAGGGACTGGGACCCGCCGTGGCCGTGCCCATCGGCACGGGGGAGCCTGGCCCGCGCGGCGTGGTCCTGCTGGCGCGCAAGGCCGGCCGGCCGGGCTTCACGGAGACGGAGACCGTTCCCCTGCAGGCCTTCGCCGCACAGGCGGCCATCGCGATGGAACTGGCCGAACGCCGCCAGGACGCCGAGCAGATCGCGGTGCTCAAGGACCGTGACCGGATCGCCCGCGACCTGCACGACCTGGCGATCCAGCGGCTGTTCGCCACCGGGATGACGCTGCAGAGCGCGGGTCGCTTCATCGAGCACCAGGAGGCCGCCGAACGCGTGGTGCGGGCGGTCGACGACCTGGACGAGACAATCAAGATCATCAGGTCCACGATCTTCGGTCTGCGGGCGCGTGAGGGCGGTGCCGGAACCGGGCTGCGGGCGCGGGTGGTGCGCGTGGTCGGCGAGGCGGCCCCGGTGCTGGGCTTCGCACCCAGCTTGCGGATGGAAGGCCTGCTGGACACGGATGTGCCGCAGGATGTCGCCGCCCATGTCGAGGCCGTCCTCTCCGAGGCCCTGACCAACATCGCCCGGCACGCCGGCGCCGACCGTGCCGACGTCGTCCTGGAGACCGACGGCCGAGAGGTCCGGCTGACGGTCACGGACAATGGCGTGGGCATCCCGCCCGGGGGCCGCCGCAGCGGTCTGCGGAACATTGCCGAACGGGCCGAGCAGCTGGGCGGAGCGCTGGACTTCGGCACCGGGCCCGCGAGCGGCACCGTACTGGCCTGGCACGTTCCGCTGCCCAGGGGCTGAGCGGGTCGGGCGAAGTCGGTCACGGCCCCGGCAGGCGCGTCAGGCCCGGCAGGCCCGTGGACGTCGTGCCCCGGTCCGAGAACTTCATCGGCGGCAAGTGGCAGGCCCCCAGCACCGGCCAGTACTTCGTCAACCTGTGCCCCGCGACCGCATCTTCGGCCCCGGCTACGGCCTCGCCGCGGCCCAGGCCCAGCACGAACTCGGCGACCTCGCCAAGATGCTCTCCGACCTCGGCATCGACGTCAGTTACGCCGTCCACCCGGGTCGCGGGCCGCATGCCCGGACACATGAACGTCCTCCTGGCCGAGGCCAACCTCCCCTACACAGCTGAAGGAGATGGACGAGGTCAACTCCGAGTTCCCGCAGGCGGACGTTGCTTTCGTCATCGGCGCCAACCACGTGACCAATCCGGTCGCCCGCTGTCCCGGCAACGCGATCTAGGGCATGCCGATCCTCGACGTCGGCAGGGCCAAGAGCGTCGTCTTCATCAAGCGCTCGATGGGCCACGGCTACGCCGACGTCGACAAACGAGCTCTACACCGACCCGAGGACCGGGACGTTCTTCACCGACGCGAAGAAGGGACTGAACGAACTGAAGACTGCCGTGGGCGAGTTCGTCGGCTGACCCACGCCCTGCGCGCCGGGGCCGCTCTGCGGGCGGCTCCGGCGGGATGCCCGGTCACGGTGCTTGCAGCAGCGGGATCAGGTCGGCGATCCGCTCCATCTGGTTGCCAAGGGCTCGCATACCGACGGCGGCCGGACGGCACACCAGGTGTCGCGCACCCGCGGCCACGTACCGCGCCAACCCCTCGCGCACCTGGGCGGCCGAGCCGGTGACGACAGCCTGGATCTGCTCCAGTTCCTCAAGCGGCAGGCCGTAGTTGGCCCGTGCGTAGGCATCCAGCGCCCGGCGGCCGTGCTCGGCGTCCTCGTCGACGCGCACCGTGACGAACAGTGCCGCGGTGACGTCCTCGGGCGCACGGCCCGCGTCGGCTGCAGCCTTCCGGAGGTCCAGGAGCCCGGCTGCGTAGTCGCCGGGGTGGGGCGGGTAGGGCAGCCAGCCGTCGTACATCCGGCCGGTGCGGGCCAGCGCCGCGGGGGTCGCGCCGCCCAGCCAGACGGGTGGCCCGCCGGGACGGTACGGTCTGGTCGCCGGCGGGATGTCGGCGTACCGGAGGATCTCGCCCTGGAAGGAGCGGGCGCCGGCCCACAGGTTCCGCCACAGGGAGACCGTCTCGTCCAGCCGGTCGAAGCGCCGCTGCCACGGCACCTCGGACAGGGTGTAGAAGGGCCGCCCGAACCGGCCGGGGAAGCCGGCGCCCACGGTCACGACGAGTCGGCCGCCGGAGAGCAGGTCGAGCGAGGCCAGGGACTGCGCGGTCTGAATCGGCCGGCGCAGGAACGGCAGCAGCGCGGCGGTGCCCAGGGTCACGGCGTCGGTCACCGGGGCGAGCGCAGCCAGCATCGTCAGGGCCTCGATACGCGGGCTGATCAGGGAGTCGTTGACGAAGAGAGAGGAGAACCCCGAGCGTTCCGCCCGACGCGCGAAGTCGATCAGTTCGCGGGGGTCGTCGGACGCGTTCCACTGGGCGTTGCCGGTCGGAAGAAGGATGCCGATGTCCATGACGGCGATCCTGGCCACGGGCCCGAAGAGCGACAATTCCCCGCAGGGAATGGCAGCGACGCCTCGCGGGTCGTTACAACAGACCCGTGGACTTCCCCAGCGCGCTGCGCGAACGCCGTACCCACCGCCGGATCAGCCAGCTCGAGCTGGCTCTGCGGGCAGGTACCACCCAACGGCACCTGAGCTTCATCGAATCAGGCCGGTCAGCCCCGGGCCGCGCCATGGTCGTGCGGCTGGCCGAGTCGCTCCAACTGCCGCTGCGCGAGCGCAACGAGCTGCTGCTGGCCGCCGGCTACGCGCCCGTCTACCCCGAGAGCTCACTCGACGCCCCCGCACTGGCCCCCGTCCGCACCGCGATCGACCACATCCTCCGTGGGCACCTGCCGTATCCGGCGGTGGTCGTGGACCGAGGCGGTGACCTGGTCGCTGCGAACGCCGCCTTCGACCTGATCACCGAAGGCGCGTCGCCCGACCTGGTCGGTCCGGGCAAGAACGTCTACCGGCTCGCTCTGCACCCCGACGGTCTGGCGCCACGCATCCGCAACCTCGCCGAATGGGCGCGGCACATCCTGGCTGCCCTCGGCCGCCTGCCCGAACTGCGCGCCGAACTCGCCTGCCACGTCCCCGACCTGCAGCCCTCGGACGCACAGCTGGGCTTCGCGGTCCCGCTGCGCCTCGCGTCCTCTTACGGTGAGCTGCACCTGATGACGACCGTGACGACCTTCGCCACCGCCGTCGACGTCACGCTCGCCGAGCTGAGACTGGAGGCCTTCCTGCCGGCCGATCCGGCGACCGCCGAGGCCCTGTCGGCGGCCGCCGGCGCAGACGCTGCGGTGACCTTCGCTCACGAGCCGGGGAACATGTAGTCCGTCCTGATCCGGCCCTCTCCGTCGAGCACGACGATCTCCGAACCGCCGCCGACCACCTCTCCGGTCTCGACGGACACTGCCTCCCAGCCGAACCTGATCAGGTCGTCGAGACGCACGGCGTCGGGGCGTGCCCGGAAGGTGATGCCCTGCTTCGCCACGAACTCCTCGTAGCTGCGCGCCACGCGGATCTCGATCGCGTCGTGCCCTCGGGCCTCCAAGGTGGGGTGCCGGAAGCCGAGGCCCGCGGCGATCTCCCGGATCTCCACGGGCGGCTGGAGGACATGGGTGCCGTCCTCGGCCCACAGCCGCTCGATGGTCGTACGGCGTGCTGCGGCGTCCGGTTCAGTCCACTGGGCCGCGTAGCGGTGGGCCAGGTCCTGCGGGTCGATCTCGATCACGTACGTCTCCTTGCCGGAAGGATGGAGGTCTCTTCGGCTCGATCCTGCGACCCAGGGACAAGACCGACAATTCCCTCAGGGGAATGAGGGATCAGGTGGGTCCGGCTCACTCCTCCGGCACCATGTCGATCGCCCCGCACGGGCACTCGGCCGCGCACACGCCATAGCAGTTGTCGCACTCGAAGCAGTTGCCGCAGGACATGCAGCGCAGGGCCTCGAACAGGGTTGTGGACTCGTCGACTCCCTGCACCACCTCGCCGAACGTCGAGACCCGGCGGGCGAGTTCGAGCGTCGGCCGTACGGAGGCCGGGGCGTTCGCGTTGCGCTATCACGAGCACTGGGGCGTACGACTGAGGCTGGAGCGCGGTCTGCTGGAGATCGCGGTGCCGTCGTCCGACGGCACGCCCATCGACATACGGCTGCCGGACCGGGCGGTCTGCCTGCAGCCGGGGGGAGACGGGCCGGCTGCTGCTCGGGGACTGAGGCGTACGGGGTCCGGGCTTGGGCCGGATGGTCCCGGGTCGGCACCGATCGGCCCATACCCGCTGGTCGTGCGGGGTGTGAAGGTGGCCGTGAGCAGCAGTCCGAGACAAGGAAGCGGTCCGCGATGTACTGGAACGGTCACGACATGAACGGATGGGACTGGTTCGCGATGTCGATCGGCACGGTCCTGCTGTGGGCCCTGTTCATCACCGGGGTCGTGCTGCTCTTCCGCACCCTGAACCGGGTCCCGGAGCCCCCGCGCACCCCTACCGCCGCTGCGCCGGAGCAACTGCTCGCCGAGCGCTTCGCCCGGGGGGAGATCGACGAGGAGAAGTACCGCCGAAGCTTGGCCGTGCTGCGCGGGGACGGCCCCACCCTCGCCAAACACTGAAACCACCGCCCCGCCTGTCCGAGGGGAGGTGCGCCCCATGCCGGCGCAACCACTCGACACGATGAACGTCACGGCCCTGGTGGCCGCCGCCACCGCCGCGCCCTCTCTGCACAACGCGCAGCCGTGGCGATTCCGCCACCACCGCGCGGACGCGATCCTCGAAGTGCGTGCCGACTTCGAGCGGGCGATGCCGCACACCGACCCCGACAACCGCGCCCTGCACCTCGGCTGCGGCGCGGCACTGTTCAACCTCCGGATCGCCGCGGCCGAGCACGGCCTGCACACCGACACACGTCTTCTGCCCGATCCGGCCGACGGGGAGCTGCTCGCCGTCGTGCAACTGGACGACAGCCACCGGCCCGACCGCGACCTGGCGACGCTGTTCCCGGCGATCGCCCGTCGGCACACCAGCCGCCATCCCTTCCAGGACAAGCCGATCCCGGTCGCCGTCCAGGACGCATTGTCCGACGCCGCTCTACAGGAGGGCGCAGAGCTGGTCTTCCCCGACGCATGGCATGTGGAGTCCCTGCTGGAACATGTTCGCGATGTCGAGGGGCGCGACAGTCTGCACCCCGAGGGGTTCGAGGACGTCGAACGGTGGACCCGCATCGGGGCGGAGAGCGCCGGCACGGCTGTGGACGGGATTCTGGAGCGTGCCTTCGGCCCCAGCAAGCAGCCCGGCCGCGCTCCGGTCCGTGACTTCGCCGGCCGGCACCCGGTGCCCGGCCGTCCGACAGCCGTATTCGAGACCACCCCGCACCTGGCACTGCTGGGCACGCGCAACGACCGCCCGGACGACTGGCTGCGCGCGGGACAGGCGCTCGAGCGGGTCCTCCTGCTGGCCACACTCGACGGCCTGGCCACCTCCCTGACCTCCCACGCACTGGAGCGGGCGGACCTGCGGGAGCTGGCCCGCGATCCACGCTCGGCCATGGGCTTCGTGCACATGGTGCTGCGCCTCGGCTACGGGCCCGTGGGGACGGGTACGCCCCGCCGCCCTGTGCACGAGGTACTGGAGATCGACTGAGCGCACGGCCGGGCCCCCAATGGAGGGCCGGTCGGCGCGTCCCCCTGGGCCCGTCGGCCCAGTGCGGCCAGGGCCGGGCAGGCGAAGGCTGACAATCCTGAGAACCGCAGACGAGGGAGGGGCACCATGAACGGTCCGGTCGTGGTGGGAGTGGACGGTTCGCCGTCGGGTCTGGCGGCCGTGGAAGCCGCGGCGTGGGAGGCCGACCGGCGCGGAGTGGGCCTTGAGCTGGCGCACGCCCTGACGTGGTCCGAGGAGCTGGTGCCGGCCGGTGTGGCGCCCTGGGACCCGGACGGCGGCGGGCTGCGGGACCGGGTGAACGAGGCACTGGCCGATGCCGAGTGGCGGGCCCGCAAGGTGGCGCCCGACTGGTGATCACGCGCGAAGTCCTCGTCGGCGAGCCGGTGACGGTGCTCGGGTCCGCGTCGCGCGCCGCGTCCCTCACCGTGGTGGGCAGCCGCCCCGCGCACGGCATGCGCGGCCGCCTGCACGGCTCGGTCGCCGGCCATCTGACGGCCTGTGTGGGCTGCCCGGTGCTGGTGGTGTGCTGCAGGCAGAGCCGGACCGGTCCCGTCGTCCTGGCGCAGGACGAGTCACCAGGGGCTCGCGAGGCAGCCGAGTTCGCCTTCGCGGCGGCCTCGGAGCGCGGTGCGGACCTGGTGGTCCTGCACAGGACAGCGGCCGTACGCGCCTTGGCCGGGCTGCGCGAGCAGTATCCGGACGTCGCCGTGCGCACCGGCCCGGTCCGGGGCCGCCGGAACCGCTTGCTGGTCGAGGCGAGCGCCGGCGCTCAGCTCGTCGTGGTCGGCGTACGACGGCGCAACGGCAGTGCGGCCGCGCTGTCCGGCCCCGACGGCCGGTCGATCCTGCGGTACGCACACTGCCCCGTCGCTGTGGTCCCGTACGGCAAGGTGTGATCAGTGCTTGGGTCGGTCGCCCGTCTCCGGCTGGTCCAGGTGCGTGGCGAGGACCGCGGCCTGCACGCGGCGTTGCACTCCGAGCTTGGCCAGTAGCCGGGAGATGTGGTTCTTGACGGTCTTCTCCGACAGATAGAGCTGCTTGCCGATCTCACGGTTGGTCAGTCCGTCCCCGATCAGCGCGAGGATCTCCCGCTCGCGCGGCGACAGGCCCGCCAACTCGGGCGCCACTGCGGGGGCTTCGGCGGGTTCCGTGCGCAGGGAGCGCATGAGCCGGGCGGTGGTGGCCGGGTCGAGCATGGACTGGCCGGAGGCGACGGTGCGGACCGCCGAGATCAGGTCGGAGCCCTTGATCTGCTTGAGGACATAGCCGGAGGCGCCGGCCATGATGGCGTCCAGGAGGGCGTCCTCGTCGTCGAACGAGGTGAGCATGAGCACGGCGAGCTCGGGCATCCGGCTGCGCAGGTCCCGGCAGACGGAGATGCCGTCGCCGTCGGGCAGACGTACGTCCAGGACGGCGACGTGGGGGCGCACAGCGGGAGCGCGGACTAGGGCGTGCTCGACGTTCTCGGCATCGCCGACGACGGAAATGTCCGGCTCGGCATCGAGCAGGTCGGCCAGCCCGCGTCGGACGACCTCGTGGTCGTCGAGCAGGAAGACGCGGATCGGGTCCTGCGCCGTGAAGATACGTGCCTCGGTCATGTCGACCCCTCCTTCCCCGGATGTATGACGCACGGGCTGCGGGCCGCACGTCACGACGATCATCACCTGTCAGGACCGGACGCACTAGGGCCGACCGGCCCCACTCGCCGCCACCGTACGCCGACCGGCCCCGTGGCCCGAAGAGGCGGCTGCCTCTCCCGTAGACGGCGATCTGGTGAGACCTTTTAGGTGTGTCCGTCCTCATTGCGCCCGTAAGGGGGTGTGACAGATGCGGAACGTCAGACGCACGCAGGTCATGGGGTGGCGCTGGCGCAGCAATCCGCTGCGGAGGCACAGCGATGTGGTGGAGGCGTGGATCGTGCTGGCTGCCTGGACGGCCGCGACGGCCGGAGGGGTTGCCGCCGGGGTGGTCGGGTCGCAGGCCGCGGAGCACGTGGTGAACCAGGACCGGGCGGGCCGTCGGCCTGTGTCGGCGGTGGTTGTGAAGACCGTGCCCGGAAGCGGGCGGGACGTCGTCACCGGTGTGCGGTACGACCGGGTGCTGGCGACTGTGCGCTGGAGCGACGGGAAGGGGCCGGCCCGTACGGGCACGGTGGACGTGACGCCCACGGCGAAGCCGGGCAGTGAGGTCCGGGCCTGGACGGACGGGCGTGGTCGGCTGGTTGCGGCGCCGGTGAGTTCCACCGAGGCGGCAACGCGTGTGGTGCTGGCCGGAACCGGAGTCGGGCTGGCGACGGGGCTGACGGTTCTCGGCGGCGGACGGCTGGTACGGCTGCGCGTGCAGCGGCGGGCCACCGAGCGATGGGGAGCCGAATGGGAGCGGGTCGAACGGGAGTGGGGGCACAGGACAGGCTGAGACGACTGGCCGGCAGCCGGGATGGTGGCGCGGGTCAGATCGCCGGCCGGTCCTGTCAGTCGTGTCCGTCGAGCCCGTCGCGTCCGTCGAGTGCGAACTCCACGTCCACGACCCCCTCGATCGCCCGGACCAGGCGCGCGGCCACCGGGACGAGGGAGGCGTCGCGGACCCGGCCGCCGAGCGTCACGACCCCGTCGCGGACCTCGACGCGTAGCGCAGAGGCCGGTGCCGGGAGCAGGTACGAGACGATTTCCCGCCGCACCTCCCCGGCGATCTCCTCGTCGTCCCGCAGGAACACCTTGAGCAGGTCCGCCCGGCTGACGATGCCCTCCAGCCGCCCGCTGTCGTCGACCACCGGCAGACGCTTGACCTGGGCCCGGGCCATCTCCCGCGCGGCCTGCGCGAGCGTGGCGTCCGTCCGTACGGTGAGGGCGGGTGAGGTCATCAGCTCGCCGGCGGTGACCGAGCCGGCCTTCGCGAGGTCGGACAGCCGCCGCAGCTGTGTGTACCGGTCGGGATCGCTGTCGCGGAACTCCTCCTTGGGCAGCAGATCGGCCTCGGAGACGACCCCCACGACCCGGTTCCCGCCGTCCACCACGGGTACCGCACTGACCTTCCGGTCCTGCATGGTCCGCACGATGTCCTTGAAGGCCGCCTCGCGGCCGACGGCGGCTACGGTGCGGGTCATCACGTCACTCACGATGTGCGGGGATGCGTGCACGACGCCTCCTTGATCGCGTCGGTCCTCCCGGCGGCGGGCAGGTTCACCGCCCGTTGCCACTGCCGTAGGGGGCGTACAGGTCCAGCAGCCGCACCCGGGCCGCTTGCAGCCGGTGGGCCACGACCTCGCCCACCCACCGGGCGACGGTCCGTCCGAACACGGGGTCCTCCTGGCAGATCGTCCGCACGGTCGTGGCGTCGAACTCGTACGCCCGCAGCGGCGAAGCCGCCTCGGCGCCGAGATGCCAGGTGTACGGGGCGAACAGCCAGGACCAGCCGACCAGTTCGTTGTGCCCGAGGGACTCGATGACGGCCGCCCGGCGGCCGGGCACACGCATGTCGAGATCGACGGTGCCGGTGCGGATGATCCAGAACCGGTCGGCGTGACCGCCCTCCTCGAAGAGCCGGGTACCTTCGGGGAACGACACCTCCCGGGCGATCTGCATCAGCCGCTGCCGGTGCTCGGCAGGCAGCGCCCGCGGCATGCTTGTGGTTGCGGGAGCGTTCATGGCGTGCCTCCACTCAGGCGTACGGAGCTACCACCCCCAGCGTGTGCACCCGGCCCGGAACGGACCAGGGGCCACCCGGCCCCACAACCGGGCCGACCGGCGGTGCGCGCCGCCTCTGTGGCACGCTGTGCCGCCCGCCCGCCCGCAGTTCGATGTCGGTGAGAGAGCCACCCGAGAGAGCGGAGAGGGGGGAACACCATGGGTACGAGCCTGACTCCGGAGTTCTGGCGGCAGGCCGCCGTTCTCCTGGTGATCGCCATGGCGGTCACCTTTGTGCTCAGCGCGGCACTGGATGCGCTGGTCCTGCGGCAGCAGCGCCGTGCCGCACGGCGGCCGTCGGGCACGGGGACGTTCGCATTGACCGGGATGACCGGGACGACGGCGCGCCGGCCCGTCGTGCGGACGCCCGTGAAGAGCTGACCGGCCTAGCCCTCGCGGCACCACTTCCGATACGCCGTCACGGCGGTCGGCAGGGTCGGAAAGATCAGGTCCCTGCCCACCGCTTCGGTGAGCCCGTACGCCTCCAGGTCGTCCAGGAGGTCCTGTTTCACCCGCGCGAGGGCGAATACGATGCCGCGGCGGGTGAGTTCGCGGCGCAGCTCGTCGACCGCGTCCAGGGCGGTGATGTCCACCTCCACGTTCGCCTCGGTGTTGAGGACGAACCAGCGGACCGGGGTGGTCTGTTCGTCCACCGCGGCCAGGGCCCGGCGGTGGAAGTCCTGCGCGTTGGCGAAGAAGAGCGGGGAGTCGTAGCGGTAGACCAGCAGGCCCGGGATGGTCCGGGCCTGCGGGTAGTCGTCCACGTCGTGCATGCCGGCGACGCCCGGCACCAGCCCTTCGACGGCGTCGTGCGGCCGCGCCACCCGGCTCAGCAGCTCCGCCACGGACAGACCGACGGCGACGATCACGCCGTAGAGGATGTCCAGGGTCAGCACCCCGGCCAGACAGCCGAGCGCCAGCAGCAGTTCGCGCCGCCGGAAGGAGGCCAGTCGGCGAAAGCCGGCGAGGTCGATCATGCGAACGGCGGCGTACACCACGATCGCGCCCAGCACGGCCGACGGCGTGTGGGTCAGCAGCGGGCTGAGGAACAGCAGCACGGCGACGACCACCAGACCTGCCACCAGCGAGTACGCCTGGCTCCGCGCCCCCGTCGAGGAGGCGAGCGCGGTGCGGCTGGCGCTGCTGCTCACCGGAAAGCCGTGCAGACAGGCGGCCCCGAGATTGGCCGCGCCGAGGGCCAGGAACTCCTGGTTGGCATCCAGTTCCGAGCCGTCCTCGTTGGCAGCGGTGAAGCCCCGGGCGGTGAGAATGAAGTCGGTGTACGCGACCAGGAGGACACCCAGGGCGGGCAGCACCAGGTCCGGCAGCTGCGTGAGGTCCGGCAGGGCGAAGTCGGGCAGGCCCGCGGGTACCGCGCCGATCACCTTGATGCCGTGTCGGACGTCCAGGTCGAAGGCGGCCACGGACGCGGTGCCCAGCACCAGGACCAGGAGCGGTCCGGGCGCCAGAGGGAGCCATCGCCGGACCGCGAACAGGAGCACGATCGTGGCGGCGGAGAACACCACCGTGGCCGGGTGGGCCTGCCCCAGGTGACGTAGGAAGGACCACAGCTGGGGGAAGAACGTCGAGCCTGTCGTGGGTACCCCGGTCAGCTTGGTCAGCTGGTCCACGACCATGATCAGGGCCACACCCGCCAGATAGCCGATCAGGACGGGACGGGACAGCAGGTCGGCGACGAAGCCCAGGCGCAGCACCCGCGCGGCCAGGCAGAGCAGACCGACCGTGGCTGCGAGCGTCGTGGCCAGCGTGGCGTAGCGGCCCGGGTCGGAACCGGCGAGGGGAGCCACCACGGCGGCCGTCATCAGCGCGGCCGTCGTCTCGGGGCCCACCGACAGCAGCCGTGACGTGCCCAGCACGGCGTACAGCGCGAGCGAGGGAAGGATCGCCCACAGCCCGGTGACCGGCTGCAGGCCGGCCACGCTTGCGTACGCCATCACCTGCGGCACGAGATAGGCGGCCACCGTCACCCCGGCCAGCAGGTCGCCGCGCAGCCAGGAGCGGCGGTACCCGCTCAGCGCGGCAATCCCGGGCGCCGCACGGCGCCACCGCGAAGCCTGCGACATGGATCTCCTCTCGCCGCCTGCCTCAAGAATCCACTGCGGTGCCGCCTACCGCGAGAGCCTGCAGTGTCGCCGTCCCAACGGGACGTGCGGAATGGGCCGTTCAGCCGTGTGGCCGCCTTGGGCCGGTCGGTCCCGGCCGGGGACATGCGGCCCCTGCAGCACCACAGCGCCCGAACCGATGCTGGAAGCGGATCCCCGACCAGGAGGCAGAATCATGGTGCGCACCGTTGTCGCAGGCATGGACGGCTCGCCCGAGAGCCGCGCCGCGGTGATGGGGGCACCTCCCACGCCTTTGAGGCAGTGGGGGAGGGCGGCCCGCGAGGCGAAGCTGCGCGGTCTGCCGTTGAAGATCGTCCATGTGTGGGAGCCCGTGCCGCAGTCCATGGCCCAGGCCCCGCTGCTCGGCCCGGAGACGCTGCAGCACTGGACCGAACGGATCCCGCGCGAGACCGCCGAGGGCGTCCGGCTGCGCCACACCGGAGTGCAGGTGAGCGTGGAGCAACTGAGCGGGCCGCCCGCCGACGTGCTGACCAAGGAGGCCGAGGACGCCGAACTGCTCGTGCTCGGCTCCCGCGGACTCAGCGGCATCGGCGGGTTCCTGATCGGCTCCGTCGGCCACTCCGTCCTCGCACACGCCCGGCGTCCTGTGGTGCTGGTCCGGGCCGGCGAACAAGCCGCCGACGAGCACGAGCCGGACCCGGTAGGCATCCCTTCGGCGGCCACCGGGTACCGGCCCGTCGTCCTCGGCCTCGACCCCACCGACCCGGACGACTCGGTGATCGGATTCGTCTTCGACGAGGCGACCCGGCGCTCCGCCGTACTGCGGGTCCTGTACGGCTGGAACCTGCCGCCGTACTACACCTACGGCCTCGCCGCCGACCGGGACTACCACAACGAGATCATCCGGCAGCAGTCCGCCGCCCTGGCCGAGGCCCTGCGCCCCTGGCGCCAGAAGTACCCGGACGTGGACGTGGTGGAGGAGTCCCGGGCCGGCAGCGCCGCCGACCACCTGACCGACGCCTCCCGGGACGCCTCGCTGGTCGTCTTCGGCCGCCGCATCCGCCGGGGTCCGGTCGGCCTCCACATCGGCCCCGTCACGCACGCCGTCCTGCACCACGCCGCCGCCCCCGTCGCGGTCGTCGCCCACAACTGACGCCCATCACTGAGGAGTTGACCCCATGAAGGCAGCGGTCGTACGAGCCTTCGGCGAGCCCCTGGTCATCGAGGAGCGCCCCGACCCCGAACCCGGCCCCGGCCAGGTCCGCATCCGTGTCGAGGCCTCCGGGCTGTGCCACACCGACATCCACGCGGCGCACGGCGACTGGCCTGTGAAGCCCATCCCGCCGTTCGTGCCCGGTCACGAGGGCGTCGGCCTGATCGAGAAGCTCGGCGACGGCGTCACCCGTCTGAGCGTGGGGGACCGGGTCGCCGTGCCGTGGCTCGGGAAGGCCTGCGGGCGGTGCGAGCACTGCCTGTCCGGCTGGGAGACGCTGTGCGAGCAGCAGATCAACACCGGCTACGGCTGCGACGGCGGATACGCCGAGAAGATGCTGGCCTGGGCCGACTTCGCGCAACCGGTGCCCGAAGGCGTCGGCGCCTTCGAAGCCGCCCCACTGACCTGCGCCGGCGTCACCACGTACAAGGCACTCAAGGTCGCAGGCGTCCGGCCCGCCCAGCTCGTCGCGATCTCCGGCATCGGCGGCCTCGGCCACCTGGCCGTCCAGTACGCGAAGATCGCCGGAGCCACCGTCGCGGCCGTAGACGTCACCGACGAGAAGCTCGAACTGGCCACGGAACTCGGCGCCGACCTCGTCATCGACGCCCGCAAGCAGGACGTCGGCGCAGTGCTGAGGCAGCACGGCGGCGCCCACGCGGCGATCGCCCTGGCCGTGAACGAGGCCGCGTTCACCGCCGTGAACTCCGGGTTGCGGCGCGGCGGGAAGCTGGTGATGGTGGCACTGCCGGCGCACGGCACCATCCAGGTCCCGATCTTCGACACCGTCCTGAACGGCACCTCGGTGATCGGCTCGATCGTGGGCACCCGACAGGACCTCGCCGAGGTCTTCCAACTGCATGCGGCGGGCCGCACCAGGGTCATCCACGAGACCCGCCCGCTCGCCGCGGTCAACGAAGCCATCGACGAGGTGCTGCGCGGGCAGGTCAAGGCCCGCATCGTGTTCGACCTCGGTACGGGAAGGTGAGGACGATGGATCTCCCTCTGGTCGTGGGCGTGGACGGCTCCGAGCCGAGCCTGCGTGCCGTCGACTGGGCGGCCGACGAGGCCGTGCTGCGCGGAGTGGAGCTACGGGCCGTGTACGCCTCGCTGTGGGAGCGCTACGAGGGCACCGCCCTCGCCACGGACCTCGGGAAGCCGTCCGAGGCCGTGCTCGCCCAGGACGTCGTCGAGCTCGCGGCCCGGCGGGCCCACAACCGCCATCCGGACCTGAAGGTGACGCGGGTGGTGCTGCCGGAGGAGCCCGAGTACGCCCTGGTGCACGAGGGGCGTCAGGCCTCCGCGCTGGTGGTGGGCAGCCGTGGCCGCAGCGGCGTCGCGGAGTTTCTGCTCGGTTCCGTCAGTCTGTCCGTGGCCGCGCACGCCGACTGCCCGGTGATCGTGCTGCGCGGCAGCCACGACAAGCAGGCGGTGCCGGGCACCCACCACCGTGTCCTCCTCGGCGTCGGCGAGGACGGGGCCGAGTCGTCGGCCGTGCGCTTCGCCGTCGACGAGGCGCGCCGCCGCGGGGCGCGCCTGGAGGCCGTACGAGCCTGGCGGTGCCCCGCGCACGAGAGCACCGACCACCCGCTCATGGCCGGGGAACCCGCCCGGCTGCACGAGGAGCGGGCCGTGGCCGCGCTGGAGAAGGCGCTGCTCGACGTGCCGGCGGACGCCGACGTGCACCGCCGCACCGTTGAGGGCCACGCCCGCAGGGTCCTGGCGGACCTCTCGCACGGCGCCGACCTGCTGGTCGTGGGGGCCAAGCGGCGCGAGGGGCGGTTCGGGCTCCAGCTCGGCCGGGTCGCCCACGCGGTGCTGCACCACTCGGCCTGCCCGGTCGCCGTCGTACCGCAGCGGGCGTGAGGGCCGTGACCGGCTTACAGGTTCGCCGCGTGATCGGGGACGTAGGTCTGCAGGTCACGTGGCGAGCGCCGGTAGCCGGTCGAGTCCGGACGGTCCGGCAGCTCCAGCACCGGGGGCGGCACATCGTGGTACGGCACCGAATCCAGCAGATGGGCGATCATGTTGAGTCGTGCCCGGCGCTTGTCGTCGCTCTCCACGACGAACCACGGTGCCTCGGTGATGTCGGTGTGCACCATCATCTCGTCCTTGGCCCGGGAGTACGCCTCCCAGCGGGTGATCGACTCCAGGTCCATGGGCGACAGCTTCCAGCGCCGCAGCGGGTCCTCGAGCCGGCGCCGGAAGCGCTCCTGCTGTTCGGTGTCGCTCACCGAGAACCAGTACTTGCGCAGCACGATCCCGGCCTCCACCAGCATCCGCTCGAAGATCGGGCACTGCCGCTGGAAGAGCTGGTACTCCTCCTTGGTGCAGAAGCCCATCACATGCTCGACCCCGGCCCGGTTGTACCAGGACCGGTCGAACAGCACGATCTCCCCGGCGGCCGGCAGATGCTCGATGTACCGCTGGAAGTACCACTGGGTGCGTTCGCGCTCGGTCGGCTTCGGGAGGGCCGCGATCCGGGCGACGCGGGGGTTGAGGTGTTCGGCGACCCGCTTGATGGTGCCGCCCTTGCCGGCCGCGTCCCGTCCCTCGAAGACGACGACGAGGCGGGCGCCCTCCGCGCGCACCCACTCCTGCAGCTTCACCAACTCCGTCTGCAGGCGCAGCAGTTCCTTCTCGTACGTCTCGCGCGGCACCTTCGCCGCCTTCTTGCCGGCCATTGCCGCCTCCACTGCCCCGTTGACCTACGCCGATGACTTCCGGAGCCCCTGATGCCCAAGGTCGAACACCAGAACAGCAGCACCGTACTGACCGACGACGAACTGCGCACCCTGGACGCGCACTGGCGTGCCGCCAACTACCTGTCCGCCGGACAGATCTACCTCATGACCAACCCGCTGCTGCGCGAACCGCTGCTGCCCGAGCACATCAAGCCGCGGCTGCTCGGCCACTGGGGCACCTCGCCCGGTCTGAATCTCGTCTACACCCACCTCAACCGCGTCATCAAGGCCCGGGGCATCGACGCCCTGTGCATCTGGGGCCCGGGCCACGGCGGACCGTCCGTGCTGGCCAACTCCTGGCTGGAGGGCAGCTACAGCGAGACGTATCCGGACGTCGGCCGGGACGGGGCCGGCATGGAGCGTCTGTTCCGCCAGTTCTCCTTCCCCGGCGGCGTGCCGAGCCATGTGGCGCCGGAGACCCCCGGCTCGATCCACGAGGGTGGTGAACTGGGATACTCGCTCTCTCACGCCTACGGGGCGGCCCTGGACAATCCGGATCTGCTGGTCGCCTGCGTGATCGGCGACGGCGAGGCGGAGACCGGACCGCTGGCCGCCTCCTGGCACTCCAACAAGTTCCTCGACCCGGTCCACGACGGAGCCGTGCTGCCGATTCTCCATCTCAACGGCTACAAGATCGCCAACCCGACGGTGCTGTCCCGGCTGCCCGAGCACGAGCTCGACGAGCTGCTGCGCGGCTACGGCCATGCGCCGATCCATGTCAGCGGCGACGACCCGGCCACCGTCCATCGCGCGATGGCGGGGGCGATGGACGACGCGCTGGACCGCATCGCAGCGCTGCAGCAGTCTGCCCGCAAGGGCGGCGTGGCGGAACGCTCGCACTGGCCGGTCATCGTGCTGCGCACCCCCAAGGGCTGGACCGGCCCTGCCGAGGTCGACGGGGTGCCGGTCGAGGGCACCTGGCGTGCCCACCAGGTGCCGCTGGCCGGCGTACGCGAGAACCCGGAGCACCTGCGGCAGCTGGAGGCGTGGCTGCGCTCGTACCACCCGGAGGATCTGTTCGACGCCGACGGTCGGCCGGTCGCCGACGCCCTGGCCTGCGTCCCCGAGGGGGTCAGGCGTCTGGGCGCCACCCCGCACGCCAACGGCGGCCTGCTCGTGCGCGACCTGCCCGTCCCGTCCCTCGACCGGTTCGCCGTGCCCGTCGACAAGCCCGGCGCGACCCTGCACGAGCCCACCCGGATCCTCGGCGACCTCCTCGCACAGGTCATGCACGACACCTCGGCCCGCCGCGACTTCCGGGTCGTGGGCCCCGACGAGACCGCCTCCAACCGGCTGCAGGCCGTCATCGACGCCAGCGGCAAGGCCTGGCAGGCCCAGCACCTCCCGGTCGACGAACACCTCGACCGGCACGGCCGCGTGATGGAGATCCTCTCCGAACACACCTGCCAGGGCTGGCTGGAGGGCTATCTGCTCACCGGCAGGCACGGCCTGTTCTCCTGCTACGAGGCCTTCGTGCACATTGTCGACTCGATGGTCAACCAGCACATCAAGTGGCTGAAGACGTCCAGGCAGTTGCCGTGGCGCGCACCGATCGCCTCCCTCAACTACCTGCTCACCTCGCACGTGTGGCGCCAGGACCACAATGGCTTCTCCCACCAGGACCCCGGCTTCGTCGACCACGTCCTCAACAAGAGCCCCGAGGTCGTACGCGTGTACCTGCCACCGGATGCCAATACGCTGCTGTCCGTCACGGACCACGCACTGCACAGCCGGGACTACGTGAACGTGATCGTGGCCGGCAAGCAGCCCTGCTTCGACTGGCTGTCGATGGACCAGGCCCGCGCCCACTGCGCACGCGGAGCCGGCATCTGGGAGTGGGCGGGCACCGAGAACGGAGGCGAGCCGGACGTCGTCCTCGCCTGCGCCGGTGACATCCCCACCCAGGAGGTGCTGGCCGCCGCCCAGCTGCTGCGCCGGCACCTGCCGGGTCTCGCGGTCCGCGTGGTCAACGTCGTCGACATAGCCCGCCTGATGCCCCGCGAGGAGCACCCGCACGGCATGAGCGACTTCGAGTACGACGGCCTGTTCACCAAGGACAAGCCGGTGATCTTCGCCTACCACGGCTACCCGTGGCTGATCCACCGGCTCGCCTACCGGCGCACCGGCCACCAGAACCTGCACGTGCGCGGCTACAAGGAGTCCGGCACCACGACCACGCCGTTCGACATGGTCGTCCGCAACGACCTGGACCGCTACCGGCTGGTCACGGACGTCATCGACCGCGTGCCCGAGCTGGCCGTGCGCGCAGCGGCCGTGCGCCAGCGCATGGAGGACGCGCGCCTGCGCCACCACGACTGGATCCGCATCCACGGCACCGACCTGCCGGAGGTCGCGGACTGGACCTGGAGCGGCTGAGCAGGAACTTCTCGACAGGGACCGATCGGCCCATGCGTTCCCGGCCGCCGTGACCGAGCCTGGAAGAAGGCGACGTCCCTCCGGACGTCCGCCGCGTCGGCGCGAGGCACGAGGAGGTGCAGTCACCGCACGGGAGATCTTCGAGTCGAGAGGCAAAGGGGTGTCGGGCCATGGCACTGACGCGTCCCACCCGGTCGATGAAGGTGCGGTTCTGGCGGTGGCGGAACAATCCCCTGCGTCGGCACAGCGACGTCGTGGAGGCCTGGATCGTCCTGGCCACCTGGATCATCGCCCTGGTGGGCGGCCTGTTCGCCGGTATTGCGGCGGATGCGGCCATGCAGGACAGTCTCGCCGCGCGACGGGCTGCCGTGCACGCCGTGCCGGCCGAACTCACCCGAAACGCGGACAGGACCGCGTACGTGTCGACGGACGGTGGTGACACGGTGTGGGGAAAGGTGCGCTGGACGGCCGCCGACGGGACCACGCACACCGGCCTGACAAGGGTCGACCCGAGCAGCACCGCGGGCACCTCGGTCACCGTGTGGACCGACCGCCGGGGCGAGTTGACCCCCCGGCCTCCCACCGAGGGGGAAGCGCGCGTGCAGTCGGCACTGACGGGCGCGCTGGCCGCAGCGGTGACCAGCTGCGTGGCCCTGGGCTGCGGACGGCTGACACGGCACCTGCTCGACCGGCGCCGCATGCGCGCCTGGGAGGCCGAATGGGAGCGCGTCGGCCCCCAGTGGCGGAAGAAGATGACCGGATGACCGGGGCCCGTGGCAGCTGAGGGCAGGACGGTCTCTCGCCAGGACCGCCGGGAGCCGCCGTGGAACAGTGGAAGAGCGGTCACGGGGGTTGCCGGATCCGTCCGCCGGGGTGCACGGCGGGCGAAGGAGGACGACATGAGTCTCCCTGTCATGGTGGGCATCGACGGGTCCGAACGCAGCCTGGAAGCGGCCGACTGGGCCGCACGGGAAGCGGCGCTGCGTGACGTTCCGCTGCGTCTCGTGCATGCCTCCCCACCGCTTCCGGGCGATACGGTCCCGGCCTCGGCCGTGGAAACGCTGCACCACGTGGGGGAGCGCATGCTCCAGCGGGCCATCGCCGGCCTCGCCGCCCGGCACCCGGACCTCCAGGTGCAGGGAGAGCTGACCGCCGACGGCCCGGCTGTGGCACTGCTCGCCGCTGCGCGCAGCGCCGGGCTCCTGGTGGTCGGTGCGCGGGGCTCCGGAGGCTTCGACGGGCTCGCGATCGGCTCGGTGGCCCTTCGGGCGGCGGCAGCAGCCACTTGCCCCGTCGTGGTGATCCCCGCACAGCCCGCCAGGGGCTTCGGGGACGGGACAGGGGCGCCAGGTGATGCCGCGGTGGTGGTGGGCCTGGACGCGCACCGCCCGGCCGGTGAGGTGGCCGATTTCGCGTTCGCAGCCGCCGACGCGCGTGGGGCGCGCCTGCGGGCCGTGCAGGCCTGGGCTTTTCCCGCCGAGGCCGTGTCCCCCCGCACGCTGTTCGTGACCGGGGAGGACCGCGCCGGCTGGGAGGACCAGGAAGTCCTGCGGCTCTCAGATGCCCTGCGCGTGTGGCAGGACAAGTATCCGCAGGTGACAGCCCGCGGCGATGTGGTCCTGCTGCATCCCGCGCAAGCACTTCTGAACGCATCTCGCCAAGCGGAGCGGCTCGTGGTGGGCCGCCGCACCGATCCGCGGGCGCCCGAGGGCCGGCTGGGACCGGTCGCCCACGCTGTGCTGCACCACTCCCGCTGTCCGGTGGCGGTCGTCCCGCACACCGGCTGACCGGGCAGGAACTCAGCCGAAGAACACCTGGAACTCGTCGTACAGCGACGGATTCACCAGCTTGGTGTGCGCGGTGGCCTCGGCGAGGGGAATGCGGACGATCTCGGTGCCGCGCAGAGCCACCATCTTGCCGAAGTCACCGTCATTGACCGCGTCGACGGCGTGCAGTCCGAAGCGCGTGGCCAGCCAGCGGTCGAAGGCACTGGGGGTGCCGCCGCGCTGGATGTGACCGAGGACCGTGGTGCGGGCATCCGTGCCCGTGCGCTCCTCGATCTCCTGGGCCAGCCACTCGCCGATGCCCGACAGTCGAACATGGCCGAACTCGTCCAGTGTCCGGTCCTTGAGGATCATCCGTCCGTCCTTGGGTACGGCCCCCTCGGCCGCCACGACGATCGGCGCGTAGTTGATCCTGAACCGGCTCTTCACCCATGCACACACCTGGTCGATGTCGAAGGGCCGCTCCGGCACGAGGATCACGTTGGCTCCGCCCGCCACACCGGCCTGCAGCGCGATCCACCCGGAATGCCGGCCCATCACCTCCACCACCAGGGTTCGCATGTGCGACTCGGCAGTGGTGTGCAGACGGTCGATCGCCTCCGTCGCGATCCCGACGGCCGTGTCGAAGCCGAAGGTGTAGTCCGTACCGGACACGTCGTTGTCGATGGTCTTCGGCACGCCCACCAGATCGATCCCGTGGCGGCTCAGTTGGGTGGCCACACCGAGCGTGTCCTCGCCGCCGATCACGACGAGCGCGTCCACATCGTGCGCGGCCAGGGTCTCCTGGATGCGCTGCACCCCGTCCTCGTGCTTGAACGGGTTGGTGCGGGAGGAGCCGAGGATGGTGCCCCCGCGGGGAAGGATCCCGCGCACTTCGGGGATGCCCAGTGGCACCACGTTGCCCCGCAGCGCACCGAGCCAGCCGTCGCGCAGACCGACGAAGTCGAAGCCGTACTCCTGGACGCCCTTGCGGACGACGCTGCGGATCACGGCATTGAGACCGGGACAGTCGCCGCCGCCGGTCAGCACTCCCACCTTCATGGCTTTGCTCACCTCTGCAGACGTGAACTCCGAGCGTGGTTCGGCTCCCTTTCCATCATGAGCGACGGTGGTCCGTTGACGCACCTGCACAACCTCGATGACGGGACCAGGCTGTTCGCCTCGATGGACCCTGTTCTGGCAGCCGGTCCACGAATCCGACCCGACCGTTGGCCCGGCCACCCACGTTTCGCCGGTGTATCTGATGGCAGATCTCGCCTTCCTGCGGGATCGCACGCTCGTGAACGAAGGGGAGAGCCACATCTCTCTGCATGCGGCTTTCACCCGGGCCGGGGGTCACGGTGGAGCTGGTGAGGTGCCTGCCGTGTGTCCAAGGCCCTGATCTGGGAGGTCGTGCCGTGGAGGTCGGTGTGCGGGGTGTGGGTTGTACCGGTCCAGGAGTCGTGCGCGCCAGTGGTTGAGGCTTTGTGGCAGGTCGCCGTCTGCGGGAGTCAGTCTGGGAAGGCAGCTGTCGATGTAGTGGAGGTAGAGCGGAACGAGCTCGGCGTGGAGGAGTTCGGTGAGGTGCTCTGCGGAGGCCGGCCGTCCGTGGCGTGCGTCCGTCGCGGCACGGACGAGCTCCTCGGCTACCGGTGAGGAGTGTGCGAGGTGGTGACGGATCGCGTCGTCGGTGGATCCGGGATCCGCAGTGGCGGCGGTGTAGAGGAACCTGAGGGGGAGCAGCACAGCCTTGGTGAACCGCCTGATGTCGTTCGCCAGGCGCGCGGGGTTGTGGAACTCGGCCAGTACGGGGCCCGTCGCGAGCATCTCCAGCGCGAAACGGACACTGTCGGTCAGCAGCGTATCGGCGCCCGGTTGTTTCACGTCCTGGCGTACATCCTTGCCCAGGAGCAGCACGCCGCTGTTCTTGAGGTCGAGCCGGTCGACGGCTGGGAATCTGCCGTCGTCCCGGTTCGTGCGCAGGGCCGCCAGAGAGCTCCAGAATACCGACAGCCGCTGGTGGGAGCCGTCCTTCTCCTGCAGGTCGCGGGTTACACGGTGGATGGTCCGGTCGTCGTCGTGATGGCGGTCCGTCAGGACCAGTCCGAGGTCGATGTCGCTGACGGCGGGTGCGAACCCTCCGTGCGCAAGGCTTCCCAGGGCGTAGGCCGCGATGAGGCGGCTGCCGAGGGCCTGCCGGAACAGCCTCGCGCAGCGTTCGGCGATCCTTGTGGCGGAGCCTGCGTCGAGGGCCTCCTGGGGGAACGTGCTCATGCTGGGGCGACGGTGTCGCGGCGCGCCAGCTCGGCGATCCGGTCGGAGACCATGGTGATGATCTGCCAGGCGCGGTCAAGGAGTTCAGTGACCTCGCCGAGCTGCCACTCCTGGCGCTCGGAGAGCAGACGGTAGCCCATCTCGATGTGCTCCTCGTCCGCTTCGTCGTGCAGCGCGAAGTAGGCGTTGCCGGGGAATGCCAGGGAGCCGGCGTTACTGAAGGTGAGGCTGCCGGCCTCCAGCACGAGGTGGGCCAGGACGACACGCTGCAGTCCGGGCAGGGTGCGGAACTGGTCGACGAACCAGGCGGCTCCGGCTTCGACGACCGGGTCCCAGCCGGCGGTGCGGCTGGTGCGGCGGCTGTCCGCCAGGATGTCGTTGTGGCCGAGCTCCTCCTCCTGGTGCTCCAGGGCGAGTTCCTTGAGCTGGGGGTCGGTCTCGAACGCGACCCGGGCACTGATCATCCGTTGGAACGCGTCCGACCACGGTGCCACGTGTGCCAGTACGGCGTCCTTGGTGGCTGACGGCGTTGTGGGGTCCTCCAGCAGGACGATCAGGTCACTGGCGCGGTAGTCGCGGACGTGCTGTTCGTTCCTGTCGGCGACTTCGCGTAGGGGCGCGGGCATGGTGGTCATAGGGATTCGTCCTCCAGGAGGGTGCTATGGGACGGCTGTGGCGGCGGGCTGGGCTGGGCGGCCTGAAGGGGGTAGACCGGAAACCTGAAGTAGACGGACACATCGCCGTCGTGGCCGAGCGAGCGGTAGCTGACCAGCTCCTGGAGGCCCCGGATCTGGTTCAGGGGCCGTGGCGCCACGGCGTGCAGGAGGGCGTGGTGACGTTGTGAGTCGAGGCCCTCGTGCACCATCAGTGCGCCGATCCTGGCCGCGGCTTCCTCATCGGACGCGGTGAAACTCGACACCCGGAAGTAGGTGGTCGACTCGTCGGCGCATGCGGCGTCCGGCCGAAAGGCCAAGCAGGTCAGCGGGGCTTTCCCGGCGGCTTCGGGGCCTGCGCCGAGCAGAGTCCGGAAAGCCGAGCGAGCCCTGTCCGGTTCATGGGCCCGGGCGAGCGAGGCCATCTGTTCAAGGACCGCGACGCTGCTGGTGTGGTTGCGGTAGTAGACCTTGGCCCGAGCCCGCGCGCTGGTGTCCAGGTCGAGGGCGAAGAACTCCAGTTCGCGCTCGGCTCCGTCCGCCTGTGTCCCTCGGGCCACCCGTGCGCAGGTATCGGCCCACGCGGCGCCCATCGCGAGGCGTTCCATCGCCTCGCTCACCAGAGCGTAACGTTCCTGCAGGGACACGGCGTACAGCCCGAAATAGATCTTGAAGGCCGGAGGTTGCCCTGGCTGCCAGGCCAGGGAGTGCCACACGGGTACTGGCACTGTCCCCGGGCCGGCGCCCGGCGCGAACACATCGGCTACCTTCCCGTAGCGGTCGAGACTGACCAGCGGCTCCCCGGCCAACCGGTCCGTCAGCGCCGCCGCGGCGGTCCGGTTGGAAGCCGCGGTGACGGGCCTGTTGGCGCCCAGCGCCTCGAACAAGATGCGCAATTCCGGTCTCCCCTGGGACCACTTCACCGACATTTCTGCGGGGAAACCGTCGCCGGCGACGTACGAGGGGAACGGGCAGACCTGCCCGACGGGCCTGTCGGCCCATGGCCGCAGAAGATCGTGGACCTGGTCCGTCACAGGCCCGCTCATGGCCTGCGGCAGGCCGAGCCCGTCGCACATTTCGGTCCAGCGTTCGCGGAGGAACCCGCCGATGGAATGCCCTTCACCTGAGAAGATGCTGTCCACTCACCCATCCGTTCTCCAAGCGTTCCGCCCCCTCCCACACCGGCGATTGACACCCCATGGCACGCGGGACGAAGCCATCGACCCTGAGGGGATATGCAGGCATTTCACGCCAGGACTGTCCGATCGCCTTCACAATCCCCGCAGTTGTCCCCGCGGAAAGAGCGCACACGAACCGCTTCACCGCCGGTGTCGACAGATCTCGCTGCGTCTGAGGCGAGCACTACTCTGCAGGCGCTCAAGCGGGGCGATCCAGCTTTTCGACGAGGATCGAAATGGTGGCCTTCAGCGCGCAGCGACAACGACCCACAGGCCTCCGCCGGAGCTCCCGATGGGAGTGTCAGGAACAGGCTCTGACTTGAGTTTCAGCCTCCGCGCCGGTGCGGAGGAGGCGGTCGTAGCGCCCCTGGGCAGACTTTGCCGGCGGTACTGGAGCCGCTGCTGCCAAAGAGCAACCGCCGGTGTGGCCGAGCAATTGTCAAGAGTTGTGGATCGCGGGACGGTTCGGACGTTTCGGGCCTGGGCCGGTATCTGATCCGAGTCAGGTACAGCCGATCATGCTTGATCAAAGCACAGGCAGAAGGGGTGTCCGGCGGGGTCGAACATCACCGGGACCTTCTCCTGCGGCTGGAACTCGGCCACGGTGGCTCCCAAGGCGACTGCCTCGACGACGGCCGAGTCCAGGTCGCCGACCTGGAAGTCGAAGTGCATCATCGGGCGCTGTTCCCCGTCGATCGGAGGCCAGACCGGACTCCGATAGCCGTCCGCCTGCTGGAACACGAAGAACGGTCCTTGCGGGGAGACAGCGACGATGGCCGTTCCGGGCTCCTCGTGTCCGATATGTCACCCGAGGAGCTCAGCGTAGAACTTGGCCAGACCGCTGGGTTCCTGTGCCTCGATCGTCGTTCCCCACCACATGCCACCCGTTCGAGATCTCATGCCAGTAGCCTGCTCCGTGATCACGGTCCAGTCCCGTACGTGAGCCCGGGCAGCAGGCGACAATCGCGCATGATTTCAGGCGGCGCTGGACTGCTTCCGTTCGACCAGGATGCCTCTCCCAGCGTGACGTGTGTTCTGGAGAAGCAGATGTCATGCGAAGGGCTACAGGAATCTGACCTGGGATTTTCCCTCTGAGGCCCGTGAGGGAACTGTCTGCCGATGCCGCGTCGGAACCGTATGGTCGGCAGGTCGGAGTCGACACATTGGGTCGCTGTGACCGATGCCCGGGAAGGCGACCGCGGCCTAAGTTCGGGTCGTCCTCGTCGGTCGCCCAGAGCCCGACGGTCACCCAGCAACAAAGGAAAGGCCGCCCATGCGCCAGCTCACCTACTACATCGGCTGCAGCCTCGACGGCTTCATCGCCGGACCGGACGGGGAGACCGACTCCTCCGGATTCGACGGCGATCTCAAGGACGCGATCCTCAGCGAGTACCCCGAGACGATCCCCGCCCACGCCCGCGAGGCGCTGGGTCTCGCCGACGTGCCCAACAAGGTCTTCGACACGATCCTCATGGGCCGCGCCACCTACGAGCCCGCCCTGCGGATCGGGGTCACCAGCCCCTATCCGCACCTGCGGCAGTACGTCTTCTCCTCCACCCTGACCCGGACCGACCCGGAGGTGGAGGTGGTGTCGGGGGACCCGGTGGAGTTCGTTCGTGGCCTCAAGAGGCAGCCGGGCGCCGGCATCTGGCTGTGCGGCGGGGCCGGCATCGCCGGGCAGTTGCTCGGGGAGATCGACCAACTGGTAGTGAAGCGCTACCCGGTGGTGTTCGGCAGCGGCATCCCACTCTTCCGCGCTCCGTTCGCCCCCGCCGACTGGCAGCTCTGCGAATCCCGGGTCTTCCTCACCGGCACCACCTTGACCAGCTACGTCCAACGCCAGGAGCACTGATGCTGTTTCGACCCACGACCGGGGCCGAGGTCGACCGCGTCGCCGCGGTGACAGTCCCCGAGCCCGTCGGCTGGATCGACGCCGACCGCTACCGGGACGAGCTCGGGAAAGGGATGTACCGGCCGGAGTGGACCTGGCTCGCCGAGGACGACGACGGGCGGCTGCTGGCCCGTGCCCTGTGGTGGGGCCGCGCGGACAGAGCCCACCCGGTCGCCTTGGACTGTCTGCATGTCGACCCGGCGGCGGGCGACCGGGCCCAGGTGGCGACCCGGCTGCTCACCGCCGGGCTGCGGGCGTTCGCCGACGCGGGCGCGCCGAAGCCGCCGCTGTACAACCTGACGCTGCCGGTCGGGTGGCGCGACGACCCGGCGGCGGCGGACGCGGTGGCCTGGCGCCGGACCGCCGCGCGGGCCGCCGGCCTCAGTCACGAGGTGGAGCGGCTGCGGCTGGAGTGGGCGGCCGGCGATGTGCTGCCGAAGCCCGGGAACCGGCTCACCTTCGCCCCGGCCTCCGACGAGGAGTTCCTCGGGATGTTCCGGCGGATCGCGGTCGGCAGCCTGGATGACGAGACCCGCCGGAACGTCGCCGCGATGGGCGTCGAGGCGGCCGCCCGGGAGGAGTTGGAGTTCTACCTCGGCTGCCCGGGCGAGCGGGAGTGGTGGCGGCTGGCCTACGGCCCCGACGGGCGGCTCGCCGGACTGGCGATCCCCTCCGCAACGCCTTACGCCCGGAACGTCGGATTCCTTGGCGTGCTGCCCGAGTTCCGCGGCCGCGGCTATGTGGACGACCTGCTGGCCGAGGTCACCCGGAGCCATGCGGAGGCGGGCGCCGAGCTGATCACCGCCACCACCGACACCGGGAACGCGCCGATGGCGGCGGCCTTCGCCCGGGCCGGCTACCGGACTACGGAGATCCGGATGATCTGGTCGGCGCCGGTGGCTGAGCAGGAGCGACAGCCGTAGGCGCGGCGGTCGCAGCGCCCGGTCCGCCCTCGGGATCATCCCCGGTCCGTCCCGCCCGGTCCGCGTACAGTGATGATCAACGAGGCCCGTCGGTGGCCGGGTTGGCGGATCCGCGGGGGGCAGATGCAGGGACGCGACGAGGAGCTGCGGCGGATCGAGCTGATGCTCGCCGACGCCCGTTGCGGTGAGAGCGGCGCCCTGCTGCTGCAGGGCGAGGCGGGCATCGGCAAGACCGCGCTCCTCGAGTACGCCGCCGCCCGCGCGGAGGGCCTGCGGGTGCTGCGCGTCGAGGGTATCGAGTCCGAGATGGAGCTGGGCTTCAGCGGACTGCACCAGCTCTTCCTGCCGGTCCTTCAGATGCTCGACCGGCTGCCCGCCCCGCAGGCCCAGGCGCTGCGCTCGGTCTTCGGCCTCGCCGACGCGCCGGTGCGGGACCGGCTGACCGTCGCCCTCGCCGCGCTGTCCCTCCTCGCCGAGGCCGCCACCGAGATGCCCCTGCTCTGCCTGGTTGACGACCTGCAGTGGCTGGACCAGCCGTCCGCGGACGTGTTGGCGTTCGCCGCCCGCAGGCTGCGCGCCGAGGGCGTCGCGATGCTCTTCGCCGCCCGCGGCGACTCGCCCGGCAGCACGGCGCGGGCGCTGCCCCGGCTCCACGTCACCGGCATAGACCGGACTGCGGCCGCGGCGCTGCTGCCCGGGCTCGCGCCGTACGTCGTCGAGCGGATCATCGACCAGGCGCAAGGCAATCCGCTGGCGCTGCGGGAGCTGTCCGCAGCGCTCACCCCGGCGCAGCGGTCCGGTCAACTGGGGTCGCTGGCGCTGCCGGAGGCGCCGTCGATGCTGCCGAGCCAGCTGCAGGAGACGCTTGCTGAGCAGATCCGCCGGCTGCCCGAGGCCAGCCGTCGGATCCTCACGGTGGCCGCCGCGGACGATACCGGGGACCTTGCCGCTGTGCTGGCGGCGGCGGCCCGGTCCGGGGGGTCGGTCGAGGATCTGGCGCCCGCCGAGCGGGCCGGGCTGGTGGCCGTGTCCGGCGTGGGGCTGCGCTTCCGGCATCCGCTGGTCCGGTTCGCCGCCTACCGGCGCGCGCCGCTCGCCGAGCGGATCGCGGCGCACCGGGCGTTGGCGGAGACGCTGGATGGCGCCGAGCACGCGCACCGCCGGGCCTGGCACCTGGCCGCGGCAGCGACTGGGCCGGACGAGCGGGTGGCTGCGGAGCTGGAGCGAGTCGCCGAGTGGGCGGGCAGTCGGCAGGCGATGGCGTCGGCCTCCGCCGCCTATGAGCGGGCCGCGCAGCTGACCGTGGACCCGGTGCTGCGGGCGAGGCGCCTGATCGGCGCGGCGCAGCGCGCCAGCGAGGCCGGACAGGACGAGCGCTGCGGCGCCCTCGCCGACCAGGTGCCGCAGCCACTGCAGGACCCCGGCATCGCGGCGGACTTCGCCCGGGTGCGGGCCGTGGTCGAGCTCGGCTTCGGCAGCCCGGCGCGAGCCGCCCGGATCCTCGCCGAGGGCGCGGACGCGACCGCCACGGAGCACCCCGACAAGCTCCCCGTGCTGCTGACGGACGCCCTGCACGCGGCGTTCGCCGCGGGGGACGCGACGCTGATCGCCGAGATCGCGGCCCGCGCGCCCGGTCTGCCGGTCCTCGCGGTGCCGGCTCAGCTCTTCGCCGACGCGGCGCCCGGCCCGCGCGAGGACGGGGAGGCCGCCACGGATGGCGTGCCCACTGTCCTCGGCGTCCGAGCAGTACGCGGCGCGCAGCGGCCGCTCCGCGAGCTGGTAGCCGCCTGCGGCCGCGCCCAAGTCGGCCTGATGGACCGGCTGATGACCGGGCACTACTGTCACCTGCTCGCCGACCACGCGACCGCGCACCAGGTCGCCTCCGCCGCCGTGGCGCACTGCCGCGACCGCGGCGTCGGCGGCTGGCTGCCCACCACGCTGCACCTGCTCGCCCAGGTCGAGCTCGCGCTCGGCCGGCGCGACGAGGCCCGGGCGCACGCAGCCGAGGCGCTCCGGCTCGCCGACTACTACGACCTCGACCACCGGGTCGCCCACCTGCGCGCCCTGCTCGCCGTGCTGGCCGCCGCCCGCGGTGAGGAGGACCGCACCCGTCAACTCGTTGACCTGGCCCTGGAGTACACCCGTCCACGGGGCGTCGGCCGGGGCACCGCAGACGCGCTCTGGGCTCTGGGCCTGCTCGACCTCGGCTCCGGGCAGGCCCAGCGGGCGCTGGACCGGCTGGAGGCGGCACGGGACTCCGTCGGTCACCCGCTGATGGCCCGCCACCTGATGCCCGACCTGGTCGAGGCCGCCGTGCGGGCAGGCCACCCGGAGCGGGCGAAGGCGCCCGCGGAAGCCCTCGCGGCCTGTGCGGACGCCCTCCGGCAGCCCGCGGTCAGCGCGCAGTCCCGCCGCTGCAGGGCCCTGACCGCACCGACTCCCCGAGCCGAGAAGCACTACCTCGCCGCGCTCGACCTGCACCCGGCCGACGACAGCTTCGAGCGGGCCCGCACCGAGCTGCTCTACGGTGAGTGGCTGCGCCGACAGCGCCGCAAGCTCGACGCGCGCGACCGGCTGCGCGCCGCGCTTGAGCGCTTCGACCGGGTGGGCGCGCAGCCGTGGGCGCGGCGGGCCCGGACCGAGCTGCGGGCGGCGGGCGAGCACCACGACCCGGCGCTCGCCGCGGACTCGCCGATCGCGCGGCTGAGTCCGCAGGAGCGCGAGGTCGTGCGGCTCGCCGCGGCCGGCGCGACAAACCGGGAGATCGCCACCCAGCTGCTACTGAGCCCGCGCACGGTGGGGCACCACCTCTACCGGGCGTTCCCCAAGCTCGGCATCAGCTCCCGCACCCAACTCGCCGATCTGCTCGGCGGGTAGCCGGTGCGGGCACAAGCGGCTCCGTGGAGCAGGTCGACCTGGGGCCAAGCCGGTGCCGGTCGCGTCACCCGCCTCGGCGAGACTGTCCGCGATGCCCCCGGTGGTCGAAGCCGGGAGTCGTCCACGGCGAGCACACAGTGGGCGGTGGGTGAGCACGCGGCTGACCAGATCGATCTCGTTCGCATCGGCGACCTGCTGCAGCTTGTCGAGGTAGGCCGCGAAGCGGACATGCTTGTCCCGGGTCTGCGGGATGTCGTGGAGGTTCAGGCGGCCTGCTCCTCGCGCTCGACCAGGACGCCGTTCTCGGCCCGTGCACCCGCTCGGACGAGCGGGACGAGGTGGGCACCGGTGACCGCGCGCCAGCGGGCCTGGGCGGATTCGACGAGCTTGAACACCATCGCGAGGGCTGCGGCCGGGCTGCCGGCACCGCGGGTGACCTTGGTGCGGAGCTTGACCGTGGAGAACGTCGACTCGATGGGGTTCGTGGTCCGCAGGTGGATCCAGTGCTCGGCCGGGAAGTCGTAGAACGCCAGCAGCTCCTCCCGGTCGTCGGTGATCTTCGCGACGGCCCTGGGGAACTTGGCCCCGTAGGTCCTCGCGAACGCCTCGATCGCCTTCTCGGCGTGGGCGCGGGTCTCGGCGTTGTAGATCTCTTGCATTGCCTTCGTCGCGCCCGGCTGTGCGGACTTCGGCAGAGCGTTTGTGACATTGCGGGCCTAGTGAACCCAGCAACGCTGGTGGGGGGCAGCTGGGAACACCTCGGCCAGCGCCTTCCACAGGCCCATCGCGCCGTCGCCGAGGACCAGCTCGGGATCGCGCATGCCGCGACGGCGGCAGTCGCGCAGTAGGTCGGCCCACCACTCGGCCGACTCACGCAGCCCCTCGGCCAGCGCGATCAGTTCCTTGGTGCCGTCCAGACGCACGCCCATCAGCACCAGGACGCAGGAGTGCGCCTGCCCGAGCCGCACCTTGGGGTGCACCCCGTCGGCCCACACGTACACGTAGTCGCTGTCGGCGAGGTCGTGATGTTGGAAGGCGGTCGTGGTCGTCCTGCCACTGCTTCGTCAGCCGGGTCACGCTGGCCGGCGACAGGCCGGCTGCCGACCCGAGGAACTGCTCGAGCGCCGGGACGAAGTCCCCTGAGGACAGGCCCTGCAGGTAGAGCAGCGGCAGCACCCCGCTGACCTTGGGCGACTTGCGGCACCACGGCGGCAGGATCTTCGAGGAGAACCGCATACGTTCTCCGGTGGCTGCGTCCACGCGCTTGTCGTTCACGCGCGGGGCCGTGACCTCGACTGGACCTGCGGCGGTGGTCACGGTGCGGGGCCGGTGGTGGCCGTTGCGGACCACCAGGCGGCGCCCGGCCCCGTCCGTCTCGGCGGCCAACTCGGCTATGTACTGGTTAACTTCGGCCTCCAGAGCGGCGGCGAGCATCCGGCGGGCGCCCTCGCGGACGATCTCGTCGATCAGGGAGCCGGACTCGGTCGAACCGTCGGCGTTTACTCCGCTGAGCACGGGCGAGCCTTCCCGACCCGCGCTGCGAACGCGGGCCTACTCGGTGACCATCACAGGATCATTCGGGAAGGTACGCCCTTCGCGCCCTGTCCCGAAGACCGATCCACAGGTCCTGAGCATTGCTCGTGTGGCCGGTGGCGCGATCACCGACAAATGATCAACGGGATCATCCACCGGCTCAGCACCGGGTGTCAGTGGCGCAAACTGCCTGAACGCTTCGGCCCATGGCAGACCGTCCATGAACGCCACATGTTGTGGTCGGCCGACGGTACCTGGGAACGACCGCTCCAGCACGTCCAGGCCGCCGCCCATGCCGCAGGAGAGGCCGACTGGAACATCAATATCGCCTCCACCTCGATCCGTGCCCATCATTACGGCGCCGGAGCTCCCCAAGATCCACCGCCTCGTCCCGCTGTCTCAAAAGGGGCCACGTAAAGATCAGTTCACACGCGCGAGCATGTGCGCCTTGCGGTCTTCCTGGCGGAGGTGGTGCGGCGGGTGAGGCTCTCGGCCGCTCGCGCGGCGGACTGACCACCAAGAGCCGGCCCGGTCTACGTCGAGGGCCGCGGCTCCTGCGTCGCCTGGGGCGGCACGATCGGCAACGCCTCAGCCGAGGGCTCCGGCCACTGCAGGTGATCCAGGGGCGCTGGGGGCGCGACCACCCGCCACCCGGCACCACCGACCGAGCCGGCTGCGCGAGCACGCCCGCCCCGCAGCGAGAACGCCACCCGTGGTGTCGCCGGCACCGCCTGGTCCAGCCGGTGCCGCCCTCTCCCACGGCGGTCTCCGCGTCGTGACGTGCTTCTGGGCGAGCGACCAGAGTGAGTAGGCCCAGGCGTCCTAGGGCGTGGATCGAAAGTGCCTGGTGAGGATGGCGGACAGCCCATTTTGTGATCCAGAATGATTGGATGCTCACGCTTGAGACTCCCCGGTTGATCCTGCGTCGCTGGCGCGAGGAAGACGTTGCGCCCATGGCCGCCATCAATGCCGACCCGGAGGTCATGCGGTGGATCCGTGACGGCAGTGTCCGTGACGAACAGCAGACTCGCGGCGGGATCCAGGCATGGGAGAGCGAGTGGGAGTCACAGGGCTTCGGCCTGTTCGCCGTGGAGATCCGCTCCACTGGCGAGCTGGCCGGGTTCACCGGCCTTTCGGTGCCCAACTACTTGCCGGAGGTACTGCCGGCGGTTGAGGTCGGCTGGCGGCTGGGACGTTCCCACTGGGGGCAGGGCTTGGCCACCGAGGCCGCCGCGGCCGCTGTACGGTTCGGGTTCGAAGAGCGAGGGCTGGAGCGGATCGTCAGCATCGCTCAAGTGGGCAACAACGCCTCCGAACGGATCATGACCAAACTGGGGATGCATCCGGTCCGTGAGACCCTCAATCCCACCGGTGGTCGGCGGGTCCGGGTTTTCGAGTTGTTGTCGGACCAGTACGTCACAACCACTCGTTGATGGCGGCTACGAGGCCGGTAACCTCGTAGCGGACGGCGAGTTTGATGCCCCTGTGGATGTCATATCTGCCCTCGCTTCCTGCGGTTGTGTATCTGGTCGGCCTTGTCCGGAATGGTGCAGCGGATTGCCCGGCCGTCACCACGATCGACGTGGGCTTCTGCCCCTGCTCGACAGCCAAGTGCAGCTTGGTCGTGAACCCGCCGCGCGAACGCCCCAGCCCCTGATCACCGCACTCGTCGAAGACACCGCCCGGTGGTTCCTTCTGCAGGTCACCCTGCTTGCTGCCGTCCGCTCGCGGCTCACACACCCAATCATGCGTGGGAGGCATTCCGCCGAAGGTTTGTGACTCAACGCCTGGCGGGGACCGAGTTCTGCTCCAACACCTCCTTCATGCGCTGGTGGCGCGCGAAGTCCCGCCCCAGCGGGGGAGTGTGGATGCGTTGCGCGAGGATGGACCAGATACCGGCTCCCACCCCGACGACGCCCGGTATCAATAGCCAGACCAGTGCTCCCACGGGCACGCCTCCTTCAGGCCGTGTGTGCGAGCACCTTTCCGACCTTCTCTGGGGTAAACGCGGTGAGCCCTGGCGTTCTGGCTCAACGGGGCGTGTTCGCGATCAAGGCGCCTGCCTCGTTTCGAGATGTTGGTGGAGTCGATCACGCATCTGAGTGTTCAGGCAGACCGAAGCCACATCCGGATCCATCGTTCGGACGGCTTCCACTGCTTCCCACTGCTTCGGCTTACGGCTCTCGTGTCGCGCCCGCCGCCGAGGCGAGGAACGGGCCCGACAGTTGGCGCTGAAGTTCCATGGCGCAGCACCACATCGAGCGGCTGCCCGTCCTCGACGAGGAGCACCGGCTGGTCGGCATCGTCCCCCGCCGCGACCTGCTCCAGGTCTTCCTGCGGCCCGACGCGGTCATCCGCACCGAGGTCGTCGAAGAGGTGCTGGTGCGCGCGCTGTGGCTGCCGCCGCGCAGCATCGACGTCCAGGTGGTGGAGGGCGTGGTCACGCTCTCCGGTCAGACGGAGCGCAAGAGCGAGACGGAGATCGCCGTCTCCATGACCCGTCAGATCGATGGAGTCGTCGCTGTCGACGACAAGCTCACCTACCGGCTGGACGACGCCAGGATCCAGCCCAAGGAGCAGGCCCTGCACAGCGTGGCCGACGACTGGCCGCGCAAGCTGTGAGAGGAGGCGGACCGCCATGCCGGGCAACGTGCTGGTCGCCTACGGGACGACGAACGGATCGACCGCGCAGATCGCCGAGGCCGTGGCCGAGGTTCTGCGCAAGGAGGGACTGACGGCCGTCGCGCTGCCGGCCGGGGCCGTCGTGAACCTGACGGGGTACCACGCCGTCGTGGTCGGCGGCGGGCTGTACGCCGGACGCTGGCACAAGGACGCCCGCCGGTTCGTACGCCGACACCGTCGCGCACCGGCCGAGCGCCCGCTGTGGTTCTTCAGCAGCGGCCCGCTCGACGCCTCGGCCTCGGAGCGGGACATCCCGCCCGTGCCGGGTGTGCGCCGCGCAATGACCCGGCTCGACCCCAGAGGACATGTCACCTTCGGAGGCTGCCTGCAGGAGGGCCAAGGGCAGGATCGCCAAGATGATCGTGCGCAACGGCAAGGGTGGGGACTTCCGCAACTTCCCCGAGATCGAGGCATGGGCGGCGCGCGTCGCGGGCGAACTGGTGGCGGAACGGGCGAAGAACCGGACAGCGGGAGACGCACTGAATGCGGTGCGGGCAGCTGAGGGGCACGGCTTCGTGACGCCTGGCCGGCGGGAGTCGCGCGCCATCAGGTCAAGCGTCCCGGACTCTTGACTCGGAAGGTGCCCGCACCCATCCTCGTCCCATATCTTGCGCAGGTCATGACAACCTTATGGGTTGGTCAACCGCGCGATCCCGCCGACCGAGGGACGTGGGCCGTGACGCCGACTCGACGCTCGTACCGCAGCCGCAAGAACGTCACCGTGGTGTCGCTGCTTCTCTTTCTCCTGACCCTGACCTTCGGCCCCACGCCGAGTTCCGCGGCCGGCAACGACTGGTGGATCCCGACCTCACGCCCCGCCCCGGACGCCAAGATCAACGTCACCGGCGAGCCCTTCACCGGCACCGATTCCGCGGGCGACGTGCGCGGATTCGTCGACGCGCACAACCACCTGTTCTCCAACGAGGCCTTCGGGGGCCGGCTGATCTGCGGCAAGGTGTTCTCCGAGGCCGGGGTCGCCGACGCGCTCAAGGACTGTCCCGAGCACTACCCCGACGGCACCCTCGCGATCTTCGACTACATCACCCACGGCGGCGACGGCAGGCACGACCCGGTCGGCTGGCCGACCTTCAAGGACTGGCCGGCGTACGACTCGATGACCCATCAGGCGAACTACTACGCCTGGCTGGAGCGGGCCTGGCGTGGCGGACAGCGGGTGCTCGTCAACGATCTCGTCACCAACGGCATGATCTGCTCGGTCTACCCCTTCAAGGACCGCAGCTGCGACGAGATGACCTCCATCCGGCTGCAGGCGAAGCTGACGTACCAACTGCAGGACTACATCGACAAGATGTACGGCGGTCCCGGCAAGGGCTGGTTCCGTATCGTCACCGACAGCTCGCAGGCCCGTGAGGTGATCAAGCAGGGCAAGCTGGCGGTCGTCCTGGGCGTGGAGACCTCCGAGCCGTTCGGCTGCAAGCAGATCCTCGACATACCGCAGTGCAGCAAGGCCGACATCGACAAGGGCCTCGACGAGCTGTATTCGTTGGGTGTGCGCTCGATGTTCCTGTGCCACAAGTTCGACAACGCGCTGTGCGGCGTCCGCTTCGACTCGGGAGGCCTCGGAACCGCCATCAACGTCGGGCAGTTCCTCTCCACCGGCACCTTCTGGCAGACCGAGAAGTGCACCGGACCCCAGCACGACAACCCCATCGGCACCGCTTCCTCCGCCGCGGAGAAGGACCTGCCGGCGGGCGTGGACGTCCCCTCGTACGACTCCGACGCCCAGTGCAACAAACGCGGCCTCACCGACCTCGGTGCATACGCCGTGCGCGGCATGATGAAACGCAAGATGATGCTGGAGATCGACCATATGGGCGTCAAGGCGGTCGGCCAGGCCCTGGACATCTTCGAGGCCGATTCCTACCCCGGCGTGCTCTCCTCGCACAGCTGGATGGACCTGAACTGGACTGAGCGCGTCTACTCGCTCGGCGGCTTCGTCGCCCAGTACATGCACGGCTCCCAGGGGTTCGTCGCGGAGGCCGCCCGCACCAAGGCGCTGCGCGACAAGTACCACGCGGGCTACGGCTACGGCACCGACTTCAACGGCATCGGCGACCACCCGGCCCCGCGCGGCGCCGACGCCCCGAACAAGGTCACCTACCCCTTCAAGAGCGCCGACGGCGGCTCGGTCATCGACCGGCAGACCACCGGTGAGCGCACCTTCGACTTCAACACCGACGGCGCCGCCCACGTCGGCATGATCCCCGACTGGATCGAGGACATCCGGCTCAACGGCGGCCAGGGCGTGGTGAACGACCTGATGCGGGGCGCCGAGTCCTACCTCGACACCTGGGGAGCGACCGAGCAGCACCAGGCATCGGTCGACCTCGCCAAGGGCGCGGCGGCCACCGCCAGTTCGTCCGAGTGGAACCCGTTCACCAGCTACCAGCCGGGCCGCGCCGTCGACGGTGATGACGGCACCCGCTGGGCCAGCGACTGGAGCGACGACCAGTGGTGGCAGGTCGACCTGGGCGCAAGCCACCGCGTCAGCCGGGTCACGCTGGACTGGGAGCGCGCCTACGGCAAGTCGTACCGCATCGAACTCTCCACCGACGGCACCGACTGGCAGACCGTCTGGTCCACCACGTCCGGCGACGGCGGCCTGGACACCGCCCGCTTCACCGGCACACCGGCCCGCTACGTCCGTATCCACGGCCTGCAGCGAGGCACCGACTGGGGATACTCGCTGTACGAAGTGGGCGTCCACAGCGCCTGAGGTCCGTCACCACCCCCGAGGACGCACATGGCACGCATGCCGTCGGCCGAGCGGCGCAGACAGCTGACGGAAGCGGCGATCAGGGCGATGGCCCGGGACGGCGTCGCCAGGACGACGACCCGGTCCATCGCCGCCGAGGCGGGCGTGTCCCTGAGCGTCTTCCACTACTGCTTCGACTCCAAGCAGGCCCTGGTCGAGGCCGTCATCACCACCCTCACCGACCACTCGGTGACCGTGGTGAAGCAGGCCCTGCGGCCCAGGACCACCCTCGTGGAGACTGTCCGGGCCGGCTTCCGGGCGTACTGGGATCACGTCCGCTCCCACCCCGAAGAGCACATGCTCACCTACGAACTCACCCAGTACGCCCTGCGGGAGCCGGGCTTCGAGCACCTGGCGCGACGGCAGTACGAGCTGTACGGCGCCGCCTACGCCGAGCTCATCGACGGGCTGCGCCGCACCATGGACCTGCAACTCGCCGTCCCGGCCTCGGTGCTGGCCCGCTACCTGGCTGCCATGACCGACGGTCTGACGCTCAACTACCTCGTACTCGGCGACGAATCGGCCTGGACCGACATCCTCGACACGGTCACCACCCACATCGCAGGCCTGGTCGACGACGACGTCCGCCGGGCCTAGCCTCGCCGGACACGAGGGAACCCTCCCACCCGTGCCGGTGTCAGCGGCCGCCCGGCCCCCCGCTGCCGAAGGCCCCGCTGTTGCCCTCGCGCCAGCGGCGCCGTGTCTGCGACGTACTGGTCCTGCTCGGCGCATTGCCGTGCCCGGGCAGCTCGTGCGGGGTCAGCCGGTGCTCGCTGCGGGGTATCTCGGCGGGCTCACGGTTCTCCCGTACCTCGCGGACCGGGCCGTCCTCCGGCAGCTGGGGCTGCTCCTCCGGGCGTGGCGGAGCGGGTTCGCGGCGACGGATGCGGGCGCCCAGCAAGAAGGCACCGATCAGCAAGGCCACGACCGTCACCCCGACGACGACCAGGCCGATCCCGAGTGCGCCGCGGCCTGCGGCGATGTCCATCCATGAGGTGCTCATGGGCTCGCGGGTACCCATGGGACCCGGTGCGAACCGACCCGTCCCGGCCCGATCGGGCCGGACCGCGGTCAGCGGTGTTTGAGGCGATCGACGACGGCAACCCGACAGGTGTGACTACGACGACCCAGCAGGAGCTCTTCCGGTTCCTGGAGGACCGCTTCGCCTGCGCGCAGGCGTGCACCGAGTGCGCACGCGCGTGTGCTCTGCGCGCCAGCCTCGTGGACCCGGACGGCACGGAGGAGCAGGAACTCGTACGACGCAAGGGCATCATGTGCGCGGAGGTGTGTGACGCGACCTGCCGTGTGCTGTCCGAGCAGAACAGCCTGGACGAGGCCGCCATCCGCATCCAGGTGGAGTGGTGCCGCACCGTGTGCCTGGAGTGCGCACATGCCTTCGACCGGCTGCCGGGCGCCGAGGACGGCGCGAAGGCGAGCCGGGAGTGCGCACAGGCGTGCACGGACTTCCTCGCCACGCTGAACTGAGACTCACTGCGAGACACCGAGCGACTGCCCGAGCCGTACGTTCCACCGCCCCGACCTGCCGCTGAGTTCGACGGCAGTCAGCGGCGGTACGTCCGCACGCCAGAACGCCGACTCCGGAGCCCCGAGCACCCGGACCACCGCCGCCCGTACGGCCTCGGGCTCGACCACGGCCAGGGTGCGGCCCGGCGTCCGCGCGACCTTCTCCAGCCAGCCCGCCACCCGGTCGCACAGTGCCGCCACCGACTCCCCGCCGTGCGGCGCGGCACAGGGGTCCGACAGCCAGCCGGCAAGCGCCTCAGGCTCACGCTCGCTCACCTCCGCCAGCGTTGCACCGCGCCAGCGGCCCGCATCCAGTGCAGCCAACTCCGGCGCGTCCACGGCGTCGAGGCCGAGGGCCCCCGCCGTCTCGCGGCAGCGCACGGTGGGGGAGACCCAGACCTCTTCCGCCGCCGGGAGCGTGCCGGCGGCCGCCCGTGCCTGCCGCAGCCCGGAGGCGTCCAGCGGGCAGCCGTCGTCGAAGCGGGCCTCCCTGAGGGCCGCGGTGATCGCAGGTGAGATCAAGATCACTCGGCTCGTCATGTGTCCATTCCCGCCCTCGACACTCCTTCAAATCCCTTGATCCGACAGCGAAAACGGCTCACCAGGGGCGCTCGCCGCCGTTCCGTGCGCCCTTGGCCCCACCTCTGCTTCGCGGTACCTTCTCGTGGATATTGACGACGGCACAGCGGAAGCCGGTGGAAGTCCGGCACGGTCGCGCCACTGTATGCCGGGCACGCACCCTGGGTGCGCGCCGGGCGAGTCAGACCCGCCCCGTCGTCGCGTGCACCACCGAGACGGGACGCGAGTTCCCCAGGAGGGCCTGCCATGGCGCAGTCTGTCGCTCAGCCGACCACCACCCCCACCGCCGTACCGGCAAAGCTGCCGATCGGCGCGATCGCCCCCTGGGCGGTCTTCTTCGGCATCCTGATGCTGGTTCTGCTCTACTTCGTCGGCGCCGAACAGGGCGCCACCTCCGTGATGAACGGAGACAACGTCCACGAGTGGGTGCATGACGCCCGCCACCTGCTCGGCTTCCCCTGCCACTGAGGGCGGCGAGAAAGCAGCACCGCCCATGAACTCGGCAACCGTCCGCAACCTCTTGGTGCGTGGCATGCTCGCGGGACTCGCCGCGGGCCTGCTCGCCCTCGTCGTCGCCTACTTCCTCGGAGAACCGCGCGTCGACGCGGCCATCGCCTACGAGGAGGCGCACTCCCACGAGCACGGCGTCGAAGCCGTCAGCCGCACGATGCAGTCCACCGCGGGCCTGTCCACCGGTGTCCTGGTCTACGGCGTCGCGTTCGGCGGCATCGCCGCCCTCGCGTACTGCTTCGCGCTCGGCCGCATCGGCCGCTTCGGGCCGCGCGCGAGCGCGCTGCTCCTCGCGGCTGCCGGTCTGATCACCGTCTACGTCGTGCCCTTCCTGAAGTACCCGGCCAACCCGCCGTCCGTCGGCGACCCCGACACCATCGGCAAACGCACCACCCTGTATTTCCTGATGGTGGTGCTGAGCGTGCTGCTGGCCGTCGCCACCGTCATCCTGGGCAAACGCCTCGCGTCCCGCCTGGGCAACTGGAACGCCACGCTCGCCGCGTGCGCCTTCTTCGTCCTCGCCATCGGGCTCGCGTACGCGTTCCTGCCGTCCTTCAACGAGGTCCCCAAGGACTTCTCCGCCACCCTGCTCTGGCAGTTCCGACTGGCGGCCCTGGCCGTCCAGTTGACCCTGTGGACCTCCTTCGGGCTGGTCTTCGGGATTCTGGCGGAACGCGTTCTCGTCCCGAAGCAGGTCCGGGCACCCGGAACCGCACGGCCAACTCCCGTCACCCACTGATCGGTTCCGCCGGCTCATCGGGCAAAGGGCCCCCGGACGGCGACCGGGGGCCCTTTCCTCATCCCTCGCCATTCCCAATTTCTGGAACACGTTCTACGGTGTGCGCCGTCAGGACCGGCCTGGGAAGCCTGGAGGCGCCGTGCACCTCGAATACACGCCCGAGCAGCAGCGGCTGCGCACCGAACTGCGCTCGTACTTCGCCGAGTTGGTGCCCGACAACGCCTACGCCCGGCACGGCGACCCGGCCGCCCAGAAACGCTTCTACCGCGAGACCATCCGGCGCCTGGGCAGCGACGGCTGGCTCGGCGTGGGCTGGCCGAAGGAGTACGGCGGGCGCGGTCTGACCGCGATGGAGCAGTTCATCTTCTTCGACGAGGCCGCCCAAGCAGGCGTACCGCTGCCGCTGATGGCACTCAACACCGTCGGGCCGACGATCATGCAGTTCGGCACGGACGAGCAGAAGGCCTACTTCCTGCCCAAGATCCTCGCCGGCGAGATCGACTTCGCGATCGGCTACAGCGAACCCGACGCGGGCACCGACCTCGCGTCCCTGAAGACGCGCGCCGTCCGGGACGGCGACGAATACGTCGTCAACGGCCAGAAGATCTGGACCACCAACGGCGACACCGCGGACTGGGTCTGGCTGGCGACCCGCACCGACCCCGACGCCCCGCCCCACAAGGGCATCACCATGCTCCTCGTCCCCACCACCGACCCCGGCTACTCCTGCACCGTCATCAACACCCTCGCCTCGCACGACACCACAGCCAGCTACTACGAGAACATCCGCGTCCCCGTCTCCCGCCGTGTCGGCGCCGAGAACCAGGGCTGGCGGCTGATCACCAACCAGCTCAACCACGAGCGCGTCACCCTCGCCGCCCACGGCACCATGGCCATCCGCGCCCTCCAGGACGTCCAGCGCTGGGCCACCGAGACCAAACTCGCCGACGGCCGCCGCGTGATCGACCTGCCCTGGGTGCGCCGCCGCCTGGCCCAGACCCACACGAAGCTCGACGCGATGAAGCTCCTCAACTGGCGCATGGTGCACGCCGTCCAGAACGGCACCCTCACCCCGCAGGACGCCTCCGCGGTCAAGGTCTACGGCTCCGAGGCGCGCCGGGACGCCTACGCCTGGCTGATGGAGATCGTCGGCACGGCGGGCGCGCTGAAGGAGGGCTCGGCGGGCGCGGTGCTCCACGGCGAACTGGAGCGCGGCTACCGCTCCGCCGTGATCTTCACCTTCGGCGGCGGCAACAACGAGATCCAGCGGGAGATCATCTCGTGGATCGGTCTGGGGATGCCGAGGGTGCGGCGCTAGCCTGCAGAGGTGAAGGACATCCAGGCAGGTGACCCCGGGCTCTTCGGGCCCTCCTCGGTGACCTGGCAGATGCACGGCGACCCGATGATGTGGGTCGCCGGCGTCCGCGCGCTCTACCTCCAGGCCCTGCACCCCCGAGCCGTCCGCGGCGTCATGCAGAACTCCGACTTCCGGCGCGACGCGTGGGGCCGTCTCATGCGCACCGCCAACTTCGTCGGCACCATCACCTACGGCACCACCGAGGCCGCCGAACGGGCCGGCGCCCGCGTCCGGAAGATCCACACCATGCTGTCGGCGACCGACCCGGACACGGGGGAGCGGTACGGCGTCGACGAGCCGGAGCTGCTGCTGTGGGTGCACTGCGCGGAGATCGACTCCTATCTGCAGGTCGCGCGACGCTCCGGCTTCCCGCTCACCGACGCGCAGGCCGACCGCTACATCGGCGAACAGCGCGCCGGCGCCCGCCTGGTGGGCCTCGACCCCGACGCCGTACCGGCCGATCAGGAGGAGATGGCCGCCTACTTCGACAAGGTGCGGCCCGAACTCGCCGTCGGACCCGAGGCACGCGAAGTGGACGACTTCCTGCTCCGCCCGCCGACGCACCCCCTCCTCGTCCCCGCGCGCGAGGTGCTGTGGCGGCGCGTGGCCCGACTGGCGTACGCCGCCCTGCCGCCGTACGCCCACGAGTTGTACGGCAGACCTGCCCCGAAACCCGACACCGTCACCCTGCAACTGCGTGCCACAGGCAACGTGCTTCGCTGCATTCCCGCACGTCTGCGTTGGCAACTCCCGCCCAAACACATCCTGCGCGCCATGTCACGGCTCGGCCCCGGCTCCCGCCCGGCACCGTACAAACTCGGACGATAGGTCGCCATACTGGACGAGCCAGGGGTGGGCGGGGCGAAAAGTTACGGGGGCGATCGCAGCAGATGGGGGACAGCAGGCTGATCCAGGGCCGGTACCGGCTGCTCGACCTGATCGGGCGGGGCGGGATGGGCGAGGTGTGGCGTGCGCGCGACGAGTCGCTCGGCCGTCATGTCGCCGTGAAGTGCCTCAAGCCGCTCGGCCCGCACCACGACCAGTCCTTCACTCGCGTGCTCAGGGAACGCTTTCGCCGCGAGGCGCGTGTGGCCGCGGCCCTCCAGCACCGCGGGATCACCGTCGTGCACGACTTCGGCGAGTCCGACGGCATCCTCTACCTGGTCATGGAACTCCTGGAGGGCCGCAACCTCTCCCAGCTCCTGGAGGACAACAAGCACCACCCGCTGCCGGTCGGCGACGTCGTCGAGATCGCCGACCAGGTCGCCTCCGCCCTCGCCTACACCCACCAACAGGGCATCGTGCACCGCGACCTGAAACCCGCCAACATCATGCGGCTGGCCGACGGCACGGTGAAGATCTGCGACTTCGGCATCGCGCGCCTCGGCGCCGACATCGGCTTCACCTCCCGGCTGACCGGCACCGGCATCGCCATGGGCACCCCGCACTACATGTCGCCGGAGCAGATCGGCGGCTCGGAGGTCGACCAGCGCAGCGATCTGTACTCGCTGGGCTGCGTCCTGTACGAGATCGCCACCGGAGCACCGCCGTTCGACCTCGACGACGCCTGGGCGATCCTCGTCGGCCACCGCGACACCCCGCCCCGCCCGCCGCGCAGCCGACGCGCCGAACTTCCCGAATACCTCGAGAAGATCATTCTGGACCTGCTGGCCAAACTCCCTGAGCAACGCCCGCACGACGCCCGCGAGTTGGGCCGCCGCATCAGCACCGGCCGGACGACACCGGCCTACGTACCGACCGTTGTGACCGCGCAGCCGGTGCTCCGACCGCCCGAGCAGGTCCCCTCCCGCGAGGCCCGGCTGCCCTCCTGGACCCGCGGCATGACCACCGGGCACAAGGCCACCGGCGCCGGTCTCGGCACCACGCCTCCGGACGCGGCAGCGGGCCTCACCGGCGAATGGATTCCGCGGCCCGCGAACGGACGGAGCGAGGACCCCGCCCCCCGGCCTCCCGCTCCCTCCGCGGAGACCCTCACCGCCCTCGCCGGCCGGCACAACGCCGGGCTCAGCCTGGGCCGCCTCGGCCGCTGGGCGGAGGCCGGCGAGGTGCACCGCGCCGTCGCCGCCGAACGCGCCCATCTGCTCGGCGCCGACCACCCCGACACCCTCGCCAGCCGCTACGAGGTCGCCTTCACCCTCAGCCGCACCGGCTGCGCCGCCGACGCCCTGCAGGAGTACAAGTTCGTGGCCGCGGCGAGAACCCGAGCCCTGGGCGCCGACCACCCCGACACGCTCGCAGCCCGGCAGGAAATGGCGTACGTGCTGGGCCAGTTGGGCCGTCACTTCGACGCCCACCAGGTGTACACGTCCGTGCTCGCAGCCCGGGAGCGCGGCATGGGCCCCGACCACCCCGACACCCTGCGCTGCCGCCACAACCTCGCCTTCAACCTCAGCAGACTCGGCCGCCTCGAGGACTCGTACCGCATGGCCTGCGACGTGGCCGCCGCCCGCGCCCGCGTGCTCGGCTCCGACCACCCCGACACTCTGGTCACCCGCTACGAAGTCGCCTACGCACTGGGCCAGTTGGGCCGATGGCCCGAGGCCCTGCAGACCTACCGCGAGGTCGCCGAGGCCCGCGCCCAGGCCCTCGGCCCCGACCACGCCGACACCCTCGCCGCCCGCTACGAGGTCGGCATCAGCCTCGGCCGCCTGGGACGCAGCGGCGAGGCACTCACCCTCTACCGCGACCTGATCGACGACCGCAGCCGCGTCCAGGGCCCCACCCACCCCGAGACCCTGCGTGCCCGCCACGGCCTCGGCGTCAACCTCGGCCGCCTGGGCCGCTGGGAGGAGGCCCTCGCCGAGTCCCGCGACGTCTGCGCGATCCGCGAGCGCGTGCTGGGCCCCGATCACCCCGACACCCTGGTCAGCCGCCGCGAGGTCGCCGTCGGCCTCGGCTGGCTGGGCCGCTGGTCCGACGCCCTCACCGAATACCGGCGCGTCGCCGCGGCCCGGGAGCGGGTGCTGGGCCCCGACCACCCCGACACCCTCGCCAGCCGCAACGACGAGGCCCACTGCCTGGAGCAGCTCGGCCGGGGCGCCGAGGCCGTCGAGCTGTACCGCCGAGTGGCGGTACTGCGCCAGCAGCGGGCCTCCGGGGGGCGCTGACGCGCGTCGGGATCTTCCTGGCCGGTTGTCGATGGTCGCCTGGGCAGCCGTGGGCCTTGGCCGGCGGGGTCGTGGGCACGATGGGCGGGCCGTGCTCCGTGGTGTGGCTGCCGCCCGCGACGATGTCCAGGGCTCCGGACCCCGCGTGCTCGCCGGCCGCAACGACGAGGCCCACTGCCCGGAGCAGCTCGGCCGGGGTGCCGAAGCCGCCCGAGCTGTACCGCCAGCGCCTCCGGCGGGCGCTGACCCCGTCGCCGTACACCCCTGGTCGCTGACGATCATCGCGTGCTACCAAGAACCATGGCTGCACACGAGGGACACCGGACTTACGACGCTGTGATCGTCGGCGGAGGCCACAACGGCCTGGTCGCCGCCGCCTACCTGGCCCGGGCCGGACGGTCCGTACTGGTCCTGGAGCGGCTGGACCACACCGGAGGTGCCGCGGTCTCCACCCGCCCCTTCGCCGGCGTCGACGCACGGCTGTCGCGCTACTCCTACCTGGTCAGCCTGCTGCCGAAGAAGATCGTGCGCGACCTCGGGCTGGACTTCCGTGTCCGCGCCCGCACCATCTCCTCGTACACCCCCGTGGAACGGGACGGGCAGCCGACCGGACTCCTGGTCGGCGGTGGCGAGCGGCGCACCCGGGAGGCCTTCGCCAAGCTCACCGGCTCCGACCGCGAGTACGAGGCCTGGCAGCGCTTCTACGGCATGACCGGCCGGGTTGCCGAGCGGGTCTTCCCGACCCTCACCGAACCGCTGCCCGCCCGCGACGAACTGCGGCGCCGTATCGACGACGAGGAGGCCTGGCGGACGCTGTTCGAGGAGCCCATCGGTACGGCGGTCGAGAGCCGCTTCGCCGACGACCTCGTGCGGGGTGTCGTCCTCACCGATGCCCTCATCGGCACGTTCGCAGACGCCCACGACCCGTCACTGGCCCAGAACCGCTGCTTCCTCTACCACGTGATCGGCGGCGGCACCGGTGCCTGGGACGTCCCCGTCGGCGGCATGGGCGCCCTGACCGACGCCCTGGCCGGGGCCGCCCGGGACGCGGGCGCCGTCCTCGCCACCGGCCACGAGGCCGTACGCATCGACACGGACGGCCGAATCGCCGAGATCACCTACCACACGGCGGACGGGGAAGGCGTCGCGGCCGCCCGGCACGTCCTCGTGGGCGCCTCCCCGCAGGCCCTCGCCGAACTGACCGGCGACACGCCTCCGGCCCCTGCCGAGGGCGCCCAGCTCAAGGTGAACATGCTCCTCAAGCGGCTGCCGAGGCTGCGCGACAGCTCCGTCGACCCGCGCGAGGCGTTCTCCGGCACCTTCCACATCGCCGAGGGTTACCAGCAACTCGCCGCCGCCCACGCCCAGGCCGCCTCCGGCCGACTCCCCGATGCGCCGCCCTCGGAGATCTACTGCCACTCCCTCACCGACCCGACGATCCTCGGCCCCGACCTCGTCGAGCAGGGCTACCAGACCCTCACCCTCTTCGGCCTGCACACACCCGCCCGGCTCTTCGCCCGCGACAACGACTCCGTACGCGAAGAACTCCTGAAGTCCACCCTCGCCGGGCTCGATGCCCACCTGGCCGAACCCCTCGCTGACTGCCTGGCGACCGACGCCGACGGCTGGCCCTGCATCGAGGCCAAGACCCCGCTCGACCTGGAGCGCGACCTGCGCCTGCCCGGTGGGAACATCTTCCACCGCGAACTGACCTGGCCCTACGCCCAGTACGACACGGGCCGCTGGGGCGTGGAGACCCGGCACGCGAACGTGCTGCTGTGCGGGGCGGGCGCGGTGCGGGGCGGCGGCGTGAGCGGGGTGCCCGGGCACAACGCGGCCATGGCGGTTCTGGAAGAGACCGGTGACTGACGTGAGTGAGTCATCCGTCCGGGACTTCTACGACTCGCTCGCCGCCGACTACCACCGCATCTTCCCGGACTGGGACGCGAGCATGGCCCGCCAGGCCGCGGCCCTGGACAGGCTCGTGCGCCGCGAACTCGGCACCGGGCCGCGCAAGTTGCTCGACTGCGCCTGCGGGATCGGCACCCAGGCGATCGGGCTGGCGCGCGCCGGACACGGCGTCGTCGGCAGTGACTTGAGCCCGGCGGCCGCGACCCGGGCCGCGGCCGAGGCCGCTGCCCGCGGCGTCGTCCTTCCGGCCGTGGCGGCAGACATGCGTCAACTCCCCTTCAGGGCCGGGGTGTTCGACGCCGTCGTCTGTGCCGACAACTCCCTCGCGCACCTGCTGACCGCGCAGGACGTGGGAGCGGCCCTCCGGGGCATGCGGCGGGTACTGAGAAACGACGGACTGCTGCTGCTCACGCTCCGTGATTATGACGAGCTCCGCAGGACTCGACCCGCGGCCGCGCCTCCCCAGGTGTCCCACGGTGCCGACGGCCGGTCGATCACCTTCCAGCTGTGGCACTGGCACGACGACGGCGAACGCTACGACCAGGAGTACTTTCAGCTCGTGCCCGGGGGCGAGGGGTGGGAGGTGCGTGTACGCCGCACGACCTCCTGGGCGCTGACCCGGACCCAGGTGACCGACGCCGTGGCCGCGGCGGGCTTCGCCGACATCACCTGGCACGCTCCGGAGACCAGCGGCTTCTACCAGCCTGTGCTGGCTGCGAGAGCGAGTCGGCGGAATGCGTAACTCCATTTTGATCACTCAGTGTGAGTGAGATCTCGTTGAACACGAACGGCCCGTCCGCCTAGCCTTCGGGAGTCCTCCCGGGTGGCCTCAGCCGCCGGAACGCCGAGTCCTGCGGACGGGGCCGTGCCGCACAAGCTGCCCCCTCGCAGGCGCTGTTGAGGAAGCCCCCACCATGCGCCACTCCATCTCTCCTGCCCGCCTGGGCATAGCCGGAGCAGCAGCCGCGCTGTTGCTCCTGCCGTTCGCCCCCCAGGCATTCGCGGCCCCCTCCGTCACCCAGGACAGCCTGACGCCGACCACCATGACCGCGGGCGTCGCCGCGCCGGCCAAGCTGACCGTGCACTCCTCAAGCTGCTTCACGGCCAAGACCCTCGGTGTCGGCGTCCGGGACGCGGCCGGAAAGAACCTGGACTTCCCGGGGAACGCCTCGAATGTCCGGATCTGCCCCGGTGGTGTGAAGTTCACCAGCTCCCCGCGCACACTGCCGGCAGGTTCTTACACGATCTTCGGCTTCTGGCAGGAGTCCGGCGGGGCCTGGCACAACCTGCCCTCGCACAAGCTGACCGTCGCGGCGGCCTCGACCGCAACGTCGAGCAGCGGCGGCTCGCCGGTCTCCGGCCAGTCCGTGGTCTGGTCCGACGACTTCTCGGGCAGCATCGCCTGGGGCTCGAAGTGGGTCGGCGACAAGAGCTCGTCCTACCGTTACGGCGACCACAACCCGGACGACAACAAGCTCGACTGGCTGGACCAGAGCAAGGTCACCACCTCGGGCGGCATCGCGACCTTCACCGCCCAGCCCTCCTCGCACACCCTGGAGAACGGCAAGCAGGCCTGGACCACCGGCCTGCTCACCACCGAGGGCTCCAGTGGCGGCTTCCAGGTGAAGACCGGCGACTACGCCGAGACCCGGGTCAAAATGCCCTCCGGCAGCGGCGCCTGGCCGGCGCTGTGGACCTGGAAGGACGGCAACGGCGAGATCGACTCCTTCGAGTACCACCCGGACAACCCGAACCTGCTGGAGCTGACCAACCACGTCACCTCCGGCTCGAACTACTACACCGACTCCGCCGCGGTCGCTCCCGGGCAGTGGGTCACCATCGGCACCCACTACGGCGCGAGCTCGGTGGACTGGTACGTCAACGGCAAGAAGGTCTACTCCGACGGCCACGGCGTGGGCAGCAACTTCTCCGCGTACCTGATCCTCAACCTGTCCATCAGCGCCGGCCAGTACCACCCCGCGCCCACCGGCTCGACGCCGCTGACCATGCAGGCGGACTACGTGAAGGTGTACCGCTGATCAGCAGTCGACGGACAGGGTGAACGGCGTACGGTCGTCGCGCGGATCGCGGTCGTCGACGCTCATCACCTGGACGTGCCCCTCGGCCTTGCTGCCGGGGGGCACGTCCGCGTCCACCCGGACCGGAACCAGTGCGGTGGCCGTCCGCAGCCGCGCCAGACCGGGTCCGAAGGTGCAGCGCACCAGGCGGCCGCGGGCCTCGGCGCGGCAGTCCTCGGGGAAGTACGGCCCCTGGGCGGTGAAGCCCGGTGGCAGCCTCACGACCACGGTGAACGGCGAGGCGGTCTGCTCCGGGCCCCTGTTGGCCACGAAGGCGTGCACCACGGTGCGGCCGCCGGGCGGCGCGGCGGCGGGGTCGAGCCGGACCACCTCCAGCTCCGAGTCGGAGGGCGCGGCCGCCAGACCGGTCACGCACACCACCGCCACGCCCACCGCGAGGGCTGTCGTCACCCCTCTGGCCATCCGACGCCTCCCACGTTCCGTGCGCTGATCAACACTCACGGTAGCGGGGCGGCGTGGGATTCCCTGTGAGCACGCTGTCGCGATGCGTGTTGCGCGAGGCACGCCGTCAGTCGGCCGACCGAACCCACCCTGCCGCCACGATCCGCGCCGAGTCCGCCGGGCGCGCCTCGTCGAACAGGACGGAGTCCGGCGTCCCGGCGCGGATTCCGTCGACGTATGCGCCGCGGCCGACGTACAGCTTGTCGGTCGTGTACCGCCAGCGCACGGTCAGCTCCGTGTGCGCCGGGAGATCGGCCGCCAGTCGGTGCCAGACGCGGCCCGACCAGCCGGTGACCGAGCCCGACGGGTGCTCCTGCGGCTCCTCGCCGTGGCGCTTGGTCGTGAAGGGGAGCGGCTGCCAGGTCGTGCCGCCGTCCGTCGTGGCCTCCAGGACGAGGACGTCCGAAGCGGGTTCGGTGTCCCACCACAGGGCGCAGGCCAGCCGCGCGGCGCCGTCCGTCGTGTCGAGCGCGGGCAGTGCGAGCGTGGCGGTCGTGGCGTTCGCCATGCCCGAGAACCACGCCGTAGGTCCGTACGCCGGGCGTACCGGCACGGCGCGCGCCAGGTTGTTGCCGGCCGCGACCCGAGGAGCCGAGCCCGAGCGCCAACTGCGCACCGGATGGACCGAGTTGCCGAGCACGACGAGGAACGAGTCGGTCGTCGGGTCGAGCACCAGGCAGGTGCCGGTGAAACCGGTGTGCCCGGCGGTGCGCGGGGTGGCCATGGCGCCCATGTACCAGTGCTGGTAGAGCTCGAAGCCCAGGCCGTGCTCGTGACCGGGGAACGCGGTGTTGAAGTCGGTGAACATCAGCTGCACGGACTCCGGCCGCAGGATGCGCGCCCGGCCGTAGCAGCCGCCGTTGAGCAGCGTCCGCCCGAGCACGGCCAGCTCCCAGGCGCACGAGAACACCCCGGCGTGTCCGGCGACCCCGCCGAGACTGTAGGCGTTCTCGTCGTGCACCTCGCCCCACACGAGCCCCCGCTCCAGACCGGACCAGGGCCCGCGCTCGTCCTCCGTGGCCGCGATCTTCGGCTTCCAGGAGGCGGGCGGGTTGTAGCGGGTGCGGTCGAGACCGAGCGGCCCTGTGATCTCGTCGTGCAGGAGGGTGTCGAGCGTGCGGCCCGTGATCCTCTCCAGGACCAGCTGGAGCGAGATCAGATTCAAATCGGAGTAGAGGTACTTGGTGCCGGGCGGGTTGATCGGGGCTTCGTCGAAGACGAGCTGAATTCTCGCCTCGTGCGTCGGCGCCTTGTACAGCGGGATCCAGTCACGGAACCCCGAGGTGTGGGTGAGGAGCTGACGGATCGTGATCTCCTGCTTGCCCGCCGCGCCGAACTCGGGGAGGTACGAGGCGACCGTCCCCTCCAGCTCCAGTGCGCCCCGTTCCAGCTGCTGCACGGCCAGCAGCGAGGTGAACAGCTTGGACACCGAGGCCAGGTCGAAGACGGTGTCCTCGGCCATGGGGATCTGCCGGTCGGGCGGGAACTCGACACCGGTGTCGGTCTTCTCGTCGTACGCCGCATAGCGCACCGCCATCCCGATGGGCCGGTGCAGTGCCACCGTGCCGCCCCGCCCGGCGAGCAGCACGGCGCCCGCGTACCACGGGTGCTTGGGGGAGGGGCCGAGGAACGCCTCGGCGTCGGTGACCAGTTGACGCAGGTGGGCGGCGAGCAGGCCGGCGCGTTCCGGGGTGCCGTGGCGCAGTATCGGGTGCGCCGAGGCCGTGGCCGCACCGGCCGGTCCCGCGGGGAAGGGGGCGAGGGCCAGGGCGCCGCCCAGGGCCAGGGCGGCACGTCCGACCTGGCGCCGCGTCGGCATCTGGCGGCCCTTCGCGTCTGTTGCCGCTGCGTCGTCGGTCACCCGAGAAACCCTCGTGTCGGCGGTGAAGCATGTCAACAAGGCCCGCTGGCCAATAAATCTGACGGTGTATCAGGAAAGCTCTTCCGTCGGCCGGAGGACTGCGGCATTCTGCGCCCATGCAGACGGAGCTGAGCAAGAAACTGGGAGTCGAGCACGCCATTTTCGGCTTCACGCCGTTCCCCGCCGTCGCCGCGGCCATCAGCCGGGCCGGCGGTTTCGGAGTGCTCGGCGCGGTCCGCTACACCGCCCCCGACGAGCTCAAACGCGACCTCGACTGGGTGGAGGCGCACGTCGACGGCAGGCCGTACGGCCTCGATGTCGTCATGCCCGCGAAAAAGGTCGAAGGCGTGACCGAGGCCGACGTCGAGGCGATGATCCCCGAGGGGCACCGGCAGTTCGTCAAGGGCACCCTCGCCAAGTACGGCGTCCCGGAGTTGGCCGAGGGCGAGGCGTCCGGCTGGCGCATCACCGGGTGGATGGAGCAGGTCGCCCGGGGCCAGCTCGACGTCGCCTTCGACTATCCGATCCGGCTGCTCGCCAACGCCCTGGGCTCCCCACCCGCCGACGTGGTAGCCCGTGCCCACGAGCACAACGTCCTCGTCGCGGCCCTGGCGGGCAGCGCCCGGCACGCCGCCAAGCACCAGGAAGCCGGCATCGACATCGTCGTCGCCCAGGGGTATGAGGCAGGCGGTCACACCGGCGAGATCGCCTCCATGGTGCTCACCCCCGAGGTCGTCGACGCCGTCGATCCACTGCCCGTCCTGGCGGCCGGCGGCATCGGCAGCGGGCAGCAGGTGGCCGCCGCGCTCGCCCTCGGCGCGCAGGGCGTGTGGCTGGGCTCCCTGTGGCTGACCTGCACCGAGGCAGACATGTCCTCGCCCGCGGTGACGCGGAAACTGCTCGCCGCCGGTTCCGGCGACACCGTCCGCTCCCGCGCGCTGACCGGGAAACCCGCACGCCAGCTCCGTACCGAATGGACCGACGCGTGGGACGACCCGGCCGGACCCGGCACCCTCCCCATGCCCCTGCAGGGCCTGCTGGTCGCCGACGCCCTCACCCGCATCCAGAAGTACGAGGTCGAACCCCTGCTCGGCACCCCCGTCGGCCAGATCGTCGGCCGGATGACCAGCGAACGCAGCGTCCAGGCCGTCTTCGACGACCTCACCCGCGGCTTCGAGCAGGCCGTCGACCGCATCAACCGCATCGCCGGAAGGAGCGGTGAATGACGAGCACGACGAGTACGCCCCCGGCCGGATTCTGGGCCCAGGCCACCGCCGACCCCGACCGCCCGGTCCTGGTCGCACCCGACGGCGAGCAGTGGACCGCCGGACGCCTGCACGCCGCCGCCAACCGTCTGGTGCACGGCCTGCGCGCCGCCGGACTGGAACGCGGCGACGCCTTCGCGGTCGTGCTGCCCAACGGCATCGAGTTCTTCACCGCGTATCTGGCCGCCAGCCAGGCCGGTTTCTATCTCGTCCCGGTCAACCACCACTTCGTCGGCCCGGAGATCGGCTGGATCGTCGCCGACTCCGGCGCCAAGGTGCTCATCTCCCACGAACGGTTCGCAGGCCCCGCCCGCCACGCCGCCGACGAGGCCGGCCTCCCGGCCACCCACCGGTATGCCGTCGGCGCGGTCGAGGGCTTCCGCCCGTACCCCGAACTCCTCGACGGACAACCGGAGTCGGCGCCCACGGACCGCGAGCTCGGCTGGGTCATGAACTACACGTCGGGCACCACCGGCCGCCCCCGCGGCATCCGCCGCCCGCTGCCCGGCAAAGCCCCCGAGGAGGCCTATCTCGGCGGCTTCCTCGGCATCTTCGGCATCAAGCCGTACGACGACAACGTCCACCTCGTCTGCTCCCCGCTCTACCACACCGCCGTACTCCAGTTCGCGGGCGCCTCCCTGCACATCGGCCACCGTCTGGTCCTGATGGACAAGTGGATGCCCGAGCAGATGCTTCGGCTGATCGACCGTGAGAAATGCACCCACACCCACATGGTCCCGACCCAGTTCCACCGCCTGCTCGCGCTCCCGGAGGACGTGCGTCACTCGTACGACGTCTCGTCCATGCGGCACGCCATCCACGGCGCCGCCCCCTGCCCCGACCACGTGAAGCGGGCCATGATCGACTGGTGGGGTCACAGCGTGGAGGAGTACTACGCGGCCAGCGAGGGCGGCGGCGCCTTCGCCACCGCCGAGGACTGGCTGAAGAAACCCGGCACCGTCGGCAAGGCCTGGCCCATCAGCGAGCTCGCGGTCTTCGACGACGACGGAAACCGGCTGCCGCCCGGCGAACTCGGCACCGTCTACATGAAGATGAACACCGGCGGCTTCGCCTACCACAAGGACGAGGCCAAGACGAAGAAGAACCGAATCGGCGACTACTTCACCGTCGGCGACCTCGGCTACCTCGACGAGGACGGCTACCTCTTCCTCCGTGACCGCAAGATCGACATGATCATCTCGGGCGGGGTCAACATATACCCGGCCGAGATCGAGTCGGCCCTGCTCGCCCACGCCGCCGTCGCCGACGCCGCCGTCTTCGGCATCCCGCACGACGACTGGGGCGAGGAGGTCAAGGCGGTCGTCGAACCGGCCCCGGGCCATGAGCCGGGCCCCGCCCTGGCAGCCTCGGTCCTCGACCACTGCGCCGAGCAACTCGCGGGCTACAAGCGGCCCAAGAGCGTCGACTTCATCGCCGAGATGCCCCGCGACCCCAACGGGAAGCTGTACAAGCGGCGGCTGAGGGACCCGTACTGGGAGGGGCGCACCCGCCCCGTGTGACCCCGGGAGCGGCGGACGGCGGACGGATCGAACGCGGCGCGGTGCCGGCGCGTCACAGGAACGGCACCGCGTTCGTCACCGTCACCATCAGCCCTGGGGGACCCATGCGCAGGCACACCGCACGCGCCGTAAAACTGCTGGCCGCACTCGCCCTGTGCACCGTGGGAGGCGCTGTCGCCGTCGGCTGCGGCAGCGAGAAGGCCGTGAGCCACAGCGGCTCGTCGGCCCGGGCTCGTGCGGTCGCCGATGCCTGGCACGGCTCCAAGGCCGCGCATGTGTGGGCGCAGGGCTACTACCCCATGGGCGACGTGATCCAGTTGCCCGAGGGCGCCTTCCACAGCGACGCCGACAAACGGGCGTACACGACCCAGAACTTCGTGCTGCGCACCGCCCTCCCCGGCGCCCCGGACCGCAACGGCGTGGTGAATTGGGACGACGGCCGCTCGCTCACCCTGCCGCTGATGGGCGCACGCAAGGCGTACGACAGCGTGGCCCGCGGCTCCAACGACGGTCCCCATCTCACCGTGACAGGCGCCAGGCTGGGCGAGACGACCGTGGCCACCAGCCGCGGCCCGGCGACCGTCCCGGCCTGGCTGTTCACGCTCAAGGGTTACGACACTCCGCTGAAGCGGGTGGCCGTCGGTCCGTCGAAGCCGCCCAAGCCTCCGATCGCACCGGCGGCCCAGTCTCCCAGCGACGAACTGTGGCCGGTCCAGCGCCTGGTGGGGGTGAGCGATGACGGCCGGACCGTCACCGTGCTCGCCGCTCATGGAGCCTGCGACGACGGTCCCGCGGTGGACGTCCTGGAGACGCACGACAGCGTCGTGTTGGCCGCGTCGATCGTCGGAACCAAGGACGGTCCCTGCACTGCCCAGCTGCTGGGCGCGGAGAAGACGGTGAAACTGCACCGGCCGCTGGGCGAGCGGATCCTCCTGGACGCGTTCACGGGTGGGCCGATGCGCTCCGGGAGCCTGATGTGGGGGTGAACCCTGTCCCACGCGGGAGGCGCGGGACAGGGCCCTCCCGCGGTCAGCGGTGCTTGCCGACCCGGATCACCCGCAGCGCGGGGGACGACAGGACGTCCTTCTCGCAGAAGCGGGCCGTCACCCACTTCTCAGCCGACAGCAACCGGGTCTGGTCGCTGTAGTGCGGCGAGTCCGGGTTCGACGACTGGGAGTACGTCAGCAGGGTGCGGGCCACCGGGCAGCCGCTGCCGTCCCAGCCGACGGCCTGCAGGTGGCTCGATCCGAACGGCACCTGCGTGTACGCCCCGCTCACCGCGTCCCACGTCGGCTCGATCACGTTCCACACGCCGAGCCTGTTCGAACCGCACGGTATCGCGATGCGTTCGCCGCCTCGGACGACGTACTGGTGGTCACCGAGCCGGGCGTCCAGCGGTGTGCCCGAGCCGTGCAGTTCCGCCACCGTGTCGGCGAGGGCCGTGGCGAAGCCGGGCGCGGCGGTGTCGAGCGTGTTCGGTGTGTGGACCGGGTCCGCGGCCGAGAACGGCGACCACGCCGTACTGGGCCTGCCCGCCGAGGACGGCGTTGAGCGCGTCGCGACCGGTGCCGAACGACTGGAGTTTCGGGGTGAGCCCGTTCGCGGCCCACCGCTTGTCCTGCGTGGCGGTGTAGACGGGGGCGCCGCCGAGATAGTCGCTGCCGGCGATGGTGACCTGGGTGGTGGCCCGGGTGGCGGGCGTCGACTTGGCGTCCGCTGCTCCCGAGCAGGCGGTGAGGAGCAGCGCCGGGATCACGGCCACGGCGGAGAGGAATCTGGGCAGGCGGATGTGCACGGTAACTCCTGGGCGAAGGCGGGTCATTCGGCGTCCGGACCGACACCGTGGTCGGCACCGGCGTCGAGCTGGGCGACGATGCGGGGGAGGAGGTCGGACTGCGAGGTGCCGTCCAGACGGTGGTCGGCGGTCACGCGGCCGGGTCCGGCGGCCATGACGATGATCCGCTGGGACAGGGCGAGCGCTTCGTCGACGTCGTGGGTGACGAAGACGACGGTGGTGCCGGTGCGTTGCCACAGCTCGGAGAGCAGCTGCTGCATACGGCGCCGGGTGATGGCGTCGAGCGCGCCGAACGGCTCGTCCATCAGCAGGACTCGGGGCTCGGCGGCCAGCGCGCGGGCCAGCGCGACCCGTTGCCGCATGCCGCCGGACAGCTGCGCCGGGTACTTCTCTGCGGCAGCGGCGAGGCCGACGTCGTCCAGGTGGCGCAAGGCGCGGGCCCGGCGTTCGGCGCGTGACAGACCGAAGCGCTTGAGGGCGAACTCGACGTTGCCGCGCGCGGTGAACCAGGGCAGCAGCGCGTAGTGCTGGAAGACCACGCCCCGGTCGGGGCCCGGCCCGATGACCGGCACGCCGTCCATCAGCGCCCGGCCGGCCGACGGCGGCACGAAACCGGCGACGACGTTCAGCAGCGTGGACTTGCCGCAGCCGGTCGGCCCGAGCAGCGAGGTGAAGGAGCCCTCAGCGAACTCCAGGTCGGTGGTCTCGACGGCGAGGGCGCCGCCGTAGCGCACTTCCACCCCCTCCAGACGGATCATGACGTGCTCCAGTGGACGAGACGACGGCCGGCGAAACTGATGAGCGCGTCGGCGGCAAGACCAAGCAGGCCGAGCTCGATCAGCCCGACGAACATGCGGTCGGTGCGCAGGAACTGCCCGTCCACCTGGAGCCGGTAGGCGATCCCGCTCTGCGCCCCGCCCAACTCGGCGGCCACCAGGGCGAGGAAGGCCAGTCCGGCGCCGTAGCGCAGGGCCGCCACGACCGACGGGGCGGCGGCCGGCAGCAGCACCTCCGTCAGCCGTCGCCACGCCGGGACACCGAGGGTGCGGGCGGCGCGCAGGTAGTCGGCCGGGACGCGGGCGACGCCGTCGTGGACGTACAGCCACACCGCGAGGAAGACGGCGTACGCGATGACCAGGTGTTTGGCCTGCTCGCCGATGCCGAACCAGGCGGTGATCAGCGGTACGAGGGCGATGGCCGGGATCGGCCGCAGGAACGACATCACCGGACCCACCAGGGCCGCGACGCCGGGCCGGTGCCCGGTCAGGAACCCGACCGCGATCCCGGCCGACGCCCCGTAGGCGAAGCCCTGCCCGGCCCGCGCCAGACTGGCCCGGAGGTCGGCGGTCAGGGTGCCGTCGGCCCACATCGCGTGCGCCTCCCGCAGCGTCTGCCACGGCGTCGGGACCAGCCCGGCGCCCAGTACGGCGCCGCGCGCGGCGGCCCACCACAGGACGAGGACCAAGGCCGCCGAGGCGAGCGGCGCCGCGGCGGAGCCGAGCGCCCGCGACCGCACAACCGCCCGCCGCCGGCGGACCGGCTGCCCCGGCGACGCCACCTCCCGGCGGCCGGCCGGCCGTGCCGTGTGCGCCATGACCGGACTCCTCTCACCACGCGATATTGACGTCGTCAATAATTCGCGTGGTTTATTGCCGCAGCATGTCGGCGGTATGAAACCTCCAACAGCCTCAGTCGGACCCCATCCGGCCGCCTCGCCCGACTGCGCTACCGTCGCTCCCGTGCGACGCCCCGACCCCACTCCGGAAGCCCTGGCCGTCGGATCCGTGATCCGCGGTCACCGCAAGCGCCTGGGCGTTCCCATGGCCGAACTCGCGGCCCGCTCGGGCCTCTCCCAGCCGTTCCTCAGCCAGCTGGAGCGCGGCCTGACCACCCCGAGCCTGACCTCGATCTACCGCATCGCCGAAGCCCTGGGCCTTCCGCCGGGCATCTTCCTGCGCCCCTCCAGCGTCGCCGACACCGTCGCCCACGAGGAGGACCCCCAGGTCATCCGCGTCAGCGAAACCGCCGGGCAGGTCGCCCATGTACTCATCCCCGGCGGCCGAAGCGACGTCATGGAGGCGTACGAGCAGCACTTCGACCCGGGACAGGGCGAGCGCCCGTGGTTCGAGCACACGGGAGAGGACTTCGTCTACGTCCTCGAAGGCGAGGTCGACCTCGAACTGCGCGGGCAGGAACCCATCCGCCTGACGGCCGGCCAGAGCGCACACCACCGGGGCGACATCCCCCACCGTTGCCGGCTCACCGGCGACTCGCCCGCCCGCACCCTCCTGGTCGTCACACTCGCGGGCTCGTCGATGTAGTCGATGCGGAGCACTTGCCGGGCTCGCGGGCGCTTTCCGTTGTTGATGTCCCGGACGTACCGTGCGTGCTTCTCCGGGTTCTTACCGGCCCGCCCGTGTGCAAGAGCCCAGCCCTGAAGCGCCTCGGCGTCCATCCGGATTCTGGTGTCGCGCAGCGCCAGGAGCACGCCGACGACCTGTTCCTTTCTCACAGCCGGCCGAGATCGTGTTGTTGCGGTTCACCGTGCGCGTCAGGCCGTTCAGAGCCTCGACGAGGATCGGGTTGAGATCGGGGGAGAGGTTCTCCCAGTCCGAGCCGTCGCCGAGGACGTCGGGCTTCATTGCCGTGACCCACGGGCGAATCCCGTCGGCATCCCAGGTGATGACGCAGATGGGTGAGCGCGAACGAGAGAGGAGCGTGACCGCACCCCGTGCCGCCGGTGCCGAGTACCGCTCCCACGGCCCCCAGCCGTCCGGTGTGGCGCTCCGCGACCACGACGTGCCGGGGACTGCGCCAGCCATGGTTCGAGGTGGGCGGCCGAGAGGCGGCCGACGCGCATGCCGGGCGGGGCGCTGCGCGTGAAGACCATGGTGGTCTCGTCCCCGTACTCGTTCGCGTAGATCAGGTCCTCGGGAGTGCGCGCCGAGACCAGCAGACGCAGAGGGACGGTCAGCCGGCGCAGACGGTGGTGGCGGACCATCGACATCAGCGGTACGACGCCGGAGCCTGCCCCGAGCAGCAGGGCGGCCGGTCGCCGGGCCAGGCGAAGAACCCGCTGAGCGGACCGCGCACCTCGACGGTGTCCCCGGGCCGGGCCACCTGGTGGAACCATCCGGACACCTCGCCGCCCTCGACGTGGTCCAGGGTGAGCTCGATGTGACCGCTGTCGTCGGGCGGTGAGGCGATGGAGTAGTGGCGCTGGGCGACGTAACCGTCGGCGGCCCTTAGGCGCAGCATCAGGTGCTGGCCGGGCAGCTGGCCCGCCCAGTCCGGCACGGCGAACCGGAACGTTGACGCGCGTGGCGTCTCGCGGCGGATCTCGACGAAGCGGGCCGGCTGCCAGGTGGCCGTGGCGCGGCTGCTCACGGCGATCCGTCCCGGGACGGCGAACCGGGTCGGAGGAGTGAAGGTCCCGGTCGTGCTCTCAATCACCGGCGTACCGCTCCTCGTTCCAGGGGTTGCCGCGCGCGTGATAGCCGTTCTGCTCCCAGAAGCCCGGCTCGTCGTGGTCGAGGAGCGTCAGGCCCGCGATCCACTTGGCGCTCTTCCAGAAGTACAGATGCGGCACCAGCAGCCGGGCCGGGCCGCCGTGTTCGGGCGCCAGTGGCTCGCCGTCGGACTCCCAGGCGATCCATGCGCGTCCGCCCGTCAGGTCGGACAGCGGCAGGTTGGTGGTGTACCCGGTGTGCGCGTACGCGACGGCGTGCGTCGCGAAGGGATGGGGGCGTGCCAGCCGAGGAACGTGTCCAGGGACACCCCGCCGAACCGCACCCCGAACTTCGACCAGCCGGTGACGCAGTGGATGTCGCCTTCGTACCCGGACCGCGGCAGCGCGTGCGCCTCGTCCCAGGACCAGATGCGCTCCTCGGCCACCAGGCCCTCGACGCGGAGCGTCCAGTCGGCGGGTGTGAGACGAGCGGTGACCTCGGCGGACAGTACGGGCCACGAGTCGCGGGCGTCGTACTGTCCGGGCGCCAGTCGCGGATCGCGGTCGCCGGCGGGGAAGTGGCCGGTGAAGCCTCGGGTGACGGTCATGCCAGGGCCTCCAGGTCCGACAGGGCCTTGAGGACTGCGGCCTCGTCGAGGGTGGTGAGCGCGCGGTCGCGCATCAGGATGCGTCCGTCGACGATCGTGTCCCGTACGTCGGAGGACTGGGCGGCGTAGGCCAGCGTCGACCACACGTCGTGGCGGGGTGTGAGATGAGGCCGGTCGAGTTCCAGCACGATCAGGTCCGCGCGCTTGCCCGGTTCCAGGGATCCCAGATGCACGTCGAGGCCGAGGGCGCGGGCGCCCTCGATCGTCGCCATGCGCACGGCCTGTTCGGCGCCGACCGTCGTGGGGTCGCCGCCCGCCTTGTGGACCAGCGCGGCCTGCCGCACCACTGCCAGCAGGTCAAGGGTGTTGGAGCTGACCGCGCCGTCCGTGCCGAGACCGACGGTCACCCCGGCGCTCAGCAGCCGCGGCACCGGCGCGATCCCGCAGCCCAGCTTCAGGTTCGACACCGGGCAGTGCGCGACCGAGGTGCCGGTGCGGGCCAGCGTCGCGATCTCGGGCCCGGTCAGGTCCACGGCGTGCGCGAGCAGCACGTCCGGGCCGAGCACGCCCAGGGAGTCGAGCAGTTCGACCGGGCGCTTGCCGTGCCGCACCTCGACCGTGGCGACCTCGGTCGGGTTCTCGGCGGCGTGGATGTGCAGCAAGGCCCCGAACTCCCGAGCCAGGGCGGCGACTTCGGTGAGCTGGTCGGGGGAGAGGGTGTAGGCGGAGTGCGCGAAGACGACGGGACGCCGACCGGCGCGGGCCGGGCCACGCGCCTCCAGGTCCCGGCGGGCCCACCGCATCCGGTCCTCGTAGGCGATGCCGTCGGCCGGGTCGGGTACGTCCATGAAGGTGGGGCCGGAGTGCAGTCGCCAGCCGGCCTCCCGGGCGGCCTGCTCGGCGGCCTCGTGGAACCAGTACATGTCGAGCGCCGACGTCACCCCCGCCCGCACGCTCTCCGCCACCGCCAGCCGGACCGCCGCCGCCACGTTCTTCGGAGTCAGCAGCTCGGCCTCCCACTTCAGCACCCGCTCCAGGAAGCCCTGCAGGGTGACGTCGTCGGCGCGGCCGCGCAGCAGCGTCATCGCGAGGTGGGTGTGCGTGTTGACGAGGCCGGGCAGCACGAGACAGCCCGCGGCGTCAATGGCCTGGGCCGCTGTGAACCGCGTACACAGCTCCTCGGCAGGACCGACGGCGACGATCTCGCCCTCGTGCACGGCGACCGCCCCCCTGTGAACGACCGTTCCTGCCTCGTCCACGGTCAGGACGTCGCCACCGTGCACCAACAGGTCGATGTTCACAGTGTGTTCGCGGTTCACAGCTCGTTCGCCTCCGCCAGCAGCCGCAGCGCCTCCAGCGAGACGACCGCGCCCCGCTCGACACCGGCCACGACCACTTCCCGGTGCGGGTCGTAGACGCTGGTGCCCTCCTCGTCCACCAGCTCGTCCGCGTTCGCCCCGTCGACGACGAGCACACCGCCCGCCACCAGCCCGCGCAGCGAGGCCGTCACCAGCAGCGCCGAAAGCTCCATCTCGATGGCGGCGAGCCCCGCACCGTCGTAGGAGAAGAGCGGGAGCAGGCCCGGCTGGAAGGCCGCCCGTGTCCAGACGATGCCCCGGTGGTGCGGGGCGCCCGCCTCGCGTGCGGCGCGCTGGAGCGCGAGGACCGCCTCGGGGGAGGAGACCGCCGGGTACTCCGGCGGCAGGAGCTGGTGGGTGACCCCGTCGTCCCGTACGGCCGCCTCCGCGATGACGAGGTCGCCGTCGCCGATGCCCGGCTTCATCGCGCCCGCCGTACCGAACCGCAGGATGGCGCGCACCCCTGCGTCCGCCAGCTCCTGGAAGAGCAGGATCGCTCCCGGCGCGCCCACCCCGTGCGAGGCGACGACGACCGGCAGTCCCTTCCAGCTTCCGCTGAACACACGGTATTCGCGGTGGTACGACACCTCCTCCGCGCCGTCGAGGAGCGCGGCGACGGCGGCCGCGCGGGCCGGGTCGCCGACGACGACCGCATGCGCCGGGAGCCCCGTGCGCGGGATGCGGGTGACGGGCAGCAGGTCCTGGGTCATACGGCGGCTCCGGAGGAGGGACGGGTACGGCGACGGCGGGCCGTCGTGAGGAACAGGGCGCCGAGCGTGACGACGTAGGGCGCGGCGTCGGTTGCCTGCTGCGGCAGCCCGAGGCCCTGGAGACGGAAACCGGCCGCCTCCGCGAGGCCGAACAGGAGCGCCGCGAGGAGCACGCCCACGGGTGCGGCACGGCCGAGCATGACCGCCACCACGGCGATCCAGCCGCGGCCCGCCGTCATGTTCTCGGAGAACAACGTGACGTTGCCGAGGGCGAGTTGGGCACCGGCGAGACCGCACAGTACGCCCGAGACCAGCACGGCCGCGTACTTGTACCTCGCCGGGCTCACCCCCAGCGTCGCCGCCGCGTCGGGCGCCTCGCCGACCCCGCGCAGCCGCAGGCCCCACACATGCCGTGACAGCATCACCGCGGCCACACCGACCGCCACCCACGCCAGATACGCGAGCGGCGTGAGGCCACCGACCAGCGGCAGCCCGGACAGTGACGGATCGTCAAAGGTGCCCTGAACACCGAAGACCGTACGCAGGAGAAAGCTCGTCAGGCCGACTGCCAGGAGATTCATGGCGATTCCCAGCACCACCGCGTCTCCGCGCAGGGTGACGGCTCCGACGGCCAGAATCAGCGAGTACGCGGCGGCGGCGAGGGCCGCCGCCAGCACGCCCAGCCAGGCGCTGCCGGTGAACCAGCTGGTCGTCACGGAGGTGAAGCAGCCCATCAGCATCATGCCCTCGAGGCCGATGTTGAACACCCCCGCCCGCTCGCACAGGGCACCGCCGAGCGCGGCCAGCAGGATCGGGGTCAGGGCACGCAGCGCCGACATCAGGAGATCGGAGTCGAAGAACATCACACGGCCTCCTTGGCCTTGCGGCGCGGAAAGCTCAGCCGGGCCGCCAGGAACACGATCACGATCGCCTGCAGCACCTGCGTCAGCTCGCGCGGCACCTCGGTCGTCCGCTCCATCGCCAGACCGCCGACCTGGAGGACGGCGAAGAAGAAGGAGGCGATCAGCGTGCCGAGCGGGGCCGCGGCGGCCAGCAGCGCGGCCGTGAGTCCCGTCCAGGTGTAGCCGGGTGCGGTGAGCGAGCCGTCCACGAAGCGGTAAGGGAAGCTCAACACGCCGATGGCGCCCACGAGTCCGGCCAGTGCACCCGAGACGGACATCAACTTCAGTGTCAGGCCCCGGCGTTCGACGCCCGCGTACGCCGAGAAGCGCGCGTTCAGACCCGTCATCCGTATCTCGTACCCGATCCTTGTGCGCCGATCCGTGAACCAGTACGCGGCCGCCGCGAGGACGACGAGAACCAGCCCGAAGGTCACAGTGGATGCACCGAACGCGGGCAGTGCCACCCCGTCCGGCAGCGCACGGGTCTGCGGGAGGCTGGAGCCCGGCTCCTTGAGCGGGTAGCGCGCCAGGTAGGAGGCGAGCGAGACCGCCGGGTAACTGAGCAGCAGGCTGCTGACCAGCAGCGGGACGCCGAGGTGGTTCTCACACAGGGCGGCCAGGACGGCGTACGCGGCGCCCGCCGCCATGCCCGCGAGCAGGGCGAGGACGACGGTGAGGGGCGCGGGCAGCGGGGAGTACAGGCCGGTCACGGCCGCGGTGATGCCGCCGAGCACCATCTGCCCGTCGCCGCCGAGATTGATCAGCCCGGCCCGCAACGGGATCGCCAGCGCGAGTGCCATGCCGAGCACGCTGGTGCCCGTGGTGAGCGTGGAACCGATGCCGTCGGCGCCGAGCGAGCCGGTGAGGACCGCGCCGTAGGCGGTGATCGGGTCGGCGCCGGTGCCGACGAGGAAGAGCGCGCCGATGAGGACGCCCGCGAGGACGGAGAAGGTGATGGGGGAGCGGAGGGCTCCGGATATCCGGTTGTTCATGTCAGTCGGTGGCCTCAGCGTTGGTGTGCGGCGACCCGTCAGCGGTGTGTGAGATTCCACCGGCCCGGGCGGCAGAGCCCGCCATGGCCAGCCCCAGCGACCGTTCGTCCGCCTCGTCCTTCCCGTACGACGCCGTGACCCGGCCCTCGTACATGACGAGCACCCGGTCGGCGAGGCCGCGGATCTCGCTCAGCTCGGCCGAGACGAGGAGTACCGCGTGGCCGGCGTCGCGGTAGGCGATCAGCTGGTCGTGGATGTTCTGGATCGCGCCGATGTCGACGCCGCGCGTGGGCTGCTCGACGAGCAACAGCGGTGCGTCGTGGGCGAGTTCGCGGCCGATCAGCAGCTTCTGCAGATTGCCGCCGGACAGCGCCGTCGCGGGCACGTCGGGCGTGGCCGCCTTGATGCCGAACCGTTCGATCAGCCGCTTCGCATGCTCCCGCACGGACGCCGGCGGCAGCAGGCCGCGGGACGACAGGGACGTACGGTGATGGCCCATCGCGAGGTTGTCCGCGACGGACGCGGCAGGTGCCGTACCGACCGCATGGCGGTCCTCTGGCACGTACGCCAGTCCCTTGAGTCGCCGTTCGGTCGCCGAGGCGTGCGTGATGTCCTGGGCGTTCAGAGTCACCCGCCCGGCCGTGACCGGGCGCAGCCCGGCGAGCGCCTCGACCAGTTCGCTCTGCCCGTTGCCCGCGACGCCCGCGATACCGACGATCTCCCCGGACCGGACGGCGAGTTCGACGTCGTGCACGGCGTCCGTGGCCAAACCGGAGACGTCGAGAACGACCTCGCCCGGTGTGCCCGGCGCGTGGATGCGGTCCAACTCGACGGCGCGGCCTGTCATCGCGGCCGCGATCTCGTCGGCGGAGGTCTCCGCGGTGACCAGCCGGGCCACCACCCGGCCGTCCCGCAGCACGGTCACATGGTCGCTGCCCTCCAGCACCTCGCGCAGCTTGTGCGTGACGAGGACGACCGAACGGCCCTGTGCGGCAAGGGACTTGAGCACCGCGAACAGGGCGTCCGCCTCGGCGGGAGTGAGCACGGCGGTCGGCTCGTCGAGGATGAGCGTACGGGCGCCGCGGTGCAGCAGTTTCAGGATCTCCACGCGCTGCCGCAGCCCGACCGGCAGCTCGCCGACCCGGGCGTCCGGATCGACCACCAGGCCGTGCTCCTCGGCGAGTTCACGCACCCGGCGCCGGGCCGCGGCCCGGTCCACCAGGCCGAAGCGGCGCGGCTCGGCGGCGTAGACGACGTTCTCGGCGACCGTCAGCGAGTCGAACAGCTTGAAGCTCTGGTGGACCATGCCGAGCCCGGCGGCCATGGCGTCGGACGGGCTGCCGAAGTGTGCGTCCCGACCGTCGATACGGATCGTCCCGGCATCCGGGCGCTCCATGCCGTACAGGACCGACATGAGGGTGGACTTGCCGGCGCCGTTCTCGCCCATCAGGGCGTGGATCTCGCCGCGGCGGACAGTCAGGTCGACGGCGTCGTTGGCGAGCGTGCCGGGGAACCGCTTGGTGATTCCCCGCAGCTCGACCGCGACGCCGTCGAGGCCCGTGTCCTCAGCCGCGTCAGCTCGCGGCGGGGTCATCGACCTTCAGCTTCCCGGCGACGATCTGGTCGCGCAGCGCCTCGACCTTCTTCAGCACGTCCTTGTGGTCGGCGATCACGCACTTGGAGGAGCCGACGCCGGCCTCCAGACCGGTGAGGCTGATGCCGCCCTCCTTCAGGCCGTACGAGACGGTCGTGCCCGCCTTGCCGCCGAGGACGGTGTCGATGCCCTTCTCCACGGCGACATCGGTGCGCTTGATCACGTTGTCGACGACCGTGCCGGGCGCCGAGGGGCACTGGTTGACGTCGACGCCGTACGCGAAGGCGCCCTTGGCCTTGGCGGCCTCGAAGACGCCGTAGTTGCCGGCCGCGGCGGCCGCCATGAGCTGGTCGTAGCCCTTGGACAGCAGCGAGTCGGCCTGCTCCTTGGCGCGCGCGGAGTCGTCGAAGGGGGACTGGCCGCCGACGAAGCGGGTGGAGGTCTGCGTCTTGGCCGCGACCTTCTTCGCGCCGGCCGCGAACGGGTCGCTGTAGCGCCGGAACTGGGGCGTGTCGAGCACATCCACCGCGCCGACCTTGCCGGACCTGCTCAGCAGACCGGCCTCGGCGCCCGCGAGGTAGACACCCTCGTGCTCCCGGAAGACGGCGCAGCTGACGTTCTTGTACGTCTTCGTCGTGCAGGCGTCGATCATCAGGAACTGCTGCTTGGGATGCGCCTTGGCCTGCTGGGCGACGAGGTCGGCGAACTCGAAGCCGACCAGCACGATGACGTCCGGCTTCGCCTCCACGGCGGCCTGCACGTTCTGCTGCTGGGAGGCGGTGTCGGTCGACTCGTACACCTTCTGCGAGCCGTCGTGCTGCTCGGCCGCGGCCTTTACGCCGGTGACGGCGAGCTTGAGGAACTCGTTCTGGCCGACGGCGTCGGGCGTGACGAGCGTGAACGACTTTCCGCTGCTCTTGGCGGAGCCGGAGGAGGCGTCGTTCTTCGCGGCTGCGTTGCACGCGGTGGCTGCGGTGACCAGGACCGCGGTGGCGGCGGCGACTTGGAGGGTGCGACGGGATCTGCGGAGCATCGGGGGACCTTCCGGGGTACGGCAGAGCACGCCCGGGCAGGGGCGTGTGAAGGGTGGACGGGGGAACGCCGAGGGGACGGGTCAGCGTCGACAGCCGTCGCCGGCACACCGGCAGAAGTCGAGGAAGCGGCGCTTGGTCAGCAGCACGACATCCTCCTTCGTCTCGGTGAGTGGACTGGGTGCTGGACTGTAACACCCGTTTCCAGACACCTGCGCGACTGTCTCGAACTGTGGTTCTCCCAGGTCATGTACGGTGACGAGGACCACCGGATCATCAGGAGTGCCCCGAAATGTCCCAGGAACTGCGCGCCGTCGACTGGACCGGAACCGGCCTCGCGCTCATCGACCAGACCCTGCTCCCGCACCGTACCGAGACCAGGAACGTCCGCGATGTGGACGCTTTGGTGGACGCGATCCAGCGCCTCGTGGTGCGCGGCGCACCCGCGATCGGCGCGGCGGGCGCGTACGGTGTCGCGCTCGCGCTCCTGGAGGGCGAGCGGGAGGGCTGGTCCGAGGCGCAGACGCGCGCGGCCGTCGCTCGTATACGTGAGGCCCGGCCCACCGCCGTGAACCTCATGGTGTGCGTGGACCGGGTCATGGCCCGCTTCGAGGAGGGCCTGGAGGCGGTGTTGGAGGAGGCCGCAGCGGTCCAGCGCGAGGACGTCGAGGCCAACCGTGCGATGGGCGCGTTCGGCGCCGACTGGCTGCTCGAACGGGTCGGCGTGGAGCGGCCGTTGCGCATCCTCACGCACTGCAACACGGGCGCGTTGGCGACGGCCGGCTGGGGCACGGCACTGGGCGTCGTCCGCGAACTGCACGCCCGTGGACGGCTCGAGCTCGTCTACGCCGACGAGACGCGCCCTCTGTTGCAGGGATCACGTCTGACTGCCTGGGAGTTGGTCCAGGAAGGCATCCCGCACTACGTCCAGGCTGACGGGGCGGCGGCCGGCACCATCCTGCGCGGCGAGGTCGACGCGGCGATCGTCGGCGCCGACCGCATCGCGGCCAACGGCGACACCGCGAACAAGGTCGGCACCGTGGGCGTGGCCCTCGCCAGCGCCGATGCCGGGATCCCGTTCCTTGTGGCGGCGCCGACGACGACCGTGGACCTGGCGACGAAGACCGGCGACGACATCCACATCGAACTGCGTGGCGAGGCCGAGGTGCTGGAGTGGGGCGGGGTGCGGGTCGCGCCCGCCGAGTCGCGCGGGCACAACCCGGCGTTCGACGTGACACCGGGGCGACTGGTGACCGGGCTGGTGACCGAGCGGGGCGTGCTTGAGGTGTCGGCCGGCGAACTCCCAGGAGACAGGCTGAAGTAGGAACGGACGGGCGCCCCGAGGCCGGAGCAGGAACGGAAGGGCTCCCCGAGGCCGGGGAGCCCTTCCTCCGTCCTAGCAGCCCGTCAGCTCCAACTCCAGCAGCCACTCCACCACTTCGGTGTGGTGCCGGGCCTGCCGGGGATCCGTTCCCCACACATACAGCCCGTGCCCGGCCACGACCACCGCCGGCATCCGCGGATCGCGCGCCGCCTCCAGCCGGTCCCCGAGCACCTTCATGTCCTGGCTGTTGGCGATGACGGGCAGCGTCACCTCGACGTCGTGCGCGGGCTGCCCCACCCCCTTGAGCATCTCCAGGTCCCTGAAGACGATCCCGCCGGGCTCGCGCCGCCCCATCGCCACCGAGGCGACCGTGTGCACGTGCACCACGGCACCTGCGCCGGTCAGCGCGGCCACGCGCGCGTGCAGCTCGGCCTCCGCGGACGGCTTGCCGCCCTGCACGGCGGCGCCCAGGCCGTCCACCAGCACCACGTCCGCGGGCGTCAGTTCGCCCTTGTCGTGGCCGCTGGCCGTGACCGCGAGCCGCAGCGGATCGCGGGTCAGGACCACGGAGAGGTTCCCGGACGTGCCCCGCATCCAGCCGAAGGAGGCGAAACGCGCGGACTCGGCGGCGAGGACCGCCCCCGCCTCCTCGAGGTCGAGTGCTGTGATGCCGTCGCTCATATGGTGCTCCCGGTGGTGCTGATGGTGATCTCGTCGAACGCCCCCGCCTGCGCGTGGTCCCCGACGCCCTGCGCGTAGTACGGCTCCCCGGGCCGCCGGATCCCGACGGCGTGCCAGCCCGCCGCGCGGGCCGCGTCCAGCTCGCCGGGCCGGTCGGACAGGAACAGCAGCCGCTCCGGCGCGATGCCGGCCGCGCCCGCGATACGGCCGTAGGACTCCGGCTCCTGCTTGGGGCCCGCGTTCTCGGTGTCGTACAAGCCCGAGACCAGCGGCAGCAGATCGCCCGCCGGACTGGACGCGAACCACGCCCGCTGGGCGGCCACCGAGCCGGACGAGTAGACGTACAGGCGCACGCCCGCCGCGTGCCACGTCCGCAGCGCCTGGACGACGTCGTCGTAGAAGTGCGAGACGAGGTCGCCGCGCGCGAAGCCCTCGGACCAGATGACGCCCTGGAGGGTCTTCAGCGGGCTGGCCTTGCGGTCCTCGTCGAGCCAGCTGTTGAGCGTCTTCTCGATGCGGGCGTGGTCGGCGGTCGGGTCGCCCAGCTCCTCGCGGACCTGGGCCACCGCCCGCGCCACCTCCGGATCACCGGCCCGCTCGGAGAGCAGCTCGGCGAAACGGGAGCGCGAGTACGGGTACAGGACGTCGACGACGAAGCCCGTGGCGCTCGTGGTGCCCTCGATGTCGAGCACCACGGCGTCCACGTCGTAGTGCAGGGTCACACCGCACCCTTGTCCGCCGCGTACCCCGCCGCGATCGTGTCGTAGTCCGGGAACCGCGAGGCGATCGTGGACCCGGTGAAGTTCCCGATCCAGCCGTCCTCCTCGTGGAAGAACCGGATCGCGGTGAACGACGGCTTCGTGCCCATGTCGAACCAGTGCGTGGTGCCGCGCGGCACGCCCAGCAGGTCGCCCTTCTCGCAGAAGACCGCGTGCACCTCGCCGTTCACGTGCAGATAGAAGATGCCGGAGCCGGAGACGAAGAAGCGGACCTCGTCATCGTCGTCGTGGGTGTGCTCCTGCAGGAACTTCTCGCGGGCCGCCTTCGCCTTCGTCGGGAACTCCGGGTCGTCGCTGGGGTGCAGGCCGAGGACGTCGACGGTGGTGAAGCCCTCCTCGGCGTTCAGCTTGTCGATCTCTGGGCCGTAGGCGGCGAACACCGTCTCGCTGTCGGCGTCGAAGGGGACGTCCGCACGGATCGGCCACTGCTCGTAGCGCACACCGAGCGGCCTCAGCGCCTCGGCGATCTCGGCGGGGTCCGCGGTGCGGCGCACGAGGGTCTCGGGGCCGGACTCGGACCAGGTGGTCAGCAGGGTCATGGCAGCAACTCCAGGAGTCTGGAAGGAAAGTCCGGATACCGAGACAAGCACCGGACGGGCGGGGAGGAAAGGGCGACTTCGGCGGACGGTGGTTCAGCCGCGACACAGCGCGCCGGGACAGCGGCGCATGCAGGGCATGAGCAGCGCGGTCGCGCGTCGGGTCGTCATCAGGGCCTCACGGTGCCGGGTCGGGTGCCGGTTCGTCGATGGTAACTCCAGGCGAACCGGCCGCCTGGTGTGACGTAGTCGTTGTCTCAGCTGGTGAGAAACCGCTTACACAGCTTTGACGTGTGGCTGAAAACGTTCTCATGATCTATGCATGAAGACGCTGCTGCTCGTGCGGCGGCTGTACGTGGACTTGCTCCGGTCGACCACGGCCAGCTGTCGCTGACCTCATCCGGAGCCCCGACGCGCCCTGTTGCTGCGCGAGTTCGCCACCCCTTCGTGCGTTGGCGCCTGCCTTGCCCTGCTCCGGTTCAAGTACCCCCTCTTCCCCACCTCTTGCACCAGGAGCACCCTCATGTCCCGTACCCGCGTCCCCCTTGCCGCGCTCTCGCTGGCCTCCGTCTCCGCGCTCCTCCTCGCGGGCTGCTCCCAGTCCACGGACGCCTCGAAGAACACCGGCGACACCGCCGCCTCGGCCTCGGCCGCCACCGGCAAGAATCCCGCCCCGTTCAGCAAGGGCACGGTCAAGGTCGCCCTGGTCCGGCAGAGCGGCGCCGGCGACTACTTCGAGCAGTGGGGCAACGGCGCCAAGGCCCAGGCGAAGGCCCTCGGCATCGACCTGACGGTGTACGACGCCCAGGCCGACAACGCCAAGGAGGCCACCGACCTGTCGTCGGCGATCAACTCCGGGGCCAAGGCGATCATCATCGACCACGGCTTTCCGGCCACGATCAAGTCCGAGATCGACCAGGCCGTGAAGAAAGGCATCAAGGTCGTCGTCTACGACGTCGACACCACCAACGCCTCGGTGGTCAGGACGTCCCAGGACGACGCCAGCATCGCCCGCGCCGCGCTCGACGTCATGGCCAAGACCGTCGGCAAGAACGCGAAGGTCGGTTACGTCAACGTCGCCGGATACGCCGCCCTCGACGCCCGCGACAAGGTCTGGAAGCAGACCGTCGCCGCCAACGGCTGGAAGCAGCAGTTCAAGGTAGGCAAGGTCACCGACTCGACCGCCACCGACAACGTGCCGCTGGTCTCCGCCGCCCTCACCCAGCACTCCGACGTCACCGGCGTCTTCGCCCCCTACGACGAGCTGGCCAAGGGCACCGTCCTCGCGGTGCAGAACAAGAAGCTGCAGAGCAAGGTGAAGGTCTTCGGCGCGGACGTCTCCAACGCCGACATCCAGGCCATCACCGCCGCCGACAGCCCCTGGATCGGCACCGCCGGCACGGACCCGTCCGCGGTCGGTGCCGCCGTCGTCCGCACCACCGCGCTGGAGCTGGCCGGCCAGCTGAACAAGACCTCCGTGCAGTTCCCGGCGGTCGCCATCACCCAGGACTTCCTGCGCTCGAAGAAGATCGAGAACATGGACCAGCTGCGCGCCGCCCTGCCCGCGCTGAACCTCTCCCGGGTCAGCACCGCCGACTGGATCCCGAATGTCGCCCACTGAGATTGCCCCGGCGGTCAGCCTGCGCGAGGTCGGCATGGCCTTCGGCGGCAAGACGGTGCTCGCCTCCGTCTCGCTGGACATCGCGCCGGGCAGCGTGGTCGCGCTGCTCGGCGCCAACGGTGCCGGCAAGTCCACGTTGATCAAGATCCTGTCGGGCGTCCACACCGACCACGCGGGCGAGGTCCGGGTCGCAGGCGAGCCCGCGGAACTCCAGTCCCCGCTCGCCGCCCGCCAGTTGGGCATCCAGACGGTCCACCAGCGCATCGGTGAGGGCATCGTGCCCGGCCTCAGCGTCGCGGAGAACCTGGTCTTCGAGGAGCTCGCCCGCAGCCGCGGCAACCCGTTCCTGAACGGCCGGCGCGTCCTGGCCCGGGCCCGGGAGATCCAGGCCACCCTCGGCCTCGGCTGGAGCGACTCCGTCCTCAAGGGCGATGTCACCCGACTCGGCATCTCCGACCGGCAGTTGCTGATCCTCGCCCGCGCCCTGGTCACCCGCCCCCGCCTGCTCATCCTCGACGAGCCGACCTCCGCGCTCTCCGCCGCCGAGGCGGACCGGCTGTTCGGACTCGTCGCGAAGATGCGCGAGGACGGCATCGCCGTTCTGTACGTCTCCCACCGGCTCGGCGAGATCGACGCCCTCGTCGACCGGCTGGTCGTCCTGCGGGACGGCCGTCTCACCGAGGACCAGGCGCGCCCCTTCGACTGGGACGCCGCCCTGCGCGCCATGCTGGTCCAGGCCCAGGAGGCGACGACGGCCCGGCCGGTCCGCAGGGGCGCCGTCGGCGAGGTCGTCCTCGCGCTGCGCGGTGTCCGCCTCTTCGACGGCCGCGCACCCCTCGACCTCGACGTGCGCGGGGGCGAAGTCACCGGTGTGGTCGGCCTGCTGGGCGCCGGCAAGACCGAGCTGGCCCGCGGACTGTTCGGCGCCGAACCCTTCACGCAGGGCACGGTCGAGCTCGACGGCACGAGGTATGCGGCCCGCCGTCCGTCCGACGCCATCCGGGCCGGGGTCCATCTGGTCCCCGAGGACCGGCACGCCGACGCGCTGGTCCCGGGCTGGTCGGTGGCGCAGAACATCTCGCTGCCGTTCCTGAAGTCCCTCTCCCCGGGCGGCCTGGTGAACCGCTCACGCGAGGACGCCCTCGGCCGCGACACCATCGACGCCCTCGGCGTCGTCACCCGCGACGAGCACAGCACCGTGGAGGAGCTGTCCGGCGGCAACCAGCAGAAGGTCGTCGTCGGCCGCTGGCTCGCGAAGACCCCACGAGTCCTCATCCTGGACGAGCCGTTCCGAGGCGTGGACATCGGCGCCCGCCGTGACATCGGCCGCCGGGCCCGCGCCCTGGCCGCCGAGGGCGCGGCCGTGCTCGTCCTGTCCGCCGATGTCGACGAGATCCTGGAGATCGCCGACCGGGTCGTAGTGCTCGCGGCCGGAGAGGTCCACCTCGACGCGTACGGCGAGGACGCGGAACGCGACCGCGTGATCGAAGCCATCGCCGTGTCCCTCTGAGCCTCTCCGACACCGGCCGCCCAAGGAAGCAGCACCCATGACCACCACCCAGAGCAGCGAGGTCCCCGCCAAGGCGGCGATCCCCTCCGCGACGTCCACCGCCGTACGCGTGCAGAACGCCGTGATCAAGTACGGCTTCATCTTCGTCACCGTCGCGCTCTTCGCGTACTTCGCGCTGAGCGAGGGCTCCTTCCGCGAGTCGGCGACCCTCCTGGACACTCTCCGCTACGTCTCCGTGGCCGCTATTCTCGGCCTCGGTGTCACCCTCACCATGGCCGTCGGCGGGATGGACATGTCCGTGGGCGCGGTCGCCGGTCTCGGCGTCTCGGTCGCCGCCCAGACGATGGTCGTCTACAACCAGGTCGGCACGGTCGCCATCATCGCGGTCCTCGCGGCCGGCGCGCTCGCCGGCCTGCTCAACGCGCTGCTGATCGTCGTCCTGAAGATCCCCGACATGCTCGCCACCCTCGGCACGATGTTCGTGATCCAGGGCAGCAAACTCATCCTCGTCGACGGGCAGTCCATCACCCCGGGCATGACCGAGTCCGACGGCACCACCGCACCGGGCAGATTCACCGACGGCTTCCTGCGCATCGACCGCGGCACTCTCCTCGGCATCCCCGTCTCGGTCCTGATCTTCGGTGCGCTGACCGTCGCCGCCTGGGTCTTCCTCGCCCGCACCCGCTGGGGCCGGGTCCTGTACGCCATCGGCGCCAACCCGGAGGCAGCCCGGCTCGCCGGCATCCGCGTCGGCGGCTACCGCGCCCTGGCCTACGTCATCTCAGGTGTCCTCGCCTCGGTCGGCGGCCTGATCCTGGCCTCCCGTATCGGCCAGGGCGATGTGAGCGCTGGCACCTCGCAGCTCCTGGAGGCGGTCGCGGTCGCCCTCGTCGGCACCTCGGTGCTGGGGCGGGGCCGCCCGAACGTCTGGGGCACGGCCCTGGGCGCCGTCCTGATCGGCATCATCACCACCGGACTGACCATCAAGGGCCTGCCGTACTACACGCAGGACGTGGTCGAGGGCGCTGTCCTCATCCTGGCTCTGGTCTTCAGCTTCACCCTGTCCAAGCGCCGTACCGCATAAGGGAGTTCCCCGACCATGGGCTACCGCATCCTGGAGACCGAAGACATCCCCGCGTACCTGCACGAGCGGGGCCACTGGGAGAACCCCGCCGACATCACCGTCCGCGAGGTGTCCGACGGCAACGTCAACCGCGTCTTCCTCGCCTCCGACGCCGCCGGCACCCGCGGCCTCGCCCTCAAGCAGGCGCTGCCCTGGGTCCGGGTCGCCGGTCCCTCCTGGCCGCTGAGCCCCGACCGTGCCGACGCCGAGGCCCGCGCATACGAGCAGGTCGCCAAGGTGGCCCCGGACAAGATCCCCGCGATCCACGGTTACGACCCCGAGAACCACGCCCTCGTCATGGAGGACCTCTCCGACCTGGAGGTGCTGCGCACGGCCCTCAACGAGGGCGCCGCGTACGGCCCGCACACCTCTGCCCGGATCGGCGAGTTCGTCGCCCAGTTGTCCTTCGCCACCAGCGACTTCGGCATGGAGTCCACCGACCGCAAGGCGCTCCTCGCCGTCTCGGTCAACCCGGAACTCTGCAAGATCACCGAGGACGTCGTCCTCTCCGAGCCGTACATCGAGCACGAACACAACCACTGGCCCCCGCAACTGGACGACCTCGCCGCCGAGTTCCGCGCCGACACCCGCCTGCGCACCGAGGTCGCCGAACTCCGTCACCTCTTCATGACGAGCGGTCAGGCACTGCTCCACGGTGATCTGCACACCGGCAGCGTCATGGTGGGCCGACGCGACGGCGCCGAGGTCGTGCGGGTCTTCGACCCCGAGTTCTCCTTCGTCGGCCCGATCGGCTACGACCTCGGCCTGTACTGGGCGAACGTCCTGGTCTCCGAGGCCCGCGCGCAGGCGCTGGGCGTCGACGGCGACCACTCCGACCAACTGCGCCTGAGCTGGGAAGCTTTCGAGGCAACATTCCGCGGCCTCTGGCCGTCACGCGTCGACACCTTCTTCGACGACGCCTATTTGGAGCGCTTCCTGCGCCGCGTGTGGACGGAGTCGGTCGGCTTCGCGGGCACGGAGATCGTCCGCCGCATCATCGGCTACGCCCACCTCACCGACCTGACGACGCTGGCGGACCCACTCCAGATCCCGGCCTCCCGCCGGGCCCTGCTGCTGGGCCGCGAACTCATCCTGCGGCGGGCGGAGTTGGAAGGCCCGGACGCCATCCGTACCTGTGTCGAGTCCCTGCGCGCCGGCTGAGGGGCGGCCCGCCCAGCGCCCCCAGGACCTACTTCGGCGGTGCGTCCGAGGGGCCGGGGTGGTGGAAGGTGCTCGACACTGTCGCGATCAGACCGATCCGCGAGTCCACCCGTGATGCCCGACCGGCCTTGATGGCGCGTGCGCGGGGGTGTTCGCCCAGCCCTGAAAAGGCACTGCGGATCACCACGGTTGTGCGGGACATAGGTGGTCCCCGCTCCCCCGCCACCGAACTTTCCGGACGCCTTCTCCGGCCACCCGCGCAACCACCTCAAACTGGTCCGCTACCCCGGGCGGGCCCTGCAGGGCGACCGCGACCGGGTGCGCCCGATCCATCACTCCGGCCGGTTCTTCACCGTCACCGGCCCGTTGAACATCCCGCCGCTGCCGCAGCGGCGCCCGGTGCGGATACAGGCCGGGCGGTCCGCGGCGGGGACGGCGCTGGGCGCCCGCTACGCGGAGATCGTGTTCACGTCGCTGCCCACCCTCGACCACGCCCAGGACTTCGTCTTGAGATGCATTCATCCCCGGCGTGAACGCCGGGGCTTTCTGCAAGGAACCCGGTAATCGGCCTCAGCGCAGCAGTCCCCGTACGGCGTCGAACGCCGCCGCCACCGTTGCCGGATCCGCCCCCGGGCGGGCCAGGGCGCTCATGGGGATCGGGGTGACCGGCGGCAGCCCCTCGTAGGGGGTCAGGCCGTCCGGTGCCGGGCCGACCGCGGCGAGCAGGGCTACGCCCTGGCCCGTGCGGGCGATGTCGAGGACGCCGGCCAGATAGCCCGCGTCGCCGACGACCGTGGCCTGCACTCCGTGCGCGGCAAGCGTCGCTATCGCCCGGCGGCGGATCGCGCAGGGGTCCTCGATGGCGACCAGCGGCACGGGAGCCGGCGCGGTCGGCGGCTCCCAGCCGGGCGTTGCGTGCCAGAGCAGGGGAAGGCCGCCGACCGGCGTGCCCTCGGTGGCCGCGGCCTCCGTCACGTACACCGCGACATCCACGCTGCCCCGCTCCACGGCCTCGACCAGCCGCGCCGAGCGGTCGATGCGGAACCGCACCCGGCAGCCGGGCCGTACCTCCTGGACGGCCGCGGTGAGGCGTGGCAGGAACTGGTCGGCGGCGTGCTCGGTGGAGCCGATCGTGACGGTGTCGCCGTCGACGTCGAGCAGTGCGCGCACTGCCTCGTCGTGGACGGCGAGGATGCGCCGAGCCTGCTCGACGAGAAGGCGCCCCTGAGGGGTGAACCGCATGCCTCGGCCCTCACGTTCGACGACCGGGCCCCCGAGCGTCTTCTCCAGTCGGCGTACATGCTGGCTGACCGCGGACTGGCTGAGCGCGAGAGATTGGGCCGCGCGGTGGAAGCCGCCGCAGTCGGCGATCGCGGTCAGGCTGCGCAGGGCCACGATGTCGAGGACAGGTTGGGGCATACGGCGACCGTAGCCGGTATCCGGCATCGATCGCGATTGCTGATCGGTTTCGATGCGGAATCGTCGTTGGACGCGATCCGTCCCGGCCGGTCATGATGAACGCATGGTTCCCACGACCGCTTCCGCTGCCCTTCTGACGCAGCGCCGAGTCATCGACTTCGGCGTCGGGTGCAGCACGCGCTGTCGTTGATCTCCGCCGCGTACCGGCGTTCCCGCTCTCCACGCCGGCGCTCTCGCCGGGCCTGAGCTGATCACACCCCGATTGTACTGACACGTGTCGGCATTCCCTGCCGCTCTTCACGTGTCCCTTCTTCCTGCCCCGACACGGGAGTTGCTTCCCCATGCCCTTCTCTCCTTCCTCCTCCTGGGACGAACCCGAAGGCCTCGCCGCGCGCGGCACGCTCATCGTGCTGGCCGGGCGGGGCGAACACGGGGGCGTGTACGAGCGGTTCGGCCGCCGTCTCGCCTTCGACGCCTACCGGGTGCGCGCCCTCGGCGACGCCTCCGCGGACCCCTCCGTGCTCGACGAGGCGGCCAAGCTCCTCGCCGACGAGTCGCTGCCCGGCCCCAAGGTGCTCGTCGGTTCGGACACGGGCGCCCGGTACGCGGCTCGGCTCGCCGCCGAGCAGACCGCGGGCGTCGACGCGCTGATCCTGGCGGGTCTGCCCACCGGCCCCTGGGCTTCCGGAAGCTGGGAGACCGAGGTCGAGGCACGCACCGCCTGCCCCACCCACCAGGCACGCCTCACGAACGACCTCCGCTTCCGGCGCGGTGCTCTCGACGAGCCGCCCGTTCTGCCGGATCTGCGACTGGATCTCGCAGGCGTTCCTGTGCTGGCCCTGCACGGCACGGACGACGTGGTGAGCCCGCTCGACCGGGCGCTCAGCGCCTACGAGGGCCACCCGGGCGTACGGGTCGTGACGTTCAACGGCGGCCGGCACGACGTCCTCAACGATGCGCTGCACCGCACAGCCGCGGCCACCATCGTGCTCTTCCTGGAGCGGCTGCGCCTCTCGCCGGAGCTGCCGGCGATCGCGGAGGGTCTCGTATGAGCGCCCGCGTGACGACGACCGTCACCGAGCTGAGCGAGCTGCTCGCGTCGGACCGGCCGCCGGTGGTGCTCGACGTCCGCTGGGCGCTCGGTGACCCGCACGGCCGCGATCACTACGCCCACGGGCACATCCCGGGCGCGGTGTACGTCGATCTGGACACCGAGCTCGCCGGGGCACCGAGCCCGCAGGAGGGCCGCCATCCGCTGCCGGACCTGGCGGAGTTGCAGACCGCGGCCCGCCGTTGGGGCCTTCACGCGGGGCAACCGGTCGTCGTGTACGACGATCTGGGCAACACCGCGGCGGCCCGCGCCTGGTGGCTCCTGCGGTACGCCGGAGCGACAGATGTGACGTTGCTGGACGGAGCGTTGGGGGCCTGGAGGGCGGCGGGCCTGCCGCTGGAGACCGGAGTGCCTGCCGCTTCCGCGCCGGGCGACGTCGTGCTGAAGCCGGGCGGACTGCCGGTCACCGATGCCGACGGAGCAGCCGAACTCGCCGGTGGTGGACTGCTGTTGGACGCGCGTGCCGCCGAGCGGTACCGGGGCGAGGTGGAGCCCGTGGACCCGCGGGCGGGGCACATCCCGGGAGCGATCTCGGCGCCGACCGGGGAGAACCTCGCGGCGGACGGGACGTTCCTGCCGCCCGAGGTGCTGCGCAAGCGTTTCGAGGAGCTCGGCGCCGGTGCCGGATCCCGGATCGGCGTGTACTGCGGTTCCGGTGTCACCGCCGCCCACCAGATCGCCGCGCTCACCCTCGCCGGCTTCGAGGCGACGCTCTTCCCCGGCTCCTGGTCCGCCTGGGCCGCCGATGCCGGCCGCCCGGCCGCGACCGGTCCGATGCCGTCCTGAGGCGACGCGAGAGGAATCCCGCACATGACGACGAATCCGCTCGACGCGGCGGCCACCCGGGCCCTGCCGCTCCCCGACTTCCTGACCGACAAGGTGCCGCCCCCCGCCCGGGTGACCATCCGGGGCACCGCCCGCACCACCCGACGCTTCCGGGTGCCCCGTTCCGTGCGCCGGACGGCCGGGCCCGTGGGTCTGGTCCTGCTCTGGTTCCTGACCTCGGCCACCGGTGTGCTTCCCGAATCGGTCCTCGCGTCCCCCGTGGACGTCGTGAAGCAGGCCGTCGAGCTGACCCAGAACGGCGAACTCCCCAGTGCCATTGTTGCGTCGGGGCGCCGGGCTGCCATCGGCTTCCTCATAGGGGCGACCGTCGCCCTGAGCCTGTCCCTGCTGGCCGGCCTGTTCCGGCTCGGCGAGGACGTCATCGACTCCTCGATGGGCATGTTCCGGGCGATCCCCTGGGTGGGGCTGATACCGCTGTTCATCGTGTGGTTCGGCATCGAGGAGACCCCGAAGATCGCGCTGGTCGCGCTGGGTGTCACCTATCCGCTGTACTTCAACATCTACGGCGGCATCCGCTCCACCGACTCCCAACTCGTCGAAGCAGCGCGGATGATGGGGCTCGGCCGGCTGGGCCTGATCCGGTACGTCATCCTGCCGAGCGCGCTGCCCGGGGCACTCGTGGGGCTCCGGTACGCCCTCTCCACCGCCTGGCTCGCCCTCGTCTTCGCCGAGCAGATCAACGCGGACGCGGGCCTGGGCTATCTGATGAGCAACGCCCAGCAGTACTTCCGCACGGACATCATCGTGCTCTGCCTGGCCGTCTACGCGCTGCTCGGTCTCGCCTGCGACTTCGCCGTACGCGTCCTGTCACGCCGTCTGCTGACCTGGCGGGCCAACTTCGAGGGTGAGGCATAGCAACATGACCAACAGTGTGGAAATCCGCGGGCTTTCACGGGCTTTCGACGGCAACACCGTTCTGCACGACCTCGATCTCGACCTCCGGGAGGGCGAGTTCGTGGCTCTGCTCGGGCACAGCGGCTGCGGCAAGTCGACGCTGTTGCGGATCCTCGCCGGGCTCGACGAGGAGATAGGCGGCGAGGTCACCGTACCCGCACGCCGCAGCGCGGCCTTCCAGTCGCCGCGGCTGCTGCCCTGGTTGAAGGTATGGCGCAATGTGGTCCTCGGCCTGCCCGGCCGCCCCGACCGGTCGCGCGCCCAGAAGGCGCTGGACGAGGTCGGTATCGCGGACCGGGCCGGCGTCTGGCCCAAGACCCTCTCCGGCGGCCAGGCCCAGCGTGTCTCGCTGGCCCGCGCCCTGGTCCGCGAGCCCGAACTCCTGCTCCTGGACGAGCCGTTCGGTGCCCTCGACGCCCTCACCCGAGGCAGGGTGCAACAGCTGGTCGCCGAACTGTGGCAGCGGCACGGCTGCGCGGTCCTCCTCGTCACCCACGACGTGGAGGAGGCGCTGCTGCTCGCCGACCGCGTCCTGGTGATGGACGAGGGCCGGATCGCCCACGACCTGACCGTCGGCCTGCCGCGTCCCCGCGACCTCACGGCCCCCGAGTTCGTCGCCCTGCGCGCCCGGCTCCTCGGCTGGCTCGGCGTCACCCCCACCAACACCCCGGCCGATGCCAAGGCTCTTGAAGGGACCCTCTCGTGATACGCACCACCGTCGCCGCCGGACTCAGCCTCTCCGCTCTGTTGGCGCTGACCGCGTGCGGCGCCGACTCCTCCGCGGACACCGCCAGAAGCCAGGACGAGGTCACCCTCACCATCGGCGACCAGGCCAAGACCCTCCAGACGATCGTCGCCGCCTCCGGCGTGCTGAAGGGCGCCAAGTACAAGGTGAAGTGGGCGGAGTTCGAGGGTGCGGCCCCGCTCTACCAGGCCGTACAGGCGGGCGCCGCCGACACCGGGTACTCCGCCGATCTGCCGGCCCTCCAGGCGCTCAGCGGTGGGGTGAAGTTCAAGAACGTGGCCGCGCTCAAGAACGACGGCAAGCATGTCGGGATCGTGGTGCGCAAGGATTCCGGCATCGACAGCGTCAAGGACCTCAAGGGCCAGAAGGTCGTGGTGTCCTCGGCGAAGGGCAGTGTTGCCGAGTACCCGCTCGCGAACGCCCTGAAGCAGAACGGCCTCACCTACTCGGACGTGAAGGTCCAGTACCTGCTGCCGACCGACGCACAGGCCGCGTTCGCCTCGGGGAAGGTCAAGATCTGGGCGACCTTCGGCGTCTACCAGGCCGTCGGTCTGGAGCAGGGCGGCAGACTCCTCGTCGACGGCGCCGACGGGCGCGTGAGCGGCTACGGCTTCATCGGCGCCTCCGACAAGACCCTGGCGGACCAGCAGAAGAAGACCGCCCTAGGTGACTTCCTGCGCCGCCTCGGTACGGCCCTGAAGTGGACGAGCACGCACCGGGACGCGTACGCCAAGGCCATCGAGCAGCGCAACGGCGCCGACGCCTCCGTGGCCAAGACGCTCGCCTCGGCCGCGTACAGCCAGGTGCTGCCGATCGACTCCGACGTGAAACGCACCGTCCAGGGTGTGGCCGACCTCATGAACGGCATCGGCGTCCTGGCGCCGAATGTCGACGTGGCCAAGTCCGCCGACACTTCCGTCCTCAAGTGACCTCCGTGGAACTCAACTGACGTTCCAAGAAGGGAAGTTCGCCATGCCCGTCGAGTTCATCAGCGCCGTCCACACCGACTCCGGGGCCTCGGGCCCGGCCGCGGCGAGTCGGACCGGCTTCGACCCCGACTATCTGCGCAGGTACGCCCGTGCCCTGGACGACGGCGGCTTCGACCACACTCTGGTCGCCTATCACTCCGCCTCTCCGGACGCCTTCCAGGTCGCCCAGTTCGTCGCCACCCACACCGAACGCGTGCGCCCGATCCTGGCGCACCGGCCGGGCGTCGTCTTCCCCACGCACGCGGCCCGCGCCCTCGCGACGCTCGACCAGATCAGCGACGGCCGCCTGTCCCTGCACATCATCTCCGGCGGCAGTGACGAGGAGCAGCACCGGGAGGGCGACTACCTCAACAAGACCGAGCGGTACGAGCGTTCGGACGAGTACATCCAGATCCTGCGGAGGGTGTGGACGGCCGAGGGACCCGTCTCGCACGAGGGCAAGTACTTCAGGTTCGAGGGCTACTACTCCGATGTGAAACCGGTGGGCGGGCTCATCCCCGTCTCCGTGGGCGGGTCCTCACAGGACGCCTACCGGGTCGGAGGTCAGCAGGGCGACATCTTCGGGCTGTGGGGCGAGCCGCTGAAGGAGACCGCCGAGCAGATCGCCGCCGTCAACGCGGTCGCGGACGCCGCCGGACGTCCCCACCCCCGTATCTGGGTGTCGTTCCGTCCGATCATCGCGCCCACCGACGAACTGGCCTGGGAGAAGGCGCACCGGACGCTGGGTGTGCTGAAGGACCAGGCGAAGAACACGGAGCTGCTGCGCCACTACCGGACCACCGGGCGCCCGGCGAACGTCGGATCGCAGCGGTTGCTCGACATCGCGGCGCGCGGCGAGGTCCAGGACCGCTGCCTGTGGACCGCTCCGGCGGTCGCCACCAATGCCGCGGGTGCCTCGACCGCCCTGGTCGGCTCTCCCGAGACGGTTGCCAAGGCGCTGCTCGACTATGTCGACATCGGCTGCGACCTGCTGTCGATCCGCGGCTACGACCCGCTCAACGACGCGATCGACTACGCCCGTTACGTCGTCCCGCTGGTCCGGCAGGAACTCGCCCACCGAGCCGCCGCCTCCGAGGCCGCCTGACCCGAGCTGCCTGGCTCCCCGTTCACCGAACCCGTTTGCGAAGACCCTCATGGAGATTCCGTGTTGTTCCGCCGTTCCCTGCGCGCGTCCGCCGCCGCCCTCGCCCTCCTGCTGCCGTTCGCGGCGGCCTGCGGGGGCGACGCGACGGCAACGTCCGCGTCCGACGAGTCCTCAGTGACCCTGCGCGTCGGCGCCACCGGCTGGAAGGTCGAGGAGGCAATCCTCAAGTTCGCGCACCTCGACGACACCCCCTACAAGGTCAAGTGGAGCCTGTTCCAGGGCGGTGACCAGCAGCTCCAGGCCATCCGCGCCGGAGCCCTCGACGTGGCCTCGTCCAGCGAGATCCCGCCGATCTTCGCGGCCGCCGACGGCAGGCCCAACTTCAAGGTCGTCGCCGTGCAGCGCGGCTCGACCCTGAACCAGGAGGTCGTGGTCCCCAAGGGCTCCGAGGTGACCGACATCGCGGGCCTGAAGGGCAAGAAGGTCGGCTACGTCCAGAACACGACCGCCCACTACTTCCTGTACGAGTTGCTGAAGCAGGCGGGTCTGAAGTGGTCCGATGTCGACGCCAAGCCGCTGCTGCCCAACGACGGTCTCGCCGCCCTCAACGGCGGGAGCATCGACGCCTTCGCCTCGTACGGTACGTCGATCATCACCGCCCACCAGCAGGGCGCCACGACGATCGGCTCGGGCAAGGACATCCTGTCCGGCAACTTCCTCTGGACGGCGCGGGACAGTGTCCTCAAGAGCGCGGGGCAGCGGGCCGCCACCGCCGATCTGATCGCGCGGATCACCAAGGCGTACGCGTACGTCCGTGACGGCCGGCAGAACGCGTTCGCGAAGGTGATCGCCACCACCACTCACCAGCCCCTGGCCCAGGCGGAGAAGGACTTCCGCGCCCAGCAGGCGCAGCGGCCGACGCAGGCCCGCACGGTCGGAGACGACACGATCGCCTCGCAGCAGAAGGTCGCCGACGTCTTCGCCGAACTCGGTGCACTGAAGTCGCCCCTGGACGTCAAGTCTTTCTGGAGCCGTGAGCTGAACACCGACCTCAAGAAGGCGCTGTGACCACCGCCCTGACAGCCCGCCTCGCGGAACTGGCCCCCGGCTACGACCGTTCCGGCGCCTTTCCCGCCGCCTCCCTCAAAGCCGTGCACGAGGCCGGGCTGCTCACCGCCACCGTCGGCGAGCGGTACGGCGGCCGGGGCGCCGGCGTCGAGGAGACCGCGCGCATCCTGCACACCCTGGGGCAGGGTGACCCCTCGGTCGCCCTGATCGCCGCGATGACCCTCACCACGCACAGCAGGCAGGCGGCTCAGCCGCACTGGCCGGACGAGCTGTACGCGCAACTGCTCAAGGAGTCCGAGGAGCGTCCGACGCTCGTCAACCACGCACGCGTGGAGCCCGAGTTGGGCTCCCCGGCGCGAGGCGGCCTACCCGCCACACGCGCCCGGCGCACCCCTGACGGCTGGTCGGTCAGCGGCACGAAACGGTTCGTGACGGGCGCCGAGGGGCTCGCCTGGTTCCTGGTGTGGGCCACCACCGACGAGCCGGAGCCACGGGTGGGCACGTTCCTGGTGCCGGGCGAGTCTCCCGGCATCGAGATCACCGACCGCTGGGACCAGTTGGGGCTGCGGGCCAGCGGCAGTCACGAGGTGACGTTCCGCGAGGTGCAAGTCCCGTACGAGCAGGTCATCGGGCTCACCTCGTACGGTCCGGCGGCCGAGCAGGACAACAGGGCCGGCGCTTCCCTCCATCTCCCTCTCGCCGCGCTCTACTTGGGTGTCGCACGGGCCGCGCAGTCCTTCTTCCACACCTTCGCCCACGAGCGGGTGCCCGCCAACCTCGGTCATCCGGTGGCCCGTACGGAACGCTTCAGGCGGACCGCCGGGGAGATCGAGGTGCTGCTCGCCGCCGCCGAACAGCTGGTGTTCGGCGGAGCCGCCCGGGTCGACGCCGGCGACACCGCGTACACGCCCGAACAGTCCCTGGGCGCCCGAGTGCTGGCCGACCGGCACGGAGTACGGGCCGTGGAGCTGGCGGTCCGACTGCTCGGCAATCCGGGCCTGGCGCGCGGCAATCCGCTGGAGCGGCACTTCCGTGACATCCAGTGCGGTCCCGTGCACGCACCCCAGGAGGACATCTCCCTGCTGGCGATCGGAACGAAGGCACTGAACCCGTGACGGCACGTGCGACGAAGGACCGGAACCTGTGACCGCACCCGCAACAACCGCGTCAGCGCAGCTCCTGGGCCTCCTGGCCCGTGACCTCGCCCCCGACCGGCTGACCACGGACCGGGCAGCGCTCGCCCCGTACACCACCGACCGCTCCGGAACCCGGCCCGTCGGCAGTCCGCTGGCCGTCGTGCACGCCCGGCGCACCGAGGACGTGACCGTCACGCTCCGGCACGCGCACGCCCTGCGGGTGCCGGTGGTGCCGCGCGGTGCGGGCACCGGCCTGTCAGGCGGAGCCTCGGCGGGTGAGGGCTCGCTCGTCCTGGACCTGTCCGGGATGAACCGGGTGCTCGAACTGTCGGCGGACGACCAGCTCGCCGTCGTCGAACCCGGCGTGATCACCGCCGATCTTGACCGCGCCGCCGCCGCGCACGGGCTGCGGTACACGCCCGATCCGGCGAGCGCCGCCCTGTCCACGATCGGCGGGAACATCGCCACGAACGCGGGCGGTCTGCGCTGCGCGAAGTACGGGGTGACCCGGGACAGCGTGCTCGGCCTGGAGGCGGTGCTGGCCGACGGCAGCGTGCTGCGGACCGGCCGCCGGACAGTCAAGGGAGTCACCGGCTACGACCTGACCGCCCTGCTCACCGGCTCGGAGGGCACCCTGGCGGTGATCACGTCGGCCACCCTGCGGCTGCGCCCGATCCCGGTGGCGACGGCCACACTCGCCGCGTACTTCTCCTCGTTCGAGCGGGCCGCCGAGGCGTCGTACGCCATCGCCCGCGCCGGTGTCGAGCCCGCGGTCGCGGAACTCGTCGACGGGCCGGTGCTCCAGGCGATCGACCCGGCGCTGCGGGAGCGGGGCGCGGCCCTGCTGCTCGTCCAGTGCGACGGCGCGGGCGCGGCGGCCGAGGCGGCGTCGGTCGCCCGGCTTCTGGAGCCGCTGGCGGCAACCGTGGAAACGACCACGGATCCCGCCGAGGCCGAGGTGCTCCTCGCCGCCCGCCGACTGGCCCTGCCCGCGCTGGAACGCCTCGGCCGGCCGCTGATCGAGGACATCGTGGTGCCCCGCTCCCGGCTCGCGGAGGCGGCCTCGGAGATCCGGGCCATTTCCGTACGCCATGACGTGCCGGTCTTCACCATCGCGCACGCGGCGGACGGCAACCTCCACCCGATCATCGTCGTGGACCCGTCACTGCCAGGTCTGCCGGACGCGGCCTGGGAAGCGGCGGGCGAGATCTTCGCGCTGGCCCTGCGACTCGGCGGCACGCTCACCGGCGAGCACGGTGTGGGGGTGCTCAAGCGGCAATGGGTGGCGGACGAACTGGGGCCCGCGGCACACGCGTTGCAGCGCAGACTCAGGGAGGCGTTCGACCCGCGGGGCATTCTCAACCCCGGCAAGTCGCTCTGAAGGGCTTACCACGCGGACCGACATCGAAGTCTCAACTGGCCCCTGGCGCACGTCTCCAGCGCGTTTTTGCTGTCGCTGACCAGGTAAGCGGTCCCCGGCGGCAGCCGGTGCGCAGCGACGGTGCGCGTCGTGCGGAGGCGGTCCGAAAGGTTCGGTCTTCCCTGCGTCGCCGTCGCGCCGACTGCCGATTTCCCGTCGAACGGCCCGCGACTCGGCCGTTTGAACGGCCGCAGCGGGCTGTCCGGGCCCACGCCGATGACCTTGCCCACCGCGGCGCCGAAGAGCACGTCACCGGCGTTGATCGGCGATCGGGGAACGCCCTCGGCAGTGGCTGGGCGACGACGGTGACGTGCTCGGGGCCGGGCAGCCCCTGTGGGGCGGTGACGAGCCGGATCTCGTGGGTGGCGGACAGCAGGGGAGTGGCCATGGGGGTTACTGTTCGAGGGGAAGCGAAGCGCGCCGAGCGGGACGAGTGGTCGGTGCGGGCGCGCAGACGTCAGCCCCCGACGCGCGCGTCAAAGGCAAGTACGGCTGTCCGCAGCGTCCACGCCGGTTCCGTGTCCGCGATGCGAGACCTGTCCGGAAAGTTATTGACCCACGTGGTGGACATCTGCTGAACTCCCGTGCCATGAACCCGCGCGTGGACCTCACTCGGCGGCGCCACATCGATCTGGCGCACGTCTCCAGCGCGTTTTGTTGTCGCTGACCCGGTAAGTGGTCCCCGGCGGCAACCGGTGCGCACCGACGGCGCGCGTCGTGCGGATGCGGTCCGAAACGCCCGTAATGCAGCGTCGCCCTGTGGGATAGCCGTATCCGCCTCCTGGGCGATTGTTCCTCCGGCCTGATCTCTTCGCGCTGTCCGCACAGGCTGAGGTTCGCTCTCCCCTGCGTCGCCCTCGTACCGACTGCCCGATCTTCCGTTGATCGGGTCGCGAGTCGGCCGTTCACTCACGCTCTCTGTTCTCTGCTCTCCGCTCCCAGCACGGAGCACCCAGTTCTCAGCTGCGCGCCCGCTTCCTCCCGAGAAGGACTCCCTCATGCCCGTGTCCATCCGTAAGCTCACCAGCCGCATCGGGGCGGTCGTCGAGGGCGTCGACCCCGCGGCGCCGCCCGACCTCTCGACGGTCACGGCGCTGCGTGCCGCCCTCAACGAGCACAAGGCGATCGTCTTCGCTGACGTCGACCTCGACAACGCCGGTCAGGAGCGCGTGGCCGGGTGGTTCGGCGAACTCACCACCGCCCACCCGAACGTGCCGGCCGCCGACGGCACGACGAATGTCCTCGCCGTCGACAGCACGACGTCCAAGGCCAACGAGTGGCACACGGACGTCACCTTCGTGGTCAACCCGCCGCAGCTCACCACGCTCCGGTCCATCGTGACCACGCCCTACGGCGGCCAGACTCTCATCGCCAACGCCGCCGCGGCCTACCGCGACCTGCCCGAACCGCTGCGCTCCCTCGCGGACACGCTGCGCGTCGTGCACACCAACCAGTACGACTACGCCCGCCCCGCAGCCACGACGACGCAGCGACAGGAGTACGACCGGGCCTTCGTCTCGACGCCCTACGAGGCCGAGCACCCGGTCGTGCGAGTCCATCCGCTCACTGGCGAACGCGGGCTGTTCATCGGTGGGTTCGCCAAGCGGATCGTCGGCCTGTCGAGCAGCGACTCGGCCGATCTGCTGCGCATCCTCCAGTCGTATGTGACGCGTCCGGAGAACATCCTGAGCTGGACATGGTCCCCGAACCAGCTGCTGATCTTCGACAACCGGATCACCCAGCACTACGCGGTGGACAACTACGACGACCACCCGCGCCGCCTCAACCGGGTGACGATCGCAGGAGAGGTGCCGACCGGTGTCGACGGCCGCCGCAGCGAGCAGCTCGTCGGCGATGCCTCGCACTACAGCAGCGTGCCGGCGGTGGCAGCATGACCGAGCTCAGCCTCAAGGCGCCGCCCGTCACCATGGACCCGGACGCCTCGACGACGAGCGGGCGGGAACGCGAGGTGTTCCTGCCTCGCGACGCCCGTCGCCGGACGTCGCTCAGCACACTCCGCGAGCGCCTGCGCTGGCCCCTGGGCATTTACACGACTCCGGTCGCGATCCTCATCGCCTGGGAGATCCTCGCCCGGGCCGGAGTGGTGTCGAAGACCTACGCTCCCGCGCCGACGTCGATCGTGAGGTCCGCCGCTGATCTGTGGCAACAGGGCGTCCTCGGACCGGACTTGGCCATCTCGCTGCAGCGGGCCGGCATCGGTCTCGCGATCGGTCTGACGGTGGGCATCGTCAGCGGGGTGCTCGGCGGGCTGCTACGCAGCGGCGAGTACCTGTTCAACGGCCTGGTCCAGGTGCTGAACACGATCCCCCTCCTCGCGGTGCTGCCGCTGATGATCGTTTGGTTCGGCATCGACGAGCTCACGAAGGTGCTGCTGATCTCCTTCGGCGCCGGTGTCCCGATGTATCTCAACCTGTTCGCCGCGATCCGGGGCGTCGACCAGCGGCTGATCGAGATGGCGCGCACGACGGGCGCGGGCACCTGGCGCCTGGTGACGCGCGTGCTGGTGCCCGGGGCCCTGCCCGGCTTCCTGGTCGGCCTCCGGTTCTCCCTCGCATACAGCGTCCTGGGCCTCGTCGCCGCCGAAACCGTCAACGCGGACAAGGGACTTGGCTTCCTCATCACCCAGGGGCAGACGTATCTCCAGACCAACCAGGTCTTCGTGGGGCTGGTGATCTACTCGCTCCTCGGTCTGCTCGCCGACCAGTTCGTCCGGGCTCTCGAGCGGGTGCTGCTGCGGTGGCGACCCAGTTATGAGGCGTCATGAGCAGCACGATTGCGACCGAGCCCCGTCGGCAGACCGGGGTCGTCGTCGAGCAGGTGGTCCGCCGGTTCAGTGACCGGGTGGTGCTCGACCACCTCGACCTCACCATCGCCGAGGAGGAGTTGGTGATCCTGCTCGGTCCTTCGGGCTGCGGCAAGAGCACCCTGCTGCGGCTGCTCGCCGGACTGGACCGGCCCGACGGCGGGCGCGTGGAGGTCCCGGCACGGCGTGCGATCGTCTTCCAGGCCGACCGGCTGCTGCCCTGGCAGCGTGTCCTGCGCAACGTCACGCTCGGCCTGCACGGACCCGACGCGGAGCAACGCGCCCGCGCCGTGCTCGCCGAGGTCGGACTCGCGGGCCGTGAGAAGGCATGGCCCAAGGAGCTCTCCGGCGGCGAGGCCCAGCGGGTGTCCCTCGCGCGGGCCCTGGTCTCGGAGCCCGAACTCGTGCTGCTCGACGAGCCGTTCGCCGCCCTTGACGCGATCACACGGCTGCGCATGCACGACCTCGTACGCGCACTGCGGACCAAGCATCAGGCGGCCATGCTGCTCGTCACCCACGACGTCGACGAGGCGATCGCCCTGGCGGACCGCATCGTCGTCATGAGCAACGGCCGCATCGGCACCTCGCACGAGGTGCACCTCACCGCCGCGGACCGCGAGGCGAGCGTCGCACGCGAAGAACTCCGCGCCCGGCTCCTTGAAGACCTCGGCTTGGCCGGCCAGCACTGACCTGCTCGAACACCCTCACCCAGCACAGAAAGCACGACAACCCATGCGAAAGAGAACCACGAGACTCATCGGCGCAGTCGGCTCGCTCGCTCTGGCGAGTACTCTCGTCGCCTGCGGAGGATCGTCGTCGGACACCGCCGCGCCGCTGAGCAACGCCGCCGACGCGAGCGACGCCAAGCACCCGGAGTGGAGCAAGTACACCTTCACCATCGGCGACAACGGCGGTGACGGCAGCCAGGAACTGGCGAAGGCCACCGGCGTGTTCGACAACGCGCCCTACAAGGTGAAGTTCGCCCGCTTCACCTACGGTCCGCCGCTGGTACAGGCCGCCGCCTCGGGCGACATCGACCTGGGCAGCGTCGGCGACGTACCGCCGATCACCGGCGCCGCGAAGGAGTACGGCTTCAAGGTCGTCGCCGTCAACCGCTCGCTCACACCCACCCAGTCGAACGAGAACATCATCGTGCCGAAGGGCTCGCAGCTGAAGACGGCCGCCGACCTCAAGGGCAAGAAGATCGCTGTCCCGCAGGGCAGTTCGGCCCACGGACTGGCCCTGAACGCGCTGAAGAGCGTCGGTCTCACCCCCAAGGACGTGAAGCTGGTCTTCCTCGATCCGGCGGCCGGTGCCACGGCGTTCAACACCGGGAAGGTGGACGCCTGGTCGATCTGGAACCCGCAGTCGGCGATCGCGGTCAAGAACGGCGCGCGGATCCTGGTGAAGGGCCTCCCGCCGATCGACCAGACGAGCAGTTACTACGTCGCGAGCGACACGTCGCTGAAGGACAAGACCAAGCGTGCGGCTCTGACGGACGTCCTGAAGAGGCTGTCGCGAGAGTTCGCCTGGGCGATCAAGAACCCCGACAAATACGCGCAGGCGCTGTCGAAGGAGCAGGGCATCCCGCTGGATGACGCCAAGGCGTCCCTGGCCGCCTACTCGAACCGGGTGACTCCGGTGGAGAAGGCGGACATCGAACTGGAGCAGAAGCTCGCCGACGCCTTCCTGGAGGCCGGTCAGATCACCAAGAAGGTCGACGTCACGTCGATCGTCGACAACCTCCTCCCGGCCGGCTACGACAGCTCCAAGCTCAAGGTCACCTCATGAGCGCGGGACGGAGGAGGCTCCACCTCAACGCCTTCCTCATGGAAGCGGGCCACCACGAGGCGGCGTGGCGGCTCCCACACAGCAATCCCCGGGCCGACTTCGACCTGCGGCACTGGATCGAGCTGGCACAGCTCGCCGAGAGCGCCAAGTTCGACTCGCTGTTCCTCGCGGACGGCCCGGCCCTCATCGGCACCGGCGAGTTCCGGCCGCCCGGCCAGCTCGAGCCGCTGACGCTGCTCACCGCGTTGTCCCAGGCGACCAGCAGGATCGGCCTCATCGCGACCGTGTCGTCGACGTACAACGAGCCCTATGACCTCGCCCGCCGGCTCGCGTCCGTCGACCATGTCAGCGGCGGCCGCGCCGGCTGGAACATCGTCACCTCGGCAGGCGCGGACGAGGCAGCCAACTTCGGCCTCAACAACCGCCCCGGCCACGCCGAGCGCTACGCCCGCGCCGACGAGTTCCTGAAGGTCGCCAAGGCGCTGTGGGACAGCTGGGAGTCCGAGGCCGTCGTGGCGGACCGGGCCACCGGACGGTACGCCGACCCCGTGCGGCTGCACCGGCTCGGCCACCAGGGCAGGTACTTCAAGGTGGCCGGCCCGCTCAACGTCGAGCGTCCGCCGCAGGGCTACCCACTGCTCGTCCAGGCCGGCTCCTCCGAGGACGGCAAGGACTTCGCGGCCCGCCACGCCGAGGCCATCTTCACCGCGCACACGACCTACGAGCGCGCGGCCGGCTTCTACGCCGACATCAAGGCACGGACCACGGCCGCGGGGCGCAACCCGGACGGCGTCATCGTCCTGCCGGGCATCGTCCCGTACATCGGCTCGACCGAGGAGGAGGCCCGGACGCTTGCACAGCAGTTCGATGAGCTGCGCGTCCCGGAGTACGGGCTGCGTCAGCTGGCCGCCGTGTTCGAGACCGAGCCGTCGGCCTTCGAACTCGACCAGCAGCTACCGGAGTTCATCCTGGCGAGGCCGAAGCTGGAGGGCTCGCAGAGCCGTTCCGACCTGATCATCGATCTCGCGGTGCGCGAGCAGCTGACGGTCCGGCAGATCATCTCCCGGCTCGGGGGCGGCCGCGGCCACTTCGAGTTCGTCGGCACACCCGAGCAGGTGGCGGACACGATCATCGCCTGGTTCGAGGGCGGTGCGGCAGACGGGTTCAACATCATGGCCCCCGCGCTCCCGTCGGGCCTTGCGGCCTTCGCCGAGCACGTGCTGCCGATCCTGCGCGGCAAGGGGTTGTTCCGCGAGGAGTACGAAGGCACCACCCTGCGTGAGCACTACGGGCTCCCGGTGCCCGCGAACCAGTTCCATGGCTGACCCGCTTTCCGGGCCTGATCCGCTTCCCACGGTCGGCCCGCTCGCGACTCCCGCCGCTTCCACTTCCCGGAGCGGCGGGAGTCCGCCCGCGCTGCGGGTCGAGGGCCTGCGCAAGACGTACCAGGACGGCTTCACCGCGGTGGCCGGGCTCGACCTGGAGATACCGGACGGCGCGTTCTTCGGGCTGCTCGGCCCGAACGGCGCCGGGAAGACCACGCTCATCGGCTCGGTGTGCAACATCGTGCGCCCCAACGCCGGCACCCTCTCCGTCTTCGGGCACGACCACCGCAGCCGTCAGGCCCGCAGACTGCTGGGCCTGGCCGCGCAGGAGATCAACGTCGACCGGTTCCTGTCCATCCGGCAGATCCTGGTCTACCACGCGGGATATCACGGCATCGGCCGGAAGGCGGCCGCCCGGCGCGCGGACGAACTGCTCACCCTGTTCCGCCTCGATGACAAGGCCGACGTACGTGCTTACGAACTCTCCGGCGGCATGCAACGCCGCCTCGTCCTCGCGCGGGCCCTCATGCACCGTCCCCGCCTGCTCATCCTCGACGAGCCGACGGCCGGCGTCGACGTCGAACTGCGCTCGGAGATCTGGCGGGTAGTGAAGGGCCTCAACGCGGCGGGCACCACGGTCCTGCTGACCACGCACTACCTGGAGGAGGCGGAGACCTTGTGCGACGAGATCGCGCTGCTGCGCGCGGGCCGGATCGTCGACCGCGGCTCCTCAGCCTCGCTGCGGGAGCGGTACGCGGCCCGGGACATCTCGGAGGTCTACGAACGGGTGATCACGGCAGAGGAGATGGCCTCGTGAGCGGTACCGAGACGCCGGCCCTCCCGGCGTACGACGAGTCCTTCCGGGCGGAGCGCTCACCGTTCCTGTGGTTCCTGGAGCGCGAGGTCCTGCGGTTCCTCACGATCTGGCGCTACAGCGTCGTCGGTCCGGTGCTGTCGACGGTGCTGTTCGTCGTGGTCTTCGGATCGGCTCTCGGCTCGCACGTCGACACGATCGACGGCGTCGGCTACGGCAGCTTCATCGTGCAGATACGGGTGCGCAAAGGGATCTCCCAACGTGGATGGGGGAACGAGCGGTTGAGCGTGCGACGGGCGGGTGCGTGAGCCTCCCGGGTGCTTGACCTGCCCCGGCCACGGACCGAGGATCATCAGTCATGACGCAGGGACACGGCAGCACGGTTGACGGGGTGCTGCGGCGCAGCGCCCGACGCACCCCCGCGCGCACCGCGGTGGAGTACGGCGACCGCAGGTGGACGTACGAGGAACTCGACGGGGCCGTCTCCCGCGCGGCAAGCGTCTTGCTTGAGCAGGGACTCGCTCCCGGCGACCGGGTCGGCGCCTACGGCCACAACTCGGACGCCTATCTGATCGGCTTCCTCGCCTGCGCCCGCGCGGGCCTCGTCCATGTGCCGGTCAACCAGAACCTGACCGGCGACGACCTCGCTTACATCGTCGGCCAGTCCGGCAGCTCGCTGGTCCTCACCGACCCCGACCTGGCCGGTCGACTCGCCGACGACGTACGGACGCTGCCCCTGCGCGACGCCGACGGTTCGCTGCTGGACCGCCTGGCTGCGGCCCCCGCATACGACGGACCCGAGCCGCGCACCGAGGACTTGGTGCAGTTGCTGTACACCTCAGGCACGACGGCCCTGCCCAAGGGCGCGATGATGACGCACCGCGCCCTGGTGCACGAGTACCTGAGCGCGATCACCGCCCTTGACCTCAGCGCCGGCGACCGCCCCGTGCACTCCCTCCCGCTCTACCACTCCGCGCAGATGCACGTGTTCCTGCTGCCCTACCTCGCGGTCGGCGCCACGAACATCATCCTCGACGCCCCCGACGGCGACCGGCTCTTCGACCTCATCGAAACCGGCCGCGCGGACAGCCTGTTCGCCCCGCCCACGGTGTGGATCGGCCTGTCCAACCGCCCCGACTTCGCCACCCGCGACCTCGGCGGACTCCGCAAGGCCTACTACGGCGCCTCGATCATGCCGGTGCCCGTTCTGGAGCGGCTGCGCGAACGACTCCCCAAGCTTGCTTTCTACAACTGCTTCGGCCAGAGCGAGATCGGCCCCCTGGCCACGGTCCTGGCACCCGACGAGCACAAGGGCCGCATGGACTCCTGCGGCCGCCCCGTCCTCTTCGTCGACGCCCGTGTGGTCGACGAGGACGGCAAGGACGTCCCCGACGGCACACCCGGCGAAATCGTCTACCGCTCCCCGCAGTTGTGCGAGGGCTACTGGGACAAACCCGAGGAGACAGCCGACGCCTTCCGTGACGGCTGGTTCCACTCCGGCGACCTGGCGGTGCGGGACGCCCACGGCTACTACACGATCGTCGACCGAGTGAAGGACGTCATCAACTCCGGTGGCGTACTGGTCGCTTCACGCCAGGTCGAGGACGCCCTCTACACCCACGAGTCCGTCGCCGAGGTCGCCGTGATCGGCCTGCCCGACGAGCGGTGGATCGAGGCGGTCACCGCGGTCGTCGTCCCGCGCGGCGAGGTGACCGAGGACCAACTGATCGCCCACGCCCGGGAGAAGCTCCCTCACTTCAAGGCGCCGAAGCGGGTGGAGTTCGTCGCGGAGTTGCCCCGCAACGCCAGCGGAAAGATCCTCAAGAGGGAACTGCGGGACCGGTTCGCCGGCCAGTAGGCGACCGAACGGGCGCGGGGCTGTATCGATGTGCGGCTCCACCGCGCGGGCGCGACCGGCCCCCTCCGACCCGCGGGCCATTCATCGTGCTTCCCGCGGAGCACCTAGCGAGACCGCAGGTCCACGATGCGCCGGATCTTGCCCACCGACCGTTCCAGCGACTCCGGTTCGACGATCTCCACGGCAACCGACACCCCGATGCCGTCCTTCACCGCCGCCGCGATCGCCCGCGCGGCGGCCTCCCGTACCTCGGGGCCGGCGCCGGGCCGGGCCTCCGCCCGCACGGTGAGGGCGTCGAGACGGCCCTCCCGGGTCAGGCGCAGCTGGAAGTGCGGCGCGACACCGGGCGTACGCAGCACAATCTCCTCGATCTGGGTGGGAAAGAGGTTCACCCCGCGCAGGATCACCATGTCGTCACTGCGCCCCGTGACCTTCTCCATCCGCCGGAACACCCGCGCCGTGCCCGGCAGCAGCCGCGTCAGGTCACGTGTGCGGTACCGCACGACCGGCATCGCCTCCTTGGTCAGCGAGGTGAAGACGAGCTCGCCCTCCTCGCCGTCCGGCAGCACCTCACCGGTGATCGGATCGACGACCTCCGGGTAGAAGTGGTCCTCCCAGATGTGCAACCCGTCCTTCGTCTCCACGCACTCCTGCGCCACACCCGGGCCGATCACCTCGGACAGCCCGTATATGTCCACCGCGTCGATCGCGAACCGCTCCTCGATCTCCCGCCGCATCTGCTCGCTCCACGGCTCGGCACCGAAGATGCCCACGCGCAGGGAGGTGCCGCGCGGATCGACGCCCTGGCGCTCGAACTCGTCGAGGAGCGTGAGCATGTACGACGGCGTCACCATGATGATCTGCGGCTCGAGGTCCTGGATCAGCTGCACCTGGCGGGCCGTCATACCGCCGGAGGCGGGGATGACCGTACAGCCGAGGCGTTCCGCGCCGTAGTGTGCGCCGAGGCCGCCGGTGAACAGGCCGTAGCCGTACGCCACATGCACCTTGTCGCCGGGCCGGCCGCCCGCCGCGCGGATCGAGCGGGCCACCATGTCGGCCCACAGGGAGAGGTCGTCGTCCGTGTAGCCGACGATGGTAGGGCGCCCGGTGGTGCCGCTGGAGGCGTGGATACGGCGGATGCGGTTCTGCTCCACGGCGAACATGCCGTACGGGTAGTTCTCGCGCAGATCCGCCTTCGTGGTGAACGGGAAACGGGCCAGGTCGGACAGCGAGCGGCAGTCGTCCGGGTGGATGCCGGCCTTGTCGAAGGACTCCTGGTAGAAGGAGACGCGCTCGTACGCGTGCCGCAGCGAGACCCGCAGCCGCTCCAGCTGCAGCGCCCGCAGCGCACCGGCGTCGAGCCGTTCCCCCGCGTCCAGCAGCTCCGTCGCATCCACCATGGGGACGTCTCCTTCGCCAACCACATCAATACGGGCGACCGATCATTCGGTCGTGCTGTTCGGGATCAGTAATTCAGGCCACGTCGGGGCAGGCAAGAGGTCAGCCCGCATTTTCTCGGTGCAGGAGTGGAAGATCGAGCGCGGTGAGGAGGCCCCTGAGAGGGGCGCCCCCACAACTGCGTTGCGGCACCGGTCCATGGGACAGGAAGATCGGCGCATGCCGATTTTCACCGCAGCCGACGGGACCGAGCTCGCCTACCACCTCCGCGGTGAAGGGGAGCCGCTCATCGTCCTGCCGGGAGGTCCGATGCAGGCCTCCTCGTACCTCGGAGACCTGGGCGGGCTCGAGACGCACCGCCGACTGGTCCTGCTCGACCTGCGCGGCACCGGCGACTCCGCGGTGCCGGCGGATCCGGCCACCTACCGGTGCGACCGGCTCGTGGACGACGTGGAGGCACTGCGCGCCCACCTGGGGCTGGAGCAGATGGACCTGCTCGCCCATTCGGCCGGAGGCAGCCTGGCGATGCTGTACGCCGCCCGGCACCCCGAGCGGGTGGCGCGACTGATCCTGGTCACCTGCACCCCGTGGGCACTGGGCAGGCAGCCCAGCGCCGAGGACAGGCTGGCCGCGGCACGGCTGAGGAGCGGCGAGCCTTGGTTCGAGGACGTGTTCCCGGCGTTCGAGGACTGGCTGGCGGGGAAGGCCGACTTCGACCCGGCGTTCGCTCCCTTCTTCTACGGCCGCTGGGACGACGCAGCAGCTGAGCACGATGCCGGCGCCGACTTCAACGACGAGGCCGCCGACGTCTACGGCTCCGATGGCGCCTACGACCCGCAGGCGACCGGCGCCGCACTCGCCCAGGTGGCCGCACCGGTCCTCGTCCTCGCCGGCGAGCTCGACGGCGGCCCCCGCCCCGAGCTGGCGCGCACCGTGGCTGACGTCTTCCCGAACGCCGAATTCACCGTCCAGCCAGGTGCAGGGCACTATCCGTGGGTGGACGACCCCGAGTGGTTCGCACGCCGGGTCGCCGGGTTTCTGGACCGGGACGGAGCCGTTTTGCCGTCGGCGAAGTAGCAGCCCGGCCCGGGGAGCTCCCGGCTCGAGTTGCGGGATGCGCCGGCTGCCGTGACATTTGAGGTGGAGTGAAGAGTGCGAGGGGCCCTGTTCTCCCCCGAGAGGACAGGGCCCTGCGCGCGCCCGCTTCGCTCAGCGGTGCGAGCTCGGCAGGTGCTCGTAGCAGCCGGAGCGCCAGCCGCCGTCGCCCTGGAGGTTGTCCAGGAGGCTGTCGCCGGTGTTCTTGCCGACGACGCCGTCGACGTGCAGGCCGGACTTCTGCTGGAAGAGCCGGACCGCACTGTAGGCGCCGGAGCCGAAGGCCCGGTCCTCGCCGATCGTGTGGTGACGGGTCCGCTTGGCCCAGTCGTTGTGCCCGTGCTGGACGCACAGCACGGGCACACCCGTGTCGCCACGGCTGATGTTCGGCACGTCGGGCCGCGCGGAGGCGCTGCCGACCGAGCCCAGCACCAGGCCGGCGCCGAGCACTCCGGTGACGGTCGCCAGTGCAAGGGTCCTGTGCATGGTCATGGCCGGGTCCTTTCCGGTGAGTTGAGGGGGCCGTATCGCTTCCGGTGGAATGCGAGGGCACGGGAGGAGGCTCCCGGGCCGTGCCCCTCGGTGGCACCACCGACGTTGCCCGGCCGGATCCGGTAGCGGCCAGGCCAAGCGGCAGGACCGGTGGCACGCGGCACGGCCCATGCGCTGACCTGCTGGGACGCCGTGTCCCCTGACAAAGCCGTGGGACGGCGGGCGGGGTCGGGAAGCGGTCGCAGTGGACGGGACCCGCAACCGCAACCCCGGAGGAACCGCGTCCTCCTCCACGACGGCGACCGCGCACGGGTACGGGGAAGTGACATGACGCGCTGGAAGGAACTGCCCTCCGGGCTGGACGACGCGGAGCGGCAACTCGTCGCACAGCTGCGGAGGTTGAAGGACAGCGCGGGCCTCAGCCTGGCCGCGCTCGCGGCCAAGACGTCGTACAGCTCCTCGTCCTGGGAACGCAATCTCAACGGGAAGAAGCCGGTGCCGCGCGCCGCGGCCGAGGAACTCGCCGAAGTCTGCGGGGCGCCGCCGGAGCGGCTGCTGGTGCTGCACGAGGTCGCCGAGACGGCACGGGCACAGCGAACGGCGGCAGCCGAGGACGAGCCCCGGCCCCCACGTCGCATGCCCCGATCACGGCGCACCGCTCACGCCCTTCCGGCCGTCGCCGTCTCAGCCGTCCTGGTGGCGTTCGGCGCCGGATTCCTGAGCGGAGCCGCCTGGCACCGAGACGACGGCATCGGGGCCAAGCAGCACGCCGCGTCCGCCGCCTCCGCCTTCCCCAGCGGTCACACGTACGGCTGCGACCGGGTCCGGCGCGAGCCCGGCGTCATCACCGCCGGCCACTCCACCAGCCGTGACGTGCTCCTGGACCGGGGCAGCACCGGCTGGGACGTGGTGGAGGTGCAGTGCCTGCTGCGACGGCACGGGTTCGACAGCGGGCGGGTCGACGGGGTGCACGGCGAGAAGACCGGGCGTGCCGCGCGCGCCTTCCAGAAGCGGCACGGGCTCGCGCCGGACGGCATCGTCGGCCCCGACACCTGGAAGAAGCTGCGCACATGAGCCCGGAGACGACACAACTGGCCGCGAGCATGCGCGAGGTGCGCGCCGCGGCGGGACTGAGCCTGGCCCAGCCGGCCCGGCGCACGCCCTACAGCAAGTCCTCCTGGGCGCGCTGTCTGGCGGGTACGCAGCCGGTGCCCCGCCGCGCCGTGGAGGCGCTGTGCGAGGTGGCGGGTGTACGCCCCGAACGGCTGCTGGCGTTGTGGGAGCTGGCCGACGCCTGCTGGAGCGGGCGGGCGCGGGCGACGCCCGAGCCGCGTCCCGAGCACCGGAGCGTCCGCAGTACGCCGTACGTGTGGGGCGCTGCGGCCGGGCTGGCGGCGGCCGCGGTGGCAGCCGTCGCCGTACTGCTGTCCGGGCCGTACGGGTCGTCATCGGCTGTCACCGGCAAAGTCCCGGCGACCTTCACGCCCGGTCCCGGCTGCTCGGGCCGTACCTGTGAAGGGAAGAACCCGATCGACATGGGATGCGGCGGTCGGCAGATGGTCAGGACCCTGGTGGCGCGTACCGCCGCCGACGGACGCAGCATGCAGTTGCGCAACGGCACGGCCTGCCACGCCGTCTGGGCCCGCGCCTCCCGTCTCCACCTCGGCGACCGGGTCGAACTCACCCTGCCGGGCGCACCCCGCAAGGAGATCCACGTCGACACCGACAAGGAGCGCAACGCCTACCTGGCGACCCCGATGACGGCTCTGACACCGCCGCACGAGCCGGGCGACGCCCGCGTGTGCCTGCTCCCGGCCGACGGCCGGCGCGGGTGTTTCACCGGCGGATCCGGCAGCGGGTGAGCAGCACAGCGGCCGAGGTCACGGCTTTCGCGGCCCGGCTCCGGCAGCGGCTCGACGCCGCCGCAGCACGACATGACCGCCGACCAGGCTCAGCGCGAGGACAGTGAGGCCGACGCCGCCCGCCACCTCGAAGCCGGCCGGCCCCGTGCCGCCGCCCACGCCTGCATTCACCCCTCGCTGCGGCACGGGCGTGGAGGTGGCCGGGGCCGGGGTGAGCGTGGCGGGGGTGACCGGGGTGGAGGTGGGCGTGGTCGAGGGCGAGGGTCTGTGCGGCAGTTCCTCGCAGGCGATGCCGTCGTGGTCCGCGTCCAGGCGGAACGGGTCGCTCGGATTGCTGTTCAGTACCGCCTGCGCGTCTTCCTGGAACGCGAAGTCGCGGCAGTCCAGGTCGGTCTGTGCATGTGCCACGACGGCTGTCGGGCCGGTGGTCACGAGGAGGGTCAGTGCTGCTGTGCTCAGCACGCGCGTACGTATGTGCATGTGGGGTCCCCCTTCAGCGTCGGTGATCCGATCACCGTCACTGCGACCCTAGGGACGGCGTACCGCCCCGGCGCGTCGTGCTGAGCCGTCCGAAGGACCCCTGCCGGTCAGCTCACCCGCCCTGCGGCCCGTATGCCGTCATGAAGCGGTCCCGGAACTTGTTCATGGTCCACTCCGGGGCGTTGTCGGCGGGCTTGATCCCGTCCGTCCAGCCCCAGTTCGAGACGCGGTCCAGGACCTTCGGGTCGCGGGCGACGATGGTGACCGGCACGTCCCGGTTGCTGGTGCCCCCGGTGACCGTCGGGACGGGCTGGTGGTCGCCGAGGAAGACGAGGACGGTCTTGTCGTCGCCGTAGCGCTGCATCCACTGGGTCAGGCTGTCCAGGGAGTACTGGATCGCCTTGCGGTACTCGGTGCGCACGCGCTTCGCGCTCTTCCAGACCTCCGTGGGGTTCGTGCCCTCCTTCTTGATCTTGTAGAAGACCTTGCCGTTGCCGAGGTCCTTCCAGTCGATCATGTGGGCGATGGGCGACCAGGGGTTGTGGCTGGAGGCCAGGATGATCTCCGCCATGAGCGCGTCGCGGTTCTTCTTGCCGTGCTCCAGCTTCTGGAAGGCCTCCAGGCTGAACTGGTCCGGGACCGGCGTCCAGCTGAAGTACGGGCCCTGGTAGCCGAGGTGCGTGGAGTCGTAGATGTGGTCGAGGCCGAAGTACTTGCCCTCGGGCCAGGCCTTGCGCACGCCCGGGACGATGCCGACCGTGCGCCAGGCGCCGGTCTTCTGGAAGTAGCTGGTGAGGGTCGCGCGGTCGCTGGTGGTCAGGGTGCGGTACCGCTGCTGGTTCTTGATCCACAGGCCGGACAGGAACGTCGAGTGGGCGAGCCAGCTGCCGGCGCCCGTCACCGGTGACTTGAGCCAGCCGCTGCGCGCCGCGAAACCGGCCGCCTTGAGCCTGGCGTCGCCCGCCTTGAGTGTGGCGTCGACCTCCGGTCCCATCGTCGGATCGTCGATCGCCACCCGGCCGTAGCTCTCGATGAAGGTGAACATGACGTCCTTGCCGCGCAGCCCGGTCAGCAGCTGGTCGGACGGTGTCTTGGCGTAGGCGTCGACGGCCATCTGCTTCTTGAAGACGTCGGCGTCACCGAGGCCGTCGCGGACGTACTGCACACGGTTGGCGAGGTACTGGGCGTAGCCCTTGGTGGCGACGGTGACACCGCCGAACTGCACGCCCAGTGTGAAGCAGATGATCCACACGACGCCGAGGACCAGCGTGGAGCGGACGGCGACGGGGCGGTGCCGGGCCAGCACGTTCGCCAGCCGCACCATCGCGAGCGCGCTCAACGTGAGCACGGTGATGACCAGGACGATCACCCCGACCACCGCGAGCACCTCACCCGAACGCCCGAACGAATCCTTCACCCAGTCCGCCCCATCGCTCAGCAGTACCCAGTCGAAGACCAGGTCGAACGGCCGGGCCAGGGTCTGACGGAAGCCCATGTCGAGGCACTTCAGAACGGCGGACAGCCCGACGAACGCCCCGAGCACGACGGCCGTGATCCGCCGTCCCCTCGTCGGCAGTGCGAGCAGCGCGGCCGCGAGGAAGATCGCCTCGACGGGGAGACGGAGGAACGACTGGACCGTGATCCAGTCGAGGCGGTTGGGCACGAGGAGCACGACGAACACCAGCGCAGCGGCCAGGACGGTCGTGCCCACGTGTACGGCCATTGCCGTGCGGGGGTAGCGACGGCGCCAGCCGAACCAGCCTGGGCGGGCGGGGGAGGATGCGGCGTCCGTCGGGGCGGGGTCGCCGGTGGCGGCGGACGTGGAGACGGCGACTGCCGTGTCGCCGGATCCGTCGGTGGTGACGGCGGCGGAATCGTCACTGGTGGAAGTCGGGTGCGGGACGACGGCCCCGGTCGGCGCCTGCTCGTCCTCCGCGCCGTCGGCCGTCTCCTCCGCCGGCTCCCCGTCCGCCGAGGTGCCCGGCTCCGGGTCGGTCGCCACGGGAGCGGTCGAGGCCTCCTCGGCTCTGGTCCTGACCGGTGCGTCCGCGTCCGTCTCCGGCAGTTGACGAGGGGGCGTGAGGTGCGACACCCGTGGGTCCTTCCGTGCGAAACCGCTGATGGCACGGCGGACCGGGCCCGCAGGGCCGAGCCGCCAACCTCGCGTACGGCCCTACGCCACCCTCCGTTCAAACTCCCGGGTCAACCGCGCGCAAAGAGTACGCCCGCCGCCCACGGCCGGCCCACGGCGGGGCCCCGGCCTTCCGCCTAGCGGTCCGCCGCGACCGCCACCTCCCGGGCCCAGCGGTAGTCGGCCTTGCCGCTGGGCGACCGCCGTATCGCTTCGGTGATCACCAGCTGCCGCGGGATCTTGTAACCGGCGAGATGGGTACGGCAGTAGGACTGCACGTCCTCCAGCGAAGGCCGGTGGGCGCCCTCGCGCAGTTGCACCACCGCCGCCACGTGATTGCCCCACTTCGCGTCCGGCACGCCGGCCACCAGCGCGTCGTAAACGTCGGGATGGGACTTCAGCGCCTGCTCGACCTCTTCGGGATACACCTTCTCGCCCCCGGTGTTGATGCACTGGGAGCCACGGCCGAGGACCGTGACCACGCCCTGCTCGTCCACCGTCCCCATGTCGCCGAGCAGCACCCACCGCTCGCCGTCCTTCTCGAAGAAGGTCTCGGCGGTTTTCTTCGGGTCGTTGTAGTAGCCGAGCGGCACATGGCCGCACTGTGCGACCCGGCCCACCTCGCCCACCGCGACCGGCTCGTGGGTGGCAGGATCGACCACCTGCGTACGGGAGTTGACGCGGATGCGGAAGGACTGCCCGGCCCCGGAGTCGGCTGCCGCCGTGCCGTTGAAGCCGGACTCGGACGAACCGTAGTTGTTGAGCAGCATCGCGTTGGGGAGCAGCTCCTGGAACTGGCGGCGTACGGTCTCGGAGAGCACCGCGCCGGACGAGGACACGCTGAACACCGACGAGCAGTCCGTGCCCTTCATGGGTCCGGCCAGGGCGTCGATCAGCGGCCGCAGCATCGCGTCGCCCACCAGCGAGATGCTGGTGACCTTCTCCTTCTCGACCGTCCGCAGCACCTCCTCGGGCACGAACTTGCGGTGGATGACGATCCGTTGCCCGAAGTTGAAGCCGATGAAGGAGGTGAGCGTCGAGGTGCCGTGCATCAGCGGGGGAGTGGGGAAGAAGGTGATCCCGGAGCCGCCGGCCGCGACCCGCTCGGCGAGCTCCTGCGGCTTCCTGACCGGCTCACCGGTCGGCGCGCCCCCGCCCAGACCCGAGAAGAACAGGTCCTCCTGACGCCACATCACACCCTTGGGCATCCCGGTGGTGCCGCCGGTGTAGATGATGAACTGGTCATCGCCCGAGCGCGCCGGGAAGCCGCGCTCCGGCGACCCGCCCGCCTCGGCCTCGGCGAACGACACGGCAGCCGCCCCGTCCTGCGCCCCGCCCACCCGTACCAGGTGCCGCAGCTCGGGACACTGCGGCAGTGCCGTCGCCACCCGCCCGTCGAACTCCGCGTCGAAGACCAGCGCCACCAGATCGGCGTCCCGGTAGAGATACACCAACTCATCTTCCACGTAACGGTAGTTGACGTTGACCGGGACGATCCGCGCCTTCAGGCACCCGAACACCGTCTGCAGATACTCGATGCCGTTGTAGAGGTGCAGCCCGAGGTGCTCGCCGGGGCGGATCCCGGCGTCGATCAGATGGTGGCCGATACGGTTGGCCGCCGCGTCCAGCTCCTCGTACGTCAGACGCCGCTCCGCGCCCGTGCCAGGGTGGTCGACGTAGACCAGGGCCTCTCGCTCCGGCACCACGTCGACGACCGACTCGAACAGGTCGGCAAGGTTGTACTCCACCGCTCCTCCTGACCCCGGCAGCCATGACGAAGAAAGGCGCAACCGTCGGTTCGCCGGTCATCAGAGCAAAGGGGACGACAACTGTGAAGGGTCCGCGCGAAGAAATCTGACTGCCTGTCAGAAAACCCTTGAAGTGACTCCCCGCCTACTGCAACCTGTTCTCGTTCTTTGAGAGGGGAGATGGGTGATGGGTGGGACCGAACACCTCACCGTGCAGCGCGAAGGCGCCACACTGGTGCTCACGCTCAACAGGCCGGACGCCAAGAACGCGCTCTCGCTGTCCATGCTCGTAGGCCTGTACGACGGCTGGATCGCGGCCGACGAGGACGACGCCGTCCGCTCGATCGTGCTGACCGGCGCGGGCGGCGCGTTCTGCGCCGGCATGGACCTCAAGGCCCTCGCGGGCAAGGGCATGGAGGGAGAGCAGTACCGGGACCGCCTCAAGGCCGACCCTGACCTGCACTGGAAGGCGATGCTGCGCCACCACCGCCCCCTCAAGCCGGTGATCGCCGCCGTCGAGGGTTACTGCGTGGCGGGCGGAACCGAGATCCTCCAGGGCACCGACATACGCGTCGCGGGCGAGTCGGCGACCTTCGGGCTCTTCGAGGTCAAACGCGGACTGTTCCCCATCGGCGGATCCACGGTCCGCCTGCAGCGGCAGATCCCGCGCACCCACGCGCTGGAGATGCTGCTCACGGGGCGCCCCTACACCGCCCGGGAGGCCGCCGACGTGGGCCTGATCGGTCATGTCGTGCCCGACGGCACCGCCCTCGCCAAGGCCCTGGAGATCGCCGACCAGATCAACGCCTGCGGCCCGCTCGCCGTGGAGGCCGTCAAGGCGTCCGTCTACGAGACCGCCGAGATGACGGAGACCGACGGGCTCGCCTCCGAACTCAAGCGGGGATGGCCGGTCTTCGACACGGCCGACGCCAAGGAAGGGGCCCGCGCCTTTGCGGAGAAACGGCCGCCCGTTTACAGGCGCGCGTAGCGCTGCGTCGGCTCAGGCCGGTTCGGGCACTGCGGGCCGGATGCGGCTGGTCGCGCCCCCGCGGCGGAGCCGCACATGTCACAGCCCCGCGCCCCTGACAGGGCGCGTCCTCACCGTCGACTTCTCAAGGAGGTGGCCCGGTGGCCGAAGTCCTCAAGGCTCCCCTCGCCGTTGAATTCCCCTTCACCCGCTCCCTCGGCCCGGTCCAGAGTGCCTTTCTGACCGGCCTGCGTGAGCGGGTCGTCCTCGGGGTGAGGACCGGTGACGGCCGTGTCCTCGTCCCACCCGTCGAGTACGACCCCGTCACCGCCGAGGAGATCCGCGACCTGGTCGAGGTCGCCCCCACCGGCACGGTCACCACCTGGGCCTGGAACCACGACCCCCGCCGCGGCCAGCCCCTCGACACCCCCTTCGCCTGGGTCCTGGTCCGTCTCGACGGCGCCGACACCGCCCTCCTGCACGCCCTCGACGTCCCTGCACCGGACGCCGTGCACACCGGCATGCGCGTCCGCATCCGCTGGGCCGAAGCGCGCGAGGGCGCCATCACCGACATCGGCTGCTTCGAGCCGTACGACGGCGAACCGGCCCAACCGACGGGTCACAGCGGCGAGTTCGAGGACGCGATCAGCGGCATCGTCGCCCCCGCCCGCCTCGACTACACCTACTCGCCCGGCCGAGCCCAGACCGCGTACATCACCGCCCTCGCCGAGCGCCGCACGGTCGGCGAACGCTGCCCCTCCTGCCGCAAGGTGTACGTCCCGCCCCGGGGCGCCTGCCCCACCTGCGGCCTCGCCACTTCGGAGCAGGTCGAGGTGGGGCCGCGCGGCACGGTCACCACGTACTGCATCGTCAACATCAAGGCGAAGAACCTGGACATCGAAGTCCCGTACGTCTACGCCCACATCGCCCTCGACGGCGCCGACCTCGCGCTGCACGGCCGTATCGGCGGCATTCCCTACGACCAGGTGCGCATGGGACTGCGCGTCGAACCGGTGTGGACCGAAGGAGCCCGCTATCCCGACCACTACCGGCCCACGGGAGAGCCCGACGCGGAGTACGACACCTACAAGGAGCTGCTGTGATGCGTGACATAGCACTGGTGGCCTTCGCGCAGACCGACCACCGGCGCACCAGCGAGGAGCTCTCCGAGGTGGAGATGCTCATGCCGGTGCTGCATGATGTCCTGGCCCAGACCGGGCTGAAGACCGCCGACATCGGCTTCACCTGCTCCGGCTCCAGCGACTACCTGGCTGGGCGCGCCTTCTCCTTCACCCTCGCCCTCGACGGCGTAGGCGCCTGGCCGCCGATCTCCGAGTCGCACGTCGAGATGGACGGCGCCTGGGCCCTGTACGAGGCGTGGACGAAACTCCTCACCGGGGACGCCGACACCGCCCTCGTCTACTCGTACGGCAAGTCCTCACCCGGCTCCGTACGCGACGTCCTGACCCGGCAGCTCGACCCGTACTACGTGGCGCCCCTGTGGCCCGACTCCGTGGCCCTGGCCGCGCTGCAGGCACAGGCCCTGATCGACGCGGGCGACACCGACGAGCCCGCACTCGCCGCCGTCGCAGCCCGCAGCCGTGCGGACGCCGCCGCCAACTCCCATGCCCAGCTGCGAGGTTCGGTGCCCCAAGGGGACTACCTCGTACGGCCCCTGCGTACCGGTGACTGCCCGCCCATCGGCGACGGGGCGGCCGCCGTGATCCTCGCGGCGGGGGAGCGGGCCCGGCAACTGTGCGAACGGCCCGCCTGGATCCGCGGCATCGACCACCGCATCGAAGCCCACGGCCTCGGCGTCCGCGACCTGACCGACTCGCCCTCCACCCGCCTGGCCGCCGAGCAGGCCGGCGCCTTCGAACGGCCCGTCGACACCGCCGAGTTGCACGCACCCTTCACCTCGCAGGAGGTCGTTCTGCGCAAGGCACTGCAGCTCGGCGACGACGTGCGGGTCAACCCGTCCGGCGGGGCCCTCGCCGCCAACCCGATCATGGCCGCCGGGCTCATCCGCATCGGTGAGGCCGCCGCCGGCATCCACCGGGGCGACTCCGACCGGGCGCTCGCCCACGCCACCTCCGGGCCCTGTCTGCAGCAGAACCTGGTCGCCGTACTCGAAGGGGATCCGCGATGAGCAAGGAACCCGTGGCCGTCGTAGGCATCGGCCAGACCAAGCACGTGGCGGCCCGGCGGGACGTGTCGATCGCCGGACTTGTCCGTGAGGCGGCCCAACGAGCCCTTGAGGACGCCGAGTTGAGCTGGGCCGACATTGACGCCGTAGTCATCGGCAAGGCGCCCGACTTCTTCGAGGGCGTGATGATGCCGGAGCTCTACCTCGCCGACGCGCTCGGCGCGGTGGGCAAACCCATGCTGCGGGTGCACACCGCCGGATCCGTCGGCGGCTCGACTGCACTCGTCGCCGCCAACCTGGTCGCGGCCCGCGTCCACGGCACCGTGCTGACGCTGGCCTTCGAAAAGCAGTCCGAGTCCAACGCCATGTGGGGCCTGTCCCTGCCGATCCCCTTCCAGCAGCCGCTGCTCGCCGGGGCCGGCGGCTTCTTCGCCCCGCACGTGCGCGCGTACATGCGACGCACCGGCGCGCCCGACACGGTCGGCTCGCTGGTGGCCTACAAGGACCGGCGCAACGCCCTGAAGAACCCCTACGCCCACCTGCACGAGCACGACATCACCCTGGAGAAGGTCCAGGCCTCGCCCATGCTGTGGGACCCGATCCGCTACTCCGAGACCTGCCCGTCCTCCGACGGGGCCTGCGCCATGGTGCTGACGGACCGGGCGGGCGCGGCCCGCGCGCCCCGGCCGGCGGCGTGGATGCTGGGCGGCGCCATGCGCAGCGAGCCCACCCTCTTCGCCGGCAAGGACGCCGTGTCGCCGCAGGCCGGCAAGGACTGTGCCGCCGACGTGTACCGGCAGGCCGGCATCGCCGACCCGCGCCGCGACATCGACGCCGTCGAGATGTATGTGCCGTTCTCCTGGTACGAGCCCATGTGGCTGGAGAACCTCGGCTTCGCCGACGAGGGCGAGGGCTGGAAACTCACCGAATCAGGGGTGACCGAGCTGGACGGCGACCTGCCCGTCAACATGTCGGGCGGCGTCCTGTCGACCAATCCCATCGGCGCCTCCGGCATGATCCGCTTTGCCGAGGCGGCGCTCCAGGTGCGCGGGCAGGCCGGAGAACACCAGGTGGAAGGGGCCCGACGGGTCCTCGGGCACGCCTACGGGGGCGGATCGCAGTTCTTCTCGATGTGGCTCGTGGGGAGCGAACCTCCGGACTCGTAAAAGACTCCGGAAAGGTCCCCCTCACGTGGCCTGTCGGCATCAGAAACCGATCGCTAGGCTGGCCGCGGACGACGAATCGGGAGGAGCACGGACGTGGCCGAGAGCACCATCCAGCAGCACCCGCTTGCGGGCTGGGACAAGCCTGAGCTGGACCTCAGCACCGCCGATTGGCACTCGAGCAGCCGTGGCCTGGGGGATGTCCAGATCGCTTTTGTCGAGGGATTCATCGCGATGCGCAACAGCGGCCGCCCGGAAAGCCCTTCCTTGATCTTCACGCCTGCGGAATGGGGCGCGTTCGTGTCGGGGGCGCGGGAAGGAGAGTTCGACCTGACGTGACCCGGCGGCCCTGCGGCTGAGCCGACGGGCCGATCCGGGGGTGTTCCACCCGTCTTTGCGGACACGCGACCTTGAGCGCCCTTCCCGGGCCGATGCCTGAGCGAGGCTGGCCCCGGGAAGGGAAGGTCGTCTCCCGGAGATGAGGAACCCATGAGCAGCACCCTGCCGGTCATCGCGGCGGTGGACGGTTCGGACGACAGCCTGCGCGCCCTGGACTGGGCCCTCGACGACGCCCGCAGACGCGGGGTGCCGCTGCGAGTGGTTCATGTGCGGCAGTACGCCGTCTGGGCGCAGCCCGACATCCTTGCCGCCGGGCCGCCGGAGCCGGGCGACGATCCGGTGCTCGGCCAGGTGCGCACGTATCTGGAGGGGCGGTCCGACCTCCCGGCCGTGGAATACCACGGGCTGGAGGGGGTGCCGGGCGCCATCCTGCCCGAACTGGGCGCCCGCGCCCAGCTGTTGGTGCTGGGCTCCCGAGGGCGCGGCGGTTTCGCCAGTCTGCTGCTCGGCTCCAGCGGCATGGCTGCCGCCCGCGACGCCGAGTGCCCCGTCGTGGTGGTGCCCCGGCCCGGCCGTGAGGTGCACGGCGACGTACCGGTCGAGCCCGGCCCGCGCGTGGTCGTCGGCCTGCCGGTGGACAGCCCCGACGAGGCGACCCTGGCCTTCGCCTTCACCGAGGCCGGGCTGCGCGGCGCCCGCCTCCATGTGGTCGCCGCCTACATGTGGCCCGTGCAGACCTGGGTCACCCCAGGCGAACTCGTCCCGCCGCTGGCCGACCAGCACGCCGTCGAGAACCAGACGTGGACCCTCGCCGAGGGCTTCCTCACCCCGCACCGCTCAAGACACCCCGACGTCCCCGTCGACACATACGCGATGCCGGGCGACGCGGCGGGCCAGCTGGTCGCGGCCTCCAAGGACGCCGGCCTGGTCGTCGTGGGCCGTCACCGCCGCCGCCTGCTGGCCCCCGCCCGCATGATGGGCTCGGTCGCCCAGGCGGTCCTGCTGCACGCGGCGGCCCCGGTGGCGGTGGTACCGCCGGCAACGGGGGAGGGATGAGGGCCTGCGGCCGCTGGGCCCGTCCAGCGGCGGGGCATGCGCACGACCTGGCGGATCCCGCAGGGCTCGCCACCTGGGTCCGTGCCCACCCCGACGCCGTGCCGGAAGCCGTCGCCTTTGTCGCCGACGACGCGAGCCTCACCGCCGTACGCGACCTGCGGGCAGCCGTCCGTGCCCTCTTCGCCCACGCCGTACGCCCCGCCGAACCCAGCCGCGCCGACGCGGCCCGCCTCCTGCCCGTACCCGAAGCCCTCGCACGCCTCAACGCCGCGGACGCCCGCACCCCGACCGTCCCCGTGCTGCGCTGGCCCGAGGGAGCCGAACCCGCCGTCCACAGAAAGGCGGCCGTCGGCGCGCACGACCTCACCGCGACTCTCGCGCAGGCCGCGATCGCCTTCCTCGCCGGCCCCGACCGGCAGCGGCTGCGCGCCTGCCACGCGCCGGCGCTACTTCCTCAAGGAGTACCCGCGCCAGGAGTGGTGCCAGCCCTCCTGCGGCAACCGTGCACGCGTCGCCCGGCACCACCACCGGCACAGGACCGTCCAGGCGTGACGAGTCACCCGACCTGGATGTGCTTGTTCATCCCGAGCTGCTTGTGACTGTCGACCGGGCAGTACAGGTCGTACGTGCCCTTCTTGAAGGTCACCGTCACCATCGCCTGCTGACCGCTCTGGATGTTCTTGGTCTTGGCGTCCTCCACGCCGGGCCCGTCGATGGACAGGGCGTGCGTGACCTTGCCTGCGTTGTCGGCGACGAAGGTGTAGGTGCCCGGTGTGAACGACGACCGGGACAGCTTCAGCCCGTATTCGGTCTCGGTGACCGTCACCCGTGTCCCCGAGGCCTTGCTCGCGCCTGAGGAGGCCGAGCCGCCTCCTCCGCCCCCGCCCCCGCTGGAGCAGGCGGCCAGGACGAGAGCGGCTGCGAACACCGACGCCGTGACCCCGAGTGCCGCACCCGTCGTGCGGGACTTGCGTGCCGTGAGTTCCATGTGGCTCATCCCCTTCCGGGCCTGCCCGCTACCGGTCGGGCTTGTCCGCGTCTGCCACGGGAGACCCTCTATGGTGGATACGGACAGAGATGTCCCATTGTTCAGGGCGGCCTCCACAGCGGTGGCGAACAGCCCCTGAAGCAGCTCGGTCAGTAATGGGCAGACCGGTTCGCGCGACCCCCGCGAGGCGTACGCTGAGGTGCCTGTAGGTCACGGTGCGCGCCCGCTCCCCGCGCGGGCGCACCACCGTGGCAGGGGGTATGCCATGGGGCAGCGCAGTGTGCGGAACAGCCGCACCATCTTCGAACGCGAGAGTGAACTCGCCGCAGTGGACGAGGCGTTGGGAGAGCTCACCGGGCTGCGCAGGGACGGCGCCGAACCGTCCGACCGCCCCCGCGGCGCACTCCTCGCCTTCGCCGGGCGCGCCGGCATCGGCAAGACCACCCTCCTCGCCGAGGTCCGTCGGCGCGCCGCCACCCGGGGCTGCACCGTGCTGTCCGCCCGCGGCGGCGACCAGGAGCAGCGCGTCGCCTTCCACGTCGCCCGCCAGCTGCTGCAGCCCCAACTGGCCGGGTCCGCGGAGACCGATCTGCGGGCCTCGCTGGGCAGTTGGTACGACATCGTCGGTCCCGCCCTCGGCCTGTGCGCCCCCACCGGCGGCGCCCCGCCCGACCAGCAGGGCCTGCGCGACGGCCTCGACTGGGTGCTCACCCATCTCGCAGTGCTGCGCGCCCCGATGGTGCTCGTCCTCGACGACGCCCACTGGGCCGACCCCGAATCCCTGGGCTGGCTCGCCGCTTTCGCACCCCGCGCCGAACAGCTCCCGTTGCTGGTCGTCGTCGCCTACCGGCCCGACGAACTCCCCGACCACGCCGAGTCGTTCAAGGGCTTACCGGGGCGCGCGGGCGGCCGCCCCCTCGACCTGGAACCGCTGAGCGCCGCCGCCGTAGCCCACCTCGTACGGGAGACGCTCGGTGCGCACGCCGACGACGCGTTCTGCCGTGAGTGCTGGGCCGTCACCGCCGGCAATCCGTTCGAGACGGTCGAGCTCGTCGCCAAGGTGCGCGACCGCGGCCTCACCCCGACCGAGACCGGCGCCCATCTGCTGCGCGACCTCGCAGCCGCCGTCAAGGGCAGCGGCCTCATCGCCCGCCTCGAACGCCTGGGCACCTCCACCGTGCGTTTTGCCTGGGCCTGCGCCGTCCTCGGCACCGAGATCCATCCGCTGCTCGCCGCCGCCGTTGCCGGACTCGGCCACGAGGAGGCCGCCGACGCCGCCGACGCCCTGCGCGGCGCCCGCATCCTCACCGGCGCCGAGACCCTCGAATTCGTCCACCCCCTGATCGCCACCGCCGTCTACCGGGCCATCCCGCCCGGTGTCCGCGTCGCCCTGCACGGCCAGGCCGCCTGGTGCGTGATCAACGAGGGCCAGGGGCCCTCCGCCGCTGCCCGTCACCTCCTGGAGGCCCACCCCGACGGCGACAACTGGGTCGTCCAGCAACTGCGCGCCGCGGCCGAGGAGACCCTCCGCGCGGGCGCGCCCGACGCCGCCCGCAGCTACCTCGCCCGCGCCCTGCGTGAACCCCCGCCCTACGAGGACCGCGCCGCCGTCCTGTACGAACTCGGCTCGGCCTCCCTTCTCACCGAACCCGCCACCACTGTCAACCACCTGCGTGCCGCCCTCGAGGAACCCATCGCCGACGCCCACCTGCGCCAGCACATCGTCTACCGGCTCTCCCAGGTCCTCGCCCACAGCGACCGCCTCGCCGAGGCCTCCGACACCCTCGCCCGCGAGATCCGCGTCACCGACGACGCCCGCGTCAAGCTGCGCATGGTCGCCGAACAGTTCATGTGGGACGCCTTCCGCGCCGACGAACCCGACCACCCCTCCCGCTCCCGCCGACTGACCAAACTCGCCGACCGCCTCAGCGGCCGCGACCTCACCGAGCGCTACATCATCGGTCTGCGCACCTGGGACGCGGTCCTGCGCGGCGAACCTGCCCAGGTCGCCCTCCACCACGCCGAACGCGCGCTGGCCGGCGGCCTCGGCTGGGCCGAGCCCGACCGCGGCTTCGAGGTGCCCGTCCTGGTCGCGCTCGCCTTCATGTACGCGGACCGGCCGGGGCGCACGGAAGAGCTGTTCGCGACCGGCATCGCCGACTTCGAACGCCAGGGCTGGCGCGGCGCCCACCTCTCCTTCGCCTACACGCTCCTCGCCTACGTCCGCTACCGCCGCGGCCGGCTCTCCGAAGCCCAGGACTTCGTCATGGCGGGACTCCGGCTCGCCGAGCGAGTCGGCCCCGGCACCCCCGCCCACTGGTACGCCGTGGGCGTCCTCATCGAGGTCCTCCTCGCCCGCGGCCGCGTCACCGAGGCCGCGCAGGTCGCCGAGGACTACTCCTTCGGAGCACCCTTCCCGGCCGCCGTCGTCTTCCCCGACGCCCAGACCGTGCACGGCGAGCTCCTGCTCGCCCTCGGCCGCACCAAGGAGGCGGCCGAGGAGCTGGCCGCCGCCGGCCGCCGGCTGGAACCGCGCGGCATGCGCAACCCCGCCTGGTGCCCCTGGCAGCTCCACCTCGCCCGTGCCGAGAGCCACGACACCCCCGAACGCGCCGTCGCCACCGCCCTCGAAGCGCTCGCCCGCGCCCGCCAGTTCGGCACCCCGTCCGGCATCGGCCAGGCCCTGCGGACAGCCGCCGAGGTCTCCTCGGGCTCGGCCCGCATCAAATACCTGGAGGAGTCCGTCGCCCACCTGGAGCGCTCCCCGGCCGCCTACGAACTCGCCTGCGCACTCGTAGCCCTGGGCACCGAACTCCGCCGCGCCGGCCGCCCCACAGACGCCGCCGAACACCTCTACCGAGGCCTCGACGCCGCTGTCCAGTGCAGCGCCGACGGCCTCGCCGAAACAGCCCGAGACGAACTGGCCGCAGCCGGCCTCCGCCCCCGCCGCCTCCACAGCACCGAGACGGACATGCTGACGTCCCGAGAGCGTACTGTCGCGAATCTTGCAGCCGAGGGCAGCACCGAGGCGGAGATCGCAAAGGAACTGCACTTGGACGAGCCGACGGTCGTACGCCTGCTCTCGGCGGTCTACCGAAAGATGGGCACGGAGAGCACGGGCTTGAGGGCAGCGCTGGGTCCTGAACAGCCGACGCAAGGGGCAACGCCTTAGGGGCGCGGGGCCATATCAATATGCGGCGGCGCCGCGGGGCGCGACCAGCCCCCACAACCCGCACCCACACGACGGCCTCGAAACCCCCGCGACCTCCCGCCCATCGCCGAACGGCACCACGTACCATTGGCGACATGTCGTTCCTCCGCCGCCGCAGCGCCACCCCCGCCGGGCCCGACTTCGACGTACTGGCCATGGACCCGGGCGACTGGCCCGGCAATCTGGGCGCCGGTCTGCTGCCCGCCCCCGACGGCACCTGTCAGGGCGTCTTCCTGCGCTACGACCTGTTCGGCGGCCGCGGCCCCGCGATGATCATCGGCAATCTGCCCGAGGGCTCTCCGGCCCGCGAGACCGCCGAGGACGAGATCCCCTTCGAGGTGGCCCAGCTGCTGATCGCGCTGGAGAACGACGAGGAGGTGAGCGTCGTCGGAGTCGAGGACATGCCGGTCATGCAGGGCGACAATCTCCTGATCGTGCGCCGTCTCAAGCTCTCCGAGAGCCGCATCTCCTGCGTGCAGTTCGACCGCAGTGACAACGTCCTGGTGACCATCGCCGCCTGGGACCGCCCCATCACCGACGACCTGTACGCCCTGCTGAAGCCGCTCCCGGCGGAGCTGTTCCAGCAGGGCTGACACCGGCTACCGGCGGGACCGCACCACCTGTACGTCCGCCGCGCGTACGAACGCCACCCGGTGTCCGAACTGGATCTCGTAGTACAGGTCCTTGCCGGCCACGACCCGGTGCGAGTCGGTGGTGAAGGTGACCGCGTAGTAGTACTCGCCGGGCACCTTGTCGCCGACCACGTACTTCTGCCCCTTCGGCAGCGTGTACGGCAGCGGCGAGACCGCCTGCGCGGGCACCTCGGCCGGGTAGGCCGAGGCCTCCGGGTAGGCCCGCCCGTACACCGGGACGCTGTCCAGGCCCGGCTTCGGGGTGACCACGTAACCCGACGCGTTCACCGCGGTCCGGTGCTTCTTGGGGTTCTTGAACCATGCCTTCTGGCCCAGGTACCAGATCGCCGTCCAGTCGCGGTAGTGGCCGGCCACCGCGAACTGCTGGCCGGTGGACGCCCGCGAGCCCACGTCATTGACGTCGATCGTAGAGTCGGCGTTCTTGTGCAGACCCACGTCCTTGATCAGGGCGGAGTCCTCGTTGTGATCGGAGTACAGCCGCACCTCGCTGGAGCCGTGCGCCGCGCAGGGCTCGTCCTTGGTGACGCAGCCCGTGTACTCCGGCTGGTTGGCCTCGTAGTCGGGCCGGATCGTCACCAGCCCGCCGCTGCGGCCGGCGGCGTTGCGGAAGGGGTGGCCCAGCAGCTCGAAGTAGTGCCGCCAGTCCCAGAACGGGCCCGGGTCGGTGTGCATGCCGGGGATGGCCGACGTCGTCGGGCCCGGCACATTGTCGTGGCCGAGGATGTGCTGCCGGTTCAGCGGGATGCGGTACTTCGCGGCGAGATACCGCACCAGGCGCGCCGACGCGCGGTACATCGCCTCCGTGTACCAGGCGTCGGGCGCGGCGAGGAAGCCCTCGTGCTCCAGGCCGATCGACTTGGCGTTGATGTACCAGTTGCCCGCGTGCCAGGCCACGTCCTTCGCCTTGACGTGCTGGGCGATGAGACCGTCCGTGGAACGCAGGGTGTAGTTCCACGACACGTAGGTGGGGTCCTGGACCAGCTTCAGCACACCGTCCCAGGTGCCCTCCGTGTCATGGATGACGATGTACCTGATGCTCTGCGAGGCCGGGCGGTCGCCCACGTCGTGGTTGCCGTAGTCGTTGTTCCCGAACTCCTCGTACGGCGCCGGGATCCACTGGCACGACACGGACTTCGGGCATTCCGTGCCGTCGGCGGAGACGGTGCGCAGGCCGGACTTCTCCAGTTGCGCGGTGTCGGGGGCCAGGTCCGGCTGGGCGGTCAGGACGACCTGCTGCCCGGCGTCCGTCGTGCGCTGCTCGCCGGTGCGCATCACCTCGTACACGTCGTTCGCGTAGGCCGCTGCCGTCCCCGAGTCGTCCGCGCCCGAGAAGCGGGCCACCGCCCCGTACCACTCCGCGGGGTCCGCGCTGAGCGGCTCGCCCAGGTCTTTCTGCTCGGCGGCCAGCAGCGCGGCACCGCCCGCCACATTGGCGCCGGGGTCCGTACGGAGCCGCTCGGCGCTCAGCCCCGTCAGGCCGGCCGCCTTCGGCAACGTCTTGAGCCGGGGCGGGAGTTCGGAGTTCTCCGGCACCTTAGTGTCCGGGTGCAGGGCGGCGCGGGCGGTGTCCCCGCGGGCGTCCCCCGTGCCGTCGCTGTGGCGCGCGGTGCGGGCGATCGCGGTATGGGCATCGGTGAGGTGCATCGGGCCGTAGCCGGCCGACACGCTCGGCGCGCCGCCGTGCGCGTCCCAGCGGGACTGCAGATACGAGACGCCCAGCAGCACACTCAGCGGCACGTGATACTTGGCGGACGCCGAGGCGAACGCCTGCTGGAGCCGGTCCTCGTCGGACCGGGCATCGGACGGGGCCGCGCCGAGCAGCGGCAGCAGCAGGGCCGCCGCGGCGAGGGCGCCGGCGGTTCTGCGGGCGCGTCTGTGGCCGGGTGCGGACGTGGGGTCGGTGGCAGAGCCTCGCAATGCAGCCTCCTGGGACGAACGAGCGTGGCGGGGCGTGCAGGGCCGAGCGGTGGGTCAGTGGTACCCGCTGGCCGACGATCCGTCAATCATGCCCAGAGGCAGGAGATTTCCCATGTCAACACGAGCGTGGAGGAGTTTCCGGGCGGCGGTGTTCGGGCCTGCGGGGCGTCAGTGGCTTACACCAATGGCCCCTCGCGAAGGCTCTTCCAGAAAGGTTGCCGCGCAGGTCCGGACATACGAAGGTCCGCGGTACGCCGCTGTCCTGGGCGCACCGCGGACCTTCGTCCCCGTCAGCGAGTGCCGACCGCCGCCCGTACGGCCCGTCGGGCCAGCTGGCAGTCGTCGTGCAGCCGCCTGAGCAGCAGCCGCTGTTCCTCGCCGGACGGCGCAGCACCCGGGGGGGCCACTCCCGGTGCCGCCGGGGTCGTGTCGTGCATCGAACGCTGCACGGCTGTTTCGTAGGTACGGATCTCACGGGTCAGTACCAGCATCAGGTTCACCAGGAAGGCGTCCCGCGAGGCCGGGCCCGCCGACTGCGCGATCTGGCTGATCTGGCGGCGGGCCACCGGCGCGTCGCCGAGCACCGACCACAGCGTGGCCAGGTCGTAGCCCGGCAGGTACCAGCCCGCGTGCTCCCAGTCCACCAGCACTGGACCGGCCGGTGAGAGCAGGATGTTCGAGAGCAGTGCGTCGCCGTGGCAGAACTGGCCCATGCCTTGCCGGCCCGCCGAATGCGCGATTCCGTGCAGCAGCTTCTGCAGGTCTCCCATGTCGCGATCAGTGAGCAGTCCCAGTTCGTGGTAGCGGGAGATACGGGCCGCGTAGTCGAGCGGGGCGTCGAAGGTGCCCGCCGGCGGCCGCCAGGCGTTCAGTCGGCAGATCGCGCCGAGGGCCGCCCTGATGTCCGCGCGCGGCGGGGCCTCGGCCGGGTGCCGCTGCAGTGCCGCGACCCGTCCCGGCATCCGCTCGATGACCAGTGTGCAGTTGTCCGGGTCCGCCGCGATCAGTCTCGGCACCCGCACCGGCGGGCGGTGCCGGACGAACGAGCGGTATGCCGCTATTTCATGGCGGATCCGCTCGGCCCATACGGGGGAGTGGTCCAGTAAACACTTGGCGACTGCCGTGCTGCGTCCCGTCGTACCGACCAGGAGCACGGACCGGCCGCTGCGGCGCAGCACCTGCACCGGAGCGAACTCGGGACAGATCCGGTGCACCGACGCGATCGCCGTACGCAGCTGGGCGCCCTGTGGGCCGGACAAGTCGAGTCTCCCGCTGAGCGGTTGGGTGCCGAGACCCGGCACGCGCCGCGTCCGGGCCGCGCCGAGCGCGGGGGCCGCCGGACGCGCGGCGGGATCGAGGTAGGGGCCGCTGCCCGCCGGGCGGGAATGCAGCGACCGGGGCGGGGCGGACACGGAGGACGATGCTGCGTACATGGGCGAAACAGATCCCTTCGTGTGCCTGCGACGACAATGCGCTACCCGACCCGGCACCTCGGATGCACCCTGGGGAATGCATCCCTTGTTCAAGAAGGCGACCGGGTCGGGGTGGCGCTTTCCTACCTGACACCCGATGCCCAGTGGCACACCATCTGGCGAACCCTGGCGAACCCTGGCGAATAGTCGCCCGGCAACTTGCACCGGGCTACTGTCAACTCAGCCGAGAACCTGGGGGCTTGACGTGAGCGGACAACCCAACACCCGCCTATCGGACCTGTTCGGCCTGGCCGGCTGGTCCAAGGGTGAACTCGCGAGGCTGGTCAACCGGCAGGCGGCGGCCATGGGCCACCCGCAGCTGTCGACCGACACCTCCCGGGTACGGCGTTGGATCGACATGGGAGAGATCCCGCGCGATCCGGTGCCACGGGTGCTGGCAGCTCTGTTCACCGAGCGTCTCGGCCGTGTCGTGACCATCGAGGACCTCGGTCTGGTCCGGCACGGGCGTGCGGGGAGACGGCAGGACACCGGGAGTGTGGAACATCCCGACGGTGTGCCGTGGGCGCCCGAGCGGACTGCGGCGGTCCTCACCGAATTCACGGGAATGGACCTCATGCTCAACCGACGCGGCTTGGTGGGCGCGGGTGTCGCGCTCACCGCAGGATCCGCACTCAGCAGCGCCATGTACGACTGGCTGCACACCGATCCCACCCTCTCCGCCGACGCACCCGACTTCGACAATCCCCTGCACGCCGACCCCGCCGGGTTCGACCGCTACGAGGCAGCCCCCATCGGGTCGCAGGAGATCGAGGAACTGGAGCGCTCGGTCGAGGTGTTCCGGGCCTGGGACGCCGCCCGCGGCGGCGGGCTGCAGCGCAAGGCAGTCGTGGGCCAGCTCAACGAGGTGGGCGGCATGCTCGCCTACCGTCACCCCGACCATCTCCAGCGACGCCTGTGGGGCGTCGCCGCCAACCTCGCCGTCCTCGCGGGCTGGATGTCGCACGACGTCGGCCTGGAGCCCACGGCCCAGAAGTACTTCGTCATCGCCGCCCACGCCGCGAGAGAGGGCGGCGACCGGCCCCGCGCCGGAGAGGCACTCTCCCGGGCGGCTCGCCAGATGGTGCACCTGGGCCGGCCCGACGACGCACTGGACCTGATGAAGCTCGCCCAGTCCGGCTCAGGTGACGAGGTGCTGCCGCGCACCAGGGCGATGCTCTACACCATCGAGGCCTGGGCACAGGCATCCATGGGCAAGGGCCAGGCGATGCGCCGCACCCTCGGCCGCGCGGAGGACCTCTTCGTCTCCGACCGGGGCGATGTGCCGCCGCCGAGCTGGATGCAGATGTTCAAGGAGGAGGACCTGTACGGCATGCAGGCCCTGGCCTACCGCACCCTGGCCGAGCACGAGCCGGGAGCGGCCGTGCACGCCCAGCACTACGCGGAGAAGGCGCTGGCCCTGCGCGTCGACGGACGGCAGCGGTCGAAGATCTTCGACTTCCTCTCCATGGCGTCGGCCTGCTTCATCGCCGACGACCCCGAACAGGCCGACCGCTATGCACGCCTCGCCCTGATGTCGATGGGATCCAACTCCTCCCACCGCACCTGGGACCGGCTGCGCCAGATGTACCGGCTCACCGCCGAGTACTCCAGCTACCCGAAGATCAACGAGCTGCGGGAGGAGATCAAACTCGTGTTGCCCAGGACGGCGAAGGGTGGCAACAGCGCACGGGCATAGGGGGCCCGTGCAGCTGTCGCTGCTTCAGCTCACCAGGGCACCGCTGCGGTTCACCTCACCTTGGCGACGAGCAGGCACGCGTCGTTCTCGCGGTCGGCCTCGCCGTACTCCTCCACGACCATCCGTACGCAGTCCTGCGCGGTCGCTGCCTCGCCGAAGCGGGGGGCCAGGTCCAGGAGTTGCTCCACGGTCACGGTCTCCGTACTCCTGCGCCCGGGCACCAGCCTGTCGGTGTGCAACAGGAGCACGTCACCAGGCTCGAGGGTCTCTTCCGCCTGCTGGTAGGAGACCTGCGAGGTCGCGCCGAGCAGGACGCCGTTCGGCGCGTGCAGCCTGCGCCCCGTTCCGTTGCGGAACAGCAGCGGGGCGGGGTGTGCTGCCTGTGCCCAGGTCAGCGTGCGGGTCTCGGGGCGGTAGCGGCAGCAGACGGCGGTGCCGAGGGCGGGTTGCACGGTGGCGTCGAGTAACTGGTTCAGCCAGGACATCAGTTGCCCGGGCTCGGTGCCGGCCATCGCCATTCCGCGCACGGCGCCCAGCAGCGTCGCCATGCCCGAGGCGACGGCCACGCCGTGTCCGGTGAGGTCGCCGACGCTGAGCAGGGTCTGGCCGCCGGGGAGTTCGAGCGCGTCGTACCAGTCGCCGCCGATCAGTGCACTGGTCGACGACGGCAGATGGTGCGCCGCCAGATCCAGTGTCTCGGGCCGTTGCTGCGGGAGCCGCAGGGAGCCACGCCACGGCGGCAGCACGGCCTCCTGCAGCTCGACCGCGAGCCGGTGCTCGGTCTGCGCGCGGTGCTGGTGGCGCTGCAGCGAGTCACGGGTCTCGCTCACCACCTTCTGGCTGCGGCGCAGTTCGCTGACGTCCCGCAGGACCGCCCACATCGAGGCGGTGCTGCCGTCAGTGTCGAGCACGGGCTCGCCCATCATGTGGACCGTGCGCACCTCGTCGTCCGGGCGCACGATGCGGAACTCGCCGTCGATGGGCTTGGCGTCGACGAGGCAGTCCGTGACCATCGCCGTCAGCTTCGCGCGGTCCTCGTCCAGTACCAGGGACGGGAGTTCGTCGAGGGTGAGTGCGGGGGTGGCGGGGTCGCGGCCCAGGATCTGGTAGAGCTCGCCGGACCAGCTCGCCTCGTCCGTCAGCAGGTTCCACTCGGCGCTGCCGACCCGACTGAGCAGCGAGTCGTGCCGGGGTGCGGAGGGCACGGCCCGGGCGAGGTGCGCTGCGTCCGCGGCCGGGGGAACGGGCGGCGGGCCGTCCCGCAGCTGCCCCAAGTGGGTGTCGAGGTCGGTGAGTTGGTGCAGTGCCAGATCGCACAGCGCGCGCTGCCACCGCTCCTGGGGGTCCGAGCCGTCGCCATGGGCGTCCCGCCGTACGGCGTCCACCTCGCCCTTGAGTCGCCGCGTCTGCGATATCAGTGCCTCGACCGAGCCGCGTCCTGGCGGCTGGGCGGCTGGGTGATCCGCAGAGAGGTGGGACGGCATGACGCACTCCGATGCGGGGACGGTACGACCGGGGCCGGCAACTTGAAGGACCGTTACGACTGTTGCACAGCCCGCGACGCCCTGTAAGGGATTTGGCAACACACGATACGGTGGTGCTTCTGGCATATGCCACAGTCTTCACGGAGTGGTCGTGCGGTGCCAATGGTGTACGTCGCAGGCCAGGTCAAGTCGTAGGCAGCGTACGCGATTTGAAGGGTTGTTGAGAATTTCCGGTGCGTGTTCAGTCGCACGTTCGACGACTACTTGTTCTAGATCTCGACATGTGACGCAGGTCACATAAAATCGCAAGCGCTTCCACGTAATGCAAACGGCTTCTGCGGGGTCGTACAAGCACACCGGTAATCCGGCCGACCTCCGACCGCAGTGGAGACCGACCATGGACCTCAGCCTCGAGCAGCCCGCCCGCGGACGTCTGATCACCGCCGACGAGCGGGAGCTCCCGGTTCCCGCGACGTTGCGCTATGCCGCCACGGACCCGCTGGCCGTGCACGTCGACTTCCCGCCCGAGGTCTCCCTGGACGGCACGGGAGTCACCTGGACCTTCGGCCGCGCCCTGCTGGAAGAGGGACTGCGCGCTCCCGCCGGCAGCGGTGACGTGCACATCTGGCCGTGCGGGCAGGCCCGTACGGTCGTGGAGTTCCACTCTCCCCACGGCCTGGCCCTGCTCCAGTTCGACACCGCCGCCCTGCGCCGGTTCCTGCTGCGCACCTATGCCGTGGTGGCGGCCGGCCAGGAGGACATCGGCGCGGCCGTGGAGGAGGGGCTGAACTCGCTCTTCGGCAGCGTCTGAGGACCGGTTCGGGGGGCGTCAGCGCAGTGCGGCCTCGCCCGCGCGGACGGCGTGCAGGGCGCGCTCGACGCTCTGCCGGTTCTCGCCGACCGGGGCCACGTAGTCGAGGACGTCGCGCGCGGCGTCCTCCCCGAGAGTGCGGGTGATGACCCAGGTGGCGAGATACTGCGAGGCCAGACAGCCGCCCGCCGTGGCGATGTTCCCCTGGGCATGGAACGGCGCGTCCAGCACGCTGACGCCGCAGGCTTCGACAAAGGGCCGGCTCTTCCTGTCCGTGCAGGCGGGCATGGAATGCAGCAGCCCGAGCCGGGCGAGCACCAGCGCGCCCGAACACTGCGCACCGATCAACTGGCGTGCGGGGTCGAGCGGCAGCCGGGAGATCAGCCGGTCGTCGGCGACCACGTCCCGCGTCTTCACCCCGCTGCCGATCAGCACGACGTCGGCTTCGGTCACGAACTCCATGGGGCGCTGCCCGGTCACCTCCACGCCGTTCATGGAAGTGACCACCGGCGTCGGCGTCGTGATGAACGCCTCGAGTCCGTCCTTGCGGCACCGGTTGATCAGCGCGGAGGCGATGAAACTGTCAAGCTCGTTGAATCCGTCAAAGGTGACCACGGCGACCTGCATGAACATCTCCTCGGGGCACGGTACCAGGGGGTCACAGTTTCCCAGCGGTGCCGTGCCCGGGTCGCGGGCCAATCGGCCGTCGGTGGCCCGCATCGAGCCGGGCGAGGTTCAGTAGCGCAGGATTCCCGCGATCCCGTGGGCGTCGCCCAGCATCCCGTCCGGAACGAAGCGGACGTCGGCGCCCGTCTCCAGGCACTGTTCGACGATCTCGTCCACGATGTCCTCGCGGGAGTCCAGGTCGCCGCTCTCGGCCGGGATCAGATGGCCGCCGAGGATGTCGCGCACGGTCACGCGGTAGTTCTCCTCGACCGCGAGCAGCCGTACGCGGCCCTCACGGGCGCTCTGCCAGACCTCGTCGACACCGGCGGCGAACGCCTTGCGGCCACGGGCCGTTTCGAGCTCCCGGGCCACGGCCTCGGTGCTTCTGCGGGCCTCGGCGGCGACCTTCGGCCGTACCGCCTGCCACACGGCGTCGGGAGTGCCGTGCGCGAGGCCGCCGTGCGGCACATGCACCGCCTCCTTGGTGACGCTGCCGACCTCGTCCATGGCAGACAGTGCCGCCTGCTCGCCGGTGATGTACAGCGGCCGCGGTTGCTCGCGCAGGACCATGCCCATCGCGGCGTCGGCCTCCCGCAGGAAATGGCGGGTGCCCTCGTCGCGGAAGGTGCTCGGAATGTCGCCGATCTGCTCCTGCCGCTCGGCGTCGAAGTTCACCGGGCGCCTGGTCAGGGGGAATCCGCCGGTCCGGTCCTCCGTGACGCGGTCGGGGCCGCCGCTCCACAGGGTGACCTGGTCGGAGGAGACCGACAGCACCCAGAACGGCCGTTCGGCGGCGTGCGCGGAGACGAGGTTGCGGGTCAGGAAGGTGTCCGAGAGCACCACGCGCTCCGGCACCGTGCGGGCGAGCGACCACACCTGGTGCTCGCCCGGAGCGGCGAAGATCACCAGGCCGTCCTCGGCATGCGCCAGATCCACCTCCTGAAGAGCCTGGTCGAGCTGACGGACCACCTCGGAGCGCCGTTCGCGGGTCACCGCGGGATCGGACTCCAGCTGCTTCTTGGCCTCGGCCACCACATTGCGCAGCCGGACCGGATCCTGGGCGTTTTCGGGCTCCCGGCGGTGTGTGGGCGTCAGCACCGACACTGCCGGATAGGCGCGCGGGCGCCGGAGCTCGGACAGGGTTGAGGGACTCAGGTCGTGCTCCATACCAAGCACGATAGGGCCGTTTCGCCCAGAGGGCATTAGGGGGAGCCACGCCGGGCAATCGGCATAATTCATTGCTAATCTCGCTCGGGTCGCCGGATGGCGCTCTCCGCATCGCCGGTCCATGTCGATGCCCGACCGTCGCAGGACGTCTCATGACGCAGGTCGAGAAGGAAACCCGGGCCCCGGACGCCGCCAAGCTCGCCCTCCCGACGCTCACCACCATGGTGGTCGGCTCGATGGTCGGAGCCGGCGTCTTCTCCCTCCCGCGCCGCTTCGCGCAGGAGACGGGTGTGGCCGGTGCCCTCATCGCCTGGGCCGTCGCCGGCACCGGCATGCTGATGCTGGCCTTCGTCTTCCAGACGCTCGCGATCCGCAGGCCCGACCTCGACGCGGGCGTGTATGCGTACGCCAAGGCGGGCTTCGGCGAATACCTGGGCTTTTTCTCGGCGTTCGGCTACTGGGCGAGCGCCTGCGTCGGCAACGTGACGTACTGGGTGCTGATCATGTCGACGATCGGAGCGATCGCGCCCGCGCTCGGCGACGGAGACACGGTGCTCGCGGTGGTGCTCTCCTCGATGGGCCTGTGGCTGTTCTTCGCGCTGATCAGCCGCGGAGTCAAGGAGGCGGCGGCGATCAACCGGATCGTCACGGTCGCCAAGGTCGTACCGATCCTGGTCTTCGTCGTCCTCGCGCTCTTCTACCTGAAACCGCATGTTTTCGCCGAGAACTGGGGTGGCGCCGACTACGCCGGATCCCTCTTCCAGCAGGTCAAGGGCACGATGCTGGCCACCGTCTTCGTCTTCCTCGGCGTCGAGGGCGCGAGCGTCTACTCGCGGCACGCCAAACGCCGCGAGGACGTCGGCCGGGCGACCGTCCTGGGCTTCCTGAGCGTTTTCGCCGTCTTCGCGTCGGTGACGATCGTGTCGTACGGCCTGATGCCGATGAGTGAGATCGCCGAGCTGCGCCAGCCCTCCATGGCGGGTGTCCTGGAACACGCGGTGGGCACCTGGGGCAAGGTCTTCGTCAGCGTCGGACTGATCGTCTCCGTGCTCGGCGCCTATCTCGCCTGGACGCTGATGGCCGCGGAGGTGCTGTTCGTCGCCGCCAAGGACGACGACATGCCGCGCTTCCTGAAACGCTCCACGGCGGCCGACGTGCCCGTGCCCGCGCTGGTGATGACCACCCTGCTCAGCCAGCTCGTCCTGGTCGTGACGATGTTCTCGGACGACGCGTTCAACTTCGCCCTCGACCTCACCAGCGCACTGACCCTGATCCCGTTCCTGCTGGCGGCCGCCTTCGCCGTGCGGATCGCCGCGGGCGGACGGGGCGGGGAACTGGCCGTCGCGGTCCTGGCCACGGTCTACACCGCGTTCCTCATCTACGCGGCCGGCCTGAAGTACCTCCTCGTCTCCTTCATCATCTACGCCCCGGCCACCGCCCTGTTCGTCAAGGCCCGCCGGGAGCAGGGCAGACGGCTGTTCTCGCCACGCGAACTCTTCGTGCTCGCCGTCTCGGCCGCCGGCGCCGCGCTCGGCGTCGTCGCTCTGGCGGTGGGCTGGATCAGCCTGTGACCCGCCCGCTCTTCGGAAAGGTGCACCGTGACCAGTCAAGACCCCCGTCCCGCATACGGCGTCCACTCCGAAGTTGGCAGGCTGCGCAAGGTGCTGGTCTGCGCACCCGGGGCGGCACACCGCAGACTCACCCCCACCAACGCCGGCGATCTGCTCTTCGACGACGTGATGTGGGTGGAGAACGCCCAGCGCGACCACGCCGACTTCGTCGACAAACTGCGCGAACGCGGGGTCGAGGTCGTCGAGTTGCACGACCTGCTCGCCCAGACCCTGGCCGTCCCGGGCGCCCGGGACTGGCTCCTGGACCGCAAGATCATCGCCAACGAGGTCGGCATCGGACTCATCGACACCACGCGCGCCTACCTGGAGTCCCTCGAACCCGGGCGGCTGGCCGAGTACCTGATCGGCGGCCTGGCCACCGGCGACCTGCCGGCCGATTACCGCACCGACTACCTCGCACTGGCCCGCGAGTCGACCGGCGTGCGCGAGTACCTGATGCCGCCGCTGCCCAACACCCTCTACACCCGCGACACCACCTGCTGGCTCTACGGCGGCCTCACGCTCAACCCGCTGTACTGGCCCGCCCGGCACGACGAGACCCTGCTGATGAAGGCGATCTACACCTTTCACCCCGACTACGCAGGCTCCACCGTGTGGTGGGGCGATCCCGAACTCGACTGGGGACAGGCGACGTTGGAGGGGGGAGACATCATGCCGGTCGGCGGTGGTGTCGTCCTGATGGGCATGAGCGAGCGCACCTCACGTCAGGCCATCACCCAGGTCGCCAGGGCGCTGTTCGAGCATGGCGCCGCCGAGCACGTTGTCGTCGCAGGCATGCCCAAGCTGCGTTCCGCGATGCACCTCGACACCGTGTTCACCTTCGCCGACCGCGACCTGGTGACCCTGTACCCGGCCATCATGAACGCCGTCCGCACCTTCTCCCTGCGGCCCAGCGACAAGGCACCCGGCCTCGACGTCACCGACGAGGGACAGACGCCCTTCGTCGACGTCGTCGCCAAGGCGCTCGGCCTGCCGAAGCTGCGGATCGTGGAGACCGGTGGCGACGTGTACGCATCCGAGCGCCAGCAGTGGGACAGCGGCAACAACGCGGTCGCCCTGGAGCCCGGCGTGGTCTTCACCTACGACCGCAACACCCAGACCAACACGCTGCTGCGCAGGGCAGGCATCGAGGTCATCACCATCGTGGGCGCGGAACTGGGGCGCGGACGAGGCGGCGGGCACTGCATGACATGCCCGATCGTGCGGGATCCCGTCGAGTTCTGACCTGGCTTCCGGCCTAGCGCTTCGCAGTGTTCGGTTCGATCACCGCGATGTTTCCCTGCGCCGCGGCGCACAGGGTCTGTACCCCGGCGGCATCGATCGTGATCAGGTCGCAGCGGGTGACGATACGGGTGCGGCCCGCCCGTACCACGTGCCCGTGTGCGCGCAGGATCTCGCCGGTGGCGGGGCGCAGGTAGTCGATGGTGAACCCGGACGTGATCAGTCCCGCCCCCACGACTGTCCCCGCGGCGAGCGTCAACGTGTTGTCGGCCGCGTAGGAGAGCACCCCGCCGTGCACGAAGCCGTACTGCTGGAGCAGGTCCTCGCGGATGTCCAGCTCGAGGGTGGCCTCGCCGTCCCCGAACGCGGTCACCCGGGCGCCCAGCAGCCTGCTGAACGGCTGCTCGGCGAGGGCTTTACGGGCCAGGTCCAGATCCATCGTCCCGCCCACCTCTCCATTTCACTTCACTGGTGAAGTGAGGGTGGCGCGGACCTGCGCCGTCTGTCAACATCGGCCCATGTCCGAGCCTGATCAGCGCCTTTACTTCCTGCTGCAGCGGGCGGCGCACCAGCTGCGCACCACGGTCGACCGCCGCTGCCTGGCCGCCGCCGGCGTCACCACCGCCCAGCTCGGCGCGCTGTTCGCCGTACAGGACCAGCCCGGGCTCACCCAGCAGGAGCTGGCCCGCATCCTCGGCCTGCGGGAATCCGCCGTCACCGCACTCGTCGGACGGCTCACCGCGGCGGGTCTCCTGCTCAAGCAGGCGCACCCCCGTGAACACCGGGCCGTGAGGCTGGAGTTGACCGAGGCCGGCACCGCTGCCCTGCGCGCCGGGCAGCCGGAGGTGGACCGCCTGAACGCGGAACTGCGGGTGCTGCTCGGGGACGACGGGTTCGTACGGACGGCGGGGGCGCTGCAGCAGCTCGCCTTCTGGGAGGGCTGACACGTCAGGTGGCCGGGGTCTCGTCGTCCTCCGGACCGCACGAGCTGCCGGTCGGCGGCAGGCTGCCGTAGAGCAGGAAGTCGTCGACCTTGCCGTGCACGCACTTGGAGGACGCGTAGCCGGTGTGTCCCTCACCCTTGTTGTCGAGCACCACGGCCGAGGAGCCCAGCCGCCTCGCGGTCTCCACGGTCCAGCGGTACGGCGTCGCCGGATCGCCGCGGGTGCCGACGAGCAGCATCTTCGGGGTGTGGACATCGCGCACCTGGTCGCGGATGAAGTCGGTGCCCTTGGGGCGGCCGTAGCACATCAGCAGCTCGGTGAGGCGGTAGCGGCCGAAGACCGGGGAGGCCTGCTCGTACTCGGCGCGCAGCCGGCCGAGATCCTTGACGATCCGGTCGGCGGCGGGGCGATCCGGATCGTCCGCGCAGTTGATCGCCATCAGCGCCGCCGGAAGATTGTCGAGCGGGACGTCGTTCTCGTCGACCAGCCCGCCGCCGGCGTGCTGCCGGAAGGGAAGCGCGGCCCCGCCGGACGAGAAACCCAGCACCCCGCGTGCGTCGCCGTCCTCGACCAGCTGGGCGATGGCGCGCTCCAGCGACGGCCACAGCTCCTTGCTGTAGAGCGCCTGGCCGATCGCACCCACGAGATCCTGCCCGGTGAACTCCTCGCCGAAGTCCGTCGGCAACGGGTCCTTGTCGAGGGAGCCGACGAGCTGGACGACCTGCTGCCGGGCATCGCGCGGGTCCTGGCCGAACGGACAGGCGATGTCCTGGGTGCACCAGGTGATGAAGTCGTCCAGGGCGGTCTGCTGTCCCTCGGCGCCCGCCACTCCCTGCTCGGACATCGGTTCGGTCAGCGTGTCCACTCCGTCGAGGACCAACCGCCCGACGTTCTTGGGGAATTGGGCCGCGTACACGGCGCCGAGCCGGGTTCCGTAGGAGAAACCGAGGTAGTTGAGCCTCTTGTCACCGAGCGCCTCACGCATCACGTCCAGGTCGCGTGAGGCGTTCACCGTGCCGATGTGGGGGAGTACCGGACCCGAATGCTTCGCGCACTCGGTGGCCGCCTTCTCCAACTGCTGCAGCACGGACCGCGGATTCTTGCTGTCCGCGATCCCGTCGGCCGCGGCTGCGGCCTCCTCGGAGCCGTCGCCGCAGCTGACCGGCGAGGACCTTCCGACACCGCGCGGGTCGAAGGTCACCACGTCGTAGCCGTTGGTGAGGCCCATGAAATCGTCGCCGCCGGACGCGAGTTCGCTGACACCCCCCGCGCCGGGGCCGCCGAAGTTCAGCAGCACCGAACCCCGCTTCTTGCCCGTCGCCCGGTAGCGGGCGAGGGCCAGGTCGAGCGTGCCCGCCTTGGGCCTGGCGTAGTCGAGGGGGACGGTGACCTTTGCGCACTGAAGATCCTTGGGCATGTCGTCGCCCTTGCACCCGGACCAGGTGATCTTCTGCCGGTAGAACCGCGACAGGTCGGGCCCGGTGCCGTCCGAGGCCGCCGTGGGCAGCCCTGCGGCCAGCAGGGCCAGACCTACGGCTCCGGTGACGGTGAAGCGTCGGACAGCGGGCCGCGTTGATTGCTTGACCAGCATCAATGCCTCCCGGGGCGCCCGCCGGGGACCGGGAGAACGGCGCCCTCGATCACGATAAGCGGAGGCCGCAGGGCGCGCCTCCGGGCGAGCGGGTACGCGCGGGACGCCTTACCCTCCGCTCCTTCGCTGCGGATGCGGCGGGTTTGCTGCCGGTTCGACAACCCGCGCCACTCAATGGGGTGAAAGGTGAATAAGCCATAACCCGGACGGTTCCTCGGCGTTTTATCCGGTGCGGGTGAGTGCCCGCTACTCCGGCTCGGGTATGTGCCCGCGGCCATGTCTGGAAGGCAGGGAACCTATGAGAAGGGTTACCCGAAACGGTGTGATCGCCGTCGCCGCTGCCTCGGGAGCGATGGCGTTGACGGTTCCGGCGTACGCCGTGGCCGGGGCGGACGGTGCGACCGCCGGCTCGCCCGGTGCGACCTCCGGCAACACCGCCCAGCTCCCGGCCCACGTTCCGGCGAACGTGTGCGGGAACACCGCGAACGTGGCGGGGTTCCTCAACCCGGCCGCGGGCAGCAGCTGCAGCAACAAGGGCGCGGCCGGCAAGCGTGCGGCCGACGACGGCGCAGCCCACGGCAGCAGCGAGGACTCGCCGGGCGTGCTCTCCGGCGACACCGCCCAGCTCCCGGTCCACCTCCCGGTGAATGCCGACGGGAACACGGGGAACGTGGTCGGCGCCGACGACGCGGCCGCCGACGACGAGTCCACGAACAACTCCGGCGGTCACGCCTGCTCCTGCAGCGAGCCGACGCCGGAGCCGATCGTCCCGTCCGAGGCGCCTCCGCAGCCTGTGAAGGTCCCGGCGAAGGTTCATCCGAAGCCTGTGGCCGTCCCGCCCAAGGCGCATACCCGGTCGGTGCCCGCCCAGCACGCCGCCCCACGCAAGGCGCCGGCCGCCCTCGCCCATACCGGCACCGACCAGACACTGCCCGCCGCCCTGGCGAGTGCCGCGCTGGTGCTGGGTGGGGCCGCCCTCCGCCGGCGCTTCCGTCCAGGACCCGGGCGCTGACCTCGCCCTGGCAACGGCTCAAACCCACCGTGACGCGCCCCGCAAGATCCGCAAGGATGCTGCGGGGCGCGGTCGATCATCGCGCCCCTTGTCCGCCGTACCACCACGGAATGGAGCGCACGCATGACCTCCGCTGCCCTCGAAGACCTCGTCGTCACCCAGGCCGGATCCGAGGACTGGCCGGTGATCAGCGGATGGGCCGCGGACGAGGGGTGGAACCCGGGAGCGGCCGACGAAGCGGCGTTCTTCGCGCAGGACCCCGACGGCTTCTTCCTCGGCCGGATCGACGGCGAACCGGTGTCGGCGATCTCCGTGGTCAACTACGGCCCCGACTACGCCTTCCTCGGCTGCTACCTCGTCCGGCCCGACCTGCGCGGCCGCGGCCACGGCCTCACCACCTGGAAGACCGCGCTGGCCCACGCGGGCAGCCGCACCATCGGTCTCGACGGTGTGGTGGCCCAGCAGGACAACTACCGCCGCTCCGGCTTCGAACTCGCCCACCGCACCGTCCGGTTCACCGGAACCGCGCCCGCGGCGAAGACCCCGGCCGGCGTGCACCCCGTGCAGGAGACCGATCTCGCCGACCTCACCGCCTACGACAGCGCCTGCTACCCGGCCGACCGCCCCCGTTTCCTGGCCCACTGGCTCACCGGCACCGGACACCGCGCCCTCGTGCGCCGCACCGACGGCCGCGTCACCGGCTACGGGGTGATCCGCCCCGGTCACGACTCGCTCCGTATCGGCCCGCTCTTCGCCGACACCTCTGAGGACGCGCATGCCCTCTTCACCGCCCTGACCGCCGAGGCGGCCGGAAGCGAGGTCGCCGTGGACGTCCCTGAGACGAACGCGCCGGGCATCGCCCTGGCCGAACAGGCCGGCTTCACCCCCTCCTTCGAGACGGCCCGCATGTACACGGGCCCGGTCCGCCCCTACGCCCAGCACCGCGTCTTCGGCGTCACGACCCTGGAACTCGGCTAACTAACGCGCCACCGCCGTGAGCAGCACCATCCCCGAGTCCCCGTAGTCCGGCAAAGTCGGGTCTGTGTCGATGTGGCTGACGGACAGGTCGCGGGTCATGGGGGTGAACACCCGGGTGACGATGTCCGGGTCCACCGGGCAGCCCGGCCAGCGCGACACCGGGCCGATGCGGTAGGTGGGCATGTTCTCCATGAAGGCGGCCACCAGGTGCCCGCCGGGGACCACGCAGCGGACGAAGGCGCGGCAGAAGTCCGTGAATTCCGCGTAGTCCTCGGTGGCGCCCTCGGCGACGAAGTGCATGGACGCCAGCTCGTACCCGGCGGGCTCCAGCTCCCTGACGTCCGCGTGGACGACGTTGACGTGCGCGAGCGCCCCGGCCAGCGTGGCCGGCAGGTCGGGGTTGAGGCGTCGGCACAACGCGTGGAAGGGCATCCAGCTGGCGTCCGGACCGCACTGGATCTGGCGTTCCAGGTAGTCGATGTTGCCCGCACCCGCATCGACGGCCTCGATCCGGCGGCTCGCGGCGGCAGCGAGGATCAGGGGATACAGGTTGGGTCCGGCCCCGAACTCCACCGAGCGCTGGACGGAGCCCGGCGCGAAGCGGTGGTAGAACGCCGAGTGGTGGGTGATGACCGCCGCGTCGGAGGGGTGCAGGTCGCGGTAGTTCTCCGCGAGGTAGTCCGCGACCGGCCAACGGTCCCAGTCGACGTCGTCGTTGTGCGTCTTCATGGCCGTCTCAGACCTTCGCCCTCAGCGGGAACCGCGCGGCCAGCCGGGTCAGGGTGCCGTTCAGCCGCTCGATGTCCTCGTCCGAGTTCAGTGCAGTGATCTGGATCCGGAAGCCCACCCGGTCCCGCGGCACCAGCGGATAGGCGGCCAGCGTCACGTAGATGCCCTCCTCCCACAGGAACGCGCCCACCGCGTCGAGGTCGTCCGCGTTCGCCAGCGGGATCTCGATGATCGGCAGGCGGTGCGTGTTCAGCGTCCTGACGTCCAGCCCGTCGAGATGATCCAGCACCCGCGAAGTCCTGCGGTACAACTCGGCGCGCAGGACGTCCCCGCGGCGGTCGTTGACGTCCAGTCCGGCCAGCGCCGTGGCCAGGGAGGCCGTGGGGGAGGGGCCCGAGTACAGATAGGGCCCCGCGGCCGTCTTCAGCCGGTTCTTCAGCTCGGTGGGCAGGGCGAGGAAGGCGAGCAGCGACGAGTACGCCTTGGAGAAACCGGCGGCCAGGACGATCCCGTCGTACGACTCGCCGGAGTGCCGCACCACACCGTTGCCGCGAGAGCCGTAGGGACACAGCTCCTCCGGGCCGCGTTCCCCGATCACCCCGAACCCGTGTGCGTCGTCCACGTAGAGCGTCGCACCCCCGGCGCGGCAGACCGCGGCCAGCGTGGGCAGATCGGGGACGTTGCCGGTCATGCTGTTCACGCCGTCCAGGCACACCAGCCGCGGCAGGCCCGCGGGCACCGAGGCCAGCAGGTTCTCCAGTTCGTCGGGGCGTTCGGCGTGGAAGCGGTGCAGGGTGGCGCCCTGACCTCGGGCCACCACGCAGCCGTCGTACACCGTCTTGTGCGCCGTCGACTCCACGAACACATGGCCGCCCTCGGCCAGCACCGGGATCGCCGAGGCGTGGATCAGGGTCAGCGTCGGCAGCAACAGCGTGTCCGAAGCGCCCAGCAGGTCCGCAAGCCGTGCCTCGATCTCCGGGTACAGGCGGGGGCTGCCCAGAAGCCGCGACCAGCTGGGGTGGGTGCCCCAGCGCCGCAGGGCGGGCTCCACCGACTCGATGATCTCCGGGTCCCAGTCGAAGCCGAGGTAGTTGCAGGACGCGAAGTCGACCAGCCAGTGGCCACGGCTGCGGATGTGCCGGCCCCGCACCTCGTCCAGCACCGCGTCGCTCATCGGGCTGGTGCGCCGCAAGTGCTCGAGGTCCGCCCACAGCGCCGCCCGCCGCTCCCGGGACGCGGGCCGTGCCGCCGGCACGGCCACCGCCTTGGGCGCACCGTTGCCGGGCGCGTAGCAGCGTCCCTCGCTCTCTCGCAGCACACGCTCGCTCTGCTCCACCGTCATCGGCTTGGCGAACAGAAAGCCCTGCCCGAACCGGCACCCCATGCCGGCCAGCAGATCGCGCTGCGCCGCGTCCTCGATCCCCTCGGCGATCACCTGCAGGCCCAGGGTGTCGGCGATCCGCACGATGCCCTCGACGAGCGCGACCTGCTGTGCGTCGCGGGTGATGTCGTCGATGAACGTCTTGTCGATCTTCAGCGCGTCGATGGGGAAGTCCCGCAGATAACGCAGCGAGGAGAAGCCCGTTCCGAAATCGTCGACCGCGATGTGCACGCCCATTTCCTTCAGGGAGCGCAGCACCGACTGGATCTGGGTGTCGCGGTGCAGCAGCACCGTCTCGGTCAGCTCCAGCTGCAGCGAACCGGGGGCGAGGCCCGGCGTGCGCAGCGCCTGGCCGACCTGGTCCAGGAAGCCCACGTCGCGGAACTGGCGGGCGGACACGTTCACGCTGACGTACGGCGGGCCGAAGGGGACGGGCAGCTGCTGCAGTCCCACGATGTCGCTGACCGCGTTCTCCAGGACCCACGCCCCCAGCATCGCGATGTGCCCGGTCTCCTCGGCCAGTGTGATGAACTGCTCCGTTGTGACGGGCCGGTGCGGTGCCTTCGGCCAGCGCACCAGCGCCTCGAAGCCGACGACCTCGCCCTCGGTGATGTCCACGACCGGCTGGTAGCGCAGGGCGAACTCGTGGCCGACGACCGCCTGGGCGAGCCGGCTCTGCAGGTCGTGCCGCTCGACCATGCGGGTGTGCAGCAGCGGCTGGAAGCGCCGCCACTGCCGCTTGCCGGCCGACTTCGCCGCGTACAGCGCGAGGTCTGCGTGGCTGAGCAGCTCCTCCGCGTCCGTGCTGTCGCGGGCCGTGGCCACCCCCACGCTGGCGGAGACCGTCACCGACTCGTCCGCGAGGGCGAACGGCCTGGTCAGCGTCTGGATCACCTGCGCCGCCAGCAGTTCCGCGTCGAGCGGTTCGCGGGCGTCCTCCATCAGGACGGCGAACTCGTCGCCGCCCAGCCGGGCCGCGGTGTCGGTGCGCCGCAGCGTCTTGGAGAGGCGGTCGCCGACGGCGATCAGCAGGTGGTCGCCCGCCGAGTGCCCGAGCGTGTCGTTGACCAGCTTGAAGTCGTCAAGGTCGATGAAGAGCAGACAGGTCATGGACGACTCGCGGCGGCCGCGCAGCAGGGCGCGTTCGATCCGCTCGAGCAGCAGGGTGCGGTTGGGCAGGCCGGTCAGCGAGTCGTGGAAGGCCCGCTGGGTCAGCTCGTGCGCCAGCCGGCGCTGCTCGGTCACATCGCGCAGGGTGACGACGAGCCCGGCCACGGTCCGCTCGTCCCGGAAGTCGCTGCACCGCACCTCCACCTCGACGCGGCCCGCCAGGTGGCGCACCCACCAGTGGTCGTGGGTGGCCCGCGGCCCGGTCTCCCGCACGGCTGTCAGCTCCCGCGCGGCACGGTGCCGGTCCCGTGGGTCGACCAGGTCGGGCAGCGATTCCCCGACCACGTCGTTGGTGCCGAAGACGGTCGACGCCGAGGGGCTGGCGTACCGGATGGTGTTGTCGTCCTCGACGATGAGGATGACGTCCGAGGTGTTGCGCACCAGCGTGCGGAAGTACGCCTCGCTCTCCCTGCGGACGATCTCCTGGCGCAGGGCGATGCGCTCCATGGCCAGCCCCGCGTGCGAGGCCAGGATCTCCAACGAGCCCCGCGTCTCGGCGAGCGCCTCGGCCGGCCCCGCGACCAGCAGGACGCCCGGGACGTCTCCGTACGGGCGGTCGGGCGGGATCATGAGGCAGACCAGGACGGGCGCTGCGTCGTCCAGCGCGGTGCCGGTGTCCGCACTCAGTTCGCGGGCGTGCACGATCTGCGCGTGATACGGGACCAGATCCGGCGCGCGTTCGGCGGGCAGCAGCAGGGTCCGGTGGCCGACCATCGTGCCCAGGAGCCGGTCGACGGCGGCCTCGCAGGACCGTGCGACCTCCTGCTGCCGGACCGCCGAGACCAGCGAGGCGGCCGCCCTGCGCAGGGCCAGTTCCCGCGTCACCGCCTTGCGGTGGGCCACCACCATCCCCGACAGCCGCATTATCACCAGCAGGAAGAGCACACCGGAGAACGCGGCGATCACGGCCGCGTCGTGGGCAGAGCGGGTCAGCCCCTCGTAGAGCAGGATTCCCGGCGCGATGAGCGTGACCAGGGCGAGCATCAGCAGCCGCCGCGCCGGCGGCAGCAGGGAGCCCTGCTGGGGCAGGGCGGCGGTCAGCTGCACCATGTCCGGGTGGAGTGCGGCCTGGCCCCAGGCGGTGTAGAAGACGATCCAGCCGGCATCCAGCCCCGTGCCCGTCTGCCAGGTGTCGTTGAGCTGCAGCATCCCGTAGGCGATGTCGAAGCCGAGCAATGTCACCGTCCCGACGACCAGGTACTGCACCGACCGGTTGTGCCGGTCGACCGGATTCGGTGCCAGCAGCCGGGCCAGCAGGGCCAGGACCAGGACGTCGCCGAGCGGGTAGGCGATGCTGATGGCCCGCTGCTGCCAGGTCAGCCCCTGCACCGTGGTGAGCGGCTGCGCCAGGTACACCCACACGGGCAGCGCCAGACCCGCGGTGATGATCAGCGCGTCGAGCAGGCTCGGCAGGTCGTGGCCCGCCCAGCGGTATCGGACCAGGCCGGACAGCCCGACGGCGAAAAGCGGATATGTGCTCAGGTAGGCGGCGTCCGAGGGGGAGGGGAACGGGTTGGAGGCGTGGAAGTACTCCTCCACGACGTTGTAGTAGGTGTCGCCCGCGATGAAGGTGAGCAGTGCGGCGGCGAGTACCCACCACGGCCAGCGGTGGGCGGGCCGGTTGACGTGGCTGCCGATGAGCACGGCGGCGGTGCCGGAGAGGCCGATGAGGGCCCACACGGGGGCGCGCGCGGCGGGCACCGACAGGTACACGGCCGTGGCGGCGGCCACTAGCGCTATATGTGCGGCCATCAGCCGCTTTGCCGGCAGCAAGGGCAAGCGCCTCCCCCGTTGGAGGGGACCGGGCCATCCACCTGTTCTGGTCGTGCTGGCTTTCTAGATCGTAGGCACTGCGGCCGGACGGCTGCATCTCGGGAGCGGAGGTCCATGCCCATGCCCGGCGCGACGGGTTGACCGGCAGGGTTCGCAACGGCGGAGCGGACACCCCGAACTTGATCGGCCACGACGCCAGTTGCTGCGGCGACGCCAAGGGACACGGTCCCGTCCTGGGTCCGCCCAGACCGACTGCGGCGCGCCCGCGATCCAGGACGTCCTGCAGATCCGCGGGCTGCTGGACCCTGGCCTGACCACGGCCATGACCCGGGCGATCCTGCCCTGCCCGGCCCGGCCCGGCCCGGCCCGGACGGGATCCTGCTGCGCGCGGAGTGCCCGACCCCCGGACCGCCGCGCTCCTGCAAGGCCTCGCGGACCGTAAAACTGTTGCCGCAGCCGCCTCCGGATGCTGGAGTGAGCACATGGATCATGCCGGGGTGCTCGCCCTCTTCGACCGTGACATGCGCGAAGGCGCCCAGCCCGACGGGCCCGATACACGCGTGGAGCGGGTCGGCAGCGTGGTCCGCCAGGTCTCCTCGGCCCGCGGCTGGAACGGCGTGGTCTGGTCCGACCTGGACGAGACGGGTGCCGACGCGGCGATCGCCGAGCAGATCGCGTACTTCTCCGGGCTGGGCCGCGAGTTCGAGTGGAAGCTGTACGGGCACGACCGGCCGGTGGATCTGGGACAGCGGCTCAGGGCGGCCGGATTCGAGCCCGAGCCCGAGGAGACGCTGATGATCGCCGAGGTGGCCGGCCTCGACCTCGACGCCGAGCCGCCCGAGGGCATCCGTCTGCTGCCGGTGACCGACGCGGCGGGCATCAACCTGGTGGCGGACGTGCACGAGAAGGCCTTCGGCACCGACGGCTCCCGCCTGCGCCACCAGTTGCTGGCCCAGCTCACCGAGGAACCGGACACAGTCCTCGCCACCGTCGCCCTCTCCGGTGACGAGCCGGTGAGTTCGGCCCGTTTGGAACTCGTGCCCGGCACCCGGTTCGCCGGCCTGTGGGGCGGCGGCACCGTCGAGGCCTGGCGTGGCCGGGGCATCTACCGCGCCCTGGTCGCCCACCGGGCCCGCGTCGCCGCGGAGCGCGGCTACCGCTACCTCCAGGTCGACGCCTCCAGCCAGAGCCGCCCCATTCTCGAACGGCTGGGCTTCGAGGCCCTGACCACGACGACGCCCTACACCTACGTGCCGTAGCAGGGGTCGCATCCACCGCGATGTCACATCCGCGGCCGCCCGATCCGTCGCACGGTCATGACGACGAACCAGAAGAAGCAGAACATCCTCCTCGCCGGAGCCAGCGGCATCCTCGGCGGTCACGTCACCCGCGCCCTGACCGAGGCCGGCCACAAGGTCACCGGCCTCGGCCGGGGGCCGGCGAACGGCGTCCGGGCCGACCTCATGGATCGCGACGCGCTGCTGCGCGCCGTGGACGGACAGCACTTCGACACCGTCATCCACGCCGCGACAGCCCTGCGCAAGGCGCCCATGCGCCACCGCGACATGCATGCCACCGACGCGCTGCGCATCGCCGGCACCGCCCACCTCGTGGAGGCGGCGCAGGCCACCGGCGCCGACCGCTTCGTGAGCGAGTCGATGGTCTTCGGCTACGGCTACGGGGACTTCGGCGAGCACGTGATCACCGAGGACGACCCGTTCGGCCCGCGTGGCACCACGGCGGAACTGGAACGGCACGTCGAGGGTATGCGCATCAAGGAGCAACTCACCTTCGAGGCAGCCGGGTTGGCGGGCATCTCGCTGCGCTTCGGCCTGTTCTACGGCCCCGGCGGCACCGACGCCATCCTGCCCATGCTGCGCAAGCGGCAGCTGCCCGCCCCCGACGACCACGGCCGGGTCCTGCCGTGGATCGAACTCACCGACGCGGCACGCGCGGTGGTCGCCGCTGTCGAACGCGGCCGAGCCGGCCAGGCGTACAACATCGCGGACCGCACCCCGCTCGGTTTCCGGGCCCATGTCCTGTGCGTGGCCGAGCAGTTCGGACTGCCCAGGCCGATGACGGTGCCGCGGTGGTTCACGAAGCCGATGTCGTACGCGCACACGATGTTCCTGACCAGCATGCGCGTGTCGTCGGCGAAGGCGGAGCAGGAACTCGGCTGGACGCCCCGCTACCCGTCCAGCCGCGAAGGACTCGCCGCGCTGGCGGCCCGCCGGTGAATTCCAACCGGGGCCGTTCGGACCCTTGTGCAGGGCCGAACGGCCCCGTCTCACGGGCCACTCCGGCTGGAAACCTCGTGAGAGGAATCAGCCGCCCCGGGGACAGCCTCCCGACGTGCCCGACTCTCCCGCTGAGGGTGCTCGGTCGAGGCGGCAGGCCCGCCGATTGCCGAGGGGAGCCGCGTCGACGGGCCTGACTCCGGGCCCTCCCGCTGCCCGACACGACGCTAATTGGCCGGGAGAGGATGCGGAACGCGCAATTCGGCTGCCTTCCGCGCGCCGCCGAGCAGCACCGACCGCAGCCGGGCCCCCTGTCGTTTGGATCAGGTCGGCTGTAGGAATCGGTGCGTTGCCGCCGCCCTGAGCGGGTCATGGGGGTCTCCCACGCCCTTAAGGCAGTGGGGGAGTGCGTGCCAGACCCCGCGACGCCGCGCTGATCCAAACGAGAGGGCCTAGGCGCGCAGCGCCCCCGCCCGGGCTCGAAACGGTCGGTGCGTCACCGTGGTTGTCGGGTCAGCGGCGTGCCCTCGACCGGTCCAGGGCGGCGACGCCGAGCGCGGCGAGGCCGATCTGGATGAGCCACTCGATCCAGTCGATGCCCTTGGTGTCGGCCACGTCGAAGGCATTGGCGATCGCCGATCCGATCAACGCGGCCACGATGCCGACGAGGATCGTCAGCACGATGCCGATGTGCTGTCGCCCCGGGACGACCAGCCGGCCGAGCACACCGATGACGATGCCGATCACGATGGCACTGATGATGCCTGAGATCTCCATCTCCACCCCTCTTTGTCAAGGCCCCCGCACTATCCGGATGCCCCCTGCCGCGAGGGACAGTCCGTTCCGCTTCAACCACGGGTCAACGCCGGGTCAATCTCCGTCCGATGGGCCCGGCGACTTCTGTTCAGCTCCACTTCTGCCATGTACGGTTCAACCGATCGGCCGCCCGCCAGTCGTGCGGCCCAATGTCTACGCGCGCAGATTCCCTGTGTCTACGCGCGTAGGTCCGGCCCCGCACCGCCCGCTCTTCCCCAACCCCACACGGAGGTACGCCGGATGCTCGGACTCACCAGATCCCGCCGAAGACTCACCACCGCGCTTGCCGCGTTCGGCCTGCTCACCGCGGCGGCCGCCGCCCAGGTCACCGTCGTGGCCACGCCCGCCCACGCGGCCACCACGCACCGCATCCTGTTCGACGACGGCCACGCCGAGGAGGCCGGCAACGCCGACTGGATCATCTCCACCAGCAAGCCCGACCCGCTGGGCGAGGACTCGTCCCCGTCCTCCGAGACCGACTGGACGGGCGCACTGTCCTCCTGGGGCGTGGCCCTGCAGAAGACCGGCAGCTACAGCCTCAAGACCGCCACCAGCGCCCTCACCTACGGTGGCTCGTCCTCCACCGACCTTTCGAACTTCGACACCCTCGTCCTGCCGGAGCCCAACACCCTCTTCACCACCGCCGAGAAGACGGCGATCATGACCTTCGTCAAGAACGGCGGCGGACTGTTCATGATCTCCGACCACACCGGAGCGGACCGCAACAACGACGGTGAGGACGCGGTCGAGATCCTCAACGACCTGATGACCAACAACAGCGTCGACTCGACCGACCCGTTCGGCTTCTCCATCGACTCGCTGAACATCAGCTCCGACCACCCGTCCGCCATCAGCGACAGCACCAACCCCGTACTGCACGGCTCGTTCGGCACCGTCACCAAGAGCCTCATCGCCAACGGCACCACCGCCACCCTCAAGCCCTCCGACAACTCCGCCGTCAAGGGCCTGCTCTACCGCACGGGTTACTCCGGCGACACCGGCGCCTTCTTCCTCACCAGCACCTTCGGCAGCGGACGGGTCGCCTTCTGGGGCGACAGCTCGCCGATCGACGACGGCACCGGCCAGTCGGGCAACACCCTCTACGACGGCTGGAACGACACCAGCGCCACCAACGCAGCCCTCGCCCTCAACGCCACCGCCTGGCTCGCCGGGGACGGCAGCAGCAGCGGGGGCGGCGGTGGCGGCTCCGGGACCTGCACCGCCGCCCAGCTCCTCGGCAACAACGGCTTCGAGTCGGGCAACACCACCTGGAGCGCCTCCAGCGGCGTCATCACCAACTCCAGCAGCGAGTCGGCCCGTACGGGCTCGTACTACGCCTGGCTGGACGGCTACGGCACCGCCACCACCGACACGCTGTCCCAGTCGGTGACCATCCCGTCCGGCTGCACCACCGCCGCGCTCAGTTTCTATCTGCACGTCGACACGGCGGAGACCAGTACCAGCACGGCGTACGACACGCTCAAGGTCCAGGTGCTCAACAGCTCGGGGACCGTGCTGGGCACTCTGGCGACGTATTCGAACCTGAACGCCGCCAGCGGCTACACCCAGCGCAGCTTCAGTCTGGCGAGCTACGCGGGCCAGACCGTCACCCTCAAGTTCACCGGCACCGAGGGCTCCACGCTGCAGACGTCCTTCGTCATCGACGACACGGCGCTCAACGTCAGCTGACGCCCGTGGGGCCCGGCTCCCGCGCCGGGCCCCGCACGGTCATGCGGCCGGGACCGTCCGCTCCGGCGTGTTCCACCCGGAGACCCGCACCCGCGGCACCGACCCGTGCAGATCCGCCGTCCGGTAGGTGGCGGTCAACGTGACCGTCTCGCCCGGCCAGAGCCCGACCTCGTTGTCCGACCACTCGACGGGCAGCACCGGTTTGCCCTGCGCGTCCACGAGATGGACGTCGGTGAACAGCGCCGGTGTCTTCCCACTGCCGGTGTTGCGCACGGTCACGGTCGTCGTCGCCGTCTCGCCCGACGCATCCGTCGACGCCGTCGCCGACACCGGCACCTGCGCCATGGCACTCAGGCCCTTGAGGTCGGCGTAGCTCGTCGTCGGCGTGTAGTACCAGTCGGTGTGGGACCAGTCGAGGGTGTCGGGCCTGGTGGACAGCCAGTACACGTTCCGGCTGACCTCCTTGCCGGAGGAGTCGCTCAGCGTCAGACGCACCAGATACGTGCTCGCCAGCCCGGTCAACGACGCCGGCAGGGTGAGTGCGGTGCTGTGCGCGCCGTCCCCGCTCACCTTCACCCCGGTGACGGTCCTGTCGTACTTCTGCGTGCCGTCGGGGTTGAACAGCGTGGCCCGGACGGTGAGCCCGGAGGCGGCCGAGTGCCGGTTGTCGACGACGACCACCGAGCGGTCGTCGTAGGAGTACTGGACGTGCAGCGGCTCGTTCGCCTTCCTGGCCCCGAAGTAGGCGCCGCCCTGGTCGAGGTAACGGTCCATCAGCTGCCAGTGCAGCGAGGTCCAGCCGCTGTTGAACATCCAGTACACGACACCGGTCGACGGCTTCGACGAGTCGGTGGCGTTGCGCTCGTACGCCTCGAACTGGGCGCGGACGTTCTCGTACTGGGCGAGCTGCGCCTTGCGAACGTAGTCGGCCAGGCTCGCCGGGGCGCCGTAGCGGCCGGTGAGGGCGTCGTCGTAGAGCTTGAGGGTGCCGAAGGTCGACGACGGGGAGCGGTGGTACTGCTTGGCGTTCGGGTTCTTCCACAGGGTGTCGAGTTCGGCCGGGCTCATCATGCGGCGCAGGGTGTCGAGCGTGGGGATGTCGGGGCCCGCGCTGGTCTCGGAGTTGAAGCCGGTGGCGCCGCCCTCACGTTTGGCGTACCAGTAGTCCGGCGGGATCCAGTCGTAGGGGCCGGTCATCTTCATGCCCGAACTGCCCAGCTGCGGTGAGGAGTTGGCGGAGGCGGCGGCGACCACCGGGACCGGCCAGTCGGCGGCCTCGAGGGCGTCGAGGTAGTTCTTCTCGATCGTGGCGTCGGGTGCGAAGTCGCTGCCGATGAGGAAGGAGATCACGCTGGGGTGGTCGCGCAGCCGGGCGGCCTCGGCGGCCATCGACGCCTTGGCGACCGGATAGTCCGCGGCGGTCCACTTGTCGCCGGACTCGCCGCCGTTGACCTGGCCCTCCCACTTGTCGCAGCACTCCCAGCCGGGCAGCGTGAGGATGCCGTAGCGGTCGGCGAGGTCGAAGAACTCGTCCGGTTCCAGGTGGCCTTCGAGGCGGATGGTGTTCAGACCGAGGTCGAGGGCGTACTTCAGCCGGTCCTCGACGTACGTCCGGTCCCAGCGCAGGAACTCGTCGGGCGACCAGCCGCCGCCCTTGACCAGCAACCTGCGGCCGTTGAAGCGGTACTGGCGGGCACCGTCGGAGTTCAGGGGTGCCTGCACGTCGCGGATGCCGAAGGTCTGCTGCGCGGTGTCCGAGACGGTGCCGGAGACGGACGCGGTGAGCTTCAGCTCGTACAGGGGTTGTCCGCCCATGCCGGCCGGCCACCACACCTTCGGCGAGGTCAGGTGGAGGCCGGGGACGTCGGACGGGGCGAAGCTGACGGTCCTCGTCTCGTGTGCGGCCAGCGTGAGGGTCTTCTCGAAGGTCGTCGTGCCGATGCTGCCGGAGACCGTGGTGGTCGCCGGCGCACCGGAGTCGTTGCGGGCCTGCGCCTTCACCGTCAGGTCGGCCGAGGCGAGCGAGGGCACGTCCAGCCTGGTGACCACGTGCGCATCGCGCAGGGCGATCGGGCCGCCGCGACGGACGAGGACGTCGCGGACGATGCCCATGTTCTCGTCGGGCGGCGGCTGGAGCCAGTCGATCCAGCCCATGGTCAGGTTCTTGTCCGGGTCGTTGGGCTGGATGCGGAAGGCGACCGTGTTCGAGCCCGCGTGGACTAGTGAGGTGACGTCCAGCTCATGGTGGGTGTACGCGCCGGTGACGTCCTTCGCCGTGGCGACCCGGTCGCCGTTGACGTAGACGTCGGCTGCCGAGATCACGCCGCTGAAGTCGAGGTAGGTGCGCTCGGAGGTGTCGGCGACCGTGAAGTCCGAGCGGTACCACCAGGGGACCTGGAAGTCGGCCTTGGGGATCTTCTGCTGGTTCGTCGAGTGGAACGGGTCCGCGTACACGCCGTTCGCAAGCAGGGCTGCCAGGACGGTGGAACGTGAACCTGTCGGGTACCAGCCGGCCGTCGGGTAGCCGGGAGAGGAGATCTCGGCCGGAGGGTCGGAGACCTTGGCCGTCGACTGGATCGTGTAGCCCGCCAACGCGGTCGAACTGCCCGGCGCGGAGGAGACGCGGGTGCCCCGGTCCGGTGGGGCGGCCCTATGGGCATGGGGCCCGGCCCAGGCGCTGGTCGTCAGGGAACCCAACAGACCCAGGACTACGGCGGCCGTGGCGAGACGGTGTCTGTTCACGGAGTCTCCAGCCCCTTCGTAAAGTTAGGAAACTTTACTAACTGCGGTCACGCTAGGGGTGCCGAGTCGGCCCTGTCAATCACCATGGCCCGTACCCGAGTTCGTCACGGCCCGGCCGACCGGCGCTCGAACACCACGTCCCGAGCGGTCCCGAGCGCCGTGGCCACCGCGCCCAGCAGCACCGCGTCCTCGCCGAGTCGGCTGGGCACGACCTTGGGCCGCAGCGGGGTGAGCGAGCGGAGGTGCTCGCGCACCGGGCGCAGCAGCAGGTCCACGCTGTGGCCCACCCCGCCGCCCAGGACCACGAGATCCGGGTCGAGCACGGCCGCAGCCGCCGCCACCGTGTGCGCGATCCGCTCGCCCTCCAGCTGAACCGCCTTGACCGCGGCGTCGTTTCCCTGCCGGGCCGCGTCGAACACGGCCTTCGCGGTGAGCTGCCCGTTCATGCCGAACCGGCGCGCCGCCTCGACCACGGCCACCCCCGACACCGCGTCCTCCAGCCGCTCCGGCTTCTGCTGTCCCGGCCAGGGCAGGAACCCGATCTCCCCGGCCAGCCCGTGCGCCCCCGTGAACAGCCGCCCCTCGCTGACCACGCCCATCCCGAGACCGGTGCCGATCAGGATGTACGCGAACAGCCGGCTGCCCGCGCCGACGCCGTAGGTGTATTCGCCCAGCGCCGCCAGATTGGCGTCGTTGTGCACCTCCAGCGGAACGCCGAGCTCCTCGCGCATCCGGTCGAAGAGCCCGGCGCGCCCCCAGCCCGGCAGGTGCATCGCATAGCGCACCCGGCGCTGCTGCTCGTCGTACACGCCCGGCGTACCCACCACCGCATGCACCACCTCCTGAGCGGCCACGCCCGAGCCGCCGACCACCTGGCGGGCCGTCGCCACCACCAGGTCCGCCATCGCGCCGGAGCTGCGGGCCCGGTTGCGGACGTCGGAGCGGGCGACGACCGTGCCGTCCAGGTCGGCGACGGCGACCCGCAGCCAGCTGCGGCCGACGTCGATGCCGAGGGCGTAACCCGCTGCCGGGTCCGGCGCGTACAGGACCGCCGTGCGGCCGCGCTCCGGCGCGAGGGTGCCGACCTCGTGGACCAGCCCGGCCGTCTCCAGTGCGGCGAGCGCGCTGGAGACGGTCGGCTTGGACAGGCCGGTCTCCCGGGCCAGTTGGGCGCGCGAGGCGGCGCCGCCGCTGCGCAGCCGGTCGAGCAGCAACCGCTCGTTGGTGCTGCGCAGCCGCCGGCGGTTCCAGGGCTGTTCCTGCTGGTCTACGGCGTCACTGGCGGGCATCGCACCATTCTCACGTATCCGCGGGGCCGTTCGATGGGCCTCTTGACGCATCAAGTAAGGCTCCTTAACTTTATCGGCCAACAGCCTCGCCGGGCGAGTCGAAGCCGGCCAAGGTCAGCCATGGACAGCCCAGCGCCCGGTGCTTCAGGAGTCCTCATGTCCGGTAGTCCGCCACCCACCGGTGGTTTCGTCCGTCGCGTCGGCCTGTTCCAGGCCACCGCCATCAACATGAGCCAGATGTGCGGCATCGGGCCGTTCGTCACGATCCCGCTCATGGTCGCCGCGTTCGGCGGCCCGCAGGCTGTGATCGGCTTCATCGCCGGGGCGCTGCTCGCGCTCGCCGACGGGCTGGTGTGGGCCGAGCTGGGCGCGGCGATGCCCGGGTCCGGCGGCAGTTACGTCTATCTGCGCCAGGCCTTCCAGTACCGCACGGGCCGGCTCATGCCGTTCCTGTTCGTCTGGACGGCGATGCTGTTCATCCCGCTGATCATGTCGACCGGCGTGGTGGGCTTCGTCCAGTACCTCGGGTATCTCGCCCCCGGCCTGGGACAGACCTCCGGCGACCTGATCGGCCTCGGCGTCATCGCCCTGGTGGTGATCCTGCTGTGGCGGGGCATCGAGCACATCGCCCGGATCACCGCCGTGATGTGGGCCGTCATGATCACCTCGGTGGTGCTGGTCATCCTGGCCGCCGCCACGGACTTCAGCACGCACCTCGCCTTCACCTACCCGGCGCACGCCTTCGACCTGGGCAGCAACCACTTCTGGCTCGGCTTCGCCGGCGGCCTGACCATCGGCATCTACGACTACCTCGGCTACAACACCACGGCCTACATGGGCGCCGAGATCAAGGATCCCGGGCGCACCCTGCCGCGCTCGATCATCTTCTCGATCCTCGGCATCATGGCGATCTACCTGCTGCTGCAGATCGGCACCCTCGGCGTGATCGACTGGCACCGCATGACCAACCCGGACGACATCGCGTCCACATCGGTGGCCTCGGCGGTGCTGGAGAAGACCTGGGGCAAGGGCGCGGCGGACACGGTCACCGTCCTCATCCTGATAACCGCCTTCGCCTCGGTCTTCACCGGCCTGCTGGGCGGCTCGCGAGTGCCGTACGACGCGGCCCGCGAACGTGTCTTCTTCCGCCCCTACGCCAAGCTCCATCCCAAGCACCGCTTCCCGATGCTGGGCCTGGCGACCATGGGCGTGATCACGGCCGTGGGCTTCCTGATCGGCCGCCATACGGACCTGGCGACACTGATCCAGCTGCTGACGACGGTGATGGTGATCGTCCAGGCGCTGGCCCAGATCGTCGCTCTGACAGTGCTGCGCAGGCGCCAGCCGGCCCTGCACCGGCCGTACCGCATGTGGCTCTACCCGGTGCCGAGCATCGTCGCGTTCGCCGGCTGGTGTGTGATCTACGGTTACGCGGACAAGAACTCGCCGGGCCGCCATCCCATCGAGTGGTCGTTGGCCTGGCTGGCTCTGGGCTGCATCGCGTACGTGCTCTGGGCGCGCTTCGAGAAGGTGTGGCCGTTCGGCCCGAAGGAGATTGCCGAGGAGTACCTGGACCCGGCAGCGGCCACGGAGCCCGCAGGAGCCTGAAAGGGCCGCCTCAACTGCCGTACTTGCGCTAGAGTTTCGGCATCCGTGAAGCCTCTCCGGCCGGACATCTGTCCGCCGGGGAGGCTTTTCTCATGCCCGGAAGCCGACCGCTCAATTGCAGAGGAGCCCCCGTGTCAGACCTGTCCGTCCGCCTCGCGACCGCCGAAGACCGCCCCGCAGTGGAGCGCCTGTGGCTGATGTTCCGTCACGATCTCTCGGGCTTCATGGGCGTATTGCCCCACCCTGACGGGACGTTCCGCAGCGAGCGCGTCGACTCGGCCTTCACGGAGGCCGGTTGGCTGCCGTATCTGTTCCTCCGCGAGGAACGGCCCGTCGGATTCGCGTTCGTCCGGGGTCTCAACGGGCCGACACGCGTGCTGAACAGCTTCTTCGTGGTGCGCGGGGCGCGCCGCGAGGGCATCGGCATCAGGGCGGTGCGCGAGGTCGTGCTCAGGCACCCCGGCGCCTGGGAGGTCGCCTTCCAGTACGACAACGAGCCCGCGGTCCGCTTCTGGCGCCGTGTCGCCGCCGAACTCGCCCCGGACGCCTGGTGTGAGGAGACCCGGCCGGTACCCGACCGGCCAGACCTCCCGCCGGACGCGTGGATCTCGTTCCGTGCCGGGCACCGGGAATCCGTTGGCACGGCGATGCCGTGAGTGATGCGTCGCGTCGGAACCAGTGAGCGGAGCCGGGAGATCACGGGGCGCGGGCTGCTCGCCGGCGCCGCGAACCGGTCATGTCCCCGTGCTGAGTTGAGCCTTCGCCCGGTGAACCCGCGCGCGGGAGAGCGGCTCGGTGGTGCTTTCCAGCACACGGTCCGCGTCAGCCGGCGTCGGCCGCGGCGCTCGGCGTGTTGGACGGGGCCGGCGTGGTGGCGTCCGGCGTGGCGGGAGTGGCCGGAGCGGTGGGGGCCGGCCGGTCCGTGTCGTCGGGCTGCGGGGCCAGGGCCCGGTCGACCCACGACGACAGCCGGCCGTCCGGACGCAGAACCACGTGCAGGCCGTTGAGCTCGCCGTAGGCCGCGAGTCCGTCGGCGACGAGGGTGTCGAACTTGGTGCCGTCCGCGTAGATGTCGGCCTCGTGGTGGCTGGCCGTCACCTTGTAGATCTTCGCCGTCGACGTGACGTCCGAGAGCGGCGCAGAGGCGATCAGGCTGCGCTTGACGATCGGCTTGGGGGCGGCTTGGCGCGCTCGACCCAGGAGGTGATCGTGCCGTCCCGGTGGAGGGCCATGTGCAGGCCGTTGTGTTCGGCGTGCGCGGTCCTGCCCTTGGCGGCCATGGTGCCGTACTTGAGGCCCTTGCCCCAGATCTCGGCCTCGTAGCGGTGCTTGCCGGTCTTGAACACCTTCGCCCGGGAGACCTTGTCGGCGAGCTCCAGCGTCCTCACATAGACCCGCTCGGTCTTGCAGCGGCCGCTCGGGTGCGTGGCCGACGCGGCGGCCTTGGCCGCGGGCGCCGAGTGGGCGAAGGCGCCGGTGGCCGAGGCGCCCAGGGCGGCCGTGGCGCCGGCGGCGACCAGGGCGGTACGCAGAGTGCGGCGGGGCGCAAGAAGTGCGGTCCCGCCGCGTCCTCCTTGACATGCAGGTAATTGCCTGCATAACGTTGAGTGTGCGATCAGAGAGTGACTCCGGGATGGACAAGGTCTTCAAGGCGCTGGCCGACGAGACCCGCAGGCGGCTGCTGGACCGGCTGCACGAGCAGAACGGTCAGACGCTGGGCGAACTGTGCGAGCGCATCGCGATGACGCGCCAGTCGGTGACCCAGCATCTGGGCGTCCTGGAGGACGCCAACCTGGTCGGCACGGTGCGGCGAGGGAGGGAAAAGCTGCACTACCTCAACCCGGTCCCGCTCCACGAGATCCAGGAGCGGTGGATCGACAAGTTCGAGCGCCCGCGCCTGAGCGTGCTGAGCGACGTGAAACGACGAGCCGAGGAAGCCACCATGACCGACAAGCCCACTTACGTCTACGTCACCTACATCCACAGCACGCCCGAGAAGGTCTGGGAGGCACTCACCGACGCGGACCTGACCGCCGCCTACTGGGGCCACCGCAACGAATCGGACTGGCGGCAGGGCTCACGCTGGGAACACGTCCGCACGGACGGCTCCGGCATCGCCGACGCCGTCGGCACCGTCGTGGAGAGCGAACCCCCCACCCGCCTGGTCACCACCTGGGTCGACCCCCAGAACGAGGGGCAGGAGGACAAGTACTCCCGGGTGACCTTCGACATCACGCCGCACGAGGACATCGTCCGCCTCACCGTCACCCACGAGGACCTCTGGGACGAAGGTGCGCTGTCCGACGTCTCCCGCGGCTGGCCGGCCGTGCTGTCGAACCTCAAGTCGCTCCTGGAGACCGGCAGTCCGCTGCCGCAGCAGCCCTGGTCGGTGCCCGGCCACTGAGCGGCCACGGGAACAGGACGGCCGGTCCGCGCAGGTCGCGGACCGGCCGCAATGCCGACCTTTCCTGGTCCGTTCCTACGGCCTGGGGGCGCTCCTCGCCGCAGTACCGGCGCACATCAGCCCCAGGATCACGGCGAGCGCGCCGATGATGATGTTGTTGAGGGCGACACCGGTGTCCGGGCTGGTGCCTACGACCCACGGCGCGATGATCATCCAGATGCCCACCGCGCAGAACGCCCAGCTGAGGCCGTACATGCGCTCGGGGGCCCTGGTGAATCCGAGGGCCAGCAGGCCGATCGCGATGCCGACGACAAGGTTGTGCGTCACCAGCGGGGGCTGGCTCGTCGTGTAGTGGAGTATCCACGGGGATACGGCGCAGTACAGACCGAGCAGGAACACCGGTCCGTCCAAGAGCGTCACATCGCGACCGCCAAGCATGCGGGCATAGCGATCCCGCATTTCGGAAACATCAGGGTGGGTGGTGATGTCCCCCCTGCTGGTGGGCGAGACGTTGGCCATGACTCGTCTCCTTTGACTCGCAGGCCTGACCGCGTCTGGTGCGGTATGCGGGTAAGCGCCGCGTAGGTCCATTCTGCGCTTATTTCATCTTTATGTGTAGTGGTCGGCGGGTTGCCTGAGGCGGGAGGGTGCCTGTGGGGCACGCTTCCGGCTCCCGCACATGTCTGCGCAGATCGCGGGCATGCGGACCGTAGAGGGGTTGTAACCGCATGTCGCAACTGGAGGTGGCTGCCGCTATGGGCGCGAAGGTGTTGGAGCGGTTTCCTGCGGGAGCTCCGCGCGGATCGTGGCCGGCGGAGGAGTACGCGGCGAGGTGCCGCGCCGAGGGGCGGCCCGCGACGGTGATCATGGATCTCAAGTCGGACGCGTTTCTCGTGGTGGTGCCGGCCGACGAGGACTGACCCGGCCCGCGGTCATGTCAGGGAGCCGCCCAACTCGCGCGCCCTGTGCACGAACACTTCGTAGAGGTCCTGGGCCGCCCGGGGCGCCGAAACGGCGCGGCGGCGCTGCAGCATCAGGAGAACCTCGGTGGAGTCGTCGGAGATCGGACGGTAGGTGATCGAGCCCCGTCGCTCCAGTGGGTCGCCGATGACACTGAAATCGGGCAGGAGGGTGGCGCCCAGTCCCTCGGCCACCATCAGCTTGCCCATTTCGGCGCCGTCGGTGGAGAAGGAGAAGTCGGGGGAGCGGCCCCGGAGCAGCCGGTGCGCGTAACGGTGCATGACATAGCCGGAGCGCATCGCGATCACCGGCTCCGGGCCATTCAGGACATCGTCGACCGTGACGGCGGACAACGCGGCGAGCGCACTGTCCGGGCGCAGACACAACACCGGGCGTCCGCGCAGCAGCTCGGTGCTCTCGAAGTCGGCGGGCAGATCGTCGCTGTCCAGGTGGTTCACCAGACCGAGGTCGAAACCGCCCTCCAGCAGAGCCCGGTGGATCTCGGACTGCTGCGCGCCCACCACCTCCACCTGCGTCATCGGATGGGCCGTGCGGAACGCCTGCACGGCCGGGATGAGCAGCGGGACCGTGGCGGCGTTCACCGTGCCCACCCTGACCATACGGCTGATCCGGTGCTGCTCTCCGGCAGCGCTGCGCAGCCGGTCCACCGCGTCCAGCACATCGATGATGTGCGGCAGCAGTTCCCGGCCCTCCGCGCTCATCGTTGCCCCGGACCGCTTGCGCTCCAGCAGGTCGACTCCCAGTTCGCGTTCCAGGTTGCGCACCGTCTCGCTCAACGCGGGCTGGGAAAGGCGCAGTTCCTCCGCGGCCCGGCGCAGTGAACCGAGCCGGGTCACGGCCGCGATGTATTCCAGTTGTTCCGTCCGCACGCCCAGCACAATGCAGCCCATTTCACGGTGCGTTCAAGGGTTTCCCTGTCACACGTTCGTGAAATTCAATGGTCCGGGATGCGAGACCGGTCGGGTTTTCCTTGACGGCCCGCGGCGCCGACTGTCACGATCTACAGCATGAAGATGCGACTGGACCTCACGCGGCGACGCCATGTCGACCTCGCGCGCGTCTCCAGCGCCTCCTGTTGCGCCGCGGCCTGATCAACCTCTCCCCGGATCCGCCGCCCCTTTTCCCTTTCTCCGCCTGAATTCGCCGTGCCCCGCACTCTTGAATTCGGCGTGCCCGGAAACATTCCGCAACAGGAGTCACGCATGCCTGCCGCGCCCGTGAAATTCGCCTACTGGGTCCCCAACGTCAGCGGGGGACTCGTCACCAGCAAGATCGAGCAGCGCACCGACTGGGGATACGAGTACAACCGCGAACTCGCCGTCCTCGCCGAGAACAACGGCTTCGACTACGCGCTCAGCCAGGTCCGCTACATGGCCAGCTACGGCGCCGAGTACCAGCACGAGTCGACCAGCTTCACCCTCGCCCTGCTCCTCGCCACCCAGCGACTGAAGGTCATCGCGGCCGTCCATCCGGGCCTGTGGCACCCCGGCGTCCTCGCCAAGCTCGGCGCCACCGCCGACCATCTCTCGAACGGCCGCTTCGCCGTCAACGTCGTATCGGGCTGGTTCAAGGGCGAGTTCACCGCCCTCGGTGAGCCGTGGCTGGAGCACGACGAGCGCTACCGCCGCTCCGAGGAGTTCATCCGCGCCCTGCGCCAGATCTGGACCGAGGACCACACCGAACTCTCCGGCGACTTCTACCGGTTGCGTGACTTCTCCCTCAAGCCCAAGCCTCTCAACACCGCCGAGCGGCCGCACCCGGAGATCTTCCAGGGCGGCAACTCCACCGCGGCCCGCGCAATGGCGGGCCGGGTCTCCGACTGGTACTTCTCCAACGGCAAGGACTTCGACGGGGTCACCGAGCAGATCCACGACGTACGGAAGTCGGCTGCCGAAGCCGGCCGCAGGGCACCGAAGTTCGGCCTCAACGGCTTCCTCATCGCCCGTGACACGGAGGCCGAGGCACGTGACACGCTGCGCGAGATCGTCGCCAAGGCGGACACCGAGGCCGTCGAGGGCTTCGGCGCCGCGGTGCAGCAGGCGGGACAGTCCACCGCCGACAAGAAGGGCATGTGGCAGGACTCCTCCTTCGAGGACCTGGTCCAGTACAACGACGGCTTCCGTACGGGGCTCATCGGCACCCCGGAGCAGATCGCGGAGCGCATCGTCGCCTACCGGAAACTCGGCGTGGACCTGCTGCTCCTCGGCTTCCTGCACTACCACGAGGAGGTCGAGTACTTCGGCAGGCGGGTGCTGCCGCTCGTGCGTGAACTGGAGGCCCAACTTCCGGACGCGGAGCCCGAGTCCGTCCCCGTTCACGTCTGAGCGCCCCACCGCGAAAGAGGTCATCAGCATGAGCACCGCCACGCCCACCGACCGGACCACCCTCCCCGCCCCGCGGACCGCCCGGGACTGGATCTCCCGCGCCGCCGAGGTCGCCGCCGTCCTCGCCACCGACACCGCAGAGCGCGACCGCGCCGGAGCCACCCCGTACGCCGAGGTCCAGCTCCTGAAGGGCGCCGGCCTCGTCACCCTGCCCGGCCCCACCGAGCGCGGCGGCGCGGGCCAGGACTGGCCCACCGCCTACCGCGCGGCGCGAGGTGGGCCGCTGGGTCCTCAAGGGTGAACTGCCCGAACCCATCTGGTACTCCTGACCGCTTCCCAGGCGGCGTCCGCCGCGCGCGGGCGCCCCGCCTCCTCGCAAGAGGACGCATCCCAGCGCATCCCAGCGCATCCTCGTGCATCCCCGAAAGAGGACCCATGGCCACCGTCCTGTCCGTCTCCGGCAGCCCCTCCGCCTCCTCCCGCACCAACCGTCTGCTGCGTCATCTGGACCAGCGGCTGATCGCACAAGGGCACGAAGTGCTCCCGCTCGACGTCCGCACCATCCCTGCCGAGGCCCTGCTCGGCGCCGACTTCAAGCACCCCGCCATCGTCGAGGCCACCGAACTGTTCGCGCAGGCCGATGGCGTCGTCGTCGGCACCCCCGTCTACAAGGCGTCGTACTCCGGCGTCCTCAAGGCGCTCCTCGACCTGCTCCCGCAGTACGCCCTGACCGGCAAGACCGTGCTGCCGCTGGCCACCGGCGGCTCCACCGCCCACGTCCTGGCCATCGACTACGCCCTGCGCCCGGTCCTGTCCTCCATGGGCGCCGGCCACATCGTGCAGGGCTGGTTCACCCTCGACAAGGACATCACCGTGCACGAGGACGGCTCGCTCACCGTCGCGCCGGCCGCCACCGAGGCCCTCTCCCAGGTCGTCGACCAGTTCTCCACGGCCCTGGGCCGCACTCGGCTCCTGGCCGCGGCGAGCTGAGCGCCGTGTCCGCCCATGTCATCGCCGACGACGCGGAGGCCCTCGACGTCGCGGCCGCCCTGGCCGAGGAGTTCCGCGTCGGCGCCTCCGCCCGGGACGCCGAACGGAGGCTCCCGCGCGAGGAGTTGGACAAGCTGTCCGCCTCCGGACTGCTCGCCGTCACCGTCCCCGCCGAGCACGGCGGCGCGGACGTCACCACGCTCACCCTCGCCGAGATCTTCCGGCTGCTCGCCTCGGCCGACGGCAGCCTCGCCCAGATCCCGCAGAGCCACTTCGCCTACGTCAATGTGATCCACCGTCAGGGCACCGAGGAGCAGCGGAAGTTCTTCTACGCCGAGCTGCTCGCAGGCCGCCGCTTCGGCAACGCCCAGTCCGAGGCGGGCACCAAGCACGTCCAGGACATACGCACCCGCCTGGCACCGCAGCCGGACGGCTCCTACGTCCTCACCGGCGTCAAGCACTACTCCACCGGGGCCCTCTTCGCCGACTGGATCCCGGTGCTGGCCCGCGCCGAGGACGACAACCTGCACGTCGCCTTTGTGCCCCGGGAGGCCCCCGGCCTGACGGTGATCGACGACTGGGACGGCATGGGGCAGCGAACGACCGCCAGTGGAACCGTGCGCCTGGAGGATGTCGAGGTGCCCGCCGACCGCGTACTCCCGCACCACCTCACCTTCCAGGGGCCGCAACTGCACGGCGCCGTGGCCCAGTTGCTGCACGCGGCCATCGACGCGGGGATCGCCGGGGGAGCCCTCGCTGAAGCCGCCGAGTTCGTGCGCAGCAAGAGCCGCCCCTGGTTCGAGAGCGGTGTCGAAACCGCCGCCGAGGACCCGCTGCTCATCCAGCGGTTCGGCGAACTCGCCCTCCAGGTACGGGCGTCCGAGGCCCTCCTCCGCGAGGCCGCCCGCGCGGTCGAAGCGGCGCGCACCGAACTCACCGACGACACTGCGGCCGAGGCATCCATCGCGGTCGCCGCGGCAAAGGTGCAGGCCGCGCAGACGGCGGTCGAGGTGGCGAGCGCCCTGTTCGAGGTGTCCGGCACCCGTGCAGCCCTCAACTCCCTGAACCTGCACCGGCATTGGCGCGACGCTCGCACCCACACCCTGCACGACCCGGCCCGCTGGAAGATCCAGCACATCGGCCGGTACGTGCTGAACGGCACCCGGCCGCCCCGCCACGGCCTCCTCTAGCGACACCACTGATCGGAGACCCCACGTGTCCCTCACCTTCCACTGGTTCCTGCCCACCAACGGCGACAGCCGGCACGTCGTGGGCGGCGGCCACGGCACCCCCGCCACCGCCTCCGGCCGGGACCGGCCGCCGACGGTGGCCTACCTGAGCCAGATCGCCCGTGCCGCCGAGGACCTGGGCTTCGTGGGCGCCCTCACCCCGACCGGCGCCTGGTGCGAGGACGCGTGGCTGACCACCGCCATGGTCAGCCAGCACACCGAACGCCTGAAGTTCCTGGTCGCCTTCCGCCCCGGCTTCGTCTCCCCGACGCTGGCCGCGCAGATGGCGTCCACCTTCCAGCGGCAGAGCGGCGGCCGGCTGCTCCTCAATGTCGTCACGGGCGGCGAGAGCCACGAGCAGCGGGCCTACGGCGACTTCCTGGACAAGGACGCCCGCTACCGCCGTACCGGCGAATTCCTGGAAATCGTACGGGGGTTGTGGGAGGGCAAGAGCGTCGACCTGCACGGCGAGCACCTCCAGGTCGCGGACGCGAAGCTCGCCCGCGTGCCCGACCCGGTTCCCGAGGTGTACTTCGGCGGGTCCTCGCCCGTCGCCGGAGAGGTCGCCGCCAAGTACGTCGACACCTACCTCACCTGGGGCGAGCCGCCCGCCCGGGTCGCCGAGAAGATCGCCTGGATCCGGGGGCTCGCCGCCAGGCAGGGCCGCACCCTGCGCTTCGGAATCCGGCTGCACGTCATCACCCGCGACACCTCCGAGCAGGCGTGGGCGGAGGCGAACCGGCTCCTCGACGGGTTCGACCCGCAGACCGTGCAGTCCGTCCAGGCGGGCCTCGCCCGCAGCGAGTCCGAGGGACAGCAGCGGATGCTGGCCCTGCACGGCGGCGGCAACCGCGACGGCCTGGAGATCCACCCCAACCTGTGGGCCGGCATCGGCCTGGTCCGAGGCGGCGCGGGCACCGCCCTGGTCGGCAGCCACGACGAGGTCGCCGAACGGATCAAGGAGTACCACGCCCTCGGCATCGACGAGTTCGTGCTCTCCGGCTACCCCCACCTGGAGGAGGCCTACTGGTTCGGCGAGGGAGTGCTGCCGCGTCTGGCTGCGCAGGGGCTGTGGCGGCATCCGTTCGCCAACGAGGCGGCGCCGTCGGCGCAGGTGCCGTTCGCGAGCTAGCCCCTGGCGCCCACGCGGCCGCCGAAGAAGACCTGCACTTCCCGGATGAGTCCGTCCCGGACGGTGATCGCCTCGACATTGCGGTGCCGGTCGCCGGTCGTGAGCTCGTACTCGTAATGGACGAGTACGAGCTCCTCGCCGGCGGGGACGACATGCGGCAGCCGATGCTCCACGAACCGGTCCGCGGTCGGGAAGCACCGCTCGAGGAAGGCCGCCTTGTCGATGTGGTCGTCCTGCGGACTGGTGAAGGAGAAGTCCTCGGCGTAGAGCGCGAGGGCCGCCTCGCGGTCCTGCGACCAGTAGTACCGGAACGCCGCTTCGACGACATCGGCCGGACTCCTCATCATGAGGCTTCCTGGATCTCCGTGAGTGCGTCGAGGTGCGCCCGCCGCACCACCGACGTCTGCCCCTGCACCAGCAGGAACATCCCCTCGCGGGCCAGCCGCTGGGCAGGATGCCGTACGTCCATGGTCCGGCCGCCCCCGGCCACGACCGCCGCGGTCGTGGCCGCACGCATGAGGTCGTAGGACTGCGTCTTGAGCGCCAGCCGTTCCGCGACGCGCTCGTGCGGGACCGGGTGATCGGCCAGTTCGTACGCCCGCTGCCGCACCTCGTCGAGGCGGCCGCGCAGCCCCTGGGCGGTCTCCGTCTCGCCGGCGTCCTCCAGCACGCGCAGCGCGGCGTACGCCACCCCGAACACGGCCGGAGACGGGTTCGTGCTCCGGGGCAGGTCGACGAGGGCGAACTTCTCCCGCGGGGTGCGCAGGACCATGCTCTCCCCGGGCAGCCACAGGCCGTCCAGCTCCAGCGAGACCGTACGGGCGGCGGTGAGCGCCGCCAGCTGCATCGGTGCCGAGGCACGCAGCCCCGGCTGCTCGCGGGCGTCGGCGAACGCGAACACGGTCTCGTCAGAATCGGTCACGCCCGCGAGCAGCATCACGTCGTTCAGGCCCCAGCCGGTGTACCAGGGGACGGTGCCGTCGAACCGCCAGCCGTCCCGCTCCGCCGCGGCCCGCACGGGGACGTGGGGGAAAGCACGGACGTGGGCGTAGGCGATCCCGGCCAGCAGCTCACCGGAGGCGAGCGGACCCAACAGCCGCTCCCGCACGGGGAGTTCGGACCTCGCCAGCAGGCGCACCGGCGTGTGGTGCTGGGTCTGCACGAACCACGTCGAGCAGCACGCCCCCGCCAGGATCTCCTGCACCTCCCGCGCCACCCGGTCGGGTGCGCCCGCCCCGCCGTACTCCCGGGGCGCGCTCACACCCAGCAGCCCCGACCGCCGTACCGCCTCGATGTGGCTCGCGGGCACCCCCTCCTGGTCGACACGCGCCGCGTTCGGGGCGAGGAGGTCATCGGCGAGGGCGCGGGCGGTGGAGACGAGGGGGTGCGGTGCGGCGGTCATGCAGAAGATTCTCCCGATGTCGTCGTGCGCGGTGTCGATCCGGGGGTGTGCCGTTCGTGTAGGAGGTGAGAGAACGACACGATGCCAAGGAGGACCTCATGCAGTACTACCTGCTCAGCGTGATCACGCCGACCGACGGAACGCCGCCCGGGCCCGAGGCCATGGCTCAGATCGTCCGCAACCTCGACACCTTCCACGCGGAACTGCGCGAGGCCGGCGCCTGGGTCTTCGCCGGCGGACTGCACGGCCCCGAGACGGCCACCGTGCTGCGGCCCCGCGACGGCGACGTCCTGATCACCGACGGGCCGTACGCCGAGGGCAAGGAGTACCTGGGAGGCATCTGCCTGATCAAGGCCCCCGACCTGGACGCGGCCCTGGAATGGGGCAGGAAGGCCACCCGGGCGACCACCCTGCCCATCGAGGTGCGCCCGTTCATGCACCAGGCCGAGGAGTGATGTCCCCTCCCGTCGACGTCGAGGCCGTCTTCCGCGCGGAGTACGGCCGCGCCGTCGCCGTCCTCGTCCGCTTCCTCGGCGACATCGACCTCGCCGAGGAAGCGGCGCAGGACGCCTTCACGACGGCCGTGCAGCGTTGGCCGGAGACCGGCGTGCCGCCGAGCCCGGCCGGCTGGATCATCACCACCGCGCGCAATCGCGCGATCGACCGGCTGCGCCGCGAGTCCTCCCGCGAGGCCCGCCACGCCGAGGCGGCCCTGTTGCACACCCCCGACGCACCGGCCGAGGAGGGCCCCGTGCGCGACGACCGACTCCGCCTGATCTTCACCTGCTGCCACCCGGCGCTCGCCCCCCAGGCGCAGGTCGCCCTGACCCTCCGCCTGCTCGGCGGACTCACCACGCCTCAGATCGCGCGCGCCTTCCTGGTGCCCGAGCCGACGATGGCCCAGCGCCTCGTCCGCGCCAAGGCGAAGATCCGCGACGCCCGCATCCCCTACCGTGTGCCCCGCGACGCGGACCTCCCGGACCGGCTGAAGGGCGTCCTGGCGGTCGTCTACCTGATCTTCAACGAGGGCTACGGCGGCAGCCCCGACCTGTGCGCGGAGGCCGTACGCCTCGGCCGCCTCCTGTCCGAGCTGATGCCGGACGAGCCCGAGGTGACCGGCCTGCTCGCGCTGATGCTCCTCGTCGACTCCCGACGGCCCGCACGACTGGACGAGCGCGGTGCGCTGGTACCGCTGCCGGAGCAGGACCGCAGCCGCTGGGACCCGGAGCTGATCGCCGAGGGGCAGTCACTGGTCCGCCGCTGCCTGCGCCGCAACCAGCCAGGCCCGTACCAGATCCAGGCCGCCATCCAGGCCGTCCACAGCGACGCACCCACCGCCGACGCCACCGACTGGGGCCAGATCCGGCAGCTGTACGACCAGCTTCTGGCCCTCGCGCCGAGCCCCGTCGTGGCCCTGAACCGGGCGGTCGCCGTGGCCGAGACCGAAGGACCCCGCCGAGCCCTGGAAGCCGTCGAAGCGCTGGACCTCGACGGCTACCACGTCTTCCATGCCGTCCGCGCCGACCTGCTACGCCGCCTGGGGCGCGACACCGAGGCGGTCCGGGCGTACGAGGCGGCCATCGCACACTCGGAGAGCGAGGCGGAACGTGCCTATCTGGAACGGCGGCGGCAGGAACTCGTCCGCACGTGACGGGCTCGTCAGCGCGTGATGGGTCCGCTGCGGAAAGTAGTCCTCCGGCGCCGGGATTTATTTTGGTGTATGAAAGGTTGCCATATACACCTGACCCTGACCGTTCCAGCAGCGAGGCATCGTGAACCACTCCACCCCCGAGCAGCCCGCCGACGTCGTGGCCCGGCTGCGCGCCACCTTCCGCACCGGCCGCACCAAGCCCGTCGAGTGGCGCACGGCCCAGCTGCGACGCCTGCGCGAACTGCTCACGGACAACGGCCCCGACCTGGCCGCCGCCCTCCATGCCGACCTGGGCAAGAGCTCCACCGAGGCCCACCGCACCGAGATCGACTTCACGATCCGCGAGATAGACCACACCCTCGACCACCTCGCCGACTGGCTGCGCCCCGAACCCGCCCCGGTCCCGGCCCACCTCGGCGCCGACGCGAGCGCCTGGACGCAGTACGACCCGCTCGGCGTCGTCCTCGTCATCGCCCCCTGGAACTACCCCGCCCAGCTCCTGCTCGCCCCGCTGGTCGGCGCACTCGCCGCGGGCAACGCCGTGGTCGCCAAGCCCAGCGAACTGGCCCCCGCCACCTCCGCCGCGATCGCCCGCCTGCTGCCCGCCTACCTCGACACCGACGCGGTCGCCGTCGTCGAGGGCGGCATCCCGGAGACGACGGCCCTGCTGGCCGAGCGCTTCGACCACATCTTCTACACCGGCAACGGAGCCGTCGGCCGCATCGTCATGCGTGCCGCCGCCGAGCACCTCACCCCGGTCACCCTCGAACTCGGCGGCAAGTCCCCGGCGTTCGTCGACCGCGACACCGACCTCGACGTCGTCGCGGACCGGCTGGCCCGCGGCAAGTTCCTCAACGCCGGGCAGACCTGCGTCGCCCCCGACTACGTCCTGACCGACCCGGCCACCGCCGCCGCCCTCGAACCCGCGCTCCAGCGGGCCGTCGAGTCCCTGTACGGCGCCGACCCGTCGGCCTCCGCCGAATACGGCCGGATCATCAACGAACGGCACTTCGACCGGCTCGCCGGCCTGCTCGACTCGGGCCGCGCCGTCGTCGGCGGCAGCAGCGACCGTACGACGAAGTTCATTGCCCCGACCGTCCTTGCCGACGTCGACCCCAAGTCGCCCGTCATGCAGGAAGAGATCTTCGGGCCGATCCTGCCGATCGTCACCGTGCCGGACCTGGACGCGGCGATCGACTTCATCAACGACCGCGACAAGCCCCTCGCCCTCTACGTCTTCTCCGAGTCCGAGGGGACCCGCGGCCGGATCGCCGCCGAGACGTCCTCCGGCGGTCTCGGCCACGGCCTGCCGCTGGCCCATCTCACCGTCTCGGACCTGCCGTTCGGCGGTGTGGGCGAGAGCGGCATGGGCAGCTACCACGGCCGCTACTCGATCGAGACGTTCAGCCACCGCAAGGCGGTGCTGCAGAAGCCGCTGCGCTGAATCCGGCGAAAACAACGCCCGGCCGTGCGACGCGGCCGGGCGTTTCGCGAGCCATAATATCGGTCACTGCTTATATAAGTGACAGCTGATATAGTTGCCGCATGCACGCCTTCGATGTGCTCGGGGATCCGGTGCGCCGACGGATCCTGGAGCTGCTGGCCGGTGGGGAGATGACCTCGGGAGCGCTCTGCGAGGTCATCGGGGAGGAGTTCGGGATCTCGCAGCCCGGAGTGTCGCAGCATCTGAAGGTGCTGCGGGAGAACGGGTTCGCGACCGTCCGCCCCGAAGGAACCCGGCGGCTGTACGCGGTCAATGCCGAGCCGCTGCAGGACATAGACGCCTGGCTCGACCGCTTCCGTCGCTTCTGGACCCCGCATCTGGACGCCCTGGCCACCGAGCTGGCGCGCGGCAAACGCGCGCGCCGGCTGCGGGATACCGACGAAACCCCGAGGAGCACCCATGACCGACGTGACCCATGACATCAGCGACGTGCGCCGGCAGGTCGGCCGGCGGACCTTCAAGGCGGGCGAGGCACGCGTGGTGACCGTGACCCGGACCTACGATGCCCCGCTCGACGACGTGTGGGACGCCTGCACGAACCCCGAGCGCATCCCCCGCTGGCTCCTGCCCGTGACGGGGGAGCTGCGGCTGGGAGGCCGCTATCAGCTCGAGGGCAATGCGGGCGGGGTGATCGAGCGCTGCGACCCGCCCAAGGGCTTCTCCGCGACGTGGGAGTACGGCGGCGAGGTCAGCTGGATCGAGCTCCGCCTGACCCCCGAGGAGGGCGGCACGCGCTTCCAGCTGGAGCACATCGCCCACGTCGACGACACGAAGTGGGCGGAGTTCGGCCCGGGCGCGGTCGGCGTGGGATGGGACCTGATGGTCCGGGGGCTCACCCTGCATCTGGGGAGCGGTGGCGTGGCCGTCGACCCGAAGGAGTTCATGGGCTGGATGAGCTCGGACGAGGGCCGCCGATTCATGACGTCGAGCAGCGAAGCCTGGTACGCGGCGAACGTCGCCGGCGGCGAGGACGAGAAAACGGCACGTGAGGCGGCGGACCGGACCACGGCGGCCTACACGGGAGCGGGGGAGGGCGGCGACCCCGGCGAAGGGGGCGCGAGCTGAGCGCTGGGAATCCGACGCCGTCCAAGGGCGCCCGGAGCGTATCGCACGCCGGGCGGAGGCATCCCGCCCAGGGCAAAGCCGCGTCGGCGCCTGCCCACGCATCACCGCCGTCCTCGGCGTCACACCCGGCAACAACCTCTACTGCTGACCTGCGCCCTCTACTTCGTACACGTATCCGCAAAGTCTCTGCGTCGGGGCGCCCAGCGTGTGCGAAACTCCGCCGATGACCTCCCACATGATCACCGCGGACGCCGCGGGCTCCTGGAAACTCGGCGCACTGACCGTCAACCGCATCGGTTTCGGTGCGATGCGGCTGACGGGCAGCGCTGCCTTCCACCTCGGAACACCGAGCGACCGCGGGCGGTCGATCGCCGTGCTGCGCAAGGCGGTTGAGCTCGGCGTGAACCACATCGACACGGCCGCGTTCTACTTCTCCCAGCTGCGGTCCGCCAACGAGATCATCAACAGCGCGCTGGCCCCGTACCCCGACGACATGGTCATAGCCGCGAAGGTCGGCCCGTACCGCGACTATCACGGCGACTGGAGCACCCCGGCCCGCCCCGAGCAGCTGCGTGGCCACGTCGAAGAGAACCTGCGGCAACTCGGCCGTGACCATCTCGACATGGTCTACCTGCGGCGCATGGAGCAGGACTCCATCGCAGAGCACTTCGGCGCGCTGGCCGAACTGCGCGAGGCGGGCCTGATCCGGCACCTCGGCGTCTCCGACGTCGAACCCCGGCACCTGGCCGAGGCGCAGGCCATCGCGCCCGTGGTCAGCGTGCAGAACCGCTACGGACTGGGACACCGCGCTCCGGTCACCGACGAACTGGTGCGGATCTGCCGCGAACAGGGCATCGCCTTCGTACCGTTCTTCGCCGTCGCCGGTTCCGGCGGGGCGAAGGGTGCGAGCACCACGTACGACGAGGAGGTGCTCGCCGTCGCCCGCGCCCACGACGCGAGCCCCAGCCAGGTCCGCATCGCCTGGACGCTGCACCAGGGCCCGCACGTCCTGGCCATCCCCGGTACCGGCAACCCCGACCACCTGGCCGAGAACGTGGCATCCGGAGCGCTCCGCCTCACCGCCGACGAGCTGGAGCGGCTCAACGCCCTGCACAGCAAGGCCGGTTGAGGTCGAGGGGCCCTTGCCGGGGCCCCTCCGTCGCCGTGCCGAGTCGTCTCAGACAGCCCACACACCGTCCCGCATCAGATGCCGCCCGGGCAGCTCGTGTACTCCTCGCCAGGCCTGCACGCCGCGCGGCCGCACCCGGAAGAAGGCGTACGACGCGCTGTCCTGGCGCGGATCCCACCCCGTCTTCGCCACGAACGCGTCGGCCGCCGCGGCCGGCACGTCCTGCCCGCCGAATGCCTCAACGTCCCCGTCGACCAGCACCACGTCCTGTGTGTCCCCGAACGCCAGCCGGGTGCGCCCGCCGTCGCGCAGATTGCGGCCCGTGGGGTTGGTGACCCGCGTGGACATCCAGACCGACTCCCCGTCCCAGGCGAACCACAGCGCCACCAGGCACGGCAGCCCGCCCTGATCGGCGGTGGCGACCCAGATGTCCAACTCCCGTGTCAGTCGGGCCAGTACGTCCTGCTTGCGCTGATCGAGGCTGCGGGGCGGCTCGGTGATCTTCATGCCCGGGACGCTACCGGCGCGTCCCGGATCGCACCTCGGGCCGCAGCCCTAAGTCCGCAGGCCTCCTTCTCTCCTGGAACCGAAGCCGCGCACCACCCGCCCCGCCGCCACCTTCTGCAGCAGGCCGTACGCCAGCACCGGGAGCAGGATGTGCGGACGGTCCGGCAGCGTCGTGGTGATGAGCACGGCACTGGCGCTGCTGTTGTTCATCCCGCAGGCCAGCGTCACGGAGGCGCCGGCTCTCGCATCCAGCCGCAGGGCATGGGCGGCGACCCGGCCCAGCGCGAAGGACAGCCCGCATACCGTCGCCGCGACGGCCAGCGCGGCAGCCAGCAGCACCGGACGCGGATGGCGCAGGAACGGCCCCAGCACGCCACTGGCGTTCACATACGTCAGCAGCAGCGAGGCCGGGAGAGCCACGGCGACTGCGGCGTCGACGAGCCCGTCCGACGCCCGCCGGGGCAGGAGCAGGCGGCACAGCAGACCCGCGCCGCAGGGCAGCACGACCGAGCTGAGCGCGAACGCGTGCCCGGCGGTCTGCGCCGCGTCGGCCAGTCGGCCCGCGTAGTCGCCGTGCAGCAGGGGGCACAGCACTGCCAGCGTCAGCGGCACCGTCAGCGGGCTGACCAGAGTGGAGGCGAGGACCAGTCCGACAGCCGTCGGCTGGTCGCCGTCCCCCTTCGCGGTCCACACCGTCGCCCCGGCCGCCACCGGCATCGCGACGATAAGGATCATCGCGGCGACCATGCCGCTGCCGCCGTCCTGGTCGGGGGAGTGCCGCAGCACGAACGCGACCCCCGGGACGATCAACAGCGGCGCCACCACGTGCAGCACGAGTCCGGCGACCAGAGCGGAGGGGCGCCGCAGCAGCAGCCTCAGCTCCCGCAGCGGCACCTGGAGGCCGGCACTGAACAGCACGAGCGCGAGGAGTAACTGAGGTGTCCTCAGGGACAGTTCAGCGAGACCGGGGATGCCGATCGGGTGTGGGCGCCGCAGCCACAGGCCGGGAGCGGGCAGCAGTGCCGCGGCGGCGTAGACCAGGGCGATCGCCGCGCCGAGACGGCGCCGGAGCAGGGCGTACGTGCGAGGTCGCCGGGGCGGTCGCGGCGGGTGGTCGGCGGTGGTCTTCGCGGGTCGGGGGCACATGGCGGCGCTCTTCCGTCGTGGGGCTGGGGCGGAGAAGGAACGCCGGTATCGCGAAGCGGCCCACCGGGGTGCTCGCATGCGTGTGTGTGCGGGGCCCTGCGGTCATGGTGGGCTGCCCCTTTCGCGTGGTGGATGCGGGCGCGACAGGATGTCGCGACCGAGTGACTACAGCCATGTAGACGGTCTACTGAACTGTAGACGACGGCAGTGACAAAGGCCGACTGGCGTAGTCCAGGTTTTACGTATAACCTCACCCGTCAACCACCCTCTCCGACCTCGCGAAAGGCCCCGATGAGACGCATCGCCCTGGTCACCCTCGTCGTCGACGACTATGACGAGGCGATCCGCTTCTACACCGAGGCCATCGGATTCCGGCTCGTCGAGGACACCCCACGCCCCGACGGTTCCCGCTGGGTCGTCGTCCAGCCCGGCACCGAGGCCTCGGGCACTGCCCTTCTGCTGGCCCGGGCCAAGGGCGAGGCGCAGCAGGTCCGGGTCGGGGACCAGACCGGTGGGCGCGTCGGCTTCTTCCTGCACACCGACGACTTCGCCCGCGACCACGCCCGCATGCTCGCCGCGGGCGTGACCTTCCTGGAGGAGCCGCGCCACGAGCCCTACGGCTCCGTCGCCGTCTTCCAGGACCTGTACGGCAACCGCTGGGACCTGCTCCAGCCCGCAGACTGAACACCCGCCTCACGCCGATCTGAACCACCGCTCAAGGAAAGACCTCGCCATGACTGCTACGCGCGTAGACGCCGAAGTGATCCGCCGCCTGCCCAAGGCCGTCCTGCACGACCACCTCGACGGCGGCCTGCGCCCGGCCACCGTGGTGGAACTCGCGGAGACGGTCGGGCACACCCTGCCCACCACCGACCCGGACGAGCTCGCCTCCTGGTACTTCGAGGCCGCCAACTCCGGTGACCTGGTGCGCTACATAGCCACCTTCGAGCACACCCTCGCCGTGCTGCAGACCCGGGAGGGCCTGCTGCGCGCCGCCGAGGAGTACGTCCTCGACCTGGCCGCGGACGGGGTCGTCTACGCCGAGGTGCGCTACGCCCCCGAGCTGAACACCACCGGTGGACTGGCCATGGCCGAGGTCGTCGAGACCGTCCAGGAGGGCCTCGCCGCCGGCATGGCCAAGGCGGCGGCTGCAGGCACCCCGGTCCGGGTCGGCACCCTGCTGTGCGGCATGCGGATGTTCGACCGTGTCCGGGAGGCCGCCGACCTGGCCGTGGCCTTCCGTGACGCGGGCGTCGTCGGCTTCGACATCGCCGGCGCCGAGGACGGCTTCCCGCCCGCCGACCACCTCGACGCCTTCGAGCACCTGCGCCGCGAGAGCGTCCCGTTCACCATCCACGCGGGCGAGGCGCACGGCCTGCCCAGCATCCACCAGGCCCTGCAGGTGTGCGGCGCCCAGCGCATCGGCCACGGCGTGCGCCTCACCGAGGACATCGTCGACGGCAAGCTCGGCCGGCTGGCGGGCTGGGTCCGTGACCGCCGTATCGCCCTGGAGATGTGCCCCACATCCAACCTCCAGACCGGGTGCGCCACGTCGATCGCCGAGCACCCGATCACCGCCCTGAAGGACCTCGGCTTCCGCGTCACCCTCAACACCGACAACCGTCTGGTGTCGGGCACCACGATGACCCGCGAGATGTCGTTGCTGGTGGAGCAGGCGGGCTGGACGGTCGAGGACCTGCGCACGGTCACGGTCAACGCCCTGAAGAGCGCGTTCATCCCGTTCGACGAGCGCAAGGCCCTCATCGAGGACGTCGTCCTGCCGGGCTACGAAGCCGCGCTCTGAAGCAGCCCCCGTACATAGGCGGCCTGTCCGACGTGCTGAAGATCGTCGGACAGGACGCTCACCAGCCGCACACCCAGGGTGACCGGCGGATCCCAGTTCTCGTCGACGATGCGCTCGAGATCCTTGGCGGCCAGTTCGCGCAGGACACCGAGCGACTGCTCGTGCACGGCGTCGTAATAGCCGGTCAGCAACTCGCCGGAGTCGACCCGCACCTTGGCGACCTTGGCGGCGCTGTGCCCGTAACCGGTGTCGCGGCGCGGCAGATCCAGCCCGAAGCGCTTCTCCCAGTCCTGTGCGAGCCACACCTGGTCGAGTCCGAAGGCGTCGGCCATGTGGTCGTCCTGGACCCGGGTGAGATGCCAGACCAGCCACGCGAGGGAGTTGGTGTCCGCGGTGGGACGGGCGTTGAGGGCGTCCGGCCCGAGGTCGGCGACTGTGGCGTGGACTTCTTCCTGGATACGGTTGAACCCGTCGATGAGGATGTCCTTGGCATGCATGCATCCACCATCGCGCATTACGGCCCCTCGTGCGTCCCCTGCTCCAGAAGCGCCATCAGCGCCCGGGCCGCGGGGCTGGTGGCCTGGAGCGGCGGCAGCAGCGCCACCGTCTCGTAGACCGCCTCGCCGGTGCCCTTCACCGGCACGGCGGTGAGCGCCTCCCGCTTGTGCCGGAAATGCCGGGGCACGACCGCGATGCCGAGGTTCTCGTCCACCAGGTCCAGCAGGCTGTGCACGTCGTTCACCTCCAGCGCCACGGTGCGCCGTACGCCCGCCGCGGCGAAGGCCGTGTCGGTGGTGCGGCGCGGCCCCCAGTCGGGGTGGAAGTCCACGAACACCTCCCCGCCGAGCTCCTCCGGCGTCACCGCCGCGCCGCCCGTCGCCAGACGGTGGGTGGGATGGCACAGCACCGTCATCGGCTCACCGGTCAGCGACACCGAGCGCAGCTGGTCGGTGTCCGCCTGCGTCCGGTAGGCGAACGCCAGGTCCAGGCGACCGGCCGCGACCTCCTCCGCGAGCACGCCCGAGCCCGCCTGCCGCAGCCGTATCTCCACATCCGGGTGACGCCGCCGGAACGCGGCGAGCAGCCCCGCCACATGCACCCCCGCGATGCACTGCTCGGTGCCCAGCGCGAGCGTGCCGCGCAGCACGCCCTGCACGGCCGCGACCGCCTCGTGCGCCGACCGCACCTGCGCCAGGATCCGCTCAGCCTCGCCCAGCAGCGCCCGACCCGCCTCCGTGAGCGTGACCCGGCGGGTCGTCCGCACGAACAGCGGGGTCTGCAACTCCCGCTCCAGCGCCCGGATCGAGGCCGACAGTCCCGACTGGGACACCATCAGCCGTTCCGCCGCCCGGGTGAAATGCTGGTCCTCGGCGACCGCGACAAAGTGCTGGAGATGGCGCAGTTCCATAATTGAGAAGCCTATCCGCTCAATCCCATCGCATTCTCCTGTTGGACCACTGCCCGCAGGTCGCGAAAGATATGGGGTGCCGGCTTCCCTCACGTTCCGGGAACCGGGAAACCGTGTGCCAACCCCTCTGGAGTCGCGTTGTACACCGCACACCCCGACCGTTACGCGGACCTGCCCTACCGGCGCACCGGACGCAGCGGCCTGAAGCTCCCCGCGATCTCGCTCGGCCTGTGGCACAACTTCGGTCCCGACCGGCCGGTCGAGACCCAGCGGGCCATCCTGCGCCGCGCCTTCGACCTCGGCGTCACCCACTTCGACCTGGCCAACAACTACGGCCCGCCGCCCGGCGCGGCCGAGTCCGCGCTCGGTGAGTTCCTGAAGGCGGACTTCGCTCCGTACCGCGACGAGCTGGTCATCTCCACCAAGGCCGGGTACCACATGTGGGCCGGCCCGTACGGTGAGTGGGGCTCCCGCAAGTACCTGCTGTCCTCGCTCGACCAGAGCCTTGGGCGGATGGGCCTGGACTACGTCGACATCTTCTACTCGCACCGCCCCGACCCGGAGACTCCCCTGGAGGAGACGATGGGCGCCCTGCACTCGGCGGTCCAGCAGGGCAAGGCGCTGTACGCCGGCATCTCCAACTACTCGCCCGAGCAGACCCGCGAGGCCGCCCGCATCCTGAGCGAGCTGGGTACGCCCCTCCTCATCCATCAGCCGCGCTACTCGATGCTGGCGCGAGGCCCGGAGGAGTCGGGGCTGCTGGACACGCTGGACGAGCTCCAGGTCGGTTCCATCGTCTTCTCCCCGCTGGAGCAGGGCGTGCTGACCGCCCGCTACCTCGACGGCATCCCGGAGGACTCGCGGGCCGCGAGCGACAGCCCGTTCCTGAACTCGGACAGGCTCACCGAGGAACTGGTCGGCCAGCTGCGCGCCCTCGACGAGATCGCCAAGGGCCGCGGCCAGACCCTCGCCCAGCTGGCCCTGGCCTGGGTGCTGCGCGGCGGCCGGGTCACCTCCGCGCTGGTCGGTGCGAGCAGCGCGCAGCAGATCGAGGACAGCGTCGCGGCCACCCGCAACCTGGACTTCGACGCCGACGAACTGGCCCGCATCGACGCGATCATCAAGCAGTAGGACGCTCGTCGACGTCCCGGAGGCGGGCCGCTACCCCTGAGGGGCGGCCCGCTGCCGTGCCAGGAGACCGTCAGGAGCTGAGCCGTTCCTCCAGGTGCACGGTCACCCTGTCGCCCTCGCCCTTCCCGATGGCCTTGCGGATGCCGGCCTTCACCGGCAGTTTGTGCGTGCCGTCGCCCAAGGCCATGAACGAGCTGCGGAACGGATGCCCGTCGATCGTTCCGCGGACCTTGACGAGCCCGCGGGTACCGAAGAACTCGACGCTCTTCGGCCAGACGAGAAAGGTCCAGCCGCCGTCACTCGGGCTCTTGCGCAGGACGGCGGTGAACTCCTCGTCCAGCTCGGTGGTCGTGGTCATGATCGTTCCTCCGCTCGCGGTGGTCATGTACTCAAGAGACCACCGCGAGCGCGGAAACTCATCGACCGGCTCACGCCCCAGCCGGCACCCGGTCCAGGAAACCGAGCACGGAGCGGATACGGCCGTCCGCGTCCAGCGTGATCACGTCGAAGCCGGCCACGGGCGCCGAGCCGTCGGCCTCGCTCACCAGCTCCCAGGAGAAACGCGCCGTGTCGTGGTGACCGTCCACGGCGCCGGTCAGCCGGAAGGCGAAACCCGGGAACTGCCCGTGCGCCGCGGTGATCAGGGCCGCGATCTCCTCGTGGCCGCCGACGGCGGCGAGCGGGTCGGTGTACGTGCCGTCCGTCGCCCAGGCGGCGGCGACCGCCTTCGCCAGCGCCTCCGGCTCGCTCGCGTTCCAGGCCTCGAAATAGCGGGCGACGGCGTTCTCGTGACGGTCGGTGTTTGCGGACATGGGAAATCAGCCTCCATCGAGGTCGTAGCTGCTGGTCAGGACCCGGATTCGCGGTTTCGGCGACCCGGTACGACAACCATGCCCGGTGCCTGAGCGAGCGTCGATTACCCCTCGGGTAATGGCGGCACTCGCAGGGTTTCGGCCAACTGCCCCTGTGAATATGCCAGGAGACTGGCCGGAAAGTCGTGGTGACAGTGATTCAGTAGTGAACATACTCAACAGTCAAGGGACTTCACGGCGAGCGAAGAAGCGATCACCCACAGCACATGAGCCGCACCGAAAGCGAGGCCGGCCGACAGGCGAGCGAGCAGCGGGGGAGCGAACGTGCACGACGAGTTCTTATGCCACGTCACGGCTTACGGGACCTGCGGAGGTGAGCGTATCGGTGTGCCCTTGGGCACCTACCGGGCTCCCACGCTCGCCCTCGCGCTGTGGTGGCTGCGCGACCGCGCGAACTGGATCGCCGACCGGCTCGATCCGCAACCGGAGGCGGAGCACTTCCCGCCGAGTTCGCTCGTCCCCGTCGCCGACACCGTGCCCGACGTACCGGCCGTACTGCGATCGTGGTGTCGCAACCCGGCCCAACAGGAGCTGGTCGCCGACGAGTTGGCGGGCGGGCGGCTGGTGCGGATCGCGACCCGCGACGAGACCACCGAGTATGAGCTGCTGGCCGAGTCCGTCGACGCCCTGCGTATGCAGCGGACCATCCCGGCGCTCGTCCTGCCCGTCGGCTGAGCGCCGGAGGCACCCGCCACGCCGGGCGCACATGAGGACGAATCGGTAGAATTCACTTCATGGCAGAGCGGCCTGCAGCGCCGACTGCGCCCGAACTCGTTCTGGAGACCGAGGCGGGCTCCACGGTGATGACCCCGGGCCGCGACTACCACGTCGGACGCGACCCCTTGAGCGACATCGTCATAGACGATGCACGGGTCTCGTGGCACCACGCGGTGCTGCGCCCCGAGGCCGGCAGCTGGACCATCGAGGACGAGAACAGCACCAACGGCACCTTCGCCGACGGCCGCCGCATCCACGAGCGGGGCGTGGGCCCCGGCAGCGTCATCCGCTTCGGCAACCCCTCCGACGGCCCGTGCGCCGTCCTCGTCAGTCCTGCGACGCCGGACCCCGAGCGCCCCTCCGCGGTGTCGATGCCCGGCCTGACCGGCACCTTCCGGCGGCCCACCACCGTACGGCCGCTGCCCACCCGCACCGTCCGCATCGGCCGCGCCGCCGACAACGACCTGGTCATCGACGACCTCGTGGTCTCCCGGCACCACGCCGAACTGCGCGCCCTGCCCGACGGCAGCTACGAGATCGCCGACCTCGGCAGCCACAACGGCACCTTCCTCAACGGCTCACCCGTGGACGCCGCCCCGATCGGCGCCGGCGACATCGTCGGCATCGGACACTCCGCGTTCTGCCTGGTCGGCGACCAACTGCAGGAGTACGTCGACACCGGCGAGGTCTCCCTCGACGTGCAGGACCTCACCGTCGCCGTCGACCACGGCCGCAAGACCCTGCTCGACGACGTGTCGTTCCCGGTGGGGGAGAAGTGCCTGCTCGCGGTCGTCGGCCCGAGCGGCGCCGGCAAGTCCACACTCCTGAACGCCCTCACCGGGCAGCGGCCCGCCGACCACGGCACCGTGCTCTACGACGGCCGCGACCTCTACCGCGACTACGCCGAGCTGCGCCAGCGCATCGGACTGGTCCCCCAGGACGACATCCTGCACGCCCAGCTCACCGTCCGCAGAGCTCTGTCCTACGCCGCCGAGCTGCGCTTCCCCGAGGACACGGTGAAGGCAGAGCGGCGCGCCCGCGTGGACGAGGTGATCCGCGAACTGGGCCTCGAGCAGCGCGCCGACCAGCCGGTGCACAGCCTGTCCGGAGGACAGCGCAAGCGGGTCAGCGTGGCCCTGGAGCTGCTGACCAAGCCGTCGCTGCTCTTCCTCGACGAACCGACCTCCGGCCTCGACCCCGGCATGGACCGCTCGGTGATGCACATGCTGCGCGGCCTCGCCGACGACGGCCGCACCGTCATCGTCGTCACCCACAGCGTGCTGAGCCTCGACGTGTGCGACCGGCTCCTCGTGCTCGCACCCGGCGGCAGGATCGCCTACTACGGCCGGCCCGACGACGCTCTTGCCTTCTTCGGTTTCGAGCAGTGGCCGGAGGCCTTCGAAGCCTTCGAACACGACGACCGCGACTGGGCCGGCGACTACCGCTTCTCGCCCTTCCACCGGCACTACATCACCGAAGCCACCGCACAGCCCCGCGTACCCCGCTCGGGCCCGGTCGTGATCACCCCGCCCGCCCGGCCCCGCAGCCGGGGCGCGCAGCTCGGCACGCTGGTGCGTCGCTACACCGCCGCGCTCGGTGCCGACCGCACCTTCCTCGCCATCATGATCGCCCTGCCGTTCGTGATGGGCGCCATGGCCCGCGCCCTGGCCGGCAGCAGGCTCACGCAGGAGACCGCGATGAACGCGCTGCTCATCCTGTGCGTCGGCGGGGTCCTCACCGGCGCGGCGAACGCCGTGCGCGAACTCGTCAAGGAACGCACCATCTACCAGCGCGAGCGGGCCGTGGGCCTGTCCAGATCGGCGTACCTGATGTCGAAGGTCGTCGTACTGGGCGCGATCACCGTGCTGCAGGCCGTGGTGCTCACCCTCGTGGCCCTCGCAGGCGTCGACCTCAACGCACCCGGCGGCGAAGGCGTGTTGATGCCGCCCCTTGTCGAAATCACCGTCGCCGTCGCCCTGCTGGCGTTCACGGCGATGACGCTCGGGCTGCTGGTGTCGGCGCTGGTGCGCAAGGAGGAGGTGACGATGCCGCTGCTGGTGCTGCTCGCCATCGTCCAGGTCGTCTTCTGCGGCGCCCTCCTGAAGCTCCACGGAGTGCCGGGTCTGGAGCAGCTGTCCTGGCTGGTGCCCTCCCGGTGGGCACTCGGCGCGATGGCCGGCACCGTCGGCCTCGCGCGGATCGTGCCCGGCGACCTGACCGGCGATCCGCTGTTCAAGCACTCGGCCGGGGTGTGGCTGCTGAACATCGCCATGCTGGTGGTGCTCTCGGCGGTCTTCTGCTTCGCCGTCTCCCGGCTGCTGCGCCGGCACGAACCCTCCGTGATGCGGAAGTCGTGATGGCGACCCCCGGCTTCCGGCCCACCCACGTCGTCCCCCAGCGCGGCATGCCCGCCTGGGAAGACCCCGACCCGGCCCGCCCCACTGTGCCGCTCGACCCGCTGCTGCCGGTCCAGCTCGTCGAGCGGCGCGGCGACTGGGGCCACGTGCTGTGCGCCAACGGCTGGTCCGCCTGGGTCGACGGCCGCTTCCTGGTCGCCGTGCCGCAGGACCCGCCCGCCACCGGCGGCCCCCAGGCCCGCACCCCCGATCCGCGCCCCCTGCTCGCCCGCACCGAACAGACCCTGGCCCGCTACCGCAGCGCGGTCGAGGAACTGGCCCGCGGCGGCCTCGACGGCGAGTCCTTCCGCGGCCGTACGCAGGGACTGCGCATCGGGGTCGTCGTGGACGGCGAGTCCGTGTGGCTGTACGACACCGAACAGGGACGCTGGGTGTACGGCGACGGGAAGCACCTGAGCACGTACGCCACCGACGACGAACCCCGCGCCGCTCCGGCCGACCCCGGCCACGCCCCCACCCAGGTCGTGACCCCCGATGGCCCGTGACACGAGCCTGTTCTCGGGCCGGCCCTCCGAACTGATCGGCCGGCAGGTCGCCGGCTACCGCATCGAGCGCGAGATCGGCCGCGGCGGCATGGCCGTCGTCTACCGCGCCCGCGACCTGCGTCTGGACCGCACGGTCGCCCTCAAGCTGCTCGCCCCCGAACTCGCCCGCAACGACACCTTCCGCCTCCGCTTCACCCACGAGTCCCGGGCCGCCGCCGCGATCGACCACCCGCACATCGTGCCGGTCTACGAGGCCGGCGAGACGGACGGCCTCCTGTACATCGCCATGCGCTACGTCGAAGGCAGCGACCTGCGTCATCTCCTCGACCGGCGGGGCCCGCTCGCGCCCGCGGCCGCGCTGCGCATCGCCGCGCAGGTCGCCTCCGCGCTGGATGCCGCCCACGAGCACGGACTGGTCCACCGGGACGTCAAACCCGGCAACATCCTGGTCGCCCGCGGCACCGACAGCGACCACCCCGAGCACGCCTACCTCACCGACTTCGGCCTGACGAAGAAGTCGCTGTCCCTGACCGGCTTCACGACCGTCGGCCAGTTCGTCGGCACCCTCGACTACGTGGCCCCGGAGCAGATCTCCGGTCGGCCCGTCGACGGGCGCTGCGACGTCTACGGGTTCGCCTGCGTCGTGTTCGAGTGCCTGGCGGGCCGCCCGCCCTTCCGGCGCGAGGACGACATGGCCCTGCTCTGGGCACACCAGTACGACCAGCCGCCACCGCTGACGGAGTCCCGCCCCGACCTCGCCCCGGCCGTCGACACCGTGTTCGCCAAGGCCCTGGCCAAGAGCCCGGACGAGCGCCACGACTCCTGCCTCGCGTTCGTCGCCGCCCTGCGCGGCGCCGTGGGCGGCGCCGCCCCGGGGATCGGCCACCCGCCGACGGAGGTGGACCTGCGGGCCGTGCACCCGGGCGGGGACCGGCCCGAGCCGCCGCCGCGCTGGGCCGAGCCGGTCTTCCGCGGCCGGAGCTGAGCGCTCTGCGAGATGTGGGGTGATGTGCCGTCTTTCCTGTGCGGCATCGTCGTGGCTGGTCGCGCCCACGCGGCGGAGCCGCATATGGATGCAGCCTCGCGCCCCTTTGGGGCGGGCGGACGTCGCCCCGTTTTGCTCAGACCTCCTGGCCGAGCCCGCCCAGCGGTACCCGGCGTGCCACGACCCTGCGGTGGCAGATGCGCCAGCCCGCGTCGACGCGCACCACGACGTCCTCGTACGTCACGGACCCGCACGAGCCGTCCGCCATGATCCCGAGCCCCTTGGAGCGGGCACGGACCCGGCCGTCGGCCGCCTCCTCGATCACCACGTTGGTCACGTGATGCGCCACCGGGTTCTTCCCGCCCAGCGCCAGCGCGGCCTCCTTGACGGCAGTGAGCCCGGTGACCTCGCCCTGCCCGAAGTCCGACAGGTCGTAGACGACGTCCGAGGTGAACACCTCGTCACAGAGGTCCAGTTCCCCGCCGTCGACCAGATGGCCGTGCAGGGCGATCAACTCGGTGACGGCCAGCCGGTCTTCGAGAGCCAACGCCATGGCGTTCCCTTCCCCTCGGCACCTCGACTGATCGGACACTGCCACGGACGGCATCATGCCTCCCACTCCTTTTCGGTCATCCCCCGCCGCCGCACCGGCCGCGCCAGCAGCGCGCCGAGGAAACCGGTCACCAGCCCCCACAGCACGGCGAAGCCCAGCGCGGTCCACACCTTCGGCTTCAGGAACAGGTCCCCGGACAGACCCCCGCCCAGGTCCCCGACGCCGAGCAACGACAGCCCGTAGTGCGCGTCGATCCGGCCCACCAGGCAGATCATGAGCACCGTCAGCGCGAGGGCGACGGCCATGTGCAGGGCATGCTGCCAGGCCCGCATCCGGGCCGGGGAACGCGCTGCCAGGACGAACGCGGCCGCCAGCAGCAGCACCGCGTCGACGACCACCAGCCACCACACCCTCCCGTCGTAGTCGGCGAGCGTGCGGAGGTTGAGCGTGGAGACCTCCTTCGTACGCAGCACCTCGTCGAGCACATGCGGCATGGGCAGCCCGAACGGCCCCTGCACCCGACCCGTCCAGGTGGCGCCGAGACCGAGCGTGAGCGCCAGCCAGACCAGGTTCGGCAGACCCAGCAGAACCACCGCCAGGGTCTGTGCGGAGTGGCCGCGGGTCACGGCGACGACCAGGGCGACGACGACACCCAGGGCGACGTACGCGAGCAGCAGCACGACCATGGCGTACGCGGCCGGCCGCACCGACTCCTGGAAGCGCAGCAGCCGCCCCGGCAGCGGCGCCCCGCGTGAGACCAGCAGCGCCAGCACCAGCACACCCGCCAGCCACAGCACACCGAACAACAGCGTCAGCGGCACGTCCGTCCTGAAGCCGACCTTCGGCGCCACGCCGAACAGGTCGCCGATGTCGCCGAGGGTGCCGTTGCCGAGGTCGACCGCGAAGGTCTGGCGGGCGCCGAGGGCCAGGCCGAGCAGCGCCAGCAGCCACACCACGGCGACCCGGGCCGCCCACCCGGCCAGCTCCGCGGCGCCGGCGACGGCCCGGTGCCGCAACGGGCGCAGGAAACCTGCCGCGAGGACGAGGGCCCCGGCCAGTGTCACCGACAGCGGGATCACGGTCATTCCGGCCGCGGACTCGGCCAGCGCGCCGGCGTTTCCCGACAGCTCGATCGTGCCGCCGACGGCCGTCACCACCGTCGCCGCGACCACCCGGGGGAACGCGCCGTCCGGGAGATCCGCCGCCCCGGCCGCCCACAACCCCAGGCCGGCCACGATGCCCATGACGATCAGTGCGGTCAGCACCCCGGCCAGGGCCTGCACCCAGCCGTGGCGGGCGACGGCCAGGTCGGAGGGGGTTCGCGGGCTCACCCTCGCCACGCTAAGCAGCGCCCGCGCGCCCCGCCCGCCGGGAGGGCCGTCCGCGTCGGCTTGCGGGCGGCACCGCACCGGAGCACACAATGGTTGCGGCAGGTAGGAAAGCGGCACAACTCGGGGCGGCCGCAGGAAACCGCATCGGGAAGAAGAGCTCGTGAGCCTCGAACCGCCGTCCTCCGGACGCCCCACAGGCCCCCCTTCCGGCCCGCTCTCGGGCCCCTCCCAGCCCCCCTCGGGCCCGCCCTCACAGCCACCGGGCAGCAGCGGCGGCACACCTCCGCCGCCGCCCCACCGCCCCTGGTGGAAGTCTGCACCCCGCGTCGCCGTGCTGACCACCGTGGTGGTCGCCGCCGTGGTCCTGGCCGTCGTCTTCAGCCGGTCCGGCGGCGGCCCGGGCAAGGGTGGAGAAGTCTTCCTGCAGGCCGCGGGCAAGACCGGCCCCGAGCCGTTCACGCAGTCGACGGCAACGCAGAGCTCCGCCCCGGCCGTCCCCGCCTCTCCGGCCACCGGATCGGCGCCGGCGAACGCGGTACGGGCCGTGGACGGCGGGGCGCCCGGACTGTACGGCGGCACCCGCAACATCTCCAGCTGCGACGTGGAGGGACAGATCAAGGCCCTCCGAGCGGCCCCGCCGAAGAACACGGCGTTCGCCTCGGTCGCCGACGTCGCCCCCTCCCGGGTCCCCGCCTACCTCCGCGCGCTCACCCCCGTACAGCTGCGCATGGACACCCGCGTCACCAACCACGGCTACCGCGACGGCGCCGCCACCAGCTACCAGGCCGTCCTGCAGGCGGGCACGGCCGTCCTCGTCGACGGCCGCGGGGTGCCGCGCGTGCGCTGCGCCTGCGGCAACCCGCTGACGCCGCCCGTCGCCCAGCAGACCACCCCGAAGCGGACCGGTGACACCTGGCCGTCCTACCGCCCCTCGAACGTCGTCGTGGTCACGCCCGCACCGCAGATCATCAACATCTTCGTCATCTACGACCCCGACCACGGCGAATGGATCTCCCGGCACCGGGGCGACACGGGCCACCACGACCACCGGACCAAGCCGCCGGTCAAGCCCTCCCCGTCGGTGAGCGTCTCCACGCCTACGGCACCCTCGTCGTCGTCCACGTGCGCCTCCGGCACGCCGGCCCCCTGCCCGCCGACGTCGACCGCCCCCTCCTCCTCGCCGAGCACCGAATCACCCTCCACCGGGACCGGGACGACCGAGCCGGAGTCACCCGGGGACACCGGCACGTACAGTGCTCCCGAGTCGAGCACCACATGACCGGCCTTCCGCGTGTTTGGGGACACATCGGCCCGGACGGGGACTGCCGGGCGCGGCTCGGGGTAGCAGCACTGATGCAGCAGCGTCCGGCCTGGCCGGCTTCCGAGAGAGACATGCATGATCGAGCACGTGGGCGGGGCAGTGATACCGACTGGTTTCGACGTGCCCGTGGAACCGCTACGACGGGCGGCGCACTACACCGGCGAACCGGGATGCATCGCCGAGGCACGGTCCTTCGCCGCGCACTTCGTGGGCCGGCTCCGCACCGAGTGGTGCGCCAAGATCGACGACCGCGCCCAGGAAGAGGTGCTGCTGGTCGTGAGCGAACTGGTCACCAACGCGGACCGGCACAGCAACGGGCCGTACATCCTGGAGCTCGAGGGCACCGACACCGCGGTCACGGTACGCGTCTACGACAGCAGCGCAGCCCTGCCGCGCCGCTTCCCGCGTGACCCCGAGCGCGTCGGCCGGCACGGCCTGGAGATAGTCCATGTGCTGGCGAGGCAGGTCACCGTGGAGCGGGTGCCGGTCGGCAAGCGGGTGTCCGCCGTGGTGGGCCTGACCAGCGCGTGACCGCCGCGGCCGACCGTGTCGGCGCGGCGGTCACGGATGCGACCGGCTGCTCCTCACGCGCAGCCGAGCTCGCCCAGCATTCCCTGGCGCAGTTGCGCGATGATCCGCTTGATCAGGCGGGACACATGCATCTGCGAGCAGCCGAGTCGTTCGCCGATCTCCGCCTGGGTGGCCTCCTCGACGAACCTCATGTGGATGATCTGGCGGTCGCGCTCACCGAGCTCCGCCATCAGCGGGGCCAGCGACTGGAAGTCCTCGACGAGCCGCAGCCCGTCCTCCTCCACGCCGATGAAGTCGGCGAGCACCGCCTCGCCGCCTTCCGGGCCCTCGCCGGTGAGCGCCGCGTCCAGGGAGGAGGAGTTGTAGCCGTTGGACGCTATCTGCGCCTCGATCACCTCGTCCTCGGAGATGTTCATCAGGGTGGCGAGCTCGGGAACCGTCGGCTCCCGGTCCAGCCGACTGGCGAGTTCCTCGCGCGCCTTGGCCAGCTCGACGCGCAGCTCCTGCAGCCTGCGCGGCACATGCACCGCCCAGGTGGTGTCACGGAAGAAACGCTTGATCTCGCCGACGATGTACGGCAGCGCGAACGACGTGAACTCGACCTCACGGGACAGCTCGAACCGGTCGATCGCCTTGATCAGGCCGATCATCCCGGTCTGGACGATGTCCTCCATGTCGTCGCCGCGTCCACGGAACCGTCCGGCTGCGAACCGCACCAGCGAGATGTTCATCTCGATGAGCGTGTTGCGGGCGTACTGGAATTCGTGCGTGCCCTCCTCGAGCTCCGAGAGGCGCTGGAAAAACTGACGGGAAAGCTCCCGTGCGTCACGCGGAGCCACGCTGCGTGGCTCCGCGATCCCCGGCAGTGGTCCATCACCCGTGCAGGTCCCGGCGGTCCTCTCGACGACCTCTGCCTCCGACCGTTCCACGGCGGTGTCCATGTCCTCTCCCACGAAGTCACGGTTCGACGTCTGTCTGCGTCGCTCTGCTGTATGCGCGTACCCGCTGTGCGCGAGGACATGCCCGCGACCGGGGACAGGACACACCGTCACCGCAGAACCCGCCTCTGTGATTCCACCCAGGGCGGAATGCCGATCCCTTCCCATCCAGGCGGGGGAATCTAGTCTGAAGCCGTGAGCAGCCAAGCGCCGAACGAAGCCGATGTCATTCCGCTGCGCCGCCCGCAGGGCGAGCGGCCCGCCGCCCCGCCTCCGCCGCCCAGGGAGCCCCTGTTGCGGGACCTCGTCGGCGACGTCCTGCGGCGCGAACGCCTCGCCCAGGAGCGCACCCTGAAGGACGTGGCCGACGCGGCCCGGATCTCCATGCCGTATCTCTCCGAGGTGGAGCGCGGTCGCAAGGAGGCCTCCTCCGAGGTCCTCGCGGCCGCCGCCCACGCCCTCGGACTCGGCCTCGGCGACCTGCTGTCGCGGGCTCAGGGTGAGCTCGTCCGGATCAGCAGCCGGCAGCCCGGCAGGAGCCGCCGGACGTCGACTTCGCCGTACGACGGACTCTGCCTGGCCGCCTGACGGACACTTGCGGGACGGCGCCTCAGACCGCGGCGAGGCGCCGGCTCAGCACCTCGTCGGCCAGCCCGTACGCCACCGCCTCCTCGGCGGTGAAGACCTTGTCGCGGTCCATGTCGGCACGCAGCGTGGCGATGTCGTGCCCGGTGTGCCGGGCCAGCACCTGCTCGACCTGGGAGCGGATCCGGACCATTTCCTGGGCCTGGAGCGCGAGGTCGGAGATCATGCCCCGGCTGCCACCGGCGGCGGGCTGACCGAGCAGCACGCGCGCGTGCTCCAGCACGAACCGCCGCCCGGGATCCCCGCCCGCCAGCAGGACGGCCGCCGTGGAGGCTGCCTGGCCGACGCAGAACGTCGAGATCGGCGCCTGCACGAACGTCATCGTGTCGTAGATCGCCATCAGTGAAGTGAACGAGCCGCCGGGGGAGTTGAGGTAGATCGCGATCTCGTTCTCCGGTGCCGACGACTCCAGATGGAGCAGTTGCGCGATGACGACGTTGGCCACGCCGTCGTCGATCTCGGTGCCGAGGAAGATGATGCGCTCGGACAGCAGCCGGCTGAACACGTCGGAGGACCGCTCGCCGTGCGCGGTGCGCTCGACGACGTACGGAATCGTGTAGTTGCCCATGTCACAGCCCCATCCGTCGCTTCGAGGCGGCCGGGCGGACATCCGCAAGGGACTCCAGGACCCGGTCCACCATGCCGTACTCCCTGGCCTCCTCGGCCGTGAACCAGCGGTCGCGGTCGCCGTCCCGCGCGATGGTCTCCGGGGACTGGCCCGTGTTCTCGGCGATGAGCCGCTCCATGGTCCGCTTGGTGTGCTCCAGGTTCTCCGCCTGGATCTCGATGTCGGCGGTGGTGCCGCCGATGCCCGCCGACCCCTGGTGCATCATGATCCGCGCGTTCGGCAGGGCGTACCGCTTGCCGGGTGTGCCGCCGCACAGCAGGAACTGGCCCATGCTGGCCGCGAATCCCATGGCGAGCGTCGAGACGTCGTTGGGGATCAGCCGCATCGTGTCGTAGATCGCGAGGCCCGCGTGCACGGAGCCGCCCGGGCTGTTGATGTACAGGCTGATGTCGGTGCGCGGATCCTCCGCGGACAGCAGGAGCAACTGCGCGCAGACCCGGTTCGCGGAGACCTCGTCGACCTGGGTGCCGAGGAACACGATGCGCTGGCCGAGGAGTTGGGCCGCGAGATGGTCGTCGAGCCGGCTGGGCGGGGTGTCGCCCTCCTCGGCGCGGGGCGCGAGCGTGGTGAGTGGAGTCATGGTCTCTGGTTTCTCCCGTCGAGCGGTGATGCCGTCGACTCCACTCTTGGCCCCGCCCCGGCCCCGCATGCGGTTTCTCTGCCCGTGGCAGATTCGCCACGGGCAGAGCCCGCTCTCAGCCCTTCTCGCGCAACTGCCGGAAGAACGCCCGCACGTCCTTGACCAGCAGATCGGGCTCCTCCATCGCGGCGAAGTGCCCGCCGCGGTCGAGCTCCGTCCAGCGCACGATGTTCTCCGTACGCTCGGCCTTGTGGCGCAGTGGGATCTGGAGCTCGGCGGGGAAGAGGGCGAGCGCGGTCGGAGCGGTCGACGGCTCGGCCGGCCGGGCGACACGGCCCGTCGCATGGGCGCGCTCGTAGTAGATACGGGCGGCGGAACCGGCGGTCCCGGTCAGCCAGTACAGCATCACGTTGGTGAGCATCCGGTCCCGGTCCACGGCCTCCTCCGGCAGCAGCGCCGAGTCCGTCCACTCCCGGAACTTCTCCACGATCCAGGCAAGTTGGCCGACGGGCGAGTCGCTGAGCGCGTACGCCAGGGTCTGCGGCCGGGTGGAGTGCAGGACGGCGTACCCTGTGCCCTCGCGCGACCATTCGCTCCACCGGCGCCAGGACAGCAGCGCCCGCTCCTGCTCCTCCGTGCCCAGCTGGTCCAACTCGGCCGGCGTCGGTTCGGTGGCCTGCTGCGCGCCCGGGAGCAGGTTGAGATGCACGCCGATCACCCGGTCCGGGTGCGCGCGCCCCAGCTCGCGGGAGATGGCGGCGCCCCAGTCGCCGCCCTGCGCGCCGAACTGCTCGTAGCCGAGCCGTCGCATCAGCTCGGCCCATGCGTCGGCGACCCGGCCCGCCTCCCAGCCCGTGTCGGCGGCAGGCCCGGACAGCCCGAACCCGGGGATGCTCGGTACGACGACGTGGAACGCGTCGGCCGGGTCACCGCCGTGCGCGCGGGGGTCGGCGAGCGGCCCGACGACGTCCAGGAACTCGACAATGGACCCCGGCCAGCCGTGCGTGATGATCAGCGGGGTGGCGTTCGGCTCGGGGGAGCGGACGTGGGCGAAGTGGACGGTCGATCCGTCGATCGTCGTGGTGAACTGGGGCCACTCGTTGAGCTGCGCCTCGGCGGCTCGCCAGTCGTAGGAGTTGCGCCAGTAGTGGTGGAGCTCGCGCAGATAGTCGTCCGGCACGCCGTAGGCCCACCCGGTGCCGGGCAGCTCGTCCGGCCAGCGGGTGCGGTCCAGGCGTTCGTGGAGGTCGTCGAGGTCGCTCTGCGGGATGTCGATGCGGAAGGGCCGGATACTGTCCGCGGTCTCTGCGGGCGAAGACGTCATGGCCGCGAGCCTAGTTCCGGGCGGGGATGCGGCCACCCGGATTAATCGGTCGCCCGACCGATGAGTTCCGCGGCGAGGATCAGTCGGTACAGGTGACCGCGTTCCACGCCCCAGGAGGTGCTCATGACCACCGACGGATTCACCACATGTCTCTGGTTCGACGGCCAGGCGGAGGAGGCCGCGCACTACTACGTGTCGATCTTCAAGAACTCCAGCATCGGCCGTGTCGGCCGCAACGTCGAGGGAGGCGCGGGTCCCGCCGGCTCGGTGCTGGCCGTGGACTTCACGGCCAACGGCCAGAAGTTCGTCGCGTTGAACGGCGGCCCGCAGTTCAAGTTCAACGAGTCGGTCTCCTTCCAGATCTTCTGCGCGGACCAGGAGGAGATCGACTACTACTGGGCCAAGCTCACCGAGGGCGGCGGCGAGCCCGGCCCCTGCGGCTGGCTCAAGGACAAGTACGGCCTGTCCTGGCAGGTCGTGCCCGACAGGCTCATCGACATGATCAGTGATGCGGACCAGGAGAAGGCGTCCCGCACGACCAAGGCGTTCATGGCGATGAGCAAGTTCGACATCGCCGCCCTGGAGAGGGCCTACGCGGGCGAGTGACGGTCGCTCCTGGGTGACGCCCGCCCGCCCTCCGCGGGGAAGGGGGCGGGCTGGCGGCAGTGCACGTCCGCTAGGCGGCGGATGCCTGGGCCAGCGCCGTCACCTCGGTGGCGCTCAGCGTCCTGCCGTACACCCGGAAGTCGTCGACCGCTCCCTTCAGATACGGATCGGCGTACTGGGACCTGCCGACGTACCCGGCGCGGATGTGGTTGCCGAAGTGGCGCGGCTCCACGGTGACGCTCGCGTTCCGGCCGGCCTCGGCGCCGTCGACGTACAGGACGGCGGTCCCGCCGCCGTACGTCACCGCCACGTGCACCCACCGGCCGGCGGGCAGCGGGTCGGCATCGATGCGCTGCTCGCCGCCCGCGCCGCCGGCGGTGATCGCATACCGCAGGGTGCCGTCGCCGCTGAGCGGGGTCAGGAACAGGTTGGCGGTGACGCCGGTGCCGACGTCGAAGATCCTGCTCCAGGCGCCCGGCTGCCCGTCCAGTCGAACCCAGGTGGCGAGGGAGTAGGCGGAGGCGCCCGCCAACAGGTCATCGGCGAGGACGACATGGCCGTCCGTGCCGTCCAGGGACACGGCGCCGCCGAGCCGGCCGGACGCCAGCCATGAGGCGCCGCCCACCAGTTGGGCCGCCTTGCCGTTGCCGGTCGCGTCGGCCGCGGTCGTGCCCGAGGCCTCGTCGAAGCGGTGCCACGCGGCGAACGCCGGGGGAGGGGGCGGGGGTGCGCCCGTGAGCCAGTACACCGAATAGTGCTGGTGGTGGACGCGGGCGATCGGCAGCAGGGTCACCGCCTCGCCGTCGGCGCGGGCGGTGAACCGCAGCGGGTTCGACGACGCCTGCTGTACGGAGCTCACGTCGAGGCGGGGCAGCGAGGAGTTCGCCCGGTCGCCGTACGCTCCCGCCAGGACCACCGGGCCGTGCAGCACCGCCTGCACATCGGGGTCGTCGGGGGTCGCCTCGACGGTCGTACGCATCGGCAGGGACACCTCGACCCGGTCGCCGGTGCGCCAGGCACGGTCCAGGGCGAGCCAGGTCCCAGGCTTCGGGCGGTCGGGCAGCGCACGGCCGTTGAGGGTGGCGCGGGAGTCGGAGGCCCAGGACGGGATACGGATCCGCAGCCGGTGCGTGGCCTGCCCGGCGGTCACCGTCAACGTGGTGGTGGAGCTGTCGGGGAAGCCGGTGGTCTGCCGCCATGTGATGCCCTGCTCGCGCCACACGACCCGCGACGGGACGAACAGGTTGACCAGCAGATCGCGGTCGTCGTGCGAGTAGATCGTGTCGGCGAACTTGGCGTGCGTCTCCATGCCCGTGCCGTGGTCGCAGGAGAAGTTGTCGTAGTCGGTGGAGTAGGCGTTCGGGTCGGTGCCCATGAAGGACGGCTGGCGCTTGAACGAACCGGGCGCGAGACCGGTGTAGTAGATGTTGAAGCCGTGTGCGGAGTCCGGGTCCTGCTCGCCCAGCATCTGGTTGAACAGGGTGCGTTCGTAGTAGTCGAGCAGGTCGGTGCGGTCCGGCGTGTGGAAGTGCAGCAGCCGGGTCAGCTTCAGCATGTTGTAGCTGTTGCAGTTCTCGCAGGTGCTGTCGGACAACTGCCCGGCGACGACGTCCGGTTCGTGGAAGGCCTCGCCGTTGCTGTTGCCGCCGATGACGTACGAGTGGTGGCCGGTGACGATCTGCCAGAAGTTCGCGGCGATGGTGCGGTACCGCTCGGGCCGGCCCTCCTCCCACAGCCGCAGCGCGCCGACCATCTTCGGGATCTGGGTGTTGGCGTGCAGACCGGCGAGCTGGTCCTCCCCCCGCGCCAGCGGGTCGAAGACCCGGGCGTGCGTGAAGCGCTCGGCGACCTCGAGCCACTTGGCGTCCCCGGTGAGGGCGTGCAGATCGGCGAGCACGTCGTTCATGCCGCCGAACTCGGTCTCCAGCACCCGCTGCATCTGCTCGTACGACAGCTTCGCCGTGCGTGCGTCGACCCACCCGGCCTGCCGGAGCACCACGTCCAGCGCCTGGTCGTTGCCGGCCAGCCGGTACTGCTCGACCAGCCCGGCCATGACCTTGTGGATCGTGTAGTACGGCGCCCATACGCCGGTCCCGCCCTCCAGCCGGTCGAAGAAGCTCTCCGGGAAGGCGGACAGATATCCTTTGCCGAACCCGGCGGCGGGCGAAGCGGCCTGGCACTTGGCGAGTTCGGCGACGAGAGTGCGGCCCTTGTCGCGCAGAGTGGTCTCACCGGTGCCTGCATGGGCGAGGGCGAGCCCGGAGAGCAGATGGCCGGTGGAGTGGCCGCGCAGCTCCACGCTGGGCCCCTCCCAGCCGCCGCAGGGCTGGGCGCTGCTGGGCAGGCCGACGTTGGTGCGGAAGGTGTGCAGCAGCCGGTCGAGGTCGACGAAGCGCAGATAGGCCGAGTTGCGGCGCTGGTTGTCCCGGAAAGGACTGTCCAGCAGGGTCACCTCGGTGAGCGGGAAGGGCCGCACGGTTGTGGCAGCGGCCCGGGCGGCTCCGGTGGCGGCGTGCGCGCTCCCCGCGCCGGTGAGGGCGAGGGCCGAGGCGGTTCCGGTGGCCGTGAGGAACTGGCGTCTGCCGAGGGGTGGGGTCATGACCAAGGTCCTCCGCATGTCGAAGAGCCGGGGCGGCGGTGTCCCTCCGTCGCCCGCTCTTGTTCGAAATGACGAATGTTGTGCGACATGCTGTGCGGAGGACACGCTATGCGGCTGCCGTGTGATGTCAACAGTGCCTGGAGAGGCGGAAGTTGCCTTTCACCGAGCGCGAGATCCTTCCCCGATCACCCGCGTGATCTCGCGGGTGATCCGCAGGATGCCGGGGGAGCGTACCGGGCACGGCTTGGGCGTCGGTGTCGTGGGCGCCAGACAGAAGTGCAGGTAGTCCTTGCCGTAGTGGAGGGCGGTGCGGTCGGAGGACGGCTGGGTGCAGTAGTCGGGGTGTGCGCGCTCGTACGCCGTGCACGGCAGGTACTGGGACCAGGTATAGCGGGCCCTGGCGGGACTCACCGTGGCGCCCGCGTCGGCGACCAGGTCGCCCGAGGCGGCGGCCTGCTTCTCGTACATCTCGTTCACGCGCCGCACCCGGTCCGGGGTGATCGGGTCGGGACCCTGCAGCACCCACACGATCCGCGGGCGCTTGGTTCCGCCCGCCGCCGCGATCTGCTCGGTGAGCCGGCGCAGGTCGGCCTTGTAGCGGGTGAAGTACTTCTGCTGCGAGGCGTTGTAGGTGATCCCGTCCATGCACCACGTGTAGCCCCACGCGTTGCCCCAGAACTGCATGACCACATAGTCCGGATGCTGCGCACGGACCAGCGCGGCCGCCTTGTCCGCGTCCGGCACCAGCGACTTCGCCCCGGTGCCCTCCAGGTAGTCGCACAGGGTGGTGCCCGAGTACGGAGCACTCGTGTACTTGGCCTTCAGGGCGCGGCGCAGCTCCTGCCCCAGGACGTTCTGGGCCTCCATCGCGAGCGAGTCCCCGAGGTACAGCACGCGCGGCGCCACGGCAGGGGCGCTCGGGGAGGCCGGGGCCTGCTGATGGGTCGTCGATGCCGACGCTCCGGGTACGGCGGGGGAGGGCGGCGCCTCCTGCGGGCCGGACGACGGGTCGCCGCACGCGCCGAGCAGCAGCACTCCGGTCAGCAGCATCCCCACGATCCACGGCTTCCGCATACGGCAACTCCAGCCCCGGCAACCGAAAACGGCTCCTAGGCAAGCACAGGCAGGCCCAAGGCGGAAGACACGGGGGTGAGTTCAGGCGTCGTCCGGCCGCTGCAGCCGCTCGAGGAGGTCCAGCAGCTCGGTCAGCGGCAGCGGTTTGGCGAGGTGGGCGTCGAACCCGGCTGCCCGCGACCGGGAACGGTCGGTGCCCCGGCTGAACCCGGACACCGCGATCAGGCGCAGCTTGTCGCCGCCGGGCCGCGCCCGTAGGGCCCGTGCGACCGCGTAGCCGTCGATGTCCGGCAGACCCAGGTCGCACAGGACGGCGTCGAAGGTGTGGGCCTCGGTGGCGGTGAGGGCGTCCTGGCCCGTGTGCACCGCCGTGACCCGGTGGCCCTGGCGTTCCAGCAGGGTGTGGTAGGTGGCGGCCAGGTCCGCGTTGTCCTCGACGATCAGGAGGGACAGCCGGCGAGGAGAGCTGTGGACGGCCGGCGGCCGGGACGGGCGCGGGCTCACGGCGTCGGTCGTCGGCAGCAGCACCGTGAAGATGGCGCCCTTGCCCGGCCCGTCGCTGTGCGCGGAGATGCGGCCGCCGTGCAGTTCCACCACCGTCCGCGCCACCGCGAGCCCGAGCCCCAGGCCCTCGGGGGTGTCAGGACCGGCGGGAGCGGCCCGCATGAACACCCCGAACAGCTCCTCGGCCTGGGCGGGGGAGAAGCCGATACCGTCGTCCCGCACGGTCAGCCGGGCCTGCCCGTCGGCGGCCGTCAGACCCACCTCGGTGCGGCCGCCCGGCCGGGTGTACTTCAGCGCGTTCGACAGCAGGTTCGTCAGCACCTGGGCCAGCCGCAGCCGGTCGCAGTCCACCATGACCGGCTCCTCGGGGAGGACGACGGCCAGCGTGCGGCCCTCGTGCCCGAACAGGCCCCGGATGTCGGCGCACGCACCGTGCACGACGGACCGCACGTCGACCGGATCGCACACCAGCTCCAGCCGCCCGGTGACCGCGCGCGTGCCGTCCAGCAGGTCGTTGCTCATCCGTGCCAGTGTGCTCAGCTGCCGTTCCAGGACGGAGAGCGCCGGATGGCCCTCCGGCATGTCGAGGGCCAGCAGCTCCGTGGCCGCGGTGGCAGCCGCGAGGGGGTTGCGCAGCTCGTGCGAGAGCGTCGCGATGAACCGGTCCTTGGCCTGCTGCTCCTCCCGCAGCCTGCGGCCCGCCGCGTCCAGTTCGTGATTGGCCCGGCTCAGCTGCTCGTTGACCTCGCGGATCTCCCGGGCCCGTACGAACAGGTCGATCTCCATGCCCTCGGCGCGCATCTCCGCCTCGGCGACGGCCCGCTGCTGCTCCCGCCCCACCCGCCGCAGCTGCACGAACTCGGTGACGTCCTCGACCCGGTGAATGATGTAGCGCACCTGCCCGTCGTCACCGAGCACCGGCGTGTTGACCGGGCTCCAGTACCGCTCGGTGAACGCGCCCTCCTTGCCCGCCGGGATGTCGTAGCGCTGCAGCGCCATCGTGTCCGTGCGGCGGCTCGACACCACCGTCTGGAGCGAACGGCGCAGATTGGCGACGCCGTCGGCCGACGGGTCGTCCGGGTTGTCGGGGAACACGTCGAAGACGGGGCGGCCGACGATGCTCCGCTCCGTGCGGGTCGCCGTGAGGTAGGCGCGGTTGACCTCGACGATCGTGAAGTCGGGGCTGAGGATGAGCAGCGGGGAGAGCGTCGCGGCGAACAGGCTCCGGAAGTCCGGCGCATCGGACATGGTCGGACCTCCGCGGCCGAAGCGGTGACTCAGGGGTCGAGGCGGTAGCCGTAGCCGCGGACGGTGGTGATCCGTGGCGCCGGTGCGGGCAGGCCGGCGAGCTTGCCGCGCAGCCGGTACACGTGCTCCACCACGGTCGCGGCCTGCTGCCAGGACGTGCCCCAGATCCGCTCCAGCAGCTGTTCCGCCGAGAACACCCGGCCCGGTGCGGCGGCCAGCATCTCCAGCAGCGCGTACTCCTTGGGGCGCAGCATCAGCTGGACACCGTCGACGGACGCCAGGCGGGCGGCGGAGTCGATGCGCAGTGCGCCGACCTGGAGCACGCTCGGCATCTCGGGCGGCTGCGAGCGGCGCAGCACGGCGTGGATACGGGCCACCAGTTCCCGCTGCGAGAACGGCTTGACCAGGTAGTCGTCCGCACCGATCTCCAGGCCCGCCACCCGGTCGGCCTCGGCGCCGCGCCCCGTCACGACGATGACCGGCAGCCGGCTGGTGGACCGCAGCGCCCGCAGCAGCTCGAGGCCGCTGCCGTCCGGCAGTCCCAGATCGAGAACGGCGAGGTCGATACCGCCCTCGTACAGGGCGGCCTTGCCGGCGCGCGCGTCCATGGCCCAGGTGACCGTGAAGCCCGCGCGCTCCAGATAGGAACGGCACATCAGTGCGAAGTCGGGGTCGTCCTCGATCAGAGCGAGGTGCGGTCGCATGCCGCATCACCCGAACTGTCTGGCGTCCGCCCGTTGTGCCGCTGGTGAGCGGGCGTTGATGCCCCGACCATGTGGTGAAGGTAGAACAGTAATTGCCCACGGTTCAAGGGGGAGCCGCTCGGGGGGGTTCCGGCACGGGCTCGTGCGATGCGGGGATGCCGCATTGATCGCACAGGCCCGTGCCGGTACGTGCGCCCCGGAGCGCGTGGGCGTCTACGGCGTGACCGCTGGGATCACACCCGGTCGGCTGCGATCAGCAGATACTGGAAACTGCCGTTCTTGTACGCGGTCAAAAACGTGTCCTCGATGCCCGTGACCAGGTGGTCTGCCTGCCGTCGCAGCTCCCAGTAGGGGATGGCGTCGGCCGTGAGGTCCTGTACGTGGACGGGGACGAGACGGTGGCGGGCCATCGCCCGGAAGTACTCCGAGCGCGGGTGGATTTCGCAGATGTAGTGGGCGTTGATCTGGGACACCTCGCGGGACGTCCGCCCGTAGGTGTCGTTGTAGCAGCCGGTGACCACCACATAGCGCCCGCCGCGGCGCAGCAGCCGGGAGTGCTCGGCGAACAGCAGCTCCAGCTCGACGTACATGGTCGACTCGTTGTTCCACGACGCCGCGTACGCGCCGGTCGCGAAGCCGGTGTCCAGCATGTTGCGGTGGTGGTAGCGCACCTGGGTGTCGATGCCCCGCTTGCGGGCCTGCTCGCCCGCGAACGCGGCCTGCTTGGCGGAGATCGTCACGCCGTCCGCATGGCAGCCGTAGCGCAGATGCGCCACCACACTGCCGCCGCCGCGCCCGCAGCCGGCGTCGAAGACGCGGTCGGTGGTGGAGAGCGGGCCGAGGTGACCGGCGAGGAGTTCCGCCTGGGCGTGTTCCAGGCGGTGCAGTTCGGTGGTGATACGTCCCCGCCGCAGGTCGGGGTCGGGCTCGTCGAGCACGGTCCAGTCGACGTCGCCGACGCCGTAGTGGTGGTGATAGAGGTCGTCGATCTTGCCGAGTTCGAGGTTGACCGGGTTCTCCTCGGCGTTCCAGTAGTCCGCGACGCGGTTCTGGTACGTGGACTGGGTCGGCACCGGTGCCGCCTTGGTGTCGGCGTGGGGGGCGATGGTCAACTAGGACTCCTCGTGATACGTCTGACGGAATGTCAGCAGTGCTGGTGCTACCAGTAGTTGGGCAGGTGGTAGCGGTGGGTGTTGGTGGCGTGCCACTCGTGGTTGCCGGCCACCCAGTCGGACAGGCCCCGGGCGTAGCGCTCCACGAGGGGTGAGGTGGCGGACAGGAGGGCGGACTCGTCCTCGAACGCGGTCATGATCTCGTTGTGGATCTCGACGGCCTTCAGATAGCCGGCTTTCAGCCCACACCGCTCGTTGGCGGCGACGACCTGCGGGAGATTGAGGTGGGTGGGGTCGCTCGCCAGCTCCTTGGTGAAGGAGTACAGGTCGTTGACGATGGTGGTGGCGTTGCCGGCGAGTGCGGTGATGCGCTGGATCTCCGGACGGGCGTAGACCGCCTCGGGCAGCTCGTAGCCGTCCACGGCGTCGACGATCGAAAGGCAGGGGCGGAAGTTGTTGAACTGCCGCATCACCAGGTACTCCCACACCTGCGGCACATACCGGACCTCCGCCCACGCGGCCTCGCCGAGATAGCCGAGGTGCAGCCGCGCCATGTCGTGCAGGAGCCGGTCGGTCTGGCTGGGGGTGGCGACGGCGGCGTAGTGCTTCATCGCCCAGTGGTACGAGCGCAGCGGTCCGTCGGCCTGCACTCCGTGCGCCCACTGGTCCTGCAGCGCGGGTGTGGTGTGGAAGGGGTCGAGCGCCGACTGGGCCAGGACCAGGCGGCCGCCGAGGCCGCGGCGGGCGCCGCCCCTGCCCTCGTCCTCCTCGCAGTAGCAGTTGTCGAGGAGGTTCTCCGCCAGGAGGAACTTGCCGGCTGCGGTGAGGCGTTCGAAGTCGGCCGCCGCCGGATGCTGGAGCACCACGGCCCGGCCGAACTGGAACCCCGAGAAGTCGCCCGACCACGCCTTCGGGAACAGGTCGAGGCGGTGGGCCCAGGCCTCCAGCCTGCGGTCGACCTCCTCGACCTTCGCCGGGTCGGCGGGGGCGACCTGCCGGTACCTGAGCCCGGGGATCGCGCCGCCGCGCCGGGTGCGCACGGTGCGGACCAGGTTGGGCGGCCCGGGCAGTGAGGACGAGGAAGCGGGCGTGCTCATTCCGTGTTCCACCCTCATTCGGCCGTCCGGCCGATCTGGACGTTCTCCAGGATCCCGGCCGCGTCCGGCACCAGGATGGCCAGCGAGTAGTAGGCCGTCACCAGGTAGCGGATGATCGCGGCCGTGTCGATGCCCATGAACCGCACGTTCAGGCCCGGCTGGAACTCGTCGGGGATGCCGGTCTGGTAGAGCCCGATCACCCCCTGGTCGGACTCTCCGGTGCGCAGCGCGATGATGCTGCTGGTGTGGTCGTTGCTGACCGGGATCTTGTTGCAGGGGAAGATCGGGACCCCGCGCCAGGCAGGAATCTCGTGTCCCTCGACGGTCGCCGTGCCCGGCACCAGGCCGCGCCGGTTGCACTGCCGGAAGAAGGCCGCGATCGCCTTCGGATGGGCGAGGAACACCTTGGTCCTGCGGCGCATGGCCAGCAGTTCGTCCATGTCGTCCGGGGTCGGCGGGCCGGTGAAGGTGCTGACGCGCTGGCCGTAGTCGACGTTGTGCAGCAGTCCGAACTCCCGGTTGTTGACCAGCTCCCACTCCTGGCGCTCGCGGATCTCCTCGACCGTCAGGCGCAGTTGCTGCTCGGTCTGGTCCATCGGGTGGTTGTAGAGGTCGGCGACCCGGGTATGGACCCGCAGCACGGTCTGGGTGAGCGACAACTCGTACTCGCGCGGGGCGAGGTCGTAGTTCACGAAGCCGCCGCTCAGCGTCGGCTCGCCGACATGGCCGGCGTGTACAGGGACGTCCGCCTCGCCCTTGCGGTTCATGGGCAGTTTCTGCCGGGCTGCGAACGCCTCCAGGTGTGCGGCGAGGGACGGCACCCGGCCGGTGAACTCCGTGACGACGTCCCAGGGCAGCACCAGCAGCACGCCGGCCGTCTCCGCCCGCACCGAGCTCAGCCAGATCGGGCTGGACTGCCCGATGGCCTCGTCGCCCATCTGGTCGCCGTCGGCGACGACCCCGGTTATCTCCTCCTCGCCGTACTTGCCCGCGGTGTACCGGGTGAACTTGCCGTGCACCACGAGATAGGCCTCCGTGACCGGCTGCCCGGCCTCGAACAGCACCTGTCCCGCCCGCACCTCCCGGACCCGGAAACGGGTGGCGACCTCCTTGAGGACACCGATGTCGGGGTAGCCACGCAGCACGGGCAGTTCGGTCAGCGTCTCGGGGATGACCTTGATGTCGTCGGCGCCGTTCTGCTCGAACTGCACCCGTCCGCGCCCGATCCTCAGTTGCAGACGCCGGTTGACCCGGTAGGTGCCGCCCTTGATGTCCACCCACGGCAGCGTCCGCAGCAGCCAGCGCGAGCTGATGGCCTGCATCTGCGGTTCGGACTTGGTGGTCGTGGCGAGCTGGCGAGCCGCCTTGGTGCTGAGACTGGTCAGCCGGCCCTCGCTGTCGGGATCGATGGCGGGTTCGTCGGTGGCGGGTGAGGAGGTGCTTTCGGGGGCGGACACATTCCCTCCCTGGGGACGTACACGGCGATGTACAGGAGTGAGCGGAGTGGTCGCGGATGAAGGCGACGTCGAGGCGGACGGCAGCCGCGCGCCGCCTGTACAAGGCAAACAGTCCCGCAGATGCCCCGGTACGGCGCGAAGGGGGCGGTTTCACCTCCTGGTAACGGAAACCTCGCGGACGAGACAGTGCGCCTGCACCTTCGCGCTCCCACGCCGGTCGCCCGACCCCGTACCCCGCCGTCGCACGCCTCGCTACAGGTCGTTCACCAGCACTGCCGCCCCGTCGAAGCGTCCGGCCTTGAGGTCCCGCAGTGCCTCGTCGGCCCGCGTCAGGGGATAGGTGTGGGTGGTGGCGTGGACGCCGTGCCGGGCGGCCAGAGCCAGGAACTCGCGGGCGTCCTCGTGGGTGTTGGAGGTGACGCTGCGTATCTGTTTCTCGTAGAACAGGTCGGTCTCGTAGTGCAGGGGCGGTGTGTCGCTGAGGTGGATGCCGGCGATCGAAAGGGTGCCGCCGCGGTCGAGGGCGCGCAGCGCGACCGGGACCAGATCGCCGACCGGGGCGAACAGGATCGCGCTGTCCAGGGGCTCGGGCGGCAAGGCGTACGCGTCCTGCGCGGAGGCGGCGCCCAGGCCGAGCGCGAGCTGCCGCGCCGCCGCCCCGCGGGTGAGCACGTGCACGGTGGCGCCCTCGGCCAGCGCCAGCTGCGCACACAGGTGGGCGCTGCCCCCGAACCCGTACAGACCCAGCCGCCCGCCCGGCGGCAGCGCCGCACGCCGCAGCGCCCGGTAGCCGATGATCCCGGCGCACAGCAGCGGCGCAAGCGCCACGTCGTCGACGGCATCCGGCAGGCGGTGGGCGAACGCGGCAGGCACGGTCGTGTACTCGGCGTAACCGCCGTCCGCGTCCCAGCCGGTGTACCGCGAGGACGGGCACAGGTTCTCGGCCCCGCGCGAGCAGTAGCCGCAGGTGCCGTCCGTGCGCCGCAGCCATGCCACCCCCACCCGGTCCCCGGTCGCGAAGCCTGCGACCCCCGCCCCGGACCCGGCCACCACGCCCACGACCTCGTGCCCTGGCGTCACCCCCGCCCGGTGCACCGGCAGATCCCCCTCGCTGACATGCAGATCGGTGCGGCACACCCCGCAGGCGCGCACCTGCACGAGGAGCTCGTCGTCGCCGGGCACCGGTACCGGTTTCTCCACGAGCTGCAGACCGTTCTCCTCGACCGGTCCCGGTGTCACCACCGACCACGCCCGCATCGTCCCGTCCGCCATTCCGCACCCCGTCCGCAGCGTCGAAAGTGTGCCGAGGCCCTTCCCGTCCAGTCTGAAACGGACCCGGGCGTTCGGCGCGCGCTTCGCCCGACGCATGACTAGCGTGAGGAAACGGACCATCCGCCGATTCGGGAGAGGGCCGCAGCCATGGCCGTACAACCTGAGGGAACCCCCTGTTGGGCCGACGCGATGTTCGGCGACGTCGAGGGAGCGAAGAGCTTCTACGGTGACGTCCTCGGCTGGACTTTCGGCGAGGCGTCGTCGGAGTACGGCAACTACACCCAGGCCTACTCGGACGGCAAGGCGGTCGCCGCCGTCGTACCGCCGATGCCGGGCCAGGAGGCCCCGTCGCAGTGGTGCCTCTACTTCGCCTCACCGGACGCCGCCGCCACCGCCGCCAGGATCCGTGAGAACGGCGGAGAGGTGCTGATGGAGCCCATGCAGGTCGGCGAGTTCGGCACCATGTGCATCGCCCGCGAGCCCAGCGGCGCCGTCTTCGGCGTGTGGCAGGGTGGCACCCACGAGGGCTTCGAGGCGACCGCCGAGCCGGGCGCCTACGGCTGGGCCGAGGTCTTCACCCGCGAACCCGAGAAGGCCGACGCGTTCTTCAGTGCCGTCTTCCCGTACACGGCCCAGCAGATCGTCGACGACAATGTCGACTTCCGCATGTTCAACCTCGGCGACACCACGGTCCTCGGCCGGATGAAGATGGGCGAGGAGTTCCCGCCCGAGGTGCCGTCCTACATCAATCTCTACTTCGTCGTCCCCGACTGCGACGACGCGGTCGCCAAGGCCACCAAGCTCGGCGGCGTCCTGCGCTTCGGGCCGATGGACAGCCCCTACGGCCGCTTCGCGGCGATCAGCGACCCGCAGGGCGCGAGCTTCTCGGTGATCGACATCACGAGGACCGAGGGAGAGCTGCCCAAGACGAAGGACGTCTAGGACCTGCGAGGCGTCTCCCGGACGATGGTCGAGGTCCCCGCCCGCCCGTGGCATGATCGAGGCCATGCGTGAACGTGTGGTGGCCGCGTGCGACGGGGCTTCGAAGGGAAATCCGGGACCGGCGGGCTGGGCATGGGTCGTCTCCGACGACTCCGCGACCCCGGCCCGCTGGGAGGCGGGGCCGCTCGGCACGGCAACCAACAACGTCGCCGAACTCACCGCTCTGGAACGCCTGTTGGCAGCGACCGACCCGGACGTCCCGCTCGAGGTCCGCATGGACTCCCAGTACGCCATGAAGGCCGTCACCACCTGGCTGCCCGGCTGGAAGCGCAACGGCTGGAAGACCTCCGGCGGCAAGCCGGTCGCCAACCAGGAGCTGGTCGTACGCATCGACGAACTGCTCGACGGCCGCTCCGTCGACTTCCGCTACGTGCCCGCCCACCAGGTCGACGGCGACCCGCTCAACGACTTCGCCGACCGCGCCGCAAGCCAGGCCGCCAAGGTCCAGGAGCCCGCAGGCAGCGACCTCGGTTCACCGGTGCCGCCGCCCTCCCCGGACACCCCGGCCTCGGGCGCCCCGCGCCGCAAGCAGGCCGCGTCCCGGCAGCGTGCGGGCTCGTCGTCCCGCACCATCAAGGCGAAGTTCCCGGGCCGCTGCCTGTGCGGCCGTTCCTACGGGGCCGGCGAGCCCATCGCCAAGAACGGACAGGGCTGGGGGCACCCGGAGTGCCGTACGGCGGAGGTCGGTTAGGGCCGCGGCCGTACGGCACACCGTTCAGGACCGGGTGCAGGTCAGGTGACCACGCCGCGCCACTCCCCGGTCTCCTGGCCGCGCGCCTCGATGAACTTCTTGAAGCGCTCCAGGTCGCCCTTGGTCTGCCGCTTCACAAAGCCGAGCTTGTCGCCGACCTGTTCGGTGACGCTGTCGGGATGGAAGTCCATCTGCAGCATGACCTTGGTGTGGTTGTCGTCGAGGCGGTGGAAGGTCACCGCCCCGGCCTGCCGGGCCTGACCCGCGACGGTCGTCCAGGCGACCCGCTCGTCCGGGATCTGCTCGGTGATCTCCGCATCGAACTCCCGGTGCACGCCGTTGACGCTGGTCACCCAGTGCGTGAGCGTGTCGGTGCGCTGTTCGATGCGGTCCACGCCGTTCATGAACTCGGGGAACGTCTCGAACTGAGTCCACTGGTTGTAGGCGGTGTGCACCGGGACGCCGACCTCGATGGATTCCTCGACCTGCGACACGGGTGAACCCCTCCTTCGCTCTCACATCGGTTGCGTCCGGCGCGGGTACCCCTGACCTGCGGAGCAAACCGCCTCGTCCCGGCCGTCAGTCGGTGTCGAAGGTGTAGTGGGCGGTGTGGTCCAGGAGATCGGCGGGCCGTACGTCGTTCCACGGCTTCATCGTCTCGTCGAGGTCGACCACGTCCGGTGTGCCGGCGGTCGGCAGATAGCCGGAGCCGGGGTGGCGCCGCTGCCACTGGGCCCACAGCTTGTCGATGTAGGCGTGGTGGAGCCAGAACACGGGGTCGTTGGGGGAGACGCCGGTGGCCATCTGTCCGCCGACCCACACATGGACCCGGTTGTGCAGGTTCACGCCGCGCCAGCCCTCCAGATGGTTGCGGAAGCCGTCCGAGGCGCTGTTCCACGGTGGCATGTCATATATCACTGTGGAAAGCACCGACTCGACCTCGGCCCGCGTCGGCAACTCCCGTACGTTCGCGCCCAGTTGGCGCCGCAGGAACGTACGCCCGTCCACCCGCACGTTGATCGGCCAGTTGCCCGCGGACGCGGCGAACGGGCCGTCCATCACCTGGCCGTCACGGCTGCGCCCGGTGCCGCCGAGGAAGTCCGGGGCCCACAGCGAGGAACGGGGTGAGCGGTCGGTGCTCCAGTCCCAGTAGGGCAGCGCGACCGATGCGTCCACCGACTGCAGGGCGCTCTCGAACTCCAGCAGGAATCTTCGGTGCCAGGGCAGGAAGGACGGTGAACGGTGGCCGGTGCGTTCGCCGTTGTCGGTGTCGCCGAGGATGAAGGCGTTGTGGGTGGTGACGAAGGCGTCGTAGCGGCCGCTGCGCTTGAGTTCGACGACGGCGGCGACGAAGCGCCGCTTCTCGTCGGCGGTCAGGCTCGCCTGGTTCTTGCGGACGGTCATGGTGCGGTTGCTCCCAAGGTGCTTTCGCGAAAGGTCAGTTGGCGGGGAAAGGGACGAGCCGGGCGCCCTGCAGCTCGTCGACGGCGGCGCGTGCGGCCGCGTGCGGCGTGGGCACCGGGGCGTAGTGGCTGACGACGCTGATCCAGGTGCCGTCGGCGTTCTGCATGACGTGCAGCTCGACCCCGTCGACGAGGACGGCATAACCGGAGCCGTGGTGGTGGCCGCCCCCGGAGGCCATCCGGCCCTGTATCCGGCGGCCCTTGTAGACCTCGTCGAACGGCTCGGGGGAGCCGGGATGCTGATGGTCGGCGGCGGTCGCGGCAGGGGCGGCGGCGGTGTGGGCGGCGGCGGCCGCGGTGAGGGCGGCCGCCGCGGTGAGCGCGCGGCGTCGGGTCAAGGTCGGCACGGGTGATCTCCAGGGTTCGTTCGGTTGACGACCCGGAATGCCTATCGGCCCCGCCGAGACCAGGAGAAATCCGTCGGGAGCGGTTGGCTGCGATCAGGACAATTGCCGACATGTTGTACAAGGCTGAACGAAGGTGATCTTGCCGTGCCGGGTGCCCCGCGACACCCGGAAGGGGAAATTCCTTCTCGCCGCCCCTGCGTTCCGGGTGGTCCTTGGCGGGTGACTGCGCCTTCCGTGGCCTGCCTCACCTCGGGAAACTGACGTGATCCCGCTGCTCGACGTCCGCACCCGCATCAAGGGCACATCCGGCGTCGCGGCAGCCCGCCCTCTTTAGTGAATGGCAATTCACCGGCTAAGGTGAATGAGTATTCACCCGTACTTTCGCCGCACCGTCGCTGGAGTGCCGATGGACCAGCCAGGCCCGATATCCCGCACCTCCGGAACAGGAGCCCTGCGTGACCGGCTCACGATTCCGGTGCTGGCGTTCGGCGGCATTCTCATGGCCGTCATGCAGACCGTCGTCGTACCGCTCCTGCCCGATCTGCCGCGGCTGACGGGCGCCTCTGCCGGCACGGTCTCCTGGATGGTCACGGCGACGCTGCTGTCCGGCGCCGTGCTCACCCCGGTGCTCGGCCGGGCCGGCGACATGTACGGCAAACGCAGGGTGCTGACGTCGGCCCTCGTCCTGATGACCGTCGGCTCGGTGATGTGCGCCCTGTCGTCCGACATCGCCGTCCTCATCGCGGCCCGCGCCCTGCAGGGCGCCGCCGCCTCCGTGGTGCCGTTGTCGATCAGCATCCTGCGCGACGAGCTGCCGCCCGAGCGCCGGGGCTCCGCGGTGGCGCTGATGAGCTCCACTGTCGGCATCGGCGCCGCCCTGGGCCTGCCGCTGGCCGCGCTGGTCGTGCAGTACGCCGACTGGCACACCATGTTCTGGCTGACCAGTGCCCTCGGCGCGCTCGGCGTGACGGCGGTGTGGTGGGCGGTGAAGGAGTCGCCCGTGCGGCAGCCCGGTCGCTTCGACGTGCCGGGCGCGCTGGGTCTGGCCGCAGGGCTGGTGTGCCTGCTGCTGGGCGTCTCGCAGGGCGGGCAGTGGGGGTGGGGGAGCACGCGTGTCCTCGGCCTCTTCCTCGGCGCCGTCGTCGTACTGGCACTGTGGTGGTGGCAGCAGCTGCGCACCGAACTCCCGCTGGTCGACCTGCGGCTGGTGTCCAGGCCGCGCGTGGGCCTGTCGCACGTGGCGGCCCTGCTCACCGGATTCGCCTTCTACGCCAACTCCCTGGTGACCGCCCAGCTCGTGCAGGCGCCCAAGGCCACCGGGTACGGGCTCGGGCTGTCGATCGTGCAGACAGGCCTGTGTCTGCTGCCCGGCGGCGTCACCATGCTGCTCTTCTCACCCGTCTCGGCCCGCATCTCCGCGGCCCGCGGCCCGCGCATCACCCTCGCCCTCGGGGCCGCGGTCATCGCCTGCGGTTACGCGGTGCGCATCGCCGACAGCCGCGACCTCTGGATGATCATCCTGGGGGCGACGGTGGTGTCCACCGGCACGACACTCGCCTACTCGGCCCTGCCCACGCTGATCCTGCGCGCCGTCCCCGCCGAGCAGACCGCCTCCGCCAACGGCGTCAACGTCCTGATGCGCACCATCGGCCAGGCCGTCTCCAGCGCCGCCGTCGCCGCCGTGCTGGTCCACCACACCAGCCTGGTCGGCGGGGCCCCCGTGCCCACCCTGCACGGCTATCTGCTCGCCTTCGGCCTCGCCGGCGCGGTCGCCCTGGCGGCCAGTGCCGCGGCCCTGACCATCCCCGGCGACGCGGCGACGGGCAGGACACCCCGAACCCGCGGGCGGACCCGGGATCCCCGCGACGAGGCGCTGGAGGGAGCATGAGTCCGTGAGCACTCCCCCCACCACGTCCGCGCCCGCCCGCCGGGACGCCGAGGCGACCAAGGCGGCCATCCTCAAGGCTGCCCGCCACCTCCTGGCCCGCCACGCCCACGCCGACATCACACTCAAGGCCGTCGCCGAACGAGCGGGTGTCAGCCCCCCGTTGATCCTGAAGTACTTCGGCAACAAGGACACCCTCTTCGCCCGCGTCATGTCCTTCGAGACCGACGCCGACGCCCTGCTCGACGCACCGCTGGACGAGCTCGGCCGGCACATGGTCCGACATGTGCTGGTCAGCCAGTCGCAGCAGGGCGCCGACCCGCTCCTGCGGATCGTGTTCGCGCCCCTGCACGGCGCACAGGGCGACATCCTGCGCGCCAACTTCCGCACCCAGGTCACCGAACGCCTCACCGAACGCCTCGACGGCCCCGAAGCGGGCCTGCGCGCCGAGCTGGCCGTCGCGAACCTGCTGGGCCTCGGGGTGATGTACGGCATCGCACGCGGCGCCCATGTGCGGGGCGCCGCACTGGAGGAGACGGTGGCCCGCTACGCGCCCGCGGTGCAGACACACCTCACACCGGGCGAAGGAATGCCGCGGCCGTAGCCACGAACGGGCGGCGGCCACGGCAGCGGTCTCCTGGTTCCTCTGCCGGGCACCGCCGGAGTGGTGAGATCGATCCGCCTCGTCCCGACGGCCATACAGGAAAGGCGCGACGGCGTCACAGCTCCGATGCGGGGCCTTGCCGGTGGCGAGGGCTCGCAGGGCCTGCTTTGGCACCCGAGCTCGCCCAGACCCTTGCGGCAACGGCAGCGCTCAATGCAGCAACCGGTCGAGGAAGCCGTTGCCGAAGACGCGGTGCGGGTCGAGTCGGTCCAGGGTTCCGGCCGCCTGCCCCCACGCCGCCTCGCCCAGCGACGCAGGCACCGCCGTGCCCAGCACCTCCTCGTCACTCCAGGCCGCCTCTTCCGTGTAGGCCCAGCCCTTGGACCACTCGACCCGCGTGAGCGCGTGCTCCCCGTCGAACGTGCGCAGCAGGAACTGTTCGAGCTCGCGCAGAAAGGCCTCCGCATACGGTGTGCCCGGCAGCGTCAGGACGTCCAGCCACACCGCCGTGTCCCACTCCGGATGCGTGTCGCTCTGCCGCAGCGCCGACAGCAACGGGGCGCGCGCACCGTCCAGCTCGGCATCGGCCGGGTCGTCGAGCCCGGTCACCCGGATCTCCACCGAACCGTTCACCGGGAAGCGGCCCAGCGCCGCGTAAGCGGCGAGCCGCTCCCGGTAGAAGGACGTGAACTCGGCGACCACCTGCTGCACTTGGGCCCGCGTGGTGAGCACGGCGTAGCCGTTCGCGGCCACCCGCAGGGTCGTCGGCTTGATATAGAGCAGGGTGTTCTTCGACGGTCCCCAGATGTCGGCGGACAGCGTCGCCACCAGCCCGAGTGCCGCCACGTCGTACTGCGCGTTGCCCAGCACCGGAGCCAGATACCAGGCCGCGTCCGAGGTCATTCGCCCCACCAGATCCGCCACCACGGTCGGCACGTTGTCGGAGAACGGGTAGTTGTACGGCGATGTCACATGCCGCGAGGTGAGCGGCCGCGTCGGCGCCACGCTCCACACCTTGAGCCACGGGCGCTCGGTGAAGGCGAACCAAATGGCCTCCACGCGGCCCGACGCGTCGAGGCAACTCGCCAGCGTGCGCCCGCCGGAGCCCGGCGCCGCAAAGAGTTCGGCCGCCGGGATGTCCGTACGGCTCACACACCGCAGATTGACGTTCGCGCCCACCCGCAGCACGACCTCCGTCACCAGCGCACGGCCGAGGTGGGTCAGCAGCGCGGCACAGTCCGCCTCGTCGCGGTCGTACGTCCGCAGCACATACGCGCCCGCGCTCTCGTCCCACACGACCGCCGTCAGCGACAGCACCAGATTGCTGAGCGAACCGTACGTGTGCCCCGGCACCCGCTGCTCGCCCTGCGCCGGTACGGCGGTGCCGTGCGCGTCGATGGCGAGCGCGCCGCCCAGGGTGAGATCACCGGGAGCGGGTGCGGCGGTGACCCCCAGCCCGTGCCCCTCCAGATAGGCGAGCAGGGCCTCCATCGTGACACCGGTGCCGGCCCGCACCGCGCTCGCCGAGTCCAGCGACAGGCCGGTGAGATGACGCGCGGTGTCCACGAGGAGAACGGAGGCGTCCGACGCGGTGCCCTCGGTGATCGTCAGCGGCGACCAGCCGTGCGCGGAACCCCGGGCGCGCACCCTCCAGCCGTGCCGCCAGGCCCAGTTGACGACCTCGGCCACCTGATACGCGGCGGCCGGAGCGCAGGCCCACAGCCCGTCCGCGGTGATCTCGCCGACCCAGTTGCGGTATGCCGAGCGGTACAGGGAGACATCCGCCGGGAAGTCCGGCAGCTCCTGCGCGGCGACCGCCGGATCGGCCGCGATCAGCACGGGGCCGGCGGCCAGCGCGGCCGCGCCGACCAGGAAGCCGCGGCGGCTCAACGACGTGTTCTCCGACGGCCCGGACGAGAAGTTGCTCGCTGAACAATCAGTCACGGGTTCACGCTAGGGGACCGTTGACACGTGCAGGATTCCTGTCCAATACCATCACTCGTCCGAGTGAGAAATTCACAGATGGCGCTCCGGACCCGCCGGTTCCGTGCGCAGGCGTGACGGATGACAGACTGCCCCCATGGACGAGCGCACATTCGGTAGGTCGGGTCAGCATGCATCCGTCGTCGGTCTTGGCACATGGCAGCTGGGCGCCGACTGGGGAGACGTCGACGACAAGGAAGCCCTGGCGGTGCTGGAGGCGGCGGCCGAGTCGGGGGTGACCTTCTTCGACACCGCCGACGTGTACGGCGACGGGCGCAGCGAGCAGACCATCGCCGCATTCCTCAGCGGCAGGCCGGACCTGCATGTGCTGGTCGCCACGAAGATGGGCCGCCGCGTCGAGCAGATCCCCGAGAACTACGTCCTCGACAACTTCCGTGCCTGGAACGACCGTTCGCGGCGCAACCTCGGCGTCGACCGCATCGACCTCGTACAACTGCACTGCCCGCCGACGCCCGTGTACTCCACGGACGAGGTGTTCGACGCCCTGGACACCCTGGTCGAGGAGGAACGCATCGCGGCCTACGGCGTCAGCGTGGAGACCTGCGCGGAGGCGCTGACCGCGATCGCCCGGCCGAACGTGGCGAGCGTGCAGATCATCCTCAACGCCTTCCGTATGAAGCCGCTGCGCGAGGTCCTCCCGGCAGCGCAGGAGGCCGGCGTCGGCATCATCGCCCGTGTCCCGCTCGCCTCCGGCCTGCTGTCGGGCAAGTACACCAAGGACACCGTCTTCCCGCAGAACGACCACCGCACCTACAACCGGCACGGCGAGTCCTTCGACGTGGGCGAGACCTTCTCCGGCGTCGACTACACGACCGGCGTCGAGGCCGCCGCCGAGTTCTCCGCGCTCGCGCCGGAGGGCTACACGCCTGCCCAGCTCGCGCTGCGCTGGATCGTGCAGCAGGCCGGCGTGACCACCGTGATCCCCGGCGCCCGCTCACCCGAGCAGGCCCGCGCCAACGCGGCCGCCGCCAGGCTCCCGCAGCTCACGGACGAGACACTCACCGCGATCCGCGACCTCTACGACCGCCGGATCAAGGACCAGGTGGAAGCCCGCTGGTAGACCGCGGCGACCGGCTCACGGCTCCAGGAGCAGCTGCCACTCCTGCTCCTGGTCGCCGGAGACCGAACCCTGGTCCTGGGCCGTGAAGGCGTGGGTGAGCGTCTCGCGCGCCTGCGCCACCGCCACGGGCGAGCCCTGCACGGTCAACGTCACCGCCCCGGACAGATGGCCGGCGGGGCCGGCCTCGGACGGCTGCCCGGCCGGCTCGTGCTCGAACCTCGCCGTGTGGACGGTGACCTCGTCGTCGGCGGGAAGCTCCTCCTTCGCCATACCGAAGGCGGGCTCCAGGACCCGCACGACTGCGCGTGCGTCCGCGGCGGTGCCGCCGCTGACAGTGACTGTGAGCTCGGTGCCGGACATGGTCGTCGGACTCCTCGGGTGGTCGTCGTACGCCATGCGCTCCGTGTAACCGCCCGGTGATCGCCCAAACCGGGCCGATTGCGCTCGGCCCGGTCAATCCTGCGCGAAGAGGGAACCCGGGTCAGGTAGACATCCGGGGCGATCGAGCCGGGAGGAACCTTGCCGGCCACAAACAGCAGAGCCGAACTGAACGAGTGGGGGCGGCACGAGACCGAGGAGGAGAGAGCCGACCGGAAGTGGGGTGAGCTGATCCAGGAGGTCAGGGTCGCCCAGACCGGGGTGCAGATCCTGTTCGGCTTCCTGCTCACCGTTGTCTTTCAGCAGAAGTACGCCTCACTGGGATCCACCGACAAGACCATCTACATCGTGACCGTGGTGCTGGGCGCCGCCGCGACCGGCGCGCTGATCGGGCCCGTCTCCCTGCACCGCCTGGTGGCCGGGCGCCGGGTCAAGCCGCAGGCCGTGGAGTGGGCCTCGCGGATGACCTTCGTCGGTCTGGCGCTCCTGCTCGCCACCATGACCTCCTCGCTGCTGCTGATCCTCCGGGTCGCCACCCACAACGGGGCCGTGCCCTGGATCGTCACGGGTGTGGTCGCGTGGTACGCGCTGTGCTGGTACGGGGTGCCGCTGTGGACCCGTCACCGCCATACGGAGTGACACCCAGGGCGTCGAGCTGCCGGTCGTGCAGGCGGGAGAGGACCAGCACGGAGACCGTGGCGCCGATCAACGCGCAGAACATGTCCCACTGCGTGTCCCACACGTCGCCCTGCGTGGCCAGGAAGGCGTCCGCGGAATGCCCGCCGGTCACCGCGGCCAGCCACTCCAGCATCTCGAAGACAGCACTGAAGGCGAGACACGCGCACACGGTCAGCGGTGCCAGCCAGCGGCTGCCGCGCAGCGGCGAGGTACGGCTGAGCAACTCCCGTACCAGAATCGCCGGTACGAAGCCCTGCATGAGATGGCCGAAACGGTCGTACGGGTTGCGGGCCAGGCCGAAGGTGTCCCGCACCCAGTCGCCCAGCGGCACCTGCGCGTAGGTGTAGTGGCCGCCCACTGCCAGGACCAGCGCATGGACGGCCAGCAGGCAGCACAGCAGGTTCGTCAGCGGGAAGCGGCGCCAGGTCAGCACCACCAGCGGCAGCCCGACCAGCACCCACACCGTCTCCAGGAACCAGGTGGTGCGATCGCGCGCTCCCCAGACCGAGGCGGCCAGCCCCAGTGCCACGACGACGGCCGGCAGGGCGGGCAGCCGCCGACGCGGGACGGCGGAGTGCAGGACAGCAGTCATGGGGCTCCTCCTCGTGGAAGCCCCCATGCTGGCCGAGCGGCTGGACGACGGCATGAGTACGGCTACTCAGCCCCGCCCCCGGCCGGATCCTCAGCCCTTGTCGCCGCGCAGCGCGCTCAGGCACATGACGATGGCCTGCTGGAGCTCCTCCAGGCGCTGGACCATGTCGTCCTCGACGAAGTCCTGCACGTCGTCGAAGGTCAGCTCCTCGAACGCCTTCGTCGCCTTCTGCAGGCTGCTGTAGAACTTCGTCCGCCGCTCCTGGACGCGCAGTTCGGGATCGGCCTCCACGGCCTCGGCGACGAGGGACTTCATGGTGTCGTAGGCCTCGCTGGCCCACTCGCCGCTGTCCTCGTCCTCCTCGAGCTCGTCGATGAGCGACAGGTGCCGCTCGGCCTCCTGGCGCAGGTCGACCGGCGCGTCGATGGTCTGCCCCGCGGGCGTCTTGACCTGCCCCGACTCGGCGATCTGGCGCACGTAGCCGATCCGGTCGGCGGCCCGGCTCTCGGTGGCGACGGCCTTCTTCAGGTCGTCGGTACGGACGACGTCCCGCGCCAACTCGGCCTGCAGCTCCGGGTCTTCACGGACGCGGTCGAGCAGCGCCTGGCGTGCCGCCCGGGCGGTGGAGGGGTCGGCGAGGATCGCCGCGCGCAGGGCGGTGGGGTTCTCGGCGACCTCCAGCGCCTTCGTCGGCCGGATGCCCTCCGCCTCGGCGGCCTCCGCGATGGCGGTGCCGCGCTCGGAGGTCGCGCTGTTGCGGGACACGTAGTAGCTCAGCCACACGTCAGCGTCCGGCAGCTCCACCTCCTGGCCCGGCGCGAGCGCCTCGAAGTGCGGGACCATGCCGTCGTCGGCGGCCCGGTCCCAGGCCTTGTAGTAACGCATCACGCGCTCGGGGGAGCACCCGGCCAGCTCCGCGAACTCCTTCGCGGACACCTTCGGCGTCTCCTCCGCGCCCTGGCCACCGGGCCGTACGCTGCGCGCCACCATCAGGCCGAAGGCCCATCCTCCGGTCCGCGCGTAGACCCCGAACTCGCGCGCATCCCGCACCACGAGGTCGGACAGCGGGACGGGGGACGACTCGGACGGGACGATCGCTAGGGTCACGGATGACTCTCCTGTGCAAAGCTGGTCGGACTGCAGATCTGCAGACCGGCAGCCTATAAGGCCCCATTGGCGATGCTTTGAACAGGGCGCCGTGCGGGAGGGCTCCCAGGTCAGTCCAAGCTGTCGCGCAGGGCCGGCAGCAGCGTTTTCTCCGCCCAGTCGAGATACGCCGGCTGCGACTCGCCGCCGATCTGCACGAGGGCGATCTCGCCGAATCCGGCGTCGGCGTAGGGGCGTACGGCTTCGACGAAGTCGTCGGGGTTGTCGCCGCAGGGGATCGATGCGGCGACGTCGTCGGGGGTGACGTACTGGGTCGCCGACTCGAAGGAATCGGGGTGCGGCAGCTCGGAGTTGACCTTCCAGCCGCCGCCGAACCAGCGGAACTGCGCGTGCGCGCGCTTCACCGCCGTGTCCCGGTCGGGGGCGTAGCAGACGGGCAGCTGGCCCACGCGCGGCTTGCCCTCTCCGCCGTGCCGGTCGAACGCCGTCAGCAGCCCCGCCTCGGGCTCGGTGGCGATGACCAGGTCGGCGAGCCGGCCCGCGAGGGCGCAGGACTGCTCGCCGGAGACGGCGATGCCGATGGGCGGCGGCTGGTCCGGCAGGTCCCACAGCCGGGCCGACTCGACGTCGAAGTGCGTGCCGCGATGGTTGACATGGCCGCCCTTGAAGAGCGCCCGGATGATCTCCACCGCCTCCTCCAGCATCTCGTGCCGCACATCGACGGACGGCCAACCGCCGCCCACCACATGCTCGTTGAGGTTCTCGCCGGAGCCCAGTCCCAGCCGGAAGCGGCCCTCGGACAGCAACTGCATCGTGGCCGCCTTCTGCGCCACCACCGCCGGGTGGTAGCGGACGGTCGGACACGTCACATAGGTCATCAGCGGAATGCTCGAGGTCGCCTGGGCCGCAGCGCCCAGCACGCTCCACGCATACGGCGAGTGACCCTGCGAGCGCAGCCAGGGAAAGTAGTGGTCCGAGGTCACGGAGAAGTCGTAACCGGCGCCCTCGGCCCGCACCAGATGGTCGACGAGGTCACGGGGGCCGGCCTGCTCGGTCATCATCGTGTATCCGATTTGCACCATAAACGTCGAGTCCCCTGGACCGGCGGCGGAAAACAGCCCCTCGATCGACCAGGGTTCACCAGGCAGGATGCCTTCATGAGTGCTCGCCCGCTGCCCGCCGGCAGCCCCGCCGCCCAAGGTGTCGACGCCACCGGCGTCCACGCCTTCCTCGACGCCCTCGAAGCGGCGCCGGACATCGAACCGCACAGCCTGATGATCATGCGACACGGTCACCTCGTGGCCTCCGGCTGGTGGGCGCCGTACACCTTCGATCGACCGCACCTGCTGTACTCCCTCAGCAAGAGCTTCACGGCGACGGCCGCCGGGATCGCCGCCGGCGAGGGGCTGCTGCGCTTCGACGACCCGGTGATCTCGTACTTTCCCGAGTTCGACGCCGACATCACCGACCCACGCAGTCGCGCGATGCTGGTGCGGCACGTGGCGTCGATGGCCAGCGGGCACGAGGCGGAGACCCTCGACCGGGCGCTCGCCACCGACCGAGCGGACCTGGTGCGCGGCTTCCTGCTGCTCCCGCCCGAGCGGGAGCCGGGGACCGTCTTCGCCTACAACCAGCCCACGACCTACACCCTTGCCGCGATCGTGCAGCGTGTCACGGGTCAGCCGCTGACCGAGTACCTGCGCCCGCGGCTGCTGGACCCCCTCGGGATGGGCGAGGCGGCCTGGCTGCGCGACCGGGCCGGCCGCGAACTGGGCTTCAGCGGGCTGCACGCCACCACCGACGCCATCGCCCGGCTCGGCCAGCTGTATCTGCAGGACGGGGTGTGGGAGGGTCGGCGCCTGCTGCCCGAGGGGTGGGTGGCCGAGGCGACGCGCCCGCACATCGGCAACGGCGACGGCACGGCTGCGGGTGCGCTGTCGGACTGGCAGCAGGGCTACGGCTTGCAGTTCTGGACCTCCCGGCACGGCTACCGCGGCGACGGCGCGTACGGGCAGTTCTGCCTGGTGCTGCCCGGGCATGACGCCGTGATCGCGACGACGGCGGCGACCGAGCGGATGCAGCAGGTGCTCGACCTTGCCTGGCAGCACCTGCTGCCGGCCTTCGGCCCCGAACCGCTGCTGGACCGCGAACAGGAGGACACGGCCCTGCGGGAACGGCTGACGCGACTCGCGCTGCCCCCAGCGGCAGGAAAGCCCGCACCGCCGGAGCGGGCGCAGGAGTGGTCCGGCGCCGGGTTCACGCCGTACGGCGGCGTCTGCGTGGAGCAGCCGAAGCTGACCGGGGCCGGGGTGATCAGAGGCACGGACGGCTGGGCCCTGCATCTCACCGAGGACGGGCACGAATTCGCCCTGCAGGTCGGGGCGGGCGGCTGGACCGTCACCGATGAGCCGCTGCCCACCGCGGTGAGTGGCGGATGGGCCGACGATGACACCCTCGCCGTGGACGTCCTGTTCCTGGAGACACCGCACCGGCTGACCGTGACGTGCTCGCTGCCGGACCGCACCTTCACAGCGCGGTGGCACACCACTCCGCTGCACAGCCCCCCGCTGCGCGCGCTGCGCGCACCCAGGGCCTCAGCCTGAGGACACCCGGAAGGTCCGCAGGAAGGTGTCCAGCGCCAGCCGGTTCGCGGAGTCGTTCCAGTCGGTGGCCGGAGTCGTCCAGCGCAGCGAGAAGCCACGGCCGCCGCCGAGCAGGAAACCGCGCCCGAAGGTCCGCACCCGCGTGCCGTCGGCCTCGGAGAGCCACTCCATGTCGGCTGCCTTGTGGCCCTGGTACGTCGTGGCCTTGATCTCGCCGATCCGCTGGAAGCCGTCGTCCTTCTCCAGCTGGGGCTGGACGTCGTCGCGCCAGACGGCGACCGGGTCGGAGCCCACGACGGTGCTGTAGGTGACCGCGAGGGTGCGGGGATCGCCGTCCGCGCCGAAGGTCACGCGGGTCGAAAGGTCACCGACGCGCGAGGTGTGCACCCGTTTCCAGCCCTTGGGGAGGGCCACGGAGAAGCCCTCGGGTGCGGTGTAGCGGTGGAAGCCCGGCGGCAGCGCGCCGGCCGACGGGGAGGACGAGGGCGACGGCGCGGATGTCGTCCGCGATGCGGTCGGCGTGGGTGACGCGGACGGGCCGGCGTTCCTGCCGTCGGTGCGGCTGTCCGGCGGCGTGGCTGACGCGGTGGCGGACACCGACGGCTGGGGCGCGGCGTCGGTCGCGGAGGTGCCGGTGCCCGGCAGTTGATCGGTGGCGGCCAGCACGGCGGCCGCCACGGTCACGACGGCCAGCGCGGTGCCGATGGCCATGGTGCGTCTGCTCCAGCCAGGGCCGGCATGGCAGGCGGCGGTGTAGACACCGCGCAGCCGGGGCCGCGCCACGGTGCCCGAGAGCGTGTCGGGGTCCTCGGTCAGGACGCGGGTGAGGGCCTCGCGCACCACTGGGCGGGTCAGCCGCTCCCTGGAGTTCTTGCGGAGCAGCCCCTGCACGGTGGTGGTGAGGGGCCCGGCGTGCACCGGGGTGCGCAGCGGGAGCCGGTCCACGCCCTTCAAAGTGGCCTCGGGCCGGTCCCGGTCCCGGAACGGAGGGCGTCCCTCGACCATGGTGTAGAGGATCGCGCCCAGCGCCCACAGGTCGGCTGCCGGCCCGATGCGCTCGTCGCGGGCCTGCTCGGGGGAGGCGTACGACGGCGCGGACAGCCTCGGTGCCAGGGTCGCACCGGCCAGGCCGAAGCCGGTGACCACGATCCCGCCCCGGTCCTGCACATAGACCTGACCGGGGCTGAGTTCGCCGTGGGTGATGCCCTCGCCGTGCGCCGCTTCCAGCACATCGAGCAGCTCCAGCCCGATGCGTGCCGCCCGCACATAGTTGAACGTGCCCTGCTGGGCGACGAGTTCGCCCAAGGGCGTGCCGTCGATCCATTCGGTCACGGTCCACAGCATGCCGTCCTGCTCCACGGCGTCGACGACCGTCGCGACCGCGCCGGGGCACATCAGCCCCATGGTCTCGGACATGCGGATGATACGGGCGGTCGCCCGGGGCGCGGTCTCGGTGTCCGGGTCGTCAGGGAGGGCGATCTGGGTGAGGAGATAGGCCCGTCCGACGTTGACGTCCTTGCCGTACCAGCAGATGCGGTTCGTCTCCTGGTGGACGACATCGACGAGCCGGTACCTTCCGGCGACCAACTCGTGCGTGAAGACATGCGCCTTGACCATGGTCATCCCTCGTCGAAACCCTCGGTCTCACCTTTCACAAGAGGTACGGGGGCTGCGACGGGATGCGTTCAATGAATCCGCAACTGACTGGCCGGTAAAGTCATTTGTTCATGTGCTGTTGGGTGAATTCCCCGAAGCCACGGAGAGCTGACGGGAATTCAGAAAGGTGGCGACGGAAACTCAGCGCAGTCCGAAGCGGTGCGCCCACCCCATGACGTCGCCGGTCGTCGCGTTGCCCCCGCACACGACCAGTCCGAGCCGTGCGCCCTCACCTACCCGTTCCAGGACCTGCCGGGCTGCGGGCAGCAGACAGCCGGCCGCGGGTTCGGCCCACACCTTGGCATGGTCGGCGAGGTCGAGCGTGCCCTGCACCGCCTCCCGATCCGGCACCAAGAGCACCTCGTGGACCAGCGCGGACACATGGTCGTAGGTCAGCTGCGAAACGGACGGTGCGCTGAGCGTGCTCACGATGGACGACAGGGCGACCGGCGCCGGCCCGCCCGCCGCCAGTGCCTGTGACATGGCCTGCGCGCCCTCGGTCTCCACACCCCAGATCCGCACCTGTGGCCGCCGGTCCCGCAGCGCCGCCGCGACACCCGAGATCAGTCCTCCGCCTCCGATGCTGACGAGCACATCGGTGACCTCACCCGCGTCGGCGGCGAACTCGAGCCCGACGGTGCCCTGTCCGGCGACGACCACCGGATCGTCGAAGGGATGGACCAGCGTCAGCCCCTCCTCCTGCAGCCTCTCCATCAGCGCGAACGCCTCGCCCATGTCGTCCGTCAGCCGCACCGACGCTCCCGCGGCTTCGGCGATCTCGACCGCGCGGGCGGGTGCCGAGCGCGGCATGACCACCGTGGCCTTCACATCGAGGGCGGCGGCCATGACCGCGAGGGCGATCCCGTGGTTGCCACCGCTGACCGCCACGACTCCGGCGGCCCGCTCACCGGCACTCAGCGACAGCAGCTTCGCCGTCGCGCCGCGCGCCTTGAACGAACCCGTGCGCTGCAGCAGCTCCAGCTTGACGGTGACCGGGGCTCCGAGCAGCGCGGCCAGTCCCGGGCTCGGCAGCGTCGGCGTGCGCAGGACGTGCCCGGCGATGCGTTCGGCCGTGGCTTCGACCTCGGATATCCCGATCAAGACAGTCACCCTTCCCCGGCACGAGGGAGACGAGGGCCCGCACCACTTCGCACCCTGACGCCGGAGACGGCGTAGGTCAAACGGTTCGGCGTTTCGCGGCGGGCGAGGGGCGGCGGTGCCCGCCGCCGAGCGCGAGCAGGCCCGACCACCCCCTCAGAGATCCCGCCGTACCAGATATTCCAGCAAGGACCGCAGCTCCTCCACCGGCCGTGCCTGCAGGGTCGCGTCGGCGAGAGCCGCCTCCACCGCGGCGATGTGCGCGCGCGCCTCGGTCAGCGCCTCTGTCCGGCCGCCCAGCGTCTCGATCAGCGCGGCCGCCTCCGCGGGGTCACCGTCCGCATCCAGAAGTGCGGCAAGTCGGCGGGACGCGGGGGCGCCGGAGTCGAGTGCGGCCAGTACCGGGAACGTCTTCTTTCGTTCCCGCAGATCGCCGTACACGGCTTTTCCGGTGACGGTGGGGTCGCCCCAGATGCCCAGAACGTCGTCGACGACCTGGAAGGCGATCCCGAGGTGCCGCCCGGCACGGTCGAAAGCGTCGATCACCGAAGGCGCAGCGCCGCCGAGCAGGGCGCCCAGCGCCGCGGCGCCGCCGAGCAGCGCGCCGGTCTTGTGCTCGGCCATCGCCCGGTACTCCTCCAGCCGCACCCGCTGCGGCCCCGTCCACGGGCGCGTGGCGAACAACAGGTCGTCCGCCTGGCCGCGCACCAGGTCACCCAGCGCCACCGACAGCACCCGCACGGCCTGCGGCCCGCCCGGTGCCGTGGCGAGGGTCTCGACGGCCAGCGCGAACAGCGCATCGCCCGCGAGGACTGCGGGCCCGGTGCCGTACGCCTTCCAGACGGTGGGGCGGCGGCGCCGGGCCGCGTCACCGTCCATGATGTCGTCGTGCAGCAGGGAGAAGGTGTGCACCAGCTCCACCGCGACCGCCGCGGGCACCCCGGCCCGCCCGGGTGCGCCCGCGGCCTCGGCTGCGAGCACGGCCAGCGCCTGCCGCACGCCCTTCCCGCCCGACGCGCCGGTCGGTGCACCGCCCACCTCGCACCAGCCGAAGGAGTACGCGGCCATCTCACCCACCCAGGGATGCATGCGCCCCACGGCCTCCACCAGCGCAGGCCGTACCAACTCGCGGCAGCGGCCTAGGAGGTGGGGAGCCTCGGCGGGTGTCCGCAGCATCGAAGGAAGCGCCGTCACCGTACGACCTCCGCAGCCACGCCGAACTCCTGCTGCGCCCGCGCCACCATCTCCCGCGCATGCCGCAGTCCGATCCGCTCCAACTCGCCTGCCAGGTCGGCGAGTTCGGCTGCCGTCTCGGCGCGGTCGCGGCCCAGTCGGGCCAGGGACTTGGCGAGCCCCAGCCGCGCCAGCGCCTGCCCGCGTGGTTCGCTCATCGCACGGAACTCCGTGAGAGCCTGCTCGTACAGGTCCCGGGCCTCGGCCCAACGCCCCGCCCGGTACAGGACGTTGCCGCGCATCTTGTGGTTGTACGCCAGTGCGCTGGACAGCCTCATCGCCCGGCAGGCCGTCTCCGCCTCGGACAGCAGCGTCAGCGCCCGCTCGACGTCCCCGTCCCGCACGGACACGATGTCGGCGAGCCCGCGCAGCGCCCAGGCGTGCCCGCGCCGGTCGTCGGCGCGCCCGGCTATCTCGGCCGCCTCCTCGAACAACGCGTACGCGGTGTCGAACTCACCCGTGTTGCGGTGGATCTGCGCGATGCCCTCCAGTGCCCACACCGTGTGCCGCGCCTCGCCGCGCCGCCGGGCCTCCGCGAGCAGCTGCTCGTGCAGCCTGCGGACGGCCTCGTAGTCGCCCTGGATGCGGCCGGTCTCGGCGAGTCCCGCAAGCGAGTAGCCGCGTACGACGACGTCACCGCCGCGTTCGCCGAGTTCGGCCGCGAGCCCCAGCAGCCGCCAGGCCAGCGGGAAGGCGCCGCGCTGCCGGGCCAGGGTGCCGCCGCTCCACAGCGCCCATGCCATCGCGGCCGTGTCCCCGGCCGCACGGGCCGCACGGTAGCTCGCCTTCCACGCCCGGTCGGCGTCCCCGACCTGCCCGAGCCGGCGGTGCGCCTCGGCCACCGCGAGGCCGGACCGGGCCACCTCCCCGTGCTGCCCGGCCCGCTCGGCTGCTCTCAACTCCCGTGTGCCGACGGCCAGTACGTCGGTCAGCGAGGAGTTCACGGAGAGGGTGTTCAGGGCGCCCTGGTATTCCGGGGCGTATGCCTTGCCGTACATGGATCCCTTTCGGTGGCCTGTATACACCCGATCTATACATTCTGTGTATACATGGTGTGTATAGCGCGTCGAAAATAGGCCCTGGCCCATGGGCCAGGGCGTCACCTGTTGGTGATCAAGACGTCGTCGGCGCCGCAGAGGTTGCTCCTGAGGCGCAGATCACTCCGTGGGACTCAGTGCTGCTGGGCCTTCTGCGGCGTCGCCTCGCTCGGCCGTACGACCACGTAACCCTCGCCCTGCAGCATCAGCTGCACGGCCTCCCCGCTGCCGCCGCGCAGCATCGATCCGATGGACTGCGAACGGTGCAGCGAGGTCTGCAGACCGGCCGTCCAGCCCACCACCGCGTCCGTGTCGACATACACCGGGAACTGCGCCGAGACCGGGATGACCAGCGGATTGCCCTCGCACACCAGACCCAGCCGGCCCTGTCCGGTGAAGACACTGTTGAACAGACCGCCGCCGGCGATGCCCGCACCCTTCACCGTCGCGATCCGGTACGACAACGAGGCGTCGAAACACAGGACGTTGCGGCCGTTGACGGTGAACTCGTCACCGGGGTCGACCTCGACGATGAAACAGTTCTGCGCCTCGTGCGCGAACCAGGCCTCGCCCTGCCCGCGCACCGCCATCAGCGGCAGCCCCTCCCCGGTGACCGCGCGCTTGAGCATGCCGCCCACGCCCTGGCCCTTGCGCTCGAACTGGAGGTTGCCGCGGTAGGCGACCATCGCGCCCTGGCGGGCGAGCATCTCGCCGTTCACCGCGTATTTGACGCACTTGGCGTTCTCTATCGTCATGCCGGGCGCGGTGGCCGGCTGGACCATGTGCTCGCTGGAAAAGAGGGAACCCTTCATACGGGCATCCTGTCCCGGAAGATTCCGTTCCGCCAAGATCGCGGGGAGGGTCGGTTTCCGGTGGTCAGGCGCCGAACAGCTGGGTCCAGTACATGCCTGCCGGGCCGCCGCCCGCGAAGCCGATCCCGATGTGGGTGAAGTCGGGCTTGAGAATGTTGGCGCGATGGCCGGGGCTTTTCATCCAGCCGTCCACTACCTCGGCGGGGGAGCGCTGACCGCAGGCTATGTTCTCGCCGATCGAGTGCCGTCGTGAACCCGCGGCCGCGGCCCGGTCCCAGGGCCGGCTTCCGTCCGGTGATGTGTGCGAGTAGAAGGCGCGGGCCACCATGTCCGCGCTGTGCGCCTGCGCCGCGGTGGTGAGCAGGGGGTCGGTGGCCAGGGGCGGCAGACCCGCGCCGGCGCGCTCCCGGTTGGTGAGGTCGACGACCTCGGCCGCCGTCCGCGCCAGGTCGCCCGGGGTGAGCGGCCTGGCCCACAGCGCGGTCCAGTACATGTCGCCCGACCGGCCGTCGCGGGCGTACGCCAGGCCGGCATGCAGGAAGGCCGGGTCGCACAGGGTGCGGCCGGACTGCTCCTCGCTCAGGCAATAGCGGACGAACTCGGCGGGCGTACGCGGACCGGAGACCAGGTGCTCGCCGACGGTGAGATACGTGTATCCGGCGGCTGTGACGCGCTGGTGGACGGAGAGTCCGTCCCGGCCCTCGACGCCCAGGCAGCCTGCCGAGGCCATGGCCTCGGCGTGGGCGCGGGCCGCCGATGTCAGACGGGCATCAAGGGCCACGGGCGGGGAACCGGCTTCGGCACGGGCGGAGTTGACCAGGCTGAGAAAGCCGTCCGGGTCGGGGGAGTTCCGTGCAGTGGTGGCGGCCGGGGCGGGGGAGTGGGAGCCGGTCCTGGGGATCAGTGGCGTCGAGGACGTCGGCCGGGTTCCGGCGCGCGGTGGTGTGGGCCGGGACGGTGCAGATGGCGGTGTCGAGGGAGTGAGACGGGTCGGTGCTGTCGGTGTTGTGGGGAGGAACGGCCAGTTCGGTCGCGTCGGGGCTGTGGGCGGGGGCGGTGGCGCCGAGGACGTGCCCCCGTCACCGGGTGCCTGTCGCGTCACAGAGCCGGTCTGCACCCCGGGTGCCGTGGCCGGCGCCGCCGCGGTCCCGTCGTCGAGCACGTCCACGCCGAAGTCCCGTGCAAGCCCGGCGAGTCCGTCGGCGTAGCCCTGCCCCAGGGCCCGCAGCTTCCAGCCGCCGCCCCGCCGGTAGATCTCCGCGAGCAGCAGCACCGTCTCCTGGCCCGGGCGTGGCGGGGCGAAGCGGGCGAGTGGGCGGCCGGATGCAGCCGAGACGTGGAGCGTGGGCGCGGGCAGGCGGGCCAGGGGAGTGCCGGGCTCGGCCGGGCTGACGACCACCGTGACCCTGGTGGCTCCCGGGCGCAGCCTCGGCGGGTCGACGGTGAGGGTGTCGCCGCCGAGTCTGGCGCCCGGGGCGGAGGGCTGGTTGTAGAACACGAAGTCACCGTCGCCGCGGACCCTGCCCCCGTCGTCCGTGATCAGCGCGGACACGTCGAAGGGGCCGGGCACCCGGACGGTCACGGCACCGTCCGGAAGGGGCATGTTGCCCCCGGGCACCAATTCGCTCATCCCGCCGCCCCGGTGTCGTCGCTCACCCCTCGATGGGCTCCACCGGACAACGTCCACCGGGGCGGCCGGGTTCCCCGTCGGCTCAGTTCCGGGCAATCCCGGGAGCGATGTCCTCGTAGCGCTCGACGGGCGGTGCGGCGCGCCGTACCTTCGGCTGCTTGCCGCAGAACGCGGACTCCATCGTGCCCTGCATCGTGTTGAGCACGGCAACGTTGTTGGACGTGGTGGCCACAGCCGTGAAGCTGCGCCGGCCGTCCTTGGTGGCGAACGCGTACGTGTAGTAGCCCTGGACGACGCCCGTGTGCCCGTACACCGAGACCCCGCAGGGCAGGTCGCGGCGCCCCAGCCCCAGCCCGTACCCCTGGGTGCTGCTCACCGGCACCATGCGCTCCATCTGCCGCAGCTGCGCGGGCGAGGTCAGCCGGCCGCCGAGCAGGGCGGACAGGAAGGTGTTCAGGTCCCGCGTGGTGGAGATGACCGCGCCCGCGCTCTGCGCCCAGGACATCGTCTGCTCGGTCGCGTCGATCAGGGGCGCGTCCTTCTCGTCCGGGGTGAGATAGCCCCTGGCGTGGCGGCCGGGAATCTGCGCGCCGGGGTGGACGTAGAAGGTGTCGCGCAGTTTCAGCGGCTTGATGATGCGGTTCTCGTACTCCGTCCGTACGGAGTGGCCGGTCAGCTTCTCGATGAGCATGCCGGCGACGAGGAAGTTGGTGTTGGAGTACGAGAACGAGCCCGGGGCGCTGGTGCGCGGGTGCCACAACGAGCGCTTGACGAGTTCACGGTAGGTGAAGACCTTGCTGCGGACCTCCTGGAAGCCGGGCACCGTCTTCGCGAACATCGTGTTCGTGTAGTCGTACAGGCCGCTTCGGTGGCCCAGAATCTCGCGCACTGTGATCGTCCGGTCCGGGAGCAGCCCCGGCAGATATCGGTCGACCGGGGCGTCGAGTCTCAGCTTGCCCTCGTCGGCCAGTTGCAACAGCACGACGGCCGTGAAGGTCTTGGTGACGCTGCCGATACGGAACCGGTCGGCGTTGCTGATCGCCCGTCTGCTCCTGCGGTCCGCGATGCCCATGGCGGCCCATTCGACTCTGCCGTGGTCGTCGATCCGGGCGATCGCGCCCGGTGCGCCCTGTTTCAGCGCGGTGACAAGGCGGCCTTGAAGGCCCATCAGGTCGGGCCTGGGCAGCGGCACGGTGGGGGTGGCATGCGAGGGGACCGCGAGCAGGGAGAGCACGACCGTTCCCAGGACCGTGCCCTTGGATGCGAGATGAGTCACATTCACGTGAGGCAACTTTCTTCCGTGTCGTCACATCTCCACAGTCGACGCACAGTTGGTCACCCACTGATCACTGAGCGATGTGGATTTGCAAAGTATTGCCATATATCGCACGGAAAGCGATATTTTAGTCTTTACATGGACATGACTCGTCCGAAAGGGTTTCTTGCCGGGGCCCGACCAGCCCCCATGGCGCTCAACGGCGCCATGCATCAAGGCGGTTGGTGATCCCGGCCGCCTTGCAAGGAAGGACCCTCATCAGTGCGTAGACCGCACATACGCAGCGTGGCGGTTGCCGTCGCCGTGACGACGGCCGCCACGGGCCTGGCCGGCACCGCCTTCGGCACCACCACGGGGACGGGTCGCACCGCTGCCACTGCCGGCACCTCGGCCGCGTCCGTGGTGTCCGCCGCCCGCGCAGCCGCCTTCGCCCACTCGTCCGCGACCGGCGTCTCCCAGGGCGACGAACTGCAGGCCGTGGACGTCATGATCGACCCGGAGGGTGCCCGGCACGTCCGGTTCACCCGGGCGCACCAGGGCATGCAGGTGCTCGGCGGCGACCTCGTCGTCCACCTCACCAGGCAGCTGGCGTACGCGGGTGTCACGCGGGCTGCCGGACAAACCGTCAAGCCGGCTGCCGCCACCGCCGCCAAGCTGTCGGCCGCCGAGGCCCAGCAGAAGGCGGCCACGGCCGCCAAGGGTGACGCCGGTGCCGCCGAGCTCGTCGTGGACGCCCGCGACGGCGCGTCCGCCCTCGCCTACCAGGTGCGGGTCAGCGACAGCGGCACCGCCGAGGGCACCGGCTCCCGGACGGTCGTCGTCGACGCCGTCACCGGCAAGGTGCGCAGCAACACGCCCGACAGCGACGAGTTCCTCTCACCCGGGCTGCTCGACACCCTGCGCGAGCGCGGCGAGAAGCTCGACCCCGCCACCGGCGCCGGTGCACAGACCGCTGGACTCACCGCCGCGTCGGCTTCGTCCGCGGCCGGCGCCACCCGCTATCCGTCGACGGCCCACGGCACCGGCAAGTCCATCTTCGTCGGCACGGTGCCGCTGACCACCACCCGCACGGCCCGCACCACCTACCTCCTCAAGGACCCGACCCGCTGGGGCACCGAGACCCGGGACGCCAAGGGCCAGGAGCTGGAGAGCTTCGCCCGCGGCAAGAAGATCACCACCAGCAACGACGTCTTCGGCAACGGCAGGGTCACCAGCCGCAACAGCGCCGCCGCCGACGCCCAGTACGGCGTCACCGAGACCCTGGACTTCTACAAGAAGACCTTCGGTCGCAAGGGCATCGAGAACAACGGCAAGGGCGCCCACGCCATGGTCCACTTCGGCAACAAGGTGGCCAACGCGTTCTGGGACTCGACGTGTGACTGCATGCTCTACGGCGACGGCGACGGCGACATGTTCAAGAAGCCGCTGGTCGCCCTGGACGTCACCGGCCACGAGCTGACCCACGGCGTCGTGGACGCCACCGCCAAGCTGGAGCCCACCCGTGTCGATGCGCAGGGCAACCAGTACGGCGAGCCGGGCGCGCTGAACGAGTCGCTCGCCGACATCTTCGGCTCCAACGTCGAGTTCTTCACGAACAATGCGTCGGACAAGCCGGACTACCTCATCGGCGAGAAGATGGGCCTGGCCCAGAAGTTCCTGCGCCGCCTCGACCACCCGTCGCTCGACCGGCTCGAGGGCACCATCGACTACTGGTCGCCCGAGGCGTACGACGCCGAGGTGCACGCCGGCTCCGGCGTCTCCTCGCACGCGTACTACCTGCTCGCCGAGGGCAGCGGCCAGAAGACGATCGGCGGCGTCAGGTACGACTCGCCGACCTATGACGGCTCGACGGTCAAGGGCATCGGCCGCACCAAGGCCACGGCCATCTTCTACCGGGCCCTGACCCGCTACATGGTCTCCACGACCGACTTCCACGACGCGCGCGACGCGACGCTGAAGGCGGCCAAGGACCTGTACGGGGCGAACAGCACGGAGTACAAGACGGTGGACCTGGCCTGGGCCGCCGTCAACGTCAACTCGGCCAACACCCCGGCCGCACACCGCTGATTGCGAAACCATGACACCGGTCCGGGTGCCCCTGTCAGGTGGGCACCCGGATCTGGCAGATCTACCCTCTTCTGAAGGGCGCCCGGTCACTACTGCCCTGCGGCGGCCGAACTCAAGTGCGACAATGCATACGCGGCCACCGTTGCCGGTCCCCGCACACAGCTGTATCTCCCGCAGGTGAGCACGAAGCCCGTCCGGCTGGAGGAGTGGATGTCCCCCGACAACCTCGGCGAAACCACCGGTGCGGGGCGTCGGGGCCCGCGGTGGCTCCGGCACGCCGAAGGACCTCGCCCGGTGAGGGCCCGCTCCGCCCGGGCCGGCCGCCTGGGGGCCCTCCTGTTGCTGGCCGGCGCCATCCAGGCGACCCCGGTGCACGCAACCGATGATCAGACCCCGTTCACCGTGGTGGGAGCGCCCGCGGACCGCCGGGGGGTCGTCACCTGGGGTGCGAGCGCCGATCGCATGGACGACGCGGCCGCCGACCGCGGCTACCGCCTCGTCGTCCACACCAGCACGGCCGGCAGCGACCTGCGGATCCGCCTCTCCAACGCCTTCGGGGACCGGCCGGTGACCTTCGACAGCGTCTACGCCGGCCTCCGGCAGGAGGGCGCGCGACTCGTCCCCGGCAGCAACCGCCGGATGACCTTCGGCGGCGCCCGCTCCGTCACCGTCCCCGCGGGCGCCGCCGCTCTCAGCGACCCCCTGCCAGGCCAACTGCCCGCTGCGACCGACCTCGTGGTCAGCATCCACTCACCGGACGCCGCCGGACCCGCGACCGGCCACTGGATGGCCATGCAGACGTCCTACACGACCGAGGGCGACCACACCGCCGAGGAGAGCGCCGCCAACTGGACGCAGACGACCGGCTCCTGGTTCTACCTGGACGCCGTCTCCGTACGCCCGACCGCCGGCACCGCAGCGGTCGTGGCCCTCGGCGACTCCATCACCGACGGCTGGCAGTCCACCACCGACCTCGACCGCCGCTGGCCCGACTACCTCGCCCGCCGGCTGCGGTCCTTCGGCGGCCACGTCAAGGGCGTCGCGAACGAAGGGATCTCCGGCAACCAGGTCCTCGCGGACGGCGGCGGCCAGAGCGCCCTGAAGCGGCTGCAGCGCGACGTCCTCTCCCAGCCCGGCGTCCGCACCGTGTTCCTCTTCGAAGGCGTCAACGACATCAAGGCCCATACCGGAGTCACCGCCCAGGACCTGATCGCCGGCTACCGCGAGATCGTCGAGCGCGCGCACGCGGCCGGCAAGTGCGTCGTCGGCGCGACCGTGGCCCCGTACAAGGGCTGGCCGGAATGGGATCCGGCCGGCGAGAAGGTACGCGGGGCAGTGAACCAATTCATCCGCGGCAGCGGCGAGTTCGACGGCGTGACCGACTTCGATCATGTCCTTCGCAGCCCCTACGACCCCGAGCGCATCCGTCCCGTCTTCGACGGCGGCGACCATCTGCACCCCAACGACAAGGGCATGCAGGCCATGGCCGACGCCGTCGATCTGACGAGCCTCGACTGCGCCGCCCGGCACCCCGGCGGCTGAGGTCAGCCCGAAGCCGTCGGCTCCGGTGCGATCAGCCCCTGCCGGTAGGCGATCGCCACCGCCTCCGTACGGCTCGAAGCACCCAGCTTGGCCAGGATGTTGGAGACGTGGACGCTCGCCGTCTTGCCGGTGATGAACAACTCCTCGCCGATCTGCCGGTTGCTGCGGCCGCGCGCAAGGAGCCGCAGCACGTCCTGCTCCCGGGCGGTCAGCGGCGAGGGGCGCTCCCCGTGCGACGGGGCGGTGCCGAGACGGCCGCGGCGTATCAGACCGTCGATCCGCTCCAGCAGGGGCGCCGCGCCGAGCCGCTCGGCCACCGCTCTCGCCTCGCGGGCCTGCACGGCCGCGTCCTCGCGCCGCTCTGCGGCCAACAGGGCCTCGGCGAACCGCACTTGGCAGCGGACGCGCTCGTACACGTCCCCGAAGCCGAACGCGGTCACTGCCTTCTCCCAGGCGCCCGCGTCAGGCCCGGACACCGCCCGCAGCCATTCCGCCTCGGCGCGAGCCAGCCAGGCGATCCCCTCGGGCCCCTGCGGGGTGCCGTCCTCGTCGTGCAGGGCTGTCTGCCGGGCGAGCTCGACCAGTTCGTCCGCGGTGTCCTTCCAGCGGTGCCACTCGCCACCGGACGATCGCAGTTCCATGGCCGCGTCGGCCACCGCCGACAGGGCGAGCGCCGCGAACCGCACCGTGGCGCTGGGTCGGCGGCCCGCGTCGTCGGTCAGCGCGCCGACCGTCGCCCGGGTCCGCTCCACCGCCGCCTCCGGCTCGCCACGCAGCAGGGCCGCCTCGGTCAGCGCGATGCCCGCAACCAGCGTGGCCATCCAGTCGAAGGGCCCCTCCAGCAGGACCCGTGCCCGCTCGACGGCACCCAGGTCCCCACGGGCCAGCGCCACATACAGGGCGGGTCCCATCGCATACCCGCCCGCCGAGGGCAGCACGTCCGCGTCCGCCGCCGCGGCCTGTACACACTCGTCCCAGCGGCCCAGCGTGTACAGCACCAGCAGATGCAGGTAACGCATCTCCAGCGGATACAGCGACGACAGCAGCCCGGCCCGGCGGGCGCGCTCCAGACCCTCGGTGACCCACGGCAGACAGCCCTCCAGGTCACCCGCCTCGAAGCAGCCGACGGCGAGGTTGAACAGGGCGCGCATCTCCACGGGCGCGTTCCCCGCCCGCCGGGCCAGCTCCCGGGCCTCCTTCAGCCGCTCACGGCCCTCGACGGTGCGCCGGCCGCCGCCCTCCAGGATCGCCAGCGAGATGAGCAGGTCGGCCTGCGCGTCCGCGACACCCAGCTGTTCGGCGATCCGCAGGGCTTCGTGAGCGACCCGCACCGCCGTCTCGTCATCTCCGATGTGGCGGGCCGCCATGACATGCGTGGCCGCCGCCCACACCCAGGTCCGGGTCGGCGGCTCGGCGGGGATCATGGCGAGTGCCTCGCTGCTGTAGGCGAACGCGGCCGTCAGACTGTCGACGCTCATCAGATTGCCGGCCAGCGTGTACCGGACCCGGGCGGCGAGTTCGGAGTCCGTGTCCTGGCCGATGCCGGCGAGCGCGGCCCGGGTGAGGGACACCGCCCGGTGCGACTCACCGGCGTGCGCGGCCGCCGCCGAGGCGCGCAGTGTGAGCGTCACCCGGTCGATGCCGTCGCCCGAGGGCCGGGCCGCCGGGTCCACCGACGCCCACAGGTCGAGGGCGGTCTCCAGATGCCGCAGTTCCTCGGCGGGCGCGCCCACCCGGTCGGCGTGCCCGGCCGCCTCCAGGGATGCGGCGAGCGCCTCGGCCAGGTCATGGCTCTCGCGGTAGTGATGGGCGCGCTCGGCGGCGCTCTCGGCGGGGTGCCCGCGTCCCGCGAGCAGCCGGGCGAACGCGCCGTGCAGCCGGGCCCGTTCGCCGGGCAGCAGATCCGCGTAGACCGCCTCCCGGGCCAGGGCGTGCCGGAAGGCGTAGGTGTCGGCGTCGCCGGGGACCAGGAGCTGGTGGCCGATGGCCTCGCGCAGGGCCGCCTCCAGCTCGTCCTCGGGCAGCCCGACCGCCTCGCGCAGCAGGTCGTGCTCCACGCGCCGCCCGGCGACGGCGGCGGTGCGCAGCACCTGCTGGGCGGTGTCGGACAGCTGCTCGATGCGGATGAGGAGGACGTCGGCCAGGCCGCTGGGGACGCCGCCCGCCTCCGTGCCCGTGGCCGCGAGCAGCTCCTCCGCGTAGAAGGCGTTGCCCTCGGCGCGCTCGACGATCCCGCGGACCGTGGCCTCCGGCAGCGGGCGCTCCTGCAGCGCGCGCACCAGCCGGGTCACCTCGGCATCCGCCATGGGCCGCAGCTCCAGCCGCTCCACGGCCGGCAGCCGTACCAGCTCGGCCAGGAGCGGGCGCAGGGGATGCCGGCGGTGCAGGTCGTCCGCCCGGTAGGAGGCGAACACCGCCAGCCGGTGCGTGGGCGCACCTCCGGCCGGTCGCTGCAGAATGCCGCGGCTGAGCAGGAAGCGCAGCAGGTCCCGGGAGGACTGGTCGGCCCAGTGCAGGTCCTCCAGGACCAGCAGCAGCGGAGCGATCCCCGACAGGTCGGCCAGCAGTCCCGCCATGCCCTCGAACAGCCGCAGCCGCCCTCCGCCACTGTCCGAACGTGTGGCGGGACCCCCCTCGTCCCGCGCCGCGTCCGTGCCCGCACCCCGCAGCCGGTCCACCACCGGATGCGCGGCCAGCACATCCGCGAACCGCTCGTCGGCCGCCAGCGCGCCCAGGACCTCGGTGAACGGCAGATACGGCAGCCCGACGTCACCGAGGTCGACGCAGTGACCGGTGAGGACCGTCATCCCGGCCCGGGCGGCCCGCCCCGCGACCTCGTCCAGCACCCGCGTCTTGCCCACCCCGGCGTCCCCGGCGAGCAGCAGGGCCCGGGCCTCTCCGCCCCGGGCACGCTCCAGCATCCCGGCGAGCCGGGCGATCTCCTCGTCCCGGCCGATCAGCGGCGTGGTCAACATGGTCTGCGGCACGGATCCATCCTGGCACGCGGCACTGACAGTGCGGCCTGCGAACAGGAGCGGTCAGGGCCCAGGTGGCCTTGGCGAAGTCCGCCGCGGGCGGTCCGCGCCCCAAAGGGGCGCGGGGCTGCATTGACATGCGGCTCCACCGCGTGGGCGCGACCAGCCACAAGCGCCCGCAGACAGCTCACCGCCCATCCGGCGAAGCGCTCAGCGAAGCGTCTCCGCCCAGTTCGCCGGCACCCGCCCGGCAGGCCCCGGCGCCGGCTGGTCCGCGGGATGGCTCACCGGGGGAGCGAGGTCGGGCCCGGACTCGTACAGCTCGTTGGTGTCGAAGTCCCAGAACCAGCCCTCACCGGGCTCGAAACTGCGGATCACCGGGTGGCCGGTGTCCCGGTAGTGGGCGCTGGCGTGCTTGGCGGGCGAGTCGTCGCAACAGCCGATGTGCCCGCACTGCGCGCAGCGTCGCAGGTGGAACCACCAGCCGCCGGCCGCGTCGCACTCGACGCACCCGTTGCCGCTCGGGGGGACGGCGGGGTCGATTCCGTTGGCGCTGGTCATGCGGGCTCCTCCGGTGTGTCGTCGTCCGTCGCGGTCAGGGGCAGCAGGACCTGGAAGCGGGTGTCCCCGGGTTCGGACTCCACCTGGAGGGTGCCGTGGTGCTTGTTGACGACGATCCGCCAGGAGATGTCCAGACCCAGCCCGGTGCCCTCGCCCACCGGCTTGGTGGTGAAGAACGGGTCGAAGATACGGCCGCGGATGTCCTGCGGCACGCCGGGCCCGGTGTCGCGGAACTCCACCAGCAGCCGGTCGTGATCGAGAGCCGTCCGCACCGTCAACGTGCCTTCCCCGCCGACGCTGTTGATGGCGTGGACCGCGTTGTCGATCAGGTTGGTCCACACCTGATTCAGCTCCGCCGGGTAGGCCGGGATCTTCGGCAGGGTGCGGTCGTAGTCCTTGACGACCTCGATCCGCGAGCCGATCTTGCCCGACAGCATCAGCAGCGTGCTGTCGAGGAGTTCGTGGACGTCGGCGTTCTGGTACGGGGCCCGGTCGAGCTGCGAGTACTGCTTGGCCGCGTCGACCAGGTGCGAGATACGCGTCGTGGAGTCCTCGATCTCGTCCATCAACAGCTCGGTCTCGACCGTGTAGTTGAGCCAGCCGATCGCCCCGGGCAGGATCTCCGGGTCCACCTCCGCCGCCACCTGGTCCAGCCAGTCGACGTCGAGACCGGCCTGCACGAACGTGGGCGCGAGCCGCCAGCCGTCCGGGATGCCGTGGTCGTCGAGCCAGTCGGTGAGGGCGTCCTCCCGGTCCGAGGCCTCCAGCGGGCTCAACGTCGGTGCCTTGGCGACCAGTTCGGCGGTGCGCTCCTGGACCTCGATGAGGTTCGCCAGGGCCTCGCGCGGATACGGGCCTGCGGAGATCACGCCCAGTTTGTGCCGCATCTTCGCGACCCGCTCGCGCAGCGTCGCGGTGGCCCGCACGGCCGCCGCCGCCGGGTTGTTGAGCTCATGGGTGAGCCCGGCGGACAACGAGCCCAGCGCCAGCAGCCGTTCCCGCTGCCCGATGGCCCGCTGGGTGCTCTTCGTACCGAAGAACAGCCCCTCCAGCAGATGCACCGCCATCGGGAACCACTCCTGCATGATGGCAGCGAACGTGTCGGCGGGCAGCACGAAGAACCGCGTCGGCTCCGTGACGCGCATCGAGTTGTTGTAGCCCTGCCGGACCCGGTCGCCGAGATACGCCTGCATGGCCCCCGAGTACACGCCGGGCTGCGAGGTGCGCGTCACCTCGACATCGTCACCGCCGACCCGGCGGGACAGCACGACCGTACCCTCGATCATCACGAAGAAGCAGGTGGCGGGCTCGCCCTCGGTGTACACGGGCCCTGCCTCGAACCGCTCCACCCGCCCCTCGCTGCACAGCCGCCCCAACTGCTCCGGGGTGAGCTTCTCGAACAGGAACAGCGAACCGATCTCCTGCGGACTGCAGGGCATGACCTGCCCGCTCACGACTGCTCCAGATACCGGTGGACGAGCATCACGGCCATGGCTCCCTCTCCGACGGCGGACGCGACCCGTTTCGCGGATTCGGCGCGGGCGTCGCCCGCCACGAACACGCCGGGAATGTTGGTCTCCAGGTGGTATGGCGGCCGGTCCAGCTCCCAGTCCGCCGGCGGCCGCCCGTCCGGGGTCAGGTCGGGCCCGGCCAGGATGAACCCGTGCTCGTCACGCAGCACCGTCCCGTCGAGCCAGTCGGTCAGCGGTGCCGCGCCGATGAACACGAACATCCACTGGGCGTCGACGAGTTCGGTCTCCCCGGTCTCCGTGTCACGCAGGGTGAGCTGCTCAAGCCGGCCGGAGCCGTGCGCGGACTCGACGACCGTGCGGGCGCGCACCGAGATGTTCGGCGCCTCGTTGATCTGCTGGATCAGGTAGTACGACATCGACGCGGACAGGTCCGCCCCGCGCACCAGCAGCGTGACCGACTTGGCGCCCCGGGCCAGGTACATGGCCGCCTGCCCGGCCGAGTTGGCGCCGCCGACGATGTACACGTCATGGCCCTGGCAGGAGGCCGCCTCGGTCAGCGCCGAGCCGTAGAACACCCCGCAGCCGGTCAGGTCGTTGCAGCCCGGCGCGTTCAGCTGCCGGTACGACACACCGGTCGCCAGGATCACGCTGTGCGCGGCGACCGCCGAGCCGTCGGAGAACCGCACGGTCCGTGCGGCCCCGTTGACCTCCAGTCCCGTCACCTGGCGGGCGGTGAGGATCTCGGCGCCGAACTTCGCCGCCTGCCGCCGCGCCCGGTCGGTGAGCTGCGCCCCGGACACGCCGTCCGGGAAGCCCAGGTAGTTCTCGATCCGCGAGCTCTGACCCGCCTGCCCGCCGGTCGCCGACCGCTCCACGAGCACGGTCCGCAGCCCCTCCGAGGCCCCGTACACCGCGGCCCCGAGCCCGGCGGGCCCGCCGCCGATGACGACGAGGTCGTAGAAGTCCGCGGCCGGCGTGGTCGCCAGCCCCACCCGCGCGGCCAGCTCGGGCGCCTCCGGCTCGACGAGGGGCGTCCCGTCCGGGGTGATCACGAGCGGCAGCCGCTGGCCGTCCTGCCCGGCCGCCGCCAGCAGCCGCTTACCCTCGGGTTCGTCCGCCGAGTACCAGCGGTAGGGCACCTGGTTGCGGGCCAGGAACTCCCGTACGTCCGAGGAACGCGCCGACCAGCGGTGCCCGACCACCTTGGTGCTGGGCACCGGGCGGAAGTCGCTGCAGCGCCACGCCTCCAGCAGGTCGTCCAGGACGGGGTAGAGCTTCTCCTCCGGCGGGTCCCAGGGCTTGAGCAGATAGTGGTCCAGGTCGACGACGTTGATCGCGTCGATGGCCGCGCTGGTGTCCGCGTACGCGGTCAGCAGCACCCGCCGGGCGCCCGGGTACACATCCAGGGCCTGTTCCAGGAACTCGATGCCGTTCATCTGCGGCATGCGGTAGTCGGCCAGGATCACGGCGACCAGGTCGCCGCGCAGCTTCAGCTCCCGCAGCGCCTCCAGCGCGGACTCGCCGGACTCCGCGCGCACGATCCGGTACGACTCGCCGTAGCGCCGCCGCAGATCACGGGCGACGGCCCGGGAGACTCCCGGATCGTCGTCGACGGTCATGATGACGGTCCGCGCTGCGTCGGACGCCTGTGCCATACGTCTCCCACCCCGAGTGGTCGGACTGACGGCCGGCGAGCCCTGTCGCAAAGGCAGTCACCACGCCGGCTCCCGCCCATCGTATGTTCGATCGTCCTGCTTCGCTCCGGTATACGGCACGGCCACCGCTCAGCGGCGCCTCGCTGAGAGCACGCAGAACTCGTTCCCCTCGGGGTCGGCGAGCACCACCCACGGCTGCTCCCCCTGTCCGACGTCCGCGTGCCGCGCGCCCAGTGCCAGCAGCCGGGCCACCTCGGCGTCCTGGTCGTCGGGGCGGAAGTCGAGGTGAAGGCGGTTCTTGACGGTCTTGCCCTCCGGCACGGCGACGAAGAGCAGTCCCGGCAGCCGGTCCTTCTCCGGCCGGATCTCGTACTCGTCGGCCGCGTCGTTCACCACGACCCAGCCGAGCGCTTCGGCCCACCACCGACCCAGCGCGAGGGGGCCGGCCGCGTCGACAACCACTTGCTCCCATTCCAAGGTCATGTCGTGAGCGTAGTGAAGACTGGACTCGAGGGGACTTGCCACGACACCGGAAGGCAGCCGTATGACGCGCCCGATCACCGCAGGGGTCGACGGTACCGAGGAGAGCCTCGCCGCACTGCACTGGGCGGCCCGGGAGGCGGTCCGCCGGGGGCTGGCGCTGCGCGTGGTGCAGGCCTGGCGCTTCCAGCCGTACGAGGCGATCGACGCGGCGGACCCGGACACACAGGCCGGATGGGTCCGGGACGCGCTGGCCGAGGCCGTCCGGAGTGTCACCGCGCTCCATCGGGACCTCGACGTCACCACGGACGTCGTGGCGGGGGAGACGGTCGACACGCTGCTCGACGCGGCCGCTCAGGCCGAGCTGCTGGTGCTCGGCTCACGCGGGCACGGGCCCGTCGTCGGCTTCCTGCTCGGATCCGTCGGCCAGCAGGTGATCGCCGAAGCGACGCGGCCCGTGGTGCTCGTGCGCGCGGGCGATCAGCCGACGGCCGAGGCCGCCGGACGTGAGGTGGTCGTCGGCCAGCAGGGCCAACCGGACGACAGCGCCGACACGCTGCGGTTCGCCTTCGAGACGGCGGCCGCCCGCGGCGCCACCGTCCGTGCGGTGCGGGCGTGGACGCTGCCGCCGGTGTTCGCGTACAGCCCTGGTTCGATGCACCTCCTCGACGAGGCCGGCGGCCTCGAGCCGTTCGAGACGAAGGCACTGGCCGCCGCGCTGCAGCCCTGGCGGGAACGCTTCCCCGACGTGCCCGTGATCGAGCACCTGGAGATGGGCAGCGCGGGTCAGGTGCTGCTGTCGGTGGCCGGGCGGGCCCAGCTGATGGTCGTCGGCCGGCGCGCCCACCGCACGGCCGTCGGCGCGCGCATCGGCTCGGTGGCGCACGGCGTCCTGCACCACGCCAACTGCCCGGTGGCCGTCGTCCCGCACGCCTGAGTCAGTCGGGGGTGACCGGCTCCAGGGTTTCGCGCGCCTTGGGCAGCACGTTCTCGATGTAGTCCTCGACCGCCGTGTCCAGCCCTATGTCGTGCTGCGCCTGCTCGGACAGGTACCAGCGGTGTTCGAGCAGCTCGTGGTAGATCTCCGCGGGGTCCATCGCGCCGCGCAGTTCGAGGGGCACGGCGCGCACGGTGGGCCGGAAGACGTCTCGTACCCACCGGTGGGCCAGTACCTCGGGGCGGGCCGCGAGGGGGTCGCCGGGCACGTAGTCGTCCTGGGTGGCCATCCAGCTCTCCAGGTCGTTGAGCAGCCGCCGTGCCTGGTTCTCCTCTGCGTCCAGGCCCGTCAGACGCAGCAGCTGGCGCTGGTGGTGGCCGGCGTCGACGACCTTGGGCACGAAAGTGACGGTGTCGCCGTTGGTGGAGTGCTGGATCTGCATCTCGGCCACGTCGAAACCGAGGTCGTTGAGGCGGCGGATGCGGCGCTCGATGTAGTGGTACTTGCCGGCCGGGTACACGGACGTGCGGGTCAGCTCCTGCCACAGGTCTCCGTAGCGGGCGCAGATCTCCATGCCGAACTCGACCGGGTCCACCGACGGGTGCAGCGCCCCGGAGGCCTCCAGGTCGAGGAGTTCACCGCTGATGTTCACGCGGGCGAGGTCCAGGTCGTAGTCGCGCTGCCCGCTGCTGAGCCGGGGGTGCAGGTCGCCGGTCTCGGCGTCCACCAGGTAGGCGGCGTAGGCGCCCGCGTCGCGCCGGAAGAGAGTGTTGGACAGTGAACAGTCGCCCCACGCGAACCCGGCGAGGTGCAGGCGCACCAGCAGTACGGCCAGGGCGTCCATGAGGCGGTGCATGGTGGCCGGGCGCATCGTCGTCTCGAACATCGAGCGATACGGCTGTGAGCCGCGCAGATGCCGGGTGATCAGCACCGGCTCCAGCGGGTCGCCCTGCTGGTCGGCGCGTCCGGTGACCACGGCCAGCGGGTCCACCGCGGGGATGCCGAGCCGGTCCAGGTCGCGCAGCAGCTCGTACTCGCGCAGGGCGGGCCGTTCGGCGAGTTCCTTGACGGCGATCACCTCGTCGCCGGCGCGGGCGTAGCGCACGACGTGCCGGGATATGCCGCGCGGCAGCGGGACGAGGTATTCGTCGGGCCACTCCTCCAGGGGCAGGTGCCAGGGCAGGGCCAGCAGGAGCGCGGGGTGCTCCGGGTTCGTCGCGCTGATCTGCAGTGCCATGGCTCGCGTGTCCTTGCCTCGCGGGTGATCGTCACCTCACCTTAGAGGGCGCGCTCCTTGGCCTGAAGTGCCGCTTCACGTACTGGACCTCGGTACAACGGGCCGTGCCCGGGCAGCAGCAGCTCACCCTCCAGCGCGGCCAGGACGTCCAGCGAGGCCACGGCACGGGCCCGCTCGTGGTGGAACATGTCGGGCAGCAGCTGCGGCCCCTGGATCCGTGAGGTGGGGTGGCCGCTGGCCAGGGCGTCGCCCGAGATCAGCACCCCGGCCTGAGGCAGGTGGAAGGCCGCGTGCCCGTCGGTGTGGCCGGGCGTGTGCACCGGCACGGGCCGGCCCGGCAGGTCCAGCGCGCCCGCTGCCGGGAACGGCTCAGGATCGGCGACCGGCACATGGGCCGTGCCGCCGGAGCGAAGGGCGTGCACCGACCAGGGCAGGACACCGGGCCGCCAGCTGTTCTTCACGACCTGCCCCATGGTGACCTGCTGCAGGAACTCCCGGCGTGCGTGCGGCACTTCGGCCTCGTGGAGATACACGGGTGTGCCGTAGGTGCAGCGCAGATACTCGGCGGAGCCCAGGTGGTCGTTGTGCGCGTGGGTGATCAGTACGGCCGCGACCGCCTCCGGTGCGCCGCCCACCGCCGCCAGCGAGGCGAGCAACTGCTCCCGGTCTCCGAGGTAGCCGGTGTCCACGAGGGTCATCTCGTCGCCCTCGGTGAGGATCACCCAGTTGGTGTTGCTGCCGTGTACCAGGTGAATGCCTTCGGCGACTTGCCGCACGTCTGCCTGCATGATTGCCCCGCGTGGTGAGATCCCTGCCCGACAGCACAAGCAAAGCAGACCCGGCCCGCACCGGAAGCGGCAGGTCCGCGCCAATCTGCGGGCTCGGAGAGTGAGGGCTGCCTCCGGCACCGTCCGCCGGAGGCAGCCCCCTGCGCGCAGCCGAAGCGGCCGCCTCTCCGCCTCACTGCACGCCGTGCGGGCGGAACTGGATGCTGATGCGCGGTCCCGCCGCGCGTGTGGTCTTCGGGACGGAGTGCTCCCAGGTCCGCTGGCAGGAGCCGCCCATCACGATGAGATCGCCGTGCCCCAGCGGGCGCCGCACGCTCTCGCCGCCCCGCATCGGACGCAGCAGCAGATCGCGCGGCGCGCCCACGGAGAGGATGGCGACCATGGTGTCCTCGCGGGCGCCCCGCCCGATCCGGTCGCCGTGCCAGGCGACACTGTCCCGCCCGTCGCGGTAGTAGCAGAGCCCGGCCGTGGTGAACGGCTCGCCCAACTCGGCGGCATAGTGCGCGGACAGGGCTTTGCGCGCCTCGTCGAGCACCGGGTGCGGGAGGGCGTCGTCCGCTCCGTAGAAGGAGAGCAGCCGGGGTACGTCCACGACCTGGTCGTACATCTTGCGTCGCTCCGCGCGCCAGGGCACCTCGGCGGCCAGCTGTTCGAACAGGCTGTCCGAGCCGCCGAGCCATCCGGGCAGGACGTCGATCCAGGCGCCGAGGCCGAGATGCGTCCGGCGGATCCCGCGGAGGGAGCCGAGACGCAACTCGTCGGTCTGGTCGAAGAGCGAGCCCTGGAGGTGCGTGGTCACAGATTCAGCGTACCCCTAGATTCGAAAATCTGTTCCTATCGCGCTCGATCGGAATGGCGCCGGGTCCCACCTTCCGATACATCGATGTATCGGATACATTCCTGTATCGAACGGAGGTCGGAGATGACGACGGAGGAAACGGCCCCCCGCGTGACCAGGCGCCGGGTCCGCACACGCGCCAACCTCCTCGATGCCGCCTTCGCCGTGTTCGCCGCCAAGGGCTTCGGGCGGGTCTCCATCGAGGAGGTCTGTGAGGCCGCCGGCTACAGCAGGGGGGCCTTCTACTCCAACTTCGACAGCCTGGACGAGCTGTTCTTCGCCCTCTACCGGCAGCGCGCCGACCTCATCGCGGACCAGGTCTCCGGTGCCCTCGCCCTGGACGGGCCCGACCTGGACGTGCCCGCCGCCGTCGACCGCGTCACCGAAGTACTGCTCCTCGACCTGGACTGGCTCCTGGTGAAGACGGACTTCCTGGTGCACGCCGCCCGCGATCCGCAGGTCGCCGAGACCCTGCTGGAACACCGGGCGCGGCTGCGGCGGGCGGTCGCCGACCGGCTCGCCCGTGCGCAAGGCCTCGCCCAACTGCCCGCCGTGCTCGGCGACATCGACGGCGCCGCGCACGCCGTGGTCGCCGCGTACGACGGCGTGACCACCCAACTGCTGCTGGACAAGGACGTCGACAGCGCCCGCGGCTGGCTCAAGCAACTGCTCACCGCGCTGCTGACCGACGGCAGCGGCACCTCCCGATGAGATCTCCGAACGAGACCCCTCAACCAGACCCCCCAACGAGAAAAGGAACCCTCGCCATGGATGCGGACGTCATCGTCGTCGGAGCGGGCCTCGCGGGCCTGGTCGCCGCGCACGAGCTCACCAGCCGGGGCCGCAGGGTCGCGCTGGTCGACCAGGAGAACGCCGCCAACCTCGGCGGCCAGGCGTTCTGGTCCTTCGGCGGGCTGTTCCTCGTCGACTCCCCGGAGCAGCGCCGCCTGGGCATCAAGGACTCCTTCGACCTGGCCTGGAACGACTGGCAGGGCAGCGCACAGTTCGACCGCGTCGACGACGAGGACTCCTGGGCGGTGCGCTGGGCGCGCGCCTATGTCGAGTGGGCGGCCGGGGAGAAGCGGTCCTGGCTGGACGGCCACGGCATCAAACTGCTGCCGACGGTCGGCTGGGCCGAGCGAGGTGACCTGCGGGCGGACGGGCACGGCAACTCGGTGCCCCGCTTCCATGTCACCTGGGGCACCGGCACCGGCGTGGTGGAGCCGTTCGTCGACCGCGCAAAGCAGGCCGCACGCGACGGACTGCTCACCTTCCACCACCGCCACCGTGTCGACGAGCTGGTGATCGAGGAAGGCGCCGCCCGCGGAGTGCGCGGCACCGTACTCGCCGAAGACCGCTCGCCCCGGGGCGTGGCCTCCAACCGCGACGGCATCGGCGACTTCGAACTCACCGCCCAGGCCGTCGTCGTCACCACCGGCGGCATCGGTGCCAACCACGACATCGTCCGCCGCTACTGGCCCGAGCGCCTGGGCACCCCGCCCACGGACATGGTGACCGGCGTACCCGCGTACGTCGACGGCCGCATGCTCGACATCAGCGCCGAGGCGGGCGTCCGCCTGGTCAACCGCGACCGCATGTGGCACTACACCGAGGGCCTGCAGAACTGGGACCCGATCTGGCCCGGCCACGGCATCCGCATCCTGCCCGGCCCGTCCTCCCTCTGGTTCGACGCCCTCGGCCGCCGCCTGCCCGACCCCTGCCTGCCGGGCTACGACACCCTCGGCACCCTCAAGTACCTGCGCACCACCGCGGACATCGCGGACCACGACCACTCCTGGTTCATCCTGACCCAGAAGATCATCGAGAAGGAGTTCGCACTGTCGGGCTCCGAGCAGAACCCCGACATCACCGCCAAGGACAAGGGCGCGGTCCTGAAGAACCGCCTGGGCAAGGGCGCCCCGGCCCCGGTCGAGGCGTTCCTGCGCAACGGCGCCGACTTCGTGACCGCACCCAACCTGGAGCAACTCGTCACAAAGATGAACGAGTTGACGGACAAGCCGCTGCTCGACGCGGACGTCCTGCGCCGCCAGATCGAGGCCCGCGACCGGCAGATCGCCAACCCCTACAGCAAGGACTCCCAGATCCAGGGCATCCGCAACGCCCGCCGCTACATCGGCGACCGCCTCGGCCGCGTCGCCACCCCGCACCGCATCCTCGACCCGGCGGCCGGCCCGCTGATCGGCGTCAAACTCCACGTCCTCACCCGCAAGACCCTCGGCGGCATCCAGACCGACCTCGACTCCCGCGCCCTGGGCGCCGACGGCACCCCGATCGACGGGCTCTACGCGGCCGGCGAGGTCGCCGGCTTCGGCGGCGGCGGCGTCCACGGCTACAACGCCCTGGAGGGCACCTTCCTCGGAGGCTGCCTCTTCTCCGGGCGAGCAGCCGGACGGGCGGCGGCGAAGCAGACAGCCTGAGCCACGGACGCGCGGCAGGGGCGGTCGGGGAACGAACCCGACCGCCCCTGCCGCGTCCTTGCCTGAACAGCCCGCTACTGAAAGGGGATTGACCGACGGATACATTCACTGCTTCAGTGGCTGAGCCACTCATCCACTGCTTCACTGCGAGGAGGCATCCGTGGAGGCACTACCCCGCGAGACGATCGTGGACGTTCTCGAGGCCCGGCTGCGCGAGGACATCCTGGCCGGACGCCATCCGGCGGGCAGCTACCTGCCCCCGGAGCGCCGGCTGGCCGACGGCTACGGCGTCACCCGCACCACCCTCAAACACGCCTTCGGCCGCCTCGTCCAGGCCGGTCTCCTGGAAACCCGGCACGGCGTCGGCACCAAGGTCCGCGACTACGCCCGGCTCGGCGGCGCGGACCTCCTGCCGATGCTCCTGCGGCACGACGCGAAATGGATCCGCGAAATCTTCGAAGTACGGAGGTCCGTGGGCGCGCTGATCGCCGAGCGGGCCGCGGCCCGGGCCACCAGGGCGCACCACGCCGAACTGCGCCGCCTCCTTGAGGCCGTACGGGACGCGGACGGCGCGGACGCCGTGCAGCTGGCCGACGTCGAGGTGCACCGCGCCCTCGCCCGCGCGACCGGCAACCGGGTCTATGTCCTGCTGACCAACACCCTCTTCAACGCCTACCTACCCGTCCGCGCCGCCCTGCGCGGGCCGTTCGCCGACGCCGGAACCGCCCACGGACGCCTCGCCCCGGTGGTGGAGGCCGTGACGTCCGGCGACAGCCGTCAGGCCCACAGCGCCGCCGACGCCTATCTGCGCGACACCGAGCGCATCATGCTGGAGGGGCCGGCGTGAGGGGCACCTCGTTCACGGAGACCATGCTCGGCACGGTACGGCTCGACGGCCGGAACACGGTTCGCCGCATCCGCCTCGACCTGAGGGCCCGGGCCGACGAGGTCCTGCGCCCGCACCGCACCACCCGGGCCCGGCTCAGCGGCCGTATACGCATCAGCGGACTGGCCGACGACCCGGACGCCACAGGCGAGTTGGAGATCTCGCCCCTCGCCCGCCGCCGCATCCGCTACCGGCTGACCTTCACCGCCGACGGCCGCCTGTTCACCCTGGACGGCTGGAAGTCGGTGACCCCGCGTCATCCGGTGAAGTCGATGACCGTGCTGCCGTTCACGCTGTACGAGGACAGCGCACGGGTCGGCCAGGGCACCCTCCGTTTCCCCGTCGCCACCGGGCTGGCCCCCTTCCTCCTGAGCTTCCGCTTTCCCCGGCGGGAGGACCCCGCCCCGTACCTCGCACCGCGCTGGGACGGCAGTCCCGGCCGCACCGAGGTCTGGTACACCACCCTGACCGACCCCACCACCGGCACCGGCATCTGGCTCCACCACGAACTGGTCTCGCCCGCCGACGGATCCGCACCCCACGCCCACGGCTGGGCCGCCGCCTTCCCGTCCGACGGAGAGGTCCGCCACGTCCGCTTCGGGCCCACCCCCTGGAACAACCCCGTGCACGGATTCACAGCCGACGGCGTCTGCGCCGCCCCGGGGCAACTGGCCGGAAGTGTCGGCGACTTCCACTGGGATCTTGCCGAACAGCCCCTGGCCGAGCCCCTGTTCACCTTTCCCCGCTGGTCCTGGTGGCACCCCCTGCTCCCCGCCGCCCATATGCTTCCGGCGGCCCGCGCCACGTACGACGGAACCTTCAGCGACGGACAGCAGACGCTGACCCTGCGCGGCGCCCCCGGCGCCTCCGCGCGCATCCACGGCCACGGCAACGCCCGCCGCTGGGCTTGGCTCCACGCGGAACTGGGCGACGGCGATGTACTCGAGGTGATCGCCGCGGTGTCGACGCGGCCCGTACTGCGACGGCTGCCACCGCTTGTCTTCCTGCGCCTGAGGCACCGCGACCGCACCTGGCCGCGCCGGGCCGAGCGCTCCGCGGTGGGCCTGTTCGGCATCGGACGGTTCCGCGCCCGCATCGGACTGCCCGAGTGGACGGTGGCCGGCCGCGCGCTGCTGCGCCGCATCCGCGTCGAGGTCAGCCAGCCGGCCGAGCGCACCCTCACCCTGGACTACCGCGATCCCGACGGCGCCCCGGCGGTCTGCCGCAACAGCGAGAGCGCCGACGCGAAGATCCTCCTGGAGCGCTGGTGGGGCCACTGGCGCACCGAAGCCACGTGGACGCTGCAGGGCACCGCACACGCCGAGGTGGGGGACCGGTGACCGGGCGCGGGATGGTCGCCGCCCTGCTTGCCGACACCGGGGACGAGGAGTGGCTCGCGCGGGTGCCCGGCAGGCTCGACACGTTCCTGTCCGCACTGCCCGGTCCCGTACGGGCCGCAGTGCAGGCCGCCACGACTGCCGTCGACGCGTACGCCGTCCTGCACAGCGGGCGTCGCCTGGCCGCCCTCACTCCCCGCGAGCGCGAGACGGTGCTCGGCTCCCTTGCCGCGCGCCCCCGACTCGTACCGGCGCTGGACCTCCTCAAGGTGCCCGTGCTGCTCGCCGCAGCCACCGAGCGAACACCCGCCCCACGGGCGCCAGTTGCGCCAGAGGACCCGCCCCTGGACTGCACCCCGGCCGAGGAGTGGCCCGCGCGTGCCACCGCTGACGCCGTCGTCGTGGGATCGGGCGCCGGAGGAGCCGTCGCCGCGCGCACCCTCGCGCGGGCGGGACTCGCCGTCGTCGTACTGGAGGAGGGCGAGCACCACACCACGGCCTCCTTCGGCCGCCGCGCACCGCTGGACCGCTTCACCGAGCTGTACCGGGACGGCGGAGCGACCGCAGCCCTGGGCGATCCGCCGCTCCTGCTGCCGGTCGGACGGGCCGTCGGCGGCACCACCGTCGTCAACTCCGGCACCTGCTACCGCACTCCGGACCATGTCCTCGACCGCTGGAGCAGCCGCCACGGCTTCCACCTCGCCGACGGGTTTCCGGCACGGCTGGACGAGATCGAACGCACCCTGCGCGTCGCCACCCAGCCCCTCGACGTCCTCGGCACCAACGGTCTGCTCGCCCTGGCCGGCGCCGGCCGACTCGGCTGGCGGGCCGGTCCGCTGCGCCGCAACGCACCGGGCTGCAAGGGCTCCTGCCAGTGCGTGGTGGGCTGTCCCACCGGCGCCAAACAGAGCGTGCAGCTGTCCGTCCTGCCCGACGCGTGCGCCCACGGAGCGCGCATCGTCACCGGCGCACGCGTGCTGCGGATCCTGCTCGACCACGACCGCCCGGGCCCGCCACGGGCGGCCGGCATCCGGGCCCGCCGGGCGGACGGCAGCGAGCTGGAGATCCTCAGCCCCCTGGTCGTCACGGCCGCGGGCGCCCTGCAGACTCCGCCGCTGCTGCGCCGCAGCGGCCTGGGTGGTCATTCCCGGACGGGCCGCAACCTCAGCGTGCACCCGGCCACCAGCGTCGCCGGGCGCTTCACGCAACCGGTCACCTCCTGGGAAGGCGTCCTGCAGAGCACCGGCGTCGAGGAGTTGCACGACCGCGGGATCCTGATCGAGGCGACCGCGAGCCCGCCCGGCATGAGCAGCTTCGTCCTGCCCGGCCTCGGTCGTGCCCTGCGCCGTGAACTGGAAGGGGCGGACCGGCTGGCGATCCTCGGCGCCATGATCGCCGACCGGCCCGGGGGCCGGGTCCTGGGCCGCGACCGCACCGTCGTCCGCTACCGCCTGCACCCCCTCGACGGCGCCCGGCTGATGACGGCCGTACGAGCCATGGGTCGCATCCTCTTCGCCGCGGGGGCGCTGGAGGTGCTCACCGGCATCCCACGGGCGCCGCGCGCCCGCACCCTCCCGGAACTCGACGCGCTGCTCACCGGGATCACCCCGCGCGATCTGCACCTGTCGGCCTTCCACCCGGCCGGCACGGTCGCCGCGGGCAGCGACCCCGAGCGGGCACCGGCCGATGCCGAGGGCCGGCTGCGAGGAGTCGAAGGCGTCCTCGTCACCGACGCCTCCGTCCTGCCGTCCTGCCCGGAGGTGAACCCGCAACTGAGCATCATGGCGGCCGCCCTGGCCGTCACCGAGACCTACCTGGAAGGCGAACCCAGCAGCCGCACCAGCACCTCTGCATGACTCTGCTCGGGCTCCTTGGACGCGGTCAGCAGCGTCACGGGCCCCTTGGCCGCCAACTCCCGGACGTGGCTGAGGAGTTCGGTCGCCTCCAGGGTGTCCAGCTCCGCCTCGTAACGGCCGGCGAACTCCTCGTAGGACCCCTCACCCGCGTGATACCAGCGGCGCAGTTCGGTCGACGGGGTGAGCGCCTTGGGCCACTCGTCAACGAGCGCTGCGTCCTTGGACAGGCCGCGCGGCCACAGGCGGTCGACCAGGACGCGTACACCGTCGTCCGGCTCGGGCGGTTCGTAGACGCGACGCACGCGAACGCTCACGATCAAGCCTTTCTGGGTGCCGGGTGACGTCGAGCGTAGTGCGGAGGCGTCGGATGACGACGTATCACTTGACCCAATTGGGGAGGAAACCGAGCCGGGCTGCCCATAACCTGGATTTGTATGATCATCAGCCACCCCCAGGAGTGCATGTGAGGCAGTCCAGCCGACAGTCCGTCAGACCCACCGCCGTCCTCCGCCGGGAGGCCCTGACCGTGACCGTCCCCGTCGCCCTCGCGGCACTGCTCGCCGCCGCCGGACCCGCGACCGCCGGTACGGGCGGCGCAGCCGGCGTCGGCGACCCGTACTTCCCGCTCGCCGGCAACGGCGGCTACCACGTCGACCACTACGACCTGACCCTCCGTTACGACCCGACGAGCCGTCACCTCGACGGCGCCGCCGTCCTCACCGCCCGCGCCACCCAGGACCTGACGCGTTTCGACCTCGACTTCAAGGGGCTGAAGGTCACCGGCCTGACCGTCGACCACGGCCGCGCGGAGTTCCGCCGCGACGGCCAGGAACTCGTCGTCACCCCGCGCCGCCCCCTGCACAAGGGCGAGGAGTTCCGCGTCAGCGTCACCTACAGCGGCATCCCCAAGCAGGTGACCGACCCCGACGGCTCGGCGGACGGCTGGATACCAACCGACGACGGAGCGTTCGTCGCCGGGGAGCCGCAGGGCGCCATGACCTGGTTCCCGGCGAACAACCACCCCAAGGACAAGTCCTCGTACGACATCACGGTCACCGTCCCCGAGGGCCGCACCGCGGTCGCCAACGGCGTGCTGGTCGGGCAGCGGACCGCGCACGGCCACACCACCTTCCACTGGCGCCAGATCGAACCCATGGCCGCCTACCTCGCCACCGCGACGGTCGGGAAGTTCAAGGTCGAGCAGTACACCACCCGCGACGGCATCCGCGTCTACAACGCGGTCGACCCGCGCGAGGCGTCCGAGGCGGCGCCCGTCCTGAAGAAACTGCCCTCCGTCCTGGAATGGGAGAGCAAGCTCTTCGGCCCCTACCCCTTCCGCAACGCCGGGTCGATCGTGGACCACGCGCCGGACGTCGGATACGCACTGGAGACCCAGTCGCGCCCCCTGTACGACTCGGCGCCGGACCTGAGCACCCTCGTCCACGAGAACGCCCACCAGTGGTTCGGCGACTCCGTGTCGCTCACCACCTGGAAGGACATCTGGCTCAACGAGGGTTTCGCGACCTACGCAGAGTGGCTCTACAGCGAGCAGCACGGCGGCGACAGCGCCCAGGAGACCTTCGACGACCTCTACGCCCGCCCGGCGAGCGACCATCTGTGGTCGTTCCCGCCCGGCGACCCAGGCAGCGGCAAGAACATCTTCGACACCCCCGTCTACGAGCGCGGCGCGATGGCGCTGCACGAACTGCGCACCGCCGTCGGCGACCGCACGTTCATCGGCATCCTGCGGGCCTGGGCGGCCGAACACCACGACAGGAACGGGACGACCGCGCAGTTCGTACGCCTCGCGGAGCGGAAGTCGGGCAAGGACCTCAGCCACCTGTTCACCTCGTGGCTGTACAGTCCCGGGAAGCCGAACGAAGCCTAATACCTGACGAGTTCCTCACATGTGTCGGTCACAGTCGATCCGTGATCATGAATAGACCCTGTGTCGCCCTGCTCGCCGCATCCCTGTTCCTCACGGGATGCGGCGGCGGGGCAGTGGCGTCGCCGGGCCACCCGTCCGGCCCCACGGCCAGGACGAGCACACCGAACGTCTCCACCCTCGCCCCGCCCTCGCCGCAGATGTCCGTCCAGGCCGCCCCGCTGCACCTGCCGGGCCTGGGGCCGAAGACCCTGGCCGCGATCCCCGCCGACGCCCGCCAGGCAGTCGTCGTCACCGGACGGGGCAGGAACTCCCCGCGGTCCACGGTCGTGCTCTACGAGCGCACCGCGGCCGGCTGGCGGGCCGGCGCGAGCTGGCCCGCTCACAACGCGCTCAAGGGCTGGTCCGACCACCACACGGGAGGCGACCTGCGCTCGCCCGTCGGCGTGTACGGTCTCACCGACGCCGGCGGGCTGCTCGGCGATCCCGGCACCCGGCTGCCGTACCACCGCTCCGGCGCGTTCACCTCACCCGGCACCGGCTTCGAAGGCGAGCCCCTCGCGGGCTCCTTCGACTACGTGATCGCCATCAACTACAACCGCGAGCCCGGCACTTCGCCCCTCGACTGGACCCGCCCCCTAGGCGCGGGCCGCGGCGGCGGCATCTGGTTCCACGTCGACCACGGCGGCCCCACCCACGGCTGCGTCAGCGTCTCCGAGCAGCACATGAAGGACCTGCTGCGCGCGCTCGACCCCGGCCTCCACCCTGTCGTCGTCATGGGCGACGCGAAGTCCCTCGCCCTCTGAAGCGCCCAGGATCCGCCGAGTGTGCGCACATGTGCTGGTCGCCGAGGACGACGAGATGCAGGCCGAACTCATACGCCGTTCCCTGCTGGCGGAGGGCCACACGGCCACGGTGGTCCATGACGGCGGGGCCGCCCTGGCCGCCGCCCGCCGGCTCAGACCCGACCTCGTGGTCCTCGACCTGATGCTGCCCGTGGTCGACGGCTTCGGCGTGTGCCGGGTGCTGCGTGGGAGCGAGGAGGACATACCGGTGCTCATGCTGACCGCACGGTCCGAGGAGGACGACGTCCTGCTCGGCCTGGAACTGGGCGCCGACGACTACATGACCAAGCCGTACAGCCCGCGCGAGCTGATGGCCCGCATCCGTACCGTGCTGCGGCGCAGCGGCCGGACGGCCGGCGTGCGGGAGGATCCCGTCGTCCGCACGGCCGGGCTCGCCGTCGATCCGGAACGGCACGAGGTGCGCTGCGACGGCGTACCCGTGGAGTGCACACCGGCCGAGTTCCAGATCCTGCTCGCCATGGCGGCGGAGCCCGAACGGGTCTTCACCCGGCGGCAGTTGCTGCAGTGCACCCGCGGTTTCGACCGGGCCTCCACCGAGCGGGCCGTCGACGTCCACATCATGAACCTGCGCAAGAAGATCGAGGCCGACCCACGCCGGCCGGTGCGGCTGCTGACCGTGTTCGGGGTCGGCTACAAGCTCAGCGGCGGCCGTCCGTGAAGCGCCGCATCCCGCTGCGCAAGCGGCTGTTGGTGCGGCTGCTGATCGCGTCGGTGCTGATCGCGGTGTGCTCCGTGGCGGCGACGGCCTGGCTGGCGGTGGAGACCACCACGCGTGCCCTGCGCGAGGAACAGGGCCAGGACCTCGCCGACGACATGCGGATCCTTGCGGAGCTCAGCGGCTACGCGGCAACCCACCCCGAGTGGAAGGGCGTCGGGGCCACCGTCCGGTCCCTGGCCGCCACCATGGGCCGGCGCATCGCCCTGACCACCGCCGACCGTACCCTCATCGCCGACTCGGCGCGGAAGGGAACCTCCCTTCCCCTCGGTGCGGCCGCCACCGTCGACCCGCTGCACACCGACACCTACACCGAGACCGGTGCACAGCTGAGCGGGATCGATCCCCGTGCCGTGGGCCCCTACCGGCTCAGCGCAAAGGAGCGCGCCCAGCTGGAGGCGATCGCCGAGAAACAGCGGACGTGCTACCGCCGGTTCGGCGTCGAGACCAAGATCGAGCAGAGCCCGAGCGGCCGCCCCATGATCGTCAGCTCCGACGGCGGCCCGGCCCCCGACTACCCGACCGTGGACTGCGGCTACGGACTGCTCAGCGACCCCACAGGAACTGAGAAGAAGGCACTCGACGACCTGACCGAAGGCGCTCGCACCTGTTTGCAGCAGCACGGTCTGGGCCTCCGCAGCCCGCTCTACCTGATGCTCAACCCCACCGGCAAGACCCCCGTGAGCCGGTACGCCATCGCCAAGTTCGCCAAGGAGGGCGACGCGAAGGCGATGAAGACGGCGCAGACCTGCAGCGACGAAGCCCTGCGCGCCCAACTCGACCCGTATGTCGCCCCCGTGGCCGAGCTGTACCTCGGGGGCGACGACACCACCCCGCCCCGTTTCGACATGTCCCCGGCCAACAAGGCCAAGATCGTCGGTGCGGCCGGTCTCGTCCTCGCAGTCACCCTCGCCGTCACGGCCGTCGTCGCCACCCGGCTCGTACGGCCCCTGCGGGCGCTGACCGAAGCGGCGCAGCAGCCGCCGGACATGCATGTGCGAGTCCCGGTGACCACGCGTGACGAGACCGGCATCCTCGCCGAGGCGTTCAACGATCTGACCGAGCGGCGCGCACGTCTGGAGGCCCAGCGCAAGGCCATGGTCAGCGACATCGCGCACGAACTGCGCAGCCCGCTGACCAACATCCGCGGCTGGCTGGAGGTCACCCGGGACGGCGTCGTCGATCCGGATCCCGCGCTGCTCGGCTCCCTGCACGAGGAGGCGCTGGTACTGCAGCGCATCATCGACGACCTCCAGGACCTCGCGGCCGCCGACGCGGGCACCCTGCGGCTGCACCGCGAACCGGTCCGCGCCGACGAACTGCTGGACCAGGTCGCCGCCGCCCACCGCGTCGCCGCCGACGCGGCCGGCGTCACCGTACACACAGAGGACGACGGCAGTCCGTGGCTCGACGCGGATCCGGTGCGCATGCGGCAGGCGCTGGGCAACCTGGTCTCCAACGCGCTGCGGCACACGCCCGCCGACGGCACCGTCACGCTGGGCGCCCGCCGCGACGGCGACGAGGTCGTCTTCACCGTGACCGACACCGGCACGGGCATCGCCCCGGAGGACCTGCCGCATGTCTTCGACCGGTTCTGGCGGGCCGAGAAGTCCCGCAGCCGCCGTACCGGCGGCAGCGGTCTCGGCCTGCCGATCGTCCGTCACCTGGTCGCCGCGCACGGCGGAACGGTGGTCGCCGAGTGCGAACCGGGCGGCGGTGCCGTGTTCACCCTGCGGGTGCCGGGCGCCCCGGCCCCGGAGAGCTGAGCCGTCCCGCGGCTAGCCGTTGCGCGTCGCGGCGGCGCGCCGACGTCGCCTGCGCTGCATGGCGTGCCGTTCCGATTCGCCGGTGCCGCCCCACACGCCCAGGATCTCCCCGTGGCCCAGCGCCCATTCGAGGCACTGCTCCCGTACCGGGCAGCGGGCGCACACCGCCTTCGCCTTCTCGGTCTGCAACAACGCGGGGCCTGAGGTGCCGATCGGGAAGAACAGCTCGGGGTCCTCGTTACGGCACGCGGCCTGGTCTCGCCAGTCGTCCATGAAATGTCACCTGCGATCGAAGTCGTACGTGCCCTCGCGAATGGCTTACTCGGTTTCGAGTCACCTGTCGATGCACGAGTGAAACGACGGAAATCACGCAGATGCGGTGTTCATTGCTCGCGCATGCCCCACGGGGAGCCGTACGCGGTCAGCAGATCCAGGAACGGGCGGGCCGGAAACGCCTCCGGGCCGAGCACGCCCGAGCCCGACCAGGCGCCGGTGGCGAGGAGTTCGAGCGCGAGGACCGGATTGACGGCGGTCTGCCACACCACCGCCTGGCTGCCGTACTCCGCCATGGACCACTGGTTGTCGACCACGTGGTACAGGTACACCTCGCGCGGCGCACCGTCCTTGAGGCCCCGGACCCAGGTACCCGCACAGGTCTTGCCGTGCATCCGCCCGCCCAGCGTCGCCGGGTCGGGCAGGCACGCGGCGACGACGTCCCGGGGCGAGACGGCGACCGGTCCGGCGGCGCTCGGCACGGTGACCGGCTCGGTGCGGTCCAGGCCCAGCAGGTGCAGCGTCTTCAGCGTCTCGATGAACTCCCGGCCCAGGCCGTACTTGAAGGTGACCCGGCGGGCATCCACCCAACGCGGGACGAGCAGCACCTCCTCGTGCTCCACGTTCACGCACTCCACGGGACCGATGCCCTCGGGGAAGTCGAACACCTCCGGCTCGCTGAACGGCTCGGTGGTGAACCAGCCGCGGTCGGCCTCGTAGACGACCGGCGGGTTGAGGCACTCCTCGATGGTGGTCCAGATGCTGAAGGAGGGGGCGAAGTCGTAGCCGTCGACGGTGAGGTTCGCACCGTCGCGGATCCCGATCTCCTCGATCTCGTCGAAGAGTTCGTCGGCGGCGTACCGGGCGAAGACGTCCGACAGTCCGGGCTCCACACCCATACCCACCAGGGCCAGTGCGCCCGCCTTCTCCCACTCCTCGGCCTGCGCGAACTGGTCGTCGCCGAGCTTGACCCCACACTCGGCGTACGGCCGTTCGGCGTGCGGGTGCGACAGCGACATCGCCATGTCGAGGTAGGTGGCGTCGGCGGCGCGGGCCGCCCGGAACAGCGGCATCACGAAGCGCGGGTCGGTGGCGTTGAGGAGCACGTCGCAGCGGTGCCGGCGCAGCAGCCCCGTCACTGCCGACTCGTCGCTCGCGTCGACCCGCTCGGCGCTGAACCGGCCGTCGTCCACGGCCGCGACCGCCGCCTCGGCCCGCGCCGGGTCGAAGTCGGCCACCACCATCGCCTCGAAGAACGAACGCCGGGCGGCGATACGGGTGATGGCGGTGCCGACACCACCGGCGCCCACGAGAAGTACACGCATGACAGATCTCCCTGTCCGGAGGGTTGCTGACGAGGGGCCCCGCCGGAGATACAACGCCGCCGGTTCACGTAAGGTCAATGGCGTTGGCATAAGGCAACGGGAGGTTGTCATGCCCAAACCGGTGGTGCCCGAGGAGAAACGGCGCAGGCGCCGGCCCACCAAGAGCGGCACGGTGCTGTCGGAGCGGCTGATCGTCGAGACGGCGCTGCGGATGCTGCGCGAACACGGCAGCGCGGGCCTCACCGCCCGCCGCCTGGGCCTCGCCCTGGACGCCGACCCGAGCACCCTCTACCGCTACTTCCGCGGCATGGACGAGCTCACCCTCGCCATCGGCGACGCGCTCATCGGCCAGGCCCTCGAGGGCTGGTGCCCGACGGGACAGTGGCGGGCGGATCTGCGCTCCGTCGGCCTGCGCATCCACGCCGTCTACCTCGCCCACCCGCAGGCCGCGGTGCTGACCACGAGCCGGGTCACCGGCCGGGCCAACGAGCTGGCCGCCGACGAGGCCGTGCTGGACGTCCTGCGCACCGCCGGATTCCCGCTCCCGGACACGGTGCGCATCTACCACGCCTTCATCGACCAGACCCTGGCCTTCGCCGCCCTCGACGCCGCCTCCCTCGCCCTGCCCAGCGCCGCCCTCCGCGCCGACGAGGACATGTGGCGCTCGACGTACGCCCGGCTGCCCCGCACCACCCACCCGCGGATCGCCGAGGCGGCGCCCCTGCTGGCGGCCCGCATGGTCGACAGCGCGTACCCGACGGCCCTGGAGATGCTGCTGGACAGCGCCGCGGCGCAGCTGGCGGCACTGGGTTCCTGACGGATCCGCCCAGTCGATTGCTTGATGCAAGTCACGTCTCTATAGTCGGTCGAGTCGATTGCATCAAACAATCGACCGCTCGGTGACGGAGGCGGAACATGGAGCGTCGCTGGAAGGTCCTTGTCGTCACCTCGGCCGTGGTGTTCATGGCCCTGCTGGACGTCACCATCGTGAACATCGCGTTCACCGACCTCGGGCGGTCGTTCCCGCACGACTCCCTTGCCGACCTGTCCTGGGTGCTGAACGGATACAGCGTGGTGTTCGCCGCCGCCCTCGTACCCGCAGGCCGCCTGGCCGACCGCTACGGACGCCGACGGCTCTTCCTCGGCGGCCTGCTGCTGTTCCTGGCCGCGTCCGTGGCCAGCGGCCTGGCCGCGTCGGTGCCGGTGCTCGTCGCGGCACGCGTCGTACAGGCGCTGGGCGCCGCGACCGTGCTGCCGACCTCGCTGAGCCTGACCCTGCCGGAGTTCCCGCCCGAGCGGCGCGGCACCGCGATCGCCCTGTCGACGGCTGCGGGCGCGGTCGCCGCCGGTGTCGGACCCTCGCTCGGCGGACTGCTGGTGGACTGGCAGGGCTGGCGTGCGGTGTTCTTCGTCAACCTCGTCATCGGCCTGCCCGCGCTCGTGGCGGCCGCACGGCTGCTGCGCGAGAGCCACGAAGAGCGGACAAAAGGCGTTCCCGACGCCCTCGGCGCGCTGCTGCTGGTCGGCGCCGTGGGCGGCCTCGCACTGGGCATCGTCAAGGGCGCGGACTGGGGCTGGAGTTCGGGCGGAGTGCTCGCCGCCTTCGGGACCGCCGCCGTACTGCTGCCGCTGTTCGTCCTGCGGTCCCTCGCGCACACCACGCCCGTGGCCGACCTCGACCTGTTCCGCCTTCGCTCCTTCACCGTGGCCACCATCGGCACGTTCGTCTTCGGCGCCGGGTTCTTCGCCTCGCTGCTGTGCAACGTGCTGTTCCTGACCACCGTGTGGCACTGGCCGGTCCTGCGTGCCGGAGCCGCGGTCACACCGGGACCCGTGATGGCCGCCCTCATGGCTCCGCTGGCGGGCCGGCTCACGGACCGGTACGGACCGCGCGTGGCCGCCGTGCCGGGCACCCTCCTCTTCGGCACCGGCCCGCTCCTCCTGGCCCTGACCGCCACGGCCGAACCGCACTACTGGACGGTGCTGTTCCCGGCGGCGACGATCACCGGCGTCGGCGTCGGCCTGTCCCTGCCCGCGCTCGGCGGCGCCGCCGTCCTGGAACTGCCGCCGCCGAGCCTGGCCACCGGCATCGGCATGACGTCCGCCCTGCGACAACTGGGCGCCGTAGTAGGCGTCGCGGCCCTGGTCGCCCTCCTCGGCACGCCCGGACCCCAGGCCCTCGGCGGCTTCCGTCACGCCTGGCTCATGATCACCGGCGCCGGCTGGCTCGCCGCCGTCGTCTCGCTCGCCCTGGGACGCGTCCGCGCACCGCGGCCGGAACCCGAGACGCCTGCCCGAGAGCGGACAGCGCCCCTGAACGAAGCACCATGACGTCGATGGAGAGGCCATGAAGGAGACCGACGCCCTGCGCCGTGCCGCGCGCTGGCCCGGCATACCAGACCGGGTGATCGCCGTGCTCGCCCAGCAGATGCTCGCGGCCCGCCAATTCCGCGAAGGCCACGACTACTTCACCGCCCTCAGCGCCGAACGCCCCGAATCGGCCCTGGCCGAAAGCCTGGCGGGAGTCTTCCAGGCCCGCCTCGACGGGCCGGACGAGAAGGCGATCGCCCGGCTCGACGCGGCCGCGGAACGCGGTCTCGGGCTGCCGCAGTACTTCAGGGGAACCGTCCTCGCGGGCTTCCCGGACTGCGCGGGCCGGGCAGACACGGCGATCGCCGACCTGGAGTTCGTGCTCGCCGTGCGGGACCAGTTCCCGGCCGGGTTCCTGCACTCCGTGCACGCCGCCCTGGCCCGTGCCTACGCCTGCCGGGGCCGCACGGAGGAAGCCCGGACCGCGCGCGACCGCCTCGGACACGCCCCCGACCTGTCACTCGTCACGGACTACCTGGTCAGCGCCGAGGACGGACTGCGCATGACCGCGCCACGACTCGTGGAAATGGCACCGGGCGTGCACGTCGCCCAGGGCTACGACCTCGCCGACTTCGCGTTCGTCGGCACGGACGACGGCATCGTGGCGATCGACGCGGCGAGCCACCCCCGGCACGTCGAGGCTGCCCTGCGCGATCTGCGGGCAGTCACCCGGGCACCGATCACCCATGTGATCCTCACCCACGCACACTTCGACCACATCGGCGGCCTGGAGGCACTCGCCGGACCCGGGACCCAGGTCGTGGCCCAGGCCGCCTTCCCCGACGAACTCGCGCTGCAGGCCATGAGCCCGCCGCCCTTCCCGTCCCTGCTGCCGGACGGACAGGACCGCCGTCCGCACGTCGTCCCGGACCGGCTCGTCGAACAGCCCGAGACCCTGACCGTCGGCGGGCGTCGGTTCACGCTCATCCCCATCGCCGGAGGCGAGACACGCGACGGCCTTCTCGTGCAACTGCCGGACGAGGACGTGGTGTTCACCGGCGACATGTGCATGCCCTACCTGGGTGCGCCGTTCCTCGCCGAAGGGTCGGCCGAGGGGCTGTTCGACGCACTGCGGACGGTCCAGGACCTGCGCCCCCGGCTGCTGATCCACGGCCACCCGCCGCTGACCGAGAACTTCACCGCAGAGGCGGTGCCCGGCCTGCTCGCCGCCCTGCGCGATCTGCACGCCGTCGTCGCGGACGACATCGTCGCAGGCCGCTCACTGACCGACGTGCTCGACCGCGACCACCTTCCCGAGGTGCTGCGCGGCCATCCGGCCGCGATCCTCCCGTACCTGGTCATGCGCGAGGGCTTCGTCCAGCGCCTCCACGACCAGAGGACCGGCTACTGGAAGGCGGACGGGGACGGTGTGGACCCCGTCGGCAGGGCGCAGTGGGCCGCAGCGCTGGATCTGCTGGCCGGCGGCCGGGCGCAGGCGTTCGCCGTGGCGGGTGAGGAACTGCTGACGCGCGGGGAACCGGCCGTGGCACTCAGGATCGTCGACTGCGCCCTGCTGAGCCACCCGGACGACACGGCGCTGGCCGGGCTGCGCGGACGGATCCTGCGCGCTCTCGTCGAACGGCACCAGCTCTTCAGCCCGTTCAGGTTCGCCTACTACGCGGGGCTCGCGGGACTGACCGTGGCACCCGCCGGCTGAGCACCGGGCCCGGGCTCCATGTCGCAGTCGTACGGCCCCAGCGGCTGCCCGCAGGCGGAGCAGGTGAGCCCGGGCCGGAGTCGGCCGCCGCAGCCGCGGTGCAGGACCACCAGCGGCGGCCCCTGAGGCGCCCGGTGCCCGTCCCCCCACAGCAGCAAGGACATGATCACCGGCCACAGGTCCAGGCCCGTCGCAGTCACCACGTACTCGTACCGTTCCGGCCGGGTCTGATAGAGCCGCCGCTCGAGAATCCCGGCCTCGCAGAGCTTGCCCAACCGGTCGGACAGCACGTTGTGCGCGATGCCGAGACTGCCCCGGAAGTCCTCGAACCTCCGCGTGCCGCGCAGCGCGTCACGCACGATCAGCAACGTCCAGCGCTCACCCACCACTTCGAGCGACCGGGCGATCGAGCAGACCTGACCTTCGTACGTACGAGGAAGCACGCCCCCATCGTACGTCGATTGCATCACGCAAGTCAGTGAGGGGGGACGGCCCCGCCGCGCAGTGCCCGGGCGGCGGCCTCCGTCACCGCCTCGGCCACCGCCGCGAGCGCCGAGGAGTCAAGCTTCCACTGCTGCCAGTACAGCGGGACGTCGAGGGCCCGGCCCGGCGCGAGGTGCACCAGACGCCCGGCCCGCAGCAGCGGCTCGGCCTGCACCTCGGGGACCAGCCCCCAGCCCAGGCCCAGCGCGACGGACTCGGCGAACCCCTCCGAGGTGGGCACGAAATGCCGCACCGGACTCGCGCCCTCCGTGCCGCGCCGAAGCCTGCGCACGAACGCGTCCTGCAGGTCGTCGCTGCGGTCGAAGGCCACCGTCGGCGCCATCGCCAGCGCCTCCCGCAACGGCCCGCCGAGGTGCTCGCGGGCGAAGTCCGGACTGGCCACCGGGACATAGCGCATCCGTCCCAGCGCGCGCACGCTGCAGCCCGTGACGGGCTCGGCGGACGAGGTCACCGCCGCCATCACCAGCCCCTCCCGCAGCAGTGACGCCGTACGAGTCTCGTCCTCACGGCGCAGCTCGAAGCAGAGCCGGGGCTCGTGCCGCACCCGCGTCAGCGCCGGCAGGAGCCAGGTGGCCAGCGAGTCGGCGTTCACCGCGATCGAGACCCGGGTCGGCTCCCCGGCCCCGCTCATGCCGAGCTCCGCGCGCGCATCGAGCTCCAGCCGCGCCAGCTGACGGGCGAACCGCACGACGACCTCGCCCGACTCCGTCGGCCGCACCGGCTTGGTGCGCATCAGCAGCACGCGGCCGGTGCGCTGCTCCAGCGCCTTCACCCGCTGACTCACCGCCGAGGGTGTCACATGCAGCGCCGCGGCCGCTGCGTCGAACGTGCCCTCGTCCACCACGGCCAGCAGCGTCCGCACCTGGTCGAGGGGCAGCTCCGTCAACTCCGTCTTCATAATCACTAATGATACGTAAGAATCTTTAGCTGTACGCGCAGTGATCGTCTCCGTAGCGTCAATGCCATGACCAACGCTCTGACCGCCGCAGCCGCAGGTTTCGGCACCGGCCTCTCGCTCATCGTCGCCATCGGCGCCCAGAACGCCTTCGTCCTGCGCCAGGGGATCCGCCGCGACGCGGTCCTCGCCGTCGTCGGCATCTGCGCCCTGTCCGACGCCGTCCTCATCGCGCTCGGCGTCGGCGGGGTCGGCGCCGTGGTGGTCGCGTGGCCGGGCGCGCTGACCGCGGTCGGCTGGATCGGCGGCGCCTTCCTGCTCTGCTACGGCGCTCTCGCCGCCCGCCGGGTGCTGAGGCCGGGCGGCGGAGCCCTGCGCACCGAGGGGGAGACGGCCGTCTCGCGCAGGCGCGCCGTGCTGACCTGTCTGGCGCTGACGTGGCTCAACCCGCACGTCTACCTCGACACCGTGTTCCTGCTCGGCTCGATCGCCGCCGACCGCGGCCCACTGCGCTGGACGTTCGGCCTCGGCGCCGCCCTCGCCAGCCTGTGCTGGTTCGCCGCGCTGGGCTTCGGCGCCCGGGCGCTCGGCCGCTTCCTGGCCAAGCCCGCGGCCTGGCGGGTCCTGGACGGCCTCGTCGCCGCAACGATGATCACGCTCGGCGGCCTGCTCGTCGTCAGGGCCTGAAGTCCACAACCTGAGACTGCGCGCCCGAACTGTCCTGCCGGGCTGGGATAGTGGCCCCCGGACCGAAAGATGTATCGAGCAACCAGGAAGCCCGTGGACACCAGCGAGAGCAGCACCGAACCGCAGACACCGGACCCGGTCGCGGTCGACCCGCCTCGGCGCGGCTGGCGCCGCTGGGCCATGGACACCCGCCCGCTGCGCATTCCGGCCTACCGCCGGCTGTGGTCCTCGACGATCGTCACGGCCGTCGGAAGCCAGCTCACCGCGGTCGCCGTGCCGAAGCAGATCTACGACATCACCGGCTCCTCCGCGTGGGTCGGCGCGGCGAGCCTGGCCGGGCTGCTGCCGTTGATCGTGTTCGCGCTGTGGGGCGGCGCGGTCGCCGACAGCATGGACCGCCGCAAGCTGCTCCTGATCACCAACTGCGGCATCGCCGTCACCTCGCTGCTGTTCTGGCTCCAGGCCTTCTCCGGCCTCGAGTCCGTGGCGGCACTCATGGTGCTGCTCGCGATGCAGCAGGCCTTCTGGGGTCTGAACGCCCCCGCCCGCAACGCCTCCATAGCCCGCCTGGTGCCCGAGGGCCAGCTGCCCGCTGCCAACGCCCTCGGCTCGACCGTCATGCAGACCGGACAGGTGGTCGGACCGCTGCTCGCGGGCGCCCTGATCCCGGTCGTCGGCCTGCCGGAGCTGTACCTGATCGACGCGCTTGCCCTCTGCATCACGGTGTGGGCGGTCTACAAGCTGCCCTCCCTGCCGCCGCTGGCGGGCTCGGAGAAGCGACGCGCGGGTGTACGGGAGATCGCGGAGGGCTTCCGCTACATCTCCCTGCACAAGGTGCTGCTGCTGTCCTTCCTCGCCGACATCATCGCGATGGTCTTCGGCATGCCCCGCGCCCTGTTCCCGCAGCTCGCCGCCCAGACCTACGGCTCCTACGGCGAAGGGCTCGCCCTCGGCCTGCTGTTCGCGGCGATCCCCATCGGCGCGGTGCTCGGCGGACTGTTCTCGGGCACGTTCTCCCGGGCCCGCCGGCACGGCTGGATGGTGATCGGCGCGGTCGTCGCCTGGGGCGCGGCGATCGCCGGCTTCGGGCTGAGCGGCAACCTGTGGATCGCGGCTGCGTTCCTGGCCCTGGCCGGCGTCGCCGACATGGTCTCGATGGTCTTCCGCGGGGCGATCCTGCTGTCCGCCGCCACCGACGAGATGCGCGGCCGCATGCAGGGCGTCTTCACGGTCGTCGTCGCGGGCGGACCCCGCCTGGCCGACGTCCTGCACGGCACCGCGGGCTCCGCCTTCGGCCCACGCACGGCCGTCGCCGGCGGCGGCCTCCTCGTCGTCGCCGTGATGCTGATACTGGCCGCGGCGGTCCCGGCACTGCGCCGCTACCGCATCTGACCCCGGGGCGGGGCTGGGCCCTGTCCGGCGGATCAGCTCGGCGTTGCTGGCCCTGGTGACACGCGCCCTCCCACTGTCTCAAGGGCGTGGGGGACCCCAGCGGCGTTGTCGTCGGTTGCCGACGTTCCGCGCCGCTTTCTCCACAGCCGACGTGATCCGCCGGACAGCTCCTCACCTAGAGCACGCTGCGCCCGCGGCCCGCGTGCTGTTCCATCAGCTTGCCCCGGGTCATCTCCAGGCGGTGCGCGAGGATCTCCGCGACGCTGCGCACCAGCGCGAGCCCGAGCTGGGTGTCCTCCTCGCACAGCCGCAGCACCGCCGCCGCGTCGAACTCGTAGGCGCGGACGGGGCTGAAGGCCTCCGCGCCGAAGTCCCATTCGTGCGGCGGGAACAGCCAGGACCAGCCGAGCAGATCGCCCGCGCCGAGGCTCGCCACGGTCACCCGCTGCAGCGAGCTGACCCGCTGGTCGAGCGAGACCGCGCCCGAGCGGATGACCCAGAAGCGGTCGGCCCTGCCGCCCGCCTCGAAGATCCGGGCGTCCTCCGGGAAGGAGACCTCGTGCGCGAGCGTCATCAGGCTCTGCCGCTGGGGCGGGGGGAGGGCGGTCAGCAGTTTTATCGCTTTGGTCATGACGCGGGGCTCCTCGCCGGGGATCGGTTCCGGTGCTTTCCCTACGCCCATTTCAGCCGCTGCCGGCGTCCCGAGCACCTCGGCGGACAGCAGTTCCCGCCCAGAATCCCCGGGACATGAAAAAGCCCTGGCTGGACGGGGGAGGCCAGCCAGGGCCGTAAGCGGTGGCGTCGGAGGACGGTACGGTCGACTCCGTCACCACGTATGGATGAACCGTAAACCATCCGCAGGCGTTTTGCTCACCCAGAACCGGGTCACGTGACCGGTTTCACTCCCTGGCCTCTTCACCGGCGGCCACGACCCTGATCGTCTCGAGCTCCGGATTGCTGGGGTCCGGCAGGTACATTCGCGCCTCCGGGCCCGTGCACAGGTAGCGCAGCACATGTTCGGTGAGCCGCTCGCCGGGAAGTACGGCCGGGATCCCCGGTGGGTACGGCGTGATCATCTCCGCGGCGATGCGGCCTGCGGCATCACCGGTGGGCACGTTCTCCGTGGGGCCGAAGAAGGCGTCCCGGGGCAGCGCGGCCCGGGCTCGACCCAGACGGGCTCGACGCCGGAAAGGATCAGCCCGGCCACGACCGACTTGTGGGCGCCCGGCCGACCAGCAGCTTCTCGTGCGGTCCCGCGACCGCGAGCATTGCCGCCTTGACGGACAGCGAACTGCCGCACGTGGTGAAGAACGTGTGCTCGGCGTGCGCGGCATCGGCCATCAGCTCCTCGGCACGGACCAGCACCCGCCCCCGGGTGAGCCGGTCGTCCAGCCCGCCCGATGCCAGCACGTCACCGAGGAACACCGCATCACCCGGCACCTCCCGTACGGCGGGGTGAACCCCAGCCGCCCACGGCGGCGGTATTCGACCAGGGCTTCCAGAACGGGCGCTCGGCTGTGATCGACTGTCATGCGCACCCGGGTTCCCGGCATCGGGCACGGCCAATGGGGCGCACAACGAGCCGTCGGAGCGGACGCCCGCCCCGTCCGTCAGCCCGGTGAGCCGGCCTTGCCCGGGGTCAGGATCTCGTCCAGCACCCTGAGGACGGCTTCGTAGGCAAGCGTCCGTACGGCTGCCTCGCGCGCCGCCTCCGGCTCGCCCGCCCGCAGGCCCTCGCCCTGCGCCCGCCACCGGCGTTCCTCCTGCTGCGCGCAGGCCCGCGCACGCCGGATGCGCCGCAGCAGTTCGTCTGAGTCCACGACATCGGTCATGACATCCGCGTACCCCCCGATGGCCAAGACACGTACTTTCGGCCGGGAGGTTTGGCGAGGCCTGCGCAGGTGAGCCGAACAAGGAGACCTGCGGTGCTCGCGCAGCGGAAGGCGGAATCGCTGCGAACGGGCGGGGGACCAGCCGTGTCCGAGAGGCTCTTGCCCGGACTGCGGCGGCCGCGGGTGTGGCAGGGTCCGGCTTCCCTCCCCCGCACAAGGAGGCCGGTTCTTCACCGATCAGGGAGCCAGCCGATGTGCGAGGAGCACGGGACCGAATCCGCCCTCGGGCGACCGGGCGCGCAGCGGACCGGACCGCCGCGCTCGTGCCAACCCGCCGAGGCGCGCAGGGCGGTCGAGCGGGCGGTCACCGAACGCTGCAGGGTCACCCACAGCCACTGTGACGAGGAGGCTCTGGGAGACGCTCTGCTCGTCGCCACCGAGCTGACGACCAACGCGATTCTGCACGGCGGCGGAGTCACGGACTTCCGCGTCGACGTCCTCGGAACGGGCGTGCGCGTCTCGGTGAGCGACCGAAGCGACCGGCTGCCCATGACGAGGCAGTCCTCGGATCCGCGGCGACGGCAGCGCGTCGGCGGCCACGGCTGGCCCATCGTCTGCCGGCTGGCCCGCGACGTGCGCGTGTCCGAACTGCCCGCCGGCGGCAAGTGCATCACCGCTGTGGTCGCCTTCCGCTGAACGCCCTCCCCGAGGCGGCGGCGTTTGTTCCCGCAAGGGCAGGGCATACGGATGTTCGTGCTTCGGACCGGAGGCGCGCCAGCGGGAGCGACATGGCTGCCCTGGGCCCTCCAGTCGGTCCGGGTGCCTGTGTTCCCGCGGTAAGTCCCTGAAACCCTCGTTCAGGAGCGAATCCGCATGCTCATCGACATGTCGACAAGCAGTTCCGGCACGCAGGCCAAGACGATCGCATCCGCCCGGCGGCACGACGACGCCCCCGACACGGCGGACCTCTTCGCCCGCCTTGTCACCCTGGAGGACGGCCCCGAGCGGGAGGCGGTCCGCGACGAACTCGTCACGGCCTGGCTGCCCATGGCCCATCGGATCGCCGGCCGGTTCCGCGACCGCGGGGAGTCCATCGAGGATCTCCGTCAGGTCGCGGCACTCGGCCTGGTCAAGGCGATCGACCGGTTCGCCCCCGAGCGGGGTGCCTTCGAGAGCTACGCCGTGCCCACCATCACCGGCGAGGTGAAGCGCCACTTCCGGGACCGGTTGTGGGCCCTCAGGGTGCCCCGCCGGATCCAGGAACTCCGCAACAAGGTGCGGGTGGCCCGCCGTGAGCTGACCCAGACCCCGGGCAGTCCCGAGCCGTCCGCCGCCGACATCGCCGCCCACACCGGGCTCACCGAGGAAGAGGTCAACTCCGGCCTGGAAGCCCTCGAAAGCTTCAGCACCCTGTCGCTGGACGCCGAGCTCTCGGGCGACGAGGACGGCTACAGCCTCGCCGACACCCTCGGCGCGGCGGACTCCGCCTACGACGTCGTGATCGACCGCGAGGCCGCCAAGGAAGGCCTGCGCCGCCTCCCCGAACGCGACCGCGCCATCCTCTACCTGCGCTATTTCGAGGACATGACGCAGAGCCGGATCGCCGACCGGTTCGGCATCTCCCAGATGCATGTCTCCCGCCTCATCAGCCGCAGCTGCGCACGGGTGCGGGCCGAGGCACTGGGGCAGTCGGCCGGCGACGGGCGGGCGGCCGCGGCTTGAGCGGCCCGCAGCGAGGAGGAGACCGATGCTGATCCCCCATCCGGCCGTTCTGCGAAGGCTTGTCGAGGAGTACGAGACCGCGCTGGCCGAGGAGGCCGAGCGCGGCGGCCGGGCGAGCCCACGGGTTCAGGACCTGGCCTACACCCTGTGCGTGTCGACCGGCACACGGAACGTGGGACGGGCCATGGAAGCGGCATACCGGCTGCTCACGGCCACGCCCCCGCCGCGGCCGGAGGCGCCGGAGATCGGAATCCGGTGACATCGGGCATGGGCGACGTCCAGGTCGCCGGCCGGGCGGAGCGCGCCTCGGTCATCGGGAAGCACACCTGCCATACGGACCCCGGGAGGCGCACGTGAACTCCAGTGCCATCGCACGCAACGGCAGGCTCGGGGCCGAGCGGGCGGCGCGCGGCACGGTGACCGAGGGCGCCGCCCGGGCAGGACTTGCCGCACGCGGCGTGATCTACCTGCTGGTCGGCGTCCTGGCGCTGAAGATCGCCTTCGGCGACGGCAGCCGGCAGGCGGACCGCGGCGGCGCCCTCGCCACGCTGGCCGGGCAGCCGTTCGGCGCCGTCCTGCTGTGGGCGCTCGGTCTCGGGCTGGCCGGAATGGCGGTGTGGCGGCTGTCGGAGGCCGTGTTCGGCTCGGTCGGCCGTGACGGCCGTACGCCACGAAAGCGGCTGCTCGCGGTCGTCCGTTGCGTCTTCTACGCGGTGGTCGCGTACTCGGTGCTGACGTTCGCGGCAGGCCCGCACGGCGGCGGCAGCCGCTCGAGTGACGTGCAGTCCCGCGACGTCACAGCCCGGGTGCTGGACCTGCCCGCCGGGCAGTGGCTCGTGGGCGCGGCAGGGGCTGGCGTCGTCGTCGCGGGCGTGTGGATCGCCGCGAGCGCGGTGCGGCGCGAGTACCGCGACCAGCTCAAGCTCGGCGAGATGTCCCTCTGGGCACGACGGCTGGTGGACGTCACCGGCGTGGCCGGAGGCGCGGCGCGCGGCCTGGTGTTCGCCGCCGCGGGCACCTTCGCCGTGCGCGCCGCGATCGACTACGACCCGGAGCGGGCCAAGGGGCTCGACGACACCCTGCGCTCGTTTGCCCACACGCCGCTCGGTCCGTCGCTGCTCGCCTGTGTCGCGGCAGGTCTCGCACTGTTCGGGCTGTTCTCCTTCGCCCTGGCCCGCTGGTGCAGGGTCTGACACGCGCCACACGGGGAACACGAACCGGATGAGCGAATCCGAGTTTCCACCGGAGCACCGGCCCGTCGACCTCTACCTCGGTCTCCTGCGCACCCGGATGGACACGGAGGACTTCCGGCAGCTGCTGGGCGTGGTCGAACCGGTCCTGCGGGCGATCGAGGAACAGCGCATGCCTCCCGTGGACTTCGCGCTCGGCGGGGACCGCGGGGAGGGGCTGTCCCAGGAGGTCCGCGACGAGGCCGCCCTGGTCATCGCCGCCGCCGTGACCGGACGGCTCGACAACGAGGTGGTCGAGATCGACCTCGAGGGGACCGGCCCGATCAGAGTGATCACCGATGCGGACACCGCCGCCGACCCGGTGCGGCTGGGGGAGATCGCCGACTACATCAGGGAACGGCACCGCCAGGACGAGGAGCTGCGCGGCATCGCGGAGGTGAGTGGTCTGCCCACCGACTTCTGAGGACGCTCACCGCTTCGGCGTCGCCACCGGCACCTTCAGCGGCCGGGCCAGGCCCACCACCGCCTCGTCGAGGCGCTGCAGATGCCGTAGCACCCGGTCGGTGATGCGGCCGTAGCGCGAGCTGCCGGGCAGATCGGACTCCAGGAGAGCGGCGATGCTCGCCCCTGTCTCGACCTCGACGACGGCCCGCCCGTCCGCGACACGCGCGGCGATCATCCCGATGTTTCCGAGGATGCGCCGGCCGGCCCGCCGCAGCCGCGGATCCGCCGCGATCGAAGGATGCGTGGGCAGCAGCTCGGCCATCGCGGCCAGCGAACGCGCGTGGTACGCGCAGGTCTCGAGCAGCGCGACGACATAGCGTGCGGTGTTGCGCCGGGCCCGCAGCGGAGTGACCGGGTGGGTGAGCGGCTGGGTGGCGGTGCGCAGATCGGCCAGCGCCTGGTCGAGGTCGCGCGCCTTGTCGAGGAGCTCGGCCGGCTCCCCGCCGCTGAGCTGGTCGATGGCGGCCTCGGTGACGTCGGCGAGCCGGTCCAGGGTGGTGACCAGGAGGTCGTTGGTACGGCGGTCGGTGTGCACCGGCAGGACGAACGCCGCCGCGATGATCCCGCAGGCCGCGCCGAGCGCCGTCTCCTCCACCCGCAGCACCAGCACCGACAGGCTGTAGGTGTGCAGCAGCGTGTACAGCACGCCCAGCGCCGCGGTGACGAAGAAGGACATCAGCGTGTAGGACAGCGGGGCGGTGTAGAACATCGCGAACACGCAGAGCAGCACCAGCGCGAACGCGGTCCAGGTGTGCTGCCCGACCAGCCCCGCGAGCAGCAGACCGGCCACCACACCGAGCACCGTGCCCAGCAGCCGTCGGTAGCCCTTGACCAGGATCTCGCCGGTCGAGGCGGTGTTGATGAACACGATCCAGCAGGTCAGCACCGCCCAGTACCAGCGCTGGCTGGAGAGGAACTCGCCGCCGACGATGGCCAGCGCGGATCCCACCGCGACCTGCACGGCAGCGCGCGTGGTGGGCCGCTGCAGGCCCGTCGGCGCCTCCTCGGCGGCCTCCTCGCCCGCGTCGATCGCCGCGTCCTCCGCGTCCAGTTCCTCGCGTGAGCGGGCGGTCGACGGCGTGTCGTCCGTATCGTCCTGCGGGCCGCCGAGCGCGATCCGCAGTCCGAGCACCGCCCGTGCGGCCTCGCCGACACCCCGGAACACGTCCTGGACGGCGGGGGAGGCCTTCGGCAGGTTCTCCTCGTCCCGGTAGCCGAGGAGCCGGTTGCGCAGGTGGGCCAGACCGGTTCCCAGGTCCTCGGAGACGGGCCGCAGGACCAGCAGGCGCAGCGCCTCCAGATCGCGGCGCAGGGTCGCGGTCGACTCCTCCTGTACGGGCAGCCGGCCGCCCGGCGGGACGGGCGCGCCCGGCAGGTGCAGGGTCAGGGTGTCCGCCCGCTCGGCGCTGCGGGCGGTCAGCAGCAGCAGCCCGAGGCGTTCGGCGGCGATCTCGGCGTCCGCGATGCGGCGCTGCACGAGCCGGGCCACGGCCTCGTCGGCGGTGCCCTCCTCCAGCCGCCCCTGGATCATCATGGCCGTCTCGTTCAGGCGGGCGGTGCCGTCGCGAACGTCCTGAAGCGCCTTGTCGATCTCGTCCGGCCCGGCGTCGAGGAGCGCGAGCTGTGCGGTCACCAGCTGCGCAAGCCGGGCGCGGAAGGCCTCGCGCAGCCGCTGAAGGATGCCCGCGGGCGTCTCGGGTACGAGCGCGAAGCGCACCACGGCGCTGGACGCGACGGCCACGGCGACGACGCCCCACAGCTGCGGCAGCGCCGACACGGTGGCCCCGACGAACAGGGACATGAAGTAGACCTGGAAGCCGATCAGCCCGAGCGTGGTGCCGCGGTCGCCGAAGCGGCGGGCGTAGACGGCGCAGAAGATGAGTGCGACGAAGAAGAGGTCACCGCCCACCACCCGGGAGTGCAGCACCGCAGCCAGCGACACGGAGGCCAGCGCCACCACAAGGCCCAGCGCCAGCGTGACGGCCTGCGGGCCGCGCTGCTTCTCCCGGATGGCGAAGGTGGAGACCATCGCCGCGATGGCGCCCGCCACGAGATGGCGCACGTCGGCGCCCAGCAGGGAGAGCACGGCCAGCGTGAGGGCGATGGCGCCCACCGTTCTCAGGCCCGCCGCCAGCCGCAGCAAGCCGGGATCGGAGGCCGCGACGAGATCGCGCAGCCGTGCCCGGACCGACCCTCCCGCTGCCCTCACGCCGCCGTACTCACTCCCGCTTCACGTCATGATCAGGTTCTCAGCATCGCACGACGTTACCGGAGCGTGCGCACCCGCTCACGTCTCCTTACGGTCCGCCTCCTCGACATGAGCCCGCACCTGTTCCGGCGTCATATAGGCGTTGGTGAACTCGAAGTCCTTCAGTGTGGCGGCCTTGCGGGCCTGGAAGCCGGTGCGGACGAAGTCGTCGCCAGCCAGGGCGTTGAGAGTCCAGTTCGTCGCCACGCGGACCTTGGCGACGTTGGTGCGCAGAGCCATCCAGTGGTAGCCGCGGGCGGCCACCTGGGCGGGCAGACCGCGCAGTTCGATGCCGAGCGGCTTGGAGACGGCGTCCTTGCCGCCTAGGTCGACCACCAGGCCGAGGTCCTTGTGGACGTACGGCGTCAGGGGCTTGCCCCGCAGGGTGGCGATGACGTTGTCCGCGACGTGCTTGCCCTGCCGCATGGCGTGCTGCGCGGTCGGCGGGCAGATCGCCGATTCGTCGTCCTTGGCCTTGTCCGGCACCGCGCCGGAGTCGCCCAGCGCGAACACGCCGTCGTGGCCGGGCAGGTTCATCTCGGCGTTGACGGCGAGCCGCCCCCGTACCGTCTCCGCGTCGAGCGTTGCGATGAGCGGGCTCGCGACGACACCGGCGGTCCAGATCAGGGTGCGGGTGGGGATCACCCGGCCGTCGGTGAAGGTGACTTCCTCGGGGCCCGCCTTGGCGATGGAGACACCCAGCGAGACGTCGATGCCGCGCCGCTTGAGGATCTCCTGGGCGCTGCGGCCGAGCTTGTCGCCCAGTTCGGGCATCAGCTTCGGGGCGATGTCGATCAGATGCCACTTGATCAGCGCCGGGTCGATGCGCGGGTAGCGCTTGACCGCGGCGTGCGTGAGCTTCTGCAGACAGGCGGCGGTCTCGGTGCCGGCGTAGCCGCCGCCGACCACCACGAACTGCAGCCGCGAGGCCCGCTCCGCCGGATCGTCGCTGGCGTCGGCCAGGTCGAGCTGGGAGATGACGTGATCGCGGATGTACGCGGCCTCGGCGAGGGTCTTCATTCCGAAGGCGTGCTCGGTCAGCCCCGGGATGTCGAAGGTGCGGGTGACGCTGCCGGTGGCCAGCACGATGTAGTCGTAGGGCTCGTTGACGATCCGGTCGGTGATGGTGCGGATGACGCAGACCTTGGCCTTCAGGTCGACGCCGATGGCTCCGCCCGGAATGATCCGGGTGCGGTACTTCTTGCTGCGCCGCAGCGAGACGGCGATCGACTGGGGCGTCAGCACGCCGGAGGCGACCTGGGGCAGCAGCGGCAGATAGAGCTGGTAGGCGAACGGCGTCACCAAGGTGACGTCCGCTTCGTCGGGCGCGAGTTTCCGCTCCAGCCGGCGTACGCACTCCACGCCGGCGAAACCTGCGCCAACCACCAGGATCCTGGGTCGTGTCACGGTGTTCATCCCTCTCTGCGGCTCCAGGCGGTCTGCATCCAACGCCCTACGCATGCCCTGGATCGCTGCGTGCACCACATCGATCCCACCGTGGCCTCAGCCGTTCCGCCAGCTGGGTGCGGCAGGCAGACGAACGCGTCGAGCACCACCATGCCCGTCCGCGTGCCGAAACGCACCGGTCAGGAGTGAACCTTTTGGATCACGTACTGCACGGGAAGTGGTGACGACGTGTTCAGCGTGTTCACCGGAACACGTTGTCCGCCTCGTCCCAGCTCGACAGCTCGTCCGGCACGGTCTGCCGGGGAGCGCGTGTGCGTGCCTGGTACATCGCGTCGATCTCGAACGCGTAGTGCCGCACGATCGCGTCCCGGCGCAGCTTCATGGACGGCGTCATGAGCCCGTTGGACATGTCGAACTGCTCCGCCAGCACCCGGAAGACCCTGATCGACTCCGAGCGCGACACGGCGCTGTTGGCCGCGGCAACGGCCCGCCCGATCTCCTCGCGCAGCGCGTTCTCCTCGCGGGCCTGGTGGCTCGGCATGTCGCTCTGCAGCGACAGGGAACCGCGCCAGTACGCCAGGAACTTCGGATCCAGGGTGATCAGCGCCCCCACACAGGGCCGGTTGTCGCCCACGACGACCGCCTGGTGGATCAGCGGATGCATCCTCAACCGCTGTTCCAGGGCGGCCGGGGCGACGTTCTTGCCGCTGCTGGTGACGATGATGTCCTTCTTGCGGCCGGTGATCGTCAGATAGCCCTGCGCGTCGATCCGTCCGAGGTCGCCGGTGGCCAGCCAGCCGCCGCGCAGGACGGCACGCGTCGCCGCCTCGGCGTTGATGTAGCCCTGGAACACCGAGGGACCGCGGACCAGGATCTCGCCGTCGTCGGCGACGGCGATGTCGTTGCCCGGCAGCGCCTGCCCGACGGTTCCCGACATCTCCCGGCCCAGCGGCTGCGCGGTGACGCCGCCGGCGGCCTCCGTCAGGCCGTAACCGTCGTTCACATAGATTCCGATGCCCTCGTAGAAGAGGGTCAGTTCACGGCTGAGGGGCGAGCCGCCGGACGTCGCCCGCATCACCCGGCCGCCGACCGCCGCGCGCAGCTTGCGGTACACCGTCCGCTCGAACAGGGCGTGTTGCAGCCGCAGATCGAAACCGGGCCCCGAACCACCGCCCAGCCGTTGCCGCTCCAGCGCCGCGGCGAAGTCCCGTGCCGTGTCCGCGGCCCGCTCGAACAGCGCCCCGCGGCCCGCCTCCTGGGCGACGCGCAGGAAGTTTTTGTAGATCTTCTCGAGGAGCGAGGGAACCGCGCAGAGATAGGTGGGGCGGAAGGAGAGCAGGGAGCCCGAGAGCGCTTCCTCGCTCATGTCGGGCTCGTGTGCCATCACCATGCGGCCACGAATGCACAGGGTCTGGACCAGAAGGCCGTAGACATGTGAGAAGGGCAGGAACGCGAGCACCGAGGCCTGCTGCTCGCCCGGCGGGATCACGGTGTGGCCCCAGCCCGCCAGCAGCGTGTCGCAGGCGCTCGCCAGGTTGCGGTGGCTGAGCGCACAGCCCAGCGCCCGGCCCGTGGTGCCGGAGGTGTAGCTGATGGCGGCCGTGGAGTCCGGCAGCACGATGCGGCGCAGCGAGTCGACCGTGGCGAACGGAATGAACCTCCCGCGCTCCCGAAGGTCGTTGAGCGCCCCCGCGTCCAACTGCCAGACGTGGCGCAGCAGCGGCAGCGACCCGCACACGGAGCCGACCGTCATCACCGCCTGCTCGTCCTCCACCACCACGGCCACGCAGCCGGCGTCGCGCAGGACCCACTCGACCTGATCGCGCGAGGAGGTGGGATAGAGCGGTACGACTTCGGCACCGAGGACCCACAGAGCATGGCTGAGCACTGTCCACTCGTACCGGGTCCGCGCCATGATCGCGACGCGGTGGCCCGGCGAAATCCCGGACGCGACCAGCCCCTTGGCCAGATCCACCACCTCGTCCCGCACCTCCACGGCGGTCAGCTCCTCCCAGGTGATGGAGGACGGGGTGGGGCGGCGCGCGAGCATCGGCTGGGTGGGGTCGAGGGCTGCCGTGTCGAAGATGCTGTCGGCCAGTCCGCCGGTCAGGGGCGAGACGGTGGGGGGAGCGAGGGCGAAGTCGCGCATGCGCTGCTCCTGAGCTGTACGGAGGGTGACCATGCCGACGAGTTCCGTTGTCGACGGTGCTCGAATCTAGCCCAGGTGGGTGCGGATGGTGACCGGAACCTGCGAAGTTGCGGATCCGTGATGATCAGGTCTGTGTGTGGCGCACGCAGGCCGTGACGACCTCCCGCAGGTTGCGGTTGCGCGCCAGGAGTTCCCGCTGAACCTGTGCGCCGGTACCGTCCTTGAGCAGCCGGACGCAGGTCTCCTGGGCACGCTCCAGGTCGCCGGTGTCGGCGAGCGCGCCGCCGATGTGTTCCAGCAGCGCGCGCACCACGCTCTCGGCGGGCAGCCGCCGCATGGTCACGGGGTGCAGCAGCTCGTCGGCGAGACCGGATCGTGCGGCCTGCCAGGCGGCCAGCCGGAGCAGGCTGACGCTGTGGTCGAGGGGCGGATGGCCGGCCCACCACTCCCGCGCGGCGGTCTCCACGAGCCCCCGGGTGAGCGTGGCGACGAGGACGGCCGTGTCGGCGTGCAGGCAGACGTCCGCGACCCGGACCTCGACGGTCGGGTACTGCCGGGACAGCCGTGCGTCGAAGTAGATCATCCCCTCGTCGAGGATCACCCCGCTGGCGACCATGTCCGCCACCCGGCCGTGGTAGCGCTCGGCCGACCCGAAGACCTCGGTGGGGCCGGCCGACGGCCAGCGCTGCCACACCCGGCTGCGATAGCTCTGGTAGCGGGTGTCCCTGCCCTGCCAGAACGGGGAGTTGGCGCTGAGCGCAGAGATCACCGACAGCCAGGGCCGGATGCGATCGAGGACCGCGACGCCCTCCTCGTCGGAGTCGACGGAGACATGGACGTGACAGCCGAGCACGAGCTGCTGCTGTACAGCGATGCCGTACTGCTCCTCCATCCACTGGTAGCGGCTTCCCCTGGTGACGGACGGGCTGACGGGCAGGGGCGAGGTGGCGAGCGCGGCCACCGTGCACCCGATCTCCCCGGCGTGCCGGGCGGCCTCCCGGCGACAGCGCACGATCTCCGCGTTCAGGTCCGCCATGGCGGCCTGGGGGTGCGTGTTGAACTCCAGCATCTGGTTGTACAGCTCTTTCTCGAACACGCTCTCGCACGTGTCGTCGCGCGCCGCACGGGCGAGCACCGCGGCGGCCAGCGCCTTGGGCTCCCCCGTCTCCGGGTGCACCAGGAGGAGCTCCTCCTCCACTCCGACGGTGCGCACGTGATGCCGCCTTTCTGTGGCCGGGCTGCGGCTACGACCAGCACCGAGTACCCCGCCGACCGGTCACAGCAACGGAGTCAGCCAGATCGTGGCGAGCGGCGGCAGGGTGAGCGTGATCCTTCCCTCCTCCACCTTGACGTCGTCGGGGTTGGTGACGCCGCTGCCGCCGTAGCGCGTGGCGTCGGTGTTGAGGATCTCCCGCCAGGCGGGCACCTCGTCGGGCGCCCAGAGGTGGTAGTCGTGACGCACGACGGGGGAGAAGTTGGAGACCGCGAGCAGCGGGCCGCCGTCGGTGGCGAACCGCAGGAAAGCGAAGACATTGTCCTCGGCGGCGTCCCCCATCACCCACTGGAAGCCGCAGGGCCGGGTGTCCTGCTGCCACAGCGCAGGGGTGTGGCGGTAGACGGCGTTGAGGTCGCGCACCAGGTCCCTGACCCCGCGGTGGTCGGGCTCGGCGCCGTAGCCCCGATCGACCAGCCACCAGTCCGGACCGTGTTCCTGGGACCATTCGGACCCCTGGGCGAACTCCTGCCCCATGAAGAGGAGTTGCTTGCCGGGGTGGGCCCACATGAACCCGAGGTACGCCCGGTGGTTGGCGCGCTGCTGCCACCAGTCGCCCGGCATCTTCGACACCAGCGCCTGCTTGCCGTGCACCACTTCGTCGTGCGAGATGGGCAGGATGTAGTTCTCGCTGTAGGCGTACACCATCGAGAAGGTCATCTCGTTGTGGTGGTACTTGCGGTGCACCGGCTCGTGCTCCATGTAGCCGAGGAAGTCGTGCATCCAGCCCATGTTCCACTTCAGGCCGAAACCCAGCCCGCCGCTGTCGGTGGGGCGGGTGACCCCGTCCCATGCCGTGGACTCCTCCGCGATGGTCACCACGCCGGGTGCCCGCCGGTACACGGTCGCGTTCATCTCCTGCAGGAACGCCATCGCGTCCAGGTCCTCGCGCCCACCGTGCACGTTCGGTGTCCACTGGCCCGAGTCGCGCGAGTAGTCCAGGTAGAGCATGGAGGCCACGGCGTCCACCCGCAGACCGTCGATGTGAAACTCTTCGCACCAGTAAACTGCGTTCGCCACGAGGAAGTTGCGCACCTCGATGCGCCCGAAGTCGAACTCGTAGGTTCCCCAGTCCGGGTGCTCGGCCCGCCGCGAGTCCCCCGGTTCGTACAGCGGATCCCCGTCGAACCGCGCCAACGCCCAGTCGTCCTTGGGGAAGTGGGCAGGCACCCAGTCCATGATCACGCCGATGCCGGCCCGGTGCAGGGCGTCGATCAGGTACTTGAAGTCGTCGGGCGTACCCAGCCGCGACATCGGCGCGTAGAAGCCGGTGACCTGGTAGCCCCAGGAACCGGCGAAGGGATGCTGGGCGACCGGCATGAACTCGACGTGGGTGAATCCCAGGCCACTCACGTACGGCGGCAGCTGCTCGGCGAGTTGACGGTATGTCAGCCCGTGCCGCCAGGAAGGGAGGTGGATCTCGTAGACCGAGAAGGGTGCCTCGTGCACCGGAAGATCACCGCGGTGCGTCATCCACTCGTCGTCGCCCCACTCGTAGTGCGAGGCGTGCACGACCGACGCCGTGTCCGGCGGGACCTGCGCGTACCGCGCCATGGGGTCGGCTTTGAGGAAGCGGCCGCCGTAGCGGGAGGTGATCTCGAACTTGTAGAGCGCGCCCTCCCCGATACCGGGCACGAACAGCTCCCACACCCCCGAAGCGCCCAGGGACCTCATCGGCAGGGCTGTTCCGTCCCAGCAGGTGAAGTCCCCGGCGACACGGACCCCCTGGGCGTTCGGTGCCCACACGGTGAACCGGGTGCCGGTCACGCCCTTGTGTTCCATGGGCTCGGCGCCGAGCGCCTTCCACAGCTGCTCGTGCCGGCCCTCGCGGATGAGATGAAGGTCGAGCTCACCGAGAGCGGGCAGGAAACGGTACGGGTCGGCCGTCTCGTGCTCACCGTCCGCGTACGTCACCGCCAGCGTGTATGCCGGGATCGCATCCAGCGGCAGTACCCCGGAGAACAGGCCGTCGCCCTCCGAGGTCAGCTTCGCCCGCTCACCGTCGACGACGACGCTCACCGTGCGGGCGTACGGCCGCAGCGCCCGGAAGACGATGCCGCCCGGGACCGGGTGGGCGCCCAGCAGCGCGTGCGGGTCGTGGTGCCGGCCGGAGAGCAGACGTTCGCGTTCGCCGGGATCCAGGGCGGGCGCCGTCGCGCATCCGGCGGTGAGCGGTCCGGACGGCTCGGGGAGTGAGGTGTCACGCAGGGCCACGGGTTCAGCCTCCTCTTACGGCGAGACGCTCGATCGCCGCCATTGGTACGGGGAGCCAGTCCGGCCGGTGCCGGGCTTCGTACAGGACCTCGTACACGGCTCGATCGGTCTCATAGGCACGCAGCAGTCCGTGCTTCTTGCGCGGGTCCCAGCCGGCCCGCTCGGCGTACCCCGCGCAGTAGGCCTCGCGGCAGCGGCGCGCCCACTCCGGGCGCCACGGGCGGCGCTGCCGGGCGGCGTAGTCGAAGGAGCGCAGCATGCCCGCGATGTCCCGCACCGGGGACTGGGTGCTGCGCCGCTCGGCGAGCGGTCTGGACGGCTCGCCCTCGAAGTCGATGACGAACCAGTCCCGGCCGGCCCGCAGCACCTGACCCAGGTGCAGGTCGCCGTGGATGCGCTGGGCGGGCGGCCCCGGGTCGCAGGCGACGAGCGCGCCGAAGGCGGTGCGCAGCCGGGGCACGTACGGGCGCAGCGCCGGTACACAGTGGGCCGCCGCGTCCAGGCGCTCGGTCATGGCCGCCGCCGTGCGCACGCTCTCGTCGTGTGCCCCGGCCGGGAAGGCGGCCGCCAGCGCGAGGTGTACCTCCGCGGTGGCGCGGCCCAACTCGCGGGCCTGCACGGTGAACTCGTCGCCGGCGGCGAGCGCCTGCAGGGCCAGCGCCCAGCCGTCGGAGGCATCGGGCAGGAACGGCTGCAGCACACCGAGCGTCGCCTCCTGCGGATGCGTCGTACGGAACCACGCCACGGGCGCCGGCACCCGGCCGCAGCCCTGCCCGGCCAGCGCTCCCGGCACCTCCAGGTCGGGGTTGACGCCGGGCTGCACGCGCCGGAACACCTTCAGGATGAACTCGTCGCCGTACACCAGGGAGGAGTTGGACTGCTCGGCCTCCAGCACCCGCGGCACCAGCCCGGGGGGCACATGCACGGACGGATCGGCCTCGAAGCGCAGCGGGCCCGCCGCACCGGGCTGGCGCAGCCGCTCCAGGAGCAACTGCGCCGAACGGGGATCCTGCAGCGCGTCGTACACCGTCAGACCGGCCAGCGGACCCTCCTCCGCCCTGCCGATCAGTGCCCGTCCGAGCCTCGGCGACAGGTGCCGGCGCACGCCGAGCAGCAACTGGTAGCAGTCACCGGCCGGCCCGGCGCCGCTGGGCGCGGGCACGCCGCTCTGACCGGTGTGCACCAGCAGATGCAGACACCCGGGGAACAGCTCCGTCATCGACAGCAGGCCGAGGTCCGTGACGGGCCGGTCCTTGCCCGCGAACCAGCGCTGCCGCGGCAGCCACTCGCGCAGCAACCCGGCGAGCGAGGCCATCGGCCCGGCGGCGACGCTGGGTCTGGGGCGAAGCGATGCGGTCTTCGGCATGGTGACGCGTCCTTTCCTCGCCTCACGCTCGAGGTCGGCGGCCGATGCGGGATGCGACCCGGGTCAGCCGGAACCAGTAGAAGCCGTGGCCGGCGAGGGTCAGCAGGTACGGCAGCTCACCGATGGCCGGGAAGCGCACCCCGCCGATGAGCTCCACGGGATGGCGCCCGTCGTAGGCCCGCAGATCGAGCTCGGTGGGCTGCGCGAACCGGGAGAAGTTGTGCACGCACAGCACGAGATCGTCCTCGTACTCCCGCAGGAAGGCCAGCACCGCCGGGTTGGAGGACGGGAGTTCCGTGAAGGACCCGAGGCCGAAGGCCGGGTTCTGCTTGCGGATCTCGATCATGCGGCGGGTCCAGTGCAGCAGCGAGGACGGGTCGGACATCGAGGCCTCGACGTTGGTCACCTGATAGCCGTAGACCGGGTCCATGATGGTCGGCAGGAACAGCCGCCCCGGATCGCAGGACGAGAAGCCCGAATTCCGGTCGGGGGTCCACTGCATCGGGGTGCGTACGGCGTCCCGGTCGCCGAGCCAGATGTTGTCGCCCATGCCGATCTCGTCGCCGTAGTAGAGGATCGGCGAGCCGGGCAGCGACAGGAGCAGGGCTGTGAACAGCTCGATCTGGTTCTCGTCGTTGTCCAGGAGCGGGGCGAGCCTGCGGCGGATGCCGATGTTGGCGCGCATGCGCGGGTCTTTCGCGTATTCCGCCCACATGTAGTCGCGTTCCTCGTCGGTGACCATTTCCAGGGTCAGCTCGTCGTGGTTGCGCAGGAAGATGCCCCATCGCGCCGGACGCGCCGGAGGAAGGCGTGGGTGGCGGGAAGGTTTTCGCAGTTGGTGCCCTCGGCCGCGTACAGATAGGGCACGGCGTCGAGGCGGAAGCCGTCGATGCCCAGGTCCAGCCAGAAGCGCAGCGCGGCCAGGATCTCCTCCTGGACCGCCGGGTTCTCGTAGTTGAGGTCCGGCTGGTGGGAGAAGAAGCGGTGGAAGAAGTACTGCCCACGGACGGGATCGAAGGTCCAGTTGGAGACCTCGGTGTCGACGAAGATGATTCGCGCGTCCGCATACTGCTTGTCGTCGTCGGCCCACATGTAATAGTCGCCGTAGGGGCCGTCGGGGTCTTTTCTCGATTCCTGGAACCACGGGTGCTGGTCGCTGGTGTGGTTCATGACGAAGTCGATGATGACGCGCATGCCGCGCTGGTGGGCGGCGTCGACGAATTCGACGAAGTCGGCGAGGTCACCGAATTCGGGCAGGACCGAGGTGTAGTCGGAGACGTCGTAACCGCCGTCGCGGAGTGGTGACTTGAAGAAGGGCGGCAGCCACAGGCAGTCGACGCCCAGCCACTGCAGATAGTCGAGTTTGGCGGTGATGCCCTTGAGGTCGCCGATGCCGTCGAGTGATAGGTCTCACCCGTCAGTTCGTCATGCGCGGCCGTGAATGCGTGCCACTCCAGGCCGAGTTGCGGCATGTCCAACGAGACCGTGGCCTCCTGGGTGTGGTGCGGGTCGAGGTTGACGACGGCGAGGACCGTGTCCCGGCCCGTGGTCTTGCTGTACGCGATGACCATGTCGTTGTCGGTGTGGTGGAAACGGAGGTTCCGAAGGCGTTGAAGGGCCGGATGGCGCCGCCGGATGGCGTTGAGCCGGGTGATCAGGGGGGTGATGGTGCGGCCTTCGCGTTCGGCTGTCTCCCAGTCGCGTGGGCGTAGCTGGTACTTCTCCGAGTCGAGGTACTCCTCGCTGCCCGCGCGCAGGGGGAGGTTCTCGCACAGTTCGTAGCCGGAGTAGACGCCCCAGGTGGGGGAGAGGGTGGCGGCCAGGACCGCGCGCAGTTCGAAGGCGGGGCGGCCGCCG
>NZ_JODC01000002.1 GCF_000720765.1 Streptomyces sp. NRRL S-646
ACCATCGCCCCCATGGCGGCCTTGGCGGCCAGACCCCCTACGAACGCCTCAAACAGAAGACCACGACCCAGGCGTAATCGAAGATCGTCAGTGGCACAGCGATCGGGGCTAGCCTCGCGCTTTCACGTGGCAGGGCGTCCGGTGGGTGATCAAAAACGCGGAGAGTGCTCCTGACCTGCAACGATAGGACTTGTCTAGGGTCCAGGTCGTCGCATGGAAGAAGCACTCTCCAGGTGAAGAAGCGTATCGGGTCCTACCCGCGTGCCTGTACCGAAAGCGGTGGGCGCGGAGTGGTCCCAGGCCGGCGCTGTGCTGCTTGTGGAGACGATCCGCAAGACGGGTCTGGATCAGGCGATATCGGCGGCGCCGGCATCGTGGCGCAAGCCGCGGGCGGTGCATGATCCGGGCAAGGCCCCCCTGGATGTGGCGCTCACGGTACCGACACGGCCGGTGAGGACGCGTGGTCCGTCGGACGCGGAGCGGTCCACCCGCCCACCACCGACGACGCACCCGGCGCTGCCCGATCACACCGGCCCTGGCGGCAGACCGCTGTCCGGCACCAAGTCGGCGCCGGCAACGACGCCTCCGACACCAAGGTCAGCGGCGGTGCTTGACGCCGCCGACCTTGCCCGGAGGTACATCCGGGTCTTCATCAAGCGTTCCGGAGACCAGGTCCTGGTCGCCTCACCGACCCGGCTGCCCTCCGCCTGAGTGTGATGTCCGTTGGCCGGACCACGTCCGACACGGCCACCCTGTGCGCCGCTCCTCAATCGACGTGGGTGCTGTGCTGGGCACGGCGGGGGGCGCGTCAACCCCACACCCGCTCCCCGCCCTCGGCCGGCGGCGGATCCGGCGTGCGGTCCAACCCTACGCAGACAACCTGCGACCTCGACGCGCTCGCCAACGACGACTGTCGTCGCCGAACCGCGTACCGCCCTCAGCTCTGTCCCCCCAGGTCAGGCATCTGTGCGGTCACGGCGCCAGAGCGGCTGTTCGCGCGCTTCCCAGGTGGCAACTCGCCTTGCTCCGAGGCGACTTGCTCCGTCAACCGGCCTCGTGGGCAAAACGGCGTACGGACGCTTTCCGTGCGGCTGTGAGCCACCGCCCATACCTGCCATACGAACGTCCGATGCCCTATCGCTGACCTTCTTCTTGTTACAGCCCAGTCCCCTCCCTACGCTGCCACCACCGCGCCTGGGCGGAATGGGACAAGGGACACAGGAAGTCACATGGGTCGACTGGTTGGGAAAATCGCCTTCATCAGTGGAACAGGAGCCGGAATAGGCCGTGCCGCGGCCCGGATATTCGCCTCCGAAGGCGCCACTGTATTCGGCTGTGACATCGACAAGGAGAGTGCGGCCGAGACCGTCGACATCGTGGAGAAGGCCGGGGGAGTCATGCGGTCCCTGGCACCCGTCGATCTCTCCACCGAGGAGGGCTCCCGGGAGTGGATCGAGGCCGGCATCGCGGCCTTCGGCGGGATCGACATCCTCTACAACAACGCCTCCGCGCTGCGGAACGGTCCGTTCGACACCCAGCCCGTCGAGGACTGGTACTTCACCCTCCGCAACGAGTTGGACATTCCCTACTTCTGCACGCGGGCGGCCTGGCCGCACCTGATCGCGCGCGGTGGCGGGGCCGTCCTCAACGTCGCCTCCGTGGCCGCCGTGCGCGGCGCGCCATTCCTGCCGATGGTGCCGCACGGCGCCGCCAAGGGCGGGGTGCTGGCGATGAGTAAGCACCTGTGCGCGGCCGGCGCCCCGCACCGCATCCGCGTCAACACCATCGCCCCCGGCATGATCCGCACCTCCGCCACCGCGCCCTTCCTCGACGACCCCGACGGGCCCCGGGCCCGGCTGGAGGCGCGCATCCCGGTCGGCCGGGTCGGCGAACCGGAGGACATCGCCCGCGCGGCCGCCTTCCTCTGCTCCGACGAGGCGGCCTTCGTCAACGGCGCCAACCTCATGGCCGACGGCGGCGACAGCGCGATGGCGGGCTGAGCGGCCGTGACCACCCGACTCGACCACGTGGGCGTCAACGTGCGCGATCTCGCAGCCCAGACCGCCTGGAACCAGGACGCCTTCGGGCTGAAACGCGTCTTCGACTTCCACCTTGAAATCCCGGGGCTGCGCGGTGTCGTACTGGAACATCCCCATGGCTGGCGTGTCGAACTCCTCGCCCGCCCCGGCTCGGCGCCGGGCCTGCGGGCACCGGACCCGATGACCGCCGCCCTCACCGAGGGATACGGCCACGTCGCGCTCACCACTCCCGAACTGGACCCCGTTTACACGGCCCTCCTGGCCCACGGGGCGGGCGAGATCGTGAAACCCGGGCCGTCCCCCGAGCCCGGCGTGCGCATGGCCTGGGTCAGCGACCCCGAGGCAAATCTCATCGAACTCATGGAAAAGCAAGTCGGAACCCACCTCAAGAACGCAGAGCGAGGGCACGGAAAATGAAAGATTCGATCTCCCTGAGAAGACTGGACCGCGGAACACTTGTCGCGTGTTGTCTCGCCGTGGCGGTGGCACAGTTGTGCATTACCGTGCCCGCGCCGATCAACGGAAATATTCAGGCCGCTTTCGGGGCGTCGGGGTCCCAGGTGGCATGGGTGACCTCGGCCTTCATTCTCCCCACCGCCATTCTGGAACTGAACTTCGGTGTGGTCGGCGACCTGTTCGGCCGTAAGCGCCTTCTGGTGCTCGGCGGAATCGTCCTGGCACTCGGGGAACTCCTCAACGCCACCGCCCAGAACATCACCATGCTGTGGGTCGGGCAGGCGCTGGCCGGCATCGGCGCTGCCGCGCTCTTCCCCAGCTCCCTGGCGGTGATCGCGGCTGCCACGCCTGATCAGAAAGACCGGGCCAAGGCCGTCTCCACCTGGGCGCTGAGCATCTCCATCGCCTCCGCCGCGGGCCCGCTGTCCTCCGGTGTGCTCGCCACGATCGCCGACTTCCGCTGGGCGTTCGTGCCGCCGGTCGTTCTCGGACTGGCCGTGGCCGTCACGTGTTGGTTCCTCGTCACCGACTCCAAGGCTCCCGAGGGTCGCACGCTCGACTGGCCGGGCCAGATCAGCATCGCGGTCGGCCTCACCGCCCTGCTCTGGGGCATCATCGAGGGCGGCGAGCGAGGCTGGAGCAGCCCGGCGATCGTCGGCGCGCTCGCCGTGGCCACGGCGACGCTCGTCGCCTTCATCGCTGCCGAGAAGCGTGCCGCCTCGCCCATGTTCAACCTGGACCTGCTGCGCATCCCGTCGTTCTCGGCGGCGGCCGTCGTCGCGCTGGCCGGGATGTTCGGCTTCGTCGGCACCGCGTACGTCGTCTCCATCCGGCTCGGCGTCGTGATGCACCTGAGCGCGCTGCGCGCCGGCTTGCCGCTGATGATCCTCCAGCTGATCCCGCTGCTGCTGGCGCCGGTGCTCAGCAAGATGCTCACCCGCGTCGAGCCGCGCTGGCTGCTGATGGGCGGTCTCCTGCCGATGGCCGCGGGACAGTTCTGGATCGCCGCGCTGCCCATCACCACGACCTCCCTCACGGCCTTCCTCGGCCCGGTGCTGCTGCTCGGCGTCGGCTTCATCTGCGTCGTGTCCTCATTGACGTCCGCCGCCGTGAACGCTGTGCCCATCCACATGACCGGCATGGCCAGCGGCGCCACCAGCCTGGTGCGCGAGTTCGGACAGGGACTCGGCCCCGCCGTGATCAGCACGATCGCGATGGGCGCCGCCTCGTCGGCGCTGGTGGGCAACCTCAGCGGCAAGGACGCCGGCATACAGCAGGCGGCGGGACCGCTCGCCGTGGTCAACGTCGGCAGCGACAGCGCCAAGGCCGCCGCCCAGACCGCCCTCGCCCACGGCATGGCCCTCGGTGTGATCGTCTGCGGCTGCGCCTCCCTGCTCGGCGTGCTGGTCACCCTGCTGCTGGTCCGCAAGAGCACCGCCCGCTCCACGGTCGGCGCGGGCGAGCCGGCGATCCAGATGACCGCGTCCGTGTAGCGGGCAACGTAGCGAAGGGGAGGCCAGGGCCGAAGCCCTGGCCTCCTCACTTGTGCGGTGACGCCATGTCCGCGGCGCGCACGCTCACTCGTGCGCGCCCGACCCACGTCTGGCGTCCGTTTTCGTTCACTCCACACGCGATCACCCCTCCGTGCTACGGCACGGAGGGGTGATCGCGTCAGTGGGACGGTCATTGTCGGAAGGCAAGCACGGCCCCGCTGCCGTCCGTCCACGGCCCGACAGCGGCAAGCCCGCCGTCGGCGTGCGGGCAGGCCGATCAGACGCTCACGGTCGGCGGGGCGTGCGGCGAGGCGTACGCGGAGCCGGGGAAGACCAGTGTCGTCGTCCGGCTGCGCCATGACCGGCTGATCGAGCCGAGGGAACGGCAGCGTGGTCCTGCCAACTCGTCAGAGTTCAGCGGATGTCCAGCGCGTTCGTGATCGCCTTCACTCCGCCGTGGGCCGCATACCCGCCGTCGACGGTGATCTCCGCGCCGTTGACGTACGCCGACTCGTCGGACAGCAGGTACACCACCAAGGGGGCCACCTCGTCCGTGTGGCCGGCGCGGCCCAGCGGTGTCATCGACAGATGCGCCTCGACGAACACCGGGTTCGCCGTCGCCATCAGCGGGGTCTCGATGTAGCCGGGGTGGATCACGTTCGTACGGATCCCCCGCGGGCCGAGTTCCAGCGCGGCCACCTTCGACAGGCCCCGCAGGGCCCACTTGCTGGTCGTGTAGGCGACCGCGTGGTGGGCGGTCAGGCCGGCGACCGAGCCCACGTTGACGATCGACGCGCCGACGGGCATGAGCGGGGCGAGTGCCTGGATGCCCAGCAGCGCGCCGGTGGTGTTCACCGTGAAGGCCCGGTTCCAGTCGGTGAGGTCGACCTCGCCCAGGCGGGCTCGCATGGGGATGCCCGCGTTGTTCACCAGCCCGTGCACGGTCTCCAACGACGACGCCAGCGTCGACCAGTCCTCGGGCGACGTCACGTCCAGGTGCCGGAAGCGCACGTCGAGATCGTCGGCGCGTAGGGACGCGGCCAGCTTCTCGCCCGCCTCGTCCAGCACATCGGTGGCCACCACACGCGCGCCCTCCTGGGCCGCGGCCGTCACCTCGGCGGCTCCCTGCCCCTGTGCGGCTCCGGTGATGACGACGGTACGGCCTGCCAGGCGCATGGGGCTCACGGCTCCTCCAGCGGATGCGGGATGTCTCCCGTACCACGCTAGAAAGCCGAGCTGAGCTCCGGAAACGGATGTTCGGCATGGGTGGTATCAACGGCGGTGATCTCCTGGGCCGGCGGCTCGTCCAGCGAGGCGCCGACCTTGCGTACGGTCTCGCGCAGCCAGCGGTGCGCGGGGTCCGCGTGCCGGTTGTTGTGCCAGTGCATCGCCTCGACCAGCGGTACGTCGGGGAACGGCGTGGGGACGGCGACACAGCGCGCGAAGCCTTCATAGCGGCGGGCGAGCCGTTCCGGCACCAGAGCGACCAGATCGGTGCCGCTGACCAGGAACGGCAGGACGCTGAAGCCAGGTGTGCTGACCTGCACCTTCGGGGTGATGCCGAGGGTCTCCAGCTGACGGCCGACGGGCGTGTTGCCCCTGCCGATCGAGCACGCGGCGTGCGGCATCTCCGCAAGGTCCCGCAGGCCGAGCCGCCCCTCCACGAGTCGCGGGTTGTCCGGGTCGACCAGACAGACGAACCGGTCGTGCATCACGGCCTCGCTCACCCCTGGGATCTGGTAACCGAGCGGCACGATCATCAGGTCGTGGCACCGCAGGTGCGTCTCCGTCTCCAGCTGCCCGTCCACGATGGGATGGAAGTCGATGCGGACGCCTGGCGCCTCCTGCGCGATCACCCGCAGCAGCGGCTCCACGAACACCGTCATCACGTAGTCCGACATCACCACCGAGAAGCGCTGCCGACTGTGCTCCGGATCGAAGTGCCGGGTCAGTGACAGCGCCTCCTCCGCCTTGTGCAGGGACGCCTGGACGAGCGGCAGCAGCCGTTCGGCGAGCGGCGTCAGCTCGTACTCGCGGCCTACCCGCACCAGCAGCTCGTCGTTGAAGTGCCGGCGCAGCCGGGCCAGCGAGCCGCTCATCCCCGACTGGCTGGTGCACAGGCGCACACCGGCGTGGGTGACGTTCTTCTCCTCCAGGAGCGCTTCCAGCGCAAGCAGAAGATTGAGATCGATCGCTCCCAGGCTCACGGATGTCCCCTTCCGGCCACGTCTTTGAAGCATCGGTGAATCGGGAGCGTAACCACCATATTGCGGTCCGGAAAAGAGTGGGGTCGAACCTTCACCAAGATGCGATGAGAGCCATTCGGCGAAGCCATACCCGCACGTCAAGGGGCCAGTGCCCGAAACAGCTGGGCACTGGCCCCACACAGCTCGACGTCCTAGGGCCGGGGCGTCCGCCCCCGCTTCCTCGCCCGCGGGAGGTAGACGTCCGCGCGCCCCGGAACGACCTGGTTGCGCAGCGTCCCCAGCCGCTCCACGGTCAGCTCCACCTCATCGCCGGGCGTGAGCGGCGGCGGGGTGCGCTCCCCCAGGCGTCCCCAGTGCTCCGCGAGCGCGCCCCAGCCGCACGTGCCCGAGCCGAGGACGTCCCCGGGGCGCACCCAGGCGTCCCGGCTGGCGTAGGCGGTCATCTCCTCGAAAGTCCAGGAGACGTTGGCGAGGGTGTCCCGGCCGATCAGCTCGCCGTTGAGGGTGACGGTCATCTCCAGGTCCAGGAAGCCGTCCGGGTCGCGCCTGTCCTCCACCTCGTCGGCGGTGACCAGGTACGGGCCGAGCGTGTTCGCGAAGTCCTTGCCCTTGGAGAAGCCGAGGCCCAGGTTCTTCTCCGGTTTCTGCAGGTCGCGCGCCGACCAGTCGTTGAAGACGAGGTAGCCGACGATGTGCTCGCGCGCCTGCTCGGGCGTGAGGTCGCGTCCGCTGCGACCGATGACCGCCCCGACCTCCAGCTCGAAGTCGAGAACCGAACAGCCCGCGGGAACGGGCACGTCGTCGTGCGCGCCGTATGCCGCGTGAGGGTTGGTGAAGTAGAAGTTCGGCGCCCGGTACCACTCCTGCGGAACGTGCTCCAGGCCGTCCAGCGATTTGGACACCCCCTCGATGTGTGCCTCGAAACCGACGAAGTCCCGGATGGACGGCGGCTTCAGCGGCGGCAGAAGCCGCACCTGATCCACCGTCAGCTCGCTGGCGGCGCTGAGCGCTTCGGCCCCCGCGGCGTACAAGACCCCCTGCTCGACCAGCGCCAGGACGGTGACGTGCTCGGGAAGCGGGTGCACCACCCCGTCCCGGACCACACCGGCGCGCTCCACGCCCCCGTACTCGTATGTCGCGAAACGCATGCCTCACTGCTCCCAGTGGTTGGTGTTGGTGACAGACCCTGCGCTCAGGTAGCCCACGAACAGACCCTTGGGATCGCGTACGTCGCGGATCTCCTGGAGCCTGCGCCACTGCTCGTCACCCATGAACTTCAACTGCCGGACGGTCAGGTCGGAGTCCCCGAGGTACTGGCCCACGGTCACCGGCTGCAGTGCCCTCATCGCCTCGTCCAGCCAGGCCTGCAGCTCCGCGTCCCGCTCCGGCTCGTCGTGGATCACGTACGTCGCGCAGTAGATCTCCGACTGCAACGAGAAAGCCATGTCGGGCAGTTCACGCATCGGCGCCATGGAGAACCAGATGGTGAAGGTCTGCCGGGTGGGTTGCTCGGTGAACGCCCTGCGCATCGCCGGGACGACCTCCTCGGCGGGCCCGGTCAACCAGGCGTTGTCGACGAGGTAGCGGTGGCCCTCGGGGTTGGCGGTGCGCTGTCCCGCGAGTTGCTCGGCCAGTGTGGTGGGCTGCGCTTCGACGCGCAGCAGGGCCCGGTCGGCGTACGGGTTGGCGTGCAGCGGGGCCAGGGCATCGGCGGCCTGCTCGGGGGTGTCGGTCATCGACACCCCCGTGACCAGGAGCACCGGTTCCTCCGCGCCCGGTGGCGTCTGCGTGACGGCGACGATCTCCACCAGGTCCGACACCGTGTGGTGCATGCCCTGCAGCCAGGTCATGACCTCGTCGAAGAGGTCCAGCGGGTAGGCGTGGACGGTGTGCGCCAGGTGCCTCGGCAGGGGGCGGGTGCGCAGATGGAAGCGCGTGACGACACCGAAGAACCCGGGCCCGGCGCCGCGCGCCGCCCAGAGCAGGTCACTGTTCTGCGTCTCGTCGGCACGCACGAGTTCGCCCTCGGCCGTGACGACGTCGATCGCCACGATGTTCTCCGCCGCCCAGCCCCAGCCGCGCGCGTTCCAGCCCTGACCGCCCTGGAGCAGGAAGCCGCCGATGCCGACGGAGGGGCAGTGCCCGCCGTTGAAGAAGCGCCCGGCCTCGGCGAGGTACGGGTTGAGTTCGTCGCCGCCCTTCACGCTGGGCGTCGCTGTCACGATGCCGGTCTGCGGGTCGTAGGCCATCTCGCGGAAGTTCCCGAGATCGATCAGCAGCGCGTCCTGCCGTACCGACCAGGCCGCCCAGCTGTGTCCGCCGGAGCGGACGGCGACCTGCCAGCCACGCCGCAGGGCCATTCGTACGCCCTCGACGACGTCCTGTTCGGTGGCGGCCTTCAGTACGGCGGCGGGCGTCCGGTCGTACGGGCGGCGGGCGTTGAAGACCCTGCCGAAGCACGCCTCATCGAAGTCCTCGTCGCCGGGGAGGTGGAGAGTTCCGGAGAATCCGTTGGTGTTCACTGGGCTGCTCACTTGATCGCGATCGGGTTGACGGGCGCGCCGACCGCGCCGGTGACCGGCAGCGGAGCGGCGACCAGCAGGAACTCGTAGACGCCGTCGGCCGCGCAGTCCTCGGCCAGTGCCTCCAGGTCCCACATCTCGCCCAGCGGAAGGCCCATGTTCGGGATCGCGATCTGGTGCAGCGGGGACATGGCGGGCTCGGCGAATTCGTAGGGACGCACCTCCAGCCCCCAGGTGTCGGAGGCGATCGCCGCTATCTCGGTGCGGTGCAGCCAGCCGAGGGTGGTGAAGGAGAGGCCAGGGGCGTCACCGGCCGCGTAGCCGCCCCACTCGCCCAGCCGCCTCACGCGGCCCAGCTGGCCCGTGCGCACGAGGACGAGGTCGCCGCGGCGGACGGTGGAGGTCGCGCCCTGCGCCTCGATGGTGGCGCGCAGATGCTCCTCCAGGATGGGGAATCCGTCGGGGAGTTCCCCGTGCTCGTCGCCGACCGCGCGGCCCACGTCCAGCAGGACACCGCGCCCTGTGAAGGCTTCCCTCATGTGCTCGATGCCGGTGACCGAGTCGCCGTCGCCGCTCACGATGGTGCACGGACGGCCGTTCCAGGCCTGCTTGTTGTCGTAGATGTGGCCGAGCCCGTCCCACTGGGTGGAGGCCTGGAGAGGCATGACCACGTGGTCGTCGGCTCCGCCGAACCCGTGCGGGAAGCCCTGCGTGCCGGCGGCCGCGTCGGAGCCGGTGTCCTTCATGTAGTGGACCGGGTTGATCCGGCCGCGGAATCCACGCTGCGGGCCGTTCTCGTTGAACTCCAGGGCGAGTGAGAGCGACCGGCCCCGGCGGACCAGTCCCGCCGCGTGGGCGCGGATCGCGTCGTCGATGAAGTTGAGGGTGCCCAGTACGTCGTCCTCGCCCCAGCGGCCCCAGTTGCGGTAGGCGGAACGGGCCTTGGCGAGCTCTTCCTCTATGGGACCGAGGCTCATCGGGTGCGTCCTTTCAGCAGCAGATCGAGAGCGTTGCCCCCGGCGATCGCGGCACGTTCGGCCTCCGGCAGCCCGGCGGCGTCCAGCCGGGCCACCGGATCGTCGACGCCCATGTCGAAAGGGTGGTCCGTGCCGAGGACGACCCGGTCGGCGCCCACCTCCTCGACCAGGTGGCGCAGAGCGCGCGGGGTGTAGACGAGCGCGTCGAACCACATCCGCCGCAGATAGGCGCTCGGCGGCTCGGCGCACCCGCGGGCGTCCGGCCGTACGTGCCAGGCGTGGTCGGAGCGCCCGATGTACGTCGGCAGATAGCCGCCGCCGTGCGCGGCGACGAGCTTCAGCCCAGGGAAGCGGTCCAGGACGCCTGTGAAGATCAGACGGGAGAGGGCCACGGTGGTCTCGACCGGCTGTCCGACCGTGTTCCCGAGGTACTGCGTGGCGAGCCGCTCGCCGAGTGAGCACCCCCATGGGTGCACGAAGACCACCGCGCCGACTTCCTCGGCCTTCCGCCACACCTCGTCGTGGGCCGGGTCGGCCAGCTCCCGGCCGTTCACCGTCGTGGAGACGCTGATGCCGTACAACCCGTACTCGGTGACCGCCTCGTCCAGCAGCGCCACCGCCAGGTCCGGATGCTGGAGCGGCACCGTACCAAGGCCGTACAGCCGCTCGGGCGCCTCGGCGCAGTGCTCCGCGACCGTCTGGTTGACCGTGCGGGCCAGCCGGACGGCGAGGTCCGCGTCCGCCCAGTAGTGGTGCATCGGCATCGGGCCGACCACCTGGATGTCGACGCCCATCGCGTCGAGATCGGCGAGGCGCAAGCCCACGTCCGTGAGCCTTGGCCCGAGCGACTGGAGCTGAGCCCTGTTGGCGGCCAGCGACTGAGGGCTGTGGGCGCGTTGCTCGGCAGCCAGTTCGGCGGCCAGGCCGGACTGCCCCGCGCACAGGGCGTCGGCGGCGGGCACGGCCAGGTGGCCGTGGACGTCGACGACAGGAGTGCTCGCCGTGGTCATGCCGCCGCCGTCAGCGAGTCGAGCGTCTCCGACATGATCCGCGCGGGATCGGCACCCGGCGTGTCGGGGTTGATCTCCCACTCGGCCAGCTGCAGCGAGTTCTCCAGCACCGTCCGCACACGTGGCAGCCGACGGGACATGAAGTGGTCGAGGGCCTTCTCCAACGGCTCCTCCCCGGTGACCAGCTCGGCCAGGAGCACGGCGTCCTCCATGCACATGGCCGCGCCCTGCGCGATCAGCGGCGGGCAGGCGTGCGCGGCGTCGCCGACGACGAGCGTGCGGCCCCGGTGCCACGGCCCGTCGACCAGAATCGCCTCGATCCAGCGGTAGTCGACGGCGGTGTCGTCGGGCAGGGACGCGATGATCTTGCCCCAGGTGCCGCCGTAGCCGGCGCCGCGCTCGCGCAGGAGGGAGAGGGAGGCGCGCGGCCCGACCAGGGATGCGTCCAGGTTCTCGTCGAGCAGGTAGGCGTAGCACTGACCGGGGGAGATCGGGCTGTAGCCGGCCTTGTAGCGGGGGCCGCCGTAGTACACCTCGTGGCAGTCCATCTCGGCGGGGCGGTCGGCGACGACACGGAAGATCGACATGCCGACCGGGCGCGGTTTCTCCACGATCCCGATCAGAGAGCGCATGGCCGAGTTGATGCCGTCGGCGCCCACCACCAGGTCGTAGCGGCCGGTGGAGCCGTCCGTGAAGGCCACTTCGACGTGTCGGGGCGACTGGTCGAGGCGCTCGACGCTCAGACCGAGACGGACGGTGACGCCGTGGGCGTACACGGCGTCACACAACGCGTCCTGCAGGTCGCGGCGCAGGGCCCCCGCCGTCGCGGGCAGGTCCGGCCCACCGGTGTGGGGGGTGGACAGCTCCGTGATGAGCTCGCCGTCCGCACGCAGGAGCCGAAGGACGTCGAACGGCACCGCCCGCGCCAGCACCCGGTCCAGCACGCCCACCGAGCGCAGCGCCTTGAGAGCGTTGCCCTGGAGGGTGATGCCGTGGCCCACACCGAACCATTGGGGGGAGATCTCGACGAGCTCGACGTCGGCACCGCGCTGGGCGAGCGCGAGGGCGAGCACGCTTCCAGTGATGCCGCCGCCGACGACGAGCACCTTGTGTACGGGCATGAGCGATCCTTGCGAACGTAGAAGAAGGGGGCAGCGGTCAGCCGCTGAAGCGCGGGCCGAGTTGGTGGTAGTGCTCGACGGCCGGCGGCTCGGTGAAGAACGGCCCGACAAGGGCGCGCCAGCGCGCGAAGCGCTCCGACTCCCGGAAGCCGGCCGTGTGCGCCTCGACCGACTCCCAGCCGACCAGCAGGAGAAACGTCCGCGGCCGCTCCTCGCAGTGCAGCAGCTCGGCCCAGCGGAACCCGGCTGCCTCGGCGAGCAGCTCGCGGGCCTTGCCGAAGACCTCCTGGAACTCCTCTTCCCGGCCGGCCTCCACGGTCAGCTCGGCATGCTCGACTACCACGTGTGCTCCTCGGGGTGGTTGGGGAGCTCCGAGCCTGATCGGCGGTGGGTACGGGGGTCAACGGATCGAGGCATCGGCAGGGAGGACGTCATCCATCCCGTACGCCGATGGAGCCGCCGCGCGGTGGGGCCGCACATCGTTGCAGGCAGCGGGGGCGGCCCGATGATGGCAGGCATCGCGAACGGCCATTTCCGCCGTCCCTGCGTGGTGCCTAGCGTCGAAGGCGACCCCACCCGTACGAGGAGAGCCGCCTGTGCCCGATCCACTCACCCACACCGGACCCTTCGCGCTCGGCACGTTCCGCAACAGTGCGGGCGCCTTCCCCGGCCTTGTCAGCGGGGCGCGCGTTCGCGACCTGTCCGACCTGGTGCCGTCCGTACGCGCCCTCGTCGAGGACTGGGACAACTGGCTGCCCCGCCTGGACGAACTCGCCCGGTCCGCCGACGGTCCCTGGCACCCCCTGACCGCCCTGCACGTGCTGCCCCCGATCGAGCCGGGCCAGATCCTGCAGAGCGGCGCCAACTACCGCAAGCACGTGGTGGACCTGGTCGCCGCGGAGAAGGAGAGCGTGCACGGCGCCACGCCCAAGGAGGCCCGCGCGGATGCCGAAAGCATGATGGACGAGCGGATCCGCAGCGGTGTGCCCTACGTCTTCCTCGGTTCGCCGCGTGCCATGTGCGGGCCGTACGACGACATCGTGCTGCCGGCGCACGGCGAGCAGCACGACTGGGAGCTGGAGCTCGCCCTGGTCATCGGCAGGCCGGGCAGGAACATCGCCGTCGAGGACGCGATGTCGTACGTCGCCGCCTACACCATCTGCAACGACCTCACCACCCGTGACCGCCTCTACCGGCCCGACCTGAAGGCCATCGGCACCGACTGGTTCACCGCCAAGAACGCCGACACCTTCCTGCCGACCGGGCCCTTCCTCGTCCCGGCCGCCTTCGTCGGTGACCCGAACGACCTGCGGATCACCCTGCGGCACAACGGCGTCGTCCGTCAGGACGAGTCCACCAAGGACATGATCTTCGACATCCCGCAGCTCATCGCGTACGTCTCCACGACCACCACCCTGCGCCCCGGTGACCTCCTGCTCACCGGCTCACCGGCCGGCAACGGCGCGCACTGGGGCGTCTTCCTCAAGCCCGGCGACGTCGTGGAGTCCGAGATCACGGGCCTGGGCGTGCAGCGCAACACCGTCAGGAGCGGACAGTGACCTTCCAACCCATCACCCATCTGCGCCATGTCGACCTGGCCGTACCGGACTTCGAGACCCAGCGCGCCTTCTACGGCACCACCTGGGGCCTGACCGAGGTCGCCGGCGACAGCGGTCTCGCGTTCTTCGCCGCCGAGGGCAGCCCCGAGCAGTACGTCGTCCGCATCCGCAAGGACGAGCGGAAGCGGATGGATCTGGTGGCCTTCGGGGCTGTCTCGCCGGAGGCCGTGGACGAACTGGCGGTACGGCTCGGGCGTGCGGGCGTCCAGCTCGTGCATGAGCCGCGAGCCTTGGACACACCGGGCGGCGGCTACGGCATCCGCTTCTTCGACCCGGACGGCCGCGTCGTCGAGGTCTCCGCGGATGTCGCCGTCCGCGATCACCGGAAGATCGAGGAACGTGAAGCGATTCCGGTCCGCCTCTCGCACTGCGTCGTCAACTCCCAGGATCCCGAGGGGCTGCGGGACTTCTACATCGAGCACCTCGGTTTCCGGCTCACCGACACCCTGTACTCCACGCACATGGGCGACCTCATGTACTTCCTGCGGTGCAGCCCCCTGCACCACTCCTTCGCCATCGCCCGTGGGCCTCATGTCTCCCTGCACCACGCGTCGTTCGAGATGCGAGGGGTGGAGGAGTACATGCGCGGCACCGGGCGGGCCCTGCGCGCCGGGACGCGCCTGACCTGGGGGCCGGGCCGGCACCTCGCGGGCGACAACACCTTCTCCTACTTCCACGACCCGCACGGCAACACCGTGGAGTACACCACCGAGCTCGCCGTCCTCGAAGAGGACCTGTGGCACCCGGGCCGGCACGACGTCGACGACCCGGTCACCCAGGACCAGTGGGGCACCGCCGACCCGATGAGCGAGTCGGTCGCCAAGGAGCAGTTCAACGACCCCGACGTGCTCTTCGAAGCACCGCCCGTGTGATCCGACTCTTCTCAGAAAGGCCGCAGTTGTGGCAGAGATCCTGAAGCACGCCGTCCCCAAGGCCGAGGTGACCGCCTCCCTCGGGCAGGTCCGCGAGACCGTTGCCGGCGTCATCGCGGACATCCGCGAGCGCGGCGACAAGGCCGTGCGTGAGTACTCCGAGAAGTTCGACAAGTGGAGCCCCGGCTCCTTCCGGCTGAGCGAGGAGGAGGTCGAGAAGATCGTCGCGTCGGTGCCGCAGCAGGTCATCGACGACATCAGCTTCGTCCAGGAGCAGGTTCGCACCTTCGCCCGCCACCAGCTGGACTCGCTGCGGGAGTTCGAGGTGGAGACCCTGCCCGGCGTCTGGCTCGGCCAGAAGCACATCCCCGTGCAGGCCGCGGGCGCCTACGTCCCCGGTGGCCGCTACCCGCTCACCGCCTCCGCCCACATGACCATCGTCACCGCCAAGGTGGCCGGCGTGCCCCGGGTCGTCGCCTGTACGCCCCCGATCCGCGGCGAGATCCCGGCCGCCACCGTCGCCGCCATGCACCTGGCCGGCGCGGACGAGATCTGGCTGCTGGGCGGCGTCCAAGCGGTGGCCGCGATGGCCGTCGGCACGGACACCATGGAGCCGGTCAACCTGATCGCCGGCCCCGGCAACGCGTATGTCGCCGAAGCCAAGCGGCAGCTGTTCGGCGAGATCGGCATCGACCTGTTCGCCGGTCCCACCGAGATCCTGGTGCTGGCAGACGAGCACGCCGACCCCTTCGTATGCGCCGTTGACCTGCTCTCCCAGGCCGAACACGGCCCGGACTCGCCCGCCGTGCTCATCACGACATCCCGCGAGGTCGCCGAACGGACCATCGCCGAGGTGGAGCGGCTGCTGCCGACCATGCCCACCCGGGACTTCGCCGAGCCCGCCTGGCGGGATCACGGCCAGGTGCACGTCGTCGACTCGGTCGACGAACTGTACGCGCTCGCCGACGAGTTCGCGTTCGAGCACGTGGAGGTACTCACCGCCGAGCCGAGGCTCGCGCTGGAGCGCATGACGCAGTACGGTGCTCTGTTCCTCGGCGAGGGCACATGCGTGTCTTTCGGCGACAAGGTGATCGGTACCAACCACGTCCTGCCGACGCGTGGCGCGGCCCGCTACACCGGCGGACTGTGGGTCGGTAAGTACCTGAAGACCGTCACGTACCAGGAGGTCACCAACACCGACGCGCAGACCCTGCTCGGCCGGCTGTGCGGGCGGGCCGCGCGGGTGGAGCTGTTCGAGGGGCACGCGCGCTCCGGTGACGTCCGGGCCGCGAAGGCGGCGGGCGACGAGCTTGCCTGGAACACGGCATGAGTCTCGACGGCCGTACGGCGCTGGTCACAGGTGGCGGAGGGCCGCTGGGGCGGGCCTTCGCACTCGCCCTGGCGGCGGCCGGGGCCCGGGTGGTCCTCGTCGGCCGCACCGAGCAGGCACTCGCGGAGGCAGCGGCTCGGGCGGAGAAGGAAGGCGGTCAGGCTCGTACGGCCGTGTGCGACATCTCCGACCCTGATTCGGTGCGTGCGCTCGCGGCCGAGCTCGCCGACGAGGACGTGTCGTTGCTCGTCAACAACGCGGGTGTGGCCGGCCCGGTGCGTCCCCTCGTCGACATCGAACCGGACGAGTGGGACGACGTGTTCGCCGCCAACGTCCGCGGCGTCTATCTGATGTGCCGGGCCTTCCTGCCGCCCATGCTGGCAGCGGGTCGCGGTGACATCGTCAACGTGGCCTCCGTGAGCGGCAAACGCCCTCTGCTGAACCGCACCCCGTACACAGCCTCCAAGATGGCGCTGCTGGGTCTGACCCGGACGCTGGCGGGAGAGGTCGGGCCGCAGGGCGTCGCCGTCAACTCCCTCTCGCCCGGGCCGGTCCGGGGCCCCCGAATGGACCGCAACTTCCGGCTGACGGCCGAATTGACGGGCGGCACCGTCGAGGAAGCCGAGCGGGACTTCGCCTCACGGGCAGCGCTGGGCCGGCTGGTCGAGGAGGACGAGGTCGCCCAGGCCCTGATAGCCATGCTGGCCATGCCGGGGCTGTGCGGAGCCGACATCGACCTGTCGGCAGGGATGATCGCACCGGCCTAGCCGGAGATGGCACGTCATGTCTCCGGCCGCCAGACGTATGTGTGCCGGTCACGCGGCACCCCGTGATCGAGGCAAGCGCAGGACCTCCTCACACCACTTGCCCGACGCAGACCCTCCTCTCCACACCCACCTGTTCGAAGGACTCAATGATGCGTCTCTACACCTCAGCCGCGAACCGGCTCAGCAGGCTCAACGATCCGCTGATGGTCGTCGTGCGGACGACGATCGGCTGGCTGATGATCCTGCACAGCCTCTTCAAGATCAACGTTCTCGGTCTCGACAACTTCGAGAACTTCCTCCTGCGACCGACCGGTCTGCCCTTCACCTCGGTGCTGCGCTGGCTGGTGCCGTCCATGGAACTCGCCTGCGGTGGCCTGCTCGTGCTCGGACTGCTGACCCGTGTCGCCGCGGCGCTCCTCAGCCTGGAAATGCTGGGCACCGCGGTCCTGGTCAAGCTCGACGCCCTCCACCTGGGTGTTCTCGGTCCGAAGGGCTCGGGCGGAGCGGAGGTGGACATCCTCATGCTCGCCGCGCTTCTTGCGGTACTGGTGCTTGGACCGGGCGCCCTGTCGCTCGACTCCCTGCTGGGGCTCGATCGCAAGGAAGAAGCCGTGCAGTCACAGCCGTCTCAGCCCCTGCAGATCGGGACCAGCGGTGAGGGTCTGACGCGAGAGCCGTTGCCGGCGGACTAGAGCTTCAAGCGGATCTTGCCCAGAGCGGGAACTACGCGAGGGTGACCGCCGCTTCATAAGAGGCGGCGGTTGGCTTTGTAGGTGAGTTCTGGCAGCGTTTGTCGATCAGGATCGGCAGCCCCCGCTGCATCGGGGTGACTGTGTTCGCGAGTTTTGACAGCGGTCTTCCTCTTGCGGTGGCAGCGTGGATGCGCCAACCGCATTCAGGGGACGACGATGGCGTCGGACTCCTCGGGATCCCGAACACATCGATCAGGTGCGCAAGCCGCCACGCGATCGTAGTCACAGGCTCGCGATCGTGCGGCGGCTCGGCATAGTCCATGGTGAACTCACCCGTCCCGAGCGAGATCGGCGCCGACCTGCTACCCCGGCGGCTGAAGAGTTCACTCTGCGTGGGCCCGCTACGGCGATGGGCGCCAGCCCTGTGGTCGGCGCCCACCCGGAACCGGGTCCGGTCAGAACTTGCCGGGAGTCAATCCGAGGGTGTTGGTCGGGTCGGCCGGGTCCGGACCGACGACCTGGCCGACGTAGAGCTGCACCTGCGAGCGGAACCGCTCCACCGCGTTCCGGTCGCTCATGAACGCCTGAAACCCGGCCACATGGGTCTGGTGATACGTGGCCAGCGGCCGCAGCCCGGCCGGTGGGGCGACGTCCTTGCGCACCGACCAGGTCCACGGAGCGATCAGCTGTTGCTGGGCCGTCCGCGACGTCAGCCAGCTCAGGAACAGCTTCGCGGCGGCCTTGTGCGGAGCGTTCTTGAAGATCGCACCGTGCTGCACCCAGCTGTTGAACGGGTCGTTCGCCGGGAAGATCATGGTCGCGTTCGGCGTCGGATCGCCCGCCGTGCCGAGCGTCGCCAGGTAGTCCCCGGCCGCCACGGGTGCGGCCGAGAACGGCGTGCCGCGCACGAACGCGGGCTTCTGTGCGACCAGGGAACGCAGCCAGGTCCAACCGTACTTGTCGACGGTCAGCTTGAAGTCGTAAAGGACGGCGTCGTCATCGTTCGGGTACGTGAAGATCAGCTTCTTCTTGAACTCCGGCTTCAGTAGATCGGCCGCGGTGAACGCCGACGGATCCGACCCGGCCGCCTTGGTGTTCACCATGTCGGCGAAAGCGCCGTAGAACACGCCGGTCCAGTAGCCCTGCGAGTCCTTGGCGTTGTCGAAGACCTCGTCGGAGCCGATGGGCCGGTACTTCAGCAACTGGCCGGCGCTCTTCCAGCGGTCGAAGTCCTGCACGGTCTGCAGCACGGCCACGTCAGCCACTTGGTCGTGGGTGGCGATCTGGTTGTCGATCCGAGCGTCGTGGACCTTGCTCAGATCGGTGACCAGATGGATTTTGACGCCGGGGAACTGCGCGGCGAACGCCTTGGCGATGAAATCCCACTGTCCCGGCTTGTCGCCGCCCATGTAGACGGTCACTTCGCCGCCATCGGCCTCAGCCTGGCGGTAGAGCGCCTGCAACTTTGCCTGCTCGCCCGACGCGCCGGCCGTTGCCTTCGTGCTCGCATCGGCGGCGGCGTAGCTCGCGCCTGCCCCCATCGCCACGACGGCCGCCGCCAGCGCGGTCCCGGCCTTCCTGGTGAACCTCATGACATCTCCCAAGAGTTTGAGCTCTCAAACGTCCGGGTCGACGATAGCCCAATCTGTTTGAGAGTACAAACCTTCGGATATGCTGGTGTGATGAGCGACACCCCCTGGCTCTCCGAAGAGGAGATGCGCGCCTGGCTGGCATACATCGACCTCTCAACGCTGCTGGGCGACTACCTGGAGCGGCAGCTGCAACGGGCCGCCGGCCTGTCACACGCGACGTACAACCTGCTCAGCCGGTTGTCCGTGGCCCCCGACCGGTCGCTGCGGATGAGCGAGCTCGCCGAGCACCTGAAGGTCACCCGCAGCCGGCTCTCGCACGCGCTGTCGGCGCTGGAAAAACGCGGCTGGGCGAGACGCACCGACGACCCGACGGACCAGCGCGGCCAACTCGCAGTGCTCACCGACGAAGGCTTCGCCGTCCTCGCCGCCGCAGCACCCGGTCACGTCGCGGCGGCGCGCCGGGCGATGTTCGACCACCTCACGCCTGACCAGGTCCGCCAGTTCACAGAGATCGGCGAGGCCATCATCAAGGGTCTCACCCACGAGGACGACTATCAGGCTGAGCTCCCTTGGCGGCGCAGATAGCGCGCACCGGTCTGCCGACTGGGAGAAGGCGATCCTGGAGCGCTCACATGCCGCTGCCGTCCGACGTCGGCGCTGCGCTGGCCGACTGGCTGCGCCACGGTCGTCGTCTTCGACCTGCCGAGAGGTGTTCACTTGCATCCTGGGTCCGGTGGCGCCGATTAACCTCGCGCTTTCACACGGTGGGGTGTCCGATGCTTGATCAAATAAGCGGAGAGTGCTTCTGACCTGCAACGATGGGACTTGTCGAGGGTCCTGTTGGCTGCACGGAAAGAAGCACTCTCCAGGTGAAGAAGCGTATCGGGTCGTACCCGCGTGTCCGCATCGAGGGTGGCGGCCGGGCGGTGGTCTCGCAGGCCGGGGGTGTGCTGCTGGTCGAGACCGTCCGCAAGGCCGGCTTGGACACCGCGATATCAGCGGCGCTGACGCCGTGGCGGAAGGCTCGGGCGGTGCACGATCCGGGCAAGATCCTGCTGGACGTGGCTCTGGCAGTCGCGCTGGGCGGGGACTGCCTCGCCGATGTCGCCATGCTGGGGGCCGAGTCGGCCGTGTTCGGGCCGGTGGCCTCCGACCCGACGGTCTCCCGCCTCATCGACACCCTCGCCGCGGCCGGCCCGAAGGATCCGGGCCGCGCGGGCTGAAGCCCGCCAACATCTCTGGCGATTGGCCGGCCTGGAAGCGCCTGATGCGGTCGGAACGGTGACCGTGGACCTTGATGGGGTGCTGGTGACCGCGCACTCGGACAAGGAGGACGCCGCACCCACGTGGAAGCGAACCTACGGCCACCACCCGCTGATGGGATTCGTCGACCACGGCCCGGGCGGCACGGGTGAACCGGTCGCGGCCCTGCTCAGACCAGGCAACGCGGGATCGAACACGGCGGCCGACCACATCACCGCCACCCTACTGGCCTTGGCCCAACTGCCGAAGAAATACCGACGCGGGCGCCGGACCTTGATCCGCACCGACTCCGCGGGCGGCACCCACGATTTCGTCGCCTGGCTCGCCCGGCGGGGGCGGTGGCTGTCCTACTCGGTCGGCATGGTGATCACCGAGGCGATCCATCAACATGTGCTGAAGGTTCCGGCATCGGCCTGGACGGCGGCCGTCGAGGCGGACGGTGAGATCCGCGACGGTGCCTGGGTCGCCGAACTCACCGGTGACGTCCTGACCGGCTGGCCCAAGGGTCTGCGGCTGATCGTCAGGAAGGAACGGCCGCACCCCGGGGCCCAGTTGCGGCTCACGGATGCGGACGGCATGCGGCTGACCTGCTTCGCCACCAACACCTTGGGCCGGCCGATCGCCGAACTCGAGCTCCGTCACCGGCTGCGGGCCCGGGCCGAGGACCGCATCCGCGCCGCCCGGGCCACCGGTCTGCGCAACTTGCCCCTGCACCGCACGGCCCAGAACCGGATCTGGCTGGAGATCGTGCAGATCGCTCTCGACCTGCTGGCCTGGATGCCGATGCTTGCCCTGACCGGCAAGGCCAGGCTCTGGGAGCCCCGCCGTCTGCGGCTCCGCCTGTTCACCACGGCCGGACAGCTCGTGACCACCGGCCGTCGGCGAATCCTCCGCCTGGCCCGGCACTGGCACTGGACCGGTCACATCACCGCAGCCCTCGAGCGGCTCATCCAACTGCCCAACCCTGGCTGATCAGCGGATTCCCCGTCCCTTCGACAGCACCCCAACACCCGGAGCAGTGGAATCCGCCGCCACCCCGAGGCGACACTCGGGCTCTCAGCCTGCACAACCTCAGCCCACGGCACGAAAACGGTCCACCAACTCCGCCGGCGGACCGTCACGAAACTTCGAGGCTAGCACCCGAATGAGTGAGTGTCCTGAGCTGCAATTCTCAGCGCGGCGCCATAAGTGGCCCTGATATGCAGTCAGCTCTGAGAATATGGCGCCATTTGTAGGTTCTCAATCTTCGTGTCGTACGCCGACGCTTTGGCCTGCGTGTTCTATCGGTGTCTCACGCCGTGTCCTACGTCTTGGTCTCACGGGCGTGGCCGAATCCTCTGGCCACCCCCTGGCATGTCCGGCGTCGAACAGGGCTTCCATGTTCAGTGGCCACACGGGGGCGGCCGTCCGCGCTCCGGGCGCTGTGCCTCGGTCGGGCATCCTCCCGATCCTGGTCGTCATCCCAGTCCTCTGTTCGTACGCGCTGAGTGGCGTCCTTCGTGATCGGCGTCGCGGTCTGTGCTCGGCCTTCGCTCGGTCCCGTCTACCTCCTGCACACCGGCGGATCCGCCTAACGGCCCCTCACGTACCGACGGCGCCGGGCGCCTCTTCTTGTTTCTTCTCACTGCCAGAGCGGGTAAGTCTTTCAGGGGCGCTTGGCGCCCCGCCTGCGGACCAAGTGCGGATGGAATCCGTCCGTTTCTGGTGAATTTCAATGATCACTTTCCCAGGCTTCATCCCTCTCGGAAAGGGGGCTCCCGTGCCGGTTCCCCATGTCCCGGTTTTTTACATGCCTTACCCGCCAGAGCCGCCGAACCCCTTTCTGGAAGAAGCAAGGCAGTCACTGCAGGAATGGCTGCGCCACCACCAGCTGGTGACGACGCACGAAGCGTGGGCTCAGGTGGAACGGACCCGCCCCGATCTGATGGCTGCCCGGTACTACCCAAAAGCTGATTGTGAGGCTCTTGTACGCCATATGCGGTGGTTGGCATGGGGGTTCGTAGTCGACGACGAATTCGACGACGGCTCCGCTGGCCGCGACCCGCAGCAGTGCCAGGCAGTGATCAGGGAGCTGTCCGACGCGGTCGCTGGTGGACCTGCGCGGGAACCTTACGCGCGTGCACTGGTGGACCTGTGGCAGGCAACGGTGCGGGATCGGTCTAGGGAATGGAACCGTATCCATCTCCATGATTTCTGCACGGTTCTGTGGACCTACCACACCGAAACCATCGGAAGAGTGACCGGGACGCAGTTCACCAGCCTGGCGGAGTACATTCCGTTCCGGTGTCAGTCGGTTGCGATTCTCTTCTACGGCGCCGATCACGCCGAGGCCGCCTTGGGTATCGACCTGCCTGACTTTGTCCGACACCTGCCTGCTCTGGGAGCGATCCGGCGTCTGGTCTGTGAGCACATCGGCCTGCTCAATGACATCTTCTCCGTAGCCAAGGACCGTGCCTTGAACAACAGCAACGCGGTCGACATCGTCATGGCCGAGCGAGACTGTGACCAGGCCACGGCCCTTGACCATCTCAACGCTCTATTGACGCAGAAGATCAACGACATTGCTGACCACGAAGCGGTGTTGGCCGACCAACTCGTCGCTGCCGGCGCCGATGACCCGACCCAGGAGCAGGTCGGGGCCTGTGTGGCGGCCTACAAAGCGCTGACCCGCGGCAACCACGACTGGCACTTTGAAGTCGGCCGCTACACGGCGCCGGAAGCGATCCACAATGGCATCCCGCTCTACACGCAGGACCTGTTCGCCCGCCCGTCTGTCCCGGATCGATAACACCGCCAGGGTCAAGCCCTGCTAGCCCAATCCCGCAACGCGACCAGGTGACCCGACGACCCGTGTGTCCTGTCGAGGCGGAGTTGGCAGGTCGCAGTTCGCTGTCCTGCGGAGGTGTCAACGGGATTTAGAACACCGGCAGCCCTTGTTGATGGCCGCGACCCGCAAGTCTCAGCTCCGTGTCGGATCCGAAAATGATCCGACAACGATCGTGAGATTCCGACACGAAATCTGAGATCCCACATCGGCGCGAGTCGTAGATGTTCGTGTCCTTCGACAGCGAAGTTAGTCGTGTGCAGCCCGCTGACCTGAGCCGACTGGGTTGGATGTCAACGAGTCTGCTCGTGCTGACGCCGTTCGGCATCGCCAACTTCAAGATGATCCCGATCCGGCTTCTCCCACTCGGCCGCGCGATCGTGCCCACTGATCAGCCTTTTCGCGACCCGCTGAACCGGAAAGGGCGGGTGCTCGGAGCACCCGCCCTGGTACAGCAGGCCCTGCCGCCCCGTGCTCTGCGTGCCTCAGGCGATGAGTTTGGCCACGACTCCGGCGCCGACGGTCCTGCCGCCCTCACGGACGGCGAAGCGCAGGCCCTCCTCCATGGCGATGGGGTGGATCAGTGTCACTTTCATTTTGATGTTGTCCCCGGGCGCGACCATTTCGACGCCTTCGGGTAGTTCGATGGTCCCGGTGACGTCGGTGGTACGGAAGTAGAACTGGGGGCAGTATCCCTTGAAGAAGGGGGTGTGCCGCCCTCCTTCGTCCTTGCTCAGGATGTAGACCTCCGACTCGAACTGGGTGTGCGGCTTGATTGAGCCGGGCTTCGCGAGGACCTGTCCTCGTTCGATCTCTTCACGTTTGATGCCACGCAGGAGCACGCCGACGTTCTCGCCAGCTCGACCCTCGTCGAGCAGTTTGCGGAACATCTCGACGCCGGTGCAGGTGCTCTTCGCAGTTTCCGTGATGCCGACGATCTCGACCTCTTCGCCGACCTTGATGACGCCGCGCTCGACTCGGCCGGTGACGACGGTGCCGCGCCCGGGGATGCTGAGGACGCCCTCGATGGGCAGTAGGAACGGTTTGTCGATGGCGCGCTCGGGCTCGGGGATGTAGGTGTCCAGGTAGTCCGCCAGTTCGATGATCTTTGTCTCCCACTCGGCGTCGCCCTCCAGCGCTTTGAGGGCGGAGCCGCGCACGATGGGGGTGTTGTCGCCGGGGAAGTCGTACTGGGTGAGCAGCTCACGGACCTCCATCTCAACCAGTTCGAGCAGCTCCTCGTCGTCGACCATGTCGCACTTGTTGAGGAAGACGACGATGTACGGCACGCCGACCTGGCGGGCGAGCAGGATGTGCTCGCGGGTCTGGGGCATTGGGCCATCGGTTGCGGCGACGACGAGGATGGCTCCGTCCATCTGCGCCGCGCCCGTGATCATGTTCTTGACGTAGTCGGCGTGGCCGGGGCAGTCAACGTGCGCGTAGTGCCGGGGCGGGGTGTCGTACTCGACGTGGCTGGTGTTGATGGTGATCCCGCGCGTCTTCTCCTCCGGGGCGTTGTCGATCTGGTCGAAGGCGCGCGCCGATCCGCCGTACGTCTTCGCGAGCACCGTGGTGATGGCAGCGGTCAGGGTCGTCTTGCCGTGGTCGACGTGGCCGACCGTGCCGACGTTCACGTGCGGCTTGGTGCGCTCGAACTTCTCCTTGGACACAGGGTTCCTCTCACACGTCCGGTGAGCTCGCGCCACGCGCTCTGACCGAAGGCAGGCCAGGTTGCACGGCGGAGTCCTTTGTTCGTCGTGCCAGGGCAGCCAGAACGGCTGGGAGGCCATCCGTATTACGGCGGGATCGAAGTCCATGAGCACGAGGCGGTCCCGCTCCAGCCACGACTCGAATCCGACGTGCTGCCCAGTCGTCGCCCAGTACCCCCCCCCGGGAAATGGCGCCCACCCCACGACCACCGAAACGGCCGCACCGGAACCGCGTCCTCGAACCTGGCCGTCGCACAGTTCAGCAACGGACGCCGCCGCCGAGGCTCGCGTACGCCTTCCACACACGACAACTCAACGTACGGAACGGCGCTGTCCACTCCCGCCTGTACCGACATACGACACCCCCAGCGTGCTCACCTCCCACGACTAGATTCACTGTCAGAGAAGCCGAAACGGCTGGGTTCGCTGTCAAACGCCTCGAATGGATGACAAAGGACAGTTCGCCGGGGGCAGACGGGAAAGATCGCGAAATGACTGATGGAAGCCGCCAGGGGCATGTCAACGTAGACGACCTTCCCTGAAACACCAGGTCAGAGAGGTGATGCCTATGACTGTGGACGCGTCCGCACCCGGATTCTCCACCACCACCGAGGCCTTGCGCTTGCGTTCGTGGCAGCTGGGGCCCGGTCAGCCGACGATGGTCACCGACCTGTTCGAGGCGGAGTTCTTCAACCTTGTCGTGGACGACCGGGCCGACGTCCACGTCAGCAGCAAGGATGGCCGGTTCTACGTTGGATGGTTCCCCCTGGGGCGCCCCGGCACCGATGGCGACGGCTGGGTGCTCGCCGTCACCGGCACCGCCAAGGTCCCCGGCTACCGGATCCGCTTCGACACTGAGACGCCGGCCGAGATCGTCGCGGCCACGGTCCGGTGCGTGCTGGCCGCATCCCGGCCTGTGTGAACCGACCGCAGACCCTGCGCGGCTCGGAGTCGCTGCTCACATGCGGCACGTACCCTGCCCTCGGCCCCTGGTGGGGCGCCCGTTACTGCAAGGAGAACGTCTTGGCCCCGGAGCTGACCGTCGGCGAGCTGCTGGACCGTCTGTCCGCCAGTGACCGCGATGTGGTGGTCCGTCTGTGGATCAATCCCTTCGCCCGCACGGCGCGCCGCCTGGGCGGCGTGGTCCCCACCCGTGACGACGCCGACCGGCCGGTGGTGTTCATCGCCGAAGCCAAGGACGTCGAGACGCTCGGAGCGCTGCCCGAGCCGACCGTCGGCGACTTGCTCGACGAGCTGTCGGCCTGTGACCGCGCTGCCGTCGTGCAGCTCGCAATCAACCCCGACTTCCCGATGGCCCACCGTGCGGGCACTGTTGTCGCTGCCCGCGACGAAAAGGGTCGTCCCGTGCTGTTCCTCACCGAGCCGGACGAGGCCGAGCAGTTCGGCCCCCTCCTGCCCCATGTCGCGGTCGCGTTGACCTGGCACTAACCGACCGAGGCCCCGCCGCGCCGACGGCGCGGCACCCGCCCCAGCGGCGGGCAGTGACCCCACCCCCGAGCCCACGGAGGCGCCCCTGCACCCGCACCATCCCTCTGCCTCCTCCTACCCCCTCCAGGGGACGCGTCGGATTCCGCACCGCGGGCCAGGCCCTGTGCGATGGCGCGGGCGATGGGCTGGCCGGTGTGGGATTCGAAGTAGCTGAACGCGGGGCTCGTGTTGACCTCGAGGCAGTAGGTCCCGCCGTCGTCCGCCAGCAGCAGGTCGATGCCAGCGAGGTTCAGACCCAGCCGGGAGACCAGGGACAGGCAGCGTTCGGCGAGTTCGTCGGGCAGCTGCCATGCGGTGAGTTCCGCCCGCCCGCCATCGGTGTGGGCGTAGCGGTAGTCCACCCGGTCGGTTTCGATGCGGCCGGCGAACACCTCTCCGGCCACGGCGTGCACACGGACGTTGACGCCGGGAACGTAGCGTTGGAACTGCACAGGGCAACCGGCGATAAGGGGCAGCCGGTCGATCGCCGCGTCGTCGAGGAGACGGACGATGGACCGCGCGGAGCTGATCGACTTGTAGATCAGCCGGCCGTGTCGGGCCCGGAAGTCGTGGACGAGGTCCGGGTCGTTGGTGACGAGCGTCTCCGGGACCTGGAAGCCGGCCCGGGCGATCAGGTGGGCCTGATAGGGCTTGGACTGATTGGACGCCGAAGCGGCGGCCCGGTTCATTGCCAGAGGCGCATTCGCTCACGGCAGACGAGAAATAGGACGACAGGACTGGATACCTCCGCCGGGACTATGTCAACGTACAACGTCCCGGAAAAACACCAGGTCAGACGGCGGGGCTACTCGGCAGGGTGACGGAAAACTCTGCAACCCAACCGCGTGAGGTTCCCGCGCTGGCATGGTCCGAACTTGGGAGGCATATCTGCCTGAATCCGCTATCCGATCCGCCCGCTTCACTTCACCCGCACTCTTTGCCCTCGGCGGATTGAACACCTGGGTCGGCCAAGCGGCGGGTGACTACCTTGCCGTATCCACCGGGCTCAGCGTCTGTGTCTGCGCGGCCGGCCTGTTCGGCGAGGACCTCTTGCAACGGGGCTATCGCGGCGACCGTGCTGTCCTCGCGTATGTCGCGGCGCATCCCGGTGCCACAACACCGCAAGTGGCACAGGCCATCAGGATTCCCGAGGGTCTCGCTGCGCGAAGTCTCAACTGGCTCACGGATGACGGCCTACTGGCGGTCGCCTCGGACGACGAGACCCCAGATTTGCGCTCGTATCAGTTGGCTTCCTGAAGGCAGTCGGCCCGGGGCGTCATCTGAGGCAACGCGCAACATAGCCGACGATCGCCGGTTAGCCAAACCGGCGATCGTCAAGACCATTGAGGTGTTCGCATTCGGCTGCGCTTGGCGGTGGAGCTGTGGCGAACGCAGGCAGCTTCGTGCAGTTGAGAGGAGGCACGGAGTAGTTCTGCCACGGCAGTCCTGCCGTGGGCAGCACGGATCGTCGGCAGGCGATCGTTCCGCCCACCCCGGCCCGCTCCTTTCCTTAACTCACAGAGACTCCCTATGCCTATACAACCGTCGCTTGCTCCTTCAGCCGCTCTCGTTCCCGAGGGTGGTGCCCGCGCCGCATTCCTTATTGTGAAGGACGCCGCTCAGTACCTCGGTCTCTCACCGCACACGCTGTACGTCTGGCGGCACCGCCGGCAGGGGCCGCCGAGTTTCCGCATGGGTCCTCGCGGTCGCGTCATGTACCGGCGGGAAGCCCTCGATGCCTGGATCCGTGAACAAGAGCAGGCCGACTCCCGCTCCAACACAGCCCTGAGCCCACTGAGTGTCGTTCCACAGCGTCGCTCCGTTCGCATGCCCGGTACCTGACATGCCAGGTGCAACGCTGCCCCAGTTCCCCCTGTGACAAGGAGGCTTACCTGCCCGGCTACATAGAAGACCGCTGGCTCAAGAAGAAGAAGGATCCCGTAACCGGGAAGCGGGAAAAAACTGCTCGCTATGGCACGGGGAAGCGATACCGGGTTGCTGGCATACCCGGGGTCCGGGACCGTTCCTTCGACACTCTGGAGGACGCCAAGGCGTGGCTTCGTCGTGCCGCCACGGACGAGGAGCGGGGCGAGTTCGTGGACCCGCGCGATGGATCCATCACGTTGGCCGACTACATTGCGATGCACTGGGCGCCGGGCAGAGGTGGAGTTCCGAAGACCCAGGACAATCGAGAGCGGAGAGTGCGCCTTCACATCGTTCCGCACTTGGGTGATCTCCCCCTCAGGAACATCGCGGCGGCGGATCTGCGCGTGTATATAGCCAAGTTGGAGTCAACCGTCTCCTCGGTTGACTACCAGCGTGGCATCCTCTCCGAGCTGTCCTCCATTCTGGAGGCGGCTGTCGACGACAAGAGGCTCGCCAGGAACCCCATGCAGGCGAAGTCCGTGCGATGGCCCAAGGCGCCGCAAGAGCGACGCGACGCCTGGCCGTTGGAGACGGCGCTGCGAGTCCGTGACGTCATCAGCCCACGAAACCGTATAGCCGTCGTAGTCGGCCTGGGATGCGGGCTCCGTCAGGGCGAGGTGTTCGGGCTGAGCCCGGAGGACATCGACTACGCGCGAGGCGTCCTGCATGTCCGGCGCCAAATCCAGGCGATCCGTGGAAGGCTGTACTTCGCCCTGCCGAAGGGGAAGAAGACGCGCACCGTCGACATGCCCTCTTCGGTAGCCGATGAGCTGAAGCAGCACATCGAAGCGTTTCCGCCGGTGGAAGTGGAGCTCCCGTGGGGGAAGCCGGAGGGGCAGGAGAGAAGGTTCTCCCTACTGCTCAGCACACGACTCGGCAACGCCGTCGCGGTGAACACGTGGAACACCTACACCTGGAAGCCCGCGTTGGCTGAGGTCGGCATCATCCCGCCGCGCGCCGAGGGAGCGAAACCCTGGCAGTGGGCGGCGGCCCCGAAGGACGGCTTCCACGTGCTGCGGCACACCTATGCCTCGACCATGCTGGAAGCCGGAGAGTCTGTCGTGACCTTGGCGCGGTGGCTCGGGCACTCCTCGCCCGCAATCACCCTCGGTTACTATGCTCACTTCATGCCGGAGGCCGGAAGTAAGGGGCGCAGCGCCATCGACGGACTGCTTGGGGAACGGGGAGATCGGCATGCCGGTCGAAACTCCCCAGATTCTCCCCAGGCCCGTTGAGGGCAGATTCCCGCTGCTTCATTCCTCAAGAGCCGGTCGTGGATTGCAAGGCTGAATAGATGGGTGACCTGGGAAAGTGTTGAGAGAGGTCATCGCGACCCGCTACATCACGCCCCTGCGGGAGGGTGGATCGCTGCCCGCACTCGTCGAGGCCGACGACTTCGGGACCTACGTCCTGAAGTTCACCGGCGCGGGACAGGGCCGCAAGACACTGGTCGCCGAGGTCGTCTGCGGCGAACTCGCCCGCCGGCTCGGCCTGCGGGTGCCGCGGCTCGTGACGGTCGGCCTCGACCCGGTGCTGGGGCTCGGCGAGCCGGAGCAGCAGGTGCAGGATCTGCTGCGCTCCAGTGGCGGCACCAACCTCGGCATGGACTTCCTCTCCGGCGCCCTCGGCTTCGACCCGCTCGCCTTCGCGGTGAGCGCCGAGGAGGCCGGCCGGATCGTCTGGTTCGACGCCCTGGTCAACAACGTCGACCGCTCCTGGCGCAACCCCAACCTGCTGATGTGGCACGGCGACCTGTGGCTCATCGACCACGGCGCCACCATGATCTGGCACCACAACTGGCCCGGCGCCGACGCCTCCGCGGGCCGTTCCTACGACGCCTCGGATCACGCCCTGGCCCGCTTCGCCCCCGATCTCGCGGGCGCCGCCGCCGAGTTGGCGCCCCGCGTCACCGAGGAACTCCTCGCCGAGGTCACCGCCGAGATCCCGGACGCCTGGCTGGCCGGCGAACCCGGCTTCGACACACCCGACGACCTTCGGCACGCCTACGCGCGCGTGCTGCTCGCCCGCGCCGCCGACGTCCACGCGCGCGTGACCGGAATCGAGGAGGGCAAGTGAGCGAGCGCCACATCCACATGGCGGGCAGTGTCGTCGAACGCCACATCATCAGGGGCAGCGAGGCGAACGAGCGGGACGTCTACGAGTACGCGCTCCTGCGCGTCGTGCCCCGCGTCGAGCGCGGCGAGTGCATCAACGCCGGTGTGCTCGTCTACTGCCGCGCGAAGGCCTACGTCGGCGCCCGCACCCACCTCGACGAGGCGAGGCTGCTGGCCCTCGACCCGGACGCGGACGTGGCCGGCATCCGGGCCGCCCTCGGGGCCGTCGAGCGCGTGTGCGGCGGCGGGGACGCGGCGGGGCAGGCCGCGGGCGACGACGCCGGACGGCGCTTCCGGTGGCTGATTGCGCCGCGTTCCACGGTCGTCCAGCCCGGTCCGGTGCACACTGGGCTCACCGCCGATCCGGCGGCCGAGACGGAGCGCCTGCTCGACCTGCTGGTGAGGTAATGGATCACACCCGCGCCGCGTGCCGTTGACACCGAGTGCCAGGCCTTCTAGCGTCACGTCTGCCGAAGGTACTAAGCGGTCGCTCACCGAGCGGGCGTACTGACGACGGACGTACTTTCAAGCGGGCGTACTTTCTCGAGGGCGAGGAGAAGCAGCAATGTCCACCACTGAGCAGCGGGTCGCTGTGGTCACCGGCGGAGCGCGCGGCATCGGCGCCGCCACCGCCGTACGACTGGCCGCCGAGGGCCGCGCGGTCGCCGTGATCGACCTCGACGAGGCCGCCTGCAAGGGCACCGTGGAGAAGATCACCGCGGCGGGCGGCAAGGCCCTCGCGGTCGGTGCCGACGTCTCCGACGAGGCGCAGGTCGAGGCTGCGATCGCACGCGTCGCCGCGGAGCTGGGCGCCCCGACGATCCTCGTCAACAACGCGGGCGTGCTGCGCGACAACCTGCTGTTCAAGATGAGCGTCTCCGACTGGGACACCGTCATGAACGTCCATCTGCGCGGCGCCTTCCTGATGTCGAAGGCCTGCCAGAAGCACATGGTCGACGCGGGCTTCGGCCGGATCGTCAACCTGTCCTCCTCCTCGGCGCTCGGCAACCGCGGCCAGGTCAACTACTCGGCCGCCAAGGCCGGCCTGCAGGGCTTCACCAAGACCCTCGCCAAGGAGCTCGGCAAGTTCGGTATCACCGCCAACGCCGTCGCCCCCGGCTTCATCGCCACCGACATGACCGCCGCCACCGCCGCGCGCGTGGGCATGGGCTTCGAGGACTTCAAGGCCGCGGCCGCCACCCAGATCCCCGTGGCACGGGTCGGCGAGCCGGACGACATCGCCAACGCCATCGCCTTTTTCACGGGCGAGGCGGCCGGGTTCGTCTCCGGCCAGGTGCTGTACGTCGCCGGCGGACCGCTCGACTAGGAGAACACGGACCATGACTGAACTGCCCGCCCTCTCCGGCAAGGCCGCCCTCGTCACGGGCGCCAGCCGAGGCATCGGCTACGGCGTCGCCGAGGCGCTCGTCGCCCGCGGCGACCGTGTCGCCATCACCGGACGCAACGAGGACGCCCTCAAGGAGGCCGTCGACAAGCTCGGCGCCGAGCGCGTCATCGGCATCGCCGGCAAGGCGCACGACCTGGAGCACCAGGCCGAGGCCGTCGAGCGCACCATGGAGGCCTTCGGCCGCGTCGACTACCTGGTCAACAACGCCGGTACCAACCCGGTGTTCGGCCCGATCGCCGACCTCGACCTGAACGTGGCCCGCAAGGTCTTCGAGACCAACGTGATCTCCGCGCTCGGCTTCGCGCAGAAGACCTGGCACGCCTGGCAGAAGGACAACGGCGGCGCGATCGTCAACATCGCCTCCGTCGCGGGCCTCGCGCCCTCGCCCTTCATCGCCGCGTACGGCGTCAGCAAGGCCGCGCTGATCAACCTGACCCAGCAGCTGGCGCACGAGTTCGCGCCCAAGGTGCGGGTCAACGCGATCGCCCCGGCCGTCGTCAAGACCAAGTTCGCGCAGGCCCTGTACGAGGGCCGGGAGGCGGAGGCGGCCGCCGCCTACCCGCTGGCCCGGCTCGGCGTGCCCTCCGACATCGGCGGCGCCGCCGCGTTCCTCACCTCCGAGCAGTCCGCCTGGGTCACCGGCCAGACGCTCGTCGTCGACGGCGGCATCTTCCTCAACGCCGGCGTCGCCTGACGCAAGCGGTTGCGACCGTAACGATCGGGTGCACAAGGGCGCCGTTTCCTTGACGGAAACGGCGCCCTTGTCGTCGTACAGGAGGGGCACAGCTCAATGACAACGTCGTCATAAAGAAGCTGATCAAGGCCCCTGTACCGACCGGGTTCAACCCTCGTTGCACTGCGGTATGGTCTGCCGACCCTTGGTACGGCAGATCGAGGAGCGAGCGCGTGTTCAACCGGAACCGAGGCCTGCGGCAAGCGGCGGCCATCGCGTCCATATCGTCGCTGATGGCGGGGTGCGGCGTCCTCTCGTCGGACTCCTCCGACGGCAAGGGCCCCATCGTCGTCGGCACGACCAGCGCGCCCAGCACACTGGATCCCGCCGCCTCCTGGGACCAGTCCTGGGAACTGTTCCGCAACATTTACCAGACGCTGCTCGGCTACCCCTCCGGAGCGACCACACCGCAGCCGGACGCGGCGGACAGCTGCCGCTTCTCCGACAGCTCGAACACGACGTACAGATGTGAGCTGCGCGAGGGCCTGAAGTTCTCCAACGGGCACCCGCTCGACGCCAAGGCCGTCAAGTACTCCATCGACCGGATCCTGAAGATCGGCGTCAACGGAGGGCCCGCCGGCCTGCTCGGCAGCCTCGCCCGGGTGCAGGCGCTGGGCGACCGGGAGGTCGTCTTCCACCTCAACAAGCCCGACGCCACCTTCCCCTTCGTGCTCGCCACCCCCGCCATGTCGATCGTCGACCCCGCGGAGTACCCCGCGAGATCCCTGCGCAAGGACGACAGCATCGACGGGTCCGGGCCGTACACACTCCAGTCGTACGAGGACGGCAAGAAGGCCGAGCTCGTCAAGAACGACAGCTACAAGGGCTACGCCCAGCGCAAGAACGACGCGGTGACCATCCGCTACTTCCAGGACTCGTCCACGATGGTCACCGCGCTCAAGGACAAGCAGGTCGACGTCGCCTTCCGCGGCCTCAACGCGAACGACATCGTCGACCTCCAGCGCCATGACGCGAGCGGGAACCTCCAGCTCATCGAGGGCTCCGGCATCGAGATCAACTACCTGGTGTTCAACCCGAAGGACTCCTGGGCCGGCAAGACCGCCGTCCGCAAGGCGATCGCCCAGCTCGTCGACCGCGGCGCGATCGCACACAAGGTCTACAAGGACACCGTCGAGCCCCTGTACTCCATGGTCCCCAAGGGCCTGACCGGGCACACCACCGACTTCTTCGACGACTTCGGAAGCCCCAGCACCTCCAAGGCCCACAAGATCCTCGCGGACGCCGGCATCACCCAGCGCGTCCCGCTCACCCTCTGGTACACCACCGACCGCTACGGCTCCTCCACCAAGCTGGAGTTCGCGGAGATCAAGCGCCAGCTGGAGGACTCCGGCCTGTTCACGATCACCCTGAAGAGCCGCCCCTGGAAGACGTACGTGAAGGGTTACCAGAACGGCGAGTACCCGGTGTTCGGGCGCGGCTGGTTCCCCGACTTCCCGGACCCGGACAACTTCATCGCGCCGTTCGTCGGCAACCAGAACGCGCTCGGTACGCCCTATCCGGCGCCCGAGATCACCGGGAAGCTGCTGCCCCGCTCCCGCAGCGAGAGCGACCGCGCCAACGTGGTCTCGGACTTCGAGCAGGCCCAGCAGATCCTGGTGAACGACGCACGGCTGCTGCCGCTGTGGCAGGGCAAGCAGTACGTGGCCGCGAGCGAGGACATCTCCGGCGCGGAGCAGGCGCTGGACCCGTCGACGATCATGCTGATGGGGGAGCTGTCCCGCAAGACCAGCTGGTAGACGGTGCGCTCCGGGCAGTGCGGTGCCGTTGTCAGTGGTCGCCTGTAGGTTCTGAACCTGGAAGCGACCGCACCCGGTTTACCGCACATCGTAAGGAAGTTGACGTGACCGACATCGCCATGCTGCCCGAGTCCTGGCGCGGGGTCCTGGGCGACGAGCTGCAGCAGCCCTACTTCAAGGAGCTCACGGAGTTCGTCGAGGAGGAGCGGGCGAAGGGTCCCGTGTACCCGCCGCGCGAGGAGGTCTTCGCCGCGCTGGAGGCCACACCGTACGACCAGGTGAAGGTCCTGGTCCTCGGCCAGGACCCGTACCACGGCGAGGGACAGGGACACGGCCTGTGCTTCTCGGTCCGTCCGGGCGTCAGGACCCCGCCGTCGCTGCGCAACATCTACAAGGAGATGAAGGAGGAGCTCGGCCTGCCCGTCCCGGACAACGGCTATCTGATGCCGTGGGCCCAGCAGGGCGTACTGCTGCTCAACGCCGTGCTCACGGTGCGCGGCGGCGAGGCCAACTCGCACAAGGGCCGCGGCTGGGAGAAGTTCACCGACGCGGTGATCCGCGCGGTGGCCGACCGGCCCGACCCGGCGGTCTTCGTGCTGTGGGGCAACTACGCGCAGAAGAAGCTGCCGCTGATCGACGAGACCCGGCACGTGGTGGTCAAGGGCGCCCACCCCTCCCCGCTGTCCGCGAAGAAGTTCTTCGGCTCCCGCCCGTTCACACAGATCAACCAGGCCGTGGCCCTCCAGGGCCACCAGCCGATCGACTGGACCATCCCGAACCTGGGCTGACCACACCGCCGGGCCGGTTCCGCACCGAATCGGCCCGGTGCCGCCTGACCGGGATTGCCGCGGACGGCGGTTAGCGTCGGTCGGGACAGCCGACCAGCCGGCGAGTGTGTGCGGAGGACGCGGTGGCCAACGGGCAGGAGCAGGCGGCGCCGGACGCCGTGATGACGCGGATCGGGCAGGTCGTCATGCTGCATCACGCGGGCGACCGCGAGGAGGCCCGGCACCGCTTCCTCCAGCTGTGGGCGGAGATCGGCGGGGACGGCGACCCGCTGCACCGCTGCACCCTGGCCCACTACATGGCCGACACCCAGGACGACCCCGCGGACGAACTGGCGTGGGACCTGCGGGCGTTGACCGCAGCCGAGGAACTCACGGATGACCGCCTCGGCGAACACCAGGGCACCCTCGCGGTCCGCGCCCTCTACCCCTCGCTGCACCTGAACCTGGCGGCCGACTATGTGAAGCTCGGCCGCAGCGGCGCCGCCCGTACCCATCTGCGCCATGCCCGTCGCGCGGCCGGGGCACTGGCGGACGACAGCTACGGGGACGGGGTGCGGGCGGCGATCGGGCGGCTGGAACTGCGGCTGGGGGAGGGGAGCCCGGACGGCGACGGACGGTGGGGGCCGCCACGACAGCGGCCGTAGAACCTGTCCTGAGCGGCTACGGCCACCTCACCTCCCGTACGCCTGCTTGCAGATGACCGCCTCTGGGCTGTCCGCCCGCCAGCCCCCGTATCTCCGGCCGAGGGCACACACGTCCGAGTTCTTCGCGTTCTTCGGGACCGGCTCGTACACGTCCGGGACCTCGACGTGCGGCTGCCCATGGTGCCCGGGCTCCGGATGCGGCGGCCGGGGACGGGGCCGCGAATACGAGTGAGGCGCCGCCGGGTGCCCGGCCGACGGACCCTGCCGCTCGGGTGGCTTGCGCTCCGGCCGCCCGGTCGGGGCGACCCCCTCCAGCGCCTCATGGACCGGCGCCTGCACGATCTGCGGGGTCCCCTGGTCGTCCGGGTACGGCGCCGACGGCGCCGACGGCGGGGACGGTGCCGGCAGCGGGCCGGACACGGGCGGGCGCTGGATCGTCACACAGCCGGCGAGGGCCGAGACGGCCACGGTGACCAGGAGCGTTGCGGTGGTCGTCGTTCGATGCACCCGCGCAACGATGTCGGGTCGGGCGGTCCCGGGGGCAGCGTATGAGCGAAGGATGCCCCGCGCGGGTGATCTCCCGCCCCGTACGGGGGCCGGGCGCGCGCTCGGGGTGACGTCAGTCGCCCGTGGCACCGTCGATGCGTTCGCGGAGCAGGTCGGCGTGGCCGTTGTGGCGGGCGTACTCCTCGATCATGTGGGTGTGGATCCAGCGCAGGTTGAAGCGCTCGCCGGTGCGCCGGTGCCTGCCCTTGGAGGTGTCGTCCAGGGCGAAGCGTGCCGCGTTGCTCCGTGCGGCCTCGATCTCGGCCTGCCAGGTGGCGTATGCCTCCGCCCAGGTGTCGGCGTCGGTGAGACGGAACTCGCCGTCCGGGTTCTCGTCGCTGTAGTAGATCGGGCCCGCGTCCTCGTCCGCGAGGACCCGGCGGTACCAGGACCGCTCCACCTCGGCCATGTGCCGCACCAGCCCCATCAGGGACAGTGTGGACGGTTCCACGGAGGCGGTCCTGAGCTGTTCGTCGGTCAGGCCCTCGCACTTCCAGGCGAGGGTCTGGCGGTGATAGTCCAGCCAGCCGTCCAGCATGGTGCGTTCGTCGGCGGTGGTTGCGGGTTCACGGCGCTCGGTCGTCATGACCGCATCCTTTCCCAACGGATCCGGACCGGCCACGAGTTTTCAGCGGCCCGGTCGTGCCGCGGACGGGATTCACTCCGTGGTACTGCGGTGCGGTCGATCCGCGTGGTCCGCGTCGGCCGTACGCAACACCGCGGCCGCCGCACTGTCCAAGGCGCGACCGGCGCTCCTGCGCAGCTTCGTTTCCCTCGCCGGCCGGCGGCCGCCGCAGCCGCCGTATGCTTCCGGCAGGACCCCGGCAGGCAACCGCTAGAGGAGACCACCCCGTGAAGGTCGGCTGCATCGGACTCGGCGACATCGCGCAGAAGGCCTACCTTCCGGTGCTCGCAGGACTCCCCGGGATCGAGCTGCACCTGCACACGCGTACGCCCGCGACGCTCGACCGGGTCGGCGACAGCCTCCACCTGCCGGCGGACCACCGCCACACCACCCTGGACGCGCTGCTCGCCCAGGACCTCGACGCCGCCTTCGTGCACGCCCCCACCATCACGCACCCGGAGATCGTGACCCGGCTGCTGGAAGCGGGCGTGCCGACCTACGTCGACAAGCCCCTCGCCTACGAACTCGCCGACTCCGAGAGGCTGGTCGCGCTCGCAGAGGAGCGCGACGTGTCGCTCGCGGTCGGCTTCAACCGGCGCTTCGCACCCGGATACACGCAGTGCGCCGAGCACCCCCGTGAGCTGATCCTCATGCAGAAGAACCGCATCGGGCTGCCGGAGGAGCCGCGCTCGATGATCCTCGACGACTTCATCCACGTCGTGGACACGCTGCGCTTCCTGGTGCCGGGGCCCGTCGACGACGTGACGGTACGCGCGCGCGTGGAGGGCGGACTGCTGCACCATGTCGTGCTGCAGCTGGCCGGGGACGGGTTCACCGCGCTGGGGGTGATGAACCGGCTCAGCGGTTCGGCGGAGGAGATCCTCGAGGTGTCCGGACAGGACACCAAGCGGCAGGTCCTCAACCTTGCCGAGGTCATCGACCACAAGGGCCAGCCGACCGTGCGGCGGCGCGGGGACTGGGTGCCGGTGGCCCGGCAGCGCGGCATCGAACAGGCGATGCTTGCCTTCCTCGACGCCGTACGGGCGGGGAAGGTGCTCAGCGCCCGGGACGCACTGGCGACTCACGAACTGTGCGAGCGGGTGGTACGTGCGGTTGAGGACCGGGCCGCCTGAGCCGGACCGCCCGGGCGCCCTCGGCCGCGCACCACACGGCGAGGATCAGCAGCGCGGCGTGCACTGGCCAGTCGCCGTAGCGGACGTATGGGGTGGTGCCGCGGGCCAGTGGTATGTCATACATCACTCCCGCGCTGGAGCCCGTCCCCATCCAGGACCCCAGTCGCTGCCCGCTCGCCCCGTACACGGCGGACACCCCCGTCAGCGTCGCGTGCACCATCGGCCGCCCGGTCTCCGCGGCACGCAGCGCGGCCAGCGAGGCGTGCTGCTCGGGCGCCCAGCTCTGCTGGAACGTCGATGTCGCCGACTGCGCTATCAGCACCTCGGCGCCGTCCTGGGCGAGATGGCGGCTCATGTCGGGGAACGCCGACTCGAAGCAGACCATCGGGCCGATGCGCAGCCCGTGTCCCACGTTCATCACGACCTGCTCCGAACCGCGCCTGCGGTCCTCGCCGGCCGCCTTGCCGACGGAGGTCGCCCAGCCCAGCACCGAACGGAAGGGGACGTACTCGCCGAAGGGCACGAGCCGCATCTTGTCGTAGCGGTCGCCGGTCAGCCCGTCCGGGCCGACGAGCACCGAACTCTTGTAGATGCCGGGTTTGTCGGAGCGCCGTGCATCCACGTTGACCAGGATGTCGGACCCCGTCTCGCGGGAGAGGGCCGCGATGCGTTTCGCGAGGTCGGGGCGTTGGCCGAGGTCGAAACCGACGCTGCTCTCGCCCCACACGATCAGGTTCGGGTGCTGCCCGGCGAGCTGTCGGGTGAGCTGTTCCTCGCGGTCGAAGCGCTTGTCGGCGCCGTCGATGACGCCCGGCTGTACGACGGCGATCCGCACCCGGCCGTCGACGTCCGGACGCGGTGCCCACGCCCAGGCCGCCGAGGTCGCCGCGGCGGTCGCGACCAGGCCCGCCATGGCCGGAACCCAGACCGCAGTGGTATGTGACATCCCACTGACCCGCAGCACCACCACCCCGGCGACAGCCACATTGACGGCCACCACCAGGAAGCTGAGCAGCCACACCCCGCCGACCGACGCGAGCCGCAGCGCGGGTTCCACCTGCCACTGACTGGAGCCGAGCATGCCCCACGGGCCGCCCAGCCCCTGCCAGGAACGCACGAACTCCACCATCAGCCAGGCCGACGGCAGCACGACCAGCGCGGCCAGGCCGCGCCCCGGCCCGGGCACCCCGCCCAGGAAACGCCGCACCAGCCAGCCCCACGGCGCCCACAGCGCCCCAAGCAGCGCGGCGATGAGGAAGATGAACACATGCAGGCTCGGCAGCAGCCAGTGGTGCACGGCCACCATGTAGCCGAACCCGCCGCACCAGCCGTCGTAGGCCGCGCGCTTCCCGGTGGGCGCGGAGCGGACCAGCACGATCCAGGGGACCAGCGCGACGTAGGCGAACCACCACAGCGACGGGGCGGGGAACGCGAACACGGGCAGGGCGCCCGCCAGCGCGGCGATCGCCGAGCGCCGCCACGGGGAGGCGAGCCATGGACCAATGGTCTTCATACGGCACCTCCTCCCTACCCGGCGGTGGCTCCAGTGTGCGTGCTTTCGTTGATCGTGGACAGAGGGCCCCGGATCACTCGGCCGCGGGGGCCACACGCGGCTCGGGAAGGCGCCGCCACTTCTCCTCCACGACGACCTCGCGCAGCCGCCAGCCGTCGTACGTTCGCAGCAGCCCGAAGGCGTACCGGCCGCCGCACACGAAGTCGGGCGCGGCCGTTCCTCCTCCGTCCGCCGTGAACCGCATCGGGTTCACGTAGTCGGCGCGCACGCGCGCGGTGTCGCCGATGTCCTGCTCCAGCATCCCGAACCGCACCCGCCGGTTGACGATCAGATGCTGCCGCATCGGAAACAGCAGCATGCTCTCGGCAAGCCACGCGGCGACCTGCCCGGCACCTCCCTCGATGCCTCCGGCCGAGCGGTAGTCCGCGCGTCCGTCGGGGGTGAACAGCCCCCGGTACGCCTTCCAGTCACCGTCGTCCACGGCCGCCGCGTAGTCGGTGACCACTTCGTCGACGGCCAGCCGGTCCATCACGGTCGCGAGCTCCACGCGCTGCGTCATCGGCTCAGTGTTGGGCATGGGACGTGCCGGGCCAAGGGGGCGTGCGACGACGACACAACTTCGTTGTCAGCGCCGTCCAACTTCCTTGTCCGCGCCCGCCGTTCGACGTCCGTCGCGTCCGGGTGCCGAACGGCGATTCCTATACTGACCGGATGATCACCATTCCGATCGGCGCGCTCGAAGTGGCCATGGTCCAGTCCGGGACCAGGGCCGCGGACACGCTACGGGACACCGCCGAGTTCGCCCGGCGCATCGAAGACCTCGGGTACCTGCGGCTCTGGTACGCCGAGCACCACCACTCCCCGGCCATCGGAGCGTTCCCGCCCGTTGTCCTGACCGCGCACGCGGCCGCGCTGACGTCGTCCCTACGCCTCGGTTCCGGGGGCGTGCTCGCCCCGAACCACGCGCCGATCATGCTGGCGGAGCAGTTTGGCACGCTGGCCGCGCTGCACTCCGGCCGAATCGACCTGGGCATCGGCCGCGGCCCGGGCACGTTCGACGAGCCGACCGCGCGGGCCCTGCGGCGCGGGGCCGGGCCGGCAACGGACGACGAGTACCGGGACGACGTTTCGGCGACCCTGCGTTTCCTGGTGGACGAGGTCGCGCTCGGCCCGCTCCCGGAGCCGTGGCTGCTTGCGTCGAGTACGGCCGGTGCGGCGCTGGCCGCGGAACTCGGACTGCCGATCGCCTTCGCCCATCACATCCGCCCGGACAACACCCTCGCCGCACTCGATCACTACCGGGCCCATTTCTCCCCGTCCCGCTGGTGCGCGCATCCCCGGGTGCTGATCTGCGTGGAAACGGTGTGCGCCGAGACGCAGCAGGAGGCGGCCCGGCTGGCGGGCCCGATGGATGTCGTCAAGGCCGGCCTCCTCAAGGGACGGGGCGACATCCCCTTCCCCACCCCCGAAGAGGCGGCCGCCCACTCGTTCACCGCGGAGGAAGAGCGGGCACTGTCGGGCTTCCGCGCCCAACAGGCCCACGGCTCACCCGACATCGTCGCGAAGCAGTTGGCGGACCTGGTGGAGGTGACCCGCGCGGACGAACTCATGCTGGTGACGCCCGTCTACGCGTTGGCCGCACGCCTGCGGTCGTACGAACTCGTCAGACAGCACGTCGCCCCGGCCGTGTGAGGCGGGGGGCACCGCGGGGTCTCCCCGTCAGGCCGCCTCGATGACGTCGCTCTGGATCGCCGCCGCCCACTCGATCACCAACAGCTCGTACTCCGCGCGCTCCTGGGCCGACAGAGAACCGCCCGCGCGCATCCACAGCGCACGGATCTGCTCGTTGACCTCGGCGGCAGAACGCACGGAACCAGGGGTTGAGGAATGGGGGGACATGCGCACAAGCCTAGGGGCAAGCACTGACAGTGCGCTACCGGACGGCTACCCATGCCGTATGTCATTGGTCACGGATTTTCGCGGGGTCGCCCGGAGCAGCAACTTCCGTATCGTGGCGGAGCGTTGAGGTCCGCAGTTCCGCCGGAGCGCCGGACCCTGGTCAGCCCGCCGACTCTGCCGCGTGCGGGCTCAGCGCGCCCGCCGTGACCAGGGCGATGATGACGATGCCCAGCGCGATGCGGTACCAGACGAAGGGCATGAAGCTCTTCGTCGAGATGAACCTCATGAACCAGGCGATGACGGCGTACCCGGTCGCGAAGGCGATCACCGTCGCGAACAGCGTCGGGCCCCAGGAGACATGATCGCTCTCCAGCGCGTCCTTCGTCTCGAACAGGCCCGACGCCAGCACCGCAGGGATCGCGAGGAGGAAGGAGTAGCGGGCCGCGGCCTCGCGCTTGTAGCCCATGAACAGGCCGCCGCTGATGGTGGCACCGGAGCGGGAGACGCCCGGGACGAGGGCTGCCGCCTGGCACAGGCCGTAGACCAGACCGTCCTTCACGCCCAGGTTCTCGAGCGTCTTGCGCTGCTTGGGTGCCCGGTGCCGGCCGCCCGTCTCGTCGCGCGCCGCGAGCCGGTCGGCGATGCCGATGACCACACCGATGACGATCAGCATCGTCGCGGTGATCCGCAGATCGCGGAACGGCCCCTCGATCTGGTCCTTGAACAGCAGCCCGAGCACGCCGATCGGGATCGAGCCGACGATCACCAGCCAGCCCATCTGCGCATCGTGGTTGCGGCGCATCTCCTTGTCCACCAGCGAGCGCGCCCAGGCCGAGATGATCCGCCCGATGTCCCTGCGGAAGTAGATCAGTACAGCGGCCTCCGTGCCGATCTGCGTGATCGCCGTGAAGGCCGCGCCGGGGTCCTTCCAGCCCGAGAAGGCGGCGGTCAGCCGCAGATGCGCGCTGGAGGAGACGGGGAGGAACTCGGTCAGCCCCTGGACGAGTCCGAGGATGAGGGATTCAAACCAAGACATGGATGTACGGCGTCCAAGTGCTGATCGTGGCAGGCGCGACGGGACGTCACGCCGGCGGGCGTCGTGATCACGGGTGTGCAGGGCAGCCTAACCTCCGGGGCCGACAGGCCCGGCACAGGGGTTTCGGCGGCAACCGGCGGCCTTGGGTTTCGGGTGGTTGACCAGGTGCGGGGGCGGAGCTTACGTTTCTGGGAGGAGAAAGCGCTTGCTGACGCTGCTCCTCCTCGTAGCTCGTCGTTCCCGGAGGAGTGCTGATCAGGTCCATGTCCACGTCCGAGACCCACCCCGGGACGTCCCAGGCGCTCTCCGCCCCGCCGGCCGGCCGGCGCATCCGGGCCGCCGTCATCGGCACCGGCGCCATCGGGCGGGGTTCGCACCTGCCCGCGCTGGCCAGGCTCGCCGAGGAGGGCGAGACGGAGGTCGTCGCCGCAGTCGACATCGATGCCACTGCCGTCGAGGAGTTCTGCCGGGCGAACGGGATCCCGCACGCCTACACCGACCTGGAGCAGATGCTCCGCGAGCAGCGCCCCGACCTGGTGAGCATCTGCACCCCGCCGACCCTGCACCGCGAGCAGACGATCGCCGCTCTGCGCGCCGGGGCGTGGGTGTGGTGCGAGAAGCCGCCGGTGCCGACCCTCGCGGACTACGACGCGGTGGAGGCCGAGGAGGGCAAGGACGGCGGCCCCTACGCGTCGATCGTCTTCCAGCACCGCTTCGGCTCGGGCTCGCGGCACATACGGCGGTTGCTCGCCGAGCAGGCCATGGGCCGGCCGCTCGTCGCGCACTGCCAGACCACCTGGTACCGCGACACCGCCTACTACGCCGTGCCCTGGCGCGGCCGCTGGGCGACCGAAGGCGGCGGCCCCGCCATGGGCCACGGCATCCACCAGATGGACCTCCTGCTGGACCTGCTCGGCCCGTGGCGCGAGGTGCGCGCCATGGCCGGGCGCCTGGTGCACGACGTGGAGACCGAGGACGTCTCGACCGCCCTGATCCGCTTCGAGAGCGGCGCGATGGCAACAGTCGTCAACAGCGTCCTGAGCCCCGACGAGGTCAGCCGCATCCGTATCGACTGCGAACGCGCCACGGTCGAGCTCACCCACCTCTACGGCCACTCCAACGCGAACTGGCGCATCACCCCGGCCCCCGGCGTGCCCGGGGACGAGGCCGCCGCCTGGCAGGACTTCGGCGCGGACGTGCCCAGCTCGCACCTGGAGCAGCTGCGGGAACTGGTGGCGAGCATGCGCGCGGGGGAGCGCCCGCGCAGCAGCGGGGCCGACGGGCGCACGAGCCTGGAGCTGATCGCCGCGATCTACAAGGCGGCGTTCACGGACACCACCGTCAAGGCCGGCGAGATCGGTCCCGGGGACCCCTTCCACACGGCGATGCACGGTGGAGCGCCCGGCTGGGCACCGGTTGCTCCCGTGGCGGCCGAGGAGGTGTCCGCGTGACCGGTCTGCGTGTCGTGCACGCCCACGGTGAGCGCATCACGATCGCCGAACGGGCAGGCGGCGTCGAGCTGTTGAGCTACGTGTACGCTCCGGAAGCGGCCTGGGAGTCCCCGAAGCCGTACATCCACCCACTGCGCACCCTGGCGGGCGAGGTCGTCACCGACTACCGGCCGAGCGACCACCGCTGGCACAAGGGTCTGCAGCTGACGGCCTCGCACCTGTCGGGCGCCAACCTCTGGGGTGGCAACTCCTACGTCCACGGCGAGGGCTACCTCGAACTGCCCGAACGCGTCGGCTCGATGGCGCACGTCGCCTTCGACGAGGTGGCGGTTCACGACGACCGCGCAGTGATCGCGGAACGGCTGACCTGGCACCCGTACAGCGGGGAACTGTGGGCCGACGAGGAGCGTCGTATCGAGATCCACGACGTCGACGCGGAGTCCGGCTCCTGGGCGCTGACCTGGACCAGCGCCGTCACCAACCGCCGCGACGAGCCGCTCCGCTTCGGCAGCCCGACCACCGCAGGGCGTGAACTGGCCGGTTACACCGGCCTGTTCTGGCGCGGCCCGCGCGCCTTCCGCGACGGCCGGATCATCGGCCCCGACGCCGAGGGCCCCGGCCTGATGGGCGAGCAGTCGCCCTGGCTCGCCTTCTGTGGCGAACACGACGGCAGCGACGGCCACGCGACCCTCGTCTTCGCCCACGCCTCCGAGAACGACCACCTGGGCGAGCGGGGCACCCACCCCGCCCACTGGTTCGTACGCAACGAGCCGTTCGCCGCCGTCGCCCCCTCCTGGGCCTTCTACGACGAACTGGAACTCGCCCCCGGCGACACCCTCACCCGCCGCTACCGGATCGTCGTGGCCGACGGTTCGTGGGAGCGGGAGGAAATCACCAAGTACCTGGAGGCGCATTCGTGGTGAGCACAGGGGAGTTCACGGGACTGCCGGGCTCGGTCGCCGTCTCGCACCTGTCCGTCTACGACTGGCCGGCCGTCGACGGTGTCTGCGGCGGAACTCCCCATATGCACCTGACCTGTTCGGAGGCGTATGTCGTCACCGGCGGCCGGGGGGCCGTGCAGACACTCACGACGTCCGGGTACGAGGTCACGCCCCTCGTACCCGGCACGGTCGCCTGGTTCACGCCGGGCACCATCCACCGCCTGGTCAACGAGGACGACCTGCGCATCACGGTGCTGATGCAGAACAGCGGCCTGCCGGAGGCGGGCGACGCGGTCCTGACGCTGCCGCCGCAGTACCTCACCGACGCGGAGACGTACGCCGCCGCGACCAGGATTCCGACGGATGTGCCGGAGGTGGAGCAGGAGCGGTTCGCCCGCACCCGCCGGGACCTGGCCCTGGAGGGCTACCGGGCCCTGCGCGAGGCGGACGGCCCCGAGGCGCTGGCCGCCTTCCACCGCGCCGCCGCGGCACTGGTACGCCCCCGGCTCGCCGAGTGGCGCGAGCGTTGGCGACGGGGCGCGGAGGCGGCCGCTGCAGCCACCGGGGAGCAGCTCGACCGCCTGGAAAAGGGCGACGCCGGCCATCTGGCGGAGGCCGTCGTCAGGGCCGAACTGCCTTCGGCGTATGGGAAGTTCGGGATGTGCGGGCGGTTGGACGTGTACCGGGGCGAGTAGGCCGCGCTCCCGTGCGGCTGTTGCGCCTCACGGCGTTGCAACAGGTGTGGCTGATGCAGCGCGGAGCGCTGTGCCCTGCAGTCCCGTGATGCGCTGGATCACGAACATCACGAGGACGGCCGCGGCCAGGTTGAGTGCCTCCGTCACCAGCAGGAGCGGCATCGAGGTCCCGTCCCCGAGCCGGGATGCCATGGCGATCACGGTGTGCCCTGCCCACGCCACCCACCAGACGTTCACCAGGACCTCGTCGCGGCCTTTCTCCGTCGTCCCGAGGCTGCTCGCACGGAGTACATCGAGTACGAGTCCGCGCGGAACCCACAGGTTGACCACCGGTATCAGCCAGGCCACGACGGCCCACACGCCTGGTTCCGAGGCGACACCCGGAGAAAGGACCCGTGCGTTTCGCCGGCAGCGGCTGAACCACACCAGGAAGAAAGCGGCCGCGGCGGTCGTGAGGTACACGAACACCATCGATCTGAAGCCCGACTTGTTCAGCGACGCGTTCGTGGGGTGCAGATCATGAGCTCTGAGGGCCAGTGCCCGGAAGACGTCCGCGGCGGCTGCCGCGGCTATCGCGGCCTGCGAGAAGCGGGCAAGGAGCCATGGTGCGTTCATGACAGGGCTGTTCGCTGTGCCGACCGGACTGTTCACAGTGGGATACCTATTTCCAGCAGCGCGGCACGCACTGTGGCGGCGCAGCAAAGGGATCGGGCGCCTCGGATCATAGATCGCCCCGCGCCCGAGCGGGCCGGATTTGCCGCGACATCGACAGACGCGGGGCGAGGGCGCTTGCTGATCTTGGTTTCTCCGGTCAGGCCGCAGTCGGTCCCGTCACCGTCCAGCCCTCGGCCTGCGGGTGGGCGGTCAGGTCCTCGTGGTGCACCGGCTTGCCGCAGGCGCGGCAGGTGACGACCGGGACCAGTTCGTTGCCGCAGATGTGCTCGACCGCCATGGGGAGGTCGACCCCGTTGCGGACGTGGCGGTCGCCCCACTCCTTGAGGGTCATCAGGACGGGCTCCAGTTCGAGCCCCGCCTGGGTGGGCCGGTACTCGAAGCGCTGCGGCCGCTCGCTGTAGACGCGCTTCGTCAGGATCCCGGCGTCCACGAGGCGGCGCAGCCGGGTGGCCAGGACGTCGCGCGGGGCGCCGATGTTGCGCACCAGCTGGTCGAAGCGCCCGTTGCCCAGACACACCTCCCGCAGGACGAGCAGGGAGTACTTCTCGCCCACCAGCGCCAGGGCGTCGGCGATGGAGCAGGGGCGTGGGTCCTTGGTCGCGGCCATGACGCCCAGTCTAGGGGAGGGTTTGTTTTTCCAACCTTCAGAGTTATGGTGAGTTTGGATTTCCTACTCACGAGTAGTTCCCGTCAATTCGCCGTGGAGGCACGCACATGCGTGACGCAGTCATCGTCGAAGCCGTACGCACGCCGATCGGCAAGGGCAAGCCGGGCGGCTCCCTCGCGCACGTCCACCCCGTCGAGCTCCTCGCCCACACCCTGCGCACCCTCGTCGACCGCTCCGGCGTCGACCCGGCACTGATCGACGACGTCATCGGCGGAACCGTCGACCAGGTCGGCGAGCAGGCCATGAACACCACCCGCTACGCCGTCCTGTCGGCGGGCTTCCCGGAGACCGTCCCGGCGACCACCGTGGACCGCCAGTGCGGCTCCTCCCAGCAGGCCGTGCACTTCGCCGCGCAGGGCGTCATCTCGGGCGCCTACGACCTAGTGGTCGCCTGTGGCGTCGAGTCGATGAGCCGGGTGCCGATGTGGTCGAACGTGCCGCCCGGCAAGGACCCCTTCGGCCCCGGCGTCGCCGAGCGCTACGCGGAGGGTCTGGTCCCCCAGGGCATCAGCGCCGAACTGATCGCCGCCAAGTGGTCGATCACGCGCGACCAGATGGACGCCTTCGCGGTCTCCTCGCACCACAAGGCCGCCGAGACCTGGAGCCAGGGGCTCTTCGACGCCGAGGTCGCACCCCTGGAGGGCGTCACGCGAGACGAGTGCGTACGGCCGGGCAGCACCCCGGAGATCCTCGCCGGTCTCCGGCCCGCCTACCACGACCCGGCCTTCGCCGAGCGCTTCCCGCAGATCGAGTGGAACGTCACCGCGGGCAACGCCAGCCCCGTCAACGACGGCGCCTCCGCCGTGCTGATCACCTCCAGCGAGACCGCGGCCCGCCTCGGCCTGCGCCCGCTCGCCCGGCTGCACAGCTTCGCCGTCACCGGCTCCGACCCGCTGCTGATGCTCACGGGCGTCATACCGGCGACCGAGAAGGTGCTGCGCAGGGCCGGACTGACCCTCGACGACATCGACCTGTTCGAGGTCAACGAGGCGTTCTCCAGCGTCGTCCTGGCCTGGCAGCAGGAGACCGGCGCCGACCTCGCCAAGGTCAACGTGCACGGCGGCGCGATCGCGATCGGCCACCCGCTCGGGGCCAGCGGCACCCGTCTGACGACCACCCTCGTGCACGCCATGCGCGCGCGTGGCGCACGCTACGCCCTGCAGACCATGTGCGAGGCGGGCGGACTGGCCAACGCGATGATCCTGGAAGGTGTGTAGCCGGCCCTCAGCGTCCGCGCAGCTGGTGCCGCTTGCGCCAGGCCACCACCGCGGCCACCAGAGCCGGTACGGCGATACAGGCCATGGCGATCAGGAAGGCGGGGGACGTCGGCGCCGAGGCTCGGGCTCCGGCGACGACGTACGCGGCGGTGTTCGGAATCGAGCCGAGCGCCGTTGCGAGCAGGAAGGGCGCCCAGCCCATGCGGGAGACGGCGGCACAGTAGTTCGCAGCCCAGAACGGCACGCCCGGGAACAGCCGGACCGCCATCATCGAACGGAACCCGTGCCTGCTGAACTGCCCGTCCACCGTCTTCAGCAGCCGGCCCCGCAGCAGCGGGCGCAGCGCGTCCTGCCCGAGCACCCGGCCCAGACCGAAGGAGATCCCGGCGCCGAGCACCGTGCCCACCAGGGCCGTCCCGGTGCCGAGCTGGGAGCCGAAGAGCGCGCCCGCTGCGAGGTTCAGCAGCGGCCGTGGTACGAACGCCACACTGCACAGTCCGTACGCAACCGCGAACACGACGGCAGCCGCGGCCCCGCCGAGCTGCGGCGGCCAGCCGTGCGCCAGCATCCGCTGTGGCTGGAAGAGCAGCACGGCACCGGCGGCGGCCGCGAGCATGACGACGAGCAGGGACAGCCGCGACCACGGCGAGAGCAGCACGCGCGTGCAGCGCGCGCCGAGGCTCTGCGACGGTGCGGGTACGGCGACGGCGAGCTCCGTGGCGGCGGCCGGGGGAGAGGCCGTGGCGGTGCCCCCAGAGCGGGTGGTGGCATCGAGCATCCGGTGACACTAACCGACAAATGTGTGTGATCGCCGTATGGTTCGTCCCATGAGCGTCACAGGTGAGGTCACCACGCATGTGCCGTTCAGCACACTCGCCGACACCGTGCTGGAGCGGCTCACCGCCACGTACGCGGCCGCGGCCGACCCGGAGCGCGCCGAGTCCATGCGCGCGTACATGAAGGACGTGGCCCCCTTCCTGGGTCTCACCACGCCCGTCCGCCGGGCCCTGTCCCGCACCGTCGTCGCAGCTCTGCCGCGTCCCGACGAGGGTGACTGCACGGCGATCGCCCTGCGCTGCTGGCAGTTGCCCGAGCGGGAGTACCACTACTTCGCCGTCGACTATCTGCGCCGCCACGCGCGCGTGTGCACCTCCGGCTTCCTGCCGGTTGCCCGGCACCTCGTCGCCACCGTCCCCTGGTGGGACACCGTCGACGCGCTCGCCGCCCACGTGGTGGGCGGGCTGGTCGCGGCCGACCCCCGGCTCACCGCGGACATGGACGCCTGGATCGCCGACGACGACCTGTGGGTCGCCCGTACCGCCCTGCTCCACCAGCTGCGCTACAAGGAACGCACCGACGCCGAGCGGCTCTTCGCCTACTGCCTGCGCCAGTCCGGACACCCCGACTTCTTCATCCGCAAGGCCATCGGCTGGTGCCTGCGCGAGTACGCCAAGACCGACCCGGAGGCCGTACGGGCCTTCCTGGCGCGGGAGCGCGGGCGGTTCGCGCCGCTGTCGGTCCGGGAGGCACTGAAGAACATCGGGGCCTGAGCCGGAGAGGCGCCCGAACTCCCCTGACCTGAAAAACCATTCGACGCGGGGCAAAGCGTCGGCAATGATCGACGTCATGTTCCGGTACGCCTTCCACCTCGCAGCATCCGCAGTCGCGGATGCCCCGAAGGCTGCCGTTCCCACTCTCGTCGCCGCAGTCGACGGCGCCCGAAGCTGACCCTCTCCGGATCGTCCGGCGGACCCCGCAGGGGGAGGGTCGGCGAGTCCTCGGGGTCCCCATCTCTCTTGATCCTTCCTACGAAGAGGCTTCGAGGTATCGCCATGCCCAAGACGGCATACGTGCGCACCAAACCGCATCTGAACATCGGCACCATGGGCCACGTCGACCACGGCAAGACCACCCTGACCGCCGCCATCACCAAGGTGCTGGCCGAGCGCGGGACCGGCACCTTCGTGCCGTTCGACCGCATCGACCGCGCCCCGGAGGAGGCTGCCCGCGGCATCACCATCAACATCGCGCACGTCGAGTACGAGACCGACACCCGCCACTACGCGCACGTGGACATGCCGGGCCACGCCGACTACGTCAAGAACATGGTCACCGGCGCCGCGCAGCTCGACGGGGCGATCCTCGTCGTCTCCGCGCTCGACGGGATCATGCCGCAGACCGCCGAACACGTCCTGCTCGCCCGCCAGGTGGGCGTGAACCACATCGTCGTGGCCATCAACAAGGCCGACGCGGGCGACGAGGAGCTCACCGACCTCGTGGAGCTGGAGGTCCGCGAGCTGCTCACCGCGCAGGGCTACGGCGGCGACGCCGTGCCCGTCGTGCGGGTCTCGGGGCTGAAGGCCCTGGAGGGCGACCCGCGGTGGACGGCGTCCATCGAGGCGCTGCTCGACGCCGTGGACACGTATGTGCCGATGCCCGAGCGGTACTTGGACGCGCCGTTCCTGATGCCCGTGGAGAACGTGCTCACCATCACCGGCCGTGGGACGGTGGTGACGGGCGCGGTCGAGCGGGGCGTCGTCCGGGTGGGCGACCGCGTCGAAGTCCTCGGCGCCGGTGTCGAGACCGTCGTCACCGGCCTGGAGACCTTCGGCAAGCCCATGGAGGAGGCACAGGCCGGCGACAACGTGGCGCTGTTGCTGCGCGGGGTCCCGCGGGACGCCGTCCGGCGCGGACACGTCGTGGCGGCGCCCGGCAGCGTGGCGCCGAGCCGCCGCTTCTCCGCGCGGGTGTACGTCCTGTCGACGCGCGAGGGCGGACGGACGACTGCGGTGTCGACCGGCTACCGGCCGCAGTTCTACATCCGCACCGCGGACGTGGTCGGCGACGTCGACCTCGGCGAGACGGCCCTCGCCCGGCCCGGCGACACCGTGAGCATGACGGTCGAGCTCGGCCGTGACGTGCCGCTGGAGCCAGGGCTCGGCTTCGCGATCCGCGAGGGCGGCCGCACGGTCGGCGCGGGCACGGTGACGTCGGTCGGCTGAGCCTGCACGGCGCCCGCCCCCTCGGGGGCGGGCGCCGCGCATCCGGCTGTCCGGACCCGATTGTCAGTGCCGTGCGCAAGACTTGATCGCACACGCAGTCGTGGGTCGTGGAGAGACGGGGGAGACCATGACGGGCAGGGCTTTGGTGCTCGGCGGCGGGAGTGCCGACGGGATCGGACGGCTGGTCGGGACGGTGTACAGGCTGTCCGAGGCGGGCGTCGATCTCGGGGACGCCGACGCGGTGTTCGGTACGTCGGCAGGGTCGGCGGTGGCGGCCCAACTCCAGGCGCTGCGCACACCACAGCGGGCAGACGGCTTGCCGAACAGGGCGTCCGGGGGCGCGGTCGTGACACCCTCGGCGGCCGCGAAGGACGCGATCGGCCGCGACGCACCGGACCCTGCCGTCCGGGCGCCGTCGGCCCGGGCGGGACGTGAACAGGCGAAGGAGCACGCGAGACAGGTGGCGCGGGTCCGGGGCGGCTGAAGCAACGGCCCCGGGCCGCGCGCCCGCGCCTCCCGCTCCCGGCACAATGAACCCGTGGACGAGCCGATACCCGTGACCCGAGACGTCGATCACGGCACCGCCAAGCTGATGCCCGACGTCGACCGGAAGCGGGCCTGGCTGCTGACGGTCGACGGGGCGCCGCAGTCGTACGTGGACCTGGACGAGCCGGCCCACCTGGAGTTCGAGTACGCACGACGGCTCGGGCACGTCCTGGACACCCTCGCGGAACCTGGCAGTCCGCTGGACGTGCTGCACCTCGGCGGGGGCGCGCTCACTCTGCCCCGGTACCTGGCAGCGACCCGGCCCGGCTCGCGACAGGACGTCGTCGAGGCGGACCGCGCCCTGCTGGAACTGGTCCTGGAGCACCTGCCGCTCCCGGAGGGCTCGGCCGTCGCCCTGCACACCGCCGACGCCCGGACCTGGCTGGAGGCGGCCCCCTCGGACTCGGCGGACGTGCTCATCGCCGATGTCTTCGGTGGATCGCGCGTCCCGGCCCACCTCACCTCCGTCGCCTACGCCCGCGAGGCCGCCCGGGTGCTGCGCGACCGGGGCGTCTACCTGGCCAACCTCGCCGACGCCGCGCCCTTCGCCTTCCTCCGCTCGCAACTCGCCACCTTCGCCACGGAGTTCGAGGAGCTGGTGCTGATCGCCGAACCGGCCGTCCTGCGCGGGCGACGCTTCGGCAACGCCGTGCTCGTCGCCGCGCACCACCCCGTCGACACAGTCGCCCTGGCCCGGCTCATGGCAGCCGACGCCTTTCCGGCACGGGTCGAGTACGGGACCGGAGTCCGCGACTTCATCGCGGGCGCGCGCCCGGTGCGGGACGCGGACGCCGTGCCCTCACCCGAGCCCCCCGACGGGACGTTCGGCATCGGCTGAACCCTCCACGGGCACTCGGCGGACCCGTCACCACGGGCCTGGTGCTCCGCCGCGGGTTGCGCACGTCCGGCACGCATACGACCGCTGCCGAAACGGCCCTCTGGCCAGCGAAGGCTACTCGTGGGTAACATGCTCGTCATGAGCGCAGACCAGATGTCGATCGGCGAGATGCTCGCCGCGACGGTGCCGATGGCCCGGACCATGAACCTCCAGTTCCTGGAGACCACGCCGGAGAAGGCCGTGGTGTCCCTGCCGGACCAGGGCGAGTACCACAACCACGTCGGCGGGCCGCACGCCGGCGCGATGTTCACCCTCGGCGAGACCGCCAGCGGGTCGATCGTGCTGGCCGCCTTCGGGGAGCAGCTGGCGCGGGCCGTGCCGCTCGCCGTGCGCGCCGAGATCGCCTACAAGAAGCTGGCGATGGGAGCCGTCACCGCCACCGCGACCCTCGGCCGCCCGGTGGCCGACGTCGTCGCGGAGCTGGACGCCGGGGGGCGGCCCGAGTTCCCGGTGTCGATCGAGATCCGGCGCGCCGACGGCGCTGTCACCGGTGAGATGACCGTTGTGTGGACGCTGCGTCCCAACGGCTGAGCAGCTCTTGCAGGCTGGGCCCGGGGGTGTGTCGCCCCCGGGCCCAGCCTGCGTTCGGTCCGGGGCTCCGCGGCCGAGCCGCTGAGGTCACAGCCCCGGGAGAGTGCAGGATCAGGCCACCAGTCGGCGGCGTCCGGTGTCGTTGCCTTCCTCCATCCCGGCGACGAACTCCTTGAGCCAGGCCGTGAATTCGGGGCCGAGGTCGTCGCGGTCGCAGGCCAGGCGGACCACGGTGCGCAGGTAGTCGCCCTTGTCGCCGGTGTCGTAGCGCAGGCCGTCGAAGACGACGCCGTGCACCGTGCCGCCCGCGGCCAGTTCCTGCAGGGCGTCGGTGAGCTGGATCTCGCCACCGCGGCCGGGCGGAGTGCGCTCCAGGGTGTCGAAGACGGCCGGGTCGAGGACGTAGCGGCCGATGACCGCGTAGCTGCTGGGTGCGTCCTGGCGGGACGGCTTCTCGACCAGGCCGGTGACGCGGACCACGCCGTCCTCGCCCGTCGCCTCGACGGCGGCGCAGCCGTAGAGGTGGATCTGCTCCGGCGGGACCTTCATCAGGGCGATGACGCTGCCCGTGTGCCGGTCTCGCACGTCGAGCATGCGGCTCAGGAGGGTTTCGCGGGGGTCGATCAGGTCGTCGCCCAGCAGGACGGCGAAGGGCCGGTCGCCGACGTGGCGGCGGGCGCACAGGACGGCGTGGCCGAGGCCGAGAGGCTCGCCCTGGCGGATGTGGTGGATGTTGGCCAGGCGGGCGGGATCGCGCACGGCGTCCAGACGTATCGCGTCGCCCTTGGCGGCGAGCGCCTGTTCCAGTTCGAAGGCGTTGTCGAAGTGGTCCTCGATGGCGCGCTTGTGGCGTCCGGTGACCATGAGGACGTCGTCGAGCCCGGCCGCGGCGGCCTCCTCGACGACGTACTGGATGGCCGGCTTGTCGACGACCGGCAGCATCTCCTTCGGGGTCGCCTTGGTTGCGGGCAGGAAACGGGTGCCGAGGCCGGCGGCGGGGATCACGGCCTTGGTGACCGCACGGGGGGAAGTGGCGTGGGGGACGATCATGCGGCTCATGCTGGCGCACGCGGATGAGAGTCCGCAGAGAGAAACGTGGGATCCCGCTGTGGGTCCGCCCGGCAGTGGAGGTTTCGTGTACCAAGCGCCCGGGGGTGCACACAACTCGGCGGCCGCCCTACGGTTGTTTCGAATGCGGGTGCGGATACCGCCGGTAACTTATTTGAAGTTGCCGCGTTTTGAACTTTCGTCACTCGAACTCCTTGTTTCCTGTGCGTCAATTGTGCGAAAGTGAGCGGCCCTGTAGCGGTCCCAGAACCTGACCCGACATAGGTATGCACCAAAGAGGCGCCTGCTTTCCGATGGACGCGAAATCCGCCTACCGTCCTGCGGCTTGGAAGGAAATGGTTCAGTGCAATCCCCCTACCCCCCACGACCGCCGTACCCACCGCGTCCCGGATCGGGGCCCGCCGAATCCGACCGCAACCTCGTCGCGCAGCTTGGTCCGGACGCCTCGGGTGCCCGCGCGGGCGCGTTGTTGCTGGCCCGGCACTGGCGCGCGACGTACGACTACGCAGTCATCTGCCTTGCTTCCGGGGAGAGTCCGGCATCCATGGCCGCGGCCGCCGCGTTCCACCGGGTGCTGGGCCGACCGGGCGGCGGCGCCCTGCGACCGCAACTTCTCATGGCCGTACGGGACACCATCAAGGAGTGGGCCGCGGACGACGGTATTTCCGTTCTCCTGCCGGAACTCCGCAAACCGACCGGCGGGCGCGGACTGCGTGCCGCACGGTCCGCGACGCCCGAAAGGCGGCACATCGCCGAGCGGGCATTCCAGGCCCTTCCGGGAGCCTCGCAATGCCTGCTGTGGCACTCGGAGGTCGAAGCCGAACCCATAACCGTACCGGCCGGTCTGTTGGGGGTGGACGCGTCCACCGCGTCGGCCGCACTGGAGCAGGCACGCGAGCAATTCCGGGTGGGCTGTGTGCGCGCCCACCGGGAACTCGCACCCGGCAAGGAATGCCGCTTCTACAACCGCCTCCTCGACGTCCCGATACGCCGCGGCGGTGCCCTGCTCCCGGATGTCCAGCAGCATCTGACGGAGTGCCGGTACTGCCGGCACGCCGCCGAACAGCTCAGTCATTTCGAGGGCGGCCTGGAGGTGCTGCTCGCGGAGACCGTGCTCGGCTGGGGCGCCCGGCGCTATCTCGACTCCCGCCCCCGCCGCGGCGGAGACCAGGCGTTCACACCCGGGCGCGGCAGCGCACGACCCGGCGGCGGGCGCCACCGGCCCGACACGCCGCGAAAGCACACCAAGGCCGTCGTCGTGGGTGTCGGTCTGACGACGCTCGCCCTGCTCGCCACGGTTCTCGTCAGCAAGGGCTGGTCCGACGACAACGCTGTCCGCGACTCCGGCGCCACCTGGGGAGCCCCCAGCAGCAGCACTCTGCGCCCCTCGCCCCCGGCGGGTGACACCTCGTCGGCCCGCTCCCCCTCGCCCGCCTCCGTGGGCCGGCCCGTCGAGGTCGGACGCGGCAGGCTCCGCAACCCGAAGGCCGGACGCTGCCTCGACGTCCAGGGCGGCAGGCCCAGGGCCGGTGCCGCGGCCGTACTGGCGGCCTGCTCCGCCGCCGGGTCGCAGCAGTGGTCGTACCAGGACGACGGTCTGCTGCGCAGCGACGCCGACCCCACCCTGTGCCTCGACTCCGACGCCGGCAAGAAGTCGGTGACCCTCGCCGACTGCGTGGCACACGCGGGCGAGGTGCGCTACGACCTCACGGTCCGCGGGGAGCTTCTGCTGCGCGGCGGCAAGGGACTGCTCGTCGCACCGGGCGGGCGCGCGGACGTCGTCGTCACCGCACGGGACGGTTCCGGCGGGCAGCGGTGGACGCTTGAAGTCGGCCTCGACGACACCGGCCGCACGGACGAGCAGGGCGGATCGCAGGACACCGGTCGTCCCGCAGGCCAGGACTCTCCCAGCGGCGCACCGAAGCCGCCCAACTCCCGGACTCCGGAGCGGAAGCCGGGAAGCGAGCCGTACGACGGGCGGTACGAGGAGCGGTTCGCCCAGGTCGACAGCGAAACCGGGCCCGTTGGGCCGCCGGCACCCCTTGACGGGGTGCGCGCGCTCCCGGCCGAAGTGGTGGGCGCGGTCACCACCGTCGCGGGCAGGGCCGAAAAGCTCGAGGCCGCCCTGCACTGATCAACGCGCGTATAGGGATGTACAACTCATCTGGGGTCGCCCCGCCGGGGTGGCCCCAGCTTCGTTTCTTGTCGGCATCGGAGGGTTTCTTGTTCGCTTCATTGACACGAGTCACCAGTGGTCATAGTTTTCCCGCCGCGCCCACGATGCCCTACGGGGTGTCAGGTCGGTCCTGAAGCAGACTGCGTTCAGATGCCGAACGCAGTCCGGGACGCCGGGCGTGCCTGCGGTTCACATCGTCGTGCCCGCACACCGAAGGAGTGACGGCCCATGACCGACACTGTCTCGCGGAGATCCGCACTGCGTCTGCTGGGCGGCGCGATCGCCGTCGCCACGGCGGCCACCAGCGGACTCACGCCCCCCGCGCACGCACTGGACAGACCCGAGGCGGGGGCCGGCTCCCGCGTCGAAGGCCTGATCGGCAAGCTCACCCTCGACGAGAAGATCTCCCTCCTGCACGGCGCCACCGACGCGAAGTCGCTCGGCCAGGCGGGATACGTCCCCGCAGTCGAACGCCTCGGCATCCCCCGCCTCCGCCTCGCCGACGGCCCCGCCGGCGTCCGTGTCACCCGGCACGCCACCGCGCTGCCCGCCCCCGTCCTGCTGGCCTCCGCCTTCGACCCGGACCTCGCCCGCCGCTACGGACAGGTCATCGGACGCGAGGGCCGCGCCCTCGGCCAGGACGTCCTGCTCTCCCCGATGGTCAACCTGATCCGCACCCCGTACGCGGGCCGCAACTTCGAGACCTTCAGCGAGGACCCGCTGCTCGCCTCCGGCATGGTCGCCGCCGAGATCGGGGGCATCCAGGGCGAGGGCCTCATCGCCACCGTCAAGCACTACGCGATGAACAACCAGGAGAAGGACCGCATGTCGATCGATGTGCGGATCGACGAGCAGACCATGCACGAGAGCGAACTGCGCGGCTTCGAGGCGGCCGTCGGCGCCGGCGTTGGCGCGGTGATGGGCGCCTACAACAAGGTCAACGGCACGTTCTCCTGCGAGAACAAGACCCTGCTCACGGACATCCTGCGCGACCGTTGGGGCTTCGACGGCTGGGTGATGACCGACTGGTTCGCCGCGCACAGCACCGTCGCGGCGATCACCGCCGGCCTCGACATGGAGATGCCCGACGGCACCCACTTCGGCACGGCGCTCAAATCGGCCGTGCAGAACGGCAGCGTGCCCGAGCGCTACGTGGACCGTTCCGTGCGCCGCATCCTCACCGTCATGGACCGCTTCGGCCTCCTCGACGGCAGCGCACCACCACGCCCGGACCGTGACGCACCGGCGGGCGCCGCCGTGGCCCTGGAGGTCGCCAAGGCCGGCGCGACCCTCCTGCGCAACGAGCACCACACGCTCCCTCTGGCCCGCGGCGGCACCGTCGCGGTGATCGGCCCGACCGGCACCCTGCCCTTCGTCAGCGGCGGCGGCAGTGCGCACGTCGTTCCGGATCACGCCGACAGCCCGCTGGCCGCCATCAAGTCGCGTGCGGGGAAGGTCACTTACTCCCTCGGCGAGGATCTGTTCGGCAAGGCGGTCCCGGCGTCCGCGCTGAGCCCCGCCTTCGACAGCGAGGGGCAGGGGGTCGACGCCGGCAAGGTGTGGACGTACGACGGAACGCTCACCGTCCCCGAGGGCGACGAGTGGACCTTCGTCCTGCACTTCTCCTCCGCGCCCACGGCCCGCCCCAAGGTCCTCCTCGACGGCACCGAACTGTTCCCGCAGGCCTCCGGATACGGCGAGTTCTTCACGGGCGGCCTGGTCTCGGCCGCCCCCGACGGGCTGTCCGTGCGCCGCAAGACCCTCACCCTCGCCAAAGGTGCCCACACCCTGAAGATCACCGCGCAGGGAGGGGCCGACGGTCTGCTGTTCCGGCTGCGGCGCAGCACCGGCGGGACCCGTGCACAGGACGTCGCCGAGGCCGTCAAGGCCGCCCGCGCCGCCCGGGACGTCGTCCTCTTCGCCTATGAGGACGCCACCGAGGGCCAGGACCGCACCACCATCGCCCTTCCCGGCCACCAGCAGCAGCTGATCGAGGCCGTCACCGCGTCCAACCCGCGCACCACGGTCGTCCTCAACACCTCGTCCTCGACCTCGATGCCCTGGCTGCGGCGCACCGGCGCCGTGCTCCAGATGTACTACCCGGGGCAGGAGGGCGCGGCCGCCACCGCAGCCGTCCTGTACGGCGAGTGCGACCCCGGCGGCCGCCTCACCCAGTCCTTCCCGGTCGACGACGACCACCACCCCGTGGCAGGCGACCCACGCCGCTACCCGGGCGTGGACGGCACCGAGGAGTACTCCGAAGGCATCCACGCCGGCTACCGGTGGTACGACGCCGAAGGAGTGCGGCCGCTGTTCCCCTTCGGGCACGGACTGTCGTACACCTCCTTCTCGTACGAGGACCTGCGGGCCCGCCCGACGCGAGCCGGCATCGAGGTCTCCTTCACCGTCCGCAACACCGGCCGGCGCGGCGGCGTCGCCGTGCCGCAGGTGTACGTCGGACCCTCGCCGGATCTCCGACTCGACCAGGCGGTACGGGTGTTGGGCGGTTACCGGCGGCTGACCCTGCGGGCGGGGGAGCGGCGGCGGATCGCCGTGGAAGTCACCGCACGCACATTGTCCTCATGGGACCCGAAGCGTCACGATTGGGTGCTCGGGACCGGCCGGCGCACCGTGTGGGTCGGGGCGTCCTCGCGTGATCTGCGGTTGCGTACGAACGTGGAGGTGGGCACGTGATACGACGCATCGTCATCGGCCTGACGGCCCTCGCGGCGGCCCTCGTCGCACCCGTCCCGGCGGCGCAGGCCGCACCGTCGGGCGGCAACCCGGTCGTCCGCACCGACGCGGGTCTCGTGCGCGGCGAAACCACCGGCGAGGGACGGCAGTTCCTCGGCATCCCGTACGCCGAGCCGCCGGTCGGCAGGCTCCGCTGGCGCGAGCCGCACGCCGTGCGGCCCTGGCAAGGGGTGAGGTCCGCACGGGACTTCGGCAACAAGTGTGTACAGAACTCCAGTTGGGACCCCGGCTACGACCAGCCCTCGTACACCGAGGACTGTCTCGACCTCAATGTGTACGTCCCCGAGGGCTCCGCCAAACGCTCGGTCCTGGTCTGGTTCCACGGCGGCGGGCTGACCGCCGGCGCCGGTCAGGACGTCGTCCCGGACACCTTCGCCCGGAAGACCGGAACGGTCGTCGTGACCGTCAACTACCGTCTCGGTGCGATGGGATTCCTCGCCACGTCGGGTCTCGACGGCGAGGCGCACGACGGTGTCTCCGGCAACTTCGGCATGCTCGACCAGCAGGCCGCGCTGCGCTGGGTGCGGGCCAACATCGGCCGCTTCGGGGGCGATCCGGGCCGCGTCACCATCGCGGGCGAGTCGGCCGGCGGCCGCTCGGTCTGCACCCAGCTGGCCTCACCGACGGCCAGGGGCCTGTTCCGCGCGGGCATCATCGAGAGCGGCGCCTACGACGACTGCACCGCACGCACCCACCAGGACGCGGTGTCCCAGGGAGTCGATTTCGCCAAGAAGCTCGGCTGCGCCACCGTGGCGTGTCTGCGCGGCAAGTCCGCCCGCGAGGTCCTCGAGGCCCAGGCCGACTTCGACTGGAACCCGGTGGTCGGGGGCGCTTTCCTGCCGGTGCAGCCCGAACAGGCCGTCGCGAAGGGGACCGCGGCCCGGGTGCCTGTGATCAACGGCTCGAACCAGGACGAGGGCCGGCTGTTCGCCTACTCCTCGTTCGACCTGAACGGCACACCGCTCACGGCCGAGCAGTACCCGGCGGCCATGCGCAAGGACTTCGGCGAGCAGGCGCTGCAGCGCTATCCGCTGTCGGCGTACCCGACGCCGACCATCGCGTACGCCACCGCGCTGGGCGACGTCCTGTTCAGCTGTCCGGCACTGCGGCTCGACGCGCTGCTCGCCACCCGCGGTCCGGTCTACTCGTACGAGTTCGCCGACCGCACCTCCCCGCCCTTCGCCTCCCTGCGCAACCTGCACACGGACTTCGACTTCGGCGCGACGCACGTCAACGAGGTCCAGTACCTCTTCAAGCACTTCGGACTGGAAAGCCCGCTGAACGCCGAGCAGAAGGTGCTGTCGCGGCAGATGGTCCAGTACTGGGGATCCTTCGTACGGGACGGTGTGCCGCGGGCCGCGGGGCAGCCTCCGATGCCCGCCGGCCCGGGCGTGATCCTCTCCCTCAAGACCGCGTCCAAGGGTGGAAACACTCTGAGCACCTCGGTCCACCAGGATCACCAGTGCGATCTCTGGGACGGCGCGTCGGCAGGCTGACCCGGTAGGCTTCCCGGCGTGCGCCCCCGTGCGGCGCACGCCGGGAACACAGCAACCAAAAGGTTACGAATCGGGAGGAACCGGCGTTGCACGTCCAGGAGTGGCTCGACACGGTGCCCGCGGCAGCCGTCTACGCCGTGGTGGCACTGGTCATCGGTCTGGAGAGCCTGGGCATCCCGCTGCCGGGCGAGATCATCCTGGTCTCGGCCGCACTGCTCTCCTCCCAGCACTCCGGCATCAACCCGATCGTGCTCGGCGCGTGCGCGACCGCCGGCGCCGTCATCGGTGACTCCATCGGCTACGCCATCGGCCGCAAGGGCGGACGCCCACTGCTCGCCTGGCTCGGCAGGAAGTTCCCCAGGCACTTCAGTGAGGGCCACGTCGCCACCGCCGAGAAGTCCTTCGAGAAGTGGGGGATGTGGGCGGTCTTCTTCGGCCGCTTCGTCGCCCTCCTGCGCATCTTCGCCGGCCCCCTCGCGGGCGTCCTCCACATGCCGTACTGGAAGTTCCTGACCGCCAACGTCCTCGGCGGCATCTGCTGGGCGGGCGGCACGACGGCGGTCATCTACTACGTGGGCGTCGTCGCCGAGGACTGGCTGAAGCGGTTCTCGTACCTGGGCCTGGTGGCGGCGGTGCTGATCGGCCTGGCGTCGATGCTGATCGTGAAGCGCAAGGCGAAGAAGGCGCAGGCGGCACAGCAAGAGCCGGAACCGGTACCCGCCGGGGACTGAAGCGCCCTTAAGGGGCGGGGCTGTAGCACTATGCGGCTCCGCCGCGTGGGCGGGACCAGCCCCCACAAACCCGCACCCGCCACGCAACTTACTCGTGCACCTCGCGATGCGCCTTCGCCAGCTCCGCATACATCGTGCCGTTCAGCGTGACCCCCTGAAGCTCCTCCTCCGTGAGCTCCCGCTTCACTTTCGCCGGCACCCCCGCGACCAGCGACCCGGGCGGCACCTGCATCCCCTGCGGTACCAGGGCCTGCGCGGCAACAAGCGACCCCGCCCCGATCACGGCGCCGTTCAGAACAGTCGCCCCCATCCCGATGAGGCAGTCGTCCCCGACGGTGGCCCCATGCACCACCGCGTTGTGCCCCACGGACACCCGCTCACCGATGCTGACAGGAAACCCCGGGTCGGCATGGAGCGTGCAGTTGTCCTGGATATTGGCCTGAGCCCCCACGAAGATCCGCTCGACGTCCCCCCGCAGCACCGCCCCGTACCAGACGCTCGCCCCCGCCTCCAGCGTCACGTCCCCGATCACGGACGCCGTAGGCGCCACGAAGGCCTCCCCGTCGATCTTCGGTTCCCGACCGCCGATACCTGTGATCAACGCCTTCTGCGTCATCGCCCTCTCCTCGTCGTCGACACAGAACGCACCGTAGGCGATGACACCCTGCTGCCGGGCGCCGGGGCCGCGCGCCACCCCCTGCGGCGAGTCGCAGGCGGCCGTGATGTGGCCATCAGGATGCCGACGCCCGGGCCCCCGACCTGCCGGAGAAGAGCGCGGAGGGCACCGCCAGGATGACAGTGCCCTGCGGGACCAGCAGCGTGGGTCAGGACGACACCCGCGACGTCGTCCTTGACCAGCCATTCGCGCCGGTACGCCGACGGCGTGCGCAGACCCCGGCGGGACGTAACGGCCTCCGGGGTCTGCCATCGCGGACCTCCTGCGGTCGTCTCGGCCCTCTCCGCCCCCGGTGGGCCGCCGGGCGCGGCCCTTCTTGTACGACTCCTACACGGCCCGCACGAGCCCGTCATCACCTCGCAAGGGTGATGACGGGCCTCGTCCGGTGCCCGCGGAGGCCACCGTCCTGCGGCACCACGCCGGACGCCACAGTGCAGGCCGTCCGTCAGAACCGGTGGTACCGCACAGCGCTGGCCATGACGACGTCCTGGACCGAGGCATGGCGTCGGCTGAAGGGAATCCAGAGCAGACCCACGGGGAGAGCGACGCAGAACACGGCCCGCAGCAGGGCCCGGGGGATGCCGAGCAGCCGCCCGGTGCGGCCGGTGACCTGCAGGCCCAGCAGCCAGTCGCCGAGGGTGCCGCCGGTCGACGCCCAGCTCACGCCCAGATAGAGCACGGCGACAGCCCAGCCGAGCACCCCCGTCCGCCAGCCGGACAGGTCCGGCATACGGAACGGCGGCCCGGCGACGAGCAGTCGGAGACCCCCGTACGCGAACTGCACCGCGAACCCGATGCCGGCCACCACGATCGCGTCGACCAGCGCCGCGAGACATCGCGACACCACTCCCGCGGTGTCGCCCCCGGAGCCCTGGTCCCCGTGCGTCATGGTGGCTGCCCGAGCCTGTCGGGGTGCGCCGGGGTCACGCCGGGTCTGTGCAGCAGCCGGTCGGCGACGCGGTTCACCATCCGGTCGGCCCGCACGGTGCGCAGCCGCAGCGCGTCGACCGTCTCCTCGGCCATCCCGCCGCTGGTGTCCCGGACGATCCGGCCCAGGTCGATCTCCTCCAGCACCGCCCTGGTGAGCGAGACCAGGTCGATCCTGGCGATCACGGAGTCGAGGTCCAGCCGGGCGGCGATGCGGTCGACGTCGATGCGCGCCGCGATCCGGTCCACGTCCAGCCGGGCCGCGATCTCATCCGCGTCCACCCGAGCCACCACCCGGTTCACGTCCACGCGGTCGGCGATGCGGTCCACGTCGACCCGGTCCGCGATCAGGTCGATGTCGACGCGCCGCACGACCCGCATCACGTCCATCCGGTCGGCGATCCGGTCGACGTCGATACGGGCGGCCAGGCCGTCGAGGTCGAGTCGGTCCACGACAGCGGTTGTGCCCGCGCGGACGACACGGTCGACGACCGAGCCGGCGGTCCCCAGTGCATATCGCGTCAGCCGTCCGCTGACGTCGAAGGGATCCACCAAGCTGCGCCAGGTCATACCACCATCGCACCACGGCTTCGGCGCCTTCGCCTCATCCGTCACGGGTGATCCGCGTGCGCTCGGGTGGGGTGAAGATCACAGCCTCCGCACCTCATCGGCGCCCCGCACGGTCAGTACGGTGACTCCGTGCCGAAGAGCAAGAACACGTTCTCATCCTGGCGGCGAAGCCTCGCCCAGCGGGCCGTCCACGCGGGCTGGGCCTGGGTGCAGCGCACGGGCTCGGTGACGGCCGAGCGCCCCGGCCGCTTCCGCTTCGGCTCGATCGGCGAAGCCACCCGGCTCGCCTTCCCGCTCGGCACCGTCTTCGGCGAATCCTGGATCCACATCGGCTCGCACTGCATCGTCGGCGAGCAGGTCACCCTCACCGCGGGGCTGATGCCCGACCTGGACCTCGGCCCCGACCCGATCCTGCGCATCGGCGACGGTGTCGTGCTGGGCCGCGGCAGCCACGTCATCGCCGACACGACGGTGAGCATCGGCAGCGACTGCTACTTCGGGCCGTATGTGTATGTGACGTCCACGAACCACTCGTACGACGATCCGCACGAGCCCATCGGCAAGCAGTGGCCGCGCATGGAGCCGGTGGAGATCGGGCCGGGCTGCTGGATCGGCACCGGTGCGGTGATCCTGCCGGGTGCGCGGATCGGACGGAACGTGGTCGTGGCCGCCGGTGCCGTGGTCCGGGGTGTCGTGCCCGACCATGCCGTGGTGGCGGGGGCGCCCGCCCGTGTCGTACGCCGCTGGACGGCCGCCGAGGGCTGGCAGCCGCCGCTCAGGACGCCTGCCCCCGTGCCGATTCCCGACGGGGTCACGCCCGACCAGCTGCGGGCGCTCTCGGAGCTGGACGAGGAGACCGTGGCGAGGCTGGCCGAACTGGAGCCGGAGTCCTAGGCGGGGCCTAGCCCGTCGCCAGGAGCAGTGTGCCCACCAGCGCGAGGCCCGCGCCCGCCGCCTGGATACCGCGGAGGCGCTCCCTGAGGAGGCCGCGTGCGGCGAGTGCGGTCACCACCGGGTAGAGCGAGGCGAGGACGGCGGCCACGGTGATCGGGCCGTGCTGGGCGGCGACCGAGTAGGTGCCGTTCGCCGCGACGTCCGCGAGGCCGACGAAGGCGAGTGCCGGGAGGGACGTCCAGGCGAAGCCGCCGGCCGGGAGGGCCTCGCCGCCCCGCTGCACGGAGGCGTAGAGCGCGATGCCGCCCGTGGTCACGCTCGTCAGGCGCTGGACGAAGAGGGCGAGGAAGAGGCCGGTGACGGTCGTGGACGCCTCGGTGATCAGTGCGAACACCGTGCCGAAGCCGAGGGCCGCGACGAGGGTGAGCAGGATGGCCTGACGTTGCACCGGGGCGCCCCTGAGCTGCGGTCCGCCCGCGAGCACGACTCCGGTGACAGCGACCGCGATGCCCGCGACCTGCGTCAGACCGGGACGTTCGCCGAGGAAGAGGCCCACGCTCACGGGGACCGCCACGCTCAGGGTCGCGAGCGGGGAGACGACGCCCATCGGCCCCAGGGCCAGGGCCTTGTAGAAGGAGAACAGGGCGGCCGGGCCCACCAGCCCCGCGGCGAAGGCGAACCACAGCCGGGGACCGGCCTCGCTCCAGCCGCCCGTGGCCAGCACGATCGCCCCGAGCACGGCCGCGGCGATCCCCTGCGAGACGACGACCACCGTGAGCGCCGGCGTGCGCCGGGTCAGCAGTCCGCCGCCGAAGTCGGCAAGGCCCCAGAGCAGGCTGGTGGCCAGGGCGAAGAATGCTGTCACGGGTCGCCTCGCAGTACAGTTCGGTGAACGATCGGGTGCACAACATCGTAGTTCAGTGAAGTGAACCCTGTCATCCAGAATATTGACCGCGCAGTACATCGATATTGGACGGAACGTGTCGGACCTCGATCTGCTGACCCAGTCCCTGGCCCGCAACGTCAAGCGCTGGCGAGGCGAGCGGGGCTTCACCCTGGACGCGCTCGCCGCCCGCGCCGGGGTCAGCCGCGGCATGCTCATCCAGATCGAGCAGGCCCGCACCAACCCGAGCATCGGCACCGTCGTCAAGATCGGCGACGCGCTCGGCGTCAGCGTCACCACACTGCTCGACTACGAGCAGGGCCCGAAGGTGCGGGTCGTCCCGGCCGAACAGGTGGTACGGCTGTGGCACACCGACGCGGGAAGTTACAGCAGGCTGCTCGCCGGTACCGAGGCGCCGGGACCGCTGGAGATGTGGGACTGGCGGCTGATGCCGGGCGACAGCAGTGCCTCGGACCCGCATCCCGCCGGGACGGTGGAGATCGCCCATGTGACGGCGGGTGAGCTGACCCTCACGGTGGAGGGCGCGGAGTACCGCGTCCCGGCCGGCGCAAGCGTCACCTTCGAGGCCAACGCCCCGCACAGCTACGGCAATCAAGGCGATGTGCCGATGGAGCTCGTGCTGGCGGTCTCCGTCCCGCCCGTGCACTGAGCCGGCCCGGGACGTCCTGTTAACGTGCGGCCATGCGCCCACCCATCGGACACTTCGACCTCGCGATCCCCGCCCCCGACGCCCTCGACGAACTGACCCGCCCGGTCGCCGACGCCGTACGCCACTGGAGCGGCAGCGTCCCCGCCGACCAGATCGTCTACGTCGACACCGACCCGCAGTGGGCCGACACCACCGTCTTCGTGGAGCACTACGGGCAGGAACTGCTCGAGCAGTCGGCGAACTGCGTGGTGGTGGCCGGCAAGCGGGGCGGGGAGACGAAACTCGCAGCGTGCCTCGTGCTCTCCACCACCCGGGTCGACGTCAACGGCGTCGTCCGCCGCCAACTCGGCGCCCGCAAGGCCTCGTTCGCGTCCATGGACACGGCAACGGGTGAGACCGGCATGGAGTACGGCGGCATCACCCCGATCGGACTCCCGGACGGCTGGCCGGTGCTGGTGGACTCGGCCGTCGCCGACCTGCCCTACGTCCTGGTCGGCAGCGGCCGCCGCCGCGGCAAGCTGCTGGTCCCGGGCAAGGCGTTCGCGGAACTGCCGGGCGCGGTGGTGCTGGAGGGGCTCGGCGTCTGAGGCCGCGCTGCGCGGGTTGCGCGGCGATGTGTCGTCATTCGTCTGCGGCGTCGTCGTGGCTGGTCGCTCCCTCACTCTCGACTTCGCTCGAGCGGGGGACCTTCATCGCGGCGGAGCCGCATCTCGGCTGTGACATCAGCCGCTGCCGCGGCGGGGCCCCGCGCCCCTTCCCGGCGCTCCCGGACCGCACGGCACTTTGCTGAGGCCGCCTAGTGCGTCGCATGGTGCGCCAAGGCCAGGTGCGGGTCCGCCTCGCCCGGCGCCGGTGCCGGATCGGCGTGCACCAGGGCCGCCGTCAGTCTCGGCACGGCGTGCAGCAGGGCGTGTTCGGCCTCGACCGCGATGGCGTGCGCCATACGTACGGTCGCCTCGCCGTCGACCACCACCGCCACCTCGGCGCGCAGCCGGTGCCCGATCCAGCGCAGCCGCAGCTCACCGACCTCCCGCACGCCCGGCACCTCGCGCAGCGCCCCCTCGGCCCGGTCGACCAGCTCCGGGTCGACGGCGTCCATCACGCGCCGGAACACCTCGCGCGCCGCGTCCCGCAGCACCAGCGCGATCGCCGCGGTGATCGCCAGCCCCACGAGCGGGTCCGCGAGTTGCCACCCCAGCGCCGAGCCACCGGCACCCAGCAGCACGGCCAGTGAAGTGAACCCGTCCGTACGGGCGTGCAGTCCGTCGGCGACCAGCGCGGCCGAGCCGATCTCCCGGCCCACCCGGATCCGGTAGCGGGCCACCCACTCGTTCCCGGCGAAGCCGACCAGCGCGGCCACCGCCACCGCCGGTATGTGCGCGACGGGACGCGGATCGAGCAGTCGCTCCACCGCCGCCCAGGCCGCGAACGCCGCCGACGCTGCGATCGTCAGCACGATCGCCATCCCCGCAAGGTCCTCGGCCCGGCCGTAGCCGTAGGTGAAGCGGCGCGTGGCCGCCCGTCGGCCCAGCACGAAAGCGATCCCCAGCGGTACGGCGGTCAGCGCGTCGGCGGCGTTGTGCACCGTGTCGCCGAGCAGGGCCACCGAACCGGACATGACCACGACCACGGCCTGCGCCACGGCCGTCGCCCCGAGGGCGGCCAGCGAGACCCACAGTGCACGCATTCCGCGGGCCGAGGACTCCAGCGCGGAGTCGAGCTTGTCGGCGGTCTCGTGGGAGTGCGGGGTGAGCAGGTGGCCGAGGCGGTGTTTGAGGCCGGTCGGGCGGTGTTCGTGCGAGTGCCCGTGGTCATGGTGCCGGTGGTGCCCGTGGTCGTGGTGCTCGTCATGGTGATCGTGATGGTCGCTCACATGGGCTCCTTCCGGTGCGCGGTGGTGGACGCGGGGCGCCCACGGGACCATTATGTGCGTATGAGCGCACGCATGCACCTATCAACTGCGCACGATGCGCACCCGCGCACCCCGGGCGAGGAGCAGTTCGCGCTTGCCGCCGAGCTCCTCGCCCTGCTGGGCGACCGCACCCGTCTGGCGCTGCTGCATGCCCTGACCGGCGGCGAGGCCGACGTCACGACCCTCACGGAGGCGAGCGGGGCGGCCCGGCCCGCGGTCAGCCAGCACCTGGCGCGGCTGCGGCTGGCGGGCCTGGTGAACACGCGCAAGGAGGGCCGCAGGGTCATCTACTCACTGCGGGACGGCCATCTGCGGCGGCTCGTGGACGAGGCGCTGAAGGTGGCGGACCACCGGCTCAGCGATCGGCCGCTGCACGATTGAGGATCACGGAATTCAGGACGCGGAGCTCTTGCCGAGGTACTGCTCCGCGAACGCCGCGGCGGCTGCCGGGGATTCGAAGAGGCGGCGCAGCCGGGCCAGCGTCGTGCCCGCGCGGTAGGCGTCGCCCGACGACGCGCCGTGGTACACCTCCGACAGCCACTGCGAGAACTCCTGGTAGTCCCACACACGTCCGAGGCAGGCCGCGGAGTAGCCGTCGAGGCCGCGGGCGTCCCCCTTGGCGAGGTACGCGATGAGCCCGTCGCCGAGCAGGAAGGCGTCGTGCAGGGCCAGGTTCATGCCCTTGGCCGCGATGGGCGCGGTGAGATGGGCTGCGTCCCCGGCCAGGAAGAGACGGCCGAACACCATGGGTTCGACCACGTAGTTGTGCATGTCGAGGACGCGTTTCTCGATCAGCCGTCCCTCTGTGAGCGGCGGCCGGTCGGCGGCGCCGAGCCGCTCCTGCAGTTCGGCCCAGACGCGGTCCTCCGGCCAGTTTTCCGGGTCGTCGCCCGGCGGGCACTCCAGGTAGTAGCGGGTGACCTCGGGGCTGCGGGCCATGTGCCCGGCGAAGCCGTTCGGATGGACGCCGAACACCACGCAGTCGCTGGACGGCGGTGCCTGAGCCAGCAGCGCCAGCCAGCCGATGCCGTAGTCGTGCCGGGCGATCCGGGCCTGCTGCGGAAGCACGGTCCGCGTCACCCCGCGTGCTCCGTCGCAGCCCGCCACGAAGTCGCACGTCACGAGCGTGCGTCGGCCGGTCTCGGGGTCGAGGTACGACACCGCCGGCCGGTCGGTGTCCAGGCCGTGCAACTGCACGTCCCGCACGCCGAAACGGATGGCGCCGCCGCGCACGTCGGCGTACTCGCGCACCAGGTCCGTCACCAGCAGCGGCTGCGGATAGACGAAGTGGTGATGTCCCGTCAGGTCGGTGTAGGAGAGCCGGTGCCGTTGCCCCTCGACGCGGAACTCGCACTGGGTGTGCAGCTGCGCCCGCTCCAGCAGATTGTCCGCGAGGCCCCGTTCCTGGAGCCCGCGCACGGCCCACTCCTCCAGCACACCGGCCCGTGGCCGCTGCTCGATGAACTCGCGCGTCTCGGTCTCCAGCACCAGGCAGTCGACCGACGCGGCCCGCAGGATGTTCCCGATGGTGAGGCCGGCGGGCCCGGCGCCCACGATCACCACCGGAAAGCGTTGCGGGGAAGGGGAGTTGGAGTGGGGGTCGGTGGAAGTCACCCGAGCATTATGACGGTGGCCCGTCAGCCGCGGCAGGGGAGCCGCGGCCGACGGGCCGGGTCGGGGGAGGGGCGGTCGGTCAGTGCGCGGGGGCGTCGGTGACGACGACTTCCTCGATGCTGCGCTCGATGTCCTCACGCTTGGAGGAGGTCGCCCGGGCCCAGTAGTAGATGGCCAGGGAGAAGACGGCGATGACCAGAATGTCCCACCACAGACCGATGTTGCCCGAGCCGCCGAAGCCGCCCTCGGCCGAGATCACGCCCATGCCCAGGAGATAGACCGGCAGCCACTGCGCAGCCTTGAAGTCCATCCGGGGCGCGTCGGGCTGGTTGGTGGAGTTGGCCCACCAGGCGTAGCTGCCGAGGAGCAGGTAGCCGAGGACGATCGCCAGCCCGAGCCGCCACAGGGTGTCCCAGCCGGCCCAGTAGATGATCAGGTTGGCCACCACGAACGACACCGGCGAGATCACCTTGCCGCCGGGCAGCCGGTACGGCCGCTCGTGGTTCGGCAGCTTGTCGGCGAAGACGCCGTACGCCAGCGGCGCGCCCGCGTACATCAGGACGCTCGCCGAGGTGATGAAGCCGACCAGCTTGTGCCAGCTGGGGAAGGGCAGGAAGCAGATCACGCCGGTGACGAAGGACATGATGAGGCCGAACCACGGCACACCGCGCCCGTCGGTCTTCGTGAAGATCTTCGGCGCGTAGCCGTTCTTCGCCAGGCCGTAGGAGACGCGGGAGGTGGCGGTGGTGTAGATCAGGCCGGTGCCGCCGGGGGAGATGATCGCGTCGAAGTAGAGGACCCAGGCCAGCCAGCCGAGCCCCACCACGGTCGCGAGACCGGCCCACGGGCCGGTGTCGCCCTCGTACGCGAGGTGGGCCCAGCCGTGCGCGAAGCTGCTGTGCGGCAGCGCGGCGATGAACACGACCTGGAGCAGGACGTAGATGACGGCGCCGATCGCTACCGAGCCGAGCGTGGCGCGCGGCAGGTCCCGCTTGGGGTTGCGGCTCTCGCCCGCCAGCTGGATGGCCTGCTCGAAGCCGAGCAGCGCGAAGATGATGCCGCTGGTGCTGATCGCGGCGAGCACGCCCTTGGCGCCGAACGGCGCGAAGCCCTCGGAGTGGAAGTTGGCCGGGTGGAAGTGGGTCGCGGCCATGATGAAGATCGCGCCCAGCGGGACGGCGATCTTCCACCAGGTCGCGGCGCTGTTGGCGTGCGCCAGCGCCCGTACGCCGAAGAAGTTCACGCCGACGAAGAGCGCCATGAGCACGATGGCCACCAGCAGACCGCTGGTCGTCAGCGTCTTGTCGGCGTGCTGGAACCGCTGGGCCCACGACCAGTGACCGGCGTACCCGATCATGGCGTAGACCTCGATCGGGGCCACGGTTGCGGCCTGCAGCCAGGAGAACCAGCCGAAGGACATGCCGGCCAGTCCGCCGAAGGCGTAGTGCGGGTAGCGGGCCGTACCGCCGGCCACCGGGAACATGCCGCCGAGCTCGGCGTGCACCAGAGCCAGCAGCACGATCGCGACCGCGCCGATCACCCACGAGATGATCGCCGAGGGTCCCGCCTGCATCACCGCGTCGTGCGCGCCGAACAGCCAGCCGGAGCCGATGATCGAGCCCACGGAGGCCCACATCAGGCCGATCAGTCCGACGTCACGCCTGAGACCGCTTGGACCCCTGGCCTCCTCTACGGAGGCCTCCTCGACGCTCACCATATTTTCAGCGACCTCTCACGTTGTGAATACGCATTTTCAGCGCGTGCGACGTCGCAGATTAGGAAACAATGGCCGTCGAACAGAAGGCTCATGGTGAAGTTTTGACCAACGCACGGGGGGTTCCTGGACTGCCCTTCAGGCGCCGTGTGCGCAGCAGAACCCAGTGTGACCACTCATGTGTACGACACGTCCCGGTGTGCCCCGCCCCGTTCAGCCGAGCAGCGGTATCTCAATGGCGGGGCAGCGGTCCATCACCATGTCGAGTCCCGCCGCGCGCGTACGGTCGTGCGCCGCCTCGTCGATCACGCCGAGCTGGAACCAGACGGCCTTGGCGCCCTTGGCAACCGCCTCGTCGGCGACCGGTCCGGCGAGGTCGCTGTTGACGAAGACGTCGACGACGTCCACGTCGAAGGGGATGTCGGCGAGGGAGGCGTAGCCCTGCTCGCCGTGCACCGTCTCCGCCTTGGGATGGACGGGCACGATGCGCTTGCCGAAGCGCTGCAGCACCTGGGCGACGCCGTATGCGGCGCGTCCCCGGTTCGACGAGAGGCCCACCACGGCCCAGGTGTCGCCGGACTCGGTGAGGATCTTGCGGACCGTTGCCTCGTCGCCGTACACCGCGGCCTCCCTGCCCCTCGCGAACCTGTTCCCGTGACCGACAACGGCCGGGAACGCGCGATGATTCCCCGGTTTCTGCCGCGCCCTGAACGCCTGTTCGGCAGGACGTCGGAGCAGTACCGTCTGGACAGTCCGTACGGCAGGGGGTGGCCGATGCCCGGCAATGACATGCTCGCCGCACGCCTGACCATCCACCTCGACGCCGCCGTGTTGTGGCACCACAGGCCTGCCTACGCCGAACTCGTGCACCGGGCGCACCGCGAGGGCCTCATCGGAGCGAGCGTCTTCCACGGCGTCACCGGCTTCGGCGCCGGCGACCCCAAGCAGTCACCCCTCGCACCGAAGGGGCCGTGCGCCGTGGTCATCATCGACGAGGAACCCCGGCTGCGGGACTTCCTGCCGCACGTGGCGGACGTCCTGGGGGAGACGTCGGCGGTGGCGGTGCTCGACCGGGTACGGATCCATACGCCGAGCGCGGATGAGTGAGTCTCACGCATGAGGGCGAGGTGCGAGCGAGTGGGGATGGGCTGTGCACGCGCGCGTACGTCACCTCCGCGCGGAGGCGGCGGCACCCGCGCGTGCGCGTCACGTACCTCCCCGCACCTGGTGGAATCCCGCCGCCGTGTCCGGAATTCGCGCCGGATGCCTGCGCGTGGCCGTCCGCCCGCCTACGCTCAGCCCGTGCTGCACATCACAGACGCCCGAACCGGCGAGTCCGTCGACGCCGCTCCGGCCCGCCGGGGACTGACCCGGGTCGAAGCCCATGTGCCGGATTTCCACACCGGCGCCCTGCGGGTGCTGCTGGTCGCCGACCTCCTCGTGCGGGCCCTGGAACTCGGCGGCACCCCCGTGTGGGGCGTGCTGACCGCTGAGCGGGGGCAGGCCGAGCTGCGGGCCGGAGCGGCTGCGCTCGGCATCCGACCCTTCGAGGACCGGCGGGACGTCGGCCCAGGACTGGGCGAGGCCCAGGTGCTGCACGTCGTGGGGGAGGGCGGCGAGACACCCGACGGCGTCCGGGTCGCCGTCGCCCCCGTCGACTCGGAGACACCCGGCACCACGGAGGCCGCCGACCCGGCCGCCCTGCGCCTGGCCCTGCTCTCCCGGCGCCGGAGCACGCCCCTGCGGCTCGACGCGGCCGCCCTGACCGAGGCCCGCGAAACCCTCGCACGCTGGCGCCGCGCGGTCGCCGCCTGGGCGCAGCAGCCGTCGCGGCCGATTCCCGACGAGGCGCGCGCCCGCCTCCGTACCGCCTGGGAGGACGACTTGGACGTGCCCTCCGTGCTGGATGTGCTGACCTGGGTGGCCGAGTCCGAGCTGCCGGACGGCGCCCGCTTTGAGACGTACGCCTATGCGGACCGGCTGCTCGGCCTGGATCTCACCCGCGACCTCGGATCCCCGGCGTGACCGCGCGCGCGGGAGCCGGCCCGCTGCGCCGCCTGGTGGTGCTGCGGCACGCCAAGTCGGCCTGGCCGACGGGCGTCCCCGACCACGAACGCCCGCTCGCGCCGCGCGGCCGCCGGGACGCGCCGGCCGCCGGCCGTGCCCTCGCCGAGTCCGACTGCCTGCCGGACCTCGCCCTGTGCTCCACCGCCGTACGCGCGCGCCAGACCTGGGAACTGGCCTCGGCCCAGTGGGGCACACCGCCGCCGGTACGCCGCGACCCGCGGTTGTACGCCGCCGACGTGTCCGACCTGCTGACCGCCGTGCACGAGGTGCCCGCCGAGGTCGAGACGCTGCTCCTGGTCGGGCACAACCCCGGCCTGGAGGAACTCGTACTGGAACTGGCGGGGGACAGCCTCGACGACGCCCTCGACGAGGTACGGCTGAAGTTCCCGACCTCGGCGATCGCGGTACTGGCCTGGCACGGAACCGCCTGGGAGGCGCTCGCCCCGGGCACGGCACTGCTGACGAGCATGCTCGTGCCGCGGGGCAGGAAGGGTGGCGGGAAGAAGTAGCGCGGGCGGCGCATAGGCTGACCGGATGCAGGACGAGTACCGCACGGTCGCCCACGCGGGCGTGCACGAGACCGAGGTCAACCGCTCCCGCTTCCTGTGCGCCCTGGCGCCGGCGGCCACCGAGCAGGAGGCCCAGGACTTCATCGCCGCCGTGCGCAAGGAGCACGCGGACGCCACCCACAACTGCTGGGCCTACGTCATCGGCGCCGACGCCTCCGTCCAGAAGGCCAGCGACGACGGCGAACCGGGCGGCACCGCGGGCGTCCCCATGCTGCAGATGCTGCTGCGCCGGGACATGCGGTACGTCGTCGCCGTCGTCACCCGCTACTACGGCGGCGTCAAGCTCGGCGCGGGCGGACTCATCAGGGCGTACGGCGGCGCGGTCGGCGAGGCCCTGGACACACTGGGCACCCGCACCCGCCGCAGGTTCCGGCTGGCCACGGTGACCGTCGACCACCAGCGCGCCGGCAAGGTCCAGAACGACCTGCACTCGACGGGACGCGAGGTGCGCGACGTGCGCTACGGGGAGGCGGTCACCATCGAGGTCGGCCTGCCGGACTCCGACGTCGACGCCTTCCGGGCCTGGCTCGCCGACGTGACCGCCGGGACGGCCGGCTTCGAACTGGGCGGGGAGGCGTACGGGGACGTGTGAGCATCGGAATGAAAAGGGCGTAACGGACAAGCGTGGGACCGCTCATGACGGGCCGATACGGGAGAACGCACCGGGGTGTCTCCGCGGTGGGTCGTGCTGGTGATGCGGTGCGTCAGCTGACCTGCTCGGCGGTGCCGAGCAGTGCCAGGGCGTTGTCGATGCCCTGTGCGAGGAGTGCGTCGGCGAGTTGCTGGTCGTGCAGAGCTCGGGAGAGCTGCAGTGTCCCGGCCATCATGGCGAGGAGACCGAGTGCCTGCACGCGCACCGAGAGCGGGTCGTGGGGCGCCATGCGGGCGGTGATGCCGTCGATGAGCGTCAGCACGCCGCCGGTGTAAGCCTTCCTGGTCGTGTCCGTGCAGCGCGCGATCTCATCCAGCAGGGCGGCGTTGGGGCAGCCGTCCGCCGGGCTGTCGCGGTGCCGGACGGACAGGTACCGGGCCACGATCTGATCGAGTCCGGCGCGACCGGGCGCCGCTAGCGCGACGACGTTCGCGTTCTGCGCGCGCAGTTGGTCGGCGACCGCGGTGGCGACAAGGTCCTCCTTGGACGCGAAGTGGGTGTAGAAGGCGCCGTTGGTGAGCCCGGCGTCCGCCATGAGCGTTGCGACCCCGGAGCCGTCGATACCGTCTCGCTTGAACCGGCGGCCGGCCGTCTCGACGATTCGCTGCCTTTTCGCCTGCTAGTGCTCTTTCCCGTATCGCACCCAGCACTCCTGTCCTCACTCGAAGGGCGGCCTTTCCCCCACGGTCCCTCGGTTGTCCGAGTCCGCCTCTGTCGCCAGAACGTTCGGCGCGAGCCACTTGTTCAGAGGGCTCTTCGGCCCTGGGCACGTCCTCGGGTCACGCGCCGGCTGCGTTTCGCGCCTGCTACCGGTCGAGGAACTCGTTGGCTGTCTTCACGAACTGGTCGTGGAGCTGGAAGATGCCGCCGTGACCCGCGTCGGGGTAGACCACCAACTCGGCGTTGGGCAGGCGCCGGGCCATGTCGTGCGAGTTCTTCGTCGGCACCATCCTGTCGCTCTCGCCGCTTGAAGGGGTTGCCGGGAGAGATCCGGATGCCGGTGCGGCCGGCGCCGATCTCGTCGGCCACGGCGGTGGCGACCTCCAGGGCGAAGCGGATGCGGTTCTCGATGGAGCCGCCGTAGCGGTCGGTGCGCTGGTTGGTGTGGGTGGAGAGGAACTGATGCACCAGGTAGCCGTTGGCGCCGTGGATCTCCACACCGTCGGCGCCCGGCGGCGATGGCGGCCGCGGCGGCGCGGCGGAAGTCGTCGACGGTCGCGGTGACTTCCTCGGTGGACAGTGCGCGGGGCTCCGGCATTTCCTGCAGGCCGGATGCGGTGAAGGTGACGCCGGCCGGCTTGATCGCGGAGGGGGCTACGGGCTGTCGGCCGTGGGGGGGGTGTTGTCGGGGTGGGAGATGCGTCCGACGCGCATGAGCTGGATGACGATCCGTCCGTCGGCGGCGTGTACGGCGTCGGTGACCTTGCGCCAGCCGGCGATGTGCTCCTCGGTGTAGATGCCGGGGGTGACCGGGTAGCCCTGTCCGTCGGCCGAGGGCTGGGTGCCCTCGGTAATGAGAAGGGCGTGGGAGGAGCGCTGGCGTAGTACTCGGCGTTCAGCTCGGACGATACCCCTTCCGGGGTGGATCGGCTCCGTGTCAGAGGGGCCATCGCCAGCCGGTGCGGCAGCGGGATGTCTCCGGCGAATGTCGGGTTCCACAGGGCGTTGAGCACAAGAGCGGCCGGGGCATCGGCCGTGGCATCGCCCGAGGCCAGGGCGTCGGCAGTGTGGCGGCCGACCTTGCGCTGCCCGGGGATCGCGAAGAGCAGCACAGCGGCCAGGGCGACCGCACCGGCGCCGGCCCAGAGCGCCGAGGTCAGGCCGTCGACGAACAGTGAGGCGGACCCGTAGTCGCCCTGGGCGGAGAGGACGGCTGCCAGTGACGCGACTCCAAGGGCGCCGCCGACCTCGCGGATCGCGGTGTTGGCACCCGAGGCGATGCCCTCCTCCTCCGGGCGGACGGTGCTCATGACGAGGTTCGCGGACGGGGCGAAGAACGTCCCCATGCCGATGCCGCAGACGATCAGCGCCGGCAGCAAGGCGGTGTACGACGCGTCGGGTTCGACGGCCAGCGCCCAGAGCCCCAGGCCCACCGCGTTGAGGATCATTCCCGCCCCGACGACCGGGGCCGGCCACGACGGACCGCGCGGTATCGCGTGCCGGGCGGTGGGAGGGAGCGGCAGTGGGAGAGGACTCTCGATTTCCAGGGTGATCTGAGGTGTGCGGTGGATCAGGGGGCGGCATGCGTTAGCGTGGCAAGCGTTGACGGCGAGCCCCGTGCTGGTTCGTGCTGGTTCTTGAGGCGCAGTAGGGGTAAACGTGCAGGTCAGAGCGATTTCATGAAATTGCTGCACACTTCCGACTGGCATCTGGGCCGGGCGTTCCACCGGGTGAACATGCTCGGGGCCCAGGCCGAGTTCATCGGTCACCTCGTCACGACCGTGCGTGAGCGCGGTGTGGACGCGGTGGTCGTGTCGGGGGACGTGTACGACCGGGCGGTGCCGCCGCTGGCCGCGGTCGAGTTGTACGACGACGCGCTGCACCGCCTGGCCGACCTGGGCGTGCCCACGGTGATGATCTCCGGGAACCACGACTCGGCCCGTCGGCTGGGCGTCGGTGCCGGTCTCATCGGGCGGGCCGGCATCCATCTGAGGACCGAGCCGTCGGCGTGCGGGACACCGGTCGTGCTGTCCGACGCCCACGGTGACGTGGCCTTCTACGGGTTGCCGTATCTCGAACCGGCCCTGGTCAAGGACGAGTTCGGCGTGGAGAAAGCGGGACACGAGGCGGTGCTCGCCGCAGCCATGGACCGGGTCCGCGCCGACCTCGCCACCCGCGCGCGGGGCACCCGTTCCGTAGTGCTCGCTCACGCCTTCGTCACCGGCGGCGAGGCCAGCGACAGCGAGCGGGACATCACCGTCGGCGGGGTGGCGGCCGTGCCCGCCGGGGTCTTCGACGGTGTGGACTACGCGGCACTCGGCCATCTGCACGGCTGCCAGACGATCACCGAGCGCGTGCGCTACTCCGGCTCCCCGCTGCCGTACTCCTTCTCGGAGGCCGACCACCGCAAGACCATGTGGCTCGTCGACCTCGACGCCGACGGCTCCGTCACCGCCGAGCGCGTCGACTGCCCCGTGCCGCGCGCGCTGGCCAGAATCCGGGGCCCTCTGGAGGAACTGCTCGCCGATCCCGGGCTCGCCGGGCACGAGGAGGCGTGGGTCGAGGCCACCCTCACCGACCCGGTCCGCCCGGCCGACCCCATGGCGCGGCTCACCGAGCGTTTCCCGCACACCCTCAGCCTCGCCTTCGACCCCGAGCGGGCACCGGACGACCCGGACGTGTCCTACGCCAGGCGGCTCGCGGGCCGCAGCGACCAGGAGATCGCCGAGGACTTCGTCGCCCATGTGCGTGGCGCCGGACCCGACGAGCGTGAACAGGCCGTGCTGCGGGACGCGTTCGACGCGGTGCGTGCCGACGAGGCCGTACGGGAGGTCGCGCGATGAGGCTGCACCGGCTGGACATCACGGCGTTCGGGCCGTTCGGCGGCTCCCAGACCGTCGACTTCGGCGAGTTGTCGGCCGCCGGGCTCTTCCTGTTGCACGGACCGACGGGTGCGGGCAAGACGTCCGTCCTCGACGCGGTGTGCTACGCGCTGTACGGCTCCGTTCCCGGCGCCCGCCAGAGCAGCCAGGGCCTGGCCCTGCGCAGCGATCACGCGGCATCCGGTACGCGCACCGGGGTGACCCTCGAACTGACCGTCGCCGGACGCCGCTTGGAGGTCACCCGGCAGCCGCCCTGGGAGCGCCCCAAGAAGCGCGGCTCGGGCACGACCCTGGAGAAGGCCCAGAGCTGGCTGCGTGAGTACGACGCGACGGCCGGTGCCTGGAAGGACCTCAGCCGCTCGCACCAGGAGATCGGCGAGGAGATCACTCAGCTGCTCGGCATGAGCCGCGAACAGTTCTGCCAGGTCGTGCTGCTGCCCCAGGGCGACTTCGCGCGCTTCCTGCGCGCCGATGCCGAGGCGCGCGGCAAGCTGCTGGGCCGCCTCTTCGACACCCACCGCTTCGCCGAGGTCGAGAAGCGGCTCGCGGAGCGCCGCCGCGCGGCCGAGGCGCAGGTGCGCGAGGGGGACGCCGCACTGCTGGCCGACGCACACCGTATGCAGCAGGCGGCGGGCGGCGCGATGGAACTGCCTCAACTGGCGCCGGGGGAGCCGGGGTTGGCGGAGGCCGTCGTCAGTGCCGCGGCTGTCGCCCGCAGCACCGCGCGGGAACAGCTGACCATCGCCCACTGCCGCCTCACGGCCGCGGAATCGGCGCAGGCGGCCGCCGAGCGCGCGCTGAGCGACGTACACGAAGTGGCCCGGCTGCAGCAGCGCTTCGCCGAGGCGCGCGAGCGCGCCGCACGGCTGGAGGAGCGGGCCGACGCGCACCGGGAGGCACAGGCGCGCATGGAGCGGGCCCGCAAGGCCGAGGCGGTGGCGCCCGCGCTGGAGCTGCGGGAGGCCGTCGAGGAGGAACACCGGCGCGCTGCACAGGCGGCGGCACGCGCGCGTGCACTGCTGCGGGAAGCCCTCGCTGAGGGGCACGCGGGTTCCCGGGCGGAGGGCTCCGAGGTGGGTGCGGCCGGGTTCCCGGGGCCGCGTGACGCCATCGGTGGGGCCGGTGCGGCTGGACGCACGGGATGGCAAGGTGCTGATGGCGATGCCCGTGCAGTCGGGACTGCGAGGCCGCGGGCCGTCGACGAGGTCGGCGGGGGTGGACTCACGAGGTGGCGAGCTGGTGACGGGGACACCGATGCGGCTGGGATTGCGGTGCCGCGGGGCGGTTGCGCGGGTCCCGGCGCGGCTGCGTTTGCGGGGGCGCAGGACGGTTGCGTGGATGCGGCCGGGATTGCGGGGTCGCGGGATGGGCTCGCGGCTGCCGATGGGTCCGCTTCTGCGCTGCCGCGGGACGCTGATGCCGAAGCCGGAGCGACCGGACTTGCGGGGCCGAGGGACGCGGTCGCCGAACCGGGCACGCGCGGGGAGCTGCCGGGCGCGCGTGGCGGCACCGGCACGCGCGAGGAGCCGCGTGGTGCTCTTGCCGACGCCGGTGCCGCAGGACTGGCCGCTGCCGCACGGCGGACCGCCGAGGAGCTCGGTGGCCTGGAGTCCGCCCGGCGCGCCCAACAGCGACTGGCCGAACTCGTCGCGGAGCGTGCCGGTCTGGACCGGCAGGAGCGCGCCGACGAGGACGTGCTGCAGGAGGCCGAGGCCTGGCTCGCGGACTGGGAGACGACCCGCGCCGGACTGCAGGCCCGTATCGAATCCGCGCAGGAGGCCGCGACCAGGGCCGAGCAACTCGGCGTGCAGCGCGAGCCCGCGCAGCGCAGGCTCGGCGCGGCCCGCCAGCGCGACCAGCTCGCCCGCGACACCGACGAGACCCACGCGCGCGTGCTCGCCGCCCGCGAACGTGCCACCGAGGCCCGCGCCCACTGGCTCGACCTCAAGGAACAGCGGCTGAACGGCATCGCGGCCGAGCTGGCCGCGAGCCTCGCCGACGGCGAGCCGTGCGCCGTCTGCGGCGCCACCGAACACCCCGCCCCCGCGCGCAAGGTCGCCGGGCACGTCGACCGCGAGGCCGAGGAGCGCGCCCTCGCCGCCTACCAGCGCGCCGACGAACAGCGCGCCGAGGACGAGCGGCGCCTCGGCGTCGTACGAGAGGCGCTGGCCGCCGCCACCGCCGAGGCGGGCGACACGCCCACAGCCCGACTCGCCGAAGAAGTGGAGGAGTTGGAGCGGCTGTACGCGCAGGTGCGCGCTGCCGCTTCCGACCTGCACCCCGCGAGCGATCAGCTGCGGCGGGCGGAGCAGGAGCACGGGCGGCGGACCGCGGTGCGGCAGGATGCCGCGGTCAGGGCCGCCTCGCGGGTGGGCCACCGCGAGCGGCTCGACCGCGAACGAAGCGGCCTGGAAGGGGAGTTGGCGCAGGCGCGCGGCACGGCGGAGAGCGTGGCCGCGCGGGCCGCGCAGCTGGAGCGGCAGGTCGCGCTGCTCACCGAGGGCGCCGACACCGCGCGGGTGGCCGAGGACACCGCCCAGCGGCTCAAGCACGCCGACTCACGGCTCGCCGACGCCGCCTTCAGGGCCGGCTTCGACACCCCGCAGGCCGCGGCCGCCGCACTCCTGGACGACACCGCCCACCGCGAACTCCAACGCCGCCTGGATGCCTGGCAGTCCGAGGAGGCCGCCGTGCGCGCCGTCCTCGCCGAGGTCGACACCGCGGCCGCCGCCCAGCAGCCGCCCGCCGACCTCGCCTCGGCGGAACGGGCCGCCGCCGTGGCGGCCCAGCGGCTGCGCGACGCCGCCTCCGCACGCGACGCGGCGGCCCGCCGCTGCACCGAACTGGACCGGCTCTCCGCCCGGTCCGCCGCGGGCGTACGGCGGCTGGCCCCGCTGCGCGAGGAGTACGACCGGGTGGCCCGGCTGGCCTCCCTCGCCGCGGGCACCTCTGCGGACAACGAACGGAAGATGCGCCTGGAGTCGTATGTGCTGGCGGCCCGTCTGGAACAGGTGGCCGCCGCCGCGACCGTACGTCTGCAGCGCATGTCGTCCGGCCGTTACACCCTCGTCCACTCCGACGACCGGACCGGCCGCGGCCGCAGCGGTCTCGGACTGCACGTCGTCGACGCGTGGACCGGACGCGAGCGGGACACGGCGACGCTGTCCGGCGGCGAGACGTTCTTCGCCTCCCTGGCGCTCGCCCTCGGTCTCGCGGACGTCGTCACCGACGAGGCCGGCGGAGTCCGCCTGGACACGCTCTTCATCGACGAGGGCTTCGGCAGCCTCGACGACCAGACGCTCGACGAGGTCCTCGACGTGCTCGACTCCCTGCGCGAGCGCGACCGCAGCGTCGGCATCGTCAGCCACGTCGCCGACCTCAGACGCCGTATCCACGCCCAACTGGAGGTCGTCAAGGGAAGATCGGGCTCGGTGCTGCGGCAGCGAGGTCAATGACCGAGAGGCCGTCGGGGCAGCGGGGACGAGTACACGACGCTCGTGGTCACCGAGCCGAGTGCGCCGATCTTGCCCGACACCTCCTCCAGGTGACGCATCGAGCGGGCGGCGACCTTGATGACGAAGCAGTCGTCGCCCGTCACATGGTGGGCCTCGAGGATCTCGGGCGTCACGGCGACCAGGTCGTGGAAGGGCTTGTAGTTGCCGTTCGGATAGCGCAGCCGGACGAACGCGAGGATCGGCAGCCCCAGCCGCTCGGGGTCCACGACGGCCGCGTACCCCTGGATGACGCCCGCCTCCTCCAGGCGGCGCACCCGTTCGGTGACCGCGCTCGGCGACATGGAGACGGCGCGGGCCAGCTCTGCGAAGCTGGCCCGACCCTCGCGCTGGAGGACATCGAGGATGCGCCAGTCGGTGGCGTCCGGGGAAAACACGGTCATGGCGCAGAGATAGCAGGGGAATCCCCGGCCGGGCAAGGCACAGGCAGCGGAATGCCCCTTCTGGGAGATCATCGGCGGCCGTAGATTTTCTGGCTGAAGCGACAACCTCGGAGAAAGCAGGCCGGATCATGAGCAGCACCGCGACCGCCGTCAACCCTGTCCTGCGCGTGGCCCCGGCGGCCCCGGCCGAGGCCGCCGCATACTTCCGCACAAGCCTCGTCTTCCACGCCGACGTGTCGGACGTCGCCGCAGCACTCGCCTCCGACGGCGACCCGGGGTTCGTGGTCCTGGACTCCCGCTCCACCGAGTCCTGGGACCAGGGACACATCCCCGGTGCGATCCACCTGCCGACCGCGCTCATCCCCGAGCAGGCCGAACAGCTCCTCGACAAGGCGGTGCCGGTGGTCACGTACTGCTGGGGCCCCGGCTGCAACGGCGCCACCCGCGCCGCGCTCGCCCTCGCCGAACTCGGCTACCAGGTCAAGGAGATGCTCGGCGGCTTCGAGTACTGGGCGCGCGAGGGCTTCGAGTACGAGACCTGGCAGGGCCGCGAGCGCCGCCCCGCCGACCCGCTGACGGCCCCGGTCGACGCGGAGGACTGCGGCTGCTGAACCGAAGGGCTGCGGGGAGGGACGGGGGACGGCGGATTCCTGGGTTCCGCGGCCGTGTACGGTTCTGCGCCATGGTGCGATACGCGGAACCCGGTGCGCTGGAATGGGTCGAGTCGGGCGGCGGGCCGCTCATTGCGGTGCCGGAGACGGTGTTGCCGTTCTGGTCGGGCGCCGACGGTGAGGAGACCGCCTCCGACTACGACCGGGCCTGCGAGGTCGACGGATTCGTCGGGCTGCTCCCGGTCGGTGACTCGGCTGCCCTGGTCCTGGGCGACGAACCCGCCTCCACCGCCTTCCTGCCCGAGCACGCCGCCTTCATACGGTGGTGGGCGGCGAACTCCGAGGCCGAGCTCCTGGCCGGCGTCCCCGCGGCCCTCGCCACGGCGGACTGGGGACCCGAGGTGCGCTGGGAAGTGCCCGGCACGGTCGTACTGTTCGACTCGGCCTGGCCCGGATCCGAAACGGAGCGGACCGACTGCCTGCGGATCGTGCTGGAACCGGGGCGGTACGCCGTGCGCGCGGCCAACGTCCAGCCGGGACCGGAGACTTGGCTGGGCCTGGTCCAGCTGCGACGCATCGAGCACGGATAGTCCAGCACCGACAGTCCAGCACGGACGGTCGAGCACTCATGGTCGAGCACGGATAATCGCGTGCGCCGCGCAGAAGCGTTGCCCATCACGCTCATCCATGCCCCGACTGCCGCATCCCGCCCCCGAAGAACTGCGCCCCCGGTCCGGTGGACACGGATGACGTGACCGGGGAGACGTACCAGGCGGTCGCCTCCCGCTTCCCGTCCGGGCGTTGGGGCATGCCCGACGGCCCCGCCCGCCTCATCGCGTGGCTCGCCACGGACGAGGCGGACCGGATCACCGGCCAGGTGATCGACTTGGAGGGCGGCTTCCGCCACTGACCTGCCGGCTGTCAGAGCTGGGCCAGCTCGTCCACCAGGTCGTCCAGGCCGAGCGAGCCCTGCGAGAGCGCCGCCATGTGCCAGGCCTTGAGGTCGAAGGCCTCGCCGCGCCGCTCGCGCGCCTTCGCGCGGCCCTGCAGCCAGGCCCGCTCGCCGAGCTTGTAGCCGATCGCCTGGCCGGGGATGGTCAGGTAGCGGGTCAGCTCGCTCTCCACGAAGTCCGCCGGCCGGCTGCTGTGCGCGCCGAAGAACTCCTGGGCCAGCTCGGGAGTCCAGCGTTCGCCGGGGTGGAAGGGGGAGTCCGCGGGGATCTCCAGCTCCAGGTGCATGCCGATGTCGACGATGACCCGGGCCGCCCGCATCATCTGCGCGTCGAGGTAGCCGAGCCGCTGCTCCGCGTCCGTGAGGTAGCCCAGTTCGTCCATCAGCCGCTCCGCGTACAGCGCCCAGCCCTCGGCGTTGGCGCTGACCCCGCCGATGGTGGCCTGGTAGCGGGAGAGGTCCGCGGCGACGTGCGCCCACTGCGCCAGCTGGAGGTGATGGCCGGGGACGCCCTCGTGGTACCAGGTCGAGACGAGGTCGTAGACCGGGAAACGGGTCTGCCCCATCGTCGGCAGCCAGGTGCGGCCCGGACGGGAGAAGTCCTCCGACGGAGGCGTGTAGTACGGGGCTGCCGCGCCGCCGGGCGGGGCGATGCAGGACTCCACCTTCCGTACCCGCTCGGCGAGTTCGAAGTGTGTGCCGTCCAGTTCGTCGATCGCCTGGTCCATCAGGCCCTGCAGCCAGTCGCGGACCTCGTCGACGCCGTCGATGTGCTTGCCGTGCTCGTCGAGGTGCGCGAGCGCCACCCACGGCGTCTCGGCGCCGGGCAGGATCCTCTCCGCCTCCTGCTTCATCTCGCCGAGCAGCCGGTGGAACTCGGCCCAGCCGTACGCGTACGCCTCGTCCAGGTCGAGGTCCGTGCCGTTGAAGTAGCGCGCCCAGCGCCCGTACCGCTCACGGCCGACGGTGTTCGGCGCGCCCTCGATCGCCGGCGCGTACACGTCGCGCATCCAGTCGCGCAGCTCCACGACGGCCGCGGTCGCCGCACTCGCCGCCTCGTCGAGCTCCGCCCGCAGCGCCTCGGGGCCCGCCGAGGCGAAGTCCTCGAACCAGCCGCGGCCCTTGCCGTCCGTGTCCGACCATTCGGTGAGCTGCTCGACGAACGTGGCCGTCGGGCGCGGAGCCGCGTACAGCTTGCGCTCCAGACCGAGGGAGAGGGACTCGCGGTAACCGGCGAACGCGGCCGGCACGGCACGCAGCCGCTGGGCGATCGCCGCCCAGTCCTCCTCGGACTGGTTCGGCGTCACGGTGAACACCTCGCGCACCGAGTGCGCGGGCGTGGCCATGTTCCCGACGCGGCGCAGACCCTCCTCGGCCTCGTGCACGGCCAGTTCGGCGGTCAGCCGCTCACGCAGCAGCCGGCCGCAACGGCGCTCGATGTCACTGTCCGCGCCGGGTAGCCGCTCGGCCTCGTCGAGCCGCGCCAGGGTCCGCCGTGCCAGTTCCGCGAGCGCCTCCTGACCGGCGGGCGAGAGGTCGGGCAGCCTGCTCGAACTCTCCTTCACACCGAGGTACGTTCCGGTCACCGGGTCGAGGGCGATGAGCTCGTCGACGTATGCGTCGGCGACCTCGCGGGGCAGCGGGTTCGTCGTCTGTGACATGCGGTCCATCCTCATACGAGTAGCCGCCGCACGTCACCCTGATTGAGCCGAGGGCGTACCCGGCGGAGCGGGCATACGACGCGCTCCGGGGCCCGACCCCCGGACGCCGGACGGCCCGGCGTTCCCGCCGGGCCGTCCCAGGTGTCCTGTGCCGGGCCCTAGTCCCGTGCGATCCGCTCGCCGACGTGCTCCTCCGCCACCCCGTACGGCAGCCGGGAGCCTGCCTGGCCCGTCTGCAGGCGGGCCGTGATGACCAGGGTGCCCTCCTCGATCTGGTAGTCGAGGGGGAGCCCCAGGCCGCGCATCGCCGCGACCATGCCGGTGTTGGAGGCCTGTGTCACGGCGTACACGCTCTCGCAGCCTCCCTCGACCGCCATTGCCACCAGCCGTTCCAGCAGTTCACCTCCGATGCCGCGGCGCTGCCACTTGTCCTCGATGAGCAGCGCGACCTCCGTCTCGTCCCCGTCCCACAGCAGGTGGCCGAGGCCGACGAGGCGCCCCGAGGTGGTCTGCACCGCGAGGGTGCGGCCGAAGCGCGGGCTGAGCAGGTGGCTCAGATAGCGGTCCGCGTCGCCGACCGGCCCGTGGTAGCGCATGGCGAGCGTCCGCGCGGAGCACCGCTCGTGCATCGCCTTGGCGGCCTCCAGGTCACTCGCGTCGGCCCGGCGTACGGTGATCTCGTTGCCCTCGGGCAGTGTCAGCACGTCCTGGCTGTGCGGCACGCGCGGCCCGAGCCGGGCGTCCAGCTCCACCAGCGCCCGCGCGCGGGCGAACTCGGTCGGGGTGAACGGCAGATACGGCCGCTCCACGGTGATGACTCCGCCTTCCGGCGCCCGCAGCCGCATCACGGTGTCCTCGAGCGCTCCCTCCACCGGCACGTCCCCCGGGCCCCGGCCGCCGCCGACCGGCGCGGCGGGCAACTGGCGGATGGTGCATCGGCCCAGCAACTGCCGCAGTGCGAGCGGGAGTTCGGCCGCGTCCAACGCGGTGCGGGTGGCCAGGCCCAGGACGCGGGTCGGCGCGTCCACCAGATCGTGGGCGTCGGCCCGCTCGATCCAGGTGTCGGCACCCCCGGCCAGCGAGACCACCTTGGTGAGCTCGCCTGCCATGAGCCCGCCCGGAGCCCGCAGCAGGAACTCGTCCACCGTGCCCTCGGCCAGCGGATGCGTCTGCAGGCTCAGGATGTCGACCTGCCGCCCGGCCAGCGCCGTGCACAGCGCGGCCAGCGACCCCGGTTCGTCCTTCACCGTCGTCCGCATCCGCCACAGCGAGCTCTGACCGGGCACGGTCTCCTGCGTCGCCGAAGACTCGTCGGACGGCCCGGCCTGCTGCTCCTGCGGCAGCGACCGGGCGTCGGTATCGCCGGCCGGAGGTGCATGACCGTGGCGGCGTGTCCACCAGGTGTGGAACCCCGCCGTGGCGGCCAGGGCGACCGCCGAGATCACCAGCAGCGCCGGACCGTCGGGCCCGTGCCCGACCAGGTCCGCCACGCCGTCGGCCACGGCGACGGACGTGAACAGGGCGGCGAGTTCGACGACGTCGCGCCGCCAGTGGTGTACGGGACGTCCGTGCTTGGCACGGGTTACATCAGACATTTCTCGACTCATGCAACCACTGTGAAGGAAACGTGTTGCGTGATCACGAACGCTTTGTGACTGATCGGTAAAGTGTGGTTATGCCCCTTTGTAGCTGCGAAAACGCGTACGGGCGTGCAAGCTCGCAGCTGCGGAACGGCACCGCGCACCGGGGGATGACGCCGGTGCGCGGTCCACGAAAAGGGTACGGGAGCTACTGGCCGACCCGACCCGGCTGCAGCACCTGCGTGAACAGCACGGTGCCGTCGTACTCGCGCAGCCGCACCGTCAACTCGCCGCTGTCCCCGTCGATGTCGACCTCGCCGAAGAACTGGTAGCCCTGGGCCGGTGAGACGTTCGCGGTGGTCGGCGCCTTCACGAACACCCGGTCGGGGCCGAAGGTGTTGTCGAGTGCGTTGGCCGGGAAGGCGCCGGCGTTGAGCGGGCCGGACACGAACTCCCAGAACGGCTCGAAGTCCTTGAACGCGGCCCGCGTCGGGTCGTAGTGCTGGGCGGAGGTGTGGTGCACGTCGGCCGTCAGCCACACGGTGCCGGTGATCCGCCGGTGCTTGATGAACCGCAGCAGTTCGGCGATCTGCAGCTCGCGGCCCAGCGGGGCGCCCGGGTCGCCCTGCGCGACGGCCTCGAAGTTCGGCTTGCCCTCGACCGGGTCGGGCACGACCAGTCCGAGCGGCATGTCGTTGGCGATCACCTTCCACACCGCGCGGGACCGGGAGAGTTCCCGCTTGAGCCACTCCAGCTGCTCCCGGCCGAGGATGCCCACCGGGTCCGTGGTCTGGGTGTCCGGCGAGTTGGCGTTGCGGTAGGTGCGCATGTCGAGCACGAACACGTCCAGCAGCGGGCCGTGACTGACCTTGCGGTAGATCCGGCCGTCGGGGCGCCCGCTGATGGTGGAGATCGGGAAGTACTCGGAGAAGGCCTGCCGGGAGCGCAGCGCCAGGTCGTCGAGCCTGGTGCCGGCCGGGTAGGGCGTGCCGGTGCCGATGACCTCGCCCGGGTACCAGTTGTTGCGGACCTCGTGGTCGTCCCACTGGATGATGTTCGGGACCTGGGCGTTGAACCGGCGCAGCGCCTGGTCGAGCAGGTTGTAGCGGAAGTTGCCCCGGTAGTCGTCCAGAGTGGTCGCGACGTGCGACTTCTCCTCGGTGGTGACGTTCCGGTAGATGCTGCCGTCCGGCAGTGTGGCGGTGGCGGAGATCGGGCCGTCGGCGTAGATGTTGTCGCCGCTGCACAGGAAGAAGTCGGGGTTCACCTTCGCCATCGCATCGAAGATGCGGTAGCCGCCGATCGACTCGTTGATGCCCCAGCCCTGTCCCGCCAGGTCGCCGGACCACACGAACTTCACGCCCTGGCGGCGCTTCGTCGGGGCCGTACGGAACGTGCCGGTCACCGGCTCACCCGTGCGGCGCGGGTCGTCCGGGTCGGCCAGCAGCACGCGGTAGTGGATCTGCTCGCCGGACGGCAGCCCGTGCAGCCGGGTGGTGCCGGTGAAGTCCGAGTCCGCGCCGAGCAGCGGGCCGTGCCATCTGTGCGGGTTGCGGAAGGACTCGGTCGCGGACGTCTCGACGATCATCCGGGCCGGACGGTCGGAGCGCACCCACACCAGCCCCGAGTCGCAGGTCACGTCTCCCGCCTGCACGCCCCAGCCGGCCTGGGGGCGCCCCGAGAGGGCGAACGCCGGTGCCGCGCCGAGGGTGGTGGGCAGGGTCAGGGCAGCCGAGGCGGCGAGGGAGCCGCGCAGGACGCTGCGGCGCCCGGGGAACGGACGGTGTGTCATGGAAGCGCCTCCAGGGACGGGATCCGGCCAGTGTGCGATGCCACAACTACTGGTGCGCCGCAGCGCACACGGAAACCACAAGTGAACAACTGACCGCCGGGACAAGGGAACCGGTGTGCGACGGGGCGGCAACCGGGGCGAAAGGGATGAGCCATCCGTCTCTTTCCGCACCGGCCACCCCACGGTCATGCACCGGCTGCCTGCGCCATCAGTCGTACACCTGCGCGGATCCGGGCGGGCGACAGATGTGCGTACCCGAGGACCAGCCGTATGCCGCCGCTGCCCTCGTGCTCGGCACGCCCGTGCGTGTAGTCCGCCAGCGGGCGTACGGCGACACCGGACGCCGCCATCCGCGCGAGAAAGTCCGCCTGGGGGCCGTACCGGTGCGGGAGCGCGGCGATGACGTGCAGTCCCGCCGCGATCCCGGCGACCTCCGCGCCCGGGAAGTGCGCCTGCAGCGCGGCCACGAGCGCATCGCGTCGTTCGCGGTACGCGCGCTGGCAGCGGCGCAGTTGGCGGTCGTAGTCGCCGCGCTCCACGAAGTGGGCGAACAGCGCCTGGTCGAGGGTGGGATGGCCGAGGTCCATGGTGCGCTTGCGCTCGACGACCTCGTCGGCCAGCGCCTCGGGCACGAGCAGCCAGCCCAGCCGCAGTCCGGGGGCGAGTGACTTGCTGACCGAGCCCGTGTAGGCCACGTGTTCCGGGTCCAGTCCTTGCAGCGCGCCCACGGGGGCACGGTCGTAGCGGAAGTCGCCGTCGTAGTCGTCCTCCAGGACGAGTCCGTCAACGGACCGCGCCCAGTCGAGCAGTTCGGTGCGGCGGCGCGCGGAGTAGGCGATCCCGGTGGGGAACTGGTGGGAGGGCGTCGTCACGAGGGACCGCACGCCCGAGTCCCGGAGCGCTTCGACGACGATTCCCTCGCCGTCCAGGGGCAGAGGCACGGTGCTGACACCGGCGGAGGCATACAGCGCGTCATGCTGGGGGCTGCCGGGATCCTCCACGCCGACCGTGCGCAACCCGCGCGCGTGGAGCGCGAATCCGAGCAGCGTCGTCGCCTGCGCCACCCCGGAGACGACCACGATCCGCTCCGGATCGGCGACCACACCCCGGCGGCGCGCCAGCAGCTCCGCCAGGGCGGTACGCAGCTGGGGCAGCCCGCGCGGGTCGGGATAGCCGAGGTCCTGGTGGGGCAGTTCGGCCAGGACCGCGCGCTGCGCCGCCGCCCAGGCGGCGCGCGGGAACAGCGACAGGTCCGGTGTGCCGGGCACGAAGTCGGCGCGCGCACCGGGGGAGCGGGGAGCGAGATCACGCGCGCGTGGCGGCGCGGCCCGCACCGCGCCTCCCACCCAGGTGCCCGCGCCCCGCCCGCTGCGCAGATAGCCCTCCGCCGTCAGCTGCTCGTACGCCTCGGTGATCAGCCCCCGTGACACTCCGAGATCGGCGGCGAGATCCCGGCTCGACGGCAGCCGGGTGCCCGGCGCCAGCCTCCCCGTGCGCACCGCCTCACGCAGCGCTGCCTGCAGCGAACGTCCACGCGTGCGTGCCGGTGCGGCGGCGGCCGGCAGGAGCAGCTCCCAGGCGGGCGAGCCCGGGTCCGCACTCCCGGCCGGATCGGCACTCCCGCTCCGGTCGCCGTGCGGATCGCCGGCCCGATTGGTCTCCGATGACGTCATGGAAATGGACCTTAAACGGGACCGCAGCGCTGCCTAGCGTCGCTGCCATGAACGCCACCACCCGCGGAGCCCTTCTCGCCGCACTCGCCTGTGTCCTGGTCGGCGGGTCCTTCACCGCGAACAGCGTCCTTGGCCACTACCCGTACGCGGGCGGCCAGTTCCTCCGCTACGGCCTCGCCTGTCTGCTGCTCGCCCCGCTGGCCGGCGCGGGGGCGACGGCGCGGCTGCGGCTGCTCGCACCCCGCCACTGGGCCCGCCTCGCCCTGCTCGCCGGCGTCGGCATGGTCGGCTTCAACCTGGCCGTCATCGCGGCCGAGCGATCCGCGGAACCTGCGGTGCCGGGCGTCTTCGTGGGATGCGCGCCCGTGGTGGTGGCCGTCGTCGTCCCACTCCTTGAGGGTCGCCGCCCCCAACGGCGGGTGTTGTACGGGGCTTTGCTGGTCGCCGGTGGTGCCTCCACGGTCCAGGGGTGGGGGCGTACGGACGGCACGGGGATCGCCTTCTCGGCCTGCGCGCTGGCCGGCGAGGTCGGTTTCGCCGTACTCGCCGTGCCCGTTCTGCGTCCCCTGGGGCCCCGGCTGCTGTCGGCCACGGTGTGCGGCCTCGCGGCGGTCGAGTCCGCGGCGGCCGGACTGCTCGCGGACGGTACGGCGTGGTTGCGGCGCCCCGACACCACCGAGACCGCCGCGCTGCTGTGGCAGGCGGCGGTCGTCACCGTCGTCGGCTTCGTGTGCTGGTACATGGCCATGCAGCGGCTCGGCGCCGAGCGCGCCACGCTCTTCTCCGGCCTCATCCCGGTCGCCGCCGCCTGCACGGCCCCGCTCGTCGCAACGGGCTCCTACGGGGCCGCCCAGGCCGTCGGCAGTGCTCTGGTCGGCGCCGGAGTCGCCCTCGGATCCGGCGCGTTGACCTTGAGGCGTGCCCGGTCAGCGGCTGCCGTCGAGGATCACGCGGGCGACCAGCGCCGGGTCGTCGTTCATCGGGCAGTGCCCGCAGCCGGGCAGCCGCACCAGCCGGGCCCGGGGCACGACCTGCTTGGCGCGCACCCCCTGGCGCCGTACCAGCAGCATGTCCCTGGTGCCCCAGGCCACGGTGACCGGGACGGTGGGGATGTCTTCGGTGAACCGGACGGTGCTGCCGGCCCGGAGGGTCGCGTCGAAGCCCGTCGCCTGCGCCAGAGCCAGCGTCTCGGCGACCACGGCCTCGGGTGAACGGCGGCCCGGGCGGGCGTAGATGGTGCTCGTCAGCATGGTGCGGCCGGCCGCCGAGCGGGACAGCCGCTCCACCAGGGGCAGCGGCAGCCGCCGCGAGATGTGCCGCATGGCGAGCAGCACGCCGAAGGCGTAGCGCCGCTCCGCCTCGGACCAGAACCCGGCCGGGGACAGAGCGGTCACGGACCGTGCGAGCTGCTCACGGCCGAGCTCCAGGGCGAGCAGACCGCCGAGCGAGTTGCCCGCCACATGCGGACGGTCGAGTCCCAGCGCCTCGCAGAACGCCCCGAAGACGGCCGTCGTCGTGGGCAGGTCGTAGTCGAGCCCCTCCGGCAGGGCCGGGGAGACGCCGAAGCCGGGCAGATCCACGGCGATCACGTCCCGCTCGGTCGCGAGGATGTCCACCACCGGGTCCCAGGCCTGCCGGTGGTGACCGATGCCGTGCAGCAGGAGCAGCGGTTCGCCGCTGCCCACGCGCGCGTAGGAGACGGTCACGGGCTGCGGGCCGCGTGGAGTGGGGACCTTGAAGGAGACGGTGGCGGACATGGGGGTGCTCCTCGTCTGGGGCTCGCTGACGGACGCCGTAGACAGCTTGTCAGCAATTGCTACCGACGGGTAGCCCCTGATGGTGGCCGACATCCCGGCCGTACGGCTTTCAATGGCCCCTGCGCACCTCCAGGTTGAACTCCGCATGCCCGAGATGCCGGAAGAGGTCGAGCCACAGCGGCAGCAGCATCTCCACGCTGCGGGCCGACCGGATGCCGCCCAGGTCGAGCACCCGGTGCGGCGGCCACCCGAACTCCCCGAGCAGACCGGTGACCTGTTCCTTGGCGCCCGCGTCCTCGCCGCACACGAAGACGTGGTGCTCGCCCGGTACCAGCGCGGGATCCACCATCACCCTGGAGTTGACCGTGTTGAGCGTCTTCACCACGCGCGCGTGCGGGAAGGCGCGCTGGATCTGCTCGCCCACGCTGTCCGACTCGACGGGGGACAGCCGCAGCTCCCCGTCCTCGAACGCCATCGGGTTGGAGACGTCGACGACGACCTTCCCGTCGAGATTCGCCGCCCCGGCCGCCTCCAGAGCGGCGATCGCCACCCGCCCGCCGACGGCGACCACCACCACCTCGGCGGACGAGGCCGCCTCCGCGAACGTGCCGGCCCGCGCCTGCGCGCCCGCGCCCCGCGCCCACTCCAGGGCCGCGGGATTGTCCTTAGTGCGCGAGCCCAGCGTCACCTCGTGGCCCAGCTGTGCCAGCCTGCCGCCGAGAGTGCGGCCGACGTCGCCCGTGCCCAGAACCGCGTACCGCATGGCCACCTCCGAAGTCCGGCCGCCGACAGCCGGCGGCCCGCGGGTCATTCTGCTCCGGGACACGCGGATTTCTCCTGGACATGTCCGGACGCGTCGCATGGGATGGGGCCGTGACCACCGACACCCGGACAGACGTCTTCGAAGAGCACCGCCCCGTCCTGCTGGGGGTCGCCTACCGCATGCTCGGGCGGGTGGCCGACGCGGAGGACGTGGTCCAGGAGGCCTGGCTGCGCTGGTCCGGCGCCGACCGCAGCGAGGTGCGCGAACCGCGCGGCTACCTGGTGCGCATCACCACCCGCCTCGCCATCGACCGGCTGCGCCAGGTCAAGGCGCGCAACGAGGCGTACGTCGGCCCGTGGCTGCCCGAGCCCTATGCGACCGACTTCGGGGACACCGTCCCGGACACCGCCGAGCGGGCCGTGCTCGCCGACTCCGTCTCGCTGGCCGTCCTCGTCGTCCTGGAGTCGCTGTCGCCGCTGGAGCGGGCGGTGTTCGTGCTCCGGGAGGCCTTCGGCTACCCGTACGCGGACATCGCCGAAATGCTCGACCGCGGTGAGGCGGCGGTGCGCCAGCTCGCCGGGCGGGCCCGCAAGCACGTCGAGGAGCGGCGGCCGCGCTACGAGGTCGATCCCGGGCGGCGCCGTGAGCTGACCGAGCGGTTCCTCGCCGCCGCGGCGGAGGGGGATCTGGAGGGGCTCATGGCGCTGCTGGCGCCCGATGTGCGGCTGGTGGGCGACAGCGGCGGCAAGTCCAGGGCACCGCTGCGGGTCCTGGAGAGCGCCGACAAGGTGGGCCGCTTCCTCGTCGGGGCTGCGCGGAAGGGCGTGCCGGACCAGTCCTTCCGCTTCATGGAGCTCAACGGCGGCCTCGCGGTCGTCGTCCTGTCCGCAGGCAAGCCGGACAGCGTCTTCCAGGTGGACGTCTTCGAGGGGCGCATCCAGTCGCTCTACATCATCCGCAACCCGGACAAGCTGCTCTCGCTGGCCTCCGCGTAGGCGACGAGGACGGTCCCGTACGAACACCTTGTGAACCCTGCGCGGCGAGCGCCCTGTGTAGCGCCCATGGAATCCAGGATTGGTCTTGACCAAGGGTTTGGGCCGCCCTATGGTCGCAGATAAGTGCAACAACCTTTAATAAACAAGGGCGCCAAAACGCCGCCGGACCACGGCGATTGCGGAGGACAGGGTGGGGACCACGCAGTTGGAATCGGTGCCGGAACCGAAGTACTGGCATCTCAAGACCGTGCTCAGTGAGGCATTGGACTCCGAGTTCTCCGTGGGCGAGATCCTGCCCAACGAACGCGACCTGGCCGCCCGCTTCGGCGTCGCGCGCGCCACGCTGCGGCAGGCCCTGGAGCAGCTCGAACTGGAAGGCAGGCTGCAGCGCCGCCGCGGCGTCGGGACGACGGTCGCCCCGCCGCGCGTGGGCGTCGCGGTCGGCACCGAGCAGCACGCCTGGCCGGGGGCCTCCGGGGACGTCTGGCAGGCCGTCGACTGCACGCCCGCAGCCCCGCCCGCGGCCGTCGCCGCCGCGCTGGAGACGGGCCTGGAGGAGACCGTGTACACGGTGCGCCGCTCGCGCGTCTCCCACGGCCAGCCCGTCGCGGCGGAACTGCTCTACGTCCCGGAGTCGTCGGTGCCTGACCTCTCCGCCATAGACGCACCGTCGGGACCGGCACGCGCGCGTGCGGTGCTGCGTGAGCTGCAGCGCCTGGAGCTGGAGGGCCGGGAGAGCGCCGTCGAGCTCGGTTCCGCCCGGGCGGACGACGCCAGGGAACTCGACCGGCTCCCGGGGGCGCCCGTCCTCGTGGTCACGACCCGATTCCTCGCCGATGGCCGCACCGCGGCACTCTCCGTAGCCACCTACCGCGCGGACACCTGCCGCCTGACCTTCGGTGACTCCGGCGGCGTGGAGATCCACCAGGGGCCCGAGCGCCAGGCCTCCTGAGCCCCGGCCTCGCCGGACCTGCTGTGCCCCGGAACTCCACCGGGGCACAGCGCGTTGCGGCGCCGGTGGCTCAGCGCCGCCCTGTCACCGTGCCCTCCACCGCGAACAGCTGCTCCTCCACGTGGTCCAGGGCGAGCCGGAGCGCTCCCGTCGCCACCGCCGCCTCGCCCAGCAGCGACAGCGCCACCTTCGGCGGGCGCAGGCAGTAGCGCGCCAACTCGCGGCGCAGGGGCTCCAGTACGCCGTCCAGGCCGGCCGCCCAGCCGCCGACGACGACGAGTTCCGGGTCGAGCGCCAGGACCAGGGCGGCCACGTCGTGGACGAGCCGCTGGATGAAGCGGTCGACGGCCGCGCGGGCCCGCTGGTCGCCCTCGCGGGCCTGTGCGAAGACCTCGGCGACGGCCTGTTCGTCGAGCGGGTGCAGTGGCTCGTCCGTGGTGGACAGCAGCGTCTCCGGGGTCACCTCGCGGCCCAGCAGGTGCAGCGCGCCGATCTCGCCGGCCGCACCGCCGTACCCCCGGTGCAGCTGCCCGCCGATCAGCGAACCGGCTCCCGGGCTCAGACCTGCCAGCACGAACACCACGTCGTCGGACTCGGTGGCCGCGCCCTTCCAGTGCTCGGCGACGGCCGCGGCGTTGGCGTCGTTCTCGACCAGCACCGGGCACTTGAAGGACCTGCTCAGCCGCTCGCCGAGGCGCAGCCCCGTCCACTCGGGCAGCGCCGCGCACAGCCGCACCGTGCCGTCGGCCTCGACGATGCCGGGTGAGGCGACCCCCACGGCCCGCAGCGAGCCGCGGGCGACCCCGGCGCGGCGCAGCAGTTCGGCCACCGCAGTGCGCAGCCGCTCCAGGCGCTCGTCGGCCGGAGCGGTCTCGTCGACGTCCTTGGCGACCGAGCCGAGCACCCGGCCGTCCAGGTCGGCGAGGAGCGCGGCGACCCGGTGGGAGCCGATGTCCAGGCCAAGCAGGTGCCCGGCCTCGGCCCGGAACCGGAAGCGCCGGGCGGGCCGCCCCTGCCGTCGCACCACGCTCTCGTCGGCCGCCTTCTCGACGACGTAACCCGCCTCGATGAGCCCCTCGACGACGCCCTCGACGGTCGGCCGGGACAGGCCGGTGACGCGGGTGATCTCCGTCAGTGTCGCCGCGTCCGTGGCACGCAGCGCGTGCAGCACCACCGCGGAGTTGATCCTTCGCAGCAGCGAGGGATCCCCGCCGGTCAGCCGCCCCAACGTCCCGTCCTCCCAGCTCGTGCGCGTGTTGGCCGGATCGTACAGGTCGCTCCGCTGGGTTGGGCCGCGATGGGTTGTGATTTGTCTGCTGCGCCGTTGTGGCTGGTCGCGCAGTTCCCCGCGCCCCTTCGGGGCGCTGGCCCTTGGCTGGTCAGCCTGGCGCCACGAAGCCAGATTCGTACGCCGTGATCACGGCCTGGGTGCGGTCCCGTGCTCCCAGCTTTGCCAGGACAGCGCTGACGTGCGACTTCACTGTCTCCGTGCCGACGATCAGCCGGGCGGCGATCTCTGCGTTCGACAGGCCCCGGGCCATCAGGCGCAGCACCTCGGCCTCCCGCTCGGTCAGGCGGGCTCGTTCCATCGCGGCGCGGGCCGCTCTGTTTCCGTCGCCGTCGCCGTATGCGGCGGCCAGCTGTCGCACGGACGCCGGGAACAGCAGCGACTCGCCCTCGGCGACCAGGCGCACCGCGTGCACGATCTCGGACGGGCGGGCCCGCTTCAGCAGGAACCCGTCGGCGCCGGCCCGAAGCGCCTCGTACACGTACTCGTCGTTCTCGAACGTCGTCACCACGAGGATCTTCGGCGGCTCGTCGACCGTCCGCAGCACCGCGCGCGTGGCCTCGATGCCGTCCATCAGCGGCATCCGTACGTCCATGGCGACCACGTCGGGTCGCAGCTGCCGCACCAGGGGGATCACCGCCGCCCCGTCGGCCGCCTCCCCGACGACCTCGATGTCGGGCTGTGCCTCCAGCACGGCCCGCAGACCGGCGCGTACGAGGGGCTCGTCGTCGACGAGGAGAACGGTCACCGGCATCCGGCAAGCGTAGATCAACTCAACGGCAGCTCCACATGTACCTGCCAGTCGCCCTCGTCGGGGCCGGTCCGCGCGCGGCCGCCGAGCAGTGCCGCGCGCTCACGTATGCCGCGCAGCCCGCTGCCCCGCCCCGGCCCCGGTATGCCGGCGGTCAGCGGATTGCGCACTTCCAGGGCGAGCCTGCTGCCCGTGACCTCCACACGGACGCGCACGGGGACGGACCCCGCGTGCCGCAGCACATTGGTCAGGGCCTCCTGGAGGATGCGATAGCCCTCCCGGGAGACCGGGCCGGGTATCGACGCCAGCGGACCGGACACCTCCATGTCGATCTTCGCCCCGGACGTGCGCGCGGATTCCAGGAGACGGTCCGCCTCGGCCAGCTTCGGACGGCTGCTCACCGGCCGGTCCGCCTCGCGCAGCACGCCCAGCACCCGCTCCAGGTCCTCCAGCGCGGCCCGCCCGGTGTCCTCGATGGCACTCAGGGCCCGGTCGGTGAACTCCGGGTCGCCCGCCGCGCGGGCCGCGCCCGCCTGTACGACCGCCACCGTCAGGGCATGGCCGATGGAGTCGTGCAGCTCGCGGGCGATGCGGTTGCGCTCCAGGAGCTGATCCGTGCGCTCCTCCAGGGCCGCGAGACGCTCGGCCGCCGACGGGCCGAGGAGCCGGCGCGCCACGGCGGTGACCAGCTCGCCGAGGCCGACCACGGCGCCGTAGAGCGCGAGGAGCGGCAACGGCACCAACAGGGCGTACACCCAGTGTGGTTGAGCCTCGCTCAACAGGGGGACGGCGTCGTCCGGTACGTGGCCGAGCGCGATGCGGACCAGCTCGTAGACCAGGGCCGGCAGCCAGACGCAGCTCGCCATCGCCACCGCGCCCAGGCCCATCCGCACCTCGAGCCACAACACGGTGCGCAGCCGGTCCCGCCATGTCGCGGACGGGTTCACGGAGATCCCCGAATCCTGCTCGCCCGGCGTCAGCAGCAGCCGCGCCTGCACACCCTCGCCCATCCGCACGGCAGGAATGAGCCCGACCGGGACGAGGACGGCCGCGGGTATCCAGGGCGTCGACATGTCGATGAACAGCCACACGCTGACGACGAGCATCGGCACCCACAGGTGCAGCAGGCGTGTGTACGTCGTCCCCCGGAGCAACGGGCGCAGAAGGCGGGCCATTTCGTCATCGTGCCAGCCGCCACTGACAACGGACCTCCCCCGCGCGGGGGAGCCGCTCTCCACCGGCGGGGGAGGCGATCACCCCGCCCGAGCGGCGACGCTGCTGCCATGACCAGCATCGACGTCCAGAACCTCACCAAGGAGTACGGCAGCAGGCGCGCCGTGGACGACCTGACGTTCAGCGTCCGCCCCGGTCGGGTCACCGGCTTCCTCGGCCCCAACGGCGCCGGAAAGTCCACCACCATGCGGCTCGTCCTCGGCCTCGACCGGCCCACCTCCGGCTCCGCCACGATCGGCGCCCGCCCCTATGCCGCACTGCACGAACCCCTGCGGCACGTCGGCGCCCTGCTCGACGCGCAGGCCGCGCACGGCTCCCGTACCGGCTGCGACCACCTGCGCACGCTGGCGGCGAGCAACCGCATCCCGCAGCGCCGGGTCGACGAGGTGCTCGCGGAGACCGGGCTCGCACCGGTGGCGCGGCGCCGTGTGAAGACGTACTCCCTCGGCATGCGCCAGAGGCTGGGCATCGCCGCCGCGCTGCTGGGCGAGCCCGAGGTGGTCATGCTCGACGAACCCTCCAACGGCCTGGACCCCGAAGGCATCATCTGGATCCGCGCGTTGCTGCGCCGGCTCGCGGGTGAGGGCCGTACGGTCCTGGTCTCCAGCCACCTCATGAACGAGACCGCGTCCTTCGCCGACCACCTCGTCGTCCTGGGACGCGGACGCCTGCTGGCCGACACCCCGATGCGGGAGTTCATCGACGCGCGCGTGCAGCCGCGCGTGCGGATCCGGACGACGGACCCCACGGCGCTCAAGAGCACGCTCGCCCGGCACGGACACGACGCCGTCGAGCACGAGAACGGGCACTGGATCGTCAACCACGCACGCGTGGACGACATCGGACGCCTCGCCTCCGCCGCGGGGGTGCCGCTCCTTGAACTGGCGGCGGAGGAAGGAACGTTGGAGCAGGCCTATCTGGATCTGACCGGCGCAGAGACCGAGTTCACCGCACAGCACCAGGAGGCCTGATCATGGAATTCACCCCCGTACTCCACTCGGAGTGGCTCAAGATCCGTACGCTGCGCTCGCTCGTCGGCGGTCTGGCAGCCGTCCTGCTCGCCACCAGCGCGTTCTCGGCACTCGCCGGAGCCGACACCGAAGGAGCGGCCTTCGACCCACTGTTCTCGGTGTTCTTCGGCGTCGGTTTCGGGCAGATCGCGGCGATCGCGTTCGGCACGACCGCCGTGTCGTCCGAGTTCCGGGGCGGCGCCCTGCGCGTCACGCTGGCCGCGGTGCCGCGGCGCGGCCGGTGGTTCCTCGCCAAGACGGTGGCGATCGCCGTCCCCGTGCTGGGGGTCGGTCTGGTGACGGGAGGTGTGAGCCTCGCTGTCGGCAAGGCGGTTCTCGGGACGAAGGCGAACGGGCTGACCTGGGGCGAGGAAGCGCGCGCAGTCATCGGCTGCGCCGTCTATCTGACGCTGATGGCGTTGCTCGCGGCGGGACTGACGGCCGTGCTGCGCAGTGGCGTCGCCACGCTGAGCATCCTGATCCCGTTCCTGCTCATCGTCTCCTTCGTCATCGGGGACATGTCCGGCTCCGTGGCGGACGTCCTGCCGGACCGGGCCGGGCAGGTGGTGTTCCACGAGACGTGGGACGGCCCCCTCGGGCCGTGGACCGGGCTTGGGGTGACGGGGCTGTGGGCGGCGGCCGCGCTGCTGGCGGGGGCGTGGAGCATCAGGCGTCGGGACGCCTGACACCTCACCAATTGTCAGTGCCAGACGCTTTACTGGATCACATGGACATCGCGAAGGACCTGGCTCTGACCGACCTGCTGTGCACCGAGGACTTTCCGGCGGAGCACAGCAGGCTGCGGTTCGCCACGGGGGGACCCGGCTACTTCATAGCCCCCTTAGGGACTGGTTCCTGGCCGAGTGCCGACGATTTGTACGCCCACGAGGCCGCCTTGGTGCAGCGGTACGAGGAGAGATGGGGAGAGGGGTCACGTTGGGGCGGTGTGACGCTCCAGGAGCGGCGCAGTCGGGGAGAGGACATACCCGAGCCCTGGGACATGTTCAGCACTCGCGCCGACGACCTGCGTACCTGGGCAGCGACCGGCACAGGACGCTGGGTCAACCTGGCTGTCGCCGACCGCAACACCGAGGAGGAGCCGGAACTCCTCCTCATGGTCACTGAGATAGCCCCGCCCTGACCCGCAACCGCCCGAACTCCTCGGCCATCGTCTCCACCGTCCAGTGCGCATTCAGCCCGCTGGGATTCGGCAGCACCCACACCCGCGTCTCCCCGAACGTCCGCTCCTGCGGCCCCACCTGGGCCCTGCGGTCGTCGAACGCCGCCCGGTACGCGGTGACTCCCACCACCGCCAGCCAGCGCGGCCGCAGCCGTGCCACCTTCAGTGCCAGCAGCCGTCCGCCCTCGCGGTATTCCTCCGAGCCGAGCTCGTCGGCCCGCGCCGTTGCCCTGGCCACGACGTTCGTGATGCCCAGCCCGTACGACAGCAACTCGCTCTGCTCCGACGACTTCATGAGCCGCGGGGTGAAACCCGACCGGTGCAGCACCGGCCAGAAGCGGTTGCCGGGGCGGGCGAAGTGATGTCCCGTAGCCGCCGTCATCAGGCCGGGATTGATGCCGCAAAAGAGCACAAAAAGGCCGTCCGCGACCACGTCCGGGACGAGGCGGTCGCGGGCGGCCTCCAGTTCCGCCGCCGTGAAGCGGGTCAGAGGATCGCCCCCGGCGTGTAGCCCGCGGCCTCCGGGTGCTGCTTGACGATCTCCTCGACGCGGGCGACGACCGCGGCGACCTGGTCGGCGGCGGCACCGGTGAAGGACAGCTTGTCGGCCATCAGCGCGTCGAGCCCGGCGCGGTCGAGCGGGATGCGCTCGTCGGCGGCGAGCTTGTCGAGGAGCTCGTTGCGCTCGGCGCCCTGCTCGCGCATCGCCAGGGCGGACGCGACGGCGTTCTCCTTGATGGCCTCGTGCGCCAGCTCACGGCCGACACCCGCGCGCACCGCGCCCATCAGCACCTTGGTCGTGGCGAGGAAGGGAAGGTAGCGGTCCAGCTCACGGGCCACGACCGCCGGGAACGCCCCGAACTCGTCCAGCACCGTCAGAAACGTCTCCAGCAGACCGTCCAGCGCGAAGAACGCGTCCGGCAGCGCGACCCGGCGTACCACCGAGCAGGACACGTCGCCCTCGTTCCACTGGTCGCCGGCCAGCTCGCCGGTCATCGACGCGTAGCCGCGCAGGATGACCATCAGGCCGTTGACGCGCTCGCAGGACCGGGTGTTCATCTTGTGCGGCATCGCCGAGGAGCCGACCTGACCCGGCTTGAAGCCCTCGGTCACCAGCTCGTGCCCGGCCATCAGCCGGATCGTCTTGGCCAGCGAGGACGGCGCCGCCGCCAGCTGCACCAGAGCGGTCACGACCTCGTAGTCGAGGGAGCGCGGATAGACCTGGCCGACGGACGTGAAGGCCTGCGCGAAGCCCAGGTGCCCGGCGATCCGGTTCTCCAGATCGGCCAGCTTGCCCGCGTCGCCGCCCAGCAGGTCCAGCATGTCCTGCGCCGTGCCGACCGGGCCCTTGATACCGCGCAGCGGGTAGCGGCCAAGGAGCTCCTCGACCCGCCCGTACGCGACGAGCAGCTCGTCGGCGGCGGTCGCGAAGCGCTTGCCGAGGGTGGTGGCCTGCGCCGCCACGTTGTGGGAGCGGCCGGCCATGACCAGCTCGCCGTACTCGCCCGCCAGCTTGCCCAGGCGCGCCAGGACCGCCACCGTGCGGTCGCGCATCAGCTCCAGGGAGAGCCGGATCTGCAGCTGTTCGACGTTCTCGGTGAGGTCGCGGGAGGTCATGCCCTTGTGCACGTGCTCGTGCCCGGCGAGGTCGTTGAACTCCTCGATCCGCGCCTTCACGTCGTGCCGCGTGACCTTCTCGCGTTCGGCGATCGAGGCCAGGTCGACGGTGTCGAGGACACGCTCGTAGTCGGCGATCGCCGCGTCCGGCACCTCGATGCCGAGGTCCTTCTGGGCCCGCAGCACGGCGAGCCAGAGCTGCCGCTCCAGCTTCACCTTCTGCTCGGGCGACCAGAGCGTGGCGAGCTCGGCGGAGGCGTAGCGTCCGGCGAGGACGTTCGGGATGCGGGGCTTGGCGGGCGCAGAAGTCACGTAGACGGATTCTACTGGCGATTCGTGCAGGCCAGCGCCACGGGTGCGTTCGGCGGAACCTACGAGACCTGCGTCACCCCGGGAATTCGGCCGGAATGTCCTCGCCCCCGCCGCCCCTTCCCGTCCCGACCCGGGGGCCAGCCCCCGGGTCGGGACGGGAAGGGGCGGCGGGGGCGAAACCCTTACGTCGCTGGGCCCTCGTACGGCAGCAGTTCCGGCCGCTTGGCCGGTCGGCCGTCCCCGGAGGAGCGGCCCGTCAGCCGGCGGCCGATCCACGGCAGCAGGTGCTGCCGGGCGAAGCGGACGTCCGCCACCCGTCGGCTGGCCCACCCCGGAGGCGGCGTCACCGCGGGCGGTGTGCGCCACTCGGTGTCCTCGGCGTCGTAGCCGAGCGTCTGCCAGACGGCCTCGGCGACCCGGCGGTGCCCCTCCGCCGTGAGGTGCAGCCGGTCCACGTCCCACAGGCGCGGGTCGGAGAGCGACGGGGCCCCGTACAGGTCGACGACCACCGCGCCGTGCTGTGCGGCGAGCTCGTCGACGGTGGCGAAGAGCTCCTCCATGCGCGGTCGGAAGCGCTCCAGGACCGGTCCCTGGCGGCCGGGGCTGCGCATCAGCACCAGCTGCTTGCAGGCCGGGGCCAGCCGCTCCACGGCCTCGGTGAGCAGGTCCCGTACCCGCCCCATGTCGCACTTGGGCCGCAGGGTGTCGTTGAGGCCGCCCACCAGCGTGATCACGTCGGGTTGCATGGCGGCGGCCACGTCGACCTGCTCGTCGACGATCTGCCCGATCAGCTTGCCGCGCACCGCGAGGTTGGCGTACCGGAACCCGGGGTTGACGGCGGCCATCCGCGCGGCGAGGAGATCGGCCCAGCCTCGGTAGGAGCCGTCCGGCAGCAGGTCCGACATGCCTTCGGTGAAGGAGTCGCCGACCGCGACCAGACTGGTGTGTATGGGGTTCTTCTGCATGGCGGAAGAGATGGTATCCCGGTTCCATACCCGCCGGTCGGTCGGCCCTGCTCCTTCGTCGGGCGGCTCAGGTCCGCTGCCCGAACAGCTCCTGCAGCACGTCCTCCATGGTCACAAGACCGGCCAGCCGGCCGTCACCGCCGAGCACGGCCGCCAGGTGTGTACGGCTGCCGCGCATGGCCGTGAGCACGTCGTCCAGCGGTGTGCCTTCCCGCACCCGGGCAATGGGACGCATGTCCCGCACCCGGAACGGCACATCCCGCGGTGAGGCGTCCAGCGCGTCCTTGACGTGCAGATAGCCGACGATGCGACGGCCCTCGTCCACCACCGGGAAACGGGAGAAGCCCGACTGGGCCGAGAGCCGCTCCAGCTCCTCCGGGGTGACGCCCACGCGCGCGTAGACGATGCGTTCCAGCGGGAGCACCACGTCGCGCACCGGACGGCGCCCCAGTTCCAGCGCGTCGTGCAGCCGCTCCAGCGCGCGGTCGTCGATCAGTCCCGCCTCGCCCGAGTCCCGCACGATCCGGGCCAGCTCGGCGTCCGAGAAGGTGGCCGCGACCTCGTCCTTGGTCTCCACCCGCAGCAGCTTCAGGAGGGTGTTGGCGAAGGCGTTGATCGCGAAGATCACCGGGCGCAGTGCCCGCGCCAGGGCTACCAGCGGCGGCCCGAGCAGCAGCGCGCTGCGCACCGGCTCCGCGAGCGCGATGTTCTTCGGCACCATCTCGCCGAGCAGCATGTGCAGATACGTCGCCAGGGTCAGCGCGATCACGAAGGACACCGCGTGCCCCGCGGACTCGGGCACGCCCACGGCGTGGAACACCGGCTCCAGCAGATGCGCGATGGCCGGTTCCGCGACCACACCCAGGACCAGCGTGCACAGCGTGATGCCGAGCTGCGCGGCCGCCATCAGCGCGGACACGTGCTCAAGGCCCCACAGCACGCTCTTGGCCCGCCGGTCGCCGTCCTCGGCATGCGGCTCGATCTGCGAACGCCGTACGGAGATCAGCGCGAACTCGGCGCCGACGAAGAAGGCGTTGACGACGAGGGTCGCAAGGCCGATCAGCAGCTGTACGGCGGTCACTTCGTGCCCTCCCGGTTCGTCGTCCCGTCCACCGTGTCGTCGAGTGGTGCGTGCATCAGCACCCGTGCGGCCCTGCGCCCGGAGGCGTCCACCACGTCGAGCCGCCATCCGGTGACCTCGACGAAGTCGCCCACGGCCGGGATGTGGCCGAGCTCCGTCGCGACGAGGCCGGCCAGCGTCTCGTACGGCCCCTCCGGCGCCCTGAGGCCGACGCGCACGAGCTGGTCCACCCGCGCCGAGCCGTCGGCCGAGAACAGCGCGCGGCCCGCGTCGTCGCTGCCCGCGGGGGCCAGGTCGGGCGTCTCGTGCGGGTCGTGCTCGTCCCGCACCTCACCGACGACCTCCTCGACGATGTCCTCCAGGGTGGCCACGCCCGCGGTGCCGCCGTACTCGTCGATGACGACGGCCATGGTGCGCTTGCCGGACAGCCGGTCCAGCAGCCGGTCGACGGTCAGGGTCTCGGGGACGAGGAGCGGCTCACGCATCAGTTCGGAGACGCGGGTGTGGGTGCGCCGGTCGGCAGGTATCGCCAGGACGTCCTTGATGTGCGCGGTGCCCACGACCGAGTCGAGGTTGCCGCGGTAGACCGGGAAGCGGGACAGCCCGGTCGCCCGGGTCGCGTTCGCCACGTCCTCGCAGGTGGCCTGGACTTCGAGGGCGATGACCTGGACACGGGGCGTCATCACGTTCTCCGCGGTCAGGTCGGCGAGGTTCAGGGTTCGTACGAACAGCTCCGCGGTGTCCGCCTCCAGGGCGCCCTCCTTGGCGGAGTGCCGGGCCAGCGCGGCCAGCTCCTTGGGGCCGCGCGCCGAGGCCAGCTCCTCGGTGGGTTCCAGGCCGAAGCGGCGCACCGCGCGGTTCGCCGTGTTGTTGAGATGGCTGATGAAGGGGCGGAAGGCCGCGCTGAACAGGCGCTGCGCGTTCCCCACCCGCTTGGCCACGGCCAGCGGCGAGGAGATCGCCCAGTTCTTGGGGACCAGCTCGCCGACGACCATCAGGAAGACGGTCGACAGGGCCGTACCGAGCACCAGGGCGAGGGAACTCGCCGCCGAACTGGAGATGCCCAGTGCCTCCAGCGGGCCCGCGATCAGCTTGGCGATCGACGGTTCGGCGAGCATGCCGACGACGAGGTTGGTGACGGTGATGCCGAGCTGCGCGCCGGAGAGCTGGAACGTCAGGCTGCGGACGGCCTTGAGGGCGCCCGCCGCGCCCCGCTCGCCGCGCTCCACGGCCCGTTCGAGCTCGGCGCGCTCGACCGTGGTCAGCGAGAACTCGGCCGCGACGAAGGCGCCGCAGGCGAGCGACAGCAGGATCGCCACCAGCAGGAGGAGCACTTCGGTCATCGGGTCACCTCCGTCCCATCGTCGGACAGGGGCGGGAGGAACGCGCGATGTCGTGCACTGCGCGCACTACTGGGAGGCTCGCCCATGGGCGGACGCTCACACCTTTCATCGGAGGGCCGGAACGGATCCGGATGCCGTCCTCCAATAGTAAAGGACCGGCAAAGGCGGTCAGGGTGTGAGGTGCTTCACCCAGCGCCGCCAGTGCTCCTCGGGCGTGTACCCGGCCGCCCGCCAGGCATGCTGCCCGGTCTCGTTGCGCACCAGCACCATCGCGTCGCCACGCCGTCCCCCGAGCCGTACGAACCGTTCCTCGGCCGCGGCCAGCAGCGCCGAGCCGATGCCCTGGCGGCGGCGGTCCGGGTGCACCGCCAACCGGTACAGATGGCAGCGCCAGCCGTCGAAGCCGGCGATCACCGTGCCGACGAGTTCGCCGCCCCGTTCGGCCAGGATCAGTGCCTCGGGATCGCGGGCGACCAGTCGCTGCACGCCGTCCCGGTCGTCGCTGATGCTCGTGCCCTCGGCGGCCACCTTCCAGAAGGCGAGGACGCTGTCGAGGTCCGCGGCCGTCGCGGCCCGTATCTGCAGATCGGTCATACGGAGATCCCAGCACGCACGCCCGTCCCGGACCCGGAATTCCAGCATCCGGACGGACGGTCAGTGCCCGCCCAGCTCCGCGACGACCGGCGCGAACGCCTCCATGCACGGCTCCAGGACCGTCAGATACGTAAATCCGTACCGCTCGCGCTGGGCCAGCACCTGGGCGACGATCTCGTCCACGCTGCCGACGAGCAGAATCGGCAGCTCCAGGGCCCCCTCCACCGTCGCTCCGGGCACTCGCTCCACCAGCGGCCGGACCGCGGCGGCGCGATCGCCGGTCACGATCACCTGTTGGATGAGCAGGTTCAGTTCGGCCGGCTCCTTGCGGCCCTCGGCCAGCCGCCGGTAGCGCGCCACGCTCTCCTCGAGTTCCCCGGCCCCGACGGGCAGCAGCTGTCCCGTGGTGCTGCCCGGCACCAGGCGCGCACCCGTGAACGCCGCGATGTCCGCATGCTCGGCGGTGAGCCTCAGCGTCCGCTCGCTGTTGCCGCCGATCATCAGCGGAACCCGTTGTGAGTGGCGGAGGTCGTCGGATCCGAGCAGCCGGCCCAACTCCTCGATCGTGCGCTGCAGATGGTCCACGCGCTCGCGCGGAGAGCCGAAGGGCAGCCCGGCCGTGTCGTGTTCGGCCTGTATGTAGCCGGTGCCAAGGCCGAGTTCGAGGCGGCCGCGGGTCAGGGTGTCCGTGGTGGCCACCTCGCGGGCGAGCAGCGTGGGGTTCCAGAAGCCTGCGTTGAGCACGGCCGTGCCCAGCCGCGGCCGTTCGGTGACCGCGGCCGCGGCGACCAGCGCCGGGAACGGCGCGACCATGCCGAGGTGGTCGGGGACCTGGATCACGTCGTAGCCGAGTTCCTCGGCCCGGCGGCACTTGGCCTGCCACTCCTCGGCGGGGGCGGGGTCGAGCAGGTTGACACCGAAACGGAACGGACGCGGCATGAACTCTCCTCACCGATACGGGACTTGAGCCGGTGCCGCGATTCCATCACTCGTGCGCGATGGCCGCCAGCACATTCATGCGGGATGCACGCAACGCGGGCAGCAGTGCAGCCACGATGCCCACCACCGCGGAGCCGATCACCACCGCGACGATCGTGGTCCACGGGATCGCGAGCGCCTTCATCCCCTGCAGCGCCAGCACCTGCTGGGTGCACACGCCCCACACCAGTCCGAGCGCGAGCCCGAGCACTGCGCCGAACACCGCGATCACCACCGACTCCAGCCGGATCATCCGGCGCAGCTGTCGCCGGGCGAGCCCGATGGCCCGCAGCAGCCCGATCTCCCGGGTCCGCTCCACCACCGACAGGGCGAGGGTGTTGACGACGCCGAGCACCGCGATGATGATCGCCAGCCCCAGCAGCGCGTACACGAGGTAGAGCAGCACGGCGATCTGGTCGTGCACCAGCTTCTTGTAGTCGGCCTGGTCGCGGGCCTGGACCTGCGGATACGGCTTGAGCGTGTGCTCCAGGTTCTTGCGCAGCTGGTCGGCGCTCGTGCCGGAGGCCTTGTTGACGTACAGCGCGGAGTCCTGCCCGCCGGGCACGTACTTCTCGACCGTCGCGATCCCGAAGAACAGCCCGCCCTGCATGCCGAAGCCCTCGGCCTGGTCCTGGTCGGTGAGGGCGCCGACCTTCAGCTCGGTGCTCCGGCCGGCCGGGAACTCGACGGGGATCGTGCTGCCGATCCTGACGTCGTGCTTCTTCGCGAACTTGACGTCCATGCCGATGCTGCCGCCCGCCAGCGCCGCCGCCGTGTTCCCGGCCGCGTAGGTCACATGTGCGACATTGTCGACTCCGTCGTCGTAGCCCGCGGCCGTCGTCTCGATGCGCTTGCCGTCCGGGAGGCGTACGGCGACCGGCGCGAACCGCTGCCGTACGACGAGGCCGACGCCCGGTGTGGAGCGCACCTTGTCGGTGACCTCCTTGTTGAAGGGCACGAAGTTGGTGTTCTGGACGATGAAGTCGGCGCCCAGCGTCTTGTCGATCTGCTGGTCGAAGGACTTCGACATGGAGGCACTGGCCACGGACATGCCACCGACCAGGGCGAGGCCCACCATGAGGGCGGCCGCGGTGGCGCCGGTGCGGCGGGGGTTGCGCAGTGCGTTGCGCTGGCTCATGCGGCCGATCGAGCCGAAGAGAGCCGGGAAGGCGCCGCCGAGGACCCGGATCACCGGCCGGACCAGGAGCGGGCCGGCGATGACGGTCGCGATCAGCGTCAGGACCACGCCGAGGCCCAGCAGCGAGGCCGACGATGCCGTCTTCGTCGCCGTGGCGCAGCCGACGAGGGCCGCCGCGCCGAGGGCTCCCACGACCGAGCCGACGATCGCACGCACCCTGAGCGGCTTGCCGATGTCGGCGATCTCGGCATCCGCGAGCGCGGCCATCGGCGAGACGCCCGCCGCGCGCCGGGCCGGCAGATAGGCCGCCACGAAGGTGACGCCGACCCCGACGACGTACGCCGCCACGGGAGTTCCCCACCCCACGACCATCTCCGTGGTCTTGAGGTTCATCCCGAACACACTCATCAGCTTGATCAGCCCGGCCGCGAGCCCGATGCCCGCCGCCAGGCCCAGCGTCGAGCCGACCAGGCCGAGCAGGATCGCCTCGATGAGCACGGACCGCCGCACCTGCCGCCGGTCGGCACCCAGGGCCCTGAGCAGGCCCAGCTCGCGGGTGCGCTGGGCGATCAGCATGGAGAAGGTGTTGACGATGAGGAAGATGCCGACCAGGACGGCGATCCCGGCGAAGCCGAGCATCACGTACTTGATGACGTCGAGGAAGCCGCCGAGGTCCGAGGCGGCCGACTTGGCCTGCTCGTCGGCGGTCTTCACGTCGTAGGTGCCGGTGTCGACCACTGCGGCGACACGGCTCTTCAGCTGGGCGTCGCTCACGCCCTTGGCCGCGTCTGCCTGGATGCTGGTGGCCTTGTCCGCCGAGCCGAGCAGCTGGGCCGCCGCCGTCTTCGGGTCGAGGAAGACCAGGGCAGCGCCCGGGTTGGTCGTGGTGAAGGTCGCGATACCGACGACCCTGACCTTGAAGGTGCCCGGCTGGGCGAGCACGGTCAGGGCGTCGCCGATCTTCACGTGCTTCTTGTCGGCGGTGTCGGCGTCCAGGAGCGCCTCGCCGCCGCCCTGCGGGGCGTGGCCCGAGGTCAGTTTCACGGGGCTGCGGTCGGTGAGATACCAGTCGGAGGCGATGGTGGGCGCCCCGGTGGTGGGGCCGACCGACTTGTTCCTGCTGTCGACGACCGTGATGTTCTGGACGCTGACATCCGCGTGGGTCGAGGCGACCCCGTCGACCTTCGCCACCCGTGCCGCGAGCGAGGCGGGCACGGTCTCGGCCGCCCCCGTCGGCACCTGGGACTTGAGGTCCTGTTTCGGCTCCACGGTCACATCGGCCGAGGTGGAGTGGAAGAGCCGGTCGAAGGTGCGGGTGACCGTGTCGGAGAAGATCAGGCTGCCCGCGACGAACGCCACGGACAGGATGATCGCCAGCGCGGAGAGCAGCAGCCGCCCCTTGTGGGCGAGGAAGCTGCGGAGTGTCGCCTTGAGCACGGTGTCAGTCCTCCTCGGCGGGAGCAGCGCTCTCGTCGAACTGGCTGCGGATCACGTCGAATCCGGGGGTCTGGGGGTTTCCCCCAGTAAAAAGGCGCATTCGTTCCAGCACGGCCTGAGCCGTCGGCCGTTCCATCTCGTCGACGATCCGTCCGTCGCCGAGGAAGAGCACCAGGTCGGAGTGGGCGGCGGCGCCCGGGTCGTGGGTGACCATGACGACGGTCTGGCCGAGGTTGTCGACGGCCTCGCGCAGGAAGGCGAGCACCTCCAGGCCGGCCCGCGAGTCGAGGTTGCCGGTCGGCTCGTCCGCGAAGATCAGCTCGGGCCGGGAGGCCAGCGCCCGTGCACACGCCACCCGCTGCTGCTGGCCGCCGGACAGCTGGGAGGGCCGGTGCTTGAGGCGGTCACGCAGCCCGAGGGTGTCGATGACCTGGTCCAGCCACTTCTCGTCGGGCTTCTTGCCCGCGATGTCCATGGGCAGGGTGATGTTCTCGGCGGCGTTCAGTGTCGGGATGAGGTTGAAGGACTGGAACATGAACCCGATCCGGTCCCGGCGCAGCCGGGTCAGCTCGCGCTCCTTCAGCCCCGTGATCTCGGTGTCGCCGAGCCACACCTGTCCGGCCGACACCGAATCGAGCCCCGCCAGGCAGTGCATCAACGTGGACTTCCCGGACCCCGACGGCCCCATCACCGCGGTGAAGCGGCCGCGCGCGATGTCCACGTCCACCGAGTCCAGGGCCAGTACGGTCGTCTCGCCCGAGCCGTACGCCTTGGTCAGACCGCGGGCGCGGGCCGCGATCCCGTCGGCCGACGCATGGCCCAGGGCGTGCCCCGCAGTTGCTGTGGACAACGCTGCCTCCTCGCTCGCTCGGAGTGTCGACTCCTTCGTCCCGGCCGAGAGTAGTGTGATCCCGCCCACATCGGATATCCGCCGAAGGTCGCGGGTGGTCTCCACCGCAGGTCGGGTCCCTGATTCCGATGTAAGGGACACGCTCCACCCGTGGGAGGAGCTCTTGTCGTGCTAGCGCTTCAGCGCTAGCTTTGAAGTATGGCGAAGACCCAGCTGAACGTGAGAGTGGACGAGGGCACGGCCCGTGCCGCTCGCGAGCGCGCTCTGGCCCGCGGCATGAGCGTCAACCGCTACATCGAGGAACTCGTGAGACAGGACACCGGGGAGGTCGGCCAGACGTTCGTCGAGGCCGCCGCCGACTTCATGAAGCAGTACGAGGCGGTCTTCGCCGAGGAGTTCGCCGGCGAGGACGAGGGCACGCGCGAAGGTCGCCGCTGATCCCTTGAGCAACCTCAGCATCGATCTCGCCTGGCTTCTCATGCTCGCCGAACAGAAGACCCCCGGAGACCCCCAGGTCACCGACTGGGGTGCCCTCGTCGCGGCCGTAGCGCGCCACGAGGCCGAGATATTCGACGTCCCCGTCTACGACGACCCGCACGTACGCGCGGCGGCTCTGCTCCAGCTCCTCATCCACATTCCCGCATTGGAGCGCTCGAACGCCCTCTTCGCCTCGGCCGTCGCATACGCCTACCTCGTCGCCAGCGGCCTCAGGGTCACCACTTCGCCGGTGCAGGTGCGCGACCTGGCCCGCCTGGTCAAGAAGGGCAATGCCACGGTGTACGACATCGCGGCGGAGCTGCGCAGCTGGACCATGTGAGCAGGGCGTTCAGGTGGCGGTCCCGCCGGGATCCGGCCGCCACGCCGTGCCCAGCACGCAGTACGAGGTGGGCAGCCTCGGCCCCGTCGCGGGCATCAGCAGCCGCCGGTAGGGCCCGAGCTCGAACCCGGCCTCGCGCAGCGCGGCGACCGGGTCGCGGGCCAGATGGCAGCCGCCGTTGAGGGGCGGCCACAGCGTGCGGTCCAGGGCGCGCTGGGTGAAGGTCATCGCCGGGCCGCCGCCCCGGCCGTGCTCGAAGAACCGCACGACGCCGCCGGGCCGCAGCACCCGCCGTATCTCCGCGAGCGCGCGCGGCACGTCCCGCACACTGCACAGCACCAGCGAGATCACCGCAGCGTCGAAGGCCTCGCTCTTGACGGGCAGTGCCTCCGCGGCGCCCGGCGCGACATCCACGGGCAGCTCGCAGCGGCGTGCGGCGTCGAGGGCCAACTGCCGCAGCCGGCGCTCCGGTTCGATCGCCACGACCTCCGAGACGGTGCGTGGATAGTGCGCGAAGTTCAGTCCGTTGCCCGCGCCGATCTCGATCACCCGCCCGGACAGTCCGGACAGGAGCCGGTCGCGGACGCCGCCCATTCCCAGCCGGGTCTCGGCAGTCACGCTGATCCGGGCGTAGTAGCGGGCGAACAGCGGATGGTGCACGGGATCCCGCGCCACCTTCGTGGCGCCCGGGGACCGTAGCGGCATGAGGACCTCCTCGACAGGACGGGCCTACCGCAATTCTCCCCCGTACGGGCCCCGCGCACCCCGCCGGTTCAGACGCGGCTCACGAGACGAAGCCGCGCACCTGCTCGTACACACCGTGGTCGTTGTTCATGTCGGTGTGCGAGATACAGCCGGCGTCGACGTTGGTCGCGCCGTTCAGGAGTGCCGAGCTGTTCGGGACGACCGCGTCGTCGCAGTCCGACCAGTAGCTCGCGTAGGACACGGCGCCCGGTGTCTCGTCGCCCGAGTTCAGGGCGGTCAGATACGAACTGCCGATCTGCATCTCCTTGCAGGACGTGTACAGCCATGCGCACCACGAGGCGACGGACGTGCCGTGGTTCACGCCGGCGACCGAGACGAAGTCGTCGACGTACGAGGTTCCGCCGAGGTTCTTCAGGTAGTAACGGGAGCTGAGCACACCCATCGAGTGAGCGACGATGTCGACCTTGGACGCACCGGTCTTCGCCAGCACGTTCTTGATCTCGGTGGCCAGCTGCTGCGCGGTGGTGGCGTTGGACTGCCCCCAGTCGTACGACCACGCGTACAGCTCGGAGGACGAGTAGCCGTCCGCCTCGAAGTCCGCGACCCAGTCGTTCCAGCTGCTCGAGTCGCTGCTCAGGCCGTGCACGAACACGATCGGGTTGTGGGTCGCCGCCTGAGCGGGGGCGGCGGAGAGGGAGAGGGACAGCAGGAGCGATGCGACCACGGCCGAGAATGCCGTGGCGATACGACGCTTGTGGCGCTGCATGGTGCCTCCTGACACGGGTGGGGTCGCCAGGAGTGTCGGCTCGGGTCTACGCGCGACGCATCGGCGAAATCGCCGGTCTTTACGGTTCAATTAACTCGCCAGTAACGTCAGTTGAGTGGTGACTCCGGTGAACCCCCCTCCTCTCGACCGCACTTCGCCACCGCAGCGCACGACGTCCGGGCTTCCCGAGGGCGTCCGCGTACGGGTCCTGCACGCCGTCTACGGTGATCCGCGCGCCGCCGCCGAACTCGTACCGCTGCTGACCGAGCGTCAGTCGGCGGGCCTCGACCCGCTCCCCACGGAACCGTCCGCGCTCGCCCCCGGCCTGCTGCGTGCGCACCGCGCGGAGATCCAGGCCCTCCCGGACGACACCCGCCTGCTCCTGCTGCTCGCGGCGGCGGACCAGTACCCGGTCGCCACCCACGCCTTCCTGCGCGCCGTCGCGGCCGTCGGCCTGGGCACCCGCCCGCTGGAAGCCGCCGAGGCGGCCGGGATCGCGCAGTCGGGAGCGGGCGGCGTGGTCTTCCGGGACGCCTGGACGAGGATCGCGGCGTACGAGACGGGTTCCCCGGCGGACCGCCGCGACGTCCACCGCCTGCTGGCGCGCGTCCTGCACGGCGCCGGTGAAACACCCCGCCGCTCCTGGCACCGGGGCGCGGGCGCCCTCGGCCCGAGCGCCCGCCTGGCGGCGGAACTGCGCACCGCAGCGGAACAGGCCCGCGCCGCGGGCCAACTCACCCTGGCCCGAGCCCTGTTGGAACGCGCCGCCACCCTCAGCCCCACCCCGTCCGAGCAGTCCCGCCTCCGGGCCCGCGCCGCCACGGCCGCCTGGCACTCGGGCGACGCGGACCGCGCCCGCCGACTGGCGGCCACTGCCACCCCTGACGACGGACTGACGGGCCTGTTCGCACTCCGCGCGGGGAACGCGACGGAGGCCTTCGACGCGTTGCTGACGGCGGTTGTTCAGGGAGGTGACAGGGAGGACGTTCAGGGGAGTTCCCCAACGGGAGGGAATGGTTCCGTACGCGCTCGGCGGGAGCTGCGAGGCGCTGGTGCGGGTAACGGCTTGCGGGACCGGGAGGGCGGGGGAGTGCCGGGCCCTTCAGAAGCACCGGGCGGCGCGGGAGCCGTTCGCGGTCGTCCGGTCCCTGGCGCCTCTGCCCGAGCCACCGCGGCCCCGGCGGCCTCCGCGCCCGCTCCCCACCTCCTCGCCCGCGCCACCGAAGCCGCCATCTACACCGGTGACCTGCGTCGCTGCCGGGAGGCTGCCGTGCTGGCGGGGCGGCTGGGGATCGGGGTGCCCGGCACGTTGGGCGGGCTCGTCGCCGCTTTTGAGGGGCGGTACGAGGATGCGAGAGGACTGCTGGAGGCGGCGGCCGGGCGGTGCGGGCCGGGAGGCGACCCCACGCTGCTGGTGCACGCCGGTATCGCCGCGTTGATGCTCGGTGACCACACCCGGGCCGCCACCGCCACCGTCCGGGCGGCCGCCTCGGCCCGGGCGCGGGGCGCGACCGCCACCGTGGCACAGGCGCTGGAGTTCCGCGCCTACGCCGACTTCTGGACCGGGCGCCCGCAGGCCGGCGCGGCCACCGCCACGGACGCCCTGCGGCAGGCGTACGCCACCGGACAGGACAACGGAGCCTGCCATCTGCAGGCCGCCCTCGCCATGTTCGCGGCGGTCACCGGCGACGCAGCCACCTGCCGCGAACGTGCCGCAACCGCACGGTCCTACGCCCTCGCCCGTGGCCTCGGCCTGCCCGCCGCGCTCGCCCAGTGGGCGCTCGCCTTCCTCGACCTCGCCGAAGGCCGCTTCGCGGGAGCTGCGGCCCGGCTGCGCGCCCTCGCCGGCTTCGGCCCGGGCCACGGCCATCGCGCCATCCGCCACCTGGCCACCCCGCACTACGTCGAGGCCGCCGTACGGACCGGCGACACCCGCGTCGCCCGGGCGGCACACGCCGACTACCACCGCTGGGCGAGTGCCGTGCGCAGCGCCGACGACCTGGCCCTCAGTGCGCGCTGCCGCGCCCTGCTCGCGCCCGGCGCCGAGGCCGTCGAGCACTACCGCACGGCACTCGACCTGCACGCGCGGGGCGACCGCGACTTCGAACGTGCCCGCACGGAGCTGCTGTTCGGCAGCGCGCTGCGCCGGCTGCGCCGCCGCACGGAGGCCCGCGACCGGCTGTACAGCGCCGTGGAGGCGTTCGAGTACTTCGGTGCTCCGCACTGCGCGACGCAGGCCCGCGCCGAACTCCGCGCGCTGGGCGCTCCGGCCGCCCCCGCCCCCGCCCGCAGCGACGACCCCGTCACGCGCCTGACGGCCCAGCAGCTGCTGATCGCCCGGATGGCCGCCGACGGCGCCACCAACCGCGAGATCGCCGCCCGCCTCGCCCTGAGCCCCCGTACGATCGACCACCATCTGCGTGGCGTGTTCAGCCGGTTGGACATCCGCTCACGGATCGACCTGGTACGGCTGCTCGGCGACGGCGGACATGCGCAATGACATGGTGCCGGGCGCTCGACCGGCGACGCAGCGGATGTCCGGATGGCGCGGTGAAGCGCCCGTCAGGACATGCGAGGTCTCGGGGCGGCCGCCGCGCAGGTGGACGTCGAGGAAGGCCCGCACGGTCGCCCGTACGCCCGCCACCGCCGCGCCGGCTGGGATCATGCAGACCCGCAGGGGCAGCCCGGGGCGAGCCGCAGACAGCGCCGCCAGCCGGGCAGGTTCTCCCAGAACACCCCGGGGACTCGTCCTTGTTCAGGCTGTCGTGGACCGCCGTGTCCATCGGCAGGAACGGCCGGTCGAGCCCGCGCTGACGGGCCGGCCCGTACAAGGCGCCGTCCAGGTCGACACCGGCCCGCACCCGCGAATCCAGGTCCATGACGGCCGCTGCCGCCGCGCCGCCCCGCGTCGGGATTGCCGCCCCTGTTCCGCACGGCCAGGCAGTCCAGCACGAAACGCAGGTCGGCGGCGCGCACCGCGACCGCTCTGCGCCTGACGTCGTCGTCGCCGCCGGGCCGGGAGAGCACCACGCGGCCGTCGGGGAACTCCACCTCCGCCCCGGGCCGGCGCGGAGTCCGTCGCGGGCAGCGCGAAGGCGTCCAGCGTGCCCCCGCAGTGCGCGCCTTCAGCGCACGCTCGGCGCCCCCGGCAGCCATGGCAGCATCGCGTGGCCGTACACCTTTGCCGCTGGACAGGTCGGGTCCGGTCGGCCCGGCGAGGTGGAGAGGAATGGAGCCGGCGGCCGGCGAAGGTGCCTGCCCGGGCGCGGCGACCGCGGCAGGGGATGGTGCGGTGCGGGCGGCAAGTGTTCCGAGGCCACCGGCCAGCAGGACACGGCGAGTTGGGCGAAGGGGAGGCATTGCGCTCCTTCCACGGCCGGGCACGCAGCGTCGTGGAAGGCACCCTTGCCCAGCGTGCTCACCGGCAAGTCCCATGCCCTGTAGGTGACTTGCCCCGACCGGCCGCACGGTGGGCCGCTCCGCGCCGGCCCGCCCGTCCCGCAGTCGTGCCCTCCGCCGCACCCGCGGCCCGAGTGTCGAAGGTTCATCCGAATGGCGGATACCGGGTCAATTGTCATGATTTCAATACAGGCTGTAGCTATCTCCGCGAAATACGCTGCCCTTCGCGAGCGTGTGGACACGCCGCGTCACGACGGTTCACTCGAGGAACGACGAAGGGCGTCGACATGACAGACCCAGGCCGCGCAGTGCGGCGTCCATCCCGGATCGTTCTGGGCTCGCTCGCCGCTGCCGCCGCCCTGCTGGCGGCCGGTCTGCCGCAGTCGGCGCCCGCCGCCGCGGCGCCGTCCACCTTCGCGGTCACGGCTGCCGCCGCGGACGGAGGTGCTCCGACGGACGACGTCAGCACGCTCTCCACGGGATGGCAGACGCCCTGGGAGATCAAGTTCATGCCGGACGGACGCTCGGCGCTGGTCACCGAGCGGCTCACCTACCAGGTCTACCGCCTCGACCGAGACGGGAGCAGGACACTGGTCGGCGAGGTGCCGAACACGGTCCCCGAACCCTATGACGACGGCCCCGGCGGCCTGTTGGGTGTCGCTCCCTCCCCGACCTGGAACGGCACGACCGACAAGCAGGTGTTCTTCGTGCACACCACGAGGACCCGGACCCAGGTCGTCAGAATGGACTACGACGGCAGGTCGCTCTCGAACTACAAGCTGGTGCTCGGCGGAATCAAGCGGGTCGGCAACCACAACGGCGGCCAGATCGCCTTCGGCCCCGACGGCTACCTCTACGTCTCCACCGGCGACGCCTACCAGCCGAAGCTCGCGCAGGACAAGAAGTCACTCAACGGAAAGATCCTCCGCATCACCAGGACCGGCGCCGCGGCCCCCGGCAACCCCTTCGGCACCCGCGTCTACAGTTACGGCCACCGCAACCCGGAGGGCCTGGCCTGGGACCGCAACGGCCGGCTGTGGGAGACGGAGGTCGGCGATCAGACCTGGGACGAGGTCAACCTGATCAAGCCGGGCGCCAATTACGGCTTTCCCGCCTGTGAGGGCGGCTGCGACGTCAAGGGCATGACCACCCCGAGGGTCGTGTTCCACCCGGAGTGGGGCGTGCCCGCCCAACTCGCCATCGTGGACAACGTCATCTACGTGACGTCACTGCGCGGCAAGCGGCTGTGGCGCATCCCGATCGACGGGGACAGCGAGTTCACCGGCACGCCGGTCGACTTCTACCCCGGCCGGTTCGGTCGCCTGCGCGCCATTGCCAAGGTGCCCGGCGCGGACGAACTCTGGGTGGGCACCAGCGATCTCGGATACGGCAAGGACAAGATCCTCCGCGTCTCCCTCAAGTGACCCCCCCTGCACACACCGAAATCCCACCGGAGAGGACGTACCACCCATGAACGAAGCCACGGAGCAGCTCAAGCCGGTCGAGCAGATCGCCTCGCAGGAGACGGACGGGGCCACCTGGCAGACGCCCGGCTACGAGGTCGTCGACACCGCGCTCGAGGTCACCGCCTACTCCCTCAGCTCCCGCTAGCCGACGCCATGCTGCTGCTGGTACTCGGCACTGCCGCCGGCGGCGGCATCCCCCAGTGGAACTGCGCGTGCTCCGGATGCGCCGGGGCACGCGCCCACCCGGGCCGACGCCGCCGTCACGCCTCCCTCGCCGTACGGACCGACGACGGCCGCTGGTACATCGTCAACGCGACCCCCGACATCGGCGACCAGATCGAAGCCCGGCCGGAACTCCACCCCGGGCCCGGCTCCCGGCAGACGCCACTCGCCGGACTGGTCCTCACCGACGCCGAACTCGACCACACCCTGGGCATCGCACGGCTGCGCGAGGCCGACGGCCTCCAGGTGCTCGCCACGGCCCCGGTCCGGCGCGCGCTCCTGGACCGCCTGCACCTCGGCGACGTACTGGCGCCGTACACCTCCCTCACCTGGCGGGAGTTGCCGTCGCGCGGCGCCGAACCTCTGGACCGCGGCGCGTCGGGCCTGCAGATCAGCGGTATCCCGGTGTCGGGCAAGCGCCCGCGGTACGCCGCCGACGCCCCGGACGACGACGCATGGGTCGTGGCGCTGCGCCTGTACGACCCTGCCTCCGGCGCCACCGCGCTCTACGCACCCGCCCTCGCCGCCTGGCCCGACCGCTTCCAGCAGGCTGCCGCCGAGGCCGACTGCGTCATCGTGGACGGCACCTTCTGGGACGACGAGGAGCCCCGCAGCACGGGCATCTCCGAACGCACCGCCACCGGCATGGGCCATCTGCCCATCGAGGGACCGGACGGAACCGCCGAACGCCTGGCCCGTCTCTCCGCCCGGTGCCTCTACACCCACCTCAACAACACCAACCCCCTCGTCGACCCGGCCGTGCCCCAGCACAAGCGGCTCGCACGGCTGGGCCTCGAGGTGGCGTACGACGGGATGGTGATCGACCTATGAGCACGACAGCACTGAATACGACCGTACTGAACACGGCACCCGACCCGCTCGCCGAGCCCTGGCGCCCCGCGGAGTTCGAGGCACGACTGCGTGCGGTGGGGGAGGAGCGGTACCACGACAGCCACCCCTTCAACCTCCGTATGCACAGCGGCGATCTCAGCCAGGACGAGCTGCGCCGCTGGATCGTCAACCGCTTCCACTACCAGCGCCACATCCCCGTCAAGGACGCCCTGATCACGGCCAAGCTGGACACCCCGGTGCTGCGCCGGATGTGGCTGCGCCGCATCCAGGACCACGACGGGCAGCAGGACCGCGAGGGCGGCCTCGACCGGTGGCTGCGGCTCGGCGAGGCGGCCGGCCTGCCCCAGGACACGCTGCTCGCCGGCGACGGCGTGCTGCCGGGCGTTCGGCTGGCGGTCGACGGCTACGTCAACTTCTGCCGACTGCGCACGTCCCTCGAAGCCGTCGCCGCGTCACTGACCGAACTGTCCGCCCCGGATCTGATGCGCACCCGCATCGAGGCCTTCCAGCGCCACTACCGGTGGATCGAACCCCAGGGCCTCGCCTACTTCCGCACCCGGGTCTCCCAGGGACGGCGCGACAGCCGCGAGGCACTCGACCTGGTGCTCGGCTGGGCCCGCACCCGGGACGACCAGGAACGGGCCCTGGCAGCGCTGCGCTTCAAGTGCGATGTCCTGTGGTCGCTGCTGGACGCCGTGGACCAGGCGGGCCGCCGGGAGCAGGGGTGAGGGCGACGTCGGTGACCGACTGGCGGCCCGTACCGGCGCCCGCCGTCCTCCTGCGGCACGACCACACCCGGGACACGGACCTGCTGCTCCTTCCCGAACGTGTCGTCGTGCTGCAGGGCGGGGCCGGTACGGTCGTCGCCCTGTGCGACGGCGCCCGCAGCGTGCGCGACATCGTCGACGAACTGTCCGAACGCTTCCCGGGCGCCCCCGTGGCCACCGACGTCCCTCCCTTCCTCGAACGGCTGCGCAAGGAGGGCTGGCTGCGATGACCCTCACCGATCCGACCGCGCCCGCCCCTCCGGCGTCCGCGCCCGCCCGGCCCTGGGCACTGCTGGCCGAACTCACCCACGCCTGCCCGCTGCACTGCGGGTACTGCTCCAACCCGCTGGAGCTGACGCGGCGTTCGCGCGAGCTGACCGCCGGGCAGTGGACGGACGTGATGCGTCAGGCGGGCGAGTTCGGCGTGGTCCACACCCATCTCTCGGGCGGTGAGCCGCTGCTGCGCCGGGACCTGGAGCAGGTCGTTGCCGCGGCCGAGGCCGCCGGGATCTATACACAGCTGGTCACCAGCGGTGTGGGCCTGGACCGGGAGCGGCTTTCCGCGCTCACCGTCGCCGGGCTGCGCAGCGTCCAGCTGTCCGTCCAGCATGCCGACCCGCGCGCCTCGGACCGGATCGCCGGACGCCGTTCGTTCGGCGAGAAGGAACGGGTCGCCGCACTCGTACGGGCCGCAGGCCTGCCCCTGGGCCTCAACGTCGTCCTTCACCACGAGAACCTCGACGCGGTCGACGCCGTCGTCGAACTGGGCCTGTCCTGGGGCGTGGACCGCATCGAACTGGCCAACGCGCAGTTCTACGGCTGGGGTCTGCTCAACCGCGCCGCCCTGCTCGCCACCCGCGACCAGCTCGCCCGGGCACGGGACGCCGTCGAGCGGTGGCGGGAGCGGCTCACGCCGGACGGCCCGGAGCTGGTCTGGGTCGTCCCCGACTACTTCGACGGTGTGGCCAAGCCGTGCATGGGCGGCTGGGGAGCGATCTCGCTCACCGTCGCCCCGGACGGCACCGTCCTGCCCTGCCCGGCCGCGGCCTCACTGCCGGACCTGGACCCGCCGAACATCCGCGACCATCCGCTGGCCTGGATCTGGGACCACTCCCCGGCTTTCAGCCGCTACCGCGGCACCGACTGGATGGCCGACCCCTGCCGCAGCTGTTCCCGCCGCGAGGAGGACTTCGGCGGCTGCCGCTGCCAGGCGTACGCCCTCACGGGCAACGCAGCCCGCACGGACCCCGCCTGCCGGCTCTCCCCCGACCACGCACTCATCCGGGCACTGGCCGACGACAGCACGGACGGGCGACCGGCGATCAGGCGGCGGGTACCGGGCCGGCCCGGGAAAGTGCGGAAGCTGCCCTGATCGCGGCGTGAGACCTCGCCGACTACGTTGGCTCCATGTACTCGGCACAGGTCTCACGGCACGTGCAAGCCCCGCCTTCGGCGGTCTACCGGACTCTGCTGGACGCGGACGCGATCGCCCGATGGCGCGTACCGGACGGCATGAGCAGCCACGTCCATGAATTCGACGCGCGCGAAGGCGGGCGGTTCCGCGTCTCGCTCACCTACGACGCACCGGTCGGCACCGGCAAGTCGGCCGCGCACACCGACACCTACCACGGCCACTTCGCGAAGCTCGTACCGGACGAGCAGGTAGTCGAGGTGCTCGAGTTCGAGACCGCGGATCCCGCGCTGCGGGGCACGATGACGATGACCACCACGCTCACCGCGGCGGACGGAGGCACCGACGTCCTCGTCGTGCACGAGGGGATCCCGACGCCGTGCCGGCCGCAGACAACGAGACCGGCACGCGCATGGCCCTGGCGAACCTCGCCCGCCTCGTCGAGGCGAACGAGCACTCCGGCTGATCACCCGGACTGCGCGCCTACGGCGCCTCCCGCCCCCCGAACGCCTCCGCGTCCCACGTCCCCTCCAGCCGCGGCGCCAGCCAACCCGACGCCGCCGTACGGAAGTCGGCGGGCGCCAGCGAGGCCGCTCCGGCGGGCAGCGCGCCCAGTAGCGGTGCGCCGGCCACCTCCGGCAGGTCCGCCACGTTGCAACGGGAGGCGAGGTCGGGGGAACCGGGCCAGCTGCCGATCACGATCCCGGCCAGGTCGAGCCGCCGGGACCGGAGTTCACGCGCCGTCAGCTCCGTCGTGTTCAACGTGCCCAGGCCGGCCGACGCCACCACCAGCACCGGCGCCTTCAACAGCTCTGCCGCGTCCGCCAGCGTCCCGCCCTCCGGGTCGAAGCGGACGAGCAGCCCGCCCGCTCCCTCCACCAGCACCAGGTCGTGCTCGGCGGCCAGCTTGGCGGCGGCCTCGGCGACGTCCCGCGGGCGCACCGGGGGCATCCCGGCCCGCCGGGCCGCCGTCCCCGGCGCCAACGGCTCGGGAAAACGGGCGAGTTCGGCCGTCGTCACGGCACCCGCGAGCCGGGCGACCTCGGCGGCGTCCCCGGGCTCGTCCGGCCCTACGCCCGTCTGCGCGGCCTTCAGCACGGCCACCGACCGGCCCGCCGCGAGGGCGCAGGCGGCGACCGCGGCGGTCGTGACCGTCTTGCCGACCTCCGTGCCGGTGCCCGTGATCACCAGGATCGTCATGCTCAGCTTCCTCCAGCCGCCGCGCACACCGCGCGCGCGATCCGTGCCACGTCGGCGTCCCCGGTGACGTACGGCGGCATCGTGTAGATCAGGTCGCGGAACGGCCGCAGCCACACGCCCTCGCGTACGGCCGCATCCGTCGCCGCCTTCATGTCGACGGCGTGGTCCAACTGCACGACTCCGATGGCGCCGAGGACCCGCACGTCCTGCACGCCCGGGAGCTCGAGAGCCGGCGCCAGACCCTCCCGCAGCCCCGTCTCGATCCGCTTGACCTCACCGAGCCAGTCCTGGCCGAGCAGCAGCTCGATCGAGGCGCAGGCGACGGACGCGGCCAGGGGGTTGCCCATGAACGTGGGACCGTGGGCCAGGACCGGCACCTCGCCCTGCGAGATCCCGTCGGCCACCCGGGAGGTGCACAGGGTTGCCGCCAGCGTCATATAGCCGCCGGTCAGGGCCTTGCCCACGCACATCACGTCCGGCGTCACAGCGGCATGGTCGGCGGCGAACAGGGCGCCCGTACGGCCGAACCCGGTCGCGATCTCGTCGAACACCAGCAGGACGTCATGCGCGTCGCACGCCTCGCGCAGCACCCGCAGATACGCAGGGGAGTGGAAGCGCATCCCGCCCGCTCCCTGCACCACCGGCTCGACGATCACCGCGGCCAGTTCGTCGGCGTGCCGCTCGATCGCCGAGTGCAACTGCTCCGCGTACGACTCCTCGTACTCGGCCGGGGGCGCGTCCACGAACACCTGGCGCGGCAGTACCCCGCTCCACAGTTCGTGCATCCCGCCCTCGGGGTCGCACACCGACATGGGCTGCCAGGTGTCGCCGTGATAGCCGCCGCGCCAGGTCAGCAGCCGCTGCTTGCCGCCCCGGCCCAGTGAACGCCAGTACTGCAGGCACATCTTGGCCGCGACCTCGACCGACACCGAACCGGAGTCGGCGAGGAAGACATGTTCCAGACCCTCGGGTGACATGTCGACAAGGTGCTTGGCGAGCCGGACGGCGGGCTCGTGGGTGAGCCCGCCGAACATCACATGGCTCATCCGGCCGAGCTGCTCGCGCGCGGCCTCGTTGAGCACCGGATGGTTGTAGCCGTGGATGGCCGACCACCAGGACGACATGCCGTCGACCAGCTCGCCCGAGCCGTCCGCCAGCCGCAGCCGCACCCCGCTCGCCGACTCGACGACGAGCGGGTCGACGCGGCCGGGCATGGGCCCGTACGGATGCCAGACATGCCGCCGGTCGAGCTCCAGCAGCTCGGAGACGGGCAGGTCAGGCATTGGGCGCGAGATCCGTTCCGACACCGCGGTGGCGCATGGCGACCAGGTCGGTGCGGGGCTCGGCCGAGGCCGCCGGGGCAGCCGTACCGCAGACACCGCCGTCCTCGTGCGACCCGCAGCCGGCGCCCTCGTGGGAACTGCAGCCTGCAGCAGCGTGCGACCCGCAGCCGCCACCGGACGTCGCGCGGTGCTCCGGGAGCGTCACCTCGCCGGCGCCCTCCACCTCGAAGCCGGCGTCCGCGATCATCTCCAGGTCGGCCTTGCCGGCCTGGCCCTCGCTGGTGAGGTAGTCGCCGAGGAAGATCGAGTTCGCCAGGTTCAGCGCCAGGGGCTGGATGGTGCGCAGGTGGACCTCGCGGCCGCCGGCGATGCGCACCTCGACGTCCGGACAAACGAACCGCACCATCGCCAGGATCCGCAGGCAGCGCTGCGGGGTGAGGTGCCACTCCTTGGCGAGCGGGGTGCCCTCCATCGGGATCAGGAAGTTGACCGGCACCGAGTCCGGGTCCAGCTCGCGCAGCGAGAAGACCACGTCCACCAGGTCCTCATCGGTCTCGCCCATGCCCGCGATCAGACCGGAGCAGGCGGACAGACCGGCCGCGTGCGCCTTGGTCACGGTGTCCACCCGGTCGGCGTACGTGTGCGTGGTCGTGATGTCCCCGTACGTCGCCTCGGACGTGTTCAGGTTGTGGTTGTAGGCGTCCGCACCCGCCTCGCGCAGCCGCTCCGCCTGGCCGTCGGAGAGCAGACCGAGACAGGCGCACACCTCGACGCCCTCGTTCTGCTCCTTGATCGCCTTGATGGTGCCGGCGACCCGGTCCACGTCCCGGTCGGTCGGCCCACGCCCGGACGCCACCAGGCACACCCGCTTGGCGCCACCCGCCAGACCGGCCGCCGCGGCCTGCGAGGCCTCGTCCGGCTTGATCCAGGTGTACTTCAGGATGTCGGCCTTGGAGCCGAGCCGCTGGGAGCAGTACGAGCAGTCCTCCGGACACAGTCCGGACTTCAAGTTGACGAGGTAGTTGAGTTTCACCCGTCGGCCGAACCAGTGCCGGCGCACCTTTCCGGCCGCGGCCACCACATCGAGCACGTCGTCGTCGGAAGTGGCGAGGACGGCCAGAGCTTCCTCGCGGGTCGGCAGCTCGCGCCGAAGCCCCTTGTCCACCAGCGTGTTCAGCAGGTCCATGAGAGCCGATCCTGTCCTACGGAAGCGCTCCCGGCCAAGGAGAGAATGAACAACAGGCGCACTTCGTCGTGTGTGTATTGCCACACCATGGGGTGCGGCCCCTCCGGCTAGTGTCTGTTCACTGCCTACAAAAGCCCCGGAGGAGCCATGGCGTTCGGCTGGATCGACGAACAGGCGCAGCTGCGCCGCCGCGCCGGACTCGTAAGGACCCTGCGCCCGCGCCCGGCCGACTCCCCGCTGCTGGACCTCGCGAGCAACGACTACCTGGGGCTGGCCCACCATCCGGCCGTCGCCGAGGGCGCGGCGGTGGCCGCGCGGACCTGGGGCGGCGGCTCGACCGGTTCGCGGCTCGTCACGGGCACGACGGAGCTCCACACCGAGCTGGAGCGCGAGCTGGCCGAGTTCTGCGCGTTCGAGGCAGCACTCGTCTTCTCCTCCGGCTACGCGGCCAACCTCGCGGCGGTCACCGCGCTGGCCCCGCACGGCTCGCTGATCGTCTCCGACGCGGGCAACCACGCCTCCCTGATCGACGGCTGCCGGCTGGCCCGCGGCACCACGCAGGTCGTGCCGCACTCCGATCCGGAGGCGGTGCGCAAGGCGCTGCAGACACACGAGGACAGCGCGGCCACCGCGGTCGTCGTCTCCGACACGGTCTTCTCGGTCGACGGCGACGCCGCGCCGCTGGCCGAACTGGCCGCCGCCTGCCGGGAGCACGGCGCGGGCCTGCTGGTCGACGACGCGCACGGGCTCGGCGTCCTCGGTGACGGCGGCCGCGGCGCCCCGTACGCGGCGGGCCTCGCGGGCGCCGACGACGTCGTCGTGACCGCCACGCTGTCCAAGTCGTTCGGCAGCCAGGGCGGCGTCGTCCTCGGCCCCGCCCGGGTCATCGACCACCTCGTCAACGCGGCCCGCACCTTCATCTTCGACACGGGTCTCGCCCCCGCCGCGGCGGGCGCGGCCCTGGCGGCGCTGCGACTGCTGCGCCGCGAGCCGGACCGTGCGGCACGCGCGCGTGCGGTCGCCGCCGAACTGCACGCACGCCTGACCGCCGCGGGTCACGAGGCGGTACGCCCGGACGCCGCGGTCGTCTCCGTGCGCGCGCCGTCCCCGGAGGGGGCCGTGCAGTGGGCGGCCGACTGCCGAACGGCAGGCCTCGCCGTGGGCTGCTTCCGTCCTCCTTCCGTGCCCGACGGCATCTCAAGGCTGAGGCTGACCGCACGCGCGGACCTCTCCGAGGCACAGATCGAACGCGCTGTACGGGTGATCGGCGAGACGCGACCATGAGTCGGCGTGACACGGCCGTGTGCCGCTCGATGCGGAACTGACTCGATGCGGAACTGATCGGAACTGACCAGGGCCGAGCGGGACTGATCAGGACTTGTATGCGGCCGTGAAGTCCGTCCAGCTCTCGGGGGAGAGGAGCAGGGCGGGCCCGGCCGGGTCCTTGGAGTCGCGCACGGCGAGCAGCCCGGCCCAGGGGCCGGAGCGCGGCCGTGCCGTCTCGACGCAGTTGTTCGCGCCCGTGCTGTAGCTGCTGCGCAACCACTGCACGTCGGGCAGATCGGTACTGGAAGGTACGTTCCGAGGCAGTGCTGACATGGTGCCTCCTTACGCGCCGTCACCTATCCCGGCGATGTAGTCCAACGAGTCCTCGGGCGAAAGGGCGTGGAACTGAAGGGCGTTGAAGGCCTCGGTGTAGGCCCGGAGGTCTTCTTTCCGTTCGAGGTAGAGGCTACTCGTCAAGTGGTCGAGAACAACCACGTCGAGATCAGAAGTGCTCGAAAATGAGAAGATTACGAAAGGTCCGGTGACGCCGACATGTGCTCCGGCAGCGAACGGCAGTACCTGAAGCCGCACTTGAGGCAGCTGTGCCGCCTCCAGGAGCCGCTCGAGCTGCTGCTCCATGACGTCGGGGCCGCCGATCTCCCGGCGCAGCACCGCCTCGTCCAGTACCGCACTCAGCTCCAGCGGCGGATCCGAACGCAGCACGTCCTGCCTGGCCAGCCGTACCTCGACCAGGGCGTCGAGCCGCTCGTCGTCCAGCCCGCCGACCGCTGCCCGGGTCACCTCACGTGCGTATGCGGGCGTCTGCAGAAGGCCGGGTACGACCGACGTCTCCAGCGTGCTCATCGCGCTCGCCTGGGACTCCAGACTGATGAAATCGCGGTAGGTCGGCGGCAGTACCCCGCGATAGGCGTGCCACCAGTGATGCCGGCCGCCTCCCTCGTCCGAGCCCGCCAACACCAGCAGCAACTCACGGAGTTGGGCGTCTGCCACGGCGTAGGCGTCCAGGAGTAACCGCACATCGGCCGGTTTCACCCCGCTGGCACCGGTCTCGATCCGGCTCACCTTCGACTGGTGCCAGCCCACGAGCCGGGCGGCCTCACCACTGGTGAGCCCCGCGCTCGTGCGCAACGCACGCAGTTCGGCGCCCAGCTTCCGGCGGCGCACCGCGGGACCGTGTTGCATGCGCTTCTCCTTACTCCTTCCGTGCCACCCAAATACGGTCTCCCGTCGCAGAGTTCACCGCTTTGAGCGACAGATATATGCATATCTTGGTGGATCGCCACCCGTGACGGGCGCGGTAATGGCAGTCTGGCGACGAAGCACCAGTCCGGGACCGTACTCGAACCATCCGCTCCGTGTCGGACTCCGGTCCCGTGGGAAAGGGACGACCGCGCCATGGCAGACCATTTGGAAGCATCCGTCACTCTGCCGAGCGATCCCGCCTCGGTCTCCGCGGCCCGCGGCTTCGTGGTCAGCACGCTGGCGGAGTGGGGGCTGCCGGCGGACACGGAAGCCGCCGAGACCATCCGCCTCATCGTCTCCGAACTCGCCACCAACGCCGTACAGCACACCTTCGGTCAGTCACCCACCTTCACGGTGGACATCGAACTCCACCGTGACGAGCAACTCCGCATCGGTGTCACCGACAGCCATCCGCGCTTCCCGAAGCGCCTGCCCGCAGCCGTGCAGCAGGACAACGGCCGCGGCATGGTGATCATCCGCTGGCTCGCTGCCGAGTGCGGTGGCCGAATGCATGTCCGCCCCACCCGCGAGGGTGGCAAGACGGTCACCATCGAACTTCCCTGGACGGTGCCGGTCCAGCCGGTGACGGCGGCGGGGCAACAGGAGCCGTAGCCGCTCAACCGTGCCGCGTCCGGCCCAACGTGCCGCGCAACAGCGCCCGCGCTGGGGGACAATGTGCCGTCGATCGTCTGCGGCACCATCATGGCTCGTCGCGCCCGCGCGGCGGAGCCGTTGATGTCGCAGCCCCGCGTCCCTCTGGGGCGCTCTGGAGCCGCGTAAGGCCCCGCGGGGGCGACGGCGTGTCAGGTTGCCGTCGCCCCCGCGGGAGAGTCAGCTGACCCGGCCGTACCAGACGCTTCTGGTCCAGATCTTCTGCAGCTTCACGACGTCCCCGGTCTTCGGGGCGTGCCAGATCTTCCCCTTCCCTGCGTAGATGCCCACGTGGTAGACGTTGGAGCCCGAGTGGAAGAACACAAGGTCTCCGGCCTTCCGGCTCTTCGCGGAGATGTGCCGGGTCTTGTTGTACTGCTGGGCCGCCGTACGGGGCAGCGTCTTGCCCGCCTTCTTGAACGAGTACAGCGTGAGCCCTGAGCAGTCGAACCGGCGCGGTCCGGCGGCGCCCCACTTGTACGGGGAACCCTTTTTTGAAGCCGCGATTTGGAGCGCCTTCGTCGCCGACGTGGCTGCCGCGGCGTCGGAGGCGACACCCGGGACCACGATGGAGCCGCCCACTGCGGCGATGGTGAGAGCCGAGGCCGTACCGGCCCGGACCATCAGCGACGGGACACGATTGAGCGCAGTCATGCGCAACCCTTCGTCAGCCGCCTGTGAAGGATGACCTGTCGGATTCGGGCTGGCGAAGTTGCCCGGCCGCTGCTGCGGCTTCACCCCAAGGGCTGCTCGACCCGGCCATGGCTTGACCGTTCCGGTGACCCGTCGTGCTTGGGTCCTCCACTCCTGCCGATCCACTCCTGTCGACCGGTCATCCGGGCGGCGGCAGGACTCGGCGTCCACCCGGATCGCCCCGCCGCTGCGGCGGGGGCTTGTCGTCAGACAGGGATCTTCACCCATACAAGTCCGAAAATCCCAATGGAACCGGGGGTTTGTGTCGTTACTCACCACTCACCCGTTCGGGTGGACACCCCTGTGTTCGAGGGAGCGTTGAGGCCCCCGAGGAGGCTCGGACCAGCACCGGAGCATCACATTCCGCCCTCGGGGCAGGCGCGTTGCGCAACCCTGACGGTCGCGAAAAAGGAGCCGCGACTACGCCAAAAGGGGGTACCTCATTTGGTCCGTTTGAACTCCGGTCCGGACGCTCCGCCGACAGGGCGCAAGGCCCGGACCGGTCGTACCTGCGTCAATTGCCGGACTGCGGCGGCACCGTGACCCGGGCCGTGCGCCGCTCCCCGTCCAGCACCCGCAGGGCACGCCCCAGCGTCGGGGCGTGCAGTTCGGTCTCGCCCCGCTGGTGCATCAGCGCCAGGGCGTCGCGCAGCTCGGCCGCCTTGCTCACCAGCGCCTGCGCGGCCCGCAGCCCGCGATAGGTGTCGCCGTGCTGCGCCGGGTTGATGCGGCCGAGCAGGTCGACCACGTCGAGGTAACGGTCGATCAACTCGCCCTCGGCGCGGGTGAGGGCGGGCAGTGGCGGAAGTTCGGGTGGGAGCACCGGCCGCTCACCGCCCGGTGGGCGGGGCGAGGGTGGCCTTGCGGCTGGGGATGATCCGGTCCACCAGGCCGTATTCCACTGCCTCTTGGGCGTTCAGGATCTTGTCCCGTTCGATGTCCGCGCCGACTTGCTCCGGGCTGCGTCCCGTGTGCCGCACGAGCATCTCCTCCAGCCGGGCCCGCATCCGGCCCAACTCCTCGGCCTGGATGGCCAGATCGCTGGTCTGTCCCTCGATGGGCTCGGCCAGGAGCGGCTGATGGATCACCATGCGCGCGCCCGGCAGTGCGAACCGCTTGCCCGGCGTGCCCGCTGCGAGCAGCACCGCGGCGGACGAGCCGGCCTGCCCCAGGCAGATCGTCTCCACGTCGCATCCGACGTACTGCATCGTGTCGTAGATCGCCGACATGGCGGTGAACGAGCCGCCGGGGGAGTTGATGTAGAGCGAGATGTCCTGGTCCGGTGCCTGGTACTCGAGGTGCATGAACTGGGCCATCACGTCGTTCGCCGAGGTGTCGTCGATCGGCGTCCCGAGAAAGACGATCCGCTCCTCCAGCAGCTTGGAGTACGGATCCATCGTCTTGGTACCGGAGCTGGTGCGTTCGGTGAACTCGGGCAGGACGTAACGGGCGGACGGTCGGATCATCGGTACCCCTCCTTCTGCTTCTGTAAAAAATGTACAGGACGTACACGACGTTATGATGGGACCGGATTCTAGTGATCAAGTCAAATGCCCAGGTCAGAGGGGCTTTATTGCTCTCGCGTCTCACATTCCTGTCACCGTTTGACGGCTCTTTGGCGGGAGCGTGGGTGCCGTTGCATTCGGCAACTAGTGCTTGGTTCCTCAGACGGCGTACACATACTGCTGGCCCCAGCCGGCGAGTCGGCGGGGCAGGCCTGCCCCAGATTCAGGGATTGGCCACGGGCGTTGAGTTGGTCGGTCGCGAGGGTTGTGGCCTGGTCGATGTCGTCGCGGTCGGCGAATGACCGGCCGGCGAGGGCGGTATTGCGGAAGATGCGCCATCAGCCTTCCTGCAGGTTGAGCCAGCAGGCGCCGACGGGGATGAAGGCATGATGGATGCGGGGATGGTCCTCCAGTCACGTTCGGGTGGACAGGCTGCTGTGGGAGGACAGGTTGTCGGTGACGATCCAGATTTCGCCGGTCGGGTTGGCTTCCTCAACCAACTGGAGAAATCGCTGGTAGAAGGCGCTGTTACGGGAGGTGGCGGTCATCGTGATCGCTTGACCGTCGCGGACGCGTAAGGCGCCGTAGACCCAGGTTTTCTCCGGCCCGCCGGAGTAGTCGATCTCGTTCTTGATGCGGTGCCCGTCCGGCGACCAGCCCGGTGCCGGTGGGAAAGCGCGGGGGATCACCGGGCCGAGTTCGTCGGCGCAGACCACGGTCGCGCCGGCGGGCGTGCTGGTGTAGAGCTCGACGATCCGCGTCCTTTTCCCTCGAAGTCCGGATCCTTCGAGCGTGTCCAGGATCGCGTGCGTCGCCAGCGGACCCCTTCCGCGAGCAGAATCCGGCGTACCTGGGAGCGGCTGACCTCGATGCCCAGGTCCCGGGTCGCGGTGACCAGCGTGTCCAGGGGCCACTCCGAGGGCCCTGACTCGTCCGCGGCCCACATCTCGTTCGACGGCTGCACCTCGAGCCGGCCGGGCGGGGTCTGCTTGACCAGGCCGACGATCCTCGAGCGTTCGGCTTCGGTGACCCTTCGCTTGCGGCCCTGCCCGCCCAGATCCTCCAGGCCCTCCAGCCCCAAGAGGTTGAAGCGGTGCAGCCAGCGACGCACCGTCTTCTGACTGCACCTCAGCTCGTCGGCGATCTCCGGGACCAGCCACTCGTCCCAGCTCAGCTCCACCATCCGGCACCGCACCACATCCTTCGGCGCCTTTCTGGCCGACGCCAGGCGGTGGACCACCGCTTGCTCGCCCCCGTCACGGCCCGGCCGCGCCCTCAGCACCATGACCCAGCACCCGCCCCCGAGTACCCGCAACCGCCCCGCTACCAGCAGCTATACCCATCGAAAGCGGAATACAGCACTGATATGTGGGGCCGGTCTGTCAAGGGGCAGTCTTCAGCGACGCCCGGGATGGGGGTCTGGGCGCCGCTTGTGTGCATGGGGACGGTCGGTGCCCGGTGGCGCGCGTGTCGGTCTCGACGCGTGGTCCATGCTGATATGCGCGGGTTGGTTACCGCAGGACGGGCTGTTCGGCGGGAGCGTTTCCGTGGGTCTAGAGATCGAGCGTGGCGGCTGTCACCGCTGCTCATAGTGCTGCCGCGGGTCGCTCCTCTCGCTGACAGTGCCGCTTGCTACGAACACGGACCGCACCCACCTGATGGCCCTGCACCGGGCCAAGTCACCAGGGCGCGCACTGCGGTCCCTCCGCCACGAACTCAATCGGCTCCTGCCAATCGACGTTCTGACGACCCACTACCCCGACCCATCGGGCCAGATCCTGCTCAACGTCGCACTCACCCGCGCGCTGCACTCCGTGGTCTGCCAGGCCGCAACAACCCGTGAACAGAAGCCTGCACACTTCCTCGCCCAAACCGTCGTAGAAGCCGTTGAACTTGACGAGCAGGCCCGCAACCAGCATTTGATCGTGCAGCTCCAGGACCTCCTCGTCCAACACATCCCGGAAGTCGTACTCGCCTGCGCGGCACGCGTGTTGCTCGACCACGAGCGCCCACTGTCCAGGGCCTCGCGTGCCGCGGACGACCTCCGGTGAAGCGACGCACACACCGCCCCCTGCCCCTTCTCCACCGCGGAGCTCTTGTTGCACACGCCGACCGACGAACAGGCCCATGCTGTCGACACTTTCCGGGGCGGCCACCACATGGTGCTCCAAGCCGGCGCCGGCACCGGCAAGACCAGCACGCTGGGTCTACTTGCAGCGACTACCCGACGCCGAGGCCGCTATCTCGCCTTCAACAAGGACATGGCCGACGACGCCTCCACCCGGTTCCCGCGCTCCGTACTGTGCCGGACCGCTCACGCCACCGCCTTCGCAGCCGTCGGTCACCGGTTGGCCCATCGGCTCAGCAGCCCGCGCCAGCCCGCCTGGCGGATCGGGCAGGCCCTGGGGCTCAGAGCGCCCGTCCGTATCGGTGATCACGAGATCAGCCACCGGACCTTGTTGTGACCGAGAACTCTAGTTGGCGAATCATGGGTTTGGATGCTCACTGTGAGTGACGGGGGTGAGCCGATTCCGCGTCGGCGATGCCGAGCGCCTGGTGAACTCGATCCCGTAGGCGCGGGACATTCGGGGTTGGAAACGCCGATCTGGCATCCCGTAAGGCGCTCTACGAGTTCGTCCGCTTGGTCGCGGAGCGGACGGCGCCCGCCGAGGAGGGGGATGTTCCTGCCGGTACCCCGTTCTGGCAGCTGCGGGAGGCGCTCAGGTCGGATGGCCTGGATCTTGTCGCGGAGTACGAGACCACCGAGGAGATGTGGGGCAGGTCCAGGTCGCGGCTGCTTGGTGCGCGTCTCCTGCCTCTCCACGGGCCCCGCGCGCCGCTGAGTGACGAGATCACAGCGCTGGAGCACGAATTCGACCGGCTCGGGTTGACCGTCGCCAGGAACTGCTACCGCCAGGCCGTGGACAATTTGGTGGAGCAGCGTTTTGAGGCGGCGAACGGCCAGTTGAGAGCGATGTTCGAGGCTGTCGCCGTGAAGGCCTCGACCGTCAGCCTGGCCCCGGGCACGCAATCCTGCTACCCACTGGGCTCGCCTCGGCAGGGCGGTGTGCCTCGGAATCAGCCGTTGTCCGTGCCGGTCCAGCTGTGCTGGCCCTGGAGCAAGACGCTGCTGGGTGTCACGCCGAATGCCTGCTGTACTGAAGTGGCCCATGTTGCTGAAGCCCCAGCGGAAGGCAACGTCGGTGACCGTCGTGCCGCCATGCGCACGTGAGAGGTCCCGGTAGCAGGCCTTCAGGCGACGCTCCCGGATCCAGCGACCCACTGTTGCGCCCGTACCGGCATGAGCGAGATGCAGCGTGCGAACGGAGATGTCGAACGCCTCGGCGATGGAGGAAGCGCAAAGGTCCGGATCATCCAGGTGATCCTCGATGTACCGGCGGGTCCGTATGACCAGCGCCTCGCGGGCGCTGCTGGAAACAGGCTGCTCCGGAGCGGGGACGAGGGCCGTTTCGAGGGTGTCGAAGAAGGTCTGGGAGGCAATGGCCAGATCCGTGTCGGACAGGTGGTCGAACTCGCGCGTGATGGCCTGTAGCTGAGCGGCAGCGATCGAGGCGAGCCCTGACCCTGGCCGCACGGAAACGACACCGTCGGCGCGGGAGGCACTTCCGGCAATCGCCTGGGGCAGCCGCTCGCGGGGCAGGAGCAGGTATAGCTCACGGTGGTCCCCCACGGCCTCGAAGTCGTGCGCCAGTTCACTGTCCCAAACCAGCAGGTCGCCGGGACCGAGTTCGACCTCGCTGCCGCCGACGTACCGGCACATCAGCCGTCCGGAGAGGGTCACGAGGACGCCCACGAGCGGGCCCTCGCTCGTGGCTGCCTGTCGGCCGGTGATTCGGCCGCAGCGGAGTTCTCCGACGGTCAGCTGGTCCAGCCTCCGGTACCGCACTGACACGCCGACGGGTTCGGGCTCTGAGAACGACAGTGCCCAGCCCAGGTGCAGCTGGGACATCTTGCTGCTCCAGGCGTCCGGGACGTGATCTTGTGGGGACCCGTGGGTTGACCAGGTCAGGGCTGCTGTCATGCGCCATCGCCTTCGTCGGCGGATGAATCGAGTGAAACCCGTTCCGCCGGGTCGTGACAAGCGCCCGTGCCGTCTGTCGGACCAGCCGTCGGGCGCGGGATGCACGAATGCGGAACCCGGAGTGCGCTCTCACGGAAGCACGGTGGCCGGATGTTGCCCAGAGTTTGCCGCAACGTAAAAAGCGTAGAGCCGCGGCGCCAGCGCCTCGACTCATCACGGAAGGGAAGCAGCCGTGAGCGATCGCCGACCGGTTGTCATCTATGGAGCCAGCGGCTACACCGGCCGCCTGGTGGCCGAATACCTGCGCGAGTACAGCATTCCGTTCGTGGCAGCCGGCCGGAACAAGGCCAGGCTGCAGGAGATCATGAACGCCGTCCCGGGCATCGAGACGGCCGACTACGAGATCGCCGAGGTCGACGGCTCCGTCGAGTCCCTGGCCGCGCTCTTCGAAGGCAGGAAGGTCGTCTGCAACACGGTCGGTCCCTTCCTGCGGCACGCGCCCGCAGTACTCGAGGCCGCGCTGCGCGCGGGCTGTCACTATCTCGACACCGCCGGTGAGCAGTCCCACCAGCTCGCGGTCCTGGACGAGTGGGGCCCGAAGTACGCAGCAGCCGGACTTGCCGTGTCCACCGCCGTCTCCATGCAGTACGCGGTTCCCGACATCGTCGCCCGCATCGTCCTGGAGACCCCCGGCATCGACACGCTTGAGATCGGCCAGTACACCCGGAACATCCCGACGGTCGGATCGACGCAGTCGATGTTCGACGTGATCCGCAAGGACGCCTACTACCTGGAGGACAACGTCCTCAAGAAGTACGACGGCATCGTCCAGCAGGACATGGTCGTGCCCGGCACCACCCTGGTGGTCCCCGGCCTGAACTGGGGCGGCACCGCCATGCCGGTGTTCTTCCGGGACGACCGCCGCGTACGCAACTGCCGCATGTTCGTGGCGATGCAGAACGAGAAGGGTGACATCCCCCAGCGGGTACGCGAAGCGGAGCGCATGTTCAAGGTCCTCTTCCAGTGGCTGCCCGAGGAGAAGCTCTACCCGGCGCTCGACAAGGTGGCTGCCACCATGACGCCGGATACACCGGCCCGTGAGAACCGGCAGGTGAATCGTTCGGTCGACTGGTGCACGGGCCGCGGCAACAACGTCACGGCACGGGCGGTCATCCACGGCACGTCCGGATACCAGATCACCGGCCTGGTCCAGGCCTACGCCGCGATGCGGCTGCTGGGCAACACCTTCAACGGGGTCGGGTTCCGCTCGCCCGCGCAGCTGGTGGGACACCGTGAGCTCATGGGGGCTCTGGAGGCGTACGGGCTGGCGCGTGTGACCGAGGAGAGCGCGGCGTGACCAGCAGCTCACAGGTGTGGGTCGCCGGGGTCGGCATGACCCGGTTCGGGGTCCGGCCGGAGGCCTCGGTCAAGGACCTGACCCGGGAAGCGGTGACCGAGGCGCTGGCCGACGCCGGTGCCGAGCTCGGCGCCGTGCAGGCCGCGTACTTCGGCAACACCTGCCAGGACGTGCTCGAGGGGCAGGTCGTGGTCGCCGGCCAGATGGCGCTGCGCTCGATGGGCTTCGAGCGCATCCCGGTGGTCAATGTCGAGAACGCGTGCGCCACCGGCGCCACCGCGCTGCACCAGGCGATCATGCATGTGCGCTCCGGCGCGGCCGATGTCGTGCTCGCGGTCGGCGCCGAGAAGCTGAGCATCGGCGACAAGCGCAAGGCACTCGGGGTGTTCGACGGCGGCATGGACGTCTCGGACCCCGAGGGCGTGCGCGCCCTACTGACCGAACTCGGCGGCGAGCTTCCCGACGACGGCAAGCCGCGCAGCGTGTTCATGGACTACTACGCGGCACTCGCCCAGGCGCACATGGACGCCTTCGGCACGACCCAGAAGCAGCTCGCGGTCATCTCCGAGAAGAACCACGCGCACGCGGTGCACAACCCGCTCGCGCACTTCCGCGAGGAGATGTCGGCGGCGGACATCCTCGCGGCCCGGCCCGTCGTGGGGCCGCTCACGGTTCCGATGTGTGCGCCGCTCACCGACGGCGCGGCGGCGGCCATCGTCTGCAACGCCGCAGGCCTGCGACGGCTGGGCGCTCAGCACCCGATCCGGGTACTGGCCGCGGTGCTGGGCACCGGAACGGTGCGCTCGCTGTCGGCCTGGGACCGCTCGGCCACCCGGCTCGCCGCCCTGCAGGCCTACGAGGAGGCAGGCGTGGGGCCGGAGGACGTCTCGGTGGCAGAGGTCCACGATGCGTCGGCGTTCGGTGAACTCCTGCAGACCGAGCTGGTGGGGTTCTGCGAGATCGGTTCGGGCGGTGAGTTCGCGGAGTCCGGCGCCAGCCGGCTCGGCGGCCGCCTTCCCGTCAACCCGTCCGGAGGGCTGGAGTCCAAGGGCCACCCCATGGGCGCCTCCGGCCTCGCGCAGATCTACGAGCTCGTCCACCAGCTCCGCGGTACCTGCGGAGCCCGCCAGGTCCCCGACGCCCGCATCGCCCTCGCGGAGAACGGCGGCGGCCTGTACGCCGGCGAGGAAGCCGCCGCCGCGATCACCATCCTCAGCCCCTGACCGTCCGCCTGCACCAACCGAGGAGTCAGCGATGACCTATCAGACACTCAACGTCCGGCGTGACGGCCGGATCCTCTACGTCGACTTCAACCATCCGCCGGTCAACCTGATGACCTTCCAGATGGCCGGGGAACTTTTCGACCTCGGCGGGTCACTCGTCACCGACCGGGAGACGGCGGTGGTGGTCTTCGGCAGCGCCAACCCGGAGTTCTTCATCGCCCACTTCGACCTGGGCGACATCCTGCGGATGGACAGCGACCCGTCGGTTCCGCAGAGCCGCTACGACGACATCAACGCCCTGCAGGCCCTGACGACCATGTGGCAGAACCTGCCCCAGGTGACCATCAGCGTGGTCGACGGGATCTGCCGCGGCGCCGGACTGGAGTTCCTGCTCGCGACGGACCTGCGGTTCGCCACGCCGGAGAGCCGGTTCGCCCTGCCCGAGACGAGCGGCGGCATCCTCCCCGCCGGCGGCGGTACGACACGACTGGCGATGCAGATCGGCCCGGCCCGCGCCCGCGAGGTGATCCTTTCGGCCCGTGACTTCACCGGTGAGGAGGCCGCGGCCTACGGCATCGTCAGCCGCGCGCTCCCGCGCGAGGAGTTGGACGCCTACACCGACACCCTGGCGCGCAACATCGCCAAGCGCCCGGCGAGCACGGTCGCCGCGGTGAACGAGGTGTTCAAGAACGTCTACGGCGCCCTGGTCGACGCCCAGTTCGCCGGCTTCGCCGCGGAGAACACCGCGCTGCGGAACCTGCTCGAGGTTCCCGGCACCAAGGAGGCCCTGCAGCTGATGACCGGCCTGCAGGACCTGGAGCACGAACGGGACCTGCCCGCGGCGATCGCCGCCGCGCAGTAGCGCCAGCCGCCCACAGGAACGCGAAGAGGACGACACAGTCATGACACAGCAAGGCAAGGGCGCGGCATCGGTACGGCCCGGGCTGCCGTTCGTGGAACAGAGCGGTTTCGAGATCCTCGGCGAGGAGGAGCGCGCCGTCCAGCAGGCGATGCACAAGTTCGCGCGCGAGGTGATGCGCCCGGCGGGTATCGCCATCGACAAGCTGAGCGCCGATGAAGTGATCGCACAGGGCTCTCCGTACTGGGAGTTCATGGCGACGGCCGCGGCGTCGGGAATCGAGTTCGACGCGGCCTCGGACGACGTGCCGCCGCAGGAGCTGGCCAAGCTCCAGGCGATCGTCGTCGAGGAGTTCGGCTGGGGTGACGCGGGCCTCGCGGTCTCGCTGGCGGGCGCCGCCTTCCCGAACATGATGGCCAAGCGAGCCGGCAACCAGGAACTGGTCGAGCTGACGGCGGGCAAGATCGGCGCCTGGGTCGCCACCCAGCCGGACCGCGGTTCGGACGGCACGATGCTCTACCCCGCCGAGCGCCACGCCCTCGCCCCGCAGGGCAACAAGGGCAACCTGACCGCGAAAATCAGCGGCGGCGACATCGTGATCAACGGGCAGAGCTCCGCCTGGGTCTCCAACGGCCCGGTCGCCCAGGTCGCGATCCTGTCCATCGTCGCCGACTACGGCGATGGGTACTTCGACGGCGAGGGCCACCCGCACGGCGTCGAGGTCGTCGTTCCCCTCGACCTGCCCGGGGTGACCCACGGCAAGCCGTTGGAGAAGCTGGGCAAGCGGGCCCTGCCCCAGGGTGAGCTGTTCTTCGACGACGTCAAGGTCCCCGCGCGGTACGCCGTTTCACTCGGCGACGACTACTGGCACGGCCACGCCTCCACCTGGTCCACGGCAGGTGTGGCGATGGGCGAGCTCATGACGGGGCTGGCCCGGGCGGCCCTCGAGTACGCGCTGGAGTACGTCCACGAGCGCCGCCAGGGCGGCGCGCTGCTGGCCGAGCACCAGATGGTGCAGAGCCGTCTCGGCGCCATGGCCCGCAAGGTGGAGACGATGCGCGCACTGGCCCGGCGGGCCGCCGAGTACACCGCGCTGTCGCCGGCCAAGCACCCCTACTACACCGGCGGAACCAAGGTCACCTGCACCGACCTCGCGTTCGAGGTGGCCGATGAGGCCCTGCAGTTGTTCGGTGGCAACGGACTGACCCGCGAGTACCCGATGGAGAAGCTCTTCCGCGACGCCCGGGCGGCCCGTATCGAGGACGGCGAGAACCATCTGCTCAACATGAAGTTCGGCTACCTGAACACGCAGCTGTACAAGGGCGGACGGATCGGGTCCTGACCGCACCAGGCGGGTACCGCCGGCTTCGTCGGTTCCCGCCATCCGGGCCCGGACGGTCCTCGCCATGCCAGGACCGTCCGTTCCCGTGCGCCCCGGCGGGCACTTGGCCGCGGCGCGTCACGGCACGCCGCACCCTACGGCGCGGGCCGCGACAGTCCCACAGACCAGTACGACCGACCGATCCCCGCATCTCGGGGTCGACTCCACAGATAAGGAACCACCAGCATGGCTGTGACCGACTTCTTCGACCGCGGCTGGCGCGCCTACCCGGACCGGGTGGCCTTCATCTCGGGGGAGCAGACGTTCACCTACACCGAGATCGGTGAGCTTTCGTGCCGCGTGGGGAACGCCTTGCTCGCACGTGGCATCGAGCCCGAGACCAAGGGCGCGGTTCTCGCCGCCAACGATCCCCTCGCGTGGGCCTGTGTTCTTGGCATGTGGCGGGCGGGGATGGCCTGGGTCCCGGTCAACCCCGCATACCCCAAGGAGGAGATCCAGCGGATGCTGGACACCTTCGACTGCGAGGTGCTGTTCTGCCACGAGCAGTTCCTGCCGGTCGTGGAGCAGCTCCGCCCAGAACTGAAGCAACTGAAGACCGTGATCGCGCTGAGCGGGGACGCGCAAGCCCTGTCGGCGGCGGACGCGGTTCTGCTCGAGTCGTTCACCGAGGGAGCGTCCAGCGAGCTTCCCGACTACATCCCGGATGCGGACGTGGTGGCCGGGATCATGCCGACCGGCGGGACCACCGGGGCGCCGAAGGGTGCGATGAACACGCACCGGAGCCTTACCGTCAGCGCACTGCACCACATGTTCGCCGCGCCGTACTCCTCGGACGAGCCGATCGTGAACCTGGTCGCCGCGCCGATGACCCACGCCGCGGGCACCCTCACGCTGCCGGTCACGGCCCGCGGCGGCACGATCGTGGTGATGCACCGCCCCGACCCGCTCGAACTGCTCGACCTCCTGGAGAAGCACCGCGTCACGGAGCTGTACCTGCCGCCCACCGTCATCTACCGGATACTGGAGATACCGGGCATCGAGCAGCGGGACTTCTCCTCGCTGAAGTACTTCACCTACGGTGCGGCCCCCATGTCCACCGAGAAGCTGCGTCGCGCGATCGACGTCTTCGGCCCGGTGATGTTCCAGGGGTACGGTCAGGCGGAGGCCCCCACCGCGATCGCCTTCCTGCGCCCCGAGGAGCACTTCCGCAACGGTGAGATCGCCGACGACGCCAGGCTGTCGGCGACGGGGCGGCCCGCACCGCTGGTGCGCGTCGAGATCCTCGACGACAACGGCACCATCCTGCCCACCGGGGAGACCGGCGAAATCTGCGTGCGCGGCGACTTGCTGATGAAGGGGTACTGCAACGCCCCGGAGAAGACCGCGGAGACCATCGTCGACGGGTGGCTGCACACCGGCGACGTCGGCTACCTCGACCACGAAGGCTTCCTGCACATCACCGACCGCAAGAAGGACATGATCATCTCGGGTGGCTTCAATGTCTACCCGAGCGAGGTGGAGCAGGTCATCTGGACGCATCCGGCAGTGCAGGACTGCGCCGTGATCGGCACCCCGCACGCAGACTGGGGCGAGGCGGTCACCGCCGTGGTCGAACTGAACGACGCTGCGCAGCTGACGGAGGAGGAGCTGGTGGCCTTCTGCCGGCCGAAGCTCGGCGGCATCAAGACACCGAAGAAGATCGTGTTCGTCGACGCCCTACCCCGCAGCGCCAACGGGAAGGTGCTCAAGAAGGACATCCGCGAGCCCTTCTGGCGCGGGCACGACCGGAGGATCTGACCGGCCATGGCGGACCCGACAGGCAAGGATCAACGGATGGCCCGACCTGTGGCGGTGATCACGGGCGCGGCCAGTGGAATCGGCCTCGCTGTGACGCGGCGGTTGGCGCGCACGCACCGGGTCGCGCTGCTGGACATCGACGGTGACGCGGTTCGGCAGGCCGCCAGGGATCTGGGAGGTACGGCTCTCGCGCTTCGGTGCGACATCACCGACCCGGAGTCGGTCGAGGCCGCCGTGCGAGCCGTGGTCGAGGAGTTCGGGGCCATCGATGTCGCCGTGTCCAATGCGGGTATCGGTCCGGTGGGCACGGCACGGCACCTCGATCCGTCGGTGCTCGCCACGGTGCTCGACGTCAACGTGACCGGCAACTGGCGGTTCATCCGGGAATGCCTGCCCCACCTCATCGCCAGCCGAGGGTACGTACTCGGAGTGGCCTCGGCCGCATCGATCTTCGCCCCGCCCGGCGAGGGCATGTACGCGGCGAGCAAGGCGGGACTGGAGGCTCTGCTGGACGTGTTCCGGGTCGAGGTGGCTCACCTCGGCGTCGGCGTAGGCGTCGCCTACCCGATGTTCATCGACACGCCGATGGTGCGCGACGCCGACCACGAGCACGCGGACTTCGCCCGGACGCGGGCGCGGCTGCCCGGGGCTGCCGGCAAGACCTTCCCGGTGTCGCTGGCCGCCGACCGCATCGTGCGGGGCATCCAGCGAAGGCAGCGCCGGGTGTTCATCCCGGGTTCACTGCGTCTGCAATACCTGCTGCGCGGCTTCCTTTCCGCTTTGCTGGACCGGAAACTGCAGCCGATCGCCGTGGAGGTGGATCAGCTCACCGAACAGAAGGTTGCCGGCAGAGGTGCTGTCGCGGGCGGCTGGAGCGAGGCCGTGCTGAGATCACAGAAGTCTCAGCCGGGAGGAGACTGAACGGACCTGAACTCATGGAATGGACTGTTCGGCCCAGATGGTCTTGCCTGTGAGGGTGTTGCGGGTGCCCCATCGTCGCGTGAGCTCGGCGACAAGGAAAAGGCCGCGACCGCCCTCGTCGAAGACGCGTGCGCGGCGCAGGTGGGGGCTGGTGTTGCCGGCGTCGGAGACCTCGCAGATCAGGGTCTGTTCCGTGATGAGGCGAAGCCAGATCGGCTCCGTGGCATACCGGATCGCGTTGGTGACCAATTCGCTCCGCACTGATCCGCCGGCACGAGGCGGGCCGAGCGCGGCTGCCCGGTCATGACGTCGCCGCGGACTCTCGTCGCGGCGACGTTGCGTTGTCCTGCGCCTGCTGGCTGTGGTCGTCGTCACGCGGCTCACCGCTGCCACCCGGCCGGTACCGCCCCTGTGCCGTGGTCCGAGGCGCGGGTGGGACACGGAGGCCGGAACGTGGGACCTGCCGGAACACCGAGACGGCTTGGGGTCAGAGCGCCGCCCCCAGTTCCGTGCCCTGGCGGATCGCCCGCTTGGCGTCGAGTTCCGCGGCGAGGTCCGCGCCACCGATGAGGTGGGCCGACAGCCCGTCCTCGCGCAGTTCTTCGTAGAGGTTTCGGTTGGGTTCCTGGCCCGTGCACAGGACAACCGTGTCGACCGGGATCACTCGCTCCTCGCCGTCGACCGTGACGTGCAGACCCTCATCGTCGATGCGTCGGTACGTCACTCCCGAGACCATGGTGACGCCTCGTTGCTTCAGCTCTGCCCGGTGAATCCACCCGGTGGTCGCGCCCAGACCGGCGCCGACCTTGCTGGTCTTGCGCTGGAGGAGGTGAACGGTACGCGGCACCGTGGGCCGCTCAGGGCGGCACAGTCCGCCACGCGTGCGGTATTCGGTGTCGACGCCCCAGTGCCGGAAGTAGACGTCCGGACGGCGGCTGGCCTCGTCGCCCGGGTCGGTCAGGTAGAGCGCGGTGTCGAACCCGATACCGCCCGCCCCGAGGACCGCCACCCGCTCGCCCACCTGCACCCGGTCGCGCAGCACGTCCAGGTAGCTGACGACATTCGGGCGATCCCGGCCCGGGATGTCGGGAGTGCGGGGGGCGACGCCCGTCGCGACGACGACCTCGTCGTAGGCGCCCTCTGCCAGCACCTCAGCGGTGACCTTCGTGCCGAGGCGGACGTCCACACCGTGCTCCTCGAGCTGGACGCGGAAGTAGCGGAGGGTCTCGTCGAACTCGTCCTTGCCCGGGACCTGCCGGGCGATGTTGAGCTGGCCGCCGATCTTGTCGTCGGCGTCGAACAACGTGACGTCGTGGCCGCGTTGGGCGGCCGTCACCGACACCGCCAGCCCGGCCGGACCTGCCCCGACCACGGCCAGGCGCTTGCGGCGGCGCGTCGGAGACAGCACCAGCTCCGTCTCGTAGCCGGCACGCGGGTTGACCAGACAGGAGATCGTCTTCTCGCTGAAGCCGTGGTCCAGGCACGCCTGGTTGCAGCCGATGCACGTGTTGATCGTGTCCGGGCGTCCGGCGCGTGCCTTGGCGACGAAGTCCGGGTCGGCGAGGAACGGACGGGCCATCGAGACCATGTCCGCTCTGCCTTCCGCCAGCAGTTCCTCCGCGACCTCTGGGGTGTTGATGCGGTTGCTGGTCACCAGGGGGACGGAAACGACTCCCTTCAGGCGCTGAGTGATCCATGAGAACGCGCCGCGCGGCACTGAGGTCGCGATGGTGGGGACGCGTGCCTCGTGCCAGCCGATCCCTGTGTTGATGATCGTGGCGCCGGCCGCCTCCACCGCCTTGGCGAGCGTGACCACCTCGTCCAGGGTGCTGCCGTCCGGGACGAGGTCGAGCATGGACAGGCGGTAGATGAGGATGAAGTCGGGGCCGACCCGTTCGCGCACGCGACGGACGATCTCCAGAGGGAACCGGACTCGGTTCTCGTAGGTGCCACCCCAGCGGTCGGTGCGGTGGTTGGTGGCCGGGGCGATGAACTCGTTGATCAGGTAGCCCTCGGACCCCATGATTTCGACGCCGTCGTAGCCGGCTGTCCTGGCGAGCGCGGCCGCACGGACGAACGCCTCGATCGTCTCCTCGATCTCGTCATCGGTCAGCACATGCGGCACGTATCTGCTGATCGGCGCCTGGAGTGCGCTGGGGGCGACCAGATCGGGGTGGTAGGCGTACCGGCCGGTGTGCAGGATCTGCATCGCGATCCGGCCTCCCTCGCGGTGCACCGCCTCGGTGACGAGCGCGTGCTGCTCGGCCTCCGCCTCGGTGGTGAGCATGGCGCTTCTGGGGAAGGCCCGACCTCGGCCATCCGGGGCGATCCCGCCCGTGACGATGAGCCCGACGCCCCCGCGGGCTCGCTCGGCGTAGAAGGCGGCCATTCGCTCGAAGCCTCGCTCGGCCTCTTCCAGGCTCAGATGCATCGAGCCCATCAGGACACGGTTCGGCAGGGTCGTGAACCCAAGATCGAGGGGGCTCAGCAGGTGAGGGTAGGGGGACATCGCAAGGGCTCCTGCTTCTGAATCGTGCTGCGGCATGGGAGCAGTTGTAGGGCCCGGGGAGCGCTAGTGCAATCAGTTGCAAAAGATCGCGGAAGTCTGGTGAATCAGGCTGCTCACCCCCTTCACCAGCGGTTTCGCACCTGAACCGGGTCGCCGCAGCCGACCGTCCCGGTAGAAGACAGGTACGGGATCAGGTATGGCATCAGGTATCCCTACCCGTAGCCCTCGCAACGTGCTGAACCCACAGTCGGCACATGAACGAAACACATGTCGACGCAGTCATCGTGGGTGCCGGTTTCTCCGGCCTCTACGCCACCCACCGCCTCCGCAACCAGCAGGGCCTGTCGGTGCAGTCCTTCGAGGCGGCCTCGGGGCCGGGCGGCGTCTGGCACTGGAACCGGTACCCCGGAGCGCGCTGCGACTTCGAGAGCATCTTCTACTCCTTCTCCTTCGACGAGGACCTGCAGCGGGAGTGGCGCTGGAAAGAGCGGTACGCCGCGCAGCCGGAGATCCTGGCCTACCTGGAGCATGTGGCCGACCGGTTCGACCTGCGCCGCAGCTACCGGTTCAGCACGCGCGTCACGTCTGCGGTCTGGGACGACGCCGCTCAGCGCTGGGTTGTCGGCACGGACGACGGCGGCGTCACCATCGCGCGGTTCTTCATCAACGCGGCCGGCGCCTTCTCGGTGAACAAGCCGAACGACTTCCCGGGCCAGGAGACGTTCCGAGGCACGGTCGTCCACACCAGCCGGTGGCCGGCCGACGGCGTCGATCTGGCCGGCAAGCGTGTCGCCGTGATCGGCACCGGCTCGACCGGCATCCAGGTCATCCAGACGATCGCCCCGCAGGTCGCCGAACTGACCGTGTTCCAGCGGACCGCGAACTTCGCCTGTCCCCTCGGGAACCGTCCGCTCACCGATGAGGAGTTCGAGCAGACCGTCGCCGACTACCCGAGGCTGCGGGAGGAGTCGCGCAACAGCCTGGCCGGCGCCGCGTACCCGCGCGCCACGCGCTCCGCGATGGCGGACAGCCCCGAGGAACGCCGCAAGACGTACGACGCGTACTACAACGGCGGCGGCTTCCGGATGCTCGCGTCCACCTACTTCGACCTGATCTACAACCCGGCCGCCAACGAGACGGCGGCGGACTACATCCGGGACCGGATCCGGGAGCGGGTCAAGGACCCGAAGACCGCGGAACTGCTGACTCCGAAGGGGCACCCGTACGGCGCCAAGCGCGCCACGTTCGAGACGAAGTACTTCGAGACGTTCAACCTGCCGCACGTGCGTCTCGTCGACGCCAAGACGACCCCGATCGAGCGGATCACCGAGAAGGGCATCGCCACCACGGCCCAGGAATACGAGTTCGACGTGATCGTGCTCGCCACGGGCTTCGACGTGGGCGCGGGCGCCCTGATGCGGATGGGCGTGGTGGGCCGCGACGGCCGGAAACTGACCGACCACTGGGCCGACGGGCAGCGCGCGTACATCGGTATGGCCAACCACGGCTTCCCGAACCTGTTCCACGTCAACGGGCCGCAGGGCGCGGCGGCCCTCTTCAACAACCCGATCGCCATCGAGGACAGCGTCGACTTCATCGCCGACCTCATCGCCTATACGGACGCGCACGGGCACCGGACGGCCGAGGTGACGGCCGCGGCCGAGGACCGGTACAACGAGGTGGTCCGGGAGGTCGCCGAGGTGACCCTGTTCCCCAAGGCGGTCACCTGGTACATGGGCGACAACATTCCGGGCAAGCCGCGGACTCCGCTCTCGCTGTTCACCGGTGCGCCGATGTACCGCGCAATCTGCGCCGAGGTCCAGGCGACCGAGTACGCCGGTTTCTCGCTCGACGGGGACGCGCGAGACCTGCCGAACTCGATCAAGATCGACGGTGCGGCGGTCTTCCTCCTCGCCGGCCTGATGAACATGGGCGCCAAGCCGCTCGAGGAGTCCTCCCTGGAGGAGATCCGAGCAGGCATCGAGACCTTCAAGCACCTGCAGCTGCCGGTTCCCTCGGATGTCGGCATCACCGACACCCAGTACCCGACCGCCGGTGGTGAGCGGACGGTGCGCCTGTACCGGCCGCCGGTCGAGGGCCCGCTGCCCGTGGTCGTCTTCCTCCACGGCGGCGGCTGGGTCGCCGGCAGCCTGAACCTTTACGACGAGCCCTGCGCGTCCCTGGCCCGGCGCCTCGGCGCTCTGGTCGTGTCCCCGGAGTACCGGCTCGCCCCCGAGCACCCGTTCCCGGCGGCGATCGACGACACGATGGCGGCTCTGCGCTGGGCGGCGGAGAACATCGCCGGGTATGGCGGCGACCCGGAGTGGATCGCCGTCGGTGGCGAGAGCGCCGGTGCGAACCTGGCCGCAGTGGCCGCGCTGCGCACCCGGGACGAGGGCGGACCGCGCCTTGCCGCCCAGGTCCTCGTCACTCCGCCGACCGATTTCACCGCCGACACCGAGTCCCGCAAGACCTTCGCGCGCGGCCCGATCATCTCCACCGAGCTGGGCGGGCGCATGGCGGCCTGGTATCTCGGCGACCCTGCCCACGTGACGTCGTCCTGGGCCGCCCCGGCACACGCGCCGGACCTGTCGAACCTGCCGCCCGCACTGGTGGTCACCATGGAGATCGATCCGCTGCGCGACGAGGGCGAGGACTACGCGCGAGCGCTGACGGACGCCGGTGTGCCGACCGTCTGCAAGCGCCTCGACGGTCTGATCCACACCACGTTCGTGCTCTCAGGCTCGATCCCTCGCGCCGCCGAGATCCAGGACGCCATCAGCGACTTCCTCGCGCCGCTGCTGTCGGCCGAGGCCGGGAAGGCGAAGGCCGCGGCCACCCTCGGCTGAGCAGGCCCAGCGACTTCACGGCACACGAGCCGTGAACGACGGGGGCCGAGTGCTTGCCCGGCGCCTGGCCGGGCCTGTGCCTGGCGCGGCATCGATGGCTTGATGCCCCCGCAGCACCGCTTCTGACGCTCGCGCATCGCACGCCAGGGATACCTGCCACCGTCCGGCGTGCGACGGCGGGGCACCACAACGCGATCACCATGACGCAGACCGGAGAGGACATCAGCATGACCGGAATTCTGGAGGGCAAGCGTGCGCTGCTGACCGGCGCGCACCGGGGCATCGGCCGGGCGGTCGCCGAAGCGTTCGTCGCCGCCGGCGCCCGCGTCGTGATCGCCGACATCGAGGGGGCCGACAAGGCAGCTCTGGAGATCGGCCACGACACCGTCGGCGTCACCTGCGACGTCCGCTCCGGCGACAGCGTGGCCTCGGCGGTCGCCGAGGCCACGCGTGCCCTGGGCGGACTCGACGTGCTGGTCAACAACGCCGGTGTCGAGTGCTTCGGTCTCCTCCACGAACTGACCGAGGACGAGTTCGATCGGATGTACTCGGTCAACCTGCGGGGTACATGGCTGGTCTACAAGCACGCGGTTCCCGCCCTGACGGACGGCGGCGGCGCGATCGTCAACATCGCCTCGCTGGCCGGCGTCGTCGGGTTCCCCCTGCTCGGCGCCTACGCGGCGGTCAAGGCCGGTGTCGTGCGCTTGACCGAAGTGATGGCGCTTGAGCTGCGCGACCTTGGCGTGCGCGCCAACGCGATCTGTCCCGGGTTCATCGACACCCCCATGATCGAGCGCGCCTTCACAGAGTTCGAGGCCGCCACCGGAACGCCGCTGAAGGATCTGATCACTCGGGGGCAGGGACGGCTCGGCACACCCGGGGAAGTGGCTTCACTGGCCACCTACCTGGCCTCGGAGGGCGCCTCGTTCGTCAACGGCACCGCCACCGTGATCGACGGGGGAATGAACGTGCAGCGACTGTGAGGGGACGGATCTGCCCATTTCGCCGTCTCTCGGACTATTCCAGGTGCCACCCGTACAGGCCGCTGGTCGGCCTGCGCGCGACGGCCGGCCTCCGGGCCTTGGGCCCGACTGCCACTCACCGCCGGCGCACCCACTCGGTGGGGCAAACGTGCTCACCGGCGGCGTCAGGCGCCGAGGCTCTTGGCGACCTTGCGGGCGGCGACCATCACCAATCGGACCGGGGCGGCCCACGTCCCTGGTGAACCCGACGTTTACGTCACAAGAGAGACGGCGGCACAGGCGTCCGTGCGGGGCGGGCATCCGGCGGCCCTGCGGGCCGCCGCCAGGGCAGGGTCGAAGGCCGCGATCGCTTTGCCGGCGCTGGAGCAGTGCGTGGGCCGGCGCCGCTTCGCCCGGCGGGCGGCCGGCTTCTCTTCCGCGAGACCGCGGCTGCACAGCATGGTCAGCAGCCGGTGCGCCGTGCTCTTGGCCACGCCGAGCCGGCGGGCGATGTCGGACCGCCGACTCTCGGGTTGAGGCCGGGGACAAGATGGGTGTCGCGGGTGGATGCTGCGAGCAGGCTTTTGCTTGCTGGGGGTGGTCGCGAGAATTGATCAGACCCGCGAGGGTGTGGTGTTCGGGTTGGACTCGCCTAGGATCTCTGCATGACTAGCGCCCAGGCCCCTCAACGAGGAGGGAACCGGGTCGGTCCGTCTCTGAATCGCTTGATCGCGCGAAGGAGCGATCTCGACGTCGCACAGCGGACACTGTCGGAATCCAGGCTGCTGACCTTCGTCGGGGCAGGCGGTGTGGGTAAGACGCGGCTGGCCCTGGAATTGGCCTATCGAGCTCGCAACGGCTTCCCCGACGGCGCGTGGCTGGTCCGACTGGCCGATCTGAGCATCGGTGCAGGGGGCGCGGAGGTGGAGTCCGCGGTGGTCAGCGCCTTGGACATCAACGATCAGTCCGCCACGCAGCCGCGTGAGAAGCTGCTGTCCTTCTTGAGCAACCGCAAACTGCTGCTGGTTCTGGACAACTGCGAGCACGTGCTGGATTCTGTGCGGGCGGCGGTGCCGGTCATGCTGCGCGAGGCCCCGCAGCTGCGCGTGGTGGCCACGAGCCGGGAACCCCTCGGTGTCGAGGGGGAGGTGCTGCGGCCGGTGCTGCCACTGAGCGTGCCCGAACCGGCCACCCCGGCAGCGCAGCTGATCGCGGACGGGTCGGTGAGCCTGCTGGTGGAGCGGGCGCGTGCCGTCGATCCCGAGTTCGATGTCACCGAAGACAACGCTGAGGCCGTGGTCGAGCTGTGCCGACTGCTGGAGGGCATACCGCTGGCCATCGAGCTGGCAGCAGCGAAGCTGCGAGCGCTGACCGTCGAGCAGGTGGTGGAGAGGTTCGGCCGACGACTGGCGTCATTGACCGCGCCGGACGCCGAGTCCCGGCCGCGGCACGGATCACTGCGGGCGATGGTGGATTGGAGCCACCAGCTCTGCCCGCAGACCGCGCAGATCCTCTGGCGCCGATTGTCGGTGTTTCCCGCAACCTTCGATCTTGAGCTCGTTGAAGAGGTCTGTGCTTTCGGCGAGCTCCACCCCGACGACGTCGTCGATTCCATCGAGCGTCTGGTCGGGCAGTCGATCCTGCTGGCCGAGCGCGATGTCGGCACCATGCGGTACCGCCTGCTCGCTCCCGTCCGTGAGATCGCGGCCGAACACGCCGAACAGGCCGGCGAAGCGGACGAGTTGCGGCGCAGACATCGCGACGTGATGCTGCGCCGGGCCCAGTGGGTCCTCGACCAGTGGTGCGGTCCCCAGCAGGAGGCCCTGCTGGAGCGGATGCGCCTGGAACACGCGGACCATGTCGCAGCGGTGCAGTGGAGCCTCTCCACTCCGGGGGAGGAACGAGCCGCTCTGCGCCTGATGGCACGGCTGCGCTACCACTGGCTGTCCGGAGGGTTCCTCGCCGACGGCCGGACGCGAATGGAGGCGGCGCTCGCCGCGGTCACCGCGCCGTCGCCGGATCGGGCCGAGGGCGTGTGGGTGATGATCTGGATCGCGTTGATCCAGGGGGACCACCACAGTGCCGCACGGTGGCTCAGCACACTTGCGGACCTCGCCGAGGAACTGGACGACCCCGGCGTGAAGCTGCGTGTCACCCACTGGGGGGCGCTGTGGGCGCTCTTCACCGGAGACGCAGACACCGCGGTGCAGGGCTTGCGGACCGCTGTTGACGGACACCGCGACCGCGGTGATCGTGAGTTGGAACTCGCCGCTCGCTATATGCTCGCCACCGCGCTCGCCTGCGCTGGCCGGGCAACCGAGGCCGTGGAGATCAGCCGCAGCACGGTGGCGTTGTGCGAGACGTATGGAGACAGGTCCGGCCGCGCCTTCTCCCTCTGGGCTGCGGGCCTGGCCGAGTGGACGTTGGGCCACCTGGAAGAGGCGGAGCGATCGGCCCGTGCGGCACTGCGGATTCAGCTCCCGTCCGAAGGGATCGGCGTCGCTCTGTGCACCGACCTGCTGGCCTGGGTGGCCTACGACCGTGGTGAGGTGGACCGCGCGGCCGCCCTGTGCGAGGCGGCACGGCGAGTGTGGCGTTCCCTCGGCACGTCGATCGCCGCATTCGGGCCGCAGGTGTCGGAGTTCGCGGAACGCCACTGCGCCCACCGGCCCGATCTGCTGAGTTCCGGGGGTGGCGAGCTCTCCGTTCCTCTGTGGCGCCTGCGGGACGTGATCGATCTGGCCCTGGGCGCCGAGGGGAGTACGGCCGTGGCCCGGCGCGCCGATGCCACCGAGCCACTCACCAAGCGGGAGCTGGAGGTCGCCGCCCTGATCGAATCCGGCTTGTCCAACCGGGAGATCGCCCATCGGCTGGTGATCGCGAAGCGCACCGCTGACGGTCACGTCGAGCGGATCCTCGCCAAGCTCGGGTTCACCTCGCGGGCCCAGATCGCCGCGTGGATGGCCCGGCGACGCGCACAGGTCGCCGGGCGTACGGGCGGGATCGGATAGCGCCGACCGCACCCGGCTCCGACTGCTGTCGCCAGTCAGACGTGAGGGCCTCCGAGCCGCCACAGCTGCTCGGAGGCCCTCATCCCTTATCCTCAGACGCCGGATGCGGTGATCTCCCGCTTGAGGATCTTGCCGGTGGGCCCGGTCGGCAGGGAGTCGGTCAGCCACACGCGGCGCGGGTACTTGTACGCGGCCACCCGCTCCTTGACGAACTCCTGCAGTTCCTCCGGCGTGGCCTGCGCGCCGGGGCGCAGGACGACCGCGGCGGCCACCTCCTCACCGAGCTTGTCGTCCGGCACGCCCACGACGGCGGCCAGGGCGACGGCGGGGTGCTCGTGCAGGACCTCTTCGATCTCGCGCGGATAGACGTTGTAGCCGCCGCGGATGATCAGGTCCTTCTTGCGGTCGACGATGTACAGGTCGCCGTCCTCGTCCCGCCGGGCCATGTCACCGGTGCGGAACCAGCCGTCGGAGAGGGCCGCCGCCGTCTCCTCGGGGCGGTTCCAGTAGCCCTTCATCACGTTCGGGCCGCGCACGACCAGCTCGCCCACCTCGCCAGTGGCCACTTCCTGTCCGTCGGCGTCCAGCAGCCGTACCTCGACGTCACGGACGGGCGTCCCCACCGAACCGGGCTTGCGCAGGCGGTCAGGGCGGCAGAAGGAGACGGCGGGGCTCGTCTCGGACAGGCCGTAGGCCTCCAACACCATGCAGCCGAAGTGGCGCTCGAAGCCGTGAAGGATCTCCACCGGCAGCGCGGCCCCGCCCGAGATGCATGTACGCAGGGCGGACACATCCACGTTCGCGGCAGCCGGGTGCTGCAGCAGCGCCGCGTACATGGTGGGGACGCCCTCGAACACGGTGGCAGCTTCACGAGCGAGGATGTCGAGCACGGTCTCCGCGTCGAAACGGGGGACGATCACGAGCAGAGCGCCGCTCTTCACCGCGGCGTTGAGGGTGGCGGTCTGGCCGAAGATGTGGAAGAGCGGCAGGCAGCCCACCACCACGTCGTCCGAGGTCATCCTGGCCAGGTCGGTGACGATGATCTCGGTGTTGTGGCGCAGGTTCGCATGGGTCAGCGAGGCGCCCTTGGGGCGGCCGGTGGTGCCGGAGGTGTAGAGCAGGACCGCGATGTCGTCCCCGTCGACCGCGGCGACCTGTCGATCGGGCTCGTGCCGCTCGAGACGCTCGGCGAAGTCGGCGGGCTCGACGACCAGGTGCCGCACGCCGGCGGCGGCAGCGCCCTTGTCGCCCTCACCTGGTGCCTGGTGCCACTCGAAGAGCAGCACGGCACCGCAGTCGCCCAGGTGGTAGGCGACCTCCCGCTCCTTGAGCAGCGGGTTCAGCGGCAGGACTATGCCGCCGGCGCGCAGGATGCCGTAGTAGAGGATGACGAACTCGGGTGAGCTGGGCAGCATCAGGGCGACCCGGTCGCCGGGCCGGACCCCCTCGGCGCGCAGCAGTGCGGCGGCTCGGGCGGTTGCCTCGTCCAGCTCCGCGTAGCTGATGGTCGCCGTTCCCAGCCGCAGCGCCGGGCGCTCCGGCTGTCGGGCGGCCGTCGCCACCAGGAACTCCGCGAGATTGGGCATGCCTGTCTCCTCTTGCGACTACGTGCATCGCGCGTCCCAGCGATGCTTGGCGGCATGCTGCCGTCCGTAATGAGGAGCGTCTATGGCAGCACATACAGCATCGCTGTGGACTACTTGTTCCCAGAAACAAGGACACCGCCATAAGCTGCGGAGATGGACCTCTCCGGTGTCGCTTCGGTGCTGCAGGAGCGCCTTCACGAAATCAGTGAGGCGTTGGCGGTGCGCATTCGCGCAGAGGTTGATTCCTACGCCGATGATTCGGTTGTTCCCGGGGAATCGCTTCGATTTTCCCTCGAACGCAATGCGCGCGTCGTCCTGGCGTATTTCGCCGAGGGCAGCGAGCCCGACACCCGCCCGGCGCGCGAGACCGGGCGGATCCGCGCCGAGCAGGGCGTCCCGCTGGTGGACGCCCTGCATGCCTACCGGATCGCGTTCGACTCGCTCTGGGCGCAAATCCTCGACGAGGCCCGGCGCTACCCCGAGGTGGCTGAGGCCCAGCTCGCAGCCGGATCCTCGGAGATCTGGATGCTGTTCGGCCGGTACGCGGAGGTGCTCGCCACCGCATACCGGGAGACCTCCACCGAGTTGAGCCGGCAGCGCGAGGCGAGACGTTCAGCACTGGTCGAGGCAGTGTGCAGGGGCGACATCACGGACCGTGCCGGGCTCGACGACGCGGCGCACCACCTCGGGCTGCCCAAGGACGGACCGTATGCGGTGGTGGTGGCCGCGGGCCTCGGGGCGGGAGAGGAACCGTTGCCCGGGATCGAGGCGGCGTTGCGCGAGGCTCACGTGCCCTCGGCCTGGGGACTGCTGCTGGACCAGCAGATCGGTGTGCTGTCCCTCGCCGTGCCGGACGCCGAGACGCTCAGCCTCCGGACCCTGCGGCGGCGCCGCGCCCGGATGGGGATCAGCCCGCTGTTCGACTCGCTCGGCGACACCCCCCGGGCACTGCGCTTCGCACGGCTGGCGCTCGCCGGGCTGGCCCGGGAGTCGGCGGGCGCGGCCTGCTTCGACGACCACCCGCTGGCCATGGTCGTCGCGGCGGCGCCCGAGGAGGCGACACGCCTGGTGCACGTCATCCTGAAACCCGTGCTCGTTCTGCCCCCGCAGGACCGGACGCGCCTCCTGGAGACTCTTCGCCACTGGTTCGCCGCAGGTGGCCGGGCACAGGACACCGCCGAGCGGATGTTCGTGCATCCGAACACGGTCCGTTACCGGCTGCGCCGGATCGAGGAACTGACCGGTCGCTCCCTGTCCGACCCCCGCACCCTGGCCGATCTCGGGGCGGCGCTGGAGGCCCTGCGCGTCCTTCCTCACTGATCAGGCGGTACGGGCCCGGGAGCCGCGACCGGCCACCTTATGCTCCCCGCATGGAGCTACGGCACATCCGGTACTTCGTCGCCGTTGCCGAGGAGTGCCACTTCGGGCGCGCCGCGGAGCGTCTGCACATCGCCCAGCCTCCGCTGTCGCAGCAGATCAAACAGCTGGAGACGGAACTCGGCGTACAACTTCTGACCCGGTCGACACGCCGGGTGGAACTCACACCCGCCGGTGCCCGGTTCCTGGAGCGGGCGCGCGGCATCCTCGCCGCGGTGGACGCCGCCGCGGACGAGGCAGGGCGCGTCGCCTCCGGCCTGGTCGGCAAGGTCGCCATCGGTTTCACGGGTTCGGCGACCTACGAGCTGCTGCCGACGGTGGCCCGCGCGCTGCGCGAGGAGTTCCCGGGGATCGAGCTGGAGCTCGAGGGGGAGATGCTGACACCACGCCAGGTGGAAGCGCTGCACGACCGGTCCCTGGACATCGCGTTCCTGCGCCCCCCGGTCCGCGATCCCGAGCTGAACGTCCTGGTGTTCCGTCGGGAACCGCTCATCGCCGTGCTGCCGGAGGGGCATGAACTCGCCGGCCGGAAGAGCGTGCCGCTGGCCGAGCTGCAGACCGAACCGTTCATCTGTTACCCCTCCCAGCATCGATCGGTGGTGTACGACGCCGTCTTCGATGCCTGCCAGCGAGCGGGCTTCCATCCTTCGGCAGTGCAGGAGGTGGCCGAGACCTCGACACTCGTCGCCTTTGTCGCCGGCGGGCTCGGCGTCGCGCTCGTGCCCGCCTCGGTGCGGCACCTGCACATCACGGGGGCCACATACCGACCCCTGTCGGGCACGACCGAGGAGGTCGAGCTGGCCGTCGCGACCCGAGCGGGCGAGGACTCCGCGTTGCTCGCCCGGGTGATGCCCCGCCTGCGGTGGCTGCTGGGCGGCGGCCGACCTGCCGCCCGCTGACGCCTCGGACCTGCTCTGACGTGTCGTGCGTCTCTGTACTGCCACGACGGCCGGCCGGTAATCTCGAAAAAGCAAGCGCTTAGTCAGATGCTTGGTCCCCTCTGTGTGCTCGCCGGTCCGCTGGTCTCCGCCGGTCGCGAGCCTTGACGAAGGAGCATGTCCGTGCGCCGTACGGTATTCAACGAAGATCACGAGGCGTTCCGGGAGACCCTCCGCGCCTTCATCGCGGCCGAGGTCGTTCCGGTCCACGACGAATGGCTCGCCGCCGGCCAGGCGCCGCGCGAGTTCTACTACAAGCTCGCCGAGCTGGGCCTGTTCGGGATCAGCGTGCCGGAGGAGTACGGCGGCGCGGGCTTGGCCACCCACAAGTTCGAGGCCATCCAGTACGAGGAAACGGCCCGCGCAGGTATCACCTTCGGCGGGTCCGGCGTCCACGTCAACCTCTGCCTGCCGTACATCAAGATGCTCGCCACCGACGAGCAGAAGAAGCGCTACCTGCCCAAGTTCGTCTCCGGTGAGGAGATGTGGGCCATCGCGATGACCGAGCCGGGCACCGGCTCCGACCTCGCGGGCATGAAGACCACCGCCAAGCTCTCCGAGGACGGCACGCACTACGTCCTCAACGGCGCCAAGACCTTCATCACCGGTGGCGTGCACGCCGACCGTGTGATCGTCTGCGCCCGCACCGCCGCCCCGACGGCCGAGGACCGCCGCCACGGCATCTCCCTCCTCGTGGTGAACACCAAGTCCGAGGGCTACTCGGTCGGTCGCAAGCTCGACAAGCTTGGGATGAAGACCTCTGACACCGCCGAGCTGGCCTTCGTCGACGTCAAGGTGCCCGTCGAGAACCTCCTCGGCGAGGAGAACAAGGGCTTCTACTACCTCGGCCACAACCTCGCCTCCGAACGCTGGGGCATCGCCTACGGCGCGTACGCGCAGGCCAAGGCCGCGGTCCGGTTCACCCAGCAGTACGTGCAGGATCGGGTCGTCTTCGGCAAGCCGGTCGCCACGTTCCAGAACACCAAGTTCGAGCTGGCCGCCTGCAAGGCCGAGGTGGACGCGGCCGAGGCCGTGGTCGACCGCGCCACGGAGGCTCTCGAGGCCGGCGAGCTGACCCCCGCCGAGGCTGCCAGTACAAAGCTCTTCTGCACCGAGGTCGCCCACCGCGTGATCGACCGCTGCCTTCAACTGCACGGCGGCTACGGCTACATGAACGAGTACCCGATCGCCCGCCTGTACGCGGACAACCGCGTCAACCGGATTGTCGGCGGCACCGACGAGATCATGAAGACGATCATCGCCAAGGACATGGGTCTGTAGGCATCAGGCACTCCAGTCCCTGCTCGATCGGCTCGACGTCGAGTAGATCGAGCAGGACGTCTTCTGAACATGACGCCCCGGATATCAATCCATTAGTAATCGATATTTCACACGTCATTGCGGCGCTGTAACACTCAGAGCAACCGCAGGCCGCGGCAGTGGCGCACCGCCCGAGCGGCCCTGCGGACGTCGGCTCGGAGCAAGGAGCGCCCGATGACGCCGTTCATGATTTCCGTGATGTCCCTGCTCGACGGGGCGCCACCGCCCGTGCCGGAGACCGAGCCGAGCCAGGCCGGCCCGGTGGCGGTCGTCACCGACACGCAGGTCGTCGTCCGGTCCCTGGCCGAGCAGCTGGTCTGTGAGGCGAACTCGGTCCTCCGGGAGCACGGCACCGCCTTCACCCTGGCGGACGAGACCGGTCCCGGGAGCCTGTCCTTCACCATCGGCTGCGGCGAAGCCGAAGCCCGGGTGGAGACCGCCGTGTCCGGCCGTACCGCCGTCGCCCGGCTCACCGCCCCCTGTCTCCCGGACGACGGACCGCGCCGGCTCACCGGCGAGGACGAGCTTCAGACACTCCTGCTCGGCCTGATCGCCGCCTCCGTACGCCGCTGAAACAGCGCGGCAACCGTCCCTGATGCCGATGAAGCCCGTCAGGAGAAGCTCGTGCAATACGAACTGCGCTACCGGGTCCTCGAACCGAGGCGCCAGACCTACCAGAACGTGATCGACCGCCTCGGCGACCAGCCGGCGAGCCGCTATCTCGAAGCGACACTCGACGTCGAGCCGAGGGAGAACTTCCACTACCGGCCCACCTGGGCGCAGGACCGCGAGCTGTACGACGAGCGGTTCTCCGCCCTGCGGCTGACGGATCCGTACAGCTACACCGATCCGCGCCAGTACTACTACACGCCGTACGTGACTCAACGGGCCGCGCTGCACGACGAGTTCGGCAAGACGCTGGGCTACCTGGAGGCGCGCGACCTGCTCGCGAAGCTGCCCGAGGCGTGGCACACAGTGCTGACCTCGGTGGTCGTCCCGCTCAGGCACTACGAGTCCGGGGCCCAGCTGGTGAGCGTCTCCGGCGCCCGCTTCGCCTACGGCACCTCCCTGGAGCAGTGCTGCACCTTCGCCGCGTTCGACCGGATCGGCAACGCGCAGATGCTCTCCCGGGCCGGGATCGCCGCCGGCGGCGGCACCGCCGAGGCGCTCAAGGAGGCCAAGCGGCAATGGCTTGACGGCGAGCACCTCCAGCCACTGCGCCGCCTGACCGAGGAGATCATGGTCGTCGAGGACTGGGCGGAGGGCCTGCTGGCCGTCGACCTCGTCGACTCACTCGTCTACCCGCTGCTGTACCAGCACCTCGACGAGGCCGCGCTGCTCGGCGGGGCCGGCGCGTACAGCCTGGTCGCACAGCACCTGGCCACGTGGTACGCCGACCAGCGCAAGTGGCTGGACGCGCTGCTCACCTGCTGGGCGAACGACCCGGAACGCGGCGAGGACAACCGCGCCGCCCTGACCCGGATCGCCGCCACTTGGGCCGACCGGGCGCGCGAGGCGGTCGCGGCCCTCACCGAGGCGATCGACCAGGCGCTCCCGCAGGCGGCGAGCACCACTGTGCTCGGCGACCTCGCCGGCGCCCACGCCACCGCATGGACCAAGACCACCGGAGGCGCCGCATGAGCACCGGAACACTGCGCCAGGTCGCCATCGACCTCCAGGAGTCCGAGGAGAACCGGGCCCTGATCGAGGCGATCAAGGACGACAACCCCGAACTGACCCTCCGTCACCTTCCCGGCCTCGTCAAGCTGCAGGCGGCGGGCCGGATCGTCATCAACCGCGAAAGCGTCGAGAACCGCCTCGGGCGGGAGTGGGAGACCGGCGAGTTCCAGCTGGCCATCGTCTCCTACACCGGCAACTTCTCCGAGTGGGACGACGACCGGATCATCGTGAGTTGGGAGCACTGACATGAGCGTGCCGACGAAGAAGGCCGCCTCGAAGCCGGCCCGCAAGCTGCCGCTCAAGGAGCGCTATGCGCTGCTGACCCGCGATCTGGACTGGGAGCCGGGCTACGTCGACCGTGAGCAGCTCTTTCCGCACACCCGCTACGAGGGCATCAAGATCCACGACTGGGACGGCTGGCAGGATCCCTTCCGGCTGACGGTGGACGCCTACTACAAGTACCAGGCCGAGAAGGACAAGCGGCTGTACGCCGTGCTGGACGGTTTCGCTCAGAGTCAGGGGCACCTGTCGCTGTCGGACGCCAGCTACCTGAACGCCATCAAGCTGTTCATCCAGGGCGTCACTCCCCTGGAATACGCCGCGCACCGCCACTTCGCCTACCTGGCCCGCCACCTCGAGGGCCCCGCCCCCCGGTTCGCGGCGCTGTGCCAGAGCGTGGACGAATTGCGCCACTGCCAGACGCAGATCCACACCATCAGCAACTACAACAAGTACTACGGCGGCTTCCACAGCTGGTCGAAGATGCACGACCGGGTCTGGTACCTGTCGGTGCCCAAGTCCCTCTTCGACGACGCCATGACCGCCGGGCCGTTCGAGTTCCTCATCTCCATCTCGTTCAGCTTCGAGTACCTGCTGACGAACCTCCTGTTCGTGCCGTTCATGAGCGGCGCCAGCTTCAACGGCGACATGCCCACCATGTCGTTCGGCTTCTCCGCCCAGTCCGACGAGAGCCGGCACATGACGCTGGGCCTGGAGGCCATCAAGTTCCTGCTGGAGCAGGACGAGGGCAACGTGCCGATCATCCAGGACTGGATCGACAAGTGGTTCTGGCGGGCGTACCGGATGTCCGCGCTGGTCGCGGGGATGATGGACTACATGCTGCCCAAGCCGGTGATGAGCTGGCGCGAGGCATTCGAGCTGTACTTCGAGGAGCAGATGCTCGGGGGGCTCTTCCCCGACCTCGAGTACTACGGCATTCAGCCGCCCCGCCACGTGAACGACGCGATCGCCGAGAAGGACCACCTCTCGCACCAGGTCTACAAGATCCTGCACAACTTCTCGTTCGCCGCCGCCTTCACCACCAAGACGCCCGACGACGCCCACATGGCGTGGCTGGCGGAGCAGTACCCGGACTCCTTCGACCAGGTCTACCGGCCGGTCTGGGAGAAGCACCGGAAGATCGAGGCCGACGGCGGCCGGGTGTTCTTCCAAGGACTGCCGCAGCTGTGCCAGGTCTGCCAAGTTCCGATGGCCTTCACCGAGCCCGGAAACCCGGCCCGGATCTCCTTCCGGCGCAGCACCTTCCGCGACGAGACCTTCCACACCTGCAGCGACGGCTGCCAGTGGATCTTCGAACGGGAGCCGGAGAAGTACGTCCAGGCCTGGCTCCCCGTCCACCAGATCTACCAGGGCAACTGCGGCGGCCCCACCGTCCCCGACGTCCTTGCCTGGTACGGCATCCAGGAGGGCGACAACGGCGAGTACACGGGTTCCCCCGACCAGCTCGCCTGGGCCGCATGGCACAGCGACGGCGACGGCAAGGCGGTGTGAGATGACGGTCAAGGCGCTGTACGACTACGAGTTCCCGTCGGCCGACCGCGCCGAGGTGTTCGGCGACGACCAGCTGGTCTACGTGCACTGGCGGGGCAACCCGCTGTTCTGCTCGGCCGCCTGCTTCCGCGTACCGAAGAACATGCCGTTCGCGGAATTCGTCACCTCGATGGTGCATGGCTGGGCCGCGTCCGACCCCGACTTCGACCCCGCGTCAGTCACCGACTGGCGGCTGTTCGACGAACAGCTCTACGGCGGACACGACAAGTCGCTGGCCGACCTCGGCATCGGACACAAGGCTCTGCTCAGCTTCGCGGCCTGAGCGGCCACCGCAATCCACCCGCGGGTGCAGGCGCTGCCCGAGAAGCCCCGCACCCGCGGGTCCGGCAAGGGAGAACCCGCAGTGACCACTCACACCGTCCGCATCGAGCCGCTCGGCGCGGAGATCGAGTGCCGTGAGGACCAGACGGTACTGGACGCCGCCCTGCGCGAGGGCATCTGGCTGCCGCACGCGTGCACCCACGGCACCTGCGGCACCTGCAAGGCACAGATCATCGAGGGCGACGCCGACCTCGGTGACGCCTCCCCGTACGCGCTGTTGGAGAGCGAACGGGAGGATGGCTGCGCACTGCTGTGCGTGGCCTGCCCCCGAAGCGACCTCGTCATCGAGGGCGAGGTGGACGTCGAGGAGGGCGTGGACATCCACCCGGTGCGGGACCGGGCGGGCCAGGTGACCGTCATCGAGGACATCGCCCCGGACGTACGGCGGGTCGTCATCACGCTGGACGAGCCGCTCGCGTTCAACCCGGGACAGTACGTCCTGCTGGATGTGCCTGGCAGCGAGCAGCGGCCGTACTCCATCGCCAGCAGCCCCGCCGACGGCGGCCGTATCGAACTGCACATCAAGCGTTCCGAGGGCGGGGTGTGCACCGACGGCTGGATCTTCAAGACGCTGAGTGCGGGGGAGCGGGTCACACTCTCCGGTCCGTACGGCCAGTTCTCCTTCCGGCCGCTGCGCGAGGAACCCGTTCTGCTGCTGGCCGGCGGCACCGGTCTCGCCCCGATGGTGTCGATGCTCCGGCACCTGGTCGAGACCGGCATCGAGCGCGAGGTCGTGCTCTACCACGGCGTCGCCGCCCAGGACGACCTCTACGACGCGGAGTGGTTCGAGACGCTTCAGGCGGAGCACGACTGGTTCACCTACCGTCCCGCACTCTCCCGAGACAGCTGGCGGGGCCGCAGCGGGCGTGTCCCCGCCCTGCTGGCCGAGGACTATCCCCGCGCCTCCGGCCACGTGGCCTACGTATGCGGCAGCCCCGCCATGGTCGCCGACACGCTGAAGGCCCTGATGAAAGCGCGCCTCTTCCCACGTGACATCTACCGGGAGGACTTCTTCGACGCAGCCGACCGCGCTGCCGGCACTCACGTCGTGCGCAGTCCGCTCATCCGCCGATAAGGACCAGACGTGAAGATCACCAGGATCGAGACGATCCCGTTCGCCATCCCCTACCGCAAGGCGCTGCGCTTCGCGAGCGGAGAGGTGGGCACGGCCGAGCACGTACTCGTCCGCGTCCACACCGAGGACGGGATCACCGGCACGGCGGAGGCGCCACCCCGCCCCTTCACCTACGGCGAGACCCAGGCGTCGATCATCGCCGTCATCGACACCGTCTTCGCTCCGCACATCCTGGGCGAGTCCGCGCTGCGCCGCGAGGCGATCTGGACCCGGCTGGCCAGGACGGTCGGCAACCCCACCGCCAAGGCCGCCCTCGACATGGCCCTGTGGGACGTCATAGGCCAGTCGCTGGGCGTGTCGGTGACCGAGCTCCTCGGCGGGTTCACCGACCGGATGCGGGTCGCCCACATGGTTGGCTTCGCCCCGGCGGCCGAGGTGGTGGCCGAGGCCGAGAAACTGCGCGCCGAGTACGGCATCACCGCCTTCAAGGTGAAGGTCGGGCGCCGCCCCTACCGGGACGACGTCGAGGCCACCCGCGCCCTGCGGGAAGCCCTCGGTGAGGACGTGGAGCTCTACATCGACGGCAACCGGGGCTGGACCGCGGCCGAATCGGCCCGCGCCCTGCGCGAGCTGGAGGACGTGGGCCTCACCTTCGCCGAGGAGCTGTGCCCGGCCGACGACGTCCTCGGCCGGCGCTGGCTCGCCGAGCACAGCAGCATCCCGCTGTACGCCGACGAGAGCGCCACCCGGCCCGCCGAGGTCACCCGCGAACTCCTCGCCGGGGCGGCGCACGGGGTGAGCGTGAAGACGGCACGCACGGGCTTCACCCAGTCCCAGCGCATCGTCCACCAGTGCGAGGGCCTGGGCGTCGATGTGGTGATGGGCAACCAGATCGACGGCCAGATCGGCTCCCTGTGCAGCGCCGCGTTCGGAGCCGCCTTCCCGACCACCGCGCGGCGCCCCGCGGAACTGTCCAACTTCCTCGACATGACCGACGACCTGCTCGCCGAGCCGCTGCGGATCGAGAACGGCACGGTCCGCGTACGCGCGGCCGCCGGCCTCGGCATCGAGATCGACGACAACAAGCTGAAGCACTACCGCCAGGACATTTGAACCGCCCATACATCTGACTCGACGACCAGCTCGAAGGAGAGCCGGACATGACTGATGTCACCACACAGCAGAGCACGGAACAGAAGGCCACCGCCGCTGCCTCCGGGGCCTCGGCGACCGAGCGTTTCCAGGCCAAAGAGCGCAGCGAGGCCGCCAGCAGCAAGGAGCGGGTCAGCACGCTCGCCTCGGAGGTCCTGGCCGCGGTGCACGACGTGATCCGCCGTCACAAGGTCACCTACGCCGAGTACGACGCCCTCAAGGCCTGGCTGATCCAGGTCGGCATCGACGGCGAGTGGCCGCTCTTCCTCGACGTGTGGGTGGAGCATGTGGTCGAGGAGGTCAACAACGAGGCCCGCCCTGGCAGCAAGGGCACCATCGAAGGGCCGTACTACGTGCTGGGCGCCCCGGCCCTGTCCGCGGACGCCACCCTGCCCATGCGTGAGGGCGAGAGCGGTACCCCCCTCGTCTTCCAGGGGCAGGTGCGCAGCGCCGACGGCACCCCGCTGCCCGGCGCCCTGGTCGACATCTGGCAGGCCGACGCCGATGGCCTGTACGCGCAGTTCGCGCCGGGCCTACCGGAATGGAACCTGCGCGGACGGCTCACCGCCGACGAGAAGGGCTCGTTCAGTATCCGCACCGTCCAGCCGGCCCCCTACCAGATCCCGACGGACGGCTCCTGCGGCAGGCTGATCGCCGCCGCCGGCTGGCACGCGTGGCGCCCCGCCCACCTCCACCTGAAGGTCAGCGCACCCGGCCACCAGACGCTCACCACCCAGCTGTACTTCCGCGGCGGCGAGCACGTCACCGATGACATCGCCTCCGCCGTCAAGCCCGAGCTGGTCCTCGACCCCGCCCCGGCGGCGGACGGCAACGGGCACGAGGTCCACTACGACCTCGAGCTCGCGCCGGAACAGTGAGGGACCGGAGGAAACGCGATGCTGTTCGCGGTGCGCATGGGCGTGGGTATTCCGCGGGACCTCGACCCCGAGGTCCGCGCGGACCTGGTGGCCCGGGAGAAGGCCTACTGCCAGGAACTGCAGAAGACCGGTGAGTGGGTGCACATCTGGCGGTGCGTCGGCCAGTACGCCAACATCAGCGTCTTCGACGTCGCCGACAACGAGGCGCTGCACCGGATCCTGTGGAACCTGCCGCTCTTCCCCTACATGAGCGTCGAGGTCACGCCCCTGGCCCAGCACCCGTCCGACCTCGCGGCCGGCGAGGAAGCGGCCTGATGGACAAGACGGTGGCCACCGCCCACGAGGCGGTGGCCGACATACCGGAGGGTGCCTCGCTGGCGGTGGGCGGGTTCGGGCTCAGCGGTGTGCCGAACGTGCTCATCCAGGCGTTGTACGAGCGCGGGGTCGGCGGGCTGAGCGTGGTGTCGAACAACTGCGGCGCCCTGGAATCCGGACTCGCGGTCCTGCTGGCCGCGGGCCGGATCGCCCGGGTGACCGGCTCCTACATCGGCGCCAACAAGGAGTTCGCCCGCCAGTACCTGGCCGGGGAGCTGGAGGTGGAACTGATTCCCCAGGGCACGCTGGCCGAGCGGCTGCGTGCCGGGGGCGCCGGGATCCCCGCCTTCTACACCCCGGCCGGGGTGGGCACGCAGGTCGCCGAGGGTGGGCTGCCCTGGCGCTACGACGGTTCCGGCGGCGTCGCGCTGGCCTCGCCGCCGAAGGAGGTGCGGGAGTTCGACGGCGTGGAGTACGTCCTGGAGCGCGGCATCCGCACCGACTACGCCCTGGTGCGCGCGGCCCGCGGAGACCGGCACGGAAACCTGGTGTTCAACAAGTCCTCCCGCAACTTCAACCCGCTGGCGGCGATGGCCGGGCGCATCACCATCGCCGAGGTGGAGGAACTGGTCGAACCCGGCGCGATCGACCCCGATGCAGGGCATCTGCCGGGCATCTTCGTGCAGCGCATGGTCGCGCTCACCCCTCAGCAGGCGGCGGACAAGAAGATCGAGCAGCGGACGGTGAGCCTCTAGATGGCCTGGACTCGCGAACAGATGGCCGCTCGCGCCGCCCGCGAGCTGAAGGACGGGCAGTACGTCAACCTCGGCATCGGACTGCCCACGCTGATCCCCAACTACCTGCCCGATGACGTGGAGGTGGTGCTGGAGTCGGAGAACGGCGTCCTGGGCACCGGCCCCTACCCCACCGAGGACCAGGTCGACCCGGACCTGATCAACGCCGGCAAGGAGACGGTCACCGTCCTGCCCGGCGCCTCCTTCTTCGACTCGGCGCTCTCCTTCGCCATGACCGCGGCGGGCACATCGACGTCGCCGTGCTGGGCGCGATGCAGGTCTCCGAGCGCGGTGATCTGGCCAACTGGGCCGTTCCGGGAAAGCTGGTGACCGGGATCGGCGGGGCGATGGACCTGGTCCACGGCGCCCGCCAAGTGATCGTGGTGATGACCCACACCGCCAAGGACGGCAGCCCGAAGATCCTCACCGAGTGCGCCCTGCCGCTCACCGGCAGGGCGTGCGTGAACCGGATCATCACCGACCTCTGCGTCCTCGACGTCACCGACGACGGACTGGTCCTCGTCGAAACCGCGCCGCGCATCTCCGTCGAGGAGGTCACCGCCCGGACCGATGCCAAGCTGATCCTCCCGGAGGGCCTCGCCTGACATGAAGACCGTCTACATCGTGGATGCGGTGCGCACCCCGATCGGCCGCTACAACGGCGCCCTCGCCGCCGCCCGCCCCGACGACCTGGCCGCCCAAGTCATCCGACAACTCCTGGGCCACACACCCGAGTTGGCCCCGTCCGCCATAGGCGACGTGTATTTCGGCAACGCCAACGGCGCCGGCGAGGAGAACCGCAATGTCGCCCGCATGGCCGCCCTGCTCGCCGGACTGCCCACTTCCGTGCCGGGGGTGACCGTCAACCGGCTGTGCGCCTCCGGCCTCGAAGCCGTCATCCAGGGCTACCGGGCGATCGCGCTCGGAGACGCGAGCGTCATCGTGGTGGGCGGGGTGGAGTCCATGACCCGCGCGCCCTACGTGCTGCCCAAGTCCGACCGGCCCTTCCCGGCCGGGCACGCCGAGCTGTACTCCACCCCCCCTCGGCTGGCGCATGGTCAACCCGAGGATGGACCCGCAGTGGACCATCCCCCTGGGCGAGTCCGCCGAGCTCATCGCCGACAAGCACAAGATCAGCCGCGAGCAGCAGGACGAGTTCGCCCTGCACAGCCACCGCAAGGCCGCCGCAGCTCAGCGACAGGGCCTGTTCGACGCCGAGATCGTCCCCGTCACCATCCCGCAACGCAAGGGCGACCCGGTCTCCTTCGACCGCGACGAGGGCGTCCGGCCGGGCGCCTCGCTGGAGGCGATGGCCAAGCTCAAGCCGTCCTTCCGCACCGCGAGCGAAGCGAGATGGGGGTCCCCCCGGCCGGAGGCTGGGGGAGGCACGATCACCGCGGGCAACGCCTCACCCCTCAATGACGGCGCGGCAGCCCTGCTGCTGGTCGACGAGGAGGGTCTGAAAGCCACCGGTCGCGAGCCGCTCGCCCGCATGAGCGCCAGCGGCACATCGGCAATTGACCCGCACTACTTCGGACTTGCCCCAGTCGAGGCCGTCAACCGCGCCCTGACCAAGGCCGGCAAGACCCTCGCCGACCTCGACGTCCTGGAACTCAACGAAGCCTACGCCGCCCAGGTCCTCGGCTGCCTAGCCGAATGGCCCGAGTTCGACCCGGCGGTCCTCAACCCCCAGGGCGGCGCCATCGCCCTCGGTCACCCCCTCGGCGCCTCTGGCGCCCGCCTCGCCGGCACCGTCGCCCACCAGCTCGCCCGCCGGGGCAGTGGCACCGGCATCGCAACCCTCTGCATCGGCGTAGGCCAGGGCCTCGCCCTCCTCCTCGAACGCTGAGAACCTCCACAGGAGCCGCAGTGAAACGCCGCCCTCTGCTGCATCACCGGGTGCTCGGTCCCACCGACGCGCCGCTGCTCGTCCTGGGACCCTCGCTCGGCACGGCGACGACCGTATGGGACCCCCATGTGGCGGCGCTGGCCGAGAGCCACCGCGTGCTGTGCTACGACCTTCCAGGGCACGGCGGCTCGCCGAGCGATCTCGTCCGGGCTCACGAACCCGGCCGTACGACAGTCGGCGACCTCGCCGACATGGTTCTCGAACTCATCGCCCACCACGGCCGGGACCGCTTCCACTACGCGGGCATCTCGCTCGGCGGCGGTGTGGGGACACACCTCGCACTGCACCACCCGGACCGCGTCGCCTCGCTGGCGCTGGTCTGTTCCTCGGCGTACTTCGGCCCGCCGCAGTTCTGGCAGGAGCGCGCCGATCTCGTACGACGCGAGGGGACCGGCGCCCTGCTCGAGGCCATGCCCGGCCGCTGGTTCGCCGATCCCGGCACAGCCGCGACCTCCCTCGGGAAGACGTTCCTGGAGGACCTCGCCGCTGCCGACCCGATCGGCTACGCCGCCTGCTGCGACGCCCTTGCCGTCTACGACGTTCGGCGCGACCTGAGAAGGATCACCGCCCCCACGCTCGTGCTCAATGGTTCCCAGGACACCGCCACACCCCCGCCACATGCCAGGGAACTAGCCGAGGGGATTTCCGGGGCGAAGCTGGTGACGGTCGATACAGGTCATCTCGCCGTGGAAGAGCCACAGGCCGTCGGAGCGGCGCTGCTGGCCCATCTCCGAATGGCGGGCGGCGCGGAGGACGCCGACCGCAGCTCGTAGAGTGGCCGTGTGTCACAAGGAAACGCCGTAGTCGCGCGCAATGTGCGCCTTCTCAGGGAGCAGCGCGGCCTGTCCCTGGCCGAGCTGGCCCGCCGGGCGGGGCTGGCCAAACAGACGCTGTCGAATCTGGAACAGGGCACGGGCAACCCCACGGTCGACACCTTGTTCTCCATCGCCACGGCCCTCGGCGTGCCGGTAACCCGGCTGGTCGCCGAGCGGGAACAGGTCATCAACGTGCAGCGGGGCGACGAGGTCGTCTGGGAGCAGCACGGAAGGTACGAGTCACGGTCGCTCGACCACATCTACGGCTCAGGTGTCATCGAGAACTACGTGGTGCGCATCGGCCGGCACAGCGACGGTGCGGACATGCCGTCCGAACCGCACCCGGTGGGCACACTGGAGCACCTCTACGTCATCAGCGGCAAGGTACGCGTGGGGCCTGTCGACAGCCCGTTGGAGCTTGGCGAGGGGGATTTCGCGCGCTATCCGGGCGACCGGCCCCACGTGTACGAGTCACTGGCGGACGAGAGCCTGGTGCACATCGTGGTGAGCGTGCCGCGCGTCCAGCCCGGCACCGGCGGTACGAACCTGGCACGGACCCACGGGAACGAAAGACGCTGAGCTTCGCCGCACCTGGTGTGCCGCATCTCGGCACAACCGATTGGCCCACCCCCGGGACGGGGCGGAATCTGGCGTTGGCCGCTCGTCAGGGCGGTCCGGGGCCGCCAGGCGTGAGCGTCCGGGCTAATACCGTGGTGCTCTTGCGCGCACGCCTGGCTGGCCACCGTTCTCCGCGTCCAGACCAGGGATGGTCGTGTCGGAGACCGGGATCCCTCCACAAACGGGTGGGGCCGGACAGTCCGCGACGGCATGGCAGGCGGATCGGCCGGGTCGGCGTGTCCGATCCGCTTCCCCGGTGACCTCGGTGCCGCGCATGCCGGGGGCACCGGCGGTCCGCTCAGGCCGCCGGCGGCCTGCTCACGTCGTACGGCGCTGCCGCTTGGCGTCCCTTCGCTGCGGTGAGGGCGCTTGCTGCCTCGAAGGCCACGCGGCGCAGGGCCGGGGCGTATCGGGACGGCTCGAAGCGGTGGTGGGCGCCGGCGACCGAGAGCGCCGCCACCGGACGTCCGGAGGCACCCATGATCGGCACTGCGACGCAGGTCAGACCGGGGGCGGCTTCCTGCCGGTCGTAAGCGATGCCGTCCTGGCGGATGCGCCGCAGCTCCTCACGGAACCGTCGCGGGTCGGCGAGGGTGTACTGGGTGCGGGCCGGGAGGCCGGCCGAGGGCAGCCTCGGCCGCGTCGGGGTCGAAGGCGAGCAGGGCCTTGCCGACGCCGGTGCAGTAGGCGGGCAGGCGGGCGCCGATCCGGGAGGGGGAGCGGGTCGCCCGGTGGCCCTGGATCTTGTTGACGTACACGATGTCGGTGCCACGTAGGACCGCCAGGTGCACGGTCTCGTGCGTCAGCTCGTACAGGTCCGCGAGATGCGGCAGCAGCTGCTCGTGGAGCAGCACCGGCGTCGCACGGAACGGCCTCGGGGCGAACAGGTCTCGGCTGAGTGTCGAGGGCGCCTGCCTGTCGGTGGGGGACGATCCGATGTTGGCGGCGCGGCGCCAAGCCTGAGGAGTGCAAACACCTACAGAGCGGGCGGGCGCGCGCCGATACGATCCGGGCAGTGACGATGTCGCGATCCAGGCGGCCCGCCGCCTGGCACAACGCCAGGTGGAGGGAGAAGACGAACCGGTATCGGCCGCATCGCGATAGTGCATTACGGCGACGACGGCCAGAAGCGCCCACCGTACGAGAGTGGCGCACGTCAGGTGGGGCGAGAGGGGCGCTGTGGCGCTGCACGACGCTTGTTGTGCCGTACGCCGTTGTGCGGCGGTTCAGGCGCCGAGGGCGGGGAGGACAACGGCGTCGAGGTAATGGCTCACGAAGGCTCGATCGGCCGACTTGTCCTCGATCAACTGACGGGCGATCAGGGCACCGAGGAGCATGTGTGGCACGTAGGTCAGGGTCGGCGAGGCCGCGCTGATCTCACCCCGCTCGACCGCCCGGGCGAGCGCCTTGTCGAGTCCCGTCAGCTCCGGGTGTACGAGCAGGTCACGCAGCGCTTGGAACAGATCGGGATGGGTGTGCACGGCCTGGACGAGGCCGCGCATGAGCGACGCGTTCTCCATCATCTGCCGTTCGTCCAGTTGCGCCACCATCGCCCGGAAGTCACCTCGCAGGGATCCGGTGTCGACACGGGAAAGGGTGGCAAGCTTTTGATGGCGTAGCGCCATAGCGACCAGCTCCGGCTTGCCCGTCCACCGGCGGTAAAGGGTGGCCTTGCTGCACTGGGCCCGGGCGGCCACGGCGTCCATGGTCAGGGCCTCGTAACCGGATTCCCGCAGCACATCGAGCACGACCTCGCATATCTCTGCCTCGCGCTCGGGCGTTATCCGGCTACGCGGCCTCGCGCGGTCCGGCCCCTCCGAGGCTGCTGACGTCTTGCGCTCGGCCTCCGTCAACATCAGCGACTCCCTCGAACGGAACCGTTCCGTGCGAGGAAAATCTATCCCGAGGAAGCATGAATACGAAACCGTTTCGGTAGTGAAAAGGGACACGGGCGAAGTCCGGCACTGACGATCGATCTGGGCCACCTGAGAAACTGGACCGCGAGCAGACCTGGAAGGGACATGCATGGCAAGCACGTCACCGGCCGCGGCGAAGCCCGGACGGCCCCGCGACCCGGGCGCGGATGAGCGCATACTCCAGGCGGTCGTGGACGAACTCGCCGAGGTCGGCATCGCAGGCTTCCGTATCAACTCCATCGCCGCGCGTGCCAAGGTCGCCAAACGAACCCTCTACTCGCGCTGGCCCGAGCGCGACGATCTCATCCTGGCCGGCCTGGCCACCTTGTCCGTGCGGCTCGACCCGCCGTGTACGGGCAGCCTCGAAGAGGACATACGGCTTCTCTACGACGCCATGGCCGAGCATCTCGACAGCCCCCGCTGGCTGATCGGAGCTCGCTGCAGCTTCGAATTCCCCGACCACCCCGAGCTCTACGCGACGTTCCAGCGCGACTGCATCGACCAGCCGCTGGCCGTCATCGAGGACGTCCTCCGCGACGCCCAGGTGCGCGGCGAACTCCGCAGCGACATCGACCGCTCCGTGGCCGCGGAGACCTTCGCGGCGTCGATCGGCGGGTTCAGCACGCACATCGCCCGCCTCCGCGGCATGAACACGCACGCAGTCCGTGACCGGTTCCTCGACCTGTTCCTTCATGGGCTGCGCGCAGTCGGAGACGCCGGATCAGGCTGACCGCTCCCCTCCGCGGGATGACCGCCTGATCGCCCTTGGGCGTCGTGCTCCGTGCGTGAGTTCGACCTACTGAGCCCTAGCCGTCCCGCACGCGCTTCCAGCCCTGACGGGCCGTTACCGGTAACGGGGCGGGGCGGCGTCCGGCGCTGATCAGGATGCGCTGTGCCGTCTTCCGGCACGTGTTCTCGCCGCGGTAGGCGCCGACCCGGAATGCTGGCGTCAGCCGCCGGTGGACGTCGGAGGCGACATCACCGCTGACCACTCCTGGCAAGGACAGCGGTGAACTTGGACGGGATCAGGCCACTCCGCTGGGCCCGGCCCGTCCGTGAGGCGACCTCGGTGCCGCACACCGGGGTCGCCGTCCAGGTGGGTGGCCTGTGGGCTCTCGTGCCAGGGTCAAGCCGCAGCTAGATTGTCGAGCCGCGAGGGGGCCGCCTGCCGGCTTGCTGTGGCCGCGTTGACCGCGCGTGCCGCCTCGTAGGCCACCCGTCGCAGAGCCGGCGCGAACCGGGCGGGCTCGAAGCGGCGGTCGGCGCTCGCGACGGAGAAGGCGGCCACGGGTCGCCCGGCCGAACCCATGATCGGTACGGCGACGCAGGTGAGGCCGGGAACAGCTTCCTGGCGGTCGTAGGCGACGCCCTCCCGGCGGACGCGGCGCAGCTCGGACCGGAAACGGTCGGGATCGCTGCATGTGTACTCAGTGCGGGCCGCGAGTCCGTCGGCGATCGCGGCCTCGATGGCGTCGTGGTCGAAGGCGAGGAGGGCCTTGCCGACGCCGGTGCAGTAGGCGGGCAGGCGGGCGCCGATCCGAGAGGGGGAGCGGGTCGCCCGGTGGCCCTGGATCTTGTTGACGTACACGATGTCGGTGTCGTGCAGTACGGCCAGGTGCACGGTCTCGTGGGTCATCTCGTACAGGTCCGCCAGATGCGGCATCAGGCATTCCTGCAGGAGCGGGGGATTGGGGCCGTAGACCCGTACGCCGATGTCGAAGAGCTGGGATCCCAGCCGGTAGTTGCTGCCGACACGTTCCACGAGGTCGTTGCGGTGGAGGATGCCCAGCAGTCGGAAGGTGGTCGACTTGGTCAGCCGTGTCCGCCGGGCCAGCTCGCTCACGCCGATTTCCCCGTCCAGTTCGGCGAGGGACTTCAGGAGGAAGAGCGCCTTGTCGACCGCGGTCTGCTGGTCGGGCTCGCCGGTCGCCGCGGCTGAGGGCTGCGCGGAAGGCGAGGAGGGGAGTTGCATGGCGGGCTCCGTGGGGATCCAGGGTGGCCATTAAAATGGACGTGCGTCCAGCTTAATTGATCGTTTCGGCCTTGTAAAACACCGGGGCCCCCGCTTGCCTCTGAGTGACGGATCCGATCGTCACCCCGTGCCGTATCTCGGCACGGTGGCTGGGCACGGCGGCCGGGAGCAGCGTCTGCTGTGGCCATGCAGCGACACGCCACAGTGGCCACGACCGCCGTCCTCGCCGCCCCGGCTACCCCCGACGCACAGCTCGTCGAGGAGCCGGCGGCGGTGCTGCGGCGTGCCGAGGCCTGGGGGCACCTCCCGGCCGAAGGCTGGGGGAGGATTCCCGTCGCACCAGTCACCGAGGAGTACCAGGACCTGGACCAGGCCGGCGCCTACGCCGTGCAGGAGGCCGACGTACGGATCCGTCTCGCGGCGGGTGAGCACCTCGTCGGACGCAAGGCGGGCCTCACGTCCTTGCCGATGTGCGAGCAACTCGGCCTACCCGAAGCGAGCTTCGGGACCCTGTTCCAGTCGATCGTGACCCCGGACGGCGGCACCATCGACACGCGGGAGCTCATCACCCCGCGGGCCGAGGCAGAGGTCGGTCTGATCCTCGGCCGGCGGCTGTCCGGACCCCGCGTGCGGGCGCGGAGGTCCGGGCGGCCGTCTCCCAGCCGTCGCCGGCCGTGGAGATCATCGACAGCCGCATCGCCGACCGGCGCGTCTCCCAGGCCGACACCGTCGCCGACAACGCCTCCTCGACGCGCGTCGCCGTCGGCCGTCCCGCCGACGCCACGGACGACCTGCGCACGGGGCTCCGGCGCGAGTGCGTCGGGCTGTACGCCGACCGGGAGCGCGTCGCGCCTGGCCCGGGGGCCGACGTCCTCGGCGATCCGCTTCGGGCCGTGGTCTGGCCGGCCCGGACGCTCCACGCGCACGGCAGCGCTCTCCACCCGGGCGAGCTGCTGCTTCACCGGGTCTGCGCACGCCGGCGTCCCACTGACACCGGGCCCTTCGCTCGCCGTGCGGTCCGGCACCGGCCACCTGCCCGAACTGACCGTCACCGTCCGATGAACCACCAGCAAGGAAGCGGGGGAGCCGCCATGCCACCGCGTGAACCGGAGCGCTCCGACCCTTCGGGTGTGCACCTGAACGCACGCCGAACCACCAGCCCACGAGGGCGGCGCAGCGCGCGCCCGATCCGGCCCGAGGAGGCCCAGCGATGACAACCACGCCCGCCCGGCTGGGGGCACCTCCCGCCCGAAGGGTGGGGGAGGACCGCCTGGCTCGCGTACCCGAGCCGGCCGTCGACGTCAGCCCTTACTTCGACCTCGACCGCGGTCTGGTCGACCGCACGATCTTCAGCGACCAGTCCGTCTACCGGCAGGAGCTGCGCCGCATTTTCGCGCCCAGCTGGCTGTTCCTCGCGCACGAGAGCCAGTTCACGAAGCCCGGTGACTTCTTCACCAGCTACATGGGCGAGGACCCGGTCATCGTCACTATGGGCAAGGACCGGAAACTGCGTGCCTTCCTCAACGCCTGCCGCCACCGCGGCATGCGGGTGTGCCGCGCCGACGCGGGGGCGACGAAGGCGTTCACGTGCAGCTACCACGGCTGGTCCTACGACACCTCCGGAAAGCTGATCAACGTCCCCAACGGAGGGGACTACCCCGCCCACTTCGAGCAGGACCAGTGGGGACTGATCGAGGTCGCGCAACTCGACACGTACAAGGGACTCGTCTTCGCGACCTGGAACCCCGAGGCCCCGCCCCTGGTGGAGGCGCTCGGCGGACTGGCCTGGTACCTGGACGCGATGCTCGACCACGACCCGGAGGGCACCGAGGCCGTCGGCGGGGTGCACAAGTGGGTGCTGGAGGGCAACTGGAAGCTCGCCGCCGAGCAGTTCGCCTCCGACTGGTACCACGTCAACATCTCGCACGCCTCCGCGCTGATGGTCATGTCACCCACCGGCAAAGGCCCCAAGACGGACATCGTGCAGACGCCGGGCCGGCAGTACACCGACTCGCTGGGGCACGGGCACGGCTTTCCGACCCACCCCAAGAGTCGTTTCGACGACCGTGTCGTACACGAGTGGACCGACTACGAGGCGCTGCGCGAACGGCTCGGTGACGCCCGGGTCGAGGGACCGATGACCACCGGGCACGGCACCGTCTTCCCGAACTTCTCCTACCTGCCGGTCAACGGCTCCATCCGTGTGTGGCACCCCAAGGGCCCGGACAAGATGGAGGTCTGGGCCTGGACCATCGTCGACAAGTCGATGCCGGACGAGGTCAAGGACGCCCAACGCATCTACAACCTGCGCACGTTCGGGCCGAGCGGCATCTTCGAGCAGGACGACGGCGAGAACTGGAGCGAGGTGCAGGCCACCGCGCACGGCTTCGTGGCCGGCTCCATGACGCTCAACTACCAGATGGGACTGGGGCTTCAGTCCGAGGACGGCGTCCATCCCGGCACCACCGGCCGCCTCTACAGCGACGGCGCCGCCCGCGGCTTCTACACCCGCTGGCGCGACCTGATGAACACGCCCGCCTGGCACGAGAAGAACACCGAGAAGAACCCCGAGGACACCCCATGAGCACCACCGGCACCGGCATCCGGGTCGCCGCCGTCGGCGACATCGAGGAGGGCGAGGCGCTGAAGGTGCCCGCCGAGACCACCGGCCACACCGACGCCATCGCCGTCTTCCACGAGGCCGGCGCCTACTACGCCCTCGACGACACCTGCACCCACGGCCAGGCATCGCTCGCCGACGGCTGGATCGAGAACGGCGAGGTCGAGTGCCCGCTGCACAGCGCCCGCTTCTGCCTCAAGTCCGGCGAACCGCAGTGCATGCCTGCCACCCTCGCCCAGCGCACCCACCGGGTCGAGGTGCGCGAGGATGAGGTCTGGCTGCACCCCGGCGAGGAGGCCGACGCATGAGCGCGCCACGGCGTATCGCCGTCGTCGGCGCGGGCCTGGCCGCCGTCTCGACCTGCGACGCGCTGCGCGCCCAGGGCTACGACGGCGAGCTCGTCCTGTACTCCGCCGAGCGCGGGCTGCCCTACGACCGCCCGCCACTCAGCAAGGACGTCCTGCTCGGCAAGTCCCGCCGCGAGAACATCCTGCTGCGGCCCGAGCAGTGGTACGACGAGCAGGGCATCGAACTCCGCGACGGTGCCCCGGTCCGGGCGATCCGCCCACACGAGGGCGGACTGGAGCTGGCCGACGGCGAGCTTGCTGCAGCCGACCGGATCGTGCTGGCCACCGGCGGCACCGCGCGCCCCCTGCCGGTGCCGGGCGGTGACGACCCGGCCGTACACCTGCTGCGCACCTGGGAGGATGCCGAACGGCTGCGGGAGCGGCTGCTACCCGGCGCCCGGGTGGCGGTGATCGGTGCCGGGCTGATCGGCGCGGAGACCGCGGCCGTCGCCCACGCCCTGGGCTGCCGCGTCACCCTCATCGACCCGCTAGCGGTGCCACTGACCGCAGCGGTCGGGGACGACATCGCGAACGCACTGCATCGGAGGCACTCCGCCGAAGGCATCGGCGTCCTGACCGCCGGCGTCGAATGCATCGAGCGTCGTCCAGGCAACCTCGGAGTCCTGCTGCACCTCACCGGCTACGGGGCACCCGTGCTCGCCGACACCGTGGTGGTCGGCATCGGCATGCGTCCGGCCACGGAACTGGCCGAGGCCGCGGGGCTGCACGTCGACAACGGTGTGGTCGTCCACCCCGGTCAGCGCACCTCCCACCCCAATGTCCTCGCCGTCGGCGACGTCGCCCGCCCCGAGGGGCACAAGGTCCGTCATGAGCACTGGGAGGCCGCCCAGCGCGACGGCGAGGCCGCCGCCCACGGCATCCTCGGCCGCCCCCTGCCGTCCTTCGGCGCTTCCTGGTTCTGGTCCGACCGGCACGGCTCCCGGCTGGAGGCGGTCGGCACGATGGCGGACGCCGAGCGCACCGTGCTGCGCGGGGCTCCGGGCGACGGCGCCTTCACCGTCTTCGGACTGCTGGGCGACCGGCTGGTGGCCGCGGCCGCCATCGACCGACCACGCGACATCCAGGCCGCCCGGCGGATCATCGATCGCGGTGTCGCTGTCGACGCGGCCGTCCTGTCCGACGAGAGTGCGGATCTGCGCACGCTGCTGAAGCGCTGAACCGCCACGTGCCGCCTTGTGGCACACGCGCTCCCCGAACCGCCCCCTCCGCGCTGGAATGGCACCACCCGGCGCGGCCCGCAGGAGGACCCCCGATGAGCATCCACCCCCCGGAGACCCCCCGGACGACCGCACCCGCCGTCGACGAGGACATGCGGCTCCACTTCGAGGTACAGCGCCTGTACGCCGTCGAGGCACAGCTGCTCGACCAGCACCGCTACGCCGACTGGCTGGAGCTGTTCACCGACGACCTGCACTACTGGGCGCCGGTACGCACCAACCGCCTGCGGCGCCAGCAGGCCCTGGCCGACGGCTCGCCCGGCGAGGTCGCCATCTTCGACGAGACCAAGGCGAGCCTGGCCTGGCGCATCCGCCGGTTCGACTCGGGCATGGCCTGGGCCGAGGACCCGCCGTCGCGGACCCGGCATCTGATCACCAACATCCTGGTCTGGCCGGCCGACGAGCCCGGCGAGTACGTCGCCGAGTCCGCCTTCCTCTGCTACCGCAACCGCCTGGAACGTGAGGTCGACCTCTACGCCGGCGGCCGCACCGACCAGCTGCGCCGCGACCCGGACGACGGACGGCTGCTGATCGCGCGCCGCACCATCCTGATCGACCAGAACGTCCTGCTCGCCAAGAACATCAGCACCTTCCTGTAAGCCCTTGTGAACCGGAGCCCGCTCGTGACCACTGAACAGACCACAGAGGTGAAGCTCGTCGAGCACACCGTGCAGACCACGCTCGGCACCGTCGCGGTCAGCGAGGCCGGCGAGGGCCCGGTGCTGGTGATGCTGCACGGCGGCGGCCCCGGCGCGAGCGCGGTGGCCAACTACCGCCAGAACCTCCCCGCGCTCACCGAGCACTTCCGCGTGATCCTGCCCGACCAGCCCGGCTTCGGCGGCAGTTACCGCCCCACCGAGGCCGACCTCGACGCCCGCAGCATCACCGAGATCACCGTCGACGCCCTGCTGCAGACCCTGGACGCCCTCGGCATCGACCGCTTCCACCTGCTCGGCAACAGCCTCGGTGGGGCCGCCGCCATCGCCACCGCACTCGAAGCCCCGGGTCGGGTCGAGAAGTTGATTCTGATGGCTCCCGGCGGCGGGTGGCTGCCTTTCGGGCCCACCCCGACCGAGGGCCAGAAGGCCATGTTCCGCTACTACAACGGCGAGGGCCCCACCCTGAAGAAGATGCGGGACTTCATTGGCGTCATGACCGCCGAGCCCAAGCGCTGGGCCGACACCGCGCAGGCCCGCTACGAGGCGTCCCTCGACGCGTCCCACATCGCCTTCTACCACGCCTACAACGCCGCTTTCGCCAAGCGGCACGGCATGGACCCGCTGTGGCAGCGCGTTCACAAGATCAAGGCGCCCACCCTCCTGCTGTGGGGCCGCGACGACCGCACCATCACCCTCGACGGCGCCCAGCTCATGCTCAAGCAGATCCGCGACGTCCAGCTGCACGTCTTCGGCGGCTGCGGCCACTGGGTCCAGCTGGAGCGGCAGGCCGAGTTCGAGCGCCTGGTCACCGACTTCCTCGGGGAGCACTGAATCATGGGATGGCTGGAGGGCGAGGTCGCCCTGATCACCGGCGGGGGCTCCGGCATCGGTCGCGCTGTCGCCCTGCGCTACCTCGCCGAAGGCGCGAGCGTCGCCGTCCTCGGCCGTGGGGCCGCGCAGTTGGAGGAGGTCGTCGCCGCGGCGGGCGACCTCTCCGACCGGGTGCTGCCCCTCACCGGCGACGTACGCTCCCCGGACGATCTGCACCGGGCGGTGGACGCGACCGTCGAGAGGTTCGGCAAGCTGGACATCCTCGTCCCCAACGCCGGGATCTGGGACTACCACCGCAGCGTCACCAAGCTCGACGGCAAGGAGCTGTCCGAGGCGTTCGACGAAATCTTCGGCATCAACGTCAAGGGCTACGGCCTCGCCGTCGAGGCGGCCTGGCGGGAACTCGTCGCCACGCGCGGCAGCATCGTGATGACCCTGTCCAACGCCTCCTTCCACACCGACGGTGGCGGCCCCCTGTACACCGCCAGCAAGCACGCCTGCCTCGGCCTGCTCCGGCAGTTCGCCTACGAGCTGGCGCCGCGCGTCCGCGTCAACGGCGTCGCCGTCGGCGGCATGCGCACCAAGCTGCGCGGCCCGCAGAGCCTGGGCCTGCAGAACCGCACGCTCGAAGCCTCCTTCGCCAAGAACGAGGCGTCCGGACAGGAACAGCAACCGCTCATCCCGCTGTACGACTCCAGCGTCGAGCCGGAGGACTTCACCGGCCCGTACGTCCTGCTCGCCTCCCGCGCCAACAGCGGCACCGTCACCGGCGCCGTGATCCCCGCCGACGGCGGCATCGCCGTCCGCGGATTCCGTTCCCCGGCCGGTGGCGCCGGCCTCTGAACCGTCTCCCCTTCTCACTTCCGCACGACAGCCATCGAAGGAGCCGCCGCATGGCCGCCGTCGACATCAGCCCCGCCGCGGCACTGCACCGCAGAGCCCAGTACCCCACCGCCTGCGCACTCGTCTACGAGGGCCATGAGATCTCTGCCGCCCAACTCAGCCGCAGGACAGCCGAGTTGGCCGCCGGGCTGGCCGAACGTGGACTGCGGCGCGGCGACCGGGTCGCCTACCTCGGCCTCAACAGCGTGACCTTCTTCGAGACGCTGCTGGCCGCGGCACACCTCGGGGCGGTCTTCGTGCCGGTCAACTTCCGGCTCGCGGCCGAGGAGGTGCGCCACATCCTCAGCGACAGCGGTGCGCACACCCTGGTCGTCGAGGAGGGCCATCGCGCACTCGTCGAGTCGGTGATGAGCGACATACCCGCCCGCATCCACGTGCTGGTCGACACAGATCCGCGGTGCCCCGCGGCGACGGCGCCCGCCGCCGTCTGGACACCGCTCTCGGAGCTGCTCGCAGCCGACCGACGTGGCACGGAGCCGGTAGCGCTGTACGACGACGACCTGGCGGCGCTCATGTACACGTCCGGCACGACCGGCCGACCCAAGGGTGTCATGCTCACCCACGGCAACCTCTGGTGGAACGCGGTCAACGTCGAAAGTGTCGTGGACACCCGCCCGGACGACGTGAACCTCGCCGTCGCCCCGCTCTTCCACATCGGCGGCCTCAACGCCCTCACCCTGCGCACCCTCGTGCGCGGCGGCACCGTCGTCGTGCGCCGCGGCTTCGACCCCGCCCAGTGCCTGGAGGACCTCGTCCAGCACCGCGTGACGACCCTGTTCGCGGTCCCCGCGATGTACAGCGCCCTGACCCGCGTGCCCGGCTTCGCCGCGGCCGACCTCTCCGCCCTGCGATCCGCGATCGTCGCGGGCGCCCCCGTCCCGCCCCAGCTGATCAGGAACTACGAAGAACGCGGCATCCTGCTCCAGCAGGCGTGGGGGCTGACCGAGACCGCGCCCTTCGCCAGCTACCTCCCGGCCGGGCTCACGGCGGAGAAGGCCGGATCGGCCGGCGCACCCATGCCGTACACGGAGATCCGCATCGTCGACCCGGTCACCGGGGCCGGCGTGCGGGACGCGGACACGCGCGGGGAGATCTGCGTGCGCGGCCCGAACGTCACGCCCGGCTACTGGAACAACCCCGAGGCCACCCGTGCCGCCTTCGACGACGCGGGCTGGTTCCACAGCGGCGACATCGCGCACCGGGACAAGGACGGCTTCTACTACATCGTCGACCGCCTCAAGGACATGATCATCAGCGGCGGGGAGAACGTGTACCCGGCCGAGGTCGAGCGCGTTCTCGCCGCGTACCCGGGTGTCGTGGAGGCGGCCGTCATCGGCGTCCCGCATCCGAAGTGGGGCGAGACCGTGCTCGCCGTGCTGACCTGCGAGCCCGGGACCACGCCCACACTGGAGGAGGTGCGCGCCTTCACCGGCGGGCACCTGGCCCGCTACAAGCTGCCCACCCAGGTGCTGATCGCCGAACAGCTGCCCCGCAACGGCAGCGGCAAGCTGGTCAAGTCCGCACTGCGGAGCTGGGTCGAGACCCAGCGGTCCGCCGAGACACCGTGAGCCGGCCATGAGCATCCACACCGCCGTCGTACCGGCACCGCCCGAACCCGTCCTGGGTACCGACTGGACGCTGCGCAAGCTCGACGAGCCCGCCACGGTAACTCCGCAGACGGCGCGCACGTATGCCGTCACCGAGGCCCAGGGCGGTCCGACGCTGCTCCTGCGCGTCCACCGCGTCGCGCACCACCCGCTGCACAGCTGCTATCCGTACGGCACCCACGACCTTGCCCTGGGCCTGGTCCTCCCCGACCACGGGCCGTCCGGCCCGGCGCTTGCCGCGAAACTGCTATGCGCCCTCGTCCCCGCACTCTTCCTCGCCGACCCCCGCTGCCGCCGCATCGTCGCCGCACCGGACGAGAGCGACACCGTCACCCAGGCCGCCCTTGAGGCGGGCGGACTCCTCCGGGTCACCGAGGCCGACCTGCCCGACGCCAGCGTGGTCCTGTTCGCCGCCGAACCGCCGGACCTCGCCGACATGTCCACTGCCCTCGACGACATGCCCCACTGAGCTTGGCGTTTATCCTCGGCGGGCTTGGTATTCCTTGATCGATTCGGCAGGTTTGGCCGTTTTGCCGACGTCGTGACGTGTGGCGCGCTGCCTGTTCTTCGAGCCGGGAGGTCGTCCCGGGCCCGGCTTGGACGGTTTCGGTGCGGCCGACGGACGGGCCGCCGTCGCGCGGATGTTGCGAAACCCCCGGCGGACGCGGGCGGGGGTGAGGCGGCGGGGTGCGGCGGGTCGCTCCCAAAGACGGCGCAGGTCCTCGGCGAGGGGGCGGGCGAGGCGGAGCTGGGTGTGGGCGGCGATGATGAGCCAGGTCCACAGATCGGCGCTGTCGGCGTGGCGGATCTTCGATGCCGTCCAGCCGAGCGTCTGCTTCAGGAGCCTCAAGGTGTGCTCCAGGTCGAATCTGCGGAGGAAGGACTGCCACCAGCGGTCCACGTCCACCGGTGTTGCGGCGGTGGCGGAGCACCACAGCCTGACCGGTTTCGGGTCGCGGTCGCCCGGCAGGCGCTCGACCGGGAGGCGGATCAATGTGCCGTGCAGGATGGGCGGTTCTTCTTTGGCGTGGTCCAGCCAGGGGCCTCGGTGGGTGGGCCTGGGGTGCATGCGGTCCCAGGCCGTCGCCTCGGCCGTGCCGTAGCGGGTGGTGTGCGTGGCTGTGGCGAGGTCGGGCTGGTGCCGGCTGTCGGGCTTGGCGAAGGTGAGGACTCCGCCGTGCCGGCGGGGCCGCCCGCCCTTGGGGCCGGAACGGGCCGGGCCCGGGTCGCGGAGCATGACCCGGTCCGAGCGCAGGCGCCCGAGCAGCATCACCGGCAGGTCGGCCAGGGCGTGGGTGAGGTAGGCGACGTCGTAGCCGGCGTCCATCACGATGAGGATCTCCGGGTCGCCCGGCCGCCAGACCCGGCTTGCGTCAGCCGCTCGACGACATTGCGCAGTTGGGTGATCCTGGAGGTCGGGCAGTAAGCCGGCGTGAGCGCAGGCCGCGTTTTCGCGCGGACGTCCGTTACGGCGCGCTCGGGCAGCGCGCCGTACACGAACGCGTCCGAGAGAATACTCAGCCGGCGGCGTTCAACTGTTCCGGTTCGATCCGGTTGCGCAAGGTTCCGATGCCCTCGACCTCGGCCACCATCTCGTCCCCGGGCTGCAGATAGCGGGAGTTCTTGTCGCCGGCGCCTACGCCGGCGGGGGTTCCCGTCGCGATGACGTCACCCGGCAGAAGCTGGACGATCCGGCTGAGAAACGCGATCTGCGCCTTCAGGTCGAAGATCATCTCGGCTGTCGTGGAGTTCTGCTTGACGAGGCCGTTGACCATCAGTGTCATCTTGAGGTCGCCAGGGTTGGCGCAGAACTTCGACGGCACGAGCCATGGCCCCATCGGGCAGGTAGTGGCCCAACCCTTCTGAGTGAACCAGTCGAACGCCATCGGCGGCTCGGGAGCCGGCTCGCGCTTGAACCGGTCGCGTACGGACACGTCGTTGATCACTGTGTAGCCGGCCAGGCAGTCGAGGGCGTGCTGCTCGGACAGGTTACGCGCCGGGGTGCCGATGACCGCGGCGAGCTCCACTTCCCAGTCCAGGCGCTCGATGCCGTGCGGCAGCGCGACGGCGCTGTCCGGACCCACGACGGTTGAGGTCGGCTTGAGGAAGAAGAACGGGCCGTGGAGCGGGCGCGCGATCGGGGCGTCGCGGGCAAGCCCGCGCATCTCGCGGGCGTGATCGGCATAGTTGGCGCCGCACATGTAGAGGTTGCGGGGCTCCGGAAGCGGGGCTGTGAGCTGCACATCCCGCACCGGAACGCCCCGGCCCAGGCGGCCCGCCCCGATGGCGGACTCGATCTGTCCCGTCCACCCGGGCCAGTCGTCCAGCACCGTCCGCATCGAGGGACCGCCGGGAAGTCCGTACACGGTGTCGTCGTATACGACGGCTGCCTCGGGGCCGCCCCCAGATTCCATGCTGGCCAGCACGTAGCGAGGGATCGTCATGTGGTGCCTCCAATGTGAACAACGACAGGGAAAGCGAACACGGCGAGGGAAAGTCTATAGAGTTCCATGGAGGGCGCCCTCGGGGTCGGCGCCTTCAGCGGGGGAGCCGGGCCGCCGTCGGCGAGGACCGCCGGGAGGACGGCGCGCGCGTACCCGTGCAGCTCTTCCGGCGTGCCCGCCAGCCCGGCCGCCTGCGGAAGCCAGGTCAACTGAGTAACTCTTGGCGCAGAAAGCAGTGTGGCCGATCTCCGGGCAAGGCGGTCGCGGCTCGCGGTGAGGCCACCCTCAGCTCCCTACCGGATGCGCCGTCACGGTCGAGCGAGGCGGTCGGGTGCAGCATCGAAGTCCCCTCCCCGTTGTTGCCTTGCGTACGTAATCGATGGCCAAACTCTATGGACTTTGGTTTCTAAGGCTATATGATCCACCTCACGTACTACGAGGAGGTGGACGTGAGCTCTGCACCCGGGAAGGGAACCGCGGATTACGCGGCCAAGTCATTCCACGTGCTGATCGTCGGCGGCGGCATCGGAGGGCTCGGCCTGGCGCAGGGTCTGCGCAAAAGCGGCGTCAGCTGCGCCGTCTACGAGAGCGCGCCGGAGGTCGTGCGCAGCGGCTACCGCCTGCACATGAACAGCGACGGCGGCCGGGCCCTGCAGCAGTGCCTGCCTGAGCCCTTGTATGAGCTGTACGCGCAGACCTCGACGGCCACCCCGCGGCGAGCGCTCATGGTTCACTTCGACCACCTGGGCAACGAAGTGGGCACGCGCCCTCACCTGGATCCGCCCAATGACCCCGTTCGCCCCCACACAGCGGTCAACCGGCGCACTCTGCGGCAGATCATGATGGTCGGCCTGAAGGACGTTCTGCACCTCGGCCGCACCGCTACCGGGTTCATGGCCGATGGCGACGGCGTGCGACTGCTGCTCGCAGACGGTTCGTCCGCGACCGGGGATGTCCTCGTCGCCGCGGACGGCATCAACTCCGTCATCCGACGACAGCTTCTGCCTGGCGTGCCGGTTGTGGACAGCGGGCTCCGCGGCCTCTATGCGCTCGCGCCGTTGACCGACGAGATGGTGGCGACCTTGCCTGCCGGTCTCTTTGACGGGTTCGCCATGATCTCCGACCCGAAGGGAACCCTGCTGGTCTGCGGCGCGTACCGGCCCCGGCGGCCGATCGCCGAGGCGGTCGCCGATCTCGCGCCCGACGCCGAGATCGACCCGGTCGGCCCCTATCTCATGACCGGCTTGTTCACCCCGCCCGGCAGCGATGTGTTCCCCGGGGGCGCGGAGCTCTGGAGCGCGACCGCGGATGCACGGCACAACGTCATGCGGGCGGTCGTCGACGACTGGCATCCGGTCATGTCAGGGCTGGTGGAGCGGGCCGATCCGGCGACGATCATTCCGGTGACGGTACGTCACCTGGAGCAGGCCGAGCCGTGGCCGGCCTCGCGGGTCACCCTGCTCGGCGACGCCATCCACGCCATGCCGCCCGCCTACGGTACCGGTGGCAACCTCGCGTTGCGGGATGCCGCGTCCCTGGCCCGGGCCCTGACCCAGGCGGCTCGCGGACAGGTGCCGCTGCTGGAGGCGATCGGCGCGTACGAAGCGGAAATGCGCGCCGAGGTGTTCCCCATCCTCAGGGCGGCGTCCGATCCCCGGGCCAGCACCGTGCCGGAGTTCCTGCCCGACCTTCAGTGACGCGACAGCGCCCCGCGGGCGACTACCCGGACTGACTGTGTCCGAAGCGAAGCAAGAGGACTTTCCCCTTTCGAATCTGCATACCCTGACAATGGAGTCAAGCATGTCCGTCCCTGATAGGAGCGCAGCCCCGGCTTCGGCCGGAGGGATGCGCACAGCCACGCTCATCGCGGTTTGCGTCGGCGTGTGCCTGGCCCAGCTCGCCATCGCCATGCCCGCCACCTTGAGCGGAGCATTGCAGCAGAACCTCCACTTGACGGGATCCCAGGTCACCTGGGTCACCGACGTCTTGCTGCTTCCGATCACGGTGCTCGAGCTGACCTTCGGCGTGCTCGGCGACCTGTTCGGCCGCAAGCGCCTGCTGACGGGCGGCGCCGCTCTGCTGGCGGTCGGCGAGTTGATCTCGGCGCTCGCCCACGATTCCGCCCCGCTGCTGGCCGGGCAGCTTCTGTCGGGCATCGCCGCGGCCGCGATCTTCCCCAGCACGCTCGCCATGGTGGCAGCCGGAACGAGCACCCTGCGAGAGCGCGCGCGAGGGATCGCGGTTTGGGGCGCGGCCATGGCCATCGGCGGCGGCCTCGCTCCTCTTCTCGGCGGGCTCACCGCGACCTACGGGTCGCTGCCGTTGTCGTTCTACTCCGTGGCGGCGCTCGCGGTGATCGGCATGATCATCTCTCGCTTCGCCCAGGACTCGAACGCGCCGCAGGGACGCTCGCTCGACTGGGCCGGCCAGGTCACCATCGTGATCGGGCTGTCCGCGTTGCTCTACGGCGTTATCCAGGGCCCGAGCGACGGCTGGTCCTCACCTCGAGTGGTCACCGCATTCGTGACGGCAGCCGTGTTCCTGGTGCTCTTCCTGTTCGCCGAGTCCAGGGTGCGGTCGCCGTTGCTCCAGCTCGGGCTTTTCCGTAACCGCGACTTCGCGGCGGTGTCGGTCGTCGGGGTAGTCGGCATGTTCTCCTTCCTCGGCTTCGCGTACGCAACGAGCTTCCGCCTGGGTGTGATCCAGCACCTCAGCCCGATCCTCCTGGCCGTTCCGTTCCTGGCAGCCAACGGCGTCATGGTCGTGCAAGCCCCGGTCACCGCGCGCTTGCTGGAGCGAGCCAAGCCGCGCGTCGTTCTTTGCGGCGGTGCGCTTCTCATCGCCGTCGGGGCGTTCTGGATGGCGGCCCTGAGTATCACCAACCGGTCGGTGGTTGCGGTCTTGGCGCCACAGATCATCGTGGGCGTCGGCGCTGCGCTGTTGATCGCCTCGATCAGCGCGGTCGCGGTGAACAGCGTGCCGGCACACCTGGCGGGCATGGCCAGCGGGGCGATCAGCATGCTGCGAGACCTCGGTCTCACGCTGGGACCGGCGATCGTCGGCGCGGTCGCGCTCAGCCGCGCGTCTTCGCTGTTCGGCAGGCACCTGGAGGATTCCGCTCTGCCTCCCGGGCTCAAGGCCGCCGCCGGAGCGGTCGCCCAGGCCGGCGGTCCGCTTGCCGTGAATTCGGTGCCGCCGAACAGTCCCCCCGGCCAGGCCGCACCCATCGCCATGGCAGCGCTCGGTTCCGGCTACTCCCTCGGCTTCGCGGTGTGCGGCGTGGCGGCCGTGATCGCCGCCCTGTTCGCCGTGGTGACACTGCGCGGTGCGAGTCGGGTGGCGGGCGCGGACATCCCGTCGCCCGCCGAGACGGCGGTCGGGCCGACCAGGCGGGAGGCGGGAGCCACCGGTTCAGTGGACATCCCGTCGCCTGCCGAGACGCCAGCCGGGCAGGAGGCGGGAGCCACCGGTTCACGGGAAAGGGACGTGGCGAGTGAAGGTCGCTAATATTGATCACCGCGCGCACCTGGTCGAGGGCGGCCTCTACTTCGATATCGCACAGGCGAGCGATGGCCGTTTCCCAGCTGACCCCCAGGCGGTCTTCGGCCGGTGGCAGGAGATCTCGGACTGGGCCGCGGGAAGCAGCCTTGGCAACGGCCGGCCTTACCGGGCAAGCGAACTGCTGCCGCCCGTGCCGCGGCCGCGGCAGATCTTCGCCGTCGGTCTCAATTACCTTGAGCATGCGGCCGAAGCCAGGGTGGAGCCTCCGCGTGAGCCGATGGTCTTCACCAAGTTCTTCACCAGTCTCACCGGTCCCCGGGGCACTGTCGCGCTGCCGTCCGCCGCGGTGGACTGGGAGGTGGAGCTCGTCGTTGTCATCGGCCGGGCCGCCTGGCAGATCGAGGCCGAAGACGGCTGGAAGTACGTGGCCGGGCTCATGATCGGACAGGACCTGTCTGACCGCGCGCGCCAGTTCGCGGGCTCCCAGCCGCAGTTCAGCCTGAGCAAGTCCTCTCCCGGGTTCAGCCCGATCGGGCCGTATGTGGCGGACGTCCGCGAGGTTCCCGACCCGGACGACCTGGCGATCGAGTGCTCGGTCAACGGCGAGGTGATGCAGCGGGACCGGACGGCGTCGATGCTTTTCAGCGTCGGGGAGATCATGGCCAGGCTGTCGCGGATCCTCCCGCTGCTGGAGGGGGACATCATCTTCACCGGAACGCCGGCGGGGGTGGCAATCGGTCGCACGCCGCAGCGCTACCTACGTGCGGGCGACCGGCTCGCCAGCCGGATCGAGGGCCTGGGGGAGATGCTCCACGACATGACCGGTGCCGCGACCGCGGCGCGGGAACACGGCACGCAGCCGGGGAGGAACTGACCATGCTCAGTCCAGCGCTGATCGCACAGCTGCGGCAGGCGGTCCAGCCGGATCCGGCCAGCCAGCCCCTTCCGGCACCACAGCTACGGCATCCGGGTACCCGCTCCTACAGCGACATCGAGTTCGCGGCGTGGGAGGGCTATCGGCCCCTTCTGATGGACGTGCACCTTCCCGCGGCAGCGGGCCCGGCCGGCCTTGTCGTCTACGTGCACGGGGGCGGCTGGATGAGAGGGTCGCGGCGGCGCTTCCCGTTCGCCGTCTCCACGTTCACCGAGGCCGGCCTGGCGCTGGCGTGCATCGACTACCGGCTCAGCGCCGAGGCGATCTTCCCCGCCCAGCTGAGGGACGTCTACGCCGCCCTGAGCTGGCTGGCCGCCCGGGGCAGCGAGCTTGGCCTGGACACCTCCAGCGTGCTGCTCTGGGGTGAGTCGGCCGGGGCCCATCTCGCCGCGCTGGCCGGCCTTGGCGCTCGGGATGCTGCCGGGGAACCGCATGCCGCGGCCACGCAACCGCGGCCGGCGGTCGCGGGCGTCGTGGACTGGTTCGGGCCGGCCGACCTTCCGGCGATGTGCGACCCGGCCGACCCGCACCTGCGCGAGGCTCAGCTGATCGGCGGCCCGATCGGCGAGCGCCTGGCCGAGGCGCGCGCGGCGAGCCCGGTCAGCCACGTCGGGCCGGACGCGCCGCCGTTCCTGATCATGCACGGCACCGCGGACTCGCTGGTACCCCTCACGCAGAGCCAGGCGCTGGCCGCGGCACTGACCCGGGCAGGAGCCGAGGTCGAGCTGATCACCGTGCCCGGCGCCGAGCACGGATGGCTCGGCATGGACGACACCGCACCGCTCGTCGCGTCCGTGCGGAATTTCGCAGAAAAGCGCCTCGGCGCTTCCCGGTGCCGCACTGCGGACCGAGCAATTGAGGAGCAGGGAAAATGACAACTGTCTTTATCAACGCGAGGATCTTCGACGGCACCGGCGGCGAGCCTTTCGCCGGGGAGGTGCGCGTGGAGGGCGACCGGGTCACACAGGTCGCCGCCGGTTCGGGCCAGGTGAACCGGGAGGGCGCCGAGGTCGTCGACGCTGCGGGAAAGACCCTGCTGCCCGGTCTCATCGAGGCGCACGCCCACCTGTCGTGGCCGTCGTCGGTGGACCGGCTGATCCCCACCATGGAACTCCCGGCGGAAGAACACCTGCTGGTCACCGCCCACAACGCCAAGACTCTGCTGGATGCCGGGTTCACCAGCGCGTACTCGGCCGGATCGCTCGGCGGCAGGTTCGAGATCGCGCTGCGCGCGGAGATCAACGGCGGCTGGCTGCCCGGTCCGCGGCTGCGCGCGTCATGTATCGAGCGCGCACCGGAAGGTGACGTCGCCGTGCCCGACGTACACGATCCGGACGACCACGGCCGCGGGCCGGAGGCGGTACGGGCATACGTCCGCAAATGGGCGGCCAACGGTGTCGATACGATCAAGTTCCTGCTGTCCAGCGACGACGCATTCGTGCCCGGCGGCTCCCATCAACTGCTATACACCGACGAGGAGGTGAAAGCGGCCGGAGAGCAGGCCCGCGAGTCCGGGGTCTGGCTGGCCTGTCACGCGCACGCCGCCGCGTCGGTCAAGCAGGCGGTGCAGAACGGCTTCCGCGCCATCTACCACTGCACGCACGCCGACGAGGAGGCCCTGGACCTGCTCGAAGAAGCCAAGGACCGCGTCTTCGTCGCACCGGCGGTGGGAGTGGTCTACACCGGCGCTTATGAGGCAGCGCAGTTCGGCATGGACGCCACGGTCGTTGCCGAGAAGGGCATGCTGGAAACGCTCGAACGGTGGAGTACGGTCATCCCCGAGATGCGGCGCCGCGGTATCCGGGTACTGCCCGGCGGCGACTACGGTTTTCCGTGGAACCCGAACGGAGCCAACGCCCGCGACCTGCAGTATTTCGTGGAACTGTACGGCTTCAGCCCTGCCGAAGCCCTGCGGGCAGCCACGATGTACGGCGGCCAGCTGATGGGCATGGGCGACGAACTCGGGCTGGTCCGCGAAGGCTACCTCGCCGACCTGCTGCTGGTGGACGGCGATCCGCTGCAGGACATCGGTATCCTGCGTGACCGCGACAGGATCACGCACATCATGCAGGGCGGCCGTTTCCACAAGCGCCCTCGGCGCGAGGAACTCGAATCCCTGCTCGCTCTGGAACACCAGAGCGTTCATGCCTGAGCATGGATCCACCGGCGAAATTCCTGATGTTGCTGGCATTAGAGTGGAAAGGTGCCCGGAGAAGTTCATGACCGCAACCACCGATGTCGCCGAGATCCTGACCCTGCGCCCCGAGGTGCCCGGCTGGCTCGTCGACCACTATGCCTTGGTCGACGCCGGCGATCTCGAGGGGTACAGCAAGGACTTCGCCGACGACCTCACCCTGACGTTCGGTGCGCTTCCGCCGCTGCACGGTAAGGCGGCCGCGGTCCAGGCGCTGCGGACCGCGCACGAGACGCACGCGATGCAGCACCCCTTCCGCAACGTCTGGGATGCGCACGGCCACGTCATGATCCAATTCCAGGAGCGGTTCACATTCCCGGACGGCCGGGTCGAGACCGTGCCCACAATGGCGGTCATCCGGCACGACGCGCACGTCATCAGCAGTCTTCAGGTGTTCATCGACCGCGCGCCGTTCGTCACCGTACCGTGAGCGGAGTCACCATGAGCGCTAGCGCCGGCCGATTCCGCCGCCTCGGTGCCAGGGGCCGTCAACGCAATAGGCAGGATTGGACATGAGGGCTTTACAGGGCGAGGCGGATGACGTGGCCGAGCCGACCGCGGTGCGCCAGTCGCCATCCGGCGGCCCGGTGCATACGGGCGCAAACGTCTCGCAGGCCACCGCGGAAGTCGGGAACCGGCTCCGCACGATGATCCTGGAGGGTGCGCTTGAGCCCGGCTCGGTGCTGTCTCAGGTCGCGCTGGCCCGGCAGCTGGGCGTCAGTACCACGCCCGTCCGGGAAGCGATCCGGCTACTCGAGGCCGAGGGGCTGCTGATAACCGAGCGCAATCGCCGTGCGCGTGTCCCGCCGCTCGAGATTGAGGATCTTGACGCGGTCTACAGCAGCCGGGTGCTTCTGGAATCCACGGCGGTTGCCGTGACGACCCAGCGCATGACGAGTGCGGATCATGCGGCCCTGGCGGACAACGTGGCCAGGCTGGCAGCGGCAGTCGAGAACGACGACCTGCCGGCCTGGGATGCCGCCCACGTCGAGTTCCACCGTCGGATCGTGGCACTCACGAGCCCGTCGCAGGCGCAGATGATCGCGAGCCTGATGGACCGCGCCGAGCGCTACCGGCGGGTGTCCGTGCTGTCCTCGCAGCCTCGCGAGTGGGCATCGCGGAACTCCGAGCACGAGAAGATCGCCGAAGCGATGGTGGCGCGGGATCCGGCGGCCGCAGCCGGGTGCCTGGCCCGGCACCTGGCCCGCACCGCCCTCGTGCTGACAGCCGACTTCGCGCCTGAGGCGGACGCGATCTGCACGCGGACCGCCTTGCAGATGGTCGGGTCATGGCAAGGTTCGTAACCGAGGACCACCGAACCTCCTGACACGATCCTCTATGGAGCCTCTATGGAGTTGCCTGCAGGCGGGCGTACCTTTCTGATCCGCGAAGGTGCGCTCCGCTTGTGTGGGTCTATGTCTGCTCCGGCTGGGTTCGGCGTGAGGTCGCTCGTATGGCGTCGCGCAGATCGCGGTACTGGTCCGACCTGCGCGCCCGGCCGGTCTTCCACCACCAGCGCGACTCGATCGAAACCCACGTGACCGTCGTGTTCGCCGCCCTGGCCGTCAGCCGCCTGTTGCAGAACCGCACCGGCGTCACGATCAAGAAGCTCGTCCAAACCCTACGCGTCGCCCGCTCCGCCACGATCGACGTCAACGGACAACGCCTCACCCTCGACCCCGAACTCAGTCCTGCCGCCCGCGAGATCGTCGACCGGCTGCCCGGAGGTCACCAACCCGAGTGTCCTGACTCAGGAGGCCGAAGTTCAGCTTGCCGAGGCGGTACGCACGCGCGTTCTGCGGACTGTCTCGGTGCCGTCATAGTTGGCGCATTGACCCGACGGGCAAAAGGCCAGCTTGGGGGGCGCCGACTCTCCTAGCCAGGCCGACCTGGCGTGGCATCAAACGTGGTGCGAGACGAAAGTCGGACGGGTGAACCCTGGCATGCCGAGGGATCGGCAGTGACGCCGAGGCCTGCCCATGATCGTTCTCGCGGGGATTCCCTGTATCTCAACTACTCACACCCGCTGACCTTCGGGTCGCAGACCTCGTCGGCCGGGAGGAACAGGATGCAGGCACACCCGCTCCTCACCTTGCATGCCTTCGGCGGGAAGTGCGGCACACACCGCTCGGGATCGGATTTCTGATGAGACCCCAGGGCGTGATCGCACCGTCCGTACGTCCGCACGAGCTTCGCCCCGCAACCGCTCGACCACCGTGTCCATAACGGGCCAGCGAGCCGTTCGCTGACACGTCACGACCAACCGACATGTCATGTCGGCCTCAGGAACAGGCACTGACCACCGCCTCACCGCGTGGAGAGATGGAGAGGAGCAAGCTCGGCCCAGATGGTCTTGCCGGTGCGGGTGTAGCGCGTACCCCACCTTCGGGTGAGCTCGGCGACCATGAACAGGCCGCGGCCGCCCTCGTCGAACACCCGGGCGCGGCGGAGGTGCGGACTGGTGCTGCTGCCGTCGGAGACTTCGCAGATCAGTGCCTCGTCCTTGATCAGCCTGAGGCGGATCGGGCCGCTGGCGTACCGGATGGCGTTCGTCACCAGCTCGCTGATGACCAGTTCCGTGACGAACGCGGTTTCCTCCAGGCCCCATGCGGCCAACCGGTCGCAGGCGCGGCGGCGGGTCTCGGCGACGACCGCGGGATCGACGGGAACGTCCCAGGAGGCGACGCGGTCCTCGTCGAAGAGACGGGTGCGGACCAGGAGCAGGGCGATGTCGTCGGTGCGCGCTTCGGGGCTCAGGGTACCCAGGACGGTGTCGCACAGCGCTGCAAGCGAGGATGCGGGCCGGGCCAGAGTGTGGCGCAGGGCGTCGAGTCCCTCGTCGAGGTTGCGATCGCCGGCCGAGAGGAGGCCGTCGGTGAACAGGGCGAGCAGACTTCCTTCGGGCACGGTGACCTCGGCCGCCTCGAAGGGCAGGCTGCCCAGCCCCAGAGGCGGGCCGGCGGGCAGGTCGATGACCGTGCTGGTGCCGTCCGGGTGGACCAGGATCGGCGGGGGATGGCCGGCCCGGGCAAGGGAGCAGATGCCGGAGAGGGGGTCGTAGACCGCGTACAGGCAACTGGCTCCGATGGCGCCGGGGATCTCGCCGGTGGCGACGGTGTCGTCCTCGGTGTGGGTGACGATGTCGTCGAGGTGGGTGAGGAGCTCATCGGGCGGGAGGTCGATGTCGGCGAGGGTGCGCACCGCCGTACGCAGGCGGCCCATGGTGGCTGAGGCGTTGATGCCGTGGCCGACGACATCGCCGACGACCAGACCGACGCGGCCGCCGGGCAGCGGGATCACGTCGTACCAGTCGCCGCCCGCCTGCACGCCGCCGCCCGCAGGGAGATAACGGGAAGCCGTCTCCACGGCAGGAAGCGTGGTCGGGCCGTGCGGCAGCAGGTCGCGTTGCAGCGCCAGCGAGATGCCGCGTTCGCGGGTGAACCGGCGGGCGTTGTCCAGGCAGACCGCCGCCCGCGCGACCAGGTCCTCGGTGACGGCCAGATCGTCAGGGCCGAACGGCTCGCGAGACGAGCATCTGACGAACATGACTGCCCCGAGGGTGGTGCCACGGGCGCGGATGGGTACCGCGATCAGCGAACGCACTCCGCACGCGCGGGCCTGCGCCGCCTGGACAGGGTCGTCGGCGAACCAGCGGACGACCTGGGAGTCGTTGACGTGGTGCCGTTGCGCCCGGCCGCTGGCCAGACATCGGGCGATCGGCGAAGAAGCCACATGGTTGCTGATCTCGTCCGGGGCCGGATGCTCTACCGACGTCGCGGACGCCACCCTGTATGCCGCCCGGCGCAGCGGGACGGGACCGGACAGGACAGGTGCGGGCACATCGCCCTGGAAGACGGGGTCGAGCAGGTCCACGCTGACGAGGTCGGCGAAGCGGGGTACGGCGACCTCGGTGAGCTCGCGTGCGGTGCCCACCACGTCCAGGCTGGTGCCGATGCGGGTGCGGGCCTCGCTCACGAGGGCCAGCCGCTCCCGGGACTCGTACTGCTGGGAGTAGTCGTAGGCCGACAGACCCGCCCCATGCACCTGGCCAGCTTCGTCCGTGAGCGGGAAGATGTCGAGAGCCCAGGGGTGCGCCCTCGGCTCGCCCGGAAGCCTCACGAAGAGCTCGCTGAATTCGGGCTTCCCGGTCTGAACAACCCGGCGGATCCGCTGCTCGACTTCCTCGTATGCGGGGCCCTGAAGGATCTCGGCCAGGAACCGGCCGCGGACGTCGTGCTCGGAGAGGCCCGTCGCCTGCTCCGTGACCTCGTTGCCGAACAGTATGCGTCCCTCGCGGTCAAAGATCGAAAGGGCGAGGGGCTGCTCCTGGAACATCCATCGCTTGAGTGAGCACTCGTCCGGGGAGTCCGTCCCGGGTACGACCATCACCAGGCACCCGGTCGGCCGCTTGTCGGACGGCAGCGGATAGAGGCGCACCTGAGCATCCGACAGCCTGCCGTCCCGGTGCTTCAGCACTGCCCAGTCAGCGGTGAACAGATCGGCCAGAGGCTTGCCGATGACCTCCTCGGGGGCATAGCCCCACAGCGTCTGGGCGCCGCTGCTCCAATGGGTCACCCGGCCGTCCGGGTCCGTGACCGCGATGGCCGCAGCCGTGCCGAGGAAGGCCCCTGCCGACGCCGGAGGGAGTCGGCAGGGCGACTCGTCGGACGTCATTGTCGTGTCCTTGGTGGCCTTGTTGTCGCGCCCTGAGTGGCCTTGTTGCCGGACTTGCTGACCGTGTTCACGATCCCCCTGAGGGTGGCAGGTTTCAAGCCGAGCGGCCACGCCGCGCGCTGGTCGGCGTGCCGGGCGTCCGAGGGGAGTGCAGGGGGCCGGGCACGGGCCGCCATCCGGCAGGAGCCCGGACGTGTGCTGCACCGTGGCACACGGGCTAGGTCCTGCCTCCGGGTGCGGGTGACCGTGGCTGCGTGCTTGCAGCAACCGCCATCTCCCAGAGCGCCGCCGACCCGCTGTCCGGGCTGGTGCTGCGCGACGTACCGGTACCTCGCCCGAAGCCCGGCTGGTCCCGGGTACGGGTCGTGGCCTCTTCCCTGAACATGCACGACCTGTGGACGCTGCGTGGCGTGGGCCATCCCCCGGAGCGCCTTCCCATCGTGCTCGGCTGCGACGCGGCCGGATACGACGAGGACGGCAACGAGGTCATCGTGCATCCGGTGCTCGGCGACCCGGACGCGGGCGGGGGAGACGAGACGCTCGACCCGAACCGTGCGCTGCTGTCCGAACAGCACGACGGGGCCTTCGCCGAGTACCTGACCGTGCCCACCCGCAACCTGGTGCCGAAGCCCGCGTGGCTGTCCTTCGACGAGGCGGCCTGCCTGCCGGTCGCCTGGGGCACCGCCTACCGCATGCTCTTCACCCAGGCCCGGATCACCGCCGGCGACCGGGTGCTCGTACAGGGCGCGGGCGGCGGGGTCGCCTCCGCCGCCATCCGGCTCGCGGTGGCCGCCGGGGCCGTCGTCTACGCCACCAGCCGCAGCGAGGCCAAGCGTGCCGAGGCCCTCACCTGGGGGGTGCGCGCAGCGCTGGCCCCCGGTGAGCGGCTGCCCGAGCGGGTGGACGTCGTGATCGAGACGGTCGGCGAGGCGACCTGGTCCCATTCCCTGAAGTCGCTGCGGCGCGGCGGCACGGTCGTGATCGCGGGAGCGACGAGCGGCGCCAACCCGCCCGCGGACCTGGCCCGCATCTTCTACCTCCAGGGACGAGTCCTCGGCTCCACCGGCTGCACCCGTGGCGAGCTCGTCGCGCTGCTCCGGCTGATGGAGGCCACCGGAGTCCGCCCTGTGATCGACCGCACCCTGCCCCTCACGGACATCCACAAGGGCTTCCAGCTCATGATCGACGGCGGTCTGACCGGGAAGCTCGTCATCCACCCGTCGGCCCCCCAGAGTTAAGGACCCTCTCCCATGACCGCAGCTGTCGTCGGGCTCTCGCACTCGCCCCTGATCGGCAGGAACGACCCCGAGCCCGAGGTTCTGGCCCGCGTCGACGAGGCCGTCGAGAGCGCCAGGGCCTTCGTCCGCCGCTTCGACCCGGAGCTCGTCGTCCTCTACGCGCCCGACCACTACAACGGCTTCTTCTACAAGGAGATGCCCCCGTTCTGCCTGGCCACCGAGGCCCACGCGGTGGGCGACTTCGGTTCCCAGGGCGGGCCGCTGTCGGTCGACACCGACGCCGCCAGGACTCTGGCCAAGGGGGTGCTCGACCGCGGCATCGATCTCACCGTCTCGGCCCGGATGACCGTGGACCACGGCTTCGCGCAGCCCCTGGAGGTCCTCTTCGGCGGTATCGACCGCGTGCCGGTGGTGCCCGTCTTCGTCAACGGCGTGGCGACCCCGCTCGGCCCGGTCAGCCGTATCCGCGCTCTCGGCACCGCGGTCGGTCAGGCCGCGGACGCCCTGGACAAGCGGGTGCTGTTCGTCGCCTCCGGTGGTCTGTCCCACGACCCGCCGGTGCCGGTGCTCGAGGGCGCACCGCCCCGGGTCGCCGACGCGCTCATCGAGGGAAACCCGCCCACACCGGAGCAGCGTGCGAAGGGCGAGGAGCGGGTCGTCCAGGCCGGCCGCGACTACGCCGCCGGGTCGTCGAAGATGATCCCGATCAACCCCGCCTGGGACAACCTCCTCCTCGACCAGCTGGAGCGCGGCGACCTCGCGGAGTTCGACTCCTGGACCGTCGATGACATGGCCGCACAGGGCGGCGGCTCCGCCCACGAGGTCCGCACCTGGATCGCGGCGTACGCCTCCCTCGCGGCCACCGGCAAGTACGAGATGACGTCCCGCTTCTACGAGGCCATCCCCGCCTGGATCGCCGGATTCGCTGTGACCACGGCGGAAGGGCGGTGACCGGCATGGCAGTCACACCCGTCGAGCTGGCGGCCGCCCGGCTCGCCGCCGCCTTCGCCGAGGGACGGCCCGTGGCCCCGGTACGCGATCTGCTCGGTACCCAGGACGTCGACGCCGCGTACGCCGTACAGCAGGAACTCACCCGCAGCCGGGTGGACAGCGGTGCGGTCGTCGTCGGCCGCAAGATCGGCCTGACCTCCCCGGCCGTCCAGCGCCAACTCGGCGTCGACCAGCCCGACTTCGGGGTGCTCTTCGCCGACATGGACGTCTCCGCCGAGGCCGAGGTCCCCTCCGGCAGGCTGCTGCAGCCCAAGGCCGAGGCGGAGATCGCCTTCGTCCTCAAGGAGGACCTGGCCGACGGCGACCTGGACCCGGCGCAGGTGCGCGCTGCGGTCGACTACGCCGTGGCCGCGCTGGAGATCGTCGACAGCCGTATCGCCGACTGGGACATCTCCCTCACCGACACGGTCGCCGACAACGCCTCCAGCGGACTGTTCGTGCTGGCGGAACGCCGCCTCACGCTGGACGAGTTCGAGCCCCGCGAGACCGTGATGCGGCTGTACGCCGACGACGTCCTCGTCTCCGAGGGCAACGGCGCCGCCTGCCTCGGCGACCCCCTGAACGCGCTGGCCTGGCTCGCCCGGACGGCCCGTGACCTGGGTGACCCGTTGCGGGCCGGACAGGTCGTCCTCTCCGGCGCGCTGGGCCCGATGGTCCCGGCCCCGCCCGGCACCCGGATCCGCGCCGAGATCAGTTCGCTAGGCGAGGTCACCGCCGCATTCTCCGAGAAGAGGGACGCATGACTTCCCCCAAGACGTCGAAGACCAAGGTCGCCATCATCGGGTCGGGCAACATCGGCACCGACCTGATGATCAAGATCCTCCGCCTGTCGGACACCCTCGAGGTGGCCGCCATGGTGGGCATCGACCCGGAGTCCGACGGCCTCGCCCGCGCCGCCCGACTGAAGGTCCCGACGACCCACGAGGGCGTCGAGGGCCTGATCGCCATGGAGCACTTCGACGACATCGAGATCGTCTTCGACGCGACCTCGGCCAAGGCCCACCTGGCCAACGCCCACCGGCTCGCGCCCTTCGGAAAGCGGCTCATCGACCTCACCCCCGCCGCCATCGGCCCGTTCGTCGTCCCGCCCGTCAACCTCGACGAACACCTGGAGGCCGGCGCGGACAACCTCAACATGGTCACCTGCGGCGGCCAGGCCACCATCCCCATGGTCGCGGCCATCTCCGCGGTGACCGCCGTCCACTATGCGGAGATCGTCGCCTCCATCGCCTCCAAGTCGGCGGGGCCGGGCACGCGCGCCAACATCGACGAGTTCACCGAGACCACCTCCCACGCCATCGAGAACGTCGGCGGAGCGGCCCGCGGCAAGGCGGTCATCGTCCTCAACCCTGCCGAACCCCCGCTGATCATGCGAGACACCGTCTTCTGCCTCATCGGGGACGCGGACCACGACGCCATCCGAGCCTCCGTCAAGGAGATGGCCGAGCGGGTCGCCCAGTACGTGCCGGGCTACCGCCTCAAGCAGGAGGTGCAGTTCACCCCGATCGCGGAAGGCGAGCCCGTGCACACCCTGCTCCCCGAGGGCGCGGGCCCGGTGACCACGCGTGTCTCGGTGTTCCTCGAAGTCGAGGGCGCCGCCCACTACCTGCCCGCCTACGCCGGAAACCTCGACATCATGACCTCGGCCGCTCTGCGCACCGCCGAGTCGATCGCCCGGCACAGCACCACCGTCACCGCGGAGGCCAGCCGATGACTCACCAGCTCTACATCCAGGACGTGACCCTGCGGGACGGCATGCACGCCATCCGGCACCGCATCGATCCTGCCGACGTGGGCCGCATCGCGGCCGCCCTCGACGCAGCCGGCGTCGACGCCATCGAGGTCGCCCACGGCGACGGCCTCGCCGGGGGCTCCCTCAACTACGGCCCGGGCAGCCACACCGACTGGGAGTGGATCGAGGCCGCGGCGGACGCGATCGACAACGCCGTCCTCACCACGCTCCTTCTCCCCGGCATCGGCACCATCGCCGAACTGGAGCGCGCCTGTGCCCTCGGCGTCCGCTCGGTGCGCATCGCCACCCACTGCACCGAGGCCGACATCTCGGCCCAGCACATCGCCAAGGCGCGCGAGCTGGGCATGGACGTCTCGGGCTTCCTGATGATGAGCCACATGGCCGAGGCGCCCCAACTCGCCGCGCAGGCAAAGCTCATGGAGTCCTACGGCGCCCAGTGCGTCTACGTCACCGACTCCGGCGGCCGCCTCACCCTGGACGGCGTACGCGAACGGGTCCGCGCCTACCGCGACGTACTCGACGAGAGCACTCAGATCGGCATCCACGCGCACGAGAACCTCTCCCTGTCGGTCGCCAACAGTGTCGTCGCCGTCGAGGAGGGCGTCACCCGCGTCGACGCCTCCCTGGCCGGACAAGGAGCGGGTGCCGGAAACTGCCCCATCGAGGCGTTCATCGCCGTGGCGAACATCCAGGGCTGGAAGCACGGCTGCGACCTGTTCGACCTCCAGGACGCCGCCGACGACCTGGTCCGCCCCCTGCGCGACCGCCCCGTACAAGTCGACCGCGAGACGCTCACCCTCGGCTACGGCGGCGTCTACTCCTCCTTCCTGCGCCACGCGGAGATCGCCGCCGAGCGCTACGGCGTCGACGCCCGCACCCTCCTGCTGGAAGTCGGCCGGCGCGGCCTGGTCGGAGGCCAGGAGGACATGATCGTGGACATCGCACTCGACTTGATGTCCAACCCGGCTACCAGGTCCGTGAACTGACACACAGTAAGGAGAAAGCCCATGGGTGAACGTCTGCCCATACGGATCCCGATCGACGGAGACGAACTGGACGCCTGGTGGTACGCCCCCGAAGGCGTCGACGGACCCGCCCCCTGCGTCGTCCTGGCGCACGGTTTCGGCGGCATCAAGGAGATGCGGCTCGCAGCCTACGCCGAGCGGTTCGCCGCCGAGGGGCTCGGCGCCCTGGTCTTCGACTACCGGTCCTTCGGCGAATCCAGCGGGCGTCCGCGCAACCTGCTCGAGATCAAGCGGCTGGTCGCCGACTATCACGCCGCTGTCTCCGCGGCGAGGTCCCGTCCTGAGGTCGACTCCAGGCGTGTCGCCGTGTGGGGCAGCTCCATGTCGGGCGGCACCGTGGTGCTGGTCGCCGCGGAGGACCCGAGCATCGCCGCAGTGGTGTCGCAGGCGCCCCTCGCCGACGGCCGGGCCGCGCTGGTGCACATGGTGAAGAGGTCGGCGACCCATGTGCTGGGCCTGGGCCTGGCGGGCGTCCGGGACGCCCTCGGGGCTCGACTCGGCCGTGAGCCGTACACCGTGAAGACCGTGGGCCGCCGCGGTGAGCAGGGCGCCGTGCTGGCCACTGCGGACGCCTACGAGGGAATGCTGCGCCTCCTTCCGGCCGAAGTGCCCTACGACAACGAGGTCAGCGCGCGCGTGATCCTGTCGCTGCCCTTCTTCCGCGCCGTCGCGGCCGCCCCCCGGCTCACCCGCCCCCTGCTGGTCCAGGTGATGGACCACGACGACCTCACGCCGCCGGGCCCCGCTGCCGCTCTCGCGGCCGCGGCTCCGCACGGCGAGCTGCTCGCCTACCGCGGCGGCCATTGGGACCCCTACGTCGGAGAGGGCTTCGACCAGGTGGTTCCCGACCAGATCGCCTTCCTCAAGCGGACTCTCGGGGCTCCAGCCGCTCGGTGACGGTGCGGCGCACCCTCAGCTTGTCATTTATCCAGTTCGACGCGGTTTCGTGCCGACTTTGTGGTGAGCGGGACGACTGGACGCCTCGCCGGTGGCGAGGACTCCGCCCACGTCATGCCGGGTGGCCCGGCGACGCGGGCGGGTGTCGGTCTGTTCGGCTCGGTGGGCTTCTCCCGGGGCCTGCGGAGGTCGGTGGCCAGCGGTCGGGCGAGCCGGAGCTGGGCATAGGCGGCGATCACCAGCCAGGTCCACCGGGCCGGGGACCACCCGCTCCAGCAGTTGACGCCCTGCCTCGGCGTCCCGTGCCGCGGCAGGGCCGAGGTGATGCTCCTGCCCTCGGAATGCTTTCCGAGGCTCAGGCTGAGCTAGGAGGGGAGAGCAGCCGTGACATATCCCGAACGGCGCGCGAATTCGCTGAGCCCCAGCCGTTCCCGCTTCCCGAGGGAGAAGGCGAGGCCCCGGGTGAAGAAGTCCTGCAGCATCGGGGCGGTGAAGGGCTCCCAGAAGGCCACCCGGTCGGCAAGCTCGCGGGACTCACTCCGCGCGAGGCCGCGCGCGGCCAGCAGACTGCGGTGCACCATGCCGACGATGTCCGGCTGCCGCGCCGCTGTCTCTTTCCGTACCGCCCACACGGCCAGTACGAAAGGCAGCCCTGACCAGCGTCTCCACAGCTCACCCAGGTCGTAGGCCCGAACACCGGGAGAGACGGGCCGGTTCATCGTCGCCGCCAGGGCGGCGTCCCCGGTCACAACGGCGGCATCGGCAGAATCCAGCATGACCTCAAGATCAGGCGGCCGCGTCACATACCTCGGAGTGACCCCGTAGTGCTGCTCCAACAGCAGCCGGGACATCTGTGCGGAGGTTGGACTGGTCGTGGCGAGTGCGACCGTGCGGCAATCCAGCGCGCTCAGCGGCACTTTCGTGACGATCGCGCAGGACTGGATCGGCCCGTCACTTCCGACGGCGATGTCGGGCAGCATCACGAGGTCATCGCTGTGCCGCAGATACTCGACCAATGAGATCGAGCTGACGTCCAGTTCGCCGGAGAGCAACCGTCCCGTCAGCCGGTCGGGTGTGTCCTGGACAAGGTCGATGTCCAACAGGGCGGTGCTCCGCGCCAAGCCCCAGTACAGGGGCGTGCATGTCAGGAATGCACTGCGCCCGACCCGCGGTCGCCTCGTCGGTTGACGGATCTGGCTGGAGGACGTCATGCAGATCATCTTAAGTCCCGCTCTGAACGCCCCGCGGCCGTCTTCCTGCCTCCCCGGGGGCATGTTGGAGACCGCCGAGAGCCTCCGGCGCGCCTGGAAAGTCCGCACCGGCCACGGACCGGAGAACATGGCCACCCTGCGCAACTTCGCGATCAACCGGCTCCGCGCGGAGGGCCACGCGAACATCGCGGCCGGCCTCCGCGAGATGTCCTACGAACCCTTCCGCGCCCGCTGGACCTCACCTGATCAGCAACAATCCAAGATCACGAGACTTGGCAGCAGCCCTGGGTGGCTACCACCGCTGCGAGCGTGGCAATGAAGCCGGTGCCGGCGAGCCCGCGGAGTCGGTGGGCGGGGCTGGTCCGGCCCGACTTTCGTACAGGTGACTTGACGGGCATGTGACGGTCCTGGCCCTGAGGGCGACGATGCGCACCCTCGCCGTGCGACGGCTGGGGTTCCGCAGGGCGCGGACGCCGGGGGTAGCAGACCCCTGCTCATCTCAACCGTGCTGGATTCGTGCTGGGAAGGACGAGAACGCCCGTGCTGGGGCTTGCACTGTCCAGAGTTCCGCGGCGGCAGGAAGCGCGCCGGCGAACGGCCTCCGCACCCCTTTCGCCACCGTGAGGTCGAAGTGCATCAGCCGCCACCCGGCGTTTTCGGGTCCCATGGCCTCATGCCTCCTCGACGCCTCGGGCCGGCATTGAGCCGTACTGGCTGCGCAGGCGGGCCTTGAGGATCTTGCCGGTGGCGTTGCGGGGCAGGGTGTCGACGAGGACGACCGACTTGGGGAGCTTGTACTTGGCGAGTCGGCCGGACAGGGAGTCCATGATGTCGTCGGGCGACACCTCGGCGCCCGCGCGGGGCACGACCAGCGCTCTGCCGACCTCGCCCCATCGTTCGTCGGGTACGCCGATCACCGCGCATTCGGCGACCGCGGGATGCTGGTGAAGGAGTTGCTCGACCTCGGCCGGATAGACGTTCTCCCCACCGGAGATGTACATGTCCTTGATCCGGTCGACGATCGTGACGTACCCCTCCTCGTCGACGGTGGCCGCATCTCCGGAGCGGAACCAACTTCCGTCCACGAAGGCGTCCTTGGTCGCTTCGGGCCACTGCCAGTAGCCCTTCATCACGTTGGGGCCCTCGATGATCACCTCGCCGACCTCGCCCGGTGCGACATCGGTGAGGTCGGGCCGCACCACGCGTACGTCGGTGAAGAAGCAGGCCGTGCCGGCCGAGCCGGCCTTGCGGATACTGTCCCGTGCGCGCAGGCCCAGTGCGGCGGGGGCGGTCTCGGTCAGGCCGTACGCCTGGAGGAAGGTCAGGCCCCGGTCCTGGTATGTGTGGATGAGGTCCTTGGGTACGGGTGCCGCCGCGCACTGCAGGATCCGGATCGACGACAGGTCGGCCGTCGCCCACCGCGACGACCGGGCCATGGCCTGGTACATCGCGGGCACGCCGAACATCCTCGTCACCCGGTGCTCGGCGATGACGTCCAGCACCCGTTCCGGGTCGAAGCCGCGCATCAGCACCGACGTCCCTCCCTTGAGGAAGCCCGGCAGGAAGACGGTGTTGAGGGCGGCGGTGTGGAACATCGGTGCCACCACCAGAGCGACGTCGTCGGAGGCGATGTCCCCGTCCAGCAGCATGTTGAAGCAGTTCCAGGCGATGTTGGCGTGAGTCAGCATGACGCCCTTGGGACGGCCGCTGGTGCCGGAGGTGTACTGGATCATGCACACCTCGTCGAGGCCGACCGTCTCGTCCAGGGGGTCGTCGGGTGCGTTCGCCAGCAGCTCCTCGTACGCGCTGCCCACCTCGACGTAGTGCTTCACCTCCGCGTCGTCCCTCAACGCGTCCACGACATCGGTGAGTTCGGCGCCGTACAGCAGTACCGCCGCCCCCGCGTCCCCCAGGATGAAGGCCAACTCAGGTGCCGCGAGGCGGGTGTTGAGCGGTACGAAGACGGCGCCCAGCGCGTTCGCGGCGAACAGGGTCTCCGCCAGGGCCGGATGGTTCGCGCCCAGGTAGGCCACCCGGTCGCCATGGCCGACCCCCAGGGCACGCAGGGCGTGAGCGAGCCGCGTCACGCGCGCGGCCAGCTCACCGTAGGACAGGGATCCACCGTCGTGCACGACGGCGGTGGCCTCCGGTGCCATGCGGGCGCGCCGCGCGGGCCACGAGCCGAGCCCTTGATCGCGCATGGTGCGTCTCTCTTCTCTCAGAGCTCTCAGAGCCAGTCGGGCCATGTGTAGTCGGCCGAGTCGTCGTGGTCCCGGCGGGGCGGCAACGGGGCGAGCCGCCCCCGGGAGAAGACCAGCGGCGGGACGCCGGTCTTCTCCACCCCGAGTTCCCGTACGCGGCCGAGGACGAAGTAGTGGTCGCCGAGGGTCCACACGTCGGCGATGTCGCAGTCGATCCAGGCGGCGACGCCCGCCAGGACGGGGCTGCCCGAGGGCGCGCCGCGCCACGGGTGGCGGTCGAAGACGTCGGGGGCCTTGGCGCTGACATCCCGGCAGAGGCCCTCCTGGCCGGCGGCCAGCACGTTCACGCAGAAGGCGCCGCCGGACATGATCCTTGGCCAGGTGGTGGAGGAGCGGCCGGGGAAGAACGCGACGAGCGGGGGGTCGAGGGACACCGAGGTGAACGAGCCGATGACCATGCCGACCGGGGTGCCGTCGGGTTCCTTCGCGGTGACCACCGTGACACCCGTCGGGTAGTGGCCGAGCACGTGCCGGAACCGGCCGGGGTCGTCCGCCGGGCCGCCGCCGGGCGTCGTCGAGGCGGACGTCGACCGGTTCACGCCGGGTTCTCCACGCCGAGCAGCAAGCGGGCGTATCCCGTGGCCCACCAACTGTGCTGGGCGTTCATGTGCGTCTTGTACGTGGCGACGTCGCGCAGGTACCGCTGCATGCGCTGGCCGTTCGCCAGCGCGCTGGAGCCACTGGCCGAGGCCAGCATCTCGACGGCCTGGCAGGCGAGTTGGCCGGACTGCCGGGCCGTGAGGGAGAGGGCCTGGTCGTCCAGGTAGGAGAAGGGCTCGCCCCCTGCCAGGCCCCGGGCCGCGTAGGCGGTGTAGTCGTCGGCGACCGACAGGATGATCCGCTGCGCGCTGTCGGCCAGGGCCGTGGCCAGGCCGAGGTTGCGCTGGTGTTCCGGATCGTGGCTGCGCGGCTTGAAGGGCGGCAGCGGGCTCTTCTTGGTCGTGATGATCCGCTGGTACTCGTCGACCGCGGCCCAGGCGGTGCCCGCCACGATCGAACACAGCTGGATGTTGAAGAACGTCATCAGCCGGCCCGCGTACATCGGGTTGCCGTGCAGTTCCACCCCCGGCCCGTCGGTGGCGTCGTTCGCCGCGACGTAGGTCCTGGACACGTACTCGTACGGTACGAGGACGTCCTCGGCCACGACGCTGTTGGAGCCGCTGCCGCGGAAGCCCAGGATCTCGCCCCAGTTGTCGAGCATCCGCCAGCCGGAGGGCACGAGCACCAGGCCCGGCGTGGGCATGCCGCCCTCCTCGTCGATGATGAGCACGCCACCCAGGAAGTGCGTGGAGACGTTGACTCCGGAGGAGTAGTCCCAGCGGCCGTTGACCCGGTACCCGTCGGGGGTCCTCGTCGCGGTGGCGCTCGGGGCCATCGGCAGCGGAGCCCGGAAGTCACCGTCCGGCCCGAACACCTCGCGCTGGGTGCTCTCGGGGAAGCGGCCGGCCACCACCAGGCTGTGAGAGGCGGCCAGACACAGGTTCCAGCCGCTGGACGGGCAGCCGCGGGCCACCTCGGTGACCATCCGGGAGTAGGTCCGCAAGTCGAACTCGTAGCCGCCGAAGCGGCGTGGCTGGAGAGACCGGTAGAAACCCGCCTCCAGGAACGCCTTGTGCGTGTCCTCGGAGATGCCGGTTCGCTGTTCGGTCTCGTCCTGATGATCACGTAGCCAGGTCCTCATGCCGGCGGCCCGGCGCACCAGTTCCTCCGGTGTCAGGTCCGGCTCCGGCTGCGGAATCTCGATGATTTTCTCGGCTGCCTCGGTTGTCTCGGACAATTCGCACCCCATCCGCTGTTGTTCTGGGTCGGCCTGAAGGGAGTGTCGGCAGCGCGGCGAAGGACGGTCCAATGCCGGTATCTGTGGGCTTGATGAGTGCCGTGCATCACACCAGGTCGGAGGGGGTGGCGGGAATGCCGCACATTTCTGCCTGGTGACGTGCGGGGAAGCGCGCTGTAACCTGGCGCGGACCACAACGCCGTGGACCTCGCCTTTCTGGAGGGCTGAGTGGAACTCCGGAGTCTGCGCCATTTCTCGGCGCTCGCCGAGACCTTGAATTACCGGGTCGCCGCCGAGCGTCTGCACCTCACCCAGCCTGCGCTGACGCGATCGATAGCCGCCCTGGAGCGTGAGCTGGGCGTCCAGCTGTTCGACCGCGACAAACGGCATGTGGCGCTCACCGCCGACGGCGCGGAACTGCTCGAACGGGCGGGCGAGGTGCTGGCCGACGCCGACCGGCTCGCCGCCGCCGCGGGCGCCATCAGGGCCAGGCGACGGGACGAGGTGCGGGTCGCGCTCTACGGGGTGGCTCTCGCGGAGCTGACGCATCCGGTCATCGAGGCGTTCCGCGAGCGGTATCCCAGAGCCACGATCCGGGTGCACGAAGCGGACTTCCACCAGGGGCAAGCCCCGCTGCTGGCCGGCGAGTGCGACGTGGCGCTGTTGTGTCTGAACGTCGACATGCCGGGCCTGACACGCGTACCGATCTTCACCGAGCCCGTTTCCCTCGCGCTGTGGAAGGGGCACCCGCTGGCCTCGGCCGCCGCGGTGGACATGACCGAGGTCTACGACCAGCCCTGGGTCACCCCCCACCCGGGCGACGACTTGTGGGTGGGGGGACGCCACGGGGACCACGACGCCCCGACGGTCGGCTCCCACGCCCGCTCGGCCCTGGACATGGCCTCGAAGATCGCCTACCAGCACATGGTGGGACTGATGCCCTTGTCGGGCGCCCGGATGTTCCCGCCACACCCGGGAGTGGAGGCCGTCGCTCCGAAAGAGCCCCTCGGCGCGGTGGCCGCGGTCGCCTTTCCGGAGGCGGGTCACTCGCCCGCCGCCCCGGCGTTCGCCGAGGTCGCACGCCGGGTGGCCCGACGCGTGACCGGCGTTCCGTACGCCGAACTCGCCCGGTAGAAGCGGTCAGCCGCCGTACGGCGGCTCGCCCGCCCAGGCCGCGTGCAGGACGGCGCGCAGATCGTCGGCGGAGGCCGGGCGGGGATTCGCGTACGGCGCCCCGAGAGCGACGTCGACCGCACGGTCCACGTCGGCGGCGGTCAGGCCGAGGTCGGCGAGCGATCGCGGGATGCCCAGCCGCTCGCCCAGCTCGTGCAACTCCCGTACCGGATCCGGGACGTCGAGCGCCCGGCGCAGCGCCGCCAGTGCCTCGGGAACCGCCGGCGCGTTGAAGGCCAGCACATGGGGCAGGACGACGGCGTGTGTCTCGGCGTGCGGCAGGTCGAAGGTGCCGCCGAGCACATGGCAGAGCTTGTGGTGCAGCCCCATGGTGGTCGCGCCGAGACAGGCACCGCACAGCCACGCCCCGTACAGCGCGCGGCTGCGTGCGTCATGCCCCGAGGGGTCGGCGACGATCTCGGGAAGGGCCCCGGCCAGCGCCCGCACACCCTCCTCCGCCATGAGGGAGACGATCGGAGTGGAGTCCGGGGCATACAGAGCCTCGACGGCGTGCGCGATCGCGTTCATGCCGCTCGTCGCGGACCCCACGGGCGGCATGGTGAGCGTGAGCAGCGGGTCGTACACGACGCTGCGCGGCAACACCTTCGGGTCGCGCCCGGTGCGTTTGACCGCGCCCTCGGTCAGGCCCCAGACGGGTGTCATCTCCGATCCGGCGTACGTCGTCGGGACGGCGACGATCGGCAGGCCGGTCCTGAGCGCGACGGCCTTGGCCAGGCCGGTCACGGAACCGCCGCCGACCGCCACGCAGCCGTCGGCCCGGGCTTCGCGAGCCGCCTCGACGGCCAGGTCGGCGACCTCCACCGGGACGTGCGTCACCGCCCCTGCGTGCAGCCCGGCGCAGGCGTCGCCGAGAGACGCGGCGACGGCACGGGCCGTGTCGAGGCCATGGTCGTCGCACAGCACGAGGACGCGGCGCAGGCCGAGAAGCGCGACCTCGTCGGGCACCGCGTCCGGGACGGCACCCGAGCGGAAGAGGACGCGCATCGGCTGGGCCTGATAGGTGAAGTCCAGGGCGCGCTCCCTCACGCGATCACCGGTTGCAGCACGATGTCGAAGCGCGCCCGGCGGAAGGGGTTGGCCAGGCCCAACTCCGCTGCCTCCGCGGGGGAGTCCACCTCGACGAACTCCTCGACCAGGCTCTCCTTCACGGCGAAGACCGCGTCCGACTCCAGATAGTCGCTGCCCGCCACGAAGATGTGCGTCGTCACCGGGCTGTACCCCTCGGCGCCCACGATGAAGTGGACATGGGCCGGACGGTAGGGGTGACGTCCGGTCGCCTCCAGCAGCGAGCCGACCGGCCCGTCCGTCGGAATGGGATACGGGCTCGGAACGCACGAGCGGAACCAGAACCGCCCCTCCGCGTCCGCGGTGAACAGCCCGCGCCCATTGCCCGGCGGCTGCTTCTCCGGCTGCTGGACGTCGTAGAAGCCCTGGTCGTCGGCCTGCCACACGTCCAGCGTCGCACCGGGCAGCGGGGTGCCGTCGACGGAGACGACCCGTCCGCTGATCACACACGGCTCGCCGCCGCCGACCAGATCGATGTTCGCCCCGAGTTCACGGACCGGGGACTCGGTCATGTGGAAGGGGCCGAGCACCGTCGAGTCGGTCGCGGCGGCCGCCTTGTGGTCGTTGATCGTCTCGACGAGCATCGACACACCCAGGACGTCCGACAGCAGGATGAACTCCTGCCGGGTGTCGTCGCACATGTGCCCGGTCGCGGTGAGGAAGTCGATCGCCCGCTCCCACTCGGCCTGGGTCGGCTCGATGTCCCGTACGAAATCGTGCAGGTGACGCGTCAGGGAGGCCAGCACCTCGCGCAGTCGGGGGTCGGAGGTGTGGGCGAAGCTTTCCAGCACCGCCGTCGTCGTCTCGGTCTCCGCGGGCTTCGCGGGCTTCGCGGGCTTCGCGGGCTTCGCGGGCTTCGCGGTGAGGTCCATGGCCGCTCACCCCCGCCCGAGGATCTGCCGCAGCGCGTCCCGCAGTGCGGCTGTGAAGTCACCGGTGGCGTCCTGGCGGCGGAAGGCCACGTGGTTGTCCGGCCGCACCAGCAGCGCGCCCGAGTCGCCGATCTCCCGCAGCCGGGCCCAGTCCCCGTACGGGTCCTCGTACTCCTGGCCGGGGCCGATGACCGCCGTGGCGATCTCCAGGCCGAACTCCTTGCCGAGGATGCGGGCGGCCTCCGTCCAGGGCTCGCCACCGATGCCGGTGATCAGGGTGAACCGGCCGTTGCCGCCCAGGTCCAGGGTGGACGGATTGCGGGTGCCCGCGGAGAGCCAGGCGTGCGGGAGCTTGGCGCCGGGGCGGGTGCTCGGCTGGAAGTGCAGTTCGGGGTCGCGTGCGAAGCCGGGGTCCTCGGTGCCGTCCGGGACGATCGCGGAGGAGGTGTAGCGCTGGTTGAGGTCCACGCCGTGGGCGTTGAACTCGTATGCCTTGAAGGCGATCGCCTCCCGCAGCCGCGCCCGCTGCTCCTCGGCCTCCGCAGTGGCGTCCTTGCGGGCGGCGATGTTCCGCCACAGCTGCTCGGGAGTCTGCGGCGCCAGGCCGCCGAGCGCCTCGAAGACGGGTGCCGTCTCACCGATGGACTGGTTGGCCCGGGTGACGACCTGCTTGCCGACCGGTGCCCGCTCGTCACTGTAGGTGTCCAGCAGGGACGGGGACGCGGTGCCGTCCAGGACGAGCTTCAGCTTCCACGCCAGGTTGTAGGAGTCCTGGATGGAGGTGTTGGAGCCCAGCCCGTTGGACGGTGGGTGCCGGTGGCAGGCGTCGCCCGCGCAGAACACCCGGCCGTTGGAGTACGTCTCGGCGTACATCTCGTTGACCGTCCACGCGGAGGACGACTTGATGGTCACCGGGATCTCGTCGTCGCCGATCAGCTTGCGGACGACGGACAGGGCGTACTCCTCGGTGAGGTCCGGCGGCCCGGCGTCGACGTCGTAGCCCCACACGATCAGCCACTCGTTCCACGTCCGTACGCAGCGCACCAGGCCGGCGCCGATGCCGCCCACGGTCGCGCCGGGCGCCAGCACCCAGTAGAGGGTGGCCGGTCGGTGCGCCACGTATTTGCTGAGGTCCGCGTCGAAGACGATGTTGATGCTGCCGGCCACGCCCATCTGGCCGCCCATCGGCAGTCCGGCGTCCTCGGCCACCTTGCTGCGGCCGCCGTCCGCGCCGATCAGGTACTTGGCGCGGATGGTGTACGTGTCGCCGCGCAGCCGGTCGCGGACCGTGGCGGTCACGCCGTCGGCGTCCTGCTCGTGCGACAAATACTCGGTGCCGAACCGCAGTTGGCTTCCGCGCGCTATGGCCGCGTTCACGAGCACCGGTTCCATCAGGTGCTGCGGCATGTCGCACATGCGGGTGGGGCTCGCCAGCTCGTGCGCGGCCTGCACGAGCGGTTCGTTGCCCCAGGACCTCAGCCGGCCGAGCTCCTCGCCCGCGATGGCGGTGCAGAAGACGGTGTTGCCCATCAGGTGCTGCGGGGTGGCCTGGGCGATCACATCCTCTTCGACACCCAGGTCACGCAGCACTTCCATGGTGCGCTGGTTGGTGATGTGCGCCCGGGGCGTGTCCGCGAGGCGTGAGTAGCGGGTGACCATGACGTTCGGCACGCCATAGGTGCTCAGCGCCAGTGCGGCGCTCGCTCCCGCGGGCCCGCTTCCAACGATGAGCACATCGGTCTCGACGGTCGGCACGGTTGTCATCGGGACGTTTCCTCCACATCGGCCAGTCGCTTGTTCAGCCAGGTCATCAGTGCCTCGGCCACGTCGTCGGAGTTCTTCTCGCCCATGGGCAGGTGACCGTTGCCCGTGAGCCCCAGGTCCGCCAGGCGCAGCAACTCGGCGTCCGCACCGGCCTGGGCGAGGTAGTCGGCGACACCGTGCTGGAACGGCGCGAACGGCGAGGTGTCGGCCGCGACCACGGCGATCGGGAAGCCCCGGAGCCCTGGCAGGGACCGCACGGGGCCGGCCTGTTCGTCCTGGACGAGGCAGTCCTGCAGCCCGTCGCCCCCGGCCTCGCGCAGCCGGAGGCGCAGTTCCTCCGGGGTCCGCGCCGGCGGCTCGTAAGTGATCGGGGCCGCGGTGAGCCCCCACTCCAGCTTTCCGAGGCCGGGCAGTTCAATGAACGGCGGCCCGATCGGCTCGATGGAGACGACGGCCTTCACCAGCCCGGGCCGGGCATCGGCGACCAGCCAGCCGAACGGCGCCCCCATGGAGTGGGTGATCAGCACGGCCGGTCCGATACGGTCCAGCAACTCGGCCCCGCAGCGCCGCATCTGCTCCTCGTTCTCGGCGAAGGTGGGCAGCGTCGGGCCCTGGCTCGCCATCAACTGGTCCAGCGCGGAGTCGTCGCCGACCTCGCCGCTGCCGGGCCACTGGCTGCCGGGTCGTTCCGCCCCGTCGCAGAACAGCCAGCGGATGAACTCGTACGTCGGCGCCGCGCCCTCGATGGGCCCGAGGACATCGGGGTGGTACGGGGAGCGCCCGTGACCTGGACGGTCGACCACGTACACGGCGTAACCGGCCTGGAGGAACCGGGTGGCCCAGCCGGGGCGCCCGTCCGGCGTCGACAGGTAGTCCGTGCCCTGGCCGCCGCCCCCGTGGACCATCACCACGGGCAGCGGATGCCGGAGATCGGCCGGGATCTGGTACTGGACGTACATCGCGGCCTCGGCGGCGGTCCCGGCCTCGGTCGGCTTGCGCCCGACACCGACCCAGAACGCGCCTTGCTCGCTGATCGTCAACGGCGAGGCGGCACGGGCCGGCTCGGCGGTTCCGGGTGGTGGGGAGCTGGTCATCGGCGAACCTCCGTCACGGCGTCTGCGCCCATGCCCAGCACTATTGGTGACCGGCTCCGGGGCGGTCCAATGCCGGTTGGGGACGCCGTGATGCATGGCGCTCATCAGCGTCCCCGAGGGCGGGTACTTCACCGGGAAGGTGGGCGTGGCAGCGAGGGTGACCAGGGCGTCGGTGTAGAGCGCGGCCTCCAGCTGCTCGACGACCGGCAGTTTGTGCTGCGGGTCGCGGTCGGAGAGGCCGGTCAGGTGGAAGCTGCCGGTGCCGACCCAATCGCTCGCGACGTCGTCCACTCGGCGAGACAACACGACCGAGCCGCGAGAGGCAGACCTGGAGCAGGACTACCCGCCCTCGCACCTCCGGCAAGTGGAAGCGGTACGCGCCATCGCCGCCAAGTACCAGTTCGATCTCACCGGCGGCCGGCTCCGCGCCCGCACCCCTGACGATCGGGCTTGAGTTGAACGGGGCGGGGCTAATCGACCAGGTCCAGTGCGGCCCCGACGATGCTTTCGGTGTCAAGGTGGTGGTATCGGTAGACCTCGTCCAAGGAGCCGGACTGCCCGAAGCGGGTGACGCGAAGTGCTGTGGTCGGGACCTGGTTGATCGTGGCGAGGAAGGCCAGCGAGTGCGGGTGACCGTCCAGGATCGTGACCAGGGGTGTCGCCCTGTCGGCGGGAAACACCTCGTCAAGGATCCAGTGGTCGGCCGGGTCCTGGCCCTGGCGGGCACGCACGGCGCGGTAGAGGAGGTCGGGGCTGGTGATGCAGATGACGTCAGCCCGGATGCCGCTCTGGTCAAGGCGGTCGGCGGCCGCGAGAGCCTCCGGCACGAGGGCGCCCATGACGGCGAGGGTCACCGCCGGGTCGTCTGCGCGCCGCAGAGCGTAGGCCCCGGCTACGACCTGCCGTCGGCGGATTTCCCGGGCGGCAGGATCGACCGGGACGGCGGCGAGGCCCTGATCGATCGGGCGGGTGGACAGTCGCAGATAGGCCGATGTGCCATCCGGCTTCCCAAGGCGTCCGAGACTGGCCAGCAGGGTCCATTCGGTGTCGATGACGAAGGCCGGTTCGTAGGTCACGCAGCCGGGCTGTTCGATGCCGATCGAGGGAGTCTTGATCGATTGGTGGGCGCCGCCTTCCGGGGCGAGGGTCACCCCGGACGGGGTGCCGACCAGAATGGACTGTCCCCCGGCGTAGATGCCGTACGACCACGGCTCCAGGGCGCGTTCGACGAACGGGTCGTAGAGCACGCCGATCGGCAGCAGGGGCTGGCCCCACCGGCTCCAGGCCGCGCCGAGCTCACCGATGAGGCCGACCAGGTTGACCTCGGCGATGCCCAGCTCGATGTGCTGTCCGCTGGGCTTTTCCCGCCAGTGCAGGATCGTTTCGCGGTCGTCGGCGAACCAGTTGGTCCGCTCGGTGGCCGACCAGACACCGACCTTGTTGACCCACCCACCGAGATTCGTCGATGAGCTGACGTCGGGGCTCACCGTGACTATGCGCCGCGCGACATCGGGTGCCTGGCGGCTGAGGTCGAGCAGTGTCCGACCGAGCGCGGCCTGGGTGGTGGCCTTTGTGGACGTGGGTGTGCGGCCGAGGTCGAGCGGCAGAGTCTGCGGCGGGACCAGGGAGACTTCCTCCCGTCGCAGGCGCTGTGCGGTCTCGCGGCAGAGCTCCGCCGCAAGGCTGCCCGCGGGTGGCGGCCTCCACGGATCGTCCACATCAGCCCCGACCCGGTCCGCCAGCTGACTGATCTGGTTCCCGGTGAGCAGCGCGGAGTGGTTCTGAGGGTGGCCCTGCATGGGCAGGCCGTAGCCTTTGACGGTGTAGGCGAGGATCACGGTGGGCCGTGTGTTGTCGATCGCACCGAATGCCGCGTCGAGCCCGTCAAGATCATGGCCGCCGAGGTTGGCCAGCGCCCTGACCAAGCTCTCGTCGTCCAGTCTGGTGATCAGCTTGGTGATACCGGCCGCATCGGGGCCGGTGCCGGGCAGCCGACGGCGTACCTCGTCGGCGTCGCAGCGCAGCAGGCGCTGGAATTCCGGGTTGCTCATATCGTCGATACGCCGGCGAAGGGCATCTCCGCCCGGCTGCCGGAAGAGTTCTTCGAGGACTTTTCCCTATTTCAGCTCTATCACCTGCCAGCCGGCAGCGCTGAAGAGCCCACGGAGTCGGTCTGCGGCCAGGTGCGGGACGACCCTGTCCAGCGACTGGCGGTTGAGATCGACAATCCACACGATCTCGCCCAGGTCGGAGACGGCAGGGTCCAGCACGGCCTCCCACACTGCTCCCTCGTCGAGTTCGGCGTCGCCGACCAGCGAGTACTGGCGGCCGGTGCCGGCTCCGCCGAAGGAACACTCCACATAGCGGCGGGTCACCGCGCCCCATATCGGCGCGGTCGCGCCGATGCCCACGGAGCCGGTGGAGTAGTCCACCGGGTCAGGGTCCTTCGCGCGGCTCGGGTAGCTCTGCAGCCCGCCGAACTCGCGCAGCCGAGAGAGGTAGGACCTGTCGAGGCCGCCGAGCAGGTAGTTGATCGCGTGCAGGACGGGCGAGGCGTGCGGCTTGACCGAAACCCGGTCGCCGGCGCGCAGATGCCTGAACCACAGGACGGTCATCAGCGACACCATCGAGGCCGACGACGCCTGGTGTCCGCCCACCTTCAGCCCCGACGTGTTGGGGCGAACCCGATTGGCATGGTCGATGATTGCGGTCGACAACCACAGAACCCGGTTCTCGACCTCGCGGAGTACGGCGAGGTCCTCGCAGGTTGTGGTCTGGCCGAGTGGGGGGCTCGTCATTGTTGCCGTCCTCTACTTCGAATCTGCATGGTGAGGAGCCAGAAGGCTGCCTGTTCGAGTCGGCTTCCAGTACGGCTGCCAGTGGTCGCGCAGGAACCGGTTCAACTCCGGCGTCGCCTGCCCGGCCGTGCCGGTGGTGCGCCAGGCGACGTGGCCGTCCGGCCGCACCAGAACCGCGCCGTGCCGGCCGACCTCGAACAGCTCGACGAGCGTCCCCTCCTCGGCCGGGGACGCCGCGACCAGGCCGACGACGCGCACCGGGAGCGGGCTCTCGGCCGGTCGCTCCCGCAGTGCGCGCTCCCATACCCCGGGATCCGGTGTGACGAGGGCAAGTCCATCGTGCGGGAGCAGGTCGTGGACCGGGCGCGGGGTGTCCTCGTGCTGGACGAAGGCGTGTGGGAGGCGGGCGCCGGGACGGGTGGTGGGGCGGTAGGTGACCACGTCGCCACCACCTGGCGGAGGGGTTTCGGCGTGGATGAGCGGACCGTCGTAGGTGTAGCCGAACTCGAGTCCGGTGGAGACGAAGTGTTCGAGCTGGTCCGGGATGGCGGCGGCGATGTGTGCCCGGACTCGCCGGCCGCGGGGGGTGCTCGCGAGCAGCACTCCGGTGCGCTTGAGCTGGAGCGGGGTGAGGCGGTCACAGGCCCAGCCCAGCGCGCGAGGGGGCACCCGGGACAACAAAGGGTGGGCGAGGACCTCGGTGGTCTGCCGCACCGCGCGGTTGGTGATCCCCACGGGCGCGGTCACCTCGTCGAGGAGGAAGTGGTTGGCGACACTCTGCTCGGCGAAGCGTTCGACGACGGGTCTGCGCTCCGACTCGTAGGTGTCGAGCAGGGCGTCGTCGGCGCCTCCGCGGAGTACCGCGGCCATCTTCCAGGCGAGGTTGTGGGCGTCCTGCACACCGCTGTTGAGGCCGAAACCGCCAGTGTGCGGGAAACGGTGCGCCGCGTCGCCGGCGAGGAGCAGGCGCCCCTGCCGGAAGGCGCGGGCCGTCTGGGAGGTCATCTTCCACGTGCCCGTGGACCGGATGGTGACCTCGGTGCTGCCCAGCACCCGCGGGAGTGTCCGTTCCCAGTAGCGCCGGCTGTCCCTGGCGATTTCCTGTTCTGGGTGGAGGTAGGCGGTCATCAGGATGTAGTCGTCGTTCGCGTGGGCGATCATGACGCCGCAGAAGTCGGGCTGGTAGATCCAGCTGAGCAGCGGGCGGACCGTGCCGGGCGGGTGCAGTGCGGGGGCGTGGAAGAAGACGCTGCCCATGTTCGCCAGGACCGGGCCCCGCAGCGGAATGCCGGCGCTGTCCCGGACCACGCTGTTGGCGCCGTCGGCGGCGACCAGGTAGGCGGCATCGAGTGCCTGCGTGGCGCGCTCGGTGTGCACGGCGATCCGGTCGGCGCCCGCCTCGATCGCGCTGACCGCGGTGCCGCGGCGGAAGTCGACGAGCGGCTCGCGCTCCAGCGCCGCCCAAAGCACAGGCATGAGCTGGTGCTGTCCGATGTGGGCGATCAGGAAAGGGCTGTGCGCCTGCAGGTCGGTAAGACGGTCGGGGTCCGACAGCAGGTCGATCTCGCCGAGCGACTCGGTGAGTCGTGAGCACCAGCGGATGATGTTGATCGTGTCTGTGGGCGGCGCCAGCGCGGCGATCTCCGTGGCCAGCCGGGGTGACGTGTGGTGCCAGATCTCGAGTGAGCGGGCGTTGACGATGAACGCCGCGGGGTGCATCAGGGGCTGCTCGCGGCGTTCGAGCACCGTGCTGGGAATACCGTGTCGGGCCAGCAGTAGTGCGAGGGTGCTTCCCGTCGGGCCTGCGCCCGCGATCACGACCGGTGCGCTGCGCATGGCCTAGAGAGTCTTCCAGGTGATCGCCCGCCTGTTGGCCCGTGGCGTGGTGCCGGGCGGGGTGCCCGCGCCGGGCTGCAGCAGCTCGGCCGGGTCGTCGCCGCGGCGCAGCCGCTCGAGCAGGTAGTCCGGGTCGAACTCGGTGCCGATCGGGTTGGCGGCGAACTCCTCGCCGGCGAAGAAGGCGGCAGTGGCCTCAGCGGTGGGGAAGTTGTCCACCTGGAACTCCAGGCGGATACCGTCGGGGTCCTCGTAGTACAGCGAGGTGGTCGGCCCGTGGTTGATGGACCAGACCGGACGGATGCCCGCTCGCTTGAGTCGCTCGTAGGTGGTGATCAGGCGTTCGAGCGAGGTGAACTGGACGGCGAGGTGGTCGATCCCGTAAAGCTTGCGCCGCAGCCGTGCCAGCGGGAAGAGGTATCGCAGGACAGACGGCACCGTGACCAGCGCCAGCCGGTGATGTTCGTGGTCCCAGCTGAGGAAGGTGACCTGCCGGCCCTCGTGAACCACGCGGGCGCCGAAGACCACGCGATACCACGTGATCATCTCGTCGCGGCGGGCGGTCTTGACGACCCAGTGCGCGACGAAGGCCGGCGCGGTGTCGTACGCGGGCCTGTGGGTGCCGGCTTCTTTGGCGGCTTCCATGATCGGTCCTTTCAGGATGTGGTGATGGTGGTGTGCTGGCGGCCGAGGTCGACGGAGCCGTCGGGGCTGCGAATGCTCGCGGTCACGAGGTCACCGGGCTGGAGGTAGGGCTTGCGGAGGTTGGATCGGATGAACATCCGCCAGAGCCTGTCCTCGGGTAGCAGTGCCGTGGCCAGGCGGCGGACCAGCGCCGGCGGGGTGGTCGCGCTACAGCCATGGGGGGTGCCGGTGAGCAGCAGGTCTCCCGGACTGAGGTCGCAGAACGTGGTCAGCTCGGTGAGAGTCTCAGCGGGCCGGTAGAGCAGGTTGCGGGTGCTGTCGTGCTGGCGGAGCTCGCCGTTGACTTCCAGGCGCAGTTCCAGGTCGTCCAGGAGCGGGAACTCGCCCGGCTCGGGGACCGCGAGATAGGGCCCGACCGGGCAGAAGCCGCGGTAGCTCTTGCCCTTGAGGTACTGGCCCTGCGGGAGCTGGACGTCGCGGGCGGAGAGGTCGTTGGCGATGGTGATGCCGAAGACGTACTCGTGGAGATTCTCGGCGGTGACGGTCTCCGGCTGGGTGACCTGCTTGCGCAGCACCAGGGCGAGCTCGATCTCGTGGTCGAGCAGCCGCACGTGGGGCGGCCGGGTGACGGGCGTGTCGGGACCGGTGACCGCGGCGTCGGTCTTGTCGAAGAACAGGTTGAAGGGCCGCGCGTCGGGATCCATCCCGGACTCGATCGCGTGCTGCCGGTAGTTGGCGCCCTGGCACAGGACGCGGCAGGGCGTGGTCACCGGGGACAGCAGCTCCACCGACTCGGTTGGCACTCGGGCAGGCCGCTCAACAGCCGACCGCCAGTCGTCGGCGCCGTCACGGATGAGGTCCGAGGTCGAGGCGTAGCTGCCCGCCAGTGGCGACAGCCCACCGTCGCCGACGGTCGCCCACCGGATCTCGTCGTCGAGGCGGTAGCGGGCGAGGTGGATCACCATGCGCGTTCCTTCGCGGCGCGGCGGGAGACCAGCGAGGCTGGCGCCGGTGTGAGCGATCGCGTCCAGTAGCCGAAGTACATGCCGACAGTGCAGCGGACACAGCCTTGGCGGCGCTCGGTCCGTGGTGCAAACCGGCCCGCCGCCGATTGGACCGAAGTCCAATCTCGGGCCGTCAGCGTCGTCAGCGCGGCGTGGCCTGTTCGCTCAACACGAGGTCGCCGAACTCCTCCGCGAGCGCCAGCGCAACCTGAAGTTGCATCCGCCGGACCTTGATCTCCCGGCCCCGCAGCTGCTCGGCCCGCTGGATGCGGTACGCAACCGTGTTACGCGCGACGTGCAACAGTTGAGCCGTCGTGTTCAGGCTTCGTTCCGTGTCCAGGTAGCACTTGAGGGTGGTGCGCAGGGTGGTGACAGGCTCCCCGGATCCCGCGAGTCCACCCAGCTCACGGCGCACGAACCGGCGCGCCTCGTCGAGATGCGTGCTGAGCATGGCGATCACGTCGAGCTCGGCGTAGTCGAACAGCCATCGGTCGGTGCGGGACAGCATCCCGACCCGGACAGCATCGAGGGCCTGACCGTGACTGAACGCGAACCCCTCGACGCCGGACTCGGGCAGCCCGGCCGCTACCCGAATCCCGGACCGGGGCATGCCCGTCGACGTCGGCGGCGCCACCGAAGCACCGTGGACACTGGACCCCCACGCCCACACCCGTTGCCGGCCGACAGGCAGGATCAAGGTGCCCGTCGCTCCGCCCGCCCTCAGCAGCTGCTCGGCGCACCCTGCCAACCGGCCGGGATCGGCCTGTTCGAGGTCGTCAGCCCACACCACCAAGGCGGTGTGCCGGCGGGTGAGGTCGTAGCCCAGGACGAGGTGCGCATGATCGGCAACGACCGGCTTTCCGTCGAGGACCTCCTGCACCAGTTCCATGCGCACCGCGGCCGAACTGGTCACCCAGGCGGCGTGCGCCCGGGAGAACTCGCGAGTCATCTCGGCGGACAGCTGGTTGACGATCGCGAACAGCACCTCCGAGACATGCGCCACCGCCGCGAAGCGGTCGTAGGCAGGCAGGTGTCGTTCGGCCTCGGCCAGGAGCTCCCTGACGGCGTACGCATGAGCGAGCTGGACGCTTTGCAACAGGTACTCGATACCGACTCCCCGGCCCACAGCCTCCACAGCGCCCGTGAGCGCTTCCGCCGGAGGCTCCGGCCTGACCTCGGTATTCTCGGCCAGCGCAGCCACGATGCTCAACGCGACGGCCTCACATCCCTTCCACAGCTCCTGCACGAGGCCGTCCACGCCAAGCTGCGGGATCTGCGTGGTCACGTGATCAGTCATGCCCTGGGCAAGTTCGACGGCCCAGCCCACCGGACCCGCGCCGACCCGGTCGACGAGGCGGTTGACCTGGGCCGAGGGCAGCACCGACCGGGACAACACATTCCGGCCGCGCGGCGCGAGCTCACGAATCCATCCGCCCATGTTGCCCACTGGCCCGCGCCACCTCCGTCCGGGACCGACGCGCAGCGACCAGTCCGTGCCGCCGAGCGCACCCTCAGTCATCAAGTACAACCATCCATTGCAGGTGCGGCCTTAGAAGTGGGCAAGCCCGAGGGCTTGTTACATCTCGCGATCCGGTCCGGCGGGACCGGCGGACGACCGGCAGCGCGGCGTACCCACTGATCCACATCCTCGCTCAAGATCACCGTCGCCGTAAGTCGCGGGGACTTCCTCTTGACACGACCGTCATATCGGTAACAGTGTATCCATTATGAGTACCTGGTCTGAGCCCCAGCCCGATTCCCGGTTTGTCGAGGTGGACGGTCTGCGGATCCACTACAAGCGTGCTGGGCACGGCCCGTCACTCGTGCTGCTGCACGGCAGTGCCTCATCCCTGCAGCACTTCGACCGCGTGGCGGATCTGCTGTGGGATTCGTTCGATGTCATCCGTCCCGACCTGCCGGCGTTCGGGCTGACGGGCCCGCGCGAGGACCGCGACTACCGCATCCCGGCGTACGCCGCGACGGTGGCGGGCTTCCTGGAGGCGCTGGGCGTGCCGCGCTACGCGGTGGCCGGCAATTCCCTGGGCGGCAACATCGCCTGGAACCTCGCGCTGGATCATCCGGAGCGGCTGACCGGCCTGGTACTGGTCAATGCCACCGGCTACCCGGAGAAGACGGTGCCCGCGGGGATGCGCCTGACCCGCAACCCGCTGGTGCGGCCCCTGCTGAGGCGGGTGATGCCGCGCGGGGCACTCGAACGCAACCTGCGCGACGCCGTCGGGCCATATGCGCAGATCGTGGACGACGCCATGGTGGACCGCGCCCATCAGCTCATGAGCCGCCCCGGTAACCGCTCGGCCTTCGTCGACTTCTGCAACACCGGCCAGCCGGACCGCAGCGCGCAGATCCCTCGCATCACGGTGCCCACGCTGGTGCTGCGCAGCGCGAGCATCGACGGCCAGCACTTCGCCCGCGACATCCCCGGCGCCCAGGAGCTCGTTCACCCCCACGGCGGACATCTGCTGCCGGAGGAGGAGCCGCAGTGGGTCGCGGACGCGATCGCGAAGTTCCTCGGCTCCTGCGCCGACACTCCCGCGAACTGAGGGCAAGGAGGCCCGTTCCGTGAAGTACTTCGTCGCCTCGGGCGAGGACCGCAAGCTCACCGCCGACTCGCGCAAGGCGCTGCGCGGCAGTTTCATCGAGCTGTCCGACGGCGTCACCCACTACGAGTTGACGGGGCCCGAGGGCGGGGATGTGGTTCTGATGGCGGGCGGTCTGACCATCCCGCTGTTCTACTGGGACGGTCTCGTCAGCGAGCTGCATGCCCACGGGTTGCGCACGCTGGCCTGCAGCGCCTACGGCCGCGGCTACTCCGACCGGGTACAGGCGCGATACGACGAGACGCTGTTCACGCGGCAGCTGGCCGAGCTGACGGACCGGCTCGGCCTGACGGCGCGGCCCCTGCACCTGGTCGGCACCTCCATGGGCGCGCTCGTCAGCATGACGTACGCCGCCCAGTACCGCTCGTCGGTGTCCACTCTCACCATCGTTGGACCCGCCGGTCTCGCGAAACCGCAGTCGACCTCCCCCGACCGGCTGCTGCGCAGCGACCTGCTGGCCGGCTTCGTCGCCCGGCGCCGTGGCCGTCAGATACTCCAGGGGCACTTGGGGCACAACGTCCGGGACCCCGAGCTCGGCGCGAAGCTGACCGGGATGGTCCTCGGCTCCCTCCGCTTCGAGGGCTCGCTGTACGCAGTCTTCGACACTCTGCAGCACCTGCCTTTCACCGGCCGTGACGACCTCTTCCGGCGGACGGGGGCACTGGGCATTCCGACGCTGCTGCTGTGGGGCGACGAGGACGCCGTCACACCGCTGGTGCACTTCGACACGGCACGCGCCCTGCTGAAACCTCAGAAACATCACGTGATCAATAAATGCGGGCATATGGCTCCATTCGAACGGCCTCGCGACGTCGCCGATCAGCTCGTCCCGTTCGTGTCCGCATGCACCGAAAGGCTCGACTCATGAACCGTCCGCAGGCCATCGATGTACTGATCATCGGTGCCGGCCCCTCGGGCTCCGCCTTGGCGATCGATCTCGTACGCCGCGGACTCGACGTCCGGATCGTCGACAGGTCCCCCCACGCTTTCGACGGCTCGCGCGCCAAGGGCATCCAGCCCCGCAGCCTCGAAGTCCTCGAAGACCTCGGTGCTCTCGACGACGTGCTGGCCGGCGGCGACGTCTATCCCAAGCTCGGGATCCACGCGGGGCCCATCGGTGTGCCGTGGAAGATGTTCCCCCGCAAAGAGGCAACCCCGGACGTCCCGTACCCGAACACCTGGCTGATCCCGCAGTTCCGCACGGACCGCGCCCTGCACGCCCGGCTCAGTGACCTCGGCCGCGAGGTCGAGTTCAGCAAGGAACTGACCGAGCTGACGCAGGACGAGGACACGGTGACCGCCACGGTGGTGGGCGCGGACGGGGCCGAGGAGATCGTCGCCCGCTATGCCGTGGGGGCCGACGGCGGCTCCAGTGCGGTGCGCAAGCAGCTCGACATCGGTTTCGCCGGGACGACGGACGAGGCCGACCGCGTGCTGATCGTGGACGCCTCCGTCAGTGGCCTGGCCCGCAACCGATGGCACATGTGGCCCGGCCTCGGCGGCAAGCTCATCGGTGCCTGCCCGCTCCCCGACAGCGACATGTTCCAGTGGATGATCCGGCTCACGCCCGACGAGAAGCCGCCCCAGGAGATCGGCGCCATCATCGACCGCATCCACTCCCACACCCGCAACCGGCACATCCAGCTGCACGAGATCCACTGGAAGTCCGTGTTCCGGCCGAACATCCGTCTTGCGCAGCACTACGGCCGCGGACGTGTCTTCCTCGTCGGCGACGCCGCGCACGTCCACACCCCGGCCGGTGCCCAGGGCTTGAACACCGGTATGCAGGACGGCTACAACCTCGGCTGGAAGCTCGGCCAGGTCCTCGCCGGAGCCGACCCGGCCCTCCTTGCCACCTACGAGGCCGAGCGGCAGCCGATCGCCGCCGGGGTCCTGGGCCTGTCCACGGAGAAGTGGGGCGGCATCGCCAAGCTGGACCCCTCCAGCATGAAGCGTGGCAAGGACGAGCAGCAGCTCGCCCTGACCTACTACGGCGGCCCGCTCGCCCCCGCGCACAGTAGCGAGACCAGCACGCTGCACGTGGGCGACCGCGCCCCGGACGCCCGACTGCTCGGCGCCGACGGCGCCGAGACCCGCCTGTTCACCCTCTTCCAGGGACCGCACTTCACCGCCATCGCCTACGGCTCCGGCGCCGCCCGGGACCTCGAACTCCTCGACTGGCCGACGACGGGCGCCCGGCTGAAGCGGCTCACCGTCGGGCCCTCCGCGAGCTTCTCCGACCCCGAGAACATGCTGCGCAGCGCCTACGGCCTGACCGGCGACACGCTGCTGCTGATCCGTCCCGACGGCTACATCGGACACATCGCCACTCGGGACTTCCTCACCACCACACAAGCCGCCGTGCAGGCAATGACGCCGCAGGCAAGGAGCCGCACCATGTCCCAGCCGAGCCACACCTCCCTCGGTTCGGGGGCCACTGAATGAGCCGCATACTGCTGCGCGGGGGGCAGGTCATCACGATGATGCCGAACCGGCCGGACGCCGAGCACGCCGACATCCTCGTCGACGGCGAGACCATCGCCGCCGTCGGCGAAACCATCGAGGCGCCCGACGCCGAGGTCGTCGACTTCTCCGGCCGCGTCATCATCCCCGGTCTGGTCAACGCCCATCTGCACACCTGGCAGACCGCGCTGCGCTCCGCGGGCGCCGACTGGACGCTGATGGAGTACCTCACCCACCTGCACGGCGAGTGCGTCGGGCACTACACCCCGGCCGACATGCACATCAGCAATCTCGCCGGCGCCCTGAACCAGCTCAACTGCGGTACGACCACCCTCGGCGACTGGTGTCACAACGCCCTGTCGCCCGAGCACGCCGACGCGGCCGTCGAGGGACTGCTCCAGGCCGGGATCCGCGCCGTCTTCCTGCACGGCACTCCCTACCGCTCGCCGGACACACCCCACCCTCTCGCCGAGATCGACCGGCTGCTCGACGGCCCCGTCCGTGACCACGCCCTCCTCACCTTGGGCATGGCCCTCCAGGGGCCGCAATACTCCTCCGTCGAGACCGCGGTGGCCGACTTCCAGGCCGGCGCGGAACGCGGTCTCGTCGTCTCGATGCACCAGAGCGGCGGCGAACCCTCACCCGGCTGGGATGCCGTACGCGACGCCGGGCTGTTCAGCCCCCTGACCAACGTCGTGCACGGAGTTGACCTGCCCGAGGACTGGCTGAAGACGCTGGTCGAGGCGGGCGTCACCTTCACCACCACCCCGGAGAACGAACTGGGCCAAGGTCACGGCACACCCATCACGGGACCCCTGCTGAGCCTGGACGCGGCACCCTCCGTGGGCACCGACATCGACACCGCCGTACCCGGCACGGTCCTCACCGCGGCCCGGATCGCGCTGGCCCACCAGCGCAGCCTGGACCACGCCCACCACCGGCAGACGACCGGCACGTACGCCAACACACCGTCCGTCACCAGCAAACAGGCGCTTGCCTGGGCCACCGTCGAAGGAGCGAAGGCACTGGGCCTGGCGGACAAGGTGGGCCGGATCGAGGCGGGCATGCAGGCCGACCTGGTCGCCGTCGACGCCCGGGCGCTCAACCTGTGGCCGGCGCACGACCCCATCGCCACGGTCCTGCACGCCGACATCGCCAACATCGAAGCCGTGATGGTCGCCGGCACCTGGCGCAAACGCGATCACGCCCTGCTCGCATCCGGCCTCGACGAGGTCAAGGACCAGCTGCGCGAGTCCGGAGAACGGCTGCTGCGCAGCATCAGGCCCGCGGGCTCTCCCGGCTGACACACCGCAACGGCCCCCACGCATGAACCGCGCCGACGCGCATGACACCCCGTCCGCGTCGGCGCGATGGCCACGCGCCCGAAGAGCCGCACACCGCGGCCTCGTTCCCACAGCAAGAAGGTGCCGTGAGCAGCCCCATGCCGACTACCGCGGGCATGCCCCGCGACGCCCTGCACCAGGAGCAGATCATCCGGGCGGCCATCGCCCTTCTGGACGAGGGCGGCATCGAGAGTCTCGCCATGCGAAGACTCGGCAGCCGCCTCGGCATCACCGCGGCGGCACTCTACTGGCACATCAAAAGCCGACACGATCTGCTCCTGCTGGCCGCTGACACCGTCTGGGGGCAGACACCTCTCCCCGCTCTCGACGGCCTCGAATGGCGTCCGGCCCTCCTGGCCATGGCCGACAACCTGCGTTCGATGCTTCTCAGGCACCCCTGGCTGCTGGCCGCCATGACCATCCAGCCTCTCGACGGCCCGGCCAGAAACCGCCATGACGAGCACCTGCTCGCGGTCTGCGAGGCGTCCGGCCTCACCAGGCGGGATGCCGAGCAAGCCGCCCAGAGCGTCGTCACGTTCACGATCGGCGCCGCCCTCGCAGCCACCCCTCGCCCGTATGTGTCCTTCGGACTGCAGTCACTTCTCGACGGCGTCGAAGCCAGGCTTGCCGCCCGTACCTGACCCGACACAGCAGAAGAGGCAGACGCCCAGCTCGACCGTCTTCCTCTGACGAAGATCGCCTCTCAACCCGCTCGGGAGGCCGCGGACCGCACGATGGCGCGGACCGCGGCATGCCCCTCGGGAGCGGGAACGAGCGGGTAGGCATGGACAGCCCCGTCACACACGATGACATTCACGGCCGCCCCTTCCGCCGCAGCCCGTTCTTCCAGGCGCCGGACGTCCGGGTAGCACAAGTCGCGAGTGCCGATGTAGACGTCGATGGGCGCCAGGGGGGCAAGCGGGCCATTGACGGGACTGAGCCGGGGTTGGGCGGGGTCGTCCCCGCCGGCCCAGCCACGTGCGGCCGCGAGCAGACTGCTGGTGGTGAGGAACGGATCTCGGGCTTCGACCTCGGGAATCGCAGGGTTGGTCAGAGTCGGATCCAGCCAGGGGGAGATCAGTACTACCCGGGCCGGCTGGGGCAGACCCGAGCCGACCAGGCTCTGCGCCACGCCCAGAGCCAAGCCCGCGCCGGCGGAGTCGCCCATGATCGTGACCTGGCCGGCGTCCGGGTCGCCGAGCAGGTCGCGGTAGACGGCAGTGACGAAGGGATAGGCGTCACGGTAGGTGTACTTCGGCGCCAGCCCGTAGTGCGCCACCTCGACTCGTACACCGGCGTCCACGAGCTGCGAGATCAACTGCCAGTGCCGGGGCGAGAGGTGCCTGATGTAGGCGCCGCCGTGCAGATAGAGGACCGTTCGCTCCGCCCGGCGCCCGCGCGGACTGACGGTGTGGCATTCGAAACCGTCGATGCGGCGCGAGTTCACGTCGTGCCGCTGTACCAGTTTGGCGGGCGGACGAGGTGGCTTCTTCGACGCGGCCACGGGGTCCGGGGCCGCCTTGCCTTTGAGGGCCAACCGCATGAACGCGGCGACTACGTGCATCTGGGGACTGCTCATGTCTGGCTCTCCTTCTTGGCGCCGCGATGCGGTCCGCTTCGCCTACCATCATAACGGTTACGATGTTGCCGTTATTGCGCTAGGGTGAGCCGCTGCCCCGATCGATCGACCGAATCGTCCGTCTGGGCGCCGAGCGATGCACCTGGTCGGCGAATCGACCGCGCCCGTCACATCCCATAACGGTCTCGCGGCGACCCGCCCGCCATCAGGCCGTCACCCTGGACGTCCATGCCGCCACGACGCCGGCACCCTGGAGATACCTCATGACCCTCGCCATCACCCTCGCCTGCGCCATCGCCTTGATCTTCGGGGCGCTCGGAGTGCTCAATGCACTCGCATTGCCGAAGGCGCGCGAGCTGGCCGCCGAGACCGGCTTCTCCGTCGCCGCCTACCGCCGCATCGGCGTGCTGCAACTGGCAGGAGTCGCCGGCGTGGCGCTCGGCCTCGCCATGCCGCCGCTCGGCGGCCTCGCGGGGGCAGGGCTTCTCCTGCTGCTCGCCGAAGCTGTGGTCGTACACCTGCGCAAGGGCGACCCGGTTGCCAGACTCGCGCCCGCCATCGTGTGCGCGGTGCTTGTCGTCTCATACCTCGCGGCCTTGTTCGCCTGAAGCGCTGTGGATGGGCTGGCTGATGGGCATCCGATTGCACCACTGGACCCAAACCAGCTAAACGGCTACGTTGTAGCCAATATTAGAGATGGCGGGAAACGCCTGGGCTCGAGGGCGCTCAAGCCTCGACCGCACGGTCCGCCCTGCCTTCACCAGCGCCCCTTCGTCCACAGTGCCACCCCCGAGGGGTAGACGATGCCCGTCCTGATCGTGATAGCGATCTACGCCATCCGGATCGCACGCGCCCCCTTGGATGCGCGCCTGAAGAAGCGCCACGTCGGACCCCTGTCGGTCACGACCGGGGCGGTCATGCTCTATCTGGCCTGGGACTGGCTCCGGCCCGAGGGCCTCAGCGCTGTCTATTTCGTTGGCGAGTTCGCCGGCGTCCTGTCCGTCTACCTGATGTCCTGCACCCTGGTACTGGCCACCCGCCTGATGTGGTTGGAGCAGTGGTTCGGCGGCCTGGACCGCATGTACCGTCAGCACAAGCTGTACGCCGTATGGTCCATTCTCTTGCTCACCCCCCACCTGCTCCTCCACTTCTTCTCCGGTCTCGACGGGAGCCAGTACGGCTACGCCCACCGGGCCGCATCGGTAGGGATGGGCCATCTCCTCGGTGCCGTCTCCGCCATCGGCCTGCTGCTGCTCGTCCTCATCTCACTCGGCCAGGTCGGCCGCATCCTCCGACTGCCCTACGAGCGCTGGCTGTTCCTGCATCGCCTCACCGGCCTGCTGCTTCTGTCGGCGCTGTTGCACGGCTGGTTCCTCGATCTCATCATCAACGGATCCACGCCCCTCCTGGCGATCTACGTCAGCATGGCCACCATTGGCATGACCGCCTACACCTACGACGAACTGGTGCTACGGCACAGGGAACCCCGGGCGGACTACACCATCCACCGTGTCGAGCGGCCGACATCCGACATCCTCGACCTCACCCTCACGCCCACCGGCGAGACGACCCTTCCCGTGACAGGGGGCCAGTTCGTCTACCTGCGCGTCGGCAGCTGGCACGAACACCCCTTCAGCGTCGCAGGAACGCAAGCCGACGGCTCGGTACGCCTCACCATCCGTGCCCTGGGCCGCGGTACACGCCGCCTCTACACGGACCTAAGTGAAGGACACCCGGCAACCCTCAAGGGTCCTTACGGCATGTTCGACCACACCCTCGGCGGACCCCGGCAGATATGGATCGCCGGGGGCATCGGTATCGCGCCCTTCCTCGGCTGGCTCACCCACCCCGGTGCAGCGCCGCCCCGCACCGACCTCTTCTACTGCGCCCCCACTGCCGAAGACGCGCCGTTCCTCCCCGAACTCACCGCAGCGGCAGCACACCGCCCCGAGTTCCGGCTCCATCCGACGTTCAGCCGCAGCCACGGCCGTCTGACCGCCGAAAGGATCCAGGCCCAGGCCGGACCGATCACCCCCGACACGCACGTCTTCCTCTGCGGCCCCGCCTCCATGATCGAAAACCTCACTCGCGCCCTCCATCGCCAGGGCGTCCCCCGCCAGCATCTCCACGCCGAGCACTTCGCCTTCCGCTGACGAGCCGCCGACCACACGAGATCAGGCGCTCAGCACCAGCAGCGCGACGCACGACGTGCCGACCGAGATGACCCCGTATGCGGGCGGCCTCAGGTTCGCATCGTCCTGGCTGGTCAGGCGTCGTCGCGCAAGTGGGCAAGCCCGCTGAGAAGCAGTTCGAGTCCGAAGGAGAACTCGTCCTCGATCGGAACGGGCATCGACTCGGCGACGGTGACCGTTGCCGGGAACAAGGCTGGATCGACGCTCTGAAAGACGGCGGAGAGTTGCGCGTCGTCGAGTTGCCCGCCGCCATGACCGTTGACCTGCATGGCGAATCCGAGGACGTAGCGGGAGAGGGTGGCGAAGGCATGCGCGGCCAGTCGCGGCGGGAAGCCGCTGTCGAGCAGCGCCGCGACGCAGTGCTCCCGCAGCGCCATGGCGTTCGGCCCCAGGGGAATCTCCTCGACCATCAGGCGGGCCGCGTTCCGGTGCCGGGCCAGGGCCTCGAACATGGTGTGCGCGACCGTCCGCAGTGCTTGCTGCCAGCCCATCGCGAGGAGTTCGTCGCCCTTCAGTTCCACGGCGCCGAACATGCGGTCCACGACATGGGCGACCAGCGCTGCCCGGTTGTCGAAATGCCGGTACAGGGTCGCCGTGCCCGAGCCCAGGCGCTGGGCCAGCGTCCGCATCGAGAGAGCGTCGACCCCTTCATCGTCCACGATCTGCAGTGCGGTAGCGACGATGCGTTCCAGCGGCACGGGCGGACGCCCTGGGCCCCGACCCGATGCCGTGGTCGCTCGCACAGGACCCGCTGCTGCCACTGAACGTCCACCTCCTCGGCCAGCACCATAACAGCAACACCGTATCCGCTTTGGATATCGCCGGTTGGGTGTGGACTGCCGGGGGCGCCGCGGTTGCGGCTCAGACATCACAACGCTGCAGGTCACAGGCACCTTCCCCTGCTGCCGTCTTGTCCTCGCAGGGCGACCAGGGCACTCGCGGCCAGCAAGGCCACGGCCAGACTGAAGCCGACCCCGGCTGCCCGCAGGCCCGCGAGGTCGGCGGCCAGTCCAACACCGATCACGGGCAGTGAGATCGCTACGTACATCACGATGAAGAAAGCGGAGGCGACCTCGGCACGCCGGCCGTCGGGCGTGTTTGAGTTGAGCATGGTCATGGCCGCCCGGAATGCTATGCCTTGCCCAAGTCCGGCGACGGCACCAGCGACCACCAGCAGCGTGAGCGATCCCAGAGTGAATCCCGCGGTGAGCAGGCCCATGCCAACGATGAGTAGGGCACACGCCACGGGCAGGGCGGTGCGGCCCAGTGGCCGTACGAGGGTGATCTGTCCGAGCGCCGAGGCCGCACACACGGTGCTGACACGGCTCCGGCCAGGGCCGGGGCGGACAGGCCGAGGAGTCGGCTCAGAAAGGACGGCGCGACGGAGGTGTACAGCCCGAGCACCGCGAATCCGGCGAACCCGGCCGTGGCCGCCCGTGTGAAGGTGCCCCGCATCGCGGCTGGTACCCGAGGCCGTGTCACCCTCAGACGCGTGCCAGTCCTGACCGTCGTCACGGTTTCGGGAATCAGCCAGATACCCACCACCGCGGCGACCAGCAGGGTCAGGTGCACCAGGAAAGGAAACCGGGTTGGATTCGGGGACAGTTGGGCCAGTGTCCCGGAGAGGACGGGGCCCGCTCCCAACCCGCCCATGTTCGCCACGGTAGCCACCAGGGTGGCCCAGTCGCTCGCGCCCATGGGGGCCAGGTCGATCAGCGTGGCGGTCGCGGTGCCGGTGAAGATTCCCGCGGAGAGCCCTGACAGCAGCCGTCCTGTCAGCAGGAATGTCAGATCATTTGCGCTCAGGAAGACCGCCGCGCTGAGGGTCGAGCATGCCAGTCCGGCCAGCAGGGTTCGTCGGCGTCCGACACTGTCCGAGACCTGTCCGAACAGCACCAGTGCCGTGAGAACGCTGAAAGCGTAGACCGAGAAGATCACCGTGGTCGTCAGGGTCGAGAAACTCATCTGCCGTTGGTAGAGCAGGTAGAGCGGTGTCGGCAGGGTCGTACCCAGCATCGTGATGTGAAACGCCTGGGCGACCAGCCAGAACGCAGTGCGGCGCGGAACCGTCCACCGGCGGGGAGACCCACCTGCCCGTGGGGGAGTTTCGGATGGGCGGGCGCACGAGCCAGACACAGTCATATGCCGTTCCCCCAGCCTGGTGAGTTTGTCCCGGCCGGCGGATGAGTTCTCACGTCACTTCTTTCCCGTCAGTTCAGAGGCAGTTGTGAGAGCGTGTGTCGACCATGCCGCGCGGCACGCAGTCCCGACTCCCACGGTCGGCCGGCCCCTTACGTTGCCGAGCCCGACGTGGAGCAAGGGAGTTCCGCATTGCGTCAGCGCCCGATGATCGGCACGGTGTGTGGTGACGGCGGCATACAGAAGTGCAGCAACCGGGCCGGCCCGCACACTCCCCCGGAACAGGCCAGGATCGATCGGCCCGGTCAAGCACCCCAAGCCTTTAACGGATACGATGTTGCCATTAATGGTCGGGGCGCGGCAAGCGCCTTGGCGCCGACGTGCGGTTGCGGCCGCTACCGAGTCGTCGTGTTGACGTGAACCCCTGGATAACGGTGACGTTGCAGCCGTTGTCATCCGCTCCGCCCCATGCAGGCCATCTTCCCGCGACGGAGGCTGGGCCGCCGAGGCCCTGCTGGAGGCGGCACCGCTCGACCGCTGGCCGAAGATCGCGGGCGGTACGCTCACCCGCGACCACGCCCTCGCCCAACTCGCCCAGCGGCGCCTCGGCCTCGGCCGGTACGCGGACGCGGCGGACGACACAAGACGTCGCGGACGACCGCATCGGCCTCACCGCTCTGCATCAGGCGCAGGTGCCGTGCTGCGTCAGCGCCTTCGTCCGGCCCGCGGTCGAGCAGGACGGCCTGTGGACGGGCAGCGTCCTGGGTTCGTACCAGGACGTCGACGGGGTGGCCGTGGACGCTCTCGCCGAGCGCCGCTGTCGTTCCCGACTGTGTGGACATTACCTGGTAGAGGCGTTGCAACAGGTTGGCTCCCGCGTGGTCTTCGAGGCGAGGCCCGGTCGTGTCACAGGTGCATGTCGCCGACCATGACGAGGTGGCTGCAGGCGCGGGTGATGGCGACGTTCCAGAGGAGTTGAGCCGGCCGTGGACCCAGCCGATCGCACCGTCGTGCATACCTTCACCGGCGACGAGGGAGAAGACCATGACGTCGCGCTCACCGCCCTGGAAGGTGTACACGATGCCGACGCGCACGCATTGCCGACCGTATTGCCTCAGTTTCGCGCGGAGTTCGTCGGCTTGGAGCGTGAAGGGGGTGACAGCGCTGCAGGGAGACGCCGAGGCGGATCGAGGGGGACGGAGGCGGCCACGCGGATTGGTATGGCGTTGAACAGTTCACCGCGCTACTGAACTGACCACTGAACTGTTTCGTGCGCAACTGAACTCTTCAGCGCCGTTCAACACTGGCCGCCGCCCGCGGCCCGTAGCCCGCGAGTTGGTCCTGCATCTCGCCGAACCCGACCTCGCCGTACGGGACGCGGACGGCGCTTCCTTGCACGAGGACGCGGAGATCCCTGCCGATCCACCACGGACCGTGCGATGGACACACGATCCGCACGACTTGGTGCCCAGCATCACCGGGGACCCCTTCTCGGTGCTGCGCGAATGGGTCGACGAGAGCGCTCCAGTCCCGCCCCGATGTCCTGACCTTCACCGCGGCTCCGACGTCCGCGCCACTGGCGGCCTTCGACGCCGAGTTCGGTGGGCCGACCCCGGCGGCGCACCAAGGCCGCCTGCACAGGCACCCCGAGGTCGCCAGCACTGTGACGATCACCCGGCTCCACCCCCGAAACGATGGGCAAGGCGAACCGCCGGGATCACGCCGCACGCATGATGTCCACCACGGCTTGCCGATATGGAGGCTGGGTGGAGATCCGCCCAGCCTCCGGTGCGTCGACGGGCAAGCACCCGCCCGGCCGGAGTTCTGCGCAGGGCCGGTCGGAGCGGGGCGTTCCGCCGCACCGGAGACCTGCCAGGATTCAGTGCGACCAGAGAGCTCTTCGTCTCACCTCGTCTCACACATTTTTGCAGACCTGCCGCCCGCAAGCGGCCGGGCGTTGCGCCAGGCCAGGCGGTAGTCGGCCCTCTCATCAGCGTCTCCAACGACGCCTCTCGGGCCCGGTGGCATCACCCCCCAGGTCATCCGTTCGACAGGGGGGACCAGCCATGCCGGGCCCGGAGGCCAGCGGCCCTCTTGCAGGACCGCGGAAAAAATAACGGGGGTACGCCGAGCCGCTGAATACAACTCGACCCAGATCGCCTCGTACTGCCGCTCGGCGATCCGGCGTCGTATGGTCGGCCAATCCCGCGGCGGCTGTTTCCCATGAACTGCTGCACGGGCAAAGGTGCCAGCCCACGTGATCTTGCCGTCCTGCCCAACGGACCACTGAGGTGAGTACGAAGCGGCCGCCAATGTGGCCCCAAACCAGCGAAAGGCTGACTGAACTCCTGCGCACCGGCGGATGTGACCAGGGGGAACGGAGATACCGCACCCGCGATCGAACCTCAGAGGCGGGTGGTGATGCCTCGCCACTGCTTCAAGCGGCTGAAGCACCTGTCCACCATGTTGCGCCGCTTGTGCGGCCGACCGCATCCGGTCCGCCCGCGCCGCCGTGGGACCGGCGAGCCCTTCGTCCTGGTCGGCCGGACCGACGCGCTGTTGGTCGGGGGCACGCTCAACGAGTGCATCCGGCGGGCCAACGCGTACCTGGCTGCCGGGACGGACTGCGTGTTCGTGCCGGGTGCCGCCGATGCCGAGACCATCGGCATCCTGGTGCGCGAACTCGACGGCCCGCTCAAGGTGGTGATGGGCCTGAACGGCGGCACGCTGTCACTGGACCACCTGCGTGAACTCGGCGTACGGCGGGTCACGTTGGCGGCAGCATCGCCCGCGCGATGTACCGCCAGCTGCTGAGCGCCGCCCGGGAGCTAGCCGACCGGGGCACCTTCTCCATCGCCGACAACCAGATCCCGCAGTCGGACCAGCCTCTTCCGGCCGCGCCCTTGACGCTCAGGCGGCACCGTCGAGGCCGGCGACGACGTGCCGCAGGAAGCCGGCCGCCGTACCGCCGTCGCAGACCCGGTGGTCGAAGGTCAGGGACACGTTGACGACTTTGCGGACCTCGACGCGGCCGTTCTGCACCCAGGGGCGGTCGGTGATGCGGCCGACGCCGATCATCGCCGCCTGGGGGTGGTTGAGGATCGGGGTGGCGCCGTCGACGTCGAAGCCGCCGTAGTTGTTGAGGGTGAACGTGCCGCCGGTGCGGTGCTCGGCGGGCAGTGCACCGCGTCGGGCGAGGCCGGTCAGCCGCCGTAGTTCGGCGGCCAGGCCGTCGAGCGAGAGGCGGTCGGCGTTCCGGACCACGGGGACGACCAGGCCGTGGGAGGTCTGTGCGGCGAAGCCGAGATGCACCTGCGGATGGCGGACGAGTTCCTGACGGTCGGCATCGACCCGGGAGTTGAGCTCCGGGAACGCGGCCAGCGCGTCGAGGCAGGCCCGGGCGAGCAGGGCCATCAGGCCCGTACCGAGGGTGGTGCGGGCGGCGAGCAGGCTGCCGGCGTCGGTGTCCGCCCAGATGGTCACGGCAGGAGTGTCGCGGTGCCCGCGGACGAACTTGTCGGCGGAGGGTCCCAGCGGGATCCGCATGGCGGACGTCGTCGCACGGGCCGGATCGTTCGACGCGTGTACGGCGTCGGCCGTCCCGGTCGTGATCGCCGGGCGGGGTGACGGCTGACGACCAGATCGGCCCGACGTGCCGTAACCGGTCAGGACGGCGCCCGAACCGGACGCCTCTGCCGACTCCTGCACGGTCAGCAGCGGCGCTCCCACCTCGACGACGTCACCCGCCCCGCAGTGCAGGGCGGTGACGGTCCCTGCGAACGGACTCGGCAGCGTCACCACGGACTTGGCCGTCTCGACCTCCGCGACAACCTGATCGTGCTCGACGGGATCGCCCACGCCGACCTTCCACTCCAGCACCTCCGCCTCGGCCAGCCCCTCACCCAGGTCGGGCAGGAGGAACGTACGGCCGGCCGCGGGGGCGCCGGTGGCGGCAAGGGTGTGCCGGGCCCGGCGCGCGGAGGCGGGCAGCAGGCGGTACAGGCCGTCGAGCACCCGGCGCACGCCCGGCAGATGGGCGTCCTCCAGCAACGGCGGCGGATACGGGATGTCGAACCCGGTGACCCGCAGCACCGGCGCCCGCAGCGCGTCGAAGCACCGCTCCTGCAGCCGCGCCGCGATCTCGGCACCGACTCCGGCGAAGCCCTGCGCCTCGTGCACCACCAGGCACCGGCCGGTCCGCCGCACCGACGCGGTCAGCGCGTCGTCGTCGAGGGGCACGAGGGTGCGCAGGTCCAGCACCTCGACGTCCAGGTCTTCCGCTTCGGCCAGCCGGGCCGCTTCCAGGGCCACGGCGACCGAGGGGCCGTAGGCGACGAGCGTGACGTCGTCTCCGGCGCGGCGCACGGCGGCGGTGCCGAACGGTCCCGTACGGACCGGGAGTTGGAGGGGCTCCTTGGTCCAGTAGCGGCGCTTCGGCTCCAGGAAGATCACCGGGTCCGGGTCGTCGATCGCCTCGCGTAGTAGGGAGTACGCGTCCGCCGCCGTCGCCGGGGTGACGACCTTCAGGCCGGCCGTGTGCGCGTAGTACGCCTCGCTGGAGTCGCTGTGGTGCTCCACGCCGCCGATGCCGCCGCCGTAGGGGATCCGGACGACCAAAGGCAGTGCGACGGCGCCGCGGGTGCGGTTGCGCATCTTCGCCATGTGGGAGGTGATCTGTTCGAACGCCGGGTACGCGAACGCGTCGAACTGCATCTCCACCACCGGCCGCCAGCCCGCCATCGCCATGCCGACCGCGAGGCCCGCGATACCGGCCTCGCTGACGGGTGTGTCGAAGCAGCGGCCGTCGCCGAAGGCGTCCCGCAGCCCGTCGGTGACCCGGAAGACGCCGCCGAGGCGCCCGACGTCCTCGCCGAAGACGACGACCCGTTCGTCCGCGCCCAGTGCGTCCCGCAGGGCGGCGTTGAGTGCCTGGGCCATCCCAGTGTCGACCGCGGTCATGTCAGCATTTCTCCAACTCGGCCCGCAGGAGGGCTTGTTGATCGGCCATGTGCGGGGTCGGCAACGAGAGGACGTGGTCGAAGAGAGCTGCTGGGTCCAACTCCGGTTCTTCCCCTAGCCGTTCGCGAACGTCGGTGGCGTATCCCTCCGCCTCGGCGGCCGCGCTCTTCACCCCCTCGTCGGTCAGCAGGCCCCGCGCGCGCAGCGCCGACTCCAGCCGGGCGATCGGGTCACGTTCCCGCCAGCCGTCGGCCTCCGCAGCCGTGCGGTACCGGGAGGGATCGTCGGCGCTGGTGTGGGGGGCCATCCGGTAGGTGTGCGCCTCGACCAGCCAGGGCCCACCGCCCGCCCGGGCGTCCTCGACCGCCGTGGTCAGCACGGCGAGCAGGGCCGCGGCATCGTTGCCGTCCACCTGTTCCGACCGGATGCCGTAGCCGACCCCCTTGTACGCCAGGCTCGGTGCCGCGCACTGCTCGGCCAGCGGGACCGAGATGGCGTACCCGTTGTTCTGCACCAGGAACACCACCGGAGCCTTCAGCACGCCCGCCAGATTGAGGGCTTCGTGGAAGTCGCCCTCGCTGGTGGCGCCGTCGCCCACGAGCGCGAGGGCGACCGTGTCCGCCCCCTTGAGCCGCTCGCCGTGGGCCAGCCCCGTGGCGTGCACGGCGTGGGTTGCCAGCGGGGTGCACTGCGGTGCCGTGCGGTGCCGCACCGGGTCGTAGCCGCAGTGCGCGTCCCCGCGCAGCAGCGTCAGCGCCTCGACGGGGTCGATCCCGCGGCTGACCAGCGCGACACAGTCCCGGTAGGTGGGGAACAGCCAGTCGGTGGCACGCAGGGCGAGCGCGGCACCCACCTGGCAGGCCTCCTGGCCGAGGCTGGAGGGATGGACCGCGAGCCTGCCCTGCCGGGCGAGCGCCGTCGCCTGCTCGTCGAAGCGGCGCCCGACGACCATCTTCCGGTACGCCGTCAGCAGCGCCTCGGCCGGAGGCTCGGAGTACGACACGCTCGCCGTTCCGCCATCCGAGGACAGAAGGGAAACCGGAACCGGGGAGGGAAGCCAGTGCGAGGGCTCCGCCTCATTCCCCGCTCGCGGCCCCGTCGGCTTGTTGCCCATGTATCCGCCACACCCTTTCCGAACGGCTTTCGTGCTTCGGATGATCTCCACGGGTATGCGCTTTCTCAACTGCCCGCCAGATAAGGGCGGGTGAAGCGGAACTGAACAGTCCGCCGTTCCACTTGAGAGGATGGTAAGCGCTTCCCATCTGTCAACCAGGCGTCGCCAAAAGGTAATTCATGCGTCGCCCGCCCTTCCTGAAGCGCCGGTTCCAATTGATCAACGAGACGCGGCACTGCGGAAGGCAAGCGAAGATGTCCGGAGTACGCCCGGGAACACGTCACTACACCGTTGTCTGTTCCTCCTGCGGAAACCGTTACGAGGACGATGGTCTCCGCCTCGACTGCTCCCGCCGGCACGAACCGGCATTCCTGCGCACCGAGTACGACAGCGACCACCACACAAGCGGAATCCGCGTCGGCGAAAGCAGCGGCCTGTTCCGGCACGCCCCGCTGCTGCCGGTGGCGCGCACCTTCCCCGGCGTTCCCGGCCCGGTCGTCCACCGCGCCGAGCGGCTCGGGCGCCGTATCGGCCTCGACCGGCTGTGGGTCGCCTTCAACGGGTACTGGCCCGAATGCGGGGCGGCCCTGCCGACCTGTACGTTCAAGGACCTCGAGGCCTACACGGTGCTCGGCCGACTGCCCGCCGAGCCGCCCGTGCTGGTGATTCCCTCCGCGGGCAACACCGCCGCCGCCTTCGCCTGGGCCGCCACCCGCCACCAGGTGCCCTGCCTGCTCGTCGTGCCCGCACCGGCCCTGGAGCGGATGCGCTTCCCGGCACCCCTCGACCCCTGCGTCCGCCTTGTCGTCCTGGACGGCGCCGCCACCTACAGCGACGCCATCGCCTGCGCCGACCTGCTGTCCGCCCTGCCCGGCCACCACGCCGAGGGCGGCGCACGCAACGTCGGCCGCCGCGACGGCCTGGGCACCGTCATGCTGGCCGCCGCCGACGCCCTCGGGCGGCTGCCGGAGACCTATGTGCAGGCCGTCGGCAGCGGCACCGGAGCCATCGGCGCCCACGAGGCCGCCCGCAGGCTGCGCGCCGACGGGGAGACACTGCCCCGCCTGCTGATGTGTCAGAACGCGCCGTTCGCGCCGCTGTACGAGGCCTGGCGATGTACCGGCGCGGCCCCCGCGCACCCGGACCGGGACGGCGACAGCGATCGCGAGCTCGAGCCGCTGGCACGCGAACTGACCAACAGGCGCCCGCCGTTCACCGTCCGCGGCGGCGTGCGTGACGTGCTCACCGAGAGCGGCGGCGACGTCCTGTGCACCGACAACGTCGCAGCCCTCGCGGCCATGGCGCTCTTCGAGGAGGTCGAGGGCATCGACATCGAGCCGGGCGCCGGAGTGGCCCTGGCCGCCCTGGCCGAGGCCGTACGGGACGGCCGCATCCGCCGCGACGAACTCGTCCTTCTCAACATCACCGGAGGCGGCCGGGCCCGACAGTCCCGCGACCTGACGCTGATTCCCGCCGAGCCCTGGCTGCGGGTGCCCTGGCCGGGACGCGACGAGGGCCCGCGGCACGTGGCCGAGCTCGTGGCCCGGCAGCTGACCGGTCTTGCGGCGGTCACGGAGGCCGCCCGATGACCGTCCCCCACGCTCTGGACCTGTCCGCCGCCCAGCGCTCCATGTGGTTCGGGCAGCGGCTCGATCCCGCCGGGCCGGCCTACAACGTCGGCGAGTACACCGAGATCCACGGCCCTGTCGACCCCGATCGCTTCCGGACGGCGATCCAGCAGGTGGTGGCGGCCACCGAGACACTGCGGGTCCGGTTCACGGCCGAGGGTGACACCGTCCTCGGGCTCGTCGACCCCGACCCCGCCTGGGACCTGCCCGTCATCGACCTCACGGGCGAACCCGACCCCCGGTCGGCCGCCGAGGCCTGGATGGCCGCCGACTTCGCCACACCGTTCGACCTCGGCCGGTCACCGCTCTTCCGGTACGCCCTGCTGCACCTCACGGCCACCCGCTGGATCTGGTACCAGCGCTACCACCACATCGCCGTCGACGGCTACAGCTGCTCCCTCCTTGCGCGCCGGGTCGCCGACGCCTACAGCGCCCTCGTCGCGGGCACGCCGCACACCCCGCCGCCCGCACCCCTGGCCCCACTGGTCGCCGCGGACGAGGCCTACCGCACCGGTCAACGGCACGCGCCGGACCGGGAGTTCTGGACGTCCGCGCTCGCCGACCGCCCCTACGCGGTGAGCCTGTCCGCCCGACGGCCGCATGTCGCGGGGCGCTTCCTGCGCCGTACCGGCCATCTCCCGCAGACAGCAGGGGACTTGGTGCACGCGGCCGCCGAGCAGGCCGGCACCCGCTGGTCGCGCGTCCTGCTCGCGGCGACCGCCGCCTATCTGCACCGGCTCACCGGAGCCCGGGACATCGTCCTGGGCCTCGCCGTCACCGCCCGCGAGAGCGAGACCGAACTCGCCACGCCGAGCATGGCGTCCAACGTGCTTCCGCTGCGGCTGTCCGTACGGCCCGACACCGTCGCCGAAGACCTCGTCCGCCGGACCGCCTCCGCCACCCGCGAGCTGCTGGCGCACCAGCGGTACCGCGGGGAGGACCTGCGCCGGGAGCCGGACTGGCCGCAGGACGGCCCGCGCTTCTTCGGGCCGGTCGTCAACATCATGGCGTTCGGCCCGGAGCTGCGGCTCGCCGGGCACGCCACCACCCGCCACAACCTGTCCACGGGGCCCGTCGAGGACCTCGCCGTCAACGTGTACGACCGTGCGGACGGCGACGGCATCCGCATCGACCTCGACGCGGGCCCCGACCATTACACGGACGCCGAACTCGCCGCCCATCACCGGCGCTTCGCCCGTTTCGTGGAGCACTTCGCCCAAGCCGTCCTCACCTCCGGCACCCCGGTCGGCCGGGTCGAGGCGACCCTGCCCGAGGAGCGGGCGGACGCCCGGCTCGCCGGCGCCGCCGCGCCCGCGGGAGCGGCGACGACCGTGCCGGAACTCTTCGCGGCCCGGGTCGCGGCCGGCCCGGACGCCACGGCGGTCATCCAGGGCGAACGCATCACCACCTACCGGCAGGTGAACGCCCGTGCCAACCGGCTGGCACACCGGCTGATCACCTTGGGAGTCCGCCCGGAGGACCGCGTGGCGGTCCTGCTGGACCGCTCCGACGGACTCCTCGCCGCGCTCCTGGCCGTACTCAAGGCGGGGGCCGCATACGTCGGCCTCGACCCGCGCGCCCCGGCTGCCCGCACCCGGCAGATCCTGGCCGAGACCGGCGCAAACGTCCTGCTGACCGACACCGGGCTCATCGAGCCGTACGACGGCCTGACCACGATCGCTCCCGAGGACCCGACGCTCGCCGCCGAACCGGACACGGACCCCGCCGTGCTGCTGCACCCGGCGCAGCTCGCCTACGTCAGCTACACCTCCGGCTCCACCGGCATCCCCAAGGGCGTCGCCGTCACCCACCGCGACGTCACCGCCCTGGCCGCCGACTCGGCCTTCGCGGACGGCGCGCACGCGCGCGTGCTGGTGCACTCGCCGACGGCCTTCGACGCCTCCACCTACGAGATGTGGGTACCACTGCTCAACGGCGGCACCGCCGTGGTCGCCGGGCCGGAGGAGGACGTGGACGCCGCCGGCGTCGCACGTCTGACGCGGCGCCACGGTCTGACGGCGCTGTGGCTCACCGCCGGGCTGTTCCGTCTCGTCGCCGAGGAGGACCCGGGCTGCTTCGCGGGGCTGCGCCAGGTGTGGACCGGCGGAGAGGCCGTGCCCGCGCCGGCGGTCCGCCGGGTCCTGGCAGCCTGCCCCGGCCTGACCGTCACCGACGGCTACGGCCCCACCGAGACGACCACCTTCGCCACCACCCGCCCCTGCACGGCGGCAGCCCCCGTACCCGACCCGCTGCCCATCGGCCGCCCCCTGAACGGCATGCGCGCCTACGTCCTCGACGGCGCCCTGCAGCCACTTCCACCGGGCACGGTGGGGGAGCTGTACCTCGCGGGGCCGGGTGTGGCCCGCGGCTACCTCGGCCGCCCCGGCGCCACCGCCGAACGCTTCACCGCCGACCCGTACGGGCCGCCCGGTTCCCGTATGTACCGCACGGGCGACCACGCGCGCGTGACGGCCGACGGCGAGCTGGAGTACCACGGCCGCACCGACGGCCAGGTCAAACTCCGCGGCTTCCGCATCGAACCGGCCGAGATCGAGACGACTCTCGCCACCCACCCCGAGGTCACCCAGGCGGTGGCCGTGGTCCGCGAGGACCGGCCGGGCGATCGACGGCTGGTCGCGTACGCGGTCTGTATCGGGGACAAGGCCCCGACGACGGCCGAACCGCTGCCCGCCGACGCTGCAGCCGCAACGTCGGCCTCGGCCGTCCAGTCCCCCAAGGCTGCCGAGTCCGCGCCGGGTGCCCGGCGAGCTGAAGGTGCCTCTTCGGTGTGCGCGGCCGGGCGTGCGGCGGATGTGGTGTGGGAGCAGGGGGGTGAGGGCGCCGCGCCGGCTTCGGGCGTGTCGGTTGTCGAAGGGCCGGTTGCGGGGGCTGCGCGTGCCGTATCAAGGTTGGAGGCTCCCCGGGCCGAGGGCGTCGTATCGAACCCTGATGTCTCGGCTCCCGGCGACATCGTGGCCACCCTCGGCGGTTCGCCCGCAGAAGCTGCTGCCCTCATCCCTGCGGCTCCGGCGGCCGACCTCGGCGCCCAGCCCTCCCACCGTGCCGTGCCCACCCCCGAAGCCCTGCGCGACCACCTCGCCGCCCGGCTGCCCGACTTCATGGTCCCCTCGGCCGTCGTCGTCCTCGACCGGCTGCCGCTGACCCCCAACGGCAAACTCGACCGGGTCGCGCTGCCCGCCCCGCCCACCGCTGCCGCCGCGCAGGCCCACGCGCCGCGCACGCCCCACGAAGACGTCCTGTGCGCCCTCTTCGCCGACTTGCTCGGTCTCCCGGACGTCGGCCCCCGCGACAGCTTCTTCGCGCTCGGCGGGCATTCCCTGCTCGCCCTTCGGCTCGTCGGGCGCATCCGGGCAACCCTCGGCGTCGAACTGACCCTGCGCGACGTCTTCCAGACGCCCACTCCGGCCGGGCTCGCCCGGTTGCCGGCAGGAGCCGGGGCGGCCGTACGTCCCGCCCTGCGGCCGGCTGCGCGCACAGTCCTCGGTGAGGCCCCGCTGTCGTCCGCCCAGCGGCGGCTGTGGTTCCTGCATCGGCTGGAGGGCCCCAGCGCGGCCTACAACATCCCCCTTGCCGTACGGCTGACCGGTGCCGGCCTCGACGTGGATGCCCTGCGCGGGGCCCTCGCCGACCTCGTCGCCCGGCACGAGATCCTGCGCACCGTCTACCCGGACGCCGACGGCCTGCCGTGTCAGCGGCTGCTGGAGTCCGACCTGCCGGACCTGCCCGTCGAACAGGTGACCGCAGCCGAACTGCCCCGGAGACTGGGCCGGTTGGCGGGGGAGGGTTTCGACATCTCCGAGCGCGTCCCGTTCCGCGCGCACCTGCTCGTCCTCGGCCCCCAGGACCACGTCCTGCTCCTCGTCCTGCATCACATCGCCGCTGACGGCTGGTCCCTGGACCCCCTTCTGCTGGACCTGGCAGCCGCCTATCGCGCCCGGCTGGCGGGCCGGGACCCGGACTGGGCGCCCCTGCCCGTCCAGTACGCCGACTACTGTCTCTGGCAGCACGAGCTGCTCGGCGAGGACCAGGACCGTCAACTCGACCACTGGCGCCAGGCGCTCGCCGGGCTCCCCGACGAACTCCCGCTCCCCGCCGACCGCCCGCGCCCGGCCCGCGCCACCCACCGGGGCGGCGACATCCCCGTCCGGCTGGACGTGGACCTGCACCGGCGGTTGCGGGCCCTGGCCGACGAGACCGGCACGACGGTGTTCATGGTGGTGCAGGCGGCTCTTGCCGCCCTCTTGACCCGGCTGGGCGCGGGCACCGACATCCCGCTGGGCACGCCGGTCGCCGGCCGTGCCGACGAGGCGCTGGACGACGTCGTCGGCTGCTTCGTCAACACCGTCGTGCTGCGCACCGACACCTCGGGCGACCCCAGCTTCCGGGAACTCCTGGCCCGGGTCCGGGAGACCGACCTTGCGGCCTATGCCCACCAGGAGCTGCCCTTCGAGCACCTGGTCGAGGCCCTCAACCCGCCCCGCTCACTGGCCCGGCACCCGCTCTTCCAGGTGATGCTCGCCTTCCGTCCCATCGCCGGGCCCCGCCTCGACCTTCCCGGACTGCACGCCCGGACGCTGTCCGTCGAGACCGGCGCCACCAAGATCGACCTGACCTTCAACCTGGGCGAGCAGCGCGCCCCCGACGGCTCCCCGGACGGGATCGAGGGCACCCTCCAGTACAGCGCCGACCTCTTCGACCGGCGCACGGCCGAGGACCTGGCCGCCCGCCTTGAGCGGCTGCTGCGGGCCGCGGTCCGCCACCCCGACCGCGCCATCGGCAGCCATGACATCCTCGACGACCGCGAACGCCGCCGGCTCCTGACCGAGTTCAACGACACGGCACGCGACGTGCCGGACACCACCTTTCCCCGGCTCTTCCAGGCGCGCGCCGCCGAGGCGCCGGACACGGTCGCCGTCGAGGACGACCTCAACTCGCTGACGTACCGTCAACTTGACGTGCGAGCCGATCGTTTGGCGCGCGTCCTCACCTCGCAGGGAGCCGGTCCGGGGCAGATCGTCGCGTTCTCGCTGCCCCGGTCGGTCGACCTCGCGGTCGCCGTGCTCGCCGTCCTCAAGGCGGGCGCCGCGTATCTGCCGCTGGACCCGGAACATCCGGCCGAGCGCACCGCCTATCTGCTCGCGGACGCCGATCCGGTGTGTCTGATCGTCCGGGACCGGCTCCCCGCCGACTGCGGCGTCGGCTGTGCGGTCGTGGATCCCGATGCGGCCCCGGACGATCCGGACACGCCTCTCCCCGAGGCCCGGCCCGCCGATCCCGCCTACCTGATCTACACCTCCGGTACCACCGGCCGCCCCAAGGGCGTCGTCGTCGAGCACCGCAACCTCACCACCTATGTGGCCCGTTGTGTCGAGACCTACCCGAGTCTGCGCGGCACCTCGCTGCTGCACGCGACGATGTCCTTCGACGCCACGGTGACCACGCTGCACGGGGCGCTCGCCGCCGGAGGCCGCGTGCACATCGCCGGCTTCCACGACGCCGGCGCGGCGCCGGCGAGCGGCGGCTACAGCTTCCTCAAGGCGACGCCCAGCCACCTTCCGTTGCTGCCCGCCCTGCCGCACGACCTCTCGCCCACCGAGGAGTTCATGCTCGGCGGCGAGGCACTGGTCGGCGAGGCCCTGCGCACCTGGCGCCGCGACCACCCCGACGTACGCCTGATCAACCACTACGGCCCGACCGAACTCACCGTCGGCTGCACCGACCACCGCATCGAGCCCGGCGACGAACTGCCGACCGGGCCGGTGCCCATCGGCCGCCCCATGTGGAACACCCGGGCGTATGTGCTCGATGCCCGGCTGAACCCGGTACCGGTCGGTGTCGAGGGCGAGTTGTACGTCTCCGGCGATCACGTGGCCCGCGGCTACTGGAGGCGGCCCGGTCTGACCGCCGGGCGGTTCGCCGCCGACCCCTTCGATCCGGCCGGCGGGCGCATGTACCGGACCGGTGATCTGGCCGTGTGGCGGGCCGACGGCACCCTGGAACTGCGCGGGCGGGCCGACGGCCAGCTCAAGATCCGCGGACTGCGGATCGAGCCCGGCGAGGTCGAGGGCGTGCTCACCGCCCATCCGGCCCTCGCCCAGGCCGCGGTGGTGGTGCGCGAAGACCGGTCCGGCGTGCGCCGCCTGGTCGGATACGTCGTCGGGGCCACCGAGGTCGACTGCCCCGCCGTCCTCGCGCACGCCGCCCGTCACCTGCCTGCCCACATGGTCCCCGAGACGCTCGTGGCGCTCGACGCGCTGCCGATGACCCCCAACGGCAAACTGGACCGCACCGCCCTGCCCGCACCGGCCGCCACCCGGGAGACGGCGACGGGACGGGCGCCGCGCACCCCCCAGGAAGAGACACTCAGGGACTTGTTCGCCGAGGTCCTCGGAGCCCCCGCCGATGCCATCGGTGTCGACGACGGATTCTTCGACCTGGGCGGCGACAGCATCACCTCCATCCACCTGGTGAGCCGCGCGCTGGCCGAGGGGCTGCGGCTGACCCCGCGGGACGTGTTCGAGCACCGCACGGTCGCCGGTCTCGCCGCCGCGGCGGCCGATCGTCCGGCGCCCGGCCCGCACCCGGAGCAGGACCCACCGATCGGCACGCTTCCCCTCACCCCGGCCATGCACCGGCTTGGTGAACGCGGCGGCCCCATCGGGGCGTTCAGCCAGTCGGTGCTGCTCGTCACCCCGGCGGGCGCGGACGAGAAGCGCCTGACCGTCGCGCTGCAGACCCTGCTCGACCACCACCACGTCCTACGGATGCGTCTGACGTCCGACGGACGGGCGGCCGAGATTCCGCCCCCCGGGACCGTCGACGCGGCCACGGTGCTGGAACGCATCGCCGAACCGGCCGACTTCGCACAGGTGCTGAACAAGTCGGCGTCACGACTCGCGCCGGAGCGAGGCATGTTGCTGCGGGCAGTGTGGTGCGATGCCGGCCTCGACCGTCCCGGACGGCTCCTGCTGACGATCCATCACCTCGCCGTGGACGGAGTGTCCTGGCGCATCCTGTGCTCCGACCTGGCCGCGGCCTGGCGCGAGGAGAACCTGCCCGAGCAGGGCACCTCCTTCCGGCACTGGGCCCGCCTGCTGGAGCGGGAGGCCCGCGCCTCGGAACGGACGGCCGAACTGGACACGTGGCGCCACGTGCTGCGGGACCCCGGCCCTCTGCTGGGCACCCGTCGGCCCGATCCTCAGCGGGACGTCGTCGGCGAGATGCGCCACCTCACCCGGCAGCTCCCGGCCGAGGCCACCGACGCGCTGCTCACCACTGTGCCCGCCGCCTTCCACGCCGGCCCCGACGACGTCCTGCTCGCCGCGCTGACCGCCGCATTCGTGCACTGGCGGCACGCCAAAGACGGCCACCCGGCCCTGCTCCTGGACGTCGAGCGACACGGCCGCGAAGAGATCGCCGACGCAGTGGACCTCTCACGGACGGTCGGCTGGTTCACCAGCGTCGTGCCCGCCCGGCTCGACCTCACGGGAGTCGACCTCGCAGATCCGGCCCAGGTCCTCAAGACCGTCAAGGAACAGCTGCGGTCCGTCCCGGACCACGGCATCGGACACGGCCTGCTGCGCCATCTCGACCCCTCGAACGGGCCGCTCCTCGCGGCCCTTCCGGCGCCGGAGATCGGTTTCAACTACCTGGGCCGGACGGCCCCTTCGACCGGCGGCGACTGGGCCCTCGCGCCGGAACCGCTGCGCAACCTGGGCGCCGTGCACGACCCCGCCATGCCCGTTGCCCACGGCCTGGAGATCACCGCCGTGACCACCGAGGACGGCCGGCTCGACACCACCTGGTCCTGGGCCCCCGGCATCTGGTCCGAACGCGACGTACACGCCCTCGCGGACCGCTGGCTGACAGAACTGACCGCGCAGGCCGAGGGCGGCACCGGCGCGGCGGGCGGGCACACCCCGTCCGACCTGCCCCTGGTGTCGCTGTCCCAAGCAGAGATCGACGAACTCGAAGCCGAGTTCGGCAATGAGTGGAGGTAACCCAGGTGACTCGGTCCGGTTCCGGAATCGCCGACATCCTGCCGCTGTCGCCGTTGCAGGAGGGTCTGCTCTTCCACGCCCTGTACGACGACGAGCAGTCCCCCGACCTCTATGCGACCCAGCAGATCCTTGAGCTGGAGGGTCCCGTCGACCCCGCCGCCGTGCGCGCCGCCGGACAGGCCCTGCTCGACCGGCACCCCAACCTGCGTGCCTGTTTCCGCCGCAGGGAGGCCGGACGGCCCCTGCAGATCGTGCCCACGGACGTCGAACTCCCCTGGGCGGAGGCCGACTTGACGGCACTCGGGGAGAGCGAGCGCGACAAGGAGTGGGCACGGCTGCTGGACGAGGAACGCACCCGCCGCTTCGACCTCGCCAAGCCCCCGCTCCTGCGCTACCTGCTGGTCAAGTGGTCCACGGACCGCTACCGCCTGCTCGTCACCAATCACCACATCCTGCTGGACGGCTGGTCGAAGCAGCTGCTGGTACGCGAGTTCATCGCCCTGCACGCGGGCGAGCACCCCACCGCCCTGAAGCCGGCGCCCGCCTACCGCGACTACCTCGCCTGGCTGGAACGGCAGGACCGCACCGCCGCCGAGACCGTTTGGCGCGACGCCCTGTCGGATGCGGGCGAGCCCACCCTGCTCGCGCCGGGCGCAACCGGCGCCACCACCGCCGTGCTGCCCCGCGAACTCGTCGTCGAACTCCCCGAGCAGCTGACCGGCGCCGCCGAGACCACCGCGCGCTCCCTCGGCATCACCCTCAACACGCTCGTCCAGGGCGCCTGGGGTGTACTCCTGGGCCGCCTGACCGGCCGCACCGACATCGTCTTCGGCCAGACGGTGACCGTGCGCCCGCCCGAACTGCCCAACATCGCCTCCATGGTGGGCTTCTGCATCAACACCGTTCCCACCCGCGTCCGTTGGGACGAGGACGGCAGGGTCATGGACCTCCTCACCGCGCTCCACCAACGGCAGGCGGCCCTGCTCCCGCACCAGCACCTCGGACTCGCCGACATCCGGCGCTCCGCAGGCAGCAGCGGGGAACTCTTCGACACCCTGCTGGCCTTCGAGAACCACCCGGCCACGAACGGCTCCGGGGCCTCCAAGGTCACCCGGCTCACCGGCCGCGACGCCACCCACTACCCGCTCACCCTCGCCGTCCTGCCCGCCCGCCGCCTCGCGCTGCGTCTGTCCTACCGGCCCGACCTGTACGACGAGACCGGCGCCCGGCAGCTCCTGGACCGGTTCGCCGCCGTACTGGAGGCCTTCGTGGCCGGTCCGGCGCGGCGCGTGCGCGAGGTCGAGGTCCTGCTGCCGGGGGAGCAGCAGCGGCTGCTGGGCGGGGCTGCCGGCCCTGCCGCGCCGTCCTCGGCGACCCTGCCCGAGCTGTTCGCGGACCAGGCGGCCCGTACCCCCGACGCCACGGCCGTGCTGCACGAGGGCACCCGCCTCACCTATGCCGAACTGGACGCGCGGGCCAACCGCCTGGCGCACCTGCTGGCGGCCCGTGGGGCGGCCCCGGAACGCCTGGTGGCTCTCGCGCTGCCGCGTTCGCCGGAGCTGGTGGTGGCCGTGCTGGCGGTCCTGAAGACCGGCGCCGCATACCTGCCGATGGACCCGGAGTACCCCGCGGACCGGCTGGAGTTCATGCTGGCCGATGCCGATCCGGTGCTTTTGCTCACGGTGTCGGACGTGTCAGCGGCCCTGCCCCCGTGCGAGATCCCCGTGGTCACCCCGGACGAGGCGTCGGCATATCCCGCCACGGCGCCCGAGGCGCCGTGCCTGACCGGCGACCACCTCGCCTACGTCATCTACACCTCGGGCTCGACCGGCCGCCCCAAGGGCGTCGCGGTCCCGCACCGCAACGTCGTACGGCTCTTCTCGGCCACCCGACACTGGTTCGGCTTCGGCCCGGACGACGTGTGGACGCTGTTCCACTCCTATGCGTTCGACTTCTCGGTGTGGGAACTGTGGGGCGCGCTGTTGCACGGCGGCACGCTCCTGGTCGTCCCGCACGCGGCGAGCCGTGACCCGGAGGAGTTCCTGCGGCTGCTGGTGCGCGAGCGCGTCACCGTGCTGAACCAGACGCCCTCCGCCTTCGGCGAACTCCTGCGCGTGGACGCCGCCCTGCCCGCAGTCGGGCGCGAACTGGCCCTGCGGTACGTGGTCTTCGGTGGTGAGGCGCTCGACTTCACGCGGGTCGCCGAGTGGTACACCCGGCACCCGCAGGACGCGGCCGTGCTGGTCAACATGTACGGCATCACCGAGACGACGGTCCATGTCACGGGCCTGCCGCTGACCGAGGCCGCGGCGGGCGACCGGCCGCAGGCCAGTGGCATCGGGCAGACCATCCCCGACCTGCGCGCATACGTCCTGGACGCTGGCCTGCGGCTGGTCCCGCCGGGTACGACAGGCGAACTGTACGTGGCGGGTGCGGGCCTGGCGCGCGGCTATCTGGGGCGGCCGGGGCTGACGGCGGGGCGCTTCGTGGCCGACCCGTTCGCGGCTGCCGGTGAACGCATGTACCGCACGGGCGACTTGGTGCGGCAGTCGGCCGACGGGGAGCTGGAGTACCAGGGCCGCGCGGACGACCAGGTCAAGATCCGGGGCTTCCGCATCGAACTCGGCGAGGTGGAGGCGGCACTCGCGGACCACCCCGACGTGGCGCAGGCGATCGTCTTCGTCAGGGACGGACGGCTGGTGGGCTACGCCGTCGGAGGAGACCTCGACGCGGACGCCCTGCGCCGCCACGCGGCGCGGATGCTGCCGGATCACATGGTCCCCTCAGCCGTGGTCGTCCTCGACCGGCTGCCACTGACCGCCAACGGGAAGCTGGACCGCGCCGCCCTTCCGGCACCCTCCGTGTCGAGCGGCGGCCGCACCCCGCGCACCCCGCAGGAGGAGATCCTGTGCGGGCTCTTCGCCGACGTCCTCGGCCTGGACCCGCGCCGGGTCGGTGCGGACGACGGCTTCTTCGACCTCGGCGGCGACTCCCTGCTCGCCATGCGACTCACGGACCGCATCAGGGGCGTACTGGGCAGCGCGCTGCCCGTGCGGGCGGTGTTCGAGGCGGCGACTCCCGCCGGACTGGCCGTGCGGATCGGCGAAGGCGAGGGCGGCGCCCGACGTCCCGAACTCACGGCGCGGGAACGCGGGCACGCTCCGATTCCGCTGTCGTACGCCCAGCAGCGACTGTGGTTCCTGAGCCGCCTCGACGGCAGCAACACGTACACCGTCCCCTGGGCCCTGCGCCTCACCGGCCCCCTCGACCGCGAGGCGCTTCAGGCGGCGATCGCCGACGTCGTGACCCGCCACGAACCGCTGCGCACCCTCCACCCCGACTTCCAGGGCATCCCCTACCAGCAAATCCTGGACCCGGAGGCGGGACGCCCGGACCTCACCCTCGTACCTGTCACCGAGGCGGAACTGCCCGCGCTGCTCACCGAAGCCGCCGGGCACCGCTTCGACCTCTCCGCCGAAACCCCGCTGCGCGCCACCCTGTTCACCCTCGGCGACGACACGCACGTCTTGCTGCTGCTCGCCCACCACATCGCCGTCGACGGCTGGTCCATGGCGCCCCTGATGCGCGACCTGGAGACCGCGTACGCCGCCCGGACCTGCGGACGTGCCCCGCAGTGGCGGCCCCTGCCCGTCCAGTACGCCGACTTCGCCCACTGGCAGCGCGACCTGCTCGGCGCGGCGACGGACGGCGCACCCAGCCTGTTGGAACGTCAGACCGCTTTCTGGCGCGAGGCGTTGGCGGGTGCCCCCGAGGAGCTGCCGCTCCCCACCGACCGCCCCCGGCCAGCCGAGCCCAGCGGACACGGCGACCGCGCCGAACTGACCCTCGACGCGGAGCTGCACGCGACACTCGCCGACCTCGCCTCCGCCTCCCGGGTCACCCTGTTCATGGTGCTCCAGGCGGGCCTCGCCGCGACGCTGACCGGGGTCGGTTACGGCACCGACATCACCATGGGCACGCCGGTCGCCGGACGCGCCGACTCCAGGCTGGACGACCTGGTCGGCTTCTTCGTCAACAGCCTCACGCTGCGCACCGACACCTCGGGCAACCCCACCTTCCGTGAACTCCTGGCCCGTGTCCGGGACTTCGACCTCGCCGCCTACGCCCACCAGGACGTGCCCTTCGATCTCCTCGTGGATGCCCTCAGCCCGCAGCGCACCCTCGCCCGCCATCCGCTGTTCCAGTTGATGCTGGCCTTCACCGCTCACACCTCGGACGTCCCGCTGTCCCTGCCCGGCCTGGGCGTCGTACGCGAGCCCGTCGAGACCGGAGCGGCCCGTTTCGACCTTTGCCTCTACCTCAGCGAGCGCCGCCACGACGACGGCACCCCGGCCGGTATCGACGGCATCGCCGAGTACAGCACCGACCTGTTCGACCCGGCCACGGTCCAACTGCTCACACGGCGGCTCGTCCGCTTCCTGGCCGCCGTCGCCGCCGATCCCGACCTGTGCGTGGAGGACGTGGATCTCCCGGAGGACGACGAATGGCAGCGGCGCGGTCGGGCGAATACGGCCTCCGTGGACGTCCGAGAGGCACCGGCCGCGCCCGGTGCCGGTGGGGGACAGGAACCGGCGACCGCGGCCGAGCGCATCCTCGCCGGGCTCTTCGGCGAGCTGCTCAAGCTGCCCGAAGTCCCGCTCGACGAGGACTTCTTCGCCCTCGGCGGTGACAGCATCACCTCGATCCGGCTGGTGAGCCGGGCAGCCGAGGCCGGAGTCGTGATCAGTGCCCGGGACGTCTTCAAGCACCAGACGGTGAAGGAACTGGCGGCGGTGGCCCGTGGGCCGGTCGGCGGTGGCGTCGACGGCTCGGCCGGCGTCCACTCTGCCGACGGAGTGGGCCCGGTCCCGCTCACCCCCATCATGCGATGGCTGCTCGAACGCGGCGGCCCCATCGGGAGGTTCAGTCAGTCCGTCCTGCTGACGGTCCCGGCGGACGCCGGTCTGCCGCAGCTGACCGATGCCCTGCAGGCGGTGCTCGACCACCACGACATGCTGCGCTCCCGGCTCACCCCGACTCCGGAGCTCGACGTCGGCCCGGTCGGCCGCATCCTCGCCGCGGACCTGCTCGACCGGCGGGATGTCTCCGACGTATCCGGCTCGGACGGGCTCCGCACGTGCGTGGCCGAGGAGTTCGAGCGGGCTGTGACACTGCTCGATCCGATGGCCGGGGCGATGGTCCGGGCCGTGTGGTTCGACGCCGGACCGGACCGGGCGGGGCGGCTGCTGCTGGTCGTCCATCACCTGGCGGTCGATGGCGTGTCCTGGCGCATCCTCGTACCCGATCTGAAAGCCGCCTGGGACGCCATCACCGCTGGGCGCCGCCCTCAACTGCCGCCCGTGGGCATGCCGTTCCGCCGCTGGTCCCAGACGCTGGGCGAGCAGGCGCGCACTCCGTCGCGAGTCGCCGAGGCCGAGCTGTGGCGCCGTATCGCCGACGCCCCGCGCACCCCGCTCGGCCGGCGCCCGCTCGACCCCGACCGGGACACCGCCGCCACCACGCGCTCGCTGCGGCTCACCCTGCCGCCCGGGACCACGGGACCGCTGCTGACCAGCGTCCCGGCCGCCTTCCGCCTCGGTGTCCAGGACGTCCTGCTCACCGGCCTCGCGCTGGCCGTCGCCGACCGGCAGGGGTCCCCGCACGTCGTCCTCGACGTCGAGGGGCACGGCCGCGAGGAACTGACACCCGGGCTCGAACCGTCAGGCACCGTCGGCTGGTTCACCTCCCTCTTCCCGGTCCATCTGGATCTGCAGGGCGTGGACGTGGCCGACGCCCTGCGCGGCGGACCCGCCGCCGACCTCGCAGCCGGCCGGGTCGCGGAGCGGCTGGGCGAACTGCCCGACCACGGCGTGGGACACGGCCTGCTGCGCCATCTCAACCCCGACACGGCACCCGAGTTGGCCAAGGCGACCACACCGGCGATCGGCTTCAACTACCTCGGCCGGTTCACCGGCCCCGGCACCACCGGCACGGAGCCATGGGCCTTCGCCCCCGAGTCGTCGGCACTCGGCACCGGCTGCGACCCCGGCCTCGCCGCCGTCCACGCCCTCGACATCAATGCGGTCGTCCACGACACGGCCACCGGACCGCGGCTGGTGGCCGACTGGGCGTGGCCCGAGGGCGTGCTGACCGAACCCGAGGCACGGGGGCTGGCGGAGGCCTGGTTCACGGCGCTCACCGCACTCGTGTCCCGGGCCGGCGACGGGGCCGGTCTGTCGGTCGCGGGTCTGTCCCGGGACGAGTTGGACGAGCTGACAGCGGGCCTCGACTGAGTGCTCCGCGGGAGGGTCCGCGATGGGGCGGTGTTCGTGTGCCGGGCCGTCGCGGCCGGCCGCGCCCACGCGGCGGAGCCGCACATGGATACGGCCCCCGCCCCGCCCAGCCGACCTTCCGAGAAGACCCACCAGCTCCAGAACACAGCGAGACGAGGCGAAATGACGCAGCCCGGGCCGGTCGACGTACTGCCCCTGACCCCGCTCCAGGAGGGCCTGCTCTTCCATGCCCTGTACGAGCACGAACGGGACGCCCTCGACGTGTACGTCGTACAGCTGGTCTTCGAACTCGAAGGCCCGGTGGACGCCGAACGCCTGCGCGCGGCCGCTCAGGCACTGCTGGACCGCCACCCCAACCTGCGGGCGGCCTTCCGGCGGCGCCGTGGCGGTCAGCCGGTGCAGGTCGTCCCACACCGGGCGACGCTGCCGTGGACGGAAGCCGATCTGACCGGTCCAAGCATCGACACCGCGAAGGCGTGGACCGAACTGCTCGACGAGGACCGGGCCCTCGGCTTCGACCCCGCCACCCCTCCACTCCTTCGCTGCACCCTGGTCCGTACCGGCGAGAGCCGCCACCGGCTGCTCGTCACCCACCACCACATCCTGCTCGACGGCTGGTCGGTCTCCGTGCTCCTACGGGAACTGCTCGCCCTGTACGCAGCCGACGGCGACCCGGCCGCGCTCGCGCCCGCCCCGCCGTACCGCACCTTCCTGGAGTGGCTGAACCGCAGGGACCGCAACGTCGCCGAGGCCGCCTGGCGGGATGCGCTGGCCGACGTGACGGAACCGACCCGACTGGCCCCGGCCACCGTGCCGGGCGTCACCGAGCCCGCACAGGCCCGGACCGAGCTGTCGGCGGAGAGCGGAGCCGCCCTCACGGCATGCGCCCGGAGCCTCGGCGTGACCGTGAACACCCTCGTCCAGAGCGCCTGGGCGATCCTGCTCGGCCGCCTGACCGGCCGCGACGACGTCGTCTTCGGCGCCACCGTCTCCGGGCGGCCGCCGGAACTCTCCGGCGTCGAGTCGATGGTCGGCCTGTTCATCAACACCATCCCGACGCGGGTCCGGCTGCGGCCCGAGGAGAGCCTGGCCGCCCTGCTCCGCCAGGTCCAGGACGGCTACGTGCGCGTTCTCGACCACCACCATCTCGGCCTGGCCGACATCCAGCGGGCCGTGGGCGTCCCGGAGCTCTTCGACAGCCTCGTCGTCTTCGAGAACTATCCGGTGGATCCGGAGGCGGCAGGCAACCGACCCGACAACGACGGCGGCGGGCTTTGCCTCGTCGGCTCCAGCGGTCGCGACGCCACGCACTACCCCGTGACCCTCGTGGCGCTTCCCGGCCCCCGGCCCCGCTTCCGGCTGGCCTACCACCCGGGACTCTTCGACGCCGACTGGGCCGACGCCACGCTCGCCCGCCTGGTGCGCGTCCTCGAAGCCATGGCGGCCGACCCGGAACTCCCGCAGGGCCGTCTGGGGCTCCTGGCGCCTCAGGAACTCCCGCGGCGAACCCTGTCCACGCCGCCCTCGACCCGCACCCTGACCGACCTCTGGTCGGCCCAGGTCGCGGCCACCCCGAACGCCGAAGCCGTCCTGGATCGCGGCACCCGTCTCACCTACCGCGAACTCGATGCCCGGGCCGAGCAGTTGGCCGGTCGCCTGACCGCCCTCGGAGCCGGCCCGGAGCGGGTCGTGGGCATAGCGCTGCCCCGCACGGCGGAACTGGTCGTCGCCGTACTGGCCGTACTGAAGTCCGGTGCCGCCTATCTGCCGCTCGACCCGGCCTACCCGGCCGACCGCCTGGCGTACATCGTCGCCGACGCCTGCCCGGTCGTCGTCCTCGCCACCGAGGAGACGGCCGGGGTGCTGCCGCAGGGCACACCGCTGCTCAACCCCGGAGGTGAGGTGACACATCGTCAAACTCACTCTTATTCAAGGAGTTTGAGGCCGGACCATCTCGCATACATCACCTACACCTCCGGCTCCACCGGCCGCCCCAAGGGTGTTCTGGCCACGCACCGCAATGCCGTCGAGTTCGTCGAGTGGACCCATGCGGAGTTCGGTCCCGAGCGGCTGGCCAAGGTGCTGTTCTCGACCTCGCTCAACTTCGACGTGTCGGTGTTCGAGATCTTCTCGCCGTTGCTGTGCGGCGGCCGTATCGAGATCGTCGAGAACCTCCTCGCACTCACCGATCGCACTCCACGGGACGTCGGTCTCATCAGCGGCGTACCCACGGTCATGGCCAGCGTGCTCGCCGAGCGGCCTGCCGTTACACCTCACACGGTGGCTCTTGGCGGCGAACCGATCCCCGAACAGCTCCGGGCCGGCATCGAGACCGCCTTCCCCGGGGCACGGCTCGTCAACTTCTACGGGCCCACCGAGGCGACCATCTACGCCACCGCCTGGCAGTCCGACGCCGACCCGTACGACAAGACCGCGCCACCCATCGGCCGCCCCCTCGCCCGCAACCTCGTCCACCTCCTCGACCATGCGCTGCATCCCGTACCCGACGGGGCCATCGGCGAGGTGTACGTGGCGGGCGGCGGCCCCGCCCGCGGCTACCTCGGCAGGCAGGGGCTGACGGCCGAGAGGTTCGTCGCCGACCCCTTCGGTGGACCCGGGGAGCGCATGTACCGCACGGGCGACCTGGCGGTGCGCGGCTCCGACGGGCAACTGCGTTTCCTGGGCCGAGCGGACCAGCAGGTGAAGCTCCGCGGCTTCCGGATCGAACTGGGCGAGATCGAAGCCGTACTCGCCGCACACCCGGCCGTCGCCGAGGCGGCGGCCACGGTGAGGGAGGACCAGCGGGGCGAAAAGCAGCTGGTCGCCTACGTCGTACCGGCCGAGGGGGCGGCATCGGGAGCCGATGCCGATGGCCTTCGCGACTATCTCGCCCGCACCCTCCCCGCCCACATGATCCCCTCGTCCTTCGTCGTTCTCGAAACGCTCCCGCACACCGCCAGCGGCAAGCTGGACCGCAAGGCGCTGCCCGCACCCGACGCACCGCTCGCCGCGAAGACGGCCCCGCGTACCGAGCGGGAGGAGACCCTCCGCGGAATCTTCGCCGACGTCCTCGGCCTCGCCCCCGACCGGATCGGCGTCCACGACAGCTTCCTCGACCTCGGCGGCCACTCCCTGCTGGCCCCCCGACTGACCGCACGGATCCGAGCCGAACTCGGCGTGGAACTGCCCCTGCGCGCCCTCTTCCACACACCGACCGTGGCGGCACTGGCCCGACATGGGGCCGAAGCCGACCACCCCGCCGAGCCGGCCCGCCCCGCAGGGCCCCGCCACTCCGGCGGCTCGGGTACGGCCCCCGTGGGACCCCTGCTCCCGCTGCGCACCCGAGGCGAGCACGAACCCCTGTTCTGCCTTCCTCCGGCCTCCGGCCTGTCCTGGGGCTTCGCCGGTCTGGCCCGCCACATCGACGCCGGCCGCCCTCTGTACGGCCTGCAGTCCCGTGGCCTGATCCCGGGCCAGGACAGGGCCGGCAGCCTGGCCGAGGCGGTCGCCGAGCACACCGCCCTCATCCGCGACATACAGCCGCACGGCCCCTACCACCTCCTCGGCTACTCCATGGGCGGCCTCGCCGCCTACGACGTCGCCGTCGGCCTCCAGGAGGCCGGGGAACAGGTCGCACTCCTCGCGCTGCTCGACTCCTTCCCCGGGGCCTGGATCCGACAGGCCCCCGCCCTGTCGGACCGCCCGGCGCTGCTGCGCAGCCTCCTCACCATCCTCGGCCGGCAGGTGCCCGAGGACGACACGGAACCGCTGACCGACAGCCGGTTCGCGGAGCTGGTGCGCCGCGTACCCGACATGCCCGGCAGCCTCGACGACGCCGAACTTGCGGCCCTGGTCGACGTGACGGCCAACAACCGCCGTCTGCTGGGCGAGTTCGCCCCCGGGCCCTACCGCGGTGACCTGCTCTTCTTCACCGCCGCACAGGACCCGGACGCGGTGCCGGGCCGACACCGCTCCTGGCAGCCGTACATCGAAGGCCGGGTCGACAACCACGACATCCCCTGCACACACGGAGAGATGACCCGGCCCACGTCACTGGACCGCATCGGCCCGGTGCTGGACAGCCGGCTCCGGAAGTAGCCCGAACGCGCCGCACACCTCGGCCGCAACCGCCCACGACAGAAAGAACCGTCATGACCACCAACCCCTTCGACGACGACAGCATCGAGCACCTGGTCCTGGTGAACGACGAGGGCCAGCACTCCCTGTGGCCCGCCTTCGCCGAGGTCCCCGCCGGCTGGACCGTCGTCCACGGTCGTGCGAGCCGTCAGTCCTGCGTGGACTACGTCGACGAGCACTGGACCGACATGCGTCCCCACAGCCTGATCAAGGCAATGGGGGACGCGACCAAGCTGGTGTGCCTTCCGTATGCCGGAGCGGGCGCCTCGTTCTACCGCCCCTGGGCCGACCTGGCCGGGAACGCACTGGAGATCGTGCCGCTCCAACTGCCGGGCCGGGAAAGGCTGATCGACGAGGAGCCCTACCGGGACGTGCACAAGGCCGCCGACGCACTCCTTCCCCAGCTGCGGGAACGGCTCGGCAGCGGCGACCACAAGGTGGCACTGTTCGGGCACAGCCTCGGCGCCGTGCTCGCCTACGAACTCGCACACCGCCTGGTGACCGAGCCCGGCATCGAGCTCGTCCGAGTGTTCGTCAGCGGCTCGCCGCACCCCGGCCAGGGCCGTGAACAGCGGGCCACCGGCCTGTCCGACGACGATTTCCTCGCCCGCGTCGGCGAGTTCGCGGGCTACAGCCACCCCGCCCTCGACGACCCGGAGATGCGCGAGATGCTCCTGCCCACCCTGCGCGCCGACGTCGAGATGCACGAGACCTACGTACCGAGCACCCCCCTTCCGCTGGACGCGCCCCTCACGGTCATCCGCGGCGAGGACGACACACTGGTCACCCACGACGAGGCCGCGTCCTGGAACAAGGCGTCCGGCTGCGACTTCGAGCACGTGGAGGTCCCCGGCGGCCACATGTATCTGACCGAGTCGGCGCCCGCCCTGGTCCGCCTGATCGCCTCGAAACTGGCCTAGCCGCCCGCCTCACCCCCTCGCCCCTTCACGACCTCAAGGGAGTACCCGATGCGTCTGCACGGCAAGTCGGTCCTCGTCACCGGCGCCGCCCGCGGACTCGGCAGAGCGGCCGCGGTCGCCTGTGCGGCCGAGGGCGCCGACCTCACCCTGCTGGACATCTGTGCCGACCTACCGGGCGTGCCCTACCCGCTGGGCACCCCGGGGCAGTTGGAGCACACCGCCGCGCTGTGCCGCGACGCCGGCGCCGCCGTCCTCACCGCGGTTGCCGACATCCGCGACACCCACGGCATACGGCAGGCAGTGACCCGCGCCGAGGACCGGTTCGGCCGGATCGACGTCGCCATCAACAACGCGGGCATTGCCGCCCCCTCCGGCAAACCGGTGCACGAGATCGACGAGGACGAGTGGTCCCTGATGATCGACGTGGACCTCTCCGGCGCCTGGCGGGTGATCCGCGAGGTCGGCGGGGCGATGAGCGCCCGGCGCGCCGGCAGCATCGTCAACGTCGCCTCCACCGCCGGACTCGTCGGCTACCGCCATTTCGCCGGCTACGTCGCCGCCAAGCACGCCGTCGTCGGCCTCACCAAAGCCGCCGCGCTCGACTTCGCGCCGACGAAGGTGCGCGTGAACGCGGTCTGCCCGGGGTCCGTTCGCGACGACGCGTGGGCCGAGGGCAGGATGCTCGCCGAGATCGCCAGGGCGCTGGAGGTGCCCGTCCACGAGCATGAGAAGACCTTCGTCGAGGCACAGCCCATGAACGCGCTGATCGAACCCGAGGACGTCGCCGCCGCGATCGTCTTCCTCGCCTCGGACGAGTCCCGGCAGATCACCGGGTCGGTCCTGACCGTGGACGGCGGGTTCAGCATCCGCTGAGACCCCCGTCCCGGCCAACGGAAACCACGAGAACAACAAGGAGTACGGCCCGTGTCCGCGCTGCTGTCCGACCCCCTCCTCCACGCGACCCACTGCCATGCGCTGCGCGTCCGGCCCGGCCACTCACCGGACCCCGCCTCCCGACCGGGGCTGTGGATCGAGGACATCTCCGTACCAGCGACGGACCCCCTTGCAGAGCGCCGACGCGACACCGAACTCGCCCGGCCCGCCCGCGATCCGCGCACCGTCCTCCTGCGCTACGCCGACGGCCTCTGTGACCTGATCGTCGTCGCCCCGCGCGGGCGCTGGGACCGCACAGCCCTCAACCGGCTGGCAGCCGGGCATCCCGTGGCGCCGAACGACGCACCCCCGGCTCCCGAGACATCCCCCGCCGCGCCCGCGCCCGCCTGGGGGCTCCGCGACGACCGCCCCACCACCCCCCATGTCCTCGCCCTGGACCATGGCGGCGACGAGGCAAGCTGGCTCACGGCACTCGCCGTCACCCTGCGCCGCTACGATCCCGACACCCCGCCGGTCATCGGAACCGACCGGGGCAGCTTCACCGTCGAACCGGCCGCCACGCTCGGCGAGTCGAAGCCCTCCTCCACGACCGGCCCTGCGCTGACAGGTCTGCTCTTCGACGCCACCGAACTGCCCGCAGAGGGCGAGACCGAGTACGTACCCTGCCTCGCGCCCCCGTTTCCGCTCACCGTCTCGATCCTCCGGGACTCGGGCGGTCTGCGGCTGCGCTGCGACCACCTGAGCAGTCACTTCTCCGCGGAGATCGCCGCCCAGTTCGTACGGCACCTCGTGCGCGTACACCAGCAGGTCCTGCACCGCCCGCAGACCCCGCCGGACGACGTCGAGCTCCTCGACGAGGCGGAGCGTGCCCGCACGGCGGCGCTCGGCCGCCCGCCCCGCGCGCTGACCACCAGCCCGGTGAGCCTGCCCGCGGCGCTCGCCCGGATCGTGGCGGCGGCGCCGGACCGCATCGCCGTGACCGACGGCGACACCGGCCTGACCTACCGCGAACTCGACGAGCGGGCAGCCCGGTTGGCGTCCGGCCTGCGCGCACGCGGAGTGGGCGCAGGCGATCGGGTGGGCGTGTGTCTGGAACGTTCCGCCGAACTTGTCGTCACCCTGCTCGCCGTGCTGACGGCCGGCGCCACCTACGTGCCCGTCGACCCCGCCTACCCGGCGGAGCGGCTAGCGCACACGGCACGGGACGCGGGTCTGGGCGTGGTGATCACCCGGCTCCCTCAGTTCCCGGCCGTGGCGGACTGTGTGCAGGTGACCCCGGACGAACTGCTGAACGCGCCGGGCACCGGGTGGCCGTGGCCACAGGAGAACACGAGCCCGACGCCCCCCTCGCCCGACGACGCCGCCTACGTCATCTACACCTCCGGTTCCACCGGCCGGCCCAAGGGCGTCGTCGTACCGCACCGCAACGTGATCGCCCTGGTCGACGCGACCCGCGACGAGTACGGGCTCTCGGAGGCGGACGTGTGGACCTGGTTCCACTCCAGCGCCTTCGACTTCTCCGTGTGGGAGATCTGGGGCTGCCTGCTGACCGGTGGGCGGCTGGTCGTGGTGCCGTACTTCGTCTCCCGTGAACCGGACTTCTTCCGCGACCTGCTCGTCGCCGAGAAGGTCACCGTGCTCAGCCAGACCCCGTCGGCCTTCGCCCAGCTCCTCGACGTCGACCACACCGACGTGTCCGTCCGGCTCGTCGTCTTCGGCGGTGAGCCGCTGGACACGCGGATGCTGCTGCCCTGGTTCGACCGGCACCCCGAGCGGTCCTGCCGGGTGGTGAACATGTTCGGCATCACCGAGACCACCGTCCATGTCACTGAGCAGACCCTCACCCGCAGACTGGCGCTCCTCGCCACCCGCTCCGTCGGGGCAGCCCTGCCCGGCTGGCACCTGTACGTGGTGGACCCGGCCGGACGGCTGCTGCCGCCGGGCGTGGCGGGCGAGATATGCGTCGGCGGTGCCGGCGTGGCGATCGGCTACCTGGGCCAGAAGGAGCTGACCGCACAGCGCTTCGTACCGGATCCGCGCACCGGCGGCACCATGTACCGCAGTGGCGACCTCGGACGGCTGCGCCCCGACGGGCGGCTCGAACACCTCGGGCGGATCGACAGCCAGGTGAAGATCCGCGGCTTCCGGATCGAGCTCGACGAGATCCGCTCCGTACTGCTGGAGGACCCCGACGTGCGCACCGCGGCCGTCCTGGTCCGCCGCGACGAGACGGCGGGCGCCGCCACGGCCAGGATCGACGCCTACGTGACCCTGACGCCCGGCGGCGACCCCGCCGGAGTACGCGAGCGGGCCGCCGGAATCCTGCCCGAGTACATGCTCCCCGCCACCGTCACCGCGCTGGACGCACTCCCGCTGACGGCCAACGGCAAACTCGATGCGGCCCAGCTCCCCGCACCCGCCGCCGCACGCCCGCCGAAGCGTGACACGGCTCCGGAGGCACCCGCCGTCGACGACCTCACCGCAAGCCTGACGGAGATCTGGAGCGACGTGCTGGGCATGCCCGTGGGCCCGGACGACGACTTCTTCGAGCTCGGCGGCAACTCCCTGTTCGCCGTCCGTATCGGTGCCGCCCTGCGCGCCCGCGGCCTGCCGTCGCTGCGGCTGCGGGAGCTGTACCGTCACCCGACGGTCCGGGGGACGGTGGCGAGCCTCAGGGCCGTCGCCGAGCAGGATCCACCCATGTGAGCCCGTCCTCCGAAGCCACCAGCCCGTCCGGCCGCACCGGCGTCTCCTCCTCCAACGGCCCGCCGAACAGGCCTCGTTCCTGCAGAACGGCACCCTCCGGCGAGCACCATGCCGGGCCGCCACAGCCGGGACTTCCAGTACGACCAGTCCTTGACTCTGTTGGTGATCTTGGCAGGGTGATGACGGCGGTCGCTGGTGGGTGGTTGGCTGGTCGGTGCTGTCGGTGGACTGCCGATGCATTCTGCAGGCGCTCGCGGGCCGGGCCCGGCTTCATCAAGGGCCGTTGACGTGCCTTGGTGGGCGGGGCGTCCGACTTCGGCCAGTACACGCATGTCGCCGCGTAGGCCAGCTCGCGGGCGCCGACCAGGGGGTACTTCTGCGTGTCCTCGGTGCTCCGCCGCAGCCAGTGTCCAAGGTCGCGGTTCCACGGGGTGTCGTTGCAGGTGACGGGGAAGTACGTGGCGTTGAAGCCGGGGGAGAGGTAGTTGGAGAACGCCTTCTGGACCAGCTGACGTTCCGCTGTTGTCGCTGTGTCCCAGTGGTCCAGGGCTACGAGGACGGAGGCCAGCGGGCGCCACCCCTGGTCGGCGTTGTAGAGCGCCTGGAGGGTGAGGTTGTCCAGTTGGTTGGGGCCGACCGTCTGCGAGCCGACGGTGATCGGGTGATCGTGCAGCGAGGCGCGGCGAGCCTCCCACCTGGCCTTCGCCTCGGCAGCCGTGCTCCCGTAGTGGTAGACGGAGTCGTACGTCGCGATCCACGGCAGGAAGTCCTGTTCGAAGCGGCGCTGGAAGCTCATCGGCTGGCCGAGCTCCGCCTGTTGCCAGGTCCCGTCGAACGCCAGGTTGCTGTCCAGCACGGCGTGCTCGACGTGCTGCGGGAACTGCGTCGCGTAGTAGGCGCCGAGCCAGGTGGCGTACGAGGGGCCGTAGTACGAGATCTTCTGCACTCCGAGCAGGGCACGGAACAGGTCCATGTCGTGCACGGCTTGATCCGTGTTGAGGTACTTGACCAGATCGCCGCTGCGCTCCTGGCAGTCCTTCGCGAACTGCCGGGAGCGGTTCACGACGCCCTGGAGCGCGGCGGGGGAGCGGTCGCGGAAGTCGCCGGCGTAGAAGTCCTGGAACTCGGCGTCGGTCTGACACGTGGCGTGCGAACTGCTGCCGACGCCGCGCTGGTCGAAGCTGACCACGTCATACGCGGCGCCGATCGCGGGCGAGGCCTTGACGAACCCCGCGGGCCGGATCAGCCCCGAGGCGCCCGGTCCGCCGGCGGCCATCATCAGCACCCCGCGCCGCCTGGCGGGATCCGCCGCGCGGTGCCGGGACACCTCGATGCTGAGGTCCGCGCCGATGCCTGGGTGATGCCAGTCGCGGGGCACGGTCATCACCGCGCACTCCAGCGTCGGTGCCTGGGCGCACGGCTGCCAGTCGAGCCGCTGGCCGGCGTAGCGGGCCGCAGCGGACGGCGGCCCGCCGACCGGCCCGGGCTGATGCGTGGCCTGTGCCGCGGTCGGCGCCACCGCCGCCGCGACGGCCGCGGCGATCACACCCGATACGGCGGCCGCAGGCCACCGAGCGGTGCGGAACGCGCACACCGAAGACGTGCACCTCGAGAACCTGGACATGGACAATCTGGGCACCGAACCCCCTCACCGCCGTGCGGGGTCGCGCGGCGTCTGATTCGATGTTCGGGCCCGGACGGCGATCGATCCATCATGCTGATACGCGTCTTGCGGGTGGTGCCAGCACCACCCCGCGCTCCACCGAGGCGGGAGCGGTACCGCTTGTTCGCGCTCCGGATGACAGGATCCTCGGCAGACGCCCGCCCACGCGATGGCCAAGGTCACCGAGGCGGACGGGGAGGCGACGGGCCATCGCGCGGATCACGGTCTCTGATGGCGGCCTTGACGGCTGCCCCTTCGCCCATACCCGGGCCGTTGACCACTCGGCGAAGCGCCGGTGGGCTGTGGCTCCCGAAGGCCCACCGCCGATTACGCCGAGTGGTGGGCGATTCGCGCGAAGGCCGGATTGGAGTGGTTTGCGTCACTCGGTCACGAGGTGGACGTGGACGTTTGCGAGGTTGACATGGATGACCAGCGGAGGTGGCGGTGCCGCGAGTGTGGCGGTGAGCTCACCGTCACCGGCAAGGGCACGACGCAGTCGTCGACCGGCAGGACGCGATGCCCGGCCAAGGCGGAGGAGTAGGGCTGACAGACGGCTGCCGCCTCTCACACATATCTCACGGACTGTATGTGAGGCGGCAGCCGAGAGGCGTCTGACCTGGTCTTTCCTTGCGCCCAGTGGAACTGACGGACTCCACGGACGCCCCGTAAGCTAGGGGCATGGCCTACGAGATTCCGGTGACGCAAGCCAGGGCTGAGCTCGCCGACCTGATCAACCGGGTGGTGTACGGCGGTGAGCGCGTCGTCGTGACACGGCACGGAAAGCCCCTCGTCGCCCTGGTCTCCGCCGCTGACCTGGAACGGCTGGAGGAGCTCCAGGAACTCCCGGAGCCTGCCGAGGAGCAGGTGATCAGCGCGGTCTCCACCGTCCGCGAGGTGGCGTCCGCTCCCCGCGAACAGCAGCGCTTCGGCATCGCGGCGCACCATCGGGGGACCGGCGCCTCGTAGAGACGCAAAGACCGTGCACCCCCGTCCGCTACAGCAGGGGTGCACGGTCGGCTCGGTGCGACGGATGGTCAGCCGACAGGCGCGAGGTTTCGTTCGGTGACGGGCTCGGTGGCCTGCGCGCGCGCCTTGAGTGCCTTGCCGAGCAGTACGGCGCCCAGGCCCAGCGAGGCCCACCAGGTGAGCGTCAGGGCGGGGCCGGTCGCCGCCGCGCCGTCGAAGAACGACACCGAGCGGAGCAGGGTCGTCCCCGCGCCAGGCGGCAGCCACTGGCCGATCCTGCCGACCGGCTCGGGCAGCATCTGCGGGGCCGAGGGCGCACCCGAGAAGGGGTTGCCGAACAGCATCACGGCGCCCGCGGCGATCCCGATGCCGGCCTGGCCGAACAGGGCGCCGAGTCCGGCGACCGCGGCGCTCACGGCCAGGGTCGCAAGGCCCAGTACGCCGGCCTCCGCCCACCAGTTGCCGGTGAGCACCCCGAGCCAGCTGTGCGCGATGCCGGCCGCGGTCGCGCCGACCAGTGCGGCGGCCCCGATCAGCGCGGCCACGGCGCGCAGACCGCGCAGTCCCGCCATGGTTGCCACCGAGCCCGCAGCGATCCCGGCCAGGGCCAGGGGCAGCACGCCGGCGTTCAGGGCCGCGCCGCGAGGGTCGTTCTCCGGCGCCGCCACGACGTCGACCGTCCGGATCTGCCTGCCCTCGGCGGAGGCCTGCCGGCCCACCGCCTGCTGCAGCAGTTGTGCGACCGTCGGGCTCGCGGCCGACGCGGTCAGCAGCTCAGGGCCTTGCGGCGTCACGACGACGGCGCCGTATACGGTCCGGTCCTCGATGGCGTCCCGCGCGGCGGACTCGTCGGCGTAGCGGTGGATCTCGAACGCGCCCTGCTTCTGCTCCAGTTGCCTCTCCATCTGGGCCGTCGCGGCCGTGGGGCCGGCCACGCCGAGCGGCAGGTCGCGGGGCGCGGTGCGGGCGGCGGGCCAGGCGAAGGCCCACAACGCCAGGGCGGCGAGGAGCGGGGCGAGGACGACGACCGCGACCAGGCGGCGGCGGTGTGCCCTCGTGGGGGTAGCGGATGCGGTGGACATGACGGTCCTCTCGGGATCGACGGAAGCGGCGGGGTGCGACGGGGAGCCGCAAAAAAGAAGGATCGTTCGTTTTAGTTGTGCCCTCACGGTCCCGCCATCACCATGGCTTGTCAAGAAGGAACGTTCGTTTTACGTTTGCGTCATGGCTCGTGTATCCCAGGAACACCTCGACGCCCGACGCCGGCAGATCCTCGACGGCGCCGCCCTGTGCTTCGCACGCAACGGCTTCCACGCCACGTCCATGCAGGACGTGCTGAAGGAGGTGGACCTCTCCGCGGGTGCCGTCTACCGCTACTTCAGCGGCAAGGAGGAGCTCATCGCCGCGATCGTCGCGGAAGTGCTCGGCCAGGTCCACGAGGGCTTCGAGGAGGAGGCCTGCAGCAGCCCGCCCCCGCCTCCGGACCTCCTGGTGTCGTCGGTGCTCAGCCGCGTCCTCGCGACCAAGGAGTCGTTGACCGTGGACGGGCGGCCCGCCTTTGCGGGGCTGGTCATCCAGGTGTGGGCGGAGACCCTCCGCAATGACGAGCTCGCTGTCCTTCTCCGCGAGGGCTATGGCGCGGTGCGGGAGACCTGGGGGCGGATCGTCGAGGCGTACCAGGAAGCCGGGATGATGCGGTCGGACGTGTCCCCGGACGACGTGGCCCGCACGATGATGGCCGCCGCGATGGGCTTCCTCGCGCAGCAGGCCCTGTTCGGGCCCGCCTCCAGCGACATCCTGCGGGACGGTCTACGGGCGTTGATGAGCGTGCAGGATCACGGCTCGGTTAACTTGCTTGAAACTCGGTCCAACTAGCCTGCCGATCCACGCCACCAGGGACTTTGCCCCGTGGCTGCGGCAACCGGACCCCGCACGGTCCGGGTGAGGACTGTGAGGTGGGACGTGCAACTGACCCCGCACGAGCAAGAGAGGCTGCTCATTCACGTGGCGGCCGACGTGGCCGAGAAGCGCCGGGCCCGCGGGCTCAAGCTCAACCACCCCGAGGCGGTCGCCCTCATCACGTCGCACATCCTCGAAGGTGCCCGTGACGGTCGTACGGTCGCCGAGCTCATGGCCTCCGGGCGCAAGCTCCTCACCCGGGACGACGTCATGGAGGGCATCCCCGAGATGATCCACGACGTCCAGGTCGAGGCGACCTTCCCGGACGGCACCAAGCTCGTCACCGTCCACGACCCGATCGTCTGAGGGGGCCTCGATGATTCCCGGCGAGATCCTGTTCGCGGACGAGCCCGTTGCCTACAACGAGGGCCGCGAGGTCACCCGCCTGACCGTCCTCAACGCCGCCGACCGGCCCGTCCAGGTCGGCTCCCACTACCACTTCGCCGAGGCCAACCCCGGCCTGGACTTCGACCGCGGCGCCGCCCGCGGCAAGCGGCTCAACATCGCCGCGGGTACGGCCGTGCGCTTCGAGCCCGGGATCCCCGTCGACGTCGAACTCGTCCCGCTCGCCGGCGCCCGTGTGGTGCCCGGGCTGCGCGGGGAGACCGGAGGTGCCCTCGATGCCTGAGATCTCGCGTGCCGCGTACGCCGACCTGTTCGGCCCCACCACCGGTGACCGCATCCGGCTCGCCGACACGGATCTGATCGTCGAGATCGAGGAGGATCGTTCCGGCGGACCCGGACTCGCCGGTGAGGAGGCCGTGTTCGGTGGCGGCAAGGTCATCCGCGAGTCCATGGGCCAGTCGCGTGCCACGCGCGCAGAGGGCACCCCGGACACGGTCATCACGGGTGCGGTGATCATCGACCACTGGGGGATCGTCAAGGCCGACGTCGGCATCCGCGACGGCCGGATCACCGGGATCGGCAAGGCCGGCAATCCGGACACCATGGACGGGGTCCATCCCGACCTGGTCATCGGCCCCGAGACCGAGGTCATCGCGGGCAACGGGCGGATCCTGACCGCCGGCGCCGTCGACGCGCACGTCCACTTCATCTGCCCGCAGATCGCCGACGAGGCGCTGTCCGCGGGTGTCACGACGCTGGTGGGCGGCGGCACCGGTCCGGCCGAGGGCTCCAAGGCGACCACGGTCACGCCCGGTCCCTGGCATCTCGCGCGGATGCTGGAGGCGATGGAGCAGTACCCGCTCAACATCGGGTTCCTCGGCAAGGGCAACACCGTCTCGCAGGAGGCGATGCTGTCGCAGATCCGCGGCGGGGCGCTGGGGCTCAAGCTGCACGAGGACTGGGGCTCGACGCCCGCCGTCATCGACGCCTCGCTGACCGTGGCCGACCGGACGGGTGTCCAGGTCGCCATTCACACGGACACGCTGAACGAGGCCGGGTTCGTGGGCGACACGCTCGCCGCGATCGCCGGGCGCGGCATCCACGCGTACCACACGGAGGGCGCGGGCGGCGGGCACGCGCCGGACATCATGACCGTCGTCTCCGAGCCGCACGTACTGCCGAGTTCGACGAACCCGACGCGGCCGTACACCGTGAACACCGCCGAGGAACACCTCGACATGCTGATGGTGTGCCACCACCTCAACCCGGCGGTGCCGGAGGACCTGGCCTTCGCCGAGTCGCGGATCCGGCCGTCCACCATCGGCGCGGAGGACATCCTGCACGACCTGGGCGCCATCTCGATCATCTCGTCGGACGCCCAGGCCATGGGACGCGTCGGCGAGGTCATCATGCGGACCTGGCAGACGGCGCATGTGATGAAGCGGCGGCGGGGTGCGCTGCCGGGTGACGGGCGCGCGGACAACCGGCGGGTGCGGCGGTACGTGGCCAAGTACACGATCAATCCGGCGCTCGCGCAGGGGCTTGCCCGTGAAGTCGGTTCGGTGGAGACCGGCAAGCTGGCCGACCTCGTGCTGTGGGAGCCCGCGTTCTTCGGGGTCAAGCCGCACCTGGTCGTCAAGGGCGGGCAGATCGCCTACGCGCAGATGGGCGACGCCAACGCGTCCATCCCGACGCCGCAGCCGATCCTGCCGCGGCCGATGTACGGGGCGATCGGGCGGGCGCCCGCCTCGAACTCCTTCAACTTCGTGGCGCCGCTCGCCATCGAGGACGGGCTGCCGGAGCGGCTCTCGCTCGGGAAGCGGTTCGTCGCGATCGACTCGACGCGTGGGGTCACCAAGGCCGACATGCGGGAGAACGACGCGCGGCCCCGGGTGCAGGTCGATCCCGACAGTTTTGCCGTGCATATCGACGGGGAGCTGGTTGAAGCCACTCCTGCCGCCGAACTGCCCATGGCTCAGCGGTACTTCCTCTTCTGATGTCCAGGGCTGCGCTTCTTGTACTGGCCGACGGGCGCTTTCCCGCCGGAGGGCATGCGCACTCCGGCGGGGCCGAGGCGGCGGTGAAGGCCGGGCGGATCAGTGGGGCCGCGAGCCTGGAGTCCTTCTGCCGGGGGCGGTTGCACACGGCGGGGCTGGTCTCGGCCGCGCTGGCGGCCGCCGCCGTGCTCGGCGTGGAACCCGTGGCGTTGGATGCGGCCGCGGATGCGCGGACTCCGTCGCCTGCGTTGCGGGTCGCCGGGCGGAAGCTGGGGCGGCAGTTGATGCGGGCGGCCCGGGCTGCCTGGCCCTCGGGTGAACTCGACGCTCTGGCACGGGAGTTCCCCAAGGGGGCGCATCAGGCGGTGGTGCTCGGGGTTGCCGCTCGGGCGGCGGGACTGGAGGCCGTGGATGCGGCCTACTGCGCGGCGTACGAGAGTGTGAGCGGGCCGGCGAGTGCGACGGTGCGGTTGTTGAGTCTTGATCCGTTTGATGCCACGGGGGTGCTGGCTCGGCTGGCGCCGGAGGTGGATCGTGTCGCAGATCGGGCGGTGGAGGCGGCGCGGGGTGTTGCCGACGACGGGGTTGATGCCCTGCCTGCGGCTTCTGCGCCCCTGCTGGAAATCTCTGCGGAGGTGCATGCCGCCTGGGCTGTGCGGCTGTTCGCTTCGTAGCGGTCTCGCCCCCGCCGGCCCTTCCCATTCCCGAACCTGGGGGCTTTGCCCCCAGACCCCCGTATCGGCCTGAACGGCCTCGTCCTCAAACACCGGACGGGCTGAAGTCGCACCGGACGGGCTGAAATTTGGAGCCATAGCCATGCATCTGGAACACCACCACGACGGCCCCGGCGCCGTCAGCGCCGACGCCCGTCGTCCCGACGGTTCACGGCGGGCCCTGCGGATCGGGCTCGGGGGGCCCGTGGGGTCGGGCAAGACCGCCACCGTTGCGGCGTTGTGCCGGGCCTTGCGCGACGAGCTTTCCCTCGCCGTCGTGACCAATGACATCTACACCCGCGAGGACGCCGAATTCCTGCTCCGGGAAGCCGTGTTGCCGCCCGAGCGGATCACTGCCGTGGAGACGGGGGCCTGTCCGCACACCGCGATCCGGGACGACATCTCCGCCAACCTGGAGGCGGTGGAGGATCTTGAGGACGAGGTCGGGCCGCTGGATCTGATCCTGGTCGAGTCCGGTGGGGACAATCTCACCGCGACCTTCTCCAAGGGGCTTGTCGACGCCCAGATCTTCGTCATTGATGTTGCGGGTGGCGATGACATTCCGCGGAAGGGCGGGCCGGGGGTGACCACGGCCGATCTGCTCGTCGTCAACAAGACCGACCTTGCGCCGTATGTCGGCTCCGATCTCGGGCGCATGGCCGCCGACGCCAAGGCGCAGCGGGCCGAACTGCCCGTCGTCTTCCAGTCGCTCAGGAACGAGGCCGGGGTGACGGACGTCGCCGGCTGGGTGCGGGCGCAGCTCGCCGCGTGGACGGCCTGACCGTGAACGGGGTGCGGGCCACCGCTCGGATCGTCGCCCGGGACGACGGGCGAGGCGGTACGGCGCTGCCCGTGCTGGAGGGAGAAGGGCCGCTGGCGCTGCGGCGGACGCGGGGCAGTGGCGCCGAGGCGCGGGTCATGCTCGTCGGGGCGATGAGCGGGCCGCTCGGCGGGGACGAGTTCGCCGTCGAGGCCGAGGTGGGGAACGGGGCGCGGCTGCGGGTCGGATCGGCCGCCGCCACCATCGCGCTGCCCGGGCAGGCCAAGGGCGAGGCACGCTACGACGTGCGGCTCGACGTCGCCGACGGGGGTGAACTGGAGTGGCTGCCCGAGCAGTTGATCTCCGCCCACGGGAGTGATCTGTACGTCAGGACGCGGGTCGAGCTCGGCGGTGCCGCCCGGCTCGTGCTGCGCGAGGAACAGGTGCTCGGGCGGGCCGGCGAGCAACCCGGGCGGCTGACCAGTCGTCTTACGGTGTGTGTCGAGGGGCGGGTGCTCCTCGACCAGGAGCTGGCCTGCGGGCCCGGGGCGCCGGGCGGGTGGGACGGCCCGGCCGTGCTGGGCGGGCAGCGGGCCGTGGGGCAACTGGTCGTCGTACGGCCGGAGTTCGGGGTGCAGCCCGTGGCGGCCCGGGTGCTGGGTGAGGGTGCCGTGGTGATGCCGCTCGCCGGTCCCGCCGTGCTCGTCAGCGCCGTGGCGGCCGATGCCCTGCGGCTGCGGCGGGTGCTGGACGAGGCGCTGGCTGCCGTCGCGTGAGTTTCCGCTGAGCGGGACAAGGGTCACCGTTTATCGGATTGGTAAAGAAGGTCAACAACCCCTGTTCTCGGCATGTACACAGCCGAAAGGATCCTCCTGACATTCGCAATGACGTTGGGGGAGGTCCCACTTGAGGGATATGAGACGAAATAAGCGGGCCACCGCGCTCGGCTCGGCCGGAGTGCTCGCCGCGGCGACGCTCATAGCCGGAGCCGTCGCGGCGCCGAGTGCCAGCGCGACCGCGGGCTCGCGGCACGGGCAGGACCGGGAGGCCCGCGGTGCCGCCATCGCGGCCGAGCGGGCGGCGAAGGCCGGGATCGACTGGCAGGACTGCCCCGCCGACTGGGGGTTCGCCAAGCCCATCCAGTGCGGGTACGTCAGCGTCCCGCTCGACTACGCCAAGCCGTACGGCAAGCAGATCAAGCTCGCCGTGGACCGCATCGGCAACACGGGGACCAAGGAGGAGCGCCAGGGCGCCCTCGTCTACAACCCGGGCGGCCCCGGCGCGTCCGGTATGCGCTTCCCGACGCGGGTCACCAACAAGAACCCGATCTGGGCCAACGTGGCCAAGGCGTACGACTTCGTGGGCTTCGACCCGCGCGGTGTCGGCCACTCCGCGCCGATCTCCTGCATCGACCCGCAGGAGTTCGTGAAGGCGCCCAAGGCCGACCCGGTGCCGGACTCCGAGGCCGACAAGCTGGCCCAGCGCAAGCTGGCCGCCGAGTACGCCAAGGGCTGTGCCGAGCGCAGCGGCAAGGCGATGCTCCGACAGATGACCACGCCGAACACGGTGCGCGACCTGGACGTGATCCGTGCCGCGCTCGGTGAGAAGAAGCTCAACTACCTGGGCGTCTCCTACGGCACCTACATCGGCGCCGTCTACGGCACCATGTTCCCCGGCCATCTGCGCCGCATGATCGTGGACAGCGTCGTCAACCCGTCGCGGGAGAAGATCTGGTACCAGGCCAACCTGGACCAGGACGTCGCCTTCGAGGGCCGCTGGAAGGACTGGGAGGACTGGGTCGCCGCCAACGACGCCACCTTCCACCTCGGCACCACGCGCGACGCGGTCCAGGCGAAGTGGGTCGAGCTGCGCGCCACCGCCAAGAAGAGCCCCCTCGGCGGGGTCGTCGGCCCGGCCGAGCTGATCTCCTTCTTCCAGAGCGCCCCGTACTACGACTCCTCGTGGGTGCCGGTCGCGACGGCCTTCAGCAAGTACTTCGCCGGTGACACCAAGGCTCTGGTCGACGCGGCCGCCCCCGACATGTCCGACACCGCGGGCAACATCACCGCGGAGAACGGCAACGCCGTCTACACGGCCGTCGAGTGCACCGACGCCAAGTGGCCCACCAGCTGGAAGAAGTGGGACAAGGACAACACCGAGCTCAACAAGAACTACCCGTTCATGACCTGGGCCAACGCCTGGATGAACCTGCCGTGCGCCACCTGGCCGGTCAAGCAGCAGAGCCCCGTGAACGTCAAGACCCACAAGGGTCTGCCGCAGGTCATGATCGTGCAGTCCACGCATGACGCCGCCACCCCGTACGACGGCGCCGTCGAACTGCACCACCGCTTCAAGGGCTCCCGCCTGATCACCGAGAAGGACGCGGGCTCGCACGGTGTGACCGGCCTGGTCAACCCGTGCATCAACCAGAAGGTGGACGACTACCTCCTGAGCGGCAAGCTGGACGCCGCGGACGTGACCTGCACCCCGCACGCCACGCCCAAGCCGTAACCGGCAGCGGTACGAAGTGAGGGGCGGCCGGAACACTCCGGCCGCCCCTTGCTCGTGCTCAGCTCGTCCTAGCCCAGCGGCATCCGCGGGAAGCGGCGCTCCTTCTCCGCGGCGCCGGCCGCCTCGGTCTGCTGTGCCTTGACGACGGCCGCGTACTCGTCGACGTACTCCTGCTCGGACAGCGACAGGATGGCATACATGATCTCGTCGGTGATGGCGCGCAGGATCGCCTTCTCGTTCTCCATGCCGGCGTAGCGGGAGAAGTCGAGGGGCTTGCCGAAGCGGATGACGACGGGGTGGATGTTCGGGATGACCTTGCCGGGCGGCTGTGCCTCGAAGGTGCCGATCATCGCGCAGGGGATGACGGGCACCTGGGCCCTCAGCGCCATCACCGCCACCCCGACCTTGCCCTTGTAGAGGCGGCCGTCGTGCGAGCGGGTGCCCTCGGGGTAGATGCCGAGCAGTTCGTTCTTGCTCAGCACGCCGAGGCCCTCGCGGATGGCGGCCTGGCCTGCTTCCTTGCCGGTGCGGTCGACCGGGATCTGCCCGGCGCTGCGGAAGAAGGTCGCGGTGAGGCGGCCCTTGATGCCGGGCCCCGTGAAGTACTCCTTCTTCGCGAGGAAGGTGATGCGGCGCTTGAGGATCGCCGGCATCAGGAAGTGGTCCGAGAAGGACAGATGGTTGCCGGCGACGATCGCCGGGCCTTCGGCCGGTACGTGTTCCAGGCCTTCGATGCGAGGCCGGAAGACCAGTCTCAGCAGAGGTCCCAGCAACACGTATTTGAGCACGTAGTAGAACAAAAGGTCGCTCCTCACTCCGGCGGATCGCCTGTGCCGCCGCGTTCCAGCAGGTCAACCGGCGTGTCGTGGGATCGCCAGTCTATGTGCAGGCGCAGTTCGCCGGAACACGGCGGACGCCGCGTCGCGCGCGTGGGGACAACTGCCGCACCAGCCTCCAGTTACCGACTGGTAGACAGCAACCTGATGACACATCATGGCGCGATCGCGCTCAACTGCTGGCGGACGCGCGGCCCTTGCGGCGCGTCGCCGCGTCTGAGCGCTCACAGTCGCACGATGACCAGGGCGGTGTCGTCGGTCGCACCTCCCGGCGGCAGCAGCTCCAGCAGCACCGCGTCCGCCAGCCGTTCGGGATCGTCCGTGCGGTGGCGGGCGAGGGAGTCGGCGAGGCGGGCCAGGCCGGTGTCGATGTCCTCGCGTCTGCGTTCGATCAGGCCGTCGGTGTACAGGACGAGGGTGGCACCCTCGGCGTACCGCGTGCAGGCCTCGGGCCTTGGGATCGGGTCGGGGCGGGCGTCGAGCGGCGGGTCGGTGGCCTGGTCGAGGAACTCGATACGGCCGTCGGCATGAACGAGGATCGGCGGGGGGTGCCCGGCGCTGCTGTAGGTGATGGTGTGCTCGTCGAAGTCGATGAACGTGGTGACGGCGGTGGCGGATTCGGCGCCGTCGACCACGTTCGCATACCGGCCCAGGACGTTCAGCGCCTCGCCCGGCCCCTCGGCGACCCGGGAGGCGGCGCTCAGCGCGCTGCGCAGCTGGCCCATGACCCCGGCGGCCGCCAGACCGTGCCCGACCACGTCGCCCACCGCCACGCCGATGCGGTGGCCGCCCACCAGGTCGACCAGGTCGTACCAGTCCCCGCACACGTTGAGCGAGCCGACGGCGGGCCGGTAGCGCACGGCGGCGTGCCGGTGGCCGGCCTGCGGGCGGGCGGGCAGCATCGCCTCCTGCAGTGCAATGGCCACCTCGCGCTCGCGGGCGTGGGCCTGCCGCAGCCGCTCGTTGAGGTCCTGCAGTTCGCGGGCCCGGGTGTACAGCTCGGCCTCGAGCACCCGGGCCCGGCTGCCGCGTGGGCCGCCCCTGGCCTTGATCAGCTCGGTGACCTCCTCGATGCGGTGCACCAGCAGCACCGTCTTCCCGTCCGGGCCGGGTACCGGGGCGTTGACCGGGCTCCAGTAGCGCTCCTCCCACTCACCGGGCCGGTCGGGGCTCTCGACGTCGTAGCGCTGCAGGGCCATGGCGTCGCGTTCGCCGGTCTCCAGGACCCGCTGCAGCGAGGCCGCCAGATTGCGCATCCCTGAGGCGGTGGAGTCGTTCGGGTTGTCGGGGAAGACGTCGAACAGATAGCGGCCGACCACCTGCTCGCGGGTGCGCCCCGCCGTCCGCAGGTACTCCTCGTTGGCGTCCGCGTACACCAGCTCGGGTGTCAGCAGCGCCACCATTCCCGGCAGGCACTGGAACACTGCCGCGTAGTCGATCGCCCCATCGTTCATGGCCACCGCCTCACTGCCGGGTTCACGCCATTTTCCCACGTGATGCGACGTATGTGCGGTACCGGTGTGTCAGGTCGGGGGTTCCGTCAGGGACTGCTCGGCCCAGATGACCTTCCCCTCGGGAACGAAGCGGGTGCCCCATCGCTGGGTGAACTGGGAGACCAGCAGCAGGCCGCGGCCGCCCTCGTCGGTGGTGCGCGGATGACGCAGGTGGGGTGCGGTGGCGCCGCCGTCGGAGACCTCGCAGATCAGGGCGCGTTCCCTGATCAGGCGCAGCCGGATGGGGCCCTCGGCGTGCCGGATGGCGTTGGTGACCAGCTCGCTGACCACGAGTTCCGTGGTGAAGGCCAGCTCCTCCAGACCCCACTCGGTCAGCTGCCGGGTGGCTTCCTTGCGGGCGTCGGCGACGACGGCCGGGTCGGCGGGCAGGTCCCAGTCGGCGACCTGGTCGGCACCGAGGAGCCTGGTGTGGGCCATCAGCAGCGCCACGTCGTCGTCCGGGCGGTCCGGGATCAGTGCGTCGACCACGGCCCGGCAGCGCAGGTCGAGCGAGGGCGCAAGCCGCTCAAGGGCCCGGCGCAGCCGGTCCCGGTCCGCGTCGACGGGCCGGCCGTCGTCAGGGCCGGCCAGCAGTCCGTCGGTGTGCAGAGCGAGCGTGCTGCCCTCGGCGAGGGCCAGCTCCACGGCCTCGAAGGGCCGCCCGCCGACGCCGAGCGGCGGCCCCTGCGGCAGGTCCACGAAGCTGACGCTGCCGTCGGGCATGACGACGGCGGGCGCGGGGTGGCCCGCGGCGGCCATCGTGCACTGCCCGTCGACGGGGTCGTAGATGACGTACACACAGCCGGCCCCGGCGACCTGTGCGTCGACGTCGTCCGGAGCGTCCGGTTCGCCGCCCTCCTCACAGCCGGTGCGCGCGACCAGGTCGTCGAGATGCGCGAGCACCTCCTCGGGCGGCAGGTCCAGCGCCGCCAGGGTGCGTACGGCGGTCCGCAGGCGTCCCATGGCCGCGGCGGCGTCGATGCCGTGGCCCGGTACCTCCCCCACGACGAGGGCGACGCGGGCGCCGGACAGCGGGATGAGGTCGTACCAGTCGCCGCCCAGGCCGGTGAGCTCGTCGGCCGGCCGGTAGCAGGCGGCCACCTGCACGGCGTCCTGATCGGGCAGCCGGCGGGGGAGCAGGCTGCGCTGCAGCACCAGAGCCGCATTGCGTTCGCGGGTGTAGCGGCGGGCGTTGTCCACGCAGACCGCCGCCCGTGAGACCAGGTCCTCGGCCAGGCTCAGGTCGTCCTCGTCGAAGGGCTCCTGACGCCGGCGCCGGAAGAACGTGGTGACGCCCAGCGTGACGCCCCGCGCGCGGATCGGCACGATCATCACGGTGTGCAGCCCCAGTTCCAGAAACGTGGCTGTCCGGTCGCCGGGCAGGTCGGTGGCCCACTCCCTGGCCAGCGGGTCGAGCCGCTCCTCACGCCAGGACAGGCCGGTGGCCAGGCACCGGATCGGGGGCGATCCGGGCAGATAGGTGGCCACCGCGCCGATCTCCACGACGGCTTCGGGAACGCCGGGGTTCACCGACTGGTGCCCCGCCCGCCGCAGGGGCACCGCCTCCGTGGGGCTGAGCGGTCCGGCCGGGGGCTCCGCGCCGCGCAGCACCCACTCCAGCAGGTCGACGAAGACGAAGTCGGCGCAGCCCGGCACGGCCACGTCGGCCAGCTCCTGAGCGGTCCGCACGATGTCCAGGCTGCGGCCGATCTGCTCGCCGGCCCGGTCGAGCAGGGCCAGCCGCTGCCGGGCGCGGTGCCGCTCGGTGATGTCGACGACCGTGTAGTAGACACCCATCGGGTGGCCGTGGTCGTCGTCGAGGCGGGTGAACGACATCATGTGCGCCGTCTCCCGGAGCGGTGCGGAGCGCACATGGCCGACGTGCTCGTACCCGACAACCGGCCGCCCGGTCTCCAGCACGCGCTGCATCTGTGTCTCGATGCCCTCGGAGTCGATGCCCGGCTGGATCTCCGCCAGCCGCCGCCCCAGCCGCTCTCCGGGGGAGCCGCCGCCGAACCGCTCCAGGGCCGCGTTCGACCAGACGCACCGCAGATTCGCGTCCACGATCGCTATGCCGACGGGGGAGCCGGTCACCATCTGCTCCAGCACCGCACGGCTCATGTCCCAGCCGCGCGCCCCGCCCATGTCGGAGAGCAGCACCAGCCAGTGCGCCCCGCCGCCGGGCCCCACCGCAGGAGTGATCCGGACCATCACCCGGACCTGGTGCCCGTCCTTGCGCCGGGCGGTCAGCAGTCCCGCCCAGCCGCCGTCCCGGCGGCACCGTTCGGCGACCTCGGGCACCCGTGCGGCATCCTCCGCGGCCAGCAGTCCGCCGACCGGGGTGCCCACCACCTCGGAGGCCGTGTAGTCCAGCAGCCGCCGGGCGTCCCGGGTCCAGCTGGTCACCACGCCCTGGGCGTCGAGCAGCAGAGGCGCGGCATCGGCCACGTCGAACCGCTGCCGGGCAGCGGCCTGCTCCTCGTCAGTGCCCACGGCCGACCTCTCTGTCGCTGAGAGTGGTCTACCACCTCTTGTCCCCATCTTCACCCTCCGGGCAACCGGTGAGGACGCAGAGAAAAGTGGGGGGCGGACTCCCACCGCCCCCCACTCCGGTCACGAACCCAGGACCTTCTCCAGTGCCCCGAGCGCGGACTCCAGCTCCTCGCCGGTGATCGTCAGCGGCGGCGCCAGCCGGATGGTGGAGCCGTGGGTGTCCTTGACCAGGACCCCCTCGCGCTGGAGGCGTTCGCTGATCTCGCGGCCGGTGCCGATGGCCGGGTCGACGTCGACACCGGCCCACAGGCCGCGGGCGCGGAAGCCGGCGACTCCCTTGCCTACCAGGGCGGACAGGCCACCGCGCAGAACCATGCCCAGCTCGGCGGCCCGGCGCTGGTACTCGCCCGTCTCCAGCAGCTCCACGACGGCCGTGCCGACCGCGGCCGCCAGCGGGTTGCCGCCGAACGTCGAGCCGTGCTCACCCGGACGCAGCACGCCGAGCACGTCGCGGCGGGCGACCACCGCGGAGACCGGGACGATGCCGCCGCCCAGCGCCTTGCCCAGCAGCAGCACGTCCGGGACGACGCCCTCGTGCTCGACGGCGAGGGTGCGGCCGGTGCGGCCGAGGCCCGACTGGATCTCGTCCGCGATGAACAGACAGCCCTTGCGGCGGGTCAGCTCCCGTACGCCGGTCAGATAGCCGTCGTCGGGGATGACGACACCCGCCTCGCCCTGGATGGGCTCGATGAGTACGGCCGCGGTCGTCTCGTCGACCGCCGCCTCCAGCGCCGCCAGGTCGTTGTACGGCACGATCCGGAAGCCCGGCGTGAAGGGGCCGAAGCCGGTCCGTGCCGTCTCGTCCGTGGAGAAGCTGACGATCGTCGTCGTACGGCCGTGGAAGTTCTCCGCCGCGACCACGATCGTCGCCCGGTCGGCGGGGACGCCCTTGACCTCGTACGCCCACTTGCGGGCCACCTTGATGCCGGACTCGACCGCCTCGGCGCCCGTGTTCATCGGGAGCACCATGTCCAGGCCGGTCAGCTCGGCCAGCCGCTCGGCGAACTCGGCCAGCCTGTCGTTGTGGAAGGCGCGGGAGGTGAGCGTGAGGCGGTCCAGTTGGTCGTGGGCGGCCTGGACGAGCGCCGGGTGGCGGTGGCCGAAGTTGAGGGCGGAGTAGCCGGCCAGCATGTCGAGATAGCGGCGGCCCTCGACGTCCTCCACCCAGGTGCCCTCGGCGCGCGCGACGACCACGGGCAGCGGGTGGTAGTTGTGCGCCAGGACCGGTTCCTCGGCGCGGATCAGCTCGGCGGACGAACGCGTGGTCACGGGAGCGGTCATGAACGGATCTCCTGAGTGCAGCACTTGATGCCGCCGCCTGCCTTGCGGAACTCGGACAGGTCGACGGGCACGGGGACATAGCCGCGGTCGGCGAGAGCGGTGGCGAGGGACTCGGCCTGGGGCGCGATGAAGACGTTGCGGCCGTCGGAGACGGAGTTGAGGCCGAAGGCCAGCGCGTCGTCGAGGGTGGCGAGCACCGCGTCCGGATACAGCCGCGCCAGCACTTCGCGGCTGCCCGGCGAGAACGCCTCCGGGTAGTAGGAGATGTTGTCGTCGTCGAGGACGAACAGCGCGGTGTCCAGGTGGTAGAAACGCGGGTCGACCAGCGTCAGGCTGATCACCGGGTGGCCGAAGAACTCCTGCACCTCGCGGTGCGCCTCGCGGGTCGTACGGAATCCGGTGCCGGCCAGGACGTAGCGCCCCGTCCAGACCAGGTCGCCCTCGCCCTCGCAGACGGCCTCGGGGCGGTGGACGTCGAAGCCGGCCGCCTTGAACCACGTGTCGTAGTGCGTGGACTCCGGGCGCCGCTCGGGCGCGTGGAAGAGGGCGCCGAAGACGCGGCCGTCCACGACGACCGCCGAGTTCGCGGCGAAGACCATGTCCGGGAGACCGGGTGCCGGCTCCAGGGTGTCGACGGTGTGACCGTGGGCCCGATAGGCGCCGATCAGCGACTGCCACTGCTCCTGGGCCAGGTCCACGTCGACGCGGACATCGGGTTGCATCCAGTGGTTGATCGCGTACTGCACGGCGAAATGTCTGGGTTCGCAGACGAGGAAGCGCCGTAGGCGCGGCACACGGGAATCGGACACAGAGGGGTTCCTCCGCTTCCTGCGGTGTCGAGGGTGGGTTGACACCAAGGTAGGAAGTGACGGAGTCGGGCGACAAGGAACAAGAATTGCGTGTCCGCGCAGGAATGCTGCGTCTTGCGCCGGTTCTACGCAGTCCTGCTGCGCGTTCGGACGTTTATTCGGGGGCAGGTTGGGTGGCGCCGGCCTCCGGGCTCTCCGGGAGCAGATGGGACAGCACCATCACGCTGATCGTCTTGCGGATGAAGGGTTCGATGCGGATCCGCTCCAGGACCTCCTCGAAGTGGTCCACATCCCGCGCCCGTACGTGCAGCAGCGCGTCCGCGCCGCCCGTCACCGTCATCGCCGCCGTGATCTCCGGATGGTTGCGGACCACCTCCGCGAGCCGCCGCGGCGGGGCCGCGCCCTCGCAGTACACCTCGACGTACGCCTCCGTGCGCCAGCCCAGCGCCGCAGGCTGCACCGTGGCAGTGAACCCGGTGATCACGCCCGTGTCGCGCAGCCGGTCCACCCGCCGCTTGACCGCCGTGGACGACAGCCCGACGGCCGCACCGATCTCGGCGAAGCTCGTCCTGGCGTTCGCCATCAACGCGGTGATGATCTTCCGGTCGAGCTCGTCGAAGGGGGCCGGCCTGCTGTTCATGTCGGCACTGTATCCAGCAGGAACGTCCACACCACGGCGCATGTCCACGCGTACGGATTCCACCTACACTCCGGGTTCATGCTGCGCGCCCTCGCCGTCGACGACGAACGCCCCTCGCTGGAGGAACTGCTGTATCTGCTGAACGCGGACCCCCGCATCGGCAGCGCGGACGGCGCAGGCGACGCGACCGAGGCGTTGCGCCGCATCAACCGGGCGCTCCAGTCCGGTCCGGGCGGTCCCGAGGCGATCGACGTCGTCTTCCTCGACATCCACATGCCCGGCCTCGACGGCCTCGACCTGGCCCGGCTGCTGACCGGCTTCGCCCAGCCGCCGCTTGTCGTGTTCGTCACCGCCCACGAGGACTTCGCCGTGCAGGCCTTCGACCTCAAGGCCGTCGACTACGTCCTCAAGCCCGTCCGCAAGGAACGCCTCGCGGAGGCCATCCGCCGGGCCGCCGAACTCACCGGTGCCGCCGCCCCACGCATCCCCGTGCACGAGCCCGACCCCGACCACATACCGGTCGAACTCGGCGGTGTGACCCGCTTCGTCGCCGTCGACGACATCACCCACGTCGAGGCCCAGGGGGACTACGCCCGCCTGCACACCGACAAGGGCAGCCACCTCGTACGGATCCCGCTGTCCACCCTGGAGGAACGCTGGCGCTCCCGCGGCTTCGTCCGCATCCACCGCCGCCACCTGGTCGCCCTGCGCCACGTCGGCGAACTGCGCCTGGACGCGGGCACGGTGAGCGTCCTGGTCGGCGCCGAGGAGCTGCAGGTCAGCCGCCGCCACGCACGCGAACTGCGGGACCTGCTGATGAGGAGGCCGTGACCGTGCCCCACCAGGATCCCGCCGAGCGCCGCGTCGTCGTCACCGGCCCGCCCCGCCGCACCCGCCGCGCCTCCGGCTACTACCGCCCGCGCACCGAGATCGACGAACAGACCACCCTCGGCCACACCTACGTCCGCTCCCTCATGCGCACCCAACTCCGCGCCGCACTCGCGGTGTTCGCCTTCCTCGGCCTGCTGATCGGCCCGCTGCCCCTGGTCTTCGCCGCCACACCGCACGCCCGCCGCCTGGAGTGGGTGATCCTCGGCTTCTGCCTCTACGCCCCGATGGTCCTGCTCGCCCTGTGGTACGTCCGGCGCGCCGAGCGGAACGAACGAGACTTCGTACGCCTCGTGGAAGATCGGTAGCGGTGCGGCAATGAACTCCAGCTATGCCGTCCCCGCCGTCGCCCTCGTCGTCGTGGCAACCGTCCTGGTCGGCGCCTTCGGGCTGCGCATCTCCCGTACCACCTCCGACTTCTACGTCGCCTCCCGCACCGTCGGCCCCCGCCTCAACGCGGCCGCCATCAGCGGCGAGTACCTCTCCGCCGCCTCCTTCCTGGGCATCGCGGGCCTGGTCCTGGTGCAGGGCCCCGACATGCTGTGGTACCCGGTCGGTTACACCGCCGGCTATCTGGTCCTGCTGCTGTTCGTCGCCGCCCCGCTGCGCCGCTCCGGCGCCTATACGCTGCCCGACTTCGCCGAGGCCCGGCTGGCCTCGTATGCGGTACGGCGGCTGGCCGGGGCGTTCGTTGTCGGTGTCGGCTGGCTGTATCTGCTGCCCCAACTGCAGGGTGCCGGGCTGACGTTGACGGTGCTGACCGGTGCGCCCGACTCGCTCGGCGGGGTGATCGTGGCCGTCGTGGTGGTCGCCACGGTCGCTGCCGGCGGGATGCGCAGCATCACCTTCGTGCAGGCCTTCCAGTACTGGCTCAAGCTCACCGCCCTGCTGGTGCCCGCCCTGTTCCTGGTTTTGGCCTGGCAGGGTGACGGCGCGCCTCGCCATGCCTTCGAGGAGCCGGCGACCTTCCGTGAGCAGCGCGTCGTACGCGTCGACGACAGCCTCGACCTGAAACTGGACCGGCCGCTGACCGTCACCGTGACCGGCACGGTCGACGGCCGCACCCACGACGGCCGGCGGATCCAACTCCCCGCCGGCACCCACCACATCGAGCGGGGCACCCGGCTGACCTTCGCCAAGGGCACCACCGTCCCGACCGCCGACCGCGGCACCAACGGCGGCATGTCGACCTCCCTGGCCGCGAGCCGCGAGGAACGCCCGCTGTACGCCACGTACGGGCTGATCCTCGCCACCTTCCTCGGCACCATGGGCCTGCCGCACGTCGTCGTCCGCTTCTACACCAGTCCGCACGGCGTCGCCGCCCGCCGCACCACCGTGGCCGTGCTCGGCCTGATCGGCGCCTTCTACCTGCTGCCGCCCCTGTACGGCGCCCTCGGCCGGCTCTACACCCCCGAACTCACCCTCACCGGCGACGCGGACGCCACGGTCCTGCTGCTGCCCGACCGCTTGATCGGCGGCGTGGGCGGCGACCTGCTGGGCGCGCTGGTGGCGGGCGGCGCCTTCGCCGCGTTCCTGTCCACGGCGTCCGGACTGACCATGGCCGTGGCCGGGGTGCTGACCCAGGACGTCCTGCCGACGCGCGGCGTACGGCACTTCCGGCTCGGCACGATGCTCTCCATGGCCGTACCGCTCGCCGCCAGCGTCATCGTCGGCGGGCTTCCGGTCGCCGACGCCGTCGGGCTGGCCTTCGCCGTGTCCGCGTCGTCCTTCTGCCCGCTGCTCGTCCTCGGCATCTGGTGGCGCAGGCTGACCCCGCCGGGCGCGGCCGCAGGCATGCTGATCGGCGGCGGTTCGGCGTTCGTGGCGGTGGCCGCCACGATGGCGGGCTTCCCGGGCACGGGCCCGCTGCACGCTTTACTGGCCTGGCCCGCCCTCTGGTCGGTGCCGCTGGGCTTCCTCACCATGGTGCTGGTGTCCCTGGCCACCCCGGGCCGGGTGCCGACGGGGACGGAGGCGATCCTGGCGAGGTTCCATCTGCCGGAGGAGCTGAGCGCTCCGCTGAGAGCACGGTGATCAACCTGCGGGCCGGTGGGGGCTTGTCGCGCCCCGCGGCGGAGCCGCAAATGGATACAGCCCCGCGCCCCTTCACGGGCGCGGTGGAGCACCGGGTTTTCCTGTCGGCGGAGGTGAGAGCATGAGCGGATTCCTCGCGGGGCTGTGCGTGGCCGTCCTGCCGCTGCTGGCCGCCGGGTTCTGGCTCGGCCGGCGCACGGCCCGCCCCGAGAGCCTCGGCGATCTCGGCACCCCCGTCGAGCACGCCACCTTCCAGACCCTGCACACCGCCTCCCTGGCCGCGCCCCCGCTGCGGGCCGGCCTGACGGAGGAGACCGCCCGCAAGTCCGCCCGCCGGCTGCGCACCCTCCTCGGCACGGACGCGCTGTGCCTGACGGACCAGAAGGAGGTCCTGGTCTGGGACGGTGTGGGCGGCCACCACCGCGGCGAGATCATGGAACGCCTCGCCGGACCGCTGGAGACCGGCCGCGGCGAGGCCTTCCGCCTCAAGTGCCCCGACCCGGACTGCCAGGTGCGCTGGGCGGTCGTCGCCCCGCTCACCGTCGACGACCGGGTGCACGGCGCCCTGGTGGCCTGCGCGCCCCGCGAGTCCGCCGTCCTCGTCCGGGCCGCCGGGGAGGTCGCCCGTTGGGTGAGCGTCCAGCTGGAGCTGGCGGATCTCGACCAGTCCCGCACCCGTCTGATCGAGGCCGAGATCAAGGCGCTCAGGGCCCAGATCTCCCCGCACTTCATCTTCAACTCGCTCGCCGTGATAGCGAGCTTCGTCCGCACCGACCCCGAGCGCGCCCGCGAACTCCTCCTGGAATTCGCCGACTTCACCCGCTACTCGTTCCGCAGGCACGGCGACTTCACCACCCTCGCCGACGAACTTCACGCCATCGACCACTACTTGGCGCTGGTGCGGGCACGCTTCGGCGACCGCCTCTCCGTCACCCTGCAGATCGCCCCCGAGGTCCTCCCGGTGACCCTGCCCTTCCTGTGCCTGCAGCCGCTCGTCGAGAACGCCGTCAAGCACGGTCTGGAGGGCAAGGCGGCGCCCGTCGGCAAGAGCCACATCAGCATCACCGCGCAGGACGCCGGTGCCGAGGCCCTGGTCGTCATCGAGGACGACGGCGCCGGAATGGACCCCGGCCTGCTGCGCCGCATCCTCGCCGGCGAGATCAGCCCCTCGGGCGGCATCGGCCTGTCCAACGTCGACGACCGGCTGCGCCAGGTCTACGGCGACGACTACGGGCTCGTCATCGAGACCGCCGAGGGAGCGGGCATGAAGATCACCGCCCGGCTGCCGAAATACCAGCCGGGGGTGCACTCGGCCGGGCGGCCGAGCGAGGAATGAGCGGTGTGTGGTGCGGAAGTCTCATGTGCTGCGGGAGGCGACCATCCCGAGGGTGAGCAGACCCAGCACGACCCAGCCGAACCACAGCCAGCCGTTGGAGCCGAGAGCCACCGTGTAGGCGGTCACCACGACGAGGCCGCCGACCGTGATCGCACCCATTGCCTTGGTAGAACCGTCCGTAGAACCGGGCATCGCAACACCCTCCTCAGGATTCGTCCCCCTCCATGGTGCCCCCGTTCTGCTTCCGGACGGTGCAGACGACGAAATGCGTGCCCGATTTCCAGGCGCCCTGGCTGGTCCAGGAGCCCGAGGTGTAGACCGAGGGGTCGAAGCCGTAGTCCCGCGGCGGCACGTCCTTCGCACAGGCCGCATCCGACTGCGTACGGGCCTCGGTGAGCGTGACGTCCCCGCCCAGCCGGGTGAAACCGAGCACCTGCTCGTCGTGCGGCCCGCTGCAGGACACCAGCCGGGCGTCCCGGTCGGAGCGGGTCTGCAGACAGTCACGGCGCTGCATGTTCGCCGTGTCGGTGAAGTCCGAGCCGGCCTTGCGCCGATCGCCGAGCGGCCCGTACACCGGCCCGTGTGCGCCCAGCACCACACAGGCGGTGCGCCGTCCCGCGGCCTCGAACCCCGCCCCGGTCGGTACGACGGCGACGCTGCGGACGTCCGCCAGCCGCTCCCGGATCTCCTGCGTCCGCTCCTCGCACCGGGCCGGCCCCAGCCTGCGCGCCTCGTCCGCGGACGCGGCCGCCACGAACGCCATCACCTGCCCGTCGGGAGCCTTGTCCCGGCAGGACGGATCCGGCGTCAGCCGCGGCACACCCTGGAAACGGTCGCCCGGCCAGTCGGCGAGCACGCACTCTCCGTCCCCCAGCGGCGCGGAAAGCCCCACGGCCGAACCGTACGGCGAGGCCGCGTCGCCGCCGCTCTTCTGGTGCGCCATGGCGTACCAGACCCCTCCCAGGGCCAGCACCAGACCGAGCGCGGCGGCGAGGACCGCCCGCAGCGCCCGCGGGAGCTCGCGGCGACGGTGGGCGGGGCCGGACAAGGACGCGACGACGGGCCCGAAGCCGTCCGTCCCGAACCCGGGCGGAGGAGGAGCGGGCGCGGCCGGCACCCCGGCCGAGGGCGGCTGCGAACCCAGGTCTGTCTGCGTACGGGCGTACGCCTCGGCCTGCGGCGTGACGATCCGCGACAGCTCTGCCTCGGCCTCCGTCGCGGACGGCCGCCGCCCCGGATCCTTCACCAGCAGCGCCTGCAGTACGGGTCCCAGCGCACCGGCGCGCACGGCCGGGCGCGGCTCCTCCATGACCACCGCGGTGACCTCGGCGAGGTGCGACTCGCGCTCGAAGGGGCCGTGGCCCTCGACGCCGTGGTAGAGCGTGCAGCCCAACGAGAACAGGTCGGCGGCCGGGGTCGGCGGCCCGCCCGTGGCGCGCTCGGGCGCCAGATAGCCCGACGTGCCCACCAGCACGGACGCCAGCGTGTAGCGGGTCTCACCGGCGTCCGGCTGCACCGAGATGCCGTAGTCGGTGAGCAGGATGCGCCCGTACGGCGCCCCGGAGCGGTCCGGCGCGAGCAGGATGTTCGCCGGTTTCACGTCCCGGTGCATGACGCCCCGCTCGTGCCCGGCGGTCAGCGCGTCCAGCACGGCGAGCCCGATGCGGGCGCACTCAGCGGGCGCGAGGGGGCCGCGCGTCTCGACCAGCTCCTTGAGGTCGACGGCGCCCGTCACGTACTCCATGACGATCCAGGGCAGCCCCTCGTGCTCCAGCACGTCGTGCACCGTCACCACATGCGGATGGCCGCGCAGTCCCGCCGCGTGCCGGGCCTCCGCGCGTGCCCGTGCGACCCGGGCCTCCCGCTCGTCGCCGCTCGGGTCCGGGTCCCGGAACACGATCTCCTTGAGCGCGACCTCGCAGACGAGTCTCTGGTCGTGGGCGAGCCACACATGGCCCATGCCACCGCTGCCGAGCCGGTTCAGCAGCAGATAACGGCCGGCGATGATCCGGCCCACTCCCGACGTAGGTGATCCTGAATGCATCCGGTGACTCCCGGGTTCTGCGGAGGCGCTACGTGATCGCGATCGAGGCGGGCCCGGAGCTTGCGGACTCACTCGTGGCCGGTGCGCTGCTCGCCGGCCCGCTGGTGGCCGGAGCGCTCGTGGTGACCGGGTTGCTGGGTGGGGGTGCGCCGCTGGTGGCTGGTTTGCTGGGTGGGGGAGCGCTGCTCGTCACCGGTTTGCTCGGTGGTGGGGCACTGGTAGTGACCGGGGCGCTGGTCGTGGGCGCACTGGTCGTCGTCGACGTCGACCTCGGCGGTGCGCTCGACGGGGGCGCCTTGGAACTGGGCGGCGCGCTCGACGTCGGTGCCGAGGACGTCGGCCCGGGGCCGCTGCTCGACGGCGACGACGGCGACGACGGAGGCGCGGGTGAGGACCGGGACGACGGCGGCTGCGACGGCGGCGCTGTGGACGGCCCGGACGTCGAGGGCGGCGGGGGAGTCGTCGGCCCGTGGGACGTCTCCTCGGCGACGCTCAGCGTCACGTACGCCCCGAACCCCAACCGGCTCCCGGCCGGGGGGTCCGAGGCCGCCACTCGCGCGTCTTCGGGCGGTCGCGCCTTCCCGTCGTACCCGACCGCGAGCCCGGCCTCGGCCAGCCGTCGGCTCGCGTCCCCGAACGTCGTCCCGGCGAGCCGGGGCACCGCACGTTCCCTGCGCGTGTCGAAGGTCTTGTCGTGCGCCCCCGTCGTGCCGACCGGCCGGTCGATGCCCAGGGCGGGATCGCCGACGTCGACCAGAGCGAGCCGCTGCATTTTCCGGGGCGCCGGCTGCACGGCCACCACGGCGGAACGCTCATATCCCCGCCACTTCTTGTTCCCGCCCTGGAACTTGACCGAAATCCTGTTCGTGTCACCCGTGAAGGGACGCAGTGGATTTCCGCACGAGCACTTCACAGCCGGAAGTCCCTGTTCATCGACGAGAACGGCGATTCCTGTCTCGAGCAGGGAGTCGAAGGGAACGGCCTTTCCCCTCTTGTAGTCGTGATTCTGCACGAGCGTGTCGTGACGCAGGAGAACTGGAGTGAGCCGGTCCAGGTAACCCGGAATCTCATCCGTGGTGATGTTCAGCGCAGTCGCCCACGCCTGCGCCTTCTGATGGTTCCTGGGGTCCGTGAGGAATTCCTTGAGCTGCTTGATGTCGCAGATGGTCGGTTTCCTCGTGCCTCCGTACAGACCGGGCGTGTCCCCCTGCTGCAGACTCCCCTGCACCGCCTGCGGTCCGACCACGGTGTCATGGCCCAGCCCGATGCCCTCGTCGAAGAAAGGCGCGAGAGAGGGAACTCCCGCGGCCACCGCCTTCACGACGCGCAACGGCGTACTTCGATCACAACCGCTGAGCGCCAGTACGAAAACGAGCAGGACGGCGATCCTGCGAATCGCCGATTTCCCGGCTCCTTGCATAAATGCGCGAAGTGTCATCACCGCTCCCCCCGGCGGTTCCCCCGATGCACTTCATGCTACTGAATGCTTCCGAATGGCGAAGCCCTCAATGCCCGCGTGCGTTCAATGAGGCCAAATAGGCGTTGTATGCCTCGAGTTCCTTGTCGCCGTCACGGTCGGCGGCCCGGTCCTTGCGCCGGGCCTGCCGCTGCTCGGAGCCGTACCACTGGAACAGCAGGGCGAGCAGCACCAGCACGGAGGGAATCTCGCTGAACGCCCAGGCGATGCCGCCGGCCGCGGTCTGGTCGGAGAGCGCCTCGATGCCGAGGGAGGCGGGCGGGTTCTTGAACGTCTCCACCATCGGCGTCGACGCCATCATCAGGGCGATGCCGAAGAACGCGTGGAACGGCATGCCCGCGAACAGTTCCAGCATCCGCATCAGATAACCCGGCCGCTGCGGCCCGGGATCCACCCCGATGATCGGCCAGAAGAACACGACACCCACGGCGAGGAAGTGCACCATCATCGCGATGTGCCCCGCCTTGGAGCCCATCAGGAAGTCGAAGATCGGTGTGAAGTACAGCGCGTACAGGCTCGCGATGAACAGCGGAATGGTGAACGCGGGATGCGTGATGATCCGCATGTACCGGCTGTGCAGCAGCATCAGCAGCAGCTCGCGGGGCCCCTTGCGGCCCTTGCCGGCGGTGGGCAGTGCGCGCAGGGCGAGCGTGACGGGGGCGCCGAGCAGGATCAGGATCGGCGACAGCATACTGATGATCATGTGCTGCACCATGTGCACGCTGAACATGACCATGCCGTAGTCGTTGAGCTTCGTGCACATCACGAGCCCGATGGTCAGCACACCGAGGACGAACGACACGGTCCGCGCTGCCGACCACTTGTCACCACGTCGCCGCAGCCGCACCACGCCGTACGCGTACAGCCCGAGCCCCACCAGGCAGGCCACGAGGAAGAACGGGTCCGCCGACCACTGAAGACCCCGCCCCAGCGTGAACGGCGGCAGATCCATGGTCATGCCGTGCCCGCTGTGATCCATCCAACGGCTCCTGATTCGTGGGGGTTGTGCGCTGTCTGTCCGGACCCAGAGTAGAACCGCCCCCGGCCGCTGCTGCGACCGGGGGCGGACTCTTCAATTCCGTACGAGATCAAATGCGCACTACAGGACGCACTCCGCCTCGTCGTACCGCTCCTCGGGAACCGTCTTGAGGGTCTCGACAGCGTCCGCCAGCGACACCATCACGATGTCGGTCCCCCGAAGGGCCGTCATCTTGCCGAACTCCCCCCGGTGCACCGCCTCCACGGCGTGCCAGCCGAAGCGGGTGGCGAGCACACGGTCGTACGCGGTAGGCGTACCACCGCGCTGGACGTGCCCCAGGATGACCGGCCGCGCCTCCTTGCCCAGCCGCTCCTCCAGCTCGATGGAGAGCTGGCGGGCGATCCCGGCAAAGCGCTCGTGGCCGTAGATGTCCTTGCCGCCCTCGTCGAACTCCATGGACCCGGCCTTGGGCTTGGCGCCCTCCGCCGCCACGACGATGGCGAACCGCTTGCCGGCCTCGAACCGCTCGCCGACCCGCCGGGCCAACTCCTCGATGTCGAAGGGCCGTTCCGGGACGACGATGGCGTGCGCGCCGGCCGCCATGCCGGAGTGCAGCGCGATCCAGCCGGTGTGCCGGCCCATGACCTCCACGACCAGGACCCGCTGGTGGGACTCGGCGGTGGTCTTCAGCCGGTCCAGCGCCTCGGTCGCCACACCCACGGCCGTGTCGAAGCCGAAGGTGACGTCCGTGACCGCGATGTCGTTGTCGATGGTCTTCGGGACGCCGACGATCGGCAGCCCGCTGTCGTACATCAGCCGGGCAGCCTTCAGCGTGCCCTCACCGCCGATGGGGATGATCGCGTCGAGGCCGAGCTCCTCGACATGGCCCTTGGCCCGCTCCACCCCGTCGCGCAGATGCGAGGGCTGGACCCGGGAGGAGCCGAGGATGGTGCCGCCGCGGGCCAGGATGCCGCCCACCGCGTCGAGGTCGAGCTTGAGGTAGTCGCACTCCAGGAGGCCTTTCCAGCCGTCCCGGAAGCCGATGACCTCGTCGCCGTGGTCGACGACGGCGCGGTGCACGACGGACCGGATGACGGCGTTCAGGCCGGGGCAGTCGCCGCCGGACGTGAGGACACCAATGCGCATAGCCCGAAAGAACCTTCTCAACGTGGGCCGGGACCGGACCACGTCGTCCGGCACGAACCCCGCCACCCTAGCGGCAGGAGGGGGCGGGGCAGCAGCATGCGTCCGCCTGCTGGACGACCCCGCTCACCTGTGCGGACGGGGCGTCAGACGGGCTGGTTGAGCGGACCTTGAATCCAGATGTCAGGCGGGCTGCTGGGCCGCTGCGATGCGCTCGCCCCGCAGGGCCTCGTACCAGCGGTCGTCGGTCGGGGGCAGCGCGTTCACGTCGAGCGCCAGCTTCAGCAGCAGGTCGGCGATCAGCGGGTTCCGGGCCAGCACCGGGCCGTGCATGTACGTACCGAAGACCGTGTCGTTGTACGCGCCCTCCGTGCCGTCGCCCGTGCCGTTGCCGTTGCCCAGGCGGACCTGGGCCAGGGGGCGGGCCGTCGGGCCGAGGTGGGTGACGCCCTGGTGGTTCTCGAAGCCGGTCAGCGGGGGCAGGCCGAGACGTGGGTCGATGTCGCCGAGCACGTCACCGACGCAGCGGTCGCCCTCACCACGCACGGAGACCACGTCCAGCAGCCCGAGGCCGGGCTCGCGCTGGCCGAGGTCGTTGATGAACTCGTGGCCGAGGATCTGGTAGCCGGCGCAGACCGAGAAGACGATCGCGCCGTTCTCCACGGCCCGGTGCAGCCCGCCGTCCCGGCGCAGCCGCTCGGCCGCGAGCCGCTGCGGACGGTCCTCGCCGCCGCCGATCAGGTAGATGTCGCCGGAGGTCGGGATCGCCTGGTCGCTGCGCACGTCGAGGCGCGCCACGTCGAGGCCGCGCTGCCGGGCCCGGCGCTCCACGACGAGGACGTTGCCCTGGTCGCCGTACGTGCTGAGCAGGTCGGGGTAGATCCAGACGATCCGCAGTTGGTTGTCGCTCACAAAAATCCCCTGTGTCAGTTGCCGACGCGGCGGCGCAGGTCCTGGAAGGCGGTGTAGTTGGCGATGACCTCGATCCGCCCCGGCGGGCTCATCTGCACCGCCTGGTCGAGGTCGTCGCAGACCTGGAAGTGCTGGTTGGCGACCTCCAGACGCACCGCGAGGTCCAGCTTGCGATCGCCGATCACACAGATCGGGTGGCCGGTCAGACGCGTGTAGTCGACGTCCCACAGCCAGGAGGTGTCGGTGCCGTCGGCGCCGCGCGCGTTCACGGAGAGGATCACCGGGGTGGGCGGAGGATCGATAAGGCTGAACGTTTCGAGCCAGCCCGCCGGGTTCTTCGCGAGCAGCAGCCGCAGGTCGCGCTGCTGGAACTGCACCACGTCGTAGCGTCCGGCGACGGCCTGCACCTGGTACATGCGTTCCAGGGCGACCTGCGGCGGCACACCGAAGACGGCGGCCACGGCGGCGGAGCTGGCGGCGTTCGCCTTGTTGGCGCGGCCGGGCAGCTGGAGGTGGATGGGCCAGGCGGACCCGTGCGGGTCGAGCACGTGGTCGCCGGAGAGCGCCCAGCTCGGCGTGGGCCGACGGAAGCCGCACTCACCGCAGAACCAGTCGTCGCCGGGCCGCTGCATCACACCACCGCATGACGGGCAGGACCAGGCGTCGTCCTTCCACATCTGCCCGGCGGCGACCCAGATCACATTGGGAGAGGAGGACGCGGCCCACACGACCAGCGGGTCGTCGGCGTTGGCGACGATGACCGCTTTCGACCCGGCCAGCCCCTCACGCCAGTTCTCCGCGAGCATGCGGGTCTCGGCGGCGCGGTCGAGCTGGTCGCGGGAGAGGTTCAGCAGGGCGATGCACTTCGGGTCGGTGTCCCGGGCGACACCGGCGAGGTACTTCTCGTCGACCTCGATGACGCCGAACCGGGCGTCGGAGCTACCCGCGAGAGCCGAGGTGATGCCGGCCGGCATGTTGGCGCCGAGCGCGTTGGAGACGACCGGACCCGCGGCGCGCAGCGCCTCGGCGATCAGTCTGGTGGTCGTGGTCTTGCCGTTGGTCGCCGAGACCAGGGTGACGTCCAGGTTCTGGGCGAGCCGCGCGAGGAGGTCGGGGTCGAGCTTGAGCGCCACCCGGCCACCGATCACCGAACCGCTCCCGCGCCCCGCGGCGCGCGATGCCGCCGCGACCGCCTTGCCCGCGGTCACGGCCAGCTTGGCCCGCGGCGTGAGCGGGTCCGAGTTGCCTGCCATGAGTTCTCGATCCTCCTTGCGTACGCGCCGCGCCTCTGCCTGACGGCAACGTGGTGTGGACCTCAGCCTATCGAGATCCATTCACAGTCCCGAACCGCCGTACCCTGACGGCCATGCGAAACAGCTCCATTCCGGGCGCCCGAGGCCGCGTCCGGCCCCTCACCCTGCTCGGGGACCCACTCCTGCACACCCCGTGCGAGGAGGTCACCGACTTCGGCCCCGGCCTCGCAGCTCTCGTGGAGAACCTGTTCGCGACGATGTATGCGGCGCAGGGCGTCGGTCTGGCGGCGAACCAGATCGGTGAGTCTTTGCGCGTATTCGTGTACGACTGCCCCGACGACGAGGACGTCCGCCACGTCGGTCACGTGGTGAACCCCCGACTCGTCGAGAAGGACGGCGTGGTGATCCGGGGCCCGGAGGGCTGCCTGTCCCTACCGGGCCTGGAGGCGGGAACGGAGCGCTACGACCATGCGGTGGTGGAGGGCTTCACGGCGACCGGCGAGCCGATCACCGTCCATGGAACAGGCTTCTTCGCACGATGCCTGCAGCACGAGTGCGACCACATCGAGGGCACGGTCTACGCGGACCACTTGACGGGCCGGCGCCACCGGAAACTGATGCGCCAGGTCACGCGAGCAGCCTGGCGCCGGTGAGTGCACGGCTTTTGCCTTCAGGGGCGCGGGGCTGAGATGCAGCCGTCAGAACCCCGGACCGCCTATCTTGTCGCCGGCGGCAGCCAACCGCCCCCACAACAGGTCGGCAAGACTCCCCACCAACTCCGCCCGAGAACAAGGCCGTTCCCCCAGCCACCAGTCCCCGGCGGCATGCATCATCCCGACTATCCCGTGCCCCCACACCCGAGCCAGCTGCTGACCCCCCGGCCCGAGATCCAGCCGGTCCTCGATGACCTGCGCCAACTCCTCGCCCATACGCCGAAGCAGCGGAATCGAATGCTTGCCGACGTCGAAACCCTGCTCCCCGCCCGGGCTGCCCTCCGCCGGATGCATCAGGAACCGGTACACCTGTGGACGTGCCTCGATCGCCGCGAGATAGGTGTCGAGGGTGGCCTCGACCCGCTCACGGCGGTCCGCCGGGGCGTCCAGCGCCGCCCGGAGCGAGTTGAGCAGCGCGTCGGTGTGCCGCTTCGCCAACGCGGCGTACAGTCCGCTCTTGTCGCCGAAGTGCCGGTACAGGATCGGCTTGGTGATGCCGGCCTCCGCGGCGATGGCGTTCATCGAGGCCTGCGGTCCGTCGCGCAGCACCACTCTGTCGGCGGCCTCCAGCAGCTCGCGCCGACGTCGGTCGGCGGACCGCTGTTGCTCGGTCCGCTGCGTGGTGTCCATGAGCTCTCCCCACCCGTGCTGAATCGGTGACGCCTGCGCAAACTAACACTCAACATGGCCCTTGCATCGAACAGGCTGCCGAGCGTCATCAGGAGTTGACATTCCTACCCGCGGGTAACAAACTAGGGTTACCGCTAGTAACATGAAAGTACGCCTTCGCTGGAGGGGACATGGCCGAGTTCACCATGGAGCTCAACGACGAACAGAAGGAGGTCCGGGACTGGCTGCACGGCTTCGCCGCCGACGTCATCCGCCCTGCGGCCGCCGAATGGGACGAGCGTGAGGAGACTCCCTGGCCGGTCATCCAGGAGGCCGCGAAGGTAGGCATCTACTCCCTCGACTTCTACGCCCAGCAGTACTTCGACCCCACCGGCCTCGGCATACCGATGGCCATGGAGGAGCTGTTCTGGGGCGACGCGGGCATCGCCCTGTCGATCGTAGGCACCGGTCTGGCCGCCGTGGGCGTTCTTGCCAACGGAACCGAGGAACAGATCGGCACCTGGATCCCGCAGATGTACGGCGATGCGAACGACGTCAAGGTCGCCGCGTTCTGCTCCTCCGAGCCCGACGCCGGCTCCGACGTGTCCTCCATGCGCACGCGAGCCGTGTACGACGAGGCCAAGGACGAGTGGGTCCTCAACGGCACCAAGACCTGGGCGACCAACGGCGGCATCGCCAACGTCCACGTCGTGGTCGCGGTCGTCGACCCGGAGCTCGGTTCCAAGGGCCACGCCTCCTTCATCGTCCCGCCGAACACACCGGGCCTGTCCCAGGGGCAGAAGTTCAAGAAGCACGGCATCCGCGCCTCGCACACCGCCGAAGTCGTCCTGGAGAACGTCCGCGTCCCCGGCACCTGCCTCCTCGGCGGCAAGGAGAAGCTCGACGAGCGCCTCGCCCGGGCCCGGGAGCGGGCGAAGGCGGGCGGTGAGCGTGTGAAGAACGCGGCGATGGCCACGTTCGAGGCGTCCCGCCCGGCCGTCGGTGCGATGGCGGTCGGCACCGCCCGGGCCGCGTACGAGGTCGCTCTCGACTACGCGAAGACGCGTGAGCAGTTCGGCCGCCCGATCATCGACAACCAGGGTGTCGCCTTCCAGCTCGCGGACATGCGCACGTCCATCGACGCCGCCCGGCTGCTGGTGTGGCGTGCCTCGTGGATGGCGGTCAACGGCAAGCAGTTCACGGCCGCCGAGGGTTCCATGTCCAAGCTGTTCGCGAGCGAGACCGCGAAGAAGGTCACCGCGCAGGCGGTGCAGATCCTGGGCGGCAACGGCTACACCCGGGAGTACCCGGTGGAGCGGATGCACCGCGATGCCGCGATCTACACGATCTTCGAGGGCACGAGCGAGATCCAGCGCCTGGTGATCGCACGCACGCTGTCCGGGATGCCGATCCGGTAGCGCTGCCGGTGCTGTCCACGAGCCCCCCGCCGACACCGGCCGGGGGCTCGTGGCATGTGCGGCTACGGCACCCACCGGTGCAGACAGGTAAGGCAGATCACCTCATGGGCCCAGCGGTTGCGGGCCGCCACTGTTTCGGCCACCTCGCGCGACATGATCACCCCCCACACCAGACCGCCCGCCGCCACCAGCAGCCCGAGCAGGACGCTGCCCGACACCAGAACCCAGAATCCCGCCGCGATCACCGCCAGCACGGCGAAGTACCTTGCCTCCACTACGTCCGGCGGTGCGAGCTCGTCCTTCGCCTCCGCATCCCCCGACAGCGACCTCCAGCGGTGCGACACCTTCTCGATGTTCACACTGCCGTCAAACGGACACTTCACAGCAACCCCCCGAAGTCCAGCCGTGGTTGAGGACGGCAGCATCCACGGAGGCCAGGGCTCCGACAAGGGCGCACGCACGGAACCCCGCCCGTGCACGACGGGCGGGGTGGGCGGGGCGTGGCGACGGACCGGAGCCCCGGGGCGCTCAGCGGTGTCGCAGGGGCGTCAGCTGCTCGATGTCGTAGCGTCTGCGCAGTTCTTCGATGGCCCGGTGATCCGGCGGTCCCCCCGACCCCAGGATCTCCAGCAGCTCCTCGAAGTAGCGCTCGTGGTCCGGGGGCGGGGACGCCTGGAAGAACATCTTCGCCGCGGTGTCCGTCGGGTTGGCGAACGCGTGCGGGCAGCCCGGGGGTACGACGATGACCGTGCCGGGGGTTGCCCGGACCACGCGGCTGCCCGAACCCGACTCCCAGCGCTGCCAGTTGTCGGGGGTCCGTACCCGCGGCTCGAAGGCGAGGACGTCCAGTTCGCCTTCGAGCACGTAGAACAGCTCCTCGCTGCGCGTGTGCACATGGGCGCCCACGTCGAAGCCGGGCGGTACCTCCACCTCGAAGGTGGACGCCGTGCGCGAGTGCGTGCCGGTCACCTTGAACGTCACGCGCTGGGCCGGGGTCTCCACGACCCGGCCGTGGCCCGGCGGTACCAGCAGGCCCTCCGTCGCCGTCACCGGCTGCTCACCATGTGACCGGCAGTGCTTCGGGACCGCGGATCAACGCCCCCTTCTTGAACGGCACTTGGCCGGGCGGTACGGCGAGCTTCAGGCCCGGCACCCGGTCCAGCAGAGCGTCCACCAGCAGCTCGGACTCCAGCCTCGCGAGCATGTTGCCGGGGCAGAAGTGCGGGCCGAAACCGAACGAGACATGGGGGTTCGGGGCGCGGGTGAAGTCGATCGTCTCCGGGTCGGGGAAGACGTCCGGGTCGCGGTTGGCGGCCAGGTAGGAGACGTAGACCGGGTCGCCCGCGCGGATCCGTACGCCTCTGATCTCCACGTCCTGCATCGCGATGCGCGAGAGACCGACCGCATTGCGGTGCGGGATGTAGCGCAGCAGTTCGTCGATGGCCTGGGGCCGGATCTCCGGCTCCGCACGCAGCCGCTCGGCCAGGTCCCGGCGGGTCAGCAGGAGGTAGAACATCTGCCCGCTGTTGTTGGTGACCGCCTCGCCGCCGATCTGCAGGAGCACGGCGAGGCCCACGGCCTCCTCCAGGGTGATCTCGCCCTGGCCGACGGCGGCACCGAGCAGGGACGCCACGTCCTCGCCCGAGCTGCCCTCCCGGAGCCCGATGAGATCGGCGAAGTAGGCGCCCATCTCGTTCTTGGCCTTCTCGCTGACCTTCGCGCCGTGCGAGGAGGACAGGATCAGCTGGGTCCAGGTGTGCATGCCGTGCCGGTCGGCGGCCGGGACGCCCATCAGCTCGCAGATCACCGCGATGGGGAAGGGGCTGAGCACGGTCGCGGTCAGGTCCGCCGGCGGGCCGTCCTGCAACAGCTCGTCGACCAGTTCGTCCAGCAGCCGCCGGGACCGGTCGCGCACCCGCTCCACACCCTTCGCCGTGAACGCGGCGGCCACCGAGCGGCGCAGCCGGGTGTGGTCCGGCGGATCGAGGAAACCGACCGCGCCGCGCTGCGGGATGAAGTGCGGGGCGAGCCGGGTGACCGGCTGGTCCATGACCGCCTCACGGCTGAAGCGGGGGTCGTTGGTCACCATGCGGACGTCGTCGTGGCGCGTGACCAGCCAGGCCCAGCCCTCGCCGTTGGGCAGCTGGATGCGGGTGACGGGGCCCTCACGCATCAGCTCGGTCAGCACCGGGTCGAAGTCGACGCCGGTCAGGTCGAGGGCCGGCCAGTGCCGGATCGGGGGGAGGGTCTCGGTGAGGGTTTCTTCAGTCATGCCGTACTCATGCCGTCCTGTCGTCGGGGCTGTGCCAGTGGCCCAGCGCCATCTCCGCGGTGATGCCGGGGCCGAACCCGGCCAGCAGCCCGCGCGCCCGGTGCTTCGCTCCGCCCTCGTCGAACATCCGGCGCAGCGCGTCGAGGACGACGGCGCTGGCGATGTTGCCGTACTCGGTGAGCGTGGCCCGGCTGAAGCGGAACGCGTGCGGGTCGACCTGCAGAAACTTGCTGAGGTCGTCGAGGATGCGCGGACCGCCGGCGTGGATGATGTAGAAGTCCAGGTCGGAGGCGTCCCAGCCGTGCAGACCTGCCAGCTCCTGCAGCGCCGGCGCGAGCGGCTCCATCGTGCCCGGCACCCGTTTGTCCAGCAGGAAGTGGAACCCGGTGGCCCGGACGTCGTACATGATCCACTCCTCGGTCTTGGGGATCAGGTACGAGCCGTTGCGCACCAGCTCGACGCCCTCGCCGCCCTGTCCGCGCACCACCGCGGCCGCGATCCCGTCGCCGAACAGACCGTTGGAGAGCAGGGACCCGACGCCCAGGTCGGTGGGCTGGTAGCACAGCGAGCAGAACTCGCAGGCCACGATCAGCGCATTGGCGTCGGGGTAGGCGGAGCAGAAGTCGTGCGCCCGGTTGATCGCGGCTCCGCCCGCCGCACAACCGAGCTGGGCTATGGGTATCTGGCGGGTGGTGCTGTCGAAGCCCATCTCGTTGATCAGCCAGGCCGTGAGCGAGGGCATCATGAAGCCCGTGCACGACACGTAGATGATCACGTCGATGTCCTTGGTGAGGAGCTCCGCGTCGTCCAGCGCGCGCTGTATGACGGCGGGGACCCGGGCCTTCGCCTCGGCCTGGTAGACCTTGTTGCGCTCCTCGAAACCGGGATGCTTCAGCGTCTCTTCGATCGGCTGCACGATGTGCCGGGTGCGAACGCCGGTGTTCTCGATCAGCCGGAGGGCCAGCGGCAGCTGTGGATGGTCGGCGTGGCGGGAGCGGGCAAGCTCCAGCGTCTCCTCCATCGTGATCACGTGCTCTGGGACGGACACCGAGGGTCTGCACAAAGTCGCCATGAACCGTCCTGCTTTCGCCGTCCGGAAGGCTTTCGGCCCCCGGGTCGAAAAGGGTTCACCTCTGGGGGTGGTTCACCCACGATCACCCGCCGAGGCGACGATCTCGCGCCGGACTACTCCGTATCGGGGACCCCGTGCGAAGGTCGAAGCAGGAGCCCCGCATCCGATCCCATGGAGGACGCAATGACGCGTACGGCCACGGAACTGCTGGAGACGACCACTGCGAAGCTCGCCCCGGATCCGCAGGCCAACCCCCTTGTCCCCCTCATCGCCCGGGGCGACGCCTCCCGCGACACACTCGCCACGCTGGCGCTGGAACAGCGCTGGGTGATCCCGGCGGACCGCCTTGCGTTCCTCCATCTGGCCCAACGCGCCACGGAGGAACCGGAGGCCGCCGCGTTCTTCGAGATGCTCGCCGACGGCGAGGCGCTGGCAGCCGAACGGCTGCAGCCCTTCGCGCAAGCCTGCGGCATCGACGAGGCGAGGACGAGCGCCTACGAGCCGCTACCGGGCTGCCAGGCCTACCCGTCGTACGTCGCCTGGCTCGCCCTCAACGCCACCCCGACCGACGCGGTCCTGGCCATCACCGCCAACTTCTCGGCGTGGGGCGGCTATTGCGCCTCCATCGCCGAGTCCCTGCGCGTCCACTACGACTTCATGGACGAGGCCTGCGCGTTCTTCGACTTCTTCGCCGAACCGGCCCCCGAGCTGGACCGGAGGGCGACGGCGGCCGTTCAGGCGGGCCTGGACGCAAACTTCCTGAACGAGGACCGAGCACACGGCTACGGCCGCCTGCTCCAGAGCTACGAGTCACTGTTCTGGTCGACGTTGCTGCAACTGGCCTAACAGGGGCGCGAGGCTGTATCTATTTGCGGCTCCGCCGCGTGGGCGCGACAAGCCACAACGAACCCGCACCCGGCACCGGACAACAACCCCTACGGCGCAGTCCCGCTGCTATGAGCAATACACGCAACATCAATACGGTCGGCCAACTTGGCCAGCTCAATGGTCAACGCAGCCACCGTGTCCTCGTCGAGCCCCGCCTCCCCGGCCTCGACAAGGTGCAGCCACCGTCCACCCACCGTCCGCAACAACTTGCTCACATCGGCCGCAGCCACCTGCAAGGTCCCGCGGTCATCGACGATCAGAGGCAGAGTCACTTCGCGGTTCACAACCGGGATGTTAGCCGCGCAGCCCTCACGCACCGTGCCAAACCGTCGTGATGTTGCAGAACTCCCGGATTCCGTGCCCGGACAGCTCACGCCCGTAACCGGACCGCTTGACCCCGCCGAACGGGAACGCCGGGTGGGAGGCCGTCATCCCGTTGACGTACACGGCGCCCGCCTCAAGATCTCGTACGAAGCGGTCCACCTCCGCCTCGTCCCGCGTCCACACGTTCGAACTCAGCCCGAACGGCGAATCGTTGGCGATGAGCACGGCCTCGTCGAGACCGGACGCGCGATACAGCGTGGCGACGGGCCCGAAGGCTTCCTCGCGGTGGATGCGCATCTCACGGGTGATCCCGGTGAGCACGGTCGGCGGGTAGTACCAGCCGGGCAGCTCGGGCCGGCGCAGCCGATGGCCGCCGCACAGCACCTCCGCCCCGCTCCGCCGCGCGTCGTCGACGAGGTCCTCCAGGTCGTCACGCCCCTGCTCGCTCGACAGCGGCCCGACGTCCGTGTCCTCCTCCATCGGGTCACCGACCTTGAGCGCCTTCATGCCCTCGACGAAGCGTTCGGCGAAGGCGTCGTAGACGTCCGTGTGCACGATGAACCGCTTGGCGGCGATGCACGACTGCCCGTTGTTCTGGACACGGGCGGTGACCGCGATCTGCGCGGCCCGGTCGAGGTCGGCGGACGGCATGACGACGTACGGGTCGCTGCCGCCCAGCTCGAGGACCGTCTTCTTGACCATGTCCCCGGCGGTGGACGCGACCGCCCGTCCGGCGGGCTCGCTGCCGGTGAGGGTGGCCGCCTTGACGCGTTCGTCGCGAAGGATGTCGTCGACGGCACCGGAGCCGATCAGCAGGGTCTGGAAGCAGCCTTCCGGGTAGCCCGCCTGGTGGAACAGGTCCTCCAGGAAGAGCGCGGTCTGCGGGACGTTCGAGGCGTGCTTGAGCAGGCCCACGTTGCCCGCCATCAGCGCGGGCGCCGCGAACCGGATGACCTGCCACAGCGGGAAGTTCCACGGCATCACGGCAAGGACGGGGCCGAGCGGCCGGTAGCGGACCAGGACGCGGGAGGCGCCCGAGTCCTTCACGTCGAACTCCGACGGCTCCTCGTCCGCGAGGAGTTCCTCCGCGTGGTCGGCGTACCAGCGCATCGCCTTGGCGCACTTGGCGGCCTCCGCACGCGCCTGCTTGATCGGCTTGCCCATCTCGGTGGTCATGACGCGGCCGATGTCCTGCTGGATCTCGTCGAGGAGAGCGGCGGCCCTGTTCATGAGGCGGGCGCGTTCGGCGAAGGGCGTCGTCCGGTACGTGCGGAACGTCGCCTCCGCGAGCTGGAGCCGGCGCTCGAGCTCCTCCTCGCCCATGGCCTCGTACGTCTTGAGCGTCTCGCCGTTCGCCGGGTTCACCGTCGCGATGGGCATGGCTGACCTCCTGGGGGCGGGCTTGGTTCGACCTTCCCGCGCGCTGCCGGTGACCGCAACGCGTGGGCGGCTGTGCGGTTACTTCGAGTCGTCCGAGTGCTCCGCCAGCCGGTCGAGAAACGCAGTCTGCGCCTTGACGATCACATCCCGGGCGCGGTCGAGCCCGAACCACTCCACCCGGTCCAGCTCGGGGAACTCCTGGGTCTGCCCGGACCTCGGCGGCCACTCCATGCGGAACGTGCCGGGCTCGATCGTCGCCGGGTCGAGATCGGCCTCGACCGCCCAGGCGGTGACGGTCTTGCCGCCCGTCTGCCGGACCTCGCCCAGCGCCACCGCCTCGCCGTCGGGCGGCTCAAGCCCGAGCTCCTCCTGGAACTCGCGGCGTGCGGCGTCCCAGGCCGTCTCCTCCTCGGGCTCGTACTCGCCCTTCGGGACGGTCCACGCGCCGGCGTCGCGCTTGGCGAAGAACGGGCCGCCCATGTGGCCGAGCAGGACCTCCAGGCCGCCACCGGTGTGCCGGAACAACAGCAGGCCGGCGCTGCGCCTGCCGCTCATGGCTTCACCTCCGGTTGCGCGGCGAGCAGTGTCTCGACCGTGTCCGCCTCCTGCGGGCGCTTGTCCTCGCGGTAGCGGACCACGCGGGCGAAGCGGAGGGTGACGCCGGCCGGGTAGCGGGTGGACCTCTGCAGGCCGTCGTAGGCGATCTCGACGACGAGTTCGGGGCGTACGGTCACCACGTAGCCGTTGGTGTCCGTGGCCAGCTCCTGGAGGCGTTCGGTCTGCCAGGTGAGCATCGCGTCGGTCATGCCCTTGAAGGTTTTGCCGAGCATGGCGAAGGAGCCGTCGGGATTGCGGGCTCCGAGGTGGAGGTTGGAGAGCTTGCCGGTGCGCCGGCCGTGGCCCCACTCGGCGGCCAGCACCACCAGGTCGAGCGTGTGCACGGGCTTGACCTTCAGCCAGGACGCGCCGCGCCGGCCCGCGCTGTAGGCGGCATCGAGGCCCTTCACGACGACGCCCTCGTGGCCGCGCTCCAACGTTGCGGCGAGGAAGCGCTCCGCCTCGGAGACGTCCTGCGGACCGGACACCAAGGCACGCCGGACCCGCATCGGCTCGGGGACCAGCCGGGCCAGCTCGGCGTGCCGCTCGGCGAAGGGCAGGTCGAGCAGGTCGCGGTCGTCGACGGACAGCGCGTCGAAGAAGACGGGGGAGACGGGGACCGTCTCGGCGGCCGTCGCCACGTCCACGCGCGAGCCGACGCGCCCGGCCGTCTCCTGGAAGGACCGGGGCCGCCCGTCCTTGCCGAAGGAGATCACCTCGCCGTCCAGGATGAACCGGCGGCCCTTCAACTCCATTGCGGCGGCGGTGAGTTCGGGCAGTCGGTCGGTGATGTCGTCGAGGGTGCGGGTGTAGATCCGTACGCTGTCGCCGTCCCGGTGGACCTGCACCCGGATGCCGTCCAGCTTCTCCTCGACCGCACACGCACCGAGCTTGTCGACCGCCTCGGCCACCGAGGAGGCGCTGTGCGCCAGCATCGGCAGGACCGGGCGGCCTACGGTGAGCCGGAAGCGGTCCAGTGCCGCCGGCCCGTCCGCGAGCAGCGCCTGCGCCACCGTCTGCAGGGAGCCCGCGAGCATCACCGCCCGGCGTACGTCCGCGGGCGGCGCCTCGGTGGCTTGCGCCAGGCCCTCGACGGCGACGGCGTCCAGAGCGCCCTGCCGCACCTCGCCGGTGAGCAGCCCGAGCAGGAACCGCTGCTCGTCCTCGGTGGCCGCACCCATCAACTCCCCGACCAGGCGGGCCCGTTCGGCCTGTGAGCCGGCACCCGAGACCTTGCTCAGCTCGCCGAGGAGAGCGTCCACCTCCCGCACGGTGAGAGTGGGTTCGGCCGCCGGGGCGACCGGGCGGCTGAGCACCTTCCAGCCGACGCCGAGCCGCCCCTGAGGCAGCCGTCCCGCCAGATACGGGATCACGATCGGCACGTCGTCCGCCTCGGCGTCCCGGAACAGCTCGGCGAGCAGAGCGATCTTCCGGGACCGCGCCGAGGTGGCGGCGACCTCCTGGGAGACTTGGGCCAGGCGGGCTAGCAGCATGCAGCCATAGTGCGACGCGTTCCGCCCGCTTACACCCGGGACTACAGGTTGTGTGTCGTCTGCGGGCCCGTAGTGGCTGGTCGCGCCCACGCGGCGGAGCCGCATATCGACACAGCCCCGCGCCCCTTTAGGGCGCCGCATCCAGGTCGTTCATCAGCAGGTCCCCGTTGATCGTTGCCCCCGCCCGGTAGCCGCCTGCCGCCGCGTTGACGACCTGCTCGGCGAAGCCCATTGCGTTGCCGGCGGCCCAGACGCCCGGCACGGAGGTGAGGCCGGTCGAGTCGACCACCGGATAGGCACCGAAGGGGGTCTCCTGGAGTTCGGCCCCCAGCCGCTCCAGCAGTCCGGTCTGTGGGACTGCGTGGGGCGCGACGAACAGCACCTCACGTGCTTGCGCGGTGCCGTCCGCGAGGCGTACTCCGGTGAGGCGGTCGTCCTCCACCACCAGCTCCGCGACCTCGCCGGGCACCACCTTCACCCCGGCCGCCGCGAGCCTGCGCAGATCGTCGTCCGACAGTTCCTCCTCGGCCACGGAGTGCAGGAAGAGCGTCACGTCCTTCGACCACTGGGACACCATCAGGGCCTGGTGGACGCTCAGCGGGGTCGTGGCCAGCACGCCGAAGGCCTGGTCGCGGACCTCCCAGCCGTGGCAGTACGGGCAGTGCAGCACGTCCCGGCCGAAGCGCTCGGCCACGCCCGGCACCGCCGGGAGCTCGTCCCGCAGACCCGTGGCGATCACGAGCCGCCGTGCGCGCATGGTCCGGCCGCCGGCCAGGACGACCGTGAATTCCTCGCCCTTCGTGACGTCCACGGCCCGGTCGCGGACCAGTTCCACGCCGTACCGCGCGATCTCCTCCCGGCCGATCGCCAGGAAGTCGGTGGGTGGCATGCCGTCCCGGGAGAGAAAGCCGTGCATATGGGCGGCGGGCGCGTTGCGCGGTTCGCCCGCGTCGACGACGAGCGTGCGGCGCCGGGCCCGGCCCAGGACCAGGGCGGCGGAGAGCCCCGCCGCGCCCCCTCCGACGACGATCACTTCGTACTGCTCGCTGAGCTTCTCGGTCATGGGTGACCACCTCCACGCCCGACGGTCGCCCTGCCGCTGCCGTGTTGACAAACCTGTTTGCCGAAACTGCAATGTCGTCCATGAATGGCGACGACACGGACGAGGTCCTCGCGGAGGTCGGCCCCCGCCTGCGCCGGATCCGCAAGGAGCGGGGCGCCACGCTCGCCGGGCTGTCGGCGACCACCGGCATCTCGGTCAGCACGCTGTCCCGGCTGGAGTCCGGACTGCGCAAGCCCAGCCTCGAACTGCTGCTGCCGATCGCGCGGGCGCACCAGGTGCCGCTGGACGAGCTGGTCGGCGCGCCGGCGACGGAGGACCCGCGCGTACGCGGCAAGCCCTTGGTGCGCCACGGCCGCACGTTCTGGCCGCTCACCCGGCAGCCCGGCGGCCTCCAGGCCTTCAAGGTGCTGGTGCCGCAGGGCACCGAGGAGCCCGAACCGCGCACCCATGAGGGCTATGAGTGGCTGTACGTGCTGTCCGGGCGGCTGCGGGTGGTGCTCGGTGAGCACGACGTCGTCATGGCGGCGGGCGAGGCGGCCGAGTTCGACACGCGGGTGCCGCACTGGTTCGGGTCGACGGGCGAGGGGCCGGTGGAGTTCCTGAGTCTGTTCGGGCCGCAGGGGGAGCGGATGCATGTGCGGGCGCGGCCGAAGCGGTCCTGACGGTCGGGCTGATACGTCAACTCCACGCGGCTGTCGGGTCGTTGGCCGTTACGCTTCTCGTAAGCCCCGGCCTGTGTGACTGCTGTGACGGGTGTTGCACACTGAGCCCATGACACGCATGAGGAAGATCGCAGCCGCGCTGCTGGCCGCATCGGCCGCGCTGCTCGCGACACCCCCCACCGCCTCCGCCACCCCCACCCCGCACAAGACCCTCTTCAAGGAGAACTTCGACCGTCTTCCCCTCGGGCCGGTCACCGCGGGCCGCGGCTGGAGCGCCGACACCTCCAACGGTTCGCTGACCGTCGAACCCAGCGCCACCGGCCACGGACACGAACTGCGGCTCCACACGGAAGGCAACGGCCGCGCCTTCCTCGCACTGTCAGGTCTCGCACCCGCCGGCAACAGCTTCTGGGCCCGGCTGCGGGTGCGCGTGGACCGCCGCCCCACGGCTCCCGACTGGGCGCACTGGACCATGGCGGAGGCCTCCGGCTCCGATGTCCCCACGCTGGTGAGGCCGTTGGGCGGCCAGTACGTTCCCACCTCGAAAGGCAACTTCTGGGGGGTCGGCTCCGATCTGGGCCCCACCGGGGACTGGACCGCCTGGAAGACCTCCGCTCCCGCCCCCGCCGGGATCTGGCAGTGCGTCGAATTCCACCTCGACGCGACCGACAACCGGGTCACCGTCTACCTGGACGGCGCGGAGCAGCCCGAGTTGACGGTGTCGACGAAGCAACACGGAGGCACGGCGGACGACTTCGTCTTCCCGCACTTCGACAAGCTCAAGCTGGGCTGGCAGTTGTACCAGGCCGACCCCACTCCCTCCTCGTACGACATGCACATGGACGACGTGGCGCTGAGCAGCAAGCGGGTCGGCGGGTGCGGCTCATGACGGGACGTCTGCCGCGCAGGGCGGTGCTCGGCGGGATCATCGGCGGCCTCGCGACAGCGACCTCGCCGAGCCTGTCGGCTGTCGCCGCCGTAGGGGGGCCAGGAGCCGTATGTGCCGCTGGCCGTGGGTGCCGGGGGCGGGCCCGCCGGGTCGGACCGGGTTCATGTGCTGAAGGTCGGTCCCGACACGGCGCACACGGTACTGGTGCTGGTTCCGGGCATGTTCGGGGCCGCGAACGACTTCCGGCTGCTCGCCCGTGACCTCGTCGCCGCCCTGCCCGGAGTGCAGATATGGGCGTTCGACCGGCGTGAGGAGAACCTGGCCGACCGCGCCGGATTCGCCACGGCGGACCCGGCGGCGTACTACCTGGACGGCCACTATCGGTCGCTGGACCCTGCCGACGCGGGCTTCGCGGCACGCTGGGGTCTGGCCCGCACCGTGGCGGATCTGCGCACCGTCGTGCGTGCCGCGGCCTGCGGGGGCCGGCGCCGGGTCGTCCTCGGAGGCCACTCCTGGGGCGCCACCACGGCCATGGCCTACGCCGCCTGGGACTTCGGCGGCAGCCCCGGGTACCGGGATCTGTCCGCCCTCGTACTCGTCGACGGCGGGGTGCGCGGAGCCTTCGACGGGACCGGGGAGCCGGTGCACAACGCGCCGGAGGAGGTGCGCGAGCGGCTGGCCGCCATCGACGGCGGAGCGGTCTTCGACATGACCCTGAGCGCGGTCGGGCTGGGCAGCCGGGCGGAGAGCACGCAGATCTGGTACCAGCTCGCGGGCTGGTACGCCGACCGGGACCGCAGGGCCGCTCGGTCCTGCAGCCCCGGATGCCCGGCGCCCTGCGACCACCGCAGCCCGTCACCAACGCCGGACTGCTCGGCACGCTCGTGGATGCCTCATTCGGCTGGCCGAACGACATCAGCGTCCACTCCGGTCACCTCCCGACAGCGGCGACGTGCGCGGCTGGGCCGACACGGGAATCACTCCCGTCGGCCGCGTCGCGACGGCCTACGCGGGCGGCCCCGAACCGGCCGTGTGGGAGTGGTACTGGCCGGCGAGGCTGCCCGTCGTCGGCACGACCGTGGACTTCTCGAACGAAGCGACCAGGCGCCCGCTCGGCAGCTGCGCCGACTTGGGGTAGATCGCGCAGTTGCCCCGCCCCTTCAGACACGGCTCGTTCCCGAGCTGGTACAGGATCCCGCCCGTCGGGTTGTACGCCCGCGCACTGGCCATGGGTATCACCAGCATCGCGGATGCCGCGGTGAAGGTTCCCAGTGCTCTGGCGAGTCTTCTTCTGTGCATGGCCCCTCCTCGGGGGTGGGTCACGGGTGGGTGGGGCTGATGTCGGTGGCGACGAGAACGCGTACGTCCCACGGGCCGAGCTCAAGTGCCGTGCCTGCAGGGACGGTTGTGCCGTCGAGGGCGTCGGAGAGGTTGGCCGGCGCGGGCACGCTCGCGGGCTCCCAGCTCCAGTTGTGGACGATGTGGACGTGGCGTCCGCCGGGCGAGGTACCGGTCGTCGCCGTGACCGGGGTCGGCAGGTCCCGCCAGCCGTGGCGGGCCGACGGCGTCAGCCACTCGGCCAGCGCCCGGGCGAGGTCACGACCGGGCACCGTGCCGACATACGTGACCTGGCCGACGCCGTGGCGGCGGGTGGTGACCGCGGGCCAGCGGCCGAAGTGCGGGTGGTCGTAGGCGACGAGCACGTCGGCGTCGGCGACGGTCAGGCCGTCCGCCCACTGCGTCGCCGTAGCGCCCTCGGGAAGGTGGAGCGGGCTGTCCGGAGCGGCCCGCACGGGTATGTCCCGTACCAGGTTGCTGAACTCGTCGTAGCTGACGCCCGCGACGCCGGTGAGACGCCCGGGGGCCGGTTCGGTGCGGGCGCGGGCTTCATGGTCGGCATAGCCGGTGCGTGGGCCGAGGACCAGGTGGCCGCCCGCGCGGGCGTAGTCCGCGAGCCAGTCGAGCATCTCGTCGTGGGCGAGGTAGAGCGCCGGGACGACGAGGACGGGGTGACGTTGGACGGCCTCCAGCGGAGTCATGCCCTCCCGTTCTCCGCTCGGGTCGTGCAGCTGGCGGGCATGGACGATGCGGACCTGGCGGCCGGCGTCGAAGGCGCCGCGGTAGAAGGGGTCGAAGATGCGGTGATAGGCGGCCGGGTCCGGTTGACCGTCGGGCCTGGCCAGCGGCGGGTACTTCTGCATCAGCCACTTGCTCGGCGTCGAGTACACCATCGTGATGTCGGCGTCCGGTTCGAGCCCGGCGACGAGCGCGCCCGCGGTCTCGAACTCCCCGCCCAGCCGGGCGAGTTCGGCGTACGTCCGCCCGGGCCGGCCGGTGTGCGGGAGGATGCCGCCCCAGTAGGTCTCGGCACCGAAGTGCAGGGTGTGCCAGTGCCAGTACTCGATCATGCGGGCGCCGCGCGCGACGAGTGCCCAGGCGGCCTGGCGCCACTGGCCGTCGTAGGCAGGGCGGTTGTCCCAGGGGAAGCCGATGGAGCCGGCGTTGGTCTCGGTGACGAGGAAGGGCTCCTGGCGGGAGGAGAACATCCAGTCGGCGGTCTGGTACAGCGCCCACACGCCGGTGGTCTTCCAGAGCTGCTCGTGGCCGTCGGGCGTGGGGTCGGGCAGCAGCAGGCCGTCCTGCATGTCGTAGTACGGGTTGCCGGAGGCGATGTCGAGGCGGTCGGTCAGCTCGTCGTCCTCCACCGCCGGGCGGGTGTAGGAGATACAGGTGGTGACGAAGTGGTCGGGGCGGGCGTACTCGCGCACGATGTCGGCCTGCCAGCCGATGAACTCGGTGACCTGGCGGGCCTGGAACGCGCGCCAGGCGACGTCGTACTGCGGCTGCGCGTTGCCGTCCGGGGTCCACAGGTCCGCCCACGTGGACAGCCGGTGCGACCAGTACACCAGTCCCCACTCGCGGTTGAGGGTCTCCACGTCGCCGTACGTCTCGCGCAGATGGTCGACGAAGCGCTGGAAGACGCCGTGGTTGTGGAAGAGCTCCAGGCCCGGCTCGTTGTCGACCTGGAAGCCGATCACCGCCGGGTGGTCGGCGTAGCGGGCGACGATACGGCGGATCACGCGCTCGGCGTGGAAACGGAAGGCCGGGTGGGTGAAGTCCACCTCCTGCCGGGCGCCCCAGCCGATGCGCTCGCCGGTGTGCCGTTCGCCGGTGATCTCCGGGTACTGGCGGGCCAGCCATGGCGGCACCGCGTATGTCGGCGTGCCGAGGACGACGGAGATGCCGCGTTCGTGGGCGCCGTCCAGCACCGGTTGCAGCCAGTCGAGGTCGAAGCGGCCGTTGTCCGGCTCCCAGGTCGACCAGACCGACTCGCCGACGCGGATGACGCTGACGTGGGCGTCGGCCATCAGGTCGAGGTCGGTCTTGAGACGTTCGGCAGGGCGTTCGTACGGCTGGTACTCGTGGTAGTACGCGGCACCGAACAGGACGCGGGCAGGCAGAGCCGCCATGAAGGGAAACCTCCGGGGGGAAGGGGGAGACGGGGGAGGGCTACTGCTTGACGCCGCCGGTGGCCAGGCCGCTCTGCCAGTACCGCTGGAGCATCAGGAAGGCCACGACGAGCGGGATGATCGAGAGCAGCGAGCCGGTCACGACGAGCGCGAGCATGTCGCTGCTGGCGCCTGCCCCGCCGTTCTGGGCCTGCGCGGCTTGACTCGGGCCCGTTGAGGTCAGGGGCGGCTCTGCGACGCCGGTCCGACGGGGGCGCTCGTGGAGCGGTGCGCGATCAGTACAGCGGCTCGTTCAGGGGTCGCGCGCCGTTCAGCGGCTGTGGTCGGCTCGGCTTGCGGAGGGGTTCAGTGGCGGGTGGTAGCGCCTCCGTTCGCAAGAGGCGGACTGGATGTCCTGCCGTCACCGGAGGCGGTGCGCCGCCCGCGGGCCGGGGTCTTCCGGCTCGGCGGCGGCGCGGTCGAGGCGCGGACGACGAGGTCGACCGGCGGGCCACTCGGCGGCAAGGGCTCTGCCTTCGGGTTCTCGATGGCATGCACCAGGCGCTTGAGCCCTTCCTGGGCCACGGCGTCGAACGGCTGCCGCACCGTGGTCAGGGGCGGAGTCACATAGGCGGCGACCGGGATGTCGTCGAAGCCGACGACGCTGACGTCCTCCGGCACACGTCGGCCGGCCTCCGTCAGCGCGCGGATCAGGCCGATCGCCATGTCGTCGTTGGCGGTGAAGACAGCGGTGACGCCGCTGTCCTCGGCCAGCTCCCGTCCCGCCCGGTAGCCGGAGGCGGCAGACCAGTCGCCCGCGACGACCGGGGGCACCTCCCGCTCCTGTGCGGTCAGGGCCGCCTGCCATCCCTCCAGGCGGTCCCGGGCGGCGTACCACCGCTGCGGACCGGCGAGGTGATGGACCGTCATATGGCCGAGGTCCAGCAGGTGTTCGGTGGCGGTCCGGGCCATCAGGTCGGCGCCGTTGCCCGCGGTCAGCACCGTGGGCGCCGTGACGGGCGGCGGGGCACCGATGACGAGGACCGGAACGTCCAGGCGGAGGGAGGGTGCTCCGCCCTCGGCCTGCTCGTCGATCGGTTCGGAGATGACGATGCCGTCCACGCCCTGATCGAGGAGCGAGTCCATGGCACCCGCGACGCCCGCCGGGTCGCCCTCCATCGTGTTGACCACGCGAAGGGCGTAACCGGTGTCCCGGACGACCCGCTCGACACCCATGAGCAGCGAGGCGGGTCCGTACAGCGCCGTTCCCAGCGTCACCACGCCGATCGAGCGGGTGCGCCCGGAGGCCAGCGCGCGGGCGGCGTTGTTGAGCCGGTAGCCGAGCTGCTCGGCGGCGTCGAGCACCCGCCGTCGTACGTCGGCGGAGACGTACGGCTCGTCGTTGAAGACCCGGGAGACCGTCTTCTGCGAGACACCCGCGAGCCGGGCCACGTCCACGCTGCGCGGCGCGGAGGAGCCTGCGCCCCGCCCTGTCCCTCGCGTCATGGTGCCTCCCGGTGGCCATTGGACGGAGCTCAATGATGCCATTCGCAGTCCGGCCGACGGTGGGACTGACTGCGCTGTCATGTCTGCGTAGTCATGTCTACGCAGTCATGGGGTCGGCGTCAAGGGTTCGGAACGCATCCGTAACCCCGGGGGGCAGGGGGCGGGGGAGGGCGGACTCGGCGCTACAGGATGCCGATGTTGGTGAGCGGGATGTTCCAGTCGTTGCTCTCGACGTCAGCACGGCCGTCCCGGGCCGTGGCCGGTACCGCGAACAGCAGCAGCCCGGCGACGGCAATGGCCAGGACGGCGGCGACACGACGCTTCACGGTTCCTCCTCCACGACGACAGTGCCGCCCACCCTGCTCCGGGCCGGCCGCCCCGCCGGCCCGGACACGCCGCGCGGCCCGAGGAATCAGCCGCTCGGTGGCGGCCCCTCCGGCGATCGAGCGGCCGGGGCAGTCAGTGCCCCGACAGTTCGGCGGCGGTGAAGCGCTCGAATCCCGCGTGGAAGGCCGTGCCCTGCGGATCGGTCGCGCTGTAGTGGAAGGCGGCCACACCGCAGCCCCGCGCGTCGAAGGCGGCTCCGGTGTACGAGGCGACCCGGGTGCCGTCGACGGCGAGCTGGACCTTGATCCGGCCCGCGCCGGCCGAGGAACAGGTCATCGACATGTCCACCTGCTGCTGACTCGCCACCTTCAGACCCAGGTCCGTGAGGTCGGCCTCGACGACCCGGTCATGCTGAAAGGTCCCTTTGAACCGGAACTCCCGCACGATCAGGGCCTCCTGACCTGTCGTCAGATAGGTCGCCCAGCGGGAGCCCTGCCGGTAGTCCCCCGAGCCGTTGCACCACAGCCCGACCCCGCCCTCGCCCCCGTACCACTCCGCCTGGGTGCTCAGCCGTACCGCGAACGACGACGGCTCGAAGGGCGCCTGCGGCCACACCTCCAGCTCGGTCCTGGGGTCCACCAGCATGGTCCCGCCCTTGTGCGTGATCCTCGCCAGGGTCGGGTCCTTGTGCGACCAGTCGCCCGAGTCGGTCAAGTCATCTGTGTACGAAAGGGGCTGGGAGCCCGCGGAGCTCTTCGGCCTCCCGGCCGAGGACGGGGAGCCCGAGCCGTGGGCTCCCCCCGAGGAGGTGGTGCTCAGCACGACGCCGAGCAGCACGGCCGCAGCGGCACTGCCGGCCGCGAACCCCCACAGCCGCAGCTGCTTGGCGCTCCTCCCGGGGCGGGAGCCGTCCTTCCCGCGTTCGGACGGCAGAGGTGACTGAGGCATCCCCGACTCCGCCTGTGGACTCTGCGTCCCCTCCGCCGCCCCCGCGAGCCGGGTGACGAGCTGGGCGGCGGTGGGCCGCTCCGCCGGGTCCTTGCGCAGACAGTCGGCGATGACCGAGCGGACCGGCTCCGGCACCGCCGCGAGATCCGCGTCGCGCTCGCACACGGCGACGAGCACCTCGTAGTCGCTCTCCCCCTCGAAGGGATGCCGTCCCGTGGCGGCGAAGTACAACGTGCCGCCGAGGGAGAACACGTCGGTGGCGCCGCTGACCCTGAGCGACTTGACCTGCTCCGGCGACATGTACGCGGGTGAGCCGAGCACACTGCCCGGTGTGGTGAGCGCCGACTCGAGCAGCCGGTCGTCGCGGGCGATACCGAAGTCGATGATCCGCGGTCCGTCCGGGGAGAGCAGGATGTTGGACGGTTTGATGTCCCGGTGCACGACACCCACCCGGTGCACCTGCGCCAACGCGTGCGCGACGGCCAGCGCCACGGACTGCAGCCGCCCGGCGGCCAGTGGGCCGCCCGCGGCCACATGCTGGTGGAGCGTGGGCCCCGGGACGAACTCGCTGACGATGTACGGGTTCCGCCCGGACAGGTCGGCATCGAGGACCCGCGCCGTGGCCAGCTCACCGACCCGGCTCGCCGCACCGAACTCCCGCCGTACGCGGGCGAGCGCGACCTCGTCGTACTCCTTGCCCGGCAGCAGGAACTTCACCACGACCTGCCGCCCCGCCCGGTCCCGGGCGAGCCACACCACCCCTTGCCCGCCCCGGCCCAGCTCGCGTTCGCAGACGTACCCGCCCACCGACAGCTGCATCCGTGGATCCATGCCCCCGCCCCCAGCCCCGCCCCCGGTTCATGGCCGTTCTCCAGCGTATCGGCCCACTTGGGCTGTGACAGGGGTCTTGTCCGGGTTCCATGCCTCAGCCCGAGCCGGGATCCACATGGATCTTGGGGCCGGGGCCGGCACCGGGCGGGCGCTCGCCGGCGAGTACGGGGCCTGCCTCGTCGAGGGTCACGGTGGCGGCGACGAGTGGCCTGGGGTCGACCGAGCCCGTGGCGTAGGCGCGGATGGCGGCGTCGAGGCCGGGGGAGGCGGACAGGATGCCCACCGCGGTGACGTCCTTGAGGGCGAGGGTACGGGTGTCGATCCTGCTGGGTTCGCCGGCCAGCCCGATGTACACGACCCGGCCGGACGGCTCGACCAACTCCAGTGCTCTGTCCGGAAGATGGGCGGCGTTGGAGGCGTCGACGACCGCGTCGAAGGGCAGGTCCGGCAGGGCGTCCTCCGCCCAGACGTGCTCGAAGCCCAGCTCGCGGGCGAAGGCGAGGGAGCTCTCGGTGTTGCCCATGAGATGGACCTCCGCACCGGTCGTACGGAGGAACATCGCGGCCAGCAGCCCGATGGTTCCCGGTCCCAGGACCAGCGCCCGGTCCCCGGGATGCGGGGCGGCTGCCTGTGCGGCGCGCAGGGCGTTGCCGCCCGGCTCCACCAGCGCGCCGAGCACGGCGTCGACGGAGTCGGGCAGGGCGTGCAACGAGGAGGCGGGAATGGCGAGTTGCTCGGCCAGGGCGCCGGGCCGGTCCCCGCGCACGCCTACCTCCTGCCGCTTCTCGCACACGTGCTGATGGCCGCGCAGGCAACGGCGGCACGCACCGCAGCCGAGCATGGTGTCGCCCATGACGCGGCGTCCGAGCCAGCCGGGGTCGGCACCGTCGCCGACCGCCGCCACCCGCCCCGCCCACTCATGACCGAGCCGCATCGGGTAGGCGGCGTGGCCGTGGTGGAGATAGGCCATCGCGCCGGTGAAGAACTCCACGTCGGTGCCGCACACGCCCACCCGCTCGACGTCGACGACGACTTCGCCGGGACCGGCCACCGGCGCCACGACCTCCTGCACGGCGTACTCGCCCGGGCCGGTCAGGACGAAGGCGCGGATCAGGCGACGGCTCACCGGGGCGCGAGCACGTGCTGACGCTGTACGCCCAGTTGCTGGATGCCGAGTTCCATCACGTCGCCCGGCTGGAGATACACGGGCGGGGTGAGACCCATGCCGACGCCGGGCGGGGTGCCGGTATTGATCAGGTCACCGGGCTCCAGGACCAGGAACTGGCTCAGGTAGTGCACGACGAAGTACGGGTCGAAGATCATCGTCTTGGTGTTGCCGGTCTGCCGGCGCACCCCGTTGACGTCCAGCCACATGTCGAGGGCGAGGACGTCCTCGATCTCGTCGGTGGTGGCCAGCCAGGGGCCCGCCGGGTTGAACGTCTCCGCGGACTTGCCCTTGGCCCACTGCCCGCCCCGCTCCAGCTGGAAGGCGCGCTCGCTGACGTCGTTGACGACCACATAGCCGGCGATGGCCTCGCGCGCCTCTTCGACCGAGTCCAGGTAGCCGGTGCGCCGGCCGATGACGATGCCGAGCTCCACCTCCCAGTCGGTTTTGGCGGACCCGCGCGGGATCCGTACGTCGTCGTTCGGGCCGATCAGAGTGTTGGGCGACTTGGTGAACAGGATCGGCTCGTCGGGCACGGCCATGCCGCTCTCGGCCGCGTGGTCACGGTAGTTGAGGCCGATGCACAGGATCTGGTGCGGGCGGGCGACGGGGGCGCCGATGCGCTCCCCGGCGAAGCGGGACACCTGCCCGGCCGCCGCCCGCTCCGTCACGACGGGGCGGACGCGGTCGAGGCCGCCGGTGCCGAAGAACGCCTCGTCGAAGTCCGTGACGACGTCCGAGAGGTCTACGTAGGTCTCGTCGTCGATGCGGGCGACGGGCTTTTCGGCGCCGACGGCGCCGATGCGCATGAGGTACACGAGCTGGGTCTCCAGGGTGGGTTCGGGGGGATGGTGAGGGAGAGGGGCGGTCCTGCCGGTCTTCAGCGGTGGGGCTCGCCGAGGGGGCCGAGCAGGGCACGGATCTCGGCGGCCGCTTCGACCAGGGTGCTCAGCGGTGTCCGGTACGTCAGCGCACTGACGCTGACGGCCCCGGACGGCGCCCTCGGTGACGTCGCGTACACGGGCAGGGCGAGGCAGTTGACACCCGGCTCGTTCTCCTGGTCGTCGAGGGAGTAGCCCCGCTCACGAATGGTCTGCAGCTCCCGGTGAAGGCCGTCGGCGGTGCACAGGGTCCGCGGGGTGCGGCGCTCCAGGGCAGAGCCGCCGATCCACGCCTCGACCTCCTCCAGGGTCTCCAAGTGGCCGGCCAGCAGCAGCTTTCCGACTCCGGTGGCGTGCGCGGGGTTGCGGCCGCCCACCGTCGAGGTGAGCCGGACGGCACCGCTGGGCGGATCGACCTTGGCGCGGTAGACGACCTCGCGGCCGTCGAGGACCGCGTAGTGCGCGGTCTCGCCGAACCGCTGTGCCAGCGCCTCGAGGACCGGGCGGACGCGGACATGGTCGGGCCGGGCCTCGTGGTGGGCGAAGGCCATCCGCAGGAACTCGTCCCCGAGCGCGTAGTGGCCGCGGGTGTCCTGGCCGGCGAGACCCGCCCGGCGCAGGGCCGCTAGCGCCCGGTGCACGGTCGGCTTCGGACTGCCGATCACCTGGGTCAACTCCTCCAGACCCACGCCCTCGGGATACCGGGCAAGCTCCTTGAGTACGGCGAGCACCCGGTCCGACCCCACCAGCCGGCTGCTGTCGGCGCCGGTCGGGCCGTCCGCGCCGGGGTCTGTCGGACCCTCGTACGTCTGCGTACGCTTCATGATGTTCCGGACTCTAGAGCGCCGTACCGACTATTGGAAGAGGCTCCATGGGGACGCTCCGCAGCGCGCAGTGGTACGAGGGCCAGGACCGCAATGCCTACATCCACCGGGCCTGGATGCGGCGGGGCGTTCCGGACGACGCCTTCACGGGCCGCCCGCAGATCGCCATCGCCAACACCGCATCCGATCTGACTCCCTGCAATGCCCATCTGAACGAGGTGGCGGCCTCCGTCCGAAACGGCGTGTACGAGGCCGGCGGGATCCCGCTGGACCTGCCCGTGGTGTCGCTGGGGGAGACCCAGGTGCGGCCCACCGCCATGCTCTGGCGCAACATGGCCGCGATGGCCACGGAGGAGATGCTCCGGGCCAACCCCATCGACGGTGTCGTCCTGCTGGGCGGCTGCGACAAGACGATCCCGTCGCTGCTGATGGCCGCCGCCTCGGTGGACCTGCCCGCAGTCGTCGTGCCAGGCGGACCCATGCTCACCGGAACCTTCCGAGGCACGCCCCTGGGCTGCGGCACCGATGTGTGGCGGCTGTCCGAGGAGGTCCGCGGCGGCACCCTCTCCCAGGACGAGTTCACCCGCTCCGAGTCGTCGATGATCCGCAGCCGGGGCCACTGCAACACCATGGGCACCGCCTCGACGATGGCGCTGGTGGCCGAGGCTTTGGGCACGGTCGTGCCGGGTACGGCCGGAACTCCCGCCCCCGACAGCCGCCTTCTGGAGGCCGCGCACCGCACCGGCCGGCTGGCGGTGGACATGGTGGGCGCCGACCGGCGGCCCGGATCCTTCCTCACCAAGGCGTCCTTCCACAACGCGATCGTCGCGCTCGCCGCCGTCGGAGGCTCCACCAACGCGGTCGTCCACCTCCTCGCCATCGCGGGCCGCCTCGGCGTCGACCTGTCCCTCGACGACTTCGACCGCATCGGCTCCCGCGTACCGGTCCTCGTCGACCTCCAGCCGGCCGGCCGCTTCCTCATGGAGGACTTCCACCGCGCCGGCGGCCTGCTCGCCGTCCTGCGCGAAGTCCGCGACCTGCTCGACCCGGACGCCCTGACCGTCACCGGCAGCCCCCTGGTCGACTTCCTCGACGACGCCCCGATCTGGGACGAGGAGGTCATCCGCCCCCGGGCCCAACCGCTCGTCGCCGAGGGCGGAATCGCCGTCCTGCGTGGCAACCTCGCCCCCGACGGCGCCCTCGTCAAACCGGCCGCCGCCTCCCCGCACCTGCTGCGTCACCGCGGCCGGGCGATCGTGTTCGACTCGATCGAGGACTTCCACGCCCGTATCGACGACCCGGACCTCGACGTCGACGCCGACAGCGTGCTGGTCCTGCGCGGCTGCGGCCCCAAGGGCTACCCCGGCATGCCAGAGGTCTCGAACATGCCGCTTCCGAAGAAGCTCCTCGAACAGGGTGTCCGAGACATGGTCCGCGTCTGCGACGGCCGCATGAGCGGCACCGCCTACGGCACCGTCGTCCTGCATGTGGCCCCGGAGGCCGCGGCCGGCGGCCCGCTCGCGCTGGTGCGCACCGGGGACGTCATCGCCCTCGATGTCGAAGCCCGCCGTATCGAGGTCGAGGTACCTGCCGACGAACTCGCCCGCCGCACCCCCGACAAGGCCACCGTCATCGGTTTCGCCAGCCCCCGCCGCGGCTGGGAACGCCTCTACGTCGACCACGTCCTGCAAGCCGACACGGGCGCCGACCTGGACTTCCTCGTCGGCTCCAGCGGCTCGGAGGTGAGCCGCGAGTCGCACTGAGCACGGCGCTCGTGATCGTGCAGGCGCGCGGATGACGCAGGAAGCCCGCACCGCCGGGATCAAAGCATCGGACGGTGCGGTGTGGGTCGCCTCGATCCAGCCCTCGAGTAGTGGTGTTCTAGCGGGGGCAACCGTCGTGCAGCGTGATCCGGTGAGGATCAGTGCAGCTCAGCAGCAGTACGAAGGACGCTACCTCGTGCAACAGGTGTGGCGCTATCACCCGATCAGGTAAGGGGCGCGCCGTAGGCGCCCCGAGGCGATGCAGGCCTGCCCGGGCAGGCCTGCGCGCTGGTCGCCGTGGCCGACATCGAGTGTGGCGGCGACCTTGCCGCCGAAACCGTCAAGGTCCGCTCCACAGCCGACTGGCTACGACGCCCGGGGAGACGGTGTTCACGCGAACACCGCGCGGCGCCAGGTCCTCGCCGGTGGACGCCACTGCTGTGCCCGCATGGTCGCCCAGCGGCGCCTCACCTCCACCACCTTGCGGGGTCGCCCGGCGCTGGGAAAGCCAGCATCGGCTGGCTCGTCGCAGACGGCGGCGCCATGTCCTTGAGTCGGTGCCGGCCACCTTCTCCTGCAGTGCCGGACCGCTTCAGGTCCTTAAGGTAAGTGGACCAACTTGCCATGGAGGTAGCGCGGGAGCTACCTTCAAAGAGATAAGTCAATCGACTCACCTTCGACTCGGCAAGGAACAATGAACATGACTCGTCTTGCGGGCAAGCGCGCCCTCATCACCGGCGGCACGAGCGGGATCGGTCTGGCGACCGCGCAGCGTTTCATCGCGGAGGGGGCCGACGTGCTGGTCACGGGCGTAACCCCGGCCAGCATCGACAGGGCGCGGCAGATCCTCGGGGACAAGGTGCCGGTGGTGCAGGCCGACGCACGCGATCTCGATGCGCAGCGCGGCCTGGCCAAGCAGGTGGGTGAGCACTTCGGGGGGCTGGACGTGGCGTTCCTGAACGCCGGCGTCTCGGACTGGCGGTCGTTCGAGGACCACACGGAGGACAGCTACGACCGGCTCTTCGACATCAACGTCAAGAGCGTCTTCTTCCTGACGCAGGCCCTGGTGCCGGTGCTGGCCAACCCGTCCTCGGTCATCCTCAACGCGTCCGCCAGCGTGCACGGCGGCTACGGGCAGGCGAACGCCTACGCCGCGACGAAGGCGGCTCTCAGCTCCCTGATGCGGTCGTGGAACGCGGACCTGCTCAAGTCGCACGGCATCCGGTTCAACGCGGTCAGCCCCGGCCCGGTGGACACCCCGCTCTACTCCAAGCTCGGGATCGAGGACCCCGCGGTCCAGGCGGCGGTCCTGGAGGGGATCAGCGCCGGCATCCCGCTGGGCCGCATGGGTCTGCCCGAGGAGGTCGCGGAAGCCGTCGTGTACCTGGCCTCCGATGTCTCCGCCTTCGCTGTGGGCCAGGACCTTATCCTGGACGGAGGCCAGACCGTCCTCTGACGGCGAGGACGCGGCCGGGCGACGGGCGAGGGACGTTAGGTATGTCGGTGGAGGACCGAGCGGTAACCGGTGGCGACACGTGCCAGGCCGGGTATCACGCGCAGATCAAAGAGGAGAACCGCGCGCGCATCATCCGCGCCGCCCGCGACCTCTTCCTCGCGCGGGGATACGACAAGACCTCCCTCGCCCAGATCGCCAAGCAGGCCCGCGTCTCCACCGGCACCCTCTTCAAGCGGTACCCCACAAAGGCCGCGCTGTTCGCGGCCGTCACCTCCGAGCAATGGCAGCTGGACGTGGAGTACGCCGCACCGCCCCCGCCCGGTGATCCCCGGTTCGGTCTGGACCACATCGGCCGCGATTACGCCTGCTTGGTCGCGCGGCCCGGCACGGCGGCGCTGTGCCGGCTCATCATCACCGAGCTTCCCCAGATGCCGGAACTCGCCGACATCGTCGGCACCGGCTTCGCCATCGACCGCGGACCCTTCTTCGACCGGCTCCGCGACTACCTGGAGGCCGAAGCACACGCCGGCACACTCGACTTCCGTTCGGCCGACGGACAGCCGCAGTCCGCATGCGTCGTGGCCGAGCAGTTCCTCGGCATGATCTGCAGCCAGTTGCTGTGGCCTCAACTCGTACGGACCGACTTCGTCCCGCCCAACCCCACTGATCCCGCGATCGTGGACGAAGCCGTCGCCCTCATGCTCAAGCGCTACAGCACCGGATCCTGAACCCCGCACCACCACTTCACGCTGCCACAACCCCGATACGTCCCCTTACCGGGACAGGTGCACGCGCCCTCCCGGTACTGCCGGCGTACACCCCGGCCTTGCGCCCGGTGGCGTGAGCATCGACCAGTGATCAACGCGATCCTCCAGCACGTGCGAACCCGGGGCCGATGCCGGTCCCGCTGTGACGTGCTGTCCTTCTGACCGATAGAGGTTTCCCATGTCCCGATCCGAGCGCGACGCCCTGGACGCCATGCTCCGTTCCGCCCCCCGGAGCGAGACGCCCCCCACGGTGGCGGAACAACGCAGCGGATTCAGCGCGGCTCTCACCCGGCCCGCTGAAGCGGGCGTGGTCACCCGCCAGACCGTTCTGGGTGGACGGCCGGCCCTGGAACTGGAGCCGGCCGAAGTCTCCGGCCGGGGCCGGCTGCTCTACCTGCACGGTGGCGGCTACGTCGTCGGCTCACCGGACACTCACGAAGGGCTGGTCGGTGAACTGGCCCGCCGCCTCGGTTTGCGCGCGGTGTCGGTGGATTACCGGCTGGCTCCCGAACATCCCTTCCCGGCGGCCGTCGACGACGGGCTCGCGGCGTATCGCGAGCTGCTGGACGCGGGCATCGACCCACGCAACCTCGTCGTGGCTGGTGACTCCGCCGGCGGCGGCCTGAGCATCGCCACGCTCCTCGCAGCCCGGGACGCCGGACTGCCGCAACCAGCGGCCGTGGTCGTCTTCTCCCCGTGGGTCGACCTCACCCTCGCCGGTGAAAGCATGCGTGCCAAGCAGGACGCCGACCCCCTCTTCATCGAGGCCGACCTGCGCGCCCTCGCCGATCACTACGTCGGTGCGGGCGACCGGGCGCATCCCCTGGCCAGCCCGTTGTTCGCCGACCTCACCGGGCTGCCGCCGTTGCTCGTGCAGGTAGGGGCGAACGAGGTGCTGCTCGACGACGCGGTCCGGCTGGCCGGCCGTGCGGGCGCCGACGACGTCGAGGTCACGCTCGAGGTCGGGCCTGGCCTCCCTCATGTCTTCCAGCTCCACTACGGCCGTCTCGACGAGGCGGATGCCGCGCTGGACCGCGCCGCCAGCTTCCTCACCGCCCACCTGAGTGCCGACCGGCCCCAACCTGTCAACTGACGTCGGCGGCACCGGCCTTCACGTAATGTCACCGCGCCCCTGACTTTCCTGGGCCAAGGCTGAGAGCGGTCATCGGTCAGTTCTCACCCCTGTCCACAAACCAACCGTCCTGGTCCCCGGAGTGGGAGGACAGATCTGTGACGGGCCCGCCCCGGGGCCTCATCCAGCTTTACTGCCGGCGGGTGCGTCCTGGTTCCGGTCTCCACGCTGGTTGAGGGGCCGGGTCAGTTCACGATTGGCTTCCCGGGCTGCCTTCAGATCGGCCTTGCTCTCTTCCAGCGCCTCGGTCAATTCGACGTTACGCTGCTCGAGTCTCGTGATCGTTCGTTGCAGCTCCTCGATGTCGGTTGGAGCGCCAAGGCCGGACTCGCGCCAGGCCTGCTCGCCCAGTTCCTGACACAAGCGCCTCTCCAACTGCCGAATTCGTGCGGACAGGCGGACGGTGCGGGCCTGCGCGTTCGCGAGATCTGCCTGCAGCGGGGCCCTACTCACCGCGGAGGCACCCGACGACGGGTCCTGCTCAGGCGGCTCGAGCTCGGCGGCGTGAACAAGGGCGAGCAGATCCCGGTGCCGGTACAGGAAGGTCCGGTCCACCCCGGCCTGACGGGCGATGCCCGAGACCGTGATGCGGCTTCCCTTCTGTGCGGCGGCGGTGATGGCCTTCACGACCCGCTGGCGGCGCCGATCGCCGTCCGCCTTGCGGCCGGCGCTCATCGCGGAGCTCACGTAGTCCTCCTCGGTCGGACGTCGGGCAGGGGCTGGCCGATGCGAGGCACCCCGAGCATCACGCTGCGCCCGCGGCGGATGACCGAGACCGCCTGCTGGATCTGCGCTTGCTCCTCCGCGGTGAGGTCGTCGAGGTCCGCTTTGACGCGGTTGATCAGACGGAAGCCACGCCATGAGCCAGTCCAGCACGATCCGCCTTGAGCGGACGACTCCGCGGACCGCGAGGATCACGTTCTCGAATCCTCCCGTGAACCTGGTGGTTCCCGAGTCGATCGTGACGTTGCACAAGATCGTCTCGGAGCTGGAGAACGACCCGGACATCCAGGTCGTCGTCTTCGCCAGCGAGCTCCCCGACTTCTTCCTCAATCAATTCGACGCCGCCGCGGCCGCCGACCTTCCCACGCCCGAGCACGAGGACGACAACCCGTTGTGGACCGACATGGTCCTGCGGCTGAGCAAGGCTCCGTTCGTCAGCATCGCGGCCATCCGGGGCCGTACCCGGGGTGCCGGCAACGAGCTGGCCCTCGCCTGTGACCTGCGCTACGGCCAGCGGCCAGCTGGACGAGTGAAGGAGGGCGCGGGGCCCGATACGGGCGAGAGCGCAAGCAGGAGACGCGGCGGCGGATCATCGAGACGGCTGGGCGTCGGTTCAAGAGCGACGGGATCGACGGTTCGGGGATCGCCGCGCTGATGGCCTAATGCCGGTCGCTCTTGTGGGGGCTGGACACGATTCGCCCCGCCCCCGGCGGCTGTCAGAACATCGTGTTGTCGTTGGCGGCGGTCTCGGGCACGGCCTGTTCGGAGCTCCAGTGCTCGACGATCCTGGCATCGCGGACCCGGAAGAGGTCGATGACCGACCGGCCACGCTCGCCCGGCGTGTCGACGTAGTGGCTGTGCACGGCGACCAGGTCGCCTTCGGCGATGACGCGTTTCGGTGTGACACTCGACTGCGGGAACTTGTCGAAGTAGCTGCCCAGGTCGGCCTTGAGGCCGGCCGCGCCGTCGGAGATGGTCGGGCTGTGTTCGTGGTAGTCGGCGCCGACGTAGGTGTCGATGGCGGTCAGGTCCTTGCGGACCAGCAGTTGGTCGACGAACGCGGTGACCAGTTCCTTGTGGTAGGCGCTGAACCAGCGCTGCCCGACCGCGTCGGTCCGCGGCTCGCTGAGCGTGGCGAACATGTCGTTGCCGCTGGCCGTGGTGGCGGGCACTTCCTGAATGACGTCCCAGTGCTCGGCGATCTTGCCGTCCTGGAAGCGGAACAGGTCGAACACGGCCAGACCCTCGGTGCCCGGCACCATGACGTAGCGGGAGTGCAGCAGCACCAGATCGCCGTCGGTGATGATCCGGCGGGGCTCGAAGGCGGCCTGCGGGAACTGCTGTCGCATGGCGCCGCTGAAGTACTTGAGGGCGTCGGCTCCGTCGGGCGCCAGGGGGTTGTGCTGGATGTAGTAATCGGGCCGCACGACCCGATCGACGATGGCCGTGTCCCCGAGGACGAACACGTCATGCAGCAGTTGGCCGGCAAGGTGTGCCCTGCTGTCTCGGACGGTCAGCACGATCTTGCCGGTGGTGCGGCCGGTCTCGCCGAGCGTGTGCGCCTTCGCGGCCTCGGCGAGCGGGAAGGTGGCGTCGATGTGGGCGCGCAGTGCGCCGGTCTCGACGAGGGCGGCGATGGCCTGCATGCCGGCGTGGTCGGCCTCGACCAGCAGCGACTCGTAGCGGATCCCCCGCTCGGCGATCGCCGCCAGTTCGCCGGCGTCGACGGGTACCGGAAGGATCGAGACGAGGGTGCCGCCCGGGCGCAGCACGGCCACGGATCGGGCGCGGGCGGCGGAGTCGCGGGAGATCGGGTCGAGGACCACGTCGATGTCGCTGAGCACCTCGGTGAAGTCGACGCTGTGGTAGTCGATGACCTCGTCGGCACCGAGGGATCGCAGGAAGTCGTGTTTGGCGGCGCCGGCGGTGCCGATCACGTACGCGCCGCGGGCCTTGGCGATCTGCACGGCGAGGTGACCGACGCCGCCGGCCGCCGCGTGGATCAGGACTCGCTGCCCGGCCCGGACGCCGGCGGTGTCGACCAGTGCCTGGTAGGCGGTCAGCGCGGCCAGCGGCAGCGCACCGGCCTGGACGTGGTCGATGCCGGCGGGCTTGTGCGTGAAGACGCGGGCCGGCCCGGTCACGTACTCGGCGTGCGAGCCGACTCCGCCCGGGTAGGGCAGCATGCCGAAGACCTCGTCGCCGGGCTTGAACAGCGTGACGCCCACGCCGACGGCCTCGACGACGCCGGAGACGTCCCAGCCGAGCACCAGCGGCATCCGGGCGACGGTCGCGGACCGGGCACGGTTCCCCCAGTCGGTCGGGTTGACCCCGGCCGCGTGGACGGCGACCAGGATCTCGCTCACCCCTGGCGCCGGTTTGGGCAGCAGGGTTTCCTGCAGCACGTCGGGGGCGCCGTAGGTGTCCTGGCTGATGGCTCGCATGGTTTCGGTGTCCGTCATGGGCCCAGCCTGGCCGCCGTCACAGGCCCCTACAATGGCGTGATCGCCAATTTTCGACGGGATCCTGCCGTGATCAAGGTGCACCGCGTCGTTGTCCTCGCCTCGCACGGGGTGTACCCGTTCGACCTGGGCATTCCCCACCGCGTCTTCGGCGCCGCGGACGGCCGCTACGAGGTCGTGACCTGCACCATCGACGGTCGCCCGGTGCGCACCAACGCGGACTTCTCCATCAGCGTCGATCATGGCCCGGAGGCGTTGCGCACCGCCGACACCGTCATCATCGCGCCGTTCCACACCGGCAACCCCCGCCGTCAGACGTCGGTCGACCTGGCGCAAGTCCTCGCGTACGTGGCCCCCGGCACCCGGATCGTGTCGACCTGCACCGGCGCCTTTGTGCTGGCCGCGGCGGGGCTGCTCGACGGGCACCGGGCCACCACGCACTGGCACGCCACGGGCCTCTTCCGGGAGTGGTACCCGCAGGTGGAACTCGACCCGAACGTCCTGTTCGTCGACGAAGGCGACGTGCTGACCTCGGCCGGTGCCGCTGCCGGCATCGATGTCTGCCTGCACCTTGTCCGCAAGGACCACGGCAGCGAGATCGCCAACCGTGTGGCCCGCACCTGCGTCGTCCCCCCGTGGCGCGACGGAGGCCAGGCGCAGTACATCGAACACCCGGTTCCCGATGCAACGGCGAACGACACGTCCGCCGCCCGGCAGTGGGCGCTGCAGAACCTGCACAAGCCGCTGACTCTGAGCGACCTTGCCGAGCAGTCGAACATGAGCCAGCGCACCTTCGCCCGCCGCTTCAAAGAAGAAGTCGGCTTGAGCCCCGGACGCTGGCTCATCCAGCAACGCGTCGACCGGGCCCGGCAGTTGCTGGAATCCACCGACCTGCCGGTCGACGAGATCGCCGGCCAGGTCGGCTTCGCCGGCGGCACCTCGCTGCGCGAACACCTGCACGCCGCTATCGGCGTCACACCACTGGCCTACCGGCGGACCTTCCGAGGCGCACCGGCAACGAGCCGTGCCGCCGCGGCGGATGTTCGGCGGGACGGGCAAGCATGTCGCCCTGGACCGTAAAATTATGTACGTCATACCATCGGCTATGCTGGGGACCGGTATCGGTCGCGGGTATGACAGCAAACGCACCCGTGAGTTGCTCGACGAGATCGGCTTCGACGCCCACCTTCGCCGAATTCGAAGTCGACCTCCTGCGCATGCGCACCCGCGCAGGCACGGGCTAGTGTCTGTCAGCGCAGTGCCGTCCGAGAGTGCCTCTTTCTGGTTCACCTGCCGCGCCGTACTGGATTTCGGGTCGCCCCGAACCGCTGCCTCGGCGGTCACCTGGGCATTGCGAAGGCGCGGCCATCACGCCCGCCGGAGCTACGCCGAGCCCGTCAAGTTCTGGTCAGGTGACGACCGGGCTTGGCTGATAAGGCGCCTCGGACACCAGGGGACGACTATGACTGGTTCAGGGCGCGGGTGAGCTCTCGGTTCGCGGCCCGCGCGGCTGTCAGTTCCTCCTTGCGCTCCTCCAACTCACCACGTGTGTCTTCGAGTTCCTGTTCCAGCAGTGTGATGCGCCGCTGAAGGTTGTCGATGTCAGTGGGTGCCCCAAGCCCGGACGCGGCCCAGACACGCTCGCCAAGCTCGGTCGATAGGCGCTTCTCCAGTTGCCGCAGACGTGCGGCCAGGCGGCTGTTGCGTTCCAGGGCGTTGGCCAGGTCGGTCTGAAGCGAGGCACGGCTGACTGCTGCCACCGCCCCGTCCCCCGCCGGGGCCGTGGCAGCGGCGTGGACGCGTTCGAGCAGGTCACGGTGGCGGTAGAGGAAGGTACGGTCAACCCGGGCGGCGCGGGCGAGACCGGAGACGGTGATGTCTCCACCGGTCCGCACTGCCGTGTCGAGGGCCTTGAGGACCCTTTCGCGGCGGCGGGCGGAGTCCGCAGTTCTGCCTTCAGTCAATCGGCTGGTCACACGGAAGGCCTTTCAGGACGCGGGTTCAGCACGGGCGCAGCGACGCGGGGCATGCCGAGGGTGACGACCTGGCGGCTGAGGCGGACCACTGCGACGGCTTGCTGGATCTGCGTCCGGTCCTCGTCGGTGAGGTCGTCAAGGTCGGTGCGGACGCGCCGGACAAGCCGCCGTACACGAGTGAATTCCTCGTCGGACGGCACGCCTCTTCCCTGGCCCAGGTGTCGGCGCTGAACGCGGCGAGCCGTTCCCGACTGCGCAGCAGATCGGCGAGGTAGGCCTCCAGATCGGGAAGGTAGGACACGTCGGTGCGGAAGTGCCCGCAGCCCACACAGCGGAAGCGGACGGGGCAGTCGTGACCGCCGGCCGCGACGTTCGACGGCTCGGTGCACACCCCGTACGGCACCGCGACCTCCCCGACCGCGCGGCGGGCGTGCTCGGAATCCAGCAGGGCCTTCGCCCTCCGCCAGATCCGGTTACCGTGCCGGTCGAACTGCATCGCGGTGACCCTGTCGATGGCCTCCCGACGGCGCTGCTCGCCGACCCGGTAATAGCGTTGAGTGGTGGTCAACTGCCGGTGGTCCATGAGCTGGCGGAGCACGTCGACCGGTACGCCGGCGTCCGCGTGACGCTGGGCGTAAGTGTGCCGGTAGGCGTAGGGGAAGATCTTCTCCTTGTCGAAGCAGAGCTGTTTGGCCACGGGCTTCCCCTCCTCCTGCACGGTCATCGTCAGCGCCACGTCGGGCAGCGCTGCGACCCAGTCACGATGCTGGGTGAGCACATCGGAGATCGCCTTGGTCCCCTCGGGGTTGGACACAACGGAGGGCAGCAGCACAAGCCGGCCGAGCGCTGTGGCGGGGAAGCGGGCGCGGACCCGTGCCTGCTGCGCGATGATCAGCCCCGCGGTGGCTTCAGGGATGGGCAGGCGACGGCGCAGGCGCAATTCCTTTTGGTTGTCGTAGAGCAGGACGGGCTTGCCATCGGCGTCCCGGGTCAGACAGTCGTAGGGCAGGTGGCAGATCTCGAAGGGGCGCCGACCGGTGTCGATGAGCAGCTCGACGGCGACGCGTACCTCGCGGCTTGACTTCTCCTCCAGGACGTCGAGGTGGGCGCAGAGCTGACGCATCACCTCGTCGGGCAGGTCCTTGCCGGCTTCGGAGTCCTCGGGCTCGTCGGGGATGTCCTGGGTGAGCAGCATGAAGTCAGCGGGCAGGCCGTGCAGGGGCTGCCCGGACCGGGTCAGGCCCATGCTCCGCATCAGGCTGAGCCACTTCCTCACCGCGCGGGCGACAAAGATCCACGTGTAGGTGCTGATCTCCCCCGGCTCGGCAAGGAAGGCCAGACGGTTGCTGAAGTTGACGATGTTCTGGCGTTCCAGGAGCGCGGGGTGGGCGCCGTGGTCGTCGCGTTGCAGGTGCAGGCTGTCGGAGAGTTTGACGAAAGCGTTGATGTGGGTCTGCATCTGTCCGCGAGCCTGAACCCCGCGGCGCCGAGGCAACTCGTCGCACACGGCGGCTTTGACGGCTTCTCGCAGCCAGGGCTGGCGTACCCCAGTGAAATTGAGGTTTCCGGACCGGCCGAATGCCGCCGCATCCCATACATCCTTGTGCCGCTCGCTCTCGGGCGTCATGCCGAGCCGGCGTGACGCAGTGGTGAGCGCATTGAGAAGCGCCTGACGGCGTCGGCACAGCGATGCTGGGTCGAGCTCGTCCAGGGTCGATACCTGCCGGGTACGGGCAAGTTCGCACACCGGACGCAGATGCCACGGCGGCGTCTTGGTACCGCCCCGGATGCGTTCCTGCAGGCCGTAGATCACCTCGGCGACCACCAGCGGTGCCAGACCGCGCAGATTGACGTCGACGAACTTGTTCACCGCCCGCATCGCGCGCCGGAACACCTCGTCGCCGGGGAATGTCCCTTCCCTGATCATGCGTGTGCGGCGCTGTGTGTGCTGCAGGCAGTAGGCAGAGACCTTCCCTGACCGCTGCCGGTCACAGGCCGCAACCTCGCACGTCCCAAACGATGGCAGGGGGCGCACGGCCGGGTGACGCAAGAATTCTGGAAGGTCGAGATCCATCTTGACCCGCTGGTATTGGTGGGCACTGCACAGCTGCTGCGTCCGCGTCACCCATGGCCGTGAGCAGCCGACAACGGTACAGTCCTCCACCCCGTTGCGTCGACGGATGGGCCGGGGCGCTGCGACGAAGACCTCAAAGTCCTCATCTGCGCTTTTCCACCGTTTCTCGCAGTTGCGGCACAGCCCGCTCGTGGAGTACGCGACGCAACCGCACTCCACCACCCGGCACAGTGGCATCCAACCCGGCGGCCAGCACCAGCAGTGGTCCCTCCGGCCATCCGCCGTGCGCGGCGACGACGTCCGCCAGCGACTGCCCGCGGACGTACGACGTGGCCAGCCACGCCGGTGAGCCCTCCGCATCGGCGTCGACCACGGGCGCGGTGAAAGCGCCGCTCACCGCACGGGCCGCAGCCACCTCCCGGGCGAACCGCCGCCGGAACGACGGATCCTCCGACAGCTCCGGCCGCACCACCTTGACCGCGAACTCCCGCCCGCTGCGCGAGAGTCCGAGGCAGACGCGGCCCATCCCGCCCTCGCCCAGGCGCCCCACGATGCGGTACGGCCCGACTCGCTCGGAGTCCCCCGCCTCGACCGGCTTCGACAACTCCACGCCGCACCTGCCCCATTCCGCGCCGATGTCGCTTCAGCGTAGTCACCTGCGTAACAGCTCCTGCAGGCCGCTGGACGAAGAACAGGTTGCCGAGGTCAGGTGGGTCGCGCCCTCGATTCCCCCGCCGTCGGGAAGCAGGGAAGTCTCGATGGAGTGCGCCTTGGCGGTGGCCAGGGGACGACGGTTGCCCGAAGTCGTCTGCGCGCCTGACCCACGTCCCCGACCCGGCCCTTGTGCTGGCCGCGTTCGCGGGAGTCCTGCGTCCCGGCGGACACCTCGTGGTCTCCGATGCCCACCTGCTGGTGTCCTACCTCAGGCCGACACTGGCGCGCCGTCCCGGCCCGGACGGCCGCCCGTCCCTCCTTGCCGGGTACCACCGCCCGCTCAGCGGCTACCTTGCCGCAGCCCTCCCTCTCGGGGTTCCAGGTCCGCCACCGCGAGGAACCCCGCCGCCCGCGCCACTCCCTCGCCCCCGACACCGCCCCGGACCAGCTCCCGACCTGCGCGTCCTGGGGCCTGCTGCACCGGTGCCCGGAAGCGTCGGCCGTGGCCCTGGACGATTCCCAAATCGCGGTCATCTGGCACTTCCAACTCGACGGCACCGCGAAGAACTGAGCATCGACCGCACAGGGCCGAGCAGCCGCGCCGGGAACAGCCGGCCCGGCCGGCACGGTTGCATGGACCGAGGGACCGGCACCGCACGGGCGGGGAACACGGAGACCACCAAGATGTCCACCTCACCAGGATCCGGGCCCCAAGATCGCGGTACGCCCGCCGCACACTCGGACCAAGACGTATTTCTGCAGGAGGACTGATTCATGACTGACCGGCCCTTGACGCTCATGGCCGTACACGCCCACCCCGACGACGAGGCCACCGGAACCGGAGGGATCCTCGCGCGGTACGCGGCGGAAGGCATCCGTACGGTTCTCGTGACGTGTACCGACGGCGGTTGCGGTGACGGACCGGGGGGTGTCAAGCCGGGCGATCCCGGCCACGATCCGGCGGCGGTCGCCTTGATGCGCCGTCAAGAACTTGAGGCGAGCTGTGACGTCCTGAAGGTCAGCGATCTGGAGATGCTGGACTACGCCGACTCCGGAATGATGGGCTGGCCGAGCAACGACGCCCCCGGATCCTTCTGGCAGACCCCCGTGCAGGAAGGCGCGGCCCGACTTGCGGAACTCATGCGGCACTACCGACCCGATGTGGTCGTCACCTACGACGAGAACGGCTTCTACGGCCACCCCGACCACATCCAGGCCCACCGCATCACGATGGCGGCGCTGGAGATGACCGATCTGGCACCGAAGGTGTACTGGACCACGGCACCCCGCTCGATGATGCAGCGGTTCGGCGAGATCATGCGCGAGTTCGGTGAGGACATGCCGGAGCCCGATCCTGCCGAGACCGCCGCGTTGGCCGAGATCGGCCTCCCCGACGACGAGATCACCACGTGGGTGGACACCACCGCGTTCAGCGGTCAGAAGTTCGACGCGCTGGCCGCGCACGCCAGTCAGGGCGAGAACATCTTCTTCCTGAAGATGGGCAAGGAGAGGTTCGGCGAGCTGATGGGCATGGAGACCTTCGTACGTGTCCAGGACACGACCGGCGCGGCCGTACCCGAGAACGATCTCTTCGCCGGACTGCGCTGATCCGCCCGTCCCAGGTCGGGCGATCCCGTCCGAGTCGGCGATTCCTGCGTGAAGCCCGGGCGGTCTCCGGGCGGTCGGCCCGCTGTTCAGGCTCGGCTGCCCGTTCGTAGTCCTTCGCCGACCCGGTGGGTCATGGCACGGTGCTGGGTGGCGGCCTGGGACACGCCCGCCGTCACGGGGACCGGGTGACGTGTGGCGAGCGCCCGGTCGAGGTCGGCCATCAGATCGTCGGCGTCCTCGAGCCCGATGGAGAGCCTGACCAGGCCTGCGGCGGGTCGGGCCTCCGGGGCGACGGGCCGGTGCGTCAGCGATGCCGGGTGCTGGATCAGCGAATCGACGCCGCCCAGGGACACCGCGTGGGTGAAGAGGCTGACCGCCGAGGTGGCGTGCGCGGCCTGGTCGAAGCCACCGCGCAGGTCGATGGAGATCATCGCCCCGGTGCCCTTGAGCTGTCGGCCGAGCAGCCCCTGCGGGTCCCCCTCGATCCCGGGGTAGTGGACGCGGGCGACGCTCGGGTGGGTCGTCAGCCACGCGGCGATGCGCTGGGCGTTCGCCTGCTGGGCCCGCACCCGAACGGGAAGCGTGGCAAGTCCCCGGTGCAGCAGATAGGCGCCCAGCGGGTGCAGCAGACCGCCGGTGACCGCGCGGACCCGGCGCAGCGCTGCCGCCTGCTCCTGGCCGCAGGCGATGACACCGGCGATGACGTCGCCGTGCCCGCCCAGGTACTTGGTCGCGCTGTGCAGGACCATCGCGGCACCGAGGTCGACGGGATTCTGCAGGACCGGCGTCGCGAACGTGTTGTCGACGAGAACCGGAACGCCCTGCGCGGCCTCGACGACGGCACGGATGTCGACCAGTTCGAGCGTCGGATTGGCGGGCGTCTCCAGCACGATCATCGCCGTGTCGGGACGGATGGCGGCGGCGACGTCCGGTGCGGAGCAGTAGGTCACCTCGGCACCGAGGAGGCCCGAGGCCAGCAGATGGTCGGTACCGCCGTAGAGGGGGCGGACGGCGAGGACATGGCGGCGGCCGGTCTCCTTCATGGTCGCCAGGATCGCCGCGGTCATCGCCGCCATGCCCGAGGAGAACGCCACGGCGGCCTGGGCGTGTTCCATCTGGGCCAGCGCCGACTCGAACCGTGCCACGGTCGGGTTCCAGAGCCGCGCATAGACGGCTCCGCCCTCCGCGGTGGGCGTCCCTCCGCCCGCCATTGCCTCGTAGGACAGCCCGCCGGCGTCGATGTCCGGCAGCGGGTTGGTCGACGACAGGTCGATGGGAAGCGCGTGGACGCCGAGCTCTGTCAGGTCCTCACGGCCGGCGTGGACGGCCAGGGAGTCGAGTTGCAGATACGACGAGGTCATGCCCCAGAGGGTGAGGGGATCCACAACACTCTGCAAGAGTCATTGCGGAAGCCATGGTTGATCACCGATATTGGTGCGGATTCAGCAAGAGGAGGGTTCATGGCGGACCAGCAACTGAAGAAAACACAACCCGCTGCGGCGGGACTCGACGGCACCGATCTGGCCATCCTCGTCGCACTCGTGGAGGACGGCCGGATGACCAACGCGGCGCTCGCGGCCCGGGTGGGCGTCGCCGAGTCGACCTGCGCATACCGGGTCCGTGCGCTGCGGGAGTCCGGTGTCATCGCCGGCATCAACGCCCGGCTCGACCTCGGCGCACTCGGTCACCCGATCCACGCGATCATCAAGGTCCGCCTGGGCAGCCACAGCCGCGAACATGTCCGCAACCTCTACGACCGGCTGGTCAGGGTGCCGGGAGCCCTGACGGTTTGGCACGTCGGCGGCGACGACGACTTTCTCCTGCATGTCGCCGTGGCCAGCCCGGAAGAGCTGCGAGACCTCATCCTGGAGCACGTGACCGTCCACCCGATGGTGCGGCAGACCGAGACCCAGCTGGTGTTCGAGGTCCGCGACGGCCGCGGCGTGCTGCCCGGGTAGCAGGTGCTGCTCTGCGCCAGGTATTTCCTCATGGGCAAGCGACCGCTTAGTATGCGATGGACCCCGGTCAGACAGAGCAGTCCCTGGAGGCACCGCATGCAGGCATGGCAAGTGCACGAGAACGGCGAGCCGAGCGAGGTGATGCGGCTCGAGGAGGTGGAGCGGCCCACGCCCGGCGACGGCCAGGTGCTGCTGAAGGTGCGAGCCGCGAACATCAACTTCCCGGATGTGCTGATGTGCCGGGGCCACTACCAGGTGCGCCCGCCGCTGCCGTTCACGCCGGGCGTGGAGATCTGCGGCGAGACCGAGGACGGGCGGCGGGTCATCGCCAACCCCGCCCTGCCCCACGGCGGTTTCGCCGAGTACGCCGTCGCGGACGCCGCAGCTTTGCTGCCCGCGCCCGAGTCTCTGGACGACGCCCAGGCCGCCGCCCTGCACATCGGCTACCAGACCGGCTGGTTCGGTCTGCACCGTCGCGCTCACCTGGAAGCAGGCGAGACGCTGCTCGTCCACGCTGCCGCAGGAGGGGTCGGCAGCGCGGCCGTGCAGCTCGGCAAGGCGGCCGGGGCCAGGGTCATCGGGGTCGTCGGCGGTGCCGACAAGGTGGCCGCGGCCACGGAGTCGGGCTGCGACGTCGTCATCGACCGCAAGAGCGAGGACGTCATCGCCGCCGTCAAGGAGGCCACGGGCGGCCGGGGCGCCGATGTCATCTACGACCCGGTCGGTGGCGAGGCCTACGCCCAGTCGACCAAGGTCGTCGCCTTCGAGGGCCGGATCGTCGTCGTCGGCTTCGCCAGCGGGGTCATCCCCAGTCCGGGGCTCAACCACGCCCTGGTGAAGAACTACTCGATCCTCGGCCTGCACTGGGGCCTGTACGGCACCAAGAACCCGAAGCTGATCGCGCACTGCCACGAGCAGCTCACCGAGCTGGCCGCCCGGGGCGCCATCAAGCCACTGGTCAGCGAGCGGGTACCGCTGGCCGGGGCTGCGGCCGCCGTGCAGCGCGTCGCCGACGGCGTGACCACCGGCCGGGTGGCCGTCCTGCCGTCCCTGGAGAACGGAGCCGCCGCATGACCGACGCAGCCGAACTGCGCAGCCGCACACAGGAGTTGCTGGCAGCCCATCCGCCGGCGACCACCGACCGCCTGGACTTCCTCAAGGCCCGCTTCGACGCGGGACTGGCCTGGGTGCACTACCCGGAGGGCCTGGGCGGGCTCGGCGTGCCCCGCTCCCTCCAGGCCGTGGTGGACGCAGAACTGGAGGCGGCCGGCGCCCCCGACAACGACTCGCGACGCAACGGCATCGGGCTCGGCATGGCCGCCCCGACGATCCTCAAGTACGGCACCGAGGAGCAGAAGCAGCGCTATCTGCGGCCGCTGTGGATCGGCGAGGAGGTCTGGTGCCAGCTGTTCAGCGAGCCCGGCGCCGGCTCCGACCTGGCCGCGCTCGGCACCCGCGCCGTCCGGGAGGGCGACGACTGGGTGGTCAACGGGCAGAAGGTGTGGACGTCCGGCGCGCACAACGCCCGCTGGGCCATCCTCATCGCCCGCACCGACCCGAACGTGCCCAAGCATGCCGGCATCACGTACTTCATCTGCGACATGACCGACCCCGGTGTCGACGTGCGTCCGCTGCGGCAGATCACCGGTGAGGCCGAGTTCAACGAGGTGTTCCTCACCGACGTCCGCATCCCCGACTCCCGCCGCCTCGGCGAGATCGGCGACGGCTGGCGCGTCGCGCAGACCACCCTGAACAACGAGCGCGTCGCCATCGGCGGCATGCGGCTGCCCCGCGAGGGCGGCATGATCGCCCCGGTCGCCAGGACCTGGCGCGAACGCCCCGAGCTGCGCACCCACGACCTGCACCAGCGGCTGCTGAAGCTGTGGGTGGAGTCCGAGGTCGCCCGGCTCACCGCCGAACGCCTGCGCCAGCAGCTCGTCGCCGGGCAGCCCGGTCCCGAGGGCGCCGGCATGAAGCTCGCCTTCGCCCGCCTCAACCAGGAGCTCAGCGGCCTGGAGGTCGAACTCCTCGGCGAGGAGGGCCTGTTGTACGACGACTGGACCATGCGCCGCCCGGAACTGGTGGACTTCACCGGCCGCGAGGCCGGCTACCGCTACCTCCGCTCCAAGGGCAACAGCATCGAGGGCGGGACCAGCGAGGTCCTGCTGAACATCGTCGCCGAACGCGTCCTGGGCCTCCCGTCCGAGCCGCGCACCGACAAGGACGTCGCATGGAAGGACCTCGCCCGATGAGCGCACAGCCCGATCTTCTCTACTCCGAGGAGGAAGAGGCGCTGCGGTCCGCTGTACGGGACCTCCTCGCCGACCACTGCGACGCTCCCGGCGTCATCGCGCGCGCCGAGTCCGACGCCCCGCACGACCTCGCCGCCTGGAAGGCCCTCGCCGACGGCATGGGCCTGGCGGGCCTGCTGGTGCCCGAGGCACAGGGCGGCCAGGGCGCCACGCACCGCGAAGTCGCCGTCGTACTGGAGGAGCTGGGGCGCGCGGTCGCCCCCGTGCCCTACCTCACCAGCGCCGTCGTCGCCACCGAGGCCCTGCTGGAGTGCGGGGACGAGGAGCTGCTCGGGCAGCTGGCCTCCGGGCGGGTCATCGGCGCGCTCGCGGTGGCGCTGCACCGCGCCGCCGGCACCGCCTTTCCCGCCGTACGACTGGAGAACGGCACCCTGCACGGGGAGCTGACCGGCATCGCGGACGCGGCGGCCGCGGACGTGCTGCTCGTACCGGCCGAGGACGGCGGGCTGTACGCGGTGAACGCGTCCGACGCCACCGTCACCCCGCAGGTCTCCCTCGACCTCACCCGGCCGCTCGCGACCGTCACCCTGAACGGGGCGCAGGCGCGCAGGCTCGGTGACGCCGAACCCGCCGTACGACGCGCCCTGCGGGCCGGAGCCGGGCTGCTCGCCTCCGAGCAGTTCGGGCTCGCCGACTGGGCGTTGACGGAGACCGTGCGCTATCTGAAGGAGCGCAAGCAGTTCAACCGGCCCGTCGGCGGCTTCCAGGCGCTCAAGCACCGTCTCGCCCAGCTGTGGCTGGAGGTCGTCAACCTCCGTGCCGCCGCCCGTAACGCGGCCGACGCGCTCGCCAACGGGGAGTACGACGAAGAAACGGCGGTGGCGGTCGCCGTGGCGCAGGCCTACGCGGCGCCGGTCGCGGTGCACGCCGCCGAGGAGGCGCTCCAGCTGCACGCCGGCATCGGCATGACCTGGGAGCACCCGATCCATCTGAACCTCAAGCGGGCCAAGGCCGACTCGATCGCCTACGGCACGGCCGGCGCCCACCGGTCCGCCGTGGCCGAACTCGTCGACCTCCAGGCACCCTGACGCCCCCTGCCGGTCACCCGGTGAAGCCCGCCCCACCTGGGGCGGGCTTTTCCATGCCGCCCTGCGGAAGGAGTGAACGGACAACGGCAGTCCGGCCAACTCCTGGCATGTGCAGGTCCATTGGGGCCCCTTCCGCCCGATACTCCCTGTGGTTCAGACCCGCCCCACAGGGAGGCAGAACATGGCCCACGTCACCCGTCGCAGAGCCCTCACCGCGTTCGGCGCCACGCTCGCGGCAGTGCTCGCCCCGCCCGCCGGCAGCGCGTTCGCCGACGAACACAAGCACCGTGCCCCGTTGTGGCGCGCCCACGCCCACAACGACTACGAGCATCCGCGCCCCCTCTTCGACGCCCTCGACCACCGCTTCGGCAGCGTCGAGGCCGACATCTTCCTCGTCGGCGACCAGCTCCTCATCGGCCACACCGAGAGCGACCTCGACCCGACGCGGACCCTGGAGTCCCTCTACCTCGACCCGCTGGCCGCCCTCGTCAAGGCCAACCACGGTTCCGTGTACCGCGGCTACCGCAGGCCGCTCCAGCTGCTCATCGACATCAAGACCGAGGGCTCCTCGACGTACCTCGAACTCGACCGCCATCTCCGGCGCTACAAGCACCTGTTCACCACCTACGCCCACGGCCGTGTGCACCCCGGCGCGGTCACCAACGTGATCTCCGGCGACCGTGCCGCCCGTACACCGATGGAGGCCCAGACCGTACGGCGGGCCTTCTACGACGGCCGGCTCACCGACCTCGGCACCCCGGCGCCCGCCTCCTTCATCCCGCTGATCAGCGACAACTGGCAGCTCAACTTCACCTGGCTCGGCGAGGGCACGTTCCCCGACGCCGAGCGGCAGAAGCTGCGCGGCATCATCGGCCAGGCACATGCGCGCGGGCAGAAGGTGCGCTTCTGGAACACCCCCGACCTCGCCGGTCCCGCCCGGGACGCCCTGTGGACCGAACTGCTCGCCGCAGGCGTCGACTACTTCAACACCGACGACCTCGCCGGTCTTGAGACATTCCTGGACGCCCACCGGTCGGCGTAGACACCACACGTTCGGCGGACAGGTCAGCCGCCCGGACGAACCCTCCGCTACGCCACACTTGCGGCCGAACGTCGCGAACCGGAAGTGGCGGCGCAGCGGAGGAGTTTGACAATGGCGATTTCCATCTCAGTGGTGGTACTGCTGCTGGTCCTGGCGGTGATCTTCACCCGCAACGGCGGACTGAAGATCTCCCACGCCCTGGTGTGCACACTGCTCGGCTTCTACCTGGCCGGCACGCACATCGCGCCGACCATTCACAGCGGCGTCACGGCGACGGCGGGCATCGTGAGCAGCCTCAGGCCCTGAGGCTGCTCACGATGCCGTTCAGGACGTCGAGAACACCCCGATACCGTTCGGGACCGGTCGTTCCGCAGCGACGGACGGGTGATTCCGTACGGAGACGGTGGCCGCCCCGGGCACGCGGGCGACCAGGGTGGACGATCCGCCGCCGTCCAGACTGAAGGCGTCGGTCGAGCCCAACGCCCGCATGGTGTCGGCCACTTCGGCGATCGTCAGGCCCTTGCGGTAGGCGGGCGCACCGTCCAGCGCGAACAGCAGCAGCCGCTTCCCGCCGCCCGCGATGCCGACGGCCGTGCGCACGGCCCCGGTCGCGTCGTCGAGGCCCGCGAGGGGCTGGCCGCCCTTGAGGACCGGGTAGCCGCCGAGCGCGAAGTTGTACGCCTTCCGGTAGGTGGCGGAGACCAGCCGGTGCGTCACCGTCACCGGCTCGCCCTTGAAGAACTTCCGCAGCCGCTGCGCGCCCGCCTCCCGGCCGACGAGCACCGTGGTCCCGGCCGCGATGGCGCCCTTGCCCGGCGCGTCGGACGTGGAGACGACCCGGCCCTTACGGACCGTCACCTCGTAGGTGTCCGTGCTGCAGGCGGCCGCCCGGTCGGTGTCCGTGCCGCAGGTGGCACGGACCCGTGACACGCTGCCCCAGTCGGAGGTGAAGGCGCCCACCGAATCCTCCGGCAGCGCGTACTGGTTGAGGCCGCCCAGCGGCAGCCGTCCCGCCGGAGTGCGGACCGACCCGGTCAGCGTCAGACGGTCCAGCCGGGCCCTGCGGTCGACGCCCACGCCGAGCACGTCCCGGGTGGTGGTGCCCGGAGGCAGGGCCGGCCCGAAGCGCTGCCCGTCCGGCACCGACGCCTTGAGCACATGCCCGTTCGCGATCGCCGGCCCGTCGGTAGAACCCGTCACTTCCACACCCGGATGCTGGGTCTCGGAGATGTTGAAGAAGTCACCGTTGATGCCCGCGACGGCCCCTTGTGCGTCGGCCATCCTGGAGACGGCGGCACGTGCGGCCACGGCTCCCGGATACAGCAGGCCGAGGTGTACGTGCTTGTTGCGCAGGTCGACGGTGAGCAGATGGGCGTGGGTCACGCCCTTGGCGCCCTGGACGTCGAACTGCTTGTAGGTGACTCCCGGCGCGAGCGCGGTGCCGCTCTCCACACCGCTGGCCGGTGCCGCCCCCACCAGGGCCGCACCGGCCAGCGCGCCGAATGCCGTGAGAAACGTCAGTGCCGATCTGACCGACGTCCGAACCCTTGCCTCGGATCTGCCTGCTGAGAAACGCCTTTGACGATGCGTCACAGTTCCCCCTGAGGGATCGTCAACTTTCTCGGGTCTCAGGGGAAGTGCATCAGATCGTGGTGGCCCGCGGGATGTCTATGCGCCGACTACGCGAGAACGGGTGAGAAAACGCACCCCCTCGGGTGCTTCCAGCGAGAAACCACTGCCACGGCCTGCTACGACGTCCACGATCAGCCGGGTGTGGCTCCAGACCTCGTACTGGCTGCGCGACATCCAGAACGTCACGGGTTCCGGCACGCCGTCGACCTGCAGCTCCGCGAGCAGCACATCGGAGCCGCCGGTGCGGAACTCGCCCTCCGGGTAGCACATGGGCGCGCTGCCGTCGCAGCAGCCGCCGGACTGGTGGAACATCAGCGGGCCGTGCGTGGCGCGCAGCCGGCGCAGCAGGTCGGTGGCGGCGGGGGTGAGTTCGACGCGCGGGGTCTCCTCATACATGGGTTCAGGGCAGCACGGGCAAGGTTGCGAGAGGGTTGCACGCGGCGTGATGTCGGCGGCGGGGTTGCTGTGGGCCGGCCGGTTCCTGGTTTCTTCGCAGCGGCGCGGCGTCCGCTCCCTGCCCCCGCAACGGCGAGACCGTCACCGGGACGGCTCGGGCGCCGCATAGCAACGCAGCGACACCACCTGCTCCGGTGCCCAGCGCTGCTCGACGACATCGAGCAACTCCCAGCCCAGGCGCTCGTACAGGGCCGTCGCCGCGGTATCGGAGTCGACGACGTCGAGCACGGGGTGCAGTCCCAGCGCCCGGGCCTCCTCGACGGCCCGTGCCATCAGCGCGGCGCCCAGCCCGTGCCCGCGTGCGGCCGGTGACACGAACAACCGGCCGACCACGGTGGTGACGTCGACGTCGACTCCCGCGCGGGCAGCCCACACCCCGGGCGCCGCGTCCCCCTCGGCGGCCCGGGACAGGCCGAGATGGCCGACCACACGGCCGTCGAACTCGGCCACCCAGGACGCCAGCAGAGAACGCGGGGTCAGCCAATCGGCCGGGTGCTCGGGCCAGTTGACCGGATAGCCGCTGTGCCGGTGCACGGCGGCGAGAACCTCGACGCAGGCGTCGAGGTCACGGTCGGTCCGCGGCCGGACGAGACCGGACGGGCTTTCCTGCGGCAGGTACGGTTCGTTGGTCCTCATGATCAGCCAGTATCAGGTGTGGGCATGGGCAGGCTGCGGCGTCAGCCGCTGGTGCCCCTTGCGGTCGTAGTACCGCGTCATCGCGAAGCCGAAGAGCAGGCCCAGGGCCGCGCCGATCGCGATCATGATCCAGGAGCGGGTCAGGCCGGCGTCCCCGCGGGCCTCGAAGTAGAGGATGGCGCGGACACCGTCGCTGAGCTGGCGCATGGGCTCGAAGTGGGACAGGAAGCGGTAGAAGCCGGGGATGGCCTGGAGGGGGACGGTGGCGCCCGAGGAGGGCAGGCCCAGGACGATGAACACGAACATGGACACCAGCTGGCCGATGCCGCCGAAGGCCGCGTTGATGGCCTGTACGCCCAGGCCGACGGCGAGGGAGGCGCAGTAGGAGTAGATCCACAGCAGCGGGATGTGGGTGGCGTCCATACCCAGGAGGCTGATGGTGGCGAGCATGACCAGGGAGACGCTGATGACGGTGATGCCGGCCGTCATGGCCATCTTCAGCAGCAGGGTCTGGGTGCGGTTGATCGGGACGGTGGGACGTCGGGTGTGCCAGGGGCCGATCTCGTTGTCGGCGTAGCCGAGGCCGGTGTCGACGGCGTTGCTGATGACGTTGCCGCCGAGGAAGCCGGCCAGCACGAGCAGCAGCGTGTAGTAGAAGGCGCTCAGCCCGAGGCCGCTGTGGCTGCCGATCGGGTGGCCGACCTGGGTGACGACGTTCACCGGGTCGGCCAGCAGCAGCTTGGTCGTGGAGTTCGCCCGGGTGCCCACGGCCGCAGTCAGCTGCCTGCCGACGGTCTGCGAGGCCTGGTGCGCCGCGGCCTGGGTGATCTGACTGGCGAGGGACGAACCCAGGCTGCCCTTACCGGGGTTGGTGAGCACCGTCATCGTCGGCCGGGCGGTGGCGCCGGGCGTGGTCAGTGCCGTGATGGACGTGGTGAAGTCGGAGGGGATGACCAGGGCGCCGTAGACCTTCCCGGAGTCGAGGTCGTCCTGGGCCTGGGCGAGGCTGCGCGTGCGCCACTGGGCCTTGTTGTTCGACTTGTCGGCGGTGATGGCCGCGGCGATCTGCGTGCCCGCGTTCTGCTTCTGCCCGGCCGGCGGTTTGCCGGTGTCGGCGTTGACCAGGGCGATGGGCAGGTGGTGCAGATCGCGCTGCGGGTTGACGATGCCGCCCATGTAGAGCAGGGCCAGCAGGAAGGCGAGCAGTCCGGTCAGGACGGTGGGCATGAGCCACAGCTTGGGGCGGCCCAGCAGTGTGACGGCACGGGCCTGGGGGCTGGCGTCGGCCATGGTTCTCCGTAGGTCGGGTGTCGGAGCGTCCTACCGGGGCGGGCAGCGCCCCGGGGGGCAGCAAGCAGAGCCTACGGAGGAGCGGGCGCGGAGGGAGCCAGGCCGCGCGCGACAGGCCGGAACCGGACGGCGGTGTGAGGGCTCTCAGGCAACCCACGGCCCTACTGGCACCTCATACCTGTTGACCTATCAGTCGGACGACCCGCGAGGAGTGTCTGTTGGACGGCATCGAGTCCTCCGCCGCACCCACCGGCCCGGCCGGGGACGCAGGCGCCCCACGGCACGCGGTGTCCCGCCGCCGGTTCATGGTGTACTCCCTGTCAGCGGCCACGCTCACCATCGCCGCCCCGCTGGCCTGCGACACCTCCCCGGCCCAGGGCTCCGAGCCCGCCCGCGGACCCTCCGACGTCCTGGTGACCGGCGCCGACGACGAGATGCTCGTCCTGGAGGTCACCCCCGCCAACAGGATCGTCGTACGGCTGCCGCGGGTCGAGGTCGGCCAGGGCATCACGACCGCCGTCGCCATGATGATCGCCGAGGAGCTGGACGCCCGCCTCGCCGACGTCGACATCCCCCTGGCAGACGCCCGGACCAAGGGCAACCAGTACACCGGCGGTTCGAACTCGGTCGTATCCCTGTACGGACCCGCCCGCCAACTGGCCGCCACCGCACGGGCCAGACTGGTGACCGCCGCCGCCAGACGCTGGCACCTGCCCGCCTGGAGCCTGCGCACCGGGAACACGACGGTGATCGCACCGGACGGCCGTACCGCCACCTTCGGCTCACTGAGCGCGAGCGCCGCCCGGATCCGCCGTACCTCCGTGTCCGCCAAGCCCAAACCGGCCTCCCGGCACAAGCTGATCGGCCGGCCCACGACCCGTATCGACGCCCGGGACATCGTCACCGGCAAGGCGAAGTACACCGGGGACCTGTCCGTGGCGGGGGCGATGCCGACCGTGGTGGCCCGACCGCCGACGCTCGGCGGAAAGCTCGTCTCCGTCGACGACCGGGCCGCCCGCGCCCTGCCCGGTGTGCACGCCGTCGTCAAGGTCCCCGGCGGGGTTGCCGTGGTGGCCGAGTCCTTCCACCACGCCTTCCAGGCCCGCGACGCCTTGAAGATCAAGTGGGCGCCCGGCCCGCTGGCCGCACTCTCCGACGCGCAGATCCGCTCCCGGCTCAAGGCCGCGGTCCCGCACCTGGGCTCCCCGCCGCGCGGATCGACACAGGTCGAGGCCGAGTTCGAGTTCGCCTTCGTCAGCCACGCCCCGATGGAGGTGCTGACCGCGATCGCGGACGTACGCGCCCACAAGGCCGAGATCTGGTTCTCCTCCCAGACGCCCACGGACGCCCGGGACAGCATCGCCTCGGCGACCGGACTGCCGGCGTCTGCGGTCACCGTGCATGTGCTGCGCGGCGGCGGCTCCTTCGGACGGCGGCTGAACTTCGACGCGGCCATCGAGGCGGCTCTGATCTCGAAGGCGGCCCACCGGCCGGTCAAGCTGATGTGGAGTCGGGGCGACGACACCCGCCACGGCCGGATGCGCCCCGCCAGCCACCACCGCTTCCGCGTCAGCCACTCCGGCGGCAGAGTGGTCGCCTTCGCCCATGCGATGGCCGAGGTGGGCGAGTCGTCCGGCAAGAAGGGAACCGCGAACCAGGCGACCTTCGTCCGGCCGAGGCACGTGCAGACGGCCGGTCCGCTGCCCAAGCGCTCCGCCGGGAATGCGGTGCCACAGCTTGCGAGTGCGTCGTGGCAGATCGCTCCCCCACTCTCGATTTCGCTCGAGCGGGGGGACCCCCATCGCGCCGCAGCCGCAGATCGCTACAGCTCCGCGCCCCTTGAGGGCGCCGCCGGTCTGCCCAGCGACTCCGGGCTGTACAACTTCGGTCGCCTCTCCGGGGACTCCGGCGGCATCGGACTCGCGATGCCGCTCGGCGCCTGGCGGTCGGTGGACTCCGGGATGGTGCGCACCGCCGAGGAGATCGTCGTGGACGAGGTGGCCAGGAGCCTCGGCAAGGATCCTGTCGCCTTCCGCCGTACGGTTCTGCGGAGCAAGGCCGTCAAGGCGGTGCTCGACAAGGTGGCCGCCGCCGGGAGCTGGGGGCGGGCCATGCCGGACGGGCATGCGCAGGGCGTGGCCGTCCACGAGGAGTACGGCTCCTGCGTCGCCTGTCTGGCCGAGATCGACGCCACCGATCCGAAGCACCCGCGGGTGACCAAGGTGGTGATGGCGGCCGACGTCGGCACCGCCGTCAACCCGCGTGGCCTTCAGGCTCAGCTCATGGGCACCGCCGTCGACGGGATCTCCACCGTGCTGCAGGCCGGCCTGCACATCGACCGGGGCGCCGTGCGCGAGGGCAGCTTCGCCGACTTCCGGTGGGCCCGCCAGCGGCACGCCCCGCTGCACTTCGAGGCGCACATCATGCCGTCCGAGGGGGAGCCCGGCGGCGCCGGCGAACTCGGTGTCCCGGCCGCCTCCGGAGCCGTCGCCAACGCCTACGCCCGGGCCACCAACACCAAGCCCCGCCGCTTCCCCCTCAACTTCTGACCGCCGCCGGATCAGCCTTCGAGAAGGTACCGATGCCCTCCTACTCCTTCACCCTCAACGGCGAGAAGGTCACCGTCGAGGCCCCCGCCGACATGCCGCTGCTGTGGGTGCTGCGCGACCTGTTGCACGTCACCGGCCCCAAATACGGCTGCGGCGTCGGCGTCTGCCGCGCCTGCACCAGCCATCTCGACGGGGAGGAGATCCAGCCCTGCGTCGTCAAGGTCAAGGACTGCGCGGACCGCAGGGTCACCACCATCGAGGGCCTGGCCGACGGCGACACCCTGCACCCCGTGCAGCAGGCCTGGATCGACTGCGACGTCTCGCAGTGCGGCTTCTGCCAGCCCGGTCAGATCATGGCCGCCGCGGCCCTGCTGAAGAGGACCCCCGATCCGACCGACGCCGACATCGACGCCATCGAGAACGTCTGCCGCTGCGGCACCTACGCCCGCATCCGTGAGGCCATCAAAAAGGCGGCAGCCGACCGGGGGAGTGCCTGAAACTTCCTGACCGGTTCCCACCTCTGCACGACGACACGCGGTGCGAGTGGCCCGGCTCACATGGCCAGAAGGGCATGTCACCGACACCATGGGGGACGTCATCCGCAGGCTGAAGGGAGCGGCGATGTTCCGCAAGGTGCTGGTAGCCAACCGTGGTGAGATCGCGATCAGGGCGTTCCGCGCAGGCTACGAGCTGGGCGCAAGGACCGTCGCCGTCTTCCCGCACGAGGACCGAAATTCGCTGCACCGGCTCAAGGCCGACGAGGCGTACGAGATCGGCCAGCCGGGTCACCCGGTCCGCGCGTACCTGTCCGTCGAGGAAATCGTGCGTGCGGCGCGGCAGGCGGGCGCCGACGCCGTTTACCCCGGCTACGGCTTCCTGTCCGAGAACCCCGAGCTGGCGAAGGCCTGCGAGGAAGCGGGCATCACCTTCGTCGGGCCGAGCGCGCAGACCCTCGAGCTGACCGGCAACAAGGCCCGCGCGGTGGCCGCCGCCCGCGCGGCCGGCGTCCCGGTGCTCGGCTCCTCCGCACCCTCGAACGACATCGACGAACTCGTCCGCGCGGCCGACGAGATCGGCTTCCCGGTGTTCGTGAAGGCGGTCGCGGGCGGCGGCGGACGCGGAATGCGCCGCGTCGAGGACCCGGCCCAACTGCGCGAGTCCATCGAGGCGGCGTCCCGCGAGGCGGCCTCCGCGTTCGGCGACTCCACCGTCTTCCTGGAGAAGGCCGTCGTCGACCCCCGCCACATCGAGGTGCAGATCCTCGCCGACGGCGAGGGCAACGTCATCCACCTGTACGAGCGGGACTGTTCCGTCCAGCGCCGACACCAGAAGGTCGTCGAACTCGCCCCCGCACCCAACCTCGACCCGGCCCTGCGCGACCGCATCTGCGCGGACGCGGTGCGCTTCGCCCGCGAGATCGGCTACCGCAACGCCGGCACGGTGGAGTTCCTGCTGGACCGCGAGGGCAACCACGTCTTCATCGAGATGAACCCGCGCATCCAGGTCGAGCACACGGTCACCGAGGAGGTCACCGACGTCGACCTCGTCCAGTCCCAGCTGCGCATCGCCTCCGGCGAGACCCTCGCCGACCTCGGCCTGTCCCAGGAGACGGTGAAGCTGCACGGCGCGGCCCTGCAGTGCCGTATCACCACCGAGGACCCGGCCAACGGCTTCCGCCCGGACACCGGCCGCATCAGCGCCTACCGCTCACCCGGCGGCTCCGGCATCCGCCTCGACGGCGGAACCACCCACGCCGGTACGGAGATCAGCGCCCACTTCGACTCGATGCTGGTCAAGCTCACCTGCCGGGGCCGGGACTTCAAGACCGCGATCGGCCGGGCCCGGCGCGCCGTCGCCGAGTTCCGCATCCGCGGTGTGGCCACCAACATTCCCTTCCTGCAGGCGGTCCTTGACGACCCGGACTTCCAGGCCGGGCGGGTCACGACGTCGTTCATCGAGCAGCGCCCGCACCTGCTCACCTCCCGCTCCTCCGCCGACCGCGGCACCAAGCTGCTCACCTACCTGGCCGATGTGACGGTGAACAAGCCGAACGGCGAGCGCCCCGAGCTGATCGAACCCGTCAGCAAGCTGCCGGCGCTGCCCGCCGGGGAGCCGCCCGCCGGCTCGCGTCAGCGGCTGGTCGAGCTCGGCCCGGAGGGATTCGCCCGCGCGCTGCGCGAGTCGCCGACCATCGGCGTCACCGACACCACCTTCCGCGACGCCCACCAGTCCCTGCTCGCCACCCGCGTCCGCACCAAGGACCTCCTCGCGGTCGCCCCGGTGGTCGCACGGACCCTGCCCGAGCTGCTGTCCCTGGAGTGCTGGGGCGGAGCGACGTACGACGTCGCGCTGCGCTTCCTCGCCGAGGACCCGTGGGAGCGCCTCGCAGCCCTCCGGGAGGCCGTTCCCAACATCTGCCTGCAGATGCTGCTGCGCGGCCGCAACACCGTGGGCTACACCCCGTACCCGACCGAGGTGACCGACGCCTTCGTCCAGGAGGCCGCCGCCACCGGCATCGACATCTTCCGCATCTTCGACGCCCTCAACGACGTCGGCCAGATGCGCCCCGCCATCGACGCCGTACGCGAGACGGGCACGGCGATCGCCGAGGTCGCCCTCTGCTACACCTCGGACCTGTCCGACCCGAACGAGCGCCTGTACACCCTCGACTACTACCTCCGCCTGGCCGAGCAGATCGTCGAGGCGGGCGCGCACGTCCTGGCCGTCAAGGACATGGCGGGCCTGCTGCGCGCCCCGGCCGCCGCCAAGCTCGTCTCCGCGCTGCGCCGTGAATTCGACCTGCCGGTCCATCTGCACACCCACGACACGGCGGGCGGCCAGCTCGGCACCTACCTTGCGGCGATCCAGGCGGGCGCGGACGCGGTGGACGGCGCGGTGGCGTCGATGGCGGGCACGACGTCCCAGCCCTCCCTGTCGGCGATCGTCGCCGCCACGGACCACTCGGACCGCCCGACCGGCCTCGACCTCCAGGCGGTCGGCGACCTGGAGCCGTACTGGGAGAGCGTCCGCAGGGTCTACGCCCCCTTCGAGGCGGGCCTCGCCTCCCCGACGGGCCGCGTCTACCACCACGAGATCCCCGGCGGCCAGCTCTCCAACCTGCGCACCCAGGCCGTCGCGCTCGGCCTCGGCGACCGCTTCGAGGAGATCGAGGACCTCTACGCCTCCGCGGACCGGATGCTGGGCCGCCTGGTCAAGGTCACCCCGTCCTCCAAGGTGGTCGGCGACCTCGCCCTGCACCTGGTGGGCGCCGGGGTGGACCCGGCCGACTTCGAGGCGACCCCGAACCGGTACGACATCCCCGACTCCGTCATCGGTTTCCTGCGCGGCGAGCTGGGCACCCCGCCCGGCGGCTGGCCGGAGCCCTTCCGCACCAAGGCACTTGAGGGCCGCGCCGAGCCCAGGCCGGTCCAGGAGCTCAGCACGGAGGACCGCGAGGGCCTGGCGAAGGACCCCCGCGCCACCCTCAACCGTCTTCTCTTCCCGGGCCCGACCCGCGACTACGAGACCCACCGTCAGGCCTACGGCGACACCAGCGTGCTGGACAGCAAGGACTTCTTCTACGGGCTGCGCCCGGGCAAGGAGTACTCCGTCGACCTCGAACCCGGCGTCCGGCTGCTGATCGAGCTGGAGGCGGTCGGCGAGGCCGACGAGCGCGGCATGCGCACTGTGATGTCCACCCTGAACGGCCAGCTCCGCCCGATCCAGGTGCGTGACAAGGCGGCCGCCTCCGACGTCCCGGTGACGGAGAAGGCCGACCGGACCAACCCGGGCCACGTCGCTGCCCCGTTCGCCGGCGTGGTCACCCTCGCGGTCGCCGAGGGCGACGAGGTGGACGCCGGTGCGACCGTGGCCACCATCGAGGCCATGAAGATGGAGGCCGCGATCACCGCCCCCAAGGCGGGCACCGTCGGCCGGCTGGCCATCAACAAGATCCAGCAGGTGGAGGGCGGCGACCTGCTCGTCGAGATCGGCTGAGCCGTCACTCCGTGGCGGCTGCGCTCACACGGTTGACGGCGTGAGCACCCACGCCTATGTCGGAGGGCCGGCCCCACCGGTTGTTCGGTGGGGCCGACCCTCGGACGATGCCGTCCGGCGCTTCCCCTTCGGCCACTCCAGGGTCCCAGGTAAGACCACCCCATGAATGACGTAAGAGGAGAACTGTGGCGAATCCGGGCGGCCGATTTCCGCCCGTTCGTCCTTCCGGCGGCCGGGTAACGTCAGTCGGATGCCGAGAGTCAAGGTCAGCGTCGTCGTGCCCGTATACAACACCGGGAAGTACGTCGACGAATGTGCGCCGTCGCTGCTGAGGCAGTCGCTGCCCGCCGACGAGTACGAGGTCATCTACGTCGACGACGGTTCGACGGACGACACCCTGGCCCGTCTGGAGAAGATCGCGGCGGAGTACCCGAACGTGCAGGTGCACACCCGCCCCAACTCGGGCTGGCCGGGCGCACCGCGCAACCTGGGCATGAGTCATGCCCGGGGCGAGTACATCCAGTTCGTCGACCACGACGACACCCTCGGCCCCGAGGCGCTGGAGCGGCTGTACGAGTTCGCCAGGCGCAACGACGCCGACGTGGTGCTCGGCAAGATGTCCAGCACCATGGTCCGGCCCCGACGGCTGTTCCGGCACACGGTGGACGCCTGCACCATCGAGAACGACGAGCTCATGCAGAGCATGTCGCCGCACAAGATGTTCCGGCGCGCCTTCGTCGAGGAGCACGGCCTGCGCTTCCCCGAGGGCCCCTGGATCCTGGAGGACCTGCTCTTTGTCAGCGCCGCCTACCTCAAGGCGGAGCGGATCTCGATCCTTGCCGACTACCCCTGCTACTACTGGATGAAGCGGGCCGACGGCGGCAACAACACCCAGCACCGGTTCAGCTCCCGGCACGGCTTCTGGCGCAATTGCCGCACCGTCGTCCGCCAGATCAAGGACGGCACCGAGGCCTCCGACGACATCGACGCTCTGCAGAACCGCCTCCTGCACCGCCTCTACCACGTCGAGATCCTCTCCCGCACCCGCGAGCCCGAGATCCTCCGCGAGGACCCGGGCGAGCAGAAGGAGCGCTTCGAGGCCGCGCGCGAACTGGCGCTGACGGAGTTCCCGGCGGCCGTACGCGAAGGCCTGCCCGCCGTGTCCCGGCTACGCGCCGAACTCCTCGAACGCGGCGACTTCGACGGCGCGTCGGTTCTCGCCGAGCGCGTCCGCGAGGTGAAGGCCCGCAGCGAGGTCGGCGGAGTGCGCTGGGAGGACGGTCGGCTGGTTGCCGACGTCACCCTCGACCTGCTGCGCGGTGGCGGCGAACCGCTGGCCCTGGTCGAGCGGGACGGTAAGCATTGGCTGGACCCCGAGCTGCTGGCGGGCGTGCCCGGCGCGGAGGACGGCTGGGACGTCCGCGACCCGTTCCGGCTGGCGTACGCGGAACTGGTGGTCAAGGACCGGGACCGTGAGGACTGGTGGTACCCCGAGGGCGACCTGGAGGTGCGGCTGGAGCCGCTCGGCGAGGGCCGCTCACGGCTGGTCGCCTCGGGACGGCTGATCCTCGATCCCGAGCGGCTGGCCGGCGGCCGTCCGCTGGAGCGCGGGGTGCACGACGTGTGGGCGTACGTCCAACTCCTCGGCGTGGACCGGATGGTCCGCGTCACCGGCGACGGCACCCCGGGCACCCCGGCCACGAACCCGGCGTTGACCGGCGGCCGGCTTGCGCTCCCGTACTGGACGGCCGGCGGCCAGCTCGCCCTCGACGTGGACCAGCGCCAGCGCAGGCTCGGCCCCGACACGGCCGGCGCCGCCGCGGCGAACACAGCACGCGGCAGACGTTCGCTCCCACTGCCGTACGTGGCGGCGGGGGCAGGCCGAGCCCCGGCTCGCATCAAGGTCACGGTCTCTGCCCTGACGCTGGACGCCGAACTGATCCCCGCCCTCGACGGCACGACGATCCAACTCCACCTCCCACCCCGTCTCAAACTCCTCGACGGCCGCCACCCGGTCACCTTCCCGAAGACGGACACCCCGGTCGCACACGCCGTCGTCCGCGACTCAGCCCTGCTCCGTCTGGAGGGCCCGGCGTACGAGCCCGGTACCGGGCGCCGACTCCTCGACTCGGTCGCGGACAACGGGCAAGTACGGCGGATTCGGCGGCGGTTGGGCCGCCGGCCGCTCCGCGGCGCTGACCACGACCTCGCCGGGGGGACGGACGAGGGGTGACACTCCGATCGGACGCCCAGCGAGGCCCATGTCCATGCCGATACGGGTTTCACCGGGCGCCCGGTGGGACGAGCCTGAAGAAGAGCCGCGCCCCGGCCCGTTGGGCGGACTGGCGCAGGCGGGGGGCGGGGGACTGGGCCGCAGCCGGCACCGGGGCGCCGCCCAGGCGGGGGAACAGGGCTTCGGCGTTGGTGCGGTTGACGGCCGTCAACATGCCGGGATCGACGCCGGTGTCCAGGCCGTTGGCGAAGTAGCGATGTTGTCCCGCTGGACGGCGTAGGCGTCGGCCGGATCCATGCCCGGCAGCAGGGCCGACAGCGGCTCGAACGGGGTGGCGTGCTGCTCGGCCGTGCGCAGCAGCCGTGCCGCCTCCGCGCGTTGCCCGTCGGTCAGGGGCATTCCGTGCTCCTTGCCGCCATGCGGGCGGCCGCGCCGTGGACCAGCTGCGCGTGCAGCTCGAACATCGCCGTCAGGTCGACGGCGTCGCCGTCGATCTCCCGGTGCACGAACAGCCCGTCGGCCCCGGCGACGGCATGGGTGGTGAGGGTGCGTACGGCGGCCTCGTCCAGCTCCGGGAACAGCTCACCGATCGCTTCGGCCGGCTTCTGGCCGGCGATGTCCCGCACCTGCAGGAACACCGTCCGGCCCCGTGGCTCGGTGTGCTGCCGCTCCAGGGCGAGCATCAGGCCTTCTCCGCGTCCGGCAGCTCGACCGCCGCGAGCGGGCTCTCGAAGCTGCGCTCGATGACCGCGGCGATCAGGTCGTCCTTGTCCTTGAACGACTCCACCCCGTTCGCCCGTTTCTTGCGCGTGCTCTGCGGCCTGGTCATCGGATGCGCCCTTTCCGCCGTATCCGGCACTTGACCGCCTCCGGTACCCATCTTACCGTAGCGACTACTCCAATTGGAGTGAACGCTACATCAACGCGTTACCGACACATCGCAACAGGGACGACAGTGAGGCGGTCCGGTGAGCGGGATCGGAGCTCAGGACAGAGCTGGAGCCGAGGACAGCGCCTACGACGTGGCGGTGATCGGCTACGGACCCACGGGTGTCACCGCGGCGAACCTGCTGGGAGCGATGGGCCTCAGGGCCGTCGTGCTGGAACGCGACGCGGAGGTGTTCTCCCGGGCCCGAGCCATCTCCACCGACGAGGAGGTCGTACGGATCTGGCAGCGCATCGGCCTGGCCGAGCGGCTCAAGCAGGACATGCTGGCCGAGCGCCCGCTCGACGTCGTCGACGCGAACGGCCGCCCCTTCCTCAGCGCCCACCCCACCCCGCGCAGTCACGGCCATCCGCCGCAGATGTTCATCTACCAGCCGGCCCTGGAGCAGGTCCTGCGTGACGGCGTCGACCGCTACCCGAATGTGGAGGTGCGGCTGCGCCACGAGTGTCTGCGGCTGCAGCAGGATGCGGACGGTGTCGAGCTGACGGTGGCCGGCACGGCAGATGATTCCGTACGCCGCCTGCGCGCCTCCTACGTCATCGCGGCCGACGGCGGCTCCAGCCTCACCCGCGGCCGGCTCAACGTCGGCTACGAGGGCCGCACGTTCGAGGACCGCTGGGTGGGCGTCGACACCAAGATGCTCAAGCCGTGGCCGGACCACGACCGGCTGCGCTTCCGCTGCGACCCGGCCCGCCCGGCCGTGGACTGCCCGACCCCGCTCGGCCATCACCGCTGGGAGTTCCCGATCCTGCCGGGCGACGACGAGAGGTACCTGACCACCCACGAGGCGATCCGCTCGATGCTGGCCCGGTACGGGATCGGCCGGGACCGGATCGAGATCCTGCGGGTCACCGTCTACAGCCACCACGTCCGCTTCGCCGCCCGTTTCCGGGTGGGCAGAGTGTTCTTGGCCGGTGACGCCGCGCACGCCATGCCGCCGTGGATCGGCCAGGGCATGGCCGCAGGCGTGCGGGACGCGGCCAACCTGTGCTGGAAGCTCGACGGCGTGCTGCGCTGCGAACTGCCCGAGTCGGTGCTCGACAGCTACGAGGACGAGCGTAAGCCGCACGTCAAGGAGGTCACCAAGCGGGCGGTGTTCGTCGGGCGGATCATCACCGAACGGCACCGCGTGGTCATTCGGATCCGGAACCCCGCCCTGCGCGCCCTCGGCCGTGTACCGGGCTTCGGCGGCTGGCTGCAGGACAGGAAATCTTCGTCGCCGAGACCGGCGACGGCCCGCCCGTGCTGCTCCTGCACGGCGGCGGCCCCGGCGCCTCCGGTGTCTCCAACTACGCCCGCAATATCGGCGAGTTGGCCAAGGAGTACCGGGTCATCGTGCCCGACATGCCCGGTTACGGACGCAGCACCAAGGGCATCGACGTCGCCGACCCGTTCGGGAGCGTCGCCGATTCCATCCGCGGTCTGCTCGACCGACTCGGCCTGGACAAGGCCCACTTGGTCGGCAACTCCCTCGGCGGTGCCTGTGCGCTGCGCATCGCCCTGGACACCCCCGACCGGGTCGACCGCATGCTCCTCATGGGCCCCGGCGGCATCGGTGCCAGCCGCGCCCTGCCCACTCCAGGCCTCAACAGCCTGCTCAACTACTACACAGGGGACGGCCCTTCACGGCTGAAGCTGGAGAAGTTCATCCGCAACTACCTGGTCTTCAACGCCGCCGACGTGCCGGACAGCGTCATCGACCTGCGCTACCAGGACAGCATCGCCCCCGAGGTCGTCGCGGCCCCTCCGCTGCGGCGCCCGAAGTCGCTGCGCGCCCTGTGGAAGATGGACTTCACGCGCGACGCCCGCCTCCCCGTGCCCACCCTGGTGCTGTGGGGTGCCGCGGACAAGGTCAACCGGCCGAGCGGCGGGCGGATGCTGGCCGACCGCATGCCCGACTGCGACCTGTACATGGTCGCCAACACCGGCCACTGGGTCCAGTTCGAACGCGCCGACCTCTTCAACCGGCTGTGCGCCGACTTCCTGGCGGGCCGGCGATGAACGGCGCCCCGGGAACGCCGTCCGTGTTCGGCGCGGTTCACCTCGGCCACCTCGTCATCGGGACCAACCGCTTCACCGACTGGCGCCGCTTCGGTACCGATGCCATCGGCATGCATCACGACGCCGTCTCCCGCGATGTGATGCGCTTCCGGCTCGACGACCAGGAGTGCCGTTTCCTGCTGCGGCGCGGGCCGGCCGAGGACGTCGTGGCCACCGGCTGGCACCTCGACGACCACACCACCTTCGAACAGATCGAGGCCCGGGTACGGGCCCACGGTGTGCCCGTCGTCGAGGGCACCGCCGAGGAAGCGGAACTGCGCGGCGTCGAACGTCTGCTGCGCTTCCCCGGACCCAAGGGCATCACCCAGGAGATCTACACCACCCCGGTGAAGTCGGCGGAGCCGCTGCGGATGCTCGCCTCCGGCTTCGTCACCGGCGACTCCGGCATGGGGCACATCGCGATCACGTCCACCAGGCCGACGCAGCTCCGCGGCTACTTCAACACCGTCTTCGACGCCCGACTGACCGACTACATCGACGAGACCATCAGCGGCGTCAAGCTCAAGATCCGCTTCCTGCGCGTCAACGAACGTCACCACTCCATCGCCGTCGCCGCCGTCCGCGGCCTGCCGATCGATCCGGTCCGCGCCCGCGTCCAGCACCTCAACATCGAAGTGGCCAGGCTCGACGACGTCGCCCGCAGCTACCAACGGGTGTGCGAACTCGGCTTCGACATGGCCCAGTCGGTGGGACAGCACACCAACGACAGGGAGCTGTCCTACTACGCCCGCACCCCCTCGGGCTTCGAGTGGGAGGTCGGCTGGAACCCCGTCGTCATCGACGAGACCACCTGGCAGCCCACCACCCACCACGGCATCAGCATCTGGGGCCACACCCCCGTCGGCCGGACCATCGTCGACAAACTCGACCAGTTCCGCCTCGGCGCCCGCTCCCTCACCCGGCCGGAGGCCACTGTTCCGGCCCTCAGCGGCGCCTGCATCCGGGACGACTGACCCTGCGCGGTCGGGCCGGACTACCCGAGCCAGGCCTTGACCTTGTCGGGGTTCGCCTCGATCCACTTCTTCGCCGCCGCCTCCGGCGTCATCCTGTCCACGGCGATGTACTTGGCCACGGTGTTCTGGTCGGCGTTGCTCCACCTGAAGTTCTTCACCAGGTCATAGGCCGGGCTGCCGGACTTGGCGAACCTCGTGCTGACGATCTTGTCGAGGTCGAACACGGGGTAGTCGCAGGCGACCTTCGCCGGATCGGCGTCACAACCCGCAGTGTGCTTGGGCAGCTTGACGTGGACCAGCGGCACCTCCGAGAAGAACCACTGCGGCTCGTAGAAGTAGCCGATCACCCACTGCTTGTTCTTCTCGGCGGTGCGGAAGGCCTGGATGAGCGCGGTCTCGCTGCCCGCGTACACCACCTTGAAGTTCAGCTTCAGGTTCGTCACCAGTGCCGCGTCGTTGGTCTGGTACGAGGCGTCGCCGTCCAGCAGCTGGCCCTTGCCGCCCGACTCTGAGGTCCTGAAGTGGGCCGCGTACTTGTTGAGGTTCTTCCAGTCGACGATGTCCGGGTGCGCCTTGGCCAGCCATGGCGGGATGTACCAGCCGATGACGCCCTTGTTGCCGGTCGGGCCGAGGTCGACGGCGGTCTTCTGCTGGGTGATGTACTTCTTCTCCAGGTCCGGGTGGCCCCAGTTCTCCAGGATGGCGTCGACCTCACCCGTCTCGAACCCCTGCCAGCCGATCTCCGCCTTGAGGTCCTTCTTCTCGACCTTGCAGCCCAGATTGTGCTCGGCCACATAGCCGACGACCGCCGCATCGGCCTCGTAGCCCACCCAGGGGTTGACCGCGAGGTTGAACGTGCCGCACTTGCCCGAACTGCTGCCCGCGCCGGCCGTGCTGTCACCGACCTTCACGCCGCCGCAAGCTGTGAGGGTGAGGCCTAGCACTGCCATGCCCGCCGAGCCGGCGCGCCAGTGTCGTGTTCTCTTTGCCATGGTCCTGCTCCTTGTACGGCGATGCGTCGCGCCGTTGTCCGAGGGATGAAGTCGATGAGTGATCAGGCCGTGCCCAGAGCGCACCGGAAGCCCACGTTGCCGGTCGCCGAGTCCGGGGGAAGGCCCTGCCGCGCGGCGACCCGGTAGCGGCGGCAGTACGAGGCGTGGCACAGATAGGAGCCGCCCTTGGTGACCCGCAGCTGTCCGTCCCGGGAGGGGGAGAACGGGTCCTCGCACCACTCCCATACGTTGCCCGTGGCGTTGTACAGGCCGAAGCCGCCCGGTTCGAAGGCGTTGACCGGGCAGGTGCCGTACCAGCCGTCGGCTGTCGGATGCCGCTCGGGAAAGGCGCCGTGCCAGACGTTCATCCGGGGGCGACCGCCCGGTTCCAGCTCGTCGCCCCAGGGGAACACCTTGCCGTGCAGGCCGCCCCGGGCGGCGCGCTCCCACTCCGCCTCGGTGGGCAGGCGCTTGCCGGCCCAGTCGCAGTAGGCGCGGGCGTCGTCCCAGTCGACGTGCACGACCGGATGATCCGCCCGGTCCTCCCACGTGGAGTGCGGCCCGTCTGGATGCCGCCAGTCGGCACCCTCGACCTGCCGCCACCAGGGCGCGCCCACCACTGCACGGGTCGGCGGGAAGTCGTCGGGCAGCAGACCGGCGAAGACGAAGGACCAGCCGATCCGCTCCGCGCCGGACCGGTACCCGGTCTCGGCGGCGAAGCGCGAGAACTGTGCGTTCGACACCGTGCAGGCGTCCATCCGGAAGGCATCGACGGAGACCGTGCGCACCGGGCCCTCGCCGTCGGCGGGGTAGGCGAGCGCGTCCTCGCTGCCCATCAGGAACTCGCCGGCGGGCACGGCCACCATGCCCTCGGTGCTCGCCCGGTGCAGGGCGGCCGACCGTGGCGAGGGCCGGTCCGCCGCGCGGCCGCCGGACGGCGTACAGCAGCTCACTGGGCCCCCATGACCCGGCGGTGCAGCCCGCCGTCGTAGTCGGACGACTCGGTGGTGGCGCCGTCCAGGTCGATGCGGACGGTGTGGATGGTCCCGGTGAACTCGTTGTCCAGGGCGGAGTAGTCGTCGGTCACCGGTGTGCTCAGGTCCACTCCGACATCGAGGGTCTCGTCGAAGGAGAAGTAGTACGGGATGGTGCGCTCGACCCGCCCGGTCGCCTGCTTCGCGCCGTCGACCATGAGGACGGCGGTGCCGCCCTTGCCGAGTCCTCCGCCGTCGTAGTCGAACTCGAGCCGGACCTCGTGCCGTCCCGGTGCCAGGGGCTCGGCGGCGCGCACGGTGTACACGCTCATCCCGAAGTAGTTGTAGGCGTACGCCGGCTTTCCGTCCGTGACGTACAGGGTCCAGCCGCCGAACCGGCCGCCCTGTGCGATGAGCACGCCCTCGGCCGTCGTGTCGTCCGGTATGCCGACGTCCGCGGTGATGCTGTGCGAGCGGTTCTTGATGTTGGGGGTGGTCTCCTCGGTGAACCGGCGCATTCCGGCGCGGTAGGTGACGGACGTCCGGTGGCCGAGCAGATCGATGCGACCGGCCACGGCGGGGTTCTCCCGCTCGGTGACCCGGTCGTCCAGCGGGAAGACCTGGTACTTCGCCGCTTCGATCAGGAACAGGTCCTGGAGCCGGCGCAGCCTGTCGGGGTGCTGGGCGGCGAGGTCGTGTGCCTGGCTCCAGTCGTGGTCGAGGTCGTAGAGCTCCCAGACGTCGTCGGCGAACCGCTTGCCCCCGTCCGGCACCATCTCCCAGGGGATGCCGTGCCGGGTGACCGCCATCCAGCCCTCGTGGTAGATGCCCCGGTTGCCGCACATCTCGAAGTACTGCGTACGGCGATGCTCCGGCGCCCGGGGATCGGCGAGCGTACGCCACATGCTCGTGCCCTCCATGGGCTGCTGCGGCACACCGTCGACGCTGAAGGGTGCCGGAATCCCCGCGCAGTCCAGGATCGTCGGCAGCACATCGATGACGTGGGAGAACTGGTGGCGCAGCCCGCCGCGTTCGGGGACCCCGCCGGGCCAGTGCAGGATCATGCCGTCACGGGTGCCGCCGAAGTGCGAGGCGACCTGCTTGGTCCACTGGTAGGGGGTGTTGAGGGCCAGGGCCCAGCCCGCCGGGGCGATCGGGTAGCTGCGCGGGCCGCCGATCTCGTCGAGGTGTTCGATCATCTCGTCCGGGTCGTCCACCACGCCGTGCCCGAGCCGGTGCTCGACGATGGTTCCCTCGATGCCGCCTTCACCCGAGGCGCCGTTGTCCCCGAGGATGTAGAGGACAACGGTGTTGTCCAGCTCGCCGAGTTCCGCCAGCGCGTCGATGAACCTGCCGACCTGTACGTCGGCGTGTTCGGTGAAGGCGGCGAACGTCTCCATGAACCGTGCCGCCAGCCGGCGCTGGTTGGAGGTGAGTTCGTCCCAGTGGGGAACGCCCTCGGCCCAGGGGGCGAGCTCCGCGTCCTGCGGTACGACGCCGAGTTCCTTCTGCCGCCGCAGGGTCACTTCGCGCTGGTCGTCCCAGCCGTGGTCGAAGCGTCCGCGGTATTTCTCCTGCCATTCCCGGCCGACGTGCAACGGAGCGTGTGCGGCGCCGAGCGCGAGGTAGGTGAAGAACGGGCGGTCCGGAGTGAGCGTGCGCTGGGTGCGGACCCAGTCGATGGCGTGGTCGACGAGGTCCTCGGAGAGGTGGTAGCCGTCCTCGGGGCGGCGGTCCGGCTCGACCGGGGTGGTGCCCTGGTACAGCAGCGGGTACCAGTGGTTCATCTCGGCGCCCATGAAGCCGTAGAAGGTGTCGAAGCCTTCGCCGGTGGGCCAGCGGTCGAACGGGCCGACCGCGCTGATCTCGCGCGGCGGGGTCTGGTGCCACTTGCCGAACGCGGCCGTGCTGTAGCCGTTGCCCTGGAGGATCTGGGCCATGGTCGCCGCGCTGCGCGGCCGGAAGCCGTTGTAGCCGGGCGCCGCCGTGGTCATCTCGGTGGTGCCGCCCATACCGACCGAGTGATGGTTGCGTCCGGTCAGCAGGGCCTGCCGGGTCGGTGAGCACAGGGCCGTGACATGGAACCGGGTGTAGCGCAGCCCGCCGTCGGCGAGTCGTTCGGCGGCGGGCATCTCGCACGGTCCGCCGAAGGCGCTGGAGGTGCCGAAGCCGAGGTCGTCCACGAGCACGATCACCACGTTCGGTGCGCCCTCCGGTGGCGGGACCGGGCCGATGGGGGTGAAGGCGGTCTCCTGGTCGTGGACGTCCATGGCGGTCGTCAGGGGCCGGCGGGCGTCCGGCCGGGGGAGTATGTGCCGTCCGGCGTCGAACTCGGTCATGTATTTCTCCGTTGGGGTACGCCGCGGAAATGTCACACGCTTTTTTCCTCGCCGAATTGTCGGCGTGATGCAGCTGGACTTCCGGCCGGTCTGCCAGCGGTGGAGTAAAAAATGGCATTCGCCGTCGAAGCCGGTCAACAACAGAGCGTGAATCCGGCTGAACCGGTTTTGAATGAAGGCGGTAGAAAGTTTCTATACCTAGAGCGTCGCTGCCTGCTCAGGTGGCGGGGCGGGCGAGGACGCCAGGTCCACGAACGCCTGGGCGGCGGGCGACAGCGGGCCCGGGCGCCAGACCAGCCGGCCGTGGCGCAGCAGCCGAGGACGGTTGGAGAGCATCCGGGCTCCCCGGAGTGCCGCGTCCTGGGCCATGGACGTGGGCAGCAGGGAAGCGCCGACGCCGGAGAGGACCAGCGGCACGATCATCGCGCGGTGCGCGGTCTCCACCACGATCCGCGGCGCGACGCCGAGTGCGGTGCACACGTCGTCCAGCGCCGCGCGGGTTTCGGTGCCCGGCGGGGTCACGATCAGGTCCAGCGCGGCGAGTTCACGCGAGGTGATGGTGGGGCCGGCCGGATGCGGGTGGTCGGGGGGCAGGACGACATGCATCTCCTGTGCCGGCAGGTCGATGCTGCTCAGGTCCGCCGTGGGCACCGAGGCATCCACCAGACCGAGCTCGCACTGGCCGGCCGCGACCATGTGCGCCACGGCGGCTCCCCGCTCCGGATCGACCACGCGCACGGAGACCTTGGGATGCGCGCGGTGAAAGCGCCCCAGCATGCCGGCGAGCGGATCGACCGACAGGGTCGTCTGCGAAACGATGTCGAGCCGGCCGCCGCTGAGTCCGAGGACCTCGCGGACCAGGGCGCCGGCCGTGGACAGATCCCGCAGCACCTGCTGCGCCGGTTGAAGCAGCGCCTCACCCGCCGCGGTGAGTACCACGCCGTGCGGCAGCCGATGAAACAGGCTGCCGCCGAATTCGCGCTCCAGTGACCGGATCGCATGGGACAGGGAGGGTTGTGCGACATGGAGTGCAATGGCCGCGGCTGTGAATCCGCCGTGCTCGGCAACGGCGATGAAGTATTCCAGCTGGCGTCGTTCCATCGGCTCTCCGTAAATTCCGGGCAACGCTATCACCGGTCGGGCGGCGACGACGCCGGTCGAACGGCGCATCCGAGACCTTGACCCCCGGTCGGCGCTCCACGATGCTGTGTTGCGGCACATGAGATGTGTGCCGCATTGAGCAACATCTGACTGAGGTCTCGTACCAGCCGAGGAGTGGCCATGACGCACCAGGTCCGTGGAGTCGTCGCGCGGGGCAAGGGCGCCCCCGTCAGCCTGGAGACGATCATCGTGCCCGATCCCGGACCGGGCGAGGCGCTGGTGAAGATCGAGGCCTGCGGGGTCTGTCACACCGATCTGCACTACCGCGAGGGGGGCATCAATGACGACTTCCCCTTCCTGCTGGGCCACGAGGCCGCGGGTGTGGTGGAGGCGGTGGGGGAGGGCGTCACCGATGTCGCCCCCGGTGACTTCGTCATCCTCAACTGGCGTGCGGTGTGCGGGCAGTGCCGGGCCTGTCTGCGCGGCCGGCCCTGGTACTGCTTCAACACCCACAACGCCAAGCAGAAGATGACCCTGGAGGACGGCACCGAACTGTCCCCGGCGCTGGGTATCGGCGCGTTCGCGGAGAAGACGCTGGTCGCGGCGGGGCAGTGCACCAAGGTCGACCGTGCAGCCTCCGCGGCCGCCGCCGGTCTGCTGGGCTGCGGCGTGATGGCGGGCATCGGCGCCGCGATCAACACCGGCAACGTCGGCCGCGGCGACAGCGTGGCGGTCATCGGCTGCGGTGGCGTCGGCGACGCCGCGATCGTCGGGTCGAACCTGGCCGGCGCCGCGAAGATCATCGCGGTGGACCTGGACGACCGGAAGCTGGAGACCGCCCGCAAGCTGGGCGCGACCCACACCGTCAACTCCAAGGAGTCCGACCCCGTCGAGGCGATCCGCGAGCTGACCGGCGGCCACGGCGCCGACGTGGTCATCGAGGCGGTCGGCCGCCCCGAGACGTACAAGCAGGCCTTCTACGCCCGCGACCTCGCCGGCACGGTCGTCCTGGTCGGTGTGCCGACCCCGGAGATGAAGCTGGATCTGCCGCTGCTGGACGTCTTCGGCCGCGGCGGATCGCTGAAGTCGAGTTGGTACGGCGACTGCCTGCCCTCCCGCGACTTCCCGATGCTCATCGACCTCTATCTGCAGGGCCGCCTGAACCTGGACGCCTTCGTCACCGAGACCATCGCTCTCGACGAGGTCGAGAAGGCCTTCGAGCGGATGCACGGCGGCGACGTGCTGCGCTCGGTGGTGGTGCTCTGATGGCGGCACGCATCGAACACCTCGTCACCTCGGGCACGTTCTCGCTGGACGGCGGCACCTGGGACGTCGACAACAACGTGTGGATCATCGGCGACGACCACGAGGTGATCGTCATCGACGCGGCCCATGACGCCGAGGCCATCGCCGAGGCCGTCGGGGGCCGGACCCTGCGGGCGATCGTGTGCACCCACGCCCACAACGACCACATCGACGCCGCGCCCGGCCTCGCGGAGCGCACCGGCGGGCCGGTCCTCCTCCATCCGGACGACCTGCCGCTGTGGAAGCAGACCCACCCGGAGCGGGTGCCCGACGCCGAACTGGCCGACGGCCAGGTCCTGACGGTGGCGGGCGTCGACCTGACCGTGCTGCACACGCCCGGCCACGCCCCCGGAGCGGTCTGTCTGTACGCGCCGGCGCTCGGCGCACTCTTCAGCGGTGACACGCTCTTCGCCGGCGGCCCAGGGGCCACGGGAAGGTCGTACAGCCACTTCCCGACCATCATCGAGTCCATCCGCGAACGGCTGCTGGCCCTGCCCGGCGACACCGTCGTGCACACCGGTCACGGGGACACGACGACCATCGGCGCGGAGGCCCCGCACCTGCAGGACTGGATCGCACGCGGTCACTGACCTGCTGACCTGCTCGAAGGCACTGATCCCGGTGCCGACCCCTGCCCTGACCCTGTTGCTCATCGTGCGCCAAGTTGCATGAAGAGCAACATCCGGCAGGGGTCAACAGGGCCTCTGAACTCCTTGACAAGGGTTCAGGGCGACCTCAGACTGATGTTGCGCTTACCGCAATCCGTTTCGTTATACGCACCGAGGTGTCATGATGATTCCCGTGTGCCGTCTCGCGGATCTCCCGCGAGGTGAGGCCTTCCGGCTCGACATAGATCCGCCGGTCTCGGTGTTCCATACCGACGACGGCGAGGTCTTCGCCATCGACGACACCTGCACCCACCAGGACGCCTCGCTCGCCGACGGCTGGCTGGAGGGCTGCGAGGTGGAGTGCCCGCTGCACGCTTCGAAGTTCGACCTGCGCACCGGCGCCGTCGACGCCCCGCCGGCCAAGCTGCCGGTGCGGACGCACGAGGTGGTCGTCGAGGACGGCATGATCTACGTCCAGGTGTCGACCGACGCTCCCAACCTGCCGCCCTGCATCGCCTCCCGTCTTGCCGGGGGTCCCGCGTGAGGACGGTCGCCGTGGTCGGCGCCTCGCTGGCCGGCCTGTCGGCGGCGCGCTCACTGCGCAAGCAGGGCTACGACGGACGGCTCGTCGTCATCGGCGACGAGACCCACCGCCCGTACGACAGGCCCCCGCTGTCCAAGGAGTTCCTGGCCGGCACGATCGGCGAAGCCGACCTCGTGCTGGAGACGGACGACGAGGACCTGCAGGCCGAGTGGCTGCTCGGCGCGCGCGCCACCGGACTCGAGCGGACAGAGCGAGCCCTGCGGCTCGCCGACGGCAGCCGGCTCCGCGCGGACGGCATCGTCATCGCGACCGGTGCCGCCGCGCGCAGGCTGCCCGGGGCCGAGGGCCTTTCCGGAGTGCACACCCTGCGCACCCTGGACGACGCCCGCGCCCTGCGGGACGAACTGGCCCGCGGCGGTCGGCTGGTGGTGATCGGCGGCGGTTTCATCGGCGCCGAGGTGGCCTCCACCGCGTACGCCCTCGGGCTCGACGTGACGGTGATCGAGGCGGCCCCGACGCCGCTTGCGGGCCCGCTCGGCGAGACCATGGGCGCCGTGGTTTCCGGCCTCCACGCCGACCACGGAGTACGGCTGTTGTGCGGCGTGGGCGTCAAGGGGCTCAGCGGCGAGCGGCAGGTCGACGCCGTTCTGCTGGAGGACGGCCGCAGTGTCCCCGCCGACATCGTCGTCGTCGGCGTGGGCGCACGCCCGTGCGTCGAGTGGCTGGAAGGCTCCGGCGTCGCGCTCGACAACGGCGTGAAGTGCGGCGCGGACGGGCGCACCAGCCTCGCCGGCGTGGTCGCGGTCGGCGACTGCGCCAACTGGTACGACCCCCGGGCGGGCGCCCACCGCCGCGTCGAGCACTGGACCGGTGCGCGCGAGCGCCCGGACGCCGCCATCGCCACGCTGCTGGCGGGCGGTGCGGTGGAACCGGGGGTGCCCCGGCCGCCGTACTTCTGGTCCGACCAGTACGGCGTGAAGATCCAGTTCGCCGGTCATGCGGCCGGCGCCGACAGTGTGACGGTCGAGGAGGGCGTCGCGGACGACCGCAACGTCCTGGCCGTCTACCGGCGTGCCGGACAACCGGTCGCCGTGCTCGGGATGAACCAGCCGCGGCTGTTCACCCGCTGGCGCAAGCAACTGAGCGCTTCGCTGTGAGTGCCGTGATGTGTCGTCTTTCTCCTGCGGCGCCGTTGTGGCTGGTCGCGCCCCGCGGCGAAGCCGCATATCGATACAGCCCCGCGCCCCTACGGGGCGCTTCCCCTCTCCCACGTGTCCCGAGGAGTGCACCGTGACCTCGACCAGCCTGCCGGACAGCCTGATCGCCACCCTTCCCGGCTCCTCCTACACGGATCCGGCGATCTTCGCCCAGGAGCAGGAGCGCATATTCGAGACCATGTGGTTCTGCGTCGCACGCTCCTCCGAGCTGGCCAAGCCCGGCGCCTTCCGCACCGTCGACGTGGGCCGCGAGAGCATCCTCGTCGCCCGCGCCCGGGACAACTCGATCCGCGCCTACTTCAACGTGTGCCGGCACCGCGGCGCCAAGCTCTGCACCGAGGAGACCGGCGAGGTCAAGCGGGCCTTCCAGTGCCCGTACCACGCCTGGACGTACGACCTCAACGGCAAGCTGGTCGCGGCGCCCAACCTCACCAAGATGCCCGACGTCGGCCGCACCGAGTACGGCCTGGTGAGCGTGGCCGTCCGTGAATGGCTCGGCTACGTCTGGGTGTGCCTGGCGGAGAACCCGCCCTCCTTCGAGGAGGACGTCATCGGCGAGATCGTCGCCCGCCTCGGCGACGTGGAGTCGATCGAGCACTACGACATCGACAACCTGTCCGTCGGCAAGCGGATCGTCTACGACGTCAAGGCGAACTGGAAGCTCATCATCGAGAACTTCATGGAGTGCTACCACTGCGCCACGATCCACCCCGAACTCACCGAGGTGCTCCCGGAGTTCGCCGACGGCTATGCCGCCCAGTACTACGTCGGGCACGGGGCCGAGTTCGGTGAGGAGGTGCAGGGTTTCACCGTCGACGGCTCGGAGGGCCTGGACCGCATCCCGGGGGTCGCCGACGACCAGGACCGCCGCTACTACGCGATCACGGTCAAGCCGCAGGTCTTCATCAACCTCGTCCCCGACCATGTGATCTTCCACCGGATGTACCCGGTGGCCGTCGACCGCACGATCGTGGAGTGCGACTGGCTCTACCTGCCGCACGTCGTCGAGAGCGGCAAGGACGTCAGCCGGTCCGTGGAGCTCTTCGACCGCGTCAACCGCCAGGACTTCGACGCATGCGAGCGCACACAGCCCGGCATGAGCTCCCGGATGTACGCCAAGGGTGGCGTCCTGGTGCCCAGCGAGCACCACATCGGAGCCTTCCACGACTGGGTCAACGAGCGGCTGGGCCTCTCCCAGGGGTGACTCAGCCCAGGTAGCCCATCCGGTGGCTGATCTCCTCCGCACCCTTGATCAGCACCGGGGCGAGCTCGCGCATCCGCTCCTCCGTGAAGCGGTAGGAGGGGCCGGATGCCGTGACCGCCGCGATGACCTCGCCGTCCCGGTCCAGAACCGGGGCGGCCATGGCGTGCAGGCCGATCTCCAGCTCCTCCTTGGTCCAGGCGTAGCCGGCCTCCCGCACCTCGGCGAGGTTCTTCTCGAGCCTCGCCTTCGAGGTGATGGTGTGCGGGGTGACCTTCTTCAGGCCGGACTCGGCCAGCAGCGCGGCGCGCTCCTTGGCGGGCAGGTATGCGAGCAGGACCTTGCCGCTCGACGTCGCGTGCAGCGGCGTCAGCTGGCCGACCCAGTTGTGCGCGGTGACCGCTCCGGGGCCGCGCACCTGGTACAGGTTGATCGCGTAGTGCTCCTGCAGCACCGCGATGTTGACCGTCTCACCGATCTCCTCGGCGAGCCGCTCGCAGACCGGGCGGCCCTGCTGCGTGATGTCGATGCGTCCCGTCACCGCGCCGGCCAGGCGTACGATGCCGAAGCCGAGCCGGTACTTGCCGCGCTCGCCCGCCTGCTCCACCAGACCGCGCGCCTCCAGGGCGCCGAGAAGGCGGAAGGCGGTGGACTTGTGAACATCGATCTCGGCGGCCACCTCGCTGACCCCTGCCTCGCCGCGCTGCGCGAGGATCTCCAGGACGCTGATTGCCCGGTCGACCGACTGCACTCCGCCGGCCTGCGAATTTGACGTTTCGGTGTCTTGGCTGTGGTTGCTCACTCCGAAACTATACGCGCAGTAAACAACACCGCTGCAAGTAACCGTGGTGAAATCAACAGCCCGTAAGTTGCGTGGCTCGCAACCTAGTGCGTATAGCGCTACTGGTACTAGCATGCCTCGCGTATCTACGGCGCGAGCGAGACGAGGCACCATGGCTCCCCAATACGACTTCGTCATCGTCGGCGGCGGTTCGGCCGGCAGTGCACTGGCGAACAGACTCTCAGCTGATCCGGCGAACAAGGTGCTGGTCCTGGAGGCAGGCCGCCCCGACTACCCCTGGGACGTCTTCATCCACATGCCCGCGGCACTGACGTACCCGATCGGCAGCCGCTTCTACGACTGGAAGTACGAGTCCGAGCCCGAGCCCCACATGGGCGGCCGGCGCATCTACCACGCGCGCGGCAAGGTGCTCGGCGGCTCCAGCAGCATCAACGGCATGATCTTCCAGCGCGGCAACCCCATGGACTACGAGCGCTGGGCGGCCGACCCCGGCATGGAGACCTGGGACTACGCGCACTGTCTGCCCTACTTCCGGCGCATGGAGAACTGCCTGGCGGCCGACCCGGACGACGAGTTCCGCGGCCACGACGGCCCCCTCGTCCTGGAGCGCGGCCCGGCCGACAACCCCCTCTTCGGCGCCTTCCTCAAGGCCACCCAGGAGGCCGGCTACGCCCCGACGGACGACGTCAACGGCTACCGGCAGGAGGGCTTCGCCAAGTTCGACCGCAACGTCCACCGCGGACGCCGTCTTTCGGCCTCGAAGGCGTACCTCAAGCCCGCCAGGAAGCGGCCCAACCTCACCGTCACGACCCGCGCCCTGGTCACCCGCGTCCTCTTCGAGGGCAAGAAGGCCGTCGGCGTCGAGTACCAGCGCGGCAAGGGCGCCAAGCAGCAGGTCCGCGCCAAGGAAGTCATCCTGTGCGGCGGCGCGATCAACTCCCCGCAGCTGCTGCAGCTGTCCGGCGTCGGCAACGCGGAGGAGCTGCGCGCCCTCGGCATCGACGTCGTCCACGACCTGCCTGGCGTCGGCGAGAACATGCAGGACCACCTGGAGGTGTACATCCAGTACGCCTGCAAGCAGCCCGTCTCCATGCAGCCGTATCTGGCCAAGTGGCGCGCCCCCTTCATCGGCCTGCAGTGGCTGTTCCGCAAGGGCCCCGCGGCCACGAACCACTTCGAGGCCGGCGGCTTCGCCCGTAGCAACGACGACGTGGACTACCCCAACCTGATGTTCCACTTCCTGCCCATCGCGGTCCGCTACGACGGCTCCGTGCCCGCGGGCGGACACGGCTACCAGGTCCACGTGGGCCCCATGTACTCCGACGCCATCGGCTCCGTGAAGATCAAGAGCAAGGACCCGCGCGAGCACCCGGCGCTGCGCTTCAACTACCTCTCCACCGAGCAGGACCGCCGCGAGTGGGTCGAGGCGATCCGCGTCGCCCGCAAGCTCCTCAACCAGCCCGCGCTCGCCCCCTTCAACAACGGCGAGGTCTCGCCCGGCCCGTCCGTGGAGACCGACGAGGAGATCCTCGACTGGGTCGCCAAGGACGGCGAGACCGCCCTGCATCCGTCCTGCACCTGCAAGATGGGCACCGACGAGATGTCCGTCGTCGACCCCACCAGCATGCGCGTGCACGGCGTGGAGGGCCTGCGGGTCGTCGACGCGTCGGTGATGCCGTACGTCACCAACGGCAACATCTACGCGCCGGTGATGATGGTCGCCGAGAAGGCCGCCGACCTGATCCTCGGCAAGGAGCCCCTTGCACCGTCGAAGGCCGCGTACTACCGCCACCGCGACGCCCAGAAGCAGGCCGGGTAGGCCTTGGGTGCCGCCGGCCTGAGGGCGCTGCTGGACAGCGTCCGCTACGAGGTGCTGCCCGCCAGGGCCACCGAGGACAAGGTCCTCGCCCATGTCCCGCGCGACGTCGTGGTCACGGTCACGGCGTCGCCGGTCAAGGGCCTGGAGCCGACCCTCGATCTGACGGGCCGGCTCGCCGCGCACGGCTACCGCGTCGTGCCGCACGTGCCGGCGCGGCTGCTGCGGGACGAGGTGCATCTGAAGGAGGTCGTCGAGCGGCTGCGCGAGGCGGGCGTGGACGACGTCTTCGTGCCGGCGGGCGACGCGGACCCGCCGGCCGGGGCCTACGACGGGGCCCTGCCGGTGCTGCGCAGGCTCACCGAGCTGGGCGACCCCTTCGCCCGCGTGGGCATCACGGGCTATCCCGAGAGCCACCCCCTCATCCACGACGACATCACCATCCAGGCGATGTGGGACAAGCGCGCGCACGCCACGTACATCGTCAGCAACCTCTGCTTCGATCCGCGCGTGCTCGGGGAGTGGATCGCCCGGATACGGCGGCGGGACGTCGACCTGCCCGTGTATCTGGGTGTCGCCGGGCCCGTGCAGCGGACCAAGCTGCTGGCGATGGCGACGAAGATCGGGGTGGGGGAGTCGACGCGCTTCCTGACGAAGCACGCGTCGTGGTTCCTGCGGTTCGCTGCCCCTGGGGGCTATTCACCGGACCGCCTGCTGCAGCGCAGCGAGCCTGCCCTCACGGCGCCTTCGGCGGGGGTGGCGGGCCTGCACATGTTCACTTTCAACCAGATCGAAGAGACCGAAGTGTGGCGCCGGGCGGTGCTGGAGCGGCTCGGCGGCTGAGGGCGGTGCGGCGGGCGTGCTGGGGGCTGCCGCCCCCAGGCCCCCGCTTTCGGCCCTTAAGGGGCCTCGTCCTCAAACGCCGGACGGGCTGGAATGGCGACCGGCGGCTGTATACGACGGCGGGGCGGGTCCGGATCCGGACCCGCCCGGACGTACGGTCGCGCGCCCTTGAAGCTGGGCAGGAAGGAGTGGTGGATGTTGATGGCGCGGCCTTCCAGCTGCTTGCACAGGTCGTCGGAGAGGACCTGCATGTAGCGGGCGAGCACCACCAGGTCGACGTCCAGCTCGCGCACCAGCTCCAGCAGCCGCGCCTCGGCCTCCGGCTTGGTCTCCTTGGTCACCGGGACGTGGTGGAAGGGGATGCCGTAGGTCTGGGCCAGGCCCTCGAAGTCCCGGTGGTTGGAGACGATCGCGGGGATCTCGATGTTGAGAGCGCCGGTGCGGCGGCGGAAGAGCAGGTCGTTGAGGCAGTGGCCGAACTTGGACACCATGATGAGCGTCCGGGTCGGGGTCGAGGCGTCCCACAGCTTCCAGGAGATGCGGTAGGCCTCGGCGACGGGGCCGAACCGGTAACGCAGAGTTTCCAGATCCGCGTTTGGATCGGAAACGTCGAAGTGGACCCTCATGAAGAAGCGGCCCTGGAGTCGATCATCGAACTGCTGGCTTTCCAGGATGTTGCCGGAGTTCCTGACGAGGAAGCCGCTCACGGCGTGGACCAGTCCCGCGCTGTCGGGACACGAGAGGGTGAGGACGTACTCACGGCCAGGTTGCGGGCGAGGGGACATGTGCGGCCTCCGTCGGTGCGTATTGCACAACAAGGTGAGCGATACGCAACATGGTCGGGCCGGTGGGCCCCTCGGTCAAGAGAGGAAGGGGCATTGGGCCCCTTGCGAAATCGTCATCCGTCAACCTCTTGACGTCCGTCTGGTCATTCGTCAGGGTGTTCCACCACAAGCAATTGAATGCACGATGCGCAACGAATTTCGTTTGAAAGGTTGGCGCGTGGCAGATCTGTATGTGGACGGAGAGTGGCGCGAGCCGGTGGCCGGCGGGCGCCGCGAGATCCGCTGCCCCGCTGACGGCACCCTCTCGGCGACCGTGGCGGAAGGGACGCGTCCCGACACGGAGGCGGCGATCGCCGCGGCCCGACGAGCCTTCGACGAGGGCCCCTGGCCCCGCACCCCCGAGCGTGAGCGCGGCGCCCTGCTGCTGCGCACCGCCGACATCCTCGAGCGCGACGCCAAGGAGTTCGCCCGCGCCGAGTCTCTCGACACCGGCAAGCGGCTCGTGGAGAGCGAGTACGACATCGCCGACGTCGTCTCCTGCTTCCGCTTCTACGGCGGGATCGGCGGCACCGACGCCGGACGGGTGATCGACACCGGCCGCGACGACGCCGTCAGCCGCGTCGTGTACGAGCCGGTCGGTGTGTGCGGACTGATCACCCCCTGGAACTACCCGCTGCTGCAGGCCAGTTGGAAGGTCGCCCCGGCGCTGCTCGCCGGCAACACGATCGTCCTGAAGCCCAGCGAGCTCACCCCCTCCACCTCCATCCTGCTGATGAAGGCACTGGAGGAGGCCGGACTCCCGGCCGGCGCCGCCAACCTCGTCCTGGGCACCGGCCCGGAGGTCGGCGCACCGCTGTCCGAGGACCCGCGCGTCGACATGGTCTCCTTCACCGGAGGCCTGGAGACCGGCAAGCGGATCATGGCCACCGCCTCCGCCACCGTGAAGAAGGTGGCGCTGGAACTCGGCGGCAAGAACCCCAACGTCGTCTTCGCCGACGCGGACTTCGAGACGGCCGTCGACTTCGCCCTCACCGCCGTCTTCCTGCACTCCGGGCAGGTCTGCTCGGCCGGTGCCCGGCTGATCGTCGAGGACTCGCTGCACGACCGCTTCGTCGACGAGGTCGTCCGCCGCGCCCGGCAGATCCGCCTGGGCGGGCCCTTCGACGCCGATGCCGAGACCGGAGCGCTGATCTCCGCCCAGCACCTGGCGAAGGTCGAGGCGTATGTCGCAGCCGGTCTGGAAGAGGGCGCCGTACTGCGCTGCGGCGGGGAGCGGCCCACCGACCCCGCCCTCGCGAACGGCCACTACTACCCGCCGACCGTGCTCGACGCGTGCACGCAGGACATGCGGGTGGTGCACGAGGAATCCTTCGGCCCCGTGCTGACCATCGAACGCTTCACCGACGAGGACGATGCCGTACGCATCGCCAACGACACCGAGTACGGCCTCGCCGGCGCCGTCTGGACGCAGGACGCCGGAAAGGCCCAGCGGGTCGCCCGGCGACTGCGCCACGGCACGGTGTGGATCAACGACTACCACCCCTATGTGCCGCAAGCGGAATGGGGTGGCTTCGGGCACTCGGGCGTAGGCAGGGAACTGGGACCGACCGGCCTGGACGAGTACCGAGAGCCCAAGCACATCTGGCAGAACATCCAACCCCGGCCGCAGCGCTGGTTCCGCGGCTGAACGCCGAAGAGAGGTCGATCGTGACCCCAACACAGACCGAGGTGGCGCAGCGGCGCGGCACCCCCCAGGACTCGGACGGCACGCCCGTCATATCCGTGCGCAATCTGTGGAAGGTGTTCGGGCCGAAGGCCGACCGGGTACCGGACTCCGAGGAGCTGTGCCGGCTGAGCCGTCGTGAGCTCATGGACCGCACCGGCTGCACTGCCGCCGTACGCGACGTGAACTTCGACGTCTCGCCGGGCGAGGTCTTCGTCGTCATGGGCCTGTCCGGCTCCGGCAAGTCCACCCTGGTGCGATGTCTGACCCGGCTGATCGAACCCACCGCAGGTGAGGTCGTCTTCGAGGGCCAGGACATCCGCGAGGCGGACGCGGCCCGGCTGCGCGATCTGCGCCGCCGCAAGTTCTCCATGGTCTTCCAGCACTTCGGGCTGCTGCCCCACCGCCGGGTCGTGGACAACGTGGCCTTCGGCCTGGAGATCCGCGGCATGAGCAGGGCGGAGCGCACCAAGCGGGCCATGGAAGTGGTCGAGCTGGTCGGCCTGGCCGGCTACGAGAACTCCTACCCCGACCAGCTCTCCGGCGGTATGCAGCAGCGCGTGGGTCTGGCCCGGGCGCTCGCCGGAGACCCGGACGTGCTCTTCTTCGACGAGCCGTTCTCCGCACTCGACCCGCTGATCCGCCGCGACATGCAGAACGAGGTCATCCGCCTGCACCACGAGGTCGGCAAGACCATGGTGTTCATCACCCACGACCTCTCCGAGGCGCTGAAGCTGGGCGACCGCATCCTGATCATGCGCGACGGCAAGATGGTCCAGTGCGGCACCGGCGACGAACTCGTGGGTGCCCCGGCCGACGACTACGTCCGCGAGTTCGTCAAGGACGTGCCCCGCGGCGACGTCCTCACCCTGCGCTGGATCATGCGGGCGCCGGAGGACGGCGACGAGCTGGACGGCCCCGAGCTGGGCCCGGACGTCGTGGTGAAGGAGGCCACCCGGGCGGTGCTCGCGGCCGACAAGCCGATCAAGGTCGTCGAGAACGGCAAGCTGCTCGGCATCGTCGGCGACGAGGAGATCCTCGCGGTGGTAGCCGGGCAGGAAGGCGGCGCGTGATGACCGTCGCCGTGGAGAAACCCGAGAAAACAGAGGCCGCAGAGCCTGTTGCGCCCGTCAAGGCGGCGCGGAGGATCAGCCGGCCCATGGTGCTCGCCGCGATCGTGGTCGTCTGGCTGTTGCTGTTCGCCGTACTGCGCGGAAAGCAGACGCTGTCGCTGGCGGCGGCCGACCTGACCGATCTGCACCGGTGGATCAACGACTTCAACGACTCCATCGGCGCCAACCGCAACTCCAACCCGCTCTTCCTGTACTTCTTCAACGAGATCCGGCTGGTCATCGACAACCTGGTGACCTTCATCCAGCACCTGATCTCGCAGCCCTCCGGTGCCCGCCCGGTCCCTGAGATCGGCTGGCTCGGTGTCGTCGGCATCGCCGGCTACGTCTCCTGGGCCGTGGGCAACTGGCGGGTGGCGCTGCTGGCCGTCGCCGGGTTCACCTTCTTCGGGCTGCAGGGGCTGTGGCAGGAGAGCATGGACACCCTCTCCCTCACCCTGTCCGCGGTGTTCGTGGCGCTGCTGTTCGCGATCCCGCTCGGGGTGTGGGCGGGGCTGTCGGACCGGTTCAACCGGATCGCCACGCCCTTCCTGGACTTCATGCAGACGATGCCGACCTTCGTCTACCTGGCACCGCTGACCCTGTTCTTCCTCATCGGCGGTGCCTCCGCCACCATCGCCACCGTGATCTACGCGGCCCCGCCGACGATCCGCATCACCGCGCACGCCATCCGCAACGTCTCCAAGACGACGGTCGAGGCGGCCGACTCTCTCGGCGCCACCCGCCGCCAGTCGCTGCTGAAGGTCCTGCTGCCGATGTCCAAGCGGACCGTGGTGATGGGCGTCAACCAGACCATCATGGCCGCCCTGGCCATGGTGACCATCGCGGCTCTGATCAACGCGCCAGGCCTCGGTGTGATCGTCCTGCAGGCGCTGCAGTCGCTCGACGTCGGCACGGCCTTCAATGCGGGCCTCGCCATCGTGGTCATGGCGATCGTCCTGGACCGGGTGACCACCGCGGCCGCCGCACGCGAGGAGAACGCACGGAACGCCAAGCACGACTTCACGAAGTGGCGGCGACCGCTGCTGGGCGCCGGTGCCGCCGTCACTGCGGTCCTGATCTATCTGTCGCACACCTACCTGTGGGCGGCCGACTTCCCCGGTGACGGCACCGTCGGCCGTCACATCGCGAGCGCGGCGGACAGTGCGACCAACTGGGCGCAGGACAGCCTCTCGGGCGTGACCAACGCCATCCGTGACGTCATCACCAACGGCCTGCTCAATCCGTTCCAGACCCTGGTCACCGACTCCCCGTGGTGGCTCGTCGGCGCGGTGCTGGTCGCGCTGGGCGTGGTGCTCGGCGGCTGGAAGTCCGGGGTCACCACGGCCGTGTGCGTGGGCCTGCTGGTCGGCACCGGTCTGTGGTCGGACGCCATGACCACGCTGGCCTCGACGCTCGTCGCGACGGTGCTGGTGATGGTGCTCGGCATCGTCTTCGGGGTGTGGATGGGGCGCAGCATGATGGTGGACCGGCTGATCCGGCCCACTCTGGACGCCGCCCAGGTCATGCCGCCCTTCGTGTACCTCGTGCCGTTCCTCGCGCTGTTCGGCCCCACGCGTTTCACGGCCATCGTGGCCGCGATCGTCTACGGGGCACCCGTGGCCATGAAGATCATCGCGGACGGGATCCGGGCCGTGCCCGAGACCACCGTGGAGGCGGCCACCTCCGCCGGGTGCAACACCTGGCAGATCATCACCAAGGTTCAACTGCCGATGTCACGCAGTGCCCTGACGCTTGCGACCAACCAGGGCCTGATCTATGTGCTGTCGATGGTTGTTGTGGGCGGCCTGGTAGGTGCAGGCGCTCTCGGCTACGACGTCGTGGCCGGTTTCTCACAGCAGCAGCTGTACGGGAAGGGGCTGGCCGCGGGTCTGGCCATCGTCCTTCTCGGAGTCATGTTCGACCGGATCACTCAGGCCGCGGCGCGTCGCGCCGGCGCTTAAGGAGCACGACACCATGGCAAGACACTGGCGAGCCGGCGCGGCCGGCCTGGCCGTCCTCGGCCTCACCCTCACCGCGTGCGGCGGGGCGAAGGTCGGCGACAGCTCCGCCGCGGGCTCGGGAAGCTCGGGCAAGTGCGGCACCTTCAACCTGGCCGTCAACCCGTGGGTGGGCTACGAGGCGGACGCGGCCGTCGTCGCATACGTCGCCCAGCACAACCTCGGCTGTACGGTCACCAAGAAGAACCTCAAGGAAGAGATCGCCTGGCAGGGCTTCGGCACGGGCGAGGTCGACGCGGTCCTGGAGAACTGGGGCCACCCCGACCTGGTGAAGAAGTACATCGACCAGCAGAAGACCGCCGTGGACGCCGGCCCGACCGGCAACAAGGGCATCATCGGCTGGTACGTGCCGCCGTGGCTGGCCAAGGCGCACCCCGACATCCTCGACTACAAGAACCTCAACAAGTACGCGTCGAAGTTCAAGACGTCCGAGTCGGGCGGCAAGGGCCAGCTCCTGGACGGCGACCCGTCGTACGTCACCAACGACGAGGCGCTGGTCAAGAACCTGAAGCTGGACTTCAAGGTGGTGTACGCGGGCAGCGAGACGGCGCTCATCCAGGCCTTCCGCACCGCCGAGAAGAACAAGCAGTGGGTGATCGGCTACTTCTACGAGCCGCAGTGGTTCCTGTCCGAGGTCCCGCTGAAGAAGGTCTCCCTGCCCGCCTACAAGACGGGCTGTGACACCGACGCGGCGAAGGTCGCCTGCGACTATCCCGTGTACAACCTGAACAAGGTCGTCAGTGCGAAGTTCGCCAAGTCCGGCAGCCCCGCCTACAACCTGGTGAAGAACTTCACCTGGACGAACGACGACCAGAACGAGGTCGCCAAGTACATCGCCCAGGACAAGCTGACGGACGATGCGGCGGCCAAGAAGTGGGTCGAGGCCAACAAGGACAAGGTGGACGCCTGGATCAAGTAGCCCGGCCCTGACAGCCGGACTCGGCGGACGGTCGAACATGCCCGGCGGGCGGCGTGCACTGGTGTGCGCCGCCCGCCGGGCATCGCCGTGTCCGGGGCGGTGTTCCGCCCCGTTTTCCGACGTCACGGACCCCTTGACACCCCCCTTCCGTGACAGGCACGCTGAGTTGCGCAACCTGAAGTACGTTGCGCAGAAAGCAACTCAACGGTTTTGAATTTCGGAGGTGCGGCGATGGCGGGACCCCGAGTGGTGATCATCGGAGCGGGCGTCGTGGGAGCGGCCCTCGCCGACGAGATCTCCGCGCGAGGCTGGACCGAAGTGACCGTGGTCGACCAGGGCCCGCTGCCCGCCACGGGAGGCTCCACCTCACACGCGCCGGGCCTGGTCTTCCAGACCAACTCCTCCAAGACCATGACCGAGCTGGCCCGCTACACCGTCGAGAAGTTCTGCTCCCTCGACGTCGACGGCAAGCCCTGCTTCCTGCAGGTCGGCGGCCTCGAAGTGGCGACCACCCCGGAGCGCCTCGCGGAACTGCACCGCCGGCACGGCTGGATCACCGCCTGGGGCATCGAGGCCCGGCTGCTGAGCGCCGACGAGTGCGTCGAGCAGCACCCGCTGGTCAACCGGGACAAGGTCCTCGGCGGCCTCCTCGTCCCCACGGACGGCCTCGCCAAGGCGGTCCTCGCCGTCGAGGCGCAGATCCGCCGCGCCACCGAGCGCGGCGTGACGTTCCTGGCCCGCCACGAGGTCCTGGACGTCCAGCAGGCCGACGGCCGCGTCACCGGGGTCCTCACCGACCAGGGCGAGATCGCGGCCGACATCGTCGTGTGCTGCGCCGGCATCTGGGGCCCGAAGATCGCCCGCATGGCCGGCATGAACCTCCCGCTGACCCCGCTCGCCCACCAGCTCGCCTGGACCGGCCCCGTTCCGGCGCTCGCGGGACAGACCGAGGAGGCGGTCCGTCCGATCCTGCGCCACCAGGACGCAGACCTCTACTACCGCGACCGCTTCGACGGCATCGGCATCGGCTACTACGGCCACCGCCCGATGCCCATCACCGCGGACGAGATCCTCTCCTTCGACGAGGCCGCACCCATGCCGTCGGTCCTGAAGTTCACCGAGGAGGACTTCGAGCCCGCCTGGACCGAGACCCAGTCCCTGCTTCCCGCGACGCAGGAGGCCAAGGTCGAGGAGGGCATCAACGGCCTGTTCTCCTTCACCACCGACAACTTCCCGCTGCTCGGCGAATCCCAGGACGTCAAGGGCTTCTGGGTCGCCGAAGCCGTGTGGGTCACCCACTCCGCGGGCGTCGGCCGGGCCATGGCCGAGTGGCTGGTCGACGGCTACTGCTCCTCCTTCGACCTGCACGAGTGCGACGTCAACCGCTTCGAGCCGCACCAGCTGTCCCCGGAGTACGTCCTGGCCCGCGACTGCCAGAACTTCGTCGAGGTCTACGACATCCTCCACCCCCTCCAGCCGTCCGGGAAGCCGCGCCCGATCCGCACCAGCCCCTTCCACGCCCGCCAGCAGGAGCACGGCGCCTTCTTCCTGGAGGCGAACGGCTGGGAGCGCCCGCAGTGGTACGAGGCCAACGCCTCCCTCGTCGGGGGCCGCAACATCCCCACCCCCAACGACTGGGCGGCGCAGTTCTGGTCGCCCATCGTCGGCGCGGAGGCGCAGGCCACCCGCGAGACCGTCGCGATGTACGACATGACGGCCCTCAAGCGCCTCGAGGTCAGCGGCCCCGGTGCCGCGGACTTCCTGGAGAAGCTGGTCACCGGCAAGGTCGCCAAGTCCGTCGGCTCGGTGACGTACACCCTCCTGCTCGACCACGACGGCGGCATCCGCAGCGACGTCACCGTCGCCCGCCTGGCCCGCGACCTCTTCCAGGTCGGCGCCAACGGCAACCTGGACCTGGACTGGTTCACCCGCCACCTCCCCGCCGACGGCACCGTCCAGGTCCGCGACATCACCCCCGGCACCTGCTGCATCGGTCTGTGGGGCCCGCTGGCCCGCAAGGTCCTCCAGCCGCTGACGGACGAGGACTTCTCCAACGACGGCCTCAAGTACTTCCGCGCCAAGCGCGCCTACATCGGCTCGGTGCCGGTGACCGCGATGCGCCTGTCGTACGTCGGTGAACTCGGCTGGGAGCTGTACACCACCGCCGACCAGGGCCAGAAGCTCTGGGACACCCTGTGGCAGGCGGCCAAGCCGCTCGGCGGCGTCATCGCGGGCCGCGGCGCCTTCAACAGCCTCCGCCTGGAGAAGGGGTACCGGTCCTTCGGCACCGACATGACCTACGAGCACGATCCCTACGAGGCCGGCGTCGGCTTCGCCGTGAAGCTCGACAAGGGCGACTTCATCGGAAAGGAGGCCCTTGAGCGCCGCAAGGCCGACGTACGACGGAAGCTGACCTGCCTCACCATCGACGACCCGCAGTCGGTCGTCCTCGGCAAGGAGCCGGTGTTCGACGGTGAGCGCGCGGTTGGTTATGTCACCAGCGCGGCGTACGGCTACACGATCGGCAAGGGGATCGCTTATGCGTGGCTGCCGGCCGAGGATGCCGTGCCCGGCAACACGCTGCACATCGGCTACTTCGATCAGCGCATCGAAGCGGTCGTGAGCGAGGAGCCTCTGTTCGACCCGACCATGTCCCGTCTCCGTGGGTGAGCCGTTCGTAGTGCCGCGATTGGTTGTCGATCGGCTGCTGGTTCGTTGTGGCTGGTCGCGCAGTTCCCCGCGCCCCTATGGGGCGCTCTACTCCCGCCCAGTTAGAAGGAGTGCCGTCGGTGACTGCCCAAGTGCTTGACGGGAAGGCGACCGCCGCCGAGATTCGCCGCGAACTCGCCGAGCGCGTCGCGAAGTTGACCGCGACCGGCGGGCGGCCGCCGGGCCTTGGCACCGTCCTCGTCGGGGACGACCCCGGCAGTCATGCCTACGTCGGCGGGAAGCACCGGGACTGTGCGCAGGTCGGGATCGCCTCCATCCGGCGTGATCTGCCCGCGGACGCGACCCAGCAGCAGGTCGAGGACGTCATCGACGAACTCAACGCCGACACGGCCTGCACCGGTTACATCGTCCAGCTCCCGCTGCCGCGCCACCTGGACGCCAACGCCGTACTGGCCCGCATGGACCCGGCCAAGGACGCCGACGGACTGCACCCCGTCAACCTCGGCCGGCTCGTGCTGGGCACCGAGGCGCCGCTGCCCTGCACCCCGCGCGGCATCGTCGAACTGCTCCGCCGCTACGAGGTGCCCCTCGCGGGCGCCCGGGTGTGCGTGATCGGACGCGGGATCACGGTCGGACGGCCCATCGGCCTGCTCCTCACCCGCCGTTCCGAGAACGCCACCGTCACCCTCTGCCACACCGGCACCAAGGGCCTGTCCTGGCATGTCCGCGAGGCGGACATCGTCATCGCGGCGGCCGGATCGCCCGGACTGATCACCAAGGACATGCTGCGCCCCGGCGCGGCCGTCCTGGACGTCGGCATCACCCGCACCGAGAACGGGCTGGTCGGCGACATCCACCCGGAGGCCGCCGAGGTCGCCGGCTGGCTCGCGCCGATGCCCGGGGGAGTGGGCCCCATGACCCGCGCGATGTTGCTGGCCAACGTCGTCGAGGCCGCCGAGAGGAACGCGAACGCCGTATGAACGCGCTGAACACCCCGCTGGCGGAGCTGGATCCCGAGGTCCACGAAGCCCTCGCCGCCGAACTGCACCGCCAGCAGTCCACCCTCGAGATGATCGCCTCCGAGAACTTCGCGCCCACCGCCGTGATGGAGGCGCAGGGCTCGGTCGCCACCAACAAGTACGCCGAGGGCTACCCCGGCCGCCGCTACTACGGCGGCTGCGAACACGTCGACGTCACCGAGCGGCTGGCGATCGAGCGGATCAAGTCCCTCTTCGGGGCCGGTTACGCCAACGTCCAGCCGCACTCCGGCGCCCAGGCCAACACCGCCGTCTTCTTCGCGCTGCTCCAGCCCGGCGACACCATCCTCGGCCTGGACCTCGCACACGGCGGCCACCTCACCCACGGCATGCGCATCAACTACAGCGGCAAGATGCTGAACGTGGTGCCGTACCACGTGTCCGAGGCGGACAACCTGATCGACATGGACGAGGTCGAGCAGCTCGCCAAGGAACACCGCCCCAAGATGATCATCGCGGGCTGGTCGGCCTACCCCAGGCAGCTGGACTTCGCGGCCTTCCGCCGGATCGCCGACGAGGTCGGCGCGCTGCTGATGGTCGACATGGCGCACTTCGCCGGACTGGTGGCGGCCGGACTGCACCCGAACCCGGTCCCGCACGCCCACGTCACCACCACGACCACCCACAAGACGCTCGGCGGGCCGCGCGGCGGAGTCATCCTCACCAACGAGGCCGACCTCGCCAAGAAGATCAACTCGGCGGTGTTCCCCGGCATGCAGGGCGGCCCCCTGGAGCACGTCATCGCCGCGAAGGCGGTGTCCTTCAAGGTTGCCGCGACAGCGGAGTTCGCCGAACGCCAGGCCCGCACGCTGGCCGGCTCCCGCATCCTGGCCGAGCGTCTCACGCAGGCGGATGCGGCGGCAGCCGGGGTGAAGGTCCTGACGGGCGGCACGGACGTCCACCTTGTCCTGGTGGACCTGCGGGAATCGCCGCTGGACGGCCGCCAGGCGGAGGACCTCCTCCACGAGATCGGCATCACCGTCAACCGCAACGCCGTCCCCTTCGACCCCCGCCCGCCGATGGTCACCTCGGGCCTGCGCATCGGCACCCCGGCGCTGGCCACCCGCGGCTTCACGGAGGAGGACTTCACGGAGGTCGCCGACGTGATCGCCCTGGCCCTCCAGCCGGAGCCCGACATCGCGGCCCTGCGCGCCCGCACCGAGGCCCTGGCCGCCAAGCACCCGCTCTACCCGCACCTTTCCGGTACTTCAGGAGACGCCCGATGAGCCCCACCACCCCCGGCGCCGACCTCCCCGACCACCCGGACTTCCTCTGGCGCAACCCTGAGCCGAAGCGGTCGTACGACGTGGTGATCGTGGGCGGCGGCGGCCACGGCCTGGCCACCGCCCACTACCTGGCCAAGAACCACGGCATCACCAACGTCGCCGTGCTGGAGAAGGGCTGGCTGGCGGGCGGCAACATGGCCCGCAACACCACGATCATCCGCTCCAACTACCTGTGGGACGAGAGCGCCGGCATCTACGAGCACGCCCTCAAGCTGTGGGAGGGCCTGGACGAGGAGCTGGACTACCCGATCCTCTTCTCCCAGCGCGGTGTCCTCAACCTCGCCCACAGCCTCCAGGACGTCCGCGACAGCGTCCGCCGAGTCGAGGCGAACCGCCTCAACGGCGTCGACGCCGAGTGGCTCGACGCCGAGCAGGTCAAAGAGGTCTGCCCGATCGTCAACATCTCACCCGACGTGCGCTACCCGGTCCTCGGCGGCACCTACCAGCCCCGCGCCGGCATCGCCAAGCACGACTACGTGGCCTGGGGCTTCGCCCGCTCCGCGGACGCGGCCGGTATCGACATCATCCAGAACTGCGAGGTCACCGGCCTGGACGTGGTCGGCGGCCGAGTGGTCGGGGTCCGGACCAACCTGGGCCCGATCGCGGCCGGCAAGGTGGCCCTCTGCTCGGCGGGCCACACCTCGGTCCTCGCCGCCATGGCCGGCATCGACCTCCCCGTCCAGAGCCATCCGCTTCAGGCTCTGGTCTCGGAGCTCCTGGAGCCGGTGCACCCCACCGTCGTCATGTCCAACGCCGTCCACGTGTACGTCAGCCAGGCGCACAAGGGCGAGCTGGTGATGGGCGCGGGCATCGACGCGTACAACTCCTACACCCAGCGCGGCGCCTTCCACATCATCGAGGACCAGATGGCGGCGGCCCTGGAGCTCTTCCCGGTCTTCGCCCGCGCCCACGTCCTGCGCACCTGGGGAGGCATCGTCGACGTCAGCCCCGACGCCTCACCGATCGTCGGCCTCAGCCCCGTCGACAACCTGTACCTCAACTGCGGCTGGGGAACCGGCGGGTTCAAGGCCACCCCGGGCGTCGGCTGGGTCTACGCCCACACCATCGCCCACGACACGCCTCACCACCTCAACGCCCCCTTCTCGCTCGACCGTTTCACCACCGGCGCGCTCGTCGACGAGCACGGCGCTGCCGCGGTGGCCCACTAGGGAGCCCGAACCATGCTTTTGATTTCATGCCCGTGGTGCGGGCCCCGCGACGAGGCCGAGTTCCACTACGGCGGCCAGGCCCACGTCCCGTATCCGGAGGACCCGTCGGCGTTGACCGACGAGGAGTGGGCCAAGTACCTCTTCTTCCGCGACAACCCCAAGGGCCCCTTCGCCGAGCGCTGGAGCCACTCGGCGGGCTGCCGCCGCTGGTTCAACGCGGTACGGGACACGTCGACGAACGAGATCCTGGCGATATACCGGTCGGGGGAGGAGCGCCCGGAGACGGTTGCGCCGCGTCCCTTCACCTCTCAGCCCGGCTCGGCAACTCCAGCCCGTCCGGCGTTTGAGGACGAGGCCCCTTCAGGGCCGAACGGGGGTCTGGGGGCGGAGCCCCCAGCACGGCACGACAGCCAACCTCACCGTCTGGCCACGGGGGGCCGAGTCGACCGCGGCACCCCCCTGACGTTCACCTTCGACGGCACCGAATACCAGGGCTTCCGCGGCGACACCCTGGCGTCGGCACTGCTGGCCAACGGAGTGATCGCCGCAGCGACCAGCATCAAGCTCGGCCGCCCCCGCGGCATCTTCTCGGCAGGCGTAGAAGAACCCAACGCCGTCATCCAGATCGAGGAACCCTTCCCCGAGCCGATGCTCCCGGCCACCACCGTCGAGCTCTACGACGGCCTGGTAGCCACCAGCCTCCCCGGCCAGGGCCGCCTCGCCACCCAACCGGACCCCGCCCGCTACGACGCCGTACACACCCACTGCGACCTGCTGATCGTCGGCGCCGGCCCGGCCGGCCTCGCGGCGGCAGCGGCCGCGGCAAGCAGCGGCGCCCGCGTCATCCTCGCCGACGACCGCCCCGAACTCGGCGGCAGCCTCCTCGGTACCGGCGAACTCCTCGACTGGGCAGCCGAGTTGGGTGCCCAGCTGGAGTCCGCCCCCGAGGTCCGCGTGCTGCGCCGTACCACCGTCTTCGGGTACTACGACGACAACCACCTCCTCGCCGTGGAGCGCCGCACCAACCACCTCGGCGCCCAGGCCCCTCAGAACGTCTCCCGCGAGCGCGTCCACCGCATCCGCGCCCGCCGCGTCGTCCTCGCCACCGGCGCCCACGAGCGCTCGCTGGCCTTCGCGGACAACGACCGCCCCGGCATCATGCTGGCCGCCTCGGCCCGCACCCACCTGCACCGCCACGGCGTCCTGCCCGGCCGTCACGCGGTCGTGTTCACCACCAACGACAGCGCCTACGCCGCCGCACTGGACCTCGCCGCGGCGGGCGTCCGGATCGCGGCGATCGTCGACACCCGCCCCGCACCGGGCGAGTGGGCGGACCGCGCCCGCGCGGCGGGCATCGAGGTGCTCGCCGGGTACGCGGTGACCGGCACGGAGGGCGAGGCGCGGTTGACCGCCGTGAGTGTGGCGCCGTTCGGAGAGACCGCGGCACAGCGGGAGTTCGACGCCGACCTGCTGCTGGTCTCCGGCGGCTGGAACCCGGTGGCGCACCTGTTCAGCCAGGCGGGCGGCAAGCTCCGCTACGACGAGGCGCTGGGCACCTTCGTGCCCGACGTCGTCCGGCAGGCCGTCGAGGTCGCGGGCAGCGCGAACGGCGTCTTCGACCTGGTCGCCGTGCTCGCCCAGGGTGCCGCCGCCGGTGCCCGCGCCATCGAGGCCGAGGGCTACACCCCGGACGCCCCGGCGCTCCCGGCCGTGCCCGCCCAGCCGCAGGCCACGCCTCCCATGCAGGTCTTCACCGTCCCCGGCCGCGAGGGCGCCCCCCGCTTCGTGGACCTCCAGCGGGACGTCACCATCGACGACCTGGCCCGCGCCACCGGCGCCGGCATGCGCTCGGTCGAGCACACCAAGCGCTACACCACGGCCGGCACCGCCAACGACCAGGGCAAGACCTCCGGCGTCCTGGCCGGCGGCGTGGTCGCCGACCTGCTCGGCGTGGACATCTCCGTGCTCGGCACGACCACCTTCCGGCCGCCCTACACGCCCGTCTCCTTCGCGGCCCTCGCCGGCCGGGACCGGGGCGTGCTGAGCGACCCGGTCCGCACCACCGCCCTGCACGGATGGCATGTCGAACACGGCGCGCTGTTCGAGAACGTCGGCCAGTGGAAGCGCCCCTGGTACTACCCCCAGGACGGCGAGGACATGGAGACGGCCGTACTGCGCGAATGCGCGGCCACCCGCGAGAGCGTGGGCTTCATGGACGCCTCCACCCTCGGCAAGATCGACGTCCAGGGCCCGGACGCCGGAGTCTTCCTCGACCTGCTCTACACCAACATGATGAGCACCCTGAAGGTCGGCATGATCCGCTACGGCGTGATGTGCAAGCCGGACGGCATGGTCTTCGACGACGGCACGGTCATCCGCCTCGCCCCCGACCGCTTCCTGGTCACCACGACCACCGGTAACGCGGCGACCGTACTGGACTGGATGGAGGAGTGGCTGCAGACAGAGTGGCCTCAGCTGCAGGTCCACTGCACCTCGGTCACCGAGCAGTGGGCCACGGTTGCCCTGGTCGGCCCGAAGTCCCGCGACGTCCTCGGCTCGCTCGCACCCGAACTCGCCGTCTCCAACGACGACTTCCCGTTCATGGCCTGGCGGGAGAGTACCGTCGCGGGCATCGAGGCGCGCGTCTGCCGGATCAGCTTCTCCGGTGAACTCGCCTACGAGATCAACGTGTCGCCGTGGGAGGCGCTCGCTCTGTGGGAGGCGCTGTACGAGGCCGGCGCCCCGTACGGCATCACCCCGTACGGCACCGAGACCATGCACGTCCTGCGCGCCGAGAAGGGCTACCCGATCATCGGGCAGGACACCGACGGCACGATCACCCCGCACGACCTCGGGATGAGCTGGGCGGTGTCGAAGAAGAAGCCGGACTTCATCGGCAAGCGTTCCTTCGCCCGCGCCGACACCCTCCGCCCCGACCGCAAGCACCTGGTGGGCCTGCTCCCGGAGGACCCCGGCACCTTCCTCCCGGAGGGCACCCAACTGGTCGCCGACAGCGAACTGCCCGCGCCACCCGTCCCGATGCTCGGCCACGTCACCTCCAGCTACCGCAGCGCCGCCCTCGGCCGCACCTTCGCGCTGGCCCTGATCAAGGGTGGCCGGGAGCGCATCGGCGAGCGGCTGTACGCCCCTGTGGGCGACCGCCTGGTCCCGGTGACCGTCGCCGGCCCCGTCCTCTACGACCCCGAGGGAGCCCGCCGCGATGGCTGACACCGCAATCACCGCCCCGCCCCGCAGCCCCCTGGCGCAGTACGCCGACCGCCTGGCCGCCGCGACCCGCACCTCCCAGGGGGCGGTCCGGCTGGCCGAACTCCCCTTCCTGGCCCAGGTGAACGTCCGCCTCGACGCCAAGGGAGGCGCGGCCGACGCCGTCGGGCTCGCCCTGGGCCTGCAGCTGCCGCTCGAACCCAACACGGCCATCCGTGCGGGCGAGTTGACCGCGCTGTGGCTCGGCCCGGACGAATGGCTGGTGGTGGGCCCGCCGGGCAGCGAGCGGGACCTGGAGACCCGGATCCGGGCGGCCGTCGGGGAGGAGCCCGTCTCCGTCACCGACGTCTCCGCCCAGCGCACCACCCTCCTCGTCTCCGGCCCCAGCGCCCGCGACCTGCTGGCCCACGGCTGCGCGCTGGACCTGCACCCGCGTGCCTTCGGCGCCGGCCGCTGCGCGCAGACGACGCTGGGCCGCACACAGGTCGTCCTGGTGGCCAGGGACGAACCCGGGGCCGGATTCTGGGTGCTGGTCCGTTCGTCCTTCGCCGGCTACCTGACGGACTGGCTGCTGGACGCGGCGACCGAATACATCTGACTACGCTGCAGGTGCCGACGGGCGCGGTGCGGCACCGCTCGTGCGACGTGGCCTCCGCCCTCCGCGGCGCAGGCCACGCCCGAGTGTCCGGCACCGGCCCCGAGGCAGGCCTCCCGCCCGGCGGTCTTCGGTGACATGACGACCCCGTCGGCCTCCAACGTCTGCACCACCTGGGCGAGTTGATCGGGCTCCGGGTCCTTGAGCAGGAAGCCGGCCGCGCCGGTCCGCAGCGCGGTGACGATGTACTCGTCGTCATTGTGCGTACGTCCGCGGCCGCACGTTCGGCTGCTGCTCGGCGCGCTGTCGCTCCGACCGCCTCATGAGACTGCACGGCAACGCACTCCCGCCACTCGGGGGGATCTGTCCCGGCGCCCGGCGGCCGTCCCCGCCAGGTGGCGGGGGAGGACCGGACACCCGCCGGATACCCCCTGCCCGAGCGCCTCTCCAGTCTGGGGACATGACCCGGAACGCAGATGACACGGCACTCGTGGCGCCCGACTCCGCACGGCCCGAGGGCCCGGCGAGCGAGCCGACCGGAGCTTCGCCGGCTCAACGCTCCCAGGCGGGCCGTCTGATCGGCGTGGACCTGGCCCGTGGCCTCGCGGTCTACGGCATGTACGCCGCCCATGTCGGCCCCGACCCGGCCGAAGGCGGTGTCACCGGCCACCTGATGGAGCTGGCGCATGGCAGGGCCTCCGCCCTGTTCGCCTTCCTGGCCGGATTCTCGATCATGCTGATCACGGGCCGGCGCACCCCCAGGACCGGCCGGGCGGGCCGCCAGGCCGTCGCCAAGGTCGTCATCCGGGCGCTGATCCTGCTGGCCCTGGGCACCGCGCTCACCCTGACCGGCACACCGGTCGAGGTGATCCTCGCCTTCTACGGCCTGTACCTCCTGCTCGTGCTGCCGCTGTACCGCCTCGGCGCCGGAACGCTCGCGGTCATCGCGGCAGCGAGCACCCTGGTCCTGCCCCAGATCCTGTACGTCGTCCAGGGCTCCCTGAATGCCGCCGACGGCGGCCCGGGCGGCATCTGGGCCTGGCCCGAGGGCGGCGACGGCATCGTCTCGCTGCTGTTCACCGGCAGCTACCCGGCGCTGACCTGGGTCCCGTTCGTCATCGCCGGCATGGCCGTGGCCCGCCTCGATCTCGCCGCCACCGCCGTACGCATCCGGCTGGCGTTCACCGGTGTCGGCCTCGCCGTCCTCGGCTACGGCGGCTCCTGGCTGGCCCTGCACCTCGTCCCCGGCGCCCTGTCGAAGCTGAGTTCCGGGGGCCCGGGCGAGGGCGGCTCGGCCGGGTCGGCCTGGTGGTCCGACACCTGGGGCTACCCGAACGGAGACACCCCGGCAGGCCTGCTGGTGGCCTCACCGCACAGTGAGACGACCCTGTCGATCGTGGCCAACGCCGGCCTGGCGATCGCGGTCCTGGCCGCCTGTCTCGCCGCGGTCGACGCCTTCCCGCGCTTCCACCGGCTCACCCGCCCGGTCATCGCGGTCGGATCGATGTCCCTGACGGCCTATGTGTTCCACATCGTCGGCATCCACGTCCTCGGCATCGAGGAACTGCCCGGCTCCCCGCTGCATGTGCTGCTCGGCTTCGTCGTCGCCGTGACCGTGTTCGCGACGCTGTGGGCCCGGTACTTCCGGCGCGGCCCGCTGGAGTGGCTGCTGGGCAAGGCGACCAGGGCCGCGGAACTCGTCCGCTGAGCGGGCGGTGCGGGGGCCGCGCCCCCGCACCGGGGCCCGTACCCGCTACACCCGCTGCCACAGGGCCGGAGTGCCCTCCGGCGACCAGGCACCCTGCGCCTGGTGGGTCTGCAGGCACTGGTAGCGCACGCCCGCAATGGTCACCGTGGCTCCGACCTCGTAGACCCGGCCGGCGGCCCATGCGTGCGCCGTGCCGGCGCCCTGCGGGGCGGGCGGGCCGGTCTGCACGGACGCGGTCTTCAGGGTGAGGCCGAAGGTGCTGAGGATCGGGTTGACCGGCTGGTAGAAGGTGGTTCCGCCGGTCGTGCAGTCGCCGGAGCCGCCGGAGGTGACGCCCTGCGCCTGGGCGCCGGAGAGGAACGGACCGCCGGAGTCACCCGGTTCGCTGCACACCGTGGTCCGGGTCAGGCCGTCGACGGTGCCCTGGGCGTAGTCGACGGACGCGTTGTGCTGCTGGATGGTGCCGCAGTGCCATCCGCTGGTGGAGCCGGAGCGGCAGACCGACGCCCCGACGAGCCCCTGGACCGACCCGGCGACCTGAGTGTTCCTGCCGCCCGACCCCTTGACCTCGGCCGTGGCGGTCCAACCGCTGTTGACGGCCACCCAGGACATGTCCCTGCCGGGGAACGTGGACGCCTGGAACGTGCCCTGGTCTGCCTTGTTGTAGCCGGCGGTCTTGTCGCCTGCCTTGCCGCAGTGGCCCGCGCTGACGAAGCCCTGCTGCTGGCTCTTGGTGATGGAGAAGCCGATGGAGCAGCGGGCGGCGTTGTTGATGTAGTAGGCCTCGCCGCCGACGAGGTCCGCCATCAGCCGCGGCCGGTCCTTCGTCAGCCGGACCGCCACACCCCGGTCCTCCACCCCGGCGGCCTTGAGGAAGGCGGCGGCCGCCGACTGCCTCGTCGCCTCGACGACGACCCGGTTCTCCGGCACGTCGACGTACCAGACCGGGGTGTCGTGGGTCTTCACGCGGACGGCGGCAGCGTCCAGCTTCGCCTTGACGGCCTCCAGGGCGCTGAGCGGTGCCTTGACGACCACGGCCTTGGCGCCCTGCGCCTTGATGGCGGGCACGTCCTCCGCATGGGTGGTCGCGACGGTGAGCTCGGCGGAGGTCTTCCCGCTCACCCAGGCTCCGGCGAAGTGCCCGCCGAGGGCGTTGTGCAGCCTGCCCGCACGGGTGCCCGCCTCCTCCTCGTTGACCAGCCGGGTGGCCGCCTGCGCCCGCGTCAGATGCAGGTCGCGCTCCATCGCGCTCAGGATCTGCGCCGACGGTTTGTCGGCGCCGAGGGTCCGGGCCGCCGAGGGCAGGGGCCCCGGCGCGGGCGGCGGGGCGGCCGCCGCGACCGCGGGGAGCCCGGTGAGGACGAGGGTGCCGAGTGTGGCCAGGGCGGCGTGGTGCCTGCCCGCTGCATGTCTGCCGACCATGCGGTGTACCTCCTGCTGAGTACGGGGGAGACTGAGGCGAATCCGTAGGCGGCCTTGCCGCAAAGGCCCGGAACGATGTCAAAGGCGAAGGTCTTTCGCGCTTTGGGGGACGCCGGGGGTGCCATGTGCAGTACTGCGGGCATGGGTGAGCGCCGGTCGGCGGCAGTGCGAAGGCGACCGTCTCGGCAGGAACGCTTCGTGGCGGTGGGGCCCGTCGGCTACAGGCTGACGACGACCAGCGCCGTGTCGTCGGTGTTGCCCGTGGCGGGGAGAAGGTCGGCCAGCAGGGCGTCGGCCAGAGCCTCGGGAGTGGTCCGCCGGTGGCGGGCCAGGCAGTCGGTGAGGCGGCCCAGGCTGGTGTCGATGTCCTCGCTACGGCGCTCGATCAGACCGTCGGTGTACAGCACGAGGGTGTCGCCCTCCGCGAAGGGCACACGGGCCTGCGGCCGTGCGACGCGGCCCGGGCGTGCGTCGATCGGCGGGTCGGTGGCCTGGTCCAGGAAGGACACGGTGCCGTCGGGGTGCAGCACGGCGGGCGGCGGATGGCCGGCACAGCTGTACGTGATGCTGCGCCCGACCCAGTCGATGAAGGTCGTCGCCACCGTGGCGGACTCGGCCCCGTCGACGGAGCAGGCGTACATGTCGAGGGCCTCCAGGGCCTGCGCCGGTCCGTCGGCGACCCGGGTGGCCGCGCTCAGCGCGCTGTGCAGCTGCCCCATGGCGCAGGCCGCCGCCAGACCGTGGCCGACGACATCGCCGACCGCGACCGCCATACGGTCGTCCGGCAGGTCCACGAGGTCGTACCAGTCGCCGCACACGTTCAGGTCACCGATGGCGGGCCGGTAGCGCACCGCCGCCTGATGAGGACCGAGATGCCTCGGGGTGGGCATCATCGCCGTCTGCAGGGCCAGAGCGACCTCACGCTCGTGGGCGTGGGCCCTGCGCAGCCGCTCGTTGACCTCCTGCAGCTCCCGGGCGCGGGTGTAGAGCTCGGCCTCCAGCACGCTTGCCCGGTCGCTGTCGGTCAGGCTGCCGCGGGCGCGCAGGAGCTCGGTGACCTCCTCCACCCGGTGCACGACCAGCACCACCTTCCCGTCCGGGCCGAGGACGGGCGCGTTGACCGGGCTCCAGAAGTGCTCCTGCCAGTGGCCGGGCCGCTGGGCGTCCTCGATGTCGTAGCGGAGCACCGCCATGGTGTCCCGCTCGCCCGTGGCCACCACGCGCAGCATCGACTCCCGGGTCTCCCGCATGCCGGCCGCGGCCGGATCGTTCGGGTTCTCCGGAAAGACATCGAAGATGTAGCGGCCCAGCAACTGCTCACGAGTGCGCCCGGCCAGCTGCGCGAAGTCGTCGTTGACGTCGACGTACACCAGCTCGGGCGTCAGCAGCGCCACCATGCCGGGCAGGGCCTGGAAGACCGCCGCGTAGTCGATCGGTTGCGGTTTCCTCATGTGCTGCCTGCCTTGGCGCCAACCATCAGTGTGTTCCCACGATAGAAGCGAATACGGCGGGCGGCCTGGGCTTGTGGTTCCTCGGACGTCAGTGCTGGTTCACAGCCGACCGTCAGCTGTGGGGCTGTGTCGCTGTCTTCGTCCTCGCCGCCATGCGGGTCGCCGCGTCGTGGAGCAGCCGCGCGTGCAGCTCGAACATCGCCACCAGGTCGACGGCCGCACCGTTGATCTCCCGGTGCACGAACAGGCCGTCGGCGCCGGCGAGGGCGTAGCTGGTCAGGGTCTGTACGTCGGCCTCGGCCAGGTCGGGGAACAGTTCCCTGACCACATCGGCAGTCCTCTGATGGGCGATGTCGCGGACCTGCAGGAACACCGTCCGGCCTCGCGGCTCCGTGGGGCGGCGCTCCAGGGCGAGCATCAGGCCGAGACGCAGGAAGTCGGGGACGTCGACCAGCGCCTTCGCGACGTTCGCCGCCATCGCAGTGACCCGCTCCAGCGGCGTACCGTTCTCTGCGCCCGGCAGCGCGACCGCCGCCAGCCAGCTCTCGAAGCTGCGCTCGATGACCGCGGCGATCAGGTCGTCCTTGTCCTTGAAGTGCCAGTAGATCGAGCTGGCCGGCAGCCCGCACTTGGCGCTGACCGCCGCGATGGACGTGCCCTCGTAGCCGCGCTCGCCCGCGATCTCCACGGTGGCGTCGAGAATGCGGCGGCGGGACTCCACACCGTTCGCACGCTGCTTCCGCCCGGTGGTCCCCCTGGTCATGTGCGCCTCTTCAGTTCGTACAGGGCTGATGAACCCACTCTAATTGGAGCAGGCGCTACAGAAGCGGGGAGCCCGGGTGCGGCCTTCGGAGCGGGGCGGGACGGGTACGGGGCGCGGCAGGCCGGCGGCGGCACGCCCGTTCAGGCGCGCCCGAGCGACGTCGATCATGCGGGCGGTGAACGAAGGCACGGCGGAGGAGGCGTTCCGCCTGATCGACGAGAACCACGCCCAGCTCCTCGAAGACCGCCGGACGCTGCAGGCGGTGGAGAGCGCCCTCCGCGACCTGGAACCCACCACGGCGGCCGAGCGGCCCGCGACGCTGCGCCGCGACCCGCTGACCGGGTACCGCGTCTCCGACGAGTCCGACGTGCTGTCCGACTGGCGCAGCCGGCCGGCCGCCCGTGGGCGGGCGATGCTGACGGGTGCCGCCGAGCTGGAGGGGTACCTCCGCAGACGTGGCTGAGACTCCTGCGTCGCCGGGGGCACCGCTGGAATTGACGAGCGGTCGCCGCCAAGGTGGTGCCATGTGCTGGAGTGCGACAGCCGATCTCGTGGCGGGTGCCGGGATCACCTGCGTCGGTGTGGCCTGCGTGGCGCGCGTGCACCGGACCGGCGATCTGCCTCTTGCGGCGCTGCCGTTGCCGCTCGGCGTCCATCAGCTGGTCGAGGCGCGGGTGTGGCAGGTGGGGGGCGGCACCGGACCCGCCACGGTCGCCTGGGCCGTGATCGCCCTGCCCCTGCTTGCGGTGTGGGTGCCGGCGGCCGTCCTGTGCGCCGTTCCGCGGGATGCCACAGCCCGGCTGTCGATTCCCGTGGCGTCCGGCGTCGCGACCGCGGGCGTGCTGGCGTACGCCATCGCCACCCGTCCCGTGCGGGCCGAGATCCGTGGGCACACCGTCGGCTACGTCATCGGGTTGCCGCATGCGGGTGTGCTCATCGCGGGCTATCTGCTGGCCACGGTCGGCGCGTTGCTGCTGTCCGGAGACCGCTGGCTGGTGGCGCTCGGCGTGCTGGCCGGGGTGGGCGCGCTGGTGTGCTGGGCGCTGTGGCGGCTGGAGTTCGTCTCGACCTGGTGCGCGTTCGCGGCGGCGTGCTCGGTGGTGGTGTTCGGGTGGGTGGTGGGCCGGCGGCCGAGGTCTCGCAGCACGGTTCGGCCGACCCCGGACACGGTGTGAAGGCGGCACGTCGAGGACGCCTGCGCGGAGGGGAGACGCAGGTCACATTCGGCCATGTCACAGGGGGTCGGGCCACCCCGTCTCAGAGGGTGTAGCCACTGATGACGGCAGAGGAGCACGCCATGGACGCGCGACGTGGGAGCACCTCAGAGGGGAAGGGGATCGGCGTGAGCAAGGTCGAGGAGTTCGAGGAGCTGCGGCCGCTGCTGTTCTCGATCGCCTACCGGATCCTGGGCAGTGTGAGTGAGGCCGAGGACGCGGTGCAGGAGTCGTGGCTGCGCTTCGACGGCTCGGCGACCCGACCCGCGTCGACCAAGGCGTATCTGTCGGCCGTGGTGACCCGGATCTCGATCGATGTGCTGCGTTCTGCCCGGGTGCGCCGGGAGGAGTATGTCGGGCCGTGGTTTCCCGAGCCGCTGCTGAGCGATCCGTACCAGGATCCGGCGCGGTCGGTGGAGCTGGCGGACTCGGTGTCGATGGCGGCGCTGGTGCTGCTGGAGCGGCTGAGCCCGCTGGAGCGGGCGGTGTTCGTGCTGCGAGAGGTGTTCGCCTTCGGGTTCGACGACATCGCGGCGGCGGTGGGGCGTTCGGAGGCGGCATGCCGGCAGCTGCTGGTACGGGCGCGGCGGCACATGCAGGCGGGACGGCCCCGGTTCGCGGCGGACCGTGAGGACCGTGAGGAGCTGGCGACACGGTTCTTCGACGCGCTGAAGAACGGCGATGTCGGCGGGCTGCAGAACCTGCTGGCCGCCGACGTTCAGCTGGTCGGGGACGGCGGCGGCAAGGCCCCGCAGCTGGCCAAGGCGGTCATGGGCGCCGAGAACGTGGCCCGGCTGCTGGGCACGGTCTTCCCCTGGCTGATCCGGATCGACGTGACGTTCGAACTGCACGAGGTCAACGGCCAGCCCGGCGCGATCTTCCGCGACCGGGACGGCAGGGTCCTGCAGACCATGGCCCTCGAGCTGCTCGACGGCCGGATCCAGACCATCCGCGCGGTGATCAACCCCGACAAGCTCGGCCACCTCGGCCCGGTCGGCGACGCCTGGGCCGTCGACCGCGAGGTGAAACAGGCCCGACGGCAGAGCGACTGACCTCGGCCGGGCGGCACGTCGCTCCGGCTCGGCGGAGAGCTATGCCTGCTGATGACGCGGCCGTCTGCCGAAGCTGCGCCTGTCGGTGTCAGTGCCAGCCGAAGCGGCGGTCCACCAGGGCTGCGAACTCCTCCAGGGTCAGTAGGGCGTCGCCGTTCTGGTCGGCGGCGTCGAAGAGGGCGGAGGAGGCGTCGGCGTCCCCCAGGGCCCAGAACGGCAGGTCCCCCGACGCGGCCAGGGTCGGGCCCTTGGTCCGCAGGGCGATGATCACCTCGTCGCGGGTCAGTGTTCCGCTGTGGTCGAGGTCGAGCGCCTCGAACAGTTTCCGCGCCTTGTCACTCATCTTGTCGCCCCCGTTCCTTTCATCCATGAGAACGCCTCTCCCGCCACCCGCGTTCCCTGCCGCGCCCGCCTAGAGGGCCCGGGCGACGAGCAGGGCGACGTCGTCGTGGTCGTCGGGGTGGCGCAGGCCGTAGAGCAGGAGGTCGCAGGTCTCCTCAAGGGGCCGTTGGGGTTCGTCGAGGAAGCTGAGGAGGACGTCGAGGCGGTCGTCGATGGGGTGGAGACGGGTCTCGACGAGACCGTCGGTGTACAGGACCAGCAGGTCACCGGGGTCGAGCCGGGCGGTCGTCGTCTCGAAGGAGACGCCGCCGACGCCGAGCGGGGCGCCGGCGGGCAGGTCGAGCAGCTCGGGGGCGCGGCCGGGGCCGGCCAGGGCGGGCGGCATGTGGCCGGCGTTGGCGAACTGGCACTGCCGTGTGCGGGGGTCGTACACGGCGTAGAGGCAGGTGACGATGTAGTGCTCCAGATCGCAGGTGATCTTGTCGAGGTGCTGGAGCACGGCGTCGGGGGCGAGGTCGAGGTCTGCGTAGGCGCAGGTGGCGGTGCGCAGCCGGCCCATGGTGGCGGCGGCGTCGATGCCGTTGCCCATGACGTCGCCGACGACCAGTGCGGTCCGGTCGTCGTCGAGGGGGATGACGTCGTACCAGTCGCCGCCGACCTCGCTGGTGGCCTGGGCCGGCTGGTAGCGGGAGGCGAGTTCGAGCCCAGCGTGCTCGGGCGGGTGGTCGGGCAGCAGGCTGCGCTGGAGGGTGAGGGCGGTGTTGCGCACGCTCTGGAACCAGCGCGCGTTGTCGATGGCCACGGCCGCGCGCCCGGCCAGCTCGCTCGCGAGGACGACGTCGTCCTCGTCGAAGGGGAGCGGGTTGGTGGTGCGCTTGAGGTCCAGGGCGCCGAGTATCTCGCCGTGCGCGATCAGCGGTACCGCGAGGTAGGAGTGGACGCCGGCCCGGGCCAGCAGGGTGCCGGCCTCGGCGTCCCGGGCGATGCGGGGCAGATCGCGGTCGCCGACGTGCCGCACCAGGACCGGTCGGCCGGTGTGCACGCACAGGGTGACCAGGCGGTCCCCGTCGTAGGCCGCGAGGCCGCCGGGCGGGTCGGCGGCGCGCAGCGCCACGGTCGGCTGGGCCGCCTTGAGCGCGAGGGCGCGGAAGAGCTCCGGGCCGTCGTCGGGTCTGCGTGAGCGGCGGCAGGCCAGCGCGGAGTCGAGGACGTCCACGGCGACCACGTCGGCGAGCTGCGGCACGGCGATCTCGGCCAGCTCGCGGGCGGTCTCCTCCACCTCCAGCGTGGTGCCCACGCGTACCGAGGCGTCGGCGATGAGGGCGAGGCGGCGCCGGGCCCGGTCGGCCTCGGCGGCCGCCCGGTGCCGTTCGGTGACGTCGACGACCGAGGCGGCCGCACCGAGCACCCGCCCGCCCGGGTCCTCCAGGCGGTAGAAGGAGAGCGACCAGGCGTGTTCGTGGTCGGGGTCGGTCGGTGGGCGGCCCACGTGGTACTGGTCGAGCAGCGGGGTCCCGGTGGTGAGCACCTGGAGCAGCGCGCTCTCGATGGTGCCGACGTCGGGCAGCGGCAGCGTCTCCCTCAGAGCGCGGCCCACATGGTCCTCGGCGGGGATGCCGTCGATGCGCTCCAGCGCCGGGTTGACCAGGAGGTACCGCATATCGGGGTCCAGCAGGGCGAGGCCGATCGGGGACTGGTTGATCAGCCGCTCGCACAGGGCCAGATCGGTCTCGACGCGCTGCAGCAGATTGTGGTCGGCGGCGATACCGAGGGCGTACACGTCCCCGAGATCGTCCTGGAGCCGCATGTTGCGGAACTCCATCAGGCGCGTGCTGCCGTCCTTGTGCCGGATGGGGAAGGCGCCCGCCCAGCTCCGGCCGGTCTCCAGCACCTCCGTGAACAGCTTGACCACCGACTTCAGATGCTCGGGGTGGATGAACAGCCGGGCCGCGTACTTGCCGAGCGCCTCCTGTGCGCTGTATCCGAACAGCTCCTCGGCCTGCGGGGTCCAGAACACGATGCGTCCCTCGGCGTCGACGACCGTCGCGGCCACGCTCAGGACATCCAGCAGACCGGTCGGCTGGGGCGGCTCGAAGTCGTCCGCAGCACTGTCGGACCGGAAGGATTCGGCTGTCATCCCGCAACCACCTCCACCGTTCGGCGGGATCCGCGGACCCCGGCCGGCATCACCGCCACCCGGGTTCCGACCAGCGGCCCTTCCATGCTCCCTCCGGTCAGGGCAGTGCGGAAGCGCTGCGGGCCGGGCGGGAGCGCCCGCCAGGGCCGTGCACATCGGGCGGACTAGCAGGAACATGGTCCTGTAGAGGACGGCACCCGGATGGCACCCATGGATCCTGCGCGAGAAACATCCGAAGGGCCGGCGCCCTCGGGACCGCGCGAACTCCTCGACGCGTCCACCGACGCGGCGGCGGTCGTGTCCGCGGCGGGCGTCGTGCTCGGCTGGACCCGGGGTGCCGAAGCACTGCTCGGCCACTCCGCCTCCGAGGTGGTCGGCGGCTCCGCCGCACGCCTGGTGGCGATGCCCGCCGACCCGGTACGGGTGGCCCGTGTGGCGGAGCGGTGTCGCGCCGGTATGGGATGGAGCGGTCTCATCTCCGTACGGCACCGCGACGGCCGGACCCTCGATGTCGACCTGCGGGTCTCCGCGTCCTTCCGTGTCGGCGGGGACGAGTGCTTCCTGATGTCGGCGCGGGCGCGGCGGGAGCAGTGGTCGATCGGCCAGTCCGTCCTCGACGGGTTCCTGACCCGTTCCCCGATCGGCATGGCGGTGATGGACCAGGAGCTGCGCTACGTCTGGCTCAACGACACCCTGGAACGCTTCGGCGGAGTGCCCCGCGAGCAGCGGCTGGGACGCCGGCTGAGCGAACTGCTGCCCGGGCTGCAGGCGGCCGCCATCGAGGGGCTGATGCGCAAGGTCCTGGACACCGGAGTTCCGGTCACCGACTACGAGTACCTGGGCTGGAGCTGGGCCGACCCCCACCGCCAGCGTGCCTACTCCACGTCCTTCTTCCCCCTGGTGGACGCAGACGACTCCGTCACCGGCGTCTGCTACATGGTCCAGGACGTCACCGAGCGGTGGTCGGCCCGCCGGCTGCTGACGCTGGTCAACGAGGCCGGAGCCTGCGTCGGCACGACGCTGGACGTGATGCGGACGGCTCAGGAGCTCGCCGACTTCGCCGTACCCCGCTTCGCCGACTTCGTCGTCGTGGACCTTCTGGAGCCCGTGCTCAGTACCGAAGGGCATGGCGCGTGGCTGACGGACGCCGGGCCGGCCACCGTCGGGCCGGTGATGCGCCGCGCCGGAATGAGCTCGGTGCGCGAGGGCTGCCCGGAGGCCGTGGCACGGGTCGGGGACAGGGCGGGCTTCCTGCCTCCCGCGCACGATGTGAACCTGCTCATCGACGGTGAGCCGATCCTGCTGCCCGTCCTGGATCCGTCCGACGAGCGGTGGATCACCGAACAGCCCGAACGGGCGGAAAAGATCAAGGAGTTCGGGCTGCACTCCTTGATCGCCGTGCCGATGCGGGCCCGGAACACCGTCCTGGGCATCACCACGTTCATGCGGTCGCTCAATCCCGTCCAGTTCCAGCCCGACGACGTCCTGCTGGCCCGGGAGCTGGTGGCGCGGGCGGCGCTGTGCGTCGACAACGCCCGCCGCTACACCCGGGAGCACACCGCGGCGGTCACCCTGCAGCGCAGTCTGCTGCCGCAGGCCCTGACGGGCGGAACCGCGCTGGAGGTGGCCTCCGCCTATCTGCCGGCGGATCCGACGGACGGCGTGGGCGGCGACTGGTTCGACGTGATCCAGCTGTCCGGGGGGCGGGTCGGCCTCGTGGTCGGCGACGTGGTGGGGCACGGCATCACCGCCGCGGCGACCATGGGGCGGCTGCGCACCGCGGTGCAGACCCTCGCCGACATGGAACTGCCGCCCGACGAACTGCTCGCCCACCTCGACGACCTCGTGCTGCGGCTGAGCGCCGAGCGGACCGACGACGGGACGACCCACCGCAGCAGCACCGCCTTCCTCGGGGCGACCTGCCTGTACGCCGTCTACGACCCGGTCACCCGGCGGTGCACGATGGCCCGCGCCGGGCACCCGCCGCCCGTTGTCGTGGCCCCGGACGGGCAGGTGTCCTTCCCGGAGCCGCCGGCCGGGCCGCCGCTCGGACTGGGCGGGATGGCGTTCGAGGCCGCCGAGATCGAGCTCGCCGAGAACAGCCTGATCGGCCTGTACACCGACGGCCTGATCGAGGGCGCCGACGGCGACATGGAGCTGGGCATGTCCCGGCTCGGCGAGCTGCTGGCCCGCTCCGACACCGACCTCGACGTGCTGTGCACCTCCGCGGTACGGCAACTCGTGCCCGTGCCGCAGCCCGACGACATCGCCCTCCTTCTGGCCCGCACCCATGGCCTCGGCGCCGACCATGTCGTCTCGTGGCAGGTGCCGGTTGACCCGGCCGCCGTCGCCGACGTCCGTGCCCGCGCCACCCGCCAGGTGGCGGCCTGGGGGCTGGCGGACCTGGCCATGACGACGGAACTCGTCGTGAGCGAGCTGGTCACCAACGCGATCCGCTACGCCGAGCCTCCCATCCGGCTACGACTCATCCGTGACTCCCGCCTGACCTGCGAGGTCGCCGACGCCAGCAGCACGGCCCCCCGGCTGCGGCATGCCCGCAGCACGGACGAGGGCGGCCGCGGCCTCTTCCTGGTCGCCCAGCTGACCGATCGCTGGGGCGCCCGGTACACGCCCGACGGAAAGATCATCTGGGCCGAGCAGGAGATTCCCTGACGCGGTGCGGCGGGACCTGCCGGCACGGGCGACTCCATGACAGCTGCGGGACGGCTCCTTGACGGCTGCCCCCGGGCGACTCCTTGACAAGGGGTGAGGGCGACCCGAAACTGGCGTTGCGCTTCGCGCATCAGGTTTCGTAATACGCATCGAGGTGGTCATGAAGCTTCCCGCGTGCCGTCTCGCCGATCTGCCGCGAGGCGAGGCGTTCCGGCTCGAGTCCGACCCGGCGGTCGCCGTGTTCCACACCGAGGACGGCGAGCTCTACGCGATCGACGACACCTGCACCCACCAGGACGCCTCGCTCTCCGAGGGCTGGCTGGAGGGCTGCGAGGTGGAATGCCCGCTGCACGCCTCGAAGTTCGACCTGCGCACCGGTGCCGTCGACGCCCCGCCGGCCCGACTGTCCGTCCGCACCCACCAGGTCCACGTCGAGGACGGCACGATCTACGTCGACCTGTCCGACGCTCCGCCGAACCTCCCACCCACGTGCGTCGCCGCCCGCCTCCGAGCGGCCGAGCCCGCGGGTGGGGCCGCGTGAGGACCGTGGCGACCGCCGCCGACGAGTCCGGTCGCTCCGGCGACAGGCGGCCCGGCGTCGGGGCCGCCAAGCGCTCTGCGGGCTGGGCCGATGTGCGGCTCCGTCGCAGGGCCGCGATCGGCCGTCGATCGTCCGTGGGCCCGCGGCGGAGCCGCACATCGCCCCACCCCCGCGCCTTTGAGGGCGCTGTCGTATCGCTGTCGGCTTCGTTCGCTGTCGAGGAGTCTTGGCCGGCTGCGTCGGCGCGGCGGAGCCGCAGATCGATACAGGCCTGCGCCTTTGAGGGTGCTGCCGTAGCGCAGTCGGCGTTCCCGCGCCCGCGCGGGCCGGTGGCCGCCGAGGCGGCGCGGAAGGCCGGCTCCTCGTGACCGCCGCGTTCCAGGCGACCGCCCTGCCGCGGCCGGGGACGCCGGAACTGCATCCGCAAGGGCTGCCGCGGCCCGGCCGGACGCTGGTCATGGGCGTTGTGAACGTCACCCCGGACTCGTTCTCCGACGGCGGGCTGTCGTTCGCCCCGGAGGCGGCCGTCGCGCACGGACTTGCGCTGCTCGAGGAGGGGGCGGACATCGTCGACGTGGGCGGGGAGTCGACCCGTCCCGGCGCACAGCGGCCGACGGTGGAGGAGGAGCTGCGGCGCGTCCTGCCCGTCGTCGCAGAACTCGCCGCGGCGGGCGCCGTCGTCAGCGTCGACACCATGCGGGCCGAGGTCGCCGCCCGCGCGCTCGACGCGGGCGCACGGCTGATCAACGACGTCTCGGGCGGCCTGGCCGACCCCGCGATGCTGCCGACGATGGCCCGGGCCGAAGCGCCGTACGTGCTGATGCACTGGCGCGGCCACGCCGCCGCAATGCAGGCGAACGCGGTCTACGGCGACGTCGTCACCGATGTGGTCGACGAACTGCGCCTGAGGGTCGAGGCCGCACTGCAGGCGGGCATCCGGCCCGGCTGCCTGATAGTCGACCCCGGCCTGGGTTTCGCCAAGGAGGCGGAGCACAACTGGCAGCTGCTGGGCCGCCTCGGGGAAGTCCACGCGCTGGGGCACCCCGTCCTGGTGGGTGCATCACGCAAGTCGTTCCTGGGCCGTCTGCTGACAGATCCGGCGACCGGTCGGCCCCGCCCGGCTCAACTGCGCGACGCCGCAACCACCGCCGTGTCAGTACTCGCGGCCGCACAGGGCGCCTGGTGCCTACGGGTGCACGACGTGACGTCGACACTCGACGCGGTACGGGTAACGGCACGCTGGGGCGCCGAGACGCCTGCCTTTTAGGGGCGCGGGGCCGTGTCGATGTGCGGCTCCGCCGCGCGGGCGCGACCAGCCACGACGATGCCGCAGACGACCGAGGGCACTTCGCGGCACACCCGCGGAGCGAGGCCTCAGCCCAGGTACCCCATCCGATGGCTGATCTCCGCCGCCCCCTTGAGCAGCACCGGCGCCAGCTCGTGCATGCGCTCCTCGGTGAACCGGTACGCAGGGCCGGAGGCACTGAGCGCGGCGATGACCTCGCCGTCACGGGAGCGGATCGGCGCCGCCATGGCGTGCAGTCCGATCTCTAGTTCCTCCAGCGTCACCGCATATCCGCGCTCACGGGCCGCGGTGAGGTCCTTCTCCAGCTTCGCCCTCGCCGTCAGCGTGTGGGGCGTGAGCTTCTGCAGCCCGGACGTCGCGAGCACGTCCGCGCATTCCTGAGGCGACAGATGGGCCAGCAGGATCTTGCCGCTGGACGTGGCGTGGACCGGGGTGAGCTGCCCGACCCAGTTGTGCGTGCCGACCGCGCCCGGGCCCCGGACCTGGTAGAGGTTGACGGCGTAATGCTCCTGCAGGACCGCGATGTTGACGGTCTCGCCGATCTCCTCGCTGAGCCGCTCGCACACCGGCCGGCCCTGCTGGGTGATGTCGAGCCGGCCGGTGACCGCGCCGGCCAGCCGCACGATCCCGAAGCCGAGCCGGTACTTGCCGCGCTCGGCCGTCTGCTCCACCAGGCCGCGTGCCTCCAGCGCGCCGAGCAGGCGGAACGCGGTCGACTTGTGGACGTCGATCTCGCCGGCCACCTCGCTGACGCCCGCCTCGCCGCGCTGGGCGAGGATCTCCAGGACGCTGACGGCACGGTCGACGGACTGCACCCCGTTCACCGCGGGAGCCGCTGTTTCGCCGTCTGCCGTGTAGTTGCTCATGACGCAACTATAGGCATTTGTGTCGGGCGTCAGCGGAAGACGACGGTGCAGTGCCCGTTGACCAGGACGCGGCTCTCGCTGTGCCACTGCACGGCCCGGGCGAGCACCTGCGTCTCGACGTCGCGGCCGATGGTGACGAGGTCGTCCGGGTCGCGCGAGTGGTCCACGCGGACCACGTCCTGCTCGATGATCGGGCCTGTCGTCGAGGTCGGAGGTGACGTAGTGAGCCGTGGCCCCGACCAGCTTGACGCCGCGCCGGTACGCCTGGACGTAGGGCCGGGCGCCCTTGAAGCTCGGCAGGAAGGAGTGGTGGATGTTGATGGCCCGTCCGTCGAGCTGCTTGCACAGGTCGTCGGAGAGGATCTGCATGGAGCGGGCGAGGACCACGAGGTCGATGTCGAGTTCGTCGACGAGGCGCAGCAGTTGTGCCTCCGCCTCATCCTTGGTCTCCTTCGTCACCGGGATGTGGTGGAAGGGGATGCCGTAGCTCTGCGCCAGCGGCTCGAACTCGCGGCGGTTGGAGACGATCGCCGGGATCTCGATGTTGAGCGCGCCCGTGGACTTGCGGAAGAGCGGGTCGTTCAGGCAGCGGCCGAACTTCGACACCGTGATCAGGGTGCGGGTCGGGGTGGCGGCGTCGTGCAGCTGCCAGGTGATCCGGTACGCCTCGGCGACCGGGCCGAAGCCGGCGCGCAGTACCTCCGGTGAGACGTCCGGGTCCAGGACGTCGAAGTGCACCCGCATGAAGAAGCGGTCCTGCAGCCGGTCGTCGAACTGCCGGCTCTCCAGGATGTTGCCGGGCCTTCGCCGAGGAACTGGCCGCCCGCGCGGCCGTCGCGGTCGACAACGCGCGCCGCTTCACCCGCGAACACACCATGGCGGTCACCCTGCAGCGCAGCCTGCTGCCCCGCACCCTGCCCGAACAGTCGGCCCTGGAGGTGGCCCACCGCTATCTGCCCGCCCAGGCCGGAGTGGGCGGGGACTGGTTCGACGTCATCCCGCTGCCCGGCACCCGCGTCGCCCTGGTCGTCGGCGACGTCGTCGGCCACGGTCTGCACGCCGCCGCGACCATGGGCCGGCTGCGCACCGTCGTCCACAACTTCTGTGCCCTCGACCTGGCCGCCGACGAACTCCTCGGCCATCTGGACGAGTTGGTCGCCCACATCGACGAGACCGAGACCGCCGACGAAGAGAGCGAAGGCATCACCGGCGCCACCTGCCTGTTCGCGATCTACGACCCGGTCTCCGGCCGGTGCAGCATCGCCCGGGCCGGCCATCCCGGCCCCGCCCTCGTCCACCCCGACGGCATCGTCACCTTCCCCGAGGTCCCCGTCTCACCACCGCTGGGCCTGGGCTCCGGCCTGCCGGTCGAGACGGCCGAACTGCACCTGTCCGAGGGCTCCCGGCTCGCCCTGTACACCGATGGGCTCATCGAGGCCCGCGACCGCGACATCGACACCGGGCTCGGGCTCCTGCACACCGCCCTGGCGCACCCCGGCCAGACGCCGGAGCAGGCCTGCCAGGCGGTGCTCGACGCCCTGCTGTCCGACCGGCCGGGCGACGGCATCGCCCTCCTGGTGGCGCAGACCCGGCTGCTGGACCCGGACCGCGTCGCCTACTGGGACGTGCCCGCCGATCCCGCCTCCCTCGGCCCCATCCGCGCCACCTGCGCCCGCCGGCTGGAGGCCTGGGGCCTGGACGAGATCGCCTTCAGCACCGAACTCATCCTCAGTGAACTGGTCACCAACGCCATCCGCTACGGCAGCGATCCCATCCGGCTCCGGCTCCTGCACGACCGGGACAGCCTGATCTGCGAGGTCGCAGACGGCAGCAGCACCTCCCCGCACCTGCGCCGCGCGGCCACCACCGACGAGGGCGGCCGGGGCCTGTTCCTGGTCGCCCACTACGCCCGGCGCTGGGGAACCCGCTACACCCCGCGTGGCAAGGTCATCTGGAGCGAACGGTCCCTGGACGCCGCACCGGCAGAGCTCGACGCGACCATGGCCGACCTGCTGCTCGACCAGTGGGACGAGCCAATGCTGTGACCGCTCCCGAGGGATCCTGAAGGTTGCGCATCGCGCAACCTTCTGCGCTATTGCGCACTGATGCCGTCCATCTATTGACAAGCCCCCGACCTCGCCCCAAGCATGTTGCGTATAGCGAGCTTTGTTGTGTAATTCGAGACACCCGGTCGGGCGCCCGCAACCCGGAGGTTCCCCATGAGCATCACCGTCGTCGGCGCGTCGCTGGCAGGCCTGAGCACGGTCCGCGCGCTGCGCGCAGAGGGCTACGACGGCGAGATCGTCGTCGTGGGGGAGGAGCGCCACACCCCCTACGACCGGCCGCCGCTGTCCAAGGACTTCCTCAAGGGGGACATCGACGCCGAGGCGCTCGCGCTCGGCGACGCCGACGAGTACGAGGCCCTCCGGGCCACCTGGCTGCTGGGCGAACGCGCCGTGCGGCTGGACCCCGCGGACCGGTCCGTCACCCTGGCCGGCGGACGGCGGCTGCGCAGCGATGGTGTCGTCGTCGCGACGGGCGCCAGTCCCCGGCTGCTGCCCGGCATGGACGGTCTGGCCGGTGTCCACACCCTGCGCACCCTCGACGACGCCGAGGCCCTGCGCGCCGAACTCCTCGACGGACTGCCCCGGGTCGTCATCATCGGCGCCGGCTTCATCGGCGCCGAGGTGGCCTCCACCGCCCACCGGCTCGGCCTGCATGTCACCGTCGTGGAGGCCGTCGACGTCCCGTTGGAACGCCAACTGGGCCGCGAGATGGGCCTGGTGGTCTCCTCGCTGCACACCGACCACGGGGTACGCCTGCTGTGCGGAACCGGCGTGGCGGGACTCACCGGCGAGGACCGGGTCACCGGGGTACGGCTGGCGGACGGGCGCCTGCTGCCGGCCGACATCGTCGTGGTCGGGGTGGGCGTACGGCCCGCCACCGACTGGCTCGCAGGCTCCGGCGTACAGGTGGACGACGGCGTGGTGTGCGACGCGGGCGGCGCGAGCAGCGTCCCGGGTGTGGTCGCCGTCGGCGACGTCGCCCGCTGGCCCAACCCGTTCACCGGACGCCACGCCCGCATCGAGCACTGGACCAACGCCACCGAGCAGGCGAAGACCGCCGCCCGCACGCTCCTCAGCGGTGAGTCCACCGCCCCCGCCCGGGTCACCGCACCGTACTTCTGGTCCGACCAGTACCAGGTGCGCATCCAGCTCGCCGGACACGTCGCGCCCGGCGACCGCCCCGAACTCATCGAGGGCAGCCTCGACAGCCGCTCCTTCGTCTCCGTCTACCTGCGCGAGGGCGTCCCCGTCGCCGTGCTCTCCCTGAACCAGCCGAAGCTGTTCAACCGGCTCCGCCGCACCCTCGCCCCAGCCACCGCGGCCGCCGTGTCATGAGCCCCGCACCTCAACCGCCCCTGCGGGCCCCGCAGCCGACCGCCACGAGCATTCCGCGGCACCTGCGCTACACCTGGGACCACGAGTGGCTGGTCGTGGACGAGGGCAACGCCACCGTCGGCATCACCGCGTTCGCGGCCGAGGCCCTCGGCGACGTCGTCCACCTGCGGCTGCCCGAGGTCGGCAGCCGCGTCGAGGCGGGCGAGAGCTGCGGAGAGATCAGGTCGCTGACGGCCGTCAGCGACCTGTACGCCCCCGCCTCGGGCGAGGTCCTGGAAGTCAACACCGCGCTGGCCGACGAGCCGGGCGTCGTCAACACCGCCCCCTACACCGTCGGCTGGCTGTTCCGGCTGCGGGTCGAGAACATCGCCGGCGCCCTGTCCGCCGACGCGTACGCAGCCCACTGCGCCCACACCCAAGGAGACCGCCGATGACCCTGTTCAACCAGTCGCTGCGCACGCTGGACCCGGACATCGCCGCCGCGGTCGACGCCGAGCTGCACCGTCAGCAGTCCACCCTCGAGATGATCGCCTCGGAGAACTTCGCCCCGGCCGCGGTCATGGAGGCGCAGGGCTCGGTGCTGACCAACAAGTACGCCGAGGGCTACCCGGGCCGGCGCTACTACGGCGGCTGCGAGCACGTGGACGTCGCCGAG
>NZ_JODC01000003.1 GCF_000720765.1 Streptomyces sp. NRRL S-646
GCCGCCGCCCCCGGCGCCCCGGCCCCCCGCCCCCGCCGCCCCCGCCGCCCCCGCCGACCTGACCAAGCCCGAGGACGCCCGATGAGCACCCCGCAGCCCCCGATGCCGCAGGCCGCCGCACCCGACTGGCAGGCGGCGGCGCCCGGTTCGCCGTATCCCACCTACACCTCGCCGATCCCCGTCGTGCGCACCCACCTCGGGCACGCGATCTCCTCGGAGTGGACGAAGATCAGATCGGTGCGCTCCACGATGTGGACGCTCGGCGTGTTCCTGCTGCTGGTAGTCGGCATCGGGCTGCTGGTCGCCGTGCTGGTCGCCGCCAACCAGGGCGAGGAAAGCCTGAAGGGCCAGAACCCGTTGTCCTTCGGCGTGTTCGGGCTGCTCCTCGGCAGCATGTGCATCATCACGCTCGGCGTGCTGACCACCGCCTCGGAGTACGGCACCGGCATGATCCGGACCACGATGACCGCGTGCCCGTCACGCGCGCGCGTGCTGACGGCGAAGGCGATCGTGTTCTTCGCGGTGGCGTTCACCGTCACCTTCGCCTCGGTGCTCCTCGTCGCCGTCGCGGACGTCGCCATGCTGAAGGGTGCGGAGGACCCGTCCGCCGGCGAGTGGCTGAGGGGCACGTTCGGCATCTCGCTCTACATCGCGCTGCTCGGGCTGCTCTCGCTCGTCGTCGGCTCGATCATCCGGCACTCGGCGGGCGCCATCACCATCATGATCGCCCTGGTGCTCGCGCCGCTGGTGATCGCGCTGTTCATGTTCTCGTCGGCCCTGGAGAAGGTGCGCCAGGCCCTGTTCGACTACTCGATCCCGAACCAGCTCAGCGCCTTCTACACCAACACCCTGAGCGACACCGGCCCGACCGGCTGGGACCCGGTGTGGATCGCCCTCGGCGTGACGGCTGTCGCGTTCGCCGGCGCGGTCGCGCTGCTGCAGAAGCGCGACGTGTAACCGGCTTCAGAACTTCGGCGCGTTACGGGACCGCTGCACCCGCGTGGTGCGGCGGTCCTTCGCGTTCCAGCACGCCTTGTGCCAGTGGCGGCGCTCTTCGACGCCCGAGTGCTCGGGCCAGGCCACCACGTGCGGGACACCGGAGGGGATCATCTGGTCGCAGCCGGGGCAGCGGTACGTCTTGCCCTGCGCGCTCGCGCCCGCCACGTGCCGCACACTCCACTCCTCCCCCTGCCAGCTCTCGGTGGACTGCCAGCCGCCGTAACGGCCGGACCGGTCGTCCTCGGCGCTCCGGCCGGACGAGCCCGACGGGTCGGCACCCTTGGGTCGGTTGCGACGCGGGGACAAGGGACACCTCACGGGGCTATACAGGGAGCACGGGCCGTGTCCAGCCTACGGGGCGCGGACGGGGGTAGGCGTAGAGCACCGGCCGCCCCCCGCCCCGCCGCGACCACCCATTCTGCAGACAATCCGCAAATCTCTTCGCCAGGCCGTGTCCTCGGCACGTGTCAGACGGTTATGCGGATGGGGGAGCTCCGCGTCGGAGCCAAGGAAGCAGGAAAAGCAATGCGCGTAGGAAGTTTCGTGTTGGCGGCCCAGTTCCCGGGGCAGGGCCAGGGGGAGGCGCTGCACCGCGCGGTCCGCTCGGCCGAGGTCGCCGAGGAAGCGGGTCTCGACTCGGTCTGGCTGGCCGAGCACCACTTCGTGCCGTACGGGACCTGCCCGTCGGCGATCACCCTGGCGGCGTTACTCCTCGGCCGGACCCGCAGGCTCCGGGTGGGCACGGCGGTCACCGTACTGCCCACCGCCCACCCGGTGGCGGTCGGCGAGCAGGCCGCCCTGCTGCACATCACCTCCGGCGGGCGCTTCTCGCTGGGCGTGGGGCGCGGCGGACCGTGGGTCGACCTGGAGGTGTTCGGCTCCGGCATCAAGGCGTACGAGGAGGGGTTCCCCGAATCACTCGATCTGCTGCTGCGCTGGCTGCGCGAGCCGTCGGTCGGGGCCACGGGGGAGCACTTCGGTTTCCGTGAAGTGCCCGTCGTACCAAGGCCGTCGGAGTCCCTGTCGGAGGTACCGGGCCCCGAGGTCGTCGTCGCGTGTACCTCGCCGTCGAGTGTGCGGCAGGCCGCCGAGCGCGGACTGCCGATGCTGCTGGGCATGCATGTGGGTGACGAGGAGAAGGCCGAGATGGTCTCCCTGTGGCGGCAGCTCGCGCGCGCCGCCGGACACTCCGCGGAGACGGTCCTGGGCGCGGCCCATGTCTCGGCCGGCGTCTGCCAGATCGCCGACCGGCGTACGGACGCCGTGGAGGCGCTGACGAAAGCGATGCCGGGCTGGCTGAAGCAGGGACTGGAGGCCCATGTCACGGTGGACGGCCGGACCCGGCAGATGCGCGACCCGCTGGCCTACACCGAACTGCTCTGCGGACTGCACCCGGTGGGCACCCCGCGCCTGTGCGCCGACCGGCTCGCCGCGACCAGCGAGCGGACCGGCATCTCCCGCTTCGCCCTGCTCGTGGAGGGCTCGGGAGACCTGGCGGCCACCGAGGAGAACGTACGGCGGTTGGGCGCCGAGGTGCTCCCGCACCTCGGTTGAACGGACCTGCCCGGCTGCGCGGAGCTTGCCGCCCCAGTACTGAATGCACCTCCCGCGTACGGAGCGGCAAGCAAGCGGCTTGCTCCTCAGCAGTCCCGGAACTCCGGGGACTGGTTGAGTACCTGACTGCGGACCGAGGTGAAGCGGGCCAGCGTCTCGTCGACCGAGGCGTCCAACGGGAACACCGCCACCCGGTGGCAGTTCTGGAAGGCCAGCCGGACACCGAAGTGCCTTTGCAGCGCGCCGCGTATCGCGTCACTCGCGAGCGCACGCAGCAGCTGTCCGCGTGCCTGCTCGTCCGGCGGGGGCGTCTGGTTGTCGGCGAAGTTGCCGCCGTCGACCTTCAGCTGGGCCACCAGGGAGCTGATCATCTCCCATGCGTAAGGCAGGGAGGTCCGGACGCAGTCGACGAATTCCGCTTCGTCGACCTCGCCTCGCTCGGCCTTCTCGAGTAGGGCCGGTGAGACGTCGAGCGACATGGGTTCTCCTCTCGCACCCCCGTGGTCGACAGGGGTTGCCGGACAGATAAGGGAGTTCGCGATACCGAACACGCTGAGTACTCGTCTCGCGACCTCCCGTTTACTACGGTAAGCAACGGACGGTGACGGCACCAGGAAAATGCGTACATGGAGAGCCCTCTTTGGGCACACAATCAGCCACAAATGAACATGGGTTGCTTTCGGTCTTCCGGGGCGAATCGCGTCCACCCCGGCCCGTCGAGTAGCGTTGCCGACCATGCGTCTCGTCATTGCCCGATGCTCCGTGGACTACGCGGGCCGGCTCACCGCCCATCTCCCTTCGGCACCCCGCCTGATCCTGGTGAAGGCCGACGGCAGCGTCTCCATCCACGCGGACGACCGCGCCTACAAGCCGCTGAACTGGATGTCCCCGCCCTGCACCCTGAAGGAAGGCGCGGGCGACGACGAGGGCGTCTGGACCGTCATCAACAAGGCGGGCGAGAAGCTCATCATCACGATGGAGGAGATCCTCCACGACTCCTCGCACGAACTGGGCGTGGATCCCGGCCTGATCAAGGACGGCGTGGAAGCACACCTTCAGGAGCTGCTCGCCGACCGCATCGAAACGCTCGGCGACGGCTACACGCTCATCCGCCGCGAGTACATGACGGCCATCGGCCCGGTCGACATCCTGTGCCGGGACGCCGAGGGGCAGACCGTCGCGGTCGAGATCAAGCGGCGCGGCGAGATCGACGGCGTGGAACAGCTCACCCGCTACCTCGAGCTGCTGAACCGCGATCCCCATCTCGCCCCGGTCCGCGGCATCTTCGCGGCCCAGGAGATCAAGCCGCAGGCCCGGGTCCTCGCGACGGACCGCGGGATCGGGTGCGCGGTGCTGGACTACAACGCTCTCAGGGGCATCGAGGACGACAAGTTGCGGTTGTTCTGAGCTCCGTTGCCACGCGCAGGAGGGCCGGGTCCGTCGAGACGGACCCGGCCCTCCTGTGTGTACGGGGCCTCACATGACCGGGCTGGAGCTGCCGCTCTCCGGCGCAGTCGCCGAACTGCTCGTCGACGCCGGGGCGCTGGAGCTCGCGGGGGCGCTGGACGCCGGGCCGCTGGCCGAGGTGGACGTGGTCGGGGACTGCGTCGGTGTCGGTGAGGTCGTCGGCGTCGGGCTCCCAGTGGGCGGAGTCGACGGCGCCGTGGGCGACGTACTCGGCTTGGTGGGCGACGTCGACGGCTTCGACGTGGGCGACGACGGCGGTTTGGTGGGCGAGCTGGACGAACCGCCCCCCGACCCCTTCGTACCGCTCGGCGAAGCGGACGGCTGCCCCGAGCTCGACGGCGGCGTCGGATCGTCCGAGGTGCCGTACGTACCGTCGGGGCCCGGGTCCGTCGGACGGCTGGTCGCGGTGCCCGTGTCGCCGTTGCCCGAGTCTTTCTTCGGTGTGTCCGCGCCCAGGCTGCCGTCGTCGGCGCCCTGGCTCGCGGACGGGTTGACGCCGACGTTGTCGGACGGGTTGTTGGCGTCGTTGTTCGACGTGGCGCCGAGCGTCACGACCGTGCCGAGCACGGCGGCGAGCAGTGCGCCCGCACCGGCCGCGACGAGGTTGCGCCGGGCGAGGCCGCGGATGCCGCCCCGGTGGGTCTTGGGCGGCGAGCCGGACACGGCCCGGTTGACGACGATGGTCGAGGTGTCGCCGGACGAGGGCGGCGGGCTCGCCGGGAACGCGGCCGGCACGCCGCCGGGCGGCGACTGGGACTCCTCGTAGCGCGCGTCCGGGACCTCCTCGCCCGCCGTCGAGCCGAGGCCCGGTGTGGTGCCGGAGCGGTCGGAGACCAGGGCGAGGGCGCGGCGGCCCGCGACCGTACCGCGCTTGTCGGCGAGCGCGCCGCGCAGCCCGATGGAGGACTCCAGCTCGGCGCGGGCCCGGTCGAGCTGTCCGCCGCAGAGCGCGAGGATGCCCAACTCATGGTGGAAGTAGGCTTGTTCCGACACCTCACCGGCGAGCCGGGAGGCCTCGGCACCGGACCGCAGCGCCCGCTCCCAGGCGCTCCAGTGCAGGCCGGCCGCGAACGCGGGCGCCGCCGTGCGGGCCAGCTGGACGGTGACGCTCTCCTCGCCCTCGGCCGGGGCGGTCGTGCCCGGCACCAGGATGCCGAGCGCGGCGAGCAGGGCGTCCGCCTCGGCGCACACCCGCTCCGGGGTGACCGAGGGGTGCCCCGCCCACCAGGCGTAGTGCTGGGCGGCGGTCAGGGCCTGCGCCTCGATGTCGTCGCCGTATCCGGCGGCCTCGAGCTGGGTGAGGACCCCGGCGGCGAGCCGGTAGCGGGAGCCGACGGCGGAGACCAGTCCGCAGGAGACCAGTTCGCCGAGGGCGGCGTCCGCGTGGGTGTCGCCGACCAGCGCGGGCAGATGCGCCTGGTGCGGCACCTCGCCGCCGAGCGCGACGGCGAACCGCAGTGTGGCGCGCGCCGAGGTGCTGAGCCGGGAGGCCAGCAGCGGCGCGGGCGCGGCGGCCTCGCCGAGCGACGGCAGGGGTACGTCGTCGCCGTCCTCGGCGTCGAGAGAAACGTCGAAGGGCGCGTCCACGGGGATCGCGTCCTCGAAGACGCCGAACGCCTCGACGGCGCCGGTCCCGGCGCGCCGCTGGTCGCGCTGGCGCAGCAGGGCGCCGGCCTGGACGAAGCGCAGAGGCAGGCCCTCGGACTCGAACCAGAGGTCGCCGGCCCAGTTGGCCTCCTCCTCCGTCAGCACCCGGCCGACGGCGCGCTCGATGAGCTCCACGCCGCCGGCGCGGTCGAGCCCGCCGAGAAAGACCTCTTCGAGGCTGGAGTCGGCGGAGGGCGCGGGCACCTCGGGCGTCGCGCCGATCACGAAGGCGCACTCGGGCGTCGCGTCCAGCAGTTCGTCGAGCCCGGCGCCGCCGAACTCGACGTCGTCAAGAACGACGACCGCACCGATCTCCCGGACCAGTTCGAGCAGTTCGTCCTGTTCCGGGCGGTGCAGGGGCGCGTTGTAGACGGCGTAGAAGAGGTCGTACAGCAGGTCGCTCGCCGTGCGGTGGAAGCCGCTGAGGCGGACGACACCGTCGGGGGCGAGGTCCGCGCAGTCCTCGGCGACGAGGTCGAGGAGGGCGGTGCGGCCGGAGCCCGCGGGGCCGGTGAGACGCACGGAACGACCGCGGGCCAGCAGCCGGACCAGGCGCTCGCGCTCGTCCTGGCGTTCCAGGAGATGCAGCGAGGGCTGGGCCGGGCCCGGCGGAAGGGGCGGCTTGGCCGCGCGGTTCACCTCGGCACGCTCGGCCACCGTGAACTTCTCGGGCCGCCCCGGGCGCTCGCCGGGCGGGCAGGCCTCTATCTCGCTGCCGTCGACGGGATTGACGGTGAGCAGGTAGTCGCCCGTGACGAGCTGTACCGTGCGCGCGAGCGCGGGCGAGTGCTGGCCGAAGTCGGGTGTGAGGGGGTCCCTGGGCGGGCGCTGGCGCGGCGTGCTGCCGTCGCCGTCACGGCCGTACTCCTCGGGTCCCCGGCTGTTCGGGTCCATAGGTTCAAGCCCCCCAAAAGCGTCGTGTGTGCCTCGAGCCCCTCCCGGCCTTGCTGCACACCGCGCTGTCGCTTCTGGTCCGGACCCGCTTGCAGGGATGTCAGGCAGCGGGCGACCGAACCCTAAACCTTCGCTCAGTATCTACGACAGTCCGGAGTACCGCGCCGTGCGAGACGTCACAGTCTCGTGAGGATCACACTGATGGGTCACACGCGGGGCAGTGACTCCACCCCGATGCCGCCCTCGATCGCCAGGATCCGGTGCAGCCGGGTGGCCACCAGCAGTCGCTGCATCTGCGGCGGAACGTCGCGCAGCACCAGGCGCCGGCCGCAGCGGCCGGCCCGCCGGTGGACGCCCATGATCACCCCGAGTCCGGTGGCGTCCCAGGAGTCCAGTTCGGACAGGTCCAGCACCAGGTCGCCGACTCCGTCGTCGACGGCCGAGTGCAGGACCGTACGGGCGTCCGCCGCGCTGCGGACGTCGAGGCGGCCCCCGACGACCAGCTCGGCGTGGTCGCCCCTGATGTACATATGCGCTCCCCGAGAGTGCGGTGACGTACTCCGTGACGGTGGCTGTGCAACGTCTGACTGCTTCAGCGGCGAAGAGGTTGCCGTCTGTAAGCGAACCGATACCGAATTCACCCCCGCGGGTGATACCCGCGGGGCCTGTGCGGTTTCAGTGGCTGTACGTACTGATGTGTCAGTACGTGTAGAAGCCCTGCCCGCTCTTGCGCCCGATGTCACCGGCGTCAACCATCCGGCGCATCAGCTCCGGCGGTGCGAACTTCTCGTCCTGCGACTCGGTGTAGATGTTGCTGGTGGCGTGCAGCAGGATGTCGACGCCCGTCAGGTCCGCCGTGGCCAGCGGACCCATCGCGTGTCCGAAGCCCAGCTTGCAGGCGAGGTCGATGTCCTCGGCGCTCGCCACGCCCGACTCGTAGAGCTTGGTCGCCTCGACGACGAGCGCCGAGATCAGACGGGTCGTCACGAAGCCGGCGACGTCCCGGTTGACGACGATGCAGGTCTTGCCGACGGACTCGGCGAACTCCCGCGCGGTGGCGAGGGCTTCGTCGCTCGTCTTGTATCCGCGGACGAGTTCGACGAGCTGCATCATCGGCACCGGCGAGAAGAAGTGGACGCCGACGACCCGCTCCGGGTGCTCGGTGGCCGCCGCGATCTTGGTGATCGGGATCGCGGAGGTGTTGGAGGCGAGCACGGTGTCCGGGCGGACGATCTTGTCGAGCGCCCGGAAGATCTCGTGCTTCACTTCCAGCTTCTCGAAGACGGCCTCGACGACGACGTCCGCGTCGGCGGCGGCGTCCAGGTCGGTGGTCGCGGTGATGCGGCCGAGGGCGGCGTCGGCGTCGTGCGCCTCCAGCTTGCCCTTGCTCACGAACTTGTCGTACGAGGCCTTGATGCCGTCGGTGCCACGCTTGAGGGCTTCGTCGGTGACGTCACGCAGAACGACGTCCCAGCCCGCCTGCGCGGAGACCTGGGCGATGCCGGAACCCATCAAGCCGGCGCCGATGACGGCAAGCTTCCGTGCCACGTTTACGACTCCCCTTTGAAACGCCTTACACACCGTTTATGTATGCCTCTTCGGCGGACCTTAGCGCTCGTGAGGTGCTGTGTGACCGGTAAGTAATGCGCGTCACGTCTCATCTGACGGACATCACACCGGGGCAGGTCATTCCGTGCCTCGGACGGCGTAGTTGAGCACCTTCTCGCCCAACAGCTCCTCGATGTCGTCGAGGAGGACCAGTACCTCTCGTGACACTTCGCGCGGATTGCGCCCCTTGACCATCTCGCGGCCGATGACGCCCATCACACAGCTGTGCACCCAGCCGAGCTGACCCGCGATCAGATGCGGCATCGGGTCGTCGTCGGCCGCGCCCGTGTCCTCGCGCAGGGCCTGTTCGAGATTGGCCTGAACTTCCTGCCCGATCGCCCAGAGCCGGGAGCGCAGCCCGGGCGCGTTCTCGATGACGCGCATGAAGGCGGCGTACCCCGGAATCAGTCCGACCCTCGGCGAGACCGCCTCGACCTCCTCGCGCAGCTCCCGCAGAACGGCGGCTGCGGCGGACTCCCCTTTGCTGCGCGCCCGGACCCATCGGCCCATCCGGTCCACGAGGCCGGCGGAGCGGTCGAAGAAGAGGTCCTCCTTCGCCGGGAAGTAGTTGTAGACGGTGTTGACGGAGACGTCGGCGGCCTCGGCGATCTCCGCGACGGTCACCGAATCAAACCCGCGCTCGACGAACAGGCCCGTGGCGACGTCCGAGATGTACTGCCGGGTCTGCCGCTTCTTCCGCTCCCTGAGCCCCTCTGCCATGTCCGAATCCTAGCTTTCGCTGGGTCCGCTGAAAACTTGGAGTCATTGCAAAATTGGTGAGTCTCTGTTTTTCTGGGAGACATGGCAGTAATCAGCGCGGCCGGACTGGCCCGCACCTTCCAGACCAAACGCGGCCCCGTGGAGGCCGTCCGCGGCATCGACCTCACCGTCCGCGAGGGCGAGATCCTCGGCTTCCTCGGACCGAACGGCGCCGGCAAGACCACCACCCTGCGCATGCTCACGACGCTGCTCGCCCCGACCGGAGGCGCGGCCACCGTCGCCGGCCACGATCTCGCCACCGACCCCGCGGGCGTACGGAAGTCCTGCGGCTACGTCGCCCAGTCGGGCGGGGTCGACGGGCAGATCAGCGTCCGGGAGGAACTGGTCACCCAGGGCCGCCTCTACCACCTGACAAAGCCGCAGGCGATCGCGCGCACGGAGGAGTTGGCTCACGACCTGGGCCTCACCGGCCTCCTCGACCGCAAGACCTCCGCGCTCTCCGGAGGTCAGCGGCGCCGTCTCGACATCGCGATGGCCCTCACCCACCGCCCGAAGGTCCTGTTCCTCGACGAGCCGACGACCGGGCTGGACCCCGGCAGCCGCGCCGACCTCTGGGACCTGATCCGCCGCCTGCGCGACGAGCACGGCACCACGGTCTTCCTGACCACCCATTACCTGGACGAGGCCGACGCCCTCTCCGACCGCCTGGTGATCGTCGACAAGGGAGTGGTCGTGGCGGAGGGCACGCCCACCGCGCTCAAGCTCCGGTACGGCGGCTCGATCGACGCGAGCCTCCAGGACACGTTCCTCGCCATCACCGGCCGGGGCCCCGCTCCGGCCGACGCCGCCCCCGTAGCCGTATAGGAACCCTCAGATGCTGCTCCAGGACACGGCCCTGATCTACGGCCGCTACCTCCGCCAGTCCCTCCGCTCCCGCTTCGCGCTGCTCTTCGGCGTGCTGATGCCGCTCCTCTATCTCCTCTTCTTCGGACCGCTGCTGACGGGCCTGCCGCTCGGCGGGCGGGGCAGCTCCTGGCAGCTGCTGGTGCCGGGGCTGCTGCTTCAACTCGGGCTGTTCGGGGCGTCGTTCGCGGGATTCTCGATCATCATCGAGAAGGGGCAGGGGGTGGTCGAGCGAATGCGGGTGACACCCGTCAGCCGTCTCGCACTCCTGCTCGGCCGTGTGCTGCGCGACGCCACGGTGTTCGTCTTCCAGGCGGTGCTGCTGGTGGTCGCCGCCGTGGCGATGGGCCTGCGGGCGCCGCTCGCCGGGGTCCTGATCGGCTTCGGGTTCGTCGCCCTGCTCACCGTCTCGCTCGGCTCGCTGTCGTACGCGCTGGCGATGAAGGTCCACACCCCGCAGGAGTTCGGGCCGCTGATCAACGCCATGACCATGCCGTCGATGCTGCTGTCCGGGCTGATGCTGCCCATGTCCCTGGCCCCGGGCTGGCTGGACGTGCTCTCGCACTTCATGCCGTTCCGCTATCTGGTGGACGCGGTGCGGGACGGATACGTCGGGTCGTACGCGACGGATCACATGCTGTACGGGGTGCTGGTGGCCCTCGCCTTCGCAGCTCTGGCCGTGACAGTGGGCACACGCGTGTTCCGGACGGCCGGAGCGTAACTACGCTGGTCACATGGTCAATCTGACGCGCATCTACACCAGGACCGGCGACCGGGGCACGACCGCCCTCGGCGACATGAGCCGGGTCGCCAAGACCGATCTGCGGATCTCCGCGTACGCGGACGCCAACGAGGCGAACGCGGTGATCGGCACCGCGATCGCGCTGGGCGGGCTGGAGGAGGAGATCGTCAAGGTCCTCACCCGCGTCCAGAACGACCTGTTCGACGTCGGTGCGGACCTGTCCACGCCGGTCGTCGAGAACCCCGAATTCCCGCCCCTCCGTGTCGAACAGTTCTACGTCGACAAGCTGGAGGCGGACTGCGACCGCTTCAACGAGCGGCTGGAGAAGCTGCGCTCCTTCATCCTGCCGGGCGGCACGCCGGGGGCGGCCCTGCTGCACCAGGCCTGCACGGTCGTACGGCGGGCGGAGCGGTCGACGTGGGCGGCGCTGGAGGTGCACGGTGAGGTGATGAACCCGCTGACCGCGACCTACCTCAACCGGCTCTCCGACCTGCTGTTCATCCTGGCGCGGACGGCCAACAAGGACATCGGCGACGTCCTGTGGGTGCCCGGCGGCGAACGCTGACCAACCCGCCGCCCCGACCGGGGGCCCCGGGGGTCGCCCCCCGGAAAATGCAGCATCCTGGCGCGGACGGCCAACAAGGACATCGGCGACGTGCTGTGGGTGCCAGGCGGCGAACGCTGACCAACCCGCCGCCCCGACCGGGGGCCCCGGGGGTCGCCCCCCGAAAAATGCAGCATCCTGGCGCGCACGGCCAACAAGGACATCGGCGACGTCCTGTGGGTGCCCGGCGGGGAGCGCTGAGGCACAGCACTCCCCGCCCTCCCCCTCTTCTCAGCGGTCCGTGTCGTCCTGGGTCGCGTCCTGGTCCGCCCGGGCCACCGCGGACTCGGCGGCGGCCACCTTCTTCTGCATCTCCGGGTAGCCGGAGCGGGTGGCGGGTGTGGCGGGCGCCTTGTCCGCCGTACCGCCGTGCGGCGCGCAGCCCGCGGTGAGCCCCGCGAGGAGGGCCACCGCGACTGCCGCGACCTTCAGGCGCATCAGCTCGCGCCCTGGTTGTTGTTCTGGCACCAGCTCCGGACCTCGTTCAGGTCCTTCTGCCGCTGCTGCAGCGTCGTCACCAGGGACTTGCGGAAGGTCAGCCGGTCCTGGAGATAGGTGGCGATCTCGGTGTGGCCCGCCGCCTTCGCGTTGTCCACTCGCCGCTGCAGCCGGGCGATCGAACCGCGCTTGTCGGCCCCGGCGTTCAGCCGCTTCAGGGCGCGGTCGATGCGGTGGTCGATCTTCGGTGCCCGCTTGCACAGGGCCTGCGCCCCGTCGCCGGTCGGCGTCGCCGCCGGAGCGGGTGTGCTGTCGGCCGCCGCGAGGCCGGTTCCGGTCGCGAGGAGTGCCGCCGTGGCCAGCCCCATGACGAGGGTTCGCCGCCTGCGTCGTACGTACATCTTCAGCCTCCGTTCCGCGGACGGCCCCCTTTGTCCGTCCGCCTGCCGTGGAGGCTAGGAAGGGTCTTTGGGGAAACTCTGTGACCGGTTTGTCCCGGCTGTGCCGATCAGCCAGTCCCGGTGGGCGGGCAGGGTGCCGACCGCTCTCGGCAGCCGCACCTCGAAGCGGGTGCCGACACCGCCCGGGCCGTCCGTGACCGTGACGGTGCCCTGGTGGAGCGCCGTCTGCTGGGCGACCAGCGTCAGGCCGAGACCGGAGCCCGAACTGCCCGGTCCGCGGGTGAACCGCTCGAAGATCCGGCCCCGTTCCCCGGTCGGCACCCCAGGTCCGCGGTCGTCCACGCTGATCACGACCTGCTCGCCGACGCCCCGCACCCCCACCGCCACACTCGCCGGCCCGTCCTCGTCCCGGCCGTGGGCCAGCGCATTGGCCAGCAGGTTGTCGAGGAGCAGGCGGATGCCGGGTTCCCAGCCGTGGACCGTCGGTCCGGGCGCCGCCTCCAGCGTGATGCGGGCGTCGGGGGCACGGCGCCGGGCCTCGGCCACCGCGGCGTCCGCGGTCTCCGTCACGTCCACCGTCCGGAAGGCCTCCGCCTCGACGAGGTCGCCGCGGCCCAGTTCGCGCAGCATCACCAGCAGGTTCAGCAGACGGGCGTGTTCGCTGCGCAGGTCGGCCAGGACCTCCGAGCGGTCCGGCTCCGGCAGGTCGGGGTGGTCGGCGAGGATGTCGAGGTTGGTGCCCATGCTCATCAGCGGGGTGCGCAGTTCGTGGGAGGCGGCCGCGGAGAAGGAGCGGGCGGTGTCCAGTGCCTCGGCGGTGCGGGCGGCCTGTTCGTCGTAGCGGGCGAGGACCGTGCGCAGGGTGGCGGCCAGTTCGTCGACCTCGGTCACTCCGGTCGGCTCGTCGGGCGGCCGGGCGGTGCTGGTGCGCGGGTCGAGTCCGGCGGTACGGCGGCCGAGGCGCCGCAGCGGGCCGGTGGCACCGGTGGCGATGCCCCAGGCCAGCAGGCCGGACAGGGGTGCCGCCAGGAGTGAGGTGATGGCCACCCGGCGCCGTACGAGCCGCAGTTGGGCCTGGTCGGCGGCGTTGGGCGAGAAGACCCACAGGGTCCCGGCACCGCGGGCCGTGGTGATCGGCACGGACAGCGCGCGCCAGCTCGCGCCGCCGTCCCGGACGGTGACCGGCCTGTTCGTGCGCGCCGGCAGCGGCACCGAGGCGTCCGGCTGCGGCCCCCCGCTGAAGGTGGCGTCCGGTCCCATGACGCGTACGCCGACGTCGAGGGCCGCGCTGTAGAGGAGCCGCTCCTTGTTGTCGGCCGCCTTGGGCCGTCCGTTGGCACTGGCCCTCAAGAGGGCGCGGGCGTCCGGGACCACCGCTGTGGCGCGCGCCCGCAGATGACTGTCCTCGGCGCTGTGCAGATCGCGGTTGACCAGCTGGAGCAGCAGCCAGCCGGAGGCGAGCACGAGGAGCGGCACGGTGACCCCGACGGCGAGCCCGATACGGGTGGAGAGCCTCACGACGACTCGTCCCGCAGCACGAACCCCACCCCGCGCACGGTGTGTACGAGCCTTGGCCGTCCGTCCGCCTCCAGCTTGCGCCGCAGATAGCTGACGAAGGTGTCGACGGCGTCCGTCCGCACGTCGAAGTCGTAGCCCCACACCCGTTCCAGGAGCTGGTCGCGGGTGAGGACGAGTCCGGCGTTGCGGGCGAGCACCTCAAGCAGTTCGAACTCGCGCCGGGTCAGCTCCAGCGGTCTGCCGTCGCGTTCGACGGTGCGGGCTGCCGGGTCGATCACCAGGCCCGCGACCCGCAGCGCCTCCCCCGTGGGCGGGCGGCGGCGCAGCAACGCGCGCAGCCGCAGCACGAGTTCCTGCAGCGCGAACGGCTTGACCAGGTAGTCGTCGCCGCCCGCCTGGAGCCCGGCGATACGGTCGGCGGTCTCGTCGAGCGCCGACAGCATGAGCACGGGGAGGTCCTGGCCGTCGTCGCGGAGCCGCTCGCAGACCTCGATGCCGCTCATGCCGGGCATCGACACATCGAGGACGAGGACGTCCGGTGGCGTCTCGTCGATCGCCGCGAGCGCCTCACGACCGCCGTCCGCCGTCCGCACCCGGAAGCCGCTCAGCCGCAGCCCCCGCTCCAGAGAACGCCGGATGGCCGGGTCGTCGTCCACGACCAGCACCGCGCCGGGGCTGCCCGTCTCTCTCATCCACCCCTCCCCTCACCGTCCGGTCAGGGTACGGCTCTCCTCCGAGGGCGCGGCAGCGTCTGCCGGGGCCTTCTTGGGCCGGATCAGATACGTCAGCGCGATCACCCCATGGACGCCCAGGGTCCGCAGCGCCGTCTCCTGGAAGGCACGCAGCGACGAGGTGTCGCCGTCGCCGACGTACCAGATCGCCGCCTGGAGCAGGGCGCAGGCGACGACCGCCGCGAGGAGAGTGCGTAGCCACAGGCCGCCCTCGTGGCGGGCGCGGGCCAGACCGTAGCGGGGCGGCTTCGGCGGGCGGGGGCCGCCGGCCAGGCGGTGGGCCGCGTGGCCGTCGAGCCAGGTGATCGTGTAGTGGCCGTAGGCAACCGTGTAGCCGATGTAGAGGGCGGCCAGACCGTGTTCCCAGCTCGGTTCGGCACCGTTCTTCAGGTCCACCGCCGTCACCACGAACAGGACCAGCTCCAGCAGCGGCTCGCACAGCAGCAGCGCCACGCTCGTGCGACGCCGTTTCAGCAGGTAGCGGACGGCCAGCCCAGCCGCCAGCAGCACCCAGAACCCGACCTCGCACGCGATGATCAGCCCGACGACCACGACACACCCCTTCCCTCGTCCTTCCAGGCTCCCGGCGGGTCCGGGCGCTTTCGTCGTCGGCGGTGACGAACTCGCGGTACATCGAAAGATGCAGTCCAGGACCGTTCGCGGGGATCACGCGGTGAGCACCCGCCCCGTGTTGGATGGGGACATGGCCGTACGACTGCCCCGCCCGCACCGCTTCGACGTGTACATCGCCATCGGCGGGCTGCTCGGCGGCCTGCTGCTGGCGGGCATCGGCCTGGCCACACGGCCCGCCAAGGATCCGATCACGCTCTTCGACGGCCCCTGGCCGATCCTGGTGCCGCTCGTCGTGATGGCCGGCTGCGAGCTGCTGCGTCGGACGGCCCCCCGCGCAGCCCTGCTGATCGGCACGCCCGCGATCTGCGCGGACCTCGTGACCCAGGGCAGCCTGGCCACGATCCTGATGTTCACCGACATCGTCTACGCGGCCGTGCTGTACGGCCCGCTCGCCTCGGCCCGCCGTATCCAGTGGATCACCGGGCTGCTCACGGTGGCCGGCACACTGGTGCCGTTTGCGGTGTGGCGGGTGCCGCAGGCACTGTTGATCGGCGTGGTCGTCGGTGTCGTGGCGTACGGGCCCGCCGCCACCGGCTGGATCGTGCGCAACCACCGCGACGCCGCCGAGGCCGCCCGGCTGCGTGCCGAACAGACCGCGCTGCTCGCCGAGCTCGACCGTTCGCAGGCGGTCACCGCCGAACGCTCAAGGGTGGCAAGGGAGTTGCACGACATGGTGGCCAACCACCTGTCCGCCATCGCCATCCACTCCACGGCCGCGCTGTCCCTCGACGATCCGAAGACCTCCAAAGAGGCCCTCTCCGTCATCCGGGAGAACAGCGTCGAAGGGCTCGCCGAGATGCGCCGGCTCATCGGCATCCTGCGCGACAGGGGCAACGACCACGCGCCCGCTGCCACCCCCACCCTCGACGGCCTCACCGCCCTCGTCGACGGCGCCCGCGCCAACGGCCTCGACGTCCGCCTCGACGCCGAGCACGGCACGGTCCCCGCGCCGGTCGAACTCGCCGCCTACCGCATCGTCCAGGAGTCCCTGACCAACGCCCTCAAGCACGCCTGCCCGGGGAAGGTCACCGTTGCCCTCGCCCAACGGGACGGCGTCCTCCGCGTGCGCGTGACCAGCCCGTACGGCCACCGGGACGGCCCGCGCGCCCCTGGCTCCGGCGCGGGCCTGACCGGTATGCGGGAGCGGGCGGCCCTGCTGGGCGGCACGTTCGAGGCCGGACCCGACGACGCGCTGTGGACCGTACACGCCACGCTTCCCCTGACCGAAGGAGATTCCGCATGAGCCCCGCCGTCCGGGTCCTCGTCGCCGAGGACCAGTCCGCCGTCCGCGCCGGTCTCGTCCTCATCCTGGGCAGCGCAGCAGACATCGAGGTGGTCGGGGAGGCTGCTGATGGGGAACAGGCCGTGGCGCTGGCACGGGAGTTGAGGCCCGATCTCGTGCTGATGGACGTACAGATGCCCCGGCTGGACGGGGTGTCGGCGACCCGGCAGGTCGTCGGGGAGGGGCTCGCCGACGTCCTCGTTCTCACCACCTTCGACCTCGACGAGTACGTCTTCGGGGCGCTGCGCGCGGGCGCCGCGGGCTTCCTGCTCAAGAACACCGAGGCGAAGGACCTGTTGGAGGCGGTACGGACCGTGGCGCGCGGGGAGGGCCTGATCGCCCCGGCCGTCACCCGCCGTCTGATCGCCGAGTTCGCCATCACGTCCGCACGCGAACCGACGGCCGACCCCGCCGTGCTCGACAGCCTCACCCGCCGCGAACGCGAGGTGCTGTCCTGCCTCGGCGAGGGCCTGTCCAACGCCGCCGTCGCAGCCCGCCTCGACATGGCGGAGGCGACGGTGAAGACGCACGTCAGCCGCCTCCTCGGGAAGCTGGAGCTGCGCAGCCGGGTCCAAGCGGCCGTACTGGCCCAGGAATTGGGGATCTAGCACGCTTGCCCCAGAGTGGTCCAGACCTATTGACCGATGGTCCAGACCTTTCTATTCTCGCGGCACTGTGGGCGTGAAGGCTCAGTCATGCCCCCCAACTCCCCTAGGAGGCGCAGCATGCGCTTCAGACACAGAGCCGCGGCAGGCTTCGCGACCCTATTGCTGCCGCTGGCCGGTCTGGTCGGCCTCGCAAGCCCCGCCCAGGCCGCGACCACCGCGACGGCGACCTACGCCAAGACCCAGGACTGGGGCACCGGCTTCGAGGGCAAGTGGACGGTGAAGAACACCGGCACCACGGCCATCAGTTCCTGGACGGTCGAGTGGGACTTCCCCTCGGGTACGTCCGTCACCTCGGCCTGGGACGCGGACGTCACGTCCTCCGGCACCCACTGGACCGCCAAGAACAAGTCCTACAACGGCTCCATAGCCCCGGGCGCCTCCGTCTCCTTCGGCTTCAACGGCGCCGGATCGGGATCACCGAGCAACTGCAAGCTCAACGGCGACAGTTGCGACGGCACGACGGTCCCCGGCGACGCGGCACCCTCCGCACCGGGCACCCCCACCGCCTCCTCCGTCACCGACACCTCGGTGAAGCTGTCCTGGTCGGCGGCCACCGACGACAAGGGCATCAAGAACTACGACGTCCTGCGCGACGGCAAGGTCGTCTCGACGGTCACCACCACGTCGTACACGGACACCGGCCTGACCGCCGGCACCGACTACTCGTACACCGTCCGGGCCCGTGACACCGCCGACCAGACCGGCCCGGCGAGCGGCTCGGTCGCCGTGCACACCACGGGCGGCACGACCACTCCCCCGACCTCCGGCTCCACGGTCAAGCTCGGCTACTTCACCGAGTGGGGCATCTACGGCCGCAACTACAACGTCAAGAACCTGGTGACGTCCGGCTCGGCCTCCAAGATCACGCACATCAACTACGCCTTCGGCAACGTGACGAACGGCCAGTGCGCGATCGGTGACTCCTACGCCGACTACGACAAGGCCTTCACGGCCGACCAGTCCGTCAGCGGGGTCGCCGACACCTGGGACCAGCCGCTGCGCGGCAACTTCAACCAGCTGCGCGAGCTGAAGGCCAAGTACCCGAACATCAAGGTCCTGTGGTCCTTCGGCGGCTGGACCTGGTCCGGAGGCTTCGGGCAGGCGGCGGCCAACCCGACCGCCTTCGCGAACTCCTGCTACAACCTGGTCAAGGACCCGCGCTGGGCGGACGTGTTCGACGGCATCGACATCGACTGGGAGTACCCGAACGCCTGCGGCCTGTCCTGCGACACCAGCGGCGCGGCGGCCTTCAAGAACGTGATGTCGGCGCTGCGTGCGAAGTTCGGCTCCAGTGCGCTGGTCACGGCCGCGGTCACCGCGGACGGCTCGTCCGGCGGCAAGATCGAGGCCGCCGACTACGCGGGCGCCGCCCAGTACGTCAACTGGTACAACGTGATGACGTACGACTTCTTCGGCGCCTGGGACGCCCAGGGCCCGACCGCCCCGCACTCCCCGCTCACCTCGTACAGCGGCATCCCGAAGGCCGGGTTCACCACGGCCGACGCGATGGCCAAGTACAAGGCGATCGGCGTCCCCGCGAGCAAGCTGCTGATCGGCATCGGCTTCTATGGGCGCGGCTGGACGGGTGTGACCCAGGACGCCCCCGGCGGCACCGCGACGGGGCCCGCCGCAGGCACGTACGAGCAGGGCATCGAGGACTACAAGGTGCTCAAGACGTCCTGCCCGGCCACCGGCACCGTCGCCGGCACGGCGTACGCGCACTGCGGCAGCAACTGGTGGTCGTACGACACCCCGTCGACCATCGCCGGAAAGATGAACTGGGCCAAGTCCCAGGGTCTCGGCGGCGCGTTCTTCTGGGAGTTCAGCGGTGACACCAGCAACGGTGAACTGGTGAGCGCCATCAACAGCGGCCTGTCGTAAGCGAATTACCCGCAATACCTAGGCGACATTGACTCTCCCCCAGACTTCGTCCGGGGGGACCCCCACCCAGCGGGTGAATGTGGCTACGCCACATTCACCCGCTGTCCGGGCGGGGCTGCCTCCAGCCACGCGAGGAAACCGGTCAGCGCGTCTTCGCTCATCGCGAGTTCGAGCCGCGTGCCCCGGTGCAGACAGGTCAGGATCACCGCGTCGGAGAGCAGCGCCAGCTCCTCCTCGCCCTCGGGGAGGCGGCGGCCGGCGACCTCGATCGCGGCGCGCTCCAGGATGCGGCGCGGGCGGTAGGCGTAGGAGAAGACGCGGTACCACTCGATGCGGTCGCCGTTGTAGCGGGCGACTCCGTAGCTCCAGCCTTTTCCGCTGGTGTCGGGTTTCTCCGGGACGTCCCAGCGCAGGCTGCAGTCGAACGTGCCGCCCGAGCGCTGGATCAGTCTGCGGCGCAGGCCGAAGACGAACAACCCCAGCACCACTAGGGCGACCACGACTCCGCACACAGTCAGAGCGAGGACCATCGACACCGACCTCCTCGTCTCCTAGGTACCGAAAATAGGTAACGGAACGGAAAAAACCCTTATATCTGCCTCAGCCGCGGTCGGCTCCGGATTGCTCCGGTGCCGGCCGCGGCTGAGTGACGTCTTCACACGGTGTGAGGCTTCAGCTGGTCGCCGTCGCCGCACGCAGTCGTACGTCCGCGCGACGCTCGGCAGAGGCATCGCCCTCCGCCTTCGCGCGCTCCAGCTCGCGCTCCGCGCGCTGGACATCGATCTCGTCCGACAGCTCGGCGATCTCGGCCAGCAGCGACAGCTTGTTGTCCGCGAACGAGATGAAACCGCCGTGCACCGCGGCGACGACCGTTCCACCATCACTCGTACGGATGGTCACCGGGCCCGACTCCAGCACACCGAGCAGCGGCTGGTGACCGGGCATGACGCCGATGTCGCCGGACGTGGTGCGCGCGACGACCAGGGTGGCCTCGCCGGACCAGACCTCTCGGTCGGCCGCGACCAGCGCGACGTGCAGCTCAGCAGCCAAGGTGGCTCCTCGGGTCACCACCCGGCGGTTCGGCCGGGTGTTGGTTACAAGTCTAGTGGGCGTGACAGAGGGGGCGGGACGTACCCCGCCCCCTCAGGTGTGAACCACAGGGCTCACTTCGAACTCAGGGAGTTCAGGAGACGCCCAGCTCCTTGGCGTTGGCCTTGAGGTCCTCGATGCCACCGCACATGAAGAACGCCTGCTCCGGGAAGTGGTCGTACTCGCCGTCGCAGATCGAGTTGAAGGCCGCGATCGACTCGTCCAGCGGGACGTCCGACCCGTCGACGCCGGTGAACTGCTTGGCGACGTGGGTGTTCTGGGACAGGAAGCGCTCCACGCGACGGGCACGGTGGACGACGAGCTTGTCCTCCTCGCCGAGCTCGTCGATACCGAGGATCGCGATGATGTCCTGGAGGTCCTTGTACTTCTGCAGGATCGTCTTGACGCGCATGGCGGCGTCGTAGTGGTCCTGCGCGATGTAGCGCGGGTCCAGGATGCGGGACGTGGAGTCCAGCGGGTCCACGGCCGGGTAGATGCCCTTCTCGGAGATCGGACGGGACAGAACCGTCGTCGCGTCGAGGTGGGCGAAGGTGGTGGCCGGGGCCGGGTCGGTCAGGTCGTCCGCGGGGACGTAGATCGCCTGCATCGAGGTGATCGAGTGACCGCGGGTCGAGGTGATGCGCTCCTGGAGGAGACCCATCTCGTCGGCCAGGTTCGGCTGGTAGCCCACCGCGGAGGGCATACGGCCGAGCAGGGTCGACACCTCGGAACCGGCCTGCGTGAAGCGGAAGATGTTGTCGATGAAGAACAGCACGTCCTGCTTCTGCACATCGCGGAAGTACTCCGCCATGGTCAGACCCGCGAGGGCCACGCGCAGACGGGTGCCCGGGGGCTCGTCCATCTGACCGAAGACCAGCGCGGTCTTGTCGATGACGCCGGAGTCCGACATCTCCTCGATGAGGTCGTTGCCCTCACGGGTGCGCTCACCGACACCGGCGAACACGGACACACCGTCGTGGTTGTTGGCGACGCGGTAGATCATCTCCTGGATGAGCACCGTCTTGCCGACGCCGGCACCACCGAACAGACCGATCTTTCCACCCTTGACGTACGGGGTGAGAAGGTCGATGACCTTGACGCCGGTCTCGAACATCTCGGTCTTCGACTCGAGCTCGTCGAAGTTCGGGGCCTTGCGGTGGATGGACCAGCGCTCGCCGTCATACTTGTCGTCGGTGTTCAGCACCTCACCGAGGGTGTTGAACACCTTGCCCTTGGTGAAGTCGCCGACCGGGACGGTGATGCCGTCGCCGGTGTCGGTGACCGGGGCCTGGCGGACCAGACCGTCCGTGGGCTGCATCGAGATGGTGCGGACCAGGCCGTCACCCAGGTGCTGGGCGACCTCCAGGGTCAGCGTCTTCTTCGCACCGTCCTGGGCCGGGTCGGCCACCTCGACGTGCAGAGCGTTGTAGATCTCCGGCATCGCGTCGACGGGGAACTCCACGTCGACGACCGGGCCGATGACCCGGGCGACGCGGCCCGTGGCAACGGCCGTCTCAACTGTCGTCGTCATTACCTGTCACTCCCCGCGGTCGCGTCGGCCAGGGCTGCTGAGCCACCGACGATCTCGCTGATTTCCTGGGTGATTTCGGCCTGGCGGGCCGCGTTGGCAAGTCGGGAGAGCGTGGTGATGAGCTCTCCCGCGTTGTCGGTGGCCGACTTCATCGCGCGGCGCGTGGCGGCGTGCTTGGAGGCGGCCGACTGGAGCAGCGCGTTGTAGATACGGCTCTCCACATAGCGCGGCAGCAGGGCGTCGAGGACGTCCTCCGCCGAGGGCTCGAAGTCGTACAGCGGAAGGATCTCGCCCTTGGGGGCTGCTTCCTTCGCCACCTCTTCGAGGCTGAGCGGGAGCAGACGGTCGTCGAGGGCCGTCTGCGTCATCATCGACACGAACTCGGTGAAGACGATGTGGAGTTCGTCCACGCCGCCTTCGGCCGTCTCCGTCTCGATGGCCTCGATCAGCGGCGCCGCGACCTTCTTGGCGTCCGCGTACGTGGGCTCGTCGGTGAAGCCGGTCCACGACTCCGCGACCTTGCGCTCGCGGAAGTTGTAGTGGGCCAGACCACGGCGGCCGACGATGTACGTGGTGACCTGCTTGCCCTCGCGCTCCAGGCGCTCGGTCAGCTGCTCCGCCGCCTTGATGGCGTTGGAGTTGTAGGCACCGGCGAGACCACGGTCGCTCGTCAGGAGCAGCACCGCGGACCGCGTGACCGTCTCGGCCTGGGTGGTCAGCGGGTGCTTGGTGTTCGAACCGGTACCGACCGCCGTGACCGCCCGCGTGAGCTCGGTCGCGTACGGCGTGGACGCCGCCACCTTGCGCTGCGCCTTGACGACGCGCGAGGCGGCGATCATCTCCATCGCCTTGGTGATCTTCTTGGTCGCGGTGACGGATCGGATGCGACGCTTGTAGACCCGGAGCTGGGCTCCCATGAGTCAGGTCCCTTCCTTACGTCACTTGGAGACGTTGACGGCCGGGGCGTCCTCGCCGAGCAGCTTGCCGTCGGACGTCTCGAACTGCTTCTTGAAGTCCGCGATGGCGTCGGCGATGGCGGTCAGCGTGTCGTCCGAGAGCTTGCCGCCCTCCTTGATGGAGGTCATGAGGCCCTGCTCCTTGCGGTGCAGGTACTCGAGCAGCTCCTTCTCGAAGCGGCGGATGTCGACGACCGGAACGTCGTCCATCTTGCCGGTGGTACCGGCCCAGACGGAGACGACCTGGTCCTCGGTCGACATCGGCTGGTACTGCGCCTGCTTCAGCAGCTCGACCATGCGCTGACCGCGCTCCAGCTGCGCCTTCGACGCGGCGTCCAGGTCGGAACCGAAGGCGGCGAACGCCTCCAGCTCACGGAACTGGGCGAGGTCCACGCGGAGACGACCGGAGACCTGCTTCATCGCCTTGTGCTGCGCGGAACCACCGACTCGGGAGACGGAGATACCGACGTTCAGCGCGGGACGCTGACCGGCGTTGAACAGGTCCGACTCCAGGAAGCACTGGCCGTCGGTGATGGAGATGACGTTGGTCGGGATGAACGCCGAGACGTCGTTGGCCTTGGTCTCGACGATCGGCAGACCGGTCATCGAGCCGGCGCCCATCTCGTCGGAGAGCTTCGCGCAGCGCTCCAGCAGACGGGAGTGCAGGTAGAAGACGTCACCCGGGTAGGCCTCACGGCCCGGCGGGCGCCGCAGCAGCAGCGACACGGCGCGGTAGGCGTCGGCCTGCTTCGACAGGTCGTCGAAGATGATCAGGACGTGCTTGCCCTCGTACATCCACTGCTGGCCGATGGCCGAACCGGTGTACGGCGCCAGGTACTTGAAGCCGGCCGGGTCGGACGCCGGGGCGGCGACGATGGTCGTGTACTCCAGCGCGCCGGCCTCGTCGAGGGCGCCACGCACGGAGGCGATCGTCGAGCCCTTCTGGCCGATGGCGACGTAGACGCAGCGGACCTGCTTCTTCGGGTCGCCCGAGCGCCAGTTGTCGCGCTGGTTGATGATCGTGTCGACGGCCAGGGCGGTCTTGCCGGTCTGACGGTCACCGATGATCAGCTGACGCTGGCCACGGCCGATCGGGGTCATCGCGTCGACGGCCTTGTAGCCGGTCTCCATCGGCTCGTGCACCGACTTACGGGCCATGACGCCCGGAGCCTGCAGCTCGAGGGCGCGACGACCGCTGGTCTCGATCTCGCCGAGGCCGTCGATCGGGTTGCCGAGCGGGTCGACGACGCGGCCGAGGTAGCCCTCGCCGACAGCCACGGAGAGCACCTCACCGGTGCGCTGCACCGGCTGACCCTCCTCGATGCCGCTGAACTCACCGAGGACGATGGCACCGATCTCGCGCTCCTCGAGGTTGAGGGCGAGGCCGAGGGTGCCGTCCTCGAACTTCAGCAGTTCGTTGGCCATGGCCGAGGGCAGGCCCTCGACCTTCGCGATGCCGTCGCCGGCAAGGGTGACCGTACCGACCTCCTCGCGCGAGGCCGCGTCCGGCTTGTACGACTGGACGAAGTTCTCCAGCGCGTCCCGGATCTCCTCCGGCCGGATCGTGAGCTCCGCCATCTGGGTTCCCTGCTCTCCTTGTTGGGCCCGAAGTTTCAACTTGGGGGTCTGGGGGCGACCCCCAGGAATCCTCTGCACGACCCAACCGGGCCGTAGGTACGTACTGCTGTACTGCTGTTCTGCTTATGAAGTTGCTGCTCAGCCCGCCAGGCGGCGGCCGGCGTCCTCGATGCGGTCCGCGATCGAGCCGTTGATGACCTCGTCGCCGACCTGCACCCGGATCCCGCCGAGGACCTCGGGGTCCACGTCGATGTTGAGGTGCATCTTGTGGCCGTAGAGCTTCGCGAGAGCTGCGCCCAGGCGCTGCTTCTGCGAGTCGCTCAGCGGCACCGCCGAGGTGACGACGGCGACCAGCCGGTCCCTGCGCTCGGCGGCGAGCTTGGACAGGGACTCCAGTCCCGACTCCAGGCTACGTCCCCGCGGCGCGGTAACAAGGCGCGTCACAAGACGCTCGGTCGACGCAGCGGCCCGGCCGCCGAGCAGCCGGTGCAGCAGCTCGATCTTGGCCGCGGTGGTCGCGGCGCGGTCGGTCAGCGCGGCACGCAGCTCGGTGTTCGAGGAGACGATCCGCCCGAAGCGGAACAGCTCGTCCTCCACGTCGTCGAGCCTGCCGGTCTTCTGCGCGGCGGTGAGCTCGGCGGTGTCCGCCAGCTCCTCCAGCGCGTCCACCAGGTCACGGGACTGCGACCAGCGGGAGCGCACCATGCCGGACACCAGGTCGGCAGTCGCCCCGCCGACCTGGGAGCCGAGCAGGCGCTGGGCCAGCTCGGCCTTCGCCTCACCGGCCTGCGCCGGGTCGGTCAGGACCCGACGCAGCGACACCTCGCGGTGGAGCAGCGCGGTGACGGCGGCCAGCTCGTCGGCGAGCTTCGTCACGTCGGCGGACGTGGAGTCCGTCAGCGCGTCGAGACGCTCGCGTGCGGCGGCCAGTGCCTCGCGGCTCGCTCCGTTCATCGCGCGGCCTCGGCCTTCTCCTCGAGGTCGTCGAGGAAGCGGTCGATGACGCGGCTCTGCCGGGCGTGGTCCTCGAGGGACTCACCGACGAGCTTGCCGGCCAGCTCGGTCGCGAGGTGACCGACGTCCTGCCGCAGCGCCTGCGCGGCGGACTTGCGGTCGGCCTCGATCTGCGCGTGACCGGCGGCGACGATCTCCTCGCGCTGCCGCTGGCCCTCGGCGCGCATCTCGGCGATGAGCGTGGCACCCTGCTCCTGCGCCTCCTGGCGCAGACGCGCGGCCTCGTGCCGGGCCTCGGCGAGCTGGGCCTTGTACTGCTCAAGAACGCTCTGCGCCTCGACCTGAGCGGCCTCGGCCTTCTCGATGCCACCTTCGATCGCCTCGCGGCGCTCCTCCAGAACCTTGTTGATGTTCGGGAGCAGCTTCTTCCAGAAGAAGAAGAACACGATGGCGAAGGCGATGGCGCCGACGAGCAGCTCGGGACCAGCCGGGACGAGGGGGTTCTGCTTCTCCTCGGCCGCGAGCTGTACCAAGTGGTTGGCGATCACATCAGTGCCTTTCGTCGCTACGTGTGGGTCAGGAGTGAATTACTGACCGAACACGAACGGCATAACGATGCCGATGAGGGCGAGCGCCTCACAGAAGGCGAAGCCGAGGATCTGGTTGGCACGGATCAGACCGGCAGCCTCGGGCTGACGGGCAAGAGCCTGGGTGCCGTTACCGAAGATGATGCCGACGCCGACGCCGGGACCGATGGCAGCGAGACCGTAACCGATGGAACCGAGGGAACCGGAGACGCCAGCGGCGAGTTCGAGGGTCGCGGACATGCCGTTACTTCCTTCTCTTTTACGAACCGGTGGGGGTTGGCCACCGGACGACCGGGGGTTTGGTGGTGCTCAGTGGTGCTCGGCGAGAGCACCCTGAATGTACGAGCAGGCCAGCAGTACGAAGACGTACGCCTGGACGGCCTGCACGAAAAGCTCGAAGAGAATCATGATCATGGTCATCACGAACGAGACGCCCGCGGCCGGGATCATGTAGCTGTTCAGCAGGTACCAGGAGGCGACGGTGAACATCACCAGCATCAGGTGACCGGCGAACATGTTGGCGAAGAGTCGCACCGCGTGCGTGAACGGGCGGACGAACAGGTTCGAGAAGAACTCGATGACCATGACGAGCGGCAGCACCGCGCCGAGCGACTTGTCGTAGCCGGTGATGTTCTTGAAGAAACCGACGAAGCCGTGCCGCTTGAAGGTCAGCGAGACCCACAGGAGCCAGACGACCGCGGCCAGGACCATCGGGAAGGCGATGACCGAGGACACCGGGAACTGCGCCAGCGGGATCACGGACCAGATGTTCATGATCCAGATGAAGAAGAACAGCGAGACCATGAGCGGGACGTACTTCTCGCCCTCGCGCTTGCCGAGCGTCTCGTAGACGATGCCGCGGCGGACGAAGTCGTAGCCGGCCTCGGCCACCATCTGGAGCTTGCCCGGGACCACCTTGGCCTTGCTGAAGGCAAGCGTGAAGAAGGTGACGACGAGCAGCGTGGTGATGAGCGCGAGCAGCATCACCTTGTTGAAGTCGTAGCCGCCCACGGTGAACAGGGGCTTGAACAGGAAGGAGTGCAGGCCCGGAGCCGGGAAGCCACACCCGTTGTCGGACATGATCCGGCAACTCCAGTCAAAGGCGAGCTGGGTCTGGTCAGCACTCACCGCGGGCTCCTTCGGCGTGACGCATGGGTACGGCAACCTCGTTGTGTCGGCGCGGCGCGCAGCCGCGGGTCGGCACTGGACTGGTGTTACGGATGTGAGGGCGGCTGGGGGGGCATCAAGCCTCGCGATTGAGCAGGCGTCAGCTCAGATGCCCGCGCCCGCGATGCCGCAGTTGGCACCGGACGATAGCAGGAGATCTCACAAGCCTTTATCCCGCCCCTATCCCTCACGACGACGACCCTGTCTTCTCGGACTTTCCACTCTTCTCGGAGTCGGGGTCGACGTAGAAAAGCTTGGCCTTCATATGCGCACGAGCCTGCGCAGCCATCCACACGACAGTCGCGACGACGAGCGAGACGGCGAACGTCTTCGCGTTGAAGAGAGTGGTGTCCTTGAAGACGGCCACGAAGATCAGGAGCAGCAGGAGCTGAGCGACGTACAGCATCAGCCCCATGGCCTGGAACAACTGCGGGAGCGTTTTTGCCGTCCACTGCAGGACGTACAGACCGATTCCCATGAACAGGATCGCGAGCAGTGTGCCGACCGCCGCACCGAGCGCACCCTTGCCGCCGGCGACCCCAGCGCTGACGGCGACGACGATCGCGCCGACAGCCGCTGTGGGCACAGCGGTCTGCAAGAGGTTCCGGGCGTCATTGGACGGCATGGCGGCAACTCCGCTTTCACAGGGGGCAGGGTGTCGTCATGGACGAGCGTAGTCCCGGATCGAGAGGGGAACTCACGGCCAATGGACCGTCGCACTGCGGCCCTTCAGCTCTCTCCGGGGTTCTCGTGAACCGTATCACAAACTATTTGATGCGGTCTTTACCTAGTCGGTGTGCTTGCTGTCACACATGAGAGTGACAGTGCGCGTCTGTGCAGAAACAGAACCGGCTTGTCTGGTATTGGGGGGCTTTGTTCCCCCACGAGTTGGCAATGCTCTAGTCAGATTCTTACCTTGCCGAGTCAGCGCAAGGTATCAGCGCGAGGTACCGGCCTTGCGCCGGTCCAGGAAGCGCGGACGAGCGCCCACAGCGGTCGCACCGTTCACCCCTGCCACACCGGCCACGACCGGAGGGCGCTGCTCCTCTTCGACCGCGGCCGGGTGCGCGGGGGTGGACGCGGATTCGGCGACGGCGCGGGCACGGCGGTAGCGCGGCGGCACGAAATGCTCGGCCCAGCGCGGGGCGCGGGGCGTGAAGCGCGGCAGCAGGAGGAGGAGCAGGCCGATGGCGCTGAGGATCACGATGCCCAGGACGATCCACATGGACGCCGAGTTGACCGAGTACGCCAGGGCACCGAAGGCGATCAGGGCCGACCAGAAGTACATGATCAGGACGGCCCGGCTGTGCGAGTGCCCGATCTCCAGGAGCCGGTGGTGCAGATGCCCGCGGTCCGCGGCGAACGGCGACTGGCCGCGCCAGGTGCGGCGCACGATGGCCAGCACCAGGTCGGCGGCGGGGATCGCGATGATCGTCAGCGGCAGCAGCAGCGGGATGTAGACCGGGACCATCTGGTGCACCGCCTGGCGCTGGGACCCGCCGAACAGGCTGTCCGGGTCGACCTGCCCCGTGATGGAGATCGCGCCCGCAGCCAGTACCAGCCCGATCAGCATCGAGCCCGAGTCGCCCATGAAGATGCGGGCGGGGTGCATGTTGTGCGGCAGGAAGCCCAGGCACATGCCCATCAGGATGGCCGCGAAGAGCGTCGCGGGGGCCGCGGCCTCGATGCCGTACGAGTACCAGATGCGGTAGGCGTACATGAAGAACGCGGCGGCGGCGATGCACACCATGCCGGAGGCGAGGCCGTCGAGGCCGTCCACGAAGTTGACCGCGTTGATGGTGATGACGACCAGCGCCACCGTCAGCAGGGTGCCCTGCCACTGGGTCAGCGCGACGGTGCCGACACTGGGGATCGGCAGCCACAGGATCGTCAGACCCTGCATGACCATGACGCCGGCGGCGATCATCTGGCCGCCCAGCTTGATCAGGGCGTCGATCTCGAACTTGTCGTCCAGGACGCCGATGAGCCAGATGAGCGCCGCTCCGGAGAGCAGCGCCCGCGGTTCGTTGGACTTCTCGAAGACCTCGTTGAGGTTGGTGAGATGGTCCGCGACCAGCAGGCCCGCGCACAGCCCGAAGAACATGGCGATCCCGCCGAGGCGCGGAGTGGGCTCCCGGTGCACGTCACGGGCCCTGATCTCCGGCATGGCTCCGGCCACGATCGCGAACTTACGTACCGGCCCTGTCAGCAGATACGTCACCGCGGCCGTGATGCAGAGCGTCAGCAGGTATTCACGCACAGGCTTCCCCACAGGTCTCGCTGGCCATCTCAGCCCCACACCCTAGCGACGCACGCATACGAATGGGGACTGCCGGGTAGCGACGATGGTTGCACGCGTGCCTGTGCACGCAGGCTGCACCCAGTGGTACGCAGGTGCGTCTACCCCCGCTCAGCCGGTGTACGGCTGAAATCTACCGGTGAGCTCGCGCACCTGATCACGCGCCTTCAGACTCTCGGTCTCGCCCCGCAGCACACCCGCCAGCAGCGCGGCGATCGATGCCATTTCCTCCTCTCCCATCCCCTGTGTGGTCACGGCCGCCGTGCCCAGCCGCAGGCCGCGGGCGTCCCCGTGCGGCAGCGCACAGCAGTCCAGCACCATTCCGGCCGCCGCGAGGCGGCCGCGCGCGGTGCGTCCGTCGACGCCGAGGGGCGCCGGGTCGGCGGTGATCAGATGGGTGTCCGTGCCGCCGGTGGTGACGACCAGGCCCTCGGCGGCCAGCAGAGCCGCCAGCGCCCGGGCATTGGCGACCACCTGATGGGCGTACAACCGGAACTCCGGTGTTGCCGCCTCACCGAACGCGACGGCCTTGGCGGCGATGCTGTGCATCTGCGCGCCGCCCTGGGTGAAGGGGAACACGGCCCGGTCGACCCGCTCGGCGAGCTCGGCGCCGCACAGGATCATCCCGCCGCGCGGCCCGCGCAGCACCTTGTGCGTGGTCGCGCAGACCACGTCGGCGTACGGCACCGGGCTTGGCGCCGCTCCCCCGGCGACGAGCCCCATGGGATGGGCGGCGTCGGCGATGAGATACGCCCCGACCTCGTCGGCGACCTCGCGGAAGACGGCGTAGTCGATGTGCCGGGGGTAGGCGATGGAACCGCACACGATCGCCTTGGGGCGGTGCGTACGGGCGAGGGTGCGCACCTGGTCGTAGTCGATGAGCCCGGTCTCGGCGTCGACGCCGTAGCCTACGAAGTCGAACCAGCGGCCGGAGAAGTTGGCGGGCGAGCCGTGCGTGAGATGCCCGCCGTACGGGAGGCCGAGGGCGAGGACGGTGTCGCCGGGCCGCAGGAGTGCCGCGTAGGCGGCGAGGACGGCCGAAGACCCGGAGTGCGACTGCACGTTGGCGTGCTCGGCGCCGAACAGGGCCTTCGCACGGTCCACGGCGAGACGCTCGGCGACGTCGACGATCTCGCAGCCGCCGTGGTGGCGGGCGCCCGGATACCCCTCGGCGTACTTGTTGGCCAGCGGCGAGCCGAGCGCGGCCAGCACCGCGGGCGAGGAGAAGTTCTCGGCGGCGATGAGCTGCAGCGTCGTCGACTGCCGGTCGAGCTCACCGAGCAGGATCTCGGCCAGCTCGGGGTCCTGCCGGCGCAGGACATCGGCCTCGAGGGTATGAGTGACCGGCATGATGGGCTCCGGGGGCGTCGACGGTGACGTACGACCAATGTAGGCCCGGTACCGGTGAGGTGCTCGGTTGTTACGCCTTCGCAGGTACACCGGTGAGCGCTGTGACGACCGGAGCCCGGTCTCCGGCACGTCCCGCGTCAGGCGCGCGCAGGAACCCCCGTCAGCGCCGTCACCACCGGATCCAGCGCCTGGTGTATCTCCTCCCCGATGGACCGGAAGAAGGTCAGCGGGGCGCCGTACGGGTCGTACACCTCGTCCGCCTCGGCGGTCGGGGCCAGGAGCCACCCGCGTAGAGCCGCCGCAGCCCGGACCAGCGCACGCGCGCGTGCCACCACACCGTCCTCCAGGGGCGGCAGGGTCGCGGGGTCTATCGCCCGCACCAGGCGGGTGAACTCCTTCAGCGTGAAGGTGCGCAGGCCCGCCGAGTGGCCCATGGAGATGACCTGGGCGCGGTGGTCGCGGGTCGCCGTCAGGACGAGGTCGGCCATGATGACGTGCTCGTCGAGGAGTTCGCGGCCCATGAAGCCGGAGGCGTCCGCGCCGAAGTCCGCGAGGACCGCCTCCGCGTTGGCCTCCATGGGCGCACCCTCGTGGCCCCAGGTGCCCGCGCTCTCCACGATCAGCCCGCCCCACAGCGGGTCGCCGAGCCGGGCCGCCAGGGCATGGCGGGTCAGCCGCTCGGTGATCGGCGAGCGGCACACGTTGCCGGTGCTGACGTGGAGGATGCGGAAGCTGGTCATGGGAACCCCGAAGGTTCCCGTCTCTTCCCCGTTGCCTATGCCACGCCCCGCGTCAGGGGCCGTCAATTCGCCACCTCGAGGTCGGGTACGACCTTCCGCAGCTCGTCCGGCGAGATCGCGCCCTCGCGCAGCAGCACCGGCACCGGGCCGGTGACGTCGACGATGGAGGACGGGACGTTGCCGGGGGTCGGGCCGCCGTCGAGGTAGACGGAGACCGAGTCGCCGAGCATCTCCTGCGCGGCGTCGCAGTCCTCGGGGGCGGGGTGGCCGGTCAGGTTCGCCGAGGACACGGCCATGGGGCCGACCTCGGTCAGCAGCTCGATGGCGACCGGGTGCAGGGGCATACGGATGGCGACCGTGCCCCGGGTGTCCCCGAGGTCCCACTGCAGGGACGGCTGGTGCTTGGCGACGAGCGTGAGCGCACCCGGCCAGAAGGCGTCGACGAGCTCCCAGGCCAGCTCGGAGAAGTCGGTGACGAGACCGTGGAGCGTGTTCGGCGACCCGATCAGCACGGGGGTGGGCATGTTGCGGCCCCGGCCCTTGGCCTCCAGCAGGTCGGCGACCGCCTCCGAGGAGAACGCGTCGGCGCCGATGCCGTACACCGTGTCGGTCGGGAGGACCACGAGCTCGCCACGGCGGACGGCGGACGCGGCTTCGCGCAGACCGGTCGTGCGGTCCGTCGCGTCGTTGGTGTCGTATCGCCGAGCCATGTCTAGCGGGCCTCCTCGTACACGTACATCGGGAAGTGGGTCGTCGGGGTGCTCACGGCAGTGCCTTGCGGGCCGTCGCGAACCGGGGGCGGTTGTTGAGGTCCGGGTGGTCGGCCGCGTCGGCCCAGCCCCGCTCCTCGGTGAAGATCCACGGCACCTGGCCGCCCTGGGTGTCGGCATGCTCGATGACGACGACGCCGCCGGGGCGCAGGAGCCGGTGTGCGGTCCGTTCCAGACCGCGGATGAGATCGAGGCCGTCCTCCCCCGAGAACAGGGCGAGTTCGGGATCGTAGTCCCGCGCCTCGGGAGCGACGTACTCCCATTCCGTCAGCGGGATGTACGGCGGGTTGGAGATGACCAGGTCGACCTGGCCGTCGAGGTCCGGGAAGGCGTCAAGGGCGTTGCCCTGGCGCAGGTCGACGCGCGAACCCTCCACGTTCTTGCGGGTCCACTGGAGCGCCTCCTCCGACAGCTCCACGGCGTGCACGCGCGAGCGCGGGACCTCCTGGGCGAGCGCGAGCGCGATGGCGCCGGAGCCGGTGCACAGGTCCACGATGCACGGCTCGACGACGTCCATGGCGCGTACGGCGTCTATGGCCCAGCCGACCACGGACTCGGTCTCGGGCCGCGGCACGAACACGCCCGGCCCCACCTGGAGTTCGAGGTAGCGGAAGTAGGCCCGCCCGGTGATGTGCTGCAGCGGCTCGCGCTGTTCGCGCCGGGCGATGACCTCCCAGTACCGGGCGTCGAAGTCCGAGTCCTTCACGGAGTGCAGTTGGCTGCGCTTCACGCCGTGCACGAACGCGGCGAGCTCCTCCGCGTCGGTGCGCGGCGAGGGCACGCCGGCGTCGGCCAGCCGCTGGGTGGCCTGTGCCACCTCTGCGAGCAGCAGGTTCACGCATTCCTCCGTGTCGTACTGGGTCGTGCGCAGATGCCTTTATGCAGCCGCCAGCTTCGCTGCCGAGTCCGCGTCGACGCAGGCCTGGATCACCGCGTCGAGGTCGCCGTCCAGGACCTGGTCCAGGTTGTAGGCCTTGAAGCCGACGCGGTGGTCCGAGATGCGATTCTCCGGGAAGTTGTACGTGCGGATCTTCTCGGAGCGGTCGACGGTGCGGACCTGGCTGCGGCGGGCGTCGGCGGCTTCCTTCTCCGCCTCCTCCTGCGCCGCTGCGAGCAGCCTGGAGCGCAGGATACGCATCGCCTGCTCCTTGTTCTGCAGCTGGCTCTTCTCGTTCTGGCAGGAGGCGACGACTCCGGTCGGGATGTGCGTGATGCGCACCGCGGAGTCGGTGGTGTTGACGGACTGGCCGCCGGGTCCGGAGGAGCGGTAGACGTCGATGCGGAGGTCGTTCGGGTTGATCTCGACGTCGACCTCCTCCGCCTCGGGCGTGACGAGCACACCGGCGGCGGACGTGTGGATACGGCCCTGGGACTCGGTGGCCGGCACGCGCTGCACGCGGTGCACACCGCCCTCGTACTTCATCCGCGCCCAGACGCCCTGCCCGGGCTCCGTGGCGCCCTGGCCGCCCTTGGTCTTCACGGCGACCTGGACGTCCTTGTAGCCGCCGAGCTCCGACTCGGTGGCGTCGATGATCTCGGTCTTCCAGCCGACGCGCTCCGCGTACCGGAGGTACATGCGCAGGAGGTCACCGGCGAAGAGCGCGGACTCGTCGCCGCCGGCGCCGGCCTTGATCTCGAGGATCACGTCCTTGTCGTCGGACGGGTCCCGGGGCACGAGCAGCAGGCGCAGCTTCTCGGTGAGTTCCTCGCGCTGCTTCTCCAGCTCCTTGACCTCGGCGACGAAGTCCGGGTCGTCGGCGGCGAATTCCTTCGCCGTCTCGATGTCGTCGCCGGTCTGCTTCCAGGAGCGGTACGTGGCGACGATCGGGGTGAGCTCGGCGTAGCGCTTGTTCAGCTTGCGCGCGTTGGCCTGGTCGGCGTGGACCGACGGGTCGGCGAGCTTCGTCTCCAGGTCGGCGTGCTCACCGACGAGTTCCTCGACGGCCTCGAACATCTTGGGCTCCTGTACTGCGTGGAAAAGGGCGGAAGGCGGGCGACCAAAAACGCCGGTCCCGGCACGCCTGTTTCAGGGCGCGGCCGTGGACCGGCGGATTGGAGCCAGCTACTTCTTGGAGCCGGCAGCAGCCTTGCCGAAGCGGGCCTCGAAGCGGGCCACACGGCCACCGGTGTCGAGGATCTTCTGCTTGCCCGTGTAGAACGGGTGGCACTCGGAGCAGACCTCGGCGCGGATGGTGCCGCTGGAGATCGTGCTGCGGGTGGTGAACGACGCGCCACAGGTGCAGCTGACCTGCGTCTCGACGTACTCGGGGTGGATGTCGCGCTTCAAGGTGTCTCCTAGTTTCGGGAGGGCGCCGGGTCGCTCCCGCGGGGTGCAGGGGCGTGAACCGGGGCCGACGTACCAGTCTGCCAGGACTGGGGCCATCCCCCAAAACCGGGGGCGACTGCAGATTGTTCCCTGCAGGCCGGTGGGGGCTTGTCGCGCCCCGCGGCGGAGCCGCAGATCGACACAGCCCCGCGCCCCTAGTGACTGGCGGTGACCACGCCCTTGGCTTCGCCCGTCGCCGTGCCCTTCGTGGCGCTCGCCGGGATCGCCTGGTCGTTCTTCAGGGCCGTCCAGACCTGCTGGGCCTTCGTCTTCTCCACGATCACGCGGTTGGGATTGGACGGGTCGTACTGGACCGGCATCGTGATCATGTGCATGTTGCTGGAGCTGATGCTCTTGAGGCCGTTGGCGAAGGACATCAGGGAGTTGACCGAGCCGAGGTCGGAGTCGGTCGTCACGGCCTTGGTGGCGGTGTCGGCGAGGTCGTAGAGCTTCTTCGGGCTGGTGAAGATGCCGACGTGCTTGACCTGCTCGACCAGGGCCTTGATGAAGGCCTGCTGGAGCTGGATGCGGCCGAGGTCGGAGCCGTCGCCGACGCCGTGCCGGGTGCGGACCAGGCCGAGGGCCTGCTCACCGTCGAGCTTGTGTGTGCCGGCCTTGAGGTTCAGATGGCTCTGGGAGTCCTTGATGTCCTTGGTCGTGGTGACCGGGACGCCTCCGAGCTCGTCGATGAGCTTCTCGAAGCCGCTGAAGTCGACCTCGAGGTAGTGGTCCATGCGCAGCCCGCTGATCGACTCCACGGTCTTCACGGCGCAGGCGGCGCCGCCGGTGGAGTACGCGGTGTTGAACATGACGCCGGACGCGGCGGGATGCGTCTTGCCGTGGGTGTCGGTGCACTCGGGGCGGTCGATGAGGGTGTCACGCGGCATGGAGACCACGCTGGCCTTCTTGTGGCCCTTGTAGACGTGCACGATCATCGCCGTGTCGGATCGGGCGCTGCCGTCGTCCGTGCCGCCGCCGAGCTTCTTGTTGCTGCCCGAGCGGCTGTCCGAACCGAGGACCAGGATGTTCTCGGAGCCGTTGTCGACCTTCGTCGGCCGGTCCGTGCCCAGGGCCGAGTCGATGTCGACGCTCTTGATGTTGCCGTTGAGCTTGAAGTACAGGTATCCGGCTCCGGTGCCGCCCAGCACGACGATGCCCGCGGCGGTCCACGCCGTGATCAGCAGGCCTTTGCGGCGCGTGCTGCGGGGCTTGCGACGGCGGCCCTTGGCGCGGCCGCGCGTGCCGTTGGTGCCGGGCTCTCCCGGTATGCCGGGTTCCGGCGTGCTCTCGGCGGACATGTGCTCCTCGTTCTCGTCCGGTCGGTTACCCCCTGCTGTCGGGAACAGGCTTCGTCGATTCGCCCGTACCGCACCATGTTCACCCCGGCTGGTCAGACGGGAGAACTCGGGAAAGGGTTGCACAACGCACTGTGCCCGACTTGTGGAAAGTCGGGCACAGTGCGTAACGGGTTATTCGGGTCGTACCCCTCTCACCTGCGGCGTCAGCCCCAGATGTCGTACGCCTGGAAGCCGGTACCGACAGAGATCCTTGTGGCAAAGATCTCGCTCGTCGCCTTACCGGTGCCCGGGTACAGGTAGAGCGTGCCTCCGGACGTCCGGGCCAGGAAGTCGGCCTTGCCGTCGCCGGTGATGTCGCCGACCGCGTCGAAGGCGTTGTAGCCGGTCCAGGCGCTGCGGACCTTGATACGGCCGGCGAAGGCGCCGGAGCCGGAGGTGCCGTTGCCCTTGTACAGGTACACGTCGCCGGTGCTGCTCTGACGGGCGATCAGGTCGGCCCTGCCGTCGCCGGTGAGGTCACCGTGGGCGCGCAGCGAGTTGTACTGGCCCCAGCCGGAGCCGACCTTCACCGCGCCGGCGAAGGTTCCGTTGCCCTTGCCCGGGTAGATCCACAGGTTGCCCGAGGAGTCGACCGAGAGCAGGTCGGGCAGATAGTCGCCGGTGACGTCACCGGGGGCGACGGTGAACTTGCGGGTGGACCAGTTGCTGAAGATCTGGGTCCTGCTCCAGCTCTGGGTGGACGGGATGTAGTGCAGCCAGAAGACCGCCCCGTCGCTGCTGCGGCGCAGGACGAAGTCCTGGTAGCCGTCCCGGTTGAGGTCCGTCTGCAGGATCGTGTTGTAGCCGCTGAAGCTGCCCCAGGAGATGCGGGACGCGAACGAGGTGCCCTTGGAGTCCTTCTCGTAGCCGGTGCTCGTGGAGTGCTCGCGCACGAACATGTCGGCCTTGAGGTCACCGCTCAGGTTGGTGTCGTCGATGCGGGGGTAGGCCGCCCCGACGTACGCCTTCACCTTGGTGAACACGCTGTACGCGCCCTTGGCCACGCAGTCCTGCACGCCCCACGACACGATGCCGACGATCCGGTTGTTGACGATCAGCGGACCGCCGGAGTCGCCGTTGCAGGCCGTGGTGGTGCCGGAGTCGCTGCCGGTCGCCGGGGTGCCGGCGCAGACCATGTGGCCCGCGATGAAGTCGCTGCCGTAGTAGCCGGAGCAGGTGCTGTCGGACTGCACGGGCAGCGGCGCCGACTGCAGGGTCTGCGAGATGTCGTCGCTGGTGGAGCTGGTACGACCCCAGCCGTAGACCTTGGCGCTGGTCCCGGCCGCGTACGACGCCGTGTCACTGGAGGTCGTCATGCGGATCGGGGTGGCGGTGATCGGGTTCGGCAGCGTCAGGACGGCGACGTCGTTGTCGACGGTCGTCGAGTTGTACGACGGGTGGTTCCACTGCTGCCAGATGCCGGAGACGGTGCCACCGTGCAGGTCGGTGTTGCCGGAGCTGTCGGTGGTGGGCAGCTGGTCGGTGCCGGTGACGATCGCCCCGTACGCGTGCCAGTTGAAGCCCTTGACGCAGTGCGAGGCGGTGAGGATCTTCGTCGGCGCCACGACGGTACCGCCGCAGAAGAAGCCGAGGTCGTCACCGGTGTCGCTGGTGCCCTTGTCGTCGTAGTACCAGAGCTGTGCCATCCACGGCGCCGAGGTGATGCTCGTCGAGGTGCCGCCGATGATCATCGGGCTGACCGTGGAGGTGGACGAGGACCCGGACGAGGAGGTGGACGACGTGCTCGACTTGTCCGTCTTGGCGTCCTTGGTCTTCGACCCCTTCCTGAAGTCCTTGTCGGTGGCGAGCGCGCCCGTGACACGGGCCGTCAGCTCGGACAGCGGGGCGGCGCTGGTGCTGGGCTTGACGGTCGGATCCGCCGACGCGGTCGCGGCGTTCGCGGAAGACATGAACAGCGCGGCGGCCACCGCCGCGGCGACGCCCGTCGCGACGACGGGCAGGGCGATGCGTATCCGGCGTCTGTGACGACCGCTGCCGGACATGGGTGTGGTCAAGGAAGTCCCCCCCACAGAGACATGAGTTTGGGAGGGGCGCACGCTGCGCCCCTCCCTCTCTGCGTCAAAAGGCCGCCCCCCGTTACCGGAGTAACGGGGGGCGGCCTGAGTGAAGGCTGTGCCTCAGTCGCCGTTGCCGGGCATCGGCGTCGTCTTCTGAATCTGCAGCAAGAACTCCGCATTCGACTTCGTCTGCTTCATCTTGTCCAGCAGCAGCTCGATCGCCTGCTGCTGATCCAGCGCGTGCAGCACCCGCCGCAGCTTCCAGACGATGGCAAGTTCGTCGCTGCCGAGCAGAATCTCTTCCTTACGCGTACCGGACGCATCGACGTCCACCGCCGGGAAGATCCGCTTGTCCGCAAGCTTCCGGTCGAGCTTGAGCTCGGCGTTACCGGTGCCCTTGAACTCCTCGAAGATCACCTCGTCCATGCGGGACCCGGTGTCCACCAGGGCGGTGGCGAGGATGGTGAGCGAGCCACCGTCCTCGATGTTCCGCGCCGCACCGAAGAAGCGCTTCGGCGGGTACAGCGCCGTCGAGTCGACACCACCGGACAGGATGCGGCCGGAGGCGGGCGCGGCGAGGTTGTACGCACGGCCCAGACGCGTGATGGAGTCGAGCAGCACGACGACGTCGTGGCCCAGCTCCACCAGCCGCTTGGCGCGCTCGATGGCGAGTTCGGCGACCGTGGTGTGGTCCTCGGCGGGGCGGTCGAAGGTCGAGGAGATGACCTCGCCCTTGACCGACCGCTGCATGTCGGTGACCTCTTCCGGACGCTCGTCGACCAGGACGACCATCAGGTGGCACTCGGGGTTGTTGTGCGTGATCGCGTTGGCGATCGCCTGCATGATCATGGTCTTGCCGGTCTTCGGCGGAGCCACGATCAGACCGCGCTGGCCCTTACCGATGGGCGCGACGAGGTCGATGATGCGGGTCGTCAGCACACCCGGGTCGGTCTCCAGGCGGAGCCGGTCCTGCGGGTAGAGAGGCGTCAGCTTGTTGAACTCCGGGCGGCCACGGCCGTGTTCGGGCGCCATGCCGTTGACGGAGTCGAGACGGACCAGCGCGTTGAACTTCTCGCGCCGCTCGCCTTCCTTGGGCTGACGGACCGCGCCGGTGACGTGGTCGCCCTTGCGCAGGCCGTTCTTGCGGACCTGGGCGAGGGAGACGTAGACGTCGTTGGGACCCGGCAGGTAGCCCGACGTACGGATGAAGGCGTAGTTGTCGAGGATGTCCAGGATGCCCGCGACGGGGATCAGGACGTCGTCCTCGTTGAGCTGCGGCTCGGCGCCGCCCATCTCGTCACGGCCACGGCGGCCACGGCGGTCCCGGTAACGGCCCCGACGGCCGCGGCGGCCGCCCTCGAAGTCGTCGTCGTCCTGCGGGCCGTTGTCACGCTGCTGGCGGTCCTGACGGTCCTGGCGGGCGCCGCCCTGCTGGCGGTCCTGACGGTCCTGGCGCTGCTGGCCACCGCCCTGGCCGCCCTGCTGCTCGTCGCCCTTGTTGCCGCGGCGGTCGCGGTCACGGCCTCCGCGGTCGCGGTCACCCCGGTCACGGCGGTCACGGCGGCCCTGACGGCCGTCACCGTCAGCGGCCTCGCCCTGCGCCTGCGGGGCGGGCGTCTCGGCCTTCGGCTCGCTCTTCGCCTCGGCGGCAACCGTCTCGGGGCTGCCCGCCTCGGCGGTGGCACGACGACGGCGACGCTCCGCGGGAGCGGCGTCCTCGCTGGCCGGCTGGCCGGGGATCTCGATCTGCTGCTGGGCCACGGCCTTCTCGGCCGAGGCGGCCGCCTTCTTCTCGGCGGCGGGAGCGGCGTCCTCGCCCGTACGAGCCTTGGAGGTGGCGCGGCGCTTGGGCTTGGTCTCGGCGGCGGCCTCGGCCTTCGCCGGGGCAGCACCGCCTCCCCCAGAGGGGGCACCCCCAGCCTGCGCCTCCTTGATGACCTCGATCAGCTGGCTCTTGCGCATGCGCGCCGTGCCCCTGATACCGAGGCCGGATGCGACCTGCTGCAGCTCGGCCAGCACCATGCCCTCAAGGCCGGTACCGCGGCGCCGCCGGGAGCCTGCACCGGTGGCAGGCGCGGAGGCGTCCGTGGCGGGCGCGGCAGCGGTCTCCTCGACACGTGCGCCCATCAGATCGGTGGTGTCGCTCACGAAGGGTCCTTCCCTGGAGCGGACGTCGGCCTGTCTGGCTCGGCGACCGGTTGTGCTTCCGGCTTCGGTCCTTGCTGTGTGGACCGTGCCGGGGCGGTGGTCCGCCAAAGGTGGCGGAGGCGATATCTGGGATGGCGCTTCCCAAAGCCGTGGCCGTGGCACCGAGTGTCGGTGTCACGTGGCTTGGTCGCACCGATTCCGGAGCGTGCCCGGCAAGTCGCTCAGTGCCCGCGTACGAGGTACTGCCCGCGTACGTCGTACGGAACACAGTGCGGCTTGGGAGGCTCCCGGAAGAATGTCTGTCCCGGACGGGGACACGAAGCACCTCGCCATGGTGGGGTCGGGTGCAGACTTGAGATTAACACTACCGGATCCAACAAACATTCCCCCTCTCGAAATCCGGCAACCGTGTGTCAGGTCGCAAGCGGCAGCACGCTCGCTCCCTGGGCGTCGAGGTCGAGCCGGTTCGCGGCCCACCCTTCGCCTGCCAGATGGGCGACCTTGTCGGCGCTGTCGGCGTCGGCCAGCGCCAGCACAGTGGGTCCTGCACCCGAGATGACTGCCGGGACTCCGTCGGCCCGCAGCCGCTCCACCAGCGCGGCGCTCTCCGGCATGGCGGGCGCGCGGTACTCCTGGTGGAGACGGTCCTCGGTGGCGGGCAGCAGCAGCTCGGGGCGCCTGGTCAGGGCCTCGACGAGCAGAGCGGCACGGCCCGCGTTGGTGGCGGCGTCGACGTGCGGCACGGTGCGCGGGAGCAGGCCGCGCGCGGTCTCGGTGAGGACCGGCTTTCCGGGCACGAAAACCACCGGAACGATGGAATCGGCGGCATCCATCCTGATCGCGCGGGCGGCGCCCGCCTCCATCCAGGACAGCGTGAAACCGCCGAGCAGACAGGCCGCCACGTTGTCGGGGTGGCCCTCGATCTCGGTCGCGAGCTCGAGCAGGGCCGTGTCGTCGAGCTTCGACTCCCCGCCTATGGTCACGGCGCGCGCGGCGACGATGCCGGCGCAGATGGCGGCCGAGGAGGAGCCGAGACCGCGGCCGTGCGGGATGCGGTTGGCACAGACGATCTCGAGGCCGCGCGGCTGTCCGCCGAGGAGGTCGAAGGCGGTGCGCAGGGAGCGTACGAGGAGGTGTTTCTCGTCACGCGGCAGCGTTTCGCTGCCCTCGCCCGCGATGTCGATGTGCAGCCCGGAGTCGGCCACCCTGACGACGACGTCGTCGTAGAGCCCCAGCGACAGACCCAGGGCGTCGAAGCCCGGGCCGAGGTTGGCGCTGGTGGCGGGGACGCGCACCCTTACGGCGGCGGCGCGGAAGGCGGGACCGGCCATCTCTCGATGACTCTCCTTGAGCTGCGTGATGGTCGAAAACATTCGATACGACATCGGCTACGTACGGGGAGACCCTCAGGCCGCGGAGACGGCGCGGCACCGTCCAGACGCTCCATGGGCGGAGGCATATGCGGCGGGCGGGTTCGGTACAGCCTATCGAAGGATGCTTCTGTGGCGACATAGGGCGCACAGGAGGCGCACGATGCGTGCCGTAAGCCCCCTGTGCACCCCTCGGAGGGAGTTCCCTGTCAGGCCGGACGTCAGGCCAGACCGAGGCGCTCGGCCGCCGTCACCGCGTCGACCGGGACGGTGACGGGCTGCGGGGCGCCGGCGACGGCCCAGTCGGGGTCCTTCAGGCCGTTTCCGGTGACCGTGCACACGATCTTCTGGCCCGGGTCGACCTTGCCCTGCTCGGCGGCCTTCAGCAGACCGGCGACGGACGCGGCGGACGCCGGCTCGACGAAAACGCCCTCCTGCGCGGCCAACAGCCGGTAGGCGCGCAGGATCTCACGGTCCGTCACCTCGTCGATGAAACCGCCGGACTCGTCCCGCGCGGCGAGCGCGTACTGCCACGACGCCGGGTTGCCGATGCGGATCGCGGTGGCGATGGTCGACGGGTCCTTGACGATCTCGCCGCGCACGATGGGCGCGGAGCCGGAGGCCTGGAAGCCCCACATGCGCGGGGTGTGCGTGGCGACGCCGTCGGCGGCGTACTCCTTGTAGCCCTTCCAGTACGCGGTGATGTTGCCCGCGTTGCCGACCGGGAGGACGTGGATGTCCGGGGCGTCGCCGAGCATGTCGACGATCTCGAAGGAGGCCGTCTTCTGGCCCTCGATGCGCACCGGGTTGACCGAATTCACCAGCGCCACGGGGTAGTTGTCGCTCAGCGCGCGGGCCAGGGTGAGGCAGTCGTCGAAGTTTCCGTCGACCTGGAGGATCTTGGCGCCGTGCACGAGCGCCTGGCCCATCTTGCCGAGCGCGATCTTGCCCTGCGGGACGAGAACGGCCGAAACCATGCCGGCCCGCACGGCGTACGCGGCGGCGGAGGCGGACGTGTTGCCGGTGGAGGCGCAGATGACGGCCTTCGCGCCCTCCTCCTTGGCCCTGGTGATGGCCATGGTCATGCCGCGGTCCTTGAAGGACCCGGTGGGGTTCGCACCCTCCACCTTGAGGTGGACCTCGCAGCCCGTGCGCTCGGAGAGCACCTGCGCGGGCACGAGGGGCGTGCCGCCCTCGCGGAGCGTCACGACCGGCGTGGTGTCGGATACCGGCAGCCTGTCCCGGTACTCCTCGATGATTCCGCGCCACTGGTGGGTCATTGCTGGTTACTCTCCTTCAACCCGCATGATGCTGGCGACACCCCGCACGGTGTCGAGCTTGCGCAGCGCCTCGACGGTCCCGGTCAGGGAGGCGTCGGACGCGCGGTGGGTGACGACGACGAGCGATGCGTCGCCGTCGCCTTCTGGCCGGCCTTGCTGACGAACCGTATCGATGGACACACCGTGCTCCGCGAAGACGGTCGCCACCTGGGCGAGAACACCCGGTTTGTCCGCCACGTCGAGGCTGATGTGGTAGCGGGTGACGACGTCACCCATGCCCGACACGGGCAGCGCGGCATACGCCGACTCGCCGGGCCCCGTTGCCCCGCTGAGCCGGTTGCGGCAGACGGCGACGAGGTCGCCGAGCACGGCGGACGCGGTGGGCGCACCGCCGGCACCGGGCCCGTAGAACATGAGCTGCCCGCTCGCGTCGGACTCGACGAACACGGCGTTGTACGCGCCGCGCACGGAGGCGAGGGGATGGCTCAGCGGAATCATGGCGGGGTGCACGCGCGCGGTGACCGAGCCGCCGTCCTGGGCCCGCTCGCAGATGGCGAGCAGCTTGATGGTGCAGCCCATGTTCTTCGCCGAGGCGAAGTCGGCCGCGGTGACCTCGGTCATCCCCTCGCGGTAGACGTCGTCGAGACGCACCCGCGAGTGGAAGGCGATGCCGGCGAGGATGGCGGCCTTGGCGGCGGCGTCGAAGCCCTCGACGTCGGCGGTGGGGTCGGCCTCGGCGTACCCGAGCGCGGTGGCCTCGTCGAGCGCCTCCTGGTACCCGGCGCCCGTGGAGTCCATCTTGTCGAGGATGAAGTTGGTCGTCCCGTTGACGATCCCCAGCACCCGGTTGACCTTGTCGCCGGCGAGGGACTCGCGCAGCGGGCGGATCAGCGGGATGGCGCCGGCGACGGCGGCCTCGTAGTAGAGGTCCTTGGCGTGCTCCTCGGCGGCGGCGTGCAGAGCGGCGCCGTCCTGGGCGAGCAGCGCCTTGTTGGCGGAGACGACGGACGCGCCGTGCTCGAAGGCGGTGGTGATGAGGGAGCGGGCGGGCTCGATGCCGCCGATGACCTCGACCACGACGTCGATGTCGCCACGTTTGACGAGCGCGGTGGCGTCGGTGGTGACGAGGCTCGGGTCGATGCCCTCACGGACCCGGTCGGGCCGGCGCACGGCCACGCCCGCCAGTTCGACGGGCGCCCCGATCCTGGCGGCGAGGTCGTCGGCGTGCGTCGTCATGATGCGCGCCACCTCTGAGCCGACAACCCCACAGCCCAGCAGCGCCACCTTCAGCGGACGCGTACGCATCATCCGACCTCGTTTCCTCATACCGTCTACGGTTGGACCAGTCTCACTCACCGGACGGGAGTTTCTGCCCCATGTCCGGATCGTGAGACATCTATTTCATTTGTGCAGGGGCGGAAAACAGGAGATCTTCCGCCCCGCGGGGCTCCGGGCTAGCCGACGTCGAGACGCAGGAGGTCCTCCTCCGTCTCGCGGCGGACGATGACACGGGCCTCGCCGTCGTTCACGGCGACGACGGGCGGACGGAGCACGTGGTTGTAGTTGCTGGCCATGGAACGGCAGTACGCACCCGTGGCGGGCACGGCGACGAGGTCACCCGGTGCCAGGTCGGAGGGCAGGAACGCGTCCTTCACCACGATGTCGCCGCTCTCGCAGTGCTTGCCGACGACACGGGCGAGCATGGGCTCGGCGTCGGAGGTGCGCGACACGAGCGCGACGCTGTACTCGGCGTCATAGAGCGCGGTGCGGATGTTGTCCGACATACCGCCGTCGACGGAGACGTAGGTACGGAGGTTGTCGAGGGGCTTGATGGTGCCGACCTCGTAGAGCGTGAAGGCCGTCGGACCGACGATGGCTCGCCCGGGCTCGACGGAGATGCGCGGGGTGCGCAGCCTGGCCGACTCGCACTCCCGGGTCACGATCTCGGTGAGCGCCTTGGCGATCTCGTGCGGCTCACGGGGGTCGTCGTCGCTCGTGTACGCGATCCCGAGCCCGCCCCCGAGGTCGATCTCGGGCAGCTCGACGCCGTGCTCGTCACGGATGTCCTTGAGCAGGCCGACGACCCGGTGCGCGGCGACCTCGAAACCGGACATGTCGAAGATCTGCGAGCCGATGTGGCTGTGGATCCCGATGAGTTCGAGCGAGTCGAGCTGGAGCGCACGGCGGACCGCTTCCGCCGCCTGCCCTCCGGCCAGCGGAATCCCGAACTTCTGGTCCTCGTGGGCGGTGGCGATGAACTCGTGGGTGTGGGCCTCGACGCCGACGGTGATACGAATCTGCACGCGCTGCCGCTTGCCGAGTTCCCGCGCGATGTGGGCGACGCGGACGATCTCCTGGAAGGAGTCGAGGACGATCCGCCCGACACCGGCCTCGATGGCCCTTGTGATTTCGTCGACCGACTTGTTGTTGCCGTGGAAGGCAATGCGGTCGGCAGGCATGCCGGCGGACAGGGCGGTGGCGAGCTCACCGCCGGAGCACACGTCCAGATTGAGCCCTTCCTCGTGCAGCCACCGAACGACGGCACGCGAAAGGAACGCCTTCCCGGCGTAGAAGACGTCGGCGTCGGCCCCGAAGGCACTGCGCCAGGCCCGCGCCCGGGCCCGGAAGTCGGCCTCGTCGAGGATGTAGGCGGGGGTGCCGTACTGCTCGGCGATGGTCTTCACATCGATACCGCCGACAGTGGTCACGCCGTCCTCGTCGCGGGTGACCGTCTGGGCCCAGACCTTGGGGTCGAGGACGTTGAGGTCGGTGGGCGGGGCGGAGTAGTGGCCCTCGGGGAGGACGTCGGCGTGACGGGGCCCGGCGGGGTGTGCAGAACGGCTCATCTTCTTTGCTGGCTCTCTAGAGGTGTTGGGGTGCGTCGATGCCGAGCAGGGACAGGCCGCCGGCCAGCACCGCCCCGGCGGCTTCGGCGAGCGCGAGCCGGGCACGGTGGGCGGCCGAGGGTTTCTCGTCGCCGCGCGGCAGCACCACGGGAAGGACGGCGAGAACGGCGTCGGCGAGGGTGACGAGGTGCCGGGCGAGGCTGTCGGGCGTGCGCTGTGCAGCCGCGCGGGCGAGAACGCGGGGGTGATCGGCGAGGACGGCGAGCAGGGCGCCCACGTCCTCTTGTACGTGCTCTACGTCTCCGGGCTCGGGGGTGAAGCCCAGGTCGGCGGCGTTACGGCTGAGGGCCCGGGTGCGGGCGTGGGCGTAACGGACACGGAAGAGAGGGTTGCTCTCGCGCTGGACCAGATGATCGGCGGTGATACGGGGCCGGTGGTGGGCGGCGGGATGCAGAAGCGCCCAGCGAGCGGCATCGGGGCCGAGGAGGGCGGGGTCGTCGGGGGCCGGGACGGGCCGGAGGTTCACCGGCTCGCCGTGGTCGACCTCGACGCGGCCGCCCTGGGAAGCGACGATGCGCACGAGGGCGTCCGCGACGACTTCCGCCCGGACCTCGTACGGGATACGCAGCTCGACGACCTGCCCGGCGAGGGCGTCACTGTGACCGTACGCCGTGCCGTCCCGGAGAATCTCGCGCGTCAGGGCCGCAGCGGTCGCCCCTGCCCCCTGCAGGCTGATGTTGATGAACCCCGGCCCGGTGACGACGACGTCCGCGACGCCGTCCGTCCGGGCGAGGTGCTGCTGCAGGATCTCGGCAACACGCCGGGGCGGCTGCCCGGCGGGCCGTGCGAGCTGCAGGGCGATGTTGGTGGCGTAGTCGCCACAGCCACCCGGCCCGGGCGGCACCACAACGGCCCGTTGCGGCACGGCCACGCTCAGCTCCCCCTCGTCGACAGCACGACGCACCGCGCGCAGCACGGTACGGGAGAGCTCGACGGGGGTCACGGCACAAGCGTATGGGAGGAGGGGGGTGGGTAGGCGAGTCGGTTTGGGCGGGGGTCCGGGATGTGGACAGGGCGCTTGGACGGGAGGGCGTGCGCCCGGATCAGCCGCCGGCCCGCCCGGCCCGCTCGGCCTCACCGAACCCGAGAACACTCCCGAGCCCGGCCTCACCGCCCTCTCCCCTGCCTCTCCCGCTCCTCCTTCGCTCGATCAACTGCTTTACGAGACACACGAGTTCGGCAGGCTCGAAGGGCTTGGCAAGAAAGGCGTCGACCCCCACGTCCAGCCCGGTCTCGACCTCGTACGAGGTGCATGCGCTGACGATGGCAAGGGGAAGGTCACGGGTCAGCGGATCGGAACGAAGCCGGGAGGCGGTCCGCAGCCCGTCGAGTCGAGGCATGACCACATCAAGGGTCACGACGTCGGGCCGCACCCGATGAACGACATCCAGACACTCGGCACCGTCAGCCGCGGTCACCACCTCGAAACCCTCCAGCTCGAGATTGACCCTGATCAGCTGCCGGATGACCTTGTTGTCGTCCACAACAAGCACCCGGCCCGACGCGCCTGGCACAACTCGAGAGTAGGTCCGGACCGGCCACCGCGTCCGGGTTTTCCCTACTTCTGGCCCTTGCGGGGGACGGGGCTCCGCACTTCTGGTCCTTGCGGGGGACGGGACTCCACGCTTCTGGCCCTTGCGGGGGGCGGGACTCCACGCTTCTGGCCCTTGCGGGGGACGAGACTCCGCACCTCTGGTCTTTGCGGGGGGACGGACTTCCGGCCATGCAGACGGATGCGGCTTTCGGCGGCAGGGGCGGGGTTGACGGCAGGGCAACAGCGGGCGCCACTGGGCGGTGCGGCGCGGGACGGTACTCCGGGAGGGGGCCGCTAAACCCGTTCATGAACACCCTGGATCAGCTGGTAGGGTTCTACCCGTCGCCGCGCACGCAGCGCAGCGGACACGCCCCCGTAGCTCAGGGGATAGAGCAACGGCCTCCGGAGCCGTGTGCGCAGGTTCGAATCCTGCCGGGGGCACCGGAAATCAAGGCCCTGACCAGCGGAAACGCCGGTCAGGGCCTTTCTTGTGCATGCCAAAACAGCAACGGCCAAGTAAGCCATGTGCACTCACGAGCCCACGCATTCCGACCTGGGATTTTGGCGCACCGGTCGACCGAAATCCCAATTGTCCGATCCCGTGACATCGCTCCCTGCGGGGTATGCGCGGGACGGAGGCGTCTAAATCGGGGTTCCTGGAGCCACGACCCGCTTGTGAGCTGCATGTTTGCGGCCAGGGAAGCGAACAAGGCAGACGTCTGAGCAGGCCGTTCCACTTTCCTGAGCCGAGGGGTCAGAGCCTGCTGAAACCGGGGTACCTCACGGGCTTCAGATCTAGTGGAGCGCCGCGCTCCTCGGCACCAGCGGAAAGCTCCTGCTGGCCAGAGGCTTTCCCGCCTCATGCTGGAGACAACCGCGGAACTGCCTATATCGCGTCGCAGACGACTATTGAGAGTCCTGCTCGGCTACCGGAGCCGGGGCCACGGCAAGAGGTAGGAAGTACTCCTCGGCCAGCTTCGCGAGGTGTAGCGGGAGGGGCCGGGAGAGCGGGTGGTACTCATCATGGAAGCGCAGCTGATGGGCGGCCGCTGCAACCACGGCGGGCCGGTCCGGGGCTATACCGGCGCGCCCTGCGGCCGCCAGAGCCGACTCGGACAGGCAGCCGAGCACGGTGAGTTCCAGAGCCTGCGGGTTCCAGGCGGTGGCTGCGGGGCCGTGTGGCCAATCCTTGTGGGGCACCAGCTTGCGCAGGTCATTCCGCACCGTGCCCGCAGTGGGCGGCTTGCCGACGGTACTGATGAACACCCGATCGTCCGGGCCCGCGCCCTGTGCCGCCCACAGACCGGCGGAGAACCCTGGCGTCTCCTCATCGGTCTCGGCAGGTGCGTACCACTGGGGTGTCTCGCCACGGCTGTTGGCGTCCCGAAGCAGCACCATCCGCAGGTCCCTTCCGAAGAGCGCGAGCCGGGCGGGCGGCTCGCCATGGAACGTGACCATGTCTCTGCGCAACTGGCCGTTGTTGAGGCCGGGCCAAGCCTCACGCAGGTTGCCGCTGTTCGCCAGCAGTAGGGTCGGCCGGTCGCGCACCTGGTAGAGCAGCGACCTGATCTGGCGCTCGACCTCGTCGCGCCGCTCCTCGGTAGTCGAGGCAAATCGGCCTGATCGGGTGCGCGTTGCGGTGGCATCCGCCACGGCGCCATCGGTGGCAAGGGTGAGCAGCAGTTGGGCGTAAGGTACCCATTTCTTACGGGCGTCGTCCCACCCTCGTACGGGGTGCACCGGATCGTGTGGGCGGATCCGGAGAGCGACCAGGCGCTGTCCGGCCTGCCGCGTCGGTCCGTTGGCCTTTCGCCGGACCTGCCAGAGCGCAAGGTATTGGAGGTCGTCTGCCACTGCCTCGTCCAGCCGCTGATCCGGCGGGACCACGGCCCCGAGCTGGCGCATCCCGTCAGCCAGGGCGGACCGGGCACGCAGAGCCACAGCTCCGTCGGAGTCCTCCGGTACGACGATAAACTGGCTGACCCGCCGGGCTGCGGCGCAGCCGTGCCGCAGTGCCGACTTGGGGTCGGAGTCCTGTACTGAGAACCGATCGGGGCCCAGCGTCTCTACGATCGCCAGCCCCACCGGACTGGTTCGAGGGCCAAGCTGGGCAGCTGTCAGCGCGGCCCGCTCCCGCACGGCCTCGGCCAGTGCCTGGGCTCGCGACCGGCCGGATTTCCGGACGACCAACAACGGGGCGCCCAGGGCACCAAGTGGCCGGGCACGGAGCACAACGTGCAGGTCTCCGTCCTGCCACTCATAGTCGCCTTCCACTCCGCCAGAGCCGGTCGGAAGTCCCAACCACTCGCGAAGCATCGCGATCAACTCGTCGCGGGTTTCCTCGGTCTGCCAGAGCACGTCTATCAGCAGCGGCTGCCCGCCGAGTGCCGCGCGCACCGCGTCGCGCCGGGCTTGCACGCGCCGTCGGGAGCGCACCTCCTGCTTCTCCAGATCCTTCGTCGCAGAGGTGGGCAGCAGGGCGGGCTTGGCCTTCCGATGCGCGCGTTCCAGGTCGGGCACTCGACGCAGGACTGGGTGGAGACTCTCCTCAAACCACTGATCGAGGAGCGAACGTTCGAGTGGCATAAGTCCGGTGCCGACGCCGTGCCGGCCCATCGCCGTGCTGTGCAGGATGCCTGCGGCAACTCCGTCGCGGCCCTCGATCCAGTCCACCGGTTCGGTGATCAACTCGGTCGGCTTGGGGTAGGCCCGAAGCACGTCGAGTTCGGGCAGCAGGTCGACCAGGCTATGCCGGCTCCAGGACAGCATGCCCAGGCCACGGTCGAAGGCCAGGGAGTTGGCAGTCAGCCGTCGGCGCGAACCGTCGGCCCCAGACCAGGGCAGAGGTGCGTCGAGCAGGGCAGTCGCACCTCGGCCCTCCGGCAGCCGGACGGGCGATCCGGTGGCCCAGCGGCGGATCCCGTAGGAGACGTGCACCCTGAATCTCGCGGCGAACGGCACTGTCTGGACGGTGATGGTCACCAGACCCGAGTAGTACCAGGTGCTTTTCCCTCGGGTGTATGTCCGTGGCGGCCAGCTGACCAGCTCGACGCCCTGGTCGCGGATGACCAGCCGGAAGGAGAGGTCGACGCCGTTGAGGTGGAGAGGGCGAGCAGCGAGCCTGGCGCCGATCCACTCGGGCAGCAGGTGGTAGAGCCTCCGGTCGGGTTGGGCCGTGCCTCCCGGGGAGGGCTCCGCTGCGGTGAGGTCCAAGGACTCGTGCCGCCACTGTGGGGTGTGCCGGTCGATCAAAGCCAGTGCCCGATCCAGGGCCGCTTGGTGGTCGGCCGCACGCTCGGCATCGGAATCGGTGCTGGGCGGCAGGGTCATCACCCACGAGACCAACAACGGGGCGACCAGTTCGGCCGGCATCTCCTCGGACGCGTAGAACCAGGGTGACTCGGCACTGTTTCCGGCTCCCCGCCCAGTGGCCACCAGGCCCGGGGCTGTGGCCCGAAGTAGGTCGTTGAGCTTGCTGATCGGCAGGCCCACCGGTTGTTCCCGGCGACGCCACCGTCGCCGGTAGAGGTCCATGAACTCGGTCCGCCATTCCTCTGGAAAACTGATCACGCGATATTGCTCGGTCCAGGCTCCGGCCTGCGGGTCCGGTTCATAGGCGGTGGTGCTGATCAGGCGGTGCATGCGGTGTTCCCTTCGTCGGTGAACTGGATGAGGCAGCGGTCGAGGGCAGTCCACATCGGCCGGTAGAGCGCCTGGACGATGTGCCGGTCGGCCGCGGGCACAGGAGTGTCCGGGGTGAAGTAGGGCCTGAGCACGGCATGGATGCTGTGCAGGAGACTGGTCTTCGGGGTGTCCGGCTGACCTGGCGACTGGCCGGTGGCCAGGTTGGGCGCGAACGCGGCGTCAACGAAGGCGACCCGGGTGGGTACCGCGCCGCGCACGGAGCGGCCGATCACCTGCCAGATCAGCACGAGTAGATCCCAGGTGACCTGCTTCCGGTCGTCATCGCTCAGACGGCTCCAGGCCATGCTCCTGGCCAATACCCGGTACCACTGAGAACGGGCCAGGTCCCTGACCTTGCGGGCGCCCAGGCCCAAGGTGAGCTCGCCCCTGACCCAGTCGGTGAACTCCCCACCGTCGATGGCCCGCACGATCCAGTCGTTGATCGCATGCACCGCCAGGCCGAGGTCGTCGGGACGTGGGTTGGGCCGAGCGAGGAAGTAGATCGACCCGATTGCGGCGTGCCGGCGGTCGAGGTCGAGGATGTTGTGTCCGCGTTCCACTGCTAGCAGAGGCGCCACCAAGATGTCGGCATTGGTGTTGGCTAGCGTCTCCACGTCGCCGCGGCGCAGAACGGGGGCGTGGTGTTCGTCGTCATCCGACCATGTGCCAGCGTTGGGGTCGTCGTCGGACACCAGCCGACGGACTCTGCCCCTCCAGCGCTTGTTAAGGGTGTGCAAGGTGTCCGCCACAAGCTTGGCTTCCTCATAACTGCCGACAAGCAGGAGGATGTGGCGGCGGCTCTCCGGGAGGAGCCTCAGCTCCTCCTGGAGACGGCTGATTCCGGTGTCGTCCTTACCAAGGGCGATGGCCATTCGGCGCAGGATGGCGGCTCGCTGGTCGAGCGGCTCACCCGAGAGCCGCTCTGCCTCATTAGGCACCTGGCACTCGCAAGCCACACGGCACAGACAGCCGTCGCGGACGAACTCGAAGCGGAACTCGCTCTGTTCAACGATCCGTTTCAGTTCCTTCGGATTCGGCTCAATGATCACGCCGATAGGCACCGGGATGTGGTAGCGGCTAGAGCTCCCGGCCCAACTGCTGCCCGACATCAGCAGGACATTGGTGCCGGGTCGACCGTCCACCGTCGGCAGGTCAGGCATCGCACGGAGCAGTTCCCGGCCGAGCCCGCTACAGCGGAAGAAGCGCAACTCTCCGGTACGCGCTCCGCCGAGGTCCGGGCCTTCCATCAGGAACTGAAAGCCGATCACATTGCCCATTGGCGCCTCGGGCACCATCGGGCCGTAGTCGAGCGGCCTGCGGTACATCTCGTTGAAGCCCAGGTTGAGTGCCGCCGCGACGCGCGGCCACATGGCGTTGATCAGGGCGAGTTTGGGCTCCAGCGCGCTGAGCAGCAAGGTGAACTCAAAGCGGGTCATCAGTAGGCTCAGCCACTGTTCCGGATTCTCCGGCAGACAGTCCTTCCTCCGGCGCTTGGCCCTCCTGCGGCTCTCCGCACGCTGCGCAGGTTTCCGCCCCCACTCACCATTGGCGCGGGCACGCAGCTCCTGGTAACGCTCCCGGCCCTCGTTATTCGGGTCCAGGAGGGGATCGAGGTCGAAGAGGTTGCGGAGCACCTTCTCCAGCCGGCTGCGGGTGTTCTCGCGGTAGTTGGTGTGTAGTAGTTCGCTCAGCAGGCCGGTGAGTGCAACGCCGTCCTCGGGGATCGGGCGCCGGTCGCCGAACGGATTCTCTCGGAAGCCGTCAAGGATTTCGGTCAGTCGGCGCCGCGGCGCCCGAAGAGAACGCTCGGCGTCGGGCTCCGCCGCCTCAGCCTGAGTGCCGTCGTGATCTTCCGGCAGCGGGTACCGCTCCTCCAACAGGCGGAGCTGGAGCGTCCAGGCGCTGAAATAACCAGTCCTGACCCAATCGCGCAGGCCGACGTCACTCACCAACATGGCGACCAGACGGTCCGCTGCGGTCTGCGTGGTGTTGACAGCAGCCGACCAGTTCTCGACGTCCCGGTCCGACAGCTGGATCCGCCCAGCACCGGCCAACTCACGGATGCGATGCTGGTTGACATCGTCAAGAAAAGACCGAGTGTCGGGACCGCCGCCGATCAGTGGGATGCCGGGCGCGAACATCCGGTCGAGTTGCATCTGGACCCGGTCTGCTTCGTCGACGATCACCAGGTCGCTGCGCCGACAGGCGAGTTCGAGGTAGCGGATGCGCTCATGATTCTGCGGGTGCGGCACCGCCGAGTCGATCAGGCTGGGCGGTGTGGCGACCCAGACAGCCGCATCGACCAGTTCGCGGGCACCGTGATGGCGGGGGCAGCCCGACCAGAACGGGCAGGCCACCCGGCGCCGTATCCACAGGTCGTCCGCGTAGTCGCCGCGACTGCCGGGCGGTTGCAGCCTGGTGCACGGTGCCTCGCCGAAACCGAGCAGGTCGTCGGCGAGTTGACCCTCCGCGTGCCGCAGCGCGTTCAGGGCACAGGACGTGCTCAGGTAAGCGAATCCAGCATCGTCGTGGGTAAGCAGATTGCGCGCGCCACGGCCGACCAGCCGCCGGTGCAGCCGTTCGGCGTGCTGCTGACGGCCCGTCGCGCCGAGCACCGGTGCGGCCGAACCGGGGACGTACGTGTTGTACAACTGAACCAGTTTGAGCTGCTCGGCGACGTCCCCAACCACAACGGTCGCCCGAAGGCCCCGCCTGGCCAGGTGTACCGCCAGCACGTCCCGCAGAGTGCTCTTGCCGGCGCCGACGATGCCCAGCAGATGCTGGATCCCGCCTACCTCGAAGGTGTCCGCACATTTGAACTTCCCGGCCTGGCGGGTGAAAAGGTGGATCGCAACCAGCCGTCCGGTCCAATTCTCAGATTTGACCGAGTCCATGAACTCCGCAGTCTTCACCAGGTCGTCCCATCGGAAGGTCAGCGGCTCACCCCCGTTCGCCGGGGGTGCCGCAAGGTCGTGGCCGACCGGTGGCGGCAGGGTGTGCTCAGGGAGCTGGACGGTGGTCAGATGCCGACCGATCGGGAAGGCATGCCGGCCGGCCTTCGCTAACGTCAAGGGGCGTCCGGCGAACATCGGCGCCTCGCGCAGCAGCAGCTCGTACGTCTCCCAACGGTCCGGTGCCACCGACAACGAGGAGCGCCGGACGGCCGGAAGACCCGGATCGGCGACCTCATAGGCACGGAGCTGGCGGTCAAGCCGCTGGTACTCCTCAAGCGCCTCGGTCCAGGCCAGACGACGGCCCCAGGTCCATAGTGTGTGCCGGGCCGTGCGGAGGGTTCGTTGCCCGGCCGCGTCTACGGCTTCCCAGGCCCACGCGAACGGGTATCCACTGAAAAGCGTCCAGGCATCCGCTGCCGGCGCGCCGGCAGCAAATCGCTCCTGAAGGACGAGACCAACCTCGATCTCACAAAGGGAGACCAACCGGGCCCTCTTTATCTGCGGTGCGGCTTTCAACAGACAGCTGACCACGTCACCCAGCGACTGGGCGGTGCTACGCATGATTCCTCCTCGCTCGGACGGTTGGCTCCGGTGTGGTGAACTCGCTCGCGGACAGCAGACGCACCCGTGCGCCGGCGGGCAGCGCACGGTCGAAGTCCTGCCGGTACCCGGCGTACGCCACGAGCTCGTCCGGGACTACGACGTCCAGAGGTCCGCCGAGCCGGGCAGCGACATCCGCTGCCCGCAGGGCGGCTGGAACAGGCTGTTCCCGGTTGTGGACCTGAAAGGTGTGGAGTGTCCCGTCGTGGCCGACGACGCGGTGGACACCCAGGCCCAGCGGGAGCAACTGGGCCTGCGACGTGAGGCGAGAACGGACGGTATATTCGGTGCGGCCTGGGAGCGCGAGGAAGAGCCTGAGCCCGAACGGCAGAGCCAGGGCGTGCCCGAGTTGGTGCGACGATTCGAATTCGCGGTCCCCCGGTAAACAACCGCCCTCGCACCAGGGACCGGCCGTCGTCACGGGTTTGGCAAGCAGCAGACAGCTTTTGCAGCGGTGTACCAGCCCGTCGACAGTGAAGCGGTCCGGCACGGGGGCATAGAGGTCTTTGACCAGCTTCCAGGTCTGAGCCACAGTCGGCTGGAGCATCTCCATCGGGTCGAACCGGAGGATGATGGGCCGCCGGATGAGGAAATCGCGGCAAAGTGCGAAGCGCTCCACGGTGCCGCAGGCGTCAGCAAGTTCAGCGAGCCGGGTCTCGGCCTCCTGCTCCAGCGCGCCACGCGGGCCAAGGGAGGCCAGTTCGGCGCAGGTCCGGGTCGGTTCGCCCGCCGCGGGATCGATCAAGCGGGCATCGTCGGTCAGGAAACCGCTTGGCAACGCCAGTGGCCATCCCGAAGGCCCGCGCTCCCTGCACCAAAGCAGCAACTCTGGCACTCCGACGGGCACCGGTTGACCGTGCATCAGCCCTAACAGCACCACGCGGTCCAGCGCCAACTGGAGGCTCGACGGATAAGGCAGCCGGAATGTCGACGATCGGTCCACTGAAATCAGTTCAATCACGCCCCGGGCCACCTCCGTGAGGAGGTCAACATCCGTTCGTTCATCCCCACTCACCGGCTTGTCCCCGCTCCGTGCCCCTGCGGCCGCCGGGCAGAGCACCATCTGGCCACCTCGCAGGTGGCACACTCGGCGCCAGGGACGGCCTCGAAGAGCGTCTCCGCGTGCCAGCCCGAAACTTGCTCGCGCAGTACCGCCTCAGCGGCAGCCTGGGTCTCCGGAGCAAACGGGTCGAGGATCCGCAGATCGACGCCTCCGGGGTGCAGCAGTTCCAGTTCGACCCGTCCTCCGGCCTGCGGTCTGGGCAGCACGCCACCAGCAATGACACGTACGCCCAAGGCCAGTTGAGGATAGGTGGCCAGTATGTTGCGACGCGGACGGTCACTGGCGGAGGTCTTGGTCTCCCGCCAGATCCAGGAACCCGCTTCCCGGTACAGCAGGTCGGGCTCTGCCAAGACCAGCAAGTCGGCCGCGGTGTCGTCGAACACCAGCCGGGGCTCAGTCTGGATCTCCGATCGCGGTTCAGCCGTACGGAGTGGGCACACCTCGGCGTGATGACGCAATAACTCGGCCCCGAGCTGCCGCTCCTCGTCGGGGAGCCGGTAGTCCTCAGGCACCCAGTTCGCTGGGATCTCGGGGGTACACGGCGTACCCGACCACTGGCCATGCCGCTCAGCGAGGAACGCGTGGACCGCCCGACCACGCTCGACGGCTGCCCCCCGCTCCACGGTGTCATCGGCTGGGAGCCGAAGGCCGCGCAGATAGCCGCGGGCCGGACAGCTCCGGTGCCCCCGCCCGGTGGTCGAGGACCAACTGCGCCGCGGCCGACTCCGATCGGCTATCCCGAGAAGCCCCTCAGCCCGCGGAAGCGCCGGACAGACCGGCGCAACAGCACACGAAGTACAGGCAGTACCGGGCCGGTACTCCTGGCTGTCGAGCAGTGCGCGGACAGCGGGCGCCCCGTCGGCCCGGTACAAGGCCAATGCCTCGTCCCGATTGCCATCGAAGATCGTGTCCGTTCGACCGTCGGACAGCGCGAACTGGACAACCCTGACCCATTCGAGCCGGGGATCGAGATTCCCCTCCGCCACAACCAGGGCGGCCACGGCGCGCTCCGCCGCGCTGCGCTTACGAAGCCGGTTGACCGGTAGGCGTAGCTCACGCAAGCGGCCGTCGTCGGACTCGAAGCACAGTCCCCACGCTGTGATCCGATACTCCACAGTGTCCCGCCCTTCGCTGCTTGGGCGGTGGTGCCTGTATACCCAAGGCCGACGGGTGAGTCGGAGGTCCAGATCCGCAGAGAACGCCTCCTGGTACATCCGGAGCGCATGCTCGGTCCACTGCCGAACGCCGTCATGCAGCGGACGCCGCCGACCGCCGCGAGACACGCTCGGCGGAAGCTCGTCCACCGGCCATTCGAGTTTGTCAGCCTCGTCCATGAAGGGGCCGTTCGGAAACGGGTTCAGCACCTCGGGCTTCCAAGCGGCCCGCTCGCGCGGCCGCAGTCCGCGAGCCTTCAGCGCATCGGACGCCGGGCATCGGTACCGCTCTGGACCGAACATGCCCAGGCGTACCTCAATGACGCCGGAATCCCCAACCAGGCCGTCGGGTGGCCAACTCGCTGTCATAATGTCCTCACTTCTCTGCACCCCGGGGCATGCGATCGAGCCGGCCGGGAAATTTTCTTTCGGGTACGGAGCGTGCGCCTTGCTTCCTGGAACTCTTCTGAACGGCCGTTACCGAGTTTTGCGACCGCTCGGTCACGGCGGCGAAGGCGAGATCTTCGTTGCCCGGGACGAGCACCTCCGCAAGGACGTGGCGGTCAAATCGCAGTTTCACCGGACCTTCGAGTCGACAGCCGACTATTCCTATTTCGGCCAACATCTAGAAAGGGAGCTCGAACGACTTCGATTCATGTCGAACGTGCGGGGGATCCCGGAGGTGTTGGGGGACGGTCGCTATGGATGGAGCGAACGCCGGTACATCGTGATGGAACTCATCGAGGGCATCACGGTCGCGTCGTGGATCAACGAGCACCATCCCGTTCCTGCCGCTGCAGCCATGTCGGTTGTCGCACAGCTCTGCGAGATTCTGAATGGCGTGCACGCCGAGAGATATGTCCATCGGGACGTCACACCGAACAACGTCATGATGCAACCCGACGGCCGGGTCCGGCTGCTGGATGTGGGCATCTCTGTCCCGATCGGAGAGGAGAACGCCGATCCTCGCGGCACTCCCGGATACGCCGCCCCGGAGCAGTACGACCCAACCTCGGTGCTCACCCCGCAGGCCGACGTCTTCTCCCTCGGCGCCATGTTGTTCGCGATGACCGTGTCAGAGTTGCCGTACAGCGGCCGGGACAGTCCGCCCGACGGCACGACCCCCGCCTTCCCAAACGACTTCCGTGCCGAGATGCCGGAAGCACTCCGGAGTCTCGCGCTCGCCATGGTCTCCGTCGATCCGCACGAGCGGCCGAGCGGCGTGGCCGAGGTGTTGGGCTATCTACGGCCAATGCTGCCCAAGTCTGACTCCCTCGCGTCCCCGAAGGCCACGCGACCCGACCCAACGGCCCCATACCGGCTCGGCTTGTCCGGACCGTGATCCTCCCTTGGGGACTCGCTGTCACGGCAGGCACCTCAACTGCTCGACAGCCGTGTCGAGGTCGCTCTCACCCAGTTCTCCCAGCAGGACCTGAGCCCGCTCGATCGCCTCCTCAGCCTCCCGAGGCCGACCGGCACCACAGAGCGCTTCCGCGAGCCAGACCAGCGTCCTGGCCTCCCGGCTCCCATAATTCAGCGACTGGTAGAGGTCGCGGGCACGCTCGAAGTCCATGACGGCGGCCTCGTGCTCCGCCAGTGCCACCCGGATCCGGCCCAGGCTGAACAACACATGTGCCCGACCATTTACGTCATCCGTGGCGTCCAGCAGGGCCAGTGACCGCAGGCAGTGCTCCACACCCTCGTCGTACTGGCCCAAGTCGTAGCGGGCACTCCCAATGCCGTTAAGGGCGGCTCCGCTACCCAAGGGATCGCCAAGTCGTTCGAAGGCAGACAAGGCAGCCGTGAAGTGGTCCAGCGCCTCACTCGGTGCGCCGTTCTCTCGCAGCAGAACGCCTAAAACGTAACGCCCCATGGCAACACCCGGAACGTCTCCGTCGTCCTCGCTCACCCGTACCGCCCTGCGCAGTTCTTGCGTCGCCTGGGCCAGATTACCGAGGCCGCGATAAGTACCGGCAAGCATCCGGTGAACCATAGCCACATCCGCCGGACCGGCCTCCCGCCTCGCAGCCTCGAGAGCGCTAGTCAGGTACTTGAGCGCATCCAAATTGCGCCCAGAGCGCCACTGGAAGGTCACCAGGGCCATCGACAGCAACCATGTGTAGCGGTCGAGTCCACGATTCTCGGCAAGCCTGACCGCAGCAGTCAGCGTCGAGTACTCGTTCTCGAACCAGGACATCGCATCCGCCGCGCAAGTCGGAGCCACGACTTCGACGTCCCGTGGTTCGCCAATCGGCAGTCGGCGGCCAGGATCCAGCTTCCGGTCACAAACCCAGGCGTTGTGCAGCAGGAAGTGCAGCACTCGCTCCACCACCCGGGCTTGCTCGGCTTCGTCCTGCCGATCCGCCAGTTCGCCGGCATAGACACGGACCAGGTCGTGCAGAAAGTAGCGCTCAAAGGTCGGCTCAGTCACAAGGCTCATCCGCATCAGGTCATCCATGGCGTTACTCACGCCGACGGCGTCGTCCGATTCGAGCGCCCGCAGCGCCGCCCAACTGACCGTCGGCCCCGGGTGAACCGCCATCTGCCAAAGAAGCCTGGCCGCCGGCGCCGACAGCAGCCTGTGCGACGCTTCCAGCGACAGGCGAACGCTCAGGTTCTCCGAGCCCATGTCAAGGGAACGCAGTCTGGTGCTCTCCTGCCGCAATTCGCGGACCACGCCTGCGAGCGCCGCAGGTGGGCGTTGCGCAATTCGGGCGGCCATGATCCCGAGCGCCAGCGGCACCCCGCCGCAGTGCTCGACCAGGTCGTCGACGAACGGGATGGCCATGCGCATCCGGTCTTCACCCAGCCGTGTCCTCAACAGTTCGGTCGCTTCCTGCCGATCCAGCGGAGGGAGGTCTACCAGGTCCGCTCCCTCCCGGATCGCCAGCCCATGTAAGTGACGACGACTGGTGACGATCGCCGCGCTCGCCCCGAGTCCGGGAAGCAGCAGGCGGACATGCTCCTCATCACGCGCGTTGTCCAGGATGAGCAGGACTGCGCGGTCCGCAAGGGCGGTCCTGTAAGCGGAGACCATGCCGTCCATCGTCGGGGTCGAGGGCCGCACTCCGAGATCGTTCAGGAGCCTGGCAAGGACGGGGCCATGCCGCTCCGGCTCTCTTGGCGAGAATCCACCGAGGTCGACGTAGAGGATCCCGTCCGGGAAGCTCTGCTCGACCCGGGCGGCCGCCCGCACAGCGAGGAAGGTCTTCCCGACACCGGGCATGCCGGTAAACACGACAACCTTGCTCCGCCCAGCCGTACGTCCCAGGAGAGTCTCCGTTAGTCGGCCGATCTGAGGCTGACGGCCGATCAGTTCGACCGGCTGTGACGGAAGCTGCCGGGGCTTCGCACGGGTCGACGCCGATGGGTTGCCAGCCGCTGCCGACCCTGCTTCTTCTGCCTCGCCAGCGAGCAGCAAGTGAACGGTGGGCCGACCAAACTGGCGCTCCCAGCGGGCGAGCAGCGACTCAATCTGGTCATGCCTGCCGAGCGTGCGCAGGGCACGCACCTTGAGTTCGAGTAGTGTCTCGCTCTCCGGCCAGCGGGTCAGCGCGGAGCTGGCCCGGTCGAGCGCGGCAGGCGCCTGACCGCACTCCAATTCGGCGAGGACACATGCCACCATCGCCTCCTTCAGCTCGGTGATGAGTTCGCCGCGTTTTCGTCCGAATCCTTCTTCCGGCATGTCTTCCAGGGGTGTTCCCCGCCACTCACCGAGAGCTGATCTGAGCGCCTTGAGACGCACAGACGTGCTCCCTGCGGTATCTGCAGCGCGGCAGAATTCATGGAAGCGAACGTAGTCGACACTCAACGGATCAGCCTGAATCTGGCAGTACCCTCGCTCGTTCTGCTGGGTGATATCTGGCAACGATTGCCGCAATTGATGAAAACACTGGCGAATTCGATTAGCGTTCGCCTCCTCACCCGGCCACAGGTGGCGCATAACGCCAACGTGCGAGGCACGATGACCGGGCGCCATGAGTAGAACAGCGAGGAGTTCGAGAGCCTTCGCCGACTTCATCCTGACCGGCAGCCCCGCCCGCAGCGCAACCACCGGTCCCAGTACTCGAAATTCCATGATCGCCAACCCTTGCTTCCCCGCGACTCACGCCACCATTGGCCACATCGGCCGACACGAGAAAGCATGCCACGGAGCATCGGACACCCATTAACGTTCAGCTAACGCATACTGCTTGGCGATTGCTCGGCCGATCTGCCACGCTGCAATCATCCTCCCCAGCCATTCCGACGGATCGTCGGAATGCTTCGGGGTTTGTACAGCAGGACACGATGACGCCCGAATCCCAACGGCACCTTAAGGGCGCAAAACGACCCATTAGGTAACGGAACTCAAGGAGAAAGCCATGAAGTCCATGCACCGGCCGCACGTCCAGCGCGGCACCAGCCGCCCCTCATCAAGGCGACGGGTCAAAGCAACGGTGCCACCTCGCCGCCGTCGTAGGCCCCGCCCAACGCCACAGCCCGCTCCCGAGCCGACCTCGGCTGCAAGGGGCGGTCGACTTTGGAAGCCGGTTCGTCCGACAGCTCAACGGGCCTACGAGGTCGAACTGTTCACCGAAATCGACTAGGTAAATAGCAGGTCAGGGGCCTGATTCGCGACGGATGGTCAGGCTCCTGACTGGGGCATGGAACGCCCTGCAGGCTCCAATTCTGCGGCGTGTCGGATGCGTCGGCACCCCACGGTTCGAAGACACATAAGCACTTCGCTACCGCCGACGACATCCGAAATGCCACTCGAAGCAGGCTTGCAGGCTTATTCGTACTCGCACAACAGGTTTGCGATGCGCTGGTTGGCGATCGCCTGGCGTCCATACAGGCACTTGGCGTAGCTGTTCATAAGGACCTCGACGCTGTTGCCTGCGCGTTCGGCGACCTCGGTGGGATCGACGCCGGCGTTGAGCCAGGTGGACAAAGCCGAGTGCCGCAGGTCATAAGGACGGCCTGCGAGCAGTGAGCGCACCAGGTCGGGCGAGAGGGCAAGTTCACGGGCCTCACGCCAGACGCGATCGTAGGCGCTGGACCCGACGATGCCACCGCGCTCGTTGAAGAACAGCCGCCCGTCGTCCGCCGCGCCGAAGGTGTCGATGCTCTCCCGCCAGATCGACACCAGCTCGGGCGGCATCGGTACGGGCCGGGTGTCGTCAGCCGGGCGGCCCTTGAGACCGCGCTCGTCGTGGGCTCTTCCAGTGTCAGTCCACCGCCTGCCCGCCTGCGGCAGTGTGCGATGCACGGTCACCTGCCCCCAGCCCTCCGCGGGCAGCACGCAGTTGGACAAAGACACCCCGACCGCTTCGGCGGGGCGCAGCCCGGCGTAGTACATCCCGGCGAACAGTCCGACCAGCCGCCGTCCACGAGCCCGCCGGTAACTGCCGACGTAGGAGACCGCGCGCAGCAGGGAACGCGCCTGACCTGGGTTGGCGACCACCCGTGGGTCAACCTGGTGGACGGTCTCAGCCACGCTCCATTTGATGGGAGCAAGTGGGTCGCCGGGCAACTTGCGCTGCTCGACGGCGTACCGAACCGCATTGACCAGGACCTTGTGCTTGTGCCGCTGCGTCTCGGCCGCCGCCACCGCGCCATCCTGCTTGAGCCGCAGGGCTGTCAACACCGACCGCATCACAGCCGGATCCATCAGATCGGCCAACGGACGCGAGGCTCCCGCCACCCAGCGCAGGGCCAGCCGGACATCCGCCGGCATCTGGCACGGCTCCGGGCATGGGACGACGAACGCCCAGCCCCGCATCGCCCGCCGCAGCAGTTCATCGCTCGGACGGCCCCGCACGTCCCGGAGCATCGCCCGGGTGATCGCGCACAGCGCATCGTTGGTCTCATCCCGGGTCTTCGCCGCGATCAGCGGCCACCTCATCTCGATGTACTCCAGAGCAAAGGCGTACCAGCTGACCCCAGCCGCGCGACCCTGTGGCGAGCCACGGCTGATCCCCGCAGGGGACTCATCCGCAGCGCCTTGCCGAACGGAACGGAGGAGCGCCGCGCCGAGGTCATCGGCCAGCGCCCTGATATCCGTAGCACCCGCTGTGCGGCGAACGGCCACGGCCCTGCTTCCACGTCTCCTGCCGGGGACGCCGCGCGCCTGAGATTTCGAGTTCCTCATGACGTCCACCACCCTTCTGTTCAGGTGAACGTCCTGGATGCCCACATAAAGCCCCGGCAGCAACGACGCCGCGCACTCCCCTCTGCGCACCCCAGACAAGGATGGAGCCATCCGCAGCGAGCGACTCGACAGTTCGCTGCGCCACTCCCGCATGCAGGTAGGATCCAAGGTAGGATAGGGAGTATGAGTGACCCTACCGGCAAGTACTCAATCACCATGCCCCGCGACATCGCCGAAGCCGCCAAGGCCCGCAGCGGCCCTTCGGGCCTGTCTGCCTATGTCGCCGCCGCCGTCGCGCGCCAGATCGAGCGGGACAATCTCAACGAGCTCATCGCCGTCGCCGAGGCCGAGCACGGGCCCGTCACGGACGAAGAGATCCAGGCCCTGCGCGACCAGCTCCACCAGGCCCGCCAGCAGCAGACGCAAGGCGGGGCGAACGCCGCGTGACACGCCCCTCCCCGGCTACCCCCGGCGGCACCCTGGTCCTGGACAGCGAAGGGCTGGCCAAGGCCGTCCTTCGCGACCGCACCGTCACCGGCTGGCTCGCCCTCGCTCGCGCCGACGATTTGCGGGTGATCACTTCCGCGGCCACCCTCGTGGAAGTGGTCCACCCCCGGATCAACCGCCCGGCCCTGGAGTGGACCCTCGCCCGCCTCGTTATCGAACCGGTCACCGAGCCCATCGCCCGCCACGCCGCCACCCTCCTCGCCGACGCCGGCCTGCACGGCCACAAGTACGCCATCGACGCCATGCTCAGCGCCACCGCCCTCGCTGCCCCCGGTCCGACGACAGTTCTCACCTCAGACCCCGAGGATCTAACCGCCCTGTGCGGCTCTCGCATCACCGTCATCAAGGTCTGAGCATCGACTCTCGCCCGCGGTACCGATCCCCCTTCGGCGCTCCCCACCGCAGGGCCGCCAACCGCAGAGCCAGTCCGATCTGAACCACGGCCGTATCGCCTCACCTTCGGCGTGCCCCTCGGGAAATGCGTACGGGTGCCTCCCAGGCTTTATGTCCCTTCCGCGCCGAGCACGCCCGATTGAAGCACCGCCAATACCAGGCTCCGTTGCCTCGGCGGCGCAGGTCCACGTCGTCCCCCTTGCACGCACTGCACCGGGGAGGTCTCGCGAAGTCCTCCGCGTGCTCGTGGGCGAGGATCTTGCGGGCGAAGTGGCCACCCTTGATCGTCAGCATGACCTCGCGCGAGCGGCTTTGCGACAGAGAGTTGAGGCTGCCGAGCAGGACTGTCTGTTCGTCGATGACGACGATCTTCTGGTGCATGACATTGACGGAGACGACGGTCGGCACGACTTTCCGCAACTGCTTGACCAGTTCGGTCTGCTTCTTCTGGCCAGTGTCGTAGGGGTCCCGGACGAAGACCGTGACACGAACTCCTCGCCGCACGGCGTCTTCCAGCACGGGCAGCAAGCCGATCAGTCGCTTCGCAGTCCAGGGGGACCAGATCCACAGCGACGTTCGAGCCTCTGCGAGACGGTCGGCGAACGTGTCGTAGAAGGAGATCTCGTCGTCGATGTCGGAGACCTCGACGTGGCGGGAGAGAACCTCGGCGAGACGGGAGCTGAACTGGCCAAGGTCTGGCGGAACTTGGGCGTTGGGAGCGATGAGTCTGGTCGCGGGGACCGACCGGGCACGCTGTGCGCGGATGAACTCCCCCAGTTTTCCCATGGGGGTGTGTTCTTCTGCGGCCAGGATGCGGCTGCGGCTTCCGATGACGTACAGCCTGGTCTGTACGCGGGTGACGGCTACGTTGAAGAGGCGCACGCCGTTACGGGCCCAGGTGGTCGCCTCTGGGGAACGGGAGGCGTGGGCCATCCAGAGGCCGTCACCGTAGTCGTCCTCCACCGTGTCGAATACCACCACGGGAAACTCGCGCCCCTGGAAGCGGTGGGCGGTGCCCACTTCGGCCAGCCGGCCTCCTCCGCTGCCTTCGATGTCGCGGAGGGCCTCCAAGGTGGCTTCCGCCTGCACGGGATATGGCGTGACGACGCCGGCCGTCTCGCCCTCTTCATCATGCAAATCGATCAACGCCCGCGCGAGCAGGGACCCAGCGGGCCACCACCCTTTACGGCGACCGGTTCGGCGCGCCTGAGCCAGGCTCTGCAACCCATCGGTGTCGATGATCACGATTTCGGGGTCATCCGGCTTGCGCAGCGCGGCACGCCGCTCGACGCCAGGGCCGGGTTTGAGTACACCGTCGTATGCCAGGGCGTTCGCGAGGCCCATCACGTCGTGGCCGAAACGGTGCTGGACGTCGAGGACGACACAGCCCTGGTGGTTCACAGCAGCGGCCGGAGAGTCGATGCCGAAGTGTTCGAAGACGTCGCGCAGGATCCAGCGCGCGACATCGGGACGTTTCTCGCCATCCAGTTCCGGGAGGACGGGGCCAAGCTGCATGAAGTCGCCGAGCAATACGGCCGTGGTCCTCGCCTTGCCCACCGCGAGGAGTACTTCGGGCAGCGTCGCCGCTCCGGCCTCGTCGATCAGGACGACGTCGTATTCGCCCTCGAAGACCGCCTTGGTGGTACGGAACCGGGCGAGTGTGGTCGCCACGACCTTCGCGCCGCGGATGATCTCGCCCTGGGCGTCCCGGGCGAGCTTGTCGTACTGTTCCTGCAACTCTCGATGACGGCGTTCCAGGGAGGGGCGGTTCTTCTCGTCCGCCGCGGCCTGGGGCCTCAATCCCGATGCCACCGCGTAGCGCTGCGGGTGGCCGAGACGAACGGCCTCCGCTACGCGTGCCTCCGCCGCCTGCGCCAGACCGAGCTCCCTTTCGAGGGGGAAGAGCCGCGCGCTGAGGGCGTCCGCGGTGCGCCGAATGTTCCGAAGATCTGTCTCCAGGCCGTGCAAGGACCGCTGCCTATGCTCGATCTCCTCCTTGCTGAAGAGGATCCGCGCACGGAGATCGGCGATCCGCTGTCCCAGCTGCTCCTGGGTGCGTGCGAGTACATCACGGGCATTCGCGGCCTTCTGCCCCGCCTCTTCGGCGGAATGATGCGTCTTCTCCGCCTCAGACCGGGCCGTCACCAGGTCCTTCTTGGCCCGGCGCTTCGAGAAGCCCTTGAGCTGTTCCAGATCACTGAGTCGCTGCTCGGCAGCATCACGCCGGCCCTCGGCGAGCAAAGCCTTGGCCTCCAGGCCGGTCACGGCCTCCCGCATCTCGGTGAACTGCGCCTGTACCTCATCATGAGCCGCCCAATCAGCCTGTGCCTGTTCCGTTGCGCGTACTTCGCCGGCTGCCGATGTTCTTGCCTGTTCGAGCTGCGCGATGCGCTCTCCTGCGGCATGCACCTCATGGCGAACCTGGTCACGTACTCGTGTCAGGGCCTCGGAGGTGCGGGCGGGATCATCGAGACGGGCGCGATCTGCCGCATACGCCGCGGCGTCGAAGCCTGTGAGACTCCGCTCCAGATCCTTCAGGCGACGTGACCGCTCCCGTGCGTCGACAAGCTGGGCAGCCACAGCCCGGCGCTGTTCGTCTGCGTCCGCGAGCCGCTCGCGGACCATCAGCGTCAGACAGACACTCGCGTCCTCGGCGACCTCACGCAGGTGGGGCGGCCCCACCCTGACGATCTCGCCGTCGGCGTGCCGCCGCTCCTTCACCACGCCCCACAGAGCGTTGTCCACAGCGATGTTGGTCGCCGAGACCAGCAGAACTCGCTTGCCCCGCGTAGTGAGATCCCCGATGGCCCGTTTGAGGACCGTCGTCTTGCCGGTTCCGGGCGGCCCCCAGACCAGCCACAGCCCCTCACCCGTACAGGCACGGTAGGCGTGATCCTGCGCCGGCGAGAGCACGCCCGATGGCGCTCCCATGGCCGCGAGGTTTCCCGACCCCGCTTCGCCACGTGCCATGAGCTGCGCGAGCGGGGCGTTGGTCAGCGCAGCCATACCCTCCCGAAGGGCTTTCACCAGAAAACCGGTGGGCTGCGGTTTCATCCACAAGTGAGGGTCGCGGGGGTCAGCGAACTCGGCGACGCGCACGCGCACAGCCGAACCGTCTTTGAACACATCGAGCACGGAGTGGCCCGCGTCGACCTCACTCTCGTCAGGTCCCGCCAGCCTCAAGCTGTCACCCTGAAGCTGGTCCGTCGCTACGTCGGAGCCGCGAACGTCGACGATGAATTCCCCCGGCTTGCGGCCCCTTACTGCCCGCCCCAGGGCTCGCCAGCGCGGCTCGCGCGCCGGCACACCCTCGTGCGCCACCCAGGCGTCCAGCGCCGTGACGACTTCTTCCTGCCAGCCCACGTTCCCCCGATATCTTGGCGCCGCCTGGATCTTGATCCTGTACTACCAAAAGATCCTGAGTGATGACCACGAGGGATCCCGCCAAGGTCGATGTGGTCAGCTACAGGTACGCATACCCCGGATATCCCACGAGTGAGGGCGTGGGACACCCGTCCGAGACCGACCCTCTTCTGGCCGCCATCCTCGCAAGGCCCAGCCACTTGCCACTCTCAGACCTGCGCCAACCAAGCGTTGCGACTTCCATCACAGGACAGTGTCCGCACACACCCAGGCGAAGCATTCAGGAATGAAACGGGTAAGCAGAACATTTCTTCCTCGCGGGCTATTCGCGGGACGACCAGCCTGACGACGCGCCAGGTAAGCTCCGGAGCCGTGTGCGCAGGTTCGAATCCTGCCGGGGGCACTCCGGAAAAAAGCTCCTGACCTGCAGAAATACAGGTCGGGAGTTTTTGCGTACCTGCCAAAACGCACACGGTCTTTTGACCGTGGCTCTTTGCAGTTCCGTGGCGTTCCGAACAAGGCGGCCAGCCTTGCCCCTTGACGGTTTTTCGCAGGTCAAAGCCATCTCGCGAGACGTTCGACAGCGGCTCTCGGCAAAAATCCGATACTTCTGCCAATCCGAAGAGAAGCGTCGCCTTCTCGCCGAGAACCGGGTCTGACCTGCCTATATGTGGCTGATGCCACACAGAAGCGCAAACGGTCTGGTGGGTCGTTGCTCCTTCTACCTGCCCGCGATCATCCTGCCCGTCCCTCTGCCGGTGACGATGCCTGTAGCTACAACGTGCGGCCGACAGGCCATGTTCAGGCCCAGCCGTGGCCGGGCTCGGCATCGGTGTCGATGGGGCTGGCCCCTCGGTCGGGCGCGGTTGAGGGAGCGTTGTCGGTGCCCAGGAAAGCGGCGGCGCCGGCTCTGGTCTGTACCGCACAACGTCGCCGACGTGTGCGCTGGCGTGCGAGCCGGTGTCGACCCTTTCGCGCCCCTGGGTGCCCTTTCATCCTCGCCACTGCTGTCATCACGTCTTGAACGGGAAGTCCGGCAGCGGCAAGACCCCTGGTGCGGTTGTTCAGTGGCGGGCTCAGGCCACGCGATGGTCGGCTGACCATCGAGGGGTGCAGGCAGTGACGTACGACCGGCAGGGTGGCTGAGCAGCTCGGGTGAAGTTCACCCATCCGCCTGGAGGACTACGAGGAGACCGGCCGGCGCCGTGCGTCCACCCTCGCGGTGTCCGGCGAGCCAGGGGATCCGGTGCGGGCGGCCGCGGCCTTCGCCGCGGCGGTGACCGCCGACGAGGCGCCGCTGCGTCAGCTGCTGGGCTCCGATGCCTCGCCGGGGCGCGAGCGCGCCGTGAGCGCCTGCGTGCCGAAATCGACGCCAACGAAACGCTCACCAAGAGCGCGGACCTGACGGCGAGTTGAACCGCGCCCAGGCCAAGGGCGGGCACGCGGGGCCGCGTCGCACGGCTTGTCTCAGTCTCCCGGCGCGGCGTCGTACCGCAGGTTCATCTCCTCGATCTGCGCCATGTGCTGCTCGGCCCACGCGCGCAGCGCGGCCATAGGCTCCTCCAGGGAGAGGCCGAGATCGGTGAGCCGGTAGTACACGCGCGGAGGGACGGAACCCTCCACGCGGCGGGCGACCAGACCGTCGCGCACCAGACTGCGCAGGGTGACGGAGAGCATCTTCTGTGAAATGCCCGGCATGCGGCGCCGCAGGTCGGCGAAGCGGACCTCTCCGGGCGCCTCCTGCGCGAGCACCCTGACCGCCATCGAGGTCCACTTGGTGCCGATCCGGTCCAGGAGCTGCCGGGTCGGACACAGCGGATCGAAGAGGTCACCGCGCCGCGACATGGTCACGCCGGACTCACCACCTGAGGGAAAAGTGCCGTCTGGGCACGCCCATCATAGTTTCCTACGGTTGCCTTGTCGCCATTGGTTACCACTCGGGACCACCCCCCTGGAGGCAGGCATGCCTGAACTGCGCCGAGTCGCCGTGAACGGTGTGGAGTTGAATGTGGCACTGGACGGGCAGGGGCCGCCGGTCCTGCTGCTGCACGGCTTCCCCCACACCTGGCAGCTGTGGCAGGACGTCATGGCCGGGCTGTCCGACCGGCACACGGTTATCGCGCCGGATCTGCGCGGCTTGGGGGCCAGCAGCCGGGCCGAGTCCGGCTACGACGCCGCGACCCTGGCGGACGACGCCGCGGCCCTGCTGGAGCAACTCGGCGTACACGACGCCGCGGTGGCAGGCATCGATGCGGGCACCCCGCCCGCGTTCCTGCTGGCCATGCGCCGCCCGGACCTGGTGCAACGGCTCGTCGTCATGGAGTCACTGCTCGGTCGGCTGCCCGGCGCGGAGGACTTCCTCTCCGACGGCGCCCCCTGGTGGTTCGGCTTCCATTCCGTGCCACATCTCGCGGAGGAGGTCCTCCGCGGCAACGAGGCCCGCTACGTCGACTGGTTCCTGACCACCGGCACCCTGGGCGAGGGCGTCCCGCCGCACATCCGGGACGCCTTCGTCCACGCCTACTCCGGCTCCGAGGCGCTGCGCTGCGCCTTCTCGTACTACAGGGCCCTGCCGCAGAGCGCGGCGCAGGTGGAACGGACCGTCGCCCAAGGGCGGCTGACCGTACCGACGATGACGGTCGGCTCCCATCCCGTCGGCGCCGCGCTCGAGTACCAACTCCGCCCCGTCGCAGACGATCTGACGGGCCGCACCATCGAGGACTGCGGCCACATCATCCCGTTGCACCGCCCGCAGGCCCTCCTCGATCTGCTACGGCCCTTCCTCGCCGGTGAACGGGTGACATAAGCCACCATGCGATGAGCGGGGCAGGGGGAACAAGACCCGCTCGTCTGCGCCCAGGGCCCGCGACCAGGAGCTGATCAACAGCCAGGAGCAGACCCACCGGCGCTTCTATCGCTGCCGGCAGCGGGAGGCCCCCATGCGGTTGTGGCAACTCGACATCATGAGCGGGGTGTTCCGCGTCAACGGCCGCGAGCGCGATCTCGTCCGCAGGGGGCGACAGACGAGTACCGACCGCCGACCAGGAAAGAGCGCCCAAACGGAACATTTCATTTTGGCGGGACATTCGCGGGACGACGGGCCTAACGGCCCGTCAGTTAGACCGCTGACCTTCGGAAACCTGTGATCACTCCGGAGCCGTGCTGGTGTGGAAGGCCAGGTTTCTCCAGACCGTTGATCGAGCCCCACGTCTCCTTGTCCCGCGCCTCGGCGAGCCGCTCCAGCGTGTCGTTGGCGCCCTTCACGTAGGCCGCGTGGTGCTTGTCGTGGTGCAGCTCGATGATCTCCGGGCTGATGACCGGGGCGAGTGCCGCGTAGTCGTACGGGAGCTCCGGGAGCTCTGGGAGCGAGGCAAGCTGCCCGGTGGGTCACGGGGTGCCGGTCGCCTCCGGCATCGCGCCGGTTTGTGGGCTCGTAAGGGGCGCGCGGGTGGCGATGAGAGGGCCGATCAGGGCCAGGACCACGTGACGGCTCCCTCAGCACGACCGCCGACCTGACCGCCTCTACCAGGCGCTCCGGGGCGGCCGACTCCTGCACCCCGCCCAACTGGCGGAGATGAACACGACCGTGCGCGCCACGGAACTGGATCCCGTATGGCCCGGCGCGCTATGGCCTCGGCCTGATGAGCTTCTCGCTGACCTGCGGCGGCTCGTACTATAGCCACGTCGGCGACCTCCCCGGCTACACCACTCGGAACGGCATCAGCGCCGACGACCGCCGGGTCGTGGTCCTGGAAACGAGGGCGACGGCGCTTCCGGCCGCTCCACCGAGCAGGCCCGGAACGTCCTGATCGACGGGCGGTTCTGCGGGACGTAACGCCACCCGCGGTGGCTACGACCTCTCCCGCACGGCGGCCTCCGTGAGCCTCCGCGCCGTCCGTACGGCGCTGTCGACCGCCTCGTCCGGCCCGAGCCCGCACAGATCGGTGAGCGTGAACAGCGCCTCCGCGCCGACGACCACGGCGAGGTCGCGCTTGAGCTGGGCGAACGCCTCGGGATCGGCCGCTGCGAGCGTGTCCTCCAGGGGGAGGAGTGCGTGGTCGATGAGCCCGAAACGGACCCCGGGGCGGTTGGTCACCGTCTCGGGCCGGGTGATGGTCGCCGAGATCATGGCGCGCACCGCTCCCTGGCGGGCGAGGATGCCGCGGAGCAGGAACTCGCAGGCGAAGGCGATGCGTTCTACGGGGTCGGCCGAGTCCGCGACCGGCGCGAGCGCCTCGGCGGGGGGTGGCCAGACGCCCGCCAGGGCCTCGCTGACCAGCGAGGGAAGATCGGGGAAGTAGCGGTAGGCGGTGGCCTCCGACACCAGGGCAGCCCGCGCGATCGCGGGCATGGTCACTTCGCCGCCGGTGCCGATGAGTTCGCGGGCGGCATCGACGATCGCGGTGCGCGTGCGCATCTTCTGGTTGCTGCGGCCGGTGCTCACGCCCGCACTGGTCCCGGTCTGTGTCGCCATCGATGTGTCCCCGATCCTGCCCGTAAGTCCCGGGTCAGCTTATCACTGCCAACCCTCTTTATGAGAGTTCACTTGCACGTTGAGGGTCAACCCTCTACTGTCCTCTTTCGTGAGAGCTCGCTCTCGCGAGCGTTGAGCAACAAGGACCGAAGGAGAAAGCGATGAACGACGTCTCCCTGGTAGGCCCGGACGACGGCGAGACCATCCACCTGGGACCGACACGGATCCGCATCCTCGAAGACGGGAGCACCACCGGACACCGCCTCGGAATCGGCGAGATCACCATCGCCCCGCACACCGAGGGCCCACCGCAGCACCGGCACGCCCAGCACGACGAGGGCTTCTACGTCGTCTCCGGCACCGTCCACTTCACCATCGGCCAGACCACCCACACCGCCCCGGCCGGCACCCTCGCGATGATCCCGCCCGGCGCCCCGCACACCTTCGCCAACCTCGGCGACGAACCGGCGGTGATGCTCAACACCTTCACACCGGACCTGTACGTGCAGTACTTCCGCGACCTGCGCGACATGGTCGCCGGCGGCCGCGAGATGACCCCGGAGTCGACGATCGAGGTGATGAGCCGGTACGCCACAGTCCCGGCCACCGACTTCGCGTAACGCCCACCCACCCCCCGTACAGAACCGCCTACTCGAGGAGTACCTCCATGACCGTCACCACCACCCACACCCTCTCCCTCGCCCAGGGCGACGTCGACCTCACCGTCGAAATCCAGGGCAGGTCACAGGGCGAGGGACACCCCTTCCTGCTCCTGCACGGCGGCGGCGGCCCCCAGACGGTCGCCCCCTTCGCCGGGCTCCTCGCCGAGCAGCGGCCTGCCAGCATCATCACCCCGCTCCACCCCGGCTTCGGCGGCACCGTCCGCCCCGCCTGGCTGACGGACGTCCCCGCCCTCGCCCAGCTCTACGCACAACTGCTCGACACCCTCGGCCTGGAGGACGTCACCGTCGTCGGCAACTCGATCGGCGGCTGGATCGCCGCCGAACTGGCCGTACTCGGCAGCGACCGGATCAGCAGCGTCGTCCTCGTCAACGCCGTGGGCATCCAGGTCCCCGGCCACCCCGTCGCGGACACCTTCCCCCTTTCCCCCGTCGAACTGGCCCGGCTCTCCTTCCACGACCCCTCGAAGTTCCGCTTCGACCCCAGCGCGCTCTCCGACGCCCAGCGCGCGGTCATGGCCGCCAACCGGGCCGCGCTGGAGGTCTACTCCGGCCCGCACGCCATGGCCGACCCGACCCTGCTCGAGCGTCTGGCCAAGGTCACCCACCCGACGCTTGTCGCCTGGGGCGAGAGTGACCAGGTCGTCGACGCCGACTACGGCCGGGCCTGGGCCGCCGCCATCCCGGGCGCCCGGTTCGAGCTGCTGCCCGGCACCGGTCACATGCCGCAGGTCGAGACGCCGGCCGAATTCCTGCCCGTGCTCTGGGACTTCGCGGACGCGCACGCCACCAACCGCCCGACCCACTGAACGGGAGCAGGTCATGTCCGAACCCGGGGGCAGACGGCAGAAGTTGCTCGTCCTGACCATCTGCTGCATGAGCGTCCTGCTGGTCAGCCTCGACGCCACCATCCTCAACGTCGCGCTGCCCTCGATGCAGGACGACCTCGACTCCCCGGTCTCCGGCCTGCAATGGACCCTCGACGCCTACACCATCGTGCTCGCCTCGTTCCTGACGCTGGCCGGCTCCACGGCCGACCGCGTCGGACGGCGGCGCATCTTCCAGCTCGGCCTGGCGTTGTTCACCGCCGGGTCCGCGCTGTGCAGCCTGGCTCCGACACTCGAGTGGCTGGTGGCCTTCCGGACGGTGCAGGCGCTCGGCGGCTGCATGCTCACCCCGGTCGCGATGGCCATCCTCGCCAACACCTTCACCGAGCCGCGGGAGCGGGCACGGGCCATCGGCGTGTGGGGCGGGGTGGTCGGGATCAGCATGGCGGCGGGACCGATCCTCGGCGGCCTCCTGGTCCAGACGGCGGGCTGGCGCTCGGTCTTCTGGCTGAACATCCCGATCGGCCTGGCGGCCCTCGCGCTCACCGTGCGATACGTCCCCGAGTCCCGCGCCCCCCGGGCCCTCCGGCCCGACCCGGTGGGACAGCTCCTCGTCATCACCCTGCTCGCCACCCTGACGTACGCCATCATCGAGGCCCCCGACGAGGGCTGGACCTCACCGCCCATCGCGGCCTGCCTGGTCGCGGCGGCGGGCGCGCTGGCCTGGTTCATCCCGTACGAGAACCGGCGCACCGAACCCCTCATCGACCCGCGTCTCTTCCGCAGCGCACCCTTCAGCGCGGCCACGGCGACGGCGGTCTTCGCCTTCGCGGCACTGGGCGGTTTCCTGTTCGCCAACACCCTCTACCTGCAGCGGCAGTTGGGCCTCAGCGCGCTGTCCACCGGGCTGCACCTGCTCCCGATGGCGGTGCTCTCCCTGATCTGCCCGCCGCTGTCCGGGCGGATCGTGGCCAGCCGAGGCCCGCGCATCCCGCTCCTCCTCGCGGGCACGGGCATCACGGCGAGCGGGCTGCTGGCCGTCCTGACCACCCGCTCCACCCACCCCTCGTACGCCCTGCTGTCCCTCACCTACGCCCTGTTCGGGCTCGGCTTCGGCTTCGTCAACGCACCCATCACGAACACAGCCGTCTCCGGCCTGCCGCGCGCCCAGGCCGGGGTGGCCGCAGCGGTCGCCGCGACCAGCCGCCAGATCGGTTCCTCCCTCGGCATCGCGGTCATCGGCGCCGCGATCGCCGCCGGCGTCCGCCCCGCACCCTGGTGGATCATCACCGGCTGCGGACTGGCCGTCCTGATCCTGAGCACGTTCACCGTGCACGCTTCCGACGTCGCCGGGGACCACGGCTCGTTGCGCGCGCGCAACGGACGATGGATCACTCCAGTATCAAGTCGTCGGCCTCGGCGGAACTCTTGACTGGAGCCCTCCGAAGATTCCCAACATCGAAGAAGCGCCAAGAGACGATCTTGATGTAATTGACGATGTCCTGGGGAAGTGGAGCGAAGACCCTGTGCGTGGGTTCGTTCGTCCAGGCGATCAATGAGCTCTTTCAGCGGTGCCGCTCCAGGGTGAGGACAGCCTTGGCGATTGACGTCATGCGGTTGGGGCTGCATCGGGCTCTGCGGAAGATTCGCCAGGATTCAAGGCGGGCGATTCCGCGTTCGACGGGTGCGCGGGCCGCGGACAAGGCCCGGTTGGCCGTCTGCTCGGTCGGGGTGAGTTCGCCCTGGGGCGGCCGGCGTTTGGGAGTGGTGACCCACTCGCCCGCGCCGATGTAGGCCATGTCGGCGAGGACGGGGACGCCCTGGCGCTCGCAGATCCTGATGATCTTGTGGGTGCGGGCGGCGGTCAGGCTGTGCGTTCGGCCGGGCAGGGCGGGTGAGAGCCACAGCGTACGACCGGCCGGATCCGTGATGACCTGCACGTTCACACCGTGCCGTTTGTGCTTCGTCGAGTAGTCCGCGCGCCCGTCGCCGACCCGGTCGCACTCGGCGAGTGTGCCGTCCACGAGAACATAGTCGGGGTCTGTCTCGCGCAGGACCTTCAGCAGGCCCGGCGCCTTGTCGGCCAGGTGCTCGACGACGGTGTTGACGTATGCGTGGGCGGTGCCGACGGAGATACGGAAACCGGCGGCGAGTTGAGCCAGGGGGTCGTGTCGGCGCAGGTACGCGAGAGCGATCACCGCACGCTCGCCGGCCGCCACAGGGAATGGTCCGGACAAGGCGAGCAAATAGGCCATTTCATTTCCGCGGGACATACGCGGGACGGCGGGCCTGACAGAACGTCAGGTAAGGTGCTGACCTGCGAAAACATGCGGGAATCGGACGGCCTCCGGAGCCGTGTGCGCAGGTTCGAATCCTGCCGGGGGCACTCGCCGGTCAGCCAGCAAGAATCAGGCTTTGACCAGTGCGAATGCCGACATGAGAGAGCGGGAGTCAGTCTCACTGACTTCCGCTCTTTCTCGTTGTCTCTCGCTGTTCGCGCACCATCTGCGATACACGCGACCCACGTCCGGCACACTCGTCAACCATGGGGCACCGGCCTGTCGTGCCATCCGTATGAGGTGAAGCTGTTGGATGAGGGATGGCAGCGCCCATCGCCGGAGACCGTGGGCTGATCATTGATCGCGACTGCCGGCGCTATGCGTGGCGCCCGGAAAGTCGCCGAGAATACCGATTCATCACCACAGCATGCCAATAGATATCGCCATGACGAGGAAGCAGAACGCCCATAGGACAATGGGCCCTGAGGCTCCCTTGAATTCAACGATCCCGAAGAATTTCATTTCAACCCTGTCGAAACGAGCTTCCAGCAGGACGACAAGGATGAAGGCGAGCATTGCAGCGAGAGGAAGGCCGATCGTTGCAGCAAAATGCCGCTCAAATATTTCTATGATCCAGGGATCACCGCGCCACATCGCTAAGGAAATAGGCACCGAAAAAACGGTGGCGGTGATCAGCGAGCAAGCGACGCACACGAGGGAAACTACGTCGCGTCCCTGACGAGTGCCACCACCAGACACCTGAGTGCCGTTTGAGGCTTCTGGGTTTTGGGGTGGTACGGGAGACGGTTGAGGATGTGAGTCCTCCGGCGATCTAGCCATGTGCAGCAGGATCGGGGTAACTCAATCAGTTCGCTACCAGAATCGAGGCATCCGCTTTTCGTCGATGCGGATTAACTGCCGGATATTGGTTGCCCCGCCTATTGGGTCATGTCCCCGTCCTCCTCCAACGCCTTTGTGATCTTCGCATTGGCCGCTTCCTCGTGGCCGTCAATGCAGCCGTGGTAGCGGCGGTGCATCACCTCGGGAGAGTTGCCAACACGACGGGCCACCTCAGCGATCGGGTCTCCGGCGTTCAGCCATCCCTGCCGGCGGCGCCTGGTACGGGAGGCCGAGCCGAGCGCGTGCTGTGCGGCGGCGGTCGGCCCACCGCCGCACGCGAACTGGATCGGCCGGCATCAGCGGCTCGATCCTGCTCCCACAACGACGCCATCCTGTACGTCGACCGCACCGGAATCCGGCGAATATCTGCCGCACGACTTCGCACCGTGGTAGGTGGTAGACGGTAGACGGTCTACGGCCACTTCGCCGCCTGGCAGAAGGAAGGCGTCTTCGACCAGCTCAACGGCCTGCTCATGAGGGATCACCGATCGGACAGACACGTCCGATCAACTGACCGGCCCATCAAGGAGACACGCGCTGGCGGGACCCCTCGCTGGTGCCTTGTCTGGTGTCGGCGAGCCAGCAGGCACCACCCTGGGGCCGCCAGTCGAACCCGTCGAGCATGGCCACGACTCGCCGCACCAGAGCCTCGGGGCTCCCGCTCCACGCCTCGAAACCGCTGCCGCCGAGGTCTCCCACAGCCATCAGCCCACCGCACAGCAACTCGGTGAGTACTTCCACGGCCACGACCCGGAAGTCGCGGCCGGACTGTTCGGCCGTCTCCTGTGCGAGCCCGATCAGGCGGTCGATGGGCACCCAGTCGTCCAGCCCTTCCTCCAGCAGCTCGCCAATGATGAACTCCGTGCTCATGACGGCAGGTGCACCTTCTTTCCCTTGCCTGTGACGGGGAAGATATCGATGGTCTCGCCACCCGAGGCGGATGACGCACGCCACTGGATGATCGTGCCGTCGGGGAGCTGGTACACATCCGGGATCTTCGGTCCGCGGGCGGGCAGCCGCTTGGCGTCCTTCGTCCACCGCTCGAAGGTCTTGCGGAGCTCCGCGGCGGTCGAGATCTCCTTCACATGACTCTGCTTGCCGTTGGGGAGAGCGTCGAACTCGGCCTTCCACCTGCCGCAGCCGTTGGTGTTGTGAACCAGCAGCGGTGTGCTGCCGGCCATGACGTAGAAGGTGTGCAGATCATCGACGGAGAGGTTGCGGACCCTCTGGTCGGAAGCGGTCCAGGCCCTCACCGCGCCGACCTGCACCCGGGTACCCGCGCTGGTCCGGAGCCAGGCTCCCGGTCGCAACTGGTCCGCGGTCGCCCAGGCTCCGAGGTCGTCCACCCAGAACGGGTGCTCGTCCGTGGCCGTGACCGTGGCGGGCCCTTGGTCGGTCTGCACCGTGACGTCGACGAGGTTCTTCTCGCCCTGACCGGTGATCAGATCCGTGACCGGCTCGGGCTGCCGGCGGCCGGTGTCGGGATCGGCGGCCAGGACGCGATCCCCTTCCTGGACCTGTTCGATGGGCACCTGGGAGCCGTCCGCCATCAGCACCCTGGTGCCGTCGGGGAAGCTGTTGCAGGTGACGACCTGTTCACCCTTGCGGGCCTTGCGTATCTCGTCCGCCGTGAGCAGCCGGTCGCCGGTCCGCAGCCAGCTCAGCACGGACACACCGCCGAGCAGGCGTTCTTCGGTGGTCAGCTTCTGACCGGTGGCCAGGTCCTTGCCGACGAGCGCCTCGACTACGCCCTTGCCGTCGCCGACCCCGGGCAGCAGGTCCAGCAGCAGTGACATCCTCCGCTGCTGCTCGGCGTCGTCCAGGAGGGACTTTCCGGAGGCCCAGGTGTCCCCGAGGCCGGAGAAGTCGAAGTCGAGCCCCGACATGTCGCGGAGTTTCTCCGCGCCCTTCTTGATGCCGGGTACGTGCTTGTTCGCCTCGTCGACTCCCTTGTTGGCCTGGCGGATTCCCTCGTTGAGCTCCTTCATGCCCTTGTTGGCCTTGTCGATGCCCTTGTTGGCCTCGGCCAGGCCCTTGTTGACATCGCGGACGCCCGAATTCATCGTGTCCAGGCCGCGGTTCATCTTGGCGAAACCCGCGTTGATCTGGTCGAGCGTCTCGTTGAGCTCGTTCAGCTCTTTCTCGAAGTCGAAGACCGGCTTCGCCTCCGGGTACTTCTTCTGCTCGGGGAAGTACTCGCCCAGCGCGACGGTCAGGAAGGTGAGGGCGAGCAGGGAGTCGTTCTGGTCCCCGAGCAGGGAGTCCGCCTTGGCCAGGTTCTCCCCGAGCTTGTCCAGGTGCGGCCGGGCGCTCTTGAAGGTCTGGACGGCCTTTTCCAGAAGCTTCAGCTGCTCCGCGGGGTCCGGCGACTTGCTGGGATCCACGAGATCCAGCGGCTTGAGGGCTTCGATGCCCTTGATGTTCTTGTCGAGGTCCTTGAAGCTCGCTCCGTGGTCCTTCATGGCGTCCTGCGCGGTGTAGAGGAACACCCCTACACCGACGCCCAGCGCGATGGCCTTGCCCGCGAACTGCTTCAGGCACGCCGGCCGTTCAAGCAGCGGCAGACGGTCGCAGTTCGCGTACTGGGCCACCTTGCGGACGATCTCCGCGAGCCTTTCCACCCGGCCCTGCTCCGCGGCCTGGGCACTGGCCGCGGAACCCACGCAGCCCGTGAAGGCGACGGCCAGGGCGACGAAGAACGCCGCGATCCTTGATCTGAAATTGTTGTGCATGTATTCCTTGACCGGCGCGCGCGAATATCGGTCGGCGCATCGGCTTTGATTCCCCGTGCCGGAAAGGCAACTTAGCTACTGACCGGTAGTCAGATGGTCGTGAGCACTGTAACAGGGACGGAAATCCTCACGGCGGCCGGCGCAAGAGTCGTACTCGGGCGGCGATGAGCGCGCGGACCGGAGAGGGCGGACGGCTCTGCCGGGCTTGGGTGACCTTCCTGCCAGACGCAACCCTCCACAACACTTACCGAGCTTGAACTCGGGTTGTCGTAGCCGGTGACAGGGCTTGGTCCTCGCGGTACGCCGCCTGTTGTGAAGTACGCGCAGGGCAGTGGTCTGTCGGACGAGTGCCGACAGTTCCGCGAGGGGATTAGGTTGAGGGCGGCCGAGCAGTTCGCCCGGGGTGAGCCGAGTTCGGCGATCGCGAAGGAGTTACGGGTCGGCGTCCGTTCCGTCCAGCGGTGGCGGCGGTCCTGGGACAAGGGCGGTCCGCGGGCGCTTGTGAGGTGCCTGAAGACCCCGTGACCAACGGATGGGCTGAGTGCGGGGTCTTCGCATGTAGGCAACCGCCGGAGTATGAAGCATCACGCATCCCAGGTGCGCCCTTAGTGGATCGCCTTTAGTCGGACTCGCGCGGCAGCTCAGGCGCACAGCAAACGGTCACAAACAGGCGATCGACTCCGTGGTTGGCACGACCGCTCTCGCTGCCTGGGCCGGTCATCGTACTCATTGGATCCATCGGGCGGTGTCAGGCCGTGCGTTTGCGGGACGTTGTCTTCTTGGCGGTGGTCTTCTTTGCTGTGGTTGTTTTCGCCGCCGTCTTCTTCGCGCCCTGCGTCGATTTCGCCGTCGACTTCTTTGCTGAGGCCGACGCCGTCGTCTTCTTCGCGGTTGTCTTCTTGGCCGTGGACGTCGACTTCTTTCCGCTGGGCTGCTTCGGGGCCGTTCGACGGGCCGGGAGGCGTCTGACCTCTGCCGGCTCCTCCTCGCCGCGCGACTCCTTGGCGGCCTTCACGCTCTTCTCCAGTGCTGCCATGAGGTCCAGGACCTTGCCGCCCTTCGCCGGTTCCGGGGCCTCCGGTGGTGCCTCGCCGGCCGCCTTCGCCGCCACGACCTCCTCGAGCGCCTCGCGGTACTCGTCGTGGAGTTCGTCGAGTTCGATCCCGCCCAGGGTGTCCATCAAGGCGTCCGCCAGGTCGAGTTCCTTGTCATTGATGCTGACCTTTGCGTCGGGGGCCACGCCTTCGGGGGCGCGGACCTCGTCCGGCCACAGGAGGCCGTGCATGGCGATGGCGTCCTCCACCACCCGCAGCATGCCCAGCCGTTCCCTGCCGCGCAGGGCGTACTTGGCGATCGCGATCTTGTTGCTGCGTTTCAGGGCCTCGCGCAGGAGGATGTACGGCTTTGCGGCCGGGGCGCCTCCCGCGGCGAGGTAGTACGCCGCGTCCATCTGGAGGGGGTCGATGCTGTCCGCCGGAACGAACGCCACGATCTCGATCGTCTTCGCCGTGGGGAGCGGCAGGTGGGCCAGGTCCTCGTCCGTGATCGGGATGATCGTGCCGTCCGCGTCCTCGTAGCCCTTGCCGATCTCCGCGCCGCTCACCTCCTTGTCCTCCAGTTCGCAGACCTTGCGGTAGCGGATGCGGCCGCCGTCCTCCACATGGATCTGGCGGAAGGAGATCGAGTGGCTCTCGGTGGCGTTCACCAGCTTGATCGGGATGCTGACCAGGCCGAACGAGATGGCGCCGTTCCATATGGATCGCACGTGCAGCACCCTTTCGGTCTGTTTTGATCCATTTGCAGAGTTCACGCAGTTTCATCGCGGTTTGCGTGAGATTCTCATCGTATGACGCCGATCACAGAGGTGGAGGGGAGACGGCTCGCGCTCAGCAACCTCGAGAAGGTGCTGTATCCCGCGACCGGGTTCACCAAGGGTGAGGTGCTGCACTACTACGCCACCACCGCCGACCACCTGCTCCCCCACCTCCGTGACCGGCCCGTCTCCTTCCTGCGGTATCCCGACGGGCCGGACGGGCAGGTGTTCTTTGCCAAGAACGTGCCCCCCGGTACGCCCGACTGGGTCACCACCGCCGAGGTGCCGCGGATGGAGGGACCTGCGCGGATGGTGCTCGTACAGGATCTTGCGAGCCTGATGTGGGCCGCGAATCTCGTCACCGAGTTCCATACGCCTCAGTGGGTCGTCCAGGACGCCGGCGTCGCCGACCGGATCGTCTTCGATCTCGATCCGGGGGCGCCCGCGTCCGTCGTCGACTGCTGTCAGGTCGCCCTCTGGCTGCGGGAACGGCTCGCGGCCGACCGCATCGACGCCTTCGCCAAGACCTCCGGGTCCAAGGGGCTGCACCTGCTCGCAGCGGTACGGCCCACCCCGTCCGAGCAGGTGAGCGAGTACGCCAAGCAGCTCGCGGTCGAGGCCGAGCGGGCCATGCCCCGGCTCGCCCTGCACCGGATGACCCGAAGCCTCAGGCCAGGGAAGGTCTTCGTCGACTGGAGTCAGAACGCCGCCCGGAAGACCACCGCCACGCCCTACACCCTGCGCGCCCGGCCCGAGCCCACCGTCTCCGCGCCGGTCACCTGGAGCGAGGTCGAGGAGTGCGGGTCTGCTGCGCAGCTCACCTTCCAGGCGCCGGATCTCGCGCCCCGCCTGCAGGACTACGGCGATCTGCTCGCCCCGCTGCTCGATCCCGCCGGCGCGGCGCCGCTGCCGTGAGGCCTCCGGCCTCGGGGGTGACCGTCCCTGGGGGGCTGCGCCCCCAGACCCCCTTCGGCCTGAACGGCCTCGTCCTCAAACGCCGGACGGGCTGAGTAAGGCAGCCGTCACACTCGCCTCCACGTCCCCCTGTCCCGCGCCATCGCGTGCAACGCCTCCACATCCGCCGGCTTGAGGACGCCGCCGAGGCGGGCCAGGCCCTCCAGTTCCGTGTCCTTCAGGACGCGGACCTCGCGGAGGGGGGCCGGGATCGTGACGTCCGCGGGCTCCGCGAGGGCCAGGACCGGGTGGACCTCGGCCGTCAGCGCGTACGAGGCCCGGTCGGCGTCCGCGCGGACGCGGCGCAGCAGGGGGTGGGGTTCGCGGCGGCCCAGGGTGACCATGGGGTCGGCGACCGTCACCTTCTGCTTGCGGGCGTACACCGTGTGGACGGCGAACAGGCCGCCCGGGCCGATCGCCAGGTGGTGGATGCGGTCGCCGCCGGGCAGCGGGATCGAGTGCAGGGCGTGCCAGCCCGCGCCGTCGAGGCGGTCCAGGGCCTCGCCGACCGTCTGTTCCGCGGCCAGCGCCCGGCGGCGCGGGTCCGGACGCAGCCGGTGCGGCGGGCCGGGTTCCCGGTCGAGGGCGACCAGCAGCGCCTCGCCGGGGCGGTTGGGCGCCAGGTCGTCGTCCGGAGGGAGGGAGAGCCTGGCCAGCTCGGCCGGGGTCGGGACCGGCGGCGGGCCGACGGTCACCGGGCCGGTGAGGAAGGGGCCCAGAGCCTGCAGCACGCCCTCCCTCTCGTCCTCGCTGAGCAGGTTGACCCTGGCAGCCTCCCTGTCGTACCAGGCGACGTTCCGCCCGTCCGTGAGGCATACGTAGAGCCGCTCCTGGCCGTGCCGCCAGGACGGTACGACACGCAGTCCGGTCATGCACCATCACCCCTTGACCATGGGAACAGGCGGGGTGCTCCCCGGGCAAGAACCCGGCTACCTTTGAAGAGGAGTTGGGCTCCACGGAAGCGGCGCTTGGGGAGGCGTGATTGCGTACCCGCAGGAAGCAGCCCGACGTACCGGCTCCGGACAGTCCATGGAGTGAGATAGTGCCCGGACTGTGGATGGGCGGGCACGAGTTCAGGGGTCACACCGGGCAACTGGAGTTCGCTGTCGTGCGGGGCGAGTTCGATCTCGTACAGACCCTGCTGAGACTGCCGGGGCACGGGCCCGACCCCGGTGTGGAGCACCATGTGTGGGCGATACCGGACGGGCCGCTGGACGGCACCCAGCTCGCGGGTGTGATGCGCCTGGCGCAGGCCGCGGGCGAGGCACTGGACGAGGGCCAAAAGGTCCTCGTCCGCTGTTACCACGGGTACAACCGCTCCGGGCTGGTCGTCGCGCACGCCCTGGTCCGCCGGGGGCACGCCACCGAGGAGGCGATACGGCTGATACGGTCCCGCCGCTCGCCCTGGGCGCTGCACAACGAGCTGTTCGTGGACTATCTGCGGGCCGGGCTGTCCACGGCCCGGCTGCTGGAGGAGCTGGCCGAGTAGCGAGGTAATCGTTTCGCCGGACGAATAGGGTGTACCGGGTCACCGATCGTTCTCAGCCACAGGAGTACAGTGCTCCGCACTCGCGCCGCTTGTACAGCGCTCGCCACTGCCGTCCTCGCCCTGCTGGCGGCGGGCTGCGGTGACGCGGGCGGGCTGCAGGGCGCCGGGTCGACCCCGACCGCGACCAGCCCGGCCAAGCTGTGGCCGAGTCTGAGCCCCGCGGCCAGCCCTGCCTGGAACTACGACAACGGCGAGTCCGAGGCCATGAAGGGGATCACCGCTCCGGGCGACGACATCCGCAAGGTGGATCCGGTGGCCGTCGTCAGGGCCGAGATGTCCCAGCATCCGGACGACTACTCCGGCTCCAAGGCGCCGTACCGCGAGACGGCCCGCCGCATGGCGTACTGCGGCAAGCAGCCGGCGAACCCGAAGTGTCCGCTGCTCAAGGCGTACTACCGGGACATCACCGGCGACGGGCGCGCCGACCTGACGCTGGGCTTCCGGCTGCTGCCCGGCAACCAGACGGCCGTGCGCGTGTACACCGTGGAGGCGGGCCGGGTGGTCCAGGTGATGTCCAACAACGACGCGGTGAGCGGCGTAGAGCTGGCCGGGCGTTCCGTGATCATCCACGCGCCCTCCGATCTCGCCGACTACGAGTACCGCTTCCAGTGGACCTGGGACCCGAACCAGCAGGTCATGCTGCTGACCCACGACGAGATGCTGCACATCGGCAAACGCGAGCGCCTGACGAGCCCCAATGCAACGCCGTCCGCGTCGCCCTCAGTCTCCCCGTCCCCCTCGGCGACCCCATGACGAGGCTCGCGCTCCCCCAGTGGGCCGGCACGCTGGCCCTCAAGGCCGCCGTCTTCATCGCCGTGATGTGCTGTGCGCTCGCCGCGCTGCTCGGCGTGCTCGTGCATGTCTCGGTGACGAACCAGACCGTCGGCCAGGCCCGCGACCTCGCACTGTCGCGCCTGACGGACGCGACGAAGGCGTACGAGGCCGGGGACTCGCTGCTGCCGGGCGCGGGCGTCGACCCTCCGGGGCTGCCGATGGCACTGCGGAGGCTGGCGGTGGACGGGGACCGCGGCACGATGGTCTCCGAGCACCACGGGCATCCCACGATGTGGGCGGCGGGTCCCGCGGACCGGAAGAGGGCGCTCGCCGTCGAGGTCGACTACTCGCAGCAGTCCCGCACGATCGCCGGGCTCGACCGGGCGATCCTGTGGTCCTCGGGCCTGGCGATCACGGTGACGCTGCTGGTGGGCGCGTTCGCGGTGACCCGGGTGACGCGGCGGCTGCACGCCACGGCGCAGGTGGCCCGACGGATCAGCGGCGGCGACCTGGACGCGCGCGTCGACGACCCCCGTACGAAGGATCCGACGCACCCCCAGGACGAGGTGGCCGCCGTCGCCGCCGCGCTGGACTCCATGGCGGCCTCGCTGCAGGGCAAGCTGCTGAGCGAGCAGCGGTTCACCGCGGACGTGGCGCACGAGCTGCGCACCCCGCTGACCGGGCTGCACGCGGCGGCCGAGCTGCTGCCGCCGAGCCGGCCGACGGAGCTGGTGCGGGACCGGGTGGCCGCGCTGCGCACGCTCACCGAGGACCTGCTGGAGATCTCCCGGCTGGACACCGGGCGGGAGCGGCTGGAGCTGGACGCGGAGGAACTGGGTGCGCTGGCGACACGCGTGGTGCGGGCGTCGGGGACCGACACGGAGGTCGTCGTCCTGAGGGACGCCCGCGTGGAGACGGACCGGCGGCGGCTGGAACGGGTGCTGGGGAATCTGGTCGCGAATGCGCACAAGCACGGGCGGGCGCCGGTGTCTCTGACAGTGGACGGGGCGGTCGTGACCGTGCGGGATCACGGGGACGGGTACCCGGACTATCTCCTTGAGCATGGGCCGCAGCGGTTCCGCACGGAGGGCGGTGCCAAGGGGCACGGGCTTGGGTTGACCATTGCGGTCGGACAGGCCGAAGTGTTGGGGGCGCGGCTTGAGTTTGCGAATGCGGTGGATGGTGGGGCGGTGGCGATTCTGACGCTTGGTTCGGGGGGCTGAGAGCTCGGGGCTGCAGGTCGTTCTTTGGCCGCGGCTTGTGGGGGTTGATCGCGCCCACGCGGCGGAGCCGCAAATCGGCTGTGACATCAGCCGCTGACGCGGCGGGGCCCCGCGCCCCTGACGGGGCGCTCCTGCCGGCCCCGCTCCTATGGACCAGCACGACGGGCGGCCCCTGCCCCCTCCTCCTAATGTGGCTGGCATGTGGCGAATAGTCAGCTTCGCCCCCGTTCATGGAGGTATCCCCCATGTCCCTGCGCTCCACCCTCATACGCCTGGCCACCGCCACCGCCGCCTGTGCTCTCGTCAGCTCTGCAGCCGTCTCCCCCGCCCTCGCGGACGACGAATGGGGCGACGGTGGCGGGGACCCCGGCTTCGGCCAGGGGGACGACCACCACCACGACCGGCTCGCGCAGGGCGTCGTCATCGCGCGCACGCTGTTTCTGCGCAGTGCGCCGAACCGAGGCAGCCAGGTGATCCGGGTGGCCCACGAGGGCGACGTGGTCTCCATCTTCTGCAAGACCCCGGGCCAGAGCGTCGACGGCAACAACCTCTGGTACCTCCTCCCGGACGGCACCTGGGCGTGGGGCGCGGCCCGCTTCATCGAGGTCACCGGCCGCGAACCGCGCTGGTGCTGAGGCACTGAGATCACAAGACCGACTATTTGGGTAGGTTCCGGACATGACCAACGCCGGACCCACCGTGGCACAGGCGGAGACCCCGGACACTCCCGCTCCCGTGACCCGCCTGCCCCGGCGCCGTGGCATCGAACTCGCCCTCATCGTCGTCGCCGTACTGCTCTGTGTGTACGGCTACTGCGCCGTGGGCCTCGCCAGGAACGGCACCGTCCCGCCCGGCGCCGCCGGTTACGGCGCCGGGCTCGGCGTGCTCGCGCTGCTCGCCCACTGGGCGGTGCGGATGCGGGCGCCGTATGCCGACCCGCTGCTGCTGCCCATCGGTGTGCTGCTCAACGGCATCGGTCTGGTGCTCATCCACCGGCTCGACCTGGAAACCCCCCACGACCATGCCGCTCCCGCCCAACTCGTGTGGTCCACGCTGGGCGTGACCCTGTTCATCGTGCTCGTGCTGATGCTCCGGGACTACCGGGTGCTCCAGCGGTACGCGTATGTCTGGGTCGTCGCCGCGCTCTTCCTGCTTGCGCTCCCGATCCTCTTCCCGGCCGTGAACGGCGCCCGCATCTGGGTGCGGATCGCCGGATTCTCCATCCAGCCGGGCGAGTTCGCGAAAGTGCTGCTGGCGGTGTTCTTCGCTGCGTATCTGGCGGCCAACCGCAGCGCACTCGCGTACACCGGGCGTCAGGTCTGGCGGTTCCGGAGGATCCAGCTGCCCACGGGCCGGGTGCTCGGTCCGATCCTCGCCATCTGGCTGCTGAGCGTTGGCGTGCTGGTGCTGGAGCGCGACCTCGGCACCTCGCTGCTGTTCTTCGGCCTGTTCGTGGTCCTGCTGTACGTCGCCACCGGCCGCACCGGCTGGATCGCCGTCGGCCTGCTGCTGGCCGCCGCGGGCGCGGTGGCCGTCGGCTGGCTGGAACCGCATGTGAACAGCCGGGTCCAGGACTGGCTGCATCCCTTCGCGACGATCGAGGCGGGGCAGGGCCCCAATCAGGTCGCGCAGTCGCTGTTCGCCTTCGCGGCGGGCGGAGTCCTCGGCACCGGCCTGGGCCTCGGCCATGCGATCCTCATCGGCTTCGCGACGAAGTCCGACTTCATTCTCGCGACGGCCGGGGAGGAACTGGGCCTGGCAGGCCTGTCCGCGCTCTTCATCCTCTACGGCCTCCTCGTGGAGCGCGGCTACCGGGCCGGCCTCGCCCTGCGCGACCCCTTCGGCCGGCTGCTGGCGGTCGGGCTGGCCTCGATCGTGGCGCTGCAGGTGTTCGTGATCGCGGGCGGTGTGACCGGGCTGATCCCGCTGACCGGCATGGCGATGCCGTTTCTCGCGCAGGGCGGTTCGTCACTGGTCACCAACTGGGCGATCGTGGCGCTGCTGATCCGGGTGAGCCACTCGGCACGGCGTCAGTACGACGGGGAGGTGGCGCCCTGATGGCGAAGCACATCCGGCACGCCGCGTTCTTCTGCGCCCTCCTTCTCGTCGCGCTCCTGGTCAACGCAGTCCGCATCCAGATCTTCAGCGCCAGGTCCTTCGACGACAATCCCGCCAACCGCCGTGCCACCATCGCCCGTTACGAGCGGCCGCGCGGCAACATCCTGGTCGGCGGGCAGAGCGTCACCGGCTCCCGGGACTCCGGCGAGCAGCTCCGCTACGAACGGACGTACACGGACGGCCCGTTGTACGCGCCCGTCACCGGCTTCGCCTCACAGGTGTACGGCACCACGCTGCTGGAGCACACCGGGGACTCCGTGCTGTCCGGCACCGACCCGATGCTCTCGCCGTTCCCCCTGGTGGGTGACCTCACGCGCGCCCTGGGCCGGGGCGGCAACGTCGTGACGACCCTCAACCGGGCGGCGCAGCGGGCGGCGTACGAGGGACTCGACGGGCGCAGGGGTGCCGTGGCGGCGATCGAGCCGGCGACGGGGCGGGTGCTGGCGCTGGTGTCGAGCCCGTCGTACGACCCGGCCGTGCTGTCCGGGAACGCCGCGGCTACGGAGCGGTCCTGGACGCGGCTGAACGACGATCCGGACAAGCCGATGCTCAACCGGGCGGTGCGGCAGACGTATCCGCCGGGTTCGACGTTCAAGGTGGTCACCGCGGCGGCCGCGCTGGACTCCGGCATGGTCCTGGACATCGACCGGCCGACCGATTCGCCGGACCCGTACCGGCTGCCGGGTACCACGACCATGCTGATGAACGAGGGCGACGGCTGCGAGGACGCCCCGCTGCGGGAGGCCTTCGCGTGGTCCTGCAACACGGTGTTCGCGAAGCTCGGTGTGGATGTGGGGGTGAAGCGCATGGGGGCCGCGGCGAAGGCCTTCGGCTTCAACGACACCCGGCTGCGGATCCCCTTCTCCGTGGCGCCGAGCACCTTCGACACCTCCGTCGACCGGGCGCAGCTCGCGCTGTCGTCGATCGGGCAGTACAACACGCGGGCCACGCCGTTGCAGATGGCGATGGTGGCGGCGGCCGTGGCGAACGCCGGGCAGGTGCGCGCGCCGTATCTGGTGGAGCGGACGACCACGGGCAACGGCGCCACGATGACCACTGCGGGCTCGCGCCCGGTGCGCCAGGCGATGCGGCCGGAGACCGCCGACGTCATGAAGCAGCTGATGGAGGACGTCGTGACGGACGGCACCGGCACGAACGCCGCGATCCCGGGCGCGATCGTCGGCGGCAAGACCGGCACCGCACAGCACGGGCTCGGCAATGCCGGTATGCCGTACGCCTGGTTCGTGTCCTGGGCGCAGAGCGAGCGCGAGGTGGTGCCGAAGGTCGCGGTGGCCGTGGTGGTGGAGGACGCGTCGGCGGAGCGCGGGGACATCACCGGGGGCGGGGTGGCCGCGCCGATCGCCCGGGACGTGATGCAGGCGGTGCTGAACTCGTCCTCAGACAACGGCAGTTGACGGCTGCTCCTGCACCAGCTTGGCCGGCAGGGCGACGTATGCGGTGACGCCCGCGCCCTGGGTGGGGCGCAGTTCGACGTGTGCGCCCAGGCGGGCCGCGAGGGCGCCGACGACATGATGGCCGAGAAAGCGGGTGGGGGCCGTGAGCAGGGCGCCGCCCCGGCCGGTGAGCAGGGAGTTGGCCTGCGCCATCCGTTCCCGTGTCATGCCGATCCCCCGGTCGACGACGGCGAGGCAGTACTCGGCGCCGTCCCCCCAGCCGTAGATCTCGACCGGCTGCCTGGGCGGGCTGAACATCAGGGCGTTCTCCACCAACTCGGCGAGCAGATGGGAGAGTTCGGCGACGGCGTGACCGCGGATGCGGCCCTGTTCGAGGTCGACGGCGGCGACCCGCTGGTGAAAGGCGGACATTGCTCACATGCTGAGACGGGGTCTGGGATCGCGCGGCCTTCCCGACCTATCGTTCGGTCCATGACGACACCCGATGCCGCGTACCAACTCGCCCAGGTCAACATCGGACGCCTCAAAGCCCCGCTGGATTCACCGCAGTTGAAGGACTTCGTCGACAACCTCGACCCCGTGAACGCCGACGCCGACACGGCGGACGGATTCGTCTGGCGGCTCCAGTCCGACGAGGGCGACGCGACGGACATCGCGGTCTTCGGCGACGAGTGGCTGATCATCAACATGTCGGTGTGGCGGGACAGCAACGCCCTGACCGCGTACATGTACCAGGGCCGCCACCGCGAGATGCTGGCCCGCCGCCGGGAGTTCTTCGAGCGGGTGGAGGAGGCCATGGTGGCCCTGTGGTGGGTCCCGTCCGGCCACCGCCCGACGGTGGCGGAAGCGGAGGAACGCCTGCTGCACCTGCGGGCGAACGGGCCCACGCCGTATGCCTTCACACTGCGGACGTCGTTCCCGGCCCAGGGGGCGGAGCCGGTGTCACTGGCGGTCCCAGAGGATCTGGGGTGCTCGGTCTAGCGGCGGCGGTTGATCGCGGTGAGGTCGATATCGATGCGGAACGGGACGGTCAGCTTGAGCTTGTCGTGGAAGATGCCGGTCAGGCCATAGGCCTGGGTCGCGGGGTCGAGTTCGTAGACGTAGACCACCGGAAGCCCCTCGTTCTCCTCGACACGCCAGTAGTGCGGAATGCCTGCCTCGGCGTACTTTCGCGGCTTGACCTCCCGATCACGGTCCTCGGAGTCCTCCGAGACGACCTCGACGGCGATCACGACGTCTTCCGGGCGATACCAAGTCTGCTTCGGCCCCGTGTCAGCCCCCGCACGGAACACCAGGACATCGGGTTCCGGTCGATTGCGCTTGTTGAGCTTGATGGTCATCTCGCGGATGACATCCAGCTCATCCGGGACCTGACCCAGCAGGGTGTTGTCCAACAGACGGATCGCACGTGAGTGGAAATTGGTCTGCGGACTCACGAAGACGAGGCTCCCATCGATCAGCTCCGTGTGCGGAGGAAGGTTGGGAAGCTCATCAAGGTCGTCCGCGGTCCAGCCACCCTCCGGCGGACGGGCCCACTCATAGTCCTCGTCCAGCCCGTACTCGCGTGCGGCGCTCATGATCACTCCCATGCGGTGGAGCCTGGCAGGCACGGCCAGCCTACCCAGGCAGAACGCCAGATCGCCCCTCCCGCGAGTGACAGCCGAGCGCACGGTTGACGCTCACGTCATTCGATCGCCTTCCGCATCTCCGAGCGGACCTGGAGGGTCGCCACGGCCGCCTTGTTCAGGTCCACGTCGGCCGGGTTCCGGGTCCTGGTGGCGGCCGTGGCCTCGGCCATCGACCCGCTCGTGTTGTCGTCCGCCCACCCGCAGATGGTGACCGTCACCTCCGTGCCGAGCGGCGTCTGGGTCCCGACCTCGCAGGTGATCGTGAGGCCGTCGGAGCCGTCCGGGTGGAAGTCCTTCGGCCCTACGGCCACCCTGGCGCCCTCGCCGTCCCCTCCACCCTTCATCATCCCGTTCCGGATCGAGTCGGGGTACTTGAACCGGCCATACATGCCCGTCACCGCGAGTGTGCCCTTCGCCTGGTCACCGCCCAGGCCGTAGTGCCCGACCACGACCCCGTCGAGCTTGCCGTCCCAGGCCCCGGCCGCCTGGTCCTGGAGCTTTCGCCCCTCGGAGTCGGAGAGGTCCTTGGTGAGTCGGTAACGGCCGTTCTCCAGCGTCTTGGGCAGCGAGAGCTCGTACTCGGCCTCCGGGAAGCCGCTGTTCGCCATCTTCGAACCCGCGAAGAGCACCACCGCGATCATGGCGACGACTCCGCCGACGATGCCGAACACCAACCCGGTCCGCCGCTTCGCCGGAGGCGGCGACATCGGCGGAACACCCCAGCCGTAGGGCTGCTGCTGGGGGTACGGGGTCTGGGCATACGGGGTTCCGTACGGCGGCTGCGGCTGCGGTGCGAGTGGCAGGCCATACGGCTGCTGAGCATTCGGGCCGGCTGCGTAGGGATCCTGCGGCGGCTGGCCGTAGGGGTTCTGCGGCCCGTACGGGCCTTGAGGCGTGGACACGTCAGAACGCTACTGCATGCGCGTGATCCGTCACGCCTCGGCGGCCCCCGCCTCGATCGCCTCCTCCACCTCCGCGACCCGCTCCCGCTCCTCCACCGCGAACCGTTCCGCGTCCAGTTGCTCCGCGATCTCCTCGTCCTGGGCCATCAACAGGTCCAGGTTCGAGTCGCCCATCTCGAACACGCCCATGTCGACGTACGCCTGCTGCAGCCGCTTGCCCCACAGGCCGATGTCCTTGACGCAGGGGACGATGCGGGAGAACAGCAACTGCCGGAACAGCGCGAGGAATTCGGACTGCTCGCTGTACTGCTCCGCCTCGGCCGTCGGGATCCCGAAGTTCTCCAGGACCTCGACCCCGCGCAGCCGGTCCCGCATGAGATAGCAGCCCTCGATGACGAACTCCTCGCGTTCGCGCAGTTCGGCGTCGGTGAGCTGCTTGTAGTAGTCGCGCAGCGCCATCCGGCCGAAGGCCACATGCCGGGCCTCGTCCTGCATGACGTAGGCGAGGATCTGCTTGGGCAGCGGCTTGTCGGTGGTGTCGCGGATCATGCCGAAGGCGGCCAGGGCCAGGCCCTCGATGAGGACCTGCATGCCGAGGTAGGGCATGTCCCAGCGGCTGTCGCGGAGGGTGTCGCCGAGCAGCGACTGGAGGTTGTCGTTGATCGGGTAGAGCATCCCGATCTTCTCGTGCAGGAAGCGGCCGTAGATCTCCGCGTGCCGTGCCTCGTCCATGGTCTGGGTCGCCGAGTAGAACTTCGCGTCCAAGTCGGGGACCGACTCCACGATCCGGGCCGCGCAGATCATCGCGCCCTGCTCGCCGTGCAGGAACTGGCTGAACTGCCAGGAGGCGTAGTGCTTGCGCAGCTCGCCCTTGTCCTTGTCGGTCATCTTGGCCCAGTGCTTGGTGCCGTACAGCGACATCGACTCGTCGGGGGTGCCGAGGGGGTCGTACGGATCGACTTCGAGATCCCAGTCGATCCGCTTCTGGCCGTCCCACTGCTTGTCCTTGCCCTTCTGGTACAGGGCGAGCAGGCGGTCGCGGCCGTCGTCGTACTCCCAGCTGAAGCGGGCCGCGCCGGTCGCCGGCACCTGCCAGAGAGGATCTCCCGAGTCCATGGCGTACAGGTCGTAAGTCGGCATGCCTCGCAGGCTCACACGTGGTAGACGCCGGGTCAACAAGTCGCGCGCAGGGGATTGACGAGCTTGCTGACAAGCAGTCTCATAAGCGGTGGAGGATGTGACCCCGGGTAACAGAGGTGGGAGAACGATGACGACCCTGACGGAAGCCGACGCGCTGGACGGTCTGCGCGACGCGCTCGGGCTGCTCAAGGACCGCGAACAGGTGGCCGAACGGCTCCTCGCCTCCTCCGCCAAGCACTCCTTCGACCCCGACAGGGAACTGGACTGGGACGCGCCCTTCGAGGAGGGCAAGTGGTTCTGGCCGCCGGAGCTGGTGTCGCTGTACGACACGCCCCTGTGGAAGCGGATGGGCGAGGAGCAGCGGATCCTGCTGTCGCAGCACGAGGCCGCGGCGCTGGCCTCCCTCGGGATCTGGTTCGAGCTCATTCTCATGCAGCTACTCGTCCGGCACATCTACGACAAGGCGGCCACGAGCGCGCATGTGCGGTACGCGCTCACCGAGATCGAGGACGAGTGCCGGCACTCGAAGATGTTCGCGCGGCTGATCTCGCGCGGGGACGCGCCGTGGTACCCGGTGGCCCGGGTGCACCAGAACCTGGGGCGGCTGTTCAAGACGATCTCGACCACTCCCGGGTCCTTCACGGCCACGCTCCTCGGTGAGGAGGTTCTCGACTGGATGCAGCGGCTGACGTTTCCGGACGAGCGGGTGCAGCCGCTGATCAGGGGGGTCACGCGGATCCATGTCGTGGAGGAGGCCCGGCATGTGCGGTACGCGCGGGAGGAGCTGCGGCGGCAGATGGTCACCGCGCCGCGGTGGTCGCAGGAGTTCACCAGGGTGACGTCCGGTGAGTTCGCGCGGGTGTTTTCCGTCGCCTTCGTCAACCCCGAGGTGTACACGAACGTCGGGCTGGACAAGCGCGAGGCGATGGAGCAGGTGCGCGGCAGCGGGCATCGGCGGGAGGTCATGCAGACCGGGGCGAAGCGGTTGACTGATTTCCTGGATGACATCGGGGTGCTGCGGGGTGTCGGCCGACGGCTGTGGAAGAGCTCGGGGCTGCTGGCTTGAGTGCAGGGTGCGCGCCGGTGGGGGTTGCTCGCGCAGTTCCCCGCGCCCCTAAAGGGCGCGGGGCCGTGTCTGATATGCGGCTCCGCCGCGTGGGCGCGACCAGCCACGACGCACCCGCAGCCGCCGACTACGCTGCAACCCATGACCCCTGCCGCGCCGGCGTACCGCCGTCTCAGTGTCGAGGAGCGGCGCAGCCAGCTGCTCGACGCCGCGCTGAACCTCTTCGCGCACCGCGCCCCCGAGGACGTCTCCCTCGATGACGTGGCGGGGGCCGCCGGGGTGTCGCGGCCGTTGGTGTACCGGTACTTCCCGGGCGGAAAGCAGCAGCTCTACGAGGCTGCGCTCAGGTCGGCCGCCGAAGAGCTCCAGCAGTGCTTCGACGAGGCCCTCGAAGGCCCCCTTCTCGCCCGATTGGCCCGGGCCCTGGACCGGTACCTCGCGTTCGTCGACCAGCACGACGCCGGGTTCAGCGCGCTGCTGCAGGGCGGCAGCGTGGTCGAGACGTCCCGGACGACCGCCATCGTGGACGGGGTGCGGAGGGCCGCCGCCGAGCACATCCTGAGACATCTGGAGGTCACGGACCCCGGGCTGCTGCTGCGGATGACCGTGCGGATGTGGATCACCGCGGTCGAGGCGGCCTCCCTGATCTGGCTCGACGAGGACAAGCGGCCGCCGCTCGACGAACTGCGGGACTGGCTGGTCGAGCAGTTCGTGGCCGTCCTCTCGGTGACCGCGGCCCGGGACCCGCAGACCGCCGCGCTGGTGCAGGCGCTGGCCGAGGATGTCTGAGACTGGTGCCGTGAAGAGCGAAGAGACACCGTTCGAGGGCGGGCCGATGGACGGCCGCGTACTGCCCGTCCTCGTGGGCCCCACCGGGCACCCGCCCAAGACGTACCGCATCCCCGTACCGGACGCCGCCGGAGGCTCGCCCACCGTGCTCGTCTACCGGCGCGTCCCGCGCGGCCACAGCAAGCGGCTCGGCATCCCGCAGGGGTGGAAGTACGAGTACGACCCCACCGGCAAGGCCGACAGGCTGAAGTGGCCGTGGTCCAAGCCGGACGCCGATCCAGACGCCACGCCGAACCGCAAGCCGGACGACACCGACGGGTGACGAGGTTGCGCTGATCAGCGCACACGCGGCGGGTCTTTCGCCGTAGAGACGTCAACACCTGACTGTGCGGAGCAGAGGGGCTGCCCCGCACCGGAGGTGATGATGTGTCAGGAAAGCTGCTGCGCCTGGTCTGTACGGTGGCGATGGCCGCCGGCGCTCTCCTCGTACCGCCGCCCGCCGCGGCCGCGCCCGGGCCGGAGCCCGGCGGGCGTACCGTCGCCGCGCAGCTGACGGACCTTCAGCGGCTGTACCGGGAGGCCGAGAAGGCCACCGAGGCCTACAACGGCACCGCGGAGAAGCTGACGAAGCAGCGCGCGGAAGTGGCCCGCCTCGACCGCGAACTGGCCTTGGCCCGCCGCTCGCTGCACGACAGCCGGGTGGCTGCGGGCCGCCTGGCCAGACAGCAGTACCAGGGCAGCACCGAGATCTCCGCGTATGTACGCCTGCTGCTCGCCCGCAATCCGCAGCAGGCGCTCGACGAGGGGCATGTGATCGGCCAGTTGGCGCGGGAGCGGGTCGAGGCGGTCGGCCGGCTGACCGCGAGTGAGAAGCAGGCCGGCGAGCTGGACCGCGCGGCGCGAAAGGCCCTCGACGGTCAAATCACCCTCGCCGAACGGCAGAAGAAGGACCGCGACGACGTTCAGGCGCGCCTGAAGGACGTCGAGAAGCTGCTCGCCTCCCTCACACCCGGACAGCTGGCCGCGCTCGGCGAGTTGGAGAAGAAGGGCACCGACGCGGCGCAGCAGCGGCTCATGGCGTCCGGCGTGCTGAGCGGCGAACGCCGTCCCTCACGGAAGGGTGACCGGGCCCTCGGGTACGCGGTGCGGCAGATCGGTAAGCCGTACCGGTGGGGGGCGGAGGGCCCGAAGTCGTACGACTGCTCGGGTCTGACCTCTCAGGCCTGGGCCAGGGCCGGTACGCCGATCCCCCGCACCAGCCAGGAGCAGTGGGCACGGCTGCCGCGGATCCCGCTGAAGAAGCTGCGCCCGGGCGACCTCGTGATCTACTTCCCGGATGCCACGCATGTGGCGATGTACCTGGGCGAGGGCATGATGATCCAGGCGCCGCGGACGGGCGAGACGGTCAAGGTCTCGCCGGTCGCGTCGTACCCGATCCTGGGAGCCGTGCGTCCGGACCAGCGCCCCAAGGGCGCCTAGCCGGTCACTTCCGCGAGGTAGGCAGCGGTCTTCTCGGGCTCGTAGAAGAAGTTCTCGTAGTCGGACGGGTCGTTGAAGCCGTTGGCGAAGCGGTCGGCGACCGGCTGCAGCTGGCCGGCCGCGCCGATCAGGTTGAGGATGTGCTCCGGCGGCGGGGCGAGCATCGCGTTCGTCCACTTGGTGACGTGCTGGGCGGTGTCCCAGTAGCGGTCGAACGTGGCCTGCATCCAGGTCTCGTCGAACTCCTTCTCGCCGTTCTCCAGGATCGAGGCGAGGTACGAAGCGGCGCACTTGGAGGCCGAGTTGGAGCCCTGACCGGTGATCGGGTCGTTGGCGACGACGACGTCCGCGACGCCGAGGACCAGTCCGCCGCCGGGCAGCCGGCCGATGGGGTTGCGCACGGTGGGGGCGTAACGGCCGGCCAGCACGCCGCCTGCGTCGGTCAGTTCCACCGACTTGGCCCGCTCGAACTCCCAGGGCGTGAACTTCTCCATGAGTTCCAGGGTCAGGGAGAGGTGCTCCGCCGGGTCCTTGACGCCGTTGAAGACGTCGAGCGGGCCGCCGGGTATGCCCTCCCAGAAGAGGATGTCCGCGCGGCCGGAGGTGGTGAGCGTCGGCATGACGAACAGCTCGCCCACACCCGGCACCAGGTTGCAGCGGACCGCCTCGTGGTCGGGGTGCTCGGGGCGGGGGCCCAGACCGTGGACGTACGAGACGGCGAGGGCGCGCTGCGGCTCGGCGTACGGCGAACGGGAGGCGTCCCGGCCGAACATGGACACCAGCTCGCCCTTGCCCGCCGAGACGAGCACCAGGTCGTACGTACGGGAGAAGTAGTCGAGGTCGGAGACCGCCGCGCCGTGGATGACCAGCTGGCCGCCGCGCTGTGCGAAGGTCTCCATCCAGCCGGCCATCTTCACCCGCTGGTCCACCGACTGCGCATACCCGTCGAGCCTCCCCACCCAGTCGATCGCACGCTGCGTCGGGCCCGGGTCGTGCGAGCCGGGGGCCGCGACCGAGACGCCGAGTCCTTCGATCTTCGGGGCCTGGGACTCCCAGAAGTTCAGCTGGAGATCGCGCTCGTGCTGCAGTGCCGTGTGGAACATGCACTGCGTCGACATGACCCGGCCGGAGCGGATCTCGTCCGCCGTCCGGTTCGACATCAGGGTGACCTCGTACCCGTGCGACTGGAGTCCGAGGGCGATCTGGAGACCGGACTGGCCGGCTCCTACGACGAGTATCTTCCGCATGCGGGGCTGTTCTCCTACTCGGGGACTGCTGGGGGGCGGCCGGGGGGAGGCTACTCGGGGGTGACGTCCAGCGCGTGGCCCACCAGGGACAGCAGGGTCTCGATCACCGAGATCCGGCGGCGCGCGTCCATGATCATTACAGGTATGTGCGCCGGGATCGTCAACGCCTCCCGCACGTCCTCCGGTTCGAACAGCTCGCTGCCGTCGAAATGGTTGACCGCGACGACGTACGGCAGTCCGCAGCTCTCGAAGTAGTCCAGCGCGGGGAAGCAGTCCTTGAGGCGGCGGGTGTCGGCCATGACGACCGCACCGATCGCGCCGCGCACCAGGTCGTCCCACATGAACCAGAACCGCTGCTGGCCCGGTGTGCCGAACAGATAGAGCACCAGGTCGTCGTCGAGCGTGAGACGGCCGAAGTCCATGGCCACGGTGGTGGTCAGCTTGCCCGGTGTGGCGGTGAGGTCGTCGGTCTCCTCGCTCGCCTCGGTCATCAGCGCCTCGGTCTGCAGGGGCGTGATCTCCGAGACGGCGGTGACCAGGGTCGTCTTGCCGACACCGAAGCCGCCCGCCACGACTATCTTCGTCGCGATCGGGGCACGGGTGCGGTCCGTCTGCCAGGACTTCAGATCCTCGTCGGTGTCCGCGAAGGCGGTGTCTCTAAAGGCGACGGAGTCCATTCAGCACCCTTTCGAGCAGTGCGCGGTCCGGACGGCCCGTGCCGTGACCGGTACCTGTTCCGTACACGCGGATCCTGCCCTGGTCCGCGAGGTCGCTGAGCAGCACGCGGACCACGCCCAGCGGCATCTTCAGCAGTGCTGCGATCTCGGCCACCGTGCGCATACGGCGGCACAGTTCGACAATGGCCTGCATCTCGGGCATGACCCGGGTGCTGAGGGAACCGTTCGTGAGTTCCTTGCGCTCCTCGGGGGCGTCGAGCGCGGCCACGAACGTCTCCACGAGGAGGACGTGGCCGAAGCGGGTACGGCCGCCGGTGAGCGAGTAGGGGCGCACGCGGGCCGACCTGCGGTCGCCGCCGCGGACGGGAAGCTTCTTGGGCGAACTGCTCATCGGTGGCTCCCGGCGGACTCCGACTCCAGGGATTTTCGTAGCTCGCTGCGGAGTTCGGGCGTCAGGACGTGGCCGGCGCGGCCCACGAACAGGGCCATGTGGTACGCCACCACGCTCATGTCGCAGTCCGCGGAGCCGTGCACGCCGAGCAGGCTGCCGTCGCTGATCGACATCACGAACAGGCTGCCCTCCTCCATCGCGACCATCGTGTGCTTCACGGGGCCGGATTCCATCAGCCTGGCCGCGCCGATGGTGAGGCTGCCGATGCCGGAGACGACGGCGGCCAGATCGGCGGAGGAGCCCCGGGGGCCCGTGGGCTTCGTGTCCCGGGTCTGACGGGCCTCGTCGTTGCGGCCGGGGTCGGAGGAGAGCAGGAGCAGGCCGTCCGAGGAGACGACCGCTACTGACTGGATGCCCGGCACCTCCTCGACCAGGTTCGTCAGCAGCCAGTGCAGGTTGCGGGCTTCACTGCTCAGTCCGAAGGTACTGGGCGCGGTCAACTGCTTGCCTCCTCGACAGTGCCCCCCGTGGTTTCTTCGGATACGGCTGGTGCGGTGCCCGGCAGCTGGTTCTGGGCGGTCTGTTCGGCGATCTCCGCTTCTACGGCGCGGTAGCCGGCCTGGGCGCCTGTGCGGAAGCCGCCGAGTCTCCTGCGGAGGGCTTCCGCGTCCACGGTGCGGGGGCGCTGCGCTGCGGCTGGGGCGGGGGCGGTGATCTTGGGGGTGCGCTTGGGCAGGCCCTTGTCTGTGAGGTGCTCCTCGTCCGGTGCGCGGGTGTGTTCCGCCTCGGCTTCGCCTTCGGCGTGGATGTTCCCACCCGCACCACCCGTACTACCTTCGTCGTCGGGTGCCGGTGGCCCCTGTGGGGGTTCCCCGCCGTCGGCGGCCGCGGGCCCGTCGTGGGTCTGCTCCTGCTCCGGGGCCGTCGCCTGCTCCGGGATCAGGAGCTCCATCGTGGTTTCGGCCGGGGTCGCCTCGTGCTGCTCACCGTCCGTGGAGTGGTGGCGTACCGCCCTCTCCGCCAGTTCCACCAGCGGGTCGGTCGTCTTCGGGCGGCCGTGAAGTTCGTTGGAGTTGGCCTCCGCGTCCGCTCCCGGGAGGGAGAACGTGAGCGTGCCGCCGGTCGCGGGGGCGGACGACGACGGGACCGCGGCGGACGGGGCCGGCGCCAGCAGGGGGTTCGGGAGGACCACCACCGCCGCGACGCCGCCCTGCTTCTGCTCGCGCAGCTGGACGCGGACGCCGTGGCGGTGGGCGAGGCGGGCGACGACGTAGAGGCCGAGGCCCAGGCCCTCCTCGCCCTCCTGGTCGTAGGGGGACTCGGGGTCGAACTCGGCGAGGCGGGTGTTGAGGCGGGTCAGGCGTTCGGCGGTCATGCCGATGCCCTCGTCCTGGACGGAGAGCATGACCTCGCCGTTCTCCAGGAGCCAGCCGGAGACCTCGACGGGCAGGTCCGGCGGGGAGAACGAAGTGGCGTTCTCCATCAGTTCGGCCAGGAGGTGGGAGAGGTCGTCCGCGGCGAAGCCCGCCACGTGCGCGTGCGGCGGCAGCACGGCGATGCGGACGCGCTCGTAGCGCTCGATCTCGCTGACCGCCGCGCGGACGACGTCGACGAGCGGGACGGGGTGCGCGCTCTGCTGGACGTGCTCGGTGCCGGCGAGGACCAGGAGGTTCTCGCTGTGGCGGCGCATGACCGTCGCGAAGTGGTCGAGCTTGAAGAGGGTGGCGAGGCGCTCCGGGTCCTGTTCGCGCTCCTCCAGGCTCTCGATGACGGCGAGCTGGCGCTCGACCAGGCCGAGGGTGCGCAGGGAGAGGTTCACGAACGTGCCGCCGATGCTCTCGCGCAGCCGCTCCAACTGGGCTGCGGATTCGGCGAGTTCGGCGCGCAGCTCCTCACGGGCGTCCGCCATGTTCTGGCGCTGGCCGACCAGGTGCTTGCGGTCGGCCTCCAGCGTGACGATGCGCTCGCCCAGGGCGGCGGCGTGCGCGTGCAGGGCGTTGACGGAGCGGACGACCTGCGCGAACTCATCGTTGCGGCCGGTGAAGGTGACCGGTTCCTCGGCGGCGGGGTCCGCCGCCTCGGCGAGCCGGGCCGAGCCGCGGCGCAGGACGGAGAGCGGCCGGGTGAGGGTGCGGGCCATCGCCGTGGCGATGCCGACGGCGAGCAGCATCAGGGCGCCGAGGACGGCGATACGGAGCTCCAGCGCGCTGACGTCGTCGTCGCGCAGCTGGGCCAGCTCCTTGGTGCGGCGGTCGTAGAGGGCGGACTCCGCGCCGCGCATCGCGTCGATACGGGCGGAGAGAGCGGCGTCGACCTTCGAGGCGCTGGTGCCGAGTTCGGATTCGGAGAACGTCGGCTGGTCGGTGAGGGCGGCCAGGTACTTCTCGGCGGAGTTGACCTCGGGGCCGGTGACCGTGGAGTCGTACGAGGTCCGGGCGGCCTTGGTCGCCGTGTCGTGGAAGTCGGCGAGGGCCGCGTCGGAGCGCAGCCGGGCCTGCTGGGCGGCGGCGGTCAACGCGCCCCGCTGCTTGGTGTCGGCGGCCGAGGAGGAGGTGACCGTGGTCGGCAGTCCGGTGACCGGGCTGATAACCGTCTGGGTGGTCCTGGGCACGTTGAGCGCCGCGAGGAGCAGGCCGCGGGCGGCGGCGGCCTGCTGCACGGCCGAGTCCAGCTCGGCGAGGGCATAGGCGCCCGATCCGGCGCGGGGCGGCATCTGCTGCGCCAGCTGCTCGGCGAGCCCGTGCAGTTCGGTGATGGCGGCGGAGTAGGCGTCGTGCGTCTGCAGGGCGTCGCTCTTGCCGGTGAGCGCGGAGCGGCGCAGCGCGGCGATGCCGTCAAGGTCGCTGCGGAGGGAGGCGGGTGTGTCGGGGTTCTCCCGGAGCTCCTCGACCTGCCGGTCGACGCGGGCGCTGCGCTGCTCGGAGGGCGCCTTGGACTTGGGCCGCCCGGCGGCGATGTAGGACGTCACCTCGTCCCGCTCGTCGGCGAGCGAATGAGCAAGGGCCAGGGCGTCCTGGGTCTGCCCGGCGAGCGTCACCAGGTCCTGGGAGTCGCTGAGCTGCCCGGAGGCGGTGAGGACGGAAGGGACACCGGCCCCGGCTATCGCGGCGGCCACCACGGCCACGGCGACGACGAGCCGGTTGCGTACATGCGTGGGCCGGCCCTTGCCGGTGGTGGTGCCGGTGCTGCCGGGCGTGCCCTCCACGCCCGCTGCGGGATCCGTCTGCTTGCCTGTGCGACGAGGCCGCGTCTTCTGCACCGGTGCTCGCATTCCTGACTCGTGATACTCATGGGCCCGGGTGACGCTCCGTCAACTGACGTCGACCGTGCGTACTCCCAGTACGGTGCCGACCCTCCCAGTGCCGGTGGGCAGTGGACGAGCATCACCTGACCCGCCACCCGAAGGAGTGAACATCGGAGGGGAGTTGGCGAGCAAGTTCCTGGGAAGCGTTCAGCGGCCCCGTGCGGCAGGCCGGTTGGACGTCCGCGCCGGGCGGTGGCAGTATTCGCCGCCACGGCTTCCCGGAACAACGGATTCCACCCCAAACAGGGCACCTGACCTGCGCGAGTGCGTCAATTCCGCGACCGATGCCAGGCTTTGGCGAACCTTGTGAAGACGTCGTGCAGACTGGCCGAATGCATACGGAACTTGTCTCGGAGCCCGGTGATCCGGCCTACCCCAACGAGGACTTCGCCGCGGCCGCACTGCCCGCTTCCGGCCAGGGCGGCACCCTCGTCGTCCTGGACGGAGTGACGCCACCGCGCGGCGGGACGGGCTGTCTGCATTCGGTCCCTTGGTACACGGCCCGCCTCGGCGGAGCCCTGACCGAACTGACCGTTTCCCTCCCGGATGTTCCGCTGCAGGAGGCGCTGGCCCGCGCCATCGCGCGTACGACCGAAGCCCATGCCGCGACCTGTGACCTTTCTCACCCACGCACCCCACAGGCAACGGTGGTGGTGGCGCGGTGGGGTGTGGAGAGGGTCGAGTACCTGGTCCTGTCGGACTCGGCGCTGCTGGTGGAGTCCCCCGACGGCGTGGTCGCGTCCCTCCTGGACGACCGCCTGTCCAAGCTGCCCCGGTCCTCCCTGGCCACCGACGCCCTGGTGGACTCCACCCTCCGCAACAAGGAAGGCGGCTTCTTCACGGCGGCCGCGGATCCGTCGGTGGCGGGGCGGGCGGTGACGGGGGTGCTGCCACGGGGCGACGTGCGGGCGCTGCTCGCCCTCACGGACGGGGCCACGCGATGGGTGGAGAAGTTCCGGGAGGGCGACTGGACGGACTGCTTCCGGTTCGTACGGAAGGAGGGAGCGCAGGCGTTGGTGGACCGCGTGCGCGAGCTGGAGCGGGCGGATGCGGAGGAGCGGAGGTATCTGCGGCGCAGCAAGACGCATGACGACGCGACGGTTGTGTACGTCGGGCTGTGACCTACTTGGCGGCTGCGTGGATGAAGGAGGTCCAGGCTGCGGCCGACACCAGCAGGATCGGGCCGTCGGGGACCTTGCTGTCGCGGACGGGTATGACACCGGGGAAGTTGTCGGCGACCTCGACGCACTCTCCGCCTTCCGCGTTGCTGTACGAGGACTTGCGCCAGCAAGCGGACCGCAGGTCGTGCGTGCTGTTCATGGTGTGAAGTCCTCCGCGAGTAGCCGATCGATAAAGGCCAGGGACGCTTCCGGGGACATGGCTGCGGCCCTGGCCAGATCGTAAGACTTGGCGACGCTCGCGACTACGGTCGGATCCTCGATCAACTGCCCGGTGTGGGCGGTCTCCGTGTAGGCGGCGGACGGTTCCTCGGCGAAGGTCATGACCCTCATCGGGCCGTACATGAGGGGAGTCATCCCGGCCGAGAAGGGCAGGATCTGGATGACTGCCTGATGGGTCCGGGAGACGTCGGCGATGTGTTCCAGTTGTTCGCGCATCACGTCGGTTCCGCCGACCTGAGTGCGCAGCACGGCCTCGTGAATGACGAACCACAGCTCAGGTTCCAGGGGGTTCTTGAGCAGAGCCCGAGCCCGCTCCTGCCGTGCGCCGACGATCTGCTCGATCTCCTGCTCGTCCACCAGGGGCCGGAGCGAACGGATGAAGGCCCGCGTGAAGACGGGGGTCTGCAGAAGCCCCGGCACGACGGTGGTGGCGAAATCGCAGATGGCCAGGGCCCGTTGCTCCAGCTCGGCTGCGGCCGCGAAATAACCCGCGAACTTGGACGCATTGAGAACGGCCCCGCACAGCCTCCGGAAGAACCCATCGGTCTTCAGGACGGAGTCGATCTGCTCGGACATGTCCAACTGCGGGCTGCGGGCGGCCATTTCCAGGTACCCGATGTACGCCCCCGAGCAGAACACGAGGTCTCCGAGCCCGGACTGCGACAGCCCCGCGTCCTCACGTCGCCGCCGGAGCTCGGCGCCGTAGAACTCCTTCATGGAGGCGGGGTCCAGATTCTTCGGCTGAGGCATCCTTCGAGGATAGGCACGCTTCGGAGCCGGTCGGGCACGGACGGTGAAATTCACCAGGCGCCCGCCTACCCGGCCTCCGTCATACGCCGGGTCAGGTCGGGCAGGAGACCGGACCGCCGGCCCTGGCGGCATCCGTGAACACCATGGCCGACGCTCTCGGCGCCCGGCTGGAGGCCGAGCGACGGGTGACCGCCGACATCGCGCACGAACTGCGCACACCGGTCGCGGCCATGATGACCGCGACCGGCCTGCTCCCGGCCGGCCCGGCCGTCGACCTGGTGACGGGCGGGGTGCACAAGCTGCGCGGCCTCGTCGAGGACGTCCTGGAGGTCGCCCGACTCGACGCCGACGCGGTGCCGGTGGAGACCGAAACCCGGCAGGTCAGCGCGATGGCCCGGCGTGCGGTCGCCGGGCTCGACGGGGCGGAGGGCATGGTCGAGGTACGGATCGTCACGGACGCGCTCGCGGAGACCGATCCGCGGCGCGTGGAGCGGATGCTCACCAACCTGGTCGCCAACGCGCTTCGTCATGGTGCCCCGCCGGTGACGGTCGAGGTGGACTTCGAGCGGGGCCGGCACGGCGACGGACCGGTCGTCCGGGTCCGCGACCACGGTCCCGGCGTCCCGCCCGGCCTGCTGACCGTCCTCACCACCACCGGTCCGCAGCGATTCCGCACCGGCGGCGGGTCCGCGGGAACGGGCCTCGGCCTGACCATCGCCGCTGGACAGGCCCGGCTGCTCAGCGCCCCTCTCACCTTCCGCAACCATCCCGACGGGGGGCGCGGAGGCGCCCCTGCACCTCATCGGAGGCGGCTGCGCCGGCACCTGAGGACGGCAGGGTGACCGGCGTCGGCCTACTTCTCCATGTTCCGGTTCAACTCCCCCAGCAGCCGCGCCAGTTCCGCCACCTCGCGCCGGTCCCAGTGGGCCAGCTGGCTGACGTAGCGCGCCCGCCGGGCGTCACGGACCTTGCTCACCCGGCGGTGCCCCTCCTCGGTGAGACGGACCAGCCAGGCCCGACCGTCCGCCGGGTCGGGTTCGCGGGCCACCAGGCCCAGGTCCTCCAGGGCGCGCAGCTGGCGGGACATGGTGGCCTTGCCCACGCCGATGTACGCGGCGAGCTCGGTGGCGCGCAGGCGGTCGTGCTCGTCGAGGCGTACGAGGAGGCCGTACGCGGCGGACTCCAGGTCGGGGTGGACCTCGCGGGCCATCTCGCCCTGGCTGGCCCGGGCGCGCCGCAGCAGAACCGTCAGTTCGCGCTCCAGGGACAGGTACTCCTGGTCCGCGCCACTCGGTGACGTCTGAGCCGGAAGTCGGCGCTCGTCCCGGTTTCCGCCTTCGTGCACGTCAGCCCCTGCCTCGGTTTCCCGATCCTGAAAGTTTCCGCCAGACCCCGTCATTGCCGCAGCTCCACAAGTATTTCGCAGGGCTAGACCAACGGCAGCCTCCGGGCCCCCTTCCCACCCGCTCTTCGACGTGCGTAGCTTCCTTACCAGGCAATGACCGGCTTGCCCACGCCGGCGGCACCTCGGCACTTCAGCGCTTCCTCACCGAGCATCACCGAGCCTTCGGAGGCACGCTATGCCCGTGCACAGACCCGGATCGGTTCGCCCCCGGCGCCTCTTCCGCGCCGGACTCCTGCTCGCCGCCCTCTCCCTCGCCCTGCCCTTCGCCGTCCCGGCCTCCGCCGCTGACGGGCCCGCCCGCGGCTCTGCCCACATGGGCATGGGCGTCCTCGCCCACGACGGCCGGCGCGGCACCCCTTCCCCCACCGCCGTCACCCAGACGGAGGGTGTCGACGTCTCCGCCCACCAGGGCAACGTCGCCTGGTCGACCCTGTGGAGCAGCGGGGTCAAGTGGGCCTACACGAAGGCGACCGAAGGCACGTACTACACGAACCCGTACTTCGCCCAGCAGTACAACGGCTCGTACAACGTCGGCATGATCCGCGGCGCGTACCACTTCGCCACCCCCGACACCACCAGCGGCGCGACCCAGGCGAACTACTTCGTCGACCACGGCGGCGGCTGGTCCAAGGACGGCAAGACCCTGCCCGGCACCCTCGACATCGAGTGGAACCCGTACGGCGCCGAGTGCTACGGCAAGTCGGCGAGCGCGATGGTCGGCTGGATCGCCGACTTCCTGAACACGTACAAGGCGCGCACGGGGCGGGACGCCGTGATCTACACGGCGACGAGCTGGTGGAGCGACTGCACGGGGAACTACGCGGGATTCGCCTCGGCCCACCCGTTGTGGATCGCGCGGTACGCGTCGGACGCCGGGACGCTGCCGGCGGGCTGGGGCTACTACACGATGTGGCAGTACACGTCGTCCGGCCCGACCGTCGGGGACCACGACAGGTTCAACGGAGCGCTGGATCGGGTGCAGGCCTTGGCCAACGGCTAGCACCACCCCCCCCCCCGGCCGGGGGTCCGGGGGTCGCCCCCCGGGACATGCAGCAACGGAGCGCTGGATCGGGTGCAGGCCTTGGCCAACGGCTAGCACCACCCCGCCCCGGCCGCGGGTCCGGGAGTCGCCCCCCGGGACATGCAGCAACGGAGCGCTGGATCGAGTGCAGGCACTGGCCAACGGCTGACCCTCAGCACGTAGGTACGGCGAAGGCCCGGGCCTCCCTCACGGGACCCGGGCCTCCCCTATCCGATGGCGTCCGTCACGCCGCCACCGGAACCTCCGGCTTCGCGTCGCTCGTGGCGGGCGCGAGGGCCAGTTCCAGGACCTGGCGGACGTCGGTCACGGCGTGGACGTCGAGCTTGTCCAGCACCTCCGCGGGGACGTCGTCCAGGTCGGCTTCGTTGCGCTTGGGGATGATCACCGTGGTGACGCCCGCCCGGTGTGCGGCGAGCAGCTTCTGCTTCACGCCGCCGATGGGCAGGACACGGCCGGTCAGCGAGACCTCGCCGGTCATCGCCACGTCCGTGCGGACCAGGCGGCCGGACAGGAGGGACGCCAGGGCCGTCGTCATCGTGACGCCCGCGCTGGGGCCGTCCTTCGGGACCGCGCCCGCCGGGAAGTGGATGTGCACTCCACGGTCCTTCAGGTCCGCGACCGGCAGCTCCAGTTCGGCGCCGTGGCTGCGCAGGAAGCTCAGCGCGATCTGCGCCGACTCCTTCATCACGTCACCCAGCTGGCCAGTCAGGGTCAGGCCCGCCGCGCCCGTCTCCGGGTCGGCCAGGGACGCCTCCACGAAGAGGACGTCGCCGCCCGCGCCGGTGACCGCGAGACCCGTCGCCACGCCCGGGACCGCCGTACGGCGCTCCGCCGGGTCCTGGGCGGACTCGGGCACGTGGTGCGGCCGTCCGATCAGGTCGCGCAGGTCGCCGTCCGTGATGGTGAACGGCAGCTCCCGGTCGCCCAGTTCGTGCTGCGCCGCGACCTTGCGGAGCAGCCGGGCGATCGAGCGTTCCAGGGTGCGGACGCCCGCCTCGCGCGTGTACTCGCCGGCGAGCTTGCGCAGCGCGCCCTCGTCGACAGCGACCTCGTCGGACTGCAGTCCCGCGCGCTCCAGCTGACGCGGCAGCAGGTGGTCGCGGGCGATGACGACCTTCTCGTCCTCGGTGTAGCCGTCCAGGCGGACCAGCTCCATACGGTCGAGCAGGGCCTCCGGGATGGCCTCCAGGACGTTCGCCGTGGCGAGGAAGACGACGTCGCTCAGGTCGAGTTCGACCTCCAGGTAGTGGTCGCGGAAGGTGTGGTTCTGCGCCGGGTCCAGGACCTCGAGGAGGGCGGCCGCGGGGTCGCCGCGGAAGTCCGAGCCCACCTTGTCGATCTCGTCCAGCAGGACGACCGGGTTCATCGAACCGGCCTCCTTGATGGCGCGGACGACACGGCCGGGCAGGGCACCGACGTACGTACGGCGGTGGCCGCGGATCTCGGCCTCGTCACGGACGCCGCCGAGGGCGACGCGGACGAACTTGCGGCCCATGGCGTGCGCGACGGACTCCCCGAGGGAGGTCTTGCCGACACCGGGCGGGCCGACGAGAGCCAGTACGGCACCGCCGCGCCGGCCGCCCACGACACCGAGGCCGCGCTCGCTGCGGCGCTTGCGCACTGCCAGGTACTCGGTGATGCGCTCCTTCACGTCCTCCAGGCCGGCGTGCTCGGCGTCGAGGATCGCCTTGGCGCCCTGGATGTCGTACGCGTCCTCGGTGCGCTCGTTCCAGGGGAGTTCGAGGACGGTGTCCAGCCAGGTGCGGATCCAGGAGCCCTCGGGGGACTGGTCGCTGGACCGCTCCAGCTTGTCGACCTCCTTGAGCGCCGCCTCGCGCACCTTCTCCGGCAGGTCGGCGGCCTCCACGCGGGCGCGGTAGTCGTCGGACTCCTCGCCGTCCTGCTCGCCGTTGAGCTCACGCAGTTCCTTGCGTACGGCTTCGAGCTGACGGCGCAGCAGGAACTCCCGCTGCTGTTTGTCGACGCCCTCCTGGACGTCCTTGGCGATGGTCTCGGCGACATCCTGCTCGGCGAGGTGGTCGCGCAGGTGCTGGGTGGCGAGCTTGAGGCGGGCGACCGGGTCGGCGGTCTCCAGCAGCTCGATCTTCTGATCGGTGGTCAGGAAGGGCGAGTAACCGGAGTTGTCGGCCAGGGCGGAGACATCGTCGATGGCCTGCACCCGGTCGACCACCTGCCAGGCGCCGCGCTTGCGGAGCCAGGCGGTGGCAAGGGCCTTGTACTCCTTGACCAGTTCGGTGACGTGACCGGGCAGCGGCTCGGGCACGCTCTCGTCGATCCTCGTCCCCTCGACCCACAGCGCCGCACCCGGGCCGGTGGTGCCGGCGCCGATGCGCACGCGGCCGCGGCCGCGGATCAGGGCGCCCGGGTCACCGTCGGCGAGCCGGCCGACCTGCTCGACCGTGCCGAGCACCCCGGTGCCGGGGTATGTGCCGTCGATGCGTGGCACCAGCAGGACCCTGGGCTTTCCCGGCTCGGAGCGGGCGGCGGCCTGGGCGGCCTCCACCGCGGCGCGTACGTCGGTGTCGTTCAGGTCCAGCGGAACCACCATGCCGGGCAGCACGACCTCGTCGTCGAGCGGCAGCACGGGCAGGGTGAGCGGTGTGGACGTCGAAGCCATGATCTACCCTCCGGCAGTCAAGTTGAGTTATGCCGACTCAATGCGTGGCGCTCCGCGAATGTTCCCGGGGCCCCGTTCGCTGTCAGCGATCACGGCGGTGAAGTGGGCGTTGCTGGGGGCTTGCAGCCCCCAGACCCCCGCTTTCGGCCCTGAAGGGGCCTCGTCCTCAAACGCCGGACGGGCTGAAAGACAAGGCCGGACGGGCTGGAGAAGACAACGCGCGGCCTGGCTGGAGAGGACAACGCCGGGCGAAGCGAAAAGAATCCGCAGGGAGCGGCAGCTAGGCGGTCGCCATGGCCGTCCGGTACCAGCGGCGGATCATCGGCCAGGTCGCGATGCCTATGGCCAGCGAGATCAGATGGCCCCAGTTGGTCATCGGGTCCGTGAACTCGATCAGGTCCTCGACCAGCATGCTGCCGAACAGGACCAGCACCGGCCAGCGCAGCCAGGGCGTGAGCAGCCCGGCCAGGGCGCCGACGCTGGCGGCGACGCCGAAGCTGATGCCGTAGTCGAGGCGGTGCAGGGAGCTGTCGGGGAGGTGGCCGACGAGCACGGCCAGGCCCACGGGAACCTCGGTCGCGAGTGTGGCCAGGACATGGCCGAGCAGGAAGACGACTGCGGTGCGCGCACCGCCTATCCGCCGCTCCAGCGCCGTCAGGACGAGCAGGAAACAGATCGCGTACGGCGACGCGACCCCGCCCGCGATCCACAGCGCGCTGGCGAGCAGCACCAGCACGGGCGTCTGCACGAGGTGCGCGACGTCCGTGCTGGAGGCCTGGTACAGGGTGACTACGAGGGACGGAGCGGCGTACGTGGCGAACAGTGAGGTGAGGGCCAGGACCGCCGCGTAGGCGAAGGTGAACGGCGTACCGGTGGGGGTCGGCAGAAGGCGCCAGGGGCGGAGGGTGCGGGCCGCGGGGACGGGCACCTGCACGGCCGGTCCGACGACGGTGGCCGCGCCACGCTGACGCGGCATACCGTCGAGGAGTTCGGACACGTCGGGAAGGGGCGCGACCGAGGATTCGTTGTCGGCCGTCGCGATGGGTTCCACGTTGCGGCGCTCCTTCCGTTGCGCCCCACCCTTCGCAACCACAGGGGTCCCTGTCTGTGACCGACGCCACGCGAGAGGCGATTCACAGCAACCTCTCATGCTTTTCCTGCATCAGAGGACAACCCCCGCTTCCTGAATGGGTTTCCTCACGGCCTCAGCAGGTCGACCTCCCTCGCGTGCGCCGCCCGTGTCGCCGGGTCCCAGTCGCCGGTGCAGTAGACGGACGCCTCGCTGATGGCGCCGTCGCGGATGTCGGCGCGCATCAGCTCCCTGCAGTACCAGGTGCCGCCCTGCTCGTCCTCCCACTGCTCCTCGAACTCGAGGACGAGGCCGGTGGGCGTGGCGTCGACGCGGTGGCGCGGCACGGTGCCGAGGAAGGGGTGACTGCGGCGGCGGGCGGCGACGAGCTCGTCGCGGCCGGAGGCCTGCAGCCGCCACTGAGGGACTGTCAGGTCGAGGAACACGTCGTCCGTGAACAGCCCCTCCGGGGCCGTGTTGGTCTCCAGGAATCGCACGAAGAGGTCGGCGAGCTCCTTCACACGGGTGCCGCTGTCGGTGGTCATGACTGCGCTCCCGCGAGGTTGCGGCCGACGACCTCCATCGTGCGGTTCAGCTCCGCGGTGGGGCTGAACTCGACGATCTCGGTGCCGGCGAAGATCAGGGGGAGATGGCCGGGGGCGCCGTAGTAGGCGTCGCCGGCGTGGAAGACCTCGTCGTGGTCGGCGTACCGGAACACGATCCGGCCGGAGACGACCTGGCCCCAGTGCGGGCACTGGCAGCGGTCGTCGGGCAGGCCCCGGAAGAGCGGGGCGGGGTCCATGTCCTCCTTCATCGACTCGTACGAGACGGTGTACGGGCCGAGCTGGGCGTAGCGCCCCTCGATGACGGGCTCGTCGACCTTGAGTTCGGCCTCGGCCTTGGTGGTGCGTGGCATGGTGTCCTGCCTTCCGTGGGTGCTTTCGGGTGCTTCACCCAGGAGGCGTGAGATCGGACATCACGGTGTGGGACGGGGCCTCACAGCCGCCACTCGGGGGTCTGTTCCGGCTGGTAGACGCAGAGAGTGCCGGTGTGCAGGGCGGTTTCGAGGTGCCGGCCGAGTTCGGGGTGGGCGGCGGCGATCCGCCGCACGGCGGCCCGGATGCGGGCGGTGACGGTGGTGCGGGCGCGCTCGGCGTCCGACCCGGTACGGCGCACCCGGCCCCCGATGCCGTACGCGGCCGCGAGCTGCCCGACCAGGGCGTCCCGCTCGACGGCGATCCGCTCCGACCGTCCGGCGTCCCCGGCCTCGTCGGCGTCCCGGGCCTCCTCCTCCAGTTCCCGCAGCCTGCGCCGGTAGGCGGCCCGCGCGGCGGCGTCGACGACCTCACCGGTGTCGCCCTGCGGATGCAGGCCCTCGACGTGCTCCCCCTTGGCGGCCGGCGCCGCCAGCTCGACCGCGGGCACGGGTGTGCCGGGACGCGCGAGCAGGACGGCGATGTCGTTCAGCCCTTTGCTGTCCGGAAGGCGTACGTCGTGACCGGCGTACCGGAGGTGCCAGAGGGGTCCTTCGTGCCGGAAGAGCGCGGAGCCGGCGGTGTCGGGCGGAGTGTCGGCCTTCGCCCCGCCGCCCCTCCCCCTGCCGGTCGTCTCGCCCGCTATGCGTTCTGCCAGTGCGACCGCACCCGCCGCCCCGGCCGCCCGCAGTGCCCTCTCCCGGTGTTCGCGGGCGCGGTCCGGGTCGCCCATGGCCGCCGCCAGCAGCGCCAGATGGCGGTCGACCGGACCGCGCACCGCCGCACCGATGCCCTCCACCACGAACAGGCCGGCGTACGGGACGAGGAGGTCGTAGAGGGCGGGCGCGCAGGGGTGGGAGCCGACAGCGGCTACCGTTTCCGCGGCCTGTGCCAGCATCGGCAGCCACTCGCTGTCCCTGGGGGCACCGCCGAGCCGGGGTGCGACGGCCGACAGACGGCGCGCGGCCTCGTCGAGTCGGCCGGACTGTGCCGCCACGAGCGCGACTGCGACGCGGGGCCAGAGCATCGGGGAGCGCTCCAGCTGGGCCGCCTCCCCCTGCACGCGCCCCAGCCCGGCCGCGTCGCCCGTCTCGGTGTACAGGCACCAGCGCTGGGTGACGGCGAGCATCGCCGCGTTGGCGCTGCCGGCCCTGCGGCCCAGTTCCTCGACCTCGTCGAGCGCGGCGGCGCACGCGTCGTACCGACCCTCCATCAGGGCCCGCGTCCCACGCCACAGGGGCACGTACCAGGCGTACAGGGGGCGCCGCAGCGGCCGTACGGTCGTCTCGTACGCGGCCGCCTCCGCGTCGGCCCCGGCGAACTCGCCCGTCTCCATCAGCGCGACCAACCGCAGCCGCCGGCCGAGGAGTTCGAGCACGGGGTCGCGCAGGTCGCGGGCGGTCGTCACGATCTGCATGGACCAGTCGAGCCGGTCGCGGCAGTGGTCGGGGCCGGGCCGGGCGTCGCACAGCGCGGCGAGGGCCGGGCCGAGGGTCGCCGGATCACCGGCCTGGCGGGCGGTGCGGACGGCCTCCTCGGCGAGGGCGATGCGGTGCTTCTCCGTTTCGACCAGCCCGGCGGCGAGCGACAGCCGTGCGGTGACGGCGGCGCGCAGCGCGGCGTGGGCGGGCTCGGCGGCCAGGGCGGCGCGGGCCTCGGCCAGCAGGTCGAGCTGTTCACGATCCTCGAGGTCGACCTCGAACCCGACGGCCCCGGTCCCGAGCCCCAGCGCGGCCCGCGCCAGCAGATCGGCCCGCCCGGCCTCCCGCGCCAGCGCCGCCGCCCTGAGCAGCGCGGCCCGCGCGGCCTCCCGCTCCCCGGCCCCGAGCCGCGCGGAACCGAGCCCGAGCAGCACCTCCACGAGTTCCACGGGCTCGGCGCTCCCTGCGCCCCACACCTCGACCGCCCGCTCGTACCACCGGGCCGCATCCTCGAACGCGGACAGCGCTTCCGCCCGGACCGCCGCCTCGCGGGCGTACCTCGCGGCCTCCCCCGCCTGCTCGGGGCCGGAGAGCAGCAGGTGGTGGGCGACTTCCGCGGGGCCGGTGTCGCGGCCGCGGCGGGCGTATCCGGCGAGGACCTCGGCGGCCGCCTGATGGAGGGCGGCGCGTGCGGCCGGGGCGAGGGTGTCGTGGACCGCGTCCCTGAGCAGGTCGTGCCGGAAGGCGCCCCGGTCGGCCCCGGCCACGGCCAGCAGCCCGGCCCCGGCGGCCTCTCCCAGCAGTGTGCGCAGCTCGCCGAGGGGCACCTCCGCGGCCTCGGCGAGCACGTCGAGCCGGAACCGGGTGCCGAGGACGGCTGCCACGTCCAGCACGCGCGCGGCCCGCGGGGTCAGATCGTCCAGCCGGTCCCGGACGGCGGCCCGGACGGCGACCGAGGAGACACCGGGGCCGTCCCCGTTCCCGGGCGGCGCAGCGCCCCAACTCCCGGCCCGCAGTAGCTCAGTGACGAAGAACGCGTCCCCGCCCGTACGCCGTACCAGCGCCCGCACCGCAGCCGCCTCCGGTGCGGCGCCCGTCACGGCCTCCACCAACACCGCAATGTCCCGCTCCTTCAAGGCCCCGAGCCCCAACGCCCTCCCCCGCCGCAGCAGTTGGGCCCGGGCCCAGCCCCCGTCCCCCCAGGCCGCGTCCTCGTCGCGAGCCGTCGCCAGCAGCAGGACCGGGCAGGTGCGGGCCGCGTCCGCGGTCTCCAGCAGCAGCCGCAGCGACGAGGCGTCGGCGGCATGTACGTCGTCCAGCACCAGAAGCAGGGGACGGCGGCGCGCGGCCGTGGCCAGGAGCTCGGAGACATCGCCTGCGAGCCGCAGCCGAGCGGTCTCCGGGTCGGCACCGTGCAGGGCGCCGGACGTCGCCGCACCCGAGACCAGCGCCCGTAGCGGCGGTGACGCGGCCACCAGCCGCCCGCAGGCCACATCCTCCGCGACCAGCTCCCGCAGCAGCCGCGACCAGGGACGGAAGGCGCGCCCGGCGGTCTCCGGCGGACACCAGGTCCACAGGACGCGAAAGGCCCCGGCACGCTCGGCGACCTCCTCGGCGGTACGGGTCTTGCCCGCCCCGGCGGGCCCGGTGAGGGTGACGAGCCCGCCCCGCCCGGACGCAGCACGGTCCAGGGCCGCCCGGAGCTCGCCCAGCACATCCTCACGTCCCACGAACGGGTAATTCGCGGCCATACAGCCACCACCCACTTCTCGCTGCCGACCAGGTCGGCAGCGACCCCGAAGGGGCGCGGGGAACTGCGCGACCAGCCACAACGAACCCGCAGACGATCCACGCCGCATCGCGGAGCGCTCTGCTTCGAGCGTAGGCACGCCCGGCAGCAGGCGCGAGGCGCGCGACGCCCCCCGGTAATTCCCCTGGCCGTAAACCCGAGTTCGTGCAGGATGGGGCCATGACCGCCATCTACGACACCCCTGTGGTCCTGGACCGTCGCGAGGGCCCGTACGGCGAGGTCGTGCTGCGCCGACACGGCGAGTCACTGCAGATCATCGCCAACGGCTGCTTTCTGATGGACACCTCGGACGGCCGCTCGGAGCGGCTCCTCGTGGACGCCGCGCTCGATGCGTTGGACGCCCGCAACGAGCCGGACGTGCTGATCGGAGGCCTGGGTGTGGGCTTCTCGCTCGCACATGCGGCCGCCGACCCGCGCTGGGGTTCGATCACCGTCGTGGAGCGCGAGCGCGCCATCATCGACTGGCACCTGAACGGCCCTCTCGCCGCCCTGTCGGCCCAGGCCGTCGCCGATCCGCGTACGGAGATCGTGGAGACGGATCTGGTCGAGCACATCCGTGAGACATCCGCCACTTATGACGCGCTGTGCCTGGACATCGACAACGGCCCCGACTGGACCGTCACCGAGGGCAACGACGATCTCTACTCGTCCACCGGACTGACAAGCTGCGCAAGGGTGTTGAAGCCGGGCGGGGTGCTGGTGGTGTGGTCCGCCCAGCCCTCTCCGGATTTCGAAGAAACCTTGCGGAATGCCGGGTTCCAACGGGTGCGTACCGAAGAGATCCCGGTTGCCCGTGGCGTTCCCGACGTTGTGCACATCGCCGTCCGACCTGGATAGCCGAGGGACGGTGACTCCCCGTACTCTGCTTCTCTGGCGCAGATCATTCAAGCGTCAATCGCAAGCATGCGCAGGCATGAGCCAGGTAACGGATCACCCCACGGATTCCGGAAAGCAACTCAGGGGCGGGCGATGGAGCAGACCCACACATCCCACAACGGCACGACGGCGACCCCGGGCGCACAGCGCAGGGTCCTGGTGGTCGAGGACGACGCGACCATCGTCGACGCCATCGCGGCCCGCCTGCGCGCAGAGGGTTTCCTCGTGCAGACCGCGGGTGACGGCCCGGCCGCCGTCGACACCGCCGAGGCCTGGCAGCCCGACCTGCTGATCCTCGACATCATGCTGCCCGGCTTCGACGGACTGGAGGTCTGCCGCCGTGTGCAGGCCCAGCGCCCGGTGCCGGTGCTGATGCTGACCGCGCGTGACGACGAGACCGACATGCTGGTCGGGCTCGGCGTCGGCGCCGACGACTACATGACCAAGCCCTTCTCCATGCGGGAGCTGGCCGCACGCGTGCATGTGCTGCTGCGCCGGGTGGAGCGGGCCGCACTGGCCGCCACGACGCCCAGAAGCGGCATCCTGCGCCTCGGCGAGCTGGAGATCGACCACGCCCAGCGGCGGGTGCGCGTGCACGCCGAGGACGTGCACCTGACGCCCACCGAGTTCGACCTGCTGGTGTGCCTGGCGAACACCCCGCGCGCGGTGCTCTCCCGTGAGCAGCTGCTTGCCGAGGTGTGGGACTGGGCGGACGCCTCCGGCACCCGCACCGTCGACAGCCACATCAAGGCGCTGCGCCGGAAGATCGGCGCCGAGCGGATCCGCACGGTGCACGGCGTGGGCTACGCGCTGGAGACCCCGACGCCATGAGCGGCGGTCCGGCCGGCCGGAGAAGCCCTGGGGAGCCCGAGCCCTGGGGCGGTGTGAGCCCGTTCTCGATCAAGACCAAGCTGGGCGCACTGGTCGTCATCGCCGTCCTCATCACCACCGGGCTGATGATGATCGCGATGCGCACGGCGACCGAGCTGCGCTTCATCACGGTCTTCTCGATGATCGCCACCCTGCTGATCACGCAGTTCGTGGCCCATTCGCTGACCGCGCCGCTGGACGACATGAACGCCGTCGCCAGCGCCATCTCGCACGGCGACTACACCCGCAGGGTGCGCGAGAACCGCCGTGACGAGCTGGGCGACCTGGCGCAGACGATCAACCGCATGGCCGACGACCTGGAGGCCCAGGACCGCCAGCGCAAGGAGCTGGTGGCGAACGTCTCGCACGAGCTGCGCACCCCCATCGCGGGCCTCAGAGCGGTCCTGGAGAACATCGTCGACGGTGTCTCCCCGGCCGACCCGGAGACCATGCGCACGGCCCTGAAGCAGACCGAGCGGCTGGGCCGGCTGGTGGAGACGCTGCTGGACCTGTCCCGGCTGGACAACGGCGTCGTACCCCTGCGCCGGCGGCGCTTCGAGGTCTGGCCGTACCTGTCGGGCGTGCTGAAGGAGGCCAACATGGCCGTGCCCGCACGCGCGGGCATCGCCTCCGGCTCCGGCAGCCACACGCGGACGGACGTCCATCTGCACCTCGACGTGTCCCCGCCGGAGCTGACCGCGCACGCGGACCCCGAGCGGATCCACCAGGTGGTGGCAAATCTCATCGACAACGCGGTCAAGCACAGCCCGCCGCACGGCCGCGTCACCGTGAAGGCGCGGCGCGGGACGCTGCCGGAGTCGCTGGAGCTGGAGGTGCTGGACGAGGGCCCCGGCATTCCGCGCTCGGAGTGGCACCGCGTCTTCGAACGGTTCAACCGGGGCGGCGCGAGCGCCTCCAACGGACAGGGCGGCGACGGCGGTACGGGGCTGGGCCTCGCGATCGCCCGCTGGGCCGTCGACCTGCACGGTGGCGGGATCGGAGTGGCCGAATCCGAGCGGGGCTGCCGGATTCTCGTCACCCTCCCGGGAGAGACATCCGTTCAAAGTTGACGTAAAGTCCGAACCGGAGCCTCAAGATCCACCGTGGTCCGCACTGACGGACACGTGTGATCGGGCACACGCCCGCACGCTGAGCCTGCAGGGCTTGCTCCGGCGTTTCCCGCCACCCTCGTTCCGTAGCGGAACCGCGTTTGTTTCCCGCCATTTCCAGGCCCGAAACGCGGTTTCCGATGTGACTTACACGACGATGAACCTGCCCGGCCTGACCTTCCGGGTCTTGGGGGCGTAGCCTTTATTCCCGCTGTCCATCACCTTGTGAAGCGGAAGAGGGCGGTTGCCGCCGTGTCGCCACAGTCCCCCAGTAACTCGAGCATCTCGACCGACGCAGACCAAGCGGGCAAGAACCCCGCTGCGGCGTTCGGCCCCAACGAGTGGCTCGTCGACGAGATCTATCAGCAGTACCTCCAGGACCCGAATTCGGTAGACCGAGCCTGGTGGGACTTCTTCGCCGACTACAAGCCGGGCGCGGCTGCCGCCTCGGCTCCGGCGGGTACTGCGGCCGCGGGGGCCGCAGAGACCACCTCGGCCCCGGCGCCCGCCGCCCCGGCTGCACAGGCCCCGGCCGCCCCCGCGGCGCCCGCGCCGGCCCCCGCGGCCCCGAAGCCCGCGGCCGCCGCTCCGGCGCCCGCGCCCGCGAAGCCGGCCGCCGCTGCCCCGGCTCCGGCGAAGCCCGCCGCTGCCGCCAAGGCCGCTCCCGCGACCGAGGCCGCCGGGGGCCCCGAGCTGGTGACCCTGCGTGGTCCCGCCGCCGCCGTCGCGAAGAACATGAACGCCTCGCTGGAGCTGCCCACGGCCACGTCCGTGCGCGCGGTCCCGGTGAAGCTGCTGTTCGACAACCGCATCGTCATCAACAACCACCTCAAGCGCGCCCGGGGCGGGAAGATCTCCTTCACGCACCTGATCGGCTACGCGATGGTGCAGGCCATCAAGACGATGCCGTCGATGAACTGGCACTACGCGGAGAAGGACGGGAAGCCCACCCTCGTCAAGCCGCCGCACGTCAACTTCGGCCTGGCGATCGACCTGGTGAAGCCCAACGGCGACCGCCAGCTGGTCGTCGCCGGCATCAAGAAGGCCGAGACGCTGAACTTCTTCGAGTTCTGGCAGGCCTACGAGGACATCGTCCGCCGCGCCCGCGACGGCAAGCTGACGATGGACGACTTCACCGGCGTCACGGTCTCCCTGACCAACCCCGGCGGCCTCGGCACCGTCCACTCGGTCCCGCGTCTGATGCCCGGTCAGTCGGTCATCATGGGCGTCGGCTCCATGGACTACCCCGCGGAGTTCCAGGGCACCAGCCAGGACACCCTGAACAAGCTCGGCATCTCGAAGGTCATGACGCTCACGTCGACCTACGACCACCGGGTCATCCAGGGCGCCGCCTCCGGCGAGTTCCTGCGGATCGTCGCGAACCTCCTCCTCGGCGAGAACGGCTTCTTCGACGAGATCTTCGAGTCCCTGCGCATCCCCTACGAGCCGGTCCGCTGGCTCAAGGACATCGACGCCTCGCACGACGACGACGTCACCAAGGCCGCCCGGGTCTTCGAGCTGATCCACTCCTACCGGGTCCGCGGCCACGTCATGGCCGACACGGACCCGCTGGAGTACCGCCAGCGCAAGCACCCCGACCTGGACATCACCGAGCACGGCCTCACCCTGTGGGACCTGGAGCGCGAGTTCGCCGTCGGCGGCTTCTCCGGCAAGTCCCTGATGAAGCTGCGCGACATCCTGGGCGTGCTGCGCGACTCGTACTGCCGCACCACCGGCATCGAGTTCATGCACATCCAGGACCCGAAGCAGCGCAAGTGGATCCAGGACCGCATCGAGCGCCCGCACACCAAGCCGGAGCGCGAGGAGCAGCTGCGCATCCTGCGCCGGCTGAACGCGGCGGAGGCCTTCGAGACCTTCCTGCAGACGAAGTACGTCGGCCAGAAGCGCTTCTCCCTGGAGGGCGGCGAGTCCGTCATCCCGCTGCTCGACGCGGTCATCGACTCCGCCGCCGAGTCGCGCCTGGACGAGGTCGTCATCGGCATGGCCCACCGCGGCCGCCTGAACGTGCTCGCCAACATCGTCGGCAAGTCGTACGCGCAGATCTTCCGCGAGTTCGAGGGCAACCTCGACCCGAAGTCGATGCACGGCTCCGGCGACGTGAAGTACCACCTGGGCGCCCAGGGCACCTTCACCGGCCTGGACGGCGAGCAGATCACGGTCTCGCTGGCCGCCAACCCCTCCCACCTGGAGACGGTCGACCCGGTCATCGAGGGCATCGTCCGCGCCAAGCAGGACATCATCAACAAGGGCGGCACGGACTTCACCGTCCTGCCGGTCGCCCTGCACGGTGACGCGGCCTTCGCGGGCCAGGGCGTGGTGGCCGAGACCCTGAACATGTCGCAGCTGCGCGGCTACCGCACGGGCGGCACGGTCCACATCGTCATCAACAACCAGGTCGGCTTCACGGCCGCTCCGGAGTCCTCCCGCTCGTCGATGTACGCGACGGACGTGGCGAGGATGATCGAGGCCCCGATCTTCCACGTGAACGGCGACGACCCGGAGGCCGTGGTCCGCGTCGCGCGGCTGGCCTTCGAGTTCCGCCAGGCGTTCAACAAGGACGTGGTGATCGACCTCATCTGCTACCGCCGCCGCGGTCACAACGAGTCGGACAACCCGGCCTTCACCCAGCCGCTGATGTACGACCTGATCGACAAGAAGCGCTCGGTGCGCAAGCTGTACACCGAGTCGCTGATCGGTCGCGGCGACATCACCCTGGAAGAGGCCGAGCAGGCCCTGCAGGACTACCAGGGCCAGCTGGAGAAGGTCTTCACGGAGGTCCGCGAGGCCACCTCGCAGCCGGGCGTCGCCCCGGTCTCGGACCCGCAGGCCGAGTTCCCGGTCCCGGTGAACACCGCGATCACCTCGGAGGTCGTGAAGCGGATCGCCGAGTCCCAGGTCAACATCCCCGACACCTTCCACGTGCACCCGCGTCTGCTGCCGCAGCTGCAGCGCCGGGCGACGATGGTCGAGGACGGCACGATCGACTGGGGCATGGGCGAGACGCTGGCCGTCGGCTCCCTGCTCCTGGAGGGCACCCCGGTCCGCCTCTCCGGCCAGGACTCCCAGCGCGGCACCTTCGGCCAGCGCCACGCGGTCCTCATCGACCGCGAGTCGGGCGAGGAGCACACCCCGCTGCAGTACCTCGCGGAGGAGCAGGCCCGCTACAACGTCTACAACTCCCTGCTCTCCGAGTACGCGGTCATGGGCTTCGAGTACGGCTACTCGCTGGCCCGCCCCGACGCGCTCGTGATGTGGGAGGCGCAGTTCGGCGACTTCGTCAACGGCGCGCAGACGGTGGTCGACGAGTACATCTCGGCCGCCGAGCAGAAGTGGGGCCAGACGTCCGGCGTCACGCTCCTGCTCCCGCACGGCTACGAGGGCCAGGGCCCGGACCACTCCTCGGCCCGCGTCGAGCGCTTCCTGCAGCTGTGCGCGCAGAACAACATGACGGTCGCGATGCCGACCCTGCCGTCGAACTACTTCCACCTGCTGCGGTGGCAGGTGCACAACCCGCACCACAAGCCGCTGGTGGTCTTCACCCCGAAGTCGATGCTGCGCCTGAAGGCCGCCGCGTCGAAGACGGAGGAGTTCACGTCGGGTCAGTTCCGCCCGGTCATCGGCGACTCCACGGTCGACCCGGCCGCGGTCCGCAAGGTCGTCTTCGTGGCGGGCAAGCTGTACTACGACCTGGAGGCCGAGCGCACCAAGCGCGGCGCCACGGACATCGCGATCGTCCGTGTCGAGCGGCTGTACCCGCTGCCGGGTGCCGAGCTCCAGGCGGAGATCGCCAAGTACCCGAACGTCGAGAAGTACCTGTGGGCCCAGGAGGAGCCGGCGAACCAGGGTGCCTGGCCGTTCATCGCCCTCAACCTGATCGACCACCTGGACCTGGCGGTCGGCGCGGACGTCCCGCACGGCGAGCGGCTGCGGCGCATCTCGCGCCCGCACAGCTCTTCGCCGGCGGTCGGTTCGGCCAAGCGGCACCAGGCGGAGCAGGAGCAGCTGGTGCGGGAGGTGTTCGAGGCGTGAGCCTCTGAACTCCCTTCGCGCGGAGGCCCGGTCCCGTTGGGGGCCGGGCCTTCCGGCTTTTTTGGGGGGAGACGCGTCAGCGGTCTTCCGGTGGGTCGCAGAAGACGGCGAGGTGGCGGGCCCAGGCGTCCTCGCGGCGGCGCCGGGTGGTGCTGTCGAGCCTGAGGCGGCCTACCTGAGCGATGAGTTCACGGGCGGTACCGGACTGGCGTAGCAGCTCCTCCGCCCGCTCGTAGAACTCTGTGCAGTCGGTGTGGGAGGCGGCACGGCTCCAGAGCACGAGGGGGTAGCCGAGGGCCCGGACCACGTCGAGGGCAGCTGTCGGGGTGACCGTGTCGGCGTGCCGGCACAGCAGCGGGACCGCGTTGGGCGGCGTCCGCGTCCAGTCGCCGCTCTCCCCCGCGGGCGAGATGAGCCGGAAACCGTGCAGGGGCCCCCGGGACACCGCGTCCCAACGGCGCTGCCTTTCCTGCGGCGACGCCCCGGGGCGGGCCTGGTGGCGGACGAGGACGATTCGCTCCCCGCCGAGGGCGTACGTCTGCGGAAGCCGCCAGTCCTCCACCGGAAGGTCCCACAGCAGCAGGCCCGGCAGACAGAAGTGGACGGTTGCCGCGACGCCGGCCGTGTCGGCCCGCAGCAGCGCGTCCGCGAGGTGGGACCGCAGCCGGTCCTGCAGTTCGTGCTGGGGGCCACCCGACATGTCCTCGGCCAGGACGGCGTCCTCGCCGCCCCGCCTCAGCACCACCCGCCAGCCGTAGCCCGGGCCGACGTGGTCGATCTCCACGCGTACGACGGGCCCGTTCTCGGCGAAGGTCGTGTCCACGCGCGCGAAGACGGTGGCTATGTCCTCCCAGGCATCCTCCGCCATACGCGACCGCGCGGGCCCCTCGAGCCAGCGCCGCAGCGCGGCGAGGCCGGTGGCCTGGTCAGGGCGGCTCCGGGGAGCGAGCAGGGCCCAGACCCGCGCGGCGTACAGGAACAGCCTGTCGTCGACGACGCGCTGGTGCAGACACCCGGCGCCGTCGCGCCAGTGACGCGGAGGGCGATCCGCCCGCAGCCGTGCGTCGTCGAGCAGGCCCTGCACCACCTGCGGGCCGTCGGGCGGCTCCAACTCGGCGAGGAGTCCGTAGAGTTCGGTCCGGAATTCGGGAGCGATCGTCTTGGGGAGCCCACCCGTCAGCCACATCTGCACCCCGGTCCACGTCAGGTGCGGACCGCGCTGCATGCGCCGGTCGTAGTGGTGCCGGTCATGGGCTCGTACGAGCCCGTGCCACAGTTCGGTTCCCGCGACGCCCTGGTCGCACAGTCCCCGCAGCGCATCGATGTGGACCGCCTCGCCGGTGCCGTCTTTTCGCCGGGACTTGACCACGCCGATGACGGACCCGTCGCCCGCATCGAGGACGGGGCCGCCCGCGCTGCCCGGTGGCAGCGGATCACCGTCCAGCGCGAAGGTGTCCCTGCCGAGCCGCCCGGAGGCCATGGCGAAAGACGGAGCAACCCGTGGCGCGTACAGCGAGCCCTCGGCGCGGTACAGGTTCACGGCTCCCGTCCGGGCCACCGGACGGTCGGTGAGCCACATGCAGTCCGCATCGGTCACGCGGGGCACGTGCAGCAGGGCCAAGTCACCCACGCCGAGGACCTGTTCGACCTGGTGGCGGCTGCCGTCCATCATGGCGACACCGACGGTGGAACTCCGGTCGCGTCCCCGGACCACGTCCAGGGCCGTGACCACCCACCCGGGTGCCAGGAAGAAACCCGTGCCCGACTCCACACCCTGACTTGCGGAAGGGGCGTAGACCCGGACGAGCGCGCGCCGCACGAGTTCGTCCCGCTCGGCCTCCGGACCAGAGGGCCCTTCCCCGGTGTCGGTCAGGCGCAGGGCGTCCACGGCCTCGGCCCAGGCCGCGTCCCGGGAGGTGATCAGCGCATGGCCGCCGCTGATCAGAAGCTCGTTCGCGTCCTCCAGGTCGTCCCAGCCGTCGTAGACGATCAGCCAGCGCAGGTTCGCCTCGCGCAGGTGCCGGAACAGGTTGTGGACGCGGGGAAGGGTGTAGGGGCGGTCAGGGTGGTCCTCGAGTTCCTGCGCCAGGCGTCCCACTTCCGCAATGCGCCTTGCCCGGCTGTCGGCGCTGATCCACCACACGAAGTCGTATTCGCCGCCGAACCGGTGCACGTACTCCGCCGCCAGCTGCGTCTTGCCCGTCCCGCGTGGCCCGACCAGAGCGCAGGCCACCGACGCCTCTCGCTGATCCCTCAGCCGCTCCCGCAGTCGATCGATGGCGCCTTCCTGCAGGACGTGCCCCGGTGAGCGCTCGGGGAGCGGGCCCTGGACAAACCGCGTGGGCCCCGGGAACTCCGCGTCCCGGGTGTCAGGCAGGGGGGCGTCCGCCCCGATGGCCAGGTGGTTGAGCAGCCTCCACCTGGCAAGGCCCTCGGTCACGCCTGACAGGGAGAGATCCGGCTCCAGGTCGACAGCCCACGGCAAAAAGGCCCCGCCGTCGGTGACATCGACGGCGACCACCCGCTCCTCGTACTGGGCCACGAGGTCTTCCAGAGGTGTTTCGTAGGGCTCGTAGTCGTCACCGATGAGGACCAGCATCCGATGCCGCTGCCCGGGTGCCGCCGTGGACGGGGGGGTCACGGCACCGGGCAGCTCGTCCTCGGTGCGCCACATCCGTAGGTCCACTTCGTGCCCCGCGGCCTCCAGCACCCGGGCTGTCCATCGCGCCCACGGCTGTTCCGCCAGGGTGCACACCACCGAGTACGACTCCCGCCGCACCGCAGGCCTGACCACCGCAGGGCCCGCGAACCGCCCCAACACGGCCCTGGACACCTCGGCGAACGCCTCCGGACCCCCCTCCTCCCCCTCCGGCAGGACAGCCGCACCGCCGGTCAGCCGAGCCAGCGCGAGCGCGGGGAAGTTGTGCGTCCGCCGCCCGAAGTGCCGCTCGACGTACTCCCCGCTGTGCTTGAGCACCAGCAGTGCCTCCCCGCGCGGCAGCAACCGCAGTAACTCCTCGCGTACGCCGGGTACGAACTCGTACCAGCCCTCCCCCTCCCCCAGCTTCACCAGCCCGCTCAGCAGCACCTCGGCAAGAACGGACGGTCCGCTGCGGGGCTGCATGGCGCGCTGGACGAGCTGCATCACGGGCAGGGTGAGCGGTACGGCCGAGAAGGAGACGGCGAGAGCCACGGCCTGACGGGAGGCGGAGCGCCGGAAGGCGGCGACGAGCGTCGCGGGCTCAGCGGGCGGGCGTTGGAGGCGCGGCTGGGCGGCGGGGTGGACGGCCTGGACCCAGGCAGCCGCCGCGGGCAGGGACAGGCCCGTGCCGCCGGAGAGGAGCCGCGACCAGGTACCGAGAGCGGCGCGAGTCGGTCCGAGCACGGGGATGGGCAGCGCGCCGGGCGGCACTCCGCCCTCGGCGGGCCTGAACTCCAGGCGGGCGCCCAGGCCTTCGCGGCGGCGCAACGTGCCCGGGAGCGCCGGAAGATGGGTGCGCCGCCACAGGCTCTGCGGCAGAGGCTGCACGACGGCGACGGGCGCGGCCTGTGCCCAGTGGTGCAGTAGCCGCTGCATCTGGCCAGAGCGCCACAGGGGCCCCGCGCAGTCGCTGAGTACGAGGGTCAGCTGTCGTCCGGTCGGGTCGCGCAGCTGCTCCGCGGCATGTGGTGCGCGCGCCGGTTCCCGGGAGGTGCCGAGGGCCAGCTTCCCGTCGGCGCCCAGGTGGACGTAATGCACCTGCACCTCGCGGAAGGCACCGAGACCGGCGCAGATCTGCCGCAGCTCCTCAAGTGTGCTGTCCCATACGGAGGTCGAACTCGACGCGTCCATGAGCAGCCGCATCCGGGCCTCGCGTCGTCCGTCGGCACGCAGGACCGGCGTCAACAGGCCGGTCTCCGCGGCCCGTTCCGCCGTGGCCTGTTCGTCCAGGCGGTGGGCGGTGGTGCGGACCGGCGGGTGGTAGCGCTGGAGCGGGCGCAGGGCGCGCTGGAGCCCGAGGGCGTGCGGCAGAGCGGTGGCCATGGGGACGCGGACGGGTACGAAGTCCGGGCCGGCGTCGGGGAGATCGGCGCCGCCGGGTGCGGGGCGCGGGTCCGCGGCGTACAGGCGGGTGCGGTCGGAGGCCTCGGGGGCGGGGACCGCGGGCTCGGTCCCGGGTGTCGGCTGTCGCGGTACGGGGAGCGGCGGAGGGTCGTACGGCGGGTCCGCGGGCGACTCGGCGACCGGTGGGAGCACTTCGGGTGCTCCCACGTGCTGCGCCAGCCACAGCGCCTCCGCGAGCTCCCGTGCCCCGGGCTCGACGCCCAGGCGGGTGCGCAGCCGTTCGGCGAGCCCGGCGAGGGGTCCGTCGGCGGCGGGAGGCGTCGTGGGCGCGGTCATCAGCGGGCCCCGTGGTCACCCTGGTCGAGGGGCCGCATCAGCAGCTCGGCGAGCCGCTGCCGGTCGGGTTCGCTGTCGCGCACGGCCTCCTGGGTGAGGTAGATGGCGTTGAGCAGCTGGTCGGCGGCGCGCAGGGACCCCGGGCTGGCCTGAAGGAAGTCGCTGATCAGCCGGTCGCTGCCGGACAGGTCGGTGGCTCCGAAGTGGGCGCGGACCATCGAGTCGAGCCGTGCGGTGCCCCAGTCGTCGTTGCGGGGCGACGGCAGGTCGAGGTGGAGACAGCGGCGCAGCAGCGGCGCGGGGAAGTCGCGCTCGCCGTTGCTCGTCATCACGACCACGGGGAAGGCCCGGCAGCGGATCCGGCCCTTCTGGACGGGGGCGCGGTCGCCGTCGTCGGTGAGTACCCGGACCTCGGGCTGCCGGCGCGCGATGCGCTGGAGTTCGGCGATGCGGAACTCGCCCTCCTCCAGAGCGTTGAGGAGGTCGTTGGGCAGGTCGATGTCGCTCTTGTCCAGCTCGTCCACGAGGAGAACCCGCGGCCGGGCATGAGGGAGCAAGGCGGTGCCGAGCGGGCCGAGGCGGACGTACTCGCCGATGTCTTCGGTGTAGGCCTCGCCCGTCTCCCTGGCCATCTGCATGTCGTGCAGGCGGGCGATCGCGTCGTAGCTGTAGAGGCCGTCACGCAGAGCGGTGCGGCTCACTATGGGCCAGTGCAGGACACGGCCGAGGCCGAGTTCGTGCGCGAGGGCGTGGGCGAGCGTCGACTTGCCGGAGCCCGGGTCGCCGGTGACCAGCAGGGGCCTGCGCAGGTAGAGCGCGGCGTTGATCAGCTCCAGTTCCTCCGGCCGCCAGACCGTGCCGCTCGTGCCACGGGTGCCCAGGCGGCGCGTCGACTCGCTGCCCAGCGGCGGCACCGCCTCGATGAGGGGTTCGCCGTCGAAGGCGCGCCACGGCGGCGGCGGGGGCAGTCGCTCGACACCGTCGTGCGGCTCACCGGTTCCCCGGAAGACGAACCAGTCGGGGGTGGTCACGGAGGTCTCCTTCTGGCGGAGGCGGTCAGGATCCGGTGCTGGACGAGTCACGGGGACTCCAGCAGGTCGTCGCAGACGGGGATGGGGCGGCGCGGATCGTCGTACAGGAGCGCGAGTTGGGCCGCCCAGGCGGTGTCCGCACCGTCGCCGCCCTCCTCGTCGGCCCGCTCCCGCAAGGCCCGCAGCCGCTCGGGCAGCGCTGCCGCGCCGTCGGCCGCGCCGAGCAGCAGCGCCGCCCTGCCGTACAGCTCGCCGCAGTCCGTGCCGCACGCGCGCGCGTGCTCGCCCCGCAGGTTCCACAGCGCGACGCCGTATCCGGCGCCGATCGCATCGGCCAGCGAGGCTGCGCTCTGCTGCGGAGGGCGGCACAGCACCGGCACCGCGCCGGGCGCCGCCTCCTCCAGCGCCTCCTTCGCGTATTCGGGCGAGTGCACCGGCAGCGCCTTGAGCTCGTTCGCCGCGACGCCGTCCCAGCGCTCCCGCCATGCCGCGGCCGGCTCACCGCGCCGTTTGAGGCTGCGCAGCACCACCTGCCGCTGGGTACCGAGGGGCGGCTCGGTGGACCGGGGCCACCTGTGGGCGTCCAGCCCGAAGTGCTCGACCGGGAGGGCGAGTTCGAGACGGGCACGGCGCTCCTCGGCGTCGAGCCCACGGAAGGCCCGGCGCAGCGGTTGGTCCAGCACCTGCGGCAGTTCGGCGAGCGCGGAGCCCTCGTCCCCCGCGTCCTCGTCCAGTACCCGCGGTGTGTCGGCTCCGTCCGGCCAGGACCAGACTCGCCAGTGGAAGCGGTCACCGGGCCCGTACGGGTTCGGCTCCAACTCGACGGCGACAACGGGTCCCTCGTCGCCCGGGTCGGTCACCTCGCCGGATACCGCCGCGTCGTCCACGAGCCGGTCGGCGTCCGGTGTCGGCCGGCTGTCGCTCACCGCGCGCTCGCGCAGCAGCGCCGCGAGGAAGTCGGGGAGCTCCTCGATCCGCGCCTTCACCCAGCGTTCCAGTTCGGCGACGGCGTCCGGCGCCCGCCGCCGGCACGCCTGGGCCACGGCGAGCAGATAGTGCAACGCGACGATCTCGGCGCCGTCCGGCTGGTCGTGCGCCCAGCCCTGCCCGTCGCGCCAGTCGACCGGCGCGAGCTCGTCCTCCCACAGCGGCTCGTAACCGAGCACCTGGCTGATCATCCGCTGCAGCTCGGCCGACGAGACGGGCCGCGGCAGGGCTGCCAGCAACGCGGACGCCTCGGCGCTGTCCCGCGGCGCCCAGCCGCGTCCGCCGCCGGTCAGCTCACCCTGGAAGCGCACCCAGGAGGGTCCGCCCGTCCGGCGTTGATGCCACCGGTCGTGCTCCCGTATGAGCGCCGCGTACGGGTCGGGTCCGAGGCTGTCCTCGCCGACCACGGGGCGCGCGTCACGGAACCCGCGCAGCGCTGTGGAGGCCACGGCCAGACCGCCGTCCTTGCCTGCTCGGCGGGCCTTGACGACGCCGGCGACAACCCCGTGGTCACGGTCCAGGAGAGGGCCGCCGGAGGCACCGTGCGGGATCTCCATATGGGGCGCGAGCGTGAGTCCGTATGAGCCGTCCCGCCCGTTGCATTCGCTGTGCCCGTTCCAGCGCTGGGGCGCGCCGCCCGTCGGGGTGCGCCAGCCGAACGCGGTGACCTGGTGCGGCGGGTCGTAGCGGTCGGTCAGCCGTACGCAGACATGGCCGTGTGCCGCGTCGTCCGCCAGCCGTACCAGGGCAAGGTCCTGCTCTGGGTCAGTGCCTCCGCCGAGCCAGTACGCGAGCCGGGCCCCCGTGTCGAGCCCGTGCCCCTGCACCCGCAGGGCGCCCACGCTCTCGGCGCCCTCCGCGAGGGGCAGGATGTGTGCGCAGGTCAGCACCCAGCCGGGCGCGACGAGGAAACCGCTGCCCCAGAGCGTGCCGGGCGCGGTGGCCGGGCCGATCCGAACGGTGGCGCGCATCGCCAACTGCTCCAGGTGGCCCGTCATGTGGAGGCGGCGTTCCGGCCGTCGTGGAGGGCCGGAACAGTGGCATCGGCGTCAGCCTGTGCAGTGTCCCCGTGCCAGGTGAGGGTGATCGACAGGGCCGCCTTGGCCTCCCCGTCGGCGAGCAGCGCCACCGCCTTGCCCGGCTTCAGCGCGAGCTCGACGCCGAAGGTGGCACTGACCTCGTCGGGTCGCACGGCCCGCGCCGCTGCCAGCACGGCGCCACCGACGCCGCTGACCAGTTCGTTGAGCTGGTCGATACGCGCGGCCATCCGGTCCACGGCGCCCACGTCGTCGTAGACGAACTCGTCGGCCCCGGCCGGTACGTCCTCGGGAGCGAGCACACTGACCCGGGCGAGCACCTTCTCGCCCCCGGGCAGTTCGATCTCCTGAACCCTGCGCTCCATGGCTCCCCCTTTGCCGCACGCGCCAACTCTCCCTGGACCGCCACCTGTTGCGGCCCGCTGATCTCCGTACCCCATTGTGCCGCCGCACGCACGCGTGGGAGGTGGTTCCGGCGAGTGCGGAGGAGGTTTCCGGCGCGCATAACCTGGAGGGGTACGACCCCGGACATGTCCCCCAGGAGAGCACCCGTGTACTTCACCGACCGAGGCATCGAAGAACTCGAGAAGCGACGCGGCGAGGAAGAAGTCACCTTCGAGTGGCTTGCCGAACAGCTGCGTACGTTCGTCGACCTCAACCCGGACTTCGAGGTCCCGGTGGAGCGGCTGGCGACTTGGCTGGCGCGGCTGGACGACGAGGACGACGAGTAGGAGTCCGGGGAGTCCGGCTGTCGGGGCTCCCGCGGGGCGCCCCTTTTTTCGTGCCCCTCGGTCCCAGGGCATTCGTGCCCCTCGGTCCCAGGGCATTCGCGCGCCTCAGTCCCAGGGCATTCGTGTCCCTGAGTCCCAAGGCTTTCGCAGCCCTCGATCCCAGGGCTGCACTGCCCGCAGTCCCAAGGCTTTCGCGGCCCGAAGCCCCAGAGCTCACGTCGCCCTCAGTCCCACGGCCACACCAGTTCGTACGCCAGCCCCAGCGCCCCGTGCGCCACCAGCAGCACCCCGGCCACGGTCCAGCCGCCGCTGCGGCGCCGTAGGCCCCATGCCGTGAGCGGGAGCCCGGCCGCCACCTGGGCCAGGGCCAGAGCGCTCGCCCGTGGCGTCCCCGACCATGGCAGCCAGCGGCCCAGGTGGCCGCTGGCGACGGCGTCGAGTTCTGCCCGTGGCGCCTCGCGCCGGCCCGGCCACTCGGCCGGGCGGGCGTCCGGCAGGGCGTGTGCGGCCTCGCGGAGGCGGTCGGCGGGCTCGCCCGGGGTGATGCCCTCGGGGAGCGCGAAGCCCGCGCGCGTGAGGACGGCGATCAGGGCGCGCAGGCGGGCGCGGGCGTCGGTCCCGGGGGCGGGCTTCGTGAGAGGGTCCAGGGCCTGTACGTCGAGCACGGGGTCCAGGCCCAGGCGGGCGGCGAAGGTGCGCATCGCCTCGTCCTCGCCGGCCGGGGTGCCGTTCGCGAGCCAGACGTAGCCGACGGGGCGGCGAAAGCCCGACGCGAGGGTGAAGCCGGCGCGGTCGGCGTCCCACCACAGGGCGAGTACGGGCCAGGGGGCGCCGACGGCGAGAGCGGTGGCCCAGCCGGTCAGGACGCGGTCGACGGGTTCACCGCCGTGCAGCCAGGGCCGGCCCTCGGGAACGAGCACGCTCCAGGCCTCGCCTGCCGGGGCGAGCAGCATGCGGTCGCGCAGCAGGTGGGCGGCGGGGGCGACGGACTCGGGCTGCGCCCGGCACAGGAGCAGGGCACCGACGTTCGACATGCTCACACGCTAGGGCGATTCGACCGCTTTGGTCATTTCCGAGACCGCGGAGATCACCGGAACGAGTGTCTTGACTTTCCCCGCCCGCGATATATCGTGAATTGCAGGAGACGCGATATGGCGCGTTGTGACGGGGAGGTCTGCACCATGTCCGAGTGGTCTGTCGGTGAGCCGCGGAAACTCACCTTCGACAAGCCCGTGCGCGAACTCCACGTACGCATCGTCAACGGAACGGTGAACGTGGTGGGCACGGACGAAGGTTCCGCCCGACTGGAGGTCTCCGAGATCGAGGGACCACCCCTGCTGGTGAGCCAGCAGGGCGGCACGCTCACCGTCGCGTACGACGACCTGCCGTGGAAGGGCTTCCTCAAGTGGCTCGACCGCAAGGGTTGGCGGCGCAGCGCCGTCGTCTCCCTCGCCGTCCCGGCCGACACGCGCGTGGAGGTGGGCGTGGTCGGCGCCGCGGCCGTGGTCTCGGGGATCGACGGGCGTACGGAGGTGAAGGGGGTCACCGGGGACACCACCCTGGTGGGGCTGACGGGCCCGGTGCGCGCCGACACCGTTTCGGGGAACCTGGAGGCGCAGGCCCTGCGCGGCGACCTCCGCTTCAACTCCGTCTCCGGTGATCTGACCGTGGTCGAGGCGGGTTCGTCGGTCAAGGCGGACTCGGTGAGCGGCTCGATGATCGTCGACCTGGATCCGGCGGGCCGCCCGACCGACATCGTCCTGGCGAACGTCTCCGGCGAGATCGCCATCCGGCTGCCCCACCCGGCGGATGCGGAGGTGGAGGCGAACACGGCGAGCGGGACGGTCTCCAACGCCTTCGAGGACCTGCGGGTCAGCGGCCAGTGGGGCGCCAAGAGGATCACCGGCCGGCTCGGCTCGGGCAGCGGAAGCCTGAAGGCGACGACGGTCTCGGGTTCGATCGCCCTGCTGCGGCGGCCCCCGGCGGAGGAGGAGCCGTGGGACGTGGCGCCGGAGGACATCGGCCCCCTGGTCGAGGACACGCCTCCGGCGGATTCGGACCCGGCCGCGGAGACCGGCCCGGCGAGCACCTCGGCGGACGGACCACACAACGACTCGGGGGACAATTCCGTTTCCGGCCAGGACGACCGATCGACCCACGACTCGACCGACGACCCGGCCGACGGCACGACCGACAAGAAGGTGCTCTGACATGCCTCCCGTCTTCGCCCACGGCCGCCTCCGCCTCTACCTGCTGAAGCTGCTGGACGAGGCCCCGCGCCACGGCTACGAGGTGATCCGCCTCCTCGAGGAACGCTTCCAGGGGCTGTACGCACCGTCGGCAGGCACCGTCTACCCCCGCCTGGCCAAGCTGGAGGCCGAGGGCCTGGTCACCCACACCACCGAGGGCGGCCGCAAGGTGTACGCCATCACGGACGCGGGCCGCGCCGAACTGGCCGACCGCAGCGGCGAGCTGGCCGACCTGGAGCTGGAGATCCGCGAGTCGGTCGCGGAACTGGCCGCCGAGATCCGGGCCGATGTGCGCGGCGCGGCGGGCGATCTGCGGCGCGAGATGCGGGCCGCGGCCACGGAGGCCCGGCGGGGTGCCGGCAGCAAGGGGCGCGGCGAACAGGACGGCTCCCCCGGTGACTTCGGGGAGTACGCCGACAAGGAGTCGTGGCGTGTCGCGAAGGAGGAGATGCGGCGCGTCAAGCAGGAGTGGAAGGAGCAGGCCCGGCGCGCCAAGGACGAGAGCCGCCGGGCCCGCGAGGAGGCCCAGCGCGCCCGGCGCCAGGCCAAGGAGGCGCAGGAGCAGGCCCGGGCCCAGGCCCAGGAGGAGCTGCAGCGCATCGCCAAGCGGGTGCAGGAGCAGGTGCAGGACCACTTCGCGCGGGGCGACTGGCCGATGGGGGTGCGGGAGGGCCTGACCGAACTGGCCAAGGAGTTCGGGGACTTCGGGAAGGACTTCGGCAGGGAGTTCGGAAAGGACTTCGGGTTCGGACGGGGCGGCACCGGCACCTCGGCACCGCAGCCCGAGTACTCGCACACCAAGGAGGCCTTCCCGGCGGAGTACGAACCGTCGTGGGCGCACGAGGCCACCACCGGAGACCCGGCCCGCGACCTCGACCGCCTGCTCGACCGCTTCCGGGACGACATCCGTGACACGGCCCGGGACCACGGCGTCACGGACGAACAGCTCCGCGACGCCCGCCACCATCTGTCGACGGCCGCGGCGCACATCGAAGCGATACTGCGCGCACCGAGGCCCTGAGAGCCGGCTGGCCGCTTTCCGCGAAAGCAGAGGTCAGACGCTCAGGTGCACTGCCAGAGGAAGCGGCCCTCCTTGCCGTCCGGGGAGAGGAAGGCATAACCGACGCCCGCGTCACCGAAGTTGACATGGAAGGGCAGCTTCCCGGAGTCCAGCTGGACCACCAGTTGCCATCCTTCGCCGGGCGTCTCGTCGCCCTGGAGCCAGTGCGGTTCGACACCGGGACCGCCGAGGAACTGCCAGGGCCGACGGTCTTCCTCCTCGTCGGAGTGCTCACCGGAGCCCTCGCCGGAGTCAATGTGCCGCGGCAGATGGTCGGCCCCCGCGCTCGGGCCCTCCGCCCGCCGTTCGACGGTCACGAAGTCCGGGATGTGGCCGCCGGGTTGGATCACCAGGGCGTTCTCCCCACCCTCCGGCTCCCAGGTGCCGTCGACGTACTCCCCCTCGTCCCCGGTCATGAACAGATGGGCGAGCCGGCCGCCCTCCAGGGCGAACTGGCCCAAAAACTCCATCGGCCGGCCGGTCTGACGCGACAGCGGCCACTGCGGCTCCTCCAGCCACACGGGCTGCCCGCCCACCTTGGTCACCGCTTCACGCACAGCCCCGTCCGCAGGGACGAACACGAGCGGCACGGGATCGGACACGGTCATGAGAGCTCCTTCGAAGGACCAGGCCAACCTCGGCAGGCCCCACCCTAGAACCCCCCACGGACACCCCCGGCCCAGCAAGCCGCCCTCTCCGACCGCCCTCCGACCCCGCCGCGTACGCCCGCCCTGGAGCGCACCCGTCACGCACGCCGGGCCAGGAGCCCGGTCATCCGGCCTTCGCCTCACCGCCCCCGCCGAACAGCACCCGTATCAGCGACTCGTGTGTCACCCCGCGGTCGGCGAGGACCTCGGCGGGGATGCCGGGGCGGGCGGTCAGCGCCAGGAGGATGTGCTCGTCGCCGATGTGTCGGTCCCCCTGGGCGACGGCGGTGTGCAGCGACGTCTCGAGGATCTGCTTGGCGCCCCGGCCGAAGCTGCGGCGCCCCGACCACCAGCCCTTGTCCCCGCGGTCGCCGGACATCGCCCCGACGCCGTGCACCGCCTCGACGCGGGCGACGATCTCCGACACGTCGATCCCGAGCCCGGCGAGCGCATCGGTCTCGGACTGGGACAGCCCGGCCCGCCGACGGGCCTCGGCCACCGCCTCCCGCACCGACTCCCTGCGCTCGCCGGTCACCCCGAGCGAGGTGAGCGCGAACGAGGCGCGGCTGCCCTCGCGGTCGAGCAGCGCGAGCAGTATGTGCTCGGCTTCGACGGACGGCGCCCCTGCCTGTTCCGCGTGCTCGACCGCCGTCCGCACCACGTCACGGGCGTCCTTTGTGAATCGCTCGAACATCAATGCCTCCCGTACTTCTTGTGCACGGCCTGCCTGCTGACTCCGAGTTCCGCGGCGATCTCCTGCCACGACCAGCCCTGATGGCGCGCACTGCGCACCTGCACCGCCTCCAACTGCTCCAGCAGCCTGCGCAGTGCGGCGACGGCACGCAGTCCGACCCGTGGATCGCGGTCGCCCGCGCGCTCGGCGAGATCCGTTGCTTCGGTCATGTTGTCAACTTACGTTGACATCATCGTCGTGTCAACCATGGTTGACAAACGCCGACGGCCGACCCGGTTCCGGGTCGGCCGTCGGCGAAAGGGGCTGTCAGTCGTTGGTGAGCACGATCTTTCCGAACTGCTCCCCGGATGCCATCCGTTCGAAGCCCTCCCGTGCCCGGTCCATCGGCAGCATCTCGTCGATGACGGGGCGCACGCCGGTGGCGGCACAGAAGGAGAGCAGGTCCTCCAGCTCGTCCTTGGTGCCCATCGTGGAGCCGACGACCTTGAGTTCGAGGAAGAAGATGCGGGTCAGTTCGGCATGCGAGGGCCGGTCACCGCTCGTCGCCCCCGAGATGACGAGCGTACCCCCGGGCTTCAGCGACTTCACCGAGTGCGACCAGGTGGCGGCCCCGACGGTCTCGATGACGGCATCGACGCGCTGCGGCAGCCGCGCCCCCGACTCCAGCGCCTCGACGGCACCCAGTTCCACGGCCCGCTTCCGCTTGGCCTCGTCCCGGCTGGTGGCGAAGACCCGCAGCCCCGCCGCCTTCCCGAGCACGATCGCGGCCGTCGCGACTCCGCCGCCGGCGCCCTGCACGAGGACCGAATCGCCGGGACGTACGCCCGCGTTGGTGAAGAGCATCCGGTACGCCGTCAGCCAGGCCGTCGGCAGACAGGCGGCCTCCGCGAAGGAGAGCTCCTTGGGCTTGGGCAGGATGTTCCAGGTCGGCACGGCGACCTGCTCGGCGAACGTGCCCTGGTAGTGCTCGGTGAGGATGGAACGGGGTTCCCTGGGGCCAACGCCGTGACCGCTCTGTCCGATCACGGAGTGCAGGACGACCTCGTTGCCGTCCTCGTCGACGCCGGCGGCGTCGCAGCCGAGGATCATCGGCAGTTTGTCCTCGGACAGACCCACGCCCTTGAGGGACCAGAGGTCGTGGTGGTTGAGGGAGGCGGCCCTGACGTCGACGACACTCCAGCCGGGCCGGGCCCCGGGAGCGGGCCGGTCCCCCAACTCGAGGCCGTTCAGTGGCTGGTCACGGTCGATTCGGGCGGCGTAGACGGCGAACATGACCTTGACGATAGGCGGCACACCGGCTCGACGGAACCACAGAGCTCTGTGACACACACCCTCTTGTCAGGACCACATGTGGTCCACGTCTGATGCCGGTCAGCACCATTTCAGCCGGTCCGGCATTTGAGGACGAGGCCGTTCAGGCCGAGGGGGGCTGGGGGCACAGCCCCCAGGCACTAGCACCACCCACCCGCAGCCGCCGACGGCGGGCGCCACCCACAGGAAACGTCCACCTCTTCAACCACCCGAGCGGGTGGGCGGGTGGGCAAAGAAATGGCCCCGCCCAAACGGACGGGGCCATTCACCCAGCCGGCACGTCAGCGCCGCGCAACACCTTCGGCACGAGCCGCAGCCGCAACAGCCGCCGTAACAGCCGGAGCCACCCGCTCATCGAACGGCGACGGAATCACATAGTCCGCAGCGAGGTCGTCCCCGACGACCCCGGCCAGCGCCTCGGCCGCCGCGATCTTCATCCCCTCCGTGATCCGAGAGGCACGAACCTGCAGCGCGCCCGCGAAGATGCCCGGGAACGCCAGCACGTTGTTGATCTGGTTCGGGAAGTCCGACCGTCCGGTCGCCACGACCGCCGCGTACTTGTGCGCGACGTCGGGGTGCACCTCGGGGTTCGGGTTGGCCATGGCGAACACGAACGCGCCCTCGGCCATCGAGGCGACGGCCTCCTCCGCGACCGTACCGCCGGAGACGCCGATGAAGACGTCCGCACCCTCCAGAGCCGCCTCCAGCGACCCGGTGATGCCGGCCTTGTTGGTGAACCCGGCGAGCTCCCGCTTCACGGACGTCAGGTCGTCCCGGTCGGCCGACACGACACCCTTGCGGTCGGCCACCGCGACATCCCCGATACCGGCCTCGACCAGCATCTTGGCGATGGCGACACCGGCCGCACCGGCACCGGAGATGACGGCCCGCAGATCCGCGATGGACCGCCCGCTCAGCCGCGCCGCGTTCCGCAGCGCCGCCAGCGTCACGACCGCCGTACCGTGCTGGTCGTCGTGGAAGACCGGGATGTCCAGCCGCTCCTGCAGCTTCCGCTCGATCTCGAAGCACCGCGGCGCCGAGATGTCCTCGAGGTTGACGCCCCCGAACGAGGGCGCGAGCCGCACCACGGTCTCGACGATCTCGTCGACACCCGTGCAGTCGAGCGCGATCGGCACGGCGTCGACGCCGCCGAACTGCTTGAACAGAATCGCCTTGCCTTCCATCACCGGAAGGGAGGCCTCGGGGCCGATGTCCCCGAGTCCGAGCACCGCCGTGCCGTCGGTGACCACGGCCACCACGGACGACTTCCACGTGTAGTCGTGGACGAGCTCCGGCTGCTCGGCGATGGCGCTGCACACCTTCGCAACGCCGGGCGTGTACGCCAGGGACAGGTCGTCCTTGTCACGGACCGGCACGGTGGCCTGCACGGCCATCTTGCCGCCGCGGTGCAGCGCGAACGCCGGATCGAAGGAATCGAGGGGCTCGGCCCCGCCGTCCTGATCCGTACTGCTGTCGCTGCGAGGATTGACGATCTCCGCTGCCACTTTGTTTTACCCCTTAAGTCTTCATTGGTTGAGGGTGGCCACTCCTGGTGAGGGGTGGGCGGGCACCGCGTCAGTCCCGGTCGGTGTTGCGTACGGGTCCTGCGCGACGGGCGCGCCGCACACGCGCCCTGAGCCCCGGATGAGGGGTGTAAAGAACCTTCTTACCGGACGCACCGGGCCAAGGACGAGTCCAATAAGGGCAAGGTCACATCGCGGAACCCGAAGGTCACATCTCGGCCACAAGGTTCGTCCCGAAATTTAGGGACACGTTCTCGACGAATCCTCGACGATCCCTTGACCGGCGGCCGAACAGTGATCAACACCTCGGAGCGCAGGTCCGCATCCCGAGATGCGTCGAAGATCTTCCGGCCGGAACGCCGGATTCCCGCAGATGGTCCGGCCATGTTGTAACGGCCTGGTGTGGTTCGGGGGTCACCCGTTATCCGATTTTGACATGACGGGTCCCCTGAACGGCTGAGTCCGAATGGCAAGATGCCGTAAACCCACGAGGTCGCGACACCCGAAGGTGTGTGTTCTCGTCGACCCATCGGCAACTCCACCCATCCGCCGGAGGAACCCAAAATGACCGCAAGCTCCACCCGTCGTACGACCGCCGCACCCACCCGTCTGGCAGCGGTCGGTGCGATCGCGGTCGCAGGCGCCCTGATCCTCACCGGCTGCGGTGACCAGACCAACAGCAACGACGGGAGCAAGAAGGAGACGGGCAACAGCGCCCCCCTGTTCTCCAAGCTGCCGAAGAAGATCCAGGATGCCGGAGTCATAAAGGTCGGCACCAACGCCGAGTACGCCCCCATGGAGTCGACCGATGGCGGCAAGATCGTCGGCGTCGACCCGGACCTGGGCGAGGCGCTGAGCAAGCAGCTCGGCGTGAAGTTCCAGTGGACCTCCGGCTCTTTCGACGGGCTGATCACGGCGGTCAACTCCGGCCGCTACGACATCGCGATCTCGTCCATCACGGACAACAAGCAGCGGCAGGAGGGCCTGGACGACAAGGGCAAGAAGCTCGGCCAGGGCGTCGACTTCGTCGACTACTTCGTCGCGGGTACGGCCATCTACGTGAAGAAGGGCAACCCCGAGGGCGTCAAGGGCATCGAGGACCTGTGCGGCAAGACGGCCGCCGTCCAGCGGGGCACCACGTACGAGCAGGCCCTGCAGGACCAGTCCAAGAAGTGCAAGAGCTCGGGCAAGAAGGCGATCGACATCGAGTCGTTCGACAACGACACCGAGGCCCAGACCCGTGTGAAGTCCGGCGGCGCGGTGGCCGGCATCAACGACTACCCGGTGGCGATCGACCTGGCCCGCAAGGCCGACGGCGGCAACGCCTACGAGGTGATCAACAAGCAGTACGACGCCGGCTCGTTCGGCATCGTCCTCAGCAAGAAGAACACCGAGCTGCGTGACGTGCTGAAGGAAGCCGTCGACGCGATCATCAAGGACGGCTCGTACCAGAAGGTCCTGGCGAAGTGGGGCGCGCAGTCCGGCGCGATCGACAAGTCCGCGATCAACGGCGGCAAGTGAGCCGGGCGCACCACTGAAGGGCAGTCACGTGACTGACAAGTTCGACAAGTCCCCCAGGGACACACCACCCGCGGGGGAGGTCTCCAAGTCGGAGGCCGCCACCCCGGCGGAGGCCATCAAGGCAATTCCCGTGCGGCACTTCGGGCGGTGGGCCAGCGGCATCATCGTCATCGCGCTGCTCGTGGCACTCGTCTTCGCGTTCTCGCAGGGCGACATCCAGTGGCACGCGGTCTCCGACACCCTCTTCGACTCCTCCGTCGTCAAGGGCGCGGGCCGCACACTGCTGATCAGCGTCCTCGCCATGGTCATGGGTGTGGTGCTCGGCATCGTGCTCGCCGTGATGCGGCTGTCGAAGAACCCGGTGACGAGCTGGGTCGCCTGGCTGTACATCTGGTTCTTCCGCGGCACCCCGGTCTACGTCCAGCTGCTGCTCTGGTTCAACCTGGCGCTGATCTTCCCCGTCCTCAACCTCGGTCCGATCTACAAGGACGAGATGGTGGACGTCATGACCCCGTTCATGGCCGCCCTGCTGGGCCTCGGCCTGAACGAGGCCGCGTACATGGCGGAGATCTGCCGCGCCGGTCTGCTGGCCGTCGACGAGGGCCAGACGGAGGCCGCTCACGCGCTGGGCATGAGCCACGGCAAGACGCTGCGCAGGATCGTGATCCCGCAGGCGATGCGGGTCATCGTGCCGCCGACCGGCAACGAGTTCATCAACATGCTGAAGACCTCGTCGCTGGTGTACGTGGTGACGTACAACGAGCTGCTGCGCTCGACGTCGGCGATCGGCTCCACCTCGTACGCGGTGATGGAGCTGCTCTTCGTCGCCTCGATCTGGTACCTGGTGATGACCAGCGTGTTCAGCGTGTTCCAGTACTACCTGGAGCGCTACTACGCACGCGGTTCCAGCCGCAGCCTGCCGCCGACCGTCTTCCAGAAGATCAGGATGAACCTGTTCTCGAAGGGCAGCCCGAGGGGAGCGATGTGATGACCGCCATGGTGAAGTCCGAGGGCGTGCACAAGTCCTTCGGCGCGGTCGAGGTCCTCAAGGGCATCGATCTCACGGTGAACACCGGTGAGGTCTTCTGCCTGATCGGCCCGTCCGGCTCCGGCAAGTCGACGTTCCTCAGGTGCATCAACCACCTGGAGAAGATCAACGCCGGCAGGCTGTACGTGGACGGCGAGCTGGTCGGCTACCGTCAGAAGGGCGACAAGCTCTACGAGCTCAAGGACAGCGAAGTCGCACTGAAGCGCCGGGACATCGGCATGGTCTTCCAGCGCTTCAATCTCTTCCCGCACATGACGGCGCTCGAGAACGTCATGGAAGCCCCGATCCAGGTCAAGGGCGTCAGCAAGTCCCAGGCGCGGGAGCGCGCGGGGCAACTGCTCGAACGCGTGGGCCTCGCCGACAAGGCGAAGAACTACCCCTCGCAGCTCTCCGGCGGCCAGCAGCAGCGCGTGGCCATCGCCCGTGCGCTGGCCATGGACCCGAAGCTGATGCTCTTCGACGAGCCGACCTCGGCCCTCGACCCGGAGCTGGTCGGTGACGTCCTCGACGTCATGCGCGACCTCGCCGAGTCCGGCATGACGATGGTCGTCGTCACCCACGAGATGGGCTTCGCCCGCGAGGTGGGCGACAGCCTGGTCTTCATGGACGAGGGCGTGGTGGTCGAGTCCGGTCACCCGCGGGACGTCCTGACGAACCCGCAGCACGAGCGGACGCAGTCGTTCCTGTCGAAGGTTCTCTGAACACGTCCCTTTGAGAACGATGCCGCCTCCCCGTTCGGGGTGGGCGGCATCCTTCATTCCGAGCGAGGTCAGAGATCCAGCCAAGGGCTGCGCGGCGACAGATTGCCCTCCGTCTGGATGTCATACATCTGCACCCAGGTAATGAACTGGCCCTTGCCATGGAAGTCGTTGCCGGCGTAGCGCTTGTTGACCACCTTCCCCGTGGGGCAGGTGTAGGTCTTCTTGGACACCACCTTCTCGCCCGTTGTGAGGACCCTAATGATGATCTTGCACTTGGGGTGCTTCTTCCCCATGGAGACGATCGCGTAGGGGTGACCCTCGAGCGTTGCCTTCTTGCTGATGCAGGACTTCCAGAGGATCCAGGTCGTGTCGTTGGGGTACGTGTCCATGTCCGAGTAGGAGTAGCACCCTCCCTTGCCGGACTCGGCGTACGCCACTGGTGCCGTGGTCATACCGGCGACCGACACGACAGCACACATTCCCGCAGTGAGAACCGACTTCTTTAGCTGCACGAAAGATTCCTTCCCCGCTCTTCGCGTCCACCCCGAGGGTGGCCTGGCCGCCGCGAAAGATGATCAACGGGGCTGCCTGGTTCCCCAGCCCTCAAGTGAGGACGCACACAGTCACCGCAGCGCCAGCAACAACGTGTCCGCCGGCGAACACCACACCGCCCGGGCCTCCCCGAACCCCTTCTCCCGCAGCACGCGCGCGTGCCACTGCGGCGAGGGCATGTCGCCGTCCGCGTGGTCGCCGTAGATCTCGAAGCGGCGGGCCGTCGGGCCGGCGAGGGCGGGGTCCTTGGCGGCGAGCTGCCACCACTCCGCCCAGTCCAGGGCGCCGTCCCGCATGGCCTGATCCATGCGGGCGTGGCGCAGGCTGCGCTCCGCCGCGTTGATCCGGGGCGTGCTCTCGTCGATCATGTGGTCGGCGTTCATGAAGACGCCGCCGTGGCGGACCAGCCCGGCGATCCGGCCGTACAGGGCCGCGAGGGGGGCGCTGTGCAGCCAGTGGAGGGCCGTGGCCGTGAGCACCGCGTCGTACGTCTCGTACGGCAGCCGCGCCGGCCAGTCGGGGTCCTTGAGGTCGGCCTCGACGAAGGTGACCCGGTCGTCGCCCTCGAAGGTGCCGCGGGCGATGGCGAGGAGCGCGGGGTCGAGGTCGATGCCGGTGCTGGTGGCCTTCGGGAAGCGGGCGAGCAGCCGGGCCGTGATGCTGCCGGTGCCGCAGGCGAGGTCGAGGACGCGCGGCTCGGGGCCGACGCAGGCCTCGACCATGTCGAGCATGATGCGGAAGCGCTCCTCGCGGTCCGGCATGTACCACTCCTGCTGCCGGTCCCAGCTCTCCTGCCAGGCCTGCCAGTCGGTCCCCGTCGTACCGGTTCCGGTTGCCGTGGTTCCCGTCATGGAATCCCTCTCCCCTCACCCGCGTAATACCCTGGAAGTACAGGCAGTCGTTACCTCTTCGCACCCACGACCATAGAGCGCCTTCGTAAGGACCACAAGTGGAACTGGCCTATTACTCGGACTATGCCGTACGACTCGTCAACAGCGAGGAGCCGGCCCGGGGCAAGGACAACCTGACCTCCGTCGAGGCCGTCCGCGACCTGTTCGGCGGCAACGCGTCGGCAGCCCGCCGCGCCACCGACGCCGACGTGACGCGCTTCCGCTCGGTCAGGGCCCGGCTGCGCGCGGTCTTCGAGGCCGCCGACAAAGGCGACGAGACGCTCGCGGTGGACCTGCTGAACTCACTCCTGCTGGAGTTCCCGGTCAGCCCGCAGATCTCGGGCCACGACTTCCGGGACGACGACGGGCGCCCGCTGTGGCACATGCACCTGGCCGACCATCCCTCGAACGCGACCGCCGGCTACGCGGCCATCGCGGCGATGGGCCTGGCCTTCCACCTGACGGAGTACGGCGTCGACCGGCTGGGCCTGTGCGAGGCGGCGCCGTGCCGCAACGCCTACCTGGACACCTCCACGAACCGTTCCCGGCGCTACTGCTCCGACCGCTGCGCGACCCGCGCCAACGTGGCCGCCTACCGCGCCCGCAAGCGCCTGGAGGCCGACCGGTCCGACAGGACGGGCCTCGCGGCCGACAGCGCCCAGCGCGCGAGCGCGAACGGCGAGCGCTGATCCGCCTTCAGCGGCCGGTACCGAAAACGCACCTTGCCCAGGACCAGATCCTCCGGAACGGTCCCGTAGTCCGTGCTGTCGCCGCCCGCGTAGGCGTTGTCGCCGAGCACCCACCAGCCGCCGTCGCGCCGCTCCGCGGCCCGCTTCACGACCAGCAGGTCCTGCTGGAACGGATGCCGCAGGACCACCACGTCACCAGGCCTGATCCGGGCGCCGTACTGCACCACGAGCCGGTCCCCGTGGTGGAGCGTGGGCACCATGGACGGGCCGGTCACCTCTGCCGCCCCGAAGGGCAGCAGCGCCCGCCCGCGCTCGATCTCCTGCGACAGCTCCGGCATCCCCGGCACCTCCCCGGTACGTTCCTCCACCAGTCCCAGTTTGACCCCGGACTTTTGTCCTAAGCCCATGGGGGCACTCGCGAAAACCCGTCTCGCAGGGAGTAATGTCCCACCTGAGAAGACGATCACGAGGAAGGAATGCTCCATGCTTTCCCGCCTGTTTGCCCCCAAGGTCAAGGTCAGCGCACACTGCGACCTGCCCTGCGGTGTGTACGACCCGGCCCAGGCCCGCATCGAGGCGGAGTCCGTGAAGGCCGTCCAGGAAAAGATGGCTGCCAACGACGACCCGCACTTCCAGGCTCGCGCCACCGTCATCAAGGAGCAGCGCGCCGAGCTCGCGAAGCACCACGTCTCCGTGCTCTGGAGCGACTACTTCAAGCCCCCGCACTTCGAGAAGTACCCGGAGCTGCACCAGCTGGTCAACGACGCCCTGAAGGCCCTCTCGGCCGCCAAGGCCTCGACCGACCCGGCCACGGGCCAGAAGGCTCTGGACTACATCGCCCAGATCGACAAGATCTTCTGGGAGACCAAGAAGGCCTGACGAACGGCCCGTTCGCGTGGACCCGCGATCGGTGCACCATCGCAGGTCCACGGGCATTCCGAAGGGGTCCGGCCGGGAACGGCCGGGCCCCTTCGGCTTTGTGGCGCAAGGCCCTCTCAGTGACGGCAGAGCAGGATGCCGGAGGCCTGCCCGGCGAGGCGGGCCCGGTCGGTGACCGCGGCAGCCTGTGCGGCGGACAGTCCGGTCATGTCAGGAACGGTGACATGCCTACCGACCGCCTTCCAGACCCCCTTCGTCGTCCTCCCCCGCCTCCAGCAGGCCCGCCGCCGCGCCCACGATCCGCGGATCGGGACTGCCGACGACCTCCTCGTCCTTGCCGGTGTAGTCGAAGCGGGCGAGCACGCTGCGCATGGCCTCGACGCGGGCCCGTTTCTTGTCGTTGCTCTTGACCACCGTCCAGGGCGCATGCTCCGTGTCCGTCTCGCGGAACATGGCGACCTTCGCGGCGGTGTAGTCGTCCCAGCGGTCCAGGGAGGCCAGGTCCATGGGGCTGAGCTTCCACTGCCGTACGGGGTCGACCTGACGGATGGTGAAACGGGTGCGCTGTTCGCCCTGGGAGACCGAGAACCAGAACTTGATCAGGTCGACGCCGTCGTCCACGAGCATCCGCTCGAACGCGGGCGCCTGGCGCATGAAGCGCCGGTACTCGTCGTCCGAGCAGAACCCCATGACCCGCTCGACGCCCGCCCGGTTGTACCAGGAGCGGTCGAACAGCACGATCTCGCCCGCGGTCGGCAGGTGTTCGACGTAGCGCTGGAAGTACCACTGCCCGCGCTCGCGTTCGGTCGGCTTCTCCAGCGCCACCACCCGGGCACCGCGTGGGTTGAGGTGCTCGGTGAAGCGTTTGATGGTGCCGCCCTTGCCGGCCGCGTCCCGGCCCTCGAAGACGATGACCAGCCGGCGCCCGGTCTCCTTGATCCAGCTCTGCAGCTTCAGCAGTTCGATCTGCTGGAGCCGCTTGTGCCAGTCGTACTCCTTGCGCTCCATGCGCTGCCCGTACGGGTAGTTCTCCCGCCAGGTGTCGATCGGGCTGCCGTCCGGGCGGATGAGCACCGGGTCGTCGGGGTCGGTGTAGTCGACCTTCAGGTCGGCCAGCAGGGGTGGCGTCGTCATCCCGATGTCCTTCCGAGTCCTTCCGATGTCCTGCTGATGCGCTTCCGGCGGATGTGCTTTCCGGCGCTCAGTGGAACTGCGGCACGATCAGATAGATCCCGTACGCCACCACGGCCGCGCAGGCGAGGAAGCACAGGCCGGCCTGGGCGAGGCCGAGGGACGAGGTCCCGCCGCCATCCTCGCTTGCCCCTTCGAAGCGGGCGAGGCCGAGTACTCCGAGGGCGAAGACGACGACCACGGCGACGGTGACGCCGATGCTCACCGCGGTGACCTGGCCGAGTGCGTTCCAGTCGAGGCTCATTCTGCGAACTCCCCGTGTTTCAGGCGGCCGTGCCGACGTGGGCCGGCGGTGCGGTGCGGACGGCGACCTCGTGGTGGTCGTTGACGTTGTTGGCGTGTACCGGGTTGCGGCGCGAGACGACGACGATGCCGGCGGCCACTGCGGCGCCGACCAGCGCGACGACGACCGTGCCGAAGTTGCCGCCGTGCTTGACCGCGGCCGCGGAGATGCCGCCGACCAGCGCGGCCGAGGGCAGCGTGATCAGCCAGGCGGCGACCATGCGGCCCGCGACGCCCCAGCGGACCTCCGCGAGGCGCCGGCCCAGGCCCGCGCCGAGGATGGAGCCCGAGGCGACCTGCGTGGTGGACAGGGCGAAGCCGAGGTGCGCGGAGGTGAGGATGACGGCCGTGGAGGCCGTCTCGGCGGCGAAGCCCTGCGGGGACTGGATCTCCGTCAGGCCCTTGCCCATGGTGCGGATGATCCGCCAGCCGCCCAGGTAGGTGCCGAGGCCGATGGCGAGACCGGCGGAGGCGATCACCCAGACCGGCGGGCCGGCGTCGTGGCCGAGGGCGCCCGCGGAGATCAGGGTCAGCGTGATGATGCCCATGGTCTTCTGCGCGTCGTTGGTGCCGTGGGCGAGCGAGACCAGCGAGGCCGAGGCGATCTGGCCGAGCCGGAAGCCCTTGGTGACGGAGTCCTTGCGGCCGCGGGCGGTGAGCTTGTAGGCGAGGTAGGTGGCGATCAGGGCGGCGACACCGGCCACGACCGGCGAGGCCACCGCCGGGATCAGCACCTTCTCGACAACCTTGTCGAAGTGCACGCCATGGGATCCCGCGCCGACCCACACGGCGCCGATCAGTCCGCCGAACAGGGCGTGCGAGGAGCTGGACGGCAGCCCGACCAGCCAGGTCAGCAGATTCCACAGGATGGCCCCCACCAGCCCGGCGAAGATCATTCCCGGACTGACGAGGGTGTCGTCGACTATTCCCCCGGAGATCGTCTTGGCAACCTCCGTCGACAGAAAGGCTCCGACGATGTTGAGGACTCCGCTCACAAGCACCGCTGTTCTCGGCTTGAGCGCGCCGGTGGCGATGGAGGTGGCCATCGCGTTGGCGGTGTCGTGGAATCCGTTGGTGAAGTCGAAGGCCAGGGCCGTGACGATGACTACCGCCACGAGGAACGTGATGTGGTCCATTGCCCCATGGGAACAAGCGCTTTCGTACGGCAGGCGAACTGAAGGCAAAGCCCACGCCAGGACCCGGCGCCCGGCCGGTGAGGGTCGTGCGATGCTGACGTGGTGAATCGTGAGGATCTGGTACGACTGCGCAAGGCACGCGACCGCATGGACCGCGAGTACGCCGAGCCCCTCGATGTGGCCGCCCTCGCGAGCACCGCCCTGATGTCGCCGGGGCACTTCCAGCGCAGTTTCCGCGAGGCGTACGGCGAGACCCCGTACGGCTATCTCATGACGCGCCGCGTCGAACGCGCCAAGACCCTGCTGCGCCGCGGCGACCTCACCGTCACCGACGTCTGCATGGCGGTGGGCTGCACCTCGCTGGGCTCCTTCAGCGCCCGTTTCACCGAGCTGGTGGGCGAGACGCCGAGCTCCTACCGGGCCCGCTCGCACGAGGAGAGCGCGGAGATCCCGCCCTGCGTGGTGCGCGCGTACACGCGTCCCAGACGGACGTGAGGCCGTATCGACCTTAGGTTGGACCCATGGACCTGAAACTGAACAGCTGTTTCATCGCCGTCGACGACCACGACAAGGCGATCGCCTTCTACTGCGACGTCCTGGGCCTGGAGATCCGCAACGACGTCAAGTACGAGGGAATGCGCTGGACGACCGTCGGGTCGCCGCTGCAGCCGGACGTGTCGATCGTCCTGGAGCCGCCCGCGGCCAACCCGGACCTCTCCCCCGCCGACCGCGACGCGATGGAGCAGCTGCTGGCCAAGGGCGTGCTGCGCGGGGTCAACTTCACCACCGAGGACTGCGACGCCCTCTTCGCCCGCGTCCAGGAGTCCGGCGCCGAGGTGATCCAGGAACCGACGGACATGCCGTACGGGGTCCGGGACTGCGCGTTCAGGGATCCGGCGGGGAACATGCTGCGGTTCATGGAGCGGAAGGGATGAGCCGACAGGTCCGGTGGACCTATGCCTTCGTGGACCGGCCGGCCGGACTCCTCGCGTCCGCCTGCGAGTTCTGGACGGCCGTCACGGACACGCGTCTGTCCGGACTCCGGGGCGAGAACAAGGAGTTCACGACCCTCCTGCACGACGGGGCCGACGCCTGCGTCAAGGTGCAGGAGGTGGCCTCGGGTCCGGGTGGCGCGCATCTGGACTTCCCGGTGGCCGACATACGGGAGTTCATGCGGTCGGCGGTGGCTCTCGGGGCCGAGGTCGTCGCCGATCACGGGACGTGGGCCGTGCTGCGGTCGCCCGCAGGACAGCAGCTGTGCACCATGCCGTGGCGCGCGGAGACGACGCGCCCGCCCGTGGTGCGGGGCAGCCGCCTCGACCAGGTCTGCGTCGACATCGCACCATCCGCATACGATGCCGAAGTCGCCTTCTGGAGCGCCCTGTTGCCCGAGTGGCAGTCACGGCCGGGCTCGCTCCCCGAGTTCCATGTGCTCACGCCGCCGGCGGGCCTCCCGATCCGCATCCTCCTCCAGCGCCTCGGCGAGGAACGCCCCACCACCGCCCACCTGGACCTGGCCTGCACCGACATCGAGGCGACCCGCGCCGCCCACGAACGTCTCGGCGCGAAGCCGGTCGCCCGCGGGATGCACTGGACGGTGATGCAGGACCCGACGGGCGGCACGTACTGCCTGACGGGGCGCGATCCGGAGACGGGCGGGTTGCCCGCGCAGGGAGCTCGCGGTTCCCAGGGCCACGCATAGCTCAGGGTTCTTGGAGCCGCACATAGATGCACGCAGCGGCCGTGGCCCCGTCGTCGTGCGGACACTCGGTGGCCTTCAGTAGCGGGGCGGGCGCCTCCTCGGAGGGATCTGCCCGTTCCCAGCCGACCGGTGGGGGCGGTTCCGCGGAGTCCTGCAGCCAGAGGGTGAGCCCTCCCCCGACGGCCACGGCAATCGCCCACACCACCACGGCCCACCGCCACGCACGGCGGCGCACTGCCCCCAACTCGCTTGTCATGGCGTCACGTTACGACCTCAGCCGGGCCGCCCGCCCCTGCAGATAGCGCTGTTCGGGCAGGCTCAGGGTCCTGGCAGCCGCCGACTCGTAGGCGGACCGGGCCTCCTCGTACGCCCCCGCGCGCTCCAGGAGATGGCCGCGGACCGCGTCGAGGCGGTGGCCCAACCCGGGTTCCAGCAGGTCGAGTTCGGCGAGCCCGGCCTCCGGGCCGTGCACCATGGCGACGGCCACGGCGCGGTTGAGGCGTTCGACGGGGCCCGGGACCAGGCGGACCAGCACCTCGTACAGGCCGAGGATCTCCTCCCAGTCGGTCGCCCGGGCGGACGGCGCCTCGTCGTGTACGGCGGCGATGGCCGCACGCACCTGGTAGGGGCCCGCGCAGCCCCGGGACAGCGCCCGGGTGACCAGGGCGACGCCCTCCTCGATCGCGGCCTTGTCCCAGCGGGCGCGGTCCTGTTCGTCGAGGGAGACGAGCTCGCCGTGCGGTCCGGTGCGGGCGTCGCGGCGGGAGTCGGTGAGCAGCATCAGGGCCAGCAGGCCGGCCACCTCGCCGTCGTCGGGCAGCAGACGGCGGACGGTACGGGCCAGCCGGATCGCCTCGCCGGCCAGTTCGCGGCGCTGCAGGACCGCTCCGGACGTCGCCGTATAGCCCTCGTTGAAGATCAGGTAGAGCGTGTGCAGGACGGCGGGCAGCCGCTTCTCCCACTGGTCCGGCCGTCCGAAGCGCACGCCCCGCACCTTCTGCTTGGCCCGGCTGATGCGCTGCGCCATCGTCGCCTCGGGCACCAGGTACGCACGGGCGATCTCGGCCGTCGTCAGACCGCCGACCGCCCGCAGGGTGAGCGCGATCTGGGCGGGCGGGGTGAGGTCCGGGTGGCAGCACAGGAAGAGCAGCGTGAGGGGGTCGTCCTCGCGGGGCGCCCGGTCCGGCCCGCTCGCGAGGCGTGAGGTCAGCGCCGCCGCCCTCTCCTCCCGCGCCCGCCGCGCCTGCTCCGACCGCAGCGCGTCCGTCAGCCGCCGCGAGGCCACCTTGATCAGCCAGCCGCGCGGGTTGTCCGGCACCCCCGCCGAGGGCCACTGCCCGGCCGCGGCCAGCAGTGCCTCCTGTACGGCGTCCTCGGCGGCGTCGAAGTGCCCGTACCGCCTGACCAGCGCGCCGAGGACCTGCGGCGCGTGCAGGCGCAGCAGGTCCTCGACCTCGATGGTCGTGCCCATGGACGCTCAGACGTCCGCGGAGCCGTTGTCGATGGGCCGGATCACCACGGGGTAGCTGGTGGCCCCGGCGGGCTGGGGGCACTGGAGGATGCGCTCGGCGATCTCCGTGACGCGCTCCAGGCTCGCGCAGTCCAGGACCCAGTAGCCGGCCAGCAGCTCCTTGGTCTCGCTGTACGGGCCGTCGGTGATCACGGGCTTGCCGTCGTCACCGAGGCCTACGAGCCGGGTCTTCGCCGGCTCGGTCAGGCCCTGTCCGTCGATCATCTCGCCGGTCTCGGCGAGGTCGTCGTTGAGGGCGCCCATGAAGGCGTACATGGCCTGCACGTCCTCCTGGCTCCAGGCCGGGGAGGTCGCGTTGGCCCTGCCCTGCATGCCCTCGTAGTCCGCCTGCGTGCACTGCACCATGACCAGGTACTTCATGACTCTGCTCCTTCGGCTCGTACCGCCCGCGGTGGGCGGCTCTCACGGGGGACGTCGGAGCCGGGCCGGGATTCTCGACACGGGGCTCAGGAGTTTTTCGCGGCGGGTTTTCCGGGCTCCTGGACCGGTTCGGCGCCTTCGGCGACGTACGCCTCGCACGCGGGGTTGCGGCAGGGGCCCGCCACCCAGACCGGGACCCACACGCCCAGGGTCTTGTGGCGCTTGACGACCGTTTCCACGGGCTGTCCGCAGACCGGACAGATGTGTTCTGAGCTGTCCATGCCCTCAGCGTAGGCCGGTCAGCGCCGCCGCGCGTAGGTGCGGACGAGGACGCCGTTGCGACCAGGTCCTCCGCGATGATCTCGACTCCCGCAGCGCGACGTCGTAGCCGGCGCGGCCCTGGATGATCGTGTCGAACCGCTTGTTCGGCAGCTCGTCGATACCGAGCGGTCGGCGGCCGTGGGTCGGCAGGGTCTCGGGGCACTCCCCCGTGAGGTCGGCCCGCGCCGACCCGGAGCAGGGCATGGAGTTCCACCGGTCGGCGGGGCTGCCCGGCGGGGACGAGACCGTCGCCGTGCTCCACCTCGCCATGCTCGGCCTGATCCTGGAGCACCTGATGCTGCCGGGCGTCCTCGACGGCGTACTGCCCGGGGTCGGGGTGCCGGAGGGGCTGGTGGAGCGGATCGTGGCGACGGTCGCCCCGGAGAGGTGGTGGTCGCCCCGGAGAGGTGGTGGTCGCCCCGGACAGGCAGGTCAGCCGCGGGGCTCCCGCCACATCGGCCACATCTGCGGGCCGTTCGGGAGGTCGAGGGGGCGGCCGGTGAGCTCGAAGCCGAGGCGCTCGTACATCCCGCGGCTGCGGGCGCTGCTCGCCTCCAGATAGGCGGGCAGACCCTCGCGGTCGCAGCGGTCGAGGACGTGCTGGACGAGCGCGCTGCCGATCCCCTCGCCCTGGTGCTCCGGAGTCACGCCGATCATCCACAGGTACTCGTGGGCACGTCCGGCGGGGTGGATCTCCGCGGTCAGGCGGCCGATCAGCTCGATGCGCTCGTTCCCGGGATCGACGGCGGCACGCAGCCGGGCGGGACCGTCGTCGGCGGCATCCTCTTCGGCAGCGTGCTCTCCGGCGGGCACGGACAGCCACAACGCGCACGCGCTGCCGTCCTCCGTGACGTCGATCCGGCCCTCGGCGAGCACGATCCCGGTGAAGGCGGCCATCAGCCTGTGGTGGGTCGTACGGCGGTACTCGTCGCCGGGAAAGACCCAGCCACTGACCGGATCATCCTGGAAGGCCTCGTCCAGCAGCCGCACGACCATCTCCCGGTCGCCCTCGTCCGCCGCCCGGATCGCCACACCCATGTGCCGCCCTTTCACCTCAACCAACTTCGGTTGTACGGCTGTTGAGCCTATACGGCACTGTCCGGCGAATACCGCCACCATCAATTGAGGAACCACGAAGGCGGGCAACCAGCTCCGCGAGAGCGGCGCCGGTTCAGGCGCAAAGGGGGGGTGGCGAGCCCCGCACACCGTGGGGATGTGCGGGACCCGCCCGGCCGGAGCCTCGACGGCCGTGCGGGGTCAGGAGCCGCGCGGCCGCCCCGGTGGGCTCCGGGGTCTGTGAGGGCTGCGGTCAGCTGGTGCGCCGCGTCACGAACTCCGCCAGCGCGAGCAGACCTCCTGCCGCCTCCGGGTCGGGGACCGTGCGGGCCAGTTCCTGCATGGCGCGGGCCATCCGGTCCGCGGCCTGGACCTGAGCCCAGTCCCGCCCGCCGGCCTGCTCGACGGCGAGAGCCGTATGCGCGAGTTCCTCCTCGTCCCCCGTGCTGTACGGCACTTCGTACAGCTCGGCCAGTTCCGAGGCCGCCGGGGTGCCCGAGGTGAGCGCGGCGACCACCGGCAGGGACTTCTTGCGGGCCATCAGGTCCGCGCCGACCGGTTTTCCGGTGCGGTGCGGGTCGCCCCATATGCCGATGACGTCGTCGATGAGCTGGAAGGCGAGCCCGGCCTGGCGGCCGAACGCGTCCAGCGCCTCGACGTCCTCGTCGGACGCCCCCGCATACAGCGCGCCCAGGGCGCAGGCGCAGCCGAGCAGGGCGCCCGTCTTGGCCTCCGCCATGGTCAGCACCTCGTCGAGGGTGATCTCGCCGGGGCTGCGCCGCTCCATCTCCGTGTCCGCGTGCTGTCCCGCGCACAGTTCGACGACGCAGGCCGCGAGCCGGGCCGCGGCCGGCCCGGACGCCGGGTGCGGGTCCTCGGCGAGCAGCCCGAAGGCCAGTGCCTGCAGGGCGTCCCCGGCGAGGATCGCGTCTGCGTCGCCGAACACGCTCCACGCGGTGGGCCGGTGCCGGCGGGTGGTGTCCCGGTCCATCACGTCGTCGTGCAGCAGCGTGAAGTTGTGCACCAGCTCCACCGCCGCGGCCGCCCGCCTCGCCGCCTCGCGCGCGCCCGGGCCGCCGAGCGCGGCGGCCGCGGTGAGGACGAGCGCGGGACGGATCGCCTTGCCCGCGCTGCCCGCCGCCGGGGTGCCGTCCGCGTGCTCCCAGCCGAAGTGGTAGAGCGCGATCCGGCGCATGGAGCCGGGCAACGAGTCGATCGCCGCGCGCAGTTCGGGGTCGACGCAGGACCGGGTGCGCTCCAGGATCGCGGCCGCCTCGTGCCCGTCGAGCGGCTGCGCCCCCGTGGTTCGCTGCTTCGCCTCCGTCATGAACTCGGCCATGGGATCTCCCTCGGTCAGTTCGCGGACGGTGGCGGTTCCGCTGTGGCTGGGCGCATACGACCGGGGTGTACCCGCCCTGGCGGGCGGGGACACGGCTCCCAGGTGCAGAAACGTCACCTCCACCGGCCGATCTCCACGTTCTCCAACACACCGAGCGCGTCCGGCACCAGGACCGCCGCCGAGTAGTAGGCCGTCACCAAGTACTTGATGATCGCCTGTTCGTTGATGCCCATGAAGCGCACGGACAGGCTCGGCTCGATCTCGTCCGGGATGCCGGCCTGCTGCAGTCCGATGACGCCCTGCTCGGCCTCGCCGGTACGCATGGCGATGATCGAGCTCGTACGGGCCTCGGAGACCGGGATCTTGTTGCACGGGTAGATCGGCACACCGCGCCAGGTCGGGATGCGGTTGCCGGCCACCTCGATCGTCTCGGGGACGAGGCCGCGCTTGTTGAGCTCACGGCCGATCGCGGAGATCGCGCGCGGGTGGGCGAGCAGCAGCTTGGTGCCGCGCCGCCGGCTGAGCAGCTCGTCCAGGTCGTCGGGGCTGGGCACGCCGTCGTGCGGCTGGAGCCGCTGGTCGTACTCGCAGTTGTGCAGCAGTCCGAACTCGCGGTTGTTGACCAGCTCGTGCTCCTGGCGCTCCTTCAGCGCCTCGACCGTGAGCCTGAGTTGCTGCTCGGTCTGGTTCATGGGCTGGTTGTAGAGGTCGGCGACGCGCGAGTGGATGCGCAGCACGGTCTGGGCGATGCTCAGTTCGTACTCGCGGGGCCTGGCCTCGTAGTCCACGAAGGTGTGCGGGATGTCCGGCTCGCCGCTGTGGCCGGCGGCGAGGTCGACGGCCTTCTCGCCGTACTTGTTGGTGCGCTGCTCCGGAATCGCGCGCAGCTGCTGGAGGTGCTCCCGCAGGGAGTCGCTGCGCTCCGCGACCAGTTCGACGTCCTGGCGGGAGAGGGTCAGCACCGTGCACGCGGTGTCCGCGCGGGCCGTGTACTCCCAGATGGCGTCCGGGTCGAGCAGCGCCGCGTCGCCGAAGTAGGCGCCGTCGGCGAGCACCCCGAGGACCGCGTCGTCGCCGTACGGGCCCGTGCCGATCTTCTCGACCCTGCCGTGTGCCAGCAGATGGACCCCGTCGGTCTGACTGCCGAACGAGGCGATCACACTGCCGGGCGCGAACTCCTGCTGCCGGCAGCGCTGGGCGAGCTCCGCCAGCACCTCCTCGTCCTCGTACGACCGCAGCGCGGGAAGTTCGCCCAGCTCCGCGGGGATGACCTCGACCCGGTCGCCGGTCTTCACGAACGTGATGCGGCCGTCCCCCACCGCGTAGCTCAGACGCCGGTTGACCCGGTACGTACCACCCTGGACGTTCACCCACGGCAGTGTGCGCAGCAGCCAGCGTGAGCTGATCTCCTGCATCTGGGGTGCCGACTTGGTCGTCGTGGCCAGGTTCCGCGCGGCGGAAGTGCCGAGGCTCTGCTGCGGCTTGCCCTGCTCCGAACGGACCTCTTCGCCTACCGACATATGAGAATTGCCCTCCCCGCTCCCACAGCCGGCGCGATGTGCGCCGCTGCATCGATCTCCGCGGCACAAGCCTTCCATCACGGAACGTGTCTGTGCTATTACCCGAAAGAGCGGGAATGGATCACCGACCGCTGGGCACAAATGGGGATCCGGTCCAACGGCAGGCCCGTGCGGAATGGCCGGATCCACTCCCTCGCCGCGAACACCATGTGTGACGGCACCGTCACTTTCGGTACAACCCCCTGCACGGGCGGTCGCGTCGGGCGGCCGTCGGCACGGTACGAAGGAGGCGGTCATGGCCTCACCCATGTCCGCGGGCAGTTTCCTCGACGGCCTCAGGGCGGAGGGCCTCACCGTCGTCGAGGTCGGCGACTGGGAACATCACAACCGCAACCACAAGGGGCCCTGGGGCCCGGTGTACGGCGTGATGATCCACCACACCGTCACCAGCGGCAGCGAACGCACCGTCGAGATCTGCCGGGACGGCTACGCCGGCCTGCCAGGCCCGCTCTGCCACGGCGTGATCACCAAGGACGGCACGGTCCACCTGGTGGGCTACGGCCGCGCCAACCACGCGGGCCTCGGTGACGACGACGTGCTGCGTGCGGTGATCGCCGAGAAGGCGCTCCCGCCGGACAACGAGGCGAACACCGACGGCAACCGTCACTTCTACGGCTTCGAGTGCGAGAACCTCGGCGACGGCGAGGACCCCTGGCCCGAGGCCCAGCTGGAGGCCATCGAGAAGGCCGCGGCAGCGGTGTGCCGGTACCACGGCTGGACGGAACGGTCGGTGATCGGTCACCTGGAGTGGCAGCCGGGGAAGGTGGATCCGCGGGGGTTCACGATGGCGTGGTTGCGGGAGCGGATCCATGAGCGGCTGAGGTGACGGCACCCGGCGGTGGTGCGTGCCCTGCTGGGGGCTGCTTCTTTGGGACGGGTGCTTCGGCCTGAACGGCCTCGTCCTCAAACGCCGGACGGGCTGAAAGACCAAACCCCGGCCGGCGGAATACCCGGCCGGCGTGACAATGGTGCCGTGGTCAGCCCAGACGTCCCCGATCTCGCCGCTCTGCACCCCCAGCTGCCCTCCCCCCTGCAGGAGATCGAGGACGACCGTTTCACCCACCGCGGCCTCCGTCTCCTCCTCAAGCGCGACGACCTCATCCACCCGGAGCTCATCGGCAACAAGTGGCGCAAGCTGGCGCCCAATCTCGCCGCCGCGGCCGGTCGTACCGTCGTCACCTTCGGCGGTGCGTACTCCAACCATCTGCGCGCGACGGCCGCCGCGGGCCGGCTCCTCGGGCTGCCGACCGTCGGTGTGGTCCGCGGCCAGGAGCTGGCCGACCGCCCCCTCAACCCCTCCCTGGCCCGGTGCGCGGCCGACGGGATGCGGCTGCACTTCGTCGACAGGTCGACGTACCGCCGCAAGACCGAACCGGACGTCCTCGCGCGCGTGCTGCGCACGGTCGGCGCGGAGGACTCGTATGTCGTCCCTGAGGGCGGCAGCAATGCCGAAGCCGTACGCGGCTGCCGGGCCCTGGGTGAGGAGCTGCGCGGGCGGGCCGATGTCGTCGCCCTCGCCTGCGGTACGGGCGGAACGCTGGCCGGGCTGGCCGCCGGGCTGGCCCCCGGTCAGCGCGCGCTCGGCGTACCCGTCCTCAAAGGCGGATTCCTGTCCGCCGACATAGAGGCGCTCCAGGAGCGCGCATTCGGCGGCCGGCGCGGTGCGTGGACCCTCGACGACCGCTTCCACTTCGGCGGCTACGCGCGCGTGCCCGGCGAACTCGACGCCTTCGCCGAGGACTTCGAGGAGCGTCACGGAGTGCCCGTCGAGCGTCTCTATGTCGCCAAGTTGCTGTACGGACTTGTCACCCTGGCCGACGAGGACGCGTTCACGCGCGGGACGACCGTCGCGGCCGTCGTCACCGGGCGGCCCTTCCCTCAGGAGCCCTCCACCGTCTCCCGGTAGGCCGCCGCCTCCTCCAGGTCCAGCCTGCGCAGCAGCGTGCGCAGCATCTCGTCGTCGATGTAGCGGCCGTCCCGCAGCCTCACGAACATCGCGCGCTCGGCGCCGATCATCTCCCGGGACAGCCGGCGGTAGGTGTCGTCGACGGATTCACCGGTGACCGGGTTGGTCTGGCCGAGGCGTTCCCAGACGGCGTTGCGGCGGCGCTCCAGGACCTGGCGCAGACGGTCGGCGAGGGGTGGCGGGAGGACGTTGCGCTCGTCGGTGAGGAGTTCGTCGAGGCGCTGCTCGGCGACCCGGGAGGCCTGCGCCTGGGCGTTGGCCTCGGCGAGGGTCTCGGCCTGTACGTCCCGGCCGGGGAACTTCAGCAGGCGGATCACCGGTGCCAGGGTGAGGCCCTGCACCACCAGGGTGCCGATGACCGTCGTGAAGGTCAGGAAGAGGATGAGGTTGCGCTGCGGGAAGTCGCCGCCGCCGTGCACGGTGAGCGGGATCGAGAAGGCGATGGCGAGGGAGACGACACCGCGCATGGCGGCCCAGGAGGTGACGATCGGCCCCCTCCAGGTGGGGTTGTCCTCGCGTTCCCTGATCCGCGCGGACAGCAGGCGGGGCACGAACGTCCCCGGATACACCCATACGAACCGGGTCGCGACGACCACCAGGAAGACGGCGACCGCGTACCAGGCGGCGTCCACGCCCTCGTACTCACCGAGGCCCTTGAGGACCACGGGCAGTTGCAGGCCGATGAGGGCGAACACCGCGGACTCCAGGACGAACGCGACCACCTTCCACACCGCCTCCTCCTGGAGACGGGTGGCGAAGTCGACCTCCCACGCGCGGTGACCGAGGTAGAGGGCGACGACCACGACCGCGAGGACACCGGAGGCGTGCACCTGCTCGGCGACGGCGTAGGCGACGAACGGGATCAGCAGGGACATGGTGTTCTGCAGCAGCGCCTCCCTCACGTGTGTGCGCAGCCAGTGGATCGGCAGCATCAGGACCAGCCCGACCACCACGCCGCCGACCGCCGCCAGCAGGAACTCGCCGATCCCGCCGACCCAGGAGGCGCCCTCGCCGGCAGCGGCCGCGACGGCCACCCGGTACGCGGTGATCGCGGTCGCGTCGTTCAGCAGGGACTCACCCTGCAGGATCGTGGTGATCCGGGAGGGCAGCCCCACCCGGCGGGCGACCGACGCCGCCGCGACCGCGTCCGTCGGCGCCACCACCGCGCCCAGCACCAGTGCCGCGGGCAGCGGCAGTCCGGGCACGACGAGATAGGCGACCCAGCCGACGGCGAAGGTCGCGAACAGCACGTAGCCCACCGACAGCAGCGCCACCGGCCGCATCGTCGCCCGCAGATCGAGGTACGAGCTCTCGACGGCCTCCTTGTGCAGCAGCGGGGGCAGCACCAGCGGCAGCACGATGTCCGGGTCGAGGGTGTAGTCCGGTACCCCGGGGACGTACGAGACGGCGAGCCCCACCGCCACGAGCAGCAGCGGGGCCGGCACCGGGGTGCGCCGGGCCACGGCGGCGATCGCGGCGCTCCCCGCCACCAGCAACAGCAGTGGCATCACGTCCATCGTCCTCGCCCGCCCTCGTTTTTCCGCGCGGTCATCCGCACACCCGTCGTAATCTGGCAATCATGAAACAGTGCACGCACGCCGACGCGCTGCCCGATCCGGAACCCGGTCCACGGACCGAGACATGTCCGGAGTGTCTGGCAGCGGGCACGCACCCGGTACAGCTGCGGCTGTGCCTCACCTGCGGCCATGTCGGCTGCTGCGACTCCTCGCCCGGCCGGCATGCGACGGAGCACCACAAGGACTCCGGCCACCCGATCATGCGCACATTCGAACCCGGCGAGAACTGGCGTTGGTGCTTCGTGGACCACGTTCTCGTGTGACCCTGGACAGCCGGGGGACGACCCACGATCCGGACGGTTCGACCGTCTGACGTCTGGGTACGTCAACCCGGCGCGCGTTCTTCCCAATTGGAGCCGCAGACCCCTAGACACGGAGCGTGTCCACAGTTTTACTGTGAGTGACGGCAAGGGGTTGGGGTCCCGGGGACGGGAAACTTGAGAGCGCGATAGCGTCACCGCTGAACCACACATCGCGTTATCCCGGGGGGCAACCCTCGGCCCCGAGAAGCTTGTACCACCTTGGAGGTGAGGGTGTCCCAGATCGCAGGCGAGCCCGCGACCCAGGACTTCGTGGAAGTCCGGCTGCCGGCTGCGGGTGCCTACCTGTCGGTGCTGCGTACGGCGACTGCCGGCCTCGCGGCCCGTTTGGACTTCACCCTCGACGAGATCGAGGACCTTCGCATCGCGGTGGACGAGGCCTGCGCGATCCTGCTCCAGCAGGCCGTGCCCGGCTCGGTGCTGAGCTGCGTCTTCCGGCTCGTCGACGACTCTCTCGAGGTCACCGTCTCGGCCCCGACCACGGACGGCCACGCCCCCTCGCGGGACACCTTCGCCTGGACCGTCCTGTCCGCACTTGCGGGCAAGGTCTCCTCCGCCGTGGACAAGGACAAAACCGTTTCGATCAGCCTCTACAAACAGCGCGGCGCGGGACCCGGGCCGGCGTGAGGACAGGGGACGGGCCGGTGCGTGACGAAGAGCGCGGCACACGAGAGCTGCCGGCCGAGGGCGCAGACGGATCCCGACGCATCGGGGACTCCGTGGGCGGCGCCGACGGCATCGACGGCATCCCCGAGCAGGCCCGGCCGCATCCGGAGGACGACGCCGACAGCGCAGCGGCGGCCGGCTTCCCGGACGACGGGCAGCGGGATCGGGAAGGTGCCGTGCAGAGCACGCCTCTGGACGGACGGAACGGGGTCACCCCGGTCCGAGCAGAGGCGAGGGCTCGGAGAAGGGCGACGGGCGGGACGATGAGCGAGCACGAGCGAAACGCCGAGGGCGACGGGCAGAACGCGCAGCGCGTGCCGCAGGCCACGCAGCACGACGCACAGGACCGCAGCGGGGCGCGCGCGATGTTCATCGAGCTGCGCAGCCTGAAGGACGGCAGCACGGAGTACGCGGAACTGCGCAACAAGCTGGTCCGTATGCACCTGCCGCTCGTCGAGCATCTCGCGCGCCGCTTCCGCAACCGCGGCGAGCCGCTGGACGACCTCACGCAGGTCGCCACCATCGGCCTGATCAAGTCGGTCGACCGCTTCGACCCGGAGCGCGGCGTCGAGTTCTCGACGTACGCGACCCCGACGGTCGTCGGTGAGATCAAGCGCCACTTCCGCGACAAGGGCTGGGCGGTGCGCGTGCCCCGGCGCCTGCAGGAGCTGCGCCTGGCCCTGACGACGGCGACCGCTGAGCTCTCCCAGCAGCACGGCCGCTCCCCCACGGTGCACGAGCTCGCCGAGAAGCTGGCGATCTCCGAGGAGGAGGTCCTGGAGGGCCTGGAGTCCGCCAACGCGTACTCCACACTCTCCCTGGACGTCCCCGACACGGACGACGAGTCCCCGGCCGTGGCCGACACCCTGGGCGCCGAGGACGAGGCCCTGGAGGGCGTCGAGTACCGCGAGTCGCTCAAGCCGCTCCTGGAGGACCTGCCGCCCCGGGAGAAGCGGATCCTGCTGCTGCGTTTCTTCGGCAACATGACGCAGTCGCAGATCGCGCAGGAGGTCGGCATTTCACAGATGCACGTGTCCCGGCTGCTGGCCCGCACACTGGCCCAGCTGCGGGAGAAGCTCCTGGTGGAGGAGTAGGACTACTGCTTGCCGTCCTGCGCACGGCCCGGGCCCTTGATCCCGAGGGCCTGGGTCGTCGCCGGATTGACCAGCAGGACCAGCTCGACGACGGCCACGACGGCGAGCGCGATGCCCGCCGGGATCGCCACACTGTCGGCCTGCAGCAGGTTGTAGGCCACCGGCAGCGCCATGATCTGCGTGATCACGGCCGGTCCCCGGCTCCAGCTCTTCTGCCTGAGCAGCCCGCGCGCGGCCAGCAGCGGCAGCAGGGCGAGGACGAACAGCGTGACACCGCCGGTGACGGCGGACCGGCGGTCGTCCGGGGCACCCGTGAGGCCCTCCACGAGCATCCAGACGCCTCCGACGGCCAGTGCAAACCCCTCCAGCGCGGCGAGCGCCGCGGCGTAGGTCAGGCGGCGCGGGCGGGGGCCGGTGTTTTCCTCGGTGGCGGGGGTCTTCTCACTGGTCACCCCTGAAGGGTAGCCCTGGGGACGTGCGCCTCCAGGGCGAGCCCGGGGGACGCGGACCGCCGGGGCGAGGTTGAGCCACCACCCCGTGGTGAGCCTCACGCCCCCACCTCTTACCTGATCCCTACCTCGAGCTGTGCCCGGTACTTCCCAGTAGGTACGCTGCAACTCATGCGTGCACTTCTCGTGGCCAATCCGGCAGCAACCACCACAAGCGCACGTACGCGCGATGTCCTGACCCATGCCCTGGCGAGCGAGATGAAGCTCGAGGCGGTCACCACGGAGTACCGCGGACACGCGCGCGACCTGGGCCGGCAGGCGGCGGAGAGCGACGACATCGACCTCGTCGTGGCCCTCGGCGGCGACGGCACGGTCAACGAGGTGGTCAATGGCCTGCTGCACGCGGGCCCCGACCTGGAGGGCCTCCCCCGTCTGGCCGTGGTCCCCGGCGGCTCCACGAATGTCTTCGCCCGCGCCCTGGGCCTGCCCAACGACGCCGTCGAGGCGACCGGCGCACTGCTGGACGCCCTGCGCGAGGGCAGCGAACGTACGGTCGGCATGGGCATCGCCGAAGGCACGCCGGGTACCGAGGACGAGGCGGTGCCCTCCCGCTGGTTCACGTTCTGTGCGGGGCTCGGCTTCGACGCCGGCGTGGTGGGGCGGGTCGAGCAGCAGCGCGAGCAGGGCAGGAAATCCACCCACGCCCTGTACCTGCGCCAGGTCGCACGCCAGTTCCTGCAGGAACCCAACCGGCGGCACGGGTCGATCACTCTGGAGCGGCCCGGCGAGGAGCCGGTGACCGATCTGGTGCTGTCGATAATCTGCAACACGTCACCGTGGACGTATCTGGGCAATCGTCCGGTGTACGCCTCGCCTAAGGCCTCGTTCGATACCGGGCTCGACCTGCTGAGTCTCAGCCGTATGTCCACGGTCTCGGCTGCCCGGTATGCCACGCAGTTGCTCACTTCGTCCCCCGAGCGCGGACCCCATGGCAAGCACGTGGTGTCCCTGCACGACCTGGACCGGTTCACCTTGCATTCGAAGGTGCCCCTACCCCTCCAGATGGACGGCGACCACCTGGGGCTGCGTACGAGCGTGACGTTCACAGGCGTACGCCGTGCACTGCGTGTGATTGTGTGAGCAGAAAGGGCTGAAGTCCTTTCACTCGAACGTTTAGGCCAGGATCCACCCCATGGAAGTACGGCTGTGACCTAGTCGACACCGAGGAATCAAAAAAAACTTTCCGGAAGGGGTTGTATCCGCCGCTGAGGTTTGCGAGTCTCTACGTGGCGATCGGGACGGCCCGCAACACCGGCCTCAACAGATCACCGGAACCCCTCTCCAAATCACAGGACCTCGCCAGGGAACCTGGCGCTCGGCCCTTCACTTGTTGAGGGATTCGTGAAAGCGTTCACATTCACAAGCAACCCGCATGTAATACCAAGGAGAGGTAGCAGCCATGGACTGGCGTCACAACGCCGTTTGCCGCGAGGAAGACCCCGAGCTCTTCTTCCCCATCGGCAACACCGGTCCTGCGCTGCTGCAGATCGAGGAAGCCAAGGCCGTCTGCCGCCGCTGCCCCGTCATGGAGCAGTGCCTGCAGTGGGCGCTCGAGTCCGGCCAGGACTCCGGCGTCTGGGGTGGTCTCAGCGAGGACGAGCGTCGCGCCATGAAGCGCCGTGCCGCCCGCAACCGGGCCCGTCAGGCCTCCGCCTGACAACCCGCCCCGCAGCCTGAGCTTGGCGGCGCGTACAGCGAGTACGCATCTCCCGCCCCCGAGCCGCAGCGCGCAGTACCCCCGATGCGCAGCACAAGCTGGCAACGAGCATTTCAGCCCCGGACCTGGAACGGTCCGGGGCTTCTTGCTGTGCACGGACCTGTCGTACGGCACCTCGTGTGTACGGCGCTACTTGTTCGCCTGCACCGGAACGTCGAGGATCACCCGCGTCCCCCGCTCCGGCGCCGGGACCATGTCGAACGTGCCGCCCAACTCCCCCTCCACCAGGGTCCGTACGATCTGCAGCCCCAGGTTGCCGGCGGTGTGCGGGTCGAAGCCCTCGGGCAGGCCGACGCCGTCGTCCTGGACGGTGACCAGGAGACGGGCCTCCTTTGTCGTGCCGCCGCGGACCGCTGAGACCTCGACCGTGCCGGTGTCGCCCTCGCGGAAGCCGTGTTCGAGCGCGTTCTGCAGGATTTCCGTCAGGACCATGGACAGCGGGGTGGCCACCTCGGCGTCCAGGATGCCGAAGCGGCCGCTGCGCCGGCCGGTGACCTTGCCCGGCGAGATCTCCGCGACCATGGCCAGCACCCGGTCGGCGATCTCGTCGAACTCCACTCGCTCGTCGAGGTTCTGGGAGAGCGTCTCGTGCACGATTGCGATCGATCCGACACGGCGGACGGCTTCTTCGAGCGCCTCCCGGCCGCGGTCGGACTCGATGCGCCGGGCCTGCAGGCGGAGCAGGGCCGCGACCGTCTGGAGGTTGTTCTTCACCCTGTGGTGGATCTCCCGGATGGTCGCGTCCTTGGTGATCAACTCGCGCTCGCGGCGGCGCAGTTCGGTGACGTCGCGGAGCAGGACCAGCGAACCGATGCGGGTGCCCTTGGGCTTGAGCGGGATCGCGCGGAACTGGATGACCCCGTCCCTGGCCTCGATCTCGAACTCGCGGGGCGCCCAGCCGCTGGCCACCTTGGACAGCGCCTCGTCCACCGGGCCGCGGGTCGGGGCGAGTTCGGCGGTGGTCTTGCCGAGGTGCTGGCCGACGAGGTCGGAGGCGAGGCCCATGCGGTGGTACGCAGACAGTGCGTTCGGGGAGGCGTACTGGACGATGCCGTCCGCGTCGAGGCGGATCAGGCCGTCGCCGACGCGCGGCGCGGCATCCATGTCCATCTGCTGGTTCGCGAACGGGAAGGAACCGGCCGCGATCATCTGCGCCAGGTCCGAGGCGCTCTGCAGATACGTCAGTTCGAGGCGACTCGGGGTGCGCACGGTCAGGAGGTTGGTGTTGCGCGCGATGACGCCGAGGACGCGTCCGTCCCGCCGTACGGGGATCGACTCGACCCGCACGGGGACCTCCTCGCGCCACTCGGGATCGCCCTCGCGCACGATCCGGCCTTCGTCCAGCGCCGCGTCCAGCATGGGGCGGCGGCCGCGCGGGACGAGGTGGCCGACCATGTCGTCCTGGTAGGAGGTGGGGCCCGTGTTGGGGCGCATCTGGGCGACGGAGACGTAGCGTGTGCCGTCGCGGGTGGGGACCCACAGGACGAGGTCGGCGAAGGAGAGGTCGGACAGCAGCTGCCACTCCGAGACCAGCAGATGGAGCCACTCGAGGTCGGAGTCGTCGAGGGCGGTGTGCTGGCGGACCAGTTCGTTCATGGAGGGCACGTGTGTGAGCGTACCTGGGGGTATGTGCAGGTCCTAAATACGACCGGAGGTCCGTACAGGCCCTGAGAACACCCGCGGGCCGCGGCGCCTGGGAGGGACCCTCAACCCTCCCGGCACCGCAGCCCGGAGCAATATCGGCCGCGGGGTGTGCGGTCCCGGATGGCCGAAGGATGAGGAGCCGGGGCAGTCAGGGCAGAGAGCTCCGGATCCTCCGTCCGTCTTCCTGTGCGGGGAAGACGGAAGTCTCACCACTTCAATTGTGGACTAGACCACTATGCGTGTCCATGCGTTGGAGCCTGTTCGTTGTTGTTATTTCCCGGCCCGACTCCAACAGGTTGGACGCCCTGGTGTCCACCACGCAGCCTAACCCGTGTGGGTTCATGTGCGGGGCCAGATGGGCATGGCAATTTCCGCGGACGCTTCCAGCTCCTCGCGGCTCGCATCCGGCCCTGCAGGACACGCAGGGCGTCCGGCGGGGCCGCGGGCAGCTGCTGCCGGAACCGCGGTGGGGCTCAGTGCGTCTCCGTCACCTTCGCCAGCGCGCGCGGGGCGTCCGGGTCCTGGCCGCGGGCGATGGTGATCTCGTGGGCCAGGAGCTGGAGCGGGATGATCTCCAGGATCGGCTGGACCTCCTCGGCCACGCCCTCGGTGGGCAGGACGAAGCCGGCCGAGGCCTGCTCGACCTGGTGCGCGGGGCCGACGACGAACAGGTCTGCGCCGCGGCCGCGCAGCCGGTCGAGAACGGGCTGGAGGGCCTCGCCGCCCTTGCCGTCGGTGACCACCGCGATGACCGGGGAGACGTTGTCGACCATGGCGAGGGGGCCGTGCAGGAGGTCGGCGCCGGAGTAGGAGAGGGCGGGGATGTAGCTGGTCTCCATGAGCTTGAGGGCGGCCTCCTTGGCCGTGGGATAGCCGTAGCCGCGGGAGGTGATGACCATGCGTTCGGCGAAGCGGTAGCGGGCCGCGAGGGCGCGGATCTCGTCCTGCCGGGCGAGCAGCTGCTCGGCGAGGTCCGGCAGCGCCTTCGCGGGGGCACCGTCGCCGCCGTGCAGGCCCTCGACGAAGAGGTAGAGGGCGAGGAGGGAGGCCGTATAGGTCTTGGTCGCGGGGAGGGCCTTCTCCGGCCCGGCCATGATGTCGACGTGGTACTCGGAGACGCCGGCCAGCGGTGAGCCGGGGTTGTTGGTCACGGCCAGGGTGATCGCACCGGCCTCGCGGGCGGCGCGGGTCGAGGCCACCAGGTCGGGGGAGCCGCCGGACTGGCTGACGGTGACGACGAGGACGTCGGTGAGGTCCGGGCGGGCGCCGTACGCCGTGGTGGTGGACATCGAGGTGAGGCCGCAGGGCAGGCCGAGGCGGATCTCCAGGAGGTACTTGGCGTAGAGGGCGGCGTTGTCGGAGGTGCCGCGGGCGGTCAGCAGGACGAAGCGGGGTTTGCGGGCGGCGATGTCCTGGGCCACCTGCCGGATGCCGGGGGCGCCCTCCTCCAGGAGGCGGCGCAGCACGGCGGGCTGCTCGGCCATCTCGCGGGCCATGATCCGGCCCGGGACGTCGGTCGGGGGGTCCGGTGTCGCGGCGGTCATGGTGGGGTCCTTCCGGGTCGGTTGCGCAGTGCTGCGAGGTGCTGCGCAGGGCAGTACCGGCCCCATTCGACTCCCCCACGGCGAATGGCGTCTGTCCTCCGCATGGAAAGACGATGACCCCACTCGACCTGGGCCACAAGGGGCGACTCTGTTAGATTGGTCTAAACCACATAGCCCGTTCCGGGTGCCGGTTGAGCCCCCCTCTACGGACCGTTTCTTCAGATCGGCAGGCCAGCGTGGAAGTTGTCATCGTTCCGGACGCCAAGTCGGGCGGCGAGCTCATTGCCGAGGCCATGGCGCAGCTTCTGAGGCGCAAGCCCGCGGCGCTGCTGGGCGTGGCCACCGGCTCCACCCCGCTGCCCATCTACGAGGCGCTCGCGGCCAAGGTGCGCTCCGGTGCCGTGGACGCCTCGCGGGCGCGGATCGCGCAGCTCGACGAGTATGTGGGGCTGCCGGCCGAGCATCCGGAGTCGTACCGTTCGGTGCTCAGGCGTGAGGTGCTGGAGCCGCTCGGGATCGGGATGGACGCGTTCATGGGGCCCGACGGGACGGCCGAGGACGTGCAGTTGGCGTGTGCCGCGTACGACACGGCGTTGGCCGAGGCCGGCGGGGTGGATCTGCAGTTGCTCGGGATCGGGACCGACGGGCACATCGGGTTCAACGAGCCGTGCTCCTCGTTGGCCTCGCGGACCCGGATCAAGACGCTGACCGAGCAGACCCGGGTCGACAATGCGCGGTTCTTCGACGGGGACATCGAGCAGGTGCCGCATCACGTGATCACTCAGGGGATCGGGACGATTCTCGAGGCGCGGCATCTGGTGCTGCTGGCGACCGGTGAGGGGAAGGCCGACGCGGTCGCCGCCACTGTTGAGGGGCCGGTGGCTGCGGTGTGCCCCGCCTCGGCGCTGCAGATGCATCCGCATGCGACGGTTGTTGTCGATGAGGCGGCCGCGTCCAAGCTGAAGTTTGCGGATTACTTCCGGCACACGTATGTCAACAAGCCCGCCTGGCAGGGGATTTAGCCGGGTTTCGTCTGCCGAGTTTTGTAGTCTGCGGACTGCGGGCCGAGGTGGGTTGCTCGCGCAGTTCCCCGCGCCCCTGAAGGGCGCGGCAGGCGCCGGTCCCTTGAAAGGGCCCGGCGCCTTCGGCGTCGTAGCTGCTACTCCCCCGCGATGACCTCCGCCGCCGCTCGTCCGCATACCCGGGCCGCGCCGTGAGTGGCGATGTGGAGGGCGCCTCGGGGAGTGGCCTGAGGGAGGCCCATCTCCACCACGATCGTGTCGGGGCGGGCCGACAGCAGGGTGTCCAGGGCGGATGCCATCCAGGGGTGGCGGTGTTCGTCGCGGACTACGGCCACGATGCGGCGGGGGCCGGCCGCGGCCAGGGCGGTGCGGCCCGCGTCCTCGCCGGCGAAGCTGCCCGTCTCCGTGCCGGGGAGGAGGCGGAAGAGTTCCGCCGCGACGCCCCAGGGGGTCTCGTCGCCGACCGCGATGTTGGCGACGGGGGTGAGGGCGGCGACGTAGGGCGGTTCGGTGAGCGGGGTGAAGGGCTCCGCAGCGGTCGTCCTCAGGGCGCGGCGGGCTGCGCGGAGGCCCACCTCGGTGTCGGGGGTGCGTTCCGTGTCCGTTGCCGCCGCGGCGGCGGTCCAGCGGGCCAGCGCCCGGACCCGTTCCGCCGCGTCCGCCAGGCGTTCCTCGGGGAGTTCGCCGGTGCGGACCGCCGAGACGAGAGCGTCGCGCAGGCGTCGTACCGTCTCGTCGTCGGCGAGGCCGCCGCCCACACAAATCGCGTCGGCGCCGGCGGCCACGGCGAGGACGCTGCCGCGCTCGATTCCGTACGTACCCGCGATGGCCTGCATCTCCATGCCGTCGGTGACGATGAGGCCGGCGTAGCCGAGTTCGCCGCGGAGCAACTCCGTGAGCATGCGCGGCGAGAGGGTCGCCGGGTGGTCCTGGTCCAGGGCGGGGATCAGGATGTGCGCGCTCATCACCGCGCGGGTTCCGGCCGCGATCGCCGCGCGGAACGGGGCCAGTTCGCGGGACTGGAGTACCGATGTGTCCACGTCGATGCGCGGGAGCGCGTGGTGGGAGTCGACGGCCGTGTCGCCGTGGCCCGGGAAGTGCTTGGTGCAGGCGGCGACTCCGGCAGATTGGAGGCCCGTCACATAGGCCGCCGTGTGGCGGGCGACCAGGTCGGTGTCGGCGCCGAAGGAGCGTACGCCGATCACAGGGTTGGACGGGTTGGAGTTCACGTCGGCCGACGGGGCCCAGTTGAGGTTGACGCCGCAGGCGGCGAGGCGGCGGCCGAGTTCGGCGGCCACCTCCCTGGTCAGCTCGACGTCGTCCACGGCGCCCAGCGCGTTGTTGCCGGGGAAGGAGGAGCCGTTGCGGACCTCGAGGCGGGTGACGTCGCCGCCCTCCTCGTCGATGGCGACGAGGACGTCGTCACGTTCGGCGCGCAACTGGGCGGTCAGAGCGGCCAGTTGATCGGGCGAGGCGATGTTGCGGCCGAACAGGCCGACGGAGGCGAGACCTTCGCCCAGGCGCCGCAGCAGCCAGTCGGGGGCGGTGGTGCCGGTGAAGCCCGGCTGCAGGACCGTCAGGGCGTCGCGCGTCAGAGTGTCCGTACCGCTGGCGAATGTCGTCATCGGGTGGCGTTATCCCTTCACTGCGCCGGCGGTCAGGCCCGCGGCCATCTTGCGCTGGACGAGGAGGAACAGGACGACGATCGGCACGGCCATCATCGTGGCTCCGGCCATCATCGGGGCGTATTCGGTGCCGTGCTTGGTGGTGAAGTTGCCGAGCCAGACGGTCGCGGTCTGGTTCTTCTGGCTGAGCAGCATCAGGGCGTAGAGGTATTCGTTCCAGGCCTGGATGAAGCCGTAGACCGAGGTGGCGACCATGCCGGGGGCCAGGAGGGGGAAGACGACCCGGATGAAGGCGCCCGTACGGCTGCAGCCGTCGACCATCGCCGCCTCTTCCAGTTCCTTCGGGATGTTGACGATGAAGCCGCGCAGCGTCCACACCGTGAAGGGGAGGATGAAGGTCAGATACGTGATGATCAGGCCAGACAGCTTGTCGTACTGCTCAAGGTCGTTGAGGAGCAGGAAGATCGGGATGATCATGGCGACCAACGGGACCATCTGGACCGCGAGGATGCCGACGATCACGATCTTGCGGCCGCGGAAGGCGAACCGGGAGATGGCGAGCGCCGCCAGCATCCCGACGACGATGCCGATCGCCACGACCGAGACGGAGACGATCAGGCTGCGGCCGACCGGGCCCCAGAAGTCCGCGATGGCCAGCGCCCGGCGGAAGTTGTCGAGGGTGAAGCCGGTCGGGAACAGGCTGGGGTCGGGGTCGATGGTGTCCTTGGCCGGCTTGATGGCCGTGTTGAGCATCCAGTAGACGGGGAAGCCGGCGGTGAGGAAGACCAGGAGACCGAGGAGGTTCCAGCCGGCCTTCGTCTTCCGGGGTCGCCCGGCGGTGGTCGCGGGTCCCCCCGTGGTGGTCGCGGGTCCCCCGGTGGTGATCGCGCTCATTCGACCTCTCCGATCTTCAGCATCTGGCGCATGTACACGGCGACCACGCCGAGCAGCAGCACCACGGTGATCAGGGCGATCGCGGAGCCCTGCGCATAGTCGTTGACGACGAAGGCACGGTCGTAGGAGTAGGTGGTGAGGAGCTGGAACTCCGCCTCCGGGTGGCCGTTTCGCATCACGAAGACCTGCGGGAAGACGCCCATGTCCCAGATGACCGACAGGGTCGTGAGCATCACGATGATCGGCTTGAGGATGGGCAGGGTGACGTACCGGAAGACGCCCCAGGAGCCCGCGCCGTCGAGGCGGGCCGCCTCCTCCAGTTCGGCGGGGACCTGGGTGAGGCCGGCGCTGAGCGTGATGACGACGAAGGGGACGGCGCCCCAGACCACCAGGAGCATGATGACGGCGAGGCCCTGCGGGCCGCTGGCGAACCAGTTGTGGCCGATCAGCTCGACGCCGGGCAGCTTGCTGAGCAGGGCGTTGAGGATGCCGTAGTCGGCGTCGAACAGCCACTTGAAGACGGTGGTGGCCACGATGATGGGCATGCCCCAGCTGGCCACCAGCACGATGTTGACCAGCGTCTTCATCCAGCCGGAGACCCGCTGCAGGAGCAGGGCGATCAGCATGCCCAGCACCATCGTGAAGACGACCGAGCCGCCCGCGAAGACGATCGTGCGCAGCACGACCTGCCAGAACTCGCCGTCGCCCAGCACCCCGGTGAAGTTGTCGAACCCGACCCATTCGGCCGGCAGGAAGCCCCACAGCTGGGACTGGCCGAACTTCTGGAAGGAGAGGGTGACGAGGCGGACCAGCGGATAGCCGAGGACCAGGCCCAGGATCAGCAGACAGGGGGCGAGCAGCAGCCACGGGGTGGCCGCGCCGCCCGAAGTCCGGGCTCTGCGTGGGTTCCTGGCGACCGGCGGGGGTGGCGGCGCCTGCCGCGGCGGCGGCACCTTGGCAGGGGTGGTCGTGTCTGCGGCACTCATCGCGCGCTCCTCAGCGGTCCCTCAGGTCGTACGGAGAGCGGGGTTCCGCCCAGGCGGAACCCCGCTTGCAGGTCACTTGGTGTTGATGACCTTGTCGATCGCGGCGTCCGCGTCCTTGGCGGCGGCCTCGACCGACTTCTTGCCGGTGCCGATGTCCTGCAGCATGGTCTGCAGGACCTGCGCCTTCTCGACCTGGCCCCAGCCGGGGGCCATCGGCACGAACCAGTTGGACTCGGCCGCAGTGGCCGGGACCGCCGTCGCGGGGTCGTTCTTCAGCGTCGCGAGGTCGGTCTTGTTGTTGGGCAGGTTGCCCTTGGCCATCAGGCCCTTCTGACCGGAGGGGCCGGTGAACGCGTTGATCCACTCGGCGGCGACGGCCTGCGCCTTGGACTTGACCGGGACGGCGAGGTCGGAGCCGCCCAGGAAGACCGGGAGGTTCTTGCCGGACGGGCCGGGGACCACGAAGTTCTCGAGGTTGTCCTTGAGCTTGCCGGTCTTGTCGTTCTTCGGGTCGGCCGAGGTCGCGCCCTCCCAGGCGGCGCCGAAGATCATTCCGGACTTGCCCTGGCCGTAGACGATGTAACGGTCGGACTCGTCCTTGGTCTTGTCGCCGTGCATGTACTTGTCGACGACGTTCTTGAACTCGGTGAGTCCCTTGACCGACTCGGGCGAGGAGAGGTTGGCCTTCCACTGGCCGCCCTCCTCCTTGGCGATGGAGCCGCCGGCGTCGTAGACGAAGGACATGGCCGCGTACCAGTCACGGGTGGGCTGGTACCAGGCGGAGAACTTGTTCCCCTCCTTCTTCTGCACCTTGTCGAGGTCGGCGGTGAGCTCGGCGTACGTCTTCGGCGTGGACTTGACGCCCGCCGAGGCGAAGACGTCCTTGCGCCAGTTGCCGACCCGGCCGCCCGCGTAGTACGGCACGCCGTAGGTCTTGCCGCCGTAGGTCACCGAGGCCTTGAGGCCGTCCAGCCAGGCGGCGGAGTTGGTGAACTTCGCCGGGTCCAGGGGGGCGAAGGCGCCCTTGACCATGTAGCCCAGCATCTCGGTGTTGCCCATCTCGACCACGTCGGGGGCCTTGTCGGTGGCGAGGACCGCGTCGAGCTTGGTGTTCTTGTCCGGCCAGCCGTAGTACTCGTGGTTGATCTTGATGCCGGGGTGCTTCTTCTGGACGGCCGCGTCGGCGGCCTTCACCAGGTTCGGCCAGTTGTTCTGGGCGTCGACGGTGAGCCAGACGGTCAGCTCCTTGGCGTCCGCGCCGCTGTTGGAAGAACCCTTGCCGTCGCTGCTGCCACACGCCGCGATGGAGACCATCATGCCCGCGATACCGATCGCGGCTATGAGCTTGCGCTTCACGCCACCCTCCTCAGGGATGCCCACACCTCCCCGCTCATGCGCCGGGACCTGAACCAATGGTGTAGACCAGTACCGGGAGCTTGGACCAGACCAGGGAGCCTGTCAAGGGTGCTCGAAACGGCTCTGACCAGCCGTTATGCGACCTACATATGCAGGAACCTTTAAGTAAGAAGGCAGCGAAATCAGCGGTGCCGGAGTACTCTCGTCCGCTAGACCACTTGGCCCTCCGTGGACTAGACCAAAAGAGCTGGCGACGGTATACAGAAGGGATCACGAAGTGACCCGCATCCGGAGCCGGGAAGGCAGAGCATGAGCAGCGACGTCAGCAGTGCGGAGACCGAGGGCGGGGCAGGTGTCCGTACCGCGCGCGTGCCCAAGTACTACCGCCTGAAGAAGCATCTGCTCGACATGACGGAGACGCAGTCGCCCGGCACCCCGGTACCGCCCGAGCGCACCCTCGCCGCCGAGTTCGACACCTCGCGCACGACGGTGCGGCAGGCCCTGCAGGAGCTCGTCGTCGAGGGCCGCCTCGAACGCATCCAGGGCAAGGGCACCTTCGTCGCCAAGCCGAAGGTGTCCCAGGCGCTCCAACTCACCTCGTACACCGAGGACATGCGCGCCCAGGGCCTGGAGCCCACCTCGCAGCTGCTGGACATCGGCTACATCACCGCCGACGACCGCCTCGCCGAGCTCCTCGACATCACGGCCGGCGGCCGGGTGCTCCGTATCGAACGCCTGCGCATGGCCAACGCCGAGCCGATGGCCATCGAGACGACCCACCTCTCCGCCAAGCGCTTCCCGGCCCTGCGCCGCTCGCTGGTGAAGTACACGTCCCTCTACACGGCGTTGGCCGAGGTCTACGACGTCCATCTCGCCGAGGCCGAGGAGACCATCGAGACCTCCCTGGCCACCCCGCGCGAGGCGGGCCTGCTCGGCACGGACGTGGGCCTGCCGATGCTGATGCTCTCCCGCCACTCGTACGACAAGACGGGCGAGCCGGTGGAGTGGGTGCGGTCGGTGTACCGGGGGGACCGGTACAAGTTCGTGGCCCGGCTGAAGCGCCCTGCCGACTGACCCTGGGGCAGGGCAGCGCCCCAGAGGGGCGCGGGCCTGTGTCCGATATGCGGCTCCGCCGCGTGGGCGCGACCAGCCACAACGGCGCCGCAGACGCACAACAACCCCACGGCGCCCCCAGCGGAGCGCACTGCACGCGGTGTAGCGCTGTCGCCGCTCCTGTTCTACGGTCCTCCCGACTCCGTCTGGACGGGAGGACCGCCTCGTGCGTACCGCGAACGTCCGCTCCATCGTCATCTGGACCCTCGTCGCCCTGGTCGCAGCGGCGGGCTGGTCCGTGCTCGCGCTCTCCCGGGGCGAGAACGTCTCGGCCGCCTGGATGGTCGCGGCCGCCCTCGGCTCGTACGCGATCGCCTACCGCTTCTACGCGAAGTTCATCGCGCACAAGGTGCTCAAGGTCGACGGCACCCGGGCCACCCCGGCCGAACGCCTCGACAACGGCATCGACTTCCACCCCACCGACCGCCGCGTCCTGCTCGGCCACCACTTCGCGGCGATCGCCGGTGCCGGACCCCTGGTCGGACCGGTGCTGGCCGCGCAGATGGGCTATCTGCCCGGCACCATCTGGATCATCGCCGGCGTCGTCTTCGCGGGCGCGGTCCAGGACATGGTGGTGCTGTTCTTCTCCACGCGCAGGGACGGCCGTTCGCTCGGTCAGATGGCCCGCGAGGAGATCGGCCCCTTCGGCGGGGCGGCCGCGCTGATCGCCGCCTTCGCCATCATGATCATCCTGCTGGGGGTGCTGGCGCTGGTCATCGTCAACGCCCTCGCCGCCTCGCCGTGGGGCACCTTCTCCATCGCGATGACCATCCCGATCGCCCTGCTGATGGGCTTCTATCTGCGGGTACTTCGCCCCGGCCGGGTCGCCGAGGTCTCCCTGATCGGGGTGGCCCTGCTGCTGCTCGCGCTGGTCGCGGGACGCTGGGTCGCCGAGTCGTCGTGGGCCGGCACGTTCACCCTCGCGCCCTCGACCCTGGTCGTCTGGCTGGTGGCGTACGGCTTCATCGCCTCGATCCTGCCGGTGTGGATGCTGCTCGCGCCCCGCGACTACCTGTCCACCTTCATGAAGATCGGCACAATCGCGCTGCTGGCCCTGGGTGTGGTCGTCGCCCTGCCGACGCTGAAGATGGACGCGGTGACGGACTTCGCCTCGCGCGGCGACGGCCCGGTCTTCGCGGGGTCCCTGTTCCCCTTCGTCTTCATCACCATCGCCTGCGGGGCCCTGTCGGGCTTCCACTCCCTCATCTCCTCCGGCACGACGCCGAAGATGATCCAGAAGGAGACGCAGGTCCGGATGATCGGCTACGGCTCCATGCTGATGGAGTCGTCGGTCGCGATCATGGCGCTGGTCGCGGCGAGCATCATCGATCCGGGGCTGTACTTCGCGATGAACGCACCGTCCGGCGCGATCGGCACCACCGTGCAGAACGCCTCGCAGGTGGTGACCGGCTGGGGCTACCACATCTCCCCCGCCGACCTCGCCCAGGCCGCGAAGAACGTCGAGGAGTCGACCCTGCTCTCCCGCACCGGCGGCGCGCCCACGCTTGCCATCGGTGTCTCGGAGATCTTCTCCAAGGTCACCGGCGGGAGCCTCAGGGCCTTCTGGTACCACTTCGCGATCATGTTCGAGGCGCTGTTCATCCTGACCGCGCTGGATGCCGGTACGCGGGTGGGCCGGTTCATGCTGCAGGACATGCTGGGCAACGTCATCCGGCCGTTCAGGAACGTGAGTTGGAAGCCGGGCCTGGTCATCACCAGCGCGGCCGTGTGCGCGCTGTGGGGGTACTTCCTGTGGGTGGGCGTGCACGAGCCCCTCGGCGGCATCAACCAGCTGTTCCCGATCTTCGGCATCTCCAACCAGCTGCTCGCCGCGGTCGCGCTGGCCGTCTGCACGACCCTGCTGGTGAAGTCGGGACGCCTCAAGTGGGCCTGGATCACCGGCATTCCGCTGGCCTGGGACGCGACCGTGACATTGACGGCCAGCTACCAGAAGGTGTTCTCCAGCGATCCCAAGGTCGGGTTCTTCAAGCAGCGGTCCGTGTTCCAGGACGCGATCGACGCCGGGAAGGTGCTGCCGCCCGCCAAGAGCTTGGACGACATGCACACCGTGGTCACCAACTCCACGGTGGACGGCGTCCTTTCGGCGGTCCTGGCCGTCCTGATCGTCGTGGTGATCGCGGACGCGCTGCGGGTCTGCATCCGGCACATCCGTCGGCCGGCCCTCTCCTCGCTGAGCGAGTCGCCGTACGTCGAGTCGCGGATCACCGCCCCGGCGGGGCTGATCCCCACCCGGGAGGAGAAGGAGGAGGAGCGCCGTGCGGTCGTCGGTACTGCTGCGCCGGGCGATTAGGAGTGTGCGCTGGTATGTGCGGGAGCTGACGGACGAGTCTGCGTACGACCGTTATGTCGCGCATCTGCGCAAGACCCGTCCGGGCACGGAGGTGCCGTCCCGACGCGAGTTCGAGCGGATGCGGACGGACCGTCAGGAGGAGGATCCGCGGCAGGGTTTCCGTTGCTGCTGACAGCGATGTCGGGCCGATGTCGCACCGATGTCGGGTCTTCACAGAATCGACATACCGATATGCGGACGAGGTCTTCCGCTCTCGCGACACCGTGACCTAGATTGCCTGCGCGTTACACAGGTGATCAGTAGAGGTGATCACAGGTGATCGGTACAGGTGATCGGTGAGGGGACGGAGCCGCTATGTCAGATGTGTCCGAGGCGAGACCACCGGTGGTGACACCGGTCCGCGTGGTCATCGCCCTCTGTCTCGTGGCGCCCTTCGTGGCGATGCTCTGGGTCGGCTCCTACGCCAAGACGGACCCGGCGCTCGGCGGCATCCCGTTCTTCTACTGGTACCAGATGCTGTGGGTGCTGATCTCCACGGCGCTGACCATGACGGCGTACAAGCTGTGGCAGCGTGACCAGCGGGCCCGCGCCGCCGCCTCGCAGAAGGGCGGTGCGTCGGAATGAACAACGGCGTGAACGGCGTCGCACTCGGCGTCTTCATCTTCTTCTTCCTGGCCGTCACGGTCATGGGCTTCCTGGCCGCGCGCTGGCGCAAGGCCGAGAACGAGCAGAGCCTCGACGAATGGGGCCTGGGCGGCCGGTCGTTCGGCACCTGGATCACCTGGTTCCTGCTCGGCGGCGACCTGTACACGGCGTACACCTTCGTCGCCGTACCCGCGGCGATCTACGCGGCGGGCGCGGCCGGGTTCTTCGCCGTGCCCTACACGATCCTGGTGTACCCGCTGATCTTCACGTTCCTGCCCCGTCTGTGGTCGGTCTCGCACCGGCACGGGTACGTGACCACGTCGGACTTCGTGCGCGGCCGCTTCGGCTCGAAGGGCCTGTCGCTGGCGGTGGCCGTGACCGGCATCCTGGCGACGATGCCGTACATCGCCCTGCAGCTGGTGGGCATCCAGGCGGTCCTCGACGTCATGGGCGTCGGCGGCAGTGCGAACTCCAACTGGTTCGTGAAGGACCTGCCGTTGCTGATCGCCTTCGGTGTGCTGGCGGCGTACACGTACTCGTCGGGCCTGCGCGCGCCCGCGCTGATCGCGTTCGTCAAGGACGCACTGATCTACATCGTCATCGCCGTCGCGATCATCTACATCCCGACCAAGCTCGGCGGCTTCGACGAGATCTTCTCCAAGGCGGCCGGGAAGTACACGGCGGCCGGTGCGGGCGGACTGGTCCCGGCCGAGGCGAACCAATGGACGTACGCCACGCTGGCGTTGGGCTCCGCGCTCGCGCTGTTCATGTACCCGCACTCGATCACCGCGACCCTCTCCTCGAAGAGCCGTGACGTGATCCGCCGCAACACCACCATCCTTCCGCTGTACTCGCTGATGCTGGGCCTGCTTGCGCTGCTCGGCTTCATGGCGATCGCGGCCGGGGTCAAGGTCGCCAACGGGCAGCTGGCCATTCCGCAGTTGTTCGAGAACATGTTCCCGTCGTGGTTCGCGGGCGTGGCCTTCGCGGCGATCGGCATCGGCGCACTCGTCCCCGCGGCCATCATGTCCATCGCGGCCGCGAACCTCTTCACCCGCAACATCTACAAGGACTTCATCAAGCCGGACGCGACGCCGGAGCAGGAGACCAAGGTCTCAAAGCTCGTGTCCCTGCTGGTGAAGGTCGGCGCCCTGGTCTTCGTCCTCACGATGGACAAGACGGTCGCGATCAACTTCCAGCTGCTGGGCGGAATCTGGATCCTGCAGACGTTCCCGGCCCTGGTCGGCGGCCTGTTCACGCGCTGGTTCCACCGCTGGGCGCTGCTCGCCGGCTGGGCGGTCGGCATGGTCTACGGGACGGTCGCCGCGTACGGCGTCGCCTCCCCGACCAACCCGGGCCAGAAGCACTTCGGCGGCTCCAACGCGGAGATCCCCGGTATCGGCCAGATCGGCTACATCGGCCTGACGTCGTTCGTGCTGAACGTGCTGGTGACGGTGGTTCTCACGTTCGTCCTGAAGGCGCTGAAGGCCCCCGAGGGCGTCGACGAGACGAAGCCGCAGGACTACACGGCGGACGCGGGCGACCCGGGCGTCCAGGTGGAGCTCCCGCCGGCGACCGCCGGGGCGTCCCACTAGCGGTTACGGCGATCAGCGGGCCGTCGGAGAAATCCGGCGGCCCGTTGTCGTACCCGCACGGCGGTCAGCCGCGTGTGCGCTTGGCCATCTCGCCCCAGAACCGATCCAGTTCCCGCACCCGCATGCCCACCCAGTGTGGGGTCTTCCTGCGCAGCCCCCTGGGGAGGAGACGGCGCACCCGCCCGGGCAGCAGGGCCTGCTGCTGGCGGCAGAACGGCTCGCGGATCTCTCCCCGAGGGACACAGCCCCGGGGCGGGTACGGGCACAGCTGGAACTTGCAGTCCGGCAGACAGGTGCTGCCGGGTGTGGGCGGCACCGAAGTACCGGCCCTCATTCCGGGCTGCAGCGGCTCGCGGTTCGTACGGATGCACGGCGGGAGCGGCATGCCGGCCTGCTCGGCGCGGGCCAGGCGCTCCTCGACCTCGTCCGGGTGCCCGTCCCGTTCGATGAGGTTGAGCATGACCAGGACGTCGGCGACGAGGCGCTGGGCGCGCGGGTCCAGGGTGCTCCACCCGGCCGAGGGCGGGATCCACAGATTGTGCTTGCGGTATCCCGCGGAGTTGGTGGTGCGGGAACCGATGGTGTCGGCGACACCCTTCTCGTCGATCCAGAGGAAGCGCTCGGGCTGCCCGGTCTCCAGGGCGAGGGCCGCCAGGTCGCCGGCCTCGGCGACGAACGGATGCAGGCACCGGCGGGTCGAGGCGCCGTCCGCGCCGGACCGGCCGGGCGCCGCGTTCACCGTGCCCGCCATCGACAGCCAGCGCCCCACTGTCTGCACGGCCATCGCCCCGCCGATCGTCCGGGACGGCTCATGCGTGCCGCCGTGATCGCCATCCTGATCTGCACGGTCGTGGTCATGGCTGCCCACGCTGTCCGGGAGCTCCCACAGGCACAGCGCCTGGAGCAGGGTCAGCTGCGCATACCAGCTCCGGGACTGCTGCAGCACGGTCTCCGCCTGCCGGATCAGGTCCGCGCGACCGCCCGGATACGCGTGCGGGTGCCGTTTGCGCCGGTTGGCCGCGTACTTGAAGCCCTGGGCCAGCGCGGCCTCAAGGGCGAGCGGCAGGTCAGGGGGGCCGCCGGTGAACTTCGGGTCCAGATGGCGCAGCCACTTGGTGAGGCGCTCCCGGGCCTCGTCACGGTGGGCCTCGTCGACCGAGCCCAGCAGCATGGGGACCATCCGTGCCCGCATCGCGAACTGCCTGAAGAGGGCGATCCGTTGGTTCCGGTACCGCTGGTTGTTCTCCTGCCGCTTCTGCTGCAGCTGCCTGATGCGCTCGGACGAGGCAGCCCGTGAGGTCGCGCCGGCGGCCCTCGCCTGCCCCATGCTCTCGTTCCATTCCTTGTACGCCTGTCTCTTCTCCGCTTTCAGGTCGGAGAGCTTCTTCTCGTACTCCTTCTCGGGGTCGCTGTTCAGACCGATCTCCTTACGGATCGCGGCGAACGCCTCGTTGCCGCCGGTGCCGAACTCCTGGGCGACGGCCAGACGTATGGAGTACGACGGCTCTTCGACGCCCAGCTGGAAGAGCTCCCAGTACAGCGGCGTGGTGTCGATCCTGCCGGAGACCTTCCGCAGCGCCGCGCCGAGTTGCTTGAGCAGCCTCAGCTTCGCGTCCTCGATGGTGCGCTGGTCTCCCTTGGAGTCGGCCCAGCGGCGGCGCACCGTTGTGACGATGTCGCTCAGCAGTCTCGGGGGGGCCTCCGCGCTCTCGATCTCCAGGGCCGCCGCGTAGAGGTCGAGGGCCTTGGGGTCGTCCGTGCGGCGCTTCGCGGCCGTCCAGAGCCGGTGGGCCAGTGTGCGTCCCCGCACGGGTGACTGCCGCACCAGTTCCTCGATCCCCTTCTTCACCTCGGCCCGGACCCCGCCTCCGCCGGGCGTGCGTTGCGCCGCCCGCCGACGGGACGACAGCACCAGGGCGATGAGCAGTTCGCGGCTGGGACCGGGCGGTTGCAGCGCCTCCTCGACCAGTTCCCCCGCACCCCGCTCGCCCAGGTGGTTCAGCACGCGGTAGCCCAGGTAGGCCTGGATGATGCTGTGCGGGAACCGGACTCTCTTCGCGAAGCCCTCGACGAGCCCGAGCTTGTCCGCGTTGCCCACGAAGCGGGCCAGGGCGGCGTTGCACTGGTCCATGTTTCCCTCGCGCAGCCGCCTGCTCCCCCCGTCGCTGAGCCGCTCGCAGAGCGCGTCCCAGATCTGCCGCCGGTGCCACCCGGAGAAGACGTTCCCGTGCTTGCCGTACCGGTCGAAGCCACGCCGGGTCGCCCACAGGTGCTCCGCCCGGACCCTCACGCGCTGGGTCGGACCTCCGTGTACGTCCCTGTCGAGCAGTTCCGCGAAACCGACCTCCAGGTTGTCCTGGAGCAGTCCGATGCAGGCCAGGGCGGACACCACTTCCAGGGTGTCGCGCCGCTCCCGCGGAGTCAGTGCAACGTCCTGACGCAGCCTGCCCTCGCACAGGGCCTCGGCCCAGGTCTCCAGCAGCCAGAGCCTGAGCGTCGCGCGATCCTGGCTGCGTGTGTTCATGTGCTGCGGATCGTCGTCCGGGCGGTCGTGCTCCAGGGCTCCGTGGCAGTGGAGTTCACGGGCGATCTGCAGATAGACGGGTGACTCGGTGACCTCCGCCGTCTCCACGATCCAGTCCACCCGGCGCTCGTCGGTCTCCGGCACATGCGCCTCGACGAAGTGCAGGGCCTCCTCCTCGCTCAGCGGCTCCAGTTCCACGATCGCGGCGCAGGTGCTCTCCAGTGGGCTGTGCGGCCGGGAGGCGATGACCAGCGGCAGCTTCTCCTCGCGGGCACGCTCGATGGCCCGCCGGATGATGTTGTCCCGGTCCTGCTGGAGACCCTCGTCCTGGAGGGCCTCCTCCAGTCCGTCGGCGATGACGACCGGCTTGTCGTCGGCGAGCAGTTGCTGCCAGACCCGCTCGGTCTTGCTGCGCGCCAGAATGCCTTGGGGCGACTCTTCGGCGAACCGCCGCCTGGCCATGTGCTCGAAGTCCAGATCGGCGCCGTCGGCGTCCCTCAGCCGCACCGGCACGGGCACGGCGTGCTGCCGGGCCAGGAGTTCGGTGAGCCGTACGAGGACGGCCGTCTTCCCCACGCCGACACCGCCGACGAGGAGATACGGCCGACGGGTGTCGCGCTCCCGCAGCCGCTCCGCGATGACCTGGGCGACGTCCTCGCGGCCCACGATCTCGGCATTGCCCTGCCCGGCGGTGAGTACGAGTCTGTGGGGATCACGGCGCGCCTTGGCGAGGTAACGGCGCTTGGTCCAGCCGTACCAGCAGAACAGGAAGAGCGCGGCGGCGATGGAGGCGGTGAGGACGGGGCCGAGGAACTGGAGGAGGGTCTTGAACCCGTTGTTATCGTTTCGCCACTTTTCGAACCCGGTCGATTCGCTCTCGAGCAGGATGTACACGCCCTCCCCGCACCAGGCGAGCACGGAGAGGGCGGCGACCAGCCACACAACCCTGGTGACATTGGTGTAGGAGAACCATCTGCGCCACTTCCTGGGGCGAGGGGCGCCGCGGCGGGCCTCCAGACGGATCGTCAGGGCGTGCCAGTGGCCGAGCAGGTCCTGCCTGACCCGGCCCCCCGCCCGTCTCAGATCCAGCGTCGCCATCGGCGCGTTGCGCGGTCGCTCCCTGCCGGGCGGGTGACGGACGACCCTCGTCATCGTGCGTTCTCCCTCCGAGATCGGTTCTCGGGACGGAGGACCACGCGGGCGCCGCTGCCTACCTCCATGGAATCACTCTCCGCGAACTGCGCAACCGGGCCCGGAAATCCGAGGCCCGTTGTCGTACCCCTCCGGCAGACTCGGTGCCATGGACATCGTGATCCGGCAGGCGGAGCCCGGCGAGTACGAGACCCTCGGCGAGATCACCGCCCAGGCCTACCTCGGCGACGGGCTGCTCGATTTCGAAGGCAGCGACTGGTACCTCGGCGAGCTGAAGGACGTCGCCAAGCGGGCGGCCCACGCTCAGGTCCTGGTCGCCGTGGAGAAAGACCGGGTCCTCGGGGGCGTGACCTTCGTGCCGTCCGGCGGCCCCATGTCCGAGACGGCCGGGCCCTCGGAGACCGAGATACGCATGCTCGCCGTCGCCCCGGCGGCCCGCGGCCGGGGCATCGGCGAGGCTCTCGTGCGCGCCTGCATCGACCGCTCCCGGGCCACGACCGGCCGCACGGGCGTGGTCCTGTCGACCCAGGGCTCGATGCGTGCCGCCCACCGGATCTACGAACGGCTGGGCTTCGTCCGCGTCCCCGAGCGCGACTGGCATCCGGTTCCGGGGAACGACGACATCCGGCTGCTCACCTATCAGTTGACGTTCTGACACGCTCCGAAGTCACCACGACACAACATATGGGGGTGCTGTCCTCACCCGGCACAAGATGTATGCTCATGCTCGCTGTCGCCGCAGGGGAATCCGGTGCGAATCCGGAACTGTCCCGCAACGGTGTACCCATACGTGTTCGCACACATATGGGCGTCAGTCCGAGGACCTGTCGACAGTGCGCCCGGCCCGTCCGGCCCGGGTGCTTTGACGTCCGGGCCTCGTGGAGTGGGTCGGTGGACGCGACGCCGTGCGCGCTCGTGACTGCCCCCTGCCCTCCGCAAGGCCCCCGTGCCGAGCGAGGGAGAGCCTCACGTGACCATCGCGCCAGCAGACCCGGTTTCAGCAAACGCCGTCGTGGCCGACGCCGGTCCCGGAGCCGCGCTGCTGCGGACCCTGACCGAGCTGACCGCCGACCTCCCCGACGCCGACCCCGGCCGGGTCGCCGCCGCCGCGCTGCGCGGCCGGTCCGCCCGTGCGGACGAGACGGAGCTGCGCGAACTGGCCACGGAGGCGGCCGCCGGTCTGATCTCGGATGACCCCGCCTACTCGCGGCTGGCCGCGCGTCTGCTGACGATCGGCATCGCCGCGGAGGCCGCCTCACAAGGCGTCACGTCCTTCACGGAGTCCGTCGCCGTCGGGCACCGCGAGGGGCTCATCGCCGATCGCACAGCGGAGTTCGTCCGCGTCCACGCGACCCGGCTCGACGCGCTGATCGACGCCCAGGGCGACGACCGCTTCGGCTACTTCGGCCTTCGCACGCTCCACAGCCGCTACCTCCTGCGGCACCCGATCACCCGCAAGGTCATCGAGACGCCCCAGCACTTCATGCTGAGGGTGGCGAGCGGACTGGCCGAGGACGCTGTGTCCGATTCAAAGACCGGGAGCCGGTCCGTGGACGAGGTCGCAGCGCTCTACGGCCTGATGAGCCGCCTCGACTACCTCCCCTCCTCCCCCACCCTCTTCAACTCCGGCACCCGGCACCCCCAGATGTCGTCCTGCTACCTCCTCGACTCCCCGCTGGACGAGCTGGACTCCATCTACGACCGCTACCACCAGGTCGCCCGCCTCTCGAAGCACGCCGGCGGCATCGGCCTGTCGTACAGCCGGATCCGCGCCCGCGGCTCCCTCATCCGCGGCACCAACGGCCATTCCAACGGCATCGTCCCGTTCCTGAAGACCCTCGACGCCTCGGTCGCCGCCGTGAACCAGGGCGGCCGGCGCAAGGGCGCGGCCGCCGTCTACCTGGAGACCTGGCACTCCGACATCGAGGAGTTCCTGGAGCTGCGCGACAACACCGGTGAGGACGCCCGCCGTACGCACAACCTGAACCTCGCGCACTGGGTCCCGGACGAGTTCATGCGCCGGGTCAACGAGGACGCCGTGTGGTCCCTGTTCTCGCCCTCGGACGTGCCCGAGCTGGTCGACCTGTGGGGCGAGGAGTTCGATGCCGCCTACCGCAAGGCAGAGGAGGCGGGACTCGCGAAGAAGACCATCCCGGCCCGCGACCTCTACGGCCGCATGATGCGCACCCTCGCCCAGACCGGCAACGGCTGGATGACCTTCAAGGACGCCGCCAACCGCACCGCCAACCAGACGGCCGAGCCGGGCCACGTCGTCCACTCCTCCAACCTCTGCACGGAGATCCTGGAGGTCACGAACGACGGGGAGACGGCGGTGTGCAACCTGGGGTCGGTGAACCTGGGAGCGTTCGTCGTCAACGGTGATGTGGACTGGGAACGGCTGGACGAGACGGTCCGCACGGCCGTGACCTTCCTGGACCGTGTGGTCGACATCAACTTCTACCCCACCGAGCAGGCAGGCCGGTCGAACGCCCGCTGGCGCCCCGTCGGCCTCGGCGCGATGGGCCTCCAGGACGTCTTCTTCAAGCTCCGTCTGCCCTTCGACTCCCCCGAGGCCAGGGCCCTCTCCACCCGGATCGCCGAGCGCATCATGCTCGCCGCGTACGAGGCCTCCGCGGACCTCGCCGAGCGCAACGGCCCGCTGCCGGCCTGGGAGAAGACCCGTACGGCCCGCGGCGTCCTGCACCCCGACCACTACGACACCGAACTCACCTGGCCGGAGCGCTGGGCAGCCCTCCGGGACCGCATCGCCGCCGTCGGCATGCGCAACTCGCTCCTCCTCGCGATCGCCCCCACCGCCACCATCGCGTCGATCGCGGGCGTGTACGAGTGCATCGAGCCGCAGGTCTCCAACCTCTTCAAGCGCGAGACCCTCTCCGGCGAGTTCCTCCAGGTCAACTCGTACCTGGTGAAGGACCTCAAGGCACTCGGCGTCTGGGACGCCCGCACCCGCGAGGCCCTGCGCGAGGCGAACGGCTCGGTGCAGGACTTCGCCTGGATCCCGGCCGACGTACGCGCCCTGTACCGCACGGCGTGGGAGATCCCGCAGCGCGGCCTGATCGACATGGCGGCGGCCCGCACCCCGTATCTGGACCAGTCCCAGTCCCTGAACCTGTTCCTGGAGACGCCGACCATCGGCAAGCTCTCCTCGATGTACGCGTACGCCTGGAAACAGGGTCTGAAGACGACGTACTACCTGCGCTCCCGCCCGGCGACCCGGATCGCCCGCGCCGCCCAAGCCACCGTCCCCGCCCAGCAGACGGCCGACCCCGATGCGGTCGCCTGCTCCCTGGAAAACCCCGAGTCCTGCGAGGCCTGCCAGTAATGACCAGCACCACCCGTACCCAGAACCTTCTCGACCCGGGCTTCGAGCTGACCCTGCGCCCCATGCGCTACCCGGACTTCTACGAGCGCTACCGGGACGCCATCAAGAACACCTGGACCGTGGAGGAGGTCGACCTCCACTCGGACGTCTCCGACCTCGCGAAGCTCACGCCCGCCGAGCAGCACCTGATCGGCCGCCTGGTCGCGTTCTTCGCGACGGGCGACTCGATCGTGGCGAACAACCTGGTCCTGACCCTGTACAAGCACATCAACTCCCCGGAGGCGCGCCTGTACCTTTCGCGCCAGCTGTTCGAGGAGGCAGTGCACGTCCAGTTCTATCTGACCCTCCTGGACACCTACCTCCCCGACCCGGAGGACCGCGCCGCCGCCTTCGCGGCCGTGGAGAACATCCCCTCCATCCGCGAGAAGGCCCAGTTCTGCTTCAAGTGGATCGACTCCGTGGACAAGCTCGACCGCCTGGAGTCCAAGGCCGACCGCCGCCGCTTCCTGCTCAACCTGATCTGCTTCGCCGCCTGCATCGAGGGCCTGTTCTTCTACGGCGCCTTCGCGTACGTCTACTGGTTCCGCAGCCGGGGCCTCCTGCACGGGCTGGCGACGGGCACCAACTGGGTCTTCCGCGACGAGACCATGCACATGTCCTTCGCGTTCGACGTGGTCGACACCGTCCGCAAGGAGGAGCCGGAGCTCTTCGACGACGAGCTCCGGCAGCAGGTGACGGACATGCTGAGGGAAGCCGTCGAGGCCGAGCTGCAGTTCGGCCGCGACCTGTGCGGGGACGGTCTGCCCGGCATGAACACGGAGTCGATGCGCCAGTACCTGGAGTGCGTCGCCGACCAGCGCCTCACCCGCCTCGGCTTCGCCCCGGTGTACGGCTCCGAAAACCCCTTCTCCTTCATGGAGTTGCAGGGCGTCCAGGAACTGACCAACTTCTTCGAGCGCCGCCCTTCGGCGTACCAGGTGGCGGTGGAGGGGACGGTCGACCTCGACGAGGACTTCTGACGGCCCCGGCTGTGATATGCCGGGAGGGTGATCAGCCGCCTCCCTCTCGATGACCAACTCGACTCCCTGCGTGCGGTGTTGTCCCGCAACAGCGTCCTGACCGAGGTGCTGGAGCGGACCGCGACGATGGCGCTGCCCGGCTGGTATCTCACCGCCGGGTGCCTCTTCCAGACCGTCTGGAACGTCGTCACCGACCGGCCGCCCGCCGCCGGCATCAAGGACTACGACGTCTTCTACTTCGATGCCGGCGACCTGTCCTGGGAGGCCGAGGATGCAGTGATCAAGGCCGGCCGGGAGATCTTCGCGGATCTCCCGGCCGAGGTCGAGATCCGCAACGAGGCACGCGTGCACCTCTGGTACGAGGACAAGTTCGGCGTGCCGTGTCCGCCGTACGAGTCGAGCGAGGCGGCGATCGACAGCTTCGCCGCCACGACCTGCTGCCTCGGCGTACGGCTGGAGGCCGGCGGCCGATGGCGGGTCTACGCACCGCACGGTCTCTCCGACGTCTTCAACCTCGTCGTGCGGCCCAACCCCGTACTCGCGCCACGGTCCGTATACGAAGCCAAGTCGGCGCGCTGGCGCGAGCAGTGGCCGGATTTGACCGTGCTGGACTGGCCTCGCCGGGACTCGTCCATGGAGCATCCATAGGGCCTCCATGGGACGGCCATGGACCTCCCACGGAGCGGCAAAGTTCTTCCTGCCCATCTATTCCGGGCTGCTCGCCTCCCGCTACTTTCTGGCCGTCCTGCCATGTACACACAACACCGGCACAGGATGTTTTAAGTGTCATGCCCATGACGGCATCGCGCACCGCCGCCGCTACGCGCGTCACAGGCCTGCCACCAGCGTCGAGAACCCCACTCCAACGACGGAGGCAGTACCCCCATGCGTGAGAAGCCCAGACGGAGCCTGCGAAGACTCCTGGCCACCGCCATACCCGCCCTCGCCCTCGGCCTCGCCGGTCTCGTGGCCGCACCGGCACATGCTGCGCCCGCGGCGACGCACACCACCCGCACCGCCCAGAACGCCAAGGCCCTCACCTCCCCCGAGCGGCAGACGTTCCACTCGACCGGCAAGGCCGGCCAGAAGGTGCCGACCACGCACCTGTGCGCCACCGCCGCCCCGGGTCACGCGTCCTGCTTCGCCCAGCGCCGTACCGACATCAAGCAGCGGCTGGCCTCCGCGGTCGCCGCCGCCGCGCCCTCCGGCCTCAGCCCGGCCAACCTGCACAGCGCCTACAACCTGCCGTCAACGGGCGGCTCGGGCCTGACCGTTGCCGTGGTGGACGCCTACAACGACCCCAACGCCGAGTCGGATCTGGCCACTTACCGCTCGACGTACGGCCTGTCCTCCTGCACCAAGGCCAACGGCTGTTTCAAGCAGGTCAGCCAGACCGGTTCCACGACCTCGCTGCCCACCAACGACACCGGCTGGGCGGGTGAAGAGGCGCTGGACCTCGACATGGTCAGCGCGGTCTGCCCGAACTGCAACATCATCCTCGTCGAGGCGAACTCCGCGAACGACACCGACCTCGGCATCGCCGAGAACGAGGCCGTGTCGCTCGGCGCGAAGTTCGTCTCCAACAGCTGGGGCGGCTCCGAGTCCTCGTCCCAGACCAGCGAGGACACCTCGTACTTCAAGCACCCGGGTGTCGCGATCACCGTCTCCGCCGGTGACTCCGCCTACGGCGCCGAGTACCCGGCGACCTCGCAGTACGTGACGGCGGTCGGCGGTACGGCGCTCTCCACCTCCTCCAACTCCCGCGGCTGGTCCGAGTCCGTGTGGCACACCAGCTCCACCGAGGGCACCGGCTCCGGCTGCTCCGCGTACGACCCGAAGCCGAGCTGGCAGACCGACAGCGGCTGCAGCAAGCGCATGGAGGCCGACGTCTCCGCCGTCGCCGACCCGGCCACCGGCGTCGCGGTGTACGACACCTACGGCGGCTCCGGCTGGGCGGTCTACGGCGGCACCAGCGCCTCGGCCCCGATCATCGCGGGCGTGTACGCCCTCGCCGGCACCCCGGGCTCCAGCGACTACCCGGCGAAGTACCCCTACAGCCACACCAGCAACCTGTACGACGTGACCAGCGGCAACAACGGCTCCTGCTCCACGGCGTACTTCTGCACCGCCGGGACCGGCTACGACGGCCCCACCGGCTGGGGCACCCCCAACGGCACCACCGCCTTCACCTCGGGCAGCACCTCCGGCAACACGGTGACCGTCACCAACCCGGGCAGCCAGTCGACGACGACCGGCGGCTCCGTCAGCCTGCAGATCAGCGCGAGCGACAGCGCGGGCGCGACGCTCACCTACAGCGCGAGCGGCCTGCCGACCGGGCTGTCCATCAGCAGCTCCAGCGGCCTGATCTCCGGTACGGCCTCCACCGCGGGCACCTACCAGGTCACCGTCACCGCCAAGGACTCGACCGGCGCCTCCGGTTCGACCTCCTTCACCTGGACGGTCGGCTCCAGCGGCGGCACCTGCACCTCCTCGCAGCTGCTGGGCAACCCCGGCTTCGAGTCGGGCAGCACCACCTGGACCGCGTCCAGCGGTGTCATCACCAACTCCAGCAGTGAGTCGGCGCACGCCGGTTCGTACTACGCCTGGCTGGACGGCTACGGCTCCTCGCACACCGACACGCTGTCCCAGTCGGTGACCGTGCCGAGCGGCTGCAAGGCCACCTTCACCTTCTACCTGCACATCGACACCGCCGAGACCGGCAGCACCGCGTACGACAAGCTGACGGTCAGCGCCGGTTCGACCACCCTGGCCACCTACTCCAACGTCAACGCGGCTTCCGGCTACGCCCAGAAGTCCCTCGACCTGTCCTCGTACGCCGGCTCGACCGTCACCCTGAAGTTCAGCGGTGTCGAGGACTCCTCGCTCCAGACCAGCTTCGTCCTCGACGACACTGCCGTGACGACCAGCTGATCCGTTCGATACCGTTCGATCCCGTTCGTCCCTGGAGCCCCGGCCGCGATCTTCGCGGCCGGGGCTCCGGTGTGGATCCGGACACGGGGGTCACACGTCACAGAGGTGAGGAGGCCCCCCCATGCGCCGAACGATCCACCACACGATCCTCGCCCTCGCGGCACTCACCCTCACCCTGGCCGGCTGCGGCAACCAGACCGACAGCGGCAAGGGCGGCGACAGCAACAGCGTGTCGTCCTCCCCCACCCCCAGGAAGAGCCCGCCCGCAAGCCCGACGCCGAGTCCCACGGGCGGCTGCACGACGGCGTCGACGCTCGGTGCCGCCGACAGCGGCCGTACGGTCTGTCTGGCGGTGGGCGACACCGTCCGGATCAGCCTGGACGGAACCGCGAAGCGCCCCTGGAAACCGGTCACCGCAAGCGGCTCCGTCCTGGAGGCCGCCAACAGCGGCTTCGTCCTGCAACCCGGCGATGCGAGCGCCGCCTTCAAGGCCGTGGCGGACGGGAAGACCCGGCTGCAGTCCACGCGGCCGCTGTGCGCCGCCCAGACCGGCCGGGTCTCGTGCCTGGGGATTCAGGAGTGGTGGGTCACCGTGGTGGTGAAGTAGCGCTGCCGGCGGGCGGGACGCCGGGCGGGGCCGAGGCCCTCGGCCTCCCGGCGGGCCTGCTCGGCCTCGCGGATCTGCCGGTCGATGCGACGGTCGCGCGCGATACCGAGCACGGACGGGAGGACCAGGAGAACGAGGATGGCGAGAACGGTCAGCATTCCGATCAGTCCTTCGAGGTGTGCCGTATCCATGGACACCACTGTCGCGCCGATAGCTCCTGACAAACAGTGGCAGGACTGCCGTAGACCCTCGAAATACTGCCAATGGCGGGGCACACTGGTGACATGCTGCAGAACGTTGCCGCCGTCGTCCTGGACGGCGTGAATCCCTTCGAACTGGCCGTCGTCTGCGAGGTGTTCGGCACCGACCGCAGCGACGACGGACTGCCCGTCTACGACTTCGCGGTCGCCTCGGCCGAGGGTCCGGTGCTGAGCACGCGCGCGGGATTCTCCATGAACGTCGAGCACGGTCTGGAGCGGCTGGAGGAGGCCGACCTCATCGCCGTGCCGGCCGGCGCCCGCTTCGAGACCCGGGAGTTCCCGCCCGGGCTGCTGGACGCGCTGCGGCGCGCGGCCGACCGGGGCGCCCGCATCCTCAGCGTCTGCTCCGGCGTCTTCGTGGTCGCCGCGGCCGGGCTGCTCGACGGCCGGCGCTGTGCCGTGCACTGGCACCACGCGGAGGAGCTGGCGCGGGCGTATCCGCAGCTGACGGTCGAACCCGACGTCCTGTACGTCGACGAGGACCCGGTGATCACCTCCGCGGGCACCGCCGCCGGCATCGACGCCTGTCTGCACATCGTGCGCAAGGAGCAGGGCCCGGAGGTGGCCAACCGGATCGCCCGGCGGATGGTGGTGCCACCGCACCGGGACGGCGGGCAGGCCCAGTACATCGAGCGCCCGCTGCCCCGCTCGCACGGCGACACCGTCGCCGAGGTGCTGGTGTGGATGGAGCGGCACCTCGACGATGAGGTCACGGTCGAGCAGCTCGCCGACCGCGCCCACATGTCGCCGCGCACCTTCGCCCGCCGCTTCCAGCAGGAGACGGGGACGACTCCCTACCGGTGGATCCTGCGGCAACGCGTGCTGCTGGCCCAGCGGTTGCTGGAGGGGACGGACGAGACGGTGGACGCGATCGCGGGCCGGGCGGGGTTCGGCAACGCAGCCGCACTGCGCCACCAGTTCGTCCAGGCGATCGGAACGACCCCGAACGCCTACCGGCGCACCTTCAGAGGCCCCGAGGCGGCCGCCTGACCCAAGCCGGGCGCCTCAGTCGTTGGCGACGACGGGGTAGCGCGGCTCGTTCTCGGCCATCTGCCGCAGCGCGTCCTTGCGCTCACGCTTGGACAGGCGGTCGATGTACAGGTAGCCGTACAGGTGGTCGGTCTCGTGCTGCAGACACCGGGCGAAGTAGCCGGTGCCCCGGACCTTGATCGGGTTGCCCTTCTCGTCCTGGCCGGTCACCTCGGCGTAGTCGGGACGGGCGAGCGGCGCATACGCGGTGGGCACGGACAGACAGCCCTCGTTGCTGTCGTCCAGGCGGCGCCGCTCGGCGGGCAGGTCGACCAGCTTGGGATTGCAGACGACACCGACGTGCCGGGCACCCTCGTCGTCGCCGCAGTCGTAGACGAAGACCTTCAGGTCGACGCCGATCTGGTTGGCGGCCAGGCCCACACCCTCGGCGGTGCGCTGCGAGGCGAACATGTCCGCGACCAGCTGCTGCAGCTCCTCGCCGAACTCGGTGACGTCCTTGCACTCCTTGTGCAGCACCGGGTTCCCGACGACGGTGATCGGCCGCGAGGTGCCCCGCTCACGCCAGGCGTTCTCGCGCTCCTCGGTCTCCTCGGTGTCGATGACGAAGCCCTCGTCGTCCACGGGGAGCACGCCCACGTGCTGCTGATCGGTGTCCTGCTGCGCCATGACCGACGTATGCCTTCCTCAGAAAAACAGGGGTGCGATGCGGATACAGGGTACGGGTAGTGCCCCGACAGGGGCGCGGGACTGTGTCGATATGCGGCTCCGCCGCGATGGGGGTCCCCCCGCTCGAGCGAAGCCGAGAGTGGGGGAGCGACCAGCCACAACGGACCCGCAGTCGGCAACGGTCCTAGCAAACCTCTTCGAGATCCCGCCAGTCCCGCGAGTCCGGGCTGTCGGCAACCCACCCGTCCAACAACCCCCTGACCAGGGAAGCCGGGGCCGCCACCCCACACTCCCGCTCAGGCACCCAAAGCTGCCCATCGGTCCGATGCCCCAGCGGCCCGGGATGCCCCGGCTCACTGTGATCATGCGGATCCAGGTGCTCCCCATCGCCCTCATCCGACGGCATCCGAGACTCCGAGCACATACGACAAAGCAGGCGTACGGAAGACGACCAGTCCTCCGCAGCAAACCCCGCATCCGCGGCAAGCTGCTCCAACGCATCCCGATCCGCCTCGGTGGCAGCCTCAAGCAGCACCACCCACGTAGGCACCGGCGACGGCGCCCACAGCTCTATCTCGTCGAACACCGGGTAGGCGTGCCCGGCGGCGGTGGTCCGCTCCCCATGGGGCACCCCGTCGTGCAGCACGACCTCACCCCACCGGCGCCCGGACGACGGCAGCGGAATCGACAGCACCTCCATGCGCGCGGGGTCCAGCCGCCGCCCCCACACCACCTCGGCCTCCCCCTCCGGGGACAGCCGTACCGCAGCGCTGCCCAGCTCCATCCCGACGGGCTCGCCGTTCGCCGCGGCAGCCCCCGGCACCCGCAGCCCGTACGCCTGCCAGGCCCGCCGGGCCAGCGGCCAGTCCTGCAGGGCGGTGGCCGCGATGCCCACGTTCCACCAGTCGGGGGCGCCGGTCTGCCGGTCGAGCAGCGCGACGGCGCGCAGGCCTGCGGCGCGGGCCTGCTCCCAGTCGTGCCGGAACTTGTGCAGCAGGGCGAGGTTGAACCAGGACTCGGACAGCCAGGGCTCCAGGTCGGCGGCGCGGGTCAGCAGCGCTCCCGCGTCCTCGTACCGGCCGTCGCCGATCAGCGTGAACGCGCGGTCGGTGGCCTGCCGCCAGGAGGCGGAGGGCCGGTGCCGTCCCTTGCCGAAGATCCTCACGATTCCCTGCCAGTTCCGTGGAGTGGGCTGGCTAGTGCTGCCCCCGGACACACCCTCTCATTCGCATCCAACCACGTACGGCTGGAAGGGCGCTCATTACCCATGGGTTACCCAGCCGCAGGCAGGGTCAGACAGTCCCGTGCGAGGACCCGGGCCAGCGATTCCACCACTTCGGGCGCATAGTCCCCGGCGGTGCCGAGCCGCAGCTCCTCCAGCGCCGTGAGGGGCCCGCCGGGCCCGGCGTCACGTGCTTTCTCGTCGTACGCGTTGACGGCCCGCACGATCCGGGCGGCGAGCGGCTGCTCCCGGTAGGGGTCGGCCTGCCGCTCGACGACCACGGCGACCGCCGCATCGACCCCGGTCTGGCGTACGACGGCCCCGCCGAGCAGGGCGATGCGGCGCTGCTCGGCCGTGGGCAGGCCGGCGGTGGCGCCCGCCGGCACCGGGTCGACCAGGCTCAGCTGTCCGATGTCGTGCATGAGGGCGGCGTACTCCAGCACGGTCAGTTCGGGCCGGGTGAGTCCGAGGTCACGTCCGACGGCACGGCTGAGGGCGGCCACCCGACGGGCGTGCCCGGCGGGGGTGTACCCGGCGATCTCGGTGGCGCGGGCGAGGGAGGTGATGGTCTGCCGGTAGGTGGTCCGTACGGCCGCGTACCGCTTGAAGGACAGCTGGGTCAGCAGCAGCGGCAGCGAGAACACGGGCAGCGCCCACAGCCCGACGACGGCGACCGCGAGTGCCATCACCGCGCCCGTGGCGCACACGGCGGAGCCGATGCCGAGGAGGGCGTGCAGTTCGTCCCGCAGCAGCGGGCCGAAGGGCCACTGGGTTCGGGAGTGGGCGAGTGCTGCGGCGAGCACGGCGTCGCACAGCGCGGTGAGCGCGAGGAGGGCCAGGAGCAGCAGGGCGTAGGCGGGGCCGCGCCATTCACCGAACGCCCCCCGGTTGTACAGGGGTTGGAAGCAGACGGCGGCGAATCCGACGGTGAGCACGCGGCGCGCGAGGTGGTCGAGCACAGGTCCGCGTCCGCAGGCGATGTGCGGCACACTGCCGATGAGGGCGGCGGCGAGGACGACGGCGACGACCTGGGTGACGCCGTGGTGGGTGGGCTGTCCGGCGTCCTCCCCGAGCAGGGCGTACGACATCGCGCCGGCGGCCCCGAGCGGCGCGGCCTCCCGGACCCGGGCGCCGGTCCAGCGGCTGAGTTCGCCGATGGTGACGAGCAGGCCGAAGGCGAGGGCCGTGGGGCGCTCCTCCAGGCCGGTCCGGTGGGTGACGGCGAGGGAGACGGCGGCGAGGAGGGCGGCACAGGCGTGGATGAGGAGCGTCAGCGGCGGCCGGGCGCTCATCCGCGCGCTCCCGGCCGGCTGGAGACGGCCGCGGTGGGTGCGGGGAGGCGGGGTTGCTCCTCCGCCACGACCACCGGGCGCTCACCCGCAGGCCCCCGGCCGACTGGAAACAGCCGCTGCGGGTGCGAGCAGGCAGAGTTGCTCCACCGCCACGACCACCGGGCGCTCATCCGCGCGCTCCCGGCCGGCTGGAGACGGCCGCGGTGGGTGCGGGGAGGCGGGGTTGCTCCTCCGCGGTGACCGCGGGATGCCAGCCGCACCGGCCGAGCGCCTGCACCAGTGCCGCGACCATGCGGGGGTCGAACTGCGCCCCCGCACACCGCTCCAGCTCCTCCAGTGCCACCGGGACGGGCCGGGCGCGCCGGTAGCAGCGCGTGGACGTCATCGCGTCGAAGGCGTCCGCGACGGCCACGACCCGCGCCGATTCGGGGATCTGGCTTCCGCGCAGCCCGTACGGGTATCCGCTGCCGTCAAGGCGTTCGTGATGGTGGAGCACGGCGGCCCGGGCCTCGCCCAGAAAACCGATTCCGCGCACCATTTCGTGGCCGTACTCGGGATGCAGCTCGATCACCCGGCGTTCCTCGGGGGTCAGCGGCCCGTCTTTCCTCAACAGCCGTGTGGGGACGCCGAGTTTGCCCACGTCGTGCAGGATTCCGGCGAAGCGGAGGACCTCGACGCGCTCGTCGTCCATGCCGAGTTCCCGGGCGATCATCATGGAGGCCTGACCGACCCGCTCGCTGTGGCCGCGTGTGTACTCGTCCTTGATGTCGACGGCCTGCACCAGCGCCCGGATCGTCGCCTGGTGGGCGGCGCGCTCCCGGTGGTACTGCGTGAACACCCACCAGGACACGCACATCGGCAGCAGCACCAGCAGCGCGGCGACGGGGCCGTACGGGCTGCGCCACAGGACGGCCATCATCAGCCCGGCGAGGCCGTGCACGACGACCGGTGCGAGGGACCGTACGAACAGCCCGCGCCAGGCCCGCCGCACCGGTACCCGCTCGGCCAGCGCGCGGATCCCGCCGTCGAGGGCGGTCAGCACCAGGCAGAACGCCAGCACCGCGGCGCCCGCGGGCACGAGCGCGTACGGGAAGTCGGAGGCCACGACCGCGTCCCGCCCGCCCAGCGACCAGTGCACCCGGCCGGCGGCCCATACGCCGAGGACCAGCTGGGCGGCCCGCCAGCTCCGCCGCAGCCTGCGCGGCCGCTGGTCGACCCGGGAGAGCAGCGCCCCCGGCAGCACGACCAGGGCGGCGGCCGGGGGCGGCAGCAGGAAGGCACCGGCGAGCAGCACCGGGTAGAACGTTCCGGCAAAGCGCCATCGGGTGGCGGCCTGCTCGCAGCCCGCGTACAGCAGGGCGAGCAGGGCGACCGCCCGCCAGGAGGTGTGGACGGCGAGCAGCGGAAGCAGGCAGAGCAGCGCGCCGAGGGCCGTACAGGCGACGTACGCGCGTGCCCGTCCCGGAACCGCCTCCATCACGCCCCTCCCGGCCGAACCTGCTCCGGCTGAGGAGACTAGGGCGGCCCGGGGGGACTCCGCGGGCTTATGAACCGCGGATTAGCACGTTCGAGTGACGACAGCCCGTTCCCGGCATTCCGGACGAAGGTCCGGGGGAGTTCAGGATTCCTGCGGGGTCGCGGTGATGTCGTGCTCGGGAACGGCCTGCCCGGAGCGGATCAGGTCGAGCCGCCCCAGGACCTTGGCGCGCAGGTCGGTCGGTACGTCGTCATGGCCGCAGCACCGCTTGACCAGCTTCTTCACGGCCTGCTCCAGGCCGTACTTCTCCAGGCACGGCGAGCACTCCTGGAAGTGCTGCTTGAACTTGTCGCGATCGACGTCCGGCATCTCACTGTCGAGGAACTCGTAGAGATGGTCGAGGACCTCACTGCAGTCCGTCTCGTGCGGCTCTCCGCAGCTCATGAGCCCGAGCCTTTCGCTTCGTCCGACTCTCCGGCGCCGGCCGGGACCAGCCCGCGCTCGCGCGCGTAGTCCTCGAGCATGCCGCGCAGCTGACGGCGGCCCCGGTGCAGCCGGGACATCACCGTACCGATGGGTGTCCCCATGATGTCCGCGATCTCCTTGTACGCAAAGCCCTCGACGTCTGCGAGGTACACGGCGATGCGGAACTCCTCGGGGATCGCCTGGAGTGCTTCCTTCACGTCCGAGTCGGGCAGGTGGTCGAGCGCCTGCGACTCCGCGGAGCGCAGACCGGTCGACATGTGCGACTCGGCGCGGGCGAGCTGCCAGTCCTCGATCTCCTCGGCCGCGGAGCGCTGGGGTTCGCGCTGCTTCTTGCGGTACGAGTTGATGAAGGTGTTGGTGAGGATCCGGTACAGCCACGCCTTGAGATTGGTGCCTTCACGGAACTGGTGGAAGGACGCGTACGCCTTCGCGTACGTCTCCTGCACCAGGTCCTCGGCGTCGGCCGGGTTGCGCGTCATGCGCAGCGCGGCGGAGTACATCTGGTCGAGGAATTCGAGCGCGTCCCGCTCGAAGCGCGCGGTGCGCTCCGCGGTCGACTCCGCGCTGATGCCCTGGCCCTCGGGCAGCTCCGCCTGGCCGTTGTCGGTCCCTGCGTCGGTACCGGTGACCGGACCCACCTCCTCAAGATTGCGGGCAGCACCGAAACCGGTGTCGCCAGAATCGGAGGATAGACGACGACCCGTCCCCGCCGCCCCTCGAATAGGGGTGGTCTTGGCCGCAGTCAGCACCGTCCAGTCCAGGTCAGTGCGGCTGCTGCGGCTCGGGCATACGGTCGAACCCATGCGGCGGACTTCCTCTCCCACGACGATCTGTGCTGCTCTCCAGCACTTCTGTCCGCCTCAACAGTGGCCGCCCGCCCGGCATTCCCCGCCGTCACCCGAGTGACGCGGTCCACCGGGTGACGGCGTCCGTGATGATCTCCAGCGCCTGCTCCTGCGTGATCTCCGCCCGCTTGGGCACGGCGAACCCGTGATCGCCGTACTCCACCTCGACCAGCTCGTACGTCCCTTTCGGGAACTCCTCGGGCTTCCCGAAGGGGTCGTTCCCGCCCTGTACGACGAGGGTGGGCACCCCGGAGCCGAGCAGTTCCTCGGCGCGGGACTTCTCGGGCCTGCCCGGCGGATGCAGCGGGAAGCTGAGGGCGAGGACGGCACGCGCGCCGAGCTCGACGGCCGTACGACAGGCGACCCGGGCCCCCGCGCTCCGTCCGCCCGAGATCACCGGCAGTCCGGGCTCGGCGAGCGCGGGCCAGATCCCGCGCCACCCGAGGTCGAGCGTCTTCGGGGCGGGCGCCAGCTTCTTGCCGGCCACCCGCCAGGGCTGTTCGACGAGGGCGACCGTCACTCCGTGTCGGGGCAGGACCTGGGCGAGGGCCTGCAGGTCCCGTGCCTCGATACCGCCGCCGGCGCCGTGACTGACGGCGAGGACGAGCCGCGGCTGCGCAGCGTGGCGCCAGGTGATGCGGGCCGGACCGGCACCGGTGTCGACGTCCTGTGTCACTTCTGTCAGCTCTGTCACATCAGAAGAGTGTGCCTTCTTCGGGGCCCTCGAGTTCCTTCAGCAGCTCCGGTCCGTTGTTGCGGACGTTGCTGACCGCGGTGGACACGGGGTAGGCGCGCATCAGTCCGGCGGGCGGCGGCTCCAGGAGCGACCGCAGGTCCTCGGGGTCGGTGCGGGCCGGGTCGAGCCAGGCGTCCCAGCGGTCCGGGGTGAGCATCAGCGGCATCCGGGGGTGGATGTCGGCGAGCGCGTGCGGGCCCTCGGCCGGGGCGACGGCGAGCGGTGTCGTCTCCGCCTCGGTCGTGATCACCGAGCAGGTCACCCACCAGGCCTGCGGGTGGTCGTCCGGCAGGGTCTTGTCCCGCCAGAACTCGTACAGCCCGGCCATCGCGAAGACCGACCCGTCGGCGGGCAGCACGAAGTACGGCTGCTTGCGGGGCCGCTTCTTCTTCCCCTCGACCTCCAGGTCCCGCTCCCCCTGGCCGGTGACCCACTCGTAGTAGCCGTCGGCGGGGATGATGCAGCGCCGGGAGGAGAAGGCCCGCTTGTACGACGGCTTCTCATGGACGGTCTCGGCACGCGCGTTGATCATCCGCGCCCCGCCCTCCGGGGTCTTCGACCAGGACGGCACCAGGCCCCACTTCAGCTTGCGCAGCTGCCGAACCGGCCGCCGGTCGTCGACGTCCTTAAGAGGGCGGTCCAGGACGGCGTAGACCTCCTTGGTGGGGGCCACGTTGTAGTCGGGTGCCAGGGTCTCCTCGGGTTCCCACTTCTCGATCTCAAAGATTCCTGCGAGATCCTCGGGCCTACGACTCGCTGCATACCGTCCGCACATACGTGCCACACTGCCAGATTCGACGAGACCCATGGGAGCCACCGCCGACAATGGACAGCCTCGCTATCGCCTCGCTCGCCTCCCTCTGGGACCGGGTCTTCGGAGACCAGCCCGACCCCGACATGTGGGTGGTGATCGCGACGCTCGTCGCGGCGCTCGCCGCGATCGTCCCGCAGGGTGTCTGGCGCATCTCGCGCAACGCCATCACCATCGCCCACGAAGGCGGCCACGGCCTGATCGCCCTGCTCACGGGCCGGCAGCTGACGGGCATACGGCTGCACTCCGACACCAGCGGCCTCACCGTCAGCCGCGGCAAGCCGCACGGCCTCGGCATGATCCTCACCGCGGCCGCCGGCTACACCGCTCCCCCGCTCCTCGGTCTGGGCGGCGCGGCCCTGCTCGCCGCCGGCCACATCACCCTGCTGCTGTGGCTGGCGACAGCCCTGCTCGTCGCCATGCTGGTGATGATCCGCAACGCGTACGGCGCCCTGACGGTGGTCCTGACCGGCGGCGCATTCCTGCTGGTGTCGTGGCTGGCGGGCCCCCAGGTACAGGCCGCGTTCGCGTATGCGGTGGTGTGGTTCCTGCTGGTGGGCGGGGTACGCCCGGCGTTCGAGCTGCAGGCGAAGCGGATGCGAGGGGGTGCCGGGGACTCGGACGCGGATCAGCTGTCGCGGTTGACGCATGTGCCGGCGGGGCTGTGGCTGTTCCTGTTCCATGCGGTGAGCCTGTGCTCGCTGATAGGTGGGGGTCGCTGGTTGCTTGAGGTGTGATGCAGCCCCGAAGGGGCGAGTCACACAGGGGCGCGGGGTTGTATCGATCAGCGGCTCCGCCGCGGGGCGCCACCAGCCCCAACGGCGCCGCAGCCGAACGACCGCCTCCTTATAAAGTGAACCCATGGCCCAAAACCCCGCCGCACACACCGCCCTCTGGCCCGCCCCCCTCGCGAGCGGAGCCGTCGACGCGACGGTCCACGTGCCGGGGTCCAAGTCGGTCACCAACCGCGCCCTGGTACTCGCGGCTCTCGCCAGCGAACCGGGCTGGCTGCGCCGCCCCCTGCGCTCCCGCGACACCCTGCTCATGGCGGCAGCGCTCCGCGCGATGGGCGTCGGCATCGAGGAGGGCGTGGGCCCCGACGGCAGCGGCGAGACCTGGCGGGTGCTCCCCACCGGACTGCACGGCCCGGCCACGGTCGACGTCGGCAACGCCGGCACGGTGATGCGCTTCCTGCCCCCGGTGGCCGCGCTCGCCGACGGCCCCATCCGCTTCGACGGCGACCCGAGGTCGTACGAGCGTCCCCTGAACGGCGTGATCGACGCCCTGCGCGTGCTCGGCGCCCGCATCGACGACGACGGCCGCGGCGCACTGCCCCTGACGGTGCATGGCGGGGGCGCCCTGGACGGCGGCCCGGTGGAGATCGACGCCTCGTCGTCCTCCCAGTTCGTGAGCGCCCTGCTGCTCTCCGGCCCGCGCTTCAACCAGGGCGTCGAGGTCCGTCACATCGGCAGCTCCCTGCCCTCCCTCCCGCACATCCGCATGACCGTCGACATGCTGCGCGCGGTCGGCGCCCAGGTGGACACCCCGGAGTCGGGCGGCGAGCCCAACGTGTGGCGGGTGACGCCGGGCGCGCTGCTCGGCCGGGACCTGACGATCGAGCCGGACCTGTCCAACGCGCAGCCGTTCCTGGCGGCCGCCCTGGTGACCGGCGGCAAGGTCGTCGTCCCCGACTGGCCGTCCCGTACCACCCAGCCCGGCGACAAGCTGCGGGAGATCTTCACCGAGATGGGCGGTACCTGCGAACTGACCGAGTACGGCCTCGAGTTCACCGGTTCGGGCGTGATCCGCGGTATCGACGTGGACCTGGGCGAGGTCGGCGAGCTGACTCCTGGCATCGCGGCGGTCGCAGCCCTCGCGGACTCCCCCTCCACCCTCCGCGGCGTGGCCCATCTGCGGCTGCACGAGACGGACCGGCTGGCCGCGCTCACCAAGGAGATCAACGAGCTCGGCGGTGACGTCACCGAGACCGCCGACGGCCTGCACATCCGCCCGCGCAAGCTGCACGGCGGGATCTTCCACACGTACGAGGACCACCGCATGGCGACGGCCGGCGCGATCATCGGCCTCGCGGTCGAGGGCGTGCAGATCGAGAACGTGGCGACGACGGCGAAGACCCTGCCGGACTTCCCCGACATGTGGGCCGGGATGCTCGGAGCGTAGGGACTCACGCCATGCGCCGCTACGGCAAGCACACCGACGAGGACGACATCCGCAGCCGCCCGAACCGCAAGGGCACCCGGCCCCGTACGAACATCCGCCCCGCGCACGAGGACGCGGCCGAGGGCATGGTCCTCACCGTCGACCGGGGCCGGCTGACCGTCCTCGTCGACGACCGGATCGTGCTGGCGATGAAGGCCCGCGAACTGGGCCGCAAGGCGGCGATCGTCGGCGACCGGGTGGCCCTCGTCGGCGACCTGTCCGGCAAGAAGGACACCCTCGCGCGCATCGTCCGCATCGAGAAGCGCACCTCGGTCCTGCGCCGCACCGCCGACGACGACGACCCGTACGAACGCGTGGTCGTCGCCAACGCCGACCAGCTGGCGATCGTCACGGCCCTGGCCGACCCCGAGCCGCGCCCCCGTCTGATCGACCGCTGCCTGGTCGCGGCGTTCGACGGCGGACTGACCCCGCTGCTGGTGCTGACGAAGTCGGACCTCGCCCCGCCCGACAAGCTCCTCGAGCTGTACGGCGCCCTCGACATCCCGTACGTCGTGACCAGCCGTGAGGAGCTGGAGAACGGCAGCGCGGTCGCCCGCGTGCGCGAGCAACTCGACGGCAAGATCACGGCGTTCGTCGGTCACTCGGGCGTCGGCAAGACGACCCTGGTCAACGCGCTGGTCCCACTGGAACAGCGGCGTTCGACCGGACATGTGAACGCGGTGACGGGCCGCGGCCGCCACACCACCACCTCGGCGCTCGCCCTGCCGCTCGCGGACAGCGACGACGGCTGGGTGATCGACACCCCGGGCGTACGGTCCTTCGGCCTGCACCACATCGATCCGTCCCGTGTCATCCATGCCTTCCCCGACCTGGAACCGGGCACGGAGGGCTGCCCGCGCGCATGCAGCCACGACGAGCCGGACTGCGCGCTGGACGAGTGGGTGGCCGAGGGCCACGCCGACCCGGCCCGGCTCTATTCGCTGCGCCGACTGCTGGCCACGCGGGAACGCACGGAGGGCGACTGACCTCTGCGTTGTTTGTGAGGCGCCGAGCCCGGTAAGTGCATAATCGCACCGAGCCGGACATACGGGAGGACAGCACATGGCGTGGCTGCTGGTAGTGGTGGCCGGGTTGCTCGAGACGGGTTTCGCCGTGTGCCTCAAGCTCTCCCACGGTTTCACCCGCCTGTGGCCGACGATCGCGTTCTGCGTCTTCGCCCTCGGCAGCTTCGGCCTCCTCACCCTGTCCCTGAGGAAGCTGGACGTCGGCCCCGCCTACGCGGTGTGGACCGGCATCGGCGCGGCGGGCACCGCGATCTACGGCATGATCTTCCTCGGCGACCTGGTGTCCACGCTGAAGCTCGTCTCGATCAGCCTGGTCATCGTGGGCGTGATCGGCCTCCAGCTCTCCGGATCGGCCCACTAGACGACCTCCCGTACGCGCGCGAGGAGGACCTGGTCGGCCATCTCGTACGAGAACGCCCGTGAGCGGAGGGCGAGTTCGGGGACGCCGACGAGGTCGAGCAGTTCGACGGCGCGTTCCAGCGCCTGTTCGCGGGTCACGTCCTGGCGCGGAACATGCGTCAACTCCCGTGCCCCGGCGCCGACGAGCTCCCGCCCGGTCGAGCCGTACCGACCCCAGCACGTCCGCGTTCCGAGCACGGCCGGCACGGTCGACGACTTCCCGGACCCCCGACTCGCCGACCAGCCCCAGCACTTCGCCGCGCTGCAGCGTGAGGTCGGCTCCTGGAAGCTCGGCCTCGCGCGCATCGGCCACAAGAAGCTCGGCCGACTGAAGCAACCCCTCACACCGCCTGCCGGGGCAGGGCCGTGCGGACCAGGTCCGCCACCCCGCCCTCGCCCGGCGGCGCCGCCACGCAGGACAGGGCGAGCCGCACGACCAGCTCACAGGAGCGCGCCAGATCCGCCGTGTCCGACTTGACCGCCCCCGGCTTCGACAGCACCGCCACGGCCCGGTCCCGGACGATCGCCACGAAGTCGCCGGGCGACGGCAGCGGACCGTCCGCCCGCCGCTGCGCCGGCACCGCGGAGGAGGACGGCACCGCGGACAGCGTCGGCGAGGGCAGCCGTTCACTCCAGCAGCCGGTCAGCATGGCCCGTACGAGTGCGTTCTCGCGCGCCGTCGACGCGGTCCATTCGGCGGTCGCGGTGAGCCGGTCGCGGGCGTCGCTGTGGGTGGCGAGCGCGCGTTCGACCCCGGCGAGGTAGCCGTCCGCCTCCCTTCTCACAAGCGCCCTGGCGAGCCCCTCCTTGCTGCCGAACTCGTTGTAGAGGGTCTGCCGGGACACTCCGGCGGCCGAGGCGACGTCCACCATCCGTACGGCGGACCACGGTCGGCGCGCCAGCGCCGTGTACGCGGCGTCCAGTAGGGATTCCCGCGCTGCAGGCATCATCGCCTCCCTGGGGCGAGCGGCTCTGCGCCCAGATTTGACGCGCACAAGGGCACTGTCAAGGGTTCGCGAGCGCACGCGGGGGCGCCCCCCGGCCGCCGTGTGCCGTCCCCCGGGGCGGCAATGTGCCGCCAAACCGTGAGCATGGCCTGGTGGCCCCATCGCGACCTCGCCGGATAGCGTTCGTTCCATGCCGGACTACCTCGACGATCTCCGTTTCGCCCACGTCCTCGCGGACGCCGCCGACGCGGCAACGATGTCCCGCTTCAAGGCGCTCGACCTCAAGGTCGAGACGAAACCGGACATGACCCCGGTGAGTGAAGCGGACAAGGCGGCGGAGGAGCTCATCCGCGGCCAGCTCCAGCGCGCCCGCCCCCGCGACGCGGTCCTCGGCGAGGAGTACGGCCTGGAGGGCACGGGCCCCCGCCGCTGGGTGGTCGACCCGATCGACGGCACCAAGAACTACGTGCGCGGTGTCCCGGTGTGGGCCACTCTGATCTCCCTGATGGAGGCGGGCGAGACCGGCTTCGAGCCGGTCGTCGGTGTCGTCTCCGCCCCCGCCCTGGGCCGCCGCTGGTGGGCCGCGAAGGGCCACGGCGCCTTCACCGGCCGCAGCCTTTCCTCCGCCTCCCGTCTGCAGGTCTCCCGCGTCGCAAAGCTGTCGGACGCCTCGTTCGCGTACTCCTCCCTGACGGGCTGGGAGGACCAGGGCCGGCTGGGCGGCTTCCTGGATCTGACCCGCGAGGTGTGGCGCACGCGCGCGTACGGCGACTTCTGGCCCTACATGCTGGTCGCCGAGGGCGCCGTCGACATCTGCGCCGAGCCGGAGCTCTCCCTCTGGGACATGGCCGCCAACACGATCATCGTCACCGAGGCCGGCGGCGCCTTCACCGGCCTCGACGGCCGCCCGGGCCCGCACAGCGGCAACGCGGCCGCCTCGAACGGCCTGCTGCACGACGAGTTGCTGGGTTATCTCAACGAGCGCTACTGAGGAGCACCCACAAAAGCACAGATGAGCGCGTGCGCCCTCAATTGGCCGCACGCGCCCTCTTGTTGACCCCCGCTTTACCTGCGACTCTGAGAGTCCCCCCACTTGTGAACTTGTGAATCCTTGCACTAGACGGATTCCTTTGGAGGTGGCTCCATCCCATGCTCGTCCGCGACGCCATGAGCACAGTGGTCCTCACCATCGGCCCCGCCCACACCCTCCGCCAGGCCGCAGCCCTGATGTCCGCCCGCCGTGTCGGCGCAGCCGTGGTCCTCGACCCGGACGCCGGCGGTATCGGCATTCTCACCGAACGCGACATCCTCAACTCCGTCGGCCTCGGCCAGAGCCCCGACACCGAGCGAGCCCACGACCACACCACCAACGACGTCGTCTTCGCCGCCCCGTCCTGGACGCTGGAGGAGGCGGCCCGCGCCATGGCCCACGGCGGCTTCCGCCACCTCATCGTCCTCGACCATGGCGAGCCGGCCGGCATCGTCTCGGTCCGCGACATCATCCGCTGCTGGGCACCGGTACGGCAGCACGTGCCCGCCTGACGCCGCAGGGGGACCAGAGGCCATATTTGGACTAAGTCCAAGTCCAGCATCGATCCAAAGTCACACCTGTTCGGAAAATGGTCCCCCTGCTGTTAGGCTGGATTTTATGAGCGACCTTCTGGAACGGCTGCGCGGACGCGGATGGCGGATGACCGCGCAGCGGCGCGTCGTGGCCGAGGTTCTCGATGGCGAGCACGTGCATCTGACCGCCGACGAGGTCCACTCCCGGGCCGTCACCAAGCTGCCCGAGATCTCCCGCGCGACCGTCTACAACACGCTGGGCGAGCTGGTCTCCCTCGGCGAGGTGCTCGAGGTCTCCACCGACAAGCGCGCCAAGCGGTACGACCCGAACGCGCACCGGCCGCACCACCACCTGGTCTGCGCCCAGTGCGGCGCGATCCGCGACGTCCACCCGAGCGGCAACCCGCTCGCCGACCTCCCCGACACGGAGCGCTTCGGCTTCACCGTCTCGGACGTCGAGGTCACGTACCGCGGAATCTGCCCGAACTGCGCGGCGGCGTAACCACCTTCTCGTGGGCGGCGGGCTCCGCCGCCCGACCGCACGCCGGCAATTCTGGAAACACCGAGGGCCGGAATCCATTCACTGGATTCCGGCCCTCGGCCTTCAGTAGCGGGGACAGGATTTGAACCTGCGACCTCTGGGTTATGAGCCCAGCGAGCTACCGAGCTGCTCCACCCCGCGTCGATGAACGCAACGTTACGTCAGTGACGACGGCAATGGCAAATCGCTTCCTTTCAGCCCGTCCGGCGTTCGAGGACGAAGCCCTTCGGGCCGAACGGGGTCGAGGGGCAGAGCCCCTGGGGACGGGACGGGTAGGGGGCGGGAACACCCGGGGCTCGCCACGGCACCCCTACGCCGACAGCTCCTCCCGCAGCGCATCCCGCAACCGAGTCGCCCGCTCCGAAACAGCCACCGGTCCCAGCGTCACCGCCCGCTCCGCCCACCGCTGCCCCTCCGCCAGCTCACCCCGACGCGCGTAGACCAGGGCCAGCCGCAGTGCGGCCCGCCCGTGCCCCGCGTCGGCGGCCCGCTTCCACCACACGGCCGCCTCCGGCTCGCTCCCCTCGCGGGCCAGCAGCAGCCCGAGGTTGAAGGCGCCGTTGCGGGACCCGGCCTCCGCGGCCGCCCGGTACCAGCGCGCCGCCTCCACCACGTCCCCCCGGGCGGCGGACATCATCCCGACCCGCACCTGCGCCCGCCGGTGCCCCTGGGAAGCCGCGCGCTCGTACCACTCCTCGCACTCGGTCTTCTCGTGCGCGGACTCCCCGAGCTCATGCGCGGGCGCAGGCGGCCGCCGGGCGTCCAGGACGGTCGCCAGCCGGTACGCGGCCTCCGCGCTGCCGCCTCCTGCCGCGCAACGCAGATGCCGCTCCGCCGCGCGCTCGTCCCCGCCCCGCAGCCGCGCCATGCCGACCTGCAGCGCCGCCTCCGTGTGCCCGGCGGCCGCAGCACGCTCGTACCAGCGCAGCGCGACGTCGTCCTCGGCGCGCCCGGCGTGGAGGATCCCCAGGTTGAACGCGGCGTCCACGCTCCCGGCCTCCGCGGCCTTGGAGAACCACGGCTCGGCGCCGGTCGTGTCGCCGCCCTGGAGCAGCAGGATGGCCAGCGCGTTCGCCGCCTCGCGGTGGCCGGCGTACGCGGCGCGGCGGTACCACTGCTCGGCCTGTGCGGTCCTCCCCTGTTCGGCGCAGAGCAGCCCGAGGTTGTAGGCGCCGTTGTCGTCACCGGCGTCCATCGCCGCCCGGTACCAGCGCTCGGCGGTCTGCGTCTCCCCGCGCTCGGCGTGGAGGGCGCCGAGCGCGTTGGCGGCATTGCCGTCCCCGTCCTGCGCGGCCCTGAGCCACCACACGGCGGCGCTCTCGGTGTCGCCGGCGTCCCGCAGCAGGAAGCCCAGCGCGCAGGCGGCGCGCGCCTCGCCGTCCTTGGCGGACGTCAGATACCAGCGCCCGGCCTCCTTGAGCTCACCGCGCTTCTCCAGGATCGCGCCGAGGTGCAGGGCGGCCCGCCGGTGGCCCCGCGCGGCGGCCTGTCGGTAGAACTGCTCGGCCTGGGCCAGCAGTTCGACACCGTTGTCAGCCCCGTCCTCGCCCTGGCCGGCCGCCTTGCGGTCGAGCGCGCGCGCCAGGCGGTACGCCGCCTCCCGGTGCCCGCGCTCCGCTGCGGCCCGCATCCAGGCCTCGGCGCCGGTGTCCCCGCGGTGCTCCAGCAGATCGGCGAGCGCGTAGGCGCCAAGGGCGTGCCCCTGTTCGGCGGACTGCCGCAGCCAGTACTCGGCGGCGGGCTCGTCCCCGCGCTCGCGGTGATGACGCCCCAGTGCGTGTGCGGCCGCCGCGGACCCGGCGACGGCGGCGATGCGCCACCAGCCGGCGGCGTCGTCGGCGTATCCGCGCTGGTGGAGAAGGACTCCCAGGTTGTTGGCGGCGGCACGGTCCCCCGCGGCGGTGGCGGCACGCAGATAGGGCTCGGCTCCGTCGAGATCACCGCGGCGCAGCAGCATGGCCCCGAGGACACTCATCGCCTCGACGTCGCCGGCTTCGGCGGCGAGCCGCTGACGAACTTCCTCGACGGCCTCCTCAGCCACCTCCCCGGCTTCGCCCGGTTCGGAAGGCTGCACAAATCGCCCTGTCTCGAACAGAGTTGCCTTGTCCCCCATAACGTCCATCGTCGCACCACCTGCAACCTGGGTACACCTGGTATACCGCAGCCAGTGAGGTCACTTCAGCGTTTTGTCGACATGCCCACAGAGAGACAAGTCAAACACAGTTGTCCCAACTCCCCGAGGCGGCATGACGATCCCCCTGACCGGCACATGCGTTCGCACATCACGAAGGCCCGGATCCTTGAGGATCCGGGCCTTCGACTGCAGTAGCGGGGACAGGATTTGAACCTGCGACCTCTGGGTTATGAGCCCAGCGAGCTACCGAGCTGCTCCACCCCGCGTCGTTGTGTGGCAACCGTACCACGACGCGGGGCGGGCATGATCAGCCGCTGCCGGAGCTGCCGCTCGGGCTCGGACTGCCGCTCGGACCGGGGCTGCTGCTGCTCTTGTTGCCGCCACCACCCGTCTTGCCCGCCTTGGACTGCGCGTCCTCGGCCCGCTTGAGGGCGTCCTGGAGGTCCTTCTGCGCCTGGCCGTACGCCTGCCAGTCGCCCTTCTTCAGGGCTTCCTGACCGGCGTCGAAGGCCTTCTGGGCGTCGTTCAGCGCCTGTTGGACCGTGGGATTACTGGACGTCGGCGGTGGGGTCGTTCCCGTGTCCGACGGCGGTGTGGTCGAACTCTCCGCTCCGAAGACCTTGTTGAGGGCCTCGTCCAGGGTGTCCTCGAAGGCGGTGTTGCCTCCGTAGGTCACCAGCACCTTGCGCAGCAGCGGGTACTTGAGTCCACCACCGCGTACGTAGACCGGCTCCACGTAAAGCAGTCCTCCGTCGAGCGGCATCGTCAGCAGGTTGCCGTACTCGATGTCGGAGTCGCCGCCCTTGAGGAGCTTGATCGCCGCGGCGATGTCCTGTTCGGAGTTGAACTTGCTCTGTACCTGTTTGGGGCCGTCGACGGTCGTGCTCGTCGGCAGTTTCAGGATTCTGATCTTGCCGTAGTCACTGGTGCTCGCATCGGCGTCGACCGCCATGAACGCACTGAGGTTGTCCCGTCCGTTCGGCGTGAAGGTCGTCGTCAGCGAGAACGCCTGCGAGGACTGGCCGGGCATCTTCATGCTCAGGTAGTACGGCGGCACCGCGTTGCCCGACTTGTTGGTCGGGTCGTCCGGCACCTGCCACACCTCGCTGCCCGTGAGGAAGGTCTGCGCGTCCGTCACGTGGTAGCGGCTGAGCAGCTCGCGCTGGACCTTGAACAGGTCCTGCGGGTAACGGAAGTGGGCCTGCAGCTCGGGCTTGATGGCCGACTTCGCCTTCACCGTGCCCGGGAACGCCTTCATCCACGTCTTCAGGACGGGGTCACCGGTGTCCCACTGGTAGAGCTTGACCTCGCCGGTGTACGCGTCGACGGTCGCCTTCACCGAGTTGCGGATGTAGTTGACCTGGTTCTGCTGAGCCACCACCGCGCGGTTGGTGTTGGTCGCGGTCAGCGAGTCGGCGGTGGTGTCGCCGAGGGTCGTCCGGGAGGCGTACGGGTATCCGTTGGTCGTCGTGTAAGCGTCGACGATCCACTGGATACGGCCGTCCACCACCGCCGGATAGGCGTCGCCGTCGATGGTCAGCCAGGGCGCCACCGCCTCGACGCGCTCCTTGGGAGTGCGGTTGTACAGGATCCGCGAACCCTTGCCGATCGCCCCGGAGTAGAGCATCTGCGGCTCGTTGAACGCGACCGCGTAGGCGGCGCGGTTGATCGGGTTGGCGAGGTTGACGCCGCTGTTGCCCTTGTAGCTGGTGGTCTTCTCGCCGCTGTCGTCGGAGTAGTCGATCTCCTGCTGGGGACCGCCGACGATCGAGTAGGTGGTGGTCTTCTCGCCGTAGTAGATCTGCTGCTTGTACTTCCCGAGGTCACCCGTGGACGGCAGGTCGGACTCGGTGAACACGGGCTGGCCGTCCTGGACCTCGGTGCCCTTGGCGGCGACCACACCGTAGCCGTGGGTGTAGCGGAAGTGGTCGTTGATCCAGTTGTTCTTCGGAATGCCGTTGAGGTTCAGCTCGCGCAGACCGATGACGGTGTCCTGCTCCTTGCCGTCCTTGCTGTAGCGGTCGACGTCCAGGTTGTTCGGGAACGCGTAGTAGTTCCTGATCTGCTGGAGCTGCTGGAAGGTGGGCGAGACGATGTTCGGGTCCAGGATGCGGATGCTGGCCGCATCGTCGACGCCGTCCCGCAGCTGGGACTTGTCCTTGGTGGTGCTCGTCCCCGAGTAGTCGGTCACCTTGGTGTCGTCGATGCCGTACGCCTCACGGGTCGCCTTGAGGTTCTTCTGGACGTACGGCGCTTCCTTGGCCTGCTCGTTGGGCTGGACCTGGAACTTCTGGACGATCGCCGGGTAGAGCCCGCCGATGAGGATCGCCGAGAGCACCATCAGGCCGAAGCCGATCACGGGCAGCTGCCAGGTGCGGCGCCACAGGGTGGCGAAGAACAGCAGCGCGCAGATGACGGCGATGCAGAACAGGATCGTCTTCGCCGGCAGGTAGGCGTTCGCGTCGACGTACCTGAGGCCCGTCCAGTTGTCCGTCGCCTTGAAGTCGCTGGACTTGACAGCGAGGCCGTACCGGTCGAGCCAGTAGGCGACCGCCTTCAGGGCCACGAAGATGCCGAGCAGCACCGACAGATGGCCCGTCGCGGCGGCGGTGGCGCGCGCGCCCGGGGAGGTGATCCTGAGGCCGCCGTACAGGTAGTGCGTGAGCGCGGCGGCGATCAGGGAGAGGATCGCGGCGGCGAAGCCGAAGCCGAGCAGGAAGCGGTACCAGGGCAGGTCGAAGGCGTAGAAGGAGACGTCGAGGTGGAACTGCGGGTCCTTCTGGTGGAAGGGCACGCCGTTGACCCACATCAGCCAGGTGCGCCACTGGCTGGACGCCGAGGCGCCGGCGATCAGACCGACCAGGGCGGTGATCCCGAGCAACAGCCAGGTCTTGTACGGTGCGATGCCCATCCGGTAGCGGTCGAGGCTCTGCTGCTCCATCGACATGGCGCTCAGCGGCGGTCGCAGCCGGTGTGCCAGCCAGACGTTGAAGCCGACCGCGAGGGCCATCAGCAGACCGAAGACGAAGAACAGTCCGATCTTGGTCCACAGGGTGGTGGTGAAGACGGACGAGTACTTCACGGAGCGGTACCAGAGCCAGTCCGTCCAGAAGCCCGCGAACATGGTGAACGCCATGCCGAGGACGGCAAGGACGCCCAGTGTCATGAGCAGGGTCCGGACTCGCCGGGACGGGCGGCCCACTCTGATCCGTGGCCCCGTCGGGCCTCCGCCGCGGTCCGGCATCTGGAAAGCCAAGGTGCGCACCTCGAAGTCGCTGTCGGTTCGTCAGGCCCCCGCGTGTTCGTGAGCCCCTCCGTGGCCCCCCGTGATCGCGGGCCCACACCTATGCAACTTACTCACCGTTTACTCGGTTCCCGATTCCGGCCATGAACGAGGCAGGATTGTGACCATGTCCAACACTCCCATGGCAGCGAGCCCGCTCACCCGGGCCGTACTCGAGATCGACGAGTACACCTCCGGCCTCGGCTGGGACCAGCCCGCCCGCCTCTTCGCCCTTGTAGACACCGCTCGGCTGCGGTCCCAGGAACCCGCGCTCGCGGCTCAGCTGGGTCTTGCGGACGAGCCCGACACCACCGGTCTCACCCCGGTCGAGCAGGACGAGATCCCGGCCGGCAAGCCGCTGGACGAGTTCCTGGCGACGATCGCCTGGCCCGACGCGGTGGCCGGCTGCGCGCTCACGGTGGAGCGGCTGATGCTGCCGCCGTCCGCCGAGTCCCAGGTCCCCGAGGGGCTGGACGAGGCCGGGCTGGCGAAGTGGGTGGCCGGGCACCCGGACCGTCAGGAGGTCCGGATGACGGTGGCGGTGCTGCGCGACGGTGCCCGCGACTCGGCGCTGCGGCTGCGCGACAAGGACACGCCCACGGAGGTCCTCACGGGCTCCGACCTGGTCCCGGGCCTGGCTCAGGCCTTGGCCGCGACCTTCGAGGAGTAGGCGGTCGTAGCCCTTTGGGCTACTTGGCCGTGCACTTCGGCAGGTCGGCGGTCTTTCCGGTACGGAGGTCCTTCAGCGCGCCGAGGGCGTCGTCGATGGTGTTCACCTTGACCAGGGTGAGCCCGCTGGGGGTGTCCTTGGCGGCAGCCTTGCAGTTCTCGGCGGGCGTGAGGAAGTACTGGGCGCCCTTGTTGCGTGCTCCGACCGTCTTCATCTCGATACCGCCGATCGGGCCGACCTTGCCGCTGTCGTCGATCGTCCCGGTGCCGGCCACGAACTTGCCGCCGGTCAGGTTGCCCGGGGTGAGCTTGTCGTAGATGCCGAGCGCGAACATCAGACCGGCGCTCGGCCCGCCGACGTCGGCGAGCTTGATGTCGATGGTGAACGGGAAGGTGTGATCGGTTCCCGCGGAGATCCCGACGATGGCGCGCTTCTTGCCGCTGTCGTCGGAGGTGGTGGTCGTGATCGTGATGTTCCGGGTCTTCGTGGCCGTCGTGTTCTTCTTCTCGGCGGCGGCCTGCTCCTTGGCGGGCACGATCGTGAAGTCGACCTTCTGGCCGGGCCGGTGCTTGGTCACGAGCCTGGCGACGTCGCCGGGCTGCTTCACGGCCGTACCGTCGACGGCCTTGATCACGTCTCCGGCGTGCAGTTCGCCCTGCGCGGGCGAGCCCTTGACCACGGTCGAGACGATCACCCAGCTCTTCACCGGGATGCCGAGTTCCTTCAGGGCGGCGACCTTGGCGCTCTCCTGGGACTGGCTGAACTCCTCGGCGTTCTCCTGGGTCGACTGCTCCTCGGTCTTGCCGTCCGGGTAGAGCGTGTCGTGCGGCACGACCTTGCTGTCGTGGGCCAGCCAGCCGTAGACGGCCTCGACGAGGTTCATCCTGTAGTCGGCGCTGGTGACCCGCACGGTGGTCATGTTCAGGTGGCCGTCGGCCGCATAGGTCTTGCGTCCCGAGATCTGCAGCACCGGCTCGCCGTCGTGGTTCCCGAGCGTGTTGACCGTGGGTCCCGGAGACATCTCCGAGTACGGCACGGGAATGAAGACTCCCGCGCACAGGAGCGCGATCAGCATCAGGGTGGAGGCGAGCATCGTCGCGGTGCGGCGTGGCATGCCAAGACAGTACGGGAAGGTCCTGTCAGCGCACCGTCAGCCCCACCTCTGTCATGTCACGTACCGGAGTGGGGCTTCTCCATGGCCTCACGGAAGCGGGCGTAGCCGTCGAGCTCGGGCCCGTCCCCGCGGACCTTGCGGGTCCGGTTGGCCCAACTGCCCCACAGACCGGCGCCGATCGCTGCCATGAACGGAATCAACAACCACAGGAGCGCCCCCATGCCGACCTCCCGACCCCAGTGAGCGACCGCAAGAACTGACTGATCAGCAGATTAACCAGCCACACTGAGAACGCTGACGGCAGGGGTGCAGTTACGCAACCTGGGTGTGGCGCAGGGGTTCAGCAGGCCCCGACCCATTCCTCCGTGCCATCGCTGAAGGTCTGGTGCTTCCAGATCGGCACCTCGTGCTTGAGATCGTCGATCAGCTTCCGGCAGGCCTCGAAGGCCTCGCCCCGGTGCGGACACGAAACGGCGACGACCACGGCGAGATCCCCGACGGCCAGGTCACCGACCCGGTGAACGGCGGCCAGGGCACGCACCGGATGTCCGGCCACGACCTTCTCGGCGATCCGCCGCATCTCGGCCTCGGCGCTGGGGTGGCACGAATAGCCGAGCCGGTCCACATCGGATCCCCCGTCGTGGTTCCGCACGGTCCCCACGAACAGCGCGGTGCCGCCGGCGGCGTCGTCCCCGACGGCCTGGAAGACCTCGTCCAGGGAGAGCGCGGTCTCACGGACGGCGATCAGCTTGATGGGGTCCTGGGCGGCCTGCTCGCCGGGATGGTCGTTGGTGGGTGTCATGCCTCCATCGTGCCGCACGCGTCTGACAACCCGGAATACAACTTTCACCAGGCACACGCGCGTGCCCTTTTGGAGGCTCCTACAGCCACACCGAGCCTGCGGGCATTCGTGCCGCCCAGGGCGGCTCCCGACCCAGAGAAAGGCGGCACCCCGCCCGCGCCGGGCTGCGCACCCTCACCCGCGCCCAGCCCCCCATGCCGGGCACCCTTCCGGAGCCCCCTCAGATGCGCCGCCGGGCCTTCCGCGCCCGCCGCACCACGGCCGCCGCCCCCAGCAGCGCCACCGTCGCACCCGCGGCCCCCGCCGCAGTCGCGTCCTTCCGCCCGAGCCGCCGCCCCGCGACCGTGTGCCGCCCGGACACCTCCTCCAGGAGCTCCGCGAGCACTTCCTCGTTGGTCCACTGCGGCCGCCAGCCCGCGTCGTGCAGGCGGCTTCCGCTGACCACCCAGGGGTACATCGTGTACGCCAGGTCCCCGGCCGGGGACGGTGTCAGGCCGATCCGGTGCAGCCGGGCCGCCGCACCAAGGGCGACAGCCGACGGCAGCTCCATCCGCCGGATCCCGCTGAGCTCCTCGACCTCCTCCTGCTCCAGCCACCCGTCGCAGCCCACCGTGAGTTCCCCGTCGACCTTCTCCAGGACGGCGTACTCCAGGGCGCTGCACAGGTCCTCGATGTGGCAGAACTGCCAGGCGGGGCGCGATCCGGCGACGACAAGCAGCCGGGGCGACTCGAAGTACCTGGTCAGCGCGGTGTCGGTGCCTCCGACGAGTACCGCGGGCCGTACAACGGTGACATTGAGTCCGGGGTGGGCGCGCGGCGCGCGCCGGGCGAGCCGCTCGATCTCCAGGAGGTCCCCTACGCCGGTGGCCTCGGCCGTGGCCCGCAGCTCCGCGTCCTCGGACAGCGGCAGCTCGTTGTCCGGCAGCGCCCCGTACACCATGGCGGACGTGCACAGCACGACCCGGTGGACTCCGGCCGCGGCGGCCGCGGTCAGCACGGTCTGCGTCCCTCGTACGTTGTAGGCCGTACGGGCGGCAGCGTCGGTCTCCAGATCCAGATCGAGCGCCAGGTGCACCACCACGTCGGCGCCCCGCAGCTTGTCCGCGATGGCCGGATCCCGTACGTCCAGGATGTGCCACTGCGCCCCCGCGCACTCGCCGCGCCGTTCGTCGATGGCGATGACCTGCTTGATCTCGTCCGAGGCGACGAGCCGTTCGGTGAGCAGCGCGCCGATGCCGGAGGCGGCGCCGGTGACCGCGACGACGGGCCCGCGCGTGGCGGAATTGGTTGACTCGTTTCGCGCTGCGCGAACCTGCGGATCTGGGGAACTCACCGGGCGTCTCCAGCGGTTGTCTTCAGTACGAACGCGAGTGACGCGTCCGTACCAGGTGGCATCCATCCTGCCGCAGGCCAAGAGTCGGCGAAGCACCGAGGCCCGAACCGCCCATGGTGTCTACGCTGGGTGGTGTTATCGGGCAGTCGTGCCGTCGGAGACAACCGGCGGCCTTACCAGCCGAGGAATCCCGTGAGTGACACCCCATTCGGATTCGGCCTTCCGCCGGAGGAGCCGGAAGACGGCGACGAGGGCAAGAAGAAGGACCAGGAGAGCGGTGGTGGTCAGGGACCGGCCAACCCGTTCGGTTTCGGCGGGCTGCCCGGGGCCGGAGGCTTCGGCGGCCCCGGTGCGGACAATCCGCTCGCTGCCATGTTCGGTTCGCTGAACCCCACCGATCTGGGCGCCGCCTTCCAGCAGCTGGGCCAGATGCTCTCGTACGAGGGCGGCCCGGTGAACTGGGAGATGGCCAAGCAGATCGCCCGCCAGACGGTCGCCCAGGGCACCCCTGACGGCACCAAGGACGCGAGTGTCGGCGCCGCCGAGCGCACCGCGGTCGAGGAGGCCGTCCGCTTGGCCGACCTGTGGCTGGACGACGCGACGTCGCTGCCGTCCGGTGCCGGCTCCGCGGTGGCGTGGTCCCGCGCGGAGTGGGTCGAGGCGACCCTGCCCGCGTGGCAGGAACTCGTCGACCCGGTCGCCGAGCGTGTCGGCGCGGCGATGGGCGATGTCCTGCCCGAGGAGATGCAGGCCATGGCGGGCCCGCTGATCGGCATGATGCGCTCCATGGGCGGCGCGATGTTCGGCACGCAGATCGGGCAGGCCGTCGGTGTGCTCGCGGGCGAGGTCGTCGGTTCCACCGACATCGGCCTGCCGCTGAGCCCGGCCGGGAAGGCCGCGCTGCTGCCGGTGAACATCGAGGCGTTCGGCAAGGACCTGGGCGTGCCGAAGGAGGAGGTGCGGCTGTATCTCGCCCTGCGCGAGGCCGCCCACCAGCGCCTGTTCGCGCATGTGCCGTGGCTGCGCTCGCACCTGTTCGGCGCGGTCGACGGGTATGCGCGCGGGATCAAGGTCGACACGGCCAAGCTGGAGGACGTGGTCGGCCAGTTCGACCCGCAGAACCCGGAGCAGCTGCAGGACGCCCTCCAGCAGGGCATGTTCCAGCCGGAGGACACCCCGGAGCAGAAGGCGGCCCTGGCCCGTCTGGAGACGGCTCTGGCGCTTGTCGAGGGCTGGGTGGACGCGGTGGTGCACGCGGCGGCGAAGCCGCGTCTGTCGTCCGCGGACGCGCTGCGTGAGACCCTGCGCCGCCGCCGTGCGACGGGCGGGCCCGCGGAGCAGACGTTCGCCACGCTGATCGGCCTGGAGCTGCGTCCGCGCCGCCTGCGCGACGCGTCCCGCCTGTGGGCGTCCCTCACGGACGCGCGCGGCGTGGACGGCCGGGACGCGCTGTGGTCCCACCCGGACATGCTTCCGACGGCCTCCGACCTGGACGACCCGGACGGCTTCGTGCACCGCGAGCAGCTGGACTTCTCCGAGCTCGACAAGATGCTCGGCGAGGCGGCGGGCGGCGGCTCGGCACAGAAGCCGAACCTGAAGAAGGACGACGCCTCCCAGGACGACAAGAGCGACGACAAGGGCGACGACACCGAGTGAGCCTGTACGACGACGCGGTCCTCGTCCTGAAGGGGTACGAGGACCAGGAAGAGCTGCGCCAGGCGTATCTGGACCACTTGGCGGCCCATCCGAACGGCATGTGGAAGGCCTGTCAGGCGGGTCATGTCACGGCGAGCGCCCTGGTGATCGACCCGTCCCGTGAACGCGTGCTGTTGACCCTCCACAAGAAGCTGCGGATGTGGCTGCAGATGGGCGGCCACTGCGAGCCGGGGGACGCCACCGTGGAGGCCGCGGCACTGCGCGAGGCGACCGAGGAGTCCGGGATCGCGGGACTGACGCTGCTTGCGGGCGGCCCGGTGCGGCTGGACCGGCACCCCATCCCGGCGCCCTGCCACTGGCATTTCGACGTCCAGTACGCCGTCCTGGCACCGTCCGGCGCTGTCCAGGAGATCAGCGACGAGTCGCTCGACCTGCGCTGGTTCGCCTACGACGAGGTGGCGGACGTGGCGGACGAGTCCGTCGTACGGCTGCTGGAAGCGACGCGCGCCAGGCTGTGAGCTTCGGGAGTCTGCAACTCTCAGCGACGCGTAAGGGGCGCCCGCATCGGCGGGCGCCCCTTACGTTGGATTGCTGGACGCTCAGCTCCAGACGTTCCCCTGGTTCTGCGCCCGCGCCCCGTGCTGACCCATGCCGTACTGCGCGGCGAGGCCCTGGCCGATCTGGGCGTTCTGCGGAGGCAGCAGCTCGCTCGGCTGCACGAGCGCGTAACCGCTGCCCATGAAGCTGAGCTCCCAGCCCTCGCCGGTGTTGCCGCGGCGCCGCCACACGCCCGAGGAGTGCGTCTGGGCCTGCATCTGGACGCGCAGCCCGGTCGACCAGGCGACGATCGCGTCGGCGTCGCAGTTGACGTACTTGTCGGGCGTCACCTGCATCATCAGCGGCGCACCCGAGGTCATCAGGGCGACCTTGCCGCGGCCGGTGATGTTCAGCTGGTACTTCCCCGAGCCGGAGATGCCGTAGAGGCTGTCGACGGCAATGACCTCGTGGTGCAGCGAGGAATCCATCGCGAGGACGTAGCTGCTGTCGACGGTCAGGCCGTCCTGCTCCACGTCCACCAGATGGATGTGCTGGGCGAGGTTGGCGAAGTAGACCGTGCCCTGCCCGTGGCAGCGCATCAGGCTGAGGCCCTCGCCGGTGTGCGCACGCGCGCGTGCCTGGTTGTTGCTCTGGTACTCGGCGTCGAACTCGACGAGCCCCTGGTAGGCGACCATGGTTCCCTTGCGGGCCAGGATGTCGTCGTGGCCCTCCAGGGCGACCCGCAGCATCTGCTTGTTCTGCAGGCTGTAGCGCTCCTGGGACTGCGAGTCGTTGAAGGCGAAAAGCGGACTCTGCATGACGTTTCTCGCTCCCCCTCAGCCCCGGAACCGCAGGCGGTCGGTGCTGTCCTCGCTGGGCTGGACGACGACGATGCCCTGACCGGAGAAGGCCATCTGGTAGGCCTCGCCGCTGCCGCGGCCGATCAGCGACTGCGCCTTGAAGCTGCGCTTGCCCTTCACCTTGAGGTTCGGGGACCAGGCGACGAGCGCGTCCGGGTCGACGTACGTCTCGTCCTCGCCACCGCCGCAGTCGACGACGATCGGCTTGCCCCGGGAGGTCAGCGCGACCCAGCCCTGCCCGGAGATCTTGGTGTTCCACAGGCCCTGGCCGGCGAACTTCGCCAGTCCCTTGACCCGCTCGACTCCCCAGGTGAGGTGGGCGTCGAAGGCGAGCAGGTTGGTGGCGTTGACGGAGATCCCGTCGCCGTTGAGATTGATCACGACGACGTTCGCCCCGTAGTCGGCGAGGTAGAGCAGTCCGTCGCCGGAGCACTTCATCAGGGGCGCGCCCTCGCCGGTGATCCAGTCACGGGCGATCTGGCGCACGGCCGGCGGGTTGGGCTCGTACTGGATGAAACCCTCGTAGGCGATCATCGAGCCCACGCGCGCGAGGATGTCGTTTCCGGTCTGCATGGCGACCTTCAGCATGTGGTCGCCGTGGTTCTCCATACGGGCGGTGACGGGTGCGGGGGCGTAGCCCGCGAGTGGCTGGTTCATGACGGGCTCCCTCAGACCTCGTACGGCTGGACGACGATGAAGTTGCCGGGCGCGCCCCGGAACTGCAGGTTGACGCTCTCGCCGGTGTCGCCGGGGTAGGCGTTGCGGCGCATGCGGACCTGGCTGGAGACGATCACCTGAGAGGCGGCCGACCATGCCACGACGGCGTTGGCGTCGGCGAACGTGGTCGGCGTGACCGGCAGGACCACGGGCGTGCCGTGCGTCTTGACGACGATCGTGCCGGTGCCCTGGAACTGCATCGTGAACAGCGCGCCCCCGGGGATGCCGTGTCCCTCGATGCGGCGGACCTCGTACTGGAGGCCCTCGTCGAAGGCGAGGACGCTCTCGGCGGAGACGCAGATCGCGTCGCCCTGGAGCTCGACGGGGTGCAGATGCGTGGCGTTCTCGGCGAGGAACACCTGGCCCTGGCCGGTACAGCGCATCAGCTGCATCTCCTGGCCGGTCGCGTTGCCCACGATCCGGCCCGCGAAGCCCGCGCCCTTGTAGCCGAAGTCGACCTTGCCCTGGTAGAGCACCATGCTGCCCTGCCGGGCGAGCACGGGCTGCCCGCCGATGCCGAGGTCGACGCGGATCAGCTTCTTGTTCTGCTGCGTCCAGCGCTGCCCGGTGGGTGTCTCCTTGAACATCTGGAGCGCTGCGGTCACCCCGGCGCCGCCCTGGGGAGCGCCCTGAGGCGCACCGTAGGGCGCCTGCTGCCCCGGGACCTGGCCGAACGGCGGCTGCTGGCCGTAGCCGGGCGGCGGGCCCGGGGCGTGCGGGGCCTGCGGAGCCGGGGGCTGGGCGTAGCCGGGCGGCGGCGGTGCGCTCTGGCCGTACGGCTGCTGCTGGGGCGGCTGGCCGTAGGGCGCGGGCGCCGGAGCGGGGGGCGGCACCTGGCCGCCGCCGGGTGGGGACATGGGCGCGATGATGGTGGGCGCGGCGTGCACATTCGGCGCGGGCGCGGGTGCCGGCGGCGGAGTCGGTGCCGGGGGCGGGGCGAAGCCCTGCGGAGCCGGGGCGGGCGCGGGGGCCGGAGCGGCGGGGGCGCCGAAGGCGGGCGGGGCGAAGCCGGGAGCGGCTCCGGTCTGGGGCTGCTGCGGAGCAGGCGCCGCAGGTGCCTCCTCCTCCATGACCTCGCCGCCGAAGTTCTTCAGCAGCGCCTCGAGGCCGCCGTCGAAGCCCTGCCCGACGGCCGCGAACCGCCACACGTCCTTGAGGTAGAAGTCGCCCAGCATGACGGCTCGTTCGGTGGAGAACTCCGAGCCGTTGAAGGCGTACCGGGCCACCTCCTCGCCGCCCGCGACGATGCGGATGTATCCGGGGGCGATCTGCGACATCTGCCCGGCACCGTCGAGCGTCGCCGTGAACGACAGCTTCTGGATCTGCGCCGGGATCTTGTCGAGCGTGACCCGGAAGGCCTCCGTGTCGCCCGCCTGGCCGCCCAGGAGCTGAATGGACTCCTCGGGGGACTTCGGCTGGTTGAAGAAGACGAAGTAGCGGTCGTCCGAGAGCCGTTCGTCGGCGTCAAGGCCGAAGCAGCTGATGTCGAAGGTCAGTCCGGGGCCACTGATCTGCACGCCTACGTACAGATCGGTGCCCGCGGTGAGGTCACTGATCCTGGCCTTGTGGCCGCGTTGGAATTCCCTGGCCATGCGTAACGACCGTCCCCCATCCCGAATGTGAGTGCGTCGCGCCAGGTTAACGGCTAACTCGGACACCGGAAGAAGTCGGTACAGACCCGGTACACAACCACCGCCCCAGGGCGGCCGTCACTCCCCGCGCGCCCCCGGCAGGTGCGGCAACCGTTCGGCGGCGACCACTCCTTCGAGGTAACCCCGGGCCCGTTCCGTGCGGGGATACGCCTCGAGGAGCCGCCAGAAGCGGGGACCGTGTCCCGGCACCAGCAGATGCGCCAACTCGTGGAGGAGGACGTAGTCGACGACGTACTCGGGCATGCCCTGCAACCGGTGCGACAGACGGATACTGCCTTCGGACGGGGTGCACGAGCCCCAGCGCGTGTTCTGATTGGTGACCCAGCGCACCGAGGTGGGCCGGGCACGGCCGTCGAAGTACTGGACCGACAGCCGCTCGGCGCGCTCGGCCAGCTCGTCGTCACCGAGGACCCGTTTGCTCTCCTGGGCGGCCAGCTTGTCGAGCATGACGGTCACCCAGCGCTGCTCCTCCGCCTCGGACATCCGGGCAGGGATGAGTACGACGGTGCGATCGCCCTCGCGGTACGCGGAGACCGTCCTGCGTCGACGGGAGCTCCTGCGGACCTCGATCGCGCTCGCCCCCGAGCCGCTCGGCGGCTGGCTCGTCGTGCTGCGCTGTGGCATTCCGGCGCGGTGCAGTGGGTCGGCGGGCACGCCCCGACGTTACCCGCTGCACACGGGGGAAGTCCCGACTCCTGGACGGTTCCGCCTCGATCCGCCACCAAGCGTTTGATTTGTACGACGAATATCCACCGCCTGTGGACAACTTTCGGCACCTGTCCGCCCGTCCGGGCATGCTGGTTCTCACCGGGACAGCCGCGGCGGACCGTCGACCGACCATCGACGGCCGCCGACCGAGCTGACCCGGCGGACGGGAATGATCTACGAGGGCTACGGGGGCCTGTCATGGATGCGATGGTTCCGCTTGCACCGGCGGTGAAGCCCGCGCTCAGGCGCGGCTGGCGCGATCTCAACACCGTGCAGTTCGGTATGGCACCGGCGCACGCGCTGACACTGGGGCCCGTGGACACGGCAACGGGCAGCTTTCTCGACCTGCTCAACGGCACCCGCGGACTGCCTCTCCTGCGCGAGGAGGGACGCCGTATGGACCTGCCCGACGGCCATGTCGACAGACTGGTGGAGCGGCTGGCACGGGCCGGCCTCCTGGACGACGCAAAGGGCGGCGGGCCTGCCGCCGACGCACTGCGCGGCAAGAAGGACGTCCTCGCCCGGCTGCGCCCTGACCTCGCCTCACTGTCCATGACCACCACCGAACCGGGCGAAGCGATCAGCCGCCTGGCCGCGCGCCGCTCACTGCGGGTGCAGGTGCGGGGGGCGGGCCGGGTGGGCTCGGTGCTGGCCTCACTGCTGGCGGGCGCCGGCATCGGGGAGGTCGACGTACGGGACGTCGGCCGGGTCGAGGCAGGCGACGTGGCGCCGGGCGGGCTGCCCGCCGAGTCCATCGGTGACCGCAGGGACGAAGCCGCCCGGCAGGCCGTACGCCGGTCCGCCCCGGACCGCCCGCCACGGCGCGGCAACACGGCTCCGCCCCCGGACGGCGAGCCAGGCTTCTCCCTGGTGATCCTCACCCCACGCGACGACGTCGCCGTCCACGCCCCCGCACCGTCCACCGCCGAACCGCTCATCGCCTCGGGTACACCGCATCTGTACACCGGCGTCGTGGAGGCGACCGGCGTCGTCGGTCCCCTCGTCCTGCCCGGTGAGACGGGCTGCGCAGGCTGTCTGCACGAAAGCCGCACCGAACGGGATCCGGCCTGGCCCCGGCTGGTCGCGCAGTGGCGCTCCGGCACCCCGCGCCAGCCGCGGCCCTGCGACCTGGCGCTGGCCACTACGGTGGCCGGACTGGCGGCCGCACACGCACTCGCGTTCCTGGACGGCCGGATGCCGACGAGTGCCGGAGCCCGTTGGGAAGTCTCCCTGCCCGCTCTGACCTGGCATGCGCGACCGGTGTGGGCGCATCCGGCATGCCCGTGCGGGGCCGCGGAGAAAGGTAAGGGAGAACACACCTCCGAGGACGAGGAGTCACACGAGACAATGACGGGGCAACGGTCGCCGAAGGAGCTGTGCCGTACGGCAGCAGCGGCGCGGCCGGCAGGGACTTGGAGGGCGCATGTCTGATCTTCCCCGCAAGGCGGTCACCCGGACCGCCAAGCTCGCCGCGCTCCCGCTCGGCTTCGCCGGACGGGCGACCTGGGGACTGGGCAAGCGGATCGTCGGCGAGTCCGCGGAGATCGTCGGCCGCGAGCTGCAACAGCGCACGGCAGAGCAGCTGTTCAAGGTGCTCGGCGAGCTCAAGGGCGGGGCGATGAAGTTCGGCCAGGCCCTGTCGGTCTTCGAGTCGGCACTGCCCGAGGAGGTCGCCGGCCCCTACCGCGCAGCGTTGACGAAGCTGCAGGAGGCGGCGCCGCCGATGCCGACCAGCACCGTGCACCGCGTACTCGGCGAGCGGCTCGCCGAGAACTGGCCCGACCTGTTCCTCGAGTTCGAGGACAAACCCGCCGCCGCGGCCTCGATCGGACAGGTCCACCGCGGGGTGTGGCACGACGGCCGCGAGGTGGCGGTCAAGGTGCAGTACCCGGGTGCCGGCGAGGCCCTCCTTTCGGACCTGAACCAGTTGAGCCGTTTCGCCCGCCTGCTGGGTCCGCTGATCCCCGGCATGGACATCAAGCCTCTGATCACAGAACTGAGGGACCGTGTCTCGGAGGAACTGGACTATGGTCTGGAGGCCCAGGCCCAGCAGGCGCATGCCGAGGAGTTCACTGACGATCCGGACGTGGTGGTGCCGGGTGTGGTCCACCAGTGCGACCAGGTCCTGATCACCGAGTGGATGGACGGGATCCCTCTCTCGGAGATCATCTCGGACGGCACCCGGGAACAGCGCGACCGGGCCGGTCAGCTCCTGGCCCGCTTCCTCTTCTCCGGCCCCGCCCGCACCGGCCTGCTGCACGCCGACCCGCACCCGGGCAATTTCCGGCTGCTGCCCGGTGGCCCGGGAGGTGAGGACGACTGGCGTCTGGGCGTCCTGGACTTCGGCACGGTCGACCGCCTGTCGGGCGGCCTGCCGGCCCCCATCGGCGACTCCCTGCGCATGACCCTCGACGGCGAGGCGGAGGCCGTCTACGAACTCCTCTGCGCGGAGGGCTTCGTCAAGGAATCGATCGAGCTGGACCCGAGCGCCGTCCTCGACTACCTCCTGCCGATCATCGAACCGGCCCGGGTCGACGAGTTCACCTTCACCCGCGGCTGGATGCGCAGCCAGGCGGCCCGCATCGCCGACCCCCGCTCCCCCGCCTACCAACTGGGCAAGCAGCTGAACCTGCCACCGGCGTACCTCCTGATACACCGGGTGACATTGAGCACAATCGGCGTGCTGTGCCAGCTGGGGTCAACGGTGCGGCTGCGCGAGGAGTTGGAGGAGTGGCTTCCGGGGTTCGCGGAGGAAGCCACTGCCGAGGAGCCGGCCGCGGAGGCTTGATCGGGGGCACCGGGCTGCGGGCCGCCGCGCTGCTGCGGGCTGCGAGCTCTGGGTTGTGGGCCGCTGGGCTGTGGGCTGCCGCTGCCGTGCTGCGTGTGCGAGGGGTGAGGGTGGGGGTGGGGCGGGGGGGGGAGGCCCCAGAGGAACAGTCTCACCACCAGGCGGAGTCCAGCCGCCCCTCGATAGCCCTGAGGTTCTCCCGCGAACAGGCGTCGCAGAAATACTGGCGGGCACCGTTTTCCACGGAGAAGGTCCAGGTGGGCTGCGGACCCCCCGCCCGGGCGCCGCAGCGGCCGCACACCAGAGGTTGGGGCTCCGCGGGGGAGCCTGAGTCGTCACTGCCTCCGGGAAGACTCGTCACTCGGTGACGATAACGCCGCGGTGGGTGGATCGCGGGCACAACGCACCGCGGGGGCCGGTCCGTTCGGACGGACCGGCCCCCGCGGGGAGCTACTGCCTCCCGGGGTCGGGAGGCCACCGCTTCAGGTGTGATCGGTTACTGCATGACGGCCATGGCGAGCGCGCGGCGGGCGCGCCGCGAGGCGCGCTCGGCCCGGCGCTGCATCCGGCGGGCGCTCGCCAGGCGCACTGCCTGGCGTTCCCGCTCGGCCTCATGCAGTCGGTCGTGCATATGCGCACGAGCCAGGGCTTCTTGGAGGAGTTGCATCTCTCGGGTCCTGTTCTGACGCGAGCCCGTCGCGCCTGTGGTGGTGAAATCTTCGATCGCGGAGCCAGCGGGCTCGGTGGTGGACGGCTTCATCGGGGCCTGCTTCTTGGGGTCGTTCGTGAGGGGGCGGTCGATGGTTCCGGGGATGTTCATGCTGTGACCGGGTTCTTGCGCGGGCGGCCACGCGGCCGCTTCCGGGCGACGACGACACCCTGGACGAACAGCTCGCCACCCCAGACGCCCCAGGGCTCACGCCGCTCCTTGGCGCCGGCGAGGCAGGCCTCGATCAGCGGGCAGGTGCGGCAGAGGGACTTGGCGTACTCGACGTCGGCCGGCGACTCGGCGAAGAAGACCTCCGGGTCGTAGGAGCGGCAGGGGACGGGTACGCCGAGGTTCTCGATGGCGTCGTCGAGCGCGGTGAGCGCAGTGAGCGGGATCAAGGTGGAGTCCTCCGTGAGGCCGGGCGGGGGGATCGTTTCGGAAGGCGGTACGGACGGGGCGTGCGCTTCGAGTTGCACGGTTCGTCTTCCTCGTCTGGTCGTTCCGGCCCTGTTGGGCCGGGTGGCGGCTGGTACCGGGTTCAGCTCTTGTCCCGAGGCCCCTTCGCTCCGTCGTCCCCGTTCGGGGAAAACAGAAGGGCCGCGGATCCCGGATGGGGTTCCGCGGCCCTGAAGGCGCCGGCCTGATCGGCGATCAGGCTGGATCACTCCAGGGTTCTGGCCCACGGAAGGCCCACATCAGGTGGTGCTGCGTCGTCTGCTTCCGGCTTCCGGCACCGGCCGCCGTAAAGGCATAGGCCTTCGCCTGTGCCACTACTGCTTCCAGCGCCTTGGTCGGTCGCTCATTGCGCTCACGGATGGGAAGACCCGCGAGAGAAACGGGGGCGGACGCCAGACGACCGGCAGGAATGCCGGACATACCGGTGCCCTGGTTCGAGGCGCCGAGCATGCACGTGGAGACGACCGAGCGATCGGTCAGTTTGGCGGTGCTGATGGTGCTGGTGCTGATCACTTCAATCGCCTCCTCTCGGCGTCTCGGGGGACTGGGGGTGAACCAGTCCGACGGATATGCAAGTAGAACACGGAATCGGGGCCTCCGAGAAGGCCTCCGTCCCCGTGGCTAAGAACCTATGGGGATTGCTGGGGCATGCGCAAACTATTTTTTCGACGAGTTTGAATCAGTCCTCTTCGTCCTGTTCTCCGGGTTCACGACCTGCGCACAGGGCCAGAACATCGGCCCCGTAGCGGTTGAGCTTGCGTACTCCGACCCCGGGGATGCGCGCCAGTTCGCTCTCCTCGTCGGGGGCGGCCTCGGCGATGGCCATCAGGGTCTTGTCGGTGAAGACGCAGAACGCGGGTTGTCCGCTGCGCTGCGCCTGGTCCGCGCGCCACTCGCGCAGGCGCTCGTAGAGGCCCTCGTCCATGTCGGAGGGGCAGTCCTCGCAGCGCATCAGTTTCATCTCGCCGGCGTCGGTGAGCGTGCGCCCGCACACCCGGCAGCGGGCGGGGGTGCGCTGTGTGCGCCGGGGTACGGCGTCCGGCCTGCTCGTGAAGCCCCGCTCGACGCCCCCTGCGCTGCCGGCCGCGGTGCGGCCGACGGTGGCGGTGGAGCCCGGGCGCAGCCCGTCCAGGAAGCGGCTGGGACGACGGTTCGGGCGGCCGCCGGGTGAGCGGGACAGTGACCAGGAGACGTGGAGGTGTTCCCGGGCCCGGGTGACGCCGACGTAGAGGAGGCGGCGTTCCTCCTCGATCTGTTCGTCGGTCTTTGCGTAGGTGATCGGCATCATTCCCTCGGCGACGCCGACCAGGAAGACGACGTCCCACTCCAGGCCCTTGGCGGAGTGCAGGGAGGCCAAGGTGACGCCCTGGACGGTGGGGGCGTGCTGGGCGTTGGCCCGCTCGTCGAGTTCGGCGACGAGGTCGCCGAGGGTGGCGGCGGGTTTGGCGGCGGCGAAGTCGTGCGCGAGGTTCACGAGGGCGGCGAGGGATTCCCAGCGTTCTCGGACCGCGCCGGAGCCTGCCGGGGGCTGAGGGGTCCAGCCTTCCCCGGACAGCACGGCGCGGACCTGGGAGGGCAGGTCCACGGCGTCGTCGAGGAGGGAGTCGTTGCCGCCGAAGCGGGCCGCGCCGCGCAGGGCGATGCCCGCCTTGCGCACCTCGGGACGGTCGAAGAACCGCTCGCCACCGCGCAACTGGTAGGGGACTCCGGCGTCGGCGAGGGCCTGTTCGTAGGTCTCTGACTGGGAGTTCGTGCGGAACAGGATGGCGATCTCGCTGGCGGGGACGCCGGCGTCCATGAGTGCGCGGATGCGGCGGGCGGCGCCCTCGGCCTCGGCGGGTTCGTCGGTGTACTCGGTGTAGCCGGGTTCGGGGCCCGGGTCGCGTTGCGAGATCAGTTCGAGGCGGTGGTCGGCTGCGCGGCCTCGGGCCTGGGCGAGGAGTCCGTTGGCGAGATGGACGACCTGGGGGGTGGAGCGGTAGTCGCGGACGAGTTTGACGACGGTGGCTCCGGGGTGGCGGGTGCGGAAGTCGAGGAGGTGGTCGGGGGTGGCTCCGGTGAACGAGTAGATCGTCTGGCTGGCGTCGCCGACAACGCACAGGTTGTCCCGTTCGCCGAGCCACAGTTCGAGGAGACGCTGCTGGAGGGGGCTGACGTCCTGGTACTCGTCGACGACGAAGTGCTGGTACTGGGACCGGACCTGGTCGGCGATGTCGTGCCGGTCCTGGAGGATGGCGACGGTGAGCAGCAGGACGTCCTCGAAGTCGATCACGGAGCGGTCCCGTTTGAGGTCTTCGTAGACGGAGTAGAGCTGAGCGATCTCGGCCGGGTCGCGGGGGGTGTCGCGGCCGGCCTTGGCGGCGGCGGGGGCGTAGTCGGCGGGGACGGTCTGGGTGACCTTGGACCATTCGATTTCGGCGGTGACGTCGCGCAGTTCGCCGCGGTCGAGGCGGATGCGGCAGGCGGCGGCCGCGTCGGCGACGAGTTGGATCTTGCGGTCGACGAGCCGGGGCATGGAGCCGCCGACTGCTTTCGGCCAGAAGTACTGGAGCTGGCGCAGGGCGGCCGAGTGGAAGGTGCGGGCCTGGACTCCGGCGGCGCCGAGGTGGCGCAGCCGGCCGCGCATCTCGCCGGCGGCGCGGTTGGTGAACGTGACGGCCAGCACGCTGGAGGGCTGGAGGATTCCGGCGCGTACGCCGTAGGCGATGCGGTGGGTGATCGCTCGGGTCTTGCCGGTTCCGGCGCCCGCCAGTACGCACACCGGTCCGCGCAGGGCGGTGGCCACCTCGCGCTGCTCGGGGTCGAGCCCTTCGAGCACGGCATCGGGTCCACTCGGCGGAGCCGAGTACTGGGAGCTGCCGGTGCCGCGCGGGAAGAGCGTGGAGTGCGTTGCTGCTGTCACATGGCCATGCTGCCAGGTCGTCGGAGACGGGTGCGGCGGTTGTCCACAGGCAGGTACCTGCAGTCGTACTAATGCGGCAGGCGTCACGTCCGGTGCGGTACCGGGTGTGGGAATGGTGGCTCTTTCAAGTACGTTCCATCACTGCGACCAAGCATCCCCGAGCAGCTGAGGAGCGCGAGAGACATGCCGGGCACTGTGACGATGTACAGCACCACGTGGTGTGGCTACTGCCGTCGGCTGAAGAGCCAGATGGACCGTGAGGGCATCACGTACAACGAGATCAACATCGAGCAGGACCCGGATTCCGCGGCGTTCGTGGAGAAGGCGAATGGCGGAAACCAGACGGTGCCGACGGTGCTGTTCCCGGACGGTTCGACGCTGACGAACCCGTCGCTGGCGCAGGTGAAGCAGAAGATCGGCGCGTAGGCGCTGCGCGTTTTCGTTCGGAGGGCGGTTCCTGGGTCGCTTCAGGAACCGCCTTCTTGTGGTTTGTCCCACACTGCGATGTAGCGCCACAGCAGTCGGCGGCGGAAGCGGCAGCCGGGCAGCAGGCGGTGTGCTGCTTTGCGGGCCTCTGCCCAGTGCATGGCCGAGTCCTTGACGGGCATGCCGGCCGGGCCCCGTTTGCCGCCGCGCAGCCGTGCGTTCAGCAGGCTCGCTGGCAGGCCGCAGCCGCTGATCACCCAGTCCAGGGCGGTGTGGTTGTACGCCATCCCGACGATCACCAGCCGACCGCCGGGGGCGAGCAGTCGTACCAGGCCCTGCACGGCGTCCTCGAACCGTGTGTGGTGGACCACGGCGACGGCGCTGACGAAGTCGTACTTGCCCTCGGGGAGGGTCTCCGCGTCGAGGTAGTCGCCCTCCTGGAACGTGACGTTCGCCGGCGTCTGCTCGCGGGCCAGCCGGATCATTTCCGGTGAGCGGTCCACGCCTGTCACCGATTCGGCTTTTTGTGCCAGCTTGCGTGCGAGCAGCCCGTCGCCGCATCCGACGTCCAGGGCCGTCCGGCAGCCGTCGGGGACGGCTGCGAGGACGACGGGGTGGTAGTGGACGTTGTGGTTCCAGTACGGGTCTGTCATCGCGGCGTCCGGCTCAGACGAAGCTCCTCGTCGGCAGGGGCTTGCCGTACCACATCTCGATCAGGCGGGCGGCGATGGAGATTCCGTAGGGGGGCAGTACCTCTCCGGCTTCGAAGGCGGCGCCCAGTTCGTCCCGGGAGAACCAGCGGGCTTCGTGGATCTCGTCGCCGTCGACGTTGATGTCGGTGGAGGTGGCGCGGGCCATGAAGCCGAGCATGAGGCTGGAGGGGAAGGGCCAGGGCTGGCTGGCGACGTACTCGACCGTGCCGACGGTGATGCCGGCCTCCTCGAAGACCTCGCGGCGTACCGACTGCTCGATGGACTCGCCGGGTTCGACGAAGCCGGCGAGCGTGGAGAAGCGGCCTTCGGGCCAGTGGACCTGGCGGCCGAGCAGGATGCGGTCCTCCTCGTCGGTGACGGCCATGATCACGGCGGGGTCGGTGCGCGGGTAGTGCTCGGCGCCGCATGCGGAGCAGCGGCGGATGTGGCCGGCGGCGGCGATGACCGTGCGCTCGCCGCAGCGGGAGCAGAAGCGGTGGGTGCGCTGCCAGTTCTCCAGGCCGACCGCGTGCACCATCAGGCCCGCGTCGCGGGGTGACAGCAGGAGGCCGGCCTCGCGCAGGCCCGCGGGACGTGCGGACTGGTCGATGCGGCCGGGCAGAGCGTCCTTCTGGAGGGCGAAGTAGCTGACGCCTTCCTCGTCGGTGCCCAGGAAGTAGCGGTGGGCCTCGGTCAGGGGGGCTTCGAAGGACGGGGTCATGACGAGTTCGGTGCGGCCGTCGACCGTCTCGTCGATGAGGACCTGGCCGCCGGAGACCACGAAGCAGCGGGTCGTGGGGTGGCTCCATGCCGCTGCGAGCCAGGCCTCGTCGAGGCGGTGGTGGGCGGCGCGGTCGATGCCGCTGGGCGCGGTGAGGGAGATGGGGCGGTCGGCGGTGTGGTCGGTCCAGGTGGTCACGGGTGCTTCCAACTCCCCCAGTGGAACGGATTGTTTCGGCAGACGGTTCGGCGGGATGCAGGGCGGTAGGCGACTGGATCCGGCGGGGCTGGGCGGTGCGGGGCGGCCTTTTTCAGTGTGCCCCGTGGGCGGTGGCGCTACGGACGGCGCTGGGCGCTCAGGGTGCATGGCGCCAGGTCTCGGCGAGGTCGTCCCACAGGTACGCGCTGGTCTCGACGCCTTTGAGGAGCAGGTCGAGCTCGACTTTCTCGTTCGGTGCGTGCCAGCCGTCGGAGGGGACGGAGATGCCCAGGAAGAGCACGGGTGTCCCGAGGACTTCCTGGAGGTCGGCGGCGGGTCCGGAGCCGCCCTCGCGGGTGAAGCGGACGGGCTTGTCGAAGGCGCGGCCCATGGCGCGGGCGACGGACTGGAGGGCGGGGTGGTCCAGCGGTGTCAGGCACGGGCGTGTGGCCGCGGCGAACGTGATCTCGTACCGGATCCCGGCGGGCACCTGTTCGGCGGCCCAAGCGCGGACGGCCTTCTCGATGTGGTCGGGGTCCTGGCCCGCGACCAGCCGGAACGACAGCTTCACCATGGCCGAGGCCGGAATGATCGTCTTGCTGCCGGGGCCCTGGTAGCCGCCGCCGATGCCGTTGACCTCGGCGGTGGGGCGGGCCCAGATGCGCTCCAGGGTGGTGTGCCCTGCCTCGCCGTGGGTGGCGTACGACTTGGCAGTGCGCAGCCACTGCTGCTCGTCGAAGGGCAGCTCGGCGAAGAGTTCGCGCTCGCGGTCGGTGAGTTCGACGATGCCGTCGTAGAAGCCGGGGATCGCCACGCGTGCGTGCTCGTCGTGCAGGGCGGCGACCAGGCGGGCGGCGGCGGTGGCGGGGTTCGGGACGGCGCCGCCGAAGGAGCCGGAGTGGATGTCCTGGTCGGGGCCGGAGAAGTGGATCTCGCACTCGGTGAGGCCTCGCATGCCGGTGCACACGGTCGGGGTGTCCTCGGCCCACATGCCGGTGTCGGAGACGATCACGGCATCGGCGGCGAGTTGGGCCGCACGCTGTTCGACAAGGGTGCGAAAGTTCGGCGAGCCGGACTCCTCCTCGCCCTCGATCAGCAGCTTCAGGTTGACTGCGGGGGCGGTGCGGCCGGTGGCGGCGAGGTGGGCGCGGACGCCGAGTGTGTGGAAGAACACCTGGCCCTTGTCGTCGGCCGCCCCGCGCGCGTGGAGGCGGTTTTCGCGGACGACGGGTTCGAAGGGCTCGCTGTCCCAGCCGTCCTCGCGGGCGGCGGGCTGCACGTCGTGATGGCCGTAGACGAGGACGGTGGGTGCCGCGGGGTCGGTGGCGGGCCACTCGGCGAAGACGGCCGGGGCGCCCGGCGTCTCCCAGACCTCTGCGGTCGTGAAGCCGGTCTCCTTGAGTTTGGCGGCGAGCCAGTCTGCGCTGCGTCGCACATCGGGTGCGTGGTCGGGCTGGGCCGACACGGACGGGATGCGCAGCCACTCGGCGAGGTCGTCGAGGAAGGCGGCGCGGTGCTGCTCGATGTACGTACGGACGGCGCTGACGGCTTTGTCAACGGGCTGGCTCATGGTCACGAGCCTATCGGCCCGCACCGACATCCTCGGTGGGCGGTTCCTCACAGTTTGCTGCCGCGGCCGGTTCGTCCAGCAGCAGCCGCTCCAGTGCGGACCGGTCCGGCAGGCCGTCCGGTCGTACAACCTCACCAGTGCGTACGTACAGGAACGCGGCGTTGACGGACTCCAGGGGCACGCCCTGCTGCTCGGCCCAGGCGAGCCGGTACAGGGCGAGCTGGAGGGGGTCGGCGGTGCGCGAGCGGCTGGTCTTCCAGTCGACGATCTCGTACGTCGTCGCGTCGCCGTCGTCCTCCTTGTAGACGGCGTCGATGCGGCCCCGGACCACACGGCCGGCGATGGCGAGCTGGAAGGGTGCTTCGACGCGGTGGGGCGTGCGGTGGGCGTACTCGGTGCGTTCGAAGGCGTCCTTGAGGGCTTCCAGGTCGCGTTCGTCGGCGATCTCGGTCTCGCTGCCGGGCAGTTCCTCCGGCTCCAGCATCGGAAGGGTCAGTTCTTCGAAGCGGGCCTCGACCCAGGCGTGGAAGCGGGTGCCCCGGCGTGCGGCGGGTTGCGGGGGGCGCGGCATGGGGCGTGCGAGTTCCTGTGCGAAACCGTCCGGGTCGGTGGCCAGGCGCAGTACCTGGGAAGCGGTGAGGGACGCGGGGAGGGGGACGTCCGTGACGGCCTCCCGGGCGCGCAGGAGTTCGCCGGTGAGGGCGTCGAGGTCGCGGTCCCAGGAGGCGAGGGTGCGGGCCTCCTCCGGGGTGAGGCGGGTGGGGGCGGCGGCGCGGGGGCGTCCAGGGGTGGTACGGGCGCGCTCCGCAGTGGATTTCGGCGTGGCGGGGTGCGGGCGTGCGCCCTGGTTCCCGGTTTCCTCCGGAGCTGCTGCCTGGTGCGGGACGGTCGGGCGGGCTGTGGACCAGGCGTCCCAGTCGGTGGGGGTCTCCCCTGCGAACGGGTCCTCCTCGGCGAACGGATCCTCCTCTTCGTACGGCATGTCCTCGTCGTCCGGCGGCGGGGGCCACTCCGGGTCGTCGTGGCTGTCCGGGTCGTGCGTGGCCGCGGGGTGGCCGTCCTCGTGGGAGGCGAGGTCGTCCAGGTGGGCGAGGACCGTTTCGGCGGCCGTCCGGCGCCGGGCCAGGGACGCCTCGTCCAGGGGCAGTGGCCAGACCTGGTCGGCGGTCGCCGTGTGCAGGGCCGGGTTCTCCTCGCCCTCGGCGGGTTCGTCCGCCCACGCCTCGATCTCGCCGTATCCGGCGGTGCAGTGGTCGTGGAGGGCTTGCAGGAAGTCGGACGGGCCGCGGGGCTTCTTCTGGGTGGGGCCCCACCAGTGGCCGGATCCGAGGAGGAGGGAGCGGGGGCGGGTGAAGGTGACGTAGCCGAGGCGGAGTTCCTCGGTGTGCTGGTGTTCCTTCATGGCCTCCTGGAAGGCTTTGAGGCCCCGGGAGTCCCAGGCGTCGATGTCGGGCAGGGTGTCGGCGTCGCCGCGCAGTTCGTGCGGCAGGACCTTGCCCTGGGCGGTCCACTTCTCGCGGCCCTGTGTGCTGGGGAAGGTGCCGGTGACCAGGCCGGGGACGGCGACGACGTCCCACTCCAGGCCTTTGGACTTGTGGGCGGTGAGGACCTTCACGGTGTTCTCGCCGCCCGGGAGGGCGTTGTCGAGGCCCTTCTCGTACTGGGCGGCGGTGCGCAGGAAGCCCAGGAAGGCGAGCAGGGTGGCCTCGCCGTCTCCGGCGGCGAAGGAGGCGGCGATGTCCAGGAAGTTGGAGAGGGTCTCGCGGCGGCGGGCGGCCAGGGCGTGCGGGGACGCCGACAGCTCCACCTCCAGGCCGGTCACGGCGAGGACGCGGTGCAGGACGTCCATGAGCGGGTCGGCCAGCGAGCGGCGCAGGTCGCGCAGTTCGGCGGCCAGGCGGGCGAACCGCACGCGCGCGTCCGGGGAGAAGGGCAGCCCGTCGTCCTCCTGTTCGGCGTGAAGCGGCATCTCCAGGAAGGTGTCGAGGGCGTCCGCGAGCGAGGTCACCTCAAAGGGGTCGACGCCCTCGACGGCTTCGGCAAGCCGGCGGTCGCGGTCGTCGTCGCCGTCCACGCGCGCGTGGGCGACGAGGAGCCGGGCGCGGCGCCCCAGGAGGGCGAGGTCGCGGGGGCCGATGCGCCAGCGCGGGCCGGTCAGCAGGCGGACCAGGGAGGCGTTGGCGCCGGGGTCCTGGAGGACCTCGCAGACGGCGACCAGGTCGGCGATCTCCGGCAGGTGCAGCAGCCCAGACAGGCCGACCACCTCGACGGGGACGTCCCGCGTGACGAGTGCGCCCTGGATCTCGGCGAAGTCGGTTGCCGTACGGCACAGGACGGCGATCTCACCGGGCGCCTTGCCGGTGTTCACCAGGTGGGCGATCGAGTCGGCGATCCACTCGATCTCCTCGGCGTGGGTGGGCAGCAGCGCGCAGCGCACGATGCCGTCGCGTTCGGCACCGGGGGCCGGGCGGAGGGCCTCCACGCCCGCGTGCATGGCCCGCAGGGGCGTGGCGAGGCCGTTGGCGAGGTCGAGGAGACGGCCGCCGCTGCGGCGGTTCTCGCTGAGTGCCTGGCGGGTGGCGGGGCGGCCGTCGGGGTGCGCGAAGTGCTCCGGGAAGTCGTCCAGGTTGGCGACGGAGGCGCCACGCCAGCCGTAGATCGCCTGACAGGGATCGCCGACGGCGGTGACAGGGTGGCCGGTGCCGTCGCCGAACAGGCCCGCCAGGAGGATGCGTTGGGCGACCGATGTGTCCTGGTACTCGTCGAGGAGGACCACGCGGAACTCGTCGCGCAGGATGCGGCCCACCTCGGGGATGCGGGCGAGCTGTGCGGACAGGGCGATCTGGTCGCCGAAGTCGAGGAGGTCACGCTCGCGTTTGGCGGCGCGGTAGCGGACCACCAGGTCGGCGAGTTCGCGGCGGGCGGCGGCCGCTTCGGGGACCTTGCGCAGGTCGGCGTTGGTGAGCTTGGCGCCCTCCAGGGTGCGCAGCAGTCCGGCGTCGTACGCCCGCAGCTCCTCGGGCCGTACGAGGTGCTCGGCGAGTTCGGAGTCAAGGGCGAGCAGGTCGCTGACGAGGTCCGCGAAGGAGCGGGTGAGCGCCGGGTAGGGGCCCGGGGCCTCCCGCAGCACGCGCGCGGCGAGCTGGTAGCGGGTGGCGTCGGCGAGCAGACGGGCGGTCGGTTCGAGGCCGATACGCAGGCCGTGGTCGGTCAGGAGGCGGCCCGCGAAGGCGTGGTACGTCGAGATCACGGGCTCACCCGGCGGATTGTCCGGGTCGATGACGTCCGGGTCCGTGACGCCTGCCTTGACGAGCGCCTTGCGGACGCGCTCGGCGAGCTCGCCGGCCGCCTTGTTGGTGAAGGTGAGGCCGAGGACCTGCTCGGGTGCGACCTGGCCGGTGCCGACCAGCCACACCACGCGTGCCGCCATCACCGTCGTCTTGCCCGATCCGGCTCCGGCCACGATCACCTGCGGGGCGGGCGGCGCGATGATGCAGGCCGTCTGCTCCGGGGTGAACGGAATCCCGAGAAGCTCCTTGAGCTGATCGGGATCGGTGATACGGGGCGGCACGTCAGAGAGGCTAGCGGCGGCCACTGACAGTGGAGGCCGGATCGGCCTCGGAGCGAGGAGAAGCGCAGGTCAGCACGGGTGGTGCGGTCGATCACACAAGGCCCGGAAGATCACCCGCATCACTCGACCACGTGCCGTCCTTCGGGGCGCGCGCTGCAGGATGCCCGGAATGCGCAGTGTGTGCAGTGCTGGCCGGCGCTGGGTGTGAACCGTTCGTCGAGGACCTTTCCGGCGGCGTTGGCCAGCAGTTCGCCGACCCACTCCCCCTCCAGCGGTTCCTGGGCCTGCACCTTGGGCAGGGTCTCGCCGCCGTCGCGCTGGGCGGCACCCTGGCGCAGCTGGACCAGCTCGGCGCCGCCGGATTCGGGGCGCACTCCGTCGAAGGCCTCGTCGACTGCGCCCTCACGGACGGCGAGCTGGTAGACGGCGAGTTGGGGGTGGCGTGCCACCTCACGAGCGGTGGGGGCCTGTTTGCCGGTCTTGAAGTCGACGACGTAGGCGCGGCCCTCGCCGTCGGCCTCGACGCGGTCCATGGAGCCGCGGATGCGGACCTCGTAGTCGCCTGCTTCGAGGGTGACGTCGAAGCCGTGCTCGCTGGCCACCGGGGTGCGGCCGGTGCGGGCGCCACTGGTGTCGACATGCCACTTCAGGAAGCGTTCAAGCGCCACGCGCGCGTTCTCCTTCTCCTGCGCCGACTTCCAGGGCGCGTCGAAGGCGAGCGCGTTCCACACGGAATCGAGGCGCTCCATGAGGACGGCGAGGTCGGCGGGGGTGTGTCCGGAGGCGACCTCGTCGGCGAGTACGTGCACCACGTTGCCGAAGCCCTGGGCGGCCGTCGCGGGGGCGTCGGCCTTCACCTCACGGCCCAGGAACCACTGCAGGGCGCAGGTGTTGGCGAGCTGGTCGAGGGCGCTGCCCGAGAGCACGACGGGCTGGTCGCGGTTGCGCAGCGGCACCTTGCTCTCGGTCGGCTCGTACATGCCCCACCAGCGGTAGGGATGGGCGGACGGGACGAGTGGGCGGCCGTCCTCGTCGGCGAGCGCGGCGAGCCGGGCCAGGCGGTGGGCGGCGGCCTCCCTGAGGGTGTCCGAGACGCGCGGGTCGACGGTGGTGGCGCGCAGTTCGGCGACGAGCGCGGCGACGGACAGCGGGCGGCGCGGGCGGCCGGTGACGTCCCTGGGTTCGACGCCGAGTTCGGTGAGGAAGCGGGAGGGCTGGTCGCCGTCGTCCGCGGGAGCCTTCACGGCGGTGACGACGAGGCGTTCACGCGCGCGCGTGGCGGCCACGTAGAACAGGCGGCGTTCTTCCGCGAGCAGTGCGCCCGGGGTGAGGGGTTCGGCGAGTCCGTCGCGGCCGATGCGGTCGGCCTCCAGGAGGGAGCCCCGGCGGCGCAGATCCGGCCACAGTCCCTCCTGCACGCCCGCGACGACGACCAGGCGCCACTCCAGGCCCTTGGAGCGGTGCGCGGTCATCAGGCGTACGGCGTCGGGGCGCACGGCACGCCGCGTGAGGGTGTCGGCGGCGATGTCCTCGGCCTCGATCTCCTCCAGGAAGTTGAGGGCGCCCCGGCCGCCGGTGCGCTCCTCCGCGCGCGCGGCGGTCGCGAACAGTGCGCACACGGCGTCCAGATCGCGGTCGGCGTTGCGCCCGGCGGCGCCGCCGCGCCGCGCGGACCGCTCCAGCCGGACCGGCCACGGTGTGCCGTCCCACAGGTCCCACAGCGCCTCTTCGGCGGTGCCGCCGCCAGCGAGGCGCTCACGGGCGCTGCGCAGCAGTGCGCCGAGCCGCTGGGCGCCACGCGCGTACGTGGGGTCGTGCGCGACCAGGCGCTCCGGCTCGGCCAGCGCCCGCGCGAGCAGCTCGTCCGAGGGCGGCGGCAGCGTGTTGCCCGCTGCCCGCTCCTCGTCGCGCAGGGCACGCCCGAGGCGGCGCAGGTCGGCGGCGTCCATAGCGGCGAGGGGGGAGGCCAGCAGGGTCAGGGCGGTCTCGGTGTCGAGCCAGCACGCGGCGGTCTCGGGCTCTTCGGTTGCGAGCCCTTGGGAGAGGGCCTCTTCGGGACCGTCCTCCTCGGGCACGGTGCCTTCGGAGGCGGGCTCGGCATCCGACCCCTGCGGCGCATCAGTCTGCGCCGCCTCCGCCTCGGCCACCGCCCGCAGCGCCGTCAGCAGCGGCGCCACGGCCGGTTCGTGCCGCAGCGGCAGGTCGTCACCGTCGATGTCCAGGGGCACGCCCGCCGCGGTGAGCGCCCGGCGGACGGTCGGGATCGTGCGCGATCCGGCCCGCACCAGTACGGCCATCTCACGCCAGGGGACACCGTCCTCCAGGTGTGCCCGGCGCAGGATGTCGGCGATGTTGTCCAGCTCCGTGCCGGGCGTCGGGTACGTGTACACCTCGACGCGGCCGCCGTCCCGCACCGGGGCGAGGTCGCGATGCGCGCGTACCTTCTCCGCCGGGAGCCGGGTGAGCGGCATGCGCTGGGTGAGCAGCCGGGTCGCGCCGAGCAGAGCGGCACCGGAGCGGCGCGACGTGCGCAGAACCTCGACGGGCGCGGGGCGACCGTCCGCGCGCGGGAAGGCGCCCGGGAACTCGAGGATGCCGCCCACGTCCGCACCCCGGAACGCGTAGATCGACTGGTCGGGGTCACCGAAGGCGACGAGGGTGCGGCCGGTGCCCGCGAGGGCCTGCAGCAGCCGTACCTGGGCGGCGTCCGTGTCCTGGTACTCGTCCACGAAGACGGCGTCATAGCGCGCGGCGAGCCGCTCGGCGGCCTCGGGACGGCGGGCGAGGAGAACCGCGCGGTGGACCAGTTCCGCGTAGTCGAGCACGCCCTGCAGGTCGAGCACGTCGAGGTACTCGGCGAGGAAGGTGGCCGCGGCACGCCAGTCCGGGCGGCCGATGCGGCGGGCGAACGCGTCCAGGGCGCCGGGTCCCAGTCCCAGTTCGCGGCTTCGGGCGAGAACCGCACGGACCTCGTCGGCGAAACCCCGGGTGGTCAGGCAGGCCCGCAATTCGTCGGGCCAGCGCACATGCGCGAGGCCGAGCCGCTCCAGGTCGGCCTGGCCCGCGAGCAGTTCACGGACGGTCACGTCCTGCTCGGGGCCGGACAGCAGACGCAGCGGCTCCACGAACAGGTCGTTGTCCTGGTGGGCGCGGACCAAGGCGTAGCAGAACGAGTGGAAGGTGGTCGCCTGGGGCGCGCGTGCCGCCCCTATGCGCAGTGCCATGCGGTCGCGCAGTTCGACGGCCGCCTTGCGGCTGAACGTCAGCACCAGGATGCGTTCGGGGTCCCCGCCACGGGCGATCCGGGCCGCCACGGACTCGACGAGCGTGGTGGTCTTGCCGGTGCCCGGACCTGCGAGGACGAGCAGCGGGCCGCCCTTGTGGTCAACCACGGAGCGCTGAGGCGCGTCCAGACGAGGGGGATCCTGTCGGATCGGCGGGGTACGCACCAGTCGGTAGGCGCCACGGCCCCCCTGTCGCACCCGGGGGTGCGACAGGCGTCTGGTGGAGGAAGAGGAGCTCACGTGGTTCGCCGGTCCTGGTGGTTGTACTGGTCGTCGGACCACCGCCCGTGCAGGGCGGTGATCGGGAGGTGAGGGGGGCATGTGCAGCCGACGCTACGCCGACGCAGGTTGCGGAAGCAGGGCTTCCTCTTCTTCCCTGGCGGCACTCGCACCCCCGCAGGCCCCTCCTCCCACGAACGTACGCCATGCCACAAACGTGCCCCGGGTCCCCCGTACGGATCACGGGTCACACACCCGCCCGTCCCATGGCGGAAGCTTTCAGGTGTGACCGTCCGCGCGCTCGCCGCCGTCCCATCGCGCCCGCCTCATGTCGAGGCGCGGCAGGTGGCCCTCGGCTGCCCTGCTCGCCTCCTTCAGGGGGGTGCCCTCGGCGCGGTAGTGATCGAGAGCACGCAGTTCGTGCCCCGGGAGCAGGGCGCCGTCCGCGCGCACGACGCGCCACCATGGAACGGCTCCCCCGTAGAGGGCCATCACCCGGCCGACCTGACGGGGCCCGCCCTGCTCCAGCCATTCCGCGACGTCCCCGTACGTCATGACACGCCCGGGCGGGATCAGTTCGGCGACCTCGAGGACGCGCTCGGCGTACTCCGGCAGCGCGTCCGCGTACTCCGGGCCGGCATCCCGCGGAAGGCTCTCCTCGCTCATCCGGCCCATCCTGCCGCATGCCACCGACACTGTGACGGGCTCGCAACGATGCGTATCCCTCGCACCCGGACGGCGCTTCCGGCAGACTGTGCGCCCCCGCTCTTGCACCCTGATGCCCCCGTGTGTCGGTGGAGCATGCCACCATCATGCGGGCGGTGACTGGTGATACGAGATCAAGAAGAGACGATGAAGCAGCAGGGTGCGAACCCAGAGGGCACCAAGAGCACCTCTGACGCTTCGTCGCGCCCCGGCAGCGACTCCGGCTCCGGCTCCCGCACCGACTCGGACACCGCTTCGAAGGATGTCAACAGGGGCGAGGACGACTTCCTGGACGAGGCGCACATCGACGAGGTCGAGGGCGACGAACCGCTGCTCCCCGCGCGCGTGCACCGTCCGTCGGATCTGATGCGCCTCCTGGTGGGTGTGCTGGGGATCATCCTGCTGCTGGCGATCGCCGCGTTCGCGCACGGCACCACCTCGGGGCTCGAACAGGACATCAACAAGGGCACCGGGCAGGCGCCCGACCTGCTCATCAAGATCGCCGGCCTGGCCTCCAGCATCGCGATCCTGCTGGTGCCGGTCGCGTTCGCGATCGAGCGGCTGATCAAGCGCGACGGGCTGCGCATCGCCGACGGCGTCCTCGCGGCGGTCCTCGCCCACGGAGTGACTCTCGCCACAGACCTGTGGGTCGCCAAGGGCGCCCCCGGCTCCCTCCAGGAGGCGCTCACCCAGCCCTCCCCCGGCGACATCCACGCCCTGACCGACCCCGTGCACGGCTATCTCGCACCGGTCATCGCGTACATGACCGCCGTCGGCATGTCGCGGCGGCCGCGCTGGCGTGCGGTGCTGTGGATCGTGCTGCTCCTCGACGCGTTCTCGATGCTCGTCACGGGCTACACGACACCGTTCTCGATCATCCTGACGGTGCTGATCGGCTGGACCGTGGCCTACGGGACGCTGTACGCGGTCGGCTCGCCCAACGTCCGCCCCACCGGGCGGACGCTGATGGCGGGCCTGCGGCACGTCGGCTTCCGCCCGGTGACCGCGTCGCGCGAGGAACTGCCGGAGACACCGGAGACCGGCGACCGCGGACGGCGCTACTTCGTCACACTCGAGGACGGCCCGCCCCTGGACGTGACGGTCGTCGACCGGGAGCAGCAGGCGCAGGGCTTCTTCTACCGCGTGTGGCGCAACCTGACACTGCGCGGCTTCGCCACCCGCAGCAGCCTCCAGTCGCTGCGCCAGGCACTGGAGCAGGAGGCCCTGCTCGCCTACGCAGCGATCGCGGCCGGCGCGAACGCACCCAAGCTGATCGCGACCTCCGAGCTCGGTCCCGACGCCGTGATGCTCGTCTACGAGCACACCGGTGGGCGCACCCTCGACACCCTCGCGGACGACGAAATCACCGACGAGCTGCTGCACGACACCTGGCACCAGGTACGCGCACTGCAGTCCCGCCGCATCGCGCACCGCAGGCTGGTGGGCGACGCGATTCTGGTGGATCGTTCCGGCACGGTCATCCTCACCGACCTGCGCGTCGGCGAGATCGCGGCCGGCGATCTGCTGCTGCGCATGGACATCTCGCAGCTCCTGGTGACGCTGGGGCTGCGGGTGGGCGCCGAGCGCGCGGTGGCGTCGGCAGTGGGCGTGCTCGGTCCCGACGACGTGGCCGACTGCCTGCCGATGCTGCAGCCCATCGCGCTCAGCCGCACCTCCCGCGCGACCCTGCGCAAGCTGGCCCGGGAACGGGCCCAGCGCGAGCGCGAGGCGGTACTGGAGGCCACCCGCCAGGCCAAACAGGCCCGCCTGGAGGACGCCTCGGACCAGACCGGGCCCGTACTCGAAAAGCCCGACAAGAAGGCCGTACGCGCTGAGCAGCGGGCCGAGAAGCGGGCCATCGACGAGGCCATCGAGGAAGCGCGCGAGGAGGACCTGCTCACACAGATCCGGCACCAGGTGCTGCTGATCAGGCCGCAGGCGCCGGTCGAGCCTGCCCGGCTCGAGCGGGTACGGCCGCGGACGCTGATCAGTTTCATCGCCGGTGCGATCGGCGCGTACTTCCTGCTGACGCAGCTCACCCACATCGAGTTCGGTCCTCTGGTCGCCAACGCGCAGTGGGGCTGGGTCGTCGCCGCCGTGCTGTTCTCGGCTCTGAGCTACTTCGCGGCGGCCATGGCCCTCCTGGGGTTCGTACCGGAGCGGGTGCCGTTCCTGCGGGCCGTGGCGGCGCAGGTCGCCGGATCGTTCGTCAAGATCGTCGCGCCGGCCGCGGTGGGCGGTGTCGCCCTCAACACGCGCTTCCTGCAGCGCGCGGGGGTGCGCCCGGGGCTCGCGGTGGCGAGCGTCGGCGCCTCGCAGCTGTTCGGGCTCGGCTGCCACATCCTGATGCTGCTGTCGTTCGGCTATCTGACCGGCACCGAGAAGACGCCGTCCCTGTCGCCGTCCCGAACCGTCATCGCGGGGTTGCTGACGGTGGCCGTGCTCGTCCTCGTCGTCACCTCTGTGCCGCTCCTGCGGAAATTCGTCGCCACGCGCGTGCGGTCGCTTTTCGCGGGTGTCGTGCCGCGCATGCTGGACGTGCTGCAGCGGCCACAGAAGCTCGTCACCGGCATCGGCGGCATGCTGCTGCTGACCGCCTGCTTCGTGATGTGCCTGGACGCCTCGATCCGCGCCTTCGGCCAGGAAGGCACCTCGCTCAGCATCGCCAGCGTCGCCGTCGTCTTCCTCGCCGGCAACGCGCTCGGCTCCGCGGCCCCTACGCCGGGCGGCGTGGGCGCCGTGGAGGCGACCCTGACGGTCGGCCTGATCGCCGTGGGCCTGCCCAAGGAGGTGGCAGCCCCCGCCGTGCTGCTGTTCCGGCTGCTGACGCTGTGGCTTCCGGTGCTGCCGGGCTGGCTGGCCTTCAACCAGCTGTCGCGCAAGGGTGCGCTGTAGTACCAAGACCGTAGCCGTCCTACCTCTTACGGCCCGTGCTCCGAGCGCCCCCGCGCGCGTGACGCCAGGATGGGAGCATGCCGAACCCTTCTCGCCCGCGCGCGGCCGCCCTGACCGCCACCCTCCTGCTGCTGTCCTCCGTGCTGGCGGGCTGCAGCGACAGCTCCAAGGACGCCAAGGACGAGGACCTGTCGGCCCAGAAGCTGGACTGGGAGGACTGCCCGGCCCCGTCCGCGGCGGAAGGCGGCGGCAACGCCCCGTCACCTCTGCCGAACGGCGGCCAGTGGCAGTGCGCCACCATGAAGGCACCCCTCGACTGGACGAAGCCCAAGGGCGACACGATCGGCATCGCACTGATCCGGGCGAAGACGAGCGGCGACAGCAGCAAGCGCATCGGCTCGCTCGTCTTCAACTTCGGCGGGCCCGGCGGCTCGGGCGTCACCACGCTGCCCTCCTTCGGCCAGGACTACGCGAAACTGCGCACCCGCTACGACCTGGTCAGCTTCGACCCGCGCGGCGTCGGCGCCAGCGCCCCCGTGAAATGCGAGAACGACCAGCAGCTCGACGCGTACTTCCAGCAGGACGCGACCCCCGACGACACCGGCGAGCGCACCACGTACCTGAACAACACCAAGAAGTTCAACGCGGCCTGCGAGAAGAACTCCAAGAAGGTTCTGCCGCATGTGCGCACCACCGACGCAGCCCGTGACATGGACCTCATGCGGCAGGTCCTCGGCGACGACAAGCTGTACTACTTCGGCATCTCGTACGGCACGGAACTCGGCGGCGTATACGCCCACTTGTTCCCGAACAAGGTGGGCCGTGCCGTCCTCGACGCGGTAGTCGACCCGACGCAGAACGCCGAGCAGAGCTCGCTCGGACAGGCCGAGGGCTTCCAGCTCGCGCTCGACAACTTCGCCGCGGACTGCACGTCGAAGGCCGGTGCGTGCCCCATCGGCGACACCGCGCAGGACGTGAAGGACCGTATCGCCAAGCTGCTGAAGGACCTCGACGCGAAGCCCATCTCCGGCATCCTCCCCCGCCGGCTGACCCAGACCGCCGCGACCAACGGCATCGCGCAGGCCCTGTACTCCAAGGACTACTGGCAGTACCTCACCGAGGGCCTGGAGCAGGCGTACGGCGGCGACGGCAAGGTCCTCATGGCGCTGTCCGACTCGCTGAACGGGCGCAGCGAGAACGGCGAGTACAGCAACATCACCGCCGCCAACATCGCCATCAACTGCGCCGACGAGAAGCCCCGCTACAGCCCCGGCTACGTGCAGCAGAAACTGCCCGAGTTCCGGTCCGCCTCACCCCTGTTCGGCGACTTCCTGGCCTGGTCCATGGTCAGCTGCACCGACTGGCCCGTCGCGGGTGCCGCCGACCATCCGGACGTGAGCGCGCCGGGGGCCGCGCCGATCCTCGTCGTGGGCAACACCGGCGACCCCGCCACGCCGTACGAGGGTGCGAAGAAGATGGTGGACGCGCTGGGCAAGGGCGTCGGCGTGGAGCTGACGTACAAGGGGCAGGGGCACGGCTCCTACGACAGCAAGAACAAGTGCGTGCAGGCCGCCGTGAACGGTTATCTGCTGGACGGGAAGGTTCCGGCGGCCGGAACCGTCTGTTCCTGAGGCCCGCCACGAATCCAGGTTAAAGCAGCAGGTCAGGAGGTTATCCACAGGCTCAGGCAGGTCTGGCTTGATCCGCCTACGATGGCCTGACAGCCGTCTGCTGCTCGATGCGGACGGCCCGTGAGGGGGGACGCACATGGCGCGATTCGTACGGTGGACGGCTCTGGGGGCCGCCGCAGCGCTGCTGGTGGGGGGTTGCAGCAGCGGTTCGTCGTCCGACGGCGGCAAGGGCGGCGGGAGGACGAGCGCGGCCGCCTCGCCCTCGTCCGGCTCCGAGGGCACCACGGCCGCGCTGCCCTCCTCACTGACCACGCAAAAGCTCGCCTGGGGCCACTGCAAGGCCGCCGACGACTCCCCGGCGCCGGGCAACGACTGGCAGTGCGCGACGCTCAAGGTGCCGCTGGACTGGTCGAAGCCGCAGGGCGAGACGATGGGCCTCGCGCTGATCCGCGCCGAGGCCCGCGGGGGCAAGCGCATCGGCTCACTGCTGTTCAACTTCGGCGGCCCCGGCGCCCCGGGCGTCTCCTACCTGCCGTCCTTCGGCCCCACCTTCGCCAAACTCCGCGAACAGTACGACCTGGTCAGCTGGGACCCGCGCGGCGTCGGATCGAGCGGGGGAATCCGCTGCCGCAGCGACAAGGAGATCCAGGCCGCGGAGTCCGTGGACACCACACCGGACACCCCGGCCGAGGAGAAGGCGTACCTCCAGGACGCCGTCGACTTCGGCAGGGGCTGCCAGAAGGCCGCCGGAAAGCTGATGTCGCATGCGTCGACCACCGATACCGCCCGCGACATGGACCTGATGCGCCAGGTGCTGGGCGACTCGGACATGCACTACTTCGGCATCTCGTACGGCACCGAACTCGGCGGTGTCTACGCCCACTTGTTCCCGAAGAGGGTGGCTCGGCTCGTCCTGGACGCCGTGGTCGACCCGAGCGCCGACGTGGTGGGCCACGCCGAGAACCAGGCCAGGGGCTTCCAGCGGGCACTCGACGACTACCTCAAGTCCACGGGACAGGACCCGGCGCAGGGATCCCGGAAGATCTCGGCCCTGCTGAAGCGGATCGACGCCCACCCGCTGCCGACCTCGAGCGGCCGCAAGCTCACCCAGACCCTCGCGCTGACCGGACTGGCGTACCCCCTCTACTCCGAGCAGAGCTGGCCCAGTCTGACCAGCGCACTGAACTCGGCTGAGGACGGGGACGGTTCGGAACTGCTGTCGCTGGCCGACGGCTACAACGGCCGCGACGCTTCCGGGCGCTACGAGACGTCGACCCACTCGCAACGAGTCATATCGTGCCTGGACAGCAAGCTGCGGCCGACACCCGCCGAAACGAAGAAGCGGCTGGCGCAGTTCGAGAAGATCTCGCCCGTTTTCGGCGACTTCATGGGCTGGGACACGGCCGGCTGGTGCCACGACTGGCCGGTGGCGGGCCAGTGGGTCACCCCGCCGGCCGGCGCACCCAGCGCGGCCCCGATCCTCGTGGTCGGCAACACCGGCGACCCGGCGACGCCCTACGAGGGCGCCCGGAAGATGGCCGACGAGCTGGGCAAGGGCGTCGGTGTGGAGCTCACCTGGAAGGGCGAGGGACATGGTGCGTACGGGAAGGGGAGCGACTGCGTCGACTCGACGGTGAACGCGTATCTGCTGAACGGGACGGTGCCGAAGGACGGAAAGGTCTGCTCCTCGTAGCCCGGACAGCAGGACTCGCAGCCCGGGCAGCGGAAAGGGGCCCGGCACCCGCGGTGCCGAGCCCCTCCCGGGAAGGCGTGCGTCTAGTAGACCGGCTTGTGCGGCTCGATCTGGTTGACCCAGCCGATCACGCCGCCGCCGACGTGCACGGCGTCGGCGAAGCCCGCGGACTTCAGGACCGCGAGGACTTCCGCACTGCGGACACCCGTCTTGCAGTGCAGGACGATCTTCTTGTCCTGCGGGAGGGTCTCCAGGGCGGCGCCCATGAGGAACTCGTTCTTCGGGATCAGCTTGGCGCCGGGGATCGAGACGATCTCGTACTCGTTGATCTCGCGGACGTCGATGATCTCGATGTTCTCGCCGTCGTCGATCCACTCCTTGAGCTGCTTCGGAGTGATCGTCGAGCCGGCGGCCGCCTCCTGGGCCTCCTCGGAGACGACGCCGCAGAAGGCCTCGTAGTCGATGAGCTCGGTGACGGTGGGGTTCTCGCCGCAGACCGCGCAGTTCGGGTCCTTGCGGACCTTGACCTGGCGGTACTGCATCTCCAGGGCGTCGTAGATCATCAGGCGGCCGACCAGCGGCTCGCCGATGCCTGCGAGGAGCTTGATGGCCTCGTTGACCTGGATGGAGCCGATGGACGCGCACAGCACGCCCAGGACGCCGCCCTCGGCGCAGGAGGGGACCATGCCCGGCGGCGGGGGCTCCGGGTACAGGCAGCGGTAGCAGGGGCCGTGCTCGGACCAGAAGACGGAGGCCTGGCCGTCGAAGCGGTAGATCGAACCCCACACGTACGGCTTGTTGAGCAGCACGCACGCGTCGTTGACCAGGTAGCGGGTCGCGAAGTTGTCCGTGCCGTCGACGATCAGGTCGTACTGGCTGAAGATGTCCATCACGTTGTCGGCCTCGAGCCGCTCCTCGTGAAGGATCACGTTCACGTACGGGTTGATGCCGAGGACGGAGTCGCGCGCGGACTCGGCCTTGGAGCGGCCGATGTCGGCCTGGCTGTGGATGATCTGGCGCTGCAGGTTCGACTCGTCGACCTCGTCGAACTCCACGATGCCGAGCGTGCCGACGCCCGCCGCGGCCAGGTACATCAGCGCCGGCGAGCCCAGGCCGCCGGCGCCCACACAGAGCACCTTGGCGTTCTTCAGCCGCTTCTGCCCGTCCATCCCGACGTCGGGGATGATCAGGTGGCGGGAGTACCTGCGGACCTCGTCTACGGTGAGCTCAGAGGCTGGCTCGACCAGGGGTGGCAGCGACACGGGGACTCCGTTGGTCGGTCAATCACTACAGTTGTTCTCCCCGTAACACTGCCACGGCCTTCTTCATTCCGAGACACCCGTTCCGATCCGCGAGACGATTTCGTCCCAGTAGCCGGGCATGGTCTCCCAGGGGTCGGCGCGGCCACCACGGTCGGTGTGGTCGGTGAAGTAGATGGTCGAGGCGCCCTGCCAGCGGGCGATGCGCAGTGCTTCCTCCAGGTGGGGGCGGGGTACCCCGTGGACGAAGTGGCAGAAGCGCTCGGGCGGATGGTCCGCGGTCCACTCGGCCACCTGCGACCAGCGGTAGTCGCTCCAGGAACCGGAGAAGGTGACCAGCTGGTCGGCCGTCTCGGCGTAGCCGGGGTGCGGGTGGGTGCCGTGGCCGAGGACGATGTGGCCATCGTCACGGATCCCGCGGAGTGTGGTGACGGTGCGGCGGACCTCGGGGAGCGAGACACGTTCGGTCGGGCAGCGGTCCAGCAGGAAGCCGTCGACCCGGTACCAGTCGATGTAGCGGTGCGCGTCGGAGATCACCTCGCCGAAGGTGCGGACCCCATGACCGGTGTCGAGGTGGCCGAGGACCCGCACGCCCGCGTTGCGCAGGCGGCCGGCGGCCTCCAGGCAGTGCGGGTCGAGGCGGGAGCCGGGGCCGTCGGCCACGTTGAGGACGACCCAGTGCAAGGGCGTTCCCGGGCGGGTGAGTTCGCCCCACTCGGTGGGTGCGACAAGGGGGTGTGCGTATCCGGGGATGCCGAAGCCGGTGCGGACGTCGGTGCTCGCGGTGCCCGCTTTGGTGCTGGTCAGATACGGCATGCCGCCTCCATCCAGATGTCGGCGAGGGACTCTTCGAGGTTGATGCGGGGCCGCCAGCCGAGCCGGTCGCGTGCGGTGCGCACGTCGGCCTGCTGCCAGCTGCCGCAGCCGTCGGGGTACGGGTACGCGACGGGGGCCGCGTGGTCGGATTCGCTGCGGGGGTGGCCGATGGTGGCCCGCAGCGGGCCGGGCGGGCCGTCGAGTTCGTGGAGCGCGCCGCCGTATCCGGCCACGCGGGCGAGCATGGCGGCGGCGTCCCGCAGCCGGACGGCGCGGCCCGAGCCGATGTTGATGACGCCCTGCGCGGCGGAGAGCGAGGCGGCATGCACGGCACGAGCCACATCGCGTACGTCGATGAAGTCGCGCTGGACACCGAGGCCGCCGAGCTTGAGCTCGCCGTCGCCGGACTGCATCGCGCGGCGCATGGCCTCGGCGAGCCGGCCGAGCGGCGAGCCGGCGGGGGTGCCGGGGCCCGCCGGTGAGAAGACCCGGAGGACGACCGCGTCCAGGCCAGACCCCAGAACCAGTTCGGTGGCGGCGAGCTTGCTCACGCCGTACGGGCCGCCGGGCCGCGGGACGGCGTCCTCGGCCGTCGACGAACCCGGCTGGCTCGGGCCGTACTCGGCGCCGCAGCCGATCTGCACCAGGCGGGCGCCGCAGCCACTGCGGCGCAGGGCCTCGCAGACGGTGGCAACGGCGACGGTGTTGTGGCGGGTGAGGTCGCGGGCGCCGCCCCGGGTGGCGCCGGCGCAGTTGATGACGACGCCGGGGTGAACCGCGTCGAGGAAGCGGGTGAGGGCTCCGGGGCTGCCGGACGCGAGGTCGAAGCGGACGTCGGCGTCGTCGCCGCGGCCGAGCGCGGTGAGCTGGACGGCCGGGTCGGCGAGCAGACGGTCGGCGACGAAGCGGCCGAGGTAGCCGTTGGCTCCGATCAGCAGGACTCTCATCGGGCGGCTCCCGGGGCCGAGGCGTCGGGTCGGGAGGTGATCATCTGGGGTTCTCCTTCGGAGGGGGTGGTGCGCGTGCCTCGGGCGGCGGGGCCGGGCGCCTGCGGCAGGGCGTGGGCCGACGCGCGTCGGCGTGCATGCGACCCGTGGGGGTGCGCCGGGGACGACTGCCGCGTCAGCACGGCCGGTCCGCTGGTGCATGGGCCGAGGCCCGGGTGAGGGTGCGGGTCGCGTGGATCAGCAGGGTCAGCGCGGCTGCCCCGCAGACGAGGGCCGGGACGCTGCCGGGACCCCAGTCGTCGACGAGGGTCTCCACCGGGGTGGCGAGGAAGCCGCACCCGGGGAGGCGGCTCGCGAAGACCGTGGCCGTGGCGGTGACCTCGGCCGTGGCCGCGGCGGTGAGGACGAGCGCGGGGGCGTGGGTGAAACCGTGCGTGGTGAGGAGACGGGCGAGGAGCAGCAGGGCGCCCAGGGTGACGGTCTGGGCGTAGGCCGCGGGCTCGCCCAGGGCCGCGCCGCACAGGGCGAGCAGGGCCGTCAGCGCGCACAGGTACAGGGCGAACGTGCCGAGGAGGAGCGGTCGTACGGAGGCGGCGTACTCCTCCAGGGCGCGGCTGGCGGTCAGTCTGCGGCGGGCGCGTACGGCGAAGAGGTGGGCGCTCCAGGCCGCTGGGGCGCAGGCCAGCAGGAGGGCCAGGACGGGGGCCGTGGCGAGGGGCCAGGGGCCGCCGGCGGTGCCGGTGGGCGGGCCGTCGGGGCCTCCGGCGAGGGCTGCCCGCAGGAAGCCGTCGCCGAGGAGGGCGTACGCGAGGAGCCAGTACGTGCACACGCGGCTGCCGTGCGTGTGCGGGAGGGTTCCCGGGGGTCTGCGGTCCGTCGCGCCGAGGGGGCCGCGGGTGAGCGCGGCGCGCAGGGCGAGGGCGACGGCGAGGACACCGACGGCGGCCGCGATCGCGCGCGCCTGCCCGTGGGTGAGGTGCAGGGCGGCGACGGTCGCCGCGCACAGTGCTCCGGGCAGGAGGGTGAGCAGGACCCAGTCGGCGCGTGCCCTGGGCACGTTGAGGGCTGCTGGGCGGGCAGGGGTGCCGTCGTCGCGGGGTACGCGCGCGTACATCTCCTCCGCCAGGGAGAAGACGTCCCGGTGCCGGAAGCGTGCGGCGGTCCGGTCAGTGACGCCGTGCGCCTCCAGGCCCGCAGCGATCTCCAAGGGGTCCACCGCCCGCTCGCACAGCTCGCGGTGACGGTGCATCAGCGCCTTCACCGGATCGGCGGCGGCGCGCCGGGGAGCAGCGGGTTCCCGGCGGGTGGCCGGGGCGGCGGCGTCGGCATGCGCGGGCGCCGTGGCTTCGGCCTCTGCACGCGTGTGTGCCGGGGGTTCGGCGTCAACATGGGCACGGGCCGGGGCTTCGGTGTCGCCACGCGTGCGTGCCAGGGCGTCATCGCCGCCGCGCGTACCAGGTGCCGTCTCGCCTGCGGTGGTGTCCGAGGCGGAGGTCTGCCCCGCGAGCCATCCCTGTGACCGTTCGTCCCAGGCTCCGGGGCTGTCCGGGGTGCCCGGGCGGTCCAGTGCTCCCAAGTCGCTCATCGCGCCCCCTCGGTGGCCGGCATCGGGGGTGTCGTCCGCGGCGGCGTCGCGCGTACCGGGGTGCCCGTCGCCCAGCCGGGGCCGCCGCGGGCCACTACACGCGCGTCCCGACGGGTCCAGCGGCCGGGGACATGAGCCTCGGCGGGGACGGCGAACGGCAGTGGCTCCCCCGCGTCGTCGAGGACGACACGGCGCACCGGGGTGTGCGAGACGATCTCCAGGTAAATGCCGTGAAATGCCGTGGTGTTCTGCTCGACGGTGAACAGTTCGAGCGCACGCGCGCGTGCGGCGGCCCCCAGGCGCTCCCGGCGCTCGGGGTCGCGCAGCAGTGCCAGGCACGCCTCGGCGAGCGCCCGCGGGTTGCGCGGCGGCACGACGAGCCCCGTGCCCCCGATGACCTCCACGACCGCCCCGACGTCCGTGGAGACGGTCGCGCGGCCGCAGAACATGGCCTCGACCAGGCTGATCGGGAACCCCTCGACGACGCTGGACAGCACGGTCACCGCTCCGGCGGCGTACGCGTCGGCGAGGCTCGGCAGCTCCGGGCCGCCGATCTCCTCGAAGGAGACGGGGTTGTCGCCGACGGCGTGCAGCCCTGCCGCCTCGTCGGGGAACAGCTGCGCCGCCAGCGCCCGGCAGTGGCCGAGGTAGGCCTCGCCGTCGGGGCCGTCCGGGGTACCGACGATCCGCAGCAGGGTCTTCGGCGCCTCCTTGCGGATCTCCGCGAAGGCGTGCAGCAGCGACACCAGGTCCTTGGCGGGTTCGACGCGGCCGACCCAGACCAGCGTGTCGGGGTCCGCGGACTCCGGGGACTCACCGACCTCGGCGAACCGGGAGGCGTCCATGCCCGGGTAGACCGTGCGGAGCTTCACGCGGTCGGCGCCGCACCGTTCCTGCCAGCGGCGGGCGTGCGCGTTGCCGGGCGTGACGATTGCGGCCCGGTCGTAGATCTCGGCGGCGAGTCTGCCGTGGAAGGCGGCGAGCAGGGACCGTACCGCGGGCGGGGCGTCCGTGGCGGCCAGGTAGTGCGTGCGCAGCCGCACGCCGTACTCGGTCAGCAGCAGGGGTACGCCGTGGAAGTGGCGGGCGAGCAGTCCGGGCAGGGCCGCGGGGCCGCCGGATGTCGCGTGGCACAGGTCGACCGAGCCGAGTCCGTCGTCCTCGTACCAGTCGAGCGAGAGGGGGCGCAGGGCGCGTTCCAGGTGTGCGGCGACCGCGAGGAGATCGGGTACGCGCGCCTCACGTGCCGCCCCCAGGGCGCCCGGCGCACGACAGGCGCGCTCCAGGGCTCGTACGGCGGCCTCGGAGCGAAGCGCTCCCACCAGGCCGCGCTCGTCCCGGGCGAGTTCGGCGAGCCCGTACAGGGCGCTGGCGAAACGGTCCGCCTCGGCGGCCGGGGCCTCCCTCGAAGCGCCGGAAGGATCCCCGGCGTGCCCGGCACACAGCGCGGCCGCCAACTCCCCATAGCACTCGGCGAACCGCCGCCGCGCCCGGCGGCCGTGGATCGCCCCGTCGTCCTCGGCCGTCCACAACGGCGCCGTCCGCACCCGGGCGACCTGCGGCGGCAGCCCGACCCAGCCCCCGTTCTCCTGGCGTTCGCTGCGGCTGAGCGCGTAGACGTCGAACTCGTGCTGCCCCAGCCCGCGCACGAGCCGGTCGCACCAGAGCCTGGCGTCACCGCTCACATACGGATAGCCACCCTCCGTAAGCAGTCCGATGCGCACCAGCGCACCCCCGATCTCCCGTATGGGGAGCCGCCGTTGACTCGGCGGCTCGCAGCGGGAAGAACGTATGCGGACAAGGCGGTGGCGCGACGGACGGTTGTCCATCGCACCACCAAAAGGGGTGAACGGTCGTAACTTTCCCGTGCGGATCGCGTTCGATAGCGCTAAGAGATCAAGCAGTTACGTTACGTCAGACCGCGGCGAGCTCCCGCCTGGCAGCCCTGCGCCGGGCCGCGACCTGGGGGTCGAGTGCCGGTACGGCGGCGAGCAGCTGCTTGGTGTACGGGTCCTGGGGGTTGTCGTACACCTCGTCGGCGGGCCCGGACTCGACGATCCGGCCGCGGCGCATCACCGCTACCCGGTCGCTGACCTGTCGTACGACGGCGAGGTCGTGGGCGACGAAGACGAGCGCGAGCCCGAGTTCGCGCTGCAGCTCGCCGAGCAGGGCGACCACCTGGGCCTGGGTGGTCACGTCCAGCGCGGAGACGGGCTCGTCGCAGACGATGACGCGCGGGTCGGCCGCGAGCGCCCGTGCGATGCCCACACGCTGGCGCTGGCCGCCGCTGAACTCGTGCGGGTAACGGTCGTAGTGCGCCCCTTCGAGCCCCACGCGCTCCAGCAGTTCTGTCACGCGCCCCCGGATGCGGTTCTCGTCCCGCTCACCCCGCGCGCGCAGCGGATCGGCGATCGACTCGCCCACGCTGCGGCGCGGATTGAGGGAGGAGACGGGGTCCTGGAACACCATCTGGACGGCCGGATTCACGCCCACGCGCGCGTGCCCCTCGTAACGGACCTCTCCGGCCGTCGGTTCCAGCAGCCCGACCAGCATCCGCCCGAGCGTGGTCTTGCCGCTGCCGCTCTCACCGACGATCCCGAGGGTCTCGCCGCGGCGGAGGGTCAGCGACACGCCGTCCACGGCGGCGAACGCCCGCTTGCCACGTCCGAATTCGCGCCGCAGCCCGGCCGCCTCCAGGACGACGTCCCCGGAAGCACCCGAAGAGACACCCCGGGCGTTCTCCGTCACGGTCGCGGGGGAGGCAGCCTCGGCGCGGTCAGCCGAAACGCCCGAGGAACCGACCCCGCCGTCCCCGGACACAACCCCCGGGGACCCACCCGCGACACCGCCCGACAAAACATCCTCGGCACCCTCAGCCGAAACACCCGAGGAGCCGGCCCGGGCGCCCCGCGCCGAAGCGTCCGCAGAGACCGCCGCGGCGTCGCCAGGCGCAATACCCGGGGACACGGCCTCGCCATCCCCTGCCGAGACAGCCTTCGCGCCCTCGGACGAAGCCTCCGGCATGGCGCCCCCGCCATCCCCCGCCCCGGCATCCGAGACGACCCCAGGTGCCGTCCGCCGCACGTCCACCCGCGGAACCGCCGCCAGGAGGTCCCGTGTGTAGGGCTCCGTAGGTGCGTCCAGCACCTCCGCGACCGGGCCGTGTTCGACCACGCGCCCGTGCCGCATGACGAGGACCTCGTCGACGCTCTCGGCGGCGACGCCCACGTCGTGCGTGACGAGGAGCAGACCCATGCCCGTCTCCTCGCGCAGGGTGTGCAGCAGGTCGAGGATCTGGGCCTGGACGGTGACGTCGAGCGCGGTCGTCGGCTCGTCGGCGATCAGCAGCTCGGGCTCGCAGGCGAGCGCCATGGCGATGAGCGCGCGCTGGCGCATGCCGCCGCTGAACTCGTGCGGACGGGAACGGGACCGGCGCTGTGCGTCCGGAATTCCCACCCGGTCGAGCACCTCCACGGCACGCGCGCGTGCCGCCCGTCGTGACACGCGGGTGTGCACGCGGTACACCTCGGCGATCTGGTCGCCGATCGCGTAGTACGGGTCGAGGGACGACAGGGGGTCCTGGAAGACCATCGCCGCCTTTGCCCCCCGCAGCCGCCGCAGTTCGTCGTCGGACGCCTGTTGTACGTCGGTGCCGGCGACCTCGATCGAGCCGCCGACCCGCGCGCCCGTGCCGCGGTGCAGCCCCAGCAGGGCCGAGGCGACGGTGGACTTTCCGGACCCGGACTCGCCGACCAGGGCCAGGGCGGCGCCCTGCTCCAGGCGGAAGGAGAGGCCGTCCACGGCCCGCAGGTCGCCGAACTCGACGGAGAGATCCGTGACTTGGACGAGACTCACGTCAGTACCACCCGTCGGTCGGCCACCGCGTACAGCACGTCCGCGACGGCGTTGGCGAGGACCACGAAGAAACCGATCACCAGGACCATGCCGACGACGACCGGAAGGTCGACCACATTCACGGCGTGGACGAGCTCCTGGCCGATGCCGGGGAGGCCGAAGAGGGTCTCGATGAGAACGGCGCCGCCCACTGCGCTGCCGAAGTCGTTGGCGTTCAGGGCGATGATCGGCGCCAGTGCCCCCCGCAGCGCGTGCCGGCCGACGAGCGACCGCTCGCCGACGCCGTAGGCCCGGAAGGTCCGGATGTGGTCCTCGGCCAGCGTCTCCAGCATCGATGCCCGCGTCAGCCGGGCGAAGTAGGCGGCCTCGTTGAGGGCGAGGGTGAACCACGGCAGCAGGAGGCTCCAGGCCCACTGCTCCGGGTCGTCGGTGAAGGAGACGTACTCCGGGAAGGGCAGCAGCTCCAGTTGCCCGCAGATCACGATCATCAGCACCAGGCCGATGACGAAGACCGGAGTGGACACACCCGCGAGGGTGAGGCCGGTCAGCGCGCGTTCGCTGAACCGGCCGCGCCGCCAGGCGGAGAGCACCCCGGTGCCGACACCCATCAGGAGCCAGAGCACCATCGCGCCGACCACCAGGGACAGGCTGACCGGCAGTTTGGCCAGGATGATCTGGGTGACCTGCTGGTCGCTCTGGTACGACTGGCCGAGGCAGGGTGCCGAGCAGTGCGCGACGGAGGTGCCCGTCGAGTAGTCCTGGCCGACGAGGATGCCCTCCAGGAAGTGCCAGTAACGCAGGTACAGCGGGTCGTCGAGCTTGAGCTGCTGGGCGACCTGGTGCACCTGTTCCGGCGAGCAGCGCGGGCCGCAGGTGATCTGGGCGACGTTGCCGGGAGTGGCGTAGAAGACGACGTAGATGATCACCGAGATGACGAGCAGGGTGATCACGGCGCCCATGGCGCGGCGCAGCGCGAAACCGGCGAAGCCGCTCATGACTCCACTTCCTTCTCGGCGGTCGCCTTCGCCTCCCGCTTGCCGCCTGTTCCGACGCGCAGGCGGGAGGCCGCTCGCGGGTCGAGGGCGGTGCGTACGCCGTCACCGAGGACGGTGAGCGCGAGGACGGTCACGAACAGTGCGCCCGCGGGCAGGAGCAGGTACTGCGGGGCCGCCTGGTACCAGACGTTGGCCGAGGTGAGCATCTGCCCCCAGGACGGGGTGGGCGGCTTCACGCCGACGCCGAGGAAGGACAGGGCGGCCTCGATGGCGATGTTGGCCGGCACCATGAGCGCGGCGTAGGTGATGACGGGCGCGGCCAGCCCGGGCAGCAGCTCCCGGCGGGCGATCCGCCAGGTGCTCCAGCCGCTCAGCCGGGCGGCGGCGACGTAGTCGAGTTCCTTGAGGGTGAGCGTCTGGGCGCGGGCGATCTTGGCGATGGTGCCCCAGGCGACGAAGCCGATGATGAGCGCGACCAGGACCGGCCTCGGGAAGCTGCTGGGCACGATGGCCAGCAACGCCAACGCCATGATCATCAGCGGCATGGCGACGATGATGTCGGTGGCCCGGCTCAACAGTTGATCAACCCATCGGTTGCCGAGCGCGGACGCCACGCCAACGACGACACCGAGAAGAACCTGCACCGCGGTGGCCCCCAGTGCGACCCCCAGCGAGACCCGCGCCCCATAGACCAGCCGAGCGAACAGGTCCCGCCCGGTCTGCGGCTCGACCCCCAGCCAGTGGTCCCCGCCGATGCCCCCGAAGGAGCCGATCGGCACGCCTCCGCGGGCGGAGTCGACGAGCGAGGGGTGGTAGGTGGTGGGGTCCTGGCCCTCGAGGGCGGTGAGGAGGGGTGCGGCGAGCGCGACCAGGACCAGCAGCGCGACGACGGCCGCCGCGACGAGGGCGGCGCGCTGCGTGCGCAGACGCCGCCAGAACTGACGAGCCCCCGAGGCGCCGGGGACGGGCTCCACGCCCGCGCCGGCGGCCTCGGCGGCGACAAGTGCCTCGCTCACGGCGCTACTTCACCGCGACCTGCGAGATGTCCAGCACACCGGTCCAGTCGCTGATCACGACGTTCCTGATGTCCTTGCCGACCAGCCGCTTGTAGACGGGGTGGAACAGCGGCACGGTCAGGGCCTGCTCGCCGATCTTCTTGTCCAGTGCACCCCACCTCTTGGCGGCAGCGTCAAGATCGGTCAACTTGTTGATCGCGTCAATCTCGGCATTGACCGACTTGTCATTGAGCAGACCCGTGTTGAAGTTCGCGCCGTCCTTGACGATCTGCCGGCCGTCGAAGATCGGGGCGAGGAAGGGACCGCCGGAAGGCCAGTCGGCACCCCAGTGGGCGAGGAAGAACCCGGGCTCGGTCTTCACGTTGTGGATCTTGTCGGAGTAGTCGTTGTCCTCCAGGCCCTGCAGCTTGACCGTGATCCCGGCCTGCTTGAGCGCGTCCTGGAGGGCCGTTGCGATCTCCGGGCTGGTCTCGAAGTTCTTCGCGTTGGAGTGGGTCAGCGTGACGGTGAGCCCGTTCGGGTAACCCGCCTCCTTCAGCAGCTCCTTGGCCTTCGCCGCGTTGCCCGTCTTCCCTGCCGGGAAGAGGTCGTACGGCGTGTAGCCGAAGGACTTCTGGTTCGGCAGGTAGGTGGTGGCGGCCTCGGCGAGCGCGGAACCGCCGGCGGCGTTGATCACGGACGACCGGTCGACGGCGTACGAGATCGCCTGCCGCACCTTGACGTTGTTGAACGGCTTGACGGTCGGGTTGAACGCTATGTAGTTCGTGTAGCCGAAGTGGCCGGTGCCCACGCGCGAGGCGAGCTCCTTGTCGCCCGTCACCTTGGCGAGTTCGGCCGGGCCGAGGTTGGTGTCCGTGGTGACGGCGGCCGCGTCCGCACCCTGGGACGCCGACAGCCGCTGGTTGATCACGGACGAGTCGAGACCCGACTTCACGTCGACCTTGTCCGGGTAGGCCTTGCGCTCGGCGTCCGTCGCCGTCGACCAGTACGTGTTCCGCTCGAGGACGATGTGCTCGCCGTTGTTCTCGTTCCTCACGACCTTGTACGGGCCGGACGAGACCGGGTGCTCGGCGTACTTCGTACCCGTGTCCTTGCTCTTCGGGACGGGTGTGAACTGCGTCTGCGTGGCGAGGTACGGGAACTCGCCCTCGGGCTTGTTCAGGTGGAAGACGATGGTCCGGGCATCCGGCGTCTCGATCGCCGACAGACCCTTCTTGTCCTTGTACGGCCCCTGGTAGTCCGCCGCGCCGACCAGCCAGTCCCTCAAGTAGGGGGCACCGCCGGACAGTTCGGGCGCGAAGGAGCGCTCGATGCCGTACTTGATGTCGGCGGACGTGATCGCGGTGCCGTCCTCGTACTTGAGGCCCTTCTTCAGGGTGTACGTCCACACGGTCGCGTCCTTGTTGGGGCGCCCGGTGTCGGTGGCGAGGTCCGGGACGACCTTGGCACCGGCCGCGCCGTTCTCGCGGTTGCGGGTGGTGAGCGTACGGAAGACCAGGGACGGGACGTTGCCGCCGCCGGAGGTGTACAGGCGGGCGGGGTCGAAGTTCTCCTGCGGGCTGGAGTTCAGCACCGTCAGGGTGCCGCCCTTGTGCGGCGTGGAGTCGCCACCGGAGCCCTTGGCATCGTTGTCCTTCGGCCCGCAGGCGGCGGCGCCCGCCGCCAGAACCAGGCCTACGGATGCAGCGGCCACGCGGCGCGCTCTGACGGACGGTTGACGCATCGGAATGACGACCTCTCGGAGTGGTTCGGGCCCTGATGAACCGGAATGAGCCCGAATGGTGAGACGGATGGACGAGGAGTGAGACGAAAGTGAACAGACCTCTGCCCGGGCGTCAGGTCGTCGAAAACCGTGACCGAGTCACGGAAGAGGAAAAAGATCGCGACGCGAACGCCTGAGGGCGAGCGTCAGCGACAGTGGATGTCGGCCACGCAGAGCGGGGTCACGCCGATGAGCGCCAGCTCGATGGCGGCGCGTGCGGTGACGTGGGGGGTCGACATGCCCAGAAATATGTATGAACTTTCTGGGCATGTCAATGTGACGTATGAGGCGTCGGTCAACTTCCGGGATACGGCCAGGGGTTGGGCAGACAGCGGATCCCGTCGTGGTCGAGGAACTTGGTCTGCTGCTGCATGACCGGCGCGAGCTGGCCGTTCTTGCTGCAGGTGACGTGGCTGTAGCCGAGCCGGTGACCGACCTCGTGGTTGATCAGCATCTGCCGGTAGGCGTGAATTTGATCACCGTAGGTCTTCGATCCCTGTGCCCATCTGTACGCATTGATCATCACGCGCTCGGTGGCGGCCGAGTCGCACGAGACGTTGTCCTCAGTCGTGTCGAGTCCGGACTTCGCGCACCATTTCGCGGTCGTCCCGGGGCTGGCGAGCGTGATCACGAAGTCGGGCTTGCCGGTGTAGATGCGCTCGAAGGTGCGGGAGCCGTGGTGGGCCCAGCTCCGGTCGTCGTTGAGCGTCTTCTGCACGGCCTGGGCGAAGAGCGCGCCGTCGAGCCCGAGCCCCTGCTCCACGTCCACGCGGTAGGTGTACTTCTGTCCCGTGCCCGGCGCCTTGTCGAACCCCGGAACCGCATCGAACTTCCCCGGCCCCTTGAGCGTGGCGCCGAGCGGGTACTTCTCCCCCATCGCCTGCGCGTACGTCAGCGTCGCCAGGCTGGGCGACGAGGACGGCGACGGCCCCGAGTCCCGGGCGTCCCGCGCCTGGCCGGTGGCCGACTGTGTCCTTACGCCGGTGCCCTCGCGTCCGTTCGTGACCTGGCCGGCGACGACGACGGCCAGCACGGTGGTGACGGCGGCGGCCGCGATACCGGTGAACGTCCGCCCCTTGCTGCCCTTGGCCTGCGCGGGCACGCCGGTCGGCGGCGCGTCGTCGTCGGTCTCGGAGGGCACCCCGACACCGGTGCCGGGGTCCCAGTCGGTGACGGAGGCATACGGGTCCGAGGCGTGCGCCGAGACCCCGGTGCGGGGCGCGAAGACGTCGTCGTCCTCGTCGAAGGCCTCGAGGTAGTCCTGTCGCGGCCCACCGGGCGGTGCCTGCCGCTGCCGCGGTATGGCGACACCGGGCCCGGCGCCTCCCGGCCCCCTCAACTCACCCCAGCCACCACCGGCTTCACGCTGCTCGGGGTGACCGCTGCGGACCTGGGGGGTGCCGTGCGCGGGCGTACCGTCGGGGAACCGCGGCACCCCATGAGCAGGCGTGCCTTCCGGCAGTCGCGGCATCCCATGAGCAGGCGTGCCGTCCGGCAGTCGCGGCACCCCGCGCGCGGGTGTGCCGTCCGGCGTCCCCGGCGGACCGTACCTCGGAGCCCGCTGCTGCCCGCCCGACGGCCCGGGCACCCGACGGCCCCCCGCCCCGCCCTGCTGTACTCCCGGAACGGACCCGGGCCCGGCGGTCGGCCGACCGCCCTGTCCCGCTCCTATGTCACCGGCATCACCCTTCGCGGCGGCGGCGCCCCCGCGGCGGCTGTGGCGTCCCACGTCGGCCCTCAGCTCCCCGCGCTCTCGGCGGCGACCTCGCCGTCGTCGACGACCGGGCCACCTCCGTCGGGGGTGGCCCGGCCTGCGACGGAAGCCGGCTTCCCGGCCGGGAAGCCGCCGACCGACTCTCCCGCCTCGCCGAGGAGTTCGCAGAAAGCGCGAGCCACCGTGTCGGGGTACTCCATCATCGCCACGTGCCCCGCGTCCGGCAGGGTGAGCAGACGGGAGTCACGGAAGGCCCCGGCCGCCCGCTGGGCCATGCGGAAGCCGACGAGCTGGTCCCGGCCGCCGTAGACGAGCAGGGTCGGGGCGAGGACGCGCTCGGCCTGGCGCCACAGGCCGTGCTGGCCGCCCAGCGTGTAGGCGTTCACCACCCCGCGCGCGGAGCGCGTCAACGCGTCCCAGAAGTACGGCAGTTGGAGACGCCGCTCCATCTCCTCGACCGCGTTGCGGAAACCTTCCGGCGTCACCCGTCCGGGGTCGCCGTAGCAGAGCGCCATGACCCCGCGGACCCGCTCCTCCGCAGACCACTCCTTGGTGAACCGGGTGAAGAGTGCGGTGACCCCGGGCAGCGCCAGCAGGGCCGTGGGGACCGCGGTTCGCTGGACGCGGAGCTCCGGCAGCGCCGGCGACACCAGTGTGAGCGTCCGTACGAGGTCGGGCCGCAGCGCCGTGACGCGGGTGGTGACGGCGCCGCCGAGCGAGTTGCCGAAGAGGTGCACGGGCCCGCGGCCGGCCGCGTCGAGAAAACGGATGACCGCGCGCGCGTGCCCGGTCACCGAGTAGTCGCCGTCGTCCGGCGGCGGCGAGTCGCCGAAGCCAGGCAAGTCGATCGCCTCGCCGTCGACGACACCTTCCAGCTGCTGCATCAGCGCCGACCAGTTCTGCGAGGAACCGCCGAGCCCGTGGACGTACAGCGCGGGCGGCAGTCCCTCACGGGCCGGTGGTCTCGACCGCACCGACAGCGTGATCCCAGGCAGCCCGACGGACCTGAGCTGCTCGCCGTCCGCGACTCTGACGGGCGCCACCTTCGGGAGCGCAGTGGTCGCCGGCACGGAGGGCAGCTCGGTCGAAGACATGCGGCAATGTTACGAGACGATCACGCAGTGACTCATGTGTTCGCCGTCACAGATCGCATGGCGCACCGCATAGCATCCGGATCGGGTGTCTCCTACGCTCGTAAAGAGGGCACCCGCTGTGGCCCCTGCTTCTTCCAGGGACATTCGTAGGAAGGGAGCCCAACCATGGCCGTAGACCCCACCGATCCCGAGACGTTCGAGGACGAGGACACGCAGGAAGCCCAGGAGATCGACGTCGAGGCCCCCGAGAACGACGCCGCGGAACAGTACGCGGACCTCGCACCGGACCGCGACGACCCTCTTGAGGACGTGGACCCGGCCCGCGCGAACGAGGCCGACCTCGTCGAGCAGCGCCGCGTCGTCTCCATCGACGAGGACGACTACCGCTGACAAGCGCTTGCGGGGTGCCGGAGGGTGCCGCTGAGCTGGAATGGGGTGAACCGCTGCCCGCTTCGGTCTGCTTTGAAACCCTCTGTACGGCTTTCGCCACCGTCCGGTCCGTGAAATTCTGCGCTCGCACCGCGCACGACAGGGTTACCGAAAAGTACGATGGCCGCGCGGCGCACACCGCATGTGGACGATTTTGGGAGGCGGCGTGACAGCCATCGAGCAGACAGAGGCAGCACGCCCGCGGGGCACGCGCCTGCCGCGCCGTGCCCGACGGAACCAGTTGCTGGGCGCCGCACAGGAAGTCTTTGTGGCGCAGGGGTACCACGCGGCCGCGATGGACGACATCGCGGAGCGGGCCGGCGTCAGCAAGCCGGTGCTCTACCAGCACTTCCCGGGCAAGCTCGACCTCTATCTCGCACTGCTGGACCAGCACTGCGAGTCGCTGATCGGGGCGGTACGCGGGGCGCTCGCCTCGACGACCGACAACAAGCAGCGCGTGCGGGCGACGATGGACGCCTACTTCGCGTACGTCGAGGACGACGGCGGCGCCTTCCGCCTGGTCTTCGAGTCGGACCTGACGAACGAGCCCGCGGTGCGCGAGCGCGTCGACAAGGTCACGAACGAGTGCGCGGAGGCGATCCGCGACGTGATCGCCGAGGACACCGGCCTCTCGCCCGCGGAGGCGATGCTGCTGGCCTCGGGTCTCGGCGGCCTCGCGCAGGTGGTGGCCCGGTCCTGGCTGCACAGCGACCGCAGCGTGCCGCGCGACCAGGCGGTGCAGCTGCTGACGTCGCTGGCCTGGCGCGGCATCGCGGGCTTCCCGCTGCACGGCACCGAACAGCCTCACTGACCCGCACACGCGCGTACAGGCCGTTTGTTCCCGCCCATTGTTCGCTCCTGGCGTGCAGGCGCGGAGGGTGTACGTCCCCTCACCGGGCTAATGTGTGCTGGGTACGGCGCGTAAAGGTCGCGCACTTCACTGACCGTCGGAGGGACATAGCCGTGGAGGTCAAGATCGGCGTGCAGCACGCGCCCCGCGAGATCGTTCTGGAGAGCGGTCAGAGCGCCGAGGAGGTCGAGCGGGTCGTGGCCGAGGCACTGGCCGGGAAGTCACAGCTGCTGACCCTCGTGGACGAGCACGGCCGCAAGGTCCTCGTCCCGGCCGAGCGCCTCGCCTACGTCGAGCTCGGCGAGCCGGCCCCGCGCAAGGTGGGTTTCGGAGCGCTGTAGGCGCACAACAGCACAACAAAGGAGGGGCCCGGCGACCATCGGTCGCCGGGCCCCTCTCGCTGCAACCCCGAGATATTTCTTCTCCACAACTGGAGCACAAGTCACGCACAGGGGAGGATTGCATTCCGCAGGTCACGGGTATGACGGGCTACGACCGTGATGGGCAGTGTGGCCGTGTGGGAGGGACTCCATGATGTTGTTCGAAGCGCTCGGCTCCGCACTTCTCGGTCTCGTGCTGGCAGGGGCGGCGATCCACCGCCTGTCCGACCGTCTGCCCAACCGTTCGCTGGTGCTCGCGACCGGTGTCGCCGGAGCCCTCTTCGGCGCCTTCATCACCCACAGCGCGCTGGACCCCGGCAACTTCCTGCTGAACCTGCTCGGCGCGGCGATCGTCTCCGCGGCCTCTGTGTCGCTGCTGGTGCGCCCGGCCGGGAGACTCCGCCGGCGATCAGCGCCGGCGTAATCCCGACCGGGACGACGAGGAAGACCAGGGAAGCGAGAGCTAGGCGGCAAGCCCCAGGGCGGCCATCCGCTTGGTGTGGGCCTCGGTGATCCGCGAGAACATCCGGCCGACCTCGGCGAGGTCGAAGCCGTCCGCGACGCCGCCGACGAGCATCGTCGACAGCGCGTCGCGGTCCGCGACCACCCGCTGGGACTGCGACAGGGCCTCGCCCATGAGCCGCCGGGCCCACAGCGCGAGACGGCCGCCCACTCGCGGGTCGGCGTCGATCGCGGCGCGCACCTTCTCCACGGCGAAGCCCGCGTGCCCGGTGTCGTCCAGCACGGCCAGCACCAGTTCACGCGAGTCCGCGTCGAGCCGTGCGGCGACCTCGCGGTAGAAGTCGCTGGCGATCGAGTCGCCGACGTAGGCCTTCACGAGCCCTTCCAGCCAGTCCGAGGGCGCCGTCTGCTTGTGGAAGCCGTCCAGCGCGGCGACGAACGGCTCCATCGCGCGCGTGGGCTCCTCGCCGATCTCCGTGAGCCGGTCGCGCAGCCGCTCGAAGTGGTGGAACTCCGCCGACGCCATCTTGGCCAGCTCCGCCTTGTCCCCCAGCGTCGGCGCCAGCTTGGCGTCCTCCGCGAGCCGCTCGAACGCCGCGAGTTCGCCGTACGCGAGGGCACCGAGGAGGTCGACGACCGCTGCCCGGTACTGGGGGTCCGCGGAGGCCCGGGCCCAGTCCTGGGCGGCCACTCCGGTCTGCTCGGCGGGTGCGTCAGAGGTGTTGTCAGGCGTCGTCATGAAGCGCACAATAGTCCGCTTGCCGAGTCCTGGAAGTCCCTGGTCAATCAGTGTGATGACGGCTACGTGACCAAATCGGCCATCGCATGTGCGGGATTCCGGGGTATGGTGGTAATGCGCCTGCCGACTACTCGACGGGCCGCACGTATGAGGATGCCCGGTCGGTGGCCCGATCGGCTCCGACCCGACAGCCTTCCATATGCGTACGGCACATTGCGTACGGCATCCGGAGGGACATCCCTCAGCGGTACGAGCGCTAGAGCGTCGGCAGTGGTCCCGTGCCCTACGGCAAGCCCGTAAGGCAGCCGACGTCCCCGGCACGGTCCGTCAAAGACCCCCGCGCTCGCCTCGCACCGCGCACACAGAAGAGGCAGCACCCTGACTACCACGTTCAGAGATCTCGGCATCCTTCCCGAGACCGCCGAGGCCCTCGAGGCCGTCGGCATCATCACCCCCTTCCCCATCCAGGAGATGACCCTCCCCGTCGCCCTCTCCGGCACGGACGTCATCGGCCAGGCCAAGACCGGCACCGGCAAGACGCTGGGCTTCGGTCTCCCGCTCCTCGAGCGCGTCACCGTCCCCGCGGACGTGGAGGCTGGCCGCGCGAAGCCCGAGGACCTCACCGACACCCCGCAGGCGCTCGTCGTCGTCCCCACGCGCGAGCTGTGCACGCAGGTCACCAACGACCTGCTGACCGCGGGCAAGGTGCGCAACGTACGCGTTCTCGCCATCTACGGCGGCCGGGCCTACGAGCCGCAGGTCGAGGCCCTGAAGCAGGGCGTCGACGTGGTCGTGGGCACCCCGGGCCGGCTCCTCGACCTCGCGGGCCAGAAGAAGCTCAACCTCAAGCACGTCAAGGCCCTTGTCCTCGACGAGGCCGACGAGATGCTCGACCTGGGCTTCCTGCCGGACGTCGAGAAGATCATCAACCTGCTGCCGGCCCGCCGCCAGACGATGCTGTTCTCGGCGACCATGCCGGGCGCGGTCATCGGTCTCGCGCGCCGCTACATGTCGCAGCCCACGCACATCCGCGCCACCGCGCCGGACGACGAGGGCAAGACGGTCGCGAACACCCAGCAGCACGTGTACCGCGCGCACAACATGGACAAGCCCGAGCTGGTCGCGCGCATACTGCAGGCCGAGGGCCGGGGACTGGTCATGGTCTTCTGCCGTACGAAGCGCACCGCGGCCGACCTCGCCGACCAGCTCAAGCAGCGCGGCTTCGCGGCCGGCGCCGTCCACGGCGACCTCGGCCAGGGCGCCCGTGAGCAGGCGCTGCGCGCGTTCCGCAACGGCAAGGTGGACGTCCTCGTCTGCACCGACGTCGCCGCCCGCGGCATCGACGTCGAGGGCGTCACGCACGTCATCAACTACCAGTCTCCCGAAGAGGAGAAGACGTACCTGCACCGCATCGGCCGTACGGGCCGCGCGGGTGCCAAGGGCATCGCGATCACGCTCGTCGACTGGGACGACATCCCGCGCTGGCAGCTGATCAACAAGGCGCTGGAGCTGAGCTTCAACGACCCGCCGGAGACGTACTCCACCTCCCCGCACCTCTTCGAGGAGCTGAACATCCCCGCGGGCACCAAGGGTGTTCTGCCGCGCGCCGAGCGCACGCGTGCCGGCCTCGACGCGGAGGAGCTCGAGGACCTGGGCGAGACCGGCGGCCGCGGTGCACGCGGTCGCGGCGGCCGCCCCGAGCGGGGTGGCCGGGGCGAGTCCCGGTCCACCGAGCGCGAGCGCACGGAGCGTACGGAGCGCACGCCGCGTCGCCGCCGCCGTACCCGCGGCGGGGCGCAGTTGGACGCGACGGCCGCTCCGGAGGCCTCGACGGCGGTCGCGCCGTCCGAGGAGACCGCCGGTCCCCGCACCCCGCGGCGTCGCCGCCGCACCCGTGGTGCTTCGGCATCGGAGCCGGTGACGGCCACGGTCACGGCCACGGCACCCGAGGCCGCGGAAGCCGCCGTCACGACGGCGGAGGGCCCCGCCCTTGACGCCCCCGAGGTCCCGTCGCAGCCGCGCCGCCGCCGCACCCGCAAGTCGGCGGAGGGCACGACGCCTGCGGAGTCGCTCGCCGCTGAGTCTCCGGCGACAGAGGAGGCCCCGCCGGCCACGGAGCCCGAGGCCCCCGCCGCCACACCGCGCCGCCGGACCCGCAAGACGACGGCTGCAGCGGAGAGCGCGGTCGACACCGCCGAGGCCACCGAGGCCAGGCCCCGCACCCGGACCCGCAAGGCGACGACTGCAGCGGCGACCGCGGTCGACACCGCCGAGTCGGCCCCGGAGCCGACGGAGACCGCACCGCGCCGCCGTACGCGCAAGGCGACGGTTGCCGCGGAGAGCGCGGTCGACACGGCCGAGGCCACGGAAGCCACGCCGCGCCGCACCCGCAAGACGGCTGCCGCGGCTGAAACCGCCGTCGACACCGCCGAAGCCACCGAGGCCAGGCCCCGCACCCGGACCCGCAAGGCCACGGCCACGGAAGCCAAGCCCCGCCGCACCCGCAAGACGGCTGCCGCGGCTGAAACCGCCGTCGACACCGCCGAAGCCACCGAGGCCAGGCCCCGCACCCGGACCCGCAAGGCCACGGCCGCAGGCCGCCGAGGAGGCCAAGCCGCGGACGCGGAAGGCGGCGGCTGCGGCGGAAGCCGTGGTCGACACCGTCGAGGGCACGGAAGCCAAGCCGCGCCGTACGCGCAAGACGGCCGCCGCCGCGGAAACCACCGAGGCAGCGCCCCGTCGGCGTACCCGCAAGGTCGCCGAGTCCGCCGACGCCGCCCCGGCGCCGGAGGTGGCGAACCCGCGGCGTACGCGCAAGGCGACGGCCGCGGTCGACACGGCGGAGGGCACGGAGGCCAAGCCGCGCACCCGCAAGACGGCCGCCGCGGAGCCCGCCGATGAGGCGAAGCCCCGTACGCGGAAGACTGCGACCGCCGAAGCCACCGAGGCCAAGCCGCGCCGTACCCGCAAGGCCACCGCCGTCGCGGAGATCCCGGCGCAGGCCGCCGAGGAGCCCGAGGCCAAGCCGCGCACCCGCGCCCGCAAGGCCGCGGCACCCGCCGAGGCGGCTACCGAGGCGAAGCCCAGGGTGCGTCGCACGCGGAAGGCCACGGCCGCCGCGGAGCCCGCGGAGAGCTGATTCGCTCACCCGACGGCCCGGTCCCCCACCCCACAGGTGGGAGGCCGGGCCGTCGGCGTTACGGCGCCGGCGTGCGCGCCCTCTCCGGATGCCCCGGCCCGTCCCCCTCCCCGACACCCGAGCCGGATAACCTCACCCCATGAGCAGGCCCCCGACCTTCACCCCGCCCCCCGGCGCCCGCGCGTACTCACTGCCCACCGCGCGCGGAGCGTTCGCCGTCGTCGACGCGCCCGTGGCGGACGGCGTCGCCGCCAAGGGAACCGCGCTCCTGCTGCCCGGCTTCACCGGCAGCAAGGAGGACTACAACCCGCTGCACCTGCCGCTCGCGGCACGCGGTTACCGGACCGTCGCGGTGGACGGACGGGGGCAGTACGAGTCCGACGGGCCCGAGCACGACGAATCGGCCTACGCACAGGCCGAGTTGGCGCGGGACGTGCTCGCCCAGGCCGCCGCGCTCGGCACCCCCGTGCACCTCGTCGGCCACTCCCTCGGCGGGCAGATCGCGCGCGCCGCGGTCCTGCTGGACCACGCCCCCTTCCTGTCCCTCACCCTCATGGCCTCCGGTCCCGCCCAGATCTCCGGCTCCCAGCAGCAGCGCGTCAAGCTGCTCCGGGACGCGCTGGCCGTGATGAGCATGGCCGAGGTGTGGGAGGCGATCCAGGCCATGGAGCCGCCTGAGGAGACCGACACCGGCGAGTCCGGGGACCTGGACGGCGGCCTCGACGACCAGGACGACCTGCGCCGCCGCTGGCTCGGCAACAAACCGGCCCAACTCATCGCGACGGGCCGCCAGTTGTGCGTCGAACCGGACCGCGTGGCCGAGCTGTCCGCCGTACCGCTGCCCCTCCACGTCCTGTCGGGTTCCCGCGACGACACCTGGCCGGTGCCCCTGCTCGACGACATGGCGCAACGCCTGCGCGCGCACCGCACCGTCGTCCAGGGCGCCGAACACTCCCCCAACACCGACCGGCCCCTCGACACGGCCCGCGCCTTCGCCGACTTCTGGGACCGCACGCAGGCCCGCCCGTAGGCGCCGCCGCTAGTACTGCGCCTGCAGGTGCTCCCAGAACCCGTCCCGCAGCGCGCGCCGCAGGTCCGCCTGGCCGCGCAGGGAGTACTGCAGCAGGCCCTCCGCCTCCACCAGCAGGTCCTGGTCCACCGAGCCGGGCAGGTAGGGGTGGCCCGGCAGCAGTTCCGCCAGGGAGTCGCGGCCCCGCGCGGCCAGCCACTTCGCGGCGATCTGCGCGCCGACGAAGCGGACGTCCTCACGGCCGGGCCGGGCGGCGGCGGCCTCGTAGGCGGCCGCGGTGCGCCGGGAGACGTACGGCTTGAAGAAGTCGAGGTCGAGCGTGCGCTGGCTGTCGACCTCCCAGAGCAGGGGCTCCGCCTGGTTGCGCCCCTCGGGGGCCTCGATGCCCCACAGGTGGACGCGCGCCCCGTACCCCTGCGCCGCCTCGACCGCCGACACCAGGTCCTCGTCGCCGCCCAGCAGTGCCGCGTCGCTGATCGCCCGGTGTCTGGCCAGTGACTCCAGGTCCGACCTGATCAGCGAATCGACGCCCTTCTGCTGGTTGTTGGCGTTCAGGTTGCCCAGCCGGACCTTCACATCCGGCAGTTCGGCGATGGACTGCTGCTCGGCGGTGTGGATGCGGCGTCGCGCGCCGTCGTACCAGTAGACGCGGAGCAGCCGACTGTCCGCGAAGATCGTGCGGGCCCGGTCGATGAACGCCTCGATCAGGCCCTCGGCGTCCAGGTCGAAGGCGCGACGGTCCTCCGTCCCCGCCACCAGCCGCCCGGCGGCCGCGTACAGGTAGCCCGCGTCGACGAAGATCGCATGGGTCGAGGGCGTCTTCGCCACCTCGGCGAGCATGCGCTGCAGCAGCTCGTTCGTGCGGTCGAGTCGGGCACTGAGGGCCGCCAGGTCATCGTTCATCGCCTCCATTGTCCCGGCGGTCACGCTGCGAACACAACTGGTCCCGGTCGGTCTCCTGGCCAGTACCTTACCGGCTAGTAGTTAGCCGTTCGAAAAATTTCTTTAGCGTAGGGAATGTTTGTAACACGCAAGCCGTTGACTACTACGTACACAGCGAGACGAAGACGAAGGGAGAGGCAGTGCGCTTCGAAATCATGCGACTCGACGAGGTCAACGGCACGACCGTGGACAGCAAGGTCGTGGACGCCGCCTCCGTCAACCGGATCGTTCAGCAGGCCGCCGCCATCGGGCAGCGCCTCTGGATCCGGCCGGCCGAGGACTCGGCCGCGTAACCGACGCGGATCACCGCAGCAGCTTCAGAGCCCCCGTACGGCATCGACGCCGTACGGGGGCTCTGCACATACCCGGCACGCTGCGGGGCTCAGGCGCCCTTGATCACTTGCGTGATGCCGTTGATGATCTGCTGCACGGCGATCGCGGAGAGCATCATGCCCGCGAGCCGCGTCACCAGGACCACGCCCCCGTCCTTGATGACCCGAATGATCAGCAGCGAATACCGCATCACCAGCCACAGCACGACATGGATGGCGAGGATCGCCATCCACACCGACATCTGCGTGGCGACGCTGTCGGCCTTCTGCACGGCGAGGATGACGGACACGATGGCACCGGGGCCGGCCAGCAGCGGCATGCCCAGCGGTACGAGCGCCACATTGACGTCCTTGGTCTGCTTCGGCTCGTCGGTCTTGCCGGTCAGCAGGTCGAGGGCGATGAGCAGGAGCAGCAGCCCGCCCGCGATCATCAGCGCGGGCACGGAGACATGCAGGTAGTTGAGGATCTGGTGCCCCAGCAGCCCGAAGACGGTGATCACCCCGCCCGCCACGCAGACGGCCTGGAAGGCCATCCGCTTCTGGACCTTGCCGGGGCGCCCGGCGGTCAGCGCGAGGAAGATCGGGGTGATCCCGGGGGGATCCATGATGACAAAAAGGGTCAGGAACAGGGAGCCGAAGACGGCGACGTCGAACATGGGTGAGCTACACGCCTTGCAGGAAAAAGTGATGGAGGGGAACGGGGGGTGCGGAGGGGTTCCTCAGGCTCCGCCGGTTCCCGGCACCGGGAACGCCCCGGTCGCCCGCCGGGTGATCTCCCCGTACACCTCGGGATCCGTGACGTACTCGCCAAGGACGCAGGTCTTCCGGCTGCCGTGGTAGTCGCTGGACCCCGTGGTCAGCAGCCCCAGCTCCTTGGCCAGCCCCCGCAGCCGCGCCCTGGTCTCCTCGTCGTGGTCCATGTGGTCGACCTCGATGCCGTCGAGCCCGGCGGCGGCCATCTCGGCGATCGCGGACTCCGGCACCGTGCGGCCGCGCTTGCTGGCACCCGGGTGCGCGAAGACGGTGACCCCGCCCGCGGCCTTGACCAGCCGGATCGCCTCGAAGGGATCCGTCTCGTGCTTCTCGACGAAGGCCCTGCCGCCGTCGGACAGCCAGTCCTCGGTGAAGGCGTCGCTCACGGTCGGTACGACGCCGAGCTCGACGAGCGCGGTCGCGACATGCGGCCGCCCGACGGAACCGCCGCCGGCGATCCGCTCGACCTGCTCCCAGGTGACCGGCACGCCCAGCCCGTTCAGCTTGGCGACCATGCCCTTGGCCCGCGGCACCCGGTCGTCCCGCACCAGCTCGCGCTCGGCGAGCAGCGCCGGCTCCTCGGGATCGAAGAGGTAGGCGAGCATGTGCATGGAGACACCGTCGACACGACAGGACAGCTCGGCGCCCGTGACGAGCGTGAGCCCCGCCGGCACCGCGGCGATCGCCTCGGCATACCCACGAGTGGTGTCGTGATCGGTCAGCGCAACGACGTCCAGCCCGGCCGCGGCAGCATTCCGCACCAGCTCGGCCGGGGTGTCCGTACCGTCGGAAGCAGTGGAGTGAGCGTGCAGATCAATACGCACTACGCGGACTCCAAGCGGTGACGGCACGAAAGGGAACGCTCAAGGATAACCGGCTTTTCAACGCCCGCTGTCACACCCGCACCTGCTGAGCACCCCCTACCAACACCGCCGGTCGAAGGGGCGCCGGGTTGTATCGATGTGCGGCTCCGCCACGTGGCGCGATCAGCCCCCACAACCCGCACACGTCACACAACCCCGGTGGGAGCTACGGCTCAAGCAAGCGCGGCGAAAGCGCCCCGCACGGCACCAGCTCGACCTCGGCCCCCGCCTCCCGCAAATCCGTCAGCACCAGCTCGTCGTACATCAGCAACCCCGACTGCTCGGGCCACACGACCGCCCACAGCCACAGCCCGCGCGCCTCGCCCGCGAACACCGCCCGGTCGTCGGGGCTGCCGGCGACATGCCACAGCGGGGTGGGCCGCCCACCGGCCAGCACCTTCGCCTGAGGGGGCTTCTCGACGTTCATGTACGGCCCCGGGTCCGGGCCGTCGATCCCCGCATACCGCGCACCGAGCCCGACACCGAGCTCCTCGGCGACCAGGATCAGCTCCCCTATCCCACCGAGCGGCCCCGGACCCGAGCAGGCCACGGCGGTGGCGCGACCGCCATGGCGGTCGTCACCCGCGCAGGCCACGCCCGTGAACAGCCAGCCGATCGGCAGCGGCCACGGCATCCACACCGGCACCTGCGTGCGATGCACCACGACACTGAGGGCCTCGACGCTGGGCGGGATCACGGGCTGCAGCGGATGCACGGTGCCGTGCACATCGCACTGCCAAGTGTCGGAGAAGAGTCCGGGAGCCCTGACCCGGCCACCACACTTCGGGCAACTGGGTTCGCCCCTCATAGGGCCCCACGGTGCTACCCCCGCTCCGCCACGTCAAGGACGATCACCCGTCCGGACGGAACCCTTCACCGGAACCCTCACCACCGGAACGGGATGCGCGGGGTCACGGCCTTTGCCAACTGACCCATTCCGGCCTTGTGTTGGTGAGCTTGCTCACTCGCAGGTCAGTCCAGTGGGACGGAGCTGCGGGACGGGTCCCTCAGGTCCGTGCCGTTCGTCAGCCAGCGCTCCTGGAGGGCCTGGGCGCCGTGCACACGCTTCCAGGCGGCCTCGTTCGGCGTCATGGGGAGCAGGGGCAGGAAGCGGACCGGATCGAGGGGCTCGTCGAGGTCCAGGTCCTCGATCAGGCCGCCCGGCTCGGCGACCAGGACCGAGCTGAACGGGGCCCCGGGCCACAGGGGGTCCCCGACGTCGAGCGAGGCGCCGGGGGCCACGATCACGCCCTCGACCTGCGGGGACGCGGCGAGTACGGCGAGCGGGCGCAGCGCCTTGTCGGTGTCGGCGAGGCCGCCGCGCACCGAGAGGACCAGCTCCGCGCGCGGGCCCTTGACCGGGTCGGCGAGCACCGCGGTGGGGTCGCTCATCGGCTGCGCGGACATGCCGAGCGTGGCGTAGCGGACGATGGCGCCGTCCCCCGAGTCGTCCCGGAAACGCAGCACCTCGATGCGGTCCGTACCCAGGAACGTGACTGCCGCGCGGGCGTCCGGTTCACCCAGCGCGCTGCGCAACCGGGCCTCGACCAGAGGGAGAACATCAACCATGCGGTGAGCATAGAACTCGTCAGCACCGGGCAAAGCGGCGCCTTGACAGTTTGGGCGGCTGATACTCTGGCCCGGTCGTTCGGGCAGCACGCAGAGGCGTCGCGATCGAGTCCCGACGCCGATTGAGACTCCCTTACGAGGGACCGGCCGGAGGAGGTGGGGCTGTCATGGATCGAAGTCACCCGTGCAGTACCACTCGCTCTTCCCGCCGCTGATACAGCTGATCCGGCTCCGGCTGACCGCCGCCTTTCACGCTTACGTCTTCATGCGGAAGAGCACTTCGTTTTGCCTGATCTGTCTGATCTGAATCAGTAACGAAGCTCGCCACCGCGATGGTGCGGTGCTCCCCGCTTTGTGGACGTGCCAAACACCCGAAGTCAGGACGTCCCCATTCCGGGCAGTTCCATCCGTCGTCGGCGCCCTTGCGTTGCCAGTCACGAAGGAGCCAGCCATGTCGATGATCCGTGACCTCCGCGCCGCGGTCCGGCCGTCCCGCATCTCCCTGCGCAAGGACACCGGCGTGTACGACACGACGCGCGACCCCTCGACGCCGTCCGCCGTCGTCGACTGCGCCGTCTACCGCGACGGGGCCCGCGTCGACACCGGCAAGCCGTTGACCCCGCACGAGGCGATGCGCCTGGTGCGCCGCGACGGCGGCTTCGTGTGGATCGGGATGCACGAGCCGACCGAGGCCGAATTCGCCGGGATCGCCCGCGAGTTCGGACTGCACCCGCTGGCCGTCGAGGACGCCGTCCAGGCCCACCAGCGGCCCAAGCTGGAGCGGTACGACGACTCCCTGTTCACCGTCTTCAAGACGATCCACTACGTCGAGCACGACCAGCTCACCGCCAACAGCGAGGTCGTGGAGACCGGCGAGGTCATGTGCTTCACCGGGCGGGACTTCTTCATCACCGTCCGGCACGGCGGCCAGGGCTCGCTGCGCACGCTGCGGCACCGGCTGCAGGACGACCCCGAGCTGCTCGCCAAGGGCCCCTCGGCGGTGCTGCACGCGATCGCCGACCACGTCGTCGACGGCTATGTCGCGGTCGCCGACGCCGTCCAGGACGACATCGACGAGGTGGAGACCGAGGTGTTCTCGCCGGGGCGCCGGGGCGGTGCCTCACGCGGTGTGGACTCGGCGCGGATCTACCAGCTCAAGCGTGAGGTGCTGGAGTTCAAGCGGGCCGTGTCGCCGCTGCTTCGCCCCATGCAGCTGCTGAGCGAGCGGCCGATGCGGCTGATCGACCCCGACATCCAGAAGTACTTCCGGGACGTCGCCGACCACCTCGCCCGCGTCCAGGAGCAGGTCATCGGCTTCGACGAGCTGCTCAACTCGATCCTGCAGGCCAACCTCGCGCAGGCGTCCGTCGCGCAGAACGAGGACATGCGGAAGATCACCGCCTGGGCCGCGATCATCGCCGTACCGACCATGGTGTGCGGGGTGTACGGCATGAACTTCAAGTACATGCCGGAGCTGCACTGGAAGTACGGCTACCCGGTGATCATGATGCTCACCGGGGTCATCTGCCTGGGCATCCACCGCACGCTGAAGCGGAACGGCTGGCTGTGAGGCGCCTCGATAGTCTGGGCTCATGACAAGCGAGCTGCTCGACCAGGCCCTCGTCGAGGAGGCCACCAAGAAGTCCGGCCTCATCTGGGTCAGGGGCCCGGGTGCTGCGGCCCGTGCGCTGTGGCACGTGTGGCACGAGGGTGCCGCGTGCGTCGTCGGCGACGGGCCGGGCGAGCAGCCGCTTCCGGGGCTTGCCGACGGGGGCGGCGCCGAGGTGACGGTGCGCAGCAAGGACAAGGGCGGGCGGCTGGTGTCCTGGCCGGCGAAGGTCGTGGAGCTGACGCCGGGTTCCGAGGAGTGGGAGGCGGCGGTCGCCGAGCTCAAGGGCAAGCGGCTGAACGCCCCCGACGGTGAGGCGATGACGGGGCGTTGGGCCCGTGAGTGCAGGGTGCTCCGCCTTGAGCCGGCGGGGGTGTCGGGTCCCCTGCCCGACGGCAGTCTGGCGGAGGCACCTTTGCCGTCGCCGGCCACCACTCGTCAGCCGATTCCGGCGGGGTTGCCGCGGCTGCTTTTCCGGAAGCGCCGGCGCGGGTGAGCTGCCGCTCGTAGTGCCGCGATCGGCCGTCCAGCGTCTGCGGCGACGTCGTGGCTTGTCGCGCCCACGCGGCGGAGCCGCATGTCAGACACAGGCCCGCGCCCCTCAAGGGGGCGCTGTCACTTACGTCGGCAGCTTCTTGCCGTAGTCCACCGTCTCGTCCTTCTTCGGCTCGGTGAGGGAGAAGTCCTTGCCCCAGGAGGAGAAGGTGAGGGTGCCGGCGCCGCCTGCGCGTTCCAGGCGGAGGGGGTACGGGGTGCCCTCCAGGGAGACGTCCAGTGTGCCGCCTGAGCCCTTGTCGCCGGTGATGCGGATGGTGCGGGTGCCCGCCTGCTCGTGGTGGCCGTCCGTGGCGAGCGCGCCGTGCAGGGTGAGCAGGCCGTCGAGGAGGACATCCTTGTCCGTGAACCCGCTGAACTTCTTGTACGAGGGGTCGCCCTGCGGCACCTTCACGTACTTGCCGTCGAGCGCGCCCCCGGCCGACGCGTCCTTGTTGCCGTCCGCGTGGTTCCAGAACTCCGCGCCGGCCTTCAGATACAGCTGCTCACCGATCCGCAGCAGCCCGAAGGCCACCCCCTTGGAGGTGACCGAGCCGCTGCCGCCGCCGGACTTCAGGCGCATGTCGAGTGTGTACGTCCGCCCGTTGGTCACCACGGTTCCGGAGAGCCGTACCGCCTCGGCGGATTCGGCGGCCGCCCTGGTCCTCGACTGGATCTTGTCGGCCGGCAGCTTGCCGACCCCGTTGGTGCCCGCGTCGGGGTCCTCGCTGCATCCCGCAAGCAGCCCCGTCCCCGTCACCACCAGCGCGCACACCGCGCTCACCAGCGAGGTCCGACGGATTCGGCCCAGGGCAATCGCAGTCACAGGTGGGGCTGCCTTTCAGTCGAGGGACGCGGGGCCCTGTCGCCGGGCTGGGCCCCCGCAGCGTACGGCAGAGTAACGGGTGTCGTTCGGGCCGAGCGGAGCCGGTCCGTCCGGACCTCCCACCAGGGCGGATCCGATCGGTACGGGCTAGCCTGAAGCCCATCCGAGGGGGCAATTCGGTAAAGATGCACAGCAGCGACACGCAGCACTGGACACCCGTACGAAAAGGAGGCGCAGCCATGGCAGCGGGCGCGCCCCGGATCTTCGTCTCGCACCTCGCCGGCGTCGCGGCCTTCGACCCCAACGGCGACCAGGTGGGCCGCGTGCGCGATCTGGTCGTGATGCTGCGCGTAGGGCGAAAGCCCCCGCGGGTGCTCGGTCTGGTCGTCGAACTGCCCAGCCGGCGCCGCATCTTCCTGCCCATGACCCGGATCACCAGCATCGAGTCCGGCCAGGTCATCACCACCGGCGTGCTCAACGTCCGCCGCTTCGAGCAACGCCCCACCGAGCGCCTCGTCTTCGGCGAACTCCTCGACCGGCGCGTCACGCTCGCCGAGACCGGCGAGCAGGTCACCGTCCTCGACGTGTCGGTGCACCACCTCCCGGCCCGCCGGGACTGGGAGGTCGACCGTGTCTTCGTCCGCAAGGGCAGGAAGGGCGGTGCCTTCCGGCGGGCCAAGGGCGAGACGCTGACGGTGGAGTGGTCCGCCGTCACCGGCTTCTCCCTGGAGGAGCACGGGCAGGGCGCCGAGAGCCTTCTCGCCACCTTCGAGCAGCTGCGCCCCGCCGACCTGGCGAACGTCCTGCACCACCTCTCCGCCAAGCGGCGCGCCGAGGTCGCCGCCGCCCTCGACGACGACCGCCTGGCCGACGTACTTGAAGAGCTCCCCGAGGACGACCAGATCGAGATCCTCGGCAAGCTGAAGGAGGAGCGCGCCGCCGACGTCCTGGAGGCCATGGACCCGGACGACGCGGCCGACCTGCTGGCCGAGCTGCCGGAGGAGGACAAGGAGCGGCTGCTGACGCTGATGCAGCCCGCCGAGGCGGCGGACGTGCGCCGGCTCATGGCATACGAGGAGAAGACGGCCGGCGGGCTCATGACCACCGAGCCGATCGTGCTGCGGCCCGACGCCACCGTCGCCGACGCCCTCGCGCGCGTGCGCAACCGCGACCTTTCGCCTGCGCTCGCCGCGCAGGTCTACGTCTGCCGCCCGCCCGACGAGACGCCGACCGGCAAGTACCTCGGCACGGTCCACTTCCAGCGGCTGCTGCGGGACCCGCCGTACACGCTGGTCAGCTCGATCATCGACGACGATCTGCAGCCCCTGGACCCCGACGACGCGCTACCCCTGGTGGCAGGGTTCTTCGCGGCGTACGACATGGTCGCGGCGCCCGTCGTCGACGAGGCCGGGTCGCTGCTCGGCGCGGTGACCGTGGACGACGTACTGGACCACATGCTGCCCGAGGACTGGCGTGAGACCGAGTTCCACCTCGAGGACGACGAGGGGGCTGCCCCCCATGTCTCCTGAGCGCGAGACCGGCCGCGAGCGCACCCCGGCGGGTGCGACGGCGACCACGCGCACACGTCCCCGCCTCGACCAGCCGCGGCCGCCGCGCCGCCGGATCCTGCCGGAGTGGGACCCGGAGGCCTTCGGACGGCTCTCGGAGCGCATCGCGCGCTTCCTGGGCACCGGGCGGTTCATCGTCTGGATGACGGTCGTCATCATCGCGTGGGTGCTGTGGAACGTCTTCGCACCGCACGACCTGCGCTTCGACAACTACCCGTTCATCTTCCTGACCCTGATGCTGTCGCTCCAGGCCTCGTATGCGGCCCCGCTGATCCTGCTCGCGCAGAACCGGCAGGACGACCGGGACCGGGTCAACCTCGAACAGGACCGCAAGCAGAACGAGCGCTCCATCGCCGACACCGAGTATCTGACCCGCGAGATCGCCGCCCTGCGCATCGGCCTCGGCGAGGTGGCGACCCGCGACTGGATCCGCTCCGAGCTGCAGGACCTGGTCAAGGAGCTGGAGGGACGGCAGGACGGTCACCACGAACATGCCGTATTCCCGGCAGAACGGTCGCGCGGACGTGACGTAGACGACCGGTGACGGGCTTTCCGGGGCCAGGCTACCGAGCCGTACCATCGTTCCTATGGCTAGCGAAGACGCGGTGCGCGAGGCACTGGCGACGGTGAACGACCCCGAGATCAACCGGCCCATCACCGAGCTCGGGATGGTGAAGTCGGTGGAGATCGGCGCTGACGGAGCGGTCGCGGTCACCGTGTACCTGACGGTCTCCGGCTGCCCGATGCGCGAGACGATCACGCAGCGCGTGACCGAGGCGGTCTCCCGGGTCGACGGCGTCACCCGCGTCGACGTCACCCTCGACGTCATGAGTGACGAGCAGCGCAAGGAGCTGGCGGCCGCCCTGCGCGGCGGCACGGCCGAGCGCGAGGTCCCCTTCGCCAAGCCGGGCTCGCTGACCCGTGTGTACGCGGTCGCGTCCGGCAAGGGCGGCGTCGGCAAGTCCTCGGTGACGGTGAACCTGGCGGCGGCGATGGCCGCCGACGGCCTCAAGGTGGGTGTCGTCGATGCCGACATCTACGGTCACTCGGTGCCGCGCATGCTCGGTGTGGACGGGCGTCCCACCCAGGTCGAAAACATGATCATGCCCCCTTCGGCCAACGGCGTGAAGGTCATCTCCATCGGCATGTTCACGCCGGGCAACGCCCCGGTGGTCTGGCGCGGCCCGATGCTCCACCGTGCGCTGCAGCAGTTCCTGGCGGACGTGTACTGGGGCGACCTGGACGTCCTGCTCCTCGACCTCCCGCCGGGCACGGGCGACATCGCCATCTCGGTCGCCCAGCTGGTCCCGAACGCCGAGATCCTGGTCGTGACGACCCCGCAGCAGGCGGCCGCCGAGGTCGCGGAGCGGGCCGGCTCCATCGCCGTGCAGACCCACCAGAAGATCGTCGGCGTGGTCGAGAACATGTCGGGCCTGCCCTGCCCGCACTGCGGCGAGATGGTCGACGTCTTCGGCACGGGCGGCGGCCAGACGGTCGCCGACGGTCTCACCCGCACGACCGGCGCGACCGTCCCGGTCCTCGGCGCCATCCCGATCGACGTCCGCCTCCGCGAGGGCGGCGACGAGGGCAAGCCGGTGGTCCTGACCGACCCCGACTCCCCGGCGGGCGCGGCCCTGCGCGGCATCGCGGGCAAGCTGGGCGGCCGCCAGCGCGGCCTTTCGGGGCTGTCGCTGGGGATCACGCCGAAGAACAAGTTCTAGGGTTTCCACGGCAGAGGGGGCGCTGTCCAGGCGGACAGCGCCCCCTCTGCCGTATCCGTGGCTAGGCGTATGTGCCGATGTCCTTGATCATGGCGAAGCCCAGGCCGTATGCGCTCATGCCTCTCCCGTATGCCCCCACGTGCACCCCTTGCTGCGTGGAACCCGCGAGGACCCAGCCGAACTCGGACTCGCGGTAGTGGAACGGCGTCGGGACACCGTCCACGGGCAGGGACAGCGTCGACCAGTCCGGACCATCCAGGTCGTCCGCGAGGGCCCAGGCCGTCTCGGTCTGCTGCTCCAGCCAGTCGTCACGCAGGGAGTGGTCCATCTGCCCCGGCCAGGTGAAGGACAGCAGCCCCACACCCGCGAGCCAGGCCGCCGAGGACACCGAGGTGGCCTCCAGGAGCCCCGTGCCGTCCGCGCTGCGCCGCACGGGGTTGGCCGCGACCGTGACCACGACCGCGAACTTCTCCTTGGGCTCGCCGGCCGTCCCGACCGCGTACTCGTTCTTCACGGAGGGCTCGTCGCCGTGTCCGATCGAACCGTGTTCGACAGCTTCGTCGGCCGCCGTCCCGACCTGCATCAGCCAGCGCGGGCCCGTGAAGGCCTCGTCGAGGCCGTACCACGGGAAGGGCGCCAGCAGGTAGCCGTCGACCGTGCGCCGGGCGGAGGGCAGCTGTTCTTCGCCCTCCGCGGCCGGCGCCTGCGCGACTGCCTGACTCGTCGTCTCCATGTGCCCGGACGCCTCCTCGCTCTCGTCGGACCGGAGCGGCCCGCCCCCCTTCGGGCGGCGTTACTCCTCGAAGTACGGTCCGCACAACAACTCGGCAGCATAGCCACCCCACTCAGGACAGCACGGAAACCGTCCGGCGCGTGGGTCGCACCGAGGGCGGGTTCAGGCCGTGCGGAGGCGCCGCGGACTATGAAACGCGTCACGTACGGCGCAGGGGATCAGCCGGGGCGTACGGCTGAGCAGGATCTCAGGTGGCGTCCGCGTCGAACGGCGGCCGGTCGTCATCCTCGGGCTTCTTCGTCATGTCGACACGGCCGCCGGTGGAACCGGAGGACGAAGAGGCCGACGAGGACGAGGAGGCAGAGGGGGAGGACGGCGCGTCGGTGCTGTGGACGGCGTCCGTGACCTCGGCCATCTCCTTCTTCAGGTCGAAGCCGTTGCGGATCTCCTTGAGCCCCAGGTCGTCGTTGTCCAGTTGCTTGCGGATGAACGTCTTGGGGTTGAGGTCCTCGAACTCGAAGTCCTTGAACTCCGGGCCCAGCTCGCTGCGGATGTCCTGCTTGGCGCTCTCCGAGAACTCACGGATCTTGCGGATCGTCCGTGTGACGTCCTGGATGAACTTCGGGAGCTTGTCCGGACCGAAGACGAGCACAGCAAGGACAACGAGCGTCACCAGCTCGAGCGGTCCTATGTCATTGAACACCTGAAGCTCCTTGCGATGTCCTCGGTCCTCGGCCCTCGGTGGTCTGTGCGGGTCTTCCGTGGTCCGGGCCGGATCCACGGTACCCGGCGATCCCGTACGACCGGTACTGTCCCGAGGTTTCCGAGTGCGTCTTCCTGCGCGGTTTTGGGGGATGTTTGCCTTGTGGGGCTGTGCTTGGGGTCGTACCTGTGAGGTTTGTGTCAATCAGTCGCCGCCGGCGGAACCTAGCACCAGCGAGATCTGCTTCTCCTTGCTGTCGCGCCGCACGGTCAGCTCCAGGCGGTCGCCCGGGCGGTGGGCGCGCGTCTTGACGATCAGCTCCTCGCCGGAGTGCACACGCTGGCCGTCCACCCCGGTGATGATGTCGCCCGCCTTGATGCCGGCCTTGTCGCCCGGTCCGCCCGCGTTGACGGCGGGACCGCCGCCGGAAGCCTTGGTACCGACGCGCGCGCCGTCGCCCGTGTAGTCCATGTCGAGGGTGACGCCGATGACGGGGTGGGTGGCCTTGCCCGTGTTGATGAGTTCCTCGGCGACCCGTTTGGCCTGGTTGACGGGGATGGCGAAGCCGAGCCCGATGGAACCGGCCTGACCGCTCTCGTCGGAGCTGCTGTCGGCGGACCGGATGGCGGAGTTGATGCCGATGACGCGGGCCTTCGAGTCGAGGAGGGGCCCGCCGGAGTTGCCGGGGTTGATCGGCGCATCGGTCTGCAGCGCGTCGACGTACGAGACGTCGCTCCCGTCGGAGCTGTCGCCGCCGGCGGTGATGGGGCGTTCCTTGGCGCTGATGATGCCGGCGGTGACGGTGCCCTCCAGGTCGAAGGGCGCGCCGATGGCGACGACGGGGTCGCCGACCTGGACGTTGTCGGAATTACCGAGGGGCATGGGCTTCAGCCCGCGCACATTGCCGACCTTGACGACGGCGAGGTCGTAGCCGCTGTCCCGCCCCACCACGGTGGCCTTGGCGGTGTCCCCGCTGTTGAAGGTCACGGATATCTCGCCTGTACCGCCTGTCGACCCGGCGGCCGGTTCGACGACGTGGTTGTTGGTGAGGATGTGACCCTGGTCGTCGAGCACGAACCCGGTCCCGGTGCCGGACTCGTCGGCGCCGGTCACATGCAGGGTCACCACGCTGGGCAGGGCCCGGGCGGCAATCCCGGCCACACTGTCCGGAGCCCGCCCGGCGGGCTCCTTCCCGGCCTGCGGCAGCTCTACGGCCCCCACACCGCCGTTGCGCTCGAGATAGGCCCCGATGCCCCCACCGACCCCACCGGACACAAGCGCCAGCACCACAGCACCCCCGACAAGCCCCCTCCTCACCCGCCGCCGCCGCTTGTCCTCACCCTCGACGAGAGCCCCGGTCTGCTGGAGGGGGGCGGCAGCCCAGGGGTCGTAGTTCTGCCAGGGGGTGGAGAGGGGGAGTGCGGGGGCGGCGGGGGCCGGTAGGCCGGGGGGCTGCGTCGCGCTGGGCGCGCTGTGGAACTCGCCAGCGGCAGGGGACGGAACCGGCGCCGAGATGCCGGGAGGCTGAGCGGGTGCGCTGTGGGACTCCGGGGCCGAGATGCCGGGAGGCTGCGTGGGGGCGGGTGCGCTGTGGGGCGCTGCGGCCGCCACGGGGGTGGGGGCACCGGCGACGGGAGTGCCGGGGGCCGACGGCGGCAGCGGGGTCGGCGTGGCGTGGGGCGTGGAGGCCGCCGCCGTGGGAACAGGGGCACCGGGGGCCAGCACCGGGGCGGGTGCGGCGTGGGGCGGTGTCGGAGTCGGTATCGCCGTGCCCTGGGCGGGTCTGGCCGCCGGGTGCTGTACCGGCGGGGCAGGGGCCCAGGGGCCGGGCTCGCCGTAGGGCGGGGTGCTGTAGGGATCAGGGTCGTGCAGCGGCTGGGGACGCTCGGCGGCGGGCGGCGCAGAGCCGGTAACCGCAACCGAGTCCTTGTCGGCAAAGGGTGCCGCCTCAGCGGGCGGGTCCAACTCGAAGTCGCCCTCGGCGCGCGGCTCGTCCGAGCCCGCCCCCTCGGAGGCGCTCTGCAAGCCGCCCTCGGCCTCGGACCCGGCCATATCCTGCGGAGCCCTCAACTCGAAGTCACCCTCGGGGAGGCCACCGCCACCGACCACCGCGGGACGCCCCGGCTCGACCTCCCCACCCACGGAAACCGCGCTCTCGCCCTCGGCGACAGCCCTGCGCTTCCCCGAAAGACCTTCCGGTCGGCCCAGCTCGAAGTCACCCTCGGGGACTGCCGAGCGGTCGCCGCCAGCACGCTTCGGCCGAGCTGGCTCAGCGGCGGCCTCGGAGGCGGTTGTCCCGCTGCGTGTCCCGGCCGGGGGGCCCAACTCGAAGTCGCCGTCGTCGGCACCGTCCTGTGGCAGGGCCGCACCGCCGTCCACCGGTGCCGTCCCGGACGCAGGACGCGGCGGCGCATCCACAGCCTCGGTCGGACCGGCCGCGGCATCGGCGGACGCATCCACGGGCATCGGCGAACCGGCAGCGGCACCCGCCGCATCCGTGACCGCCGTTGAACCCGTCGAACCAAGTGCCGCCTCCGCCGCCCCCGGCGCCCCGGCAGCCTCGGCGGCGATCGGCCCGCTCATCGTGCCCGATGCGGGCGCCGTGCCCGTCGGAGGCGCCGCAGGGGTCTGCGGGCGTGGGCGGTTCCACCACTTCGGCTTCGTGGGCTTCCCCTCGTTCATGCTCTCCCCACAGCTGGCCACGACGCAGCACGCCTCGTCGGCGGTGGCCTCAGTTGTCGACTCCGCGCGCGGCCGTCTGCCGTGGACGCGGTCCACCTGGATTCAACCAGGTTCGCGGACCGTCGCGCAGGGGCCGGTCAGCGGGAGGCGTGGGGGGAGGAGGGAGCGGAAGGCGAGTCGGGGAGCGGTGCGGCCAGGAGGCCGGGGGACGAGGCCTCGGGGGCCGTGGACCACGAGGTCAGGGTGAGCAGCGGGGTCGTGGTGAGCGGACGTATCAGTGGGGACATCACCGCGGCACCCGCCACCACGGGGGTGGCCAGCGTGTGCATGGTCTGCGCCGCGCCGGCCGGGCTCGGCACCCCCGACAGCAGCGGTGCGGACACCTCGGTCGGGGCCACCGGGGCGTCACCGAGCGACTGCCGGCCCTGCGCGAGCAGCGGGCCGACGCCACGGCGCCGCTGGGTCTCGGGGGCCGTCGCGGCGCCCGTCCCCTGCGTACGCATCGGGGTCACATTGCTGCCCGCCCCGGAGCCGCCGCGCGCGTCCGTGGTGTCGACGGGGGTGCCCGTCGTGACGCCGCCCAGCGCGACCGCGGCGAGCGACACCGCACCGGCGGCGACGAACGCGAACCGCATCCCGCGCGAGGCCGACCGTTCGGCCTCGTGCCGGCTGACGTCGTGTATGCGGAAGCCGCGGTCCGCGGACGGCGGGAGCATCGGGGCGTGCGAGGAAGAGGAGGGGACGTAGCCGAACTCGAAGCGCTCACCCCGCTTCAGGCCGAAGACCCCGGTGAGGCCCGGTCTTCCGGGGGCTCCTCCGAGGAGTCCTCCCCCGCCGAACGGCGAGCCACCGCCGTCCGGATCATCTCCCCCCGGAAGGCCCTGCAGACGGGCCAGGAAGCTCTCGGAGGGCGGCGGCGGAGCCGCCTCCGCAAACACGTTCTTCAGCTGTCGCTGCGCATCGGCCTCCGCCTTGCACCTGGCGCAGGTGGCCAGATGGGCGAGGACACGCTCGCGCGAGTCATGACCGAGCTCTCCGTCCACCAGGGCGGAGAGTCGGTCTCCCAGATGCTGCTCGGCCAGACGCCTCTCGGCGGGGCTGGGTCGTGTTCCACTCACGCGGTCGCGCCCCCTCCCCCCAGTGCGGGTACGCGAGGCACGAAGGAGCGCCGCTCGGAGGCACGGGCCTCCGGCGAACGGTGCGCGAGAGCCTTGCGCAGCTGCGAGCGGCCGCGGTGGATCCGGGAGCGGACCGTGCCGAGCTTGACGCCGAGGGTTGCGGCGATCTCCTCGTACGACAGGCCTTCGATGTCGCACAGGACGACCGCGGCACGGAACTCGGGCGCGAGGGTGTCGAGGGCCTGCTGGACATCCGCGTCGAAGTGCGCGTCGTTGAAGACCTGCTGGGGCGACGGCTCGCGGCTCGGCAGCCGCTCGGCCGCGTCGTCGCCCAGGGCGTCGAAGCGGATGCGCTGCTTGCGGCGGACCATGTCCAGGAAGAGGTTGGTGGTGATCCGGTGCAGCCAGCCCTCGAAGGTGCCCGGCGTGTAGGTCGACAGGGACCGGAAGACGCGGACGAAGACCTCCTGGGTGAGGTCCTCGGCGTCGTGCTGGTTGCCGGTCAGGCGGTAGGCAAGGCGGTAGACGCGGCCACTGTGGGTGCTGACGATCTCCTCCCAGGTGGGCGGAGTCCACGCCTGCCCGTCCGCGTCGGTGGAGAAAGTCGCGGTCTGGGCGTGGTCAGCGGCGTGGCTGGGGTCAGCAGCGGTGTCGTTCACGGATTTCGGCCTGCCTGCCGATCCGAGAAAGCGCCGCAGCACTCCTCCCCGATCCACAGGCGCAGCCGCACCTCCCCTGTCGGCTCTGGTGGTGTCCAGTGGAGCCCCTACCATAGCCACCTCGCCCGTTAGCTCCGGATAAGCGGTTTTACGAGAATTTGATCTGGGCTGATACCGCTCGGACCCCTGCTTCCGCAGTTGCTCGGGCCACTGCCCCTCATCGTGATCCAACTGTGTCCCCCCGTGCCGTCTCCTACCCCTCTAAACGCCCGGTCCCATCTGCGGGTTCCCGGCCCCAACGGATACAGTCACGCCCAGGCAACCACGGGGACAGGAGAGGGTCATTACCGGCAACCGGCAGACGAGCTGGGCGTTCGCCGACGCCTACGTCGCCGAGGACGAAGTGCTGCGCTGGGCCCGTGACCGGGCCCGTGAGGCGGGCCTGCGCTCGGTGTCGCCCGGCACGGGCTCCGCGCTGCGGTTGCTGGCGGCTTCGGTGGACGCGAAGGCGGTGGCGGAGATCGGCACCGGCACCGGCGTCTCCGGCATCCATCTGCTGCACGGCATGCGCCCGGACGGGGTGCTGACCACGGTGGACCCCGAGCCGGAACACCAGCAGTTCGCCCGCCAGGCCTTCCGTGCCTCCGGTTTCGCCAGCAACCGGGCCCGGTTCATCCCGGGCCGCGCCCTGGACGTCCTGCCCCGGCTCGCGGACGCCGGCTACGACCTGGTCTTCTGCGACGGTGACCGCCTGGAGTTCCTCGACTATCTCGCTGAATCGTTGCGTCTGCTGCGCACCGGTGGCCTGGTCGTCTTCGAGGGCGTCTTCGCCAACGGCCGCACGGTGGACTCGGGCCCGCAGCCCACGGAGGTGCTGCGGCTCCGGGAGCTGCTGCGCGCGGTGCGCGAGAGCCAGGAGCTGGTGCCCTCGCTGCTGCCGGTGGGCGACGGGCTGCTGTGCGCGGTCAAGAGGTAAGGGCCTCGATCAAGCGGTGAGGTGCCGGGAAACGAGCGGGGGCGGCCCGGCAAACAGCAACCCCGGCACCACTTGGATGCCGGGGCAGCTGAAAGGGTATGGTCGCTTCCGCGTCAGCCGACGACCTTCTTGAGGGCGTCGCCGAGCGCGTCGGCCTCGTCAGGGGTCAGCTCGACGACGAGCCGACCGCCGCCTTCGAGCGGAACGCGCATGACGATGCCCCGCCCCTCCTTGGTCACCTCGAGCGGGCCATCGCCCGTCCGCGGCTTCATGGCCGCCATGCTCGTTCCCCTTCCTGAAACCAGCTCATCGTCAAAGCCGACGGCCCTGGGAGGGCACGCGCGCAGCGTGAGACACGCGACACCGGCATCGAACACATTGCTTCCAAGCCATTATCCCGCATCTCAGGACCCGATGACCAACATCAGTCGGCATCGCTTGGGCAACGCGCGCGAGCAAAACCACCCAATTCGGCGATGTGACTGCGATACTGCGCGGCCGCACGGAGTTCCGCCGACCGGAAACCGTCCCGAATTCTTTGACGCAGGTCACACGTCCACTCCGGTCCCCCGGCGGTGATCTCCGCCATGCTGTCCTACGGACAGGGGCGTACCGGCCGGTACGCCTGAACCGCGACAGCCGAGGGGACACACCATGGCCGACACCGTGCTCTACGAGGTGAGCGACGGACTCGCGACGATCACGCTGAACCGCCCCGAGGCGATGAACGCGCTGAACATCGCGACGAAGGTCGCCCTGCGGGAGGCGGTTCGCTCCGCGGCCGAGGACGATGCCGTACGGGCGGTGCTGCTGACCGCCGCCGGGGAGCGGGCGTTCTGTGTGGGGCAGGACCTCAAGGAGCACATCGGGCTGCTGGCGCAGGACCGGGAGACGGGGTCCGGGCAGACGATGAGCACGGTGAAGGAGCACTACAACCCCGTGGTGCGGGCGATCGCCGGGATGCCGAAGCCGGTGGTGGCGGGGGTGAACGGGGTGGCCGCCGGGGCCGGCTTCGGGCTCGCCCTCGCCGCGGACTACCGCGTCGTCGCGGACACCGCTGCCTTCAACACGTCCTTCGCGGGGGTTGCGCTGACCGCCGACTCCGGCATGTCCTGGACCCTGCCGCGGGTCGTCGGGCCGGGGCGCGCCGCCGACCTGCTGCTCTTCCCGCGGAGCATCAAGGCGCAGGAGGCGTACGAGCTGGGGATCGCCAACCGGCTGGTGCCGGTCGGCGAGCTGCATGCCGAGGCGGAGAAGGTTGCCCGGGCGCTGGCCGAGGGGCCGACCGTGGCTTATGCGGCGATCAAGGAAGCGGTGGCTTACGGGTTCTCGCACACCTTGTCCGAGACGTTGGACAAGGAGGACGAGCTGCAGACCCGTGCCGGGTCCTCGGAGGACCATGTGATTGCCGTGCAGGCGTTTGTGAACAAGGAGAAGCCGAAGTACTTGGGCCGGTGAGCTCGGGGCTCGAGCGCCGTCGGGGGCTGCGGGTCCGTCGTGGTTGATCGCGCCCCCGCGGCGGAGCCGCAGATGGATACAGCCCCGCGCCCCTTACGGGGCGCTCCTGGCCACACAGGTTTCCAAGTGATCGTCCACCAAGCCGCACGCCTGCATCAACGCATACGCCGTTGTCGGGCCGACGAAGCGTAGGCCCCGCTTCTTCAGCGCCTTCGAAAGGGCCGTCGACTCGGGTGTGACCGCCGGGACGTCTCCCAGGGTTTTCGGGGCCGGGCCCGCGGGTGGCGCGTAGGACCAGATGAACTCGTCCAGCTCCCCCGGCCCCCACTCCGCCAGCACGCGCGCGTTGGCGAGCGTCGCGTCGATCTTGGCTCGGTTTCGGATGATGCCGGGGTCGGTGAGGAGGCGGGCCCGGTCCGTTTCCGTGAAGGCGGCCACCTTGGCGATCCTGAAGTCGGCGAAGGCCGCCCGGAAGCCGGGGCGGCGGCGCAGGATCGTGATCCAGGACAGGCCGGACTGGAAGGCCTCCAGGCTGAGGCGCTCGAAGAGGGCGTCGTCGCCGTGGACCGGGCGGCCCCACTCCTCGTCGTGGTACGCCACGTAGTCCTCGGTGGACAGGGCCCAGGGGCAGCGCAGGGCGCCGTCCGGCCCGGCGATGGCGGTGCCGTCGCTCACTGCTGCTCCTCCTGGCCGTGCATCGGCTTGTCCATGGAGACGTGGTGCGCGGCGGCCTGGGCGCCCGCCAGTGCGGATTCCAGGTCGGCGATGCGGGCGTCGCGCTCGGCGAGTTCGGCGCCGAGACGGTTGAGGGCGTCGTCGACGTCCGACATGCGGTAGCCGCGGGCGGCGAGCGGGAAGCGGAGGCTGTCGACGTCGGCGCGGCCGACGGGCCGGTCCAGCGGCAGCGGGTCCTGCAGCCGCTCGGGGGCGACCTCGGGCAACGGGCCCTCGCCCTCCCCGCCACCCACCACGGCCAGTGTCACGGCGGCGACCACGACGGCGAGAGCGACGACCAGGAACAAGAACATAACCATCGCTGTGGTCCCCACGCTCGATGTTCGGAAGCTGGATGAAACTGACGATGAAGCTGAATGTGTCAGGGTCCGATCGTGCCATGCGAGTCTGACAGTTAGGGTCGCAGGCGGCCGAGGAACCGGTCTTACCCAGGTCGTACGACGAGAGGTCACAGCGGATGCTCAGGCTGGGCAGGCGCGCATTCGAGGCGCACGAGCCGGTGATCATGGCGATCGTGAACCGGACCCCGGACTCCTTCTACGACCAGGGAGCGACCTTCCGGGACGAGCCCGCCCTCGCGCGCGTGGAGGAGGCGGTGTCGGAGGGGGCTGCCATCATCGACATCGGCGGGGTCAAGGCCGGTCCGGGCGACGAGGTGTCGGCCGAGGAGGAGGCGCGGCGGACGGTGGGGTTCGTCGCGGAGGTGCGGCGGCGCTTCCCGGACGTGGTCATCAGTGTGGACACCTGGCGGGCCGAGGTCGGCGAGGCCGTGTGCGAGGCCGGCGCGGATCTGCTGAACGACGCCTGGGGCGGCGTCGACCCGGGGCTGGCGGAGGTCGCGGCGAGGTACGGCGTCGGGCTGGTGTGCACGCACGCGGGGGGCGCTCAGCCACGTACTCGTCCGCATCGGGTGACGTACGACGATGTCGTGGCCGACATTCTGCGGGTGACGCTGGGGCTGGCCGAGCGGGCGGTGGCGCTGGGGGTGCCCCGGGAGTCCGTGCTGATCGATCCCGGGCACGACTTCGGGAAGAACACCCGGCACAGCCTGGAGGCGACGCGGCGGCTCGGGGAGATGGTCGACACGGGGTGGCCCGTCCTGGTCTCCCTGTCCAACAAGGACTTCGTGGGCGAGACCCTGGACACCCCGCTGAAGGAGCGGGTGGTGGGGACGCTCGCCACCACGGCCGTGTCGGCGTGGCTGGGGGCGCAGGTGTATCGGGTGCACGAGGTCGCCGAGACCCGTCAGGTGCTGGACATGGTGGCGTCCATCGCCGGGCATCGGCCTCCGGCTGTGGCGCGGCGGGGGCTGGCGTAGGGCCCTTTTTCGCCCCCGCCGCCCCTACCCGTCCCGTACCGGGGGCCAGCCCCCCGGACCCCCGCTCCTCAAACGCCGGAGAGGCTGAATTTGACGCCGGAGGGGCTGGGTTTCCTACCGGGCGGCCTCCTTCGAGACCAGCGCGACCGCCTCTTCCACGTCGTCCGTGACGTGGAAGAGGAGCAGGTCCTTCTCCGATGCCTTGCCCTGGGCGATCAGCGTGTTCTTGAGCCAGTCGACCAGGCCGCCCCAGTACTCGCTCCCGAACAGGACGATCGGGAAGCGGGTCACCTTCTGGGTCTGCACCAGGGTCAGGGCCTCGAAGAGCTCGTCCAGGGTGCCCAGGCCGCCGGGCAGGACCACGAAGCCCTGCGCGTACTTCACGAACATCATCTTGCGGACGAAGAAGTAGCGGAAGTTCAGGCCGATGTCGACGTAGGCGTTGAGGCCCTGCTCGAAGGGCAGCTCGATGCCGAGGCCGACCGAGATGCCCTTCGCCTCGCAGGCGCCCTTGTTGGCCGCCTCCATGGCGCCCGGGCCGCCGCCGGTGATCACCGCCCAGCCCGCCTCCACCAGGCCGCGGCCGAGCCGGACGCCCGCCTCGTACTCCGGGGAGTCGACGGGCGTGCGCGCCGAGCCGAACACGCTGATCGCGGGCGGGAGTTCGGCGAGGGTGCCGAAGCCCTCGATGAACTCCGACTGGATGCGCAGCACCCGCCAGGGGTCCGTGTGGACCCAGTCCGTGGGAGCGCGCTCGTCCAGCAGCCGCTGGTCCGTCGTGCTCTCCGTCACCTGGCCGCGCCTCCGGAGGACCGGTCCGAGACGCTGCTCATCCGGCGGCACCTTCTTGCCCTCGGGGTTCCCGGTAGCCATGTGCGCTCCCTCCGCTTGCAGGTGTATCCACCTCAGAGTAGATCTACGCGGGTTACGGACGGGGGACGTGAGCATGTCCGCCGTGAAGCGGTGTACGGGCTATGCCGTCAGCCAGGCCCGCAGACGCTGCTCACCCGCCAGGATCTTCGCGGTCTCGACCCGTTCGTCCCGCTTGTGCGCCAAGTGCGGGTTGCCGGGGCCGTAGTTGACCGCGGGGATGCCGAGGGAGGAGAAGCGCGAGACGTCCGTCCAGCCGTACTTCGGCTGCGGGGTTCCGCCGACCGCCTCGATGAAGGCCGCCGCGGCCGGGTGCGAGAGGCCGGGCAGCGCCGCGCCGCTGTGGTCGTCCACCACGAACTCCTGCACCCCGCAGTCCGCGAAGACCTCCCTGACGTGGGCGATCGCCTCTTCCTCAGTGCGGTCGGGCGCATAGCGGAAGTTGACGGCCACGACGCATTCGTCGGGGATGACATTGCCCGCCACGCCGCCCGAGATGCCCACCGCGTTCAGTCCCTCGCGGTACTCCAGGCCGTCGATCACCGGGTAGCGCGGTTCGTACGAGGCCAGGCGGGCCAGGATCGGCGCGGCCGCGTGGATGGCGTTGGAGCCCATCCAGCTGCGCGCCGAGTGGGCCCGCTCGCCCGTGGTCTTCAGCAGGACCCTGAGGGTGCCCTGGCAGCCGCCCTCGACCTCGCCGTCCGACGGCTCCAGCAGCACCGCGAAGTCGCCCTGCAGCCACTCGGGGTGCGCCTCGGCCACGTGCTTGAGGCCGTTGAGGTCGGCCGCCACCTCTTCGTTGTCGTAGAAGACGAAGGTCAGGTCGCGGTTGGGGGTCGGGACCGTGGCCGCGATGCGCAGCTGCACGGCCACGCCCGACTTCATGTCGCAGGTGCCGCAGCCCCACAGGACGCCGTCCGCGTCCAGCCGGGACGGGACGTTGCCGGCGATCGGCACGGTGTCGATGTGGCCGGCCAGGATCACCCGCTCCTGCCGCCCGAGGTTCGTCCGCGCGACGACGTTGTTGCCGTACCGCTCGACCGTCAGGTGCGGCAGGGCGCGCAGGGCGGACTCGATCGCGTCGGCGAGGGGCTTCTCGGTGCCGCTCTCGGACGGGAAGTCGACGAGCTGCGCGGTGAGCTCGGCGGCGTCCAGGGTGAGGTCAAGTGGGGTGTCGGCCATGCCTTCGACCCTAACCCGCCGCCTCCTCGGCCCACTGTCCACATCCGGCACGTGGGTCACAGAGCCCTCCGCTACCTTGTACGACGTGCCAGAGCCGTCATCCACCCTCAAACGCCGTGGCCGCCTCTTCCGTATCGGGGCGGCCTTCGTGGTCCTGTTCGCCGTCGCGGGCTATCTCGCGGTGCAGTACGTCACCGGGGGCAGAGGCGGATCGGGCTGCAGGGTGGTCTCGGGCGAGGCCGACGGGGCGGCGTACGAGTTCACGCCGGAGCAGGCGGTGAACGCGGCGACGATCGCCGCGGTGGGCACCGGGCGCGGCATGCCCGAGCGGGCGGTGACCATCGCGATCGCGACTGCGCTGCAGGAATCGCAGCTGCGCAACATCGAGCACGGCGACCGGGATTCGCTCGGCCTGTTCCAGCAGCGGCCGTCGCAGGGCTGGGGCACCAGGAAGCAGATCCTGGACCCGACGTACGCGGCGGGCAAGTTCTACCAGCACCTGGCCAAGGTGCACGACTACGCGGCGCTCCCCCTCACGGTCGCCGCGCAGCGTGTGCAGCGCAGCGGATATCCCGAGGCGTACGCCAAGCACGAGCCGGACGCCACCCTGCTCGCCGCCGCCCTCACCGGGAACTCGGCGGCCACGCTGACCTGCGCCGGCCTCCCGGCCACCACGCAGGCGGCGGGGCCGGACGCCGTGCGGGCCGCTCTCGTACGGGACTTCGGGCGCGACGCACTGCAGCCGGCCGCCGCGGAAGTGAACGCCGTGTCGACATCGGCCCCCTCGCCGACCGGGAGCACGGGGACGAGCGCCCGGACCGTCACGCTCCCCGTCGCCGCAGGCAAGAGCCCCGCCAAGGGCCGCAGCGTCCGCCAGCGCGGCTGGCAGCTCGCCCACTGGGCCGTGGCCAACTCCTCCGCCCTGCACATCGAGCGCGTCTCCTACGGGGGGCGGGAGTGGACCGCCGGAAACGCCGACAACCCGTGGCACACGGCCGCCGCGGAAGGCCTCGGCGGGGTCGAAAAGGCCGCCGACGCGGTCCGAATCGTCACTGCGCAGTAGTACGGTCCTTCACTCGCACGGGTTATGCCCGGCATACTTGATCCACGGTGTGGGCAGGTTTTCGCACCGTCACCCCTGCAACCGACAAAGCCCTTGACAACAAAGGGATGTAAGGATTCGGCACGCTTTCCGAGCGGGCGCTTTTTGCCCGTTTTTATCCGCAGCCGATAATGCGACGCATTGCCAACTCTTTACGTTGGGACGCCGCAACCTTCGGGGCCTTCGAGCGGTAGTCACATCGTCCGAGCCCGGACGATCAACATCCATCGAAGGAGCATCATGTCCCTCCCCCTGACCCGTCGGATCGCCCGTGCCGCGCTGCTCGTCGCAGCGGGAGCGGCTGCCGGGGTCGGTGCGGCCGGCTCCGCGAGCGCGGCCCCCGAACTGCCCGCCGCCCCGACCACCGCAGGTCTGACCTCGCTGGACGGGGCGAGCGTCGGCAACACCGTCGACGGTGCGGCGCAGAACGTGACCGGGCTTGCGGGCGCCGCCGGCAGCAACGCGGTCAAGAAGGCCGTGCCGAACGCGGGCAAGACCGGTGGCAGCGTGGCGAAGAAGGCGGCTCCGGCTGCGCAGCGCGCGGCGGGCGCCGCGGCGGGCTCCGTCGGGGAGATCGTCGGCGTCACCACGCAGACCGCGAGCCAGAACGGCGGCGCCCTGCCGGCGGGCTCGCTGGCCAAGGGCGGCCTGCCGAGCACCGGCAACCTGCCGGTGAAGGGCCTCCCGATCGGCGGCTGAGCCACCTGTAGCGCGGAGGGGGTCCGGGACACTGTCCCGGACCCCCTCGTCACGTCTCCGGCGGCTACAGGCGCTCCACGGCCGCCCGCACCCGCTCGTCCGTCGCCGTCAGCGCCACCCGTACGAACTTCTCGCCCGCCGTGCCGTAGAAGTCGCCCGGCGCGACCAGGATGCCGAGCTCGGCCAGGTGGGCCACGGTGTCCCAGCAGGACTCGTCCCGTGTCGCCCACAGGTAGAGGCTGGCCTCGCTGTGCTCGATGCGGAAGCCGTGGCCGAGCAGCGCCGCGCGCAGGACCGTGCGCCGGGCCGCGTACCGCTCCCGCTGCTCCTGGACATGGGCGTCGTCGCCCAGGGCCGCCACCACGGCCGCCTGCGTGGGCGCCGGCGTCATCATGCCGCCGTGCTTGCGGATCTCCAGGAGGGGGCCGAGGACGGCCGGGTCACCGGCCAGGAAGGCCGCCCGGTAGCCCGCCAGGTTGGATCGCTTGGAGAGGGAGTGGACGGACACGATGCCCTCGTACGAGCCGCCGTTCACGTCGGGGTGCAGGACCGAGACCGGGTCCGCCTCCCAGCCCAGTTCCAGGTAGCACTCGTCGGAGAAGACCAGGATCCCGTGCTCGCGCGCCCACGCGACGATCCGCGTCAGCTCCTGCTTGTCCAGCACCTTGCCCGTCGGGTTGGAGGGCGAGTTGAGCCAGAGGAGCTTCAGGTTCGTCGGATCCAGGTCCGTCGGGTCGTCGTAGACCTCGTAGTCCGCGCGGGCCAGGCGGGCGCCGACCTCGTACGTCGGGTACGCGAGGCGCGGGTACGCCACCTTGTCGCCGGGGCCGAGGCCCAGCTGGGTGGGGAGCCAGGCGACGAGTTCCTTGGAGCCGACGATCGGCAGGACGTGCTTGTGCGTGACCTCGCGGGCGCCGAGGCGGCGCTCGACCCAGCCGGTGATCGCGTCGCGCAGGGCCGGGGTGCCCCAGACCGTCGGATAGCCCGGGGAGTCCGCCGCGTCGATGAGGGCCTTCTGGACCAGCTCGGGGACCGGGTCGACCGGGGTGCCGACGGAGAGGTCGACGATGCCGTCCGGGTGCGAGGCGGCCGTTTTCTTGTACGGCTCCAGCTTGTCCCAGGGGAAGGTGGGCAGGCGGTCGGAGACTGCGGACACGGGATCTGGCTCACTTTCTGGTACGGCAGACGGCCCAAGGGCCCTGGTACGGCAAACGCCTCGGTCCCGTACGGCGATCACCAGGGCGATCCGGCCGTACGGGACCGAGGCGGCACGATCTGCGGGCCGCTTACGTGATTACTCGGCCTGCGGCGGCAGCGCGGCGATGAAGGGGTGGTCCCGCTCGATCAGGCCCAGCTTGCTGGCGCCGCCGGGGGAGCCGAGCTCGTCGAAGAACTCGACGTTCGCCTTGTAGTAGTCCTTCCACTCCTCCGGAGTGTCGTCCTCGTAGAAGATCGCCTCGACCGGGCATACCGGCTCACAGGCACCACAGTCGACGCATTCGTCCGGGTGGATGTACAAGGACCGCTGGCCCTCGTAGATGCAGTCGACCGGGCACTCCTCGATGCACGCCTTGTCCTTGACGTCGACACAAGGCTGCGCGATGACGTAGGTCACGCTGTCGTTCCTCCTCGATAGGGCGCCGGCGGGCCTCCTCAGGCTCCGCCGCCTGGCGCGCGGGAGCGCGGCGTCGTCGATGCCCGCCCCTAGTATCTCCGTTCTTGGGCATGATCCGAACAGGAGGGGTGAACTGACCTGTGGAAATCTCGGCCGGCGGACGTCTCGAGGTTCGTATCACCGCTGCTGACGTGGGGAAACGGGTCTCGGTACGACGCTTGATCGAACCTGGGGTCCCGGAAGAGAAGTTCACCGACACGGTGGGTGTTCTCACATCATGGGACGACGGTGTGCTGCTGATCACACGCAAGGGCGGCGAAAGCGTCCGGATTCCGGAATCTGCGCTGGTCGCGGGAAAGGTCGTGCCCGCCGCACCGGCCCGCCGGAGGGGTCCTGCCGCCTCCTACGAGGAGCTCGCGCACGTCGCCTCGCGCGCGTGGCGGCCGCTGGAGAGCGAGCGGCTCGGCGAGTGGGAGCTGCGGGCCGCGGCCGGGTTCACCCGGCGCGCCAATTCGGTACTGCCGCTCGGCGACCCGGGCGTGCCGCTCGACGAGGCGCTGGACGTCGTACGACGGTGGTACGGCGACCGTGGGCTGCCCGCGTACATCCAGACCGCGACCGGCGCCGAGGGCACGCAGGAGCTGCTGTGTGCGGAGCTGGAGCGGCGCGGGTGGATGCGTGAGGTGACCGCCGAGCTGTGGATCGGGGCGCTGGCGCCGGTGGCCGACCGGGCGGAGGCGTCCGGGGTCGTGCTGTCCCGGGAGGCGGACGAGGCGTGGCTTGCGCGGTATCAGCGCAAGGGGGTGAGCGAGGTGGCGCTGAAGGTGCTGGGATGGGGGTCCCCCCGCTCGAGCGAAGCCGAGAGTGGGGGAGGGCCGTCGGTGTGGTTCGCGACGGTGCCCGGGGAGCAGGATCCTGCTGCGATCGGACGGTGTGTCGTGGACGGGCGGTGGGCGTCCTTCGCCGCCGTCGAGGTGGATCCGGCGCTGCGGCGACGCGGGCTGGCCACCACCGTCATGGCCGCACTGGCCGGGCGGGCGCTCGACGAGGGCGCCTCCGCAGCGTGGCTCCAGGTCGAGGAGGACAACGCGGGGGCGCGGGCGCTGTACGCCGGGATGGGCTTCGCCGCGCACCACGCGTACCACCACTACCGGGAACCGGCGGCTCCCGGCAGCGGACAGTAGTACCGATCGCCGGGAGAGGGCACCAGCCTGCTATGCGTCCCCCATACCCCCCACCGCCCGAGCGGTCCGCCGAACTGCGGCGGCGGTTCGCCGAGGAGGCGCGGTCCGAGCGGCCCGACCTGTCGACGCTGTGTCTGCTGGTGGGCGCGGAGGCGGACGGGGCCCTGGACGAGGCGGGGCTGGACGCCGCCCAGATGGAGCTGGACCGGCTGGCGGGGCGGGTGCCGTTCCGGCCGGGCGGTCCGATGGCGTGGGCGACGGCGCTGCACCACCTGCTCGGGGTGCAGGACGGCTTCCGTGGCTCCCCCGCCGACTACCAGCGCCTGGAGTCCTCGCTGCTGCACGAGGTGCTGCGGCGGCGGCGCGGGCTGCCGATCCTGCTGTCGGTCGTGTGGATGGAGGTCGCCCGGCGGGCAGGGGCGCCGGTGTACGGGGTCGCGCTGCCGGGACACTTCGTGGTCGGGTTCGGGCCTCGGGAGAAGCAGGTGCTGGTGGACCCGTTCGACGGGGGGCGGGTGCTGGGTGTCGGCGACGCGGAGCTGTTGGTGGCCGGTGCGACGGGCGCTGCGCTGGATTCGTCGATGTTGACGCCGGCGGATCCGCTGGACGTCGTTCTGCGGATCCTCAACAACATCCGGGTATGGGCTGCGGCGCGGCCCGAGCGGTCGGATGTTTCGTTGTGGGCGGTCGATCTGTCGCTGCTGTTGCCCTCGCATCCGGCGCGGTTGCGGTATGAGCGGGCTCAGTTGCTGGTTCAGCGGGGTGACTTCGTCGATGGCGCCGTGGAGTTGGAGCAGTACGCGGAGTTGATCAGCGCGGTCGATGAGGGGGCCGCGGAGCGGGTGCGGGGGCAAGCCCTGGCTGCTCGGGCGTTGCTCAACTGAGTTCGCCTGATCGCCAGGGCGTTCTGTAATTGCGCGACTGCGGGAGCGTCGTGGCTGGTCGCGCCCACGCGGCGGAGCCGCATATCGATACAGCCCCGCGCCCCTAAAAACCTAAAATCCAAAAGCCTTACAGCCAGCCCTTTTCTCGGGCTATCCGCACCGCTTCGGCTCTGTTTCGTACCGCCAGTTTTTGGATTGCCGTCGACAAGTAATTGCGGACCGTTCCCTGCGACAAATGCAGTGCTGCTGCCAGCTCCGCGTTCGTGGAGCCGTCGGCCGCCGCGCGGAGCACCTCGCGTTCGCGGTCCGTCAGGGGATTGGCGCCCTCTGCCAGGGCCGCTGCGGCGAGGGTGGGGTCGATGACGCGCTCCCCCGCCAGTACCTTGCGTACCGCTTCTGCGAGTTGGGCTGCGGGGGCGTCCTTGACCAGGAAGGCGTCGGCGCCTGCTTCCATGGCGCTGCGGAGGTAGCCGGGGCGGCCGAAGGTGGTGAGGACGACCAGTTTTACGCCGGGCAGGGCCTTGTGGACCTGGGCCGCCGCCTCGATGCCGGTGCAGCCCGGCATCTCGATGTCGAGGAGGGCCACGTCCACGGCGTGCTCACGGGCGGCCGCCAGCACCTCGTCGCCGCGGGCCACTTGGGCCACGACCTCGATGTCGTCCTCGAGGCCGAGGAGCGCGGCCAGCGCCTCGCGGACCATCGACTGGTCCTCGGCGAGGAGCACCTTGATCGTAGAGCTCATGCCCCGGATCCTACGGCCGACGGGGTGTCGACGGGGACGCGGGCGACCAGGCGGAAGCCCTTCTTGATGCGGCCGGCCTCCAGGGTGCCGCCGACCTTCTGCAGGCGTTCCGTCAGGCCCGTAAGTCCGTTGCCCGGGCCCTTGCCGGAGCCGCCCGAGCCATTGTCCTCCACGGCGAGTTCGAGGACCGCGCCGTCCAGGGTCTGGCGGCGCAGCACCTCCACCGTGCAGCGGGTGGCGCCGCTGTGCCGTACGACGTTGGTGACCGCCTCGCGCAGCGCCCAGGCGAGGGCCGACTCGCTCTCCTCCGGGACGCCGGTGAGGTCGGGCTCGCCGGGCACCTCGGCGGTGACGCCGGCCGCCTTCAACGCGACCTGCGCGCCCGCCAGTTCGTCGGGCAGGCGGGTGCGCCGGTAGCCGGAGACGGCCGCGCGGACGTCGACGAGGGCCTGTCGGCTGACCTGTTCGATGTCGGCGACCTGGGCGGCCGCCTTGTCGGGGTGGTCGGGGAGCATACGGCCTGCGAGTTCGCTCTTCAGCGTGATCAACGACAGCGAATGCCCCAGCAGGTCGTGCAGATCCCGGGCGAGACGCAACCGCTCCTCGTTCGCGGCCAGTTGGGCCACCGTCGCCCTGGCCTTGCGCAACTCGATCGTCGTGCGGACCAGTTGCTTGACCCCCATCATCGCGAAGCCCAGGAGCAGCACGACCAGGACCAGGCTCCAGTCGTCCTCGCCGACGCGCAGGCCGACCAGGACCATCGCCAGGGTGTTAGCCCCCACCGCCCAGTACGCGACCCGCTGCGGCAGAGTGGCGCCGCACGTGACGGAGACGTACACGAAGAGCCCGATCCACTGGTTGCCGAGGGTGAGGGACAGGACGACGGCGAGCGTGCCGAGCAGGGCGACCAGGGCGCCGACGGTCGGTCCGGAGAACGGCCGGCCCATGTTCCGGAAGACCAGGGTGAGGTAGAGGCCGGTGAAGGAGGCCAGGGCCACCCAGCCCGCCGCGGTCGCGGCGGTCGAGTGGTGGCCGGAGGTGAGGTCCTTCACCGGCGAACCAAGGAAGATCAGCCACGGCAGGATCCAGACGATCTTGCGTGCCGCCTCGGCCCGGTTGCGGGGCGGCTGGCCGACCCGGATCGCGTTCTCGGCCCGGAGTTCCGCGGGCAGCCCGTCGTCCGTCATCGTGCTCACGCCTTCAGCGTGTCCTTCCGGTACAGCCACGCCGCGCCGCCCGCGAAGATCAGGAAGAAGGCGACGAGGATGGCGATGTCCTGGGCATGGGGGGCCTGGCTCTGTTCGATGGCCCGTCCGAGGGCAGCGTACGCGTGCGTGGGCAGCCACTTGGCGATGTCCTGCAGCCACTGCGGGAAGGTCGAGGACGGCATCCACAGGCCGCCGAGGATCGACAGGCCGAAATACGTGATCATCGTGATCGGGCGGACCGCGTCCCCGGTGGCCAGGTAGCCGATGGCGACGCCGAGCGCGGCGAAGACCAGACTGCCGGCCCAGATCGCCCCGGTGAGCGCGAACCACTGCCAGGCGTCCAGCCGTACGTCCCGCACGGCCGCGGCGACCAGGAAGACGACCACGATGGACGGCAGGCTGACGACGGCGGCGCTGGCGGTCTTGGCGAGGACATAGCCGCGCCCGGGCAGCGTGGTCAGCCGCAGCTGCCGTACCCAGCCGCCCTCCCGCTCCTTGGCGATGCGCTCGCTGTTGCCCATGAGGACCGCGGTCAGGGCGCCGAAGGAGGCCATGGAGACCATGACGTACGAGGCGACGCTCAGACCGCTGCCGTCGACCTTCCCCGTCTGGTTGGAGACGAGCAGGAAGATGACCGACGGGTAGATCACCGAGAAGAAGAGGAACTTGCGGTTGCGCAGGGCGCGGGTGAGTTCGAGCTTGATGAGGCTGTTCATGAGTGCTTGGCCTCCTCGGCGGCGGTGATGGCGACGAAGGCCTGCTCCAGACCGAGCCCGGCGACTTCGAGGTTGCGGGGGTAGACGCCGAGACCGTAGAGGGCGTGCACGGTCGCGTCGGCGTCGGTGGACTGGATGCGGACGGTCTGGCCGGAGATGTCTATTGCCGTCAGGAAGGGGAGGCCGCGCAGAGGAGCCTCGTCGATGGCGCCTTCGAGGTCGAACGACACCCTCCGTGCCCCTGCCTTCGCCTTGATCTCGGCCGCCGTGCCGTCCGCCAGCAGCCGGCCGCGGTGCAGGACCAGCACCCGGTCGGCGATGGCGTCCGCCTCCTCCAGGTAGTGCGTGGCGAACAGGACCGTCCGGCCCTGGTCGGCCTGCTCGCGCATGGTGGCCCAGAAGGCCTGGCGGGCGGAGACGTCCATGCCGGTGGTCGGCTCGTCGAGGACGATCAGATCGCTGTCGCCCGCGGTGGCGAGGGCGAAGCGGACGCGCTGTGCCTGGCCGCCGGAGAGCTTGTTGACCTTGCGGTCGGCGATCTGGGAGATGCCGGCGCGGGCGAGCACGTCCTTCGCCTGGTACGGCTTGGGGTGCAGGTCGCAGGCGAGCTTCACCAGCTCGGCGACCGTGACCTCGTCCATCAGCCCGCCGCTCTGCAGCATGGCGCCCACGCGCCCGGCGACGATGGCCTCGCGCGGGCTGGTGCCGAAGACGCGGACCGTGCCGCTGTCGGCGTTCTTGAGGCCGAGCAGCAGGTCGAGGGTGGTCGACTTGCCCGCCCCGTTCGGCCCCAGCAGGGCCACGGTCTCCCCCGGGTGCAGGGCGAGGGTCAGCCCGTCGACGGCCCGTACGGACCCGTACGTCTTGCTCACCTGGTCGAAGCCGACCACCGGGGCGGCGGTCGCTGTCGCTGTCGTCGTCATGGGATCCATCGTGGCCGCCCAGGCCCTGGTCACGGCAGTGTCGGCGGTCCTGACTGCCGGATGACAGATGTCATACGGCAGGCCGTGACATACGGCGAAGGGGGCACCCGGCGCCTGCCGGGTGCCCCCTTCCGGGCCTGACGTCAGCTGGGTTTCGTCTGGATGATCCCCACCCGGTCGGTCTTGCTCAGCAGGGCCTGGCGCAGGGCGACGTAGACGTCCTGCGGGGTGACCGCCGTCTTCTTGCCGGTGCCCCGGGTGATCAGGACGCTGTCGAACTGGCCGCCGTAGAGCTGCTTGAGCGCGGCGAGGTCCGGCTTGTCGACGAGCTTGCCGCCCACGGGCGCGACCCTGAGGAACTTCCACAGGGATTTCTGCGGGCTCATCTGCAGCGAGATGCCCGTGTCCGTCTTGACCGTGACGAGCCCCGACATCGCGGGCTCGGCGAAGGCCTTCATCTCCCGGTCGACCTCGGCGTTCGTGATCGTCGGCTGCTGGGTCGTGGTCACGACCGCGACCGGGTCGGTGGAGTTGGTCTCCACCTGACTGCGGTACGCCTCCTCGACCGCCTGGGCCGACTTTGCGGCGGCGATGCCCTTGCCCGCCTTGCCGTAGACGGCGACGGCCTTGCCGGACTTGAACTCGATCGTGCCCTCGGTCATCGAGCCGGAGCCGCCCGCCGTGGACCTCAGGGCGGCCGCCAGCTTCTCCTCGTCGACGGGCATGACCGGGTCGACGACCCGGTGGTTGCCGAAGAGGGAGCCGATGACGGAGATCGGGTTGTAGTCGGCCTGCGCGGCCGCCGCGACCGTGGCCTGCTCGTCGAACTGCAGGCCCGCCTGGTCCGGCTTCAGCTCGACCGTCTTGCCGCCGACGGACAGCTTCAGCGGCTTGTTCACACGGTCGCCGAAGGACGCGTCGAGCTTCTTGACGGCCTCGTCGCGGGTGCCGCCGCCGATGTCGACGCCGAGCACGGTGGTGCCCTTGGGCACGTCGGAGTGGTTCATGAGCAGTCCGGCGCCGTAGGCGAGACCGCCGACGATGACCACGCCGGTGCCGAGCAGCACCAGCTTGTTGCGCCCCTTCTTCTTTTTCTTGGGCGCGGCGGCTGCCGAGGTGTTCTGGCCGGCCGGCTCGGGCAGCTTCGGCGGCGTGTGCGGCAGCGGGCCGTCGGTGTGGGAGCCGGGGCCGAACGGTGAGTTCGCGCCGGGCGACCCGACCGGGACGCCGCTGGTGACGGTGTGTCCGGAGATGTTGTCGGGCGCCGGGAAGCCCTGCTGGCCCGGCTCGGGGGCCGGCTTCTGCGGGGTGAGGATCGCGGTGTCGTCGCTGAGGCCGCCACCGGGGCCGAGGCCCGCGCCGTGCGTACCGCCGATGGTGCCGGGGCCGCCGGGGCCGCCGGGGCCGCCGATGCCCGCGGGTCCGCCGAGGCCGGCAGGTGCGCCGGGGCCGCCACGTCCCTTGGGCCCGGCCGGTCCCGGGGGTCCGGTCGGCCCAGCGCCGAAGGGCGAGGTCACGAGGCCGTCACCGGTGACCGGACCGACGGTCGGGCCCGTGGGGCCCTGGCCGCCGCGGCCGTTCGGCCCGCTGAAGTCGCTCGCGCCGCCTGGGCCGCCGTAACCGCCCTGGCCGTTCTGCCCGGCCTGGGTGTTGCGCTCGCCGTCCGAGAAATACGGGAGCTCGTCACGGCGGGGCTCGCTGCCACCGCTGCCGGGGCGCGCGCCGTTGCCGAGCGGTCCCGCGGCCAGCGCCTCGGTGACGTCGAAGGAACCGGTGCCGCCGCCGTGCCCGGGGGCCACGGGCCCGCCGGTCGCTCCGGGGAGCCCGGCGCCGTTCGTCCCGCCGGGGCGGGGGCCGCCGCCGGGCCGGGAGCCACCCGGCACGCTCATGGAGCCGACCACGCCCCCGGGGCGTCCGGTGCCCGGACGGGAGCCGCCGGAAGGGGCGCCCCCGCCGAAGGGCCCGGCACCCGGGGCGGCCGGCGCACCCGCGCCCGAACCGCCCGGCAGCCCGGCCCCGTTGGTGGAGCCGCCGCCCTGACCGCCCTTGGCGGGCGCCGACTTGCGGGGCGCGAACCACCCGCTCGTCTTGTCCTCGGCGGGCTGAGCGGGCTCGGCCGGGGGCTCGACGGTGCTCATGGCCTGGGTGGCACCCGGCGCCGGAGCCTCGGTCTCCCCGGTGTCGTCGTAGCCCTCGGCGTCCGCGACGGGCGTACGCACGACGACCGGCGGAATGGGCCGCGACCCTGGGATGTTGATCCGGATCCGGGTCGTCAGTGTGGTCTCGGTCTTGCGGTCCTCCGGCTGCGCGGCCGAACGGCCCGCATCCGTACCGGCGTCGGAAGCCGTGGGTGTCCCGTACGGCGGCGTGCCCGACGGGTATGCGGCTCCGCCGCGCCCGTTGGGCCCGGAGGACGGAGTGTCAGTTTCACGACTCAAGGCAGGTTCTCCCGGTTGGCTCCGCCGCCCGACACAACCTCACGGGCGGCTCGGCGGCGCGCACCACCATACTGGCCACTTCTGGCGCGTATCCCATGACCGCCGGGGAAACCCACACGGGACTCCCACGCGCGGTTAATGGCGAAGTGGTACGTCACTTGCCAAGTCGGACGTCACGGCCACCTGGTTGCCGCCCCTGTCCAAGGGTGGCGCAGATCACAGCGACGGCCATCCCTCCGAGGAGGAAGAGATAGGAGCCGCCTCCTGCGCCGAAGAGGAAGTCTCCTTCGGGTCTGCTGGCGGTGAGCAGGATGACGGAGATCATCCATCCGGCGGCAGGTGCGATCGCCCCGCCGCGGCTGCCCGTGGCCCGTCCGCCGCCGAGGCAGAGCCCGGCCTCGCCCGCGAGCGCGAGCAGCAGCCCGCCGGGGAACCAGCCGGCCTGCACCAGCGAACCGGCCGCGCCGACGACCGCGCCGAGCACGAAGAGGCCCACGTACAGGAGCGTCCGTCCGGCGGAGGGCCGCTGCAGTGGCTGGGCGAGCAGGGAACCGCGCTCCGTCATGACGCCTCCTCGACAGCGGCGAGCTCGATCCCGGCGAAGAGATCGGTCTCTCTCTGCTCTCCGCCTGCCCCGCGCACCAATTCGTAGTACTCGGTGGTGAAGAGGGGTTGTGCCTGTTCGTTGGAGAGCGCGAAGTACGGCTGAGCGACCTCGATCTGGGTGGCGTGTGCGCGCATCGCGGCGGCCTTGGCGGCGGCGTGCGCTGTGCCGTCGATCTCGGCGGTGATCCGGTCGTCGGGCACGACACCCGGTACGTCGTCGATCGCGGCGGCCTTGGAGAAGGGCAGACCGGGCAAGTCGTCCGCAAGTCGGGCGAAGGCACCCTCGGCCACGGACCGCGGCACGCGGTTCCAGTAGATCTTGGGGATCTCCCACCCCGCCCCCGCGGCCAGTTCGGCGGCGCGCATGGCGACGCGGTGGGCCTGGATGTGGTCGGGGTGGCCGTATCCGCCGTTGTCGTCATACGTGACGAGGACCTGGGGGCGTACCTCCAGGATCACCTCGACGAGGTGGGTGGCCGCCTCGTCGACGTCCGCCTGCCAGAAGCAGGCCGGGTCCTCGTTGTCGGCCAGGCCCATCATCCCGGAGTCGCGGTAGCGGCCCGGGCCGCCGAGCTGACGGAAGTCCTCGACGCCGAGCTCACCCATGGCGGCCGTGAGCTCCTGCAGCCGGTACTCGCCGAGGGCGGTGCCGGTGAGGTGCTGCAGCTGAGGCGGAATGACCTCGCCGAGCTCGCCCAGGGTGCAGGTGACCAGCGTCACGCGGGCACCCCCGGACGCGTACGCGGCCATGGTCGCGCCGTTGTTGATCGACTCGTCGTCCGGGTGCGCATGCACCAGCAGCAGACGCCGGGAGGGCTGTTCCGTCATGGAGCCACCCTACGAGGCGGCACCGACAGTGCAGTGCAGCCCGGGGTCAGAACTTGATGCTGCCGATCATCCCCGCGATGTTCGTCGTCAGCTCGCTGATGGTGGGAGCGACGGTCGAGGAGGCCAGATAGAACCCGAGCAGCATGCAGACGATCGCATGCCCCGCCTTCAGTCCTGACTTCTTGATCAGAAGGAAGACGATGATCGCCAGCAGCACCACCGCCGAAATCGAGAGTGCCACGGCGGCTCACCTCCAAAGGTCCCAAGAGCGCGGGGGTCGGACTTAGGGGCCGGACAAAACCACACAACAACCAGCAGGTTGATACCCACTATGCGCTAGTGATCATAACTATCCGACCGCGCGCATCGATCGGCGCACGGCCGCACAAGGGGGCGCATGGCCAATATGGTCAGGGCATGACGACGACGTCCGACTCCTTCCCCCGCAGGCACGCCCGCACCCAGCGGTTCACCCTGGGCGCGCCGCGCGCCTTCACCGTGGCGCCCGACGGCTCCCGTGTCGTGTTCCTGCGCTCCACCTCCGGTACGGACAGGGCGAGTTCCCTGTGGGTTCTCGACGTACGGGACAGCGGGGAGCGCGTGGCCGCGGACCCGCGCGCCCTGCTCGGCGGCGGCTCGGAGGAGCTCCCGCCCGAGGAGCGGGCGCGCCGCGAACGCAGCCGCGAGGGCGGCGCCGGCATCGTCGGCTACGCCACCGACGCAGCCGTGGAGTTGGTGTCTTTCGCCTTGTCAGGGCGGCTTTTCACGGCGGAACTACGGGCCGGTACGGCACGTGAACTCCCCACCCCCGGACCGGTGATCGACCCCCGCCCCTCCCCCGACGGCCGGCACGTCGCCTACGTCGCGCAGGGTGCGCTGCGGGTCGTCGGCGCCGAGGGCAAGGACGAACGGGCCCTTGCAGAGCCGGAGTCGGCGAACGTCACCTATGGCCTGGCCGAGTTCATCGCAGCCGAGGAAATGCAACGCCTGCGTGGCTTCTGGTGGTCCCCGGACTCGGACCGGCTGCTGGTCGCGCGCGTGGACGACACGCCGGTACGGCGCTGGTGGATCTCCGACCCGGCCCAGCCGGAACGTGAGCCACAGCACGTCGCCTATCCGGCGGCGGGCACGGACAACGCGGACGTACGGCTGTTCGTGATCGGTCTGGACGGGGCGCGCACGGAGGTCGTCTGGGACCGGGTGCGCTATCCGTACCTGGCGCATGTGCACTGGTCAGAAGCGGGCACACCCCTGCTTCTCGTACAAGCGCGCGACCAGCGCAGCCAGTTGTTCCTGGCCGTGACCCCTCAGACGGGCGCGACCCGGCTGGTGCACGCGGACGAAGATCAGGTTTGGCTTGATCTTTTCCCCGGGGTGCCCTGCTGGAGCCCGTCCGGGCAGCTCGTGCGCATCGTCGACGAGGGCGGCGCGCGGGTCCTGGCGGTGGGTGAACGCCCGCTGACAGGACCGCAGTTGCATGTGCGGGCGGTGCTGGACGTCTCGGACGACAACGTGCTGATCGCTGCGTCGGCCGGAGAGGAGGCCGAGGCCCCCGAGACCGGCGAGGTGCATGTCTACCGCGTCAACGAACTCGGTCTGGAACGTGTGTCGCAGGAGCCCGGCGTGCACTCGGCGGTGCGCTCCGGGGGCGTGACCGTGCTGGTGTCCGCCGCACTGGACCGGCCGGGCGCCCGCGTACGGGTACTTCGCGACGGCGACCGAAGGGAGATGGGGGTCCCCCCGGCCGGAGGCTGGGGGAATGCCGCGACCATCGCCTCGCATGCGGAAGACCCCGGTATGACACCCCGCGTGACCCTCACCGAGGGGGGCGCACGGCGCATCCCGTGCGCCGTGCTGCTTCCTCGCGATCACGACGGCGAGACCCCGCTCCCGGTCCTCATGGATCCCTACGGCGGTCCGCACGGCCAGCGGGTGGTCGCCGCGCACAATCCGCATCTGACCTCGCAGTGGTTCGCCGACCAGGGGTTCGCGGTCGTGGTCGCCGACGGCCGCGGCACCCCGGGCCGCTCCCCGGCCTGGGAGAAGGCCGTCCGCGACGACCTCGCGGGGGCCACGGTCGAGGACCAGGTGGACGCGCTCCAGGCGCTCGCCGCCCGCTTCCCCCTGGACCTGACCCGGGTCGGCATCCGCGGCTGGTCCTTCGGCGGTTACCTGGCGGCGCTCGCGGTGCTGCGCCGCCCGGACGTCTTCCACGCGGCCGTGGTGGGCGCCCCGGTCACCGATCTGCGGCTGTACGACACCCACTACCAGGAGCGCTACCTCGGCCACCCGGACGAGCAGCCGGAGGTCTACCGCCGCAACTCGCTCATCGACGACGCGGGCCTGGTCGACGCGGCCGAGCCGCACCGTCCGATGATGATCATCCATGGCTTCGCCGACGACAACGTGGTGGTCGCCCACTCCCTGCGGCTGTCCTCGGCCCTGCTGGCCGCCGGCCGTCCGCACGAGGTGCTGCCGCTGTCCGGCGTCACGCACATGACCCCGCAGGAGTCGGTCGCCGAGAACCTGCTGCGGCTCCAACTCGACTTCCTGAAGCGGTCGCTGGGGTAGGCCCGGGCACGGCAACGGGCCGGGGCTACATGGCGAGCCCCGGCCCGTTTACGGCACCCGCACGGCCGTACGCTCTAGAGACTGACGCGTCCGTATATCGGAACCGGGTCGGCCAAGTTGCCTGCGTGTTACTCCTCGGGCGGCGCGATGCCCGGCGCGGAGCGCCCATTTTTCAGCGTCTCCTCCGCGAAGTGGCAGGCCGAGTCATGGGCGGCCGGACCGCTCACATGCCGGAACTCGGCCGGCACCGCCAGCAGCGGCACCTCCAGCGCGCACCGCTCCTGCGCCTTCCAGCACCGGGTGCGGAAGCGGCACCCCGAGGGAATGTTCGTCGGTGACGGCACATCTCCCGAGAGGATGATCCGCTCCCGGCGCTCCCTCGCCACCGGGTCGGGCACGGGGACGGCGGACAGCAGCGCCTGTGTGTAGGGATGTGTCGGATGGTCGTAGATCTCGGCGTCCTTGCCGGTCTCCACGATCCGCCCGAGGTACATCACTCCGACCCGGTCCGAGATGTGCCGGACGATCGACAGGTCGTGCGCGATGAAGACGTACGACAGCTCGAACTCGCTCTGCAGCCGGTCCATCAGGTTGATCACCTGGGCCTGCACGGACACGTCCAGCGCGGAGACCGGCTCGTCGGCGACGATGATCTCGGGGCGCAGCGCCAGCCCCCGTGCGATGCCGATGCGTTGGCGCTGGCCGCCGGAGAACTGGTGCGGATAGCGGTTGATGTACTCGGGGTTGAGCCCGACCACGTCCAGCAGCTCCTGGACCTTCCCCCGCCGGTCGCCCTTGGGTGCCACCTCGGGATGGATCTCGTACGGCTCCCCGATGATGTCGCCCACGGTCATCCGGGGGTTGAGGGAGGTGTACGGGTCCTGGAAGACCATCTGGATGTTGCGCCGCACGGCTCGCAGGGCCTTGCCGGACAGCTTGCCGATGTCCTCGCCCTTGTAGCGGATCTCCCCTGCCGTCGGCTTCTCCAGGTTGACCAGCATCTTGGCGACCGTCGACTTGCCGCAGCCGGACTCCCCGACGATGCCGAGGGTTTCACCTCGGGCGAGTTCGAAGTCCACGCCGTCGATGGCCTTGACCGAGCCGACCTGTTTCTTGAAGAGAATCCCCTGAGTGAGGGGATAGTGCTTGAAGAGCCCTCTGACCTGCAGAATCGACTCAGCCATTCATGCACTCCCTCCAGAAGTGGCAGGCGCTGCGCCGGTCTTCGTCGACTTCGTACAACGGCGGTACGTCGGTCCGGCACACGTCCTGGGCCATCGGGCAGCGGGGGTGGAAGGCGCAGCCCGGCGGGATGTGCATGAGGTTCGGCGGCAGGCCCTGGATGGCGTAGAGCTCCTGGCCCTTCTGGTCGAGCCGCGGGATCGACTCCAGCAGACCCTTGGTGTACGGGTGGGCGGGCACCTTGTAGATGTCGTGCACCGGGGCCGACTCGACGATCCGGCCCGCGTACATCACGGCGATCCTGTCGGCGACGTCGGCGACCACGCCCAGGTCATGGGTGATCAGGATGAGCCCCATGTTGTACTCGCGCTGCAACTCGGCGAGCAGGTCCATCACCTGGGCCTGGACGGTGACGTCCAGCGCCGTCGTCGGTTCGTCGGCGATGATCAGCGCCGGCTCCAGTGCCAGCGCCATCGCGATCATGATGCGCTGGCGCATGCCTCCGGAGAACTGGTGGGGATAGTCCTTGACCCGCTCCTTGGCGGCCGGGATCCGCACCCGCTCCATCAGCTCCACGGCCTTCGCCCGCGCGTCCTTCCGCGACATCCCCCGGTGCACGACGAACATCTCACCGAGCTGGTCGCCCACGGACAGCACGGGGTTCAGGGAGGACAGCGCGTCCTGGAAGATCATGGCCATCTCGGCGCCGCGGACCTTCCTGCGCTCCTCCTCCTTCAGCTTCAGCAGGTCCCTGCCCTGGAAGAGGATCTCGCCGCCCGTGATCCTCCCGGGCGGCATGTCGAGAATGCCCATGACCGCCTGTGCGGTGACGGACTTGCCCGACCCGGACTCGCCGAGCACGGCGAGGGTCTCCCCGGCGTCCACGCCGTAGTCGACCCCGTTGACGGCCTTGGCGACCCCGTCCCGGGTCCGGAACTCCACGTGCAGGTCCCGCACTTCGAGCAGCATGACGGCGGCTCACCTCAGCTTCGGGTCGAGGGCGTCGCGCACCGCGTCGCCGAGCATGATGAACGCCAGCACGGTGACCGCCAGCGCGCCGGCCGGCCACAGGAGCATGTGGGGGGCGTTGCGGATGTACGGGGAGGCCGCCGAGATGTCGATGCCCCAGCTGACCGTGGGCGGCTTCAGACCGACGCCGAGGTACGACAGGGTCGCCTCCAGCGCGATGTACGTGCCGAGCGCGATGGTCGACACGACGATCACCGGGGCGACCGCGTTCGGCGTGATGTGCCGCAGCAGGATGCGGGAGTCGGAGGCACCGAGCGCGCGGGCGGCCTGCACGTAGTCGTTCTGTTTGGCGGTGATGACCGAGCCGCGGGCGATGCGGTAGACCTGCGTCCAGCCGAGCAGCACGATGAACCCGATGACCGGCCAGATCGTGTTGCTGGTCACCACGGACAGCAGGACGAGACCGCCGAGCACGACCGGGATCGCGAAGAAGATGTCGGTGATCCGGGACATCAGCGAGTCCCAGCCCCCGCCGAAGTACCCGGCGAGTCCGCCGAGGACCGAGCCGAGGAGCGCAACGCCGAGCGTGGCCAGGACGCCGACGCTGATGGAGATGCGGGTCCCGTACACCGTGCGCGTGTAAACGTCGCAGCCCTGGCCGTCGTAGCCGAAGGGGTGGCCGGGCTGGGAGCCCTCCTGGGCCTTGGCGAGGTCGCACTTGAGGGGGTTGCCGGAGGCGATCAGGGACGGCCACAGGGAGATCACGACCAGGAACAGGATCACCAGCGCCGAGACGATGAAGACGGGGTTGCGGCGCAGGTCGCGCCAGGCGTCCGACCACAGGGAGCGCGGCCTGCCCGCCGGGCCGGTGCCGCCCGGGCCGCGGGGGGTCCCCTCCAGCGTCTCCCCCTCGCTCACGGCGAGGTCCATCGCACCGCCCATGCCCGTGGAGGAGATGGCGCCCTCGGACTCGTACTGCTCAGGCATAGCGGATCCTCGGGTCGAGTACGGCGTACAGCAGGTCGACCAGCAGGTTGGCCACCAGGAAGACGAGGACGAGTACGGTCACGAAGCCGACGACGGTCTGGGTGTTCTGGCGCAGGATGCCCTGGTAGAGCTGGTAGCCGACGCCGTGGATGTTGAAGATCCGCTCGGTGACGATCGCGCCGCCCATCAGCGCGCCGATGTCCGTGCCGATGAAGGTGACCACCGGGATCAGCGAGTTGCGCAGCAGGTGGCGGATGACGACCCGCTGCCGGGGCAGGCCCTTGGCGATGGCGGTGCGGACGTAGTCGGAGCGCCGGTTCTCCGCGATGGAGGTACGGGTCAGCCGGGTGACGTAGGCGAGGGAGACGGACGCGAGGACCAGGCCCGGAACGATCAGTTCGCTGAAGGTGGCGTCGGTGGAGACCGACGGTTTGATCCAGCCCCACTCGACACCGAGGAGGAGCTGGAGCAGCAGACCGGTCACGAAGGTGGGCACGGAGATGACGACGAGGGTGCCCAGGAGGACCGAGGTGTCGACCGGTCGGCCGCGCCGCAGGCCGGTGACGACACCCAGCGTGATGCCGATGACGATCTCGAAGAGGATCGCCACGATGGTGAGTCGGATAGTGACCGGGAACGCCGTCGACATCAGCTCGGTGACCTTCTGGCCGTTGAACGCCGTACCGAAGTCGCCGGTGAAGACGTTCCCCATGTAGGTCAGGTATTGCTGCCACACCGGCTTGTCGAGGCCGAACTCCTTCTTCAGCTGGGCGGCCGTGGCCGGGTCGCACTGCCGCTCGCCGCACAGTCCCGCGATGGGGTCGCCCATCACGTTCACCATCAGGAAGATCAGCAGCGTGGCCCCGATGAACACCGGGATCATCTGGAGCAGACGCCGGACCACGTACCTGCCCATGCGCGGTCAGCCGACCTTGATCTCGTTGTAGACCGGGACGCTGAACGGGTTCAGCGCGACGTTCGACAGCCGGTCGGACCAGCCTGCACTGCCGTTCTGGTACCAGAGCGGGATGGCCGCCATGTTGTCGCGGACGACCTTCTCGGCGTCCTGGAAGAGCGAGATCGCCTTGGTTGTGTCGGTCTCGGCATTGGCCTGGTTGACGAGCTTGTCGAAGTCCTTGTTGGACCAGTGGCCGTCGTTGGACGAGGCGTTGGTGTAGTAGAGCGGCTGCAGGAAGTCCTGGATGAGCGGGTAGTCCATCTGCCAACCGGCCCGGAACGGACCGGACATCTTCTTCTGCGTGATCCGGTTGCGGAAGTCGGCGAAGGTGCCGACCGGGTTGCCGACGCAGGCCTTGTCGTTGCCGAGCGCATTGTTGATGGAGTTGCAGACGGCGTCCACCCACTCCTTGTGGGAGCCGGTGTCCGCGTTGTACGTGATCTTGACCTGGCCGCCGGGCAGCCCGCCGCCTTCCTTGACCAGCTTCTTCGCCTCGCTGGGGTTGTACTCGCAACTGCTCCCGCACAGGCCGTCCTGGAAACCGCCCTTCGTGCCGAGGACCGGGGAGGTCCAGTCGGTGGCCGGGGTGCGGGTCTTCTGGAAGATCGTGTCGGTGATCTGCTTGCGGTTGATCGCCATGGACAGGCCCTTGCGGACCTTCTCCGAGCCGCTCTTGTTCCAGTTGGGGTCGTAGAAGGGGAAGGCGAGCGTCTGGATGATGCCGGCGGGGGTGTTCAGATACCGGTCACCGAGGTCGGCCTTCACGTTCTTGAGCTGCGCGGCCGGGACGTCGTCGACCAGGTCGAGGTTGCCGGCCAGCAGGTCGGTGTAGGCGGTGTTGTTGTCGGTGTAGACCTTGAGGTCCACGCCGCCGTTCTGCGCCTTGTCAGTCCCGGGGTACGCGTCCCACTTCCTGAGGGACATCTTCGAGCCCTTGGTGTACGACTCCACCGTGTACGGCCCGTTGCCGACCGGCTTCTTGATCCACGTGGCGTGGTCGGAGAAGAAGGCCCCCGGCAGCGGATAGAAGGCCGAGTAGCCGAGGGTGTCCGGGAACGTCGAGAACTTCTGGGTGAGCTTGATGGTGAAGGTCCTGGGGCCGGTGACCTTGAGGCCGGAGAGCGTGTCGGCGGTCTGCGCGCCGGCTTCCGGGTGGACCTTGTCGTAGCCGTCGATGTACCCGAAGAAGATCGCGTTCTTCTGGTTGTTCTTGAGGCTGGCACCGTAGTTCCAGGCGTCCACGAAGGACTTGGCGGTGACGGCCTCGCCGTTGCTGAACTTCCAGCCGCTCTTGACGGTGACGGTGAAGTTCTGCGAGTCCGTGGTGTCGATCTTCTCGGCGAGCATGTTCTTGGCGGCGCCGGTCTTCGGGTCGTATTTCTTCAGCCCCCGGAAGATCATGTCGAGGACCTTGCCGCCCTGCACCTCATTGGTGTTGGCCGGCTCCAGCGGGTTCTGCGGGTCTCCCCAGGAGGAGCTGAGTACCGCACTGCTGTCACCGCCGCCGCTGCCGCTGCTGCCGCCGCAGGCCGTCGCGGCAAGTGCGAGTGCCGCCGCGCCTGCGGCCCATGTGGCGTGCGTGGCTCCACGCATGGGGTGCCTCCTCGGGAATACCAACCGTTACCGGTCAATATCCGAGCAAATGACACACAGTGCACATTCGGTGCACCCATCTGCAGGACGGATAGCCCGAAGGAGGGATCCAAGACGCCAGAACGCGCGCACAGGTTCCGCGCTTGATGGGAATTTGAGAATTCCCATCCCGCGTGACCCACATCACATTATGCGATGCAGAGATCAAGCCAAATCCCCCGGAAAGTGACGAACGGCCACCCCCTTTTCTCCCTTGTGACCGCTTTGCCGTCAGGGCGCCGAGCGTGAATTCAAGGAAGATCACATTGCGGTGCGGAATGGCGGTTGCCAACTCGACGGAACACGGCCAATCTTCAGTCGCTGCGTCTTGATCGACCGCTCGACAGCCGTCGACAGAAGGCCAGTTGACCAGCAGAACGGGGGTTCTGATGAGTGCTGATTTTCATCACGGTCGCAGGTGTCGCCATGCATTGGCGCGCCTTGGCGCGAATACCTCCACGAACCAGCACCGATTCGTCCGTCGGGAATTGCCCGACCGAAGGGAATTCACTTCCGTGAGGAAAATCGTAAGCTCTGTCATCGCGTCTGCCGTCGTCGCCGGCGGCATGGTGGGAGTCGCCGCCGCGCCGGCTTCCGCCGCTTGCGCACCCAGCCCGGGGACCGGCTACGAGATCTACGACAAGCACACGGTGTACCCGGGGACCAACCTCGCCAGCACGTGGGTCTTCGACAACACCGACCCCACCGTCAGCTACAACCAGAGCAAGACGGGAACCTGGACCGCCAGCGGCACCGCGGGCGTCGAGGCCGAGGCCGGGGTGATCTTCGCAAAGGCCAGCACGTCTTTCAGCGTGACCGTGGGCAAGTCGTGGTCGCACTCCGACAGCTGGAACTACTCGCTGCACGCCAAGGACAAGGCGGGCAAGACCCAGGTCCGCATGCGGCTGTTCCACGAGGCCAAGAAGTTCAAGGTCCGCAAGTACACGTACTACTACGACGGCCACTGCAAGTTCCACAGCACGACCAAGTGGCGCAAGCAGTTCACGGCGCCGGTGAAGAGGAACAACAACGTCTGGGGACTCGAGTACAAGTAGGCACAAGAAGCCCCGCAGCACGGCCCGCCGGTTTCCCGGCGGGCCGTTTTGCTGTCGGCGCGCCCCGCGGCGAGACAGTCACGACATCATCACGGTGGCTGATTCCCTCCGTCGACGGCGTCAGCGCTCTACCAGGCCCCCTTCACAGGTCTTGACCAATAGCGGCCCGAGCGAACATCAACTCGCCGTTTTCGCAGGCCACCATGGTTTCACGCGCCGTTGACGTGCGCAGACTGCCGCTGGTAGACACACTCTTCACCCAGCTGGCCCGTCACCAGGCAGAACCCGCTCCTGAAGTCCGAACAAGCCGTCCCTGTGCGAGCGATGACGCGAGGTCACCATCCATGAGCACACAAGACCAGCACGGCACAAGGCGTTCACATCCGAGAAGGCCGCGATCGCGTACGGCCCGGCTGGTGGCGGCCGCCGGCGCCGCCGCTCTGATCTTCTCGGCGGGCCTCGCGACTCCGCTCAACCCGGCGCCCGAGCGGGCGGAGGCCGCCCAGGGCAAGAAAACCCTCACCGTGGCGGTGGCACAGAGCGTCGACTCGCTGAGCCCCTTCCTGGCGGTGCGTCTGCTCAGCACGAGCATCCTTCGGCTGACGTACGAGTACCTGACCGACTACGACCCCGGGGACGCGCACCCGGTCCCGGGCCTGGCCACCAGCTGGCAGCCGTCCGCCGACAAGCTCACCTGGACGTACACGATCCGTCCCGACGCGAAGTGGTCGGACGGGCAGAAGGTGACCGCCGAGGACGCCGCCTGGACGTTCAACAAGCTGATGACCGACGAGGCGGCCGCCGCCGCGAACGGCAGCTTCGTCACCAACTTCCGCAAGGTGACGGCGCCCAGCCCCACCAAGCTGGTCGTCGAACTGAAGAAGCCCCAGGCCACCATGACGGCTCTCGACGTGCCGATCGTGCCCGAGCACATCTGGAAGGACGTCAAGGACTTCTCGAAGTTCAACAACGACAAGTCCTTCCCCGTCGTCGGTGACGGACCGTTCGTCCTCAGCGACTACAAGGCGGACAGCTACGTCCGGCTCAAGGCCAACAAGAGCTTCTGGCGCGGGGCGCCCAAGTTCGACGAGCTGGTCTTCAAGTACTACAAGGACCAGGACGCGGCCGTGGCCGCCCTCCGCAAGGGCGAGGTCTCCTTCGTCGCGGGGGCGCCGGCCCTGACACCGGCTCAGGCGGCCTCCCTCAAGGGCCAGAAGGACATCAAGGTCAACGACGCCCCCGGCCGCCGTTTCTACGCCCTCGCCACCAACCCGGGCGCACAGGCCAAGAACGGCAAGAAGTTCGGCGACGGCGACCCGTCACTCCTCGACCAGCGGGTGCGGCACGCCCTGTTCATGGCGGTCGACCGCAAGGCCATCATCGACAAGGTGTTCCAGGGGCACGCCGTCGAGGGCCAGGGCTACATCCCGCCGCGCTTCTCTACGTACTTCTGGAAACCGTCGGCGAGCCAGCAACTCTCGTACGACCCCACAAAGGCCGCCCAGCTCCTCGACCGGGCCGGCTACAAGAAGAACGCCGACGGCAAACGGGTCGGCAAGGACGGCAAACCGCTGAACTACCGGGTCCTGTGCCACGCCACCGACCCCAACGACAAGGCGGTGGGCCAGTACCTCAAGGAGTGGTGGGCGAAGCTCGGCGTCGGCATGACGCTCGACTGCCTGGACAACGTCACCGACCCCTGGCTCGCGGGCAAGTACGACCTCGCCTTCGACGGCTGGTCCGTCAACCCCGACCCGGACTTCGTGCTGTCCATCCACACCTGCGCCGCCCTGCCCGCCACCCCCAAGGACACCGGCCAGACCGACAACTTCATCTGCGACAAGACCTACGACGGCCTGTACGCCAGGCAGCTCGCCGAGTACGACTCGGCCAAACGGGCCGACATCGTCAAGCAGATGGAGTCGCGGCTGTACGACCTGGGGTACATGAACGTCATGGCGTATCCGAACGCCGTCGAGGCCTACCGCACCGACCAGATCAAGTCGATCGAGACGATGCCCAAGGCCGCCGGCAACATCTACGGCCAGGACGGCTACTGGAGCTGGTGGTCGGCGGTCCCGGCCGACTCCGGCAGTTCCTCCGGGGGCAGCTCGACCGGGGTCGTCGTGGGGGTCGTCGCGGGTGTCGTGGTCCTCGCCGGTGCCGGAGTGCTCTTCGCGCGGCGCCGCCGCGCCACCGCCGACGACCGCGAGTAGCCCATGCAGCCAACGGCACCTGACGCAGCGTCCGCCGCGGTCGACAAGGCCGCCGTACCGGTCCCGGCCGGTCCGGCGGTCCGCGGACCACGGGCCCGCACCACCACCGCCTATCTGCGGTACGGGGCGGGCAAGGCGGGCGGCGCCGCCGTGTCGCTGCTCGCCGTGCTGGTCACCGGGTTCTTCCTGTTCCGGCTGATCCCCGGTGACCCGGTCAAGACGATGACCGGCGGCCGCCCCATCTCGGCGCAGCAACTGGCTGCCTACCGCAGGGAGTTCGGGCTCGACCTGCCCGTGTGGCGGCAGTTCACGGACTACTGCGGCAAGGCGCTCACCGGTGACCTGGGCACGTCGTACCAGTTCCGCACCCCGGTCGTCGACAAGATCGGCGAGGCGCTGCCGAACACGCTGCTGCTGACCGGCACGGCCTTCGTGCTCTACACCGCGCTCGGCATGTTCCTCGGCACCCGCTCGGCCTGGCGGCACGGCAAGCTCGGCGACAAGCTCAACACCGGTCTGGCGCTGACCCTGTACTCCGTCCCGTCCTTCTGGCTGGGCCTGCTGATCATCATCGTGTTCGGCGTGGGCCTCGGCCCGGTCCCCGGGCTTTTCCCGACCGGCGGCATGGAGTCGGGCGGCAAGGAGGGTTTCTCCTACGTCCTCGACGTCGCCCATCACCTCGTGCTGCCGGTGCTCACCCTGGTCGCCGTCGAGTACGGCCAGACGCTGCTGGTCACGCGCTCGGCGCTGCTCGACGAGATGGGCAGCGACTATCTGACGACCGCCCGCGCCAAGGGCCTCAGGGACGACCTCGTGCGGCGCCGGCATGCCGTGCCGAACGCGCTGCTGCCCACGGTCACCCTGGTCTTCGTCAACCTCGGGCGGACGGTCGCGGGCGTCATCCTGGTCGAGACGGTCTTCTCCTGGCCGGGCCTCGGCGGGCTGTTCTACCAGGCGCTGAGCGTCCCCGACCTGCCCCTCGTCCAGGGCCTGTTCCTCTTCTTCGCCTCGGCGGTGATCGTCATGAACACTCTGGCCGACCTGCTCTATCCGCTGCTCGACCCGCGGGTGGGCCGATGACGACCGAACCGGTGCAGGAGACCCCTCGCCGGCTGGCCTGGCAGCGCCGCCGCCGCTCCGCCGTGCGGTTCTGGCAGCAGTACCGCACGCACCGCGCAGGCCTGGTCGGTCTGGCCGCGCTCACCCTGTTCGCGCTGGTCGCGCTGACGGCGCCGCTGACGGTCGGCTCCGACGTGGCCGGAGTCACCGACGCGCCGGGCAGTCCTCTCCAGCCGCCGAGCGGTGAATTCCCGCTGGGCACCGACCGGTTCGGGCGCGATCTGCTGGGCCTGGTGGTGTGGGGCTCCCGGGTCTCGCTGCTGGTCGGGCTGCTCGCGGCGGTGCTGTCGGTGGTGATCGGCACGGTCGTCGGGATCACCGCGGGGCACTTCCGGGGGCCGTACGCGACCGTACTGATGCGCGTCACCGACTGGTTCCTGGTGATGCCGGCGCTGGTGCTCGCCATCGCGCTGGCCACCGTGATGTCCCGCTCCCTGGGCACGGTGATCCTCGCGATCGGCGTCACCTCCTGGCCGACGACGGCCCGGCTGGTCCGCGCGCAGACGCTGGCGGTGGAGTCCCGGCCGTACATCGAACGGGCCAAGGCGCTCGGTGGCGGCCACTGGCACGTCATGACCCGGCACGTCCTGCCCAACGTAATGCCGCTGGTCCTGGCCCAGACGACCCTGATGATCTCCTCCTCCGTGCTCGCCGAGGCGACGCTGGCCTTCCTGGGCCTCGGCGATCCCACGGTCATCTCGTGGGGCGGCCTGCTGCAGGACGCACGCGAGGCCGGTGCCGTCAGCTCCGGCGACTGGTGGTACCTGGTGCCGCCGGGCATCGCGATCGCGGTGGTCGCACTGACGTTCACACTGTGCGGGCGTGCGGTGGAGTCCGTCCTCAACCCCAGACTGGGGGTGGCCCGTTGACGCTGCTGGAGGTGCGGGACCTCGAAGTGACCTATGCCGGCGGGGCCGCCGCCGTACGGGGCGTGGACCTGTCGCCGGCGGCCGGAGAAGAGCTCGGCATCGCGATCGCGGCCCTCGCGCTGACCTTCACGCTGCGCGGGCGCGCCTTGGAGTCCGTCCTCAACCCCAGACTGGGGGTGGCCCGTTGACGCTGCTGGAGGTGCGGGACCTCGAAGTGACCTATGCCGGCGGCGCGGCCGCGGTACGGGGCGTGAGCCTGTCACTGGCGGCGGGACAGAAGCTCGGCATCGCGGGCGAGTCGGGCTGCGGCAAGTCCACGCTGGCGCTCGCGCTGCTGAGACTGCTGCCGGCAAGTGCCCGCGTATCCGGACAGATCCTGCTGAACGGCGAGGACGTCCTGACCATGCGCTGGGGGCAGGTGCGAGCCGTGCGCTGGGCCGGCGCCTCGATCGTCTTCCAGGGGGCGATGCACTCCCTCAACCCCGTCCACCGCATCGGCGACCAGATCGCCGAGCCGATCCTGCTGCACCGCGGGGCGACGGCGGCCGCGGCGCGGAAGAGGACCGGTGAGCTGCTGGAGCAGGTGGGCCTGCCCGCGGCACGCGCGTCGGCGTACCCGCACGAGCTGTCCGGCGGCCAGCGCCAGCGCGTCATGATCGCCATGGCGCTCGCCTGCGACCCCCAACTGATCATCGCCGACGAGCCGACCACGGCCCTGGACGTGATGATCCAGGCGCAGATCCTGCGGCTGATCGAACAGCTCGTCGCCGAGCAGGACGTCGGCCTGATCATGATCAGCCACGATCTGGCGGTGCTGGCCGACACCTGCGACCGGCTCGCGGTGATGTACGCGGGCCGCGTCGTCGAGGAGGGCCCCGCCCGCAAGGTCTACGAGGACGCCCGGCACCCGTATGCGGCGGCCCTGTCGGCGGCCTTCCCGCGCATCGGCGACCGGGCCTCCCGGTTCGCCCCGAGCGGCCTGGCCGGCGATCCGCCCGACCCCTCCTCCCTGCCCTCCGGCTGCACCTTCCACCCGCGCTGCCCGGTCGCCCTGGAGGAGTGCTCCGTCGAGGACCAGCGGCTGCGGGACGCGGGGCAGGGGCGGTGGGCGGCCTGTGTGCACGTGGGGGCTGCGGTACCTCCGCCGGCCGGTCCGACGGAGGATGCGAGGAGCAGCAGCACATGACGACGACTCCTTCCTCGCCTCCCCTGCTCAGCGCTCAGGGCCTGCAGGTGACCTTTCCGGGACCGCGAGACGTGGGACCCGGACGGCAGACGGCCTGCGTGCACGTGGGGACTGCGGCCTCGCCGTCGGCCGGCCCGATGGAAGACGCGAGGAGCACCACATGACGACGACCGCACCACCACCGCCCTTGCTCAGCGCCCAGGGCCTGCACGTGACCTTTCCCGGGCGGCACGGTGCCCCTGCGGCGCGGGCCGTGGACGGCGTCGAACTCGACATCCGGGCCGGGGAGATCGTGGCACTGGTCGGCGAGTCGGGCTGCGGCAAGACGACGCTGGCGCGTTCGCTGCTCGGCCTGGTGACGCCGGCCGCGGGCCGGATCACGTTCGACGGGAAGCCCGTGGAGTACTCATCGCGGGCCCTGAAGGCGTACCGCAGGCGCGTCCAGCTGGTGCTGCAGGATCCGACCGGCTCGCTCAACCCCCGTCACACGGTGTACGACGCGGTCGCCGAGGGCCTGCGGATCCACGGCCGTACGGGGAACGAGCGGGCGGCGGTCGCCGAGGCCCTCGCCCACGCGGGATTGCGCCCGCCGGAGCGCTTCTTCCTGCGCTACCCGCACGAGCTGTCCGGCGGCCAGCGCCAACGCGTGGTCATCGCAGGCGCACTCGTCCTCGAACCCGAACTGATCATCGCCGACGAACCGGTGGCCTCGCTCGACGCCTCCGTACGCGGCGAGATCCTCGCCCTCCTCCTCCGCCTGCGCACCGAACTGGGCCTGTCCGCACTGGTGGTCACCCACGACCTGGGCCTGGCCTGGAACATCGCCGACCGGGTGGCGGTCATGTACCTGGGCCGGATCGTGGAGACGGGCGAGGTGGAGCAGGTCCTGACGGCACCCCGACACCCGTACACCCAGGCGCTGCTGTCGGTCCTCCCGGAGGCCCAGGGCGACCCGGTGGTCCTGACCGGCGAGCCACCGGATCCGTCGCGCATTCCCGCCGGGTGCCGGTTCCATGCCCGGTGCCAGGTGCTGGCGAGCGGGGAGGCAGAGCGCGCGGGCGTCGCGGACCGCTGCCGCACCGAGGACCTGGAGGTGCTGGACGGGGGTGGCGGGGGGCAGGTGGCCTGTCACTGGGCGCGGGCTCGGACTGTCGTCTGACGACGGTCGGCTCGCCTTGAGGGGAGCGTGAAATGGCCCGCGGCGCGGGTCTGCTCGTCGTGGCCAGGTGTGGGCACATGTCGAGCACGCGGCCCGGCCGACGCCCGAGCGGCCGGACGGGGCTGTCATCGCGACGACTACACCGGAGACGTGGAAGGGGCGCCCCTCGGGGGACTGACACGGCTGCTGGGGTGGTCGAGCCGCAGCTCCACATCGGCCCCCTCCTCGAAGGCCGGCATACGGGCATCGTTCCGCCGGGGCGCCTCGACGTGCACGAGGTGCCCCGCACGGCTGTCGGCGAGCGCATCATCCCGCCACACTGCCGGCGCTGCCGTCAGCCGTGCCGAGGCCGCAGCGTACTCACTGCGTTCCCGCGCCTCGGCCGCGCTACGGGTGAGCCTCTCGAACTCCCGCAGGTCGAGCGAGCCGTCGTCCGGGTACGGCAGCTGTCCGCCGGGCCGGGTGGCGAGCACCTCGCGCCCCGGTTCGGCGGCGAGGGCGCGCACGGGCAACGTTTTGGCGACCTCGGGGACTCCTTCTAGTTGTACGTGTCCGCGGCAGAGGAGGGCGACGACGAGACCGGTCACGATGGGTCCTGGCCGACCACGGCTTTGGCGATCTCGGCGCACAGGGCTTTCAGGCGTCGTACAGGACAGCCCGCACCCGCTTGATGTAGTTGTGCAAAGTCGTGCGGGCCGTCGGAGGCGGCGTGTTCAGCCACAACCCGTCGATCAGCTCCTCGGCAGGTACGGCCCGCTCGGCCTTGAGCAGGAGCAGCGCGAGGAGGTCCCGCTCTCTGGGCGCAGTGATCGACAGCGATTCTCCTGCTTGGAGCACATCCGGCGGTCCCAGAATCCGGCAGTCGAACACCCTGCCCATCCCTCCGCCTGCGGTGATCAATCGTATGGACGGGGCTGACGGAAAGTGGCGCCAGTCGTTCGCCGGCGCCTCCTTCACAAGTTGACCAATGCAACGGCTATGTTTGAGGTGTATTCATGAACAACCGTGCGTTCGACCGAGTTGGGCTGCGTATCGCCCTCGTAGGGCCGCCCCCCTTGCTGCGGGAAAACGTCCGCTCGGCACTCGGCGTCTACGGCATCAACGTCGTCGCGGAGGCCGAAGAGACCGATCGCGTGCTGCCGCTCGTGAGGTCCTCGTGTGCTGATGTCGTGCTCGTGGATCTCGACGGTCCGGGCACCGCAGTGCTGGAGATATGCAGACCCTTGGTGCGGGACGTCGGAGTGCGGGGAATTCTGGGCATGACGCGGCGCTCTGACGACGGAACGCTCCTGCGCTCCGCGCTCGTGGCCGGCGTCCGGGGGTACGTGGCCACGTCCGCGGAGACCGAGGAAATTGTCGGTGCGGTGCGTGCAGTGGCAGGCGGCTCCGTGGTCGTGGGCACCACGGCGGCGCGCCTCATGGCCGAGTTGCTCAGGGCTCCGGCCTCACATCTCGAACAGGGCATGCCGTCCGTGCTGACCCGGCGGGAGTCGGAGATCCTCGAACTTGTCGCACGGGGCCACGACAACCGGCATATCGCAAGGCTGCTCACGCTGGCCGACAAGACTGTGCGCAACCACGTCTCGGCCATCTTCAGCAAGATCGGCGCGGACAACCGGGCGCAGGCTGTGGTGCGCGCCCGAGAAGCGGGATTCGGCCTGGTGGGTTGACGACTGCTGGGCCATGACGGGGAGTCGTACTCCCTGACCAGGACAAATTCGGGACGCGCACACTATGCATCCGGGACAGGGGCTGGGAGAGGATCTCTCTGCCAGCCCAGGGAGGCGCTCGATTCCGGGCACGGCGCAGGCAGGATTCCATGTCATGTGCGCGACATTTCGACTTTGACCTGTCGACCACAGGTCCGCACATGTATTCAGCTCCACCCAAACGGAGGGAACAGCTCAAAATGCAGAAAATGCGCGCAGCGGGGGCAGCACTCATCACCGTTCTGGCCCTTTCGGGCGGCGCCCTGACCACGGCAGCACCCGCATCTGCCAGCGAGCAGTGCGACCCCCACGTCACGCGCAGCTACAGCCAGACGAGCTCCAGTTGGTGGCTCATCGCGGCTGGCGGGACGGTGGAGAACCCCAAGGCCAAGGAAGTACGGGAAGAGGTAACTTTCGACACAAGCGGTACCCGCTCGACCTCGGTGGCGGCCGAGGTCGGCGCGAAGGTGGACACGGTGGTCGCCGAGATCAACGCGAAGACCTCGTTCAGCGTCACCAAGACCATCACTTTCACCAAGGGACGGAAGACCACCATCGTGGTGGGTCCCCACTCCACCGTGCACTACAAGATCGGCGTCAAGCAGCGCAAGTTCCTGGTGACGAGCAAGCGCACCTACTCCAACTGCAAGGTCACGACGTCGTACGGCACCGTCACCGCGGCTGACCCCACGACGGAAACCAGCTGACCACCCGCTGTTTGGGCCGGCACGCGCCACTACCGTGCCGGGCCGCCACATGACGGACTACGTAGGTCGGGGCTTCCTGAACCAAGGGGCGAAGCCGTCGGGGAGCGCCGCGTCGGACGGCTGAACGGTGCGACAGCTCAGGGATCACTCAAATCTCTTGCCCGTGCAAGTGAGCGGGCCGAGTACGGGAGTCACTGCATCGCGTCGAGCTACGGGTGCCCGCTTTGGGAGGGCGGCCGCGGTGCGGGGAGTCGAAGGCGGACTCAGATGTGTTCGGATTCCGCGTAACATCCCACCGGCCCCGAGCGTGTCCAAGACAGAAGCAAGCAGGCAGCACGGGGACGTGCTCAACAGACGGGGGACGGGGATGCCGGCGCAGCCGGAGGAATTCGACGCCTTCTACTCCGCCACCGCCAAATGCATGGTTGCCGTGGTCTATGCGATGACCGGTGATCTGGGGGAGGCCGAGGACGCGGTGCAGGAGGCATACGTACGCGCATGGCAGCGCTGGGCAAGACTCACGCGTGAGGGTGATCCACTGCCGTGGGTGCGCACGGTGGCGATGCGGCTGGCGATCAGCACCTGGCGGCGGACCAAAGGGCGGCTACGAGCGCAGTTCCGGCACGGCCCGCAGACGGATGTGCCCGAACTCTCGGGCGACCGCGTGGCGCTGGTCGCCGCTCTGCGCGAACTGACCCCCGATCAGCGGCAGGCGGTCGTCCTGCACCATCTCCTGGACCTGCCGGTGGAGCAGGTCGCGCGGGAGACCGGCGCCTCCAACGGTGCCGTACGCACCCGGCTCAGCCGGGCCCGCAAGATCCTCGGCGAGCGGCTCGCCGAGAGCGATTCCACTTTCATCACCGAGGGGGTGGCCAGTCATGGCTGAGGTCGAGGAACTGCTCGACGAGGTCTCGGTGCGCATGCCCTCCGCGGCTCAGCTGCGCGCTCAAGGTGACCGGAGGCTCGCCCGCCGGCGGTCCGCCGCCGTGGCCGCAGTCGTTGTCGCGGTGGCGGGAGCGGTGAGCTTGGCCGTCCTGCCGGGAAACGGCACGCACAAGACGCGTCCGGCGAAGCCGCCGACCGCCTCGCACTCGGCCGCGGTGGGAAACACGCCGTACGAGAAGAACGGGACGGTGAATCTGAAAGCACCCAAGTCGCTGCCTCTGTACGGGCAGTGGCACTGGCGGGCGAGCAAGTTCGAGAGCAAGGTGGGAGGGTGCTCGGCGGTGGACCTGGTTCTGTACCAGGCGAGCGGGTGGAGCTACGACATGTACTACCGGGGAGACCGGGGGGCCAAGGCAAATCACCGGTACACCGAATTCGACGGCCCCAGCGACCGCTCCACCACCCTCTCAGGCTTGCGCGAGGCGCTTTCCGGCTGCGGCCTGACGTCGCAGGGTGCCTCCACGGGCCCCGAGGGCCAAACCCTCGACACGTACACGGGCACCATCGACCATCGCCAGGCGCGGATCGTTGTCGAGTACGGCGACCGATGGCTCTCGGTGGTGAAGGAATCCGGCGGGACGCAGGGGAACTGACCCGGCCTGACCGGTTCCGGAGAAGGTGAGGGCCCGAGCTCATCGTCTTCCGGACGACGCATTGATCGATGCACTGGTCACCACCATGGCGACCGACCCTCATGACGGGGCTTCGCGCCATTCCTCCCGAGGCAAGGCACTCCGTTCGCAAGGGCAGTTGAGCCTCCACACGGGGGCGAGACCAATGGACGCGACCCGCATGGCTCACGGTGGTTCAGCCATTTCGGCACCCCGAGACTGGCCAGGTCTCGTCTGACCTGAAGCGTGAACTCTCCCTGAAGATTTCACCTTCTTCCATCAAGCTTTCGCCTTTTTCAGCGGAATCCGCTGGATGAAACGTCACCTGCCAAAGGCGACTTGATGCCCGAAAGGCATTCAAGTGACAGGTGCACATCAACCACAATCACCTAGTGAAGGAAACAGTTCACATGAATCGCACAATCGCCTCCGGCCTCACATCCGCCCTTCTGGTCGGCGGGCTGGCAGTCGGGACCTCGTCCGCGTCCGCCGCTCCCATGGGGTGCACGGACGCAGGCCACAAGGGTTACACGATCAGCGACAAGTCCACGGTGTACCCGGGGACCAACCTCTTCAGCGACTGGGTCCCCGACACCAACTCCAGCGTCAGCTACGAGCACAGCGCAACGGGAACCTTGACTGCCAGCGGCACCGCCGGCGTCGAGGCCGAGGCCGGGGCGATCTTCGCAAAGGCCAGCACGTCGTTCAGCGTCACCGTGGGCAAGAGCTGGTCGCACTCCCAGAGCTGGACGTACACGCTGCACCCCACGGACAAGGCGGGCAAGAAGTGGGTCCGCATGCGTCTGTTCCACGAGGCCAAGAAGTTCAAGGCCCAGAAGTGGATCGTCGTCAACCAGGGCGGGGCCTGCAAGACCCAGACGGTGTGGACCAAGTGGTTCACGGCGCCGGTGACGAAGAACAGCAACTACTGGAACCTCGAATACAAGTAGGCCCCTGCACATAGGCCCTACCCGTGAGGGCCTACCCGTGAGGGCCTACGAAAAGGCCGCTTCCCGCGCCCAGTAAAGGCGCGAGAAGCGGCCGAGTCGTGAAAAGGCGTCAGGCCGCGCCCACCACGTCCTTCTCCTCCGCGAAGTGACACGCAGACTCGTGCGCCGCCGGGGAGTCCAAGCCCTTGAAGCGCTCGGGAATCGCCAGCAGCGGGATCTCCTCGGCGCACTTGTCCTGGGCCTTCCAGCAGCGGGTGCGGAAGCGGCAGCCCGAGGGCGGGTTGGCCGGGGACGGCACGTCGCCGGTGAGGATGATCCGCTCGCGGTGCTCGCGGGCCTCCGGGTCCGGCACCGGGACCGCCGACAGCAGCGCCTGGGTGTAGGGGTGCGTCGGGTGCTCGTAGATCTGCTCGTCGGTGCCGATCTCGGCCATCTTGCCGAGGTACATCACGCCGACCCGGTCCGAGATGTGCCGGACGATGGACAGGTCGTGCGCGATGAAGAGGTAGGAGAGGTTGAACTCGTTCTGCAGACCCTCCATCAGGTTGATGACCTGTGCCTGGACGGACACGTCCAGTGCGGACACCGGCTCGTCGCAGATGATGACCTCGGGGTTCAGGGCCAGGCCGCGGGCGATGCCGATGCGCTGACGCTGACCGCCCGAGAACTGGTGCGGGTAGCGGTTGATGTACTCGGGGTTGAGGCCGACGACGTCCAGCAGCTCCTTCACCTTGCGGCGCCGGTCACCCTTCGGGGCCGCCTCCGGGTGGATGTCGAAGGGCTCGCCGATGATGTCGCCCACCGTCATCCGGGGGTTGAGCGAGGTGTACGGGTCCTGGAAGATCATCTGGATGTTCCGGCGGACGGCCTTGAGCGCCCGGCCGGACAGCTTGGTGATGTCCTGGCCCTTGTAGAAGATCTCGCCCGCCGTCGCCTGCTCCAGGTTCATCAGGAGCTTGGCCACCGTGGACTTGCCGCAGCCGGACTCGCCCACGATGCCCAGAGTCTCGCCCTGGTACAGGTCGAAGGAGATGCCGTCGACGGCCTTCACCGCGCCGACCTGCCGTTTGAAGACGATGCCCAGGGTCAGCGGGAAGTGCTTCACCAGGTTGCGCACCTGCAGAATCGGCTCGCCGCGCTCCACACGTGCATCGAGGGCGGCGACCGCCTCCTCCTCCGAGTGCACGTCGACGGCGTCCACCTCGGAGACGTTCGGCGTCGCGTCCGTCGGCTCGTCGGTCTTGGTCGACTCAGCCATGGATCGTCTCCTTCCAGAAGTGGCACGCACTGGCGCGGCCCGGCAGTTCCGTTCCGTCCTGCTCGGTCACCGGGACCAGCGGGGGCCGGTCGGTGCGGCAGATGTCCTGCGCCTTCTCGCAGCGCGGGTTGAAGGCACAACCGCTCGGCACCTTCAGCAGGTTGGGCGGCAGCCCCTTGATCGCGTAGAGGTCCTGGCCCTTCTGGTCCAGCCGCGGGATCGAGTCGAGCAGGCCGCGGGTGTAGGGGTGGGCGGGGCGCTTGTACAGCTCGTGCACCGGCGCCGTCTCCACGATCCGGCCCGCGTACATCACGGCGATCTTGTCGGCGACGTCCGCCACGACACCGAGGTCGTGGGTGATGAGGATCAGGCCCATCTGGTACTCGCGCTGCAACTCCGCGAGCAGGTCCATCACCTGGGCCTGGACCGTCACGTCGAGAGCCGTCGTCGGCTCGTCGGCGATGATCAGGTCCGGCTCAAGGGCGAGCGCCATGGCGATCATGATGCGCTGGCGCATACCGCCGGAGAACTGGTGCGGGTAGTCGTTCACGCGGGCCGCGGCGGCCGGGATCTTCACCCGGTCCATCAGCTCAATGGCCTTGGCCTTGGCCTGCTTCTTGGAGAGTCCCTGGTGGACGCGGAACATCTCGCCCAGCTGGTATCCCACGCTGAGCACGGGGTTGAGCGAGGACAGTGCGTCCTGGAAGATCATTGCGATCCGGGCACCCCGCAGCTTGCGCCGCTCCTCAGCCGACATGGCGAGCATGTCCTGACCGTAGAAGCGGATCTCACCCTTGGGGATGCTGGCCGGCGGCATGTCGAGGATGCCCATGATCGCCTGCGCGGTCACGGACTTGCCGGAGCCGGACTCGCCGAGCACGGCGAGGGTCTCCCCGGAGTTCACGGAGTAGTTGACGCCGTTGACGGCGCGGACCACTCCCTCACGGGTCTGGAACTCGACGTGCAGATCGCGCACTTCGAGCAGTGGGCCGGTGCGCTCCGGGTCGCCCGGGCGCGGGGCCGGGACGGCGTCCGTCGGGTCGATGATGGTCACGTACGCCTCCCTCAGCGTGACTTGGGGTCGAAGGCGTCGCGGACCACGTCGCCGAGCATGATGAACGCCAGCACGGTGATGCTCAGGGCGCCGGCCGGGAACAGCAGCGCGTGCGGCGAGGTCAGGAACCGGTCCTGGGCGTCACTGATCATCACGCCCCAGGAGATGTTCGGATACTGGATGCCGATGCCCAGGTAGGACAGGGCGGCCTCGGCGGAGATGTAGACGCCGAGGTTCATCGTGGTGATGACGATGACGGGGGCGAGGGTGTTCGGCAGGATGTGCCGGAACGCGATCCGCCAGGAGTCGGCGCCGAGCGCCCGTGCAGCCATCACGTAGTCGTTGTACTTGTTGGAGATGACCTCGCCGCGCATGATCCGGAAGACCTGGGGCCAGCCGAGGATCGCCATGATGAACGACACCGACCAGACGTCACCGCCGCCCCAGATCGACATGATCAGCAGGCCGCCGACGATGAGCGGCAGCGCGGAGAAGACCTCGGTGACACGGGACAGCAGCGCGTCGATCCAGCCGCCGACCAGACCGGCCAGCATGCCCAGCAGTCCGCCGAGCAGGGTCGTGACGATGGTGGTCACCACACCCACGACGATCGAGTTACGGGTGCCGTACACGGTCCGTGTGTAGATGTCGCAGCCCTGGACGTCGTAGCCGAACAGGTGCCCGGACGACGGCCCGTTCATGGAGTTCTGCAGCTGGCAGAAACCGTCGGAGAACGGGGAGCGGCCCGTGAACACGCTGGGCGCGATCGCCAGCGCGAGCAGGCACACGATGATGAGGCCGGTGACGATGAACATGGGCCGCTTGCGCAGGTCCACCCAGCCGTCCTTGAGCAGGCTCGCCTGCCGGGCCGCTGCCTTCTCCTCGGCCTCGATCTCCTTGGAGAGGGCGGCCTCGTCGGTGGTGGGCCTCTCTATCGTCTTCTCACTCATAGCGAATCCTCGGGTCGAGCACGGCGTACATCAGGTCTACGAGGAGGTTGGCGACCAGGTAGATCAGTACGAGCAGGGTCACCAGACCGACCACGACGGGCCGTTCGCGCAGATAGACCGACTGGGCCAACTGACCGCCGATACCTGGCATGTTGAATACGCGCTCGGTGATGATGGCACCGCCCATGAGGGCCCCGAGGTCGAAGCCCAGGAAGGTGACCACCGGGATCAGGGAGTTGCGCAGCGCGTGCACACCGATGACCCGCCGGGTCGGCAGGCCCTTGGCTATCGCCGTACGCACGTAGTCGGCGCGGATCGACTCGCCCATGCTCGCCCGCACCAGACGCGCGATATAGGCCATGGAGGTCGTGGCGAGCACGATGGCGGGCAGGATGTAGCTCTGCGGCCAGCCCTTCTCGATGCCGGCGACCGGCGTGATCTTCATGTTCACGCCGAACTCCAGCTGGAGCACGCTGCCGAGCACGAACACCGGGATCGAGATCAGCACCAACGTCGAGATCAGCACGACGTTGTCGATGAACTTGCCCTTCTTCAGGGCGGAGAAGATACCCGCGACGATGCCGATCACGGCCTCGACGGCGAACGAGGTCAGACCGAGCTTCAGCGTGACGGGGAACCGTTCCGAGACGATGTCCGAGATGGCACGGCCGTTGTACGTCTCACCGAGGTCACCGGTGAAGACGCCGCTGATGTAGTGCCAGTACTGCTGGTAGAGCGGTTCGTTCAGGTGGTAGTGCGCGCGGATGATCGCCGCGATGTTGGGGTCGGCGCGCTTGTCGCCGGCCAGTGCCTGGATCGGGTCGCCGGGCAGAGCAAAGACCAGGCAGAAGATGATGAACGTGACGCCTATGACCACAGGGATCACCTGCAGGAGGCGGCGCACGACGTATCGGCCCATGGGTACTCCAGAGGGGGTGCTCGACCCGACCGTGGCCGAGGGGATGGCACGGTCGGACGGGAGACGGCAGCAGGAGTGAGCAGGGGAAGGGTATTCCTCCCCCTGCTCACCCCGTAATGCTGTGTCAGAACTGCTCAGAACCTGGTCAGCTGAGCTTGACCGTGTCCCACAGGATCTGGTGACCGGCGATCTTCATGGACTTGATCTTGTCGCTGAAGCCGGTGTTCAGGGTGTAGAAGTACACCGGGATGTACGGCATGTCCTTGAGAAGGATGTCGTCCGCCGCCTGGTACTTCTTCACGGCCTCCTCGTGCGTGGGGGCCTGGTCGCCCTGGACGAGGAGCTTCTCGAAGTCCTCGTTGACGTAGCCGGAGTAGTTGGAGCCGTTGGCGATGGCTTCCTTGGAGAAGACCGGACGGAGGTAGTCCTCCGCATCCGGGTAGTCCATGCTCCAGGCCATCCGGAACGCGCCCTGGTACTTCTTGGCGTCCAGGTCGTTGAGGATCGTCTGGAACTGCTCGAACGGCTTGGCCGTCACCTTGACGCCGAGGGCCTGCTGGATCTGGTTGGACGCTGCCTCAACCCACTCCTTGTGGCCGCCGTCGGCGTTGTAGCCGATCTCCAGCGTGTTGCCCGGCAGACCACCGCTCTGCTTGTAGAGCTCCTTGGCCTTGGTCGGGTTGTAGGTGCAGGCGTCGCCGCAGGCGCCCTTGCGGTAGCCGTCGATGATCGGGCTGATGTAGTCGTCCGCGGGCGTACGGGAGCCGAGGAAGATCTTCGACGCGATCGTCTTGCGGTCGATCGCCATGGAGATGGCCTTGCGGAGGTCCGCGTTCTGGAAGGCCTTGTTGTACTTGATCGGGAACCCGATGTAACCGACGGCCGAGTCGGCCTCGTCGATGTAGCGGCCCGGCAGGTCCTTGTGGTACGTCGGCAGACCCGAGGTGGGGATCGTCAGCAGGGTGTCGAGGTTGCCGGCGACGACGTCCTTGTAGGCGGTGTCGAGGTTCGAGTAGACCTTGAAGTTGACACCCTTGACCTCGATCTTCGAGGCGTCCGGGTACTTGTCGTACTTCGTGGTGTCGATCTCTTCGTTGTGCTTGAACTTGCCCTTCATCTGGAAGGGGCCGTTGCCGATCGGGGCCTCGCCGAAGCCCTTCGGGTCCTTGAAGAACGCCTTGGGCAGCGGGACGAACGCGGTGAAGGACAGCTGCGACGGGAACGCCGAGAACGCGCCGCTCAGCGTGACCTGGAGGGTGCTGTCGTCGACGGCCTTCAGACCGGACAGCTTGTCCGTCTTGGGCTTCTTGCCCTCGCCCGGGTTCAGGTCGCTGTAGCCCTGGATGTGGCTGAACAGCGGGTTGGTCTGCTGGGCGTTGGTCTGGTTGGCGCCGTAGTTCCAGGCGTCGACGAAGGACTGGGCGGTGACCTTCTCGCCGTTGTGGAAGGTGTAGCCGGACTTCAGCTTGATCGTCCAGACCTTGTTGTCCTTGGTCTCGATCGACTGCGCCATGGCGTTGACGACCTTGTTGTCGGCGTCAAGCTTGGTCAGACCCGTGAAGAGGGCGTTGATGACCTGGCCGCCCTCGGTCTCGTACGTGTTGGTGGGAACCAGGCTGTTCTGCGGTTCACCGATCTCCACCGACACGACGCCATTGCCCTTGCCCTTGCCCGAGCTGGTGTCGTCCCCGCCGCCACCACAGGCCGTCGCACCCAGCGCCACAACGGCGGCTATCGCAACCCACTTGGCGCTCTTGGCACCACGCATGGGGCTCCTCCTCATGAGTCCATTGGTTCACCGCATGGAGGGGCACATGACACGTCACCGTCACCGGTGCCTGAAACGGTCAGATGCCCCCGCGCTCGTGAGTCGACGCCGCCTGCAGCGTGTTGACCCGTTGATCCGAGCTCTACGCGCCTAACTATCTGCCATGCGCCATGGCCGAACCACACTCATAAGGTCTCGGTTCGATCACACCTGACGCGTACATCTTCCAAAATCCGGACAAAGGGTTTGCCGAAAGATCCCTGCGAAACGGACTTGTTACACACCTATCGGACCTGCATGTCCGTATACCGAACGCGAAGGGCATGAAAATTCAGTTGCGGATCCACCGCGGCTATGCATGGGCCTTCGGCGGGCCAACGGGTCCGCGCCGCAAGGCCGTTCACGCCCCTCTCACAGGGGGCTGATGGGATGCACGCTGGCCGAAGAATAGTGCGGTTCGATCCCCCTTTGCCGATCCAGAACGAGAACAAGGGTTTTCCCTACCCTCGGGCACACAGGAAGGCCCGCGCCTCCCGAGCGCGGGCCTTCCTCACATCGGGGTCACCCCTCCAGGAACAGCTCCGCGACATCCGTCGCTTGCACCGCGCGCTGGGCCCATTCCGTGAGCTGGTCCGGGTCCGAACAGGCCATCACCCGCTTACGGACGGCGGCAGGCACGGGCATGCCGCGCCATTCGAGGATGCGCAGGACCATCTCGGTACGCACCTCTACGCGGCCCTCTTCACGCACCTGCTCGGCCAACGGGTGCCGCCAGAAGTACTGGATCGCCATCATCAGGCCCTTTCGCAGTGGACTACGACTGCCGAACCCGCTTGCCTCATCAGCCCCCGGTCACTCATCGACGAACAGCTCCGCCGCGTCCGTCGCATGCACAGCCCGCTGAGTCCAGACCTCCAGCTGGTCCAGGTCAGTGCAGGCTTCCACCCGCTCCCGGACGGCGTCGGGCACGGGGATGCTGCGCCATTCCAGGATGTGCAGAATCGTCTTGACGCCGTGCTGGATACGGCCCTCCTCACGCACCTGCTCCGCCAGCGGATGCCGCCAGAAGTACTGCATCGCCGTCATCAGATCCCTCCACATCTGTTTCACCTGGGGGTCGGCCAGGCATGAGTCGACGAACTGCACGAAGGCCGCGGCACTGTCCCCGTCGATGGTCTTGAGGGCGGCTGCCAGCGATTCCGGTATGGCGGCCGCCTTCGATCCCCGCCCATGCGTCATGGCCGAGAGCACCGCAAGAGGTACGTCCCGTTCGGCGTCCTGCGCATCGGCGATCAAGGGCACGTTGTCCGGACCGAGCACGAACGGCCGGACCGTCAGGGAAGGCCGGCCGGGCACGCCGAGATGAATGGGCTCGGCCGCCCAGCGGGCCGTGGAGCCGCACTGCGTGGTGACGATGAGCACCGGCTCGCAGCGGTACTTCTCGTACAGGTACGAGAGGTAGTACGGCCAGCTGCCGCGCTTGGCCTCGTCCTTCCTCCGCTGTGACTCGACGACCAGAAGGTAGGGGCCCTCGTCCGTCTCCGCACGTAACAGCGTGTCCACGCGCCGCTCGACCGGTTCGATCTCGGTGAGGTCGATGTTCAGGCCGGCGAATTCCCGCGGCTCGGGGAAGGCGACACCCAGCACCTGCTGCAGGGCCCGCGTCAGCAGCGCCGGGTCCTTCTGGAAGATCCGGTGCATCGCCTCATGCGTCGAGCTGACCACCGGCTCTCCTTTCTTTCTGATCTTTCCCGCGTGATCAACGAGCTACGAGACAGCCAGGTCACACCAGACGAACTTGCCTCGGTCCCCGAACCGGGCCGACGGCCGCCAGCCCCAGTTGTCAGCGCAGGCCGCGACCAGCCCGAGCCCCCGCCCCTCCTCCAGGTCCCCGACCTGGTCCAACCGCCGTGGCGGCTCCGGCGGTTCGGGGTCGGTGTCCCACGCCCCGATCCACACCGCGCCCTCCGGGGACCGGCGGACTCTGAGAGCGGCGGGCCCCTTGGTGTGGCGTACGGCGTTGGCGACCAGCTCCGTCGCGAGGAGTTCGGCGGTGTCCACGAGGCCGATGAGTCCGTGCATGGTCAGGATCAGGCGCAGGGTGCGGCGGCAGACGGTCACGGCTCTGAGGTCGTTCGGGATGTAGAGGGTGTAGTCCCAGGACTCGGTTTCGGGCATGCGTCAGCTCCGTTCAGAGGGAGGGGATTTCACGTGCGGTGGCATTGCCGCAGCCGTCATGGAAGGACGGAGCAGTGCGCTTCCGCACCGTGCGCGTCACGTCACGTCACTGACGGTAGGACCTACATTTAGGACCACGCAAGTTGTTGCCGTAATCTGACGCCGAACGAGTCACACACTCCCGGGAGTTGGGAGGTGGGGAGGAACCCGATGGGGCGTCGCCAGCAGCCCACCGCACGCCAACTGCGTCTGGGTCTTGAACTGCGGAAACTACGCGAAGCCGCCGGCCTGAAGGCGACCGAAGCGGCAAGCCTGCTAGGCGTGACCTCGGTTCAGATAAGTCAGACCGAATCAGGGATCTCCGGCGTCAGCGGGCAGCGCGTGCGCCGACTTGCCGCCAACTATGCCTGCTCGGACGACGAGTTGATCGATGCGCTGGTGTCCATGACGACCGACCGGACCCGTGGCTGGTGGGAGGAGTACCGCGGTCAGTTGCCTACGCCGTTCATGGACCTGCCCGAGCTGGAACATCACGCCCACTTCCGGTGGGATGTGGAATTCCTGCACGTCCCGGGCCTTCTACAGACTGCGGATTACGCTCGGTCTCTCTTCTCGTACGTGAACCCGGAGTTCCCGCAGAGCGATGTCGAACGGTGGGTCGATCACCGGATGAGGCGCAGAGTCATCCTCGAGCGCCCGGCTCCGGTGCCGTACGAAGCGGTGATCCACGAAGGGGCACTGCGCATCAGGGTCGGCGACCGAACCACGTCACGGGCTCAGCTCACCCGTGTCCTGGAACTCTCCGAGTCCGAGCACGTCACCGTACGAGTCATCCCCTTCGACCTGGACGACTTCGGCGGGGCGGGAAGCGCGATGGTGTACGCGGGCGGACCGGTCCCGAAGCTGGACACCGTTGTCCGGGACGGCCCCAACGGCCCGGTTTTCATCGATGCCGAAGCCCAGCTCAACCGATATCGAACGCTCTTCCGTAGGGTAGAGGCAGTGTCACTCGACCCCAGCCGTTCGCGTGACTTCATCCACCGGCTGTCGAAGGAGCTGTGAGCATGCTGACCCCCGCCACCTGGCAGAAGTCCTCCTTCTCCGGTGGTGGCCAGGGCGACGCCTGCGTCGAAGTCGCAAACCTGGACACCCACATAGCCATCCGTGACTCAAAGGCTCCGGCGGGGGCAACGCTCACGTTCGCGACCGGGGCCTTCACCCCGTTCATCGAAGCCCTCAAGCAGGCAGCCCCCACAGCCAACTGAAAAGCCCGGGTACCCCCAAGTCGGGGGCACCCGGGCCTCAAGTGGCTTGATATCAGCCGTGCTTCGCCCGGCTCGCCGCGCGGGCGCGCTCGCGGGCGTCCAGGTTCACCTTGCGGATGCGGACCGCCTCCGGGGTGACCTCCACGCACTCGTCGTCGCGGCAGAACTCCAGCGACTGCTCCAGGGAGAGCTTGCGCGGCGGGACGATCGCCTCGAACGTGTCGGCCGAGGACGACCGCATGTTCGTGAGCTTCTTCTCCTTGGTGATGTTCACGTCCATGTCGTCGGAGCGCGAGTTCTCGCCGACGATCATGCCCTCGTACACCTCGGTGCCCGGCTCGGTGAACAGCACGCCGCGCTCCTGGAGGTTCGTCATCGCGAAGGCGGTGACGGCACCGGCGCGGTCGGCGACCAGCGAGCCGTTGTTACGGGTCTGCAGCTGGCCGAACCAGGGCTCGTGGCCCTCGTGGATGGAGTGGGCGATGCCCGTGCCGCGCGTACCGGTGAGGAACTCGGTACGGAAACCGATGAGACCGCGGGACGGGACGACGAACTCCATGCGGACCCAGCCCGAGCCGTGGTTCGACATGTTGTCCATGCGGCCCTTGCGGACGCCCATGAGCTGCGTGACCGCGCCCATGTGCTCCTCGGGCACGTCGATCGTCATGCGCTCGACCGGCTCGTAGACCTTGCCGTCGACGTCCTTGGTGACGACCTGCGGCTTGCCGATGGTCAGCTCGAAGCCCTCGCGGCGCATCTGCTCGACCAGGATGGCGAGCGCCAGCTCACCGCGGCCCTGGACCTCCCAGGCGTCGGGACGCTCGGTGTCGAGCACGCGCAGGGAGACGTTACCGATCAGCTCGCGGTCGAGGCGGTCCTTGACCTGACGGGCGGTCACCTTGCGGTCCTTGACAGCCGCCTTGTTGTCGGCGCCCTTGCCGGTGCCACCACGGCCGACCAGCGGCGAGGTGTTCGTACCGATGGTCATCGAGATCGCCGGCTCGTCGACCGTGATCAGCGGCAGCGGGATCGGGTTCTCGGGGTCGGCGAGCGTCTCGCCGATCATGATGTCCGAGATACCGGCGACGGCACAGATGTCACCGGGGCCGGCCTTCTCGGCGGGCTTGCGGGTGAGCGCCTCGGTCATCAGCAGCTCGGTGATGCGCACGTTGGACATCGTGCCGTCACGCTTGATCCACGTGACGGTCTGGCCCTTGCGCAGCTCGCCCTGCTCGACGCGGAGCAGCGCGATACGGCCGAGGAAGTTGTCGGCGTCCAGGTTGGTGACGTGCGCCTGGAGCGGGGCCTCGGGGTCGTACTCCGGAGCCGGGACGTGGGACAGGATCGTGGAGAAGAACGGCTCCAGGCTGTCGCTGTCCTGCGGGACGGTGCCGTCCTCGGGCTTGGTCAGCGAGGCCACACCGTCACGCGCACAGGCGTAGACGATGGGGAACTCGATCTGGTCCTCGTCGGCGTCGAGGTCGAGGAAGAGGTCGTACGCCTCGTTCACGACCTCGTCGATCCGCGAGTCGGGGCGGTCCGTCTTGTTGATGCAGAGGATGACGGGCAGGCGGGCCTGCAGCGCCTTGCGCAGCACGAAGCGGGTCTGGGGCAGCGGGCCCTCGGAGGCGTCGACCAGCAGGACCACCGCGTCCACCATCGACAGACCACGCTCGACCTCGCCACCGAAGTCGGCGTGGCCCGGGGTGTCGATGATGTTGATGGTGATGACGTCGCCGCCATCCTTCGGGTGGTACTTCACGGCCGTGTTCTTGGCCAGGATCGTGATGCCCTTCTCACGCTCCAGGTCGTTCGAGTCCATCATTCGGTCGTCGAGCGACTCGGCGGCGTGCGCTGCGAAGGCACCGGCCTGCTTCAGCATTGCGTCGACGAGGGTCGTCTTGCCGTGGTCGACGTGGGCGACGATGGCGACGTTGCGGATGTCGTGGCGCGTGGCCATGAAGGCGTACTCCTGGAGTGTGAGGAAGGCCGACGCGTACGTCTGTGTTACGCGGACCCTGCCGGGCTGAACACGCCACGGCCTTACACCATGGTACGGGGCCGCTGCGGCGGCGGCTCGCCGGGCGACGGGGTCAGGTGTTCCGGGTGGCCGGGGAACCCGCGTCGCAGGAGAGACGGGCTGCCTGGCGGGCCATCCGGCTGTCGACGGACTCGTCGCAGGACAGGACGCCCTGCATGTCGACCGTCCAGTTCCGCGCGTGGCCTGTCGTCGCCCCACCGCCGGGACAGGTGTAGCGGAAGTCACCCTCCCATTCCCGGACCCCGGCGTACTGCACGGTTTCGCCCGGGCCGGACACCTTGGAGAGACGGTTGTCCAGGTCCGGAGCCTTCTGGTGCACGTCGGTAAATGCCCAGGTCTCGCCGTTCACGTCAGCCAAAGTGGCGGCGTCGGAGTCGATCTCGCCGATCTTCTTGCCCAACGAGAAGAGGATCTCAGCCGTGGACAGGGCGGGGCCCTCGGTGCGCACCACCGGCTTCGGGGTGTACACCCGCTCGATCGGGTTCGTCGTCGTGATGGTGCGGCCACCGCTGTGCTCCGGCGCCGAGACGCCGGTCAGCCGGTCCGCCTTCTTCACACCCGACCAGCTGAAGGTCCCGTTCGCGCAGGCCTTCGCCACGGCCGGCGCGCTGCTCGTGGCCGCCTTGTCGCCGTGCCCCCCACCGGTGCACCCGGCAAGCCCCGCCGCCACCGTCACCGCGGTCAGCACCGCAACCCACGACCCCCGCGTGATCCCCCGCATGTGCCGCCCCGTCTCCCCGCACGTGGGCGCCCGGCGCCCGCAACATGATCAATGGTCGATTCATGCTGCGTGCGCCGGGCGCCCACCACAAGCGTTTTGAGCTACCTCTGAGCAACCACCCCGTCAGCCGTCCGACTTCGCACTCGCCGACGGCTTCGCCCCCTTCTTCAGGAAGCCCATGTCCTCGTAGACCGGCGTCTGGAACCCGAAGGCCCCCGCGTTCACCAGGTTCTTCGTCACGGCCATCAGTTGCGGGCGCTGGTACAGCGGGATGGAGCCCGCGGCTGCCCAGATGCGGGAGTCGGCCTTGCGGATCAGGGAGAGGTTCTCGTCGGCGTCGAGGGTGGCGGCCGCCTGGTCGAAGAGGTGGTCGACCTGGTCGGTGCCGACGCGGGTGTAGTTCTGCTCGACGTCGAGGGAGCCGTCCGCGGCCGGTACCGGCTTGGCGTAGATGGGCCGGGCGTCGGTGGCCGGGAAGGCGGAGGCGGGCCAGGAGTACAGGGCGAGGTCGAACTCCCCGGACGCGATGTGGTCCTTGAAGTAGCTCTCGTCGGAGACCTTCGTGATCCGGGTGCCGATGCCGACCCGCTGCAGCATGGCGCTGATCCGGTCGGCCACGGTCCGCAGGGCCTGCGAGCCGGGGCCAGAGGGGAGCACGAAGCGGAGAGTGAGCGGCTTGCCGTCCTTGGCCAGCAGCCCGGCGGTGGCGCCGGCCGGGGCGGCGGTGCCCTTGGGGGCGTAGGCTCCGGGCGCGCCGCCCTGCACAGGCTGCCGTCCGGCGTACTGCTTGCCGTCCGCGAGGTGCGTGCCGCCGCCGTGGGCCTTCTCGTCCTTCTTGGTGTGGTCCTTGGGGTCCTTGTGGTGGCCGCTCTTGCTGTCCCCGCCGTTGTCGTCCTCGCCGACGATGTACGTCCCGTCGTCGCCGTCCTCGGACTCGTCGGCCTTCCGGCCCTCGGCTCCGGCGGCCTTCTCACCCTTCTGCTGCTTCTTCTCCTCCTTGACCGGACCGCCGTGCACCCACCCGGCGTCCGCGAGCAGCGCCTGCGCCTCGGCGGTGTCCTGGCCGCCGAGCGCGCCGCTGTTGTCGGCGTAGGCGGCCTGCCCGGACAGTGCGAGATGGCTGCCGACGGGCATGTCGGGCAGCCCGAGCGGCTTGAGGACGGCCTCGGCGAGCGCCTTGCGGTCGAGGGCGCGGGCGACGGCCCGGCGGACGCGCTCGTCCGCGAGGGGACCCTCGGCGCCGTTGAGGGCGAGCTGGGTGTAGACCGGCTCCAGCGACTTGCGCACCTCGAAACCGCCCAGGTCCTCGGCGTCGGCGGGCAGGGCCTTCGCGGCGGCGCGCGCGGCGCCCGGGCCCTGCAGCGGGGCGGAGCCCTTGGCCCGGCCGGCCAGGTCGATGCGCTGGGCGGCGGACGGGTCGATCTCGGCCAGGTCGATCTTCCCGTCGGCGAGCGCGGCGGGCCGCTTGTCGAGCGGTACGGCCTGCAGGTCGATCTCTGCCAGCTTGGCGGGCTGACCCCACCAGCGCGGGTTGCGGACCAGGCTGACCTGGTTGTTCTTGTGGTCGACCCCCTTCAGGGCGAAGGGACCGGCGGTGACCTTGAGCGTCCTGCGCGCCCCGTCGTTGAAGGAGTCCGGGGTCCCCATGACGTCCTTGGGGTACAGCGGCGAGAACAGCGACTGCCAGTCGGCGTACGGCCGCGCGAAGGTGACCTTGACCTCGAGGTCGCTCGCGCCGCGCTCGATCTTCTCGATGCGGTCGTAGCCGGCGTTGCGGGCGGTCCAGTACGCGGTGTCCTTGCCGGACAGGGCGCGCCACTGGGCGGCGAAGTCGGCGGCGCCGATCTCGCGGCCGTCGCTCCAGACGGCCTGCTGGGCGAGCTTGTAGAGCACGACCTGCTTGGGCTCGGTCTGGACGACCTTGGCGGACTCCAGGTAGTCGGCGTTGCGCTGCGGCCGCCCGCTGCGGTCGAGCCGGTACATGGACGGGAGGACGGCCTGCGCGACGCGGTTCGTGACCGCGTCGGCGTCCGACTGGAACGTGTTCAGGGTCTCCGGCACGTCGTCCACGGCCCAGCGCAGGGTGCCGCCGTCGGCCACCAGGTCGCGGCCGGCGGGCGCGATGTCCGGCCCGGCGAGCGGCTTGCCTGCCTCGTCCTCGGACGCGCAGCCGGCGAGCAGGGGCACCACGAGCACGCCCGCAGCGAGGAAGGCGACCGAACGCGCGACCGCACCGGGCCTGGCCCTCAGTCTCCCGTCGTGGGACATCTTCGCTACCTCCGAGGCCGCTCCAGCCGGTGACACGGGTGGGGGTCTGTTCACATTTGGGCGTATTTTGGAGTTGATCAGATGTACGGCCCCACTGAAGAGGAAAGGGTTCGCCCACCGGGGGCGACACGGCGACGCAGCCGGAGAGCCCCACCCGTGTGGCCGAATGTGCGCCCCCCGCGCACACAGAGCGCTTGCAGGCGTGCACTGGAGGCGTGCAATCCGCCAATCGCTGCACATCCCTTCCCACCGGCTGGTGTGACGCGCAACACTCGCAGGCGCATGAACGTTGCCACCTGGGGCCTGACGGCCCATGGAAGTGAGGTCACGTCATGTCCGTGCAAGACGACCTGACGACAATGCAGCGCTGCCTGGACGACCTGTCCCGGTCCGTGGGCCGCCTGGAGAAGCAGCTGGGCAGTGGCGGGCTGGACATGCGCCGCGTCCGCGCCGACGCCGATCACCTGCGGGAGAGCCTCGCGCTCCTGCGCGAGGCGGCGTCGAGTCCGAGCGCACCGCGCAAGCCGGAACTCGTCACCATCCCCGACACCCCGTACGACCCCTCGCTGTGGATCGACACGGACGACGAAGGACTCGGCGCCCGCGACCGCCACGCCCCCTGAACCCGACCGGAGTCATGAGTTGGCCACTGGTACGGAACCACATCTGAACAGCGGCGGTGTACGCACCGGTACGCGCGCCGCGATCGACGCCCCGCATCTGCGGACCGACCGCTGGTGGCTGGCTCCGGCCGCCACCGCGGCCGGGTTGCTGGCCTTCATCGTGTACTCGACATGGCGGGCCTTCGCGAATGCGGACTACTACTCGGCGCCGTATGTCTCCCCGTTCTACTCGCCGTGTCTGGCGGAGAACTGCAAGAACATGCCCTCGGGCCCGAACGCCGACCTCTTCGGCAGCTGGTGGGGCATCTCCCCGGCGATCATCATCCTGATCTTCCCGCTGGGCTTCCGCCTGACCTGCTACTACTACCGCAAGGCCTACTACCGGGGCTTCTGGGCCTCACCCCCGGCCTGCGCGGTGGCCGAGCCGCACAAGAAGTACTCCGGTGAGACCCGCTTCCCGCTGATCCTGCAGAACATCCACCGGTACTTCTTCTACGCGGCGATCCTGGTCGCGGGCGTGCTGACGTACGACACGGTGCTGTCCTTCCGCGACACGGACGAGAACTGGGGCCACATGGGCCTCGGGACGGTCGTCTTCCTGATCAACATCACGCTGATCTGGATGTACACGATCTCCTGCCACTCCTGCCGGCACATCGTCGGCGGCAAGCTCAAACACTTCTCCAAGCATCCCGTGCGCTACAAGGCGTGGCAGTTCGTCGGGAAGCTGAATGCCCGTCACATGCTGCTCGCCTGGGCGTCGTTGGTGAGCGTGGCGCTCGCCGACTTCTACGTCTATCTGGTGGCGTCCGGCGCCTTCGACGATCCGCGATTCTTCTGATGAGGGGTGCCTTCTGATGTCCGTGGTCGACCGCCAGGAATGGGACGTGGTCGTGGTCGGCGCCGGGGGCGCCGGACTGCGTGCGGCCATCGAGGCGCGCGAGCGGGGTGCCCGTACGGCCGTGATCTGCAAGTCGCTGTTCGGCAAGGCGCACACGGTGATGGCCGAGGGCGGCATCGCGGCGGCGATGGCCAATGTCAACGAGCACGACAACTGGCAGGTCCACTTCCGCGACACCATGCGCGGCGGCAAGTTCCTCAACCAGTGGCGGATGGCCGAACTGCACGCCCAGGAGGCCCCGGACCGGGTCTGGGAGCTGGAGACCTGGGGCGCTCTCTTCGACCGTACGAAGTCGGGGAAGATCTCCCAGCGAAACTTCGGCGGCCACGAGTACCCGCGCCTCGCGCACGTCGGCGACCGTACGGGCCTCGAACTCATCCGCACGCTCCAGCAGAAGATCGTCTCCCTCCAGCAGGAGGACCACCGCGAGACCGGAGACTACGAGTCGCGGCTGAAGGTGTTCCAGGAGTGCACGGTCACCAGGGTCCTCAAAGAAGGCAGCCGGGTTTCCGGTGTCTTCGCCTACGAGCGCGAGAGCGGCCGTTTCTTCGTCCTGGAAGCCCCTGCCGTGGTGATCGCGACGGGCGGTATCGGCAAGTCCTTCAAGGTCACGTCGAACTCGTGGGAGTACACCGGCGACGGGCACGCGCTCGCGCTGCTGGCCGGGGCGCCGCTGCTGAACATGGAGTTCGTGCAGTTCCATCCGACGGGCATGGTCTGGCCGCCGTCGGTGAAGGGCATCCTCGTCACGGAGTCGGTCCGCGGCGACGGCGGGGTGCTCAGGAACTCCGAGGGCAAACGTTTCATGTTCGACTACATCCCGGACGTCTTCAAGGAGAAGTACGCGGAGTCGGAGGAGGAGGGCGACCGCTGGTACGAGGACCCGGACAACAACCGGCGTCCACCGGAGCTGCTCCCCCGTGACGAGGTCGCCCGCGCGATCAACTCCGAGGTGAAGGCGGGCCGCGGCTCCCCGCACGGCGGTGTCTTCCTGGACGTGTCGACGCGTATGCCCGCCGAGGTCATCCGGCGCCGGCTGCCGTCCATGTACCACCAGTTCAAGGAGCTGGCGGACGTCGACATCACCGCGGAGGCGATGGAGGTCGGGCCGACCTGCCACTACGTGATGGGCGGTATCGCGGTCGAGTCCGACACGGCCGCCGCGCGCGGGGTGCCCGGGCTGTTCGCGGCCGGCGAGGTGGCCGGCGGTATGCACGGCTCCAACCGGCTCGGCGGGAACTCGCTGTCCGACCTGCTGGTGTTCGGGCGCCGGGCGGGCTGGCACGCCGCCGAGTACTCGGCGGCCCTGGCCTTCGAACGCCCCGCCGTCGACGAGGTCCAGGTCGACACTGCGGCCGCGGAGGCGCTGCGCCCCTTCTCCGCCGAGGGCCCCGCGCCCGGCGCGGACGACGGCCGCCCGCCGGAGAACCCGTACACCCTGCACCAGGAACTCCAGCAGACCATGAACGACCTCGTCGGCATCATCCGCCGCGAGGGCGAGATGGAGCAGGCGCTGGAGAAGCTGGCGGACCTTCGGGTACGGGCCCGCCGGGCCGGTGTCGAGGGGCACCGCCAGTTCAACCCCGGCTGGCATCTCGCGCTGGACCTGCGGAACATGCTGCTGGTCAGCGAGTGCGTGGCCCGGGCGGCCCTGGAGCGCTCGGAGTCCCGCGGCGGCCACACCCGCGAGGACCATCCGACGATGGACCGCAAGTGGCGCAACATCAATCTGCTGTGCCGACTGACCGACCCCACGGGCGGGTTGGCGGCCACGGACCCCGTCCGCGGTCAGATCGACCTCACCCGTGAGACCACTGAACCCATCCGCGCGGACCTGCTCGCCCTCTTCGACAAGGAGGAGCTGGTCAAGTACCTCGCCGAAGAGGAGCTGTACGAGTGAGCAGCTACGAGGCCCGCTTCAAGGTCTGGCGGGGCGACGTCAAGGGCGGCGGCCTGGAGGACTTCAAGGTCGAGGTCAACGAGGGCGAGGTGGTACTGGACATCATCCACCGCCTCCAGTCCACCCAGGCCCCTGACCTGGCGGTCCGCTGGAACTGCAAGGCGGGCAAGTGCGGTTCGTGCTCCGCCGAGATCAACGGTCGGCCGCGGCTGATGTGCATGACGCGGATGTCCGTGTTCACGCAGGAGGAGACGATCACCGTCACGCCCTTGCGTGCCTTCCCGGTCGTACGGGATCTCGTCACGGACGTCGGCTTCAACTACACCAAGGCGCGCGAGGTCCCCGCGTTCGTGCCGCCGGAGGGTGTGGGGCCCGGCGAGTACCGGATGATGCAGGAGGACGTGGACCGCTCGCAGGAGTTCCGCAAGTGCATCGAGTGCTTCCTGTGCCAGGACACCTGCCATGTCGTCCGTGACCACGAGGAGAACAAGACGGCGTTCGCCGGTCCCCGCTTCCTGATGCGGGTGGCGGAGCTGGACATGCATCCGCTGGACGCGGCCGCCGAGGGCGGACTCGACCGCAAGAAGACCGCCCAGGACGAACACGGCCTCGGCTACTGCAACATCACCAAGTGCTGCACGGAGGTCTGCCCCGAGGGCATCAAGATCACGGACAATGCGCTGATTCCCTTGAAGGAACGGGCGGTCGACCGCAAGTACGACCCGCTGGTGTGGCTGGGGTCGAAGATCAGGCGCCGGTCTTCCTAGGCCGCGGGAGGGCGGCCGGGTTCAGTGCACCCAGCCGTCCCGGTACGCCCTCCAGTCCGCCTCCGTGGCCGCGAAGTCGACGTAGAGCGCGACGCCGAAGCGGGAGCGGTCCGCGTCCGTGCGGGACAGGCCCAGGCGGACGCCGCGGACGGCGGCCGGGACGGTCTCGGCATGGTTCCAGTGGCCGAACCGGTTCTCGTGGTAGAAGGGCAGGCCCATCAGCAGGTCGGTGGAGGGCGGGGTGACCTCCAGGGCGAGCGAGGTCTGCTGGGCGACATAGCCGCCGTACAGGCTCTGGAGCGGTTGCATGGTGTCGTACGACATCACGGCGATCTGGTCGACCCGGCGCGCGACCTGGCCGAAGAACCGCTGCGACCACCACTTCGGGTGTCCGGCGACCGTGCCCCAGAAGGCATGGAAGCCGGGCAGCGGGTCGATCTGGTGCGCGGCGACGGACAGCAGGGCGTGGTGCGCGCGGGTCACGGAGCGGAGCGAGTCGAGGAGGGTGAGGTAGTCGCGGTCGCCGGAGTGGAGGGGCTCGAGGTCGAAGTGGACGCCGTCGAAGCCGGCCGCCAGGATCTCGCGGGTGGAGGCGACGACGGCCGCGCGGGTCGCCGGCCGCTCCAGGCGCATCCCCGTCGGGCCCTCGGTCGCGAGTACGTCGCCCAGCCAGGCCTGGACGCGTAGCCGCGGCGCTCGGCCGTGCAGGGTTCTTGTGAGCCAACTTGCTTTGGAGTACGCGGACTTGGGGAGGGTGCCGTTGTGTTCCAGGGGGCCTGCGTGGACGTACAGGTCGCGGATGCCGGTGCCTTCCAGGCGGTGGGCGAGTGCGTTGACGTCGGCCTCGGTCTTGCGGCCGTCGACCCAGGCGTGGCCCAGCCAGATGGCGTCGCGGTTTCTGGTGTACGTGCCCTCCTTGGGGTCGCCGGTGTAGTTCAGGCGGAGGGCGGATTCGGCGGCCAGGAGGGGGACGAGGAGGGCCAGGACCAGGGCGAGGGTGAGGCGTCGCCAGCGGCGGCGGGGTGGCTGCTTGGTCGTCTCGGCTTCGCCATCGGCTTTTTCGTTCCCACCCGGACCACCCGTACTACTTTCGTCGTCGGGTGCGGGTGGCCCCGGTGGGAGGTTCTCGCCGTCGGCGGCTGCGGGGGTGTGCGTGGTCGTGGGCGGCTCTTCCACGGTGGTTCTCTGCGCCCCGTCGGCCCCGGAAGTCGCCGCGGCTGCGTCGTCGGCCCTCGATCTCGGCTCGTCCGTCCCGCTGTCCTCGCGGGACCCCGCCGCCCCTTTCGCAGCCCCTGCCTCTTCCCCCGTGCGATCCGTCTGCTCCATCCCCGCTCCCCCTCGTCGATCCCGTCCCGACCCCACCCGTGTGCACCGGCATTCGCCCGCCACAGCTCCCCCACCCCTGACCCACCCCGGTCGCGCGGCCGCATTCCTGCTCATACGCTCCAAAATGTGACGTCATCCTTGATCCGGGGCCGGCCGCGGCGCGCCACCGCTCACATATCCGTGCGGGTGCTGCACACCGTGGTGGGCGGGCTGGCCGCGGTGGTGTGGCTGGTGTTGCCGTGGATGACGATCAGCAGTGACGTGCCGGTTCCGGCCGCCCCTACGCATCCGGCCGCCGCGAGCGCCGCCGCGCCGGAGCAGGACGGGACGTCGGTCGCCGACCTGGTGCTGCCGCTCGTTGCGGTGGGCGCGGTGGTCGTGGTCGCGGGGTACGGGTATGTGCGGCGCACACGGCGCGCCCGCACACGTACGACGCCCGGTGGTGCGGCCCCCGCCGGGCCCGCCGCATCGCCGCTGTCCGAACTCGACCACCAGGTAAGGGCCTTGCTGGTCGAGTCCGACGACTGGGTGCGCACCAGCCGGGAGGAACTCGGGTTCGCCGAGGCGCGGTCCGGGGCGGATTCCGTGGCGCCGTTCCTGCGGGCCGTGCGGGACGCCGAGGTCGAGCTGTCCGCCGCCTTTCGGATGCGGCAGCAGTACGACGACGGTGTCCCGGAGGACGAGACGTCCCGGCGGCATGCGCTCGCCGGGATGATCGGGCGGTGTCAGGAGGCGGGGCGGCGGCTGGACGCGGAGGCCGCGGGGTTCGACCTGCTGCGTGCGCTGGAGACGGCGGACGGTCTGGGCGAGGCGCTGGAGGTCGCCGAGGACCGGTTCCGTGCGCTGGCCGCGCGCACCGGAGGCGCCGGGGCGACGCTGGCCGACCTCGGCAGGCGGTACGGGGCCGCCGCGGTCGATGCCGTCATCGGGCATGCCGAACAGGCCAAGGACCGCCTGGTGTTCGCCACGACCCGGCTGAACCAGGCCCGCCAGGCGGCCGACATGCAGGAGGCAGCGGATGCGGCACGTCATCTGCGGGCCGCCGAGGGCGCGACAGCCCAGGCAGAGGTGTTCGTCTCCGGCATCGAGCGGCTCGCCGCCGATCTGGCCTCGGCCGCGGGACTGGTGCCGGCCGCGCTCACCGGGGCGGAGGCGGAGCTCGCGGGCGCGCGGACGGGCGCGGGGGACCTCCCCGCCGGTGAGCTGCACGCCCGCGCCGCGCACGCCGACCTCGTCCTGACGGCCGTACGAGAGGAGCTGACGGCCGGGCCGTACGACCCGCTCGGCGCCCTCCGGCTGCTCGTGCGGGGGCTTGCGCCGGTGGGTGTGGGGCGGTTCGGGGTGCTGTCGGTCGCCGCGTCGCTGGTCGCGCGGAGTGCCGTGGCCGAGGCCGACGCCTTCGTCACGACGCACCGGGGAGCCGTCGGGAGCACGGCGCGTACCCGGCTGGCGGAGGCGGAGCGGCTGCTCGCCGAGGTGCCGCCGGACCTGCTCGCCGCCGACGCCCTGGCCCGCCGGGCACGCGAACTCGCGGAACGGGACGTACGGGTGCACGGCAACCCGGTCGCCGGAGCGGCCGAACACGAGACCGGCGCCGCGGGGGCGATCGTCGGCGGGATCCTGTTGGGCGCAGCCACACAGGACGGCCCACCGGCCGGCTTCGGCGGCCCCCGCACCCGGGCCCGGTGGGCGGCACCGGGGTCCCCGGGACAGGCCGCCGACTGACTCCGCCGGACAGACCTTGAGCAGGTCGGTCGAAGACCACGGCGGTTCGACCGCGCCCCCCAGGGGCGCGGGGCTGTGTCGATATGCGGCTCCGCCGCGTGGGGCGCGACCAGCCACGACATGCCGGCAGACGAGCGACGGCCATCGCGGGCCCTGCCGAGAAGCCGCGACGCACAACGGAGCAGTCGCGACAGCACCGCAGCGGACCTGCACGTCGGTACAGCGGCCGCGCCCCGAAGGCGCGGTGCTGTATCCACATGCGGCTCCGCCGCCGAGGGCGCAGGGCTGTGTCGATATGCGGCTCCGCCGCGTGGGGCGCGACCAGCCACGACATGCCGGCAGACGAGCGACGGCCCATTGCGCCCCGCGGCGGCGCGAATCCGCACAGCCCGCGGAGCGCCCCGCTCAGAACAGACTCAGCAGCGCCTCCGCCGGATCCGCCAGCCCCGTCTCCCCGTCCGGCAGCGGCAGTTCGAACCACACCGTCTTGCCGCGTGGGGTGCGGCGGGAGCCCCACGCCGCGCTCAGGAGGCCGACGAGCTGGAGGCCACGGCCGCCCTCGTCGGTGTCACGGGCGCGGCGTCGGCGGGGCTGGACGAGGCCGGAGTCCCAGACCTCGCAGACCAGGGTGCGGTCCAGCAGGAGCCGCAGTCTTATCTCGCCCTCGCCGTACCGCAGGGCATTGGTGACCAGCTCGCTGACCAGCAACTCCGTTGTGTCGACGAGGGGTTCGAGGTCCCAGGACAGCAGCTGGCCGCGGGCGTACTCACGGGCCCTGCCCACGCTGCGCGGCTCGCGCGGCAGCGTCCAGTCGCCGACGGAATCGGCGGGCAGGCCCTGGACGCGGGCCATCAGCAGGGCGATGTCGTCCTCGCCGTGGTGGGTGTCGAGGGTGTTGAGGACGTGGTCGCAGACGTCCTCCAGGTTTCGATGGGTGTCGGCGCGCAGCCCCGTCGTTGAGGGGTGGTCGTCGGGTGACGGGTGGGCGGGGTCGGTGAGGGCCCCTACGAAGGCCTGGAGGCCCTCGTCCAGGGGGTGATCGCGGCTTTCGACCAGTCCATCCGTGTAGAGCGCCAACAGCGCGCCTTCGGGTAGTTCGACCTCCACCTCCTCGAAGGGCTCTCCGCCGACGCCGAGCGGCATGCCCGGCGGCACGTCGAGCATCAGCGCGTCCTCGCCGGGCTCGACCAGGACGGGCGGCAGATGGCCGGCGTTGGCGAAGGTGCAGCGGCGGGTGACGGAGTCGTAGACCGCGTAGACGCAGGTGGCGAGGTACACCTCCGAGAGGTCCGCCTCGCGGGGGCGGCGGGCCGCGCGGGTCGCCTGCTGGACGCCGCCGGGCGCGCCGAGGCCCCGCGCGATCTCGTCCAACGCGCTCAGCACTTCCGCAGGTTCCAGGTCGAGAAGGGCGAGGGTCCGTACCGCCGAACGGAGTTCGCCCATCGCCACCGCCGCGCGCAGACCGCGGCCCATGACGTCCCCGACCACCAACGCCGTACGGTGGCCCGGCAGTTCGATCACGTCGAACCAGTCGCCGCCGACCTCGCTGGGGCGGTCGGCGGAGGAGTTGCCCGGCAGATAGCGGCAGGCGATGTCCAGACCGGAGGCGACCGGGTCGCCCGGCGGGAGCAGTGACCGCTGCAGCATCAGGGCGCGTTCGTGCTCACGGCGGTACAGGCGCGCGTTGTCGATGCAGACGGCGGCGCGCGCCGCGAGCTCCACCGCCAGGTCCCGGTCCCGGTCCCCGAACGGCTCGCTGCCCTTCGTACGGGCGAACTGCGCGAGTCCTACGACGGTGTCGTGGGCGACCATCGGCACGGCCAGCGTGGACTGGACGAGGCCGCCCTCCTCGGCGGGGACGAGCTGGGTGCGGGCGGTGCGCAGGGCGTCCGCACAAGGGGAGTTGAAGGGGTAGTGGTGGACCGCGCCCACGGCGACGGGTGCGCCGCCCCCGACGAACGGTGCGTCGGAGACCGCGCTGGCGAAGGCGACCCGGCGCAGCTCCCCGCTGCCGTCGGCGAGGCCCGGCGGGGTCTCGTCGCCCGCCAGCAGGCCCTGGTAGAGGTCGACCGTGGCGAGGTCGCAGAAGCCGGGGACGACGACGTCGAGGAGTTCGCGGGCCGTGGTCTCCAGGTCGAGGGAGTTGCCGATGCGGGCGCCTGCCTCGTTGAGAAGGGCGAGATTGCGCCGCGCGGCAGCGGCTTCGCGGGCCGCGGCGCGGCGGGAGGTGATGTCGGTTCCGAGCCATGCCACGCCGATGGGGCGGCCGGAGCCGCTGTGCACGCGGTACAGGTTGATGGACCAGTGCCGACGGTCCTCGGAACCCGGCACGAAGCCTGTGACGTGCATGTCCGTGATGGAGTTGCCGGTCTCCAGGACCCGGCGCAGGGTGGCCGCGACCCGCTCGGCCTCGGGCCGCTGCAGATAGTCGTGGACGCCGCGGCCGCGGTGGTCGTCGGGCGTGCCACCGAAGGTGTTCGCAAACTGCTCGTTGACACGGCGGACCCGCAGGTCGGGGTCGATCAGAAGGAAACCGAAAGGAGATTGACCGAAAATCGACTGCGAGGCGGCAAGGTCGGTCTCGATGCTGCGCAGGGTGCGTACGTCGACCACGATGCAGACGGCGGCCTTCTCGCCCTCCTCGGTCCGCGTCGGCATCACATAGACCTCGGCGAGCCCCTCCCGCCCGCTCTCCCCCGCCGCCCCACCGGGCTGCCGGAACGGGACCACTCCGGTCCACTCCCGCCCGTCGAGGATCTCGGCCATCTTGCGCTGACCCTGCTCCCGCAGGTCGTGGTCGATGAACGCCTCGATGGGGTCCATGCCGACCGCGCGCCCGGCGGGGATCCCGAAGAGCTGCTCGGCGCGCAGACTCCACTGGTCGACGAGCCCGTCGGGGCCGATGGAGAAGGACGCGACCTTGATGTAGTCGTAGATGGAGCCGGGCGGACTGCTCTGCCACATGGCGTCACCGTGAGGTGTCCCGTCGGTCCCGTCGGTCCCGTCGAAGGAAGACAGGCCCGTCCGGCCCGCCGTCCCGCTCGTCACATCGGCCGCGGCATCACCCGCGGCCTCCGCCCTCGCGCCGTCCGACGGGTCCTCGGACTCCGTGGCCTTCGCTGGTATCTCGCTCACGCGAACCGTCCCCTCCAGCTCACCGCGTCCGGCACCGGTCACCGGGTGCGGCTGCCCGCAGTATCCAGCACTACGGCGCCGCACAACACGGTGTTCACGATCACAGCACGGTCCCGACGGTTTTCGGTCCCGGCTGCGACAACACTTCCAGTCTTCTAACCAGCCGACACCTCGTCGAATCACCCGCGCCGGACACTGCCACCGGCCTGAACCAGTCGGTCGACAGGGCGGGCGTTCGCGTACAGCGTCCGAAGGGCCGGACCGGGGACCTGCTCAGCCGGGTACGGCGAGTTCGAACCACACCGTCTTGCCCGCCTCGCCGGGCCGGGTGCCCCAGCGGCGCGAGGAGTGGGCGACGAGTTGCAGCCCGCGGCCGCTCTCGTCCTCGGGGCGGGCGACGCGTTCGCGCGGCGGGTCGGGGAGCGGGTCGGAGACCTCCACCAGCAGGACGTCCTGAAGGCCGGCGGGCCGCACGAGGCGTACGCCGATGGGTCCGGTGGCGTGCCGCAGGGAGTTGGTCACCAGCTCGCTGACCAGCAGGGCCGTGAGATCTCCGAGTACGTCGAGCTCCCAGGTGCGCAGTTGGCCGCGGACGGCGGCGCGGGCCCCCCGGACGGCGCCCGGTTCCGCGGGAAAGGTCCACTCGGCGCAGTCGCCTTCAGTGTCGATCACGCCGATCACTTCCCAGGCCCGAGCCCACCAATGTCTGTTTTCGTGGGGTTAGTGGGGACATACCCGATATCCGGCACGCAGTACCGTCCGCCGTGGCGCGCTTAGCTCCGCTGGTGGAGCCGCCCGCCCATGAACTCGGGGGTGCGTGTTTGTCGGGCGACTGCGGGTGCGTTGTGGCTAGTCGCGCCCGCGCGGCGGCAGCCGCAAATCGACAGGGGCCCCGCGCCCCTGAGGGGCGGGGCTTCGCCCCTGCCCCCAGTGGGCGGTCAGCTCACGGACCGCCGGGATGTCCTGGTCCAGCCACGGTACGTCCCAGATCTCGGCCGGGGTGAGCCAGCGCAGTTCGTCGTGGTCCTGGAGGGGTTTGGGAGCGGGGGAAGCCGGGCGCAGGCGGGCCGTCCATACGTGCAGGACGTACGGCGGCTTCAAGGGCCACTCACCCGGTACGCGGGCTACGGCCTCGGCGTCCACGCCGAGTTCCTCGCGCAGTTCGCGTACGAGGGCCGCGTCGGGGGTCTCGCCCTGTTCGACCTTGCCGCCGGGAAGTTCCCAGCGGCCGGCGAGTTCGGGAGGCGCGCTACGGCGCGCGGCGAGCAGGCGGCCGCCGTCGAACAGGGCGGCGCCCACCACCACGATCCGTTCCGTCATGCGTGGGAGCCTACGGGAGTCAGTTGGCCGCGGCTGTTCCGTTCTGCCCGTTCTGACCTATGCGCTCGACCCAGTACAGCTGCTTGTGTCCGCGGTCGTCGAGGCTGTCCGCGATCTTCTGGGCCTCGGCCCGGGTCGCGTACCGGCCCACGCGGTAGCGATTGCCGTTGTCGTCCTGCCGAATGACGAGCCAGGGAAGCGTGATCGTGCCGTCGTTCATCGCGCCCCACCGCTCCTTCCTGCTCCGGCCCGACCGCCCCTCGCCCGCGGTTCGTGCCGTACCCCACCCTCTAAGGAAACCGCAATCCGCATATGCCCGAGCCTACGCCTTACCTTTACGCAGCGAACACGGCTTTTCACAAAGAGGTACGCAACCGGCCAGAACGAGGGGGGCGCACGGACTCGAATGCGCCGCACGCGACTGTCGACGCATCCGGTCAGCGGCATCCCGGGCATGCGCGGGGCGACCTGCGAGAACGGCCAGATTCCACCGGCAAAGGGGCGGGCTCCGAGGGCGCGCGGAGGGGGTCGTACGGAGGGGGCGGCGGGGTCAACTGCCGTAAAGGTGTGCGCTACTTCACTGGGAGGTGGTACGCCACGCGGTAGCGATCGGCGGGGATGACGACGTCGGCCGTCTCCACGGGGCGGCCCGAGGCGAAGAAGGTGCGCTGGATGACCAGGACGACATGACCGGGGACGCCGCCAAGGGTCACGAGCTCCTCGGCGAGGCCGGGGCGGGCGCCGACCTCCTCGGTGACGTTGTCCACGATCACGTCGATCGCCGCCATGCGCTCGACGACGCCCATGCCGCCGAGGGGGCCCTCCTCGGGGAGCATCACGGGGGTGCGGCCGGTGACCGCGAGGGGCTCCCAGGAGGTGGAGAGCATCATCGCCTCGCCGGCCTCACGGAAGACGTACCTCGTGCACATCACGCGGTCGCCGGGCTTGATGTCGAGCCGCTCGGCGACGCAGCTGCTCGCCTGGGCCTGGGCGCTGTTGGACTCCCAGGTGCCGCGGCCCTCGCCGTCGGCCTGCTCCTGGCGGAAGGGGGTCGCGCCGCCGGCCGGGCGGAACCCGGAGCGGGCCACGCTGCGGGGCACCGGCCGCTCGCGGACATATGTCCCCGATCCGGAGCGGCCCTCGACCAGGCCCTCCGCCATCAGCACCTTGCGCGCCTCCAGCGCGACGGTGTCCGAGACGCCGTACTCCTCGCGGATCCTGGCCTGGGACGGGAGGCGGGTGTGCGGCGGCAGCGAACCATTGACGATCTTCTTGCGGAGATCACCCGCGACACGCAGGTACGCCGGCTGCTCACCGAAAGTCACTGGCCGCTCCCATCAGCTTGTACAGACAGCAACAGCCTGGCAACCGAGGGTTGTGCCGTGCAAGCAAAGGCCAGAGAATCACTCGATGTGATGACATGTGCCCACGGAGGGCTTTACGCAGGCACTTTCTCCCCGCTATGGCCGTGGTCACACCTCGAACTCGGAGCCACCTCCGGTGCCGTCCCCACCGTCCTCCTCGTCCCGGGATTCGGGCGGGGTCGCAGCCAGGCCCAGAGCCTTGCGGGCGGTGACAGCACGGTCGGGTGTCGAGAGCGCCATGACGAGGTCGTAGTGCTCGTAGAAGCTGCTCGCGTCACCGGCCTTCGCGGCGCGCGCCCATTCCTCCTGGCGCGCCGCGACCTCCTTGGCGACCTTCGCGACCGGTGTCCTGGAACCGGCCGGCCAGGGGTGGTCGCCCAGCGTCCGGGCCTCCTCGGTGAGCGCGGCCGACATCCGTCCGGCCCACTGGCGGCTGGACAGCAGATCGTCGTCGGGGCTGTCCGGGGGCTGCCGGTCCAGGGCGGCGTTCTCGATGTTGACGGCCTTGAGATAGGCGACCTGATCGGCGTCCAGGGTCTGCTTGTCGTTGCGCAGCGAACCCTTCAGACCGGCCTTCTCGTCGGTGTTGCCGAACAGGCAGGTGACCTCGCGGTCGCCGTAGCGCCAGCTCTGCCGGCTCGGCGTCAGGTAGTACACGTCGACGTCGTCGGGCACGGCCCAGGCGTCCATGGCGTAGCCGTAGCGGAGCGCGTAGCACCTGGCGTCGGCGACGTCCGTGAGCCTGCCGTCGCCGGGGTAGGCCGCGCCGCCCGTCATGCGGAAGGTGGCGAAGACCTCGGCGTCGTGCAGGCCGCTGCAAGGCACCTTGTCGACGTCGTAGGCCATGCCCTCCAGGGATCCGCTCGGGGAGTCGAAGCACTCGCCCTCGGTGAGGGAGTAGGCGCTGCCGTGGTCGCGTGCGGCGCCCTTCACCCAGGCGTCGAACGCGGCGCCGCCGACCGGTACCGCCACCCACAGCACGAGCCCGAGTCCGGAGAGGACCGCACCGGTGACGGCCATGCCCCTGCCGCGTTCGCCGGTCCTCCTGATCTGGCGCAGTGCGACCAGCCCCAGCAGCAGCCCCAGGGCCGGCACGCAGCAGAGGATGCCGAGGACCAGGGCGGCAATGGCGACCCCGTTGACCGGCGCGGGAGCGTTGTACGGCCGGTAGCCCTGCCCCCAGGGCTGGTACGGGTACGGGCCCGGAGGCGGGGGTGTGGACACGGCTGCCGTGCTCCTGGTTCGGATGACTGACGCACAGAACTGACGTACGAAACTGACGTACGACTGGGCGCATGGTAAGCGTGCGGTGAGGAAAAGAGGACCCCCGGCCTCCGTTACGCCCGCCCGCGCTCCGTCTCCAGCAGTGCCACGCACCGCCCCAGCAGCCCGGCCAGCGCCTCGCGTTCCTCGTCCGTGAACTCGGCGGCCAGAGCCCGCTCGACGCGTACGGCGCGGGCGTCCGCGTCGGCCATCACCGCGCGGCCCTCGTCGGTGAGGCGGGTCTCCAGGACGTTCTTGTGCCACTCGTGGGGGGTGCGCTCGATCAGGGCGCGGTCCTGGAGGTTGTTCAGGACCGTGTTCATCGTCGGCGGGGTGACTCCGCACAGGCGGGCCAGGGCCGCGGCCGAGATGCCGGGGTTCTCGGAGAGGTGGAGCAGTGCCGAGTACTGCGCCACCGTCACACCGGCCGGCTTGAGGACGGCCGCCTTCGTCGCGCTGAGAGCCTGTTCGGCCCGCTTGAGGTGGGAGCCGAGGCGCTCGGACACGGGCATGGACGTCATCTCCGCATGGTAGCGGCCCCTTTCAACGGTCAACATGCAGCCATCCGTTAATGCATTGACGATGATTAGAGTTCTAATCTACGTTCATGCACACAAGAGAGTGAGTACCGAACCGACCCGAAACGAGAGGCACCGACGTGTCCCGTTCGATCCACCGCCGTACGTTCCTGACCACCGCCGCCGCGCTGGCCGGCGCCGTGGCGCTTCCGGCGACGGCCGCCCGGGCCGCTGCCGCACCCCGCATCAGCACGGCCTTCACGCTTCCCGAAGACCGCGCCTACCCCGAAGGCATCGCGCTCGACGCGCGCACCGGCGACGCCTATGTCGGCTCGTACACGACGGGTGCGGTGTACCGGGCCGCGCGCGGCAGCCGCGCGGCCGAGGTCTTCCTCCCGTCCGGCACCGACGGCCGTACCACCGCCAACGGCCTGAAGGCTGACCGGGCCGGGCGTCTGTGGGTCATCGACTCCACCTCCGGGGTGGACGTCTACGACCTGCGCACCCGCGCCCTGCTCGCCCGCTTCACCGTCCCCGGCGGCGGCCCCTCGTTCGTCAACGACCTGGCGCTCGGGCCGGACGGCACGGCCTACGTCACCGACAGCTCCCGCCCGGTGGTCTACCGCGTCACCCCGGCCGACCTGGGCCGCGCCCGCGGCGGCAGCGCGACCCTCGACGCCGCCTACGACCTGAGCGCCGTGGCCCCGTCCGACGGGCTCTTCCTCAACGGCATAGTGGTCGACCCGTCGGGGCGGTACCTGCTCGCCGTCGGCATGACGGGCGGCGGCCTGTACCGAGTGGGTACGGTCTCCGGTTCCGTACGCCAAGTGGCCCTGAAAGGCGGCGACTTGAAGCACGGCGACGGTCTGGAGCTGGGGCACGGCACGCTGTGTGCCGCGCACAACGCCACCAACACTCTCAGCCGCTGGCGGCTGTCCCCGGACGGCACCTCGGCCCGCCTGGAGCGGCAGTTCACCGACACCGCTCTGCAGACCCCGACCACGCTCGCCCGCACCCACGGCCGGCTGCTGGTCGTCCGCTCGCAGTTCGACAAGGGCGGCCCGATGGGGCCGGGAGTGCCCGAGGAGCCGTTCACCGTGGCGTGGGTGGACGGGATCTGAGGCCCGGTCGGGCGGTTCAGTCGCGGAAGCCCGTGCGGCGGGTGCGCTTCTCCCAGGCGAGGACGTCGTCGCGTACCTGGTCGAGGTGGTCGAGGACCGCACTCACGCCGTCGTCGCCGAGCGGCAGGCGCAGCGGGGTCTGTCCCGCCTCCAGCGCGGCCAGGATGAGCGCCGCGGCCTTGGCCGGGTCGCCGGCCCGCTCGTCGAAGCCGGCGTCGACCATCGCGCGCGTCCCGCCCACGGTGGCGTACGCCCCGCCGTCGGCGCTGGCCTGCGTCCCGTCGTACAGCGACGTACGGAAGGCACCCGGCTCGACGACGAGGACCTTGATGCCGTACTCGGCGACCTCGCCCGCGAGCGCCTCGGACATGCCCTCCAGGGCGAATTTCGTTCCGCTGTACGCCGAGAACCCGGGGTAGGACGTCTGCCCGCCCATGCTGCTCATCTGCACGATCGCGCCCGAGCGCCGGGAGCGCATGTACGGCAGTACGGCGCGCACCAGGGCGGCCGGGCCGAAGACGTGCACGTCGAACAGGGCGCGCAGCTCGTCCTCGGTGGTCTCCTCGAAGGCACCGACATGGCCGCGACCGGCGTTGTTGACCAGGACGTCTATCCGCCCGTGCCGCGCCACCACGTCCCGTACCGCAGGTTCGGCGGCGGTCGTGTCCGCGACATCGAGCCGCAGCGCCTCGACCTGGTCGGGGTGGGCGGCCACGAGGTCGTCCAGCCCTTCGGGCCGCCGCGCGGCTCCGACCACGACGTCACCGTCGGCGACCGCCGCCTCGGCGACGGCCCGCCCGAGTCCGCTGCTGGCGCCGGTGATCAGCCACACCTTGTTCACGAAGACCCACCCTCCCTGGCCAATGCTCGGAGTGACTCCCTGAGCACCTCGTGAACCAGGCTGCTCCTGTGGCGAGTTGCCCGTCCAAGACCTACGGTGATAACCGATGGCTATGACGGCGGACGTTCATGTGCGGGACCTGCGGTACTTCGTCACGGTCGCCGAGGAACTGCACTTCACGCGCGCGGCCGAGCGGCTGTACGTCTCGCAGCCCGCACTGAGCAAGCAGATCCGGGCGCTGGAGCGGCAGTTGGGGGTGGAGCTGCTGCGGCGCGACCGGCACGGCGTGGCGCTCACCGCGGCGGGCGCGGCGCTGCTGCCGCACGCCCGGCGGGTGCTGGACGCGTGGGCGCAGGCCGCGTCCGTGGTGGCTCAGGCGCGGGCCGCGCAGCGCAGCACCCTGGTGGTGGGCATGAGCACCAGCCCCGGCCGCGGCGGTCTGCTGCCCGCGATCCGCTCCCGCTTCACGGCCTCGCATCCGGAGGCCGCGGTCCGTCTGCGCCAGGTGAGCTGGGACGACCCGACCGCGGGCCTGGCGGACGGCGACACGGACATGGCTTTCGTGTGGCTGCCCCTGCCCGGCCAGGACCGCTACGCCTGGACGGTCGTCGCCGAGGAACCCCGCCTGGTCGCCCTCCCCGACACCCACCCCCTCGCCTCCCGCCCCGAGATCGACTTCGCGGACCTGGCCGAGGAACCCTTCCTGGCCCTCCCGAAGAGCGCGGGGCCGCTGCGGGACTACTGGCTCGCGGTCGAGGAACGCGCGGGCCGGCTCCCCCGCATCGGCGCGGAGATCGCCAGCACGGAGGAGACCTACGAGGCCCTGGTCGCGGGCCTCGGCGTCTGCCTGGTGGCGGTGGGCAACGTCCCGCTGATCACCCTCGGCGGCGTGGTGACCCGACCCGTCCGCGGGCTCACGCCCAGCCGGTACGTGCTGGCCTGGCGAAAGGGTGACCACAGGCCGTTGGTGGGGGCGTATGCGGAGGCTTGTCGGCAGGTGACGGAGCAGGTCCCCGGAGGCGGGTGAGCCTGTCCTCGTGGAGCCTTCGTTCACAAGGACATCCGATCGCGGCGGCCCGAGTAGGCGGCGGCTTCTAGGATCTGCGGCATGGCAACCAGACTCGTGCAGATCAATATGAAGGCCCGGGACGACTCCGCGCTCGGCCGGTTCTGGGCGGAGGCACTTGGTTGGGGTGTCGACAGCGAGGGACCCGGCGTCACCAACCTCGAACCCGTGGGTTTCGCCTACCCCGATCCCGTGGCCGTCTGCATCGACATCATCGCCCGTCCGGAACCCAAAACAGTGAAGAACCGGGTGCACCTTGATCTGGCCACCACCTCGACCGCCCATCAGGCGGAGTTGGTCGCGCGCTTGAAGGATCTCGGCGCGGCGACTGCCGACGTGGGTCAGGGCGACGTCCCCTGGACGGTCATGGCCGACCCGGAGGGCAACGAGTTCTGCGTCCTGGAGCCCCGCCCGATCTACCAGGACACCGGGCCGATCGCCGCGGTGGTGGTCGACTGCACCGACCCACGGGGGATGGCCCGGTTCTGGGGCCAGGCGATGGACTGGACGCTGCACGAGGTCACCGACGACCACGCGACCATGCGCTCCGCCAAAGGCGTCGGCCCCTACCTGGAGTTCCTCCGCACCCCCGACACCAAGAGCGGGTGGAACCGCGTCCACCTGGACGTCTGCCCCTACCCCGGTGACGACCTGGGAGCAGAGGAAGCCAGACTGCGCGCCCTGGGCGCCACCGACCCTGGTATCGACCAGTCCGCAATCCACTGGAGGGTTCTGGCCGACCCGGAAGGCAACGAATTCTGCCTCCTCACTCCTCGCTGACCCTTGAGCAGCGGCTCCGGCCGGTTCCGGGTCAGCGGCGAAGACCACGTGGCGTCAGCGCAGACCGGCAACAGCCACGCCCGCCGTCTTCTGGTCGAGGCGGCCTGGCATCACCGTAAACGCCGCCGGATCAGCAGGGAGTTGATCCGGCGCCAGGAAAAAACAGCCACCCGCGGTGCGTGACCGGCCGATCGCGGCAATCGCCGGCTGCACCACCGCTGGAAGCGGTTCGATGCCGCAACAAGAGGCCCACCATCGCCGCGGTGCCGGTCGCCCGCGAACCAGCCGGCTTGTGCTCGAGTCTCGCCGGCCGACGGCAGGCGGGAGTTGGAGGAGTACGGTCCGCTGCACCGGGTCACCCTCACCCACGCCCTGAGCGGCGATACGGACAGCCCAGGGCCGGGTCATCAGGACCACGCTGCCCACGCATCCGGACGACTCGCCTGCAACGGCGACCCGCTCAACCACTATGACCTCGACGGACGCCGGTGGCGGGGCACCGTTATTGGCGGTTATGTGAGACGACATCTCAGTCGCAATCGAGACGCCACCGCATGGTATTGCCCACGACGGGCGCGAGGCCGAGAATTGCGCGAGGATAACCCCGGCATCCGACGGCTCGCTGTCCCTCGACAGAAGCGGATTGCACCACCGCGTGGGTATCGTGTGCGCAGTGCGGTGGGGCGTGCGGTATTTGGTCGGCGGGTCTCGCAGACTTGGCCTGCGCCGGTATTACTGACGTAAAGATAGGGCATGCTGAAGCAAAGCGTGACCGGCCGGGTCGACAAGGAAAGGGCTTTCGCTATACTTCAGGTGTCGGTTGGCAGTCCGAGGTGCACTGAAATGTGGACTTGAAGGTGCTCACCGAATTTGTCGCGGTCCTCCGAGCTCTCAAAGGCGGTCCGTGATTACCGGGATGCAGCCCTGTCCCGTCAACTGTCCTGCGGCAAGCGGGTGTATCCACGGGATTCAGAGCCCGCCACAGGCCTTTACGGGAGTACCTTTTGATACGCCGCCGCCGTCGCGATGAACCCCAACCGCCCTCGAATTACTCGGCGACCTCGGACGCCGTCCAGATTACCATTCGAGAACTGATTGCTCTCGTAGGAGTTCTTGAGCATGCCCGTAATAGAATCTCCGAGTTGAGCGATACTGACGGCGACACCATCGCCCGCGCCAGCGGAGCCTCCCTCATACCATCACTGTATGCGCGAGCTGGATTGGCCCTGACAAAAGGTCGTGACAGCATACCCTTGCTCGTCGGCGAGGTTGGCCTGCTTGAGGCCGCAGTGATCAACCTGGAGTCATATGAAGGGAATGAGGTGGTTCTAGTCGCTGGATATGAACTCCTCGATGTTCTTTCGAATCGCGAGGTGAATACCGGCCCTCTGCGCCGCATACACGGAATCTTGACCTTTGATGGTGATTCGGGGACTCTGCCGGCGGATCAGCCACTCCTTCCCTGAGATGACGGCGAGGAGTGAAGACTGAGCCTGGGAAACCCCGGCCGAGCGCCTCGCCAAGCTCCTGTTGCTGCTTTCAGCGACGGTGAACGGAGTTCAGATCCACCGTCAGGAGCTGAAGGGCCGCCTCGTGCGGTGAGTCCGGTTCCGCGTGGTAGAACTTCAGGATGTTGCCGTCCTGAAGGTCCGCGGACTGGTACATCAACTCCACTTCGCCGACGACCGGATGGCTGAAGAGCTTCGTACCCTCGATGCAGTTGGCCACCCGTTGTCGCCACCAGAGCGCCGCGAACTCCTCGCTTTGAATGGTCAGTTCACCAATCAGTTCGGCCAATCGCGGATCGTGCCGGTGGTTCCCGGAGATGAAACGCAGATAGGTCACGTTCGACTCGGACTCCGCGGCCCAGTCCGCGTACAGGGCCCGGACTTCGTCGTCGAGGAAGTTCATCTTGATGACGTTCGGGCGCAGTTGGGCGTCCTCGGTGACGTCGAAGTCGAGATGCGGCGCGAACAGCCGGTGGTAGAGCGAGTTCCAGGCAAGGATGTCGCACCGGTAGTTCAACACGGCCGCCGCCACATTCCCCAGTGACGCCATCAACATTTTGGTGCTCGGGCTCAACTGGTCCTCATGGGGCGCCTGCTGCTGCGGATTCTGCATCGGCGTCCCGATCTTGAGCAGGTAATCCTGTTCGTCGAGGCTCAGATCAAGTGCGCGGGCGATGGAGAGCAGGACCTGCGGGGAGGCATGTGCGGTCTGCGACTGCTCGAGCCGGGTGTAGTAGGTCTGGCTCACTCCCGCGAGGGCGGCCACCTCCTCCCGGCGCAGTCCGGGAACCCGCCGGGAGCCGCTGGTGCGCAGTCCCCGCTGCTCCGGCCGGATGCGCTCACGCATCTGTCGCAGGTAGCTGCCGAGGTCCGTGTTCACGATCTGTTCCACCCTTCTCATTATGAAGTGCCGTACGGCAACGGCAACATCGCCCCGGTTCGCGGCACCCGAGGCCACGACGGCCGGGTGGACGGTTCTTTACTCCGCCCACCCGGCCGTTCGGCCACCGCGCCGGGGGAGTTACGCGGTGACGGACGCCGCCTGCCGGGCCTTCCCGCGCAGCACCAGCCACAGCAGCAGACCGACGGCTACCTGGGAGACTCCGGCCACGCCGATCGCGACGTGGATACCGGTGAGTTCCTCGGCGGCGGAGACAGTGCCCTGTCCGATGACGGCGGCGAAGACCGCGCTCACCAGCGGGATGCCGATCGCGATGCCGACCTGCTGGCTCTGGGTGGCCATGCCGGTGGCCATGCCCTGCATGTCGGACTCGACGGACGAGGTGGCGATGACCATGAAGCACAGGGCGGCCAGCATGGAGAAGAAGGCGTTCACGAACTGGGTGGCGATCAACGGGATCAACCAGTACGAGTCCGAGGTGGCGCACAGCGCCGGCAGCATGAACGCGCCCTGCAGGAACAGGGAGACGCCGAGCATCGTACGCGGCGAGACCTTCCGGAGGATGCGCGGACCGACGGTGCCGGCGATGATCTGGCCCACGCCGATGCCGAGCAGCACCAGGCCGGCGACCATCGAGGAAAGGCCGAGCACGTTCTGGACGTACAGCCCGGTGAAGAAGATCAGCGCGGTCTCGCCGCCGAAGATGAACAGGGCAGCCAGGTTGCCGAAGGCGATGTCGGGCTTCTTGAGAATGTTCACCGGTACCAGGGCGTCGGCAGTACGGCTCTCCACGGCCCAGAAGCCGCCGAGCAGCACGGCGGCGGCGACAAGCGAGCCGCCCGCAGCCAGGTCGAGGCCTCCCTCCCCGACTCGGGTGACGCCGTAGATCCCGACGAAGAGGCCCAGAGTGATCAGCAGTGCACCGGGCAGGTCGATGCGGCTGCGCTGCTCCGCCCGGCTCTCATCGACGACGATCGGCACCACCACGATCGCCGCGATGGCCACGGGGATGTTGATGAAGAAAGCCCAACGCCAGGAGAACACGTCCGTGAGGACACCGCCGAGGATCGCGCCGACACTGAAGCCGGAGCTCATCATCACGCTGTTCAGACCCAGCGCCCGGGTGCGCAGGCTGGGTTCGGTGAATGCTGTGGTCAGCAGCGCGAGCGCGGCGGGCGTGACGGCGGCGGTGGCCAGGCCCTGCAGGGTACGGGCGATCAGCAGCAACGCAGGGGAGTCGGCGAGGCCGCCGACAAGCGAGGAAACCGTCAGGACGACCATTCCGGCAGTAAAGATGCGCCGACGCCCCACATAGTCACCGACGCGGCCGAAGACCAGAGTGCACCCGGCGGCGCACAACGCGAACGTCGTGGTGATCCACTGCAGGCTCCCCGTCGAGAACCCCAGTGATGTGCCGACTTCGGGCAGCGCGACGTTCAGCACGGAGAAGTCGGCGGCCATCATGAACTGCGACGCCAGGAGCACCACCAGGGCAGCGGCCTGACGGCCCGTCATGCGGACACTGGTCGGCGGCGCGGCCGCGGCGGTCGTGGCGGTTTCAGCGGTAGTCATGCATCCCAGCCTCAACCGACCGCCGCCGCTCAGCCAGATCCCTCTCGACAGCACTCCTGCGGAGACTGTCACTGGCAGTGCCACCTTCGGCGTCATGGGGAAGGCTCACTCGGCCGCCGCCAGTGAGACCGCAATGCCGAGGAGAATGGCCACCCGCCAACCGACGGCGCGCTCCAGGGTGAGGACGGCCGCGCCGATCGACGTCATTCGGTTCGGGCTGCACCTGGATCTGCGGAAGATGCGCCAGGGCTTCAGCCGTGCCACGCCGCGCTCGACCGGTGCCCGCGCCGCGGACAGTGCACGGTCGACGGTTTGCTCAGTCGGCGTGAGCTCTCGGCCCGGCGAGCGTCTGAGGGAATGTCGTCACCCACGGGCCGCCGTCACTCTCCCAGCACCTCATCCGCGTGGTCCCGATCGCACCGGCCTGTTCGACGCCCCCCTCATCACAGGACTGCACCAGGAGGCCCGCGACTCCCTCGGGCGCCAGATCCCCCAGCCCGCGCGCCTCGACGGCGCCATCCGCACGGCACCGCGGTGACGGACCTTCCCCTGTTCAGCCGGGAGAGCAGCCGGGCCATGACAGCGCACGCCCCGGCACGGGAAAAGCCAGGAGCCCGACCCCGGAGAGCCGGACCCCTCTGGCCTGCATATTTGCCAGATCAGCGACGTAGTGGCACGTCACCCGCTACACGTTGAAGCGGAACTCCACCACGTCCCCGTCCTGCATGACGTAGTCCTTGCCCTCCATCCGGGCCTTGCCCTTCGCGCGGGCCTCGGCCACCGAGCCGGTCTCCACCAGGTCGGCGAAGGAGATGACCTCCGCCTTGATGAAGCCCTTCTGGAAGTCGGTGTGGATGACACCGGCGGCCTCGGGGGCGGTGGCGCCCTTCTTGATGGTCCAGGCGCGGGATTCCTTGGGGCCGGCGGTGAGGTACGTCTGCAGGCCGAGGGTGTTGAAGCCCACGCGCGCGAGGGTGGTGAGGCCCGGCTCCTCGGCGCCGACGGACTCCAGGAGCTCCATGGCGTCCTCCTCGTCGAGCTCGGCGAGGTCCGCCTCGAGCTTGGCGTTGAGGAAGATCGCCTCCGCGGGGGCGACCAGGGCGCGCTGCTCGGCCTTGAAGTCCTCGTCGACCAGCTCGTCCTCGTCGACGTTGAAGACGTAGAGGAAGGGCTTCGTGGTCAGGAGGTGCAGGTCGTGGAGGAGTTCCTCGTTGCCGGAACCCTGGACGATGCCCGCCGAGAACAGCGTGACGCCCTTGTCCAGGATCTCCTTGGCCTCCTCGACCGCCTTGACCTTCGGCGCCACGTCCTTCTTGATCCGCGACTCCTTCTGGAGCCGGGGCAGGACCTTCTCGATGGTCTGGAGGTCGGCGAGGATCAGCTCGGTGTTGATCGTCTCGATGTCGTCCTTAGGCGAGACCTTGCCGTCGACATGCACGACGTTCTCGTCCTTGAAGGCACGGATGACCTGGCAGATCGCATCGGACTCACGGATGTTCGCGAGGAACTTGTTGCCCAGGCCCTCGCCCTCGGACGCGCCCTTCACGATGCCCGCGATGTCGACGAAGTCGACGGTCGCCGGGAGGATGCGCTGCGAGGAGAAGATTTCGGCCAGTTTCGTCAGCCGGGCGTCGGGGACGCCGACGACACCCACGTTGGGCTCGATCGTGGCGAACGGGTAGTTGGCCGCGAGCACGTCGTTCTTGGTCAGGGCGTTGAACAGGGTCGACTTGCCGACATTCGGCAGACCGACGATTCCGATCGTGAGCGACACGTTGCGACTTCCCGTACGTGAGAGACATCAGGGGACTGGGGCTGCGGGCCCGGTCCTTCTTCGGTGCACGGGCGGGCCGATCCACCAGTCTACGGCGTACCGGTCCCCGCCCCGGCGCCCCGTCGAACGCTTGGCCAGGGTCCGACCCTCGGCGTGTCTGAGGGGCGATTGCGCACATAAACCGACCTAAGTTGGTCCGGTGGAGCAACACGGGTCGGGACCACCGCACAACGGAACGCGACGCGGCACGCCCCCGCTGCCCCCGCAGGCGAAGCGCGGCGGAAGCGGTGGGGGTGCGGGCGGTGGTGCGCGACCTGCCGGACAGCGCCGCCCCGCGACCCGCCCGGCGGCGCGGCAGCCCGGCCCGCCGCCGGTCGAGAAGGCACGGCGGCTGCCCAACCCGCGGCTGACCGGGCTGGGCAGCGGTCTGTTCTGCGGGGCGCTGATGTTCGCGCTCGGCTGTCTCGACCAGCTGCTCTTCGGGGCGTCGCTGACGCTGTACGGCGTGCTGTTCCTGCCGGTGTGCCTGCTGACCGCGGTCTGGGTGCGCAAGAGCGACCTGGCGACCGCACCCGTCGTCGTACCGATCGCCTTCGCAGCGGGCCTGCTCCCGGTGGCCGACAGCAGCGGCGGGCTGCTCGGCCGGCTGATGGGCCTGGTGACGGCACTGGCCACCCAGGCCGGGTGGTTGTACGGGGGGACCCTCGTCGCGGGCCTGATCGTCACGGGACGGAAGGCCGCCCTGATGCGACGCCAACGCACCGGAGGCCGCCGTCCGCCCCGGTACTAGACCCCGAGGCCCGGCCCTAGCTCTCCGCGGCGTGCATGGCCGCACCCACGATCCCCGCGTTGTTCTGCAGCTGCGCCGGGACGATCTCCGCCTTGATGCCGTCGATGAAGGGCAGGAACTTCTCGGACTTCCGGCTGACGCCGCCGCCGATGACGATCAGTTCCGGTGAGAACAGCATCTCGACGTGGGCGAGGTACTTCTGCACGCGGTGCGCCCAGTGCTCCCAGGTCAGCTCGCCGTCCTCCCTGGCCTTGCTGGAGGCGCGCTTCTCCGCGTCGTGGCCGTGCAGCTCCAGATGGCCCAGCTCGGTGTTGGGCACCAGGGTGCCGTCGACGAACAGGGCACTGCCGATGCCGGTTCCGAAGGTCAGCAGGATGACCGTGCCCCGGCGGCCCCGGCCCGCGCCGAAGTGCATCTCGGCGACGCCCGCCGCGTCCGCGTCGTTGACCACCGTCACCGGCAGGCCACCCAGGCGGGCGCTGAACAACGCGCCCGCGTCCGTGTCGATCCAGCTCTTGTCGACATTGGCCGCCGTGCGGATGGTGGATCCGCCGGTGACCACGCCGGGGAAGGTGAGGCCGACCGGGCCGGTCCAGCCGAAGTGGTCTACGACCTGCTTCACACCGTCGGCCACGCTGTCGGGTGTAGCCGGGTGCGGAGTGAGCACTTTGCAGCGCTCCTCCGCCAGGTCGCCCTTGTCCAGGTCCACAGGGGCGCCCTTGATCCCGGATCCACCGATGTCCACACCGAAGATCTGCATGGCCCTACGTTACGACGGACGACTGACAGTCACTCCGGCGAGGTGCCGGTTCGCTCCGCGATCAGCGCCGCCGCCTCCTCGCGCAGGTCCCGGCGGAGCTCCTTGGGCAGCGAGAACGTGATGGACTCCTCGGCCGCCTTGACGATCTCGACGTCCTCGAAGCCGCGCTGCGCGAGCCACTCCAGGACCTGCTCGACCAGGACCTCGGGGACGGAGGCACCGGAGGTGACGCCGACCGTGGACACGCCCTCCAGCCAGGCCTCGTCGATCTCGTCGGCGAAGTCCACGAGATACGCCTCGCGCGAGCCCGCGAGCTTGGCGACCTCGACGAGCCGCTTGGAGTTGGAGGAGTTGCGGGAACCGACGACGATCACCAGCTCGGCCTCGGCGCCCATCTGCTTCACCGCGAGCTGACGGTTCTGCGTGGCGTAGCAGATGTCGTCGCTGGGCGGCGAGATCAGCTGCGGGAACTTCTCCTGCAGCGCGTCGACGGTCTCCATGGTCTCGTCCACGGAGAGGGTGGTCTGGGACAGCCAGACGACCTTGGACGGGTCGCGGACCTCGACCTTGGCGACGTCCCCCGGCCCGTCCACGAGCTGGATGTGCTCGGGGGCCTCGCCGGAGGTGCCGATGACCTCCTCGTGGCCCTCGTGCCCGATCAGGAGGATGTCGTAGTCCTCATTGGCGAAACGGACGGCTTCCTTGTGGACCTTGGTGACGAGCGGGCAGGTCGCGTCGATGGTGGCGAGTTTGCCGCGCTCTGCCTCTTCGTGGACGACGGGGGCGACGCCGTGCGCGGAGAACATGACGATGTTCCCCTCGGGGACCTCCTCCGTGCGCTCGACGAAGACGGCGCCCTTCTTCTCCAGGGTCTGCACGACGTACTTGTTGTGCACGATCTCGTGCCGGACATAGATCGGAGCCCCGTACTGCTCCAGGGCTTTCTCGACGGCGATCACGGCGCGGTCCACACCCGCGCAGTAGCCCCGGGGGGCGGCGAGCAGGACACGGCGGCCAGGCGAAGCAGTCATGCGGTCCATCGTAAGGCCGCGTTCGGGGGGCCGAAGATCGGATCGCCCCCGCCGCCCGTTCCCGTCCCGACCCTGGGGGCTGCGCCCCCAGAACCCCGCTTTCGGCCTGGACGGCCTCGTCCTCGAACGCCGGACGGGCTGGATGGGCTGACCTGCGTTGTCAGTTGTGGCCGTTACGCTCGCCGCATGGCTCTCAACACGTCCGCAGAAGCGCCCCTGCCCGTCGGTGAGGTGTCGCGGCTCATCGGTGGGTGGATCGACCGGCTGGGGGCCGTCTGGGTCGAGGGGCAGATCACTCAGCTCTCGCGGCGGCCCGGCGCCGGGGTGGTGTTTCTTACCCTGCGGGATCCGTCGCACGACATCTCCGTCGGCGTCACCTGCTACCGGCAGGTCTTCGACGCCGTCGCCGATGTGGTGAGCGAGGGTGCGCGGGTCGTCGTACTCGCGAAGCCGGAGTGGTATGCGCCGCGGGGGCAGCTGTCCCTGCGGGCCGCCGAGATAAGGCCCGTTGGGGTCGGTGAACTCCTCGCGCGGCTGGAGCAGTTGAAGAAGTCCCTCGCCGCGGAGGGGCTGTTCGCGCCCCAGCGGAAGAAGGCTCTGCCCTTCCTGCCGCAGCTCATCGGGCTGGTCTGCGGCCGTGCCTCCGCGGCCGAGCGGGACGTCCTGGAGAACGCCCGGCACCGCTGGCCCGCCGTCCGCTTCGAGGTGCGCAACGTCGCCGTCCAGGGCGTGCACGCCGTCCCGCAGGTGGTGCAGGCCGTGAAGGAGCTCGACGAGGCCGGCGAGGTGGACGTCATCATCGTCGCGCGCGGGGGCGGGAGCGTGGAGGATCTGCTTCCGTTCTCCGACGAGCAGCTCGTGCGCGCCGTCGCCGCGTGCCGTACGCCCGTCGTGTCCGCCATCGGGCACGAGCCCGACAACCCGCTCCTCGACTACGTCGCCGACCTGCGGGCTTCCACCCCCACCGACGCCGCCAAGAAGGTCGTACCGGATGTCGGGGAGGAGTACGAGCGCGTGCAGCAGTTGCGGAACCGGGCGCGGCGGTGCGTCGAGGCGCTCGTCGAGCGGGAGGAGCGCGGGCTCGCCCAGGCGCTCGCCCGCCCCTCGATAGAGGATCCGCACCGGATGATCGACGAGCGGGCCGATCATGTCGCCTCCCTGGTCGACCGTTCGCGGCGCACGCTCGGCCATCTCCTCGACCGCGCCGTCTCCGAGCTGACGCACACGCACGCGCGCGTGGTGGCCCTCTCCCCCGCCGCCACCCTGAAGCGCGGTTACGCAGTGCTGCAGAAATCCGACGGGCATGTCGTCCGCACCCCGGACGAGGTGACGGCGAACGAGACGCTGCGGGCGCGGGTGGCCGAGGGCGAGTTCACGGTGGTCCGGGCCGACTGAGAACGCCGAGAACGCTGAGAACACTGAGAACACTGAGAACACGGCACGGTTCGAGTCGATGCATAGGGTGGGCGGATGACCAGCAAGGCGGATGAGGCGCTCGGCTACGAGCAGGCACGGGACGAGCTGATCGAGGTCGTACGACGGCTGGAGGCGGGCGGTACGACGCTGGAGGAGTCCCTGGCGCTCTGGGAGCGGGGCGAGGAGCTGGCCAAGGTGTGCCGGCGCTGGCTGGACGGGGCGCGCGCCCGCCTGGATGCGGCCCTCGCGGAGGAAGAGACCGCGGAAGCGGCCGGCGGCGAGTAGCGCACGACAAGGGACGGTGGCAGCGGTCCGCTGTGATGCGGATCACCACACCCCAGTTGTTGTTGAACTTTGAACCTTCCTTCGCGTACCGTCGGTCCTGTCAGTCGATCCGGACCGCGGTCCGGATCGGATCCAGGCGCCACCCCGAGGAAGTTCCCGTATGTCTCTCGTTCTTGACCCCGCCGCCCAGGACCTGCTCTTCCGCGAGGCCCGTACCGCGAACACCTTCACCGACGAGCCGGTGACCGACGAGCAGGTCCAGGCGATCTACGACCTGGTCAAGTACGGCCCGACCGCCTTCAACCAGTCGCCACTGCGCGTCACCCTGGTCCGCTCCGCCGAGGCCCGTGAGCGCCTGGTCAAGCACATGGCCGAGGGCAACCAGCCCAAGACCGCCACCGCCCCGCTGGTCGCGATCCTCTCCGCGGACAACGAGTTCCACGAGGAGCTGCCGACCCTCTTCCCGCACTTCCCGGCCGCCAAGGACGTCTTCTTCTCCGAGCGCCCGGCTCGTGAGGGTGCCGCCGGTCTGAACGCCGCGCTGCAGGCCGCTTACTTCATCATCGGCGTCCGCGCCGCCGGTCTCGCCGCCGGCCCGATGACCGGCCTCGACTTCGCGGGCGTCCAGAAGGAGTTCCTGGACGACGACCACACCCCGCTGATGGTCGTCAACATCGGCAAGCCGGGCGAGGACGCCTGGTTCCCGCGCTCCCCGCGCCTGGAGTACGACCAGGTCGTCACCACGGTCTGAGCGACCCCGAACACGCCGAAGGCCCCCGCGTCACCGCGGGGGCCTTCGGCGTGCAGAAACGGCTACGCCAGTTTCAGCGCCTGCGCCATCTCCGTCAGCTGCTGGAACGAGCCCGTGCCCGCGACCACCGTCGTCGAGCTCTTGCCCGGGAGCACGAGGGCGTCGTAGCGACCGCCGGTGTAGCGGGTCCACGTGCGGCCCGCGATCTCCTCGGTCGCCTTCGTCGCGTTCGACCCCTCGGTGGCCTGGTCGACGAAAGTCGACGGCTTCTGAGTCGACTGCTCGATCTGCACGTACTGGCCGTCGGGCGTGTGGAAACCCAGGTGCCAGGCGTCGAACTGGTCGCCCTGGAAGCGGACCGAGGTCGCCTTCCACTCCTTGGACAGGCCCTCGGGTGCGGCCACCGGGTAGGCCGCGGCGCGGCGCGCCGTGAGCAGTTCGACGCGGTAGTCGACCCGCGGGAGGTCCGGAGGCGAGTCGTCGTGCGGGATGAACACGTAGATGAGTGCCGCCGCGATCCCGATGAGGCCCAGGGAGAGGATCATGTCCCGGACCGTCTTCTGCTTGCCGTTCGAACCTGCCACGCCCCCTATCGTCGCAGGTGCCCGGCTCGCTCATCCGTGGGGTCCCCTGCTCATTTTGTCGGACTGACGATAGAGTCGAGGGTCGAACCCTCATCCGGCCGTCGTCGTATCAGAAAGGTGCGCCTCGATGACCGAGCATCATCACTTGCCGTCCGAGCTCGAAGTCCCCAGCGAAGCCCCCGACCGCAACCTCGCCCTCGAACTCGTCCGGGTGACCGAAGCCGCCGCGATGGCCGCGGGCCGCTGGGTCGGGCGGGGCGACAAGAACGGCGCCGACGGTGCCGCGGTGCGCGCCATGCGGACCCTCGTCTCCACCGTGTCGATGAACGGCGTGGTCGTCATCGGCGAGGGCGAGAAGGACGAGGCCCCGATGCTCTTCAACGGGGAGCGCGTCGGCGACGGGACCGGGCCCGAGTGCGACATCGCCGTCGACCCGATCGACGGCACCACCCTGACGGCCAAGGGCATGCCGAACGCGATCGCCGTGCTGGCGGCCGCGGACCGCGGGTCGATGTTCGACCCGTCCGCCGTCTTCTACATGGACAAGCTGGTCACGGGGCCCGAGGCCGCCGACTTCGTCGACATCGATGCGCCGGTCTCCGTGAACATCCGCCGTGTCGCCAAGGCCAAGCGCTCCACGCCGGAGGACGTGACGGTGGTGATCCTCGACCGGCCGCGGCACGAGGGGATCATCAAGGAGATCCGGGAGGCCGGTGCGCGCATCAAGCTGATCTCCGACGGTGACGTCGCCGGGTCGATCTACGCACTGCGCGAGGGCACCGGCGTCGACATGCTGCTCGGGATCGGTGGTACGCCCGAGGGGATCATCTCCGCGTGCGCCGTGAAGTGTCTGGGCGGGACGATCCAGGGCAAGCTGTGGCCCAAGGACGACGCGGAGCGGGCGCGGGCGATCGACGCCGGGCACGATCTCGACCGGGTGCTCACCACCGACGACCTGGTCGCCGGCGAGAACGTGTTCTTCGTCGCCACCGGGATCACGGACGGGGAACTGCTGCGGGGGGTTCGGTACCGGTCCGAGAACGCGACCACCGAGTCGATCGTCATGCGGTCGAAGTCGGGGACGGTGCGGCAGATCAACTCCGAGCATCGGCTGAGCAAGTTGCGCGCCTATAGCGCCATTGACTTTGATCGCGCCAAATAGCTCGGAGACCGTGGCGCGTTGGCGGGTGCGGGTAGTTCGTGGTTGATCGCGCCCACGCGGCGGAGCCGCAAATTGATACAGCCCCGCGCCCCTGAGTAACGTGCAGCGCCGCCTGCCTCGAAGCGCACGGCAGCAGTGACAGCGGTGGGGCGCCCCCGGTGCGGTGGGGGCGCCCCATCGGCGTGTGTGCGGTGGGCGGTCAGCCCGCTGCTGCTATGCGGCCCTGGGTCCGTGCCGTCTTCTTCAGTTCCATTTCGCGGCGGCGCCTTCGCGCGAGGACCACGCGGCGTTCGGCGGCGGTGAGGCCGCCCCAGACGCCGTAGGGCTCCGGTTGCAGCAGCGCGTGCTCGCGGCACTCGACCATGACGGGACAGCGGGCGCAGACGCGCTTGGCCGCCTCCTCGCGGGAGAGCCGGGCGGCTGTGGGTTCCTTGGAGGGTGCGAAGAACAGGCCGGCCTCGTCGCGCCGGCACACCGCCTCGGTGTGCCATGGAGCGTCTTGGTCCCTGTCCCGCACTGGCACCCGCTGGGCCGGAACGGCAGCTACCTGCAGGGACGAATGCGGCGGTTGCAGCACGGTCTACTCCTGACGACGGCTTCGCGAGCGAGCGACGATGCAGCAAGGCCTACCCGCTGTGCGCGAGCCTATGCACTGAGTTCCGAACCGCTGGATTTCGCGTGCTCGTGAGCGCCCCGGGTGGGCGACCGCGGGTGGACCAATTCCCTTCGGGCGCACCCCGATTCGCAACCGTCAACGATCCAGGTGTTTGCGCAAACTCTTGTCGACCTTGTGCTGGACGCGGTCGAGGATGTCCGCGACGAGCTTGCCCCGCTTCGGCCGCGCCTCCACGCTGCCCAGCACGGCCCAGCCGTCGACATAGACCACCGGGGCGTTCGGATCGGTCGAGTCGAGGTTGTCCGCCTCGAAGCTGCCGAGCACGCCGCCGCCCATGCCGCGCAGCGACACGTTCTCCGGGACGCGGATCTCGACGCTGCCGCAGAACGAGAAGGTCTTGATCGCGACCTGCTGGTACTCGAAGAGGGCCTCGCTGAGGTCTATCTCCACGCTGCCGAAGATCGCGTACGCGTGGATACGGCGTCCCGCGCGCCAGCGGCCCTTGCGGACGGCGCTGCTGAACACCGCCACGACGTTGTCGTCCGGGTCGGCCGGGATCGCGCCCACCGTGGGGCGGTTCGGGGCGGCGGCGAAGGCGGGGGCCGCGCGGTGCTGGTGGGCCACGGGCAGGTCCCGTATGAAGACCTCCAGTTCGCCGACCGTCTTGGCGGCGAGCACGCCCTCGACGCGCTCGGCGTGCTCGTCGGCGGTCAGGCGCCCCTCTGCGAGGGCGTCGCGCAGGATGTCGGCGATGCGGTCACGGTCGGCGTCCGAGGCGCGCAGTTCGGAAACCCGCGGTGCCGTGTCCTGGGGTCGGTCGCTCTTCTGAAGGTCCACGACAGCAGCGTACCGAAACGCGATAGATCGCGACTACCCCTCATCGGGACCTGTGGAAAACCCAGGCGGTTCTCGAACTGAGCCTTACCTCACAAGCCCGGTGTCAGCGGCAGGTTCTACGCTGGTGAGCGCCCGCCAATGACGGCGGGCCGCCGTCTGTCGAGTGAGGAATGGGCTGAGATGCCTGAGTTCGCGTACACCGATCTGCTCCCCATGGGAGAGGACACCACCCCGTACCGGCTGGTGACCTCCGAAGGTGTGTCCACCTTCGAGGCCGACGGGCGGACCTTCCTCAAGGTGGAGCCGGAGGCGCTGCGCAAGCTCGCCGAGGAGGCCATCCACGACATCCAGCACTACCTGCGGCCCGCGCACCTGGCCCAGCTGCGGCGCATCATCGACGACCCGGAGGCGTCCGGCAACGACAAGTTCGTGGCGCTGGACCTGCTGAAGAACGCGAACATCGCGGCCGCGGGCGTGCTCCCCATGTGCCAGGACACCGGCACGGCGATCGTCATGGGCAAGCGCGGACAGAACGTCCTCACCGAGGGCGGCGACGAGGCGGCGCTGTCCCGGGGCATCTACGACGCGTACAAGAACCTCAACCTGCGTTACTCGCAGATGGCCCCGCTGACCATGTGGGACGAGAAGAACACCGGCTCCAACCTGCCGGCGCAGATCGAGCTGTACGCCACCGACGGCGGTGCGTACAAGTTCCTGTTCATGGCGAAGGGCGGCGGCTCCGCCAACAAGTCCTTCCTGTACCAGGAGACGAAGGCCGTCCTGAACGAGGCCTCCATGATGAAGTTCCTGGAGGAGAAGATCCGTTCGCTGGGTACGGCCGCGTGCCCGCCGTACCACCTGGCGATCGTCGTGGGCGGTACGTCCGCCGAGTACGCGCTCAAGACCGCCAAGTACGCCTCCGCGCACTACCTGGACGAGATCCCGGCCGAGGGCTCCGAGCTCGGCCACGGGTTCCGGGACAAGGAGCTGGAGGAGAAGGTCTTCGAGCTGACGCAGAAGATCGGGATCGGTGCGCAGTTCGGCGGCAAGTACTTCTGCCACGACGTGCGCGTGGTGCGGCTGCCGCGGCACGGCGCGTCCTGCCCCGTCGCCATCGCGGTGTCCTGCTCCGCCGACCGCCAGGCCGTCGCGAAGATCAAGGCGGAGGGCGTCTTCCTGGAGCAGCTGGAGACGGACCCGGCGCGCTTCCTGCCGGAGACGACGGACGCTGAACTCAATAGCGGCTCCGCCGCGAGCCTCGACGAGTCGTCGGACGTCGTCAGGATCGACCTCAACCAGCCGATGGAGTCGATCCTCGCCGAGCTGACCAAGTACCCGGTCAAGACCCGTCTCTCCCTCACCGGTCCGCTGGTCGTGGCCCGCGACATCGCGCACGCCAAGATCAAGGAGCGGCTGGACGCGGGCGAGGAGATGCCGCAGTACCTGAAGGACCACCCGGTGTACTACGCGGGCCCGGCGAAGACCCCCGAGGGGTATGCGTCCGGTTCCTTCGGGCCGACCACGGCCGGGCGCATGGACTCCTACGTCGAGCAGTTCCAGGCGGCCGGCGGCTCCAAGGTCATGCTCGCCAAGGGCAACCGGAGCAAGCAGGTCACGGACGCTTGCGACGCGCACGGCGGCTTCTACCTCGGCTCCATCGGCGGCCCCGCCGCCCGCCTCGCCCAGGACTGCATCAAGAAGGTCGAGGTCGTCGAGTACGAGGAGCTCGGCATGGAGGCGGTCTGGAAGATCGAGGTCGAGGACTTCCCGGCGTTCATCGTGGTGGACGACAAGGGCAACGACTTCTTCCAGGACCCGGCCCCGGCGCCGACGTTCACGTCCATTCCGGTCCGGGGTCCTGGGCTGGCCTAGTGTCCCGCGGTGCGGCGGGGACCGGATCTCGCCCCCGCCGCCCCTACCCGTCCCATCCCCCAGGGGCTCCACCCCTTCGCCCCCACCAGGGGCTCCGCCCCTGCACCCCGGCGGGGACTACGGCCCCCGCACCCCTCGCAGAGCTCCGCCCCTGCACCCGACTCGAGGCCAGCCCCCATATCCCCACGGGGCTGCGCCCCCGCACCACGATTCAGAGGGCAGCCCCCGACCCCGCGCCCCTGCTCCCCTGGCCCCGTCGCGGCGCGCCGACACCCCTGCGGGGCTGCATCCCTCGCAGGACTCCGCCCCTGCACCCGACTCGGAGCCAACCCCCACACCTCCACCGGACTCCGCCCCCCGCACCCCGACTCGGGGGCCGGCTCCCTGCTCCCCTGGCCCATTAGCGGGGCCCCACTGCACCCCGGCGGGGGCTGCTCCCCATCACCCCTCACAGCGCCCCGCGCCTGCACCTGACTCGGAGCCAGCCCCATAACCCCACAGGGCTCTGCCCCTGCCCCCCGGATTCGGGGGCCAGCCCCCCGCACCCTTCACAGGGCTCCGCCCCCGCACCCGACTCGGGGCCAGCCCCCGACCCCGCGACCCTGCTCCCCTGGCCCCTTCGCGGCGCGCCACCCCGACACCCCGGCAGGGACCGCATCCTCCGCACCCTCACAGCGCTCCACCCCCGCACCCGACTCGGGGCCAGCCCCATACCCCCACGGGACTCCGCTCCCTCCCCCCGCTTCGGGGGCCGGCCCCCCCGTACCCCTCACAGGGCTCCGCCCCCGCACCCCGGTCCGGGGGCCAGCCCCCGCCCCGTCGCCCCGCCCCCTGGCCCTTTCGCGGCGCGCCGTCCCCGCACCCCGCCGGGGCCCCACCCCGGACCCCGATCGGCCCGAACGGCCTCGTTCTCGAACGCCGGACGGACTGAAAGGCACAGTCCCGGGACGTCGTCGGCGTGGCCGTACTGGAGCGGTAACGCCTGGATGCCGTCCCAGTTCGTCCCAGGAACGGGCGGGACGGCATCTTTGCGAACTTCGCCGGAAACGCTCCGTGCTGACTGGATCACAGCCCGTGATCCGCAGGTCATCTCGGAGGGACAAACCATGATCCGACGCACACTGCGCAACGGCCTTGTGGCCGCGTTCGCGGTCGTCGCCGTCTTCCCGGTGGCGGCCGTCGCCTCCGCCGGGCCGGCCGCGCAGGCCCACGCCCTGAACTCCACTCCCCCGCAGATCTCCGTGCCGGTGTGGCAGCCGACCCCCGCGCCGTCCACACTGCCCGCGAGGCCGAAGGCGCCGAAGTGCCACCACGGCCGCCACCACGCGAAGGGCCGTGCCGCGCGCCACCACCGCCAGATGCGGCACATCCGGCACATCCGCCACATCCACGGCATTCGGCACATCGTCAGGAACCACACCTGGGGCTACGTCGCCACCCACCGTCTCCCGCTGAACGTCCGCTCCGGGCCGGGCACCGGCCACCGCGTCGTCGGCTCGCGGCCGGTCGGTTCCAGTGTGGCCATCACCTGCAAGGTGCGGGGCTCCGGCGTCCGCGGCAACCACCGCTGGTACCGGCTCACCCACCACAGGGGCTACGTCGCCGCCCGCTACGTGCACAACCTCGGTACCGTCCGCTGGTGCTGACGCCCCCTCGACGGTATACCTCCCGGCAGGCCGCACCAGCCTGCCGGGAGGCGCCGTCCGGTAATCGTCCGATCACACCCCCGGTCGGCGTAATCGCAGGTCAACTCAGTCAACTCCCCTTCATATTCCGGTGATCGCGGTATGGCCGGGCGCCGCCGCCGGGAACACATCAGGGCGGTCACCCCGGCATGGCGAGGGAGCGAGATGGAGAGCCACGTGACGGTCCAGAGGCAGCCGCTGCCCGACGCGTCGCAGGACGAAGGGCGGCTCCTGACGGAGCGGCTGCGTACCCTCAAGCAGCGGACGGGGCTGAGCCTGGCCGCCCTGGCCGCCGTCACCCCGTTCAGCAAGTCGACCTGGCACCGCTATCTGAACGGCGATCAGTTCCCGCCCCGGGCGGCCGTCGTGGCGCTCGGGCGGCTCGCCGACGCCGACATCGGCCCGCTGCTCGCCCTCTGGGACTCCGCCGCACGGGCGCAGGCCGACGGGGCGAGCATCGCGAAGCGGCAGCCGGTCCCGGCCGTGCCGCCGGTCGCCGTACGGCGCCGCCGCCTCCCGCGGCCGAGTCGCGCCGTCGTCGCCCTGGCCACCATGGCCGCCACCGTGGCGGTCACCGCGGCCGCCGCGGACGTCCTGGACCCCGGCCACGCCGCGGCGACCAGGACGGCCGCCTCCTGCCACGGCAGCGACTGCCAGGGAGAACTCCCCACCTCCGAGACCTGCGCCCGGGACGCCCGCACCGAGAGCAAAGTCGCCAGGCCCGCCGAGGTGGTGCTGCTGCGGTTCTCGCCGTCCTGCGCCACGGTCTGGTCCGAGCTGCGCACCCGGACGGGCGGTGCGCGGGAGATCTGGATCAGGTCGGGCCAGGACGAGCTGTCCGCGGAGTACCCGGGCGACAAGTCGGACGGATACAGCAGCCCGATGCTGGCCGCGCCGGACCCGCGCGGGGCACAGGCGTGCGCGGAGGTGGCCGAAAAGCCCGTCTGCACCGGCCGGTTCGGGATGCCCGGCCGCTGACGACCGGACCGGCTTGCGCAACGACCCCCGGCCGGCCCAAGGTCCGGAACATCCCCGCCTCCCCGATCGCTATACGGGCATGAGCGACTACCGCATCGAGCACGACTCCATGGGCGAGGTCCGCGTCCCCGCCGACGCCAAGTGGCGGGCCCAGACACAGCGTGCCGTCGAGAACTTCCCGATCTCCGGCCAGCGCATCGAGCGCGCCCACATCGAGGCCCTCGCCCGGATCAAGGGCGCCGCGGCGAAGGTGAACGCGCGGCTGGGGGTGCTCGACAAGGACATCGCCGAGGCGATCCAGGAGGCGGCCGAGGAGGTCGCCCGGGGCGACTGGGACGAGCACTTCCCGATCGACGTCTTCCAGACCGGTTCCGGCACCTCGTCGAACATGAACACCAACGAGGTCATCGCCACCCTCGCCACCGAGCGGCTCGGCAGGGACGTACACCCCAATGACCATGTGAACGCCTCCCAGTCGTCCAACGACGTCTTCCCCTCCTCGATCCACATCGCCGCCACCGCCGCCGTCACCCGCGACCTGATCCCCGCCCTGGAACACCTCGCCGGCGCCCTCACCCGCAAGTCCGAGGAGTTCGCCGACGTCGTGAAGTCCGGGCGTACGCATCTGATGGACGCCACACCGGTGACCCTGGGGCAGGAGTTCGGCGGATACGCGGCCCAGATCCGCTACGGCGTAGAACGGCTGTACGCCGCGCTCCCCCGCCTCGCCGAGCTCCCCCTCGGCGGGACGGCGGTCGGCACCGGCATCAACACCCCGCCCGGCTTCTCCGCCGCCGTCATCGAGGAGGTCGCCCGCGTCACGGGGCTCCCGCTGACCGAGGCGCGCAACCACTTCGAGGCGCAGGGTGCGCGGGACGGGATCGTCGAGACCAGCGGACAGCTGCGGACCGTCGCCGTCGGGCTGACCAAGATCGCAAACGATCTGCGGTGGATGGCGTCCGGGCCGCGGACCGGCCTCGCCGAGATCGCCCTGCCCGACCTCCAGCCCGGTTCGTCGATCATGCCCGGCAAGGTCAACCCGGTCATCCCGGAAGCCGTGCTCATGGTCGCCGCCCAGGTCGTGGGCAACGACGCCACCGTCGCCACCGCCGGAGCCGCCGGCAACTTCGAGCTCAATGTGATGCTGCCGGTCATCGCCCGGAACATCCTGGAATCGGTCCGGCTGCTCGCCAACGTCTCGCGGCTGCTCGCCGACCGGACCGTGGACGGCATCACCGCGAACCGGGAGCGCGCCCGCGAGTACGCCGAGTCCTCACCCTCCGTGGTCACCCCGCTCAACAAGTACATCGGCTACGAGGAGGCCGCCAAGGTCGCCAAGAAGGCGCTCGCGGAGCAGAAGACAATCCGCCAAGTCGTCCTGGAGAGCGGGTACGTGGAGCGCGGCGACCTCACGGTGGAGCAGCTCGACGAGGCTCTGGATGTCCTGCGGATGACGCGTCCGTAACCATTCTTCGCACCGTCGCGAACCGTGACGCGCGCCGCAGCGTCGTATGCCCGGGGCACCTAATATCTGTTCATGGCAGAGGGTGGAACGATGAGAGCGGAAGCGGACGCGGTTCCGGCGGTGCGGACGGGCTTCTGGGCCCCCGGGACACAGGTCCTGTGGCGCTACCGGGAGAACGCCGGCGAGCGCTTCCACATCGCCCGCCCCGTCACCGTCGTCCGGGACGACGACGAGCTGCTCGCCGTCTGGCTGGCACCCGGCACCGAGTGCGTGCGACCCGTCCTCGCCGACGGCACCCCGGTGCACGTCGAACCCCTCCAGTCCCGCTACACCAAGCCCCGTACCGTCCAGCTCGACCACTGGTTCGGCACCGGAGTGCTGAAGCTGGCCCGCCCCGGTGAGCCCTGGTCGGTGTGGCTGTTCTGGGAGCCGGGCTGGCAGTTCAAGAACTGGTACGTGAATCTCGAGTCGCCGCTGGTGCGTTGGGACGGCGGGGTCGACTCCGAGGACCACTTCCTCGACATCTCCGTGCACCCGGACCGCAGTTGGCACTGGCGTGACGAGGACGAGTTCGCGCAGGCCCAGCAGGACGGCCTGATGGACGCGTCGGCCGCCGAACAGGTGCGCAGGGCGGGGCGGTCCGCGGTGGAGGTGATCCGTGCCTGGGGCCCGCCGTTCAGCGACGGCTGGCAGCACTGGCGCCCGGATCCGTCCTGGGCTGTACCGTCTTTGCCGGAGGACTGGGACCGTACGCCCGCGCATGTGTCCACGTGAGACTCTTGATGCGCCCCCGGTACACAACCGTAGGATCGTCCTCCGCAAGGGTGCAGCAGCAACTGCCGGAGCATGCGCTGGGCTTGACCGATCGTCACCGAGGGGCGGCAGGACGTGAGCGAGGGGTACGAGGGCAACACCGGAACGGACCGTGAACGGTTCGCCGGTGGTAAGACAACAGCCTCTGACCACGCGGGAATTCCGTTCCGGGGACACGTATTCCGGGTATCGGGATTCCTGCGGGACCAACTGCGCTCGCGATGCGCAGCCCCGGACGGACGGATTCGACACGCGTGACGGAGCACCCCATGTCCTTCGAGCGCCCGCAGCCGGGCGCCGACCCCGCGGACCCCCGCGGGGCGCTCCTGCACACCCAGACGCCCTCCCCCACGGCCGCTTTACCCGCACAGGCGCGCACCGGGGAGACGCCGTCGACGCCGGGTACGGCGACGCCGTGCAGCAAGGGAAACAAGGGAAAGGACCCGGCCTCGCCCCCCTCGAACACCACCGGCCCCGAGCACTCGCAGCCCGCCGCCTCAGAAGCCTTGGAACCCGGCACGCACCGCCCGCGCCCCGTCCCCGAGGCCATCCCGGACCAGCCGGACGGCGAGCAGGACCGGCCGCAGGGGGCCGGCGGCCAGGAGCGCCGTACCGGGCAGGGAACGACAACGCCCGGGCAGCCCACGCCGATGCGGCGGGACGGCGACCGGCTGCGGTTCGTCGGCGCCGCGACCCGGCGCATCGCCCGCGGTATCGACCTCGACGAGATCGTCATGGGCCTGTGCCGGGCCACCGTGCCGACGTTCTCCGACGCGATCCTCGTCTATCTGCGCGACCCGCTGCCCGTCGGCGACGAGCGGCCCACCGGCCCGCTCCTGCTGCGGCTGCGGCGCACCGACAGGATCCCGGCGGAGCGGGACACCGAGGGCGGCTTCTCGCCCGCCCTGCAGCCGGAGCCGCCGGAGATGACGGGGCTCGACGCGGTCGGCGCCGAACTGTGCGAGGTACGGCCGGGCAGCGCGCTCGCCGAGGTGCTGCGCGGGGTCCGCCCGGTCTTCACGGACGCGCCCGCCGCCCGTGCCGCCCTGCCCGAACTCCTGGGCGACGGCGGCGAGTTCGTCGTACCCGGCGGACAGCGCGCGATCCTCGCCCCGCTGCGCGGCCGCCGCCGGGTGATCGGCGCCGCGCTGTTCCTGCGCCGCCCGGAGCGCATGGCCTTCGAGGCGGACGACCTCCTGGTCGCCGCCCAGCTCGCCACGCACAGCGCCCTCGGCATCGACAAGGCGGTGCTGTACGGCCGCGAGGCATACATCGCCGACGAGCTGCAGCGCACCATGCTGCCGGAGACCCTCCCGCGGCCCACGGGCGTACGGCTGGCGTCCCGTTATCTGCCGGCCGCCGAGACCGCGCGGGTGGGCGGCGACTGGTACGACGCGATCCCGCTGCCCGGCAGCCGGGTCGCTCTGGTGGTGGGTGACGTGATGGGCCACTCCATGACGTCCGCGGCCATCATGGGCCAGCTGCGCACCACGGCCCAGACCCTGGCCGGCCTCGACCTGCCCCCGCAGGAGGTCCTGCACCACCTCGACGAACAGGCCCAGCGCCTGGGCACCGACCGCATGGCGACCTGCCTCTACGCCGTCTACGACCCGGTGTCGCACCGCATCACCATCGCCAACGCCGGCCATCCGCCGCCGGTCCTGCTGCACCTGGGCGGCCGCGCCGAGGTACTGCGGGTGCCGCCGGGGGCGCCGATCGGCGTGGGCGGCGTCGACTTCGAGGCCGTAGAACTGGACGCGCCCGCCGGGGCGACCCTGCTCCTCTACACCGACGGCCTGGTCGAGTCCCGGCTGCGTGACGTGTGGACCGGCATAGAGCAGCTGCGCGAAAAGCTCGCCGCGACCGCACAGCTGACCGGGCCCGACCATCCGCCGCCGCTGGAAGCACTCTGCGACGAGGTGCTCGACATGCTCGGCCCGGGCGACCGGGACGACGACATCGCGCTGCTCGCCGCCCGCTTCGACGGGATCGCGCCGAGCGACGTGGCGTACTGGTTCCTGGAGCCCGAGGACGCGGCACCCGGCCGCGCCCGCCGACTGGCCCGGCGCGCACTCTCCCGCTGGGGCATGGAAGACCTCAGCGACTCCGTGGAACTCCTCGTCAGCGAGGTCGTCACCAACGCCGTCCGCTACGCGTCCCGCCCGGTCACGCTGCGACTGCTGCGCACCGACGTGCTGCGCTGCGAGGTCGGCGACGACGTACCGCAGCTGCCGCGCCTGCGGCAGGCACGGGCGACGGACGAGGGCGGTCGCGGGCTGTACCTGGTGAACAAGCTGGCCCGGCGGTGGGGGGCCACTCGGCTGAGCACCGGGAAGGTGGTCTGGTTCGAGCTCGGCAGCAGCTCGGTCCAGATCTGACGCGGTGGAACGAACCGCGCAGTGCCCGCCCGTGAACCCGGGCGGGCACTGTGCGTTCGTTCGTTCACCTCACTGGAAACGGGCCGCGCGGCGACGGCGGGCCGACTGGGCCGTGTCGACCAGGACTCCGGCTCCCGCTCCGGGCGTCTCGCCCCAGGAGCGGACCTTGGCGGCCACGCGTGCCGGCCGTGGGCGGTGCCGTCGGCCATGCCGAGTTCGTACTGGATCGCGTACAGCAGAGACTTGGCGACGTCGCGGGAGCGATGGCCGTCGCAGGGAATGATGTAAAAAGTCCTGTCGACTCATGTAGCGGCCGTTCATCCATTGCCGGATCCCGCGGATGCTCTCGGGCCCGCTGTTGACGTGACGTAGGCGTCCATGTTGAGCAGGCCCTTGAACACCTTGGGTTCGAGGCCGCTGCCCGGAAAGCACCGTCGACCCTCATTTCGGCCTTGAGCCTCGCCATGGACGACGCCACGCGGTCGCTGCAAAGGCCGTCGATGTCTCCGCCGTCGTAGCCCTTGCAGTACAGCGCGGACTGGATGATGCGGCAGAAATCGGCGGACAGGACCGCGCCTGCGTCAAGTTTCGGATACTTGGACTTGAGCGTGGAGAGAGTGGTGGGCCCGAAAGTGTTGGAGAGGTTGTTTTGCCGGCTTTACCCCTCGCCCGGTGAGCCGCACGAGGGGTCGCCATCACGGAGAGTTCCACGCCCGGCCAGGTTGAGGCGAAACTCAGCCATTTCCCATCGCGGGGAAACCTGACGGCACGGACCACTGGGCGACGCTTTTCAGCCATTCCGTCGGACAGGGAAATATACAGAGAGTAGCAATTTATCGCCGCGTGACGTACGTCACACCAAAAATAGCTCATGGGCAACCCGAACGAGCGTCACGTAAACCACTGGCGCCGCCCCGAGAGCTTGTGTATGTTGCAAAATCGCTGCACATTTCCGACCGTTTACACGGCACAACAGAAAAAAAGGGGGAATGACCGATGAAAAAGATCGTCAAACGGGGTGCTCTGGCGCTGATCGGTGCCGCGGTTCTGGCGGGCACCCAGGCCGGCGCCGCTTACGCGAATCAGTACGACCGGACCGCCTACTCCTACCCGTCGGGATCGCGGGTCGACTGGAAGGCGGACGGCGAGCACCTGCTCATCAAGGACACCGAGAAGGACGGACATTCCGCGGTCGCGCTCTTCCGCTGGTACGACGGGGGCGAACAGCGATTCCACACGTACACGTACTTCAACAGAGACGGCGTGGACTCGGTGCGCGACGTCAACTTGGACCTGTACGAGGGGACCACCGTCAATGTGAAGGCCTGCATCGGTGACTGGGCGGGAAGCCTGGAGGCCAGCGCGGACTCGATTCGGAACTGCACGAACGACTGGGTAGTCACACTCGCCTGAGCCGCAACGCTGCAGGGCACCCGGTGAACTACCGGGCGCCCTGCAGCGTGCCTACTTGGACCGTGTCCTACGGGGTGAAGCGGACGAGGCGCTTGTAGCAGCAGATTGCCGCGGCGAGACCGAGAAACGTCTCAGGCCTTGTCCGCGTGCAGGCGCTGGGGCTTGAAGTACCTGCCCTTGTGAGGGTTCGGTCCACGGGGCTCGGACCTGTGTGTTCGCCCCCTTTTCAGCCCTGACGTGCGCGGTGTCGAGAACGACGCGAGTCACGTCGATGAGGCCGGCATCGTCGAGCCGGTACAGCACGGTTTCGTGCAGGCGGCCCCAGACACCGGCCCTCGACCAGATCAGGAACCGACGGTGAGCCGTTGACTTCGATATGCCGAAGCACGGCTTTCATCAGGCTGCCGTTCGTGGCTTGACACGCTTGGCCGCCCGGCTCCCCGCGCACCGACGTGCTGCGCTGCGAGGTCTGCGACGACGTACCGCAGCTACCGTGCCTGCGGCAAGCACGGGCATCGTTCAAAGCGCTTGCCTGGCGTGTCCATGCCTCGTGTAAGGTGACCTCGCGATCGGCGACGCGGACTCGACCACTCCGGCTTCCTGAGCGCGTGAGCATCCAGGGGGACTCCCGCGCAGTGCACTTCGTGCTGCCCCCATTGGTATGCATTGGCACGTGGGGGATCGAGTTGCGTCTCAGAGGAATCAGTAGTCCGTCGGTCCTGGACGCCCTTCCGTACTGACCCTCCCCAAAGGTGCCCTGCCCACCCCCTGACCACTTCCCCGGGAGCGGGCAGGCCCACCCGCGCCTGGTCGTCCAGGCGGGGAACCCACTCAGCGAGAAACGGCGAATCAGTTCCCCGGAGACATCTGCTCGATGTTCTTCAAGAACTCCGGCGACTGGAACAAGAACATGTGGGGATCATTGATCGGCAACGCTCCGCCGATCTGGCAGGACATCGCGGCCGCGTTCTGCGCCGACGGCAGCGTCAAGCCGACCCACAAACAGGCCGACCGACCCTTCTACGGAGACGGCCCTGGCAACCGCCCGACAAGTGTCGTTCACTGCGACGACTCGGGCACGAATTTCACTGACAACCTGACACCCTGACAACGGGTGATCCAATTCCCGGGGCCGTTCCTGAGTCGGTTCGGTCCCGGGACCGCAGCAAGGGAGAGACAGCATGGGAGCAGGCCTCGGTTTCGTATTCATCCCGCTGTTCCTCTATGTGACACTGGTTCTGCTTCTGTGTGTGAAAATCGCCGACAAGACGTCCTGGAAAATGGGATGGCTGTTCGCGACGGCTCTCATCTTCTTTCCCGCAGTCGTCCTCACCCTCGCCGGCATGTACGAATCCGGCGCCTGGTAAAGATCAGGGAACAAATGAAATTCCTCATCATCGCCCTGTTCGTCGTGTTCCTGTGCGCAGCCTACGCATGGCCGGTGATTCCACTGGTGATCTACCCGCACAGCCGATGGCGTGGCTTTTGGGCAGCCCTCTACGGCTGCGCCGTGGCAGTCTTCTTCGGAATGGAATTCCGGTACACCAACCGGTTCATGGTGAGCGACTTCTTTGAGGCAGCGGTATACACCTGCACTGTCCGGGCGATCGCAGAAGCAACGGGCGTACTCGAGAAGCCTCGTCAAATCTGGCGAAAGCGCGAGCGTGAGCAGGGAATTTTCAGGTGAGCATGGTTATCGATATGTCCAAGGGGGCACCGACGCCAACTTATTTCTGAAGGTCTATGACGAGCTCCCGGACGGCCACCATGCGAGCATCCGTGCGGTGGCGTACTACGCCGACGGCTCCGCGGGGTACTACCCCTGGCACTCGGACTACGACGGCTACGGCACCTACAAGGAGTTCGACGCGTCCATCGCCTCGGGCAGCAAGGGGATCTGGGACCTCGGCACAGAGGTCGCCCGATTCGAGCTCGGCACCTGCAACACCGCGACCGCCCACGCGCTCCGCGAAGTCCGTACCCGAGCTGCGGCATCAACTGCGCTGACCCGGTCGCCTTCAAAAGACGCCGACGTCACCGGCTGAGACGCCGCCACACGGAGGGTCGTCGACAGCACCGCCGAAGACAAAGGGCGCCCGGCAAACGCCGGGCGCCCTTTGTCTTCGGCCGCTGCTACTGGCCGTTCGGGTTGAGCGGGTCCGTCGGGGTCGTGGGGGTCTGGGTCGGCGTCTGCGTGGGTGTTTGCGTCGGCGTCTGTGTGGGCGTCTGAGTCGGGGTCCGCGACGGCGTCTGAGACGGCGTCTCGGTCGGCTTCTCAGTGGTCGGCGACTGGCTGGGCGTCCGGCTCGGCGTCTGGGTGACCGTCGGCGTCCAGGTCGGCTGGACCGCCGCGCCCTGGGTGGTTTCCAGGTCGAACTTGTTGTTGCTCTTCGTCACGCCGAACATGTACTCCGCCCAGATCTGCGCGGGATAGCCACCACCGTTGATACGGCCGCTGCCCGGGATGAGACCTGTGGCGCCGGTGAGCGGGACCTGCGGATGCGGAGGTTTCGCGTCCTCGCCGAACAGACCCACGGATGTCACCAAATCAGGCGTGTAGCCGGTGAACCAGGCCGACTTGTTGTTGTCGGACGTACCCGTCTTGCCCGCGACCTGCTGGCCGTTGCGGGCGGGGTTGTTCGCCACCGACTTCTTGGCCGTACCGTCGTCGACCACGCCCGTCAGCACGGAGGTCACCGTGTCGGCCGCCTCTCGGCTGATCACCTGGCCACCGATGGGATCGGGCATCTGCTCGGTCCGGCTGCCCTGCTCGGCGGACTTGATGACGGTCGGGGTGACCTTCTTGCCGTGGTTGGCGAAGGTGGCGTAGATCCCGGCCATCTCCATCGGGCTCGCGCCCATGGAACCGAGCGTCTGGGCGGGCACCGGCTTGAGGCCGGCCGTGTCCATGCCGAGCTGGCCCGCGACCTTGAGCACCTTGCCCATGCCGACATCGACGCCCATCTGCGCGAACACGGAGTTGACGGAGTAGTCCATCGCCTTCTGGACGGTGATCTTGCCGTAGTTCGTGTCGTCCTCGTTCGGCGGGCCGAAACCGACCTTGGTGCCGTGGTCCACGACCTGACGGCCGCTGGTCCCGTCGTAGGTCGTCGTGGCCGTGATCTCCTGGCCGCTCTGCGTCTGGGCCTGGTCGGCGAGGGCCGTGGCCAGAATCACCGGCTTGAAGGTGGAAGCCACCTGGTAGTCCCGGCGGGACGCGTTACTGGAGTAGTGATCGAAGTAGTTCGTGCCGCCGTACAGTGCGACGACCCCGCCCGACTTCGGGTCCACGGAGACGGCGCCGGCCTGGACGTTCCCATCGACCTTGCGCTTCTTCTTGTCCAGCTTGCTGGTCAGCTGCGTCTTCGCGGCCTTCTCCAGCGCCGCCTGCTTCTTCCTGTCGATGTTGAGCGTGATGGTCCAGCCACCGGCCTTGATCGCCGTCAGGGCGTCGTTGACGTTGTCGGACTTGCCCTCGGAGACCAGTTGCTTGGCGAGCTCGTTGTTGGCCGCGTCCACCAGGTATCCGGTCTGGCCGCCCATGCCGGGTGCGGCCTTGGGGGCCTTGGGGGTCGGGAACTTCATGTCCGCGCGCTTGGCCTTGTCCAGCCAGTTCTTCTCGACCATGTTGTCGAGGACGTAGTTCCAGCGGGCCTGCACGAGCTTCCTGCCGGTGTCGGAGGCGATCGCCCAGTCGTACTGGTTCGGTGCCTGGAGGAGCGCGGCGAGATAGGCGCCCTGCTCGACCGAGAGCTTCGGGGCATCCACGTGGTAGTAGGCCTGCGCCGCGGCCTGGATGCCGTACGCGCCGCGGCCGTAGTAGCTGGTGTTGATGTAGCCGGCGAGGATGAAGTCCTTGGACTTCGTGCGGTCCAGCTTCAGCGAGATGACCAGTTCCTTCAGCTTGCGCGAGACGGTCTGGTTCTGCGTCAGGTAGTAGTTCTTGACGTACTGCTGAGTGATCGTCGAACCGCCCTGTGCGCCCTTGCCGGAGAGCGTGTTGAGGATGCCTCGGGCGGTGCCCCTGAGGTCGACGCCGTTGTCCTCGTAGAAGGTCTTGTTCTCGGCGGCGACGAAGGTGTGCTGGACGGGCTTCGGGACCTTGGACAGGTCGACGATCTCGCGGTTCTTCTGGCCGTCGCGCGTCAGGAGCGTGCCGTCGCTGTACTTGTAGACGTTGCTCTGCAGCGTCGCGTCGGGGTTGCCGCCGTCGGGGATGCTGATCATCATGTACAGCGCGACGAAGGCGCCCATGCCGAGCAGGCACAGCGCGAAGAAGGTCCCGACGATCTTCTTCCAGGTGAACAGCCGGCGTATGAAGCTCCTGCCGTCCTTGCCCGCCTTGCCCTTGGCCTTGCTCCTGCCCTTGCCCTGAGCCGCCCGGCGAGCCGCGGCCCGGCCGCCTATGACGGTGGGCTCGGCCTCGGACGACTCCATGCCGGACGAGCGCGTGGGGGGCGCCGCGCGACGGCCACCACGCTGTCGCGCTCGTCTCTCTTCCGCTCGTCCCATGGGTCCGTTCCGCTCCGCTTCGGTCATGTGTGCTCTTCTGCCACACAGGTTCACAGCACAGGTCAGCTCAGAAAGCTAACACCGGGAGATGTGACAAAGGTCGGTGGATCCGCTCTTTTGCGGACGTGACAATCAGCACCCGCTCCGATGGAACCGACGGCCGAGAAGGGTTCAGGGTTGCTCTGCGGGGTAAAGTGATATCACTTAGCTAGATAAGCGCTTTCGCTTGAAGGCGCTGTCACCGGACCGGATCACGACAACGGGGGACCACCCATGCCCATACACGACACCACTCCTGACGCCGACATACCGGAGATGCCCGCGCCCCGCGTCCGGGAGTTCACCGCGCACAGCATCGGCGGCGCGCTCGCGCTGCTGCTCGGGCTGCTCGGACTCCTGGTCGCAGGCGTCCTGTTCGCGGCCGCGCAGGCAAATCCGGCCTTCGCGGCCGGCGGTGCCGTCGTCCTCGTCGCGGCGGTGATCTCGCTGCGCGGGCTGAACACGGTGGCGCCGGGCGAGGCCCGGGTCGTCCAGCTCTTCGGGCGCTACCGGGGGACGATCCGGCAGGACGGCCTGCGCTGGGTGAACCCGTTCACCTCGCGCACGAAGATCTCCACGCGGGTACGCAACCACGAGACCGCAGTCCTCAAGGTCAACGACGCCTACGGCAACCCGATCGAGCTCGCCGCGGTGGTGGTGTGGAAGGTGCGGGACACCGCGCAGGCCACCTTCGAGGTGGACAACTACCTCGAGTTCGTCGCCACGCAGACCGAGGCGGCCGTGCGGCACATCGCCATCGAGTACCCGTACGACGCCCACGACGAGGGCGGGCTGTCGCTGCGCGGCAACGCGGAGGAGATCACCGAGAAGCTCGCCGCCGAGCTCCACGCGCGCGTGGAGGCGGCCGGAGTGCAGATCATCGAGTCGCGCTTCACGCATCTCGCGTACGCTCCCGAGATCGCTTCGGCGATGCTTCAGCGGCAGCAGGCCGGGGCGGTCGTCGCGGCCCGGCGGCAGATCGTGGACGGAGCGGTGGGGATGGTCGAGGCCGCGCTCGCCCGGATCGCGGAGCAGGACATCGTGGAACTGGACGAGGAGCGGAAGGCGGCGATGGTGTCCAACCTGATGGTGGTGCTGTGCGGGGACCGCGCCCCGCAGCCCGTGCTCAACACCGGGACGCTCTACCAGTGACGGATCCCTCCGAGGGGGCTTCGCCCCGGCGTCGGCCGCAGCAGCGCAAGCAGGTGCTGTTGCGGTTGGACCCGTCCGTCTATGAGGCGCTCGCCCGGTGGGCGGGGGACGAACTGCGTTCTGCCAACGCCCAGATCGAGTTCTTGCTGCGGCGGGCTCTCGCGGAGGCGGGGCGGTTGCCCGGGGAGGCGGGGCCGATTCCCCGTCGTGGGCGGCCTCCTGGGGGCTCCGCCCCCAGACCCCCGTCGGCCTGAAGGGCCTCGTCCTCAAACGCCGGACGGGCTGGATGTGGCTGAGGCGGCCTTGTCCGTAGGTGCCGGACGGGCTGAAAGGCCGAACCCCGGGCAGGCTGGTGCACGGCGCGTGTAGCAGAACCGTGACAATCGGCCCCCACCTGCGAAGCTGTGCCCCGCCTGTACATCCCGCCATGATCTAAACACTGGGCGTATACACGAGGCGTATACACCCTGTGTAGAGTCGTGGACATGTCCATCGGTCACACCCTTCTAGGGCTCCTGGAGTCCGGGCCCCGCCACGGCTACGACCTGAAGCGGGCCTTCGACGAGAAGTTCGGTCACGACCGGCCGCTCCACTACGGCCAGGTCTACTCGACGATGTCCCGCCTGCTGAAGAACGGCCTCGTCGAGGTCGACGGCATCGAGGCCGGCGGCGGGCCCGAGCGCAAGCGGTACGCCATCACCGACGCCGGGATCACCGACGTGGAGCGGTGGCTCGCGACACCGGAGGCGCCCGAGCCGTATCTGCAGTCCACGCTGTACACCAAGGTCGTCCTCGCACTGCTCACCCACCGCAACGCGGCCGACATCCTCGACACGCAGCGCTCCGAGCACCTGCGGATGATGCGGATCCTCACCGACCGGAAGCGGAAGGGGGACCTGGCCGACCAGCTCATCTGCGACCACGCCCTGTTCCATCTCGAGGCCGACCTGCGCTGGCTGGAGCTCACCGCCGCGCGCCTCGACAAGCTCGCGGAGGCGGTATCCAAGTGACTCCCGCAGGTTCCCTGCTCGTCGCCGACGAGCTGCGCAAGTCGTACGGGCCGACCACCGCGCTCGACGGCGCCGAGTTCTCCATCCACCCCGGTGAGGTCGTCGCCGTGATGGGCCCCTCCGGGTCCGGCAAGTCGACCCTGCTGCACTGTCTCGCGGGGATCGTGACGCCCGATTCGGGGTCGATCCTGTACGCCGGGCGCGAGATGGCGACCATGAGCGATGCGGAGCGCAGTGCCCTCAGGCGCTCCGAGTTCGGGTTCGTGTTCCAGTTCGGCCAGCTCGTACCGGAGCTGACCTGCGTGGAGAACGTCGCCCTGCCGCTCAGGCTGAACGGCACCTCCCGCAAGGAGGCCGAGCGAACCTCCCTGACGTGGATGGAGCGGCTGGAGGTCGACGACCTCGCGAAGAAGCGGCCCGGCGAGGTCTCCGGCGGTCAGGGGCAGCGCGTCGCCGTCGCCCGGGCGCTGGTCACCAGCCCCCGTGTGCTGTTCGCGGACGAGCCCACCGGCGCGCTCGACTCGCTCAACGGCGAGCGCGTGATGGACCTGCTCACGGACGCCGCCCGGTCCACCAACGCCGCCGTCGTCCTCGTCACGCACGAGGCCCGGGTGGCCGCGTACTCGGACCGCGAGATCGTCGTACGGGACGGCAAGTCCCGGGACATGGAGCGCATCGTATGAGGATGCGGCAGTGGGCCGACGATCTGGCCATGGGGGTTCGGTTCGCCTTCACCGGCGGGCGCGAGGGATGGGTCCGGGCCCTGCTGACCGCCGTCGGTGTCGGGCTGGGGGTGGCGCTGCTGCTGCTCACGACGGCGATCCCGAGCGCGCTGTCCCAGCGCAGCCACCGTGAAAGCGCCCGGGACGACTTCACGTACAGCCAGAAGCTGTTGAAGAAGGCGGACGACACGCTCGTCATCGCCGAAGTCGACACGGCGTTCCGCGGCAACGACGTGCGCGCGCGGCTCCTGGAGCCCGAGGGCGCGCGGGCGCCCCTGCCGCCGGGTGTGGCGCAGTTTCCCGCGAAGGGCGACATGGTCGTCTCGCCGGCCCTGAAGAAGCTGCTCGAGTCCGGCTCCGGCAGGCTGCTGCGCGAGCGCATCCCCTACCGGATCACCGGCACCATCGCGCAGTCCGGACTGATCGGGCCCTCCGAACTCGCCTACTACGCGGGCGCCACGGGGCTCCAGGACCATCTGGAAAGCGGCGTCGTCGAGCGCATCGACTACTTCGGGCCCTCCCACGGGAACCAGCAGGACTCGCTGGATCCGATCCTGATCCTGCTCATCATGATCATCTTCGTGGTGCTGCTGCTGCCGGTCGGCGTGTTCATCGCGGCGGCCGTCCGCTTCGGCGGCGAGCGCCGGGACCGCCGGCTCGCGGCCCTCAGGCTGGTCGGCGCGGACGGCGGGATGGCGCGCCGGATCGCCGGCGGCGAGGCCCTCGCCGGGGCGCTGCTCGGGCTCGTCTTCGGCACCGGTTTCTTCCTGGTGGGGCGTCAGCTGGCGGCCCTGCTGAAGGTGCGGCAGATGAGCGTGTTCCCGAGCGACCTCAACCCGTCGTCCGCGCTGGCCGCGCTCGTCGCCGTCGCCGTACCGGCCGCGGCCGTCCTGGTGACGCTGTTCGCTCTGCGCGGGGTCGTCATCGAACCGCTCGGTGTGGTCCGTACGGCGAAGCCGCCGCGGCGCCGGCTGTGGTGGCGGCTGCTGCTGCCGCTGGGCGGCCTGGCGCTGCTGTACCCGATGGTCGGGCAGGGCAGGAACAACGGCGACTTCAACCAGTGGATGGTCATCGGCGGCACCGTGCTGCTGCTGGTCGGCGTCACCGCCCTGCTGCCGTGGGTCGTCGAGGCCGTGGTGGCCCGGCTGGACTCCGGCTCGGTGTCCTGGCAACTCGCCGTACGCAGGCTGCAGTTGAGCAGCGGCTCGGCCGCCCGCATGGTCAACGGCATCGCGGTCGCGGTGGCCGGGGCGATCGCGCTGCAGATGCTGTTCGCCGGGGTCGAGCACGACTACACCAAGCAGACGGGCAACGACGTCAACCGGGCCCAGATGGATGTCTCCGTGAGCAGCGGCCAGTCGCTGGCCGACGCCGGCCGGCAGCTCGCACAGACCAAGGGCGTACGCCGTGCCTCGGCCGTGGCCTTCGGCTCGCTCGGAGACCGGGCGAAGGATCCCAAGAACGAGCTGGAGGTGGCCGTCGGCAGCTGCGCCGAACTGCGCGAGGTGGCGCGTCTGACGTCCTGCCGGGACGGCGACACGTTCAAGATCGTCGGCGGTGAGTACGACAGCGAGACGGAGAAGATCACCAAGCCGGGCACCACCGCGTACTTCGACCCGGCCTACAGCGGGACGCAGCGCCACCCGGTGGCCTGGAAGGTGCCCGCCGGCATGAAGACGGCAGCGCAGCGCGAGGACCCGACCGGCTACGCGCGCAGCGGCCTGCTCGTCACCAGGGGCGCGCTGCCGCAGGCAGCGGCGGCCGGCCTGATCCAGAGGGTGTTCGTCTCGCTGGACCCGTCGGTGGCGGACGCCGGTGACTACGCGCGCAACACCGCCGCCCGGCTGGATCCGCTGGCCAATGTGTTCACCCTGGCGGCCAGCGAGCAGTCCAAGGAGTTCCGCTCCATCCGCAACGGCCTGTTCGTCGGCGCGACCTGCGTCCTCCTGCTGATCGGCGCGAGCCTGCTGGTCTCCCAGCTGGAGCAGCTGCGGGAACGCAAGAAGCTGCTGTCGTCACTGGTCGCCTTCGGCACCCGGCGGCGCACACTGAGCCTCTCGGTGCTGTGGCAGACGGCGATCCCGATCGCCCTGGGCCTCGTACTGGCGTCGGTGGTCGGACTGACGCTGGGCGCGGTCCTGCTGAAGATGACCGGCGAGACGGTGAGCGTGGACTGGGCGAGCGTGCTGTCGATGACAGCCATCGGCGCCACGGTCGTCTTCGCCGTGACCCTGCTCAGCCTGCCCCCGCTGCTGCGGCTGATGCGCCCGGACGGTCTGCGCACCGAGTGACCTCCGGTACGGCCCCTCCCCACGACGGGGAGGGGCCTTGCCGCGTTCACAGGCTGTATTCCCGCACCACCCGCCTTACCTGCGCGAACAGCATGCCCACATTGACCGACTTGCGGCAGACGACGACGGCGACGACATCCTGCTGCTCGTTCATGCGCACGAACAGGTGTGTGAGGTTCTCGCTGTTGACCAGGATCTCCTGGAAGAAGTGGTTGTCGCTCTGGATCCCGCGGCGCTCCTTGAAGACGTCCTCGATCATCGTGACCGTGCGTCCCTGGAACAGGTCGAGGGTCGCGCCGGCCAGCAGGTCCAGGACCTCGGGCGGGTGGTTGTCGACGGTCTCGTACGACAGCAGCATGCCGGTGGACATGTCGACGGCGCCCGAGGCGACACAGTCGGGGGCGTCGGTGCGGAGGGATTTGACCAGGCCCATCACCTGATCGGAGAAACCTGGGGTCATACGCTTCGTCGCCATCCCTTCAGACTCCTTCGGCTGTCTTGTTCTGGTGCATGAGGATCGAGCCGATCCGGTCCAGGGCGGGCCCGCTCGCCCGGTGCAGGAGGTCCACGTCCATGCCCTCGTCGCCCAGCACGACCATCAGGGCGGTGTCGCCGACGGCGTAGAAGGCGGCACAGCCGTGGCTGCCGTACGTCACGGTCTGGCGCAGGGTGCCGCGGGCGGTCGCCTGGGCGGTGCGGCGGGCGAGACCGAGGCCGGCCGCGGCGAGGGCGGCGAGTCCTTCCGGGTCGATGGAGTCGGCGGTGTCGGCGGCGATCAGCAGTCCGTCGGCCGCCGCGACCGCGGTGTCGGTGATTCCGGTCACCTGCTCCCGAAGGCCGCGCATTTCGAGCGCCAGGGCTTCGTGATCCATATGCTCAACTCCCCTATTCCTCTTCGCATTTCGTGTATTCGGCAACTGTGCGGCTGGTTCATTTCGGGGTTCCGTTCCGCAGCCGGAAGAAGCCGCCCGGTCTGCGGCGGGGCAGGTCGACGGGTGTCGGCGGCTGCGGTGGGGGTGGTGCGGGCGGTGGCGGGGTGCGGTGCCGGATGCCGTCGGGGGCCGCGCGAATCGGGATCGGCGCGGGCGCGGAGGCGCACTCCAGAAGCCCCTCGCCGAGCATCCGCGCGACCTCGACGGTGACGGTGTAGACGCCGCGCCCAGCACGGAAGGCCAGGTCGCGGGCGGTACGGCGGCCGTCGGCGTGGTCGAGCAGCGCGCGTTGCAGCGCGGTGAGCGGGCCGTCGGACCGCCGGGCGGGGACAGGCCGTTCGCGGTCGGGGTGGACGGGGCGGGGCAGGGCCGCGAGGGCGGCGAGTTTGCGGGCGGCGTCCTCCAGGAGCCGGGCGGGCGGCTCGCCCACGGCGACCGGAGCGTGCGGCTCGGCGCCGTCCTCGGCGCGCTCGCAGCCGTCGACGCGGCCGGCGAGGATCGCGAACACCGCGTCCTGCAGCGCCATCACGCACACCACCCTGAGCTGGGCGGCACCGGCGTACCCGTGGGCGATCAGCCCGGCGGCCGGCCAGCGTGCGCCCCCGGCCTCCCGGACCAGCCCGGCCCACTGCTCGCCGTCCACCCGCCCGGACCGCAGCAGCAGCGTCTCGGGCCCCGGCGCCCCGGGCGACTCGGCGGCGACGACGAGCCCGTCCCTGAGGTGCAGGGCGCCGCCGGGCGCCCCGGACACGCGCAGGACACCGGTCCACTCTTCCCGCCCACAGGCGGCGAGGGCCCGCGCCAGCAGGTCGTAGCCCGACATCACGCGGGAAGGTGTATCAGTCCGAACGCATATTCCGGACGCAGATTTCCGACCTGTCCCCAGGTGACGGAAGTTGAGCCGTGGGCTCGTTCAAATCGCTTTGTTCGGTGCAGATTTGATCGAGCGGTGGATGTCAGGTGCCGGTGTCTTCGGTGGCGTCGCTGGGGGCTGTGCCCCCAGACCCCCCTTCGGCCTGAACGGCCTCGTCCTCAAACTCCCCCACTCTCGGCTTCGCTCGAGCGGGGGGACCCCCACGACGGGCTGAGAGTGACTGGCCAGCATCGGTCAGCCCCGCGGAGTACGCCCTCAGATACCCCACCACCGTGTTCGTCACCGCCACCAGCGGAACGGCGACCACCGCGCCGCCGATTCCGGCCACCATCCCGCCCGCGGCGACGGACAGGACCACCGCGAGGGGGTGGACGCGTACCGCCCGGCCGAGGATGAACGGTTGCAGGATGTGGCCCTCGATCTGCTGGACCGCGAGGACCACGAGGAGCGTCATCACGGCCGTGAACACGCCCTGGGTGACCAGCGCGACGACCACCGCGAGCGCTCCGGAGGCCACCGCGCCGACCAGCGGGATGAAGGAGAACAGGAAGATGAAGACGGCCAGCGGGACGGCCATGGGGACGTCGAGGAAGTAGATGCCCAGGCCGATGAAGATGGCGTCGATCAGGGCCACCAGCACCGTGCCGCGTACGTAGGCGGTCAGCGTGCGCCAGGCTCGCGGGCCCGCGCCCGCGACGCCGGGGCGGGCCGCCGCCGGCACCAGCTTCAGCGTCCACTCCCAGATGCGCCGGCCGTCGTAGAGGAGGAAGAGGGTCGAGAAGAAGGTCAGCAGGATGCCGGTGAGTGCCTCGACGACGACCTGGACGCCTTCCAGTCCCGCGGAGGTGATCTGGTCGGTGTTCGCACCGACCGCCTCCCGCAGGTTCTTGGCGATCTGGTTGATCTGCTTGTCGGTGACGTGGAAGGGGCTCTTCAGCAGCCAGTTGCGCAGGTCGTCGATGCCGCTCTGGATCTGGTTGGAGAGGTTGTCGATGTTCTCCATGACCTGCCAGGTCACGAACCAGCCGATCAGCCCCATGACGACGAAGCCGAGGATCGCGGTGAGCGCGGTGGCGGGACCGCGCGGCACACCGTGCCGCTTCAGACGGGCCACCGTCGGCTGCAGCAGCGCCGTGATGAGCAGAGCCACGACGAAGGCGAACACGACGAGTTGTACGGCGCTGATGACCCGCATCAGCACCCAGACCGTGCCCGCGAGCACCAGCAGCCGCCAGCCGGCCTCGGCGGCGACGCGCACGCTCCACGGCACGGCCTGCACGGGGTCGGGGCGGACGACGGGTGCGGGCGGCGGCGCTTCGGCCGACTGGTCCGGGGGCGGCGGAGCCTCGGCGGCGGCCTTGCGGGGCGGACGCGGCACGTCGTCGCCGACGGTCTCCCGTTCCACCTCGGCGCGGCGCTCGTCCAACCGCTCACTCACCTCGGTCAGACCGGCACCGATACGGCCGAGCCACCCTGGCACTCGCGACATGATCCGTCCTCTTCCCCCGCGTCCCCGGGTGCTCCCCACCACTCCCCCCTGGAGTCGTCGGATCGACCGTACAGGGCAACAGCCCCTCCCCCTATGACGGGGAGGGGCTGCACAAGGTTGAGAGGCGAGACCGTGGGTCTCGGCGGCTCCGCGCCGGGCCTAGTACCAGTGGTTGGCGGCCCAGAAGGACTGCGCCTCGCACGGGCTGCCGTAGCGGCTGTTCATGTAGTTCAGGCCCCACTTGATCTGCGTGGCCGGGTTGGTCTGCCAGTCGGAGCCGGCCGAGGAGTACTTCGAGGCGGGCAGCGCCTGGAAGAGGCCGTAGGCGCCGGAGGAGGCGTTGACCGCGTGGTAGTTCCAGCTGGACTCGTGGTCCACGATGTAGCTGAAGCACTGGAACTGGCCGCTCGGCACCATCTGCCGCGCCATCGCTTGGATCTCGGCGACGGAGTACGAGCTCTGGACCGGGAAGTCGGCGCTGCTGCGGCTGGCCGCCTTCTTGGCCTCGGCGCGCTCCTTGGCCTCCTTGGCCGCCTTCTCCGCCGCTTCCTTCTTGGCGATCGCGGTGTCGGCGGCAGCCCTGCGGGCGGCCTCCTCGGCGTCCTTCTTGGCGCTCGCGTCGGCCTGGATCGCCTGGGCGTCGGCCTGCTGCGTCAGGGAGGCGGTCTGGACGTGGGCCTGCTGGCCCGCGGGTATGTCCGCCAGGAGCGTCGCGTCGCTTGCCGTCGCCTCGGCGTCGTTGGGCTGGGCGGTGCTGCCCGAGGCAACTCCGACAACGCTTCCGACGGCGGTGACCGCGGTGGCCGAGGCCACTGCGAATCCCCGGACCGAAATCCGGCTCACACGGTTTCCTTCCAGCATCGCCCGCTTCGGTGACCCTGGCGGACGCAATCGTGCCCCTTGGCGCTGGCCTCCCAACTACGGGGTCACGGGAGGCGCGGGCCCGGTGGGCAACTCCCGCGAGGGGAGCGCCGCGTGGTGCTCGGGCGGCATACGACGACGCTGTGGAGTTAGCTGTGGTGCTTCTGTGGTGCCGTACCGCTGGGGGTACAGATGTGTCGTATGCGGGGCCTGACAGGAGTGAGACTCTGCCGTAACCGGACGCCGGGTGGCAATTCTGAGTTGCGTGTGAAAGCTCACATCCCGTTTGACCCCAGGGATTTTGAGAAACAGCAACACGCGAAGGCGCCGCCCCGCTAGGCTCACGGCCTTTGCGGGACGGCGCCAACTGACCTGGAATTACCTCAGACTTGGCCGTCCACCTCAGATCTGTCCGTCTTCGAGCATTTCGGTCACAAGCGCCGCGATCTGGGACCTCTCGGACCGGGTCAGCGTCACATGCGCGAAGAGCGGATGCCCCTTCAGTTTCTCGACCACGGCGACGACACCGTCGTAGCGACCGACGCGCAGATTGTCCCTTTGTGCCACGTCATGGGTGAGAACCACCCGCGAATTGGCGCCGATTCGGGACAGAACGGTCAGCAGTACATTCCGTTCCAGCGACTGCGCCTCGTCCACGATCACGAATGCGTCGTGCAGCGAGCGTCCGCGGATGTGGGTGAGGGGCAGGACCTCGAGCATTCCGCGCGCGGTGACCTCTTCGATGACCTCGCGGCTGGTGACCGCGGACAGCGTGTCGAAGACCGCCTGCGCCCAGGGGCTCATCTTCTCGGACTCGGAGCCGGGCAGATAGCCGAGCTCCTGCCCGCCCACCGCGTACAGCGGCCGGAAGACCATCACCTTCTGGTGCTGGCGCCGCTCCAGCACCGCCTCCAGACCCGCGCACAGCGCGAGCGCCGACTTGCCGGTGCCGGCCCGGCCGCCCATGGACACGATCCCGACGTCCGGGTCGAGGAGCAGATCGAGCGCGATCCGCTGCTCCGCGCTCCTCCCCTTGATACCGAAGGCCTCCCGGTCGCCGCGCACGAGGCGGATGTTGCCCTCGGCGGTGACCCGGCCGAGCGCCTTGCCGCGCTCCGACTGGATGGTCAGCCCCGTGTGCACGGGAAGGTCGGACGCTTCGGGCACATACACATGCCCTTCCTCGAAGAGGACGTCCACCTGCTCGCCGGGCAGGGTCAGTTCGGACATTCCGGTCCAGCCGGAGGAGCCCGTGATGGCGAGCTCCGCGCGGTACTCCTCGGCGAGGAGACCGACGGAGGAGGCCTTGATCCTGAGTGGGAGGTCCTTCGACACGACGGTGACGTCGTACCCCTCGGCCTGCAGGTTGCGGGCGACCGCGAGGATGCGGGAGTCGTTGTCCCCCAGGCGGTAGCCGCTGGGCAGCACGCTGGGGTCCGAGTGGTTGAGCTCGACACGAACGGTTCCGCCCAGGTCCCCGATCGGGATGGGGGCGTCGAGACGGCCATGACGGACCCGGAAGTCGTCGAGCAGACGCAGGGCCTGCCGGGCGAAATACCCGAGTTCGGGATGGTGCCGCTTGGCCTCCAGTTCCGTCACCACGACGATGGGGAGCACGACCTCGTGCTCGTCGAAGCGGTTCAGGGCATTGGGGTCCGACAGCAGAACACTGGTGTCGAGAACATAGGTGCGCCGGTCTGGCTTGTGGCGCTTTGTGCTGGTCACCACGGAAGGACGTACCCCCTCGGATGAGGTCGGGGAGCGACGGAGTGGAGCTGGACCGGTCGACGGCCGCAATGCACGGGCCGAAAACCGGCCCTCCGCCTTGTCTTCCGTGCTGGAACCGCACGGTCGGGCTGGTGCAAAGGGCCTCCCGGGCGGACGGCCCCGTGCCGCCCGCTGAGATCCGACACCCGTGGTTCGGGCATCGACCTGACTGGCTTATGCCCTCGAACATGCAGTGCCATGCCGACGCATATGACGGCGCCCTGGTGAACTCCTCGTTACTTGCGCCCCAAGCGGCAGGCCCGTCGCTCGTCAGCCGCCGTAACGGCGGTGGCGCGCCGCGTAGTCACGCAGGGCGCGCAGGAAGTCGACCTTGCGGAAGGCCGGCCAGAAGACCTCACAGAAGTAGTACTCGGAGTGCGCGGTCTGCCAGAGCATGAATCCGGACAACCTCTGCTCACCGCTGGTACGGATCACCAGGTCCGGGTCGGGCTGGGCGCCGGTGTAGAGGTGGCGGCCGATCATGTCGACGTCGACCGCCTCGGCGAGGTCCTCCATCGAGGTGCCCTTGTCCTGGGCGTCGAGGAGCATCGAGCGCACGGCGTCGGCGATCTCCTGGCGGCCGCCGTATCCGATGGCGACGTTGACCAGTATCCCGTCGATGCCTGCGGTGGCCTCCTCGGCCTCCTTCAGGGTGGTCTGCATCTGCGGCGGGAGCAGGTCGGGGGTGCCGACGTGGTGCACGCGCCAGCGGCCGTCGGTGGCGAGCGTCTTCACGACGTCCTCGATGATGCCGAGGAGCGGGCCGAGCTCGGCCTGGGGCCGGTCGAAGTTGTCCGTCGACAGCAGCCACAGGGTGACGACCTCGACGTCCGTCTCACTGCACCAGCCGAGGAACTCCTCGATCTTCTCGGCACCGGCCCGGTGGCCGTGCTCGGTGGAGGAGCCCGCGGCCTTCGCCCAGCGTCGGTTGCCGTCCATGATGACGCCGATGTGCTTGGGCACCTGAGCGTGGTCCAGGTGGCCTTCCACCCGGCGTGCGTACAGCCTGACCAGCAGGCCGCGCAGCTTGTCGCGCAGGTTCACGTGATTGTCAGCCCCTCCGTACGGATCGGACAGGCGCGGCCCAGGAGTGTGGAGGGCGATCCTGTCCGTATGGCGGTCCCCGGAGGCGAAGCCTACCCCCGGCTCCACCACGGCTCCCCCAAGGGGTGGTGGGGGCACAGAAAACGGGCCGGTCCGTGGGGGGGAGACGGACCGGCCCGAGGGGGGGTTTCCACCATAACCCTTCGTAAGTGCTGCTGGGTGCATCGGCGTGCCACAACTACTCTCCGAATTCGAACGGCGACGCGCCGATGGCCATGGAGAGGCGGTTTCATGGCGGGCTCATGGCCGGATCACGGCGGATTTCCAGGGGAAACGGGTGGGAAGCGGAGTGATCCGGAGGGTTTGCCGCGTCTTGGGTCCCGTTCGGCGAGTTGTCCCCGCATCCCCCAGCCGGGTGACCCGGCCCGCGAACGCCGATTTGACGTGGAGAGGGCACCGCGCAGCCCCCTCCACTGCGCGGTGCCGCCGCGCAGCTTTGCTCACGCGAATTACCTTGGTCTGAACTTACGTGACCGATGGGACCGGAATCGACTCGTGGGGATAACGATGTGGAAACCGGCCGCATTCGCGCACGGAACGTCGATATAGGACAGAAACTGTCCTCCTTCCGTCCTACGGTCGTCTCATGACCTTGCGGATCAGCTGGAACGAGGCGAGCGCGCGCCGACTGGAACGGCAGTTCCTGGCCAACCCTGCCGAGCCGGGCACCGCGGTCGCCGATGTCGTCGACGCAATGCTCGGCGCGCATGCGCAGGTGCTGTCGGCGGCCGAGGTGTCGGTGGGGGTGCGGACGGCCGGAACGACCCGCGCCGCGGTGCGCGCCGCGCTGTGGGAGGAGCGGGCACTGGTGAAGACGCACGGCCCGCGCGGGACCGTACATCTGCTGCCCGCGCGCGAACTGCCCCTGTGGTGCTCGGCATTGCCCGCCGTGCCGTCCAAGGCGAGCCCGTTCGCAGCGGACGCGCGGGTCACCGAGGAGCAGGCACAGCAGATCGTGGCGGCGATCGGGGACGCCCTGGAAGGCGCGTCCCTGACCGTCGACGAGCTGAGCGAGGAGGTCGTCGCCCGCACCGGCTCCTGGGCCGGCGACCGGGTGATGCCCGCGTTCCAGGACCTGTGGCCGCGCTGGCGGCAGGTGCTGCTCCCCCATAGCCTTAAGGGCATGGGGGGACCCCCACGGCCGGCCAGTCCGGCGCCCTGTGCTTCGGCCCGAACCGGGGCCGCAAGGTGACGTACACCCGCCCGCCCCGCTTCACACCGCTGCCGCCGGACGAGGCGGTGCGCGAGCTCGCACGCCGCTACCTGCGCGCATACGGCCCGGCGACGCCGCAGGACTTCGCCAAGTGGCTGGCGGCGCCCGGAGGCTGGGCCGTCGAGCTGTTCGGCACGCTCGCCGGGGCGGGGGAGCTCGAGGAGGTCGTCTTCGAGGGGGCGAGGGAGTGCTGGGTCGTGGCGGGCGACACAGAGTTCCCGGAAAGACGGGTGCGCGGGGTCCGGCTGCTGCCGTACTTCGACGCATACGGCATCGCCGCGCAGCCCCGGGAGCTGCTGTTCCCGGGGGCCGCATACCGACGTGCGCTGGCGGGCGGCCAGGCCGGCAACTACCCGGTGCTGCTGGTGGACGGCGTGGTGGCGGGGGTATGGCACCAGCGGCGCCGGGGACGTCGTACGACCGTCACAGTGGAGCCGCTCGGGCGGCTGACGGCCCGGCAGGAGCGGGACCTGGGCGAGCAGGTGGAGCGGGTGGGGCAAGTGCTGGAGGCGGAGCCGGAGTTGGTGATCGGGGAGGTGACGGCGGGAGCGCACGCATAGGGCTCACCGGTGGTGCGGCTTGCGGGCCTCGACGAGGTGGCGGGTGTTGTGCGCGACGAACGGACCCTCGGCCTCGATCTGTTCGTGCAGGGCACGGAGCCGGTCCTCGTACGCCTCGACCGTGAAGTCGGGGACCATCCAGATCACCTTGCGGAGGAAGTGGACGACGGCTGCGATGTCGTGGAACTCGATGCGGAGCCGTTCGGCGCGCAGGTCGACGATCTCCAGGCCTGCGGCTTCGGCGGCGACGCGTTCGCGGTCGGGGTGGCGGTCGGCGCTGACCTCCGGTCCCAGGGGGCCGAGGAAGTGCTCGACGAGTTCGAAGACGCTGCGTGGGCCGACGTGCTGGGCGAAGTACGTGCCCCCGGGCTCCAGCACGCGCTGGATCTCCGCCCACCGGGGACTGACCGGATGCCGGCTGCTGACCAGGTCGAAGGCGCCGTCCGTGAAGGGCAGCGGGGCGTCCTCAGGCGCGGCGACGACCACCGTGCCGCGCGGGCGGAGCAGGGCGGTGGCCTTGGCGGCGTTCGGCGGCCAGCCCTCGGTCGCGGCGGTGAGCACCGGCGCCTTCTCGGCCCGGCCGAGGGCGAAGTCCAGGGCCTCGCCTCCCCCGGTCTGGATGTCCAGCGCGGCGGTGGCTCCGGCCAGGCGGTCGGCGAGGGAGAGGGCGTATCCCCATGACGGCCGCTCCTCCGTGGCACGCCCCTCGAACCAGGAGAAGTCCCAGCCCTCGGTGGGTACGGCCGCGCCTTCGGCCACGAGGTCCTCGAAGCGGCGGTTTTCCCTACGAGGCATGAGCGATCTGTCCTGTCAGAGGTGGGGGCATCTGCGGCGCCGTTGCGAACCCTGCGGTCACGGGACCAGTGGCCTGACCTCTTGTGCCGCGAACCGGACGAAGCCCTCGGGGTCGGGCTCGTCGCCCGTCGGCTGCAGGATCACCCTGTCGGCGCCTGCGTCCGCCAGCCGCTGTACGGCCTTGGCGACGGCACCCGCGTCTCCGGCGACCCCCAGGTCGGGGACGGACTCAAGCCCCTCGTCGGCGAGTTCGGCGCGGAGGCGGGCGGCGGCGTCCGGGCCGGTGGCGGTGAGGAGGTACACGACCACCTGGTGCGGATCGGTCCGGCCGGCCGACTCCCGTCCCTCGTCGATGAGCCGACGGGCCCGCCGTACGCCGTCGACCGCGGTCGACGCGGTGAGGATCGTGCCGTCGGCCGCCTCCCCGGCCAGCCGCAGCGACCGCGGCCCAGTGGCGCCGGCCAGAACGGGCACGGGCCCGGCGGGCGGCCAGTCGAGGGCGACGTCGTCGAGCCGGACGTAGCGCCCCTCGGTCGTCACCCGCTCACCGCCAAGGAGAGCCCGCAGCGCGACAAGGTGCTCACGGAGCAGCGTGACGGGCGACTCGACCCGCGCCCCCACCTGCCCCATCCAGTCCTGCACACCATGCCCGACGGCGACGACGGCGCGCCCCGGGAACATCCGGTGCAGCGCGGCGGCCTCCATCGCGGTGATGGCGACATTGCGCAGCGGCACGGGCAGCAGCCCGACGCCCACCCGCAGTCGCTCGGTCCAGGCGAGGGCGGCAGCGGCGGTGGAGATCCCGCCCTCCCGGAAACAGTCCTCCCAGAGCCAGAGCTCTTCGAGGCCGTTCTCGTCCGCGAGGCGGGCGACGTCCCTGAGGCGCTCGGGAGGCAGTTGGGGGCGGAACACAGCACCGAGTCCAGTCATGCGTTCTTCCTATCCGGGCGGGAGCGAACCGGACAACTCCTTTATTCACCGCCGCCGTTGGTCTCCGGTGGTCTCCGGCTCGTAGTGCAGGAGCACGACGCCGTTGCCGAAGACACGGCTCTCGGCGAGCCGGAGCGACGCCGCGATGTCGGCCTCCGGGAAGAGCCGTGTGCCGTGCCCGACCAGGGCGGGATGGACGTACACCCGGTACGCGTCGACGAGGCCGAGCCGCAGGAACTCCTTGGCGATCCCGGCCCCGCCGAGCCAGAGATCCGCGGCCGCCCGCTCCTTGAGCGCCCTGACCTCCTCGGGGACGACGTCCCGGTAGACGGTGGTGTTCCACCCGGCGTGCTCGATCGTCCGCGAGTACACGGCCTTCGGGATGTCCCGCCAGATCCCGGCGAACTCGACGGTGACGGCGGAGGCGTCGGGGTCCGCGTCCGCGGTGGGCCAGTAGGAGGCCATCCCCTCGTAGGTGCGGCGGCCGCTGAGCAGGCCGCCGAGTTGTCCGATGGTGTCGTTCATGTGCTGGTGGAGCTCGTCGTCGACCCGGTGCCAGGAGATGTCGTGGTCCGGGCCCTCGATATAGCCGTCGAGGGAGATGCCCATCGTCCACACGATCTTCGCCATCGGCCACCTCGCCCTGGTCAGTTCCCGGTGCGTCCCGCACAGGTCGTCGTTTTCACCGTACGCGCGGATCGTTCACCTGCGCGGTGTGCGCGCCGTCAGGCCGCCGCGAATGCGCCCAGCAGCAGTCCCGTGAACGCCCCGCCGATCATGAACGGGCCGAACGGAATGGCCGACTTGCGGCCCGCGCGGCGTGCGACGACCATCCCGAGGCCGTACACCGAGCCGTAGAGAAGGCCCGCGAAGGCCCCCGTCAGCAGGATCTGCCAGCCGTACCAGCCGAGGGCCGTGCCCAGGGCGAGGGCGAGTTTCACGTCGCCGAAGCCCATGCCGGACGGGTTGACGAGGAAGAGGACGAGGTAGGCGGCGCCCAGGGTCAGCCCGCCGAGGAGGGCCGTGGGCCAGGATCCCGTGGCGGAGGGGAGGCCGGCGGCGATACCGAGGAGGGCGGCGGTCGTGGCGGCCAGCGGCAGCGTCAGGACGTCGGGGAGGCGGTGGACCCGGTGGTCGACGAGGGTCAGCAGGACCGCCACCGGGGTGAGAAGCACCCAGACCGCCGTCTCGGGGTGGGGCCCGGCTGCGGCGGCAAGGGCCGCACAGACGAGGGCCGTTGCCGCGGAGACGGCCACCGTGCTCGGGCCGTACGGACCGCACAACCCTGCTCCCTCGGCCCCTTCTGTCCCCCCGGTCTGTCGGCAGTCCGCTCGGCCCAGCCAGCCGGAGAAGGCGCCCGTGATCCGGTGGCCTCCGGGGCAGCGGTCGCTCCACGGCCGACCCGGGTCCACCGAGAAGCGGTGGGCCGCGCGGGGCAGGAAGAGGCCCGTTCCCGCGCCCCACAGGGCCGCCACGAGGGTGAGGAGTGTGCGCACGGCGGGACCTTATGCCCGGCGCGGGCCGGGCGGCATGGGTCCCTGGGCCCACGGGGGGCCTACTGCCGTGCGGAGCGGATACGTTCACTCCGGCAAGGAGACGGTGGCGGCGGTGGGAGGTGGCCTCGGGATGGGGCGGCAATGGCGGGACGGACAGGGGAAGTTGATCGTGCGTACGGGGGGTGGGTCGGGCGCTGTCGCCGTTCCGCTGGAGATCGCCGCCTCCTACCGCGCCCGTACGAAGGGGTTGCTGGGGCGGGACTCGGTCGACGGGGCGATGCTGCTCTCCCCCGCCAACAGCGTGCACACGTTCCGGATGCGGATGCCCATCGACGTCGCCTACCTCGACCGCGATCTGACCGTCATCGCCGTACTCACCATGAAGCCCTGGCGGTTGGGGCTGCTCCGGGCCCGGGCGCGGCATGTGCTGGAGTCGCAGGCCGGGGCGATGGAGGGATGGGGGCTGAGAGTGGGGGTGCGGGTGGAGGTGATGGTGGACGCCTGAGCGGTGGGCCTGTGATCACTTGTGGGTCCGGTGGAGGCAGCCTGCCCTACTCGGGCTCCGGTCGGCCGCCGTACTCCCGTTCCCAGCGGCGCATGTCCTCGGCATTGCCGATTCTGATGCCGAAGGTCCAGGTCGGGTCGAAGAAGAGCCAGTAGCGGGACTCGAGCTCGAGGGCGAGGCACTTGAGGACGCCCTCGGCCGGGTTCGAGCCGGCGTCCGTGAAGGGGCGGATGGTGGTGCAGTGAAGGCGTTCCCAGCTGTCACCGAAGAGCTGTTCGCCCTGGGAGGCGAGGGCGAGTTCGTCCCCTTCCTCCTCGATGTCCGCGAAGAGCTCGACGCCGTCCAGGGTGACCGAGTCCACGACCCGGACCTCCAAGTATCCGTACTCGCGGACCGACTCCAGTCGTACGGCTCCCTCGTCGAGCAGAACGAAGACGACGAGCGGCTGCGGGGCGAACAAGGGAATCGTCTCGTCCCGGTCGATTCGCCCCGGGACCAGGACGTCCGTGACGTATCGCTGCCGCAGGACTTCCTCGACCCTGCTCCAGGGAGTCGGGCCCGCCGGGGACGGACTTGAAGGGGGCACTGCCACTCCTGTCACTCGGCCTTCTCGGTGATCACGATGGACGTGTCCAGGCCCTCGCCGGACTTCAGAGCGGTCCAGTAGTTGCCGTTCTCGTGCAGGACGATGGTCACGCCCCTGCCACGGTAGATGAGGCCCTCCGGTTCGCCCTTCTTCAGCGTGCCCTTGCCGACCAGCTTGAACGTGCCGTTCTTGATGTTGTCCTCGATGTCCTCGAGGAACCGCGGGCCGTCCTCCTTGAGCTTCTTGTACTTGGTGCCGAGCGCGTCCTCCACCAGCTTCTTGTGACGCAGGAAGTGGTCCTTGAATTTCCTCGGGTCCCCCTGCCCGACGGTCGGCTTCCTGGCCGCCTCGACCTCTTCCCTGGTCATGCGGCCGGCGGCCTCGTCCGCCTCGTCGGCCTGTTTGCGGGCCTCCTCGGCCTCCTTCTTGGCGTCCTCGTCGCAGCCGTCCTCGGCGAGTACGACGTACGGGGAGCCGGACGCTCCGGCGGCAAGGACTGCGGTGCCTGTGCCGGAGGAGCCGGTGAGGGTGCCCTGCCCGGCCGGGGCGGTGCCGTCGTACGGGATGCGGCGGCCCGGTGCGGAGATCGTGCAGCCGCTCTGCCTGGCCTTCTTCTCGGCCTCCTCCGCCGCCTCGTCGGCCTCCTTCGCTGCCTTCTCCGCGCCCGCCGCATCACCGGCCTTGGCCGCCCTTTTGGCGTCCTCCGCCGCCTCGCCCGCCTTCTCCGCGAGCTCGCCGAGCTTGCCGAGCCGGCCCAGCTTGCCGAGGTCGCCGACCTTCTCGCCGACTTTGGCCACGTCGTAGCCCGGGATGAAGAGGGAGCCGATGTTCCAGATGACATGGCTCACGGCGCGGGTCTTGTCGCCGTTCTTCCAGTCGCCCGCGGCGTCGTCGCCGACGAAGACGTCGTAGAGGACGGTCCCGCCGGTCTTCAGCGATGCGCCGCCCCAGCCCAGGACGGCGCCCAGGTAGTCGCCCTTGGACCACTTGTCCCGGGCGCCCTTGGAGTTCTCCATCCAGCCGTGGCCGAGCTGCTTGCCGTAGTCGCCGATGCCTTTCAGGGTGTCGAGCGGGTGGCGGACCAGGTCGTAGATGCCGGTGACGTCACCCCAGACGCCGTCGACGAACAGGCCCTGGCCGGCCTGTTTGATCTGGTTGCCGGCGCAGCCGAAGAAGGCACCGACGCCGGAGAAGCAGCCGTCGTCGGTCTTGTCACTGCTGTTGTCGTCGGTCTTGTCGTCGGCGCCGTCGGTTTTCTGGTCCGGGGTGGCTGTGCCGTTGCCGTTCCCTGCCCTGATGTCCGTGCCGCCGCCCGACGGGGCCGGGCAGCCCATGCCGGTGATCTTGCAGACCTGGGCCTCGATGCCGCCGTGGATCTGGGTGCCGAGGCCGCTGACCAGCAACGCCGTGATGAGGGCGGCGACGATGGCGAGGAGACCGGCGTACTCGACTGCGGTCTGGCCGTCGTCGCGGCGCCAGCGGATCATGCGGGGCAGAGAGAAGGGGCGGCGCTCTGCGCGGTCGAGGTCGGGGAGTTCGTACCACCTGCGACTCTCCGGGCGAAGCAGGAAGCAGAGGACGAGGACCGGCAGGACGAGCTGTGTGCCCCCGTGGGCGGATCCCGCAACGAGGTTGGCGACGCCGCTGAGGATCAGCCACACCTGCACGGCGACCAGTCCGCGCCAGACCCGGATCCCGCCCTCCCGGCTCCGCCGGGCCAGCCACCAGCCGAGGGTGCCGGGGGCGGCTGCGTAGGCGAGGAGCGCGAGTACGCCGCCATCGAGGGCGTCGTACGACGTTGCCGTGAGCAGCAGCCCGAGGCCGCCGACGATCGTGATCGCGAAGAGGACGTGGACGAGGATGAGGGCGGAGGAGAGGGGGGTCGGCATGGTCCGGCGCTCACCTGGCCCGGACGGCCATGCAGGCCCGCACTCCGGGACTCCCCCGATCGACGCCATGCCCGCCCCTTCTCAACTTCCCGGGCGGCGGCGGCCCTTCACCTGATCCCTGGTGACTTCGCCCGGCTCCCCCGCCGTCTGTTCACAACAGGGTTCGAACGGTAGGGAGAGGGCCTCCGGGCAGCATGGGTCCGCAGGCCCAAATCGGTGCCCAATCACCGCTGGGCCCGGGCGCGGTCAGCGCGTCCGGCGGCGCACCCTGTGCGGCCGTCTCACCGCTGCGCGGATCCGCCACCACAACTTGCGCACTCCAGAGGTCTCAGTGGAGTAGGTGACCGTTGCGGTCGACTCGTAGTCGGGGCCGGCTCGCTGCTAGAGACGCGTCGCGGTCCGCACGAGGCCGGCGACGGCCCGGGACCGGCTGTGCGGTGGCCAGGCGATGACCGTCGTGACCGTCGGCGCGTCCAGAACCGGCACGGCGGTGAGGTCGTCACGCAGTTGGGCCCGGCACGACTCCGGCGCGATCCAGGAAGCGCGGCCGAGCGCGATCAGCTGGAACAACTGCGCGGTGTCGCGGGCCTGCGGACCGGGGCCGTCGGGGTACCTGCCGTCCCGGCCGGGCCAGCGCGGCATCGGCAGGTCGGGCAGCCCGGTGACCTCCGCCATCTGCACGTGGGGCCGGCCGGCGAGGGGGTGCCCGGCCGGCAGGATCACGACCTGTCGCTCCGTGCAGAGCTCTTCGGTGTCGAGCCCTGTCGTCGCGTCGAACGGCAGGTGCAGCAGCGCGACGTCCGCCCGGCCGTCGCGCAGCAGGCGTTCCTGCTCACCGATTCCGCACAGGAGCACCTCGACGGCGGCTGCATCGGGCTCGGCGGCGTAGGTGTCGAGCAGTTTCGCCAGCAGTTCGCTGGACGCGCCGGCCTTCGAGGCAAGGACGACGCCCGGCCGGCCGCTCGCGGCGAGGGCTGCGCGCCGGGTTCGGCGTTCGGCGGCCTCGACCGCAACCAGTGCCGCGCGGGCCTCCCTCAGGAGCACCGACCCTGCCTCGGTCAGGGTGACCGTGCGGCTGGTGCGTTCCAGCAGCGTCGCTCCGAGGCGCCGTTCGAGTTGGCGGATCGTCCGCGACAGCGGGGGCTGTGCGATCCCGAGCCGCTGTGCGGCCCTCCCGAAGTGCAGTTCCTCGGCGACGGCGACGAAGTACCGCAGCTCACGCGTCTCCACGCCGCCAGGGTACCGGCCCCCACCGGGATCGATACCCGTGCGGTATCGCTGCCCACCCGATCGGTGTTGGCCGGTTCGCCCCCCGCCCGGACAGCATGGATGGCATGAACGAACAGACGATCGCGCTGGTGACCGGCGCGAACAAGGGAATCGGGTACGAAATCGCGGCCGGGCTGGGTGCCCTCGGCTGGAGGGTCGGTGTCGCCGCGCGGAACGAGGAGCGATGCGAGGTCGCCGTGGCGAAGCTGCGTGCGGCCGGCGTCGACGCGTTCGGCGTACTGCTCGACGTGACCGACGACGCGAGCGTGACCGCCGCCGCCGAGCTGCTGGACGACGAAGCCGGACGCCTGGACGTGCTCGTCAACAACGCCGGGATCACCGGTGGCATGCCGCAGACGCCCACCACGGTCGACCCCGCGACGGTACGGGCGGCCGTGGAGACCAACGTGATCGGCGTCATCCGCGTCACCAACGCGATGCTGCCGTTGCTGCGCAGGTCGGCATCGCCGCGGATCGTGAACATGTCCAGCAGCGTCGGCTCCCTCACCCGGCAGACCACTCCCGGCGCCGAAACGGGCCCGATTTCCGTTGCCTACTCGCCGTCGAAGACGTTCCTCAACGCCGTCACCGTCCAGTACGCCAAGGAGCTGAGCGACACGAACATCCTGATCAACGCCGCCTGCCCCGGCTACTGCGCGACCGACCTCAACGGCTTCCGCGGCGTCCGCACCCCGGAACAGGGCGCGGCAACGGCAATCCGGCTCGCAACCCTGCCGGACGACGGCCCGACGGGCGGGTTCTTCGAGGACGCGGGGGAAGTGCCATGGTGAAGTGACCCGAACGTCCGGCTGAACCGGCTCCGCCGTGCACCAGCACGACGCCGCTGCACCCACGCCTCGCCCAGCACGGCATCGGTGCAGCGACCGCCCCCAGAAGAACACCCATCATTTCCGTGCCGAGAGCGGGACGGCCCCGTCCGTCGAACCCGGCCAGGACCTCCTCGACTCTCACCATCCCCCTCAGCGACAGATCTCCTCCCGACGCCAGAACCACCGTCGGCGCTGAGAAGGAGAACGCGGCCGCAGGGCCCGGAGATCAAGGCAGGCACAGCCGATCACTTGCTGTGGCCCTCGGCATGACAGGCCCCAGCTCAGGTGATCAGGCCGAGGGACTCAACTCAAGGCGCATGCGCACATAGTTCGCGTCACCCGGACCGGGCCTCTGGTGCCCGTCGGGCTTCCATCCATGCCGGGCGTAGAAGGCGTGGGCCCGGATGTTGCGCTCCCACGCTTCGAGCACGCCGGTCGTGAGGGACGCATCGCGAAGCCGCTGCACGAATGCCGCGTGCAGTTGGCTGCCGATCCCGTGTCCCCAACTCCCGGGGCGGACATGGATCTGGTAGAGCTGACCGGCAGCTGCGGCGTCCACGTCAGGATCCAGGGGCGGGCCCATCGCCAGGATTCCTACGGTCTCGCCTCCGTGCACGGCGCACAGTACCGTCGTGGCGTCGTTGTCCAGGGCGCGCATCCACATCTCCCGCCGACTGGAACGCGCCTCAGGAGAGGTGAGATCCGGCTCCGAGAATCCGCCTGCCTGGTAGTACGCGGTGCGTGCCTGGGTGTGCAGGTCAGTGATCCGGTCCAGGTCGTCGAGGCTCGCAGTTCGCAGCAGAGTCTGAGAAGTCGTCACGATCAAACGACGTGGCCGACTCGAGGTGCGGTTCCACCGAGACCGCCTTGCCGTCGGGTCGTCCTGGCGCCGCCGGTCACCCGGAGGAGGTGTTCCACTCCCCGACGACGATGATCGACACGGTCCGGCGGGCGCTGGGTACCGCCGGGCGAGGGTGGCCTTGATCGGGCGGCCCCTCCGCCTGCAACGGCATGGACGAGACTCGGTTCGTTCCCGTATATCCGTACGCCTTACGTCAGTTGCCGCTCTCATCACGCGGGAACGTGACCTCGACCCGTCGGTTCTTCCTCCGTCCCGCCTCCGTCGAGTTGTCCGCGATCGGGTACTGCTCGCCGTAGCCGCGTACCTCGAAGGTGATGTTCGGGTCGTGCAGCTCCTGGTCCAGGACGTCCTGTACGGCGTTGGCACGTTGCCGGGAGAGGACGTCGCCGTGGGCCGCCGAGCCCAGGTTGTCCGTGAAGCCGAAGACGCGGATCTTCGTCGCGTTCTGCTTCTTGATCTCGTCCGCGATCCCGGCGATACGGGACTTCGCCTCGTCGCTCAGCTTCGCGCTGTCCTTGCTGAACAGGACCTCCGCCTGGAGGGCGAACTTGACGTCGGAGTTGGTGTCCTCGCGGCGTTCGTCGCCGCTCTGGTCCTCCACGACGGACTTGATGTCCAGGACTTTGGGGGCGGCGAGGGTGGCGCCTTCGGGGAGTTTGAGGTCGGGGTCGTTGGGGTCGACTTTGACCGGGGCCGAGGCTGTTGGTTCGGTGCCGGGCGGGACGCTCGGGGAGTCGTCCGCGTGGGCCGTTACGGCGCCGAAGAGGTTGGTGGCGACCATGAGGGAGGCTGCGGTGAGGGTGAGAGCGAGGCGGGGGGTGCTCGTAGGGGTTCGGGTGTTGGTCACGGCGAGCCTCACCCGGAGATGGTGATGGTGCCGGCAGCGAAGCCGGGCAGTTGGAAGCTGACCTCAGAGGTGTCGGTCGGCGGCGACGGGAACTGCATGAACACGGACAGGCTCTCACCGGCCTTGACGGTCGAAAAACCCGTTGTCGTCAATGGGCGGCCGTCCGTGTCGCGGAGGACGTAGTACCGCTTCTTGCCCTTCGAGTCGACGAGTGTGGCGCCGCCGAGCGACCTTCCGTTCCTGGTGATCTCGGTTTCGTTGCCGCTCAACGCGGCCGGCACAACAATGGTCTTCGCCCCGTCGTTCTTCAGATTGCCGTTCACTGTGACGAAGCCACCGGAGTCACGTTGGGCCGAGGTGATCTGCAGAAGCAGACCGTCCGGCCCCTTCAACTCGGCCAGGGGCGTGTCCGACTGACCCTCCTGAGCACTCGGGTCGGAACCACTGCGCTTGGAAGCGGACGCCGACGTGTCCGGCTTCTTGTCGTCGCCACCACCACCGCTGCCACAACCGGCCACCCCGACGGCCAAGCCGGCCGCAACGGTCAACGCGACCATCCCCCTACGGGCTTTCGCAGTGAACCGAATGCTCATGACTCCGCTTCCTTCATCACTCGTCGTTCGCTTGTCAGTCGGCCAGATGGACGTCGAAAAGGTCCTCCGGACCCGGCAGGCCGGCGGGGTCGTCCGGGTTCAGGTCCCATTTCCTGTTGTCCTTGCAGGCGAGCTGCGGCAGTACGTCGGTCCCGGCGCCCTCGGTCGGGAGCTCGAACGTGCAGAGTGGCTCGATCACGGCAGTGGCGGAGGCCTTTGCGTACTGGTTCTCGGTACCGGGGACGATCGAGTCTCCGACCGGCTTGTCGGTCTTGACCGCGACCGTGTAGCCCAATGGGCCCGCTGGAGTCGCAGCACACTGCTCGACGTGGGCCCCGTTCTGCGTGGCGAGCTGGGGCGCGCGCCAGCACGAACGCTCGAGCCCCGGCACGTTGCCGTCGAAGATGTCCTGCCACTTCGTGGGGTCGAGTACGGCCTTCACCCACATGCCCGCGAGCTGATCCCGCGAGTCCTGCGCCGCGGCGAGAGCTGCCGCATCGGCTGCCGTCTGGGCCCCGTTCCGAGTTGCCGCGGCCTGGCCGACCGCAAGGTACGCGAACGCGAGAAAGAGCAGGCCCGCCACCACCGTGATGTAGATGGGGAAAGCCTGCCCTGCGTCGTCGCTGTACTTACGAGGCTGATTCAACCGCCGGTGACCTCGGCGATCTTCGCCGTGATGGCGTCGAAGATCGTCTGCCCGATGTCCGTACCCGTAATAGCCAACACGATCGCCACAACCACCGCGATGATCCCCAGATACTCCACCGCCGTCTGCCCCTTGTCGTTGCGGGCGGCTCGGGTCTGCAGGTGTGCGACGGTGGTGTTGATCCAGTTGCTCATGGTGTTCCCCTCCGGGTCGGATCTCCGTGCCGCTCTCGGCACGAGAACCGTACGGCGCAACACCCCTCCCGACGAAGGGCCCCAGGGCCCAATCACGGGCCCAAAGAAAGACCCGGCCACGAGCTCGGTACCGGCCGTTCCCCCCTGCCGTCACCTCAGGTCACCCCACCCCTCGGCCCGAACCGGGCGCCGTGCCGAGCCACTTGGCGGCTGCCTCCGAGCGGCTGGTGCTGTGGAGTTTCGCGAAGATGCGGTTGATGTGGTTCTTGACCGTCTTCTCGCTGATGAAGCAGGTGGCGGCGATCTGCTGGTTGTTCATGCCGGACGCGATGAGGTCCATGATCTCCGCCTCCCTCGTGCTCAGTTGGAACCTTGCCCTGTCGGGAGCAGCCACAGGACGGCCACTCGACCATCCAGACGACGACTGTCCCACACTCGGTTGCACTTGCGAAAGGTTTTTTGAAGAAATAGTGGAGGCGGGGGTGGCTGGTACGCCGAAATCGGCTGGTGGAGCGGGATGTTGAGTAGATACATGCGAATGTGCGCGGTTCTCATTTTCGTATGCAGTTGCACTACCCAGGCCCTCTGGGAGCGGAAGCCCTCCCTGTCCTTGACGGAGCTGCGCCAGCAGCGCCCCCGCCGCCGTCGGAGTGAAGTGGGCCCTGCCCTCCTTGATGTCCCATACCGCTGCCACCAGTTGCTCCGCGGTGAACTCGCCGTGGACCAGGTAGCCCCCGGCGCCCCGGCGCAGGGCCTCCTGGACGATCTCCGACTCCCTGCTGTACGTGAGCATCACGACCGGGGCGATCTGCACCAGGTACGGGAGCGCCGAGATGCCGTCCACGCCGGGCATGCGCACGTCCAGGAGGACTACGTCGGGCTGGTGTTGGAGGGCCGCTTCGTAGGCCTGGCGGCCGTCTGCCGCCTCCGCCACCACGGTGATGTCTGCGCGGCCGGAGAGGAGGGCCGTCAGGCCTGCGCGGACGACGGGGTTGTCGTCCGCCACCACGACCTTGAGCGGGGCGGGTGAGGGGAGGGCCTCGAACGGGTCCTCCGGTGGCGGCTGCTGGGAACCGGTGTGGGGAGTCGCGGGGTCCGGCATGGGGCGGCCTCCTCTCGCGTTGTGGGGGATGTTCATGTCGTCACGGCCGCCAAGGGGAGTTCCAGGCAGACCTCCGTGCCCTTGGGGTGGGCGCCGCGGCCGATGCGGATGCGGGCGCCCACCGACGCCGCGCGTTCGACCATTCCGACCAGGCCGAAGTGGCCTGCCCGGCGGAGTTGTTCGAGGGTGGTGCCGGAGGGCAGGCCGCGGCCGTCGTCGTAGACGCTGATGCGGAGGAGGCCGCCGTGGACGCCTGCGTGTACGTCCACTCGGGTCGGGGCCGCGTGGCGGTGGGCGTTCTCCATCGCCTCCGCGGCGATGGTGAGGAGCTGGCGGGCCACCGCGGGTGGGACGGGCGGGACGGCGTCGTCGCCGGTGGGGCGATAGGCCGTCGGAACGCCGGTGCGGGTGGTGAAGTCGCGGGTGCGGGCGGCCAGTTCGGCCAGGACGTCGGTCGCGTGGTCCGGGTCGGATTCGCGGCGCAGGTCGGCCAGGAGCTCGCGGGATTCGGCGGCGGCTCTGCGGGCCGAGCGGGCGACCAGTTCGGCTTGTTGTTTGACGAGCTCCGCGTCCAGGTGAGGGCTGCCCGCCGAGCCTGCCAGGCCGTCTGCGGCGAGGGCCACGCCGTGGAGGGTCTTTGCCACGGAGTCGTGCATCTCCCTTGCGAGACGGGCGCGTTCGGCGCTGACCGCCTCCGTCACCGCCAGGCGGGCCTGCACCGTGGTCAGGGCCTGTGTCGCGGCGCCGAAGCGGAACATGAGGTTGCGCAGGGCCGAGCCGACCGCGCCCGCGATCACGCACAGGCCGGGGAGGAGCAGGGTCTCCGCGGGACGGCCGGAGTGCAGGTCCCTCGACGCCGCGTGCACGAAGAAGAGGATCAGGGACTGGAGCGACGCGAAGACCGCGGCTCCTCGCCAGCCGTAGACGATGCCGGCCAGGAGCGGGGTGCAGACGCTGACGTAGGCGAGGGTGGTGTCCGGGCCCGCGGAGATGAGGAGCAGGGAGCCGAAGAGCATGTCCACGGCGAGGAGCGTGGGGTGCCTCAGGAGCAGGGGGCCGAAGCGCTCCCAGTCCCTGAAGAGGACGTAGGAGCCCATGAAGGTGACGACGACCGCGGCGCCCACGAGGCGGGTGGCCACGCCCGGTGCGGCATTGAGGAGGGCTGCGGGAGCGGCCAGGGCGATCATCGCGAGGCGGAAGCCGAAGACCTGGCGGCACATGGCCTGGAGGGCGTTGATCTGGAGGGGGATCGTGGGGGGTGTGCGGCTCTCGTTGCCCGGTGCGGGTGGTGCCGTCGGCGGCACCAGAGCTGCCACCGGAGCGGGAACGGGTGCGGGTGCAGCCGAAGGAGCGGGAGCCGGGGCCGGCAGCCACTCCCGGCCTCGGGGATCCGGCTGCGCCGGCAGACCCGGCAGCGGCGCGTCCGCCCGTTCCCACCCCGGTGGGAGCTGCGGTGTCGCCGACGTCACCGGGATGTCGGGCGCGCCCGTGCGGGCGTGGGGCGGCAGGACCGTGCCCGCCGGTGGGGTCGTGATCTCCGGGGTCCTCGGGCGTCGTCGTAGCAGCCGCGTGCGCTCCTCGCGTCCCGCGCGTTCCTCTGTCGTCGCCATGGTCCTCGTCACCCCGTCCCTACTTGCCCGTGAGTGAGCCGAAGTCGGTGCCGGAGCCGAGGATCAGGCCGGCGCCGAGAAGGATCATCGTGGCCGGGACCATGAAGGTGGTGATCATCATGGTGGCCTTGGGGACCGCTCGGGCCGCCTTGCGGCGGGCGTTCTGGGCGTCCGTGCGGCGCATGTCCTTCGCCAGGGATACGAGGGTGTCGACGATCGGCGCGCCCAGTTCCTCGCCCTGCTGCAGCGCCGTCACGAACATCGCGACCTGTTCGGAGTCGTTGCGGCGACGCAGTTCCGCGAAGGCCTGGCGGCGGCTCATGCCCAGGTCCATCTGGCGGAGCGTGATGCGTAGTTCGTCCGCCCAGGGGCCCTCGTACTTCGAGGCCACCCGGTCAAGGGCCTGGCGGAACCCGAGGCCGGCGCTGACCACGACCGCGAGCACGTCGAGGAAGTCCGGCAGTGTGCGCTCGATGACGTCCTTGCGGATGCGGATCGCCGACCAGATGCCGACCTCCGTCCAGAACGCGCCGAAGGCGAACAGGACGAGGGCCAGGATGAAGTTGCCCTTCATCAGGAACACCAGTCCGCCCACGCCGCCGAGGAAGCCGTAGACCGCGCGGCGGGCCGCATAGCGGTCGATGGTCAGGCCGCCGGGGTTGCCCGCGAGGTCGATCTTGCGGCGGTACTTGGCGACCAGCTTCGGGCCCATCAGGCGCAGCACCGCGGGCGCGTACCGCATGCCGAGGCGGTCGATGAGCGAGTCGACCGCGCCCGTGCGGGTCGAGCCCACCTCCAGGGCGAGCACCAGGTCGCCGGGCAGCTTGGCGTCCGCGCGGTACATGCGGATGCCGGCGAAGATGCCCCAGACGCTGAGGCCCATCACCAGTGCCAGCAGAAGTCCCATGGCCGTCCTCCCTCCAGAGTTCTCGGAACGCTCGGGCGTCTCAGACGTCGATGCGGGACAGGCGGCGGATGAAAACGAATCCGACCGCGTAGAGCGCGAAGGCGATGATCACCGCCGCCTGGCCGACGGAGGAGCCCGTCATTCGGTCCAGGGCGCCGTGCTTGACGCCGTTCATGAGGAACAGGGAGCCCACGCCGAGCACGGGGACGGCGTACGACGTCGTGTTGACCTGGGAGAGCTGGGTGCGGACCTCGCGCCGCGTCTCCTTGCGTTCCTCCAGTGTGTCCGTGAGGTTGCGCAGTGCCGTGACCACCTGTCCGCCCGCCCGGTTCGACAGCACCAGCGTCGTCACGAGGACGACCAGTTCGCGCGACGGCAGCCGCTCGGCCAGTTCGCCCAGGGCGTCGTCCATGGACGCGCCGAGCGCCAACTGGTTGGCGACCTTGGCGAGTTCCTCCCCGGCCGGCGCCTCCAGTTCCTCCGCCGCCATCCCGATCGCGGTGCGCAGCGCCAGCCCGGCCTGGGTGGCGTTGGCCATGATCCGTGCCAGCTCGGGCAGCTGGTTGATGAACTTCTCGATCCGCTTCTGCCGCTGCCAGTTCAGGAACTGCACCGCCACCCAGATGCCCAGCAGCCCGGCCAGCGGTCCGAAGAAGGGCGCCAGGGACGCCTGGCCGATCAGCCACAGACCCGCCACCGTGGCGAGCATGTAGACGAAGAACTCACCCGGTGTGATGTCCAGGCCGGTTGCCGCCAGGCGCAGTTCCAGCTTCTTGCCCAGTTTCGTACGGCGCAGTCGGCGGTCCAGGTTGCGGAAGCGCCGGCGGCGGCCGCCCACCGGTATCTGGCCGGCGGCCGAGAGGCGGTCGACGAGTGCCTGCCGCTGGGCCTTGCCCGAGGCGTAGGAGTGCAGGCCCATGACCGCCAGGACGCAGGTCAGCAGGGTGATGCCGGTGGTGAGCGTGACTAGGGTGTGGAGATCCATCGGACGGTTCCTACCTGGCTTCTCGGATGGCGAGCTGTGCTACGGACTCGGCGACGCCGAACGCCTGAGGGACCGGCTGGCTCGCCATGTACAGGCGGTCCGCGGTACGGCGTGGGAGCGGGAAGTATTCGAAGGCGCCGTAGATGCGGCCGTCGGCGGCCATCGGCTGTGCGTTGAAACGGGCCACCGTCGCCAGGCGGTACGGATCGCTGCCGTGGCTGTCGAGGATCGCGATCTCGGTGATGCGGCGGGCGCCGTCGGCGAAGCGGGTGAGCTGGATGATCACGTCGATGGCGCTGTTGATCTGGTCGTGGAGCGCCTCGAAGGGGACTCCGACCTCGGACATCGATGCCAGGGTCTTCAGCCGCATCAGCGCGTCCTCCGCGCTGTTGGCGTGCACCGTCGCCAGGGATCCGTCGTGGCCGGTCGACATCGCCTGGAGCATGTCGAGTGACTCGCCGCCGCGGACCTCACCGACGACTATGCGGTCGGGGCGCATACGGAGGGAGTTGCGCACCAGGTCGCGGATGGTGACCTGGCCCTTGCCCTCGACGTTCGGGGGGCGGGACTCCAGCCGGATCACATGGCTCTGCTGCAGCTGGAGTTCCGCCGAGTCCTCGATGGTGATGATGCGCTCGGTCTCGGGGATCAGGCCCGACAGGGCGTTCAGCAGCGTCGTCTTGCCCGTGCCCGTCGCCCCCGACACGATCACGTTGGACTTCGCCTGCACCAGCCCCGCCAGCAGATACAGGATGGGCTCGTCCAGTGAGCCGAAGCCGATCATCTCCTGGAGCGTGAAGGAGCGCGGGAAGCGGCGGATGGTGAGGGTGGCGCCCGTGAGGGACAGGGGCGGGATGATCACGTTCACTCGCTCGCCGGACGGGAGGCGCGCGTCGACCATGGGGTTCGATTCGTCCACGCGCCTGTTGACCGTCGAGACGATCCGCTCGATCGTCTGCATCAGCTGGTCGTGGGAGGGGAAGCGCAGGGGCAACTGCTCCACCCTGCCGCCTCGTTCGACGAAGATCGCGTCCGGCCCGTTCACCATGATCTCCGTGATCGACGCGTCCTCCAGCAAAGGCTCAAGGATGCCGAGGCCCAGGGCCTCGTCCACCACCCTGCGGATCAGCTGCGAGCGTTCGACCGTGGACAGCACCGGGCCCTCGCGGCTGATGATGTGCCCGAGCACCCGCTCCAGGCGGGCGCGGCGCTCGGCCGCGGCCAGCGCGCTCATCTCCGCGAGGTCGATCTCCTCCAGGAGCTTGGCGCGGTACGAGGCGACCAGGTGGCCGTCCTCGCCCCGGTGGCCGTTCTCCTCGGGGGAGTTGATGCGTGCGCGCAGGCTCATCGTCGGTGCTCCTTGTTCCCGCGTCAGCCGGTGGTCGAGTCGGTCGCGTCGAGTGGCATGGTCGCGGTCTTCCTGGCGGGGTCGAAGTCCCAGCCGGGGACGATCGACGGGATCTGGACGGTGGCGGTCACGGTCACGGTGTCGCCGTTCTGCGCGGCCGCACAGCTGACGGACAGCCAGTCGCTGACCGCGTTCGCGCAGCCGTCCTGGGCGCTGTTGTCGAGCGATGCGGCACGTGCCCCGGCCCGGGCCGCCGTGCCCGCCTGCTGTGCGGTGTAGGCGATCAGCCCGAGCTGCACGACCGCCATGCCGACGATCAGGAGGATGGGCAGGAACCCCAGGTACTCGATGGCGACTTGGCCGCGGTCGCGGTCTTTGCGGTCGTACGACATCTCAGTGCGTCGCCTCCTCGACCGCGCCCGCGTGGCCCTTCACGGGGAACGGGAAACTGAACGTGCCCGGGAAGAGGATGGGGACGGTGAGCCTGACGTCGGCCGTGACATAGCCCGGTGCTCCGGGACTGCAGGTGACAGTGGCGCCGCCCTGCCATGCGTCCGGCAGCTTCTCCTTCCCCTTCTGTGCGCACACTCCCTGCCAGTCACCCTCCGCCGCGGTCCCCGCCCGCACAGCCTCGTCCGCAGCATTCCCCGCAAGCGTGTACGTGTACCCCACCAGCACGAGCTGCCACAGCACCACCAGGGTGATGATGATCGTCGGCATCATGCCCAGGAACTCGATGGTGACCTGGCCGCTGTCCCTCTCTTTCCAAGCCGTGCGCATCCCCATCCCCATCAGTCCCTGCGCCGCCGGAAACTCACCGACCCGCGGTCCCCCCGGAACCGCCCGCCGCCCCGCTGCGCCCCCTCGACCACCTTGACCAGCCCCAGCTCCCCCGCCAGCGCCCACAGGGCCTGCTTCACCGCGCCCCTGCTGTCCAGCTCGTGGACCCGCCCCGCGTCCACCGCCCCCTGCAACTCCTTGAAGTTGGCGGGGATCACGGTCCCGGCGACCGCCGTACCCGTGATCTTCTGGATCAGTGGCGGCTGGATCTCGGTACCGCGCGAATGCCGGTTGACGACCACCGTGGTCTCCTCCGCCTTGCGGATCTGCAGCCGGTCCCACATCCGTACGGTCCGCTTGGCGCCGCGGACCGCGACCACGTCCGGTGTCGTGACCAGCAGGGCCGTGTCGGCCATCTCCACCGCGGCCGCTCCGGCCCCGCCGAGCTGGGCGCCACAGTCGATGACGACGACCTCGTAGCGGGAGCGCAGGGCGCTGACGATCTGCCGGGCCGCCCGGTCCGTCACCTCCTCGCCGCGCTCGCCCTCCCCCGGGGCGAGCAGCAGCGCAAGGCCCGTGTCGTGGCGGAAGACCGCGTCCGCGAGCACCCGCGGTGAGATGTCGGTGATCGCCGCCAGGTCCACCACCGACCGGCGGAACTGGACGTCCAGATATGACGCCACGTCCCCCGTCTGCAGGTCCATGTCCACCAGCGCGGTGCTGCGCCCCGAGGCCTGTGCCGCCAGCGCCAGTTGGATGGCGGTCAGCGTCGCGCCCACGCCGCCCTTGGCGCCGCTCACCGTGACGACGGTGCCGCCGACGCCGGTGAAGACGTCGCCTCCGGAGCCGAGATGGCGTCGTACGCCCACCGACCACTGCGCGACGGCCTGGACGCGGCTGGCCAGCTCCTCGTAGCTGAGCGGGAGCGCCACCAGGCCCCGCGCGCCGTAGTCCATCGCTGCCTGGAACAGGCCGGGGCTTGCGTCCGAGGTGACGAGGATGACCCCGACCGCGGGAAAGCGCAGGGCCACCTCGCGGATGAGCTCCAGCGCGGGGACCGGGCCGATCCGTTCGTGCACCACCACGACCTCGGGCAGCTCGTCGACGGACTCGGCGGCGAGCCGCGCGAGGGTGTCGACGAGCTGGGTCGAGTCGACGACCGGGGCCACCGGCTCGGCGTCCGGGAGCTGGCTGAGCAGTGTCGTGATGGACCGGACCGCGTCCACGTCACCGACTGCCGGGAGGATCCTCGTGGGCATGGGGGCCTCTCACTTGTCCTTGGCGAGTTGGTACGTGCGGTCCTGCTCGGGGATGGTGCCGGTCTCGCTCGGCGCGACCAGCGCGAGCCGGACCCGCTTGGCGAAGGACTCTGCGTACGTCAGGCGCTGGGCGTCGAGAGCGGAGAGCGCGAAGGTGATGGGGACGACCTTGGTGGGCTGACCGGTGCGGCTGTCGGCGTCGGGCTGCAGCGAGGGGAGGTCGCCGACGTCGAGGACCCTGGCGTTCGTTACGATGATCTTGGACAGGTCGGGGTCACCCTCCTTCTGTCCCTCGAAGGTGGCGTAGACGTTGACCTTGGAATCCGGCGTTATCTTGCCGGCGACGCCGGTCGCCGCATCGATCATGATGGCGACCTCCTGCTGCCCGGGCTGCAGAGCGGGCTGATCGGCGATCATGTCGCTCTGCAGCAGGGAGCCCTTCTTGAGGGTCGTCACAGCGACCTTGCCGCGGACGCCCGCGAGATCGGTGACCGCGTTCGCCGACAGCCACCGCTTGGGCATCTCGGTCTTCTCGAACTGGGCCGCGCTGAGGCTGGTGTACGGCTTGATGTCGCTCTTGACCTCGTACGCCGTGACCTTGGGCCCGACCTGGGACTTCACGTCACTGATGACGGACAGGACGCCGACGAACGCGCCGAGGGCGCAGACGACCGACAGAAGCAGGAGTAGCACGCCACGGCGCTGACGGGAGTTCATGAACCGTACAACCTCATTGGGGGATATCGGTCGAGCGGACGGGATCGTGCGGGCGTTACGTCTGCGGCGGGGCCGGTCGGCGGTTCACGAGCCTCTTCCCGCGGGGAGCTGGTTCTCCAGGATGGGCGGCGGGCCTGCGGAGCAGAAGACACAGCGGTCACCGATGACGTCGATGCCGCACCAGTGGCAGGAGCCCTGCCGTACCGACGTGACCAGCTGGTACAGCACGGACAGGTCGGGCAGGAAGGCGGCGAACTCGATCAGCTTGCCCGTCCCCCACCAGGCCGCGGACTCGGCCGGCAGCACCGCCTCCCGCAGCCCCTGGGCGTTCCACTGCGGGACGAGGCTCGCGGTGACCCAGTCCGACTGCAGCTGACCCTTGGCGACCAGCATCGAGGTGCCGAACTCCGGCCCCGGAAGGGTGGCCCCGGGAGCAAGCTTCACCAACTGCGGCTCGGGGTGGGCGAGTACGGCGAAGTGCTGGCCCGGTACCCACGACTTGGCGTGCTGCTTGAGTCCGACATGGACGCGGTCGAGGCGGGCGACCGACCCGAGCAGCGCTCCGGCGTGGATGTAGTGGGTGAGCAGGCGGCCGGCGGAGGCGAGCACCCCGGGGCTGAGGTCGCAGGAGGCCAGCTGCCTCAACTGGCGGGCCAGGACGGCCAGTCCGAGCGGGGGCAGAGCGGGCCGGAACAGGGCGATTCGGTCGGTCTCCAGCAGGGAGCGGATCGTGTGAAGCCGCCGGCCCGTCTCCGCGGAGACCGCCTGTGAGCAGACGACGACCAGATGCCCGTGCTGGTCGATCAGGCTCTGCACACCCGCCAGCGCCTGCTCCAGCGGCTGCTTGTCCAGGTCCTGCAGGACGACGGCAGGCAGGGTCCGCTCGTCCTGCGGTGGCAGCGCCATGTCGGCACTGGTCACGGCGATGGCAGTTGGCACGCGCAGCTCCCCGTGGTACGCCCGTCGGCGAACCGGCGCGTTACTCCGGTACACCGAGGTGACTTCACTCCGTGACTACCTCAGCACTGTATCCACGCCTCTGTGGCCGGAGAACAGCGTTTGTGTAGCTGATGAGCAACTGCCGTTTCACAAGTTGCGCCAAAACGGGGCAGGTTCGAGCATCTCGCCGATCCGCGAGCGAGACTGCGGCCCATTTGGTCTGGACCTCTTGACACGCAGATTGGTCTGGACCAACTTATTGTCATGTCCCCACAGAGACGATCGGCAGCACGGCTGTCGACAGCACGGCTATGGTCAGGAGCCGTCACCGCCGCCCTCGCCCTCACCTTCGCGGGCACGGGCCAGGCGTCCGCAGCGGACGTCAACAACGCCAGGAACGCCGGCTTCGAGTCCGGCCTCGGCAACTGGACCTGTTCCGCGAGCAGCGGTACGACGGTCTCCTCCCCCGTGCACGGCGGCGCGGCCGCGCTCAAGGCCACCCCGGCCGGGCAGGACGACGCCCAGTGCAGCCAGACGGTGGCGGTCAAGCCGAACTCGACGTACTCGCTGAGCGCCTGGGTGCAGGGCGGCTACGCCTTCCTCGGCGTGACCGGCACGGGCACCACGGACGTGTCGACCTGGACCCCGGACTCGGCCTCGTGGAAGCAGCTGACGACGAGCTTCACCACGGGGTCGGCCACGACCTCCGTGACGGTGTACACGCACGGCTGGTACGGCCAGGCGGCGTACTACGCGGACGACGTGTCGGTGTACGGCCCGGACGGGGGCGGAGGCGGCGACCCGGCACCCACGGTCCCGTCCACGCCGAGCGGCCTCTCGGTGTCCGGTACGACCTCGTCCTCGGTCTCCCTCTCCTGGAACGCGGTCTCGGGCGCGACCGGCTACAACGTCTACCGGGACGGCACGAAGGTGACGGCGGTGACGGGCGCGTCGGCGACCGTGACCGGCCTCACGGCCTCGACGTCGTACTCCTTCCAGGTCACCGCGACGAACGCGGCGGGTGAGTCGGCGAAGTCGACGGCGGTGACGGGCAGGACGACCGCGTCCTCCGGGGGCGGCGGTGGCACCGCGCTTCCCAAGCATGCGGTCACCGGTTACTGGCAGAACTTCAACAACGGCGCGACGGTCCAGAAGATCTCGGATGTCTCGTCTCAATACGACATCATCGCCGTGGCCTTCGCGGACGCGACGACGACGCCGGGCGCCGTGACCTTCAACCTGGACTCGACGGGGCTCGGCGGCTACACGGTCGACCAGTTCAAGGCGGACATCAAGGCCAAGCAGGCGGCGGGCAAGAAGGTCATCGTGTCCGTGGGCGGCCAGAACGGCACGGTGTCGGTGAGCGACTCGACGTCGGCGACGAACTTCGCGAACTCCGTGTACTCCCTGATGCAGACGTACGGCTTCGACGGCGTCGACATCGACCTGGAGAACGGCCTCAATGCGACGTACATGTCCCAGGCGCTGCACTCCCTGTCGTCAAAGGCGGGCTCGTCCCTCGTGATCACGATGGCCCCGCAGACGATCGACATGCAGTCGACGTCGAACGCCTACTTCCAGACCGCGCTGAATGTGAAGGACATCCTGACGGTCGTCAACATGCAGTACTACAACAGCGGTTCGATGCTGGGCTGCGACGGCAAGGTGTACTCACAGGGCTCGGTGGACTTCCTCACCGCCCTGGCCTGCATCCAACTGGAGGGCGGCCTCGCCCCGTCCCAGGTGGGCCTGGGCCTGCCGGCCTCGACGAGCGCGGCAGGCAGCGGGTACGTCTCCCCGACGGTGGTGAACAACGCCCTCGACTGCCTGACGGCAGGCACGAACTGCGGCTCCTTCAAGCCGTCGAAGACGTATCCCGGCCTGCGGGGCGCGATGACGTGGTCGACGAACTGGGATGCGGCTGCGGGGAGTTCGTGGTCGAACGCTGTGGGGGCGCATGTGCATGGGCTGCCGTAGCAGCCTTTGACTGAGTGCTTCGGTGCGGCGCCGCGGGACATGCGGCGCCGCACTTGTGCGCAGGTGCAGCGGCTGCGAGCCCAAGAGAGAGCGATCCGACCCGCGAAGCCCTCCGCACCATGATCCTCGGCATCAAGGCGGGCGAGGCGGACCACCTGCTCTGAAACATTTCCCCGGTCCCACCGCGTCAATGAAGTGAGGACAGTGGAGCGGGCGGTGCCGGGCACGGGGCCGTGGGCAGGGGGACGTGGATGAGACAGGCGCGGGCGGACGAGTACGCGGAGTTCGCTGCGGTGCGGGCCGGGCATCTGTACCGGTCCGCCTGTCTGCTGACCGCCGGCGACACGCATCTGGCCGAGGATCTGGTGCAGGAGACCCTCGGGCGGCTGTACGTCAGTTGGAGGCGCGTGTCCCGCGTCGGGAATCCCGCGGGATACGCGCAGACCGTTCTCATGCGTACGTTCCTCACTCATCAGCGCAGACGCAGCAGCACCGAGCGCGCCACCGACGTGCTGCCCGACGTGCCCGACGACGGCCGTGACATGCCGTTGCGGCTGACCCTGCTGGAGGCCCTGGCCCGGCTGCCCGCAAAAGACCGGGCAGTGGTCGTCCTGCGGTACTGGGAGGACCGCTCCATCGAGGAGACCGCCCAGGTCATGAACGTCAGTTCGGCGGCCGTGCGCACGCGGTGCGTCCGTGCCCTGGGGCGGCTGCGGGAGCTGCTCGGCGAGGACCTCGGCGAGTACGCCCGTCCCTGAACGGCCCGTGCGCCGCCCTGAGCAGCCGTCTTCTTCATCCTCTTCTCGACCTCTTCGCGAAACGGTGGTCCGTCATGCCCTTCGAGCAGCACAACAGTCCCTTCGAGGAACGGCTCTCCGCCGACCTGCGGCAGGCCGGCGACACCTTCGACACCGACCGGGCCGCGCTCGTCACCTCCGGTGAACTGCGGGGGCGGCGCCGCCTGCTGCTGCGGCGGCGGGCCGCCGTCGTGGGCGGGGTCGCCTCCCTCGCTCTCGTCGGCGTGGGCGGCGCCCTGCTCCTGCCCGGCAGCGGATCGTCCGCGCACCAGGACGGAGCCTCCGTCGGCACCGGCAGGCACACCGCCGCCGCCACACCCGCCCCCTCGCCCGTCTCCGGCGACCAGATGATCCGCACCCTCGAAAAGCTGCTCCCCAAGGGGGATTTCAGCAAGGCGGAAGCGCGCGGGACGGACGAGCGGCCGGGGCCGTACGTGAAGCTCGTGTACGACGACAGAAAGGGCGCGGCGGCCATCAGCGTCGGCCTGGGGCGGGTCGAGCCGGGGAGTGACGAGGCGCGCGGGACCACCGAGTGCCCGGGGAAGGTGTTCGTCCATTACGACGCCTGCAGCACGACCCGGCTGCCGGACGGATCGGTGGTCATGGTGCTGCAGGGCTACGAGTATCCGGACCGGCGGGTGGACACCAAGTGGTGGAGCGCCGAGCTCGTCACGCCTCAGGGTCAGCACGTCAGCGTGAGCGAGTGGAACGCGGCGGCCGAGAAGGACGCGCCGGTCAGCCGGGCCGAACCTCCGTTGTCCGCAGCCCAGTTGAGGAAGCTCGCCGCCGCCGGTGCCTGGCGGGACGCCATCGACGCGATGCCTCCGGACACGGACAAGCCGGCCCCGCAGCCGAGCGCGAGCGAGACGGCGGGCTCCGTTGCGATCGCCCCGATCCTCAAGTCATTGCTGCCCAAGAGGGTGTTCAAGGTGTCGGACGACAGCGGCGACGACTCCGGATTCGGCTACCTCGTCCTCGACGACGGCAAGGGCAAGAGCCTCGTCCAGGTCAACGTCCAGGCCAATATGTCGGACGTCGAGGGCGACCTCTTCGGCTCCGGCGCGGAGGTCCTGGCCGACGGGACGAAGGTCACCACGCACCAGGTGCCGAGTGAGAAGGGCGGCGCCGGAGCCGTGATGTGGACCGTCGACACCATCCGGACCGACGGCAGGCGGGTGGTCATCAGCGAGCTGAACTCCGGCGCCCCGCACGACGACGCGACCCGCAAGACACCCGCGCTGACCATGAAGCAGCTCCGCGAGATCGCGCTCAGCCCGAAGTGGTGGCTGTAGTGGTCGATGGCGTCAGAAGAACTCCGCCCACGGCTGGTCCCAGACCTGCTTCACGCACAGGATCAGGAACAGCAGCCCCGCGAGGGCGAGCATCGCGTTGCTCAGCGGGCCGTTGCGCCATTCGCGGGGCGTGCGAGAGGAGTTGAGGAGCCAGATCAGGGTCAGGGCGAGGAAGGGGAGGAAGGCCGCGCCGAGGACGCCGTAGAGGATGATCAGGCGGAAGGGCTGACCCTGGAAGAGGAGGACGATCGGCGGGAAGGTCAGCCAGAGCAGGTAGGCGCGGAAGGGCCACGAGCGTTCCCGCTCGCCCGAGGCGACCTCCTCGCCCCTCGCCGCCGTGCGGCCCCGGTACCGGGCCACGAAGTCCGCGAACATCAGGCTCACGCCGTGCCACACGCCGATCAGCGAGGTGAAGGACGTCGCGAAGAAGCCGATCAGGAAGAACTTCGCCGTCCCCGAGCCGTACTCCTTCGCCAGGATGTCGCTGAGCTGGATGAGGCCCTTGTCGCCGCTCGCGATGGCCACGTTCGCGGAGTGGAGCAGTTCGGCGCCGACGAAGAGCATCGCGACGACGAAGACGCCCGTCGTGGCGTACGCGACGCGGTTGTCCAGCCGCATCACCTTCATCCAGCCGGTGTTCGTCCAGCCCTTGGCGTTGACCCAGTAGCCGTACGCGGCGAGGGTGATGGTGCCGCCGACGCCGCCGATCAGGCCCAGGGTGTTGAGGATCGAGTCCTTCTCGTCCGGCAGGACGGGGACCAGGCCCGCCAGCGCGTGAGGCAGGTTCGGCGTGACCCTGACCGCCAGGTACACCGTCACCACGAACATGACGCCCACCAGGACCGTCATGACCTTCTCGAAGACCGCGTACTTGTTGAACCAGACGAAGGCCAGGCCGACCAGACCGCAGACGATCCCCCAGCCCTTGAGGTCCAGCACGTCCGGGAAGAGTGCCTGAAGCGGGAGCGCGCTCGACGACATCGCCGCGGCGCCGTAGACGAAGCCCCAGATCACCGCGTAGACGACGAAGAAGTACGTCGTCCAGCGGCCCAGGCTCGCCCAGCCGTCGAACAGCGTACGACCCGTGGACAGATGCCAGCGGCCTGCCGCCTCGGCGAGCGAGATCTTCACCAGGCAGCCGACGATCGCGGCCCACAGCAGGGTGTAGCCGAAGTTGCTGCCCGCGATGAGCGTGGCCACGAGGTCGCCGGCACCGACCCCGGTCGCGGCCACGACGATCCCCGGGCCGATGTGACGCCAACTGGACTTGCGGGGGGTGCCGTTCGTGTCGGATGGGGCCTCGGTGTCAGTGGGGTGTCCCGTGGTGTCCGCCATGAAGGTCAACAAACCGCAAAGAGACGGTAATGACAAGAGGGCGGTGCACGGGGCTGCCGCTACGGGTCCCGCCTGCCGCAGCCGTCCGCCCCGCACGTGCCGAGTTCGAACCACACCGTCTTGCCCTGTCCGTCCTGGTGGCAGCCCCAGCGCCTGGCAAGCGCGTTCACCAGGAACATCCCGCGGCCGCTCTCCGAGGCGCCCGCCTCGAGCACCTGCGGGGTGCGGCGGCCCCCGTCCCGCACCTCGCAGCGCAGGACCCCGTGCGCCGCGGACAAGGTGAGGCGGAAGCGGCTCGCGGAGTGCAGCAGGGCGTTGGTGGCCAGTTCGCTGACGAGGAGTTCGGCGACGTCCACCAGGTCGTCCCGGTCGGTCAGCCCCCAGACCTCCAGCTGTCTTCGGACCTCTGCGCGGGCCTCGCGGACGGCGGTCGGGCGGGGGTCGTATTCGACGCTCAAGTCACCTGCCCGCAGGGGTGGTTGGGGGTACGCGGCGAACTGAGGGCCCGGGTCCGGGTGGGGGGTCCCGGAGAGATCCAGCATGGTTTCAGGCTGTCCTCCCCGGCGCCGCGGCAAACGGGGAGGACTACCTGTTTCCATACCTGCGTACGGGCAAGCGGTTACCCGTACTGCAGCCGTACGGTCGTCCCCGTCCCGTCGTCACGGATGTCGACGTAGGCGCACACCTGCCGGGTGAACCACAGGCCCTGGTCCGGTTCCAGTTCGGGGACGGGCGGGGGGACGAAGCCGGCCAGCGGGTCGTCGAGGCGGCGGGAGGCGCGCAGTTCGCAGACGCAGGCGGGTGCCTCGCCCCACATCAGGGCGCCGGTCACGGAGCCGAGGGAGACGGCAGCCGCGGTGACGGCCTCCGTGAACAACTCCGCGTCCGCCGGTGCCAGTCCACGGGCGGCGGCCGCCCTGCGGACCGTCTCCGGGTCCGGCTGCGTGAGCGGTTCCGCGGTGGCCGGCGGCAACGGCAGTGGTACGGCGTCCAGTTCGGCCGTGAGGCGGACCGGGTCCTCGTAGACGGCGGTGTCGGGGTGGGCGCGGCGGGCCGCCTCGATGATGGCCGTGCCGGCGGTGCGGGTGTCGTAGGCGCACAGGGCGGTCGTCGCCAGCGGTGCGAAGAGGAGGTTGGCGAGCGCCTCGTAGCGGATCCACTCGGTGGTCTCCCGGGCGGAGCGTCCTGCGCGGCCGTTCCAGACGGGTTCCATGAGGAGGTGGATACGGCCGCCGGGGCCGGCGTGTGCGGCGAGGTAACCGGCGCCCTGGGCCACGGCGTTGGCGGCCGAGCCGGTGTACCACTCGGTGTGCGGGACGAAGGTGACGCTCTTGGTGTCACCGCCGAGCGCGTCGCGCAGCAGGTCCAGGTTGTCGGGGGCGGCGATGGCCACCGGCGGGGGTTCGCCGGGGGCGCCGAGGCCCTCGACGAGGAACGGCAGCGCGGCGGCCACGAACTCGTCGTCCGCGCCGTACACGGCCATGCGGTGGTCGAACGGGGTGGGGGCGTGTGGTGTGCTGGTCATGGTTCTCCGCTCTGTGGGGGGTGTGGAGGGCCAGGAGGGGAGCCTGGACGGGGCTCAGTTCTGGGCGGTCACCCAGGCGGCGATCTGGCTGCGGTTGCTGAAGCCGAGTTTGCTGAGGATGCGTTCCACATGGCCTTCGGCGGTACGGCGGGCGATGACGAGCCGGTCGGCGATCTGCTGGTTGGCGAGGCCCTGGGCGACGAGTTCGGCGACCTCCGTCTCGCGGCGGGTGAGCGTGCTGTCCTGCGGGGGCCGGGATCTGCGGCGGGCACTCGTCTCCTTTGCCGGTGTGGGGCGTTGGGGTTCATCGCCCTCCGTCGCGTACGCGACGAGCTCCGCGAGTCCGAGGGCGCCTCCCTTGTCGTACGACTGCTCGAAGGCGGCCTGGCCCAGGGCGGCCAGGGTCCGCTCGCCGCCGGCGCGGCGGATGGCGCCCAGGTGGGTCGAGCCCCAGCGGTCCCGGTCGATGTCGGCCCAGGTGCGGTCGGCGCCGCCGAGCAGGGCGGCCGCGTGTTCGTGGGCGCCCGCCCGGGTCGCGATGTGGGCCAGCAGGTCGAGGGTGAGGGCGATGCCGGTGACGTCGTTGACGTCGAGCTTGAGGCGCAGGGCCTCGCGGGCGTGCCGTCCGGCCTCGTCCCAGTCCTTCTTCACGGTGTGGGCGAGGGCCAGCATCCGCAGCACGTACGAGCGCACCCACTCCTCTCCGTGCTCCTCGCACAGCCGGCGGGCGTGCTCGCAGACCTCGACGGCGCGGTCGGCCTGGCCCAGGAAGCCCAGGGCGCAGGCGAGTTCGACCTGGTCGAGGCCGTGCAGGCTGAGGTGCTGGCCCGGGACAAGGCCGCGGGCGACGGAGGTCTCGAAGTGGTCGAGGGCGGCGGGCAGTTCGTTGCTGAACAGGCGGATGACGCCGATGACGTAGGCGGCGTGGGCGGCCTCGGCCTTGTCGCCGAGGTGCTCGGCCAGCGCATGGGCGTCCCGTGCGCGGCGCAGGCCTCCGGTCATGTCCTGGGTGGCGGCCGCGAGGAGCCCGGCCACCCACAGCCCGCGGGCCCGCTCGCCGGTCGGTTCGGGGTTGGCGTCGAGGGCCCGCTCCAGCCAGTAGCGGCCCTCGCGGGGTGCACCGCAGGCGTGCCAGTAGAACCACAGGGTGCCTGCGAGGCGCAGGGCGGCGAGGCGTTCGCCGGGGGCGGTGAGGCTGAAGTCGAGGGCTGCGCGCAGGTTGTCCTGGTCGGCCCGCAGCCGGGCGACGGTCTCCCGCTGACCGGGCCCGAACCAGGCGCGTTCGCAGTCGGCGGCCCGCCGCTGCATCCAGTCGCGCTGACGGCGCCGGGTGGCGTCCTCCTCGCCCTCCAGCTGCCGCAGCCGGTCGAGACCGTAGTGCCGCAGGGTGTCCAGCAGCCGGTAGCGCACCCCGTCCGGGCCCGTCTCCCGTCCCAGCACGGACTTGTCGACGAGCCCGGCGACCGCCTCCAGCACCTCGTGCGGCCGCACTCTCCCCCAGCCTCGGGCCGGGGGGACCCCCATCTCGCTTCGCTCGTCGTCCGCGCACACCGCCTCCGCCGTCTCCAGGTCGAAGCCGCCGGCCAGGACGGAGGCCCGCGCCCACACCAACTGCTCCTGCCGCGTGCAGAGTTCGTGGCTCCAGTCGACGGCGGCGCGCAGGGTCTGGTGGCGGGGCAGGGCCGCGCTGCTGCCCGCCGTGAGGAGGCGGTAGCGGTCGTCGAGGCGCTCCAGGAGCTGTTCGACGCCGAGTACGCGCATGCGTACGGCGGCCAGTTCGATGGCGAGCGGGAGGCCGTCCAGGCGGCGGCACAGGCGGGCCACGGCGGCCCAGTTGTCGGCTGTGATGCGGAAGCCGGGGACCACGGCGGCGGCGCGGTCGGCGAAGAGGGCGAGGGCCGGGTAGCCGTCGGCGGTGAGGGCCTGTCCGGGCGTCGCAGCGCCGGCGGGGGTCTGCGGGCAGGCCCTCAGGTCGCCGTCCGGGTCGGGGACGGGTAACGGCCTTACCTCCATGAGGTGTTCCTCGGTGAGCGCGAGGCGGTGCCGGCTGGTGGCGAGGACGCGGACGCCGGTGGTGCCGTGCAGCAGGGCGGCGGCGAGCTCGGCGCAGGCCTGCAGCAGGTGTTCGCAGTTGTCCAGGACGAGCAGGAGGCGTCGGTCCCGTACCTGCTCGACCAGGGCGTCCAGCGGGGGCTGCGCGGAGTGGTCGTGCAGGCCGAGCGCGTCTGCGGCGGCCAAGGGGACGAGCGCCGGGTCGTGCAGTCCGGCCAGGTGCACGAAGCGCACCCCGTCCGGGAAGGCCCGTTCGACGCGGGCGGCGAGCCGGGCGGCGAGCCGGGTCTTGCCGACGCCTCCCGGTCCGGTCAGCGTGACCAGGCGCGCCTTGGCGAGCAGTTCGCGGCCCTCGGTCTGTTCGCCGCGCCGGTCGACGAAGCTGGTGGTCTCGACCGGCAGGTGACGGTCCCGTCGCGGCGCTGATCCGCCCATGATCAGCCTCCCTTGCTGCATTTTCCGGGGGCTGACCCCCGGACCCCCAGCAGAAAAGCAGGCTGGCCAGCGCGACCGGCGCGGACAGCGCAAGGCGAACCTGAGTGAAGCGGAACATCACTCTTCTCCGCAATCGGCATATATGCACGTTCAGGTCACACCCGCGAGTGCACTTCGCGCGAGGGCGCCTCTGTAATGACGGCTGCGCGTACACTCCGCGGCCGGTTTTCGCTCTATTGACCTGTCCATGCCATTCCCTGACGATGGGCGGCACCCGCACAGGCACCTCACAGGCACGTCGCAGTGAACCACCCCACCTCCCTAGGAGACTTCATGCGACTACGGATACGAGGCTCCGGCGCCCGCAGCGGCAGACGCGGCGCCGCATTCGCCGCCCTGCTCGCCCTCACCCTCGCGGCACCCGTCTCGGCGACGGCCAACAGCGCCCACAAGGCGGCACCTTCGGCCGACGACGTCCGCCAGTACGAGATCCATGTGGACCACAACACCCCCGTCACCCGCACCGCCATCGCCGCGGCCGGCGTGACCGTGGACGAGGCCGACGAGGAGACAGTGGTCGTCTCCGGACGGGCGGCACAGATCAGCACGCTCCGCCGACAGGGCTACGACGTCTCACCGTTGGGCTCGGTGCCGGACCGCTCCTCGCCCTCGGACGGCGTACGGCTGTACGACTTCCCCTCGGCCGACTCGAAGTACCACAACTACGCCGAGATGAACACGGAGATCGACCAGCGGCTCGCGGCCTACCCGAGCATCATGAGCAGGCGGGTGATCGGCAAGTCGTACCAGGGCCGGGACATCGTCGCCATCAAGGTCAGCGACAACGTGGCGACGGACGAGAACGAGCCGGAGGTTCTCTTCACCTTCCACCAGCACGCGCGGGAACACCTGACGGTGGAGATGGCGCTGTATCTGCTGCGCGAGCTGGGCGCCGGTTACGGCAGCGACTCCCGCATCACCAACCTGGTGAACAGCCGCGAGATCTGGATCGTGCCCGATCTCAACCCGGACGGCGGCGAGTACGACATCGCGACCGGCTCGTACCGGTCATGGCGGAAGAACCGGCAGCCCAACTCCGGCTCCTCGTACGTCGGTACGGACCTCAACCGGAACTGGAACTACAAGTGGGGCTGCTGCGGCGGCTCTTCGGGCTCCACCTCGTCCGAGACCTACCGCGGTGCCTCGGCCGAGTCCGCGCCCGAGGTGAAGGTGGTCGCCGACTTCGTACGCAGCCGGGTGGTCGGCGGCAAGCAGCAGATCACCGCTGGGATCGACTTCCACACGTACAGCGAGCTCGTACTGTGGCCGTTCGGGTACACCTACTCGGACACGGCGACCGGGATGACGGCGGACGACGCCGCCGCCTTCAAGGCCGTGGGGCAGAAGATGGCGGCGAGCAACGGGTACACCGCCGAGCAGTCGAGCGACCTGTACATCACGGACGGGTCGATCGACGACTATCTCTGGGGCAGCCAGAAGATCTTCGACTACACCTTCGAGATGTATCCGACGTCCAGTGCCGGGGGCGGGTTCTACCCGCCCGACGAGGTCATCGAGCGGGAGACGTCACGGAACCGGGATGCGGTGCTGCAGTTGCTGGAGAACGCCGACTGTATGTACCGATCCATCGGCAAGGCGGCCCAGTACTGCAGCTAGCAGCTAGTCGGCGTCCTCGGCCTCGGTGCCGTCGGTGTCCTTGGTTTCCTCGGCGCCTTCCTCGAAGTACGCGTCGAGGACCGCGTCCAGCTGTTCGTCCCACTCGCTGAAGCGCGCCCTGGCCGTCGCCTCGATCTCGATCGGGTACCAGCGGCGGTCAGGGGTGTGGACGGTGATGGTGAACCGCTTGCCGAAGCGGGGCGACTCGGTCTCCACGGCGCCGATCTCGTCCCAGCGGAACTCGCACTCCTGGTCGTCCAGGGTGAGCCGGACGCCCCTGTGATCGGCGACGATCTTCGCGCGCCGGTCGGAGGCCTCGAAGACGGGCCCTTCGGGGGCCTCGTCATCGTCATCGTCCGATGAGTCCTCGTCCTCGGCGGCCGGCTCCTGCTCCTCGGCCTCGGTCTCCGCCTCCTCGGGCTCGGCGGACTCGGCGTCCTCCGCCTCGACATCCTCGACCTCCTCGACCTCCTCCGGCTTCTCGGAGACGGGTGAGGTGAGCCCGGGAATGAAGGCCGGGTCGAATCCGGCACCGGTCACGGGCTCGCCCTTCAGGGGCTGGCTGCTCGATCCTATGCGCTGCTCCACAGCGGGCAGTATGGTCGAAGATCCTGTGGCGGACACAGCCAGCCCCAACTTCGTTATGAGACGCCTACACGAACAGGCTCAGTACCGCAGCCACCAGGAACCCCACGACCGACAGCACCGTCTCCAGCACGGTCCACGTCTTCAGGGTGTCGCGCTCGCTGATGCCGAAGTACTTGGCGACCATCCAGAAGCCTCCGTCGTTGACGTGCGAGGCGAAGATCGAGCCTGCCGAGATGGCCATGATGACGAGGGCGACGAAGGCCTGGGAGTGGTGGCCCTCCGTGAGGAGGGGGGCGACGATGCCGGCCGTCGTGACGATCGCCACCGTCGCCGAGCCCTGGGCCACGCGCAGGACCACGGAGATCAGGTAGGCGAGGACGAGGACCGGGAGGCCCACGTCGTGGAAGGTGTCCGAGAGGGCCTGGGCGACACCGCTCGCCTTGAGGATCGCGCCGAAGACACCGCCCGCGCCGACCACGAGCAGGATGTTGCCGACCGGCTTGAGCGAGGCCGTCGACACCGTCTCCAGGGACTTGCGGGACCAGCCGCGGCGGATGCCCAGCAGGTAGTACGCCAGGAGCAGCGCGATCGTCAGGGCCACGAACGGGTGGCCGAAGAACTCGATCACCGAGCGGCCGGTGGAGGGGTCCAGGGCGATGGAGGAGAAGGTGGCCGCGAGGATGAGGACCAGCGGGGTGCCGATGATGCCCAGCACCGTGCCCAGCGGCACCGGGTGCTCGCGCGGCTCCACCCCCTGCTCCCGCTGCTCGTTGATGACAGCGAGCTTCGCCTCGGCCGCCGCCTCCACCATGTCCTGCGGTACGGCGACGAAGATGCGGCGGCCGATCCACGCGGAGAAGGCCCAGGCGGCGAGGACCGCGGGGATGCCGCAGACGACGCCCATCAGGATGACCCAGCCGAGCTCCACGTGGAGCAGACCGGCCGCGGCCACCGGGCCCGGGTGCGGGGGCAGGAACGCGTGGGTCATCGACAGGCCCGCGAGGAGGGGCAGGCAGTAGAGCAGGATCGACTTGCCGGAGCGCTTGGCGGCGGCGTAGACGATGGGCGCGAGGACGAAGATGCCCACGTCGAAGAAGACCGGGATGCCGAAGATGAGGCCGGTCAGGCCCATCGCGAGCGGGGCCCGCTTCTCACCGAACAGCCCCAGCAGGCGTGACGCCAACACCTCCGCGCCGCCGCTGACTTCGAGGATCGCACCGAGCATCGTGCCCAGGCCGATGATGATCGCGACATGGCCGAGGATGCCGCCCATCCCGGTCTCGATGGTGGACACCGCGTCCGAACGCTGGACCGTGCCGAAGAGTTCGGTGACCGAGAGGCCGGCGAGCAGGCCGACGGCTATGGAGACGGCCAGCAGCGCGACGAACGGCTGGAGTCTGACCTTGATGATCAGGAAGAGCAGCAGGGCGATACCGATGGCGGCGACGGTGAGGAGGCCGGCCGTTCCGTCGACCAGGAGGAGCAGGCCTCCCGTGTGGGGTGGGGCCACGGGGGCTGGGGCTGTTGCGGCGAGCGGGAGGGACATTTGGGGGTCCTCTACGTAAGTGCACAGGAAGGGGGTCTGGGGGTCTTCCCCCAGAGGGCTCAGCCGGGCAGGGGGGATCGCGGTACGGCGCCCTGGGGGATGACGGGCGCCGCGCCGTGAGTGCGTACGGTGTGCGGGAGTTGAGGGACCGTCAGCCGAGTACGGCCAGCGCGTCGATCTCGATGAGGAGACCCGCGGGCAGACCGACGTAGACCGTCGTGCGCGCGGCGGGCGGCTGGGTGAGGCCCTGTTCCTCGAAGTAGGTGTTGTAGATGCCGTTCATCTCGGCGAAGTGGTCGACGTCCGTGAGGTAGACGCGGATCATCATCACGTCGTCCCAGCTCGCGCCGCCCTCCTCCAGGATCGCCTTGACGTTGGCGAGGGTCTGGAGGGTCTGTTCGCGCAGGGTCGGGCCGGCGGGCGTGGGGGGCTTGCCCTCCTCGGCGGGCAGGAAACCGACCTGGCCGGCGACCTGCAGGATGTTGCCCTTCTTGACGCCGTGGGAGAACTTCGCGGGCGGAGTGGTGTGGGTCTTGGGGGTGAGGGCGATCTTCTCGGTCACGGGCTTTCCTTCACTGGCTGCTGTTCACTGGCTGTCCTTGACCGGCGTTCTTCCGGAGTACTCCCCGCTGATCGCGTCGGCCGTGCGGCGCACCAGGGGGAGCAGGGTGAGGAGTTCGTCGGCGGTGACGACGACGTTCGGCGCGGAGACCGACATCGCGGCCACGACCCGGCCGTCGGCGCCGCGGATCGGTGCGGCGACGCAGTTGATGGACTCCTCGTGGCCACCGAGGTCGGTGGCCCAGCCCTGTTCGCGCACCTTGTCCAACTCCCGCAGAAAAGCAGGGGCGTTGGGGGTGGAACGGGAGGTGTACATGGGGTAGTCGAGCTTGTCGGCGAGCGCCCGGCGCTCCCCTTCGGGCAGGTCGGCGAGGAGCAGTTTCGCCACCGCGGCGACGGTGATCGCGACCGGCTTGCCGATCCGTGAGTACATCCGGACCGGGTACCGGCTCTCCACCTTGTCGATGTAGAGGACCTCGGACTCCTCGTACACGGCGAGGTGGACGGTGTGCCCGCACTGCTCGTTGAGGCGTACGAGGTGGGGGTGGGCGATCTCGCGGATGTCGAGGTTCTCCATGGCCTCCTGGGCGAGGGCGATGAGGCGGGCGCCGAGGCGGTAGCGCTGGTCGGACTGGCGGTAGACGAGGCCGTGCTCGTGCAGCGTGCGCAGCAGGCGGAGGGCCGTGGACTTGTGCACGTCCAGGCGGTCGGCGACCTGGCCGAGGTCGGCGGGGCCCTCGGCGAGCAGCGGCAGGATGCTGAGCGCGCGGTCGACGGTCTGGCTCATGGGGTGCGTACCTCCTCCGGGGGCCGGCCGGCTTGCGTCCAGCCGGGGCCGAGTCGAAGTCTCTCCCACGTGTCGTCATCGAGGGCGGCGAGGCGGTCGGCGTGTGCGCGGGTGGGGGGTGGGGCGAGGTCGCCTTGGGCGGTGAGGGTGGCTGCCGCGGTGAGGTGGCCGTGGCGCAGGCAGGTCCCTGCCGGGAGGCCGCGCAGGGTTGCCGACAGGAAGCCGGCGGCGAAGGCGTCTCCGGCGCCGATGGTTGCTACGACGTCCACGGCGAGGGCGGGGACGAAGGTGCTCGGCGGTGGGGCTGGGCGGGGGTGGGTTTCGCTCGCCCGCGCCGGCGGGGTGCCGCCTTTCTTCGGCTCGGGAGCCGCCCCGGCGGCACGACTGCCCGCAGGCTCCGCGCAGTGGCGGCCCGCAGGCTGCGCGGCGTGACTGTCCGCGGGCGGCACGGCGTGGCCGCCGGTCGGATTCAGGGGCGCGGAGCTGCTTCCATCAGCGGCTGCGCCGCGGGGCGCGACCAGCCCACGAGCACCCGTGGGCGACACGAAAGCTGTAGCCCCCACTCCTCCTTGCTTGACCACCAACACCTCCGGCTCGGGCAGCGCGGCGCGAACCGCCTCCGGTCCGCCCGTCACGCCCCACGCCTCCTCCGCCTCGTCCTCCCCCACGAAGACGACGTCGGCGCCGCGGGCCAGTTCCAGCAGCACCCCCGCTCCGTCGGTGTCCGGCCACAGGCCCGGCCTGTAGTTGACGTCGAAGGAAAGCAGCGGGCGACCGGGCCGCGGTGCGGTCAGCTCGCGCATCAGCCCCAGGCAGCCCTCCGAGAGCGCCGCCGTGATCCCCGACAGGTGCAGCACCCGCCCGGCGCGTACCGCGTTCAGGTCCGTGTTGGCGACCGTCATCGCGGAGGCCGCGGAGCCGGTCCGGTAGTACGCCACCTCGTGGGCAGCAGTCGAGCGGTCGCCGGCCGTGCGGAAGTAGATGCCGGTAGGGCGTGCCGGGTCCCGTCGTACGGCGGTGACGTCGACGCCGTACGCCCCGATCGCCTCGACGAGGTGGTCGCCGAACCCGTCGGCGCCGACCCTGCTCACCCAGCGCACGGAGTGCCCGGCGGCCGCGAGGGTGCAGGCCACGTTGGATTCCGCGCCGCCGATGGCGCGGTCGAAGGAGGGGACGTCGGCGAGGCGGCCGGGCCGGGAGGGCAGGAACGTGACCATGGACTCGCCGAGCGTGACCACATCGACCACACCGGGGTTGCAGGGTCCGCTGACGGTCACGATCGTCGTAGCTCCTAGGTCTGCGCGGGGTGGCGGCGGCTCCGTTGACCCCGCGTTGGCCGAGATGTTAGACAGCGGTAAGCGATATACGCAATGAGCATTGCACACACTGCAACTCACCTGATCAGGGAGGCCTCATGGGCACGGAAGACCTCGCCCGGCTCGCCGGGGAACGCGTCGACCACCGGTTCAAGGGCCTCCCGCCGGACGCCGACGGCCTGACCGTCGGCGAGCTGGCCGCCCAGCGCCGCAACCTCTTCACCGGCGGCTTCCCGACCCCCGTCCTCGCGCTGTCGGCCGAGCGCCTGGAGCACAACCTCGCGCTCATGGAGACGTATGCGACGCGCCACGGCCTCGCCTTCGCCCCGCACGGCAAGACCACCATGGCCCCCCAGCTGTTCCGGCAGCAGATCGAGCGCGGCGCCTGGGGCATCACGCTCGCCGTGCCCCACCAGGTCCGTGTGGCGCGGGCGTTCGGGATCCAGCGGGTCTTCCTCGCCAACGAGCTGGTCGACCCGGCCGCCCTGCAGTGGATCTCGGCCGAGCTCGACGCCGACCCCGGGTTCCGTCTCGTCTGCTACGTCGACTCCGTGCGCGGGGTGGAGCTGATGGACGCTGCGCTGCAGGGGGCAGCCCGGCCGCTGGACGTCGTCGTCGAACTGGCGGCCGGTGAGGGCGCCCGTACCGGGGTCCGTACGGAAGCGGAGTGCGCGGCGATCGCCGATGCCGTGGCCGGTACGCGGACGCTGCGGCTCGTCGGGGTCGCGGGCTACGAGGGCGAGGTCCCGCAGGCCGACCCGGAGCGGGTGCACGCCTGGCTGCGGCGGCTGGTCGCGCTGGCCGTCGACTTCGACAGGGCGGGCCGCTTCAAGGACGCGGACGACATCGTCGTCAGCGCGGGCGGCAGCGCCTGGTTCGACGCGGTGGCCGACGTGTTCGCGGAGATCCCCGAACTCTCCGTCCCCGTCCTGAAGTTGCTGCGCTCCGGCGCCTACGTCTCGCACGACGACGGCCACTACCGAAAGCTCACCCCCTTCAACCGGGTCCCGGAGGAGGGCGCCCTGGAGCCCGCCTTCCGGCTCTGGGCCCAGGTCGTCTCCCGCCCCTCCGCGGAGCAGGCCTTCGTCAACGCCGGCAAGCGTGACGCGGCGTACGACCTCGACCTCCCCTTCGCCCAGGTCGTCCGCCGGGACGGCGCCGAGCGTCCGGCGACCGGCATCTCGGTGACCGCGCTGTCGGACCAGCACGCCTGGCTGCGGACGACGGACGAGGCGGACCTGGAGGTCGGGGACTGGCTGGGCATGGGTCTGTCCCACCCGTGCACGTCCTTCGACAAGTGGCAGCTGATCCCGGTGGCGGAGGCCGACGGCACGGTGGTCGACTACATCCGCACCTTCTTCTAGGGGGCAGGCCGTGGAGGAGCTGGTCATCCGGGACGCGGATGTCGTGGACGGCAGCGGTGAGCCGTCGTACCGCGCTGACGTGGTGGTCGACGGCGGCAGGATCGTCTCGATCGTCAAGGAGGCGGCCGCCGCGGGCTGCCAGCGCCCCGAGGCGCGCCGGGAGCTGGACGCGGAGGGGCTGGTCCTCTCCCCCGGCTTCATCGACATGCACGCCCACAGCGATCTGGCCGTGCTGCGCGACCCGGACCACAGCGCGAAGGCCGCGCAGGGGGTCACGCTGGAGGTCCTGGGTCAGGACGGGCTGTCGTACGCGCCCGTCGACGACCGTACGCTCGCCGAGGTGCGCCGCGCGATCACCGGCTGGAACGGGTACGGCGACGACATCGACTTCGACTGGCGTTCCGTGGGCGAGTACCTGGACCGGCTGGATCACGGCTTCGACGGTCGGGGGATCGCGGTGAACGCGGCCTATCTGATCCCGCAGGGGACGGTCCGCATGCTGGCCGTCGGCTGGGAGGACCGCGAGGCGACCCCGCAGGAGCTCGACCGGATGCGGCAGTTGGTCGCCGAGGGCATGGAGCAGGGCGCCGTCGGCATGTCCTCCGGGCTGACCTACACGCCCGGCATGTACGCCAAGGACGCCGAACTGACCGAGCTGTGCCGGGTGGTGGCCGAGTACGACGGCTACTACTGCCCCCATCACCGCTCTTACGGGGCGGGCGCCCTGGAGGCGTACGAGGAGATGGTGGCCCTGACCCGGGAGGCGGGCTGCGCACTCCATCTCGCCCACGCCACCATGAACTTCGGCGTGAACGAGGGCCGGGCACCCGAGCTGCTGTCGCTGCTGGACCAGGCCCTGGCGGCCGGGGCCGACATCAGCCTCGACACGTACCCCTACACACCCGGCTGCACCACCCTCGTGGCGATGCTGCCGAGTTGGGCGAGCGAGGGCGGGCCCGAGGCGGTCCTGAAGCGGCTTGCGGACGACGGGACCGCGGAGCGGATCCGGCACCACATGGAGGTCGTGGGCGCGGACGGCTGCCACGGCGTGCCCATCGAGTGGGACACGATCGAGATCTCGGGTGTGGCGGATGCGGGGCTGGGCGACTTCGTCGGCCGTACGATCCTGCAGTCGGCCCGGGCGCGCGGCGAGACGCCGTGGGCCACCGCCCGTCACCTGCTGCTGGCGGACCGGCTGGGCTCGACGATCCTCCAGCACGTGGGCCACGAGGAGAACGTCCGGGCGATCATGCGGCACCGCGTCCACACCGGCGGCTCGGACGGCATCCTCCAGGGCACGAAGCCGCACCCGCGCGCCTACGGCACCTTCCCGCAGTATCTCGGCCGGTACGTAAGGGAGTTGGGCGTGCTGTCGCTGGAGGAGTGCGTCGCCCACCTCACGTCGCGGCCCGCCGCCCGGCTGCGGCTGCCGGACCGGGGCCTGGTCCGCGAGGGCTACAAGGCCGACCTGGTGCTGTTCGACCCGCAGACGGTGGCCGCGGGGGCTACGTACGAGAATCCGCGCACGCTTCCGACGGGCATTCCGTACGTCCTCGTCGACGGCCGGTTCGTCATTGCGGACGGCCGGCGGACGGACGTGCTGGCGGGTCGGGCGGTCCGTCGCAGTCCCGTGCGACGGAACGCCAACCGGCAGTGAGCTACGGGGCTACGGCTTGGGCAGAGTGCAGCCTGCGGCGCTCAGGTTCAGCTTGTTGCCGGTGGTGAAGCAGGCCGGGATCTGGTAGGTCTCCTCGGCGTAGTTGATGCCCTGACGGACGGTCACGTTGCCGCTCGCGTCGACCTCGCAGGGGTTGTTCTCGGTGCAGCGCTCGCCGTCCTCGTTGCCGGTGTTGTTGACGGCGACGACCTTGCCGGTGGCGTTGTCGACGACGGGGGAGCCCGAGGTGCCGCCGATGGTCTGGCAGGCGGAGGTGTAACGGAGCGAGTCCTTCCAGGTCCAGTCGCCCTCCTTGAGGCGGTAGACGAAGCCGTCGACGTTGCAGGCGTACGTCTTCTTCCAGTAACCGGAGACGACCGTGATCGCGGTGCCCGCGGTCGGGTGCGTGTCCTGCACGGTGAGCGGGCTGATGCCGTACGTGCTCTTGATCTTCGCGTAGGTCGTGGTGAGCTGGTAGATCGTGACGTCGGTGTCCGTCATCGTCGAGTACGCGACCTTGCTCGCGCGCAGCGTCCCGACCTTGGTGGCGGAGGAGTTGAGCAGGCTGAAGGTACGGCTGGAGGCCTGGTCGACGATGACCTCGCCCGGCTCCGGGAACCCGGTCTCCAGGCAGTGGCCGTTGGTCATGACGAGCGCCGGGTCGGTGTCCGCGGAGTTCGGGAAGCGGATGACGGACCCGGAGCAGTTGCTGAGCGCCACGGTGCCGGCGAAGTTGACGGCCTTGATCGTGGGCGTGGCCGTCCGGGTCGTCGTCTTCGTGGCCGCGCCGTCCGTGAGCAGGGGCGCCGCGACCGCGGGCGCCATGCCCGCCCCGGTTATCACCAGGGTCGAGAGCACGGCGAGGAGAGGCTTCTTCATGTGGGGGTCCCCTCTTGCGACTTGGGCGACCGGAGATTTTCCGGCCGCCCATAGTTTTGACATGTGCATTGTGAGGGGAGAAGGGTGGTTGGGCAAGGAGTTGCTTCAGGACCCCCTGCTCCACAGGGTCAACCTATCGAGCCCTACGGCTGCTTGGGACCCTTCGTAGCACCCTGACCGTGTCCGGGCTTGCTGCCGGAGCGGCCGGGGGGCAACGTGCTCCCGGCGGGCGTGGGTGTCGTCGTGGCGCCCGTGGCGGAGGTCCCGGCCGAGGGCTCCCGGGTCGCGCCCTCGGACACGGTGGGGCTCGTGGACGCGCTCGGGCTCGGGGAAGCCGCCGGGGACAATTCCACTCCCCCACCGGACGACCGGCCGGTGGCCGCCCCACCGGAGGACTGCGAAGCCGTGGGCCCGCCGGAGTCGCCGACCGCCGGGGTCGTGCTCTCCTCCTTGCCCTGCGCCCCACCGGAGGGCCCGGAGGAAGACCCGCCGAAGGAAAACCCACCAATCAGGGCGACAACCACACCGCCGGCAACCACAGCCCCCTTAAGGGCGCGGGACGGTATCGATATGCGGCTCCGCCGCGTGGGCGCGACCAGCCCCCACACACCTGCAGACGACCGACGGCCCGTCCCTCGCCTCCCGCCGGAGCGCTTCGGCTTCCGCCGGGAAGGCCTGTCCACCACCGGAGCCATCTCGCGCGTCTCGTCGTACGCGTTCAGCCACCCGTGCGCGACGGCCGGATCGGCGTATTCCTCGTACGAGGGAGCCCATTCCGGCTGCGGGTGGTACACGTTCGGCGGGCCCTGAGGTGTCCCGTTTTCGTACTCGGGTGGCCTGGACATGACCGCGCATTGTAGGGACGGGCGGGACCCATGGGACAGCTACCGGCGATAACAGCCCAAACCCCACGTCTCACGTGGCGGATAACACGGGCCAAGACGCGTTACCGGGCCGTAAGCTCCCAGACATGCAGGTGATCCAGTCGACCAAGCTCGCCAACGTCTGTTACGAGATCCGGGGCCCGGTGCTCGAGGAGGCGATGCGGCTGGAAGCGGCCGGTCACCGCATCCTCAAGCTGAACACCGGCAACCCGGCGGCGTTCGGCTTCGAGTGCCCCCCCGAGATCCTTGAGGACATCCTCCGCAACGTGTCGACGGCGCACGGCTACGGCGACGCGAAGGGCCTGCTGGCCGCCCGCCGGGCGGTCGTCATGCACAACCAGACCCTCGGCATCGAGACGGACGTGGAGCACGTCTTCGTGGGCAACGGCGTCTCCGAGCTGATCGTGATGGCCATGCAGGGCCTGCTCGACGACGGCGACGAGGTCCTCGTACCGTCGCCCGACTACCCCCTGTGGACCGCCGCGGTCTCACTCTCCGGCGGCACGGCCGTGCACTACCGCTGCGACGAGCAGTCCGACTGGATGCCCGACCTCGCCGACGTGGAGCGCAAGGTCACCGACCGCACCAAGGCGATCGTCATCATCAACCCCAACAATCCGACGGGGGCCGTCTACGACGAGGCGATGATCAAGGGGCTCACCGACATCGCCCGCCGCCACAACCTGCTGGTCTGCTCGGACGAGATCTACGACAAGATCCTCTACGACGGCGCCACGCACACCCCGACCGCCGCCGTCGCCCCCGACCTGCTGACCCTCACCTTCAACGGCATGTCGAAGGCATACCGGGTGGCGGGCTACCGCGTCGGCTGGATGTCGATCTCCGGACCGCGCGCCCACGCGGACTCGTACATCGAGGGTCTGACGATCCTGGCGAACATGCGCCTGTGCGCGAACATGCCGGGGCAGCACGGCGTGGTCGCCGCGCTGAGCGGGCGGCAGACCATCAACGACCTGGTGCTGCCGGGCGGGCGGCTGAAGGAGCAGCGCGACGTCGCGTACGAGCTGCTCACTCAGATCCCGGGCGTGACCTGCGTGAAGCCGAAGGGCGCGCTGTATCTCTTCCCGCGCCTCGACCCCAAGGTGTTCAAGATCAGGGACGACCGGCGGATGGTCCTGGACCTGCTGCGCCGCGAGAAGATCATGGTCGTGCAGGGGACCGGGTTCAACTGGTCCGAGCCCGATCACTTCCGGGTCGTCACCCTGCCGTCGGTCGGGGATCTGCGGGACGCGGTCACCCGGATCGGGAACTTCCTCGACGGTTACAGCCAACTTTAGACGAAATCTAAGCTAGGATGGTTTCCTGACTGCACAGGAGGCCATCCATGTACGAACCGATCCGCACCAAGTCGGTCCACAGCACGATGGCCGGCACCACCTCCGACTTTCCGCACCGGTCCCGTGAGGAGGAGCTGGACATCCAGCTCGCGGGTCATCTCGGGGCGCTGCTCGCCGTCACGGACGAGCTGCGGGCGGCTGTCCCTGCCGAGGAGCTGGACGCCGCGGCAGAGCGGCTCGCCGCGGAGGTGACGCGGCTGCGGGGCGGGCATCCGCCGGTTCGCATGACGACACCGGCCGACGACGACATCGTGACCCTGCATCGGCGGGCCCATGCACTCGCCGGGCGCGCACTGGTGGTCGCCGCCTCCCGCGCCGACACGGCGGCCGCGATTCTCGCCGCCGAACAGATGGACGTCCACGCGGCGGCTCTCGAGCCGCGCGAGCTCGCGTCCCACTGAGCCCTCCGGGCTCCCTTGACGGCCCCGGTCCGCGTGCACCCGCAGCGACGCGCGGACCGGGCGCCACAGCACTGCGTTGGCTTGGGCCGGGGTGCCTATTCGCCGTTGGGTTCGTGTTGCTTGGCGGCTGCGGATTCGTTGTGGCTGATCGCGCAGTTCCCCGCGCCAGTAAGGGCGCGGCTGCACTGCAGCGGCTTTTGCCTTTAGGGGCGCGGGGAACTGCGCGACAAGCCACGACGCACCCGCACCCGCACCCGGCAGATCACAGGCACCCCAACGGCGAAGGCCTGTCGTCGCCTTTCCGCCGGGGCGGACGGAAAGGCGACGACAGGCCACGAGCCACGTACGCCGTTGTACGCGGCCTCGCCGTACCTCACCGCGGCCGGCCGTGACGATCACTGGTCAGGGCACATCCCAACCGGCCGCGGAGCTTTCCCGGAGGGGACCTCAGCCCAGGCGCTCGACCAGCGCCCGGTACTCGTCCCAGAGTTCCTTCGGGGTGTGGTCGCCGAAGGTGTTGAGGTGCTCGGGGACCAGCGCGGCCTCCTCGCGCCAGACCTCCTTGTCGACCGTGAGCAGGAAGTCGAGGTCGGAGTCGGAGAGTTCGAGGCCGTTGGTGTCGAGGGCCTCCTTGGTCGGCAGGATGCCGATCGGGGTCTCGACACCCTCAGCCTTGCCGTCGAGGCGGTCGACGATCCACTTCAGTACGCGGCTGTTCTCGCCGAAGCCGGGCCAGACGAACTTGCCCTGGTCGTTCTTGCGGAACCAGTTGACGTAGTAGATCTTGGGCAGCTTGGACTGGTCCTTGTCCTTGGCCACGTCGATCCAGTGGCCCATGTAGTCGCCCATGTTGTAGCCGCAGAACGGCAGCATGGCGAACGGGTCGCGGCGCAGCTCGCCGACCTTGCCCTCGGCGGCGGCGGTCTTCTCGGAGGCCACGTTGGCGCCGAGGAAGACGCCGTGGTTCCAGTCGAAGGACTCCGTGACCAGCGGGACGGCGGTGGCGCGGCGGCCGCCGAAGAGGATCGCCGAGATCGGCACGCCCTTCGGGTCCTCCCACTCCGGCGCGATGATCGGGCACTGCGCGGCGGGGGTGGTGAAGCGGGCGTTGGGGTGGGCGGCCGGGGTCCCGGACTCCGGCGTCCAGTCGTTGCCCTTCCAGTCCGTCAGATGGGCCGGAGTCTCCTCCGTCATGCCCTCCCACCAGATGTCGTTGTCGTCGGTGAGGGCGACGTTGGTGAAGACCGAGTTGCCCCACAGTGTCTTCATCGCGTTGGCGTTGGTGTGCTCGCCCGTGCCGGGCGCGACGCCGAAGAAGCCGGCCTCCGGGTTGATCGCGTACAGGCGGCCGTCCTCGCCGAAGCGCATCCAGGCGATGTCGTCGCCGATCGTCTCGACCGTCCAGCCGGAGACCGTGGGCTCCAGCATGGCGAGGTTGGTCTTGCCGCAGGCGCTCGGGAAGGCGGCGGCAACGTACTTGGACTCACCGGTCGGCGGGGTCAGCTTCAGGATCAGCATGTGCTCGGCCAGCCAGCCCTCGTCGCGCGCCATCACCGACGCGATGCGCAGGGCGTAGCACTTCTTGCCGAGCAGCGCGTTGCCGCCGTAGCCGGAGCCGTAGGACCAGATCTCGCGGCTCTCGGGGAAGTGCGAGATGTACTTGGTCGAGTTGCACGGCCAGGGGACGTCCTTCTCGCCGTCCTCCAAAGGCGCTCCGAGGGTGTGCACGGCCTTGACGAAGAAGCCGTCGGAGCCGAGCTCGTCGAGGACCGGCCGGCCCATGCGCGTCATCGTGCGCATGGAGACCGCGACGTAGGCGGAGTCGGTGATCTCGACGCCGATCGCGGAGAGGTCCGAGCCGAGGGGGCCCATGCAGAACGGGACGACGTACATCGTCCGGCCCTTCATCGAGCCGCGGAAGACGCCCTTCTCGCCGGCGAAGATCTCCCGCATCTCGGCGGGGGCCTTCCAGTGGTTGGTCGGGCCCGCGTCCTCCTCCTTCTCGGAGCAGATGAAGGTGCGGTCCTCGACGCGCGCGACGTCGGTCGGGTCGGAGGCCGCGTAGTAGGAGTTCGGGCGCTTGATCGGGTCGAGCTTCTTGAAGGTGCCCTTCTCGACGAGCTCCTCGCACAGGCGCTCGTACTCGGCCTCGGATCCGTCACACCAGACCACGTTGTCCGGCTGGGTCAGTGCTGCGATCTCGTTCACCCACGAGACCAGTTCCTGATGCTTGGTGGGGATGACGGGGGGAGCCGCGATGTCGCGCGCCACGATTGCTCCTAAATGAGGGATTTTTGTTTTTGGAGGCCCCGTGGGGGCTGCGACCCGGATGCTTCGTGGCTGGATCCGCTGGATCTTCAGCGCTCATCCGGTGCCGACCGCACTCATTTGATCATCCGACGCGAGTGCCCATCTGTCCAGAGGGCCTCACAGGTGAGCGGAGTGGGGATCGTCACGCGGCAGAGTGTTTCCAAGCGTGTTTTTGCGTGCACGTTGAGTTCATCTGAAGGTTCTTTTGCCTGACGGCCGAGGGCATCAACTCCCGTGAGATGATGGCCACTCTTGGCCCGTTCTCGGCCCGCACTCATCCGCAACTTACGGTCCCGTAGGTACGATGCAGGGCATGACTGCGCCCGTCCCCGACGCGCCAACGGACACGCCGGCCGCAGGCCGCGGTTCCGATGCGCCCTCCATCTCGCACCAGATCAAGCAGCACGCCCAGCAGCTCGCCGAGCCGATCAAGCCGAGGCTCCGCGGCTGGCTGCACCTGGGCATGTTCCCCGCCGCACTCGTCTCGGGCCTGGTACTCACGGCGCTCGCGGACTCGACCAGAGGCCGCATCGCCTGCGGGATCTTCGCCCTGACGGCCTGCCTGCTGTTCGGCGTGAGCGCGCTGTACCACCGGGGCAACTGGAGCCCGCGCATGGACGGCGTCCTGCGCAGGCTCGATCACGCCAATATCTTCCTGATCATCGCGGGCACCTACACCCCGCTGACGATGCTGCTGCTGCCGGGCACGAAGGGGCAGTGGCTGCTGTGGGGCATCTGGGGTGCCGCGGCGGCAGGCATCGTCTTCCGGGTCTTCTGGGTCGGCGCACCGCGCTGGCTCTACACCCCCTGCTACATCGCGATGGGCTGGGCGGCCGTCTTCTTCCTGCCGGACTTCATGCGCGCGGGCGGCATCGCGGTGCTGGTCCTGGTGATCGTGGGCGGCCTCCTCTACAGCGCGGGCGGCGTGATCTACGGCATCAAGCGGCCGAACCCGTCACCGCGCTGGTTCGGCTTCCACGAGGTCTTCCACTCCTTGACGCTGGCCGCGTTCATCGTCCACTACGTGGGGATCTCGCTGGTGGCGTACCAGCACGGATAGCGACTCGTAGCACCTCGCAGCACTCCAAGGGTCACGGCTTCAGAGCCGTGGCCCTTTTTGCACGCCGAAACCGATTGACAGCTCCTATATTTTGAGAGCTACTCTCATTTTATGCCTACTTCCACTTCAACTTCGGACCCGCGTCGCTGGTGGGCCCTTGGCGCCCTGGTCGCGAGCATGCTCACGCTCGGCTTCGACATGACGATCCTCAATGTGGCGCTGCCGACCATGGCCGGCGAGCTCGGCGCCACCACCGGCCAGCAGCAGTGGATGGCGGACGCGTATGTCGTCGTCTTCGCGGCGCTGATGCTCCCAGCCGGCCTGCTCGGCGACCGCTTCGGACGGCGGCGGATGCTGATCGCCGGGCTCGGCGTCTTCCTGGCCGGCTCGCTGGTCGGCGCACTGGCCGGGGATGTGAACTGGGTCATCGCGGCCCGGGCGTTCATGGGCATCGGCGGTGCGCTGATCACCCCGCTGGCTCTCTCCGTGCTGCCCTCGCTGTTCGGCCCCGACGAGCGCACCAAGGCCGTCGGCATCATCTCCGCCGCCTCCGCGCTGGGCCTGCCGCTCGGCCCGATCATCGGCGGCTGGCTGCTGAACCACTTCTGGTGGGGCTCGGTCTTCCTGGTCAACGTCCCGATGGCCGCGATCGGCATCGCCGCCTGCGTGTTCCTGCTCCCCGAGACCAGCGACCCCGCCTCTCCCAAGGTCGACGCCCTGTCCACCGCGCTCACCGCGAGCGGACTCGGCGCCCTGATCTACGCGATCATCGAGGCGCCCGACCGCGGTTGGAGCGACCCCCTGGTGCTGGTCATGTTCGCCGCGGCGGTGGTCCTGATCGCCGCGCTGGTGCTGCGCGAGCGGCGTGCCGAGCGGCCGATGCTCGACATGACCCTGCTCGCCCACCGCGGCTTCCTGTTCAACACGCTCGCCGCGACCCTGGTGATGTTCGTCCTGTCGGGCCTGCTGTTCGTGCTCCCGCAGTACCTCCAGGCCGTGCTCGGGCACGACGCCTTCGGCACCGGTCTGCGTCTCCTGCCGATGATGGGCGGTCTGATGGTCGCCGCGCGGGGCGCGGGACCGGTCGTCGCCAGGTTCGGTCCGCGCGCGACGGTGAGCGCCGGTCTGGTGGTGCTGGCCTTCGCCGCGCTGCTCGGCAGCCGTACGACGGTCGACTCCGGCTACGGCTTCACGGCGCTGTGGCTGTCGATCACCGGGTTCGGCTTCGGTTTCTCGGTCGTCCCCGCGATGGACGGCGCCCTCGGCACCCTGCCCCGCGACCGGGCCGGCAGCGGCTCGGGGCTGCTCATGACGCTGCGCCAGGTCGGCGCTGCGATCGGCATCGCCCTGCTGGGCAGTCTGCTCTCCGGCATCTTCCGCGACCGGCTCGACGTCACGGGGCTGCCCGCACAGGCCGCCGACACGGCCGGGGACTCCGTGGTCGCGGCGCACATCATCGCCGAGAAGGCACAGCCCGAGAACGCAGCCCACCTGGCCGCCTCCGCGAACAGCGCGTACGTCCACGGCATGAGCGTCGTCCTGCTGGTGTGCGGTGTCGCCGCCCTGGTCTCCGCGCTGCTGGCGGCGGCCCTGCTGCCTCGGGGGACGGCCGAGCGGCAGGCGGACAGCGCCGAACCCGGCTTGGTCGCCGCCGCGGAGGATGCCTGACAATGAACCCCATGACGGCCGCACCCTCCCCCTTCTCCTCCCCCGCCGACCGACCCCAGCTCGGCCTGCGCGAACGCAAGAAGATCAAGACCCGCGAGGCGATCCGCGCCGCGACCTACGGGCTGATCAAGGAGCAGGGCTACGACGCCACCACGATCGAGCAGATCGCGGAGCGGGCCGAGGTGTCGCCGTCGACCGTCTTCCGGTACTTCCCGACCAAGGAGGACATCGTCCTCACGGACGAGTACGACCCGCTGATGGTCGAGGAGTTGCGCTCCCGGCCCGCCGACGAGTCCTGGATGGACTCGCTGCGGCACGTCATGCACATCGCCATCGACGCGCTGATGGCGGAGGACCCCGATTCGGTCCGGATGCGGGCGCACCTCGCGATCCAGGTCCCCGCCGTCCGCTCCCGGATCTACGAAAGCATGTCCGAGACCGCGCGGGCGCTGCGCGACGCCATCGCCGAGCGCTTCGGCCTCGGCCCGGAGAGCCTTGAGGTGCGCGTCTACGCGATGTCCCTGATCGGTGGCCTGATGGAGGTCAACATGTACTGGGCCGAGGGCGACTGCGAGGGCGACCTGCGCGCCCTCGTGGACCAGGCCCTGGACGTCCTGGATCGCGGCCTCACCCCGAAAAACATCTGAGGCCAACACCCTCGTCCGTGACATCCTGACCAGGTGAACGGTCCCGAGATCCACGTCGAGTTCGCCCCCGACCTGGCCCTGTTCGTCCAGCGCGGGCCGCACCGGACGCTCGTCACCGACGGCGTCTCCTCCCTCGGCCACGTCGTCGAGTCGGCCGGGGTGCCACTCACCGAGGTCGGGACGCTGTGGGTCGACGGCCGCGAGGTGCCGCACTCGTACGTCCCCGTCGCGGGCGACACCGTGGAGGTCCGGCCCGTCGAGCGCCCCCAGCAGGTCCCCGGCGCTCCCCTGCGCTTCCTGCTCGACGTCCACCTCGGCACGCTCGCGCGCCGGCTGCGCCTGCTCGGCGTGGACACGGCGTACGAGTCGACGGACATCGGCGACCCGGCTCTCGCCGCCCGCTCGGCCGCCGAGCAGCGGGTCATGCTCAGCCGCGACCGTGGCCTGCTGCGCCGCCGCGAGCTGTGGGCCGGGGCGTATGTCTACAGCACCCGGCCCGAGGACCAACTCCGGGACGTCCTCGACAGGTTCCGGCCCGAGCTGCGGCCCTGGACGCGGTGCACCGCCTGCAACGGGCTGCTGAGGGAGGCCACCAAGGAAGAGGTGGCCGACCAGCTGCACGGCGGCACGCACCGGTCGTACGACGTCTTCGCGCAGTGCCGGGACTGCGGCCGCGCGTACTGGAAGGGCGCGCACCACGAGCAGCTGGTGGCCATCGTGACGCGCGCCCTGGAGGAGTTCGCGAGCTAGCTCTTCCTCAGATCCGCCTTTCCGCAGGCCAGGCCGTCCTTGTTCGGGTCGAGGCCCAGCGGGTCGTCCCGGCCGTTGACCTTCAGGCGGCCGTAATGATTCGTCCTCAGCCAGCTGCACCGTGAGGCCGTCGTCCTCTTCACGCCCTTCGGGAAGACCGTCGGCACGCACACGTTGACCGAGCCGTAGTGCCGGTCGCAGCCGGAGATGGTGACGGGGACCTTCACCGAGGTGCGCTTCTTGCCGGGCCCCGCGACCTGGCCCGACAGGGAGTCGGCGAAGGAGTGGATGTGGGCGTCGGCGGTGGCGGCGCTCAGTGCCTGCGGGCCCTGGAGGTGCACCCACTTGGCCACCGACGGGACGCCGTTGGCGTCGACCGCGAAGAGCATGTACCAGCCGGGCGGGGCCACATTGGGATTGCTCGTCACGTTCAGGTCGACGTTGTTGCCGTCGACGGACAGCGGCAGGTCGACGAACCGCTGGTTCGGGTCGGAGGAGTGGGTGACGGCGGCCGGGCGGATCAACTCGGCCTTGACGACGGGGTGATCGACCGTGATCCGCTGGGTGTCGCCGTAGTGCCACTCCGAGTTGATCATCGAAGTGATCGTCGGGCGCCCGCCCTTGAGCAGATAGGGCGGGGTGTAGATCGACACGTTGTGGTTCCAGGTGCCGTTGCCCGGGTTGTCACCGGTCGCCATCACACGGCCGTCGGGCAGCAGGAACGCGGAGGAGTGGTAGCCGCGGGCCTGCGGGTCGGCGGCCACCGGGTCGAAGGTGTTGGTGCCCGGGTCGTAGAGCGAGGCCTCGTGGACCGGGTTGGCGCGGTTGTGCAGTCCACCGCCGGTCTCCAGCACCTTGCCGTCGGGCAGCAGGACCGCGGACACGTACATCTTGCCCTGGTTGCCGGTCTCGGCCACCGGACCGTTGCCGAGGTCGACCGTGCCCTGCGGGATCGGGGGTCCGGCGACGTACGACGGGTTGGCCTGCTTGAGGTCGATGACGTCGGTCAGCCGGTTGGCCTCCGGGTTGGACTCGATGTTGCCGCCGCCGAGAGTGAGGACCTTCTGGTCCTGCGCCGGGGGCAGCAGCACGCTCGCGGACTGGTCCCGCTGGTCCTTGTTCTGCAGACCGGGGATCTGCGTGACCGTGTTGGCGTTGTAGTCGTAGACCGCCGAGCCGGTCCCCGGGATGTTGTTGCCGAAGACATGGCTGCCCGAGTAGAAGAGGCGGCCGTCCTGCATCAGGATCATCGACGGGTACAGACCCCAGTACGACCAGGTCTGGTTGACCTGCCACAGCGCCAGCCACTTCTGCTGGGCGTTCGACCAGTACTCGGCGGTCACCGAGCCGGTCGAGTCCTCGCGCAGACCGCCGAAGGAGACGACGTCACCGTTGCCGAGCTCGGTCGCCGACGGGTACCAGTGCCCGTCGTTCAGATCGTTGGTCCTGCTGTAGGTCTCGGTCTTCGGGTCGAAGATGTACGAGTCCTTGTAGCCCTCGTAGCCGTGCGAACCGTCCGCCGCCGGGAACGCCTTGTTGCCGCTCAGCACCAGGACCCGGCCGTCCTGCAGCTGGATGTGGCCCGAGCAGAACATGTCCTTCGGGGTCGGGATGACCTTGTAGGAGCCGTCGGCCGGGTTGTAGACGGCGCTCGTGAACGTGCCCGCGTTGAAGTTCTCCTCGCTGTTGCCGGAGCCGGCGATCAGCAGCACCTTGCCGTTGTTGAGGACGACGGAGTGCATGGAGCGCACCGGGTTCTGCGTGGGCAGCACGTCCCAGCGGCCGTTCGCGCACTCGTCGGCAGTGCCCGTGCAGGTGGCGGGCGGGGTGACGTCGGGGACCTGGTCCATCGTGTAGTCGTCGGTGGTCGCCGAGCCGGTGCCGTAGACGGAGACACCCCAGGTGATGCGGTCGGTGCCGGCCGGGACCTCGGGGGTGCGGACGGTCGCCTGGGTCCAACTCCCCTGCATTTCCAGGGTTTTGAGGTCGGTCCAGTACTGCCAGCCGGCCGTCGTGTCGTGCCGGAACAGGGTGATGTTCGCGTCCGGTGTGGTCGTCTTGTACCAGAGCCCGAGGTCGTACTGCTTGCCCGCCGTCACCACCGGCGCGCAGTCCGTCGACTCGGTGATCAGCGCCTTGCGGTCGCCGCTGACGCGGCGGGTGAGCGACACCTTCATCGCCTTGGACCCGCTGTGGGCGTCGGTCGTCGTCTCGAAGGTGAAGTCGTTGTCGCCCCAGCCGGACTTCTCCCAGCAGTACGGCATCCCTCCGGTGCCGTCCGTCTCGAAGCCGGGGTTCTTGACGAGGTTGGCCGCCTCGGCGGACTGGGGTGAGGTGAGGAGCAGACCGGCGGTCAGGGCTCCCACCCCGACCAGTGCGGTTCTCCTGCGGTGCTTTTTCACACGGCTCTCCTAGCTTGCGGTGCTCTTCCCGCGGCCCCTGCGCGGGAGGTAGACCAGCGCTTCGGTCCCTACGAAGCGCAGGACGAACGTCGTCACCAGCGCGAGGGCGGTGGCGGTGAGCGCACCCATCCCGAACCGGTTCACGAACAGCGCGATCAGCGGGATGCGCAGCACCAGGTCGGCGTTGGCGAGCAGCGCGAACCGGCCGAGGCGGTCCCACCAGCGCCGGTGGGCGCGGCGGTCGCGGAACAGCAGGTGCTCGATGAGCACGAAGTTCCAGGCGACGCCGAACTGGTTGGCGAGGATCTCCGCCGGTACGTAGTGCAGGCCGGCGACCGTCAGCGCCCACAGCCCGACCAGGTTCGGCACGAAGCCGCTCGCACCGATCAGGCCGAACGCCACCATGCGGGCGACGGGCGAGGCGGTGCGCAGTCCGACGAGATGGCGCAGGAAGCGGAAGCCCTCCTTCGCGGACGACTTGGACTCCCCCGCGAAACGGTCCTGGAAGACGAAGGGCACCTCGGTGACCTGGCGGGGGCGGCTGCGGACCGCCAGCTCCAGGAGGATCTTGTAGCCGAGGGGCTTCAGGGCCTCCGCCGCGATGTCGCTGCGGCGGATCGCGAAGAAGCCGCTCATCGGGTCGCTGATGCCGCGCAGTCTGCGCGGGAACAGGGACTTCGTCAGCCAGGTGGCCCCGCGGCTGACGGCCACCCGGTAGCTGCCGGCGAGTCCCGCGCGGCTGCCGCCCTTGATGTAGCGGGAGGCGACGACCAGCCCGGCGTTCGCACGCTCGCCGGTGGCCACCAACTCCGGTACCAGCGAAGGCGGATGCTGGCAGTCGCCGTCCATGACGACGATCCAGTCCGACCCTGCCGCCTTCATCCCCTCGACGACCGCGCCCCCGAGCCCGCCGACCGGCTCCTCGCGGTGCAGCACGGTGACCGGGAAGGGGCAGTCCCCGGCCGCCTCGTGGATCACCTCGGGGGTGTCGTCGGTGGAGTCGTCGACGAAGACGACCTCGCAGGGCAGGCGGGAGGGCACCGACTCGGTGATCTGGTGCAGGAGCCGGCGGATGTTCGCGGACTCGTTGTACGTCGGTACGACGATGGTGACGGCGCCGGGTTCGGCGACTTCGGCGCCGCGTACGGCGGGATCGTCGAGTTCCCCGGGGGCGGTGTACTCGTGGGTCATCGGACGCCTCCGGAGGCGGTCTGGATCTGCCGGATCTCGATGCGGTCGGGGCCGGTGCCGAAGGTGGCGACCGGCGTGGAGTGCTCGATGGCCGCCCTGACATGGGGCAGGTCCACCGCGTCGCGCCGCACCGTCGGGGAGGCGACCACGTAGTCGAGGTCCTTCCAGCCGTGCGGCATCGTCTTCGTGACGGCCGGGTCGAGGTCGGCCTTGTAGAACCAGATGACGCCGGGCCCGGGCCGGTATCCGTCGTGCACCAGGTCCAGCCAGAGCGCGTCGTCGACCAGGACGCGGGTGTTCTTCGGGTCCGTGACCTCGGTGGCCAGCCACTTGGAGGCGGACCGGTAGGGGGCGTTGGCGTCGGCGGTGACGGCGGTGTGGTCGCCGTCGTACCAGCGCGGGACGACGTACGCGCCGGCGGCGATCGCGAGGACGGCGGCGAGAGCGTAACGGCCCCCGGTGAGCGACCGCCTCTCGCCGTCCGCCCGCCCTCTGCGCAGCACGGCGTGGGCGACGGAGGCGGTGCCCCCGGCGAGGACCAGGGCGAGGAAGGGCAGCGCCTGGATGACGTACATCGCGGGCAGATAGCCGTTGGGACGCAGGGCCAGCGCGGTGAGGATCGCGACCGTGAGGGCCGGTCCGGCGAGGGCGCGGGCGGTGACCGACCAGCGCCAGGTGGCCACCAGCAGCAGCGCGCCGGCGAGGCCGCCCAGCGGCAGGACACGGTCGTAGTAGAGCCACGAGTGCAGTACGCCGTACGAGCCGGAGCCCTGGTCCAGGATGAAGCCCGAACCCGGCCTGGTCATCTGGTACTTGACGCCCTCCCAGAGCGAGACGTGCCCACCACCGGGGAGCAACTCGCCTTTCAGGAAGGCGAAGAGCGGGTAGCTGAAGCCGATCAGCACGCAGGCCGTGACGGCTCCGGTCACCGCGAACTTGCGGGTGTCGCGGTGGCTGTGCCGCCACATCGTGACGAACAGCGCCGGGAGGACGACGAGCATCGTCTCCTTGGTGAGCACCGCCGTGGCGGCCGCGAGGCCCGCGCCGAAGTGGTGCCAGAGGTGGCGGCTCGGGGAGGCGGCGAGAGTGAAGGCGAGGAGCGTCCACATCACCGCGAGGTTGTCGAGGAAGATCTCGCGCTGGAGGACGACGGAGAGCGGCGAGAGGCCGAAGAGGGCCATCGCGAGCCCGGCGGCCCAGCGCGGCAGGGACAGGCGGCGGGCGAGGACGTAGACGAGGACCGCGCTGACCGCGGAGACGATCAGCATCACGACGCGCATGGAGCCGACGGTCATCGAGCCGGGGCTGAGCCAGGACGGGATCCAGGTGAGCACGGCTATCTGGATCCAGCCGAGGGGCGGGTGGTCGTACCAGTAGGTGTAGTGGGCCAGGCCCCTGCCCTGCTGGACCGCCCAGGCCTGGGCGAGGTAGGTGCCCTCGTCGTCGCTGAGCGTCGGGTAGTCGGCGATGTTCCAGCCCTGCACGACGAGGATCGCCACGAGAAGCGCGCCGCACAGCAGGAGGTCGGGGCGGGAGGAGCGGAGGCGTTGGGGCGGCGCCGTCAGGCCGGTCGAACCGGTTTTGGGCGCAGGCTGCCGCTGCGCGGGGACCTTCGGGGAGGTCACCGCGGGAAGTGTGGAGGTCACGCAGGGACGTCCTCTCGGAGTACCGCTGTGTCGTTCAGATGCGCGCCGACGTGGCTGGTCAGCTCCCAGTCGTTGCGGCCGCGTTGCTCACGCCATACGGCGCGGATCGCGGCCCCGGCGAGGAGGACCTGGTAGAAGGGGCCGCCCACGACCAGCTTGAGGTAGTGGACCAGGCGGACGCGAAGCCCGTACTGCTTGCCGAAGTCGTGCAGTCCGACGACCTCGAAGACGAAGGTGACCGCCGCGGTGACCAGCGGCAGGAAGGTGAGGAAGGCGATCCCGACGGGCACGTCCAGGAAGAGCGCGACCGCCGCGTTGAGCGGGATGATCACCCCGGAGAAGGCCTGCAGGAACGGGGTCATGAGCGTGTACCGGGCGAGCAGCCGCTGCCCGAAGCCGGGGAGCTGTTTCCAGTCCTTCTTCCGGTAGACCTGGAGGAAGCCCTGGTTCCAGCGGGTGCGCTGCTTGAGCAGCGACATCAGCGAGCCCGGGGTCTCCTCCCGGGTCACCATGGCGGAGTCGTAGGCGACGACGACCTTCTTGCCGATGCTGGAGAGCCGGACGCCCAGGTCGCAGTCCTCGGCGAGGCAGTTGGGATCCCAGCCGTCCGCTTCCCGCAGCACATCCGTCCGTACGAAGACGGTGTTGCCGCCGAGCGGGATGAACCCCTTCTGCGCGTGCAGATGCAGCCGGGAGCGGAACCAGAAGAAGTACTCCAGGCAGTTGCGCAGGGAGTACCAGCTGGAGTGGAAGTTGATGAGCTGGACGCCGCCCTGCACCACGTCCGCGTGCGTGGTGCGGAAGGCGTGGTCGACGTGCGCGAGGAGCTCGGGATGGACCTGGTCCTCGGCGTCGAAGACCCCGACGACATCGCCGCGGCAGTGCGGCAGCGCCGTGTTCATGGCCTTCGGCTTGTTCTTCTTCTCGTGGGTGTCGACGACGACTCTCACGCGCGGATCGCGCGCGGCCGCGTTTTCGGCGACCGCCGTGGTCTCGGGGTCGTCGTGCCCGACGATCACGATGATCTCGAAGTCGGTGTGCGTGGACTCCAGCAACCGCTGGATCGTGTGGTCCAGCACGGCCTGCTCGTGCCGCGCGGGCAGCAGCAACGAGAAGGAGACGTGCTCGGCCCCGTCCGGACTGCTGAACCGGGTGGAGGCGAGCACTTCGGGCGTTCGCCACGCGTGCATCTGCCACCACAGGGTGAAGGCAGCCATCCAGAACAGGGCCAGTGAAACGGCAGCGATGAAGACAGACGTCAGCAACAGATCCCCCCAGATCCCCAATGCCCCCAGTCGCGACAGACGTCACATCTGTCGCGGAACTGTGTAGACATTAAGGGTGATCTGTGAAGTCCGTAGGCCGTTTCCATGAAGAACGCATTTCTTCACAACGGGTCCCGAGAGTGAACAATTCGAACACCGGTTACGTAACTGCCCCTCGCCCGCTGTCGTTTCAGCTGGTCAGCGCGTTCCGCAACCATTCCGGATCGGTGGTCGGGGCATCGCAGGTGAAGTTACGGCAGACGTAAGCCGCAGGTTGACCCTGCTGCAGCGGCCGGTCGGCGAGGAGCGGAAACTCGTCACTCTCCGGAGGCCCTACGGCCACCACCGCGCCCGGGGCGCTGCCCAGAAGTGCCGTTCGGTGCAGGGTTTTTGTGGCGGGATCGTCCAGCGCAGGGCCGACGATCGCGACCTCCCGCGGCCCGTCGAGAAGGGCCTCGGCGACCGCGAGCCCCCAGCCGATGAAGCGCGGCACCCGCGGCCCGAGCGCCTTGACCACGCCCAACGCCCTTTCGGCGGCGGCGCGATGGGGCTCGGCTCCCGTGTGCGCGGCGTAGCTCAGCAGGGCGCCCGCGGCCGCGGTCCAGCCGGATGGCGTGGCGTTGTCGGTGGGGTCCTGCGGCCGGCGGATCAGCTGCTCGGCGTCGGCGGCGGTGTCGTAGAGGCTGCCGGACTCCGCGTCGACGAAACGGGCCAGGACATGGTCGAGCAGGAACCCGGCGAATTCGAGCCAGACGCCCTCGCCGGTGACGGACGCGAGTGCGAGGAAGCCCTCGGCGACATCGGCGTAGTCCTCCAGCACACCCGCGTTGGCACCGGCGCGGCCGTCCTTGCTGGTGCGGGCGAGGCGGGCCTGCTCGTCCAGATGCAGCCGTACGAGGAGATCGGCGGCGCCGACCGCGGCCTCGACCAGGTCGGGGCGGTCGAAGTAGGCACCGGTCTCGGCGAGGGCGGCGATGGCGAGACCGTTCCAGGCGGCGACCACCTTGTCGTCGCGGCCGGGGGCGGGGCGCTCGCTCCGCTCGTCGAGGAGCCGCTCGCGGATGGAGGCGATCTTCCCGGCGTCGAACAGGCCGTCGTGCTGCGGGAGTTGGAGAACGGACTGTCCGTGCTCGAAGGTGCCTTCCTCGGTGACGCCGAAGTAGTGGGCGGCGAGCTGGGCGTCCTCCTCGCCGAGGACGTCGGTCAGCTGCTGCGGCGTCCACACGTAGTACGCGCCCTCGACGTGCCTGCCCGTCCCGTCGTCGCTGTCGGCGTCGAGCGCGGAGGCGAACCCGCCCTCGCCGGTGCGCAGTTCACGGACCATGAAGTCCGCGGTCTCCAGCGCGACGCGGCGGGCGAGCTCGGAGCCCGTGGAGCGCCACAGGTGCGCATACGCCCGGCACAGCAGAGCGTTGTCGTAGAGCATCTTCTCGAAGTGCGGAACGACCCACTCACGGTCGACGGAGTAACGGGCGAAGCCGCCGCCGAGCTGGTCGTAGATGCCGCCGCGGGCCATGCGCTCACAGGTGTCCACAGCCATCTGCAGGGCGCCCTCGGCGCCGGTCCTGGCATGGTGGCGCAGCAGGAACTCGATCACCATGGACGGCGGGAACTTCGGCGCGCCGCCGAAGCCGCCGCGCTGCGGGTCGTACTCGCGGGTCAGCCCGAGCAGCGCCTGCGCGAGCTCCTCCTCGCCCGGGACCTGTGCGTCGCCGTACGAGATCTCCCGTCCGGCGAGGTCCCGCACGATCTTCCCGGCGACCTCGGCGACCTCGTCCCGCCGGTCGGACCACGCCGAGCGGACGCCCTCCAGGACCTGCCGGAAGGAGGGGCTGCCGTGGCGGGGGGCGGGCGGGAAGTAGGTGCCGAAGTAGAAGGGCTCGGCGTCGGGCGTGAGGAACACGGTCATGGGCCAGCCGCCCTGCCCGGTGGCGGCCTGGACGGCCTCCATGTAGACGGCGTCGACGTCGGGGCGTTCCTCGCGGTCGACCTTGATGTTGACGAAGTGCTCGTTGAGGAAGTCGGCGGTGGCCTGGTCCTCGAAGGACTCGTGGGCCATGACATGACACCAGTGGCAGCTGGAGTACCCGACGCTCAGCAGCACCGGTTTGCCGCTCTTGCGTGCCTCCTCGAAGGCCTCGGCCGACCAGGGCCACCAGTCGACGGGGTTCTCGGCGTGCTGGAGGAGGTATGGGGACGTCTCATGGGCCAGTCGGTTCACCGTTCCACTCTCCCACGGGGGCGGGGGCGGCGTAGAAGCGGAGGTTCATTCGGCGGGCCCCCTCGGGGACGTCGCCCTCGGGGTGGCCGTACCGGTCGAGGAGGGCCTGGTAGGCGCGAACGAAGTCGAGCAGGTCCTCCTTGGTCATCCACGTGCCGGTGCGCTGCACCTGGGCCCAGCCCTCCGGCCCCCGGTACTCCTCGTGGGCTCGCCGGAACAGCCTCGTGTCCAGCTCGATCTTCAGCAGGGCGAGTTGCTCGGCGGCCGCGTACTCCTCCGGGGCCATGGTCTCCGGGTCGGGCGTGGTGTGGCTGAACGCCAGCGACCGCCACCACCGCTCCCGGCCGCCCGACTTCTCCGGGATCTCCTCGATGAGCCGCTGCTCGGCCAGTTTGCGCAGGTGGTAGCTGGTGGTGCCGGAACTCTCGCCGAGCTCCCTGGCGAGCACGGTGGAGTTCGCCTCGCCGTGCCGGCCCAGGTAGTCGAGGATCCGGCGGCGCAGGGGGTTGCCCAGGGATTTGTAGAGGGCGGTGCGTTCGAGGCTGGTCATCTCGGGCGGGCCGTCGGTCATGCGGCCACGGTAACCCTGAGAACCCTGACTCGTCCCTGATGTCTGCCGATTTTTCTTTGCAGAATTTTCTCTGCAGTCTAGCATGGAGGCGTCGGAACGGAATGGGGGCATCTGGTGAGGAAGCAGTCGTACAAGAGGCAGCTGATGGGGTGGACGCTGCTCCTGCTGGGCATGGCCGTGGGCACGGCGGTCGTGCTGCTGAAGAGGTGGATGCTGGTCGTCCTGAGCGCGGCGGCCGTGCTGCTGGTGCCGTGGATGGTGGTGCTGGGCCTGACCCTCCAGGCCGACACCGAGGTACGGAACTGGTCACTGGCCTGGATCGGCCTGGACGTCCTGATGGCGACGGGCTGCGCGACGACGGCCCTGCTGGGCTTGCGGGGCGACCCGAGGGCCCGTCTCACGGCATCGGCAACGGCGGCTGTGGCGGTGCTGGACGCGTGGTTCGACATAACGACGGCACAGCCCGGTACCGACCTCACTCAGGCGGTGGCCTGCGCGGTGGCGGAGGGAGCGCTCGCCTGCATCTGCATCTGCCTCGCCGTGAGCGACCGCCACGCCCGGCACGAGTGATCGCTGCCCTCTCGCGCTGACGGCTTCCCCGAAGGACACTCGTAGGCAAAGGAGTTGCCGCCGGAGGGGGACGTGACATGCGGGACAGCCATCGGGCGGATGCCGAACGGCTGTTGGCCCGGGCCGTGGAGGAAGAGGTGCGACGCTCCGGCGGACGCACCGACGGGACGGTGCTGCTGTCGCGGTCGCGCGGCGCGCTGGACGCGATGGCTCAGACGGCCGCCGAGGAGTACGAGGCCTATACGCGGGCGCTGGACGAGGCGGAGGGCGACCGGCTGACCTTCGGGCAGAGGTATGCGAAGGAGGGCTCCGGGACTCCCTTGCTGGTGGCGGCCGTTGCCGCGGTCGCGGCGGCGGTGGCCGACCTGGCCTTCGGCACGGACACCGGCACGGCGGTGGGAGTCGGCGTGACGGTCGGCGTGGTCGGTGCCGCGGCGACCGTGCTCAAGGTGGCCGGTTCCCATCTGCCCGCCGCGCACCACCGGGCCGGCGCCGCGAGCCAGCCCGGCGGGCCGGAACAGCTGCGGCTGCAGTGGCTGACTGCGCTGGAGGTGCGCGGCATCCGGCCGTTCCTCGACCAGCAGCGGGTGCGTGCCGCGTCCACCGGCCCGAAGAAGCCGGGACCTCAGCTGCGCGGCACGGACAAGAGCGCGGCCGCCCGCGGGCGGAGTGTGCTGGCCCAGTCGTTCGCCCAGCTTCCGGAGCCCGCGGGGGCATTCGCGGGGCGGCGGCAGGAGATGGCGCGGATCCGGCAGTGGGTGCAGGCGTCCCGCGCGAGTACGGACACCCGCCCGACGGTGGTGATCCTGCACGGCACACCCGGCAGCGGCCGTACGACCCTAGCGATGCGCGCCACGCACGACCTGAAGGACTACTTCCGTGGCGCCTGCGTGGTGGACCTGCGCGGCGGCAGCCCGGAGGAGCCGCCGCTGTCCACCCGGGACGCCCTGCTGCACCTGTTGAACCGGCTCGGCGCGCCCCGCGAACAGCTGCTGTTCCGTGAGCGTTCCTCCCCGGACCAGCAGGTCAAGCGGCTGAGCGAGCTGTATCACCAGCATCTGACGGGCGTGCCGGTCACGGTCGTCCTGGACGACGCCTCGGACCCGGAACAGATCCGTACGCTCGTCCCCGAGCGCTCCGACAGCCTCGTCCTGGTCACCGCCCGCGAGCCCCTAGAACTCCCCTCCGACCTGCAGGCCCATGTCCATGCACTGCCGGTCGAGGCGCTGGACCCGGCGGGCGCGGAGGAACTGCTGGACGCGGCGGCGCAGGACAACTCGGGCCCCTACGACGCCGATTCGGCGGACCGGATCCGGGATCTGTGCGGCGGCCTGCCGCTGGCGCTGTGCATCGCGGGTTCGTCGCTGGGCCCGCGTTCACCGCGGCAGCTGGCCACGGATCTGGCGGCGTACGGCCCCGTGGAACCGATCGAGCGCGTGCTGTGGCTGCGCTACACGGACCAGTCGGAGGCGGCCCGCCGGCTGCTGCGCCGGCTGGCCCTGGCCGGGCGCGCCTCCCTCGGTGCCGCCGCGGCCGCCTCCCTGCTCGCGACGGACGAGACAGAGGCGACCCGCCATCTGGTGGCGCTCTCCCGGGCGGGCCTGATCGACCATGTGCGCGGCAGCCGCTACCGCCTCCACGACCTGGTGCGTGCCTTCGCCCACGCCCGCCTGCTGGACGAGGAGGAGGCGGGCGAGCGCACGGCCGCGCAGGAACGCCTGATCGTGAACTACGCCGACCTCGCCGACTCCGTGCTGCGGCTGGTCGACGGCAATATGTCGACCCGCTCGGACCGCTTCAGCCCGCACGGCTTCACGTCCCTGGACGAGGCGCTGCGCTGGCTGGACGACGAGTCGAGCTTCATCACCTCCACGCTGCGGCACGCGGAGGGCGTGAACCAGGCGGCGGTGCTGAACCTGCTGGGCGCGCTGTGCGACTACTGCCTGCTGCGCGGCGACCTCTACCGCCTGGGCGAGATCAGCGAGCTGGCGCAGGCCGTCGACCAGGGTCTGCTGCTCCGCTCGGTGCAGTGGCGCACCGGCATCGCGGCCCGTCAGCTGGGCGAACTGGACAAGGCGCGGACGACGCTGACCTCGGTGGTCGACCTGTACATGGAGGCCCACCACGACGCGGGCGCGGCCCGTGCCCTGTGCTCCCTGGGCATCACCCTGCACCACCAGGGCAATCTCACGGAGGCGGCGGCGAAGCTCCGCGAGGCGCTGGACCTCCAGGCGGCCCCCGAGCTGGCGACCGACCGCGGCTGGACGATGCACGCCCTGGCCGCGGTGGAACGGGACCGCGGCCATGTCCAGGAGTCACTGCGCCTGCTCGCCGAGTCCCTGGTCCTGCACCGCGCCGGCGAGTCCGTGCACGGCGAGGCCTGGGCCCATTTCCAGCTCGGCCAGCTGTCCCTGCGCATGGGCGACGTCCCGCGCGCGGAGGCCGAGCTGAACGCGGCCCTCGACCGCTACAGCCGCACCCGTGACGCCCGCGGCGAGGCCTGGGCCCTCACCCAGCTGGCCCGCGCCCGCCTCGTCGCCGGCGACCCCTCCCAGGCGGTGGACGGCCTGCGGCAGGCGGCGTCCCGGCACCGCGACAACGAGGACGCCCGCGGTGAGGCCTGGACGGTCTACTACCTGGGCCAGGCCCTGGAGGAGACCGGCAACCTCGACCACGCGGTCCGTGAACTGGAACGCTCCCGCACGATGTTCTCGCGGATGCGGGACGTCTACGGCCTGGCGTGCGCCCGGCACCACTCGGCGAGAGTCACCCGCGACCAGCGTGCCGCCCAGACGGGCTCCCTCAGGAACTCCGGTTTCGCCCGCCAGCTGCTGGTCGACGCCCGGGCCGACTTCCAGCGCATCGGCGTCGCCCACGGCGAGGCATGGACCTGCCTGGAACTCGCGGTCGTGGACGCGGGTAATGCCCGTAACCAGCAGGCGCTGGCGCTGTGCGACGACGCGGTGGACCTGTTCACGTCCTACGGCGACCATCGCGGCGCGGACTGGGCCCGCTTCCTGCGCTGCACCCTGCTGCCCTACGCGGCCCCCGGCGGCGTGGAGATCGGCACGGCGGTCGCCCAGGAGGAACTGGCCCAGCTCTCCCGCACCGGCCATCCCCTGCGGGACCGCAAGCTCGACGACTACGTGGAGGCGTATCAGCTGCTGCTGGAGCGGGGCGTGAACCTGGAGGAGGGCTGGCAGGCCTGGCGGCTGGGCATGGTGCCGAGCCGGCATGCACGGGAGGTGATGGGGGTGGCGGTACCGGCCAGTCACTGACCGCCGGCCACCCCCGGCCCCACTGCGTCAGCTCCGGCGCGCCTCGGAGTCGGCGGCGGACTCCGCGGACCCGGCGTCCGCCTCGGCCGACTCCTTGAACTTCACCTTGCCCATGTGCCGGTTCATGGACTTCATCAGGGCCCACACCGCCAGGGCCATCGCCGCGAAGACGATGAAGCCGAGGACGCCGGGGGTGACCTTGTTCTCGTCCACCTCCTTGGCGAGGGGGACGAGGTGCGTCATTGCCAGGCTCACGCTTGCGCTCATGTCAGGCATTGTCGCGGACGCCCGCGAAGAGGTCGTCCTCGGGGAGGGAGGTATCGACGAGGGACTTCGCGAGCTCGTACTCCTCCGTCGGCCAGACCTCCTTCTGGATCTCCATCGGGACCTTGAACCAGCCGCCGTCGGGGTCGATCTGCGTGGCGTGGGCGATCAGCGCCTTGTCGCGGATCTCGAAGAACTCGGCGCACGGAACATGCGTGGTCAGCGTGCGCTCGACGCGCTCGAACTCGCTCCAGCGCTTGAGCCATTCCCCGTACGGCGACTCCAGGCCGCGGTCGAGCAGCGCGTTGTGCAGCGCCTCGGTGCGGGGGCGGTTGAAGCCCTGGTTGTAGTAGAGCTTGAGCGGCTGGTAGATCGGGCCGAACTCGGACTCCGGGTACTTCTCGGTGTCCGCCGCGCCCTCGAACGCCACCATCGAGATCTTGTGGGTCATGATGTGGTCGGGGTGCGGATAACCGCCGTTCTCGTCGTAGGTGGTGATCACCTGGGGACGGAAGGAACGGATCTGCTTCACCAGCTCGCCGGCCGCCTTGTCGACGTCCTCCAGGGCGAAGCAGCCCTCGGGCAGCGGGGGCAGCGGGTCACCCTCCGGCAGACCGGAGTCCACGAAGCCGAGCCACTCCTGGCTCACCCCGAGGATCTCGCGGGCCTCGTCCATCTCCTTCTTGCGTACCTCGTGGATGTGCTCCTCGATGTACTTGTCGCCTTGCAACTTGGGATTGAGGATGGAGCCGCGCTCCCCGCCCGTGCAGGTCACGACCAGCACGTCCACCCCCTCGGACACGTACTTCGCCATGGTGGCCGCGCCCTTGCTCGACTCGTCGTCGGGGTGGGCGTGCACGGCCATCAGTCGCAGCTGGTCAGTCAAGACTCAATCCTCGGTAAGTCGGCGCCCGGTGTGAACCGGCGCGATCGGCGGCTTCTATAGTGACCGAATCGGGGGGCGAAAAATTCCGGGGTCCGGTTTCGGAGAGGACGATCATGAGTACGGCGAGCACGCGGCTGCCCGAGGGCCGCTACGGCCGTTCCTCGGACGAGCGCGCCGACCGCAAGCTCAAGGTCATCGGTGCCATTCTCGCCGCGGCGCTGCTCGCCCTCGTCGGCTACTTCGCCTACCACTACGTCGCCGAGAACAAGATCAGCGCCGAGGTGATCACCTTCGATGCGCAGAAGGACTCCGTGAAGGTGCATCTGGAGGTCCGCAAGGACGCCGACGCCTCCGGCTACTGCACCATCCGCTCCCAGTCGAAGGACGGGGCCGAGGTGGGCCGGGCCGACTTCCGCTTCGGCGGGCACGCCACACGCATCGACCGGGTCGTCACGCTCCGTACGACATCCGAGGGCACCACCGCGGAACTGCTCGGCTGCCACGCCGACTGACCCCGCCCCGTCCGGCCCCGGTCGGAATACATGGGCCGTGACCTGCGTTGATGCAATTCTGATGGCTTATGTCCTCCCCCTTCAGCCGCTGAATTGTTAGGCTCGTGGTTTCGCCCATCCGTGAAGGAACATTCTTCTGGGTAGGGCGATGCTTTGTATTCCCAGTACCTACGAGGAGCACCTGTGACCCAGACCAGCGAGAACGTCACCTGGCTGACCCAGGAGGCGTACAACCAGCTCAAGGCCGAGCTGGAGTACCTGTCTGGTCCTGCGCGCACGGAGATCGCCGCCAAGATCGCGGCCGCGCGCGAGGAGGGCGACCTGCGTGAGAACGGCGGGTACCACGCGGCCAAGGAAGAGCAGGGCAAGCAGGAGCTCCGAGTGCGCCAGCTGACCCAGCTTCTGGAGAACGCCAAGGTCGGCGAGGCCCCGGCGTCGGCGGACGGCGCCGTGGCACCCGGCATGGTCGTGACGATCGCCTTCGACGGCGACGAGGACGACACGATGACCTTCCTGCTCGCCTCGCGCGAGTACGCGAGCTCGGACATCGAGACGTACTCGCCGCAGTCCCCGCTGGGTTCCGGCGTGATCGGCCACAAGGTCGGCGAGGACGCGGAGTACGAGCTGCCGAACGGCAAGAAGGCCTCGGTGACGATCCTGAAGGCCGAGCCCTACACCGGCTGAACCGGTCTGCACGTCCTGTGGTGCCCCCGGCGTCCTGGTGACGCCGGGGGCGTCGTCATTCCGTCGGTCATGCCGTCGCCGAGCGGTACTTCCGTACCGCCAGCGTCCTGAATATGACGATGATCAGGACCGAGTAGATCAACGAGGCCCACACGGGGTGCGCCATGGGCCAGGCGTCCGAGGGCGAGACGCCGGGATTGCCGAAGAGCTTGCGGCAGGCCTGGACCGTCGCACTGAAGGGGTTCCACTCGGCGATGTGGCGCAGCCAGGGGGTCATGCGGCTGGAGTCCACGAACGCGTTCGAGATGAACGTGACGGGGAACAGCCAGATCAGACCGCCGGAGGTGGCCGCCTCGGGCGTGCGGACGGACAGGCCGATGACAGCGCCGATCCAGGTGAACGCGTACCCGGTCAGGAGCAGCAGGCCGAAGGCGCCGAGTACCTCACCCACGCTGGTGTGGGTACGCCATCCGACCAGCAGGGCGACCAGGGCCAGTACGAACAGCGTCAGCGCCGTCTGCACGAGGTCGGCCAGCGTCCGTCCGGTCAGCACCGCGCCGCGTGCCATGGGCAGCGAGCGGAAACGGTCGATGAGGCCCTTGTGCATGTCGTCGGCGATGCCCGCCCCTGCGCCCGCGGTGGCGAAGGTGACCGTCTGGGCGAAGATGCCGGCCATCAGGAAATTGCGGTAGACGACGGGGTCCGTGGTGCCGCCGATGTTCATGGAACCGCCGAACACATAGCTGAACAGCACCACGAACATGATCGGCTGGATGAGGCCGAAGATCACCATCTCGGGGAAACATGTTCGGCGGTCTTCGCCTGGTTGCACTTCAGGCCGCTACCGCCCTGGCCTGCCCGCTCGGCGCTGTAGTTCGGGTCAGCATCGCCCGTCACCTCCATAGGCGGAAGCACGTAGAGGGGCGGCGGCGCGACGCCCTCAAAGGGCGCCAGGGCCTCTAGCGCTCGTTCGTACTCCCCACTGCCCCACCAGTGCTGTGCACGTCGATACAGGGCCGCCCAGCCTCGTCCGCCGATTCGCTCGGAGCGGTCGTAGTCCGTCCAATTCTTTCCGGTGCGGATCTTGTCGAGCATCGCCTCGAACCCGTCCCGGACGTCCTTCCACTGGCGACTGGGCGAGACGATGTCCCCGATCTTCGACCACTGCTCGTCTGTGATCTCGACAGGGATCGTCACGCCGGTCTCCCGGTGCCATTCGGCGATCGGGTCTGTCAGCCCCTTGTGGCGAGGCTCACCCTTGCCGGTGATCTGCACACGCACGTCAAGCAGCTCCAACAGGTCCTGCTTCTGCTCGAAGGTGAAGTCGTCCAGACGGGCGTCAACCTTCTCGATCCTGGCGAGCAGGCCCTTGGCGCCGTCTGCCTGCCTCTCGACGTCGTACAGCCACTCAGCGACGCGTTCCCGTTCTGCCACCAGGTCGGCTTCCTGCTTGTGCAGTTCGTCCTTCAACTCCGCGACAAGCTGAGCATCGTCTTCACTGTCGTCGTCGACGGATGCCAACAGAAGACTGATCTTGCGCTTCCGGCTGCTCCGCTTCTTGTCGATCTGCTCGTCAAGCTCTGCCAGCCGTCGGCGGTAGGACTGTGCGCGCTGGGGCGCAGTCCCCAAAGACTCTTCAACCAGCCTGCGCAGCTTGTCCTTGTCAGACATCAGCTTCTTGACCTCAGCCCAGACTGCGACCTCGACCTCATCAACAGGAATCTCCCAGCAGTCCTCGTGGCGCTCGTTCACAGGGTTGCCCTGCTTACCCGCCATGCAGCGGTAGTACCGCCCGTGTTCACCGGCGTCGGCTCCAGTCCGATGCACCCCGCACACGCTGATGAGTCGATTGGAGAGCAGGTACTTGCTGGCCTTGCCCTTGACGCGGGCACCTCGTGCAAGAGCAGTCTTCAACTCCTCGGCTCGCTGGTCACTCAGGGCTTTGGGCAGGTCGATGCGGAAGGTGGTGGTGATCTCCTCGCCGTCCTCGTTCTCTCCGGCGAAGACGAAGTCCACGTAACCCTTGAGTGCAGCCATGACACGGGCGACGAGGTTTCCGCCCTCCCACTCCTTGCCTCGACGTGTTCGGTACCCGAGGGCGTTGAGGTGGCGAGCGCCGTCCTCCCGCGTCACGGGCTCAGGCGAGTCGATCATGAAGTCTGCGAACTTCTCGATCTGCTCGACCTCTGCCGGGTTGATCACGGGGTTTCCGTCAGAGGCGAGCATGTAACCGAAGGGCGGCTCACCCAGGGGCCAGCCCCCGACGGCAGCCTTCTGTATCCGACCGCCCGACGTACGCTCCAAGATCAGGGCATGCTCCACCTCGGCCAGGTAGGCAAGCAAAGAGAGCTGGATGCCGAACATGTCGTCGTCGGAGTCGATTCGGCCGTCCGCCGTGGCCACGCGGACACCCTTGTCGGTCACGTCGTAGACCCAACGGTGGATGTTCTTCATCGTGCGCCCGATGCGGTCCAGCTTGCCGAAGACGATCAAGTCCAGACGGCCGCCGAGAGCGTCAGCGGTGAGGCGGTCGAGGTCTTCGCGGCTGGCAAGCTTGCCCGACACACCCCCGTCCACGTAGACGTCAACGATGGTGTGGCGCACTTTGCGCAGGGCATAGGCCAGCCAGGCGCGACACTGCTCCTCCTGGACCTTCAGCCCGTAGCCTTCGAGCTGCTGCGCCGTCGATACCCGCAGATAGATGGCTACCCGAAGGGTCCTCTGAACGGACCGCGCAACGGTACGCTTCGCCATAGTCAGTCCTCCACGACTGGCCAGCGACCCCAGCGGCAGGCCCTAATCTCCCGCCGGGGTCGCGTTGTTTTTGCACATGGTAACTCGTGAGGTGGCCTCACGATCTAGCGCGAATCGCTCAACTGCCTTGACAATATGGGTCGTTGGGCGTCGACCCGATCAAGAGGGCAGCTAGGCGGCTCCGTTGCGCCTCGGTCCACTCAACGGCCCGCCAGCGGGAACTCACTTCACCGGGACGCGGTTCCCTTGCTTTCTCCTTAGGACGCTCCTCACCCGGCATATCGCCACCCTTCAGCGATCATGTCCCGTTTGATCTCGCGCAGGCTTGCCAGGTCTTCGGCAATACCGAGAGCGATGTCAGCCTCTCCGGGGGTGTAGCCGGATCCGGCGTAGCGCCAGTTCGATTGCGTGACCGTGGGGCCGTTCTCGGGCTTGGTGTCGCCCCGGCGATGGTCGGCCCGTTCCTCTTGCAGGGCGCCGTAGGTGGTGGAGTAGCGGCGGGATTTGGTGAGGATGTGGCCCCGGAAGCCGAGACTGTGAGCCCACCTCCGTATTCGGAGGTGCTCCAGCTCGACCAGGCCGCCCAAGCGCCAGCAGGTCGCCATGAGCGCCCTTACGTGGGTCGTCACGGCCGCCGCACGGATGTCGTCCAGGCTGGTGACGCGGTAGTCGAGTCCGGCGCCGGTTTCGGCCGCTCCCTTGGTGACGTACTTGGCCACATATCCGGCGACCGCCGATCCTGACGGGCCGTCAGTACCTGGGGTCGGATAGATCGGGTGTGCGTCGAACTGCCCGCCCCAGCCGAGCCGTTCGGTGCCGTACGCGTCCGACTCGGGGACCGTGACGAAGGTCGACGCCACCGCACGCGTGACGGCATCGACCAGCAGCCCTTCACTCGCCCAGGAGGCGGGCACGGAACCGGGGCCGTCCGGTCCGTCGAGACGCACCACGCAGTGAAAGTGGATGGCCGCGCGCTTCTGGTACTCGGCGACCTTGGCGAAGGACACCACCAGGTGCTCACGGAGCTTGGAGCGCGGTATGCCCCCGGCGGAGGCGAGGCGACGCCGTACGGCGGTGGTGAACAGGTTCCACAGCCGCCCGGCGTGCGCGTGCCACAGCACGTGGCCCACGTAGTCGTAGCAGTCCGGGCAAAGCGGCAGCCCCACCAGGCGGTCATCCTCGCCGTGGATACGACTGCACCCCAGGGGCTTGCCGTGCTCGCAGACCGGATCATCCCGGCGCGGTCGGCAGCGTTCGCCCTCGATGGCATGGTGCACTAGGCCGAACGAGGGGGCCGTCAGCGTCACGAACAGACGGGGGCGCTCCGCCACGGCACCGGGCACGCCCTTGCCGCCCGTCAGGCCCGCACGGACCAGTTGATAGGTGTCCCCGGCGTGCAGGTAGGAGCAGGTCGGGCAGACCGAGGCCCGGCGGTTGCCGCAGCGCACGGGTAGCCGCTCGCCGGGTTCGTCGGCGGTCGAGTAGGACGAGATCACCTCACCGGTTACGGCGTTGCTGGTGACCGTGGAGCCGGACAGGTAGATCGGATGGGCGCACCCGCCGATGGCCTTGATCTGCGCTAGCCAGCGCGAGAACTTCGGGTCATTGACCAGTCGGGCAAGGTCACGGTCGGCATCGGAGAGCGACAGGAGCCGCTTCTCACGCTCCAGCTCGGCAGAGCGGCCGTCCGACATGGTCGGCTCGTGCGGAGTGTTGAACACAAGGCGCCTCCAGAATGTGACCCATCCACTTATGCGGATGGGTTGGAGGGTTCATGGTCAACCCGTCGATCCGGCCAGGTCAACCACTTATTCGGATGAGTGTGTAAGGGATGGCCCGATGAGTGGTCAGCCACTTATCCTCATGATTGCGAATCCCCGCCAGCACCCGACCGGGCGGCCTGAGAAGGGCACCAGCTATGCCAGTCCGAGAGCACATCGAACGCGCCCCGTCCATGTACATGCAGGTAGCCCAACGCATGGCCGATGACATCCGCCGAGGCCGCTACAAGTCCGGCGAGCTTCTGCCGTCCGAGGCGGACATGGTCATCATGTACGGGATCGGCAAGCACACCGCACGGTCCGCCGTCGCCGAGCTGCGCCGCATGGGACTGGTCGAGTCCCGCCAGGGCAAGGGGACCATCGTGCTCTCCACCGGGGGCGGGTTCCTCCCCGCCGCCTCTGTTGACCGCTCCATCCGCCAGACCAGCAAGGGGAGTTGGAGCCTGCCTGAGGTATCGCAGAGCGAGGCGACCGCCGTCAGCCGGGTCTCACTCGACGGCCCCCCGGCAATGCTGCTGGACCAGCAGGACCAGGACGCCATCAGCGTCGACCGCGTGCTCTACGACCAGGAGACCGGCGCCCGGATGGCCCACCGGGTCCTGATCCCGATGGCGACCGCAGCCGACGTTCCCTCCCTCGCCGAACAGCCCGACGCCGAAGTCAGCGACCTGTACCAGCAGCTTGCCGACGCCGGACTGTCGTTGGAGTTCACCGAGCACGTCACCGCCCGTCCTCCTTACCCAGACGAGCGCACCTCTCTGTCGATCACCAGTGACGCCAGCCCCCTCCTGGTCACCTACCGCATCACCGCCGACGCCCACCAGGGCCGCCCCCTACTGTGCGAGGAACTCAAGGCCCCCGCCGACGCATGCCAGCTCAGCTACTCACTGACGCCGACCAAAGCCCCCGCCAAGCACGCCACCCGCCGACGAGCCGCATCAGCGTAAGCAGCCGGGACGAGTGCGCAGCGAGCCAGATGCGGTGATCTTGAGGTGCCGGGAAGCCGGTTGCGTCGCGGGTCCAGGTACTCACCGGATGCGGAGCAGACGTAGGTGTGAAGCATGGGGAGTAATTTGTCTTCACTTCTTTGAAGGCGCGCCTTCGGCGCGCCGCCGGGGCGGCTTGCCGCACCCCGGCCCGGCGTGCCGCCTTCGGCGGGTCCGGTCCGGGGCGCCGCCGCCCCGGCGCACACCAGGCGGCACCAGAAGTGAGCCAACGTCCCCACAGCCCACCTCACCCGCTCCGCTCCCATGGGCTCTGGCCCGTGGCTCACGGCCCCAGCACCACAGCCACCGATCCGGACCACGGCGCCCTCACCGGCCAGCACTCACCCGAGCCTCGGCCGGGAATGCTCGCAACCCTCTTTGGCTGGGGCCGACGGCCTACGAGGCTTTAGGCAGCCACCATGGGGCGAGCCTCGAAGAACAGGGGGCCGATCGGGCTATTGCGGGCAGGCTCCAAAACCTGCCCGATCCGCTGGCGAGCGTAAGGCCCCCTGTTCACTCGCCCCATGGCAGCTCCCGCCCAAAGCCTCTACGGCCGGCGGCGTGCCCAAACCGCGCCACTACCAGCGGAAATGCGAATCCCCAACCACCCCAACTGGCTATGTCTGTTGAGTGGTTGGGGACTCGGCAGCTAGTCAGCCGATCGAGTACAGGGGCTGCTCGGATGATCGAGCCACGGCGTATGTTCGCCGGTCTCGCCGTCGACCGTCAGGCCGAACCTCTCCCACCCGGGCTTGCCCATGGCATCCCAGTGCAGGTACGCAACGGTGACCTCATCCCAGAGCTTCCGGGGACCGGACTGGTAGACCTCGAACTCCTCTCGGCCCGGCTCGTAGTCGACCGTGGCCCACGAGGTGACCGCCGTATCACGCAGCCAGAGGGTGTATGAGCCGTCGTCGTAGGTCTCTGCCCACGGGAAGACTCCCTGGGTCTGGAGACCGATCGCGAACATCGGCAGCCAGTCCCCGATGTCCTCGGGCGAGAGAGACGTCATGGACTTCACGCCGTCGGACGGCCAAGGCTCGCCGCCCAGGTACTCACGCACATGCCGCCGCTTCTGGCGTTGCCGACGTAGCCGCATGAATGCCGACGAGCCGACGAATGGCCCCACAGCGGACCCGTCACGTTGCACGGTCAGCCGCACCACGCCTTCGCCCCCGTACGTCGTGGCGTACGGGGCGACGATGACCCCTCCCGTCCGAACCTGGCTGATCACTCGGTGCGGCACTTCGGTCAGCGCAGCCGTGACCAGGACACGGTCATAAGGCGCGCCCTCGCGGTACCCCTCGAAGCCGTCGCCCACGACGAGTGTCGGGTGGTAGCCCGCTGACTCGATTCGCTCCCGCGCCGACTTCGCGTTCTCCTCGTCGACCTCGACAGAGCAGACGTTGCCCGGACCGACACGCTCAGACAGGAGCGCGGCATTCCACCCCGTGCCGGTACCGATCTCCAGGACTCGACTGGTCTCCTGGACGTCAAGGGCCGCAAGCATCGAAAACACCATGGATGGTTGCGAGTTCGAGCACGTCGGCACCCTTCCCTTACCGGTGCCCGAGTGCTGGCCGTCATCCCACTGAGTCGTCAGGGACACGTCCGAGTAGACCGCACGGAACCACGCCTCTGGGTCCTCATTGCGGTCGATCGCATCGCCCTGTCCCGTGCCCTTGCTCTGGCCCGGCCACATCAGATCAGGCACGAACAACTCACGCGGCACGGCGGCGAAGGCCGGTAGCCAGTCCGAGGTCAGCGCGCCCGACTCCTTGAGCCGGGAGGCCAGCCCGTGAAGGCTGGCCTCCCTCAGTTCGTGCTCAGTCACCGGCTGGAGCCGCCGTTCGTGTCGCTGTGGCCCGAGTCGTCACCCTCGCTGCCTCCACCACCGTGCTTGTTGCCCGAGTTGCTGTCGTCCTCGCCGCCGCGCACGATCCAGGGGCGCTCGTCGCGCATGTGACACTCCTCGATTCCGTAGGGATGGTGCTCTGCACTTGCCGACCCGCCTCGCATAAAGACGAACAGGAGCGGCGAGGCGGGGGTTGGGCGGCCTCGCCCGAGCGCACGGGGGAACGCTGCTCGGGCAAGGCCAGTCTCAGGGATTCGCCGTCACGTACGCGACGACCAGAACGAATCCGGTAGTGGGGGGAACAGCTACTTGGGGAGCGCGGCTCCGGATGCGACAGCAACGCCCAGCAGAAAGCCGCACGAGCCCGAAACCATGACGATCAGCAGCGGACCTGTGAAGCGGGCTAACCAGCCCACCGCGCGGCCCATCACGTCTGCCGCCAAGTGCGCCATAAACGGGTGATGATCGGGCTGCACATCACAGACCCGCCTTGGACATGGCATTTCGTATGTCGTTGCGAACCGATAGCTCCTCGCGTGGGGTCAGACGCCTCACTCGGAAGGCATCCCACTCCCGCCCCCCGCGAGCGGGGCGGAGCTGTACGCGATCCGGGCCGTGATGCCCCATCACTACGCCGACCTTGCCGGTCTCAATGTCCATCACCAGGCTGTCGAGCGCGCAGCTTTCCGGGTCCACGGCCGTCTGGTCTCTCTCCGTCGTGGCCATGTCTCGAAACTACGAGCCGCAACCACCCAGCTCCAGACAGCAACGTTGGTAGTTACCCGACGTCCCGTCAAGTACTACCAATTTGCTTGGTAGTTACCCCGCAACTCCCAGGTGGGAGGCCATGTCGCGCATGTCCTGAGTCAGCGTCCGTTTCCGGTTGCCGAGGATCTCCCGCATGATTCGCCGGGCCATGGACTGATGCTTCAGCCACTCCGGAGACGACGCCTTGATACCGGTCAGCTCGTCCATCGCATCCTGGTGCGACCCGAGCAGGACGTGAGCCTTCGCAACGTCCAAGCGATGCCTGTCCCAATTGTTTGAACTCGGCCGACCGAGCTTCTTCAGCGCCTTGCCACCCACGGGGCCATCGTCGGCCCGGCTGAGGACACCCCGCGCGTCACCGATGAGCGCCAGATCCTCAATCACCTTGGTCTCAGCAGTCACCGGCCCGAACGTAGCCCAGTGCTCCCGGAAGTCCATGTGCTCCCGTCCCAGCGCACTCGCGGCCGTCGTCGCCATACGGCGGGCCTCCCTGGCGACATCCGGACGGTTGTTGCGGAGCGAGGCGGACGCCACGCGCTGAAGCAGTTCACCCCAGACGGCCAGTTCGCCAGGCGTGGCCTTCGACATGCGCGGCTCGACACTGTCAGCGGTTCGGGTAGCCAGTTGCTCAGCCTCGTCGAAGCGGTCCTGCCGCAGAAGCAGCCAGCCCATGCCGACGACACCGTTCGTGGCGAGCTGGACCTGACCGGTCTCCCGTGCGTCCTGGATGCCGCGCGAGAGGGCGTGGTACGCCATGTCGTAGCGCCTCACCTGGGTTAGGTACTTGCCCGCGAGCAGGAAGGCCCTGGCCCGCACGATGACGGCGCGCTGGCGGTCCTCTCCGTCGTCGCTGGTTGCTACCGCAGTCTCGGCGGCGCGCAGGATCCCCGGCAGCTTCTTCGCCACGCTGTCATAGCGGTCAGTGCGGTAGAGAGCGTGCTGGTCGTCAATGTCCCGCTCGATCATGGACAGCGCGACGGCTTGGTCCGGTTCCATGATCGTCTCCGACAGGCCAACCGGCGGCATGAGGGCACGGCGTAGCTCCATGAGCCTGGGGCCCTCGCTGGAGTCCACCTCAATCGGTGACGGCACCTCCGTGGCGAACAGGCTCGATGTCGTGGTGTCCAGCGCACGGGCGAAGGAGTTCAGCATCTCGACGGAAGCGTTCCCGCCCTGCTCGACGATGCGGACGGTACCGACCGAGGCACCCGCAGCTTCGGCAAGCTGCTCCTGTGTCCAGCCCTTCAGGCGGCGGTAGTTCTTGACGTTCTCTCCGAGCGACGACATCGAATCACCTCCAGTTCAGCGTACGACGCTGGGCCTACTGGAAGTTGTTCCTCCAGTGAGAGGCCCCGGAACATGAACAAGCCCCCGCCCATGGGAGCGGGGGCCAGCGGGAAGGCGGCGCATCAACCGTCTGCCCGGCGGTACTTGCGGACCGCGAGCGTGCGGAAGATGACGACGATCAGTGCCGAGTAGATCAGCGACGCCCACACCGGGTGCTGCATCGGCCAAGCGCCGGAATGGGACAGGCCCGGGTCGCCGAAGAGCTGGCGGCATGCCTGCACGGTCGCGCTGAAGGGATTCCACTCTGCGATGTGTCGCAGCCAGGGCGTCATCTGCCCCGAGTCCACGAACGCGTTCGAGATGAACGTCACCGGGAAGAGCCAGATCAGTCCCCCCGAGGTTGCCGCCTCCGGGGTGCGCACAGTCAGGCCGATCAAGGCGCCGATCCACGTGAAGGCGTACCCCAGAAAGAGCAGCAGGGCGAAACCGCCCAAGATCTTGCCGAAGTTGGTCGGCTCCACGGAGCCAGGGCGCCAGCCCACGAGCAGCGCGACCACCGCGAGGACGAGCAGCGTCAGGGCCGTCTGCACGAGGTCCGCGACCGTGCGACCGGTCAGCACCGCACCGCGCGCCATCGGCAGCGAGCGGAACCGGTCTATGAGGCCCTTGTGCATGTCGTCTGCGATACCGGCACCCGCGCCCGCCGTGGCGAAGGTGACCGTCTGCGCGAAGATGCCCGCCATCAGGAAGTTCTTGTAGACCTGCGGATCTGTGGTGTCACCGATCTTCATCGAGCCGCCGAAGACGTAGGTGAAGAGCACCACGAACATCACCGGCTGGATCAGGCCAAACAGAACCATCTCGGGAATCCGGGACATCCGAATCAAGTTCCGCCGGGCAATGACCAGGGAGTCGCTCATCATGCTCACTCCGCCCGCTCCTTCCCAGCGCTCACGTGCAGATCTCGGGTCCGCGACGAGATGGATCCTGGCCGATACGAGCGAACAGGATTCGGGATCCGGGACATGCGGATCAGATTGCGTTTGGCGACGACCAGCGAGTCGCGGATCGACTGGCTGACCGGGTTCGCAGGCGGCGCGACCCGCACGGCGTCGGTGACGGCGCTCACTTGGCTGCCTCCTTCTTCTGCTTGCGGTCCTTGGTGTCCGTCGTCGTGCCGTTCTCCTCGGCCTCGGCCTCTGCCACGTGTCCCGTCAGGGACAGGAAGACGTCGTCGAGGGTGGGGCGGCGCAGGCCGATGTCGTCTATCTCGATGCCGCGGGTGTCCAGCTCCCGGATGACCTCGGCGAGCAGCTTCGCGCCGCCGGTGACAGGCACGGTGAGTTTGCGGGTGTGCTCCTCGACGGTGAGCTCGCCCTTGCCGAAGCCGGTGAGGACCTCGCCGGCGGTCGTCATGTGCTCGCGCTCGTGCACCACGACCTCGACGCGCTCGCCGCCGGTGCGGGCCTTGAGCTGGTCGGAGGTGCCGCGGGCGATGACATGGCCGTGGTCGACGACCACGATGTCGTGCGCGAGGTGGTCGGCCTCCTCCAGGTACTGGGTGGTGAGCAGCAGGGTCGTGCCGCCGGAGACGAGCTGTTTGATGACCTCCCACAGCAGCTGGCGGTTGCGGGGGTCGAGGCCGGTCGTCGGCTCGTCCATGAACATCACGGGCGGTGAGACGACCAGGGCCGCCGCGAGGTCGAGGCGGCGGCGCATGCCTCCGGAGTAGGTCTTCGCGGGCCGGTCGGCGGCGTCCGCGAGGTCGAACTGGTCCAGCAGCTCGCCGGCCCGGGCCTTCGCGGCCCTGGCCTTCATCTGGTAGAGCTGGCCGACCATCTGGAGGTTCTCGCGGCCGGTCAGGTATTCGTCGACCGCGGCGAACTGGCCGGACAGGCCGATGGAGCGCCGCACCTCGTTGGGCTGCTTGAGGACGTCGAGGCCGGCCACGACCGCCCTGCCGCTGTCGGGGCGCAGCAGAGTGGTCAGGCAGCGGACCGCCGTCGTCTTGCCCGCGCCGTTCGGCCCGAGCAGGCCCAGCACGGTGCCCTCGGGGACATCGAGGTCGACGCCGTCCAGAGCCCTTACGTCGCCGAAGGTCTTGACCAGGCCTTCGGCATAGATGGCGCCTGGCATATGAGTCTCCACGTCGTCGGGGATTCTTCGGAAAGCCTTGGTTTGCGCACTTGCTCCGCCTGTCGGGTGGCGTGGCAGGCGGCCACGACACAGACCATAACGCGATGTATCGCGTCTCTCAACGCATTTACTCGATCGGGCAACGAAGAGCCCCTGAGCTGGTCTTCTTTCTCAGTCCGGGCCGCCCGGCGGCTCAGTCGATGACTGTGTAACCCGCCTCGCGCAGCGCCCGGCCGACCTCGGCGCAGTGCTCCCGCCCCTTCGTCTCGAGGTGCAGCTCGACCTCCGCCTCCGTGAGCCCGAGCCGTGGATCGGTCCGTACGTGACTCACATCGAGGACGTTAGCGTCCACCACTGACAGCACCCCGAGAAGCGTCGCGAGCGCCCCCGGCCGGTCCGTCAGGCGCAGCCGTACGGCCAGGTAGCGGCCCTGCGCCGCCATGCCGTGGCGCAGGACGCGCTGCATCAGCAGCGGGTCGACGTTCCCGCCGGACAGCACCGCCACCACCGGGCCCTCGAAGGCTTCCGGCTCGCTCAGCAGCGCCGCCACCGGGCTCGCACCGGCCGGTTCGACGACCAGCTTGGCCAGCTCCAGGCACAGCAGCAGCGCGGTGGACAGTGCGTCCTCGGAGACCGTGCGGACCTCGTCGACCAGCTCGCGGACGATGCCGAACGGCACGTCGCCGGGCCGCCCGACCTTGATGCCGTCGGCCATGGTCGCCGGGTGCTCGACCGACACCGGGCGCCCGGCCGCGAGCGAGGGCGGGTAAGCCGCCGCACCGTCCGCCTGGACACCCACGATCCGCACGTCCGGCCGGAGCGCCTTCACCGCGATCGCGATACCGGCCGCGAGGCCTCCCCCGCCGATGCCGACGACGACGGTGCGCACCTCCGGGCACTGCTCCAGGAGCTCCAGCCCGACCGTGCCCTGGCCCGCGATGATGTCCGGGTGGTCGAAGGGGTGGATGAACACCGCGCCGGTCTCGGCCGCATACGCCTGCGCGGCGGCCAGCGTCTCGTCGACCACCTGCCCGTGCAGGCGCACCTCGGCGCCGTACTCGCGGGTGGCGCTGATCTTCGGCAGCGGGGCGCCCTGCGGCATGAACACCGTCGCCCGCACGCCGAGCAGCGCGGACGCCAGCGCGACGCCCTGCGCGTGGTTGCCGGCGCTCGCCGCCACCACCCCGGCGGCCCGCTCCTCGGGCAGCAGTCCGGCGATCCGGACGTAGGCGCCGCGCAGCTTGAACGAACCCGTGCGCTGAAGGTTCTCGCACTTGAAGTGCACCGGGGCGCCCACCAGCTGGGACAGATGCCTGCTGCCCTCCATCGCCGTCACCCGCGCCACGCCCGAGAGCATCTTCTGGGCGCCCCGCACGTCGTCGAGGGTCACGGGCCGAAAGGAGTCAGCCGTGCTGTAGCTCATGACTCCAGCATCGCAGTTCACAGGCGCGCACGGTCGCTGTGACCAACGTCCGAGACTGGTTTGCGCAGCGCCGGTACGGCTTGCCCCCCGGCCGCGTACTCTGTCCCCCATTCCAGACAGCCCCCCTTCATGAAGTGAGCCTCCGGCCATGCCCACAACACCTGAAATGTCGATGGACATGACGACCGTCGGTGACACCGGCCTCCTCGACACGCTGCAGCACGAGGTGGCGGTCTTCGCCCGCCGTGCCGAACAGACCCGGCTCGGCGGCGTCGGGCAGGTGCGCAACTCCATGGACCGCGCCGCATACCTGCTGCTCAACCGCCTCGACAAGGAAGGCCCCATGGGCGTCAAGGCGCTCGCGGCGAGCATGGGCATCGACTCGTCGACGGTCACCCGGCAGGTGGCTCCGCTCGTGGACACCGGGCTCGTCAAGCGCACCTCGCACCCCGAGGACGGGCGCGCTGTGGTGCTTCAGCTGTCCCCGCGAGGGCAGTCGCGGCTGGAGGAAGTGCGCTCCTCGAGGCGTCAGTTGATGGCCGAGCTGACACACGACTGGGCGCCGGAGGAGCGCGAGGCGTTCTGCACGCTCCTCACGCGCTTCAACAGCGCGCTCTCCTCGCGGATGGCGGCCCAGGGGATGCCGGGGCCGGAGGCGTCGTCGGCCTCGTAGCCGCCGTCCGCACGCGTGGCCGCCATGCTCGGTACGCGCGCGTGCCGCGCAGCTCTTGACCGAAAGGCCACCCCTGGCCTCAGATGAGACCGGGCCCCGTCGTACGCGGTTCTGCACCCCGTACGCGGCCGGGTCCCGATCGGTCAGGGTCGCGTCAGGGCGGGAGGCGCGGTGCGACAGCGGCAGGCGTTCCAAGGCGCCCGCCGGGCCCGGGAGTTCGAGGCGTTCGTCGCGGGCGCGGCAGGGCGGCTGCTGCATGCCGCCACGCTGCTCACGGCGGAGGCACCGGACGACAACCCCCGCGCGCGGCGCCTGCTGACGCTGGCCCTCGCGCACACGTACGCGTGCTGGGACCGGCTGCGCGGGGAGGACCCGTACGACCGTGCCCGCCAGTACCTGGCGACCCGCTTCGCGCGCGGGGCATGGCACCAGTACGGCGGTTTGGGGCGGGCCCGCCCGCACCCCGGCAGCCCGCTGGCCCGGCTGGCGCCGCAGGAGCGTCTGATCCTGGTCCTCAGGCTGTACGAGGGGGTCGGCGAGGAGCAGACGGCGGCGCTGCTCGGCCTGCCGGCGGAACGTGTCCGCGCGATCTGCGAACGGGCCACGGTGGCGCTGCTGCATCCGCCGCGGAAGCAGGCACCGGCGGTCGGCGGGGCGAAGGTGGCGCCGTCATGAGGCGCGCAGGCGGAGGGGGACGCTCATGAACCGGGCCGAGCGCGAGGCCGCCGCACGGCGGATCATGGAGCAGGTGCCGCCGCCGGTGCCGCCGGACCTGTACGGGGAGGTCGTGCGCCGCGGTGCCCGCAGCCTGCGTCGCAGGACCCTCGCCCGCCGACTGATGTGGCTGCTCCTGTGCGCCGCAAGCGTCGCGTTCCTCGTATGGGCCATGATGGCCCGCCCGCCGACTGATGTGGCTGCTCCTGTGCGCCGCAAGCGTCGCGTTCCTCGTATGGGCCATGATGGCCCGCGCAGCGGAGCTGCACATGGACACAGCCCGCGGAGCGACTAGCCGAGCGCCTGCTGCAGGTCCTCCAGGAGGTCGTCGACGTTCTCGATGCCGACGGAGAGGCGTACGAGATCGGCGGGCACCTCCAGGGCGGAGCCGGCCACGGACGCGTGCGTCATGCGACCGGGGTGCTCGATCAGGGACTCGACGCCGCCCAGGGACTCGCCGAGCGTGAACATCTTGGCGCGGTTGCAGACCTCGACGGCCGCCTCCTCGCCGCCCTCCACCCGGAAGGAGACCATGCCGCCGAAGGACCGCATCTGCTTGGCTGCGACCTCGTGACCGGGGTGCTCGGGCAGGCCCGGGTAGAGAACGTTCGTCACGCGTGCGTGCCGGGTGAGCATGTCGGCGACCTTGGTGGCGTTCTCGCTGTGCCGGTCCATGCGCACCGACAGCGTCTTCGCGCCGCGCAGCACCAGCCAGGAGTCGAAGGGCCCGGCGACCGCGCCCATCGCGTTCTGGTGGAACGCGAGCTCCTCGCCGAGCGCCTCGTCCGCGACGACCAGCGCACCGCCGACGACGTCGGAGTGGCCGCCCATGTACTTGGTCAGCGAGTGCACGACAACGTCCGCGCCGAGCGCCAGCGGCTGCTGCAGGTACGGCGTGGCGAAGGTGTTGTCGACGACGAGCTTCGCGCCCGCGTCCCGGGCGATCTGGGCGACCGCGGCGATGTCGGTGATGCCGAGCAGCGGGTTGGAGGGGGTCTCCACCCACACGGCCTTGGTCTTCGGGGTGATGGCGGCCCGTACGGAGGACGGATCGCTGGTGTCGGCGACCGACCACTCGACCCCCCACCGGGCGACGACCTTCGCGAACAGACGGAACGTGCCGCCGTACGCGTCATTGGGGATGACCACGTGGTCGCCGGGGCTGAGCAGCGTACGCAACAGGCAGTCCTCGGCCGCCAGTCCGGACGCGAACGCAAGGCCGCGGCGGCCGCCCTCGAGGGCTGCGAGGTTCTCTTCCAGGGCGGTCCTGGTGGGGTTGGCGCTACGGCTGTACTCGTAGCCGCCGCGCAGTCCGCCGACGCCGTCCTGCTTGTAGGTCGAGACCTGGTAGATCGGCGGGACGACCGCGCCGGTGAGGGGATCGGCGGTGTTGCCCGCGTGGATCGCGAGAGTCTCGAAGTGCTGACTGATGTGCCTGTCGCTCATGGGCACCGAGGGTAGTGCGCTTGCGGGGCGCGCGCCGGACGGTGAGGCGCGGGAGGCCGTACTGCCGGGTTTTCCCTCGGTCCCGGCACCGGGTTCACGGAGTTTTCCACAGGCCGCCGACCGGGTTCGCCAATTGTCACCGGCGTCTGGAACGCTTGAGCCATGGAATTTCTCTGGGTCCTGATCGCCGCCGTCATGCTGGGCTTCGTGCTGCTCCCCGTCCTGCGGCGCAGGCGGGGCATGATCGAGCAGGTCCCGGCCGGCCACCCGGACGCCGCCGACCCCGCGAACTACGGATTCGTGCGGGAGGAGGAGCTGGATGTCCGCATGCCCGGCCCCGACCAGGACCTGCTGGACGTCCTGGACCTGGTGCAGCGCACGCAGGACTACCGCGCGGCCTCGCAGCTGCTGGCGGGCACGGAGGCGGAGGGCGAGCTGCGCTGGCAGCGCGTGCAGGCCTTCGCGGGCGCCGCGTCGCTGGAGCTGCAGCAGCGGCCCGGCGGGGTCAGCGAGACCCCGGGCGGCCAGTGGCTCAGGGTGTGGCGGGCCGAGCAGCCCAAGGACGCGGGCGGCGCCGCGGTGCACGCGGAGTTCCTGGTCCAACAGGCGTGGCGGACGTCGACGCCGGGCACGGACGAGTTCCGGATCATCATGGAGGAGGCGAAGGCGGCGTGCGGCGATGCGGCGCTGCTCGCCCCCGGTGACCCGGTCCCGTACATCATCGAGCTGTCGGTGGCCCGCGGGCTGGCGTACCCCCGGCCGGAGTTCGAGGAGCTCTGGCTGAGGATCCTGGACCGCGCCCCCGCCCACATGGGCGCCCACCTGGCCGCCCTGCACTACTGGTGCGAGAAGTGGCACGGCTCGCGCGAGCTGGCGAACTCCTTCGCAGAGGCGGCGGCAGCGCGCGCACCCCAGGGTTCCCTCCTCGCCGCGATGCCCCTGTTCGCGGTCTTCGAGCACCTCCCCGAGGTGAACCTGGTCAGCAGCTTCTACCGGAGCGAGGCCGTGACGAAGGCGATCCACGGAGCGCTGCACGCCGTCCACTCGGCCCGCCCCGACGACCCGATGCTCGCGCACGTACGCCACCTGCTGGTCTTCTTCCTGGTCCGCGCGGAGCGCTGGGCGGAGGCCATGAACCAGCTCATATACATCGACGGCCATGTCGGCGCCCTCCCCTGGACCCTGTCCGCCGACCCGGCAGCCGAGTTCGCGGTCTACCGGGCGCTGGCGGTTGCGGGCTACGAGGCGAACGGCGGCAGCCCGGCGACGCTGCCGCACTGAGGCCCGCCCGGGCGTCGAGGCCTGTCGGTCAGCCCTGCGTGCGGGCGGGCAGCCGCCATCCCGGGCGCGGGAAGTGGCAGGTGTAGCCGTCCGGGTAACGCTGCAGGTAGTCCTGGTGCTCGGGCTCGGCCTCCCAGAAGGGGCCGACCGGCTCCACCTCGGTGACGACCTTGCCCGGCCACAGGCCGGAGGCGTCCACGTCCGCGATCGTCTCCTCGGCGATCCGCTTCTGCTCGTCGTCCACGTAATAGATCGCCGAGCGGTAGCTGAGGCCGATGTCGTTGCCCTGGCGGTTCTTCGTGCTCGGGTCGTGGATCTGGAAGAAGAACTCCAGGAGCGCGCGGAAGTCGGTCTTCTCGGGGTCGAAAAGGATCTCGATGGCCTCCGCGTGCGTGCCGTGGTTGCGGTACGTCGCGTTCGGCACGTCGCCCCCGGTGTATCCCACCCGGGTCGCCGTCACGCCCGGAAGTCGGCGGATCAGCTCCTCCATCCCCCAGAAGCATCCGCCCGCCAGCACGGCCCTCTGCGTCTGCGCAGCCATTGCAGTCCTCCCATATCTGTCAGCTCGGTCACTCGGGCGACGCTGCTCGCACACCATCGGCATCCCGTGCCCACCCTCCTCAACGCGCGAGGGTTCCAGGCGATTCCGTGCCCGCCCCGCCGGCCCTCCGGTCGAAAACCGGTCGCCGTCCGGGGCGGCCGTCCCCCACGCTGCATGCCATGGAAGATCCACAGCGCGGCATCCGTGCGGGGCAGAGTCCACGATCACCGTCTACCAGGCGTACGCGCCGGAAATCGGCGGGCCCGCGGTCCGCAAGGGACGTTTCCCCGCCGCGTGGAAGCGGGATCGGATGACGTGGGTCATCAAGCCGCGCTCACAGTCCTCAACGACATTGCCGGCCCGGCGGCCCGGCTACGTTTTCACCAGGTGAGAATGAGCAAGTCTGTGAAAAGGTGCCGCATGATCCACTATCTGCGGTTCTTCTTCGAGTTCGGTGTGGACACTCCGCTGTGGCCGGAGGACATGGACAGCCCATACGGCTACCCCACCGACCTCGCACGCCTGCCCGTCAGCCCGGACACCCGGGCCGAGTTGGCGAGGCTGAGCGAGTGGTACCAGTCCTCCCTCGACTGGAAGAATCCGTCGGGTCCGTCGCCATGGTCCGACGACGAACTGCAACTGTTCAAGCAGCAGGCCCTCGCCGCGTTGCACGTGCTGCGCCGCGAGCTGGGGGCGGGCTGGATCGTCCGGGACGAGAGTCTGCTGTGACAGGCTGCTCGACCGCGGAACGCAGGCTTTGAGCGGCTGTCAGAGGACTGTGAGCGCTGGTTGACATGGATCAAGCCGTCGTTCCTGTGGATGATGTACCGCTGCGGCTGGGGCACGAAGGCCGGTCAGGAGACCGTGCCGGCTGTCGAGATCGCCCGTGACGGCTTCGAGTGGGCCTTGCGCCACGCGTGTCTGTCGAGCCATGTCCCCGCGGTGCACGCCGACCGTGCCGCCTGGCAGCGTGAGTTGAGGACGGCGCCGGCTCGTGTGCAGTGGGACCCCGAGCGGGATCTGCGGCTGCAGCCTCTGCCGTACCGGTCGCTGCAGCTCGGCCTCTCCGGTGAGGCCGTACGACGGTATGCGGACGAGTGGACGGTCGCCGTCAGTGATGTGCCCCCGCCGGCCCAGGAGATACGCGCGTATGTGGGCAGCGGCGACCTCGACTCGGCGGCCCGGCTGCTCCCGCAGGAGCGCCCGTACCCTGCGGCGGACGAGCTCCTGGCCCATCTGCGTCCGGCGGCCGGATCCGGCCGCCCGCTCGACGGGCAACGGCGCACGGCCGCAAATTCGGTTGCCGCAGCGCGTGCCGATGCGGGCTAATGCCACGCATGGCTGACATTCAGGGCTCGTACGACGGTCTGTTCACCGCGGTGCCCAACCGGCTGGCGGAGTTGCTGGACGCCGGGGACACGGGCGGCTCGGTGGCCGTCTTCGTGGATGGCGAGCCGGTGGTGGACGTGTGGGGCGGGTTCGCCGACGCCGAGCGCACCGTGCCGTGGGAGCGGGACACGATCGTCAACGTCTTCTCCGTCACCAAGACCATGACGGCGCTGTGTGCGCTCGTCCTGGCCGACCGTGGCGAGCTCGACCTGGACGCGCCCGTGGCCCGGTACTGGCCGGAGTTCGCCGCGGCGGGCAAGGAGCGGGTCCTGGTCCGGCATCTGCTCTCGCACACCGCGGGTCTGCCCGACTGGGACGGGCCGGTCGAGGAGATCTACGACTGGCCGTCCGCCACGGCGCGGCTGGTGGCGCAGGCTCCGCAGTGGGAGCCGGGCAGCGCGGCCGGGTATCACTCGCTCACCCAGGGGTTCCTCGTCGGCGAGGTCATCTGGCGGGTCAGCGGGCGGAGCGTGGGTGAGTTCTTCGCGGACGAGATCGCAGGCCCGCTGGGGGCCGACTTCCATATCGGGCTGGCCGCCGAGCACGACCGGCGCGTGGCGCTCACGGTGCCGCCGCCGGGACGGGACGAGGAGTACACCGCGAGTGCGCCCGGCAGGGGTTCGACGCCTGCCGCGGGGACCGCCCTGCGGGTCCGGGACGGCAACAGCGTGGCCTGGCGCCGTGCGCAGATCCCCGCGGCGAGCGGGTTCGGCAACGCCAGGTCGGTTGCGCTGGTGCAGTCGGCGATGGCCTGCTCAGGGGCGCTGCACGGAGTGCGGCTGCTGTCGCAGGCGGGGTGCGACCGGGCCTGGGAGGAGCAGTTCAGCGGCGACGACCGGGTGCTGGGCATGCCGGTGCGCTGGGGCCTGGGCTATGGACTGTTCGGCAACACCTACGGTTGGGGCGGCTGGGGCGGCTCGCTGGTGATGATCGAACCCGAGGCCCGGATGGTGGTGGCGTACGTGACGAACCAGATGCGCGAACCCGCCGACGACAACCGGGGGTTGGAGATCGTCATGTCCGCCTACGACGGTCTCGTGGGACTGCGGGCCTGACGGGAAGAAGGTGGGGGCACTGATGGACGGTGGCAGCAGTCGTACGTTCCTGATCGGGGGTGGCGGGTTCATTCCCGCCGGGTGAAGCGGCAGATCAACTCCCGCTGCCGTACGGCCTGGTGATGATCTCCAGGTTGTGGCCGTTGGGGTCGTCGAAGTACGCACCCCGGCCGCCGTCGTTGTGGTTGATCTCGCCGCCGCGGTGGTGGTACGGGTCCGCCCAGTAGGTCAGTCCCGCGTCCTGGATGCGGCTGAAGATGATGTCGAAGTCGTCCTCGGACACCAGGAACGCGTAGTGCTGCGGCGTGATGTCGCCGTCCGTCTCCATGTAGTCGAGGGTCACGCCGTTCGGGATCTGGACGGGGATGAAGGGGCCGAACGGCGGGCTGGGTTCCAGCCCCAGGATGTCGGCGAGGAACTGGGCCGACGCCTTCTTGTCGTGAGCGGCGACGATGGTGTGGTTCAGCTGCACGTTCATCGTGTGGGCCTCCTCATGCCCAAGATACTCCGAAGGGCAGACCAGGTAAGCCTCGCCTCACAACGGCGGGAGGCCCCGGCGTCGCCTTCCGCCGGGGCCCCACTTGCCAGACCTGCCAGACCTGCAGACCTGCAGACCTGCAGACCTGCAGACCTGTCAGATCGTCGCCGTGTCGATCACGAAGCGGTACCGGACGTCGCTCGCCAGCACCCGCTCGTACGCCTCGTTGATCTGGTCCGCGCTGATCACCTCGATCTCGGCGCCGAAACCGTGCTCGGCGCAGAAGTCGAGCATCTCCTGGGTCTCGGCGATACCGCCGATCATGGAGCCGGCGAGGGTCTTGCGGCCGGCGATCACCGAGAAGAGGTTGAGGGCGATCGGCTCCTCGGGGGCGCCGACGTTCACCAGCGCGCCGTCCCTCTTCAGCAGCGACAGGAACGCGCCGAAGTCGAGCGGGGCCGAGACCGTGGAGAGGATCAGGTCGAAGGAGCCCTGCAGGTCCTTGAAGGTCTGCTCGTCGCTGGTCGCGTAGTAGTGGTCGGCGCCCAGCTTGAGGCCGTCGTCCTTCTTGCGCAGGGACTGCGAGAGCACGGTGACCTCGGCTCCCAGGGCGTGCGCGATCTTGACGCCCATGTGGCCGAGGCCGCCCATGCCGAGGACGGCGACCTTCTTGCCGGGGCCGGCGTTCCAGTGCTTCAGCGGGGAGTAGGTGGTGATGCCGGCGCACAGCAGCGGCGCGGCCACGTCCAGCGACAGGGCGTCGGGGATGCGGACGACGAAGTTCTCGTCGACGACGACCTTCTCCGAGTAGCCGCCGTAGGTGGGCTCGCCGTCCTTGCCGACGGCGTTGTACGTGCCGACGTTGCCGCCGGTGCAGTACTGCTCCTCGCCGGCCTTGCAGCTCTCGCACTCACGGCAGGAGTCGACCAGGCAGCCGACGCCCACGCGGTCGCCGACCTGGTACTTGGTGACGCCCGCGCCGACCTCGGAGACGATGCCCGCGATCTCGTGACCGGGGACCATCGGGAAGATCGCCTCGCCCCAGCCCTCCCGTGCCTGGTGGATGTCGGAGTGGCAGATACCGGCGAACTTGATGTCGATCAGGACGTCGAACTCGCCGACCTCGCGGCGCTCGATGGTGGTGCGCTCCAGCGGAGCCTTCGCGGCGGGGGCGGCGTAAGCGGCAACAGTGGTCATGCCGAGGGGTCTCCTAGCTGTGGTTACGCGCCCGGCTGCCTTCTGACCGGGCATGTTGCTCAGCATGCCGGACCGTACGCGCTTCACCCAGGCCACGCTTCTGCATACGTCCACTGTGCCTACCACTGGCGGGGTCAGGATGGTGTGCGTACGACAGTGAATACTTGAGACATGGACGAACAGCCCGATGCCGTACACGAGCCCGCCGGGGCTCTGGACCGGCGTGCCGAGCTCAGCGAGTTCCTGCGCACCCGGCGCGCCCGGCTGAAGCCGGAGGACGTGGGGCTGCCGGACTTCGGCCGGCACCGGCGGGTGCCCGGGCTGCGCCGCGAGGAGCTGGCGCAGCTGGCGGGTGTCTCGGTGGCGTACTACACGCGGCTCGAGCAGGGCAACGGGCGGAACGTGTCGGTGGAGGTGCTCGACGCCATCGCGCGGGCGCTCAGGCTGACGGACGCCGAGCATGCCCACCTCACGCACCTCGCGAAGCCGAAGCAGCACAAGAAGAAGCCGGCGGCGCGGTCGCAGCAGGTGCGGGGCGCGCTGCGGCAGCTGCTGGACTCGATGGACGGGGTGCCCGCGTACGTCTCCGGGCGGCGTTCGGACATCCTCGCGTGGAACCGGATGGCCTCGGCCGTCTTCGGCGACTGGGAGGAGCTGCCGGCACAGGAGCGGAACTGGGCGCGGCTGGTGTTCCTGAGGCCGGAGTACCGGGAGCTGTTCCTCGACTGGGAGCAGAAGGCCAGCGACGTCGTGAGCTACCTGCGGATGGACGCGGGCTGCTACCCGGACGACCCGCGGCTGTCCGCCCTGGTGGGCGAACTCTCCGTGAAGAGCGAGGAGTTCAGGCGGCTGTGGGCCACGCACGACGTCAAGGAGAAGGGGTACGGCGTCAAGCGTCTGCACCATCCTCTGGTCGGTGATCTGACGCTCAGCTTCGAGTCGTTCCGGTCGGCCGACGACGACGGGCAGGCGCTGACGACGTACCACGCCGAGCCGGGGTCTGCGTCGGCGGAGGCGTTGCGGTTGCTGGCCAGCTGGGGCGCGGATGCTACTCGGGCGGGGCATTCGGCGCCGTCTTCCTGAACCGTTGCCCGGCGGTCGGCGCAGCCCTGCTGGGGGCTCCGCCCCCAGACCCCCGCTTTCGGCCTGAACGGCCTCGTCCTCAAACGCCGGACGGGCTGAAAGATCAAACTCCAGCCGACGCTGAAAGATCGAGCCCCAGCCGGCGCTGAAAGATCTAGCCCAAGCCCGCGCTGAAAGATCTAGCCCCAGCCGGCGCTAGTAGATGTCACCCCTGATACGGCGGCATCGTCCCCCACGTCCATCGCGGCACCGGCTGCTCCGCCGGCGGTTTTGCATCCGGGCTGGAGAAATAGACGGCGAGCCGTGTCCCCCACTCCACATACGCCACGAACGCCGACCGGAACTCGGCATCCGTCGGGAGGCCCGCCTCGTCCGCCGCGTCCTCGATCAGATTCACCCAGCGGCGGCGCTGCGGCTCGGTGATGTGTTTGCCGAAGTGCTTGGCGACCATGTGGCCGTGGCCGCCCTGGGTCAGGGAGTAGGTGGCGGGGCCGCCGAAGACCTCGCCGAGCCAGAGGGCGACGTGCTCGGCGTGGTCGGGGGCGAGGTCGGCGAAGAGCGGGGCGAGGAGGTCGTCCTTGAGGACCTTGTCGTAGAAGACCGACGTCAGACGGGAGAAGGCCTCGGCGCCACCCGCCCAGTCGTACAGCGTCGGCACCGACGAGCCCGTGCCTCGTACCGTCGTCGGCTTGTAGTGGCGCATCTCCTCGATGTTCTCCACGTACGGGCGGATCTCCGCGAGGAAGTCGGAGAACAGGTCCGAGCTGCGGAAACCCTTCATGTGGTCCTCGGTCGACGTCCAGGTGATGCGCAGGACGTAGTGCTCGAAGTCCTCCTCGCAGCGCGCGAGTTCGTAGTCCACGCACTGCGGTGCCGCGGCCAGCTGGACCGCGGCTCGCGTGTAGGCGGCGAGGAACTCCGCCGAGCGGTCTTCCGGGATGCGGTAGCGGATGTACTCGACGGTGTGTGTGGTCATGCGCCCACGGAAACACGGACCGCCCGCCGGAAGCTGCACTTCCGGCGGGCGGTTTGCTCAGCGCTCAGCGAACCTGCGGCTCACTTCGCGTAGTACGCGTTGTAGATCGAGATCGTCGACTTGTTGTTCTTCTTGTCGGTGATCTTGGCGTGGAAGGAGATGGCCTTCCCCTTCTCCGGGTTCTTCACCTTGATCTTGCCGCCCACGACGTCGAGCTTCGTCCAGGTCCGGCCGTGGTCGTACGACACGTACACGGACAGCGACTTGAGGTTGCTGCCCTTGGCCGCGCCCTCGACGGTGACCGGGATCGACACCGTCCTGCCGGCCTCCACCTTGTTGTCCAGGCCGGTGGCCGCGTTGAAGCGGACCGTGGACGCGGGCAGGGTCGCCGGGTCGGAGGTCTTCTTCGAGCGGAACGTCCAGCTCGCGTCGATGCGGGTCGAGGCCTCCGCGACCATGCCGCTGCGCTTCACGGACGTCGTCAGCTTGTACTCGGCCTCGGCGGACGGGACCTTGAACTCCTTCTCACCGAACAGCGGGTCGTCGTTGGACCCGACCTTGGTGCCGTTGCGGTACAGGGTCGTGGCGACCGCGGTGAGGTCCGAGGAGCCGGCGTGCCCCGCCCCGTCGGTGAACAGCGGCAGGGAGCCGTAGATGCTGTTGCCGTCGCGGAAGAGCCCGAAGTACTTGTTCAGGTGCGGGCCGAAGACCGCCGTGTTGAAGGTCTTCGTGTACTTCTGGCCCGCCTTGAAGGTCTGCGGGTCGCCGAGCGTGGAGGACGCCTCCGGGATCGGGAGACCGCTCGCGTCATGGCCCTTGATCTGCACGAAGTCCCACGTCCACTGGATCTTGTCGGAGGTCGACAGGTACAGCGTGCGTACGCCCGGCAGCTTCTGCTCGATGCCGCCCGCGATGGCGGCGTCCTCCGGGAACAGCCCGACGGGCAGCAGGGCGCCGGTCTTGCCGGGGGCGCCCGAACCGAGGTTGTTCTTCACCGTGGCGAGCTCGCTCGCCTTGAAGTGGCGGACCTTGCCGCCCTGGATCTTCTTGACCTTGGCGGTGGTGGCCACGTCGTACTCGGCGTCGTCGCCCTTGGTCCACTGGCCGTTCCAGGTCTGGTGCAGGCCCGAGACCTCGCCGCCGAGCGGCGCCATGCGTATGTCGGCGAAGGACTTCGCCTCGAAGCCGAAGGGGAAGCCCACGGGATCATAGGTGTAACTGACCGTGCCGAGCTGCTGCTTCGCCCGCGCGTCCGGCACCGTGATGTCGGCCGCCTTCGTCTTACGGGCGTCGATCGTCACCGTGGTGTTCTTGGTGACGCTCAGCTTCGGCTGGACCAGCCAGTCGAGGCCGCCCTCGAAGTTCACGAGGTCCTTGGCGATCCAGGCGTCCAGCAGGTAGTCGCCCTTGGGCAGACGCATCGTCGTCGTACCGGAGTCCGAGACGGTCACCTGGTAGCCGCGGCCGTTGGCCAGGCCCGAGTAGCCGAGCAGGAGGTCGCTGTAGTTTCCGGTCGGCTGCCCGTCACGCCCGATGTGCTTGAACGTCACGCTGTACGACTGGATCTCGCGCTGCACACCGGCCGCGGTCCGCACGGTCTGGCCGCCGCCGGTTGCCTTCACATACGCGGAGTACGCGCCGTCGAGCGTGCCGCCCAGCTTGGTGTTGGCCGTCAGATTCACGGAGGCCTTGCCGCCCGCCGGGACGGTCACCTTCGTCGCGCCGAGCTTGAAGAAGCCCGCCGGGGCCGCCTGGCCCTTGGGGTTCGTGGCAGCGGCGGACAGGTTGAGCGTGACGTCCTTCGTACCGAGGTTGCGGTACGTCAGCTGCTTGGTGACGGGCTTGTCGTCGGTGTGCGGCCACTGCTGCACACCGAAGCTCACCGACACCGGGTCGGCGATCACCGTCTGCTTGATGGCCTTGTCGACGGCGATACGGCCCGCACCCTGCTGGAACGCCGAGTACTTGCCGCCCTTCGCGGAACCGGTCAGCGCGCCCTTGAGCTCACTGAACTTCCAGTCCGGGTGCTCCTGCTTCAGGATCGCCGCGGCGCCCGCCACATGCGGGGTCGCCATCGACGTACCCGAGATGGTCAGATAGCCGGGCGGGTTCTCGCCGACCTCCTGGTCGATGACGCTGCCCTTGGCCGCGGCCGCCGTGATGTCCACGCCGGGCGCAGTGACGTCCGGCTTGATGGTGCCGTCGACGGTCGGCCCGGTCGAGGAGAAGTCGGCCAGCCTGTCGTGGTCGTCGACCGCGCCGACGGTGAGCGCGTCCTCGGCGCTGCCGGGCGAGCCGATCGACTCCGGGCCGGCGTTGCCCGCGGCGATCGCGAAGAGGATGCCCTTCTGCTCGGACAGCTTGTTCACCTCGGCCTCGAGCGGGTCGATGCCGGGCGCGTCCTGGCCGCCGAGGCTGAGGTTCACGACGTCGGCGCCCTGCTCGGCCGCCCACTCCATGCCGGCGAGGATGCCGGAGTCGTCACCGGAGCCGGTGTCGTCGAGGACCTTGCCGTTGAGGATCTTCGCGCCGGGCGCGACGCCCTTGTACTTGCCGCCCGACTTGGCGCCGGTGCCCGCCGCGATCGACGCGACGTGCGTGCCGTGCCCGAAGTGGTCGGTGGCGTCGGCGGCGGCGGAGAAGTTCTTGGACTCGATGACCTGGGTCGCCAGGTCCGGGTGGGTCGCGTCGACACCGGTGTCCAGTACGGCGATCCTGACACCCTTGCCGTTGTAGCCGGCGGCCCATGCCTTCGGTGCGCCGATCTGCGGGACGGACTTGTCGAGGCTGGCCCTGCGGGTGCCGTCGAGCCAGACGTGCGCGATGCCCGAGGCGGTCCTGCCTCCGTTGGTGACGGCGTCCCACAGCTCGGGCGTTTCCTTCTGCGGGGTCTGAACGGCGTCCGCGTTCAGGGACTTGAGGGTCCTGCGGAGCGTGCCCGCGTCACGGACGTCGGCCTTCGCTCCGGTTGCCGCGCCCTGGTAGCCGACGATGACCTTCAGGCCGTTGGCCTGGGACCTGCGGGTCGCGGACTTGTCGAGCTCGGTGATGTCGAACAGCCGCTGGTCGAGCTTGCCGGTGGCGACCAGCCGGGCCGCGTCCGCCGGTACGACGAGAGTGTGCCCGTCGGCCTTGCGGAACTGAACCGGTATGTGCTCGCGTCCCTTCGCCCGCTCCAGGCCGACGACACGGCCCTTGGAGTCGACGACCACGCGGTCGCCGGTGATCAGGGTGATGCGGTGCTTGGACGTGAGCTGAGTCTGCGGAGCAGTCGTCGACTGCTCCGGCTTCGCGGACGCCGGGCTGGTCATGCCCGCCGCAAGGGCCACGGCGGCCGCCGTGGCAACGGTTCCCGCGCATGCTCTTTTCACTTGTCTGCGCAAGTCTCCCCCTGGAGATGAAGTACCGGGTGTTTTCCCCTGTCACCCGGCCGGGGGCAGTCACGCACGCATGAACGCATGCACCCCCCGGGATACGCAGTATGCCGGGGGGTGATCAGGCACCTCAATAGATGAGAAGAAGGTAAGAGGCGGGCCCGAGGACTGTTACGAGCCGGTCCCAAAGCCGTTGCCGTTCCGCGTGGTTACGCGCCCGCATTCTCCTTGACGGTGAGCTTGCCCTTGCGGATCGTCGCCAGCCGCGGGGCCTTCCTCGCGATCGCGGAGTCGTGGGTGACCATGATGAAGGTCAGCCCGAGCTCCTTCCACATGCGCTCCAGCACCTCCATGATCTCGTCGCGCATCGACTCGTCGAGATTTCCGGTGGGTTCGTCGGCGAGCAGCACCTTCGGCTGTTTGACGAGTGCTCTGGCTATGGCGACGCGCTGCTGTTGTCCTCCGGACATCTCGCCGGGCAGGTGCCCCAGCCGCTCGCCGAGACCGACCGAGGTCAGCGCCTCGGCGGCCCGCTCGCGCCGCTCCTTCACCTTCACTCCGAGGGGTACGAGAGCGGTCTCGACGTTCTCCTGGGCGGTGAGGGTCGGGATGAGGTTGAAGGACTGGAAGACGAAGCCGATGTTCTCGCTGCGGACCCTTGTGAGCTTGGCCTCGGAGAGCCTGGCCAAATCGGTGCCGTCGAGGACGACTTCGCCGGAGGTGGGGCGGTCCAGACCGCCGAGCATCTGGAGGAGGGTGGACTTGCCGCCGCCGGTGGGGCCCTGGATGACCAGGCGGTCGCCGTCGGCGATGGAGAGGTCGACGCCGTCGAGGGCGTGGACGGTGTCCTTGCCTCGGGTGTAGCGCTTGGTGAGATTTCTCAGTTCGTACATGGGGGCTCCTGGGATCGGTTCGGGGGTGGTGCGGGTTGCTTTTCGGCTGCGGGTGAGTGGGGGCTGGTCGCGCTCACGCGGCGGAGCCGCATATCGATACAGCCCCGCGCCCCTAAAAGTCGCCTTGCTGCCGGCAGCCGCAAGCCGCCGTCTCGCGTGGCTGCGGGCAGTCGTGCCGCTTGGGGCGGCTCCCGACCCAAAGAGAGCGGCACCCCGCAAGTGCGGGCCGCACACCGCCCTCCCCCAGCGCAGCCGGCGCCGGCTACTCGACGCGCCTCAATGCATCCGCCGGACGCAACCGCGACGCCCGCCAGCCGCCGAACGCGCCTGCGATCAAACCGCCGGCCACCGCCAGAGCCACCGCCAGCGCAATGGTCGTGAGGTTCACCGGGGCCGTGAGGGCGACCTCCAGGGTCTTCGCCGCCCGTCGCCCGGGCCCGCCGAAGCCGCCCCCAGGGCCACCGGGACCGCCCGTACCGCCCCCCAACTGCGCCTGCAGCGTAGGGCTGACGCTGGTCACGGCATACGCCCCCGCCAGACCGAGCCCGATCCCCAGCGCACCGCCCAACAGTCCGTTGACCATGGCCTCACCCACGACCTGCCGGGTCACCCGCCCCGACTTCCACCCCAGCGCCTTCAGCGTGCCGAACTCCCGCACGCGCCGCGAGACGGCAGAGGACGTCAGCAGACCCGCCACCAGGAACGCAGCCACCAGCACCGCGATCGACAGCCACTTGCCGACGTTGGTCGCCAGGGACGACGCCGTGGACAGCGACCCGGAGACCGTCTTCGCAAGGTCGGCCGACGTCGTGACCGTCGTACCCGAGACGTTCTTCTGGATGGTCGACTTGACGGAGTCGATCTGCTGCGAGTCGGTCGCCTTCACGTAGACCGTGGTGACCTTGTTCTTCTCGCCGGCCAGCGTCTGCGCCTGCTGCAGCGGGATGTACAGGTTGGCCGCCGCGTCACCGCTGTCCGCGGTCGCGATGCCGATCACCTTGAACTTGACGCTCTTGATGGTGACGGTCGAACCGACCTTGTACTTCTTCTCCTTGGCGTACGCGGAGTCCGCCACGACGACCTTGGCGTTCGTCTCGGTCGTCTTGAAGGTACGGCCACTGGTGATCTTCGACGAGGTCAGCGGGCCGAGCGCGGTCCTGGTGACGTCGGTGCCGTAGACCGTGTACTGGTTGATGTCGAAGTCGGCGCCGCCGCCCCGGACTTCGCCCTGCGGGAGCCCGGTGCCGCCGCCCGCCCCACGACCGCCCTGACCGTTGCCGGAGTTCTGGTTCTGCTGGAACTGCCCGCGGGTGAACTGGCCGTCGACCTTCACCACGTTGAGGCTCAGTCCGCCCACTGCGGAGGAGACGCCCTTCTGGTCCCCGACCTTGGTGACGGTCGAGGAGGCCAGGGTCGTGAAGCCCTGCACCAGGACCCGGTCGCTGCTCTGCGTCGAGTCGTCGTCGTTGCCCCGCGCGTCGAACTGGAAGCGCGGACGCTGGGAGTTGCTCGCGGTCGGCGTCGCCGCCTTGGTGACCGTCATGTCCGTGCCCAGCCCGTACAGCGACTGGAGGACCTTGTCCTGCGCCTTGCCCATGCCGGACGACACGGAGCTGACCACGATGACGAGGGCGATGCCGAGGGCAAGACCGGAGGCGACGACGAGGGCCGCCTTTCTGCGGCGGCGCAGTTCGCGCCTCAGGTAGGTGAAGAACATGCGCCGCAAGCTAGGGACGCCCCGTGATGACTCGATAAGCCCGGCATAAGAGCTGCATGAGAAGGCTGTCCGCAGGCCAGGAGTGAGCCCGCACGGGGCTGTCAGCAGACGCAGCCAGGTGTCAGACTCGCCGCGTGCAGCACCGATACGCATACCAGTACCCGTACCGAAGACGGCCGGTGTGGCCCGTTGTGCTGCTCGGCACGGTGTGCGGCCTGGTGGTCCTCGCCGCCGCCGGCCTGTGGGTGTACGGCGTCTACAGCATGTCCGACCCGGCCACGTCCCTCCTGTTCGGCATCCGGGTCGACGGCTCCCGCATCTCGGTCAAGGCTCCCACCTGCCCCACGGACGAGGTGACCACGGTCGAGGTGTACGACAGCGGCTCCGAGCGGCTCCTCTGGCGGGCCCACGGTCCCAAGACGCCCGAGGGGATCCGGGGCTCGCTGACACTCTGGAAGGCGGACGACTTCCGGCAGGCGGCTCCACGGACACCACCGGCCCGCTTCCCGACGAACCTCGATGTCTCCGTCACCTACACGGACGGGGACGGCACGGGAGACGCCTTCGACCTCCGCGAGGTCAGGGCCGCCCATGTCCCCGAGGGACGCTATTGGACGTACGACGGCCCCAGGACCGCCGCCCAGCTCGACGCACAACTCCGGTGCCGCGCTTGAGGTGCGTCGGCAACGCAAAGGCGGCCGCCCCGAGGGCGGCCGCCTTGTGTCGGTGAAATCGAGCGAGGCTCAACGAGGTTGCGGTGTCAGACCGCCGAACCGGCCTTCCAGTCCGCCCAGCTGAGGTTCCAGCCGTTGAGGCCGTTGTCCGGCTGGACCGTCTTGTCGCCGGTGTTGGAGATGACCACGACGTCGCCGACGATCGAGTGACTGTACATCCAGTAGCCGGCCGTGCCCGTGTCGTTGGCGCCCTTGGTGTCCGAGAGGCCCACGCAGCCGTGGCTGGTGTTCACGGAGCCGAAGATGGACTTCGCGCCCCAGTAGTTGCCGTGCAGGAAGGTGCCGGAGTTGGTGAGGCGGATGGCGTGCGGCACGTCCTTGATGTCGTACTCGGCCTTGCCGTCGTTGTCCGTGAAGCCGACGGTCGTGCCGTTCATCCGCGTCTGCTTGTACTTCTCAGACATCACCATGACGCCGTTGTACGTCGTGTGCTCCGGCGAACCGGCCGAGATCGGGATGGTCTTGATCGTCTTGCCGTCCTGCGTGACCTTCATCTGCTTGGTCTTGGCGTCGACGTACGAGACCTGGTTGCGGCCGATGTGGAAGGTGACCGTCTTCTGCTGCACGCCGTAGACACCGGAGGCGCCCTCGACACCGTCGAGCGCGAGCTTCAGCGTGACGGTGGAGTTCTCCTTCCAGTAGTTCTCCGGGCGGAAGTCGAGGCGGTTGGCGCCGAACCAGTGTCCGACGACCTCCTGGCCGCTGCTGGAGGAGACCGTGATGCCCTTCTGGACCGCGGCCTTGTTGGCGATCGCCTTGTCGAAGTTGATCGACACCGGCATACCCACGCCGACGGTGGTGCCGTCGTCCGGCGTGAAGGTGCCTATGAAGCTGTTGGCCGGAGCGACCGTGGTGAACGAGGCGTTCTCGTGCGCGACGCGACCGTCGGAGTCCTTCGCCACCGCCGCGACCTTGTAGGTGGTCGAGCGCTCCAGCTGGGCGTTCGGCTTCCAGCTGGTCTTGTCGGCGGAGAGCGTGCCGGCGACGGCGGTGCCGCTCTCGGTCGTCATGGTCACGCCCGTGAGCGTGCCCTTGCTGACGGTGACGGCCGCGGAGTTGTTGATGGAGGCGTTGTCGGAGCCGTCCTTGGGCGTGATCTTGATGTCGGCCTCGGACGGCTTCTTGGCCGCCGCCTCGTCGGCCTTGGCCTGCGAGGTGTCGTTGTTCCCGCCGGAGGCCTTGTCACTGCCGCCCGAGCACGCCGAGAGCACCAGAACCCCGCCGAGCAGCGCGGACGCGGCCGCCAGGCCCTTGCGCCGCTTACTGTTCGTCATCACACGCTTCTCCATCGTTGCCGTATCCCCAAAAAACCCCGAGAGTCCCCGTTAACGAACTTCAACGCTACGACCGGTTGGTCCCGTTCCACATATCCCGTAGGTGTGGGGCACACCACGTCCGCCGAGGCGTTTGGTGCGGGCGCGAGACGAAAAAACCCCGGACGGCGATTGCCACCCGGGGTCACGTTTTCCCAAGCCGCTCAGGAGACGCCGTCGGCCCCCTCGTCTTCGTCGTCTTCGTCGACATCATCCTCGTCCAGGTCCCAATCCGGCGAATCGGGGTCGTAGTCGATGGGCTCGCTCGACCAGGAGGCCTGCGCGAGGTCGACCCCCGGCACCTCGCTCACCAGGTCGAACGGGTCGATCAGAGAGGCCAGGGCCTCCGCCGTGTCTTCCGTCACAGCGCCCTCGGCGTGCACCCGCTCGTCGGCCGGCATGTCGGTTTCGGCGGCGAGGCGCCGCAGTGCCGCCTTGGTCAGTGCGCCGGGGTCCTCGATTTCGAGGACTAGTTCCACCCGAAGGCGGACAAAACGTGATGTCTCTTCAATGTTCATGCCCGGAGCGTAAGGCCCGGGGCTCCCGTGACTTTCCTGTGACCCGCGCCTTTCACTAACATCGCTCCACACGGCCAATTCGCCAGCGCCACAAGGGGATCGATATTCCGTGTCATCCGCTCGTCGTCCGTTGCTGACCGCCACCGCCGCAGGCACCGTCCTGTGCGCCCTGTGGTTCGTTCCCTCCGCCAAGGCGACCGGGGAAGAACCGGCGAGAACAGCCTCGTCGACGGCCCCGACCTCGCAGGTCACAGCGCAGGCACGGGCCGTCTCGGAGTCCACGGACAGCTCCGGTCCCCAGGCCCAACTCGCCGACACGGGAAGCCCCGACACCACTCCCTACGTCGTCGGCGGCACTCTGTTCCTCGGGATCGGCGCCGGGTTCGTGGCGTATTCGGTGCGCCGGGAGCGCCTCGGTTTTTGAATTCGCTTGACGTTCCTTTGACGTGACCTTCATAGTCCGGCCATGAAGAGATCATCGAGGGTGCGCGCGGGCGCCACGGTTGCCGTGAGCGTGCTGTCGCTCGCCCTCATCACGGGTTGCGGCGGGAATTCCGGCGACTCCAAGGGCTCCGGCTCCACGGACTCGTCCTCCTCGTCGACTGCGGCCGCGAAGGCGCTGAGCGCGGCCGAGCTGAAGAAGCTCATCATCAGCGGGGCGGACCTCGACGGCTACGACGTCAAGTCCGCGGACACCGGCGGCAAGTTCGCCGCCTCCAAGGACCAGGTGACGGTGGCCGACGCGAAGTGCGCGCCGCTCGCCTACGTCCTCACCGGGTTCGCGCCGGGCGACACGAGCGCGTACGTCAACCGGATGGCCACGGAGAAGAGCGACGAGCCCACGCCCACGGGCACCTCGGACGAGGACCTCGACGCCGCGATGAACGGCCTCCAGGACGTCCTGGAGTCCAAGTTGACGATCGTCTCGCTGTCCTCGTACGGCGGCGGGGGCGCCCAGGACACGATGAAGTCCGTGTCGGACGCGGTGAGCGGCTGCGCGAACGGCTTCACGGTCTCGGCCAAGGGCCAGGACACCCAGAAGTTCACGAAGGTCGCCGAGGAGAAGTCCTCCGGAAGCGGTGACGAGTCGGTGGCGTTCGCCGTGACCGGCAAGACCGAGGGCGACACGACGACGGTGCACGGCGAAGTGGTGCGGCACGGCTCCACGATCGCCACGTACTACTCGATCAGCCTGGCGGCCCTGGCCGGCAAGGGGGGCAAGTACAGCGTCCCCGCCGAGATCGTCAAGGCACAGGCGGCCAAGCTCGCACGGAGCTGACGTGCAGGGAGGGCCGCCGCCGGGGGGAGACAGCGGCGGCCCTCGTACCCACCAGAGCGGTCAGGCGAGCGGTCCCGTCACTCGCTCCACCGCGGCGACCAGACGCCCGTCGCGCACGAACGCGTCCGCGGCGGCCAGGTCGGGGGCGAGGAACCGGTCCGGACCGGGGCCCTGCACCCCCGCCGCCCGTGCGGCCGTGATGGCGGCCTGCGAAGCGGGCGCCGGGGCCAGGCCCTCGCGCAGTTCGATCGCGCGGGTGGCGGCGTACAACTCGATGGCGACAACGCGCGTGAGGTTGTCGACGGCCGTACGCAGCTTGCGGGCGGCCGACCAGCCCATGGAGACGTGGTCCTCCTGCATGGCCGAGGAGGGGATCGAGTCCGCGGACGCCGGTACGGCCAGCCGCTTCATCTCGCTGACCAGCGCGGCCTGCGTGTACTGGGCGATCATCAGCCCCGAGTCGACACCCGCGTCGTCGGCCAGGAACGGCGGCAGACCGTGGCTGCGGTTCTTGTCGAGCAGCCGGTCGGTGCGCCGCTCGGCGATCGAGGCGAGATCCGCGGCGGCGATGGCGAGGAAGTCCAGGACGTAAGCCACCGGGGCACCGTGGAAGTTGCCGTTGGACTCCACACGCCCGTCGGGCAGCACGACGGGATTGTCCACGGCCGACGCCAGCTCGCGCTCGGCGACGAGCCGGGCGTGCGCCATGGTGTCCCGTCCGGCACCGGAGACCTGCGGGGCGCAGCGCACCGAGTAGGCGTCCTGGACGCGCGGCGCGCCGTCCTGGTGGTGCCCGGTGAGCTCCGAACCCTTCAGCACGGCCAGCATGTTGGCGGCGGAGGCACCCTGCCCCGGGTGCGGGCGGATGGCGTGCAGCTCGGGGGCGAGGACCTTGTCCGTCCCGAGCAGCGCCTCCAGCGACAGGGCGGCCGTGATGTCGGCCGACTTGTAGAGGGCGTCCAGGTCGGCGAGGGCCATGACCAGCATGCCGAGCATGCCGTCGGTGCCGTTGAGGAGGGCGAGGCCCTCCTTCTCACGCAGTTCGACGGGGGCGATCCCGTGCTCGGCAAGCAGCTCACCGGCCGGGCGGACGGCCCCGTCCGGTCCTTCCGCCTCTCCCTCGCCCATGAGCGTGAGGGCGCAGTGGGACAGAGGCGCGAGGTCGCCGGAGCAGCCGAGCGAGCCGTACTCGTGCACGACCGGGGTGATCCCGGCGTTGAGCACGTCGGCCATGGTCTGCGCGACCTCGGGCCGCACGCCCGTGTGCCCCGAGCAGACGGTCTTGAGCCGCAGGAACATCAGGGCCCGTACGACTTCCCGCTCCACCCGCGGCCCGAGGCCGGCGGCGTGCGAGCGGACGATGTTGCGCTGCAGCTGAGCGCGGAGTTCCGGGCTGATGTGCCGGGTCGCCAGGGCACCGAAGCCGGTGCTGACGCCGTAGACGGGCTCGGGCTTGGCCGCCAGCGCATCCACGATCTCCCGGGCGGCGGCCAGGGCCGCCACCGCCTCCGCGGAGAGCTCGACCCGGGCGCCGCCGCGCGCCACGGCGAGAACGTCGGACGCGGTCACCCCGGACGTCCCCACCACCACAGTGTGCATATCCATATTCAGGAGCGTACGCAGTGAAGACGAAGATGTCACTACCGGGTTGCGGGTGGGCCCCTTACGCCGCCAGTCGCTGCCCTTCCCACTCCGGTCGGCACCTTTCAGCCGCCGGTCGGCATATTTCAGCCCGTCCGGCGTTTGAGGACGAGGCCGTTCAGGCCGATACGGGGGCCTGGGGGCGGAGCCCCCGGCACGTCACCCCGGCCGCCCCCGGAACCGCCGCCGCTCCGCGGCAACCTGCGGCGACGGCTCGTCGGCCAACCGCACGACCGGGTCGTCGGGCCCCGCCCGCCCCGCCACCACGGGAGTGCTCGCGCGGAGCGCCTTCGCCCGGTACTGCGCGGCGTCCGCCAGCCGGAACAGCCGCCGGGCGGACCGCACGGGCCCGATGGGATCCTCAGTGGAAGCGACCCCGCAGGCGACCCCGTCGCCGAGCTCCAACTCGGCGGCGCGGCGGCAGAGTTCGTCGGCCGCCTTCACGGCCTCGTCGGCGGACGGGCCGACGGACAGCAGACAGAACTCGTCACCGCCGAGGCGGGCGGCGAGCGTGCCCGGGAGCATCGCGCCGCACAGGGACAGGACGGAACCGAAACGCTCGAGGAGGCGGTCGCCGACGGCGTGACCCTGGGTGTCGTTGACGCGTTTGAGGCCGTTGAGGTCGCAGACGACGAGGCTGACGACCGTGCCGTCCGCGCGGTGCCGCTCGACGGCCTCGTCCAGCTTCGTATCGACGGCACGGCGGTTCGCGAGGCCGGTGAGAGCGTCGGTGTAGGCGAGCCGCCTCACCTCCTCCAGCCGCTCGGCCTGGGCGATCCCGGCGGCGACGACGGCGGCCAGCACGGTGGCGAAGTCGGCGTCTCCCCGGTCGAAGACGGGAGCACCGGCAGGGCGGGCGACATAGAGCTCGCCCCATGCGCGCCCGTGCAGCACGATCGGGGCGACGACACAGCAACCGCGACCCCGGCGGCGCAGGGCGGCGACGCGCTGGTGGACGTAACCGGGGCGGCCGCCCGCCGCGGGACCGTGCGCCGTCTCGACCCAGGCGTCGGGCTCGCCGCCGCCGGCCCATCGCTCGTGCAGGAACTCGGTGATCTCGGGGAACTGGTGCACGGGGTACGACTCGTCCTCCGGGAACTCCTCCTCCCCCTCGGTCCGCTCCCCCACGTTCGCGAGGACCCGCAGCCGGCCGAGCTCCCGCTCCCACACCGACAACGCGGCGAAGCTCCCGCCGAGCGCCCGGCATCCCCCGGCCGCCGCCGCCCGCCACGCCTCGCGCGAGCCGTGGGCTGCCGCCATGCCCTGCGCCAGCGCGACGACTGCTGCGAGCCGTTTGTCCTCACCCATTACTCCAGGTTAGGGAGGTTTCCACTGGTTTGTTCTCTTGATACGGCGGTGGGGTGACCGGCCCTGGGGGCACTGCCCCCAGACCCCCGTGTCGGCCTGAACGGCCTCGTCCTCAAACTCCCCCACTCTCGGCTTCGCTCGAGCGGGGGGACCCCCACGACAGGCTGGTTTCACTCACCCGGCCAGTTGGGCCGACGCTTCTCGTTGAACGCCGCCACGCCCTCCGCCCGGTCCCCCGAGAACGCCACCGACCGCCACGCCGCATCCTCGACCTCCAGACCGGCCCGCAGGTCGAGCCCGTGGCCGAGGCGCAGCGCGCGCTTGGCGGCACGCAGGCCGACCGGTGAGTTCGCGGCGATGCGTGCGGCCAGGTCCAGTGCCGCCTCCCGGTCCCGGCCCTCCTCCACCAGCTCGTCCACGAGCCCCAACTCCCGTGCCTCCGCGGCCTGCAGGCGCCGTGCGGTGAAGATGAGCTCGGCCGCCCGCGCGGCCCCGACCCGCCGCGGCAGCAGCTGCGTACCGCCGCCGCCCGGGATGACGCCCACGGACACCTCCGGCAGCCCCACCACGGCCGTACGGTCGGCCACGATCAGGTCGCACGACAGCGCCAGCTCGAAGCCCCCGCCCAGGGCGAACCCGTGCACCGCCGCGATCGTCGGCACCGGCAGCTCCAGGACCCCGGTGTACGCGGCCCGCGCGACCGGCCGCTGCCGGAGCAGATCGGCGTCGGTGAAGGAGTTCCGCTCCTTGAGGTCCGCCCCGACGCAGAACGCCCGCTCGTGCGTGGACGTCACCACGACCACCCGTACGTCACGGTCCGCGGCGAGCGCCGTGCAGGCCCCCGCGATCGACCGCGCCATCTCGCTCGACACGGCATTCATGGCCTTGGGCCGGTCGAGGACGAGCTCCGCGACATGCCCGACGTCCCCGTCGCCGTGCCGCCGCACCACCACGAACTCGCCGAACCGCTCCTCGCCCATGACACCCTCCGGTTAACGCGGGTTAACAACCGTCGGCCCGATCATCGCAGGCTTTCGTTCCGTTGTCCCCGTTCGGGTGACATTCCGCCCAACTCCCGCCGCACCGCCCACGGGAGCGCATACGGTGCGTCCGCCACGGCGCACAGGGGGCGCGGGCGCAAGGGGGAGGGAACAAGATGACGGTGACGGCGGAGACATCGGTGAGGCGCGGCCGCCATCGCAGGCCGCGGCCCCGCAAGGTGCTGTTCGCGGTGGGCGGGCTGGCGCTGGCCGCCGGCGCGCTGAGCCTCGTACGGATGGCACCCGATTCAGGCACCAGCGGGGTCGGCACCGCGGAGGCCGACGCCCGGCAGGACCCGCGCACCGATACCGTCGCCGACGCATCGGACCATGCCGTCGCCGCCGTCGCGGCCGCACCCCGGGTGAGCCCGTCATCGGCCTCCGCAATGGGCGGGGCAAGCACGACACCGACGCCACTTACGAGCCCCGTCCCCCTGCACACGGCAACCACGTCACCGGGCCTCCCGACCACCCTCGGCACCACGACCACCCCGGTCACACCGAACAGCCCGGCGCCCACGACCACTCACCCCCCGCCTGCGACACAGGCTCCCGCCCCACGCCCGACTCCGACACCCGCGCGGACGACGCCTCCGCCCGCACCACAGCCGGACGAGCCCGGCCTGTGCGTACCGGTCGTCGGCCTGTGCGTGGACTCACCAGCCAGCCGCTGAGGAGCGCCCCGTTAGGGGCGCGGGGCTGTATCGATATGCGGCTCCGCCGCGTGGGCGCGACCAGCCACAACGCAGCTGCAGAAGAAAGACGGCAAATCCCGGCGGAGCGCCTAGCTCCGTCGAGTGAGCAGCCACGGCTCCACCACACCAAGCCCACGCACCGGCCGCTGCCACATCGGCTGCAGAGCAAACCGGTACACCGGGGGCTCCTCGCCCTCCTTCTCCGCCGCCGCGGCGGCTTCGGCCGCGTCGGCCTCGGAGGCCGGCGCCTCCCCGGTGCGGATGAGCTCCTGGGCGAAGTCGGTGTCGACGAGGACGGCGTCGCGAGGAGCTATGGACGTCAGCCGGGAGGCGAGGTTCACCGTCGTACCGAAGACATCGCCCATACGAGTGGTCACCGTGCCGAAGGCGATGCCGACGCGCAGTTCCGGCATCGTCTCGTCGTTCGCCATGGTCTCTATGAGACGCAGCGCGATCTCGGCGGCGATCCCGGCGTCGTCGGCCGCGTAGAGCACTTCGTCGCCCAGCGTCTTGACCAGCCGGCCGCCGTGCGCGGCGACCAGGTCGGCGGCGGTGGTCTCGAAGGCCTCGACGAGTTCGCCGAGTTCCTCCTCCTCCATACGGCGGGTCAGGCGGGTGAAGCCGACCAGGTCCGCGAAGCCGACGGCCAGGCGCCGGTCGACCATCTCCTCGTCGTCGGCGGCCTGCACGACCCGCCCGGCCGAGGCGGCGAGCTGGCGCCGCCAGACGTAGACGAGGAACTCCTCCAGCTCGGGCAGGAGCAGTTCGACGATCGGGTACGTGACCTCGGTGCGCGTCATCCCGGGTTCCGGAGGCTCGGTCAGGCCCTCCAGGAAGGAGTCGATCTGCCACTCGGCGAGGCGGGCCGTGGTCTGGCCGGTGGAGCGGGCCACCTGCACCGCCATCGCCTCGCTCAGCAGCCCGGCCTCGACGAGGCCGGACAGGCGGCGCAGCGCGAGTACGTCGGCCTCGGTGAGCGCCTTGGCCTGCCCGATGTCGGCGAAGCCCATGGCCCGCCAGAAGCGGGTGGCCAGCTCCACCGAGACGCCCGCACTGCGGGCCGCCTGAAAGGGGGTGTAGCGCCGCTCCGCGCCGAGGATCAGGTGTTCCAGGCGCAGGGCGAGCGGGTCCTCGCCGGGATCGGCGGCGTGGGGGTCCACCCGGCCGTCCGCGCCCGTGCCGGAGCCCGTGTCGTCGACGGTCACGCCTGCTGCCCTTCCGATCTGCCACGGTCAGGTATCGACCGGCCTCAACTGTACGGCAGGTGTGCCCTAGCTCACTCCCGGGAGTCGCACAGCTGCAGGCAGCCGTGCATCCACCCTCGGTCAGAGGGGCCTCAGGTGCACGATGTCCCCGGCACCCACCGGCTCCTGAACCCCGTCCTCCGTCGCGATCACCAGCCTTCCGTCGCCGTCGACCGCCACCGCCTCCCCGGTGATCGACCGGTCCCCCGGCAGCTCGGCCCGCACCCTCCTGCCCAGCGTCGCGCACCCCGCCGCGTACGTCTCCTGCAGGTCGCTCGCCGACGGATCGCCGCCCGCCTCGCGCCAGCGGCCGTACCACTCCTCCAGGGATCGCAGCACAGCCCTGAGCAGGGGATCGCGGTCCGTGCTCACCGCCCCCGCCAGCGCCAGCGAACCGGCCGTCGGCACCGGCAGCTCGCCCTCCCGCAGCGTGACATTGATGCCCACCCCGATGACGACCCCGTCGTCCCCCGCCCGCTCGGCGAGGATGCCGCCGGCCTTGCGTTCCTCGCCGCCGATGGAAACAAGCAGGTCGTTGGGCCACTTGAGTGCCGTGTCGACGCCCGCCGAGCGGGACAGTCCGGTCGCCACGGCGACCCCGGTGAGCAGCGGCAGCCAGCCCCAGCGGGCGACCGGCACCTCGGCCGGTTTCAGCAGTACGGAGAAGAAGAGGCCGGAGCGGGCCGGTGCCGTCCACTGGCGGTCCAGGCGGCCCCGCCCGGAGATCTGCTCCTCGGCGACGAGGACGTACCCCTCGCCTACCTTGCCCGCGCCCGCCAGGGCGACCAGGTCGGAGTTGGTGGAGCCGGTGCTCTGGACCACCTCCACCTCGCGCCACAGCCCGCCCTCCTGCACGAGCCCGCGACGCAGCGCGGCGGCGTTGAGCGGAGGCCGGTCCAGGTCGGACCAGCGGCTGTCGTCTGAAGCATCTCGCGGCGTCATGCAAGCCACCCTAGGTGTGTGAAACGCCGCACTGCTGATTCGTAGCGCCCCCACTACTCTACGGATGAGTAACCGTCCCCCCTTTTGAGCAGGCAGGGAGCCGCGATCCCGATGTCCGAGCCGGAAGAGATCGATATCCACACCACCGCGGGCAAGCTCGCGGATCTCCAGCGTCGTATCGAGGAAGCGACGCACGCCGGCTCCGCACGCGCCGTCGAAAAACAGCACGCCAAGGGCAAGTTGACGGCCCGTGAGCGGATCGAGCTGCTGCTCGACGAGGGCTCCTTCGTCGAGCTGGACGAGTTCGCCCGGCACCGGTCGACGAACTTCGGGCTGGAGAACAACCGCCCCTACGGGGACGGCGTGGTGACCGGTTACGGCACCGTCGACGGCCGCCCCGTCGCGGTCTTCTCCCAGGACTTCACCGTCTTCGGCGGCGCGCTGGGCGAGGTCTACGGCCAGAAGATCGTCAAGGTCATGGACTTCGCGCTGAAGACCGGCTGTCCGGTCATCGGCATCAACGACTCCGGCGGCGCCCGCATCCAGGAAGGCGTCGCCTCGCTCGGCGCCTACGGCGAGATCTTCCGCCGCAACACGCACGCGAGCGGTGTCATCCCGCAGATCTCCCTGGTCGTCGGCCCCTGCGCGGGCGGCGCGGTCTACTCCCCCGCGATCACCGACTTCACCGTCATGGTCGACCAGACCTCGCACATGTTCATCACCGGCCCGGACGTCATCAAGACGGTCACCGGCGAGGACGTCGGCTTCGAGGAGCTGGGCGGCGCCCGCACCCACAACTCCGCGTCCGGCGTGGCCCATCACATGGCCGGCGACGAGAAGGACGCCATCGAGTACGTCAAGCAGCTGCTGTCGTACCTGCCGTCCAACAACCTCTCCGAGGCCCCGGTCTTCGCCGAGGAGGCGGACCTGGCGGTCACCGCCGAGGACCTCGAGCTGGACACGATCGTGCCGGACAGCGCGAACCAGCCGTACGACATGCACACGGTGATCGAACACGTCCTGGACGACGCCGAGTTCTTCGAGACGCAGCCGCTGTTCGCGCCGAACATCCTCACCGGGTTCGGGCGGGTGGAGGGCCACCCGGTCGGCATCGTCGCCAACCAGCCCATGCAGTTCGCGGGCTGCCTCGACATCGACGCGAGCGAGAAGGCGGCGCGCTTCGTGCGCACCTGCGACGCCTTCAACATCCCGGTGATCACCTTCGTCGACGTGCCGGGCTTCCTCCCGGGCGTCGACCAGGAGCACACCGGCATCATCCGCCGCGGCGCCAAGCTCATCTACGCCTACGCCGAGGCGACCGTCCCGCTGATCACCGTGATCACCCGCAAGGCCTTCGGCGGCGCCTACGACGTCATGGGCTCCAAGCACCTCGGCGCGGACATCAACCTCGCCTGGCCGACCGCCCAGATCGCCGTCATGGGCGCCCAGGGCGCGGTCAACATCCTGCACCGCCGCACCATCGCGGAGGCCGAGGCGAACGGCGACCTGGAGGCGACCCGCGCCCGTCTGATCCAGGAGTACGAGGACGCCCTCCTCAACCCCTACATCGCGGCCGAGCGCGGCTACATCGACTCGGTGATCATGCCGTCCGAGACGCGCCGGCACGTCGTCCGCGGCCTGCGTCAACTGCGCACCAAGCGGGAATCCCTGCCCCCGAAGAAGCACGGCAACATCCCCCTCTAGGAGCCGCCATGACGATCAAGGTCGTACGGGGCAACCCGACCCCGGAGGAGCTGGCCGCCGCCCTGGCGGTGGTCCGCGCCCGCGCCGCGGCGGAGGCATCGATCCCGCCGGGCGCGGCACGAGACAGGGACTCCTGGTCGGACCCGGCAAGGATCGCGTCCCACCGCCTGCCCCAGCCCGGGCCGACGGCGTGGACCCGCACCTACTGGCCGGGGTGAGCCTTTTAGGGGCGGGGGCAGCGGGCGTCTTTGAGGGGCGCGGGGAACTGCGCGTTTCTTAAGGGGCGCGAGGAACCGCGCACGTCACCACAAGTACCGGCACCTTTTGAGTACCCGTACTCAGGCGCCGTCCCCCGGCCAAGCCCCACGCTGGTGGCATGCTGTGGTCCGACCCTGAGAACGAGCCGCCCAAAGAACTCCGTGACATGCAGGAGATGCTGCGGCGGCTCGGCCTCCTCATGGCGTTGGCCATGATCCTCGCGATGATCGTGATCGGCCTGAGGTGACCGCCCCCGCTGCATCGATGTGCGGCTCCGCCGCGTGGCGCCGCGCGGCTACCCTGACCGCATGACAGACGCGCCCCGCCGCCGCCTCATCCTCGCCTCCCAGTCCCCCGCCCGGCTGAACCTCCTGCGCCAGGCAGGCCTCACACCGGAGGTGATCGTCAGCGGTGTGGACGAGGACGCCGTGACCGCCCCCACCCCGTCCGAACTCGCCCTGGCCCTCGCGGAGGCCAAGGCTTCCGTCGTCGCCGCCAGGCCGGAGGCACACGGCGCTCTGGTGATCGGCTGCGACTCCGTACTGGAGCTGGACGACCAGGCCCTGGGCAAGCCCGCGGACGCCGAGGAGGCGACGGCCCGCTGGAAGTCGATGCGCGGCCGGGCGGGCATCCTGCAGACGGGGCACTGCGTCTGGGACACGGCCAACAAGCGGTACGCGTCCGGCACCGCCTCCACCGTCGTCCGCTTCGGCGACCCCACGGACGAGGAGATCGCCGCCTACGTCGCCTCGGGCGAACCCCTCCACGTCGCGGGCGCGTTCACGCTCGACGGCCGCAGCGCACCGTTCATCGAGGGAATCGACGGGGACCACGGCAATGTGATCGGCATCAGCCTGCCCCTGGTCCGCCGGCTGCTCGCCCAGCTGGGCGTCGGCATCACGGAGTTGTGGGCGCCGGCGGAGAAGTGACGGGGGAACCCCCTTCGTCCTTGCTGCCGCCGTCCCTGCCCCCGTCGTCGGTGCCGCCGTCGTTTTCGGGACCGGGTGCCGTCGGCGGGACCGCGTCGGTGGGTTCGGCCGGGCTGTCGTACGTCATCAGAAGCAGCACGATGAGGGCGAGCACGACCACCATGAACAGGAACGCGGTCCAGCCCACCAGCCCCCACACGAACGCCCCCAGCAGCCCGTGCACGACCGCGGCGCTGATCAGCAGGATGCGCCCGAAGCCGGCCGGCGGGCGGTTGCGGACCGCCACGAGGAGCGCGACGAGGCCGCACAGGGCGTAGTACAGGCCGAAGACGATGCCGCCGATCTTCGAGGACGCCGACATCATGTCGGGGTCGAGGCCCGCCAGCGACATGTCCTGCCGGTCGACGACGACCCCAAGGAACCAGTTCAGCGCCGCGACGCCGAACGCCTCCACGAAGAGCACGACCGCCACGATCCACGCCACCGGTCTGCGCACCACCGGTCCCCACCCACTCTCGACTGCCGCCCGAGCGGGTCGGCCAAGGATGCTGCTGTCTCGACTGCGTACGAGACATCGCGAACGCTACTAACGGGTAAACCCCGGGACAAGGGTTCTGCGGGCGGCAAAGATTCGTTGGGCCATTCGTAGGGACTCCACAAAGAAACCGAGTGGCCCGCAGCACGCTCTCACAGAGACCTTGACCACATGGGAGAGCTAGGGTTTCCGGGAGGAGTCCTGCGTACCGAGGTGCGACAAGGGATTTCGCGGGTCGAGCAAGCCTCGCATCACGCTCCGTGTGGGCAAGCTCACCACTGGGGACGGGTCGTAGTGCCGTGTAGCCAGTCCCTAAACTCGGCTTGTTTCAAGGAGGGAGCCTCAATCGTGCGCAAGGTGCTCATCGCCAACCGTGGCGAAATCGCTGTCCGCGTGGCCCGGGCCTGCCGGGACGCCGGGATCGCGAGCGTGGCCGTCTACGCGGACCCGGACCGCGACGCTCTGCATGTCCGCGCCGCGGACGAGGCGTTCGCCCTGGGCGGTGACACCCCGGCGACCAGTTACCTGGTGATCGACAAGATCCTGAACGCGGCGAGCGAATCCGGCGCGGACGCCATCCACCCCGGATACGGCTTCCTCTCCGAGAACGCCGACTTCGCGCAGGCGGTCCTGGACGCCGGGCTGATCTGGATCGGCCCACCGCCGCAGGCCATCCGCGACCTGGGTGACAAGGTCGCCGCCCGGCACATCGCCCAGCGGGCCGGCGCCCCGCTGGTGGCCGGCACGCCCGACCCGGTCTCCGGTGCGGACGAGGTCGTCGCCTTCGCCGAGCAGCACGGCCTGCCGATCGCCATCAAGGCCGCCTTCGGCGGTGGCGGCCGCGGCCTGAAGGTCGCCCGCACCCTCGAAGAGGTGCCCGAGCTCTACGAGTCCGCGGTCCGCGAGGCGGTGGCCGCCTTCGGCCGCGGCGAGTGCTTCGTCGAGCGCTACCTGGACAAGCCGCGGCACGTGGAGACCCAGTGCCTGGCCGACAGCCACGGCAACGTGGTCGTCGTCTCCACCCGTGACTGCTCGCTGCAGCGCCGCCACCAGAAGCTGGTCGAGGAGGCCCCCGCGCCGTTCCTCTCGGACGCGCAGGTCGCCGAGCTGTACTCGTCCTCCAAGGCCATCCTCAAGGAGGCCGGCTACGTCGGCGCCGGCACCGTGGAGTTCCTCGTCGGCGTCGACGGGACGATCTCCTTCCTCGAGGTCAACACCCGCCTCCAGGTCGAGCACCCGGTCACCGAGGAGGTCGCCGGCATCGACCTGGTCCGCGAGATGTTCCGCATCGCCGACGGCGAGGAACTCGGCTACGGCGACCCCGAACTGCGCGGCCATTCCTTCGAGTTCCGCATCAACGGCGAGGACCCGGGCCGCAACTTCCTCCCGGCCCCCGGCACCGTCACCACCTTCGCCCCGCCGTCCGGCCCGGGCGTCCGCCTGGACGCGGGCGTCGAGTCCGGCTCGGTGATCGGCCCGGCCTGGGACTCCCTGCTCGCCAAGCTGATCGTCACGGGCGCCACCCGCCAGCAGGCCCTGCAGCGCGCCGCCCGCGCACTGGAGGAGTTCCAGGTCGAGGGCATGGCGACCGCGATCCCGTTCCACCGCGCCGTGGTCAAGGACCCGGCCTTCGCCCCCGAACTCACCGGCAGCGCCGAGCCGTTCACGGTCCACACCCGCTGGATCGAGACCGAGTTCGTCAACGAGATCCCCGCCTTCGCCGCCCCGGCCGAGACCGAGGCCGAGGACGACACGGACCGCGAGACGATCGTCGTCGAGGTCGGCGGCAAGCGCCTGGAGGTCTCCCTCCCGTCCTCGCTGGGCATGTCCCTGGCCCGCACCGGCCTCGCCGCCGGCGCCAAGCCGAAGCGCCGCGCCGCCAAGAAGTCCGGCCCGGTGGCCTCCGGCGACACCCTCGCCTCGCCGATGCAGGGCACCATCGTCAAGATCGCCGTCGAGGAGGGCCAGGAGGTCAAGGAGGGCGACCTGGTCGTCGTCCTGGAGGCCATGAAGATGGAACAGCCGCTCAACGCGCACAAGTCCGGCACCATCAAGGGCCTGTCCGCCGACGTCGGCGCCTCCATCAGCTCCGGCGCCGCGATCTGCGAGATCAAGGACTGACCGGGATCAAGCACTGACACAGCACGGTCGTCCCGTACGACATCCCGAGGCGCCCGGCGGACTGGAGCAGTCAGTCCGCCGGGCGCCTCGTCTTTCGCCCGTTCCCCGGCCCCCGCGTCGGTGGGCCACGGCCCGCGGACGGTCCGGTCCGCCCGGTCGCGCATCCTCGATGGCATGCTGGAGGCAGACGGGGGCGCGCGCGAGGGCAGGTGGGAGGCATGGTGGGCACGACGTCGGCGGGGACTGCGGCGAACGGCGGCTCAGAGGTGACGCCGGCGCCCCCGCGCGTCATGCGTGCCGACGCCCGCCGCAACTACGAGCGGCTGCTCACCGAGGCCCGCGCCACCTTCGCCGCGCACGGCACGGACGCGTCCCTGGAGGACGTGGCCCGGCGCGCGGGCGTCGGCATCGGCACCCTGTACCGCCACTTCCCCAACCGTCACGCCCTGTTGAGCGCCGTCTTCGAGGAAGCGGTGAGCGACCTCCTGGACCGCTCCCACGAACTCCTGGGCGCCCCCGAGCCGTGCACGGCCCTGGTGACCTGGCTCCGCGAGATCGTCACCCACGCCGGCGAGTACCGCGGTCTGGCCCTTGCCCTCATGTCCGTCACTTCCGACGGCACCTCGGCCCTGGCCAGCTGCAGCGCCCCGATGCGCGAGGCGGGCGCCGCCCTGCTGAAGCGCGCACAGCAAGCAGGCAAGGTCCGCGAGGACGTCACCATCACCGACCTCCTCCAACTGACCAACGCAATCGCCTTGGCAGCGGAAGAGTCCCCGGGAGACCCGAACTTGGCAGACCGCTTGCTGACCCTCACCCTGCGGGGCTTGAAAGCCGCCGGTTGAGGTTTTTCAGGGGCGCGGGGCTGTGTCGATATGCGGCTCCGCCGCGTGGGCGCGACAAGCCACAACGAGCCCGCACCCGCGCAACAACACGAACCCCTACGGCGATCAGGCGAAAAGAACCTAACGCCGCCGCAAATCCGCAACCCGAGCCCGCTCCCGCTCCGCCCCGGAGGGATCAAGCACCGTTGCCGTCCGAAGGCCGGAGGCCACCTGCCCGCGCCGCGGCCCCGGCAGGGCGACGTCCCGGCGCGGCTGCCGCGGGGGGACGGAATCACCGCCCGAGTTCCCCGAGGCCCCGGCCACAGCAATCTGCACGCCCTGATCGGCGAGAGCCTGCAACTCGGTAGCGGCCCGGTCGTCATGCACCGGCGGCTCATCGGTCACCAGCCGGGTGATCACATCGGTCGGCACGGTCTGGAACATCGTGTCCGTACCGAGCTTGGTGTGATCGGCGAGCACGACGACCTCCGCAGCCGCCTGCACCAGCGCCCGGTCGACGGACGCCGACAGCATGTTGGACGTGGACAGCCCGCGCTCGGCGGTGAGCCCGCTCCCGGACAGGAAGGCACGGGACACCCGCAACCCCTGCAGGGACTGCTCGGCGCCGCTGCCCACCAGGGCGTAGTTGGAGCCGCGCAGGGTGCCGCCGGTCATCACGACCTCCACGCGGTTGGCATGGGCCAACGCCTGGGCGACCAGCAGCGAGTTGGTGACGACGGTCAGCCCGGGGACCCGGGCGAGCCGACGGGCCAGCTCCTGTGTGGTGGTACCCGCCCCGACCACGATGGCCTCGCCCTCTTCCACGAAGTTGGCGGCGAGGTCGGCGATGGCCGTCTTCTCGGCGGTCGCGAGATGTGACTTCTGCGGAAAGCCGGACTCCCGCGTGAACCCGCCCGGCAGTACCGCACCGCCATGCCGGCGGTCGAGGAGTCCTTCTGCCTCCAGTGCGCGCACGTCCCGCCGTACGGTCACTTCGGAGGTCTGGACGACGCGGGCGAGCTCACGGAGCGACACGGCCCCATTCGCTCGCACCATTTCGAGGATCAATTGGCGACGTTCTGCAGCGAACACGAAACTGACAGTAACCCCAACGACCGTCTGCTTTCAGCAGTTTGCGCCGAATAGCAGAAGTTGTTCGCACACCAGGGCGGGAAGTGGTATAGGACCTACCCGCCCCGACTATGCCGTACGCATGCTCGACAACTCCCTGTGACCAGCGAGGAGTCGGTTTCGGCCGTCAGACCTCGCCGCCGGTCTTGCGCGTGTGCAGCTGCCGGGCGACCTCCGCGATCGACCCCGAAAGGGAGGGATACACGGTGAACGCGTTCGCGATCTGTTCGACCGTCAGATTGTTGTCGACGGCGATCGAGATCGGATGGATCAGTTCCGAGGCGCGCGGGGACACGACCACACCGCCGACCACGATGCCCGTACCCGGGCGGCAGAAGAGCTTCACGAAGCCGTCGCGGATGCCCTGCATCTTGGCGCGCGGGTTGCGCAGGAGCGGGAGTTTGACCACTCGGGCGTCGATCTTGCCCGCGTCGACGTCGGCCTGCGTGTAGCCGACGGTGGCGATCTCCGGGTCGGTGAAGACGTTGGACGAGACGGTCTTCAGGTTCAGCGGGGCCACCGCGTCGCCGAGGAAGTGGTACATGGCGATACGTCCCTGCATGGCGGCCACGGAGGCGAGGGCGAAGACGCCCGTCACGTCACCGGCGGCGTACACACCGGGAGCGGTCGTCCGCGAGACCTTGTCGGTCCAGATGTGCCCGGACTCGCGCAGCTTGACGCCGGCCTCCTCCAGGCCCATGCCCTCGCTGTTGGGGATGGCGCCGACCGCCATCAGGCAGTGCGTGCCGGTGATGACACGGCCGTCGGAGAGGGTGACCTCGACGCGGTCGCCGACCCGTTTGGCGGCGGCGGCGCGGGAGCGGGCCATGACGTTCATGCCGCGGCGGCGGAAGACGTCCTCGAGGACCGCGGCGGCGTCCGGGTCCTCGCCGGGCAGCACACGGTCCCGGGAGGACACGAGGGTGACCTTGGAGCCGAGGGCCTGGTAGGCACCGGCGAACTCGGCGCCGGTGACACCGGAACCGACCACGATGAGCTCCTCGGGGAGCTCGTTCAGGTCGTACACCTGCGTCCAGTTGAGGATGCGCTCGCCGTCGGGCTGGGCGTCGGGCACCTCGCGCGGGTGGCCGCCGGTGGCGATCAGTACGGCGTCGGCGGTGAGGGTCTCCTCGGTGCCGTCGGCGGCGGAGACGATCACCTTGCGGGAGCCGTCGAGCGCCTGCATGCCCTCCAGTCGGCCGCGGCCGCGCATGACCCGGGCGCCGGCGCGGGTGACGGAGGCGGTGATGTCGTGCGACTGGGCGAGGGCGAGCCGCTTCACACGGCGGTTGACCTTGCCCAGGTCCACGCCGACCACCCGGGCCGCCTGCTCCAGCGGCGGGGTGTCGTCGGCGACGATGATGCCGAGCTCCTCGTACGACGAGTCGAAGGTGGTCATCACCTCGGCCGTAGCGATAAGGGTCTTCGACGGTACGCAGTCGGTCAGCACCGACGCCCCGCCCAGACCGTCGCAGTCGACGACGGTCACCTCCGCGCCGAGCTGGGCGGCCACCAGGGCCGCCTCGTATCCGCCGGGTCCGCCACCGATGATCACGATCCGAGTCACGTACCCCATTGTCCCGCACCGCTCAAGGTGCTACTGCCCGGGGGCGGGGCAATGGGTTGGCAAGGGGCCGCTGATACGTCAGGGGTGCATGGGTCGGCTGCCGTACTCTCGACGCATGTCGCTCTACGCCGCGTACGCCGGCAACCTCGACGCGCGGCTGATGACCCGCCGCGCCCCGCACTCGCCGATGCGCGCCACGGGCTGGCTGAACGAGTGGCGGCTGACGTTCGGCGGCGAGCACATGGGCTGGGAGGGGGCGCTGGCGACGATCGTGGAGGACCCGTTCTCGCAGGTCTTCGTCGCGCTGTACGACATCGCGCCGCCGGACGAGGAGTCCATGGACCGCTGGGAGGGCGTCGGCCTGGGCGTCTACCGCCGGATGCGGGTGCGGGTGCACACGCTGGAGGGCGAGGAGTCGGCGTGGACGTACGTCCTCGACGGGTACGAGGGCGGTCTGCCGTCGGCGCGGTATCTGGGCGAGATCGCCGATGCCGCGGAGTCCGCGGGCGCGCCGCACGACTATGTGATGGAGCTGCGGAAACGGCCCTGCTGAGGCGCGGCAGGTTCACAGTTGGACCACAGGGGCCGCAAAGGTCCCGCTGTGTCACAGGGTTCGTTGGAAACGACAAGACAACGATCGCCGTCCCGTGAGCTCTGCCATCTACGCGCGTAGGCGTTGAGCCGCTACTCTCGACGCGTGAACGCATCTCTTCTTCCGGACGACATCCAGGGCGACCCGCACGCCGCCGCCGACGCCGCCGCCGCGCGCCTGCGCGAACTGACCGGCGCCGAGACCCACGACGTCGCCCTCGTGATGGGCTCCGGCTGGGCACCGGCCGTGGACGCCCTCGGCGCACCCGACGCCGAGCTGCACGTCACCGAGCTGCCCGGTTTCCCGCCGCCGGCAGTGGAGGGGCACGGCGGCAAGATCCGCTCGTACAAGATCGGCGAGAAGCGGGCCCTGGTCTTCCTGGGCCGTACGCACTTCTACGAGGGCCGCGGTGTCGCCGCCGTCGCGCACGGCGTCCGTACCGCCGTCGCCGCCGGCTGCAAGACCGTGGTGCTGACCAACGGCTGCGGCGGGCTGCGCGAGGGCATGCGGCCCGGGCAGCCGGTGCTGATCAGCGACCACATCAACCTGACGGCGACCTCGCCGATCGTCGGCGCGAACTTCGTCGACCTGACGGACCTGTACTCCCCGCGGCTGCGCGCCCTGTGCAAGGAGATCGACCCGAGCCTGGAGGAGGGCGTCTACGCCCAGTTCCCCGGCCCGCACTACGAGACGCCGGCCGAGATCCGGATGGCCCGGGTGATCGGGGCGGACCTGGTGGGCATGTCGACGGTCCTGGAAGCCATTGCGGCGCGGGAGGCGGGGGCCGAGGTGCTGGGTATTTCCCTCGTGACGAACCTGGCTGCGGGGATGACGGGCGAGCCGTTGAACCACGAGGAGGTTCTGCAGGCGGGGCGGGACAGCGCGACGCGGATGGGTTCGCTGCTGGCTCAGGTGCTCGGGCGGCTGTAAGGCAGTACTGCTCGGGGCCGGTGCGGCATATTCAGCCCGTCCGGCGTTTGAGGACGAGGCCCTTCGGGCCGAAGGGGGTCCTGGGGGCGCAGCCCCCAGGACCCGCACCACGAGACAACGAGAGGCTGACCCCGACGTGCACGACGAATTGCTGACCCGCGCCAACGCGTGGCTCGCCGAGGACCCCGACCCCGAGACCCGCGACGAGCTCGCCAAGCTCATCGAGGCCGGTGACGTCGCGGAGCTCGAAGAGCGATTCAGCGGCACTCTCCAGTTCGGCACCGCAGGTCTGCGCGGTGAGCTCGGTGCCGGGCCGATGCGGATGAACCGTTCGGTCGTCATCCGTGCCGCCGCCGGGCTGGCCGCGTATCTCAACGCCAAGGGAGAGCGCGGCGGGCTCGTCGTCATCGGCTACGACGCCCGGCACAAGTCCGCGGACTTCGCGCGCGACACGGCGGCCGTGATGACGGGCGCGGGCTTCCGGGCCGCGGTGCTCCCCCGCCCGCTGCCCACCCCCGTGCTCGCCTACGCGATAAGGCACCTCGGCGCGGTCGCGGGCGTGGAGGTCACCGCCAGCCACAACCCGCCCCGTGACAACGGCTACAAGGTCTATCTCGGGGACGGTTCGCAGATCGTGCCGCCGGCCGACGCGGAGATCGCCGCCGAGATCGACGCGATCGTCTCCCTGGACGACGTACCGCGTCCCGAAGCCGGCTGGGAGACCCTCGACGACAGCGTCCTGGACTCCTATCTGGCCCGCACCGACGCGGTGCTCGCCACCGGCTCCCCGCGCACCGCGCGCACCGTCTACACGGCGATGCACGGCGTCGGCAGGGACGTCCTGCTCGCCGCGTTCGCCCGCGCCGGTTTCCCGGAGCCCGTCCTCGTCGCCGAGCAGGCCGAGCCCGACCCGGACTTCCCGACCGTCGCCTTCCCCAACCCGGAAGAGCCGGGCGCCATGGACCTCGCCTTCGCGCAGGCCCGTGCGACCGACCCGGACCTGATCATCGCCAACGACCCCGACGCCGACCGCTGCGCCGTGGCCGTCAAGGACGGCGGCGACTGGCGGATGCTGCGCGGCGACGAGGTCGGCGCGCTGCTCGCCGCCCACCTGGTCAGGCGCGGCGCCCAGGGCACCTTCGCCGAGTCGATCGTCTCCTCCTCGCTCCTCGGCCGCATCGCCGAGAAGGCAGGTCTGCCGTACGAGGAGACCCTGACCGGCTTCAAGTGGATCGCCCGCGTCGAGGGGCTGCGCTACGGCTACGAGGAGGCCCTCGGCTACTGCGTGGACCCGGACGGTGTGCGCGACAAGGACGGCATCACCGCCGCGCTGCTGATCACCGAGCTGGCCTCCGAGCTCAAGGAGGAGGGGCGGACCCTGCCGGACCTCCTCGACGACCTCGCCGTGGAGCACGGTCTGCACGCCACCGACCAGCTCTCGGTCCGGGTGGAGGACCTGTCGGTCATCGCGCGCGCCATGCAGCAGCTGCGGGAGCAGCCGCCGACCGAGCTCGCGGGCCTCGCCGTCACCAGGGCCGAGGACCTCACCCGCGGCACCGACAAGCTGCCCCCCACCGACGGGCTGCGGTACACGCTCGACGGCGCCCGGGTCATCGTCCGCCCGAGCGGCACGGAGCCCAAGCTGAAGTGCTACCTGGAGGTCGTGGTCCCCGTCGCCACGCACGCCGACCTCCCGGCGGCCCACGCCACCGCGGGCGGCCTCCTCGCGGCGATCAAGCGGGACCTGTCGGCGGCGGCCGGCATCTGAGCCGTACCGCTCACTGCGCTTTCCCGAGGGACGACCCCCGGACCCCCGGCAGAAAGGCAGGTCGGCCGGGATGACCGGTGCGGACATCGCGAGGCAATCCTGAGTGGACCTGCCGTACCGCTCGAACTTGAAGGGGCGCCCCCGGGCCACCGCCCGGGGCACCCCTTCGAGTGTTTTACCCAGGGCTGTTGACCCGGCCGCACCCCCCGGACGCCCGGGCAACGGTGGACCGGAAGCGCACCGCCGAGCCGGCCCCGGAGCCGCCGTGTCCACGACGGCACTCCGGCCGACACCCGGAGCGACAGCCGCGCCCTCCGGCTGAGAGCCGCAGCCCCATGGCGTGCGGTCCGCGTCCTGTCGGCGATCGTCGTGGGCAGCGGCGGTGTCTGCTTCCCGCGCCCGCTTCCCATGCCGGGCTTCCCGCTCCTGCTGCCGGTGGCCCTGCACCTGACCTGCGCCTCCGGCCGCTACCGCACCCTCTTCAGACGGCTGCCGTGCTCGGCTCGGCGTGCCTCAGCGCGAACAGGGTCCTGCTGTGGCCGAGCGCGCCGGGAGCCGGACCTACGCCAGGATCAGACCCGCGGCCCAGACGAGCGCCACGAGCACGGCCACCGGCCACAGCAGACGTCTGCGCTCCCGCTCACCGGCCGCGGCGAACGGCCGGTAGGCGGGCTCCCGCCACATCGCCGTGATCTCGGCGGCCGCCCGCTCGTAGGGGTGCACGAAGCCCAGCTTCCGCTCCAGCCAGGCCCACCGGAAGCCGATCACCGACCACTCGCCGATGGGGCCCCGGCTGTCGATCTTCAGTTCCTGGCCCTTGCACTCGACGAGCCGTAGGTCGTCCCAGGCGATGTGCCGGGCGCGCCACAGCCCGTTGAACCAGAGACCGTCCCGGTCGGCGGTGATGCGCCAGGCGAGCCATTTCGGCAGCACCCGCACGGCGACGAGCCCCAGGATGCCGCCGACGCCGTACCACCACACGTCGTCCTCGTTCCAGGCGAAGTGCACGGCACCCGCCACGGCCATCGCGGCGGTCAGCCAGTCCGCCCACCCCGAACGCCACCGCCGCACACCCTTGCCGGCCACGGCGTAGGGAGCCCTGGCGACGGTCTCGGCGGCCGCGCGGCTGCGTTCCTCGTAGACCGCGTCGCGGGCCGCCCTGCTCTTCTCCACGCGCAGGGCGACGCGGACGTAGGAGTCGGACAAGGGGCGCACCGGCCCGATCGACCGCTCCACCGTCGGCTCCTCGCCCGGCTTCTCGGCCGCGCAGACCAGCAGCACCTCGGCGCCGTCGTACGGGGCCCCGTACAGGACGGCCTCGCGGAGGGGGCCGGGATCGTCGTCGGTGAGGTCCTCGTCGTCCCGGCCGTCCTTGCCGTCCTTGCCGTCCACCTCGGTCAACGAGACCGTGAACAGCGGCCGCAGCGCTCCGACGTCGTCGGCGGCGAACACCTGCGTGTCCAGCAGCCCGCCGGCACGCACCAGAACGCGCAGCACGGGCGCAGGCTCCCGCCGCAGCGCGGCGGACCTGCGGCGGCCCAGGATGCCGGAGAGCAGCGCGGTGAGGCCGAGCCCGGCGAGGAAGAACCCGGCAGCCAGGGCCACCCGCCGGTCGTCGACGGCACCGGCGTCACGGGCGGCGACGGCCGACGCGGTGCCCGCCACCACGAGCACGACCCCGATGATGTTGAAGAACCTCCCGCGCCACTGCTGCCCTTGCGGCACCGGGGCCGTCACCCCGCCGGACGCCGCGAGCGCCGCGTCCGACTGCCGTTTCCGGGCCTCCATGCGCAGCTGCGCGGCCAGCGCGGAGACACCCGCCAGCACGACAGCGCACGGCACCACCCACGCGGACGGCGCAACCGGGAGTACGACGACCACGAGGACCTGCAGCGCCGCGGTGATCCGTACGATCTCGGGCCGCACCAGCAGCCACACCACCTGCAGCGCGAGGAACGCGGCGGCGAAGGGCTGCACCCCCCAGTCGGCGAGCCCGCAAGCCGCGAGCAGGGCGCACAGGTCCACCAGCAGGATCACGCGCAGAGGCACCCGCACCGGCACCCAGCGCGGCGCCGACGCCTGCGTCCAGCGGCGCGTGTGCATGCCTTCCCAGGGCGGGCAGCCGTCGGGTATCGCGGCAGCGGGCAGCTGCCGGGGAGTGGCACTCATGGTTTCCCAGACACTCAGGACCACCGAGGTGGCAGCGGTCCTCGGTTCCGTCCGGGTGGGGGGATGGCCGTCGTGGCCGAGGTGTGAGGCGAGCATGCCGAACAAAGCTGTGAAGCGGTAGCCCCGAGATCACGGCCAGGGCCTGCCCGGCGGATCAGATGCCGATCAGCCCGTAGCCACCAGAATCGCCAGCAGCACCGCCCCGGCCAGCGCCGGACCCGCGATCTCGTACGCCCAGCGGACCGTCACCTCGCCCTGCGCCGTCTCCACCTGCTCATGGGCCTCGAGCAGCGCACGCAGGTCGTCCATGACCTTGTCGCTCTCGGCGCGCACGGGCCCCTCGGGGACGGTGGCGCCGGTCGGGAGCCCGCCGCGCCCGAAGACACCGCTCAGACGGCCCCCCGCGGCCACGCGGCTCGCCCCGCCGGACCGGTCCATCGTCCCCCTGGCCTCCTGCCGCGCCGCCTTCTTCCGCGCCCGCAGCGAGACGGGGACGGCCCACAGCTGGTACTTGCCGCCGGCCTTCACCACGACCTCGTTGGAGTAGCCGGACCGCAGCAGGACGACCTCGCCCCAGGGCACCACGACGATGCGGAAGGGGTTGCGGATGCGCAGCCGCTCCTCGTTGGCGTGGACGGCCGGGCGCAGCGTGAAGGCCACGATCAGCGGCACGACGAGGATCAGCGTGGCGAGCGCCAGCCAGGGGGTGCGGCCGTGCCCCGAGACGATCGCGTCGATGCCCAGCCAGCCCGCGATGGCGAGCAGCAGCACGCCGCCGGCGATACCCCCGGACGACCGGTAGGCCCGGTCCTTGTACTCGGAGGCCGGGGGCTTCGGTGCTGCTGACTCGTGGTCCGGGGTCGTCATACTGCCGATTCTGCCTCAGCCTGCCGGCGGGAGCGGATGCGCCTGTTCGCCGTGGGGGATCTGTCCGTCCGCGGGTGCTGGTCGTGGGTGGCTTGTCGTGCAGTGCCTCGCGCCCTTGAGGTCGGATTCGTCCCCTGCGGTTCATAGAGTCGCTCTTCCGGGGTGTACAGCCGCTACGCGCGTAGATATGCTCGTCTGGTGACCATGCCCACCACTGCACCCACAGCACACGCTCTCGCTGACGCCGCCGCGTCCGACAGCACGCTGCGCCGCTTCCTCCACGGGCTGCCCGGCGTCGACGCGGTCGGCCTGGAGGCGCGCGCCGCCTCGCTCGGCACCCGTTCCATCAAGACGACCGCGAAGGCGTACGCCATCGACCTCGCCATCTCGATGGTCGACCTGACGACGCTGGAAGGCGCGGACACCCCGGGCAAGGTCCGGGCGCTCGGCGCCAAGGCGGTCCACCCCGACCCCACGGACCCTGCGACCCCCGCGACCGCGGCCGTCTGCGTCTACCCCGACATGGTGCCCGCCGCGAAGGAGGCCGTCGCCGGCTCCTCCGTGAAGGTCGCCTCGGTCGCCACCTCCTTCCCGGCGGGCCGCGCGCCGATCGCCGTGAAACTGGCCGACGTGCGCGAGGCCGTCTCCGCGGGCGCCGACGAGATCGACATGGTCATCGACCGCGGGGCGTTCCTCGCGGGCAACTTCATGAAGGTGTACGACGAGATCGTCGCCGTGAAGGAGGCCTGCGGGACGTCGGCCCGCCTCAAGGTCATCTTCGAGACGGGTGAATTGTCGACGTACGACAACATCCGCCGCGCGAGCTGGCTCGGCATGCTGGCGGGCGCGGACTTCATCAAGACGTCCACCGGCAAGGTCGCGGTCAACGCCACCCCCGCCAACACCCTGTTGATGCTGGAGGCCGTGCGCGACTTCCGCGCGCAGACCGGCATCCAGGTCGGCGTGAAGCCCGCCGGCGGTATCCGCACCTCCAAAGACGCCATCAAGTTCCTCGTCCTGGTCAACGAGACCGCGGGCGAGGACTGGCTGGACAACCACTGGTTCCGCTTCGGCGCCTCCTCGCTCCTGAACGACCTGCTGATGCAGCGTCAGAAGCTGGCCACCGGCCGCTACTCCGGCCCCGACTACGTGACGGTGGACTGATCACCATGGCATCCGCATTCGAATACGCCCCGGCACCCGAGTCCCGCTCGATCGTCGACATCGCGCCGTCCTACGGCCTGTTCATCGACGGCGAGTTCACGGATGCGGCCGACGGCAAGGTCTTCAAGACGGTCTCCCCGAGCACCGAGGAGGTGCTGTCGGAGGTCGCCCAGGCCGGTTCCGAGGACGTCGACCGCGCGGTGAAGGCCGCTCGCAAGGCGTTCGACAAGTGGTCGGCGCTGCCCGGCTCGGAGCGCGCCAAGTACCTGTTCCGCATCGCGCGGATCATCCAGGAGCGCAGCCGTGAGCTGGCGGTCCTGGAAACCCTCGACAACGGCAAGCCGATCAAGGAGACCCGCGACGCCGACCTCCCCCTGGTCGCCGCGCACTTCTTCTACTACGCGGGCTGGGCCGACAAGCTCGACCACGCCGGGTTCGGAGCGAACCCGCGACCGCTGGGCGTCGCCGGCCAGGTCATCCCCTGGAACTTCCCGCTCCTGATGCTGGCGTGGAAGATCGCGCCCGCGCTGGCGACGGGCAACACGGTGGTGCTGAAGCCGGCCGAGACCACCCCGCTGTCGGCGTTGTTCTTCGCGGACATCTGCCGCCAGGCCGGCCTCCCCAAGGGCGTCGTCAACATCCTTCCCGGCTATGGCGGCACGGGCGCCGCGCTCGTCGCGCACCCGGACGTCAACAAGGTCGCGTTCACGGGCTCGACGGCGGTCGGCAAGGAGATCGCCCGCACGGTGGCGGGCTCGCGCAAGAAGCTCACCCTCGAACTGGGCGGCAAGGGCGCCAACATCGTCTTCGACGACGCCCCGATCGACCAGGCGGTCGAGGGCATCGTCAACGGCATCTTCTTCAACCAGGGCCAGGTCTGCTGCGCGGGCAGCCGGCTCCTCGTCCAGGAGTCGATCCAGGACGAGCTCCTGGATTCGCTCAAGCGCCGCCTCTCCACCCTCCGGCTCGGCGACCCGCTCGACAAGAACACGGACATCGGCGCGATCAACTCCGAGGAGCAGCTCTCCCGCATCACCACCCTCGTCGAACAGGGCGAGGCGGAGGGCGCCGAGCGCTGGTCCCCGGCCTGCGAAATCCCGTCCTCCGGCTACTGGTTCGCCCCGACGCTCTTCACGAACGTCACCCAGGCGCACCGGATCGCCCGCGACGAGATCTTCGGCCCCGTGCTGTCCGTCCTCACCTTCCGCACCCCGGACGAGGCGGTCGCGAAGGCCAACAACACCCCGTACGGACTGTCGGCGGGTATCTGGACGGAGAAGGGTTCGCGGATCCTCGCCGTAGCGAACAAGCTCCGTGCGGGCGTCGTCTGGTCCAACACGTTCAACAAGTTCGACCCGACCTCGCCGTTCGGCGGCTACAAGGAGTCGGGCTTCGGCCGCGAGGGCGGCCGCCACGGCCTGGAGGCGTACCTCGATGTCTGAGAAGACCGAAAAGACCGAGCAGCGCCTGTCGGTCTTCAAGACCTACAAGCTGTACGTCGGCGGGAAGTTCCCGCGTTCCGAGAGCGGCCGGGTGTACGAGGTGACTGACTCGAAGAACAACTGGCTGGCGAACGTGCCCCTTTCGTCCCGCAAGGACGCCCGTGACGCGGTGGTCGCCGCCCGCAAGGCGTTCGGCGGCTGGTCGGGTGCGACGGCGTACAACCGCGGTCAGATCCTCTACCGCATCGCCGAGATGCTGGAGGGCCGCCGCGAGCAGTTCGTGCGCGAAGTGGCCGACTCGGAGGGCCTGTCAAAGTCGAAGGCCGCCGCCGTCGTCGACGCCGCAATCGACCGCTGGGTCTGGTACGCGGGCTGGACCGACAAGATCGCCCAGGTCGTCGGCGGCGGAAACCCGGTCGCGGGGCCGTACTTCAACCTGTCCTCGCCCGAGCCGACGGGCGTGGTCGCGGTCCTGGCCCCCCAGGAGTCGTCGTTCCTCGGTCTGGTCTCGGTGATCGCCCCGGTGATCGCGACGGGCAACACGGCGGTCGTGGTGGCCTCCGAGAAGTCCCCGCTGCCCGCGCTGTCCCTGGGCGAGGTCCTGGCCACCTCCGACCTCCCCGGCGGCGTCGTCAACGTCCTCTCCGGCCGTACGACGGAGATCGCCACGCCGCTGGCGGCGCACCAGGACGTCAACGCGATCGACCTCGCCGGCGCCGGCACAGACGATGGCCTGGCGAAGGAACTGGAGATCGCGGCGGCGGACAACCTGAAGCGGGTTCTCCGTCCACAGCCTGTGGATGAAGTCGACTGGTCGACAACTCCGGGCACCGAGCGCATGACGGCGTTCCTGGAGACGAAGACGGTCTGGCACCCGACGGGTTCGCTGGGCGCGTCGGGCTCGGCGTACTGAGCCCTCTTCAAAGCTGAGAGCCGCGTCCTCCCTCCGTCCGGGGAAGACGCGGCTCTCTCTCATGCGCGGGCCGGGTTCAGACCAGGCGGGGTCCGCCCAGCAGCATGGCGGCCGTCGTCAGCGCCGCCGGCACCGTACCGACCGGGCTCGTCTCGGCGAGGTAGCTCAGCCCGGAGAGCGGGCCGGCGATGTGGTTGCTCGTCGGGTCGACGGGGTTGCGGGTGAGGGCGCCCCGCTTGAGGCCCTGGACGGAGCCGGTGACGGACCGCACCTGGCCGGTCGGCGCCTGCAGGCTCTTCTGCGCGTCGAGCTTGCTGAGCGCGTTCGCCGCGGTCGTCGGCGACAACGGCACCTTCACGGCGGCCGTGGAGTCCGCGGACGCCGTCGCCGCGCTCGCACCCAGGGCCGCCGAGACGGTCGCGAGGGCGATCAGGACGCGCCGGGCGTGGGGCTTGGAGGGGGAAGCGTGTCGTGCCATGGCAGTAGTCACCTTGTATTCACTGGATTCGCTGAGTAATCAGGTCGACACGAAGGGTAGTTGAGATGTGATGCGCACTCCAAAGCCGACCCGCGGGGTCGGCAGGACGTACGGAATACGTCAAACTGGTGTCCCGTGAGCATCCATCTCCCCTCCCCCGCCCGCGTCGTGCTGCTCTGCGGCCCCTCGGGCTCGGGCAAGTCCCTTGTCGCCGCCCGCTCGGGCCTCCCCGTGCTGCGCCTCGACGACTTCTACAAGGAGGGCGAGGACCCGACTCTGCCGCTGGTGGCGGGAAGCTCCGACATCGACTGGGACCACCCGGACTCCTGGGACACGGACACGGCCGTCGCCGCGATCGCGGAGCTGTGCCGCACGGGCCGTACGAAGGTTCCCGTCTACGACATCTCCCGCTCCGCCCGCACCGGCGAGGAGACCGTCGACATAGGGCGGACCCCGCTGTTCATCGCGGAGGGCATCTTCGCGGCCGAGATAGTCGAGCGCTGCCGGGAGTTGGGGCTGCTGGCCGACGCCCTGTGCCTGAACCGCGGCGCGGTCCGCACGTTCCGCCGCCGCTTCCTGCGCGACCTCAAGGAGGGCCGCAAGTCGGTCCCGTTCCTGCTGCGCCGCGGCTGGCGCCTGATGCGCCAGGAACGCTCGATCATCGCCCGCCAGACCGCCCTCGGCGCCCACGCCTGCGACCGCGACGAGGCCCTGGGCCGGCTGGCCGCGGCCGCGGTGGGCCGGCGCCCGGCGGCGACCCCCACACGCTGACCGCACACACAAAAGCGGGAGCACAAGCAAAAGCGGGACTGGACGGACCCCCCGGCCCTCCAGTCCCGCTTCCCCCGTTCCCCCGTGGTGCTTCCCCCACGAACCCCGTTGGTCCCCCGTGGGTCCCCCCGGTTACTGCTCCCCCGTACTTCCCCCGTTACTTACTGTCCCCCCCAACCCTCAGGCGACGAGCTCCCCGAAGGCGTCCTCCTCGTCACGGCCGAAGCTGAGGACCTCGTCCTCGCGCAGCCGGCGGAGCGACCGCCAGATGCTGGACTTCACCGTGCCGACACTGATGTCGAGGATCTCCGCGATCTCCGGGTCCGTGCGGCCCTCGTAGTAGCGCAGGACCAGCATGGTGCGCTGGAGTTCGGGGAGGCGGGCGAGCGCCTGCCACAGGACCGCGCGCAGCTCCGTGCCGCGCATCGCGTCCGTGTCGCCGGGCGTCTCCGGCAGTTCCTCGGTCGGGTATTCGTTCAGCTTGCGGCGGCGCCACGCGCTGATGTGCAGGTTCGTCATGGTGCGGCGGAGGTAGCCCCCGACCGCGGCCTTGTCGCTGATCCGGTCCCAGGCCTTGTACGTCGAGAACAGCGCGCTCTGCAGCAGGTCCTCGGCCTCGAAGCGGTCACCGGTCAGGTGGTAGGCGGTGGCGTACAGGGAGGCGCGGCGCTCCTGGACGTAGGCGGTGAACTCCGCCTCCGACAGCGAACGGCGCTCCCCCGTGTCCTCCCTGTACGCGCTTCCCCCGTGCGTTTCCCCCGTGAAGGTGTCAACCACCGTCATGTACGCGGTGTGCTGACGCCCGGCGCCGCGAGCGCACCCCCGCCCGCTCACGGCACCGGACTTCTCGGAACCCCGGCCCCCGTTCACGTCGTGCAGGCGCGTGATCACTGCGCTGGTGCTCGTGCTGTGCAGCATGTTCATCTCGCGCCCCCCGTCGTGGACTTCCGGTGTTCGGCTTGCTCAGGCGGTGTATCTCTGCGGTGCTTCCTTGCCTGTGCCGAGAAGCTTGCCCTCGCACCTTCATGGCCGTGTCCGCCGACTGTCACAGACCTGTCACAGGGGTCGGCCGCAGGGAAGACACAGCACGGTCACAGAGAAGAGCGGTACGGGCACGCAGGCATACAGGTCCGCAGCAGGAGTCGAAACCCCGACCCACCATGGGCCAGAATGAGCGCGTGCCTACCCTGTTGCTGATCGAGGATGACGACGCCATCCGTACGGCCCTGGAGCTGTCTCTTACGCGCCAGGGACACCGGGTTGCCACCGCTGCCACCGGTGAGGACGGTCTGAAGCTCCTGCGGGAGCAACGGCCGGACCTGATCGTGCTGGATGTGATGCTGCCCGGCATCGACGGGTTCGAGGTGTGCCGGCGCATCCGGCGCACGGACCAGCTGCCGATCATTCTGCTCACCGCGCGCAGTGACGACATCGACGTGGTCGTGGGCCTGGAGTCCGGCGCGGACGACTATGTGGTCAAGCCGATCCAGGGGCGGGTGCTCGACGCCCGGATCCGGGCCGTGCTGCGCCGCGGGGATCGCGAGTCGACCGACGCGGCGAGCTTCGGCAGCCTGGTCATCGACCGCGCGGCCATGACCGTGACCAAGAACGGCGAGGACCTGCAGCTCACGCCGACCGAGCTCAGGCTGCTCCTGGAGCTGAGCCGGCGGCCCGGCCAGGCGCTGTCCCGGCAGCAGCTGCTGCGGCTGGTGTGGGAGCACGACTATCTGGGCGACTCCCGGCTGGTGGACGCGTGCGTCCAGCGGCTGCGTGCCAAGGTCGAGGACGTTCCGTCGTCCCCGACGCTGATCCGTACCGTGCGGGGCGTGGGTTACCGGCTGGACACGCCTCAGTGACCGAAGCGCAAGGGGGGGTTCGCGGCTGGGCCGCGACCCGCAAGGGACATCTTTCACGGCTGCGCTTCACCAGTCTCCGGCTCCGCCTGGTCGTCGTGTTCGGCCTGGTGGCGCTCACCGCGGCCGTCTCCGCGTCCGGGATCGCGTACTGGCTCAACCGCGAGGCCGTGCTCACCCGCACCCAGGACGCGGTGCTCGGCGACTTCCGGCAGGCGATGCAGACCCGGGCGGGCACCCTGACCGCGCACCCCTCGCAGGACGAACTGCAGCACACCGCGGGGCAGATGGCGAACAGCAGCCAGCGCTTCAGCGTGCTGCTCGTCGCGCAGGACGCCGACGGCAGGACCGTCTACGGCAGTTCGGGCGGCCTGGACGGCTTCTCGCTGCGGGACGTGCCCAAGTCGCTGCGTGCGGCCGTGACCAGGAAGCAGCAGGTCGACTCCGGCAACAAGTACGCCTACCACCTGTACTGGCAGCGCGTCGTCGACCACGGCACGCCCTACCTGGTGGCGGGCACGAGGGTGATCAACGGCGGGGCGACCGGCTACATGCTCAAGTCGCTGGAGCCGGAGGCCAAGGACCTCAACTCCCTCGCCTGGTCGCTGGGGATCGCCACCGGGCTCGCGCTGGTCGGCTCGGCGCTGCTCGCGCAGGCCGCCGCCTCGACCGTGCTCAAGCCGGTGCAGCGGCTCGGGGTGGCCGCGCGCAGGCTCGGCGAGGGCAAGCTGGACACCCGGCTCAGGGTGTCGGGGACCGACGAACTCGCCGATCTGTCACGGACGTTCAACTACGCGGCCGAGGCGCTGGAGAAACGGGTCGAGGACATGGCCGCGCGGGACGATGCGTCCCGGCGGTTCGTCGCCGACATGAGTCATGAACTCCGTACGCCGCTCACCGCGATCACCGCCGTGACGGAGATCCTGGAGGAGGAGCTGGAGGCGGAGTCCGGGTCGATGGACCCGATGATCGAGCCCGCCGTGCGGCTCGTCGTCAGCGAGACCCGGCGGCTCAACGACCTCGTCGAGAACCTCATGGAGGTCACCCGCTTCGACGCGGGCACCGCTCGGCTGGTCCTGGACGACGTCGACCTCGCCGACCAGATCACCGCCTGCATCGACGCCCGGGCCTGGCTGGACGCGGTGGACCTGGACGCCGAGCGCGGCCTCCACGCCCGTCTCGACCCGCGCCGCCTGGACGTGATCCTCGCCAACCTGATCGGCAACGCGCTCAAGCACGGCGGGTCGCCGGTGCGGGTGTCGGTGCGGCCCGAGGACGACTCGATCGTCATCGCCGTCCGCGACCATGGGCCCGGCATCCCCGAGGACGTCCTGCCGCACGTCTTCGACCGCTTCTACAAGGCGAGCGCCTCCCGCCCGCGCTCCGAGGGCAGCGGCCTCGGCCTGTCCATCGCCCTGGAGAACGCCCACATCCACGGCGGTGAGATCACCGCCGCCAACTCCCCCGACGGGGGTGCGGTGTTCACGCTGCGGCTGCCGCGGGACGCGTCGGCGCTGACGGAGGAGTCCGAGAAGGACACGGGGAAGAACGGGAACGCCTCATGACCGTACGACGCCTGCCGGCGCTCCCCTTCTTCGTCGGAATGGCCGCGCTGCTCACCGGCTGCGGCATCCGGCCCACCGAGGTGCCCACGGACTTCGGGGCCGCGCCCTCCCAGGTGCAGTGCTCGCCGGCCGAGCCGGAGGTCTCGACCCAGGCCTCGCGCGGGCTGCCGGTGCAGGTGTTCCTGCTGTGCGGGTCCTCGCTGGTCGCCGTGGACCGGACGGTACGGGTCCCGGACGGCTCCCCGGACTCGCAGCGGCGGGTACTGGTGGCGCAGGGGCTGCTCGACCAGCTCGCGGCGACGCCGTCGGCCGCCGAGAAGGAGGCCGGGTACACCACGGACGTCCGTGGCGGCATGACCGTGCGCGGCCCCGGCTCCGGCGACCCCGACGACACGCTCCGGCTGAGCAACCCGCCCGGTGATCTCACGTCCTTCGCGCTCGCCCAGGTCGTCTGCACGTTCTCCGACTCGGCGGCGGCCGAGGGCGACGGCTCGGTCATCCTCGGCGGCCCCGGCAAGGAGCCGCTGCGCCGCTACGAGTGCACGGACGAGGTCCGCTCCCGCCCGGGCACCGAGCAGCCGCCCTCGACCGACGTTACGGGCGGCTGACGTACGGGTGTGGTGGAGGCCTCATACAGGTACCTGCGCCCAAGCCGGAACCGATCCCGCCGCGGGCGGCGTCTAGGGGGTCGTGCAGCGTCAAGGCGGGACAGGTGACCCCCGGTGGACTACCGCGCCCCTGAAGGGGCGCGGGGAACGGCGCGACCAGCCACAACCAACCCGCGGATTCCAGACCGACCTCCCCGCGGAGCGCATCCGCATCCGTGCGACAGGGAGTGTCATCCTCATCGCACACCTCGCGTTCGTCGCCTGGCTCACGCTGCGCCCGCTGGATGTGCCCTGGGTGATGCCCCCCAACCTGCATCCGTTCGCCGGCATACGCGCCGACCTGGCCCTGGGCGGGCCGGCGGCGGCCCGCCGCATCGGCGAGGGCGTCGGCCTCCTCGCGCCGCTCGGCGTACTGCTCCCGATGGCGCACGGCAGGCTGTGGGCCTTCCCGTTCGCCTCGTTCGTCCGAACGGTCGCCGCGGGCGCGCTGGTCTCCCTGGGCATTCTGCTGCTGCAGACCGGGGTCCCGGGCCGCGTCCCGGACGTGGACTCGGTACTCATGAACACCGTGGGCGTGGCCCTCGCCCACCTCGCGGTCGTCCCCGCGGCCCGCTCCTGGCTCCGCCGCAGGTCCGAGCGGGAGGAACGGGCGGCCGTCCGCCAGGAGGAAGCGGTTCAGGGTCGAACCCCGACGTTTCCCAGGGTCGGGATCGCACCGTAGAGCGACGCTTTGCCCCCTTCGTCTCCGTAGCGTTGAAGACAGATGAGGAAGCCGCCAAGAGGCCCCTCACCCGACGCTCACGAAGGAGCCGCACATGTCCGCCCTCGTCCGCCCCACCCACGGCCGCATGATCGGCGGCGTGTGCGCCGGTCTGGCGCGGCGCTTCGGCACCTCCGCGACCACCATGCGCGTGATCTTCCTGCTCTCCTGCCTGCTGCCGGGCCCGCAGTTCCTGCTCTACATAGCGCTGTGGATCCTGCTGCCCTCGGAGGAGAAGGCGGCCCGCACCGCCTGGTGAGCCCTTCTCGCAGGTACGCCGATGGGGCGCACCCCGTGCCCGGGGGTGCGCCCCATCGGCGCGTTCCGAGGCGGGTCAGCCGATCGGCAGACCGTTCACGGGCAGACCGTGCGTGGGCAGGCTCGACTGCACCGGCATACCGCCGAGCAGGCCGGCGACCGGCGCGGAGCCGTCGGTGAGCGCACCGGCGGACGGCCGCACGGAGGACAGACCGCGTTCGAGGGCGGGCTTGCCCTGGGCCACCGCCGCCTGGGCACCCGGCAGCGCCTGGGAGACGTTCTGCGCCGGGAGCGCACTGGTGACGGAGCCCAGCGCGCCGGTGGCGTCCGGGACCGCCGGGGCCGCGTTCGCGGCGCCCGCGCCCGTGGCGGCGAAGGCGGCACCGAGAGCGGCGACACCGAGGGTCTTGGCAGCAGACTGCTTCATAAAATGCGTCCTCGAAATGGGGTTGGGGAAATGTGAGCGGTGTCCACGACCGTAAACACGGGCACCCGCCCGCCGCAAACATCGAAATGCGAACGGGTTGTGAATACCCGTCCCCATTCCACACACCCCAATATCCCCAGTTACCCCTCCGAGGGAACAGAACCGCTGGTGGAAGCGGTTTGCTGGAACAGCCATTCGGACTTCAGCTCGGCATATCCGGGCTTGATCACGTCATTGATCATCGCCAGTCGTTCATCGAAAGGAATGAACGCTGATTTCATCGCATTGACGGAGAACCACTGCATGTCTTCGAGCGAATAACCGAAGGCGTCGACAAGGTGCTCGAATTCACGGCTCATACTCGTGCCGGACATGAGTCGATTGTCCGTATTCACGGTCGCACGGAAGTGCAGTCGACGCAGCAGCCCGATCGGGTGTTCGGCATACGACTCGGCCGCCCCGGTCTGGAGGTTGGAGCTGGGGCACAGTTCGAGCGGGATGCGCTTGTCCCGTACGTACGAGGCGAGCCGCCCGAGCTTCACCGAGCCGTCGGCATGCACCTGGATGTCGTCGATGATGCGCACTCCGTGCCCGAGCCGGTCGGCGCCGCACCACTGCAGGGCCTGCCAGATGGACGGCAGCCCGAAGGCCTCGCCGGCGTGGATGGTGAAGTGGTTGTTCTCGCGCTTCAGATACTCGAAGGCGTCGAGGTGCCGGGTGGGCGGGTAACCGGCCTCGGCGCCCGCGATGTCGAAGCCCACCACCCCAAGGTCCCGGTACCGGTTGGCGAGTTCGGCGATCTCCAGGGCACGCGCGGCGTGCCGCATGGCGGTGAGCAGGGCGCCGACGCGGATCCGGTGACCGCTCTGACGCGCGAGCCGCTCCCCTTCCCGGAAGCCCTCGTTGACGGCCTCGACGACCTCCTCGAGGCTGAGCCCGCCCTCCAGATGCTGCTCGGGGGCGTATCGCACCTCGGCGTACACGACCCCGTCCTCGGCGAGATCCTCGGCGCACTCCCGCGCGACCCGCACCAGCGCGTCCCGGGTCTGCATCACGCCGACGGTGTGGGAGAAGGTCTCCAGGTACCGCTCCAGAGAACCGGAGTCGGCGGCCTCCCGGAACCAGACGCCGAGCTTGTCGGAGTCGGTCTCGGGGAGGCGGTCATAGCCCGCGTCGCGGGCGAGTTCGACGATCGTCCCCGGGCGGAGACCGCCGTCGAGGTGGTCGTGCAGCAGAACCTTCGGCGCCCGGCGGATCTGCTCCGGCGTCGGGGTGTTCGAGATGGTCTGGCTCGTCATTTCCGCACTCTACCTCCTACGCGCGTAGATCACGCGGTGTACAACTCCGTCGATACGTAACGGTGACCGCAAGGACGGGGCACGTACACCCGCGCTTCTGACACTGTTCTGTCATGGCACACCAAGCGACGCCGGTTCGACGGGCCCGGCTGGGGAGGGCACTCGGCCCGGAACCGACGGCGGTGAGCGGAGTGGTTCTGCTGCTCCCCGGCGGCGACGAGGAGTCGGCCCGCAGACCGTCCCCCATGCTGGCGACCGCCTCCGTACGCGCACTGGGCCGCCGCCTGGCCCGCGCGGGGCGGCAGGAGGGCCTGGCCACGCATGTCGTCCACTACCGCTACCGCGGCTGGAACGGCAGCGAGGCACATCTGGCACGGGACGCGTCCTGGGCCGCGGACGAAGCCGTACGACGCTACGGGGACGTCCCCGTGTGCCTGGCCGGCCTCGGCATGGGCGGCCGTGCCGCACTGCGCGCGGGCGGCCACGAGGCCGTCAACTCCGTACTGGCGATGGCGCCTTGGCTGCCGGAGGAGGACGTCGCGGCTTCGCCTGAACCGGTGAAGCAGCTCGCCGGGCGGCGGGTGCTGATTGTTCATGGCACGAATGACGACGTCTCGGACCCCGAGCTCTCCTTCCGGCTGGCGGCGCGGGCGAAGAAGACGAACCGGGACGTGTGCCGGTTCGAAGTGCACTCCGACGGTCATGGGTTGCACCAGTACCGGAGCGAAGTGCAGGCGCTGGCCGAGGACTTCGTGATGGGGGCGTTGTTCGGACGTGCCTTTTCGCGGCCGGTGGAGGACGCGTTGGCGGCTCCGCCGCCGTTGGGGTTGCGGATGCCGTTGGCTGCGGGGTTCGGTAAGTCTCTGCGCCGGTGAGAGCTCGGGGGTTCGGGTTGTGTGCGGGGTGCGGGTGCGTCGTGGTTTCTCGCGCCCCTGAAGGGGCGCTCCCGTTCAGGTTGGCAGCAAGTTGCCCCGCCTCGAGAGCAGGAACTTTTTGAAGGCTGCCACCGGGGGTGTGTCCGGGTGGCCGTCCAGCCAGGCGACGCCGATATCGCGGGCCGCTCTTGGGGCGGTGACCGTGAGTTCCACAACTCCTGGGCGGGGGAAGGCGGGTGGGGGCAGGAGCGCTACCCCGAGGCCCGCTGCAACCAGGCCCCGTAGGGTCTCCGCCTCTTCCCCCTCGAAGGCGATCCTCGGGCGGAAGCCGGCCTCCTTGCAGAGGTCGTCAGTGATGAGGCGCATGCCGTAGCCCGGTTCGAGGGTCACGAAGGTCTCGTCGGCCGCTTCTGCCAGGCGGATGCGGCGGCGGGACGCGAGGGGGTGGTCGGCGGGGACGACCAGGCGGAGTTTCTGTTCGTCGAGTCGGCGGGCCACCAGGTCGGGGGCGTCGGGGACCGGGGAGGTCAGACAGAGGTCGAGTTCGCCCGCGCGCAGCTTCTCCAGCATCGCCTCGCCGTAGTTCTGGACGAGGCTGAAGCGGACGCGGGGATGGTCGACGCGGAAGGCCTGGATGAGACCCGGGACCGTCTCCGCGCCCATGGTGTGCAGAAAGCCGAAGGCGACCTTGCCGGTGGCCGGGTCGGCGTCGGCTCGGACCTCCTCGGCGGCGCGCTCGATCTCGGCGAGGGCGCGTTCGACGGAGCCGAGGAAGGTACGGCCGGCCGGGGTGAGGGAGACGGTGCGGCCGCGGCGGGCGAACAGGTCGACGCCCAGGTCCTGTTCGAGGCGAACCATGGCCCGGGAGAGGGTGGACTGCGGGACCTGCATCTCCTGGGCGGCGCGCGTGACGTGCTCGGTGCGGGCGACGCCGGCGAAGTGGGCGAGGCGCGGGGCGAGCAGCGAGACGATGTCCTCGGTGTCTTTTGTGTCACTGGACGGTGACAAGCGAGCTTGTGACCTCTGCTGATGCACCATGGGAACGATTATGGCGATTCCATGCATTGGACGGATGAGCGGGGCCGTACGTAGCTTCGAGGCATGTCTCCCGCCAGTACCGGGGCGTCCACCGTCGTGGGCGCCGAATCCGTTGTCCCCGTCGTCCCTGTCGTCGATTCCCGTATGACGCCGGGTGGGCCCGGCTACCGCCGTATGAGCTTCGCGCTCTTCCTCGCCGGGGTCGCGACCTTCGCGCTGCTTTACTCCACTCAGGCCCTGCTGCCGCTGATCTCGGGCGAGTTCGGGGTGGCGGCGAGTGAGGCGAGCTGGACGGTGGCGGCTGCGACCGGTGGTCTGGCGGTGTTCGTCCTTCCGATGAGTGCGCTGTCGGAGCGGTTCGGGCGTCGTACGGTGATGACGGGTTCGCTGGCGGTTGCGGTGACGGTGGGGCTCCTGGTCCCGTTCGCACCCTCGCTGACCGCGCTGGTCGTGCTGCGGGCGGTGCAGGGGGCTGCGCTGGCCGGGCTTCCGGCGTCGGCGACCGCGTATCTCGCGGAGGAGGTCCGCCCGAAGGCGCTGGTCACGGCGATCGGGCTGTTCGTCGCGGGCAACAGTGTCGGCGGGATGAGCGGCCGGGTCATCACCGGGTGGGTCGCGCAGGAGTGGGGCTGGCGGGCCGCGGTCGGTGTGATCGGGGCGATCGCGGTGGTCTGTGCCGTGGCATTCCGGTTGCTGCTGCCCGCTCCGCGCCATTTCAGGGCGGGCTCGCTGCGGCCGCGGGTCCTGGCCCGTACGGTGCGCGACCACCTGTCGAACCCGCTGCTGTGCCGGCTGTACGCGATCGGTGCGCTGTTCATGACGGTGTTCGGCGGGGTGTACACGGTGATCGGTTACCGCCTGACGGAGGCGCCGTTCTCGCTGCCGCAGGGCGTCATCGGGTCGATCTTCCTGGTGTACCTGGTGGGTACGGTGTCCGCCTCGACCGCGGGCCGGTTGGTGGGGCGGCTGGGCCGCCGTGGGGCGCTGTATCTGGCGGGCGGTACGACGGCGACGGGCCTGGCCCTGACCCTCGCGGGGTCGCTGGTGCCGGTGCTGCTGGGGCTGGTGCTGATCACCGCGGGGTTCTTCGCCGGGCATGCGGTCGCGTCGTCGGCCGTGAGCAAGACGGCGACGGCGGGACGGGCGCAGGCCTCCGCGCTGTACCAGTCGGCGTACTACATCGGGTCCAGTGCGGGCAGCACGGTCGGGGCGCTGGCCTTCCACGCGGGCGGCTGGGCCGGGACGGTGCTGGTCGGGCTGCTGGCGGTGCTGGGGGTCGTGACGATCACGGTGTTCGGGACGCGAGCGGCGCGGGTCGCTGCGCGGCGGGCCCCGGTGCCGGCGCACTGAACTTTCCTCGCCCCCGGACCCCCGCTCCTCAAACGCCGGACGGGCTGAGTTCTTCAGCCCGTCCGGCGTTTGAGGACGAGGCCGTTCAGGCCGAAGGCGGGGGGTCTGGGGGCGGCAGCCCCCAGCGGACGGCGACCGCTACCCACCTGCACATTTCCCCGCTCGGCACGCCATTGTCAGTGCCCTGCGCTAGCTTCGAACGTGCTGGGCGCAAAGGCGCGCGACAGGAATGCCACAGGGGTGGGTGGACCATGACCGACGGTACGGCGACGACGACAACAGACCTCGACGTCAGGCTGGAAAAGCACCGCGTCGAACTGACCGGCTACTGCTACCGCATGCTCGGCTCCTCCTTCGAGGCCGAGGACGCGGTACAGGACACCATGGTCCGCGCCTGGCGCAGTTACGAGAAGTTCGAGGGCCGCTCCAGCCTCCGCTCCTGGCTCTACCGCATCGCGACGAACGTCTGCCTGGACATGCTGACCGCCGGCAACAAGCGCGCCCGCCCGATGGACCTGCGCGAGTCGACGCCCCTCGCCCAAGCCGCCCTCTCCCCCCGCCCGGACGACACCTGGCTGGAGCCGATGCCGGACGCCCGCGTGCTGCCGACCGTCGAGGACCCGGCGGAAGCCGCCGTCGCCAAGGAGTCCGTGCGGCTCGCCTTCATGGCGGCCCTGCAGCAACTGCCGCCCAAGCAGCGGGCGGTGCTGATCCTCCGCGAGGTCCTGGCCTGGAAGGCGAGCGAGGTCGCCGAGCTGCTCGGCACCTCGGTCGCGTCCGTCAACAGCGCCCTGCAGCGGGCGCGGGCGACGCTCGCCGAGCGCGAGCAGGGCGACAGGGCGGCGGCCGCGGCCGTCTCCGACCTTCTGGACGAGGAGCAGCGCAAGCTCCTGGACCGCTATGTGGCGGCCTTCGAGGGGTACGACATGACCGCACTCACGGCGTTGCTGCACGAGGACGCCGTGATGACGATGCCGCCGTTCGACCTGTGGCTGACGGGCCATGACGACATCACGGGCTTCATGACGACCCTGGGCTCCGCCTGCGAGGGCTCCCGGCTGCTTCCGGTCCAGGTCAACGGCCTGCCGGGGTTCGCCCAGTACAAGCCGGACCCGGAGAAGGGCGGCTTCACCCCGTGGGCGGTGCAGGTGCTGGAGATATCAGACGGCGGGCTCTCCGGGTTCCACTTCTTCCTCGACACCGAGCGCTGGTTCCCGCTGTTCGGCCTGCCCCTCCACCTCGAAGCGGAGCCCGACCAGGTCGAGGAGGGCGTGTAGGGACGGGGCGGGATCGCGCAGCCGTATCCGGCCCCCGGCCCGCCGGGCGGCCAGCTCCAGCCGCGCCAGCAGATCCACGGCACCCAGCCCCGGCGGCCCGATCGCGGCGACGTCGACGACCACGACCGCGGCCCCGGTGGACCCCAGCAGCGCGCGCACGTCCTCGCACAGCCCGGCCGCCTCGTCACGGGTGACGGGGCCGGGCAGCAGGAGTACGGCGGGTGTCATCTCGTCCACGAGCGGTAGACCGTGCGGGCGGGCGGAACTCATCGGCGGCGCCCGCCTACGGGGCGTGTCCGCCGACCGGGATCACATTGACCCGGTGACCTCCTGCCCCAGAGGGTTGGGTGTATGCCCCAAGCATCAGCACCGCCCTGGATACCCGACGGCCTCCTCCCCGCCGAGGGGGCACCGTGCAGGGAGTGCTGACGGGCTTCGCGGTCATCGCGGTCGTCATCGGGGTGGGCTACGTCATCGGACGGCAGGGCCATCTCGGCGAGCACGGACGCGAGGTGCTGACCAAGCTGGCCTTCCACGTGGCATCCCCGGCCCTGCTGTTCACCACGCTCGCCCGGGCCGACCTGTCGGTGATCTTCTCCAGCCGGCTGCTGGTGACGGCCATGAGCACAGCAGCGGCGGCGAGTGTCTTCGTCGCGGTCGGTGTCGTACGGGGCTGGAGTGTGGGCCGTACGACGATCGGCGCCCTGTGCTCCAGTTACGTCAACTCGGGCAACCTCGGCATCCCGATCGCGGTGTATGTGCTGGGTGACGCCTCGCTGGTGGCTCCGGTGCTGCTGTTCCAGCTCATCGGGGTCACCCCGATCGCGCTGACGGTCCTGGACCTGTCGGGGAAGGGCGAGAAGGGTCCGCTGTGGCTCCGGCTGCTCACGCCCCTGCGTAACCCGATCGCAGTCGGCTCACTGGCCGGCGTCGCGGTGGCCGCGACCGGCGTTCATGTCCCGGATCCGGTCATGGACCCGGTGACCCTGATCGGCAACATGTCGGTGCCCGCGGTCCTACTGGCTTTCGGCATCTCCCTGTGCGGCAGCACGATGCCGGGGCGGGGTGCCGACAGGTTCCCCGTGTTCCTGTCCGTCGCGCTGAAGGCGGTTGGCCAGCCGATGGCTGCCTGGGGCCTGGCGGTGGGGGTGTTCGGGCTGGAAGGCCACCAACTCCTCGACGTGGTGGTGACGTCGGCGCTGCCGGCCGCGCAGAACCTTTACACGTACGCGAGTCGCTATCGGGTGGCGGAGGGGTTGGCCCGGGACTCGATCCTGTTGTCGACGGTGTTGTCGGTGCCGGTGCTGGTGGTCGTGGCGGCGCTGCTGGGCTGAGGGGACCTCAGCCCAGCGGGAAGATGCCCGTGTCCAGGACTAACTTGAAGGGTGCGGGCAGCGTCAGTTCCTCGCCATATTCCACCGAAGCGAGGACTCGATAGGTGCCGCTCTGCGGTTCTCCGTAGAGCGTCGCCGTGGGACGCCCCGACTGCCACGCATCCAGCAGGAGGTAGAGAGGTACGCCGGCGACAGCGTAGCCATGCGCCTTCTTGATGCGGTCGTGGTTCGCGTTGCTCTTCGACGTGACCTCTACGACGAGTTCGGCTTCCCCCGCATGCACGCGCGTTCCGCGGCGCAGAGCGGCCCTCGGCACCACGCACAGGTCGGGCATGAAGAGGCCGCCCGTCTCAGGGCATGCGAGGCCGAGTGTCTGATAGACCCCCCAGTCGTCTGGAATCGCCGTGTACAGAAGGCGCTGAACCAGCTCAGCAGTGTCGTTGTGCTCTTCGGACGGCGGCGGCGCCACGGTGACGACCCCTTCGATGATCTCCACCTTGCTGCCCTCGGGAGCGTCCGTCTCTTCCCAGATACGGACGATCTCGTCCCAGCCCGTTCCCCTGGAGGATCCGGACTCGGCGGCGAGTGCGCTCATGGCGGTCTCCAATCGGTCGTCACCGATCCCAGCATGCCGAACGGGACCGGCGGCGGTCCACCGATCCCGTTAACCCATACGAGGAAACCCCAGGTCAGGCGATACGTTCCAGCACTACCGGCGACGCCGAGAACTGCGTCCCCGCCGCCCCGATGTCGTAAGAACCCTCCACCGCCTGCAGCGCGTACTCGAAGCGCTCGGGGGTGTCGGTGTGCAGGGTCAGCAGGGGCTGGCCCGCCGTCACCGTGTCGCCCGGCTTGGCGTGCATCTCCACGCCCGCGCCCGCCTGCACCGGGTCCTCCTTGCGGGCGCGGCCCGCGCCGAGGCGCCAGGCGGCGACGCCGATGTCGTACGCGTCGAGGCGGGTCAGGACGCCCGAGGACGGGGCCTTGATGACGTGCTGTTCCTTCGACGTGGGCAGGGCCGCGTCCGGGTCGCCGCCCTGGGCCGCGATCATGCGGCGCCACACGTCCATCGCGGAGCCGTCGGCCAGGGCCTTCGCCGGGTCGGCGTCCTTCACTCCGGCCGCGTCCAGCATTTCGCGGGCGAGCGCGATGGTCAGTTCCACGACGTCCGAGGGGCCGCCGCCCGCGAGGACCTCGACCGACTCGCGGACTTCGAGGGCGTTGCCCGCCGTCAGGCCCAGCGGGGTCGACATGTCCGTCAGCAGCGCGACGGTCTTCACGCCGTGGTCCGTGCCCAGGCCGACCATCGTGGACGCCAGCTCCCGCGCGTCCTCGATCGTCTTCATGAAGGCGCCCGTGCCCACCTTCACGTCCAGGACCAGGGAGCCGGTGCCCTCGGCGATCTTCTTGGACATGATCGAGGAGGCGATCAGCGGGATCGCCTCGACCGTGCCGGTCACGTCCCGCAGCGCGTAGAGCTTCTTGTCCGCGGGGGCCAGGCCGTCGCCCGCCGCGCAGATCACCGCGCCGGTCGTGTCGAGGACGTTCAGCATCTCCTCGTTCGACAGCAGCGCGCGCCAGCCGGGGATCGACTCCAGCTTGTCCAGGGTGCCGCCGGTGTGGCCGAGGCCGCGGCCCGACAGCTGCGGAACGGCCGCTCCGCAGGCCGCGACCAGGGGCGCCAGCGGGAGGGTGATCTTGTCGCCGACGCCGCCCGTCGAGTGCTTGTCGGCCGTCGGGCGGGACAGGGACGAGAAGTCCATGCGCTCGCCGGAGGCGATCATCGCCGCGGTCCAGCGGGCGATCTCACGGCGGTTCATGCCGTTGAGGAGGATGGCCATGGCGAGCGCGGACATCTGCTCGTCGGCGACCTCCCCGCGGGTGTACGCGTCGATGACCCAGTCGATCTGCTCGTCGCTGAGCTCGCCGCGGTCCCGCTTGGTGCGGATGACGGAGATGGCGTCCATGGCCATGGGGTGCGTTCCTTCCGAGGTTCATGGAAGTGTGCGGCCCCTCCGCTCGAAGGGTTCAAGCCGGAGGGGCCGCACGGGAGTTACTTGTCGAGATGGCCCGGCCCGAAGGCCTGCGGCAGCATCTCCGAGAGGGGGAGGATTCCCGCCGGGGTCTCCAGGAGGAGCTCCGGGCCCCCGAACTCGTACAACAGCTGACGGCAGCGGCCGCACGGGACGAGGATCTCGCCCCGCCCGTCCACGCATGTGAAGTGCGTCAGCCGGCCGCCGCCCGTGCGCTGCAGCTCCGAGACCAGCCCGCACTCGGCGCACAGGCCGAGGCCGTAGGAGGCGTTCTCGACGTTGCAGCCGGAGACCGTACGGCCGTCGTTGACCAGGGCGGCCACTCCGACCGGGAAGCCCGAGTAGGGGGCGTACGCGTGGGACATGGCCTCGCGGGCCAGGTCCCGGAGCGCCTCCCAGTCGACGGCGGCCGGCGGGGTCACTTGCCCTGACCCTTCCGGTAACGCATACCGTCCGCCTTGGGCATCCTGAGGCGCTGCGCGGACAGCGACAGCACCAGCAGGGTGACGACGTACGGGGTGGCGCCCACGAAGTCGCTCGGGACCTCGTCGGTGACCAGGTACCAGACCAGGACACCCGCGCCCACCAGGAGGCTGATGCCGCCCTGCCAGAGCGCCTTCTTGTACAGCTTCCAGCCCGCCATCGCCGCGAGCAGCACCACCAGCAGGAGCAGCAGCGCATGGACGGTCGCACCGCCGTTGCGCAGCTGCAGCGCGTCGGAGTAGCCGAACAGGCCCGCGCCCATGGCGAGGCCGCCGACTCGCCAGTTGCCGAAGATCATGGCCGCGAGACCGATGAAGCCGCGCCCGCCGGTCTGGGCCTCCAGGTAGGTGTGCGAGGTGACCAGCGCGAGGAAGGCGCCGCCGAGGCCCGCGAGGCCGCCGGAGACGGCGACGGCCGCGTACTTGTACTTGTAGACGTTGACGCCGAGGGACTCCGCGGCGATCGGGTTCTCACCGCAGGAGCGCAGCCGCAGACCGAACGGCGTGCGCCACAGCAGCCACCAGCTGCCGACGAACAGCAGGATGGCGAAGATCGTCACCACGGACAGGTCGGTGACCAGGCCGCCGAGGATGCCGGCGATGTCGGAGATCAGGAACCAGTGGTGGTTCTCGAGGGACTTCAGACCGTCCGACAGGCCCGGTACGTCGATGTTGGGCAGCGAGTCCACCGGCGGGGACTGCTTGGGGTTGCCACCCGCGTCGGCCGCCTTGCCGTCCGCGAAGAAGATCTTGGCGAGGTACTGGGTGGTGCCCAGTGCGAGGAGGTTGACCGCGACACCGGAGACGATGTGGTCGACGCCGAAGGTGATGGTCGCGACGGCGTGCACCAGGCCGCCGAGGACACCGAAGCCGATGCCGCACAGCAGGCCGAGCCACGGGTTGGACTGCCAGCCGATCCAGCCGGCGCCGAAGGTGCCGAGGATCATCATGCCTTCGAGGCCGATGTTGACCACGCCGGACCGCTCGGACCACAGGCCGGCGAGACCCGCGAGGCCGATGGGCACGGCGAGGCTGAGCGCGGCGGAGACCTGGCCCTCGGAGGTGAGCTGGTCCGAGCCGGAGATGACGCGCACCGCGGCGACGAGCAGCAGCGCACCGGCGACGATCATCAGGATCTGGCCGAGCGAGCGGCCCGAGCGGCCGCGTTCGCTGTCCGCCTTGGGAGCCGCGGGGGGCGGCGTGTCGGTCATCGTGGCAGTCATCACGCCACCTCCTGCTTCTTCGTCGTGGCAGCGGCCTGGGCGGCGAGCTCGGCGCCGACCCGCTGCTGCTGGCGCTTGAGGCCGTAGCGGCGTACGAGCTCGTAGGCGATGACGACGCACAGGACGATCACGCCCTGGATGACGCCGAGGATCTCCTTGTCGTAGCCCTCGAACTCGAGGTGGTTGGTGGTGCGCTCCAGGAAGCCCCACAGGAGCGCGCCGAGCGCGATGCCGACCGGGTTGTTGCGGCCGAGCAGGGCGATGGCGATACCGGTGAAGCCGATGCCCGTCGGGAAGTCGTTGCTGAACTGGTGGCTGTCGTTGAGCAGGGTGGGCATGCCGATCAGACCGGCCACCGCGCCTGAGATGACCATGCTGGTGGCGATCATCTTCTTGACGGAGACACCGCTCGCGGCGGCCGCGCTCTCGGACTGGCCGACGGTGCGCAGGTCGAAGCCGAAGCGGGTGCGGCCGAGCACGAACCAGTACGCGATGCCGACGGCCACGGCGATCACGATGAAGCCCCACAGCTCGCCCGCCGCGCCGGTGTCGATCTGGAAGAAGTACGAGGACGAAGGCAGCGGCTTGGTGGAGATCACCGTGCCGCCGCTCTGGAGCTCGGCGAGCTTCCCTGGCTGCAGCAGGTAGGCGATGATCGCGGTGGCGATCGAGTTCAGCATGATCGTCGAGATGACCTCGCTGACACCCCGGGTCACCTTGAGGACACCCGCGATGGCCGCCCACAGGGCACCGGTCGCCATGGCGCACAGGATGATCAGCGGGATGGAGATCCAGCCGGGCGTGGTCAGCGCGCCGCCGAGGACGGCGGCGAAGAACGCGGCGATCCGGTACTGGCCGTCGACGCCGATGTTGAACAGGTTCATCCGGAAGCCGATGGCCACCGAGACGCCCGCCAGGTAGTACGTCGTCGCCTTGTTGAGGATGTAGACCTGGCTGTCGCTGGCGGTGCCGTAGCTCACCATGTCGCTGAAGGCGGAGCCCGGGTTCTTGCCGGTGGCGAGGATGACCAGGGCGGTGACGACGAGCGCGGCGACGATCGCCAGCAGCGGCGCCGCGATGCCGAGGAGCAGCCGCTCCTTGTCGATGCGTTGGGTCAGCTTGTTCATCGGGCGTCGTCCTCGTGGTCCTCGGCGGAGTCCTCTGTGTGCTCCAGGTGGCCGGTGGCCGCACCGGTCATGGCGGAGCCCAGCTCCTCGGGGGTGATCGTGGCGGGGTCGGCGTCGGCGACCAGGCGGCCGCGGTACATCACCCGCAGGGTGTCGGACAGGCCGATGAGCTCGTCCAGGTCGGCGGAGATCAGCAGCACGGCCAGGCCCTCGCGGCGGGCCTCGCGGATGTGGTCCCAGATCGCTGCCTGCGCGCCGACGTCCACACCGCGGGTGGGGTGGGCGGCGATCAGCAGCTTGGGCGCATGGCTCATCTCGCGGCCGACGATCAGCTTCTGCTGGTTGCCGCCGGAGAGGGAGGCGGCGGTGACGTCGATGCCGGGGGTGCGGACGTCGTACGCCTGGATGATGCGCTGGGTGTCGGTGCGGGCGCCCTTGATGTCGAGCAGCTGGCCGCGGGAGTTGGGCTTCTCGGTGACATGGCCGAGGATGCGGTTCTCCCACAGCGGGGCTTCGAGGAGCAGGCCGTGGCGGTGGCGGTCCTCGGGGATGTAGCCGACGCCGGCCTCGCGGCGGTCGCGGGTGGGGGCGTGGGAGATGTCGGTGCCGTCGAGGGTGATGACTCCGCCGTCCGGGTCGCGGATGCCCATGATCGCCTCGACCAGCTCGGACTGGCCGTTGCCCTCCACGCCGGCGATGCCGAGGACCTCGCCCTTGTGGATGGTGAAGGAGATGTCGTCGAGGATGATCCGCTCGACGCCGTCGAGGTCGGTCTGGGCCAGGCGCAGGCCGTCCAGCTTCAGCAGCGGGACGTCCGTGACCGTGGACTCCTCGGTCTCCGGCGTGGGCAGTTCGCTGCCGACCATCAGCTCGGCGAGCTGCTTGGGGGTGGTGCCGGCCGGCTCGACCGTGCCGACGGTGGTGCCGCGGCGGATGACGGTGATCTCGTCGGCCACGGACAGGACTTCGCCCAGCTTGTGGGAGATGAAGATGACCGTGAGGCCCTCGGCCTTGAGCTCGCGCAGGTTGTCGAAGAGGGCGTCGACCTCCTGCGGCACGAGGACGGCGGTGGGCTCGTCGAGGATGAGGGTCTTGGCGCCGCGGTAGAGGACCTTGAGGATCTCCACGCGCTGGCGGTCGGCGACGCCGAGCTCCTCCAGGAGGACGTCGGGGCGGACGTTCAGACCGTACGCGCCGGAGATCTCCTTGATCTTGGCGCGGGCCTTGGAGCCGATGCCGTACAGCTTCTCGGCGCCCAGGACGACGTTCTCCAGGACGGTGAGGTTGTCGGCGAGCATGAAGTGCTGGTGCACCATGCCGATGCCGCGGGCGATGGCGTCGGCGGGGTTGTTGAAGGTGACCTTCTCGCCGTTCACCGTGATGGTGCCCTCGTCCGGCTGCTGCATGCCGTAGAGGATCTTCATCAGGGTGGACTTGCCGGCGCCGTTCTCACCGCACAGGGCGTGGACGGTGCCCGTACGGACGGTGATGTCGATGTCCTTGTTGGCCACGACACCGGGGAATCGCTTGGTGATGCCGCGCAGTTCGACGGCAGCGGGAGGGCTGGACGCGTTGATGGCGCACTCTCCTCGGGGGACAAAGGGGCTGAGGGGGAGGGCAGGCGTCGGCGACGCTAGCGCGGCAACTCCATGCTACACGCGTAGAGTTGACACATTGTTATGGCTCGGCGAGGGGCTGTGGGAACCAGCCCTCGCCGAGCCGGGGTTCGGCGGGAACCGTCAGATCACGGGGCGGTCTTGACCTTGACGGTGCCGTCGACGATCTTCTTCTTCGCGGCGTCCAGCTGGGCCTTGATGTCGTCGATGAAGCCACCGCTGGTGGCCAGGCCGACACCGTCCTTGGCGAGCGAGTAGGACTGGTTGCCGGTCAGCGGCTTGCCGTCGTGCACGGACTTGATGAAGTCGTAGACACCGACGTCCACGTTCTTGACCATCGAGGTCAGGATCGAGCTCTTGTACTTGGCCAGACCCGGGATGTTGTACTGGTCCGAGTCCACGCCGATGGCCCAGGCACCCTTGACGCCGTTGACGGCCTCGATCGAGCCGTTGCCGGAGGAGCCGGCCGCGGCGTAGACCACGTCGGCGCCGTTGTCGAGCATGCCGGACGCGGCCTCCTTGCCCTTGTCGGGGCTGGAGAAGCCGGACAGGTCCGAGCCGTGGGTCAGGTACTGGACGTCGACCTTGACGCTCGGCTTGGTGTCCTTGACGCCCTGGACGTAGCCCGCCTCGAACTTCTTGATCAGCGGGGTGTCGACACCGCCGATGAAGCCGACGTGGTTCTTCTTGGTCTTCAGCGCCGCGGCGACACCGGCCAGGTAGGAGCCCTGCTCCTCGGTGAAGGTGATGCTGTCGACGTTCTTGGCGGTCGCGACCGAGTCGATGAGGCCGAAGTTGACCTTCGGGTACTTCGCGGCGACCTTGTCGACCGAGGTGGCGTAGGAGAAACCGACGGCCACGATCGGGTTGTAGCCGGCGTCCGCCAGGTCGGTCAGCCGCTGCTCGCGGTCGGCCTCGGTGTCCGAGTTCTTCGCGGTCAGCTCCTTGATGGAACCGCCGAACTCCTTCTCGGCCTTGTCGGCACCGCGCGCGGCGGAGTCGTTGAAGGAACGGTCACCACGGCCGCCGACGTCGTAGGCGAGACCGATCTTGATGCCCTTGCCGCCGCCGGAGGAAGCGGAGGAGGACGCGTTGTCCTTCTCGGACGAGGTGCTGCCACAGGCTGTGGCAGTCAGTGCAAGAGCTGCGGTGGCGATACACGCAGCGGAAAGCTTGGCTACCCGGCGCACGGGAGGCTCCTTCACCTGACCTGAGCGCCATGTCGGCGCTTCATGTGAGCACCTTGCCAGTGCTCGGGCCCGGACGCCCCTGCGGCGTCGGCTTCGCGGCATCGTAACGCGCGTAGATGTCAGAAAAACACCCCTACCGAAGCCGTTATCGATTCGAGGCAAACACTGCCTGAACTCAGGCTCTTACGCCGTCACACACCAGGATTTCGATGCGTGCACGATTGGCTTACGAGCATGTTGCGCCGGTCGGCGGAACGGCCCCCGAGGGGGCCGCTCGGCACGCTCGGATCACTCCGCCGCGTCCAGCAGGGCCGCCGCCGTGAACAGCTCGACACCGACCGTGATCGCCGACTCGTCGGCGTCGAAGTCGCCCTGGTGCAGGTCGCGCACCGTGCGCTCACCCGGGGTGCGGACGCCGAGGCGGGCCATGGAGCCGGGTACATGCTCCAGGTACCAGGAGAAGTCCTCGCCGCCGAGGCTCTGCTCGGTGTCCTCGACGGACAGGGCGCCGCGGCGGGCGGTCATGGCGTCGCGCAGCAGGTCGGTCACGTCCGCGTCGTTGACCACGGGCGGGACGCCCCGCACGTAGTTGATCTCCGACTTGGCGCCGTGCAGGTTCGCGACCTCGTCGATGGCGGCGACCACGAGGTCCGGCGCCTGCCGCCAGGCCTCGAGGTCGAGGCAGCGGACGGTTCCGGAGAGCTCGGCGTGCTGCGGGATGACGTTCGGGGCGTGCCCCGACTCGATGCGGCCCCAGGTGATGGCGAGCCCGCTGCGGGTGTCCATGCGCCGCCCGGCCAGGGCGGGCACGTCGATGGCGACGCGGGCGGCGGCGGTGACCAGGTCGGTGGTGAGGTGCGGGCGGGCGGTGTGCCCGCCGGGCCCGTCCAGGGCGACCTCGAGCCGGTCGCAGGCGGAGGTGATGGCGCCCTGCCTGAGGCCGATGCGCCCGGCGTCCACCCGGGGGTCGCAGTGCACGGCGATCATCCGTCCCACCCCGTCGAGCACCCCGCACTCGATGGCGTCGGCGGCGCCACCGGGGAGTACTTCCTCGGCCGGCTGGAACACCAGCCGCACGGGCCGCGGAAGCTTCCCCTGCCTGTGCAGCTCGGCCAGGACCAGGCCGGCGCCCAGCACCACGGTCGTGTGCACGTCGTGACCGCAGGCGTGCGCGCGGTCGGGCACGGTCGAGCGGTAGGAGCACTCGGTCTTCGTGTCCGGGATGGGCAGGCCGTCGATGTCGGCGCGCATGCCGAGCATGGGCCGCCCGCCGTCCCACTCCCCGATGTCACAGACGAGCCCGGTACCGGTGGCGAGCACACGGGGCTGCAGGCCTGCCGCCTCGAGCCGCTCCTTGATCGCCGCGGTGGTACGGAACTCCTGGTTGCCGAGCTCGGGGTGCATGTGCAAGTCGCGCCGGAAGGCCACGAGTTCGGCACGCAGCGCCTCGGGCAGCGTGCCGGGGAGCACGGCTGCCCCGGGATGATCGACCTCGGACTCTGGTGACATCAGTTGCTTCACCCTCTAAAGCGTAGGACGCCGGGGTGGCCAGCTGCCCCTCGATCAACAAAAATTCAACCCGTCAGGGGGAGAAAATCTGGCCGCTCGACGCATGGGCAAGGGTTGAGGTGGGTATACCTTGCTTTTCTCTACGCATACCACGCCCCGCGTCTGTCCGGTGGTTCCGTTCCACCTGTCGGGACCGCACTGTGGGACATACGGGCCCGGATCCCGGAATCATCACCACCGCGCGACGTTTCCGCCACGCAGCGCACACGGCGGGTGGGTCGCGGGCAGCATGCCCCCATGGAGGCATGCGGCTGCGGTGAGGAACACATCCCCTGGATGCTGGCGAAATTCGGTCTGCTCGGCACGGCCGGCCTGTTCCTGGGCCTGCTGGTCGCGATGATCCTGGCGGGCTGGCTGCTGGTGCTGACGGTCTCGCTGTACCGACGGTGGCGGTACCCGCCGTGGTCGGACGAGGTCGGCGAGACATCCGGGGAGGGCCTCGGGGAGAGGTCCGGGGAAAGGTTCGAACAGTCGTCGCAGGACTCTCTCGGCGGTTTCACCTGGACGACGGACGACCGCTAGTAGGGTGCGGGCCCGTGAGCTCCGCGATACCGGGCAGCCCGGATTTCCTGCATGCCACCCGAACCTCCTACGACGCGATCGCCCGCCCGTACAGCGAGCAGTTCGCCGACCATCTGAGCGGCAGACCGCTGGACCTGGCCCTGATCACCGCATTCGCCGAGCTCGTCCGTGCGGCCGGTACGGCGCCTGTCGCCGATGTCGGCAGCGGGCCCGGTCATGTCACCGCCCGGCTCGACGCGCTCGGGGTGCCGGCCTTCGGGGTCGACGTGTCGCCCGGCATGGTGGCGCTGGCCCGGCAGGCGCATCCCGGGCTGCGGTTCCACGTGGGTTCGATGACCTCGCTGGACCTGCCGGACGAGACGCTGGGCGGGGTGCTCGCCCTCTACTCGATCATCCATGTCCCGGACGAGCACCTGTCGGCGGTTTTCGACGAGTTCCGGCGCGTGCTGGTGCCCGGGGGGCATGTGCTGCTGGGCTTCCAGAGCGGTGAGGAGGACGGGCGCCTGCACCTCTCGGAGCGCTTCGGCCAGGAGATCTCGCTGGACTATTACTGGCGTACGCCGGAGGCCGTGGCCGAGCATCTGGTCAAGGCAGGGCTGCGGCTGCACGCCCGTGTGCTGCGTGAGCCTCAGGAGGAGGAGACGCGGCCGCGGGCGTTTCTGCTGGCGCGGAAGCGCTCCGCTGGGGAGGGCGGCGATTAGGGAGTGCCGCGATATGCCGTCGATCGTCTGCCGGCCCGTCGTGGCTTGTCGCGCCCGGAGCCGCATATCGACACAGCCCCGGGCCCCTTGGGGCGCTTCACGCTGCCGTGACCGCCGAAAGGCGGGTCACATCCCGTGCCGTTCCCGTCACCCCCGACAGGAACCCCTGTGCCCGCGGTGATGCGTTCTCCGTCAGCCAGCCGGGGTCGATGTCGCAGACCGCGACCCGGACCTCTGTGCCTATCAGGGCGAGGGGGAGGGTGTGGACGACGGTGGAGGGGAAGCTCAGGATGGTGCGACCGATGGGGCCGCGGCGGGCGATCAGCTCCAGGGGGAGGTCGGGGCGGACGATCTCCAGGCCCGTCTCGGCGGCCAGCCGGTGGAGCTTGTCCGTGCTCTCGCGGCGGTGGGCGAAGTAGCGGGTGGCGCCGTGGGTCTTCGCCAGGCTGCGGACGGCCTCCAGGTAGCGGTCGCCGTCCACCACGCCGGTCTCCACCAGCGAGGTGCCCACCATGTCGGCGCCCTTGGTGATGCGGGGCGGGCCGAAGCGGGCCCGGGTCCAGGTGAAGTCGTTCGCCGTCACCGTCACGCCGTCCGGCTTCTCGTCCATCGGCATGGAGGAGAAGATCTCCACGTGCCGCTTTGCGCTGGGGGTGAGCCGGCGGCGGGCCGAGGAGGAGACGGGGGCGAAGATCAGGTCCCGGGCGCCGGGGCGGCCGCCCTTGCGGTGCCAGCGGACGAGGCGTTCGCCGCGGGCCAGCTGGGCGACGAACTCCATGGTCGCCGTGCCGTCGTCCACGACGACGAGATCACGGGCCTTGGTGATCGTCAGCAGGAGTTGTACGTAGCGGGAGAAAGGATCGCCCATCACGACCCGGCGGGCCCTGCGCAGCAGCGGGGTGAGGCCGCCGATGGTGTGGAAGGGGGCGCCCGGACCGCCGCGCGCCTCCTCCCAGCGGACCTCGTACCCCTCGTCCCGGGCCAGCTCGGCCATCCGGCGCAGCTGGCCGCGGCTCATGGGGTCGTTCGGGGACAGGACGACGAGGGTGAGTCCCCCTCCGGGTGCCTCCAGGTCCCTGAGGGCATGGAGGTGCGCCCACTCCAGCACGTTCAGCAGCTGTACCGGGCTCTCGACGAACGCGAGAGTGTGGGAGCCGGCTGACCCGGCGCGGGGGCTCATCCTACGTACGACCGTCCCGTCGTAGAGCGTTACAGGGTGTTCGGATCAGGGTCAGACCGAGACCGGCTCGCCCGCAGCCGCGGCGATCTCCGCCTCGGCGACGACGCCCGCGACGCGGCGCAGCTTCTTCATGGGGCCGAGCTCGGACTCGTAGACCTTCTTGACGCCGTCGCCGAGGGAGGCCTCGATGGTGCGGATGTCGCGGACGAGGCGGGTCAGGCCCTGCGGCTCGACGGAGGCGGCCTGGTCGGAGCCCCACATCGCGCGGTCCAGGGTGATGTGGCGCTCGACGAAGGTGGCGCCGAGGGCGACCGCGGCGAGGGTGGTCTGCAGGCCGGTCTCGTGGCCGGAGTAGCCGATCGGGACGTTCGGGTACTCGGCCTGCAGGGTGTTGATGACGCGGAGGTTGAGCTCCTCGGCCTTCGCCGGGTACGTCGAAGTGGCGTGGCAGAGCAGGATGTTGTCCGAGCCGAGGACCTCGACGGCGTGACGGATCTGCTTCGGCGTCGACATGCCGGTGGAGAGGATGACCGTGCGGCCGGTGGCGCGCAGGGAGCGCAGCAGCTCGTCGTCGGTGAGGGAGGCGGAGGCCACCTTGTGGGCCGGGACGTCGAACTTCTCCAGGAAGGCGACGGCCTCGGTGTCCCACGGGGAGGCGAACCAGGCGATGCCCTTCTCCTTGGAGTACTCGTCGATCTGGCGGTACTCGTCCTCGCCGAACTCCACGCGGTGGCGGTAGTCGATGTACGTCATCCGGCCCCAGGGGGTGTCGCGCTCGATGTCCCACTGGTCGCGCGGGGTGCAGATCTCGGGGGTGCGCTTCTGGAACTTGACCGCGTCGCAGCCGGCCTCGGCGGCGGCGTCGATCAGCTTGAAGGCGTTCTCGAGCTCGCCGTTGTGGTTGATGCCGATCTCGCCGACGACGTAGACGGGCTGACCCGGGCCGGCGGTCTTCGAACCGAACGTGCGCAGACGGGAGTTGGTGCTCATGGCAGGAACTGTCCTTACTTGGTTAGGGAATCGAGAGAGGGGCCGAGGATCCAGCTGGCGATCTCTCGGATCGCGCCGTCGCCACCGGGGACGGTGGTGACCGCACGGGCGGCGCCGCGTACCACGTCGTGGGCGCTCGCGACCGCCACGGGCCAGCCCACGAGGGCGAAGCACGGGAGGTCGTTGACGTCGTTGCCGACGTAGAGCACGCGCTCGGGCGCGATGCCCTGCTCCTCGCACCACTGCTTCAGTGCGAGGTCCTTCCGGTCGATGCCGTGCAGCACGGGGATCTTCAGCTTCCGTGCGCGGGCGGCGACGACCGGGTTCTGCTCCGTGGAGAGGATCAGCATCTTCAGGCTGCTCTTGCGCAGCGCGGCGATGCCCAGCCCGTCTCCGCGGTGCACGGAGACGAACTCCTTTCCATCGGCGTCGATCAGCACCCTGTCGTCGGTCTGGGTGCCGTCGAAGTCGAGTACGACCGCGTCGATGTCGTCGGCGGTCGGCAGCGAACCGGGGCGGTCCGCGTCGAAGAGGGGGGCCAGCGCCCGGGCGCGGGCCAGGTCGTGCGGGTCGTCGATCTCCAGCACGCGCGCGGGGTCGGTGCGCACGAGTTCGGTGCGGCCGAAGAAGCGGTGCTGGTGCTTGCGGAAGCCGGGAGCGTCCATCGCGTAGGCGGCGCCGGTCTCCAGGAGGTCCTGGGGGCGGTCCTGGCGGCGGGGGCGGAAGGACTTGTCGTGGTTGACGCCGTAGCCGCCGCCGGTGGCCGCGTCGGCCTCGGAGACGGTGCCGGCGGCGACCTCGTCCTCGGCGTCGCGCCAGATGAAGCCGTGGAAGGGGGCCACGGTGACGGCGGTGTCGGCGCCGTTCTCGGCGACCGCGGCCGCCACTCCGTCGATGTCCTCGCGGATGATGAACGGGCTGGTGCACTGCACGAACACCACGACGTCGACGGCCGCGCCGTGCAGGGCCTCGTGGGCGTCCATGGCGTGCAGGACGGCGGCCTCGGAGGTCGCGGTGTCCCCGGCGATGGCGGCGGGGCGCAGCACGACCTCGGCGCCGGCCTCGCGGGCGGCGGCTGCGATGGCCTGGTCGTCGGTGGACACGACGACATCGGTCACGAGGCGGGTGGCGAGGCACTCGCGCACCGCCCGCGCCACCAGCGGCACACCGCCGACGGGGGCGAGGTTCTTCGCGGGCACGCCCTTGGAGCCGCCGCGCGCTGGAATCACCGCGAGCACCCGACGCACGGAAGCGCCTTGGCCCGCTTGCGGGTTGGACATGGGGACTACTCCTTGGGCTCCTTGCGGAGACATCGGGGTGGGGCGCTCCGCGGGCTGGGCCGATGTGCGGCCCGGCCGCGGGGCCGCGCTGGGACGTCGGTCGTCTGCCGGTTCGTCGTGGCTGGTCGCTCCCCCACTCTCGGCTTCGCTCGAGCGGGGGGACCCCCATCGCGGCGGAGCCGCAGATCGATACAGCCCCGCGCCCCCTTGGGGCGCGGCCGAACCGCAACGGACTTCGCCGGGCCTGCTTCGCCCGCCGCCCTGCGGGACCGCACCCGCCGTCACGGCGGACACGACTCGCGCGACCGCCGCTTCCGCGGCGCCTGCGGCCTGCGCGCCGGTCGTCCGGTCGGTGCTCACAGCTCCCCCATCCGCCGGATCACCGGGGCCACCCGCTGCACCCCGTGCCGATAGGCACCGCGCGCGGCGCGGCGCACGATCTGGCGGACCGGGCCCGGCTCCCTGTCGGCGGCCGGGGCGCCGGGCAGCGGGCTGCCGTCCGGACCGAGGTGGTGGCGGGCGAGGATGCCGGGCAGGTAGCCGGGGGCGGTCGCCGGTGTGTAGTACGGGGTGAGGGGGGCCGGGCCGCGGTCGAGCAGCTTGGCGATGCGTTCGCGGGCCGCGTCGAAGGCGGTGGCGTAGGAGCCGTCCGCGACGACGCCCTGCCGGGCCACCCACTCCTCGTCGGCGGTCGGCCGGTGCCCGGCGTCCAGCTGGTCCCAGGAGGCGAGGCATCCGGAGCCCACGAAGTGGTGGTTGCCGAGCACCTCGCGCACACCGAGGTCGGTCAGGACGACCGTCGGGATCCGGCGGTGCAGCGACTCCAGTGCGGCCGTCGAGCTGATGGTGACCAGCAGGTCGGTGCGGTCGAGGACCTCGCCCATGTTCCCGTACACCAGGCGGAAGTTGGCCGGCGGATCGAGCCGCTGGACCAGCTTCTGGTAGGGCTGCTCCTCGATGTGCGTGGTGTGCTCGCCCGGCTTGGAGCGCAGCTTCAGCAGCACCTCGCGCTCGGGGTGCAGCCGGGCGTGCTGGATCAGCCGGTTGAGCAGGTATGTGCGGTCCTTGCGGCTGTCCGGGACGGACGGCTGGACGGCGAACACCACCGTGTACGGATCGTGTTCACCTTCGTAGGCCGCTCCGCCGAGGAACGGGAGTGCCACCTCGGTCACCGACGAGGCGTCGGCGCCCACCCCCTCGTACACGGCCCGGAAACGCTCCGCGTCCTGGCGGGAGTTGGCGAGGACGAGGTCCGCGCCGTGTCGCAGCAGGAGGCCGTCGGCGAGCTTCTCGTAGACGACGCCGACATAGCCGGTGACGACGACGGGACGCCGCTCGCGGCCCTCCCACAACCGCCGCAGCCCGTGCAGCATCGCCTGGACGCCGCCGCCGACGAGGGCGAGCACGACGACGTCGTACTCCTCCTCGCCCATGGCGCGCAGGAACTCCACGGCCGTGACCTCGCGAAGGGAGTCGGCGCGCACACCGACCTCCGCCAGCTGGCGGGGGGTCGGGGTCGCCCGCCCGCGCAGCAGGAATCCGCTCAGCTCGAGACCGACTTGCGCGTCCTCGCCGGCTGCGGTTTCCATGGACGGGCCCGGGGCGATACGAGCCGCGGTCAGCGCACCCCATTTCCAGCGGGTGTCGGAGTCCGCGAGTACGGCGATTCGCGTGGGCTTCGAGGTACTTGGTGGCACGACGAAGACGCTAGGAAGCAATTCCGAGGAGCGGCCCAACCGCACCTCAACAAAAAGTTAACAACACCCCGCCGACAGCCGAACTGGCCCGCCAAATCCCCGGAGCTACAGTCGATGCACCGTTCCGACACATTGAGTTCACCCCCTGTACGGGCACCGGAAAGGTACGCCGCCGGACTGCCTCCTACGCTTTCGCATGTGCCAAAGCTTTCCGTGATCGTGCCGTTCTACAACGTGCAGCAATACGCCCCGGACACCCTCAAAAGCCTTCGCTTGAACGCGCGACGGGATTTCGAGTTCGTACTGGTCGACGACCATTCGAAGGACGAAACTCCGGCGATTCTCGAACGCGCGGCCGAGGAGCTCTCCGACGTGGCGCAGGTGCGGTATATCCGCCATGAGAAGAACGGGGGACTCGCCACCGCCCGCAACACCGGCCTGGACGCGGCGCAGGGCGAGTACCTGACGTTCCTGGACGGCGACGACTGGCTGGCTCCCGGCTACTTCGCCGAACTGGTCGAGGCCATCGAAGGGTTGGGCGTCGACTTCGTGCGCACCGACCATGTGCAGGCGACCGCCCGCGCGCGCAGCGTGAACCGGGTCCCCATCGGGCGCCGCTGGGAGGCACTGAACCCGCGCGAGGCGATCCTGCCCGCCGACCGTTCGACCTCCGTGGACTACGCCTTCGCCTGGGCCGGCGCCTACCACCGCCGGCTCCTCGACAAGGGCCTGCTGCACTTCACCGACGGGCTGCGCACGGCCGAGGACCGGCCCTGGATCTGGAAGCTGCACCGCGAGGCGGAGTCGTTCGCCGTGGTGAGTCTGCTCGGCGTCTTCTACCGGCGCGGGGTGGCGTCCTCCCTGACGCAGATCGGCGACGTCCGCCAGCTCGACTTCATCCGCGCCTTCGACCAGGTCATCGAGGAGACGGCGAAGGACCCGGACGCGGACCGGCTGCTGCCGAAGGCGGTGCGCACGTACTGCGCGATCATCGCCCACCACGTCTCGGACGAGGACAAGTGGGAGCCGTCGGTGTACCGGCAGCTGCGGGCGAGGAGCGCGGCGGCCATCCAGCGCCTGCCGCAGGACATGCTCGGCGACGTACTCGAAACGATGGACATGCACCGTTCCTCCAAGCTGCGGCGGCTGCGGCGCAGGATCACGACAGCGAAGGCGGCTGCCTGATGCCCCGTACCACCCGCATCTACTGCGTCTCGACCCTGTACGGCGCCGCCACCCTGGCCGCCGCGCTGGACTCGGACTGCTTCGAGGACGAGGACCGCAGTCTGCTGCTGGTCTTCAACAACTCGGCGACCCCGGAGACGACGCCGCCCGTCGACGAGATGCCGGGCTTCGAGCCGCTGCGCGACCACTTCGACGAGGTCCTGTCCTGGAACGAGGCCATCCGCCCCTTCCATCCCGGTGCCTGGACCCCGCGCCAGGACGACATCCCGCTCTTCGAGCGCTATCTGCGGCTGCTCTGGGGCCTGGGCGACGACCGGGTGGAGCTGGTCGTGGAGTCCATCCAGGTCGCCCCGGCGCTGACGGTGGCCCAGCTGTTCACCGACGCGCCCGTGCACGTCTACGCCGACGGCCTGATGAGCTACGGCCCCACCCGCAACAAGATCGACCCGCTGGTCGGCACGCGCGTGCGGCGCCTGCTCCACCTGGACCTGGTGCCGGGGCTGACCCCGCGCCTGCTGACCGAGTTCGACGTACCGGCGGAGCTCGTGTCGACCGAGGCGTTCCTGAAGGTGATGGGCGAACTCACCTCCTCCGTCGAGGACCTGCCCGTCCTCCCCGACAACTCGGCGCTGCTGCTCGGCCAGTACCTGTCCGCTCTGGGCATCCTCTCCCCCGAGGAGGAGGAGGACCTGCACGTGCGGATGATGCGCGGAGCGGTCGAGCGCGGGCACCGCTCGATCGTCTTCAAGCCGCACCCCACCGCGCCGGCCCGCTACAGCCGCGCCCTGGAGACCGAGGCCGGGAAGCTGGGCGTGGACCTCACCGTCCTCGACCTGCCCGTCCTCGCCGAGGTGCTGTTCGAGCAGTCGCGGCCCGCCCTGGTCGTGGGCTGCTTCTCCACGGCGCTCTTCACGGCGTCCGCGTTCTACGGCCTCCCGGTCGCCCGCATCGGTACGGCACCGCTGCTGGACGGTCTCACGCCGTTCCAGAACAGCAACCGGGTCCCGGTCGTCCTGGCCGACGCGCTGCTGCCGGACCTGGAAGACGGCAAGAACGAGAAGACGCTGCCCGCGAGCACCCTGGACGGTCTGCTCGACGCTCTCAGCTACACGATGCAGCCGCAGATCTACCCGTCCCTGCGGACGGCTGCGGAACGACACCTCTCCAAGCACCTCTCGGCCCGCACCAAGCGGTACTTCAGGCGGAAGCGGCTCACCGCGCTGGGGCTGCCGGGCGGCATCCCGGAGCGTCTGGCGTTCCTCCCCCGCAACTCCACGGCCCGTCGGGTGGTCCGCCGGGCGCGGGCGCTGAAGAAGGCCGTAGCGCGATAAAGGAGGGCGGGTCCCCACCGGTGTGAGGACCCGCCGTTCTGGGTCAGGAACCCGGCGCAGCCATCGCGTGCGCCATGGGGGGATTCTGGGCATGCCCAGGAAGTTAAAACGACATTCAGATGAACTTGCCGGGACCGTAAGACAAATGGTCGGCCTGCACATCAAGGCAACCCTGTGATTCGGACTAATGTGCTGTGACACACCCATGAGAGTGAGTGCAGCGAGGGGAATCCAGTGACCAGCACGACCGTCCGACCGGTGCCCGACACGCCGGCAAACGCGCCGGTAAACCATCGGCCGATACGGACGGCACCCCGCGAGACCCGGCTCCGCGCCCTGGACGGACTGCGACTGATCGCCGCGCTGATGGTGGCGGCGTATCACTACGGCGGACGCGGCGGCGAGGTCACCAGAGCCTGGGGAAGTTCCGCCAAGCACCAGTTCCCCGCGCTGCACGGCTACTTCGCCTACGGCTGCCTCGGTGTCCAGGTCTTCTTCGTGATCAGCGGATTCGTGATCTGCATGAGCGGCTGGGGCCGGCCCCTGAAGTCGTTCTTCGCCTCCCGCGCCTCCCGGCTGCTGCCGGCCTACTGGGCGGCGATACTCATCGTGTCGGCGGTGTTCGCGCTGCCGATGGTCGCCTACAAGGCCCTGTCGCCGAGCGACACCCTGGTGAACCTGACGATGCTTCAGCAACCGCTGGGCGTGGACCGGGTGCTGGGGGTGTGCTGGACGCTCTGGGCGGAGATCCGCTTCTACGCGCTGTTCGCGCTGTGCGTCGTACTGCCTGGGGCGACCCGTCGCCGCGTGATCCTGTTCTGCGCCGGCTGGACGCTGGCGGCGGCGATCGCGCAGGGAGCGAAGATGCCGCTGCTCGACATCGTGCTGATACCCGAGTACGCGCCCTTCTTCATCGGCGGTGTCGGGCTCTACCTCGTCCACCGCGACCGGCGCGACGTCTACGCCTGGGGCATCGTGGCCGTGAGCTTCCTGATCGGGCAGCACTACGCGGTGCGCAGCCTGTGGAACGCGTCGGACCCGAACGCCTTCGCCCACCGCTCCTCGCTCGGCATCACCCTCATCGTCGCATTCGGCTTCGTCGCGGTCGCCGCGATCGCTCTGGGCTGGCTGAACTGGGCGAACTGGCGCTGGCTGACCGTGGCCGGGGCGCTGACGTACCCGTTCTACCTGGTCCACGAGCACCTGGGCTGGGTGGTGATCCACGCCCTGCACATCAGCCTCGGCCTGCCGTCGGCAGCGACCTTCGTCCTGACGATCGCATCGATGCTGCTGCTGGCCTGGCTGCTCAATCGCTACGTCGAGAAGCGACTGACGCCGAAGCTGCGGGCGGCACTGTCCGGACCGCGCTGAGGCCCGCTCACCGGACGCCGACGCAGCGCTCAGGTACTGCCGTACCGCGCCTCGATCCCCGCGACGACCAGCTCCAGCCCTTCCTCGAAGTGCCGGTCGTAGTCCTCGAAGATCTCCGCGCCGGCCGCGGCCGCGAGCGGGAAGTCGGCCAGCAGGCGGGCCCTCTCCTCGACGCCGTAGCCCTCGCGGCGTTCGTCGGGCAGGGGCCGGACGCCCTGTTCCTCGGTGACGAAACCGATGGTGTACGAGTACGCCGTGGCGCCCGCGCGCACCGCCTGGGTGAGGGTGAAGCCGGCGGCAGTGAGCAGGCGCAGGTTCTCCTCCAACTCCCGGGCATGATCGGTGCCCGTGAAGCGTGAGCCGCTGTACACCTTCGCGCCGTCGCGGTAGCCGAGCAGGGCCGCACGCAGACCGCGGTTGGCCTTCAGCAGCCGCTCCTGCCAGGTGTCGGCCGGATCGAGGGCGGCGCCCGCGACCATCCGGCGGCACATCTCCGTCGCCATCTCGTCGAGCAGCGCCTGCTTGTCCTTGAAGTGCCAGTACAGGGCGGGCGCCTTGACGTCCAGCTCCTTGGCGATGGCCCGCAGGGTGAGGCCGTCCAGGCCGACCTCGTTCAGCAGCTTCAGGGCCGTGTCGGCGACCCGCTTGCGGTCCAGGGGTGCGCGCTTCTCCGTACTCACACTTGACAGCTTAACAGCGTTAAGGGCACTCTCGGATCCGTTGGCACTTAACAGCGTTAAGGAGAGTGGATCATGAACGATCTCGATGTCGTCATCGTGGGCGCGGGCCCGACCGGTCTGGCCCTGGGCGTCGACCTCGCCCGGCGGGGAGTGGACGCGCTGGTCGTGGAGAAGGCGGACCGACTGTTCCCGGGCTCGCGCGGCAAGGGCATCCAGCCGCGCACGATGGAGGTCCTGGAGGACCTCGGGGTGCTGGACGCGATCCTCACGGCCGGCGGGCGCTACCCGGTCGGGATGATCTGGCAGGACGGCGAGCGGGTCGGCGAGCACCGGATGTTCGACGCCGACGAGGTGAAGGAGGCGGCCGGGGACTCGGCGTTCACCGAGCCGTGGATGGTGCCGCAGTGGCGGACGCAGGAGATCCTCTTCGCGCGGCTCCGGGAGCTGGGCGGCAGGGTGGAGTTCGGCCGGGAGGTCGCCGGACTCGACCAGGACGAGGACGGCGTGACCCTGCACTTCGCGTCCGGGCCCGGTCTGCGCGCCCGGTACGCCGTCGCCGCGGACGGCGGACGCTCGGCGGTCCGGCGCGCGCTCGGCATCGGCATGACCGGCGGCGGGGGTGCCCCCGCTCGACCGAATGCGAAAGCGGGGGAGGTCGACCCGAACCCGGTCCTGGTCTCGGACGTCCGGATCACCGGCCTGGACCGCGACAACTGGCATGTCTTCCCGCCGAGCGGGGACGGCGACGGCTACATGGCCATCTGCCCGCTCGCCGGCACGGAGGACTTCCAACTGGTCGCCCAGTTCCCGGAGGGCACGGACGTGGACCTGTCCCTGGACGGCATCCGCAAGGTCGCCGCCGCACGCTCGCACCTGGCGCCTCAGGACATCACGGAGGTCCGGTGGGCCTCGGACTTCCGCCCCCGGGCGGCCCTGGCAGACCACTTCCGCTCCGGCCGGGTCTTCCTCGCCGGAGACGCGGCCCACGTCCACTCCCCTGCCGGCGGCCAGGGCCTCAACACCAGCATCCAGGACGCCTACAACCTGGGCTGGAAGCTGGGCGCGGTACTGCGGAACGGCACGGACACGGCCCTGCTGGACACGTACGAGGAGGAGCGGCGTCCGATTGCGGCGCAGATGCTCGACATCTCCACGGGGGTCCACCGCGGCGAGGTCAAACGCGGCGCCGCCACCGTCCAACTCGGCCTCGGCTACCGGCAGTCGCCCCTCACCGAGGACACACGCGCGGCCACGGGCCCGGTCCGTGCGGGGGACCGGGCACCGGACGGGACGGTGGGGGACGTACGGCTCTTCGACGCGTTCCGGGGCCCGCACTGGACGCTGCTCGCGGTGGGCTCCGAAGCCCCCCGGGCCGATGTCCCGACGGTCTGCGTCCCGTCTCACGAGGCGTACGGCACCGGCGTCTTCCTGATCCGTCCCGACGGTTACGTGGGCTGGGCGGGACGGACGGCGGAGGGCCTGCCGGACTACGCGGCGCGGTACGGCATCCGGGTCGGATGAACCGCGGCGACGGGGCGCCCACCGGCCGGAGCCGCGTGCCGGATGCGGTCACCGAGCCGAAACGTCACACCGCCCCGGCAGGAGTTCGCCCCCGTGGAACGCTCACGCACTCGCCAGCGACAGTTTCACCGCGAAGCCCAGGAACAGGACCCCCGCCGCCGAAGTGGCCGTCGCCGAGAGGCGTTTGCGGCGGCGGAAGGCGGTGGCGAGCTTGGTGCCGCCGAAGATCAGCGCGCTGAGGTAGAGGAAGCTCGCGAGCTGGGCGAAGGCGCCGAGGACGACGAAGGACAGCGCCGGGTAGGCGTATCCGGGGTCGACGAACTGCACGAAGAAGGCGACGAAGAACAGGATCGCCTTGGGGTTGAAGAGACTGACGACGAACGCCCGCCGGTAGGGCCGCTCGTCGGTGACGACGGCCTCCTCCTCGTGCCGGGGCTGCTCCCGCCGGGTCCGCCACATCCCCCACGCGGCCCGCATCATCCCGACCGCCAGCCACGTCAGATAGCCGGCCCCCGCGTACTTCACGATCCCGAACAGCACGTCATTCGCCTGCAGCAACGAGGCGACCCCGGCGGCGGAGAGGGTCATCAGCACGGTGTCCCCGCACCACACTCCGGCCGCGGCGGTGTACCCGGCCCGTATCCCACGGCGAGCGGCAACCGAGAGCACGTACAGGGAGTTGGGCCCGGGAAGCAGGACGATCAGGACAAGTCCTGCCAAATAGGTGGGCAGATCGATGACGCCAAGCATGAGAGGGAGTGTCGCACGACGGTACGACACTCCCCCCGGGCGGATCACATGACGGAACCCCTGCTCAGAAGGTGTCCGAGGGGACGTAGGTCCCCCAGATCTCCCGCAGCGCGTTGCACACCTCGCCCACCGTCGCCCGGGCCCGCAGCGCGTCCTTCATCGGGTAGAGGACGTTGTCCTCGCCCTCCGCCGCCTTCTTCAGGGCCGCCAGGGCGGCGTCGACCGCCGGCTGGTCCCGCTCGGCGCGCAGCTTCGCCAGGCGTTCCGCCTGCTGGGCCTCGATGGCCGGGTCGACGCGGAGCGGCTCATAGGGCTCCTCCTCGTCCAGCTGGAAGCGGTTGACGCCGACCACGACCCGCTCGCCGGAGTCGGTCTCCTGGGCGATGCGGTAGGCGCTGCGCTCGATCTCGGACTTCTGGAAGCCGTGCTCGATCGCGTTGACCGCGCCGCCCAGCTCCTCCACCTTGGCCATCAGCTCGACGGCGGCCGCCTCCACGTCGTCCGTCATCTTCTCGATGACATACGACCCCGCGAAGGGGTCGACCGTCGCCGTCACGTCGGTCTCGTAGGCCAGCACCTGCTGGGTACGCAGGGCCAGCCGCGCGGACTTGTCCGTGGGCAGCGCGATCGCCTCGTCGAAGGAGTTCGTGTGCAGCGACTGCGTGCCGCCGAGGACCGCGGCCAGGCCCTGGACGGCGACCCGGACCAGGTTCACCTCCGGCTGCTGCGCCGTCAGCTGGACGCCCGCGGTCTGCGTGTGGAAGCGCAGCATCAGCGACTTCGGGTTCTTCGCGCCGAACTCCTCCTTCATCACGCGGGCCCAAATGCGCCTGGCCGCACGGAACTTGGCGACCTCTTCGAGGATCGTCGTACGGGCCACGAAGAAGAAGGAGAGCCGGGGCGCGAAGTCGTCGACGTCCATACCGGCGGCGACCGCCGTGCGGACGTACTCGATGCCGTCGGCCAGGGTGAAGGCGATCTCCTGCGCGGGGGAGGCACCCGCCTCGGCCATGTGGTAGCCGGAGATCGAGATCGTGTTCCACTTCGGGATCTCGGCCTTGCAGTACTTGAAGATGTCGGCGATCAGCCGGAGGGAGGGCTTCGGCGGGAAGATGTACGTTCCCCGCGCGATGTACTCCTTCAGCACGTCGTTCTGGATCGTGCCGGTGAGCTGGGAGGCCGGCACGCCCTGCTCCTCGCCGACCAGCTGGTACATGAGCAGCAGCAGGGCCGCCGGCGCGTTGATCGTCATCGACGTCGAGACCTTGTCCAGCGGGATGCCGCCGAACAGCACCCGCATGTCCTCGACGGAGTCGATCGCCACGCCGACCTTGCCGACCTCACCGTGCGCGATGGGGGCGTCGGAGTCGTGGCCCATCTGGGTCGGCAGGTCGAAGGCGACCGAGAGGCCCATCGTGCCGTTGGCGATGAGCTGCTTGTAGCGGGCGTTGGACTCCACCGCCGTGCCGAAACCGGCGTACTGGCGCATGGTCCAGGGGCGGCCCGTGTACATCGACGGGTAGACACCGCGGGTGAAGGGGTACCGGCCGGGCTCGCCCAGCTTCCCGGCCGGGTCCCAGCCCGCAAGGTCCTCAGGCCCGTAGACCGGTTCGATGGGCAGTCCGGACTCCGAGTCGCGCGCCATGGTGTGATGCCTCCCGCCGATTTACTGGCCAGTACAGACCGACCCTCCTGCGGACTGTAGCGGGGTGCGTGCAGCCGGTGGAGGGAAGCACGCTGGGAGCTTCCTCACAGCGCTTTTGCGGTCTCCGTCACAACCATGCCCCGCCGTTCGCAACCAGTCATCCGCGGGCAGCATCTCAGGTGACACGCGGGTCTTTCGGTTGCATCGGTGAGACGACGGGGGTCGCTGTGCGTAAGACGGGCATGGGGAGATCGATCGCCGCTGCGGCGGCACTCGCGGCCCTGGTCACCGTGTGCGGCTGCACCGTGCAGGGCACGGACGGCAAGGGTCACTCGCCCGTGCACATCCAGCTGCCGAGCAGCAAGGCTCCCTCCGGCGGGTCCGGCTCGGGGTCCGGCTCCGGCTCCGGCTCCGGCTCCGGCTCCGGCTCCGGCAGCAAGCCGAGCGCGTCCCCCTCGACCGCAGGTCCGGCCGTGCTGTGGTCCCGCGGCGACTCCGGGGACGACGTGCGTGAACTCCAGGCCCGGCTGCGTCAGGTCGCCTGGCTCTACGACGGTCCGACCGGGACGTACGACGACCTGACCGAGGACGCGGTCAGGGGGTTCCAGGGCAAGCGCGGGCTGCCGAGGACCGGGGAGACGGACACCGTCACCTGGCATCGGCTGCTGAAGATGACGCACGAACCCGGGAAGTGGGAGCTGTATCTGATGGGCGGTCAGCCCGCCGGTCCTGCCGACCCGCGGTGTCTGACCGGGCGGGTGCTGTGCATCGACAAGACGACCCGCACCCTGCGCTGGATGATCGACGGGCGGACGGTGTCGACCATGTCGGTCCGCTTCGGCGCGACGGGCACGCCCACCCGCGAGGGCGTCTTCCACGTGTACTGGAAGTCCCGCCACCACTGGTCGACGCTCTACGACTCGTCCATGCCGTACGCGATGTTCTTCAGCGGCGGCCAGGCCGTGCACTACTCGTACGACTTCGCAGCCCGCGGTTACGCCGGCGCCTCGCACGGCTGCGTCAACGTCCGCGACGAGACGGCGATCGCGGGTCTGTACGCGCAGGTGAACAACGGCGACAAGGTCGTCGTGTACCGGTGAGTCCCGGAAGCGGGAGAGAAGTGAGTGGGGCGCGGGCGGGACCGGGGGAACGTGTCCCGCCCGCGCCGATGCACGAGCCGTGGGTACGGGGGGAACCCCGGCTCTGTGCGACGGCCGATGACCAGTCGGCTCACTCAGTACTGCGCGGGTGGGGCCGAAAACGTTACTGGCAGGCCAAAGAAAATTTTGGGAGCTACAAAACCGCAGGTCAGAGCGCGCTGTACGTCGGCTTCGGCGACGGGGTCGGCGTGGTCACCAGGTGCCTCGGCAGCAGGGGCGGGAGGGACGGCATGACGGTGGGGCCGGGGGCTATGTGATGGCCGTCGCCGTCACCACCCTGGTCCCCCTGGTCGCCGCCCTTGCCGTTCTCGTGGCCCTGTCCGCCCTTGCCCTTGCCCTTGCCGTCCTTGTCGTCGCCGCTGCGGGACGCACCGTCGGTGCCGGCGAGGACGTTCTTGCAGTACTTCCAGACGCGGGCCGCGCCGGAGCCGCCCGCCGCGCCCTCCAGGGCACGCCTGCGGTCGGCGGTGAGTTCCCTGCCGTCGCGCACGTCACGGCAGGCCGACGGGGCCCCGAGCCACCAGCCGCCGGTGGCCCGCCCGTCGTCGGAGCCGGAGCCGGGCTTGGCCGAGGAGCCGCCGTCCGCCCGGCCGTGCGGGGTCGTCGGGCCGGCGGAAGGGGAGCTGGAGCCGTCGGGGGTGGGGGCGCCCAACGCGCTGTTCTGCGAGGGCGACACCAGCGGACGGGGGCTCGCGCCGACCGAGACGGAGGTCACGGGGTGGGGCTCGTCGTGGCCGAACGGCGCCGGGAGCACTCCGGTCGTCGCCGCGAACGCGACACCGCCGACCATGCCGGCGGCCAGTACGGCCGTCAGCCCGAAGCGCGCGGGCCGGCCCCAGCGGGAGCGCCGGGGGCCCGGGGCGGGGCCGCCGATGCGGACGAGCCCCGCGTCGGAGTTCCGGGGACGGGCACGGTGGGGGCCGGCGACGGCCTGCTCGGGGAGCGCGCCGGACCGGGCCGCTCGGAAGGCGGCCAGCGCGGCGGCCTCGCCGGGGAGTTCCGCGCTGCTCGGCGGGGACTCGACGATCAGCCCTTCGAGGGTCTTCGCGAGCCGTTCGGCCTGGTCGCGGGCGGCGGCATCGACAGTTTCGAGTGACTCTCCGCGCAGCAGGAGCTCCGCTGTTTCGCGGTCCAACCACCGGGCGGGGGCCGGGCCCGCGGCGGAGCCGCCGGCGGACTCCGAATCCCCCGGAAAGGCACAGCGCTCGTCGGCCATCACATGTCCTTCTGCGTCCGCGCAACGCTTTGCGTCACACTCGCGGACGTCACCGCGCGGCCGCGCGGTTCCCTCTGGGGCGGCAGCCCGTCCAGGCCGACGCTCGATTCCGGATCCTCGCCGAGCAGCTCCGCGAGCCGCTTCAGACCGCGGTGCGCCGCCGTGCGTACGGCCCCCGGGCGCTTGCCCAGCGTCTCGGCGGCGGTCTTGGCGTCGAGGCCCACGACCACGCGCAGCACGACGGCCTCGGCCTGGTCCTGCGGCAGCCGGGCGATCAGCGAGAGCGTGTGGTCGGTGGCCAGGGACTCCATGGCCTCACCGGCGGTGTCGGACTCGGCGGCCCTGCCCGTCAGTTCCGTTTCGTCGCCGCCGATCGCGGGGCGGCGGCCGCGCATCCGTATGTGGTCCAGCGCGCGGTTGCGGGCTATCCGGGCGGCCCAGCCGCGAAAGCGGTCCGCGTCGCCGCTGAACCGGTCCAGATCACGGGCGATCTGCAGCCAGGCCTCGGACGTGACGTCCTCGGCGTCCGGGTCGCCGACGAGCGTGCGGACGTACCCGAGCAGCCGCGGATGCACGGCTCGGTACACAGTCCGGAACGCGGTCTCGTTCCCGTCCTGTGCCGCAAGCACCGCGGCGGTCAGCTCCGCGTCGTCCCCCAGCACCCGATGGTTCCTCGTTCGATGGTCGCGGCGTCGAGGCCGCCGATCGTTGCGATGGTCCGCGATGGTCGTTCGTCTTCCGCGCCCGGCGCGAAAGGCACGTTACGACCTGAAACCGCCGCTCGTCCATGTCCGTACACCATGCAACCACCCTGATGAGGGCGCGCTGTACCCGGGGTGTGACAGAAACCGCACTCACGGCGCTGTAGAGAGTACGGGCCGCCGCGCGGCCCGACCGCGCGACGGCCGGGGCCTCTCCTGTGGGGGGTGGCGGCCCCGGCCGTTGCTTCGGTCTCAGGTCTCTGACCTGCGGCGATACACAGATTCCGTGACGAACGTGGCCACCGCGTGACCAACCGGCCGGATACCTCGCGTGATCCTATCCAGTACGAGGTACTGAACCGTCCCGGATGTTGGGTCTCGGGCCTCTTCGACTCGGCGCTCGCCGTGCTGGGCCATGGCGCGGTCTGGCCAGTGAACCCGACCAGACTTTCGTCGCACGTCAGGCCCTCCTCACCCCGACCCACCCGTCAGCAGCCATTGCACGTAGGCCGACATCGCGCTGTTCCGCCCATGGCTCAGCGAGCTTCGGCAGGAGCCTTGGCTGTCTTGGTCAACTGCCGTAGAGGGCGGGCAGATCGACCAGAAGGAGGTCGTCACGACGATCGGCCAGGTCGACCAGGTCGGGATAGAAGCCGTGCAGGGAGTACAGAGCCAGAGTGGTGGCAGCGGTGTCGTGCCCCTGATCTGCGAGCAGGCCACGGATGCGTTCCAGGCGTTCCAGGTCGCCGGTCCCACGGCGAGCGGCGGTCGCCTTGGCTTCGCCCAGCAGCGCGATCCTCGCTCGGGGTGCCTGCGGGCGCTCGCCGGCTGCCAGCGCGATGACATCGACCTCGTGCTTCGTGCGGGCGGCCTGGTCGGCAACCTCGGTGGTGCCGACCGGCCCGGGCAGCCCACCGGGGAGCAAGGTGTGCGCGTAGCGGCGGGTGAAGTCTCGGGCCAGGTCCTCGAAGTGCGGCCCGAGGATTTTGGAGTTGAAGGTCGGGGCGGCCTGCTGCCAGACCTGCTCTGCGAAGCCCTGCTCCACGGCAGCCGCCTGCGGGAGGGTGATGAGCTGGTTGAAGCGGATGACGGGGTCGGCGAGGGTGATGACGGGGTGCTTGGAGCGGAGGATGTCCTGCTCCCTGCGGATGTAGCCGGTGGACTCCAGCACACCTAGGGGGTGAGCGACCGCATTGCGCGGGCGCTCCAGAGCAGCCCCGATCTTGCTGGGGGTGGTGGCGCCGTTCGCGATCGCGGTGAGGATGTCGTAGTACAGGGTGTGCTGCGTGATCCTGGGGTCCTCGCGCAGCAGATACTCGGTCTCAGTACGCGAATACACCGCCCGGCCCGGATCGAGCAGTGTGCGAGTGAGCCACGCGTCAAAGCCGTCGTCCGGATGCGGACGGCCGGCCACCGGTCGGTAGCCGGGTGCCCCGCCGAGGACCGCGTGCACCTTCAGCGCGGTCAGCGGATCGGTGATCTGCCAGAAGTCCCGGCTGTCGCGGTAGTCGAAGGCGCCCAGCCGCAGATCGACCACGGCCCGGCCCCGCAGCGGCTTGGTTCCCGAGAGCAGTTCGTGCATGACGCTCATCGCGGAGCCGCACAGGATCAGCCGCGGTCCCGGCCCGGCACCACGCCGGGCACCGCGCTGGCGCTCGTCGTAGAGCTGCTGAAGCAGTCCCGGGATCTCGGGCGAGTGCTGGAGCAGGTAAGGCAACTCGTCGATCACCAGGAGCGGATGCTTCGAGCGGGACGTCACCTCAAGGGCATTGGACAACACGTCACGCCAGTCGGTCAGGCGCAGACTGCCCGACCTCAGGCCGGCATGCGTGGCAACCGCGTCACTGAACCGTTGGATCGCGGGCAGCCGCCCCTCTTCCCGGACCGCCGTGACGTACAGACCGCCGACCTGCTCGGACAGGGCCTGCAGAAGGTACGACTTCCCGTGCCGCCGCCGCCCCGACACAATGCCGAGCCGCATCGCCGGATCCGCGTCGGTGAGGAACTCCGCGAGCAGACCCCACTCCCGGTCCCGGTCGACCACATCGTCCGGCTTGGCCGGCAGGCTCTTCTCCACTCACTCTCCCACATCTCGACTACTACGCATTTCGTCGAAGTCTACTTCGACGAAATGCGTCGTAGTGGCATTCACCCTCGCGTGGGCGGCAGCCGGCCCAGAGGGGCCGTCGGGGCCGAGCCGACGCCGACTACGGCCGTGCCCCGCAGCTTCGGGCCCGGTGCCACGGGCGTGCAGCGCGCCGATGACCTGCTCCCCTGCGCGAAAGTCCGTGATCAGTGGGCACGCCCCTCCTCCGCTCCTGCGGCGACGGCACCGAGGGGCGAGCGCCGCCACCACTGGAATGCCTTCGCCGTGCAGGTCAAAGCCGTGCGGGTCAAAAGCGAGAACTCGGCTCCGCAAGGGCGTCGGCGTGGCCCGCTGCACCGTCGAGCAGCTGATGTCCGGGCTCGCGGGCGTGGTGCAGGATGAGGTCATGGTGCGTATCGAGCCGGATGCCGGTGGGTCCGCCGGGGCGGCCGAGCGGCTGGACGAGTTCGATCTGCGGGTGATCAACGCGTTGCAGGTCGCACCGCGGGCGCCGTGGAGTGCGCTGGCCAGGGGGGTTGGGGCCGATCCGGGGACCGTCGCCCGGAGGTGGGAGCGGCTGCGGGAGCGCGGGCTCGCGTGGACCGCGGTATATCCGGGGCTGGCCTCGGGGGCGCCCGGGGCGTTCGTGGACCTGGTATGCGAACCCGGCCGGCTCGACGATGTCGTACGAGTGCTGGCCGATGATCCGGAGTGTGTGTCGCTCGACATCACTTCCGGCGAGCGGAACCTGATGCTGTCCGTGCGGGCCATCGACGAGCGGAGCCTGACCAGCTATGCCCTGGACCGGGTCGGCGAGTTGCCCGGGGTGCTGTCGTCGCGGGTGCATCTGGCGGTGGGCAGTACGGCGGAGGGCGGGATGTGGCGGCTGCGGGCGCTGGACCGGAGCGAAGCGGGGGTCGTGCGATCCGCGTACGGCGCGCGGTCGGCCGAGGCTGCCGGTGAGGTGTACCGGCGGCCGTGGTTCTGGGATCTCGTGGCCGCGCTGACGCCGGACGGGCGGGCCTCCTACGAGCGGGTGGGGCGGGCCATGGGCGTCAGTGCGACCAGTGCACGGCGGTGGATGGACGAGGCGCTCGGTTCCGAGGCGCTGTTGATGCGGTGCGAGATCGCGCGGTCGTTCTCCGGGTGGCCGGTGTGCGCCTGGTACCTGGCGAAGGCCCGGGCCGGGGCGCTGGCCCCGGGCGCCGCCGCGCTCGCCGCCGTGCCCGAGGTGCGGGCCGTCATCACCGCGGCCGGGCCGGTGAACCTGCTGGTGGGGATGTGGCTGCGGTCCCTGCAGCAGGTGCCGCAGATGGAGACGCTGGTGGAGCGGAGGTTCACCGGCATCGAGGTCGTCGAGCGGTGTGTCGTGATCCGGCCGGTGAAGCAGGTCGGGCATCTGCTGCGGGAGGACGGCACGTCTCGGGGGACGGTACCGGTCGTGCTGCGTCCGGGGACGCCGACAGCCTGACGCCTGCCGGATTCGGTCGAGCCCCTGGGGTCAGGTGCCCGATTCTCGCGGGATACGGCTCTCCATGGTGGATTCCGGCAACGGAACACGTCGGTGAGGGACTTTTCCTACGGTTCCGCCACCCCTCACCGCTTTCCCGTCCCCTTCACCTCCGGAGCGTCCCCATGAGTACCTCCATGAGCGTCCCCAGAGTCGAATCCCGCGTCGGCGCCGCCGTCGGTTTCCTCGCCTTCGTCGAGTTGTGCAGCGGGCTGCTGCAGGGTTACGTGCCCGTCCTGGCCGGAGACATCGGCGCCAAGTACGGTGTTTCGGCTGCCGGCCTGAACTGGCTGAACGCCGTCCTGCTGCTGTCCGCCGCCGTCAGCGTCCCGGTCCTCGCCAAGTGTGGCGACCTGTTCGGGCACCGCCGACTGCTCAGGATCGCCGTGATCCTCGTCCTCGTCGGGTCGGTGCTGGTGGCCGTGGCCCCGAACTACGGACTGTTCCTGACCGGCCGGGCGCTGCAGGGCCCGTTCGCCGCCTTCATTCCGCTCGAAGTCGCCCTGGTACGGGGCCGCCTGAGCGGGGAAGCCGCCCGGCGCGGCATCGGCTACCTGGTGAGCGCGCTGGCGTTCGGCGCGATCATCGGCTCGGCCACGGCAGGTCTCGCGGACGCCGCGCTGCCGTCGGTCGGCTGGACCCTCGCCGTTCCGGCACTGCTGCTCGCGGTCTGCGCGGTCATCGTCTTCACCCTCGTACCGGCCGGCGATCCGGCACCGAAGGACGGCCCCCGGAGGATCGACGTCGCCGGGTTCGCGGGGCTGTCCGTCGCCATCGCCGCGCTGCTGTTCGGTCTCGCGATGGCGCCGAAGGCCGGCTGGACCGCGCCCGCCGTGCTCCTCTGTCTGGGCGTGGCGGTCGTGGTCGGCGCATGCTGGGTGGCCTGGGAGTTGCGGGCCGCCGCACCCGCGGTGAACCTGCGGATGGTGCGACGCGCCGGGCTCGGCCTGCCCTTCGCCGCCGCGCTCTGCTTCGGCGTCGGCATCTACGGCGCTCAGGTCGCCAACACCACCTTCCTCGCTTCCTCCCCCGCCACCGCGGGATACGGGCTCGGCCTCACACCGGCCAAGATCGGTTTCGTCACCCTGGCGATGACGCTGGGCGCCACCGTCTTCGCCGCGCTGTGCGCCCGAGTGGCGCGGCGGATCGGCCCGTACGTCACCATCACGGCAGGACTCGCGCTCATCGCCGTCGCCTACATGACCCTGGTCGTCCTGCACACCCAGGTCTGGCACTTCGTGCTCGCCCACGCCCTGGTCGGCGCCGGCATGGGCCTGGCCTCCGGCACGTACCCGGCACTGGTGACCGAACTCAGCCCGGCCGCCGACGCGGGCATCGCGACCGGTCTGTACAACACCCTTCGCTCGCTGGGCGGTTCGATCGCGGGCGCGGCGTTCGCGGTGCTGCTGAGCGCCTTCCTGCTGCCGGACACGGGGGTGCCGTCGCTGTCGGGCTATCTGACGCTGTGGGCGGTGCTCGCCGGGGTGCTGCTGGTCGGCGTGGTCTTCATGGCCGTAGCGGCGCGACGGCAAGCGCCGACCGCCGACCGGCTCGCGTCGCCGGCCGAGCAGACCGTGTCCGCACAGGCAATCTGAACCAGCTCCCCCCCCAAAAAAAACCACCACAAGGAGCCGTACGCCATGCCCCTCCGCCGCACTGTCCTCACCGGAGGCCGCGTCTTCGACGGCACCGGCGCCGAACCCTCCTACGCCGACCTGCTGATCGAGGGCGACCGCATCCTGGACATCGGCACCGGCCTCGACGCGGACGAGGCGGTCGACGTCACCGGGACGACCCTGCTGCCCGGGTTCTTCGACTGCCACGTCCATGTGACGCTGTCGGGGCTGGATCTGATGCGGCACATCGGGACGCCGTACTCGTACCAGTACTACGAGGCGATGCGGAATCTGGGCCGCACGCTGGACGTCGGCATCACCACCGTGCGGGACGCGGCCGGCGCCGACGCCGGAGTGCGCCAGGCGGTGCGGGACGGGCTGATTGACGGACCACGGATGCGGATCTCGGTCACGGCGCTGAGCCAGACCGGCGGGCACTGCGACGCCTGGCATCCGTCGGGGATCTCGACACCGTTCGCGTCGGTGACACCGGGCCGACCGTACGGCGTCGTCGACGGACCGGAGGCGATGCGGCTACGGGTCCGGGAGATCCTGCGGGCGGGCGCCGACGCCATCAAGGTGTGCACCACCGGGGGCGTCGCCTCGCCCGGCGACGACCCCCGGCACGCGCACTTCCGGGACGACGAGCTCGCCGCGATGATGGCCGAGGTCCGGGCCGCGGGAGTCCACGCGATGGCACACGCCCAGGGCCCGGAAGGCATCAAGAACGCCGTACGGGCCGGGGTGCGCTCCATCGAGCACGGCGTCTATCTCGACGAAGAGGGCATCGAGTTGATGCTCCGGCACGGCACCTGGTTGGTGCCCACGCTGTCGGCGCCACTCGCCGTGATCCGACTGGCGGAGAGCGGGGGCCGGATCTCCGGCGAGGTGCTCGCCAAGGCGCGGGAGGCCGCCGCGGCGCACGGCGACTCCTTCGCCCGAGCGGTCGCGGCCGGGGTGAAGGTCGCCATGGGTACCGACAGCGGAGTCGGCCCGCACGGTGAAAACCTCGGCGAACTGCCCCTGATGGAGAAGGGCGGCATGAGCCCCGCCCAGGTCCTGGCCGCCACCACGTCCTCAGCCGCCGACCTGCTGGGCATGGGCGAACTGACGGGCCGGCTGCGCCCCGGACTCCTCGCCGACATCGTCGTCGTGGACGGGGACCCCTACGACCTGACGTCCCTGTCCGAGCGGATCCGCGAGGTCTACAAGGACGGGCGACGCGTCCGGGGCTGAGAGCCTGTGTCGTATCTCCGGTCGGATCAGCGCGCGGCGGCGATGGGGGTGCCCCCGCGCGAGCTCGGTCGGGCGCCCGGCGCCTGGCACGCACTCCCCCACTGCCTCAAGGGCGTGGGGGGACCCCCAGCCGCTTGGCCGGTGTCAGCGGGAGAGCCGGCGACTGATGACCAGCCGCTGGATCTGGTTCGTGCCCTCGAATATCTGCATGATCTCGGCCTCGCGCATGTACCGCTCGACGGGGTAGTCGCGCGTGTAGCCGTAGCCGCCGCGACCTGCACTCTTCTCGAAAGGCGAAGGGCTCACCTTCGAAGGTGAGCCCTTTCCTCGACGATCGGCCGCATGGCCAATGCATGACCAACAGCGGTCAGGAACAGGCGGAAACACCCGGACAGGGGCTAGCCCAGGCGGTAAGCGAGAACCTCCACCCGGATGACAAAATGCCTGTTCAGAGGCCCTTTATGACTCAGTCAGGCCAGGGGTGGCGGCCCCGGCCGTTGCTTCGGTTCCTGTTCCTACGGCAGACGTACGGGGCGCGAGGGCCGTGCCGGGGCATGCGAAGTCGGCTGTTCCCGCCGCTCGCACATTCGGCCGAGGGTCAGTTGCCGGTCTTGCCGCCCGCCTTTTCGGCGCTCTTCTCCGGCTTCCCGGACTTGCCGGACTTGCCGGAGTCATCGGCCTTGCCGGTGTTGCCGGCCTTCGGGGTGTTTTCGACCTTCGCGGTCTTGTCGTCCTTGCCCGGCTTGGCGGTGGCCGTCGACTGCCCCAGCTGCTCGGCGCAGTAGGCGGTGACGTTCGCCTCACCGCCCGCGGCCGCGACCAGCCGCCGCCAGGCCGTCGCGTCCAGCGCCTTGCCGTTGCCGTCGACCTTCTTCTCGTACGCCAGGCAGTGCGCCTCGGTGTCCTTCGCCGTGTCCGGGCGGTCCGGGGTGGCGGCGGCACCGGGCGTGCGGGACGCCGTGGCGGAGGACCCGACCGGCGTGTGCTGCCGCTGCCTGGCCGCTCGGCCGTCGTCGTGCGAGGAGCCGTCCACCGAGCCGATCGCCGCGAAAGCGACACCGCCCATGGTGAGGCCGGCCAGGGCCAGCGTCAGGGTGGCCCTGAGCGAGCGGCGGGCCCGGCCGTGCTCACGCGGGCGCCAGTCGTCCCGGCGCCGGGTCCGCGCGCGTAGCGTCCCGGCGTCGCGGGCCGCCCGGAAGGCGGCCACCGCCCGCTGCTCGGCCTCGGCGTCGAGCGCGCCCGAGCACATCGCGTCGGCGAGCAGGCTCTCCAGCACCGGTCCGGCCGGCCAGTCCTCGGTACCCGACACGGTGCCGCCGGGGTGCACGCGCCGACGGCCGCCGGGGGCACTGCCGTCGCTCTGCCGTTCACCCATGTCCGTATCCATCCGTGTCCGACGGCCGGCCCTCGCGGCCGTCCCTGCCGTCGTTGACGTTCATTGCGTCGTTGATGTTCATTCCGCCGTTGACGTTCGTCTCGCCGTCGACGTTCATTTCGACTCCCCCAGCGTCCGGGGATCCTCATTCGTCACACCTGGGGTGCCCAGCCGGGTCGCGAGGCGCTTCAGCCCGCGGTGCGCGGCCGTGCGCACCGCGCCGGGGCGCTTGCCGAGCACGCGGGCCGCGCCGGGGCCGTCGAGGCCGACGACGATGCGCAGCAGCACGGCCTCGGCCTGGTCGCGGGGCAGGCTGCGGACCAGTTCCAGGGCGCGCTCGGTGGAGAGCGCCTCAAGGGCCTGGTCGTGGGTGCTGTACGGGCCGGGCAGCTCCAGTACGTCCTGTTCGAGCGCCGCCGACCGGGGCCGTACCTTCTGCCGGCGCAGATGGTCCAGGGCGCGGTGCCGGGCGATGGTCGCGGTCCAGCCGCGGAAGCCCGCGCCGTCACCCTTGAAGCGTTTCAAGTCCCGGGCGATCTCCAGCCAGGCGTCGGACGCCACGTCCTCGGCATCGTCGCCCACGATCCCGCGGAGATACCCGAGCAGACCGGGCTGCACGATCCGGTACGCGACCGCGAAGGCGGCCTCGTCGCCCTCCTGGGCCCGCGCGACGGCCGCGCCCAGCTCCCCGTCGTACGCCTGTCCTCGGCGGGGTTCGCGTCCCTGGCCCAACACTGTCCTCGTTGTTCGTACGAGTGATGCAAGTGGTACGACAGAGACTGCGCCAGCCGTCACGGAAGTGTCACAGGCCCGCGGGCCGCGCAGGCCGGACGGCCGCCCGCCGCGCCCGCCCGTGCAGGGTCAGGTAGAAGGTCTGCAGGGACTCCTCGGGGCCACCCGCCTCGAAGCGGTTGAGGACCTTGCCCAGCGGGTTCCAGACCCGTCCGTCCGGCATCCGTACGCCGACCGGCTGGCCGAAGCAGACGCGCTGCTCCGCATCGAGGTCCACCCAGGCCGCCCCCGCGCGGCGCACGAGGACCTCACCGACGTACGCGCCGAGGCCGGTCAGGGTCTCCCGCGCCCGCGCCCTGTCGGCCCCGCCCTTGCGCAGGCCGTCGATCAGGAAGTCGACGAGGCGCAGGCTGCGTTCGGAGTAGTCCAGCGGCAGCCGGTTGCGGGCGGTCACGCGGGCGACGAAGGCCGCCGCGCTCGCCTGCATCCCGCTCGCGCACGGAACGCGTTCCTCGACAGTGGCCATGGGCCCCCACCCCTTCGTTCGGTTGGCGGGGGCGTTCCGCTCCCCCGGATGACCCAGCGGATGGCACGCCGCGAACATCACTGACCCCGCGAACAGGCCATGGATCCGCGGCAATTGACCGCAATGTCATTCGAATAGACGCACGATTATCTGCCGTGTCAGCTTCGCGCGCCTTCGTCGGACGGCACTTCAACTGCCGTTCCCCGCACACCACTTGGAGGACCGCATGCCGAAGAGGCACCCGCTCCTGCCCACCGCGCTGGTGGCGTTCACCCTGGCCGCCGGAACCGTGGTCACCGTCGTCCCCGAGGCGCGCGCCGCGAGCATCTCCGCCTCCTCGCAGACCGACGATGCGGTCCAGTACGTCCAGGACTCCCTGTACGCCGCCGGGAACGCGGGCTATGTGCACCGCCGCGCGAACGCCGACGGTTCGGCGGGGCCTTACACCTGGCGCGGTTACGACGGGGGCGAGCGGACGCTCGACGGCTACAGCGGCGCGCTGCCGGGACAGCACGGGTACTACGGCAACGGCGGAGACACCGTGCTCGTCTCCCAGCAGTACGCCGGCGGGTAGGCCCGGCTGCACAGCCTCGCGACGGACGCGACCACCGACGTCGCCGTGCCGGACGGGCAGTACGTCGCCGCGGCCTTCGACTCCACGCTCATCACCCAGGAGTACAACGACGTCTGGCAGGCCGTCCGCCTCCACGTCCTGCGCGTGTCGGACGCCGGAGCGATCACGAGCGACATCCCGGTGGACCCGCCCGAGGGCCAGTTCTTCACCAAGGAGCAGACCGTGCTGGCGGGTGACGGCACGTCAGCCCTCATCCGGTTCCGGCACGCGACCGCCGTCGGCCTGCTCGATCTCGCCACCGGCGCCTTCACCACGATCAGCACCCACGCGAGCGACGACGACCCGCTCTACCTCCAGGCGGCGCTGTCCCCGACGCACATCGCGGTGTACCACGAGGGCGCGAGCCAGGCCCGGGTCGTGCGCCGCGAGGACGCGGCCGGCGCGCAGACCGCCGTGACGGTCCCGCAGTACGGCACGAGTACCGCCTTCGTCGGTCTCGTCGGCGGCTGGCTGCTCACCTCCTACCGCCCGCCGTACGGCACCACGCCCGGCCCCGGCGGACCGCTGCTGGCCACTCCGCTGGCCGGCGGCGCCCCCGAGACACTGCTGCCCGCCGCGGAGCCGCAGATCGCCCAGGTCCGCCCGAGCGGCAAGCCCTGGGTTCAGCCGCTCCGACGACCCGCAGCCGCCGGGTGACGTTTGGCCGGAGCCGAGCGCTGTGTGTAAGTGCCACCTGCTCTGTGACAGGTGTGGCAGTCATGGTCTTTTTCTAGGGGTGGGGTAAGTGAGTCCTCGCGGTACGCGTGCGTACAGACCGCTGAGCATGAAGCGACGGGCGTGGATCACGCTCGGCGCGGTGGTACTGGGCGGCGGGGGTGTGGCGACGTACGCCGTCGCCGGGCCGTCCTCCGGGCACGGCCAGGCGAAGCGGCCGGTGAAGGTCTACGACCTGGCGCTGAAGGACACCGCGAGCGGCAAGCGGGAGCTGCCGCGCACGCAGACCGAGCAGTTCTCGATGCTCGGTGTCTCCTGGAAGGACGCCGGCAAGAGGCTGCACGGCACGGCGCAGGTCCGCACCCGCAGCAGCGAGACCGGCGAGTGGACCGCCTGGAAGGATCTGGAGGCGAACGTCGACCCGCTGGAGGACCCGGAGGCGGGGGCCGGCGCGCGCGGTGCCTCCGAGCCGTTGTGGGTCGGTCCCTCCGACGGTGTGCAGGTCCAGGTCGTCCACAAGGACGGCTCCACCAGCTCCGGCCTGCCGAAGGGCCTGGAGGTCAACCTGGTCGACCCGGGGGTGGCGACCGCCGCCGAGCAGAAGGCCGAGCCGGCCGCGTACGCGGCGGATGCGACGCCCACGGTCTCCGCGTCACCGACGGACTCCGCCTCACCGACCGACTCCGTGTCTCCGACCGACTCCGTGTCTCCGACCGATTCCGCATCGCCGACGGACTCCGCCTCCCCGAGCGACTCCGCGTCCCCCTCGACGAGCACGTCCCCTTCGGCGAGCCCCACGGCCACCACGCCCACCGCTCCGCCGTCGACCGTGCCCGAGCCGCCGATCGTCTCGCGGGCCGACTGGGGCGCGGACGAGTCGCTCAGCCCCGACCCGTCGGAGTACAACGCGGACGTGAAGGCCGTCTTCGTGCACCACACGGACGGCACGAACGACTACTCGTGCGCCGACTCGGCGGCGATCGTCCGGGGCATCTACGCGTACCACACGCAGACCAACGGCTGGAACGACGTCGGCTACAACTTCCTGGTCGACAAGTGCGGCACGATCTTCGAGGGCCGCAAGGGCGGCGTCGACCTCCCGGTGCTCGGCGCGCACACCTACGGCTGGAACCGCGAGTCGGCCGGCATCGCGGTGCTCGGTGAGTACACCACCACAGGCGCCTCCAACGCGGCCCTGACCTCGATCGCCCGTATCGCGGCCTGGAAGCTCGGCCAGTACGGCGCGGACCCCTCCTCCACTGTGCAGCTCAAGGCGGGCGCGACCCAGACGAACTACTTCGGGACCGGCTTCACCGCGGGCAGCTCGTACACCTTCAACCGGATCTCCGGCCACCGGGACGGCTACAACACCCAGTGCCCGGGCAGCTCGCTCTACGCCCAGCTGCCGACCGTCCGAGCCTGGGCGTCCGGCCCGGTACAGGGGCTGAAGGTCACCTCGCTGTCCGGCGCGGGCCTGTCCGGCTCGACGTACTACACCAAGGGCGCCGTCACGGCGAAGTGGTCGACGACCACGCCGGGTTCGCTGATCTCCAGGTTCGAGCTGCTGGTGGACGGCAAGCTCGCCGCCACCGCCTCCGGCACGTCGACCTCGGTGGGCGCGACCCTCGCGCTGGGCACCCACACCGTCGCCGTGCGAGCCGTGCACCAGTCCGGCAGGACCACCACGACCGCCGCGCTGAACGTCGTCGCGGAGACGACCGCGCCGGCCTTCACCACCGCCCCGAAGCTCTCCCTGCGCACCGGCACGGTCAACACCGGCGCCGTCCCGGTCACCCTCGGCTGGAAGGCGACCGACAACGCCGCCCTGAAGTCGGTGAGCCTGCTGGCCCCGACGACGGCGGCCTTCGGCCCGACCACCACCAGCTCCAGCCGCACCGCCGCCTCCGGCACCGCGAGCACCTGGTCGATGAAGGCGTACGACTACGCGGGCAACACCCGTACGTCGTCCGCGTCCTTCACGCCGGTGATCCTTCAGGAGACCTCGGCCACCAAGTCCGGCAGCTGGACGGCCCGTTCGTCCACCAGCTACCTCGGCGGCAAGTCGTACTCCAGCGGTTCGAAGGGCGCGAGCCTGACCTGGACCTTCACCGGCCGCTCCGCCTCCTGGGTGGTCAGCCGTGCGTCCACCTCGGGTCAGGCCTACGTCTACGTCGACGGCGTGAAGGTCAGCACCGTCGATCTGAAATCGTCGACCACCCTGTACCGCCAGGCGATCTGGACGAAGACCTGGTCGGCCGGCGCCAAGCACACGGTGAAGATCGTGGTGGCCGGCACCAGCGGCCGCCCGACGATCACGACGGACGGCCTGGTCCACATCAATTGACATGCTCCCGTCCTGAAGGACGAGGATTCTGGCCTTCCCGACCGGACCCTGTGCCGCTACGCGGCACGGTTCCGGTCGGGAGTCCGTGGCTTCCTGTTTCTTCGCGCTGTGCCGGGATTGCTCCTGGTCCTACCTGCGCTCCGCAGGCCGATACCGCCAGTCCGGCGGCCGTCTTCACGTTGAGTGCGGCGTTGGTGTCCCGGTCGTGGACGGTGCTGCAGGCGATGCAGGTCCATTCCCGGACGCTGAGGGGTTTGGGTCCGTCCACGACGCCACAGGTGGAGCAGGTCTGGGAGGTCGGCTCGTAGCGGCCGATCTTGACCAGGGTGCGGCCGTAGCGCTGGGCTTTGTAGGCCAGCATGCTGAGGAACGAGGCCCATCCGGCGTCGTGCACGGACTTGGCCAGCTTCGTGCGCGCGAGTCCTTTCACCGACAGGTCCTCCACGGCGATCCCTTGGTTCTCGGAGATCAGCTTCGTGGAGAGCTGATGGTGGAACTCACGGCGCGCGTCAGCAACTTCGGCGTGGGCGCGGGCGATCTTGAGACGGGCCTTGGCCCGGTTCTTTGATCCCTTCTGCTTGCGGGACAGCTCCTGCTGGGCCTTCTTCAGCTTCTTCTCCGCGCGCCGCAAAAAGCGCGGGGAGTCGATCTTCGTGCCGTCGGACAGGACCGCGATGGGGGCACCCCCTCTGGGGGAGCGTCAGGCCCAGATCGATGCCGACCGTCTGGTCTGTGTCGGGCATCCGGGTGGCGTCGACGACTGGGTCGGTGTCGACGACGAAGGAGGCGAAATACCTGCCGGCCGCGTCCTTGACGATGGTGACGCTGGAGGGCACGGCGGGCAGCGCGCGGGACCACTTCACCTTCACTGCCCCGATCTTGGGCAGGTTCAGCTTTGCGCACGCGGTGAGCGACCAACGGGCATTCGCGGTGAAACGGATCGACTGCCGTGCGTCCTTGCGGGACTTCATGCGCGGCTCACCCACTCGCGCCCCCGTGCGCTCCCCCTTGAGGGAAGCGAAGAAGCTGGTGTAGGCGCGCTCGCGGTCGCGCAGCGCTTGCTGCAAAACGACCGCGGAGACTTCACCCAGCCAGGCCCGCTCGGGCCGCCGCTTCGCCTCGGTGATCAGCAGGCGGGACAGCAGACCCAGCCTCGGATACGGAAGGTCCTGGGCGCGGGCCTCACGGCGGGCGCGGACAGCGTCGTTGTAGACAACCCGGGCACAGCCGAACGCCCGCCCCAGCGCGGCCTGTTGACCGCGGGTGGGGTAGAGACGGAAGGCGTACCTGAGCTGCACGGCAAGGACGCTACCCGCGTGGACCAGGTGCCTGCAGCGCGAAGATCCCTCTTGATCGGTATCGGCTCCCCGTCGCACATGTTCGCGGTCTTCGTGACCATGTTCTGGAAGGAAGCGCTCGCCGGTCCGCTTCCCCCAGCCCGGCAGTTCACATCGCCGTATCCACCAGTTCGGGCGTCCGCTCCTGCGCAGCTTGCGGGGTGGGCGCCCGGTCCGCGTTCACGACCAGGCCCGCGATCGTCGCCGCCAGCAGCAGCGACCCCATCGCCCACCAGGTGGCTACGTTGAACCCGTGCACGGTCGCCTCCGCCTGCAGCGAGCGCGGGTCGACCCCGGGCCCCGCATGCGCCGTCAGGTATCGCGCCGTCACCGTCGCGGCGATCGTGTTCAACAGCGCCGTACCGATCGAACCCCCCACCTGCTGGGCGGTGTTGAAGGTGGCGGAGGCCGCTCCCGAGTCACGCGGCGCGACGCTTCCGGTGGCCAGCGAGACGGACGTCATCATCGCCGTTCCCATGCCGAGGCCCAGCATCAGCATGCCGGGCAGGATGTGCGAGGCGTAGGCCGGTTCGGTGCCCACCTGCGCGATGATCGCGAGCGCGCCGGCCGCCACCAGCAGCCCCGGCACCATCAGCATCCGCGGCGGCACCTTGCCCAGTCCGCGGGCCGCGATCTGGGTCGAGCCGACGATCATCCCGGCGGTGATGGGCAGATAGGCGACACCCGTCTTGACCGGCGAGTATCCGAGCACGCCCTGCATGTAGTACGTCAGGAACAGGAACACGCCGAACATGCCGATGGTCACGAGCAGCGTCGTCAGGAAGGCGCCGACCCGCTGACGGTCCTTCACCACCGACATCGGCAGCAACGGCACCCGCGCCCGCGTCTGCCAGAACCCGAACGCCGCGAGCAGCACGACCCCGCCGGCGAGCAGCGTCAGCACCAGCCCGTCGTGCCAACTCCTCGACTCCGCCTCGGAGGAGCCGTAGACGAGGGAGAGCATTCCGGCCGAGCCGAGCAGCGCGCCGGGCACGTCGAGGCGGGCGTCGGGGTGGCGTTCGCCGGGTGCGAGCAGGGCCAGCGCGCCGAAGAAGGCGACCAGCGCGATGGGGACATTGACGTACAGGCACCAGCGCCAGTTCAGGTACTGCGTCAGGAATCCGCCCGCGAGCAGACCCACCGCGGCACCGGCCCCGATGATCGCGCCGAAGATGCCGAAGGCCTTCCCGCGGTCCTTCGGATCGGTGAACGTGGTCGCGAGCAGCGACAGCGCGGACGGCGCGAGCAGCGCGGCGAACACGCCCTGCAGGGCCCGCGCCCCGAACAGCATCCCGGAGTTGACGGCGGCCCCGCCGAGCGCGGAGGCGGCGGCGAAGCCGAGCAGTCCGATCACGAAGGTGTTCCTGCGGCCGGCCAGGTCGGCGACGCGGCCGCCGAGCAGCAGCAGTCCGCCGAAGGCCAGGGTGTACGCGGTGATGACCCTCCCCCACTGCCCTAAAGGCGTGGGGGGACCCCCAGCCGGTTCCCGTCCGACATGTGCAGTGCGGCCTGGGCGGAGGGCAGGGCGATGTTCACGATGGTCATGTCGAGGACGACCATCAACTGGGCGAGCGCAATGACGACCAGCGCCCACCAACGGCGGTTCTCGGCCATGGAGGCCTCCCGAGTCGTACCGTCCCGAGGTCGCCTCCATGCTCCCTCCGGGCGCCACCGTTTGGGAACGCAAGCGTCTCTTATTACGGCGATTTTGCCGCCGCGGTCACCTTCGGACGCCGTCGGTCGCATCCCGGCACAGCAGCCGCAGCGAACCGTCGCCGTTCCAGCAGCGCCGGGCCTCGTCGAAGGGGTCCCACATCCGACCGTCCGGGGTGCGTATCCAGTGGTCGCCGCCGGTCGCCCACCACTCGGCGCCCGCCTGACGGACGATCACTTCACCGGCGTACGCCCCGAAACCGCGCAACACGCTCTCCACCGCGGCGTACGGCGCCCCTTCCTGCCGTATCCCCTCGATCATCCGGTCGACGCGCCACAGGCTCTGCGCCGAGTAGTCGAGGCGCAGCCGTGCGCCCTCACGCATCGCCGCGACCGCGTCCGCCGCCCACCGCACGGGCTTCGTCGCCGCGCTCGGCCTGGTCTCGTGGAAGGTAGTCACATAGACAGGAGCGGGGTCGGCGGGCCATCCGTCACGCGATTTCCGGGGAGTTCCCGATACCGGCGCAGTACCGCCCCACTGCCACCGCAGGACTGTCACAGGACTCCCTCAGGTGGGAGTTCTGCCCGGGAGTGACGCTTCGCCCCTTCCGTGCGCTCCTCTCACTGATGAGCCTGTACTTCCATCTCCGCGCGGTGCCGCCCTCGGCCCTGCGCAACAGCGCGAACTGGCTGCAACGGCTGTTCGAGGACGACTGGGACACCGTGCGCCGACGGATCGACCGCCACCGGGAGGAGATGCTGGACCACCACTACGTCGACCACGACACCCTCTACGCGGGAGCGCCCCCGCACCGCACCAAGGAGGGCCCCCGGGCCCACGTGATCCTGGGCGGCCGCCCGGTCCCCCACCACGACCCCGAAGAACCACCCTTCCTGCTCCTGACCGCGGCGCAGGTGGCCCAGGTGGCCGTGTTCCTCATATCGGCCGACATCGAGGCCCTGTGGCGCGGGGTCCGTGACGACCTGCTCCCCCGCTACGGCGGCCCCCGGACGGAACAGGAGACCCACGCCCTCCTCACCGCGACCCACCGCGACCTGACGGCGTTCTACACCCAGACGGCCGAATACGGCGACGCGGTGGTGAAGTGCCTACTGCGCTGAGACGTCCGGGTCTCTTCAGGGGACGCCGGAACGGCTTTCCGAGGGGCGGGAAGCGGTAGTTTCGAGGCGCCGGAACGGCTTTTTCGAGGGGCGGCCAGCGGCTTTTAGGGGGCGCGGGGCTGTGACATGTGCGGCTCCGCCGCGCGGGCGCGACCAGCCACAACGCACCCGCAGCCAACCACCGACCGCCCCCGGCACAACCTCACCGCCCTACCCGCGGCGCGCCCTTCGCGAGACCACCGCCTGCAAAACCCGCCGCCCCTCGATGGACACCTCCAGCGCCTGCCGCAGCCCACCCACCCCATGCCCGGCAAGCAACTCAAGCACGGCGACCTGTCGCCGCAACTCCGCGGCGACGAGCGGCGACATCCCCTCGGTACGCCCCTCCCGCCGGGAATCCACCGAAGACGCCTCGTCCTCCAGCGGATCAAGCATCCGGTGTATCTGCAGCGCGGCGACCGAACACGCATCGGCCCACAATCGCACCTGAGCCCCGGACCGCTCGGCCGGCGCAGCCTCCAGCATCCGGCGGGCCAGCAGCGCGGCCTCGCCCTCGCCCGGCTTCTCGGGACCGCCCAGCCTCCCGCGCGCCTGCTCCAGCCGCTCGCCCCAGTCACCGACGTCACCGGAGTCCGCGAGGCTGGCCCAGAGCGGCCGCAGGATCTCGTCGTCACCGCCCAGCAGCGGCACACACCGATCCAAACAAGCCAACCCGCTGGCGGCCAGTCCGCGTTCGTCGGCCTGAGCGATCAGTTCCACCAGGCTCATCCACGCCTCCTTCTGCGGGTCCCGTACCGGGCCCAGCAGGGCTCTTCCCTTACGGAGCCCGCACTTCCCCTTACTGCGTGCGACGGCTCGCGAGTGTCACAGCGGTACCACACCGAGCCGATCGAGCAACTGGAAAAAGAGGTTTTCGGCCAACGGATCGGCGTCGGAGGTCAGAACGTCCAGCAACGGCCCGGTGTCCACGTCGTGCCCCGCCTCGGCCGCCCAGGCGACCGCCCGGCCGGCCGCGTCCCGGGGTTCCAGGAAGTAGTCCTCGATGGTGAGCCCCTCGCTCGCGGCGCCGAGGTACCCGGCCATCGCGGCCCGCGCGAGACACGTGGTCCATGCCCCGCTCTCGGGCGCCGCCGCCTCGACCACCACACAGTCGCTGTCCATGACGTACCCGAAGAGCGCGGGCGCCCCGGTCTCGGCGGCGAGGACGTTCATGTTCCCGACCTCGCCGTCCCCGCTCGGGTACTCCCAGACCTGCCAGCCACCGTCCGCCGACGACCGCTGCACCATGCCCTTCGCCCCGGCGAGGGCGTCGAGTTCCGCAAGCGGCCGCTCGCTGCGGCCCACGACGAAATACCCCCAGTAGCCCATCCCGGCCCCCCACGGCTGTGTCACCTTCGACTCGCGCCGAATACACCACAGTCGTACGACAGTTCGCAGCTGTATGGGCCAAGAAAGCCACGGCCGTCAGGGCGCGCTCAGCCCAGCCGACCTGCCAGCGCCTTGAACTGCGTCCACGACAGTCCCGGCCGCCCCGGATCCCACAGCTTCTGCACCGTCGCCCGCAGCGGCATCCGGATCCCGGCCGCGACCTGGTTCTGCGTCTGCGAGTTCGCCAGGTCGCACCAGACGGCGAAGGACCCGCCGAGGATCTGCCCGTCGTACCTCGACGGGACGGCCGTCGTGCCACGCACCACGCGCGGCGTCCACTGCTCGTAGATCCGCTGCCCGGTCGGGTAGACGAAGTTGTTGGGCTGCCCGAGGACGTAGTACAGGAACTCGTCGTTGTAGTTGATCAGCTTCCGCCCGGCGCTCAGATACTCCACCGGCTGCCGGGCGCCGATCTCCTTGCCCGTCCAGTACGCGACCTGCAGATCCTTCGCGGGCTGCACGGACGTCCCCCGGAAGAACCCGTCGTTCCACACCCGCATGGTCCGGTCGTGGCCCCGGATCGTGTCGGCCCGGTCGTTGAGCCACCCCGTGGTCAGATCGGAGACGGTGCCGGCGGCCCCGTACTTGTTCACCGCGGCGGTGGCCAGCTGCGGATAGGAGGCGGCCGGGTTGGACACCATCAGCGCCAGGTACTCGTCACCGCCGAGATGCCACTGGCTGCCGGGGAAAAGGCCGGCGTACTCGTTGAGGAGATCATCGACGATCTTGGCGGCGGCCGGCTTCGAGATGTCGACGGCCCCCTTCGCCGCCACGCCCCGCACATTGCGCAGCTGCAGATCGGGATGAGCGGCGAGGACGGCCCCCAGATGCCCGGGCGAGTCGATCTCGGGCACCACGGTGATGTGCCGGGCGGCGGCAAGATCGATGATCCGCTTCACCTCGGCCTTCGTCAGATGCTGCTGCGAGACGATCTCGGGATGCGTGTCGGACTCGATCCGGAACCCCTGGTCGTCGGAGAAGTGCAGCCCCAGCTGGTTGAACTTCAGGTCCCCGAGCTCCCGCACCCGGTCCTCGATCCAGCCCGCGGTGAAGTGCTTGCGCGCGATGTCCAGCATGAACCCGCGCACCGCCTTGGCCGGCCGGTCGTCAACGACCCCCTCGGGCGCCGTCCCCCCGCCGTGCACCTCCTGCTTGAGCGTCCGCGTGCCGTAGAACACCCCGGCATCCGTCGGCCCGCTGATGTTCACCCGGCCACCGCGCACGGTCATCGCATACGACTCCGGGTTCGCTCCCTCGTCGTCGTTCAGCGCCAGCCGTACGTCCCCGGCCTGCACGTCGTCCTTCTCACCCGCGTACGTCAGCCCCAGCTCACCGGCGATCAGACGCCCCTCGTCGGCCAGATCGGCATCGTTCACGACGACGCGCTCACCCCGCACCGGACGCCAGCCGGGCCCACGCGCCGCGGTGTGGGAGCGCACGGCGGGGATGGTCTGCGGAGCCTTCGACAGGGGGTACGAACGGGTCGGGCGAGGCGCCGGACTCCGGCCGTCCGAGGTGCTGGGCGCCGCTGCGGATCTGCCGGCGGACGCCGACTGCTTCTGCGCGGACCCGGCCGGCCCGCTGTCGTCGCCGGAGGCCCAGAACCCCAGGCCGATCCCGAGCGCGACGGTCCCGGCGAACGCACCCGCGATGATCATGCGCCGCTGCTGCTTCACGTTCTGCGCCGGGGACCGGCGCCTGTGCTGGCTCACATCGTCAACCTAAAGCCCACAGACAACACGGCGCGTCCACCACGCATTCCGAAACTCTCTCTTGCGGGTGAAATTCGGGCATCCGTCGGACACGTCACGCCCAATCTCGATAACGTAAGACCACATCTCTCGCAGTTCTCACAGCATCCTCTGCCGAAACACACGTGACGCCCACACACCTTCCTGGCCGAGTCGCCGCCATACCGACGCTGCCCACCATCCTGGACGCCTTCAACATCGCGCCCACGGAAGAGGCCCGCAACCTCCTCCTGGACTGCCTCCGCAGCCTCCGCTGGGCCCATCGGGTGGCAGACCACCGCCCCTACCCGGACATCGACTCCCTACTCGCCGCATCGGACGAGGCGGCGTACGACCTGTCCCCGGCGGACCTGTCGGAGGCCCTGGCAGGCGAGACATTGCCGCCGCTGCCGGACGAAACGTACGCAATCGCCTACACAGCCCTGAGTGCAGCCCACGCGGCATACGAGGCAAAGTTCGGCCACGCCTTCGTGATCTGCCTGGAGGGCCTGCCCCCGAACGAGGCCCTGGATCACGCATTGGCAGGCATCCGGTCACGTCTGACGAACGACCCGGAGGAGGAACGGGTGGTTGCGGCAGAGGAGCTCCGGCGCCTGGCAAGGCAACGGTTGGTGCAGCTCCTGAGGGGCGCGGGGCTGTGACGATGTGCGGCTGCCGCCGCGTGGGCGCGACCAGCCCCACGACGCCGCACCCGGCAAATAACAGGACACCCCACCCCAGAAGCCGCAAACGCTAACCCATACGCGTGCCACTTTGATCACACCGGTAGGCCCCCCGTAAAGCTTGCGGCAGCGCGTCGCTACGATGCTGGGGGCCGGTGGACCGTACCCGGCCGGGCCCGACCGACAGGCAAAGCCGGCGCGGCCCCAATCCCCGCTCCCGGAGGGACTTCCGTGCCGGCTGGAACGCTGTACCGCGGCCGGGAAGGAATGTGGTCCTGGGTGGCTCACCGAGTCACCGGCGTCCTCATCTTCTTCTTCCTGTTCGTTCACGTGCTGGACACCGCTCTCGTCCGTGTCTCCCCCGAGGACTACGACAAGGTCGTAGCCACGTACAAGACCCCGATCGTCGCTGTGCTGGAGTACGGCCTCGTCGCCGCCATCCTCTTCCACGCTCTGAACGGCCTGCGCGTCATCGCCGTCGACTTCTGGTCGAAGGGCCCGCGCTACCAGAAGCAGATGCTCTGGTCCGTCGTAGGCCTGTGGGTCGTGCTGATGCTCGGGGCGATCTACCCCGTCCTCGGTCACGCCGCTCGTGAACTGTTCGGGAGCTGACACCGATGGCCACCACTGAAACCCCCGCGTCCGGGATCGGCCCCGTCGAGGGCGGCTCCGTCCACAACGTCGACAACCCGGCGCCCCTCATCGAGGCCCCGCGCAAGCGCACCAAGAAGTCCCCGAAGTCGACCCGGGGCAACTTCGAGATGTACGGCTGGCTCTTCATGCGCCTGTCCGGCATCGTGCTGGTCGTCCTGGTCCTCGGCCACCTGCTGATCCAGCTCGTGCTGGACGGCGGCGTGTCGAAGATCGGCTTCGCCTTCGTGGCGGGCCGCTGGGCGAGCCCGTTCTGGCAGGTCTGGGACCTGCTCATGCTGTGGCTCGCGATGCTGCACGGCGCCAACGGCCTGCGCACGGTCATCAACGACTACGCGGAGCGCGCGAACACCCGGCTGTGGCTCAAGGGCCTGCTCTACACCGCCACGGTGTTCACCATCCTGCTGGGCACGCTGGTGATCTTCACCTTCGACCCGAACATCCGCTAGGCACGGGGCTGAGGCAACCACTCATGAAGATCCACAAGTACGACACCGTCATCGTCGGCGCCGGCGGCGCCGGTATGCGCGCCGCCATCGAGTCGACGAAGCGCAGCCGCACCGCCGTGCTGACCAAGCTCTACCCCACCCGCTCCCACACGGGCGCCGCGCAGGGCGGCATGGCCGCCGCGCTGGCCAACGTGGAGGAGGACAACTGGGAGTGGCACACCTTCGACACGATCAAGGGCGGTGACTACCTGGTCGACCAGGACGCCGCCGAGATCCTGGCGAAGGAGGCCATCGACTCGGTCCTCGACCTGGAGAAGATGGGCCTGCCGTTCAACCGCACCCCGAACGGCACGATCGACCAGCGCCGCTTCGGCGGTCACAGCCGCAACCACGGCGAGGCCCCGGTCCGCCGGTCCTGCTACGCGGCCGACCGCACCGGCCACATGATCCTCCAGACGCTGTACCAGAACTGCGTGAAGGAGGGCGTGGAGTTCTTCAACGAGTTCTACGTCCTCGACCAGCTGATCACCGAGGTCGACGGCGTCAAGAAGTCGGCCGGCGTCGTGGCGTACGAGCTGGCGACCGGCGAGATCCACGTCTTCCAGGCGAAGGCCGTGATCTACGCGTCCGGCGGCTGCGGCAAGTTCTTCAAGGTGACGTCGAACGCGCACACCCTGACCGGTGACGGCCAGGCGGCCGTGTACCGGCGCGGGCTGCCGCTGGAGGACATGGAGTTCTTCCAGTTCCACCCGACCGGCATCTGGCGCATGGGCATCCTGCTGACGGAGGGCGCCCGTGGTGAGGGCGGCATCCTCCGCAACAAGGACGGCGAGCGCTTCATGGAGAAGTACGCGCCGGTCATGAAGGACCTCGCGTCCCGTGACGTCGTCTCCCGCTCCATCTACACGGAGATCCGTGAGGGCCGCGGCTGCGGCCCCGAGGGCGACCACGTCTACCTCGACCTCACGCACCTCCCGCCGGAGCAGCTGGACGCCAAGCTCCCGGACATCACCGAGTTCGCGCGGACCTACCTCGGCATCGAGCCCTACACGGACCCGATCCCGATCCAGCCCACCGCGCACTACGCCATGGGCGGCATCCCGACGAACGTCGAGGGTGAGGTCCTCAGCGACAACACCACGGTCGTCCCGGGCCTGTACGCGGCCGGCGAGGTCGCCTGTGTGTCGGTGCACGGCGCCAACCGCCTCGGCACCAACTCGCTGCTGGACATCAACGTGTTCGGCCGCCGGGCCGGCATCGCGGCGGCGGAGTACAGCCAGACGGCGGAGTTCGTCGAGCTCCCGGAGAACCCGGCGGAGCTCGTCGTCTCGCAGATCGAGCAGCTGCGTACGTCCACCGGCACCGAGCGCGTGTCGGTCCTGCGCCGCGAGCTGCAGGAGACCATGGACGCGAACGTCATGGTGTTCCGCACCGAGCAGACGATCAAGACCGCGGTCGAGAAGATCGCCGAGCTGCGCGAGCGCTACAAGAACGTCGCGATCCAGGACAAGGGCAAGCGGTTCAACACCGACCTGCTCGAGGCCGTCGAGCTGGGCAACCTGCTCGACCTGGCCGAGGTCATGGCAGTGTCGGCGCTGGCCCGCAAGGAGTCCCGCGGCGGTCACTACCGCGAGGACTACCCGAACCGCGACGACGTCAACTTCATGCGCCACACCATGGCGTACCGCGAGGTGGGCGACGACGGCACCGAGTCCATCCGTCTCGACTACAAGCCGGTCGTCCAGACCCGCTACCAGCCGATGGAGCGTAAGTACTGATGGCAACCCCGACTCTGGAGAAGGCGGACGCGGCCCCCGAGCCCGGCTTCGCCGACTCCCCGTACATCACCGTCACCTTCCGCGTCCGCCGGTTCAACCCGGAGGTCTCGGCCGAGGCGACCTGGGAAGACTTCCAGCTGGAGATCGACCCCAAGGAGCGCGTCCTCGACGGTCTCCACAAGATCAAGTGGGACGTCGACGGCACGCTGACCTTCCGCCGTTCCTGCGCCCACGGCATCTGCGGCTCGGACGCGATGAGGATCAACGGCAAGAACCGTCTTGCCTGCAAGACCCTCATCAAGGACATCAACCCCGAGAAGCCGATCACGGTCGAGCCCATCAAGGGCCTGACGGTCCTCAAGGACCTCGTGGTCGACATGGAGCCGTTCTTCCAGGCGTACCGGGACGTCATGCCCTTCCTCATCACGAAGGACACGAACGAGCCCACGCGTGAGCGGCTGCAGACGGCCGAGGACCGCGAGCGCTTCGACGACACCACGAAGTGCATCCTGTGCGCCGCGTGCACCTCGTCCTGCCCGGTCTTCTGGAACGACGGCCAGTACTTCGGTCCGGCCGCCATCGTCAACGCGCACCGCTTCATCTTCGACTCGCGCGACGAGGCCGGCGAGCAGCGCCTGGAGATCCTCAACGACCGTGACGGCGTGTGGCGCTGCCGCACGACCTTCAACTGCACGGACGCCTGCCCGCGCGGTATCGAGGTCACGAAGGCGATCCAGGAAGTGAAGCGGGCACTGATCACGCGCCGCTTCTGACCTGTCTTTTCTGTAGGTCTGCCGTACGTCTTCCGTACGTCGCTGAGGGCCCCGCTCCCGGAATCCGTTCCGGGAGCGGGGCCCTTGCTCGTATCCGTTGCCAGGGACGGGGAGCATGTCGGGAACGGCGTCGCTCGCCCCAATGAGTGACCCAGCACGGCCGGTCCCCACAGGTGCGCTCCACCGCTCCTATTCTGACGGTATGTCAGATGACCAGTCGTACGAACTGCTCGGATTCGACAACGTGCTGCTGCCCGTCGGGGACCTCGCCGTGGCGGTCGACTTCTATCAGCGCGCCGGGTTCACGGTGGGCTTCCGGTTCGACGAGGCCGGGATCGCCCTGCTGAAGGTCGGGGGCGAGACACCGGGGATCCTGCTGCGGCAGGAGGAGGAACTGGGGCACCGGTCGCCGCCGTGGCCCTCGCCCCGCGTGTGGATCGAGGTGGCCGACGCACGGACGGCGGCCGGCTCCCTCGCCGCGGCGGGCATCCCGCTCCTCGACGACCCCTTCTCCGTCGCCACGGGCTGGACCGCGGAGATCGCCGATCCGTGGGGCAACATCATCGGATTCACCGACTACAGCAAGCGCCCGGAGCTCGGCCGCCGCCCCTGAGGCCGCAACCGCCGCGAGATCCCGCTTGAACGCGTTCAAAAATAGGTCTACAGTCATCCCTGTCAGCGTTTTGAACGCGTTCAATAAGGGGTGGGGCATGGACCGCACGGTCATCGCCTACGTCATCTACCTGCTGGTCAGCATCGCGCTGACCATCTGGGTGGCCCGCACGCTCAGCCGCAACGGACGGATCTTCCTCGCCGACGTGCTGAAGGGCAACGAGAAGCTCGCCGAGGCGGTCAACCACCTCCTGGTGGTCGGCTTCTACCTCGTCAACCTCGGCTTCGTGGCCCTGTACCTGAGCGGTGACGAGACCATCGAGGACACCAGGGGGATCTTCGAGGCCCTGTCGACCAAGATCGGTGTGGTGCTGCTGGTGCTCGGTGTGATGCACCTGGGCAACGTGTACGTCCTCAACAGGATCCGGCGGCGCGGGATGCTGGAGCGGGAGCAGGTGCCGCCGGTCGCGCCGCAGGACTGGGTCGGGGCGTGAGCGAGGTGGGTGCCACGAAGGCGGACCGGGTCCCGGTCCGCCGGCTCACCGTCCTGTACGACGCCGAGTGCGCGCTCTGTGCCTTCCTTCGCGACTGGCTCGTACGGCAGCCTCAGCTCGTGCCGCTGGAGCTCGTGCCCGCGGCATCCGAAGCGGCCCGGCGGCGCTTCCCCGGCCTCGACCACGGCGCCACCCTCGACGAGATCACCGTCGTCGGCGACGGCGGGCAGGTCTACCGGTCCGCCGCCGCCTGGATCGTCACCCTGTGGGCGCTGCGCGAGCACCGCCCGCTGGCCCACCGGCTCAGCACGCCGGCGGGGGCGAGGCTCGCCAGAGGCGCGGTCCTCGCGGCGGCGAAGTGGCGGGGCGCGCAGTGGGGCGGGCAGGTGTACCGCCGCACGGACGGGTGGGCCTACCACCCGGGCCAGGGCTGGACGTACAGCGCACCGGGCTGCGACGGCGGCTCCTGCGTCACCCCGTAGGCTCGTTCCGTGCCTGCGAAGAACGACGGCCCCGACGAGGGCGGCAACCCCAGCAAGTCCGAGCAGACCCGTGCGCTGATCCTGGAGACCGCGATGCGGCTGTTCCAGGAGCGGGGCTACGAGAAGACGACGATGCGGGCCATCGCCCAGGAGGCCGGCGTCTCCGTCGGCAACGCGTACTACTACTTCGCCGGCAAGGAACACCTGATCCAGGGCTTCTACGACCGGCTCGCCGCCGAGCACCGGGTGGCGATCCGGGGGGTCCTGGACCGGGAGACCGATCTGGAGGCGCGGCTCGCGGGCGTCCTGAAGGTGTGGCTGGACATCGCCACGCCGTACCACGAGTTCGCGGTGCAGTTCTTCAAGAACGCCGCCGACCCGGACAGCCCGCTCAGCCCGTTCTCCGAGGAGTCGGAGCACGCGCGCGTGGAGGCCATTTCGGTCCACCGGGAGGTCCTGGCGGGCGCGACGAAGACCAAGGTCCCGGAGGAACTCCGCGATGTCCTGCCCGAGTTGATGTGGCTCTCCCAGATGGGGCTGGTCCTGTACTGGATCTTCGACCGGACGGAGGGGCGGGAGCGGAGCTACCGGCTGGCCGAGCGGGGGGCCCGACTGACGGCGCGCGGTGTGTCGCTGGCGCGGTTCAGGGTGCTGCGCCCGCTGGTGCGGGAGGTGCACGAGCTGTTCACGGACTTCCTGCCGGGGATGACGAAGGTGCTGCCGACCCCCGGCAAGTCGTCCTGAGGCGCGGGACGCGGTCAGTTCACCGCGTCCACCTCCCCCTCGGCGAGCTCCACGTCGTACACCAGCGGCCCGTCCGTCACCACGACCTGTGCCGCCCGTGAGCTGTACGAGGAAGCCGTGGTCGCCAGCAGATACGTGCCCGGCGCCGGTACCGACACGATGTACGAGCCGTCCGCCAGTGACGTCACCCGGTCCAGCTGACGTCCGCCCTTGGACAGCAGCGTCACCGCGGCGCCGTCCACCGGTTCGCCGTCGGCGGTGCGGATGAAGCCGTGCACCGCCGAGGCCGGGCCGTTCACGGCCCGCTCCACGACGGCTTCCTCCTTCGGCTCCACGGCCAGGTGCGGAAGCCGCTTCTCCAGCCAGGCCGGCAGCCACCAGTTGGAGTTGCCCAGCAGATGCATTGCGGCCGGCACCAGTGCCGTACGGAGGATGAACGCGTCCAGGGCGACCGCGGCAGCCAGGCCGACGCCCGCCATCGCCGCCCCCGAGTCGCCGCTCAGCACGAAGGCCAGGAAGACGCAGACCATGATCAGGGCCGCGGAGTTGATGACCCGGCTGGTCTCCGCCAGACCGACGCGGACCGCGCGGGCGTTGTCGCGCGTGTGCACCCACTCCTCGTGCATCCGGCTCACCAGGAAGACCTGGTAGTCCATCGAGAGACCGAAGAGGAGGGACAGCATGATGACGGGCAGGAAGGCGTTGATCGGGCCCTCCTTGCCGAGGCCCAGCAGGTCAAGGCCCCAGCCCCACTGGAAGACCGCGACGAGGACGCCGAAGGAGGCGGCCGCGGCGATCAGGTTCATCAGGGCGGCCGTCAGCGGCACGACCACGGAGCGGAAGGCGATCAGCAGGAGCAGGAATCCGAGGCCGATGATCGTCGCGACGAACAGTGGCAGACGGTCGCCGGTGACGGATGCGAAGTCCTTGGACACCGCGGTCACACCGCCGACGTGGGCCTGGGCCCCGGCCTTCGGGATCACCTGGTCCCGCAGTGTGTCGATCAGGTCGTCCGTCTCCTTGGACTGGGGTGACGTCTTCGGTACGACCTGAATGACCGTCACGCCCTGCGCGGGCGGCAGGGCGGCGACGCGGGCCACGCCGGGGGTCGACTCGATGCCCTTGACCAGCGCGGTTGTGTCGCCGGTCTGGGTGACCACCTGGAGCGGGCCGTTGAAGCCGGGGCCGAAGCCCTCGGCGAGCAGGTCGTACGCCTTCCTGGTCGTCGTCGACGCGTCGTCGTTGCCCTGGTCGGTGGCGCCGAGCCGGAGCGACAGCACGGGGATGGCGAGGACGGCCATGACGACCAGCGCGAGTGCGGCGATCCGGCGGGGGCGCTTCTCGACGTTGGTCGACCAACGGGCCGCGAGGCCGCTCGCCCGCTCCGGCTCGGGACCGTCGGCGGCGAGCTTGCGGCGCTGACGGCGGCTGAGCACCCGCGGGCCCAGGAAGCCGAGCAGGGCCGGGAGCAGGGTGGTGGCGGCCATGACGCTGAGCACCACCGTCAGCGAGGTGCCGATGACCACGCCGTCCAGGAAGCGCAGTTGCGTCACGAGCATGCCGGCGAGCGCGATGCAGACCGTGCCGCCCGCGAACAGCACCGCCCGGCCGGAGGTGTTGAGGGCCGTGACCGCCGACTCCTCGGGGTCCAGGCCGCGCAGGATGCCCTTTCGGTGCCGGGTGACGATGAACAGCGCGTAGTCGATGCCGACGCCGAGGCCGATCAGGGAGGCGAGCAGCGGGGCGATGTCGGGGATGTCGGTGGTGTGGCTGAGCAGCTGGGTGGAGAACAGGCCCATGCCGACACCGAAGACCGCGATGGCGATCGGCAGCATCATCGCGAAGAACGAGCCGAAGGCCAGGAACAGCACGACGGCCGCCGCGACGATGCCGACCATCTCCGACAGGCCCTGCGGCGGCTCCTGGACACGCTGGATGGCCTGGCCGCCCAACTCGACGTGCAGGCCGCTTCGTTCAGCTGCCTGCGCGGTGTCGAGGACCTTCTGCACCTGTTCCTTGGGGATTTCGTTCGCCCGCTTGACGAAGGTGAGCTGGGCGTACGCGATCGTGCCGTCCTTGCTGATCTGGGTGGCCCCCTGGGTGCCGGCATAGGGGCTGGTGACCCCGCCGACGCCGGGCAGCTTCGCAATCGTGTCCAGGGCCGGTTGGACGCGGTCCTGGACCGCCGGGTCCTTCACCGAGCCCTGGTCGACCTTCCACACCACCGTGTCGGTGTCGCCCGAGGTGTTCGGGAAGGCCTTCTCCATCAGGTCGTACGCGCTCTTGGAGTCCGTGTCCGGGAGGGAGAAGACGTTCGCGTAGTTCGTGCCCGCCGTCGAGGCCGAGAAGCCCAGGCCGAACAACGCCCCCACCCACAGCAACAGGACCACCAGCCGGTGCCGATAGCACCACCGTGCCAATGCCGCCACGATTCAACGCTCCTTGTCGGTCGTCGGTCGGTCCCCCAGGTCCTGGGCAACAGGATTGGGGGCGCGGCTCGCGCGAGGGTGGGCTACGCCATGACTCTCAAGGAACTCCAAAGACGGATCGGGCCCCGCTGTCAGTGGCCCGCCCGATACTGGGTGCATGACGACGGCTCCAGGCACCGTGCTGGTGGTGGAGGACGAGCCGAGCATCGCGGACGTCCTCGCCATCGCCCTGCGCTACCACCGGTTCGAGGTGATGATCGCGGGCACCGTCCGCGAGGCCCTCGCGCTCGCCGAGCGCACCCGGCCCGACGCGGCGCTGCTCGACGTCATGCTCCCGGACGGGGACGGGCGGGCGCTGGGGCGCGAACTGCGCGCGAAGCGGCCCGACCTGGCGCTGGTCTTCCTCACCGCGCGGGACTCGCCCGCCGAGATAGTCGGCGCCCTCGGCTTCGGCGACGACTACATCACCAAGCCGTTCAACATCGACGAGGTCGTCGCCCGCATCACCGCGGTCCTGCGGCGCACCCGCACGGCGGACGTCCTGCCGCAGCGCCCCCCGCTGCGCTACGGCGACCTGGAGCTGGACGAGACGACGTACAGCGTCCACCGCGCCGGCCGCACCGTCGAGCTCACCCCCACCGAGTACGCGCTGCTGCGCTTCCTGGTGCGCAACGGCGGCCGGATCGTGCCCAAGGAGCAACTCCTGCGCCATGTCTGGCAGTACGAGCACACACCGCCCGAGTCGACCGTGGTGGAGACCTACATCAGCTATCTGCGGCGCAAGCTGGACGCGCTCGGCCCGCCGATGATCACCACGCGGCGTGGTGTGGGATACGGGCTGGCATGAGGATCCGGTGGCCGCACTGCGAGCGCGGCATGCATTCGCTGCGCGCCAAGCTGACGCTGGCGAACGTCGCACTGCTGGCCCTGGGCATCGTCGCGGCGACCGCGGTCAGCCTGATGGGCATGCGGTACTACCTGCTGAACCAGGTGGACGCCGAACTGAACAAGACCCGGCAGTCGCTGGGCGGTTCGCTCACGATGGACCAGATCGACGCGCTGGGCGCGCTGGCGATCGTCCGCGACCGGTTCATGCCGCAGCACGACGAACAGGCCCGGCCGGACTCGATCCTCACCGCCGTGGATGCGCACGGGAAGCCGGTCTCCCTGGCCCGTTTCGCCCCGACGGACACCCAGCGCGCCCTGGCGAGCGCCGTGGACGATCCCCGCGCCCTCGCCAAGGCCGCCGACCCGCACGACATCAGGGTGCACGGCGCCCGCTACCGCGCCACCGCGACCCGCCTCGCCGACGGCACGTACATCCTGTTCGCCACCTCCACCGACGCCCTCCACCAGGGCATGCTCAAGGCCCTCAGGCTCGACCTCGCCATCGGCACGCTGCTGCTGGCGCTGCTGGCCTGTCTCACGATGATGAGCGTCAGCCGCCGGATGCGGCCGCTGGAGGACATGGTGGAGACGTCGACGGCGATAGCCGAGGGCGACCTGACCCGGCGCATCCCGTCCAGCACGCATCCGACGCAGGAGGTCGAACAGCTGCGGCTCGCCCTGAACTCCATGCTCCACCAGGTGGAGTCGGCGTACCGCACGCGCGAGCACAGCGCGGCCCAGCTGCGCCGCTTCGTCGCCGACGCCTCGCACGAGCTGCGCACCCCGCTGTCGGCGATACGCGGCTATCTCCAGCTGTACGACAGGGGCATGCTCAGCGACCCGGACGAGCGCAAGCGGGCCTGGGAGCGGGTGCTGGCGGAGACGGACCGCATGGGGCGGCTCGTCGACGAACTGCTCACCCTCGCCCGGCTCGACCAGCAGCCCGAGCTGCGCTTCAGGAACGTCGACGTGAGCCGTCTGGTGCGGGACGCGGCCGAGGACCTGCGGGTGCAGCAGCCGGAGCGGCCCATCAAGGTCGCGGCCGACGGCGCCGTGCTGGTGCACGCCGACGAGTCGGGGCTCAGACAGGTGCTGGGCAACCTGGTGGGCAACGTACGCACGCACACGCCCGAGGACGTGGCGGTGCGGCTGGGTGTGGAGCGGGAGGACGGGGTGGTCCGGCTGTGTGTCGCGGACGAGGGTCCGGGGCTGTGCGAACAGGACGCGGCGCGGGTCTTCGACCGCTTCTTCCGGGCCGGCGGCGGCGCGGGCAGCGGGCTGGGCCTGGCGATCGTCCAAGGGGTGGTGCAGGCGCACGGCGGGGAGGTCGCTGTGTGCACATCGCCGGGCGAGGGTCTGGCCGTGACGGTCACACTGCCGTCCCGGACGGCCGTACGGCCATGACTACCGGGCGGTGCTCAGGGGTTGACGATGACGAGGGCCCACACCGTCTTGCCGTGGTGCCCTCTGCTCCACACCCCCCAGGCCGCCGCGACGGTCTCCACCAGATGCAGGCCGCGGCCGCTCTCCTCCCCCTCGCCGACCAGCCGTAACCGGGGCTCCAGCCGGCCCTCGTCGGAGACCTCTATGAGACAGGAGCCGTCCGCGAGCGCGGTCACGGCCACCTCGAACTCGCGCTCCAGGAGCGGTCCGTGGCGTACGACGTTGGTCGCCAGCTCGGACACCAGCAGCACCGCGTCCGCCAGCGCCGGATCGTCCGGCCCGTGCCCCCAGTCGGCCAGATGGTCCCGCACCCGGCGCCGGGCCAGACCGACGGATGCCGGATGCCGGGGCAGCCGGAAGGAGTTGCGTCTCAACACGTTTGCTCCTCACCCCGCGCACACCTCCGTCACAAGGTCCCGCGTCAGGTGAGCGTCCGACGTCACGGGGGCGAATGTCAACGCCGCGAGTCGCGTCAGATCCAGTTGAGGCTCCAGAGCCGGAACACACCGGTGCCGTCGTCGAGATACTGGCTGCCGCCGACGTCCTCGGTGCTGAGGACGTACTCCTTGCCCTGCCACAGCGGGATGACCGGCACGTCGTGGGCGACGTCCTGCTGCAGCGTGCTGAAGTCGGAGGCGGCGTCGCCACGGTCGGCGTACCGCTGGCTGGCCTGGATGAGCTGGTCGACGGCCTTGTTGCTGTAGCCGGTGTTCATGGTTCCCCTGGTGCCGACGAGCGGGGCGCCGAAGGTGTCCGGGTCCGGGTAGTCGGCGACCCAGCCGACGGCGTACGCGTCCAGCTTGCCGGTGGCCCAGGCCTCCTGGAAGGACGTCCACCCGTAGCCCTTGAGGGTCACCTTGAACAGGCCGCTCGCCTCGAGCTGCTTCTTGATGGCCTGGGCCTCCGCCTCGGAGGAGCCGCGGTTCTTGGCGTAGCCGTAGGTGAAGCGGACCGGCGTCGTCACGCCGGCCTCGGTGAGCAGGGCCTTCGCCTTCTTCGAGTCCTGCTTCGGGTAGGCGTCGAAGAACGAGGTGGTGTGGCCGGTGATGCCCGTCGGGATCAGCGAGTACAGCGGGTCGACGGTCCCCTCGTACACCGTTGCGGCCAGCTCCTCGCGGTCGATCAGCCACGCCATGGCCTGCCGGATCCTGGGGTCGCGCAGAGGCGCGTTCGCGCGGGTGTTGAGGTAGAGGTTGCGGGTCTCGGAGCTGTCGGACTCGGACAGGCGCTGGTTCGGGTCGCTCGCCGAGAGCCCGGACAGCACCTTGGGCGGCAGCTGACGGGTGGCGACGTCGATCTTCTTCGCGTTCCAGGCCTTGTCGAGGGCGTCGGAGTCGACGTAGTAGAGCAGGTCGACGGGCCGGCCCGTCTTCTGGACGGCGCCCTTGTAGTGCGTGTTCGGCGCGAGAGCCGCCTTCTTGCCCTTTGTGTACGCCGTCAGCTCGTACGGCCCGGTGCCGTCGGCGCCGGGGTCGGTGCGCAGGCTGTTCTTGGGGTACTTGTGGCTGTCGACGATCGAGCCTGCCCCGGTGGCCACCTTGAACGGGAAGGTGGCGTCGGGCGAGGACAGATGGAAGGTGACCGTCAGTCCGTCGGCGTCGACCGAGCCGAGCGTGCTCAGCAGCGAGGACGGGCCGACGTCGGACTTGATCGCCTTGACCCGGTCGAAGGAGTACTTGACGTCCTCGGCGGTCATCGTGCGCCCGCTGGGAAAGGCCAGCCCCGTCCGCAGCGTACAGCGGTAGGTGGTCAGATCACTGCCCGCGAAGGCGCAGCTCCGGGCCGCGTCGGGCACCGGCGAGGCGCCGCCCGGCTCGAAGGTCAGCAGCGACTGGAAAACGTTGCTGAACAAAGCCCAGGACCCCGCGTCGTAGGCGCCGGCCGGGTCGAGCGAGGTGACCTCGTCCGTCGTGCCGACCTCGATCGTCCTGTCGGTGTTCTCCTGCGACGGCAGCAGCTGCCAGCCGCCGACTCCCACGCCCGCCAGTACCAGCAGTGTCGCGAGAATCCGCATGCGAACCGAGCGCATCGGTTGCCCTCCCCGGCCCTGACGGGCCCCCACCCATATGCCACTCCCCTAGTGGCGCGGCTCACCTAATCACAGGTGTTTCAGCTGGGGGAAGAGGGATTTTGCGAGTTGAGAAAGCCGTTACCGCAAGCGGTTTCGGGGAGATTTCACAGCGCTCTCACAGGGCGTGCGACGAGCGGTTTCAGTCAGGCCCGCGTCGACGCCAGTTCGATCACCGTGATGTCCGACGGCGCGCCCACGCGCGTCGGTGGCCCCCAGGCACCCGCGCCCCGGCTGACGTAGAGCTGTGTGTCGCCGTAGCGCTCCAGGCCCGCGACGGTCGGGTTCGCGGCGGCCGCGACGAAGTTGCCGGGCCAGAGCTGGCCGCCGTGGGTGTGGCCGGAGAGCTGGAGGTCGACGCCGTGCTTGACCGCGTCGTGGATCTGGACAGGCTGGTGGGCGAGGAGCACGCACGCGCGTGCCGTGTCCCGGTCGCCGAGCGCCTTGCCGAAGTCGGGGCCCTGGCCCTCGCTCTCGCCCGCGATGTCGTTGACGCCGGCGAGGTCGAACCATGGCAGTTCGGTGCGGGCGTTCTCCAGCGGGTGCAGCCCCAGCCGCCGGACCTCCTCGACCCACTGCTCGGCGCCGGAGAAGTACTCGTGGTTGCCGGTGACGAAGTACGAGGGCGCCTTCAGCTGCGACAGCGGTGCCGCCGCCGGGCCGAGGTTCTTCACGCTGCCGTCCACCAGGTCGCCGACGACCGCCACGATGTCCGGCTGGGTCGCGTTGATCGTGTCGACGACCTTCTGCGCGAAGCCCCGGCCGAGGATCGGGCCCAGATGGATGTCGCTGACCACGGCGATGCGGTAACCGTGCGCCGCACGCGGGAGTTTGGCCAGCGGCACGGTGACGCGCTTCACACCGGGGCCGCGCAGGACGCCGTAGGTGCCGTAGCCGACCGTTCCCACGGCGGCGGCGGCCGCGGCTCCTGCGACCACGCGTGACACGAAGAGGCGGCGCGACGGCTCCGGGAGCGGTGCGGGCCCGGGCTCGGCCTCCGGCGCCTTCGGAGGTACGGATCCCGCCGGCACCGGCTGCTCCTGCGGTACGGCCGCCGTGGCGCGCACCCGCCGCGCCGGCAGGCGGCGCAGCAGGGGCCGTACGAGCTCGCCCGCCACCACGGCCAGCAGCAGATAGATCGACAGCGCGAGCCACAGGAAGCCCGGCCAGGCCAGGACCTGCTGGAGCCAGAAGGGCGCGCCGGCACGCTCGCCCGCGACGGCCCCGACCGCCAGCACCCAGCCACCCGCGATCGCCGCAGCACCGGCGCGGCGCGCGAGGCCCGGGCTCCGGGTCGTGTCGCGGAACAGACGGCGCCACAGGTACCAGTTGCCCGCGACGAGAACGCCGAGCGCCAACAGGGCGAAGACGATGACCATCGTGCCGTGACCCCCGTTGCCGGTTCTGCCGTTTGTGTGTATTTGCCGCTGTTATGAGGTCTGGCGCAAAGCGCGCAGTCCGCGCAACCCGATGCTCCCGATGACCGTCCCCAATACGAAGGAGACGACGGCGAGCGTCAGATGCACCCAGAAGTACGCCGTCGGGTGACCGTCGTCGAACGCGAGCCCGCTGCCGTCCTTGATGAGATTTTTAACGAAAGTGACCCAGATGACCCAGGACCACACCCCGAAGGCGAGCAGGAACCAGGAGACCGGGCGGCTGAGCTTCATGCGTTCAGTATCGCCGCCGCCTCTTTCGTTCCGTGTCCGGGGTGGGGTGGGAGGCGGGACTTCACGGCCCGTGGCATGTACTTTCTCGTCCGTGTCCGCTCCCCAGAAGACCGTCAGGCGATCCCTGCTGGTCACCTCCGCCGTCCTGTCCTCGATCGCGCTGACCGCGCCCGTCACCTTCGCGGCCCCGAGTCCGTCGCCGAGTCCGACGGCCACTCCCCCGGCGGACATGTCGTCCGTGGGCGGCGCCCGTCTGGGGCAGCCGGGCACACAGGTCGATCTGGGCAGCGGCGCACCCGTACTCCCCAAGGACATCACCGCGCGCTCGTGGATCGTCGCCGACGCCGAGTCGGGCGAGGTGCTCGCCGCGCACAACGCGCACTGGCGGCTGCCCCCGGCCAGCACGATGAAGATGCTGTTCGCGGACACGGTGCTGCCGAAGTTCCCGAGCACCCAGAAGCACGAGGTGGCGCCCTCCGACCTGGCGGGCATGGGCGCCGGTTCCAGCATGGTCGGGATAAAGGAGGGCGAGACGTACACCGTGCGCGACCTGTGGCTCGGTGTCTTCCTGCGCTCGGGCAACGACGCGGTGCACGTGCTGTCGGCAATGAACGGCGGCGTCGACACCACCGTCGAGGAGATGAACGAGCACGCCGAGGAGCTCCAGGCCCTCGACACACACGTGGTCACGCCCGACGGGTACGACGCCCCGGGGCAGGTCTCGTCCGCGTACGACCTGACGCTGTTCGCCCGCTCCGGGCTGCAGAAGAAGGACTTCCGCGAGTACTGCTCGACGGTGCGCGCGAACTTCCCGGGCGACACGAAGGAGAAGAAGGGCAAGTCGGTCCGTGAGTCCTTCGAGATCCAGAACACCAACCGGCTGCTGACCGGCGACTCCGACGTCTCCGTCTACCAGGGCATCGCGGGCGTCAAGAACGGCAACACGACGAACGCGGGCGCGACTTTCACCGGTGTCGCCGAGCGGAACGGCAGGGTGCTGCTGGTCACCGCCATGAACCCGGAGAAGCACGAGCACAACGAGGTCTACAAGGAGACCGCCAAGCTCTTCGACTGGGGCTTCGCGGCGGCCGGGAAGGCGCGGCCCGTGGGCGAGCTGGTGGCGCCGAAGAGCGCCGCGCAGTCGGGCGGCCAGTCCGGTGGGAACGCGTCGGCGGGCCAGGCGGGCGGGGCCGCCGGCAAGGCGTCGGGTTCGCCGGTGGCGAGCGCCTCGGCCGCGGGCCGCTCCGGCGGCATGGGGGTCGCCTTCGCCATAAGCGGTGGGGTGCTGGTGCTGCTCGCGGCGGCCGCGTTCCTGGTCAACCGCCGCTGGCCGCTGCCCGATCTGGTACGTCGCCGGTCGTCCCGTCCGTGAGGCCTTCCCCGCCGTCCTGCGCGTCTCCCTGATCGGGCTCGTCCGGCTCGTGCGGCTCGTCCTGCTCGCTCTGCGTCGCCGTCCACGCGGCGCAGAACAGGACCAGCTTCGCCGTGAAGTTGATCCACAGCAGCAGGGCCACGGGCACACCGAAGGCGCCGTACATGCTTTTCGCGGCCACGCCCTGCATATAGCCGCTCAGCAGCGTCTTCAGCAGTTCGAAGCCGACGGCGCCGGTCAGCGCCGCGACGATCAGGCGGCGGCGCCGCGGTTCGACGCCGGGCAGCAGTGTGAGGACGTACAGGAGCAGCAGGAAGTCGGCGAACACGGCGACGGCGAACGCGGCGATGTACAGCAGGACCCCGCCCCAGCCGCCCTTGTCGATGCCGAGCTGCCGGATGATCCAGCCGACCATCGCGGAGGCGACGGTGGAGGCGGCGAGCGTGACGAGGACGGCGCCGCCGAGGCCGACGAGGATGCCCAGGTCCTTGGCCTTGCGCAGGAAGGGGTTCTCCTCCTCGTCGGGCAGCTCCCACACCGCGCGCAGGCACTCGCGCATCGAGCCGGCCCAGCCGATGCCGGTGAACAGCAGGGCCGCGCCCGCGATGAGGCCGATGGTGCCGGCGTTCTGGACCAGGTTCTGGATGTCGAGCTGGTCGGAGATGCCGGGCACCTGCTCGGCGAGCTTGTGCTGCAGGTCGTTCTGCTGCTTCTCGCTGAGCGTGGCCGCGGCGATCGCGGCGGCCACGGTGAGCAGCGGAAACAGCGCGACGAAGCTGGTGAACGTCATCGCGGCGGCCAGCCGGGTCCACTTCACCCTGTCCAGACGTTCGAACGACCGCCACGCGTGCGTGAGCATGAGGCGCGCCAGCAGCGGCCCGATGACGGGGAGCTTCTTGAGCCAATCCATGATCAGACTCTCCCCCAGGTGTGGAAGACCAATGTGCGAGTACCCCGAAAACCCGGCACAGTGCCGCGCGGAGGTCGGCACGAGCACTCCCGAGGGCGCCTCGTTTCACTATTGAGCGACATCCCATTAATCACCCATTTCGGGTAGAAACGTCACGTTTCAATGCTGACCGGTTATATAGGGGCGATACGGTCACCGACATGTCTGCCGACACCGCTCCTGTCACCGTCACCGGCTGGGGCCGCACCGCTCCCACGGCGGCCCGTGTGACCCGCCCACGGACGTACGAGGAGGCCGCGGCCGCCGTCCGGGACTGCGGGGCCCGCGGAGGCATTCCCAGGGGCCTCGGACGGGGTTACGGGGACGCGGCGCAGAACGCCGGCGGCGCGGTGCTCGACATGACGGGCGTGGACCGCATCCACGCGATCGACGCCGACGGCGGCACCGTGCTGTGCGACGCGGGTGTCTCCCTGCACCGGCTGACGGAGGTGCTGCTGCCGCTGGGCTGGTTCGTGCCGGTGATGCCCGGCACGCGCCATGTGACGGTCGGCGGCGCGATCGGCTCGGACGTCCACGGCAGGAACCACCACGTCTCCGGCTCCTTCTCCCGGCACGTCCTGTCGCTGGAACTCCTCACCGCCGACGGCGGGATCCGCACCGTGAGCCGCGGCACGCCCCTCTTCGACGCCACCACCGGCGGCATGGGCCTGACCGGCGTGATCCTCACGGCCACCATCCGGCTCCTGCCGGTCGAGACCTCCCTGATGTCGGTGGACACGGAGCGCGCCGCGGACCTCGACGACCTGATGGCGCGCCTGACGGCCACCGACCACCGCCACCGCTACTCGGTCGCATGGATCGACCTGCTGGCCCGCGGCGCGGCGACGGGACGCGCGGTCCTCACGCGCGCCGACCACGCCCCGCTCGACGCGCTGCCTGCACGCGCGCGTGGAGCGCCACTGGCGTTCCGCACCCGGCAGTTCCCTCCTGCCCCCGCCCACCTCCCGGAGGGCCTGCTCAGCCGCACCACCGTCGGCCTCTTCAACGAGCTCCGGTACCGGACGGCGCCACGCGCGCGTACCGGCCGACTGCAGCGGATCTCCAGCTTCTTCCACCCCCTGGACGGCGTGCCGCACTGGAACCGCATCTACGGCCGCGGCGGCTTCGTGCAGTACCAGTTGGTCGTCGGACACGGCCAGGAGGACGCCCTGCGCCGGATCGTGCGGCGCATCTCCGAGCAGCGCTGCCCGTCCTTCCTGGCCGTCCTCAAGCGCTTCGGAGCGGCCGCCCCGGGGTGGCTGTCGTTCCCCGTGCCCGGCTGGATGCTCTCCCTGGACCTCCCGGCGGGCCTGCCCGGGCTCGGCGCCTTCCTCGACGAACTCGACGAGGAGGTCGCCACGGCCGGCGGCCGCGTCTGCCTCGCCAAGGACTCCCGCCTGCGACCCGAAATCCTCGCCGCGATGTACCCGCGCCTCGACGACTTCCGGGCCCTGCGCACGGAACTCGACCCGCGCGCGGTGTTCACGTCCGACCTGTCCCGCCGTCTCGCCCTCTGACCATGCGCTGCATCGGCCGGGGGCCCGGGGGTTGGCCCCCGGGAGACGCAGCACGTCCGATCCATCCCGCCGTCCCGCCCTCTGGGCACCCATAGGAGCTGCTGTCGTGAAGGACGCCTTCGGCCTCCCCCAGTCCCTGCTCGTCCTCGGCGGTACGTCCGAGATCGCGCTCGCCACGGCCCGCCGCCTCATCGCGCGCCGCACCCGCACGGTGTGGCTCGCGGGACGCCCCTCGCCCGCTCTGGAGCAGGCCGCGGAGCAACTGCGCGGCCACGGTGCCGACGTGCACACCGTCGCCTTCGACGCACTCGACCCCGACGCCCACGAGACCGCCCTGGGCAAGGTCTTCGCGGAGAGCGACGTCGACATGGTGCTGCTCGCCTTCGGGATCCTCGGCGACCAGGCGCGCGACGAGCGCGAGCCGGCCTGGGCGGTGCGCGTCGCACAGACCAACTACACGGGCGCGGTGTCGGCGGCCCTGGTGAGCGCACGCGCGCTGCAGACACAGGGCCACGGCTCGCTGGTGGTGCTCTCCTCGGTCGCCGGCGAGCGGGCCCGCCGCAGCAACTTCATCTACGGCTCCAGCAAGGCCGGCCTGGACGTCTTCACGCAGGGCCTGGGCGACGCGCTGTACGGCACGGGTGTGCACGTCATGGTCGTACGCCCCGGGTTCGTACGGTCGAAGATGACCGCCGGCCTGGAGGAGACACCGCTTGCGACGACCCCGGAGGCGGTCGCGACGGCCGTCGAACTGGGGCTGCGGCGACGCTCGGAGACGGTGTGGGTGCCCGGCACGCTGCGCGTGGTGATGTCGGCGCTGCGGCACGTGCCGCGAGGTCTGTTCCGCCGGCTGCCCCTGTAGTCACCGGCCCGGTGGCTACCGGGTCGGCAGCGAGCCCCGCTCCACGTGCCCGGCCTGCGGCGGCACCACCAGGCCGCCGAAGGTGTACTCCCGCAGCTTGCGCCACACGCCGTCCGCGCCCTGCTCGTACAGGGCGAAGCCGGTGCACGGCCAGCCGGCCTCGTAGCCGGAGAGCTCCTCGAAGGCGCGGTCCATCGCCTCGTCGTCGATGCCGTGCGCCACCGTGACATGCGGGTGGTACGGGAACTGAAGTTCGCGCGGGACGGGCCCGGAGGGGTCGCGGAGCTGCTTCTGCAGCTGGGTGCAGGCCTCGGCGCCCTCGGCGATCCGCACGTAGACGACGGGCGACAGGGGCCGGAAGGTGCCGGTGCCGGAGAGCCGCATCGGGAACGGCCGGCCGCTCGCGGCGACCTCGGTCAGGTGCGCCTCTACGGCCGGCAGGGCGCTGCTGTCGACCTCGGTCGGCGGCAGCAGGGTGACGTGCGTGGGGATGCCGTGAGCAGCGGCGTCGCCGAAGCCCGCGCGCAGCTGTTGGAGCAGGCTGCCGTGAGGCTCCGGGACCGCGATCGACACTCCGATCGTTACGGTCCCCACGTCGTCTCCTGTCGTCGTGACGGATTTGTTCTCAGCCGTCGGCTATCGACTGTACGGCCACGGCTGTGTCGCGGGCAGGCGCAACCGTAGTGATGTGCAGCGCTCTGCCGAGTGGTACGTGCGTGCGCTGGAGTGCGTCAGTGCTTGGCGGGCAGGAAGCCCACCTTCTCGTACGCCTGGGAGAGGGTCTCCGCGGCGACGGCGCGGGCCTTCTCCGCGCCCTTGGCCAGGATCGAGTCCAGCGTCTCCGAGTCGTCCAGGTACTGCTGGGTGCGCTCCCGGAAGGGCGTCACGAACTCGACCATGACCTCGGCGAGGTCCGTCTTGAGCGCGCCGTACATCTTGCCCTCGTACTCCTGTTCCAGCTCGGTGACCGATTTGCCGGTGAGGGTGGAGTAGATGGTGAGCAGGTTGCTGACGCCGGGCTTGTTCTCGGCGTCGTAGCGGATGACGGTGTCGGTGTCGGTGACTGCGCTCTTGACCTTCTTGGCGGTGGCCTTGGGGTCGTCGAGAAGGTTGATGAGGCCCTTCGGCGTGGACGCCGACTTGCTCATCTTGATCGACGGGTCCTGCAGGTCGTAGATCTTCGCCGTCTCCTTGAGGATGTACGGCTTCGGGATGGTGAAGGTCTCGCCGAAGCGGCCGTTGAAGCGCGTGGCGAGGTCGCGGGTGAGCTCGACGTGCTGGCGCTGGTCCTCGCCGACCGGGACCTCGTTGGCCTGGTAGAGCAGGATGTCGGCGACCTGGAGGATCGGGTACGTGAACAGGCCGACGGAGGCGCGGTCGGCGCCCTGCCTGGCGGACTTGTCCTTGAACTGGGTCATGCGGGAGGCCTCGCCGAAGCCGGTGAGACAGTTCATGACCCAGGCCAGCTGGGCGTGCTCGGGCACATGGCTCTGGACGAAGAGCGTGCAGCGCTCCGGGTCGAGACCGGCCGCGAGCAGCTGGGCGGCGGCGAGCCTGGTGTTGGCGCGCAGCTCGGCCGGGTCCTGCGGAACGGTGATCGCGTGCAGGTCGACGACCATGTAGAACGCGTCGTGGGACTCCTGCAGGGCCACCCACTGGCGGACGGCGCCGAGGTAGTTGCCGAGGTGGAACGAGCCTGCGGTGGGCTGGATTCCGGAGAGCACGCGGGGTCGGTCAGAGGCCATGTTCACCATTGTCTCAGGTATCCGGGGTCGATCCGGAACCGGTAGGAAACAGGTGGGAACCGATCCATCTTCCGTCTTCCGCCGGCGGTGTAACAAGAGTTTGACTGCTCCCCTCCCCTGAAAAGGAGGGGATTCCTGGCTCAGGCGGCCTCCTGGAGCAGCGCTCCAGGAGGTCTTACGCCCTCGTCACCAGCCGGGGCCAGACCAGCCCGGACGAGCATCACCCGCGCGGAATTCTTGTCCCTCGGGGACGCCGCTCCGCACGCGGTGCAGGTGTAGGTGCGTTCCGACAGCGGGAGTGCGTGCTTGGTTCTCGCTCCGCACTGTCCGCAGTCCATCGTGGTGTACGCGGGATGCACCAGCCGCACGTCCCGCCCATGTTTGCGGCCCATCTCGATCAGGACCTGCTTGGTGGCGCCGATCGCGGCGTCGGCGGCCTTGCGGGCCATGGTGGTCTTGGCCAAGAACTTCGGCCGAAAGTCTTCCACCGCGATCGCATCATGGTCCCGCACGACCTTCTTGGCCCACTTTCGGGCCGCGTCCTGCCGCTGCCGGGCGATCTTCTCGTAGGTCCTCGCCCGCCACTTCTTCGCCTCCCGGTACCCCTGCGACGCCGCCTGCCCCTTCTTCGGCTTGCGACGGGCCATCATCCGGTCGTACCGCGACAGATTCCCCTGCGCCTTCCTCCCGTGCTCGGCGTGGGGCAGATCATGGGCGTCCGAAGTGGTGGTCGCGATCTCCTTCACGCCCCAGTCCACCCCCAGCACCCGGCCAGTCTCCTGCATCGGTTCGACCCGGGCGGGGACGACGAACGAGGCATACCAGTTGCCCACACTCTCCCGGTACACCCGTACCGACGAGGGCTCGGCGGGCAACTCCCGCGACCAAACAACCGTCAGCACGATCCTGCCCGCCAGATGCAGCCGCCCATCCTTCAGCCGGAAACCACGCTTGGTGTAGTTCAGGCTCGGATCAGCCTCGTGCTTCTTCTTGTAGCTCGGCATCCCGGCTCGCAGTTTGACAGGCAGGCGGTCCTTGATGTCCTTCAGTGCCTTCGCACGGGACTTGCCAAAGTCACGAATGAGCTGCTGCTGCGGCACACTGGCGTCCTCCGCCAACCACGGCGTGACGGCGCGGGCCTGGGTCAGCATCCGGTCCAGGCGTGCCGGACCGCACTCCTCCCCCTCCACATGGGCCTTCTTCGACCGGGCCACACACTCGTTCCACACCCACCGGCACCGCCCCCATTCTTCCAGCAGCGCTGCTGTGGCGGTGGACGAGACCCGCAACCGGTACGTGTACCGGACCCGCCCCACCTCATCGGACTCCTGCATCGCCATCACCCCCCGCCCTCACGATCAGCTGGCTCGCCTGCGCGGATCCCTGACTACCAAGATCAGACCATACGTATGAGACCCGAACATCTGCCCCCGCACCCAGCCAGCACCATCCCATTCAGCGAATATGGGCACGCACGTACGCATCACTCGCCTCTGCTGGGCAGGCCACATGGCCGCTCAGCGCCCGGGAGCACACGCACTGGGAAGTGGGGGCCAGCCGTCGGGTTCGCGGCGGGCGTCGACGGCGCGCTGCTGATACGCCTCGCGGCGGCCCGGCAGGGAGCCGGACCGCCGCGAGAGGGGCCACGTCAGGAGTTGATCGCCCTCGACCTGTGAGGCCGACGGCTCAGCGTCATCGGCGTCAGCCCAGGTCGATCTCCGGGTACAGCGGGAAGCCGGCCACGAGGTCGGTGGCGCGGCGGGAGATCTCGTCCGCGATCTTCGGGTCGAGGATGTACTGGGCCTTGGAGGGGGCGCCCGACTTGGTGGTGCCCGGCTCGGTGGTGGTGAGGACGCGGTCGATGAGGCCCGCGACCTCGTCCATCTCGGCGGTGCCCAGGCCACGCGTGGTCAGCGCGGGCGTACCGATGCGGATGCCGGAGGTGTACCAGGCACCGTTGGGGTCGGCGGGGATGGCGTTGCGGTTGGTGACGATGCCCGAGTCGAGCAGGGCCGCCTCGGCCTGGCGGCCGCTGAGTCCGTAGGACGTGGCCACGTCGATGAGGTTGAGGTGGTTGTCGGTGCCGCCGGTGACGAGGGTGGCGCCCCGGCGCATCAGGCCCTCCGCCAGCGCCCGCGAGTTGTCGACGATGCGCTGGGCGTAGTCCTGGAAGGAGGGCTGACGCGCCTCGGCGAAGGCGACGGCCTTGGCGGCCATGACGTGCGGGAGCGGGCCGCCGAGGACCATCGGGCAGCCGCGGTCGACCTGGTCCTTGAGGGAGTCGTCGCACAGGACCATGCCGCCGCGCGGGCCGCGCAGCGACTTGTGGGTGGTGGTGGTGACGATCTGGGCGTGCGGGACCGGGTCGAAGTCGCCGGTCAGCACCTTGCCCGCGACCAGACCGGCGAAGTGCGCCATGTCCACCATCAGGGTCGCGCCGACCTCGTCGGCGATCTCACGCATGATGCGGAAGTTCACGAGCCGGGGGTAGGCGGAGTAGCCGGCGACGATGATCAGCGGCTTGAACTCGCGGGCGGAGACACGCAGGGCTTCGTAGTCGATGAGGCCGGTGGCGGGGTCGGTGCCGTAGGAGCGCTGGTCGAACATCTTGCCGGAGATGTTCGGGCGGAAGCCGTGGGTGAGGTGACCGCCGGCGTCCAGGGACATGCCGAGCATGCGCTGGTTGCCGAAGGCCTGACGGAGTTCGGCCCAGTCGGCCTCGGTGAGGTCGTTGACCTGGCGGACACCGGCCTTCTCCAGGGCGGGGGCCTCGACGCGCTGGGCGAGGACCGACCAGAAGGCGACGAGGTTGGCGTCGATGCCGGAGTGCGGCTGGACGTAGGCGTGGCGGGCGCCGAAGAGCTCCTTGGCGTGCTCGGCGGCGAGGGACTCGACCGTGTCGACGTTGCGGCAGCCGGCGTAGAAGCGGCGGCCGATGGTGCCCTCGGCGTACTTGTCGCTGAACCAGTTGCCCATCGCGAGGAGGGTGGCCGGCGAGGCGTAGTTCTCCGAGGCGATCAGCTTGAGCATCTCGCGCTGGTCGTGAACCTCCTGGCCGATGGCGTCGGCGACGCGCGGCTCGACGGCGCGGATCACGTCGAGGGCGGCGCGGAAGGCGGTGGACTCGGTGGAGAGGGGCTGCTGCTCTGACATGTCGTCGGCCTCCGGGTGGCGTGGCTTGAAGCGTTCACGGTTCACGGTCGGCCCAGGCGCACGGCACTCGGTCACTCCCAGGCCGCTCCCCGATGGTCGGTCCCATCCCAGCGCGCCAGTCACGGCCCGCATGTCAGCCTACCGGGCGCGCCGGAACGCGGAGGTCCCGCGTCCACCATGCGAGCGAGGATAAGAAAGGGGCACCCTCACCGCACCTGGCACCTTCGGGAGATCCCGTGACCGCTACGGAGACACTCATCGCCGCCGCCGATGCGCACAGCGCGCACAACTACCACCCGCTGCCCGTGGTCGTCGCCTCCGCGGACGGGGCGTGGATGACGGATGTGGAGGGGAGGCGGTATCTGGACCTGCTGGCCGGTTACTCGGCACTCAACTTCGGCCATCGCAACCGGCGGCTGGTGGAGGCGGCGAAGGCGCAGCTGGAGCGGGTGACGCTGACATCGAGGGCGTTTCATCACGACCGGTTCGCGGCCTTCTGCTCCGAGCTCGCCGACCTGTGCGGGATGGAGCTGGTGCTGCCGATGAACACCGGCGCGGAAGCGGTCGAGACGGCGGTGAAGACGGCCCGCAAGTGGGGCTACCGGATCAAGGGCGTGCCCGCGGAGATGGCCAAGATCGTGGTCGCGGGCAACAACTTCCACGGCCGGACGACGACCCTGGTCAGCTTCTCCACCGACCCGGAGGCGCGGGCGGACTTCGGTCCGTACACGCCGGGCTTCGAGATCGTGCCGTACGGGGACCTGACGGCGATGCGGTCGGCGGTCACGGAGAACACGGTGGCCGTGCTGCTGGAGCCGATCCAGGGCGAGGCGGGGGTGCTGGTGCCGCCGGCCGGATATCTGCCGGCGGTGCGGGAGCTGACGCGTGAGCGGAACGTGCTGTTCGTGGCGGACGAGATCCAGTCCGGGCTGGGGCGGACCGGAAAGACCTTCGCGTGCGAGCACGAGGGCGTGGTGCCGGATGTGTATGTGCTCGGCAAGGCGCTGGGCGGCGGGATCGTGCCGGTGTCGGCGGTGGTGTCGGCGGCCGATGTGCTCGGAGTGTTCCGGCCCGGTGAGCACGGTTCGACGTTCGGTGGGAATCCGCTGGCCTGTGCGGTGGCGCTGGAGGTGATCGCGATGCTGCGGACGGGCGAGTTCCAGGCGCGGTCCGCGGAGCTGGGCGGTCATCTGCACCGGGAACTGGGGGCGTTGACCGGCACGGGGCGGGTGAAGGCGGTGCGCGGGCGGGGGCTGTGGGCGGGCGTCGACATCGCGCCGCCCTACGGCACGGGCAGGGAGGTGTCCGAGAAGCTGATGGAACGGGGGGTGCTGGTGAAGGACACGCACGGGCCGACGGTGCGGATCGCACCGCCGCTGGTGATCGGGAAGGAGGACCTGGACTGGGGGCTCGCGCAGTTGCGGGCCGTGCTCGGGATCTGAGCCGCTCGGCGGGGGTCCCGCGCGCTGCCGTGCGGCTTCAATTTCGGCATCCGGGACCTTCGGCCCTCGACGCAGGCCGCGGAGGTCGGGAGACTCGCGGTACGGGCGCACAGGACACGTGGCGAGAGGCATGTCCGTCATGGGCGAAGGCGGGTCGGATGCCGTGCCGGCGGGTGCGGGGCGGGGGCTGCTCTTTCGGGGTCGTGACGTCGAGGAGTTGCATGCGCTGGTGAGCGAGCGGTTCGCGCCGCACCGGCTGACGGTGCTGGACGACCATCCGGTCGACGGGCGGTTCCGGTGTGTGCACGAAGGGGCCATGGCGCTGTACGAGTTGGGGTACGGGGCGGAGGTCGACGTCACGCCGGGCGAGTTGCCGGAGTTCTACAACATCCATGTGCCGCTTACCGGGGACGGCGTCGTCACCGCGGACGGGGCCGCCCTGGCGTCGGTGCTCAGCATCGTCAATCCGGGGCAGCGGCTGTCGATGCGGTGGAGCGGGGAGACACTGAATCGGGTGCTGATCATTCCCCGGCAGACCGTCGACCGGGCGCTCGCCGTGCGGCTGGGTGAACTGCCGTCCGTGCCACTGCACTTCGCGCCGGTGCTGGATGCGCGGGTGGGGGCGGTCCGGGCGTGGTTGCGGGTGGTGCGGGTGTTCGCCGAGTTCGCCGACTCGGAGCTGGCGGTGCGATCGCCGCTGGCGGTGGGGCACTTCGAGCAGTTGCTGGTGGACGGTCTGCTGGACGCACAGCCGCACATGCTCAGTGATGCGGTGGCGGGGCGCGGGCCCGCGGTGCTGCCCCATGCGGTGCGGCGGGCCGCGGACTTCTGCGCCGAGCATGCCCACGAGCCCATCTCCGTGGCCGACATGGCGGTGGCGGCTCGGGTGAGTCTGCGGAGCCTGCGGGAGGGATTCCGGGCCCATCTGGCCACGACTCCACTGGCGTATCTGCGGCGCGTACGGCTGGATCTGGCCCGGCGCGATCTGCTCGCCATCGCCGACGGACAGGCGCTGGGGACGGTCACCGAGGTGGCACTGCGCTGGGGGTTCGTGCATCTGGGACGGTTCACCGGGCACTATCGGCAGACGTACGGGGAGACGCCGTCACAGACGTTGCGGGGGACTCGGGCCGTCCGTGGGCCCGGCGCTATCCACAAAACGGTGGCGTTTCCGCCGTAATCGGATAGCCGGTCGAGGGGCGTCGGGGCGATGGTTGAAATCTGCCGCCCGGGTCGTGGACGGTGGTTCGGGGGAGCCGAGCCGGGCGGCAGCAGAGGCAGGGGCAACGCCCCGTACCCATGCACCTTTCGCGGGTGTGTAAAGCCAGAGATCGGTGAGAGCGGACGCCAGGGCATCGCCGCTTCCTGTGCGTCTCCCCTACAGTCACTTTGTGATCTTTGGGATGGTGTGCGCGCTGGGCGCGGCGGTCTGCTTCGGTACCGCGACGGTCTTGCAGGCGGTCGCCGCGCGGTCGGCCGGTACGGGTGGGGGCGGGGAGGCGGCGCTGCTGCTGCGGGCCCTGCGGCAGTGGCGGTATCTGGCCGGGCTGGCGCTGGACGGGCTGGGGTTCCTGTTCCAGATCGCCGCCCTGCGGTCGATCCCGATCTACGCGGTCGCCGCGGCGCTCGCGTCCAGCCTGGCGGTGACCGGGGTGGTCGCGGCGCGGCTGCTGCAGGTGCGGCTGAGCGGGACGGAGTGGGGTGCCGTCGGAGTGGTGTGCGCCGGGCTCGCCATGCTGGGGCTGGCGTCCGGGGCCGAGGGGGATCGCGACGGTTCGACGGCGCTGAAGTACGCGATGCTCGCGATCGCCCTCGTGGTGTTGCTGCTCGGGCTGTTCGGGGGGCGGTGGTCCGGGCGGGGGCGGGCGCTGATGCTCGGGCTGGGGGCCGGGTTCGGGTTCGGGGTGGTGGAGGTGTCGGTGCGGCTGATCGACTCGCTCGCACCGTCGGAGCTTCTCACCAACCCGGCGACATACGCCCTCGTGATCGGCGGGGGCGCTGCCTTCCTGTTGCTGACCTCGGCGTTGCAGCGTGGCTCGGTGACCACCGCCACCGCCGGGCTGGTGATCGGCGAGACGATCGGGCCGGCGGTGGTGGGTGTGGTGTGGCTCGGGGACCGTACGCGGGAGGGGCTCGCCTGGCTTGCGGTGCTGGGGTTCCTGGTCGCCGTCGCGGGGGCGCTGGCGCTGGCCCGTTTCGGGGAGGCGCCGACGACGGAGGCCTCGGCCGCTGAAGCAGCGTGAGCGAATGTTCCTCCGGCTGCTTGTCCGCTGGTAAATCGACCGCGCGGCCATTTCTTTCCGCACGGATTCAAGGCGCCAGAACGGCAGTGCGGCGCGCGCGGACGGGCGGCGGGTCGGGATCGGGATACCGGGCTTGACCCGGGTCCGCGTCACCGGCCCGGACGGACGACGGCACCCGGGACGCCCGGGCGGATCGAGGCGCGTACACGCGGCCGCATCCTCACCCACCTCGGCATGCAGGACCGCCATGACCGTCAGCTCACCAGGCGATTACGGCCCTGCCGACTCCGGCAGGGCCGCGCACAGCGCGTCGAGCGTCCCCGCCCATGCGCTGTCCGGCGGCGTCCCGTAGCCCACCACCAGTGCGTCGTGCGGCTCGACGGTCGCTTCCGGGTGCCGGTAGCGGTGCAGCCCGTGCACGGCGAGGCCCTGCCAGGCCGCCGCCCGCAGCGTCGCCTGCTCGGTGCCCGGCGGCAGCCGCAGCACCACGTGCAGGCCCGCCGCGATACCCGTGGCACCGACCTGTGGGGCCCTTCGCGCGAGTTCCGCGACGAGCGCGTCCCGGCGGCGGCGGTAGCGCAGCCGGGCGGCGCGTACATGGCGGTCGTACGCGCCGGAGGTGAGGAACTCGGCGAGCGTCAGCTGGTCCAGGACCCCGCAGGAGTCGATGTGCCCCTTGGCCTTCGCCGCCTCCTGGGCGACGTCCGGCGGCAGGACCAGCCAGGCCAGTCTGAGGCCGGGGGCGAGGGACTTGCTGGCCGTGCCCGCGTAGACGACGTGGTCCGGGTCCAGGCCCTGGAGGGCGCCGACGGGCTGGCGGTCGTAGCGGAACTCGCCGTCGTAGTCGTCCTCGACGAGCAGGCCGCCGGTGCGGCGTGCCCAGCCGACGGCGGCGGCCCGACGGTCGCGGTGCAGGGTGCCGCCCATCGGGAACTGGTGGGCGGGGGTGAGCAGGACGGCGTCCTCGTCCGTCAACTCCCCCGGGTTCGTGCCCCGTTCGTCGAAGGGCAGCGGGACCGTCCGCAGACCGGCCTCCGCCAGCAGGTCCCAGTGCACGTACAGGCCGTAGGACTCCACGGCGACCGTGCTCGCGCCGCGCGCCCGCAGTACCGCGCCGAGAATGCGCAGGCCCTGGGAGATGCCGGCGCACACCAGGATGCGTTCGGGGTCGGTGCGCACGCCCCGGGCGCGGGCGAGGTAGTCGGCGAGGGCGGTGCGCAGTTCGATGCGGCCGCGCGGGTCGCCGTAGTCGAGGGCCTGGTAGGGGGCCGCGGTGAGGGCGCGGCGGGCGGCCTTGAGCCACTGGGCGCGGGGGAAGAAGGCCAGGTCGGGTGTGCCGGGGATCAGGTTGTGGGCGGGGCTGCCGATGGCGCGGGGGCGTGGTGCGGGTGCGGCCGGCCGGTTCACCGCCCGGTCGGCCACCCGGGTGCCCGAGCCCTGCCGTGCCGTCAGCCAGCCCTCCGCGACCAGGTCGGCGTATGCGTCGGCGACCGTGTTGCGGGCGATGCCCAGGTCGGCGGCGAGGGTGCGGGAGGAGGGCAGCCGGGTGCCGGGGGCCAGCCGGCCGGTGCGGACGGCCTCGCGCAGGGCGTTCGTCAGGCCCCTGCGGACCCCGGGTCCCGTCGGTTCCAGGTGCAGGTCGACGCCCAAACTGGCCCAAGGTTTCGCCATGGGAATGGACCATACCTCTGGGCTGCCTCGCTTCTAGGGTCGAGGGCATGACGACAGAGGAAGCCACCGCATACGCGCCCGAGCAGCCCGCCCGGCTGCTCTGGGCCCAGCACGCCCCCGAGGTCTACAAGGCGATGGTCCGCCTCGACGCGGCCGCCCGGCAGGGCCTCGACCCGAAGCTGCTTGAGCTGGTGAAGATCCGTGCCTCGCAGCTCAACCACTGCGCGTTCTGCCTGGACATGCACACCAAGGACGCGCTCGCGGCCGGTGAGAGCGTCGAGCGGATCATCCAGCTCGGCGCGTGGGAGGAGTCGAAGCACTTCTACACGGAGAAGGAGCTCGCCGCTCTGGCGCTGACCGAGGCGGTCACCGTGCTGACCGACGGCTTCGTCACGGACGAGGTCTACGAGCACGCCGCCAAGCACTTCGAGGAGCCCGAGCTGGCGCAGCTGATCGCCGCGATCACGGTGATCAACGCGTGGAACCGGTTCGGTGTGACGTGCCGCATGGTCCCGGGCCACTACGAGGCGGGACAGCACCGGTGAGCCGGATCCTGCCTGGGGGTCGCACGTCATGAGCAAGGTGGATGCCTTCCGCGCACTGCACAGGGGCCGCACCCCGGACGACCCCCTCGTCCTCCCCGGACCGTGGGACGCGGCGAGCGCCCGGGTGTTCGTGGAGGCCGGTTTCCCCGCGCTCGCGACGCCCAGCGCGGGGATCGCCGCCTCCCTCGGACACGAGGACGGCTCGACTCCGGCCGACGAGATGTTCGCTGCGGTGGCGCGCATCGCACGGGCCGTGGACGTGCCGGTGTCGGCCGATGTCGAGGGCGGGTACGGGCTCGCGCCGAAGGAGCTGGTGGAGCGGCTCCTGGAGGCGGGCGTCGTGGGCTGCAACCTCGAGGACTCGAACGGGGGTGTCCTCAAGGACCCGCACGAGCATGCCGAGTGGCTCGCCGAGGTGCGGTACGCGGCGGGCGGCCGGCTCTTCGTCAACGCCCGCGTCGACACCTTCTCCCACGGGGACGGCTACCCCGAACGGGCCATCGAGCGGGCCGCGTTGTACGTCGCCGCGGGCGCCGACTGCATCTATCCGATCGGCGCCCCGACGGACGTACTGCCGCTGCTGCGGTCCGGGATCCAGGGGCCGATCAATGTGCACGGCTTGCTGGACGGCAAGGGCCCCTCGCCCACCGAACTCGGTGAACTCGGGGCCACTCGCATCACGTTCGGGCCGGGACTCCAGCGCTGGGCGGCGCTGGCGCTGCAGGGGATGGCCGGGCAGCTGAGGAAGCAGAAGTGATCAGGACAGCCACGCCTTCCACGTCGACGCGTGGCTGTCCACCCACTTCTTCGCCGCCTGCTCCGGGGTCAGCTTCTGGTCGGCGATCATCAGGGACACCTCGTTCTGGTCCTCGGTCGTCCACTTGAACTTCTTCAGGAAGGCCGCCGCCTTGCCGCCGTTCTTCGCGAAGCCGGCGTTGAGGTACTTCTGCAGCGGGGTGTGCGGGTAGGCGCAGGTGATCTTCGCCGGGTCCGCGTCGCAACCCTCCTTGTACGGCGGCAGCTTCACCTCGGTCATGGGGACCTTCTTGAACAGCCACTGCGGGGCGTACCAGTACGTCAGGAAGGGCTTCTTCTCCTTGGCGAACTGTTTCATCTGCGTGATCTGCGCGGCCTCCGAGCCGGCGAACACCACCTGGTAGTCCAGCTTCAGGTTCTTCACCAGCGCCTTGTCGTTGGTGACGTAGGACGGTGAGCCGTCCATCAGCTGGCCCTTGCCGCCGCTCTCCGCGGTGCGGAACAGCGACGAGTACTTGTTGAGGTTCTTCCAGTTCGTGATGTCGGGGTGCTGCTTGACCAGGTACGTCGGCACGTACCAGCCGATGTGGCCGGTCACCCCGAGGCCGCCGCCGCGCGCGATGGTCTTCTTGTCGTCGACGTAGCGCTTCTCCTGGTCGGGGTGGCCCCAGTCCTCCAGGATGGCGTCGACGCGGCCCTGGCTGAGCGCGTCCCAGGCGGGGACCTCGTCCACCTGGACGGTGTCGACCCGGTAGCCCAGCTTGTGCTCCAGGAGGTACTGGGCGACGGCCACGTTGGACTGCGCGCCCACCCACGACTGGACGGACAGGGTCACGCTCTTGGCGCCCTGCGCGTTGGCGAACGGGGACGCCTGCTTGGTCATGTCGGCGGCACCGCAGCCGGTGAGCAGCACCAGAGAGCCCACCACGGCGGTCGTACCCGCACTCGTACTCATCCACATACGACGTCGCATGTCACGCTCCCTTCTTCGCGCGGCGTTCGGTCGGCTGGGTCACCCGGTCGAGCATCAGGCCGAGGCAGACGATCGCAGCACCCGCCACCAGGCCGGTCGCCAGGTCGCCCTGTGCCAGGCCGAAGACGGTGTCGTAGCCGAGTGCGCCGCCGCCGACCAGGCCGCCGATGACGACGACGGCGAGGACGAGGACCACGCCCTGGTTGACGGCGAGCAGCAACGCCGGGCGGGCGAGGGGGAGTTGCACCTGGCGCAGCTGCTGGGCGGGGGTCGCGCCGAGCGAGCGGGCCGACTCCAGGGCGGCCGGGTCGACCTGGCGCAGGCCCTGTGTGGTGATGCGGACGACGGCGGGCAGCGCGTAGACGACGGCGGCCGCCGCGGCGGGCGCGCGGCCCACGCCGAACAGCGCGACCACCGGGATCAGGTACACGAACTGCGGCATCGTCTGGAAGACGTCCAGGACGGGGCGCAGGGCCCGTTCGAAACGGTCGCTGCGGGCCGCCGCGATACCGATGGCGAAGCCCAGGACCAGGGTGACGGCGACGGCCGCCAGCACCTGGGAGAGCGTGTCGAGGGAGGGCTGCCACACGCCGAGCACGCCGATCGCGGCCATGGCCAGGACCGCGGTGAGCGCGGTGCGCCAGGTGCCGATCAGCCAGGCCAGAGCGGCGACCACGAGCAGGACCGACCACCAGGGCAGGCTCTGCAGACCACTGCGGACCGGGTTCAGCACCCAGGTCGTGAAGTGGCCCGCCCAGTCGGCGGTGCCGCCCACGACGGGCACGCCCGAGTACAGGTGCGCGGTCATCCAGTCGACGGCACGGTTGACCGGCTCGGCGATGTTGAACGTCCAGGAGTCGGGCCAGTCGAGGCGGCCCGCCAGCCGTCCGGCGAGCGCGACGGCCACGGCGGCGGCAGCGGCGTAGAGCCACGGCCTCAGGCTTCCGGGCTCCTCGCCGGCCTGCTCGCCCGCGGCGCCGGTCACGCGGTCCAGTACGACGGCGAGCAGCACGATCGGGATGCCGGCCGCGAGCGCCGCGCCCACGTCGACGGAGGCCAGCGCCTGATAGACGCGGTCACCGAGGCCGCCCGCGCCGATGACGGAGGCGATGACGGCCATCGACAGCGCCATCATGATCGTCTGGTTGAGGCCGAGGAGGAGCTCCTTGCGGGCCAGCGGGATCCGGGCGGTCAGCAGGCGCTGGGGCGCGGTGGCACCGAGCGAGTCGACGGCCTCCAGGACCTCCTTGTCGGCGCCCTGCAGACCGAGGGCGGTGAGGCGGGCCATCGGCGGGGCGGCGTAGACGACGGTGGCGAGGACGGCGGCGGGCACGCCCATGCCGAAGACCAGGACGACGGGCAGCAGATACGCGTAGGCGGGCAGCACCTGCATGGTGTCGAGGACCGGACGCAGGCCGCGGTCGAGACGGTCGGAGAGCCCGGCGGCGAGCCCGAGGACCACTCCGACGACGACCGACACGAGCACGGCGACCACCATGAGCGCCAGCGTCTGCATGGTCGGCACCCACATGCCGAGAAGACCGCAGGCGAGGAACGCTGCCGCTGTGCCCAGGGCGAGCCTGATGCCGGCGACCCGCCAGGCGACGAGGGCTCCTATCGCCGTGACGCCGGCCCAGCCCGCGGCGAGGAGCACCAGGTACACGGCGCGTACGGAGATCACTACCGCGTTGCTGATGTAGCCGAAGAAGTAGAGGAACAGGGGGTTGCTGTCCCGGTTGTCGATGATCCAGTTGCTGGCGCTGGTCAGCGGCTTGGTGAGGTCGACGGTGAGGGAGGCCGGCCAACTGCCGCTGGCCCACTGTGCGTTGGCGAGCGGGACGAGGATCGCGGCGGCGAGCGCGAGAAGCAGCAGCTTCTGCACCGCACGGTGTTTCAGCAGTCCACCGGGCAGTGCGCGCGGGGCGGATGCGGTGACGGTTGCCATCACGCCGCCTCCTTCTGCGGCTCCGTTCCGGCGACGACGCCGAGGAGCCTTTCGTGGTCGACGACACCCAGGCAGCGGCCGTCGTCGACGACACACGCCGGCTTGCCGCTTGCGGCCACGACCTTGATCGCGTCGGCGACGAGCTCGTCGGGGGCGAGTGCACCGGGATGCTCCGTGCCGCCGCAGTCCCCGGGCCGCATGGCCGTGCGTACGGTCATGACCTGCTCACGGGAGACGTCCCGGACGAACTCGCGGACGTAGTCGTCGGCCGGGCTGCCCACGATCTCCTCGGGGGTTCCCAGCTGGACGACCCGGCCGTCGCGCATCAGCGCGATGCGGTCGCCGAGCTTCAGCGCCTCGCTCAGGTCATGGGTGATGAAGACCATCGTGCGGCCCTCCTCGCGGTGCAGGCGGACCACCTCCTCCTGCATGTCCCGCCGGATCAGCGGGTCGAGGGCGCTGAACGGCTCGTCGAAGAGCAGGACCTCGGGGTCGACGGCCAGGGCGCGGGCGAGACCCACGCGCTGCCGCTGACCGCCGGAGAGCTGGCTCGGGCGGCGCTGCTCCATGCCGTCCAGGCCGACCTTGGCGACGACCTCCTGGGCGCGTGCCCGCCGCTCGGACTTGTTCACGCCCTGGATCTCCAGGCCGTACGCCACGTTGTCGAGGACCGTGCGGTGCGGCAGGAGACCGAAGTGCTGGAAGACCATGGCGGCACGGTGGCGGCGCAGTTCGCGCAGCCGGGACTTGTCCATGGCGCGGACGTCCTCGCCGTCGATGGCGATCGTGCCGGCCGTCGGCTCGATCAGCCGGGTCAGACAGCGCACCAGCGTGGACTTGCCGGAGCCGGACAGGCCCATCACCACGAACACCTCGCCCTTGCGCACGTCGAAGGAGACGTCACGCACGGCGGCGGTGCAGCCCGTGCGGGCGCGGAGCTCGGCGGGTTCCAGCGAGGTCAGTCCGGGATCGGCGGGGACGCGGTCGGCCTTCGGGCCGAACACCTTCCACAGTCCCTCGACGGAAAAGACCGGCGAATTCATCACGCTCATCACGCACCACTTCCGATCAGGTCTACGGCTTTCTCCCCGACCATCAGCACTCCGATCATCGGGTTCACGGCGGTCATGGTCGGGAACACGGAGGCGTCCGCGATGCGGATGCCGTCCAGACCGCGGATCCTCAACTGCGGGTCGACGACGGCCAGTTCGTCGTCGCTCGAACCCATACGGCAGGTGCCCGCCGGGTGGTACACGGTGTGCGCGACGCTGCGGGCGTACACGCTCAGCTCCTCGTCGCCCGTGATGTGCGGGCCGGGGGCCACCTCGCGCTTGAGCCAGCCGGCCAGCGGCTCGGTCGCGGCGATCTCACGGGCGATGCGGATGCCGTCGACCAGGGTGCGGCCGTCGTAGTCGTCCTCGTCCGTGAAATAGCGGAAGTCGAGGGCGGGCTTGTCCGACGGGTCGGCGCTGGTGAGGTACAGCCGGCCGCGGCTCTTCGGCTTCGGGATGTTGGGCGTCATCGACACGCCGTACCTCGGCCGTTCGTAGCCGATCCGCTCCGGGTTGTCCGTGAACGGCACCTGGTAGAAGTGGAACATCAGGTCCGGGCCCTGGTGTTCGGGGTCGCGGCGCACGAACAGGCCGGCGTCGCTGTCCATCGCGGAGTTCTCCGGGAGGGGGCCGTGGGTCTCCCAGACGATCACCGACTCGGGGTGGTCGAGCAGGTTCTCGCCGACGCCCGGCAGGTCGAGCGCCACGGGTATGCCGAGCGCCTCCAGGTCCTGCCGAGGACCGATGCCCGAGTGCAGCAGCAGCCGCGGGGAGTCGACGGCACCGGCACAGAGCAGCACCTCGTTCCGCGCCCGTACGAGAATCTCCTCGCCGTCCTTCGTACGGACGTGCACGCCCTCCGCCCGGGTGCCGTTCAGCTCCAGCCGGTACGCCCAGGTCTCCAGGAGGATCGTCAGGTTCTCGCGCTCGTCCATCACCGGGTGCAGATACGCCACCGAAGCCGAGGACCGCTTGTTGTTCTCGGGGTGGTAGGCGAGGTCGAAGAAACCGACTCCCTCGGTGAACGGCGAGCGGTTGAAGCCCTCGATCCGGGGGACACCGACCGCGTGCTGCGCTGCGTCGACGAAGTCGTGTGCGATGTCGTTCCGGTCCTTCTCCTCGACCGGGACGATGTTGTTCTTCAGCCGGGCGTAGTACGCCTCCATCGGTACCGCGCCCCAGCCCTTGGCGCCGGCCTCCTCCCACTCGTCCCAGTCGGACGGCAGCGGCTTGAAGGCGATCAGCGTGTTGTGCGAGGAGCAGCCGCCGAGCACACGGGCCCGGCTGTGCCGGATGTGCGAGTTGCCGCGGGGCTGCTCGGTGGTGGGGTAGTCGTAGTCCAGCTCGCCGCCAAGAAGGCCCATCCAGCGGCGCAACGTCAGCACGTCCTCACGCCCGACGTCACTGGGCCCGCCCTCGATGACGGCAACGGTGACGTCCGGGTTCTCGGTGAGCCGGGACGCTATGACGGAGCCGGCGGTGCCGCCTCCGATGACGACGTAGTCGTAGATCTGGGTGTTCTCGGACATGGTGGGTGTAACTCCAGAGGGAATCGAACACGCCCCAAAGGGGCGCGGGGAACTGCGCGAACAGCCACAACGACGCTGCAGACGACCGACAACCGTCACGGCACATCCGTAGTCGAACAGTTGACCCAGGTACTAACCGGCGAACCAGCGAACCGCCTTCGGCGCGAGGTTCTGGTAGACGTGCTTCGTCTCGCGGTACTCGGCGAGCCCCGCAGGGCCGAGCTCACGCCCCACCCCGCTCTTGCCGAACCCACCCCACTCCGCCTGCGGAAGGTAGGGATGGAAGTCGTTGATCCAGACGGTGCCGTGCCGCAGCCGGCCGGCCACTCGCCGGGCACGCCCCGCGTCGGCGGTCCAGACGGCGCCCGCAAGGCCGTACTCGGTGTCGTTCGCGAGGGCGACGGCCTCGTCCTCGGTGCGGAAGGTCTCCACGGTGAGGACAGGCCCGAAGACCTCTTCCCGCACGACGCGCATCTCGCGATGGCACTGGTCGAGGACGGTCGGCTCGTAGAAGTAGCCGTCCGCGGGGCGTTCCGGCGACGGCTCGGGGCGCTTGCCGCCGGTCCGCAGCACCGCACCCTCGGCGAGCGCGGAGGCGACGTACGCCTCGACCTTGGCGCGCTGCTGCGCGGAGACGAGGGGGCCGCACTCGACGCCGTCCTCGGTGCCGCGGCCCAGGCGGATCCGGGCGGCCCGGCGGGCGAGCTCGGCGACGAAGCGCTCCCGTACGGACTCCTCGACGATGAGGCGGGAGCCGGCCGAGCAGACCTGGCCGCTGTGGATGAAGGCCGCGTTCAGAGCCTGGTCGACGGCGGTGTCGAACCCTTCGTCCGTCGCGCAGGCGTCGGCGAAGACGACGTTGGGGTTCTTGCCGCCGAGTTCCAGGGCGACCTTCTTGACGCTCGGGGCGGCGGCCTGCGCGACCTTGGTGCCGCTGACCAGGCCGCCGGTGAAGGAGACCAGGTCGACGTCGGGGTGCTCGGCGAGCCGGGCGCCGACGGCGTGGCCGGGTCCGGTGACGATGCCCGCGACGCCGGTGGGGAGCCCGGCCTCGGAGAGCAGGTCGATGAGCGCGATGGTGGTGAGCGGGGTGATCTCGCTCGGCTTGATCACGAAGGTGTTGCCCGCCGCGAGAGCCGGGGCGATCTTCCAGCTGGCCTGGAGGAGGGGGTAGTTCCAGGGTGTGATCAGCGCGCAGACGCCGACGGGCTCGTGCACGACGACGCTGTGGATGTCGGGCGAGCCCGCGTCGACGACCCGGCCGGGAGCCTCGCCGGCCACCAGGTCCGCGAAGTAGCGGAAGGCGTCGGCGACGCAGTCGATGTCGACCCGGCCCTCTTCGGCTGTCTTGCCGGCGTCGCGGCTCTCCAGCAGTCCGAGCCGCTCGCGGTCGCGCACGAGGAGGTCGGCGACGCGGCGCAGCAGCGCGGCGCGCTCGGCCACGGGGGTGCGGGGCCAGTCGCCGTGGTCGAACGCGCGCCGGGCGGCCGCGACCGCCAGGTCCGTGTCCTTCTCGTCACCCTCCGCAACCAGAGCGAAGCCCTGGCCGTCCGCGGGGTCGATGATCTCGCGCGTGGCACCGGAGAAGGCCTCTCGCCATTCCCCTGCCACGTGGATGGTCGCCTGCGCGTCCAGCCCCTGGGTTTCCGCTCTCTCCGCCATGATCCGTATTGCCTTCCGTTCCTGTTCGGTACCCCTGAGTGACACATGTGTCCCTCACGAGGACCGTGAGCACCTGCCCCCCGCCTCCGGTTGCATGCGCAATCCATGGCGAAAAGTGCGCTGCGTCACTGAAAATGCGGGCAAATAGGGCGAAACAGGAGCGGATTGGAACGGAGAGGGGTCAGTCGACCCCCGGTTCCGCGTCGCAGGTCGTATAGGGCGGGCAGAACCAGTCCAACGCCGTGGTGAGGTCGGCGAGTTGGTCCTCGTGGCTGTCGGAGTCGGGGCCGTAGGAGGCGATGGCGTAGATGTTGCCGTCCGCCGCGACGAAGCGCTCGTCGTAGACGTGCCAGGTGCCGATGTCGGGCTCGCCCTTGATCGTGTCGGCCTGGTACTCCAGCCGTGAGCCGGTGAACTCGCCGTCGTCGAGCTTCTGCAGATCGAGCTTCTTGAAACCGGCGGGCTTGCGGGTCTGGTCGGACAGATACAGCTTGAAGGAGGCGTCGGGGGACGACTCCTGCACCTGGTACACCTGCAGCCGGTGTTCCCGGTCGGCGCTGCGGTAGTTGACCACGGCCATCCCGTAGATGGAGGCAACGCTGCTGCGCGACCACCCGTCGGGTATCGCGATCCGGAACCCCTCCGTGTCGTCACGCAGCTCGTATCCCGCGGGCGGCGCGGAGGCCGACGGGGACGGCGATGCCGTGCCGTCGGCGAACGGCGACTGCGACACCTCCGGCGACGCGGAAGCCGTCGCGGACGGCGCGGAACTCGCCGCCACGGGCTTCTTCCCCGGCCCGTCGTCCTTCCCGACCACCAGGGTCAGTACGAGACTGACGGCGACCCCGACCACGGCGGCGCCGACGACCACGGACCAGACGAGCCGCCGGTCAAGCCCTGCGGCGGGGGCGGGTGCGGGGAGCGGCTCGGGGGGCGGCCAGGAGGCACCACTGGACCACTCCGGCACGGTGCCCTCGGCGCCCGGACCGTGCCAGGCGCTGTCCGCACCGCCGCCGGGCCAGCTCTGCGCCCCCACGGTGGGAGTCTCGGGCCCCACGGGGGGAGTCTGCGTCCCCACGGTGGGAGTCGAGGTCGGGGGCGCCGGGTAGGCCGGTCCGGTGGGCGGCGTCCCCTCCTCCGGCGGCGTCGGCAGCGTGGGCTCGGCCGCCGGGCTGCCGCCCGTGCCGTCCTCCCAGCGCTGGGTGTCCTCGTTCCAGTACCGCTGTCCCCCGCTCATCGTGTACCTCTCACCGCCCCAGAAGGCCGGCCAGGGCGCCGGCGGAGGAGAGGAAGGTGACCAGGGCCTGGGAGTCGGTGAGCAGTTCCCGCAGACGCTGGCGGCGCGTGGGCCCCGCCTGACCGGTGCTGTTGATCTCGGTCTCCGTGTCGGCGAGCGCCTCGCCCAGCGCGACCGTCTGCTCGGTGCTGTTCACCAGCGCCAGGTCTTCCCGCAACTTCCGTACGGCTGCGAGGAGTTGCCGGGTCGCCTCGTCCGGCTGTGCTCCCGTGCCCTGGTGCACATGGCTCTCGGCGCTTGCGTTGTTGCCGGCGGCGACCGCGTTGCCGTTGCCCGAGATGTCACCGATGTTGATGCTCGGCTGTTCACTGGCCATTGCTGTCGGCCCCCTTCTGCGGCGCCGCGCCGCCCGAGACACTGGAACCTGAGGAGTAGGACGACGAGGCGGCGCTCTGCATGCCGGCCGCGACCGAGTTGTTGCTGCCCGAGATGTTGCCGATGTGGACGTCGCCGTTGCTGATGTTCACGATCTTCTGCATGAACTCCCCGGTCTCGTAACCGGCTTCGGCGAGCGCGGCCCGCACCCCGTTGGCGACACGGTCCTGCACGCTCTTCAGATAGCGGGCCACGTCCATCTCCTGGAAGAGCGAACCGGCGTGCACCGAACCCAGTTCGCGCACCGACAGCGCCGGACCGTCGGGCAGTGCGCCCGCATGGCCGCCGGTCAGCAGCCGCCACACGTACACCAGGCCGCGGCCGAGCTGGGCGAACGAGCGCCCCGCCGACGCGGGCACCAGGACGACGGCGCCGGCCGCCTTGCCGAGCACATTGTTGTTCCGGAACCGGTGCGCCGTACGGTCGGCGTCCTTGAAGTCCGCCCGCACCGGCGTCAGCACATGCGGCGCTATCTCCAGCATCAGCATCCCGCCCTGGGTGTGGATGCGCACGAAGACCGTGACGACCAGCTCCTCCTCCCAGCCGCCGACGCGGATGCGCAGGAAGTGCCGTCGCTTCTCGGCACCCTCCTCGACCGCCCGCGCGCGGTGCTCCTCGAAGGCCTGCGGGGTGTACGGCGCCTGGTCCCGGGTGAGCAGCCCCTCCGCGGGCAGGAACACGCACTCGTCGATCTCCAGCCAGCGCAGCCGGTCACGGACGCCGGGACCTGCGTACTGGGCGGGGACGCGGAGCTGTTCGAGCAGCGGGCGGATCCGCTTCAGGACCGCGGCGTTGCTGAGCGGCTGCTGCTTCTCCAGCTTGTCCGGCTTCAGCTCGACGGCCAGCACCCAGGTGGCGTAGGCCGCTCCGGCCCCGCAGAACGGACGCGCCTCGTGGTACATGACCAGCGGCGCGTGCTGCTCGACCCGGATGCGCTGCTTCAGCCGCTGGAAGCGCGGGTTCTCGGCCTGCTCTGCGGGGTCGGAGGCGGCGTCCGGGAAGCGCTGCGGGGAGAGTTCGGCGGCCAGCGCGCGGCTGAACTGGTGGCGCTGGACGTGCACGCACCAGGCGATGAGCGCGAACACGGCGAGCGTGAACCAGGCCTGCCACGGCTTGATCGCGTCGGTGATGTTGCTCGGCGAGAACACATCGCCGACGCTCGGCGAGTCCGAGTAGCCGTAGCCGTAGTCGGAGCTGGACGAACCGTAGGAGGAGCTGTCGTCCGAACCGCCGCCGAACCCGGCGACGACGACCAGGACCAGCACCACCGCGAAGAACGAACGACCCCACCAGCGGACGAGGAACGCGGCGATCCGGCGGGGCAGTGACGGCTGTTCGCCACGGCCCCTGATCCACGGCGCGAGGGCGAGCAGCACACTCGGCCAGAGGAAGAAGAACAGCAGGCCTGCACTGACGGCCGAGCCGACCACCCACAGCCCGATGATCGCCCCGGCCCACAGCAGCTCCTGCCGGCGGGCGCGCAGGGCGTGCGCGAGCACGCGGGCGGCGTCGAAGCCGAGCGAGGGCGCCACGATCCGCTGCTCGTTGAGGTGCAGTTCCTCGATCACGCGGTCGCGGTAACCGGAGTCCAGATAGGTGCCCGCGCACAGCAGCCGGGTCGCCTCGCTGGCGTGCGGAGGGGTGGGTGGTGGGGTGGGTGGCGCCCCTGCGGGCGTCGTCGGCTGCGGTTGCTGTGGCACATATGCGGTGCTCACGCGAACTCCCCCGATGCGTGGAAAGACCGTTGTCAGACGTTCAGTTGACAAACCATCAGCATAGAGGGGCTGGTGGGACGGGCGGAAGCGGAATGCGAAGGGATGGACTCACCCATATTCTTTGACTAAAGTCAAAGAATATGGAGCCAGGACGTACGGAGCCGGTGTCGACGGAGCAGGTGGCGGCGCTCCGCCGGTTCAACCGCTACTTCACGCGCCGTATCGGTGCGCTGGACGACCACTACCTCGGCCAGGACCGCCCACTCGGCGAGGCCCGTCTGCTGTTCGAGATCGCCGGGAAACCGGGCGGGGTCTCACTCCGGGAACTCAGGAGCCGCCTCGGGCTGGACGCCGGATATCTGAGCCGCATGGCCAGGGCGCTCGAGGCACAGGGATTGGTCCGGCTCAGCGTCCACCCGGACGACAACCGGCTGCGCATGGTCGAGCCGACGCCCGCCGGACGCGTCGAGGTCAAGGAGCAGAACCGCCGGGCCAACGCGCTCGCGGCAGGCCTGCTGGACACCCTCACCCCCGGGCAGCGCGTGCAGCTGATCGAGGCGATGACCACCTCGCAGCGCCTGCTGCGCCTGGCCGCCATCACCGTCGAACTCGTCGACGGCGCCGCCCCGGACGCCCGCGCCTGCCTGGACGCGTACGCCGCCGACATCGACGCCCGCTTCCCCGAGGGTTTCGACAAGTCCGACCTGGTGGGGCCGGAGGAGGTGTCCGGTGAGGCGGGCGCGTTCTTCGTCGCGTACGAGGAGGGCCGCCCGGTGGGCTGCGGCGCGCTGCGGCGCCTGGAACCCGGCGTCGGCGAGATCCGGCACGTGTGGGTGCACCCGGAGGCCCGGCGCCTCGGCCTCGCCCGCCGGATCCTCGGCGCACTGGAGCAGGCGGCGGCCGCGCGCGACTGCACTGTCGTACGCCTGGACACCCACGCGAGCCTCACCGAGGCGCAGGCGATGTACCGGGCGTCCGGCTACACGGAGATCCCCGCCTACGTCGACCACGTCTACGGCGACCACTGGTTCGAGAAGCGTCTACCCGGCCCGGCCGGCTGACCACTGGGCCAGCAACTCCCGCACCGTCCGCCGCAGCCAGGCATGCGCCGGATCGGCATCGTGCCGCGGATGCCAGGCCAGCCCGAGCTGCAGCGGCGGGAGCCGGAGCGGCAGGTCGAAGGTGACCAGGTCCAGGGTTGCCGCCGACGGCAGGGCCCACGAGTTGATCAGCCCGACGAGGTCGGTGTCCCGGACGATGAACAGCGAGGCCGGGAAGGTGGCGACCGCCCCCACCACCCGCCGTTTCAGGCCGAGTTCGGCGAGGGCCGTGTCCACGGGCCCGTGCAGCCTCCCCCGCCGCGAGACGGTCAGATGATCGGCCTCCGAGGCGAACCGCTCCGCCGTCAACTCGCCCTCCAGCAGCGGGTGTCCGGCCCGTACGACGCCCACCATCCGGTCCTCGTGCAGGGCTTCCACATGCACCTCGGGTGCCGTCGTGTCCACGACCCCGATCTCAAGATCGGCGGTTCCCTCGCGCAGGACCGGAGCGTCCACATGGCTCTCCGCCAGGAACCGGATACGGATGCCGGGCGCCTCCTCGGCGGCGCGGGCGAACAGGGTGGCGCCGCAGGCGGCGGCGACGGCGTCGTGGCCGATGATCGTGAGCGTGCGGTGCACGGTCCTGAGGTCCGCGTCCCTGCCCGGCGCGAACAACGCCCGGGCCCGCTCCACCACCGCACTCACCTCGGCCCGCACGGCCAGCGCGTGCGGCGTCGGCACCATCTGCCGTCCGGCCCGCACCAGCACCGGGTCGCCGAGCGCCTTGCGGATCCGGCCGAGGGTGCGGGACATCGCCGGTTCGGAGAGATGCAGCCGACGGGCGGCCCCGCCCACGCTCTGCTCCTCCAGCAGCACATCCAGGGCGACCAGCAGATTGAGATCCAGACTGCTTGATTGCGTCACACGCATCGATCCCTTGCAAAGCTTGCACTGGAGTGCAGGACGCGACCGAGCCTACGGTGACAGGGCGTCCCACACCACCCGTCGAGCTCCCTGGGAGGAGCCATGCCCCCGCACGCCCTGAAACGGTCCACCCTGCTGGCGCTGTGCGCCTGCGTCCTGGTCGCCCAGAGCATGGTCGCCGCCATCAACCTCCTGATCCCGCAGCTGAGTTCGTCGTCCCTGCATCCCTCGCACGCCGCGATCCTGTGGACGGTCGACGCGTACGTCATCGTCTTCGCGTCCCTTCTGATCCCGGCCGGAGCGCTCGGCGACCGGTACGGCCGCAAGGGCGCCCTGCTCGCCGGCCTCGGCCTGTTCGCGGCGGGCGCGGCCACCGGCGCGCTCGCACCGAGCCCCGCCCTCCTCATCACCGGCCGCGGTGTCTCCGGCGCGGGGGCCGCGCTGATCACCCCGGCCACGATGTCGATCCTGATGCGCCTCGCCGGCCCGGAACGCCGTGCACAGGCGATGGCCTCCTGGACACTGGCCATCGGCCTCGGCGGCATGTTCGGCAACCTCGGCGGTGGTCTGGTGGGCCAATTCCTCACCTGGCGCGCCCTGTTCGGGGCGATGGTACCCCTGGCCGCGCTGCTCGCCGTCGCCGTCGCCCTCACCACCCCGCGCACGGAACGAGCCGCCGGCAACCATCTCGACCCCCTGGGCACCCTGCTGCTCACCGCGGCCCTGGTCGCACTCCTCTTCGGCATCATCGAGGGCCCGGCGTACGGCTGGGGTTCCGCGCGCATCCTGGCCGTCTTCGCGGCCGGAGCCCTCCTCACGGCCGCCTTCACGCTCCACGCCCTGCGCTCCCGCAGCCCCCTCTTCGACCCCCGGGTCCTCCGCTCACCCCGACTGCGCGCCACGACCCTCGGCATGACGACCGGCTTCTTCGGCCTCTTCGCCCTCTTCTACGTCAACTCCCAGTACCTGCAAGGCGTGAAGGGCTACGGCCCCGCCGTCACCGGGGTCGCGATCGTGCCGCTGATCGTCGGCATGGCGCTCGTCCCGAAACTGGCGGCGCGCTGGGCGTCACGCCCGCGCCCGGTCATCGGCGCCGGTCTCGCACTGATCGGGCTCGGCCTGCTCGGCGCGTCCACCGCGGACGCGACCACGCCCTACGCCCTGTACGCCTGCTGGCTTCTCGTCATCTCGGCCGGCGCGGGCCTGTCCATGCCGGCCCTCACCCTCGGCGTCGTCACGTCCCTCCCCGCCCACCAGGCGGGCCTCGGCTCCGGCCTCGGCACCTCGGCCCGCGAGATCGGCGCGGCCCTCGGCGTCGCCGTCACCGGCACGGTCCTGGCCTCCCACCCCGGCTTCACCGACGGCATGGGCCCGGCCCTGCGGACGGTGGGCGTGCTGGTCCTGGCGGCAACGGCGGTGGTCGTGGCCGGCCACCGCGGAAGCGCCGGCCCCTCTCGTAGGGCTGCCTCGCCCGCCCCCGCCAAGCAGCCCGTCCCGTGACCGGGAGAGTCTACGAACAGTCGGCCCCCGCGGGGCAGAAGTACCGCACCGCCATCGCCAACGGCCCCCGCACCAGCCCGGGATCGAGATCCGCGGGCCCACTGGACCGGATCGCGTACAGCGTCCCGTCCACGGCCCGGAACCGATGGTCGATCACCTGCCGAGCACCCTTTTCCTCGTCGTCGTAGCGATACACCAGTTCCGCCCAGGTGTCGCCGCGGTCGCGCTCGACGACCCGGTAGCCGGGCTGCTTGGCGAAGCCGTAGCCGGGATCGGTCTCGGCGAGGGTCAGGGAGGCGTACGGGGTGGACTCGGTGACCTCGAAGATCTGCAGCTGACGGCCGTCGGAGGGAGCGTCGTAGTAGACGATCCGCGCGAGCTTGCCCTGCTCCTCGCGCCGGGTCCAGCCCGTCGGGACGTCGACCGAGTAGCCGATGGGGTCCTGGGTGCGGCGGTAGCCGGCGGACGGGGACGAGGACGAGGACGTCAGCAGCGAGGCCGACGCGGTGGGGGTGGGCGTCGGACTCTGCGGCGGGGTCGCCGTGACCGTGACACTCACGCTCGTCGCGGGCGCGGCCCCGGTGCCGCGCGCGTGGTCGCGGGTGAGGTACCAGGCGCCTGCTCCGGCGCCCGCGCCGAGGACGAGCGTGGCCGTGAGGACGGCCAGAACACGGCGGGCTCCCCGGCCCGCGCCCGCGGGAGGCGGTGGTGGCGGCCAGGTCGGCGGCAGGACACCGCCCGTGTGGGTCGGCGCCGAGGCCCAGGGCGGGGGCGCCTGGCCCGTCTGGGTCTCGGCCGACGACCACGGCGGTCGAATTGCCGGCTGCTGGGCGGCCCAGGCCGCCTGGCCTCTCTCCTCGCTCGGTTCGCGCTCCGGTCCGGAACCGGAGCGGCCGTCGTCGTAGCCGTCCCAACCGCTCATGACACGCCCCCCGAATCACCCCATTGGGTACCGGTTCTGACGGTAGCGGTGAAAACGGCCACGGGCCCCGTTCCGGAAAGAAACGGAACGGGGCCCGTGCAGGGTCGTGACAGAACCGTAAAGCCGTGCGGGCTCAGTGGGTTCAGATGAGGCCGAGACCGCGGACCGCCTCGCGCTCCTCCTCGAGCTCCTTCACGGAGGCGTCGATGCGGGCGCGGGAGAACTCGTTGATGTCCAGGCCCTGGACGATCTCGTACTGGCCGTCCTTGGTGGTGACCGGGAAGGAGGAGATCAGGCCCTCCGGGACGCCGTAGGAGCCGTCCGACGGGATGCCCATGGAGGTCCAGTCGCCGTCCGCCGTGCCGTTGACCCACGTGTACACGTGGTCGATGGCGGCGTTGGCGGCCGAGGCGGCCGAGGACGCGCCACGGGCCTCGATGATGGCCGCGCCGCGCTTGGCGACGGTCGGGATGAACTCCTCGGCCAGCCACTTCTCGTCGTTCACGGTCTCGGCGGCGTTCTTGCCGGCGACCGTGGCGTGGAAGATGTCCGGGTACTGGGTGGCGGAGTGGTTGCCCCAGATCGTCAGGCGCTTGATGTCGGCGACCGTCGAACCCGTCTTCTTCGCGAGCTGGGTCAGCGCGCGGTTGTGGTCGAGGCGGGTCATCGCGGTGAAGCGCTCGGCCGGTACGTCCGGGGCGGCGGCCTGCGCGATGAGCGCGTTGGTGTTGGCCGGGTTGCCGACGACGAGGACCTTGATGTCGTCCGCGGCGTTGTCGTTGATGGCCTTGCCCTGCGGCTTGAAGATGCCGCCGTTGGCGGAGAGCAGGTCACCGCGCTCCATGCCCTTGGTGCGCGGGCGGGCGCCCACGAGGAGGGCGACGTTGGTGCCGTCGAAGGCGACGTTCGGGTCGTCCGTGATGTCGATGCCCTGCAGGAGCGGGAACGCGCAGTCGTCGAGCTCCATGGCGGTGCCCTCGGCGGCCTTCAGCGCGGGCGTGATCTCCAGCAGGCGCAGCTTGACCGGCACGTCCGCGCCGAGCAGCTGGCCGGAGGCGATGCGGAAGAGGAGGGCGTAACCGATCTGGCCGGCCGCGCCGGTGACGGTGACGTTCACGGGAGTGCGGGTCATGGCGTTCTCCGTATGACAGCTGGCGGTGGGCGTCCTTGCCCTGGGGTGCGGACGGACGTACAAATGATCGATCTCTTGGTATCAAGAGAGATCCACCGGTCAGGCTATCGCGCATCCGGGATGCCGGACGCGCGGGTCCGTGTGGCCCGTCCCACAGAGTGAACCGGCGACCCGACCGGCTCAGAAGAAATGTGGGACGGGAGGAATAGTCGCCCCCATCCCGGGCACGCGAACCGTACCCCCACGGGAGTCCGGCACGGTCGGTCCCCCCACGGCGGCCGCCCAGTCCCCCCTCTCCCGGACGACGGGCGGCCGCCTCCTTCTTCTACGACGCCGCTACGGCGTGCATCCCTTCTGCCCGGACGCCAGCGTCGCGCACGCCTTCGCCTCCCCCGCGTCCTTCACGGCGACCATCGGCGTGTAGGCGATGTTGTCCCCGGTGGCCGTGATGCTGTCGCTCTCCTTGGCCTTTCCGGCGGTCACCTGGACGGAATCCCCCTGGGTGGCCTGGGTGATACGACCCCACGCCGCACCGCACGTCTTGCTGTACCGCACCTCGACCGTGGACGTGCCGACGACGGCGGTCTTGGCGGTCGTGACCGAGGCGGCGTCCGTGGTGCAGCCCATCGCCTCCGCGTCCTTGCCGGTGCAGGAGGCGCCGCTGCACTTCACACCGGCCGGCAGATCGGACCGGGCGCTGACGGACGGGGACGGCGAGGCGCCGCCCTCGTTCTTCTTGCCCGAGCCGTTGTCGGTCAGGTAGAACACGGCCGCTATCACGACCAGTACACCGACGAGACCGGTGAGGAACATCGTCAGCTTCCGCCTGCCACCGCCCGAGGAGGAGCCCCCACCGGGCCGCGGCCCCTGTGGCGGCTCACCGGACGGACTCGGCGTCTCAGGCGTCCAGCCGTGACCGCCGGCCGCCGACTGCGGCGCCGGAGCCGCGGCCCCGGGAGTGCGCGCACCGGACGGCGACGGGCCCTTGTACCCGGCCAGCCCCCAGGAGTTGGCGCCGGAGGAGCTCTCCGGCGCATCCGCGGAGGGCGATGCGCCGCTCTCCCGCACCGCGGCCGCCGCGTCCCGCACATCCGGGCCCACCGGCTGCGGCGGCACCGTCGGTGCCACTCCCGCCGGTCCCGCGATGCCCGGCGTCGCCGTCGCGCTGCCGGACCTGCGGGCCGTCGTGCCGCCCTTGCTGCTCGCCTTGCCGCCTGCCTTGGCATTGGCGGGAGACGCCCCGAACTCACCGAGCGCGGCGCGCGCCTGGGAGATACGGATGGCCTCCATGGTCATGTCGTGGCGCATCTCCGAACGGCTCCAGGCACGCTCGGCGAGCTCCCACATGGTCGTCAGATGGATCGGGTTGGTACCGGTGACCTCGGCCAGCGCCACGATCGCGCCCTTGGGCGCGAGCAGCCGGCCGTTCAGATACCGCTCCCAGGACGTCTTGCTGTAGCCCGTGCGGTCGGCCACCGACGCGATGCTCAGGCCACTGCGGTCCACGAGCCGGCGCAGCTGGCTCGCGAACTCCCTGACCTGCGGATCGAGTTCGTCCGGCAAGGCCCTCCAACGAGGCATTGCTTCCCCCCTCTTCCCCCCGGTTGGTGCTGGTATTCCTCGCGTTCCCCCGCGCGTGGTGCCCGTTCTGGCTACCCACAGGGATGCGCCCAGTAAGGATCTCAGTTCCCGGGATGGGGGCGCACGGGAGCGTTCGGGGCCGTTCGGCATGCACCGTTGCACGCCCGCCCGGCCGTGGACCAGTGTCCCACCGGCGGCCCCCTCCGCCGCCCGGCCGGACCCGCCCACACTAGGGCCCTTGTCGAACAACCCCGTGTCAAATCCGCAAACTTGTCAATACATCGACACCGCAGACACACACGGACAACCTCGCCCGTCACGGGCGTATTCACCCCGCCCAAGGGCAACTCACCCGAGCGCGAGGGCACCCACGACCGCGATCACCAGCATGAGGAGCAGAAGCAGTACGGCATACAGCAGCAGCCGTCCGCCCGGCCGCCGTCGGGGCTCCTCGGGCGTGTCCCACCAGGGCAGGGTGGGATCGTCCTCGTACTCGGTCGCACTGTCCTCACCGGCGGGTTTCGCCGGACGCGGCCAGGCCTGCACCGCCAGTTCCCAGCGCACCACGAATCGCTCGGCCTCCGTGTCGGCGAGGCCCGCGATCCGGCACAGGGCGGCGACCGCCTGCCGGGGCGGGGGCTGGGTGGCGTTGAGGTAGCGGTGCCAGGAGGACTTGCTGTACGCGGTGCGGGCGCCGAGCGAGACGAGGCTGAGCCCTGTCCGGTCCTTGAGGAGCCGCAGCTGCTCCACGAAGTGCCGCACCTCCGGCGGCAGATCGTCAGACAGCGGCTGCCAGCCGCCCATCGCGCACCTCCTCGGCGTCCCTGGTGAGTCCCGGTCGCGCAGCCCGGTCTGAGCAGGTGACGAAGCCGGCCGCCCATTGGTTCCCGCGTCGCGGAACGGTCACTTCCGTGCCACAGCGCGCTGACAGGCGTTGAAGGGGCCGTTCACCGTGCAGGAGGGTTGGTATCGGCGACGGCCCGTCCTTGCTCGGGGGAGAGGACGGGCCGTCGTCGCGAAAGGTTCCCTGCACGAGGCAACCGCCGCTGGACCGACTAAGATCATTTGCCATGAACAAGTCACTTTGTAGGCGAGTCGGGATCCTGGCGTTCACCGCCATCGCTGCGACGACACTCTCCATGGCACCGGCATCGGCCCTCACGGATATCACCATCCGTGACCGTGACGGGTTGGGGAGCATGACGTTCCACGATGATGGTGATGTCTTCACCGTGTGCAACCTCAAGGGCCGCGGCGGGTACATCATCGGCAAGATCTGGTACAAGCCCGCCATCGGCGGCAGCTGGAGCGCAACGGACTCGAAAGCCGACAAATTCGGTGGCGGGTGCGCCAAGATCACGAATGTCGACGTGGAGATCGTCGGCAACTACCAGATGAGGCTGTACTGGAACGGCGCCGGGTACGACAAAGAGATCGCCCGCAGCAGGACCTTCAACGAGTAGCAGCCTGCTGTTCGCGCTCCAAGAAGGCGGCGCGTCTCCCCAACGGTGCCATGCCGAACCCCGCCGGGCCTCTCCGCGCTCGGCGGGGTTCAGCATGGGTGCCCCACAGTGACCTGGCCGTGCAGCACTCAGGTGAGTGTGAAGTGCAGTACGTTCTGCACAAACTGCAGTCTGATGACCGGATCGGGATGAACCGCCAGCGCCAGCACAGCGATTCCGACGCCCATCCCCCCGTACGTCACGATGTCGGTGAAGCGCGAACGGACTGCGAGCATGCCAACCCGGGGCAGCGCCCATCGCAACACCGCACCGAGCAGCAGCGCTCCGGCGAAAACCAGGCAACCGACTCGGAGCGCGTATCGGAACGCGTCCGTTGCCACCACAGCCAATCCGACCGCTGCGACCCCGAGGACCAGCAGCATCGGCCACTGCCGGGCCGGCGGCGGGGCGTCGCCTGAGGCGGCCCGGCCGCCGCCCTCGGGACGTGCGGTGTCCTTCGTGAACAGCGGGAAGCGGCGCGTCGTACGGCGCGGCCTGCCCTCGGCGTCGGGCGCGCTGATCGCGTCGCGCACGGTCTCCTCCGCCTGCTGCTCGGGGTCGTCGACCGCGCGCTCGGGCCGCTTCGCCGCACCCTCGGGGTGCTTCGCCTCAGCCGGCACTGCGCTCCGCCGCCTCGACCACGTTGACGAGCAGCTGGGCACGGGTCATAGGGCCGACACCGCCGGGGTTCGGCGAGATCCAGCCGGCGACCTCCGCGACGCCCGGGTGGACGTCGCCCACGATCTTGCCCTCGGCGCTGCGCGAGACACCGACGTCGAGGACGGCAGCGCCCGGCTTGACGTCCTCGGGCCGGATCAGGTGTGCGGAACCGGCGGCGGCGACGATGATGTCCGCACGCCTGAGGTGCGACGACAGGTCGCGGGTGCCGGTGTGGCACTGGGTCACGGTCGCGTTCTCACTGCGGCGGGTGAGCAGCAGCGGCATCGGGCGGCCGATGGTGACACCGCGGCCGACGACCACGACCTCGGCGCCCTTGATCTCGACGCCGTACCGGCGGAGCAGGGTGAGGACACCGTTCGGAGTGCAGGGCAGCGGGGCCGGCTCGTTCAGGACGAGACGCCCGAGGTTCATCGGGTGGAGGCCGTCGGCGTCCTTGTCCGGGTCCATGAGTTCCAGGATCCGGTTCTCGTCGATGCCCTTGGGCAGCGGCAGCTGCACGATGTAGCCGGTGCACGCCGGGTCCTCGTTCAGCTCCCGGACGACCGCCTCGATCTCCTCCTGCGTCGCCGTGTCCGGCAGCTCGCGCTGGATGGAGGCGATACCGACCTCGGCGCAGTCGCGGTGCTTCCCGGCGACGTACTTCTGGCTGCCGGGATCGTTCCCGACGAGGATCGTGCCGAGGCCGGGCGTGACGCCCTTCTCCTTCAGCGCCGCCACGCGGGCGGTCAGATCGGACTTGATCTCGGCTGCGGTGGCCTTGCCATCGAGAATCTGGGCGGTCATGCCCCCATCCTCGCGGATGACCGCCCCCCGGTTCCAATCCGGGTGCCGTACCGGTGGCACGGCCATGATCAGCAAGATTGCACTTGCACAACACATGCGAAATGCCACTGGACAAGGCGAGCAGCCGTAAAGAACGATGAACGGCGCAGTATCGCGGTTCGTGTTCGGGGGGCAAACCGCTCACATCGTGTGATTCCTCCGGCAATCCGCAACGTCCCCATGTGTGCAACGGAGGAATCCCGCCATGAGTTACGGCGACCCGAACAACCCCTACGGCCAGCCGCAGCAGCCGCAGCAGCCCGGTTACGGCTACCCCCAGCAGGGCGCCCAGCAGCCCTACGGCTACCCGCAGCAGCCCCCGCAGGGCGTGCCGCCGCAGCAGCCGGGCTACGGCTACCCGCAGGCGCCGCAGGCCCCGGCCGGCTACGGCTACCCGCAGCAGGCGGGTTACGGCATGCAGCCGCCGTACGCGAACTGGGGTCAGCGTTTCCTCGGCACGCTGGTCGACGGGCTCGTTTTCCTGGTCCCCTACATCGTGGTCATCGTCGGCGGGGCCAGCAGGACCTGGGCCGTGGCGATCATCGGTTACCTCGCCCTCATCGGCCTGGCGATCTGGCAGCTGATCAGGGAGGGCCGCACCGGTCAGACGGTCGGCAAGCAGGCGGTCGGCATCCGCCTGGTGCGGGAGGTCGACGGGCAGCCCCTGGGCGTCGGCATGGCCTTCGTGCGCCGGCTCGCGCACTTCCTGGACAGCCTCGCCTGCTACCTCGGCTGGCTGTGGCCGGCCTGGGACGCCAAGCGCCAGACGTTCGCCGACAAGATCTGCTCGTCGATCGTGATCCGTACGAACTGACCACTGCCCCACCCATTTGACGGCGGATCGCCACGACGCTTTCCCGCCACGACGGAGGAACACCCCCGATGAGTTACGGCGGCCCGAACAACCCCTACGGCCCGGCAGAGAGCGGGCAGCCGGGCTACGGCTACCCCGCGGCTCCCCCGGTGGGGCCCTACGGCGGCGCCCCCGTGATGACGACGATGCCGGGCACCGTGAGCGCGGGCCGGGTGCTGCTGTGGATCATCGTCCCCCTGAACCTCCTCGGCGTGGGCCTGTTCGCCTTCCTCGCCGGGAAGGTGCAGAGCACGCAGGCCGGCAGCCTCGACGACGAGGCCTCCTTCGAGAAGTTCAAGGAGTACTCGACCGGCGCGCTGTGGGCGATCGTGGTGTTCGCGCTGCTCTGGGCGGTGTTCGCGGCCGTGCTGGCGATGAAGTTCAGCGACGGCGGCAACAAGGTCCGGGTCTCGGCCATGATCTTCGGCATCATCACCGCCATCCTCGGCTTCTACCCGTTCATCGTCGTGGGCCTCCTCCACGCGGTGCTCGGCATTCTGATCGCCGTGTTCGCCGGCAACCCGAACGGAAACGCCTGGTTCAACCGCGTGCGCCAGTGAACCGCCCGCGGGCACTGAACAGTTCGCGCCAATAAATCGCCAAGGGCCGTGTCTCCCCGTCCGAGGGGGACACGGCCCTGGTGTGTCGCCCTACTCTGACGTGGGGTAGCCGGCAGGCACGGGAGACGCACCTTGTACAGCATCATCGTGGTACCTCCGCCGACCACGGAGGACCAGTCCACTCGCACCCAGCTCAAGCTCGCGCCCGGCGAGCGGCTGACGTTCGGGCGCAGCGCCGACTGCGACGTGGAGATCCCCCACAAGGGCGTCTCCCGCAGGGCCGGTGAGATCACCGCGCAGGGCGCCTTCTGGATACTGAGCAACCTCAGCGGGGAGCAGACGTACGTCGTGGAGAACCCGGAGGGCGCCGGCGAGCACGTGAAGGTCGGGCCGGGCCGCCTCGACGCACCGGTCCCCTTCGAGTTCTCGCGGATCGTGCTGCCGGCGGCCGGGGACCTGCTGGCCGTCGAGGTGTGGGCGCCCCGCCACGACTACCTCCACTCCGAGGGCGGCCTCGACGGCGCCACCACCGCCCCCGCCTTCTCCGTCGACCGCACCAAGCGCTACTTCGCGGTCCTCGCGGCCCTGTGCGAACCGCGCCTGCGCGGCGAACCGCACGCCCCTCTGCCCACGGTGGACCAGGTCGTGGACCGCCTCCGCCCGAACTGGCCGGCGGCGTCCCGCACTTCGGTGCAGTGGAACATCGACTATCTGGCGGTGAAGCTGCGCCTGAAGCCGGGCCCGGAGGAGGCGGACACCGGCCCGCGCCTCAACGGCAAGAAGGAATCGCTGGTCTCGCTCGCACTCCGCTTCGACCTCGTCCGCGAGGACGACCTGGTGGTCCTGGCCGCCTCCTCGTCCGGCCGGGCGGTCCGGTGACCGAGCCGTACGCCGTGCCGGTGCCCAAGGGGTACCGGGTGGGCGTCTGGGAGGTACGGGAGCCGATCGCGACGGGCGCCTTCGGGAGCGTGTACGAGGGCCGCCGCACAGGCGACCCGGCCGGCCCCGGCATCGGCGAGGAGCTGCCCCGCACGGCCGCCCTGAAGTTCCTGCCGACCGGCACCGGAACCCCCCGCCAACTCGCCCACCTGCGCGAACTCATCGACCGCGAGGTCGAGTTGCACCGCCGGCTGAAGCAGCCGCGCCTGATCCGGATGTACGACACCCTCACGGTCGACGACCCCGGTCGTCCGGCGTTGGACGGCGCCACCGTCCTCGTACTGGAGAAGGCGGAACGCTCCCTGGCTGCGCTGCTTGCGCACTCGCCGAGACCGGCGGCCGGTCCGGCGCTGCTCGCGCAGATCTGCGAGGGCCTGGCCCAGCTGCACCGCGCGGGCTGGGTGCACGGCGACCTGAAACCGGCCAACGTCCTGCTGATGAAGGACGGTTCCGCCCGCCTCGCCGACTTCAACATGGCGGCGGAGCTGGAAGGCACGCACGCGTACACCCCCGCCTTCTCCACGCCCGACTACACCCCGCCCGAACTCCTGTGGTCGGAGATCGGCACCCGCGGCCGCCAGATCCGCCCCTCCGCCGACGTCTGGGCCTTCGGTGTCCTGGCACATCTGGTGCTGACCGACTCCTTCCCCCTCCCCGGCGGCACCCCGACCGCCCGCCGCGACGCGGCCGCCGCCTACGCCCGCGGCACCGACGAGCTCCGCCTCTCGCCCGAACTCCCGGACGCCTGGCGGCAGATCGTCCGGGACTGCCTCTCCCGCACCCACGCCGACCGCGTCGCCACGGACGCCCTGCTGCGCCGGGTCGCGGAGGCGGCAGGGACGGACCGCCCGCGCCGGCTCCCGCGCCTCAGACGCCGTTCGACGGTGATCGCGAGCGCGACCGCAGCCACCGTCGCGATCGCGGCACTCGGCTACGGCATCAGCACCTGGGCGGACACGGGCGGCCGCACCCCGGAGGTCAAGAGCTCCTCCCCCACCGCGAAGGTCACCCCCGCGACCTACGGCTCCGCCGAACTCCGCACGGACCAGGGCATCCCGGCGGACTACCGCCCGATGATCGTCGACGCGGCTCACGGCTGCGACCAGGCGGACGTCACGCCCGCGCTCATCGCGGCCATGCTCAAGGCGGAGAGCAACTTCGACCCGAAGCTCTCCGACCCCGGCAAGGACGAGTACGGCATCGCACGCTGGACCCCGAGGCTGCTGCGCTGGTGGATCCGGGCCGACGGCCGGCCGGTGAAATCGATGCCCAAGCCGCCCCTCTCCGTCCCCGACTCGATCGCGGCCCTCGGCCACTACCTCTGCTACATCGAGCCGAACCTGACCCCCGGCCTGCCCGGCGACAAGCGGGTGCTGATCGCCGCCGCGTACCGGACCTCCTACAAGCGGGTCAACGCCGCACGCGGCATTCCCCCCGAATACCGCGACTACTGCAAGCGGCTCACCCAGTACCTCAAGGAGTACACGCCACCCGGGAGTCGGTGACCCTGAGACTTCCGAGGTACCGGCCGGCGGGCGCCGGCGGCACGGTGGTACCACTCCGCCACGGCGGAACGACCACCAGAGTTCATGGGGGAAGCAACATGAACATCGCCAAGCCCGCCGCGCTGCTCCTCGCGGCCACCGCCCTGCTCGCCGGCTCCACGGTCGCGGCCACCGCGGCCGACACCCCGGACGGCACCCGGGTGACCTCGACGCCGGACGGCATCCGCGTCAACAGCCTCCAGCAGACGGCCGACCAGGTGCTCGCCGGCCACCCGAAGGCCCTCAAGTCCACCGCCGACGAGGTCAAGTACGACGGCCTGACCCTCACCCGCGCCCCGAAGGGCAAGCTCGGCGCCCAGGACCTTGACTGCGGCTACGGCCATCTGTGCATGGTCGTCAGGGGCACCAAGTTCGACTTCTACAAGTGCCAGACCTGGACCGTCAGCAACTGGACCGGCGACGGCCCGTTCACCAACAACCAGACGCCCGGCACGGTCGCCAAGTTCTACAACCAGAACGGCAGCGTCCGCTGGACGTCCACGGCGTACCAGGCCGGCACGGCCACCTGGGACCCGATCTGGTCCCTGCGCCCCTGCTGACAGGGCCCCATTCGGCCGCGGTCTCCGGCTCCCTCGGGGGAGGGCCGGAGGCCGCGGCTCTTTTTACGCCGCCCTTGATCCGGTTGCCGCCCCCGTAACCCGGTAGTCTCTCGTCAACCAGCGGTGCCACAGAGCCCGTTGGGATGAACGAGGTCGCGAGAGAACACGTCGGGGGATCCATGTCAGACGCCGCCCTCGCAGAGACGTGTGCGAGGCTCCTGCGGCCGACCGACCCGGTACGCGTCGGCCCGTACGTGCCGTTGGGGCTGCTCGGCAGCGGCGGGATGGGCCGGGTCTACCTCGCACGGCACGGCGACGGGACGCCCGGGCTGGCTGCGGTGAAGGTCGTACGGCCCGAGCTGGCCGAAGATCCGCGCTTCCGGCGGCGGTTCGAGCGGGAGGCCACCGTGCACGCGCGCGTGGGCGCGCCGTACACGCCGGAGCTCTTCGGCACCGGCTTCGAGGCCGACAACGAGTTGCTGTGGATGGCGACCGCGTATCTGCCCGGCCTCAATCTCGCGGACGCCGTACGGGAGTGCGGCGTCCTGGAGCCGTCCGGGGCATGGCGGCTGGTGGCGGATCTCGGCCGGGCACTGGGCGCACTGGCAGCCGTAGGGATCGTGCACCGGGACTTCAAACCGTCGAACGTCCTGCTGACCCGACACGGCGCACACGTCATCGACTTCGGCATCGCACAGGCCGTGGACGCCAGCGCGATCACGACCACCGGCAGCCGGGTCGGCACCCCGGCCTTCATGTCCCCGGAGTACCTCAGGGACGGCCGCTGCGACACGGCCTCGGACGTGTTCTGCTGCGCGAGCACCGTGGTCCACGCGCTCACCGGACACGCCCCGTTCGGCGACGGCACCGGCATGGACGTCCTGCACCGCGTCGCCTCCGAGGCGCCGAACGCCGAGATCATGGCCGAGGTGACGGCCGCCGACCCAGCCCTGGCCGCCCTGCTGACAGCCTGCCTCGACAAGGATCCCGCACTACGGCCCGGCCCACAGCACCTCATCGACGCCGCTGCCTCGCACCGACGGGCCCCCTCCTGGCAGGAGCCGCTGGGCAGCCGCCTCCTCGCCCGGCAACAGGCGTACGACGTGCTGCGGAACAGCCCCGGCGAGCAGGCTCAGCAGACGCCGACCCAGCGGGTGGTGTACCCGGCGGCGGGGCCGGGCTTCGGCCCGCCGGTGACTCCGTCGGCAACGCCGACCGCACCCGCCCGGCCTCGCAGGAAGCGGTACGCAGCTCTGACCGCCGTACTCGCGGTGTGCGCCGTAGCCCTCACCGCCTTCCTGCTCACCCGCACGTCGTCCTCCGACACCATCACAAGCACCGTCGGCGCAGCCTCCCCGACTGCCACGACCAGCGCGTCCGGCGACGGGCCCTCCTCTGCGTCCAAGAAGCCGAAGGAGAAGGGGAAGGACAAGGAGAAGGGGACGACGGAGGAGAACCGGATCACCTCCGCCGCCCCTTCCGCCAACGGCACGCAAGGCACCCCCCGCACCAGCCCCTCTCCCCACCCCGCCTCCAAGGCCCCCGGCACCCCGACCCCCACCCCCTCGAAGTCGACTCCTGCTCCGGCGAAGCCGCCATGGCTCACCGAGTGCACCACCTATTCCGGCACCGAACTCACCCAGCTCGGCGACCGCGGCCAACGCGTCGTACAGGTGCAGTGCATGCTGGCCAAGCGGGGCTACAGCGTGGGCAGTTCGGGCGTCGACGGAGACTTCGGCAAGGCCACCGACGCGGCGGTACGGAGCTTCCAGAGCGACAAGGGGCTGGAGGTCGACGGCCAGGTCGGCCCCAACACGTGGTCGGCACTGCGCAGTTCGACCTGAGGATCCCTACGGGTTGTACGGGGTGTATGTGATCGAGGAGACCTTCAGGTACCTCGCACCGTCTCCTGTGGCCCATGTCGAGTCGTTGGGGTTGCCCGGCCAGTCGCCGCCGACGGCGGTGTTGACGATGAAGTGCATCCCGACACCCGGAGGAGTGGTGTACCACTTGGTGCCGGTGATGGTGCCGTCCACGGCGAAGTCGATGTGATCGGGCCACCAGGTGAACGAGTACCTGTGGTACGCGTTGGTCCAGCCCGCGGAATTCGTCTTCGAGAACTGGGTCTGGGCGTTGCTGGTGTCATGGGATGTCTGGTAGACGGTGTTCGGGTTCTGGCCGACGATTTCGGCGGCGTCGAACTCGGGCAGCCACGGATTCAGGTAGGCCGCCCATACGGCAGGCAGGAGGCCCTGGCCGTTGGGCATGTTCGCGGTGAAGCTGTAAGTGCCGTAGCCGTAGAGCGCCTTGGACTCCACGCGGCCCGAGTAGTAGGTGCTGCCCGACTTGTAGGTCTTGATGACCAGGGTGTTGCCCTCGTACCAGACGCAGCCGGGGGTGTAGGTCTCCAGCTCGTTGTTGGCGGTCCACCGTCCGCTGATGGTGTTCCACGAGTTGACGGTCTGGGGGGCTCCCCAGGACGCCGCGTGGGCTTGCGGCTGCCCCAGGAGAAGCAGTGACAGCGCCGCCAGGGCGGCAGGTATCAGGCGTCCCGGACGGAGAAGTACAGCTGACATCGCGGCTCCATTGCTCGGATGACATGGGGCGTGGGAGCGGTCCCACTCCCACGTCAACCGGACTGTAGGAGTCCGTTCAACGTTTGACAAGATGCGCGGACAGGATCGCCTCCTGGCTTCTGGAATTGAAGACACCCGGATCACTACGAGACGACCGAAGATGTCCAGAAGGTCACAGTAGGTCCGTAGGAGCCGTCCTGCTCGTCGCTCACCTCGACGGTGATCTCCCGGTCGGGGTAGCGCGCGGACAGGACGCCCTGCCAGCACTCGCCCAGCGCCGAGGCGAGTTGGGGGAGCTCCTCGCCGAGCCGATCGTCGTCCGTCAGGGGGGTGTTGCCGAAAGTCGCCCACAACTCGACATGGTTGACGACGGCTTCGATGCGTTGCCGGTCGTCGCCCAGGTTTGTGAACCAGCCGTCGACAGTCCCCCGGCCGAAGCGCTCCTTGAGGAACACACCACCGCGGTACTCGACCGTCTCGGGGCAGAAGAGCCAGGCCGCGGCCAGAACGAAACGCAGACCGCCCTCGTAGTCGAGGTAGTTGGCCGGGGAGAGCTCCTCGTCCTTCCATTCGGTGCGCCACCGCCTGAAGAACACCGGCAGCTCACGCCCGGACCACGCCGGTCTCCGCTCCGCCATGCGCACTGCCCTCCCACTCCACACGCTGCCTCCGGCACCCTGGGCGGAAGAGCCGGAGGCCACGGCCCTGTTCTGTCTGGAGTACGGTCCCGATGCCGCGCCCGGGACGGTGATCGCAGCTCCGTTGCTGATGGCGGCCACGGCCTGCGGATCCGGCCGTGCCAACTCGCAGGGCACCTCGACCTCGCCCCTCACATCTGGCGACCGTCGTCGACACCACACGGAAAGCCCCCAAGAAGAAGGGCGGCGCCGACGAGGACGAGTTCGGCGTCCTGCAGAAACCAGAGGCCTGAGTGCCCGCCGGGAACCCGCGGGTCAACTGCGCCTCGCAGGCGGCGGCTTACGCGGCGCAGCGCGAAGGCAACCAGCTTTTCCACCGCATTGTCCCGGCGTTGCGGACCTCGCCTCGCTCGGCCGGACGCACAACCCTTGCCGCGAGCGGAGAACGCCTCGGCGCCCCGCACAGCTCCGGGCTGTGCGGGGCGCCGTCGTTCCGCGCCGAACCGCCCGTCAGTGGAAGAAGTGCCGCGTCCCCGTGAAGTACATCGTCACGCCCGCCTTCTTCGCGGCCTCGACCACCAGCTCGTCGCGGACCGAGCCGCCCGGCTGGACGACCGCCTTCACGCCGGCCTCGATGAGGATCTCCAGGCCGTCAGGGAAGGGGAAGAACGCGTCCGAGGCGGCGTACGAGCCCTGGGCGCGCTCGGCGCCCGCCCGCTCGACGGCGAGCTTCGCGGAGTCGACGCGGTTGACCTGGCCCATGCCGACGCCGACGGAGGCACCGTCCTTGGCGAGCAGGATCGCGTTGGACTTGACCGCGCGGCAGGCCTTCCAGGCGAAGGACAGCTCGGCCAGTTCCTGCGCCGACAGCGCCTCGCCGGTCGCGAGGGTCCAGTTGGCCGGGTCGTCGCCGTCCGCCTGGAGGCGGTCCGTCACCTGGAGGAGCGCGCCGCCGTCGATGGGCTTGACCTCGGCGGGGTGCGAGGGCGCGGCCGGGGCCTTCAGGACGCGGATGTTCTTCTTCTTGGCGAGGGCCTCAAGAGCGCCGTCCTCGTAGTCCGGCGCGACGATGACCTCGGTGAAGATCTCGGCGACCTGCTCCGCCATCTCCTTCGACACCGGACGGTTGACCGCGATCACACCGCCGAACGCCGACAGCGGGTCACAGGCGTGCGCCTTGCGGTGCGCCTCCGCGACGTCCGAACCGACCGCGATACCGCAGGGGTTGGCGTGCTTGATGATGGCGACGGCCGGCTCGTCGTGGTCGTACGCGGCACGGCGCGCGGCGTCCGTGTCCGTGTAGTTGTTGTACGACATCTCCTTGCCGTGCAGCTGCTCCGCCTCCGCGAGGCCGACACCCGTGCCGTCGACGTAGAGCGCGGCGGGCTGGTGCGGGTTCTCGCCGTAGCGCAGGGTGCTCTTGCGCTCCAGGGCGGCCGCGATGAACTCGGGGAACTGCGAGTCGTCCGCGGGGGCGTACGCGCTCGCGAACCAGCTCGACACCGCGATGTCGTACTCCGCCGTGTGCCGGAAGGCCTCCGCGGCGAGCCGCTTGCGGGTGGTGAGGTCGAAGCCGCCGTCCTTGGCCGCGGCCAGGACGTCGGCGTAGCGGGCCGGGCTGGTGACCACGGCGACCGACGGGTGGTTCTTGGCGGCCGCGCGGACCATCGACGGGCCGCCGATGTCGATCTGCTCGACGCACTCGTCGGGGGACGCCCCCGAGGCGACCGTCTCGCGGAACGGGTAGAGGTTGACCACGACGAGGTCGAACGGCTCGACGCCCAGCTCGGCCAGCTGCTCGCGGTGGCTCTCCAGGCGCAGGTCGGCGAGGATGCCCGCGTGCACCCTGGGGTGCAGGGTCTTGACCCGGCCGTCCAGGCACTCCGGGAACCCGGTGAGCTCCTCGACCTTGGTGACGGGGACGCCCGCGGCGGCGATGCGGCCGGCGGTGGACCCGGTGGAGACGAGCTCCACGCCCGCCTCGTGCAGGCCGCGCGCGAGCTCCTCGAGGCCCGTCTTGTCGTAGACGCTGACGAGCGCCCGGCGAAGGGGCCGCTTGTTGATGTCGGCGGTCACTGGATAACTACCTTTCGTCCCTCAATGCGATAGCCGTTGCGGGCGAGCCGCCCCACGACATCGACGAGCAGCCTTCGCTCGACTTCCTTGATGCGCTCGTGCAGCGCGCTCTCGTCGTCCTCGTCCCGGACCTCCACCACGCCCTGAGCGATGATCGGTCCGGTGTCGACGCCGTCGTCGACGAAGTGGACGGTGCAGCCGGTGACCCTGGCGCCGTACGCGAGCGCGTCGCGCACACCGTGGGCTCCGGGAAAACTGGGGAGGAGGGCCGGGTGCGTGTTCACGAACCGGCCGCCGAAGCGGGCCAGGAACTCCTTGCCCACGATCTTCATGAACCCGGCGGAGACGACCAGGTCGGGCTCGTGGGAGGCGACGGCCTCGGCGAGCGCCGCGTCCCACTCCTCGCGGGTCTCGTAGTCCTTGACCCTCGTCACGAAGGTCGGCAGCCCGGCGCGCTCGGCCCGGGCGAGCCCCTCGATGCCGGCGCGGTCGGCCCCGACGGCCACGATCTCGGCGCCGTAGGCCTCGACACCGCTCGTCGCGATGGCGTCCAGCAGCGCCTGGAGGTTGGTGCCGGATCCGGAGACCAGCACGACGAGGCGCTTGGCCACGGGCTTGGCGGCCACGGTGGGGCCCTTTCTCGGGGGAGCGTTTCCGTACGGCCGACCGTATGTACGTTCGTACGAATGCTTCGCGCCCCGGGATACGGGGAAGTCTACGAAGCGGCCGACCGTCAGCAACGATACCGGCACTCCGGGCAGCCCCCACGGGACGGGGGCGCGGCCGGAAGGTAGCGTCTGGGAGAGCCCGGGTCGGGAACGTGGTCGTCGTGCTGTGCGTTTCCGAAGTGGAAGCTCGTGCAAAGACAGCCGTACGAACGCCTGATCAACGCTTGATCAACCGATCAACGCTTGGTCAACGCCTGATCACTGCCGTATCGCCTAGGGGAAGACGCTCACTTGATGCCGGACCGCAGCCTGCGACTGCTCACGCTCCCCCCGCAGTCGGTGCAGGGAGGGGAGCACCGCGGCGTGCTGCTGCGGGAGCGCCCCGCCTCTCCGCCCGACGCGCCCTCGGACCGGAAGACCGGCGACTCCCCCGAGGACGACAACCCCTTCGCCCCGCCTCCGGAAGGCACACCGGACCGCCCGTGGCGGCCGCGCCGCCCGGCCGAGGGCGAGAACGGCGAGGGGTCCGGCGAGGCCGGTTCCCCGTGGGGCAGCCAGTGGAGCGACCGTCAGCCGGGCCGCTCCCCCGGCGGTTTCGGCGAGCGCCCCGGCAGTCCGCCCCCCGGTCCCGAGGGCCAGGGCGGCAACACTCCGGGCCCGGGCATGCGCTGGGACCCGACGGACCCCTCCCAGCGCCGCGCCCGCTACGCCCTCCTGTGCGGTATGTGGGCCTTCTTCTTCGCCCTGTTCAGCTGGCCGTACGTGGCCCTGCTGCTGGGCGCCCTCGCCCTGTACTGGGGCATCAGCGCCCTGCGCGCCAGGACCGGCGCCGCCGAGCCCGCGGGCGACCAGGCAGGCCGGCCGCAGACGACGGCGGCGGTGACCGGCCTGGTGACGGCCTCCCTGGCGATCGCGCTGGTGGCCGCGACCTTCACCGCGCAGATGGTGTACAGCGACTACTACACCTGCACCAACGACGCCCTCACGAACCAGGCGAAGCAGTCCTGCACCCAGCTTCTGCCGAAGGAACTGCGGGGGCTGCTCGGACAGCAAGGCTGACAGAGGACTGCCGGCCGCCCTGCAGGCAGCGCGGGCGACGCTCATGGCACGTCTGGCGGGCGACGCTCCGGCACGGGTGGCGTGCGTCGCCCCTCCAGCAGGCGGCGCCCCGGCGCGCGGGCCTCGGTCGGTGCTTGCGGCATTCATGGCCTTGCGGCGCTCAAGGCCCTCCGGTGCGGGCGGCGGTCATGGCTCTTCCGGTGCGTCCGGCCTCCGGGGCGGGTCGGATGCGTCCTTCAGCGCCGCCCAGCGGGACTCGCGGGTGGCGTCGCCGGGCCAGGAGGCCGGTGGCTGGGGTGAGGGTTCGGCGGGCAGGAAGTCGTACGGGCCGAACCCCGTCTCCTCCTGCTCGCGGAGGGCGCCGTACGCGTCGTCCTGGTCGTAGGGGGCGGAGGGCGTTGTGGCGTCCGCCGGATTCTGCGCCCCGCCCGCAGCCGACTTCTTCCTCCGGAACCGACCCCTGCCCTTCACCTTCTCCGCCTTCTCCGCCTTCTTCGGGTTCTCCGCCTTCTTCGACTTCTCCTGCTTCGAGTCCACGGCCTCCGGCCTGGGCTCGACGATCATTGCTGTCGGCTCCACGGTCTTCGGCCTCAGATCGAGGGTGGTCGACCCGGGTTGCCCGGCCGCCCCACGCCCTCGGCGCGCCCGGCACCGCCAGGCCCGCACGCCGACCGCCGTCGGAATCGCCGCGACCGCCGTCCATACGAGCGCCGCACCCCCCGTCTCCCACCACACCGGCCCGAACCTGGCGAGCTCCGCGACCCCGAGCCGCCCGCCCGCCATCGTCGCGAGTACGGCCATCGCGGCCCCGCACAGCACCGCCGCCAGCACGGCAGTACCGGCGGTCTGCCGGGCACCGGATGTTCCGGCGTCGGCCGAGGGGGATGCACCGCGCGCCTCCGCCCCGCCCACGAACCACCCCACCGCGAGTCCGGCCGCCACCGGCACCGCTCCCGCGATCCAGTTCGGCCACGCCCCGGTCCCCGCGTCCGGCACCGCGGCCAGCAGCGGAAACGGCGGCAGCAGCGGGGCCGGCGCCGAGGACAGCGGGTCCACCACATGCTCCGTACCCAGCACGAACCCGGGCCCGAGGGCGTACGCCGCCCCCCACACCGCCGCGTTCGGCACCAGCACCAGGCACAGGAACAGCACCGCGAAACGGCCCGACCAGCCCTCCGTCAACTGCAGGAAGGAGTGCCGCGCCACCCCGCCGTGCCACACCAGGGACACGGCCACCAGCGACGCCCCGCCCCCGACGAGCACCGCCGCACCCGCCCCTGCGGCCCGTGCCGCAATGCCCAGGCGGGCATGGGAGCCCGGCCCGCGGACGAAGCTCCGCAGACCGGACGGCAGCAGCTTCAGCACACTGTCGAACGCCCGGCGCGGATGCCCGTAGGCCGTCCACACTCCTGCCCCCGCCATCACCATGACGAGCAACGGCAGACACAGCATGGCCCGCCCCCACGAGGGCCGCAGCTCTCCGCCCGAGGCGTACAGCGCGGCTGCCGCGCCGACGCCGAGGTAGCCGAGAACGACGCCCGCCCAGGCCGTACGGCCGGACAGCAGCGGCCCGTCCTCCTCGCCGCCGTACACCACGTCCCGCGCCGCCCGGTGCACCAGCAGCACCGGCAGCACGAACAGCAGCAGCGGCGTGACACCCACGGGGGCGGGGACACCGGAGAGCGTGTCGGTACGGAGCAGCTCGGTGCCGTGCGCCAGCAGCCACAGTGCGGCGGCGACATGCAGCGCCCCGCCGGGCCCGCTGTCGGGGTACGGCGAACTGATCCAGAACACCATCACCAGCACGGTGATCGTGCCGAGCCCCAGCCCGGCAGCCACCGCACCGCCCGCCACGCCGGCGCCCAGCCCGGGCGATCGGTCGCGCATCCTGGCCCGGATCCGGGCACGCAGGTACGGCAACGGAGCTCGGCGAGCAGTCGTCTGGATCACGACCGCCATGCTCCCAACGACACGCGCTTTCTCGTCGTAATAGGCAAACCGCCGAAGTGTCGCTCAATATACGTTTATGTACTTTTTCGTACGAAAGGGCGCATCGTGACGCCGATCCCTGCGAGCCCGCAGCCGCTCGAGCTGACGCCCGCTCAGGCCTTCGACGCGCTCTACGCGTTCTGCGCCCCCGCCCTCGTACGGCAGACGTTCCTGCTCACCGGGCGGCGTGAGCTGGCGCGCGAGTCGGTCGAGCGGGCCTTCCAACTCGCCTGGCAGCGCTGGCCCGAGGTGGCCGTCGACCGGGACCCGGCGGGGTGGGTACGGGCGACGGCGTACGAGTACGCGCTCTCACCCTGGCACCGGTTCCGCCCGAGCGTGAGGCGCCGCGAGCCGCCGCTCGCCGACCGGCGCGACCGCGAGCTGATGAACGTACTTCTGGAACTCCCGCCCTCGTACCGCCGCGCGCTGCTGCTCTACGACGGTGTCGGCCTCGATCTGCCGGAGACGGCGGCCGAGGCGGAGGCGAGCACTCCGGCGGCGGCCCACCGGCTGCTGCACGCGCGCGAGGCGATCGCCGCGCGCCTGCCGGAGCTTGCCGACCCGACCGCGTTGAACCGCCGCCTGGTCGAACTGGCCTCCACGGACCGGCAGCCCGCCCCCCGGCCACCAACGGTGCGCAGACGCGGCGAACGCAGCGCACGCTTCTGGACGCGCGCCGCCATCGCCTTCACCGCGGCCCTGATCGGCACAACGGCCCTGGCCCTGCGAACGGCCCCGACCCACTACGAGCCCCCGGTCCCGCCGGGCGCAGTCGTGCAAGGGGTCCCGCCGCGGGTGGCCCGCGGCGCACTGTCGGCACCGGAGGCCCAACTCCGCGCAAAGCTCCGGGCGGAGACGGCCCACGGCCCGGAACGGCTGGTACCCCAACTGTCCTAGCTGCGGGCAGTCGTGCCGCTCAGGGTGGCTCCCGACCCAAAGAGAGGCGGCACCCCGTCAGCTCGGGCAAGCGAAAACGCCGTGGGCCCGCCCCCCACCCCGGGGAACGGGCCCACCAACGCTCAGCCAAGAAGCGGCTGTTCAGCCGGCGAGGATCTCCCGCGCCAGCTTCGCCGTCTCGGTCGGCGTCTTGCCCACCTTGACGCCGGCGGCCTCAAGGGCCTCCTTCTTGGCAGCAGCCGTACCGGAGGAGCCGGAGACGATGGCACCGGCGTGACCCATGGTCTTGCCCTCGGGCGCGGTGAAGCCCGCGACGTAGCCGACGACCGGCTTGGTCACGTTCTCCTTGATGAACGCAGCCGCGCGCTCCTCGGCGTCGCCACCGATCTCACCGATCATCACGATCAGGTCGGTGTCGGGGTCGGCCTCGAACGCGGCGAGCGCGTCGATGTGGGTGGTGCCGATGACCGGGTCGCCACCGATGCCGACGGCGGAGGAGAAGCCGATGTCACGCAGCTCGTACATCATCTGGTACGTGAGCGTGCCGGACTTCGAGACCAGGCCGATGCGGCCCGGCTTGGTGATGTCGCCCGGGATGATGCCGGCGTTCGACTGGCCCGGGGTGATGAGACCGGGGCAGTTCGGGCCGATGATCCGGGTCTTGTTGCCCTGCGAGACGGCGTACGCGTAGAACGCGGCCGAGTCGTGGACCGCGATGCCCTCGGTGATGACGACCGCGAGCGGGATCTCGGCGTCGATGGCCTCGACGACGGCGGCCTTGGCGAAGGCCGGCGGTACGAAGAGGACGGATACGTTCGCGCCCGTCTTCTCGATCGCCTCGGCGACGGTGCCGAAGACCGGGATCTCCGTGCCGTCGACATCAACGGTCGTGCCCGCCTTGCGCGGGTTCACGCCACCGACGATGTTCGTGCCGTCGGCGAGCATGAGCTTGGTGTGCTTCATGCCCGTGGAGCCGGTCATGCCCTGGACGATGACCTTGCTGTCCTTGTTGAGGAAGATAGCCATGGCTGTTGTCCTCGTCCCTTACTTCGCAGCCGCGAGCTCGGCGGCCTTGTCGGCCGCGCCGTCCATGGTGTCCACGCGCTGGACCAGCGGGTGGTTGGCGTCGGAGAGGATCTGACGACCCAGCTCGGCGTTGTTGCCGTCCAGACGCACGACCAGCGGCTTGGTGACGTCCTCGCCGCGGTCCTCCAGGAGCTTCAGTGCCTGGACGATGCCGTTGGCGACCTCGTCGCACGCGGTGATACCGCCGAAGACGTTGACGAAGACGGACTTGACGTCCGGGTCGCCGAGGATGATCTCCAGGCCGTTCGCCATCACGGCGGCGGAGGCGCCGCCGCCGATGTCGAGGAAGTTGGCGGGCTTGACGCCGCCGTGGTTCTCACCGGCGTACGCGACGACGTCCAGGGTGCTCATGACGAGACCCGCGCCGTTGCCGATGATGCCGACCTCGCCGTCGAGCTTGACGTAGTTGAGGTTCTTCTCCTTGGCGGCGGCCTCGAGCGGGTTGGCCGCGTCCTTGTCCTGGAGGGCCTCGTGCTCCGGCTGGCGGAACTCGGCGTTCTCGTCCAGCGAGACCTTGCCGTCCAGGGCGATGACGTCACCGGAGGCGACCTTTGCGAGGGGGTTGACCTCGACCAGGAGGGCGTCCTCCTTGATGAAGGTGTCCCACAGCTTGACGAGGACGTTCACGACCTTGTCGGCGACCTCGGCCGGGAACTTGGCGGCCGCGACGATCTCGCGGGCCTTCTCCTCGGTCACACCCACGTTGGCGTCGATCGGCGTCTTGGCCACGGCCTCGGGGCGGGTCTCCGCCACCTCCTCGATCTCCATGCCGCCCTCGACGGACGCGATGGAGAGGAAGGTGCGGTTGGCACGGTCGAGGAGGAAGGAGACGTAGTACTCCTCCAGGATCTCCGGGGCCGTCTCGGCGATCATCACCTTGTGGACCGTGTGGCCCTTGATGTCCATGCCGAGGATGTTGGTCGCGTGCTCCACGGCCTCGTCGGCGGTGGCGGCGAGCTTCACGCCACCGGCCTTGCCACGGCCGCCGACCTTCACCTGGGCCTTGACGACAGACTTGCCACCGAGACGCTCGGTGGCTGCGCGGGCCGCCTCAGGCGTGTCGATGACTTCACCGGCCAGCACCGGTACATCGTGCTTGGCGAAGAGGTCCCTCGCCTGGTACTCGAACAGGTCCACGCGCTTCCGTCCCTATCAGTGATCTCGCGGTTCGTTGGATGCGTGGGCGTGCCGCGAAGGGCAACGTGACGTCCGCTAGTCACAGGGGAGGCGCACACGGTGTCCGAGCGCGCGGCATGTCCGTCTCGCAGGTTATCGCTGGTTGCGGAGGGCCCCTAAATCGAGGGTCACACCTGAGCGGTGATACCTGTCACATGATGCCGCGCTCACTGGCACGGCGTGCCGGATGTGAGGGCCGGGGGCCGTTCGCAGGCCCGTACAGGAAAGGGCCTCACCGGGCTGGGGTTGACCCGGTGAGGCCCCCTGTACAGCCCCGAAGGGGGCTCGGAGCAGTTGATCCCCACCCCAATGGGGATCACCTGGCTCCACCCGCGGGGCTCGGGCCGGCCGGTCCGACGGCTTTCGGCCGTCCGGGTCCCTGGATCCGCGGAGTCGGTCGAGCGTCAGACGCCGTACGGGCTGCCGTACTGGACGTTCTGCGCGTAGCCCGGCGTGATCGACTCGGTGACGCCCTGGACGCCGGTGACGGCGTGTCCGGCGAGCGGGCCGCCGGTGGACCGGACGGTGTCGGTCAGGTCGCCGGCGAAGGGCGCGACCTGACCCACGACACCGTGGGCGAAGGGGTCGACGTCCCCGACGACGCCGTACGCGAACGGGGTGACATCGCCCGCGACGCCGTACGCAAGCGTCGCCGCGCTGCCGCCGACGCCGTGGACCACCGGCTCGACGAGGTCGACGACGGGCCGGGCGGCCTCAATAACCCCCTGCGCGAACTGCGGCACCTGCCCGGCGACGCCGTACGCCAGGCCGGTCGCGTGACCGGCCACGCCGTACGCGAGCGGCGCAACGTCGTCGGCGATCCCGCCGGAGAACGGCCGGACGTCGCCCGTGACGCCGTACGCCAGCCCGCCCGCGTCCGCCACGGCCTGCCCGGCGACCGGCAGCACGCCCTCGACGGCGGTGTGCGCGACCGGCGGCAGCACGGCGCCCGTCGCGTCGTCGGTGACCTGCCCCACCAAGCCGGTGGCGTACGACGGCACGTCCGCGAGGACACCACCGGCGACCGGCGCCACGCCGTACACGGCGCCGCCGCCCACGGACTGCACGTCGGCCACCGCGCCACCGGCGACCGGAGTCACGCCCTGGACCACGCCTCCCGCGACCGGCTGGACGCCCCGCACCGTGTGGGAGACCCCCGGCTGCACGCCCTCGACGACCCCGCCCGCGATCGGCTGGACGTCGGCCACCACGCCGTACGCCAGCGCCGTCGCGGCGCCGACCGCGTGACCGGCGGTCTGCCCGACCCCGGTCACGACACCGCCCGCGACCGGCAGCACGCCGTGCACCGCGCCGGTGGCGACCGGTGCCACGCCGTCCACCGTGTCGACGGCGACCGGCAGCACGCCGCTCACGGCGCCCGTGGCCACCGGCGTCACCCCGTCCACGGCGTGGGTGACGGTGGGCGCGACCCCGGCGACGGTCTGCCCGACGACCGGGAGGACACCCGCCACCACCTGGCCCGCGACCGGTGTCACGCCGTGCACGGCCGAGGTCGCGACCGGCGGGACCGCCGCCGCGGCCGTCTCCACGACGATCGGGGTGACCGTGCCGGGGACGCTCTGGACCGTGCCGACGACCTGCTGTGCGACCCCGCCGACCGTGCCCGTGACATGGCTCGGGACGGCCGCAATGGAGGCCTGGGCGGCGGAGGCGACAGTGCCGGCCGCGCCCTGCGCGAGCGTGACCGCCCCGGCGGCCCGGCCCTGGGCGCCGGTCGCCGCGGTCTGCGTGGCGCCGGTGACGCCCGCCGCGGTGCGGCCCGCGCCCGCGAAGGTCTGCTGCGTCTTCGTCCGTACGACACCGTCGACGCCCTGCGCCTGGGTGCGGGCCGCCGACTGCACGCCCTGGAGCTTCGTCTGGGCGGCGGCCAGCGCCTGCTCCAGTTCCGGCGCAAAGGCGGCGAGGGGGCCGAAGAGGTAGTCGACCTCGCCCTGTGGGGAGGAGGTCGTGTCAGTGACGGTGGTGGCGCTCTGGCCGGCTGCGGCCTTCGCCTCGGCCTGCGCGGCGCGGGCGGCCTTGGCGCCCTGGATGGCGGCCGCGCCCTTGACCTTGGACGCCTTCTTGACCGCCTGCGGGGCGGCCACCTTGGTGTCGACGTACTTACGGGCCTGCTCGGCGGTGCCGCCGGGCGTCGTCCTCTCGGCGCCGGTGACCGTGGAGGTCGCCTTGGCCGCAGTGGAGCCGACCGTCCCGGTGACGCCGGAGACGGTGTGCTGGACGCCGGTGACGACGCCGTCGACCGTGCCGGTGACGGTGTCGGTCAGCGCGCCGAGGGTGCTCCCGGAGTCAACGGTCGCGTCGGTGGCCGGATCGGATGTCGGGTCGGACACGGACAGGGAGGAGGAGGGCAACTCGTCAGCGCTGGCGACGGCGGAACCGAGCGCCCACGCGCCGGTGACACCGGCGGCTATGACGATGGAGCGGCGGATGTTCTTGTTCATGCGTGCGTCAGATCCTTAGATCCCTGGAAGCTCCGCGCTCCTTGATCTCAGAGGAGATCCGGGGAGTTCCGGGGCTTCTTCGAAAGGCTTGGGGACAATTCCGGCGCCGCTTCCGGTCCTGGTCCGGGGAGTCGGGACCAGCGGAGTCGGCGGCTTGCGTCCGGAGAACGAAGAGGTGTCCGGACGGGCGGGCAGACCTGCTCCGCCCCCGCGCGGCAGGTCCGTGGCGGGGGAAGGGCCTGCCCTAGCCGGGGAATACGGGAATGTCCCGGTGCCTGTCCCGGGTACCGGCCGCGGCCGTACGAACGGCGGCGCCGGGCACGAGCCGCACGAACGGCCGGTGGTTCACGGCGACGGCGTGCGCGTCGCCGTGTCTCGAGGTGCCGTTGTCGACCGCGGCCCGGTTCGCCGGCACACCGGCCGGGTCGCCGTCGGGGGTCTGCTGCGCCGGGGCGTACCCGGCACCGGCGGCCCGCTGCCCGCCGCCGTGCACGGCGGTGGCGCCGGCCGCGGCCACGTCCACGACGAACCTCGGCCTGTACGCCGTACCGCTCGCGCCCGCTCCGGAGCGCCTGTCGTCGACGGCGCCTTCCGTCCCCGAGTGCCCTGCGACAACCGGCTGCGGCACCTGCGCGACCGGCGCGGGAAGTATCTGGCCCGGCGACGAGGGGATGCCTGGCAGCGAGGGCAGGCCCGGCATCGACGGGGCCGCGGGCAGCCCCGGCAGCGAGGGCATCGACGACAACGGCGGTATCTGCGCGGTCACCCTGCCCAGCCCGGCGGTCACCGTGTCCACCAGACCACCGACCGGCTCCACGACGCGATCGCCCACGGAGCGAACGAGCTCACCGGTCAACGGCGTGAGGACCTGACCGGCCGCGCCCGGGGTCGCGGGACTGGGGTCGGGATTCGGGATGGGCTTGGGATCGGTCGGTGCCCGATCTGGCGCCGGTGCCGTTGCGACGGGAGGCGTCGGCTTGGGCTTGTCCGGAGCGGCCGGCTGGGGTTGAGGCGCGGACGGAATGCTCGTCAGCCGGCCGACCGTGGCGCCCGACGTGTTCGTGAGCCGAGTGACCGTAGCAACCGTGTCGCTCGTCAACGACCGGACGCCGTCCGCCGGAGCGGTCGGCACGACCTCGGACGAGGAGGTGGCCGGCGCCCCCTCCGCCGCGTGCGCCTGCTCCCCGCAGAGGAACCCCAGCGCGAACAACCCGCCCACCAGCAGGACCACTTGCAGCGCACGCCGTCCGGCCGCCGTGCGCATCACGCGCAGAGCGGCACCGGGCAAGGCTGCTGGCCAGGTCAAGAGGGGGTGGTCCTCCCGTGCGGCGGAACGAATTTCACGTAACGAGCCGTAACGAGCTACGAGTCGGCGCGACGCGGTGCGGTACGGACGAGGCGGCGCAACGGCGCGCCGCTGATGAGGCGTCGATCCTCGCACGGCCCTCCCGAGGTTGTGCAAGCCCCCCGTTACCGATGGGTAGGCATGTCCGTTTTGCTGGGCGAAGTCGGACGACGATGCATCGACAAATCGTCAGTGACCGTTTCCTGTCTGCCCGGTCGCACTGATTCCGGTCACGCCGTGTCGTGTCCGGTCATGCCGTGTCAGGTATGGGCAGCGGTCGCTTCTCGATGGCCGCCGCCATCACCTCGGGGAACAGATCGGGCGTGCACGCGAACGCCGGTGCCCCCAGCGCGGCGAGCGCGGCCGCGTGCTCCCGGTCGTAGGCCGGCGCCCCTTCGTCCGAGAGCGCAAGCAGTGTCACGAACTGCACTCCGGACGCCTTCATCGCGGCGACCCGCTTCAGCATCTCGTTCCGTATCCCTCCCTCGTACAGATCGCTGATGAGCACGACCACCGTCTCCGCGGGCCGGGTGATCTGCGACTGGCAGTAGGCGAGTGCCCGGTTGATGTCCGTACCGCCACCCAGCTGCGTGCCGAACAGCACGTCCACCGGGTCGTCGAGCTGGTCGGTGAGGTCCACCACCGCCGTGTCGAAGACGACGAGTCGCGTGTTGATCGACCGCATGGAGGCGAGCACCGCCCCGAACACGGACGCGTAGACCACGGAGGCCGCCATCGACCCCGACTGGTCGATGCAGAGGACGATGTCCTTCTTCACGGACTGGGACGCCCGCCCGTAGCCGATGAGCCGCTCCGGCACGATCGTCCGGTACTCGGGCAGGTAGTGCTTGAGGTTGGCCGCGATGGTGCGGTTCCAGTCGATGTCGTGATGGCGCGGCCGGTTGATCCGGGCGCTGCGGTCGAGGGCGCCGGTGAGAGTGGCCCGGGTACGGGTGGCGAGCCGCTTCTCGAGGTCCTCGACGACCTTGCGCACGACGGCCCGTGCCGTCTCCTTGGTCGTCTCCGGCATCGCCTTGTTGAGCGAGAGCAGCGTGCCGACGAGGTGGACGTCGGCCTCCACCGCCTCCAGCATCTCCGGCTCCAGCAGCAGCGCGGACAGCCCGAGCCGGTCGATGGCGTCGCGCTGCATGACCTGTACGACGGAGGAGGGGAAGTACGTCCGGATGTCCCCGAGCCAGCGCGTCACCGACGGCGCCGACGCCCCGAGCCCCGCCGACCGGTCCCGCCCCGCCTGCCCTTGTTTGTCGCCTTTCCCGTAGAGCGCGGCCAACGCCCCGTCCATCGCGCTGTCCTGGCCCGACAGAGTGCATCCCGTGCCGTCGGCGGCGTCGCCCCCGAGCACCAGCCGCCAGCGCCGCAGCCGCTCCTGTGCCGGGGCTGCCGGGTCCATCGCCTCGGCCGTCATCGGCACACCCCCGTGCGGGGCCGGTCCCAGAGCGGCATCACGGCGACGGCTGCCGCCGGACGGTCCTTCGCCCCGCCCGCGTGCCTGTTGCGATTCCTGTGGCCGTTCCTGGTCCTGTTCCTGCCGACGGCCATTGCGCCGACGTCCTCCCGGGCCTCCGTCAGTGCGTCCTTCGTCATCCCGCCACCCCCGCAAGGTCGTTGTCGATGTCTTCTTCCACTCCGCCCGGGCCGCCCGGTCCCTCCAGCCCCAGCAGCAGCCGGACCACCGGCAGCACGGCGTCCGCGCGTGCGGGGTCGAGGTCGGCCGCGAAGCCCGGTATGCCGGAGCCGGCGGCCGTCACGTTCCCCCGCTCCCCCGGGCCGCGCCGGACCAGCTCGCCCAGTGTCCGGCGCACCCCCGGCTCGTACGCGGAGAACGTCCGCCGCAGCAGGGGCAGTACGTCCGTGAACGCCTCCGCCGGCACCCCGGTCAGCCAGGAGTCGACCAGCCCGAGCAGTCGCTCGTCGTGCACGAGGAGCATTCCGCCGCCGGACCCTCCGCCGACGAAACCCTCGATCCAAGCGGCGGCATCCCCAGGCGGGGTTCCCGGCGAAAGCACGAGGCCCATGAGCCGCGCCGCCTCGTCCTGCCCCAACTGGCCGTCGTCCAGCAACAGCCGTACGGCCCGCCCCCGGACCACACCGGGCACGGTGTCCCGGACGGACAGCACGCGCAGAACCGAGTGCCAGCGGCCCCGCAGGTCGCGGTGATCCGGCGCGGCCGCGTCGCCGAGCAGCCCCACCGCCCCGTGCACCGCGTCCACATGGCGTCGCATCTCCTCGGCGGCGTCCGCGTCCAGGGCCGCGCAGGCCGGAGGCAGGCCGACGAATATCCGCTCGGCGAGGCCCGCGGCGACTCCGGCCAGCGCTCCTGTGTCCGTACCGCGTACGTCGCCGTACCGGAGGGAGCGGACCAGGGCCGGCAGGGCCTGCGCGAGGTGGCCGACGTCCGTGTCGAGCGCCGCCCGGTCGGCGAGGACCTGCATCACCACCGGTAGCGCTCGGGGGAGTTCGGCCAGCAGGCAGCGCTCGGCGAGTCCGGTGACGTCGGCCAGGGCCTGCGCGGCGACGGCGTCCGCCTCCGCCTTGGCCGTCGCGGCGGCGAGCAGCGTCGTGCCCCACACCCCGGCCTCCGCCACCCGCACGGCCAGCTCGGGTTCCCAGCGCAGCCGCCATGTCTCCCGGAACGTGCCCGTGCTGCCCCGCGAAGCCACCGGTTCGCCCCAGGCCACACCCAGCAACCGCAGTCGGTGCAGCAGCCTGCTGCGCCCTGCATCGGTCTCCTTGCGCAGGTCGAGCTCCAACTCCCGCTCCAGCGCCTCCGGTTTGAGCCGCAGCCGACGCTGGATCCGGTCCAGGTCCCGCTGCAACGGCACCGCCGGCGCCGCCTGCGGCACCTCCCCCAGCACGTCCCCGACGACCAGCCGGTCGTGCACCAGCGCCAGCGGCACGTCCGAGCCCTCGCACATCACCGCGCGCACGGCATCGGTCGTCTCGCCGAGCCCCGGCAACGGGCGGCCCCGCATCGCGGCAAGCGTCTCCGCCAGCCGCACCGCCTCGATGACATGCGCCGAGGAGACGATCCGGTCCTCGTCCCGCAGCAGCCCGGCCACCTTGGTCATCCACCGCTCGACCGGCCTGTCCGGGGCGGCAAACAGATGCCCGTACCAGCCCGGCGAGTCGATGCCCGCCCCATACCCGCTGAACCGCGACAGCCTCCGGTACGTCCACGGCACCCACGTCATGTCCGCCTTGACCTTGGGCAGCCCCTTCACCAGCGCCCGGTCGGCGGCGACGGCCGTCTTCTGCCGCAGCGCGGGCACATGCCAGGCCCCGCACACGACGGCCACCGCGTCCCCGAACTCCCGCTGCGCAGCCCGCACCTGGAGCCGCATGTACGCCTCCCGCACGAGATCCCGGTCATGCCCCCCGCTGCCGTACGCCTCGCGCAGCGCCCCCATGGCCTCTTCGAGCACGAGGAACGGCGCGAACGCGTCCCCCTCCCCCACCCCCCGGTGCTCGACGACGTCCTCCCACCACCGCTCCGGGTCGTCGTACCCGGCGGCTTCGGCGAGCACGGCCAGCGGGTCGATACGGACGTCGGTATCCATGGCCGACCTGCCGGCAGCGGGCTGGGAACCGGCCCCGGACTCTGCCCCAGCATCAAAGTTGACCCCGCGCCCGGCACCGTCGCCGCCCCCGTCCCGGCGCCCGGCGTCGGCACCGGCTGCATCGCCCCCGGCCGAATCGGCGTCGTCCCCACGTCCGGCGCCCGCGCCCCCTCCGAATTCGCCCTCCGTGTCCTTGCTCCACGCCAGGGTGTGGGTGGCCGGCAAGTCGATGAAGCGCGCCGGTACTTCGTGCTCCAGGGCCCACCGGATCGCGACCCACTCCGGGGAGAACTCGGCGAGCGGCCAGAAGGCCGAGCGGCCGGGCTCGTCCACGGCGTGGGCGAGGAGAGCGACCGGCGGTCGCATGTCCTGCTCTGCGGCCAGCGGGATCAGTGCGTCGGCCTCGGGCGGTCCTTCGATCAGCACGGCCCGGGGCCGGGCCGCGTCCAGCGCCGCCCGTACCGCTCGTGCCGAGCCGGGTCCGTGATGTCGCACGCCGAGCAGCAGCGGCCCGCCACCGGCCGCGCCGCTCCCGCCCCTCGCCATCCCTGTCACACCGTCCCCCCTCGTCGTCCTCGTCATCGCGCCCCTCGAACGCAGCCGCCGGACGCCTTCCGGGCGCCCTCCAGGCCGCTGCCGTTCCCGACGGACACCCCGTACTCGTGCACCGTGCGCACCGAGCCACCCGATCCCTGGCCCCCGCCCGATCCGTTGTTCCCGCTCTTCCCGCCCGGGCGGCCCCACCCCAGGTCGGTCACGCGCTCACCTCCCGGCAGGCCCGGTAGAAGTCCTTCCAGCCGTCGCGCTCGCGGACGACCGCCTCCAGGTACTCCTGCCAGATGACGCGGTCGGCCGCCGGGTCGCGGACGACGGCACCGAGGATGCCCGCGGCGACGTCGCCGGCCCGCAGCACGCCGTCGCCGAAGTGGGAGGCCAGGGCGAGTCCACTGGTGACGACGGAGATCGCCTCCGCCGTCGACAGCGTGCCGCTCGGCGACTTGAGCTTCGTACGGCCGTCGGACGTGACCCCGTCGCGCAGCTCGCGGAAGACGGTCACGACCCGGCGGATCTCGTCGACGCCGTCGGGCACGGCCGGCAGGTCGAGCGAGCGGCCGATCTGGTCGACGCGGCGCGAGACGATGTCCACCTCGGCCTCGACGCTCTCCGGCAGTGGCAGCACCACCGTGTTGAAGCGGCGGCGCAGGGCGCTGGAGAGGTCGTTGACCCCGCGGTCCCGGGCGTTGGCCGTGGCGATCAGGTTGAACCCCCGGACGGCCTGCACCTCCTGCCCCAACTCCGGTATCGGCAGTGTCTTCTCGGAGAGGATCGTGATGAGCGTGTCCTGGACGTCGGCGGGGATACGGGTCAGCTCCTCCACCCGCGCCGTCATCCCCTCCGCCATGGCCCGCATGACGGGGCTGGGCACCAGGGCGGCCCGGCTCGGGCCGTTCGCCAGCAGCTGCGCGTAGTTCCAGCCGTAGCGGATCGCCTCCTCCGGCGTGCCCGCCGTGCCCTGCACGAGCAGGGTCGAGTCGCCGCTGACCGCCGCGGCCAGGTGCTCGGACACCCAGGTCTTCGCAGTGCCGGGCACGCCCAGCAGGAGCAGGGCGCGGTCGGTGGCGAGCGTGGTGACGGCGACCTCGACGATCCGGCGCGGGCCCACGTACTTCGGTGTGATCACCGTGCCGTCCGGCAGGGTACCGCCGAGCAGATACGTCGCCACCGCCCACGGCGACAGCTTCCAACGGGCCGGGCGAGGGCGATCGTCCTGCGCGGCCAGCACGGCGAGTTCACCGGCGAAGGCGTCCTCGGCGTGTGGCCGCAGCGCCTCCGTGCCAGGTGCGGGCGCCTGCGCGCTCGCACCCGCGGATGCAGGGGCGGCGGCAGTCGAATTCACGGGCGCGGACCCGTTCTCACTCGGTTCGACGGACTTCGGCTCTACGGACACAGACATGGCTGAGGCCCCCTCCAGCTCGGCCGGTTCGGATCTGGCACCAACCGTGCACCACGCCACTGACAATGCGTTCCGACCTGCGCAAACGCGTTCGCCGGCCCGATTGTCAGTGGCGGGATCTACCTTCGATGACATGACTCAGCAGGGGGTGCGCTGGAGCGCGGAGCAGGTGCTGGCACTGGCGCCTGACGCCGCGTCACGCAAAGCGGGCAGCAAACTCGGCGCGGCGGGGCCGTGGTCCGAGGCGGGGAGTTCCGACGAGGGGACGGTGTGGGGGCAGTGCAAGGGCAGCGGCAGCAAGCCGTATCAGACGGTCGTGGACATCGCCGATGCCGCGGGCCCCGCGTACAGGTGCAGTTGTCCGAGCCGCAAGTTCCCGTGCAAGCACGCGCTCGGGCTGCTGCTGCTCTGGGCGGGCGGGGACGGTGCGGTGCCGTCGGGGCAGGCGCCGGACTGGGCGGAGCAGTGGATAGAGGGGAGAAGGCAGCGCGCCGAGCAGAAGCGGACGGCGGGCGTGTCCGGATCATCGTCCGGGTCCGGTGATCCGGAGGCCGCGCGGCGCAGAGCCGAGCGCAGAGCCGAGCGGATCACCGCGGGTGCGACCGAGTTGGAGCAGCGCCTGGCGGATCTGCTGCGCGGCGGCCTGGCGAGCGCGGAGCAGTCGGGGTACGGCCTGTGGGAGGAGACGGCGGCCCGCATGGTCGACGCCCAGGCCCCCGGACTGGCCGCGCGGGTGCGGGAGTTGGGGGCGATCCCGTCGTCCGGACCGGGCTGGCCGGTACGGCTGCTGGAGGAGTGCGCGCTGCTCCATCTCCTCGACCAGGGCTGGCTGCACCGTGACGGGCTGCCGGACGGCCTGGCGGCGACGGTCCGGTCGCGGATCGGCCTGCCCGGCACGGCGGACGGCCCGCCGCTGCGCGACCGCTGGCTGGTCCTCGCCCAGTACGACACGGCGGACGCACGCCTGACGACCCGCCGAATCTGGTTGCACGGCACCGACTCGGACCGCATCGCACTGCTCCTCTCCTACGGCGCCGCGGGCCGCGCCCCGGAGCTGGCGCTGCCCGTGGGGCTGACCCTGGACGCCGAGGTGTCCGCCTATCCGGGTGCCGGGCAACTGCGGGCGTCCCTGGGCGAGCAGTTCGCACCGCCGGCCCCCTCGGTGACACGGCCGCCGGGAGTGACGGCGGCCCGGGCGGCCGCCCGTTACGGCGAGGCACTGCGGGACGACCCATGGCTGGACTCCGTCCCGGTCACGCTGGACCGGGTCATACCGATCCCGGACGCCGACTCCTGGCAGCTGGCGGACGCCGACACGGACGCGGCGCTGCCACTGACTCCCGCTGCCCGTACCCGCCCCGGCCTCTGGCGTCTGGTCGCCCTCTCGGGCGGCGCCCCCGTCAAGGTCTTCGGCGAGTGCGGCCACCGCGGCTTCACTCCGCTGACGGCGTGGCCGGAGGGGGCGGGAGAGGCGGTGCAGCTGTGCTGACCCGACAGTCCGGGGACCGTCTCGCGACGCCCACAGGGGACGGGAGCCTCACGGAAAGGAACCGCATGAACAGGACGTCCACGCCGGTGGATGCGCCCGCCTCGGGCGCCTGGGAGGAACTCGTCACGGCGGCACTGCTCGGGACGGAGCGGCGCCCCCCGCCGGGCGGAGCGCCGGGGCGGGAGGCGCCGGTGGCGCTGCTGGACGCGGCGGCCGCGGAGACCGTTCGGCGGCGGGCCGGGCTGCGGGCGGCACAGGCGGCCGGACGGCCCGAACCGGCTGCCGAGGACCCACGGCCCGTGCTGCCCCCGGCAGCGGCCCGCAGGCTCGCGCTGCTGCTGGCCGACCGCCCGGGCACGGGCGGCGGCGGTCGCCGGGGCACGGCGCCGGACCTCATGGAGCTGCTGCCGCAGTGGCTCGCGGCGGCGAACGCCCGTGGTTTCGCGGCACCCCCTCAGGCGCTGCCCGCGCTGCTGGACGCGGCCCGGGGGCGTACGGATCTGCGGCCGGCGGCGCTGGCGTTCGCAGGGCCGCGCGCCGTGTGGCTCGCCCGGCTGAACCCCGACTGGCGGTTCGCCCTGCGTGCAACGCCGGGCGGGGGCGCCGCCCTGCCGCACCCCGAGGACACGGAGCAGACCCGGCGCCTGTGGGAGGAAGGCCTGTTCGCCGAGCGGGTCGCGCTCCTGTCCGCCATACGCGCCCGCGAACCCGCCGCCGCCCGCGAACTGCTCACCACGACCTGGTCGACGGAGCGGGCCGAGGACCGTCTGATGTTCCTCGACTCGCTGCGCACGGGACTCGGCCCCGAGGACGAGCCCTTCCTGGAACAGGCGCTGGCCGACCGCAGTCGCAACGTGCGAGCGACGGCAGCAGAGTTGCTCTCCGCGCTGCCGGGTTCGGCGCTCGCCGCACGGATGGCCGTCAGAGCCGCGGCGTGCGTGGCCGTCGACCACACGGGCGACTCACCAATGATCACCGTCGAGGCTCCGCACGAGTGCGATGCGAGCATGGAGCGCGACGGTGTAGTGACCAAGGCTCCGGCGGGACGGGGTGAACGGTCATGGTGGTTCAACCAGTTGGTGGAGGCCACACCGCTCGGGACATGGTCCGGGCGGCTCGGTGGGCGTACGCCACGGCAGATCGTGGCACTGCCGGTGACGGACGACTGGCAGAGCGAACTGCACGCGGCCTGGTGCCGGGCCGCCGTGCGGCAGCGGGACCCCGAGTGGGCCCGGGCGCTCCTCGGAACCTCGTCCGCTCCGGAGGCCGGCGGGCCGGGCGCGGTGTCGCTGGCCGAGCGCGCCAAGCTGCTCGGCACGCTGAGCGCCGGCGAACGGGCCGACTGGGTGGCCGGGTTCATCGCGGCACACGGCCTGTCCGAGGCGTTTCAGCTGCTCGGGGTGTGCGCGGTGCCCTGGTCTGCGCCGCTCGGCCGGGCGGTGGTGGACGCGCTCAACATCGCACGGGACGCGGGGAGTTACCCATGGAGCTTCAGCGGAGTGATGGGCCTGGCCGAACGCTGCCTCGACCCCTCCGAAGCGAGCCGCCTCGACGGCCTCCTGGCGATACCCGACGAAACGGAGGACGCGTCACCGGGGGCGGGCGGCTACTGGGCGGAGGCGTTCCAGCGCCTGGTGAGGACCTTGCGGTTGCGGGCGGCGATGGCGGAAGAGCTGGGGGCGTAGAGCGGCACGTTTTCAGGACCGGTCGGCCGCACTCGTTCAAGGCCGGTCGGCTGCACTCAGCCCGTCCGGCGTTTGAGGACGAGGCCGTTCAGGCCGACCGGGGGTCTGGGGGCAGCGCCCCCAGGGCCGGTCACCCCACCCGACCCGCACGAGGCGACAGCCTAAGCCCCAGCCGGCTGCCGCACATTGGCCCGCACCCAGTCCACGATCGACTGCGTCGTGGCCCCCGGGGTGAAGATCTCCGCGACGCCCTGCTCCTTCAGCGGAGCGATGTCCGCCTCGGGGATGATCCCGCCGCCGAAGACCAGGATGTCCTCCGCGTCCCGCTCCTTGAGCAGCTTGATCACCGCGGCGAAGAGCGTGTTGTGGGCACCGGAGAGGATCGACAGCCCGATCGCGTCGGCGTCCTCCTGAATCGCGGTGTCGACGATCTGCTCGGGGGTCTGGTGAAGGCCGGTGTAGATGACCTCCATACCGGCGTCGCGCAACGCACGCGCGATCACCTTGGCCCCGCGATCGTGGCCGTCGAGCCCCGGCTTGGCCACCACCACGCGGATCGGACCGGCTGCCACACCCATCACTGCCTCCATGAAGCGACTGCATTCATCCCTACCGACAAGTACTGCAGTACCCGAACCGGCCGGGGAAGTGAACGAACGTTATCGCCAGCATCCCGCAACCGGCAGTTTCGCGGTGAAGACCGAGGGGGAAATCACACGATGGGACACGTTCACCGCGCACCGTTCCGGCGGGAACACGCGCAACGGGAGCCGCAAAGAGGTTGCCGCACCACCGCGCCGCAGGCCGCGCGCCGTGGCGATGCGGCGTGTCGACGATGCCTTGAAGGGCCGTCGACCGCCTTCCTCGCGGCCTCCCACGAGGGCACACGGGGGACAGAGGCGTCCTCCTGCGTGCCGACAGGAGGTCGGCCATGAAGGTCACGAGGGCGGCGCTGCCCTTTCTTCCCCTCTGCCAGCGGCTGCTTCCGAGCAGACTGGCGGGACTCTCACTGGCCCTGCTGAAGGCGACCGCCCTGGAACTCGCGATCCTCGCGGGACACCTCCTGCTCTATCCCTCCGGCGTCACGCAGGAACGCCGAGGACCATCGGCCCCGCTGCCGTCGCCGGACGGCGCCGCACAGCTGCCGACCGGGACCAAAACCCCGGTCGTCCTCCTGCACGGCTTCATAGACAACCGCTCCGTCTTCGTGCTGCTGCGCCGCAGCCTCGCCCAGCACGGCAGGCAGCAGGTGGAGTCGCTCAACTACTCGCCGCTGACCTGCGACATCCGCACCGCGGCCGAGCTGCTGAGCCGGCACATAGAGGAAATCTGCGAGCGCACGGGCAGCAGGCAGGTCGACATCGTCGGACACAGCCTCGGCGGACTGATAGCGCGGTACTACGTGCAGCGGCTGGGCGGTGACCTCCGCGTCCGCACGCTGGTGACGCTCGGCACCCCGCACTCCGGCACCCGGGTGGTGCCGCTGGCGAACGCGCACCCGATCGTCCGCCAGATGCGCCCCGGCTCGGAGCTGCTCGAGGAGCTGACCCGGCCCGCGCCGGGCTGCCGTACGCACTTCGTGAGTTTCTGGAGCGACCTCGATCACCTGATGGACCCGCTGGAGACCGCCTGTATCGACCACCCTGACCTGATGGTGCAGAACGTACGGGTCAGCGGGATCGGGCATCTCGCCCTGCCCGTGCACCCCGCCGTCGCGACCGGGATACGCCAGGCCCTCGACGCCGAACGAACAGGAGCCGAAGCCGCCGCCCACGCCGGCGGCCTGACAGTGGCCTGACCCCATCCCTTACCGCCGCATCCCCCACAGCTGCATTCCGTACAGCCTGCTTACAACCCTGGGACGGCGCCCGGACAGCACCCGCACGGCTATGCGACAGCCATTTGGCCTCGAACATTCTTCGAACACAGGGCCAAAGCCGTGCCCGCCCTCCCCCGAAACACGGCCGAATGCCCGTTTCCTGCGCGCACGAAACCTGTTGAAGATTGTCGAGCCCGCATACCGCCGGGTACAGTCACCGCACTGCTCTGGCAGCCCCTGTTGTCGAGGCGAAAGAGAAGTTGGTGAACGACCGTCACCCGTCGGGGACCATGACCACCCCGGCTCCGGCTTCCGACGCCGCCTCGGCGCACTACGCGTCGTACGGCACGCAGGAAGCCCAGTACGGCGACTTCACCACGTACGGCGCCTACGACTCCAACGGTTTTGCGACCGGCAGCCACGCCAACGCGACCTTCGCCGCAGACCCCCTGTTCGGCAGCCTCCCGGGCGAGAGCACGGGTTCGTACGACTCCGGCCAATGGGCCACGGGCGGCCACCACACCCTGAACTACGACGCGTACGCGGCCCAGCACCATGCCGCCTATGACACCGGCGCGTACGACACGACCGCCTGGACCGCCGACTACCAGCCGCTCTCCGCCATCCCGCCGCAGGCCACCGGGCACGATGTCTCAGGCCAGTGGGATGCGAACGCCTGGCTGCAGCCCGACCATTCGGGCACCCCCGCCGACCAGACCCAGCAGTGGGAATGGGGCACCCAGGCCTTCGACACCGGGGCGTACGACGCCACGCAGTGGAACTCCGAGGGCCCCGAGGCCGGCGACACCGCCGCGACCGCCGGACCCGCCGACGACTACGAGCAGCAGGCCGATCACGGTTCGTACGACGAATCCGCCCCGGACGGCGGCGGGTTGAACACCACCGGCGAGCTGCCCTCGGCGGCCCCGCTCCTCGACGACCAGGAAGACGTCACGCCGGCTCCGGCGTCGCGCGCGGGCTCCCGCAGCGGGGCCCGTTCCCGCCGTCGCGCGCCCGCCAAGCGGTCCGCGCTGCTGACCATCGCCGTGCCCTCGGCGTGTGTGATGGGCGTGGCCGGTATCGCCGCCGCCTCCGTGGGCACGTTCACCGGCGACAAGAACACCTCGACGACTGCGTCGGACGCACATGCGCTGAAACCATCCGCCGCCAACAACAAGCTGGACACCCAGCTCCGGAGCCTCTCCGCCGGCGCCGACGACTTCGCCGACCGGGCCAGCCGTACGCAGGAGCGCATCGATCTCAAGGCCCAGCAGGAGGCCGAGAAGAAGAAGGCGGCGGCGGAGGCGGCCCGCAAGGAGCGGCTGCGCCCGAAGTACGTCCTTCCGGTCACCCAGAAGGGCCTCAGCGCCTACTTCGGCCAGGCCGGCATCAACTGGATGTCCGTGCACACCGGCATCGACTTCCCGGTCTCGTACGGCACGACGGTGATGGCCGCGACCGACGGCACCGTCCGCACGCAGTGGAACAGCGCGTACGGAAACATGATGATAGTGACCGCGAAGGACGGCACGGAGACGTGGTACTGCCACCTCTCCAGCTATCGCGTCGCCTCCGGTACGACGGTGAAGGCCGGCACGCCGATCGCGTACTCCGGGAATTCCGGCAACTCGACCGGCCCGCACCTGCACTTCGAGGTCCGGCCGGGCGGGGGCTCGGCGATCGACCCGCTGCCGTGGCTGCGGAGTCATGGGCTGGACCCGACGTAGGAGAGCTGGGGGCTGCGCCCCAGACCCCCCTTCGGCCTGAACGGCCTCGTCCTCAAACGCCGGACGGGCTGTAGGTCGCGGCCAGTTACAACTTCTCCACCGGTGCATACCGCAGAAGCAGCCGCTTCGGCTTGGCCTCGCCGAAGTCGATCGTCGCCTCGGCGTTGCCGCCCGTGCCCTTCACGGCCACGACCGTGCCGAGTCCGAACTGGTCGTGTGTGACCCGGTCGCCGACGGCCAGCGAGACCACCGGCTTCTCGGAGGCGCGGCTCGTGGCGAAACCGGACGCGCCCGAGGCCGACGATCGTGACCGGGAGGACGACAGGGAGGCCGCCACGCCCGACGCCGGTCCGGAGGAGACCGGGGCAGTGGCGCCCGTCCGCTTCCAGTCGACGTGCTGTGCCGGGATCTCCTCCAGGAACCGGGAGGGCGGGTTGTACGAGGGCTGCCCCCACGCGCTGCGCAGCGACGACCGTGTCAGATACAGCCGCTCACGCGCGCGTGTGATGCCGACGTACGCGAGCCGCCGCTCCTCCTCCAGCTCCTTGGTCTGGCCGAGGGCGCGCATGTGCGGGAAGACGCCGTCCTCCATGCCGGTGAGGAAGACCACGGGGAACTCGAGGCCCTTGGCGGTGTGCAGGGTCATCAGGGTGATGACTCCGGAACCGTCGTCCTCCTCGTCCGGGATCTGGTCGGAGTCGGCGACCAGCGCGACCCGCTCCAGGAAGGCGGCGAGAGAGCCGGGCTCCTCGCCCTCGCCGGACTCCTGCTCGAACTCCAGGGCCACGGCGGCGAGTTCCTGCAGGTTCTCGATGCGGGTCTCGTCCTGTGGGTCGGTGGAGGCCTGCAACTCGGCCAGGTAGCCGGTGCGTTCGAGGATCGCCTCCAGGACGGTCGCCGGGCCCGCGCCGGACTCGACGATCGTCCGGAGGTCCTCCATCAGCGTGTTGAACCGCTTGACGGCGTTGGCCGAGCGCGCGGCCATGCCGTATGCCTCGTCGACGCGGCGCAGCGCCTGCGGGAAGCTGATCTTCTCCCGCTGGGCGAGCGCGTCGATCATCGCCTCCGCGCGGTCGCCGATGCCGCGCTTGGGGACGTTCAGGATCCGGCGCAGCGGCACCGAGTCCTCGGGGTTGGCCAGCACCCGCAGGTAGGCCAGGACGTCCCGGACCTCCTTGCGCTCGTAGAAGCGGACACCGCCGACGACCTTGTAGGGCAGGCCGACGCGGATGAAGACTTCTTCGAAGACACGGGACTGGGCGTTGGTGCGGTAGAAGACGGCGACGTCCGAGGCCTTCGTCTCGCCGGCGTCCGTGAGACGGTCTATCTCGTCGGCGACGAACTGCGCCTCGTCGTGCTCGGTGTCGGCGACGTAGCCGGTGATGCGCGCGCCCGCGCCCGCGTTCGTCCACAGGTTCTTGGGGCGGCGGGACTCGTTGCGCTCGATGACCGCGTTCGCCGCGCTCAGGATGGTCTGCGTGGAGCGGTAGTTCTGCTCCAGCAGGATCGTCGTCGCGTCGGGGTAGTCCTCCTCGAACTGGAGGATGTTGCGGATCGTCGCGCCGCGGAAGGCGTAGATCGACTGGTCGGCGTCGCCCACGACGCACAGTTCGGCGGGCTGGAGGTCGTACTCGTTCGGCGGTACGTCCTCGTCGTGAGCGCCGGTGCCGACGAGTTCCCGTACGAGCGCGTACTGGGCGTGGTTGGTGTCCTGGTACTCGTCGACCAGGACGTGCCGGAAGCGGCGGCGGTAGTGCTCGGCGACGTCCGGGAAGGCGCGCAGCAGGTTGACCGTCGTCATGATCAGGTCGTCGAAGTCGAGGGCGTTGGCCTCGCGCAGCCGCGACTGGTACATGGCGTACGCCTGGGCGAGGGTCTTCTCGAAGCCGTCGGCGGCCTGGGCGGCGAAGTCCTCCTCGTCGATCAGCTCGTTCTTCAGGTTCGAGATCTTGGCGCTGAAGGACTTCGGCGGGTAGCGCTTGGGGTCGAGGTCCAGATCGCGGCAGACCAGGGCCATCAGGCGCTTGCTGTCGGCTGCGTCGTAGATCGAGAAGGAGGAGGTGAAGCCGAGCTTCTTCGACTCCCTCCGCAGGATGCGGACGCACGCGCTGTGGAAGGTCATCACCCACATCGCGTTCGCGCGCGGGCCGACGAGCTGCTCGACGCGCTCCTTCATCTCGCCCGCGGCCTTGTTGGTGAAGGTGATCGCGAGGACCTGGCCAGGATGCACGTTCCGCTCGCCCAGGAGGTAGGCGATGCGGTGGGTGAGCACGCGGGTCTTGCCTGAGCCGGCGCCGGCCACGATGAGCAGGGGCGTGCCGGAGTGGACGACGGCCGCGCGCTGGTTCTCGTTCAGCCCGTCCAGGAGCGCGGCCGGGTCGATCGCCGGGCGGGGGGCGCCGTTGCGGTAGTAGGCCTCCCTGTCCGGTGGCACGTCGAACTTCCCGCCGAACAGATCGTCCGGAACCGGCTCCGGTCCGTGATCGTCCTCGGGCGGCGGCGGAGGTTCCTCCTCGTGCCCGCGGGGGGCCTGGAGGTTCGCCAGGAAGCTGTCGTCAAAGAGGCTGCTCATCGCTCTCCGAGTCTAGGGTGCCCCACTGACAGCCCGCCGCCGCCCTGAGAACATCGCCGGAATCCTCAGGCTCCCACGGGCCTCCCCGACCCTCAGAACCCCTGAATCTTCCAGATCTGGCGGCCAGACCTCCCCTTACCCTCCACGACCGTGCGGTCACGGTCCGCAACTGAGAGCCAGTCCGAGGCGTGGACCTAGGCACTTCTTGCCGCCGCGGCCGGCTGGAGGTTATCCGCCGGAAGCGGACGGATGACGCCACTCCGTTCAAAATATGCACGAGTCACCGCAGATCATTCCGGATTGACGGCTGTGCGCGACCTCCTGACCGAAGGTCACGAAAATGTATCGGGCATATCGAACATCAACCTTCACAGGGGCCACACGAGTTGGCTACCGTTCCGGCAGGCCGCACGACCCCCACCGGCGAACGTCGCCGGGCCGCGCGGCCTCCGCCGAGTCCGGGGCGCCGCCGCGCATCCGGAGCCGGGGACCCACACCGACCTTGGGGTGAATCGGTCCCACTCCCTCCAGGGACACGGACCGTAGGGCAACCCTTCCGAACCACCCGCCCGAACCCGACAGCTAACTCGGTAGGCGGAGCATGGAAGGAGTCGCCTCCCTTGGCGTCGCACCGCAAGTCGCGCCCCGCGGGTACGCGCGTAGCAGGCATACGCACCCCCGCCCTCGCCACGGCCGCCCTCACCTCGGTGGCCCTGCTGTCCCAGTCGGCGAACGCCGCCCCCGCCGCCGACGGCAAGCCCAGCCTCGAAGAGGTCGAGAAGAAGGTCGACGACCTCTACCGCCAGGCGGAGTCGGCCACCGAGAAGTACAACGCGGCCAAAGAGAAGACCACGAAGCAGCGCAAGAACGTCGACACCCTCCTCGACGACGTCGCCAAGCGCACGCAGAAGCTCAACGAAGAGCGGGAACAGCTCGGTTCCTTCGCCGCGGCCCAGTACCGGACCGGAGCCTCCGCACCCGACACGGCGACCTTCCTGCTCGCCGACTCCCCGCAGGACTACTTCGACCAGACGCAGCTGATGGGACGGCTGACCTCCCGCCAGAAGAGCGCGGTCGACGACTACTTCACCGAGCAGTCCGCGACGATGAAGAAGCGCCAGGAGGCCTCCAAGAGCCTCGAGACGCTCACCACGACACAGAGCGACCTGCAGACCGCCAAGTCAACGGTGCAGAAGAAGCTCTCCGACGCGCGCGAGCTGCTGTCGAAGCTGACCGCCGAGGAGAAGGCGCGCCTCGCGGCGATCCAGAAGCAGAAGGAGGCGGAGGCCGCGCGCAAGGCCGCGGAGCTGGCGAAGCAGCAGGCGGCGGAGGAGAAGGCCAAGGAAGAGGCCGCGGCCCAGGACAGCGGCTCCTCCTCGGGCTCGGGATCCACCTCCACCAGCGACTCCTCGTACGCCACCAAGGCCGAGAAGGCGCTCGCCTTCGCTCGCGCGCAGATCGGCAAGCCGTATGTCTGGGGCGCCACCGGCCCCGACTCCTACGACTGCTCCGGCCTCACCCAGGCGGCCTGGAAGGCCGCGGGCGTCACCCTCCCGCGCACCACTTACGACCAGGTCAACGCCGGCACCACGGTTTCGCTGACGGACGCCCAGCCCGGCGACCTGATCTTCTTCTACGACGACATCAGCCACGTCGGCCTCTACATCGGCAACGGCATGATGATCCACGCCCCGAAGCCCGGCGCATACGTCCGCGAGGAGTCGGTCTACTACGGCGGCGAATCGATCATCCACAGTGTGGTGCGGCCTACCTGAGGCACCCGGGGAGCAGTGCACGCGCGCGTGCGGAGCAGTTTGTGATGCACGCGCGCGTGGCCCGTCCTGAACCCGCGCCCCACTCCTTAGCATCGGCCTCATGTCCGGCCCTACCTCTCTCCACCCCTGGTGGGCGCAGCGTTCGCCGGCGGCCGGGGCCGCCGTGATGGCGACCGGCATTGTGTCGGTCGGGCTGCACATGACGGCGTACGAGGTGCTGTCGCGGGTCGTCCTGGGCCTGGCCTGTGTCGCCTGGGTGGTGCTCGCGGCGGGCTTCGGCGTCCGTCTGGTGCGGGATCCGGGGCGGTGGCGGGCGGAGGCGGGGACGCCGGGGGCACTGGCCGCCGTGGCGGCGACCGCCGTGCTCGGGACCCGTTTCTCCGCCCTCGGACGGCAGACCCTCGCCGAGGCGCTGCTCGCGATGGCAGCTGCGTTGTGGCCGCTGCTGCTGGTGCAGGTCGCACGGCACTGGCGGCGTCCCATGCCGGGCACGGTGTTCCTGTGCTGCGTGGCCACGCAGGGGCTGGCGGTGCTCGGTGCCACGCTGGCCGGGGCCGAGGCGACGGCATGGCTCGCGCACGCGGCGCTCGTGCTGTTCTGGCTCGGGCTCGTCCTCTACGGCTGTGCCCTGGCCCTCTTCGACCTGCGACAGGTGGCGGAAGGGCCGGGCGACCAGTGGGTGGCGGGCGGCGCGCTCGCCATCTCCGCGCTCGCAGGCTCGAAGCTCGTCGCGGCGGACAGCGCGCGCCTGTACCTGTGGAACGACGACGCCCGCGGCGTCCTGCGTGCCGTCACCCTGGCGCTGCTCGTGCTCGACCTGGCCTGGTACGCCGTGCTGCTCGTCGCCGAGGCGGTCCGGCCGCGGCACGGCTACGACGTGCGGCGCTGGTCGACCGTTTTCGCGCTGGGGATGACGGCGGCGGCCGTACTGTCCGTCGCCGCCGCCCTCGACGCCCCGCGGCTCAAGGGACCCGGCGAGGTGCTGCTGTGGATCGCGGTGGCGGCGTGGCTGGCCGTCGCCGCGGGAGCCGTCGCCGCGGCCCGCGCCGGCGTCAGGTCCACAGCACCGCGATGAAGATGTTCGCCGTGGTGAGCAGGCCCACCAGCCCGAACAGGCGCTTGTCGATCTTCTCGTCGTCCCGCTTCACATAGACGAGGCCGAGGATCACGATCAGCAGGGCCAGCTTCAAGCCGATCTTGATGTTGTTGACGTGATGGTCGTCGGCCTGGTTGAGGCCGACCAGGATCGCGCCGGTGACCAGCATCGTCAGCGCACCGTGCAGCATCGCCGGGACGAAGCGGGCCTCGCCGCGGCCCATCGCCTTCATCTGTGTGAAGAAGCCGCCGAGGAGTGCGGCGATGCCGATGATGTGCAGGCCGACGAAGAGATGGATGAGTACGTCCATGAGGCCGGAGCTTAAACAGAGGCGCATGGGGCGCCGGACACCGCCCCGTCCTTCACAGGTGGACCCTGCATATATGCGGCCCATAGCACTCCGCCAGTCGGCCGTGTCCCGGAACCGCCACATCGGTCAGCGCACTGCGTGAAGTCGACGGCGCAAGTCCTGGATCACGGCCGCATACGGTCACCCGGCGATCCGCCGGGGGCACTTCCGCACATCCCGTCACCGAGCCGGCACGCACAGGTTTAGCGTCCTCCACCAGGTGACCGGCTCCCCACCACCGCCCGGGCCAGGGGCGGCAGCCGGCCACCACCGCCGAGAAGGTCCGGCGGTGGCCCGCTCCCCCTGTGCGGGCCGCCGCCGGACGCGTAAGCCGCCCCGCAGCGGGCGGTCGTACGAAAGGACGGGCAGTCCACGTGGCAGCGCACCGCAGGCCCAGTCGGCGCTCGCTCAACGGCAGTTCGGCCCGGACGGCGTTCACGATCGCCGTGGCGGGCGCGGCCACCGCGACGGGCTTCGACGGGACCGGGCACGCCGAGCCGGACCTGACGCCGACGCAGGTCAAGGCGGAGGTGGACAAGCTGTACCAGGAGGCGGAGGTCGCCACCGAGAAGTACGACGGGGCGAAGGAGCAGGCGGACACCGCCGAGCGGCGGCTGTCGACCCTGCGGGACGAGGCGGCGCGCAAGACGGACAGACTCAACTCCGCGCGGGACGAGCTCAGTTCGATGGCCGCGGCGCAGTACCGGGACGGCGGTCTCGACCCGGCACTGCAACTCGCGCTGTCGGACGACCCCGACCACTATCTCGAGGGGGCCGAGTTCGTCGACCGGGCGGGCACCCGGCAGGCGGCAGCCGTGGCGGGCGTACGGGAACAGCTGCGGGAGATCGAGCAGTTGCGCGGGGCCGCCCGCATCGAGCTGGCCGGGCTCAGGTCGCGACAGGCGGAGCTGAAGCGGGACGAGAGGACGATCACCGGGAAGCTGGATGCGGCGCGGCGGCTGGTGTCCCGGCTGTCGGCCGCCGAGCGCGCTCGGCTCGGGGCCGGCACCGAGCGCGCCTCACGGTCCGCCACGGGCGGCCGGGACGGCCTCGTCTCCCCCGGGGCCCTGACCGACGAGGCGCCCGACTCCCGCGCCGCGGCCGCACTCTCGTATGCGTACTCCAAGCTCGGCAGCCCCTATGTGTGGGGCGCGACCGGCCCGGACGCCTTCGACTGCTCGGGCCTCGTCCAGGCCGCCTACCGCTCCGCGGGCATCTCCCTGCCCCGCACGACCTACGCCCAGATCGACGCCGGCCGGCGCGTCTCCCGCTCCGAACTGGCCCCGGGCGACCTGGTGTTCTTCTACTCCGGCATCAGCCACGTCGGCATCTACGTCGGCAACGGCATGATGATCCACGCCCCGAACCCATCGGCTCCGGTGCGGATCGCGCCGATCGACGAGATGCCGTTCGCGGGCGCCACACGCGTGGTGTGAGCTCGGGCGGAGGACCTCAGACCAGCCGTCGCGCCGTCGCCCACCGTGTCAGCTCGTGCCGGTTCGACAGCTGCAACTTCCGCAGGACCGCCGAGACATGGGACTCGACCGTCTTCACGGAGATGAACAGCTGCTTGGCGATCTCCTTGTACGCATATCCCCGGGCGATCAGACGCAGCACCTCGCGCTCGCGTTGGGTGAGGCGGTCCAGGTCCTCGTCGACCGGCGGGGCGTCGGTGGAGGCGAAAGCATCCAGGACAAACCCGGCCAGACGCGGAGAGAAGACGGCGTCGCCCTCCTGCACGCGGAAGATGGAGTTGACGAGGTCCGTGCCGGTGATCGTCTTGGTGACGTAGCCGCGTGCGCCGCCCCGGATCACACCGATCACGTCCTCCGCAGCGTCCGACACGGACAGGGCGAGGAAGCGGACCGGCTGCTCTGCGTCGGCCATCAACGCGGCGCAGCGGCGCAGGACTTCGACACCGCCACCGCCCGGCAGGTGGACGTCGAGGAGGACGACCTCCGGTCGGGTCGCGGTGATGACCGTGACCGCCTGGTCGACGTCCGCGGCCTCGCCGACGACCTCGACTCCGGTCTCGTCGGTCCGGCCGATCTCGGCCTGGACGCCCGTACGGAACATACGGTGGTCGTCGACGAGGACCACACGCACGTGCCGCTCGCCCGCGCCTCCGGCGGCCTTCGGCTCCACAGACTCCGCGTTCGCCTCGGTCGGATCGCTCATCACGTCTTCTCCGCCCTCTCCATCTCCAGCTCGACCTCCGTGCCGCCGTCCGGCACCGCGCGCAGCCGCGCCGTACCGCCGTGGCGCTCCATGCGGCCGATGATCGATTCTCTGACGCCCATGCGGTCGGCGGGTATCGAGTCCAGGTCGAAGCCGGGGCCGCGGTCCCGGACCGACACGAAGACGGTCTTCCCCTCGACTTCGGCGTAGACCTGTACGGCGCCGCCCTCGCCACCGTACTTGGCGGCGTTCACCATCGCCTCGCGCGCGGCCTGCATCTGCGCGCCGATCCTCTCGTCGAGCGGGCAGTCGCCGACGATGACGACCTCTATGGGGACGCCGTGCTTGTCCTCCACCTCCGCGGCGTTGCGCCGTACCGCGTCGGCCAGGTCGGTGGGTTCGTCGGCCTCGTCCTTGCCGGTGCCCTCGGGCTTGTAGAGCCAGGTGCGCAGGTCGCGCTCCTGGGCGCGGGCGAGGCGGCGGACCTCGTTCGCGTTCTCCGCGTTGCGCTGGATCAGGGTCAGGGTGTGCAGCACGGAGTCGTGGACATGGGCGGCGACCTCGGCGCGCTCCTGCGCGCGGATGCGCATCAGGCGCTCCTCGGAGAGGTCCTGGGTCATACGGACGAGGTAGGGACCCGCAAGGAGCGTTATCCCGACGAGGACCGCGAGGGCCGCCTGCAGGACGGAGCCGAGGTGGGCGGCGGAGCCCTGGAGCACGAAGATGCCGGAGACGCCTGCGGTGACGAGGAGGACACCGCCTGCCGCGCGCAGCAGGGTGAGCGTGCGCCGGCGGCTGCCGACCTCGACCCAGCGGGCCCGGCGGGCGTTGTCCGCCTGGCGCCAGACCAGGGCGACGCCCGCGCCGACGAGGACGGTGGGCCAGAGATAGGCCTTGGCTCCGCCGCCCACCTTCACATTGCCCACGAAGACCATGGCCACCACGACCATGAGGAGCAGGGCGACGATCTGGCCCTTGTCCGGCTTGCGGGCGACCAGCCTGCGACGGCCGTCCGGAGAGGTCTCGGTACTGACCAGCGAGGGGGGTCTCTGGCCGCCGACGCCACCGACGCCGAGCGGAACGAAGAACCAGAACGCGGCATACAGCAGCGCGCCGAGGCCGTCCGCCATGAACAGGCCGACGAACACGAGCCGCACCCAGATGACCGGCAGCCCGAGATGCCCGGCGAGCCCCCGCGCCACGCCACCGAGCCAGCGTCCGTCGCTGCTGCGGTAGAGCTTGCGCGGCGGCCGCGGTTCGACGAGTGGCGCTGCAGCGGCTTCCGGCATGCCATCGATACTCACACGGTCGGAGGACAGGGGCATCAGGGTCGACCCCCGAGACACCCCTGATCTTCGAACTCGGGCCCGGTCGAACGGTTCCCGGGCGCCGGCTCAGGGGCGATATCAGGGTCCGGCCAGGGTCGTACCGACTCCCGTCGGAGCGGCTCGGCCGTCACCATGGACACATGACAGATCACGAGCGCGCCGCGACGGGTCCGGGACCCGGCTCCGGCCCGCGCCCCGCTCCGGGCGCCGGGCCGCAGGATGCCGCGACCGCCGCGGATGCCGCACCCGCCGCCGGGGCGGGGCCCGGTGCGGGAGCGGGCGCGCAGGAAGAGGGGGGTGCGGGCGCGGAGGCCACCGAGGCTCCCCGCAGGTTCCGCCGCGACCGCCGGTACAAGGTGCTTGCGGGGGTCTGTGCCGGGCTCGGGCGGCAGTGCGACATGGATCCGGTGATCTTCCGGATCACGCTCGCGGTGCTCTCCGCGACCGGCGGCATCGGCCTGCTCTTCTACGGCTTCGCCTGGCTCCTCATCCCGTACGAGGACGAGGAGGAGAACGAGGTCCGCAAACTGCTCACCGGCCGCGTCGACGGCCAGGCGCTGACCGCGGTGATGTTCGCGCTGGTCGGCTGCGGGGTGTTCCTGTCGCTGCTGAAGAACGGCGGGGTGCTGGCCTTCGCCGTCGTCCTCTCCCTCCTCCTCGCGGGCGCCGGGTACTGGTCGCGGCAGCGCGGCGCGCCCGACCCCGACCCGCTGGCCGCGCAGGCCGTCGCCGACGCCCCGCCGGAGGCCCAGGCACCGCCGGTCCCCGCCGCCTACCCCTCCTGGTGGCGCGACCCCATCGTCAAGGACGGCACGCACGTCGGCGGCACCGGCTATCTCTGGGGTCCCCGGGACTCCCGCGACCGGGACATCGCGGCGGCGGTCAACATCAGCCTCGGCACGTCCTGGACCAACCGCGCGGACATCCGCACACCACGCTCCCCGGCGCCCAGACCGCGCGGCCCCCGCTGGATAGGCGGCTGGGTCTTCCTGCTCGCCCTGCTCGCGGGTGGCCTCGGGACGGGGCTGACCTGGGACGACCACGCGCTCGGCACCAGCCTGCAGACAGGTCTGTCCTGTGCGCTCCTGGTCCTCGGTCTGGGCATCGCGGTCAGCGCGTTCCTGGGGCGTACGGGGGCGGGGTCGGTCTTTCTCGCCATCATCACGGCGGCCCTGCTGGCCGGCTCGGCGGCCCTGCCCAAGGACGTCGGCACGCACTGGATACGCACGACCTGGCAGCCGGCCGCGGTGGCGGACGTGCAGGAGAAGTACGACGTCGGCAGTGGCGTCGGCACCCTGGACCTGAGCCGGCTGCACCCGGCCCGGGGGCAGACGGTGAGCACGAGGGCCGACGTCGGCATGGGCCGGCTGAAGGTGATCGTTCCGAAGGACGTGACCGTGAAGCTGGGCATCGACGTGGGGGTGGGCGACATCCAACTGCCGGGCGACAAGCCGGGAGACGTGGACGTGGAGCCGGGCAAGCACAAGGAGTTGACCCTGTCGCCGGTGTCGGGCGGCAAGAACACCGGCACTCTCGACCTCGAGCTCCGGGTCGGTCTCGGACAGGCGGAGGTGAGCCGTGCTGCGTCATGAGTTCCAGCCGGGGCGGCTGGTCGCCGGTGTCTTCCTCGCCCTCGGGGGCGCCATCTACGCCGGTGACGCGGGCGGCCTGTGGGAGACACCATGGTTCGCGGTGATCCCGGTCGTCACGGGCGGCCTATGCCTGGCCGGTGCGGTGGGAGCACTGACCCGGGGCATACGGCGGCGCCGGGCCGTGACCTCCGGAAAGGCGCCGAATGAGGCACAGCTGAATGCACCGGGAACCTGACTCGGGCCCCAGGGGTGGCGGCGGCTCCACGCCGGGAAACATGACCCGGGACAGGGACTGCGCGGCCTCCCCACCCAGCGACGTGTCCGGGCACGCGGGAGGGCCGGCTGCGCGCCAACAGACATGACCCGGGCACGCGGACGGCGCAGCCGTCAGGCCCTAAGACACGACCAGGGGCGGGACGGCGTGCGCTGCACGCCGGGAGGCAGGTCCAGGCAGGCGGGCCGCGCGGCCTCCGCGTCCGGCGACATGACACCGGGCTCCGGAGGCGGCGCGGGCCCAGGTCGTGCCGGAGGGCTGCGCCACCGGTAGCCCCCGCCGATCAGGAGCTACCGGTAGCCTGCCGCCCGTTGCCTGCGCCGTGCGCGGAGTGCGGCGTCCAGGGAGAACGTGGCGGCGCCCGCGAGGACGAGGGGGAGCCAGGCCATCAGGTAGGCGAGGTCGTTGCCGTAGTAGTACGGGTCGGAGGCCCAGCTCACGGTCAGCCACAGGCTGAGGGAGATCAGTGCGCCGCCGAGCGCTGCCAGGCGCGCGAACAGGCCGATCAGGGTGCCGATGCCGACAGCCAACTCCCCCAGGGCGATGGCGTAGCCGAAGCCCACGGGGTTCTTCAGGGCCAGGTCGACCATGGCCGGGATGGCGGAGGAGTCGCGGACGTTGCGCATCATCTCGCCGATGGAGCCGGCCCCGGAGTCCTTCATGAACGCGCTGTTGGTGAGCTTGTCCAGCCCGGCGTAGATGAAGGTGACGCCGAGGAAGACGCGAAGCGGAAGGAGGGCGTATCGGGTGGCGGAGTCGCGCCAGCTCCGGTCGCCGTCGAGGTACGGGGTGTGCGTGTCCGTGCGCATGCCGTGAGTCATCGCTGTCGCCTCTCGCCCGCTGGGCCGGGACCCCTCACCAGACGATACGTACGCAATGGACGGTGCGCTCAATGCGTTCGTACCGATTTCAGCGCCGGCGCCCCGCGCCGCGAGGGGTGTGCCGTTCAGTCCGTCACATCAATCGCGTACCTATTCGTCTCTACCCCCGCTGCCGTGACTACTTGCACCTCGACCCTCCCGGGTTCCACCTCCGCCGGCACGGGCACGGTCAGGGCCGCGTCCGTCGGGTTGCTGAAGCCGCCGGTCACCGGGACGAGGGGCACATGGACGTTCACCGTGCCGATGCGGACCACCATCCGCGTCAGCCGGTCGGCGCCCTGGGCGCCCGGCGGGACGAAGCCCGCGCCGCGGATCTCGATGTCGTCGCCCGTGCGGATGGGGGCGTCGAGGTCGCCGGCCTCCCGGGCGCGCACCACGGAGAGGATCACCGGGCGGCCGCCCTCCGCGTACTTGCCGGCCACATAGGTCGCCGCCGACACGAGCACGACCACCGCGAGACCCCACGGAAGGTCCGGCAGCTGGTCCGGGCGGCGGGCCAGCCGTACCGCGGCGAACAGCACGGCGACGGTGCTGATCACGACGTACTGGATGTCGGCGAAGGTGCCCCGCCCCGAGTCGTCGGTCAGCAGGTCGGCCGCCCGGGGCCGGTCCGCCCGTACCTTCTGCAGCCGCTGGCCGAGGACCCGCAGCCCCACCACGCGCCGCACGAGCACCGCGATGCCGCACACCACGGCGAGGACGGTGACGACACCGGCGCCGCGGGCGAGTGCGAGACCGGAGATCACGGCGTCGCGCTCCGCGTGGTCGGAGGCAGCGGCCAGACGGCCGGCCAGGAGCAGCACGGCGTAGGCGACGAACAGCACCCAGGCCGCCGCCACCGTGCGGGACGTAGACAGGCGGTTGTCCTCGCCGACGACGGGAGCCAGCACGCCGCCGCGCGCACGGTGGAACCAGGACGCGGCGGTCAGCACACCGCCCACGACCACCGCCGCGAGCAGACCCGCCGTGCGTGCCGTCGTCCAGCCCGCCCCGATGGCCGTGAGCGACTGCACCAGCAGCAACAGCACCACCAGCGCCCACACCGCACACACCGTCCGCCGCCACAGCCGGTCCAGCCAGGCCTCGCCCTCGGCGCGGCCGCGTTCGGCGACGAGTTCCGCGGACTGGGTCAGCTCCTCCGAGACCCACTGGCGGGAGGCCGAGGCCGAGTGCGCCACCGCGGCGGGCAGCCCCTGTCCGGCCGCGAAGCCGTCGCGCATCAGCAGGAATTCGGCGACCGCACGCCGGTGCCCCTCGCGCGCCCCACGCAGACAGTCCCCGCAGGTACAGCCGCCCCCATGGACGCCTCCGGGCGCGTCCGCGCCGCCTCTCGCCTCCTGCACCGCCACGCCCGCCGCCCGCCTTCCCCGCAACACCCGTGTGATGACAGCGAATTGTGCCCTACGCCACCCCACCCCCGCCCGGCAGGTCCGGTCAGCCCGGGGTGAAGTGGGGCCGTCGTGTTGACCCGGCTGCGAGAATTTCCCTATGGCCGAGATCATCCAGCGGGACGGGACCTGGGCCTTCGACGGCACCACGGTCAGGATCACGCCGGGTCTCCACCGCTCCGTGCCGCTGTTCCGGCAGACGTACGGGGAGGTCGCGGTGCCCCTCGAAGCCGTAGCGGGCGTGGTCTTCGAACCGGAACGCAAGCGCGGGCGGCTGCGGATACGGCTGCGCGAGGGCGCCGACCCGCTGCTCCAGGCGACCGGCGGGCGGCTGCCGGATCCGGCCGACCCGTACCGGCTGGTGGTGGACGCGGACCGGGCCGGGGTCGCCGAGTACGTCGCCGAGGAGATCCGCCGGGCCCTGCTCCTTGACCAGATCCCCAAGGAGCCGACCAAGGCGTATCTGCTGCCGGGGCCGCCCGTCCCGGTCTCGGTGCGTTCCTCCGACGGAACCGTCTCCTTCGACGGCACCCAGGTGCGCATCGACTGGGCCGACACCTCCGACCGGGTCAAGCGGGCGACCGGGCCGCGGATCATCGCCGTCGGCGACCTCGTGCAGGTCGAGTGGCTGCCCAACTCCGGTTACGAGGACGGCTTCCTGCGCTTCGTGACCCGCGAGACGGTGTTCTCCAAGCTGCCGCCGGAGAAGGACCCGTACGCACTGGACCTGTGGGGCAGCGCCCGCCGCGACCTGCTCACCGCGCTGGTCGCCACCGCGATCACCGCGCGCCTGCCGCATCCGTCCACCCGCAACGGGGGCCAGTACGCGGAGAGACGGCCGCCGACGGCCGCCGTGCCGCCCGCGGCCGACCACCACGACGTACTCCTGCGGCGGCTGCGCGAGTTGGGCGAGCTGCACCGGGAGGGGGTCCTCACGGACGAGGAGTTCGCGATGACCAAGGCGGCGGTACTGCGAGGTTTCTAGCCGAACCGTGAGCTTTGGCTGAAGGGCGGCCAAGCAGAACGGGCGAGGTCCGCCGGCACGCCCTTAAGGGGCGCGGGGCTGTGTCGATATGCGGCTCCGCCGCGTGGGCGCGACCAGCCACGATGGCGCCGCAGACGATAAACGGCACATCGCGGCACGCCAGCGGAGCGCCTAGCTGAGCAGATCCGGCTCGCTGCGGCTGATGTCCTGCCACAGCGGCTGGTAGTTGATCCATGCCACCAGGTCGCCGCCGAGCTGCTCGCGGGTGGCCACCGCCGCCCGGTGGTCGATGAGGAGGGGGCGTCCGGCGGCCTTGGCGGTCAGCTGCACCTGGGCGGAGCGTTCCATGGACACGAACCACCAGGCCGCCGCGTCCACCGAGTCGCCGACGGTCAGCAGCCCGTGGTTGCGCAGCACGAGCGCCTTGCGGGAGCCGAGCGCGGAGGCGATACGGCGGCCCTCCTCGGCGTCGACGGCGACACCGGTGTAGGCGTCGTAGAGGGCGTGGTCCTCGTAGAAGGCGCAGCTCTCCTGGGTGATGGGGTCCAGGAGGTCGCCGAGCGCGGACAGGGCCCTGCCGTGCACCGAGTGGCAGTGGGCGACGGCCACGACGTCCGGACGGGCCGCGTGGACCTGGGCGTGGACGGTGAAGGCGGCCTGGTTGACGTGGTAGCGCCCCTCGATCACCTGCCCGTCCGAGTTGGCGAGCACCAGGTCGCTCACGGTCACGTGCTTGAACGGCATCCCGAACGGGTTGACCCAGAAGCAGTCGCTGTACTCGGGGTCACGCGCGGTGATGTGCCCCGAGACGCCGTCCTCGAAGCCTAGCCGCCCGAAGATCCGCAGCGCGCCCGCGAGCCGTTCCTTGCGATGCCGGCGCTCGTCGTCGAGCGAGTCGTGCATCGGCGGCATCGCGAACCGCAGCCGGTCGCTGGGAAGGGCGGGCGGCGGGGTGGGCCCGGTCCCGGGGGTCCCGTGCATGTGTCCTCCAGCACTGGGTTGCTCTACGGGGCGGAAGTTGCCGTCGGTCAGCCCAGGAGAACAGAGATGTTCTGTAAAGATGACGCGCGCAACCGTTCCGGGGGCGCGCGGACAGCCCTTGGCGCCCCCACGAATACCCGACAGAAGATGTCGGGTATCGGCGTCACACTCGCCGTATGACTGTGAACTGGGCGGCTTTCCTCGCCGCCGAACCGGCTCTGGCCCGGACCGTCGAGGAACGCTTCGGGGCCTTCACCCACCACGTTCTCGCCACCCTCCGCAAGGACGGGTCGCCGCGCACCACCGGCCTCGAGGTCCGCTTCCTCGACGGTGAGCTGTGGCTCGGCATGATGCCGGACTCGCTCAAGGCCCTCGACCTGAACCGCGACCCGCGCTTCGCGCTCCAGGCGAATCCGGGGCCGGGCACCGGGATGGGCGGCGGGGACGTGCGGATCAGCGGGCGCGCGGTCGGCGTCGAGGACGGCGAGGCGAAGGCGGCGTACAGCAAAGAGGTGGAACCGCCGGAGCCGTTCCACCTCTTCCGTACCGAGCTGACCGAGGTCGTGAGGACCTACGTGGAGGACGACAAGTACCTCGTCGTCCAGGTCTGGAAGCCCGGTGAACCCCTGCGCACGATCAAGCGCACCTAGGGCCTGGGGCCTACTCCCACTCGATGGTGCCCGGCGGCTTCGACGTCACGTCGAGGACGACGCGGTTGACGTCCGCGACCTCGTTCGTGATCCGTGTCGAGATCTTCGCGAGGACGTCGTACGGCAGGCGCGACCAGTCCGCCGTCATGGCGTCCTCGGAGGAGACCGGGCGCAGGACGATCGGGTGGCCGTAGGTCCGGCCGTCGCCCTGGACGCCGACCGAGCGGACGTCCGCGAGCAGGACCACCGGGCACTGCCAGATGTCGCGGTCGAGGCCGGCCGCGGTGAGTTCCTCGCGGGCGATGGCGTCGGCCTCGCGCAGGAGGTCGAGACGCTCCTTGGTGACCTCGCCGACGATGCGGATGCCGAGGCCCGGGCCCGGGAAGGGCTGGCGCTGGACGATCTCGTCCGGGAGCCCGAGCTCCTGGCCGACCATCCGGACCTCGTCCTTGAAGAGCTTGCGCAGCGGCTCGATCAGCTGGAACTCGAGGTCCTCGGGGAGGCCGCCGACGTTGTGGTGCGACTTGATGTTGGCGGTGCCGGTGCCGCCGCCGGACTCGACCACGTCCGGGTAGAGCGTGCCCTGCACGAGGAACTCCACCGCCGGGCCCGCGTCCGCGATGATCTCCGCCTGCGCCTGCTCGAAGACCCGGATGAACTCGCGGCCGATGATCTTCCGCTTCTCCTCGGGGTCGGAGACGCCCTTGAGCGCGGTGAGGAAGCGCTCCTCCGCGTCCACGACCTTCAGCTGCACGCCGGTCGCGGCCACGAAGTCCTTCTCGACCTGCTCGGTCTCGCCCTTGCGCATCAGGCCGTGGTCGACGTACACGCAGGTCAGCTGGGAGCCGATGGCCTTCTGGACGAGCGCAGCCGCTACGGCGGAGTCGACGCCCCCGGACAGACCGCAGATGGCGCGCTTGTCGCCGACCTGCTCGCGGATGGCGGCGACCTGCTCCTCGATGACGTTCCCGGTGGTCCAGGAGGGGGTCAGGCCCGCGCCCCGGTACAGGAAGTGCTCCAGCACCTGCTGGCCGTGCGTCGAGTGCATGACCTCCGGGTGGTACTGGACGCCGTACAGCTTCTTCTCGTCGTTCTCGAAGGCGGCGACCGGGACGACGTCCGTGGAGGCCGTGACGGTGAAGCCCTCGGGGGCGGCGGAGCAGGCGTCGCCGTGCGACATCCACACCGACTGCTCGTCCGGGGTGCCCTCGAAGAGGGTGGAGCCGGCCTTGGAGACGTGCAGCGGAGTACGGCCGTACTCGCGGGCGCCGGTGTTGTCGACGGTGCCGCCGAGGGTCGTGGCCATCAGCTGGAAGCCGTAGCACATACCGAAGACGGGGACGCCGGACTCGAAGATCTCGCGGTCGAGGCGCGGGGCACCCTCCGCGTAGACCGACGAGGGGCCGCCGGAGAGGATGATCGCCGCCGGGTTCTTGGCGAGCATCTCCGCGACCGGCATGGTGCTCGGCACGATCTCGCTGTAGACCCGGGCCTCGCGGACGCGACGGGCGATGAGCTGGGCGTACTGCGCGCCGAAGTCGACGACCAGGACGGTGTCGGGAGCGGCGGCAGCGGGGGTCGCTGATGACACGGGGTGCCTTCCGGCGGTCGGGCGGGGGTCTGTGGTTTCGATTCTAACGGGGTGCGGGATGGTCGCCTCCCGTCCGATCTGGGGGCTGCGCCCCCAGACCCCCGCTTTCGGCCCGAACACGGCCTCGTCCTCAAACGCCGGACGGGCTGGTTATACTCACCGCATGCTCAAGATGGCGACCTTCCTCTTTACCTATGGCAACCGGCCCGCCGGCTGCCATGGTCGTGCTGCTTGAGCTACTGACAAGCGACTTCCCAGGCGCCCCGGGCCGACAAGGCCCGGGGCGCCTGTCGTTTTCCGGGTCCTGCCGCTCCGGGGCACCGCATCCCACCCACCCGACGAGGAGCCCCGACATGACCGTCACCGCAGCTGAGAAGAACGCCTCGGACAAGACCGGCGCCCGTACCACCGAGGCCGCCGACGTGATCACCGGTGCGCGGGAGCGCATCGACGCGCTCGACGACCGGATCATCGGTCTGATCCAGGAACGGATGGCCGTCTCCGCCGTCATCCAGGAGGCCCGCATCGCCTCCGGCGGGCGGCGTGTGAACCTGTCCCGCGAGATGGAGGTCCTCGGCCACTACAGCGAGGCCCTCGGCAAGCCCGGTACGCCCCTCGCCATGACGCTGCTCGAACTGTGCCGCGGTCGCATCTGAGTTCGCAGTCCCTTTAACCCGTACGGCGCGTGACCGCCCGGCGAACCCCTTCGTTGGTGGTGGTGTCCGTGCCAGCCAGGGGCGGGCCCGAAAGAACCACGCGTGGCTTGCTGGAGTGATGAGACGTACGGGTCGTGCCGAACGTCGTGGGACCTCACTCCAGGGTTGTGGCCGGACGGCAGGGGACAGCAGCCCGGTCACCCAAGAGAACGGTCGGTCCCGGGGACGCCCGGGGCCGACCGGCGGAAAATGCAAAAATGCACAACCCTGGGTCAAACGGTTGCGTACGCCCCGTCCATCCAGCACGATGCGTAGAAAGCCCCCAAGTCCCGCCGCAGACAACTGCATTGCTTGCACTTCCGTACCGTCAGAGGTCGAGACCATCCGCGCGCCCCGAATGCGCCGGGGCGGCGACCCAGGGCACACAGGACAAGCGGCGCAACCCCCCGGCGCCGCTCCCAGGCACCGGCGCTGCCCTGACGTCGGTGCTGACGGAGAAGGGCCCCGCGGCCAAGTCCGCGGGGCCCTTCGCATGTCCGTGTACCGCTCAGACCCTGGACACCGTCCCGCAGCCCCGCGCGGGGTCGCCGTCGATGCCCTTGCTGCGGTCGTACGGGTCCGTCGTCGGGCCCGTGGGAGGGGCGCCGGTCGCGATGTCCGACGTGAACTCCGGGTGCAGGTAGCCGTCGTGGACGTCACAGGCGGAGTTGCCGACGTCGCGGTCGTAGCGGCGGACGGTGATCTTGCCGGGGGTGACCTTGTAGCGGACCGGGTCGGACATCTCGATGTCGAGGACGCGGCGCACGATGGTGCGGGTGACCTCCTTCGAACCGCCGGTGCGGGCGACCGGGTAGACGAAGGTGTAGTCGGCGTGCACGGCGACGGAGGACTGTTCGCCGGCTTTGAAGGTGATGCGGCCGCGGGTCTTGATCACGTCGCCGACGAGCCTGATCTCCGTCGGGTCGAAGCGGCTGAACATGGACAGCGGGTCGTGCTTCTCGTCCGGCTTGTCCAAGGACGTGTTGAGCCGCGTGAGGAGGTCCGTCTGCCGCGGCTCGATCACGCCGAGCGCGGTGGCGGGGCGTTCGCCGCGCAGGGTGGCCGAGTTGAGGTTCCCGTCGACCAGGAGGGTTCTGGTCTGCTGCAGGGCCTGCTCGACCTGGGCCTTGGAGAGCGTGCCGACGGGGGTCGCCTTCGGCAGGACGATGCCCGCCGCGCCGTCGGCCCAGCGCTCGGCCGGGGAGCCGGCGAACGGCCGGGCGAAGGAGGGGGTTTCGGAGTCGGCCGGGGAGGGCGGGGCGGTGGGGGCCGCGGTCTCCGCCGGGAGGGGGGAGGCGGAGGGGCCCTTGTCGGCCTCAGCGCCGAAGGGGTCGCCGGGGACGACCGACGGTTTCACGGCCACGACGGCCACGGCGACGGCGAGGAGGACGCCGAGCACCGGCCAGATGCGGCGGCGTTCGCGGCGGGCCGGTCCGGCGCGCCAGCTCTCCGGGCTCTCGCCGCGCGCGTCCTGCTGCCGCAGCCGCTCGGTGACCATGCGGGCGCGGGCGGAGGGCTCCTTGGGGGCGGACCCGAGCCCCGCCTCGGCCTCCTTGAGGAACTTGTCCCACACGTCGTCGGGTATGGAAGGCTCCTCGCCGGAACCGGATCTCCGCTCTTCGGAAGGCCTGTCGGCCACGACTCGGACGCCTTTCTGTCAGGGCTCTTCGGGGCTCATCGAGGTACTCGCCGGGCGGCTGTCATGTGCATCGCCTGTCGAGCAGCAGAGCGTACGTGACCCGGGCACGTAAAGAATGCGGCCCTCATGAACTGCTGCTCGCTGCGGGTGAGTGACGTAGGGCACATAAGAAATCTGTGAAGGCCGGCACAACCATTCACAGGGTTCACGGATCCAACCAGGCGAACCAAGGGCCACACCCGCGCCCCACACGCGGAGCCCTCCCATTGGACTGGACTCCCGTGAGGTTGTCATGAAGCTTCGTCGTGCCATGGGCGTCGCGGCCGCCACCGCGGTCATCGCGCCCCTTGCGCTGCTGTCCGCGCCCGCCGCCTTCGCGGACGAGACGCCGACCGCAGGCGCCACCGAGACCGTGTCAGAGACGCCCACCGAGACCGGGAGCGACACGGCCTCGGCGACGCCGACGGACACCGGCCTGTCCACCGACACGGCCACGCCGAGCGCCCCGCCGTCCAGCTCGACGCCGACCACGAGCGCCCCCGCGAGCGAGTCGGGCAAGCCCACGTCCTCCACGTCGGCCGAGCCGAGCGAGGACCCGTCGCCCTCCGACGGACCGGTCGACGAGTGCAAGGACTCCAAGGTCGACGTCAGCATCACCGGTCTGCCGGGCAAGATCGCGGCGGGCAGCGGCTGGCACAAGTTCTCGCTGAACGTCCTCAACAACTCCGACTCCACGCTGAACGACCTCGACTTCTTCGCTGGGGCCTCCCCGGACAAGAACGGCGAGGACCTGTTCAAGAGCAAGCAGGTCCGGCTCCAGGCGTGGAACCCGGACGACAAGGTCTGGGAGAACCTGGACGAGGGCGGTTACGCGGTCGGCCACGTCGGCTACGCCGACGAGCTGAAGCCCGACTACGAGATCGACATCCCGCTCCGCGTCAACGTCACCTCGTCCGCCCCGGTGGGCGCCGGCTTCTCGCTCGGCGCCACGATCTACGGCGACAGCGACGACGAGTGCGTCGGTTTCGGCGAGGTCGCCTACAAGTTCCAGATCGTGTCCGGCGGCACGGACACGTCCGGCACCAAGCCGCAGGAAGGCGGCGAGGCCCCGGTCACGGACACGAAGCCGTCCAGCGACACACCGAAGGTCACCGGCAGCCTCGCCGCGACCGGTTCGAGCTCCGCCCTGCCCGTGATCGGCCTCGTCGGCGGTGTCGCCGTCGTCGCCGGTGCCGGTGCGGTGTTCGCGGTGCGTCGCCGTCGGGCCGGCGCCGGCGCGTAACAGCAGCTCACTGCAAGGAGAGAAGGACCCGCACTCGGAGGGGGGTGCGGGTCCTTCGCTGTGTCCGATCGCCTACTTCTTCGGCGGCACCGCCGGCATTCCAAGGAACGGCAGCTTCAGTGCGCCGAAGGCGTCCGCCGGGACCGCCGGGGCCTTCGGTTCCACCGGCTTCAGGCGTTCGTACGCCGCTCCCTGCGCCGGACGCGGGTCCTCCTCGCCCTTGTTGGGCCAGTACGACATCGCGCGCTCGGCCTGTGCGGTGATCGTGAGGGACGGGTTCACGCCCAGGTTGGCCGAGACCGCTGCGCCGTCCACCACCGAGATGCCGGGGTGGCCGTAGAGGCGGTGGTACGGGTCGATCACACCGGTCTCGCGCGAGCTGCCGATCGGGCAGCCGCCGAGGAAGTGGGCGGTGAGGGGGGTGCCCATGAGTTCGCCGACGTTCGAGCCCGCGAAGCCGTTGATGTCGGCGGCGATGGCGGCTGCGCCCTCCGAAGCGGCCCTGATCTGCTTGGGGTTGGGGGCGCCGTGGCCCTGACGGGCGGTGAGCAGGCCCTTTCCGACGCCGTCCGGCTTGAGGTACGTCGTCAGCGAGTTGTCCAGCGACTGCATCACCAGGCCGATGATGGTCTTCTCCGACCAGCGGCGGTTGGAGAGGGAGCGCAGCACGAGGACGGGGTGGCGGGCCGCGTTCGCCAGCCAGCCCATGAACCTCGACGAGCCTTCCGCGTACGGCACCTGCAGGATGGACAGGCTGCCCATCGAGTTGGAGCCCTTGCCGTAGCGGACCGGCTCGATGTGGGTGTTCTCGTCCGGGTGGATGGACGAGGTGATGGCGACTCCCTTGGTGAAGTCGACCTTCGGTGCGCCGGTCGCCTTGCGGTAGCGGCGGTCGTCCGTCTGCGCGCCGACCAGCGCCTCGGAGTTGGTCCGGGTCAGCTCGCCCAACTTATCCGAGATGTACGGGAGTTGACCGCCGGACTTCATGCGGTGCAGCAGGGTCTGGGTGCCGTAGGTGCCGGCGGCCAGGACCACCCGGCGGGCCTTGAAGGTGCGGCCCTTGGACTTCTTCTTCTCGTCGGTGGGGAGGGTGGCGACGGCGTAGCCGCCCTGCGAGTCGTCCGTGATCGACACGACCGTCGTCATCGGGTGCACGACGGCGCCCGCCTTCTCGGCGAGGTAGAGGTAGTTCTCGTTGAGGGTGTTCTTCGCGCCGTGGCGGCAGCCGGTCATGCACTCGCCGCACTCGGTGCACGCCTTGCGGGCCGGGCCCGCGCCGCCGAAGTAGGGGTCGTCGACCTGCCCGCCGGGCGCCGCCTTCGACTTCCCCTCCGCGTCCTTTCCGTCGCCGAAGAACACGCCGACCGGGGCCATGTGGAAGGTGTCGCCGACGCCCATCCGCTCGGCCGCGGCCTTCAGGTGTACGTCGGACGGGGTCATCGTCGGGTTCAGCCGTACGCCGAGCATGCGCTGCGCCTGGTCGTAGTACGGCTTCAGCTCCTCCTGCCAGTCCGTGATGTCACGCCACTGGGGGTCCTCGAAGAACGGCTTCGGCGGTACGTAGAGGGTGTTGGCGTAGTTGAGGGAGCCGCCGCCGACGCCTGCGCCGGCCAGGACCATGACGTTGCCCAGCAGGTGGATGCGCTGGATGCCGTACATGTGGAGCCGCGGGGCCCACAGGTAGTTCTTGAGATCCCAGGAGTTCTTGGGGAGGGATTCGCGGGTGAAGCGGCGGCCGGCCTCCAGGACACCGACGTGGTAACCCTTCTCCGTCAGGCGCAGGGCGGTGACGGAACCGCCGAAGCCCGATCCGACGACGATGACGTCGTAGTCGTAAGCGTCCTGAGGCACGTGTGCTCCTCGTTGAGTGTCCGTGCGGGTTGTCGGTGGTTGCTCGCGCAGTTCCCCGCGCCCCTAAAGGCCCTACCGGAACCGGAAAGCTTTCATCAGCCGGAGGCTGCGGCTCATGAACTGCGCGTACTTCTCGTCGTCCATGCCCAGCGACGGGGCCATCGGGAGCAGGCGCTGCTGGGCGACCGTCTGGGCCTCCGTGTACTTGAGGATGCCCTCGGAGCCGTGGCGGCGGCCGAGGCCGGAGTCCTTCATGCCGCCCATCGGGGACTGGACGCTGCCATAGGCGGGGGCGTAGCCCTCGTTGACGTTCACGGTGCCCGTGCGCAGGCGGGAGGCGACCTCGCGGCCGCGGCTGCCGTTCTTCGTCCAGACCGAGGAGTTCAGGCCGTACGGCGTGGAGTTGGCGTGCTCGATCGCCTCGTCGTCGGTCTTGAAGCGGTAGATCGAGACGACCGGGCCGAAGGTCTCCTCGGTGCAGACCGACATGGGCTCGGTGACGCCGTCGAGGATGGTCGGCTCGAAGAAGTACGGGCCGATGTCCGGGCGGGCGACACCGCCGGCGACGACCTTCGCTCCCTTCGCCACGGCCTCCTCGACATGGCGGGTGACCGTCTCCAGCTGGCGTTCGCCGACCAGGGAGCCCATGTCGGCGCCGTATGCGAGGGACGTGCCGAGGCGCATGGCCTTGGTGCGGGTGGCGAAGCGCTCCAGGAAGGCGTCGGCGATCGACTCGTGGACGTACAGCCGCTCGATGGAGATGCAGAGTTGGCCGGCGGAGGAGAAGCAGGCGCGGACCGCGCCCGCGGCCGCCTTCTCGATGTCGGCGTCGTCCAGGACCAGCATGGCGTTCTTGCCGCCGAGTTCGAGGGAGACGCCGACCAGGCGGGCGGCGGCACCCTGGGCGACCTCGCGGCCGGTGCGGGTGGAGCCGGTGAAGGAGACGTAGTCGGCGTGCTTGACGATCTCGGGGCCGACGACCGGGCCCTCGCCGAGGACGACCTGGAAGACGTCGGCCGGCAGGCCGGCCTCGATGAGCAGGTCGCGGGCCCACAGGGCGGTCAGGCAGGTCTCCGTGTCCGGCTTCATGACGACCGCGTTGCCCGCCACGAAAGCCGGGAGCGCGTCGCCGACCGAGAGTTCCAGGGGGTAGTTCCACGGGGCGATCTGGCCGACCACACCGCGCGGGTGACGGAGTTCGGTCACCTTCGTCAGCGTCGGCATGGCGCCCGCGTGCCGCTTCGGCTTCAGATACGCGGCGGCCCTGCGGCCGTAGTGACGGCTCGCGACCGCGACGGCCTGGACCTCCTCGTGGGCGTGCAGCCGGGCCTTGCCGGTCTCCAGCTGGATCAGGTCGAGGACCTCGGCCTGGCGGGCGAGGATCAGGTCGTGGAAGCGGAGGAGGACGGCCGCGCGCTGCCGGACGGGGGTCTGCGCCCAGACCGCCTGTGCCGCGCGGGCCGCCTCGTAGGCCTTGGCGACGTCCGCGGGCGTGGACTCGGGCAGGTCGGCCAGCTTCTCGCCGGTGAACGGCGTGTGGTTGGCGGTGCGTCCGGAGCCGACCACGCCCTTGGTGAGCTGGGCGATCAGCTCGGGGGTGACCACGTCGGCGGCGGTACGGGCGCCTTCGGGGGCGGGGGCGAGAGGGTTCGTGCCGGTCTTGGCCTCGGCATGCGCTTCCGTCATGAGGCGCAGGGTATGACGGCGCGGGGCCTTTGGGTACCCGTCGGTAACGCGGCTTCACGGAGTACACACACGCCGCCAGTGCTCACTGGCAAGGTTTGCGCTGATCAGGCGTTGTGCGGGGACACCGGGGAGCGGTTCAGCTTTTTCCGATCACGAGGCGGTCACGTGCACCCTTGAAGAGGGCGGTGCCCTTCTTCTCGGCCGGTGTCCCCTTGGGCATGTCCACGCGCAGTTCGTACATGCGTCCGTCGTCGGTGCGGATCACCAGCTGCATCACCCGGGCCGGGCTGCCGTCCAGGCCGTAGGAGGTGTCGACCTGGACGGCCTCGTAGCCGTGAAAGGTGGTGCGGGTGTACTGGGTACGCGCGTCCCCGCTGTAGCCGTTCCAGACGTTGTGCGCCTGCTGCGCCTGGGCCATCGGGGAGCGGGGGGCCTTGTCCCACTGGGTGAGGCGGACGGTGACCCTGCCGTCGGGCCCGTCGTACTCGACGAGACGGGGCGGGCTCGCTGCGCTGCCTTCCCTGGCGGACTCCCGATACCGGCTCGGCAGGGTCAGCACGGCGTTCATGCCCTGCTCCCGGTGCGCGGTCCAGGCGGTGGCGCTGGGGCTGGGGGCCGCCTCGCGGGCCGGGGCCTCGGTGAGGGTGGCGGTGTGTTCGGTGACGCCTCCGCCGTCGGACTCGTCGAAGTAGGAGGTTCCGAGCCAGGTGCCGCCGACGAGCAGGGCGGCGAGCGCGGCAAGGGAGGTGCGGCGGCGCAGGAGGGCCCGCTTCGGGGCGGGATCCGGATGGGGGACGCTCGCGGTCGGGGGTTCGGCGGACGGCTCGGGGTCGGACGACTCGGGGTCGGCGGACGGCCGGGGCCCGGAGGAGGGTGCGGTGTCGGATTCCGGTACGGCCACCGGGCCCGCCTCCGGCACAGGGGCCGGCGTGTCCGGCGCGGGCGCCGCCCCCAGCCGTACGGTTCCCACGTCGTCGGCGAACTCCCGCAGTCCCGTCGTGTCCTGGGCCGCCGCCGCACCGGTCTCGACCTGCGGTACCGGCCAGCCCTCCGCGACGGCCTCCAGCACCGCCCCGGTCTCCTTCGCGCCGGGCCGCAGTTCCGGGTCCTTCACCAGCAGCCGGGCGATCAGCGGGCCGAGCGGTCCGGCCTGTTTCGGCTCGGGCGCGTCGGAGGCGATGACCGCGGCGAGCGTGGACTCCACCGTCGTGCGCCGGAACGGGGAGATCCCCTCCACGGCCGCGTACAGCAGCACGCCCAGCGACCACAGGTCGGAGGCGGGACCCGCGCCCCGGCCCGACATCCGCTCGGGTGCGACGAACTCCAGGGAGCCGACGAACTCCCCGCTGACGGTGAGGGATTCCTCGCCCTGGACGTGGGCGATGCCGAAGTCGGTGAGGACGACACGGCCGTGGGCGCCGAGGAGGACGTTGGCGGGCTTGACGTCCCGGTGCACGATGCCGACGGCGTGCGCGGCGTCCAGGGCGCCGAGGACGGCGAGGCCGATACGGGCGGCTTCGGAAGCCTCGACCGGGCCGCGCCGGAGGACTTCGTGGAGGGACTCGCCGCGGATCAACTCCATGACGATCCAGGGCAGTCCGTCCTCCTCGACCACCACGTCATGGATGGAGACGGCGGCCGGGTGGTCGACGCGGGCGGCGGCGCGGGCCTCGCGGTAGAGGCGGTGGGCGGCCCGCCGGCGGTGCTCGTCCTCCGGGTCGCCGGGCAGCCGCGGCTGCTTGACGGCGACGTCCCGCTCCACGAGTTCGTCGTACGCCTGCCAGACGGTGCCCATCCCGCCGGAGCCGATGCGCTCGGTCAGCCGGTAGCGCCCGCCGAGCAGCCGACCTTCGCGCGTCCGTTCGCCGCCTGCACTCATGCCCCATGAGTACCTTGCGGAACGGGGACTTGTCGACGCGGGGCCTGAGTTACGGAATCCAGGGGGCGAAGGCGAGCGTGTCGCCCCGCCGCCGCACCTCCACGGCCCCCGATCCGCCGAAGTGCGCCGGGATCAGCAACTCACCTTCGTCCACGGCGCGTTCGAGCACCCGGCGGCGGCTGATGGCCGCCTGCCCGGGGTCCAGGCAGAAGCAGCTGCTGCACTCGGGGTGCAGGATCTGAACCGGGCTGTGCAGCAAGTCCCCTGCGAACACCGCCCGTTCACCGCGCGAGGCGACGCGCAGGACGGACGAGCCGGGGGTGTGGCCGGGGGCGGTCTCCAGGGTGAGGTGCTCGTCGATGCGGTGTTCGCCGTCCCACAGCACGGCCTGCCCGGACCGGTGCACGGGCGCGACGCTGTCCTCGTGGATCAGCCGGTCGTCCGGGCGTACGCCGCCGCCGTATCCGCCGTCGGGGCCGAAGTGGTGGTCGTCGGCGGCCGGGAGGAGGTAGTCGGCGTTCGGGAAGGTGGGCACCCAACTGCCGTTCACGTCATGGGTGTTCCAGCCGACGTGGTCGCCGTGGATGTGGGTGTTGACGACGACGTCGACGTCCTGAGGCCGCACTCCGGCCTGCGCCAGGCGGTCCGGGAAGTCGCCCCGCCGCTGATGGAAGAGGGCGTTGCCGGGCCGCTCGCGGCCGTTGCCCACCCCGGTGTCGACGAGGACGGTGCGGCCGCCGCTGCGGACCACCCAGGTCTGCAGCGCGACCACGGCACGGTCACTGCCGGGCTCCCAGTGGTCAGGGACGAGCGCCTCCCGGTTGTCCTGCCACACCTCGGCGCCGACGCCCGGAACGAGGTCCCGGGCCGGGGCGTAGGGCGCCCGCCACTCGACGACCCGGAGCACCTCGACGTCACCGATCATGAAACTCTGCACGTTCTCATCAGCCATGACAGGAACCCTAGAAGCGCTGCGGTGAGCATTCCAATGCCCGTCCGGCTCATTCGGATACGCTTGCGTCTCATGGACGTGGTGAGTGACGCGATCTCCGCCGTACGCATCGGGCAGCCCTCCTCGAACCGGCTGCGGGTCGCCGGCACCTGGTGCACGCGGCTCGCCCCGTACGAGGGCGCGGGGTTCCACGTGGTCCTCGCGGGCGGCTGCTGGCTGCTGCCCGACGGGGGCGGCGAGCCGGTGACGCTGGGCGCGGGGGACGTCGTACTGCTGCCGCACGGGGCGGGGCATGTGCTGGCGGACGCACCCGGCGATACGACGCGGGCCGTGCCGTTCGAGGAGATGAGACCGCCGGCGGGGGCGCCGGGCGGGCGTGAGGTGGAGTTGCTGTGCGGCAAGTACCGCCTCGACCGCAGCCGGGTGCACCCGCTGCTGGCGGAGCTGCCACAGGTCGTCCATCTGCCGAACCGGGTCGGCTCCCATCCCGAGCTGCGCGCTGCCGTGGACCTGCTGGCCCGCGAGCTCGACGAGCGCCGCCCGGGTTCCTGCCTGGCCCTGCCGAGCCTGCTCGACCTGCTGCTGATCTACATGGTGCGGGCGTGGACGACGGAGGCCGACACGGCGGCGGGCGCCTGGCCGGCCGTACTCAGCGACCCGGTGACGACGGCCGCCCTCCGCGCCCTGCACTCGGACCCGGCCGCCCCCTGGACCAACGACCGGCTGGCCGCCGAGGCGGGCGTCTCCCGTGCGACGCTGGCCCGCCGGTTCACCGCCCTGGTCGGCCGCCCGCCCATGGCGTATCTGACCTGGTGGCGGCTGACCCGCACGGCCACGCTCCTGCGCGACACCGACGCCCCGCTGGCCTCGGTGGCCCGTTCGGCCGGGTACAGCAGCCCGTACGCCCTGTCGCACGCGTTCAGCAGGGAGTTCGGGGTGACTCCGGGGAGGTATCGCGCGGAGGTGCGGCGCTGACGGCGGGTCAGAGTTTGTCGACGTCGAGATTCGCGATCGCCGCCTGCGCCACCTCGCGTCCGCGCGCGGTGAAGTCGCCCTTGCCCGGATAGCTCACGATCAGCTTGTACAGGTCGCCGGCCGAGGACTTGTAGTAGAAGATCCGCACCTCGCGAGGGAGCGGGTGCTGGCTGTCGTCGGTCTTGTACGCCACCGTGTTCTCGGCGGACGGTTTGTCCCTGTATGTCGTCAGCCTGGTCTTCGTCTTCGTCTGCGGACCGGCGGGCATGTTCAGCTCGTACGCGCCGCTCTGCTTGAACGTGCCGTTGTCGTCGTACATCTGGGCGGCCGCGGAGTCCTTGATGGTGCCGCCGGTGTCCTCGGACTTCTTCTGGAGGCTCAGGGTGATCCCGATCGCGCCGCTCAGGTCGCTGTACGTGACCCAGTGGTTCTTGTCGGTCTTCCGGTCGGGCAGCTGCCGCTCGTAGCCATCCGGTACCGCCAGCGTCGCGGCCACGTCGCTCTCGTGGTGGGTCTTCCAGCCGTCGGGCAACGGCCCCGCGAAGGGATTCGCGATCACCAGGTACGCCGCCACGGCCGCCACGAGGACGCCCGCGCCGGCCCCGAACCACGCCTTGCGGCCGAACCGGAGCCCCCGGGTGACGATCCGTCCGGGCTGCGTGGGCTGCAAGGGCGCCGCGACCGGCGGGTTCGCGGTCTGTTCCAGCAGCGCCCGGACCTGGGCGGCGTTCGGACGTCTCGCCGGGTCCTTCTGCAGCAGGCCCGTGATCAGCTCGGCCAGCGGTCCCGACGCCGAAGCGGGCGGCGCCGGCGTGGCGTTGAGGACCGACTGGAGGGTGGCCGGCGTGTTGCTGCGGCGAAAGGGTGAGACGCCCTCCGTGGCCGCGTAGAGGACCACGCCGAGGGACCAGAGATCGGAGGCCGGGCCGGGGCGCTGGCCCAGGACCCGTTCCGGGGCGATGAATTCGGGCGAGCCGACGAAGCCACCCGTGTCCGTCAGGCTGGTCTCGCCCTCGATCTGGGCGATGCCGAAGTCGGTCAGGACGACACGGTCGTGGCGGCCGAGGAGCACGTTGTCCGGTTTCACGTCGCGATGCAGGATGCCCGCGGCGTGCGCGGCCTCCAGCGCGCCGAGCACCTCCAGGCCGATCCTGGCGGCCTCGCGGGCGTCCAGCGTGCCCTCCTGCAGGGCGCTGCCGAGCGAACGGCCCCGCACGAGTTCCATCACGATCCACGGCCGGCCGTCGACCACCGCCACATCGTGGACACTGACCACCGCCGGGTGGTCGAGACGGGCCGCGGCGCGGGCCTCGCGGCGCATCCGCTCGAAGACGTTGGCGCGTTCACGTTCGGGAAGATGGTCCGGGACGCGGGGCTCCTTGACGGCCACCTCGCGGTCGACGGTCTCGTCCTTGGCTCGCCACACCGTGCCCATGCCACCGTGCCCGAGCTTCGCCAGCAGCCGGTAGCGGCCCGCGATGAGCCGACCGGCGCCGGGCTCCGACTGCCGAGGTCTGGGAGGTTGCAGAACAAAACTCGTCGTGTCGTCGGACTCGTGGCCGACTCCCCCGCTGCTGCTCATGGACCATCCATATCGCGCCAGACGCTCACTCATCCAGCGTTGGCGCATTCCGGTCACACACCCGTGACGTACCCCCGAGCGATCCCGACCTGCACCTCACCCGGCCACGAACGTGTCCACCGCGACGTCGAAGTACTCCTTCGCCTCCCGCACCTTGCCGACCGGCGCCGACACCCACACGTCGTACATCCGGCCGCCCTCCTCCCAGCACAGGTCGTACGTGTGCCGGGGCCCCTCGGCCGTGCTGAAGCCGTTCCAGGTGAACTCCCAGAGGGCGGCGGGGTGTCCGTGCCGTGTGGTCGAGGTGACCCGGCCGTCGTGGTAGCCGGGGTTGGTGTCGGAGCCCTTGGCGGCGGCGCGCCGCATCACCGCGAGCGGGCCGCCCGGGGCGGGGTCGGTGGCCTTGATGCCGAGCCGGAAGGTTTCTCCCGACGACAGGTAGAAGACGCGCTCGCCCTGCGGTGTGCGGGTGAAGTCCTCCGGTACGGCGAGGGAGAAGCCGGCCGGGTCGTCGGCGACGCGGTAGCCGGAGGGGGCGGAGGGGAGGGTCGCGGTGACGGGAGGCTTGGGCGGCGTGTGCGAGGGGCTGGGTGTCCTGGAGGGGGGTGACGGCGACGCGCTCACCGAAGTCCGCGGCGCCGAACTCGTCGGCGTACCACCGCCCCCTTCGCCGCCGCGGTTCATGAGCAGCGCCGCCGCCGAGACCCCCGCCCCGGCCATCGCTGCGACCAGCAGTGCGGCCACCAGCACGCCCCGGGTGGAGCGCCTGGTCTCCACCGTGGGCGACGGCGAAGGCGACGGCATGGGCAGCGGCGCGGGCGGGCGGGGGACGTCCCGCTCGGTCGGTGTGTAGCCGGGGGGCAGGGCCGGGGTGTGGCCGGTGTCGCGGTAGGCGCGCAGCATCCGCTCGGCCTGCGCCGCGTCCAGCCGGCGGTCGGGATCGCGCTCCAGCAGGCCCAGGACGACGGGCAGGAGCGGCTCGGCCTGCGCGGGCGGCCGTATCTCGTCGAAGACGACCGCATGCAGGATGCCGCCGAGCGAGTCGCGCCGGAACGGGGACTCGCCGCTCAGCGCGGTGCACAGCAGCGCGCCCAGCGACCACAGGTCGGACTCGGGGCCGGTCCTGGCCCCGGACATCCGCTCCGGCGCGGTGTACTCGGGCGAGCCGACGAAGGAGCCGGTCTCGGTGAGCGTGGTGGCGCCCGCGACCTGGGCGATGCCGAAGTCGGTGAGGACGACCCGGTCCGTGCCGGACTCCAGCAGGACGTTGGCCGGCTTGATGTCGCGGTGCAGCACCCCGGCCTCGTGCGCCGTGCGCAGCGCGCTCAGCAGGGCGGCCCCGATCCGGGCGGCCTCGGCGGGGGCGATCGGTCCGCGTTGGGAGATGCGGTCGGCGAGGGAGCCGCCGTCGATCAACTCCATGACGATGTAAGGGCGTTCGTCGTGCTCGACGACGTCGTGGACGACGATGATGTGCGGGTGGCGCAACTGGGCCACCGCCCGCGCCTCGCGCAGGGTGCGGTCGCGCTGCCGCCTGGTCTCCTCCGCGGAGAGCGTCTCGTCGAGGTCGAGGGGGAGTTCCTTGACCGCCACCTGCCTGCCGAGCAGCTCGTCGGTCGCCCGCCACACCACGCCCATGCCACCGCGCCCGAGTCTCGCCTCAAGCCGGTAACGGCCCGCTATGACACGGACGCCTTCCCCCTCGGTCCCCATGCGCCCCATCATGCCGCACCGGACGGACCTGCTCCGGGGTGGCGACCGGCCAACCCCCGTCCGGCCCAACGGCTACTGGGAGGTCTTCTCCTGCCAGCCCTGAAGGACCCACTTGAACTGCTTGCTCGTCTCGGCCCAGTCGGCCGCGGGCGACGAGATGTAGATCGCGTACTCGGTGCCGTCCCCGGACATGTACGTCTCCTCGACGGCGCGGCGCGGACCGGGGAAGGGGACCTCCGGCTGCCCCTTCAACGCGGTCCAGCTGTACTCCCAGACGGAGCCGGGCCGGTCACGGTAGATGTTCTGTTCCAGCCGCACGCGGTGGTAGTCGGCGAAGCGTTGCTCGAGCGTCTGCTCCAGGTTCAGCTGGTGGGAACGGGCGTCCTTGAAGTCCGGCGCGGTGTCCATGGCGATGCGGACGAAGTGCCTGCCGTTGTCGGGTGTGTAGTCGACCTGCCTGAGCTCGCTCGGGACGCCGACGACCTTCCGGCTCCAGCCCTTGGGCAGGTAGACGGTGAAGCCCCAGGGGTCGTGGTACGCCTGCCACGTGGCGGGAACGTTTCCGTTGGCGTTCGGGCTGGGCGAGCTGGACGGCGTCGGGCTCTGCGACGCGGAGCCACCCCTTGCGTCGCTCGTCGTTTCCTGGTCCCACAACTGCAGTGCCACGGCCGCGCCGCCGCCGACGATCGCCGCGAAGGCGATCGAGAGGACCAAGGTGCGCAGACGTCGGCGTTTCGGAGCGGGACCGGTGGTCGTCCGGTGCTCCGGGCCCATCCCGGTCGGTCCGATCGACGTCGGCCCGGTCATCGGCGGGTACGGCGTGCCGGAGCCCGACTGCGGACCCGTGCGGGAGCCGGTGTGCGGCCCGGTGCCGGTGCTCCCGGTCTCGTAGCGGGAGCCCGTGTGCTGTGTCGGCACATACGCCTGCGCCGCGTTCGACCGCCGTCCCTCCGCCGCCTCGGCGAGCATCTGCTCGGCCTCGGCCGCCGACGGCCGTGCGGCGGGCTCCTTGTGCAGCAGCGCGGCCATGACGGGCCCGAGCGGACCGGCGTGCTGCGGATCTGCGGCGTTCTCCTCCACGACCGCCTGCATGGTGGACAGCGGCGAGGTGCGGCGGAACGGCGACCTGCCCTCCACCGCCGTGTACAGCGTGGCGCCGAGCGCCCACAGGTCGGAGGCGGGGCCCGGGTCGTGGCCGCGGACCCGCTCGGGGGCGAGGTAGTCGACGGAGCCGACGACCTCTCCGGTGCGCGTGATCGTCGTATCGCCCTCGATCTGGGCGATGCCGAAGTCGGTGAGCAGGACGCGGCCGTCGTGGCCGATGAGGACGTTGCCGGGCTTCACGTCGCGGTGCAGCACTCCGGCGGCATGCGCGGCGCGCAGCGCGCGCAGCACCCACAGTCCGATGCGCGCGGCCTCGGCGGGCTCGACGCGCCCCTGCTCCTTGACCGCGTCGGCCAGCGAGTAGCCCTCGACGAGCTCCATCACGATCCACGGGCGGCCGTCGTGTTCGAGCACGTCGTGCACGGTGACCACGGCGGAGTGGTTGATGCGCGCGGCGGCACGCGCCTCGGCCCGGGTGCGCGCGAGGAGTCGCTCCTGCTCGCTCTCGGACACATAGAGCGCGGCGGTCAACTCCTTGATCGCGACGGCCCGGTGCAGCACCTCGTCGTGTGCTCGCCACACGCGGCCCATGCCGCCGCTGCCGATCGAGTCGGCGAGCCGGTAGCGGCCCGCGACAAGCTGGCCCTGCATCTGATTCACGTTGCCCCGCAATGCTCTTGACAGGGTCAGACTAAGGACCGGCCCGTAAACAGGGAACAACGGGGGTCCCAAGGAGACCGCACTGTGACGGTTGTCGCTTCGGGGCCCGTACAGCAACCGTTTTCGTCTTCACGGACCCCTCACAGGTGAGGTCAGCCGGTCACCTGATACGTGGCCGACGCCTGCTCGTACAGCTTCGTCACCTGGTCCCGCTGCGACTCGGGACCGCGTACCTGCACGATGTGGTACCGCCCGTCGATGAGCATCGCGAGGTTGCGCACATACAGGTCGTTCCCGCTGTCGTCGGTCCAGGTGAACTGCCCTTCCGCCATGGTCCGGGTGCCCACCGTGACGGTGCGCAGCCCGGTCGCGGTGGCCCAGCTGGAGCTGCGGTACGGCTGCAACTCGTGCTCCGTGTCCCGCTGGTACGCCATCGGGTCGCTGCCGTAGGTGACCGCGCCGTCGCGTCCCTTCACGACGATGAGTTCGAAGGCGCCGTGCGAGTACACCACCTGGTTCCAGCTGTTCTTTCCGGCCCGCGACCAGCCCTTGGCCACGGCGATCCGGAAGCCCTCGGGATCCTTGCGCAGCGTGAAACCGTCGGCGACGACGGGCCCGGTGGTCTGGCTCTCGCTCGCACCGGCCGAATTCGAGGGGCTGCCCTCGGACTTGGGCGAGGTCTGGTCGGGGCGCGGCTGGCTGCTCGCGCCCTTGTCCGACTGCTCGGGGGCGGGGCCGACCTCCCCCGCACTGCCGGTACGGTCGCTGCCCGCCGCGCCCTTCTCCCCGGCCTTCGGCATGAACAGCACGGCGTACGCGACCGCCGCGGCCAGCAGGAGCAGGACCAGCACAAGCAGGGTGCGGCCCAGGCTGCGCGGCGAACGCGCCTGCTCCTTGGCCCGCTTGTGCCGTCCGTGCGCGCTGGTCGCGGGCAGTCCGGCGCGCCGCCTGCGCACCAGCTCGCCCCGCCGCCGTACGACGGGCAGCCGACTGGCGTCGGCGGGCGGTGCGGCTATGACGTGCGCGCCGGCGTCGGGCTCGGGCGCGGACCGCACGAGGGATCGCAGCCAGCCCCTGAGCTCCTCGAAGTCCAGCCGCTCGGTGGGGTCCTGACGCAGCAGCGACTCCACGACCGGCCGCAGCGGCCCGCACTCCTCCGCGAAGGCGGGCGGCTCGGCGCACACCATCTGCACCAGCTCGGCCGTCGACTCCTCCGGATACGGCGCATGTCCCTGTACGGCCCTGAAGAGCAGCGCCCCGAGCGCCCACAGGTCGGTCGCGGGCCCGATGGGCGCCGCCAGCTGCCAGTTCTCGTGCACGGGCCCGGCCTGCTCCGGCGCCCACCGCTCCGTCACGGGCCCGACCACGGCCATCCGCGCCTGCCGGGCCCGCTCGGCGGCGAGCGGGGTGGCGGGACCGCGCGGGGCGGGGGTGCCGGCCACGAGGTCGTCCCAGCGGCTGGGGGGTGTGGCGCCGGGCGGGAGCGGGGCGGGAGTGTGGGAGCCGGGTGCCGGAACGCCCGTCGGGGGAGCTTTGTCCAGGCGGGGGGTCGGAACCCCGGAGGGCGAGGGAGCACCGGCGCCGGGCGCTGTGCCGCGCTGCGCCCCGTAGGTGCCGCCGTTGCCATAAGGGCTTCCGCCGGCATGGGAGGCGCCGTCACCCGGCGGGAGTGCCGTACGGCCGCCCTGGCCGGCAAGACCAGTTGCTCCACTGCCGTAGGCACTTCCGCCGGCATAGGAGCCATCGTCACCAGGCGGGAGTGCCGTACGGCCGCCCTGGCCCGCGAGACCGGCCGGTTCACCGCCCTCGACGGCTGGTGCCCCGCCGACTCCGCTGCGGGGCGCGGCCCCGTGCCAGGCGCTCGCGCCGTACGGGTCGGCTATCTGCCCCGGCGGGGCGGTGGTGCGCGAGGAGACCTCGGAAGTGTGTGTCTGTGCTGTGCCGCTGGCCTGCGAGGCGGGGCCGCCCTCGGGCGCGGAACGGGCGCCGGGCAGCGCCGCCCGCCCGCTCTGCTGCGCCTCCTGAACCCTGGCCGCGGCCCGGGCGCCCGCCCGGTACGCGGCGATCGCCCCGGCCCGCGCGGCCCGGATGTCCCCGCCGCTCTCCAGGGCCTTGGGCGCGAGCGCACCCGGCGCCCCCGCCCCGTTCGCCGGGTCCGCCCCGGCGCTCGGCAGCCCCCCGGCCGTACGCGCCCGGATGGCGGCACGCCGAGCAGCCTCGGGGTCGGCGCCCCCGGGCCCGCCTTGAGTGCCCTGGAATCCAGGGGAGCCCTGGGCGCTCTGCGCACCCTGGCCGCCCGGCAGAGCCGGTCCACCCTGCCCACCCGGCTCACCCGGGGAACCGCCCGCAGGTCCGAACCCGTCGCCACCGTCACCCTCCGGGGCCGGTACCGGGTCGTACCCGCACAGCGCCTCCTCCGCCGCCCCGACCGCGAGGCCGGTGAGCATCACCCGGCCGTCGTCGCAGACCAGCACCGTACGGGCCGTGATGTTCCGGTGCACCCAGCCATGGGCGTGCAGCACACGCAGCGCCATGAGGACGTCGGAGGCCACCTCGGCCGCGCGATACGGCGTGAGCGGCTTCTCGGCGAGCAGCGCCGCCAGCGGCCGCGCCGCCACCAACTCGCTGACGATCCACAGCGAACCGCCCTCGGCGAACACGTCGAAGACCTGGTCGAGCCGTGGATGGTCGGGGATCTGCGCCGCGGCCTGCGCGGCCTCGACCGCACGCCGTACGGCCGGGTCGGTGGGCCGCCGCACCCCGGTGCGCGCCGCGGACCGCCCGCTCCCCCGCTGCCGCGGGTCACGCGCCGTGAAACCGTCCGGCAGCCCCTCGGCGTCGAGCACCTCCGCCTCGACGACCTCGGGCAACGGCACCTGCCTGACCAGGACTTCCTGACCGCTGTAGGTGTCGAAGGCGCGGGTGTCGGTGAGTTCGTACTCGTCGGCGGGTGGCAGCGGCAGGCGGTAGCGGTCGGCGAGAACCCGTCCCGCATAGTCGTCCACGTTGCCTCCCCCGGCCGCCCGGTTGGTCAATTCCGTTCGCCTTGCGCCCCGTTCCGAACCCATACCTGGATGCGTACGGTCCGCAAACACTCACGATACGTGCCGGAGGCAACCCGCAATGAGGGGATGCCAGATCTCACGGCTCAAACACGGGTTCGGTCACATCACGACTTGGGTTCGAACGTCTTCGCGAGGGTCTTCCAGGTGTCCTTACGCAGGCCGCTGTCCCAGTTCGCGGCTTTCGCCGTGTACATCAGCGCATATCCGAGATGGTCGTTGACGACGAACCCCCGGTCGATCGTCCGGTACTCCGTCCCGCTCTCCACATAGGTGAACTCCCAGTCGGCGGTGTTCCAGTCGCGGTAGTCCACCTCCTCTATGCGGATCTTCTGGTACTGCGAGCGCGTCATGTAGCGCTCCTGGTTCTTCCAGTCGGCCACCGGGTCGCCCTTGGGCGTGGACGTCCAGGCGACGAGCAGCTTCTGCCCGTCGGGCCCGGTGAACCGGTCCCCGGCGGCACTCGCCCCTTGGTACTTCCACCCCTTGGGCAGACCGATCGAGTACCCCTGGCTCCCCTTGTACGCCGTCTCCACCGTGCTGTCGCCGGACGACCCGCCGTCTCCCGCACTGCTGCCGCCGGACGCGGTCGGACTGTTGCTGGGGGTACTGCCGTCCGTCGACGCCGACGTGGACTGCGCGTCGCCTCCGTCCGCACGGCTGGCGCCGCTCGTGTCCTCCTTGGCGCGGGCACTGGCGGACGCACTGACCGCGGCCTTCCCGCCGCTGTTCTTGCCGCCGTTCGAACTCTTGCCGTGGTCCCCGCCGAACACGACGGCCAGCACGGTCCCGACCACGGCGAGCACGATCACCACCGCGATGATCACCAGCGTCCGCTTCGGCACCACGTCGGTGAGCGGCGCCCTCGGCACGGGCCGCGGCGGCAGATCCGGCGGCGGCACGACCGGCCACCCCGAACTGCGCCCGCCGGCCTGCGCATTCGCCCCTTGCGCCCCGTTCTCTGGGCCCCCGGAAGCTGCACCTGCCGAAGCGCCCGCGGAACCCGAAGCCGCCGATGAACCGGAACCGGCAGAGGTACCGGAAGGCGCCTTGGCTCCCGAAGCTGCCGACGAAGCCGAGGACTGCACCGCAGCCGACGGCGACGATGACGAGGCCGGCCGTGGAGCCGGAGGCACCGCAGGCATCGGAGTCGTCGGAGCGGGAGGAGCCGGAGGAGCAGGGGGTGCCGGCGGAGCCGAAGCACCGGCTGCACCCGACGCCCCGGCGGACTTGGTGCCCTCGGATCCCGAACCGGCCGTACCGTTCCCCGACTTGGCGCGGGCCGCAGCCGCCGAACCGGCCGCCGCTCCCGCCGCCACGGCGGCCTTCCGCACGGAACGCAGCGCCCCGCGCAGCTTCTCCGCCGCCTCCTCGCCCCGCTTGCCGCCGGAGCCGCCCGAACTCGCCTTGCCCCCGTCGGGCTGCACCGGCAACGGCACGACACGCGTCGCGTCCATCGGCGGCTCCGGCTCGGCCTCCTTCGGCTCGGGCGCGTGGATCACACGGTTGAGCATCGCCCGCGCACCCGCGTCGTCGAGCCGCTTGGCGGGATCCTTGGTCAGCAGCCCGTAGATGACGTCCTTCAGCGGCCCCGCGTTCTTCGGCTCCTCCACCGGCTCGGTCATCACCGCGGTGAGGGTGGCGATCGCGGAACCCTTGTCGTACGGCGGCACTCCCTCGACCGCCGCGTACAGCAGTCCGCCGAGCGACCACAGGTCGGCCGCGGGGCCCGGCTTGTGCCCGCGGGCCCGCTCCGGGGAGATGTAGGAGGGCGCGCCGACGAGCATGCCGGTCGAGGTGATGGACGGGTCGCCCTCGACCTGGGCGATACCGAAGTCGGTGAGCACGACCCGGTCGGTGTCGGACTCCAGCAGGACGTTGGACGGCTTCACGTCACGGTGCAGGATGCCCTCGCGGTGCGCCGAGCGCAGCACGTCGAGGATCGCCAGCCCGACCTCGGCCGCACGCCTGGGCTCGAGCAGGCCGTCCTCCCGGATGACCTCGGCGAGCGACTTGCCCTCGACGAGCTCCATCACGATCCACGGCCGGTCGTCCTCTTCGACCACGTCGAAGACCGTCACCGCACTGTTGTTGCGGATCCGCGCGATCGCCTTGGCCTCGCGCAGCGTCCGCGTGATCAGCCGGCGTTTCTCGTCCTCGTCGATGTTCGACGGGAACCGCAGTTCCTTGACGGCGACCGTCCGGCCCAGGGTCTCGTCCTCGGCCCGCCACACCGTGCCCATGCCGCCGCGGCCGAGCACCCTCCCCAGCCGGTACCGCCCGGCGAGAAGACGCTCGCTGTTGTCCTGACGAGTGTCCTGACGAGATGTCCCCGCCCGCTCCGCCTCCGACATGCGTCCCCTCATGCAACCCGCCCTGACAGAGCCTCCATTGTCCCTCACCCGACAAGTGCCCGACGCCCAGGGTGCCCCTGGCACCGTACGAGGAGCCTGTGCACCCGGGGCCCCGCCGGACCGCGCGTCGCGCCACCCTGCATGATGGGCCGCGACAAGGGAGGACCTCGCGATGCCGCCGCTCCGGACGCTACTGGCCGTGCCCGTGTCGCTCCTGCTCCTCACTCTGTCCCCGACCGCCTCCTCGGCCCCCGCGGCACCGGCCACGGACACGCTCCTGCCCCTCCTGGTCACGCAGGGCAGAGCCCCCGCGGCAGCCCTCCTGGCCCACGAGGACTCCGGCACCCGCTACGCCCACGCCGGCCGGGGCATCGCCCGTACCGACCACTTCCGCGCCGGCAGCATCACGAAGACCTTCATCGCGACGGTCGTCCTGCAGCTCGCGGCGGAGCACCGGCTGTCCCTGTCCGACACCGTCGAGCAGCATCTGCCCGGCCTGGTGCGCGGAGCCGGCAACGACGGCCGCACCATGACCCTGCGCGCCCTGCTCACCCACACCAGCGGACTGAACGACTTCACCGTGGACACCAGAGGCCTCGTTCCCCTCTCCCCTCGTCAAGCCGTACGCATCGCGCTCACCCATCCCCCGGCCGAGGCCGGCCGCTACTCCTACTCGAACACCAACTACGTGGTGCTCGGCATGGTCATCCAGCAGGTCACCGGCCACTCGTACGCCACCGAGGCCGAGCGCCGCATCATCGCTCCGCTGGGTCTGACGGGCACCTCCTTCCCCGGCTCCCGTACCTCTCTGCCCTCTCCGCACGGCCGCGCCTACGCCACCGACGGAACCGACGTCACCGAGCTCGACCCGCGGGTGGCCGGAGCCGCGGGCGAGCTGGTGACCACGCTCGCCGACCTCGACCGCTTCTACGCGGCCCTGCTGGGCGGCGAACTGCTGCCCTCGCGCCGACTGCGCGAGATGCGCGACACCCGCACCGCACACGGCCTGTACGGCATGGGCCTGTTTCCCGAGAAGCTGCCGTGCGGCATCACGGTGTGGGGACACAACGGACGCATCACCGGCAGCTACGTGCGCACCGCAGCCACCGTCGACGGCCGGCATGTCCTCACCTTCCGCGTGAACACGACGGCGATCGCAGATCCCGGCCTCGAACCGGCCCTGCTCGCCGCCGAGTTCTGCCCTCGCACTCCGTAGAACGGCCGGGTTCCGAACGAAGATCCCGGTTCGCGCCACTCGTTCGAGTGATGTCCGGATGCCTGGACGCGCGGTGCCCTACAACGGCACGATGTCGGGCGCCCCCAACCGCGCCGCATCCGCCGTCAGGTCGTCCGGCTGCCGCTGCGACTCCCGCTCGGCCTCCACCCGCTTCTCGTAGTGCTCGACCTCGCGCTCGATCTGGTCCTTGTCCCAGCCGAGCACCGGCGCCATGAGTTCTGCCGCCTCCCGTGCGCTGCGCGTTCCCCGGTCGAAGGTCTCGATGGAGATGCGGGTGCGCCGGGTCAGTACGTCGTCCAGGTGCCGGGCGCCCTCGTGCGAGGCGGCGTACACGACCTCGGCGCGCAGATAGTCGTCGGCGGCGTGCAGTGGCTCCCCGAGCGAGGCGTCGGTGGCGACGAGGTCGAGGACCTCCTCCGCCATCGACCCGTACCGGTTCAACAGATGCTCCACTCGCACCACATGAAGACCCGTCCGCGCCGCGATCCGCGCCCGCGCGTTCCACAGTGCCCGGTAGCCCTCGGCTCCCAGCAGCGGCACGTCCTCCGTCACGCACTCGGCGACCCGCAGGTCGAGGCCGTGCACCGCCTCGTCCACCGCGTCCTTGGCCATCACCCGGTACGTCGTGTACTTGCCGCCCGCCACCACGACAAGGCCGGGCGCGGGATGTGCCACGGTGTGCTCGCGGGACAGCTTGCTGGTGGCCTCCGACTCGCCGGCCAGCAGCGGGCGCAGCCCCGCGTACACGCCCTGCACGTCGTCCCGTGTCAGCGGCACCGAAAGGACCGAGTTCACGTGCTCCAGCAGGTAGTCGATGTCGGCGCTGGACGCGGCCGGGTGCGCCTTGTCGAGGTCCCAGTCGGTGTCCGTCGTGCCGACGATCCAGTGCCGGCCCCAGGGGATGACGAACAGCACGGACTTCTCGGTGCGCAGGATCAGCCCTGACGAGGAGCTGATGCGGTCCTTCGGTACGACCAGATGGATGCCCTTGGACGCCCGGACGTGGAACTGGCCGCGCTCGCCCACCATGGCCTGGGTGTCGTCGGTCCACACACCGGTCGCGTTGACGATCTGCTTGGCGCGGATCTCGTACTCGCCGCCCCCCTCGACGTCCTGCACGCGCGCGCCGACGACCCGTTCGCCCTCCCGCAGGAAGCCCGACACGCGCGCGCGGTTGGCCACCTTCGCGCCGTAGGCCGCCGCCGTGCGCACCAGGGTGGCGACATAACGGGCGTCGTCCATCTGGGCGTCGTAGTACTGCAGGGCCCCGACCAGCGCGTCCTTCTTCAAGGCGGGTGCCACGCGCAGGGCGTGGCGGCGGGTCAGATGGCGGTGCGTGGGCAGGCCGCGGCCGTGCCCTCGGGCCATCGACATCGCGTCGTAGAGCGCGACGCCCGAACCGGCGTACAGGCGCTCCCAGCCCTTGTGCTGCAGCGGGTAGAGGAACGGCACCGGCTTCACCAGATGCGGCGCGAGCCGCTCCAGCAGCAGGCCGCGCTCCTTCAGCGCCTCCCGCACGAGGGCGAAGTCGAGCATCTCCAGATAGCGCAGTCCGCCGTGGATCAGCTTGCTGGACCTGCTGGATGTGCCCGACGCCCAGTCACGCGCCTCGACCAGCCCCGTGGACAGACCGCGCGTCACGGCGTCCAGGGCGGTGCCCGCACCGACCACGCCGCCGCCCACGACCAGTACGTCCAGCTCGCGCTCGGCCATTCCCGCCAGTGACTCGGCTCGCTGCGCCGGCCCCAGTGTCGCTGTCCTCACCGCTGCCTCCCGCTATCGGTAGCGTCGGCCGCACCCGTCGGGCGAAGCCCGTTGCCTAACCCCCATGCCCAAATTCTGACCGGCTTGCCCGGCTTCAGCCACTAGTCGCCCCCAGCCTGTGGACAACATTCCCGAGACCTGCGGAAAACACGGACAACCAATCCAGCAAATCGGTCATATTTACTCCTAGTGTGACATTGCGCTTCGCCTGTCCTGTCCACAGGACTTGCGCACCTGCCCCGCTTCGGTTACTGGGAGGACGGCCCACGCCATGCCCGCAGATCTCGCCGTCATCGGACTCGGCCCGTTCGGCCTGCCCCTGGCCCAGGCAGCCGTCGCGGCCGGCATCCCCACACTCGGCTATCGAACCGGGCCCGAGCAGGGCTCCCTCAGCCCCGCCGAACTGCGCCGGATGCTCTCGGGGGGCTTCCGGCACGCCACCAGCCCGGCCGAGCTCGGCCGCGTCCGCACCGCGGTCATCTGCACGCCGACCCCGCGCGGCGCCGACGGCAAACTCGACCTCGGCCAGGTCGAGGCGGCCGCCCGCGCCCTGGCCGAGCGGCTGCGCCCGCACACCACGGTCATCCTGGAGTCGCCCGTCCCCCCGGGCACCACCGAGGAGTTCCTGTGCCCCCTCCTGGAGGAGGGCTCCGGGCTGCAGGCGGGCCGCGACTTCCACCTCGCCTACTCCCCCAGCCGGGTCGACCCCGGCAACCGCGCCTTCACCCCGGCCAACATCCCCAAGGTGATCGGCGGCCTCACCTCCGCCTGCACCGAGTCCGCCGCCGCGTTCTACGGCCGCCTCACCGACAAGGTGGTACGCGCGCGTGGACTGCGCGAGGCGGAGACCGTGCAGCTGCTGGAGACCAACTTCCGGCACGTCAACATCGCACTCGTCAACGAGATGGCCGTCCTCTGCAACCACCTCGGCGTCGACGTCTGGGACGTCATCCGCTGCGCGGAGACCAAGCCGTTCGGCTTCGAGGCCTTCCGCCCCGGCCCCGGCGTCGGCGGCCACGCCGTCCCCCAGGACCTGACCGGCCACCCGGGCCGCACCCTGCGCATGGTCGAACTGGCCCAGCAGGTCAACAGCCAGATGCCCCGTTACGTCGTCCAGCGCGCCGCGGCCCTCCTCAACGAGCACGGCAAATCGGCGCGCGGTGCCCGCGTGCTGCTCCTCGGCGTCACCTACAAGCCGGATCTCGCCGACCAACAGGGCACCACCGCCCCGGAGATCGCCGTCCGCCTCATGGAACTGGGCGCCTCGATCAGCTACCACGACCCGCACGTCCCGTCCTGGAGCGTCCAGGACCGCCCGGTCCCGCGCGCGGACGCCCTCTACGAGGCCGCGGCCGAGGCCGATCTGACGATCCTGCTCCAGCAGCACCGGACGTACGACCTCCAAGGCCTGTCGGTGAAGGCGCAGTTGCTGCTGGACACGCGCGGAGCCGTTCCGACGGGGGCCGCCCACCGTCTCTGACCGCATATTTCGCTGGTCACCCTGTCGCCCCCACCTGTTACCCTCCCTCCACCAGTCGCACACTCGTGCGCACACTTTCTCCGCTTCACCATCCGCTCGTTCCATCCCGTGGGGGGATCTCTGTCATGAGCCAGTCAGCTCCAACGCCACCGCAGCAGCCGCAGCCCCAGCCGGCCGACGCCGGCCCGGACGCCCAGCAGCCGGGCGCCGTACCGCCGCCAGCGGCGCCGGGGGTTCCGTACGTGCCTGCTCCCGCTGCTGCTCCGGTGAGGAACAACATCGGCCTCGGCCTGGCGGCGGCCTTCGCGGCCGCCGTGGTCGCAGCCGGTGTCTACGGTGGCGTCATCGGCCTGACCAAGCGCGAGATCGGCTGGGCGGCGGTCGGCGTCGGCTTCCTGATCGGTCTGGCCGCGGGCCGTCTCGGCGGGCGCAACCCGGTCCTGCCGGTCGCGAGCGCCGTCCTGTCCCTGGGCGCCGTCTACCTCGGCCAGCTGGTGGGCGAGGCCATGCTCATCGCGGACCAGGTGAAGGTCGGCTTCAACGAGGTCTTCTTCCAGCACCTCAGCGTGGTCCAGGAGGCCTGGAAGGCGGACGCCGACCCGCTGACGTTCGTGTTCTTCGCGATCGCCGCGTATGTGGCGTTCACGGGGGCCAAGAAGGCGGCGGTCTGACGCTGCCGGCGCGCGGCGGAGGGGCGGCGCTTCGGTGGTGAAGGGGGGCGCGCGGGTGCGTCGGGCTCCGGGGCTGGTGGCATGGGGGGCGCGGCGCGGGTACCTTACGGAGACAGGTGGGGTCGGCCGCAGCGAGCACTGCGGCAGGCTCCTGGATGGTTCACGGAGTGTCCGCCCCTAGTTTGCGTGGGGGCGGCCGCTCACCATCCGAAAATCCGCAAGATCCACCTCCTCCGGCACTTCACCATCCACAGACGGATCCGGTCCCAGCGAGTGGGCTTGCGGTGACGTCCTGGGCGCCCCCTTCCACGAGGCCGCCCAGTGCCCGGTGGACGGTCCGTTGGAAATCGGGCCGGGCCCCGAGGAGCGGGGTCCGGAACCAAATCCTTGGAAGGGGGCGCTCCAGCAACCTGGGGCGCCGACACGGACGTTATCGCCCTCGGCCCGGCTGACCAGCCCGTATCCGCCCCGAACGCAACCGCACGCCCCCGCACCACCCCACGCGCCCCGCGCCCCGCGCAAGCCCAGGGCACACAGAAGGGGGCCGGTCACCTCACCAGGTGACCGGCCCCCTTCGCGCCGTAACCCCTACCGCTTGTGCTGCGAGTCCGCCACCGTCACCTCGACCCGCTGGAACTCCTTCAGCTCGCTGTACCCGGTCGTGGCCATCGCCCGCCGCAGCGCGCCGAAGAGGTTCATGGAGCCGTCGGGAGTGTGCGACGGACCCGTCAGCACCTCCTCGATGGTGCCGACCGTGCCCAGGTCGACCTTCTTGCCGCGCGGGAGCTCCTCGTTGACGGCCTCCATGCCCCAGTGGTGGCCCTTGCCCGGCGCGTCCGTCGCGCGCGCGAGCGGCGAGCCCATCATCACCGCGTCCGCACCACAGGCGATCGCCTTCGGAAGGTCGCCGGACCAGCCCACGCCACCGTCCGCGATCACGTGCACGTACCGGCCGCCGGACTCGTCCATGTAGTCACGACGGGCCGCCGCCACATCCGCGACCGCGGTCGCCATCGGCACCTGGATGCCCAGCACGTTGCGCGTGGTGTGCGCGGCACCGCCGCCGAAGCCGACGAGCACGCCCGCCGCGCCCGTGCGCATCAGGTGCAGGGCCGCCGTGTACGTGGCGCAGCCGCCGACGATCACCGGGACGTCGAGCTCGTAGATGAACTGCTTCAGGTTCAGCGGCTCGTGCGAGCCGGAGACGTGCTCCGCGGAGACCGTCGTACCGCGGATGACGAAGATGTCCACGCCCGCGTCCACCACGGCCTTCGAGAACTGCGCCGTGCGCTGCGGGGAGAGCGCGGCGGCGGTGACCACGCCGGAGTCGCGCACCTCCTTCAGGCGCGCGCCGATCAGCTCCTCCTTGATGGGGGCGGCGTAGATCTCCTGGAGGCGGCGCGTGGCCCGGTCCGCGTCGAGGCCGACGATCTCGTCGAGCAGCGGCTGCGGGTCCTCGTACCTCGTCCACAGGCCCTCGAGGTTCAGCACCCCGAGACCGCCGAGCTCGCCGATGCGGATCGCGGTGGCCGGGGAGACCACGGAGTCCATGGGGGCGGCCAGGAACGGCAGCTCGAAGCGGTAGGCGTCGATCTGCCAGGCGATCGAGACCTCCTTCGGGTCCCGCGTACGGCGGCTGGGGACGACGGCGATGTCGTCGAAGGCGTACGCCCGGCGGCCGCGCTTGCCGCGCCCGATCTCGATCTCAGTCACGTCTGTGGCCTTTCCCTGATGCGTTTCAGCGTCTCCCAGTATCGCCGACGGGTACGACAAGGGCGGCCCCGGTGCTTCCGGGACCGCCCTTGAAGGAACCTGCCGACTACTTGTGCGACTACTTGCGGCTGTAGTTCGGCGCCTCGACCGTCATCTGGATGTCGTGCGGGTGGCTCTCCTTGAGGCCCGCGGAGGTGATCCGCACGAAGCGGCCCTTGGACTCCATCTCGTCGATGGTGGCCGCGCCCACGTAGCCCATGGTCTGGCGGAGACCGCCGACGAGCTGGTGCAGAACGCTGGACAGCGGGCCGCGGTAGGGCACCTGGCCCTCGATGCCCTCGGGCACGAGCTTGTCGTCGGCGGAGACCTCGGCCTGGAAGTAGCGGTCCTTCGAGTACGACTTGCCCTGGCCGCGGGACTGCATGGCACCGAGCGAGCCCATGCCGCGGTACGACTTGAACTGCTTGCCGTTGATGAACTGCAGCTCGCCGGGCGACTCCTCGCAGCCGGCCAGGAGGCTGCCGAGCATCACGGTGTCGGCACCGGCGGCCAGAGCCTTGCCGATGTCGCCGGAGTACTGCAGGCCGCCGTCACCGATCAGCGGGATGCCGGCCGGGCGGGCGGCCAGGGAGGCCTCGTAGATCGCGGTGACCTGCGGGACGCCGATGCCTGCGACGACACGGGTCGTACAGATGGAACCGGGGCCCACGCCGACCTTGATGCCGTCGACACCGGCGTCGATGAGGGCCTGGGCGCCGTCGCGCGTGGCGACGTTGCCGCCGATCACGTCGACCGAGACGCTCGACTTGATCTTCGACATCCAGCTGAGGGCGTTGCTGTTGTGGCCGTGCGAGGTGTCGACGACCAGGAAGTCCACACCGGCCGCGGCGAGCGCCTGGGCGCGCTCCAGGGCCTCCGGGCTGGCGCCGACGGCGGCACCGACCAGCAGCCGGCCCTCGGCGTCCTTGGCGGCGTTCGGGTACTTCTCGGCCTTGACGAAGTCCTTGACCGTGATGAGGCCCTTGAGGATGCCGGCCTCGTCGACCAGCGGAAGCTTCTCGATCTTGTGGCGGCGCAGCAGCTCCATGGCGTCCACACCGGAGATGCCGACCTTGCCGGTGACCAGCGGCATCGGCGTCATGACCTCGCGCACCTGGCGGCTGCGGTCGGACTCGAAGGCCATGTCACGGTTGGTGACGATGCCGAGCAGCTTGCCGGCCGGGTCGGTGACGGGGACACCGCTGATGCGGAACTTGGCGCACAGGGCGTCCGCGTCCGCGAGCGTCGCCTCCGGGTGCACCGTGATGGGGTCGGTGACCATGCCGGACTCGGACCGCTTGACCAGGTCGACCTGGTTGACCTGGTCCTCCACGGACAGGTTGCGGTGCAGCACGCCGACGCCGCCGAGGCGGGCCATCGCGATCGCCATGCGGGACTCGGTCACCTTGTCCATCGCCGCGGAGAGCAGCGGGATGTTGACCCGGACGTTGCGGGAGATGCGGGACGAGGTGTCGACCGCGTTGGGGAGCACCTCGGATGCGCCCGGCAGCAGCAGCACGTCGTCGTAGGTCAGCCCGAGTGTCGCGAATTTACCGGGCACTCCGTCGACGTTTGCAGTCATGACACCTTCCCCAAATGGCCTTGATCGGTGCGGATGTCCATGCTAACGGGAAGCACGGCTCTCGAATTCCACGGTTCCGCGTGACCCTGGGCTTCGTATGTTCGTACGGAATTGTCGAGAGACCTGTTCAAGGAAGGCGCTTACGGCATTGGGGTTACTGCTCCGCGAGCGCCCTGAGCCGGCTCAGTGCCCGGTGCTGCGCGACCCGCACCGCTCCGGGTGACATTCCCAACATCTGTCCGGTCTCCTCGGCCGTGAGACCCACCGCGATCCGCAGCAGGAGCAGCTCGCGCTGGTTCTCCGGCAGGTTGGCCAGCAGTTTCTTGGCCCATTCGGCGTCGCTGCTGAGCAGCGCCCGCTCCTCCGGGCCGAGCGAGTCGTCCGGCCGCTCCGGCATCTCGTCGGACGGGACCGCCGTCGACCCGGGGTGCCGCATCGCCGCCCGCTGCAGGTCCGCGACCTTGTGCGCGGCGATGGCGAAGACGAACGCCTCGAAGGGGCGGCCGGTGTCCTTGTAGCGCGGCAGTGCGAGGAGGACGGCGACGCACACCTCCTGCGCGAGGTCCTCCACGAAGTGCCGGGCATCACCCGGCAGCCGGGACAGACGGGTGCGGCAGTAGCGCAGCGCCAGGGGGTGGACATGGGCCAGCAGGTCGTGTGTGGCCTGCTCGTCCCCGTCCACGGCGCGGTGGACGAGTGCACCGATCGCCCCTGCGGCACTCGCCGCCTCGTCGTCGCGCATCGGTCCATGGTGCCTTGCGGCCGCGCGGGCCGTGGCACCGTGTCCGATGTTGTGCACCGAAGCGTTATGAGCAGGTGCGCCGGAACTCATCCCTTGCGCCCTCCCCTTCCGCTCGACCGACTCGTCCCCGAGAGACTCCACACCTCAAGGATGCGGCATCCGCGCCGAAACGAGCATCGGGCACCCGGCGGGCCCTTTTGACATGCGGCTCCGAAGGGGTGCAGGTGCGTCCTCGCGCCCGCCGCGGCAGCGGTCGGCAGGGCAGACCGTGCGCGCTCTCGGCATGCGGGACGAAGGGCCCTCGCAGCAGAGCTGCCAGGGCCTTTGGCCGGTGCGGCGAAGAGGGAGCCTGCCGGACGGCGCGGGGGCGTGCCTGAACTTCCTCGGGGTTGCCCGGCCCCACCCACCTTGCGGTGGGCGGGGATTCCTGAACCCCCGCTGGAACACACCCGACTGGCCTAGCGAACCAGGCCCCAGCGGAAACCGAGCGCCACTGCGTGTGCCCGGTCCGAGGCGCCGAGCTTCTTGAAGAGCCGCCGGGCGTGCGTCTTGACGGTGTCCTCGGAGAGGAACAGCTCGCGGCCGATCTCCGCGTTGGAGCGGCCGTGGCTCATGCCCTCCAGGACCTGGATCTCGCGCGCGGTGAGCGTGGGCGCGGCGCCCATCTCGGCGGAGCGCAGCCGGCGCGGGGCCAGCCGCCAGGTCGGGTCGGCGAGCGCCTGGGTGACGGTCGCGCGCAACTCCGCGCGCGAGGCGTCCTTGTGCAGATAGCCGCGGGCACCGGCGGCGACCGCGAGGGCCACGCCGTCCAGGTCCTCGGCAACCGTGAGCATGATGATGCGCGCGCCGGGGTCTGCGGACAGCAGCCGGCGCACGGTCTCGACGCCGCCCAGTCCGGGCATGCGTACGTCCATCAGAATCAGGTCCGAACGGTCGGCGCCCCAGCGGCGGAGGACTTCCTCGCCGTTGGCCGCGGTCGTCACGCGCTCGACGCCGGGCACGGTCGCGACCGCGCGGCGGAGCGCCTCTCGGGCAAGCGGGGAGTCGTCGCAGACGAGGACGGATGTCATGGCCGTCCTCCGCAGCTGATGCACGTCACCTTGAGCCTCCAGGCTGGTACGAAATCGTCACCTGTGCGGTCGACCGTCTCGGACGCCTGCCCGAGCACTTGTTGCTTCAACCGCCTCCGCACTCTCAACGATGGTCACTCGAAAGAGTTACGGGGCCGTGTGCCATCTTCGGCACTCTACGTGAGGGCACGGACACGGTGCAGAGATGCAGGGCGGACCCTCAACGTTTCATCACAACCCATGCCCCATTTAGCCCTTTTTCTTCCCATCTACTCGCGTTTGAGGCTAGATTCGCAATGAGTCATATTTTCATTTCCTTAGATCGTAGATATACGGTCGTGGGCACCGTATCCGCTCAGAACGGCTACAAGGGGTCACGCAATGGCAGATTTCTCCCGCCTTCCCGGACCGAACGCGGACCTGTGGGACTGGCAGCTCCTGGCCGCCTGCCGCGGGGTGGACAGCTCGCTCTTCTTTCATCCCGAGGGTGAGCGCGGTGCGGCCCGGAGCGCTCGCGAGAACTCGGCCAAGGAGGTCTGTATGAGGTGCCCGGTGCGCGCGCAGTGCGCGGCGCACGCGCTGGCGGTGAGAGAGCCGTACGGCGTGTGGGGCGGCCTGACCGAGGACGAGCGCGAGGAACTCATGGGACGGGCACGGAACCGGCTGGTGGCCGCGGCGACCGGCGTGGACGGCGGCTCGAACACTTGAAGGAACGTTTCTTCGTCTCCATGTGATGGGCACGCGTGCGCGTGCCCATCACTTTTACTGGCGGGCGGCTGCGCGCCCGAGTTGCTCCAGGGTCGCCGCGACCGCGGGCACCTGGGCCAGATCGGGCAGTGTCAGCGCCACGATCTCCCGCCGCACCGCCGGCTCCAGCGTCAGCACGCGCGCGTGCCGCGGCCGTACCGACTCGATGGCGAGCTGCGGCAGCACGGCGACGCCGAGGCCCGCGCCGACCAGGCCGACGACGGCCGGATAGTCATCGGTGGCGAAGTCGATGCGCGGCGTGAACCCCGCGCTCTCGCACACCTCGACCAACTGCCCGCGGCAGCGCGGGCATCCGGCGATCCACGGCTCGTGCGCGAGGTCCCCGATGGCCACGGCCGAGGCCTGCGCGAGCCGGTGCCGCTCGGGCACGAGCCCGACGAGCCGGTCGCTCAGCAGCGGTCGTACGACGAGGTCGTCCCACTCCTCCGCGCCCGCCGCACCTTCGTAGCGGAAGGCCAGCGCCACGTCGCAGTCCCCCTCGCGCAGCAGCTCGACGGAGGCGGGCGGTTCGGCCTCCTCCAGAGAGACCCGGGTGCCGGGGTGCGCGGCGCGCAGGGCCGCGAGGGCGGTGGGAACGAGTGTCGAGCTGCCGCTCGGGAACGAGACGAGCCGTACGCGTCCGGCGCGCAGCCCGGCGATGGCGGCGACCTCCTCCTCCGCCGCCGTGAGCCCGGCCAGGATCCCCGAGGCATGCCGCACCAGCGCCTCACCGGCCTGGGTCAGCCGCATCTCGCGCCCGCCGCGGATGAGCAGCGGCGTGCCGACCGACGCCTCCAGGGCCTTCATCTGCTGGCTGACGGCGGGCTGCGTACAGCCCAGTTCGCGCCCCGCGGCCGAGAAGGAGCCGGTGGAGGCGACGGCGCGCAGAACGCGCAGATGGCGGGCTTCGATCACCGTTCGAGAATAAGTGATCCTTTGGCCGGGCGCCTGATAATGCGTCGACACTTTGAGCCGACGTCACCTACCGTTCGAGCATGAAGCTACTGTCAGTGAACCTCGGCCGTCCGAAGCCCGTGCCGTACACGGGCCAGCCGGACGGGGTGACCGGCATCGACAAGCAGCCTGTGGACGGGCCGGTGCGGGTGTCGGCGCCCGGCCCCAAGGGGGTCGGCGCGAGCGGGCTGGCCGGGGACGCGGTGTGCGAACTGCGCCACCACGGGGGTGACGACCAGGCGGTGTACGCGGTCGCGCGCGAGGATCTCGACGACTGGGAGCGCGAGTTGGGGCGCCCGCTGCCGAGCGGCTCGTTCGGCGAGAACCTCACCACCGAGGGCCTCGACATATCCGGCGCACTGATCGGCGAGCGCTGGCGGATCGGACCCGAGGTCGTCCTGGAGGTCACCTCCGGCCGGATCCCCTGCCTCACCTTCCAGGGCCACCTGGGTGAGAAGGGGTGGGTGAAGCGGTTCACGCAGAAGGGTGCTCCGGGCGCGTACCTGCGGGTGATCGAGCCCGGCGAGATCCGCTCCGGCGACCCGGTCGAGATCGTGCACCTGCCGGACCACGACGTGACGGTGGCGCTGCAGTTCCGGGCGGTCACGACGGAGCGGAAACTGCTGCCGCGACTGCTTGCGGCGGGTGACGCACTGCATCCGGACGGCCGGGAGGCGGCACGTCTGTACCTGCAGAAGCACAGTTCCTGACGAACCGTCAGGTACGCGCTCTTCTCGGATGCTTCACCAGCGTCGGGCCCTGTGCAGAGATCGGATTCCCACAGTCCGGGTCACTACCCTTGGGCCATGACAACGGCTCTGATTACGGGATCGACCGCGGGCATCGGCGCCGCGTTCGCGCGGCGGCTGTCGGCCGACGGGCACAACCTGGTGCTCGTCGCCCGCGACACCAAGCGGTTGCAGGAACAGGCGACCGAACTGCACGACCGGCACGGCATCGAGGCGGAGGTGCTCACCGCGGACCTCGCCACGGACGACGGCATCGAAGCCGTGGCCGCGCGCCTGGCCGACCGCAAGAACCCCGTCGACCTGCTGATCAACAACGCCGGCTTCGGCAACAAGGGCCGCTTCCTCGACGTGGCGATGGCCGACGAGCTGACGATGCTCAAGGTGCACTGCGAGGCGGTGCTGCGTCTCACGGCGGCGGCGACCGAGGGGATGCGCGAGCGCGGCCGCGGCGGGGTCGTCAACGTCGCGTCCGTGGCCGCCTTCGTACCGCGCGGCACCTACGGCGCCTCCAAGGCATGGGTCGTGCAGTTCACGCAGGGGGCTGCGAAGGACCTTGCGGGCAGCGGGGTGCGGCTGATGGCGCTGTGCCCGGGGTTCGTGCGGACCGAGTTCCATGAGCGGGCCGGGATGGGCACGGACAACATCCCCGGGTGGATGTGGCTCGATGCCGACAAGCTGGTGTCGGCGGCGCTGTCCGATCTGGCGCGGGGGAAGTCCCTGTCCGTTCCGGACGCCCGGTACAAGGCGCTCATGGGGATCGTGAAGGTGACGCCCCGGGGGCTGCTGGGCGGGGTCACCTCGCGGACCGGGCGGAAGTACGGGCCGCAGTAGCCTCCCGGCGCTCGGGGGGCGCCGCGGAGCCCCGGTGGGAGAATGGTGCTGTTCAACCGGACCCCGGGGACCGGAGGCAAGACCATGACCTTCGTTCAGATCATCGACTGCAGGACCAGCCGGTTCGACGACATCAACCGGCTGATGGACACGTGGGTCGAACAGACCAAGGGGAAGCGGACGGCGACGCATGCGGTGGTCGGCAAGGACCACTCGGATGCCTCGCACTTCATCGAGATCGTGGAGTTCCCGTCGTACGAGGAGGCGATGCGGAACTCCAACCTGCCCGAGACCGACAAGATCTTCCGCGAGATGGTGGCTCTCTGTGACGAGATGCCGACCTTCACCGACCTGGACGTCGTGCGCGACGAACAGCTGTACGCGGCGAACGTGCGGCGGTTCTTCGAGACCATCGCCACCAAGGGCGAGCTGCCGCCGCTCGACGACCTCATCGCCGAGAACTACCACGACCACGATCCCGCCAACGAGCAGGACACCATGGGCATGGACGCCTTGCGGCGTGAGATCGGCATGTGGCGCAGCGGGTTCGACTTCACCTTCGACGTCGAGGACCAGATCTCGCAGGGTGACCGTGTGAGCACCCGGTGGACCTGGCGCGGTACCCAGACCGGTGAGTTCATGGGGCTCCCGGCCACCGGGAAGAACGTCGTCATGACCGGCACGACTGCCTTCCGGTGCAATGAGGAAGGGAAGATCGTCGAGGGCTGGTGGCAGTACGACCGGCTGGGGCTGATGGCGCAACTGGGCGCGCTGGAGGGGATGGAGCAGTAGGAGGACGGCGAAAGGCCCGGCACCCCAGGGGTGCCGGGCCTTCGCAGTGACTACTGACCGATGTCAGTGGGCGTGGCCGTGGCCGTGGCCCGCGGCGGCCGGCTCTTCCTCTTCCTTCTTCTCGACGACCAGGGTCTCGGTCGTGAGCAGGAGGGAGGCGATGGAGGCGGCGTTCTCCAGGGCGGAGCGGGTGACCTTGACCGGGTCGATGACGCCGGCCTTGACCAGGTCGCCGTACTCGCCGGTGGCGGCGTTGAAGCCCTGGCCCTTCTCGAGCTCGGCGACCTTGGAGGTGATGACGTAGCCCTCGAGGCCGGCGTTCTCGGCGATCCAGCGCAGCGGCTCGACGACCGCGCGGCGCACGACGGCGACACCGGTGGCCTCGTCGCCGGTCTTGCCGAGGGAGCCCTCGAGCACCTTGGCGGCGTGGACCAGCGCGGAGCCACCACCGGAGACGATGCCCTCCTCGACCGCGGCGCGGGTCGCGGAGATGGCGTCCTCCAGACGGTGCTTCTTCTCCTTCAGCTCCACCTCGGTGGCGGCGCCGACCTTGATCACGCACACGCCGCCGGCCAGCTTCGCGAGGCGCTCCTGGAGCTTCTCGCGGTCCCAGTCGGAGTCCGTGTTCTCGATCTCGGCCTTGATCTGGGCGACGCGGCCCGTGACGTCCTCGGAGTTGCCGGCGCCGTCGACGACCGTGGTGTCGTCCTTGGTGACGGTGACGCGGCGGGCGGAGCCCAGCACGTCCAGGCCGACCTGGTCGAGCTTGAGGCCGACCTCCTCGGAGATGACGGTGGCGCCGGTGAGGATCGCCAGGTCCTGCAGCATCGCCTTGCGGCGGTCGCCGAAGCCGGGGGCCTTCACCGCGACGGCGTTGAAGGTGCCGCGGATCTTGTTGACGACCAGGGTGGACAGGGCCTCGCCCTCGACGTCCTCGGCGATGATCAGCAGCGGCTTGGAGGAGTTGGTCTGGATGACCTTCTCCAGCAGCGGCAGCAGGTCGGCGATCGAGGCGATCTTGCCCTGGTTGATCAGGATGTACGGGTCGTCGAGGACGGCCTCCATACGCTCCTGGTCCGTCACGAAGTACGGGGACAGGTAGCCCTTGTCGAAGGCCATGCCCTCGGTGAAGTCCAGCTCCAGACCGAAGGTGTTGGACTCCTCGACGGTGATGACACCGTCCTTGCCGACCTTGTCCATCGCCTCGGCGATGAGCTCGCCGACCTGCTGGTCCTGCGCGGAGAGCGCGGCCACGGCGGCGATGTCGGACTTCTCGTCGATCGGGCGGGCCGTCGCGAGGAGGTCCTCGGAGATGGCGGCCACCGCCGCGTCGATGCCCTTCTTCAGGGCGGCCGGGGAGGCACCGGCGGCGACGTTCTTCAGGCCCTCGCGCACCAGCGCCTGGGCGAGCACGGTGGCGGTGGTGGTGCCGTCACCCGCGATGTCGTTGGTCTTGGTCGCCACCTCCTTCACCAGCTGCGCGCCGAGGTTCTCGTACGGGTCCTCGACCTCGACCTCACGGGCGATGGTGACGCCGTCGTTGGTGATGGTGGGCGCGCCGAACTTCTTGTCGATGACGACGTTGCGGCCCTTGGGGCCGATCGTCACCTTGACCGTGTCGGCCAGCTTGTTGACGCCGCGCTCGAGGGCGCGACGGGCGTCCTCGTCGAACTTCAGGATCTTCGCCATGACAGCGGGAGCCCTCTCGGATGTCTGTGGGTGTAAACGGCACTGCGCCCCGGGCGCCCGGCTTGTTAATGGTCGCGGGGGCCAGGGGCGCAGCTCAAAGCAGTCTGTGCTTCGAAGCGAATTACTTCTCGATGATCGCGAGCACGTCGCGAGCCGAGAGGACGAGGTACTCCTCGCCGTTGTACTTCACCTCGGTGCCGCCGTACTTGCTGTACAGCACGATGTCGCCGGTCTTGACGTCGAGCGGCAGGCGCTCGCCGTTCTCGAAGCGGCCCGGGCCCACGGCCAGGACGACGCCCTCCTGGGGCTTCTCCTTGGCGGTGTCCGGGATGACCAGGCCAGAGGCGGTGGTCTGCTCGGCGTCGAGCGGCTGGACCACGATGCGGTCCTCGAGCGGCTTGATGGCAACCTTGGAGCTGGTGGTCGTCACGATCCGACCTCCCCCTTCGGAGATCTCACGGGGTTAACTGTCTGAGGTGGCGACCAGGTGGATCCGTCGTCGCGGGTGCCGGACCTGCCCGTCGCTGTGTTGGCACTCTCCAGTGGTGAGTGCCAGAGCCGAGACTATGACCGGGATTAGCACTCGGTCAAGCGGAGTGCCAATTGCCTGCGGCGCGGCGCGGGGTTTCGGGTGAACCGGGGGTTCGGTGGCCGTCCCTGGGGGCTGCCGCCCCCAGGCCCCCGCTTTCGGCCTGAACGGCCTCGTCCTCAAACGCCGGACGGGCTGGTAACTGCGTCAGACGTAGTCCTCCAGACGGCCCACCGTCAGGTCGTCCGCCTGCACCCGTCTCAGCAACCGCACCGTGCGCTCCCGGAGGGGCAGGCCCGAGCTCTCGTCCGGGTCGAGCGCCACGATGTCGCCGGGGTGCAGGCGGTGGGCGCCGCGCAGGTACGTCAGCTCGCCGCCTCCCGTCATCGACGCGCGCCACAGGACGAGGGCCGAGATGCCGCAGGCGGCGGCCGCCCGGCGGGTGGTGTTGTCGTAGGTGCCGTAGGGCGGGCGGAAGAGGCGGGGGCGGCTGCCGAAGCGGGATCGGAGTCTGTCCTGCTGGCCGCAGATCTCGGCGCGCTGGCCGGCGTAGGGCAGGCCGCGCAGGGCGGGGTGGTCGAGGGTGTGGTTCTGGATGCTCGCGCCGGCCGACCGGAGGCGGGCGAAGTGGCCGTACCCCGGTCCGGCCATGCTGTCCGTGAGGAACATGCTGACCGGCAGCCGCAGTTCACGGACCAGGTCCACGAAGCGTGGGTCCTTTTCGGCGCCGTCGTCGTAGGTCAGGAAGACGACCCTGTCGTGGGTACGGATGCGGGACACGACCGGGGGGAGGGCCGAACCCGCCGTACGGGCCCGCGTTGCCCGCCGCGGCTTCGGGGCGGGCAGCAGCGGGGCCGTGAGGCCCCAGCGGCGGTACGGCCGCTGGGGTGTTCCGGCGGGGCCGTGCGGCCGCACGCGCTGGGCCGCCTTCTCGCCCAGCCGTTCGATGGGGTCGACGGACTGGGCGCAGCCGGTGAGGAGCGCGCACGCCAGGACGCCGGCCGCCAGGCCCCTCGGGCTCACAGGTAGTCCTCCAGGCGGGCCACCGCGTATCCCTCGGCCGTGACCCTGTTCAGGAAGCGGCGCATGTCGTCGACCATCGTGCCGTTCCACTCGTCACGGCCGCGGAAGTGGGTGAGCACGATGTCGCCGGGGTGCAGGTCCCGGTCGTCCTCGCGGTACTCCCAGTGGTCGACGAAGACCTCTTCGTCCCAGATGGGCGCGTACTTGATGCCACAGGACTTGGCGGCGCGCAGGGTGTCCTGGTTGTAGTTGCCGAAGGGCGGGCGGAACAGGGTCGGGCGCTCACCGAACTGCTTCCTCATGATCGCCTGCATGCCGCAGATCTCGTGCTTCTGCTCCCGGTACGACAGCCCCGGGAGGTAGGGGTGCGTGAGGGTGTGGTTGTTGAGGGTCACGCCCTCGGACTGCATCCGGCGGAAGTAGGCGTAGTCGTCCTTGACCAGGAAGTTGCTGAGGAAGGCGGAGTACGGGATCTTCAGATCGCTCATCATCCGCAGGAACGCCGGGTCCTTCTCGGCACCGTCGTCGATGGTCAGGAAGACCACCTTCTGCTTGGTGGGGACGGTCGTGAAGACGGGAGGAAGGTTCAGCTCCTCCTGGTCGTCCACTTCGAAGCCCCTGCGGGCCCTGATCTTCGGTTTCTTCGCGGGCGGCGGCGGAGCCGTCAGGGGGACCTTCGCCAGGTCCCAGTGGCGTGCCGCAGCGGCGCGGGCGATGTACGCGCTGCGCAGCTTCGTGGCGTACGAGTCCAGGGCGCGGGCCGGGGGCGCCTGCAGGGGCTGCTCCTGGCCGGGGGCCGGGCGCACCGGCGGGCCGCCGAACTGTGCACAGCCCGAGGCGATGGCCGCGACGGCGAGCACGGCGATTCCACCGCGGAGCCATGTCACCCCATAAGCGCGATTTTTATCGTTTTGTACTACTGCTCGCATGGTGCCGGATCATCGCAGGCCACCGCCCGGATCCCGGCCCGCCACGCGGCCGGAGGCGCGCCGTCCACCGACTGGCCCACAATGGGCCGGTGAACGACCTCGCTGACCTGCTCACCCCCGAAGGCCGCACCCTCCTCGACGAGGTGCGCGGCACGGCCCCGGCCGACGAGCTCGCCGTCGCCACCCGGCTGCGCCGCGAACACCCCGCCGAGCTGGTGTCGGCGGCGCTCGGGCAGGCGCGGCTGCGGCAGCGGGCGGCGGCCAAGTTCGGCGCCGAGGACGCGGAGCGGATGTTCTTCACACCGAACGGGGTGGAGCAGTCGACGCGGGCGAGCGTCGCCACGTACCGGGCCGAGCGGCTGAAGGCGCTGGGTGTCACCTCACTTGCCGACCTGTGCTGCGGGATCGGCGGCGATGCCATCGCGCTCGCCCGGGCCGGGATCCGGGTGCTGGCCGTGGACCGGGATCCGGCGACGGCGGCCGTGGCGCGGGCGAACGCCGATGCGCTCGGGCTCACCGGGCTGATCGAGGTGCGGGAGGCGGACGTCACGGAGGTGGACACGTCCGGCTACGACGCCGTGTTCGTCGATCCGGCCCGGCGGGGCGGGCGCGGCCGCATCTTCGACCCGGAGGCCTACTCGCCACCCCTGTCGTGGGCGGTCGGGGCCGCCCGCAAGGCGTCCCGTGCCGCCGCGCTGAAGGTCGCGCCCGGCGTTCCGCACGAGGCCGTGCCCGCCGACGCCGAGGCCGAGTGGATCTCCGACGCCGGGGATGTGAAAGAGGCCGTGCTGTGGTTCGGGACGGAGCCGGGGGCGGTCCGGGCGACGCTGCTGCCGGGGCCGCGCACGCTGCTCGGGAAGGGGCTGCCGGACCCCCAGGTCCGGCCCGTCGGACGGTACTTGTACGAGCCCGACGGCGCCGTGATCCGTGCCCATCTGGTCGCCGAGGTCGCCGAGCAGCTGGACGGCGGGCTGGTCGACCCCACCATCGCCTACATCACCGCGGACGAACGGCACGTCACCCCGTATGCCGCCGCGTACGAGATCACCGATCAACTCCCCTTCAGCGTCAAGAAGTTGAAGGCTCTGCTGCGGGAGCGCGGGGTCGGGACGCTGACCGTGAAGAAGCGGGGGTCGGCGGTGGAGCCGGAGGAGTTGCGGAAGAAGGTGAAACCGCAGGGGCCGGGCTCGGCCACCGTGTTCCTGACCCGTGTGGCGGGGGCGCCGACCATGCTCCTCGGGCACCCCGCCTGATCAGGACGGACCGGCCGCACGGCGCAGCAGCAGCTCTCGCTCCCGTTCGTTGCGCGCGAGCCCTGCCGCCCGTACGAACTCCTCGCGCGCCTCGGCCGTACGCCCGAGCCGTGCCAGCAGGTCGCCGCGCACGCTGGGCAGCAGGTGGTAGTCGCGCAGGGTGGGTTCGGCGGCGAGGGCGTCGACGATCGCCAGCCCCTGCGCCGGCCCCTCGGCCATGGAAACGGCGACGGCGCGGTTGAGTTCGACGACCGGGGACGGGGCGCGGGCGGCGAGCAGGCCGTAGAGCGTCGCGATGCTCGTCCAGTCGGTCTCCTCGTAGGTGTACGCGTGCGCGTGGCAGGCGGCGATGGCCGCCTGGAGGGCGTACGGGCCGGGGGCGCCGGTGGAGGCTGCGTCGGCGCGGTGGAGGGCTGTGATGCCGCGGGCGATGAGCATGCGGTTCCAGCGGCGGCGGTTCTGGTCCTTGAGGAGGACGGGTTCGCCGTCCGGGCCGGTGCGGGCGGCTGCGCGGGAGGCCTGGAACTCCAGGAGGGAGGTGAGGGCGTGCACCTCGGGCTCCTTGGGCATCAGCCCGGACAGCACACGGGCCAGGCGCAGCGCGTCCTCGCAGAGGGCGGGGCGCAGCCAGTCGTCGCCGGCCGTGGCGGCGTAACCCTCGTTGAAGATCAGGTAGATGACGTCCAGGACGGAGCCGAGCCGGGCCTCACGTTCGGGGCCGTAGGGCACCTCGAAGGCGATGTTCCTGGTGGCGAGGGTCTTCTTGGCGCGGACGATGCGCTGGGCGACCGTGGGTTCCGGGGTGAGGAACGCGCGGGCGATCTCGGCCGTCGTCAGACCGCCGAGGAGGCGGAGGGTGAGGGCGATGCGGGCCTCGGCGGACAGGACCGGGTGGCAGGCGGTGAAGACCAGGCGCAGCAGGTCGTCGTCGATGTCGTCGGAGTCGGCGGGCTCCTCGGGCGGGGCGGTGGTTTCGAGGCTGCGGCCGATCTCCTGGAGCTTGCGGGCGTAGTTCTCCCGGCGCCGGATCAGGTCCACGGCGCGGCGGCGGGCAGTGGCCATGAGCCAGGCGCCCGGGTTGTCGGGCACGCCGTCGCGCGGCCACTGCTCCAGGGCGGCTACCAGGGCGTCCTGGGCGAGTTCCTCGGCGATGCCGACGTCACGGACGAGGCGGGCGACGGCGGCGATGATGCGCGGGGACTCGAGACGGAAGACGGTCTCGATGGCGTGGCGGGGGTCGGCGGGGGGCTGTGGGCTCACAGCCCCCCATTCGACACCCGCACCGGCGTACGGCCAAGGAAGGGCGCTCAGCCCTCCGCGATCTCCCGCACCTCGCAGGTGACCGTCCAGTACTCCTCGTGGACCTTCACGAACCGCTTGGTCCACTCCACGGCCTCGTCCATGTCCTTGCACTGGGTGATGGCGTAACCGCCGATGACCTCCTTGGACTCCGTGAACGGCCCGTCCGTGACGGTGAGGTCCCCGCCCTCCCAGCGCACCCGCTTGCCCTGGGTCTGCGGGGTCAGCCCGGCCGTGTCGAGCATGACTCCGGCCTTGGTGATCTCCTCGATCAGCTCGCCCATACGCTCCATCAGCTCGGGGCTGGGGCCCTCCGGGGGTGCGGTGGTCTCGTCGACGCGGACGATCGACAGGTAGCGCGGCATGGTGACTCCTCGGTCGCTACGGGGCCGGTCCTTTCCGGCCTCTCACCGGTGCGTCGATCGGGAGAGGCCGGGATCGACAGACCCCGCGGATTTCTTCGGAGTTTTTTTCCGGAGCGCTGACCTGCCAGGACCTGCTAGGACAGTTCCCGGCCGAACGCCGCCTTCGCGTACGGCGCCCCGACCGTCCGCCCGCCGAAGGTGAACGCGGCGTCCGTCACGATGCCCGTGGGACGCCCCCGCAGGGACCAGACCGCGCCGTCGCCGGCGTTCTCGTGGGGCGCCGCCGCCGCGAGGTCCGCGTAGCCGTTGCCGTTGATGTCGAGGAGGCTGACCGCGCCGCCGAAGTTGTCGCTCGTCTCGACGGCTCCGGGGACGCCCTTGGTGTTCTGGGTGAAGCCCTGGGCGCCCTTGCCGGTCATACCGCTCCGGCTGCCGTACAGGACGTCGACCATGCCGGCCCCGTCGTCGTAGCCGAGTTCCTCGCCGGGCGCGCCCACGGCCACGTCGTCGTAGCCGTCGCCGTTGATGTCACCGACCGCCACCGCGGCGCCGAACTGGTCCACGGTCTCCTTGCCGCCGGGGACGCCGTCGGTGTTCTGGCTGTACGTCTTCCAGGTGGACCGGGGCTTCAGACCGGAGGCCGAGCCGAGGGCCACGGTGACCGTGGAGTAGTTCTCGGCACCCCGGACGACGTCGCCGTAGCCGTCGTGATTGATGTCGCCGAAGGCCACCCCGCCGTCGCCCTCGGGGGCCTTCGCGGAGGTGAAGGCGTCTCCGGAGGCGGCGGCCAGGTAGAACCGAGAGGTGGAGGCGCCCTCGCCGATGTAGTCGGTCAGCGCGAGGTCGTCGCGTCCGTCGCCGTTGACGTCGCCGGCGGCGGCGTCCAGGACGTCGTCGTACTGGAGGTCGGTCGCGCCGAAGGCCCTGGTGGCGGTCGGCTTGCCGGTGCGGGAGATCGGGCCGGTCCAGACGGTGGCCGTGGTGCCGTAGGGGTCGTCGTGCCCGGAGCGGCCCCCGCGGAACAGGACCAGGTCCTGCTTGCCGTCACCGTCGAAGTCGCCGGCCTGGGTGACCGCGGCGGGCACGGACACCCCGCCGGACAGGCCGCTCTTGCCGCCCCAGACGACAACCGCGTCGCGTACCGGGGAGGCCTCCCCGACGATCAGGTCGGTGCGCCCGTCGCCGTCCAGGTCGCCCTTGGACAGCTGGATGCCGAAGTTGTCGCCCGCCTGGGGGCTGCCCGGAATGCCGCTGGTGGCACGGCTGATGACCGTGCGCCGGTCCTTGGTCAGGCCGTGCGGGCCGCCGTACATGACGACGACGTGGCCCGCCCCCTTCTGGCCGCCGACCGTGGCGGCCGGGGCGCCGATGGCGAGGTCCTTGTAGCCGTCGCCGTTGAAGTCGTCCCGGACGGTCTTCGGGGCGGCGGCCGCGGCACTGCCCGCCAGCGCGGGGACACCGCCGAGTGCCAGCACACCGGCGATCATCGGCACGGACCAAGCTTTGTGCGAACGCAAGATGGACATCTGGAATCCCCCTGGTTACGGCAGTGCGGTCACCGCAAGAGACCCCCTGGGGCGCCCGATGGTTGTAGCCCCCCGGCTCGCTTTCAGCGCAGGGATTCCCACAGCTCGCTCGCCGCCGGTTCCTTCGCCACCACCCGGTTGGGGTCCGAGGGCGCGGTCACCACCGGCATCATCACCGTCTTCACCCGGTCCGTGGACAGGCCCTTAAGGCTCTCGCCGAGGCCGACCAGCTCGCTCAGCGAGTCCAGGCCGGTGTCGGTGGTCAGGCTGCTGGTCACCGCCTCGGCCACCGTGTACAGCTTGGCGGGGTCGGTGAACAGGTTCGTCGAGGAGATCTGTTCCAGCAGAGCCTTCACCAGCTTCTGCTGCAGGCCTATACGGCCGAGGTCGCTGCCGTCGCCTATGCCGTGCCGGGTGCGGGCGAGGGCCAGTGCCTGCTTGCCGTCCAGGGTGTGGGTGCCCGCCTTCAGGTGGAGGTGGCTGTCGTCGTCGTCGATGTCCTGGTCGGTCGTCACGGTGACACCGCCCAGCGCGTTCACCAGCTTCGCGAAGCCCGAGAAGTCGATCTCCAGGTAGTGGTCCATGCGGACGTTCGTGATCGACTCGACGGTCTTCACCGCGCACACCGCGCCGCCCACCGATTACGCGCTGTTGAACATCGCCCGGTACGCCACCGCCGTCGAACCGCCGGACTTCAGCGGGCAGGACGGACGCGTGACGAGCGTGTCGCGCGGGATGCTCACAACGGTCGCCTTCTTCCGGCCCGCGTCGATGTGCACGACCATCGCCGTGTCGGAGCGGGCGCCGGAACTGCTGCCCCCGCCGAGCGCCTTGTTCTCCTTGCCGCTGCGCGAGTCCGAGCCCAGCACCAGGATGTTCAGGGAGCCGGTGGGTAGCGGGGAGGCGGACGCGGAGGGCGTGATCAGCGCCTTCGCCGGACGGTCGTCGCCGAGCGCCTGGTTGATGTCGACGCTCTTGATGTTGCTGTCGAGATGCCAGTACGCCCAGCCCGCCGCACCCGCGCCCAGCACCAGCAGGCCCGCCATGGCGAGGCCGGCGATCTTCAGTGCTTTCGACCGCCGGCCCCTGGGCCCGCCCACGTCTCCGCTGCCATCGTGTCCCGTCACGGACAGGAACGTAAGTCCGAATTATTAGGGGATTGTTAGTGACGACGGCGTGAAACGGTTTTCTTCGGAAATTCTCACGCTCTGCCCAGCGTCACCGTCGGCACCGGATTGCTGCCGCTCCAGGACGCGTTGAAGCCGAAGCTCACCGAACTGCCGTCCGGCACCGGGCCGTTGTAGGAGGCGTTCGTGCACGCCACCGCCGTACCCGACTGACTGCAGGTGGCGTTCCAGGCCTGCGTGATCTGCTGGCCCGCGCCGAACGTCCAGTTCGCCTTCCAGGACGACAGCGAGGCGCCCGAGCAGGCGATCGTCACCTGGCCGGTGAACCCGGTGTTCCACTGGCTGGTCACGCTGTACGTCGCCGTGCAGGCACCCGTGGGCGGCGTGGTCGTCGTACCGCCGAGGGCCTCCGCGATCGCGTGGTACGCCGGTTTCGGCGCGTAGTTCTCGTCGTACGGCGTCGCCGCCCCGTAGCCGGGGAAGGTGCCCGGCACCCAGGAGTCGGAGTCGGTGAAGCCCCAGACGGTGACGCCCGCGCAGCGGGTGACCGCCACGCAGGCGTTCAGCACCGACTTGTAGTCGGCGGCCTGCTGGGCGAGCTTCGTGCTGTCGGCCGGGAGCGCCATGCGCACGTCCAGCTCGGTGATCGACACGTCGACGCCGAGGTCGGCGAAGCGCTGGATGTTCTGCTGCAGGGACGAGGGCACCTGACCGAGGATCAGGTGCGCCTGCAGGCCGACGCCGTCGACCGGGACGCCGCGGCTCCTGAGGTCCTTCACCAGGTTGTACAGGGCGGTCGACTTCGCGTTGACGCCCTCGACGTTGTAGTCGTTGATGTACAGCTTGGCGGCCGGGTCGGCGGCGTGCGCCCAGGTCAGGGCGTTCGCGATGTAGTCGGCGCCGAGGCCGTTGTACCAGAGGTCGGGGCGGTAGGTGCCGTCCTCGTTGAAGGGTTCGTTGACCACGTCCCAGGCGGCGATCTTCCCCTTGTAGCGGCCGACCTCGGTGGAGATGTGGTTCTGGAGGAGGCTGCTGAGCTGGGCCGAGGTCCAGCTGCCGTTGGTGAGCCAGCTGGGGTTCTGGTTGTGCCAGACCAGGGTGTGGCCGCGCACCTGCTGGTTGTGGGCCTGCGCGAAGGCGACGATCTGGTCGGCCTCCGCCCAGTCGAAGCCGCCCCGGGTCGGCTCGACCGAGCCCCACTTCATGGCGTTGCCGGGGGTCAGCGAGTTGAACTGTGCCCCTGCGAGGTCGCCGTACGTCCCGGTGAGCTTGGAGCCGGTCACCGCCGTGCCGATGACCTTGCCCTTGGCGGCGGCGAGGTCGCGCAGCGGGGTGTCGGCGGCGTGCGCCACGGGCGCCGTGAACAGCAGCGCGGCGCCGGTGACGAGTGCCGCCAGGGATGAGCCCGTTCTCAGGGATCTCCGTGGTCTCATTGCGGGCGCCTCCGAAAGTTTCGGCCGTGCAACCGATTGACTTCGGAGGAGTGTGGAGGCGGCCGTACCACCCGTCAATACGTCAACTTCCGGCCACCCAGGACACGTACGTCACGCCGGTGGCGGTGCCGTGCTGCTGCGCACCACCAGGCTGGTCGCCAGTTCCACCCGGGTCGCCACCGGCGCCTGGTCCTCCCGCCCCAGGTCGAGGACGAGCTTGGCCGCCGCCTCCGCCATCTCCGTCAGCGGCTGCCGTACGGAGGTCAGCGGCGGCCCCACCCAGCGTGCGACGGGCAGATCGTCGAAGCCGACCACGCTCAGGTCCTCGGGGATGCGCAGACCCAGTTCGCGCGCGGCCTCGTACAGGCCGAGCGCCTGGAGGTCGTTGAGGGCGAACACGGCGGTGGGCCGGTCCGGGCGGCGCAGCAGCTCCAGGCCCTGCCGGTAGCCGGCCTCGTGGTGGAAGTCGCCGGTCGCGATCAGCGCCGGGTCGACCGGGAGGCCCGCGGTCTCCAGCGCGGCCCGGTAGCCGTCGACGCGGGCGCGGCTGCACATCATGCGGGAGGGTCCCGTTATGGCGCCGATGCGCGTGTGGCCGAGTTCGATCAGATGCCGGGTGGCGGCGAGACCGCCCTGCCAGTTGGTCGCGCCGATCGACGGGACGTCGACGCCGGGGTCGCCGGCCGGGTCCATCACCACGAACGGGATGGAGCGGCTGGTCAGCAGCGCCCGCTGGGACTCGTCGAGCCCGGACAGCACCAGGATCACGCCGTGCGGGCGGCGGGCGGCGACCTGGTCCGCCCAGGTCCGCCCGGGCGTCAGCCGCCCCGCGCTCTCGCTCAGCACCACGCTGAGGCCTGCGTCCCTGGCTACGTTCTCCACGCCCCGGATGACCTCCATCGCCCAGGCGCTCTCCAGCTCGTGGAAGACCAGGTCGATCAGGGGCGAGCGGCTCGCCTCGGCTCGTCGGCGCCGGTAGCCGTAGGCGCGCAGCAGTTCCTCGACGCGGCTGCGGGTGGCCGGGGCCACGTCCGCGCGACCGTTGAGGACCTTCGAAACAGTCGGCGCGGACACGCCGGCCTCGCGGGCGATCTCGGCGAGCGTCGCGGTCTGTGCCGACCGGCCTGCCGCCGGGGCTGTCGTCCGCGTTTCAACGGGCTCCGGGGGTGTCATGGCGGCGATCGTATCCCTGCACGACCTCTTGACGAAGCCTCCGGACCCGCCTAGGTTCCCGGAACATTCGACATACATAACGAAACATTCGTCGCCAGAGTTTGCCAGCGTTCGTGAGAGGGCCTCACCCACTCGACCAGAGCAGGAGTTTCATGACCACCGCCCCATGGCGTGACCCCGCCCTGCCCGCCGCCGTCCGCGTCGACGACCTCCTCTCCCGGATGACCCTCGAGGAGAAGACCGCCCAGCTGTACGGCGTGTGGGTGGGTGCCGCCACGGACGGCGACGGAGTCGCACCCCTGCAGAGCGAGATGACCGCCGACTACGACTGGGACGAGCTGATCACCCACGGCCTGGGCCAGCTCACCCGCTCCTACGGCACCGCCCCCGTGGACCCGGCGCTGGGCGCGCAGGCACTGGCCCGCGCCCAGCGCCGTATCGCCGAGGCGGGCCGGTTCGGTATCCCGGCCGTCGCCCACGAGGAGTGCCTGGCCGGGTTCACCGCCTGGGGCGCCACCGCCTACCCCGTCCCGCTGGCCTGGGGCGCGAGCTTCGATCCGCCGCTGGTCGAGGAGATGGCCCGCGCCATCGGCGGCGACCTGCGCACGGCAGGCGTGCACCAGGGCCTCGCCCCGGTCCTGGACGTCGTACGGGACCCGCGCTGGGGCCGGGTCGAGGAGACGATCGGTGAGGACCCGTACCTGGTGGGCACCATCGGGGCGGCCTATGTGCGCGGACTGGAGTCCGCCGGGATCGTCGCCACGCTCAAGCACTTCGCCGGATACGCGTCCTCGGCGGGCGCCCGCAATCTCGCGCCCGTCCGGGCCGGTGTCCGCGAGTTCGCGGACGTCACCCTGCCGCCGTTCGAGCTGGCGCTGCGTGAGGGCGGCGCCCGCTCGGTCATGGCGGCGTACACCGACACGGACGGCATCCCGGCCTCCGCGGACCCGTCCCTGCTGACCGAACTCCTGCGGGAGGAGTGGGGGTTCACCGGCACGGTGGTCGCGGACTACTTCGGCATCGGCTTCCTCGAAACCCTGCACCGGGTGGCGGGCTCCCCCGCCGAGGCGGCGCACGCGGCGCTGGCGGCCGGCATCGATGTCGAGCTGCCGACGCTCAAGTGCTACGGAAAGCCCCTGCTGGAGGCGGTGCGGGCGGGCGCGGTACCGGAGTCACTGGTCGACCGTGCGGCCCGCCGGGTGCTGCTGCAGAAGTGCGAGCTGGGCCTCCTGGACGAGGACTGGGACCCCGAGCCCGCCACCGTGATCGACCTGGACTCGGCCGCGAACCGGGCCCTGGCCCGCCGGCTGGCCGAGGAGTCGGTGGTGCTCCTGGACAACCCGGACGGGGCCCTCCCCCTCCCGCCCGACACCCGCATCGCGGTGGTCGGCCCGCGGGCGGCCGACGCGCTGGCGATGCTCGGCTGCTACTCGTTCCCGTCCCATGTGCTGGCGCACCACCCCGACGTTCCCATGGGCGTGGAGATCCCGACCGTCCTGGAGGCCCTGCGCACCGAACTCCCGGACGCCAAGGTGACGTTCGCTCAGGGCTGCGACACCTCGGACCCGGACCCGTCGGGGATCGAGGAGGCGGTGGCGCGGGCCGCGGAGGCGGACGTGTGCGTGGCGGTCCTCGGCGACCGGGCGGGCCTGTTCGGGCGGGGCACCTCGGGCGAGGGCTGCGATGTGACGGACCTCCGGCTCCCCGGTGTACAGGGCGACCTGCTGGACGCCCTGGTCGCCACCGGGGTCCCCGTGGTGCTTGTCCTGCTCACCGGTCGTCCGTACGCGCTGGGCCGGTGGCACGGACGGCTGGCCGCGGTGGTGCAGGCGTTCTTCCCCGGGGAGGAGGGCGGCCCGGCGGTGGCAGGCGTGCTGTCGGGCCGCGTCAACCCCTCGGGCCGCCTCCCGGTGAGCGTCCCGCGGGTCCCCGGCGGCCAGCCGTGGACGTACCTCCAGCCCCCGCTGGGTCTCGCGGGCGAGGTCAGCAATCTCGACCCGACCCCGCTGTACGCCTTCGGCCACGGCCACTCGTACACGACGTTCACGTGGGAGTCCGAGTCCGCCGGGGCGGAGATCGGCACGGACGGCTCGTACGACGTGGCGGTCACCGTCCGCAACACGGGCGGGCGCGCGGGCGCGGAGGTCGTGCAGCTCTATCTGCACGACCCGGTGGCCTCGGTGACCCGCCCGGACGTCCGCCTGATCGGCTACCGGCGGCTGGAGCTGGACCCGGGCGAGGCGGCCAGGGTCACCTTCCGCTTCCATGCCGACCTGTCGGCCTTCACGGACCGCTCGGGTGCGAGGGTGGTCGAACCGGGCGCGCTGGAACTACGGTTGGGAGCGTCGAGCGCTGAAGTGCGGCACACGGCGCGGCTCCGGCTCACGGGACCCGTGAGGGTGCTCGGGGCCGATCGGCGCTTGTTGTGCGAGACGGAGGTGTCGGGGGCGGACTGACCCCGGGCCTCGGACTCGGGGGACCGATGATCCGGTACGTGCATCACGAGTTGTGGGCGTCGGCGATGATCCTCACCGGCGTCGCCGTCGGCTGGGCGGCGGCGGTCGGCACGGGCCAGAGCCCGCCGGTGCACAGCGGAGCCCTCGACGTGCTGGTGACCTTCGCGCTCGGCTTCCTCGTGCTGTCGACGGTACTGCGGGCGTCCCGGCCGAGCGAAGCGAGATGGGGGTCCCCCCGGACGTAGTCCGGGGGAGGGTCGGCCAGGTGCGGGAGTTCGAGACGGCGGCACTGCTGCCGGACTCCGACGGGCGCCGGCTGGGAGCGGATGAACGGCCGGCACCTGTGGCTGGCCACCGACCCGGACGAGCCGTCGGCGCTCCGCTGCACCACCGTCAGTCCGACCCCAGGGACTCGAACCGCCACCGGTGCACCGCCCGCATGACCAACTCGGCGTCCGGCTCGGGAAGTTCGGGCAGTTCGGCGTCGTGGGCCGCGTCCCACCAGGTGATGACGAGGACGCGGTCCTGTGCGGCCCGGAAGGTCTCCCGGCGCAGCGGTCGCGCCGGGAGTTCCTGCGCCCGCGCCCAGGCGAGCAGTTCCTCGCCCCGCCCCTCGGCCGCCCGCGCCTCCCACATCAACGCGACCGTCACGAGTACAGGTTCTCCTTGCTGACCTCGTGCACGTGATCGTGCTCGTGCTCGTGCCCGGGCACATGCGCCTCCGTCACCGGCAGCGACGAGTCGGCGGACAGGTCCCAGCTCGACGCCGCCCGGTTGCGGGCCACCAGTTCCGCACCGAGCGCCGCCACCATCGCCCCGTTGTCGGTGCACAACTTCGGCCGCGGCACCCGCAGTTCGATACCGGCCGCCTCGCAGCGGTGCCGGGCCAGCTCGCGCAGCCGGGAGTTGGCGGCCACACCGCCGCCGATCATCAGATGCTCCACGCCCTCGTCCTTGCAGGCCCGTACGGCCTTGCGGGTCAGCACGTCGACGACCGCCTCCTGGAAGGAGGCCGCCACGTCCCGCACCGGCACCTCCTCGCCCGCCGCCCGCTTGGCCTCGATCCAGCGGGCCACGGCCGTCTTCAGCCCGGAGAAGGAGAAGTCGTACGCCGGGTCGCGCGGACCGGTCAGCCCGCGCGGGAACGGGATCGCCGACGGGTCGCCCTCGCGCGCGTACCGGTCGATGACCGGGCCGCCGGGGAAGCCGAGGTTCAGCACCCGCGCGATCTTGTCGAAGGCCTCGCCGGCCGCGTCGTCGATGGTCGCGCCCAGAGGACGTACGTCCGAGGTGATGTCCGTCGACAGCAGCAGCGAACTGTGCCCGCCGGACACCAGGAGCGCCATCGTCGGCTCGGGCAGTGCGCCGTGCTCCAGCTGGTCCACGCAGATGTGGGAGGCGAGGTGGTTGACGCCGTAGAGCGGCTTGCCCAGCGCGTACGCATACGCCTTCGCCGCCGACACCCCGACCAGCAGCGCACCGGCAAGACCCGGGCCGGCGGTGACCGCGATGCCGTCCAGGTCCCTCGCGCTCACCCCCGCCTCCTTCAGCGCGCGGTCGATGGTCGGCACCATCGCCTCCAGGTGGGCGCGCGAGGCGACCTCGGGGACGACGCCGCCGAAGCGGGCGTGCTCGTCGACACTGGACGCGACGGCGTCGGCCAGCAGGGTGGTGCCGCGGACGATGCCGACGCCGGTCTCGTCGCAGGAGGTCTCAATCCCCAGGACCAGGGGTTCGTCAGCCATGGATCTCGGTTTCTCGTTCGGAGGTCGGTCCGGCGGCGGAGCCGCTGTCGGACTGCGTGGTCAGACGCATCACCAGGGCGTCCACATTGCCCGGCTGGTAGTAGCCGCGCCTGAAGCCGATGGCCTCGAAGCCGAAGCGCTCGTAGAGCTTCTGGGCGCGGATGTTGTCGATCCTGCACTCCAGCATCACTTCGGCGCACTCGAAGGCGGTGGCGGCCCGCAGCAGCTCGGCGAGGAGCCGTCCGCCGAGCCCGGTGCCCCACTGCTCGCGGGTGACGGCGATGGTCTGGATGTCGCCAAGGTCTCCGGAGGCGGCGAGGCCCGCGTATCCGACCACCCGCCCCTCGCTGTCCTCGGCGACGACATAGCGGCGGGTCGCCTCGGGGCCGCGGGAGTGGGCGAGTTCCGACCAGAACATGCCGCGGGACCAGGCGTCCTCGGGGAAGAGGTCCTTCTCCAGTTCGAGCACGCGGTCGATGTCCCACCAGCGCATCTCGCGCAGTCGAGAGGTCACGGGTTCGGTCACTTGGGGGTGACCACCTTGTAGTTCTTGGGGACCTGGGCGTCCGGGCGGCGCAGGTACAGCGGCCGGGCCTCGGGCAGTTCCTCGCCCTTGGCCAGCCGCTCGGCGGCCAGACTCGCGAGCGCGGCGGCCGACACGTGCTCCGGCTCGTGCACGTTCGGGAAGGTGTCCGGGTACAGCAGCGCGCCCGCACCCACTGCGGGCAGCCCGGCCACCCGTTCGGCGATGTCGGCGGGCCGGTCGACGGCGGGGTCGGTCAGCCGGGTCCGGGAGTCGGCGTAGCGCGCCCAGTAGACCTCCTTGCGCCGGGCGTCGGTCGCCACGACGAAGGGGCCCTTCTCGATGTCGGCCGCGTACGCCAGACCGTCGAGCGTGCACACGCCGTGCACGGGGACACCGAGCGCGAGCCCGAAGGTGTCCGCGGTCATCAGGCCGACGCGCAGCCCGGTGTAGGGGCCGGGCCCGATGCCGACGACGATGCCGGTGACGGCGTCGAGCCTGAGCCCGGCCTCGGCGAGCACCCGGTCGACGGCCGGCAGCAGCAGCTCACCGTGCCGGCGCGCGTCCACCTGGCTCGAGGAGGCGATGACGTCCGTGCCGTCGTGCAGGGCGACGGTCACGGCTGGGGTTGCGGTATCCAGAGCGAGCAAGAGCACGCAAACAGCGTACGGCTCTCGGGGCCCGTGTCGGACGCCCAGCCTGCACGGCGACGTCCGACACGGGCCCCAACCTCGGGCATCGCCGCCCCGGTCAGGCGTGTGCGGGCTGCTACGGTCGCCGAAAAGCACGACGTTCGAGGCGAATGGGGCAGGTGGCGACCGTGGCGAGGAGCAGCTCCGGATTCGTGTTCGGGCTCACCGTGGCCGCCCTGGCCGCCGTCGGCCTCCTCGGCTACCGGGCCTCCGTGACCGCACCGGCCGGCTTCGGCAAGCCGCAGGCGAGCGCCTCACCCGCGGCGGCCGTCCCGGGGGCGCCCGGCGCCCAGCACAACCCCGGCCTGCCGCCCGCCGCGTCCGGCGCCGGGGAGCGCGTCGTCTACTCGGTGGGCTCCGACCGGGTCTGGCTGGTCGACGTGCGCAACCGGGTCCTGCGCAGCTTCGCGGTCGCCCCGGGCAACGTCGACCCGGCGCCCGGCGTCTACGGGGTCACCTCCCGCTCGAACTCCGCCATCGGCACCGACGGCACCGCAATCGAGCACGTCGTGCGTTTCACCAGCGTGGAAGGCATCGCCGTCGGCTTCAGCGCGGCGGTCCGCACCTCGTCGGCGCCGGCCGACCCGGCGGTGCGCACGGGCGGGATCCGAGAGTCCCGCAAGGACGGCGCCGCGCTGTGGGAGTTCGCGACGATCGGCGCGCAGATCGCCGTGATCCCTTAAGCAGCGTGCTTGTGACGGGCCGGTGGCCGGGACACCTCGGGATCCGGCAGCCGCGGCGGGGTCGAGATCGCGTTCGCCGCGGCACACGACGCCAGCAGTTCGCGCATGGGTACCGCGGACACCACACGCGGCAGCGTCTCGTCTCGTTCGGTGGCCGGCATGGACGCCTCCTGAGGACCCGGGGGCGGGCGTAGTTAGGTAGACCTAACTACGAACTGGGTACCATGTGACCACGCACAAGACACCGAATGCAATATCTTGCCGACGTCTTGTCGGAACGTTCACGGAATTGTGCGGCGGCCGTGCGGCCATCAGGCGGACAGCACGCTCAGGTCCACCGTCGACCACCGCTCCCCCAGCCCGGTCACGGTCACGTGCCGGACTTCGTCCGTCTCCGGGGGTCCGGGGGTCGCCCCCAGGGAAGACACAGTTCCCACGGCCCGGTGGATGACGACGTGCAGCCGGTCGTCGGTCAGCTCCTCGACCTTGCCCTCGCCCCACTCCACGACGATCACCGACTCGGGCAGCGAGACGTCGAGGTCGAGGTCCTCCATCTCGTCGAGCCCGCCGCCCAGGCGGTACGCGTCGACGTGCACCAGCGGCGGCCCGTCGCCCAGCGACGGATGCACGCGGGCGATCACAAAGGTCGGCGAGGTGACCGCGCCCCGGACGCCGAGCCCTTCGCCGAGCCCGCGGGTGAGCGTCGTCTTGCCCGCGCCGAGCTCCCCGTTGAGCATCACGAGGTCGCCGGCGCGCAGCAGCTTGGCGAGGCGGCGGCCCAGGTCCCGCATCTGCTCGGGGGCCGTGACGGTGATCTCCACAGAGGGCACGGAGGGGGACACGGACGCCTCGGTCTCAGCCGGGTTGTGCGGTGCTGCTGGTGCTTCCATAGCCACCCACGGTAGCTCCTGCCGGCACGGCACCCGCGCGGGTGAGCAGGTCGGCCAGCCGGTCGGTGACGACTTCCGGGTGCTCCAGCATCACCAGATGCCCGGCGTCCGGGACCAGCACCAGCTCGGCGTCCGGCAGCAGGTCGGCGATCGCCTCGCTGTGCTCGCTGGGGGTGACGAGATCGCCGATCCCGGCCAGCACCAGCACCGGCAGGTCCGCGAAGTGCACCAGCGCCTCGGTCTTGTCGTGCTCCGTGAACGCCGGGTAGAACTCGGCGACCACGTCGATCGGCGTGCCCTCGATCATCCGCTCGGCGAACCGCGCGACGGCCGGGTCCACGTCCCGCGAGGCGAACGAGTACCGCTTGATGATCCCGGCGAACAGGTCGGCGGTCGCCCGCCGCCCCTTCTCCACCAGTGCGGCCTGCTGCCCCAGCGCCTTCAGCACCCCGGGGAGCACCCGCCGCACCGCGTTGACGCCCGCGACCGGCAGCCCGAAGTTGACCTCGCCGAGCCGCCCGGACGACGTACCGACGAAGGCGACGGCGACCACCCTGTCACGGACGAGCTCGGGAAACTGGTCGGCCAGCGCCATCACGGTCATGCCGCCCATGGAGTGCCCGACGAGCACGATGGGCCCGTCCGGCGCGGCGGCGTCGATGACGGCCTTCAGATCGCGCCCCAGCTGGTCGATGCTGACCGGCACGCCGTCCTGCACCTGCTGCACGCCCCGTCCGGACCGCCCGTGGCTGCGCTGGTCCCAGTGCACGGTCCGTACGACGCCGCGCAGGGCCGCCCGCTGGAAGTGCCAGGAGTCCTGGCTGAGGCAGTAGCCGTGGCTGAAGACGACGGTGACGGGAGCGGGCGCCTTCCGCCCGAACAGCCGCCGTCGGCGCGGGCCGAGCGCGGGCACGGCGTCGGGGTCGACGTCGTCGACCTCGTAGTACAGCTCGGTGCCGTCGTCGGCCGTCGCCTTGCCGGGCATGCCGCGCAGCGACCCGTACGGTCCGGTCGAGTCGAGCGCCAGCCGCGCCTTCTTCCGCATGCCGCGGCCGACGGTGAGCCGCTCTATGGCGACGCCGGCCGCCGCGCCCGCGGCGACCACGCCTATCGCGGCGCCCGCGATGCCGGTCGCCCTGCGCCAGTTCCCGGCCGCCCCCGTGGCGGAGGCGAGTGCTGCGACGGCCTCCGCACTGCTCTCGCTCACGTACCGCTCCTCTTCGCCGGATCACTACTGCTGTTCGCTGGGTCTGGTGATGCAGGTGTTGCTTGCGTTACTCGTGTTGCCTGTTTGATACCGCTGTTGATCGACTGCCCGATGTTGCTTGGTTTACAGGTGCTGCATTTCTGCCGGTCCGTGGACTGTCGGGCACTTGTGCGGTTACCCGCTTTGTTGCTCATTCACGTAGACGCGCGGAACGCGCGTTCCGATCCGCGTGACGATCTCGTATGCGATGGTGCCGGCGGCCTGCGCCCAGTCCTCGGCGGTGGGCTCGCCTCGGTCGCCGGGTCCGAAGAGCACCGCTTCGGTACCGGCCGCTGGCTCGTCCCCGCCGAGATCGACGACGAACTGGTCCATCGCGACCCGCCCTGCGACGGTCCGCCACTTGCCGCCGACCAGCACCGGACCGGTCCCGGAGGCGTGCCGCGGAACGCCGTCGGCGTACCCGACGGGCACGAGTCCGAGGGTCGTGGCGCCGGGGGTGACGTAGTGATGCCCGTAACTGACGCCGTGACCCCCCGGAACGTGCTTCACGAGCGCGATGGACGCCGACAGTGTCATGACCGGACGCAGCCCGAAGTCGGCGGGGCTGCCCATCTCGGGGCTCGGCGAGATGCCGTAGAGGGCGATCCCGGTCCGTACCAGGTCGAAGTGGGCCTCGGGAAGGGTGAGCGTGGCGGGCGAGTTGGCGATGTGCCGCACCTCGGGGCGCACGCCCCGGCCCTCGGCGTACGCGAGCATCTCGCGGAAGCGGGTGAGCTGGAGGTCGATGGAGGGGTGCCCGGGTTCGTCGGCGCACGCGAAGTGCGACCAGAGGCCGGTGATGCGGACGGTCCCGTCGGTCTCGGCACGCAGGGCGGCTGCGACGAGCTCGGCCCAGTCCTCCCCCGGCTGACAGCCGCCCCGCCCCAGCCCGGTGTCGGCCTTGAGCTGCACGCGCGCGGGAATGCCCGCCGCCCGGGCGGCCGCGGTGACCTCGTCCAGGGCCCACATCGCGCTCACCGACACGTCGATGTCGGCCTCGACGGCCTCCTGCCAGGGCCCGCCAGGCGTCCACAGCCAGCACATGATGCGGCCGGGCAGCCCGGCGGCCCGCAGCGCGAGCGCCTCCTCGGGCGTGGCGGTCCCCAGCCAGGCGGCCCCCGCCTCGACGGCGGCCCGGGCGCACGGCACGGCCCCGTGGCCGTACGCGTCGGACTTGACCACGGCCATGAGGGCAGCGCCCGGCGCGAGGGCGCGCAGGGTCCGTACGTTGGCGCGCAGGGCGGCCAGGTCGATCTCGGCGCGGGCGCGCAGGGGCGCGGTCGGGGCAGCTGCTGTCTCTGTCATGGCGCACCCAGTGTCTCAGAGGGGTCCGACACCCCCGCGGCACCGGCCCCCGTGCACGCGCCTACTTCCCGGGCCGGTGTCCCCACACATACACACGGTCGCCCTTCTTCAGCACGTGCCACAGCTTCCGGGCGTCCTTCAGGCGCAGATTGATGCATCCCCACGAGCCGAGGGTGGTGTAAATGCTGTCGTGCACGCCATGGAAGGCCTGCCCGCCGCTGAAGAACTGGGCATAGGGCATGGGCGCGTCGTACAGCGTCGACCAGTGTTTCTTGTGCTTCCAGTAGATCTTGTGCCACCCGACCCGGGTGGCGTGCCCGATCCGGCCACTGCGCATCGGGACGGGCCCGTAGACCACCTCGCTCCCCTTCTGCACCCAGGTCAGCTGCCGGTTGAGATCGACACACGCGACCCGGTGTGTCCGCTCGGGGCACTTCCCCCGGGCGTTCGGATCCTCCTTCGCTGAAATGAGCTGCATGGTGGCCCAGGTGGCGGGTCCGGCGAACCCGATCGCGGGCCTGATCCCGTGCTTCTCCTGAAAATCCCGGATGGCCCGGCAGTCGGCGGCCGACTGCTTCCCGTCCACCTTCAGCTTCAGCCACTTCTCGACCGCCCGCTGATGGGGCCCGGTCCGCCTGCTGCACTTCACCTTCCCGGCGACGTCCTCGCGCGGCACGACCTCGACGAGGCCCCCGGCCTCGACGGCGTCCTCGTCGTCGGTGGGCCGGTAGACCGAGCTCGACCTCGGATCCGGAGGCGGGGGCGCGGGGGAGGCCGAGGCGGCGCCGACAGGGAGGACGGTGACGGCGGCGAGCACGACCCCGACACCCTGGCAGGCGATATGCGCAATATGTCTACTGATCATGCAATCAGAGAAACGTGCAGAGCCGACAGGCCGGGGGCGGCGCGCGGCGGGTTCACCCTTTCCGACGAGCGCAGCCCGGGCGACGGCTCGCACCCCGGCCTACGCTGAGAACCGGAGGTGGTGGACATGCTGGCAGAAACACCACTCAACGCCGTCATCCCGGCGACCGACCTCGAAAGGGCCAAGCACTTCTACGGCGACACGCTCGGCCTCAAGCTCATCGACGACCGGAAGGACACCGCGCTCTTCGAGTCCGGCGGTGCCCGGTTCATCCTCTACGCGACACCGAGCGGCGGCCGGGCCGCCCACACCCTGGCCGGCTGGACCGTCGGCGACCTCGACGCGGAGATGACGGAACTGCGCGGCCGCGGCGTGACCTTCGAGGAGTACGACCTGCCTGGCCTGAAGACGGTCAACGGCGTGGCGGAGGGCGCAGGCATGCGCGGCGCCTGGTTCAAGGACAGCGAGGGAAACATCCTCAGCGTGGTGCAGGACCTCCGGTAGGGCTCACTGCGGGGATACGGCCGACCACCCCGCCGGGGCCGGCCCGGTCAGTCCCGCACGTCCCGCCATGCGCCTGGAATCGCCTCGGCCACGTCATGGGCCCCCGCCGGCGCCCCGTCGGCCGCGAACCGCCCGGCCAGTCCGTGCAGATACGCCGCCGCGCTCCCCGCGTCCAGGGCGGAGAGCCCGGACGCCAGCAGCGACCCGGCGAGCCCCGACAGCACATCGCCACTGCCCGCGGTGGCGAGCCAGGGCGTCCCGGTCGCGTTGACCCGCACGACCCCTCCCGCCGAGTCGGCGACGAGCGTGGTCGACCCCTTGAGCAGCACGGTCGCCCCGTACCGCGAGGCGAGCTCGCGCGCCGAGGCCAGCCGCGCCCCCTCGACCTCCTCCCGCGCCACACCGAGCAGCGCGGCGGCCTCCCCGGCATGCGGGGTCATGAGCGTCGGGGCGCTACGAGCCCGTACGGCATCCCTTTCGGCGAGCCGCAGCCCGTCCGCGTCGATGAGCACGGGCACATCCGCTTCCAGCACTTCGGCCACGGTCGAGGCATCATCCCCGGCCCCCGGCCCGACCACCCAGGCCTGCACGCGCCCGGCCTTCGCGGGCCCCTGATCCGATACGAGCGTCTCGGGGAACCGCGAGACGACGGCGTCCCCGGCGGGCCCGACGTACCGCACGGCTCCCGCGCCGCCCCTCAGCGCCCCGGACACGGCGAGGACAGCAGCCCCGGGATACCGCGCGGACCCGGCGGCGATCCCCACCACGCCCCGCCGGTACTTGTCACTCTCGGCACCCGGCACGGGCAGCAACCGCGCCACGTCCGCGTGCTGCAGGGCCTCCAGCTCGGGCTCTTCGGGGAGTACGTCCCCCAGACCGATGTCGACGAGCCGCACCGACCCGGCGTACTCCCGCGCGGGATCGATCAGCAGCCCGGGCTTGTGCGTCCCGAACGTGACGGTGAGATCGGCCCGAACGGCGGCACCGCGCACCTCCCCCGTATCGGCGTCCACGCCACTGGGCAGATCCACGGCGACGACGGCGGCACCGGACTCGGCGACAGCGGCGGTCAACTGTGCGGCGTCGGGCCGAAGTCCACCCTTACCACCGATCCCCACGATCCCGTCGACGACGAGATCGGCCCGAAGAATCGCCTCTTCTGCAGGGTTGATGCCGGCGGCGGCAGCGGGGCCGGCGGCCGCCCCCGCCTCGACGACGCGCCCTCCGGCCCGCAGCAGGGCGGCAAGCCCCCCGGCATGGGCCCGCTCGGGCGCGAGCAGCACGGCGGCGACCGCCGCCCCCCGCCGGGCGAGCCGCGCACCGGCATACAGCGCATCCCCGCCGTTGTCCCCACTCCCGACGAGCAGCACGACCCGACTGGCGTAGACGCGCCCGATCAGATCAGCACAAGCGGCGGCGAGCCCGGCGGCGGCGCGCTGCATCAACGCCCCCTCGGGAAGCCGCGCCATGAGCTCCCGCTCTGCTGCCCTTACCGTCTCCACGCTGTACGCAGTACGCATGGGGTCGAGTCTGCCCTCAGCCTTCGGCGATCACCACCGCCGAGGCCACGCCCGCGTCATGGCTGAGCGACACGTGCCAGGACCGCACGCCGAGTACCGCCGCCCGCGCCGCCACCGTCCCCTGCACCCGCAACCGCGGCTGTCCACTGTCCTCGACGAAAACCTCGGCATCCGTCCAGAGCAGCCCGGCCGGCGCACCGAGCGCCTTGGCTAGGGCCTCCTTCGCGGCGAACCGGGCGGCAAGCGAGGCAACACCCCGGCGCTCGCCGCTGGGCAGCAGCAACTCGCTCTCCAGAAACAGCCGTTCGGCCATCCCGGGCGTCCGCTTGAGTGACGCCTCGAACCGATCGATCTCGGCTACGTCGATACCGACGCCGATGATGCTCATTCGGGCACTCTACGATCCGTCCGGCGATCGCAGCCCCGGCTCCTCGGTGACCAGAACGGCCTCGTGCGTCGCGGTGACGGCCCGGTCGAGAAATCGAGGGAGCCTGTCCGTGTCGCGGCACAGGTCTCCGCCTTCCTCGACGGCGTGAAGAACTACTCTACCGTCACCGACTTCGCCAGGTTCCGCGGCTGATCCACCTCATTGCCGCGAGCCGTCGCCAGCTCGCACGCGAACACCTGCAACGGCACCGTGGCCACCAGCGGCTGCAGCAACGTCGGCGTCGCAGGGATCCGTACGAGATGGTCGGCGTACGGCACCACCGCCTCGTCCCCCTCCTCCGCGATCACAATCGTCCGCGCACCCCGAGCCCGGATCTCCTGAATGTTGGACACGATCTTGTCGTGGAGCACGGACCGCCCCCGAGGCGACGGCACGACCACCACCACCGGCATGTCCTCCTCGATCAACGCGATCGGCCCATGCTTCAGCTCACCCGCCGCAAACCCCTCGGCGTGCATGTAAGCGAGCTCCTTCAGCTTCAGAGCCCCCTCCAGGGCCACCGGATACCCCACATGCCGCCCCAGGAACAGCACCGTGTCCTTGCCCGCGAGCGACCGCGCGAGCTCCCGCACCGGCTCCATGGTCTCCAGCACCCGCTCGACCTCACCGGAGATCTGCGACAGGTCCCGGATCACGGCCCCGATCTCGTCGCCCCACTTGGTGCCCCGCACCTGCCCCAGATACAGGGCTACGAGATAGCACGCCACCAACTGCGTCAGAAACGCCTTGGTCGAGGCGACGGCCACCTCCGGCCCCGCATGCGTGTACAGCACCGCATCCGATTCCCGCGGAATCGTCGACCCATTGGTGTTGCAGATGGCGAGCACCTTGGAGCCCTGCTCCCGCGCGTGCCGTAGCGCCATCAGCGTGTCCATGGTCTCGCCGGACTGCGAGATGGCGATGACGAGCGACCGCGCACCGAGGATCGGATCCCGGTACCGGAACTCGCTCGCGAGCTCCACCTCGCACGGAATCCGCGTCCAGTGCTCGATGGCGTACTTGGCGATCAGCCCCGCGTGGAAAGCCGTACCGCAGGCGACGATGACGACCTTGTCGACTTCCCTCAACTCGGCGGTACTGATCCGTACTTCATCCAGCGTCAGCGAACCGGAGACGTCGATGCGCCCCAGCAACGTATCGGCGACCGCCTTGGGCTGCTCGGCGATCTCCTTGAGCATGAAGTAGTCATAGCCCCCCTTTTCCGCGGCGGAGGCGTCCCAGTCGACGTGGTACGAGCGCACGTCGGCCGGGCGGCCGTCGAACCCCGTCACCGTCACCCCGTCGCGCCGCAGCTCGACGACCTGGTCCTGGCCCAGCTCGATCGCCGACCGCGTATGGGCGATGAACGCGGCGACATCGGAAGCCAGGAACGCCTCGCCCTCCCCAACACCCACCACGAGAGGCGAGTTCCGCCGAGCCCCCACGACCACATCCGGCTCATCGGCATGCACCGCGACCAAGGTGAACGCCCCCTCCAGCCGCCGGCAGACGAGCCGCATGGCCTCCGCGAGATCGGCGCAGGACGAGTACTCCTCGGCGAGCAGATGAGCCACGACCTCCGTGTCGGTGTCGGACGCCAGATCGTGCCCGCGTTCCTCCAACTCGGCCCGCAGCAAGGCGAAGTTCTCGATGATCCCGTTGTGGACGACGGCGACCCGCCCCGCATTGTCCAGATGCGGATGCGCGTTCGCGTCAGTCGGCCCGCCATGCGTGGCCCACCGCGTGTGCCCGATCCCCGTCGAGCCCGTCGGCAGGGGCCGGTCCACCAGCTCCTTCTCCAGGTTCACCAGCTTGCCGGCCTTCTTCGCGGCGGCGAGCCCGCCATCCGCGAGCACGGCGACGCCCGCCGAGTCGTACCCCCGGTACTCCAGCCGCTTCAGCCCGGCCATCACGACATCGAGCGCCGACTGCGACCCCACGTATCCCACGATTCCGCACATGCACCGCAGCCTAGGCACCGGGAGCCGCCCGAACACGGCGCAGCGTGCCCGAAATCGGAAATTCCGGCGCTCGCCGCCATGAGGCGCGGTTTCCGATTGGTCTGGTCTGTCCGGCCCGCGTGAACCAAGGGGAGTGGGGACCGGTCCATGGCGGGGCGCGGGCCATCGCAGCTGCCGACGGGCCCACTTTCAGCCATCTTGGCTGCACCCGCACTCCGCTCACCGCCGGTTCTTCACCAAAAGGTTGCAGCAACCGCATGGAATCTTGACCATCGGATGACTGAAGTGAAGCGCTGCGGTTTCACGCCACCCTGTTGATCTTCTCTTGCGCCTCTCCGCACCCGCCTGTTTACAGTGATCCCACTCGCCCCTCGAACGCGGCTGACCACCGCTCGAACAAGGGGGCGCGTATCGGAACGGCGACGGGGGGAGCCGCTTTGCGTCAGCTTGTGGACGCTCCCTGCCGAAAACGGAGGGGCGCTGATGGCCGACCAGATGGTGTTGCAGGCACAGAAATTCGTCAACGCGACGTACGGCAGCCGGACAGGCATGACGGTCAAGGAAGACGGGCAGACCGGCTGGAACACGATGTACGCCCTCACTCGCGCACTGCAGTGGGAGTTGGGCATCAGCCCTGTGTCCAACAGCTTCGGACCGGGAACGCTGTCGGCCCTTCAGACGAAGCACCCGAAGATCAACGCTTCCACGGCACCTTCGGCTGACTTCATCCGGATCGTCCAGTCCGCTCTGTACTGCAAGGGCTACGACGGCGGCGGCATCGACGGCAAGTTCAGCGACCGGGTCGCCTCCTCGATCACGCAGCTCAAGCAGCACATGGGCGTCGACCGGGTGTACACGGGCAGCGATCTGGTGCCGAAGGTGTTCAAAGGCCTGCTGAACATGGACGCCTACGTCACCGTCGGCAACGGCACCGACACCGTTCGGGACATCCAGCAGTGGCTCAACGGCCGCTACGTCAACAGGCAGGACTTCTTCGTCGTCCCCTGCGACGGTATCTACTCGCGCGACGTGGCCAAGGCCATGATCTACGCCGTGCAGTACGAGCTGGGTATGGCCGACGGCACCGCCAACGGCAACTTCGGCCCCGGCACTCAGGACGGTTTGAAGAACCACACCGTCACGGTCGGCGCAAAGGGCACCTGGGTTCTCCTGTTCACCGCCGCCATGATCTTCAACAGGCGGTACGGGGTGTCCTTCGAGGGGACCTTCACCGGCGGTCTGGCCGACGCGGTCCGTGAGTTCCAGTCCTTCGTGAAACTGCCCGTCACCGGCGCGGGTGACTTCTCCACCTGGGCCTCTCTGCTGGTCTCGTTCGGCGACCAGTCCCGCAAGGGCGAGGCCTGCGACTGCGTCACGAAGATCACGCCGGCTCGTGCGGCCGCCCTGAAGGCGGCGGGCGTGAAGTACGTGGGCCGCTACCTGTACAACCCGGCGGCCGTGCCCAGCGGCAGCACGAAGGAGAAGGAGATCCAGCCCGGCGAACTGCAGACCATCGCCGACAACGGACTGCGCTGCTTCCCCATCTACCAGACCTACGGGCGCGGCAAGGACTCCTTCAGCGCGCCCCAGGGCACGGCGGACGCCATCTCAGCCGTCATGCACGCCGAGAAGCACGGCTTCAAGCCCGGTACCCGTATCTACTTCGCCGTCGACTTCGACGCCGTCGACGACGAGGTCACCAGCAACGTCATCCCGCACTTCCAGGGCATCAACGACGGCATCGAGTCCACCGGCGGCAAGTACCTGGTGGGCGTCTACGGGCCCAGGAACGTCTGCTCGCGGGTGTCCGAACTCAAGCTGGCCGACGCGAGCTTCGTCTCCGACATGTCGTACGCGTTCTCCGGCAACTTCGGCTACCCCATGCCGAACAACTGGGCCTTCGACCAGATCGTCACCAAGACGGTCGGTTCCGGGGACGGCAGCATCAACGTCGACATCAACATCGCACACGGCAGGGACACCGGGCAGAACTCCTTCAATCCGTCACCGTCCAGCGGTTCCGGCCTCGACGTCGAGTTCAACAACACCTTCTGGGAAGGTCTGCGCGCGGACATCCGGGCCTACATGGAGTCGGTCGGCGTACCCGAGTCGAACTTCTACACCAAGTGGACCACCACCGAAGCCATCGACTTCGTGCTCAGCTGGGACAACGTGTTCACCGACCTGGCCCGCCGGTACAGGATGCGCAAGGCGCTGATCCAGATTCCCGTGCTGTGGGAGATGCGCCACTACAACGTCAGCGGCGTCCTCAAGGTGGACGACCGCTATTCCGACGCCGCCGTGTACGAGTACCACACCGGCCAGCTGCCCGATTGGTGGCCGGACAAGATCACGGAGTCGATGCGGGACTCCTCCACCGGTCTGGCGCAGATCTTCGGTGTCACCGCGATCAAGGCGAGGAACCTGGCGGTCGACCGCGGGCTGCTGTCCGCGACGTCCCGACGGGACCCGAACAACGACGCCGATCTGTTCGAGATCTGGACCAAGCTGCGGACGAACAACTCGTTCACCATCGCGACCGTGCCCTTCGTGCACATGTACCACGCGTCCCTGATCGGCGTCGCCGGGCCGACCGTCGAGTCCACGGAAGCGGACATCGAGAAGGTACTGATCCGCTATCAGGGCACCACGGACGACGCGACGACGGAGGGGAAGAAGCGCATGGGCCTGTACCGCGTCTTCGAGAAGTACTACGCGCCGATGCGCGACCACACCTGATGAAAGGCCTGCGGCCACCGTGGCCGGCGCTGCTGGTCAACTTCCTCGTCGGGATCCCGGCCATGGTTCCCCTGTACAGCCTGTGGTGGCTGTCCGCCCGCCGATGGGGCGGATCTGCCGTCGACCGCTCCAGCACGATCGTCGAAGTGTGCGGGGCCGACTGCGACAGGACCGGCCTGGCCACATGGACCGCGACCGCATCCGGGCTGCTGGTGGTGCTGCTGCTGGTCGTGACGGACGTTCTCGTGCCGCTGCACCGTGACCGGCCGCTGAGCCCGTGGCTGAAGGCCATGCCAGTCGTCATCGTCCCCTTCCTCGTCTTTCAGGCCGTCTCCTCGGCCCTGTAGCCAACTCTGGAGTGACGCACCGTGAGTGCTGACATATCGCGCCGTACCCTGCTCTCCCGTACCGCCGCTGTCACGGGGGGAGCGGCCCTGGCCTCGCTCGCAGGAGGCACACTGCTGGCTCCTTCCGCCCAGGCGGTCACGCCGCCCGCGGCCGGCGGTCCGGCACCGAGCCCGGTGACGACCGGTCAGCCGTCCCTGAACGGCTGGGAGATGGAGAAGGCCGCGGACGACGGCGGCAGCATCTGGACCCGGCCCGTCCTCGGCACCCCCCTCGACGGCGTGCAGGTCCGGATGGGAGATGCCGAAACCGTTCTCGTCCACGTCATCCAGCGCTTCCACTACGAGATCGACACCCTCCGCCGCGGTGATGTCGTCGGCTGGCGCCACCCCGGGAAGGTCCGCAAGGGGCTGGCGGAGTCCAACCTCGCCTCGGGGACGGCGGTCCACATCCGCCCGGACTTCTACCCGTCCGGACAGCGAGGCGGATATTTCCCGAACCAGCTCGTGATCGTCCGTGACATCCTCGCCGACCTGGAAGGCGTCGTGCGGTGGGGCGGCGACGACAAGAAGTCCGACGAAGCCCTGTTCTACATCGACGTCAAGCCGGGGGACGGGCGCCTGCTCAAGGTGGCGGACAAGGTCCGCGGATGGGCCGCGACCCCCGGAGAGGGCGCCGGGGCGTCCGCCGACCCCTTCGAGCCCGCGAGACGCCGGGCCGCGAAGCGACTGGCACGTCTCCAAGCGTGATCCCGGTACGGCAATCGTGTCCGGTTTCACCGACAGCATCGAAGGTGACGTACCCCGAGAAGTCGTGTCGGCCAGGCCCCTGCGGCACCCACCTCGCACACGCGGACTTCACGTGATCACGCCGCCCAGAGAGCTTGATCACGGAACAACGTGACCGACCCCACCCTGCACCCCGTTCAAACTCCGTTAACAATGGACTGTGATCTCTCCGGTCTCCTCGATGCCCCGGAGCGCCCACCGGCCCAGGCCGGAGGCGACTCCCTACGTCGACCTCACCCGCGCGGAGTGGAGCGCGCTGCGTGAGAAGACGCCGCTCCCCCTGACCGCCGAGGAGGTCGAGAAGCTGCGTGGCCTCGGTGACGTCATCGACCTCGACGAGGTGCGGGACATCTACCTCCCGCTGTCTCGGCTCCTCAACCTCTACGTCGGGGCCACCGACGGCCTCAGAGGCGCCCTGAACACCTTCCTCGGCGAACAGGGCTCCCAGTCCGGCACGCCCTTCGTCATAGGCGTCGCCGGCTCCGTGGCGGGCGGCAAATCCACCGTCGCCCGCCTCCTCCAGGCCCTGCTCTCCCGCTGGCCCGAGCACCCGCGCGTCGAGCGGGTCACGACCGACGGCTTTCTGCTTCCCACCAAGGAGCTCCAGGCCCGTGGCCTCATGTCGCGGAAGGGTTTCCCCGAGTCCTACGACCGCCGTGCCCTGACCCGCTTCGTCGCCGACATCAAGGCGGGCAAGGACGAGGTGACGGCCCCCGTCTACTCCCACCTCATCTACGACATCGTCCCCGACCAGCGACTCACGGTCCGCCGCCCGGACATCCTGATCGTCGAGGGCCTGAACGTCCTGCAGCCCGCCCTCCCCGGCAAGGACGGCCGTACCCGCGTCGGTCTCGCCGACTTCTTCGACTTCAGCGTGTACATCGACGCCAGCCCCGAGGACGTCGAACGCTGGTACCTCAACCGGTTCAAGAAACTGCGTCAGACGGCCTTCCAGGACCCGCACTCGTACTTCCGCAAGTACACGCAGGTGTCCGAGGAGGAGGCCCTCGAGTACGCCCGCACCCAGTGGCGCACCATCAACAAGCCCAACCTGGTGGAGAACATCGCCCCGACCCGCGGCCGGGCCACCCTGGTCGTCCGCAAGGGCCCGGACCACAAGGTCCAGCGCCTGCGGCTGCGCAAGCTGTAGTTCCGCCTGTTAGAAAGAACCATGCTGCACCTGCGCCTGATCACGCCGTCGGACAGGACCGACGACGTGGTCCGCCTGATCGAGAGGACCGTCGGCACCACGCATCTCGTCGTGCTGCCGGGAGTCGCCCGCAACCCGGCCGGCGACGTCGTGATGTGCGACGTCGCACGTGAGGCGGGCGACGAACTCATCGGCGAGCTCAGGGCGTTGGAGCTCGACCGCACCGGATCCATCGCCGTCGAGAACATCGACCTCTCGCTGTCCAAGCGCGCCGACAAGGCCGAGGCGGAGGCACCCGGCGAAGGCGCGGACGCCGTGCTGTGGGAGCAACTCACCGAGGCGACGCACGAGGAGTCCACGCTCTCCGTCACCTACGTCGCCTTCATCACACTCGCCACGATGATCGCGGCCTGCGGTGTCGTCCTCGACAACGCGATCCTGATCGTGGGCGCGATGGCGGTGGGCCCGGAGTTCGGCCCGCTGGCAGGCATCTGCACGGCGCTGGTGCAGCGTCATCCGCGCCTCGCCCTGCGCTCGCTGACCGCACTGCTCGTCGGCTTCGCCGTCGCCATGCTGGTGACGGTCGGCTTCACCTACTTCATGGACGGCGTCGGCCTGTTCACCAAGGTCCAGTTGGAAGCCACCCGCCCCAACACCAACTTCATCTACCGTCCCGATGCGTTCTCGTTCGTCGTCGCAGTACTGGCCGGAGCGGCAGGCACCCTCTCCCTGACCTCGGCGAAGTCGGGCGCCCTGGTCGGCGTGGCCATCTCGGTGACGACGGTCCCGGCCGCTGCGAACGCGGCAGTGGCCTTCGCCTACAACGAGTACAAGCAGGCCTGGGGCTCCACGGCGCAACTGCTGCTGAACCTGCTCGGCATCGTCCTCGCCGGCACCCTCACACTCCTGGCCCAGAAATGGCTCTGGGCCAGGCAGCGTGAACGCACGGCGAAGGCGGGCGGCGTCTAACGGCGCGTTTCGCAGTCCGCGGCGACGCTGTCGCCGGGGTCGGCGAACACCACGTCGGCCGAGCCACCGTCACAGGACACCGTGTCGACGGCGGGCGCGTCGCCGCTCACGCCGATCGTGTCGTTGCCGCTGCCGGTCGCCACGGTGTCGGAGCCCGCACCGGCGTCGACGAGGGTGGGCAGCGAAACGCTCGTCCCGTCGAAGCTGTCGGCCAGGTCACCCAGTCCGACCGAGAGCCGGGAGGTGCCGGCGACGCTGCCGCAGTCGACGCTGGTGGCGGACAGCCGAACGCAACCCGGCCCCAGCGCGATGCCTGTGTCGTCCGTGAGGACCACACGACCGGTGGAGGTGCTGGCAGTGACGTGGTTCGCCACGCCCGAGCGTGCGCTGAGCACCACCATGCCGAACAGACGGAGCGCGGTGGAGCCGGGGGTCGCGGCCGCGGCCGGGGTGGCGAACGCGGGAACGGCGAGACTCACGGCCAGGGCCGGAACGGCCAGTCGCTTCAGGGTGCTGCTGACTGTCTTCATGCTGTTTCTCACTTCCGTCGGGGGCACGCCACGCATGGCGGCCTCGACGCCAGTGAAACAATCAGTAACCCGTTCGGCACATTTTGTTACTACCTATGGGTGACCCGGGGTCGGCCCTAGCCCAGCGCCGACTTCACCACATCGGCAAGCCGCCCGGCCACCGCCCGAGCCTGGTCGATGTCCGCAGCCTCGACCATCACCCGCACCAACGGCTCCGTCCCCGACGGCCGCAGCAACACCCGCCCGGTGGACCCGAGTTCCCGCTCGGCCTCGGCAACGGCAGCCGCCAGCTCCGCAGAGGTCTTCACCCGCGCCCGGTCCACGTCCGGCACATTGATCAGCACCTGCGGCAGCCGCTCCATGACACCCGTGAGGTCCTTGAGCGTACGACCGGTCTCGGCGACCCGGGCCGCCAGCAACAACCCGGTCAGCGTGCCGTCCCCGGTGGTCGCGTGATCGAGGATGATCACGTGCCCGGACTGCTCGCCACCGAGCGCGTATCCGTGCTCCTTCATCTCCTCCAGCACATACCGGTCCCCGACCGCCGTCTGGACGAGATGCAGCCCCTCCCGCTCCAGCGCCAGCTTGAAGCCGAGGTTGGACATGACCGTCGCGACAACGGTGTCCTGACGCAGTACGCCCCGCTCCCGCATCGCCAGCGCCAGCACGGCCAGGATCTGGTCGCCGTCGATCTCCGCGCCGGTGTGGTCCACGGCGAGGCACCGGTCCGCGTCACCGTCGTGCGCGATGCCGAGCGCGGCCCCGTGCTCCACGACGGCGGCCTTCAGCAGATCCAGATGGGTCGATCCGCAGCCGTCGTTGATGTTGAGCCCGTCCGGCTCGGCGCCGATCGTGATCACCTCGGCACCGGCCCGCGAGAACGCCTCCGGCGAGACCCGCGCCGCGGCACCGTGCGCCTCGTCGAGGACGATCTTCAGCCCGTCGAGCCGGTTCGGGAGTACGCCGATCAGATGCGCGACGTACTGGTCGAACCCCTCGTCGTACGACCGCACCCGCCCGACGCCCGCACCGGTAGGCCGCTCCCAGGGCTCGCCGTGCCGGTGGGAGTCGTACACGGCCTCGATCCTGTCCTCCAGCTCGTCGGCGAGCTTGTGGCCGCCGCGGGCGAAGAACTTGACGCCGTTGTCGGGCATGGCGTTGTGGCTGGCGGAGAGCATGACGCCCAGATCGGCGCCGAGCGCGCCCGTGAGATACGCCACCGCAGGAGTGGGCAGCACTCCGACGCGCAGGACGTCCACACCCGCGCTGGCGAGGCCGGCGACCACGGCGGCCTCCAGGAACTCCCCGGACGCACGCGGGTCCCGTCCGACGACCGCCGTCGCCCGGTGGCCCTCGAAGGTGCCCGCCTCGGCCAGTACGTGCGCCGCGGCCACGGAGAGGCCGAGCGCCATCTCCGCCGTCAGGTCCGCGTTGGCTACGCCGCGCACGCCGTCCGTGCCGAAGAGTCGTCCCACTTGTCCTCCTGAGGAAGCGTCAGTTGTCGCAGGCGTACCGGCAGCCCATCACACAAGACTTCGAGGGTCTTGTGCCGTTATACGCCCCCGACGGTGATAAACGAACGCCCCGACAGCACTGAGGCGTGCCGCCGGGGCGTTCGTACGAGCAGGCAGCGAAGCTTAGCGCTTGCTGTACTGCGGGGCCTTGCGGGCCTTCTTCAGACCGGCCTTCTTGCGCTCGACCGCACGGTCGTCGCGCTTGAGGAAGCCGGCCTTCTTGAGCGGGCCGCGGTTGTTGTCGACGTCGGCCTCGTTCAGCGCGCGTGCGACACCGAGACGGAGCGCACCGGCCTGACCGGAGACACCGCCACCCGAGATACGGGCGATGACGTCGTAGCGGCCTTCGAGCTCGAGCACCTTGAAGGGCTCGTTGACTTCCTGCTGGTGCACCTTGTTCGGGAAGTAGTCCTCGAGGGTGCGACCGTTGATCTTCCACTTGCCGGTGCCCGGGACGATCCGGACGCGGGCGATGGCGTTCTTGCGACGGCCCAGGCCGGCGGCCGGCTGGGGCTCGCCGAAGCGGGACGCGAGGGACTCCGAGGTGTACTCGCCCTCGACGGGGACCTCGGACTCGGTGGTGTAGCTGTCGATGTCGACAAGCTCGGTCTCGGTCTCTTCGACCGGCTGCTCAACGGTGGTCTCGGCCACGATGCTCCTCAGATTCTCTTCAGTCTTAGGGGGTGGCCGGACTTACTGCGCGACCTGGGTGATCTCGAACGGCACCGGCTGCTGGGCAGCGTGGGGGTGCTGGTCGCCCGAGTAGACCTTCAGCTTCGAGAGCATCTGACGGCCCAGGGTGTTCTTGGGGAGCATGCCCTTGACGGCCTTCTCGACGGCCTTCTCGGGGTTGTTCGCGAGGAGGTCGTCGTAGCGGACGGAGCGCAGACCACCCGGGTAGCCGGAGTGGCGGTACGCCATCTTCTGGGTCCGCTTGTTGCCGGAGAGGTGCACCTTGTCGGCGTTGATGATGATGACGAAGTCACCGGTGTCGACGTGAGGGGCGTAGATCGGCTTGTGCTTGCCCCGCAGGAGGGACGCAGCGGTGGTGGCGAGACGGCCCAGGACGACGTCCTGAGCGTCAATGACGTGCCACTGGCGAGTCACATCGCCGGGCTTGGGGCTGTACGTACGCACTTCGCAGCCTTCTTCTTCAGGGATGGGTGCTGACACTTGGCATCACTGAAGCGATCGTGCAGCTGGGGACGACAAATATGCCGGGAACACTGCCCGTATGCCGCCCACTGGTAACTGCTCCAGGGAACCTAGGTAAAGGCCTCTCGCGTGAGAACGAGCGAGCCAATACACAACGAAGAAGCAGAATACCTGCGCAGACCTGAACGGGTCAAAACGAGGTCTCCGCCACACGGCGGAGACCGAGCAGCGACCGAGCAGCGACCGAGTTGTGCCCCCCTGCCGGAAAGGTCCCCGGCCGCTCCACCGGAGACACACCGGCACCCTCCGCCTCCCGTCTAAGATGCGCCCCATGAGCTATGGGCAGCAGGGGGGACCCCAGTCCCAGTGGGACCCCTGGAAACCGCAATCCCAGCAGCCGTGGACCAGCGGCGGCGACGACGGCCAGACCCCGGACTGGGCAGCGCTCGCCGAGGCCTCCGAGACGCGCAACAAGAAGCGCCGGATGCTGTTCATCGGCGGCGGCGCGGTCGCCACGATCGCGATCGGCACCGCCGTCGCCATGGCCGTCGTATCGGCGAACGGCAACAACGAGGCCTCGGGCAACCCGTCCAACCTGCCCGCCAGCGGGTCCATCCCGAGCAGCAGCGCCTCGGCGCCCTCCTTCGCCCCGACCAGCGCCCCGCCCCCGCTGGACCCGAGGGAGTTCATCGCCAGCAAGGCCAAGGACACTGCCCCGCTCAGCGCGCAGAGCCTCTTCCCGTACGCCAAGCTGCCCATGGGCTCCACCGTGTACAAGCGGGGCGCGACGACCGACACGAAGAGCTGCGCCCCGACCGCGCAGGGCACCCTCCCGAAGGTCCTCACCGCCAACGACTGCACCCGCCTCCTGCGCGTCACCTACACCACGAAGGACGTCGCGGTGACGATCGGCGTCGCCGTCTTCGACACCGAGGCACAGGCGACCAGGGCCAGGACCCAGTCGGACAAGAAGGGCTTCATCAAGGCGTTGGCCGGTGACGGGGTGAAGGCCTTCTGCAACGCCGCCACCTGCCTCACGACAGCCAACTCCTACGGCCGCTACGCCTACTTCGCCACCGCCGGCTTCACCACCGGCAAGGACGTCACCAACCAGTCCACGACGGTGTACTCGGCCGGCAACGACCTGCGGCTGTTCACATACCGCCAGATCCACAGCCGCGGCGAGGCCCAGGCGTCGGCAGCGGCGAACCGGTAACTAGCAACACCCGGCCCCGGGCAGCGTCCGCTTGTTCCGCGCCTCCTTGTTGCGCGCGGCGAGCAGCTCGTCGGCCGGGTAGCCGACCTCCTCCAGGGTCAGCCCGTGCGGCCGTACGACATGCACGGCGGAGTCGCGTACGCCGGCCGCGAGCACCTTCCCCGGCCAGTCCGGCCCCCGGTGCCCGTCCCCCACGAACAACAGCGCCCCGATCAGCGAGCGCACCATGTTGTGGCAGAAGGCGTCGGCCCGCACGGTCGCGGTGATGATCCCGTCGTCCCCGCGCACCAGGCTCAGCTGCTGCAGCGTACGAATGGTGGTCGCGCCCTCCCGCTTCTTGCAGTAGGCGGCGAAGTCGTGCTCCCCCAGCAGCCGTTCGGCGGCCTCGTTCATGGCGTCCACGTCGAGCGGCCAGTCGTGCCGGAGGACGTGGTTGCGCAGCAGCGGGTCGACGCCACCGGGGTTGTCGGTCACGCGATACGCGTACCGCCGCCAGACCGCCGAGAACCGGGCGTTGAAGCCGCTGGGAGCCTCCCTGAGGGCCCAGACCCGCACATCCCTCGGCAGCCGCCCCGCAAGCCGCTTGAGCAGCTTGTCGTGGTGCGCACCCCAGACCTCCCGCGGCAGATCGACATGGGCCACCTGCCCCCGCGCATGCACCCCGGCATCGGTCCGCCCGGCCACGGTCAGCTCGTACGTCGTTCCCCCCGACCGCGTCACGGTCCGCAGGGCGTCCTCGATCTCCCCCTGCACGGTCCGCCGCCCCCCGGCCTGCTTGGCCCACCCGGAGAACTCGCTCCCGTCATAGGAGAGATCGAGACGGACACGTACGTAACCGGGCTCTACTTCGTCACTCACCCAGAGATCCTCTCAAGAACACCAAAGCGGGCCCGCTCCTCGAAAGGAACGGGCCCGCCAACGCCCTGAAGGGGCGCGGGACTGTGTCGGATTTGCGGCTAACGCCGCGTGTGCGCGACCAGCCACAACGAACTCGCAGCCGCCGATGCACAGCCCCCGGCAGAACGCTTACGCGTCCTTCGACTCCTCGGCAGCGTCCTCAGCCTCGTCGGCCTTGGTCGTGTCGACCTTGGCGTCCTCGACCGGAGCCGCAGCCTCGGCGTCCTTGGCGGCACGCTTGGTGGCGGCCTCGGCCTCACCCGTCGCCTGCTGCGCAACCGTCAGCGCCTCGACCAGCTCGATGACAGCCATGGGCGCGTTGTCGCCACGGCGGTTACCGATCTTGGTGATGCGGGTGTAGCCACCCGGACGGTTCTCGTAGCGCGGGCCGATCTCGGTGAAGAGCGTGTGGACGACGCTCTTGTCCGTGATGACCTGCAGCACCTGGCGGCGGTTGTGAAGGTCGCCCTTCTTCGCCTTGGTCACCAGACGCTCGGCGTACGGCCGCAGACGGCGGGCCTTCGCCTCGGTGGTGGTGATACGGCCGTGCTCGAACAGCGACTTCGCGAGGTTCGCGAGGAGCAGCTTCTCGTGCGCGGCGCTGCCGCCCAGACGGGCACCCTTGGTGGGCTTCGGCATTGTTCTTCTCCTGTGTGTCTGCCCCGGCCGTATCAGGTACCGGGGTCAGGAACCCGATGAGCGGATGCTCACCGGCAAAGACCGATCAGTACTGCTCGGTCTCCACGAAACCCGCGTCCGCGTCGTCGTCGGCGCCGAAGGCGTCGGCGGCGGCGGTCGGGTCGAATCCGGGCGGGCTGTCCTTCAGGGCCAGGCCCATGCCGGCCAGCTTCGCCTTGACCTCGTCGATGGACTTCGCACCGAAGTTGCGGATGTCCAGGAGGTCGGCCTCGGAGCGCGCCACGAGCTCACCCACGGAGTGGATGCCCTCACGCTTGAGGCAGTTGTACGACCGAACGGTGAGCTCCAGCTCCTCGATCGGCAGCGCCAGATCAGCGGCGAGGGCGGCGTCCGTCGGGGACGGGCCCATGTCGATGCCCTCGGCGTCGATGTTCAGCTCGCGGGCGAGACCGAACAGCTCGACCAGGGTCTTACCGGCGGAGGCCATGGCGTCACGCGGACGCATCGCCTGCTTGGTCTCGACGTCGACGATCAGCTTGTCGAAGTCGGTGCGCTGCTCGACACGGGTCGCCTCGACCTTGTACGTGACCTTCAGCACGGGGCTGTAGATGGAGTCGACCGGGATACGGCCGATCTCCTGGCCCACCTGCTTGTTCTGCACGGCGGAGACGTAACCGCGGCCGCGCTCGACCGTCAGCTCCATCTCCAGCTTGCCCTTGCCGTTGAGCGTGGCGAGGACGAGGTCGGGGTTGTGCACCTCGACACCGGCCGGGGGCGCGATGTCGGCGGCGGTGACGAGACCCGGACCCTGCTTGCGCAGGTACATCACGACCGGCTCGTCGTGCTCCGAGGAGACGACCAGCTGCTTGATGTTGAGGATCAGGTCGGTGACGTCCTCCTTGACGCCCGGCACGGTGGTGAACTCGTGCAGAACGCCGTCGATGCGGATGGACGTGACCGCCGCACCCGGGATCGAGGAGAGGAGCGTACGACGCAGGGAGTTGCCGAGGGTGTAGCCGAAGCCCGGCTCCAGCGGCTCGATCACGAACCGGGAGCGGAACTCGTCGACGACCTCTTCGGTCAACGAGGGACGCTGAGCGATCAGCATGTTGCGTTCCTTCTGTCAGGGGCGCCCGCTATTTGACGCCCTGAGGTACTACAAGGGTACGGGCGATACGACCCTTACAGAGCCGTACCGCCCGAAACCACTGCCTGCGAAGGCGACGCGTCAGACGCGACGACGCTTCGGCGGACGGCAGCCGTTGTGCGGGGTGGGGGTGACGTCCTGGATGGAGCCGACCTCGAGGCCCGTGGCCTGGAGGGAGCGGATCGCGGTCTCGCGACCGGAGCCCGGGCCCTTCACGAAGACGTCGACCTTGCGCATGCCGTGCTCCTGCGCGCGGCGGGCGGCCGACTCGGCGGCCATCTGCGCGGCGAAGGGGGTGGACTTGCGCGAGCCCTTGAAGCCGACGTGGCCGGCGGAGGCCCAGGAGATCACGTTGCCCGAGGGGTCCGTGATCGAGACGATCGTGTTGTTGAACGTGCTCTTGATGTGCGCGTGGCCGTGAGCGACGTTCTTCTTTTCCTTGCGGCGCACCTTCTTGGCAGCGCCCTGACGACCCTTGGGGGGCATCTACAAACTCCTACGGGGAGGTGGTCGGTCCTACAGCGAAGACCGCTGATGAAGCGTTGTCCGCTGAGGACTACTTCTTGCCCGGCTTCTTCTTGCCGGCGATGGCGCGACGCGGACCCTTGCGGGTACGGGCGTTGGTGCTGGTGCGCTGACCGCGGACGGGCAGACCGCGACGGTGACGGAGACCCTGGTAGCAGCCGATCTCGACCTTGCGGCGGATGTCGGCCTGGATCTCGCGACGGAGGTCACCCTCGGTCTTGATGTTGTTGTCGACGTACTCGCGGATCGCGACGAGCTGCTCTTCGCTCAGGTCACGAACACGGGTGTTCGGGTCGATGCCCGTCTCCGCCAGCGTCTGCTGCGAAAGGGTCCGGCCGATGCCGAACACGTAGGTGAGGGCGACCTCCACGCGCTTTTCGCGCGGGATGTCAACACCGGAAACGCGTGCCACTTCAATGGCTCCTGGTGATCTTCGGAGGTCTTCCGCAGAACCGGTTCCCGGCCGCCGTACGAGGTACGAACCGAGTCCCCGGCCTCCGAACCGGGGGTGTCAAGCCGTGTCGGCTTGGGTCCTGCGTATGAACATATTCAGCTCGCGTCGCGCGAATCTCTGCGATGTCGATGCAGAGGGATCGGTCGATCGTGCGTCAGCCCTGGCGCTGCTTGTGGCGCGGGTTCTCGCAGATGACCATGACCCGACCGTGACGGCGGATCACCCTGCACTTGTCGCAGATCTTCTTGACGCTCGGCTTGACCTTCATGGGATTGAGGTTCTCCGGGTCAGTGCCACCACCCCGCCGAAGCGGGATGCGGGCAAGATCTACTTGTAGCGGTAGACGATCCGGCCACGCGTCAGGTCGTACGGAGACAGCTCCACCACGACCCGGTCGTCAGGGAGGATGCGGATGTAGTGCATACGCATCTTGCCGCTGATGTGTGCCAGGACCTGGTGGCCGTTCTGGAGCTCGACCTTGAACATGGCGTTCGGAAGAGACTCGACGACAGTGCCCTCGATCTCGATGGCACCTTGCTTCTTGGCCACGCTTCGCCCTTCGAATCGACTACCTTGATCGACTCCGTGCGTTTCCCTTACGGGTGCATGCGGACATGCGGGTACACGAGAGCCGACGAGTCAGTCTACGTCAGCGCATCCCGAAAGACGAATCGAGGAAGGATGCCCCGCACTGGAGATCGTTAAGCCACGTACAGGCTGTGGGCAGTCGTTCCTCCCCCAGTGCCTCAAGGGCCTGGGAGGTGCCCCCAGGGCGGAACGGGTGGCCACAGCCGGACCCGCAGCCGCGTACGGCGCGCATGCCCCACCCACCGCAGGCGTTACGCCAGCGGGTCCGGAGCAGCCACGATGCCGTACTCGGCCAGCTTCGCCTTACCGCCGTCGGGAGCCGTGAGCACCAGAGGACCGGCCTCCGTCAAGGCCACCGAGTGCTCCCAGTGGGACGACCACGTGCCGTCGATCGTGATGACGGTCCAGTCGTCGGAGAGAACCTCCGTCTTCGGCGTACCGAGGGACACCATCGGCTCGATCGCCAGGCAGAAGCCCGGGACCAGCTTCGGTCCCTTCCCGCGGCGCTTCTCGACGTAGTTCAGCAGATGCGGGTCCATGTGCATCTCGGTGCCGATGCCGTGGCCGCCGTAGTCCTCGATGATCCCGTACTTGCCGCCGCCCGGCTTCGGCTGACGGCGGATGTACGTCTCGATGGCCCTCGACACATCCACCAGCCGGTTGCCCTGCTTCATCGCCGCGATGCCGGCCCACATGGACTCTTCCGTCACCCGGGAGAGCTCGATCAGCTCCGGGTCGTGGCCGGAGCCGACGAAGGCGGTGTACGCCGCGTCGCCGTGCCAGCCGTCGATGATCGCGCCGCAGTCGATGGAGATGATGTCGCCGTCCTTCAGGACGACGTCGTCGGACGGGATGCCGTGGACGACGACCTCGTTGACCGAGGTGCAGATGGTGGCCGGAAAGCCGCCGTAGCCGAGGAAGTTCGGCTTGGCGTCGTGCTCGGCGAGCACCTTGCGCGCGACCTGGTCCAGGTCCTTGGTGGTGGCCCCTGGCACCGCGGCCTCACGAGTGGCCGCGTGGATGGCGGCGACGACCAGCCCCGCCTCACGCATCTTGGCGATCTGCTCGGGGGTCTTGATCTGCACCATGGATGGCCTGCGCTCTCCGTCACTCACGTCAACCGGTTACCTACACAACAGTACGGCCGTGACGCCCCGTCGGGTGCCACGGCCGTAACTGGGCTGACGGCTACTTGCCGTCGTCCTCGCGCTTGAGGGCTTCCAGCGCCCGCTGCGTTACCTCGCCCACCGGGCCGAGGGACGAGATCGTGACGACCAGGCCCTGCGACTTGTAGTAGTCGATGATCGGCTCGGTCTGCGTGTGGTAGACCTCGAGCCGCGTGCGGACGGTGTCCTCGGAGTCGTCGTCACGCTGGTACAGCTCGCCGCCGCAGACGTCGCAGACGCCTTCCTTCTTGGCGGGGCTGTACGTCACGTGGAACACGTGCGCCGAGTCGTTGCGGCAGATGCGCCGGCCGGCGATCCGCTTGACGACCTCTTCCTCGGGGACCTCGAGGTCGAGTACCGCGTCCAGCTTGATGCCCTCGGTCTTGAGGAGCTCGTCCAGCGCCTCGGCCTGCGAGACATTGCGCGGAAAACCGTCGAGCAGGAAGCCGTTCTCCGCGTCGGCCTGCTCCATGCGGTCCTTGGCCATCGCGATGGTGACCTCGTCGGGGACGAGATTGCCGGCGTCCATGTAGGACTTCGCGAGTTTCCCGAGCTCCGTCTGCTGGCTGATGTTGGCGCGGAACAGGTCGCCCGTGGAGATGTGCGGGACGCGCAGCTTGTCGGCGAGGCGAGTGGCCTGCGTGCCCTTCCCTGCACCCGGCGGCCCGACGAGGACGATTCGCATCAGCGGAGGAACCCTTCGTAATTGCGCTGCTGAAGCTGGCTCTCAATCTGCTTCACCGTTTCGAGGCCAACACCCACGATGATCAGGATGCTGGTACCACCGAACGGGAAGTTCTGGCTTGCCCCGAAGCCAACCAACGCCATCGTCGGTACGAGAGCGATCAGACCCAGATACAGCGAACCCGGCCAGGTGATCCGGTTGAGTACGTAGCTGAGGTACTCAGCGGTCGGTCGGCCAGCCCGGATGCCCGGGATGAAGCCACCATACTTCTTCATGTTGTCGGCGACTTCCTCGGGGTTGAAGGAGATCGCCACGTAGAAGAACGCGAAGAAAACGATCAGCAAGAAGTACGTGGCGACATAAACCGGGTGGTCACCCTTGGTCAGGTTGTTCTGGACCCACGTCTTCCAGCCGGAGTTGCCGCCCGAGAACTGGGCGATCAGGCTCGGGATGTAGAGCAGCGACGAGGCGAAGATCACGGGGATGACACCCGCCTGGTTGACCTTCAGCGGGATGTACGTGGACGTACCACCGTACGACCTGCGTCCGATCATGCGCTTCGCGTACTGCACGGGGATCCGTCGCTGGGCCTGCTCGACGAAGACCACCAGACCGACCATCACCAGACCCACGGCGATCACGGTGCCGAACTCGATCCAGCCGCCGGCGAGCTTGCCCTGCAGCTTGATCGCCCACAGCGCGCTCGGGAAGGTCGCGGCGATCGAGATGAACATCAGGATCGACATGCCGTTGCCGATGCCGCGGTCGGTGATGAGCTCACCGAGCCACATGACGACGCCGGTACCGGCGGTCATGGTGACGACCATGGTGATGGTGGTGAAGATCGACTGGTCCGGAACGATCTGGCTGGCCACCGGGCAGCCGGAGAACAGCGCACCACTGCGGGCGGTGGCGACCAGACCGGTGCCCTGGAGGATGGCAAGCGCCACCGTCAGATACCGGGTGTACTGCGTGATCTTCGCCGTGCCGGCCTGGCCCTCCTTCTTGAGGGCTTCGAGGCGCGGGATCACCACCGTCAGCAGCTGCAGGATGATGCTCGCCGTGATGTACGGCATGATGCCGAGCGCGAAGATCGTGATCTGCAGCAGCGCGCCGCCGCTGAACATGTTGATCAGGCTGAACAGGCCGCGGTTCGAGCTGGCCACGTCCATGCACTGCTGGACGTTCTTGTAGTCGACGCCCGGGATCGGGATGTGCGTACCGATCCGGTACACCACGATGATGGCGAGCGTGAAGAGCAGTTTCTTGCGCAGGTCGGGCGTCCTGAACGCCCGGGCGAACGCGGTGAGCACGGTGCCTCCTGCGACCCCCGCGCAACTGCGTCAAGGGTGACGGTCTTGAGGTTCGACGGATACAAAAAAGAACAGTGCAGGCTACCTTACCGGCGGCACGGCTCCCCTTGGAACGACCGACCGGGGATACCCCATTGTGAGGTATCCCCGGTCGGGACTGCTTACGTCATCGAGACGTCCGAGAAATTCAGACGAGCTCGGTGACGGTGCCGCCTGCGGCGGTGATCTTCTCCTTGGCGGAGCCGGAGACGGCGTCGACCGTCACCTGCAGCGCCACGGAGATCTCGCCCTGGCCGAGGACCTTGACGAGGCTGTTCTTGCGAACGGCACCCTTGGCCACCAGACCCTCGACGGTGACCTCGCCACCCTCGGGGTAGAGCGCGGCCAGCTTGTCGAGGTTCACGACCTGGAACTCGGTCTTGAACGGGTTCTTGAAGCCCTTCAGCTTCGGGAGACGCATGTGGAGGGGCATCTGGCCACCCTCGAAGCGCTCCGGAACCTGGTAACGAGCCTTCGTACCCTTGGTACCACGACCGGCCGTCTTACCCTTCGACGCCTCACCACGACCCACACGGGTCTTGGCGGTCTTGGCGCCCGGGGCGGGACGGAGGTTGTGGATCTTGAGCGGGTTGTTCTCCGCCATGATCAGTCGACCTCCTCGACCGTCACGAGGTGGCGGACGGTGTGCACCATGCCGCGGAACTCGGGGCGGTCCTCCTTGACGACCTGCGTGTTGATGCCCTTGAGACCAAGGGAACGCAGGGTGTCACGGTGGTTCTGCTTGCTGCCGATGTAGGACTTGACCTGCGTAATCTTGAGCTGCGCCATGATTACGCACCCGCCCCGGCACGCGCACGCAGCAGAGCCGCGGGAGCGACGTCCTCGAGCGGCAGACCGCGGCGGGCCGCGATCTCCTCGGGACGCTGCAGACCCTTCAGGGCCTCCACGGTCGCGTGCACGATGTTGATCGCGTTGTCGGAGCCGAGCGACTTCGACAGCACGTCGTGGATACCGGCGCACTCGAGCACGGCACGCACCGGACCACCGGCGATAACACCGGTACCGGGCGACGCGGGCTTCAGGAGCACGACGCCGGCAGCCTTCTCACCCTGGATGGGGTGCGGGATGGTGCCCTGGATACGGGGGACCTTGAAGAAGTGCTTCTTGGCCTCCTCAACACCCTTGGCGATGGCGGCCGGCACCTCCTTGGCCTTGCCGTAACCGACACCCACGGTGCCGTCACCGTCGCCCACCACGACCAGCGCGGTGAAGCTGAAGCGACGACCACCCTTCACAACCTTGGCGACACGGTTGATCGCGACGACACGCTCAACGTAAGCAGTCTTCTCGGCGGCGGCTGCGCCACCGTCACGACCCTTACGGTCCCGCCGCTCGCCGCCACCGGCACCGCCACCGCGGCGCTGGGGTCCAGCCATTGGATTACCTCTCTCTTTCCGCTAGCTACGAGCGGCTCAGAACTTGAGCCCGGCTTCGCGGGCGGCGTCCGCCAGGGCAGCGATGCGCCCGGCGTACTGGTTGCCACCACGGTCGAACACGACAGCCTCGACACCGGCGGCCTTGGCGCGCTCGGCGACCAGGGCGCCGACCTGCTTGGCCTGCGCGGACTTGTCGCCCTCGCCACCGCGGATCGAGGTGTCCAGGGTGGACGCCGACGCAAGGGTGTGACCCTTGATGTCGTCGATCACCTGGGCCACGATGTGGCGGTTCGAGCGGGTAACGACCAGACGCGGACGCTCCGCCGTTCCGTTGATGTTCTTACGGATCCGGATGTGGCGGCGCTTGATCGCGGCGCGCTTGTAGGCGTCGCCCTTGAGGATCTTCTGTCCGTATGCCATGGCTTACTTACCCGCCTTTCCGACCTTGCGGCGGATGACTTCGCCCTCGTACTTGACGCCCTTGGCCTTGTACGGGTCGGGCTTGCGCAGCTTGCGGATGTTGGCCGCAACCTCGCCGACCTTCTGCTTGTCGATGCCCTCGACCGAGAACCGGGTGGGGGCCTCCACCTTGAAGGTGATGCCCTCGGGGGCCTCGACGGTGATCGGGTGGCTGTAGCCGAGAGCGAACTCGAGGTTCGAACCCTTGGCGGTCACGCGGTAACCGACACCGCTGATCTCGAGCTTCTTCACGTAACCCTGGGTCACGCCGGTGATCATGTTCGCCACCAGCGTGCGGGACAGGCCGTGCAGGGCCTTGCTCTGACGCTCGTCGTTGGGGCGGGTGACGTTCAGAACGCCGTCCTCACCCTTGGCGATCTCGATCGGCGCCACGACGGTGTGGGTCAGCGAGCCCTTGGGGCCCTTGACCGAGACCGTCTGGCCGTCGATGGTGACGTCCACGCCGGCGGGAACCGTGATGGGGAGCTTGCCAATACGCGACATAGCTGTTTCCTCCGTTCCCTTCCGCTACCAGACGTAGGCGAGGACTTCCCCACCCACGCCCTTCTTGCCGGCCTGCTTGTCGGTGAGGAGCCCGTGCGACGTGGAGATGATCGCCACGCCGAGGCCGCCGAGCACCTTCGGCAGGTTGGTGGACTTCGCGTACACCCGGAGACCGGGCTTGGAGATCCGCTTGATGCCCGCGATGGAGCGCTCACGGTTCGGGCCGAACTTCAGCTCGAGAACGAGGTTCTTGCCGACCTCGGCGTCCTCGACCTTCCAGCCCGTGATGAAGCCCTCCTGCTGGAGGATCTCCGCGATGTGCGACTTGATCTTCGATGCCGGCATCGACACGGAGTCGTGGTATGCCGAGTTCGCGTTCCGCAGACGCGTAAGCATGTCTGCGATCGGATCAGTCATGGTCATGAATTGGCCTTCGGCCTCTCTCGCCGGGGTTTCCAGGTGCCCATCCCTCTCCTCGATCCGAGACGAGGCGGGTGCGGTGCGGTGGACCTACGGCGTAGTAAGTCGTACGGGCGTCAGGGCGCCCAACCCTCCTAGCCTAAGCCATGGAGGGGTGGGCCCCTGACCAAACCCTTTGCTTACCGAGAGCTTCAGGTATCCCCAAGTAGGGGATTACCAGGAGCTCTTGGTCACGCCCGGCAGCTCGCCACGGTGAGCCATCTCACGAAGGCACACGCGGCACAGGCCGAACTTGCGGTACACGGAGTGGGGACGGCCGCAGCGCTGGCAGCGCGTGTAGCCACGCACGCCGAACTTGGGCTTGCGAGCAGCCTTCGCGATCAGAGCCTTCTTCGCCATCTCGCTCACGCCTCCTTGAAGGGGAAGCCGAGGTGACGAAGGAGCGCACGGCCCTCAGCGTCGTTGGTCGCCGTGGTCACCACGGTGATGTCCATACCCCGGACGCGGTCGATCTTGTCCTGGTCGATCTCGTGGAACATGACCTGCTCCGTGAGACCGAAGGTGTAGTTGCCACGGCCGTCGAACTGCTTGGGGGACAGACCACGGAAGTCGCGGATGCGCGGCAGCGCGAGCGACAGGGTGCGGTCCAGGAACTCCCACATGCGGTCGCCACGGAGCGTGACGTGGGCACCGATCGGCTGACCCTCACGCAGCTTGAACTGCGCGATGGACTTGCGGGCCTTGGTGACGGCCGGCTTCTGACCGGTGATCGTGGTGAGGTCGCGAATCGCGCCGTCGATCAGCTTGGAGTCGCGGGCGGCGTCGCCCACACCCATGTTGACCACGATCTTGACGAGGCCGGGGATCTGCATGACGTTCTCGTACTTGAACTCGTCACGCAGCTTGCCCGCGATCTCCTCGCGGTACTTCGTCTTGAGACGCGGAGTGGTGGTGGTAGCCATCAGATGTCCTCACCCGTCCGCTTGGCAACGCGGATCTTGTTGCCCTCGTCGTCGAAGCGGTAACCGACACGCGTGACGACCTTGTTGCCGTCCTTCTCAACGACCAGCTGGACGTTGGAGACGTGGATCGGCGCCTCGGTCGTGACGATGCCGCCGGCCTGCGAACCGCTGGCGGTCGGGCCGGCCTTGGTGTGCTTCTTGACCCGGTTGACACCCTCGACCAGGACGCGCTCCTCGCGCGGGTAAGCGGCAATGACCTTGCCCTGCTTGCCCTTGTCCTTGCCGGTGATGACCTGAACCAGGTCGCCCTTCTTGATCTTCATGCTTACAGCACCTCCGGAGCCAGCGAGATGATCTTCATGAACTTCTTCTCGCGCAGCTCACGCCCGACCGGGCCGAAGATGCGGGTGCCGCGAGGGTCACCGTCGTTCTTCAGAATGACGGCGGCGTTCTCGTCGAAGCGGATGTACGAGCCGTCCGGACGGCGGCGCTCCTTGACGGTGCGAACGATGACCGCCTTGACGACGTCACCCTTCTTCACGTTGCCACCGGGGATCGCGTCCTTGACGGTGGCGACGATGACGTCACCGATGCCCGCGTAGCGGCGACCGGAGCCACCGAGCACACGGATGCAAAGGATCTCCTTCGCACCAGTGTTGTCGGCGACACGCAGTCGCGACTCCTGCTGGATCACGTCTATCTCCTGTTTGTCTGCCGGTTCCCTCCGGGGGATGCACCGGAGAGCCTGGCGGAACCGTCCTGCGAGTAGCTCCCGCAGGAATTACTTACGCCTCTTGAAGGCGGCGACCCGCGCCGGGGGCTTCACCGCGGCCAGGCCCGAAGGCCTGGGTGGCAGAGCCCCCAGCGAGGGGCAGCGGGGGCGAACCCCCGCTTGACTACTTCGCCTTCTCGAGGATCTCGACGACGCGCCAGCGCTTCGTCGCGGACAGCGGCCGGGTCTCCGCGAGGAGGACACGGTCGCCGACACCCGCGGCGTTCTGCTCGTCGTGCGCCTTGAGCTTGTTCGTACGGCGGATGACCTTGCCGTACAGCGCGTGCTTCACGCGGTCCTCGACAGCGACGACGACGGTCTTGTCCATCTTGTCGCTGACGACGAGACCCTCACGGGTCTTGCGGGCGCCACGTGCGGTCGTCTGCTCTTCAGTCACATTGCTCTCGCTCATCAGGCGTTCTCCACCGTTTCGATGCCCAGCTCACGCTCGCGCATCAGGGTGTAGATCCGCGCGATGTCCTTGCGGACCGCCTTCAGACGGCCGTGGTTCTCGAGCTGACCAGTCGCCGCCTGGAAGCGGAGATTGAACAGCTCTTCCTTGGACTCGCGGAGCTTCGCCAGAAGCTCCTCGTTGCCCAGCTCGCGCAGCTCGGACGCCTTGGTACCGGCCGACATCACGCTTCACCTGCCTCGCGCTTGACGATCCGGCACTTCATCGGCAGCTTGTGAGCGGCACGAGTGAGGGCCTCACGCGCAATCTTCTCGTTGGGGTACGACAGCTCGAACATCACGCGTCCGGGCTTGACGTTGGCGATCCACCACTCCGGAGAACCCTTACCGGAACCCATGCGGGTCTCGGCAGGCTTCTTGGTGAGGGGACGGTCCGGGTAGATGTTGATCCAGACCTTGCCACCACGCTTGATGTGACGCGTCATGGCGATACGAGCGGCCTCGATCTGGCGGTTCGTCACGTACGCCGGGGTGAGCGCCTGGATGCCGTACTCGCCGAACGCAACCTGCGTGCCACCCTTGGCAGCGCCGGAGCGCTTCGGGTGGTGCTGCTTGCGGTGCTTGACCCTACGGGGGATCAGCATGTCGGTCAGGCCTCCGTTCCGGTGCTCTCAGCCGGAGCGGCGGCGGGGGCCTCGGCCTTGGGGGCCTCGGCGCCGGCAGCCTGCTGCGGCTTGCGACCGCGCCGCTCGCCACCGCGGCCACCACGGGCCGGGCGGTCGGAGCCGCCACCGCGAGCCGGGCGGTTACCCGCACGGGCGGCAGCGTTCTCGGCGCGGACCTCGGCGATGTTCTTGACGTCGCCCTTGTAGATCCAGACCTTCACACCGATGCGGCCGAAGGTCGTCTTGGCCTCGAAGAAGCCGTAGTCCACGTTCGCGCGGAGCGTGTGCAGGGGCACACGGCCCTCGCGGTAGAACTCCGAGCGGGACATCTCGGCGCCGCCGAGGCGGCCACCGCACTGGATCTTGATGCCCTTGGCGCCGGCCTTCATCGCCGACTGCATGCTCTTGCGCATGGCACGGCGGAAGGAGACGCGGGAGGAGAGCTGCTCGGCAACGGCCTGCGCAACCAGCTGAGCGTCGGTCTCGGGGTTCTTGACCTCGAGGATGTTCAGCTGGACCTGCTTGCCCGTGAGCTTCTCGAGGTCACCGCGGATGCGGTCGGCCTCGGCGCCACGGCGGCCGATGACGATGCCCGGACGAGCGGTGTGGATGTCCACACGCACGCGGTCACGGGTGCGCTCGATCTCAACCTTCGAGATACCGGCGCGCTCCATGCCGGACGTCATCATCCGACGGATGGCGACGTCTTCCTTGACGTAGTCCTTGTACAGCTTGTCGGCGTACCACCGGGACTTGAAGTCCGTGGTGACACCGAGCCGGAACCCATGCGGGTTAACCTTCTGGCCCATTACCGGGTTCCTTCCTTGCTGCTGACGACCACGGTGATGTGGCTGGTCCGCTTGCGGATCCGGTAGGCACGGCCCTGGGCGCGCGGCCGGAACCGCTTCAGGGTCGGGCCCTCGTCGACGTACGCCTCGGAGATGAAGAGGCTGTCGGCGTCGGTGTGGTCGTAGTTGTGCGCGGCGTTGGCAATGGCGCTGTCGAGCACCTTGCCGACGGGCACGGAGGCTGCCTGCGGAGCGAATCGCAGAACAGCCTGAGCCTCCGTGGCATCCATGCCACGGATAAGGTCCACCACGCGGCGGGCCTTCATGGGCGTAACGCGGATGTACCGCGCCTGGGCCCTGGCTTCCATGGTTGTCCCTCTCAGTTACTTACGTGTCTGAATGCGATCCGCTACTAGCGGCGCTTCGACTTCCGGTCGTCCTTGACGTGGCCCCGGAAGGTGCGCGTCGGCGAGAACTCGCCGAGCTTGTGGCCGACCATCGACTCGGTGACGAACACCGGGATGTGGGTCTTGCCGTTGTGCACCGCGATCGTGTGGCCGAGCATGGCCGGGACGATCATCGAGCGACGGGACCAGGTCTTGATGACGTTCTTGGAACCAGCTTCGTTCTGAGCATCCACCTTCTTGGCGAGGTGCTCGTCGACGAAGGGCCCCTTCTTGAGACTGCGCGGCATCTAAACCCGCTCCTAGCGCTTCTTGTTCGTCTTGCGGCGGCGGACGATGTACTTGTTCGACGCCTTCTTGGGCGAACGAGTACGACCTTCCTTCTGACCCCAGGGGCTGACCGGGTGGCGACCACCGGAGGTCTTGCCCTCACCACCACCGTGCGGGTGGTCAACCGGGTTCATCGCCACACCGCGAACGGTCGGGCGGACGCCCAGCCAGCGCTTGCGGCCGGCCTTGCCCCAGTTGATGTTGCTCTGCTCGGCGTTGCCGACCTCGCCGACCGTGGCGCGGCAGCGCTGGTCGACCAGGCGGATCTCACCGGACGGCATGCGGAGGTGGGCGAGCGAGCCCTCCTTCGCGAGCAGCTGTACGGAGGCACCGGCGGAGCGGGCGAACTTGGCGCCGCCGCCCGGACGAAGCTCCACGGAGTGGATCGTCGTACCGACCGGGATGTTGCGCAGCGCCAGGTTGTTGCCGGGCTTGATGTCGGCGCCGGGGCCGTTCTCGATCCGGTCGCCCTGGGTCAGGCCCTTCGGCGCCAGGATGTAGCGCTTCTCGCCGTCCGCGTAGTGGAGCAGCGCGATGCGCGCGGTGCGGTTGGGGTCGTACTCGATGTGCGCGACCTTCGCCGGCACGCCGTCCTTGTCGTGACGACGGAAGTCGATCACTCGGTAGGCGCGCTTGTGTCCGCCACCCTGGTGGCGAACGGTCACACGACCGGCGTTGTTACGGCCGCCCTTGCTGTGCAGCGGGCGGACCAGCGACTTCTCCGGCGTGGACCGCGTGACCTCGACGAAGTCGGCGACGCTGGAGCCACGACGGCCCGGCGTAGTCGGCTTGTACTTGCGGATTCCCATTTCTCAGTCCTCGTCCGATATCGGACGATCCGACCCGCTTACGCGGTCGGACCGCCGAAGATGTCGATACGGTCGCCCTCGGCGAGGGTCACGATCGCGCGCTTGGTGGCCGCACGCTGGCCGAAGCCGGTGCGGGTCCGCTTGCGCTTGCCGATGCGGTTGATCGTGTTGACCCCGGTGACCTTGACCGAGAAGACCGCCTGGACGGCCTGCTTGATCTGGGTCTTGTTGGCGCTCGGGTCGACGATGAACGTGTACTTGTTCTCGTCGAGAAGCGCGTAGCTCTTCTCGGAGACGACCGGCTTCAGCAGGACGTCACGGGGGTCCGTGTACGACTTGCTCAGCGGGGTCTCGACCGTGTTCTTGCCCTCGGCCTCGTGGCGGCGCGCCTTGGCGACGCGCGCGGCCTTGGCGGCCTTCGCAGCCTTGGAGGCAATGCTCGGGTGACGCGTAGCCATCAGGCCTCGCTCCCTTCGGTGTCGTTGGCCTTCGGGCCGGCGACGAAGGACTCGAGAGCGGCCTGGGTGAAGACCACGTCGTCCGAGACGATCACGTCGTACGTGTTCAGCTGGCCCGGCTCCAGGATGTGCACCTGGGGCAGGTTGCGGGCGGACAGCCACGCGGCCTCGTCGGCGCGGTCGACGACCAGGAGCAGGTTCTTGCGCTCCGAGATCTTGCCGAACAGCGTCTTGGCGGCCTTCGTGGACGGGGTCTCGCCCTCGATCACGCCGGTGACGACGTGGATGCGGTTGTGGCGGGCCCGGTCGGTGAGGGCGTGACGCAGAGCGGCAGCCTTCATCTTCTTCGGGGTCCGCTGCGAGTAGTCACGCGGCTGCGGGCCGTGGACGACGCCACCGCCGGCGAACTGGGGCGCGCGGGTAGAGCCCTGGCGCGCACGGCCGGTGCCCTTCTGACGGTAAGGCTTCTTACCGCCACCACGAACCTCGCCGCGGGTCTTGGTCTTGTGCGTGCCCTGACGGGCAGCCGCGTTCTGCGCGACGACGACCTGGTGGATCAGCGGGATACTGACCTTCTCCACGCCGAAGATCTCCGCGGGGAGCTCGACGCTACCGGTCTTCTCGCCGGCAGGCGAAAGGATGTCAACAGTGCTCATCGGTACCTCAGGCCCCCTTGGCCGCGGTGCGGACCAGGACGAGGCCGCCGTTCGGACCGGGAACCGCGCCCTTGATGAGCAGCAGACCCTTCTCCGCGTCAACGGCGTGGACGGTCAGGTTCTGGGTGGTGACCCGCTCATTGCCCATACGACCCGCCATGCGGAGGCCCTTGAACACACGGCCCGGGGTGGCGCAGCCACCGATGGAACCGGGAGAGCGGTGCTTGCGCTGGGTGCCGTGTCCGGCGCCGAGGCCCTTGAAGTTGTGACGCTTCATGACACCGGCGAAGCCCTTGCCCTTGCTCTTGCCGGTCACGTCGACCTTGATGCCGGCCTCGAACACCTCGGCGGTGATCTCCTGGCCGAGGGTGTACTCGCTGGCGTCAGCGGTACGGATCTCGACGAGGTGGCGGCGGGGAGTGACGTCGGCCTTGGCGAAGTGGCCCTTGAGGGGCTTGTTCACCTTGCGCGGGTCGATCTCGCCGAACGCGATCTGGACGGACTCGTAGCCGTCGGCGTCGTTCGTACGGACCTGGGTGACGACGTTGGGGCCGGCCTTGACGACGGTGACCGGAACAACGCGGTTGTTCTCGTCCCACACCTGCGTCATGCCGAGCTTCTCGCCCAGGATGCCCTTGATCTGCTTAGCCATTCTCAGATCACCGACCCTCAGAGCTTGATCTCGATGTCGACACCGGCCGGGAGGTCGAGTCGCATCAGAGAGTCAACGGTCTTGGGCGTCGGGTCGAGGATGTCGATCAGGCGCTTGTGCGTGCGCATCTCGAAGTGCTCGCGCGAGTCCTTGTACTTGTGCGGCGACTTGATGACGCAGTACACGTTCTTCTCAGTGGGCAGCGGCACCGGGCCCGCGACCGACGCACCAGTGCGAGTCACCGTCTCGACGATCTTCTTCGCCGAGGAGTCGATGACCTCGTGGTCGTAGGCCTTGAGCCGGATGCGGATCTTCTGTCCCGCCATGGCTACTCAGTAGTCCTTTGTCTCTTCACGCTCTGGAACCCGGTCCTCCGTACGCTCACTCGCCGACCCACGCGGTCGGGCGTGTCGCGCTTCCGCTGACACAGATGTCCCTTGTTCGGACATCCCTTGCCTGGGAAAGAGGTCTACCCGGGTGCCTGGCCAGTGCCGCACTGACACTTCCCGGAAGATTCCCGTACGTCCGCCCCAGTGCTGCCTTACGGCAGTTAGGGCGACGAGTACTGTGGGACTCGCTTCCGGTCCCCCCGGCGGGAGGCGCGCAGCATCAACACTCGACCGAGCAACTCCGACAGTCTGCCATACGGGGCAGGGGCCTGGCCAATCGAGCCGGAGAGAATACCCCCAGGGTGACGTAGGTCAAACCCGCACCCTCGACGCTCGCCGGACGAGCCCCGGACAGCCGCTCGCTCGCGTTCATGTCCGTGAATAAGAATCAAGCACCTAACTATTGACGCGTCCATAGCAAGCACTTACGTTCCCAATCGGCAGTACGGAAAGCGCTTTCCCTTGCACGGCACCCCTGGTCACGGACGAACCCGGAGGCACCACCATGCAAGTGAGACCCGTCATCGCGTGTGTCAGCCTGCTGTCCGGCGCGCTCGTCGCGCTGTCCGGCACCCCGGCGCAGGCCGCGAGCACCACGCAGTACGTGTCCCCGAGCGGCACCGCCGGCGCGGCCGGCACGCAGTCCGCCCCGACGACGCTCGCCACCGCGATCAGCCGCATCGCATCCGGCGGCACCATCTATCTGCGCGGCGGGACGTACAACTACTCGTCGACGATCACGATCCCGGCCGGCAGCAACGGCACCTCGAGCGCCCGCACCACCCTGTCCGCCTACCCGGGCGAGACCCCGGTGCTCAACTTCTCGGCGCAGAGCGAGAGTTCGTCGAACCGTGGGCTCCAGCTGAACGCCAACTACTGGCACGTCTACGGCCTCACGGTCGAACACGCCGGTGACAACGGGATCTACGTCGGCGGCAGCAACAACGTCATCGAGCGCACGGTGACGGCGTACAACCGCGACACCGGTCTGCAGCTGGGCCGGATCTCCTCCAGCACCCCGAGCAGCCAGTGGCCGTCGAACAACCTGATCGTGAGCTCGGAGTCGCACGACAACGAGGACTCCGGCGGCGAGAACGCGGACGGTTTCGCGGCAAAGCTGACCACCGGCACCGGAAACGTCTTCCGCTACGACGTGTCCCACAACAACATCGACGACGGCTGGGACCTGTACACCAAGACCGACACGGGCGCGATCGGCCCGGTGACCATCGAGTACTCGCTCTCCTACGGCAACGGAACCCTGACCGACGGCACGCAGAACGCGAACGGCGACCGCAACGGATACAAGCTGGGCGGCGACGACATCGCCGTGAACCACGTCGTCCGGCACAGCATCGCCTACCGCAACGGTCACCACGGGTTCACGTACAACAGCAACCCCGGCACGATGGCGATCTCGAACAACGTCGGCGTCGACAACGCCGAGCGCAACTTCTCGTTCGACAAGGGAACGTCCGTGTTCCGGACGAACACCTCGTGCCGCTTCGGCGTGAGCGGTTCGAACGACAAGACCGTCGGTGACGCCGACAGCTCCAACCAGTTCTGGACGGGCACGAACGGCTCGCGCTGCTCGTCGTACTCGGGCGCGCTCGGCTGGTCCTTCGCCTCGAACGGCTCCCTCTCCGTGACCTTCGGCGGCAAGGTGGTGACGCCGTGACCAGGGGCTTCTGACTCCCCTGGGGCTTCCCCCACCCCGATACACCGGCCTGCCGGATGGTCCGGGGGAAGCCGCCCGGGCCACGGTGGTGGCACAGCCTGCAGCCACCGGAGGGACCACTCGTGCGCATCGTCACGGCCACCGCCGTCATCCTGACCCTGGCGGCGGGAGCCGCACCGGCCGCCGTGGCCGACGCCGGCCGAGCCGTTACGGACGGCCTGTGGCGCATGGACGGCTACGGCACCGTCCTCGCCCTCGGCCACGGGGTCTACCAGGAGTACCAGACCACCGCGGTGAGCTGCCTCAAGGGCGACTCCGCGCGGCAGACCGGCCCGGGAACGTACACGGCGGACGGCACCGTGCTGACCGTGCGCCTCGGTCGCGACCACGATCACGCCCGGCTGTCCGCGGACAGTTCGGTGGGCCATCGGCAGCTGCGGCGGATAGCGGCACTGCCCGCGAAGTGCACCGGGCCGACGCCCACGGACCCCCGTACCGCCTTCGACGTCTTCTGGCGGTCCTTCGAGGAGAACTACCCGTTCTTCGCCGCCAAGGGCATCGACTGGCACGCCGTACGCGACCGCTACCGCCCGCTGATCCACAAGGACACGACCCGCTCGGAGCTCTTCGACGTCTTCAGCCGGATGGTCGCCCCGCTCCACGACGCCCATGTCGCCGTACAGGACGGCGACCGCGTCTTCGCCCAGGGCCGCCCCGGCACCGAGGTGCCCTCGGAGCAGCTGGACGCCAGGGTCAAGAAGTTCATCGTCGAGCGCGATCTCGCTCGGGCCCCCTTCCGGCGGGACTTCGCCGCCGGCCGCATCACCTACGCCGACCTGCCCGACGGTGGCCCCGGATACCTGCGCGTCTCCGGCTTCGGCGGGTACACAACCGCCGACCACGGTTCGTACGCCGCCAACCTGGCCGAGCTCGACAGGGCGCTCGACACCGTCCTCACCGCGGAGCGCACCCGGCGCCTGCCGGGCCTGATCATCGACCTGCGCATCAACGGCGGCGGCTCCGACGCCCTCGGCATCCACCTCGCCGGGCGACTGACCGACCGGCCCTACGTCGCCTACGCCAAGCGCGCCCGCAACGACCCGGCCGACCCGACCCGGCACACCCGCCCCGAGCCGATACCGGTGCTCCCCGCCCACGCGCCCGGCTACACCGGCCCCGTCGCCGTCCTGACCGGCGGCTCCACGGTCAGCGCGGGAGAGACCTTCACCCAGGCCCTCATGGACCGCCCCGGCAGGACGATCCGCATCGGACAACCCACACAGGGCGTCTTCTCCGACGTCATGTCCCGCAAGCTCCCGAACGGCATGACCGCCTGGCTCCCCAACGAGGAGTTCCTGACCCGCACGGGCCACACCTTCGACGGCACGGGCATCCCACCGCACATCACCGAGCCGGTCTTCACCAAGGAGGAGTTCGCCGACAACGTTGACTCGGCTTTCGACCGAGCGGTGAGCGACCTGGATCGCTGAGCAGGGTGCGCAATTTCCGCTGCGGTTCGACAGCCCCCTCAAGGGGCGCGGGGCTGATCGATCTGCGGCTCCGCCGCGTGGGCGCGACCAGCCACAACGCACCCGCGGACAAAAGACGCCCCATCGCGGCACCACCCGCAGAGCGCTACGCGCCGGCGTGCCTCAACCGCGCAAACGACGTATCCAGCCCCCGCTTCAACACCCGCACCGCAGGCCGCTCCACCACCCGATGCACAAACCAACTCAGCACCAGAAACCCGCCGATCACAAGGGCAACCAGCAAGCGGGGATCCATGGTGTCCCTGAGCTGCCCGATCAACGCCGTACCCGCCACGTAGTGGATCAAATACAGCGGATACGTCAGGCTCCCGGCCGTGACCAGCCACTTCCACCGCACGCGATCCGTCGCACCGAGAGCGATCGCGACCATGGCCAGCAGGAACACGGTGTAGATCACCATGCTCCCCCGCCATCCGGAGACATGCTCGGTGTTGTCGATCCTCAGGCCCAGCTGCCGCTGCCCCATCAGCCACGCCATCCCGAGGATCCCCCACAGCAGCAGGTCCTGGCCGAAGCGGTGCATGAGGTAGAGGGCGAGGCCCGCGATGAAGAACCAGGCGCCCTCCGGGTTGGCGGCCAGCGTCAGGAGGCGGAACTCCGCCACCGGGGCGAGCATCGCGGCCGCGCCCCAGACACAGCAGAAGATCACGACCTTGCGGTACGTCAGCCCGGTGGCGACGACGACCAGGAAGAGCAGATAGAAGCGCAGCTCCGACCAGAGCGTCCAGTAGACGCGGTCGACGTTGGCCACGCCCGAACCCGACTGCAGCATGGTGAAGTTGAGCAGAATGTCGCGCAGCTTCAGCCGGTCCCAGACCCCCGGCAGCACGACCAGCATGGCCGTGGTGAAGGCGATCCCGAACCAGTACGCCGGGTACAGGCGGATCACCCGGGAGACGAAGAACTCCCGCGGGGTGCGCCCCCAGCAGGACATGCAGATCACGAAGCCGCTGATCACGAAGAAGATCTCGACGCCGATCCAGCCGTAGGCGGCGAAGTGGAAGACCGTCGGCATGGTGTCGGAGACCGGCCGGCCCCAGACTGCGTTGCCCGGCTGGTCGACGCGCCAGCTGCCGACGTAGTGGTGCACGGCCACCATCAGGGCGGCGACGAGGCGGATGCCGTCGATGGCGTACAGGCGTGGACGCTCGCGGCCAAGTGGGGCCGCCTGACGGCGTACCTGCACCGTCCGCAGCTGCTGCGTCGGCCGGTCGACCATCGTGGACATCAACGACCATCCCTGTGTCTTGCCTGTTCCGACCCCTCACGCTAGGGGGTCACAACCGCCCCACAGTGAGCAGACAAGAACATTCGGGGCATCGGAAACGGGGAGTTGGTCGAACTCTCCACGAGACGTCCCGCAAGGTTCTCCGAGACTTCACCGTGCAACCGTCGCCCCTCCCGGCGGCGGGCCAGGCGCGGGGCAAGCGAAAGGGCCCGTACGACCGAAGTCGTACGGGCCCCTTCAGGAGCTCGCGCTGGAGCTACCAGGTCAGATCAGCAAGCTCACTTGTTGATCTTGGTGACCTGGCCGGCGCCGACCGTCCGGCCACCCTCACGGATGGCGAACTTCAGGCCCTCTTCCATGGCGATGGGCTGGATGAGCTCCACCTTCATCTCGGTGTTGTCACCCGGCATGACCATCTCGGTGCCCTCGGGGAGGGTCACGACGCCGGTCACGTCCGTCGTACGGAAGTAGAACTGCGGACGGTAGTTGTTGAAGAACGGCGTGTGGCGGCCACCCTCGTCCTTGGACAGGATGTACGCCTGGGCCTCGAACTCCGTGTGCGGGGTGACCGAGCCCGGCTTGATGATGACCTGGCCGCGCTCGACGTCCTCGCGCTTGATGCCACGGAGGAGCAGACCGACGTTCTCACCGGCCTGGCCCTCGTCGAGCAGCTTGCGGAACATCTCGATGCCGGTGACCGTGGTGGTGGTCTTCTCGGTCTTGATGCCGATGATGTCGACGGTCTCGTTGACCTTCAGGACACCACGCTCGATACGGCCGGTGACGACCGTACCGCGACCGGTGATCGTGAAGACGTCCTCGATCGGCATCAGGAAGGGCTTGTCGACGTCGCGCTCCGGCTCCGGGATCGCGGTGTCGACGGCGGCCATCAGGTCCAGGACCGACTGGCCCCACTCCTTGTCGCCCTCGAGCGCCTTGAGCGCGGAGACCTTGACGACCGGAACGTCGTCGCCCGGGAACTCGTACTCGGAGAGCAGCTCACGAACCTCGAGCTCGACGAGCTCCAGGATCTCCTCGTCGTCCACCATGTCGGCCTTGTTCAGGGCGACGACGATGTACGGAACGCCGACCTGGCGGGCCAGGAGCACGTGCTCCTTGGTCTGCGGCATCGGGCCGTCGGTGGCGGCGACCACGAGGATGGCGCCGTCCATCTGGGCAGCACCGGTGATCATGTTCTTGATGTAGTCCGCGTGACCGGGGCAGTCGACGTGGGCGTAGTGACGCGTCTCGGTCTGGTACTCGACGTGCGCGATCGAGATGGTGATACCGCGCTGGCGCTCCTCGGGAGCCTTGTCGATCTGGTCGAACGCCGAAGCCTCGTTCAGGTCCGGGTACGCGTCGTGCAGCACCTTGGTAATGGCGGCCGTGAGGGTCGTCTTACCGTGGTCGATGTGACCGATGGTGCCGATGTTGACGTGCGGCTTAGTCCGCTCGAACTTCGCCTTCGCCACTGGGGTCCTCCTGGGAGTGGTTCTGGTACGCCTTACTCATCGGCGCCAGGTGATCTTTGCTGTTAGTGCCCGGGCCCCGGGGCACCCACCGCAGACGGTGACGAATGCGGGTGAATGCCCCGGCAGGCTCCGGAGTCAAGCCTAAGGCGTATGAACGCAGTGCGTTAACGCAGTGCCTTACTCGCCCTTGGCCTTCGCGATGATCTCCTCGGCGACGTTCCGCGGAACCTCGGCGTAGGAGTCGAACTGCATCGAGTAGCTTGCGCGACCCGACGTCTTGCTGCGGAGGTCTCCGACGTAGCCGAACATCTCCGAGAGGGGCACGAGGCCCTTCACGACGCGGGCACCGGCCCGCTCCTCCATGGCCTGGATCTGACCACGGCGGGAGTTGATGTCGCCGATGACCTCACCCATGTAGTCCTCGGGCGTGGTGACCTCGACGGCCATCATCGGCTCGAGCAGCACGGGGCTGGCCTTGCGCGCGGCCTCCTTGAAGGCCTGCGAACCGGCGATCTTGAAGGCGAGCTCGGAGGAGTCGACCTCGTGGTAGCCACCGTCGATGAGCGTGACGCGGACGCCCGTCATCTCGTAGCCCGCGAGGATGCCGAACTGCATGGCCTCCTGCGCACCGGCGTCCACCGAAGGGATGTACTCCTTCGGGATACGGCCACCGGTGACCTTGTTCACGAACTCGTACGAGGCGTCGCCGCCCTCGATGGGCTCGATCGCGATCTGCACCTTGGCGAACTGACCGGTACCACCGGTCTGCTTCTTGTGGGTGTAGTCCACGCGCTCGACGGCCTTGCGGATCGTCTCGCGGTAGGCGACCTGCGGCTTGCCGACGTTGGCCTCGACCTTGAACTCACGGCGCATACGGTCGACCAGCACCTCGAGGTGCAGCTCGCCCATACCACCGATGATGGTCTGGCCGGTCTCCTCGTCCGAGTGAACCTGGAAGGACGGGTCCTCCTCGGCCAGGCGCTGGATCGCGACGCCCAGCTTCTCCTGGTCGCCCTTCGACTTGGGCTCGATGGCGACCTGGATGACCGGCGCCGGGAAGTCCATGGACTCCAGGATCACCGGCTGCTTGTCGTCGCACAGCGTCTCACCGGTCGTGGTCTGCTTCAGACCCATGACGGCGATGATGTCGCCGGCGCCCACCGACTCGATCTCCTCACGCTTGTTCGCGTGCATGCGGTAGATCTTGCCGATGCGCTCCTTCTTGCCCTTGACGGAGTTCAGCACGGCGGTGCCGGACTCCAGGCGGCCCGAGTAGACCCGGACGAAGGTGAGCTTGCCGAGGTGCGGGTCGCTCATGATCTTGAACGCCAGCGCCGACAGCGGCTCGTCGTCGGACGGCTTGCGCTTGACGACCGTCTCCGGGTCCTTGACGTCGTGGCCCTCGATGGCCTCGATGTCGACGGGAGAGGGCAGGTAGCGCACGACCGCGTCGAGCAGGGGCTGGACGCCCTTGTTCTTGAACGCGGTGCCGCAGAACACCGGGGTGACCGTGGTGTCCTTGGACTTGCCGGACGCGATGGTGATACGACGGATCGCGGCGTACAGCTGCTCCACGGAAGGCTCCTCGCCCTCCAGGTACAGCTCCATGATCTCTTCGTCGTTCTCGGCGACGGCCTCGATCAGCTTGCCGCGGTACTCCTCGGCAGCCTCGGTGTGCGTGGCCGGGATGTCGACGGTGTCGTACATCTCGCCCTTGGTGGCCTCGGCGGACCAGACCAGGGCCTTCATCGTCACGAGGTCGACGACGCCCTTGAAGTCGGCCTCGGCACCGATCGGCAGCTGCATCACGATCGGCTGAGCGCCCAGGCGGTCAGAGATCATGTCGACGCAGCGGTGGAACTCGGCACCGGTGCGGTCGAGCTTGTTGACGAAGCAGATGCGGGGGACGCCGTAGCGGTCCGCCTGACGCCACACCGTCTCGGACTGCGGCTCAACACCGGCGACGCCGTCGAACACCGTCACGGCACCGTCGAGCACGCGCAGCGAACGCTCCACCTCGACGGTGAAGTCGACGTGGCCCGGGGTGTCGATGATGTTGATGGTGTGGTCGACGTCTTCCAGCGGCCAGTGACAGGTGGTGGCAGCAGAGGTGATCGTGATGCCACGCTCCTGCTCCTGCTCCATCCAGTCCATGGTGGCAGCGCCGTCGTGGACCTCACCGATCTTGTAAGACACACCGGTGTAGAACAGGATCCGCTCGGTGGTGGTCGTCTTGCCCGCGTCGATGTGGGCCATGATCCCGATGTTGCGGACCTTGGCCAGGTCAAGTGAAGTGGTAGCCATATCGGCTCAGTCTTCTCTCGGTCTCGATGTGGGTAGCGACTACCAGCGGTAGTGCGCGAAGGCCTTGTTGGACTCGGCCATCTTGTGGGTGTCCTCGCGCTTCTTCACAGCGGCACCAAGGCCGTTGGAGGCGTCGAGAAGCTCGTTGAGCAGACGCTCGGTCATGGTCTTCTCGCGACGGGCGCGGGAGTAACCGACCAGCCAGCGCAGCGCGAGCGTGTTGGCACGACCGGGCTTGACCTCGATCGGAACCTGGTACGTCGCACCACCGACACGGCGGGACTTGACCTCGAGGGTCGGCTTGATGTTCTCCAGCGCGCGCTTCAGCGTGATGATCGGGTCGTTGCCCGTCTTCTCACGCAGACCCTCCATGGCGCCGTACACGATGCGCTCGGCGGTGGAGCGCTTGCCGTTCAGCAGCACCTTGTTGATGAGCGACGTGACCAGAGGGGAACCGTAGACCGGGTCGATGATGACCGGGCGCTTCGGGGCGGGGCCCTTACGAGGCATTTCTACTTCTCCTTCTTGGCGCCGTAGCGGGAACGGGCCTGCTTGCGGTTCTTGACACCCTGGGTGTCGAGGGAGCCACGGATGATCTTGTAGCGAACACCCGGCAGGTCCTTCACACGGCCGCCGCGCACGAGCACGATGGAGTGCTCCTGCAGGTTGTGTCCCTCACCCGGAATGTAAGCGGTGACCTCGATCCCGCTGGTCAGACGCACACGCGCGACCTTACGCAGGGCCGAGTTCGGCTTCTTCGGGGTGGTCGTGAACACACGCGTGCAGACGCCACGACGCTGAGGGGAACCCTCGAGTGCGGGCGTCTTGTTCTTCTCGACCTTGTCCTGCCGGCCCTTACGGACCAGCTGCTGGATCGTAGGCACTACTTCTCCGGTTTCTGTGTGCCGAATGGTGAAGCTAACCTGGAACGTCGCCGACCCACGCGGTCGGGTGTGTCGAATCCGGCAGACTCCCGCCGCCAGGCGGAAAGGGCGCAGATTACGGTGGCCAATGACGGCTCGCCATGCGGTTGAAGGCACGCACGAGAGCCAGGGCACACCCCAGGCACAAGGTCTGAGCGTACCTACCTCATACGCTGCGGTCAAAACAAATGGGCCGCGCCCGCATCGGCATGCGAAGCATGTCAAGACCCTACGCCGTACATGATCTTCGAATTCACGTTCCAGGCACCTCCGGGAGCTATGTCACCGCAGCTCACCCCAGGTCACGCGGAGGCCAGGGCCGCCGCGATGAGGATGGTGATGATCAGCGCCCATCCGGCGACCGACAGCCAGCCCAGGACCAGCCCGGTCATGGCGAAGCCCTCGCCGCGCTCGCCGGTGCGCTGCATTTCGCTGCGGGCGGAGTGACCGAGGATCACCGCGGGTATCCCGGTGAGCCCGCCGGTGAAGAACGTGAGGATCCCGCAGACCATGGAGCCGACCGCCTTGCCGTTCGCCGGCGGCGGGACGGGCAGAAAGGTCGCGGGCACCACCGGAGCGGCCTGATTGACCGGCACGGGCCCCTGCGGCAGATCGGCGACCAGAAGGGCCAGCTCCCCCACGGTCCGCGCGGCATAGGCCCGCGCCACCCGCCGGTCGAACTCCCCCTTCTCCAGCCGCCCCTCCGCGTACCCCGCCCGGAGCACGTCCACGGCACGCTCACGGTCGGCGTGGGAGGCGAGCATGGACGGGGCGGTGTGCCCCTGCCAGGTCTGCCCGAAGCCCTGGGCCGGCGGCGGGGCGCCCTGCCACGCCTGCATCGGGCCGTGCTGCCCCTGCTGCGGGGCCCGCTGCCAGGGCCGCAGGGGCACGTCCTGCCCCGACTGCGGGACATCCTGCGCCCGCTGCGAGTCCCCCTGCCCCGACTGCCAGGGCTGCCACGACGGATTGGACACGAGTACCTCCCCGAACCCCCGAGTCCCTCCATGATGCGCCGAATGGGGATTTCCGGCACAGAGAGCGTCGCGGAACGCGCTCGCACCCGGGCCCTGCCCACTGTTCCGGGCCCTTCTGCGCCGGTCGCAGATCATTTCGCGTCGTTGGCCGGTTCGCGCCCTTTCCGGTCCGGCGGTCCTGCGCTTTCAGTACCTTGATCCGTCCGCTGCAAGGGGAATCGGGGGATGAGCGTGACAAGAACGGTGGTCTCACCGGACGACGGAGGCCTGGACGACCGGGTGCCCTTTCTGGCGCGGCTGGAGAGCGAGGACCGTTCGGTGCTGCTGGCGCTCGGCCGGCAACTGACCTTCACGGCCCGCATGATCCTCATCCACCAGCACGAGCCTTCCTCGCACGTCCTGTTCCTGGTGCAGGGCTGGACCAAGGTCACAGCCTCGGCGGCCAACGGCTACGAGGCGCTGCTTGCACTGCGCGGGCCCGGCGACATCGTCGGTGAGTCGGCGGCGCTCACGGGCCGGCCGCGGTCGGCGACGGTGACCGCGCTGGAGCCGGTGCGGGCGGTGGCCGTGGAGCACGAGCGGTTCACCGACTTCCTGAGCCGCTCCCCCGCCGTGTCCTTCGCCCTCCTCGGCCTGACCGCGGACCGTACCCGGGCGGCCGACCGGCGCCGGCTGGAGTTCGCGTCCATGAGTGTGCGAGAGCGTTTCGCCGTCCTGCTGCTGGACCTGGCCCGCACCCACGGCCGCCGCACGCAGGAGGGCATCGAGCTCGCCGTACCCCTGAGCAAGCAGGAGCTGGCGGGCTCGGTGGGCGCGTCCCGGGAGATGGTGCAGCGCCTGCTTCGGGAGCTGCGCGACAAGGAGGCGGTGGTGACCGGGCGCAGGACGCTGCTGATACGGCGGCCGGATGTGCTGCGGCGCATTGCTGCGGCCGGTCCGGCCTCCGGAATCCCCTCACCGCAGGGGCCGCACGAGGAGTGACCTCGCCCTCCTCGGCAGCTCTTCTGTGCACACGGTCACACAACGAGTGCGTCATCCGCCCTCACCACCCGCCTCTCCCGGGCGCCACTCTGGCGCCCTGCACCGCACACCCCCCTCGGAGAGGCGACCATGACCGACCCCGTGAGCCGCACGATCCTGTTGCTGGACATCGAGAGGTTCAGCGACCGGGACGACGTGGAGCAGGCCTATCTGCGGCGCATGCTCTACGACATCACCGACCGCGCGCTGGAGAGCGCCGGCATCGACGAGACGCTGCGGCTGCGAGCCGACCGCGGGGACTCGGTGATGGAGCTCATCGACGCGAGCGCCTCCGTCACGGCGCTGCTGCGCAGTCTGCTCACGGAGGTTCCGGCGCAGCTGCGGGCGGTCAACAGGATGGCGTCCAGCTCCGCGCAGATCCGGCTGCGCGGCGTCGTCGCCACCGGCTGGGTCGCCGTGGACGCTCTCGACGGCTGGGTCGGCTCCGACCTGAACCACGCCTGCCGGCTGCTGGACGCCCGGATCCTGCGCGCCGCCCTGCGCGAACGCGCCGACGACTTCGCGCTGTGCGTCTCGGACCCCCTGTACTCCGGGGTCGTACGGCACGACCACACCGGAATCCCGAAGGCGGAGTTCCATGCGGTGACGGTGGACAGCAAGAACGGCCCGCTGAAGGCCTGGCTGCACGGGCCGGTGCCGGACGGCTCGCCGAGTGAGGACCACGGTGACACGGGGGCGGGGGAGGCGTCGGGCGGTTCGGGGGACCGCCCGACGCCGCGGGTCCCCCCGCAGGGCGGCCCGGCGCCGGACCGGGGAGCCCCGGCGCCGGGCCCTGTCTTCCACGGCAACGTCACCGTCGGCGGCGGCACAGTGAGCGGCGACCAGAACAACGTCACCGGCAACCAGATCACCGGGGACCTCAACTTCGGTGGTGGCCGCAGGCGGGGTGAGGGCTCGTGAGCACACCCGAGCAGCAGTCCCCGGCGGGCGGCGCCGGCCCCTCCCCGGACCAGCCCCAGGCCGACCCGGCCCCGGCGGGCGAGGCACGAAGAGAGGGCACGGACGACGAGTCCGAGGAGCACGACCAGCCCCAGGATGCCTGGGCGGCCCGCCGGGACCTGGTCGACCACAGCCCACGGAGCATGAGCTTCGGCGCCCAGTCGCGCTTCGGCGGCGGCACGGTGGGCGGCGACCAGAACAATGTCACCGGCAACCAGGTCAGTGGCGACGTGATCATGGGCACCAAGACGGTCTACCAGTTCTCCATACCCGGGTTCTCGTCGCCGGGGTCCGCATCCGGCGAGGTCCCGGCAAGCACGCTGGAGCGGCTGGCCGAGCACTTCGTCGCCGATGAGGACGTCGTCGCTGCTCTCCTCGGGCGGCTGCGCCGCGACCGCGTCCTCATCCTGTCCGGCGCCCGCTTCACCGGGCGGCGCACGGCCGCGCTGATGCTTCTGCACCGCCTCGGCGTCTCCTCGGTGCGCACCCTGGACCGTGACACCGGCCCGAGCGCCCTCGCCGAACAGGTCGGCACCACGGAGACCGACGAGGACCGCTGCCGCGGATACGTCCTGTGCGACCTGGCCACCCGCCGCGACCGTCCGCTGCGCGAACCGCATCTGCTCGCCGCCCGCGACCGGCTCGGCGAGCACGGCTACCTGATCATCACCGTCGACCCCATCGCCGTACTGGAGGACGTGCCGTTCGTCGTCGCCTGGCACCCACCGGCCGCGGCCGACGTCCTCGCCGCCCACCTGAGCACCCGCACCGATGCCCAGACCGCCGCCAAGCTGCTCGAACTCCCCGATGTCACCGAGTTCCTGGGCCGCCGTCACCAGCTGCGCGAGGTCGCCGCCTTCGCTCAGCAGCTCGCCCGGTACGCGGCCGGGGAGGCGGGCGCGGACTCGGTCGCGCAGTTCTCGCTCGTGTCGCTGGAGAGCCAGGTCCAGGAGTGGTTCGAGGAGGACGAGGCGTCGATCCATCTGCGCGACAAGGCGTTCCTGGTGGCCCTCGCCGCCTTCGACGGCGGCCCGTACGCCCTCACAGCCGAGGTCAGCGACCTGCTGTACCGCCTCCTCCAGGAGACCTGGAACCGGTCGCTCGTGCCCGAAGTCCCCGTTTTCGGCACGCACATCGGCAAGCGCCTCCAGCTGGCCCGTGCGGAGAAGTTCGAGGAGGACGAGCACACCGAGTGGGGGCCGGTGCCCCAGCAGAAGGCCAGGTTCCTCGACGAGCGGGTCTCCCTGGTGCTGCTGCGGGAGGTGTGGCTCGGCCATCCGTCCGCCCGTCCCGCGCTGATCGCCTGGCTGCGCCGCCTGGCCGACGACGGCCGTCCATTGGTCCGCACCCGCGCCGCGTCCACCGTCGCGGTCCTCGCCCGCACCGACCTGCCCTCGGCTATGGCGCTGGTCATCGAGGTCTGGAGTACCTCCAAACGGTTCCGGCACCGGCTGGTCGCCGTCAACGCGCTCACCCTCGCCCACCTCATCGGCACGCCCTACGTCCCGCGGATCCTCGACGGCTGGTGCGAGGGCGACGACCCCCGGCTGCGCTGGGTGGCCGTAAGGGCGTACGGGCTGATCGGACCGGAGCGGCCGGAGCAGGCGCTGGCCGCGCTGCGCAAAGCGGTCCGCAGGCTGTACGAGGCCGATCCCGACGACCTCGACAGCGAGATGGCGGGCGAACTCGCCGAAGCCGTCGAGCTGTTGCTGCTCTCCCCCGCCGGCGACCGGGTCCTGGCCGAACTGCGCGAGCACCTCGACGACGACCGCGCCGTGCGCGACCTGGCGCTCGGCGGCTTCGTGAACGCCTGCCACCGCACGCAGGACGGCGAGCGGTACGGCAGCCCGCTGGTCCTCGACTGGTACGCCCGCACCGCCCACGAGGACGGCGAGCCCGCCCGCGGCATCCCCACGCTGTGGCGGGCGGCGCTGGCCGACCCGCGGTCCACCCGGGAGGCGCTCAGGGTCCTGAGCGAGTGGGTGCTGATCGCCCACCGGGTCACGGCCGTCGAGTGGGCGCTGGCCGCGCTGCTGCCCCGGCTCGTCACCACGAGCGCCGAGCACGACCGGCTGAGCCATCTGCTGCGGACGATGCCGGGCGAGGACGGCAAACCCCCGCCCGAAGTCGCGACTCGCCTGCTGGCGGTCCTCCCTCCGCGCTGACCTGCACATCCCCGAGGAGACACGCACCATGCCCGCTTTCAACCGCCCTGAGTGGCAGCAGCAGGCGGACCGGCACACCCAACTGGTCGACCCGGTGCTCACCGTGCGCCAGCTGGGCCGCTTCGACTTCAACCTCAAGTCGCTGGTCCGCATCGACCACGCCCTGGTCTTCTCCACCCCGAAGGGCGGCTACGACCCGTATCTGCCGCCCCGGCGTCCCACGCGCAGCGAGATCGCGGCGAAGCGGTACACGGCCGTGTACGAGGTGGACATGGGCGTGCACCCGTTCTCCGCGGAGCTCGCCCTGCCCAGCGACAACGACGCGTTCGAGTTCACGGCCGCCGTCGACCTGTCCTGGCAGGTCCTGGACCCGGCCCGGTTCGTGGCCAGCGGTCACCGGGACGTACCGGCGCTGGTGCTGGGCGAACTGCAGCAGGCGGCCCGGCCGGTGACCCGGCACTTCGCCATCCCCGACAGCGCGGTCGCCGAGCGCGAACTGCTCCAGGCGGTCACCGTGCTGGGGCCGCTCGGGGCGCCCGCGGGACTGCAGGTGACCTGGACGCTGCGGCTGCGGCGCGACCAGGAGGACATCGACCACCAGCGCCGGCTCCAGGCCATCGACCACTCCGCCGCCGAGCAGATCCGCGCGGCCGAGCGCGGCATGGAGATCGACGTCGAGGTGGACCGCCGCAACCGGCAGCAGGACCAGTTGCAGATCGGGCGGGCCACGGACTACGGCCGTCAGCAGCAGGAGTTGCTCATCCAGCAGCAGCGCTGGCAGCACGAGCAGGCGATGCTCGCGAGCGGCCAGCAGCACCAACTGGCTCTGCAGCAGGGAGAGCAGATGCTGGAGCTGCAGCGCATCCAGGCGCAGAAGATCGAGTTCTACCAGTGGCATCTGCAGCAGGGCGGCGTCCACGCCTGGGCCCTCCACCTCGCCGACCACCCCGAGGACTCCCACCTGGTCATGCAGAGCATGCGCGAGGACCAACTCCGCATGATCCAGGCCCAGATGGACCTGGTGAAGCAGCTCCTCAGCAGCGACACGGCCGAGAACTACGAGCTGGAGGGCCCGAAGCAGCTCGCCCTGCGCACGGTCAGCGACATCCTGAACCAGCGCCTTCCAGGGGTCCCGCAGACGCCGCCGCTCATCGCACCCCAGGGGGACGGGCCGGCCTACCCGGGCGCGCCGGACGATCAGCCGTCGGGCTCCCAGGCTCCGCCCCAGGTGATGCCGGGAGCTCCGACGCCTCCCCCACAGCCGCCTGCGCCTCCGGGCCCTCAGGCACCCACCGCTGCCGTCCCCGGCCTTCCGCCCTGGCAGCCGCCCGCGCCGTACGCGCCACCGCCCCCGCTGTCCGGCCCGTACCCCGGCGTCCCCGCCCCGCCGGCCGCCCCGCCGCAGACTCCCCCCTGGCAGCCCCCGCCCGGCTACGGCAGCACCCCGACCCTGCCCACGCAGGCGCCGCCGCCCGACGACGCTCCCCGGAACGACTCGGCCGACGCGGACAACTCCCGAGAAACAAACGGCACATGACGACCACGGACCCGGCACCCGCACCGGCTGCCGCGCCCGCCGCCTCCGCGGGCCTCATACGGCTCTGCGAGCGCCTCCTCACCGATCTGCGCACCGAGATCGCACGCGCCGACAGCAAGGCCTCCGTGCTGGTCGCCGCGCTCGGCATGACGGCCGGCGTGTTCAGCGGACTGCTCGCCGGACGGGGCTGGAGCCCGTCGGCACTGTCCACCGCGGGCACGGCGCTGTGGTGGTCCGGGACGCTGTCCGTCACCGTCTCCCTCTTCGCGATGCTGCTGGCCGTACTCCCGCGATTCCGCTCCGCGCCGTGGGTTCCGGGACAGCCCCTGACCTACTTCGGCGACATCCAACAGGCCGTACGACAGGGCTGCTTGGCGTCGGCGCTGGCCGACACGGAACACGACCCCCTGGCCGGTCTGACCGTGGCCCTCACCGAGGCGAGCCGCCTCGCCGCCCGCAAACACCAGTGGATCCGTACCGGCCTGATCGCCTTCTGCGTCGGCACGGTCCTGCTGCCCGCGTCCCTGCTGCTCGGCTGAACCGGCGCACCGACGTCCCCAACTGAAGCAACCACTAGGAACCGCCATGACCCAGCAACCACCGGAGTATCCCCAGTACCCGACGCAGCCGCCCCAGCCGTCGGCCCCGCCGCAGTACCCGCAGTCGGCCGAGCCTCCCCCCTACCCGCAGGCACCGCAGTACCCCGCTCAGACACCTCCCGCGCCTCCCCCGTACCCACAGGCCGCCCAGGCCCCGCAGTACCCCATGGCCCCGCCCCCCGCACCCTCCGCACCGCCCACGCCCCCGGATCCCGCCGCCCACCCGCACCACATCAGCACCGACCACGGCCGCGTCCACATCCGCCGCGACCAGCGCCGCACCGACGCCACCGCCGTCGGCAGCCTCCTGCTCCACCTGCCGAACTTCCTGTGCAGCCTGTTCGTCGTCGGCCTCGTCTCGCTGTTCTTCGGCGGCTTCGGCATCGTCGTGGTGCTGGCCTGGCTCGCCAGCGGCGCACTCGTGTTCCACCGGCCCACGGAAAGCGCCGTCGCGCGCCGTCTGCTCGGTCTGCGCTACCCCACGCCTCAAGAACGAGCCAAACTCGAACCGGTCTGGCGCGAGGTCACGGCCCGCGCCGGCATAGAAGCCCGCAACTACGAGCTGTGGGTGGAGGACAGCGACAGCCTGAACGCGGTCGCCGCGGCCGGCCACATCATCGGCGTCACCCGCTTCGCCATGAACGAGCTGCCCAACGGCGAACTCGCCGCCGTCATGGCGCACGAGCTGGGCCACCACGTCGGCGGCCACGCCTGGGCCGGGCTCCTCGGCCACTGGTACGCGCAGCCCGGCCGGATCGCCTGGCGGGTCCTGAAGGCGTTCTCCGGCTTCGTGTTCCATGTGTCGCGCGCGTTCGGCTGCATCGGCGTCGCCGTCATCGTGATGGTCATCGGCAGCATCGCGCTGGCGACGATCAGCTCGCTGTACGGTTTGCCCCTCCTCGTCCTGGCGATGCCGTACGCACTCGCCGCCGTCGGCCGGCGTTCCGAGCTGCGCGCCGACGAGCACGCGGCCGAGCTGGGCTTCGCCCCGATGCTGGCCGCCGTACTCGACAAGCTGCACCAGCAGGAGCAGCGGACCGAGGCCGCGCTCACCGCGGCGAACGGCGGGGTGAAGCTGGAGGAGAGCGCACTCAGCAAGCTGCTCTCCTCGCACCCGGACCACTACACGCGGCTGCACCACCTGCAGCCGTATCTCCGGCAACCGCCGTACTGACCGTCGGCACCCTCACACGCCGAAGGGCGGTCACCCCCAACGGGGTGACCGCCCTTCAACTCAAGCTGCTCGCTTACTGGTTGTACGGACCGTAGTCGTAGTCCTCCAGCGGAACGGCCTGGCCGGAGCCCGTGCCGAACGGCGAGTAGTCGATGTCGTCGTAGCCGACGGCCGAGTACATCGCGGCCTTGGCCTCCTCGGTCGGCTCGACCCGGATGTTGCGGTAGCGGGACAGGCCCGTACCGGCCGGGATGAGCTTACCGATGATGACGTTCTCCTTGAGGCCGATCAGGGAGTCGGACTTGGCGTTGATCGCCGCGTCCGTGAGGACCCTGGTCGTCTCCTGGAAGGACGCCGCCGACAGCCACGACTCGGTCGCCAGCGAGGCCTTGGTGATACCCATCAGCTGCGGACGGCCGGAGGCCGGGTGGCCGCCTTCCTGGACCACACGACGGTTCTCGACCTCGAACTTCGAGCGCTCGACCAGCTCGCCGGGCAGCAGCTCGGCGTCGCCGGACTCGATGATCGTCACGCGGCGGAGCATCTGCCGGATGATGATCTCGATGTGCTTGTCGTGGATCGACACACCCTGCGAGTTGTAGACCTTCTGGACCTCGCCGACCAGGTGGACCTGGACGGCACGCTGGCCCAGGATGCGCAGCACGTCGTGCGGGTTGGTGGCACCCACGGTGAGCTTCTGGCCCACCTCGACGTGCTCGCCCTCGCTGACCAGGAGTCGGGCACGCTTCGAGATCGGGTACGCCGTCTCGTCGCTGCCGTCGTCCGGGGTGACGACGATCTTCTTGGTCTTCTCGGTCTCCTCGATCCGCACGCGGCCGGAGGCCTCGGAGATCGGGGCGACACCCTTCGGGGTACGGGCCTCGAAGAGCTCGACGACACGCGGCAGACCCTGGGTGATGTCGTCACCGGCCACACCACCGGTGTGGAAGGTACGCATCGTCAGCTGGGTACCGGGCTCACCGATGGACTGGGCGGCGATGATGCCGACCGCCTCACCGATGTCGACCAGCTTGCCGGTGGCCAGCGAGCGGCCGTAGCACATGGCGCAGGTGCCGACCTGGGACTCGCAGGTCAGGATCGAACGGGTCTTGACCTCCTCGACACCGTGGTGCACCAGCTGGTCGATGAGCACGTCGCCGAGGTCCACGTTGGCCGGCGCGATCACCTTGCCGTCGATGACGACGTCCTCGGCGAGCATGCGGGCGTAGACGCTGGTCTCGACGTCGTCCGTCTTGCGCAGCACACCGTCGGCGCCGCGCGTGGCGATCTTCAGCTTCAGACCGCGCTCGGTGCCGCAGTCCTCCTCGCGGATGATGACGTCCTGCGAGACGTCCACCAGACGACGGGTCAGGTAACCCGAGTCGGCGGTACGCAGGGCGGTGTCCGCCAGACCCTTACGGGCACCGTGCGTGGAGATGAAGTACTCCAGCACGGACAGACCCTCACGGAAGGACGCCTTGATCGGACGCGGGATCGTCTCGTTCTTCGCGTTCGACACCAGACCACGCATACCGGCGATCTGACGCATCTGCATCATGTTTCCTCGGGCACCCGAGTCAACCATCATGAAGATGGGGTTCGTCTTCGGGAAGTTCGCGTTCATCGCCTCGGCAACCTCGTTGGTCGCCTTGGTCCAGATCGCGATGAGCTCCTGCGTGCGCTCGTCCTTGGTGATCAGACCGCGCTCGTACTGCTTCTGGACCTTCTCGTCCTGCGCCTCGTAGCCCTTGACGATCTCCTTCTTCGCCTCGGGAACGACGATGTCGGAGATGGCCACGGTGACGCCGGAACGGGTCGCCCAGTAGAAGCCGGCCGCCTTCAGGTTGTCGAGCGTCGCCGCCACGATGACCTTGGGGTAGCGCTCGGCGAGGTCGTTGACGATCTCGGAGAGCTGCTTCTTGCCGACCTCGTAGTCGACGAACGGGTAGTCCTCGGGCAGCAGCTCGTTGAAGAGCGCGCGGCCCAGGGTGGTCTTCAGGCGGAAGGTGTCACCCTGCTGCCACTCCGGCTCGCCCTCCTCCTGCGCCGGCGGGGTCCAGCCGCGCGGCGGGATGGTGCCCACCGGGAAGCGGATGTCCACGCGCGACTGCAGCGAGAGCTCGCCGGCGTCGAACGCCATGATCGCCTCGGCCGCGGAGCCGAAGGACCGGTCCTCGCCCTTGACGTTGCGCAGCGCGCTGTCGGTCGTCAGGAAGAACAGACCGAGGACCATGTCCTGGGTCGGCATCGTCACCGGACGGCCGTCGGCGGGCTTGAGGATGTTGTTCGAGGACAGCATCAGGATGCGGGCCTCGGCCTGCGCCTCCGCGGACAGCGGAAGGTGCACGGCCATCTGGTCACCGTCGAAGTCCGCGTTGAACGCGGTGCAGACGAGCGGGTGGATCTGGATGGCCTTGCCCTCGACCAGCTGCGGCTCGAAGGCCTGGATGCCGAGGCGGTGCAGGGTGGGCGCACGGTTCAGCAGAACCGGGTGCTCGGCGATGACCTCTTCGAGGACGTCGTACACGACCGTGCGGCCGCGCTCCACCATGCGCTTGGCGCTCTTGATGTTCTGCGCGTGGTTCAGGTCGACCAGGCGCTTCATCACGAACGGCTTGAAGAGCTCCAGCGCCATCGCCTTCGGCAGACCGCACTGGTGCAGCTTCAGCTGCGGACCGACGACGATCACGGAACGCGCGGAGTAGTCCACACGCTTGCCGAGCAGGTTCTGACGGAATCGACCCTGCTTGCCCTTCAGCATGTCGCTGAGGGACTTCAGCGGGCGGTTACCGGGGCCGGTCACCGGACGGCCGCGACGACCGTTGTCGAAGAGGGCGTCAACAGCCTCCTGGAGCATGCGCTTCTCGTTGTTGACGATGATCTCGGGCGCGCCGAGGTCGAGGAGCCTCTTCAGACGGTTGTTCCGGTTGATCACACGGCGGTACAGGTCGTTCAGGTCGGAGGTCGCGAAGCGGCCACCGTCCAGCTGCACCATCGGGCGAAGGTCCGGCGGGATCACCGGGACGCAGTCGAGAACCATGCCCTTGGGGCTGTTGGAGGTCTGCAGGAACGCAGACACGACCTTCAGCCGCTTCAGCGCACGGGTCTTCTTCTGGCCCTTGCCGGTGCGGATGATCTCGCGGAGACGCTCGGCCTCCTCCTCGAGGTCGAAGGACTCCAGGCGCTTCTGCAGCGCCGCGGCACCCATCGAACCGTCGAAGTACGTGCCGAAGCGGTCGCGCAGCTCGCGGTAGAGCAGCTCGTCGCCCTCGAGGTCCTGGACCTTGAGGTTCTTGAACCGGGTCCACACCTCGTCGAGACGGTCGATCTCGCGCTGCGCACGGTCGCGCAGCTGCTTCATCTCACGCTCGGCACCCTCGCGCACCTTGCGGCGCACGTCGGCCTTGGCACCCTCGGCCTCGAGCTCGGCCAGGTCGGACTCGAGCTTCTTGGCGCGGGCCTCGAGGTCGGCGTCACGCCGGTTCTCGACCTGCTGACGCTCCACGGAGACGTGCGCCTCCAGGGAGGGCAGGTCGCGGGTACGGCGCTCCTCGTCGACGTACGTGATCATGTACGCCGCGAAGTAGATGACCTTCTCGAGGTCCTTGGGCGCCAGGTCCAGCAGGTAGCCGAGGCGCGAAGGGACACCCTTGAAGTACCAGATGTGCGTGACGGGAGCGGCCAGTTCGATGTGGCCCATCCGCTCACGGCGCACCTTGGCGCGAGTCACCTCGACGCCGCAGCGCTCACAGATGATGCCCTTGAAGCGGACACGCTTGTACTTGCCGCAGTAGCACTCCCAGTCCCTGGTCGGACCGAAGATCTTCTCGCAGAAGAGTCCGTCCTTTTCGGGCTTGAGGGTGCGGTAGTTGATGGTCTCGGGCTTCTTGACCTCGCCGTGGCTCCACTGACGGATGTCGTCAGCGGTGGCCAGACCGATCCGGAGCTCATCGAAGAAGTTGACGTCGAGCACTATGCGTCAATCCCTCTCAGGGTTGTAAGTCTTGGGGTCTGATACGGGGGTCCAGGGGCCGGCCGGAGGTTCCTCACCAGGTCCTCCGGCCGGACTCCCGTCAGACCTCTTCGACGCTGCTCGGCTCGCGCCGGGACAGGTCGATGCCGAGCTCCTCCGCAGCGCGGAAGACATCCTCGTCGGTGTCACGCATCTCGATGGACATACCGTCGCTGGACAGCACCTCCACGTTCAGGCAGAGCGACTGCATCTCCTTGATGAGCACCTTGAAGGACTCGGGGATGCCGGGCTCGGGGATGTTCTCGCCCTTGACGATGGCCTCGTAGACCTTCACGCGGCCGGTGACGTCGTCGGACTTGATGGTCAGCAGCTCCTGGAGGGCGTAAGCGGCGCCGTAAGCCTCCAGCGCCCACACCTCCATCTCGCCGAACCGCTGGCCACCGAACTGGGCCTTACCACCCAGCGGCTGCTGGGTGATCATCGAGTACGGGCCGGTCGAACGCGCGTGCAGCTTGTCGTCGACCAGGTGGTGCAGCTTCAGGATGTACATGTAGCCGACCGAGATCGGCTCCGGGAACGGCTCACCGCTACGGCCGTCGAACAGCCGCGCCTTGCCGGACGGGAGCACCATGCGCTCGCCGTCGCGGTTCGGGATGGTGTGCTGCAGCAGACCCGCGAGCTCGTCCTCGCGCGCACCGTCGAAGACGGGGGTCGCGACGTTCGTGCCCGGGTCGACCTGGTCGGCGCCGATGGCCTGCAGGCGCTGCGCCCACTCGTCGGCGAGACCGGAGACGTCCCAGCCGCGGCTGGCGAGCCAGCCGAGGTGGATCTCGAGCACCTGTCCCGGGTTCATTCGGGACGGCACACCCAGCGGGTTGAGGATGATGTCGACCGGAGTTCCGTCCTCGAGGAACGGCATGTCCTCGATGGGCAGGATCTTCGAGATGACACCCTTGTTGCCGTGCCGGCCGGCGAGCTTGTCACCGTCGGTGATCTTGCGCTTCTGCGCCACGTACACGCGCACCAGCTGGTTCACACCGGGGGGAAGCTCGTCGCCCTCCTCGCGGTCGAAGACGCGGACGCCGATGACCTTGCCGATCTCGCCGTGCGGCACCTTCAGCGAGGTGTCACGGACCTCACGGGCCTTCTCACCGAAGATCGCGCGCAGCAGGCGCTCCTCCGGGGTCAGCTCGGTCTCGCCCTTGGGCGTGACCTTGCCGACGAGGATGTCGCCGGCGACGACCTCGGCACCGATACGGATGATGCCGCGCTCGTCGAGGTCGGCGAGGACCTCCTCGGAGACGTTCGGGATGTCCCGGGTGATCTCCTCGGGGCCGAGCTTGGTGTCACGGGCGTCGACCTCGTGCTCCTCGATGTGGATCGAGGAGAGGACGTCGTCCTGCACGAGGCGCTGCGACAGGATGATCGCGTCCTCGTAGTTGTGACCCTCCCACGGCATGAACGCCACGAGCAGGTTCTTGCCCAGCGCCATCTCGCCGTTCTCGGTGGCCGGACCGTCGGCCAGGACCTGGCCCTCGATGATCCGGTCGCCCTCGTTGACGATGACCTTCTGGTTGACCGAGGTGCCCTGGTTGGAGCGGGCGAACTTGGCCAGGCGGTACGTGATGTACGTGCCGTCGTCGTTGGCGGTGGTGATGTAGTCCGCGGAGACCTCCTGGACCACACCCGCCTTCTCGGCCTTGACCACGTCGCCGGCGTCGACGGCGGAGCGGTACTCCATGCCGGTGCCGACGAGCGGGGACTCGCTCTTGATGAGCGGCACGGCCTGACGCATCATGTTCGCGCCCATGAGGGCACGGTTGGCGTCGTCGTGCTCGAGGAACGGGATCATGGCGGTCGCGACCGACACCATCTGGCGCGGCGAGACGTCCATGTAGTCCACGTCGTCACCGGCGACGTAGTCGACCTCACCGCCACGGCGGCGGACGAGGACGCGGTTCTCGGCGAACCGCATGTCGTCGTTGAGCGTGGCGTTGGCCTGCGCGATGACGAAGCGGTCCTCTTCGTCGGCCGTCAGGTAGTCGACCTCGTCGGTGACCTGACCGTCGACGACCTTGCGGTACGGCGTCTCGACGAAGCCGAACGCGTTGACGCGGCCGTACGAGGCGAGCGAACCGATCAGACCGATGTTCGGGCCTTCGGGCGTCTCGATCGGGCACATGCGGCCGTAGTGGGACGGGTGCACGTCACGGACCTCGAAGCCGGCCCGCTCACGGGAGAGACCACCCGGGCCGAGCGCCGACAGACGGCGCTTGTGGGTGAGACCCGACAGCGGGTTGTTCTGGTCCATGAACTGCGACAGCTGGCTGGTGCCGAAGAACTCCTTGATGGAGGCGACGACCGGCCGGATGTTGATCAGGGTCTGCGGCGTGATCGCCTCGACGTCCTGAGTCGTCATGCGCTCACGGACGACGCGCTCCATACGAGCCAGACCCGTGCGGACCTGGTTCTGGATGAGCTCGCCGACGCTGCGCAGACGACGGTTGCCGAAGTGGTCGATGTCGTCGGTCTCGACAACGATCGTCTGGCCGTTGTCCGCGGCCGTCTCGGTCTCGCCGGCGTGCAGCTTCACCAGGTACTTGATCGTCGAGATGACGTCCTCGACGGTCAGGATGCCCGCGTCGAGCGGGGCCTCCGCACCCAGCTTCTTGTTGACCTTGTAGCGGCCGACCTTGGCGAGGTCGTAGCGCTTCGGGTTGAAGTACAGGTTCTCCAGAAGCGTCTGCGCGGCCTCGCGGGTCGGGGGCTCGCCCGGACGCAGCTTGCGGTAGATGTCGAGCAGCGCGTCGTCCTGGCCCTGGGTGTGGTCCTTCTCCAGGGTGGCGCGCATGGACTCGTACTCGCCGAACTCCTCCAGGATCTGCTCGGTGGTCCAACCGAGAGCCTTGAGCAGAACGGTCACGGACTGCTTGCGCTTGCGGTCGATGCGGACACCGACCATGTCGCGCTTGTCGATCTCCATCTCCAGCCAGGCACCCCGGGACGGGATGATCTTGGCGGAGAAGATGTCCTTGTCGGACGTCTTGTCGATGGAGGAGTCGAAGTAGACGCCGGGCGAGCGGACCAGCTGCGACACCACGACACGCTCGGTGCCGTTGATGACGAAGGTGCCCTTGTGGGTCATGAGCGGGAAGTCGCCCATGAAGACCGTCTGGGACTTGATCTCGCCGGTCTCGTTGTTGGTGAACTCAGCCGTCACGAAGAGCGGAGCGGCGTACGTGAAGTCGCGCTCCTTGCACTCGTCGATGCTGTTCTTCGGCGGCTCGAAACGGTGGTCGCGGAACGTCAGCGACATCGACCCGGAGAAGTCCTCGATCGGGGAGATCTCCTCGAAGATCTCCTCCAGACCGGACTTGGTGGGGACGTCCTGACCGGACTCGAGAGCCGCCTCGACCCGACTCTGCCAGGCGGTGTTCCCGAGCAGCCAGTCAAAGCTCTCGGTCTGCAGCGCGAGCAGGTTGGGAACCTCGAGGGGCTCCTTGATCTTTGCAAAGGAGATGCGCAGCGGGGCGGTGCTGGCACCGTTGTTCGTATTCGCGGTCGAGGCAGTGCGCGAGGCGGCCAAGAGGGGGTCCTTCCGAGGGCTCGGACTCACTACGCGCGTACCGGTCCCTCTCCCGCACACAGAGACAGGACTCCCCGATTTGGCCGAAAGGCCAGGTCAGGGACTTCTGATCGTCGGTGCTCAAGCGAGGGCATGCCCCTGGTGACGGGCAGGGGACAGCTAACAGGCAGCGCAAAGGGTCAGTGTAGCCACTTGGCACACTGATGTCCAGCCCCGGTTTTCGGAGACCCTCGTTGTTCTCAACACCTGCGGCAAGCCCACGCCCTCAATGCACGTTGATACTGCCCTCTTCGTCGTCGATCCATGCCTCGGATTCGGATCCTTGTGACGACGCGTCCTGAGAATTGCGCGCTGCGTGCAGTTCGTCAAGGCCCCCATGGCCCAAACCACATACCACCTGGGGCGCTTGGAGGCACGACGAAGATCACCATACTCCGCGCACCCGACGGTGCAAGGCAGCCACCACCCGACGCTCAGGAACGCCGAAGAGCGACCACCCGGATGGATGATCGCTCTTCGGTGCGTCAGCGTTACAGCCCTCTGTGAGGAGCCGTATCAGCTAGCAAGGGAGCCCCGCGGGACTCCGTGGGGTCACTTGACCTCGACGGAGGCGCCGGCGCCCTTGAGGGACTCGGCGGCCTTCTCGGCGGCGTCCTTGGCGACCTTCTCGAGAACGGGCTTCGGGGCGCCGTCCACGAGGTCCTTGGCCTCCTTCAGACCCAGGGAGGTCAGCTCACGCACGACCTTGATGACCTGGATCTTCTTGTCGCCGGCGCCGGTGAGGATGACGTCGAACTCGTCCTTCTCCTCCTCGACCGGGGCGGCGGCGGCCGGACCGGCCGGGCCCGCGACGGCAACCGCGGCGGCGGCGGTGACGTCGAACTTCTCCTCGAACGCCTTCACGAACTCGGAGAGCTGGATGAGGGTCATGCCCTCGAACTCGGCGAGCAGTTCGTCCTGGGTGAGAGCCACGATGGCTTTCCTTCCACTAATTTCGGCTGGTGCCGGGATGTACATGTATGGCGGGCGTACGTTCGGCCCGCTACGACCGCTGCCTCAGGCGGACTGCCTCAGGCGGCGGTCATGATGCGAGCCGAATTACTCGGCACCGCCCTGCTCGTCCTGCTTGGCACGAAGCGCGTCCACGGTGCGGACGAGCTTCGACGGGAGCGCCTGGAAGACCTGAGCAGCCTGCGTCTGCTTGCCCTTCAGAGCGCCCGCCAGCTTGGCGAGCAGAACCTCGCGGGACTCGAGGTCCGCAAGCTTCTTGATCTCGTCGGCGGACAGCGCCTTGCCGTCAAGGACACCGCCCTTGATGACGAGGTTCGGGTTGTCCTTGGCGAAGTCACGAAGACCCTTCGCCGACTCCACCGGGTCACCGGTGACGAAGGCGACCGCCGTCGGACCGTTGAACAGGTCGTCGAGCGTCGAGATCCCGGCCTCGTTGGCCGCAATCTTGGTCAGCGTGTTCTTCACCACGGCGTACTGGGCGTTCTCACCGAGCGAACGACGCAGCGTCTTGAGCTGCGCCACGGTGAGACCCCGGTACTCGGTCAGCACGGCGGCGTTCGAGCTACGGAACTGCTCCGTCAGCTCGGCTACCGCGGCAGCCTTGTCGGGCCTTGCCATGAGCGTCGGCCTCCTTCCGGGTGATGACGACCGCTCGGAAGGGGCTGTGATAAACGAAACGCCCCGGCGCAGGCGCACGGGGCGTAGCTCGACCGGCATTCGCAGCGTCAGCAGCGGACTCCGGGAGCTCTTCCACAGTCACCTGCGCGGGTCGTCCGCGGTTCAGCGGATCCTTCGGCCACCGCACCCTCCAGGAGCGCACGGCAACGACCAGCGGTCTTTGGCTTCTCCAGGAGGGTACGCGACCGGATCGCTGTCAAGCAAATCCGGTCCTACGGCTCAGCTCTGGGCGCCCTTCATCATCTCGGCGAGGTCGGCGGTGTCCTTGGCCGGCGGGGCCGTGACCTTCACCGGCTGGTTGATGTCGAGGAAGGTGATCGTCAGGTCGAGCGGACCCTTGTCGGCCTCGCCACGCATCCGGAACCGCTTGGTGTGGTCGTCGCCGTCGATCCACGCGTCCATGGTGAACGCGTCGACGCCCAGCTTCTCGTACTGCTCCAGAGCCTTCTCGCGCTGCTGCCGTACGGTCTTGTTCTTGTCCTTGAGCGAGGCCTTGAGGTCCGCGACGGTGACCTTGCCCTCGTAGTGGGTGGTCTTCACGCCGTCGACGGTCTCGGTGCCGACCTTCTTCACGTTCTTGGAGCCGGTGAGGAAGGTGGAGTTGGCGGCCGGGTTCTGGTCGGCCTGGCCGGCGCCCAGCTGGTCCGCGTTCAGCCCCTTGCCGCCGCCGAGCGCGGACATGTCGAGCTTGATCCAGCTCTTGCCGTCCATCTCCTTGGCCATCGAGGCGTTCCCGCCTATGTACATGACCTTGCCGACGAGGCGGATCTCGACCGGGCCCTTGGTTGCCTGGTTCTGGGCCGTCATTTTCATGCTCATGGCCAGCGGCTTGATGCTCACCGCCGCCTCGGCGGAAATCCGGCCCGCCCCCGGGACCTGGCCCGTCATCCGGTAGTGCGCGGACTTGATGTCCTCGCTGTTCTTCGCCGCCTTGGCGACGGCCGCCGCCGGAGTCATCGCGGGCGACTCGGCGGAGTCGCTCTTCTGACAGCCGACTGCTCCCCCCGCGAGCAGCAGCGCGGCGAGCCCGGCGCCCGTCGCTTTACGGCGCGCTGAAACACGTACAGAAGTCCCCATTGATTCCCCCCAAGGAATGCATGGCCGATACACAGTAAGGAGGCGAGCCTAACCTCAGGAGGCTGCAGGAGTCTTCCGTATTCCCCCGGACACCGGCAGCCCCGCCCGCCTCAGGAGCTCGTGCCGGACCCGCTCGCGGTGTCGCTGCTGCCCGGCGTCATGCCCTGCTTCTTCAGCAGCTGCCTGAAGTCCTCGGTGTCGCTCGCCGGGGGCTTGGGGGCGGAGACCTTCACGCCGTAGTCGCTGTAGTACGCGGTCTGGGTGTACTCACCGGCCGCCATGCGGCCCTTCTCGACCTTCTTGACCAGGAGGTTCTGGTCGTTGACCCAGATGTCGACGGACTCCGTGCCGACGCCGGCCTGGGTGAGCTGCTTCTTCAGGCCGGCGAGCTGGCTCGCGGTGAGGTTGGAGTTCTTGCGGGCGAGGTCGGCGACGTCCACCGTGCCCGAGTAGTGCGTGGTGTTCACGCCCCGCACCTTCTCGGTGCCGGCCTTCTTGACGTCCCCGGAAGCCAGCAGCAGCTTCACCGACTGGTTGGGGGTCGTGTTCTGCATCTGGTCCTTGAGGTACGCCCCGGAGCTGCCGCCGAGGTCGGCGAGGTCGGCGTAGCCGTACCGGATCCAGTGCTTGCCGCCCGCCTGCTCGGCGAACTTGTCGCCCATCTTCGCGTAGTAGGCGTCGGGCAGATAGCGGGCCTCCATCGACGTCGTGCCGAGTAGGCGCATGGTGTCCGCCATGGTGCCGCCGGTGTACGTGATGGTCAGGGTGCCGGTGAGGCCGTCCGCCCAGCCCAGGGTGCCGTCGCCCTTCATGGACATCAGCGGGCCCATGGTGGTCGTGGACTCGACCCTGGCGGAGTCGGCGCCGTCGGTGGACTTCTCGGCGGTGCGCAGGGCCGCTATGGGGCTGAGGTGCGTCGCGCCCTTGCCGGAGTCCCTGTCGCCCTTGCCGGATGGGGCCGAGGAGCTGCAGGCGGCCACGCCCGACAGCGCGGTCACCGCTGCGATCGAAAGGCTCACCCGGCGCACGGTCGTGCTCTTCATCGGTCCCCCACCCCTGAGCGATTGCTGTACCCGCACGCTAACGCAGGCCACTGACACCCGTCCGGGGAAAGGGACGAGCCCCGCACCACTGGGGTTGCGGGGCTCGTCTGAAAAAACGCGTACGCGCGACTGCCGTCAGGATCAGACGGCGGCCGGGTCCTCCTCGACGAGGAGGTTGCGGGTGCGGTTGGAGTCGACCGGAATGCCGGGGCCGATCGTGGTGCTGATCGCGGCCTTCTTGATGTAGCGACCCTTGGCGGCGGACGGCTTCAGACGGAGGATCTCCTCCAGCGCCGCCGCGTAGTTCTCCACCAGCTTGGTGTCGTCGAAGGACACCTTGCCGATGATGAAGTGCAGGTTCGAGTGCTTGTCGACGCGGAACTCGATCTTGCCGCCCTTGATGTCGTTGACGGCCTTCGCCACGTCCGGGGTCACGGTGCCGGTCTTGGGGTTCGGCATGAGACCACGGGGACCGAGCACACGGCCGAGGCGGCCGACCTTACCCATGAGGTCCGGGGTGGCGACGACGGCGTCGAAGTCCAGGCGGCCCTTCGAGACCTCGTCGATCAGTTCGTCGGAGCCGACGATGTCGGCGCCCGCGGCCTCCGCGGCTGCAGCACGGTCACCGGTCGCGAAGACCAGGACCCGGGCGGTCTTACCGGTGCCGTGCGGAAGGTTCACGGTGCCACGGACCATCTGGTCGGCCTTGCGCGGGTCGACACCCAGACGGAAGGCGACCTCGACGGTGCCGTCGAACTTGGTCGTGGAGGTCTCCTTGGCGAGACGGACGGCCTCGAGCGGGGCGTAGAGCTTCTCCCGGTCGATCTTGGCGTCCGCAGCGCGGAGAGACTTGCTGCGCTTGCTCACTACTGCTCCTGTGTGTGTCTGAGGAGTCGTGGTCCGGGCCGAGCAGGCCCTGCCACACTGATCTCAATGTGCGGCTACCGCCGCGTGGCTTCTTGCGGGAGTTGGGCTCAGCCCTCGACCGTGACGCCCATGGAACGCGCGGTACCGGCGATGATCTTCGCGGCGGCGTCCAGGTCGTTGGCGTTGAGGTCGGGGAGCTTGGTCTGGGCGATCTCGCGGACCTGCGCCTCGGTGATCTTGGCGACCTTGGTCTTGTGCGGCTCGCCGGAGCCCTTCTCGATGCCCGCGGCCTTGAGGATCATCTTGGCGGCCGGCGGCGTCTTGGTGATGAAGGTGAAGGAGCGGTCCTCGTAGACCGTGATCTCCACCGGGATCACCCAGCCACGCTGCGACTCGGTCGCGGCGTTGTACGCCTTGCAGAACTCCATGATGTTGACACCGTGCTGACCCAGCGCGGGGCCGACCGGCGGGGCCGGGTTTGCGGCGCCGGCCTGGATCTGGAGCTTGATGAGCCCCGTGACCTTCTTCTTCTTGGGAGGCATTGCTCTCCGGGTCCTTTCGATTGAGGCGTGCCTCCGCCCGGGTCGCGTCCCGGATGAAGGCATACCGCACAACGATAACGGGTATAGATGCGCGGCTAAAAACCGAGCAGGTCAGACCGGCTACGAGAGCCCGCCTGACCTGCGCGGAAGCGGTGCGTCCAGAAGCTGCTAGTTCTTCTGGATCTGGTCGAACGAAAGCTCGACCGGCGTCTCGCGGCCGAAGATCTCCACCAGACCCTTGACCTTCTTCGAGTCGGGGTTGATCTCGTTGATGGTCGCCTGCAGTGTGGCGAACGGGCCGTCGGTGACGGTGACCGAGTCGCCGACCTCGAAGTCCAGCACCTGGACCTCGACCTTGCGCTGCGGGGCAGGCTTGCCCTCGGCCTCGGCGGCCTCGCGGGCGGCCTTCTCCTCGGCCTCCGGGGCGAGCATCTTGACGATCTCGTCCAGGGTCAGGGGGTACGGGTCGTAGGCGTTGCCCACGAAGCCGGTGACGCCGGGAGTGTTGCGGACCACACCCCAGGACTCGTTCGTCAGGTCCATGCGGACCAGGACGTAGCCCGGGAGCTTGTTCTGCTTGATCGTCTTGCGGTCGCCGTTCTTGATCTGGACGACCTCTTCCTGCGGCACCTCGGCCTGGAAGATGTAGTCCTCGACATTCAGCGAGACGGCGCGCTGCTCCAGGTTGGTCTTCACGCGGTTCTCGTAACCGGCGTAGGTGTGGATGACGTACCACTCGCCGGGCAGGGAGCGCAGCTCCTCGCGGAGGGCCTCGACCGGGTCGACCGGCTCGGACTCCTCCTCCGCGATCTCTTCCTCGGCGGACTCGTCGGCGGCGGACTCGTCCTCGGCGGTCTCGTCCTCGTCCACGACCTGCAGGGCGGCCTCCTCGGCCGGCTCCCCCGCCTCGGCCTCGGCAGCCTCGAACTCGTCCTGCTCGTCCGCGCCCTCGACGATGTCGAGCTCGTCATCCACGGACTCGTCCGGCTCGATGGCGTCGTCGTTCAGGTTCGTGTCAGACACGGTGGCTGCTTCTTCCTGGATACATGGGGGTGGAACATGCGAAAGGGGCGCCGGGTACCTCGGCGCCCTTCGCTCTCGGCTCAGCCGAAGACGTACTTGGCCGCGTGGTTGAGCCCATAGTCAATCACGGTCACCAGGGCGATCATGACGGCGACGAAGAAGATCACCACGGTGGTGTACGACGTCAGCTGGTTACGCGTCGGCCAGACGACCTTGCGGAGTTCGGCGACGACCTGGCGGTAGAAGAGGGCAAGCCTCTTGAACGGACCCTTCTTGGCCCGCTTGCCGCCCTTGCGGGCCTTCTTCTTCGACTCCTGCGCCTCATCCTGGGCATCAGGCGTGTCGATGGAGCCCACGGCGTCCGCCATTCGTCCTCACCTGTTCCCGGGTCGTGGCCGTGCCGCGCCCGGTCTGAGCCGCACGGCGTTGCATTGCTGTACGTACATGCGCACACATCCTGGCGAAGGTGTGTGTAGCAGGGCCGGAGGGACTTGAACCCCCAACCGCCGGTTTTGGAGACCGGTGCTCTACCAATTGAGCTACGACCCTTTGTGTGTCCCCCAACGTACCGCATCCGACCGGGTGCTCGGTGTGCACCGTCTGCGGCGCGGCAGCTGATGGCCAACGAGGTGAGAGTGTACGTGGTCCGGAGCGCATCGTCGAACAGAAAGCGCCCGTAGGGGCCTTGGCGGAGGAAGATCGCCGGAAAACCGATGGAAGATCACCCAGGCCACCGGCTGATTCCGGACAGGTGTTCAGTGCTCGACCCACACATGTTCAGTCTGTGAAACCCGCGTGCCGGGGGCGTTTCCGGTCTGAAACGATGGGCCCCATGAGCGCTGCAACCCCTCCCACCGAGCGCCGGGTCTCCGCCCGAGTCGGCGCGATCTCCGAGTCCGCCACCCTCGCCGTGGACGCCAAGGCCAAGGCCCTCAAGGCCGCCGGGCGTCCGGTGATCGGCTTCGGCGCCGGTGAGCCCGACTTCCCGACCCCGGACTACATCGTCGAGGCCGCCATCGAGGCCTGCAAGAACCCGAAGTACCACCGGTACACCCCGGCCGGCGGTCTGCCCGAGCTGAAGGCCGCGATCGCCGCGAAGACGCTGCGCGACTCCGGCTGGGAGCCCGACGTCTCGCAGGTCCTCGTCACCAATGGCGGCAAGCAGGCCATCTACGAGGCGTTCGCCGCGATCCTCGACCCGGGCGACGAGGTCATCGTCCCGGCCCCGTACTGGACGACGTACCCGGAGTCGATCCGCCTGGCCGGCGGTGTCCCGGTGGAGGTCGTCGCGGACGAGACCACCGGTTACCGCGTCTCGGTCGAGCAGCTGGAGGCCGCCCGCACGGAGAAGACCAAGGTCGTTCTGTTCGTGTCGCCGTCCAACCCGACCGGCGCGGTGTACTCCGAGGCCGAGACCGAGGCGATCGGCCGCTGGGCCGTCGAGCACGGCCTGTGGGTGCTGACCGACGAGATCTACGAGCACCTGGTGTACGGCGACGCGGTCTCCGTGTCCCTGCCCGCGCTGCTGCCCGAGCTGCGCGACAAGTGCGTCGTGGTCAACGGTGTCGCGAAGACCTATGCGATGACGGGCTGGCGCGTGGGCTGGGTCATCGGCCCGAAGGACGTGGTCAAGGCCGCGACCAACCTGCAGTCGCACGCCACGTCGAACGTGTCGAACGTCGCACAGGTCGCCGCCCTGGCCGCCGTCTCCGGTGACCTGGACGCCGTCGCGAAGATGCGGGAGGCCTTCGACCGCCGCCGCAAGACCATCGTGCGGATGCTCAACGAGATCGACGGCGTGGTCTGCCCCGAGCCCGAGGGCGCCTTCTACGCGTACCCGTCGGTCAAGGGCCTGCTCGGCAAGGAGATCCGCGGCAAGCGCCCGCAGGACTCGGTCGAGCTGGCCGCGCTGATCCTGGAGGAGGCCGAGGTCGCGGTCGTCCCCGGCGAGGCCTTCGGTACGCCGGGCTACCTGCGGCTGTCGTACGCACTGGGTGACGAGGATCTCGTCGAGGGTGTCAGCCGGATCCAGAAGCTGCTGGCGGAGGCGCAGGACTGACGTCCACGCACGCGTGCGGGCCGTTTCCCTTCGGGGAGGCGGCCCGTTTCTTCGTGCGAGCAAGACCACTAACGGGGAATCCGCTACCGGGACGGCAGTGACGTACGGCAGGATCCTGGAATGGAGCGTGTACGTGATGTCTCTGAGCTGCCGAAGGCCCATCTCCATCTGCACTTCACCGGGTCGATGCGGCCCACCACCGTGCTGGAGCTGGCCGACAAGTACGGTGTGCGACTGCCCGAAGCCCTGACCGAGGCACTGACCAGCGGGGAGCCGCCGAGGCTGCGGGCGACGGACGAGCGGGGGTGGTTCCGCTTCCAGCGGCTGTACGACGCCGCGCGCTCGTGCCTCAGGGAGCCCGAGGACATCCAGCGTCTGGTGCGGGAGGCCGCCGAGGAGGATCTGAAGGACGGCTCGGGGTGGCTGGAGATCCAGGTCGACCCGACCTCGTACGCGCCTCGTCTGGGCGGTCTGATCCCGGCGCTGGAGATCATCCTGGACGCGGTGGACACGACGAGGCGGGAGACCGGCCTGGGCATGCGGGTCCTGGTCGCCGCGAACCGCATGAAGCATCCCCTGGACGCGCGCACGCTGGCCCGGCTGGCCGTGCGGTATGCCGACCGGGGAGTGGTCGGCTTCGGTCTGTCGAACGACGAACGCCGGGGCATGGCGAGGGACTTCGACCGGGCGTTCGCGATCGCCCGCGAGGGCGGACTGCTGTCGGCGCCGCACGGCGGCGAGCTGACGGGGCCTTCGTCGGTACGGGACTGTCTCGACGACCTGGACGCGAACCGGATCGGGCACGGGGTGCGGGCCGCGGAGGACCCCCGGCTGCTGAAGCGGCTCGCGGAGCGGGGGGTGACGTGTGAGGTCTGCCCCGCTTCGAACGTGGCCCTGGGCGTGTACGAGAAGCCCGAGGACGTCCCGCTGCGGACGCTGTACGACGCCGGGGTCGCGATGGCCCTGGGCGCCGACGACCCGCTCCTGTTCGGCTCCCGTCTTGCCGCCCAGTACGACATCGCCCGGCGCCACCACGCGTTCACGGACGAGGAGTTGGCGGAACTGGCCCGCCAGTCGGTGCGGGCTTCGGCGGCGCCGGAGGTTGTGAAGACGAAGCTGCTGGCCGGGGTGGACGACTGGCTGGCCTAGGTCAGTCGGCGATGCCGGTCAGCAGGGTTCGCGCCAGCCGCTGGGCGAAATCGTCCACCGGCGGCCGTACCGCCTCTCGTGTCGCGTCATAGGCGAAGGCCCGCTGTGCACAGGCGCCCAGCAGCAGCGACGCGGCTGCGAAGGTGTCCGCATCGAGGCTGACCCGGCCGAGTTCCTGTTCGGCCCGCAGGTACGTGTCCACGCCCTGGATCGGCATGTGCGGGCCCCTTCCCATCTGCCGCATCACGTCGTCGTGCCGCCGCTTGAGCTGGGTCTCGGCATACAGGGACGCGGCGATCGGGAAGCTCTGCTCGTAGAAGAGGGCGGCCTGGCGGGCGATCTCGGTGAGGTTCTCCTCCAGCGTGCTCTGTCCGGGCTCGGCGGCCAGGCTGTGCAGCAACGGCGTCAACTGGGGCAGCCGCTCCGTGAGGACGCAGATGAACAGCTCTTCCTTGCCGGCGAAGTACTTGTAGAGCGCGGCCTCGGAGCAGCCGGCCGCCCTGGCGATCTCCTTGGTGGTGGCGCGGGCCAGCCCGACGGTGAGCATCAGCTCGTGAGCGGCATCGAGGATGCGGACCCGGGCCGGCTTCGTTTCCATGTGTCGTCCAATCGGGCTTGACGAGTGGGTGAGTGCTTACTCACTCTAGTAGGAGGAGGGGTGAGTGAGTACTCACCCACCATCTACGAGCATGGGAGCACCCATGAAACTCACCGTTTTCGGCGCCACCGGCGGCATAGGCCGGGAAGTCGTCCGCCAGGCCCTGGACGCTGGGCACGAGGTCACTGCGGTCGTACGGGATCCCGCGCGGCTGTCCGTGACGGGCGACCGCCTGGAGGTGTTCCGGGACGACCTGTCCGCCCCTGAGGCCGTGCGCCCCGCGGTGGCCGGCCGGGACGTGGTCCTGTCGGGGCTCGGTGCGCGCAGCCGCAAGGAGGCGGGGGTCGCGGCCCGGCTCACGCGCACCGTGTTGGGCGCCATGGAGGCGGAGGGGGTGCGGCGGCTGCTTGTGGTGAGCGCGGCGCCGGTCGGCCCGCCGCCCGAGGAGGACGGGCCGTTCGACCGCACGACGCGCGGCATCGTCTCGGCGCTGCTCAAGGACGTCTACGCCGATCTGAGCGCCATGGAGGCCGAGTTGGCCGGCAGCACCACGGACTGGACGGTCGTACGGCCGCCGCGGCTGCAGAACAAGCCGGTCACGGGCGCGTACCGGTCGGTGGTCGGCGGCTTCCCGGCGAAGGGGCGCTTCATCGGGCGCGCGGATGTGGCGCACGCGATGCTGGCCATGGTCGGCGATCCGGGGACGGTGAAGCAGGGGGTGGGCGTGGCGTACTGAGGCGGCCTGTACGGGCCGCCCGCAGTTCCCTGCGCGGGTCCCTAAAGGCTGACCCCGACCGTCACCGGTTCGTTGACCAGCGTGATCCCGAAGGACTCGTGGACTCCGGCGACGACCTCGCGGGCGAGTGCGAGTAGGTCTTCCGTGGTGGCCTCGCCCCGGTTGGTGAGGGCGAGGGTGTGCTTGGTGGAGATGCGGGCGGGGCCGGTGCCGTAGCCCTTGGTGAAGCCCGCCTTGTCGATCAGCCAGGCCGCGGAGGTCTTGGTGTGGCCCTCCCCTGCCGGGTAGGCGGGGGGCTCCACGCCGTCGCCGAGCCGTTCCTGCACGCGCGCGTGGAACGCGGCGAACTGGGCGTCGGTGAGGATCGGGTTGGTGAAGAAGGAACCGGCCGACCAGGTGTCGTGGTCCTCGGGGTCCAGGACCATGCCCTTGCCGGAGCGCAGCTTGAGGACGGTCTCGCGGGCGGCTGCGAGTGGGACGCGGTCGCCGGGCTCTACGCCGAGGGCGCGGGCCGTCTCCGCGTACTTGACGGGGCCGGAGAGGCCGTTCGCGTCCTCCAGTTCGAAGCGGACGCGCAGGACGACGTAGCGCTCGGGGTCGGCCTTGAAGCGGCTGTGGCGGTACGAGAAGGCGCAGTCGGCGTTCGGGACGGTGACCGTTTCGCGGGTGTGGCGGTCGTAGGCGACCACCTCGGTGATGGTCGAGGAGACCTCCTGGCCGTACGCGCCCACGTTCTGGATGGGGGTCGCGCCGGCCGAGCCGGGGATGCCGGCCAGGCACTCGATGCCGGCGAGTCCGGCCTCGACGGTGCGGGCGACGGCGTCGGTCCACACCTCGCCGGCGGCGAGCTCCAGGCGGGTGCCGTCCAGGTCGAAGCCCTTGGTGGCGATGACGAGGGCGGTGCCGGCGAAGCCCTTGTCGCCGATGACCAGGTTCGAGCCGCCGCCGATCAGCAGGAGCGGGGTGCCGGTGTCGTCGGCCTCGCGGACGGCTGAGATCACCTCGGCGTCGGTGGTGGCGGTGATCAGGCGGGTCGCGGGGCCGCCCAGCCGGAAGGTGGTCAGCGGGGCGAGGGGGGCGTCGTGTCGTTCCTGCACGGGCTCAAGGGTACGAGACGGGTGAGTGGGGGCTCGGGTGCGGATGCCTGCGGCGCCTGTGCGGCTTCAGTGGGCTCGGGTGCGGATGCCTGCGGCGCCTGTGCGGCTTCGGTGGGGGTGCGGATGCCTGTGGCGCCTGTGCGGCTTCGGTGGGGGTGCGGGTAGCGCCTGCGGTGCGGTGGGTGGGTCGGGGACGTGGCGGGGGTGTCCGTCCTCGGTCGGGCGGTGCTGCTGGTTTTGCAGAACTCGGGGCTGACGCCCGCCGCTGCGGGCGGACACCCCCGCCACGTCCCCTTTCCGCCGTACGCGACTGCGGGTGCGTACCTCTCCTCTTTCCGACCCAGCCTGCGGGCCGCGGTGCTCGCATAGCTGCGGGCAGTCGTGTCGCTGGGGCGGCACGGGTGGGCGCAGCGGCAACCCGCCGGCGCGGGGTGAGCGAAGTTACCCCCGCCCCGGTTCGGCACCCGGGTGCACCCAAATGGCCCCGCCCTTTCGGACGGGGCCATGGGCGTTGCGGGGGTCAGCCTGCGACCGGCTCCAGCGTGGGAGTCACGTCGTCCTTCGACGTCGACGGCGCTGTCCGCAGGGCGCCCCGCCTCGGGATCAGCAGTGCCGCCCCCGCGGCGACCGCGACGACCACCGAGCCCGTCACCAGCGCGGGCTTGAGGCCGTCGACGAAGGCCTGTCCGGACTCGTAGCCGCCCTGCGCCGAGAAGATCGACGACATGATCGCGATGCCGAGCGCGCCGCCCACCTCACGCAGCGCGTTGTTGGCGCCGGAGGCGATGCCCTGCTCCTTGAGACCGACGCTGGACATCACCAGGTTGGCGGCCGGGGCGAAGTACAGCCCCATGCCGATGCCGCTGATGATCAGGGCGGGCAGCTGGGCGGCGTAGGAGACGCCGGGCGCCACCACGGAGGCCATCCAGCCGAGGCCGACGGCCTGCAGGAAGAGGCCGGTGGCGACGACGGGGCGGCCGCCGATGCGGTCGGACAGGATGCCGGCGATCGGTGCGGCGATCATCGGCATGCCGGTCCAGGGCAGCATGCGCAGGCCCGCCTCGGTGGGCGAGTAGCCGAGGACGCCCTGCATGAACTGGCTGAGCAGGAAGATCGAGCCGAACATCCCGAGGAACATCAGCAGGCTCGCGGCGTTGATGCCGGAGAAAGCACGGGAGCGGAACAGCCGCATCGGCAGCATGGGGTTCTTGGCTCGCAGGCTGTAGCCGACGAATCCGATGAGGAGTGCGGTTCCGGCGAACAGGCCGGTCAGGACCAGGGAAGCGGTCCAGCCGTCGGCGGGGCCGCGGACCAGGCCGTAGACGATCCCGAAGAGGCCGCCGCTGGCGAGCAGGGTGCCGGGGACGTCGAGCGGGGCGCCGGTGCCGTACGACTCGGCGAGGCGCAGGCGGGCCAGCGGGAGCAGGGCGAGGCCCAGCGGGACGTTCAGCCAGAAGATCCAGTGCCAGGAGACGTGCTCGGTGAGGCTGCCGCCGATCAGCGGGCCGGAGGCCACGGCGAGGCCGTTGACGGCACCCCAGATGCCGTAGGCCATCCCGCGCTTGGCGGCGGGTACGGCGGCCGTGAGGAGGGTGAGGGTCAAAGGCATCATGATCGCGGCGCCTACGCCCTGGACCGCACGGGCGGCGATCAGGGAGTTGATGCCGGTCGCCATGGCCGCGGCCGCGGAGGCGCCGGTGAAGACCGTGAGGCCGACGAGGAAGAGCCGGCGGCGACCGAAGCGGTCACCGAGTGCCGCGCCGAACATCAGGAGGACTGCGAAGGTGAGGGTGTAGGCGCTGACAGTCCATTCCAGGTCCCCCAGGGCTCCGCCCAGGTCCTTGCGGATGGAGGGCAGGGCGGTGGTGACCACGAGGTTGTCGAGGGCCGCCATGAATCCGGCGACGCTGGTGATGACGAGGGCCCAGACGGCTCCCCCGCGACGTGCAGTCTGCTGTGACATCGCTCCCCCAGAGGGTGATCAGTCGCTTCGGTGGCTCTGTTTGGTTAGTTATTGATGACTAACTTCGGCGGGCATGAAAAGGCGGTTGCGGCGCCTTCCCCGTGGACTGCCTGGAACACGTGGGCTACTTCTCCAGACGGCCTTCCAGCCGTGCCTCTGGATACAGCCCCTCCCAGACTCGATGCTCGGGAGGAAAACCCATGGCCACCAGGCAGTTGATGAGCATCCCGTACGCCATGAACGTCGTCGTCCCGTCGATGTCGGCACCCAGCGGCAGATGGACCGTGTCCCACAGCCCCATCCACCCGTTGCGCACCGCCTCGCCGAGCTCGCGGTCGCCCGCCTGCTCGGCGGCGGCCACACTGACGTACATCTGCATCTGCATCAGCAGCCGCTCGGGCTGCTCCGCGATGACCTTGGTGTACGCGTTCGCCATGGCGCGCAGGGCCTCTTCACCCTCCAGCCCCTTGGCGGCCTCCTCGAAGGTGCGGATGGTGTCCTCCATGCACCGCTGCGCCACCGCGAGGAAGAGTGCCTTCTTGCCCGGGAAGAGCCGGAAGAGATACGGCTGCGAGACGCCGACCCGCTTGGCGATCGCCTCGGTGGAGGTGCCGTAGTAGCCGCCGCGGGCGAACTCCGTGGTCGCCGCACGAATGACGCTCTCGCGCCTCTCTTCTGCGCTCATCCTGGCCATGCGAGTAAGTTAGTACTCAATCACTAACTACGTCAAGGGGTGCGGGCGACAGGCCTCCCGGGGCCGGCGGACACGGCACAATCGCCTCGTGGATCAGGGAATCGCGGCCCTGTTGCAGATACGGGCCCAGGCCGGAATCGACCATGCCCAGTGGCGCAGACAGGCCCGGCGCGACGCCTGCAGCGCCTTCCTCGCGCCCGCGCACGAGGCGGGCAACGCGCTGAAACAGGCCGCCCGAGCGCTGATCGGTGACGTCGATGCCACCGAGGCGGACCGTCGGCTCCTGGCCGCCCACGACAGCCTGACGGCGGCGCATGCGGCCTGGGCCGCGCTCGCCGTCGAAGGCCCCGAGGCGGTGGAACAGCCGGCCCACGGCGTCAAGACCGGGCTGCACTCGACGCGGACAACGCTGCTCGCGTGGCGCGACTCGGCGGAGAGTTCATTCGACCACAACGTGAAGTTCGTGGAACGGCACGCGGTCGAGGTGACCAAGGTCTCCGAACGGATCAGCGCCTTCACCGCTGCCGCCCGCGCCGCACTCGACGACACGACACCCGCCTTGGGCACCGACGGCGGCTGAGACGTTGTAAGGGGCGCCCCGCAATGGAGAACGCCCCTTACACCACGTCAGTCGTGCCCCTCAGGCCAGGCGTACGACCGCTCGCGACATCCCCAGCACCTTCTGCCCGGCGCTGGTCGCCGTGAGGTCCACGCGGACCGTGTTGTCGTCGAGCTTGGCGGCCACCTTGGCGCTGACCTCGATGAGGGCGCCCTGGTCGTCGTTCGGGACGACGACGGGCTTGGTGAAGCGGACGCCGTACTCGACGACCGCGCCCGGGTCGCCGGTCCAGTCGGTGACCACCCGGATCGCCTCGGCCATGGTGAACATGCCGTGTGCGATGACGTCCGGGAGGCCCACCTCCTTGGCGAACTTCTCGTTCCAGTGGATGGGGTTGAAGTCCCCGGAGGCGCCGGCGTACCGGACGAGCGTGGCGCGGGTCACGGGAAAGGTCCGGGCGGGCAGTTCGGTGCCGACCTCGACGTCGTCGTATGCGATCTTCGCCGTCATGTTCTTGCTCACGCCTCCTCGGCCGCGCGCGCGACGAGCTTCGTCCAGGCGGTCACGACGTGCTCGCCTGCCTCGTCGTGGACCTCGCCGCGAATGTCCAGGATGTCGTTGCCCGCCATCGACTTGATCGCCTCGATGGTGGAGGTGACGGTGAGGCGGTCGCCGACGCGGACGGGGCGGACGTAGGAGAACTTCTGGTCGCCGTGGACGACCCGGCTGTAGTCCAGGCCGAGCTGGGGGTCCTGGACGACCTGTCCGGCCGCCTTGAAGGTGATCGCGAAGACGAAGGTCGGCGGCGCGACGATGTCGGGGTGGCCGAGCGCCTTGGCGGCCTCCGGGTCCGTGTACGCGGGGTTGGGGTCCCCCACCGCCTCGGCGAACTCACGGATCTTCTCCCGGCCCACCTCGTAGGGCTCGGTGGGCGGGTAGCTCCGCCCCACGAAGGACTGGTCGAGCGCCATGGCCCGGCACCTCCTGTGTCTGCCTGCTGACTGCTGACTACTGACTACTGACTGCTGACTGCTGATGTCTGCGGATACCCGCCCGGGATATCTGCGTCGAGCGCCCTGTAGTCGGCCGGAACCGGCCGGTAACCGGGGCTGAAACGACACGAGGCCGCCCCCCGGTTAGTGGGGGCGGCCTCGCGTACGAGCCTGATTTATCGCGTTTCGCGGTGCGCGGTGTGCGCGTTGCAACGCGGGCAGTGCTTCTTCATCTCAAGACGGTCCGGGTTGTTACGCCGGTTCTTCTTGGTGATGTAGTTCCGCTCCTTGCACTCCACGCAGGCCAGCGTGATCTTCGGGCGGACGTCGGTGGCAGCCACGTGAGTGCTCCTTGACGAACGGATAGGACGGTTTAACGCATAGAAGAGTAGCCGATCGAAGGACCGACCCCACAATCGGCTACTGTCAGTAGCGGTGACCGGACTTGAACCGGTGACACAGCGATTATGAGCCGCTTGCTCTACCGACTGAGCTACACCGCTGTGATGCGATCCGTTCCCGCCTTGCGACGGGAACCTCACACACCAGAGCCCCAATACGGAATCGAACCGTAGACCTTCTCCTTACCATGGAGACGCTCTGCCGACTGAGCTATTGGGGCGAGCGATGAAGACATTACACGCTCGGCCGCCGTTCACCCAAATCCGTTTCGCGGCCCCCGTCCCGGCCTGCTCCACAGGCGGTCCGGGCCCCTGCCCGGGCCCGTTTCCCGGCTCTCCCACGAGCAACTGAGGCCGCTCCGATACGGCGGACCACGCCGGTACGACTATTGCGCTCCTCCCCGACACGAGCGGATCGCCACCCTAGGCTCGACTCACTCTGCGTGATCTTGCGTTCCCCTGCGCAGCCCCCGAGCCCCTGGAGTGCGATGCCCGACAGCCAGCCGCAGCCACCCCACTCGTCGTCCTCCTCGTCGGGCTCGTCCTCCTCATCGGGCTCCTCGGGGTCTCCGGGTTCATCGGGACGAGTGGGCGATCCGGCCGCTCTGCTGCTGTGCGGGGCCCGGCTGACCGACGGACGGACCGTGGACGTACGGCTGAGCGGCGGGCGCATCGAGGCGGTCGGCACGGCCGGAAGCCTGGCTGCCGGCGGAGCGCGGGACTGCGGCATGCGCGTGGATCTCAGCGGCTATCTGCTGCTGCCCGCCCCGGCCGAACCGCACACGCACGGGGACACTGCACTGTCCGCCGAGGACGACGGACCGGCCTCGTACGAGCCCCAGGACGTCCAGCGCCGGGCCACCGAGGCGGCGCTGTTGCAGCTGGGGCACGGCGCGACCGCGCTGCGGGCGCACGTGCGCGTGGGCGACGTCCAGGGGCTGGGCGCGCTGGGCGCCGTACTCCAGGCGCGGCGTTCGCTGCGCGGGCTGACGGAACTGACGGCGGTGGCGATGCCTCGCATGCTGACCGGTGTGGCCGGGGCGGACGGGCTGGCGATGCTGCGGGACGCCCTGAAGATGGGCGCTTCCGTGGTGGGCGGCTGTCCGGACCTGGATCCGGATCCGACCGGGTACGTGGAGGCGGTCCTCGAGGTCGCCTCCGAACACGGCTGCCCTGTCGACCTGCACACCGACGCCGCCGATCCGGCCCGCCTCGCCCGCATCGTCGCGATGGCAGGGGGGCTGCGTCCCGGGGTGACGCTCGGACCGTGCGGCGGCCTCGGCCGTCTGCCCGCCGAGACGGCGCGGCGCACCGCCGACCAGCTCGCGGCTGCCGGAGTGACGGTGGTGTGCCTGCCTCAGGGCGGCTGCGGCGGCACCGACCGGCGTGACACGGCTCCGGTACGGCTGCTGCGGGCGGCGGGCGTACGGCTGGCCGCGGGCAGCGGTGCCCTGCGCGACATGTCGAACCCGGTGGGACGCGGGGACCCCTTGGAGGCGGCCTATCTGCTGTCCTCCCGGTACGGGTTGCGGCCCGAGGACTCGTACGACGCGGTGAGTTCCTCGGCGCGGTCGGTCATGGGGTTGCCCGAGGTGCGTGTGGAGGCGGGTTTCCCGGCCGAGTTGCTGGCCCTGCGAGGCGATCGGCTGGCGGGGGCGTTGTCGTTGGCGTACAGCCGCATCGTGGTGCATCGGGGGCGGGTGGTGGCGCGGACGAGCGCGGTACGGGAGTACTGCAACTCGGCCGCGGCGGCGGAGCTGGGGTTGCCTCGGCAGGGGCGGGGCGAGTTGTCGTGAGGGGTGGCGGTGGGAGTGCGGGCGGGGGCAGGGGTGCGCGTTGTGGGGTGCGGGGCGCTGGGGAGTCCCGGTGGGCGTGGTGAGTGTTGGTGCGGATTGCGGGGCGTGTTGGGGCGCGTGTAGGCGTTAGGGGTGGCCGATGTGGAGTTGTGCGCGGGGCGCGCACGCTGGGCGTGTGCACCCGCGACCTCGCGCGTCGTACTCCGCCCCGCTCGCGCACCGATGCGGAGCCATGCCGTCGGTTCGGACGACGGAAACGCGTGCGAGTAGAGCCCGCTCCGAGTTCTTGAGCAAGGAGCGAGCGGGCGGCGGGCGCATCGACGGCGCGCGCTGGGAGCGCATGGTCGGGACTTACGCGCCCAGCGCGCGCCCTCCAGGTGTGCGCTTGGCATGCGCACCCTGAGGCGTGGCTCAAGTCGTGCGGCGGACGCGGCCGTCCGGGCGTACGGTCGGAAACATGCGCATTGTCATCGCTGGTGGTCATGGTCAGATCGCGCTGCGGCTGGAGCGGCTGCTCGCTGCGCGCGGAGACGAGGTTGCGGGGATCATCCGTCACGCCGAGCAGGGCAACGACCTGCGGGAGGCCGGTGCCGAACCGGTTCTGCTCGATCTGGAGTCGGCCTCGGTCGAGGAGGCCGCGGCGCATCTGCAGGGCGCCGACGCGGCGGTGTTCGCGGCCGGTGCGGGTCCGGGCAGCGGGGCGGCCCGCAAGGACACGGTGGACAAGGGAGCGGCGATCCTGTTCGCGGACGCGGCGGTTCGGGCGGGCGTACGACGACACGTGGTCGTCTCGTCCATGGGTGCCGATCCCGCGCACCAGGGGGACGACATCTTCGACGTGTATCTGCGCGCAAAGGGCGAGGCCGACGCCTACGTGCTGCGGCAGGACGCCCTGGACGCGACGATTCTGCGCCCCGGGATGCTGACGAACGACGCCGGTACCGGCCTCGTACGACTGGAGGCGCACACGGGCCGCGGCGCCGTCCCCCGCGACGACGTGGCAGCCGTACTGGCGGAGTTGGTGGAGACCCCGGCGACGGCCGGACTGACCCTGGAACTGGTCGGCGGATCGGCGCCGGTGTCGGTCGCGGTGAAGTCGGTGGCCGGGAACTGAGGGTGTCCGGCGAGAGGGTTCCGGCCGCACGGGAGGCCCTGCTGCGGCGCATGTACGAGGTCTTCTCGACCGACGAGCGCGACGCCTTCGTACCGCTGTGCCTGGCCCCGGACGTCGACTGGCCGAACGTCCTCGACGGCGTCCGTCTGCACGGCCGCGAGGAGGTACGCGCCTACTGGGCACGGCAGTTCGCGGCCGGGCATCCCCTCGTACGGCTGGAGGGGCTGCGGCTCGACGGGGACGGCGAGCGGGTGGTGGCGACCGTTCGGCCCGGGATGCGGGACGCGTCGGGCGACCGGTGGGCGGAGGGGACGGTCGAGCACGTGTACCAGTTCGGCGGGGACGGGCTGGTGACGCGGATGGACGTATGGGAGGGCTCGCAGGGGGCGCCGCCGGGGTCGTAGGAGCTGTGGCTGCCGTCGCGAATTCCGTCTGGAATTCCGTCTGGAAGTCTGTCTGGGGCTCCGGCTTGAGTCCCAACTTGAGCTCCGGCTTGAGCTCCGGCTTGAGCTCCGGCTTGAGTCCCAACCTGAGCTCCGGCTTGAGTACTGGCTTGACCTCCGGGTTGAGCCCCGTCTGGATCCCTCGTGCAACTCCCCTTAGAACAGGGGCAGTTGGCCGGGGATCTCCGGGACGACGTATCCGTCCAACGACGGCTGGGCCGCGCCGAGTTGTGCCTGGCTGCGGGAGCCGGGGCAGGAGACGAGTACGCCGTTCTCGCGCGCGCCGGGCGGGTCGTGACGGGCGAACCGTCCGGCGACGACGGCGATCTCGCGACGGCATTCGGGGCAGCGTCTGCGGCGAGTGGACATGGGGTCAGTGTGCCCCGGGCGGGGGCGTGTTGTGCGCGGGGCGCACGCCCCGGTCTGCTCATGGCCCTCTCGCGCCGCCGTGTCACCGATGGAGCCCTCGCCGCCCCTGCCATCCCGAGGCCTTCACCGGGTTCCCACGAAATCCGACCACGCTTGCTTAAGTCAATCAACTGACTTAGCTTGAGGGTGTCGCGCACACCCGATGCCCCTTGCCTACGGAGGCCCGACCCATGTCCCACGCCCTTCCCCGACCCGCCGACGACGGGGTGGTGTCCGCAGCGCCGCGGGCCAATGCCGTCGTCGCGGTCCTGGCCTTCGGCGGGATCGTGGTCTCGCTGATGCAGACCCTGGTGATCCCGATCGTCCCGGAACTGCCGAAGCTCCTGAACGCCCCGGCGTCCGACACCGCCTGGGCCGTCACCGCCACGCTGCTCGCCGCCGCCGTGGCCGTCCCGATGACAGGCCGGCTCGGAGACATGTACGGCAAGCGCCGCATGCTCCTGGTCAGCCTGGTCCTGCTGGTCGCCGGCTCGGTCACCGCCGCGCTCAGCGACTCCCTGGCGCCGATGATCGTCGGGCGGGTGCTGCAGGGCATGGCGGGTGGGGTGATCCCGCTCGGCATCAGCATCATGCGGGACGAGCTGCCCGCCGAACGGCTCGGTTCGGCCACCGCACTGATGAGTGCCTCTCTGGGCGTCGGTGCCGCACTCGGCCTGCCTGCTGCCGCCCTCATCGCGGACAACTTCGACTGGCACGTGCTGTTCTGGAGCTCGGCAGGGATGGGTGTCGCGGCGCTTGCGCTGGTGCTGTTCGTCGTCCCCGAGTCCAAGGTCCGCACGGGCGGCCGCTTCGATGTCCTCGGCGGCCTCGGCATGGCGGCCGGTCTGGTCTGCCTGCTGCTCGGCATCTCCAAGGGCGGCGACTGGGGCTGGGACAGCGGCACCACGCTCGGCCTGTTCGCGGCGGCCGTGGTGGTCCTGCCGCTGTGGGGCTGGTACGAGCTGCGTGCCGAGCAGCCACTGGTCGACCTGCGCACCACCGCCCGCCGGCAGGTACTGGTCACCAACCTCGCCTCGATCGCCCTCGGCTTCGGCATGTTCGCGATGTCCCTGGTGCTTCCGCAGCTCCTGCAGTTGCCTGAGGCTACCGGCTACGGTCTGGGCAAGTCGCTGCTGACCGCCGGTCTGGTCATGGCCCCGTCCGGCCTGGTGATGATGGCGATCGCCCCCGTCTCGGCCGCCCTCTCCAAGGCCAAGGGCCCGAAGGCCAGCCTGATGCTGGGCTCACTGATCGTGGCGACCGGCTACGGCCTGCAGATCCTCCTGATGTCCGAGGTCTGGCAGTTCGTACTGGTGTCCTGCGTCATCGGTTCCGGTATCGGCTTCACGTACGGCGCCATGCCCGCCCTGATCATGGGCGCGGTGCCCCCGTCCCAGTCGGGCGCCGCCAACAGTCTCAACACCCTGATGCGGTCCATCGGTACGTCGACCGCCAGCGCCGTCGCCGGCGTCATCCTGTCGCAGCTGACCACGGACCTCGACGGGGTCTCCCTTCCGTCGGAGAACGGCTTCAAGACCGTCCTGGCCATCGGCGGCGGCGCGGCGCTGCTCGCCTTCGCCGTCGCGGCCTTCATTCCGCGGCATCGGGCGGCTGCGGCTGGGGGCCAGAAGGGGGCACCCGGGCCGGCTGAGGAGGGTGCGCCGGGCCGGTCCGTCGCAGCTGCGGCCGCGGACTCGATCGGGGAGGGTACGCCAGGTCTGTCGGCCGCGCGTTCCGGCGGGGCCTCGCCTGCGTCTGCGGCCTCATCGGCTTCCGTCGCGAACGCCGGGCCCGACGGTGCGAACGGCTCCGTCGGCGGCGGCATCCCGGTACGCGGTCAGGTCCTGGGGGCGGAGCGAGTCCCGGTGGCGGGGGCCGCGGTCACGCTCATCTCGCTCGGCGGAAAGCAGCTGAGCCGGTCGGTCTCCGGGGGCGACGGCTTGTACGGTGTCGACGCGCCCGCCGCCGGTTCGTACGTCCTGATCGCCTCCGCCGACGGCTTCCAGCCGCAGGCCTCAACACTCGTCGTCGTCGACGGGCCGGTCTCGTACGACGTCCTGCTGAGCGGCACGAGCGGCCTCGCCGGGCTGGTGCGGTCCGCCGACAGCGGGGCGCCGGTCGCCGACGCCGTGGTGATCGTGACCGATGTCCGCGGGGAGGTGCTGGCCACCGGACGGACCGACGTGCTGGGCGAGTTCACGGTCACCGACCTGGTGCCGGGGACGGTGACGCTCGCCGTCAACTCCGCCAAGCACCGCCCGCTGGCCCTGCCCGTCGAGATCGGCGGCACGGGCACCACACGTATCGAGATCGAGCTCCGGCCCGGCGCCCACGTCCGGGGCACGGTACGCGGAGCGGGCGCCCCACTGAGCGACGCCCGGGTGACCCTGGTGGACGCCGCGGGCAACGTGGTCGCCACGACACGGACCGGGCACGACGGCGCGTACGCCTTCTCCGACCTGGACAGCGGCGCGTACACGATCATCGCGACGGGCTATCCGCCGCAGGCGGCAACGGTGGCGGTTCCGGGCGGCGGCACGGACGACCACGACATCGAACTTGCCCACAGCGGGGAGTAGTTCCGCCTGAACTGCCATCTGCTTCGGCCTGAGACACGGCGTGACGAGACGAAGCCGGCACATGAAGAGACCCTCTCTGGTCTGCGTTTCCTCAGCCCAGAGAGGCCTCGCGGACACACTCGCCCGGCGCCTGCCGGCGCAGCTGCTGGGCGTGCTGGTACCGCCGCTGCGTTTCCTGGGCCGCCGCGATGTCGATCAGCTTCCAGCTCGCCATCGCGGTGTGCATGGGGTCTGACCGGCTTCGCCTTGACGATGATCGCCTGTGACCTCCTCTTCCTCGACAAGGAACTCGGCAAGGCCGTCTCCATGGCGCACGACCTGGCCGTACGGCTGAGCCGGTGGGCCCGGAAGACGCAGCAGTGCACCGAGCGTGCCCGCGAAGGGGCGCTCACTGAGGAGTCCGCATAGCGGAGTCCGTACAGAGGGGCTCAGGTGTCTGCATCCAAAGGTCCACAGCCGTCCCGATCCAAGGGTCCACAGCCGTCCCGGCGCCCTTGGCCGAAACTGGCGCATCGGCGCCGGGCGCCAGGCAAGCTCTCGTTTTCACCGGGTCGACCAAGGAGACCGACAGCACATGGAAGAAATACCGCCCCTTCGCCCCGCCAAGGACGGTGCCACGGTGGGGCTGTTCTGGGTCTCGTCGGACGGCCTGTACGTGGGAGCCCCAGCGCCGGAACCGGCCCCCAACATGGTGCTCACGACATTGGGGCCCCGCGTCACCGGTCCGCAGCCACGGAAGTGGGCATGGTCCGACCTCGCCGGCCTGGAGATCACCGAAGTCCCGACCCGCTCCGCTCCGCAACGCTGGGCGACCCACGCGGCGAGCTTCGTCGCAGCCGCTCTGGACGCCTGGGTGCCGAGCAGCCCGACCGAGATGACCGTCTCCGTCATCGCGCCCGACGGCACCTACCGGACGCCGGTCTACTCCAGCGCCGCCGTCGCCTACTCCCCGCGAGAGGTCGCTCTCTCACGCCGGTTGATCAGTGACTTCACCCAGGGCACCGCCACGCCCGCCGTCATGACCGAGTGGTGGGAACAGACCCGGCCGACCAAGATCCTCCGATCACGCGAGCGGGAGGCCGTGCTGGCACTCTGGCTCGCACGCGCCTGACCGGGGCCTTCAGGGGCGGGCCATGCCTGCCCGGCCCTTCCCACGAACCCTGCGGAGGAGGACAAGCCCATGCACACGGACCTCTCGGCAGCCAACGGCACCGACTCGCCCACGCTCGCCTTCGACGGCGACTGCGGTTTCTGTCAGGCGACCATCACCTGGCTGCAACGCCATGCCAGGCCACGGATGCGGGCCATGCCGTGGCGTGCCCTGCCCGACCACATCACCCGGCCGCACCGGGGACGCCTCGACCGGGAGGTCCTCGTCTTCCGCGGGGCCGGCGTGGCCGATTCCGGAGCGCAGGCACTCGGGGCCTACCTCGCGTCGTCACCCCGTTTCCGCTACCGGGCCGCAGGACAGCTCCTGCGCGCGCCCGTCATCAGGCAGGTCGCTCGACTCGTCTATCGCCTGGTGGCCGCCCACCGGCACCGCATGCCTACGGGCACAGCGGCATGCGCACTGCCCCTGACGCACGACGGAAGCCCAACATGATCCGAGTTCCCACCTGCGTGCTCAGCAGCTTCGAGCCGCCCCAGGTACGCAATGGCCACAGCCTGGACCTGTTCGTGCAGATCGGGTCCCTGACCAAGACGCTCACCGCAACCGTCCTGACCGCCTTGGCCGACCGCGGTGCGCTGAGCCTCGACGACCCGCTGGAGTCGTTCCTGCCCGCGCCCGAGGGCACCGGCATCACCCTGCGCCACCTCGCCGAGCACACCTCGGGCCTGCCACGGCTGCCCCCCGGAATCGGCGGCCGCGACCCCTACACCGCCTTCGACGCCCAAGCCCTGGACACGGTCGTACGGCAACTGGACACCCTGGTCACGGCTCCCGCGGGTACCACCGACGAATACTCGAACCTCGGATACGCCCTACTGGGCGCGGCCCTCGTCGCGGCCACCCACACCCCGTACGAGGAACTCCTGCACCGGCATGTCCTCGCTCCCCTCGGCGTCACCGAAGTCGCCGCCGACCCGCCGCCCGGCAGACGACTGTGCCGCCGCGGGCTCTTCGGACAACCGGAGCGGCCCTGGACCATGACCGGCGCGATCCTGCCCGCCGGCGGCCTGTGGGCCACGCCCGAAGCCACCGCCGCCCTCGTCACCGCCCTGCTCGTCGACCGCAGACTCGGCGAACCTGCACCAGCCTGGCAGAAAGCAGGACGCCTGCTGTGGCACAACGGTGCAACAGGCGGCGCCTCGGTCTTCGCCGGCGCCGCACCGCAGGGCTGGATCCTCGTCCACCGCCTGTCCGGCCGGAGCGCCACGACGGACCGCCTGGCCGTGGAAACATTCAGACGCTTCGTCGACGCCCGGTCCCAACCGGCGTGAGCGACTCTGGGGCTGTTGCGCAATTCGAAACGCGCCGGAACCTCCCTCAGCCCCGGAGCGCTCACCCTGATCAGCCCCAGGACCCACGCGCCGGAAAATGAGACAAGCCGCCCAATTCCGATTCCACTCGAAAGATCACCCCGAGGCACGCAAAGACCCCCTCCATTCTGCGTTTCCGCAGGGTGGAGGGGGTCTTTCTCAGCGTGGCGGCGCCAGGATTCGAACCTGGGAAGGCTGAGCCGGCAGATTTACAGTGGGGCTGCTCCGACCTGCGTAACCTGCAGCGATTCCCGGTGCCTCCGTTCACGGGGGAGGCCTGGGGGACGGATCTCGCAATCAGCCGCCGCTGTCCCCAGAGCGGGACTTCAGCCACGCCATAACCTGCAGGGACTGCTCTAGCCCTGGTCCGTGCACTTGGGGTCGGGACATGGCGAGGGTGCGGTAGGCAGCAACGGCCTCTTCGATGGCGGCCAAGCCGTCATGGTGCCGGCCGAGGTTTCCGAGCTCGACGGCGAGGTTGTTCAGGCTCCTGGCGAGGTCGGGGAGGGAGGCGTCCGGGCGGCCCTGGGCCAGAGCGCGGCGGATACCGACGGCCTCTTCGATGGCCACCAAGGCGTCCTCGTGCCGGCCGAGGCTCGCGAGCTGGATGGCGAGGTTGTTCAGGCTCCCGGCGAGGTCGGGGAGGGAGGCGTCCGGGCGGGCCTGGGCCAGAGTGCGGCGGATACCGACGGCCTCTTCCATGGCCACCAAGGCGTCCTCGCGCCGGCCGAGGCTCGCGAGCTGGATGGCGAGGTTGTTCAGGCTCCCGGCGAGGTCGGGGAGGAAGGCGTCCGGGCGGGCCTGGGCCAGAGTGCGGCGGATACCGACGGCCTCTTCCATGGCCACCAAGGCGTCCTCGTGCCAGCCGTGGTCTCCGAGCTGGACGGAGAGGTTGTTCAGGCTCCCGGCGAGGTCGGGGAGGAAGGCGTCCGGGCGGGCCTGGGCCAGAGCGCGGCGGATACCGACGGCCTCTTCGATGGCCACCAAGGCGTCCTCGTGCCGGCCGAGGTCCCCGAGCCTGTTGGCCAGGTTGTTCAGGGCCAGAGTGCGGCGGATACCGACAGCCTCTTCGATGGCCACCAAGGCGTCCTCGTGCCGGCCGAGGTCTCCGAGCTGGACGGAGAGGTTGTTCAGGCTCCCGGCGAGGTCGGGGAGGAAGGCGTCCGGGCGGCCCTGGGCCAGAGCGCGGCGGATACCGACGGCCTCTTCGATGGCCACCAAGGCGTCCTCGTGCCGGCCGAGGTCCCCGAGCCTGTTGGCCAGGTTGTTCATAGCGAGGTCGGGGAGATGTCCGGGATCGGTTGCTGCTTGGGCGCGGTGATGCTCGACGAGTCGGCTGGTGAGCTGGGCTGACAGCTCAGCGAGGCGGTGACTGGTCTCGGGCAGGGTGTCACACAGGTACTCAACGAGTTCGGAGGAAGTTTCCGGGGACTCCGCGATGGTGAGCAAGGCGGCCAGCAGCGGCTGCGGATTCTCGGTCTGGGGGACGGCATGTACAGCCGCAGTCGCCAGGACATCCGGGTTGGATGCGCACAACGTGGTGAGTGCCTCGCCGAGTGGATGGAAGGGGCGATGGCTAGTGGTACGGGCGTAGACAGCCACCAGTTGGGCGAGCTGGGCATCGGTGGCGCCCGGCAGGATCGTCGTGGCCAGGCCGGGGTCCTTTTGCAGGCGCCGTCCGACGTGCTGTTCGGCCAGGCGATCCGGCTGAAGGCTGCCCAACGGTAGCTCACCACTCCCGGGATAGAGGCCAGCGATCCAGGCCCGGGTAGCGCTGATCCGGTCCGGGTCGGCAGCGCCGATGACGCGGCCCAGCAGCGCATCGGCCTGCTCACGATCGTCGGCTCCGGCCAGGAAGACCGCGGCTAGCGCGTCCTTGAGGGTCTCCAGCCGTGGCAGGCCCGGGGCGTTGGCGCCGCGCTGCCAGTAGCTGCCCTCGTGCGCCAGCAGGCGATCCTCCACCGAGGGGGCCAGCGTGGCGGCGGACTGGCTGGCGGTGGCGGGATCGGCGGCGTCGAGGAGATCGGCGAGTGCAAGCATCTGCATGGTCAGGGCGTGGTCCAGCCCCGGACGGGCGGCGGGGGTGGACAACCGGGAAGCCATCGCCCGCCAGTCGGACCGCTCTTGGCCGGCGACCCGCGGCAGGTGTTCGGCGAAGGCGGCCACCGCCTGGCGGTAGGACTCCGCCCACTCCTTGGGATCGGGCTGGAGCGGGGAGAGCGGGGTGGTGACCGCCGCGCCCAGCAACTCCTGCGCCAACCCCTTGGCCTGCAGATCCTCCCACCAGTCGCCGGCGGTGCGCGCCAGCAGCAGCACCTTGAACGCCGCACCCCCGTCGTGCCGCGCGGCGGCCTCCCATACGTGCGTCAGCTGCTCGGTACGGGTCTCGGCATAGTCCACCACCAGCAACAACGGAACCGAGGCATCTTTGAGGGCCGCGATGTCGCCGTCGGTGGCGGTGGCTCGCAGCCACAGCGTCGTCCACCCGGCGGCCTCCAGCCGTGCCGCCAGTTCATGCGCCAGACGGGTCTTGCCCTGCCCGGCCGGCCCCGTGATCAATCGGGCGTCGAAGCCGACCTGGGCACACCAGTCGTCCAGCTCCTGCAGCAGCGCCTGACGGCCGTGGAAGCTCACCACCTGCCGGTCGGCGCGCAGCAGCGCTGCCGGCGACTTCGCAGGCCCGGAATAGGCCGACTCGGCCAGGTGCTGCCACTCCACCGGCTCCAACCGCGGCACGGCGCCGTACCCGCCCTCCCGCAGGGCGTGACGGAACTCAGGATCGGCCAGCAGTACATGCACCGGCACCGCTTCCAGCTGGCCATGACGCCAGCCCCTGGGCGCGACGGCCAGGACACCCGCCAGCACGTCGCCGCAAAACAGCGCGGCCCCGGAAATCCCGCCCCAGGGCGAGGCGTCATCCTCCAGCTGCTCTGGGGACTGGCCCCCGACCTGCATCACGTAGCGCTCGCCGCCCGCGCGCGGGGCGGCCGTTACCCTCCCGAACGGATGCCAGGACAACTCTGGGCTGCCCTGGCGCTGCACCACCTGCGGATATCCCCAGCTCTCGCAGGCAACCCCCGGGGGGTCGGTGACTAGCCGACCCCAGCGAAGTGGCACGCCGCTGACGGGGACCCAGGCCTCGTCCGTGATGTAGAGCAGCGCCGCGTCATCGGCCTTCTCCGGGGTCCCGCGCCAGACGACCTTCGCCTGGTACTCACCCGGCGGCTCGTGCCTCGGCAACTGCACAGCGACGTAGCCGCCCACGCCGGGGGTGCAATGCGCGGAGGCCAGCACCAACCGCGGGCCGATCACATAGCCAGATCCCACAGCGGGCCCGGCCACACACACCACCCGACGCTCATCCATGCCGCATCCCCCGCCAGCTGGCTCAGCCCCGAGCCCGGCCGACCGTCCAGTCGCCCCCGCCACGTTGCCGCGGCTGCAGCGAGATCGTGACCCGGTGCGTCCGCCCCTGCTCTACGGCGCCCCGTGCCTCCGCGCTCACCACCCATGCCTTAAAGCCCGCCTTGGCCTCGGCGCTCTTGCGCAACTCCACGGCGAACTCCAGCTCCACCGCACCGACCTTGAACTCCACGTCCTGCCCGACACCGCGCGCGGCCGCCTCCAGCAGCTCATCACGCAACGCCGCGACGGCATCCGCCAGTTCAATCTCCATCCCCGTTGCCTCCTCCGCACCCACGACGGTGCTCCCCCGGGCCGCCCGCGCGTGCCAACCAGCGGACTGCCTGCGAGGTTGGCACAGCCAGTCGTTGCACGGCGGTTGGTCCCGCATTTCTAACCAAACCTGTTGAGAACCGAACTCCATGTATACAGGCAGGCGTTCGTGACCTGACGGCTTTCAAGAGGATCTCGTGGCAGACGGGCAGACGTCCCTCGCCCACCCACCCCGCGCAAGATCAACAACTCGATGCTCACGGGTCACCCGGGGCACACGGGCGTCCAGGAGCTTCTCAAGGAAGCCCAGTCGGCAGACTTACTGCGGGCTCCACGCATCCCCTTTGGCCTGCGGTTTCCTCGATCCTTCCCGTTGCCGGGGGACGCCTGGGGAACTGTGCAGGGATGCGGGATGCCGTATCTACTGGCTGCTCTGCGCGCACGTTACGGATCACGAAATCCGAACGCACGCTACGGGTGACCTCCGCGGGCGCGGAGCGAACTCTGGCCCTCGCCCCGCCGTGTTGGATGGCACCGGCCTACCTCCAGGGTCGCCACCGGGTAGGCCACGGTCGTCGTACCGACTGGCTGCATCCTGGCCGCCACGAAGCAGCTGGGGCCCATGGGCTTGGCGGGTAGACGCAAAGCGGTAGTGCCCGTTGTCGAGCGGTCCGCGGTAACAGCTTGACTAGGTCTTTCCGCAGAGGCCCTTGCTACGGAACTTGATTGAGTGATGTCGGGACGGTTCGCCTGACAGCGGCCTGCTGGCTCCGGTAGCTCCTGGGGAGTGAGATACGCGCAGGGTGGTGGG
>NZ_JODC01000004.1 GCF_000720765.1 Streptomyces sp. NRRL S-646
GGGTGTAGGAGACGGTGCGCCAGAGCGCGTCGAGGAGGTCGGACCGGTAGTCGGACCAGGGGACTTGGAAGAGGCCGGACATGTTCGCTCCCCTCACTGTCCGATGGACGGCGGCGTCCAGTTGCCCGGCCGGTCGACGCCACGGCGCGCGGTGGCGACGTCGGCGGCCGGCTTGAGGAACTGCTCCGGGTCGCCGCCGTACTTCTTCACGAGCCCGGCCATCTCGCCGTTGGTGTACATGGCGTCGATCTGTGCGGAGATCGCCTTCTCCAGCCTGGTGGCCTTCTTGGGGAGGTAGAAGCCGGTCTGGTACGGCTGGAAGTACGCGTAGGCGGGCCTGGCCTTGACCTCGGCGGCGGTCGGCGGTGTCAGGTACTCCGTCTTGATCTTCAGTTCCGGGCGTTGTTTCTGCGCCGCGATGATGATCAGCGGGTCGAGGAAGCCGACGTCGACGCGGCCCGCGCCGAGGTCGTCGAAGACGCCGGTGGCGTCCGGGTAGGCGTGCAGCTTGGCGCCGGGCACGGACTGGATGGACTTGACCCAGACGTAGCCCTCGACGGTGCCGAGGCTGAGGCCCTTGAGGTCGTCGACGGTCCTGTAGGTCTTTCCGCTGCCCACGGCCATCGCCGGGGGCGAGTAGTAGGGCGGATCGGTGAACAGACCCTGCTTCTGCCGGTCGGCGGTCCAGGCGACGCCGCCGATGGTGATGTCCACCCGGCGGGACTGCACTCCGGCGAGCATGCCGGCGAAGTCGGTCACCTGCGGCCTGATTTGGAGGCCGAGCTTCTTGGCCACGTAGGTGAGGATGTCGCCGTCCAGGCCGACGACTTTCCCGCCCTGGACGGTGGTGTAGGGCGCGTACGGCTGGACGGCGACCTTGATGACGCCGGGGGTGAGCGTGCCCAGGGCGGCGGTCTTGGCGGACACGTTCTTCGGGGTGTCGTCGCCGTCCGAACCGCAGGCGGCGACCGTGGAAATCATCAGCATCGTGGTCAGGGTGACGGCGAGTGAGCGCACACGGATCATCGGCATGGGCCTTCCGTATCGGCACTGAAGGAGCCCGCCGTTCACCGCGCTGTGCCCTCGGCGGGGCTATCGATTGGGCCCATACGCTAGAGATCGGCCCAGCCGGTCGTCACCGTTCACTTCGTACGAAGTTATGGCCGGAATCCTGCGATGCCCTGTACGGTGCGTCCAGCCCGCGACCCGTTCGCTCGACGGGAGGAACAGTCGTGCTCAGCCCGTCACTCGCCCAGGAGATCGCCGGGGACACCTCCGCCGTCATCGGCTTCAACGTGCTGATCACCGATGCGGAGGGCATGGTCATCGGCAGCGGCGACAGCAGCCGGGTGGGGTCCTTCCACGAGGCGTCGGTGGAGGTCGTGCGCACCCAGGAACCCGCCACGCACAACGCCTCGCAGGCCCAGCAGCTGCGCGGGGTACGCCCCGGCGTCACCCTGCCGCTGGTCGCGGGCGGCCAGGCGGTCGGCACCGTCGGGATCACCGGCACCCCTGCCCAAGTGCGCCGCTTCGGACTGCTGGTGAAGCGCCAGACGGAGATCCTGCTGAGGGAGTCCGTGATGCTGCGCTCCCGGCTGCTCTCGGAGCGGGCGGCGGAGAAGCTGCTCGCCGACATCGCCTCCTACGATCCCCAGGTCGTCGAGGGCGACTTCCTCGTGTTCCGTGCCGCCGAACTCGGCTTCGACCTGCGGCTGCAGCGGGTCGCGGTGGCCATCGAGGTGACCGTGCCCGAGGGGACCGCCCGGCGCCGGGGCGGCGGGCCCGCTCAGGATGTGGCACTGGTCCGCACGGAACTGCTGCGCACCGTCCGCGAGGTCTTTGCCGACCCGCAGGACATCGTCGCCGGCGCGGCGCCCGGGTGGATCGGTGTCCTGCACCGTGTTCCGGCCCGCCGCCGCACGGAGTCCCTGGTCGGCGACTGCCGGCGGGTCGTCGACGTCATCGCCGCGCAGGACGGTCTCATCGCCCGGGTGGGCATCGGCGAGCCCGCCTCCTCGGTGGGTGGTCTGCACGACTCGTACCAGGACGCCTGCGACGCGCTGCGCCTGGGCGGGCGTTCGGCAGGGGACTCCCCCGTCCAGCTGATCGCCGATCTGCGGGTCCACCAGGTCCTGGCCGCGGTGAACCAGTCCGCCCGCAACCGCCTGGTCGACCTCACCACCGCGGATCTGCGCGCCCAGCCGGACTGGCCGGCGCTCCGCGACACGATCACCGCCTGGTGCGAGAGCGGATTCAACCTCGTACGGGCCTCCGCGGCCCTGCACATCCACCGCAACACAGTCGTCTACCGCATGAACAAGATCGAGCAGCTCACCGGCCGGCCGCTGCGCGACCACCGCACCACCATGGCCCTCTACCTCGCCTGTCTGGCCGACCAGATGGGCAGTGGCTGACGCGCCGTTCCGTTCAACTCCACTCCCCACAGGCGCCGTTGACAGTGCACACGATCCGGGTCACGGTGAGGACCCGTCGTGCCCGGAGTGCCCGGAGGTCGTCCATGGCTCCGTCGTCAGCACCACGTTCCGATGCCGGCATCGTCGAACGCGCACGCGCGATCGCTCCGCTCATCCGCGAGCACGCACTCCGTACCGAGCAGGAGAGGAGCGTGCCGAGCGAGGTCGTCGCGGCGCTGACGGACGCCGGGATCTACCGGATGAACGTCCCCCGACGCTACGGCGGTTACCAGACCCCGCTGCGCACCCAGGTCGACACGCTGACCGAGATCGCCGCCGCGTGCGGCTCGACCGCCTTCACGGCCCTGATCCAGGCCGGCTGCGCATTCATCGCGGCGCTCTTCCCCGACGAGGCCCAGGACGAGATCTTCACCAGTCCCGACGTACGGGTCGGCGGCACCCTGATCCCGGACGCCACCGCCCTCGCCACGGCCGGCGGCTATGTCGTCAACGGCACCTCAGGCTTCGCCACCGGCTGCCGGCACGCCGACTGGCACCTGCTGACCGTTCGCGTGGAATCCGGCGAGGGGCCGCCCGAGGTGCTGTGGACCGCCGTACCGATGGCCGAGCTGGAGATCCTCGACGACTGGCATGTCTCCGGACTGGCGGGAAGCGGCAGCAACAGCCTGGTCGCCCGTGACGTGTTCGTGCCCGCGCACCGGGTGCTGCCGGTCGGGCCCCTGCTCAACGGCGAGTTCCCCTCCAAGTCCAACGCCGACGACCCCTTCTACCGGATGCCCGTCCTGCTGATGTTCTGCGCCTGGACGGCACCGAACGCACTGGGCCTGGCGCGGGCGGCGCTGGAGGAGTTCACCGGGCGGATCCATCGGCGGGGCATCACCTACACGTTCCACCAGCGGCAGAACGAGGCGACCGTCACTCATCTCCAGGCGGCCGAAGCGGCGCTGAAGATCTCCTGTGCCGAGTTGCTGACCAGCGACTTCGTCGCCCGTATCGAGGCCGGTGAACCGTACACACTCGAGGAGCGCGCCAGGATACGCGCACAGAGCGGCTATGTGGCCCGGCTGTGCAAGGAGGCCGTCGACCTGATCGCCTCCGCCTCCGGGGCGTCCTCGCTGCACCGGGAGGTGCCCATCCAGCGGGCGGTGCGCGATGTGCAGGCCCTGAATCTGCACTCCTTCGTCAATCCCGCGACCAATCTGGAGATCTACGGCCGGGTCCTGTCGGGGCTCGATGCGGGCACGCCGTTCCTGTGAGGCGCAGTCGGCACGCTTCTACGGCCGGCCTGCTCCCGGTACCTCGACCGGCACCGCGAGTACCTGGCCGCTTCCCGGTGCCACCATCTCGGTCTCGGTCATGCCCTGCCAGCGTGCCGCGGTGATGAACAGCGTGCTGCGGTCGGGTCCGCCGAGCACGCAGGCGAAGGCTCCGCGGTCCAGCGGCACGGTCTGCAGGACGGTCCCGCCTTCCGCGACGCGCACGCACCGCCGGTTGGGCACGTCCGCGTACCAGACGGCGTTCTCCGCGTCGATGCAGATTCCGTCGGGGGTGCCCTCGCCCAGCTCGGCCCAGACCCGTCGGTGCGAAAGGGTGCCGTCGGCCTCGATGTCGAAGGCGAGCAGTTGGTGGCGGTAGGAGTCGGCGACGATCAGGGTGGAGTCGTCGGCGGTCACCGCCATGCCGTTGGGAAAGGCGATGTCGTCGGCCACCTCGCGCACCGAGCCGTCGGGCGCGGCCAGGTGGACGGAACCGGGTTTGGCGTCCTCTCCTGCCATCGGGTCGAAGTGGGCGCGGTTGACGTAGGTGTTGCCGCGGCCGTCCGACACGATGTCGTTCCAGCCCGGGATGCCTAGATCCGCGTACTCGACCAGGCTGCCGTCGGGCTCGCGGCGCAGCAGCCGCCCTTCCCCGGACGAGACGACCAGCAGCCGGCCGTCGGGCAGCCAGGCAGTGCACAGGGGCAGCGACGGCACTCGCGCGACGACCTCGCTGCGGCCGTCCCGGTCGACGGCGAGGACCTCGCCCGCGGTCCAGTCGGAGAAGTACAGCCGGTCGCCGTGCCAGCGGGGTGACTCGACCAGGCCTCGGCCGGTGAGCAGCGTGGATACGTGGGTCATCGTCCTCACAGCCCTGCGCTCGGGCCGGCCCGGTGCCGGCCTCTCGACCTCTACACGAACGAGGGCCCGCCGAATCGACAGCGCGCGGCGACTGGTGTCGGGACACTGCGGGCCCGGCTATGCGCCCTTGCGGCCGACTCCCGCATACACCCAGTACTCCGACGGCTTGTCCGGGATCCGGTCGCCGGGGTCCGGGCGCCACAGGGGGAGGTAGACCAGGCCTGGTTCTACGAGGTCGAAGCCGGTGAAGAGTTCGAGGATCTCGTCATGGGAGCGGGTGATGACCGGCGAGGTGGCCCTGGACCGGTACAACTGGCCCACCGCGGCGGCCGTGTCCGGGCGGTCCTGGTTCGTGCCGTGCGACATCGCCAGATAGCTGCCCTCCGGCAGCACGTCCCAGAAGGCGGCCACAAGACCGACGGGGTCCTCCTCTGCTGTGACGAAGTGCAGGATCGCATTCATGAGTACGGCGACCGGCTGCTCGAAGTCGATCAGCTTGCGCACCTGCGGCGAGGCCAGGATGTCGGCCGGCCGCCGGATGTCGGCGTCGACGATGTCCGCGTCCGGGTTGTTGGCGAGCAGCGACGTGCTGTGCGCCACGGCCACCGGGTCGTTGTCCACGTAGACCACCCGGGCTCCCGGGCTGACCGCCTGCGCCACCTCGTGGACATTGCCCTGGGTGGGGATGCCCGAGCCGAGGTCGAGGAACTGCCGTACCCCGGACTCGACCAGGAAGCGCACGGCCCGGCCGAGGAAAGCGCGGTTGGCCCGGGCCAGGGTGCGCGCCTGGGGCTCGATGGCCGTGATGGCCGCCACCGCCTCCCGGTCAATGGCGAAGTGGTGTTCCCCGCCCAGCAAGGCGTCGTACACACGGGCGACGCTCGCCCTGTCCGGATCGGTCCCCGGCGGGAAACCTTCACTCTCGGGCACTACAACTCCCTTTCCGACCAGGGGTCTTGACGCGACATCATATAGTTGCCGACGACGCACGGCGAGCCACCCTCATCGCCGTGCGCCCGGAGCCCCCCACCCGGAAAGGCACGACCCCTGCGGAACGAACCGCGCAGCCGCACCGACGCACCCCCCGCCGCACTGCCCTCGCCCCGCCGGTCGGCCTTCTCCCCCGCCGCCGACGCCATCGGCTCGGAACTCGACCTGGGGCTGACCGGCACTCATGTCGTGCACGCGCTGACCCCCGGCTTCTGCGATGCGGCATCGATCTATCTGCTGGAGCGCTGGCTGCGCGACGAGAACGCGTACGCCGTCGCGGACCCGCCCCAGATAGAGGCGCGCCGTCTGGCGCTGCGTATCGGCACGGACGCGGTCGAGGACTGGGAGGGTGTGCTGCCGGTCGGCGAGGTGATCGTCTTCCCGCGCGAGACGCCGTACGCGCGTGCGCTCGCCGCCGGGCACGCGCAGTTGCTCGACACGGTCGACCCGCACACCTCCCAGCGGCTGGTGGCCTCCGCGGGCGGCGACGCGCGGATCGAGGACCTGCTGCGCGTGTCGTCCTTCCTCGTCGTCCCGCTTCAACTGCGGGGCACCGCGGTCGGCTTCGTCGCCTGCTCACGCGGGCCGGACCGGGCCCCGTTCCGGCCCGCGGACGTCGTGGCCGCGGACGCGCTGGCTGCACGAGCCGCCACGGCCCTGGACAACGCGCGCCGTTACGAGCGCGAGCGCCGCACCGCCCTGGCCATCCGGAACAGCCTGCTGCCCGGCACGGCACAGGAGGTCGAGGGCTGCCGCATCGCCCACGGCTGCCTGCCCGCCGGGCAGGGCAGCATCATCGGCGGGGACTGGTTCGACGTGCTGAGACGGCCGGGTGACCGGGTCAGTCTCGTCGTCGGGGACGCCATGGGGCACGGCCCGGAGTCCGCCGTCGCGATGATCCAGCTGCGCACCGCCGTCCGCACCCTGGCCACCCTCGACATCCCTCCGGCCGAACTCATACGCCGCCTCGACGCACTCGCCTGCGACACCCCGGGAGCCTCGTTCGCGACCTGTATCTACGCCGAGTGGGACGCCCGGCAGCGCACCTGCACCCTGGTGGGGGCCGGTCACCCGCCCCCGCTGCTGCGCGGCGCCGACGGCCGGACCGCGCCGGTCGCTCTCACCAGTCCGGGCCTGCCCCTGGGGCTGGGCACGGGCAGCTACGAGGCGACCGTGCTGACCCTGGACGAACCCGCTCTGCTCGTGCTCTACAGCGACGGCCTGGTCGAGTCCCGGGACGCCGACATCGACCAGGAGATCACCCGCCTCGCCCGCGCCCTGGACACGGCAGCCGTCGACCCCGCGGCCGCCGGCGCACAGGACCCGCTGCAGTCCCTGTGCCGACGGCTGCTGAGCTCCCCTTCCGCCGCGGCCGCCGCCGACGACCGCACCCTGCTGCTCGCCCAGTTGACGCCCCGGAAGGACTGAACGGCCCTCCCCGGCAGGTTCTCAGGCCGTCAGGTGCGCCCACACGGCGTTGCCGCCGGTGAGTCTGGACCGGTCGACTCCCCAGCTGTCCGCGATCTCCTCCACGATGAGCAGTCCGCGGCCGCTCTCGTCGTCGGGGTCCGGCTCGCAGCGGGGCAGGCCGCGGTCCGTGCGGTCGTGGTCGTGGACCTCGAGGCGCAGGCACTGGTCGGTGATGAGCCCGATGCCGCACAGAATCCGGGCGCTCAGCGTGTGCCGTACGGCGTTGGTGGCCAGTTCGGACACGAGCAGGACGGCGTCCGCGCACAGGTCGCCCGGCAGGCGCCAGGCGCTCAGCCGCGCACCGATGGAGCGGCGGGCGACTCTGATGCTGGAGCGGTGCGGCGGCAGTTCGAGCCAGTGGGTTCGCTCCTGGTTCGGGGCGTCTAACAGCTGCGGGGAGGAAGTCGTGTGGGGGGACACGCAGTTGCCTTCCGTGGGGAACGGGACGCGCAGTGAACGTCGAAACGATTCACACAAGTAACTATGCTCACAGGGCAGTTCAAGCTGCAACCAGCTGCCTGATAATTTCATGGAGCCGGTATCTGTCCGTCCGCTCAGCCAAGTCGCTTCCGTCGGCTGTGCGGTGACGGCCATTCAGGAGGTAGTGCGTGGTGAACGAAGGTCGGTCGGGCGCGGGCAACAACCCCAGCGCACCCACCGTTCTCCGCATGATCCTCGGCCGGCGGCTGCAGGAGCGGCGCCAGGATGCGGGTCTGACGCTGGACGACGCGGCCAGGGCCCTGCGGGTGACCTCCTTGACCATCCGCCGACTGGAGAAGGCGGAGGTCGGCCTCAAGCCCCTCTACGTGGACAAGCTGCTCGAGACGTACGGAGCCGACCGGCAGGAGATCGACGAGTTCGTCACCCTGGCCGAGCGGGCCAACGAGCCCGGCTGGTGGCATGTGTACCGCGATGTGCTGCCGAGCTGGTTCAGCGGCTACGTGAGCCTGGAGGCCGGGGCGACGACGCTGCGCACCTACGAGCCGCACTACGTGACGGGACTGCTGCAGACCCACGACTACGCGCGCGAGGTCCTGCGCGGCGGTTTCCCGGGCGGCAGCGAGGAGGAGCTGGAGCGGCGGGTGGATCTGCGGCTGCGCCGCCAGAGCCTGCTGGAGAGACCCGACGCGCCCACGCTGTGGGTGGTGCTCGAGGAAACGGTGCTGCACCGGGTGGTGGGCGGCACCGAGGTGATGCGGGAGCAGATCGACCGGCTCCTGGAGGTCTCCGAGCTGGAGCACGTCAGCGTCGACGTCGTGCCGTTCTCCGCGGGCGCCCACGTCGGCGCGTGCGCCCCCTTCACCTACTTCCGGTTCAAGGAGCCGGAGCTGCCCGACATCGTCTACAGCGAGATCCTCTCCGGCGCCATGTACCTGGACCAGCGCTCGGACGTCGCGGCCCATCTCGAGGCCCACAACCGCATGTCCCTGCTGACCTCGGACACGGACAGCAGGGCACTCCTGAACCGCATGCGAAAGGAGTACTCATGACCAGCGCCGACAGCGTTGTCAGCGGCGTCTACAACGGCATGCCGGCGTCGGACCTCGGTGAACAGGGCTGGGAGTCTCCGTGGAGCGGCCCCAACGGGGGCCAGTGCGTGCAGACGAAACAGCTCTCCGACGGCCGTGTGGCCCTGCGGCAGTCGACCGATCCGGCCGGCCCCGCGCTGATCTACACCCCGGAGGAGATCACCGCGTTCGTCGCGGGAGTCAAACGAGGTCTCGCCGATCATCTGACGGCCCTTTACCCCCCACGCACCCCACCGAAAGGGACAGCATGACCAACTCGCACGCGGCTCGGGACATCGACACCAGCCGGCCCCACTCCGCCCGGATGTACGACTACTACCTCGGCGGCAAGGACCACTTCGAGGTGGACAAGCTGGCCGCGGAGACCGTCGCTTCGGCCTACCCGGCCATCTTCGTGTGCGCCCGTGAGAACCGGGCGTTCATGCATCGCGCCACCCGCGTGCTCGCCCAGGAGCACGGCATCCGCCAGTGGCTGGACATCGGCACCGGCATCCCCACCGAGCCGAACCTGCACCAGGTGGCCCAGTCCGTGGTTCCCGAAGCCAGGGTGGTCTACGCGGACAACGACCCGCTCGTCCTCAAGTACGCCGAGCGCCTGATGCGCAGCACGGCTCAGGGCCGCACCACGTACATCGAGGCGGATGTCAACGACCCGGCCGCGCTGCTGGAGTCCCCCGCACTGGCCGAGGTCCTGAACCTGGACCAGCCCGTGGCCCTGTCCCTCAACGCCCTGATGCACTTCGTGACGGACGCGCAGGACCCGTACGGCATCGTGGACCGTCTGCTGGCCGTCCTCCCCTCGGGCAGCGCGCTGGCCCTGAGTCACTGCACGCCCGACTTCGACCCGGCCACCTGGCAGAAGGTCACCGACATCTACACCAGTGCGGGCACGCCGGTGCAGTTCCGCTCGAAGGACGACGTCGCCCGGTTCTTCAGCGGACTCGACCTGCTCGACCCCGGAATCGCGGTCGGGCACCGCTGGCGCCCGGACGGCGACTGCGACGCCACGGACGCCGAGGTCAGCCTCTGGACCGGGGTGGGCATCAAGCCCTAGCCGCTGCTTCGTGGGGTGCCGGACGGCCCCGGGCCCGAGTGGCTCCGGGGCCGTCCGGCGGCTGTGGCACGGGTCAGGGCTGGACGGGCCGGCCGCGTCCCCAGGCCCAGGCGAGGCGGTCGGCGCCGGACTGGTTGGTGGTGGCCAGCCAGGGGCGGGAGGCGTCGCCGACGAGCTTCTGCATCGAGTAGATGTCGTCGGTGCGCAGGCCCGGCCAGTACACCGAGCCCATCTTCAGCTCGCGGGCGGTGTCGGTCTCGGCCTGGATGAAGTTGACGTAGTTGTCGTCGGGCGCCGGCTTGTTGTAGTTCAGTCCGGTGGTCATGGGGGCGCCGAACTCGTCGATGACCGTACGGCTCGCGCAGTCGCCGATGCGCTCCTTGAGGTCGGCGGTCCACTGGTCGTAGGTGGCGTAGGACTTCCAGAAGCCGTAGTGGTGCAGGGACAGATAGGTGCCCTTCAGCCGCGGGTCGGCGCAGACCGAGGTGACGTGGTCGTTGTAGCCGGCGCCGCTGACGAAGACGCGGCCCCGCGGGACGGACCCGTACGTCGAAAGCCACTTGGCGGCTATGTCGGCCCACTGGGTGTCGGTGTAGCCGTGCGGCTCGTTCATCGGCTCGAAGTAGACCTTCGAGTTGCCCTTGTAGGCCTTGACGACAGTGTTCCACATCGGCCAGTAGGTGGCCTCGTCGTCGATGAAGCCGTCCTTCTGGGCGTCCGTGCCCTCCCAGTACGACAGGATCACCTTGAAGCCCTTGTCCGTCGCCGCGTCGATCACGCCGCGGTACGACTTCCAGTAGGAGCCGTTGACGGTGTACGGGTTGATGGGCAGACGGACGGTGTTGGCGCCGAGGTTGGCGCGGAAGGCGGAAATGACCCGGCTCGCCTTGGTGTACGTCTGGGCGTAGGTGTCGGAGAGCGACAGTCCGGACAGGACGACGGGGTCGTTGGCGTAGTTGTCGCGGGGGTCGGCCCAGTTGACGCCCTTGAACTGGGTCGTGTCCGTTTTCGGCGAGGCAGAGGCGGGGCTGCCGGTGAGGGAGGCGCCGCCGACCGCGGCGATCGCGACCGCCGCACAGGCGGCACGCAGCCGGGGAGCGAGGCGGTTGGTGGGGGTCTTGCGCATCGACGTGGCCTTTCAGGAGGTGGCGGCTCGGCGCCCCGCATGTTTACGTAAACATGCGCTGTCGTCGCAACGGATGTTTACGTAAACTCGGCGGCGCCGGAATCGTGGCATCCGCCTCAGCGGCCGTCAAGGCTCCTCACGCGTAACATCCGGTGCGTCGCGCAACAGGTCGGGCACCCGAGGGAGGCACCAGTGGTGGAACGGGGCAGCACCGGCGTTCCGGGCGGACGCCGCAAGCAGCGGGTCTCCATGGCCGATGTCGCCAAGCTCGCCGGAGTCTCGTCCCAGACGGTCTCGCGGGTCTCCAACGGCTACCCCGGAGTGATCGGCGCGACCCGGGAGCAGGTGCTCACGGCGATGCGGGAACTGGGCTACCGGCCCAACAGCGCGGCGCGCGCCCTGCGCTACGGCCAGTTCAACACCATCGGCGTGATCCTCTTCAGCCTGTCCTCCACGGGCAACAGCCGCACCGTGGAGGCGATCGCCACCCATGCCGCGGCCGAGGGCTACGCGATCACCCTGATCCCCATCGACGTACCCACCCAGGACAACGTGCTGGGGGCGTTCACGCGGATGGGAGAGCTGGCCGTCGACGCCGTCATCGTCATCATGGAGATCCATCTGCTGGACACCGGCACGGTGCAGCTGCCGCCCGGCGTGCACGTCGTCGTCGTGGACTCCGACGCCGGCGACCGCTACAGCGTGGTCGACACCGACCAGGCCGACGGCACCCGCAAGGCCGTCAGCCACCTGCTCGACCTGGGGCACCGCACCGTGTGGCACGTGACCGGCCCGGAGACGTCCTTCGCCGGGCAGCGCCGCACCCAGGCCTGGCGCGCCGTCCTCCAGGAGGCGGGACGCCCGGTGCCGCCGCCGTTGCACGGCGACTGGTCGGCCGAGTCCGGCTACGCGGCCGGTCTCGCGCTCGCCGAACAGCCGGACTGCACCGCCGTGTTCGCCTCCAACGACCAGATGGCGCTCGGGCTGCTGCGCGCCTTCCACGAGCGCGGCCTGAGGGTGCCCGCGGACATCAGCGTCGTCGGCTTCGACGACATCCCCGACGCCGCCTTCTTCGTCCCGCCGCTGACCACGGTCCACCAGGACTTCGCGGAGGTCGGCCGCCGCTGTGTGCAGGACGCCCTCCAGCAGATCCGCACCCGCGGCGACTCGAAGCCCGGCACCGATCTCGTCCCGACCAGTCTGGTGGTCAGGCACAGCACCGCGCCCCCGCCGGACCGTCACCGATGACTGTGCCGTTGCGCACAACGCCGGCGAACCCGGGCCCGTTCGAGCAGCCCGGCCGCTGCTCGCGTGCTACAAGGCTGGGCATGGAGATCGAACCGGTCACGGCGTCCACCCCGCGGCCCGTACGCCGGCCGACGCTGGTGCAGGGCTGGCATGAACTGACCTTCCTGCACTGGCCGGTGGAGCCGGAGCGGGTGGCCGCTCTGCTGCCTTCCGGGACCCGACCGGACACTCTCGACGGGGTCACCTACGTCGGCCTGGTGCCGTTCCTGATGCGCGGCGTGGGCCTCGGCCCGGGGCCCGGTCTGCCGTATCTCGGAACGTTCTGCGAGACGAACGTACGGCTGTACTCGGTGGACGAGCGGGGCCGCCGCGGTGTCGTGTTCCGCTCCCTGGACGCGACCCGTCTGCTGCCCGTGCTGGTGGGGCGGCTGGGCGTGCGGCTGCCCTATGTGTGGTCCGCGATGCACCTGCACCGCGAGGGCGGCAGGCTCACCTACACCTGCCGTCGCGGACGGTCCGCAGGCCGCGGCCCCAGCAGCCGGGTCGTGGTGCGCCCTGGCGCGCCCATAGCGCAGCCCACACCGCTGGAGCTGTTCCTCACCGCCCGCTGGGGCATGCACGTCCCGTGGCACGGCCGCACGGTGCACCTCCCGAACGAGCACGCACCCTGGCCGCTGCACCGGGCCGAACTGCTCGATCTGGACGACGAGTTGATCACGGCGGCCGGACTGCCACGGATGACGGACCCGCCGGTCAGCGTGCTCTACTCACCCGGCGTCTCGGTCCGGTTCGGGACACCGTCCGCCGCCCGCTGAAGGCCCCGGGAACAGCCGCCCGCCAGAGGACCGGGGGCAGGCGTCACGACGAACCCGGCTGCGGTGTCGGTCCCGCAACGCCCAGTTGCCTGATGGTCCCGCCGAGCCTGGGCCGGAACCGCTCCAGCATCTTCGGCTGCGCGCTGACCACCCAGCGGGTGCCCACGAGGTACTTGCCCCCGTACATGGCGGCGCTGTCGAGCCAGACCTGCTGGAACTCGTCCTGGGGGAAGGTGGTGATGAGGTAGTCGGCCTTCTTTGTGTGGCAGACACCCTGGCGCAGTTCCTCCGCCTCCACCCGGATCCTGGCCTTGCAGCCGGTCAGTGCGGCGATGACCTCGACCTTCGCCGGTGCGACAACTCCGGCCTCCGGGGCTGCAGTTACGGCCGTCCTGGTGGCCCTTGACCGTTCGGAGGTGTCGTCCTCTCCCCCGCTGCAGGCCGCGGCCAGGGGAAGGAGTGCCAGAGTGCCGGCCAGTGTCGCGCCGCGTACGAGCCGGGTCGTGGGCGGGACGCGTGTAGTGCGTCCTCGCGTCGGGTGCGGCAACACGTGCGTCTCCCTCTCGGCGCTGTTCAACCCCGCCCCGGACTGGCGGGCGTACCACAGGGGTACGCATGATCACCGGCCGCTGTTCAGCGACGACCGCTGCCAGAGCGATCAGGAATCGAGAAGCGCCGCCCCACCGGCCCCGCCTAGCGTGTCCGGGGTGATCCGACGCTTCGTTCCCTCCACGTACCGGCCGGTCCTCGCCCACCGGCTGTTCCGGCGGCTGATCCTCGGCTTCGCGGTCTCCTGCCTCGGCGACGGCATGAGCTTCGTCGCGGTGGCGTGGCTCGCCATCGAGCTCGCGCCGCAGGCCGGGGCGGGGCTGTGGGTCGGCGGCGCGGTCGCCGCATACACCCTGCCGGGCGTGGTCGGCGCGCTCGTGCTCGGCCGCCGGCTGCGCCGGGTTCCGGCCAGACGGCTGCTGATCGCCGACAGCGTGGTGCGCGGTGTGTTCCTGGGTGCCGTGCCGCTCGCCTGGTTCGCCGGGGCTCTTTCGCCGTCGCTGTACATCGTGCTGCTCGCGGTCTCGTCACTGCTGCACGCCTGGGGCAGCGCGGGCAAGTACACCCTGCTCGCCGAGCTGCTGCCGGACGAGCAGCGGCTCGGCGCGAACACCCTCGTCGGCTCGCTCGACTTCGCCGCCACGATCGCCGGGCCCGCCCTCGCGGGAGTGCTGGTCACGTACGCGAGCTCCGCGCTCGTACTGGGCCTGGACGCGCTCACCTATGCCTTCCTCGCCGTGCTCGTCGCACGCACGCGGCTGCCGGAGTCGGGGCAGGTCTCCCCCGTCGACGGGGCGGCGGCCCGCGGCGGGCTCGCGCTGCTGCGGTCGCGTCCCGAGCTGCTCGGGCTGCTGGCCCTCACCTGGCTCTTCAACCTGCTCTACGGTCCGGTCGAGGTCGCCCTGCCGCTGCACGTGACCGAGGACCTGCACGCACCCGGCACCCTGCTCGGCCTGTACTGGATGCTGTTCGGCTTCGGAGCTGTGCTCGGCTCGCTGGCGGTCGGCGCGCTGCGGCGGCTGCCGCTGTGGCCCGTGACGGTCGGCATCGTGACGGCCTGGGGGCTCATGCTGATGCCGTTCGGGGCCGGCGCACCGACGGCCGTGACCGTCGCGTGCTTCACGCTCGGCGGCGCGATCTACGGCCCGTTCGTGGCGCTCTCGGTGACGCTGGTGCAGGCGAAGTCGCCCCCGCAGCACCTGGCCGCGATGCTCGCGGCCCGCAGCGCGGTGCTGCTCACCGCATCGCCTCTCGGCACGGCGCTCGGCGGACCGCTCACCACGGCGCTGGGCCCGCGCGCGACGCTCGGCGGCTCGGGGCTCGCCACCGTGGCGCTCGGCGCGCTCGCATGCGTCCTGCTGCTGGTCCGGCGCAGCAACCGATCAGGAATCGAGAAGCGCGCTCTCGTGAGCCGCGGCTAACGTGACCGCAGAACGACGACTCCCGCACCCGCCGGCCCGACCCATGGAGAGACGATGACCACGGCGAAGAGGACGAACGCGCAGGTGCCCGCGCTGCATGCCGCCGACAGCCACGACATGATCCGCGTGCACGGAGCGCGCGAGAACAACCTCAAGGACGTCAGCATCGAGATCCCGAAGCGCCGGCTGACGGTCTTCACGGGTGTCTCCGGCTCGGGCAAGAGCTCGCTGGTCTTCGACACGATCGCCGCGGAGTCGCAGCGCCTGATCAACGAGACCTACAGCGCCTTCGTACAGGGCTTCATGCCCAGCCTGTCGCGGCCGGAGGTCGACGTCCTGGACGGTCTGACCACCGCGATCAGCGTCGACCAGCAGCGGATGGGCGCCGACCCGCGCTCCACGGTCGGCACCGCCACCGACGCCAACGCGATGCTGCGGATCCTGTTCAGCCGGCTCGGCAAGCCCTACGTCGGGCCGCCCGGGGCGTTCGCCTTCAACGTGCCCTCGGTCTCGGCGGCCGGTGCGATCTCGGTGGGCGGCGGCGCCAAGCAGAAGGTCACCTTCAACAAGGTGGGCGGCATGTGCCCGCGCTGCGAGGGCCGCGGGTCGGTCTCCGACCTGGACCTGACCCAGCTCTACGACGACAGCAAGTCGATCAACGAGGGTGCGTTCACCATCCCCGGCTACACCGGCGGCGGCTGGAACTCCCGGCTGTACGCGGAGTCCGGCTTCTTCGACCCGGACAAGCCGATCAGCAGGTTCACGAAGAAGGAGCTGCACGACCTTCTGCACCGCGAGCCGACCCGGATGAAGATCGCAGGCATCAACATGACCTACGAGGGTCTGATCCCGCGTCTCCAGAAGTCGATGCTGTCCAAGGACAAGGAGGCGATGCAGCCGCACATCCGGGCCTTCGTGGAGCGTGCGGTCACCTTCACCGTCTGTCCCGAGTGCGAGGGCACCCGGCTCGCCGAGCACGCCCGCTCCTCGAAGATCAAGAAGATCTCGATCGCGGACGCCTGCGCGATGGAGATCAGGGACCTGGCCGACTGGGTGCGCGCACTCGCGGAGCCGTCGGTGGCGCCGCTGCTCACCTCGCTGCAGCAGACCCTCGACTCGTTCGTCGAGATCGGTCTCGGCTACCTCTCGCTGAACCGGCCCGCCGGCACGCTCTCCGGTGGTGAGGCGCAGCGCGTCAAGATGATCCGCCACCTCGGCTCCTCGCTCACCGACGTCACGTACGTCTTCGACGAGCCGACCGCGGGCCTGCACCCGCACGACATCCAGCGGATGAACGGTCTGCTGCTGCGGCTGCGGGACAAGGGCAACACGGTGCTCGTCGTGGAGCACAAGCCGGAGGTCATCGCGATCGCCGACCACGTGGTCGACCTCGGCCCCGGCGCCGGCACGGCGGGCGGCACCGTCTGCTACGAGGGCACGCTCGACGGGCTGCGCGGCAGCGACACCGTCACCGGGCGCCACCTCGACGACCGCTCGAAGCTCAAGGACGGGGTGCGCAGGTCCACCGGCACCCTGGAGATCCGCGGCGCCACGGCGAACAACCTGCGGGACGTCGACGTGGACATCCCGCTCGGTGTGCTCGCCGTGATCACCGGTGTCGCGGGGTCCGGCAAGAGCTCGCTCGTGCACGGGTCGGTCCCCGAGGAACTCGGGGTCGTCTCCGTCGACCAGAGCCCGATCCGGGGTTCGCGTCGCAGCAACCCGGCGACCTACACCGGTCTCCTCGAACCGATCCGCAAGGCGTTCGCCAAGGCCAACGGCGTCAAGCCGGCGCTGTTCAGCGCGAACTCCGAGGGTGCCTGCCCGACGTGCAACGGTGCGGGCGTCATCTACACCGACCTGGGGATGATGGCCGGGGTCGCCAGCACCTGCGAGGACTGCGAGGGCAAGCGGTTCGACGCCTCGGTCCTGGAGTACCGGCTCGGCGGCCGGGACATCTCCGAGGTGCTCGCGATGCCGGTCTCGGAGGCCCTGGAGTTCTTCGCCGACGGGGAGGCCCGCACCCCGGCCGCGCACAAGATCCTGGAGCGCCTGGCGGACGTCGGGCTCGGCTATCTCACCCTCGGCCAGCCGCTGACCACGCTCTCCGGCGGTGAGCGCCAGCGCCTGAAGCTGGCCACGCACATGGGGGACAAGGGCGGCGTCTACGTCCTCGACGAGCCGACCACCGGCCTCCACCTCGCCGACGTGGAGCAACTCCTCGGTCTGCTGGACCGGTTGGTCGACTCCGGCAAGTCCGTGATCGTCATCGAGCACCACCAGGCGGTCATGGCGCACGCCGACTGGATCATCGACCTCGGCCCCGGCGCAGGCCACGACGGCGGCCGCATCGTCTTCGAGGGCACCCCGGCCGATCTGGTCGCCGCCCGCTCCACCCTCACCGGCGAGCACCTCGCGCAGTACGTCGGCGCCTGACCGGGGCGCCCCACGTCCGGTCGGCCTTGACCCTGCCCAAGGGGCAGGGCCGACCGTGGCGGTATGGATGACGACGCACTGCTGGCCGAGCAGTTGGCCTACTACCGGGCGGGCGCGGCCGAGTACGACCGGCCCTATTCGGAGCTCGCGGACCTGCGGGAACTGCCGGCCTGCGTCGACGGTCTCCCGATTGCCGGAGATGTACTGGAGTTGGCCTGCGGAACGGGCCGGTGGACCCGGCTGCTCGGCGCGCGGGCGCGCTCGGTGACGGCCGTCGACGCAGCAGCCGAGGTGCTGGCCCTCGCTCGTGCGCGCACTGCCGCCTCCACCGTCGAGTTCGTCGAGGCCGACCTGTTCGCGTGGCAGCCGCCGCGGCGCTACGACACCGTGTTCTTCGCCTTCTGGCTCTCGCATGTCCCGCCCGCGCGCCTGCCCCGCTTCTGGAGCACCGTCGCCGACGCACTCGCCCCGGGCGGCAAAGTGGTCTTCATCGACGACGGGCCTGCCGGGGCCGCGTCGGAGGAAGTGCTCGCGGATCATCCCGTCCCGGCGGCGGTGCGGCGGCTCGACGACGGCAGCAAGTACCGCATCGTGAAGGTCTTCCACGACGCCCGGACGCTCACGAGCGACCTCAGCGCGCTGGGGTGGTCGGCCCGCATCCGCACGGTGGCCGGGCAGTTCATCGGGATCGCAGAACGGGCGAATTGACGCCCGCACATCGGATCAATCTTCAGCATGTTGAGGCCGTTGACGTCTAATCACGCCAGATCTACGCTTCGCCGGGAACATAGATCCGATGAATCGAACCCGTCAGAAACCGTCCGTTCGCATCGTGGAGGCACCCCGCAATGACCTCTAGACGAACCGTGCTCGGCTCAGCGCTCGGCGCCACGACGGCCGCGGCCTTACCCGGCGTTGCCGCTGCCGCCACCGCTCCCCCGGAAGGCTCCGAGCCCGGCGGCCGCTGGCGGCTCCGCAACCGGATGGACTCCGACGGCGCGTGGGCCGGTTTCCTGCGTGGGCAGGATCTGGTGTGGCACCGGATGCCCACGGTCTGGTACGAGGGCCCGTTCCTCGGCGACGGGCGCCTGGGCAGCATGGTCTACCGGGAGCCGGGCGCGAACAGCATCCGCTTCACCGTGCAACACGGCGAAGTGCAGGACCACCGGCCCGAGTTCGGCAGCGGCTGGGGCACCGCCCGGCTGCCCGTGGGGCACCTGACCCTCGACCCGGCCGGCACCATCGCCTCCGTCGACTGGCGACTGAGCCTGTGGAACGCCGAGCTCACCGGCACGGTCACCACGGACAAAGGCACCCTGACGCTCTCCGCACTCGTCCACGACGGGATCCTCGCCGCACGCGTGACGGCCGACGGCGAGGAGCAGGTCCGCTGGACCTTCCACCCCGAGGAGGCCATCAGCCCCCGCAAGATCCAGGAGGAGCCACCGGCGGGATACGTCGCCAACCCGCCCTGGACCACCCAGACCACCGGCGACGTCGAACAGATCCTCCAGCCGCTCGTCGGCGGCGGCCAGACCGCGACGGCCCACCGCCGCTCGGGCGACACCCTCCTCCTCAGCGTGGCCCACAGCCACCCCTCCGACACCCGGGCCGGAGAGATCTCGCTCGGGAAGATCCAGCGCGCCGGTTCCTATGGTGAGCTCCGCTCGCAGCACACCCGTTGGTGGCACGCGTTCTACCGCAAGAGCTTTGTCTCGATCCCCGACCAGCGGCTGCAGAGCTTCCACTGGATCCAGCTGTACAAGGTCGCGTCGGCGAGCCGCGCCGGCGGACCCGTGATGGCCACCTCCGGGCCGTGGCTGGAACCGACGCCCTGGCCCGCCGTGTGGTGGAACCTCAACGTCCAGCTCGAGTACTGGCTCATCCACGGCTCCAACCACCTCGAACTCGACTCGCTCGCCAGCACGTTGAGGCAGAGCCAGGAGCAGCTGGTCGCCAACGTGCCCTCCGCCTACCGCCCGGACAGTGCCGGCATCGGCCGCAGCTCCGACATGTTCGGCGACCGCAGCGTCGGCACGCCCGGCACCGGTGCCGAAGCGGGCGACCTGACCTGGGCGTTGCACAACGCATGGCTGAGCTACCGGCACACCATGGACGAGTCCCTGCTGCGCGACACCATCTACCCGCTGCTGCGCCGCACGATCAACTACTACTGGCACTTCCTCCAGCCCGGCGACGACGGCAGGCTCCACCTGCCGTCGACACTCTCGCCTGAGTACCCGGTGGTCCCCCCGCGGGACACCAACTACGACCTGGCGCTGATCCGTTGGGGCTGCGCCACACTCCTGGACGCGACCGCACAGCTCGGGGTCGACGACCCGCTGAAGCAGCGCTGGCAGGAGATACTGGCCAAACTGACCCCGTACCCGGTCGACGAGAACGGCTTCATGATCGGCGCGGAGACTCCGTACGCCCAGTCCCACCGCCACTACTCGCATCTGCTCATGGTCTATCCGCTCTACCTCGTCAACTGGGACCAGCCCGAGCAGCGGGAGCTGATAGAGAAGACGGTGGTGCGTTGGCACGCGCTGACCGGGGCGCACCGCGGCTACAGCTACACGGGCGCCGCGTCGATGTACGCGATGATGGGCCGCGGCGACACGGCGCTGACGTATCTGAAGAAGTTCTTCGACCCCACCACGCGCTACCCCTGCCGGGCCAACACCCACTACACCGAGGCCGGTCCGGTCATCGAGACACCGCTGTCGGCCTCGCAGTCCCTGCACGACATGCTGTGCCAGAGCTGGGGCGGCGTCGTCCGGGTCTTCCCTGCCGTCCCCTCCTCCTGGCCGGACGTCACCCTGCACGACTTCCGCACCCAGGGCGCCTTCCTGGTCAGCGCGGTCCGCACCAACGGGGTCACCCGCTTCGTGCGCGTCCGCAGCCTGGCGGGCGAACCGCTCGAACTGCGCCACGGGCTGCCCGCCGGCCGGCTGACCGCCGTCCTCGACGACGGCCGCCCCGCGCACACCCGGACCACCTCCGACGGCACCCTCGCCGTGGACCTCCCCAAGGGCCGCGAGGTCCTGCTGTACACCGGCGAACGGCCCGATCTCGTCATCGCTCCCGTGACTGCGAGCGAGCCCGGCGAGGCGTGGGGCCTGCCGTAGCGCTCCGCCGGTGGCACGGTGATGCGTCCCTTACGGGGTGCGCTTCCGAGGCCGTGTGGCGCTACCCGTGTCCGGCGCAGGACAATGACCGCATGGGCGGCGAGCTCGTGGACGAGGCGGTGCGGGCGGTGCCTGCGCCGCCGCTGCGCGGGCTGGTCGGCCGGTACTCCGGCTACCGTCAGCGCGGCATCCCGCACGGCCGGCACCGGGGGCTGCCCTCGCCGTGGCTGACCCTGATCATCACCCTGGACGAGCCGCTCAGCATGGCCGCCCATCCCGATCCGGGCGCCGCCCCCGGCGACTACCCCACCCTGCTGGGCGGCCTGCACCTGACGCCCGCGCTGATCGACATCCCGGGGCGGCAGTCCGGCATCCAGGTCGCGATCAGCCCGCTCGGCGCCCGCGTCCTGCTGGGGCTGCCCGCGGGAGAGCTGGCCGGGACCGATGTGCACGCCGACGACGTGCTGGGCGCGGGCGTACGCGAGGTCCACGACAAGGTGCGCGAGGCACCGGACTGGGCCGCCCGGTTCGCCGCCGTCGACGCCTGGCTGCTGCACCTCATGGTCCAGCGCGACGGTGTGGGGACGGTCCCCGCCTCCCCGGTGGCGGACGCCTGGCAGCGGCTGCTGTCCGCCGGCGGTCGCCTGCGCATCGACAAGCTGGCCGCCGACACCGGATTCAGCGAGCGGCACCTGCGCAACCGCTTCCGCGCCGAGATCGGTCTCACCCCCAAGGCCGCCGCCCGGGTCATCCGCTTCGACCTGGCACGACGCCGCCTGGCCATGCGCCCCGGCCTGCCCGATCTCGCGGGACTGGCCGCCGACTGCGGCTATGCGGACCAGTCCCACCTCGACCGCGAGTTCGCCGCGCTGGCCTCCTGCACGCCGAGCGCCTGGCTGGCGCAGGAGTTCCGAAACATCCAATCCGGGCACCATCCGCCCGCGTGACCCTGGTGAGACCCGCCGGGCACTCCGGCAGGCTCCCGGTTCCGCGAAACGGAGGCACATCGCCATGACGACCAGTACGCCCGACACCGCCAAGCAGCCGCCCGCTCCGCAGGTCTGGCCCACGCTGCGCGCCCACGACGCCCGCGCGCTCATCCGGTTCCTCGTCGACGCCTTCGGCTTCGAGGAGACCGTGGTCCACGGAGACGGCGACCTGGTCCAGCACGCCCAGCTCAGCTGGCCCGAGGGCGGCGGCGTCATGCTGGGCTCCGTGCGCGAGGAAAAGGAGCCCGGCACCGGTCCGACGCCGCCCGGTGCCTTCAGCGCCTACGTCGTCACCGCCGACCCGGACGCCGTCCACGCCCGCGCCAAGGCCGCCGGCGCCGAGATCACCGCGGATCTGCACGTCACCGACTACGGCTCCCGCGACTTCGCCGCCCGCGACCCCGAAGGCAACCGGTGGTACTTCGGTACATATCGGGGCGAACCTCGCTGATCATCATGAGGTGAGCATTCTCACCCGGACCGGTCGCAGGCGGGCCGACCTGGGAATTGTCGCCTTCCGTCCCCTGTCCCGCCGTCCACATCACTGTCGTCGTTCACTGCGGGCGGGCACACTTGGGCATGCGCTGCTGCCTGTCCGCTCCCCTCGCCGCTCTCTCGGCCCTGCCCGACCCCTGTCAGATCCTGCGTTCCGGCGCCCTTCTCACCCCCGCCCTGCTGCGGACCGCCGCCGATGCCCTGCGCGGCCCCGCGGGCAGGAGCAGGCACAGCCACCGCGACGGCCTGGCCGCCGTCCATCTGGAACTGGTCACCCTGACCGAGGACCGCGCCGTCATCACCTGGTACACCGGCGTGCCCGGCACCGACGACGGCTTCGGCCACATGCTCCCCGCGGCCACGGAGGGCGAGGTCGTCTACGGGACCCATCCCGGCCGCCTCACCCGCGTCGCGGCGGAGGACGGTCCGGTGGCGCACCACTACGTGGAGCTCACGGACCTGGAGCCCGGGCAGACGTACTACTACCAGGCCCGCTCTCGGGGCGTGGCCGCGACGCCGACGCCGCTGCATCTCGTGCGCGGCAACGCCGTCGGCACCAATCGCCACGGGCTCGGCTCGGCCGGAGGCCCGTACTCCTTCACGACGCCGCAGCCGCCGCCGGGGCGGCACCTGCTGTCGATCGCGCTCTGCAACGACCTGCACCTGGGCGAGACCACCGCCGGCCTGGTGACCGGCATGCCCCTGATGCGCGGGATCACGCAGGAACACGGCCGCGCGCCGTATCCCGAGATCATGAGCCGGGCCGTGGTCGAGGAGGCCCGACGGCGAGGAGCGGACGTGCTGCTGGCCGCCGGCGACATCTCGGCCGGCGGGGCGGCCAAGGACCTGGCCGAGGCCAAGCAGATCCTGGACGGTTTCGGCACCCACGGTCAGGACTACTTCGTCGTACGTGGAAACCACGACCGGCCCGGGCATGGCAACTGCCGCTCCTGTGACGGCGGTTGCGGGGACTCCTTCCGGGACGGGTTCCTCGGCGGTGACGGGCCCGCGTACTTCGCGCGCGACCTCGGAGGGCTGCGGATCGTCGGACTCGACACCTACGAGAAGGACGGCAACGGCGCCGACTCCGGGGGCCTCGGCGCCGAGCAACTGGCGTGGTTCCGGGCCCGGTTGAGGGAGAACAAGGACCAGCCCACGGTGGTGTTCGGGCACCATCCGCTGGCCGTGCGGGACTCCGTTTTCCCGGTGACCGGCGGGCAGCGCCTCGGCCGCCGTCAGGCCCGCTCCATCCTCGACGCCTACGCGAACGCACCCGGCGTCTTCCTCCATCACGCGGGCCACACCCACCGCAACAAGCGCACGGTGCTGCCGCAGGCCCCGCACGTCACGATGCAGGAGGTCAGCGCGGTCAAGGACTATCCCGGCGGCTTCTGTCTGCTGCGGATCCACTCGGGCGGGTACGCCGTGAACCACTACAAGGCCGGCAGCGCCGCGGCCCGCGAATGGACCGAGCGCAGCCGCCGGGTGGCCGCAGGACTGTGGCCGCACCACGCCCTGGGCCGCTCGGTCACGGACCGCAACAGCATGACCGCCCGCGACCTGTCCGGCATCACCCGCCCGGCACCGGCGATCCCCTCCCAGCGCCGGCCCGAGGCGTATGCGGTGCGTCCACAGCAGTAACACAGCTGGAGCCGGCGGGCCGGAGGCCGGGTATGCGAGCCCGGGCATCCACGCATGCCCACTCCCCGGCCTGCTACCGCGCCCGGCTCATCACAGTCCACGTATCCGATCAGGGACGGGCGGCCCACCGCACATCAACGGCAGTGAGCGCCAACGCCAACGGCCCCGGCGCCAGAAACGCCAGCGGCACCAGCACCCAGGCACACACGGCGGCCGTCGCCACCGCGAGCAGCACCAGGCCGCTGCCGCCCACGTCCCGTACCGCGTCCCGGGCGGCCTCGCGCAGGGCGGCCGGCCAGTCGTCGAGGGACTCAGGGCGCGCGCAGGCCCTGAGGGCGACCACGGTGGCGCAGGCGCCGATCGCGGCGGCGGTCACCGCGAACAACGGTGCCCCCGGCAGTCCCGCACCTGCCAGCGCCAGGTCCGCGGCGAACAGCAGCGCACCCGCCAGGGCGGCGGCACCCACGACCAGGTCGCCCGCCCGCAGGCGCCACCGCAGCAGGGCGAAGTAGCGGCCGGCGGTGACGGGTTGGTCCTCCCTCGCGCCTCGCAGCACCGCGCAGGCCGTCGACAGCGCGGCCGGGGCGGTCAACAGCGGCAGGCAGGCCGCGGCCGTGGCGAGGCCGACGCTCAGCATGTCGGCGAACAGGGTCATGCGCGGCCCGAAGACCTCGCCCGGCTCCCGCGTACGCGCATCGCTCATCCCGCTCACCCCTTCAGTCCGGAGCTGGCCATGCCCTCCACCAGGAACCGCTGGAAGGCGAGGAAGAACAGCACGATCGGCAGCAGCGCGATCACCGACATCGCGAACATCGGGCCGAACGCCGACTGGCTGGAGGCGTCCACGAACGAGCGCAGCGCGAGCGTGAGTGTGAACTTGTCCGGGTCGAAGAGGTAGATCAGCTGGGTGAAGAAGTCGTTCCACGTCCAGATGAACGTGAAGATCGCCGTGGTGATCAGCGCGGGGCGGGTGAGCGGCAGGATCACCTGGAAGAAGCTGCGGAACGGGCCACAGCCGTCGATGCGCGCCGCCTCCTCCAGCTCCCTCGGCAGTCCGCGCATGAACTGCACGATCAGGAAGACGAAGAACGCCTCGGTCGCTAGGAACTTCGGCAGGATCAGCGGCCAGTACGTGTTCACCATGCCGAGCTTGTTGAAGATGATGTACTGCGGGATCAGCACCGCATGGTGCGGCAGCATGATCGTCGCGATCATGAAGGCGAACATCGGCCCGCGGAAGCGGAAGCGCAGCCGGGCGAAGGCATAGGCCGCGAGCGAGCAGCTGATGACGTTGCCGACGACCGCACCGCCCGCGATCAGCAGCGAGTTGCCGAGCAGCCGCCAGACGGACACGTCGTTCACGCCGTCCAGGGCGGTCTTGTAGTTCGACCACTCCAGGTGGCTGGGCAGGAGGTTGAGGCTCGCGATGACCTCGTCCGCCGGTTTCAGGGACGTGGCGAGCAGCCAGGCCAGCGGGTAGAGCATGACCAGCAGGGCGGCCAGACAGCCGAGGTGCACGGCGATGCGGCCCCAGCGAACCGGCTTGCGGGCTACGGCAGTTGTGGTCATCGCTCCCCCTCGGAGGCGTAGAAGACCCAGGAGCGCGAGGTGCGGAACAGCACCGCGGTGACGGCGCCGATGACGAGCAGCAGCACCCAGGCCATGGCGGAGGCGTAGCCCATGTGGGAGGCGACGAAGCCACGGTCGTAGAGGTAGAGGGTGTAGACGAGGGTCGAGTCGGCGGGACCGCCCTTGCCGCCGCTCACCGCGAAGGCGGGAGTGAACACCTGGAACGCCTGGATGGTCTGCAGCACCAGGTTGAAGAAGAGCACCGGCGACAGCATCGGCACGGTGACGGACCGGAACTGCCGCCACCTGCCCGCCCCGTCCACGGCGGCCGCCTCGTACAGCTCGGCCGGTATCTGCTGCAGGCCCGCCAGGAAGATGACCATCGGCGCGCCGAACTGCCACACCGTCAGCAGTGCTACGGCGACCAGTGCCCAGCCGGGTTTGTTGACCCAGCCGCCGGTGCCGAAGAGGTTGTCCACGGTTCCGCCGTCGTTGAAGACCGCACGCCAGACAAGGGCGACGGACATGGACGCGCCGAGCAGCGAGGGGGCGTAGAAGGCGGAGCGGTAGAAGCCCTTGCCGCGCTTCATGGTCTTCAGGGCCAGCGCGACCACGAGGGCGAGAGCCAGTTGCAGGGGCACCGCGATCACGACGTACGTCAGGGTCGTGGTGACCGACCGCCAGTAGCGCGGGTCCTCGGTGAACATCTGCGTGTAGTTGCGCAGGCCAACCCAGTGCGGCGGGTTGAACAGGTCGTAGTCGGTGAAGGAGAGATACAGCGACACCGCCATCGGCAGCAGCGTGAGGACCGTCGCGCCGAGCACCCACGGGGACAGGAACACCCAGGCGGCGCCCTCGCGTTCGCGTTTCGGGCGGCGCCCGGCGGCGGGCGCGGAACGGGGCGGGCGTGCGGTGGGTGCGGGGATGTCTGTGGTGGTCATGACCTCAGCTCCGCCTTCGCCTCGGTGACATAGTTCTCGGCCGCCTGGCGCGGCGACATGCGCTCGTACGACACCTGGTCGTAGTCGCGCTGGAAGGTGGTCTGCAGGGCGTTGTCGCCGGAGGGCGGGGCCTGCGGCGGGTCCTTGAGGGAGCCTTCGAGCGAGGACTGGTAGTCGGCGACGGTCTTGTCGAAGTCCTTGAGCTGCCCGGCGGTCTGCTCTCGGACGGTCTCGTTGACGGGGATGCCGCGGGTCGCGCCGAGGATCTTCGCCGCCTGCTGGTCGTTGAGGAGGAAGTCGATCAGTGCGGCGGCCTCCTTGCGGTGGCCGGTGTGCGCTCCTATGCCGAGGAACATGGACGGTTTGAAGTACTGGCCGGGTGTGCCGTCCTCGCCGGACGGCATCGGCGCCGGCGCGACGCCGCCCTTGACGAGCGCGAGGTAACCACTGGAGGGGGCGTCCCAGTTGAAGTCGGCGGTGGCCTTGCCCCGGCCGAGCGGGGTGTTCTCGACGGAGCCGTCGAGCTGGGTGGTCTGTTCCGCCGGGGAGACGGCGCCCTCCCGGCGGAGCCCGTCGGTGAAGGTCCACCAGCGGGCGAGGTCGTCGGCGGTGAAGCCGAGGCCGCCGGACTTGGTGTAGAGGGCCTTGCCCTGCCCGCGCAGCCACACCTCGAAGGCGTCCTCGCTCTGGCCGGGGTCGGTGGAGCCCGGCTTGCCGGTCTTCTTGGCCAACGCCCGCATGTCGTCGGCCCATTGGCTCCAGGTCCAGCCCTTGCCCGGGAGGGTCACCCCGGACGCCTTCCAGGCCTTGACGTCGTAGACGACGGTCTCGGTGCCGCGGCCCTGCGGGATGGCGTACTGGGCGCCGTTCACCCGGCCGGTGGCCAGCAGACCCGGGTCGATCTCGGCCGTGCCCAGGACGTCCTCGACCTTGCCGAGGTCGAGCAGGACATGTCCGGAGGCGTACTGATCGATCTGGCGGTAGTCGAGCTGCATCACATCGGGTGCGTCACCGCCCGTGGCCTGGATGGCGAGCTTCTGCTTGTAGGCGTCGTAACCCGAGAACGACGTCTGCACCCGCACGTTCGGATGCTGTTTCTCGAACAGGGCGACGGCCTGCTCGGTACGTGCCGCGCGGTCGGGGTTGCCCCACCACGTGTAGCGCAGCACGACCTTGCCGCCGCCGGCCGACTCCCCGGATCCCCCGCAGCCGGCCAGCACCGCACTGAGCGCAAGTGCGGCGGCCGCTGCGCAGAACCCCTTTGTCCTGTGTCCGGGCATGCCGAGGTCACCTCTTTTCCTTCCTCACAGCTGCTTGCTCTCAGGGCCGGTCGGTCACCACGCCAGACCCGCCAGGTGGCCGGCGACGCGGTCGCGGTCCCAGGCGCCGTCGGCGACGACAAGCCGGTAGCGGTAGGCGAAGGACTCGCCGGGCGGCAGCTCGAACTCCTCGAAGAACGCCCAGGAGAACGCGACCGTGGGAATCGGTTCCGAGCGCACGAACCAGTGCGAGTCGTGGATCGCGGACTGCGCGTCGAGGTTCTCGGGTGCGTGGGCGAAGACGAGTGTGGAGTGCGCGTCGATGTCGTCGTGCTCGGTGGTGAAGGCCAGCCAAGGGCTCTGGGTGCCCATCAGCTTGCCGGCGTCCGCGCCCGCTCCTCCGTCGAGGTCGGCGGCGAAGGCGGTGCCGCCGGTGAAGTCGCGGGGGCCGCGCCACTGCAGCCCGGTGTAGCCGGCCAGCTCGCGGCCCTCGGTGGTGGGCGAGCCGAAGGCCAGGGGTTCGTCGCGGAGGTTGGTCAGGTGGATCGACCAGTCCAGTGCCCAGGCGCCGGCTTCCTCGTCGACCGAGTGGACGGTGAGGCCGCGCTCCTCGCGCGCCCACTCGGCGCCGCCGTTCTCCACCCAGGTGAGGGCCTCGGTGAAGGCGAGCCGGTCGTCCTCGACCGTGAACTCGGGGAAGCCGTCGTGTCGCATCGAGCCGATGCGGTCGGGCAGCGGCAGATAACCGCGGCCGTGGACATAGCAGTTGCCGCCCCAGAAGTTCTGCCCGGAGAGATGACTCGCCGTCATCTGCAGGCCCTTGTGCCAGCGGTGGTCGCTGGGGCGGTAGCCGGTGACGGTGCGTCCGGAGAGGGTGCGCACCGGGTGCGCGTAGGGCTTGCGCGCCTCGAAGGCCTCGGGGTCGGCACGGTAGACGTAGCGGAGGATCTCGGTGCCGTCGGCCGCCACGGCGATGTGGTCGCCGTATGCGTGGCTGACTCGGATGCTCATGCGTGCTCCTTGCAGGCCAGTGGGGTGGTCGCCGGGCATGACCGGGCACAAGGAGTGGGGAAAGCGCTTGCACCCGAAGGCGACCCTAGGGGCGGGGGAATGTCAGGACAACCCCCATGCAGCGAAGTCCCGCAGCTCAGGAGCAGCCAAGGCGCACCGCCAGCCTTCCGCCGATTGGTATGGACCTGCCAAGGAGGTTTCGCTATGCTCTGCCGCGCATGAAGTGAGAGCGCTCTCAACGTTCTGCTGTTCCACCCCCACCCCGTTGGAACAACGAAGGGACCACTCCCTTGAGACGCACAACAGCCATGCGCACCGGCCTGTCCGCACTCCTCCTGCTGGGCAGCTGGGCCACCGCGAGTGCCGTGCCGGCCTCCGCCGCCGACTCCCCCTCGCGCTCCACCGAAGCACCGGCCTCCGCCCCCCTCCTCTCCGCCATGCAGCACGACCTGGGCCTGACGAAGAGTCAGGCGGAAGCGCGGCTGGCCGCCGAGAAGAAGGCGACGGCCGTGGAACGGAAGGCGAAGCGTGCCGCCGGGTCGTCGTACGGCGGCTCCTGGTTCGACGCCGCAAGCGGCAGACTGACCGTCGCCGTCACCCGTGGCGCGGACACGGAGGCCGTGCGGGCGACCGGCGCGACCGTACGCCTCGTGCAGCGCAGCGCGCGGCAGCTGGACGCGGCGAAGGCACGCATCGACGCACTCTCCGCGCCCGCAGGTATCGGCAGTTGGTACGTCGACGCGAAGACCAACAAGGTCGTCGTGAACGTCGTCGCCGCACACCGCCATGACAACGATGTCCGCACCTTCCTGGCCCGGGCCAGCCAGACCGGCCCGGTCACGGTGCAGCAGACCGCCGAAGCACCGCAGACCTTCGCCGCCGGCACCGTGGGCGGCGACCCGTACTACACCGGCAACGTCCGCTGCTCCATAGGTTTCTCGGTGTACGGCGGCTTCGTCACCGCCGGGCACTGCGACCAGCACACGGGCGCGGTGTACGGCTGGGACGGCTCCTACGTCGGCAACTTCCAGGGCTCGTCGTTCCCGGACAACGACTACGCCTGGGTGAACGTCGGCAGCGGCTGGTGGACCGTGCCGGTGGTGCTCGGCTGGGGCACGGTCTCGGACCAGCTCGTGCGCGGTTCCGCCGAAGCCCCCGTCGGTGCCTCCATCTGCCGCTCCGGCTCCACCTCGCACTGGCACTGCGGCACCGTCCTGGCCAAGAACGAGACCGTCAACTACAGCCAGGGCGCCGTCCATGAGCTGACGAAGACGAGCGTCTGCGCCGAGCCCGGCGACTCCGGCGGCTCCTTCATCAGCGGCGACCAGGCACAGGGCGTCACCTCCGGCGGCTGGGGCAACTGCAGCTCCGGGGGCGAGACTTGGTACCAGCCGGTCAACGAGATCCTCAACCGGTACGGGCTGACGCTGCAGACGGCCTGAGTCTGCGCTGCCGTGGCCGAGCGGGCTTCGCCGGGAACCAGCCGGCGGAGCCCGCTCGGGCAGCCTGGGGCGAAAGGCTTATCGGAACGCGGCGACGTGGCTCTGCGCCCAGTCGGCGAACGTGCGGGGCGCGCGGCCGAGAACCTGCTCGACGTCGGGGCTGATGCGCTGCTCGGCAGGTGTGGGCTCGCCGAGAATGTCGAGCGTCGTGTCGACCACGGGCTCGGGCAGGAACTGCAGCATCTGTGCGCGGGCCTCGTCCCGGGTCTGCTCGATGAAACGCACCGGTTCGCCGAGCGCTGCGCCGATCTCCTCGGCCTGCTGCCGGGGGGTGGTGAGGGCGGGCCCGGTCAGCTCGTAGGTCTGTCCGGCGTGGCGGTCCTCGCGCAGTGCCGCGGCGGCGACCTCGGCGATGTCGTCGGGGTCGATGGTGGGCAGGCCGATGTCGGCGAACGGCGCGGCGATCGCCCGTCGGGTGCGGACCGACTCGGCCCAGGCGTAGGTGTTGGAGTTGAAGCCGCCGGGTCGCAGGATCGTCCAGTCCAGACCCGACTGTCGTACGGCGTCCTCGATGGCGCGTGCAACACCCCCGTGCGCGGCCGACTCCGGCCGGGTCGCGACCCCTTGGGTGGACAGCAGCACCACGCGTCCGATGCCGTCGGCCTTGGCGACGTCGAGGATGTCCTGCGGGCTGAGCAGGTGCGCGCTGGGGCCTCCGTTCTGCAGGAAGAGCGCCTCGGCGCCGTCGAACACGGGCCGCAGGCTCTCCGGATCGGTCAGGTCCGCCTGTCGGTGCCGGACGCCGTGCGGGGCGTCCGCGGCCGAGACGGCCCGGGATGTCGCGGTCACCTGCGTACCCGTGGCTGCGAGGGTCTGCACGAGCGATCGGCCGACGTTGCCAGTCGCCCCCGTTACTACGATCACGGTCAACTCCCCTGTTGATGCGGTGTGTTGTCGATTCCCGAGCGGGCGAGAACGCCGCGGAGTGCTGTTCTCCGGGCGCCTTGTGGACGCTAACACCGCCGGTATAGTAGGTACCTAGAGGAAAGTGACTATCCCGGAGGGATGCGCATGGCGGTCAAGGGCATGCGGGCGGCAACTGCCGGGACCGACCCGGAAGTCGCCTGTCCGATCGGCCCGGTCGTGGACATCGTGTTCAGCCGGTGGACCACACCGATCCTGTGGAGCCTGCACACGCACGGCCGCCAGCGGTTCGTCGAGTTGGAGCGGCGCATCGCCCGGATCACGCCGAAGGTCCTGACCCAGCGGCTGAGGCAGCTGGAACGCGACGGTCTCGTGGTGCGCACATACCACCCGGAGGTCCCGCCTCGCGTCGAGTACGAGATCAGCGAACTCGGCCGCAGCCTCGCCCCGCTCTTCGCGCATCTCGCCGAATGGTCCGCCGACAACCTGGAAAAGGTCGAGCAGTCCCGGCACGACTACGACGCCGATTCGGCCTGAGGGCGCTGTCGGGCCGCAGAATCCGTCAGCGCTCCTTCGGTGACCGCGGGGCCCGCTTCCTCGGTGCGGCGACAGTGCCGGAGGCGGCGGCCTTGAGGAGGCGGCGGAAGGTGGGGCATTCCATGTGGCTCGGCGCGGGGCAGGCGGCGGCGTGCCGCAGGGAGTCGCGCAGGACGCCGAGTTCGCGGATCGTGCGGTCCAGCTCCTCCGCCTTGGCCGCCAGCACCTGACGGTCGATGCGCGGCTGCCCGTCCGGCGCGAACATGCGCGCGATCTCGTCGAGCGAGAACCCGGCGGTGCGCCCCATCGCGATCAGCGCCAGGCGCTCCAGTACGGCGGGGTCGTACTGACGGCGCAGACCCCGTCGGCCACTCGCGGCGATCAGCCCCTTCTCCTCGTAGAACCGCAGTGTGGAGGCGGGGACTCCGGCGCGCTGCACCACCTCGGCGATGTCCAGGTCTGTCATCCTCTTTACCTCAACTCGACTTGAAGTGGCACGGTGTCATCTCGACCGGACGAAGGCAAGCGGAGGAGGCGTTCATGGACGTCACGCGCAGGAGCGATGACGATCAGGCGGCCCGTTGGAAGGGGCCCGGCGGCAATGCCTGGGTCGAGCTGCAGGCGGTGCTGGACGAGATGTTCAAGCCCTTCGAAGACCTGCTGGTCGATGCCGTGGCCCCCGGACACGCGGGCCGTGTGCTCGATGTCGGCTGCGGTACCGGCGCCATCACGCGGGCCGTCGCGCGCCGGCTCGGTCCGGGGGGCCGCAGTGTCGGCGTCGACATCTCCGAACCGGTGATCGCGGCCGCCCGGGCGGGCGCCGAACGGGAGGGCACACCGGCGTCCTTCGTCCTCGGCGACGCCCAGGACCACTCCTTCGAGCCCGCCACCTTCGACGCCGTCATCTCACGCTTCGGCGTCATGTTCTTCAGCGACTCCGTGCGGGCGTTCGCGAACCTCCGGCGTGCCGCGACGGACGAGGCCCGGCTGCGGTTCGTCGCTTGGCGCGGCCCTGCGGAGAACCCGTTCATGACGACGGCCGAACGTGCCGCGGCACCGCTGCTGCCCGACCTGCCCGTCCGCCGCCCGGACGAGCCGGGCCAGTTCGCCTTCGCGGACCCGGACCGGATCCGCCGCATCCTGGCGGACAGCGGCTGGACCGGGATCGGCATCCGGCCGGTCGACGTGGCCTGCGCCCTGCCCGAGAGCGAGTTGGTGCACTACCTCACCCGGCTCGGTCCGGTCGGTCTGGCCCTGGGCGGAGTCGACGAGCAGACCCGCGCCCGCGTCATCGACACGGTCCGCGCCGCGTTCGACCCCTTTGTGCAGGGCACGGAGGTCCGCTTCACCGCCGCCTGCTGGCTGGTCGACGCCCACGCGCCGGCCGCATCGGCCGCCCGCTGACCCGGGAGGAAGTTGCGGTCGGCGGGTAGGGGACGGCTGCGAAACTTTCGCGCATCCGGCAGCCCGTTGCCGGGCGCGGGTGACTGGCGCATAGTGAGGGCTCCGAACGGGTGAAGGAACGCGATGCAGCCGAAGAAAGCCCTGGTGGTCCGAGGCGGATGGGAGGGGCACCGGCCGGTCCAGGCCACGGAGTTGTTCCTGCCCTTCCTCGAAAGCAGCGGTTTCACGGTCCGGGTCGAGGAGTCGACCGATGTCTACGCCGATGCCGGTGAGATGGCGCGCACCGACCTGGTGGTGCAGTGCATCTCGATGTCGGAGATCAGCGCCGAGCAGGTGGCGGGACTGAGCGCGGCGGTCGCGGCCGGCACCGGTTTCACCGGCTGGCACGGCGGCATCGCCGACTCGTTCCGTGCCTCCTCCGACTATCTCCAGCTGGTGGGAGGCCAGTTCGCGTGCCACCCGGGCAAGGAGCCGTGCGAGCGTCGAGGCGAGGCGGAGGACAACTTCCTGCCGCACACCATCGACATCACCGACCTCGGGCGCAAGCACCCCGTCACCGAGGGACTCGACGACTTCGAGCTGTGCACCGAGCAGTACTGGGTGCTCCACGACGACCTGATCGACGTCCTGGCCACCACCACGCACCCCGCCCGCTCCTGGCAGCCCTGGCAGCGGCCCGTCACCTCTCCGGCGATCTGGACCCGGCAGTGGGGCGCCGGGCGGATCGTGGTGACGACGCCGGGGCACAGCCTGGACGTACTGGAGAACCCGAACGTCCGCACCGTCATCGAGAGGGGCATGCTGTGGGCGACGCGCACCGCATCGGCGTCGTAGGTCTCGGCGTCATCTCCCGCGCGTATCTGGACACGCTCCTCGGCCATCCCGCCGTGCGCGTCACCGCGGTCGCCGACCTCGACGCCGCGCGGTCGGCCGCGGTCGCCGCCGAGCTGCCCGCCGCCCGGGCGCTGACCGTCGAGGAGTTGCTGAGCAGCCCGGACGTGGACACGGTGCTGAACCTGACCGTCCCCGCCGCCCACGCCGAGATCGCCCTCGGCGCCATCGGCCACGGGAAGAACGTCTACGGGGAGAAGCCACTGGCCGCCACCCTCGGCGACGCCCAGGCCGTCATGGAAGCCGCCGGGAAAGCGGGAGTCGGCGTGGGATGCGCCCCGGACACCGTCCTGGGCACCGGAGTCCAGACGGCACGGGCGGCCGTGGAGGCGGGGAGCATCGGGCGCCCCCAGTTCGCCTCGGCCGTCATGGTCACCCCCGGGCACGAGCGCTGGCATCCCCACCCCGACTTCTACTACACCGCCGGGGGCGGCCCGCTGCTCGACATGGGGCCGTACTACCTCGCGTCCCTGGTGCATCTGCTGGGTCCGGTGCGTGCCGTGATCGGGGCGGCCGGCCGGCTGCGCACCGAGCGCGTGATCGGTTCCGGCCCGCGTGCGGGCGAGCGGATTCCGGTCGAGGTGGACAGCCACGTCTCCGGTGTGCTCGAGCACGTGGGCGGCGCCCTGACCACGATCACGACGAGCTTCGACGGCGTGGCCACCACGGCCGCCCCGATCGAGGTCCACGGTGAGAGCGGCACGCTCACGGTGCCGGATCCGAACCACTTCGACGGCGAGGTGCGGCTCTTCGAACTCGGCGGCACCCAGTGGCGAACACTCCCGCCGTCGGCGGGGTACGTCGACGGCGCCCGCGGCCTCGGTCTGCTCGACTTCATCACCGCCGACGGGCGGCGGGCGCCCCGCGCGAGCGGCGATCTCGCCCTGCACGTCCTGGAGACGATGACCGCCCTCCTCCGCTCGTCGGCCGAGGGACGCCGCATCGAACTGACGACCTCGGCCCTGCCACCGGACCTGGTTCCGCTCACTGCCGCCGAGGCGTGGAGAGCACCGGCCGCCGACCGAACCGCCGCACGGTGAAGCCGGCAGCGGGCCACACACTCGTCACGCAGCTTCGGAGGCGAGGTCCCGGCCGCCCGGCTCGGCCTCGGCGGCGGGCTCACTGAGGGCCGGTTTGCGGATCAGGAGCAGAGCCGCGTCGTCGTGGAGGCGGCCGCCGACATGTGCCAGCAGCTCGTCATGGAGCGCCCCGAGGGTACGGGCCGGGTCGTCGGACACATGGCGTGCCAGGCCCTCGTCGAGCGGATAGAACGCGCGGCCGCGGTCGCGGGCCTCGGTGACGCCGTCGGTGTAGAGCAGCAACTGGTCCCTGTCGGCGAAGGGCAGCACCTGGAGGCCGGGGGTGTGATCGGTGAGCGCGCGCAGTCCGAGGGGCGGGGCGGGGTGCGTGGACTCCACCGCCGTGACGCTGCCGTCCCCGCGCACCAGCAGCGGTGGCGCGTGTCCGCAGTTCACCACCTCCAGCTGTCCGGCCCTCGGGTATCCGGCGACCACGGCGGTGACGAAGTCGTCGCTGCCGAGATTGCGCGCGAGGCTCCGCTCGATCCGGTCGACGACGGCGAGGAGATCGGGCTCGTCGTAAGCGGCCTCGCGGAAGATTCCGAGTACCAGCGCGGCGGTTCCCACGGCCGGAAGCCCCTTGCCGCGCACGTCGCCGACGATCAGCCGTACCCCGTACGGGGTGGGAATCAGCGCATAGAGATCGCCGCCGATACGGGCCTCGGCCGCCGCGGCGCTGTAGCGGACGGCCACCTGGAACGGGCCGACGGTCGCCGGGACGGGCGTGAGCAGCGCGTGCTGGGCGGTCTCCGCGACGGAGCGGACGGCGGCGAGCACCCGTTCACGGCGTCCCCGCAGCGCGCTGGCCAGACTGCTGGCCAGGGTGACGGCGGCCAGAGCGGACAGTACGGCCGCCAGCTCGCTGCCCGGGACGCCGTTGCGGGTGCCGAGCGTGGCGCCCAGCGCCGCGGCGAGGAGGCCGACGCACAGGACACCGCGCGGGCCGTTGGTGGTGGCGGCCAGGGCGGGCCCGGCCGCGAGCATCGGCAGCCAGGTGATCCCCGCGCCGCCGGCCAGGTCGGCGAGCACGATCACGGAGACGATCAGTACGGGCAGAACGCATGCCCCCGCGGCCAGTTGCGCGCAGGCACGCCTGAACGACCGTATAGGCCAGTGGCCGCCGCCATGGTCTCGGGCCTGACTCATCTTGTGTCTGCATTCCTCACCTGTGTGGGGCACATCGGTCCGGGAGCCCACCGATGAAATGTCTGTTTCATCCAGGAAACGCGGTCGAGCCGGGCCGTCACAAGCAGAGGATTTTCAGATAGTGAGCGACAGGCCCCTGGTCACGCGGTCCGCCGTCGGGAGCAGCCGTGCCAGGATCTCCGGCAGCCGGGAGAGCCGATCCGCCGACATCGAGACGCCGAGCGAGCCGAGGGTGTCGCCGCTGTAGACGGGGACGGCGACGCAGACCGTGCCCAGGGTGTACTCCTCCAGGTCCGTGACGGCCGGGGCCACGGGTGAGGCGTCCAGTCGCCGCAGCAGCTCCGGCCGGCTGGTGATCGTCCGGGGGGTGAGGTCCGCGAGGTGATGCCGGGAGAGGTAGTCCTTGCGGGCCTCGTCGTCCAGTTCCCGCAGCACGGACTTGCCGAGCGCGGTGGCGTGCCCCGCGTCCTCGAACCCCACCCACAGGTCGACGCGGGGTGCCCGGGCGCTGTCGACGATCTCGGCGACCCGGATCTCGCCGTCCTCGTAGAAGGTGAGGTAGGCGGCGGTCGCGAATTCGTCCCGCAGTGCCGCGAGCGTGGGGCGGACGCGGCTGAGCAGTGCCTGTCCTCGGCCCGTGGTCTGCAGCGTCTGCAGTCTGTCGCCGAGCACGAAGCTGCCGTCGCCCAGCTTGCGCAGGTATCCGTCGTGGACCAGCGTCCGCAGCAGGTGATAGGCGGTGGCCAGGGGCAGCCCCGTCTCACGTGCCAGCTGTTTCGCCGGCGCGCCGTTCTCGTGCGCGCTCGCCACCTCCAGCAGCCGGAAGGCCCGCTGGACGGAAGTGATCAGCGTGGGGCCGTCGCGCTCACCCATGTGACCAGCGTGCGTCAGGCGCACAAGGCACGCAACAACTCGCCCGGCGTCCGGCCAAGTTGGCGGGCCCCCAATATCTGCCTGCCTGGCGATTCACTCACAGGGCTCAATTCCCGGCCATCGACCAGGGTAGTGAGTGATTCCCCGAATTCGGCGCGCCGCCGGATGTTCCGGGGATATTTCTTATTAACCTCCACAACTGCACGAAGTCGATCTATCGCAGGTCGCGTCCACTTCACTCCACCGGAGATGACATGCACCAGCTTCGCAAGGCTGCCGTCCTGGTCGCCGCCGTCAGCGTCGGCCTCCTGGGTGCCGGCACCGCTCAGGCCCACGATGGCGGAGACAAGGGCGGCAGCACCGTCCTGCAGAGCACCACCTGCAGGTCACACGACCTGAACCTGGACATCCTCGGCCAGGTCGGCCTGCTCAACGGCCTGCTGGGCGGCGCTCTGAACGGCGAGGGCAACGAGGGCGCACAGTCGACCTCGCTCGGCTCGTCGATGGGCTGCAACAACAGCGTCGGCGGTAAGTAGGACAAAAGCTCACCCCGGTGCCCCGGCCGCAAGCCGGGGCACCGGGGTTTTCGCATGCCCGGAAAACCCGGTCGACCGCCGGACCTCAGAAAGCCGAAATGCCGGAACGGGAACCAGGACCGGCCCGGCATTCGTGAATACAGATGATTGTTTTCCCTTGACGGAGGTCTTTATATGACGGCTCTCCCACCGACAGGACGTGTGCTTGTTCCGCGCACGATCGAGGCCCGGCTGCCGCGCCGTCGACCGGCGCGCACCCGGGCCTTGGAGAAAGCGGAAATGGCAGCAGCCCAGCCGCGCACCCTGAAGGGTCTCTGCGCGTCCGGGCTGCCTGTGCTGCTCTGACGGATGTGGGCCGGCCGGGGTGCGGACTACGGAGCCGCTCGCCCCCTTGGCGCCTGGCTACTTCTCGGTCGATTCCTTGGAGGCCGGGGCGACGAACGCATCGATGAACCGATTGAGATCCAACTCCGGCACGGTGTATCTGGGCGTCTGCTCCGGCGTCGCCTTCTTGGAAGTGTCCGGCGCGAAGTGCCACTGCGGGGAAACCACCTCGGCGCCTCCCCGCGGCCCGTCGCCGGCGTCGGCGAAACCGACGCCGACACCGGCGATGGACAGCCCCGCCACCGCTGCGGCTACGACCGCAGCGCGCTGAAACTTGCGCATGGTTGACCCTTTCTCACCTGGGCGCGAAGCCCTGGATTGACTACTTAATGTGAGCATATACATGCACTAAGTAGTAATTTGGGATCTAGGGCGCGCCTATACTCCATTTCGGCCCGCAACGCATCCGCAGGAGTCCGGCGCCACGACCCGGGTTCCGCGTCCGGCACGGCCGCTCGCGCTCCAGCACAGGCCTCAGCCCCGTCCGGCTTACCACACCGATGCGCTACGCCTTCCGGGGGCGGGCGTGTCGGAGCAGGCGCCGGCGGCGCATGCCGTGAGCCACTGGTCGAAGTCGGCGTCGTAGCGGGTACCGATGTCGGAGTTGTAGACGGCGTATCCGCCCGCGTAGTCGCCGGCCCGGAAGCGGGCGAGCATGCGCTGGATGTCCGCCGGGTGGTTCTCGAACATGTAGCGGACGGCGAGATAGCCCCAGGGGTAGGTGCGGATCACGTCGCTGTTCGCGTAGGTGTTCTGGAACAGCGTGCTCAGCCGGTAGGTGTGTTTGCCCGCCTCGCCGACCGCCTGCTCGTCGGTGATGCCTCGGTAGCCGTAGGAGACGTATTCGGCCAGGCCCTCGATCCACCAGACGTCCGGCACCGACGTCTGCCGGGTGAAGTCGCCCTTCATGTCGTAGCGGGCGTCGAGGATGTGCGTGTACTCGTGGTTGAGGTTCCAGATGCGGGCCGTGAAGCCGTCGTCGGAGGCCTTCTGGTACATGATCGAGAGCGGCTGGTTGGCGGGATCGGCCGGGTCCCCGGTCAGCGTGATGCCGCCGTTGTCCGTACTGACGCCGTAGATCGCCCCGGCGTAGGTCTGGTAGTCCGCGCGGGTGGCGAAGACGACGAACTGCGCCGTCGACAGGTGCTGGCCCGGTATGGGGCCGTCGTCCTTGACGAGGTCGTCGAAGTAGGGGTCCTGGGCGCTGAGGTTGGCGCATACGGCGTCGAGCTCGGCGGAGGTGAGCGCCTGGGCCCGTACGGTGTGGGTCGCGTCGCAGGTGTGGGTGAGGGGCAGGGCCGCGTCGGTCAGGCGGGCGGGCAGGTCGCAGATGTCGTAGTACGAGCAGTCGGGGCGGTCGTAGTAGTCGGCCTGTGTCGCCACGGCGACCCAGAGTCCAGCTGTGGGACCGGTGATCTTCGAGGCGTTCAGCAGGTCCTTGGCCAGCGGCTGGACCGTGGCGCGCAGCGCGGTGTGTTCGACGTAACGGGCAACGTTCATCCCGGCGTTGGAGTCCAGGTAGGCACGGTCGGTGCCGAGCAGGTCCAGGTGCTTGAGGGCGAACCCGTGCAGGGTCCGGACGACGCCCGGGTCGGCGGTCACCGCGTTGACATAGTCGGGGTTCCAGTTGCCGCGCCAGAGCGGGGTGTAGACGTCGTTGACGGCGGCGACCATGCTGGGGACCGCGTCGTAGGAGCTGTCGTAGGCGTTGAGCAGGCGCTGATAGGCCGTCAGGTAGCGGGCCTGCTGGTCGGCACTGTCGGTGAGGACGACGGTCTCGCCCAGCACGTCTCCGTTCGCCGCGGCGACGTCCCGGGAGTGCGGGTTGGCGAAGAAGGCGTCCAGGCCGCGGGTGGTGGCCTGGGCCAGGGGTGCGCCGTAGGGGCCGACGTCGGACGGGTTGTTGAACTGGACGTAGTAGCCGGCCCGCAGGAACAGAACGAGCTGCCACACCCCGGAGGAGTTGTCGCCCCGATAGCGTTGCGCCTCTCGGGTGAAGGCCTTCGCCACGGTGACCATCTGGGACTGGCGGAAGATGTCGCGGGCGTTGGTGCCGGTCACTGCGAACAGGGTGTTGATGCAGCCTGTGGTCGAGGCTTCGACGAAGGCGACGAGCGCGGGGCCGGTCCTGCGGGCGAAGTCGGCCGGGGTGCACGAGACCGGCTTCGGTCCGGTCGCCGTGGCGGGCCGGGTCCGGGAGGGGGTCGGCTTCAACGGGGGCAGCTGGGACGTGGTGAACGGGCGGGCCTGCACGGCCGGTTGGTCTGTGGCGGTGGCAGTGGCGGTCGAGCCGGAAGGCGGCGGGGGTGGCGTCGCCTTCCGCGCCACTGTCGTGGGGGTGGCGCCGTGCCGAGCGGAGGGTGCCGCGAGCGCCGGCACCGACAGCAGGCCCGCGAGGGTGATGCAGACGGCGAGGGTGACGGCGGCGCGTCTGGGCAGCGCGAAGAGGTAGCGCATCTCTGGACTCCTCTGCGGAGGGATGCGCCTCGGTACGAGTGTTGAGGCGCGTGAGGCACCATCTCAGCGCCGGATGCCTCCAACAATGGAATGTGACATAGCACTGAGCGCCGCCCGCCCATAACACCCGGCCGACCTGGGACCCTGCCCGATCCCGCCTACACCCCACTCCCCTTCCAAGTGCGCGCGGCCCATGCCCTCAAGTGCGGTGATCGCCCGGCGAGTTCGCGATATGCGGAAGCGGCGGACTGGAACAGTTCCTCCACCACCTCCTCGGCAACTGCGTCCCGCCGCCAGGCCAGCACATAACGGCACCACAGCGGCGTACCGATCAGCGGTTTGATGACCACGTCCGGGATCGGCCGCAGCGTCGCCTGTACGACGGACACTCCGAGGCCGTCGGCGATCATGCTCTGCAACTGCAGCTGGTCACCCAGGAATTCATGGACGGCGACCGGCGAGAAACCGGCCGCCGCGCAGGCCGTGTAGAAGACCCCCGGCCAGCCCGCTCCGTCGTCCGGCGTCAGGAACCAGGCATCCTCGGCCAGGTCGGCGAGCGAGACCTGAGCGCGGCGTCCGAGGCGATGACGGATGGGCAGCGCCACGAATGTGGGCTCGGTGACGATTCCTCGGTGGGTCACCGTGTCGGCATGTTTCAGTTCCATCCCGGGGTAGTCCGCGGCGACGGCCGCGTCCACCTCGCCGTCCTCCAGCAGTTCGACGATCCGCGAGGAGGCGTACACGCTGCTGACTGCGAGCGTGACGTCCGGCAGCCGGGCCCGGATCCGCGAGACCATGCCGGACAGCACCGGCGAGTTGGTGGCCGCGACGCGCAGGGTCCTACGGGTGCCCGTGGCGCCGGCGGCCGTACGGCACCCGATCGCTGCGGCGCGGGCCAGGACGTCGCGGGCCTGGGCGACGACCTCGACGCCGTACCGTGTCGGTCTGACTCCTGTCGCCCCGCGCTCGAACAGCGGCTGGCCGAAGTAGCGCTCGATCCGCCGGAGTTGGGTGCTCATGGCGGGTTGCGAGTAGCCGAGGTCCGCGGCGGCGCGGCCCACGCTCCCGGCATCCGAGATCGCGCACAGGACACGCAGATGCCGAAGCTCCAGGTCCATGCGTACGCCCCCCTGCCGCCGTGGACAGGAAGCGTTCCATCACGCCGCCCCGTACACAAGGTCGCAGGTCAGCCACCCTCCGCGCCAGGGAGGGCGACCGGCGCGCTACGTCGGCGGCGGCTGCGTTCCAGCAGTCGCATCCTCCTCGCCGGCGCCAGGAGCCGTCGGGGCCTCCTCACGCTGCTTCTTCAGGGCGAGTTCCCTGGCCGTCTTTTCCGAGTGCAGCCTCATCTCCGCCTCTGTCCGAAGATCGAACACCGCCGCCTCCTTTGCCGTACCGCGAATGTTTCTTTGCCTTTAGATTACCCTATGGATGAGGTCGGAGTCACGGTCGAATTGGCGTTGTGCCGTTGGTGGTTGAGCCGTCACCAGCTGACCCTGCAGGCCGATGTGGACGAAGGTCAGATGGCGCAGGAGTTGTTCCACCGCACCCGGCACCAGGTGCTCGCCGGCGCGCAGCGCGGCCGGCTGGTCGCGGGGGCGCAGGAGTGCGACGACGCCGAGGGAGAGCATGCTCGCGGTCGTCTCGCCGTGGCTGCCGCGGATGCCGGAGGGGTTCAAGGGCGCGTCCTCGCTCATCTTGGTATCCGGCAGATGGAGTGCGTGTCGACGCTCGGGTGCGCGGCCCGCCGCTACTCCGGGGGCGTCGGTGTGTCATGCGTGCGGTACATCGCCTGGACGTCCAGTTCCAGTTGGACCGTGGGGCCGACCACCGCGATGCCGCGGGCCAGCATGGTCCGCCAGTTGAGGGTGTAGTCCTCACGGTGCAGTTCCGCCTTGGCGAGGGCGGCGCAGCGCAACTCCTCGCCGTAGCCGCCGTTGACCATGCCCAGGTACGTCGTGTCCAGCGACACCGAGCGGCTCACTCCGTGCATGGTCAGCGTGCCCAGCAGCGACCACTTGCTGCCGCCGCGGTAGGCGAAGCGGGTGCTCCTGAAGTCGATGTACGGAAAGCGGTCGACGTCCAGGAAGTCGGCGGAACGCAGGTGCGTGTCCCGGGTGTTGTTGCCAGTGGTGATGCTCGATGCGTCGATGCGCACGTGGACCCGGGAGTCGGACACGTCCGGGGTGACCTGGATACCGCCCTCGAAACGCTCGAAACGGCCGTGCACATGAGCCATGCCGACGTGCTTGGCGATGAAGCGGATCGCCGTGTGCGGCGGGTCGAAGAGCCAGGTTCCGGGGACCGGGAGGTCGGCCTGCCGGGCCGGCTGCAGCCACACCCGCTGCGAGGACGGGCCGGCGTCGGCGACCACCTCGACGGTCTCACGGTGCGGTTCCAGCCCTTCGGCCGACACCATCAGGCTGTAAGTGCCCGGCGGCAGAGCTGCCATGAACAGTCCGTACGGATCCGTGGTGCCGCGCACCGCAACCTGGTGGCTGCGCAGCTCCGTCACCGTCACATCGGCGGCGCCCAGGGGCTGGTTCACCGGATCCAGGACCTCGCGGACGACGACGCCCGCGCCGGCCGGGACGGGAAGCGTGAGGCCCGCGGCGCTTCCGGGGGCGTTCCTGAATCGCCGCCGGAGCAGTCCGAGGGGCATGGATTTCACCTTTCAGTTCGGTCTTCGGGCCGGGTTCGGGCCGGGTTGAGTACGAGGTCAAAGCGGGCGTGGCGGAACGGGTTCGGGATGCCGAACTCCCGTGCCAGGGACGGGTCGTCGCTCTCGGTGAAGTCCTTCACGAGGCTTGCCTTGACCGCGAACACGGCGTCCGAGTCGAGATGGTCGCTGCCCGCCACGAAGATGTGCGTGGTGACCGGCGTATGCTCCACGGCGGAGGCGATGAAGTGGATGTGGGCCGGGCGGTAGGGGTGCCGTCCGGTCGCGCGCAGAAGGTCGCCGACCGGGCCGTCCGTGGGGATCGGGTAGGGGCTCGGCACACAGGTGCGGAACCAGAAGCGGCCCTCCGCGTCCGTGGTGAACAGCCCGCGCCCGTTGCCTGCCGGCTGGACCTCGGGCTGCTGGACGTCGTAGTAGCCCTCGGCGTTCGCCTGCCAGACGTCGAGGACCGCGCCGGGCAACGAGGTGCCGTCCCGGGACAGGACCCGGCCGCTGACCACGCACGGCTCCCCGCCGCCCACCAGGTCGATGTCCGCGCCGAGTTCACGGATCGGGGACTCGGTCATGTGGAAGGGGCCGAGCACCGTGGACTCGGTCGACGTTCCGCGGCCGTCGCTGTTGATCGTCTCCACGAGCATCGAGACGCCGAGCACGTCCGACAGGAGGACGAACTCCTGCCGGGTGCCCGTACACGTCTGACCGGTCGCCGTCAGGAAGCCGATCGCCTGCTCCCACTCCTCCTGAGTCAGCCGCGTCTCGCGCGCAAAGGCATGCAGGTGGCGGGTGAGGGCGGCGAGCAGCTCGCGCAGCCGGGGTTCGGTGGTGCCCTCGAGGCTGTCGACGACGGCCTCGGTGAGACGGGTGGTGGAGGTGGATTCGATGGTCATGTCCTGCGCCTTCCGGTCAGGCATGCCCGAGGATCCGCCGCACCGCCCCGTTCAGCAGCCCCTCGGCGTCCTCGCCGGAGGCAGCCGCCGTGGGGTGCCGGAAAGCGACGTAGCCGTCCGGCCGTACGAGGAGGGCTCCCCCGTCGGCCACCTCGCTCAGGCGCGCCCAGTCGCCGTACGGGTCCTCGTACTCCTGGCCGGGGCCGATGACGACGGTGGCGATCTCCAGGGGCTGGGCCTCGGCCGCGCGTATCCAGTCCGCGCCGCCGATACCGGTGATCAGGGTGAACCGGCCCTGGCCGACGGTGTCGAGGGTGGACAGGGTGCGGCTGCCCGAGGTGATCCAGGCGTGCGGGAGCTTGGCGCCGGGGCGGGAGGTGGGCTGGTGGTACAGCTCGGGGTCGCGGTCGAAACCGGGGTCGGGGGTGCCGTCGGGGACGATGGCCGCGGAGGTGTAGCGCTGGTTGAGGTCGACGCCGTGTGCGTTGAACTCGTACACCTTGAAGGCGATCGCCTCACGGAGCTTCGCGCGCTGCTTCTGCGCGGCCTCGCTGTCGTCCTTGCGGGCGGCGATGTTCGCCCACAGCTGCTCGGGGGTCTGCGGCGACAGGCCGTCGAGTGCCTCGAAGACGGGGGCCGTCTCACCGATGGACTTGTTGGCCCGCGTGACGATCTGCCGGCCGATCGGGGCGCGTTCCGCGGTGTAGGTGTCCAGGAGCCTGGGTGACGCGGTGCCGTCGAGGACCAGCTTGAGCTTCCAGGCCAGGTTGTAGGAGTCCTGGATGGAGGTGTTGGAGCCGAGGCCGTTGGACGGCGGGTGGCGGTGCGTGGCGTCGCCGGCGCAGAACACGCGGCCGTTGGAGTAGGTCTCCGCGTACATCTCGTTGACGGTCCAGGCCGAGGACGACCTGATGGTCACCGGGATGTCGTCGTCGCCGATCAGTTGGCGTACAACGGACTCGGCGTACTCGGTGGTCAGGTCGGGGGCGCCGGCGGTGACGTCGTAGCCCCAGACGATCAGCCACTCGTTCCAGGGCCGGACGCAGCGCACCAGGCCCGCGCCGATGCCGCCGACGGTGGCGCCGGGCGCCAGCACCCAGTAAAGGGTGGAGGGGCGATGCGCGGTGTACTTGCTCAGATCCGCGTCGAAGACGATGTTGATGCTTCCGGCGACCCCCATCTGGCCGCCCATCGGCAGCCCGGCGTCCTCGGCCACCTGGCTGCGGCCGCCGTCGGCACCGATCAGGTACTTGGCGCGGATGGTGTATTCGTCGCCGCGCAGCCGGTCCTCGACGGTGACCGTCACGCCGAAGGCGTCCTGGACGAAGGACTTGTAGACGGTGCTGAAGCGCAGCTGCGTGCCGCGTGCGACGGCGGCGTCGATGAGCACGGGCTCCATGAGGTGCTGCGGCATGTCGCACATGCGGGTCGGGCTGGCGAGTTCGTGCGCGGCCTGTACGAGGGGGTCGTTGCCCCAGGAGCGGACCCGGCCGAGTTCCTCGCCGGCGAGGCTGGTGCAGAAGGTCGTGTTGCCCATGAGGTGCTGCGGGGTGGCCTTGGCGACGACCTCCTGTTCCACGCCGAGGTCACGCAGCACCTCCATGGTGCGCTGGTTGGTGATGTGCGCGCGGGGCGTGTCGGCGAGGCTCGCGTAGCGGGTGACGACGATGTTCGGTACGCCATAGGTGCTCAGGGCGAGCGCGGCCGAGGCGCCCGCTGGGCCACTGCCGACGATCAGTACGTCGGTCACGACATCGGGCTCGACGGTGTGCACGGGGAAACGCTCCAGGAAATCCAGAATGAGGACAGGCGTCGACTGCTCATGATCATGTAGGGAGACGAGTGAAGCCGGGTGTCTCAATACGAGACAGTTCCCCGGCCGACACCACAGGTTGTTGCGCGTTCAACCGTCCCCGATAGGGTGAGTCGTGCCGTGACCACCGCAGAACGCCCCGCCGTCCACCCTGCTCTCGCCTCGCTGCGCAGGGCCCGCGAGCTGTTCCTGCTGGGGCGGCAACTGCCGGACGGGGTGCCGCAGGACGTCGTCGCCGCCTGGAAGCGAGCCCGTTTCTTCGGCGTACGGCACGACGCGAAGACCCCGGCGCCGGAGGTGCCCCGCCTTTCCGTACGGGCACCGGAGCCCCCTCTGCTCACCGCGGCACGGCCCGTACTCGAACGGATCGCCCCCGCGCTCGGCACCGGGCAGACCTCGTTGGTGCTGACGGACGAGCGACTGCGGGTGCTGTGGGCAGCCGGGCTCGGGCCCGGCGACCCCTGCCACGACCTCTCCGAACAGGTCGTCGGCCACAACAGCGCGGCCCTCGCGCTGCACACCCGGCGCCGTGCCGAGGTGCACGGCCCCGAGCACTTCCTCGACCTGTGGCAGGACGTCTGCGCGGTCAGTGTGCCGGTGCGGGAGCCGGAGACGGGACGGGTGCTGGGCACGGTGACGGCCTCCTGCGGACTGTGCGCCGAGTGCGGGCCGCATCCGGGCGCCCCGCTGGCCGAGGCCACGGCGGTCGCGGTCGAGGCGGAACTCCTGTCCCGGTCGCGAGCGGCCGAACGGGTGCTGCTGGACGCGTACTTGAAAGTCGCGGGCGAGCTGGGGCGCACCGTGGTCGCCCTCGACGGTCGTAACCGGCTCGTCAGTGAGGCGGCCGGACAGCTGCTGTCGCCGGAGGCGCTGGAGGTGCTGGAGCGGGAGGTGGTGGCCCTGCTGTGGGAGGGGGGCCGTCGCCGTGGCGCGCAGGAGGAGCCCGACTCGGCCTCCGGCGCCGCCGGCGTCTCCGAGGCGTCGACCGCTGCGGCGTCTTCGGTCTCGTACCGCCTCCGGCTTCCGGTCGGGACGGGGTGTACGGCGATGCTCATCCCTGTGACGCACGAGGGCTCGGTCGTCGGGGCGGTTGCCGTGCTTGAGCCGGTGGGGAACACAGGGGCGGCGTCCACCGCGCGGCCCGCGGTGGGACTGGCCGGGCGTTCGGCGCCGTGGCGGCATGCGGTCGGCCGCGCCGTCGAGCTGGCGGCAACTCCGGAGCCGCTGCTCCTCGTGGGCGAGCGCGGCACGGGGAAGTCCTCGCTCGCACGGCACCTCGCACGGCAACACCTGGTGACCATGGATGCGGCCGAGGGGGAACTCACCCTTCAGCGCGATGAGTTGGCGAATGGCCGTCCTCTGCTCATCCGGCATGCCGAGCGTCTCACGCAGCCCGGCACGGCGGTCCTCAACTCGCTGCTCGAATCGCACCCGGGCGCGCGTCTGCTGATCACCTACACGCCCGGAGTGCCGCCGGGGCCGTGTCTCCAACGGCTCCTGGACACCCTGGCCGCACGCTCGGTCACCCTGCCGGCCTTGCGGGAACGGCCCGATGACATCAGGGAGTTGCTCACCGCCCTGGCTCCCCGCCCGGCGCCGGGACGACCCCCGCTCACCTGGACGCTGGACGCGTTGCGTGCTCTGGAACAGCACCCTTGGCCCGGCAATGTCACCGAACTCGCACATCTGGTACGAGCGTTGGCCGAGCAGCGCCGTGCCGCCGGCCCGGTCCGGCGCAGTGAGCTGCCGGACCCCGTGCGCGAGGGTCCCGCAAACCGCCGGCTGAGCCCGATGGAGCACGCCGAGCGCGCCGCCATCCTGGAGGCCCTGCGCCTGCACGACGGCAACAAGGCCCGGGCAGCGGCGGCCCTGGGCATCGCCCGCGCCACGCTGTACCGGAAGCTGCGGGGTTACCGAGGCTGACCTCGGCATCGGCGGCCGACCCCCGTCTTACCGGAAAGGCCTTGTACAGCGGCGGAGTTCTGCTCGATAGCCTGTTGCGACCATGCAGGGCCCGCGAGTCCGTCGAAGTGAGGTCGTGCCATGAGAGCGATCGTCGTGGGGGCGGGCATCGGGGGCCTCGCCGCGACGCTGAGTCTGCGCCACGCCGGTCACGAGGTCACGCTCCTCGAACAGACACCGCAGTTCACCGGGGTCGGAGCCGGGATCCAGCTCGCCCCCAACGAACGCCCGGATGGCGGCGTACGCGGCCGAGCACAGGTTCATGCCCGTGGCGACCGCGTGGGGGGGTCGACGTCCTCGACGAGCAGTATTGACAGCACAACGAACGTCGACCGGTCAGTCCACGGGCCATGTGTGCACGGGTGCGTTCAGGTGCATGTAGTCCATGTACGTGGTGGTCATCCGGCGCAGCGCCTCCTGGCGGTCGGAGACACCGGACTTCTCCAGGTGGTGCACCGTCTCCGCCTGCCACAGGGCGCCGTTGCGGGCCGTGACGCAGCGCTGCTCGATGATGCCGAGCAGGGGTTCGCGCCAGGTCGCATCCATGCCGGCCAGTTCGAGGCCCCGGTGGGCCAGAGGCAGCAGGCGCCGCAACACCAGTTCCGTGACCGGGACTTCGCCCACGCCGGGCCAGTACAGGCGGGCGTCGATGCCGTCGCGAGCGGCGGCGTGCAGATTCTCCTCGGCGACCGCGAAGGACATCCGCGTCCACACCGGCCGGTCCTCGTCGACCAGGGCGCGGGTCAGGCCGTAGTAGAGGGCGCCGTTGGCGATGATGTCGGCCACGGTGGGGCCCGCGGGCAGGACACGGTTCTCGATGCGCAGGTGCGGGCCGCTGTCGGTGACGGCGTACACGGGGCGGTTCCAGCGGTAGATCGTGCCGTTGTGCAGCGTCAGTTCGCCCAGCTGCGGGACGCCGCCGCTGTCGAGCGTCGCCTGCGGGTCCTCCTCGTCGCACAGCGGCAGCAGGGCCGGGAAGTAGCGCACGTTCTCCTCGAAGAGGTCGAAGACGCTGGTGATCCACCGCTCGCCGAACCACACCCGCGGCCGTACGCCTTGAGCCTTGATCTCCTGCGGGCGAGTGTCGGTGGCCTGCTCGAACAGGGGGATGCGGGTCTCGCGCCACAGCTCCCGGCCGAAGAGGAAGGGCGAGTTGGCGGCCAGGGCGATCTGTACGCCCGCGACGGCCTGGGCTGCGTTCCAGTAGGGCGCGAACTCCTTCGGGTCGACCTGCAGATGGAACTGGGTGCTGGTGCAGGCCGCCTCGGGGGTGATGGCGTCGGCGTACATGGAAAGGCGCTCCACGCCGTCCACCCGGATCCGCAGGTCCTCGCCGCGTGCCGCGAAGATCTGCTCGTTGAGCAGCTTGTACCGCGGATCGCCGGACAGGGCGGACTCGCCCACGTCCGACTCCCCCAGCGTGGGCAGGATGCCGATCATGATCATGTGTGCGCCCACGGCGGAGGCGCGTTCCTCGGCGTGGTTGAGGGCATCGCGGATGGCCTGCTCCCAGGCACCGGGACCGCCGGCCGTCAGCTGCCGGGGCGGGATGTTGATCTCCAGGTTGAAGCGGCCGAGCTCGCTCGACCAGGCGGGGTCGGCGATCGCCTGGAGCACCTCGGTGTTCCGCATCGCGGGCCGTCCGTCGCCGTCCACCAGGTTGAGCTCGATCTCCAGCCCGACCTGGGGGCGCTCGCTCTCGAAGCCCGACTCGCGCAGCATCTGCGCCAGCACGTCGAGACAGGTGTGCATCTTGTCCCGGTAGCGGCGGCGGTCCTCCCGTGTGAACACCAGGGCAGGTACGTCACGTCCCATCGGGCCCTCCCGAGTGCCCTCGGCGGATACCTCTCGTCCCAGCGTCCCACCTCGAGGGGGTCCAGCACAGTCGGCGACCTGCCGATCACGGGAAGTGCCGGACGGTACGACAGAGGGTGAATGGCGCGGCGCCTGTGCTGAACTCGGTCGACACAGTGAGGAGCGTCGCCGATGAGCAGACCGCAGTCCGAGTTCCATCCTCCCGAAGCACCCTGGCTGCGGCCGCCCGGGTCGGCAGACGGCGTGTGGGAGCAGGTGCTGGCCGAGGATCCGCAGACCGGGGACGCCACCGTGCTGCAACGGTACGAGCCGGGGACGGACACCAGCGCGCAGGGCAGCGTCCGGCACGACTACTTCGAGGAGGTGTACCTCCTCGAAGGCTCGCTGACCGACCTGCGCCTCGGCGAGACGTTCACCGCAGGGATGTACGCCTACCGGCATCCGGGCATGGAGCACGGGCCGTGGACGAGCGCGGAGGGCGTGCTGATGCTCGTCGGACGACGGCTCGTATGAGGGTGCCGAACCGGCGGTCCTCCGGACTGAAAAACGTTTTAGCCACCGTCGGGGTAGACTTGCGTCGCCCATTGAGGACCACGTCGTGCCTGGTCGCACGGCTGTCACAGCGAGGGGGGTGGACGCCATTCCGGTTCGCCCCGCCCGGATCCAGGACGTCGCAGCCGCCGCCGGAGTCTCGGTGTCGACGGTGTCGAACGTGCTGAACCGCCCGGAGCGCGTCAACGCGGCCACGGCCGAGCGGGTCCGCGACGCCGTCGCGGCGCTCGACTACGTGCCCCACCCGGGCGCCGCGGGACTGCGCACGGGCCACACGTCCTCGATCGGTCTGGTCCTGCCCGACGTGACCAACTCCTTCTACGCACGCATCGCGCGGGGCGCCGCCGACGCCGCGTACGACCACGGCTATTCGCTGGTGCTCTGTCACAGCGGGGACGCCCCGGAGCGCGAGCAGGGCTACTTCACCATGCTCGTCGAACAGCGGTCCGTCGGCGCCGTCGTCGTCCCGCTCAGCGCCGACCCCACCCGGCTCACACGGCTGCGCGAGCGGGGCATCCCGCTGGTGCTGGCGGACCGTGCGATGCCCGCTCAGGACGGCTGCTCCGTCTCCGTGGACGACATCGCCGGCGGCCGTATCGCCGTGCAGCACCTCCTGGAGTGCGGGGCGCGCGACATCCTCGTCGTGAACGGGGAACGCTCGATACGGCAGTGCGCCGACCGCTACCAGGGCGCCCGGCAGGCCGTGCGGACCCGGCGCGAGGCACGGCTGGGCCAGGTGCTCGCCGAGGAGATGACGGTGGCGTACGGCACGCAGATCGCCCAGGGGCTCGACGAGCTGCCCGACGGGGTGTTCTGCACCAACGACTTCCTCGCCGCCGGACTGTGCCGGGGCCTGGCCGAGCGGGGTGTGAAGGTCCCCGAGGACGTGCAGGTGGTGGGGTACGGCGACCTCGACATCGCAAGCTTCGTCGGGACGACCCTGACGACGGTCCGGCAGCCCGTCGAGGACCTCGGCCGGGCCGCCGTGGAGATGCTGCTCGACGAGGTGGAGGCCCGCGCCGAACACGCCCACGAGACAAGGGTGTTCGCCCCCGGCCTCGTCCTGCGGGACTCCACCCGGTCACTCACCGGAGGCTGACTCCCGGACCCGCAGCGTCACCGGTCCCAGCAGCCCGGACGTCAACTGGGAGGGGAAGGCCCAGGCGGTCGGGGTGGCTTCGGCGAGATACGGGGCAAGGGTGTTGTGGACGGTCACGTCAATGCGTACGGTGCGCCCGGCGGCACCGCGCAGCTCGAAACGGTACGGCGCGCAGAACGCCTCGCCGACCGGCTCCCCGTCGAGAAGTACGGCGACGCTCCCCCGCACCCGCCCCAGGTCGAGCACCGGGTCCGGCCCGGCAGGCACCTCCACGTCACGCGAGTACGTCACACCGCCGCTCCAACCGCCAAGGCCCAGCGACCCCCAGTCCCCGAGGGGCAGCGGCGCCGGCACGGTACGGACGCGCACCGGCCCGCACCAGGCGGAGCCGCCCCGCAGCACGGCAGTCGGTTCGGTGACCACCTCGAACTCCGTTGGCTCAAGGAGAGGTTGAGTCAGCGTCAGCACCCGTCCGTCGAACCGGAATTCCGCACCGTCTTCTGTCCTCACCCGTGCGGCCGGCGCCAGCGGCAGGTCGAGCGACACTGTGCCCGGCGGAGCGGTGAAGCGGAAACGCTGTGCGCACGCGCGTACTTCGTCGGTGGACCGCAGCGGCAGTACGGCGGTCCCGAGTACCGGTTTGCCGGTCAGCCACTCGGTGTCCGGCAGGGGGTGCGGTCGTACGGCGGCGTGGCAGTGCTGCAGCTCCCCCCACCTGCCCTCGTGTTCGACGGTGCGCCCGCGCCACTGTCCCGTCTCGGCCTCCCAGCCGGCTCCGCTGACCAGCGCGGTGACACCGGTTCCCGCGACGAGGTCGACGAACACGGCATCCCGTGCGCGGACGCCGTCGGCCACCACGTCGAGCACGTGATCGCCCGCCGAGAGGGTCAGTTCGTGGCGGAAGAACATCGGTACCGCGCCCCAGTCGGACTCGTAGTACTCGACCTTCTCCTGCCGCGCCACGACCGCGCCGTCGAGCAGCACGGTGACTCCCGCCGCGGCGCCCACCACGAGCACCGCCCGCGCCCCGCCGTCGGAGAGACTCAGACGGCCCCGGTAGGTGACCCCACCGTCCGGCCGTACACCGTCGGGCAGACACATGAACTGCGGACGCGGCACGAACCCGTCCGGAGGAGCCAGACAGAAGTAACTGCCCAACGGTGCCTGGGACTTCGCCGAGATCATCGAGGGGCGGTCCTCCGCGTCCGACAGCTCGTACTCCAGGACGTTGCGGGGCCGGTCCACCTCCACCGGGGCGGACGCAAGGTATCCGCGGCCCGTGGGCAGCCTCTCGCCGTTCCACCACACCCGCTTGGCCGCTGCCGCGCCGACGTGCAGCTCGGCGGGACCGCGGTGGTCGGTCTCGACGATGGACCGGACCCGGGCGACGCTTCCGGGGCCCGGCACCGGGACGCGTACGAACTCCTCGGTCACCAGACCCTTGTTGCCCAGCAGCCCGTCCGGATCAGGGATCCCGCGGCTCGACGAGAACAGCGCCACGGCCCAGCTCTCGTCCCAGGGCACAAGGGGCAGTTCTCCGGCCAGGACCCGTGCGACGCAGGCCTGGTCGAGCGGGTCGGGGGCCTTCGCGGCGGGCACCGGGGGCAGGACGCGTGCCCGGTTGCCGTACGTCGCCCGGATCTGCTCCCAGCGTGCGGCGCGGGCGTCGCTCTCGGTCCACCGCATGGTCCAGATCTGCGGTTCCTCGACGGACGCCCCGGCGGGCAGCGCAAGGTCGCCCCACGTGTTGTCCATGGTGGGCGCCAGGCGGCCCTCCCAGCCGCCGGATACGTCGATGGTCCGGGCCGGCTCGGGCGGTGGTGCGGGTGCCGGGGTCGCCGGGGTGCCTTCCCGCCATACGACGAGGGCGGCGGGGGCGCCTTCCAGCGGCACCTCGATGGTCGAGACGCCGTCGGTGACGGTGACGCGCACGGCGCGTCGGGCACCGTTCGCCGGGTTCCAGACCTCGGCCTCGGCGACCGGGGCGCGCACGGTGAGGGACCTGGCGGGGGCGTAGCGGGCCGGGTCGACGTCATGGTTGCCCCTGGGCGGATGCGCGCGGGCGTCGGGGAAGGCCCCCGTCACCAGGGCGACCGCGTCCTTGCCCTGCCGGCGCACGAGCAGCGGCACGTCACCGGTCGCGTACCCGGCAGAGTCCGCCACGGCCGCCGCGCCTGCCTCGGCGTCACTCGCCCGCTCCAGCCTGGGATGAGCGCACAGCGCCGCTACGACGGCGTCGTCACCGGCAAGGCCTGCCGCAGCCACCGGCGGGCGGCCCACGGCCACCACCCGTCCGCCGGCGTCGAGCAGTTCGGTCAGGCGTCGTGCCGTCTCCTGCTCCAGGACGCTCGCCGAGGGCAGCAGCACCGCCGTGTACGCCAGGTCTGCGACTCGCAGGGCACCGTCGGCGGGCGTGGCCCGCTGCACCGAGGCGTCGTCGATGACGTCGTAGGAGACGCCGTGCCGGTCCAGTGCGCCGATGTGGGGCCGCAGCCAGTTGTTGGTGCCGCACAGGTCGAGGTAGTGGCGCTGGGTCTCGTCGGCCTCGGCGTGGCTCTCGCCGAGGCGGCCGTCGCCGAAGTGCTTGACGGGGGCGTCGAGTGGGATGAGGGACTGCATGGTGGTGGTGGGGTGCAGGACCGCGACGTCGGCGCTGTAGGTGCCCCAGGAGAGGATCGAGCAGATGCGGGCGACGGCCCGGGAGAAGGCCGGGTACTGCGGCCAGTAGGGCTGGCGCCAGTCGGTGGACGGCGGCGCCCACTCGAACCAGCCGCCCGCGGTGCCGAAGTAGCTGGCGTGCGGGTTGTACAGGTTGGCGCCGCTGCGCAGGAACGGCAGGAGCCAGTCGTAGGTGTCCTCCAGGGTGCCGCCCCAGCCGGAGGAGTGGAACGCCTCGATCCAGACACGCTCGTGGCCGTAGAGGTGCGCCATGGAGGAGTGGACCTTGGAGTCCCCGTGGTGGTCGCTGCCCGCGGCGCCGTACCAGCGGTGGGTGCGGAAGTAGTCCGTGTAGATCTGCGTGGACTGGGCCGGGAAGCCGGAGCGGGCGGGGTGGCTCTGGTCGCAGCCCAGCAGCATGCCGCGTTCGTCGTGCCAGGCGGCGAGGGGTTGGAACAGGGCCTCTTCGGTGAGTTCGGCGCGGATCGCGTAGTAGTCGGCGCGGATCTTCGCGGCCTGCTTGTCGTCGGGGGTGTCGTGGAAGAGGGCAGGCAGGTGGTCGAGCAGGTCGTAGCCGCGACGGGCGAGGAACTCCTCTGGGAAACGGTGGCTCCAGGCGTTGGTGCCGGGCAGTTCGTCCTGGAAGCTTCCGGCGATGACATTGCCCAGGTACTCGGGGACGCGGCGGTCGTACTCGTGGTGCACGGCGTCCAGGAGCAGGCCGACGGCGCCGGGGTCCAGGTAGTCGAAGGCCGTGGGCACGGCGGTCACGAGCCGCACCTGGCTGCCGTCGGCGGCCGCGATCCGCGCCGTGCCGGTGACGGGCAGGCGCCCGCCCTCCGCGGAGTACGCGCCCATCAGGGTCTCCGAACTCCGCAGGGAGACGGCCCCGTTGGAGACGCTCGCGGTCCGGCAGCGCAGGGCGAGGCCGGCCGCCTCGGGATGCCGGCGGGTCACTCCGCCCTGGATGTTGGCGCCGGAGAACCCGATCTGGTCGTAGAACCACAGGCGCATGCCCAGGTCCCGGGCGATCTCGCAGGCGTCTGTGAAGCGTGCCCACCACTCCTCGCCGAACCACGGCGGTTCGTCGGCGCGGGCGCCGAAGCTCGGGCCGGCCGGCGCCAGGTTGATCACCACGAGGTTGTGGAGGCCGCCGTCCGCGAACCTGCGCATCTGCCAGGCGAGGCGCTCACGGGTGACCCTCGCACCCGACCACCACCACAGCGGAGTGGGGCCGAAGTCCCGGGGCGGCTCGTCGAACAGCTGCTGCAGCGCGGAGGAGATCACGGACACGGTCCTTCCGGGAACGGCTGGGCACCCTCGCGGATCAAAACGTTTTACATGGGTCTGGTCGCCGACAACCTGGAATGTTGGCACCGGATCCCCGAGGCGGGAAGGACGTAGGCGCGTCTTCCTGCAAATGGGCGCATGAGGGGTTGTTGGAACGTTTTTCCGACCCTATATTCACTGCACTCGGCCTCAGAGCCGCGACGTCCCCCTCCGCTCGGCCCATCCCCAGACGACGGAGTCGCATCATGGTCCGAACCCCGACCGCTCCCGAACGCTCGGAACAACCCATCCCCTGGCGGCTGTGGAAGGTGGCGGCCCTGTCGGGCATGGCCTCCTACCTCGACGCCGCTCTCATCGTCAGCATCGCCGTCAACCTGGCCATCTACCGTGACAGTTACGACATGGGCGTGTGGATGGCGGGCGCGATCAGCGCGATCGTCACCGGCTGCATCGCGGTCGGCTCCCTGGTCGGCGGGCGGCTGGCCGACATGTTCGGGCGCCGCCGTGTCTACAACTGGGACATCTTCTGCTTCGCGCTGGGCGCGGTCGTCATCACGCTCGCGCCGAACGACATCGTGCTCTTCACCGGTGTGCTCGTGGCAGGGCTTGCGGCCGGTGCCGATCTGCCGACCTCCCTGGCCGTGGTCTCGGACGCCGCACCCGCCGACGGCCGGGCGCGTCTGGTGTCCTTCACACAGGTCATGTGGGTGGCGGGCATCGTCGTCGTCATCTTCCTCGGCTATCTGCTGTCGGACACGGGCATGACCGGGGCGCGACTGATCACCGGTCATCTGGCCGTCGCCGCGCTGGTCACCTGGCAGCTGCGCTCCCGGCTCGACCTGGCCGACGAGCCGTCGGACACGGAGCTGGCCCAGGAGGCGGCCGCGCTGGCCGCCCCGCGCGGCATCGAGCTGAAGAACGTGTGGACCCGTGCCGCGCTGCTGCCGATGGCCGCGACCTTCGCCTACTACGTCACCTGGGGCATCGGCGCCAACACGTTCGGCCAGTTCGGCACGTATCTGCTGGTCACGGTCAGCGGCGCCTCGCAGAGCCTGGCCACCGGGATCAACCTGGCCTTCCTCCCCATCGCGCTGGTGCTGACCTTCGTCTTCGTCCGACTCGCCGACACTGCCTGGCGCGACCGGCTGTTCTATGTGTTCACCGTCGTGCAGATCGTCGCGTTCTGCATCGCTTCCCTCACCGCCGGCGCCCTGGTCGGGATGCTGGTCTTCTTCGTGCTCTACCAGATCTCCAACCCCTTCGCGGGGGAGGCCAGCTACAAGGTGTGGTCGCAGCTCACGCTGCCGCCGGACACCCGCGGTACCACCCAGGGGCTCACCTACGCCGTGTCGCGGGGAGTCTTCGCGGGCGTCGCCTTCGTCACGCCCGCCCTGATGGAGTACAGCGCCTCCGTGCTGCTCTGGTCGATCACCGCCTGCATGGCGGCGTCGGCGGTCGCGGGCGTGTACATCGTCCGTGTCCTCATCCAGCGCTCGCCAGGTGCCGCCGCCGCTCCTGCGGATCTGGGAGTGGCCCGGGCGTAGGGAGTGGCCCGGCCACGCGCTGAATCCGACCGTGACCTCCGAAGGAGCTGTCCCAAGCCATGGCAACTGCCGAACACTCCATGTCCCTGCAGGAGTTGCTGCCGCCAGTGCACCGGCGCCGTCCCCGTATCGGCCTGGTCTCGGGTGGACTCGGCACCTACTGGCCCCAGTTTCCCGGGCTGCTGCCGCAGTTGAAGGAGTCGGCCGCCCATGTCGCCGAGCGGCTCGGACAGCTGGACGCGGAGGTCACGGACGTCGGTTTCATCTCCGACGCGCAGGAGGGCGCCGTTGCCGCCGAGGAGCTGCGCCGGGCCGACTGCGACCTGATCGTGCTGTTCCTGACGACGTATCTGACCTCGTCGATGGTGCTGCCGATCGCCCGGCGCTCGCACACCCCGGTACTGGTCGTCGACCTCCAGCCGTCCGAGCGGATGGACCACGCCACCTTCGACACGGGCGCCTGGCTGGGGTACTGCGCGCAGTGCTCGGTGCCCGAGGTCGGCAATGTCTTCCGCCGGGCCGGCATCCCCTTCCGGTCGGTGTCGGGCTGGCTGCGCCAGGAGTCCGCCTGGCGGCGCATCGAGCAGTGGATCCGTGCGGCCCATGTCCGCGCGGCGCTGCGGTACGCCCGGCACGGCCTGATGGGGCATCTGTATCCCGGCATGCTGGACGTGTCGACGGATCTGACCCTGCTGCCCGCGACGTTCGGCTCGCACGTGGAGGTACTGGAGTTCGACGACCTGCGGCATCGGGTGGAGCAGGTGAGCGAGGCGGAGACCCGCGACCGCATGGCGCTGGCCCGCCAGGTCTTCACCCTCGACGGCAGCGTGGCGGACGAGGACTTCTCCTGGGGCGCGAAGGTGTCCGTCGCGCTGGACCGGCTGGTCGAGGACTTCGGCCTCGACACACTCGCCTACTACCACCGCGGCCTCGACGGCGAACTGCACGAACGGCTCGGCGCGGGCATGATCCTGGGCGCCTCCCTGCTCACCGCCCGCGGCGTGCCCGCGGCCGGCGAGTACGAACTGCGCACCAGCGTCGCCCAGTTGGCCTCGCAGAGCGTCGGCGCCGGAGGCTCCTTCACCGAGATCCAGGCCCTCGACTTCGAGGACGGCGTGGTGGAGATGGGCCACGACGGGCCCGCCCACCTCGCCGTGAGCGCCCGGGACCCGCTGCTGAGGGGGCTGGGCGTCTACCACGGAAAGCGCGGCTGGGGCGTCAGCGTGGAGTTCGACGTCCGGCACGGCCCGGTCACCCTCCTGGGCCTCGGCCAGGACGCCGACCGCAGCCTGTCGTTCATCACCTCCGAGGGCACCGTCGTGCCCGGGCCGCTGCTGGAGATCGGCAACACCACCAGCCGTGTCGACTTCGGCCGCGACCCCGGCGAATGGGTCGACGCATGGAGCGCGACGGGCGTCGGCCATCACTGGTCCCTCGCCGTCGGCAGGCACAGCGCCGATTTCCGGGCCGCGGCGAGCCTGCTGGGCATCGACCACCGGGAGGTGTGAGCTCTCCTCCTGCGCGCCCTTGTTCACTCCGGTGCATTGCGCCGTGAGCCTGATCCGCGCGCGTTCCACGGCAAGGCGCCGCGCAACCACGCCGTTAGGCCGGGAAGGTGGGCAGTCCGTCGTCGTACGCCACCGCGACGTCCCACCGTCTCGAGGAGAGCTTCTTGCGCCTGCACCCTGTCGCGGCTGCCCTGACCTCGGCCGTGCTGCTGGCCTCGCCGCTCCCGGCGGCGTCCGCCACCCCGGCCACGGCCGATGCCGCACGCGCCACGGACGATCCCGCCGGCTACGTCAATCCGTTCGTCGGCACCGCTCCGGGCGGCACCGACTTCGGCCACGGCGGAGGCGCCGGGAACACCTTCCCCGGCGCCACGGCCGCGTTGGGCGGGATCCAGTGGAGCCCCGACACGGTCACCCGCCAGCACGGCGGGTACGCGTACAAGGACAACCGGATCCGGGGCTTCAGCCTGACCCACATCTCCGGCGCGGGCTGCAGCGACTACGGCAACGTGCCGTTCATGCCGCTCACCGGCCGCCCGGACCCGGACCCCGCCGCGCGCCACGCCACCTTCTCCCACGCCAACGAAGAGGCGTCGCCCGGCAGTTACGGGGTCCGGTTCGACAACGGCATCCGTACGCAGATCTCCGTCACCCAGCGCTCCGGCATCGCCCGCTTCACCTACCCCGCCAACGACGCGCGGCCCGCCGGGCTGACGGTGGACGCGGGACGGGCCTTCAACAAGGCCACCGGGAAGATCAGCATCGGGTCGCGCACCCTGTCCGGCTACACCGACAGCGGTGGCTTCTGCCACTCCTCGAACCGCTACCGGCTCTACTTCCACGCCGTCTTCGACCGCCCCTTCGCACACACCGAGCCCCTGGACGGAAAGACCTCCGGGGCGTACGTCTCCTTCGCGCCCGGGACCCGTGCGGTGACCGCGCGGGTCGGGGTGTCCTTCGTGGACGTCGCCGCCGCCCGCCAGAACGCCACCGTGGAGCAGGGCGGCCGCGCCTACGGCCTGCTCCACCGTGCCGCCCGTGACCGCTGGAACGAGTGGCTGGGCAGGATCGCCGTGCGCGGCGGCACCGAGAGCCAGCGCCGGGTGTTCTACACGGCGCTGTATCACGCGCTGCTGCACCCCAGCGCCTTCAGCGACACCGACGGCCGCTACCGGGGGATGGACGGCCGGGTCCACCGCACCCGGCCGGGGCATGTGCAGTACGCGGACTTCTCCGGCTGGGACGTCTACCGTTCGCAGGGCCAGCTGCTGGCTCTGATCGCGCCGCACGAGGCGTCCGACGTCGCCCAGTCGATCCTCAACCAGGGCCGCCAGGCAGGCTATTTCGACCGCTGGACAGTGGCCAACGGCGGCACCCGTGTCATGGTCGGCGACCCCCTGCCGGCCATGGCCGCCTCGATCCACGCCTTCGGCGGCACCGACTTCGACGCCCGGGGACTGCTGCGGGCGGCCGTGGCGGGGCGGCAGGACGACCGGCAGCGACCGGGGCACCGGCAGTACGACACCCTGGGCTACATCCCGGCCGGCACCAAGGGCGTCTGGGGCAGCGCGGCCACCACACTGGAGTACGCCATCGCCGACGCCGCACTGGCGCACCTGGCCGGACGCCTCGGCGACACGAAAACCCAGGCGGTCCTCACCCGCGCCTCCGGCAACTGGCGCAATCTGTTCAACCCGGTGAGCGGCTACATCCAGCCCCGCAATGCCGACGGAAGCTGGCCGTCCTTCTCCCCCACCCAGCACGGGGAGTACGTGGAGGGCAACGCCGCGCAGTACACCTGGCTGGTGCCGCACGACCTGCCCGGTCTGTTCACCGCCATGGGCGGCGACGCCGCGGCCGCCTCCCGTCTCGACACCTTCTTCACCCAGCTCAACGCGGGCGCCGACAAGCCGTACGCCTATCTCGGCAACGAACCGTCCTTCAACATCCCCTGGGCGTACGACTACGCGGGCCGCCCCGACCGCACGGAGGACATCGTGCGGCGGGCCCTCACCACTCTGTTCACCGACCGGCCCGACGGTCTCGTCGGCAACGACGACCTGGGCGAGATGTCGTCGTGGGCGGTCTGGGCATGTCTGGGCATGTATCCCCAGGTGCCGGGCAGCCCCCAACTCGCCCTGGCCGGCCCGCTGTTCCCGTCCGCCACCGTGCGCCGCGGCAACGGGGTCACCCTCACTCTCCTCGCCCCGGACGCATCGGCCACGAACACCCACGTACGGTCACTGAGACTGAACGGGCTGCCCGTCAACGGCCCCTTCCTTCCGGAAGGGGTCCTGACCTCGGGTGGTGTGCTCCACTACGGGATGACGTCGTGATCTCTCAGGCCAGGGTCACCTCGACGGGCAGCTTCTTGATGCCGTTGACGAAGTTGGACCGTACGCGCGGCACATCGCCGGTCAGGCGGATGTCCGCCAGGCGGGGGATCAGTTCCTCGAACATGATGCGGATCTCGGTGCGGGCGAGCAGGTTGCCCAGGCAGAGATGAGGGCTGCCCTTGCCGAAGGTGACGTGGTCGTTGTGGGGCCGGGTGACGTCGAAGTCGTACGGGTTGCCGAAGATTTCCTCGTCGCGGTTGCCGGAGGCGAACCACATGACGACCTTGTCGCCCTCCCTGACCTGCTTGCCGCCCAGCTCCACGTCCCGGGTCGCCGTGCGGCGGAAGTGGTAGACGGGGGACGCCCAGCGCAGGAACTCCTCGACGGCGACCGGGATCAGGGATGGGTCCTGCTGCAGGCGGGCGAGCTGTTCGGGGTGCTGCAGCAGGGCCAGCATCGAGTGGGTGATGGTGTGCCGGGTGGTCTCGTTTCCGGCCACCACCAGCAGCAGGAAGTAGTTGTCGAAGTCCCGCTCGGAGAGCGGGATCCCGTCACGCGGTGTGGTGTTGACGAGTCGTGAGACCAGGTCGGTGCCGTCGCCGCCGCGCCGCTGCCGGGCCAGCTCGCGGCCGTAGTCGAAGACTTCGAGCGAGGCGGGTGAGCGGAAGGGCAGGTCGCGGTACTTCTCGCTCTCCGCGCTGTGCAGCAGCACGTCCGCGTAGTCGGGGTCGGTGTTGCCGATGATCCGGTTGCCCCAGTCGATGAGCTTCTGGTTGTCCTCCGGCGGCACGTCCAGCAGCCGGGCGAGGACGTTGATGGGGAAGTCGGCGGAGACGTCGGCGACGAAGTCGAAGCTGCCCTTCGCCAGGGCCGCGTCCAGCGTGGTGGCTGTCAGACCGCGCAGGAAGTCCGTGTAACCGTTGATCACGCTCGCGCCGAACTGCCGCTGGATCACGCTGCGCAGGGCCCGGTGCCGTACACCGTCCATTTCCAGGATGGAGGCCCGCTTCTTGATCTGGTCGTCGTCGACCTCCTCCAGGTTGACGAACCTGGTCGAGGTGAAGGTCTCCGCGTCGCGGTCGACGCGGGCGATGTCCGCGTGCCGGGTCACCGCCCAGAAACCGGAGTTGGGCGCCTCCTCCGGCTGCCAGTGCACCGGGTCCTGGTGGCGCAGGGTGTGGAACATCCGCCAGGGCGTCACCCCGTCGGTGAAGTTGTCGAGGTCGGCGAGGTCGACGTCCGCGAGCGGCATCGGTTCGTTCGAGGCGGCGGTCAGGGTCTCGGTCATGGGTGGCTCCCAAACGTCACAGGTGGTAGGCGTACTCGGTGAACTCCCAGTCGGTGACGTGCCGTCCGAAGCGTTCGACCTCGTTGCGCTTGTAGCTGAGGTATGAGGTGGTGAAGTCCTTGCCGAGCACCTCGGCCAGGGCGGTGTCCGCCTCCAGCGCGTCGAGGGCGGCGGGCAGGCTCGTCGGCAGCACGGCGGCGCGTGCGGTGTCGTAGCCGTAGCCCTCCAGCGGGGCGGGCGGCTCCTCCCCCGCCCGGACGCCGAGCAGTGCGGCGGCGATCGTGCCGGCCAGCAGCAGGTAGGGGTTGGCGCTCGCGTCGCCGAGCCGCAGTTCCAGGCGGGCGCCGGAGCCGCGCTCGGGCGGGATGCGGACCATGGCGCTGCGGTTGTCGAGGCCCCAGTCGATCAGCCAGGGCGCGAGGGTGTCCGGGCCGAAGCGTTTGTACGAGTTGATGGTCGGGTTGGCCAGGGCGGCGAGGGCCGGGGCGTGGGCGAGGACGCCGGCGAGGGCGTGGCGGGCGGTGGCCGAGAGGCCATGGGCGCCCGCCGGGTCGTCGAAGGCGTTGCGTCCACGGTCGTCCTCGCAGGAGAGGTGGAGGTGGAAGCCGGAGCCGCCGGCGTCGTTGAAGGGTTTGGCCATGAAGGTGGCGAGTCGGCCCTCCTTGCGTGCGAGTTCCTTGACGGCGGCCTTGAAGCGGAAGGCGCGGTCGGCGGCCGACAGGGCCTCGGAGTGGGTGAGGTTGATCTCGAACTGCCCGCCGTCGAATTCGTGGTTGCCGTTGGTGACGCCGATGCGGAGGTCGCGGAGCAGGCGCAGGGTGCGCAGCAGATGGTTGTCGGGGTCGGCGCGCAGGCCGGCCGTGTAGACGACTCCGGGGGCTGCGGAGTACCGCTTCCAGCCGCTCGGGGATCCCGGGTCCTCATCGCAGAGGAAGTACTCGAGTTCGGGTCCGGCGACAGGGCTCAGTCCCTGCTCGGCGCACCGGGCGAGGACCGAGCGCAGCAGGTCACGGGGCGATTCGGGTGCTGGTGCCCCGGTCGCCGGGTCGATGACGTCCCCCAGGCACGCGGCGACCCCCGGCTCCCAGGGCAGCGCGACCAGGGTGTCGAGGTCCGGGCGCACGGTGATGTCGGGCAGGCCCGCGTCGAGGCCGCCGGTCACGGGGACCACGTCCCCCTGGGGTGAGGTGTGGTACACGGCCCGGCAGAAGGCGAGCCCGTGCTCGCACGCGGTCGGCAACTGGTCGAGCAGGACGTCGCGGGCCCGGTCGGTACCGATGAGATCGGGATAGGTCACCCGGACCACGTCGATGCCCTCGGCGGCGAGCCGCTCCTGGTACTGACGGACGTCCGGTGTTTCGGATGCGCTCACCGTTGTCTCCTCGGCGGCCGGCATGTTGTTTGATGCCAAACGATAAGAACGGTTCCAACCGCCCACAAGGGGGTGGCACCAAAAAATTATCCACCTGGACAGGTATTGACCAGGGGTGGGCGGCTTCCTATGTTGTTTGACATCAAACGAGCTCATCGGGAGGACCGGCCATGAAGGTCGTCGTCGACATGAACAAGTGCCAGGACCACGGCCAGTGCGTTTTCGCGGCCCCCGACGTCTTCCAGCTCGACGGGAACGGGCGGCTGGGCTACGTCAGCGACCCCGACGACGCGCTGCGCGACGAGGTCGAGGAAGCCGCCGACGTCTGCCCGCTGCAGGCCATCCGGATCGAGGCCTGAGCATGAAAGCACGCATCGTCGTGGCCGGGGCCTCCATGGCCGGTCTGCGTGCCGCGGAACAGCTGCGCGCCGCCGGATGGACCGGGACGATCACGCTCGTCGGCGACGAACCGCACATGCCCTACAACCGGCCCCCGCTCTCCAAGGAGGTACTGGCCGGCAAGGCACCCTTCGCATCGCTGGCCTTCCGCCCCCGCGCGAGCGTGGCCGACGTGGAATGGCGCCTCGGCACGAAGATCGTCGCCTCCCGGCTCTCCGAGCGGAGCGTCGAGCTCGACGACGGTTCGACTCTCTCGTACGACGGGCTCGTCGTCGCCACCGGCATGCGGCCCCGTCGGCTGCGCTGCCCCGGCCCGCTCGCCGGCCGCCACACGGTCCGCACACTGGCCGACGCCCAGGCCCTGCGGGACGAACTGACCCGGCCCGGCGCCCGGTTGGTCGTGGTCGGCGCCGGGTTCATCGGCTGCGAGGTGGCCGCCACCGCCGTAGGACTCGGGGTCCGCGAGGTGACGGTCGTCGATCCGCTGCCGTTGCCCATGGTCGGCCCGCTCGGTGAATTGCTCGGGCGGGCACTGCTGCAACGGCACGAAGAGCGCGGGGTGCGTTTCGCACTCGGCACGACAGTCGCCGGTTTCGAGGGCGGGGACCGGGTCTCGGGCGTGGTGCTCGGCGACGGAACCGTGCTGCCCGCCGATGTGGTGGTGGAGTCGGTCGGTTCGCTCGCCAACACCGAATGGCTGGAGGGCAACGGCCTCGACCTGACCGACGGGGTGCTCACGGACGAGCATCTGCGGGTCGGCGGCCGGCCGGAGGTGGTCGCGGTGGGCGACGTGGCACGTTTCCCCAACGCCCGCTACGACGGCGTACCGCGCCGGGTCGAGCACTGGTGCATTCCCACCGACACGGCCAAGCACGCGGCGAAGGTGCTGGTGGGCCAGCTCACCGGCGCCGACGCCGAGCCCGCTCCCTTCGCTCCGCTGCCCACCTTCTGGAGCGACCAGCACGACTTCCGGCTGCAGTCCTTCGGCGCGCCCGCGCTCGGCGTCGGCGACGTGCGGGTCCTGGACGGCGACCCGGCCGAGGACGTCCTGGTCGGCTACCACCACGACGGCCGACTGGTCGGTGTCGTGGCGCTCGGCGGCCCGGCCGCCGGGGCCGCCGCAGCCCGCCACCGCGCCGAACTGCTCAAGCAGCCCGCCCTCACCGCCCAAGGAAGCTCCTGACCATGACCACCGTCCGTGGATACCTCCACCCCAAGACGGCGACGGGCACCTCGTCGCTGATCCCCTCCCCACCCTGGCGCTACTCCGGTGACCTGCTCACCGTCGAGTACCGCACCGATCCCGCACGCATCCGCGAACTGCTGCCCGAACCACTGGAGTTGGCGGACGAGGACCCGGGCGCGGTCGCGTTGATCTGGGCCGACTGGCAGTCCTGCTCGGCCTCGGGCGCGGAGCTGCTCGACCCGGTGCTGTCCCAGTACAAGGAGGCCTTCGCGGTCGTCCGCTGCCAGTACCGCGGGCAGACGTACTCGCGCTGCGTGTACATCTGGGTCGACAAGGACTTCGCAATCGCCCGCGGCCTGCACCAGGGCTACCCCAAGAAGCTCGGCTCGATCCACCAGACCCGCCCGCACCCGTACGGTCCCGCGCCGCGGATCGAGGCGGGCGCACGGTTCGGGGCGACCCTTGCCGCGGCCGACCGGAGGCTGGCGCAGGCCGTGGTGACGCTGCGAGAGCCGTCGGAGACGAACGGGTTCGTCAACGGCCACCCCATGGCGCACCACCGCTGGCTGCCGTCCATCGAGAAGGGCAAGGGCCTGGCGCTGGACGAGCTGATCGAGACGGGGGCCGCGTCCTTCGAGGCCGGGCAGCCATGGATCGGGGACGCCGAGCTGGAGCTGTTCGAGGCGCCCACCGAGGAGCTGGCCCGCCTGGAGATCCACGAGCCGATCGCCGCCTACTACCGCCAGGTCGGCGTCGTCTGGGACGGCGGGCGACTGCTGGAGTCCGGCACGTCCGGAGCCGAGTAACCACCGTACACATCAAGGGACTTGGAGACCGGACATGAACGAGCACCGCATCACTGTCGCCGGGGTCGCCGTCGACACCCGGCACTGGATCGGCGGTGAGCGCATCGCCTCTGCCGGCACCTTCACCGACGTATCGCCGATCGACGGCAGTGCACTCGGCGAGATCGCGCGCGGCGGACCCGCCGAGGCCGCCGCCGCAGTCGCCGCCGCCAAGGCCGCCTTCCCCGGCTGGGCCGCCACCCCCCGCGCCGAACGCGCCCGCATACTGCATGCCATCGCCGACGGCGTCGAGAAGCGCATCGAAGAGCTCGCCATCGTCGAGACCACCGACAACGGCGCCCTGCTGCGCTCGCACCGCCGGGGCGTGATGCCCCGCGTGGCACACAACTTCCGTTTCTTCGCCGACTGGCTGCTGACGCTGGATCACGAGGACTTCGGGACGCGCGGCCACACGAACCATGTGAGCTGGGACCCGGCGGGTCCCTGTGTCCTGATCACCCCGTGGAACGCGCCGCTGATGCTGGCGACCTGGAAGGTGGCGCCCGCGCTGGCCGCGGGCAACACCGTGGTGCTGAAGCCCGCCGAGTGGTCTCCGCTGACCGCCTCGCTGCTGGCCGACATCGCGGCCGAGGCGGGGCTGCCGGCGGGCGTCCTCAACGTCGTGCAGGGCCACGGCTCGGAGATCGGCGACGCTCTCACGTCGAACCCGGACGTGCGCCGGATCAGCTTCACCGGTTCCGTTCCCACCGCCCGGCGCATCGCGGAGTCGGCTGCCGCCAACCTCACTCCGCTCAGCCTCGAACTGGGCGGCAAATCACCGCTGCTGGTGTTCGCCGACACCGATCTCGACCTCGCCGTCGACCTCGCGGTGGAGCAGTACGACAACGCCGGGCAGGTGTGTCTGGCAGCGACGCGCCTCCTCGTCGAGGAGTCGGTGGCCGAGGAGTTCACCCGCCGTTTTGTCGACAGGGCCACCGCACTGAAGCAGGGCGACCCGCGCGACGAGGCCACCGACATCGGGCCCAACATCCACTCCCGCCAGCTGGAGAAGATCGACGGATTCGTGCAGCGGGCGCTCGCATCGGGAGCCCGCGCGGTCATCGGCGGACACCGGGGGGACGGCCGGTACTACGCGCCGACCCTGCTCACCGATGTCCGGCAGGACAGCGAGATCGTCCAGGAGGAGGTCTTCGGGCCGGTCCTGACGCTCCAGACCTTCACCGACGAGGACGAGGCGATCCGGCTCGCCAATGACACCCGCTTCGGGCTGGCCGCCACCGTGGCCACCGGTTCGCGCGAGCGCGCCGAGCGCGTCACCGCCCGGCTCGTCGCGGGCACGGTGTGGGTGAACTGCTTCTTCGTACGCGATCTGCAGGCCCCGTTCGGCGGCTCGCGCCTCTCCGGCGTCGGCCGCGAGGGCGGCACCTGGAGCTTCGATTTCTACTGCGACCTGAAGAACACCGTGACCGCCCCGAACGGATGGAAGAACCATGGGTGAGATCGTCGGGGCGGGCCTGCTCGCCCACGTCCCCACCATCGTGCTCCCCGAGGCCGACCGGCTGGAGCTCAACGAGGGCAAGGAGATCACCCTCGTCACCGGCCTGCAGCAGCTGCGCAGGGACGTCTTCGAGCGCGACGACTACGACACCGTCGTCGTCCTCGACTCCCACTGGGCGACCACGGTCGAGTTCGTCGTCACCGCGCAGACGCGCCGGGCGGGGCTCTTCACCTCCGAAGAGCTGCCGCGCGGCATGTGCCGGATGCCGTACGACTTTCCCGGAGACCCCGAACTCGCCCGCAGCATCGAGAAGTTCGCCGACAGGCACGGTACCTGGATCACCGCGATCGACGACGACCACCTGCCGATCTACTACGCCACCACCAACCTCTGGAAGTTCCTCGGCGAAGGGCTGCCGGACAAGCGGTGGGTGACCATCGGCGTCTGCCAGACCGGCGACATGGAGGATCACCTGCGGCTCGGGCGCGCCCTCGCGGACGGGATCGCCGCCACGCCCGGCCGGCGCGTCCTGCTGATCGCCTCCGGTGCTCTGTCGCACACCTTCTGGCCGCTGCGCGAGATCCGCGACCACGAGGCCAGCGACCCCGCGCACATCTTCACGCCCGAGGCCCGCGCCGCCGACCTCGAGCGCATCGGCTGGTTCAAGGAGGGCCGGCACGACAAGGTCCTCGACACCATGGACGAGTTCTGGAAGTTCAAGCCGGAGGCGAAGTTCTTCCACTACCTGATGATGGCGGGCGCGCTCGGCGAGCAGGCCTGCACCGCCAGGGCCCGCCAGTACGGCGAGTACGAGAACGCCGTCGGCACCGGCCAGGTCCACCTGTGGTTCGACCGCCCGGCCGACGGCTGGACGGGCACGGGAGCACCCGTGACAGCCGCGCCCCACCACCCGCACCGTCGCCCTTAGGAAGGCCGCCATGCCCGAATACCGCCGCATCCTCCTCGACGGCGCCGCCGTCCAGGTCACCGTCGACGGGGACGAACTCGTCGCCGGGGACGGCCGCCGCATCAAGACCGAGGAGGCGCAGCACCTGCCGCCGGTCGTGCCGTCGAAGGTGATCGCCGTCCACCTCAACCACCGCAGCCGCGTCGACGAGTTCCAGATCGACCTCCCGGACACGCCCACGTACTTCCACAAGCCGACCTCGGCCCTCAACTCCCACCAGGGCGCGATCGTCCGGCCCGAGGGCTGCAAGTGGCTCAACTACGAGGGCGAGGTCGCCATCGTCATCGGCAGGACCGCCCGCAACATCTCCCCGGCCGAGGCGGGCGAGTACATCGCCGGCTACACCGTCGCCAACGACTACGGCCTGCACGACTTCCGCGACACCGACGCCGGTTCCATGCTCCGCGTCAAGGGCTCCGACACGCTGTGCCCGCTCGGCCCCGGGCTGGTCACCGACTGGGACTTCCACGGCAAGAGCCTGCGGACGTACGTCAACGGCGAGGTCGTACAGGACGGTTCGACCGACGAGATGAAGTGGGACATGCACTATCTCGTCGCCGACATCGCCCGCACCATCACCCTGTGTCCGGGGGATGTGCTGCTGTCCGGCACCCCGGCCAACTCCCGCCCCGTACAGCCCGGCGACGTCGTCGAGGTCGAGGTCGAGGGCCTGGGCCGACTCACCAACCACATCGTCACCGGGCCGGCCCCGATCCGCTCCGACGTAGGCGCCCAGCCCACCGAATCGGAGGAGGTGCTGTCCACCGCGCTCGGCGGCGACTGGGAGTTCCGCGGCATCCGGCCGCCCCGGCGCTGATGCCGAAGGGCCTGCTCAGCGATACCGGTAGGGTCACCGGCATGACCGAGTCCGCAGACGCCCCGAAGGGCCGACAGCCACGCAAGCGCCTGCAGTACGGCGAGGGGCGCGAGGCCCTGCTGAACGCGGCCGTACGCGTGGTGGCGAGGGGCGGTCTGCGCAAGCTCACCTACCGGGCCGTCGCGGAGGAGGCCGGGGTCACCCACGGGCTCGTCGTGCACCACTTCGGTTCGCGCGACACGCTGATCGAGGAGGCCCTCGCCCACACGATCCGCACCTCGCTGAGCACCAGCGCCCTCGAACCGGGCACCGGCAAGGTCGCGGACTTCTCGACCGGGCTCTCCGACATGGTCACGGCGGATCCGGGCACCCAGGCGTTCCAGTACGAGCTGCTGCTCGAGGCGCGCCGCAGGCCGGAGCTGCTGCCGCAGCTGCGCGCGCTGTACGACGAGTACTTCGATGCCACCCGGCGCGAGCTGAACCGTATGCTGCCGGCCGGCGCGGACCAGGCGATGACCCGGTTGGTCTTCGCCGCGCTCGACGGCCTGGTGCTGCACCAGCTCGTCTTCGGCGAGCCGGAGGTCACGGACGCCGCCCTGGAGCAGTTGCGCGCCCTGCTGAGACTCCTCGACGCGGACTCCTGAGCTGCAGTTTTTCAAGGCCCCGGGGCGTTTCCCGGGGCCTTTTCCGGTTGCGGAGAAAACTCCGGCCACCCCCTTGCCAAACGGATAGTTCCAGCACACCATGAAGCAACTCGTTTGGCCCTAAACGAACCACCATCCCTCCCCGTCCCCGACAGGTGATCCGAGTGGACAGTCAGACGGCGGTATCCCCGCACAGCGCGCAGGATTCATCCATGACCGGCAGGCTCAAGCCCGATTCCCTCGGTGTCCTGGGCATCCTCTTCTTCGTCCTTTCCGCCCAGGCACCGCTGACCGGCATCGCCGGAGCCGTCCCCATCGCCGTCGCCATCGGCAACGGCGCCGGCACCCCCGCCGCGTATCTCGCGGCCGGGCTCGTGGTCCTGCTGTTCTCCATCGGCTTCGTCGCCATGGGCCGCCACGTCGTGGACGCCGGCGCCTTCTACATGTACATCGGCAAGGGCCTGGGCCGCTCGACCGGTTCCGGCAGCGCCGGCGTCGCCCTCCTCGCCTACTGCTCCGTCCAGGCCGCCATGTACGGGCTCTACGGCGCGACGGTGAGCGGACTCATCCAGCACTACGCGGACGTACACGTCGCCTGGTGGGTCTGCACGCTGGTCACCATGGCGCTCGTCCAGGTCCTCGGTGCCGCCGGGATCGAGATGGGCGCCAAGGTCCTGGCCGTGTTCGTCCTGGCGGAGTTCAGCATCCTGACCGTCTTCGCCCTCGTCACCTTCTTCAAGGGCGGCGGCCCCGAGGGGCTCGGCTTCGGTGACAGCTTCTCTCCGCACGCCGCGCTCCAGGGCGCCCCCGGCGTGGCGCTGATGTTCGCCGTGGCGTCGATGATCGGCTTCGAAGCCACCGCCATCTACGGCGAGGAGGCCCGGGAGCCCCGGAAGACGGTCCCACGCGCCACCTACCTGGCGGTCGCGGTGATCACCTGCTTCTTCACCTTCACCTCGTGGATGCTGATCTCCGCGCACGGCGCGTCCAGGGCGACCGCCGAGGCCGGCAAGGCGCTGGCATCGGGCGACGCCACGTCCTTCGTCTTCGCGCCCATCTCCGCGCAGTTCGGCGCGTGGACCGGCGATGTGCTGCCCGTCCTGCTGGCCACCTCGCTGTTCGCCGGCATCCTGGCGTTCCACAACTCCGCCAACCGCTACCTGTTCTCCCTGGGCCGCGAAGGACTGCTGCCGCACCGGCTGACCTCGCTGAACCGGCGCCACTCCCCCTGGGCGGCCGGGATCGTCCAGACGGTGGTCGCGGTGGCCCTGGTCATGCCGTTCGCAGCGCTGGGCAAGGACCCGGTGCTGACGCTCTTCTCCTGGTTCAGCGGCGTCGCCGTCCTGGGGATCATGCTCCTGTACTTCCTGACCTCCGTCTCCGTGGTCGTCTTCTTCCGTCGCTCACGGGCCGACACCCGGACCTGGAACACCCTGGTCGCACCGGTTCTGGGCGCACTCGGCATCGCCGGCGGTATCTGGCTGATCATCGCGAACTTCACCACGCTCATCGGCGGCGACCAGGCCACCGCCGTCTGGCTCCAGCTCACCGTCCCGGCAGTGCTGGTCCTGGGGCTGGTCGCAGCGCACCTGACCCGGCACCGGCATCGATCCGAACCATCCGGAAACCTCCAGGACCAGGGAGCGGACAGCTGATGCCGGCCCTCGCCCACGACGATCTGCTGCGTCGCGCCAAGGTTCTGGAGCTGCCCACCCGGCACCACATCGACGGGGTGGACGAACCGGGCGGCGGCCCCGCATTCGCCGTCGTCTCGCCTCGCGACGGACAGGTCCTCGCCGAGATCGCCGACGCCCGGCCCGCCGAGGTCGACCTGGCCGTGGCCGCCGCGCGCCGGGCCTTCGACTCCGGCCCCTGGCCACGTCTCGCGCCCGCCGACCGCGGCCGGATTCTGCTGCGCATCGCCGAACTCCTCGAAGAGCAGCGGGAGAAGCTCGCGCTGACCATCAGCCTGGAGATGGGCAAGCCGATCACGGACGCGCACGACATCGAACTGCGCGCCGCCATCAACACCTTCCGCTGGTACGGGCAGCTGGCGGACAAACTCACCGACGAGTCCCCGCACACCGCCCCGGACGCCCTCGCCCTGGTCACCCGTGAGCCGGCGGGCGTCGTGGGCGCCGTCGTGCCGTGGAACTTCCCCCTGACACTGGCGAGTTGGAAGGTCGCCCCGGCGCTGGCCGCGGGCTGCACGGTCGTACTGAAGCCGTCCGAGAACTCACCCCTGTCAGCCCTGCTGCTGGGGCGGCTCGCCACCGAGGCCGGGTTGCCGCCGGGCGTGCTCAACGTCGTGACCGGCGACGGGCCGGTGGCCGGCCGGGCGCTCGGCCTGCACCCCGACGTGGACGTCCTGGCGTTCACCGGATCCACGGCGGTGGGCCGCCACTTCCTGCGCTACGCGGCCGACTCCAACCTCAAGCGGGTCTGGCTGGAACTGGGCGGCAAGTCACCGAACATCATCCTCCCCGACGCCCCCGACCTGGAGAAGGCCGCCGCCACCGCCGCCTGGGGCATCTTCTTCAACCAGGGCGAGATGTGCACCGCACCCTCCCGGCTGCTGGTGCACTCCTCCGTCGCCGAACGCGTCACCGATGCGATCGTGGCCCGGGCCCGCGCACTGCGGGTCGGCGACCCCCTGGACCCGGCGACCGAGATGGGCGCCCTGGTCGGCGAAGGCCATCTGGAGCGCGTCCTCGACCACATCGCCACCGGCCGCGAGGAAGGCGCGCGACTGCGCACGGGCGGCTCCCGCACCCTCACCGACACCGGCGGCAGCTTCCTGGAACCGACCGTCTTCGAGCAGGTGGCCCCCGGCATGCGACTGGCCCGCGAGGAGATCTTCGGCCCGGTCCTGTCCGTCCTCACCTTCGACGACCTGGACGAGGCGGTACGACTCGCCAACGCCACGGAGTACGGCCTGGCAGCCGGTCTGTGGACCTCCGACCTGCCCACCGCCCACAAGGCCTCCCGGGCGCTGAAGGCCGGCACGGTCTGGGTCAACTGCTATGAGGAGGGCGACCTGACCGTGCCCTTCGGCGGCATGAAGCAGTCGGGCAACGGGCGTGACAAGTCCGTGCACGCCATCGAGAAGTACACCGAGCTCAAGACGACCTGGATCCAGCTGTGACGCGGCCCTTGATAGCGATCCCCGCGCGCTTCTCCGCCACGACCTCAGCCCTGCGGTACGCCGCCGAGGTCAACGCCCGCGCGCTCATCGAGGCGGTGTGGCGCGCGGGCGGCGAACCGGTCGGCATCCACCCCGCGCACTCCGAGGTCGCCGCCCGTCTCGCCCGCTTCGACGGCGTCCTGCTCCCCGGAGGCGGCGATCTGGCCCCGCACCGCTATGGCGCCACCGACATCCACGACACCGTGTACGACGTCGACGACCTCCAGGACGCCTTCGACCTCGAACTCGCCCGTACGACCCTGGACTCGGGCCTGCCCCTGCTGGCGGTCTGCCGCGGCCTCCAGGTCGTCAACGTCGCCCTCGGCGGCACCCTGCACCAGGACATGGGCGGTCCGGAACGCGCGCACCGGCACGTCGTGCACCCGGTGGCCGTCCAGGCCGGCACCCTTTTGGAGCGGGCCACGAGCGTGCAGAAGGTGGAGGCGTCCTGCTACCACCACCAGCGGGTGGACCGCCCCGGCACGGGGCTCACGGTCACCGCGCGCGCCGCGGACGGCACGGTGGAGGGACTCGAACTCACCGGTTCCTACGGTTGGTTCACGGCCGTTCAATGGCACCCGGAGGACACCGCCCACGAGGACGCCGCGCAGCAGGGCCTCTTCGACGCCCTGGTACGAGCGGCCCGGAACGGGCACTGACGTCAGCCCCGCACGCTGCCCGCGGTCAGTCCGCCGACGATGAAGCGCTGGAAGAGGGAGAAAACGCAGACCACCGGGATGCTGACGAGCGTGGCCGTGGCCATCAGGGCACCCCAAGACGTTCCGTGCTGCCCGACGAAGGAGTTGAGCAGGACGGTGACGGGCTGGACGTCGGGTCCCTGGGTGAGCGTGAGGCCGAACAGGAACTCGCCCCAGGCGATCAGGAAGGACAGCCCCGCCGCCGCGACCACTCCGGGCACCATGAGCGGAAGGACGACACGGAGCAGTACGCCCGGCAGTCCGCAGCCGTCGATCTGGGCGGCCTCCTCCAACTCTGGCGGCACACTGCGCAGTACGGGACGCAGCACGATCACCGTGAAGGGGAGTGTGAGCGTCGTGTCGGCGAGGATCAGGCCCAGGTAGGTGTCGGCGAGACCGGCCCGGCGTTCCAGGATGAACAGGGGTGCCGCCAGCACGATGGCGGGCGGGAGTTGGGCGACCAGGAGCGCGAGCACCATCGCCCCCGAACCGCGCATCCGGATCCGGGCGAGCGCGTAGGCGAGCGGAACGCCCAGCAGCAGGGTCAGCGCCACCACCCCGCAGGAGATGACCAGGCTGTTGAGCAGGGCCCGGGTCAACCCCGAATAGCCCAGTGCCGTCGAGTAGTTCTCGCCGGTGACGGGAGCGGGCACCCACTGCGGGGTGGGCGCCTCGATGCGGTCCGGCCGGGTGAGGCTGGTCTTCGCCATCCAGTACACCGGCAGCAGGAAGGCCGCCGTGATCACCGTGGCGATCGCGGTGAACAGCCAAGGGTGGCGTGGCGGCTTCATACGGCGCCCGCCGCGTTCATACGGCACCGCCCGCCGACGCCGCTTCCTCGCGCCGCAGCCGTCGTACGTAGAACACGCCCGCGAGCAGCGGTACGACGAGCAGCAGCAGACCGGCGGCAGCGCCCCGGCCGAACCGGAAGAACGTGAAGAAGACCTCGTAGACGTAGAGGGAGAGCACGCGGGTGGCGTCGACGGGGCCGCCGCCCGTCATCACGAAGACGAGGTCGAAGACCTTGAAGGTGTAGACGAGGCCGAGGAGCAGGACGGTCACCGCGACCGGCCGCATCAGCGGGAGCGTGATGTGACGGAAGCGCCGCCCGGCACCCGCGCCGTCGAGGGCGGCGGCCTCATGGAGTTCGGGGTCGATGGTGTGCAGTCCGACCAGGAGCAGCAGCATGTTGAAGGGCACCCCGACCCAGATGTTGGCGAACACGACACCGGCCAGGGAGGTGGAGGGGTCGGTGAGCCAGTCGTGGGACAGGGCGCCCAGGCCGACCGCTTCTAGCAGGGCGTTGTAGGCGCCGGACTCCGCGTCCAGCAGCCAGCGGAAGAGGGTGCCGCTGACCACGGGCGGAAGCAGCCAGGCCACCAGCAGGAGCGACCGCAGCAGCCCGCCCAGCGGGAAGGGGCGGGCGAAGAGCAGGGCCAGGGCGAAGCCGATGCTGAACTGGAGCAGCAGCGAGCCCCCTGTGAAGATCAGCGAGAGGCGTACGGAGTGCCAGAAGGCCGGGTCGCGGGCCACGGTCCGGTAGTTGTCGAGGCCATTGAACCGCGCGGCCCCGCCCAGCAGTTGGCCCAGGTCGACGTCGTGGACGGACGTCCACACGTTGTAGAGGAGCGGGTAGGCCAGGAAGAGGGCGAGGAAGGCCATTCCCGGGAGGCAGAACAGGTAGCCCTCGCGTCGGAGGCGTGCGGAGGGAGACGGGGTCCGGCTCATCGGTTGCCCAGCGCCTTGTCGATCTTGGCGGCCGCGGTCCTGGCCGCGGCGGAGGGGGACGCGGACCCGGCGAGCACCGCCTGCTCCGCCTCCGCGACCGCCTGCGAGGCCTCTGCGTAGTGCGCGCCGTACTGGCGCGGGCGGGCCAGCGGCAGCTGGCTGAGGAAGAGCCGCAGAGCGGGGTCGGATGCCCAAGTGCCCTGGTCGGCAAGGTCCTTGCGGGAGGGCAGGTCGCCGAACGACACCAGGTAGGGCACCAGCACCGACGGGCGCTGCGTGTACTGAAGGACCTCCCATGCCTTGTCCACGTGTTTGCTGCTCGCCATCACGACCCAGTTCTCCCCGCCCAGGCAGGTGGCGGCCGCCTTGTCCCGGGGCAGGGCGACCACGTTCCAGTCGAAGGCGGCCTTCTTCAGGGTGGGGACCTGCCAGGGGCCGTTGATCTGCATGGCGGCGCGCTGGTTGAGAAACCGGGTGTTGGCGTCCTGCTGGGTCCAGCCCACGCACTGTTCGGACAGGGACCCCTTGGTGATCAGTTCGTCGAGGAACGACAGCGCGGTGGCACCGTATGTGCTGAAGGTGTCCAGGTCGCCGCCCGCCTGCCACAGGAACGGCAGGAACTGGAAGACGCCTTCCTCGGTCTTGATCGCGCTCAGGGCCAGGCCGTAGCGGTCGCCGCTGGTCAGCCGGTGGGCGGCGGAGGCCAGTTCGTCCCAGGTGGTGGGGGGTTTCACACCGGCGGACTTGAGCATCGCGGTGTTGCAGTACAGGGCGAGGCAGTTGCTGTTGTTGGGGATGCCGAGGGTCTTGCCGCCGACCTGACAGCCGGACCAGGGGCCCTTGTAGTACCGGTCGGCCTGTCCCCATTTCTCGACCATGGTGGTGAGGTCGGCGAGCAGATGGCTGCCGCCGAGGGTGTTCATGGCGACGTTGTCGACGATGGCGATGTCCGGCAGGTCGCCGGAGATGGCGGCCAGGGCGATCTGCCGGTCGAGTTCGGCGAACGGGAAGGTCCGCCGCTCGATCTTCACGTCGGGGACGCCGGCCTCGATGTCCTTGATCAGGCGGTTCATTCCGGGCTGGAAGTTGTCCAGGGTGAAGTAGTCCCACCAGGTGAGGGTGACCGGGCCCGAGGTGCCCGGGCTGCAGGAGGTCAGGGCGCCGCCGAGGCCGAGGGCAGCCGCCGTTGCTGCGGTGCCCGAGGTGCGCAGAAAACCGCGGCGGTCGAGGGGGTACGACATGGACAGCTCCCGGAGATGGTCGGACGTCGGTTTCTGGCACGAAGCCGACGTGCCGGAAACCGACGTATCAGAATTCCATGCCGAATTCGGGGAAATCGGGGAATTCCGCCTCGGGTTCCGAGCCCGGCACCGGACGGCACCGTCCTGTGCTGGCACGCAGGGTGATCAGGGGTTTCAGCAGGACGTGCCGGGGCGGCGAGTCGGGTGAGCGCAGCCGCTGCATCATCAGGTCGACGGCGACCCTGGTCATCTCCTTGGCGGGGATCCCCGCGGCGGTGAGCGCCGGGGTCACCTGCTCGGCCCAGGGGCTGGCCGCCACGCCGACGACGGAGAAGTCGCGCGGCACGCTGCGGCCGTGCCGGGTGAGGCCGCGGTAGACGCCCTCCAGGGCCGCCTCGTTCAGGGTGACCAGGGAAGTGGTCAGCGGGTCGTCCAGCAGGATTCTTTCCACGACCTGCTCCCCCGAGGCGAGGTCGTCGCCGCAGAGGTATGCGCGCGGGGTGAGCAGGAGTTTCTTCATCGCTTCGGTGTAGCCCTCGTCGCCGAACCGCGCGAACCCGTACCCGCTGTCGAACAACTGCTCGGACCGGTTGGCGAAGGCGATCCTGGTGTGGCCCAGGTCGGCGAGGTGCTGGACACAGGCCCCGGCCAGACCGGCGAAGTCCAGGTCGACCCAGCCGGACACGTCGGTCCGGTGGTTGCGCCCGATGGCCACGAAGGGGAAACCCTCCTCGGCCAGCCGCTCGACGCGGTCGTCCTCCCGGCGGATCTCCATGACGATCACGCCGTCGACCCGCCGGTCGCTGATCATCCGCAGGAACGAGGGGTCGTCGTGCCGGTCGGCCGGCGACAGCAGCAGGTCGTAGCCGTGGGCGGTGGCCGCTTCGGCGATCCCTCCGACGAAGGCGAGCTGCATGGTGGTGTAGTCGCGGTGGCGTCCGGCCGGCGGGTACAGCAGTCCGAGCGTGCGGGTTCCGCCGCCGCGACCCTCGTCTGTGACGGGCGCGGCCATGGTCAGCCGGCCGGGAGGGTTTGCTCGGCCCAGATGGTCTTGCCCACGGAGGTCTGCCGGGTGCCCCAGCCCTGAGTGAGCTGGGCGACCATGTGCAGCCCCCGCCCGCCCTCGTCGTAGGTGCGGGCCCGGCGCAGGTGCGGGGCGGTGTTGCTGGCGTCGGACACCTCGCAGATCAGGGTCCGGTCCCGGATCAGCCGCAGGCCGATCGGTACGGCCCCGTAGCGGATGGCGTTGGTGACCAGTTCGCTGACCACCAGCTCGGTGACGAACGCGGCGTCCTCCAGCCCCCAGGCGGCGAGCTGGCGGGAGGTCTGGGCACGGGCGTCGGCCACGATCGCAGGGTCGGACGGCAGGGACCAGGCGGCGACCTGGTCGGCGTGCAGGGCACGGGTGCGGGCCAGGAGCAGGGCCACGTCGTCGGCGGGAGACTCCGGCAGCAGGGCCTTGAGGATGGTGTCGCAGGTGACCTCCAGGGAGGGGACGGGAGCAGCCAGCGCCTCGCAGAGCCGTTCGAGCCCGAGGCCGACATCGCGGTCGCGCGCCTCGATCAGACCGTCGGTGCAGAAGGCGAGCAGGCTGCCCTCGGGCAGCTCCAGTTCGGTGGCCTCGAAGGGCAGCCCGCCGACGCCGAGCAGCGGACCGGGGGTGAGGCGGACGACGCTGACCGTGCCGTCGGGGAGCAGCACGGCGGGCGGGACATGGCCCGCGCTGGCGAAGGTGCAGATACGGGAGACGGGGTCGTAGACGGCGTAGAGGCAGGTCGCACCGATCTCGCCACTGGCCACGTACGACTCGCCCGGGGAAATGTCCTCCCTGTCCGTGGAGAGATGGATGACCAGGTCGTCGAGGTGGGTGAGGAGTTCGTCCGGCGGCAGGTCCACGTCGGCGAGGGTGCGCACCGCGGTGCGCAGCCGTCCCATGGTGGCGGAGGCGTGGATGCCGTGCCCGACCACATCGCCGACGACGAGGGCGACACGGGTGCCGGACAGGGGCACGACGTCGAACCAGTCGCCACCCACTCCCGCACCTCGGCCGGCCGGCAGATACCGGTACGCCACCTCGACGGCCGCCTGTTTGGGCAGGTCGCGGGGGAGCAGACTGCGCTGGAGGGTGAGGGCGTTGGTGCGCTCCCGGGTGTAGCGGCGCGCGTTGTCGACGCCGACGGCCGCCCGGCCGGCGAGTTCCTCGGCGAGCATCAGATCGTCCTGTTCGAAGGGTGGCGAGCCTTCGGTCCGGACGAAGACCGCGACGCCGAGGGTGCTGCCGCGGGCGCGCAGCGGGGTCGCGATGGCGGAGTGGATTCCGTACGTCTCGACCGCCGCGGTGCGCGACTCACGCCCGGCGGTCCAGCGGACGAAGTCGGGATCGTCGGCCCCGCTCAGCAGCGGTCGCCCGCTGGTCAGGCAGCGGGCGGGGGGCGAGAACGGCGGGTAGTCGTCGATCTCGCCGAGGTCGACGGCGGCGTCGGGCACCACGTCGCCGCGGGTGGCGGACCGGTGGGCGACCCTGCGCAGCACCACGGTCGCGTCGACCGGGCCGGGTACCGGTTCCTCCCCGCGCAGCACGGAGTCGAGCAGGTCCACGCTGGCGAAGTCGGCGAGCCGCGGCACGGCGAGAGCGGCGAGCTCCTTGGCGGTGCGGGTCACATTGAGGGTGGTGCCGATACTGGTGCCGGCCTCTTGCAGCAGGGCCAGCCGCTGCCGCGCGGAATGCTGGTCACTGCTGTCGAACGCGGCGGTGCCCACACCGACGACCTCGCCGCTGGCGGGATCCCGCACCGGCCACAGCTCGATGATCCAGGCCGGCTGACGAGCCGGGACGGGTGCGGAGGACGGCTGCGGGGCGGAGCGCTCATAGCGCATCGGCGTGGCCTCGTCGGCGACCCGCCCGACGCAGCGGAGGAAGCCTTCCTCTGCGAGGGCTGACCCGGGCTGCTCCGGGCCCGCGTCGGAGATGGGCTCGCCGCGCTCGGCGGCCGCGTTGAGATGCCATGAGCGGGAGGCGGTGGAATAGGCGGCGAGCGCGATCGAGGACTGCGCGAAGGCCCACTCCACCATCGCCCGGTCGGGCCGGGAATCGGCGGAAGGGACGGTGACGGCGACGACGAACCCCTGGGGTGTGCCGTCGCCGCCCAGCGACGGATGGGCGTGCAGGGTCACTTCGACGCGGTGACCGTCCCGATGCTGCAGCGCCGCCGTGCCGCTCCATTCCTGGGAGCCGGTGAGGGCGAACCCCGCCGCCTGGGGAGCCTCGCGGCCGAGGAGCAGATCGGCCGCGGCACGTCCTACGACGTCCGGGGCGCGGTGGCCGAGCAGCCGCCGAGCGCCCTCGCTCCATCCCGTGACGATGCCGTCCATGCTGACGGTGACCGTCGCGACCTCGGCTGACCACCCGCGGTGACCGTCTCCCTGATCGTAAGTGGCCATTCTTGCTCTATTCGCGCGGTGAGGGTCCTCACAGACCCAGGGTGCGCGTCGGGCAGGAATCGGACAAGTCAGATCGGGCCACCGCGGCACCCTCGCGGCCGTCGCCGCCGCCCTGTCCTACGCCCCCTCGTCGGTCTCCCAGCAGCTGTCCCAGCTGGAAGCCGAAGTGGGTGTCCCGCTGCTGGAACCGGTCGGACGGCGGGTGCGGCCGACCGCACAGGCCGAGATCCTCGTTGCCCACACCGAAGCGGTCCTCGAACGCCTGGAGCGTGCGGAGGCGGACATCGCCACCTCCCTGACCGAGGCCGTCGAGGCGTCACGCGCGCAGCCGCCGCAGGGCTCGGGCCGCGGCATGGGCTCCGCACATTCCATGGGCGCCGGCGCCGGGCGGGGTGGCCGCGGAGCACAGATAGTGGCCGGGGACTCCGGTGTCGTAGGGCTGCAGGGTGGGGCGTGTTCCGAGGAGGAGCTGGGGGATGTCCGTGGCGCCGGTCATGATGTTGCCGCCGACGTAGTTGGGGTTGTACTCGGCGAAGCCGGGCGTGGTGCGCACCGCGGTGCCGATGATGCGGTCCCGGAAGCCGGGTGCGAACCGCTCGATCTGGGCGGTGATCGCCTCGGTGGCGTCGCCGGTGTAGCCGTTCGGGACGTGGGCGTACGACCACACGGGGTGGATGTCGCCGGCCGACCGTGACGGGTCGGCCAGGTACTGCTGCCCGACCAGGACGAACGGCCGCCGAGGCATCCGCCCGGCGTGGATGTCCCGCTCCGTCGCCGCGATCTCGGCGTAGGTGCCGCCGACATGCACCGTGCCGGCCCGCCGTGCCGCCTCCGCCCGCCAGGGGACGCCGCCCTCGACCGCGAAGTCGACCTTGAACGCTCCCGGTCCGTAGCGGTAGCGCCGGTAGGCGCGGGCGATCCGGGGCGGCAGCAGATCGCCGAGGATGTCGGCCAGGGCGGTGGGCGCCACGTCCCACAAGGTCACGTCCGCGTGCGGGAGTTGGGCGACCGACCGCACCCGTACCCCGGTCGCGATCGTCCCCCCGAGTTCACGCAGCAGCGCCGCCATGGCGTCGGTGATGCGGCGCGATCCCCCTTCGGCCACGGCCCAGCCGTAGCAGTGGCCGGCGGTGACGATGCCCAGCCCGATGCTTGCGGTCAGCGGCCGTTCCAGGGGGTGGAAGGCGTGCGCGGCGACCCCGCCCCACAGGCCCCTGGCCTCCTCGGTCCTGAACGCCTTCGCCAGCAGGGAGGCGGGGGCGAGCGCGGGAGCACCGAAGCGGGCGAGGCGGATCGGGTGCCGGGGCAGGCGCAGGAGCGGGCCCATGATGTCGTCGCCGAAGGTGTCGTACGCCGCCGACGGCCCCTCGAACAGCCGCCGCCAGGTCCGGCCGTCGGCGCCGAGACCGGCGGCGGTCGCGGTCACCGAGCGGTGCAGCACCCCGGCCGTGCCGCCGTCGAGCGGATGCACGCAGTCGATCTCCGGCCACGCCCACCGCAACCCGTACCGATCGAGGCCGAGTTCGTTCAGGAACGACGAGCCGACGGCCATGGGGTGGATGGCGGAGCAGAAATCGTGCAGCAGCCCCGGCACGATCGCCTCGCCGGAGCGGGTGCCGCCGCCGATCCGGTCGGCCGCCTCCAGCACCGTGACCCGCAGGCCGGCCCGGGCCAGGGCGACGGCGGCGGCCAGACCGTTGGGCCCGGCACCGACGACGGTCGCCGTACTCATCCCGACTCCTTTCGTTCGACCTGTCGCACATCGTTCGAAACCTCTTGACGCCCCACAGGACGCCGATTGAAACTCTCGCAACACGACGTCACCTCCACGTAACACCAGGCCTGCGGCGAACGCGCTGTCGGCCGGCTCCCGCTTGCTCGCATCCCGCCTTTCTCCCCGTCATCAGCCATGTCTCAGCAGGGAATCCCGACATGACGCACAGCGCACGACTTCCCGGCCGCGCGAGACGCCTGGCGGGCCATCTCGCCGGACTGACCGCCGCCGCGATGCTCCTGACCCTCGCCGGTCCCGCCCTCCCCGCACAGGCGGCCCAGACGGCCGAAGCCTCGGACCTCACCGACGGTCTGGCCCTGTGGTACAAACTCGACGCCGGATCCGGGACCACCGTGAGCGACGCCTCCGGCAACGGCCGCGACGGCACGGTGAGCGGCACCGCCGACTGGTCGGCGTCCGGTAAGGGGCTCGCCTTCAACGGGTCCGACACCTACATCAAGGTGCCGGACGACGTCATGAAGGGCATGGACTCGATCACCGTCTCCCTGGACGTGCTCCTCGACTCCGCGCAGACCACGCCGTACTTCCTCTACGGCTTCGGCAACTCCAGCGGCGGCAACGGCAACGGCTACCTGTTCACCACCGGCAACTCCCTGCGCACCTCGGTGGCGACCGGCAACTGGTCGACGGAACAGACCACGAAGCCGTCCGACTCCCACAACCTCACCCGCGCGGTCTGGAAGCACCTCGCCTACACCCAGACCGGCACCACGGGCGTGCTCTACGAGGACGGCGTCGAGGTGGGCCGCAACACGTCGGTGACCATCACCCCCGGCGCGATCGGCTCCGGCACCACCACCGCCAACTACATAGGCAAGTCCGTGTACTCCGGCGACAAGCTCTTCAAGGGCCGGATCCGCGACTTCCGCGTATACGACCGCGCACTGGCCGGCTCGGAGGTCGAGCAACTCGCCCTCCCCGTCGACACACAGGGCGTCGCGGACGACAAGGCGGCCCTGAACCTCGGTGACACCAGCGCCGTCACCGCCGACCTGGACCTGCCGAAGACCGGTACGGCCGGCGGCTCCACGATCAGCTGGGCCAGCGACAACACCGCGGTCGTCTCGGACTCCGGCAAGGTCGCCCGCCCCGCCGCCGGTTCACCGGACGGCCACGCCACGCTGACGGCGACCCTGAAGAAGGGCACGGTCACCGACACCCGGACCTTCGAAGTGACGGTCCTGCCCGACTTCGACGACGCCACCGCCACCCGGCAGGCCGCCGACGCGCTGACCGTCCACAACCTCGACGACGCACGCGGCAACCTCACCCTCCCGGCAAGCGGTTCCTACGACACGAAGGTCGCCTGGTCCTCCGCGAAGGCGGACGTCGTCTCCGCCGATGGTGTGGTCCACCGCCCCGCGCACGGCGACGGCGCCGCCACCGTCGAGCTGACCGCCACCGTGACCAAGGGCGAGGCGACCGCCACCCGCACCTTCACCGCGCACGTGCCCGAACTGCCCGCCAAGGCAGCCCTCAAGGGCTACATGTTCAGCTACTTCACCGGCGAGGGCACCGCGGACGGCGAACAGATCTACAACGCCCTCAGCAAGGGCAACGACCCCCTGCACTGGCGGGAGTTGAACGACGGCAAGCCCGTCCTCACCTCCACGCTCGGCGAGAAGGGCCTGCGCGACCCGTTCATCATCCGCTCCCCCGAGGGCGACAAGTTCTACCAGATCGCCACCGACCTCAGGATCTACGGCAACGGCGACTGGGATGCCGCCCAGCGCACCGGCAGCAAGTCGATCATGATCTGGGAGTCCACCGACCTGGTGCACTGGACGAACCAGCGGCTGGTGAAGATCTCCCCCGACAGCGCCGGCAACACCTGGGCACCTGAAGCGTTCTACGACGCGAAGCGCGGCGAGTACGTGGTCTTCTGGGCGTCGAAGCTGTACGACAACGCCGACCACGGCGGCGACACGTACAACCGCATGATGTACGCCACCACCCGCGATTTCTACACCTTCAGCGAGCCCAAGGTGTGGATCGACCGCGGCTACTCGGTCATCGACTCCACGATGATCCAGCACGACGGGACGTACTACCGCCTGTCCAAGGACGAGCGGAACAACACCTCCTCCACCCCCAACAGCAAGTTCATCTTCGAGGAGAAGAGCGACTCGATCCTGGGCTCCTGGGACCCGGTCGCCGAGGGCATCGGCAAGGGCGCGATGAGCGCGGCCGAGGGGCCGCTGGTGTTCAAGTCCAACACCGAGGACAAGTGGTACGCCTTCCTCGACGAGTTCGGCGGCCGCGGCTACATCCCCTTCGAGACGACGGACCTGGCCTCCGGCAACTGGACCCCGTCCACCGGCTACGACCTGCCGGCCAGGCCCCGCCACGGCACCGTTCTGCCCGTCACCCAGGCCGAGTACGACCGTCTGCTGCGCGCCTACCAGCCCGACCAGCTGGTGGAGAGCGTCGAGGGCGTGAAGGTGAGGACGAAGACCGGTCAGGCGCCGGTCCTGCCGGCCACCGTGATCGCCAAGTACGCCGACGGGGTCGACCGGCCCACCGCCGTCACCTGGGACGACGTCCCGGCCTCGGCCTACGCGGCCCCCGGAACCTTCACCGTGACCGGCAGTCTGCCGGACGGCTCGGCCCTCCCCGTCCAGGCCGAGGTCACGGTGTCGGAGGAGGGCGCCGACGTCCCGGCCGACCTGCTCCTGCACTACGACTTCGACGAGACGGGCGGCAACATCGCCCGCGACTCCAGCGGCCACGGCTACCATGGCACCTACGTCCACACGCCCGACTTCGGCACGGGTGTGCAGGGCGGCTCGTTCAAGATGTCGGGGGACGCGTCGAGTTCGCCGTATGTGAAGATCCCGAACGGGGTGCTGAAGAACGCCGACAGCGTGACCGTGTCGACGTACGCGAAGTGGAAGGGCGGCAGCAGCTTCCAGTGGCTGTTCGGGCTGGGCCCCGACAGCAACAAGTACCTCTTCGCCACCCCCTCCAACGGCGGCTCCAGCCTCTACTCGGCGATCACGAAGGCCAGTTGGTCGGCGGAGTCGAAGCTGACGGCCGGCTCGCAGCTCACGCCCGGTGAGTGGCGGCACGTCACCGTCACCCTCGACGGCTCGACCGGCACGATGGTCCTCTACGTCGACGGCATCGAGGCGGCGCGCACCACTACCACCATCAAGCCGTCCGAGCTGTACGACGCGAACAAGGACTACAGCGGCTACATCGGCCGTTCCCTGTACTCGGCCGACCCGTACTTCGGCGGCGAGGTCGACGACTTCCGGATCTATGACCGGGCCCTGTCGGCCGCGGAGGTCATGGAGCTCAGCGGCAACACGGCGGGCATCGCGAAGGCCACGCACCCTGATCTGAAGGTCGACGCCATCATCGACAACGCCGACAGCAAGATCACCCTCCCGCTCGAGGAAGGCACCGATCTCACCTCACTGGCACCGGAGTTCACCCTGGCCCACGGCGCGGCGATCAGCCCCGCCTCCGGCAGCGTCCAGGACTTCAGCAAGCCGGTGACGTACGAGGTGACGGGCTCCGACGGCAAGAAGCGCACCTGGACCGTGTCGGCGCTCATCATGAAGAGCCCGGTGCTGCCCGGCCTGAACGCCGACCCGAACATCGTCCGATTCGGCGACACCTTCTACATGTACCCGACGACCGACGGCTTCGAGGGCTGGAGCGGTACGCAGTTCAAGGCGTACTCCTCGACCGATCTGGTCCACTGGAAGGACCACGGCGTCATCCTCGACCTGGGCCCGGACGTCTCCTGGGCGGACAGCAGGGCCTGGGCGCCGACCATCGCCGAGAAGGACGGGAAGTACTACTTCTACTTCTGCGCCGACGCGAACATCGGTGTCGCGGTCTCAGACTCGCCGACGGGCCCGTTCAAGGACGCGCTCGGCAAGCCGCTCCTGAAGGCGGGGGCCTTCAGCGGCCAGATGATCGACCCCGCGGTCTTCACCGACGACGACGGCCAGTCGTACCTGTACTTCGGCAACGGCCACGCGTACGTGGTGCCATTGGGCGCCGACATGACCTCCATCGACACCTCGAAGGTCAAGGACATCACCCCGAGCGGTTACAACGAGGGCTCCTTCGTCATCAAGCGCAAGGGCACCTACTACTTCATGTGGTCGGAGAACGACACCCGGGACGAGAACTACCGGGTCGCCTACGCCACCGGCCCTTCCCCCACCGGCCCCTGGACCAAGCGGGGCGTGATCCTCTCGAAGGACCTCTCCCAGGGCATCAAGGGCACCGGCCACCACAGCGTCGTACACGTGCCCGACACCGACGACTGGTACATCGCCTACCACCGCTTCGCCATCCCCGGCGGAGACGGCACCCACCGTGAAACCACCATCGACAAGATGGAGTTCGACTCCGACGGCCTGATCGAGAGGGTCGTCCCGACGCTCACGAGCATCGACCCGGTCACCATCGTCCACGCGGGTCCGGACGCCACCGGCACCGAGGGCGAGGCCATTCCGCTCGCCGGCACGATCTCCGGCGCCGGTACGCCCAGGTGGACGGTCGAGGAAGGTGCCCCGTGCACCGTCACCGACGCCAACTCGGCCCGGACCACGGTCACTTGCACCGACAACGGCACCTTCAAGCTGACCCTGACCGGCGGCCGCAGCACCGACACCACCACGGTCACGGTTTCCAACGCCGCCCCGTCGATCACCTCGGCGACAGGCCCGGTGACCCCGACTCCCGTTGGGAAAGCGGTGGTTGTCACCGCTGCCTTCACCGATCCGGGCACGTCCGACAGCCACACCTGCACGATCGACTGGAAGGACGGCACCAAACCGACATCGGGCCGACTCACCGGCTCCGGCGACGCCTGCCGTGCCGAGCACGTCTACGGCGCCGCAGGCATCCACCGCCCGGTGATCACCGTCTCGGACGACGACGGGGGCACGGACAGCACAACGCTGCCCGAGGTGATCGTCTACGACCGTGCCGCCGGTCCGGCGTTCGGCGCCGGCACGATCACGTCACCGGCCGGCGCCTACCCGGCCAGGCCGGAGCTGACCGGCAAGGCGGCGTTCACCTTCGGCGCCCGCTACCACAAGGGGGCCGCCACCCCCACCGGGGAGGCCGTGTTCGTCTTCGGCGCCGCCCGGCTCAACTTCCGCTCCACCGGCTCCGACTGGCTCGTGATCACCGGCTCCCGGGCCGTCTACCAGGGCTCCGGCACGGTCGACGGCCACGGCGGCTACGGGTTCCGTCTCACCGCCACCGACAGGCCGGACACGTACCGCATCAGGATCTGGAAGAAGACCACCGGCGACGTCGTCTACGACAACCAGGACGGTACGAGGACCACCGGCACCGTCACCGTCGGAAGCCACCGGCACTAGAACCCCCACCACGCACACCGCTGAGCCGTGCCCGGCACACCCCGGGCACGGCTCTCTGCTGACGGGCACCCATGTGTGCACGTTCCCAGTTCGTCCCATCCGCCTTGCGCTTTGCATTGCCCATGACAACAACGTCCCTTACTGTGCACGTTCTCAGCAGTTGGCGTCTCGTCAACTCGACGCCGGGTCAAAGGAGATCGGGATGTCCGTGCACGGCTCCAGGCGCACCATGAAGGTCGCCGCCCTGCTCGCAGTGGCCGCCGCGCTGCCGGCGGCCATGCTCACCACGCCGACGAGCGCCTCCGCCGCGGGCTCGCTCAGCATGCTCGGCGCCGATGTCTCGACGGCACAGCGGGCACTCGACCTGGGCGCCAAGTACTACGACGCGAACGGCAACGCCAAGGACCCGCTGGACATCCTCAAGGGCGCCGGCGTGAACTACGTCCGCCTGCGGATCTGGAACAACCCGGCCGGCGGCTACAACAACAAGGCCAAGGTCCTGGCGTACGCGAAGACGGTCAAGGCGAAGGGCCTCAAACTGCTGGTGGACTTCCACTACTCGGACACCTGGGCGGATCCGGGCAAGCAGTACAAGCCCGCGGCCTGGTCCGGGCACGGCATCAGCCGGTTGCAGACCGACGTCTACAACTACACGTACGACGTCTGCAACAGCCTCAAGGCCCAGGGCACGACTCCGGACAGCGTGCAGATCGGCAACGAGATCAACGTCGGCATGCTGTGGGACGACGGCAAGGTGATCAACAACGACTTCACCAACCTCAGCCTCCTGCTCAAGTCCGGCTACAACGCGACCAAGGCATGCAACAGCGGTACCAAGGTGGTCATTCACACGGCGGACGCGGACAGCGACGCTCACGCCCGCTGGTTCTACGACGGCATCAGGGCCAAGGGCGTCAACTGGGACATCACCGGGCTGTCCTACTACTGCATGTGGCACGGCACGCCGGCCAACATGGGCAGCGTCGTGTCCGACATGAAGTCCCGGTACGGCAAGGACGTGATCATCGCCGAGACGGCGTACCCGTTCACCGCGGGCAACGCGGACGGCACGGCCAACTCGGTCACCTCCGGCTGCTCGGGCTACCCCCTCACCTGGCAGGGCCAGGCGGCCAACTTCACGGCCGTGCAGAACACGGCCCGCACTGCGGGCGCGATCGGCGTCTTCTACTGGGAGCCGACCTGGTACGCGGTCCCCGGCAACGGATGGGATCCCGCCGACATCAACAACAGCGGAGACGGCTGGGACAACATGGCCGCCTTCAACTGGACCGGCCACGTGAACCCGAACATCAAGTGGACTCCGTGACGAGGACCGCGCGTTGACGGTGCCTAGCCCGCGAGCCCGGCCTTGCGGCAGGCGGGCCGGAGCGCGCGGGTGCAGATCTCGTCGATGGTGTACACGCCGTCCTTGACGAGCGTCTGCTCGATGGTGCGGGCCGTCACAGGCCTCGGTGTGAGCAGCACTGACGGGATACGGCTGGTGGTGGGGCTGTCGGTCGTCGTGGGGGCGACGTTGCGGGGATCGTCGCCACGCCCCAGCGCCACGGCCATGGCGGCGGCCGCATCCGCCTCCGCGCGGAACGGTTTGTAGACCGTCATGTACTGCTCTCCCACGACGATCCGCCGTACGGCGTCGAGGTCCGCGTCCTGACCGGTGACCGGGGGAAGTGGCCTGACGCCGGCGCGCTTGAGGGCGGAGACGGCGCCCGCGGCTATCGCGTCGTTGGCCGCCAGGACCCCGCCGATCCGGTCCGGGCCCAGGGCCGCGACGGCGGCGGACATCTGGGCGTGGGCGTCGTCCGTGCTCCAGCCCTGGATGGCGTACGACCTGCCGATCCTGACCTTGCCCGCCAGGACGGACAGGGCGCCCTTTCTGAACCAGGCCGCGTTGGGGCTGGTCGGATCGCCGTTCAGCATGACGACCTGCCTGCTCTTCGCCCGCCCGTCCATCGCCTTCAGGAGCGCCTCGCCCTGGAGCCTGCCGACCTGCCCTCCGTCGAAGCTGACGTAGCCGGAGACCGGGCCTTCCGCGAGCCGGTCGTAGGCGACGACCGGTACGTCCGCCCGGTGGGCTTCGAGGATGGAGGAACGGAGCGCCCTCGCGTCGGCGGCGTCGAGGATCAGGACCCGGACCCCCTTGGTGATCATGGAGGTCAGCTGTTGCCGCTGTCGGTCCGCGTCGTCCTCGGCGTTGGCGTACTCCACGCTGCAGCGCGGACACAGCTCCTTCAGCCGCTTCTCGATCAGCGGTCTGTCGGAGTGCTCCCAGCGGGGGACCGACCGGCTCGGGAGCAGCAGGCCGACGGTGAAGCTGTCCGAGCCCGTCCCCTTGTCGCCTCCGCAGGCGGTCTGGGGCATCGTCATGAGTCCCACCACGAGGGCGGCGGCCACGTGCCACAGGCGGGTTCTCACCGTCGGCCCCCTCGTTCCGTCCCCGGATCCGAGGCGGTCGGCGCCGGTGCTCGTCCCGGCAGGACGATTTCGCTCCACACCTGTTTGCCGCCGGCCACCGGCATCGAGCCGAACGACTCCGACATCGCCTCGACCAGGAGCAGGCCCCTGCCGCCGGTCGACTCCCAGTCCACGATCACCGGCTTGGCGGGGGCGCGGGGCGAGGAGTCCCCCACACAGACCCGTACCCGGTCACCCCGGAGCATGAGGTCGAGGCGGACCGGGCCCTGTGTGTGGACCAGGGCGTTGGTGACGAGTTCGGACACGACCAGCAGGACCGCGTCGGCCACGTCGTCGGCCTGCCAGTTGCGCAGCGTGCGGGCGGTGAAGCGGCGGGCGTGCATGACGGCGTCGGGCAGCCGCCACACCACCCAGCCGGCCCTGATCGGCCGGGTCCCCATGCCGTCGTAGCGCAGCAGCAGCACCGCGACGTCGTCCTCGCGGCGGCCGACGTCGCCGAGGAGTTGGTCGGCCATGCGCCCCAGATCCGCCGGATCGGCCGCGGCGAGCGCCGTGCGTGTCTGGCGCATGCCCTCGTCGAGGGGCAGCCCGGCGGCCTCGACCAGGCCGTCGGTGACCAGGGCGAGGACCGTGCCGGGAGACAGCTCCACCGCCGTCATGGGGAATTCCGCCTCTTGGAGGATGCCCAGCGGGAGCCCGCCCTCGACCTCGATCTCCTCGGTGCTGCCGTCGGGGTGGCGCACCAGGGGGGCGAGGTGCCCGGCCCGCACGAAGAGGGTGTTGCCCTGCTCCAGGTCCAGTTCGGCGTAGCAGCAGGTGGCGAAGAGGTCGGTCTCCATGCCGACGAGCAGGCGGTTGGCGTGGGAGACGACCACGTCGGGCGGGTGGCCCTCCACGGCGTAGGCCCTGACGGCGGTACGCATCTGGCCCATGATGGTCGCGGCTCCCGCGCTGTGCCCCTGCACGTCGCCGATCACCAGGGCCACCCGGTCCTCGGACAGGGCGATGACGTCGTACCAGTCGCCGCCCACCTGCAGGCCACGCCTGGCGGGCAGATACCGGGCCACGGCCGTTCCGCCGGGCAGGTTCGGGAGACGCCGGGGCAGCAGGCTGCGCTGCAGCATCGTGGCGAGTTCCTGCTCGGCGTCGTGCTCGTGCGCCCGTTTGAGGGCCTGTCCGACCAGCGCCGCGGTGGCGGTCAGCAGGGACCGTTCGTCGGGGGCGAACTCGTGCGGCTGGTCCCAGCCGACCAGGCAGACGCCGGTGACCCGGCCCCTGGCGGGCAGCGGCAGGACGGCCAGGCCTCCGTTGCCGATGCCCGCGAGGTTCGGTTCGAAGGCCGTGCCGGCCGGCCACAGGTCCAACCGCCCGTCGCGCAGGGCAAGTTGAAGAGTGGGCAGGGCGCTGACGGGTGCGTCGGGCCACTCGGTACGCCACTCGGCACGCCAGGCCTCCGGCCAGGCGGCGGGCTGCGGCGGATCGAGCACGGTCACCATCAGCCGGTCGCCCTGCAGCTCCGCAAGGGCCACCCGGTCGGCGCCCAGCGGCTCCCGCAGCGCGGTGACCACGACGCGGCCGACGTCACGGACCGTGGTGGCGTCGTCGAGTGCGGCGGTCAGCCACTGGATCCTGGAGACGTCGTCGGGGCCCCGGCGCAGCACCGAGGTCGCCGTCACCACGCCCAGAACCTGCTCGGGACGGTCGTCGGTGCCCGCCACGACCCGGCAGCTCAGCCTCAGCCAGCGCATCTCCCCCGTCGGTCCGCGCACCCGGAACTCCAGCTCCCGCCGGCCGAACGCCTGAGGGGCCGGCTCCAGGACCGACACCAGCGCGTGCATGTCCTCGGGCAGGGCGTGCGCAAGCAGGGTGTCCGCCTTGCCGTCGAAGTCGGCCGGCGTGATACCGAGGAGTTCGAGCAGGGCGTCGTCCGCGTCGATCAGGCCGGTGTCGGGCACCAGCACGAACGAGCCGACGCGCAGGCTCCGCAGGGCGGGACCCAGCAGCGGCGACGGCGGGGACCGGCCGGCAGCGGCCAGCAGAAGACCCGCGACGGCATCGGCGTACCGCTCCAGGAAGCGGCGCTGCTCGTCCTCGAAGCCGTCCGCGGAGCCCCCCAGGACGACCAGGCAGCCGAGCCGGCTGCCGTCCGCCTCCAGCGGCAGGGCGCCGAGCGAGGCCTCCGTGTGCGGCGGTGTGGGCGCGCCCTCGGAGTAGGCGGCCAGTTCCGCGGGACTGAGCCACAGCGACCGGTCGGTGCGGAAGGCGTGCGCGGCGGGTGAGCCCCCCGACAGGGACAGACACTCGGGCAGCCGGTAGTCGGAAACGGCCCAGCGGGCCGTCTCCGCCAGTCGGAGCTCGTCCTTGTCCCCGGCGGGCACATAGACGGCTGCCATGGCCGCTCCGGCGAAGGTCAGAGCGCGCTCGTCCGCTGCCGCCTCCGGCACCGCGGGCAGCCCACCCGCGTCCGCGGCATCGGCTCCGGATGCCCGCAGCTGAGAGACTCCGGCCCGGGCACCGCCGTCTTCAGGCATGTCCGCAACCTACCTCCCGTCCGTGCCGCGGATGCGGCTGAGATCGGGCGTCCCCACAACAGAATCGCATATCGGAGCAAAGCGCCACTGCATTCGCAGATCGCCGTAGCCGGTGCCACACTGACGGCATGGTCGTCTTGCCGCTCACGTGAGAGGGCCAGGTGTCGCCGCGTGCGGGCAGCGACCAGTGCTCTTGTGGATCTCCATGCCAGGCGTGACCGCCCGACCCGCGCACGGAGGGAGGTCTCGCACATGAAGGCCTGCATACGGGGCGCGGCCATCGTCATGACCGCGGTCTCGACGGCCGTTGCTGTGCCGGCCTGCGGGGCGGGCACCGGAAGCGACTCCGACGGGGGGAACTCACCGAAGATCGCGCTGCTGCTGCCGGACGCCACCACGGCCCGCTGGGAGACACAGGACAGGCCCTTGCTCGAGAAGAAGATCATGCAGCTGTGCCGGCACTGCACGATCGAGTACGCCAACGCCAAGGGCGATGTGGCCTTCCAGCAGGAGCAGATGGACTCGATGATCACCAAGGGCGTCGATGCGATCTTGCTGGTGGCGGTGGACGCCAGATCGCTCGGCGCGTCAGTGCAGGAGGCGGCCCGGGCGGACATCCCGGTGATCGCCTACGACCGCCTCGCGCAGGGCCCGATCTCGGGTTACGTCTCGTTCGACGGCGAGGAGGTCGGCAGGCTCCAGGGCAGGGCACTGCTGAAGGCCATGGGCAACCACGGCCCCACGCCCCAGATCGTCATGATGAACGGCGATCCCAGCGACCCCAATGCGGTGTCGTTCAAGAAGGGCGCACTGTCCGTGCTCACGGGGAGGGTGAAGATCGGCAAGGCGTACGACACGCCGCAGTGGCGGCCGGAGATCGCGAACACGAACATGTCCGGCGCGATCGCCGCCCTGGGCGTGGCCCATATCCAGGGGGTCTACTCCGCCAACGACGGCCTCGCCGGGGCCAGCATCTCCGCCCTCAAGGCGAACAAGGTCGACCCGCTGCCCCCGGTCACCGGGCAGGACGCCGAACTCGGAGCCGTGCAGCGCATCGTCGCCGGCGATCAGTACATGACCGTCTACAAGCCCTTCGGCCCCGAGGCGTCCGCCGGCGCCGCCATGACCGTGGCCGCGGCGCGCCGGACCGCCCTCGAGAAGGTCGCCAAGGACAAGGTGAGGCCCGGCGGTGGGAAGACCGTTCCGGCCGTTCTGCTCACCCCCGTGTCCGTGACCGCCGCCAACATCAAGGACACCTTGGTCAAGGACGGCTTCTACACCGTCCAACAGATCTGCGTCCCCCGACTCGAGGCCGCCTGCAGCAGGTCCGGACTGACCTGAAGAACCGGCTTCGACCGAGTCCGAGCCCCGGGAAGGAGATGGTCTTCGTGCCGGATTCTCCCTTGCTGGCGCTGCACGGCGTGTGCAGACGCTTCGGTGCCGTCGAGGTCCTCAAAGACGTCGAGCTGGAGATCCATGCCGGCCAGGTCGTCGCCCTGCTCGGCGACAACGGTGCCGGCAAGTCCACCCTCGTCAAAGTGATCTCCGGCGTCGCCCCCGCGGACAAGGGCGTCATCGAGTGGGAGGGCCGCACGGTGCACATCAGGCGCCCGCACGACGCCCGGGACCTCGGCATCGCCACCGTCTACCAGGACCTCTCGCTGTGCGGGAACCTCGACGTGGTCGGCAATCTCTTCCTCGGCCGGGAGATCCGCAGGTTCGGGTTCCTCGACGAGATGGCGATGGAGAGCCGCACCATCGAGCTGCTCAAACGCCTCACCAGGAACGTCCCCGAACTGCGCGCCCCGGTCGTCTCCCTGTCCAGCGGCCAGCGCCAGACGGTCGCCATCGCACGGTCGCTCCTCGGCGAGCCCCGGGTCCTCCTCCTGGACGAACCGACCGCGGCGCTGGGCTTCGAGCAGACCACCGAGGTCCTGGACCTCGTCGACGCGCTGCGCGACCGCGGCATGGGAGTGCTGCTCATCAGCCACAACATGGGGGACGTCAAAGCACTCGCGGACCGGGCCGCGGTGCTGCGGCTCGGCCGCAACAACGGCTTCTTCAACGTGAACACCGCGTCCCAGGAACAGATCATCTCCTCCATCACCGGTGCCACGGAGAACGTGCCCCGCCGGCCGGCCACCCACGAGGCGTGGTGAAAGGGATGCGCCGTATGACGGACAACACGCGGGCCGAAGAGGCCACCGCCGCAGATTCCCGTGGGCCGCACGGCCGGGAGGCTGTCGCCCTCGCCCTGAAGGACGGGGCCGATCTCCTGCGGCGCAGGTTCCGCGCCGGTGAACTGGGCTCGCTGCCCGTGGCCCTCGTTCTCGCCACGGTCTGGATCATCTTCCAGTCCCTCAACGACAACTTCCTCTCACCCCGGAACCTGTCGAATCTCAGCGTGGACATCGTGGGGACCGGCCTGATCGCGGTCGGCATCGTCTTCGTGCTGCTGCTCGGTGAACTCGACCTGTCGGTGGGCTCGATCAGCGGCTTCGCCGCGGCCATCTTCGCCGTGCTGAACGTGAACAACGGCGTGCCCGAATGGATCGCCCTCATCCTCGCGGTGCTCGCGGGCACCGCGGCGGGAGCCGTCCAGGGCTTCTCCTGCGCCAAGACCCGGGTACCGGCCTTCGTCGTCACACTGGCGGGGCTGCTCACCTGGAACGGCCTGATGCTCTACGTCCTCGGCACCAGCGGCACGGTCAACCTCGACGAGAACGGGCTGGTCGCCGAGTTGACCAGTTACTACTTCACCAATGACGCCGTCGCCTACGGCCTGGCGGCGCTCTGCGCCGGCATCGTCTTCCTGATGTCGTACCTGGACCGGCGCCGCCGCGTGGCCGCCGGCATGCCGCACCGCTCGCTGCGGGAGATCGCCGTGCGCACGGGAGGACTCGCGGTGGTCGCGTTCACCACGGCGTATCTGCTCAACCGGTTCCAGGGCCTGCCGCTGGCCCTTCTGATCTTCCTCGTGGTGGTGGCCGGCCTCGACATCGTCCTGCGCCACACGCACTACGGCCGGCAGGTCTACGCGCTGGGCGGCGGCGTCGAGGCGGCCCGTCGCGCCAGCCTCAATGTGACGGGCATCCAGACCGCGGTGCTCGCGGTCTCCGGGACGATGGCCGCGATCGGCGGCCTGTTCCTCGCCTCGCGCATCACCTCGGTCAGCCAGAGCTCGGGATCGGGAGTCCTGCTGCTCAACGCCATCGCGGCGGCCGTCATCGGCGGCACCAGCCTGTTCGGAGGACGCGGTACGACCTGGTCCGCGGTGCTCGGCATGCTGGTCATCCAGTCGATCGCCTCCGGCATGGCGATCACGGACACCCCCACGGCCATCCAGTTCGTCATCACGGGCGGGGTGCTCTTCGCGGCCGTGGTCATCGACGCACTGTCGCGGCGCTCGCAGGAGGCGCACGGGCGGGCCTGACACATCGACCTTCTTGTCGATACGTCCTGACAAACTGGTGACCACTCGCGAAGTGGCGTCCTGACCTCAGCAAAGGCATCAACCATCCGCACTGTCACGGGTGTTCACGGGACGGCCGCTCGGCCGCCGAAACCAGGTGCGCGGCGGGACGACACAAGATCCTTCGCGACTGCCGACAGCACGGCGACGGCCTCCACCACGCAGTCCAGGCCGTCGCGGACCTGCACAACCTCGCCCCGGCCGCGTGATCAGCACAGCCGTAAGCGGGCCCTGACCTGCAAACTCACGGCCTTCTGCAACGCACTTTACGGACAGAACAGCATCTCGGCGCCGCCGGGCGTGACGGTGCGACCGGTGGCGCGGGAGGGATCCCCCACCACCGGCCAGGACGCCTTTCGACCGTCGGCACGCTCAGCGTGATCTGCAGAGTGGAGCAGCCTCCGGCGGCCTCTGCACACCTCCGACACCCGACCGAGACTCTGTCATGCCTGCCGCGGGTTCGGCTTCAGCACGGCGAACACCGCCTGGCCCGGGTCGGCCAGCCAGGCGATCCGGCCGACGTCCGGCACATCCGAGGCAGGCATGAGCACCGACCCGCCGTTCTCCTGCACCTTCGTCGCGATGACATCGGCGTCGGCCACGGCGAAGTACGGCACCCAGCGCGTCTCCTCGCCTTCGCCCTGGAGTGGGGCAACACCGCCGAAGGAGCCCTCCTGCTGGTCTCCGTCCTTGATGCTGAGCACCCGGTACGTCATCCCGGGTGCCTGCATCTCCTGGGAACGCCAGCCGAACAGCCCGGCGTAGAAGAGGATCGCCGCCTCCGGGTCCCCGACGTGCAGTTCCACCCACACCAGCGTGTTGTCCTCCGAGGCCTTCTCCAGGCCCTTCGTCCTCGCGGGCTGCCATACGGCGAACTGCGCACCCTGGGGATCGGTGAACTGGGCCATCCAGCCCTCACCCATGACGTCCATGGGCTCGACGCGCACGGCGCCCCCGCCGGCCACCACGTCGCGGGCGGTGGCCTGGATGTCGTCGCTCTGGAAGTACGTCGTCCAGGCCGAACCGGCGCCCTCCTCGCTCAGCGGTCCGACGGCTCCGACGGTCTTCCCGTCCTTCTGGAAGAACCCGTACCCGCCGGCGTCGGGCCCGGCGGACGCGAACTGCCACCCGAAGACGGCGCCGTAGAAGGCGGCGGCCGCGCCCGTGTCGGGGCTGCCGAGGTCGATCCAGTTGGGTGATCCGGTGCGGAAGTCGGTGCCGAGCATGCGTGTCCTCCTACGAAGTCCAGTGTCGAGACTCCGCCACGATGCCGCCCCCATGGACGGGGCTCGGTGCACCCGCCCGGAGACCCAGGGGGTTTCACCCGGGCGGGCGTCCCGCATCCGTCCGGACCCTGCGCAGGGCAGATGTCAGGAGACGAGCGACTTCCGCAGGCCGGGCTTCGACGCATCGGCCCATGCGGCCGGCAGTTCCCGTTCGCGCTCCCTGGCCACGCCCTGTTCCTGCCCGTAGAACAGGCCCCAGGTGAAACCGGGCTCCCCCGCGGCGTGCGCCGCCAGGGCCAGCTTCCGCAGGGCGTCCCGGGCCACGACGCTGTCCTGATGGTCCCCGAGCACCTTCTGTACGGCCTTCACACGCTTCCCGAGCCGTTTCGCCGGCTTGCCGAGCGAGGCACGCGCCGGTTCGGTGGCGTAGCGCGTCTTCTTGGCCGACTTGCGGGCCTCGTGGAGGGCCGTGTCGCGTTCCGGTCCGGGCGAGAGCTCCAGTGCGTGTGCCACCCGACCGGCCAACCGGTCGTACTCCTTGAAGATCCCCTTGGTCATCACCTTGTCCGGTTTGCGGGTGGCCTTGCGACGGAGAGGCGGCTGCTCGGTCAGCGCGGCCAGGGAATCCAGCAGAGCCAGATAGCGAGGTGTGTGCAGTGCCTCCAGGGTGCGCCGGCGCGCCTCGTCGGTGTTGGCGACGTTCCACGCCTTCAACCGGGCCGCGACAGGCCCGAGGACGAGCTCTCCGGGCAGGGCCTCGATATGCGAACCGAGCCGTTCCATGAGGACCTCCTGGTCGCGTTCCGCACCCAGCTCGCCGCCCAGCCACTTGAGGTCGTCGCGGATCGGATCGGTGACCTCACGATCCAGCACCGACCGGTAGGAACGCAGGATGCTGCGCAGTCGGCGGCAGGTGACGCGCATCTGGTGCACGGAGTCGGGCACGTCACGGCGCACCGCGGGATCCAGACGCACCAGGGCGTGCACCTGTTCGTCCACGTACCTGAGGACATCGTCGCCGGCCGAGCCGGGTACGACGGCCTCGGCACGGGAATCCGGCAGGCGCGGCCCGCCCACTCCTGTCTCCTCCAGGGCCCGGGCCAGCTTGGACGGATTGGCCGCACGGTCGATGCCGTTCTTGCGCAGCGTCTTGTCCACGACATCCAGAAGTGCCGGATCGGCGTCGTCGGCGAGCTCGACCTCCATCTCCGTCCAGGCAGCCAGTCTGGTCGTACCGCGCAGGGATTCGGCGCGGACCTCGTCGACGGTCAGCTCGGCGAGGACCGCGCCTTGGGAATCGACGAGGTGCCGCGTGGCGCGGGTGGACCTGATGCGGACGACCGGCGTCAGTTCTGCCCCGCGAGTACGGGAAAGGGCGAGGTCACGCAGGGTGTCCGGAATCGTCTCGGACAGCGGGGACTGCACCTCCTCCCGACTGTCCTGCGACAGGGGCAGCTTCAGGTGCCATCCGGCATCGGGCCCGCCCCTCCTGCGCCGTAGCGTGGCCGACGCGCCGGCCAGCCGCAGGTCCTCGGTGTCGTGGTACACCGCATCCAGCTCATCGGTGCCCTGCTCCACGACCGACACGATGCCGTCCACGCCGGTGAGCTCCGGGAGCCACGAGGTGTCATCGGCCGACGGAGCATCGTACTTTCGCTCTGTCTCACGCTTCGACTGGGTCATACCGGTCGCGTACACGCCTCAGCGCGGCTCAAACACAGGTGGGGCCCCCAAACAGGCCCTTGCCACCGAGCCACCCGTGCGGGCGGGGCAAATCCCTTGCCCTGCTCCCTGCATCCCCCTAGCGTGGTTTTGTGCCGCAAATAAACAAACCCCGAACGCACAACGTCGTGCCGGGCAGCAACAACACCGACCTCACCCGGCTCCGCATCGCTCTCACCGTCTTCTTCGCCCTCGACGGCTTCATCTTCGCCGGCTGGGTCGTCCGCATCCCGGCGATCAAGGAACAGACCGGCGCCTCCGCCAGCGCCCTCGGGCTCGCCCTGCTGGGTGTGTCCGCCGGCGCGGTGATCACGATGATGCTCACCGGACGCCTGTGCCGCCGCTACGGGAGCCACGCCGTCACCGTGATCTGCGGCATCCTGCTGTCGCTGAGTGTCGCCCTGCCGCCGCTGACCCACTCCGTGGTCGCACTGGGCGCCGTCCTCCTGGTCTTCGGCGCCGCCTACGGCGGCATCAACGTCGCCTTCAACAGCGCGGCAGTCGACCTCGTCGCCGCCCTGCGGCGGCCGGTCATGCCGAGCTTCCACGCCGCTTTCAGCCTGGGCGGCATGCTCGGTGCCGGGCTCGGCGGGATGGTCGCCGGGCAGCTCTCCCCCACCCGGCATCTCCTCGGCCTGACCTTCGTCGGGCTTGTCGTGACGGCCGTGGCGGGACGTTCGCTGCTGCGTCAGCAGCCACCGAAGCCGCCCGTGCCCGCAGCCGGAGCCGGAACCGGGCAGGACGGTCCACACCGCCTCGACGGTCGTCGCCGCGGGCTTGTTGCCGTCTTCGGGCTGATCGCCCTGTGCACGGCATACGGTGAGGGGGCCATGGCCGACTGGGGTGCACTGCACCTCGAACAGGACCTGGGCGCCTCCGCCGGAGCCGCGGCCCTGGGGTACTCCTGTTTCGCGCTCGCCATGACCGTCGGCCGGCTGATGGGAACAACCCTGCTCGAACGTCTCGGCCGTACCCGCACCGTGATCGCGGGCGGCACGACCGCCGCACTCGGCATGCTGGCCGGCTCCCTGGCGCCCTCGCTGTGGTTGGCTCTGATCGGCTTCGCCGTCACGGGACTTGGCCTCGCCAACCTCTTCCCGGTCGCCGTCGAACGCGCCGGGATGCTCGCCGGCCCGAGCGGTGTCGCGACCGCCTCCACCCTCGGTTACGGCGGCATGCTCCTCGGCCCGCCCGCGATCGGTTTCATGGCCGACTGGTTCTCCCTGCCCACCGCCCTCACCAGCGTCGCGGTGCTGGCAGCGATCGCCGCGCTCGTCGGGCTGGTGACGCGCCGTGCGACCACCGGATGACCCGGCCCGGCGCGCGCCGCACTCTCAGCTCAGAGGTGGGGCCCCGTCCAGAGCAGATCGCGTGCCACCCGGTCCATGGACGACGTGCCGGTCAGGCGCATCGCCTCGGCGAGCTCGCCGGTGAGTTCGTCGAGCAACCGGGCGACTCCGGCGTCCCCGGCGACCGTCAGTGCCCACAGCACCGGCCGTCCGACGAACACCGCGCGGGCGCCGAGCGCGAGAGCGGCCAGGATGTGCGTGCCACGGCGCAGCCCGCCGTCGACGTAGACCTCCGTGCCGGTGCCGGCCACCGCCTCGACGACTTCCGGGAGCGCCCAGGCGGTCGGCACCAGCCCGTCCAGCTGCCGGCCGCCGTGGTTGGAGACCAGCAGGCCCGAGGCCCCGGCTGCCGCGAACTCGCGCGCGTCGTCGCCGCGTAGCACGCCTTTGACCACGACGGGCAGCCCTGTCTGCTCGCGCAGCCAGCCGATCACGTGCGGGGTGAGGTCGGGCGCGTGCTCGGCCGCCTCCCGGGCGGGGATGCCGGTGATGTTGCCGTAAAGGTCCTCCGGTCCGACGAAGTCCGCCACATGGGCTCCGGGCCTACCGTGCGAGCCGATGACCGGGGTGTCGACCGTGAGCACGACCGCCCGGGCTCCGGCGGACTTGGCCCGCTCCAGCACCTCCACGGTCAAGGACCGGTCCCGAGCCACATAGACCTGCACCCACCACGGTGCCCCACTCGCCCGCAGGGCGGAGAAGGGGATCGCCGTGTTGGAGGTGACCGCCAGCAGCGATCCGGCGCGGGCAACACCGCGCGCGGTGGCCGCCTCGCCCTCCGCATCCGCGCGGCGCTGCAGGGTACTCGGGGCGACAAGGACGGGCGTGCCGACCGGTGTGCCCAGCACTGTGGTCGAGGTGTCGCAGACGGAGACGTCGCGCAGCACATGGGGCCGCAGTCGCAGCCGGTCCCAACTGGTGGCCGCCTCGGCCGCGCTGAGGCCCTGACCGGCGCCTCTGCGGAAGTAGCCGTAGATCTCAGGTGGCAGAGCGCGGGCGGCCTGTTCCTCCAGTCCGTCGGTCCAGCGGCCGATCTCCGTCACAACGCCCCCCGAATCACGGCCCACGGAGGGCGCAGGTGGCGCCCACCTTAAGCGGTCGCCTTGGGCAGTCACCCGATGGGCCGGTCGGCGGGGTGCCTTCCCGGGGTACCAGGAAAGCGACAAAGCAACGCACCAAGAAACGCAAGTAAGCCCTTGGGGAAGGGGAGAGTCCCATGCCACAGCGCCTGCCGGCACCGTGGGGCCGCCGGACCGCGCCTCCGCTCGCGTTCGCTTCGGCCGCCGCCGTCCTTCTCGCCGCGTGCAGCTCCGGTGGCGATGCGGACGGTGGGGACAAGGGGGGACCGCCCGCGATAGTCGTGCAGCCCGACGCCGGCAGTGCGAAGGTGCCGGTCGGGCGGAAGGTGACGGTGCACGCGCGGGGCGGATCCCTGATCTCCGTCGAGGTCGGTTCCCCCGGCCCGGGCCGGATCTCCGGCACCTGGTCCGAGGACAGGTCCGTGTGGACCTCGACCACGCCGCTCGCCCCGGGCGCCACCTACACGGTGAAGGCGCACGGCAAGGCGGACGGCGGGTCGGCTCTCGACAGGACCGCCTCCTTCACCACCGAGACGCCGAAGAACGCCTTCGTCGGCGAGTACCACCCCGACAGGGGCACGACGGTCGGCATCGCCATGCCGGTCTCGATCACCTTCAACAAGCCGATCCGCGACAAGGCGGCGGTCGAGCGGAAGCTCCAGGTCACCGCCTCCCCCGCAGTCCAGGGCGCCTGGAGCTGGATGCGGGACCGCGACGGCAAGGACCGTATCGACTACCGCCCGGCGAACTACTGGCAGCCGGGCACCCGTGTCACGCTGCGCATGGACCTGGCAGGCGTGAACGCGGGCAACGGGCTCTACGGCACCCAGGAACGCGTCGTGAGCTTCCGCATCGGGGACGCCGTGACCAGCACGGTGAACGTCACGACGAAAACGATGACGGTGAGGAAGAACGGGCGGACGCTGCGGACCCTGAAGGTCTCCAGCGGCAAGAAGGGCTACGAGACCTGGAACGGCACCATGGTCGTCCTGGGCAAGGTGCCGACCATCCGCATGAACTCCTCGACCGTGCGGATCTTCGGCCCCGAGGCGTACGACCTGGGCGCGGTCAAGTGGGACGTCCAGCTCACCCCGTCCGGCACCTACGTGCACGCGGCACCCTGGAACGCGGGCAAGTTCGGCGTGGTCAACGGCAGCCACGGCTGCATCGGCATGAGCACCGCCGACGCGCAGTGGTTCTACGGCCGGGTCCACCTCGGCGACCCGGTCACGGTCGTCCACTCCGTCGACACCGTGGCGACCAACAACGGCTACGGCGACTGGAACGTCCCCTGGGCCACCTGGAAGAAGGGCAGCGCTCTCAACTAGAACCCTGCTGTGAAACCTGGCGGCGGCCCGCTGCTGTCGGGCGGGTTCCGCGGGATGCTGTGTTCGGTACGAGCGGGTCGGGAGGTGCTGGGATGCGGTGGTGGTCCGGGGTGTGGATGATCGCCGGGATGGTCGTCCTGGCGGCGTGCGGCACATCGGCGGGCGGCGGATCCACGGGACCGGCGTCGCCGTCCGGGAGCGGCTCGGCGCGACCGTCCTCCACCGCACCGACGGGCGCGCCCGCGTCCCCTTCCGGAGGGAGCCCGAGCACGTCGGCCACGGCACCCTCGACTCCGGCACGCCACTGCGCCGCCGGACATACGGAGATCAGCGTCGCCCCCGGTGACGCGGTCGAGCAGCGGCTGTGCGTGCGGCCGGGGACTGTGGTGTCCCTGGTCCTGCGGCCCCGGGCGGACGACAAGCGGTGGAAGGCCGTGCACACTTCCGCACCGGCCCTCGTCCTGGCCTCCGGATGGCGGCTGGACGCCGACGGAACGGCCCACGCCGCACTGCGGTGCGCCGGCACCCGCGGCGGCGAGGCCGAGGTCACCGCGCTGGCGAAGGTCCCGGACGTGGCGGGCGCGGCACGCGCTGTCTTCACGCTGCACGTGAGCGTGGTGCCGTACACCACGCAGGGATGAGTCCGAAGCGACAACTCCTGTGAAAGAGCGCCCAAACACTCGACAGGGCTGTAGTAACCGGCGGTAACTTCTGTCACGCTCACGCCGAAACCGCTTTCCCTCCACAGGAGACACACCCCATGCGCAGACTCCTCGCCTGCCTGGCGGCGGCCACCGCCGTCCTCGGCGGGCTCACCGCCGCCGCGCCCTCCGCGGCGGCGGCCGACTCGGGCAGCTTCAACGTCCTCAGCTACAACGTGGCCGGCCTGCCCGCGGCGGTCAACAGCGCGCCGACGCCCCGCGAGTCCAGCACCACGGCGATCGGGCAGCGGATAGCCCCGTACGACATCGTCCACGTCGAGGAGGACTTCAACTACCACTCCTACCTCTACGCCGCCGACACCGCGCACGCCTATCGCACCCCCACCAGCGGCGGCGCGGGCATCGGCAGCGGCCTCAACACCCTGTCGAAAATCCCCTATGACACGGACGACTTCGAGCGCGTCCACTGGAACTCCTGCCAGGTCGACTCCGGTGACTGCCTGACCCCCAAGGGCTTCACCTTCATGCGCGAGCGCCTCGCCGAGGGCGTCTACGTCGACTTCTACAACCTGCACACCAACGCGGGCACCAACGACGGCGACGAGGCCTCCCGCGCCGACAACCTCAACCAGCTCACCGCCTTCATCAACACCCACTCCGCGGGCAACGCCGTCGTGGTCATGGGTGACACCAACACCCGCTACACCCGCTCGGCCGACACCATCGCCGAGTTCGCGGCGGCCAACGGACTCACCGACGCCTGGGTGCAGCTGATACGGGGCGGCACCCCGCCGGCGAAGGGCAGCGACGCCCTGGTCTGCGACCAGTCCGGGGCGACCGTGCCCAACACCTGCGAGGTCGTCGACAAGGTCCTCTACCGCAGCAGCAGGCTCGTCTCGCTCAACGCGACCTCGTACAACAACGAGCACGCCAAGTTCCTCACCGACGACGGGAAGATGCTCTCCGACCACGACCCGATCACCGTCGGCTTCAACTGGTCGCGCAACTCGGCCTACCAGTTCAGCGACCAGTTCGGCGGCCCGCACCGCGACTACTACAACGACATCAACAGCGTGCCCGCCGGCGCCCGCGCCACCACCGTTGCGTTGCGCTCCGGCTCCCGGGTCGACCAGATGAGCCTCAGCCTCGCGAACGGCACCACGCTCACGCACGGCGGGACGGGCGGCACCGCGTCCTCCCTCACCCTCGGCAGCGGCGAGTACGTCACCGCCGCCTCCCTCTGCCAGGGCGTGAAGGACGACCACACGCGGATCTTCTACGCCAAGTTCACGACCAACCTGGGCCGCACCCTCGCCGGCGGCACCACGACCTCCGACTGCGTGACCCGCACCGCCCCCTCCGGCTGGCAGATCGCGGGCTTCCACGGGCGCACGGGCGACGAAGTCGACAAGGTGGGCTTCATCTACACCCAGCGATAAGGCAGTTGACGCACACTCAGGGGCGGCTTCACGCCGGCCGCCCCTGAGCAGGGCCCTCTCGGAGTCGGCCTCGGGTCCGGTCAGGCCTGCTCGGTGGGCCGTACGAGGAGCTCGGCCACGGCGACATGGCGAGGGCGGGTGACGATGTAGCCGACGGTGTCGGCGATGTCCTGGCTCTGCAGCCGCTCGATGTCGCCCAGGGCGGCGACGATGTGCTGCTGGATGACGTCCGGGTTGTGCGTGCGCAGTTCGGTGTCGACGCTTCCCGGTTCGACGACGGACACGCGGACGTGACGGCCGGCCAGTTCCTGGCGCAGAGCCTCACTGAACGCGCCGACGCCGAACTTGGTGGCGCTGTACACGGCGGACATGGCGTAGGCGTTGCGGCCGGCCAGCGAGCCGATGTTGACGATGTCGGCGACCCGCCGCGGCTCCTCGGCCGCGGCCTTGACCAGGTGCGGGACGGCCGCATGCGCCGTGTACATCAGGCCCATCAGATTGATGTCGATCATGCGCCGCCAGTCGTTCAGGTCCGCGGCGGGGGCGGGCCCGAGGAGCATGAGACCGGCATTGTTGACCAGGGTGTCCAGGCGGCCCAGGTTCTCGACGGTCCGATCGACCGCCTCCGCGGCGGCCTCGGCCGTGGTGATGTCGGCAGGCACCACCAGGGCCTTGCCGTCGGCCTTGGAGATCTCGGTGGCGAGCTCGGTGAGCCGGTCCTCGCGCCGGCCGACCAGGGCCACGGCCGCGCCCTCGCGGGCCAGCTCCAGGGCGGTGGCACGGCCGATGCCGCTGGAGGCCCCGGTGACCAGGGCGACGGTTCCTTCAAGACGACGAGTCATCGTTCAAGCCTTTCGATACACAGCACGGCCGCCCTTGCTGCGGGCCGTGCGGGACAGGGGGGTACGGTCCTGCTGATGGAGGGCCGTACGGGGGTGGAGGCCGCTCAGGGCCGGGCCGCGGGCACAATGGCCGAGTGAGCATCACTGGGCAGAAGACGACCGACACCGCACGTCACGGCACCGGGGCCGAAAAGGACCTGCCGCCTCGCGAACGCCTGGTGCGGGCCGCGTCGCGGCTGTTCTACTACGAGGGCGTGCGCGCGATCGGCGTGGAGCGGCTGATCGCCGAGGCCGGAGTGACCAAGGCGACCTTCTACCGGCACTTCGCCGCCAAGGACGACCTGGTCGTGGCCTATCTGCAGACCAAGGACGCCTACTACCGGCAAGTGGCCGAGCCGCTGGCCGCCGCGCACCCGCCCGCCGAGGCGATCGACCTGATCTTCGAGGCGATCGCCGAGCACGCCCGCGAGCGCGGCTTTCGCGGATCGCCGTTCATGAACGCGGCCGCCGAGTACCCGGACGCCGACCACCCGGTCCGCGCCCTGGTGACCTCCCACCGGGACTGGATCCGCGGCCTCTTCCGGGAGCAGCTGACCCGGCTCGGCCACGCCGATCCTGCATCGGCCGCCGGTGCGCTGCTGATGCTGTACGACGGCGCGATGGCCGCCGGCTACCTCGACGACCAGGCCGCCGCCCACAAGACCCTGCTGGACGCCGTCCGGCTGATCCGGTCGGAAGGCTGATCCTGCCTCCGTGGAGGCCGCCCTTCCTCTGGAACGCATTGGCTTCATGGAGCTCTTTCATCCCTGTTCGACTTGCCGGAGAAACGCCGAAAGGCCCCCGCCAGGGAGGTAGGAAGACCGGTCGGTCTACCTGGCGACAATAGCCCCGCCGACGCGCTCGCGCCAGCGGGGGGCTCGTTTGTGGGGTGCCTCACCGACCGTCGGCGGCAGGCATTCGCCCTCAGGCGAACACCGACAACAGCAGCGCCATGACCAGCCCCAGAACGACTCCTTCACCAGCAAGAACCCGGCATGGTTGACGCGGTTGAGGCCGAGGGATGCGGCGCCGATCACCACCTTCCGCCGCCAAGCAGGCGATCAGAGCGGTCGACGAGCCGCGGCCCGACCTGGTCCTGCTGGACCTGTATCTGCCGGACATGTTCGGCCTGGAGGTCATCCAACCGCCGGCCGCCCGGAACGCCGTTACAGCCGGCGGGCGTAGCCGCCCGCTCTTGTCTTCGACCGCACTCCATCAGGCACACTCGCCCCATGGAGACAGCCGAGTTCGTGGAGATCCTGGAGCGGGAGGGCAGATTGCTGGCCGCGGCCGCCGAGGAGGCCGGGACCGGTGCCAAGGTGCCGACCTGCCCGGACTGGCAGGTGAGGGACCTGGTGCGGCACATCGGGATGGTGCACCGGTGGGCGGCCGCCTTCGTCGCCGAGGGGCACACGTCCTATCACCCCGACGGCGGGCTGCCCGACCTCGACGGCGACGAACTGCTGGCCTGGTTCCGCGACGGGCACCGGTATCTCGTCGACACCCTCGCCTCCGCCCCGCCCGACGTGCAGTGCTGGCACTTCCTGCCGGCGCCGTCACCGCTCGCGTTCTGGAGCCGGCGGCAGGCGCACGAGACCACCGTGCACCGGATCGACGCGGAGTCGGCGAGGGGCGGAGTGCCGAGCGGGATCGACCCCGCCTTCGCGGCGGACGGTATCGACGAGTTGCTGCGCGGCTTCCACGCCCGTCCCAGGAGCAAGGTCCGCAGCGACGAGCCCCGGGTGCTGCGGGTACGGGCGACGGACAGGGACGGCGCGGTGTGGACCGTACGGCTGTCTCAGCAGCCGCCGGTGGCCGTGCGGGACGCGGCGGGCGATGCCGACTGCGAAGTGGCCGGGCCCGCCGCACAGTTGCACTCGGCGCTGTGGAACCGGCTGCCGTTCCCGTCCGTGACCGGGGACAGCGCGGTCGCCGCGCTGTGGCACGAGAAGTCGGCCGTCACCTGGAGCTGAGGTCGCCCGCCAGCATCCGGGCCAGCACGGCACGCTGCACCGGCAGTACCTCGCCGTGCAGCGTGCGCCCCTTCGCCGTGAGGGCCACGCGGACACCCCGCCGGTCCTCCGCGCACATGGCGCGCTCGACGAGGCCGTCCTTCTCCAGCCGGGCGATCAGCCGCGACAGCGCGCTCTGACTGAGATGGACCCGCTCGGAGATCTCCTGCACGCGGTAGTTGCACGAGTCGCCGGACAGCACATCCAGCACCTCGAAGTCGCTGGCACACAGGCCGTGTTGATGCAGTGCGCGGTCGAGTTCGCACTGGGTGCGGGCATGCAGGGCGAGCATGTCCCGCCACTGGTCCACGAGCGCCTGTTCGGCCTTCTTCGCCACCATCCGCGCACCGTAGCAGAGGCACCGTTTTTTTGCATCGGAATTAAATGCATTTGCATTCGATGCATGCGCATGTAGTGTCTGTGTCCATGACCTCTCCGCTCTCCACCCCTGCGGCCCCGTCCTCGGCCGCTCGCTGGACTCCCCGGCTGTGGGGCACCCTGCTGGTGCTGTGCGCCGCGATGTTCCTGGACGCGCTCGATGTGTCGATGGTCGGCGTCGCGCTGCCGTCCATCGGCTCCGACCTCGATCTGTCCACCTCGGCGCTGCAATGGATCGTCAGCGGCTACATCCTGGGCTACGGCGGTCTGCTGCTGCTCGGCGGACGCACCGCCGACCTGCTCGGCAGGCGCCAGGTCTTCCTGATCGCCCTGGGCGTGTTCGCGCTCGCCTCACTGCTCGGCGGGCTCGTCGACTCGGGTCCGCTGCTGATCGCCAGCCGCTTCATCAAGGGCCTGAGCGCCGCCTTCACCGCGCCCGCCGGCCTGTCCATCATCACCACGACCTTCGCCGAGGGCCCGCTGCGCAACCGGGCCCTGTCCATCTACACCACCTGCGCGGCCACCGGTTTCTCGATGGGTCTGGTGCTCTCCGGCCTGCTCACCGAGGCCAGCTGGCGCCTGACCATGCTGCTGCCCGCGCCGATCGCCCTGATCGCCCTGGTGGCGGGCCTGAAGCTGCTGCCGCGCAGCGAACGCGAGAAGGACCACAACGGCTACGACATCCCCGGCGCCGTCATCGGCACCGCCTCGATGCTGCTGCTCGTCTTCACCGTCGTACAGGCACCGCAGGTCGGCTGGGCGTCGGCCCGCACGCTGCTGTCCTTCCTGGCCGTCGCCGTACTGCTGACCGTGTTCGTACTCGTCGAACGGCGCTCGGCGGGTCCGCTGATCCGGCTCGGCGTGCTCCGTTCCGGCAGCCAGATCCGCGCCCAGCTCGGCGCGATGGCCTTCTTCGGGTCCTACGTAGGCTTCCAGTTCTTGGTCACCCTGTACATGCAGTCGCTGCTCGGCTGGTCGGCGCTGCACACGGCGCTCGCCTTCCTGCCGGCCGGCGCGCTGGTGGCGGTGTCCTCGACGAAGGTCGGCTCGATCGTCGACCGGTTCGGCACCCAGCGGCTGATCGCGGCGGGCTTCGCGCTGATGGTCGTCGGGTACGCGCTGTTCTTGCGCGTGAGCCTCGACCCCGTGTACGCCGCCGTCATCCTGCCGTCGATGCTGCTGATCGGCGCGGCCTGCGCGCTGGTCTTCCCCTCGCTCAACATCCAGGCCACCAACGGTGTCGAGGACCACGAGCAGGGCATGGTCTCCGGTCTGCTGAACACCTCGGTGCAGGTGGGCGGCGCGATCTTCCTGGCCGTCGTGACCGCGGTGGTGACCGCCGGAGCCCCCGAACACGCCACCCCGCAGGCCGTGCTGGACAGCTACCGGCCCGGGCTGGTGGTGGTGACGGGCATCGCCGTCGCCGGGCTGCTGATCACGCTCACGGGTCTGCGGACGCAACGTACGCAGCAGTCCGTCGTGGTCGCCAAGTCCACCTCGCTGGAGGCGGAGCGCGTACCGGTGCGCGACTAGGCGCTCCGCGGGCTGCATTCGATCTACGGCTCCGCCGCGGGGCCGCGATGGACCGTCGATCGTCTGGCGGCCCGTCGTGGCTGATCGCGCCCACGCGGCGGAGCCGCATGTGTCACAGCGCCGCGCCCCTTTGGGGCGCGGCCGCGCGCGCCCGGCGGGGCCTGCTTGTCCCGCCGGGCGCATCGCCGTGAGACTGGGTGCATGGACGGATACGGGGGTCGGCGCCACAAGGCCGAGCAGGACGCGATGACCGTCGAGATCGGTTACGCGCTCGTCAGTGCGATGTTCGCGGCCGCGGTGGTCTTCGGGGCCGTCGCCGGACCGGCGTTGCTCTTCGACCTGCCGGACCTACTGTCCAGGCTGATGCTGTGGGTGGGCCTGACGCTCGCCCCGATCGTGTTCGTCGTGCGGGCCGTGAGCGTCGTGGTGCGCTTCCGGCGGGGAGCTCAGCCCAGCCAGCCCGGCCGCACCAGCCCCGACTCGTAGGCCAGGACGACCAGTTGAGCCCGGTCCCGGGCGCCCAGTTTGACCATGGTGCGGCTGACGTGGGTCTTCGCAGTGAGGGGGCTGACGACCAGACGCCGGGCGATCTCCTCGTTGGACAGGCCGATGCCGACCAGGGCCATCACCTCCCGTTCCCGCTCGGTGAGTTCGGCGAGGGCGTCGGCGGCCGCGGGCTCCTTGGAGCGGGCGGCGAACTCGGCGATCAGACGGCGGGTCACGCCGGGTGAGAGCAGTGCGTCGCCCTCGACCACCGCCCTGACGGCGCGCAGGAGTTCGTCCGGTTCGGTGTCCTTGACCAGAAAGCCTGAAGCGCCGGAACGGATCGCCTCGAAGACGTACTCGTCGAGCTCGAAGGTGGTGAGCATGACCACCTTGACGCCCTGCAGGGCCTCGTCGTCGGTGATCCGGCGGGTCGCCGCCAGGCCGTCCAGCAGCGGCATGCGGATGTCCATCAGCACGACGTCCGGGCGCAGTTCGCGCACCTTGCGCACTGCCTCCTCACCGTCTGCCGCCTCCCCGGCCACCTCGATGTCCGGCTGCGCGTCGAGCAGCGCCTTGAAGCCGGCCCGCACCAGTGACTGATCGTCGGCGAGCAGTACACGGATCACCGGTCGTCCTCCTTGGCCTTGACCTTGAGCGGCAGTACGGCGAGCACCCGGAAGCCGCCGTCCGTGCGCGTACCCGCCTCGATCGTGCCACCCAGCGCCGCGGCACGCTCCCGCATTCCGGCCAGACCGTTGCCGCTGCCGCCCGCGTCGGCGCCGGTCGCGGGCCCGTCGTCGTCGATGCGCAGCCGTAGCGTCTGCTCGTCGTGGTCGAGGTGCACGCGCGCGTGGCGTGAGCCCGAGTGCCGTACGACGTTGGTGAGGGCCTCCTGGACGATACGGAAGGCGGCGAGGTCGGTGCCGGGCGCGAGGAGGGGAGGTTCGCCTTCGACGTCCACCGTGAGGCCCGCGCTCGCCGCCTGTTCCACCAGCTCGGGCAGCCGGTCGAGACCGGGTGCCGGAGCGCGCGGGGCGTCTCCTGGTGTGCGGAGCGTGTCGAGGACCTGGCGGACCTCGCCGAGCGCCTCCTTGCTGGCGGCCTTGATGGTGGTGAGCGCGGTGCGCGCCTGTTCGGGGTCGGTGTCGAGGAGGGCGAGGCCGACGCCCGCCTGCACATTGATCACCGAGATGCTGTGGGCGAGGACGTCGTGCAGCTCCCGGGCGATCCGCAGCCGCTCCTCGTCGGCCCGCCGCCGCGCCGCCTGCGCCCGCTCGGCGCGCTCTCTGGCCCACTGCTCGCGCCGGATCCGGGCCAGCTCCGCCACCGCCACGATCGCCGCGACCCATGCGGCGATCACGGCCTCCTGCGCCCAGGGGGCCGCCGGGTCCCGCGACGGCGGCAGCCAGCGGTAGAGCCAGTGGGCCACCAGCATGTGCCCGGCCCACAGCATCGCCACCGCGCCCCAGGCGGCCCGCCGATGTCCCGAGACGATCGCACTGAAGCAGGCCACCACCACGGTGAAGAAGACCGGCCCGTACGCGTACCCGGCCCCCAGGTAGACCATCGCGGCGGCCGCGGTGCCGTACACGACGAGCACCGGATGGCGCCGCCGCCACAGCAGCAGTCCCGAGCCCACCAGCAGCAGCACGCGCGCGAAGACGTCGAGGGCGGCCCGCTTGCCCTCCTGCTGATGCGCCGCGTAGTGGGAGCCGGCGAGCACGAAGACGGTGAGCAGCACGGTGGAACGCCACGGCCACCGGGCCTGCTGGTGCTCGTCGCCCCAGCGGTTCATCCACGGCGGCCCGTGCCGCCACCACTGGGGCGGCCCGCCCCCGTGCACACGCTGCTCGTCCATGACCGCCACGCTAGACGTGGCCGGGCATGCGGGGCGTCCGCCGGGCGTGGTGATCAGCTGTACTCCCCGGGAAGTACCACCCCGCGCCTCGGCTCATGTCAGCCCGACGCCGAAGGCGAGCTGCTCCGCCGCATGCCGGAAGAACGCCGCCCGGTCCTCCACGACCCGGTGGAACTGGCCGAACAGCTCGAACCCGATCAGCCCGAAGAGCTGGGCCCAGGCCGCGACGAGGGCCGGGGCTACGGCGGGCGGCAGGTCGGAGGCGAAGTCGGCCGCCATCCGCTCGGCCTCGGGAACCAGTTCGGCGGGGAGAACGGGCAGGGTCAGGCCGGGGCCCAGCCGGGCGTCGCGGACGATGCCGATCAGGACGAGGCCGACGCGGGCGGCGGCCGGGACGGTGGTGTCGGGGGCCTTGTAGCCGGGCACCGGCGAACCGTAGATCAGCGCGTACTCGTGGGGGTGCGCGAGGGCCCACTCGCGTACGGCCTCGCACACGGTGGTCCAGCGCTGCACGGCTCCGGCGTCGGCCGCGGCGGTGTGCGCCGCCTCGGCCGCCGCGCCCACGGAGTCGTACGCGTCGATGATGAGGGCGGTCAGCAGGTCGTCGCGGCTCGGGAAGTAGCGGTAGAGCGCGGAGGAGGCCATGCCGAGCTCGCGTGCCACGGCGCGCAGCGAGAGCTTGGCGGCGCCCTCGGCCGCGAGCTGTCTGCGCGCCTCTTCCTTGATGGCAGCGGTGACCTCGATCCTGGCTCGGGCGCGGGCGCCTTGTGCGGTGTTCATGGGGAGCAGTCTCCCATGAAACGAGAGCAGTGCACACAACCGAGAGCGGCGAACAAAAAAGAGAGCACCGCTCTTGCTTTCGGACACCGATCCCATGCAGACTGTTCATCAAGCGAGAGCAGCGCTCATAAAAGTGAGCGGCGATCTCTCAGTCACCGTTGGGGGTCCTCATGTCCACACACGTCAAGAAGCCCGGCTGGTTCACCGTCAACGTCTTCAATCGCGCCGTGGCGTGGATGACCCGCCGGGGCATCAGCATCTGGGGCTCACGGGTCCTGGCGGTCCGAGGACGCAAGAGCGGCGAGTGGCGCACCACCCCCGTGAACCTGCTGACGGTGGAGGGGCAGCAGTATCTGCTCGCCCCGCGCGGTCACGTCCAGTGGACGCACAACATGCGGGCGGCGGGCGGCGGCGAGCTGCGCCTCGGCAAGAACGTCGACGTGTTCACCGCGACCGAGGTCGCCGACGACGACAAGGTCCCGCTGCTGCGCGCCTACCTCAAGCGCTGGAAGGCCGAGGTCGGGGTCTTCTTCAACGGGGTCGGCCCCGACTCCCCCGATGCCGATCTGCGCCGCATCGCCCCGGATCACCCGGTCTTCCTGATCACGGTCAGGAGCTGACCTCACCGCCGGCCACCGGGCGCCTGTCGAGCGCGGTCAGCGCCCGCTGGGCCATCGGATGGGTGCGCACGATCTCGGCGAGGGACGTCGAGCCGCGTGTGATGTCCCTGAACGCGTTCCACGCGGGCCTGAACCCGGTCAGCGCCGCGTGGAACAGGCCCGGCCGGCGCTCGAACGCCGTCATCAGACGCTTGCCGACGCTCATCTCGACGCCGAGTCCCGCCTTGATCGCGAACGCGTAGTTCAGGGCCTGGCGCCGGGTGTCCACCGCGTCGTTCGCCTCGGCGATCCGTACCGCCCACTCCCCCGCGAGCCGCCCCGAGCGCAGCGCGAACGAGATGCCCTCGCGGGTCCACGGCTCCAGCAGCCCCGCCGCGTCCCCGCACACCAGCACCCGCCCCCGGGACAGCGGCGAGTCGTCGGCCCGGCACCGGGTCAGGTGGCCGGAGGAGACGCTCGGTTCGAACCCGGCGAGACCGAGTCGTCCGACGAACTCCTCCAAGTACCGCTTGGTGGCTGCGCCTTCACCGCGTGCCGAGATCACCCCGACCGTGAGCGTGTCCCCCTTGGGGAACACCCATCCGTAACTGCCGGGGATCGGGCCCCAGTCGATGAGCACCCGCCCCTTCCAGTCCTCGGCGACGGTCTCCGGCACCGGGATCTCTGCCTCCAGGCCGAGGTCCACCTGGTCGAGCTTCACCCCGACGTGCGCCCCTATCCGGCTGGCGCTGCCGTCCGCGCCCACCACCGCCCGCGCGAGCAGTGTCTCGCCGCCTTGCAGGAACACGGCGACCGTACGCCGGTCCGGCACCGCCGAGCCGTGCTGCTCCACGCGCTGCACGGTGACGCCGGTGCGCAGCTCGGCGCCGGCCTTCTGCGCGTGCTCGACGAGCTGCTGGTCGAACTCGGGCCGGTTGATCAGCCCGAACAGCATCTGCCTGGAGCGCCGGGTGCGAGTGAAGCGCCCGTTGTTCGAGAACGTCACCGCGTGCACCCTGTCCCGCAGCGGCAGCTCGAAGCCGGGCGGCAGAGCGTCGCGCGAGGGGCCGATGATCCCGCCGCCGCACGTCTTGTAGCGCGGCAGCTCCGCCTTCTCCAGCAGCAGCACGCTGCGTCCCGCGACCGCCGCCGCGTAGGCGGCCGAGGCCCCCGCGGGTCCCGCCCCCACCACGACGACGTCCCACACCCGCTGCACGTCGTCCGCCGAAGAGTTCTCGCTGCTCACGATGGTCTACTGCTCCCGATCAAGCCGCTGCCGCACCTGTCCCCCGCATCCTACGGCGGACATCGCCGCAGGCCGCTGTGGGAGGATCCCGATATCCACACGTACAACGTCGCACCCACAAGGAGCGTGCCCATGTCGTCGAATCCGGTCGCCGAGACCGTCGCCTCGCTGATACCGCGGGCGCAGACGGAGCTCGCCGAACTGGTGGCTTTCAAGTCAGTGGCGGACTTCGACCAGTTCCCCAGGAGCGAGAGCGAGGGCGCCGCGAACTGGGTCGCCGACGCACTGACCGCCGAGGGATTCCAGGACGTCGCCCTCCTCGACACCCCCGACGGCACGCAGTCCGTGTACGGCTACCTGCCCGGCCCCGAGGGCGCCAGGACCGTCCTGCTCTACGCCCACTACGACGTCCAGCCGCCGCTGGACGAGGCCGCCTGGACGACCCCGCCCTTCGAGCTGACGGAGCGCGACGGCCGCTGGTACGGGCGCGGCGCCGCCGACTGCAAGGGCGGCGTGATCATGCATCTGCTCGCGCTGCGCGCCCTGAAGGCCAACGGCGGCGTGCCCGTGCACATCAAGGTCATCGCCGAGGGCTCGGAGGAGATGGGCACGGGCGGTCTGGAGCGCTACGCCGAGGCCCACCCAGACCTCCTGGCGGCCGACACCATCGTCATCGGCGACGCGGGGAACTTCCGCGTGGGCCTGCCGACGGTCACCTCCACGCTGCGCGGCATGACCCTGGTCCGCATCCAGATCGACACCCTCCGCGGCAACCTCCACTCCGGCCAGTTCGGCGGCGCCGCCCCCGACGCCCTGGCCGCGCTCATCCGCGTACTGGACTCGCTGCGTGCGGAGGACGGTTCGACCACCGTCGACGGGCTCACCCCCGAAACCCGCTGGGAGGGCCTGCAGTACGACGAGGAGCAGTTCCGCCAGGACGCCAAGGTGCTGGACGGCGTGCAGCTGATCGGCTCCGGCTCGGTCGCCGACCGTATCTGGGCGCGCCCGGCCGTCACGGTCCTCGGCATCGACTGCCCGCCCGTCGTCGGCGCCACTCCGTCGGTGCAGGCGGGTGCCCGCGCCCTGGTCAGCCTGCGGGTGCCCCCGGGCGTCGACGCGGCCGAGGCCACGAAGCTGCTGCAGGCCCACCTGGAGGCGCACACCCCGTGGGGTGCCCGGGTGCGCACCGAACAGGTAGGTCAGGGCCAGCCGTTCAGCGCCGACACCACCAGCCCGGCGTATGCGGCGATGGCCGAGGCGATGGCGGTCGCCTACCCCGGCCAGGAGATGCAGTACGCCGGCCAGGGCGGCTCGATCCCCCTGTGCAACACCCTCGCCGCCCTCTACCCGCAGGCGGAAATCCTCCTGATCGGCCTGAGCGAGCCGGAGGCCCAGATCCACGCGGTGAACGAGAGCGTCTCGCCCGAGGAACTGGAACGGCTGTCGGTGGCGGAGGCCCTGTTCCTCCAGAACTACGCCGCGAACTGACGGCTCTGCAACGCGGAAAGGGCCCTCGTCCACGGACGGGGGCCCTTCTGCGTCCGCCGCCTTGGGCGCAGCCCGCGAGGACCGGCCTTCCCCCGGCTCCGGCCCGGCCGCGGGTCGTACCCGACCTGAACTATCCCTCTGCGGCTGCGCCGGTGAGAGTGACGAGCGCTGCGATGCCGGTCACCTCGAGGGCCTCCTCGCGGGCGTCGGTGATCAGGGCCCCGTCGAAGCGGTCGAGGACCAGGCCGGACGCCTCGAAGACCGCGGAGCCGTCCAGTACGACCACGAGCAGCGTCGTCTCAGCGAGAGCGGAGAGCACCACCCGGTCCCGTACGATCTCGACCTGTGCGCCGGCCCGTCCGCGCCGGACCATCACGTTGAAATCGACGAGCGGACCGCCCAGCAGCCGGCAGCCGGTGGCGGCCTCCCCGGGGAAGAGGAAGGGGACGTACCGCTCGGCCACGGTGTGCGAGGTGCCGTCGACGGTCAGCACCATGCCGGGGCCGTCGACCAGGGTGATGATCCGGTCGACACCTTCGAAGCGGGAGAACGGTCCCGGCTCGGCCACGTCGGCGAGACTCACCCGCCACACAAAGTCCGACATCCCTGCCTGGCTCGGGAAAGAGGCGACCTCGCGGGTCAGTCCGCCCCCGTTCTTCCACGGCACGGCGGGGCGCTCGTCCGCTCTCAGCACGCGCACCGTCATCTCACACTCCTACTCGTCCAAGAGCCGCTTCGGCGGCCACGCGCGGCGGGCACGTCTGCGCTGATCACCTGGCCCGGCACCAGGATAGGCAAGCCCAAGGAGCACCACTTCGGCACCGCAGGGCATCGGGCGCGTGGGGCCCCGGCCTCGGCCAGGACCCCACCTTCAAGGCGACGCCGTCGCCTACCGGGTCATTCGAGTTCTCGCGGTTTCGCCGTACCGGCCTCAAGTTCGCGCTGCCTGGCGGCCAGTGCCCTCGCCAGCATCTTCGCCCGGTAGGGGTTCGCCGTGCTGAGGGCCTTCGCCACGTCCACGGCCTCGTCCAGCAGGGCCAGCCGCCGCTCGGGCAACTCCCGCACCAGGGGTGAGCCGCTCTCCTCCACCAGGACGTACGCCAGCTTCGATCCGTACACCTCCGGCTCGACCTGCGTCAGCAGTCGGTAGATCCACAGGCCCTCGGCACCCCGCACCACCCGCCGGTTGGCACTGAGCAGCCGGACTTTTGCCAGCACAACCATGTCCCGGTCCATCGATCCCCTTCGTCCCGTCCCTCCCCGACCGGTGCGTGTCACACGGCGAGACAGCACGGCGAACGCACCGGCAGCCGATGACGGTTGCCGGCACGTGGGCCGGAGAGTGGATGACGACGAGTGTGCGGGTGCGGCACCACCCTGCACAAGGTCGAACGGGCGTGCGCTACGTCCTAGCGAAAGCATCTCCGACCAGGCATGATGGACCTGACACTCGCTCAAACCCCACCCAACAAGCGGCGGTCACGACCGAGGTGCCCTGGGTGATTACGACGATCGCAAGCGCGGCCACCAGGAACCGGTGGTCCGACACGACGGCTTCGCCGATCGGCAGACACGCACCCGCCATCACCCTGACCATGGAGGTCATGTCCTCCACCGTGCGCCGCGCCGCCCACACCGACATCGCCATCTCCCTGGGCCTGCTCAGCGACCACGAGCTGGCGGGCCTCCTGGCCTCGGGAACCCCCGCGGGGGTCGGCATCGGCGGGCGTTACCTGCTGGTCGAGGTGGACGGCAGGCAGGTCTTCGTGAAGCGCATACCGCTCACGGACTTCGAGTTGCTGCCCGAGAACACGCGGTCCACGGCGAACCTGTTCGAGCTGCCGCCCTTCTGCCATTACGGCACCGGACGCAGCCCGGGCTTCGGCGCCTGGCGCGAGCTGGCCGTACATACGATGACGACGAACTGGGTGCTCTCCGACCGCTTCACCGGCTTCCCCCTGATGCACCACTGGCGGGTGCTGCCGGACACCGTCCAGGCACTTCCCGATGAACTGGCCGACGTGGAAGAGACGGTGGCCTACTGCGGCGGCTCCCCACAGGTCCGTGGGCGCCTCGATGCCCTGCGGACTTCGTCCGCGAGCCTGACCCTGTTCCTGGAGTACTTCCCGTACACCCTCCACGACTGGCTCGACACACAGGTGCGCACCGCCGACTCGGACGGGATCTGCACGCAGCTGGACGAGTGGCTGGCCGCGCTCACCGGCTTCCTCCGCGAACGCCAACTCCTGCACTTCGACGCCCACTTCCAGAACGTCCTCACAGACGGCAAGGAGTTCTTCCTGGCGGACTACGGGCTCGCGTTCAGTTCCCGGTTCCGGCTCTCCCGACAGGAGCGCGCCTTCTTCGACCGGCATCGCGACTACGACCTCGTCTACTCCCGCGCCCACTTGGTCAACTGGCTCGTCACCGCCCTGTACGGGTACGACCGGCGCGAGCGGGAGGCGTTCGTGCGCGCCTGCGCGATCGGCGCGCACCCCGACGGCATCCCCGGGGCCGCCGCCGCGATCATCAACCGCGATGCGACTCTTACCGCCGTCGTCAACGGCTTCCTCGGCCGGCTGCGCACGGAGAGCAGGCAGACCCCCTACCCGTACGAGGAACTTCGGCTCGCCTACAACAGCTCGACGCTCTCCGCGTAGTGGCAGGCGACCGGGTTGCCGCCGCCCCGGTCGATCAGCGCGGGCACCTCCTGGATGCAGGTCTCGCGCTCGCTCGCCGTCAGCCGGTTCGCGCCGGGCAAAGTCGCCCGACAACCACTCAGAAGCCACAGAAGTCACGTCGGCATCACGGGGGTTCGGCCGAGGTCAGCCGACCGGGACGCCCGCTTCCAGATACAGCGCCGCTCCGCGCTCGCGCGCCCGCAGGGCCCAGCGCAAGCGCTCGTAGCGCACCGGCGGCAGCAGGTCCGCGGCCTCCTCCTCGGAGGCGAACCGCCAGTCCCGCAGCTCGGGTCCGGGCAGCAGGAGCCGTGCGGCTTCGGTGGCGTCGAGGCGGCCGCCGTCGAAGAGGAGGCGCAGTCCGCCGTAGCCGGGCGGTGCGGGGGCCTCCCAGTCGACGACCAGAAGGCGGGGGACCTCGTCGAGGTGGATGCCGGTCTCCTCCGCGACCTCGCGCATGCCGGCCCGGGCGGGGGCCTCGCCGGGTTCGACGACACCGCCGGGGAACTCCCAGCCGGCCTTGTAGGTGGGGTCCACGAGGAGGACGCGGTCCTGCTCGTCGAAGAGGAGGACGCCTGCGGCGAGCGTCTCGGCGGTGGGTTCGGGGGTTTGTACTATGTCACATACCACCACCTCCCCCGTGCTGACGGCCTCAGCGATACGGAGCGCACTCTCATACGGAGTGAGGGCCCCCGTGTCGACGGGATAGGCATCGGCAGTGAGCCAGGACGCGAGGGCAGCTCGGTAGGGCTCGATGTGGTCGTACGACCACTGCCGTACCCGTATCTCGCCGTCCGGCAGGTCCGGCGGCACCTCGCGGCTGGCTATTCGCTCCCGCAGGATCGTTTCCGCCGGGGCGAGGAGGACATGCTGGACGGAGATACGGCGTGCTGCGAGGCCGCCGAAGATCTCGTCGCGGTACTCCTGGCGCAGCAAGGTCATCGGAACCACCAGGGTTCCGCCCAGTTCGGCGAGCATTGCGGCCGCCGTGTCGATCACGAGACGTCGCCAGATCGGCAGGTCCTGGTAGTCACCGACCTCGGCGAGGTGTTTGGGCGGCAGCAGGTGCGTGAGTGCAGCGCCGATCACCTCGGGGTCGAAGAGCGTGCTGTTCGGGATCAGCTCGATCAGTTCCCGTGCGGTGGTGGTCTTCCCCGCACCGAACGCGCCGTTGATCCAGACGACGGTCACAGGTCCCCCTCTTCTATTGGCCCCCTGAGGCTTGCCCGCTCCACCCTGCCACGGAAACCAGCTCCAGTTGAGGGCGCACAAAAGGGGGCGCCGGTACCCCTGCTGCAGGGGCACCGGCGCCACGATCCGGCCTCGAAGGTGTCGGTGTTACTGGCCGAGGGTCTTGCCGGGGCCGGTGAGGCCCTCGTCCCCGGTCGTGTGGGTGACCGTGCCGACGGTGTCCTCGACGCCCAGGTCGCCGAGCGTCTGGTGATCACCGACCACCTGGTGGTCGGCGTGTTGCGAGGGGCTGATGGCGGCGACGACGAACCCGGTGGCGAGGGAGGCGATGGCGAGCATGCTGCGCTTCTTCATGCCCGGTTCAACTGGGAAACCGCCCGCGGGTCACGCCCTCGTCCGTCACGCACCTGACGCACCAGGTCGGCGGCCGCCTCGGGCCATCGGGCGTACTCGAAGGCGAACCCCGCTTCGAGCAGACGGCCGGGGACGACCCGGCGGCTCTTCAGCAGGAGTTCGGTGTCCGAGCGCAGGGCGAACGCGCCGAGCTCCGCCATCCAGCGCGTGGCGGGCAGCCCGACCGGCATGCCCCAGGCGGTGCGCAGGGCCCGCATGAAGGCGCGGTGCGGCAGCGGTCCGGGAGCGGCGAGGTTCACCGGCCCGGCGAGGTCGTCCCGGTCGACGAGGAACTCGACCGCGCGGACGAAGTCGTGCTCGTGGATCCAGGACACGTACTGCGCACCGCCCGCGACCGGGCCGCCCAGGCCGAGCCGCGCCAACCGCAGCAGCACGTCGAGGACTCCGCCGCGATCGGGGCTCATCACCATGGCGGAGCGCAGGGCGACCTTGCGGGTGCGGTGCGTGTCGGTGTCCTCCTGCGCCCGTTCCCAGTTCTTGGCGATCTCCACGCTGTAGGCCCAGTAGCCGGGGACGCCGGGCTCGCTGCCGCCGATCACGCCGGCCGTCTCGTCGTTGGCCGCGTCGAAGCGATGTGCGTACACCGTGGCGGTACTCATCTGGAGCCAGACGCGGGGCGGCTGCGCAGCGGACGCGATCGCCTCGCCGACGACCCGGGCGGAGTTCACCCGGGAGTCCATCATGGCCTTCAGGTTGGCCGGGGTGTACCGGCAACTGACGCTGCGCCCCGCCAGGTTGATCACCACGTCGCTGCCGGTGATCTCCTCGACCCAAGGGCCCAGGTTCTCGCCGTCCCAGCACACCTCGCCCGCGTGCAGCGGCCGTCGGGTGAGGATCACGACCTCGTGACCGGCGGTCGTCAGCGCGCGCCTCAGGATCGCGCCGACCTGCCCCGTCCCACCGGGAATGACGATCTTCATCAGGCTTCCCCCTTCGTATGACGGAAGCCTAACCGAAAAACTTGAACACGTTCAAAACCGCTTGACCTTCACCAGGACATCCGATGACCTGCCGCAGCCCTGGACTGGACCAACGGACCGAACGCCAACGTGCGACCCCTACACCAAGAGCCCTGTCACAATGTCGAACAACCATTACCTACTCTCTTCCGACACAGTCCGACACGTCCTACCGTAAACGCGCAGCGATGACGCGGACATGACGTCATCCCACCTTTCGTGTGCTCGGAGGAACGTAACGATGCGTCACCTTCCCACCCGCACAACCCGTCGAAGAGTGGTCGGAGCGCTCGCCGCAGGACTGCTGGGCGCGGCGGGACTCGCCGCGCCCGCCGTGGCGGCGCCCACCACCGCGCCCGTCGCCCCCACCCTGGCCGACGGCCTCGCCCTCACCCCTCCGATGGGCTTCAACAACTGGAACTCCACGCACTGCCGCGCCGAGTTCAACGAGTCCATGGTCAAGGGAATCGCGGACATCTTCGTCGAGAAAGGCCTCAAGGACGCCGGATACCAGTACGTCAACCTCGACGACTGCTGGGCGCTGCCGACCCGGGACGCGGACGGCAAACTCGTACCCGATCCGGTCCGCTTCCCGAACGGGATCAAGGCCGTCGCCGACTACGTCCACGCCAAGGGGCTCAAACTCGGCATCTACACCAGCGCGGGCACGAAGACCTGCAACAGCGCCGGATTCCCGGGCGCGCTCGGTCACGAGTACAGCGACGCCCGGCAGTTCGCCGACTGGGGCGTGGACTACGTCAAGTACGACAACTGCAATAACCAAGGCGTGGACGCAAAGTTGCGCTACACGACCATGCGTGACGCGCTCAAGGCGACCGGTCGCCCGATCGTCTACAGCATCTGTGAATGGGGCGAGAACAAACCCTGGGAATGGGCGGCCGACGTGGGCCACCTGTGGCGCACGACGGGTGACATCAGCGACAACTGGGGTTCGATGCTGTCCATCCTGAAGAAGAACCTTCCGCTCGCCCCGTACGCGGGCCCCGGGCACTGGAACGACCCCGACATGCTGGAGGTCGGCAACGGCGGCATGACGGACACCGAGTACCGCTCGCACTTCTCGATGTGGTCGATCATGGCCGCGCCGCTCCTGATCGGCTCCGACCTGCGCAAGGCCTCCCAGGCGACCTTCGACATCCTCGACAACAAGGAGGTCGTCGCCGTCGACCAGGACCCGCTGGGCAAGCAGGGCACGGTCGTCTCCTCCCAGGGCGGGCGCTGGGTCGTCGCCAAGGAGATGAAGGACGGCAGCCGCGCGGTGGCCCTCTTCAACGAGTCCGGAACCGCCCAGCACATCAGCACGACCGCGAAGGCCGTGGGCCTGCCCGCCGCCGACGCCTACACCCTGCGCGACCTGTGGCAGCACAGGAGCTACAACACGGCCGGCACCGTCTCGGCGACCGTACCGGCGCACGGCACGGTCCTGGTACGCGTCTTTGCCGACCCCAAGTGGGCCGTGCACCCGCCCGCCATTGAACTCGGCCTGGACGGCAGCCCGTTGGTCGAGGCCGGCAAGGCGGCCGGGCTGACGTCGACCGTCACCGACCTGGGCCGTACGCCCGCCGAGCGCGTTTCTGTCTCGCTGACCGGGCCCCGGGGCTGGGCGGTCCAGGCGACCTCACGGACCACGGCCGCCTCCCTCCCGACCGGCCGCTCCCTGCGCACCAAGTGGTCGCTGACCGCCCCGGCGGGAACACCGACAGGGTCGTACGACCTGACACTCAAGGCGAGTTACCGCTCGGTGAGCGGTGACCGCGTCGACAGCACGGTCCCGCTGACCGCGTCCGTCGTCGTGCCACCGCCCTCGGGGACGTCCGGACTCGGCGATCTGCCGTGGCTGTCGGCCACGAACGGCTATGGACCGGTCGAACGCAACAGCAGCAACGGGGAGAGCGCCGCGGGCGACGGCCATCCGATCACCATCGGCGCAGTGGTGTATGACATAGGACTCGGCGTCCACGCCGAGAGCGCCGTCGAGTACTACACCGGCAAAGCCTGCAAAACGGTCACCGCCGACGTCGGCGTCGACGACGAGAAGGGCGCGAACGGCACCGTCGCCTTCGAGGTCTGGGCCGACGGCACCAAGGTCGCCTCGACCGGAGTCCTGAGCAATGCGATGCCCGCCCAGCCGCTCACCGCTGATGTGACCGGCGCCCAGGTGGTCCGCCTCGTCGTCACCGACGGCGGCGACGGCATCGACTCGGACCATGCGGACTGGGCGAACGCGCAGCTGACCTGCTGAGCCCGCTTCGGAGAGCCCAGCAGCGCACGTGAACGTTCCTGCTGTGCACGCCCCTCAGACCGCGGCCGCGTCCGCCCGTTTGGCGAGCGCGGCCGCTGCCGCCCCGACCAGCCCGGCGTCCGTGCCCATCTGGGCGGGGGTGATCTCCAGGCGCTGCACGAAGGACAGCGTCGCGTAGTCGCTGAGGGCCTTGCGCAGCGGGGTGAACAGCACGTCGCCCGCCTTGCCCACGCCCCCGCCGATCACCGCGATGTCGATCTCGACGAGCGTGGCGGTGGCCGCGATGCCGGCGGCCAGTGCCTGGGCTGCGCGCTCGAAGGAAGCGAGAGCGACCGGGTCACCGGCGCGGGCGGCGGCGGCCACCGCCGCCGCGGAGGTGTCGCCGTCGAGGCCGGGCTGCCAGCCGTCCTCCAGGGCGCGGCGGGCGATGTTGGGGCCGCTCGCGATGCGTTCCACGCAGCCGCGCGAGCCGCACGGGCAGGCGTCGCCGTCGAGATCGACGCTGATGTGGCCGATGTGGCCCGCGTTGCCGGTGGGGCCGGGGTGCAGCTGGCCGTTGAGGACCAGGCCGCCGCCGACGCCGGTGGAGACCACCATGCACAGCGCGTTGTCGTGACCGCGGGCGGCGCCCTGCCAGTGCTCGGCCGCCGTGATCGCCACGCCGTCACCGATCAGCTCGACCGGCAGTCCTCCGGCCGCGTCCTGGACCCGCCGGACAAGGGGGTAGTCGCGCCAGCCCGGCACGTTCACCGGGCTCACCGTGCCCGCGGAGGCGTCCACCGGGCCGGCGCTGCCGATACCGAGGGCCGTGGCGCGGCCCCACAGGGGCGCGGCGGTCAGCTCGCCGAGGACCTCCTGCACGGCACCCATCACGGTCTCGCCGTCCTGCTGCGCGGGTGTCGCACGCTGAGCGCGCACCACGATCTGGCCGTGGCCGTCCACCAGCGCCCCGGCGATCTTGGTACCGCCGATGTCGAGCGCTGCCACGAGGTCGGTGTGCATCAGTGTCGGATCTCCCCGAAAACAAGTCGGATCCCCGTCGACCAGGGGAAAGTTCCCCCTTCAACTACGGAGACGGGCGGGCCGGTCTGGCGGTGGGGGCGCAGGCCGGAGATTGCGATGGACAGTCTCTCGTGCATATGACAACGTTGTCCAGGCTCTATGCTCGACGCCACATCCTCATACAAACTCATGGTCTGACGCATCCCCGTGGACGAGACCCGCGGACGAGACCCGTGGACGAGACAGGACAGGACAGCGCATCGTGCCCGAGACCGCTCGCCGAACAGCCCCCCTCTCCGCAACGCGTTATGGCAACCGTCCCACCATGAAGGACGTGGCGGCGCGCGCCGGAGTGGGCCTGAAGACCGTCTCCCGCGTGGTCAACGGCGAGCCCGGCGTCACCCCCGAGACCGAGCGCCGCGTCCAGGAGGCCATCGACGCACTCGGCTTCCGCCGCAACGACAGCGCGCGCGTGCTGCGCAAGGGCCGCACCGCCAGCATCGGCCTGGTCCTCGAAGACCTCGCCGACCCGTTCTACGGCCCACTCAGCCGGGCCGTCGAGGAGGTGGCCCGCGCGCACGGCGCCCTGCTGATCAACGGCTCCAGCGCGGAAGACCCCGATCGCGAGCAGGAGCTGGCGCTGGCCCTGTGTGCGCGAAGGGTGGACGGCCTGGTGATCATTCCGGCCGGTGACGACCACCGCTATCTCGAACCCGAGATCAGGGCGGGCGTCGCCACGGTGTTCGTCGACCGGCCCGCCGGGAAGATCGACGCCGATGTCGTCCTGTCCGACAGCTACGGCGGCGCCCGCGACGGCGTCGCCCACCTCATCGCCCACGGCCACCGCCGGATCGGCTTCATCGGCGACATGCCCCGTATCCACACGGCCGCCGAGCGGCTGCGGGGCTACCGGGCCGCCATGGAGGACGCGGGCATCCCGGTCGAGGACTCCTGGATGTCCCTTGGCGTCACGGACCCCCAGCGGGTGCGCCGGGCCGCCGAGGAGATGCTCCTGGGCCCCGCTCCGGTCACCGCGGTCTTCGCGGGCAACAACCGCGTGACGGTCACCGTGGTCCGTGTCCTCGCCGAGCAGCCCCGCCGGGTCGCCCTGGTCGGCTTCGACGACTTCGAGCTCGCCGATCTGCTGCAGCCGGGTGTCACCGTCGTCGCCCAGGACGCGGCGGCCCTCGGCCGCACCGCCGCCGACCGCCTTTTCCGCCAGCTGGACGGCGCCCTGCTCACCCCGGAGCGCATCGAGCTGCCGACCCGGCTGATCACCCGTGGCTCGGGCGAGCTGCCGCCGACGGACTGAGCCGCCCGTGGACGGTCAAGCAGACCACAGCCTCGAAGCGTTGGACCTCGCGGTGGCCCCGTGTGACCATCCGCTGCTCTACCCGGGGGCCTGGCCCGCGCGGTCCGGGCTCCTCGACGGCGACCTGTTCCTGCCCCTCGACCGCCTGGTGCACGAGGACCGCGTCCCCGTGGTGGCGGTCGGCTCCAACGCCTGCCCGGGCCAACTGCGCCGCAAAATGGACGAGTCGGGGATCACCTCGCCCATCCCGATGGTGCGCACCCGGGTCACCGGCATCGACGTGGGCGTCTCCGCGCACGTCAGCCGCCTGGGCTATGTGTCCGCGTCACCGGTCGAGGCGCCCGGCACCGTACGGGAGTTGTTCGTGACCTGGCTGGACGCCGCGCAGCTCGCGGTGATCGACGCGAGCGAGGGCGTGCCGCTGCGCTACGGCAACTTCCGGCGCGCCTGGCTGCAGGAGCCGGAGGTGCGGATCGAGTTGGAGGACGGGACGCCGCTGCCCGGTGCGTACATCTACGTCAACCGCCGCGGGGTCCTGCGCAACGGTTCGAGGGCGCCGCGCGGGCATCCCGGTCAGCGGGCGCTGATCACCGAACTCCTCGTCGGTTCGGCCCGGTTGAGGGAGCTGTTCGGTGTCACACCCGAGGAGTTCTGCAGGCGGGCGCGTGCCGACGCGGAGCTGTGCGAGCGGGGCACCCGGGTGTTCGCCGTGGAGAAGCTGGTGACGGAGTCGGGGCTGGAACGGTACGTGGCGGACGGGTGAGCGTGGCGGGTGTCAGCAGACCGGGAGTCCCGGGATCGGCTGGTCGTTGTCGCCGCCCTTGATGTAGACGTCGCTGATGTAGACGTTCGTGTTGCCGCTGTCGTCGTCCGTCTTCGCCCACCAGACGTTGGTCCACTGGCCGTACGTCTCGCGCCGGCCCAGGTTCTGCTGGCAGTAGAAGTAGTTGGTGCCCGCGCCGAGGACACCGGCCTCGGCGCCGGAGGCGGTGTAGGACTTGGCGGTGCGCCAGACCGTGCAGTTGTACTTGCCGCCGCCTATGGAGGTGCAGGCCGGTGCCGGGGTGGTCGCGCCCCCTCCGCCCGTCGTACCGCCGCTGCCGCCCCCGGTGGTACCGCCCGATGTCGTACCGCCCGTGGTACCTCCCCCGGTGGTGCCCCCGCCCGGGGACTTCGCCGTGGACGAGGACGAGGCCCGGCTCGTGGGTGTGGCCCCGCCCTTGTTGCCGGCGGTCTTCTTCGGCGTCGGGGTCTTCTTGTCGCCCTGTTCCGTCGACTTGGGGCCGTCCGAGTGGTCGGCGTCGGTGCGGTCGGAGACGGACTCGGACGCCTGGGCATCCGAATGGGACGCGGAGGGGCGCGTGTTCGCTTCCGTGTTCCGCGCGTTCAGCAGGGCGACGGTGCCGCCGGCCGCCGCGAGGACGACGGTGACGGCCGCGGCGGCGAGCAGGGCGCGGCCCCTGTGGCGCGGGGAGGCCGAGGGGGATATGGGCCCGGTGGGGGCCGTCGCCAGGTCCGGTGCCGGGTTGTGCGGAGCGGGCGGGCCGAAGCCCGGCGTCGCGGGTGCGGCGTACGGCGCGGGGTTGGGGCCGGGCGTCGCCTGGCCGTGCTGTCCGGCCGGGTCGGGGGCGGGCGCCGCCGGCCCGCGCTGCTCGGTGGGAGCGGAACCCTGCGCCGCCGGCGCCGGTCCCTGCGCGGCCCCCGGCATGAGGAACCCGGGAGGCAGCGAAGGGAGGTCGGGCTCCGTCTCCGCCCTCGGCGCCGTGTGATCGCGCAGGGTGGTCGTCGGCGTGTCCGTGCCGTCCGCGTCCGCCACCGCCTGCAGCAGAGCGCGCCCCTGCTCGGCCTCCGGGCGGGTCTCGGGCCGCTTGTCCAGCAGCTGATGGAGTACGGGGGTGAGCGGGCCCGCACGCTCCGGCTCCGGGAGGGGCTCGGCGACGATCGCGGTGAGCGTGGAGTATGTCGAGGTGCGGCGGAACGGCGAGGAGCCCTCGACGGCCGCGTACAGCGTGGCTCCCAGGGCCCAGACGTCGGAGGCCGCGCTCGCCTCGGCGCCCTGGGCCCGCTCGGGCGCGAGGTAGTCCAGGGAGCCGACGAGCGCACCGCTGCGGGTCAGGTGGGTGGCCGCGCCGTCGCCCGGGTCGTCCATGGCCGCGATGCCGAAGTCCGTCAGGACGACGCGGCCGGACCCCTCGAGCAGGATGTTGCCGGGCTTCACGTCACGGTGCAGGACGCCGGCCCGGTGGGCGGCCGCCAGCGCGTCCATCACCTTGGCGCCGATGCCGGCGGCCTCGACCGGGTCGAGGCGGCCGCGCTCGCGCAACACCTGTTCCAGGGACGGCCCGTCGACGAGCTCCATGACGATGAGCGGGCGGCCGTCGACCTCGGTCACGTCGTGAACGGCGACGACTCCGGGGTGCCGCACCCGGGCCGCCGCGCGCGCCTCGCGCTGCATCCGCAGCCGCAGGTCGGCGAGTTCGGGCCCGTCGGCGTCGGTGTAGGTGCGCAGCTCCTTGACGGCGACCTCACGGCCCAGCACCTCGTCGACGGCTCTCCAGACGACGCCCATGCCGCCGCGGCCGAGTTGGGCCACGACGCGATAGCGCCCCGCCAGCACGCGACCGGTCCCGTCGCCCTTGTTGTTCCCGCCTGAGGTCTCCCCCGAAGACACCGCCCGCCCCGTTCCTGTGACCCGTCAATGCGTGCGGTACAGACTACGGGGCGGGGGTGACAACGCCGGCCGGTGGTGACTGCTGTGACGGGTCTGCTACTTGGCGGACGCGGTGAGGTCGCCGCGCCGGGGTGCCGCAAAGCCCTCCAGATCGGCCCGGGTCAGACCGGTCACCCGGGCGACCTCGGCGATGTCCAGCGCGCCGCAGTCCAGACCCCGCAGCAGATAGCCACTGAGGGCCTTGGCGGTCGCGGGCTCGTCCATGACATCGCCGCCGGCCCGGTTCGCGTACCGCGCGAGGCGGGCGGCGGCCTGCTCGAAGCCCTCGCGGTAGAAGGCGAAGACGGCCGCGTACCGAGTGGGGATGTGGCCGGGGTGCATGTCCCAGCCCTGGTAGTAGGCGCGGGCGAGCGCGCGCCGGGTGAGGCCGTAGTGCAGGCGCCACGCGTCGTGGACCTTCCCGGTCGGGCCCACGGGCAGCACGTTCGTCGAGCCGTCCGACACCCGGACACCCGTCCCCGCGGCCGCGACCTGCATGATCGCCTTGGCGTGGTCGGCGGCCGGGTGGTCGCTGGCCTGGTAGGCGGCCGAGACGCCTAGGCAGGCGCTGTAGTCGAAGGTGCCGTAGTGCAGTCCGGTGGCTCGGCCCTCGGCGGCCTGGATCATGCGCGCGACGGTGGCGGTGCCGTCGGTCGCGAGGATGGACTGGCTGGTCTCGATCTGGATCTCGAAGCCGATCCGGCCGGGCTCGAGCCCGCGCGCCTTCTCGAAGGCCTCCAGCAGCCGCACCATGGCGGTGACCTGTTCGGCGTACGTCACCTTGGGCAGCGTCAGCACCAGTCCCTCGGGCAGACCGCCGGCCTCCATCAGGCCGCTGAGGAAGATGTCGAGGGTGCGGATGCCCCGGTCGCGCACCGGTGCCTCCATGCACTTCATGCGGACGCCCATGTACGGGGCCGCGGTCCCCTTCGCGTAAGCCTCTGCGATCAGCCGGGCCGCGCGGGCCGCCGCCCCGTCCTCCTCGGCGTCCGGGCGGGGGCCGTAGCCGTCCTCGAAGTCGACGCGCAGGTCCTCGATGGGCTCACGCTCCAGCTTGGCGCGCACGCGCGCGTAGACAGGCTCGGCAAGCTCGTCGGACAGGCCGAGGACGGCGGCGAAGGAGGCGGCGTCCGGGGCGTGTTCGTCGAGGGCCGCGAGGGCCTGGTCGCCCCAGGAGCGGATGGTGTCGGCGGCGAAGACGTCACCGGGGACGTAGACAGTGTGGACGGGCTGACGGGTGCCGGGGTCCCCGGGGTAGCGGCGCTCCAGTTCGGCGTCGACCGGGGCGAGGGAGGCACTGATCTCCTCGCTGATCGCGCCTGCGAGGCTCGTCGCCACCTTCTCCTGCTGGCCCTGACCCATCCCATACCCTCCTGTTTTCCACTGTGCGGAATCAACAATCCGTAGAATGAAGTTATCTGGGCACCTTCCGGTGGTCAACACCATGTCCACGGGGAGCAACGCCGTGATCTCGGCATGTTCACGCCCATCTCACACCCGGGTATGACACTTCCCTACGCACGACTCGCCCCTCGCACGACACGTCCGGCTGCCGCCATCGAAGGAGCCTCCGTGCCGCACCATCGCCGAGTCACCCGCCGTCTGGGCCTCAAGGCCGCCTTGGCCGCGGCGGTCACCCTGCCGCTCTCCAGCGCCGCGATCTCCTCCTCGTCGGCGTCCGTCGCGCCCGCGCCGCCCTCCTCGACCGAGGCGCACCGGGCTCCCCGTCTCGAGGTCATGACCTTCAACTTACGCTTCGCAAGCACGAAGGAACCCAACAGCTGGAGCGACCGCAGACCGGTGATGCGTGAACTGCTGCGTCGCGCCCACCCCCATGTCATCGGCACACAGGAGGGCCTCTACCAGCAGCTGCGCGACATCCACTCCGACCTCGGCCCGTCCTACGACTGGATCGGCACCGGCCGCGAGGGCGGCAGCCGCGACGAGTCCACGGCGATCTTCTACGACACCCGGCGCCTGGCCCCCGTCGAGCACTACACCTTCTGGCTCTCCGACACCCCGGAAGTCATCCGCTCGAACACCTGGGGCGCCGCCTTCCCCCGCATCGTCACCTGGGTCCGCTTCCGCGATCTCGCCGACGGCGGACGGGAGTTCTATGTCCTCAACACCCACTTCGACCACGCGAGCCAGTACGCACGCGAGCGCAGCGCCACGCTGATGATCCAGCGCATCGCCCAGCTCGACCGTTCGCTTCCGGCCGTGGTGACCGGCGACTTCAACGCCGCCGCGCACCGGAACCCGGTCTACGACACGCTGGTGGGCTCGGGGCTCCTCGACACCTGGGACGCGGCGGCGCACCGCAGTGCCCCGTACGGGACCTTCCACGGCTACAAGGGGCTCATCCCGAACGGCGACCGCATCGACTGGATCCTCACCACGCCCTGGGTGACGACGCACCGAGCGTCGGTCGACACCTTCTCCGCCGACGGCCGGTTCCCGAGCGACCATCTGCCCGTGCAGGCCTCGCTCAGTCTGGAATGAGCCGAGGCCCCCGCGACTGTTCGTGCAGTCGCGGGGGCCTCGGCCGGCCTTCGGGTGATCAGCCCTTGCGGGCGTTGATCTCCTCGGTGAGCTGCGGGACGACGTCGAAGAGGTCGCCGACCACGCCGTAGTCGACCAGGTCGAAGATCGGGGCCTCGGCGTCCTTGTTGACAGCCACGATCGTCTTCGAGGTCTGCATGCCGGCGCGGTGCTGGATCGCGCCGGAGATGCCGTTGGCGATGTACAGCTGCGGGGAGACGGACTTGCCGGTCTGGCCGACCTGGTTGGTGTGCGGGTACCAGCCCGCGTCCACCGCCGCCCGCGACGCGCCGACGGCCGCGCCGAGCGAGTCGGCCAGCGCCTCGATGATCGGGAAGTTCTCGGCGCCGTTGACGCCACGGCCGCCGGAGACCACGATCGCGGCCTCGGTCAGCTCCGGACGCCCGGTCGACTCCCGCGGCGTGCGGGCGGTGACCTTGGTGCCGGCCGCCTGCTCCGAGAAGGTGACGGCGAGGGCCTCGACGGCGCCCGCGGCCGGGGCGGCCTCCACCGCGGCGGAGTTGGGCTTGACCGTGATGACCGGCGTGCCCTTGCTGATACGGGACTTGGTGGTGAAGGAGGCGGCGAACACCGACTGGGTGGCCACCGGGCCCTCGTCCGAGGCCTCCAGGTCGACGGCGTCGGTGACGATGCCCGAGCCGATGCGCAGTGCCAGCCGCGCGGCGATCTCCTTGCCCTCCGCCGAGGACGGCACCAGCACCGCGGCCGGGGAGACGGCCTCGTAGGCGGCCTGCAGCGCGTCGACCTTGGGGACGACCAGGTAGTCGGCGTACTCGGCGGCCTCGTGCGTGAGGACCTTGACGGCGCCGTGCTCGGCCAGCGCGGCGGCGGTGTCACCGGCGCCGGCACCCAGCGCGACGGCGACCGGCTCGCCGATGCGGCGGGCCAGCGTCAGCAGCTCCAGGGTGGGCTTGCGGACGGCACCGTCCACGTGGTCGACGTAGACGAGAACTTCAGCCATGGGATTGCTCTCCTGCGGGATACGAAGTCTGAGGGGCGGTAAGGGAGTTGAGCCTCGAAGGGGCCAGGGGCCCTTAGATGAACTTCTGGCTCGCGAGGAACTCGGCGAGCTGCTTGCCGCCCTCGCCCTCGTCCTTGACGATCGTGCCCGCGGTGCGGGCCGGACGCTCGGCCGCCGACTCGACCTTCGTCCAGGCACCCGCCAGACCGACCTCTTCGGCGTCGATCTCCAGGTCGGACAGGTCCCACGACTCGACCGGCTTCTTCTTGGCCGCCATGATCCCCTTGAAGGACGGATAGCGCGCCTCACCCGACTGGTCGGTCACCGACACGACCGCCGGAAGCTGCGCCTCCAGCTGCTCGGACGCGGCATCCCCGTCGCGGCGGCCCTTGACCGTGCCGTCCTCGACGTTCACCTCGGACAGCAGCGTCACCTGCGGCACGCCGAGCCGCTCGGCGAGCAGCGCGGGCACGATGCCGGCGGTGCCGTCGGTGGAGGCCATCCCGGACACCACCAGGTCGTAGCCGGCCTTCTCGATCGCCTTGGCCAGCACCAGCGAGGTGCCGATCGCGTCGGTGCCGTGCAGGTCGTCGTCCTCGACGTGGATGGCCTTGTCGGCGCCCATGGACAGCGCCTTGCGCAGCGCGTCCTTCGCGTCCTCGGGCCCGACGGTCAGGACGGTGATCTCCACGTCGTCGTCGGAGTTCTCGGAGATCTGCAGCGCCTGCTCGACCGCGTACTCGTCCAGCTCGGAGAGCAGACCGTCCACGTCGTCCCGGTCGACGGTCAGGTCATCGGCGAAGTGCCGGTCGCCAGTGGCGTCGGGCACGTACTTCACAGTGACAACGATCCTCAAGCTCACGCCGGCTCTCCTACTGCAATCGTCATTTCGGTGCTGCCTACTTTCAGGCAGCATAGGCGCCTCAAGCGGCCGATCCCGATCGGGGCGACCCGCGCTCCGAGCGAAATATTACTCGTCAGTACACCCAGTTCGTTCCCGCTAAGCAAGCGCTTTGAACTGTGACCTTTGCAACGCAGCGTAACCGGAACTCGACCGCTTCGCAGGTGGAGCCGACCGGCGGTCAGTCGCGCAGACCGTTGAACTGCCCCTGGTGGTAGACGAGCGGGCGGCCGGGGCCCGTGGGGTCGCCGAGCACGACCTCGGCCAGCACGATGCGGTGGTCCCCGGCGGGGACACGGCCGACGATCCGGCACACCAGCCAGGCGAGGACGTCGTCGAGGACCGGAACGCCTTCGGGGCCCGTACGCCAGGCGGTGGGCGCGCCGAAGCGGTCGGCGCCGCTCCTGGCGAAGGTGGCCGCCAGGTCCTGCTGATGCTCGCCGAGTATGTGGACGCCGATGTGGTCGGTCGCCGATATCGCCGGCCAGCTGGAGGCGCCGGTGCTGATCCCGAAGGACAGCAGCGGCGGTTCGGCGGAGACGGAGGTGAGCGAGGTGGCGGTGAAGCCGACCGGGCCGGCGTCGCCCCGCGCGGTGATCACGGCGACTCCCGCCGCGTGCCGCCGGAAGACGGAGCGCAGCAGGTCGGGAGAGGCGAGCTGAGGGGTACGGGTGCCGAGGTCGGGCGTGGCCGTCATGGAGTTGTCCTTCTACGAGGAGGGGTGAGCGATGTCGTGGCTGCTCAACAGCTCGGACAGCGCGCGCTCGCAGTGCGGGCGAGGTCGACGTGCACCCGCCCGTAGAGAAGGAGTTCCGTAGGCATACGGTCAGGCTGACGATAGGTGGTGCGCACAGTCAAGTACGTTCCGGCATCTGGGAGATGCCTCACCGTCCGCGTCACGGCCGTCAGACCGCCTCCCCCAGTGCGGCGATGACGTCGGCCTTGCGCGGCAGGCCGGTGGCGCGCCTCACGACCCGGCCGTCGGCGTCCAGGACCAGCACGGTGGGGGTCTTGAGGATGTCGAGTTCGCGCACCAGGCCCAGGTGGTCCTCGGCGTCGATCTCGACGTGGGTCACGCCCGGGACCATGCCGGCCACTTCGCCGAGCACGCGCCGGGTGGCCCGGCAGGGCGCGCAGAAGGCGCTGGAGAACTGCACGAGCGTGGCGCGTTCACCGAGTTCCTCGCCCAACTCGGCCGCCCCGAGCCGCTTCCCGCCGTCGCCCCCACGCACGCGCACCCTCCCGCTTCGCTGCCGATGAATCACTCCGTAGGCGCTCGCCGCCACGAGCACCACTGCGCACACCACAAGTCCGGTCATCACCTGCACAAGCATTCACGAGACTGCAAAGATTCCCGCCTCCCCGGATCTTTTCCCATGCGGAATGCTTGCTTCATGGACATTGACGTGAGGGGGCCCCGCTTCGGGGCAGCCGTGACGACCGTCGTGCTGGCGGCCGTGCTGATCACCGGGAGCGCCTGGCTGCTGGCCTGGCAGACGCTGGCGTTCGCGCTGGGCGCGGCGGGCGGGGTGGGCCGTTCGCCGTACGGCTGGCTGTTCCGGAAGGTGGTACGTCCGCGGCTCGGGCCGCCGAGCGAGTTCGAGTCGCCGGAGCCGCCGCGGTTCGCGCAGGCGGTGGGGCTGGTCTTCGCCGGCGTGGGGCTGGTCGGTTTTGCGCTGGGCCCGGCCTGGCTGGGGCTCGCGGCGACCGCCGCCGCGCTCGCCGCCGCTTTCCTCAATGCCGCGTTCGGGTACTGCCTGGGCTGCGAGATGTACCTGCTCGTAAGGCGGGTGACGGTCCGTACGGAGTAAAGGCGGCTTAAAAGTCCGAGGTGGATCAATTGCCGGACGTGACGAGGATCTCGCCGTTCTGCGGCGCCAGGACTGGCCACCCGTTCGTTCTTGGGGCACGATCTGCGCAATGCCGTAAACCTACGGCTGCGTAACTTCCCGCCGGGAGAACCCATCCAGGCAGAGAGAAGGGTCCACCCCGTCCATGGCTGAGCTTGTCTACCGTCCCGTCGTCGGTCTCGCCCAAACGTTGTTCAAGGCCTGGGACCTCAAGATCGACTGCAGGGGGTCGGAGAACATTCCGCGGTCGGGCGGCGCCGTGCTGGTGAGCAATCACATCAGCTATCTGGACTTCATCTTCGACGGTCTGGCCGCCCTGCCGCAGAAGCGCCTGGTGCGTTTCATGGCGAAGGAGTCGGTGTTCCGGCACAAGATCTCCGGTCCGCTGATGCGCGGCATGAAGCACATCCCGGTGGACCGCAAGAACGGCGAGGCGGCCTACCAGCACGCGCTGCAGTCGCTGCGTTCCGGCGAGATCGTGGGCGTCTTCCCCGAGGCGACCATCTCGCAGTCCTTCACCCTGAAGAGCTTCAAGTCGGGTGCCGCGCGCATGGCCCAGGAGGCCGGCGTGCCGCTCATCCCGATGGCACTGTGGGGCACCCAGCGGCTGTGGACCAAGGGCCACCCGCGCAACTTCAAGCGCAGCCACACGCCGATCACCATCCGGGTGGGCGAGCCGGTGGAGGCCCCCCAGGACCAGTACGCGGGCGCCATCACCCGGCGGCTGCGCGAGCGCGTCCAGGAGCTCCTGGAGGCGGCGCAGCGCGCCTATCCCGTACGGCCCAAGGGCCCGGACGACACGTGGTGGATGCCCGCCCATCTCGGCGGCACGGCGCCGACCCCCGAAGAGGTGAAGGCGGCCGAGGCCCGCTGAATCGACACGCCGGGGCGCGGACGGCGATCTGCACTCCGGGCTGAAACGTCGCCGGCAGCACCCGCCGGTTCGACACGGCCTCGACCGCCACCGGCGTACAGCGCTTGGTCACCCAGTACTTGGCGGCCGGCACCCAGTTCGAAGCCGAGCCCGTCCACCCGCCCCAACGGCATCCACCCCGAACGGGCCAGGCAGCCGAGGCCCGCTGAATCGTCACTCCGGGGCGCGGACGGTGATCCGTGCCCCGGGGCTGAACTTCTCCAGCAGTTCGGCGAGTTCCGCACCTGCCCTCTCGACCTCGTCGACCGGCATCGGGGTCAGGCTCTCCAGCAGGAAGATGCCCGCGACGGTGTCCTCGGTGAGGCGGGTGCGCGGGCCCTGGCGCCAGTTCCAGCGGCGGCAGGTCACGCCGGCGTCGTCGCGCCAGACGACCTCGCCCGCGTCGGGGTGTTCGACGACCTCCTCGCCACCGGCCACGGTCACGAAGTCCTCGTCGCCGGTGGCCCGTACGAGCCTCATGCCGCCCCGGATCCGGTCGGTGTCCTCGCCTCCGACGGGGATCAGATGGGCGACGCTGATGGCGTTGTAGAGGTCGACGAGCAGATTGATGCGAGGCAGTCCGGCGTCCGACAGAGCCCTTTTCGCCAGCGCCTCGGCCGAATTGCGGGTGCGCGAGGGCTTGGAGCCGAACGCCGTGTAGATCTCGCGCCAGGCCGCCATGTGCGGGTCCTCGTGCGGGGCGCGCCCGTCCAGGCGGGTGGCGAGGCGGGCGGCCGCCTCGTCCAGGAGGGCCGAACTCTCCTCGGTGCTGGGCCCGTTGACGAGGCCGTGCGCCTCGACGGCGACATGGGTGAATCCGGGGGCAAGAGCGCGTACCTCGTCGGACACGGTCAGGGAAAGCGTCATGGTCTGCCTCAGAGTGCGGTGGGGAGCGTCTTCCACAGATGGGGCCTGTCGGGGGCGGCCTTGAGGGCCTCGATGACCGCCGGATGTGGTTCAGCGTACAGGACTGGGTAGTCCACCTCACTGGACTCCGGATCGGGGATCCAGGCCAGGTGCTCACCCTCGAGGGAGAACTGGGCATCGACACCCGGTTTGTTGCCGCGGGGATCCTGCCGATGCCAGGCGCCGTTGAAGCGGACGGCGATCAGACCGTGCACGGCATGGCCGCCGCCGTCGTCGTGCGCCAGCCTCTGGTAGCAGAGCGCCGCGGGGATGTCCTCGGCCCGCAGCAGGGCGGCGAGGGCGTGGGCCTTGGCGTAGCAGATGCCGGTGCCCAGCCGCAGCACGTCGGAGGCCCGCCAGGTGACATGCAGATCGCCCGAGTCCTGGGAGTGCGGGATGGTGTCACGTACGTACTCGAAGGCAGCCCGCGCATAGGCATACGAGTCCGGTACGTCCCGGGCGAGACGGGCAGCCGTCTCCCGCACCACTGGATGGTCGTGGTCGATGACCTCGTCAGCAGCCAAGTAGGCGGACAAGTCGGGGATGTTCTGGATCAGCTCCATGCCCGCAGAGCATAGGAATACGATCAGCCGTCAGTCAATCAATTTACGGAGTAATGCATATTCATGCATCGCTCACCACTCACCGCTCACCTCTCGTCGCACATCCTGTTCAGCTCCTTCGCGATCCGATCGACTCGTGACTCGCCCTCGCTGCGCAACCCGTGCACGCCCGTGAGGCTCACGACGCTCCCGTCGAAGAGGACCGCCACCGGGCACTCCCACAGGGTGCCGTTCGTCCACCAGTCGATCCCGCTCTCGACCACCACCAGGTCGTCCCACGCCACGAACCGGGTCCGCCACAGTCCACGGCTGCGGATGCCGTCGTGTGACACCCGCAGCCGACTGGAGAGAGCGCGCCAGGCCAGCCATGTCACAGCCACCGCCGGCACGGGGCAGAGCAAGAGCCCGAAAGGTTCCGGAGCCTCCGTGACGAGGCCGAGGACCACTGCGCCGAACATCAGGAGCCCGGCGCACCTCAGCCCGTTCGTCCACGGGTTGCGGATGGTCGTGTCCATGCCTCAGGCATACCGCCGGTCATTCTGCGCCGACACTGCCGCCGCGGAGGCTTGACGGAGACCTAACGCGCCATCTCCTCCTTGAGCGCCGCCACGAAGGCGTCCACGTCGTCCTCGGTGGTGTCGAAGGCGCACATCCAGCGCACGACGCCCGCGGCCTCGTCCCAGAAGTAGAAGCGGAACCGCTTCTGCAGCCGCTCGCTCACGTCGTGCGGGAGCCTGGCGAACACCCCGTTGGCCTGGACCGGGTAGAGGATCTCCACGCCGTGCACGGCGCGCACGCCCTCGGCCAGGCGCTGGGCCATCTCATTGGAGTGGCGGGCGTTGCGCAGCCACAGGTCCTTGGCGAGCAGGGCCTCCAACTGCACCGACACGAACCGCATCTTGGAGGCGAGCTGCATGGACAGCTTGCGCAGGTGCTTCATGTGGCTGACGGCGTCCTGATTGATGACGACGACCGCCTCGCCGAACAGGGCGCCGTTCTTCGTCCCGCCCAGGGAGAGGATGTCGACGCCGACCGCGTTGGTGAACGTCCGCATCGGGACGTCCAGGGACGCGGCCGCATTGGCTATGCGGGAGCCGTCCAGGTGCACCTTCATTCCGTGCGCCTGAGCGTGCTCACAGATCGCGCGGATCTCGTCGGGCGTGTAGAGCGTGCCGAGCTCCGTGCTCTGGGTGATCGAGACGACCTGCGGCATCGCCCGGTGCTCGTCGTCCCAGCCGTACGCCTGCCTGTCGATCAGTTCGGGGGTGAGCTTGCCGTCCGGCGTCGGGACGGTGAGCAGCTTCAGGCCGCCCATGCGCTCCGGCGCCCCGCCCTCGTCGACGTTGATGTGCGCGCTCTCGGCGCAGATCACCGCGCCCCAGCGGTCGGTTACGGCCTGGAGCGCGACGACGTTCGCGCCGGTGCCGTTGAAGACCGGGAAGGCCTCGGCCGTGGCCCCGAAGTGGCTGCGGATGATGCTCTGGAGGTTGTCGGTGTAGTCGTCCTCGCCGTACGCGACCTGGTGCCCGCCGTTGGCCATGGCCAGGGCGGCGAGCACCTCCGGGTGGGCCCCGGCGTAGTTGTCGCTGGCGAAGCCGCGGACCTCCGGGTCGTGATGGCGACGCGCGTCGGTCCTCGGGGGGTTCACGGCTTCTCGGTCAGCCACAGACGCTTTCCGTTCACTTCGGCGGCGGGCTTGCTCCAGACGTCGGCGATGGCCTCGGCGAGGTCCGTGACGTCCGTGAAGCCCGCGAACTTCGCGTTGGGGCGATCGGCGCGCATCGCGTCGTGCACCAACGCCTTCACCACCAGGATCGCAGCCGCCGAGGTCGGCCCCTCGGGGCCCCCGGCCTTGCGGAAGTAGTCGGCCATGGCCAGGGTCCACGCCTCGGACGCGGCCTTGGCAGCGGCGTACGCGGCGTTGCCCGCGGTGGGCTTGGTCGCGCCCGCGGCGCTGATCAGCACGTACCGTCCACGCTCGCTGCGCTGCAGCGCCTCGGAGAAGGCGAGGGAGGTGTGCTGCACGGTGCGGATGAGCAGCAGCTCCAGGAAGTCCCAGTCGTCGAGGCTGGTCTTGATGAAGGTCTCGCTGCCGCGCCAGCCGCCGACGAGGTGGACCAGGCCGTCGACGCGGCCGAACTCCTTCTCGATGTGCGTGGCCCACTCCCGGGTGGACTCCAGGTCCAGCAGGTCGACGGGCTCACCGGTCACGGTGGCGCCCCCGGACGCGTAACGGGCCGCGTCCACGGCCTCCGCGAGCCGCTCGGGATCGTTGTCCGCGGCGACGACGGTCGCGCCCGCCTCCGCGAGCCGGACCAGTGCCGCGCGCCCGGCGGGTCCGCCCGCGCCGGCCACCGCGATCACCGCACCGCTGAGAGCTCCGTTCCCCGCCATGGTCTTCGCCTCCTGAGCAGTGGTGATGGTGTTGCGGTCGCTCACGCGGCGACTCGCTCGGCGCTCTCCGCCGTGATGCCCCTGGTGGAGGCGATCACGTTCTTCAGCTTCTTGGAGAGGGCCTCATAGAACATGCTCAGGGGAAACTCGTCCGGAAGCACGTCATCGACGAGCTTCCGCGGCGGTCGGCTCAGGTCGAGGGCGTCGGGGCCCTTGGCCCAGCGGGAGCCGGGGTGCGGGGCGAGGTACTGCGACACCAGGTCGTACGCGGCGAACCAGTGGACCAGCTTCGGGCGGTCGATGCCGGCCCGGTAGAGGTCCTCGATCTCGGCGCACAGCTGGTTGGTGACCTGCGGGGCGCGCTGCCAGTCGATGTGCAGCTTGTTGTCGGTCCAGCGGATCACGTCGTGCTTGTGCAGGTAGGCGAAGAGGAGCTGACCGCCGAGACCGTCGTAGTTGCGCACGCGCTCGCCGGTGACCGGGAAGCGGAACATGCGGTCGAAGAGCACCGCGTACTGCACGTCACGGGCCTGCGGGACGCCGTCGGCCTGCAGCTTCACGGCCTCCTTGAAGGCGGTGAGGTCGCAGCGCAGCTCTTCGAGGCCGTACATCCAGAACGGCTGGCGCTGCTTGATCATGAACGGGTCGAAGGGCAGGTCGCCGTGGCTGTGGGTGCGGTCGTGGACCATGTCCCAGAGCACGAAGGCCTCCTCGCAGCGCTTCTGGTCGTGGACCATCGCGGCGATGTCCTCGGGCAGCTCGAGGCCCAGGATGTCGACGGCGGCGTCGGTGACGCGCCGGAAGCGTGCGGCCTCACGGTCACAGAAGATGCCACCCCAGGAGAAACGTTCCGGCGCCTCGCGCACGGCTATGGTCTCCGGGAAGAGGACGGCCGAGTTGGTGTCGTAGCCGGCTGTGAAGTCCTCGAACTTGATGCCGCAGAACAGCGGGTTGTCGTAGCGGGTGCGCTCCAGCTCGGCCAGCCAGTCCGGCCAGACCATGCGCAGCACGACCGCCTCCAGGTTGCGGTCCGGATTGCCGTTCTGCGTGTACATCGGGAAGACGACCAGGTGCTGCAGGTCGTCCGCGCGGTTCGCGGCGGGCTGGAAGGCCAGCAGCGAGTCGAGGAAGTCGGGCACCTCGAAGCCGCCCTCGGCCCACCGCAGCAGGTCCTTGGCCAGCGCCTCGTGGTAGTCGGCGTCGTGCGGGAGCAGCGGGGAGAGCTCCTCCACGGCCGCCACGACACGCCGTACGGCCGCCTCGGCGTCCGCGCGCTCGGGTGCGCCTTCGGCCTCGAGGTCGATCGATCCGTCCTTGGCCTGCCATGGCCGGATCTGCTCCACGGCATTCTTGAGCACGGCCCAGGCCGGGTGCTCCACCACCCTGGTCACGGGAGGAACCTGCTCCTCCGAAGCCGCCTGCACAAGAATTTCCGTCATGTCCCATCCTCCACGGGAGAAGCTCACGTATGGAGACCGTATACATACGGACTTCCTCTCAGCAAGAGGAGTCTCGGGAGATTATCCTGCGCCTCTCCATGGTCACCGAACTTTTTCCTGCCGGAAACCGGTCCGGCAGACATTTGGGTATCGCGTGGCTACCCGGCGCCGGAGCGCCGAAACCGGCCACCGGTCAATGCCGGAAGGACTCGCCCACGCCAGGGTGATCGCCCGACGAGTACAGGCCAGGCCTGCCCCAGGCGGCGCCCCGATCCTCCGTGTACGCGCGGGCTCATCGCCGGGCCGGGCCGTTAGGCTGCGGCTCTGCCCGCGCGGCCGTCCGCTCCGGTCCGCGCGCGGAGCCGAGCCGCCGTCGACGGAAGCGAGTTGAACCTTGAACTTCCTTACCATCGGTCATCGCGGAGTCATGGGTACCGAGCCCGAGAACACCCTCCGTTCCTTCGTCGCCGCCCAGCACGCCGGGCTCGACATGATCGAACTCGATCTGCATCTGAGCAAGGACGGCGCCCTCGTCGTCATGCACGACACCGACGTGGACCGCACGACCGACGGCACCGGCCCGATCGCCGAGAAGACCCTCGCCGAGCTGCGCGCCCTGGACGCGGGCCGCGGGGAGCGCGTCCCGGTCTTCGAGGAGGTCCTCGAAGCCGTGCGGGCACCGCTGCAGGCCGAGATCAAGGACATCGCGGCGGCACGCGCGCTGGCCGAGGTCATGCTCAAACGGGACCTGGTCGCCCGGGTCGAGGTGTCCTCGTTCCACGACGAGGCGATCGCCGAGGTCACCCGCCTGGTGCCCGGCGTACGGACCGCGCTGATCGGCAGCCGCTACGGCACCGACATCGTGGAACGCGCCGTGGAAGCCGGTGCCGCGACCGTCTGCCTCAACATCCGCCGCCTCACCCTGGAGGTCGTGGAGCAGGCCCGCAAGGCCGACCTGCGGATCATCGGCTGGGTGGTGAACACGCAGGACCATCTGCGCCTCGTCCGGGCGCTGCAGCTGGACGGCGCGACCACCGACTACCCGGAGATCAAGCGCACCGGCCGCTTCACGGCCTGAGCCTCAGACCAGCTCCTTGACCAGCAGCTCGAACTGCAGGTCGGCGCGGAGCGGAATACCGAAGCGCTCGTCGCCGTACGGGAACGGGGTCATCCGGCCCGTACGGCGGTAGCCGCGGCGCTCGTACCAGGCGATGAGGTCGTTGCGCACGGAGATCACGGTCATGTGCATCTCGCGCACGCCCCAGCTCTCGCGAACCGTGCGCTCCGCCTCCGTGATGATCAGCTTGCCGAGGCCCGCGCCCTGCAGTTGCGGGCTGACGGCGAACATCCCGAAGTAGGCGTGTTCACCGCGGTGTTCGAGCTGGCAGCAGGCAACGACCGCGCCGTCCCGCTCGACCGTCAGCAGACGGCTGTCGGGCGACTTGACGACGGCGAGCACGCCCTCCGGGTCGGTTCGCTGCCCTTGCAGGATGTCCGCCTCGGTGGTCCACCCGGCCCGGCTGGAGTCCCCGCGGTACGCCGACTCGATCAGCGCGACCAGCACGTCGACGTCGGCGTCGGTGGCGTCGCGGAAGGTCAGTCCGGCGGCAGTGGTCTCCATGGGCGGCACTCCGGTTTCTGGCTCGGCACGGGCAGGGACGAGGGTAACCCTGCCACTAGGCTCCGGATGCATGGTGCACGTTCTCAGCAGCCGGACCCTTCTCCACCCGAGCGATCCCGAGCGCTCCCGCACGTTCTACGGCGAGCAGTTGGGCCTCGCCGTCTACCGCGAGTTCGGCACGGGGCCGCAGCGCGGCACCGTCTACTTCCTGGGTGGCGGCTTCCTGGAGGTCTCGGGCCGCTCCGAGACCCCGCCCTCCCCCGCCGTCCGGTTGTGGCTGCAGGTCGAGGACGCGGCCGCGGCGCACGAGGAGCTGCGGGCCAAGGGCGTCGAGATCGTCCGGGCGCCGGTGAAGGAGCCGTGGGGGCTGGTCGAGATGTGGATCGCGGATCCGGACGGAACACGGATCGTGCTGGTCGAGGTGCCGGCGGACCATCCGATCCGCTACCGGCCGGGCATCTGACGGCCCGGAACGAACCTGCCCGGACCGCCGGTTCTCCCGGTCCGCAGGGAGGGGTTCACGGTCCGGGGAGACAACTTCACGCCGTACGCGTGATGAACAGTGGTATGCCACGGCGGCCGACTCTGGAATGCTCGTGAGTGATCCCGGGTGAACGTTCCCCACAACGCCAGATTGCTCTACGAACCGCAGGAGCAACCCCGTGGACATGCGTTACGAGGCGTACTGCCTCCTGGATCCCCACTTCTACGAAACGCCCACCCGTGCCCGGGAACAGCGCAGTGACTTCGCTCAGACCCGCCGTCCGGCGCCTGACGGGTGGCAGCGCTCCGGGTTCGGCGAGTGGGTGGTCTTCAGTCCGGACGGTGTCGAACTCCCCCCGCAGGGCTGGAAGATCCATGTGTCGGCGTGCCTCGACAACGCGCAGGACATCCTCACCGTCGTATGGGACTACTGCGTCCCCCGCCGCATCGCCTTCAAGTTCCTCCCGAGCGCGGACCATCTCCTGGTCGCCAACGCCAAGTACGCGGCGCGGGGATCGAGCGGAAAGTTCGTGACGATCTACCCGGCCGACGAGGACCGGCTCGCGGTGGTCCTCGACGAGCTGGGGGCCCGTCTGGAGGGACGGCAGGGGCCGTACATCCTCAGCGACCTGCGCTGGGGAGAGGGCCCGCTGTATGTCCGCTACGGCGGATTCGCCTACCGGACGTGCATCTCGCCCGACGGGCAGACGGTGACGGCGATCGAGGACGCCTCCGGCCGGCTCGTGCCCGATGTGCGCGGCCCGACGTTCCGCCCTCCCGACTGGGTGCCGCTGCCCGCCGTTCTCGAACCCCATCTGGCTGCCCGGGCGGGCACGACCGTCGCCGACCTGCCGTACCGGATCGAGGGCGCCCTGCACTTCTCCAACGGCGGCGGCCTGTACCACGGTCGCGACGAGCGGACGGGGCAGCGGGTCGTGCTCAAGGAGGCCCGGCCGTACGCGGGGCTCACCATGGACGGCGCGGACGCGGTCACCAGGCAGCGCCACGAGTGGGAGGCCCTCGAGCGGATGCGCGGGCTCGACTGCGTGCCCGCCCTGCTCGACCACTTCGTCCTGGGCGGCCACCACTTCCTCGTCGAGGAGTACGTCGAGGGGCGGACCCTCAGCAGCCTCTTCGTCGAGCGGTATCCCCTGGTCCACCCGCAGTCCGACGAGGCGGAACTCGCCGACTACACCGCGTGGGCGCTGGACATGGCGGCCCGGATCGAGCACGCCGTCGCCGCCGTGCACGACCGCGGCATGGTCGTCGGCGATCTGCACACCGACAACGTGCTGGTCCGGCCCGACGGCCGGGTGGTGCTGATCGACTTCGAGGGCGCGATGGACGCCACCGAGCACCGCAAGCAGCGCCTGGCCGCCGTGGGCTTCGCGGCCCCGCCCGACCGGACCGGGACCGCCATCGACAAATACGCGCTCGCCTGCCTGCGGATCTCCCTGTTCATGCCCCTGACCGGCCTGTTCGGGCTCGACGACGGCAAGGCACGGCAACTCGCCGAGGAGGCCGCCCGCTCCTTCCCGGTCCCCCGCGCGTTCCTGGCCGAGGCGGTGGAGGTGATCAACGGGGACGGCGGCACGAGGACGCGGCCGCAGCGGCCCCGTCCCCAGGAGCTGCGGGTGGAACCGGACCGCCCGGGCTGGCTGCGCGCCCGAGCCTCCATGACCGCCGCCATCCTGGCCGCCGCCACACCGGAGCGCGACGACCGGCTCTTCCCGGGCGACATACGGCAGTTCGGCGCCCCCGGAGGGGGCCTGGGCATCGCCTACGGCGCGGCCGGGGTGCTGTACGCGCTCGACGCCGTCGGCGCCGGCCGCCGTACCCGGCACGAGGAGTGGCTCGTACGGCGTGCACTGGACCCGCAACGGGGAACGCTCCTCGGCTTCTACGACGGCCTGCACGGCACCGCGTACGTCCTCGAGCACCTCGGCCATCACGATGCGGCGATGAAGCTGCTCGACCTGTGTCTGGGTGAGCGGTGGCAGCAGCTGGGACCGGATCTGCACGGCGGGCTGGCCGGCATCGGCCTGAACCTCCAGCACTTCGCGGCGGTGACCGGTGAACCCGCGCTGCGCGACGCGGCGTTCGAGGCCGCACGCCTCGTCGCCGACCGGCTGAGCACCCCCGCATACCCGTACGCCGGCCTGCTGCACGGCTCGACAGGGCCCGCCCTGATGTTCCTGCGGCTCTACGAGTCCACCGGCGAAGCGGAGTTCCTCGACCTGGCCGGCACGGCGCTGCGTCAGGACCTGGACCGCTGTGTCGTCCGCGAGGACGGGGCGCTGGAGGTGGACGAGGGCTGGCGGACCATGCCGTATCTCGCCGACGGCAGCGCGGGCATCGGCCTCGTCCTGGACGACTTCCTCACCCATCGCGAGGACGAACGGTTCCGCGAGGCGACCGCCGCGATCCGCACGGCGGCCTCAGGGCGGTTCTTCATCCAGCCGGGACTCTTCGCGGGCACGGCCGGAATGATCCTCTGTCTCAGCAGGCGCCATCCCCCCGGCACGGCCGCGCGGCGGGACCCGGTGGTCGCCGGGCATGTGCGCAGTCTGTCCTGGCACGCGCTCACCCACGGGGGCCATCTCATCTTTCCGGGCGAGCAGTTGCAGCGGCTCTCCACCGACCTGGCCACCGGCAGCGCGGGCGTGCTGCTGGCCGTCGGTTCGGCCCTGCACGACAGCCCCGTACGTCTGCCGTTCCTCGCCCCCACGGGCGAACGCGGCGGCCGCACGGACGCAGATCCCCGTCCCCACGAGGTAGTCAGGGAGGAGGTGAATCTCCATGTCACTGCTTGAACTGCAGGGATTCGACCCCGATGTCGTCGCGAACGGCGGCGGCGGAGGAGGCAGCCGCCTCAGCGCACTCGTCTGTGGTCACGCGCCGAGCAATCTCAGCCTGACCATCTGCGGAAGCATCAAGTGATCGATCGGGTGCTGGAACGCCCCGCGCGTTCCCGCACCCGCCAACGCGCCGGGAGGCCGCCATGCCTGTGCGTGAGGCAGACCGCCTGCTGCTGGCGGCGGCCCGGCGCGGCGGTGCCTGGGTGGGCGCCATCGTGCTCACCTCCCTCCTGCTCACGGGCGTGACCATCGCTCTGCCCGCGGTCATGGGCCGCACCCTCGACGCCGTCCTCAACGACCGCGGCACGGCGCAGTGGATGGCCCTGAGCGGTGCGTTGATCTTCGTTCTGGTGGCCTTCGACGCCGTGGACGACCTGGTCTCCGGGGTGGCCGAGGCCCGGTCGACCGCATGGCTGCGGCACACGTTGCTCGGACATGTGCTCGCCTCGGGCACCCGTGCCACCCGCCGGTTCACCGCAGGAGACCTGGTCAGCCGCATGGTCGGCAACACCGCACGGACGGGGAACTTCGCGTCGGGCGTGACCTGGGTCCTCGTCGGCCTCGTCCCTCCGCTCGGCGCGATCGTCGCCCTGGCCCTCATCGACTTCTGGCTGTGTCTCACCTTCCTGGTGGGCATGCCCCTCGTGGTGTTGCTTGCGCGGTCCTTCCTCCGGGACGTCTCGGGCGTCAACGAGGGGTATTTCCGCGTCCAGGGCACCATCGCCGCCCGGCTCTCCGACGCCCTGGGCGGCATCCGCACGATCGTCGCAGCAAGGACCGTCGACCGCGAGACGCGCCGTGTCCTTGAGCCGCTGCCCGAGCTGCACCGGCACGGCCTGGGCATGTGGCGGGCGGTCGCCCGGGTGTCGGCGCGCGGAGATCTCGTCGTCCCCCTGCTGGTGGTCGCCGTTCTGGCGGTGGCCGGACTGGAGCTCTCCCAGGAGCGCATCACTCCGGGAGACGTACTGGCGGCGAGCGAGTACGCCGCCATGGCGGTCGGCATCGCCGGCGTGTTGTCGTCGGTGAACCAGCTGGCCCAGGCCCGTACGACGGCGGGGCGGATCGCCGAAGTGCTGGCCGAACCCCCGGTGGCCTACGGCCACGAACGCCTCCCCGAAGGCCCCGGAAGGCTGGAGTTCCGGCAGGTGACCGTGCTGGGGACGGGTGGTCCCCTGCTCAGGGACCTGAGCCTGGTCGTCCCCGGCGGCGCTCTCGTCGCCGTCGTGGGACGCTCCGGGGCCGGTAAGTCGCTGCTGGCCGCGCTGGCCGGGCGCCTCGTCGACCCGGACGGGGGCGAGGTCCTGCTCGACGGCGTACCGTTGCGCCGCCTTCGCCGTGACGAGCTCAGGCGGGCGGTGGCATACGGCTTCGAACGCCCGGTGCTGCTCGGTGAGACCTTCGCCGACGCCATCGGCTTCGGGGCACGGACTCCGTGCGACGAGGAGCTGGTGGCGCGGGCCCGGGCGGCACGGGCCGACGCCTTCATCCGCCACATGCCGGCCGGTTACGCGAGCCGTGTCGCCGAGACCCCGGTCTCCGGCGGCGAGGCGCAGCGGGTCGGACTGGCCCGCGCGTTCCTCCAGGCCCGGCGGGTGCTTGTGCTCGACGACGTCGCGGCAAGCCTGGACACCGTGACCGAGCACCACATCAGCCAGGTGCTCACCGGGGCGCTCGCCGACCGTACGCGGCTCATCGTGACGCACCGGGCCTCCACGGCCGCTCGCGCGGACCTCGTGGTCTGGCTCGCGGACGGCGCGGTGCGGGCGCTGGGAACGCATCACACGCTGTGGGCGGATCCGGGCTACCGGTCCACGTTCCAGCCGCTCTCCACGGCCGGGGCGGCGGCCGGCGCCGGAGGTGCGCGGTGAAGCGGCGGGCCGTACAGATTCTCTGCTCCTCGCTCGGCCGCCGACGCCGGGAGTACCGGCGGCTCGTGGCCTGGTCGCTGGTGCAGGCCGTACCCGCCCTCCTGTCCGGATGGATCGTCGCCCGGGCCGTCGACCGCGGCTTCCTCGCCGACCGGCCCGCGACCGGTTTCCTCTGGCTGGGTGTGCTGGCGGTCGCCCATCTCGTCGGAGCCTGGGGCACCCGGCACGCCACCTTGGGGCTGGCCTCGCTCATCGAACCGTTCCGGGACGAGCTGGTCACCCTCGTGACCACAGGCACGCTGCACCGGTCCGCCCGGCTGGGCGGGCCCGCCGACACCGCCGGCGTGGCACGGCTCACCGAGCACGTCGAGCGGGCCCGGGACGCCTACGGCGCGATCGTCCTGTTCGTCCAGGGCTTCGTCGTCACGGCCGTGGCGGTGCTCGTGGGCCTGGCCGGTCTCGACCCCCTGCTGCTGGTCCTCGTCCTGCCGCCGCTCCTGATCGGCCTCGCACTCTTCCTCGCCGCGCTGCGGACCATGGCCGCACACCAGCGAGAGGTCATCCTGGCCGACGAGCGCATCGCCGAGGTCACCAGCGCGCTGACGGGAGGGCTGCGGGACGTGGTGGCCTGCGGCGCCGAGGACCGCGTACGGGCCGAGACCGCTGTGCAGGTCGACGCCGCGGCCCGGGCCGCCGTGTCACTGGCCCGGCTGACCGCGCTGCGCACGGCGGCCCTGGGCATCAGCGGCTGGGTACCCCTGCTGCTCATCCTGCTCGGAGCGCCCTGGCTGGTACGCAACGGTGTGACGGCGGGCGCGATCCTGGGCGCGGTGAGCTATGTGTCGCAGGCCCTCCAGCCGGCCCTGCAGGGGTTCGTCCGGGGACTGGGCAGCAGCGGGCTGTGGCTGATGGTCACCGTCGGCCGTATGGCCGAGATCGCGGTGGAGCCGGACCGGCACGAGACGGCCGAGGCCGGGAGCCGTACGGCGACGGCGCACATGCCGGTACGCCCCGGTGGCGCCCGTGTGGAGGCACGCGGTCTCACGTTCGGTTACGCCCGCTCCGCGGAGCCGGTGATCCGCGACCTGCACCTCGTTCTGCGACCGGGCGAGCACCTCGCCGTGGTGGGACCGAGCGGCGCCGGAAAGTCCACGCTCGCCGCGCTGATCGCGGGGGTGCTCGAACCGCAGGCAGGGCAGGTGCGCCTCGACGGTGTGCCGGTGCGCGCCCTGGGGAGCGGCGAAAGCCTGGCCCGGCTTCGGGTGCTCATCCCGCAGGAGGCGTACGTCTTCGCCGGCACGCTGCGGGAGAACCTCACCTACCTGGCACCCGGCGCTCCTTCCGCGGACGTGGAGTCGGCGGTCCGCTCCGTGGGTGCGGCGCCGCTCGTCGACCGCCTGGGCGGCTACGACGCGCCCTTGACCCCCGGGGACCTCTCGGCCGGCGAACGTCAGCTCCTCGCCCTGGCCCGCGCCCTGCTGCCGGCGCCCCGGCTGACCCTCCTGGACGAGGCCACCTGCCATCTGGATCCGGTCGCCGAGGCGATCGCCGAGGAGGCCTTCGCCCGCCGCCCCGGCACCCTGGTCGTCGTCGCCCACCGCATCAGCTCGGCGCTGCGGGCCGACCGGGTCCTGGTGATGGACGGCACACGGGTCGGCCTCGGCACACACCAGGAGCTGCTCACCGGGTCTGCGCTCTACCGGGACCTGGTCGGCCACTGGGGCGTGGCGCAGCCGTCCCCGGCACCGCTCGGGTCGATGGTCACACCCAGCCCGACTCCCTGGCGATCCGAATGGCATCGATCCGGGTCCGTCCCCCGATCTTCCTGGTGATCGCCGACAGGTGGTTGCGGACCGTGGCCACGGACAACGACAGCCGCTCGGCGACCTCCCGGGTGGGGATACCGTCGGCGGTCAGCCGCAGGATCTCCACGTCCCGCGGGGTCAGCGGGTTCGCTCCCGCGTCGAGCGCGGCCAGCGCGAACTCGGGGTCGATGAACCGCTGTCCCCTGACCAGCTTGCGGATGCCGTGGATCAGCCGGTCCGCCGGAGCGTTCGTACTGATCACCCCGGCGGCGCGCAGATCGAGCATCCGTCGCAGGCGCGCCGGTGTGGTCGAGGCCATCATCAGCATCACTCGGCAGTCGGGCAGCCGCCGCTTCAGCTCGCCCCGCGCGGCGAGTTCCTCGCCCTCCTTGGAGTCGACGTCGATCACGGCCACGTCGGGGCGGCACATCAGCGCCCGTGCGAGCACCTCGCCGTCGCCTGCGGCCTCCGCGACCACCTCGATGTCGTCCTCGCCGGAGAGAAGGGCGGCGAAGGCTCCCCGCACCAGGCGGGTGTTCTCGACGAGAAGCACGCGAATCAATGTCGCTCCACCCTCCGCAGACCTGGAAAAATTATCGACCCTTGTGTCCGGAATTTCAGTTCGGTGCTCTCGTCGCCCGACGGGTTCAGTGCGGGCGGTGTTCCCAGCGGCGGTCGGTGCGGGTGAGTTCCCGGAAACCCGCGGCGAGCAGGAGGTCGACGGCTGCCTTGTCGTCGGCCGGCTCGTAGGCGAAGAGACGGTCCGTGCCGCACAGGCCCAGCCAGTCGGCGGCCTGGGCGAGCAGCTGTCGCTCCAGGCCCTCGCCGTGGGAGGCCGGATCGATGTGCAGGTTGCCGATGTCGGCGAGGCCTGCCCCGCGTGCGTGGCGTTCGGGGCGGGTCAGGGCGGTGTCCACCTCGATGAAGCCCGCCACGCGTGTGTCGACGTAGGCAGTGAAACGGGTGCCGCACTCCCCGAGCGAGCGCTCGAACCTCACGCCCGGACGGGGTTCGCGGGCCGGCAGGTCGGCCACCCGCGCGATCAGGACCACCTCGGTGTCTCCGATGTGGCGGAAGCCCGACCGTTCGTAGACGGCGCGGATGTGCGGCCAGTTGCGGGGCAGGCCGTAGACGATCGGGGCCGGGACGGCGCCGTCGGCGTAGCGGACGCGTACGTCCCAGCGGGCGAACTGAGCCAGGCACGCGGCCATCAGCTGGTCCGCGGCTTCCTCGGCGTCGGGCCAGAAGGAAGCCGGCGGCCGGTACACGAACCAGTCGATCTCACCGGCGTCCCGGTAGTGCTCGCCGACCTCGGCGCCGGAGCGGTAGCGCAGCAGGTGTGCAGCGCCTACGACATGGTGGCGCTGCTCGGCGACGAAGGTGACGCGCTCGGCGACCCAGGGGTCGGTGATGAACTCGCCGGGCTGTCGCTCCAGGTCGCCGAGGACGGTGTTCACCGAGACCGAGACGCCGGGGACGACGGCGGCGACGTGTGCGTTGATCAGGTCGGTGAGCTGGTCGCGGTCGTCGCGGCGGAAGGGGCGCACGGTGGGCGCGGGCATGCGGAACCTCCGGAAGCGGAGAGGTGGGCTGGAGGCCGCCATGCGGTGCGGTACGTGGGCGAGGGTACGTCGGGGGCGGTGCCGGGCGCGAGGGGTTCGGCCGGATGGCCGGAGGGCGGGGCCGGGCTTGGCGTGCTGGAGGGGCCACTGTTCGCCCAAGGCTTCGGAAGGACACCCCATGAAGCTCGACAAGCCGGTGACCGGCGGGCCCTGCTGGACCGAGCTCGGGACCAGCGACCTGGCGGCGGCCAGGCGGTTCTACGCGGAGCTGTTCGGCTGGCGCAGCGAGACGGATCCGCGTCAGGAGGCGGGCGGATACACGGTCGCGCACCTCGGGGACGCCGCGGTCGCCGCGCTGACCCCGCTGTACCAGGAGTCGCAGCCCGTCGCATGGAACGTGTCGTTCGCGGTGGCGGACGCGGATGCCGCAGCCGCGCAGGTGACCGCGACCGGCGGGACGGTTCTGCTGGGCCCGATGGACGTGCTCGACGTGGGCCGCTTCGCGGTGGCGCTCGATCCGGCGGGTGCTGCTTTCCAGTTGTGGCAGGCGCGGGCCTTCCCGGGTGCCGGGCTGTTCAACGCGCCCGGCTCACTGGGGTGGGTGGAGCTGCTGACCCGTGCGCCCGAACGGGCCGAGAGCTTCTACACGACCGTGTTCGGCTGGAGCATCAGCGCTTCGGAGCACTACACGCAATGGGGCATCCACGGCGCGGACTTCGGCGGCATGGTGCGGATGGACGAGAAGTTCCCGCCCGAGGTGCCGCCGCACTGGCTGCCGTATTTCGCGGTGGCCGACGTGGACGCCTGCGCGGCCACGGCGACGGAGGCCGGCGGCACCGTCCTCATGGAGCCCACCTCGGTGCCGGACGGCCCGCGGATCGCGGTGCTGCGGGATCCGCAGGCGGCGATGTTCGGGGTGTACCGGGCGGGCGACGAGCACTGATCAGGGGTCCGGCCGGACGGTCATGTCGACGGTGATCTCGTCACCGACGGTGATCTGCCGGGGCCTGCGGACGGCGGCCTTCAGCGGCAGCAGGTAGCCGCCGTCCTTGGGGAACAGCGAGGTCTCGAAGTCGACCTCGCCGATCCGCGCGGCCACGGGGATCACGCCCCAGCCGTAGCTGGCCATCGCCGCGACCTCACGGATCTCCGCGGACTCCTCGTCGGGCACGGGCAGGTAGTAGTAGGGCGCCGGGCCGCGCCACTCGATCACCCGGCCGGCGAACGTGAATTCCAGCATCAGGCCCCTTTCTCGTGCCCGTCACGATAGGGCCCCTCGGGCCAGCGGTGTCACCGTCACCTGGTCGATGACCGGGGCGTACGCCGAGCGCTGGCCGTATGCGTTCTTGGTGTGGCCGTCGAAGTCGGGGAGTTCGTCGGCGGTGAAGGTGAGCGTGTTGGCGCCCTGGCCGAGGGTGACGGGGACGGAGAGGTTCCAGAAGTTGTTGAAGTGGAAGGTGGTGGGGAACAGGACGCGCTGCGGGGCGGCGCCGTTGACGGAGATGTCGGCGTGGCGGCAGACAGGGTCGGGGTTGTAGTGGGTGGCGGGTGCCTGCTCGCCGTTGGCGTAGCGGATGGTGAGCGCGTGGCGTCCGGCGCGTTCGGCCGTCACCGTCAGGGTGAGCGCGTTGCCGGGGCCGGCGCCGATGCCGTCGACCGCCTTGCCGCCGATGGCGTACGAGCGTCCCGTCACCCTTGCGGTGCCGGTCAGGATGCCTTCCTCGGCGGCGGACACGTACGTGGGCAGCAGTGAGCGGGAGGCGGCGACGCACAGCCGGTCCACGATCAGGCGGTCCGAAGTCCCGGTGACCGTGACCTTGTTGATGCCGCCGGCCAGGAAGAGCGGGACGGCGGCCCGCTGCACGGGTCCGAGCTCCTCGCCGTTGACCGTGAGCAGGCCCTCGCCGGGGCCCAGCAGGTCGACGGTGACCGTCGCCTCGCCGTCGTCGGCGGCGTGCACCCAGAAGGTGACGGTGCCGCCCCGGGGGAGGACGGCGGCGCCGGGTCCGGAGGCGCCGAGGTCGGCGTAGCTGACCCGTGCACCCGCGTCGAGGGTGGCGAACTCGGCTTCGTACAGGGCCTCCTGGTCGTCGCGCAGGACGAGGTCCAGCTTGTCGACGACCGCGTCCCCCTTGGTCGTGCCGAGGTCGGGGTCCTGCGCGGCGAGGGTGATCCGGTGCGGGCCGGCAGTCAGCTCGACCTCGGTGTCGGTGTGTCCCCACACCGCCCACTTGTAGCCGAGCGGCAGTCGCAGTTCGCGCGGGTCCTTGCCGTCGATGCGCAGGAAGACGTTGGTGGGGCCGTGCTCGCGCACCAGGTCGGCCAGGTTGTGGGAATTGGCAAAGACCCGCAGGTCGTACGTCCCGTCCTGCGGGGCCTCGACGTCGAAGGCGAGCACGCCGTCGGAGCCGGTGCGCAGGCCGCCGATGTGGTGGCCGCCGGAGGTCGCGAACTTGTCGACGTCGGAAGGGGATCCCTCGGGACCGTGCTTGACATAGCCGCCACCCGTGTACGTGGCGTCCTCGGCCTCGTAGGTCAGCCGCCGCCCCGCCGCGGGCGGCAGCAGCGTGGCGCCGTGACCGCCGGGGGCCAGGATCAGCTGGTAGGCGGACATCTCGTCGAGGTCGGTCAGGGGCAGTGTCACCCGGCCGTCCGTGACGGGCAGTTCGGCGTCGAGCAGCCGCAGGGGCTGGGCACTCGCGCCGACCTGGCCGCTCCAGGAGATCTCCTGGAGGCGTACATGGGCGGCCGTACCGAACACGTCCGGGTCGATGCCTTCGATGACGAGGTCCGCGGCGCCGCCCGCGCCGCCGAACAGGACGCGGGCCTGCCGCTTGAGCCGGTCGAGAGTGGCGATGCCCTGCAGCGTGTACTGGACGTTGGGGTGCGGTGCGATGACGCGGACGGTGTTGCCGGACAGCTGCCCGTAGGCGTTGAAGAGCCACCACTGGCCGTTGCCCTTGTTGGCCTCGACCGCCGAGTCGTTGAGATTGCCTGCGATGTTCCAGTACGCCATGTCGGCGTCGACCTTGGACTCCTCGATCGCGGCGATCCACTGGATCATCTGCCCGGGGACGGACAGATGGTAGTTGTGCGCGTACTCGTTGAGGTTGACGGGCAGCGGGACGATTCCCAACTCCCGTTCCAGCTCACGGTACTTGGCGACGTTCCTGCGGACCTCGTCCGGCGAGGACAGCTCGTGCCAGGTGATCACGTCGGGGAGCACACCGTGCTCGCGCGCGAACTCCAGAAAGCCGCGCACCTCCGGATAGAGGATGCAGGTGTTCGGGCCGGCGATGCGTGCCTCCGGGTCCAGGCCCTTGATGAGGTCGTACGCCTGCTGCCAGGCCGCGAAGTAGGGGCCGGGCTCGGCGTGCCAGGAGACCTGGTCGTAGCTCCACTCCCCCGTGCCGAACATGTTGCCCTCGGGCTCGTTGAACGGCACGTACACGACATGGGACTTGAGGGCGCCCAGCTTCTGCACCTGGGCGACCTGGCGGCGGATGCTCGCCAGGTAGGCGGTGAGCCGCTCCTCGCCGGTGGCGCCCGGCCACTCGTAGGGGAAACCGCGGTGGATGTCGGTCAGGTAGACGTAGACGTCCTTGCCGCCCGCCGCGACGAAGGACGGCAGGATCTCCAGGGCGTCGGCGCCGGGGTGCTGGATGCCGTCCTGCGCCTTTGTGGTGACCGTGCGGACGTACATGCCCTCGACGACGGCGCGGCTGGGCACGCCGTCGCCGTACAGGCCGTAGAGCGTGCCGCTCGCGCCGCCGTGGAAGGGGCCGGTCTCCGTGCCCAGGTCGACAGTGAGCGTTTCGGCTGTCACGGCATCGCCCTCTCGTTCGGCATGTCGTACGCCAGTCGGCGATCCGAACCGGCCTGGTCGAACGTAGGGAGCTGGTGTCGATCACGTCAACGGGCATACGGCCTCCGAAAGTTCCGGAGGCGGCCGTTCAGACGCGCAGCGCGCCGAGGCGGCCCTCGAGTCGGCCGAGCAACTCGCCCAGCAGGCCGGCCAGTTCACCCTGTCCCTGTGGATCGAGGACGGCCAGTACGGAGGTCTCGTAGGCCAGCTGTTCGGGGAGGATGCCGTCGACGAGCTCGCGGCCGGCGTCCGTGAGGCGGAGGTGGGCGACGCGGCGGTCGCGGGTGTCGCCGCGGCGCTCGACCAGGCCGCGCTCGGTGAGCTGTTTGAGGCGTTTGGTGACGGCGGCACCCGAGGAGAAGGTCTCGCGGGCGAGTTCGCCGGGGGTCAGTTCGTGGCCGGTGCGGCGCAGGGCGCCGAGCAGGTCGAACTCGGGGCGGCTGAGGCCGGCCCGGCGCAGCGGGGCGTCCTCGGCCTGCTGGAGGAGGGCGGCGCAGCGGTTGATACGGCCGATGATCTCCATGGGGCCGGTGTCGAGGTCGGGGTGGACGGCCTGCCACTGCCGGACGACCGCGGAGACGGTGTCCTCGCCCCTGGTCGCCCCCGCCTGCCGTCCGTTCGCTGCCGTCATGGCCGTACGCCCTCCGCTCTCGCGCTCCGGTGCAGTCCCTGGTCTCTCAGAGCCTGTGGCTGACCCCCGGCCGGGCGCCCGCCGCCTGGCACGCACGCTCGCACGCACCGGACGACGTGCGCTGATCCGGCCGGGGTTCAGCCACAGGCTCTTGCCGTCGCCGCGAGCGTACGGTGTCCGGCCTGCTCGGCGCGCACGACCCGCTCCTGGGGCAGGGCGCGCTGCCACCACTCGCCGGACGCGGCGTCGACCGTGGCGCGCAGGTCGGCCAGGGAGGCGGCGAGGGAGCGGCGGGCGGCCTCCAGATCGGCGGGTGCGGGGGCGGGCTCGGCCAGCAGGCGGGCGGCGTGCTCGCGGGCACGCTCGGCGGCGGACAGCGCGTGCTCGACACGGCTGCCTGCGCGGCGGTTGGTGACGGCGACGGCGGCGAGGAAGCCGACCAGGGCGCCGACGAGGGTGTCCACGACCCGCTCGGTGATCAGCTGCCCCGGCTCCTGGAATCGGGTGAACTCGGTGATGAGCAGGGCCATCGGGGTCACGCAGACGCTGCCGAGCCAGTAGTTGCGGCCCATCAGGGCCTCGGCGCCGAAGTTGAAGGCGAGGCAGCACAGCACGAGGGCCGCCGGGCCGAGGTGGGCGAGCGGGACGACGGCGGCGAAGAGCAGGACACCGACGAGGTTGCCGACGACGCGCTGGACACCCCGGCTCCAGGTCAGGGCGAGGTTGGCCTGGTAGAGGGAGGCGGCGGTGACCAGCGCCCAGTAGGGGCGGCCGATGCCGAGGGCGAGGGAGGCGTAGCCGGCGAGGGCACAGCCCAGGGCGGTGCGTACGGCGATGGGGGCGAGCGGGCAGAGTCGCCGCCACGACGGGCGGGGCGAAGCGGCGAGTTCGGCGTCCACGCCGAGGAGTTCGGCGGTGGCTGCCGGGTCGTGGACCTCCGGGACAGGTCCGGTCCCGGTCAGCTCGCGGGCCCAGGTGCGCAGCTGCTCGGGGTCGGTGTCCGCGGGGACGGCGAGGGCGACTTCGGCGCGGACGACAAGGCGTTCGAGGGCACGTCGGGTGCGGGTGTCGCCGGTGGCCAGAAGCGGCTGCCAGGCGGCCTGGACGGCGGCGGCCGCCGCGGCACGGGCCCGGGCGTGGCCGTCGCCGGTCCCGTGGGTGACGGCGTATGCGGCCGCGGCCCTCAGGGCGGCCGCCGTGGCCCGGCGCTCCGGTCCGTGCGGGCGCAGCAGCGCGGGGGCCATGCCGACCACCCAGGCCCAGCCGCCCGCGGCGAGCGCCAGCGCGAGGTGGGCGGGGACCTCGCCGAGGGTCTGCGGGGCGAAGAGGGACGCGGAGGTGATGAAGGTCAGGACGACGTTGCCGGGCGGGCCGATGCGGGTCGCGTCGCACAGCGCCTTCTGCAGGGCGGCCAGCAGCGCGCCGATCGTGACCAGCAGGACGGCACTGCCGGTGAGCGAGGCAGCGACCAGGGAGACGGCGAGACCGCCGACCATGCCGAGGACCACCCAGGCCAGGGCTCGGGCCCGGGCGGCGTAGGGGCGGTTGTGGGCATACAGCGCGCACAGCGACCCGGCCATCGTGTACATCGCCAGGTCGAGCCTGCCGAGCGCCAGCAGCGTCAGATTGGGCGGGGCGACCGAGGCGACCACGCTCAGCGCGGGCTTGAACCAGATGTCCGCGGGGCGGCCCACACGCAGCACGCCCGCCAGCGGGAGACGGCGGACACGTGGCATGGCGGAGGTGGGGGTCGCACGGTTCATGGGGCATGAGTTTAGCAGGTGTTTTACCAGTAAAGGATTATCCGTGGCACTCGCTCACCTGCTGTGCTCCCACGAATGCTCCCCGTGTACATCCTTGCGCTTGCGTGCGCGCCGCGTGCTGCGGGCAACCACCGACTGTCGACACCGTCGAGCAGGGAGGTGCGCGTGCACGGACCGGCTTCGCCCGGCTGGCTGCTGGTCGCGCTGTGCGCGGCGACCGGGGCCTACTGCCTGCTGCGGATGCGCAGCGCGGTCGAGGAGCAGCGCCGGGCCGCGGGCGGCGAGGCGCTCATGGGCTTCGGCATGGCCGCCATGGCCGTGCCGGCAGCGGCATTCAGCCCGCCGACATGGGCCTGGCCCGGCTACGCGGCCGTCTTCGGCGCCGCCGCGCTGCGCGCCCTGTGGGCGGCGCGGACGAACGCGCACCATCTGCACCACCTGGTGGGCGCCTCGGCCATGGTCTACATGGCGGTCGTGATGGCGGCCACCCCGGGCCACCATGCCGGGCACGGGGGTTCGGGCGGGGTCCCGCTGGTGACAGGGGTGCTGCTGCTCTACTTCACGGGATTCGTGCTGCTGGCAGGCGTCCGACTGATGCCCGTCGGGGCCACGGCCGGCGGCGGGTCGGTGGGCTGGGGCGACCGTCCGGAACTGGCGCGGGCGTGCCGGCTGTCGATGGGGATCGCGATGGTGGCGATGCTGATCACGCTCTGACGCGGGGCACGTACGCCGCCGGGGAGCGTGCATCGACCGGGGCATTGGCCTTGCACCCCGCCGGTCGGCGAGGATCAATGCATGCACCGCCCGCCCGTCGACTCCCCGCCCCGCCCGCCGGACCACCGCACCGCCACCCGCGCCGCGGTCGCGCTCACTCTGTGCTCCGCGCTGCTGCTCACCCTGGTCGCCGTCAAGTGGCACCCGATGATCACCGTCGACGGCGACATCGCCCGCACCACCCACCGCTGGGCCGTCGACGAATCCGGCCTCACCCACGCCTTCCGCATCCTGACGGACTGGGTCTGGGACCCCTTGACGATGCGCCTGGTGTGCGCGGCCGCCGTGGTGTGGCTGGTGTGGCGGCGCTCGGCATGGTGGACGGCACTGTGGCTGGCGGCCACCTGCGCCCTGGCCGGCCTGCTGCAACAGACCCTCAAGGCCGCGGTCGACCGCCCGCGCCCCGTCTGGCCCGACCCCGTCGACTCGGCGAGTTACGCGGCCTTCCCCTCGGGTCACGCGATGACCGCAACAGTCGTCTGCGGCCTGCTGCTGTGGCTCCTGCACCGCTACGGCCCCGGCCGCGCCGTGTGGCGTACGGCGCTGGCCGTGGGGGTGGTCTCCGTGCTCGGGGTGGGCCTCACGCGTGTATGGCTGGGCGTGCACTGGCCCTCCGACGTGGTGGGCGGCTGGCTCCTGGGGGCGATGCTGGTGGCGCTGGCCGTGGTGGTCCACCAACGTAAGATCCACTCATGACGGCTGTCCTGTTCGACTTCTCCGGCACCCTCTTCCGCATCGAGTCCACCGCGTCCTGGCTTCGTGCCGTGCTGGAGGACGCCGAAATCACGCTGCCGGAGCCGGAGTTGACGCAGGCGGCAAAGGCGCTGCACATGGCGGGTGCCCTGCCCGGCGGTGCGAATCCGGCGCAACTGCCCGAGGAACTCGCCGAGGTGTGGCGGATCCGGGACCAGAGCGCCGAACTGCACCGGGCCGCCTACACCGGGCTCTCCCGCCAAGTACCGCTCCCCGACCCGGGACTGCACGACGCGCTGTACGACCGGCACAAGACGCCGGCCGCGTGGACCCCGTACCCCGACGCAGCCGAGGTGCTGCACGCGCTGGCCGAGCGCGGGGTCGGCATCGGCGTGGTCAGCAACATCGGCTGGGATCTGCGTCCGGTCCTCCGCGAGCACGGTCTCGACCGGTACGTGGACGCCTACGTCCTGTCGTACGAGCACGGCATCCAGAAGCCCGACCCACGGCTGTTCGCGGTGGCCTGCGAGGCGCTGGAGGTCGATCCGCGCGAGACCCTGATGGTCGGCGACGACCGGCGGGCGGACGGCGGCGCGGCGGCCCTGGGCTGCCGGGTGCACCTGGTGGACCATCTGCCGGCGGCCGAGCGGCCGGACGGGCTGCTTCCAGTGCTGGAGCTGACAGGCTGACCGCCGCGGGCCGCCCGGTCAGCCCTGACAGCCCTCCACCTGCGAGGACGGCCGCACCTGCGCGTCGTCCGGATTCTCCCCGAACTCGGCCTTCGCGCGCCGCTGCCGCAACAGGTCCCGGCACTGGTCCAGTTCGCGTTCCAGCACACACGCGCGCCGGCCCGGAAAAGTAGCCTGAGGACACCTTCAGGGCGATGAGGCCGCCCGCCTCGGACGATCCCCCGCGTCGCCCGAAGCAGACGGCAGCCCTGACCAGCCCCTATGGAGCTCCGATCAGGACGTTCTGAGTATAGTTGGCTGGCAGCCAGTCAACGCAGGAGTTACAGCATGTCCCCGCGCAGCGCCTCGGTCAATGAAGAGTTGCGGAGACGTTCCCGGGAGCGGCTCCTGCAGGCGGCCGTCGAACTCGTCGGCGAGCACGGCTACGAGGCGACGACGCTGGGCGACATCGCCGACAGAGCGGGGTCGGCGCGCGGCCTCGTGTCGTACTACTTCCCGGGAAAACGCCAGCTCGTGCAGTCCGCGGTGCACCGGCTGATGCACCGCACGCTGGAGGAGGCGGTGGAGCGCGAGCCGCACACCGAGGACGGCCGGGAGCGGATGGCGCGGGCCATCGACGCGATTCTGCGTCTGGCCCGGGACCGGCCCGTGCTGATGCGCCAGCACATGGCCGGGCTGCTGCAGGCGGAGGGCTTCGTGCAGTGCCCGGAGCAGCAGCGCCTCGCCGAAGTGCTGCGGGACGTCGTCGCCCGGAACGGGTCGCAGGACGTCGACGTGGACTACCCCATGCTGCGTTCCCAGCTGATGGGTGCCGTCTACGCGATGGTACTGCCGAACGTGCCGATGCCGATCACGCCCCTGCGGGCCGAGCTGTTCCAGCGCTACCGGCTCGACTGGGAGATGGGCGTGCCGCCGGACACCGCGGCGGCCTCCGGCGCGACGTACGAGAAGGATCTTTCGCGGTTCTTCGCGACCGGTGAGTAGCCCGGGGCCCGGTCCGCTCAGCGACGCGCGTGACGAGGCGACAGAAAGCCCGAGTCGCGCGCCTGCGAGATCAGTCTGAGCGACTTGCGGCGACTGTGGCCGGTCGCGCACATCACCGCGAGAACGGGGTCGAAGCCCCCTTCCTGTGCCGCGCGGTACTCCTTGGCGACGAGCCAGCGGCCCTCGACGCCCGGGGGCCAGGCGGGGCGGGCCCGCCGGGGGACCACGGATCCCTCGCCCCCGGCGGCCGGATCCACCCCGGGGCCGCACGCCTCGAAGAGCGGCTCCTCGATCCACTCGGCGAGTTCCGCGAGGTCGTGCAGGGACAGGGCCGGCTGGGAGCGGACCTCCTCCAGCGAGGCACAGCCCTCGCAGACCACGGCGAGCGCGTCGATCCGGGCACCGTCGGTGAACGCAAGCCGGACGGTGAACCACGAGGTGGCGCGCTCGTCCTCCCGCACTTCCCACGCGGGCCATACGGACACCGTGCCGTCCGTCGGACAACGATCAGAAAGATTAAGAAAGGATGCGTCTAGCACACGCGGAACGTAACCACTTGATCACATTCAGCGAGGGGGGACACGCACGTCGGTACCGCGCCTGCACCCTGTCAGCGGAGCACCGGCGGTGCGATGCTGGAGCCGTCAGCGATCTCCTCTCGTAAGGAGTTCCGCCGTGTTGCGTGTCGCCGTCGTCGGTTCCGGGCCGAGCGGGGTCTACACCGCCCAGAACCTCGTCCAGCTGGACTCCGGGGTGCTCGTCGACGTCCTGGACAGGCTGCCGTGCCCCTACGGCCTGGTGCGCTACGGCGTCGCACCGGACCACGAGAAGATCAAGTCGCTGCAGAACAACCTGCGAACCGTGCTGGAGCACGAGCGGGTGCGGTTCCTCGGCGGCATCCAGGTCGGCCCCGGCGGGCTGCCGGCCGCCCGGCTGCGCGAGCTGTACCACGCGGTGGTGTACTGCGTGGGTGCCGCCACCGACCGCCATCTGGGGATCCCGGGCGAGGACCTGCCGGGCAGCTGGTCGGCGACGCAGTTCGTGTCCTGGTACAGCGCCCATCCGGACTCCGCCGACGACGGTTTCCTACGCGACGCCCGGTCGGCCGTGGTCATCGGCCTGGGGAACGTCGCGGTGGACGTCACGCGGATGCTGGCCCGGGGTCCGGCGGAACTGAGCCCGACCGACATGCCACAGGCGGCGCTCAGCTCGCTGGCTGCGAGCCGGGTGAGCGACATCCACATGGTGGGCCGCCGCGGCCCCTCCCAGGCCCGCTTCACGACCAAGGAACTGCGCGAGCTGGGCGGCCTCCCGGACACCGAACTCGCCGTGGAACCAGCGGAGTTGGAGCTGGATCCGGGTTACGCGGATCCCGCCGCGCTGCCGGCGGTCCAGCGCCGCAACGTGGACGTCCTGCGCGGCTGGGCCCAGGCGCCGCCCCAGGGCGCCCCGCGCCGCATCCGGCTGCGCTTCTTCCTGCGCCCGGTCGAACTGCTCGCCGACGGCGGGCGCGTGGGGGCGGTGCGCTTCGAGCGGACGGAGCCCGACGGGCAGGGCGGCGTGACGGGCACGGGACGCTACGAGGACATCGAGGCGCAGCTGGTGCTGCGTTCGGTGGGCTATCGCGGGGTGCCGCTGGAGGGGCTGCCGTTCGACGCGGCGAGCGGCACCGTGCCGCATCTGGCCGGACGCGTGCTGCGCGCGGGAGTGGTCGCGCCGGGCGAGTACGTGGCCGGCTGGATCAAGCGCGGCCCGACGGGCGTCATCGGCACCAACCGTCCGTGCGCCAAGGAGACGGTGCTGTCGCTGCTCGAGGACGCCCCCGTGCTCGTACGCAAGGAGGTTCCGGAGGATCCGCTGGCGGCGCTGCGCGCCGAGGGGATCGAACCGGTGTCGTGGGCGGGTTGGCAGGCCATCGAGCAGGCCGAGGCGGCCCTCGGGGCCTCCCTCGGGCGCAGTGTCGTGAAGCTGGCGGACTGGGAGTCGCTGCTGGCGGCGGCACGGGCGGCGGGCTCGCAGCAGGCGTCGTAGCAGAGTCGAACGGCGTCGAGTGGGCAGGACACACATCGGCAACAACCCGGCAATCAACAAACTGTTCAAGTGGCTTACGGTCTCGTGCTGTTCGGATGCCCCCCTCCCCGCCGCCGCTCTGGAGTGCCCATGGCTACGACCACCCCCGTCCATCCCGTCGACGAGGTCCCGCCCGTACGGCAGCTGGCCGCCTTCGGTCTGCAGCACGTGCTCGCGATGTATGCGGGCGCGGTGGCGGTGCCGCTGATCGTGGGCGGTGCGATGAAGCTGTCGCCCGCGGACCTGGCGTATCTGATCACCGCCGATCTGCTGGTGTGCGGCATCGCGACGCTGATCCAGTGCGTGGGCTTCTGGCGCTTCGGGGTGCGGCTGCCGATCATGCAGGGCTGTACGTTCGCGGCCGTGTCACCGATGGTGCTCATCGGGACGACGGGCGGCGGACTGCCTGCGATCTACGGGTCGGTGATCGTCGCGGGGCTCGCGATCGTGCTGCTCGCTCCGGTCTTCGGCAGGCTGTTGCGCTTCTTCCCGCCGCTGGTCACCGGAACCGTCATCCTGATCATCGGGGTGTCGCTGCTGCCGGTCGCGGGTAACTGGGCCGCGGGCGGCGTCGGTGCGAAGGACTTCGGGGAGCCGAAGAACCTGGCCCTGGCCGGGTTCGTGCTGGCGGTGGTGCTGGGTGTGCAGCGGTTCGCGCCGGCATTCCTGAGCCGGATCGCGGTGCTGATCGGCATCGCGGTGGGGCTGGCGGTGGCGGTTCCCTTCGGGTTCACGGACTTCAGCGGGGTCGGTGACGCCCACTGGCTGGGCATCAGCACGCCGTTCCACTTCGGGGCACCCAGCTTCCACACCTCGGCGATCATCTCGATGCTGGTCGTGGCGCTCGTGACGATGACCGAGACGACCGGTGACCTGATCGCGGTCGGCGGGATGACCGGACGGAAGGTCGAGCAGCGCTCGCTGGCGGACGGTCTGCGCGCCGACGGTCTGTCGACCGTGCTGGGCGGCGTGTTCAACACCTTCCCGTACACGGCGTATGCGCAGAACGTGGGCCTCGTCGGAATGACCCGGGTGCGCAGCCGCTGGGTGGTGGCCACCGCGGGCGGCATCCTCGTCCTGCTCGGCCTGCTGCCCAAGCTGGGCGCCGTGGTCGCGGCGATACCCGCGCCGGTGCTCGGCGGGGCGGGACTGGTGATGTTCGGGACGGTGGCCGCGAGCGGCCTCAGGACCCTCGCCCAGGTGGACTTCAAGGACAACCACAACCTCACGGTCGTGGCGGTGTCGGTGGCCGTGGGCATGCTGCCGGTCGGCGTGCCGACGGTCTACGCGAAGTTCCCGGACTGGTTCCAGACCGTGATGAACAGCGGCATCAGCGCGGGCTGTCTGACGGCGATCCTGCTGAACCTGCTCTTCAACCACCTTCCCTCGAAGGCGACTTCAGCGGCGACTTCAGCCGCCGAGGCGGACGGCCTGCCGAGCGGCGGCGGCGAGCAGGCTGTCGAGCAGCCCCGGGAAGAGATCGTCTAGGTCCTCCCGGCGCAGGCCGTTCATCTTGGCCGTGCCCCGGTAGCACTGCCGGAGGACCCCCGCCTCGCGCAGCACCCGGAAGTGGTGCGTGGACGTGGACTTGGTGACCGGCAGCTCGAACTGCGAACACGAGAGCTCGTCGCCGTCGGCGGCGAGCTCTCGCACGATCTGCAGCCGCATCGGGTCGGAGAGCGAGTGCAGCACGGCCTCCAACCGGATCTCGGCACGCGCGGGGTGCGGCAGATCACGGCCGGCGGCGGCAGGGGCGGTGGTACTCACGCCGTCCATTGTACGAGAGGCATCGTAGTTTGACACCTGCCGTACTACGATGCCTATCGTACGAACCGTCCTTCGGTCCCGCGAGAACGGAGCAGCTCCCCATGAGCGCCCTCTTCCAGCCCTTCACCCTGCGTGAGGTGACCATCCCGAACCGGGTCTGGATGCCCCCGATGTGCCAGTACTCGGCCGCCCCTCAGGGCCCGGAGACCGGCGCACCGAACGACTGGCACTTCGCGCACTACGCGGCCCGCGCGGCCGGCGGCACCGGGCTGATCATCGTCGAGGCCACCGGCGTCTCGCCCGAGGGCCGTATCTCGCCGTACGACCTGGGCATCTGGAACGACACCCAGGTCGAGGCCTTCCGCCGCATCACGCGCTTCCTCGTCTCGCAGGGCACGGTGCCGGGAATCCAGCTCGCACACGCCGGCCGCAAGGCCTCGACCGACCGGCCCTGGAAGGGCGGCGCGCCGGTCGGCACGGACGCACACGGGTGGCAGGCGCTCGCGCCGAGCGCGATCGCCTTCGACGACAAGCACCCGGTGCCGACCGAGCTGACCACTGATCAGATCCAGGAGGTCGTGGGCCAGTTCGCGGACGCCGCACGCCGGGCCCTGGCCGCCGGTTTCGAGGTCGCCGAGATCCACGGCGCCCACGGCTACCTGATCAACCAGTTCCTCTCCCCGCACTCCAACCACCGCACCGACGCCTACGGCGGCTCCTACGAGAACCGCACCCGCTTCGCCCTCGAAGTCGTGGACGCCGTACGGCAGGTGTGGCCGGAGGACAAGCCGCTGTTCTTCCGCATCTCGGCCACCGAATGGCTGGAGGACGGGGGCTGGACGGCCGACGACACCGTCCGCTTCGCCGCCGACCTCCACGCCCACGGCATCGATCTCGTCGACGTGTCCACCGGCGGCAACGCGTCGGGCGTCCGCATTCCCGTCGGCCCCGGCTACCAGGTTCCCTTCGCCGCCCGGGTGAAGGCCGAGACGACGATGCCGGTCGCCGCCGTCGGGCTCATCACCGATGCCGAGCAGGCGGAGAAGATCCTCGCCAACGGGGAGGCGGACGCCGTGCTGCTCGGGCGCGAACTGCTGCGCAATCCGTCCTGGGCACGGGCCGCCGCGCGGGAACTCGGCGGCGAGGTGCACGTGCCCGACCAGTACCACCGGTCGGTCTGAGCGACGCCCTCACCGCATCCCGGCCGGCACATGGCGGAGCACGGCCCGCTCCACGTGCGGCACCGCCCGCTGGCCGGCCACCGCGACCGCGATCGCCGCGGCGACACCGGTCCAGGCGAGCGGGCCGAGCGGGGTGCAGCCGAAGAGCCGGCTGAGGCCCGGGGTCTCCACCACGACGAACAGGGCGGCCGCCGAGCCGAGGGCGGTCGCGGCCACCAGCGGGCTGTTGCGGCGGTCGGCCAGTGTCCGGTCGAGCTTGGTGCCGACGAGGGCGCACAGCGCCATCGTGGCGGAGCGGCGGGCCGTGCCCGGTGTGATGCGGCCGAACAGCCAGGCCGTGGTCGCGCCCAGGGTGGTGGTGAGGGCGCGGTGGCGGATCTTGCGCATCAGAGGTGCGCCGAGGAGTGAGGTGCCCGGCGGCTCGGTCCTTCGGCAGCGTTCGCGCTTCCGGCGAGTCGGGGTGCGGGTCCCCCGCCGCTTCCGGTGTCACCGAGACCGCCATCGCCGGGAACATGTCCGTGAGCAGGTTCACCAGCAGCATCGCGAAATGCGAGGTCCCCCGCCCTAGCGGACCGACATTCCTGCCGGCCGCGAGGAGAGGCTGATCACTTCGGATCCATGTCGGGCCCGAAGATCACGTCGGCCGGAGCCGGGCGCCCCGGCCGTCGTCGTTGCCGGACCTCAACTGCTCGTGCAGGCCGTTCCGTTGAGTGTGAAGGCGGCCGGGGCCGCGCTGTTGCCCGTGTGGCTCGCCTGGTAACCGATGGTGACGCCCGCGCCCGGGGCGAGTGTGCCGTCGTACGAGGCGCTAGTGGCCGTCACCGCGCCGGTCGCCGGTGTGTAGGTGGCGCCCCAGCCGTTGGTGATGGCCTGACCGGCGGGCAGGGTGAAGCCGAGCTGCCAGCCGTTGATCGTCGTCGTACCGGTGTTGGTGATCGTCACGGAGGCGGTCAGGCCCGTGTTCCAGGCGTTGGTGGTGGCGGTCACCTTGCAGGCGGCGGGCTGGGGTTGCGGTGCGGGTCCGGCCGTGTCGAGGCCGAAGAAGGCCAGTGCGCGGGAGGCCATGCCGGAGCTGTAGAGGTTGTGGCCGACGCCCTGGAGGCTGATGGCCTCGACGGGGGCCTGGTCACCGGTGGAGCCGTAGCGGGTGCGGGTCCAGCCGGAGGCGGGCGAGTCCGTGGCGGCCGGGGTCTGGCCGACGCCCAGGACGTTGGTCCACTGCTTGATCTCCTCCCCGAAGTCGGGATAGCGCAGCGTCGCGTCCTCGGTGCCGTGCCACAACTGCATGCGGGGGCGATGGCCGGTGTAGCCGGGGTAGGCGCCGCGGACCAGGTCGCCCCATTCCTGCGGGGTGTGGGTGACGTTGCCGTTCGCGCACGCGCTGTTCCACTCGGAGCCGTCGGTGGTGGCGAAGCAGCCGAACGGCACGCCGGAGAAGGCGGCGCCGGCCGCGAACACGTCGGGGTAGTCGCCCAGCAGGACGTTCGTCATCATCGCCCCGGAGGAGATGCCGGTGGCGTAGATCTTGCTCTGGTCCGCGTGGTAGGTGCGGGTGACCCAGTCGATCATCGACTTGATGCCGACGGGGTCGCTGCCGCCGTTGCGTCTGAGGGCCTGGGGCGAGGAGACGTCGAAGCACTTGCCGGCGCGGGTGACCGACGGGTAGATCACCACGAAGCCGTGGGTGTCGGCGAGTTGGGCCCATTCGGTGCCGTTGTACATGGCCGGTCCGGAACCGGTGCAGTAGTGCACGGCGACCACGACCGCGGGGTGCGCCGTGACGCCGGCCGGCACGTACAGGTACATCTGCAGGTTGCTGGGGTTGGTGCCGAAGTCGGTGACCTCGGTGAGGGTCGCGGCGGGGACGGCGGTGCGTGCGGCGGCCGGGGGCGCGGTGAGGGTCACCGCGGCGAGTAACGGCACCAGCGCGGCGATCAGCGTCAGGAGCGCCGTCCGCAGGAGTCTCCCGGTGGAGGTGCGGGTGGGGGTGGGCACGTCGGGGTCCCTTTCTCGGCACGAGGTGTGGGCAGGGGGCGTTCTCAGGCAGGATCCGCCCGCATGGTGGCATGGACACGACCGCCATGGAAGCGCTCCCACGCGACTCTCCATGGCTCGCCCGCACAGTTCGAGACAACCCTTACTGCTCGCCGGGCCTTCCCTGATGCCTTCTGCGCAAAGCGTTGACTAGAAAGCGCTTGCCCTCTACGTTCCGTTCAGCAGTGTGACCGGCAGGCGCTCCCCACAGGCCCGCCTGGCGCTCTACTCGCGCGCGGAGTTCAGCATGACGTACGTCGTTCATGTACGCGATCAAGCAAGTCCTCCTGAAGGGACGCACCCGCATGCGTACTCACCCCCCACGTACACACGCGCAAAGGTCCGCCCTCGTGGTGGCCGTGGCGGCCGCCCTCGCGACGGTGTCCGCCCTGACGCTCCCCCAGCCGGCCGGGGCGGCGGAATCCTCGCCGGTCGGGTTCGGCGCCGGGACGACCGGCGGCGGCAGCGCCACGGCGGTGACCGTCTCGACGCTGAGCGCCTTCAAGTCGGCGGTCTCCGGCAGCACCGCGAAAGTCGTCAAGGTGAGCGGCCTGATCTCGCTGAGCGGTCAGGTCGACATCGGCTCCAACACCACGGTCCTGGGCGTCGGTCCGTCATCCGGGTTCACCGGCGGCGGACTGCGTCTGAAGAAGGTGTCCAACGTCGTCATCCGCAACCTGAACCTCAGCAAGGCGGTCAAGACGGACGCCATCACCGTCCAGGCCTCCACGAAGGTGTGGATCGACCACAACTCGCTGTCGTCCGACCGCGACCACGGCAAGGACTACTACGACGGCCTGGTCGACATCACGCACGCCTCCGACTACGTGACCGTGTCCTGGAACACCGTCAAGGACCACTACAAGGGCTCACTCGTCGGGCACAGCGACAACAACGCGAGCGAGGACACCGGGCATCTGCGGGTGACGTACCACCACAACTGGTTCAACGACGTCAACTCCCGCATCCCCAGCCTGCGGTTCGGGACCGGACACTTCTACAACAACTACGTCGTGGGCGCCGAGACCGCCGTGCACTCTCGCATGGGCGCCCAGATGTTCGTGCAGAACAACGTGTTCCGCGACACCCAGGTCGCCGTCACCACCAACCGCGACAGCGACGAGGACGGCTACGCCAACCTGAGCGGGAACGACCTCGGCGGAGCCGCGACCGAGATCTCGCGGGTCGGCGCCTTCACCAGCCCGCCCTACAGCTACAGCGCCGAGCCCGCCTCGTCCGTGGTCGCCTCGGTGACCGGCGGCGCGGGCGCCGGAAGGCTCTGACCACCACCCCCACCGGAGGAAGGCATCGGGACATGACTTCACCAGCACTTCCGCGCGCCCGCCGGCGCGCACTCGCCGGAGGCCTGGCCGCACTCGGACTCTCGGTTGGCATGATCATGACAGGCGGTGCATCGCCCGCGAGCGCCGCCACCTGGCCCACGGCGAACGGCAGCCAGGCCGTCACCGCCACCATCAAGCTCTCCGGCACCAAGGACTACGGGATGAAGCGCCTCTACGGCAGCGGAGACCTGGGCACCGGAGGCCAGAACGAGGACCAGGACCCGATCCTGGACCTGGCGGCCGGGACCGTCCTGAAGAACGTCATCATCGGCGCTCCCGCCGCGGACGGCATCCACTGCGAGGGCAGCTGCACGCTGCAGAACGTGTGGTGGGAGGACGTCGGCGAGGACGCGGCGACCTTCCGGGGCTCCTCTTCGTCCAACGTGTACACCGTTTCCGGCGGCGGCGCGAAGGAAGCCGGCGACAAGGTGTTCCAGTTCAACGGCGCCGGCACGCTGAACGTCTCCAACTTCGCGGTGCAGAACTTCGGCAAGCTGGTCCGCAGTTGCGGCAACTGCAAGACGCAGTACAAGCGGACGATCAACCTCAATACCATCGAGGCGACCTACAAGGGCAGCGCGCTGGTCGGGATCAACACCAACTACGGCGACAGCGCGACCCTGAAGAAGATCACCATCGTCGGGGACAGCAGCAAGAAGATCGTGCCCTGCCAGAAGTACATCGGGAACAACACGGGCGCCGAACCGCCCAAGAACGGCTCGGGCCCCGACGGCACGTACTGCAAGTACGCGAGCTCGGACATCACCTACAAGTAGGCCCCCCACGGTGAACCCGGCCGTACGAAGCGCACCCGCACGGCGCTTCGTACGGCCGCCGTCGTGTCGGTGCCCGAACGGTTCAGTGCCCGATCGACCGCGTGATCTCCCCCTGGTACGCCGCGTACGCGGCACGCAGCGTCGCGCCCGGCCAGTCCGCAGGCAGGAGCTCGGGCGGCAGCACGGGGTCGGCGAGCAGGTGGCGGACGACCGCGGCGAAGGCGGCGAAGCGGTCGGCCGGGCGGTGCGCCTCGGCCACATGGGCGAGCAGGGACCGGGCGGTGGCGGCCCAGGCGTCCAACGGCCACAGCTGCGCGGCCAGTTCACGCGCAGGCCGGTCGGGGCGGGCAGTGTAGGACTGGGCCACCTGTTCCAGGTCGTCCGGCAGGGAGCGGGTGAGGTTGGCGGGTCGCAGCCAGACGCCCTCGCGGAGGTCGGCCAGGCGCAGGGCTGTCAACCGGGTGCGCAGGTCGGCGCGTTCGGCGGGGCCGCGGCCCGTCGCCGTGATCACCACCATCTCCCAGTCGCCGTCCCACGCGCGCGTGCGGGCCTGAACCGCCTCGTCCTGGCGGCGCTGGCGGGCCAGCAGGCGGTCGCTGAGCCGGTAGACGGCATCGGTGCGCCGCAGGTCACCGGCGGCCACCATCCGGCTGAGCGCGGCACGCAGCGTGGAGCCGCCGACGCCGAAGGGCTCCACCGCGCGGACGAGCTCCTTCACCGGAAGCTCCGGAGGATGCGTGCCCAGCAGCAGGCTCAGCACGACCGACCGCGCGGACAGCGGCGGCAGGTCGACCTCACCGGGCTGCGCCGCCATGTTCATCCGCATGGGCAGGTACTTTACGTGCGAGCCTCTTGTTGCATCATTGCTGCGGCCGCAGTAAAGGTGCAACATGGCTGTATGGTCTCGACACCCGCGCCCGCGCAGCCCCGCCGGCAGTACGACACGCACGACGTCACCAACCAGCCGCCCGCTCTGACGCCGTACGACGCCTCCGAGGACACGGCCCTGCTGGAGGGGCTGCGCCGGGAGGGCGCCGGATGGGCCGAGGAGGACGTCCGGCAGATCGGCCTGCGGGCCGGTAGTGCCGAGGCGCAGGAGTGGGCCGAGCAGGCCAACGTGCACGAGCCGGTGCTGCGCACGCACGACCGCTACGGCAACCGGATCGACGAGGTCGACTTCCACCCCAGCTGGCACCATCTGATGCGGGCCGCGGTCGCCGAGGGGCTGGCCGCCACACCGTGGGCGGAGGACCGGCCCGGCGCCCATGTCGCCCGTACCGCGGGAGGGCTGGTGTGGGGGCACACCGACGCCGGACACGGCTGCCCCACCTCGATGACGTACGCGGCCGTACCCGCCCTGCGTGCCCAGCCCGAGCTCGCGAAGATCTACGAACCCCTGCTGACCAGCCGGGTGTACGAGCCGGGGCTGCGGGTGCCGACCGAGAAGCGCGGTCTGCTCGCCGGCATGGGGATGACCGAGAAGCAGGGCGGCTCAGACGTCCGTACGAACACGACCACGGCGTGGCCGACCGCTGAGCCGGGCGTGTACCAGCTGCGCGGGCACAAGTGGTTCACGTCGGCGCCGATGTGCGACGTCTTCCTGGTGCTGGCACAGGCCCCGGAGGGTCTGTCGTGCTTTCTGGTGCCGCGGATCCTGCCCGACGGGAGCCGTAACACCTTCCGCATCCAGCGGCTCAAGGACAAGCTGGGCAACCGGTCCAACGCCTCCTCGGAACCTGAGTTCGACGGGACGGTGGCCTGGCTGGTCGGGCCGGAGGGCCGTGGCGTCAAGACGATCATCGAGATGGTCAACTGCACCCGGCTCGACTGCGTGATGATGTCGGCCACCCTGATGCGCAAGACGCTCGTCGAGGCGGGGCACCATGTGCGGCACCGCAGCGCGTTCGGGGCGCGGCTGGTCGACGAGCCGCTGATGCGCAACGTGCTGGCGGACCTCGCGCTGGAGTCGGAGGCCGCAACGACGCTCACCCTGCGGCTGGCGGGCTCCGCGGACCGGGCGGTGCGCGGGGACGCGGGCGAGGCGGCGTTCCGGCGGATCGCGACCGCCGTCGGCAAGTACTGGGTCACCAAGCGGGGCCCGGCCTTCACCGCGGAGGCCCTGGAGTGCCTCGGCGGCAACGGCTATGTGGAGGAGTCGGGCATGCCCCGCCACTACCGCGAGGCTCCGCTGCTGTCGATCTGGGAGGGTTCCGGGAACGTCAACGCCCTTGATGTCCTGCGGGCGCTCCGGCGTGAGCCCGGCACCGCACAGGCCCTCTTCGACGAGCTCGCCCTGGCGCAGGGGGCGGACGCCCGCCTGGATGCCGCCGTGACCCGGCTCGAGGGCCTGCTCGCCACGGGGTCCGAGTCCGGCGCCCGACGCCTGGTGGAGCTGATGGCGCTGACCCTGCAGGCCTCCCTCCTGGTCCGGCACGCCCCGTCGGCCGTCGCCGACGCCTTCTGCGCGACCCGGCTGGGCGGCGACTGGGGACACGCCTTCGGCACGCTGCCGGACTCCGCCGATCTGGACGCCGTGCTGGACAGGGCGCTACCGGGCGGGAGTTGAGCGACGCGGGAGGCGGCGGCAGGACGGAGGCGCCGTGGACACGGGTTCTTCGCAGGTGAGACGCCGCCACGCTGCCGAACGGGCAGGTGAACCCTGGCCGAATTCTGGCCCTTCCTCCGGTCAGGAACCGGTCAGGAACGCTGTCGCGGTCCTCCGGCCTGCTTAGGATCATTCGGCGCCGACTCGTTCGTACGACTTCCAGGAGGGCCGGCATGCCCGAAACCGCATCCGGTCCACCCGCCCCCCGGGCCCGGCGGCGCACCGCGCTGCTCGCAGGTGGTGCCCTGGCGGCAGTGGCTGCGGTGGCGGCCGGGGCGGTGGCCGCCGGTGGTTCCGGCGGAGGGCGGCAGCAGGCGAGGCCGGCCGACGGGCTGCGGCACACCGCCGTCGAGGTCACGTCCGCCGCCTGTGGCCGCGGCTGGACCCGTCCCGCACCCGGCCGTCAGGTCTTCGACCTGCACAACACCTCCGGCACTGCGGCCGAGGTCTATCTGACGGACGCCAAGACGGGCGCGGTCTACGGAGAGGTCGAGGGGCTGGCCCCGGGGACCGAGCGCCCGATACGGGTGACGCTCGGCAAGGGCTCGTACGCCTTCAAGTGCCTGCCCGACGACGCCGACGCCGTCACCGGCCCCACCGTGCACATCACCGGCGGGAACGTGCGGAGCGGTCCGGCCGCCGTCCCGGTGACCCAGCAGCAGCTCATCCCGCCCACACTGGCCTACCAGAAGTGGATCGGGGCCCGCACGGTCGAGCTGGCGGACAAGACCGACGTGCTGCGCGACGCGATCGACCGCGGCGACCTCTCGGCCGCCCGCGCCGCGTGGCTTCCCGCGCACCTGGTGTACGAGCGGATGGGCGCCGCCTACGGCACCTTCGGCGACGCGGACTCGGCGATCAACGGGACCACGGCGGGACTGTCCGGCGGGGTTCACGACCCGGGCTTCACGGGCTTCCACCGGGTCGAGTACGGGCTGTGGCACGGCGAGTCGGCAAGCAGCCTGCGCGGGCCGGCGGGCCGGCTCGCCAAGGCCGTGCACTCCTTGCGGGACAGCTGGCCCGACCAGCGGATGGATCCGGCCGACGTCGGTCTGCGCGCGCACGAGATCCTGGAGAACACCGTGCAGTTCGAGCTGACGGGCCGTACCGACTACGGCAGCGGCACCAGCCTGGCCACCGCCCGCGCCAACCTCGACGGCACCCGCGTGCTGCTCGGCTGTCTGCGTCCGCTGCTGAAGACCCGCGACAAGGGCCTGTCCGGCCTGGACGCCTGGATGGCCCGGGCCCGGCGCACACTCGACGGCGCCGAGCACGACGGCCACTGGACACCCCTGGACCGCCTCCCCCGTGCCCAGCGGGAGAAGACCGACGCGGACCTGGGTGAACTGGTCGAGCGGCTCGCCGACGTGGCCGCCCTCACCGACGTACGGAGGACAGCGTGACCCCGCCGCCCGACATCGCACGCCGCGGCCTCCTCGCCGGTGCGGCCGCCGTAGCCGGGACCTGGCTCATGGCCGCCGACCACCAGGCCGCCTCCACCATGGCCACCCCCACCGACATACGGAGAGCCGCGTGACCCCGCCGCCCGACATCGCACGCCGCGGCCTCCTCGCCGGTGCGGCCGCCGTGGCCGGGGCCGGGCTCGTGGGCGCCGACCACCAGGTCGCCTCCGCCTCCGCGACGCGCCGCGAGGGTGCGCGTGTGGCGTTTCACGGTCGGCACCAGGCGGGCATCGTCACTCCTGCGCAGCGGGCCACGGCGTTCGTGGCCTTCGACGCGACCGCGGAGAACCGGGGCGAACTGGCGGATCTGTTGCGCACGTTGACGGACCGGGCCCGGTTCCTCACCTCCGGCGGCAGCCCGGAGGAGTTGGGCATCACCGGCCCGCCCGCCGACTCCGGCACCCTCGGCCCGGACGTCCCCGCGGACGCCCTGACCGTCACCGTGGGCGTCGGCGCCTCGCTCTTCGACGACCGTTACGGCCTGGGCTCCCGCAGGCCCCACCGGCTCACCACGATGCCGTCGTTCCCCGACGACGACCTGGATGCCGCCTGGTGCCACGGCGATCTGAGCGTGCAGCTGTGTGCGGCCGACCAGGACACGGTGCTGCACGCCCTGCGCGACCTCACCCGGCACACCCGCGGTGGAATGCAGGTGCGCTGGCGCATGGACGGCTTCATCAGCCCGCCCCGGCCTTCGGGCACGCCCCGCAACCACATGGGGTTCAAGGACGGCATCGCCAACCCCGACCGGCACGACGCCCGGGCCATGGACCGCCTGGTGTGGGTGGGCAGCGGCACGGGCGAGCCCGACTGGGCCGTGGGCGGGAGCTATCAGGTCGTACGGCTGATCCGCATGCTCGTGGAGTTCTGGGACCGTGTCTCGATCACCGAGCAGGAGAGGATGTTCGGCCGCGCCCGCGACACCGGCGCACCCCTGGACGGACGCCACGAGACCGACACCCCCAACTATCCGCAGGACCCCCAGGGCGACGTGATCCCCTTGGACAGCCACATCCGGCGGGCCAATCCGCGTACCGGCGCCACCGAGGACCAGCGCATCCTGCGGCGCGGCTACAACTACGACCGCGGCACGGACAGCAACGGCAACCTCGACATGGGCCTGCTGTTCTGCTGCTACCAGCAGGACCTTGGCCGCCAGTTCGAGACGGTGCAGAAGCGGCTGGCCGGCGAGCCGCTGGTCGACTACATCACCCCGTTCGGCGGCGGCTACTTCTTCGCCCTGCCCGGTGTCCGGGACGGCTCCGACTGGCTGGGGCGCACGCTGCTGGCCTGATCCCGCCCTGGCGATTCCGGTCAAGAGCACGCCAAAAGACAATGAGGATTTCCTGACCGAACATTCGCTGACGCGTCATTGCCCCTCCCCCGCCCCGCCGCCACCATTGCCCAGGATCCAGCCGTAGATGTCATGGCCACCGATCCCGTTGCAGTGGATTCGGTGGAATGCAGTGGAACTCGGTGCTCCCGGAAGGCGAGACAGCATGATCGGCACAGGTAGAACCCCAAGGGTGCGGCGGCAGTTGACGCGCATGGGCGCCCTGCTCGGTGCGGCGGCCCTGGCGAGCGCGGGCGGTGCCGTCCCCGCCTCGGCGGCCTCCGGCGTTCAGGCCCACTCCGGCGCCCACACCGCCACTCCGATCAAGCACCTGGTGGTGATCTACGACGAGAACATCTCGTTCGACCACTACTTCGCCACGTATCCGAAGGCCGCGAACACCGACGGCACCAAGTTCAAGGCGGCGACGCACACCCCGAAGGCGGACAACCTTCTCAACGCCGGGCTCCTGAAGAACAACCCGAACCTCTACAAGCCCAAGCGGCTGGCCAGTTCGCAGGCCATGACCTGCGACCAGAACCACTCCTACGGCCCCGAGCAGTACGCGGCCGACGGCGGCAAGGCCGACAAGTACGTCGAGAACACCGAGGTCAACAAGTGCAGCGGGCTCTTCGGCGAGCCCGGCCTGGTGATGGACTATTACGACGGCAACACCGTCACGGCGCTGTGGAACTACGCCCAGCACTACGCGCTCAACGACAAGTCGTTCAGCTCGGTCTACGGCCCTTCCACCCCCGGCGCGCTCAACCTGGTCTCCGGCCAGACCCACGGCGTGATCTCCGTCGACCCGGCCTCCGGCACGGAGAACCCCAAGCAGACCTCGACGCCGGACCCGTACACGGTGCTCTCCCCGAACGCCCGGGGCGTCGGCACGCTGGTCAACGACCCGGACCCCGCCTTCGACGACTGCTCGGACAAGGACCACACGTCGACCAACGCGCTGGCGGTCATGCAGGGCAAGAACATCGGTGACCTGCTCAACTCCAAGGATGTGAGCTGGGGTTGGTTCCAGGGCGGCTTCCGGCCCAGCACCGCCTGGGACGGCAAGCAGGGCGACTACGCCAAGTGCGGCGGCACCACCCACGCCAACATCGGCGGCGCGGCCTCGGAGGACTACAGCCCGCACCACTCGCCGTTCGAGTACTACAAGTCGACGTCCAACCCGCACCACCTGGCCCCCAAGAGCGTCGCCGAGATCGGTCACGGCGGCCGGGCCAACCACAACTACGACCTGACGGACTTCGACGCGGCCCTCAAGGCCGGCAATCTGCCCGCGGTGAGCTTCCTGAAGGCCGCCGAGTACCAGGACGGTCACGCCGGCTACTCGGACCCGACGGACGAGCAGCACTTCCTGATCAAGGAGATCAACGCGCTGCAGCAGTCGCCGCAGTGGAAGTCCACCGCGGTCGTTCTCGCCTACGACGACTCCGACGGCTGGTACGACCACGTGGCCGCCCAGGTGCTCAACGGCTCCAAGGACTCCACCGTCGGCTCCAACGGCAAGGCCCTGGACAGCCCCGCCTGCCAGTCCGGCCCGGCCGCGGCCGGCGGCTACGCGGACCGCTGCGGCCCCGGCACCCGCCAGCCGCTGCTGGTCATCTCGCCCTACAGCAGGGTCAACTCGGTCGACCACACCGCCACCGAGCAGGCGTCGATCACCAGGTTCATCGAGAACAACTGGCACACCGGCCGCATCGGTGACGCCTCCTTCGACCGGCGCTCCGGCTCCCTGAGCGGCCTGTTCGACTTCAAGCACCCCAACAACAAGCAGGTGCTGCTGAACACGGACGGCTCGGTCAAGTCCGTGAAGGGCATCCCGCACCACAGCGGGACGGTCACCGCCGCCGCCGCCCAGGGCGCCTACCCGCCCTACGTCCAGGACCTGAAGGCGCAGAACGTCGCCGACACCGGCTCGGCATCGACGGCGCTGCCGATAGCCGTCGCCGCGGGTCTGCTCACCGCCGGTGCCACCGGCACCGCGTTCGCCCTGTACCGCCGCAAGCGGCGCATCGGGCACGCCGCCCTCTAGGGGTCTGCACCGGACGGTCCGCGGGCACTGGCCCGCGGACCGTCCGCGCATTTCAGGACGGACGCCCCGGACGGGTGACGGCGAGCAGAACGAGCGCCAGGGCCTGGATGGCCACGGTGACGATGATCAGTGCCGGGATCGAGCGGGCGTACAGGGCTCCCGCGAGAATGCCGCCGACCAGCGTGGCCGCGCCCGTCACGGCGGCGAACAGGCCGTACGCGGTGGCGCGGCGCCCCGGCGGCACGAGGTCGGCGACGGTGGCCCGCAGGGTCGACTCCTGTACGCCCATGGCGGCGCCCCACAGCAGTGTGCCCGCGACGGTCAGGGCGACGGTGTCGGTGAAGGCGAGCAGGGGCACGCCGGCGGCAAGGAAGGGCAGTACGGCCAGGGTGCGGGCGCCGTACCGGTCGTAGGCCCAGCCGGTGGCCAGCGCGGCGAGCGCGTCGACGCCCATGGCAGCGGCATACAGCACCGGCACCGCGGCGGTGGGCAGCAGATGCCGCTCGACCAGGTGGTAGGAGAGCACGCCGAAGGTCGCGAACCCGGCCAGTGTCGCGGCCGTGAAGGCGGCATACACCCAGAAGATGCGCGGCAGCCGCGCCCGTGCGGCCTGCCCCACGGCGGCCGTGGCTTCCGGCTCCGGTTCGTAGGCGGCGGGATCCCGCACCCGGTGACGCAGCCACACCAGCAGGGCCAGTACGGCGACTCCCGGGGCGGCCAGGACGCCCAGCGCGGGCGCGTAGTCGTCGCCGGTCGCGGCCAGCACCCCGGCCACCACCAGTGGGCCGATCAGCGCTCCGACCTGGTCCATCGCCTCGTGGACGGCGAAGCCGCGGCCGCGCCCGGTGGCGGCGGTGGCGTGCGACAGGAGCGTGTCCTTGGCCGGAGAGCGCACCGCCTTGCCCACGCGTTCGGCGATCACCAGCGCGCTCGCCACCCACAGCACTCCGGTCAGACCGAGCACCGGCACGGAGACCACCGTGAGCGTGTAGCCGGCGATCGTCCACGTCCAGAAGCGGCGGGTGCGGTCGGTCAGCGGCCCGGAGGCCAGCCGCAGCACCAGCGCGGCGGCCTCGCCGACGCCGGTGACCACGCCGACCACCAGGGCGGACGCACCGAGCGAGGCGAGGAGGGGGCCGGTGACGGAGCGGGCACCCTCGTAGACGAAATCGGCCAGCAGGCTGATGGTGCCGAACGTGACGACGAACCGCCACGGCCGCATCCCGGGCCCGGCCGCCGCGGCCGTCAGTGTGGTCCTGCTGCCCCTGCCGGCCATGCCGTGGCGCTCCTCGCCCGGCGTGCGGCACGTCGTCGCCCTGTGCGAACGGGCGCACACCGCTGCGTACGACGGTAACGGCACTCGTCAGGCCGAGAGCGGCCGGACGGGTGACGGGCCTGCTGTGAAGGCCGACGCCCGCCCGGCTCGATGGGCCCCGCTAGTCCGTGTGTTCGCCGTCCGGCGTCGGGATCCGGCCCGGCTCCTGTTCCTCCTCGCCGGTCAGATACGGCGAGATGAACACCTTGTAGATGGCGGCACCGACCACGCCGCCGACCAGGGGCCCGACGATCGGCACCCAGAAGTAGATGTTGCCGTACTGGTCCCGCCAGGCGGTCCCGTACCCGGTGATGTAGCTGGCGAGCCGCGGCCCGAAGTCGCGGGCCGGGTTGATGGCATAGCCGGCGTCGGTGCCCCAGGCCATGCCGATCGCCACCACCAGGAGACCGATGATGAGCGGGGCCAGGTTGGCGCCGGGCGGGGTGTTGAGCAGGTCGGTGATGGCGAAGATGACCAGGACCAGGATGGCGGTGCCGATCACCTGGTCGCGCAGGGCGCCGAGTTCGCTCACTGGTAGGGCGCCGTTGCCCGGGAGGGTGGAGAAGACACCCTGTGTCTTGATGGTGTGGCCGGGGTCGGTCTTGGCGAGGACCTCGGTGTAGTTCCAGCGCACCAGCAGCGCGGCGACGAATGCGCCCGCCGTCTGCGCCACGATGTACGGCCCGACCTTCTTCCACTCGAAGCCCTTGAAGCAGGCCAGGGCCACGGTGACTGCCGGGTTGATGTGAGCGCCGCTGAGCCGGGCGGCGACGTAGACGCCCATCGTGACGCCGAGGCCCCAGGCCCAGGCGATGCTGTCGTGGTCGCCGATCCCGGCGGCCACGACCTGGGCGACCACACCACATCCGAAGAGGATCAGGATCATGGTGCCCAGGAACTCCGCCGACAGTTCGCCGACCAGTTCCCTTCTGGAAGTCTGCTCCGCCATGAGGCACCGCCTTCCGCCAGAAATGGTTGTGTCCGCGAGGGTAGTTGTCCGACGCGAGGCGTCCAGGGGCCCAGCATCAACTGGAGTAACCGCCACCACTTCTGCCCTGAGGCAACGCTTGCATGCGCCGCCTCGAGGGCGTCACCTACGACGATGGCACAGAGACCCTCAACCCGCAGCGCGACGCCCTCCCGCGGCCCCGTCGGCAGGCGTTCTCGTCAGCTCGTCTTGCGCCCCCACAGCGGCCCGAAGCGGGCCCACTCCGTGTCCCACTGGGACATGCGGCGGCGTTCCAGGCGGCCGCACAGGACGCGGCCGCCGATGAAGGGCACCGCTGCGGCGCTCATGCCCACCAGGGCGCCGATCAGCGAGGACCGCAGCTGTGCCTGGGAGGCGGTGGCGGGCCGGGAGACCAGGTGGCCCTGCGGGTCGGTCCAGATGGTGACCGCCGTGCCGGCGCTGCTGCCGGGGCCGACCCGGACCTGCCCGGTGTGCGTGGTGCCGTCCTGGGCGGTCCAGCGCACGTTTCCCCACACCTTGTCGCCGCTGGAGGTGGAGGGGTGGTCGGAGGCAGTTCCGGGCGCCTTCTCCGTCAGCCGCGCCGCGACCTGCCGCCACTCGACGCGCTCGCGGGCCAGACCGTCCTCGACGGACCTGGTGGCCGTCAGACCGGCGAGCACGCCGGCCAGGACGGTGACCAGCCAGGCACCGAGCACGACCCACGCCTCCACCGCGTCGGCGCGACGCCTGAGCGGGTTGCGCCGCCAGCGCCACAGCCACACCTTCGGACCACGGAACGCCATCGAAGGCATCCTCCTCATGAGCGCACGATCATCCGGAACCTCCCTCCCATACGGGCAAAGGCCGCCGGATGCTCAGGTCGACTCCACCGACTCGACGGTCGCATGCGTCACCCCGCCCGCGCAGGCGTCTTCGCAAAACGGGGCCGGTTATCGCCCCTCGGGCCGGCGACACCTCTCTGACCTGCGGCGATGGCGATTCCAGAGGTGACTGTCAGTGGCGGGGTGCAGACTGGCCGATGTCTGGGACAGAGCCGTCACAGACACAGCGGAGGTGATTCGGCATGACCGAGGTACTGCTCGCCGTGGGCACGCGCAAAGGCCTGTTCATCGGGCGTCGGCGCGGTGGCGCATGGGAGTTCGACGAGACTCCTTACTTCAACGCGCAGGCCGTGTACTCGGTCGCGGTCGACACCCGGGGCGACCGTCCGCGGCTGCTGGCCGGCGGCGACAGCGCCCACTGGGGCCCGTCCGTGTTCCACTCCGACGACCTGGGCCGCACCTGGACGGAACCGGCCCGGCCGGCCGTCAGGTTCCCGAAGGACACGGGGGCTTCGCTGGAGCGGGTGTGGCAGCTGCACCCGGCGGCCGCGGAACAGGACGTGGTGTACGCGGGCACGGAGCCGGCCGCGCTGTACCGCTCCGAGGACCGCGGGGAGACCTTCGAGCTGGTGCGTCCCCTGTGGGAGCACCCCACCCGCTCGAAGTGGGTGCCGGGAGGCGGCGGTGAGGGCCTGCACACCGTGCTCACCGACAAGCGCGACCCGCAGGCCGTGACGGTCGCCGTGTCCACGGCCGGGGTGTTCAAGACCACTGACGGCGGGGCGAGTTGGGCCCCGTCCAACTCCGGTGTCTCCGCGGTGTTCCTGCCCGATCCGAACCCGGAGTTCGGGCAGTGCGTGCACAAGGTCGCGCGGGACGCGGCCAACCCGGACCGCCTGTATCTGCAGAACCACTGGGGCGTGTACCGCAGCGACGACGCGGGCGCCCACTGGAACGACATCGGCGAAGGGCTGCCGTCCACCTTCGGCTTCGCCGCGGCCACCCACCCGCGGCGCGGCGACACGGCGTACGTGTTCCCGATCAACGCGGACGCGGACCGGGTGCCCGCCGGCCACCGCTGCCGGGTCTTCCGCACGGCCGACGCGGGCAAGAGCTGGGAGCCGCTGTCGGCGGGCCTGCCGCAGGAGGACCACTACGGCACGGTGCTGCGCGACGCACTGTGCACCGACGGCGCGGACCCTGCGGGGGTGTACTTCGGCAACCGCAACGGCGAGGTGTACGCATCGGCCGACGACGGCGACAGCTGGCGGCAGTTGGCCTCGCATCTGCCGGATGTGCTGTGCGTGCGGGCCGCGGTGATCTGATGAGCGCCGCGGGGGGATCGCACGGCCTTGGCCACCGGTTGATCTCCGCTGCCCGTACGGCAGTAGGGTGACGCGCGTGGCACCACGACCATTGCATGAAATCGTCGAAGCGGGCTGGGCGAAGGCCCTGGAACCGGTGGCCGGACGGATCGCCGAGATGGGGGACTTCCTGCGCGCGGAGATCACCGCGGGGCGCACCTATCTTCCGGCCGGACCGAATGTTCTGCGGGCCTTCCAGCAACCCTTCGACGACGTACGCGTCCTGATCGTCGGGCAGGATCCCTATCCCACGCCGGGGCACGCCGTGGGGCTGTCGTTCTCGGTGGCGCCCGAGGTGCGTCCGCTGCCGGGCAGTCTCATCAACATCTACCGGGAGTTGAACACCGACCTGGGCCTGCCCCAGCCGTCCAACGGCGATCTGACGCCGTGGACGCAGCAGGGCGTGCTGTTGCTCAACAGGGCGCTCACCACCGCCCCGCGCAAGCCGGGTGCGCACCGCGGCAAGGGCTGGGAGGAGGTCACCGAGCAGGCCATCCGCGCCCTGGCCGGACGCGGCAAGCCGCTGGTGTCCATCCTCTGGGGCCGGGACGCCCGCAATCTGCGCCCGCTGCTCGGCAGCCTGCCGTCGGTGGAGTCCTCCCACCCGTCCCCGATGTCGGCCGACCGCGGCTTCTTCGGCTCGCGTCCCTTCAGCCGGGCCAACGACCTGCTGATCAGACAGGGCGGACAGCCGGTGGACTGGCGCCTGCCGTGAGCGGTGCGGGGGACGGGTCGAGGACTGACGCGGCGGAGCACGAGGCGCGGGCGGGCACGACCGGGATCCTCGCGGTCGACTCGGGGGGCTCGGGTCTGCGGGTAGTCGTCAAGCGCACGGACGGCGGTCCGCCGGCCCAGGGGGAGTCCCGGGAGCCGGTGCGCACCGGAGCCCGGGGGCTCGATCCGGAGCATCTCATGACTCAACTCGTGCCGATGGTGCGGGAGTTGACGGCCGAGACCGGTGTCTTTGCGCTGACCGCGGCGGTGGTGGGTGCCGCCGGGCTCGCCTCCCTCGGCGATGCCCTGCGTGCCGAACTCCCCGGTGCCCTGGGGCGGGAGTTCGGCATCCGCTCCGTCGCCCTCGTCGCCGACGCCGTCACCGCCTATGTCGGCGCCCTCGGGCCACGCCCGGGTGCCGTGGTCGCGGCCGGGACGGGCCTGATCGCCATCGGTACGGACCTGACGCGCTGGCGCCGCGCGGACGGCTGGGGGCATCTGCTGGGTGACTGTGGCAGCGGCGCCTGGATCGGGCGGGCCGGGCTGGAGGGGGCCCTGCGCGCGTACGACGGAAGACCCGGCGGTTCGGCCGGGCTGCTGGCCCGCGCCGAGGAGATGTTCGGTCCGATGCCGGGGCTGCCGGGCCGGCTCTACCCCCGCCAGGACCGGCCCGCCGTGCTCGCCTCCTTCGCACCCCAGGTGGCCGCCTGCGCCGACCGTGACCCCGTTGCCGCGGGCATTCTGCGCGCGGCGGCCCGGCACATGGCGGAGTCCGCGGCCGCGGTCTGCCCGACCGCGGGAGGGGCCCAAGTGGCCCTCACAGGCGGCCTGCTCAAGATGGGGGACCCTCTGCTCGTCCCGCTGACGGAAGAGCTGTCGCAGCGGCTGCCGCACGCGCCGCTGGTGCCGGCCGCCGGTGATCCGCTGGCGGGCTCGGTGCGTATCGCCGACGATCTCGCCGCGGGAACCCTCACTCTCCCGAGTGATGAGGCGATGCTGAGCGTCATGACCGGCGCAGGGGGCTGATCCTCTTACGCCGCAAGCCTCTGATCCGTATGTAACTCATCAGACAAAATGGGACAGAAACCGCTCACCTGCACCCTCCCCGAACAGGGGAGCCCAGGAAGCCAGTAACATGCGTCGCCATGAGCTCCCCCACTGGGCCCGCGTCCGGCCTGCCAGTACGAATGCCGCGACCTCGCCAGCCCGGGCGGCACCGCCGACCCGAGCCGCTGGCGGCTCCTGAGGGCGCGCCCGCGCTCGTCCTCGCGGTGCCGGGCACTCCCGGCGCTCCCACGCGCAGCCTCGCCGAGGAGGTCGTGAGCATCGCCCGCTCCGAGCTGCCCGGCCTCGATGCGCGGATCGGGTACCTGGACGGGGACGAGGCGGAGTTCCCCACGCTGCAGGTTGTGCTCGCGCACGCCGCCGAGGAGCGCGCGGCCCGCTTCGAGCACGCGCGCGCCGCCGGCCTGGACGTCAAGGAGCCGGACGGCCCCGTCGCGGTCGTCGTGCCGCTGCTGGCCGGCCCCGACGGCGCGCTGCTGCGCCGTATCCGCCAGGCCGTGATGGACAGCCGCGTCGCTGCCGACCTGACGGACGTGCTGGGCCCCCACCCGCTGCTCGCCGAGGCGCTGCACGTGCGCCTGTCGGAGGCCGGTCTGGCCCGCGCCGACCGCGCCCGCCTGTTCACCGTGGCGACCGCGGCGGACGGCATCATCCTGGCCTCGGTGGGCGGTGACGAAGCTGTTCAGGCGGCCGGGATCACCGGCATGCTGCTCGCCGCGCGCCTCGCCGTGCCGGTGATGGCGGCGGCTCTGGACCAGGACGGCTCGATCGCTGCCGTCGCCGAGCAGCTGCGCGGCTCGGGCTCGCAGCAGCTGGCGCTCGCGCCGTACCTGATAGGGCCGGAGATCGACCCGGGCCTGATCGAGGAGGCGGCCAAGGAGGCGGGCTGCTCCGCCGCCGAGGCGCTCGGCCCCTACCCGGCGATCGGCAAGCTCGCGCTGGCCAAGTACACGACGGCCCTGGGCATCGCGCCGCCGCAGCCGCAGGGCACGCCGGTCCGCTGAGGCACGCGGCAGCACCGCACGCAGGCACCGAAGGGTCCGCTCCATGCACCGGAGCGGACCCTTCGTCGTACAGCGGCGGAGCCGCACCTCCATACAGCCCCGCGCCCCTTCAGGGCGCTGCCCACCCGTATCCGACTTCGCCGAGGCCGCTTTACCTGCGGCTCGCCCCCGCTCTCAGCCGAAGACCACGCAGGACGCGGCGGGGACCGCCAAGGAGCCCTCGTAGCGCGGCAGGCCCGTGGTCGGGTCGAGTGCGAACCAGGTCACGTCGCCGGAGCGTTCGTTGGCGACGTAGAGGAATCCTCCCGACTCGGCGATCGCGCGGGGCCAGTGGCCTCCGCAGGGCACCGTGCCGATCAGCCGCAGTTCGTCTCCCTCGACGGCGAACGTGGACAGGACGTCCTCGCCGCGGGTGGCGGTCCACACGAAGCGGCCGTCGGGGGAGGTGACGATGCCGGACGGGTAGGCGTCGCCGGTCGGGGCGCCGGGCAGCACCTGCCGCTCGGTCAGCGGTTCCAGGGAGCCGCCCACGGCGTCCCAGTAGCAGACGGTGACGGTCGGCGTCAGTTCGTTGAGGACGTACGCGCGCATGCCGTCCGGATGGAAGGCCAGGTGGCGCGGTCCGCAGCCGGGCCGCAGGGCGATCTCCCGGTGCAGTTCGAGGCGACCGCCGGTCAGCGTGCACACCCGGACCGAGTCCGTACCGAGGTCGACGCTGACGGCCCACCGCCCGCTCGGGTCGGGCTGCACCTGGTGGGCGTGCGGCCCCTGCTGGCGCAGGGTGTGCGGGCCCGAGCCCTTGTGCTGGAGGACATCGGACGCGGCGCCTGCGAGGGTGCCGTCGGGGCGGACGGGCACGGCGGTGACGCTGCCGGAGCCGTAGTTGGCGGTCAGGACGTGGCCGCCGAACACGCTGAGGTGCGTGGGGCTGTTCCCGCCGACCGGGACCGGCGCGCCTGCCTTCTCCGGCCGGTCCCCCGTCACCCGGTACGCGGCCACCGCGCCCTCGGCGGTCTCGCTGACCGCGTAGAGGGTCCGCCCGTCCGGCGCCGGTACCAGATAGGAGGGGTCGGGTACGCCGTCCACGCTACTCAGTCCGGTCAGCGCCCCGCTGTCCGGGGCCACGGCCGCAGTCACGATCCCGGGGCCTCCCGCCGCCGTGAACGACCCGATGAAGGCCCGCCGTCGCCGCCCGCCGCCGTCTGTCACCGCTGTCCCCTCTCGGTCCTGTGCCGTCGGGGCGACGTTAGCAGTCGATCACCAGCGGTCTAGACCATACGCGGAGTATTTGACCGTCCGAGATGGTCGGAGGCGGGACAGGACAACCTCTGGCCCCCGGCAGAAAGCCGAGCCGGCGTCGGTCACGCACCGACCAAGGGCGAGCCGGGCGGCGTCCGCAGAGGTGTGGCCAGCTCCGCGAGGGCCCGTTCCAGGCCGTGCAGGTGGGCCAGGGCGGGTTCCGTGGCCGGTGCCTCGGCGGCGGCCGTGACATGGGCGCGGTCGCCGCCGGTGAGCGCCTCGACCGCCGCCTCCACGCGCCAGCAGGCGGCTGCCAGCCGGGCGTCGTGGGAGGCCTCCGGGTCGGCGGCGACGGCGACCAGGCCGCGGGTCTCGCGGGCGCAGTCGTCGAGCAGGGCCAGCACCCGGCGGGCGCGCCGCTTGCGGCCCAGCATCGGGTTGAGCGGGTGCACGAGGGGTGCGACGGACAGCCGTACGCGGCCGAGGAGTTGCTCCAGTTCTGCGATCCGTCGCGCCGGGTCGGCGGCCGTGGAGCCGGCGAGGCGCGCGGCGGCCTCAGCCGTGCACGCATGGACGCAGCGCAGGGCGCGCTGGATCCAGGCGTCGGTGATGGTGTGCGTGGTGACGGGCAGAACGAAGAGCACCGCGAGTACGGCGCCGAGCGCGCCGACGCCGGTCTCCGCGAGGCGCAGGGCGAGCAGGCCCGGGTGCAGCACGCCCAAGAGGCCGTAGAGGAGCTCGGCGAGAAGGGTGACCCAGAGCATCATCCAGGTGTACGACACCGCGGCCGTGTAGAAGATGCCGAAGACGCAGACGGCGAGGAGTACGGCCGTGGGGACGGGCGCTCCGTGCACGGGGACGGCGATCAGCAGGCCGAGGCCGATGCCGATCACCGTGCCGAGGACCCGGCGGAAGCCGCGGACCAGGGTCTCGCCGCGCGAGGCGGTGTTGACGAAGATCCACCAGGTGGCGCCGACGGCCCAGTACCAGCGCTGCCCGGACACCAGCTGGCCCACGACGAGCGCGAAGCCCGCGCCGGCGGTCGCCTGGACGGCCTGGCGGGTGGTGACGCGGGCCAGGCCGGTGCCGGCGGGCGGGGCGGGCACGGGTGCCGGGGGCAGCTTGGTCTCGTAGCACCACAGGCCGAAGCGGACCGCGGATGCGCTGAGCACGGACAGGAGGACGGCGGCGTACAGCTCGGGCAGCCGGTCCGTGGTCGCGTGCAGGAACTGCGCCACGAAGAAGGTCATGAACGCGAACACACCCAGGCTGTGCCCGCGCGGCCCGAAGCGGCGCGCGTACACGCCCGCGCCGATGACGGCGAGGAAGGTCAGGTCGCGCGCCACGGGATTGTCGTGCAGCTCGGCCGCGGCGGCGAGCACCGGCAGCCCGACGGCGGGCAGCAGCGCGGTGGTGACGGCCTGCCCGCGGACCGTGGCGTCCGTGACGGTGAACAGGGCGAGCAGGGCGGCCAGCCCGCCGGTGACTGCGCCGACGAGGGAGAGTCCGGCCAGAGAGCAGACGACGACCGCGAGCCCGATGCCGAGGACCGCCCGCGCGGCGAAGCGCAGCCGTATCCGCCCCGGATCCGGCGCCACGAACACCCTCTTCAGCACTGCTTCCCACCCCTCGACATCACCGGCATGAAAAAGGCGCCGCGGGGTCCGCAGCGCCATCGACGAGAACATTGCAGCACCAAGGCGTCGGCTGGCTCAAGTGACCTCCAATATGCTGGACCATTGGCACAGACATATCTGTCCGTCGGCAGCCATGAGCGAGCCAACGGACCACGTATGAGGAGGCCGGGCACCATGGCCGTCGACGAGCTCGACACCCGCATCCTGCGGCTGCTGATGGAGCAGCCGCGCACGAGCGTGCGCGAGTACGCCCGGATCCTGGGCGTCGCCCGCGGCACCCTGCAGGCCCGCCTCGACCGGCTGGAACGCGACGGCGTGATCACCGGCACGGGCCCGACGCTCTCCCCCGCCGCGCTCGGCCACCCGGTGCTCGCGTTCGTACACATCGAGGTCACTCAGGGACATCTGGACGACGTGGGTGAGGCGCTGGCCTCCGTGCCGGAGATCGTCGAGGCCTTCTCGATCACGGGCGGCGGCGATCTGCTCACCCGGGTCGTGGCGCGCGACAACGCGCATCTGGAGGACGTGATCCAGAAGCTGATCAGCCTGCCCGGCGTCGTCCGCACCCGCACCGAGGTCGCCCTGCGCGAGCGCGTGCCGCAGCGGCTGCTGCCACTGGTCGAGTCGATCGGCCGTGCGGCCCGCAAATGAACGTGCCATGGTGCGCTGCCATGCTGGAGCCATGAGCAAGCTCGGCGCCACTTCGGTCATCTTCGATCTCGACGGAACGCTCGTGGACAGCGAGCCGAACTACTACGAGGCGGGCCGTCAGACCCTCGCCGAGCACGGCGTCCCGGACTTCACCTGGACCGAGCACGAGCGGTACGTCGGCGTCAGCACCCAGGAGACGGCCGCCTTGTGGAAGCAGGAGTACATGCTCGCGGCCCCCGTGGACGAGCTCCTCGCCGACACCAACCGCCGCTATCTGGCGCTGGCCCGCGCCGCCACGCGCGCGTACCCGGAGATGCGGAAGTTCGTGGAGCTCCTCGCGACCGAGGGCGTACCGATGGCCGTGGCCTCGGGGTCCTCACCGGAGGCGATCGAGGCGATCCTGGCGGGTACCGGCCTGGACGCGTATCTGCGCACCGTCGTGTCGGCCGACGAGGTGCCCCGCGGCAAGCCGGCCCCGGACGTCTTCCTGGAGGCGGCCCGCCGTCTCGGCGCGGCCCCGGCCGACTGTGTGGTCCTGGAGGACGCCGCCCCCGGCGCCGCTGCAGCGCACGCCGCCGGTATGCGCTGCATCGCGATCCCGTACGTCGCCGCCCAGGCCGACGCCCCGGAGTTCGCCACCGCGGACCTGCTGCTGCGCGGCGGTCAGGGGGAGTTCACGGCGCGGGGCGCGCACGACTGGCTCGTGCGCACAGCTCCGTCTTCCTGATCTTTCCGGTCGGGGTGAGGGGCAGTTCGGGCACGATCTCGACCAGCGGCACCTTGTACGTCGCCATCGCCCCCTTCGCCCAGGTGCGCAGCTCGTCGGCGGTCAGCGCCGAACCGGGTGCGGTCCGCACGAAGGCGTACGGCAGCTGTCCGCTGTGCTCGTCCTCGACGGCGACGACGGCTGCCGCGAGCACACGGCCACACGGTCACCTGGGCGCACGCCCCGGCTCTCCAGCCACCCGGCCAAGCGGTCGGTGGCCTCGTCGAGTTCGCGGTAGGTGAGCGCCTGTCCGTGGGCGACGAACGCGGGCCGGTCGGGTGTCTGGCGCGCCCAGTGTCGTACATACCCCGGCACCGTCCGCTCGCCGGCGCGGTGGGTCGTGGTGCCGGGCTGCCTGCCCCGCCTCGCCTTCGCCCAGCGGGCGCGCAGGTCGGCGAGGTATGCGTCGGTGCGTGGCGTTGGCGTCATGGTGCGGCTACTCCTGACGATTCGGTACGGCTCCGAGCAGGTGCAGATACATGGCGGTGACCTCGCGTACGGCGTCCTCGTACGTGTCGGGGTGCGCGGCGACGCGGCGGGCGAACTCGACACACATGCCGCCCACCGCGCGGGCCAGTGCAAGGGGTTCGGCGGCCGGGGCGGCCAGGCCTCGTTCGGTGAGGCGGCGGATGTAGCGGGCGTGGCGGTGCACGGGCCGTTCGCGGATCTCGTCCCACAACTGGGCCATGGCGGGGTCGGTGCGCGCCTGCTGCTCCAACAGGCCCAGCAGCGGCTGGTGTCGGGCGTAGGCGGCGATGAAGGCGCCGATGGACGCCTCGGCGACGGCGTGCGGGTCGTCCGTGTCGACGCCGGGCACCTCCTGCGCGGCGAGGAACGCGTCCCGTACGCGTACCGCCAGGACGCGGAAGATGTCCTCCTTGGAGGCGAAGTACACGTAGAAGCCCGCCCGGGAGACCTCCGCCTCCGTGGTGATGTCGGCGACGGTGGCGGGGCCGAGGCCGAGCCGCGCGAAGACGGCCTCGGCGGCGTCCAGGAGCCGGGCGCGGGCCGGGGCCTCGGTGCGGTCGCGGGCGGTGCGGACCGCCCAGGCCTTGTGTGTGCGTGCCACACGGCGAGCGTATTGACGTTGACGTCAATGTCAATGAGCATGGCGGGGCCGGTCGATGAGGTCCGCTGAGGTCCGTGTCCTGGAGGGCTCCCATGGGTAGTGCCGCCTTGCTCGTCGCCAACCGCGGGGAGATCGCCGTGCGCGTCCTGCGGGCCGCCTCGGAGGCCGGGCTGCGCTCGGTGGCGGTGTACGCCGAGGGCGACGACGCGCACGCCCGACTGGCCGACGAGGCCGTACCGTTGGACGACTATCTCGACGGCGGCGGACTGCTCGCCGCTGCGCGCGGCACCGGCTGCGACTTCCTGCACCCCGGGTACGGCTTTCTGAGCGAGGACGCGGACTTCGCGCGCCGCTGCGCCGCAGCCGGGATCACCTTCGTCGGGCCCACGCCCGAGGTGCTCGCGGTCTTCGGGGACAAGGCGCGGGCGCGTGAGTTCGCCGTCGGGGCGGGGGTTCCCGTGCTCGCCGGGGCCGACGGCCCGGACGGTGCGCGGGAACTGCTGGCCGCCGGACCCGTGATGATCAAAGCGGTGGGCGGGGGCGGCGGACGCGGGATGCGGGTCGTGCGGCGGGCCGAGGAGCTGCCCGAGGCGTGGGCGCGATGCGCCTCGGAGGCTCAACAGGGCTTCGGGCGGGGCGAGTTGTATGCGGAACGGCTGCTGGAGGGCGCCCGGCACATCGAGGTCCAGGTCGTCGGGGACACAACCGGAGCCGTCACGCATCTGTGGGACCGGGACTGCAGCGCGCAGCGCCGCCACCAGAAGGTGATCGAGATCGCGCCCGCCCCCGAACTCTCCGATGACACCAGGGAGCGGATCCTGGGCGCCGCACTGCGGATGGCCCGTGACGCCCGCTGTTCCAGCCTGGTCACCTTCGAATTCATGCTCCGGGGCGAGGAGTTCTGGTTCATCGAGGCCAATCCGCGGCTTCAGGTGGAGCACACGGTCACCGAGGAGGTGACGGGGGTCGACCTGGTCGCCGTCCAACTGCGCCTGGCAGCCGGGGCCACGCTCGCTGACGTGGGATTGTCGGGGCCGCCGGCTGCACCGCGCGGGTTCGCCGTGCAGGCGCGGGTCACTGCCGAGGGGGCGGGGCGGATCACCCGCTTCGACGTGCCGACCGGTCCCGGTGTGCGGGTCGACACGGCGATCCGGGCGGGGGCCGAAGTCGGTGTCCGGTACGACCCGTTGCTCGCCAAGGTGGTCGCGCACGTCCCGGCGGGCGATACGGAGGCGGCTTGTGCGCGGGCGCGGCGGGCGTTGGGCGAGTTCGCGGTGGAGGGGGTGCGAACGGGGATTCCGCTGCTGCGGGAGGTGCTGGCGCGGCCGCGTTTCTGGGAGCACACGGGGGTGGTGGCGGAACTGGCGCAGTCCCACGTCGTTCCGGAGGAGGCGGCCGGTGACGGCACGGTCGTCGCACCGCTCAGCGGCACCGTCGTCTCCGTCGACGTCTCCCCCGGTGAACCGGTGCGCCCCGGGCAGCAGTTGCTGGTGCTGGAGGCGATGAAGATGGAGCACGTGGTGCGGGCTCCCGGTTCCGCAGTGGTCCGGCTGCTGCACGCACGCGTGGGCGAAACGGTCGGCGAGGGCTCCCCGCTGGCCACCCTGGACGACCTCGCCGGCGTGCAGGGCGAGGGGCCCGCGGTGGAGCCGGTCGATCCGGATGCCGTGCGCGCGGACCTCGCCGAGGTCGTGCACCGGCACTCCTTCGGGCTCGACGAGAACCGACCGGAGGCGGTCGCGGGGCGGCACGCCCTCGGTCGGCGCACCGCCCGCGAGAACATCGAGGACCTGTGCGACACCGGAACCTTCACCGAGTTCGGCGCCCTCGCGATCGCCGCGCAGCACAGCCGCCGCTCGCTGGACGACCTGATCCGGTCGACGCCGGCCGACGGCATGGTCACCGGCACCGGGCGGATCAATGGCAGGCCGTGCGTGGCGATGTCGTACGACTACACGGTTCTCGCCGGTACCCAGGGGCTGCAGAACCACCGCAAGACCGACCGGATGCTGGAGATCGCCGAGGAGCGGCGGCTGCCCGTGGTGCTGTTCGCGGAGGGCGGCGGCGGGCGGCCCGGGGACACCGACACCACGGCTGTGGCGGGCCTCGACGTGACCACCTTCCGGCGGATGGGGCGGCTCAGCGGGCTGGTCCCGCTGGTCGGCATCGCCTCGGGGCGCTGTTTCGCCGGTAACGCGGCACTGCTGGGCTGCTGCGACGTCGTGATCGCCACACCCGACGCCACGATCGGGATGGGCGGGCCCGCAATGATCGAGGGCGGTGGCCTCGGGGTGTTCCGGCCGGAGGAGGTGGGGCCGCTGTCGGTACAGGTGCCCAACGGGGTGGTGGACCTCGCGGTCACCGACGAGGCGGAGGCCGTGCGGGTCGCGCGGCGGTATCTGTCGTACTTCCAAGGGGCGCAAGGCAGTTGGGAGGCGCCGGATCAGCGGCTGCTGCGGCAGATCGTGCCGGAGAACCGGCGGCGAGCCTACGACGTGCGGGCGGCGGTCACCGGGCTCGCGGACACGGACTCGATGCTGGAGCTGCGGCCGGAGTTCGGCGTGGGCGTGCTGACCTGTCTCGTACGGATCGAGGGACGGCCGATGGGGCTGCTGGCCAGCAACCCGGCACATCTGGGCGGGGCGATCGACCGGGATGCGGCCGACAAGGCGGCGCGGTTCCTGCAGTTGTGCGACGCGTTCGGGCTGCCGGTCGTCTCGCTGTGCGACACCCCGGGGTTCATGGTCGGCCCGGACGCCGAACGGACCGCCACCGTACGGCACTTCGCGCGGCTGTTCGTGACGGGCGCCAATCTGCGGGTGCCGCTGGTGAGTCTGGTGCTGCGCAAGGCGTACGGGCTGGGGGCGATGGCCATGATGGGCGGCTCGACGCGGGCTCCGCTGGCCACGGCGGCCTGGCCGAGCGGCGAGTTCGGCGGGATGGGTCTTGAGGGTGCGGTGCGGCTCGGATACCGCAGGGAGCTGGCGGCGATCACGGACCCGGCCGAGCGTGCGCGTGTCTTCGAGGAGCGGGTCGCCGAGTTGTACGAACGCGGGAAGGCGGTCAACGCGGCGGCCGCGCTGGAGATCGACGCGGTGATCGACCCGGCCGGGTCGCGGGCCTGGATTCTTGCGGCGCTGGAACGGTGCCCCGTGCCGGAGGCGGGGCACCGCCCGTTCGTCGACACCTGCTGAACCAAGGCCTGACGGTGTCCCGTCCCCCGCCCGGGGCACCGCCCGTTCATCGAAGCCTGGTTCAGCTGGGCCGGATGTTCTGGTTGAGGCGGAACACGTTGTCCGGGTCGCGGTCGGCCTTGACGCGGGCCAGACGATCGTAGTTGCCGCGGTAGCTGGCCCGGACGCGGTCCTGGCCCTCGTCCATCATCATGTTCACGTAGGCGCCGCCCGCCGAGTACGGGTGCAGGGCCTCGAAGTAGTCGACGGTCCAGCGCTTGACGAGTTCCGCGCCCGCCGGGTCGGGGTCGACTCCGGCGTAGACGGTGGACCACTGGGCGCCCCGGTAGGCCCAGGGTGTGTCGTCGGGACCGACGTCGTGGGCTGCGCCGTCGATCGGGTACAGGTGCATGGTCGACTGGACCGTCGGCACCTCGGCGCCGAACTTGGCGTGGAGTTCGACGGCCTCGTCGGGGATCTCGTTGACGAAGTCGGCGCGCCAGTACCACTGGTGGCCGGGCGGGTAGAGCCCGTCGAACATGGACTGCAGGTCGGGGTGGGGCATCGGTCCGACGGCGTGCAGCATCGGCGTCGGCAGGGCGTCCAGCAGCGGGGCCATCTCGCGTGCGGCGGCCTCGGGGTCCTCGCCCGCGTAGCACCAGACGACTCCGGCCGTCTTGCGCAGGTGGATGTCCTCGGGGAACGGCGGGGCGGGTGGGACGGTGCCGAACAGGAAGAAGGCGTTGAGTTCGCGCGGTGCGTTCGGGAGGAAGTCCCGGTAGGCGCTGAGAACTTCGGGGCTGATCTCGACGGGCCAGAAGGTCGGGCCGCCCACGACGGTGCCGACCTCGTGCAGCCGGAACAGGAAGGAGGTGACGACCCCGAAGTTGCCGCCGCCTCCGCGGACGGCCCAGAACAGGTCGGTGTTCTCGTCGGCGCTCGCGCGCACCTGCCGGCCGTCGGCCAGGACGATGTCGGCGGCGAGGAGGTTGTCGATGGTCAGTCCGCACTTGCGGGTCAGGTGGCCGAGCCCGCCGCCGAGGGTGAGGCCGCCGACTCCGGTGGTGGAGACGATGCCGCTGGGGGTGGCGAGGCCGTGCGGGTTGGTGGCGCGGTCCACCTCGCCCCAGACACAGCCGCCGCCGACGCGGACGGAGCGGGCCACGGGGTCGACGTGGATGTCCTTGAGGGGCGACAGGTCGGCCACCACACCGCCGTCGACGGTGCCGAGTCCGGCCCCGTGGTGGCCGCCGCCGCGGACGGCGAGGGGCAGGTCGTGCGCTCGGGCGAAGCCGATCACACGGGCCACTGCGTCCGCGTCGGCGCAGCGTGCGACGAGTGCCGGGCGCCGGTCGATCATCGCGTTGTAGACGGTGCGGGCCTGTTCGTAGCCGGAGTCCTCGGGTCCGATCAACTCCCCGGTGAAGTCGGCCAGTTCCCTGCGTGCCGCCTGGGCGGGTGTGCTGGACATACGGATTTCCCCCGTTTTTTCGGAGTCGGGTCGATCCGCCCGTTCTACTCGGGTTGCGCGGGTCCGGGTATCCGTGGGTGTCACCTAGCTCGGGCGCGCGTGGTACCTACGTTTCGCGGTCGGCGAGCAGTCCGAGCTCCGCGGCGCGGACGGCGGCGTGGCGCCGGGTGGGTGCGTCCAGTTTGTCGAGGACCGCGCGGACGTGGTTGTCGACGGTGCGGACGGAGACGACGAGCCGGGCGGCGATCTCGGAGTTGGTCAGGCCCTCGGCCAGCAGCCGTATGACCTGCAGCTGGCGTTCGGTGAGGCCGGCCGGGTTGCCGCGGGTGGCGGCGAGCGGACCGCGCGGGATGCGGCGCACGCCGAGCCCGCGCAGTTCGGCGCGGACCAGCCGGGCCAGCGGTTCGGCGCCCAGCGCGTCGAGCCGGGCGAGGGCGGTGAGTTTGTCGGCGGGCTCCGGGCTCTCGGCGAGGGCGGCGGCGTGTTCGTAGGGGCAGCCCGCCGTGTGCCAGAGGGCCGCGGCCCGCCGCCACTGCCCGCGGGCCTGCAGCGCGTACGGATGTCCCGAATCGTCCGCCGGGATCGGGTGTCCTGCCTTGGTGAGCCAGTAGCCGAGTTCGGCGCGGTAGGGGACGCCGGCCAGGTGGCGAGCCTGGGCGTGCACCGGGGCGACGGCCTCGACGACGGCGGCGTGGTCGCCGCGCAGCCAGGCAGCCTCCGCGAGCGCGGCGGCGACGGGGCCGGTGCGCTGGAGTTCCCGGGTCCGTACGGCGATCTCCCGGGCCTCGGCGAGAAGTGCGTCGGCGCCCGGACGGCCGCAGCGGGTGCGGATGCGGGCGAGGACGGTCAGGGCCGGGCAGCGCGCGGGCAGGAAGTCGTGGATGCCGAACTCGGCGTGCCGCTCGGCCTCGACCCAGTCGGCGGCGGCAAATCGGCGTATGGCCTGCTCGACATGGAGGTAGGTGAGGAAGCCGAGATGTTCGGCGCGGTCGGCCAGGTCCATGGCCGGGAGCAGGAATCGGTCGGCCTCCGCGTACTGCAGATGGTCGAGGAGCGTCCAGATGAGGTTGGCGTAGGCGCGGCAGGCGTGCTCGACCTCACCGGCGTCCAGGGCGACCTCGAGGCTCTCCTCCAACTGGTGCCGCCCGCCGGGGTCTCCGCCGCGCCAGCGGGCCGTGCCCATGTTGTTGAGGGCGTGCGAGAGGATCGCCGCGTCCTGCGTCTTCTGAGCGAGCACGATGGCCCGTTCGGCGTGTTCGACGGCCTCGGGGTAGCGGTCGGACAGCATCCGCAGCTGGGCGATGTTGCTGACGGCAAGAGCCAGCAGCCGGTCGTCGCCCGCGTGTTCCAGTACGGAGACGGCCTCGCGGGCGGCGTCCTGCGCCTCGTCGGCGTCCCCGGCCCACCAGTGGATACGGGAGAGCCAGCGCAGGTCGGCGCCGAGGGCGAGGGTGTCGCCGAGGGAGCGGCGCAGGGCGACCGCCTCGCGCTGGGCGGTGACGGCGGCGGCCGAGTCGGCGATGGTGTAGCTCTCCACGGCGTAGCGTTCGAGCAGGTCGGCCAGGTCTGGCCGGGGGTAGCGGTGCCGTTGCCGGAGCACGAGGCGCAGTTGGGCGGCGGCCTCGCGGTGGGCACCGGCGGAGGCTGCGTCGCCGGCGGCGTCGGGCCCGTAGCGGGCGATGGCGTCCTGGTCGCCGGCCTGGGCGGCGTGGTGGACGATGCGGGCGGCGTCCGATCCGGGCCGGGCGACGAGGGCCACGAGGACGTTGCGGTTGAGGTCGATGCGCCGGGCGGTGGGCACGGAGTCGGCGACCGCCCGCCGGATCAGCTCGTGCCGGAAGGACACCCGTTCCGGGGCCACGGCCAGCAGGCCGCGCTGTTCGGCCGCCGCGAGGACGGCCACCCCGCCGCCCAGCAGCGCGTCGACCAGCGGGCGTTCGACCGCCGAGGGGACGACGGCGAGCTGCTCCAGGGCGTCGACGGTGGCCGGTTCCAGTCCGCGCAGCCGGGCGAGCACGGCGTCGACGACGGTCGGAGGCACTCCCCCGGTGCCGCCGGCCGCGAGGACCTCGGCGACGAAGAAGGGGTTCCCGGACGTGACTTCGTAGACCTGAGCGGGGTCGAGCCGGCCGGCCGCGCTGAGCGTGCGGACGGCGTCGAGCGACAGCCTCGCCAGGGGAAGGCGGTGCACGCGAGGTGCCCGGGAGACCTGGCCGAGGAGATGGCGCAGGGGGTGCCCACGGCTCAACTCGTCGTCGCGGTAGGTGAGGACGAGCAGGGCGGGCAGCCGCTCCATGCGCCGGACGAGGAAACGCAGGGCGTCCAGGGATGCCTCGTCGGCCCAGTGCACGTCCTCGACGACGAGTACCGCAGGGTGCGGGGTCACGGCCAGCTCGCCGTGCAGGGCCTCGTAGACGCGGTGGCGGTCTCCGCCCTCGGTGACGGCGCGGGCGAGTGCGGCTCCGACGCTGCCGACGAGGTCGCGGAACGGGCCGAGGGGTCGCCGGGTGGCGAGGTCGTCGCACTGTCCGACCAGGACGCGGGCCTGCCCGGGAAGGTGCTCGGGCATGGCCCTGACCAGGCTCGACTTGCCGATTCCGGCCTCGCCGAAGACAAGCACCACCGAGCCGGCCCCGTCCGCCGCCTCCCGTGCGGCCGTGGCCAGCTGTGCCAGCTCGGGCTCGCGCTCGAGGATCCCCCGGTCCACGCCGCCGATTCTGCCACCGGGTCGGGGCGCGATGAGGTGTCCTGCCGGTCAGATGTCACACTCCGGGCCGCTCGGCCCTCTTGAGTGCGGACACATGGCGCAGACGCACGGGAGGCCTTCATGAACACCACTGCCCGCACTGCGGACACGTACGAGATCGAGCTGTCCGCGGGCACGGTCGCATACCAGGACAGCGGCGGCGACGGTCCCGTACTCGTACTGCTGCACGGCCTGATGATGGACGCCTCGCTGTGGGAGGGGCCGTCGGCCGACCTGGCCGCCGACCACCGGTGCATCGCCCCGACGCTGCCCCTGGGCGCGCACCGCCACCCGATGCGCGCGGACGCCGACCTGTCGCTGCCCGGGGTGGCACGGCTCGTCGCGGAGCTCCTGGAGCGGCTGGATCTGCGGGAGGTCACCCTGGTCGGCAACGACACGGGCGGGGTCCTCGTGCAGTTCCTGATGGCCGACGGGGAGGAGCGGGTGGGGCGGGCGGTGCTGGTGTCCTGCGATGCGTTCGACAACTTCCCACCGGGGCTGACGGGCCGGACCCTGGTTCTCACCGGTCGGCTCTCGCCGCGTCTGTTCGGGCTGTTCATGCAGCAGATGCGGGTGCGGGCGGTGCGCCGGCTGCCGATCGCGTTCGGCCGGCTGACCAAGCGGGGCGATGCGGCCACCGCGCGCTGGATGCGGCCGGTGCTGCGGCAGCCGGCCATCCGCCGTGACGCCGTACGCCTCCTCCGCAGCGCGAACGGGGCCACCCGCCGCCTGCTCGAAGCCACGGCGGATCGTCTCCCGCTCTTCGACCGGCCCGCGCTGGTGGTCTGGGCGCGCGAGGACCGGGTGATGCCGCCCGAGCACGGCCGTCGTCTTGTCGCGCTGCTGCCGCAGGGGCGGCTGGTCGAGGTGGACGACGGCTACACGCTGCTCCCCCTGGACCGGCCGGCGGAACTGGCGCGGATCATCCGGGAGTTCGTGCGCGCCACCCAGGTGCACTGACCGACCCGCCCCCTCGACAGGGTATCTGCCGGACCGAGGTCGAGGCCCTGACCAGTGCGTATCTGCGCGCCCGCGACGCGGTCCCGAAGTCGTCCTACAGGGACTTCGCCGCCGTCTCGCACCCGGTCGACGAGGAACTCGCCGAAGTGCTGGCCCATGTCGTCTGCGACGGCATCATCGCGCCGGGCCATGCGCCGGGCAGACTCGGCAGGAAGAACTGTAATGCCCCTCGCCGTACGGGATCCGCAACCGGGCGAAGCGGTCCTGCTGACCACCTGTGACTCCAATGGCGAACAGGTCTCGGTCGCCGTCCTGCCGAGGGACCGGGGTCCGCAGTTCGACGGTCTTCCTGAGCCGCCTGTCCGGGTGCCTGCTCACCGAGGCGGACGGGCGGCAGGTCGTGGGCGCGGCGGAGAAGGCCACGTACATGCCCTGATGCCGATGTTGCATCACGAGGGCGTGATCGGCAGGTCGTCCGTGTATGCGTTGACGGGCGGGGAGATGCGCTCGGTGCGGTGGACGTCGAGAGCGGCCGTCGCGGACTTCGTGCCGAGCGTGCCTTTGGGGTGCCAGGTTCCGGTGACGGCCACCCAGGTGTTGGCCGGCAGTACGGAAGTCCCGTACATGCGGACCTTGACCGACTGGGAGTCCGCCGCGCAGCAGGTGAAGATGATCCGGGTCAGATACCAGCCGCCGCCCTGGCCCGCCGGGGTGACGAATCCGGTCATGCGGATGCTGCGGCCTTTGATGGCCTGCTCGCCGTCCTGCTGGACCCGGGCGGTGAAGTCGGTGAGGGTCATCGGCAGCGGGACGGTCGCGGGCAGCGGATCGAACCGCTGCGCCTTCGGCACGGCCTTGTTGTTCGCGTGCGATGCCGTGTACGCGCCGAGGGCGGGCGGGGCGTAGAGGAGCAGGCTGAGCGCGGGCAGGAACAGCAGCCACGCGATGCGGGGTGCGGTGGAGTGGTCGTGGCCGTGTGCGTGCGCGTCGGCTTCGGGGGCCGCGCGGTCCAGTGCTGCTCCGGCCAGGCCCAGCAGCAGAAGCAGCACCCCGGAGGCGATCAGCAGGGGGCGCAGGCCTTCCTTGACGTAGCGCAGACAGAGGTCGCTGAACAGGGCGGCGTGCAGCAGGCCCAGGCCGGTCAGGACCAGCAGGAGGACTTGGGCGTGGCGCTTCACAGCAGTGCGCCTCCGATCAGGACGCCGGCGGCCACGGCCACCAGCGTCGTCGCGGTGGAGAAGCGGACTGCGAAGGACCGGCCGAACGTGCCCGCCTGAAGGGCGATCAGCTTCAGGTCGACCATGGGGCCGACCACCATGAACACCAGCCGCGCGGTGGGCGAGAACCCGGTGAGCGAGGCGGCGACGAAGGCGTCGGCCTCCGAGCAGACGGCGAGCAGGACGGCGAGCGCGGCCAGGAAGAGCACCGACAGCCAGGGCGAGCCGGAGAAGGTGTCGAGGACCGAGCGCGGCACGGCCACGTTGAAGGTGGCCGCGGCCATGGCGCCCAGCACCAGGAAGCCGCCGGCGTGCAGGAAGTCGTGCTGGAAGCCGAGGCGGAACTCCCGTCGGCGGCTGTGTCCCGACGAGTGGCCGGTGTGGCGGACGGACGGCCGCAGCCACTCCTCACGTCCCAGCCAGAGCCACAGCCAGCCCATCGCGGCCGCGGTGACGAGGGAGGCCAGCAGCCGGGCGGCGACCATGGCGGGGTTTCCCGGGAAGGCGACGGCCGTGGCGGTGAGCACGATCGGGTTGATCGCGGGCGCGGAGAGGAGGAAGGCGAACGCGGCGGACGGAGTGACACCGCGCCGGATCAGGCTGTTCGCGACCGGCACCGAGGCGCACTCGCAGCCCGGCAGGACGACCCCCGCGACGCCGGCCACCGGGACGGCGAGTGCGGGACTGCGGGGCAGGATCCGGGTGAACAGGTCGGCCGGCACGAAGGCGTTGATCGCCCCCGACAGGACCGTGCCCAGGAGGAGGAAGGGCAGCGCCTGGAGGGTGATGGCCAGACAGACCGTGCGCCAGGCCGCGACGGCGGGCTGGTTCAGCCATCCGACGCCGGTGAGAGAGAGGACCGCCACCGAGCCGACTGTGGTGACGATGACGACGGGCAGGGGCCGTGCGGTGACGCGGCGCCCCTGATGACCGGCCGGGGCGACGAGCGCCACTTCTTCCGCCACACCAACCAGCTCATCCGTTTTATTCATATTTACTCCGGATGTCAGATTTCGTGGCGAAGATAAGCCAGGATCACTCCCCTCACGGTGCGCACACGCCGCCGGAGGCGGATGAATGAACGGGACCGGGAACATACTTGACCTTGCGGGGGGGGGACTGTCCCGCGGTGGCCTGATCGGGAGGGGCAGCGTCCGGGTGAGTGGCGGCGGCAAGATACAGGGAAAGATCGAAGTGCGGCTCAAGTGGGATCCCAGCCCCTGGAACCGGCCCCCTCACCATCTGGACATCATGGCGACGACCTTCTCGGCGGATGCCCCGAACGGACGCCCGGTGTACGTCGTGCACACCGAGAGCCGCTCGCCGGACGGCACCATCAACATGAGCAGGCACAGCGAGACCGGCCTGGGCCTCGGGTTCGTCGAGGTGATGGTCCTGGAGCTCGATCGCCTGGCGCCCTCCTTCGCGCGGGTGGTCGTCGGTGTGGCGATCCATCAGAGCGGCGGCCCCAAGTCCTTCGGCGACGTATCGAACACGGGCGTGCTGGTCGTCGACGGGTACACGGAGCTGCTCAGGGACGACTTCGGGCAGGTCGCCGACGCCACCGCGGCGACGGTCGCCGAGTTCACCCGGGATGCCTCCGGCGCCTGGGAGTTCCACCAGATGGTCCGGGGGTTCGACAGCGACCCGACGGTCTTCGCGGCGGAGATGGGCGGCACCCCGCAGACGTGAACTGCGCCGAACGCGCGCCGAACGCGCTCACCCGACCGGGACGTGATCGTCCGGGCAGGGGCGCCCGGCCCTCGCCCCCGGCTCCGCCCGGCGTACGGGGAGGAGAGGCCGGGCGGACGCCCGCTTGCGGCCGCGTTCGTGGAACAGGGCCAGGACGATCGCGGTGCCGACCGCTATCAGGTGCTCGCGGCCGGCCAGATTGGGTACGGCAATCGACTCCCACACCATCGACCCGCCAGTGAGGGCGAACACGATGGGAGCACGCTGTACGACGGCGACATAGGTGAAGAGGCCCACGACGGCGGCGGACGGTCCGGTGTCCAGCACCTGCCCGACCTCACGCGACAGACCCAGCCCGCCCCAGCCCGGACCGAGCGCGATCATCACGCGCACCATGAGGGTGCCGGCGATTGTGGTCGCGTACGAGACGACGAGTGTCCTGGCCCGGCCGAGGATGAGTTCGGCCAGCGCGAAGGCGAGGGACAACGATGTGATCCCTCCCCACACGGGCAGATCCAGGGCCGGGACGTACAGCGAGACCGGCGTGCGCAGCAGGGCCAGCCACAGCGGCAGGTCGCCCTTGACGCCGCCGAGGACCCGCACCGCCACCGCGCCTGCCGGCCGCTGCGCCAGCGCATGGAAGAAGATGACACCGAAGGCGGCCAGGAACGCCAGGAACAGTGCGGGCAGCCCACGACGTCTGAGTTGCCGCACCGGATCCACGACGATGCCCTGCCACTCGCCCCGCAGCGTGCGCCCGACGAACGCCGCCACCCGCCACAGTCCGCCGCGCGGCCGCCCGTGCCCCTGACCAGCCAGATCGCCCCACAGCTTGTGGGCACGCAGCCGGTCCACGGCGCCACCTGCGCACCGTACCCCCTTGCGAAGCAAAACTTCCCCGCCTCCCGTCCATCGCCCCACCGGATGGATCGGAACGGGGCGAGGCCGCCCCGAGGGAGGCTATGCCCGGCGGCGGGGTTTCCTGCGCTTGGCGCCCTTGGAGACGTCGGATCCGGCCCGCGGGTTGCGCGCCGCCGACTTCCCTGCCGTCTTCCCGGTCGCCTTCCCCGCGGCGGGCTTGCGCCGGGCGCCTGCCACGTCGCCGGTCCTGCCGCCCGATTTGCCCTTCGGTTCAGGCGTCTGCGCCTTGCGGCCGCGGGAGCTGTTGGCCGTGCGGCCGCGGACGATTCCGATGAAGTCCTCGACCAGGTCCGTGGTCGCCTCCTCGGGCCACGCCAGGGCGACGCTCGACTCGGGGGCGTCCACCAGCGGGCGGTACGTGAGGTCCTTGCGGTGGTACAGACGGGCCAGCGACTGGGGGACGACCAGGAGGCCGACGCCCGCCGCGACGAGTTCCACGGCGTCCTCGGTGGTGGCGGGCCGCTCGAAGGCGAGCTCGCCCGGCGGCCGGTCCCAGTCGAAGACGTCGTCGAGGGGGTGGAAGAGGACCTCGTCCGCAAGATCCTCCACGGTCACCTCGTCCGCCGCCGTGATCACGTGGTCCTTGGGGACGACGACGACCGTCGTCTCGGTGTAGAGGGGGATCGCGCTGAAGAACGTACGGTCGACCGGCAGCCGTACGAGTCCCGCGTCGGCCTCACCCGCGCGCAACACCTCTGATGCCTCGGCGGCCGGTACGGCGAGGAGGTTCAGCGGGATGCCTGGCAGGCGCTCGTTCCAGATCCGCACCCACTTGGCGGGCGTCACCCCCGGGACGTACGCAAGCCGGAACGCGTGGGATTCTTCCGAGCCTGTCACCAGACCAGGCTACCGGCCGTGGTCAGAGGTCTCGAACATGCTCGATACCCTGGACGGCATGAAGTCGCACCAGAGCACCCAGACGATGAAGCCCGCGACCGCGGCGAAGAAGCTGGGTGTGTACCTCGAGGCCACCCCCGCCGAGTTCCGGGAGGGTGTCGTCTCACGAGCCGAGCTCGACCAGCTCCAGGCCGAGCCGCCCGAGTGGCTGCGCGAGCTGCGGGCGAACGGTCCGCACCCCCGTCCGGTGGTCGCGGCGAAGCTGGGCGTCTCCATCGCGGGTCTCGCCCGCGGCGGGATCACCGAGGCGCTCACCACCGAGCAGATCGAGGCACTGAAGCAGGAAGAACCCGAGTGGCTGCAGAAGGAACGCGCCACACAGGCCGAGGTCCGCAAGGAGGCGGCGCGCATCAAGAAGCGCAATGCCGAGCGCGAGGCCGGCGGCGACGGCCCGCGTCCCTGACGCGCCCTGCTCGCCACGGTCGGTCGCCGTCCGGATCCGCTGCGTGCACAACACACGGATCTGACGGTCCATCACGACGAAGGTCACAAAAGCGTATCGGACATTCCGACCTTCAACCTTCACACGGGGCGCACAAGTTGGCTAGCGTGGCTTTAGGCCGCACGAGTTCCTCCGGCGAACCCCGCCGGGACGCGTGGCCTCCGCCGAGTCCGGTGCGCCCTCGTGGCAGCCGGAGCCGGGGACCCAACCGAACGACGGGGTGAATCGGCCCAACTGCCCGCCCGGGCAGGGGCCGTAGGGCATGCCTTCCGGAACCGACCGCCCGAACCCGACAGCTAACTCGGTAGGCGGAGTACGGAAGGAGTACGGCTCCCATGGCGCCGGATCGACCATCGCGCACCGGAGGCTTGGGCCTGCCCGGTATGCGCAATTCCGCTCTCGCGACGGCCGCCCTCACCTCGGTGGCCCTGTTCTCGCAGACCGCCGACGCCGCACCGACGACGGGGGACGAGGGCCCGAGCCGCGAAGCCGTCCGGCAGCGGGTGAGCAGCCTCTACGACCAGGCCGAGTCCGATACCGGCAACTTCAACTTCACCCGGGCCCAGTTGATGGGGACGCGGCCGCCCGCGGCGCCGGCCCGCGAGCGTGGCCGCTCGGACCCGGCACTCGACTCGGTGTCCCGGCGTTGGTTCGACGGAGTGCGTGCGTCGCTGGGTCCGACGGTGCCTGCGGTGCTGCCGGCCGACCGTACGTCGGCCCGCCAGGCCGAGCCGCGACCCCCGCGCCCGGCGGACAGCCGTACCTCCGCCCTTGAGCTGGAGGCGACCGTCCGGCCCGTGGCGGAGCTGCCCTCCGCGGGGTCCCGTCCGGTGGCCGAATTGACCGCCGGACCCACGGCCGCACTCCCCGCCGTCCCGCAGCCCCGCCAGGAGGCCGCCCCCGCGCTGCCCGCGGCGGCCCCCGAGTCGAAGCAGACCTCCCTGCGCAGGTCCAAGGAGCAGAGCCAGCGCAAGATCGCGGCGGCCAGCGAGCTGCTGTACCGGTACACCGCGCGGCAGACCTCCGCACCGCGCCCGGCTGTTGAGGCCATGCCGGCCCAGCTTCCCTGGCAGGACCAGGCGGAACAGACCCCCCGGGCGAACGAGGAGGCCTGGCGGCTGCAGCAGCCGACGGTCCTCGACACGGGCGCGCCCCCGGCCGGGGAGCAGCGCATACAGCCGTCCGTCCTCAACTCCGGCGTAACCCCGGCCGGGGATTGGCGCACCCAGCCTTCCGCTCTCGACACCGGCGTACCCGCGGTCGGGGAACAGTTCATGCAGCCGTCCGTGCTCGACACCGGGGTACCCGCGGTCGAGGAGTGGCGTATGCAGCCGTCCGTCCTCAACTCCGGCGTAACCCCGGCCGGGGATTGGCGCACCCAGCCGTCCGTCCTCGACACCGGCATACCCCAGGCCGGGGGATGGACCATGCAGCCCTCCGCCCTGGACACGGGTGTGCCCGCCGTCGGTACCTCCGCCGTCACCAAGGCCGACAGGGCGATCGACTTCGCCCGTGCACAGATCGGCAGGCCGTGCCTGTGGGGTGCGGTCGGGCCGGAGTCGTACGACAACGCCGGGCTCACCCAGGCCGCCTGGCGGGCTGCCGGGGTCACCCTGCCACGCACCACGTACGAGCAGGCGAGCGCCGGCACGGTGATTCCGCTCGCGGAGAGCCGCCCCGGAGACCTGATCTTCTTCAACGACAACTTCAGCCACGTCGGCATCTGCACCGGCAACGGTTTGATGATTCACGCGCCCGGCCCGGGCGCGGTCATCCGCGAGGACTCGGTCCACTACGCCGGCGAAGCCGCCGTCCGTATCGCCGTACGTCCCGCGTGAGATCAGGGACGCCGGACGAGGCGTGACACCAACAGCTCGATGAACTGCGAGGCCGCCGACGGAAGTCGGCGGCCTCCTCGTTGTTCGTCACGGGCACCCTCCTCATCTCGGCCCGGGGCACGGTCCCTGCGCGCCGCCCGCCGACATCACGGCATCCAGTGACGCATGCACGGGCTCGGTGAAATGTTTCAGCCATGCCCTGACATGCCGATGAAACGATTCGTAGCTTGAGCCGTCCCATTTAGAGTCGCCGCCTGGCCGCCGCCCTCGCCGCCGCAGGGATCGCATTCGGAACGGCCGCCTGTGGCTCCGGTTCCGGGGGCGCCGGTTCCTGCGACCCGAACACGCTCGAAGTGTGGACCCGGAGCAATCCGGACGACGCCGCCACCTACGACCGTGTCTTCGCCACCTTCACCAGGAAGACCGGCATCAAGATCGACTACCAGCCGGTCATCACCTTCGACCAGCAGCTCCAGGCGCGTGCCTCCACCAGGGACCTGCCGGACGTGATGATCAACGACACGGCGCTGATGGGCAGTTACCAGAGCCAGGGCCTCCTCAAGCCGATCGACCCCGCCTCGATCGCGGGCCACGAGCAGATCAGCGACCGGTCCTGGGCCTCCACCGTGGGCCTGGACGGCAAGCACTACGGCATCCCGTACTCCCGCCAGGCGCAGACCCTGATGATCCGCACGGACTGGCTGAAGAAGCTGGGCCTGCAAGCGCCGAAGACCTGGCAGCAGATGCTCGCCGTCGCCAAGGCCTTCGCCGACCGCGACCCCGACGGGGACGGCAAGAAGGACACCTACGGCATCGTCGCCCCCGGCAGCGCACAGAACGGCTACGCCGCCTGGTGGGGCGCCAGTTTCCTGTGACAGGGCGGCGCGCAGATCATCGAGCGCGACGGCAGGGGCGGCTACCGCCCCGCGATGGACTCGGCGGCCGCCGTACGGACCGTCACCTGGATGAAGGACAACCTCTTCTGCGGCGCCAAGGGCGTCCTGCAGCCCGGCGCCGTCAGCGCCATCACCGGCACCGCCACCAACTTCCAGGACGGCAACGCCGGGATGTACATGACCGGCCCGTACAACATGACCACCTTCGACCAGACGGTCGGCAAGGACAAGTACGAGGTCGTCCCCGCACCCGCGGGCCCGGCCGGCTCCGACGTACTGGCCGACGGCGAGAACGTGTACTTCGGCGCCAGGACCGGAAAGAGCAGGCAGGAGAAGGCACTTGCCGCCTTCCTCGTCTCCGCCGAGGGCCAGCGGATCGCCATGACCAGCGTCGACGGCCACCGGCCCGTCGTCCGCATCCCCACCAACACCACGCTGGATGCGGCCAGGGTGCGCGGCGACGCGCGCTGGAGTGTCGTACAGAAGGCGTACGAGAGGGCGTCGCAGCAGTTCCCCAACGCGCCCGACTTCGCACCGATCAAGCAGGACACCGCAGACACCCTCAACGCCCTCTTCACGTACTGCACGGTGGCGTCAAGTCGATCTCGGATGCTATGCGTACGGATCCGCCCGCGTCGGACTGAGCCGTGCGGGGCCGCCGGTCCCCCGCGCCGGCGGCCCCGCACGGTGTGGGGATCCCGGCGTCCTCCCCAAGCGCCGGGACTCCCCCGCTGCGGCTGCCGTGGCGCCGATGTGCTGGAGTACATCCGAGAACGTCGTTGTTGCTCCCCAGAGTGCTCGAATGCAGTCTGGAGCAGCGAGCGGCGTCGCCGGTATGGGTACAACTGCGTACGCGGCGGACGAGCGGAGAAGAACGTGGCACAGGTGCCGGGCGGGGCCCACGAACGCATGCTGTCGGTGGCCGTCGCCGCCCTCAACGAGCGTGAGCCGGAGCGGCTGTGGCCGCTGCTGGCCAGCGCCCTGCCCGGCCTGTGCGGCGGCGAGACCCTGATCTACAAGCTCGACGACTGGAACGAGGCCGAGGGCACCGTCGGCATGCCGTCCGAGGTCGCCGTCGAGTTCGACGGGCTCGGGGAGGAGGACCTCGGACTTCTGCGCGCGGGTTTTCCGTTCGCGGACCACTACGCGGGCGGGCGGGACAGGACTCCCCTCACGGCGCGCGGGGCCGCCGGCGCCGCATGGTCCACGAGCCCGACCGCGCGGCTGATCGGCGACATCATGGACGCGGACCACGTGCTGGCGATTCCGCTGCCCGAGACGACCACGCCGATCACCGGATGCATGGTCTACCGCTCCGGTGGGGACTTCACCGACGACCATGTCCGCCTGGCCCGGCAGTTGCAGCCGCTGCTGGCGGCGGTGGAGCAGCAACGGCAGCTCCTGGAGCGCTGGAAGCGGACGGCCGCCCCGGAATCCGCCGGCGGACCGGCAGTGGACTGCCCTCTCACTCCCCGGGAGATGACCGTCCTGCTCCTGCTCACGGACGCCCTGACCGCGGCCGCGATCGGCCGACGGCTCGGCATATCGGACCGTACGGTCCACAAGCACGTCGAGAAGATCTACCGCAAACTCGGCACCCGTGACCGCATCAGCACGGTCCTGCGGGCCCAGCAGCTGGGGCTGGTCCCCACGCCGTGACCCGCGGCGGCGCGGTCAGGGCTGTCGCGCGCGGTACAGGTCGCACAGCAGTGGGATCTCGGCCGGGGTGCAGTACTTCCGACCGTGTCGAGCGCCGCGTCGCCGCTGGTCAGCAGTGCCTTGCGCCAGGCCGTGACACCGGCGTCGAAGGCGGCGACGGCCGCTGCCGCGTCCCCGCCGACGAGGTGGGCGTCCCGGGTGAGGCTGTGGCCGCCTGCCGTGTGGTCGGCACGGAGGGTCAGCATCTCGCTCAGGTGGCTCAGCCGCCACGCGATGGTGGTGAAGGGCGGCGGCCAGGGATGCGGATACGACGCCGCGTCACGTCCCCAGTCCCCGTCCGCGGCGCCGGCCAGCAGGGTGGCGCGCGGCCCCGGCCCGTCCGCCCGCCGCCGGACCGACCAGCCGTCCGGCACCGGCTCCCACAGATACTCCTCATCGGTCATGGGCCCGACCTCGGTGTCCGAGCCGTCTCCGCTGTCCATCACCGGCCCGGTCAGGCGGGCGGCAGACGCCCGCAGGCGAAGTCGAACCGCTCCAGCAACGAAGCCGGGCGAGACGCGGTCACCGACACTCCCATGGCGGACTCGTGGACGCACGGCGCAGGCATGAACCGACCGGCTAGCCTGGCACGACCGGCGCACCTCCGGCCTCTCCTTTTCTGAGGGCAGGTTCTGCGGCGACAGGTTCCCGATGACAGGGAGTCGGCCATGAAGCCGAACCGCTCCATCCCTTCCGCGACTGTCATCCCCGTCCTGATCTACCCCGATGTACGCGCGGCGGTCGCCTGGCTCAATGCGGCCTTCGGGTTCGTGGAACGGGTACGGATCGGCGAGCACCACCGCGCCCAGCTCAGCTTCGGTGACGGCGCCGTGATCGTCGGGGACACCCGCAAGGACCGCCGTCCCCCGCGCCCCGGCGAGGTCACGCACTCGGTGACGGTGCGCGTCGACGACGTCCGCGCCCACTGCGCGCAGGCCCGGGCACACGGCGCACGCATCGTCATGGAACCGACCGACTTCGAGTACGGGGAACGCCAGTACACGGCCGAGGACCTCGCGGGCCATCAGTGGACGTTCTCGCAGACGCTCGCGGACATCGCGCCGGAGGAGTGGGGCGGGCAGACGGTCTCGGCCGACTGAGGACCCCGGCCCGGCCGAGGAGCGTCAGCCCGGCCCCGGCCCCATCCCGCCCTTGAGGCGTTCCAGGTCGGAGGGGCGGACCTGGATGACGATCAGGGCGATCAGGGCGGCGACGACGGTGAAGATCGCTGCCATGATGAAGGCCGCGGAGATCCCGGACGTGAGCACGTGGTCGGACCAGGGGCTCGGGAGCTGTCCGGTGTGCTTGAAGCGCAGGCGTTCGGCCGGGGTAGCCTGGGCCAGGAAGCGCGGTATCTGCTTGTGGGCCTCGTTGGTGCTGGCCGTGCCGAACATGGTGACCAGGATGGACAGACCGAGTGAACCGCCCACCTGCTGGGTGGCGTTGAGGAGCCCGGAGGCCGCGCCGGTCTCCTGGACGGGGACGTTGGACAGCGCCATGAGGGTCAGCGAGACGAACTCCATGCCCATGCCCAGGCCGAAGACGCAGATCGGGCCGAGGATGCTGCCCGCATACGTGGAGTGGACGTCGGTCAGCGTCAGCCAGGCCAGCCCGGCGGCGGCGAGAACGGCGCCGACCACCATGAAGGGTTTGGGTCCGAACCTCGGCAGGAACCGCGAGGCGAGCGCCGCGCCCACGGCGATGACCACGCTGACCGGCAGGAACGCGAGCCCGGCCTGCAGCGGGCTGAAGCCCAGGACGTCCTGCACGAACAGCGTGAGGAAGAAGAACATGCCGAAGATCGCAGCGGCCAGGCTCAGCATGATGCCGTACGTGCCCGCGCGGTTGCGGTCGGCGAACATGTGCAGCGGGGTGATGGGCTGCCGGGATCCCCGCTCGACGAGAATGAACACCGCGAGGACCACGATGGCCGCGGCGAACGAGGCCACTGTGAGGGCGTCCCGCCAGCCCTCCTGGGCGGCTCTGATGAAGCCGTACACCAGCAGCACCATGCCCACGGTGGAGGTCAGCGCGCCGGCGATGTCGAAGTGGCCGGGGTGGCGTTCGGATTCCTTGATCCAGCGGGGTGCGGCGAGGGCGATGAGCAGGCCGATCGGGACGTTCACGAACAGCACCCAGCGCCAGTTCAGCCACTCGACGATCATCCCGCCGGCGAGCAGCCCGATGGCGCCGCCGCCCGAGGAGACCGCGGCGAAGACCCCGAAGGCCCGGTTGCGTTCCGGGCCTTCGCGGAAGGTCGTGCTGATCAGGGCGAGGGAGGTCGGGGAGGCGATGGCGCCGCCGACTCCCTGGAGGGCGCGGGCGGCGAGGAGTTCACCGGAGTTCTGGGCGAGCCCGCCCAGCAGCGAGGCGAGCGCGAACAGCAGCACCCCGAAGACGAACATCCGCCGCCTGCCGAGGATGTCGCCGGTACGCCCGCCGAGCAGCAGCAGGCCGCCGAAGGTGAGGGTATAGGCGTTGACCACCCAGGACAGGCTGGTGGTGGAAAAGTTCAGGGCGCTCTGGATGTGCGGCAGTGCGATGTTCACGATGGTGATGTCCAGGACCACCATCAGCTGGCACGACGCGATGACCAGCAGCGCCATGCCGTTTCCGCCGCCGCCCGGTTCGCGGGTGGCGGCCTGTGATGCGGAGGTCGGCTGCGGGCTGCTGCTCATAGCGTGTCGCACTCGGCGTCAGTGAACGGTTCCGTCCACTGTGGCGTCTACCGTTCGACCGTACGCCCCTGTCGTGACCGTCACCACTTGATTGACTCGGTGACGGTTTACACCGGTTTACCGCGAGTCGAGCGGCTCAGGAGCGGGTCTTGTGGGTCATGGCGAACTCGTCGGCCTCCGGCAGGTCGAACTCCCCGTGGTCGCTGCCCAGCCCCTGCGCCACCAGTGCGGCCGCGGCGCTGCCCAGTACGGCGGCCTCGCGCGGGGTGCGGCCGAGGCTGATGCCGCGTATGAATCCTGCCGAGAACGCATCGCCGCAGCCGGTGGTGTCGACGACGTCGACCTCGAAGGCGGACACCGTTTCCGTGCCCTCTGCGGTCACCAGGAGCGCGCCGTCGCCGCCGCAGGTGACGGCGACGAGGCCCGCCCCGGCGGCAAGGAGCTTCTTCGCGCCGGTCACGAGATCCTGCTCCTCGCTGAAGCCGAGGACCTGGTCGTCGTTGGGGAGCAGATAGTCGACGTGCGGGAGCAGCGGTTCGATCTGGTCGAAGGTGCCCAGCTCGCCGGGGGCGAGGAGGTCCACGGAGGTGACGACGTCGTGTTCCTTGGCGTGCGCCAGGATGCGTGCGGCGACATCGGCGCCGATCAGCTCGGGGCCGCCCAGGTGGAGGTGGCCGGCCTCGGCCACCTCGTCCCAGGGCACGTCGTCGAGGCCGTAGGTGATGTTGGCGCCGAGCAGATGGAGCGAGGGGCGGTCGCCGTTGGGGCGGATGGGCAGCACGCTCGCGGAGGTCGAGGTGTCGACACGGCGGACGAGCAGCCCGGTGTCGATGCCTGCCCTGTTGAGGAGCTGGACGAGCATGTCGCCGGTCGGGTCGGCGCCGATCGCACCGGCGGTGCGCACCGAGGCGCCCAGCTTGGCGAGGGTGAGGGCGGTGCCGCCGGCCGTCCCGGCGGCGGTCATCCGGATGTCGTCGACGAGGGTCGCGCCCTGACCCTCGGGTATCTCCTCCACCGGCCGTACCAGTACGTCCAGTACATGCACGCCCATCGTGACGACCTTCATCGCTCTTCCTCCTGCGCGGATGGTACGGGGTGGGTGGTGCCGTAGTTGCGGGCGATCGCGGCCTCGATGACTGCGAGTTGCTGCTGTTCGTCCAGGGCGCGGGGCGCACGGAGCGCGGCCGCGTGCTGGTACACACCGCAGGCCCACTCCAGCAGCAGGGCGTGCTCCACCGCCTTGTCGAGGGTCGGCGCGTGGGTGAGCGCGCCGTGGTTGGCCATCAGTGCGGCGCTGCGGCCCTCCAGCGCGGCGAGCACCGACTCGGCGAGTTCGGGGGTGCCGAAGGTGGCGTACGGCGCGACGCGGACGGTGCCGCCGAGAGCGAGCAACTGGTAGTGGACGCACGGCAGTTCGTCGAGGACCAAGGAGAGCGCGGTGGCCATCGGTGCGTGGGTGTGGACGACCGCGCCGGTGCCGTAGCGCCGGTAGACGCCGAGGTGCAGGTCCAACTCCGAGGTCGGCTCCAGGGTTCCGCCGACGATTCTCCCGTCCAGGTCGACCAACGTCACCTGGTCCGCGGTGAGTTCGGCGAGCACCGCCCCGGTCGCGGTGATCGCGACCCGCTCCCCCACGCGCACGCTCACGTTCCCTGCCGTACCGATGAGCAGGCCCTCGGCCCCCAGGCGGCGGCAGGCGTCCGCCACGGCGGCCCGCTCCCGCCCGAGCGCCGTGCTTGAGTCGGTCATGTGCGGGACCGTAACCTAAAGGTGAAACAAAGTCACGTTCAGGTTCGGAGGTTGTTCGTGGGAGAGCCGACCGCGGAGGTCAGCGGGGCCGCTTCCCTGCGCCGTACCCCCCAACAGGCGCGCAGCAAGGCGCGCTTGGCGCGGGTCCTGGAGGCCGCCGAGCGCGTGATGATCGGTGAGGGCGTCGAGGCTCTGACCACCACCCGGGTCGCTGCGGAGGCCAAGGTGTCGGTCGGCTCGCTGTACCAGTACCTGCCCGACCGCGACGCGATCATCGATGCCCTGGCGGCCGGCTACTTCACGAAACTCGAAGCCGCCATGGACGGCCTCGTCCAGGCCGCCACGGCGGAGCGCTGGGAGGACCCGGTGGGCGTGCTCGTCGACGCGTTCGCCGGGATCTACCGCACCGAACACGGCTTCCGTGCCCTCTGGTTCGGCAGCGGCCTGACCGAGCGGACCCGCGCCGCGGACCGCGCGCACAAGCGCCGTATGGCCGAGGGAATCCGCCGCGTCCTGCTCGCGCTCGGCATGGCGCACGACCACGAGACCCTCGCCGCCGCCTGCCACGCCGCGGTCCTCGCGGCCGACGCGCTGGCGCAGGAGGCGTTCCGGCGTGACGCCGAGGGCGACGTGGAACTCCTCGACGAGGCCAAGGTCATGCTGCGCGGCTACCTCGCGGACGTCACCGCACGCCATCGACGCCGCTGACCGGCTCGCGGGCAGCGGGGTGGGGCTGTCCCCCGCACGGTTACGGCACTGCACGCCATCGCGGCCAACCGGCCCCTCCAGCAGGCTCGTTGCGGATCCCAGGGCGGGGCAGTGACGGGTGGTACGGGGGCGGGGACGGGACGCGTGCAGCGGGCGCTGGTGACGGCGGTGACGGCTTTGGCGGCGATGGCGGTATCGGCCGCCGCCTCTGCCGCCTCGGGCGGCGCGGACACGGATCGCGACGCGTTGCAGCAACAGCTGGACGACATCGTGGCCGTCGGCGCGGTGGGCGCGCTCGCACCGTGGGCCGCCGTATCCCCGGTGCCGCGGGGTCCGCGGCGGCCGCCGACCTCTCGGCCCTGATGTTCCTGCCGATCGGTGTCGCCCTCGTGCTGCGGCATCCGCCGGCCGCTGCGGCGGTGGGGTGCGCCGTGGCGGCCGGGGTGCTCTCCTCTGCGGTGCCGTATCTCGCGGACCTGTTCAGTCTGCGTCGGGTGCCCGCTCAGGCGTTCGGTCCGCTCATGAGCGTGAACCCCGTCCTCGCCGCCGTCGTCGGGTGGATCGGCCTCGGTCAGAACCAGGGCTGGACGGAGTGGGTGAGCATCGGCGCCATCGTGGCCGCCAACACTCTGAGCATGCTCGCGCGGCGCGGGTGACCCGCTAGAGGAAGCTGACGTTCTGGGCCAGGGCGAGTCGGCCGGAGTAGTTGATGGTGTTGGTGGCCGACCGCATGTACGCGCGCCAGGCGTCGGAGCCCGACTCGCGGCCGCCGCCCGTCTCCTTCTCCCCGCCGAAGGCGCCCCCGATCTCCGCGCCGGAGGTGCCGATGTTGACGTTGGCGATGCCGCAGTCGGAGCCCTCGGCGGAGAGGAAGAGCTCTGCTTCCTGCTGGTCGCGGGTGAAGATGCTGGAGGACAGGCCCTGCGGGACGTCGTTGTGCAGGGCGATGGCCTCCTCCAGCGTGTCGTAGGTCAGGACGTAGAGGATCGGCGCGAAGGTCTCCTCCCGTACCACGTCGGTCTGTTCGTCGACGCGGACGATGGCCGGTTCGGCGTAGGCGGCGCGGGGTGCGGCGTCGGCCAGTCGGCGCGCACCGCCGACCAGGACCTTGCCGCCCTGCGCCTGGACGCGGGTGACGGCGTCCTGCATGCCGTCGAGGGCCTTGGTGGAGATGAGCGGTCCGACGAGGGTGTTCTCGTCGAAGGGGTCGCCGATGGGCAGCTTGGCGTACGCGGCCGTGAGCCGTGCGACGAGCGTGTCGGCGATGTCGCGGTGCACGATGAGGCGGCGCAGGGTCGTACAGCGCTGCCCGGCCGTGCCGGCCGCGGCGAAGACGATGCCCTGGACAGCGAGGTCGAGGTCGGCCGAGGGCGCCACGACGGCGGCATTGTTGCCGCCGAGCTCCAGCAGGCTGCGGCCGAACCGTGCGGCGACGCGGGGGCCGACCTCGCGGCCCATGCGGGTGGAGCCGGTGGCGCTGACGAGGGCGACGCGCGGGTCGTCCACGAGCTTCTCGCCGACGGTGCGGTCACCGAGCAGGAGGCGGTGTACGTCCCGTGGTGCGCCGGTCTCCTCGGCGGCCTGCGCCAGCAAGCGGTCGCAGGCGAGAGAGATCAGCGGGGTGAGCTCGGACGGCTTCCAGATCACTGTGTCGCCGCAGGCCAGGGCCACGGCGGTGTTCCAGGACCACACGGCGGCCGGGAAGTTGAACGCGGAGATCACGCCGACCACGCCCAGCGGGTGCCAGGTCTCGGCCAGGCGGTGGCCGGGGCGCTCGGAGGCAATGGTGCGGCCGTAGAGCTGACGGGACAGGCCGACCGCGAAGTCGCAGATGTCGATCATCTCCTGGACCTCGCCGAGCGCCTCCGAGCGGATCTTGCCCGCTTCGATGGTGATGAGGTCCGCCAGGTCGCTCTTGTGGTCCCGCAGCAACTCGCCCAGTCGGCGTACGAGTTCACCGCGCCGCGGGGCCGGTGTGGTGCGCCAGGTGAGGAAGGCCTCGCGGGCGGCCGTGACGGCCTCCTCGGTGTCGGCGGCGGTGGCGGCCGTGAGGCCGAGGAGGTCCTCGCCGGTGATCGGCGTACGTGCCTGGAAGTCGGCGCCTTCGGGGACGATGACGCCGATGCGCTCCAGGCTCGTACGGGCGCGGGCGCGCAGGTCCTCGGTGCTGGGCAGGGCGGTGCTCGTCATGATGCATCCTCGGGGTTCGGTGAGTGGGAAAGGGCGGTCAGCCGAGCGGGCCGTCGAGTTGCAGCCCCGGGCGACCTGGGCGAGGGGGCGGGGACTTCGCGGTCGATACGACGGACCGCGCGGGAGGCGGCTTCGCGCAGGCCGTGAAAGCCCACCGGGCGCATGTCCTGGGCGCCGAAGACACGGGCGACCTGGTGCAGTTCGGGGGGCCGATGCAGATGGCACCGTGGCGTTCGGCGGTCACGCGGCTGTGGGAGCCCAGGCGTTCGGCGTCGGCGCCCTGTGCGCGCAGGACCTCCTCGTCGACCTTGCGCGGGACGTCCACGAGCGTGGTGCGGGCGGGGGCCGCCTCCCGGCCGTACATGCCCAGGAGCCGGGCGGCGAAGGCGTCGCGCAGCTGCCACTGGCTGATCATCGAAGCCTTTCGATCGGGGTTCACGCCGCATGGGCTTCGGGGGATTCACACCACGTGCGCTTCGGGGCGGCTCTCGGCTCCGGAGTGGAAGCGGTCTGCGCTGAGGGGGGAGATGTCGGTGAAGGGTGTTCGGTCGAGGTGGAGGTCGCGCAGGATCTCGCCGACGGCAGGGGCCTGCAGGAAGCCGTGGCCCGAAAACCCGGTGGCGTAGAGGAAGTTGACCAGTTCCCCGGAGCGGCCGATGAGGGCGTTGTGGTCGGGGGTGACCTCGTAGAGGCCGGCCCAGCCGCCGACGGTCCTCATGTCGGCGAGTTCGGGGGCCCGGCTGCGTACGGCGTCCCGGAACAGTTCGAGCCACTGGGGGGTCCAGGTGGTGTCGAAGCCGTCGGGCTGGCGGGGGTCGGCGAGGCCGAACAGCAGGCCGTCGTCGCTGTTGTGGAAGTAGGCCGACGAGGCGAAGTCGATGGTGAAGGGGATACGGGGCGCCGGGGGCACGAGCGGTTCGGTGAAGGCGAGTTGGCGGCGTACCGGCCGGACCGGGAGGTCGATGCCGACCATGTCGCCGATCAGGCCCGACCACGCGCCCGCCGTACAGATGACGGTGTTGCAGTCGATGCGTCCGTGGTCTGTATGGACGGCGGTGACCTGGTCGCCTGCGGTGTCGATGCCGGTCACGGTGGTGTGGGTGGCGAAGGTGGCGCCGGCGCGGGCGGCCGCGTCGGCGTATCCGTTCACGACCAGGCCGGGGCGGGCGTGGCCGTCGGCGGGCGAGTAGGCGGCGGCCAAGAGTCCGTCGGTACTGACGTAGGGACAGAGGCTGCGGGCCTCCTCCGGGGCGATCATGCGGGTGGGGACGCCGAGGGCGTTCTGGGTCCTGGCGCTTGCCTCGAAGTCCGCGGCCTGCCGGTCGGTGGTGAGCAGGAAGAGGTAGCCGACGGTGTCCAGGCGGATGTCGGCGCCGGGGCGGTGCGGGAAGTTCTCGTAGGCGCGCAGGCTCCGGCTGCCCAGCTCGATGTTGAGGGGGTCGGAGAACTGGGCGCGTACGCCGCCGATCGGTTTGCCCGAGCTGCCGCAGGCCAGCTCGCCGCGCTCGACGACGACGATGTCGGTCACCCCCGCTTCGGCGAGGTGGAACGCGGCACTGGCGCCCATCACTCCCCCGCCGATGATCACGACGTCTGCGGTCGGCGGAACGGAGCGGAAGGCGGATGTTGAGGACAAGGGGCCGTCCCTTCCGGAGGCCGGCGCCCGGCCGGGGGCAAGACGCTGATCAGCTGTCTGCCCGTCATCGTGACGCAACCCGACCTTTGACGTCCATGAACAGTTACTGCGCCCGATCTATTAGTGTTCCTATATGGACTGGACGAGCTCCCAGCTTCGTTCCCTCGTGGAGCTGACCAGGCGCGGAACCATCACCGCGGTGGCTCAGGCACTGGGGTACACCCCCGGCGGGGTCTCTCAGCAGATCGCCGCGCTGGAGAAGGCGACGGGCATGGAGCTGTTGCAGCGCGTGGGCCGACGGGTGGAGCTGACCGACGCCGGGATGACGCTGGCCCGGCACGCCGAGCGGATCCTGTCGACGGAGGCCGAGGCGGTCGAGGCGCTGGAGCGCAGCCGGGGCGAGGTCTCCGGGGTGCTGGTGGTGGGGCTGTTCGCCACGGCGGCCGCCGAGATCCTGCCGCCGGCCCTGCAGCGGGTGCGCGAGACGCATCCCGGGCTCGCCGTGCACAGCCGCGACATGGACGTGGACGAGGTGTACGACGCCGTCGCCTCCGGCGCGGTGGACCTGGCGCTCGGCCTGGACTACCCCGACGTGCCCATCCCACGTGATCCGGCGCTGCGGGTGACGCAGCTGGACCGGGAGCGGTTCTCCCTCGCCGTGCCCACCGGGTGGCTGGAGGGTCGCGAGGAGGTCGCCCTGGCCGACACGCAGAACCTGGGCTGGATCCTGCCCTCCCCCCACAGCTACTACGGCCGCGCCGTGCGCACCGCCTGCCGGCGGGCCGGCATCGAACCCGACGTCCGGCACGAGGTGACCGACACCGCGGCCACGCTGGCGCTGGTCGAGGCCGGCATCGGCATCAGCACGGTGACGGAGCTGATGCTCAGGCTGCGCGCCTCCCGCTTCGACGTGGTGCGGCTGCGGGAGGTTGTCGAGCGGCACATCGTGGTCGTGTTCCGCTCGTCCGCGGAGCACCGGCCGACGGTGGGGGCGCTTGTGGACGTTCTGCGGGCGGTGACCGGAGGCCGGGCGCTTCGCGGGTAGTGCCGCGTTGTGCCGTCGGTCGGCTGCGGAACGCAGTGCGGCTGGTCGCGCCCACCCGGCGGAGCCGCAATTCAACCCAGCCCCGCGCCCCTTTCAGGGGCGCTGCCGCACCGTAAGAAGTGGAACCGGTCGGGAGACGACTGGTGAGCAAGGAGGGATTCCCACTGTGATCACTGTTCTGGAGGGTGCGCCGCCCATGGAGGCGGCCATCGGCGCGCTGCGGGCAAGCCTGCTCGGCGGGCTCGACCCGGAGGCCGGTCCGCCGCGTTCGGCCGTCCCGGTGCCGCGGGGGCAGCTCCTGCTCATGCCCGCCCACTGGGGCTCCTACGCCGGGGTCAAGGTGGTGACCGTGGCACCGGACAACCCGGCGCGGGAACTGCCTCGGATCCAGGGCAACTACCTGCTGCTGGACGGCGAGACCCTCACCCCGCTGGCCCTGCTGGACGGGATCGCGCTCACCAACGTACGTACCGCCGCGGTGTCGGCCGTGGCTGCCGACGCGCTCGCCGAACCGGACGCGAGCCGACTGGTGCTGTTCGGGACGGGACCGCAGGCACGGTCGCATGTCGAGGCCCTGCGGTGCGTCCGGCCGATCCGGGACGTCGTGGTCGTCGGCCGGGACGCCGAGCGCACCCGCGCGTTCGCCGAAGACGTCGAGGCGCGGGTCGGCAGTGCGGACGAGGTGGCGGACGCGGACGTCGTGGCCTGCTGCACCACGGCGCGCACACCGTTGTTCGACGGCTCGCTGCTGCCAGCGCATGCGACCGTGGTGGCCGTCGGATCGCACGAGCCGGACGCCAGGGAGGTCGACGAGACGGCTGTCGGGCGTTCGACAGTGGTGGTGGAGGCGGTTTCGGCGGCGCTGCGTGAAGCGGGCGACATCGTGCTGGCCGTGCAGGCAGGGGCCCTCGATCCCGGCACACTGGTCGGCCTCGCCGATCTCGTGCGGGGCCGGTCCCCACTACCGCCCGAGCGCCCGCGGTTGTTCAAGAGCGTGGGCATGGCCTGGCAGGACCTGGTGGTCGCCGCGGCCCACTTCGAGGCGGGACGGGCATGACGACGACGGTCCGGAGTACCGACGGCCCCGACGCGGCGACGGCGGTCCCGGGGCAGCCTCGCCGAGCTTCGAGACGGTCTCGACGAGGCTGCGGGCCGCCACGGTCACCGGGAGCATCACCCCGCATCCCGTGGGCCGCCCCCTGACCGAGGAGCGGGTCCGCACGGCGAGGCGGAGCAAGGGCCGCCTGCCCTGGACAGGGCTCAGCCGGCTACAGGGCATAGACCTGCCCGGTCTGCGCGCCCTCGACGGACCGTACGTACGCCTGCGTGACGTCGGCGAGATCGACCGGCGGCATGCCCGGGAAGTAGTCCCCGTACTTGGCGAGGCTCTCGGTGAAGACCGTGGGGCTGACCGCGTTGATGCGCTGCGGGGCGATCTCGATGGCGGCGGCCCGGACGAATGCCTCCAGCGCGCCGTTGGCCATGGACGCCGCACTGCCCGTGGGGATCGGCTCGCGGGCGAGCACACCGGTGATGAGGGTGAAGGAGCCGCGCTCGGCGATCCGCGGGATGCCCTGGCGCACCAGGTCGATCTGGCTGAGCACCTTGCCGTGGAAGGCAGCCAGATAGTCCTCGGGGGTCAGCTCGGTGACCGGCTTGTACGGCACGTGCCCGGCGGCGCTGACCACGGCGTCCACCCGGCCGGCGCGGTCGTAGAGTTCGGCGACCTGCGCGGGGTCGGTGATGTCGTGGCGCAGGTCGCCGCCGCTGCGTCCCACGCTCAGGACCTCGTGGCCGCGGGTGTCGAGTGTCTTGTGGAGGGCCGCGCCGAGTGTGCCGGTGGCGCCGATGAGCAGAATCTTCATGACTGCGACGCTAGGTCCGGCCCCCGGCGGGAGGGAAATACCTTCTGGGGAGCACTTATGCTTCAGAGTTATGAATGTGGAGCTACGGCATCTGCGGGCGCTCGCCGCGATCGGCGACGAGGGCACCATCACCGGCGCGGCGGCTGTGCTCCACATCAGCCAGCCCGCCCTCTCGCGCACCCTGGAGCAGCTGGAGAGCCGGGTCGGCGTGCGGCTGGTGGACCGTACCACCCGCGCCCTTTCCCTCACGGATGCCGGTCAACGGCTGCACGAGAGAGCCCATTTGATCCTCCGTCAGCTGGACGACGCGCTGACGGAGGCCGCGGCGGGGGTGCGGCCCCTGCGGATCGGTTTCGCCTGGGCGGCGCTCGGCGACCTGACCGTGCCGCTGCTGCGCACCTGGCGGGAGGCGCACCCCGGGACCCCGGTGCAGGTGTACCGGCGCGACGATCCGGAGGTGGCGCTGCGCCGCGGGGAGATCGACGCGGCACTGTTGCGCACCGCGCCCGCGCCCGGCGCCGGGCTGGAGGTCCGCTCGCTGTACCGGGAGCGGCGCATGGCCGCCGTACCCGACAGCGACCCGCTGGCGACCCGCCCGTCGGTGCGGCTGACGGATCTCGCCGACCGTCCGGTGGTGCTGTGCGCCACCGCCGCGACCACCGCCGAGCTGTGGCCCGAGGGGCGGCGACCCCGCACGTTCGAGGTGGCCAACGTCGACGAATGGCTCACCGTGATCGCCACGGGGGAGGCGGTCGGGGTCACCGCGGAGGCGACGAAACAGAGCCATCCGCACCCCGGGGTCCGCTATCTGGCCCTGGCGGACGTACCGCCCGTAACGGTCCGCATGGCCTGGCCGCGCACTCCCACGCACCCGGCCACGCTCGCCTTTCTCGGCCATCTACAGTCCATGACTTCCGCACATCTGCAGGCCTGACCTGCGCTGTTGTCCGGGTCGCGGAGATCGGGGTACGTGGGTCGTATGTCGCGGCGACGATGAGCCCAGACAGTGCATGACCTGTACATGACCTGTATGTCGTGCGATGTTTGCCCATCGGGGTCCGGCGTTCGTCTGGGCTTCACGCAGTACCGGTCTCAGGCTCCTATGGTTTGCGGCGCCGCCTCCCCCGCACGTGCCCGTCACTTCTGTCCGGAGGACAGTCATGACCGCCGTAAAGGCTTCCCAGCGCACCCGACGCCCCCTCACCGCACTCGCCGGGGCTGTCGCCCTGACCGCAACGTCGATCGGTGTGTGGGCTGCAACGACCTCAGCCGCTCAGGCCGCCGGTCTCCCCACCCCCGACCACGTGGTGGTCGTGGTGATGGAGAACCACGCCTACTCGCAGGTGATCGGAAGCTCCAGCGCCCCGTACATCAACAACACCCTCAAGGCGGGTGGCGCCAACCTCACCCAGTCGTACGGTCTCACCCACCCCAGTGAGCCGAACTACTACATGCTCTTCTCGGGCTCCAACCAGGGCCGCACCGACGACAGTTGTGTGGGCGTCGGGTCCATCTCCGCGCCGAACCTGGCCTCCGAGCTGATCGCCGCGGGCAAGACCTGGAAGAGCTACAACGAGTCGCTGCCCAGCCAGGGTTCGACGACCTGCAGCAGCGGCAACTACGCGCAGAAGCACAACCCGTGGTTCGGCTTCTCCAACGTGCCGACGAACACCGCGATGACCTTCGCGCAGTTCCCGACCGACTACACGACCCTGCCGAAGGTCTCCTTCGTCGTGCCGAACCTGTGCAGCGACATGCACGACTGCTCGGTCTCCACGGGCGACACCTGGATCAAGAACAACCTGGGTGCGTACGCCACTTGGGCCCAGACGCACAACAGCATCCTCGCCGTCACCTTCGACGAGGACAACAAGCTGTCCGGCAACCGCATCCCGACCGTCCTGTACGGGCAGCACGTCGCCGCCGGCAGCTCCAGCTCCACCACCTACAACCACTACAACGTCCTGCGCACGGTGGAGGACCTGGCCGGTCTGACCAGCCACGCGGGCAACGCCGCGTCGGCGTCCGACATCACCGGCATCTGGAACTGACGCCCGTGTATCTCGCGGACTCCCGCAGCACCAAGGCCGCCGTCGCCCCGGACACCCGTCCGGGGCGGCGGCCGGCCGCTGTGCCCGGCACCGTGCTGGCCCTGGGTGCGGTCAGCCTGATCACCGACGTCTCCTCGGAGATGGTCACCGCCGTGCTGCCGCTCTATGTGGTCGCCGGCCTCGGCCTGTCCCCGCTCGGCTTCGGTCTCCTCGACGGCATCAACAACGGCGTGGGGGCGCTGGTCCGGCTGGCCGGCGGTCACCTCGCCGACCGGGGCGGCCGCCGGCACAAGGTCGTGGCGGGCCTCGGCTACGGTCTGTCGGCGCTGTGCAAGCCGCTGCTGCTGCTCGCCCACACGCTTCCCGTCATCAGCGCCGTGCTCGCGGCCGACCGCACCGGCAAGGGGCTGCGCACCGCTCCCCGGGACGCGATGATCTCGCTGGCCACCGAACCCGCGTACCGGGGGCGGGCGTTCGGGGTGCACCGCGCCATGGACACCACGGGCGCGCTGCTCGGCCCGCTGGTCGCGTTCGCCGTGCTGCGGGCCACCGTCGACGGCTACGACGCGGTCTTCGCCGTCAGCGGCTGCATCGCGGTGCTCGGCGTCCTGGTGCTGGTGCTGTTCGTGCCCCGCCGCATCGCGCCTGCCGGTCCCGTGCAGCTGCCCGAGCCGGTCCGGCCTGCCCTGCGCGACTCGCTGGGCCTGCTGCGCCGCCCGGAGCTGCGCCGGCTCACCCTCTGCGCGGCCCTGCTGGGTCTCACCACCGTCAGCGACTCCTTCCTGTACCTGCTGCTCCAGCGCGAGGGGGACCTGTCCGCCGACCTGTTCCCGCTGCTGCCCCTGGGCACCGCCGCTGTCTTCCTGCTGCTCGCCGTGCCGCTCGGCGCACTCGCCGACCGTCTCGACCGCCGCCGGCTGTTCCTGGCCGGCCACGGCGTCCTGCTGCTCGGCTACGGCCTGGTGCTCTCCCCCTGGCACGGCATTCCCGCCGTGGTCGCCGTCCTCGTACTGCACGGCACCTTCTACGCGGCCACCGACGGAGTCCTCGCGGCCGCCACCGCCGGAGCTGTACCGGCACAGCACCAGGGTGCCGGGCAGGCACTGGTGGGCACCGGCCAGGCGCTGGCCCGGTTCGCCTGCTCGCTCGCCTTCGGCGCGGCCTGGAGCCTGTGGGGCGGGCGCACCGCGCTCGCCGTCACCACCGCCTCGCTGGCCGTCAGCGCCGTCGTGGCCGCGTTCGTCCTTCGTCCCACCGCCGACGTGTCCCCCGCCGAGGTGTCCGCATGACCCGAACCACCCGCCTGGCGATCCTGCTGGCCGCCGTCCTGCTGCTCGGCGGCGTCGGCACCGGGGCGGTGCTGTATGCCGCGCACCGCTCGGGCATGCGGGACGAGCAGCAGGCGAACGGTCCGACCGTCAGGACGGGTACCGTCTCGCTCCGGCCAACGGCCGAACGCCGGCTGCTGGTGCGCAACCTGGCCTGGGGCCCGCACCGCGACGAGATCGCCACCGTGCCCGCCGACGATCCGCAGGGGCCGCGCACCGCCTCGGGCGTCAAGTGCCTGCGCTTCCACGCGGCCGCCGGAACCGGCATCTGCCTGCAGGCCGTGCACGGCACGCTCAGGGACACCTACCGGGCGGTGGTCCTCGACGCGCACCTGCACGAGCGGCACCGCTTCCCGGCCGCGGGCATCCCCACCCGGGCCCGCGTCTCACCCTCCGGCCACCTGGTGGCCTGGACGGTCTTCGTCAGCGGAGACTCCTACGCAGGAACCAAGTTCTCCACCCGCACCGCCGTCGTCGACACCCGCACCTGGAAGATCGACGACAACCTGGAGACCTTCCACATCATCAAGGACGGCCGGACCTACCGCGCCGCCGACACCAACATCTGGGGCGTCACCTTCGCCGACGACCACCGCTTCTACGCCACGCTGGCGACCGGCGGCAGAACCTACCTCGTACGAGGTGACGTCGGTGCACGCACCCTCACCACCCTGCACAGCAACGTCGAGTGCCCCTCCCTCTCACCCGACGGCACCCGCATCGCGTACAAGAAGCGCGTCAAGGGAGCCTCTCCCGACGCACCTTGGCGGCTGTACGTCCTCAACCTGCGCACCATGAAGGAGACCGCGACCGCCGAGCAGCGCAACATCGACGACCAGGCCCTGTGGGCCGACGACTCCACCCTCGTCTACGCCCTCCCGGGCGACTACGGCTCGGACCTGTGGACCGTCCCGGCCGACGGCTCCGGAGCGGCCCGCCGGCTGATGACCTCGGCCGTCGCTCCCGCCTACCTGGGCTGAGGGGTCCTCACAGGTCCCATGTCCTCGGGCGCCACAGCGTCTCCCACTCGGGGCGCAGCAGCGACAGCACCGCAACGTCGTGGCGGCGCCCCCGGTGCAGACACGCCGAGCGGCGCACACCCTCCCGTACGAACCCGGACTTGGCGAGGACCTTGAGGGCAGCGGCGTTCTCGGTGTGGGTGACTGCCTGGAGGCGGTGCAGGGGCAGTTCACCGAAGGCCAGGTCGACCATGGTGTCGAGGGCGTCCGCTCCGTGCCCTTCCCCGCGGTGTTCGGGAGCCAGCAGCATGACGACCTCCGCCGTACCGTCGGCCAGGTCCTGGTCGACGAGGGCGGTGCAACCGATCGGCGTCCCGTCGGGAAGCAGCACGAGGAAGTCGTCGCGTTCCGAGTCGTCGAGGTCGCGCTCCACACGCTCGCGGAGCCAGGACCGGGACCGGGGCCAGACGCCGATCTCGTGCGCGGCCACCGGGTCGGACCGCCACCGCTGCAGCATCTCGACGTCGTCGACCTCCAGAGGGGCGAGGGCGATCTTCCTCCCGCGCCGGCAAGCCACCCTTTCACTCCCCGCCGTCATTGCTTCCCGCCCGTTGTCGTCCACGAGCGGAGAGGCTAGAGGCCGGTGAGGGGTATCACCACGCATTTTCTGCAACCGCAGGAGAGTTGAACATGTTCAATTAATTGGCGATGATGTGTGTGGCCATCGGGGCGCCGGAGAGAGGACCACCGCCATGACGAGCTCGCTTCTCACGCCACGAGGCCGTTCTCGCGCCCACACGACGGCCGGAGGAACGGCGGTGGGGAGCACGGCCCCGACGCGGATCCTCGACTGGCGGCACCCGCAGGTCACTTCCCTGCTTCGGCAGATCGACACGGCAGCGGACGCGGGGGCGGCCATGACGCCCGACCTCAGGACAGCGGACCTGCGCCGGGCCCACCGGGTCATCGCCGCAGCCGTGCGGCCGGTGTACTCGGCGCAGGACGAGCGGCCCGTGTCCGAGGTGCTGCGCCGCGGCCGGGGTTCGTGCAGCCAGCGGCTGGCCGTGCTGGAGGCGGTGGCGCGGGCATCCGGGGTGGCCACGCGGGTGCGCGGCCTGCTGGTCGACGGGGCTTTCTGGTATCCGCGCTTTCCCCGGCTGCGCCGGATCGTCCCGGACCAGGTTCTCCTCGCCTGGCCGGAATTCCGCCTCGACGTACCGTTGCCGACCGCCCACGCCGCCGGCGCCTGGCTGACCGTCTCGGAACTGTTCGGCAGCCTTGACGAGTTGAGCGACGGCCGGGGTGGCGGCTTCACCAACGCCGGTGCGGAGACGCTGTTCGAGGCGCTGTCCAGGACGGCGATCGACTGGGACGGGGTGACGCTCTGCCCGACCGACGGTGCCGCGTGCGACCTCTCGGCGTACGTCCTGGCGGACCTGGGCCACTTCGACTCGCGCGACGAACTCTTCGCCCGGCACGGCCAGACCCTCTGCCGGGCGGCGAGAGTGCTGACCGAGCCCGTCCTGGGTCGGCGACGCGCGGCGGGCGCCTGAGAGCACCGTCAGCGGACCGCCGAGCCCAGGGCGGCCTCGAAGGTCGGGTGCTCGAAGGTGAAGCCCGAGTCGAGGAGGCGTCCAGGCACCACCCGTTGGCTCATCAGGATGCCGTCGGCGAACTCCCCGAGCACCAGCCGCAGGGCGAAGCCGGGCACGGGCAGCACCGTGGGGCGGTGCAGGGCCCTGCCGATTGCGGCGGTGATGTCCCGGTTGGTGGCGGAGTGCGGGGTGGTCATGTCGACCGGTCCGCCGACCGAGTCGGTGTCGATGAGGTGGCGCAGGGCGCGGACCGTGTCGGGCAGGGAGATGTAGCTCCAGTACTGGCGGCCGCTGCCCAGCCGCCCGCCGAGCCCCGCCCGGGCCAGGGGGAGCAGGCGGCCCATCGCCCCGCCCGCGCCCGACACGACGATCCCGAAGCGGGTGGTGACAACCCGCGTTCCGGACGTCCGGGCGCGGTGGGCAACGGCTTCCCACTCCTGGCACACCCCGGCCAGGAAGTCCTGGCCGGGCCCGCCGGACTCGTCCACCACGGCCTGCCCGGTCTCGCCGTAGTAGCCGACGGCGGACCCCGACACGAACACCGGCGGCGGCTTCTCGCAGCCACCGATCGCCTCGGCGAGGGCGCCGGTGCCGCGCACCCGGCTCTCGCGGATCTCCTTCTTGTACGCGGCTGTCCACCGGCGGTCACCTACCCCGGCCCCGGCCGGCCCGACCACCGCGTCCGCGCCGTCGAGCACCGCCGGATCGACCGCTCCTGCGTCCGCCCGCGGGTCCCACCCCGCCTCGACGCTTCCGTCGGCCCGGGTCTGCGGCTCGCGCCGGACCAACCGGGCCGGACACAACGACGGAGCCAGGACTCCCCCGCAGTCCTGGCCCCGCCCCGGTCAGCGCGTCTGTCTCGCGGTGGTCACCAGATCGGCGACGACGGTTCCCAGCCGGGGCGCGTCCAGCGGCTCGAACGGCACTTTCAGGCGTCCGGCCGCTGCTCAGAGGCTGAGGAACTCGGACAGTCCGGTCAGCAGCCGGTCGACGTCCTCCGTGCTGTTGTAGGGCGCGAGGCCCATGCGGAGGCCGCCGGTGTCGCCGAGACCGAGCCGGCGGGAGGCCTCGATGGCGTAGAAGGATCCCGACGGGGCGTGGACGCCGCGCTCGGCGAGGAAGCGGTAGGCCTCCGTGGTGGAGCGGCCCTCGAACGTCAACAGCAGGGTGGGCGTGCGGTCGGCCGCCCTGGAGTGAACGGTGATGCCTTCGAGCGAGGACAGTCCCTTGTCGATCTGTGCGCGCAGGGCGTGTTCGTGTGCTTCAAGGGCCGCGAAGGCGGCGGTCAGGCGCTGTCGGCGGGTTCCCGTGGCGCTCGGGTCGAGGCGGGTGAGGAAGTCGACCGCGGCGGTGGTGCCCGCGAGGAACTCATAGGGCAGCGTGCCCAGTTCGAAGCGTTCGGGGACCGCGTCGGTGGAGGGCAGGAGCTTGTCCGGCCGCAGGGTCTCCAGCAACTCCGGCCGGGCGGCGAGGACTCCGTGGTGCGGGCCCAGGAACTTGTACGGGGAGCAGACGAAGAAGTCCGCGCCGAGCGCCTCCAGGTCGACCAGCGCGTGGGCGGCGTAGTGGACGCCGTCGACGTAGCTCAGCGCCCCCGCCTCGTGCGCCAGGTCGGAGATCGCGGCGACCGCGGGACGTGTGCCGATCAGGTTGGAGGCGGCGGTGACGGCGACCAGCCGGGTGCGTTCGGTGAGGACGGCGCGGATGTCGTCGAGGGTCAACTCCCCGGTGGCGGGGTCGAAGTCGGCCCAGCGTACGGTGACGCCGGCCTGGGCGGCGGCCTGGACCCAGGGGCGGATGTTGGCGTCGTGGTCGAGGCGGGTGACGACCAGCTCGTCACCGGGCCGCCAGGTCTTGGCGAGGGTGCGGGAGAACTCGTAGGTGAGCTGGGTGGCGCTGCGCCCGAAGACGATCCCCGCAGGGTCTGCGCCGAGCAGGTCGGCCATGGCCCGGCGTGCCCCGGCGACGATGGTGTCGGCGTTGCGTTCCCCCTCGGCCACCTGGCCCCGGTTCGACAGAGGGTTGGACAGTGCGTCGGCGATGGCCCGGATGACGGGCTGCGGGGTCTGGGTGCCGCCCGGGCCGTCGAAGTGCGCCGTTCCGGCGGTCAGGGCCGGGAACTGGGAGCGGATGGCGGTGATGTCGTACGTCACGAGAGAGCTCCTGTGAGTGCCGGGCCGGGGCAAAGATCCTCCGCGATCGCAGGCGGGCGTGGCAACAACCCCGTGTCAGCCGCCTGTGCGCAGGACGCGGGACAGACCCAGTGCCGCCGTCCGCCACCGCTACACCGTCGAACAGGCCCGCACCATCGCGGCCGCCCTGGACACGGCAGGCGTGGCCGCCGTCGAGATCGCCCACGGCGACGGCCTGGTCGGCTCCAGCATCAACTACGGCGTCGGCGCCCACACCGACTGGGAGTGGATCGAAGCCGTCACCGGCGCGGTACGGCAGGCGGTCCCCACCACCCTGCTGCTGCCGGGCATCGGCACGGTCCACGACCTCAAGCAGGCGCATGCACTCGGCATCCGCTCGGTCCGCGTCGCCACCCACTGCACCGAGGCCGACATCTCGGCGCAGCACATCGCCGCCGCCCGCGAGTTGGGCATGGACGTCGCCGGGTTCCTGATGATGTCCCACATGGCGGGGCCGGCGGAACTCGCCCGCCAGGCCAAGCTGATGGAGTCGTACGGCGCACACTGCGTCTATGTCACCGACTCCGGCGGCCGCCTGACCATGGACGGCGTGCGCGACCGCTTCCGCGCCTACCGCGAAGTCCTGTCCCCGGACACGGAGTTGGGCATCCACGCCCACCACAACCTCGCCCTCGGCGTGGCCAACTCCGTCGTCGCCGTCGAGAGCGGCGCGGTCCGCGTCGACGCCTCCCTCGCCGGGCAGGGCGCGGGAGCCGGCAACTGCCCGCTGGAGGCGTTCGTCGCGGTCGCCGACCTCATGGGCTGGGAGCACGCCTGCGAGCTGTTCCCGCTGATGGACGCCGCCGACGATCTCGTACGACCACTGCAGGACCGCGAGGTGCGTGTGGACCGCGAAACCCTCAGCCTCGGCCATGCGGGCGTGTACTCCAGCTTCCTGCGCCACGCCGAGACCGCGGCCGCCCGCCACGGCCTGGACACCCGCAGCATCCTCGTCGAGGTCGGCCGGCGGGGCATGGTCGGTGGCCAGGAGGACATGATCACCGACATCGCGCTGGATCTGCTCGCCCGCGCGGAGACATCGTCCTGAATTCCCTGATCGGAAAACTCCTGGCCGTGCGCGACGGGGAACGCTACGATCCCTCGCGATGACGACTCATTCTGTTGACAGATTGGGGGTCCCGTCCACGCCAGGTGAGTGCTGATGCTCACTCTGACTGCAAACGGAGACTCCCGCCATTCCCTCTGGCGACGTTCCTTCTGGCAGCGCGTGCGCGAGTTCGCCGTGCCGCCCTCCATGATCGAGACTGCGACCTCCCGCCGCCTCGTCGGCGACTGGGCCGGGGCTTGTGCCGCCGCAGGCTTCGATGTCGATCTCAACCTGCGTTCCGTGGCGCGCAGCCACGGCCGGGAGCTTGCGGCCCTAGTCCGGGCCGATCTGCGCCGCTTGGCTCCCGACCTGGTGCGCTGGCACATGCCGAGGATCGCTCCCGACGGGTTGCTGCGCCCAGGACTGACCATCGCTCTGGCCCGGTACGACGCTGCCGGGCGGGACGGCCCAGGTCCGGTGCACCTGGTGGTGCGGACTCCGCCGGCCTGGGCGGACGCCGGGCAGCGGATCAGCCTCGCGCTGTGGGACGGATACCGTCCCGAGGCCGCCGCCCGGCGTCATCCGCATCCCCGTCCCAGCCGGCGCTTCCGTCTCGACCTGCATCGGCATCTGTGGGATGCGAGCAGAGCCTTTGAGCTACTGACACGGTCCGGGGCGGATCGGCCGAGCGACGACAACATCCCTGAAGTGGACCGGGAGTTGCTTGGCCCGGTGCCGGACGGTCGGCGCTGTGCCGTCGAGCGGTGGGCGGCCGAGGCGGGGATTCTGCTCGGCGCCGAAGGGCGGCGCGGGGTCGGCGCTTGCGTTCTCGTACGGCTCGGGGGCAGGCGCCGGCTGGTCCTGGACCTGACCGCGGGCAGCGATGACGTCGGGCCGCCCTCGGTGCGACTCGCCGAGGCGGCAGGGTACGGCGACTGCTCCGCGCTGCCGGCCCTGCCCGATGCGGCGACCTGGGTCCCGCCCGACCTGGAGCTCCTGCGCACCGGTTCGATCACGCCCGAGCACCTGCACCCGCTGGTCGCTTCCGCCCTCGTACCGGACTACTCGCCGGCCGGCCCGCCCCCTGCTCCGGAACCGGCAGGGCAGCCGCGTCTCGTGGAGTGCCGTGGAGCTCGGCACCGGATCGGTCTGGTGGATGGCGTACTGGCCCCGCTGGACCATGACCCGGCCGAGATCCGACGGGAGGAGCTGCTGGTCGCGCTGACCGGGACTCCGTTGCCCTGTCTGCAGGCCATCGACGAGGCGCACCGTCGTCCGGACTGTCTGACGGGTGTCCGCGAACGACTGGACCACGGCGACATCGCCGGTGCACTTGCCGTAGTGGAAGGCCTGCTCGGCCCTGAGGCGGTGCTGCGCGACGGACCGCTGCGCGACGAGCTGGAGGCGGCCGCGGAGCGGCGGATCACCTACGGCCTGTTCAGGGAGGGGCTGACCGGACTCGACCGCGGGCCTGCGCGCTACCGCCACCGTCCCGGAGACCTCATCCGCACCCCCAACCGGCGCTCGCGTCCACGCCACGCGAACTTGCGCTGACCTCACCCTCGTACACCCGTCTCACTCGGCTCACCCCGACTCAAAGGTGATCAAACATGCCTGCACACACTCCGTTCCCCGCTTCCCAACTCGACGTCGCCGACGAGCTGTTGACCCTGCTGCGCGACGCCACCACCGAACCCCGTCCCGACATGCAGCTCGAGGCCCTGACGCTGGCCGTCGCCGCCGATCTGCCCGTGCTGCTGTGGGGTGAGCCGGGGATCGGCAAGACCGCGGCCCTGACCCAGCTCGCCGAGGCCCTGGACCTTCCGCTGACCACGGTGATCGCCAGCGTGCACGAACCGTCCGACTTCTCCGGGCTGCCCGTCGTCGGAGACGATCCCGCCGAGCAGGGGGTCCCGATGGCCCCGCCGGACTGGGCGGTGCGCCTGGTGCGGGCCGGGCGGGGGCTGCTGTTCCTCGACGAGCTGTCCACCGCGCCGCCCGCGGTGCAGGCCGCGCTGCTGCGCCTGGTGCTGGAGCGACGCATCGGCGCCCTCCAACTGCCGCCCGGGGTGCGGATCGTGGCCGCCGCCAATCCGCGGTCCTCCGCGGCCGACGGCTGGGAGCTGAGCCCGCCGCTGGCCAACCGTTTCGTGCACCTTCAGTGGATCCACGACCACGAGGTCGTCGTCCGGGGCCTCGGCGGGACCTGGCCGCGGGCCACGCTGCCGCAACTCTCCCCGGAAAAGCTGACGGAGGCGGTGGACTTCGCCCGCCGTGCGGTGTGCGGGCTGCTGACCGCGCGGCCCAAACTCGTGCACCAGCTGCCCGGCAACGAAATGCGGCGGGGCGGCGCGTGGCCGTCTCCCCGGAGCTGGGAGATGACGCTGTGCCTGATCGCCTTCGCGACCGCGGCCGGCTCCTCCCGGGACGTGCTCTCCTTGCTGGTGCGGGGCACGGTGGGCGACGGACCGGGCCTTGAACTGCTGGCCAGTCTGGACCGGCTGGATCTGCCCGATCCCGAGGTGCTCCTGGCCGACCCCACGAACGCCGAGCTGCCCGAGCGGGGTGATCTGCGCCAGGCCGTGCTCGACGGTGTGGTGGCGGCGGTCCGCGGCCGCCCCGAGAAGTCCCGCTGGGACGCGGCCTGGTCGCTCCTGGTCCGCGCGTTGGAGACGGGGGCGCCGGACCTGGTGGTGGTGCCCGCGACCACGCTCGCCACGCTGCGCCGCGAGGACTGGGACGTACCGGCGGCGATCGAGAAGCTCGCCGGAGCGGTGTCCGTGTCCCGGCGGGCGGACCAGGCGGCGGCCCGCGCCGCCCTCACCGCGAAGGCCGGCCGATGAGCCCCGACGAACCCGGGGCCCTGGACCTCGACAAGCTCTTCGCGGCCCGGCTGCAGGCCGCCCGGGCCCGCCCCTACCTGGCGACCGCGCTGTTCGCCCTGCACACCGTCGAGTCGCGGCAGGTGCCGACGATGGCGGTCGACCGGCACTGGCGGTGCTATGTCTCACCGGGGTTCGTGGACCGTATGCCGGTGGAGGACCTGGCGGGTGTGTGGGTGCACGAGGTGTCGCACCTGCTGCGCGACCATCACGGGCGCAGTGACCGGGTCGCCCGGGAGCGCGGGCTGACCGGCCCCGGAGAACGGCTGCGGATGAACATCGCCGCGGACTGCGAGATCAACGACGACATCTACGGCGACGGGCTGGTCCCGCCCCGGGGTGCGGTGCGGCCGACGGCCCTGGGGCTGGACGAGGGGCAGCTGATGGAGGACTACCTGCGTCAGTTCACGCTCGGCGCGCGGACGCAGAGCATGGCCTGGCTGGACTGCGGCAGCGGCGCCGACGGGCTGGCGCGGGAGTGGGAGCTCGGGCCGGACGGCGCGCACGGCCTGAGCGCACAGGAACAGGACGCGGTGCGGTTCCGGGTGGCGCAGGGGCTCAAGGGCCGTCCGGGGAGCGCCCCGGAGGGGTGGCGGCGATGGGCCGAGAAGGCGTTCCATCCACCGCAGCCGTGGCGGGAGTTGCTGGGCGCGGCGGTCCGTTCCGCGGCCTCCGGGTCGGGCGCGGGCGAGGACTACAGCTACGGCCGGCCCGCGCGGCGCTCGGCGTCACTGCCCGGCGTCGTGCTGCCGAGCCTGCGGCGCAGACCGCCCCGGGTCTCGGTGATCATCGACACGTCCGGGTCGGTCAGTGACACCGAACTGGGCAGCGCGCTCCTGGAGGTCGCCGCGATCTCCCGTGCCGTGGGCGGCCGCCGCGACCTGGTGACCGTGGTGCCGTGCGACGCGGCGGCCCGGATCGCGCACCCGCTGTGCCGGGCCGAGGGCATCCCGCTGATGGGCGGCGGCGGCACGGATCTGCGCACGGGCTTCGCCAAGGCGCTGCGCACGCACCCGGGCCCCGATGTCGTGGTGGTGCTGACCGACGGTCAGACGCCCTGGCCGGACTCGCGACCGGCGTGCCGGACGGTGGTGGGTCTGTTCCCCCGGCAGGGCGCAAGCTGGGACGAGGAGGATCCCGACCATGTGCCCGATGCGCCGCCCGCCTGGGCCCGGGTGGTCGACATCGGGTAGGCGACCGCGGCCCGGCGGGCACTACGAAGTGGTAACAGACAGCAACCGTATGGTGGTTGGACGGGTCCAGCCCACCATGGGCCGAGCGGCACGAGGTGGAGATCGTCTCCGTGCTGCGGCACCGGGAGCACCCGAACTTCGCCCTGGATCCGAAGGTGACGCTGCGCCCGCTGGTGGACCTCAGACACGAGAGGGAGCATGCGTCACATCTGAGACCGGCGAGGGTGTTCCCGCGCGCCGAGTACCGGTACGGGCAGTACAGCGAGCTGACCGACCGGCGGATCGGCGAGTGCCTTGCCACGACCGACGCCGACGTGGTGATCGGCACCCGGCCGGGGCTCAATGTGCACCTCGCGCTCGAGGCTCCCCGGCATGTCGCGCGGATCGGTCAGGAGCACCTCACTCTGGACGACCATTCACCGCGGCTGCGCAGCGCGCTGCGTCGGGCCTACCGCCGGCTCGACGTCGTCACCACGGTCACAGAGGCGGACGCGGGCGCCTACCGGCGCAAGATGCGGCTGCCGGGCGTACGGGTGCAGGAGCTGCCGAACAGCGTGCCGGACCCCGCGCTGCCGGCCGCGGACGGCACCGCGAAGGTGGTCGTCGCGGCCGGCCGACTGGCCCCTGTGAAGCGCTACGACCTGCTGATCGAGGCCTTCGCCGTGGTCGCCGCCGCACACCCGGACTGGCTCTTGCGCATCTACGGCAAGGGCGAGGAGCACGACCGGCTGCGCCGGCTCATCGCGGAACTCGGCCTGTGCAACAACGTGTTCCTGATGGGTGCGGCGGCCCCGATGGAGGCAGAGTGGGGCAAGGGCTCGATCGGTGGACAACGACCTGTCCGTCGAGGTGAGAAGGACCGGATCTACTCTTGCCCGGTGACCAGCTTCGATCCGCCGGACCAGGCGGGCAGCGCACCCCGGCCGCAGTCGCTGATGCTGAGCTTCTTCGGCATTCACGCCCTGGGCCGGGACGTGGCCCTGTCGGCGAGCAGTCTGATCGACGTGTTCGGGCAGGCCGGGATCACCGAGGACGCCGTACGGTCGACGCTGACCCGCATGGTCAAGCGCGGCCTGCTGGAACGGCACCGGCGCGGCCGTAAGACGTACTTCGGCCCGACGCCCCGCGCCACCCGCGTCCTGCAGGACGGCCACGACCGGGTCTGGCACACCGGCGCGGTCAACCGCACCTGGGACGGCACCTGGACCCTGGTCGGGTTCTCCCTCCCGGAGGCGTGGCGCCGCGAGCGGCACGATCTGCGTTCCCGGCTGCTGTGGAGCGGTTTCGGCCCGCTGCAGAACGGCCTGTGGGTGGCGCCCGGCACGGTGGACGTGCCCGGGATCGTCGCCGGGCTGGACCTCGACCCGTATCTGCGTGTCTTCCAGGGAGCCACGGCCGTCGCCCCGACCGACGCCCGGACGATCCTGCACACGGCGTTCGACGTGGAGTCCGTCGCCAAGGGATACGAGGCCTTCCTGGCCCGCTGGAGCACGGACGCCGACGAGCCGGCGAACGCACTCGTACGGCAGCTGCTGCTGCACACCGACTGGCTGGACCAGGTCCGCCAGGATCCCCATCTGCCCGCCGAGCACCTCCCCGAGGACTGGCCGGCGGCCCGCGCCGAGGAGCGGTTCCACGAGCTGGCGCGCCGCTGCGAGGAGCCGGCGCGTCAGGAGGCCGCGAGCGCACTGGACGTGATCGCGGTGGCCGTCCCGTAGTACCGCCCGGACATCCGGTGGCACCCCCCGGGCACAGCCATGCTCACCGTTACTGGGCAATCTATTGACCGCCGTCGAAAAACTGCCCTACATTCATCGCGTTCTTGGCGTCCCCGCTTCGTTCAAAGCCGCCCAGCCGCTCAAAGGGGAGCACCTGTGTCCACCGAAACGCGCACCCAAGCCGGCGCCACCGCCGCCTCACAACCATCCGGCGGTCTGCCCGTCGGCACCCTGATCGCCGGCTGCTTCGCGGTCTGTCTGGCACAGATCGCCCTGGCCATGCCGGCCACGCTGAACGGGCTCTTCCAGGAGGACCTGCACCCCGTCGGTTCGCAGCTGACCTGGATCTCGGATGCGTTCCTGCTGCCCGTCTCCGTACTGGAGCTGACCTTCGGCGTCCTCGGTGACCTCTTCGGCCGCAAGCGGCTGCTGGTCGGCGGCGGTGCGCTGCTGGTGGTCGGCGAGGCACTGGCCGCCGCCAGCACCGGCATCCACATGCTCTGGGTGGGCCAGGCCATCGCCGGGCTGGGCGCGGCGGCGCTGTTCCCGACGTCGCTCGCGATGATCGCCGCGGGCACCCACTCGGCCAAGGACCGTGCCCGCACCATCACGATCTGGGCGGCGGCCCTGTCCAGCGGCGGTTTCGTCGCCCCCGTCCTGGGCGGCATCACCGGCAACTACGGCTCCTGGCGGTGGGCGTTCATCGTCGTCACCGGCCTGGCCCTGATCAGCACCGTGCTCAGCCAACTGCTGGCACACAACTCCAGCGCCCCGGAGGGCCGTTCACTCGACCTGGCCGGACAGATCACCATCGGCATCGGCATGTTCGCCCTGCTCTACGCGGTGATCCAGGGCCCGGCGGACGGCTGGACGGCGACGCCGGTGGTGATCGCGTACATGGTCGCCGCGGTGTTCATCGGCCTGTTCATCGTGGCCGAACACCGAGCCGCCTCCCCGCTGTTGCGGCTCGATCTGTTCAAGAACCGGGCCTTCGCGGTGGCGTCCTTCGTCGCGGTGGTCGGCATGTTCAGCTACCTCGGCACCGCCTACGCGACCAGCATCCGGCTCGGCCCGATCCAGCACCAGAGCCCGCTGCGCGGCTCGTTCGCGTTCATCCTCCTCAACGCCTGGACGCTGCTGCTGATGCCGCTCATCTCCCGGCTGCTGGAGAAGGTCAGCCCGCGCTGGGTGCTCGGCGCCGGCCTCGGACTGATGGCCACCGGGGACTTCATCGCCGCCACCCTCTCGGTCCACGACCGCGCCCTGACCTCTCTCATCCTCCCCATCGGCCTGGTCGGCATCGGCTTCGCGCTGACGGTCTCCTCGATCACGGCGACGGCCGTCAACACGGTGGAGGTCCACTACGCGGGTATGGCCAGCGCATCGACGAGCCTGTTGCGCGACTTCGGCTTCACACTCGGTCCGGCGGTCATCGGTGCGATCGCGCTGAGCCATGCGGCGAACGAGTTCACCTCGAAGCTGGCCACCTCCCACCTGTCCGCCGAGGTCAAGGCGGCCGCAGGACAGGTGGCCGCGGAGGGCGGCCCGCTCGCCTCCAACTCCGTGCCGCCGTCCTCCCCGCCGGGAGGCGCCGTTCCCCTCGCCCTGGAAGCCCTCGGCAACGGGTACGCCATCGGCTACGTGATCTGCGGCCTCTCGGCCCTGGCCTGCTGCCTCCTCAGCGTGATCGCGCTGCGCGGGAAGGGCGACAAGGACGCAACGGTGGGCATCGCGGAGGAGGAGCCCGCGGCGGCCTGACCGGTCGCGTAGTTCCCCGCGTCCCAACAGGGCGCGGGGCTGTATCCATATGCGGCTCCGCCGCGCGGGCGCGACCAGCCCCGACGGACCCGCAGACGATCGACGGCCAATCACGCCCCGCGGCGGAGCCGCAGATGAATGCGGCCGAACCGCAGCGGACTTCGCCCGGGAGCGGCAATTCGGCACAACCCGCGGAGCGCACGTCACCGCACTGTCACAGAAGATCCACACGTGTCACAGCTGACCCACAGGAGAAACCCCCGGCGAGGCAGTCATGTCTCCATGGTCGGGTGCCGGCGAAGGACCGACCCCGCACCATCCGAACTCGGGGGACTCCATGCAGTACGTGAACGGCATCCGCAAGGCCGCGCTGGCGATCGCCGCACTCTCGGCCGCCCTGTCGGTGACCGCGTGTCAGGCCGACGGCTCCAAGGCGGGGGCCGAAACGTCGTCGAAGGCGCCGAGCAGCGCGCCATCCGCTCCCACCACACCGGGCACGACGACCCCGGCACCCTCCCAGGCCCCCACCTCCCAGGCCCCCACCGCGAAGGCCCCGACCGCGACGGCATCCCCCATATCCGGCTCCGGTTCCACAGGTACGGCCGTGAAGGCGTGCGCGGCGACCGCCCTGAAGGTGACGGCACACCAGGCCACCGACCGCCCGGAGGGCACCGGGATCGGAGCGGCGGTGATCGAGTTCACCAACGTCTCCGCCAAGCCGTGCACCCTGCAGGGCCACCCCACGGTGGCCGGCGCGGGCAACGGTTCCCCGGACCACAACGCCCCGCTGAAGGTGACGCCCTCCGGCTCCGCCGCGCCGGTCAAGCTGGCCCCGGGCGCCAAGGCCTCGCTGAAGCTGACCTTCGTCCAGGTCCAGGGCGAGGGAGACGGCTACTGCAAGTCCGGCGCCAAGCCGGTCGGCTACCCGACGCTGGTGGTCGGCCTGCCGGCCTCCGGGGCACACCAGGTCGCCCTGGACGACGGCGTCTTCGCGGAGTGCGACAACACGGTGACCGCCACCGCGGTAGCGGCCGCGTAGTCCTGAGCGCACAGGACATTTTCACCATGGACACCGAAGGCGTTCGCCTTCTCCTCAATTCGGTCTGCCTGTCCTGATTTATTGGCTGGTCGGTCACGGGTTCCGTGATCGACCAGCCCGGACGACCAGCTCACCACGGAGAAGGACCAGACTGTGATACCCAACCCGACCGGAAACGATCACCTGCCGGTGTACGAAAGCCTGCTGCGTGAGCGCGGTGACGTCGTGGCGGAAGCCCGTGTGGCCGCGGAGCAGATGCAGGACCAGGCACCGCAGGCGTCGAGCAGCCACGACTGGGATCCGTCGGACTTCGGCCCGCAGTGAGCAAGGAGCCCCGCCGGTGAGGAAGGGGCTCCTCCTTTGCGCCACCCCGCCGGAATGTTCGATCACCGGGCCCTCGTCCCCGTAGGCTCAACGTCATTGACCTGCAAGGGGATTGACGGCCGCCGTGCCGAGCACGGGCCGGAGGGGCAGGAACATGACGCACGACGGGCTGATCCGGCCGCTGCCGGAGCTGCTGAAGGCGCACGCGTGGGAGGCGCCCTCACGTGTGGCGTTCGCCGACGACGTGCGCGCCGTGACCTACGAGGAGTTGGAGCGGCGCACAGGTCGACTTGCCGCGTACCTCGCCCGGACCGGTCTGCGGCGGGGCGAGCGGGTCGCGATCTGCCTGGGCAACTGTGTCGAGACGGTGGAGAGTGTGCTGGCCGTCGTCAGGGCAGGAGCGGTCGGCGTACCGCTCAATCCCCGGTCCTCCGACGCCGAACTCGCCCATTTCCTCGAGGACAGCGGCGCCTCGGTCCTCGTCACCGACCCCGCGCACCTGGCCCGGCTGCACCGCCTGCGTCCCGGACAGGACCGTACGCGCATCCTGCTGACCGGCCCGGGCCCACTCCCCGAGGACGCCCCGGACGGCACGGCCCTCTTCGACGCCATAGCCGCCGATCCCTCCCCCGCCGGGCCGCCCCGGGACGATCTCGGCCTCGACGAGCCCGCCTGGATGCTCTACACCTCCGGCACCACCCACCGGCCCAAGGGCGTGCTGTCCACGCAGCGCGCCGCCCTGTGGTCGGCGGCCGCCTGTTACGCCCCGCTGTTCGGGCTCTCCTCCGCGGACCGCCTGCTGTGGCCGCTGCCGCTGTTCCACAGCTTCGGGCACTCTCTTGCCGTCCTGGGTGTCACCGCGGTCGGCGCGAGCGCCAGGATCACCGCCGAACTCCTCCCGCCCGACGGCCTGTTGCAGGAGCTGCGGACACCGCGCGAAGACCTGGGCGGCCCCTACACCGTCCTGGCCGGGGTGCCCGCCACCTACCACCAGCTGCTGGCGTCCGCCCAGGAGGAGCCGTCCCCGACTCCGCCGGGACTGCGGACCTGCATCGTGGCGGGCGCCCCGAGCGCACCCGCCCTGCGCCGGGCGGTGGAGGACCTGCTGGGGGCGCAGCTGCTCGATGCATACGGCAGCACCGAGACCTGCGGCATGATCGCGGTGAACCGTCCGGACGGGCCGCGGGTCGACGGTTCCTGCGGCCCGCCGGTGCCGGGCATGGAGGTGCGCGTCGTCGATCCCGGCTCCGGCAACGATGTCGCGGACGGCGACGAGGGCGAGATCTGGGTGCGCGGCCCGAGCCTGATGACCGGCTACCACAACCGGCCGAAGGAGACCGAGGCCGCGCTGCGGGACGGCTGGTACCGCACCGGAGACCTCGGCCGACGCGTCGCACACGGCCATCTCACCCTCACCGGCCGGGTCAGCGAGCTGATCATCCGCGGTGGGGAGAATATCCACCCCACGGAGATCGAACAGGCCCTGCTGCGCTGCCCCGGCGTGCGGGACGCGGTAGTGGTGGGCGCCCCGCACGACGTCCTCGGCGAGGTCCCGGTGGCCTATGTCGTCCCGGGACCGGAAGGGTTCGACCCACGGCAGGTCCTGGACGCGTGCCGTACTCGGCTGGCCGCGTACAAACTGCCCGTCGAGATCCGCGAGATCGCGGCCGTACCGCGCACGGCGTCCGGCAAGATCGCCCGGCACGCCGTCGTGACGGGAGCGGTCCGGCCGGCCCCGTCCTCCCCCACGGCCGCCGCGGGAGCCCTGCGGCAGCGGCTGCTGTCCCTGCCGCCGGAGGGGAGGGAGCGGGCGCTGCGCGAGGCGGTGCTCGCGGAGACGGCCGCGGTCTGCGACAGCGGACCGTACGAACGGCTTGACGCGGACGGCCCGTTCACCGATCTCGGCCTGACCTCCGTGGGCGCCGTCACGCTCGTCGACCGGCTCGGCGAGGCGACCGGGCTGCGGCTGCCCTCGACGCTGGTCTTCGACCAGCCCACACCGGCCGCGCTGGCCCGGCACCTGCACCACACCCTCTTCACGCCCGCCACCGCGTCCGTCCCGCCCTCCGCCGCAGACGCGGGCACCGACGATCCGGTGGTGATCGTCGCCATGGGCTGCCGCCTGCCCGGCGATGTCGACTCCCCCGAGGACCTGTGGCGGCTGGTGTCGGAGGGCAGGGACGCCACCTCGGACTTCCCCACCGACCGGGGCTGGGACCTGGCTGCCCTCTACGATCCCGACCCGGACCGGATCGGCACCTCGTACACGCGCCGGGGCGGATTCCTGCACCGGGCGGCGGAGTTCGACGCGGGTCTCTTCGGGATCTCGCCGCGCGAGGCACTGGCGATGGATCCGCAGCAGCGGCTGCTGCTGGAGACCTCGTGGGAGGTCTGGGAGCGGGCGGGCATCGACCCCGCCGCGATCCGCGAGAGCGACACGGGCGTGTTCGTGGGCGTGATGCACGGCGACTACTCCGCCCGCTTCACCACCCACGAACTGGAGGCCCATCTGGGCCTGGGCTCGTCCGGCAGCGTGGCCTCGGGCCGCATCTCGTACGTCTACGGCCTGCGCGGGCCCTCGATCACCGTCGACACCGCCTGCTCCTCCTCGCTGGTGGCGCTGCACTGGGCGGCGAAGGCGCTGCGCTCCGGGGAGTGTTCCCTCGCGCTGGCGGGCGGGGTCACGGTGATGGCGACGCCCAAGCCGTTCACGGCGTTCAGCCGGCAGCGCGGTCTCGCGCCCGACGGCCGCTGCAAGTCGTTCTCGGCCACGGCGGACGGCACCGCCTGGGCCGAGGGTGCGGGCCTGGTGCTGCTGGAGCGGCTGTCCGACGCCCGCCGCCACGGCCACCCGGTGCTGGCCGTGCTGCGCGGCTCCGCGGTCAACTCCGACGGCGCGTCCAACGGGCTGACGGCGCCCAACGGCCAGGCCCAACAGCGGCTGATCACACGGGCGTTGGCCGACGCGGGACTGCGCCCGCAGGACGTGGACGCGGTGGAGGCGCACGGCACGGGCACCACGCTCGGCGACCCCCTGGAGGCGCGTGCCCTGCTGGCCACCTACGGCCAGGGGCGGCCCGAGGACCGGCCGCCGCTGTGGCTCGGCTCGGTCAAGTCGAACCTCGGTCACACCCAGGCGGCCGCCGGAGTCGCCGGAGTCATCAAGATGGTGCAGGCCCTGCACCACGAGGAACTCCCCCGGACCCTGCACACGCAGACCCCCACACCACACGTCGACTGGTCCGCCGGCCGGGTGCAGCTGCTGACCGAGGCCCGCCCGTGGCCCGCGACGGACGCCGGGCCGCGCCGGGCCGGTGTGTCGGCCTTCGGTATCGGAGGCACCAACGCGCACGTGATCCTTGAGGAGCCCTGGGCAACGACAGCGCCCCAAAGGGGCGCGGCGACCAGCCACGATGACGCCGCAGACGAAGGACGGCACATCACCGCACCTCCCGCGGACCTCTCAGCGGCAGCCCCCTGGCTGCTCTCCGGCGCCGACGAGACGGCCCTGCGGGCCCAGGCCCGCCGACTCGCTGACCGCCTGAAGGCCCGCCCCGGCCTCTCCGCAGCCGACATCAGCCTCTCCCTGGCCGTGTCGAGGTCGGCGCTCGCCCACCGGGCGATGGTGCCGGCCGACGACCGAGCGCGCATGCTGTCGGCCCTGGAGGCACTCGCCGAGGGCGGCGACGGCATCGGCTCGATGCGGGCCGTCGCCGACCCGGGCCTGCGCACGGCCTTCCTGTTCACCGGGCAGGGCGCCCAACGCGTTCGGATGGGCGCGGAGTTGCGTGCCGCGTTTCCCGTCTTCGCCACCGCTTTCGACGACGTCTGCCGGGAGCTCGACGCCCGTCTCGAACTGCCACTGGGCCAGGTGCTGTCCGCGGAGCGGGTTTCGCCCGAGGCCGCGCTGCTCGACCGTACGGACTTCACGCAGGCCGGTCTGTTCGCCTTCGAGGTGGCGCTGTTCCGGCTCCTGGAGTCCTGGGGGGTGCGGGCCGACTTCCTGACCGGCCACTCCGTGGGAGAACTGGCGGCGGCCCATGTCGCCGGAGTGCTGGATCTGCCCGACGCGGCGCAACTGGTCGCGGCCCGCGGCCGGTTGATGCAGGCCCTGCCCGCCGACGGGGCGATGATGGCCCTGCACGCGACCGAAGAGGAAGTCCTCTCGGCGCTCGGGAACGCGGGCGACCGGGTGGCGATCGCCTCCCTCAACGGGCCGCGCTCGGTGGTGATCTCCGGCGTACGGGAGACGGTGCTCGCCGTCGCGGCCGGGTTCGAGGCGCGCGGCCGCAGGACCGTACGCCTGCGGGTCGCCCACGCCTTCCACTCACCGCTGGTGGAGCCGATGCTCGACGACTTCCGCCAAGTTGCCGAGGCGCTGGCCTTCCGGCCGCCACGGATACCCGTGGTCTCGGCGGTGACAGGCGGCCCGGCCGAGGCCGCGGAGCTGTGTTCCCCGGAGTACTGGGTACGGCACGCCCGCCGGCCGGTGCGGTTCGCCGACGCCCTGCACTGGCTCGGGGACAACGGCGTCTCCGCGTTCCTGGAGATCGGCCCCGGCCCCGCCCTCACGGCGGCGGCCGAGGAATGCCTGACCGGCCCGGACGGCGACGGACCGTTGTGCATCACCGCCACCCGCGGCGGCGAACACGAGCCGCAGACCCTCCTGACCGCCGTGGCCCGTCTCCATGTACGCGGGGCGCGGGTCGACTGGCCCGCGGTGTTCGCGGAAAGCCGGGCCCGGCGGGTGGACCTGCCGACGTACGCCTTCCAGCGCCGCCGCTACTGGCTGGACGCGCCGCAGACCCCGGCCCCTGTGGCGGCCGCCCACGAACACCCGCTGTTGGGCCCGGCGTTCACCGTGCCGGACACCGACCGCACGGTGTTCTCCGGACTGCTCTCGCCCACCATGCACCCGTGGCTCACCGATCATGTGGTCGCCGGTGCGGTCCTCGTGCCCGCGACGGCGTTCGTGGAACTGGCCGTACAGGCGGGCCACGAGGTCGGCTGCGGCAGCCTCGACGAACTCGTCGTCGTGGCCCCGCTCATCCTCGCCCCGGACACCGGGGTCCGCGTCCAACTCGTCGTAGGCAAGCCGGACGAGTCCGGCCGACGGCCGTTCGACGTCTACGCCCGCCCCGACGTGGATGCAGAGCCCGCCTGGACCCGGCACGCCACCGGCCTGCTCGGCCCGGACCCCGCAAAGACTCCGTCGCCGGACCCGGAACTCACGGCATGGCCCCCGGACGGTGCCGTCGAGGTCGATCTCACGGACGCCTACGACGGTCTCGCTGAGAGCGGCCTCGCGTACGGGCCGGCCTTCCGGGGCGTACGGTCGGCGTGGCGGCGCGGGGACGTCCTGTTCGCGGAAGTGCGGCTGCCCGAAGGGGTGTTGACGGACGCCGACCGCTTCGGCATCCATCCGGCACTGCTGGACGCGGCACTGCACGCGCCGCTGCTGACGGGCTCCGCGGACGGGGAGGAGGCTCTGCGGGTGCCGTTCGCGTGGACCGGCGTGCGGCTGTACGCGGTGGGGGCGTCGGAGGTACGCGTACGGGTCGCCCCGACCGGAGCGGATGCCCTCTCGGTGACGCTCGCCGACCGGGCGGGTCGCCCGGTGGTGCGCGTGGATTCCCTCGTCACACGGGAACTCCCCGTCCCGACGGCCGAACTCGACGTGGTGGGGCAGGCCTTGTGGCGCCCCGCCTGGTCCCCCGTGGAATCGTCCGACGGCGGACGGGACTTCACAGCACTCTGGGCGGTTCTGGGTCCGGACGAGTTGGACCTGCGCGCGCTGCTCCCGGATGTCGTGGACACCGCCGTACCCGAACCGGACACCGTCGTCGTCACGGCCGTCGGCCCGGCGGCGGCTCCCGACCCGATGCCCGCCGTACACGCGCTGACGGCCAAGGTGCTGCGCACGCTGCAGGACTGGCAGGACGATCCGCGCACGGCGGGCTCGCGTCTGGTGGTGCTGACGCGGAACGCAACCGCGCCGGACCCGGACCTGGCCGGTGCCGCGGTGTGGGGGCTGGTGCGCACGGCCCAGTCCGAGGTACCCGGGCGTGTCACGCTCGTGGACGTGGACGGACGACCCGAGTCGCTACGGCTCCTGCCCGCGGCCGTGGCCACAGGTCACCCTCAACTGTCCATCCGATCCGGGCAGTTGCACGTTCCACGCCTGGTCCGTGCCACCGGCCACGCATCCGCGGACACCCCCCTCTGGACCGGCACCGTACTGATCACCGGCGGTACCGGCGCTCTGGGTGCGGAGCTCGCCCGCCATCTCGTCACCTCGTACGGCGTACGACACCTGCTGCTCACCGGGCGCCTGGGGCCGCAGGCACCGGGCGCCGGGGCACTGCGCGCCGCGCTGGAGGAGCTGGGCGCCGAGGTGCGGATCGCGGCCTGCGACGCGGCCGACCGTGCCGCGCTCGCCGAGGTGATCGACAGCTGTGCGCCCGCTCTGACCGCCGTGGTGCATGCTGCCGGGGTGCTTGACGACGGGGTCCTGACCGCGCTGACCCCGGAGCGGATGGCGGCGGTGCTGCGGCCGAAAGCGGATGCGGCCTGGCATCTGCACGAGCTGACGCGCGACCTGGACCTGTCGGCGTTCGTCCTGTTCTCCTCGGTCTCCGGTCTGTTGGGCCGCGCGGGCCAGGGCAACTACGCGGCGGCGAACTCCTTCCTGGACGCCCTGACCTGCCATCGCACCCGCCTCGGACTGCCGGCCGTGTCCCTGGCTTGGGGGCCGTGGGAGGCCTCAGGGGGTATGGCAGGAGCACAGCAGCGGAACGGTGACGTATTCCGCCCGCTGTCCACGGCGCAGGGGCTGACCCTGTTCGACGCGGCGCTCCGCGACGGCGGGTCCGTGCTGGCGCCTGTTCTGCTGGACCGGGCGGGCCTCCGTTCCGCCCAAGGACCGCTGCCGCCACTCCTGCGCGGGCTGGTGCGCCCTCGTACGCCCGCTCTCGGGAAGGCCCGGTCGGGTCCTGAGCAGCCATGGGAGCCGGGAGCATGGCGCCGGATGCTGGCCGAGCTTCCCGCCGATCAACGGGAAGGCAGGCTTGCGGAGTTGATGAGCGCCGACGTGGCGGCGGTGCTCGGATATCCGGACGCCGAGGCGCTCCCGGCCGGCAGGTCCTTCGCCGAGCTGGGCTTCGACTCGCTGATGGCCGTGCAGGTCCGCAACCGGCTGAGCATGGCGCTGCGGCTGCGGCTTTCGGCCGCCGTGGTGTTCGAGCATCCGACGGCTCAGGGGCTGGCCCGTCACATCCTCGGTCTGCTGGAGGACGACCTGCCGTCGGCGGCGCCCGATACCAAGGGGACAGCGGGCCCGCGGCCCGCGCAGACCCTGTCCTCGCTCTACCGGCGGGTCTGCGAGGCCGGTCAGGTGGTCGCCGCGATGCAGATGCTGGTCACGGCGTCCTGGGCGGTTCCCACGTTCGACGCGGGCGAGAGTCGTCGGCACGCGATCCCGCCGGTGCGGCGCGCCACCGGTGCCGGGGACGGCGGGGCGGTGCTCGTGTTCTTCACCGGCACCCACCCGACGTTCGGCGTGCCGGGCGGGGAGTTCGCTCCCTTCCACGGTTGTTTTCAGGGGGAGTTGGACGTTCTGGAGTTCCCGCACCCGGGCATCGGTGCGGGCCGCGCGGTGCCGGCCGACCGGGACACCCTGGCGCTCACCCACGCCGAGTCGGTGCTGCGGCACGTGGGCGGCCGGCCCTTCGTGGTCGTCGGCGTCAGCACCGGGGGCGCGGTGGCACACGCCGTGACCCGGCGGCTCGAAGCACTGGGGGCCGCTCCTGTGGGGCAGGTGCTGCTGGACAGCTACCTCGTCAACGACGGCAACAGCGACAAGGACTGGCTGCTGTCGCTGCCCGCGGTCATCGCGCCGCGGCTGGGCGGCACCGAGTTCGCCGCGGACGAGGACGCCGGTGTTGCGGCGCTGGGGGCGTACACCCGTATGTTCCTGGGCTGGAACCCCGAACCGGTCGACACCCCGACCCTGCTCGTGAGGGCCACCCGGCCCACCGCCGAGATGGCGGCGAGCGCGGGCCCGGACGAGTGGCGGACGTCCTGGCCGCTGCCGCACACCCAGGTCGACGTCCCGGGCGACCACTTCTCGTTCATGCAGGAGCACGCCCGGACCACCGTGGCGGCCGTCCGCGCGTGGATCGACTCCCTAGGAGAGGCACCGTGACCGTTGCACAACCCACCCGTGAGCACAGGGACGTTGAGGAGTTCGACGTCATCGTCGTGGGCGGTGGTCCGGCCGGGTCCACCGCCGCCACCGCCGTCGCGCTGCGCGGCCACCGCGTCCTGCTCCTGGAACAGCAGACGTTTCCCCGCTACCAGATCGGCGAGTCGCTGCTGCCCTCCACCGTGCACGGGGTGTGCCGCATCCTGGGCGTCGAGGACGAGGTCGCGCGGGCGGGCTTCAAGCTGAAGCGCGGCGGGACGTTCCGGTGGGGCCGCAACCGGGATCCGTGGCAGTTCTCCTTCGCCCTCTCTCCCCGGCTGGCCGACCCGACCTCGTTCGCCTACCAGGTCGAGCGGTCCCGGTTCGACGCGATCCTGCTGGACAACGCCCGCCGGGTCGGCGTCGACGTGCGGGAGAACTGCCGCGTCAAGGGCGTGCTCGCCGACGAGGAGCGGGTGCGGGGAGTCAGCTGGAGCGGACCCGGCGGCGAGTTCCGCGAGGCCCGGGCCCGCCATGTCGTGGACGCCTCCGGGAACGGCAGCCGCATCCACACCGAGGTCGGCGGCAGCCGGACGTACTCCGACTTCTTCCGCAACATCGCGGTGTTCGGCTACTTCGCCGGGGGCAGACGGCTGCCCAGGCCCAACGACGGCAACATCTTCTGCGCCGCCTTCGACGAGGGCTGGATCTGGTACATCCCGCTCCGCGACGACCTCACCAGTGTGGGGGCGGTGGTGAGCCGGGAGAGCGCCGCCGCGATACAGCGGGACCCGGTGGCGGCCTGGCGCCGCCTGATCGACTCGTGCCCCGAGGTCCGCGACCTCCTCCAGGGGGTTCCACAGGCCACCGAGGTGCCCTACGACCAGGTCCGCGTACGCAAGGACTGGTCGTACTGGAAGTCCCGGCTGTGGCGGCCCGGCATGGCACTGGCCGGCGACGCGGCGTGCTTCGTCGACCCGGTGCTCTCCTCGGGCGTGCACCTCGCCACGTACGGCGCCCTGCTCGCGGCCCGCTCCATCAACAGCAGCCTGGCCGGGACGCTGGACGAGGGGCGCCTGTTCGACGAGTTCGAGGCCCGCTACCGGCACGAGTACAGCCTGTTCTACGAGTTCCTGGTCTCCTTCTACGACATGCATCAGGACGAGCGTTCGTACTTCTGGAAGGCCCGCAAGGTCACCAATGTGGGCGCGACGGAACTGGAGGCGTTCGTGGAACTGGTGGGCGGTCTCGCCTCCGGCGACGCGACTTTCGGCGGGCTCGGGGAGGCGGGCGCACGGCTGACGGCGGCCTCCTCGGAGCTCGGCGCGGCGGTGGGCCGGCTGCCGGACTCCGACGGCCTGCGCAACCCGCTCTTCGAGTCCGCCTCCATCCGTCAGGTGTTCCAGGAGGGTGCGGTCCTGCAGGAACGCGGCGTGTTCGGCGGCCCGTTGGAGGAGGAGACGCCGGTGCGGCCCGGCGGGCTGGTGGCCTCGGAGGACGGGCTCACGTGGGTGGACCCTGGTCACTGAGCACAGGGCGAGTCACTTCCGGAGGTCCTCGTCCACGGCCGTGAGACCCGCCACCGTTCGCCGTACGGTCGGGTGGCGGTACAGCTCCCGCAGCCGCGGGGACGGCAGACCGCGGGCGCGCAGGGCGGCACGTTCACCGTCAACTACCCGTCGCGGGCGACGGACTTGCGCAACGGGCGCCACTGGCGATGGCGCTGCGTTTGCGTCCAGCCCCATCCCGCTGACGCGGTGGTGGGGCAGGGGCCGTTGACATGGCCCCGCGTCGCCACAACACCCACGCGCGGGCGCGGATGTTGCGGGAGCTGTTGCGATCTGCGTGATCAACGAATCCGCAGTCCCGGCATGCGAACCAAGCCTGACTCACCCGGTTTGTCTTGTCTGCATGCCCGCACTCGGCGCAGGTGCGGGAGGTGTACGCCGGATCGACGTGCACCACCGGCACCCCCGCCTTGCGGGCCATGTTTGCCATGAACTGCCCCAGCCGGCCGAAGGACCAGCTGGAGTGGGTGGCCCTGCCCCACTGTCTCAAGGGCGTGCAACTGGACGAATTGTTCCGCTCGTTCTCGGCTGTCGCTGTTCACATGGAGAACCTATGAGCCGTGGGCCCGAGCCCGGAATCCTCGTGCCGGGCGTGCCACTCCCGACCGCGACGTTGCGTCGGCCGCTCAGCGGAGGCTGTCCCACTGCACATGCAGGGCGGCCGGCTTGCGGAAGACCAGGCCGTGCGGGGCTGCGGGTCGGTCCGGGTCGAGGCGCAGGGCGGGGAGGCGTTCGAGCAGGCGTTGGAGGGCGATGCGGGTCTCCAGGCGGGCCAGGTGGGCGGCGATGCAGTGGTGCGGGCCGTGGGCGAAGGCCAGTTGGAGGCGCGCGTTCTCGCGGCGGACGTCGAAACGGTCGGGGTCGGGGAAGACGGCGGGGTCGCGGTTGGCGCCGGCCAGGGAGACGGTGACCAGATCGCCCCGGCGGACGGTGGCCGGGCCCAGCGCTATGTCACATACCGCGTAGCGGTCCACGACGGCCGCGCCGGGTTCCAGGCGCAGCGACTCCTCGATCGCACCGTCCAGCAGTTCGAAGTCGCCGAGCACGAGGGCGAGTTGGTCGGGATGGCACAGCAGATGCAGCAGCCCATTGGTGATCATCGCCTCGGTGGTCTCGATGCCCCCGAACATCAGGACCGCGGCGTTGGACGCCACCTCGGGCAGCGCCAGCCGTCCGGCGGCGGAGACCAGCAGCGAGGAACTGCCCCGGTCGGCAACGGTGTTCTCCACGGCGGCCCGTAGCTCCGCGTACGCGGCGGCTCCGGCGGGTCCCGCCGCATGGCCGGCGGTGATGTCCGAGACCGACTGCACGATGGAGTCGTACCAGGAAAGCACCGTGTCCGTGCCGGCGCCGGACAGCCCGAGTGCCTCGGTCACGACGGCGACCGCGAGCGGTCCGGCGAAGGCGCGTCTCAGTTCGGCGGCGCCGGCCGGCTCGAGTGCGGTGATGAGCCGACCGGTCTCCTGCTCGATGAACGAGGCGAAGCCGTCCCGCACCTGCCGCGGGCGGAAGGGGGCGTTGAACGGCTCGCGGTGGCGGGTGTGCTGCTCCCCGTCCAGGGACAGCATGCTCGGCCCGACTACCTGCGCGGTGGAGAAGCGGGGGTCGTCGACGGTGAAGGTCGCGGCGTCGCGCATCACCTGCAGCGCGAGGTCGCGGCGGGTCACCAGCCAGCCGCCCAGCTCGGGCAGCCACGACACGGGCTCCTGTGCCCGCAGCTGCGCCAGTCGTGGATGCGGATCCCCGGCGAGTTCGTCGAGCGTGGTGGCGGCACCGAGCGGGAAGGAGTCGGTGACGCTCATCGTGCGGGACCGTTGCGCATGGCGGGAAACACACGCCTCTCGGGTAGTTCGAATACGGCTGCGGTCGTGATTATCCCCGCCCCCGGGTGTGCGTTCGTCACAGGGGCCCCGGGTGATTCCCACGCTCGTCAGGTGACAGACGCACGATGTCCTCGCCTGCGCCTTCTGCCATCGTGGGAGGTGAGAGGCACCAGGGAGGCGGACTGAACCCTTGGAGACTCCCGTGGACAAGCGGTACGAGGTCTACTCCCTCACCGACCCCCATTTCTACGACGCACCGCATCACGGCCGGACGCGTGGCAGCTTCCGGCAGACCGGCCTTCCGCTGCCCGATTCGTGGGCGCGAGAGGAACTCGGCGACTGGGTGGTGTGCCGTCCCACCGGCACCGTCTTCCCCCGGCAGGGCTGGAAGATTCATGTCTCGGCCTGTCCGGACAACGCGCAGTCGATCCTGGACGAGGTGTGGGACTACTGCGTCCCGCGCCGCATCGCCTTCAAGTTCCTGCCCGGCATGGACGCCCTGTTCCTCGCCAACGCGAAGTACGCACACCGTGGCTCCAGCGGCAAGTTCGTGACGGTCTACCCCGTGGACGAGGCTGAGTGCGAGCGCATCCTCACCGAGCTGGACGACCTGCTCGACGGCCGGGAGGGCCCGTACATTCTCAGCGACCTGCGCTGGGGGGACGGTCCGCTCTACGTCAGGTACGGGGCCTTCGCCGACCGGTACTGCGTGTCGGACGACGGCGAGCTGGAGCAGGCGGTGGAGGATCCCTCCGGCCGTCTGGTGCCCGACGTGCGCGGCCCCACCTTCCAGGTTCCCGAGTGGGTGCAGCTGCCCGGCTTCCTCGAACCCCACCTTGCCGAGAGCAGGCGCACCACGGTCGCCGACCTGCCCTACCGGATCGAGAAGGCGCTGCACTTCTCCAACGCCGGCGGACTGTACGCCGCAGTGGACACCCGGACGCAGGAGCGCGTGGTCCTCAAGGAGGGGCGGCCGCACGCGGGGCTCACCCCGGACGGCGCGGACGCCGTCACCCGGCTCCGGCGCGAGCGGGAGGCCCTGGAACGGCTGGCCGGACTGCCCTTCGTGCCCGCGGTCCGCGACCACTTCGAGCTGGGCGGCCACCACTTCCTCGTCGAGGAGCTCGTCGAGGCCACGGCTCTGTACAACGAGTTCGTCAAGCGCTATCCGCTCGCCGCACTGGCCCCTGACTCCGCCTCTTTCGCCGACTACACCGACTGGGCTCTCGACATCCACCGGCAGGTGGAGGAGGCCGTCGCGGCGGTCCACGAGCGGGGCATCGTGATCGGGGACGTGCACACGGACAACATCCTGGTCCGCCCGGACGGCAGGGTGGTGCTGGTCGACTTCGAGGGCGCCGCCGACGTGACGCAGGCGCGGCGCCAGGTCCTCGCGGCGCCGGGCTTCATCGCCCCGCGCGGCGCCACCGGCTTCGACATCGACCGCTACGCGCTGGCCAGTCTGCGGCTGTTCCTGTTCCTGCCGCTGACTGGCCTGATCGAACTGGACGTCGGCAAGGCGGGCCAGCTTGCCAGGGAGGCCGCCCGGCTGTTCCCGGTCCCCCGCGCCTTCCTCGACGAGGCCGTCCGGACCATCACCGGCGACGGCGGCATCGACGCCGGGGCGGGCGACGCACCCCGGCTGGACCCCGACCCGGCGGGCTGGCTGCGCGCCCGGGACTCGATCGCCTCCGCCGTCCTCGCCGCCGCCGCGCCGGAGCGCGACGACCGGCTCTTCCCGGGCGACATCGAGCAGTTCCTGCTCCCGGGAGGCGGACTCGGCCTGGCCCACGGCGCGGCAGGCGTGCTGTATGCGCTGGACGTGACGGGCGCGGGACGCCATCCCGACCACGAGGACTGGCTGATCCGGCACGCACTCGACCCGGCACCGGGCACCCGCCTCGGCTTCTACGACGGCCTGCACGGCGTCGCCCATGTCCTCGAGCACCTCGGACACCACGAGGAGGCCGCCAAGGTCCTCGACATGTGCCTGGGTGAACGGTGGGAGCCGCTGCCCCTCGACCTCAAGGGCGGACTGTCCGGCATCGGCCTCAACCTGCTGCACTTCGCGATCACCACCGGCGACGCCACCTGCCGTGACACCGCCTGCCGGGTGGCGGAGGTCGTCGCCGACCGCCTGGGCCCGGCCGACGCCGTACCGCAGACCAGCGGCGGCGCCCACCCCCGGGCGGGGCTGATGTTCGGGTCGTCCGGACCCGCGCTGCTGTTCCTGCGCCTGTACGAGCGCAGCAAGGACCCGGCCCTGCTCGACCTGGCCGCCACGGCGCTGCGCCAGGACCTGCGCCGCTGCGTCGTGCGCGAGGAGGGGTCGATGGAGGTGAACGAGGGCTGGCGCACCATGCCGTATCTCGCCGACGGCAGCGTGGGCATCGGCATGGTGCTCGAGGACTACCTGGCCCACCGCGCCGACGAGGAGTTCCTGGACGCCGCCGCGGCGATCCGCAAGGCGGCCAGGGCGTCCTTCTACATCGAGCCCGGGCTCTTCGACGGTCTCGCCGGGATGATCCTCCACCTCAGCCGCCCGCACCCGCCAGGTACGGCCGCAGCGCGGGACCCCCTGATCGCCGACCACGTACGCCGCCTGGCCCGTCACGCCTGTCTCCTGGACGGTCAACTCGCCTTCCCCGGCGAGCAGTTGCTGCGGCTTTCCATGGACCTGGCCACCGGCGGCGCGGGCGTCCTGCTCGCCCTGGGTGCCGCGTTCCACTCCCGGCCGGCCGGACTGCCGTTCCTGACGCCTGACCTGCCCGCTCATGACTTCCCCGTCCCCACGCGAGTACGAGAGAGGAGGTGAGGACACATGTCGCTCCTCGAACTGCAAGGTCTCACCATCGAGACCGAAACCGGGCACGCTCCGCCGCCGGGCAGCCGCGCGAGCAAGGGCTGCGGAGGCAGCCGCCTGAGCCTGCTGCTCTGCTAGTTCTCACCCCAACGGCGGGGACACCGGAGGTGTCCCCGCCCCCCTCGTCCGGAACCATCCGACGACGGCAGACGGGAGCGGCCCGTGGACCGACGTGCGGCGGACCGACTGCTGCTGACGGCGGTACGGCGGGGCGGCACCTGGGGCGGCTTCCTGGCCGCCACCTCCCTGGTGCTCGCCGGTGTCTACGTCGTCCTGCCCGCCGTCATGGGCCGCACGGTCGACGCCGTGCTGGGGCGCGGTGACGCCACCCTGTGGCTGACCCTGTCCGCCGTCGCCGTCACGCTCCTCGTGGTGTGCGACGCGGCGGACGACTACGCAGGCGCCGTCGCCAACTCCCGCTCCACGGCTTGGCTGCGGCACACCCTGCTCGGGCACCTCCTCGACATGGGCAGCCGTGCCACCCGCCGCCACACTCCCGGCGATCTGGTGACGCGCCTGGTGAGCAACACGGCCCGGACCGGCAGCGCTCCCTCGGGCCTGGTGTGGGCGGTGACCGAAGTACTTCCCCCGGTCGGGGCGGTGGTGGCCCTGGCCCTCATCGACCCCTGGCTGTGCCTGACGTTCCTCGCCGGACTGCCGCTGGTCGTCCTGGTGGTGCGTGCCTTCGTCCGTGACGTCTCCGACGTCAACGACCGCTACTTCGCCACGCAGGGCCGTATCGCCGCCCGGCTCGTCGACGCTCTCACCGGCATCCGCTCCATCGCCGCCGCGGGGACCACGGCGCGGGAGGCCGAGCGGATCCTGCAGCCGCTGCCGGAGCTGCACCGCCACGGCATGGGGATGTGGCGGGCGTACGCCCGGGTCTCCGCGCGGGACGCGGCGGTCGTCCCCCTGCTGGAGGTGGCCGTGCTGGCGGTGGCCGGTCTGGAGCTCGCCCGGGGCCGCATCACACCGGGTCAGACGCTCGCCGCGAGCGAGTACGTGCTGCTGGCCACGGGCGTGAGTTCGCTGGTCGCCTCGGCGCACCGGCTCGCCTTCGCGCGTGCCACCGCGGGGCGGGTCGCCGAGGTGTTGGCGGAACCCGCCGTGGTGTACGGCGACACGCCACTGCCGGACGGGGGTGGCGGCCGGCTGGAGTTCCGCCGGGTCACCGTCCGCACTCCGGAGGGCGGCACGGTGCTGGACGGAGTCGACCTGGCCCCGCCCCCCGGCATGCTGACGGCCGTCGTGGGGCGTTCGGGATCCGGCAAGTCGCTGCTCGCCGCGCTGGCCGGGCGGCTGGCCGACCCGGACGAGGGCGAGGTCCTGCTCGACAGCGTGCCGCTGCGTGACGTGGACCGCGCGGCGCTGCGGCGGGCCGTGGCGTACGGCTTCGACCGGCCGGTGCTGCTGGGCGAGACGTACGCCGACGCGATCGCCTTCGGAGGGCGCGGCCCTGCGCAGGCCGAGGTGCTGGCGGGGGCGACCGCCGCGCGCGCCGACGCCTTCCTCCAGACCCTGCCCGAGGGGTACGGCACCCCGCCGGCCACCGCCCCGCTGTCCGGTGGGGAGACCCAACGGGTGGGCCTTGCACGCGCGTTCGTCCAGGCCGGCCCGGCCGGCCGTCTCCTGGTGCTCGACGACGTGACGGCCGGCCTCGACACCGTCACCGAGCACCACATCGGCAAGGTGCTCACCGGGTCCGGGCGGCTCGCCCGCCGTACCCGGCTCGTGGTGACCCACCGGGCGTCGACCGCGGCCCGCGCGGACCACATCGTCTGGCTCGACGCGGGCCGTGTCCGCGACCAGGGCACACACCGAGCGCTCTGGGCGGACCCGGCGTACCGGGCCGTCTTCCGCCCGGAGCCGCCACCCGACAGGGGCACACAATGAACCCCGCGGCCCACAGCCTGCTTCGCTCCGCCCTCCGCGCCCGGCGCCGGGAGTTCACACGGCTCACCGGCTGGTCGCTGGCCCAGGCGGTGCCTGCGCTGCTGTCCGGCCGGCTGGTCGCCCGCGCAGTCTTCCGCCCGGAGCCGCCACCCGACAGGGGCACACAATGAACCCGGCGGCCCACAGCCTGCTTCGCTCCGCCCTCCGCGCCCGGCGCCGGGAGTTCACACGGCTCACCGGCTGGTCGCTGGTCCAGGCGGTGCCTGCGCTGCTGAGCGGCTGGCTGGTCGCCCGGGCCGTCGACGACGGCTTCCTCGCCGGCCGCAGTACCGAGGGTCTCGGCTGGCTGGGGCTGCTGGCCTGCACTGTCCTGCTCGGCGCCTGGGGCACCCGGCAGGCCACACTCCAACTCGCCGACGTCGTCGAGCCGTTCCGCGACGACCTGGTCACCCTCGTCACCACGGGCACGCTGCAGCGCTCCGCCCGGCTCGCCGGGCCGGCCGACACGGCGGGCGTGGCACGGCTGACCGAACAGGTCGAGATCGCCCGTGAGTCCTACGGGGCGATCGTGATGTTCGTGCAGACCTTCTCGGTCACCGCGGTGAGCGTGCTGCTCGGGCTGGTCGTGCTCGATCCCGCCCTCCTGCTGTTCGTGCTGCCGCCCCTCGCGGCCGGGCTCGCACTCTTCCTGCTGGCCCTGCGCGCGATGGCCGCACGACAACGGGCCGTCGTGCTCGCCGACGAGGCCATCGCCGAGCAGGTGGGCGCGGTGGCCGACGGGCTGCGGGACGTCACGGCCTGCGGCGCCGAGGACGTCGTACGCGCTCGGGTCGGCGCCCGCATCGACGCGGCAGCCGGCGCGGCCCGCGCCCTTGCCCGGCTCACCGCCGTACGGACCGCCGCACTGGGCGTCGGCGGCTGGCTCCCGATCGTGCTCATCCTCGCCGGAACCCCCTGGCTGGTCCACGGCGGGATGACGACCGGCGCCATCCTGGGCGCCCTGACATACGTCTCCCAGTCCCTGCAGCCGGCCCTACGGGGCTTCGTCCAGGGTCTCGGCGGCAGCGGCCTTTGGCTCCTGGTCACCGTCACCCGAATCCTGGAAGCCTCCGCCCCCACGACAACGGGCCCCCCACCCCGACCTGCCGACACCGGCCCGTACAACCCCCCGCCCGCCGTCGGCACCGCGGGAAGCCACAGGGTCACCGACCGCTCCCCAGGGACGGTGACGGGCGGGCACCAGGGGCCGCAATCCCTGGAGCCGGGCAGCAAGCCTGACAAGGCCCCACCGGCTGCCCCGGCGGGCAGGCGCAGGGCTGCCGGCCTCTCCCCCAGGACAGTGACAGCCAGGCCCGGGGAGCCACAATCCCCGGAGAAAGGCGCGGAGCCGGACAAGGCCCCACCCACTGCCCCGGCGGGCAGGCGCAGGGCTGCCAGCCTCTTCCTCAAGACAGTGACAGACAGGCCCGGGGAGCCACATTCCCTGGAGAAAGGCGCGGGCCCGGACAACGCCCCACCCACCGCCCCCGCTCCGGAAAAGCGCAAGGCCGCCGGCCTCTTCCCCAACACGGTGACAAGCAGGCCCAGCAGACCACCACCCCTGGAGCAAGACACCGAGCCCGACACGGCCCCGCCCACCGCCCCCGCGGGCAAGCGCAGGGCTGCCGCCCTGTCCCCCAGGGCGTTTTCAGGCGGGTCGAGCAAGCCACAGTCCCATGGGAGGGGCACCGAGCCCGGCGAGGCCTGGTCTGCTGCCGCCGGAGTCTCTCCCATGGCGGTGACGGATGGGCCCGGAGGGTCTCACCCCCATGAGAGGGGCACCAAGCCGGACGACGCCCCGGCTGCCGCCTCCGGTCCGGGAGCATTCCGGCCCGTCGGGCCACTTGACGAAGCCGCGGGCCCGACCGGAGGGGTGCTGCCTCCGGACGGCGGACCCGAACCGGACGATCGTCCCGCCACGGGCTCGGGGGCACCCGCCCCCTCCCCCGTAGCACAGCCCCGCGACGGGAGTGTGGAGTTGTGCGGGGTCACCTTTGGGTATGCCCGTTCCGCCGAGCCGGTCGTCCGGGATCTCGACCTCGTTCTCGCGCCGGGCACGCACCTGGCGGTGGTGGGTCCCAGCGGGGCGGGCAAGTCGACGCTTGCCGCGCTCGTCGCGGGGGTGCTGGAACCGCGCGCCGGACGTGTCCGGCTGGGGGGTGTACCGGTGCGGGAGCTGGATCGGGGCCGGTTGTCCCGGGCCCGTGTGCTGATCCCGCAGGAGGCCTACGTGTTCACCGGCACCCTGCGCGAGAATCTCGCCTACCTTCAGCCCGCGGCCACCGAGCCCGAGCTGGACGCGGCGGTCCGCGCCATCGGTGCGCAGGCCCTCGTCCGACGCCTCGGCGGCTATGCCGCAACCGTGGATCCGGCCGTGCTCTCGGCGGGTGAGCGGCAGCTGATCGCCCTGGTCCGGGCCCTGCTGCCGCCGACCCGGCTGGTCCTGCTGGACGAGGCCACCTGCCACCTCGACCCGGCGGCGGAGGCGGTCGCCGAACGGGCCTTCGCCTGCCGCCCGGCCACCCTGATCGTCTGCGCCCACCGGATCAGTTCCGCGCTGCGCGCCGACCTCGTCCTCGTCATGGACGGCTCGCACTGCCGCCTCGGCACGCACGACCGGCTGATGGCCGACTCCGCCCTCTACCGCGACCTGATCGGCCACTGGGACGGACCAGTGGATGCAGCGCGAACGGCCGCCGGCGGCGAACTCGCCCGCCCGAAAGGGAGGTGAGCCGGCCGGCCGCGGCCCCGGCTACAGCCATCCCGACTGCCGGGCAATCCGGATCGCGTCGATGCGGTTGCGTGCACCGGTCTTCCTGGAGACCGCGTTCAGATGGTTGCGGACCGTTCCGACCGACAGGGACAGCCGGTCGGCGATCTCCCGCGTCGGTGTGCCGTCCGCAGCCAGCCGCAGCACCTCGAGCTCCCTGGGGGTCAGCGGGCTCCTGGCCGAGGAAAGCGCCCGCAGTGCCAGCTCCGGGTCGATGAACCGCTCGCCCGCCGCCACCTTGCGCACCCCCTCCGTCAGGAAGTTGCTGGGGCTGTTCCTGCCGATGAGTCCCGCGACGGGCTGGGCCAGCGCCTGGCGCAGATACTCGGGCGTCGACGTGCCGGCCACCAGCAGGATCCGGCACTCCGGCAGCCGCTCGCTCAGCTCCTGCGAGGTGCCGAGCGCCCCGTCCTCTACGGCATCGCCGTCACAGTCGATGACGACGACATCGGGCCGGTACGACAGCGCCCGTGTGAGGGCCTGCCCGCACCCCGGTGCCGCTGCGACCACCTCGATGTCCTCCTCACGTGTCAGCAGCGCAGCCAGTGCCCCGCGCACCAGGTCGGTCTCCTCGACGAGAAGAACACGGATCAACATCGCTCCCGCCCGGCCCGCAGCGGCCTGCTCCCGCGACACGCCCCGGACACTCCGACGGCGCCGTACGAAGTATCTCCGGTTATCTCCCTATTTGCCGAATGCCGCCCCGCCCCGAGGCGGGCGACAGAGGCAGGGCGCACGCAGGACACGCCGCCGAATGGCCCATCCAGCAGGTAAACGGTCTATCAGGTCATAGCGTTCGCGATATGGAGAAATACCGCATTGCGTACATGATGTGCACCGCCGTGGTGGTCGGGACCGGGCTGGGTGCCGCTCCGCCGGCCGCCCGTCATGCGTTCCATGTGGTCATGCCGGGCCAGTCGATCCAGAAGGCGGTGGACGCCTCCCAGCCCGGAGACACCGTTCTCGTGGCCCCCGGCACGTTCCACGAGAGCATCAAGGTGACCACGCCCGGGCTGACCCTGCGCGGCATGGGCCGCAGCACAGTGATCGAACCGAGCGTGAAGAAGGCCGCGAACAGCTGCGCCGAGGGCGGCAACGGCATCTGCGTCGTGGGCACGAAGGACCGTAACCTCGAGGGCGTCACCGTTGCCTCGCTGACCGTCACCGGCTTCGCCCGGACCGGGGTGTTCGCCATGGCGACCGACCGGCTGGTAGTGCGGAACGTGACCGCGGCGGGCAACGGCGTGTGGGGCATCGCCCAGGAACGCTCGGTCCGCTCGCTGATCCAGGACAACAGCGCCGTGGACAACGGTGACGCGGGTGTCTTCCTCGCCAACACCATCAAGGAGGAGGCGGGCGCCACGGACACCGGGGGCACGCTGATCGACCACAACCGGCTGGAGGGCAACCGGGTCGGCCTGACCGTCCGGCGGCTGCGGAACCTCACCGTCGCGCGCAACCGCCTCACCGCCAACTGCGCGGCGGTGTTCGTCGTCGGTGACGAGAACAAGCCGAAGGCAGGCGCCCTGACCGTGCGCGACAACCTCGTCGTCCGCAACAACAAGTCGTGCCCGAAGACAGCACGGCTGGACGCCCTGCAGGGCTCCGGCATCGTTCTGACCGGCGCCGAGGACACCCTGGTGACGCGGAACGTGGTCAGGGACAACGTCGGCAATTCGTCGCTGTCGGGCGGCATCGTCCTGTTCAAGAGCTTTGTGGCCGTCACCAGCGACCGCAACCGGATCAGCGACAACGTGGTCGAGGGCAATTCCCCGGCAGACCTCATCAACACCGACCACGGCACGGGCAACACCTTCGAACGCAACTCCTGCCGGTCCTCCCAGCCCGCAGGACTGTGCTGACCCGCAGGTCACGGCCCGTCTGCGGGCCCAGTAGGAAGGAAGCGGCACATGACGACCGCACAGACAGCCCCACCGCCGTCCATGCGGCTGAGGGAGCTCGCGTTCGCGGCGGCATGTGCCGCCGCCCTCCGGGCGGCCGCCCGGCTGGGAGTCCCCGACGCCCTCGGTGACGACCCCATGACCGCGGAGGACCTGGCCGCCGCGGTGAAGGCAGAGGCTCGGCCGCTGCGACGGCTGCTGCGCACCCTGTCCTGCTACGGCGTCTTCGCCGAGCTGCCGGACGGGACCTTCGCCCACACCGACGTCTCCCGGCTGCTGCGCGAGGACGATCCGAACAGCCTGCGCGCCATCTCGCTGTGGTGCACCGAGCCATGGACCTGGGACGCCTGGCCGAGGCTCGACGAGGCGGTGCGCACCGGGCGCAATGTCGTCGAGGACCTGTACGGCAAGGAGTTCTTCCCCTACCTGAACGAGGACGCCCCGGAGTCCGCCGACGTCTTCAACCGGGCCATGACGACCTCCAGCGTGCAGTCGGCGCGGGACGTCGCCGACTTCCTCGACCTGTCGGGGAGTTCGTCGGTCGCCGACCTCGGCGGCGGCCAGGGGCATGTGCTGGTGAGCCTGCTGGACAAGTACCCCTCGCTGCACGGCAGTCTGCTGGACCTTCCGCGAGTGGTGGAGAACGCGCTGCCGAGGCTGCGGCCGGGCGGCGACCTCGCGGACCGCGCGTGCGTCGTGCCCGGCGACGTCCGGGTGTCCGTGCCGGTCGCGGCGGACGTCTACGTCATCAAGAACATCCTGGAGTGGGACGACGACAGCACCGCGCGTACGCTGCGCAACGTCCGTGCGGCGGGGGGCCCGAAGGCCCGGGTCGTGGTCATCGAGAATCTCGTCGACGACTCGCCCTCGATGCGGTTCAGCACCGCCATGGACCTGCTGTTGCTCCTCAACGTCGGCGGGGCGAAGCACACCACCGACAGCATGGTCGGCCGGCTGACCGACGCGGGGCTGGTCATCGACGACATCCGCCCCGTCAACCCCTATCTGCACGCGTTCGACTGCCACGTCCCGGGCTGATCGGACCCCCGAGGACCACCGGTCGCCGGGCCCGCGACGCTGCGGGCCCGGCGACCGGTGAGGTGCGGCGGCGTCAGCCGGCCGGGTCGCGCTCCCAGAGATAGAAGCGCTGCGCCATGGCGTCCTTCGGGGAACGCCAGGTCTCGGGGTCGTACGCGCTGACGTACGCGGACAGCCGCTCGCTGACGTCCCGGAACTCGGGGTGCCGGGTGACCTCGGCGATGGCCGGGCCGGGTTCCCGCTCGGACTCGATGAGGTGCATGTACACGTCGCCGAACTGGAAGAGGCTGCGCCGGACCACCCCGACAAGGTGCGGCAGCTCTCCCCGGTCGGACTCCGCGAACACCTTGGCGATGTCCGGCGCCGAGCCCGGGGCCATGCGGGCGACGATCAGTGCTTGGTGCATGGTGGCTTGTTCTCCGTCCGGCTCAGCCGGTCAGACCCGGCGTGGCACCGCGCTCGGCGGCGACCTTCTCGATGCGGTCCCGGATCAGCCCCATCTGGACCTTGGAGTTCCGGTTGATGTTGTCGGTCATCCAGGCGTCGTCGACCGGTGCTTCCGGTTTCATCGCGAAGTCCTGCGTCCACACCATGCGGGTCCCGCCCGGCACTTCCTCGTACTGCCAGTGGATGTTCATGTGGGCGAAGGGTCCCGTCTCGACCCGGCGGGCCCTGACGGTGAGCGTGTCGCGGTCCGGCTCGCGTTCGGAGACCCAGCTCCACACGGTGCCGTTCTCGTCGGGGTGCATGGTCAGCCGGAAGGTGGTCTTCTGCCCCTCCCGGGCCAGGACTTCGACGGAGGCGTACTCGGTGAACAGCCGCGGCCAGTTCTCCAGGTCGTTGGTCATCTCCCAGACCAGGTCCAGCGGCGCCGCGATGGTGATCTCGTTCTGCGTGTGTCCGGTCATCTCACGCTCCTGTCATGAGGGCACTGTTGACGAGGTCGAGGAACTGCCGGGGGGTCTTGGAGCGTTCGGCGTCGGGCGGCATCGCTGTGCCGTAGCGGTTCTCCAGTTCGCCCACGATGCCCAGCAGGCCGAGCGAGTCGACGCCCAGGGTGTCGAAGCCGGGGTTGTGCAGCCCGAGTTCCTCGGGACTGACGGTGACACCGGCGGACTTCTTCATGAGTTCGGCCAGCTCTTCGACGGTTATTCGGTCGGACATGCGCTTCTCCTCTACTGCTTGCGACGCCTCAGGTCGAGGCGCCGGTGGCGCCGTGCCGCAGCACCAGCGCCGAGTTCGACCCCATGAGGCCCCGGCTGAGGACCAGCGCCGTGCGCGCCTCGGCGACGCGGGCCCGGCCGGTCACGAGGTCGAGTTCGTGGCAGATGTCGTAGACGTTGGGGGTGGGCGGGATCAGGCCGTGCTCCATGGCGAGCACCGCCGCCGCGGCGTCGAGCACCGCCGCCGCGCCGTAGCCGCGGCCGATGCCGGTCTTGGGTGCGGTGACGGGCACACGGGTGCCGTGCGCGCCGAGCGCGTCGGCGATCGCGAGGGCCTCGGCACGGTCGGCCTCCGGCACGCCGAGGGCGTCGGCGAAGACGACGTCGATCTCCTCGGGCGCGCAGCCGGCTTCGGCCAGGGCGCCCCGGACGGCGTGGGCGAGGCCTTCCCGGGACTGTTCCCAGCGGGAGGCGCCGGTGAAGGTGGCCGCGTGTCCGGCGAGCACCGCCTGCACACGCGCGCCCCGCGCCAGGGCCGTCTCCTCGTCCTCCACGACGAACATGGCACCGCCCTCGGCGGGGACGAATCCGCAGGCCGCGGAGGTGAAGGGGCGGTAGGCGCGGGCCGGGTCGGCCTCGGTGCTGAGCTCCGCGTAGCCGAGCTGGCAGACGACGGAGTAGGGGGCGAGCGGCGCCTCTGTCGATCCGGTCACGATCACGTCGGTGCCGCGCCGCACGGCCCGCGCCGCGTGTGCAAGGGCGTCCAGGCCGCCGGCCTCGTCGCTGGCGACGACCGAGCAGGGACCCTTGAACCCGTGGCGGATGGAGATCTGGCCGGTGCTGGCGGCGTAGAACCAGGCGATGGACTGGTACGGGCCGACGAACCGACTGCCCTTTCCCCACAGTTGCTGCAGTTCCCGCTGCCCGAACTCGCCGCCGCCGGAGCCGGCCGCGGTGACCACACCCACGGAGAACGGGGAGCCGTCGGTTGCGTCCCGGCCGAGCCGGGCGTCGTCCAGCGCGAGGTCGGCCGCGGCCATCGCGAAGTGCGTGAACCGGTCGGTCTGGACGAGGAAGCGTTCCTCGACGGCGGTGGACGGGTCGAAGTCGCGGACCTCGCCCGCCACCCGCAGCGGCAGGTGCGTGCAGCCCTCGCGGGTGACCCGGTCGAGAACGCTGATGCCCTCCTTGACGGACTTCCAGAAGGTTTCCGTGCTCGATCCGTTGGGTGCGACCACGCCGATTCCGGTGATGGCCGCCCGCCGTATGTGCGGTTCGCTCATCGTGTCTTCTCCCTCGGCCGGGTCAGGACCACCGCGGACTGGAAGCCGCCGAACCCGCTGCCCACCGAGAGCACACTGTCCAGTTTCCGCTCGCGTGCGACGCGCGGGACGTAGTCCAGGTCGCACTCGGGGTCCGGGGTCTCGTAATTGGCGGTCGGCGGGACGACCTGGTGGGCCAACGCCAGGACGCAGGCGACGAGTTCGATGGCGCCGATCGCGCCGAGGGAGTGGCCCACCATGGACTTGATGGAGCTCATCGGGGTGTCGTAGGCGTGCGGGCCCAGGGCCCGCTTCACCGCGGCGGTCTCGTGGCGGTCGTTCTGCTGGGTGCCCGAGCCGTGCGCGTTGACGTAGTCGATCGCAGTCCCGTCCAGCCGCGCGTGGTCGAGGGCGGCCTCGATGGCCTTGGCCATCTCCACGCCCTCACGGGTCAGTCCGGTCATGTGGTAGGCGTTGCCGAAGGTGGCGTAGCCGGCGAGTTGGCAGTACACGTGCGCCCCGCGGGCCCGGGCGTGCTCCAGTTCCTCCAGGACGAGCACCGCGCCACCTTCGCCCATGACGAACCCGTCGCGGTCGGCGTCGAAGGGGCGTGAGGCGTGCGCAGGGTCGTCGTTGTTCGCGGAGGTGGCCTTGATCGCGTCGAAGCAGGCCATGGTGATCGGGGAGATCGGCGAGTCCGAGGCGCCGGCGATGCACACGTCGGCGCGGCCCTCCTCGACGGTGTGGAAGGCGTATCCGACGGCGTCGAGCCCCGAGGTGCAGCCCGTGGAGACGGTCTGCACCGGGCCGCGCGCCCCGAACCACTCGGCCACCGTGGAGGCAAGGGTGCTGGGCGCGAACGCGCGGTGCAGATGCGGGCCGGCCCGCTGCGCGTCCACATCCCAGCGCTGCCCGTGCCGGCTGACCAGCACATAGTCGTGCTCCAGCCGTGTGGTGCCGCCGACCGCGGAGCCCAGCGAGACCCCGACCCGCCAGGGGTTCTCCCGCTCGGGCTCGAGGCCGGCGTCGCGTATCGCTTCGGCCGCGGCGGCCAGGGCGAACTGTATGTAGCGGTCGCACCGTGCGGTCTGCTCCGCGTCCAGCGCGTGCGCCGCCGGGTCGAAGTCGCACTCGGCGGCGATGCGGGAGCGCAGGCCGGCCGGGTCGAAGAAGGTGATGCCCCGCGTCGCCGTGCGCCCGGCGGACAGGAGATCCCAGAACGCCGGTACGCCGATGCCGCCGGGTGCGACGACGCCTATGCCGGTGACCGCCACCCGGCGTGTCATGACCGCACCCCTTCGGCCGCGTCGCTCTCCTCGGTGTCGACGTGGCCGAGCGGCGGGCTCGGGGCCAGCGGGCCGAGGTGGAAGACGATGCGGGCCTCGACGTTGCCGACGTTGCGGAAGCGGTGCCGCATGTGCATGGGGATCATCAGCCCCTGTTCGGGCCGCAGCGGATGGGGGACGCCGTCGAGGTCCACCTCCAGATCCCCGCACACGACGTACACGAACTCCTCGGAGTACGGGTGATAGTGCTCCCCGATGCGCTCGCCGGGCTGCACGATGGCGACGCCCATGAATCCGCTGGTGGAGCCGACCGTGGCGGGGGTGAGCATGGCACGCAGGTCGCCGCCGCGCCGACGGTTGGGCTCGACCTCGCTGAGATCCACGATTCTGGGACGGGATGTGATCACGGCGTTCCTCCGATCAGGTCCTGCATCGACGTGGGGGCTGGGGCCGCCACGGCCGGCTGATGGCAGCTCAGGCCTCGGGCGAGCGGCGGTCGGTGACGAGGTCCATGCGGGCGAGCTCGATGCAGCGTGCGAGCTCGCCGTGCCGGGGCGCGGACGCGTCGATGCGGAAGGTCGTCAGCTCGGCCAACTGCCCGGGGTCCTCCAGGCCGAGGGCAAGGGCGGGGTCGGCGGCCGCCAGTCCACCGCGTACGTCGATCAGCCGTACGACGACGTCGTCGCGCTGGAAGATCGTGCTGCGCAGGATCGGGCTGCGCGGGTCGTCCGCGGCGGTCTCGTCCTGCCGGGCCAGCGACTCGGCAAGGCGCATGCCGCAGCCGGGCCGGGCCGGATAGGACAGGGCGTGCCGCTCCTCCCGGGGGTCCTGCTGCTCCAGCGTCACGTGGTGGACGGCGGGCAGTGCGGCCCGGGTGAAGAAGACGCGGGCGGATTCGGGGTCGTCGAGGTCCCGGTCCTGCTCCAGATACGGGTTGATGGCCTCCTCGACGGCGCGCACCTCGGGCTGCCGGGCGACATGGCGCAGCGCGGCGAGCAGGTCGCCGCGCACCTCGATGGCCCGGACCACCCGATTGCCGTGCATGAACAGCGAGGTGCGGCACAGCCGGGTGGAGTCGTCGACCTTCGGCTCGGGCGAGGCGTAGTCGGCGAGGATCTTCGCGACCTTCTCCTCGCTGCCCGGTGTGACGGTGAAGGTGAGGGCGTGCCGGATCAGGCCGTCGCCGATCCTGGGCGAGGCCTGGAGCCGGCGCCTGCTCGCCGCGTCGGGGGCCGGGCTGCCGGTCTCGCGGACGATGTGGAAGCGCAGCGACCTGGTGTCCCGGACGCAGCTGTGCAGCGGCTCCACCATCCGCACGTGCTCCTCGCTGTTGACCCAGGCGAGGAAGGGCGGGGCGCTCTCCCACTCGCTGGTGATGAGCCATTGGGAGGGGTTCTCGATGGACTGGCACAGCTGGTCGCTGACGTGTCCGGGGACGGAGGCGACCTGGTTGCACAGGAGCTCGTAGGCCTCCAGGAACTGCTGCTGGGCTCCGTCGTAGACGTCCACCAGCAGGACGACGCGGAGTCTGGAGCCGTCGAACACGGACTGGGAGACCCGGGGCGACACCTGTCGGGCCGGCGGACCGGAAACACGTTCGGACGTGGTGGTCATCCTGCGCACATCTCCTTCGAGGGGGCGGAAGCGGACGTCGGCCGCGGTCGGCGGCGTCGGCGTTCCTCGATCGTGTGCCCGTGGCCCGAAGCGCGCGACTCGTATGGCCTACGCGGGTGATGCTCAGACGAGGTGGGCGAAGACCACCAGGTTGTCCGTGTAGTCCATGACCGACCGGTCGTAGTTGCCCGCGCAGGTGATGAGCCGCACCTGGGCCTGGGGCGTGTCGTCGTACACGCGGTCGCTGGGGAAGTCGTCCTTCTCGAAGGTCTCCACGCTGTCGACCCGGAAGGTCGCCGTGCGCCCGTCGGCGCGCAGGACGGAGAAGACGTCGCCCTTGGTCAGCTCGCCGAGGTTGGCGAAGACGGCCGCGGACGTCTTGGTGTCGACGTGCCCGGCGATGATCGCGGTCCCCGTCTCTCCGGGGGAGGCCCCCTTGGTGTGCCAGCCGACGAGGTTGGTGTCGTCGCCGGGGGGCGGCTGCAGCTGCCCGTTGGGGCCGAGGGAGAGGCCCGTGAAGGGGGCGTCGACCCAGATCTTCGGGATGCGCAGGCGCACGGGCCTCGACCGGGGCAGGTGCTTGCCCACCGGCTGCCCGGCGGAGTGCGGGACGGACGCAGCCTGCTGCGGCGCCGACGCGGCGGGCTGCGCGCGGGAGGAGTCGGCGGAGGTGTCGTGACCGCTGATCATGCTCGCTGCCAGCACCAGGCAGGCGGCGGCGCACATCATCATCACCCCCGAGCGGGGGACTCCCGGTTCGGCGGGCGACGCCTGGTCGTCGGAGGGAGGAGAGGGCGGAGGAACTGCCATCGGAGAGCACCTCATTCAGGCACGGCGGCAGAACGGACGGGGCGGGCGGCGCGCGAGCCGCGGCCGCCGCACGGGGCTCGAGTGACGGCCGCGGCTGCGCTATTGCATCGGGCACGGGTCAGGCCGTACCCACGGCCGGCTTCTTGCGCCGCACCGCGTACAGCCCGGTGGCAACGACCCCCAGCACCGCCAGCCCTCCCGCGGTCGCGGTCGGCGCGGCGAGCGCCCCGCCGCCGGTGTGCATGCCGCCCCTGGGCTTCTCGTGGTCGCCGCCGCCCGAGGAGTCCTCACCCCGGCCGCCGCCCTGGTCGTCACGGCCCTCGTGGTCGTGGTCGCTGCCCCACGAGTCGTCCCGGTAGGTGTCCGGATCCGTCTTCGAGTCCCGCGGGCCGCCCCAGTCGCCGTCGTCGTTCACCGCGGTCAGCGCACCACCACCGGTGTGCACGCCACCGCGCGGTTCCTCGTGCTTGGGCTGCTTGCCGTGCTCCTTTCCGTGCTCCTTGCCGTGTTCCTTCCCGTGCTCCTTGCCGTGCGAAGAACCGTCGTGATCCCAGTCGCCACCGCTTGCGAACGCGCCGGGCGCACCGATGGCGAGGACGGCGGAAGCCGCCGCTGTGGCCAGAAAAATGCGAGCAGAACGCATAGGAACGTCCTTCCGCCAAGGCCCGGCAGCTGGTACTTCATCAGCTGACTTGACCGGACCCCGACGTGAACCACCGTCAGTCAGTCGTCACCTCACCACCAGTCGGGGCGATCACCTGGGTGACAGGCTCAGGAGCTCGGACAGCGGTGCCGCCGGCGGTGATCAAGCCAGTGCGAGCACGGTTGCCAGGACCTGCCGCAGCACCGATTCGGCGTCCGGATCCGGGCCGGGCGACCGCCATGCGACGAACCCGTCGGGCCGCACGAGCACGGCGCCCCCGGCTGTGATGCCGTGCCGCTCGGTCCACTGCGCCTCCCCTTCCGGTACCAGTTCGGCCCCGGGGCCGGTGCCCACTCGGTACGACCGGATCGGCACCGCCGACTCCTCTGCGAGGCGGCCGGCCGCCTGGTGCCATCCGCTCGGGTCGCCGGCGTCGCTGAGCAGGACCAGGGACCGTTCGTAGAGGTCGAGGGTGGAGATCCGTTCGGTCCCGTGCCGCACCCACAGGTGGGGCGCCCTGCTGCCGGGCTCGCCGGTCAGTTCGAGGTTCTCCGGAACGACCGCGGCCGCGGGGTCGGTGCCGACGACGGCGCCCTGCCGGTAGCGGTAGCCGAGGGCGACGTTGAGGATGCCGCGCCGGGGGCCGCCGCCGGCGTCGGGCGGCGGGGTGAATCCGGGGTGGCTGTGCTCGGCCGACCGGTCGGCGGCCCGGGCGCTGGTCGCCTCCGCCACCGGGCGGCGTTCGGCGTCGTAGGAGTCCAGCAGGCCCTCCCCGGCCCAGCCGCCGAGCACCGCGGCCAGCTTCCAGGCGAGGTTGTGCGCGTCCTGGATTCCGGTGTTGGAGCCGAAGGCCCCGGTGGGTGACATCTCGTGGGCCGAGTCCCCGGCCAGGAAGACCCGTCCGGACCGGTAGCTGCGGGCGACGCGCTGGGCGGCGTGCCAGGGGGCCCGGCCGGTGATCTCCACGTCGAGGTCCGGCACGCCGACCGCGCGGCGGATGTGCTCGATGCACCGCTGGTCGGTGAACTCCTCCAGCGTCTCGCCGTGTTCGGGGTGCCAGGGGGCGTGGAAGACCCAGTTCTCGCGGTTGTCCACCGGGAGCAGCGCGCCGTCGGCGGCCGGGTCGGTGAGGTAGCAGACGATGAAGCGGCGGTCGCCGACGACGTCCGCGAGGCGGCGGGAGCGGAAGGTGACGCTGACGTTGTGGAACAGGTCGCCGGGCCCGCTGTGGCCGATGCCGAGCTGCTCGCGGACGGGGCTGCGGGGGCCGTCGGCGGCGACGAGGTAGTCCGCGCGGACGGTGCTGTGCTCACCCGTCTCCCGGCTCTTGACCACCGCGGTGACACCGGTGGGGTCGCTCTCGAACGACATCAGTTCGGTGGCGAAGCGCAGGTCGCCGCCGAGCGCCGCGGCCTGCTCGAGCAGAACCGGCTCCAGGTCGTTCTGGCTGCACAGACACCAGGCACCGGGGCTGAAGCGGGCCAGTCCGCCGCCGGGGTCGATCTCCCGGAACAGCCACTCGCCCGCGTCGCCCACCAAAGTGGGGGTCTGCAGGATGCCGTGGTTGTCGGCCAGGGTGGCGGCGGCCTCATGGATCGCCGGCTCGACGCCCGCGACACGGAACAGTTCCATCGTGCGGATGTTGTTGCCGCGGCCGCGGGGGTGGATGGAGGTGCCGGTGTGACGCTCCACCAGCAGATGGTGCACTCCGAGCCGCCCGAGGAACAACGAGGTCGACAGGCCGACCAGAGAGCCCCCGACGATGAGCACCGGGACCCTTTGGGTGTGCCGGCCGGCCTGATCGGCTCGTTCGTACGTCACGCTCGCCTCCCGCGCATGGTGTCCCGCCGTCCGGCCGGGATCCTCATGCATGCCCCGGGAAGCGGACGGCACCGCAGGCTTCACCCGCCTGTCACCCGGTGGGCAGGCCAAAGGGCGGGGAAGGCGGGGAGTGAGTAGGACGATCGGCGATCGGGCAAGGACAACACGCCGGATCGGGCCGATGCCCGATGGCCCGAACGGGCGACCCGCCGTCGTGAGCGCTACAGGGCTCCCAGCTGGGCGGTCGAGTCCGTTGCACAGGTCCAGGGCACGCCGCCGGGTGTCGAGAGCGGGACCGGGAAGAGGGCGAAGGCCCGGTCGTGGCACTCCACGGCGGTGGCGTTCCGGCCCAGGTGCCGGTGCATGTGGCGAAAGCTGTCCCAGGTGTGGGCCCGGCCGCTTGGGTCGCCCGTCGCCTGGACGAGCGCCGGCGCTCGGCGGCAGTGGTCGAGCGCCTGGCGCAGTTCGGCGAGGTATCGGCCCGATGTCGTTGAGGGCGACCGCCTGTCCACGGCAGTCATGGCACCGATCGACGCGCCGCGACGCCGGCGCCCGGCGTACCGCAGCGCCGGTCGACCTTCGGCTAGGCGGTATCGGCCGTTGCGGTGCTCGGGACGTGCGTACCGGTGCTGCCGAACCGGATGCCCTTGGCCTCCTTGCCGACGGCGCTCAGGACGATCACCACCGCAAGGGCGGGCACCACGGTCCACGACATCGCCGCCGGATAGCCGTGCCGCTCGGCGACGGCCTCCTGGATCGGCAGGTTGAGGGCGGCGATCAGATTCCCCAACTGGTAGGTGACACCCGGGTAGAAGCCTCGGATCGCATCCGGGCTCATCTCCGTCAGGTGCGCGGGGATGACACCCCAGGCGCCCTGTACGCACACCTGCATCAGGAAGGAGGAGAGCATCAGCCAGCCCACGGCGGTGGACAGCACGAAGAAGGGCACCACGGCCAGACCCGCGGCAGCCGCGACCATGATCGTGCGACGGCGGCCCAGCCTCTCGGAGTAGGCACCGAGCACCATGCCTCCGATGATGGCGCCGATGTTGTAGACCACGGCGATGGCGATCGCGGTGTCCGGGGACAGACCGAGGCCCTTCTTGACGAAGGTCGGGTAGACGTCCTGGGTACCGTGCGACATCCAGTTGAAGGCGGTCATCAACGCGACCAGATAGACGAAGCGCTTGAGCACCGCCGGGTTCTTGAACACCTGGTAGGCGGGGGTGCGGTTGAGCGCCACGCTCTTCTCCCACACCTCGCTCTCCTCCACCCGGGTACGCACCCACAGAGCGACCAGGGCGGGCACCAGACTGAAGGCGAACAACCCCCGCCAGCCGAAGGCGGGTTCGATGCCGAAGAAGGCCACGGCGGCGAGCAGGTATCCCAGTGAGTAACCGCTCTGCAGCAGCCCCGACCAGAAACCGCGCCGCTCGGCCGGGATCTTCTCCATGGCCAGCGCCGCGCCCAGGCCCCACTCGCCGCCCATGCCGATGCCGTACAGCAGGCGCAGCACCAGCAGCACGGCGTAGTTGGGCGCGAAGGCGCAGGCGAACCCGACGACCGAGTAGAAGCAGACGTCGACCATCAGCGGGAGCCGTCGGCCCTTGCGGTCCGCCCACATGCCGAAGAGCAGTGCCCCCACCGGGCGCATCACCAGGGTGGCGGTGGTGAGGAAGGCCATGTCGGTGAGGGAGACATGGAAGTCGTCGGCGATCTCGCTGTAGACGAGGACCACCAGGAAGTAGTCGAAGGCGTCCATCGCCCAGCCCAGATAGGCGGCGACAAAAGCATTGCGCTGATCCTTCGTGAGACCCGATGCCTGCTCGCGGACGGTCTTCAGCATGCCTGCCCTTCCCACGGCTTCGCAGGTGAGGCTAGGTGCGGGCAGCGAAGCGGGCAACGCAAGCACAGGCAAAGCACGCACCACAATTCCCCAAAATCGGCGCCCAGTTCACGTGGGACGACCGGGCGTCAGCAGGTCTGACGGACGTAGCCGTCGGCCCCCTTGGGCATGACCGACTCGTCACGGCGCACGATGCTCAGTGTGCCGCCCCAACCGGTGCACGCTTTCGCCATGCCCTTCGCCGTGTACTCGACGACGAGCACGTTGTCGCCGAACGCGTCGGCGAACTCTCCGCACTCGTTCCACTCGGCGCACTCCTCGGCCACGGCGAAGTCGAGGCCCACGGACGCATGGTCGGGCAGGAGCTCAGCGGTGTTCTTCTGGGCGATGGCCAGGCCCTTGTCGTGGGCGTGGGCCGACAGCAGCTTCATCAACGCCTTGGCCTGGCCGGACTTGAGGTGGGTCGGGAAGCGCGTGAAGGCGTCGTAGTTGTCGGGCTCCACGGCCTTGTACCCCCTGGCCGCACACTCGTCGATCCAGCTGTTCAGCTTGGCGGCGATGCGCTGCCGCTTCGCGGCCGTGCGGATGTCCAGGATCGCCTCGCCCCACGCCTTGTCATGGACGACGTCACCCTTGGCGTCGCGCAGCAGCAGGTCGGAGGCCCAGTCGTGCTCCTCGCCCTTCTGCGCCTGGAAGGCGTTGATGTTGCAGATGTTGTAGACGCCCGGCGCGGGCTCGCTGTCGTGGTCGCGGCTCACGACCCGTGCACCAGCCGCCAGGGGGTACGCGCCGCCGATCTGGTAGTCCCACTGCACATGCTTCGGCGGCAGGGTCACCGTGGCGGCGGAACCGGTCGAGGGCGAGGCGGACACGGAATCCGGGGACCGGGAGCCGTCGTGTTGGTGCGGCCCGAGTCTCACCGCGGCGATGCTCACCCCGGTGACCGCCAGGGCAGCGGCGAGGCCGATGAGGACGCGCCGCCGCCGGCGTCCGTGACCGGTCCGGGTCCCGACCGCTTCCGTCCTTCCCTCGTCGGCGGCCGGGCCCGGCGCGACGGGGTGGGTGAGGGAGGCACGGCGGTCGGCTTCCGCGGAGTCGGACACTCCCGGTGCGACCGGCACGACCGAGACGGCGGCCGGCACATCGGAATCCGGCAACTCCTGGAGCATCCGGCGCAGTTCGTCGAGCCCGGGCCGGGCGGCCGGGTTCTTGTCCAGGCACCGCTGGGCGATGCTCCGGAGCGGTTCGGCGACACCGTTCAGGTCCGGGGCCTCGTGCATCACCTGATAGCCCGTCAAGTACGGGCTGCTGCCGTCGAACGGACGGTTTCCGGTGGCCGCGTACACCAGCACCGACCCCAATGAGAAGACGTCCGAGGCCCCGGTGACCTCGCGCGGTGCGGCGAACTGCTCCGGAGACATGAAGGGCGGGGTGCCGATCAACCGGCCGGTCATGGTGAGGGCCTCGTTGTCGACGGCGTACGAGATGCCGAAGTCGATGACGCGGGGTCCGTCCTCGGCCATCAGGACGTTGCTCGGCTTCAGATCGCGGTGCACCATGCCCACCCGGTGGATGTCCCGCAACGCCTCGACGAGCCCCAGCGCGAGCACGCGCAAGGCTCGTCCCCGCAGCGGGCCGTCCTTGGCCACGGTGTCCGACAGCGTGCGGCCCGGGACGTACAGCGTCGCCATCCACGGCACTTCGGCGTCCGGATCGGCGTCCACGACCGGTGCGGTGAACGCGCCGCTCACGCGGCGGGCCGCCGCGACCTCCTGCCGGAAGCGCGTCCGGAACTCCTCGTCCTGCGCGTACGGCGCGTGCACGACCTTGACCGCGACCTGGCGACCCGAGTCCGAGTGCCCCAGATAGACGATCCCCATGCCGCCACTACCGAGCCGGCCGACCAGCGCATAGCCGCCCATGGACTCCGGATCGCCGGGGCTCAGCGACATCGCGGGTCACCTTTCCCATGTGCCGTGCTTCGAAAAGCTGTTCAAGTGCATCCGAAGATCAGACTAGTACTGAGACGGCTGGGTCCGGTGCGCAACCTCGATGGCAAAGGGAGGGAGCAGGGACCTCTCGATCCGCGGCATCAAGGGGGCCGACCGAGGACGTCGCCGCCCGAAAGTGCCTCCGGTTGTCCGTCGGTGAAGCCGGTGACGAGTCCCCTGTTGTCGGCCTGGAAGCATGAGGACGTTCACCTCGGACGCTCTGCCGGCAGGCCCTCCCGAGGTCAGAACCCGTCAGCCCTCGACGGCGCCGTCCCTGTTCAACGGGCCCCAGGAGCCCTGCTGCGCCGGCCGGCGGCCCCGGGCCTGCGAGATGCGGCCCACCACGACGGTGGCGAGGGCCGAGCCGGCGGTGAACAGGGCGCTGGGCAGTCCCGCGAGGTCGGTGGAGCCGAGCATGTCCTGCGCGAGCAGGGCCCCGGCCGTGATGCCGGCCGCGAGCCCGGCCCCGCTGAGGACCTGGCTGCTGACCAGGACGGCGAGGGCGCGACGCTGTGCCTGGGGCCGGGGGGACATACCGGCGGCGGTGCTGGTCACAGGTGAGTCTCTCCCTGAGGCTGCAGAACGTCGACGACGAGATAGCCGTCGATGCGGCGCAGGTGCTCGCTGTCGGGGTCGGGCGGGAGTGCGTGGCCGAGGTTGTCCGCGCGCACCTCGCCGATCCATTGGTCGTGCTGGTACTCGTGGTTGATGAGCGAGGTCAGCAAGTGAGCGGCCACGATGGTGAGTTGGGCGGGGGCACCGACCCGGCCGGCGGCGATGTCCCCGATGCGGGCGTGGACGCGTTCGGCGACGGTCTCGCGGAACTCGGTCAGCCGTCTGACCGTGGGCAGCGTCCCGCGGAACTTCTCCGGGTTCGCCGAGTCCATCAGGGCGTCCAGCTCCGGGTCCGGGCTGGGCTCGGCCGCGGTCAGGTTGCGAATCATGAAGTGGGCGACATGGGCCTGGTGGCCCAGGTGCCAGCCGATGGCGCTGGAGTTCTCGTGCGGGCGCCAGGTCACCTCGTCCGGCGTGAGGTCCCTCCACAGGTCGTCGGTGTAGGCACGGGCACGGTCGTACTCGCGAAGCAACACGTCTACCGAAAGCATGGGTTCGCCTCTTCCGTGTTCAGGGACGCCGTCACCGCTCGCTCGGCGGCGGCGAGGGCGCCCTCGATGTGTCCTGCGTACTGGTGGCCGTCTCGGTCGACGCCCAGTGCAGCCTGCCGTGCAGCGCGGGCCGCTGGTAGAGGGGGTGCCCGAACAGGGAGTGGTCCGCGAGGCGGTGGATGGCGGGCGTGTCCGCGAAGGTACCGGTCGGCACACCGCCTCCCCCATCGCTCTCCCTCCGGCGCCCGTGTCCCAAGTTCATCCCAGCGGTATTCCGTCACCGCAGGTCACAGCCCGCATGGCTGTCCCCGCGTCCCAATCCGGGACAGGAGGACCCGGCCTTCGGACCACCGCTGCCAGCATGATCCGCGACGGGGGTTCCGGTCACTCACAAGCAAGAGGGGGAACACCAGATGGGACAGAGGACGACGCTTCTGCGGGGACTGACCCTCGCCGCAGCAGCGGTCCTGCCTTTGTACGGGCCGACGGCGGTGCAGGCGGCGGAGCCCGCAGTCACCGCGGTCGCCGTCTGCGGGCACACGAGCGCACAGCCCACGCTGCAGCGGGGATCGACGGGGAGCTCGGCGGTCGAGGCACAGTGCGAACTCAACCTGGCGACGAAGCCGAGCCGTTACACACCGATCGCGGCGGACGGCTCGTTCGGGCCGGCGACGGAGACACGGGTCAAGGAGTTCCAGCGGTGCGCCGGGCTGGGCGTGGACGGTGTGCTCGGCCCGCAGACCTGGGCGGCGCTGAACACCTGGGCCGCCCAACCGCACACGTGCGCCACCCAGGGCACGTCGGGTACGGCGCAGTCGACCGTGTGCGGCCACACCGCCGCACGTCCGACGCTGCGTCGAGGGGCGACGGGCAGCGAGGTCAAGGAAGTTCAGTGCCGGCTGAACCTGGCCATGGAACCGTTCCACTACCCGCCGCTGACCATCGACGGTGACTTCGGCGGCGGGACCGAGGGCCGGGTCATCGAGCTGCAGAACTGCGCCGGCCTCAGTGCCGACGGCGTCGTGGGCCCCAACACCTGGGCCAAACTGGTGGATTGGTCCAGCCGCAACACGTACTGCACGCCCCCGCGCCCCGCCGGCCATCCGATCGACGGCCTGGACACGGCCAAGTACCAGCATCCCGGCGGCGCGCCGATCGACTGGAAGGCCGTCCGGGCCTCGGGTGTCGAGTTCGCGACCGTCAAGGCCACCAGGGGCACGAACGTCACCGACGAATACCTCGCCACCGACCTCGAGGCGGCCAGGGCGGCTGGGCTGGCCGTCGCGCCCTACCACTTCTACACGGGCACCTCGCCCGACACGGGTGCCGCGCAGGCCGACCGTTTCATCGCCGCGGTGCGGGCGACCGGCTACACCGGGCAGCGTGCGGGCGACCTGCCGCCGGTCTTCGACCTGGAACGCATGGACGACGGCAGTGGCCGCTGTCCCACCTACGGCACGGTGGACGACACCAAAGCCTGGCTCGACAAGGTGGAAGCTGCCTTCGGCCGCACGCCGATCATCTACACCCAGAAGTCCTTCCTGGACGACTGCCTGGGTTCGACCACCGCCTTCGCCGGCTATCCGCTGCAACTCGCGGACTACCGCCAGTCGATCACCCAGCCGCCGCTGCCGAACGGCTCGACGACCTGGGCGATGTGGCAGTACACCGACGCCGCGCTGTTCCCGGGCATCAAGGCACCGGCGACCGCGGACGTGTTCAACGGCACCCAGGCCGATCTGGACCGTCTGGCCAACCGCTGATCCGCCGGAAACAGCAGAGCCCGATCGCTTTCTGACCCCTCTCACCACCGGAGACCACCATGGCCCGCAAAAGGGTGTTCGCCTCTGCGCTGTTCACCGCGGCCGCACTGCTGGGAGCGGGCGTCGCGCCCGCCTCGGCACAGCCCTCGGCCGCCGCTGTCAGCTGCTACGGCGGCGCCAGGACACTGACGTACCACTACCAGGCGGCCGCCAAGGAGTACGGCACCTACACCACGTCCTCGCGGTGCAACGACATCAACATCCGGCTCATCACGGACGAGCCGGGGGTGTACCTGGACGCCTGTGTGGTGTTCGTCGACCACACCACCAAGTGCAACAACGACGACGCGTACACCACACACGGCACCGAGTGGGGGACCGTCGCGACCGACGTCAAGGACGGCACCCACTTCGTTCTGCGGGTGCACGCCTATGACACCGACGCGCAGAACGTCACGTTCCAGATCGCCTACTGACCTCTCCCGCACCACCGTTCCCCGAAAGGGCAATCATGGCTTCCTCCTTCCGGCCCCTCAACCGCCGCGCCATGCTGCGTGGCACGCTGGCCGCCGGTGCCGGCGTCGCGTTCGGGCAGCTGCTGTTCTCGGGCACCGCAGAGGCCTATGCGTGGTCGCGCACCCTGACACAGGGCGACAGCGGCGCCGACGTGACCGAGCTGCAGATCAGAATCGCGGGGTGGGCGGCGGACAGTGCCGGCCACAGCCGGGTCGGCATCGACGGGGACTTCGGCCCCGGCACGGCGGCGGCCGTGCGCCGGTTCCAGACGGCGTACGGCCTCAGCGCCGACGCCAGCGTAGGACCCAACACCCAGGCGAAGCTCAACGCGCTGGAGCAGTCGGACGGCTCCACGCTCCACTTCAACTGGAGCGAGTTCGTGGACCAGTCGAGTGGCACCTTCGACGGCGGCAAACTCAGCGCGTCACAGGTGAAGGAGAACGTCCGCCGCTGTATGTACAAGCTGGAGGCGCTGCGCAAGAAGCTGGGCGACAAGCCGATCACGGTCAACTCCGGCTTCCGCAGCATCGCGCACAACGCCGACATCGGCGGGGCCAGTGACAGCATGCACCTGTACGGCACCGCCGCCGACCTCGACGTGCCCGGCGTGGCCAACAAGACCGTCTACCAGAAGGCGGAGACCTGTGGGTTCTCCGGGCTGGAGAGGTACACCGTCGACCACCAGCACGTCGACAGCAGGGCCGACCTCGGGCGCGACTGGTGGTGGGAGAGCGGCACGATCTGACGCCGCTTTCGGGGGAGCGGAGCTCCGGGTGGCGCCGTGGCGGTGCCCGGAGCTCCGGACGTCAGCTCTTCGGTGTGTCCTTCAACGCCGCCTCGCAGGAGGGCCAGTCGTGGAAGTCGTGCCGGACGCTCCACAGCCGATGAGCCGCCTTGATGTTCCAGTCCGGGTCGAACGCCCGGCGCGGTGTGCCGTCGAGGTCCCGCAGGCGGGCGTCGGAGATCTGGAACACGCCCCAGTTGCGGCTGCCGTTGGTGTTGGGCAGCACCCACAACGGGTCGAGGAACGACGCACAGCGGGCGATGGCCACGGCCGTGTCGGGATCCTCGACGAACACCTCCCGGATCCGCTTCGTCACCTCGGCCGGCGACCAGGTCGTCATGCTCACCTTCTGCGCATAGAGCGCCTTCTTGGTGTCCTCGTCGACCACGCCTCGGGCCGTCACTCCCGCCAGCACCTGGAACGCGGTCACTCTGCGCAGTGTCTCCGGCCCGAAGTCCCCGTCGACTGCGAGTCTGCCCTTGGCCCGCACCAACAGGTTCTGGACCTCGCGCACGCACTCGTCGTGCTCCCCCATGCTCACGGTTGCGCACGCCGGGGACTCCAGCACCTTGCCCTTGGCCGCCGGCTCACCGGCCGGACCACTGCCGGGCAGCCACACGAAGCCGGCCACCAGTACCACCGCGGCGACGGCGGCCAGCACCGCCACACGGGAGGACAGCTTCTCGGGCATCCGGGACCGTCGCGGCTTTTCGGTCCCGTCGGGGGTGATCTCCGGCGGGGTGATCTCCTCGGCAGTCGCAGCCGGTACGTCCCGCTCGGTGTCCGCCAGCGCCCACAGCCGGTGCAGTTCGCGGAGCTCCTCCGCACTGGCGCCGCACACCTTGGCGAAGGCGTGCACCACCCGGTAGTCCGTGGGGACGCTGAGGCCGGAGCAGTACCGATGCAGACTGGAACCACTGACGCCCGCCTCCTTGCCGAGGCGGTCGTAGCCCCGACCGCTGCGGTCCTTCAGCATCCGAAGGCAGGCGGCGAACTTTTCGGCATGCGGAGAGGCAACCACGCATCCACCCTTGCTCAAGCCTCTACTGACGGAGAGAAGCTACACGGTGTGAAGGTAGTGTGTACGCCCTTTCTCTTCCGAATGTGACCGTAAACTTCCTTTCCAATAACGGTATTTGACAAAGAGTCAACCGGCTGGCGACGGGCGGGTGCGGTCAGGGGTACGGCAGTCAGGTCCTGACTCCGCCCTGGGGTCCGGCGGGGCGAATCAGCGGGACCGGGTCAGTTGCTCAACCCGGTGGTGCAGGTGCTCGACGTGGTGTTCGGACTCCGGCTTCATCAGGACGCTGCGGAGGATCCGGGCGGCGTCGGTGTCTGTTGTGATCTTGGGGTGGCGGGCGGTGAACGCCTCGTGGCCGGCCTTGAGGGTGCTGACGTACACGGGATCGGGGGCCGTCATGCCGTCCGCCAGGATGCGCGCGGATGCCGCGTCGATGCCGCTGAGGGTCGCGGGATCGACAGCGGGGAAGTAGGTGACGATGTCCAACTGGGGCTGCTGGTAGAGCTCCAGGAGGTCCGAGGTCTCGATCAGGTCCGCCCACTTCAGGGCCGCTCGGCGGCCGGCCGCCAGGACCCGGCCGAGACCGTCGGGGGTGGGCGGCAGGAGCTGGAAGGTGAGCCACAGGGCGGCCGCGGAGGCGCCGGCGCGGGAGCATTCCAGGCTGATCTCGCCGAGGTGCAGCTCGGCGGAGGTGAAGTAGGTGTACGGCGAGTCATGGAGGTAGAAGCGGCCCACCTCGGGGTCGCGGAAGAGGACGGCTCCGCAGCCGTAGGGCTGCAGGCCGTGCTTGTGGGGGTCGACGACGACCGAGTCGGCGCATGCGATGGCACGCCAGGGCTCGGGCGCCAGCCCCTCGATGCCGGCGGCTCCGGCCAGGAGCGTGAAGAAGCCGCCGTACGCGGCGTCGACGTGGACGCGGACGCCATACCGCTCGGCCAGGGGCAGGATGTCGTGAACGGGGTCGACGGCGCCCAGTCCGGTGGTGCCGGTGGTGACGACGACGGTGCCCACCTGACCGGTGCGCAGTACGCCCTCCAGCGCTTCGAGGTCCATCCGTCCCTGGCTGTCGGTGCGGACGGGGTGGCTCGTCATACCCAGCACGTGACACATGCGGCCGTGGGTGTAGTGGGCGTCGGCACTGTGGGCGATGCCGCGGCCGGGGTGGAGTTCGCGGGCGACGAAGAGGGCTTCGAGGTTGGCGATCGTGCCGCTGGTGGTGAGGTGGCCGAGGTGGGTGTCGTAACCGAACATCGCGGCGAGCTGCGCGACGACCTCCCGTTCCATCGCGGCGGTGGCGGGGCCGCCGTCCAGGGCGTGGTTGTTGGGGTTGATCAGCATGGCGGTGAGGTAGCCGACCACCGCCGCGGGGTGCGGGGGCTTGAGCATCTGGCCCGCGTAGTGCGGGTGGAAGAAGGGGTAGTTGTCCTTCAGCCTCTCGGTGAACCCTGCGAAGACCGACGCGAAGCGGTCGTCGTCCACCTGCAGGGACGGGTGGCGCTGATAGGGACCGAAGGCCTCGGTCCAGTCCTGTATCGCGTGGGTGGCCCGGCTGAGCCAGTGCTGCAGGTCCACGTTGATCTTCCTCTCGCTCGCGATGGTGAGCTCACTTCTCGAGAATTTAGCTGAGCAGTCAGCAATTGACTAGTCAGCGATTGAGACAGCAGTAGGTGAGGAAGCAGTAAAATCGACGATGATGAACCCCACCCCGCAGCCCAGCGACGAAGTCGCAGCCCGTGCCGCCAACAGCCCGCTTGTGCGGGACTTCGGCCTGCTGATCAAGTCCGCCACGCGCCTGGAACAGCGCATCGACAGCGCGCTGCGGCAGGAGTGCGGGATCAGCCACACCATGCTTGAGGTGCTGATACGTCTCTGCCGCCGCCCCGGCGAGGAGGTCTCCCAGCGACAGCTGGCCGACGACCTCACCCTCACCAGCAGCGGCACCACCCGCCTGGTCGACCGCATGGAGGACGCCGGCCTGGTCCGTCGCGTACCGTCCGCCGAGGACCGGAGGGTGGCCCTGGTGGAGCCGACCCCCGAAGGACGTACGGCGTTCGTGCGGGCGGCGGCCGTCCATGCACAGGTGGTGGAGAAGTACTTCGTCAAACCGCTGACAGCCGACGACTACACGCAGCTGACCGGAGCACTGGGCGAGATCGACAAGGCCCTTCGCGAAGACAACGGTTGAGACCCCCGTCAGGGCAACCCCTGGTTTAGCTTGAGGGCCCACCGTTGACAGCCCCTGCGCGGCTCCAGGGCGCCCTGGCCCAGAGAGGCTTCCAACTCGTCGGTAACCCTCTCCCTCATGATCGGGCAACCTGGCGAACGTTCCCCGGCTCCGTCCGGCCTGCGGGGACAAAATCCGCTTACCCATACCGGCCCGACATCCCGCCTCAGAGTGGTGCGAGTGACCCTAAACTGGGAAAAGCACTCCCGGGATGATCGAGGGCAGCGTGTCGGCCAACGGTATGGCATCGAGCTCATACCCGCTCAGCGCCGCGGGTGTCGGCGAAGCGCCCGAGCGCGACGACGCGTTGGCGAGGGCCGTGGTCCATGCCGTGGAGGTCACCGGAGCACATACCGGAAGCGTGTTCCTGCTCTCCGGCGACCATCGCTCGCTCGTCGTGGCCGCGTCCTGCGGGACACCGCCCTCTCTGCTCAGCGGGTGGCGTCGGATCCCGGTCAACAGCCGTATGCCGGTGGCGGAGGCGTGCCGCTCCGGGCGCATGGTCCACCTGGCCGGCGCGGAGGAGACGATGCGGCGCTTCCCCCAGCTCTCGATCGCCCTGCCCTACCCGTTCGGCTCTGCATCGGTCCCCGTACGGGCGGGCGAGCGGACGTTCGGCGCCATCGCCGTGGTGTGGACGCCCAGGCCGGACGGGACAGGACTGTCGAGGGCGCAGCGCGGCCAGTTGCGCTCCGCCGCCGACCGGCTGGGCACCGCCCTCGCCGGACTGCGGGCCCGCGGCACGCTCGGTGAGTACGACGAGCGGACGGCTCCGGTACTGGTCCCGCTGCCGTCCGCTCCGGCGATCCGGGTGGGCCTGTTCGACTGGAACCTCGACACCGGAGCCCTCACTGCCGACGACGAGCTGTGCGCGATCTTCGGGATTGCGCCCCGCGCGTTCGACGGTCGGGCGGCCACACTGGCGGCCTGCATCGAGCCGGCGGATCTGCCCGGTTTCGGGTCCGCCGCCCGCGCCGCGGTCGAGGAGGGACACCTACTGGCGCACCGCCTACGGATCCTGGACGGTCGTGGTGGACACCGCGTCGTCGAGCTGTGGGGCCGGGTACCGGAGAGCCCCGACGACTCGGAGGCCTCTTGCCACCTGGTCGGCGCCGTGCTGGATTCCGGGAGCGGCATGGCCGCCGTGGCGGCGATCGAGCGGCTCGCGGACGGTTTCTTCGCGCTCTCTCCCGACGGACGCCTCGTCTACGCCAACCACAGCCTCGAGGATCTGCTGCGGGTCCGCCAGGACGAACTGCTCGACCGGCGCCTCTGGGACATCCTGCCCTGGCTGGCCGATCCCGTGTACGAGGACCGCTACCGGGCCGCCGCCGTCTCCCAGCAACCGGTCTCCTTCCTGGTCCGCCGCCCGCCGGACCAGTGGCTGGTCTTCTCCCTCCACCCGGGCGCTCAGGGCATGACGGGATGGGCCTCACGAGTGCGGCAGCCCGTACCGGCCGGCACCATACCCGGTGCACCAGTCACCGAGGAGGGGCCGCCCATCTCCTCGGCACCTCCGCCCGGGGCTCCCCGCGTGGGTTCCCTCTACCGGGTGCTCACGCTGGGCAGCGCCCTCACCGAGGCGGCCACCGCGGACGAGGTGTTCGATGCCGTCGCCGAACAGTTGCTGCCGGCGTTCGGCGGCCAGAAGCTGGCGATCGCCGTGGTGGAGGAACGGCGCCTGCACCTGCTCGCTCAGCGCGGCCTGTCGAAACGCTTTCTCGCCCGGTTCGAAGGCACCCCGCTGCATGCCCGGCTGCCCGTGACGGACGCTCTGACCTCCGGGGTCCCGCTGTTCGTCGAGTCCCGGGAGCAGCTCCGCGAGAGCTACCCCGGGCTCATGGTGGGTCACACCAACTCCTGGGCGTTCCTGCCGCTGATCGCCTCGAACCACCCGGTCGGCGCCTGCATTCTCGGCTTCGACGACATCCACCGGTTCCCCGACGAGGAGCGCGGAGTCCTCACCGCACTGGGCGGCCTGATCGGCCAGGCGCTGGAACGCGCCAGACTCTACGACGCCGAATTCGCCCTCGCCCGCGGCCTGCAGCACGCGCTGCTGCCGCACCGGCTGCCCACTGTGCCGGGGCTGCACGTCACCGGGCGTTATCTTCCGGGCACCAGGGGGATGGACATCGGTGGCGACTGGTACGACGTCATCCCCACCGGCGACGAAGTCGCACTGATCGTCGGGGACGTCGAGGGGCACAACGTCCCCGCCGCGGCCGCCATGGGCCAACTGCGCAGCGCCATGCGGGCATTCGTCGCCGCCGGCCACCGACCGAGCGACGTCGCCGCCGGCACCAACCGGCTCCACATGGACCTCGACCCGGTGCTCCTCGCCAGTTGCTGCTACGCCCAATTCCATCCCCGCTCGGGGATCGTGCGCATGGTCCGCGCGGGCCATCTCCCGCCCCTGCTGCGCCTGCCCGACGGGCACACCAAGATCCTGGACGTGCCCGGCGGCCCACTGCTCGGCATCGACGCGACGGCGCGCTTTCCGGAGTCGGAGCTGCGTCTCGCTCCCGGCTCGGTCCTGGCCCTCTATACGGACGGGTTGATCGAGAGGCGCGACTCTGACATCGGCTCCGACATCGAGCGACTCCGGGGGTCGCTGGCCCGGCTTGGCGGGGGCAGCCTGGACGATCTGGCCGACGGGCTGCTGCGGGATGCCTGCCACGCTTCCCCCGACAGGGCGGACGACATCGCGCTCCTGCTCACCGAGTACGCCCCGCCACGTTGACCAGCCACTGCCGCCACTGTCACATGCGCCAGATCTTCCGGTACGCCTCCCGGTATCCCGCCGGATCCCAGGTCGTGGCGCCGTGGCTGTTGTCGGCCGTGCTGATGTGGACGGGGGCCACATACCCGCTGGCCGGCCGGCCGGAGAAGGCGCGGTTGAACTCGTCGACGATCTGCCAGCCCTGCTGGGACAGCGGCTCCGGCACGGTGGCCGCCTGGTACTGCTTGCTGTTGATGCGCTGGAAGGCGGAGGGGTCGCCGTCGCCGGCGCCGATGTTGAAGGGCGGGCCGGAACCCTTCTTGCCGGCCGCGCGGAACGCCGGGGCGGCATCGGCGAAGTACAGGTCGTTGATGGCGACGGAGTGGGTCCATCTCCCCTGGAAACGGGAGAGCAGTGAGGAGATCTCCCGGGGCGTGCGACTGCCGGCATCCGGGATCGGGATGTTCTCGTACGCCAGCAGCTCTACCCCCGCGCAGGTGGCCAGCTCCTTCCTGATCAGGTCGGACTTGTACTTGGCGAAGGGGATCGAGGCATCGGTGAAGACCACGGCCCCGGCTGTGCCGTCGGAGCTCGAGATGACCCACTGCGCACTGGCTCTGGCCACGTCCTCGACTTTGGTGGTGACGTTGGTGAAGAGCCTGGGGCGGCGGCTGGGGCCGGGGGAAGCGACCGCGTGCCAGCCGATGAGCGGGATGCCTGCCGCGTTCGCACGCGCCACCTGCTGCGAGGTCGAGCCAGGGTCGAAGCCCCCGATGACGATGCCCGAGGGTCTGACGTCCACGGCCTCGCTCATCGCCGCCTGGATGCCGGCGGGGGTGCCGCCACCGTCGATCACCCGTACGTGCCAGCCGATGACGCGCGCGGCTTTCCGCACACTGTCCGCGGCGCCCGCGACTCCGGGATTGGTCATGGTCTGGGCGACGTAGACGATGGTCTTGCCGGCCACCGCGGTGGGACCGCTGGTCGGTCCGTTCCAGGGGATGTCGGTCCGCTCCGCCCGGCTGACGGCGGCCTGGGCCCTGGTCTGGGCCGCGGGGCAGCCGCTCGGACCCGAGGTGGTGTGCGCCGGGCCGCTCGACGAGCCGCGTTCACAGCCGGCCAGCACGAGGACCGCGGCCACCAGGGCGGTGGCAGTGGACCGCGCGTTGCGGACGGTGGGGGTGTTGCGGTTGCGGTGCACGGAAGCTCCTTGCGGAGGATGCCGCCCGGGCACTTTGGCGGTGCCCGCGGCGTGGGTCATGGAGGGCTGCCCGGCGTGCCGTCGTCCTGTGTCACGGCGGGCGAATCGCGGGCGCCGACCGCGCCGGTGCGCAGTCGGCGACGAGCGGAGTAGCCGGCCAGTCCGACGGCGAGGAGCAGGGTGCCGCCGTAGAACAACGGGACCGTCCAGAAATCGCCGCCCATCTGGGCGATGCCGGTGAGGCCGACGGCGAGGACGGCGACGGCGACGAGGGTGCCCAGGGCGTTGGGGCGCCCGGGCTTGATGGCGGTGGAGCCGAGGAGGGCCCCGACGAACGCGGGCAGCAGGTAGTCGAGGCCGACGCTGGGATTGCCGATCTGCTGCTGGGCCGCGAGCAGCACTCCGTCGAAGCCGACGATCAGTCCCGACGCGGCGAAGGCGTAGACGGTGTACTTGCGGGTCGGGATGCCGACCAGGTCGGCGGCGCGCGGGTTCGATCCGACGACGTGCAGGTACCTGCCGAGCGGCAGCCGCTCCAGAACCACCCAGAGGGCGACCGCGAGCACGAGCACGTAGAAGGCGGGAACCGGCAGGCCGAGGAACGTCGAGTCGTAGATGTCGGTGAAGGCGGCCGGGAGGCCTTGCGGGCCGGGGACGATCCGGCTGCCGCCGGTGACCCAGCCGGTCACCGCGTACATCATGCTGCCGGTTCCGAGGGTGGCGATGAACGAGTCGATCCGTCCGAATTCGACGACGACACCGTTGAGGACGCCCACGACACCCCCTCCGGCGATCACCGTGAGGCAGGCGAGCGGCCAGGGCCACCCGTCGGCCACGACGAGCTGCATCACCATGACGTGCGCCAGGCCGAGACCGTAGCCGATGGAGAGATCGAACGCGCCGGTCACGATGGGGACCATCGCGGCGAGTGCGAGGACGGCCGGGATCGACTGGTTGGACAGGATCGAGTCGACGGTGTCCCGGGTGGGAAAGGTACGCGGCAGGGTGAGGGAGAAGATCAGGAAGAGCAGGGCGGTGAGGGTCAGGAGGCCGTAGGCGCCGATGAGTTGCCCGCTCCGGCCGTGCAGTCGGGCGAGTCGCCTCGGTGGGCCAGGGCGACGCGGCCGTGGCGGGGGCGCAGCCGGAGAGGGGGAGCCGGTCACGGATTCGCCGCGGTTCCGGAGGAGGGCAGGGCCGAAGCCGCCCGCGTGAGCTCGGTGACCGTGAGGGCGGGGCCGGTCAGCTCGGTCGTGACGGATCCGCGGACGAAGACCAGGGCGCGCCGGCACACGCCCGCGACCTCCTCGAAGTCGCTGGAGATGAGGAGGACCGCGAGGCCGGCGGCGAGCGCCTCGTCGAGCAGGCGGTGGATCGCGGCTTTGGCACCGATGTCCACGCTCGCCGTCGGTTCCTCGAGGATCAGCAGGCGCAGGGCCAGCCGCAGCCACCGGCCGATCATGACCTTCTGCTGGTTCCCCCCGGACAGGGTGGCGATGGCGGCCTCGCTGTCGTGGGGACGCACCGAGAACCGTTCCATCAGGGTGCCGGCCTCGGCGCGTTCACGGCGGGGGCTGATCCAGCACAGCGCCGACATGCCTCCCGCCCGGGGGTTGGCCAGGAGGTTCTCCCGTACGGTCAGCTCGGCGAGGCAACCCTCCCGCTGTCTGTCACCGGGTACGAGGGCGACACCCCGTCCGACGGCGTCCGCGACCGTACGGGGATGGTACGGGCGACCGCCGAGAAGGGCCCGTCCCCCGAGGAGGGGCCGGGCGCCCGCGAGGGCCCGGGCGAGACCCATGTGTCCCGCGCCCGTGAGGCCGACCAGGCCGAGGACTTCCCCCCGCCTGAGCTCCAGACTGACCGGTCCCGCGTCGGGGGTGCGCACCCTGTCCAGGGTCAGGACGGCCGGGCCGCCGGCCGGGGTGGTGGCGGGGCGGTGATCGGCCGGCCCCTCGCCGGTGATGGCGCGCACCAGGCGGGCAGGAGTGTGGGTCGCCGTCGAGCCGTGGCTGACCAGGCGTCCGTCGCGCAGCACGGCGAAGGTGTCGGCGACCTCGTACACCTCGTCGAGGCGATGGCTGACGTAGAGGATGCCGTGCCCCCGGTCGCGCAGGGTGTGCAGCACCCGGAACAGCCGGGTGCAGTCCGCGGCGGGCAGGCGGGCGGTCGGCTCGTCGAGGACGATGAGTCTCGCCCGTGCCGCCAGGGCTCGTGCGACGGCGACAAGCGAACGCTCGGCCGGGGCGAGGCGGGAGATCGGCGTGTCGGGGTCGAGATGTCCGGCGACGACCCGCAGGGCCTCGGTGCAGTGTTCTCGGGTGAGCCGCCAGGAGATCAGTCCGGCGCGGCGCGGATACCCGGTGCTCAGAGCGATGTTCTCGGCTACCGTCATCCACTCCACCAGGCCGAGATCCTGATGGATGAAGGACATGTGCCGGGAAGCGGCGTGACTCCCGAGCGGGTGCCCGGCCACGGTGACCTGCCCCGAGTCGGCGTGGTGGACGCCGGCGAGCACCTTGATGAGCGTGGACTTCCCGGCTCCGTTGGGACCGAGGAGGGCGAGGACGCTGCCGGCGTGGACATCGAGGTCGACCCCGGCGAGCGCGAGGGTTCCCCCGAAGCGCTTGGCAAGTCCGCGGACACGGACGAGAGGTTCCGCCCCGAAGGGCGGGACCGCATGCGCAGAGGTGTCGTGGGCCTCGTGCACGGACCTCTCCGGGGTTGGACCTGTCGTGTTCTTCCGATGTACATCAGTGACATTAGCGTCACATATCGCACATTTTCTGACATCTGGCCGCTCTCTGTTACCCCAACGGAGCAGCGAATCGCCGGGGTCGGCGCCTCAGGCCCCCTCGAGCCCGCATTCGGCCCAGATGACCTTGCCCTGCTGGGTGTAGCGCGTGCCCCAGCTCTGCGTCAGCTGCGCGACGAGGAACAGGCCGCGGCCGCCCTCGTCGGTGCTGGCCGCCCGGCGCAGGTGCGGGGCGGTGTTGCTGGTGTCGGAGACCTCGCAGATCAGGGTGCGGTCGTGGAGCAGCCGTACCCGGATGGGCCCTGCGCCGTGGCGGATGGCGTTCGTGACCAGCTCGCTGAGCACCAGTTCGGCGGCGAACGCGGCCTCGTCGAGTCCCCAGTCGGTCAGTTGCCGGGTGGCGGAGGCGCGGACCTCGCTGACCAGGGCCGGATCCGCGGGCAGGTCCCAGGTGGCTATCCGCTGGGGGTCCAGGGCGTGGGTGCGGGCGACGAGCAGGGCGATGTCGTCGCAGGGGTGGGCGGGGGCCACCGTGTCGAGTACCGCCTCGCAGGTCTCGTCGGGCGTGCCGTTCGCCTGGGCCAGCGTGGCGCGCAGCTGATCGAGGACCACGTCGACGTCGCGGTGACGGTCCTCGATGAGCCCGTCGGTGTAGAGGACCAGCCGGCTGTTCTCAGGGAGGTCGAGCTCGGCGGCTTCGAACGGCAGACCGCCGAGGCCGAGCGGGGGTCCGGCGGGCAGGTCGGGGAACCACACGGTGCCGTCGGGGTGGACCAGAGCGGGCGGGGGATGGCCGGCGCGGGCCATGGTGCACTGCTGTGTGGTCGGGTCGTAGATGGCGTAGAGACAGGTCGCGCCGATGATGCCTGCGTCCACGGCGCCGGGGTCCTCCCGGTCAAGGCGTCCCACGAGTTTGTCGAGGTGGGTGAGGACCTCGTCCGGGGGGAAGTCGAGTTCGGCGAAACTGCGGGCGGCCGTGCGCAGCCGCCCCATGGTGGCCGCGGAGAGCATGCCGTGGCCGACGACGTCGCCGACGAAGAGCCCGATGCGGCTGCCGGACAGGGGTATGACGTCGTACCAGTCCCCTCCGACGTCGGATTCGGCGGGCAGGTAGCGATGGGCGACCTCGACGGCGTCCTGGTCCGGCACACCGTGCGGGAGCAGGCTGCGCTGCAGGGCCAGGACCATGGCGCGTTCGCGTGTGTAGCGCCGGGCGTTGTCGATGGACAGTGCGGCACGGGCGGCCAGTTCCTGGGCCAGCGACCGGTCGTCGTCCCCGAACGGTGGCGAGTCCTGCGCGCGGTAGAAGCCGGCCACGCCCAGAACTGCGCCGCGGGCGACCAGGGGCACCGCGATGAGGGAGTGGACGTGGCTCAGCAGCTGTGCGGAGTGCTCAGGGTCCTGCCCGAACCAGCCCGCGGCAGCCTTCAGGTCCGGTTCCAGCACTGCCTGGCCGCTCGTCAGACACCGCGACTGCGGCATCGTCGGACCGTAGTCGACCTGCTTGCCGACCGGGTGGAAGGGACAGTCGTCATGGATGCCGTGGACCACCGTACGGCGTAGGTCACTGCGAGGATCGGCGGATTCCTCGCCGCGGAGCACGGCTTCCGGCAGGTCGATGGTGACGAAGTCGGCCAGTTGCGGCACCGCCGACTCGGCGAGCTCCCGGGCGGTAGTGCGCACATCCAGGGTCGTACCTATGCGGACGCCGGCCTCGGACAGCAATTCCAGGCGGCGGCGCGCGGCCAGGGCGTAGGTCCCCACGTGCGGCTCCCCCACCATCATGAGCCCTCTTGCCGAGGGCGGGGAGTCGGAGTGCTCGTCCGTCGTGCCGTCGCCGGCCGTGACGCGCTCGACGCCCACGGGGACAGGGCCGTGCTCCGTGCCGGGAAGATACTCCGACGGCGGGGTGACAGGGAGCTGCCCGCGCGCCAGGTCGGGAACGGCCCCGGAGAACGTGAGGGAGGTGGCGACGGCAAGCTCGGCAGGGGGGCCCAGCGGCTCGTGGACCTGATGCGGGAAGGCGAGGGGCTCGCGCGGTGAGGGACCGGGGACCACGGCCTCGATGGCGAAGCCCTCCACTCCGGAGGCACTCGTCATCGGCCGGCTCACGAGCGTGACCCGACGGCCGTCGGACAGGGGCACGTCGGCACAGGCCCGCTGCGCGCAGGCGATCAGCTCGGCGGCCTTCTCCATGAGGATCGCCCGGTCGCGGGGGCTCATCTCCACGGCCAGTTCCCGCACCCCTATGCGGTGCCGAAAACCTGCGGCGGCCTCGGCTCCGCTGTCCAGGTACGCCCGCAGCAGAGCGCGCTCACGCGAGGAACTCTGCCCCAGCAGCCGCCGCTCGATGGTCTCGGCCGCCTTGCGTATCACGGTGTCCAGCGCCGGGTCCTCGGCGCTGCGCGGATAGCCGAAGCACAGGACGCCCTCGATGCGGCCGCTGAGCGGGTCGCGGACGGGAAGCGCGCGGCAGGCACTGCCCTGGGAGCGCTCGGCGAAGTGCTCGGCACCGTAGACCCGGATGGGTTGGCGCTCGGCCAGGGCGAGACCGATGCCGTTGGTACCCGCGACCTTCTCGGCGAACACGAACCCGGGGACGCTCTGGATGGCCGGGAGAGCTCTGGCCAGCGACGCTTCTCCGAAACGGCGCAGGAGAACCGTCCCGCTCGCATCGGCGAGGGAGATGTTCATCGCGCTGCCGGCGAACGTGGCCTGCAGCCGGTCGAGCACCGGAACGGCCGCGCGGACGATCCGTCCGTCCGGTTCGAAGTCCTCCCGGAAGGGAAGGTCGGGCTGGTCCGGTGACAGCCCCAGGGTCCGGCAGCGCCGCCAGGAATCCAGGATCGACGCGCGCACACCCGTCTCGACCGGCTCACCCTGCAGGAACCGCTCACGGAAACTGGCGGGCCCCGTGCCGCCTGGCGCACGCCCCGTCGGTATCGGTTCTTCGCCGGCCCGAACCACGCTCCGCCTCACTCGCGCCTTCGACAGTCAACCCTTCCGAAATGTCTGATATGGACGAGGATACGGGTATTGGAGGCGCGAGTCACCGTTCACAAGGCCCCTCACACACGGTGACCGGACCGGCTCGGCGTCACAGGACATCGGTGTCACAGGACCGCGACCGGGTTGACGGGCGAGCCCGTCCCGCCCGGGACGTTCAGCGGCGCCACGACGAGCATGAAGTCGTAGCGCCCCGCCGTCGCGGTCGCGGCGGACAGCGCTTCCAGGTCGAGGTTGTCCAGCAGTGGCATCCCCATCGCGGCCACAGCCAGGGCGTGGACCGGCGAGTGCACGCCGTCCACGGGTGAGGGCCGTACGTCACTGTCGCCGTCTCCGCCAAGCAGCGCGATGCCACGCTCGGCCAGCAGCGGCAGGGCGTCCACATGGAAGCCCGCGCTGGCCGTGTCGGGGTCCCAGGCGCCGAGTGCCTCGCGGCGCCGGACGTGTCCGGAGCGCAGCAGTACCGCGTCGCCGTCGCCGATCGTCACATCGAGCGCCTTCTCCACAGCGACGATGTCCTTGGCGTGCACCGCTCGTCCCGGCTCCAACCAGTGGATCCCGAGGACGGCGGGCAGGTCGAGGAGCACTCCCCTCGTGACGAGGGACCCGAGCGTCGACACCGCGCCGAAGCGGGCGCCTGCGGCATCGACGACCTCGTGTGCCGTGCGGCCGTCGTAGAGCTGCCCCCGATAGGCGATGTGGCACAGCGCGTCGAGGTGGGTGATGCCCTTGCCGTGATAGTCGGCGGCGATGAAGTCCTTGTGGGTGGAGGGTTCCGGCGCCTCCACGTCACCGAGGTCGGTCATGTGGTGCAGGGCGGGCTTGCGGTTGCCGGGGCCGGGGCGGGTGTTCCACGGCAGCGCCAGCGGGACGACCGTCCCGGTCCGCACGCCCGCTGCGGCCCGCCGCACATGGTCCGCTGTGACCCGGTTCCAGGCACCGCGGTCGGCCGGGGACCAGCGACCCCACGTGCGAACCGCCTCGAAGAGTGCGTCGAACTCCCGACGGGAGACGGCGGGCCCGTTGCCGACGCCGGTCGGCGCGGGATTCGCGGCATCGGCGGAACTCGGACTCATCTGCACTCACCGCTCCCGGGCTGGAACGGCTCCGACGCCAGGACGTCACCGGACGCGACACGGATCGGGCTGACGGGGTGTGCGCCCGGCTGACGCCGTGACACGGAGAAGCACCGTCCTCGTGATCGGAAAACCAGCTTCGCACATTCACGGTGCCCTTGGAGAGGTGTGCCCGCAGAGAGGGGTTGTACAGGTTTCGTCGCCACCGCGCCGGGTCCCCCATCCCGGCGCACGTCCACCGCGGTACCGAGGTTGCAGTCACGAGCCCGCAAGAAACGAGAAGCGCACCTTCCGCTCCGCGTTGTCCCTGTTCGTATCCACCAGACACACCGACTGCCAAGTCCCCAACTCCAGCCCGCCACCCACCACGGGCAGCGTCGCATGCGGCGGTACGAGCGCCGGGAGGACGTGGTCGCGGCCGTGGCCGGGGCTGCCGTGGCGGTGCTGCCAGCGGTCGTCGGCGGGGAGGAGGGTGTGGAGGGTGGCGAGGAGGTCGTCGTCGCTGCCGGAACCCGTTTCGAGGATCGCGATTCCGGCCGTGGCGTGCGGGACGAAGACGTTCAGGAGGCCGTCGCGGCCGGCGGCCGCCTCCCGCAGGAAGGCCTCGCAGTCGCGGGTCAGGTCGACGACCTGCTCCGTGGAGCCGGTGGCGACGTTCAGGACTCGGGTGGTGAAGGCATCTGACATGCAGCCCATCCTGACCCATTCGCCGGGTTTCGCAGGTCAACGGCGGTTCGCTTGTCGATACGGATGGTCCAGTCCGCGAGACGCCATTGACCGTGCACGGACGACCTGGCTACTTTCACCGCATGTTGCGTTCAGCCATGCTCACCACGCGCGGTCACATCGACCTGCTGCGGGTGGCCTCCGCCGCGTGTCGCCGCGGCTGCTGACGCCTTCCCCACTTTTCCCACTCCCCCATTGCCTGTACTTCGCCGTACCCGCACGCTCCGCGTGACGTGGCGGCGCTGAGGCGCGTACCCCCTCCCTCACCGGACGCTCTCCTCCCATGGAGCACCCATGAGCATCAGCCATGCCCCGCCCGGCTCCTCCGAACCCGATATTTCCTCTATATCCACATCGAAGGGAGTCGATGTCGACTCCCGCGACTCCGCGTCCCTCGAGCTCACCCCCATCGTCCCCGCGTCCACCCGCCGCACCCGCGTCCCGCGCTGGCTGCGCCGCACGGCAGGCCCCCTCCTGCTGCTCGCCGTGTGGCAACTCCTCAGCTCCACCGGTGTGTTGGCGTCGGACGTCCTCGCCTCGCCCGGCCGGATCGCGCAGGTCGCCGGGGATCTGATCGGCGACGGTTCGCTGGCCTCCGCCATGGGCACCTCGCTGCAGCGCGTGGCGTTCGGGCTGCTGCTGGGCACTGTCGTCGGGACCGGACTCGCCCTGGTCTCGGGCCTGTTCAGGATCGGCGAGGATCTGGTGGATGCGCCGGTGCAGATGCTGCGGACCGTGCCGTTCGTGGGTCTGATCCCGCTGTTCATCATCTGGTTCGGCATCGGCGAGGCCCCGAAGGTCGCCATCATCACCCTCGGCGTGACCTTCCCGCTCTATCTCAACGTGTACGCCGGAATCCGCGGCGTGGACGCCCAGTTGATCGAGGCCGGGGAGTCCCTGGGCCTGTCCCGCTGGGGGCTCGTGCGGCATGTCGTGCTGCCGGGAGCCCTGCCCGGCGCGCTGACCGGGCTGCGCTACTCCCTCGGCATCGCCTGGCTGGCGCTGGTCTTCGCCGAGCAGGTCAACGCCGACTCCGGCATCGGCTTCCTGATGGTGCAGGCGCGCGACTTCCTGCAAACCGACGTGATCGTGGTCTGCCTGATCGTCTACGCCTTCCTCGGCCTGCTGGCCGACTTCATCGTCCGCTCCCTCGAAAGGCTGCTGCTGCAATGGCGACCGACGTTCACCGGCCGGTGATCCCGCAGACCGCGGTACGGGTCGAGGGGCTGACCCGCTCCTTCGACGGTCGTGCCGTCATCGACAACCTCCAACTCGACGTGCGCCCGGGCGAGTTCGTCGCCCTGCTCGGCCGCAGCGGCTGCGGCAAATCCACCCTGCTGCGCATCCTGGCGGGCCTCGACCGCGACATCGAGGGCACCGTCCTGGTGCCGCGCCGCAAGGCCGTCGCCTTCCAGGCACCACGGCTGATGCCCTGGAAGAAGGTGTGGCGCAACGTCCTGCTCGGACTGCCCGGCAAACCCGCACGCGCCGTCGCCGAACAGGCCCTGGACGAGGTCGGCCTGAGCCACCGCTCCGGCGCATGGCCCAAGACCCTCTCCGGCGGCGAGGCCCAGCGCGCCTCCCTCGCACGGGCGTTGGTCCGTGAACCCGATCTGCTGCTGCTCGACGAGCCGTTCGGCGCGCTCGACGCGCTCACCCGCATCAAGGCACAGCGCCTGGTGGGCGAGTTGTGGCAGCGCCGGGGCTGCGCGGTGCTGCTGGTCACACACGACGTCGAGGAGGCCGTCCTGCTCGCCGACCGCGTCCTGGTGATGGACGACGGCGTCATCGCGCACGAGCAGGAGATCGATCTCGAGCGGCCGCGCGACATCACCGACCCCCGGTTCGCCGAGCTGCGCGCCGGGCTGCTGGAACGGCTCGGCGTCGACACCGCCGCCGAAGCCGCCTGAACTCCCTTTCCGCCAACCTCAGTTGCACAGAACGGATCCACCCATGCGACGACGTCTCGCCCCTGCCGCGCTGCTCCTCCCCTTCGCTCTCCTGCTCACCGCCTGCGGCGGGAACTCGTCCGCGAGCACGGGGACCGGCACCGACGGCAAGGGCTCCCTCACCCTCAACGTAGGGGATCAGAAGGGCGGTTCCGAGGCCATCCTGCGGGCCGCCGGAGAGCTCAAGAACCTCGACTACAAGATCAAGTGGTCCACCTTCACCTCCGGCCCGCCGCTGCTGGAGGCCGTCAACGCCAAGGCCGTCGACATCGGCGGCGTCGGCAACACCCCGCCGGTCTTCGCGGCCGGCGCGGGCTCGAAGATCACGGTCGTGGCCGCCTTCCACGGCACCTCCAAGGGCGACGCCATCCTCGTACCCAACGACTCGAAGCTGTCCAGGCCCCAGGACCTCAGGGGCAAGTCGGTCGCCGTGGCGCAGGGTTCGTCCGCCAACTACCAGCTGGTCGCCTCCCTCAAGGCGGCCGGGCTCAGCCTGAGCGACGTCAAGGTCAAGTATCTGCAGCCGGCCGACGCGCTGGCCGCGTTCACCTCCGGCAAGGTGGACGCCTGGGCGGTGTGGGACCCGTACACCTCGCAGATCCTGCAGGCCAAGCAGGGCCGCGTCCTCACCACCGGCGACGGCGTCACCAACGGCCTGACCTTCCAGGTGGCAGCGCCGAGTGCGTTGCAGGACAAGAAGAAGGCCGCCGCCATCAAGGACTATCTGGAGCGGCTGCGGCGGGCCACGGCGTGGGTCTACGGCCACCAGGAGGAGTGGGCGAAGGTCTGGGCGAAGGACACCGGGCTGCCGTACGAGGTGGCGCTGGCCTCGGTGCGGCGCACCAACGCCACCCGGATCTCGGTCGCAGTCGACAAGCCGCTCATCGCCTCCGAGCAGCAGATCGCCGACGCCTTCACCGACTTGAAGCTCATCCCCAAGAAGGTCGACTTCGCCGACTTCGTGGACACCCGGTACAACGGCAGGCTGCCTGCCTCGACCACGCCCGCCCGGGCGTCCGAGGGCTGAGCGCCTCACACTCTCCCGGGCCCCGACCCCTCGTTGCGGGCGGGCGGTGATTCGGCACACCACGGACCCGCCGCGGGAAGATCCACGGCTTCCGCGCGGTTGGTGGAAACGTGAACGATGCGCGCGAGGTCGAGGTAGTCGTCGTGGGCGCTGGTCAGGCGGGTCTGTCCAGCGCCTACCACCTGCGGCGCACCGGTTTCGAGCCGGGGCGCGACTTCGTGGTGCTCGACCACTCCCCCGGACCGGGCGGCGCCTGGCAGTTCCGGTGGCCGTCGCTGACGTACGGCAAGGTGCACGGTATGCATGCGCTGCCGGGCATGGAGCTGACCGACGCCGATCCGGCGCGGGCCTCGTCCGAGGTGATCACCGAGTACTTCGCCTCGTACGAGCGCACCTTCGACCTGCGGGTTCGCCGGCCCGTCGATGTGCGTGCCGTGCGGGAGGGCGTGGGCGGGCGGTTGCTCGTCGAGACCTCGGACGGCGACTGGTCGACGCGGGCTCTGATCAACGCGACCGGTACCTGGGACCGTCCGTTCTGGCCGCGCTATCCCGGTCAGGAGAGCTTCCGGGGGCGGCAGTTGCACACGGCGCAGTACCCCGGGCCCGAGGCGTTCGCCGGGCAGCGGGTGGTCGTGGTCGGCGGTGGCGCCTCGGGTACGCAGCATCTGCTGGAGATCGCCCCGTATGCGGCTGCCACCACCTGGGTGACCAGGCGGCCGCCGGTCTTCCGTGAGGGCCCCTTCACCGAGGACGTGGGGCGGGCGGCCGTCGCGCTCGTCGAGGAGCGGGTGCGGCAGGGGCTGCCGCCGAGGAGTGTCGTCTCGGTCACCGGACTGCCGCTGAGCGACGCGGTCCGGCAGGGCATCGCGGACGGGGTTCTCGACCGCCGGCCCATGTTCGACCGGATCGCACCGGACGGGGTGGAGTGGAACGACGGGCAGCGGGTGGAGGCCGACGTCATTCTGTGGGCCACAGGGTTCCGGGCGGCCATCGACCATCTGCGGCCGCTGCGGCTGCGCGAGCCGGGCGGCGGGATCCGCGTCGAGGGCACGCGTGCGGCCGCCGATCCGCGGGTCCATCTCGTCGGCTATGGCCCCTCGGCCAGCACCATCGGCGCCAACCGGGCGGGCCGGGCGGCCGTACGGGACATCCGGCGGCTGCTGGCGGGGCAGCCCACCGAGCCCGTCGCCGCCTGACGACCGCCCCGCAGGCTACTTCGTGGCCTGCGGTGCGGGGGTGTTCTGCGGGATGGGGCTGTTCTGCTGCGCCGGGCTTTTCTGCTGGGCGGGGGCGTTCTGCTGGGCCGGGCTTTTCTGCGGGATGGGGCTGTTCTGCTGGGCTGGGCTGTTGTGCTGGGTTGGGCTGTTCTGCTGAGCGTTGAACTCGGCCACATTGCGCTGGTGCTCGGCGAAGTCTGCGGTGAAGCGGGTGTCGCCCGGCCTGACCGTGACGAAGTACAGCCAGTCGCCCGCGGGTGGGTTGATCGTGGCGCGCATCGCCTCCTCGCCCGGGTTGTCGATCGGCGTCGGGGGCAGGCCCATCCGCTGGTAGGAGTTGTAGGGGCTGGTGAGCTTCGTGTCGTCGGCGCTGGTCTTCAGGGTGGCGCGCTTGAGGGCGTAGTTGAGGGTGGAGTCCATCTGCAGCGGCATCCCGCGCTCGAGCCGGTTGAAGACGACCCGCGCCACCTTGCCCATGTCGGCCTTCGAGGCGGCCTCGGCCTGCACGATGCTCGCGACGGTGACCGCCTGGTAGACGTTCATCGCGTTGCGCTGCGCGCCGGCCGCGACCGGCGCGCCGTTGAACTTCTTGTTGGCGGTGTTGACCATGAACGACAGCAGCGACTCGGGCGTCGTCTTCTTCGTGACGGGATAGGTCGCGGGGAAGAGGTAGCCCTCCGGGTTGCCCGCCGCGTCCCTCGGCAGCTTCAGGCGGGCCTTCGCGAGGGCCTTCTCGGTGCTGCCGGCGGGCAGGGTGAGGGCCTTGTCGACGGCGTCGTAGACCTGACTCGCGCGCCAGCCCTCCGGGATCACCAGGGAGGCGGGCTTGGCGTCCTCCACGCCGTGCCGCACGGTCAGCAGCGGTACGACCACGGCGGCACCGGCCACCACGGCTCCGGTCGCGAGGAGGATGAGGACGAGTCGGCCCCGGCGCGTCAGTCGAATCGTGCCCCGTGGCGGAGTGTTCTGATGCATGCGGGCACGGTAACCCGCATATCACCATAAACCCGACAGATCTTCAGCCTGTCGGTTCCAGTTGGGCATCCCGGCGTACGAGGGCCGCATACCGCCCGTCCTGATCCAGCAGTTCTTCGTGCGTGCCCCGTTCGGCCACGCGGCCGGAGTCGAGGACCACGATCTGGTCGGCGTCACGGACGGTCGAGAGGCGGTGCGCGATGGTGAGTGTGGTGCGGTTGGCCGACAGGGCGTCGATGGCCTCCTGGACGGCCGCTTCGGTGCGGTTGTCCAGGGCGCTGGTCGCCTCGTCGAGGATCAGCACCGGCGGGTCGCGCAGGATCGTGCGGGCTATCGCCAGGCGCTGCTTCTCGCCGCCGGAGAAGCGGTGGCCGCGCTCGCCGACGACCGTGTCGTACCCGTCGGGCAGCGACGCGATGTGGTCGTGGATCTGGGCGGCCCTGGCCGCCGCGTGGAGCTCCTCGTCGGTGGCGTCCGGCTTGGCGAAGCGCAGGTTCTCGGCCACCGAGGCGTGGAAGAGGTACGTCTCCTGGGAGACGACGCCGACCGCGCGGGCGAGGGTGTCGAAGTCGAGGTCGCGGACGTCGACGCCGTCGAGGGTGACCCGGCCGCCGGTGATGTCGTAGAGCCGGGGTACCAGATAGCCGAGCGTCGACTTGCCGGCGCCGGTGGGGCCGACGACCGCGAGGCTGCTGCCCGCGGGGACGGTGACGTCGATGCCGTCGAGGGTGGGGCCCCTCTTGTCGTCGTCCTTGTCGTAGCGGAACTCGACGTCCTCGAAGCGGACCTCGCCCTTGATCCGGTCGAGGTGGACCGGGTTCTCCCGCTCGGTGATGTCGATGGGCAGGTCGAGGTATTCGAAGATGCGCTGGAAGAGCGCGAGCGAGCTCTGGATCTGCACGCCGGTCGACAGCAGGCTGACCGCCGGACGGAACAGGCCCTGCTGGAGCGAGACGAAGGCGACGATGGTGCCGATGGAGATGTCGGGGCCGCCCGCCTGCAGGGCGATGCCCGCTGTCCAGTAGATGACGGCCGGCATGGCGGCCATGACGATCGTGATGACGGCCATGCGCCAGCGGCCGGACATGTTCGACCGCACTTCGAGCTCGACCAGGTCCTCGGACTCCTCGGCGAAGGACTTCGTCAGCGAGTCGGAGCGGCCCATGGTGCGGCCCAGCAGGATGCCGCTGACGGAGAGCGACTCGGTGACCGTGGCGGCCATGGCGGCCATCTGCTTCTGGCGCTCGGTGGTGATCTTCTTGCGTTCCCTGCCGACGCGGCGGCTGATCCACACGAAGACCGGGAGCAGGAGCAGCGAGACGACGGTCAGTCGCCAGTCGAGGGCAATCATCGCGACGATCGTGGCGACCACGCTGGTCAGGTTGGAGACCAGAGAGGTGGCGGTGGAGGTGACGGTGGCCTGCATGCCGCCGATGTCGTTGGCTATGCGGGACTGGACCTCGCCGGTGCGGGTGCGTGTGAAGAACGCGAGCGACATGCGCTGCAGTCGGCCGTAGACGGCGGTGCGCAGGTCGTGCATGACGCGCTGGCCGACCGTCGTGGAGATCAGGGTCTGCAGCACGCCGAAGACGCTGGTGAGGACGGCGCTGAGGATCATGCCGAGCGCGAGCAGGCTGAGCAGGCCGGTGCGGCCCTGGGGGATCGCGACGTCGAGGGTCGCCTTCAGCAGGAAGGGCGTGGCGACGGAGACCAGCGAGGCGGCGCCGACCAGCAGGCCGACGACGGCGAGACGGGCGCGGTAGGGGCGGAAGAGTCTCAGGATGCGGCGCACCTGCCGGGGTTGCTCCTTGGCATCGGCCGGCGGTGTCCAGCGGGGTTCTCGATCGGGATGCAATGGACTCCTAGGGAGTGAGGTGGCGAAGACTGGCGGAGCTTAGCTCATTGTTACCTATGCTCACAATGAATTAGGTCCTGATATTGTTCCCGTATGGCCACCCCCGATTCCGACAGCCTGCTCGCCGAGCAGCTGCTGCGGTTCACCCGCCGTGTGCACCGCATCCAGAAGCGGCACATCGAGCAGTGCGGCCTGGGCATCACCCCTGCCCAGTCCCGGCTGCTGCGCACACTGGCGCACTGGAGCTCACCGCCGCGCATGGCCGATCTGGCCGAGCGCCTGGAGGTGGTCCCCCGGGCCGTGACCACACTGGTCGACGGACTGGAGGCGAGCCGCAAGGTGCGGCGGGTGCCGGATCCGACCAACCGTCGGGTGATCCGGATCGAGCTCACGGACGACGGCCGCAAGGCGCTTCGCGATGTGCGCGGGGCACGCAGGTCCGCCGCGGCGGAGATCCTCGCCCCACTGAGCGATGATCAGCGTGTTGTCCTTGGCGGACTGCTGGACACGCTGGTGGACGGGGCGCCCGAGAGTCGCTGCGGGTAGGGGGCGAAACGGTACGCGGGCGGCTGCGGGTGTGCGGGGGTCGATCGCACCCACGCGGCGGAGCCGCAAATCGACACAGCCCCGCGCCCCTTTATTAAGGGGCGCGGGGAACTGCGCGATCAGCCACGAACCACCCGCAGCCGCCCGCGAAACAGGACGTCCCGGGCTACTGGGCGACAGGCACCGGCGCCTCCGTCTCGTCGGAGACAACCTCGCCGTCCAGCACCTTTTTCGCCCGCTCCACATCCAGCGCCCCCTCCCAACGGGAGACGGCGAAGACGGCGACACAGTTGCCGAGCAGGTTCGTCACCACACGCATCGAGTCCATGATCCGGTCCACGCCCAGCAGCAGCGCCACCGCTCCGGCCGGGATGGCCCCCAGCGAGGAGGCGGTCGCGGACAGGGCGAGGAAGGCGGAGCCGGGGATGCCCGCCATGCCCTTGCTGGTCAGCATCAGCACCAGGACGACGGTGATCTGCTGGCCCAGACTGAGGTCGACGCCGACGGCCTGGGCGATGAACAGTGTGCCGATGGAGAGGTAGAGCGAGGCTCCGTCGAGGTTGAAGGAGTAGCCGGTGGGCAGCACCAGGCCCACCGCGTCGTCGCGGGCGCCGGCCTTGCGCAGCTTCTGCATCACCCGCGGCATGACCGACTCGGTGGACGCGGTGCCGAGGGCGAGGAGCATCTCCTCACGGATGTAGCGGAGGAACTTCCACAGGCTCAACCCGGTGACCATGCGCAGGGCTACGGCGAGCAGGGCGACGAAGAGCGCGGCGGCGACGTAGCACAGGATGATCAGCTTGGCGTAGGTCTCGATCACGCCGAGTCCGTACTGGCCGATCAGGACGGCCATCGCGCCGAACACCGCGATCGGGGCCAGCCGCATCACGAAGCCGACGATCGCGAAGATGATCTCCTGGGCCTGCTCGATGGCGGGCAGCACCTGGGGCACCTTGGTGTGGCCGAGGTGCAGCAGCGCGGCGCCCACCAGGCAGGCCAGGATGAGCACTTGGAGCAGGGAGTTCTCGGCGAAGGCGCCGATGAAACTGGTGGGCAGCGCATTGACGATGAACTCGGTCGTCGAGGGCAGCGCGCCGCCGCCCGTCTTCGCGTCGACCGCCTTGGTGCTCAGCGTGGAGGGGTCGACATGCATGCCCGAGCCGGGCTGGACAACGTTGGCGGCGACCAGGCCGATGATCAGCGCGGCGGTGCTGGCGACCTCGAACCAGATCAGGGCCTTGAGCCCGATCCGGCCGAAGGCCTTGAGGTCACCGGCCTTGGCGATGCCGACGACGACCACGCAGAACACCAGCGGCGAGATGATCGTCTTGATGAGCCGGGTGAAACCGTCGCCGAGCGGCTGGAGATCCGCGGCGAAGCCGGGCCACAGCTTCCCGACGGCGATTCCGAGTACGAGCGCGCAGAGGACCTGCACGAAGAGAGAGGTACGCAGTATGCGTGCGACGCGTCGCGGGGCGGAGGGGACGGACGGCGGCACGGGCACTCCTAGTGGGGACGTCAACCACACAGAAGCCGTGGGGACTTCTGCGATACGGAAAGCGGCTTCCGTGACGATCACTTTTGCGCTCCGGATGATCCCTCCCGCAACCTCTGTGTTGCGGACATGTAAATCACGGTCCGTGTGACGCATCGCACACAACTGGCCTCAGCAGCCGTCCCGATCCTCCGTCAGCACCCCCTGAACGGTCGTCAGGGAGTGGTCGTAGCAGCCCGCCGAGCCGTACAGCCGGTAGCGCTCGCTCGTCGTGCCGACCGCATGCCGCTGGTCGCGCGGGACGCCCGTCGTGTACGTGGCGTCACCGGTGACCGTGTCGTCCAGCTGCGACCAGCCCGTCCGCCGGCCACCGCGCGTCTCGACGACGGCGGCACGGTCGCCGAGGGTCAGCACGGTACGCAGCCGGGCGTCGTCGCCGATCGTGGTCGAGCCGTTCATCGTGTACGTGCGGTGGGTGAGCGTCGTGCGGGCTGGTCCCCGCCCGTCGACGGTGACCGACTCGTCGTCGGTCCATTTGGCGTCGAGCCCGTCCACGTTCTCGCCGTCGGTCCACCGGTGGGTGGAGGTGTTGGCGAGCGTACGGCTGACCGTGGTGGCCACCCGCCCGTGCGAGGTGTCGACATATCCGGAGACGGTCAGCCGGTGACCGGCCTCGGTGTCCACCCTCTCCGGTGAACCGGCCGTATACGTCGAGGAGTTCGCGAGCTCGCCCGCCCGGTCCACGGTGAGCTTCCCGGGCACGTGCGCCCGCCCGGCGTCCTGCCACACCAGCACATCGACCGGCGCGCTCCAGCCGCTCTGCCCCTCGGGCACGCCCACGACCGAGACGTCGACCTTGTGCGGGCGGCCGTCGTTGAGCAGCCCCGCGAAGGGTGTCAGGTCGTATTCGATCGGCTTGACGTCGAAGGCGCGCGGTGCCGGAACGACGTACCAGAGGAAGGGGTTGGACCAGCCCCCGGTCCACACGTGCGGGAAAGGCGCGGCGATTCCCGCCAGTTGGCCGTCGACCCTGATCTGCACCTCGCGGTACGGTCCGCCGTCGGCCTGGCAGGAGTACGGCGCCTTGTCGGGCACCGCCAGGTACCAGAACTCCTCGCAGCCGCCGCCCGATCCGGTGGCGTACACCTCGGCGAGGATGCGTTCGCTGTTGCGCGGGGTGGTGAGGGTGTTGCCGTCGCCGAGGGTGAGGACCTTGTCCGCGGGCGCTGCGGCCGGCTTGCCCCGGTAGAAGGTCAGTGTGACCTTGACGTCGAGCACGCCGGTGTAGGTGTCGTCGACGACGTTCCCGATGAGCATCTCGACGTCCTGGCTGCTGCGGAAGGTGTCGCTGTAGCGGGTGACGTCCTTCTCGACGGACCACGCGATGCCGTCGGGCGAGGGCTCAGGGGTGGAGGTGCGGAGGATCTCGACTCCGCCGACGTGCAGATAGCCGAGCCGGTCGAACTGCCGCCCCTTGACCTTGCCGTCGAGGCGCAGCACCACCTTGCTCCAGCGGTCGCCACAGCCCTTGGGCGGTGTGTACGTTCCCTTGTAGGGGGTGAAGTCCTTGAACTGCGCCTCGGCGAGCGTGACTTGGCAGGACTTGCCGACCGGTCCCCCGACGGGCGGAGCCGCCGTCACCGGGTCGTGCCAGTCGGTGCCGAACTCGCCGGGCACTTCGGCGGCGCGCGCCGGCCCCGCCCCGAGGAGGGTGCTCGCCAGGAGGGTCGCTCCGGCGAGCATGGACATGACGATCCGTCTCTTCATGGCCGGTGTTCTACGGGGAGTTGGCACCTGGTGGCAATGAGGCCTCCGGCAGAAAGGCTAGGCCTCCAGGTCCGCCCTGTCCCCCATCACCACCACGGGATGCCGGTCCGGGTCGAGCGTGCGCAGCAGGTACTCCATCGCCGCCTTGGACAGGCTGACGCAGGCCGACGTACCGCTGCCGTGGTCCATGTGCAGCCAGATGCTGCCGCCCTTTGCGTCACCTTCGGGGCGGGTCGCGTCGTTGGGCGCGGCGCCCTTGACTCGGTTGTAGTCGATGGCGATGACGTAGTCGAAGTCGTGCCAGTGCGATGCGGCCCACCGGCGCGGGGCCGCGAAGGACGCGTCGCGCGTGTACGGGAGCCGGGCGCCGGGGTCGGGCAGGACGCCGCCCGCGTCGGTGAGGGTGAACACGCCGACGGGGCTGCGCCGGTCGCCCTCGTGATGGTCGGTCGTCCAGCCCTTCTTGCCGTTGTGCGCCGGCCAGCTGCGGGTCCGCTCCCAGGACGAACCGTGCTTCGTGTACAGCACGACCGTGGAGGCCGCGGAGTCCCTGCCCGCGCCGTAGACCGCCACGACCTGACGGGAGTTCGCGGGAATCCGGTGTCGCAGGCGGTCGCCGACGCCGGGGATGGGGGTGCTCTCGGCGGTACGCGCGCGCGTGGCGGCCGTATTGCCGGCGGCTCCTGCCTCTGCGGTGCTGTTGCCCTGCGCGCCGCCGCACGCGGTCAAGGCCGTCAGAAGGGCTCCCAGGGCCGCCGCCGCGGCCGCCGCACGCGGTGCGCCGATCTTTCGCATCGCCCCATTCTGTACGGCTCCGCGGAAAACCGCTTGCTTCCGACCACGCTGCGACGCGAACCTGTCACGGTTTGCTGCCGCCGTTCGCGGCTCCCCCCACACCCCCTGACACGAGCCACTGGGACGTCAGTCGTCATGCAGATTCAAGACCTTCCGTATCCCGACCCGGGTGTGCCGGACGCACGCTCCGGTCCCCGATTCCTGTGGTGGCTGGGCCGTAACCAACTGGGCGGTCAGTTCAAGTCGCTGGCCTGGGGCCTGCTGCACTTCGCGTCGGTCTCGGCGCTGCCCTTCTGTGTCGGCACGGCCATCCAGGCCGTCGTCGAAGGCTCGGGCACCCGACTGGCCCTCGCGGGCGCCCTGTTGGCGCTGGCGGGCTTCGGCACCGCACTCGGTGACACGTTCCTGCACCGTGCCGCGGTCACCAACTGGATCACGGCCGCCGCCCGCGTCCAGCAGCTACTCGCCCGCAAGGCCTCGGTGCTGGGTTCGGCGCTGACGCGGCGCGTCGCGGCCGGCGAGGTCGTGGCCGTCTCCACCGGTGACGTCGAGAAGATCGGCTGGTTCGTGGAGGCCGTCTCCCGGTTCACCGCGGCGGCCCTCACCGTCGTGCTGGTCTGCGTCGCCCTGCTCGTCTACCAGCCGGCACTCGGCGTGCTCGTCGCCGCGGGCCTGCCCCTGCTGGCGATCGCGGTGCTGCCGCTGCTGCCCCGGGCGACCCGACGGGCCGATTTCCAGCGCGAGAAGGCGGGCCGGGCCACCGAACTGGCCTCGGACACCGTCGCCGGACTGCGCGTGCTGCGCGGCATCGGCGGCGAGGAGCTGTTCCTCGACCGCTACCGCCGAGCCTCCCAGGAGGTCCGTCACGCGGCCGTGCGCAGCGCACGCATGTGGTCCCTGATCTCCGCGATCCAGGTGCTGCTGCCGGGCCTGCTGATGGTCGCGGTCGTCTGGTACGGCGTCCACCTGGCCCGCCAGGGCCGCATCACCGTCGGCGAACTGGTCACCGTCTACAGCTCGGTGATGGTCCTGACATATCCCTTGCGGCACTTCGAGGAGATCGCCATGGCGTACTCCTTCTCGCGGCCCTCCGCCAAGCGGGCGGCGCGGGTGCTGTCGCTGGAACGGGCCACGGACACCGAGGGCTCACGCACGGCCGACGTCCCCTCCGGGGACCTGTACGACCCGGCGACCGGTCTGCTCGCCCCCGCGGGCCGGCTGACCGCCGTGGTGTGCGGCGACCCGGACGCGGCGGGCCTGCTCGCCGAACGGCTGGGTGGACACCCCGCCGAGCAGGGCACCTCCGTCCTGCTGGGCGGCGTACCCCTCGACGAGCTGCCGCTGGACACGGCCCGCAAGGCGGTGCTCGTCCAGGACAAGGACCCGGTGCTGCTGTCCGGTTCGCTGCGCGAGCTGCTCGACGTGCCCGCTTCGGGCCACGTCGCCGCCGCCGACGCGCTGGCGGCCGCGCAGTGCGAGGACGTCCTGGAGGCGCTCGCCCAGGGGTCGCTGGACGCCACGGACCCGATGGACACGCGGATCACCGAACGCGGACGCTCGCTGTCCGGCGGGCAGCGACAGCGGCTCGCGCTGGCCCGGTCCCTGATCACCGACCCGGAGGTGCTCGTCCTGGACGAGCCGACCTCGGCCGTCGACTCGCACACCGAGGCGCGGATCGCGGAGGGGGTACACGCGCTTCGGGAGGGGCGCACGACGGTGGTGTTCACCTCCTCTCCGCTGCTCCTGGACCACGCGGACCGGGTCGTCCTTGTCCACGAGGGCGAGGTCGCCGCGGTGGGCGTGCACCGCGAACTGGTGCACACCGAGCCCCGCTACCGGGCCGTGGTGACCCGGGAGACCGAGGACGAGGCCGCCCTGAACGGCGCACTCGAAGAAGACGACGTCCTGAAAGAACTGGCAGAGATCGAGGAGACAGCATGATCGGCGTGGCGCCACCGGCGTACGACCCGGCGGCCCCGACGACGGCGCACACCCTGCCCGTCGGCGCCCCCGCGACCGTACGCGCCTATGTGGCCGAGCTGTTCCGCCGGCACCGCCGTGCCTTCCTGGCCCTGATCGCCGTGAACACGGCAGCCGTGCTCGCCTCGATGGCGGGCCCATGGCTGCTGGGCGACCTGGTCGAGCGGGTGTCGGACAACGCACGGCAGCTTCATCTGCCGCTCACCGTCTCGCTGTTCGTCCTCGCGCTGCTCGTCCAGGCCGTCTTCGTGCGACAGGTGCGGCTGCGGGGGGCGATGCTCGGCGAGCGGATGCTGGCCGATCTGCGCGAGGACTTCCTCGTACGGTCGGTCGGTCTGCCGCCGGGCGTCCTGGAGCGGGCGGGCACGGGCGACCTGCTGTCCCGGATCACGACGGACATCGACCGGCTCGCCAACGCCATGCGCGAGGCGGTACCGCAGCTGGCGATCGGCGTGGTGTGGGCGGTGCTGCTGCTCGGCGGTCTCGTCGTGACGGTGCCACCGCTGGCGCCCGCCGTGCTGGTCGCCGTGCCGCTGCTGGTGGCCGGCTGCCGCTGGTACTTCAAGCGGGCGCCGTCCGGCTACCGCTCGGAGGCCGCCGGGTACGCGGCCGTGGCCGCCGCCCTCGCCGAGACGGTCGACGCCGGGCGCACCGTGGAGGCCCACCGCCTCGGCGAACGCCGCATCGAACTGTCCGAGCGCCGGGTGAAGGAATGGACCGCTTGGGAGAACTACACGCTCTGGCTGCGGTCCGTGCTCTTCCCCGTCATCAACCTCACCCATGTGACCGTGCTCGCCTCGGTGTTGATGATCGGCGGCGTGTTCGTCCTGCAGGGCTGGATCGGGGTGGGCCAGCTGACGACGGGCGCGCTGATCGCGCAGATGCTCGTCGACCCGGTGAACCTGATCCTGCGCTGGTACGACGAGCTGCAGGTGGCTCAGGTGTCGCTGGCCCGGCTGGTCGGCGTGCGGGACATCGAACCGGACGCCGGCGAGGAGTCGCTGGCCCCGGACGGGCGCGACGTGCACGCGGACCGGGTGCACTTCGGCTACCGCGAGGGCGTGGACGTGCTCCGCAAGGTGTCCCTGCAGGTCGCACCCGGCACCCGGCTGGCGCTGGTCGGCCCCTCGGGCGCGGGCAAGTCCACGCTGGGCAGGCTGCTCGCCGGGATCTACGCACCGCGGGAGGGGCGCATCACCCTCGGCGGCGCCGAGCTGTCCCGGATGCCCGCCGAGCGCGTCCGCTCCCATGTGGCCCTCGTCAACCAGGAGCACCACGTCTTCGTGGGGTCCCTGCGCGACAACCTCCTGCTGGCCCGGACGAGTGCCGGAGATGCCGAGCTGTGGGCGGCCCTGGGCGCGGTCGACGCCGACGGATGGGCACGTGCCCTGGACGACGGTCTGGACACGGAGGTCGGCTCGGGCGGGCTTGCGCTCACCCCGGCCCAGGCCCAGCAGATCGCGCTGGCCCGACTGGTGCTGGCGGACCCGCACACGCTGGTCCTGGACGAGGCGACCTCGCTCCTGGACCCGCGTGCGGCACGCCACCTGGAGCGCTCCCTGGCCCGCGTTCTGGACGGCCGCACGGTGGTCGCCATCGCCCACCGGCTGCACACCGCCCATGACGCCGATGTGATCGCCGTCGTCGAGAACGGCCGCATCAGCGAGCTCGGCAGCCACGACGAGCTGGTCGCGGCGCAGGGCGCGTATGCGGCGCTGTGGCGGTCCTGGCACGGGTGAGCGTTCCCGGCCCGGTCGGAGGCCGCCGTACGGCGGTCCCCGGCCGGGTCAGTACCCGTAGCCACCGCTGCCGCTGCTGTTCGACGCCGGGACGGCCTTCTTGATCGCCGTGCCCTTGGCGTTCAGGACGTACCAGACCTTGTCGATGCCCTGCCCCTTCAGATCGCCGGCCTTCCGGTCCTTGGCGTAGTAGTACAACGGATGTCCGGCGTACGTGACCTGGGCCTTTGCCGCCCCCTTCGTGTGGCCGATCAGGTTCGCTTCGACGCCTGCGCCTGCGTGCGGCTTGCCCTCCATGTGCGGCCACAGCTTCATGCAGGTGGCGTCACAGTTCATCGAGTTGGTGTTCTTGCCGTCCGCGGTGAACAGGTACAGCGTGCGTCCGCCGCCGTCGACGAGGATGTCGCCCACCGGTGAGTGGCTCGCCCTGATCGTCGAGGTGTCCATGGTGGCCGCTGCCGGGCGGGGGCTGTGGGCGCTGCCGCCCCCGCCGCCGCAGCCGGCGAGCGCCAGACCTGCGAGTGCCATCCCCGCCACGGTGATCCTGCTTCGCCTCATGGTCTCTCCGTCCCTTCTGACGGAGGTTGTACGGGCGAGCGATGTGGACGGATTGGGGTGGATTGCGGTCAATCCTTTCGGTGCTCCCGTGCGTACATATGAACGTGGAGCTGTTCCCGCGTGCCGACCGGGTCGACGACGCCGCGCTCGTCGCCGGATTCGCGCTGGGCGACGAGCAGGCGGCTGCCGCCTTCGTGCGCCGCTTCCAGGACGCGGTCTACGGGCTGGCGCTGTCGGTGACCCGTGATCCGGTACTCGCCGAGGACGTGAGCCAGGAGGTGTTCGTACGGGCCTGGCGGGCCGCGGGGAACTACGACCCCCGGCGGGGCTCGGCGCTCACCTGGCTGCTGACCATCACCCGCAACGCCGCGATCGACGCCGTGCGGGCGCGGCGCTCCACTCCCGTCCTGGCCGAGACCATGGAGCGACTCCTGGACGTGACCCTGCGGGCCGAGAACGACTCCGCCGGCACGGAGCGACTCGCCCTGATCGCCCTGGAGAGCGAGCGGGCCCTCGACCGGCTGCGGGCCCTGCCGGTCGAGCAGGCCCGGGCGGTGGCGCTCGCCGTGCTCGGCGGCTGCACCGCCGCCGAGGTGGGTCGGCACGAGCGCATCCCCCTGGGCACCGCCAAGACCCGCATCCGCACCGGCCTGCGCAGGCTGCGCGACGCACTGAAGGAGGGAAGCCGCGATGGAACACCCTGACGAGGACGAACTGACCGCCCTGGCTCTCGGCACCCTCCCCGGCGAACCGGCGGAGTTGCTGCGCCACCTCACCGTCTGCGCCACCTGCCGCAGGGCCTACGACGACCTGTCGGCGGCCGTCGACGCGGTGCTGCCCGCGGCTCCTGCGGTCGCGGCCCCGCCCGGCTTCGACGCCCGGGTCCTCGACCGCCTGGACCTGCGCCGCCCCTCCCCCGCCCGCCGGCGCCGCCGGACCCCGCTGCTGGTCGCCGCTGCCGCCGCGGCCGGGCTGTGCCTGGGCACGGCCGGCACCGCACTCCTGCACCACGAGTCCGCCCCGGTCCAGGTGACGGCGAGTGACCACGGAGGTCTGCTGCTCACCGGCTCGGGGGCGCGGGTGGGCACCGTCGAACCGAGCCGGGCCGGGAACGAGCACGTCTTGGTCATGCAGATCACGGCCGGCCGGCCCGGCACCCACTACACCTGCCGGCTCCTGCTCAAGGACGGCTCCTCCCGCAACGCCGGCCAGTGGTGGATGCCGGCGTCCGGCCGGGCCACCTGGATCGCGTACGGGTCGGCCGGCACGATCGACCGCGTCGATCTGGTGACGGACGACGGCCACGTCTGGTCATCGGCCGTGCTGCGCAGCTGACGTCGGCCCCGCCCCGCGACTCTCGGGCATGCCCCACAGAGCGGCTTCCCCCTGCGCTGCGTACCTCCCTGGTGCCGTGCCGTTGCGCAGTCCCGAACAGGGGTGGAAGGCTGGATATCGGCACCGGCTCGGGGAGCGCCCTGGGACCGACAAGTCCCCTCGGGCGCAGCCTGTGCTCCGCGTCACGGCGCACCGAAGCCCCGCGCGGTGAGAAACGGGCCCGTCCCCACCACCTGGAGGTACCCGTGAACAGCGCCGACGGATGGGGAGACGACGTCTACCAGCCCGACGGATCCGAGATCCAGGAGGACTCCGGGCTGCTCGACGTGGAGGACACCCTGGTCGACGACGGCGTCGACGACCCCCTCGACCGGGGCTGGTCCCCTCCGGACCGACCATGGGCAGTGGAGCGCGCCGATGTGACGGCGGCGGAGCGGCAGCACGGGGAGACCCTGGACCAGCGGCTCGCCGAGGAACTGCCGGACCTTGTGATGCCCGACACCGACGGCATCGGCGACTGCGAGGGCACCGACGGGGAACTCCTGGACAACGAGGTCGGCGCCGCTCGCTCCGGCCGTCTCGTGGCACCGGACGAGGGCGCGCACGAGGACGAGGAGAGCGCCCTGGTCGCCCGGGACGTCGGCATCGACGGCGCGGCGGCCTCCGCCGAGGAAGCGGCCATGCACATCGTCGACGAGGACGCCCTGTCCGGCTGACCAGCCGCCGACCAGCCAAGGAGCACCGTATGCAGCAGGACAAGCACCCCGACTACCACCAGGTCGTCTTCCGCGACCGTGCCGCAGGCTACGCCTTCCTGACCCGGTCCACCGCGACCAGCGACCAGACCATCGAGTGGGACGACGGAGAGACATATCCGGTGGTGGACGTGGAGATCTCCTCCGAGAGCCACCCGTTCTACACCGGCAAGGCACGGACCGTGGACACGGAGGGGCGTATCGCCCAGTTCGAGCGGCGCTACGGCTCAGGGGCGGGCGGCCAGGGCACCTGAGAACCCGACCGGAAAATTCATGGCGTTCGGCGGTCACATCCGCCCCCCGGGATCCGTCAGCCCAACGAAAGCATCCCGAGGATTGTGGAAGGAAACGCCATGACCACGCAGTCGCGCCTGCCCAACCCGCTCAAGCTGGTCCCCGAGTTCGGTCCGGTCAACGGAGCCCTGTTCAAGGCCACCGGCAACGGCTCGATCCCACAGACCACCATCAGCCTGCTGCAACTGCGCGCCGGCCAGCTGGTCGGAAACACCTACCTGACGTCCCTGCACACCGGCAACCTGCGCAAGGCGGGCGAGTCCGACGAGCGGATCATGGGCGTGGCGACCTGGCAGGACGCCCACTGCTTCACCGACGCCGAGCGGGTCGCTCTCGCCCTGGTCGAGGCGGTGCTCACCCCGAACCCGCACGGTGAGCGAGTCTCCGACGAGCTGTACGCGGAGGCCGCCAAGCACTACGAGGAGAAGGCCCTGGTCACCCTGACGATCTCCATCTGCCAGGTCTTCTTCTACATCCCGCTCGCCGTGATCGGCCGGCCACTGCCCGGTGTGTCCCCGGCCGAGCAGTGGAGGGACTGACCTGGGGCAGGCACGCGGAGTGGGCCCGTGGCCGTCCGGACCTCACCCCTGCGGGCGGGCTCTCTCAGATGAAGTTCAACGCCGCCGCGCAGCCCACCCCGCCCAGCAGCATGAACACCGGCATCAGCACCTTGAGCTCGACCCAGCTGCCGGCCCGGAACCGCATGACCTTCGGCGGGCCGATCGGGTACCAGCGCTTACGGCCCACCGGTATCGGCCACAGGATCGGGCAGCCGGAGACCGTCAGCGCGTCCCCGATGTCGTGGACTATCGCGCCCAGCACGATCGGCAGCCCCAGCCACAGGTACTGCTGGCCGGGCTGGGTGAACAGCCAGTCCGATCCGTTGCCCGGCTTGTCCAGGATGCCGGCGAGGATCCAGGCGCTGGTCGCGGCCAGCAGCCACACCAGCACGTCGCTGCTGGAGCCGCGGGCCGCCCGCCACAACAGGCCCTCGATGGCCAGCACCATGTGGACGAAGAGGATGGCCAGCACCGCCCAGCGGCCACCGGTGATGGCGGCGACCGACGTACCCGCACCGATCAGGACCGCCCACAGCCAGGTGTGGGTGAGGGTGCGGTGGCCGCCGGAGCGGCGCGGGTCGCCCTGCTTCCTCGTCGCCTTGTAGACGGCGTAGGAGAGCTTGTCGACGATCTCGCACAGCCCGCGCGAGAGGGGGCCGAAGGCCCTGGAGATGGTGGCCGCCTTGTGGTCCAGATCCGGGGCGAGAGCGGCTCCGGCGCAGATCAGAGCGCCGACCAGGATGACCGGCCAGGGCATCGGGTGCCCGGTCGCCGCGGCCGCCGCACCGACGCCGAGCCAGGCGGCAGCGCCCGACAGTGAGTGTGCTGGTCCCATCATGGCCGTTCCCCGCCCCATTCCTCTTGTGCCGCTGTCCAGTTGACCGGGTGCGCTGACGCTCCGTCGGCGACACAGCGTACTGGTCGTGATCTTCCTGCCGACAGCCGATTCCCCTATGGGGGAGGACGCCAGGCAAGATGGGTGCGTGACCCTCATCGATCAGCTGCCGCCGACCGCCGACCCCGACGCCCTCTACGAAGCCTTCGAGTCGTGGGCCCAGGAGCGAGGTCTCACCCTCTATCCCCATCAGGAGGAGGCGCTGATCGAGGTGGTCTCCGGTGCGAACGTGATCGTGTCGACGCCGACCGGCTCCGGCAAGAGCATGATCGCTGCCGGTGCGCACTTCGCCGCCCTGGCGCGGGACGAGGTCACCTTCTACACCGCTCCGATCAAGGCGCTCGTCTCGGAGAAGTTCTTCGAACTGTGCAAGATCTTCGGAACCGAGAACGTCGGCATGCTCACCGGCGACGCGTCCGTCAACTCGGACGCGCCCGTGATCTGCTGCACCGCCGAGGTCCTCGCCTCGATCGCACTGCGCGACGGCAAGGACGCGGACGTCGGCCAGGTCGTCATGGACGAGTTCCACTTCTATGCGGAGGGGGACCGCGGCTGGGCCTGGCAGATCCCGATCCTGGAGCTGCCCCAGGCGCAGTTCGTCCTGATGTCGGCCACGCTCGGCGACGTCTCGATGTTCGAGAAGGACCTCACCCGGCGCACCGGCCGCCCCACGTCGGTGGTCCGCTCGGCGACCCGCCCGGTCCCGCTGTCCTACGAATACCGGCTCACCCCGCTCACGGAGACGCTGACCGAGCTGCTGGAGACCCGGCAGGCGCCGGTCTACATCGTGCACTTCACGCAGGCGCAGGCCGTGGAGCGGGCGCAGGCCCTGATGAGCATCAACATGTCCACGCGGGAGGAGAAGGACAAGATCGCCGAGCTGATCGGCAACTTCCGCTTCACCACCAAGTTCGGCCGCAACCTCTCCCGCTATGTGCGGCACGGCATCGGCGTCCACCACGCCGGGATGCTGCCCAAGTACCGGCGCCTGGTGGAGAAGCTGGCGCAGGCCGGTCTGCTGAAGGTGATCTGCGGTACGGACACGCTCGGTGTGGGCGTCAACGTGCCCATCCGCACGGTGCTGTTCACGGCGCTGACGAAGTACGACGGCAGCCGTGTGCGCACGCTGCGCGCCCGTGAGTTCCACCAGATCGCCGGCCGTGCCGGGCGGGCCGGTTTCGACACGGCCGGCTTTGTCGTCGCCCAGGCCCCCGAACATGTCGTGGAGAACGAGAAGGCCCTTGCGAAGGCGGGCGACGACCCGAAGAAGCGCCGCAAGGTCGTCCGCAAGAAGGCGCCGGAGGGCTTCGTCGGGTGGACGGAGAACACCTTCGAGAAGCTCATTGCCTCCGATCCGGAGCCGCTGACCTCCCGCTTCCGGGTGACGCACACGATGCTGCTGTCGGTGATCGCCCGCCCGGGCAACGCCTTCGAGGCGATGCGCCATCTGCTGGAGGACAACCACGAGCCGCGCAAGCAGCAACTGCGGCACATCCGGCGGGCGATCGCCATCTACCGCTCGTTGCTGGACGGCGGCATCGTCGAGAAGCTCGACGAGCCGGACGCCACCGGCCGCATCGTCCGCCTCACTGTTGATCTGCAGCAGGACTTCGCGCTCAACCAGCCGCTGTCCACGTTCGCGCTCGCCGCATTCGAACTCCTCGAACCCGAATCGCCGTCCTACGCCCTGGACATGGTGTCCGTCGTCGAGTCGACGCTGGACGATCCGCGGCAGATCCTCGTCGCCCAGCAGAACAAGGCCAAGGGCGAGGCCGTGGCCGCGATGAAGGCGGACGGCGTCGAGTACGAGGAGCGCATGGAACGCCTCCAGGACATCAGCTACCCCAAGCCCCTGGAGGAGCTGCTCTTCCACGCCTACGACACCTACCGCAAGAGCCACCCGTGGGTGGGCGACCATCCGCTGTCGCCGAAGTCCGTCATCCGGGACATGTACGAACGGGCCATGTCCTTCACGGAGTTGGTGTCCTTCTACGAGCTGGCCCGCACCGAGGGCATCGTCCTGCGCTACCTCGCCAGCGCCTACAAGACCCTCGACCACAACATCCCCGACGACCTCAAGTCCGAGGACCTGCAGGACCTCATCGAGTGGCTCGGTGAGATGGTCCGCCAGGTCGACTCCAGCCTGCTGGACGAGTGGGAGCAGCTCGCCAACCCGGAGGAGATGACCGCCGAGGAGGCCCAGGAGAAGGCCGACGAGGTCAAGCCGGTCACCTCCAACGCCCGCGCCTTCCGGGTCCTGGTCCGCAACGCCATGTTCCGCCGGGTGGAGCTCGCCGCCCTCGACCAGGTCGAGGAACTGGGCGAGTTGGATGCCGACTCGGGCTGGGACGCCGACGCATGGGGCGAGGCGATGGACAAGTACTGGGACGAGTACGACGACCTGGGCACCGGCCCGGACGCCCGCGGCCCCAAGCTGCTGCTCATCGAGGAGGAGCCGGAGCACGGCCTGTGGCGCGTTCGCCAGATCTTCGCCGACCCGAACGGCGATCATGACTGGGGCATCAGCGCGGAGGTCGACCTCGCGGCCTCCGACACCGAGGGCCGGGCGGTCGTCCGCGTCACCGACGTCGGCCAGCTGTGAGCCGCGTCGTGAGTCAAGGAGAATCCCCCGCATGACGAACCCGGCCGAGAGACTGGTAGATCTGCTCGACCTGGAGCAGATCGAGGTCAACATCTTCCGCGGCCTGAGCCCGCAGGAGTCCCTGCAGCGGGTCTTCGGCGGCCAGGTCGCGGGCCAGGCACTGGTTGCCGCCGCGCGCACCACGGACGGCGAGCGTCCGGTGCACTCGCTGCACGCGTACTTCCTGCGCCCGGGCCGCCCGGGTGTGCCGATCGTGTACCAGGTCGAACGGGTGCGGGACGGCAGGTCGTTCACCACCCGCCGGGTCACCGCCGTGCAGCAGGGCCGCACGATCTTCAATCTCACCGCCTCCTTTCACAAGCCTGAGGAAGGTTCCTTCGAGCACCAGCTCCCGCCGGCCCGCAAGGTCCCGGCCCCGGAGTCCCTGCCGACGGTCACCGAGGAGATCAGGGAGCATCTGGGCGCACTGCCCGAGCGGTACGAGCGGATGGCGCGCCGTCAGCCCTTCGACATCCGCTACGTGGACCGGCTGCGCTGGACCGTGGAGGAGGCCAAGGACGCCGAGCCGCGCAGCGCCGTGTGGATGCGCGCGGTCGGGCCGCTGGGCGACGACCCGGTCGTGCACACCTGCGCGCTGACCTACGCCAGCGACATGACCCTCCTGGACGCCGTCCGCATCCCGGTCGAACCCCTGTGGGGCCCACGGACCTTCGACATCGCCTCGCTGGACCACGCCATGTGGTTCCACCGGCCGTTTCGCGCGGACGAGTGGTTCCTCTACGACCAGGAATCGCCTGTTGCGACGGGCGGCCGGGGTCTGGCCCGCGGGCGGATCTACGACGTCGAGGGCCGGCTGCTGGTGTCGGTGGTCCAGGAAGGTCTGTTCCGGGCGCTGTAGCTCACGGAGTTCTGCGGCGCAGCCAGCCCAGCAGACCATGTGAGCGCCCCGGTTCCTCGGGCTCGTAGGGGTCTTGTTCCAAGGCTGTCGAGGTCATGGGCGGATCCAGTGCCGGGGCCGTCGACGGCGCGGGTGGGTTGTGTGCCGTCGACGGTGCAAGTCGTTCCTGTTCCCCTGCGTCCGCCGGCCTCGGCCGGGCAGTCGGGCGCGGCGCGGGCTGGAGTCCGCGCGCATGGCTGACTGCCTGTGCGAGATCGGCCCGCAGCCAGTCGATCTCGTCCGGGTCCTGCGCCATGGTGAGGCTCTCGGCCAGGTGCGCGGCGGGCGAACCCGGTGCGCCGTGGCCCTGCGGCCTGGGACGGAACCGGTTCAAGTGGACCCGCTCGTAGGGGTCCTGGACGATTTCCGCGACCTGGACGGCGTCGAGGAGGGAGGCCACGGCCGCGGCGCACGCCCACGGATGGCTGTCGGCCCGCCGCAGCAGGAATCCGAGGTGTCGCGAGCGCCAGTTGCGGGGCCGCAGGTCCAGCCCTTCCACGAGCTGCTCCCGCGCACCGGAGGGCGTTCGGCCCGTCATTAGCGGGGCGTTGTTCTCGTCGGCTGCGAACTGCCGTAGCTCTTCTGCCAGATAGAGCCAGACAACGGCCCGGTACCGGTTGAGGTAGAACTTGACGGGCTTGACCACGCCGAGCCGGGCCAGCCGCGTGAACTTGCCGGGCGTCACTTGCAGAAGGGCTGCTCCCTCCTTCGTGCCCACGGTTTCGACGCGTCGCTTCAGCGCCTCGGGGAAGCCGTCCTCGGCGTGCAGTCGGTCGATCTCCGTGCGGGTGACCCGCCGGCCCCCGCCCCCTTCGTCGGGCAGGGTGCGGATGCATCCGAGGTCCACCGCGAGGTCGAACTCTCCTCGCCTGAGCCCCAGTTCGCGTGCCGCGCGGCTCGACGCGCAGGAGGTGCTGTGCGGTTGTGTGACAGTGTTGCCCGACATGGCCGGTCTCCCCCGTGGAGTCTGTGGCTCGCGCCGGTCGCGCGGCCTCGGAAAAAACCGTAGCCGCTTCGGCGGATCTTGTGGCGAGCCTGTGGATAACTCCACGGGAGACGGCAAACGTGCAGGTCAGATCTCTGTGGTCGGCGTTCGCTCGGGCTGCCTGGCCTCCACGCCGAGGTGTTCGCCGACTCGGTTGACGAGCAGGGTCATCTCGTAGGCGATCTGGCCGATGTCGGCCTCGGCACCGCTGAGCACGCACAGACAGCTGCTGTTGCCGGCGGCGGTCACGAACAGCACCGCGTCGTCGAACTCGACCATCGTCTGGCGCACTCTGCCCGCGCCGAAGTGGCGTCCCGAGCCCTTGGCCAGGCTGTGCAGTCCGGACGAGACGGCGGCAAGATGTTCGGCGTCCTCGCGCCGCAGTCCCGTACTGGCTCCCGTCACCAGGCCGTCGTTGGACAGGACCAGTGCGTGCCGCACATGTTCGACGCGCTCGGTCAGGTCGTCCAACAGCCAGCCAAGTCCCTGGTTCTGCACCATGATCCGGTCTCCCCGCGTGATGACTCCCCCTGGCCGGAGGATCTCCACGCCAGCCTTCACCACGACCGCGGCGCGGGCAAGGAGGATAGGGGCATGGCGCAGAAGATGACCGACAAGGAATGGCGGGACTTCGTCTCGCACGGCACCCGCACCGGAAAGCTGGCGACCGTCCGGGCCGACGGCAGCCCGCACGTGACTCCGATCTGGTTCGTGCTCGACGGAGACGACGTGGTGTTCAACACGGCGAGCACGAGCGTGAAGGGGCGCAATGTCGTGCGTGACGGCCGGGTCGCGCTGTGCGTGGACGACGACCGGCCGCCCTTCGACTTCGTCGTCCTGCAGGGCCGTGCCCGGATTTCGGAGGATCTCGACGAGCTCAGGCAGTGGGCCGCCCGCATCGGGGCGCGCTACATGGGCGAGGAGCGTGCCGAGGAGTTCGGGGCCCGCAACGGGGTTCCGGGGGAGCTCCTCATCCGTGTCACGATCGACAAGGTGCTGGCGGAGAAGGCCGTCGCGAGCTGAGCGGGGCCGCCTGCCGGGAGTGCCCGTCAGCCGACCGAGTCGAGCAGCCGGGCGGTGTGCATCCGCCCGGCGTACTCGACGAGCCGGATCAGCACTTCCTTCCCCGAGTCGCGGTCACGGGCGTCGCACAGCACCACCGGTGTTCCCCGGTCGAGATCAAGGGCGCGGGAGACGTCCTGGGCACCGTAGGTGCGGGCGCCCGTGAAGCAGTTGACGGCGACCACGAACGGGATGTGCCGGTGCTCGAAGTAGTCCACCGCCGGGAAGCAGTCCTCCAGGCGCCGGGTGTCGGCGAGGACCACGGCGCCCAGGGCCCCTTGCGACAGTTCGTCCCACAGGAACCAGAAGCGGTCCTGGCCCGGTGTGCCGAAGAGGTACAGGGAGAGGCCGGACCTGATGGTGATGCGTCCGAAGTCCATGGCGACGGTCGTGGTGACCTTCTGGTCCACGCCGTCGGTGTCGTCCACCAACTGGCCTGCCTCGCTGAGCAGTTCCTCGGTGCGCAGCGGCCTGATCTCGCTGACCGCGCCCACCAGGGTGGTCTTGCCCACGCCGAATCCGCCGGCGACCAGGATCTTCAACGCCAGTGCGGCCGTCTCGCCGCCCTGCTCGTCGGAGTGCTCGGAGACCATCGATCACTTCTCTCGGGAGTGCCGGGTTGCCCCGTAGGGGACCGGGTGGTGGTGAACTGTCATCTACAACGCCCGTAGCCCTGCGATCACCTCGCGCAGAATCCGTTCGTCAGGAAGCTGTGCGGGCGGTACGGGACGGCTGACGGTGACGCAGCCGAGTTCCAGCAGGTCGCCCAGGAGCACCCGGACCACACCCACGGGCAGGTCGGCGCCCGCGGCGAGTTCGGCGACCGACTGGGTCTCGGTGCGGCACAGGTCGATCAGGGCCCGGTGTTCCGGCCCGAGCCCGGTGTCGTCGTCGACGCCGGGTGCGCCCGCGTCCAGGGTGACCAGGGCGATCAGGTCGAAGCGAACCCCGGTGGGGCCGGGCCTGGTGCGGCCGCCCGTCATGGCGTACGGGCGGACGAGAGGGCCGGCCTCTCCGTCGTACCACTGGCTGCCCGGCTCGAGCGGGGTGCCGGTGCTGTCGGCGTTCATGTGCGCGCGCCACCCTCGTGTCTCATCGGGCGGCCGGTGGCCGCGCTGTGACACGGGTCGGCGTGTACAGGTGCTCGCCGACGCGTTTGACCAGTCGTGCCATCTCGTAGGCCACCAGGCCGATGTCGGCGGTGACGGCGGTGAGTACGGCGAGGCAGGAGCCGTCGCCCGCGGCGGCCACGAACAGGAAGCCGTCGTCCATCTCCACCATGGTCTGGCGCACCCCGCCGGCGCCGAAGTGCCGTCCCGCGCCCTTGGCCAGGCTGTGGAAGCCGGAGGCCACGGCGGCGAGGTGTTCGGCGTCCTCGCGACGCAGGTCGCTCGAGGCGCCCACGGCGAGTCCGTCGTTGGAGAGCACCACGGCGTGCCGTACCTCGCTCACACGCAGCACCAAGTCGTCCAGCAGCCAGTCGAGTTCGCCGGAACGCCGGTCGGCCCTCGTGCTCGGGTCCTGGATCATGCGCGGTCTCCTTCGCTGCTGTCGCTGCGCGGTGTGGGGTCCGGTCCCACACCGCGGCCGGGTTGCCTGCCACCGCCGCGCGTCCAGCCGTCGCGGTAGGCAGCCATGCGGTCCCGCACGATCTCGGGGGTGCGCCGGTCGTCGCGGGCGGAGGCCGGCGGTTGGGCGGGCTCCTCGGGGCGCTGTTCGCGCAGTTGGGGGGCGAGACTTGCCTGGCGTACGCGGCGGGGCAGGTCGTCGGACTCTTCGGTGTCCTCCGGGGGACGGTGCAGGCGCAAGGTGGTGACTCCGGGGGGTGGGGTGTCGGACGTCGTGTCCACCGCGGCCGGTACGTGGGCCACCAGGGCGGGCCGCTCGGTCGTCGCCGGGACGGAGTCCTGGTGCAGGACGGCGTCGGGCACGCGCGCGTACTCGCGTTCCACCGGCCGCTGCGGATCCGCGGCCTTGGCGGGGGAACGTTCCGCCGCGCCGCCCTGCAGCAGGGCGGTGGGCAGCAGGACGACCGCGGTGGTGCCGCCGTAGGGGGAGGTGCGCAGGTGCACCTTGATGCCGTGGCGGGCCGCGAGCCTGCTGACCACGAAGAGGCCGAGCCGGTCGCTGTCGAAGAGGTCGAGGGCCTCGGACTGTTCGATGCGGCGGTTGGCCTCGGTGAGGGTCTCCGTGCCCATGCCCAGCCCGCGGTCCTCGACCTCGATGACATAGCCGTTGCCGACGGGTTCGCCGGTGATGCGCACGCGCGTGTGGGGCGGCGAGAACTGGGCCGCGTTCTCGACGACCTCGGCCAGGAGGTGGGTGAGGTCGGCGACGGCCGAGCCGACGACGGAGGCCTCGGGGAGCTGTCGCACCTCCACGCGCGCGTAGTCCTCGACTTCGGACACGGCCGCGCGCACCACGTTGGTCAGCGAGACCGGCATGCGCCAGGCCCGGCCGGGTGCCGCTCCGGAGAGGATGATCAGGCTCTCGGCGTGGCGCCGCATACGGGTGGTGAGGTGGTCGAGGCGGAAGAGGTCACTGAGCTCGTTCGGGTCGTCGGAGCGGCGTTCCATGCTGTCGAGGAGGCTCAGTTGGCGGTGGACGAGGACCTGGCTGCGGCGGGCGAGGTTGACGAAGACCCCGGAGATGCCGCTGGCGAGTTCGGCGCGCTCGACCGCTGCGCGCAGGGCGGCGCGGTGGACCGTGCTGAGGGCCTCGGCGACCTGTCCGGTCTCGTCCTCGGCGGGTGGTCCCGGCGGGGCCTCGGCCTGGATGTCGATCTCCTCGCCGGCGCGCAGCTTCCGCATGGCCTCGGGGAGGTTCCGGCGGGCAATCTCCAGGGCGCTGTTGCGCAGGCTGACCAGTTCCACGACGAGGCCGCGTCCGATGCGGACCGAGATGACGAGCGAGGCGGCCACCGCGGCAAGGCCGAGGAGCACCGCGGCGCCGGCCGGGGTGAGCAGTCCGCGGGTGAACGGATCGGCGCGGTGTGCGACGCCGCGCCCGGCGTCCTGCTCGATCGTCCGCATTCCGTCCTGCACGCGCGCGTGCGCCGGGTTCCAGGTGGCTTCGGGTGCCGCGGCGATCGCGCGCCCGCCCGGGGCGGTGGCGAGGATCCGGTCCTCCGTACGGCCCAGAGTGGCGTAGGCGTTGCCGTCGGCGAGGGTGCGCCAGGCAGTGCGCTCGGGGCCGCTGAGGTCGGCGACGGCGGCCTCGGTGAGCGTGCGGCGGGTGTCGACGGCTCCGGTGAAAAGCCGCAGCCGCTCGCCGCTGAGTCCACGGGTCAGGCGGGCACTTGAGAGCACCGAGTCCTCCTGGGCCAACGCCTCGCCTGCACGGGAGAATTCGAGCAGCACGCGCGCGTCGGAGCCCAGATCTGCGTCCTGGATGCCGGTGAGCGCGCCGCCCACCGCGAAGGCGCTGTTGATGGTCCTGGTGTATTGCCCGTACGTCATGTCCCAGTTCGCGCGGCGGTCGAGCACCGCGGTGCGCAGGGACCGCAGTTGTTCGGCGCCGGTGACGAAGGTCTTGAGCCGCTGGGCCACTCCGGAGGGCAGTTCCTCACTGTCGGCGACGGTGTGGTCGCCCCCGAGCCGCAGCCCTGCCACGGCCTGGTCGGTGCGGTCCGCGAGCTTCCTGTAGTCGTCGCTCCGATCGGCCGAGGGCGCGGTCGCGGAGCGCACCGCGGCCGAGCGCTCGGCCTGCAGTGCGGCGACGGCCGTGGCGACCGGGGTGCGGATCTGGGAGTCGACGCGCTGCAACTGCCGTAGCCGGGCCACGTCCTGGGCGGTGCTGACGGTGGCGTACGCCCACAGGGCAAGCAGCGAGACGACCGGAACCATGAGCAGACACACGATCTTGGCGCGGACGGTGCGCGGTCGTATCCGCCAGCGGACTCCGGGCGCGGGTGCGTCAGCCGGCGCCGCGCCCGCGGTCTCGTCCGGGACCTCGTCGGCGGGCGGGCCGGCGTGGGCGCGACGGCCGCGCACGGGAGGCGGGGGCGGCGCCTCGGCGCCGGGGCTGGGGGTCCTACGGGGTGTACGCATGGCCTCCTCGCTCGGGAGTGGTACGGGGGCGGGCCGGGTCATCGCTAGCGGGCGACGGCGCTCTCGACCGGCCGCTGGGCCGAGGCGGATGCCTCGCGCTCCCCGGTCGTCGGCGACAGCGCGACGAAGGCCGAGGTCAGGAACAGATAGGAGCCGAGGCCGACGGCGAGGGGGAAGATGAACTGCATCGCCGTGGCCCCGGGGAGGGCGTGGCCAGAGGGTGTGACGCGGACGCTCACCGCGAACATCGCGGTGTAGTGCATGCTGGTCACCGCGGCGCCCATGATCAGGGAGGCGACGGTGACGGCAATGGGCGACTTGATGTTGAGCCCCGCCCACAGGGCCGCCGTCGCCGCTACGACGGCGATCAGGACGGAGAGTGCGACGAGCGCCGGGTCGTAGCTGACGTGACCGTGCAGCCGCACCGCGGCCATGCCGAGATAGTGCATGCTCGCGACACCGACCCCGGTGGTGAGTCCGCCGAGGAAGAGCGCGCGGGTGCGATCACGGCTGTAGCCGACGGCGAAGACCCCGGCACAGACCACGATCATGGCGACGAGCAGGCTCACGATGGTCAGCGGCACGTCGTAGCGGATGTCGGTCCCGCTGACGCCGAAGCCGAGCATGGCCACGAAGTGCATGGTCCAGATGCCGGTACCGATCGCGGAGGCCGCGGTGATGAGCCAGTTGCGGCGCGAGCGCCCTGTGGCGCCCAGCGCACGGACCGTGCAGCGCAGTCCCAGTGCGGCGCCGATGCAGGCCATCACATACGACAGCACGGGGGTAAGCCAGCCGAAGGTGGCGTGGTCCAGGTGTCCCATGGCCCCGGGACGCTAGTCCTGGCAGGGGCGCACAGAGGGCGCGCCTTTCGAAAGCTGTTGGAATATGACGCAGAGATGTACCTGAACGATCGCGCCCCGCTCGAACATGTGCGCCGCAGCGTCATCCGTGTCGGTGAGGGATCATGCGGAACATGAGCGACGACCACACACATGTCCAGGAATTCTTCGGCGCCCGAGCCGCCGACTGGGACAGCCGGTTCCCCGACGACGGTCCCGCCTACGGCGCCGCGGTCGCCGAGCTCGGGCTGCGCGAGGGCGACCGCGTGCTCGACGCGGGCTGTGGCACCGGCCGGGCCCTGACGCCGCTGCGCGCCGCCGTGGGCACCTCGGGAGTGGTCGTCGGGGCCGATCTGACCCCCGCGATGCTCCAGGCCGCCGTACGGGCGGGCAGAGGCCACGACGGGCAGCTGCTGCTCGCCGACGTCGCCGCGCTGCCGCTCCGGTCCGAGGCGCTGGACGCGGTGTTCGCCGCTGGGCTGATCGCTCATCTTCCCCAACCGGTGGAGAACCTGCGGGAGTTGGCCCGCGTCGTCCGCCCCGGCGGCACACTGGCGCTGTTCCATCCCATCGGCCGGGCGGCACTGGCGGCACGGCAGGGCCGCCGGATCACTCCGGACGACCTGCGCGCGGAGCCCAACCTCCGTCCGCTGCTGGCCGTTTCGGGCTGGCGGATGACCTCGTACGTCGACGAGGACGCCCGCTTCCTGGCGCTGGCCGCGCGGGAGGACTGACGGCTCAGCAGCGGCCGGCGACTGCCGCCGCGAAGACGTCGGGGTGGTCGAACATGACGTTGTGGCCCGCGCCGGCCACCGTCACCACGCGCACACCCGCCGCCTCCAGGGCTTGCCTGCCCGCGAGTTCACCGCTCAGCTCGCCCTGCAGATAGACGCGCTCGATCGGCAGCTGTTCGAGGATGCTGCGCATGACGGGCTCCGAGCCGCGCCGCAGACCGACGGCCGAGCGGTGCAGGGCACGCGGATCTGCCAGCCGCATGGTCGCCGCCCAGAGAGGACCGACGTTCTCCAGCACGCGCGCGTGGCCGCCGTCGACGAACGCGTCCTCCTCGTGGGCGGCGATGCCGCTGCTGCCTGCGGTGGGCGGCGGGGTGGCGTCGAGGTTGGCCTCCGTGAGGACCAGCCGGGAGACCAGGTCGGGCCGCCGGTGGGCGAGCACGATGGCGACGGCTCCGCCCATGCTGTGCGCCACCAGCTCCGCTCCCGTCAGGCCCGCCGTGTCCAGGGCGGCGGCCAGGGCATCAGCGTGCTCCTGGAGGGTGTAGCCGAAGTGTTGGGGGCGATCACTGATGCCGTGCCCGGGCAGATCGACGAACAGGCTGCGTCGGCCCGCGAGTTCGGGGCGGGCCGCGATGTGCGCGTGGTACACGGCCGACATCGAACCCAGGCCGTGCACGTACACGCGCGCGGGTTCCTCGCCGGGCGTCTCCGTCCAGCGGATGCAGCTTCCCCTGCCGTCGAACTCGGCCTGCTTCACAGCGTCCTCCCTGATGCACGACGGTCACTCTCGACTCACCAGGAAGATACATCGCCACCGAGGTATAGCGAAGTCGATATACAAGACTGGCGATGTACAGCGCCCGTGAGGAAGAATGCGGGCATGCTGGAGCTGGCGATCCTCGGATTCCTGTACGACGCCCCACTGCACGGCTACGAGCTGCGCAAGCGCATCAACGCGCTGACGGGCCATGTGAAGCCGGTCGCCGAGAGCACCCTGTACCCGGCGATCAAGCGCCTGGAGAATGCGGGCCTGCTGGCGCGCGCCACGGAACCCGGGGCCGTGGCCGCCCCGCGTCACGTCCTGACGCTCACCGAGAAGGGCAGAGATGAATTGCGCAGGCGGCTCGCCGAGCCCGACCTGCGCGACATCACCGACGAGAACCGGTGGTTCACGGTCCTCGCCTTCCTGCGCCACCTCGACGCCCCGGCAGCACAGGCGGCCGTGCTCCGGCGCAGGCTGGCCTTCCTCGAGGAACCGGCGAGCTTCTTCTACGACGGTGACCGGCCGCTGCGCGCCGAGGAACTGGATGATCCCTTCCGCCGTGGGCTGCTGACCATCGCGCGGGCCACGTCCCGGGCCGAACTCGCCTGGCTGCGGGAGACGATCGGGTCACTCGACGGCTGATCCGTTCCCGCGCCGCACGGGGCAGCCCTGCACCCCGGAACCGGACGAGTGCCCAGTTCGTTCAGCTCGTAGCCGTTCGGACAGCTCTTGATGCCCATGTGCCGGCTCGTGTTGCGGTAGTGGATGGCGGCGACGGTCCCGTGGCGCGACAACCGGCGCGCACGTAGGCGTCGATCCACCGCCGGTGAGTTCCGCCGCCCCGGCGAGCAGCCGCCCGCTGCCGGGTACGGCGTACGAGCCGCTGGAAGCGCTTCACCCCGACGTCCCCCTTCTGTCGCCGGAGGTCCAACTCTACGTTGAACAGCAGGAGATGAACGGTCGGCCAGGGCAACCACGCAGGGGGAAGGTGGTCAGCATGTTGGGCAAGGTGCGCAAGTCCTGTGCGAGATTCCTCAACGCCGTTCGCGCGGACATCGGCGACCGCGGGGACAAACGTACACACAATCTTTTCGAAGCCGCGGCCGCGTACGTCTCGGCGTGTGCGGAGGACGACCAGGACAGGATCGAGGAGGCAGCGGGCTGGGTGTCGCCGGAGGCGCTGTCTTTCGGGGTCAACGAGCTGGCGTGCCGGGCGATCATTGCGCTCGCGCGGGAGCGCGACGAGTCGCCGGGGGCGGTGGCCCGCGCGCTTCTGGGGCTCCCGGTGGCCTGACGCGTCGGGTCAGGTGCGGTCGATTCGCCCCGTCCAGCCGGAAAACTGCAGCTCCGGGTGTGCTTGTGAGTCGTGACAAGCTGCTTCCGCTCGCACTAGGGTGCGCGCGATCGGATGAATCGATGGGGAGGCTGGGATGGTCGGGACGGACGAGGACGCCGTCGCCGCCGCGGACGATGCGCTTTATGTGCTCACGGCGGTACTTCTGACGCCGGCGAAGTTCCCGAGCGTGCTGGGCGACGACTATCCGGAAGCCTGCGCGGCGCTCGGCCTCGCGCCGCTCGCCGACGGATACGGCCTGGTGCTCGGCCAGGACGGTGACGGCGCCCGGTGGACGGTCGTGGTCGACGACGTCTCTCTGGTCGCCGTCGCGATCGCGTCCTGGGACTGCGGGATGGAGTACGACCTGTCGCCGGACGAGCGCTCGGTCGTGGCCGCGCTGCCGGGCTGGCCGCTGGCGGTCGCCGTGGCGGCTCCCGGTGTGCCCGAGCCGCACGATCCCGGCCCCGAGGTCGCGGACGGTCCACCGCTGGCACCGCCGGACACCAGCAGGTGGGGGCCGGCTCAGCGGCGGCTGGGCGCTGACGAGATCGCGCTGCAGTGGGCAGTGTGGCGGGAGCAGATAGACGACTCCGCATTCCCGACTCCTGGCGGGGCCTCCGAGGCCGCGGAGAAGCCCGCGGAGGACGCCGAGAAGGGGGACGCTCCGGCCGCTGCGGACGGGCAGCCGCGGCACGGCGGGGTCCGGCGGGTGCTCGCCGAGGCGCGCGCGTACGTGGACACTCCGCCGCCTCTCGGCCGCGTCCGGTCGTCCTTCGCCCCGGGCGACGCGCGGACCCTGCGTGCCGACGGTCCGGGCTGGTCGCTCGTCGCCCGTACCGACGACATCGCGTTCGTGCTGCTCGACGCGGAGCCCGGCGAGGTGCTGCCGGTGGGCCGCGGACCGGAGCTGCCGGGTCTGCTCGAGGCGCTCGACAAGATGGCCGTGCGGCCCAGCTGAGTGAGCACAGGACCCGCACCCCGCACGCGCTGCCGCGGCGGGGGGCCTGTACACCAGGGTGCCGACGGGCACGTTGACGTGCGTGCCGGGCAGGGCAACAACCAGGACCCCCAGGCGTACGGACGAGTCCGCGGCGTCGGGCAGTCGTGAGGCTGTCGGGACAGGCTCTGCGACGGCACGGCACGATCGTCGGCACTCGCGGCGAAGTCTGCGCCTGACTGCTTGCGTCGATCTCCTTCCCTCGCACGGCACTTCACCAGCGGCCCCTGTTCTGAGCCGCCATGTGGTGGGCGCGTTCCATGTGGTCCCGGCCCATGGATGCCGGGGAGGCCGGACCGCACGATGGGGCAGCCTTGGCGCCCGCTCCCCCCGCGGGCCTCGTTCTCTGCCGTCCTGCCCTGGAGGTCCGTCATGCGTCCGTCCCGTGGTGTTCCGCTCGCTGCCGCCGCCCTGGTGGCGGCGGCCCTCACCTGGCCGGCTCCCGCCCAGGCCACGGCAGTCGGCGGGGATCACTGTGTCCGCCAGGAGCGAGTGCACGTGCCGGGCGCCGCCTTCCAGCAGAGCGCCTGTCTGCCCGACCTGACCACGACCGGGCTCGCCGGTACGCCGTACACCGACATGGCCGATCAGGCGGGACTGACGGCCAAGGCGACCCGTACCCCGTCCGGGGTTCCTGGGCTGCAGATCGACGGCTATTTCCCGGACTCCTCACACTTCAACACCACCCACGGCTGGCGGCACGACGCGCAGTTCGTCATCCGGTTGCCCGACCACTGGAACGGCGGCCTGGTGGTCACCGGCGCTCCCGGCACGCGCAGGCAGTACGCGACGGACACGGCGATCTCCGACCAGGTGATCGCCCAGGGTTACGCGTACGCAGCGACCGACAAGGGCAACAGCGGTGCCGACTTCTACCGCGACGGATCCCGGCCCGGTGACGCGGTCGCCGAGTGGAACGCGCGGACCACTCAGCTCACCCGAGCGGCGAAGCGCGCGGTGGCACAGCGGTACGGGCACGCCGCGCGCCGCACGTACATGACCGGCATCTCCAACGGCGGTTATCTCACCCGCTGGCAGTTGGAGAACCACCCGGAGCTGTACGACGGCGGCGTGGACTGGGAGGGCGCGCTGTGGACCGCGGACGGGCCGAGCCTGCTCACCTCGCTGCCGACGGCGGTGGCGCGGATGCTGGGCTCGGCGCGGGACGAGGACCTGTACGCGGTGGGCTTCGCGCGTGGCTCGGAGTTTCTGTGGCCGTACCACGAGAAGGCGTACTGGGGCGTCACGCAGAAGATCTACCGCGCCGAGTTCGACCCGACGTACGACCGCGGCTGCCCCGGCCCGTCCGCCGGCAGCACCGTGGAGCAGATCCTGTCGCCCTGCCCCGCCGACGCGGTGTACGACTATGCGTCGCGGCCCGCGTCCGTCCATCGCGCCGTGGCCCGCGTGGCGCTCACGGGGCGCATCGGCCGGCCGCTGATCACGCTGCACGGCGACCTGGACGCGCTGTTGCCCAAGGCCGCCGACTCGGACGTGTACGCGCGCATGGTGGCCGCGAGCGGACGGGGTGCACTGCACCGCTACTACACGGTCCAGGGCGGCACGCACGTCGACGGGTTGTACGACACCTATCCGGACCGGCTGCGGCCGATCCTGCCCTGCTACCGCTCGGCGCTCGACGCGCTGGTCTCCTGGGTGGAGACGGGCGCGCAGCCGCCCGCGGACCATACCGTCGCACGGCCCGCGGACGGCGATGTGGTCGACTCCTGCGCGCTGGCCGACCGGGCCGATCCGGTGCGGTAGTGCTTCAGCGGCCGAGCTCCTTGCGGGTGATGCGGCGCAGCCTGCGCCGCTGCGAGGGGTCCAGCGTGAGGTATGCGGCGGTCGGGATTCCGAGGACGATCAGGACCACCGCCCAGAAGGGCAGCCAGATCCACAGGAAGAGCCCGAGCGCCACACCTCCTATGGCGATCTTCGCGTTGTTCGACATGTACGTCGCCTCCTTCGCGGCCTGTGCCGCTCTCTGTCCTGAAAACGGGCCCGCGCCTCCCGCGGTTCCGGACCACGACCCTGAGACGTCCCTGAGGTACGACCCCGACTCGTCCCTGAGAACACTGTCCGTCATTCCGCCCTGAGGGGCTCCCCCACTGCATGCAGGTGACGCAGGGCCTGCCGGTAGGAGTCGACGAGTCCGGTCTCCGCATAGGGAATACCCAACTCCCGGCAGTGTGCGCGCACCAGGGGCTGGGCGAGCCGGAGATGGGGGCGGGGCATGCTGGGGAAGAGATGGTGCTCGATCTGGTAGTTGAGGCCGCCGAGGAACCAGTCGGTCAGGGCGCCGCCGCGGATGTTGCGCGAGGTGAGCACCTGCCGGTGCAGATGCCCCCAGCGCTCGCCGTTCGGGTCGGGCATCTCCATGCCTTTGTGGTTGGGGGCGAAGGCCAGTCCCAGGTGCAGGCCGAACAGCGCCTGGTGGAGGGCGGCGAACGCGAGGGCCTTGCCCGGGGAGAGCGAGGTGAGCAGCAGCGTCGCGTACGCGGCGACGTGGGTCACCAGCAGCAGGCCCTCCACCGCGCGCTCCCGGGGTGACTGCCGGCGCAGGTCCTGGAAGCCGTGGATCTTCAGGGCGACACCTTCGAGGAGGGTGAGGGGGAAGAACAGCCAGGCCTGGTTGCGGGTCAGCCGGCGCCGGAAGCCCGACCGCTCCTTGGCCTGTGCGCCGGTGAAGACGAGGACGTCGGCGACGACGTCCGGGTCCTTGTCGATGTGGTTGGGGTTGGCATGGTGGCGGTTGTGCTTGTCGTTCCACCAGGCGTAGCTCATGCCCAGGAGCAGGTTGCCGTGGATCAGGCCGATGAAGTGGGCCGCCGACTTTCCGGCGGATATCTGGGAGTGGCCCGCGTCGTGGCCGATGAAGGCCGTGCGGGCACCGAACACGGCGAGCAGCGGTGCCAGGAGCAGGGACCACCAGGAATCGCCGGTCAGGACGATGCCGGTGACGATGCCCGCCAGGGCGAGTGCGTTGCCGGCGATGCCGAGCGCGTACCAGGTGCGCCGCCGTTCCAGCAGTCCCTGGCCCCGGACCGTGCGCAGGAGGGGCGCGAACTCGCTTCCGGCGGGCGGTGCGTCGCGCGTTCCCCGGAGGGGTTCGGCGACGGCTGTGGTGGGCTCGGGCATGTCCGGTCTCCGGCTCTCTGAGGCAACGGGCTGACCTGAGGAAACGTACGAAGCGATGACCTGTTGCGACCATGACGCCACCACCCGTGTACGGGCGGGGGTCAGCCGGTGGTGCGTCGGGGGGCTCACGACACCCCCGACGCGAGACGTGGCCGGGTGGCGACTCGGCCGTATCCCGGTTGCCCGCCGGATGCTGTACCCTCGGCGACCCCGACCCCCAGTAGTCAAATTTGAGGAATACGGCTTCGCTGTGCAGAGGATCCCCACGGCAACACCGTCAGAGATCTCCGAACTGGCCCGCTGCTGCACCGTTTTCGTGCCCGGTGACCCGGCCCGCACCGGCCGGGTCGCCTTCTGGCGGCCCGACGGCAGCGCCCCTCCCCCTGTCGCGGCCGGGACCGCCCAGGACCTGGCCGTCGTCCTGCCCGGCGGCGACGGCGTCGAGCTGGTCGACGTTCCCGCCGTCCTGCTGCCGGTGCGGGCAGCGCTTCCGGTCCTCACGCGCGCGCGTACCGATGCGCACGCACACCGGGGGGCCGTCTTCTGGGGCTCGGCTGCGGTGCTCGCCCTGCAACTCCTCGCGCGGGGACTGCTGTTGCCCGGTCTGTCCCCCGGCGATCACGATGCCTGGCGCGTCGGCCCCCTGCCCCCGGAGGACGTCGACCGCATCCGCGAGCTGGCCGCCGCGATGCCTCCCGAGGCGCACGCCCTACCAGTGGGCGGCTCCGGGCCGCTGCGGCTGCCCACCCCGGAGGGACTGCTGCGTGCATTTCTCGACGCGGTGGCCGACACGCTCCCGCGCTCCCCCGCGGCCTCCCTGGTGACAGGCGGGCCCGCCTACGCGGCACAGACACCCCAGCACCTCCCCGGGCAACGGGCGTGGGCCGCCGATGTCGCCGCCGGGCACGACGCGGGCGTGCGGCTCTCGCTGCGGATCGAGGTGCCCGGCCTTGAAGAGCTGACGCAGGAGGTCGCTGCCGTGCCGTTCCGGGCCGTGCTGCAGGTGCACAGCGTCAGTGATCCGGCGCTGGTGGCGGACGCGTCCGAGGTGTGGGGCACCTCCGGAGACGGGGGCCAGGGTTTCGGTCCGCGCGCGCGGATGGATGCCCTGCTCGCACTGCGCCGGGCGGCCCGGTCCTGGCCGCCGCTGACGCCCCTGCTGTCGGCGAGCGTGCCGGACGCCGTCGAACTCGCCGACGAGGAAGTCACAGAACTGCTCGGAGCGGGCGCCCGGGTCCTCGCCGCCGCCGGAGTCGACGTGCACTGGCCGAAGGAACTGGCCCGGACGCTGACAGCCCGTGTGGTCATCGGTCCGCCGGACGAGGAGCCGGTGGTCGACCGCGCCGCCTCGGACACGCCGTCGTTCCTGTCCGCCGACGCGCTGCTCGCCTTCAACTGGCGGTTCGCACTGGGCGACGAGCAGCTCACGCACGCGGAGCTGGACCGGCTCGCCGAGGCAGGCCGGCCCGTCGTGCGGCTGCGCGGCCGATGGGTCCTCGTCGACCCCCGGGAGGCGCGCCGCGCCCGCGCCCAGCAGGACCGCAAGATCACACCCATCGACGCGCTCGGAGCCGCGCTGACGGGCTCGACGGAGGTCGACGGTCGCCGGGTCGACGTACATCCCACGGGGTGGCTGGCGGCCCTGCGGGAGCGGCTCGCGGCCCCGGAGTCGCAGGAGCCGGTCGCGCAGCCCGCCGCTCTCACGGCCACCTTGCGGGACTACCAGCGCCGGGGCCTGAGTTGGCTGGCCCGGATGACGTCCCTGGGCCTGGGCTGCTGTCTGGCCGACGTTGTTCCGACAAACCTCGTGTCCCACACGGTTGTGTCGCATTGGGCGGGTGATCGGATCGAAGTCCCGCTACTAGAGGCTAGCTGACGTGGTGTCGCTTTCCCAGCTCGACCTAGGCGATTGATGTGAGGGAGGTCACTTGTCGATGGTCGCTCGGCCAGCTGCTGAGCTGTGCCGACTACCGGCAACCTGCCCAGGCGGCGTCCGGCAGCTGAACCTGCCCGCTGGTGACGTCGGCGCCACCGGCCGCTGAGCGGGGCCCGTGCTGGTGGAGGGGATACTGGAGGCCATCAAGATGCAAGCCGGCGTGCCAAGACCGCAGGACATCACCCTGGTGCAGCCACAGCGCCTCGGGACCGTCATTGACGAGCGGGCCCGCCCGCACTTGGGAAACGACACATCGTCGATGACCCACACCTCGGGCTTGATCACCTGGACCAGCCGCTCGGCGATCCGCCGCCGCACCGGCTCCCACCGCCACGGTGACTGGTTGACGAACTGCTGCAGGGCCTGCATGTTCCCGTCCGGCAGCCGCTGGGCCATCGGCTGGATCGACTTGCGCCGCCCGTGCGAACCCGATGTCCCGGACGCTGCACTTGGCCTCCTGGGCACGTATCGAGCCGTTCCTCGCCGACGCCCCGCACTCGGCACGCGCCGACAGCCTCGCTCTGGCCGCCCTCGGAATGGCCAGCGACTACGACGGCATCGCATTCAGCGCGCAGGACGTGACGGTGGACGAAGCGGGGCCGACCACCCGCAGCGAGCACCGTGAGGCACCTGCACAGCCGCGTCTCGCCCCACAATGGAACGAGTTGCGGCTGGCCGGAAACCTACTGGGGCGCTCCCGCGCGCCAGTCTCCTCCCTCGTGTCCGTCACTCTGCCCGACGGCACCCCCCTCGTGGCGGCAGGAGACACCAAAGGCGAGGTCCGCCTGTGGGACCCGCTCTCCGGCACAGACTTCGGGCTACCTGTACGACGCGCTCCATACGCACGTGCCCTGGCTGTGCTGGCCGGCCACCAGGGAGAACCCCTCCTTGCGGTCGGCTGCGCCAACGGCGCGTGGCTCTACGATCCGCAGAGCGGCCGGATCGACCACCTCCCCGTTTCAGTCCCTGTGCACGCCCTGGCCGTCTTCGCCACAGCCGGCGGCAGTGCCCGGCTGGCGCTGGGCACCACCGAGGGCCTAGTGATCTGCGATCCTCTCGGCCGGCGGGGTGCTGTCCAGAACGCCCCGGGCAACCATGTGGGGCGATTCAGTCAAGGCCCTTGCAGCACTCCAACTGCCCACCGGCCAGCCCCTCCTCGCCGTCGGCAGAGAGGGCAGCACGGTCGAGATTCTCGATACCGAGTCGCTACGGCCGGTCACTCAGGTCGCGGGCCAAGGACGAGGGGTCTCGGCGCTCGCCCTGTACCTCGACCCTGACGGCAGGCCGCGGATGGCCGCGGCTTCACGGTCCACGGGCTCCGTGCGCAACTACGACGCGTGGACAGGCGAGGAGACCGCACCTGTCATCCGCGAGTCTGCCGTCGCCATCTGCTTGTACCCCGTCGGCCTAGATCCCCGCAAAGGAACGCTGCTTGCTCTAGGCCCCAGCCGGGGCGGGCCTGTACGCCTCTGGGACCCAGAAACTGGGGCGGCGGTGAGCGAGTTCGCAGCCGACCACGACAAGAGGGTCAAGGGCCTGGCTGTCCTCGACACGGGAGCAAAGGCACCGCTGCTGGTGTCCGGATCCGACGATCACACCGTGCGGATCTGGGACCCTTCCACCCCTGCATCACTCCGAGCTACACGCTGGGAAGAGCCGAGTGACGGTTCACTCCTGGCCCCAATGCCCATGCCGGGAAGGGCGACCCGCCTTGTGAGGCCGAGCTCCATACGCTTCCTCAACGTCACCGCAGCCGCCACCGGAGAAGTACTGCAGCAGGTCAGTCTGCCTGAAGAAGCGGCACCCGCAGGGCTGACCGCTATCACCAGCCACCTGTGGCCCAATGGATCGGTATCAGTGATTGCCGGCACATTCCGGGGCGACATCTTCCGTTGGGACCAGGAAAACGGCTGGTTTCGCATGCATGATCCGATCCACGCGATGGAGCGGATCATGCCGATACATAGGCTGACCCGGACACGTGCCCTGACCACGTTCCGGGCAGATGGCACGGACCAGGTCTTCCTGGCCAGCGGCACTAGTTCAGGCACCGTGACCTTCCACGACTTGGACACCCGCGAGCCGTGGTCTGTCATCCATGAAAGAGGAGCCGTCCGCGCCCTGGCGGCTCTGCCACACCCGGAAGGCGTGATGACGGCCTTCTCGGCCGCTGCCACCGTACGGTTCTGCCGTCCCGAGCAGCCATCCGCACCACTACTCCCCCGGCGTATCGGCGTCGTCGGCTGCCTGACCACATGGACGGCGGAGGACGGTTCTATCCTCCTCGCCACCGGAGGCTCCGACGGCACCGTCCGCCTCTGGTCCCCGGAGGCACCGAAGCGGGAGGCGTACCCCGTACTGCACGGCCATCAAGGCCCGATCACCGCCATTACTAGCTTCCAAGCTTCACCCACCGCACCATGCCTCCTTGCCACGGCGGGCCAACAGGACACCACCGTGCGAGTGTGGGACCCCCGCACGGGCGAGGAACTGGCGCGTGTCGTCACTGGCGCTGCTCTGACGTCACTCTGCGCCCTGCCCATCGGGGGCGATCCGCAGCTCTCGGATCCGCTGCTTGCCTTCGGCGGACCGGCGGGCGCGGGTGCGATTTCGGTCAAGCTGTGAGCCAAGCAGGGCCACTCGTAATGCCTAGGGCGGGGTACGGTCCCTACAAGCAGGGCTGTTGATTGAGCCCCAAGGGTGCACTACTACTGAGCCCGGATCCACCGGCTTGATTCCCGGTTGATCGTTTCGGGGTCGTGCAGGCCGTGCTGGGGCTGAGTTGCGGATTCGGGCATGGGGTGGCCGCTGGTCTGCCCAGCTCTTCCACTCTGTCCACAGGTCTCGGGCCCTTTCGGGTGGGTCGGGCAGGGAATGTCAGTGGGCCGGTGGTGCGTGCACTGTGCTGAAGAGCTGGTTGAAGTCCTCGTTCCAGGGCCAGCGTTCGGGCAGGTGCAGGGTGAGGCGGCGGGCGGAGCGGGCCAGGCGGGCGGGCACGTTGATCAGGTGGTCACGGATGGTGGCGGTGGTCGCTTTGGCATGGAACGCGGAGGCCAGGGTGCCGGCGGCGCGGGTCAGGTTGTGTGCCAGGGCCGCCAGGGCGAGCCACGCGGCATTGGCCTGGAAATGACCGGACGGCGCGTGGGCGAAGCCGCTGTTCTTGACATCGGCGATCACCTGCTCGACGACAGCGTGCCGGCGGTGATCACGCTCGGCATCCCTCAAGGCGAGCGGGGAGTCGGTGAACGCGGCGTGGTAGCGCCAGGTGTCGAAGAGCGTGCCCTGCCCGGCGGGAACGGTACCGGCGCTCAGGCGCTTGACGCGGCGCACGATCAGTCGGGCGGTGACCTGCTGTTTCTTCGGCTTGGAAGTGAAAGCGGTGTAGCGGATCTCGGCTATCTCGGCATCGGAGATCCAGCACTGGCCCTCCTCGTCCCAGACCGCTTGGGGATATTTGATCGGTGTCCAGGCGTCCTCGTCGATGCGGGCGATGGTGGCTTTGACGGAGGCGTTCATCCGCATGGTGATGGAGAAGCGGGCCCCCAGGGCCCGGCAGGCGTTGATGACGTCGGTGCCGTAGAACGCGGAGTCCGCCCGCAGTACCAGCAGGCCGCTGGCGCCGCAGGCGCGTGCGGTGCGGATGGTCTCAGCGACGAACGCTGCCGCCCCGCGCGCGGAGTTCGAGGGTCCCTTGCGCAGCCTGGTGGCGGCGATCACGGGGGCGGACAGGGGTGTGGAGACGACGCCGAGCAGTGCATTCAGGCCCTTGACCTTGCTGTATCCGTATCCGGCGCCCTGTTTGGCGTAGCCGTGGGTGCGGCGGATGGTGTCGTCGATGTCCACGTATGCGGCCTGGTCCGCGCCGGGCAGCAGCGGGGTGTGACGGGCCAGTTCGTGCAGGAACCGGCGGGCCACGGCGTGCAGTTGCTTCACATGCCCGTGGGTGAAGGAGCGCAGGAACGACCCGAGCGTGGACGGGGCCCGCACTTCGGAGAACAGGCGGCCCATCGCGCCGTGCCGCAGCCGGTCCATGTCGTCGATGCTGTCGGCGCCCGCGGCCATGCCGCCCACCAGCGACATCAGTTTCGCCGCTGAGAAGGCGCCGGTGCCGTCCTTCGAGGCGGGCAGCCGGACGTGCTCCCCGACCAGCGCGGGCAGACCGCACCGCTCGGCCAGCCGCACCACCGGCTCCAGCCCGCCGTACGCGATCAGGTTCGGATCATCGAACGCGGATGAGACCGCCACTGCGGCATGGGAACTTTGCATCTCGGAAGTGCCTTGTCGATCGTGCCTGATGTGGTCCTAGAAAAACCCCATCATCGCAGGTCGCAAGGCACTTCTTCGTTTCTGGGTGAACCATCCACCGGCATCAAGCCGGGGTGATCCGGACTCAGCGCACCAGGAAAGGGGGGTTCTGACAGTACCTGTATCACCAGGGTCTCCCAGATGTGCACAACGCCTGTCAACCTGGCGTGAGTCGCAAGCGCCGACAGCACTCCATGGACACGCACTGCAGCTTTACCTCCATCAGCTCAATTCAGCTGCTGCCCCGAATGCGTGACCGTGTCGGCGCATTTTGGCACGACAGAAGGAACGGATACCAATGACGGACAACCAATTCACCACTCACACGGAACTTTTCGATCTGAGTGGGAAGTACGCACTTGTCACTGGCGGCACCAAGGGCATTGGGATGATGATTGCGCGCGGCCTTCTCCAGGCGGGCGCCCGCGTCGTCATCAGCTCACGTAATGCGGACACGTGCGCGGAGGCACAGCAGCTGCTATCTGAATTCGGTGACGTCCAAGCAATTCCCGCCGACCTGTCCAGGCACGACGAGTGCCAGCGCCTCGCTGATCTCGTCATGGCCGACTCGGAACGCCTGGACATCCTCGTCAACAACGCGGGAGCGATGCGTAGCGATCCGCTGGAGACGTTCCCGGACGAGGCCTGGGATGCAGTGCTCGACCTCAACCTCAAGTCGCCGTTCTGGCTGGTGCAGGCACTGCTTCCCGCACTTCGCAGGGCGGGAACCGCCGATGATCCGGCACGGATCATCAACATCGGCAGTATCGCCGCCATCCACGTCGCCCAGGCGCCCACCTACTCGTACGCCAGCAGCAAAGCGGCTCTCCATCAGCTCACCAGAGTGCTTGCCCGGGAGCTGGGTCCACAGCACGTCACGGTGAACGCGGTAGCACCGGGAGTCTTCCCGTCGCAGATGATGGGGGCCACGCTCGCTGCCATCGGCGACAAGATCGCGGCGGCGGCCCCTCTGCGCCGGCTCGGCCGCGACGACGACATGGCGGGTGCCGCCGTGTTTCTCGCCAGCCGGGCTGGGTCCTACCTCACGGGCGCCATCATCCCGGTAGATGGCGGCACCGCGACGACTGCAACGGGTACTCCCCCCGTCATGGGCCACTGAATAGTACGGCTGAACGGGCCTATGGTAGGGGGATGGCCACGATGGATCCACGCACCGAGATCCGGGAGTTTCTCAGCTCGCGTCGCGCCCGCATCGCACCCGAGCAGGCGGGCCTGCCCGCTTACGGCGGTAACCGCCGGGTAAAAGGTCTGCGCCGCGAGGAGGTCGCGCTGCTCGCGGGGGTATCGGTCGACTACTACGTGCGCATGGAGCGCGGCAGCCTCGCCGGTGCCTCCGACGGAGTGCTCGACGCGTTGGCCTCTGCCCTGCAACTCGACGAGGCCGAGCGCGACCACCTGTTCCACCTGGCGCGCCAATCCAGGGCGCCCCGCAGCCCACGCCGGCGCAGGCCTGCCGTGGCGGTGCGCTCGACGCTGCAGCAGGTGCTCGACGCGATCTCCGATGCGCCGGCCTGGATCGGTAACGGCCGTTATGACGTGCTCGCCATGAATCAACTCGCTCGCGCGCTGTATTCACCGGTGCTGGCCGATTCGCGACGGCCCGCGAACACAGCGCGGTTCGTCTATCTGAAGCCCGAGGCGGCCAGAGATTTTTTTGTCGATTACGACCAAGTCGCCGGTGCCGTGGCTGCGAAGCTGCGCATGGAAGCCGGCCGCAATCCGCACGACGAGGAGCTGATCGCCCTGGTCGGCGAACTGTCAACGTGCAGTGAGCTATTTCGGCAGCGGTGGGCATCTCAGGACGTGCGGCTGCACCGGTCCGGCCGTAAGCGTATGCACCATCCGGCCGTGGGCCAGCTCGACTTGGACGTCGAGTCCCTGGAACTGCCCGCCGAACCCGGCCTGCACCTCAACGTCTACACCGCACCCGCGGGCACACCGACCGCTGACAATTTGGCGCTCTTGGCGTCGTGGGCGGCCACCCAACAGACGCTGGCGACCGAGCTCGAAGCACACAACGGATAGTCCAACCCCTTCAGCCGTACTAGGATCCGTTTCCCCGACCAGCGCGGGCAGACCGCACCGCTCGGCCAGCCGCACCACCGGCTCCAGCCCGCCGTACGCGATCAGGTTCGGGTCATCGAACGCGGATGAGACCGCCGCCGCGGCATGGGAAGATTGCATCTTGGAAGTGCCTTGTCGATCGTGCCTGATGTGGTCCTAGAAAAACCCCATCACCGCAGTTCGCAAGGCACTTCTTCGTTTCTGGGTGAACCATCCACCGGCATCAAGCCGGTGGATCCGGGCTCAGGGGATCTCGACCAGGGGTGGCTCCCCCCACGGCGCTTCAAGCGCCTGCCGCAACGCCCCGACGGCGGCGGTGCCGATGCGTTCGGCCAGCTCTCGCTCGATCACGGCGAGCGCGACCTGGGCCCTGCGATGAACACGAACGCCTTCGCCAGTGGGACGGATCAGACGGCGGCGGGCGGAGGCGGGGTCAGAAGCCTGCTCCAGCAGCCCCATGCCGATCAGGCCGTGCACGGCCTGATGGACGGTCTGCCGAGTGACGCTGTTCCGGCGGGCGAGTTCGGAGATCGTGGTGCCCTGTTCGTCCAGGGTGGCGAAGACTGCCGCCTGCGCAACGGTCACCGGCTGCTCGCCCGCAGCCTCCATGCTGGCCAGCAACGCGTCGTCGCACCAACGCTTGGCCTCAGCGAGGAGCTGGGGCAGGTTCGGCGCGGGCGTGGTCATGGCTCCTCAAAAGGACGGGATGCCGAGCATAGCGCCCCTTCGCGGGCGGCCCGATTCGGCAGACCTCCGCGTCACGGCGGGGTTCCCTACACGAGAATGTCAGGTAGCCTGACATTCATTCGGCCCGTTGCACCGGAGGTTTCCATGACCATGGAGTTCACCACCCCGTACCGATCCCGCTCACGCATCCCCGCCGAGCCCGGCACGCCCTACTTCATCGAAAAGGGCATGGGCGACCGCGCCCACCTGTTCACCGACCTGGTCACCGTCTACGCCGGTGGCGAGCAGACCGAGAACACCTTCAACTTCTTCACCCTCGAAGGCCCCAAGGGCGACCTCATCCCCGCCCACTCCCACGCCGACACACACGAGGTCTTCTACGTCACCGACGGCGCGGTCCGCCTCTTCGTCGAGGACCTCCAAGGCGAGCAGCACGAAAAGCTCCTGGGCACAGGCGACTTCGGTTTCGTACCCAAGAACTGCCCGCACGCCTACCGCATCGAGCGCCACCACAGCCGGATCGTCGGTGTCGCCGCGGGCCCGGGAAAGACCTTCGAGCGGTTCTTCGAGAGCCTCGGCACGCCCACCGACGAACTCGGCCTGCCGCAGAGGCCGTACGTGCCCGAACCCCACAAATTCGGCACCGTTCCGCTCCAGCACGACGTGCAGTTCCTGCCCGACCACCAGTGGCGCACCGGCGCCTGACCCACCGTGACCTACCTCGAAGCACTGCTGGCCGGAACCCTGGTCGGCGCCCTGTACGCGGCGCTACGGGTCAAGGCCCCCGCTCCCCCTCCCGTCGCCCTGGCCGGTCTGCTGGGAATCCTGCTCGCGCAGAGCATCTTGGAACGGCTGTGAGGGGCCGACACCGCACTCGGGCGGTCACATTCGGCCGCCACCTCGCCGTCTCCTTCGGCGCCGGGCTGATCATGGGCGCCCTCTTCTGGGCCTGGAATCTCAGGGCACCGGCACCGCCCCTGCTGGGCCTCACCGGGCTCCTGGGAATCGGCCTCGGGGAGCGCGCAGCCACGTCGCTCGGCGCACGGATCGCCCGCCGCCGCGCCCCGGCAACACCACCCCAGGTACCGCCCGCAGCCGATCCGGAGAAGACCCGCCGCTGCACCTGCGCCCCGTCCACCCCGCACTGAACCGCACGTCGGCCCCCGCCCGACCGGACTGCCCGCCCCTCCCACATCCCCCGGCGCAGCCCGCACAGCCGCCGCCCGTCTCGTTGGGAACGCCCCCGCATGCCTTTGCCGCCCGAACTCGCCGCCCTGCTCGCCGTTCCAGCCCCCGCCCAGCTGCCCCTCCCGCCTGCCGCGCGCCCCGCCCCGGGCACACGGCTGCTGCGCGGCGCCGTCTACTCCGCCCCCGCCGGGATCCGACCGCTCGAACTCGACCTGTGGCTGCCCGACGAGGTACAAGCCCCTCTGCCAGTCATCATCTACATCCACGGCGGCGGCTGGCGAACAGGCACCCGCACCGACATGGGACCCCGGTTGCGAACGTGGCGCCCCAGTCCCTTCGCCCGCCTCGCGCAGGCCGGATTCGCCGTCGCCAGCCTCGATTACCGTCTCACCGGCGAAGCCACCCACCCCGCCCAACTGGAGGACGTCACCGCCGCCAAGGCCTGGCTCGACACCCGCGCCGACGAACTCGGCCTGGACACCGGCCTCACCCTCGCCTGGGGCGAATCCGCCGGGGCCCACCTGGCCGCCCTGCTCGCCCTGACCACCCCGGTACGCGGCTGCATCACCTGGTACGGCCCCATGGATCTCACCACCCTGGCGGACCAGTCCCGGCCCGGCAGCTACGACTCCGCCAGCCCCACGACACGCGAAGCACTGCTGCTCGGAGCGCCCCCCGCCAAGGCCCCCGACCGCGCCCGCGCGGCCAGTCCGGTCACTCACGTCACCGCCGACGCCCCGCCCTTCCTCATCCTGCACGGCACCGACGACACGCTCATCCCGCTCGCCCAGGGCGAGCAACTCGCCACCGCCCTACGCGCGGCGGGAGCGCGCGTCGACTTCCGTCCCGTCCCCGGCGCCAACCACGCATGGGGCGGCCTGCCCGACGAAGAGGTCGAACGCTGCTTCACCACCTCCCTGGACTTCGCCCGCGCACTGACCATGCCGCAACGGCCTTAACTTGTCCTACCTTTCCAGGCGTGGGTCTGAACCCTCTCCGCTGCGACGCTGCGGTGGCTAGAGGGCGTCTGAAAAGCCGGTCAGCGGGCTGATCTTGCGATGCGCCACACGAGGAGCATGGCCATGGTGAGGTAGATGGCGTTCTCCGAGCAGACGCGCAGGTGCTCGTAGTCCTTCGACAGCCGGCGACACCGTCCCAGCCAGGCGAACGTCCGCTCTACCACCCAACGCCGCGGGACCACGGGTCTGCCGGGGTGGGTCGGGTGTTGGCTGGCAGCGGCGGGTAGATACAGGGCGAGAAGGTGGTCCTGTACCGCGTCGGGGAGGCGAGGTGGTGCGCCGGACGGTCAGCGGGGCACCTCGGGTCGCAGCACGCGTATGACGGCCTCCCTGTCGCATTCGTGGGTCATTCCGGGAGCCACGTCCAGCTGGACAGTGCCCGAGGCGAGTCCCGACACCGTGGCGTGGATCCCACCGCATGTCACGACGCGGTCCCCGACGCATAGACCCTGACGCAGAGCGGTCAGTTCGCGGGCGAGCCTGCGCTTGGGGCGTAACAGGGCGAAGTAGGCGACGACCGCTGGTATCACGAGCGGCACCAGCAGCAGAGGAAGAGAGGAGAGGCTGATCGCGGACACGAGTCGAGTCCCCTTCGATCCCGAGCGTGCGAGCTCAGGCAGTGGTGACGGCCCGGGTGAGGGCGTCTCGGATGTCGGCCGGGTCGGGGAGGGCACTGGGCCGCCCGTCCCGACGGCGGTACAGGCGGCAGGTGAGCGCGGGCGGCGTATCCGCTCCGGGCGGGACGATGTCCACGCCGTCGACGCGGATGGTGGGCGAGCCGATGAAGTGCTCCCGGGCCGCCTCTTCGTCACTCACGAGCTGGTAGCTGTCGATGGTCGACGGGTCCAGTCCGAGCTCGGTCATCGCCTCGGCGAGCATGGCCCGGGCCTTGCCGTGGGAGGGACAGCCCGACCACCACAGCAGTTCCACGCGCGGGGCGGCCATCACAGCGTCCACTTGATGGTGCAGCCCACCGGCTGGGTCCGGTCGGGCTCGGGGGCGGTGCCGTCCAGGACGTGCCGGAGAGCACTGCGCAGCCAGGCCGCGTTCAGGGACTCGTCGTCGACCTCGGCGTCGGGCGCACCGTGGTAGGCGACGACGCCCCAGGCGTCGAGGACGAAGACGTCGGGGGTGTGCCGGGCACCCCACCGGCGGGCCACGGCCTGTCCCTCGTCGACGAGATAGGGGCCAGCGAAGTCGCCCGCGGCGACCCGCTTACGGGAGTCCTCCACCGAGTCCTTGGGGCTGACCGCGGGGTCGTTGGCGTTGATCTGCAGGAACCGCACGCCATGGTCGGTGTAGTCACGGGCGACCTGTTGCAACCGGTCGTGCCAGCCCAGCGCCCACGGGCAGGGATTGCAGGTGAAGACCACGACCGTGGCGGCGGCTTCCCCGTGGCGCAGGGTCACGAGGTCGCCCTCGGTGTCCGGCAAGGTGAAGGAGGGCGCGGTCTGCCCGGGCTTCAGGGGCTGGGCGAGGTCATCCGGCTCGGTGTGATGGGGGTGCGGGGTGATCCGGGCGATAAGCCCTTCGTCGTTGAGGTCGAAGGAGAAGTCCATCGCGCTGATGGGGCCGCCAGGGCTGGACAGAGGTGCGCCGGCGGGGCCGGTTCCGCGGACCGTGACCCGTCCTGCTTCCCGCAGCGGAAGCACGTTCCACTCGACCTGGCCCAGTCGGCCGGCGGGCATGGAGGTGGCCCTGTCGATGACCGCGTCGGCGCCCTGCGCCTTGCGTCCCGCGAACTCGAAGACTGCGTCTGCGGCGAGCACGGCCCGTAGGTCACCGGCCGCGTCCTGCGACGTCTGAGCCGCGAACCAACCCCGCACGCTGGCGGGCGCCGTTTCCAGGGATGCCATGGGGGAGCTCCTGATCTCTCGTGGTGCCGGCATGCGACCTGCACCGTCCCCGCCACTCTAGGACGTGTGACATAAAATTTGTATCTACAAAAGTTATGTCACATTCACTGGGCTTCCCGTGCCCCGGTGCCTTCCGGGGTGAGCGAACGGAAGTAGGCATGCGCCTGCGGACCCCAGGAGTGGCGGCGGTCCTCGACGAGGTCGCGGGCCCGCGCGTAGGGCCAGTCGAGTCCCAGGACGTCACTCGGCAGTCCGGGCTCGGCCAGCACGCACGCGCGCCAGGCGTGGACCAGCTCGGTCCAGTCCCTGAAGCAGTCTTCGGGCCCTTCAGGAGCTCGATCGCCGAAGTCGGCGAGGAGGCGTTCGTAGCGGTCGGCGACGGCGTCCAGGTCCCAGGCGCGCTCGGCGACAATGCGCGCCTCCGGGTGTTCGATGCGGGAAACCATCCTCGTGACGCTCACCCCCGGCTCGGCCGACAGCGCCTCGACGATCTCGTCCTTGAAACGGGCCCGGGGAGAGATCCACACGCCGTTGCCCAGATAGCCGAGTCCGTTGAGCAGCATCGAGGTCCGAAGTCGGTAATGGGCGCTGGGGTTGCGGCCTTTGGACTGCACCACGAACACGTCCCATGTCCCGTCCCAGTCATCCCGGCCGGCCTCGCCCCGCAGATGCTCGGCACCCAGCAGCAGGGTCTCCCGTGCCTCCTCAGTGAGTTCCACGTACGACCTGTTGCCGTGTCGGCTGCTCGTCAGCGCGCCTTCACGGGCGGATCTGGACACCGCCTGCCGGACGGCGGCGGGCCCGTGCCCGAGCACGCGCAGCGCTCCCACGAGCGTCTCCTGCCACACACCCTCGCCGTCCGGCGCCACGTACTCCTCGAGGACATCGAGAAGGGCCTGCGTCGCCGAGCCCGAGCGGCCTGTCCGGCCTCCCGGAGGGACGCTCTGCGCCGTCGAGATCCCGGAGGGCTGCTCGGGTGAGGCCGTGATGCGACGCGGCGACATGAATCCTCCTCCGGCGGCCCGCGGGACGACCGGTTTCGTGCGAGGCCGCGGCCACCGTCACAGCGAAATCTACCTACGCGCCTTCCGGCCGCCCGGGGAGCCTGCCAGCTCCTCGCGGCGCTCGTACGTCGTGCCCTCGCCGGTCACCTCTCGTGTGGCACGCCCCGGCCGCCCACGGCGATGGAGGCGCCGCCGTCCACTAGGAAGTTGGCGCCCGTAGCCCAGGAGGCCTCGTCGGACGCCAGGAGGAGGGCCACGTAGGCCACGTCTAGGGGTTCCCCCAGGCGGTCGAGAAGCACATGGCGGTGGGCGTTCTCGGCCCCTTCCCCGGTGCCGAGCAGCTGAGCGGGGGTGCGGATGCCCCCGGGGGAGATGGAGTTGGCGCGGATCCCGTGCGCTGTCCCCTCGATGGCGAGCTGGCGGGTGAGCGCCATTGCCCCGCCCTTGGCCGCGGTGTGGGCGATCGCGGGCAGGTTGGGCACGACACGCTGGGCGTTGACCGAAGCCGTGTTCACGAGGGACCCACCGCCGACCGCCAATCGGTCCGAGGCCGGGGTAGGCAACGTGGGGTGGGCCAGGCGACTGGCGGCGGGGCGTTGCTCCTGTCCGTTGAATCCTCAGCTGCTGCGGCTTCGTGGGCCGCTGGGGGAGCCGCAGGTATTGCCGGTATTGCCGGAGCGGCCGGCACGGTCGTGGTCCGGCAATGCCGGACAGTTCGCGTCAGCCGGCGCGCTGTGCGTTCCGGCGTTGCCGCAGGTGCTCGGCGAACTCGCCCGAGACGACCACGAGCGCAGCAGTCCCTGCACACCCCAGGGGGCCAGGGACTGATCCGTAACCTTGCTGAGCAGCCCAAAGCCGAGGGTGACAAACGCGCACCACGCCATCCACGCGCCGACTGCGTACCAGCGGGCTCTTTTCACGGCGTCACCTTTCTCGGGATCAGGAACAGACGCCTGAGCCATCGGCGGCGGATGGGCATCGTGTGCCGGTGTCCACGGGTGTCTGTCCGGGGTCACGTGAGGAACTCATCGATTTTCTCTACGACTTGAACCTTCAGGCGGGCTGGAAACCGTCTGTGCGCCGTATCGCCGCACTCGCCGAGCTGTCGCACAGCACCGGTCACAAGGCGCTGACTCGTCGTGATCTCCCCGATCTGCACGTGATCGTGGCCATTGGGCTCGCACTGGCCGATGAGGTCTGCGTAGCGGACTCCGACTTCGACCGGGACGCCTACCTCGACGGCATCGACCGTCGGATGACCGAACTCTGCATGCCGCGACTCGGGAAGGGGCGCTTCCTGTCGCCGGAAGCGTCCGCGCCGCTGTGGAACGAGCCTGGTCCGACCGTGTGCAAGAGCCGATGGGGCCGATCGGTGATCGCCAGAAGCGTGCCGTCTCCCAACCCATAGCCATCTCTCGGCTGGCTCCCGGGCGCCTGACCTCGGCTTCCCGGGTCGCGCAGTGAGTATCAGCGACGTCCTCCCCACCTGCCGTCGGCGGAGTGACAGCGAGCTCCCCGCAAGTTCCCAGCTTGCACCCCGCGTTTCCCCTGCTGCGCACGTCAGAGTCGACTCGCGCACCGTAGGACGCGGTCGCGTACGGGAGCCGCCCCACAGGTCCCCACCGCCAGAGGATTCCATGACATACACCAGCAGTGGCCCGCGTACCGGGCGACGCTTCGTGTCGCCCTCGCCGGCCGATGCCTCCGACGCGGCTGCCCCACGCACGCCGACCGTCGAGATCGTCATCCCGGTCTACAACGAGGAACGGGCGCTGCCCGGATGCATCCGCACCTTGCACGCCCGGCTGCGCGACGAGTTGCCCTACCCGTGGCAGATAACGGTGGCGGACAACGCCAGTGTCGACGGCACCCTCACCGTGGCCCAGGAGTTGGCGCAGGAGCTACCGGGCGTGGGTGTGGTCCACATGGACCGCAAGGGCCGCGGCCTGGCCCTGCGCACCGTCTGGGGTGCCAGTGACGCCGACATCGTCGTCTACATGGACGTCGACCTGTCGACCGGCCTGGACGGACTGCTGCCGCTGATCGCTCCGCTGGCCAGCGGCCACTCCGACCTCGCCATTGGCAGCCGTCTCGCCCCTGGTGCCCGTACCGTGCGCGGTCCGCGCCGGGAATTCATCTCCCGCTGCTACAACGGGCTGATCCGGCTCACCCACGGCGCCCGCTTCACCGACGCACAGTGCGGGTTCAAGGCCGCCCGCACCGAGGTCCTGCGCCCGCTGCTGACCAAGACCCGGGACGACGCCTGGTTCTTCGACACCGAACTGCTGCTGCTCGCCGAGCACAACGGGCTGCGGATCCACGAGGTGCCCGTCGACTGGGTGGAGGACGTCGACACCCGTGTCGACGTCGTCGGCACCGCCACCGACGACCTGAAGGGGCTGTGGCGCATGGCCCGGTTGAAGGCGTCGGGAGCGGCTCGGGTCCCGGTGCCGAACCGTCCGGAGCCGGCGGCCGAACACCCGGACGCGGTACTGGCACCGGATGCCGCACGTGCCCAACTCGCCTGGCAGATCGGCTGCTTCGTCGCCATCGGCATCGCATCGACCGCCGGACAGGCCCTGCTGTACTGGCTGTTGCGCGGCTGGTGGCAGCCCGCCCTGGCCAACTTCGTCTCCCTGCTGGTGCTCACGCTCCTCAACACCGAGGCCAATCGCCGCCTCACCTTCCGCTATGCAGCGCCCGACGTGGGCACCCGTCGCGCCCACCTGAGCGCCGGAGCCCTGTTCGTCCTCGGCTACCTGGTGACCTCCGGCGCGGTGCTGCTGTTCCGTGACGTGGTGCCCGACGCGTCGACGGCCGCCGAGACCTTGGTGCTGGCCGTCTCCTCGGTCCTGGTGACCGCTGTCCGCTTCCTGGTGCTGCGGCTGGCCGTGTTCCGCCGTCGCACGTCCTGAATCCCCGTCCCCTGATCCCCGTATGACCTCCTGAGAGTGAATCCCGCCATGACCAGCACTACCGAGGCGCAGACAAGCACCGTCGTGCGTCAGCCGGGCACGGGCCGTGCCCTGCCACGTTGGGCGGCTCCGGCCGCCCTGGGGGCGATCCTGCTCCTGTCCGCTCTGCTGTACGGCTGGGCTCTGGGCTCGCTCGGCTGGGGCAACAGCTACTACTCGGCCGCCGTGAAGTCGATGGGCCGGAGCTGGACCAACTTCCTCTTCGGCGCCTTCGACCCGGCCGGAGTCATCACGGTCGACAAGCCCCCGGCCGCATTGTGGCCGCAGGTGATCAGCAGCAAGATCTTCGGCCTGCACGGCTGGGCGCTGATCCTGCCCCAGCTGCTGGAGGGCGTTGCCGCAGTCTTCGTGCTGCACCGTACGGTCCGCCGCTGGGCGGGCGAGGGAACCGCGCTGATCGCGGCCCTGGTGATGACGCTGACCCCGATCACCGTGGCGATCAACCGGGACAACAATCCCGACACCCTGCTGGTGCTGTTCCTGGTGTCGGCGGCCTATGCCCTGACGCGGGCCCTGCACTCCCGGGCGACTCGGCGGGGCACGTGGTGGCTGTGCGCGAGCGGCTTCCTGATCGGCTGCGGCTTCCTCACGAAGATGATGGCGGCCTGGATGGTGCTGCCGGCTCTCGCCGCGGCCTGGCTGGTCGGCGCGACCGGACCGTGGCTCGCGCGTATCGTGCGGCTGCTGATCGCCGGTGCCGTGTGCGCGGTGTCCTCGCTGTGGTGGGTGGCGGTGGTCGCCTGGTGGCCCGCCGATGACCGGCCCTACATCGGTGGCAGCACCGACGGCGGTGCCTGGGACCTGGTGACCGGCTACAACGGGCTCGGCCGGATCTTCGGCCAGAGTGACGGCTCCGGCGGGATGGGCAACATCGGGGGCGCCTTCGGGGGTGAGTCGGGTCTGCTGCGGCTGTTCAACGACCAGGTGGCCGGACAGATCAGCTGGCTGCTGCCCGCGAGCGGTGTGGCGCTGATCGTCGCGATCGTCGCAGCGGTGCTGCGCCGGTGCGGCAAGACCTCGGCGGGCGAGTTGCTCGCCGGGTCCGGGTGGGTGCTGTGGGGGACCTGGCTCGTCGTGTGCGGCCTGGTGTACTCCACTCAGGAAGGCACCTTCCACCCGTACTACACCACCCAACTCGCCCCCGCTGTAGCCGCGTTGACCGCCGGGCTGGCGACGGCGCTGGCGCGGGCGCACCGGGCCGGCGCCATCTGGGCACTGCCCGGCGGCGCTGGAACCGTGCTGGTGAGCGGGGTCTGGGCCGCGATCGTGATCCGCCGGGTGCCGTCCTGGAACGGGTGGCTGGCCTGGCTGGTGCTGGTGATCGGACTGGCCGTCGTCGGACTGGTGCTGGCGGCCGCGCTCAACGCCCGGCTGCTGCCGGTCGCCCTGGGAGGTGCCCTGCTGGCTGTGCTGCTCGCCCCCGCCGCATGGGCGGTGAGCGTACCGGGCGGGTCAGGATCCGCGATGGGCGGCTCCAACCCGACCGCCGGGCCCGCCTCGATGTCCTTCGGCGGCGGACGATCGTTCGGCGGTGGCGGAAGCGGTGGCAGTGGCGGGAGTGGTTTTCAGCTGCCCGAGGGTATGGAGATGCCGGAGGGGTACGGCGGCGGCTCGGGCATGCCCGGCGGGGGCATCGGCGAGATGCCCGAAGGCATGGAGCTGCCCGAGGGTATGGAGATGCCGGAGGGCATGCCGGGCGGGACCAGCGCCGGCGGCTCGGAAGCGGGATCCGGCGGCACCATGCCCTCGTTCCCCGGAAACGGCGGCGGCAGCGGATCCGGCACGGGCCGCCTGGGCGGCGCTACCACCCTCACCTCCGAGCAGCGCAAGATCCTGAACTACGCCACCGAGAACTCCAAGGGCGCTCGCATCAGTCTTGCGGTCGAAGGCGGCGCCCAGAGCGCGGCAGCGTTCATCCTGGACAGCGACGCCACGGTGATCGGCATGGGCGGCTTCATGGGCAGCGACGACGCGCCCTCCGTGGAGCAGCTGGAGAAGTGGACCAAGAGCGGTGAACTGCGCTACGTCCTCGGCTCCGACTCCTCGGGCGGCATGGGCGCCATGATGGGCGGCAAGGACGGCACCGCCTCGCAACGATCGACCTGGATCAGCGAGAACTGCACCAAGGTCCCGGCCAAGGAGTACGGCGGCAGCACGAAGAGCTCCAGTAGTGGCCAGGCATCGGGCGGCATGATGGGCCGTACCGGCACGACCCTGTACGACTGCGCTGCGAAGTAGCAGCTGAGGCAGAACGGACGACTCCGCATCCATGGCCGAACAGCCCGCCGCCCGCGCTCCGCACCGCCTGCTGGTGGTCGAGGACGACCCCAGTATCCGCATGCTGCTGGAGTCCGCGCTGCGGCTGTCCGGCTACGAGGTGGCGAGCTCTGCCACCGGCCAGGCGGCGCTGCGGGACGTCGAGGGCTTCCGTCCCGACCTCGTGCTCCTCGACGTCATGCTGCCCGACCTGGACGGCTTCGCCGTCACCCGCACCCTGCGGGCGGCGGGGGTGCGAACGCCCGTGTTGTTCCTGACGGCCCGTGGTGAGGTCACCGACCGCATCGCGGGCCTGACGGCCGGCGGCGACGACTATGTGACCAAGCCCTTCAGCATCGAGGAGGTGCTGCTGCGCATCCACGCCATTCTGCGCCGCACGGACCCGGACACCAGGTACGACGTGGAGGGCGTCGAAAAGGGCGTCCTGCGCTTCGCCGACCTGGAAATGGACGAGTACGCCCATGAGGTGCACAGGGCCGGCGAGTACATCCCGCTCTCGCCCACCGAGTTCAGGTTGCTCACCTACCTGCTGGAGAACAGCAACCGCGTGCTGAGCAAAACCAAGATCCTCAACCATGTGTGGGGGGTCGACTTCACGGGCGACGGCCGCATCGTGGAAACCTATGTGAAGTACCTGCGGCGCAAGATCGATCGTCTCGACCCGCCGCTCTTGCACACCGTGCGCGGGGTCGGCTACTGCCTGCGGCTGCCTCGGCACCACCACAGCACCGGAACCGACCTGTGATCCGCGGATTGACACGGTGGCTCCGATCGCTGCGCAGCCGCCTGGTACTGGGAGCAACCCTGCTCGCGGCGGCGGCCGTTTTCACGGCACAGACCATCGGAATACTCGTGCTCCACTCGTGGCTGCTCGACCGGGTCGACCAGCAGCTCACGGAGTTCATCCTCCCGCAGCGGGCCTTCACGGACCGGGACAGGCGGGCCGGTGAGCCGGTTCCGGGCTCCGTCAGCCTGCCCTCCGACTTCAGGGTCACCTTCTACGACGCCTCGGGTGCGAAGCGCGGCACGCTCGGCGGCGGGGACACGCCGGGGCCGAAACTCCCGAGCTCCACAAGCGAGTTGAACCTGACTCCGGGGCAGCAGGCCACCGTGCCGGCCAGGTCCGGAGACAGCCACTGGAGGGTGTTGCGGGGAACGGGAGCCGACGACGCCAGTTATGTGGTCGCCCTTCCCCTCGACACCGTCGAGGAGACCATGTCCCAGCTTCTCGTCCTCAACGTGGCCGTATTCGCCGTGGCGGTGGTCGCACTGGTCGCCGTCGGCCGCTGGGTGGTCCGCCTCGGTCTGCTCCCGCTGACCCGGATGGAGCGCACGGCCCAGGACATCGCCGCGGGCAACCTGAGCCTGCGGCTGTCCGACACCGATCGGCGCACCGAGACCGGCCGCCTGGGCACCGTACTGAACGACATGCTCGACCGTCTCCAACAGGCCCTCCGCCAGCGCGAGTTCTCCGAGGCCCGGCTGCGCCGATTCGTCGCCGACGCCGGGCACGAACTCCGTACGCCCCTCACCTCCATCCAGGGCTTCGCCGAACTCGCCCTGCGCCATCCCGACCGGACCGCCGACCAGCGTCGGGAGGCCGACGAGCAGGTCGCCAAGAATGCCCTGCGCATGAACCACCTCGTCGACGATCTGCTGCTGCTCGCCAAACTCGACCAGGAACCCGAGTACCGCAGGGTCCCCGTGGACCTGCTCTCGCTCGCGGCCGACGCGGTGAGCGCGGCGACCATACGCGCGCGCGGCCTGCACCGTGTCACGCTCAGCCCGCTGGATGCCACGGCAGAGGACTCCGAGTTCGACGTGGTGGAGACCGTGGGCGACCCCGCTCGTCTTCTCCAGGTCGTCAACAATCTGTTGTCCAACGCCCTGGTCCACACACCGCCCGGCACCCCGGTCGACGTGCGTGTGAGCACGGCCCGCGCGAGTGCGATGACCGGTGGCACCGACCGCCCGGGCCGCACCAGTGCCGCTCCTCCGCTGGCCGAGGGCACGGCGATCTGTGTGATCGAAGTGGTCGACCAAGGCCCTGGTATGACCGCCGAGGAGGCCGAGCGGGTCTTCGAGCGCTTCTACCGTGTCGACCCCTCCCGCTCCCGCGACCAAGGCGGCAGCGGCCTCGGCCTCGCCATCGCCTCGGCGATCGCCCAGGGCCACGGCGGACGTCTTGAGCTCGACACGCGAGCCGGATCGGGATGCACCTTTCGGTTGCTGCTCCCGGTGGTCGACGGCCGAGTAGGCCGTGTATCGGAGCCGGACGTCCCCTCGACGCTGCCCGCCATCACGCGCCGACCGCCCGGCCGGTTCATGGCGTAGGCCCTGTCCAGGTCGTCCTGGGTGAACTGGCTGACATAGCCCCGGACGCCGGGCATACCGGCCGGGAACTCCGACTCGAGCTGGCTCTCGTCGGCGGGGGGTGTGTCCGCGGGCAGCGCGACCATCGTCAGGGAGCCGTCGTCGGCTGTGTAGACCCCGAGGGGGTGGTACTTCTGGACGACGCCGTCGAGGTCCTGGTACTGCTGCTGGCTCGTCAGTGAGTCGGACGCAGACGGCGTATCCGTATCGTCCGCGTAGGAGGGGACGGGTGATGCCAGGGACACCGCTGCGGTCGCGGCGACGGTGGCCAGCGCCGCGGCGAGGCGCCTTCTTCTCGTTGTGGTCCTCATCGTTCCTCTTTCTCGCGGAGGGAGCCGGCGGCCGGATCGGCAGGGTCGGCTCACGAAGGAGATGAATTTTGCGAACGGTGTGCGGGCACCGCTTTCGGCCCGTTGGGCCCGGTACCCGGAGGTGACCGGGCCCGCCCTGCGGGTCAGGCCCGCTTCAGGGGAGTGGAGACGCTCCCACAACGGTGTGGGGGCTCTCAGTGCTCGTGAGGGTCTGAGCGGCACCGGATCGGAGGTTCCGCTTCGATGGGCTCGGCCCCTCGTGCTGTGTGCCATGCGGCAACAACGCTGTTGTCGTGGCTTCCACCTGTGTGGATGACGTCGACGATGCAGGTGAAGGACAGACCGAAACAATGGGGGACGTTATTTAGTAGGTAGTGCCGCCATTAAGACGCCCACCCCGACGTGAAACAGATCAACATCGACCGGGCCCTGTGCCAGGGACACCTCGCCCTCGCGCAGGGGCGGCGCTCCCTGGCCCACGACCACTTCGCCACCGCGGCGGCGGCCGCCAGCGGTACGAGCGAGGTGGACGTGAGCATCAGGATCGCCGCCGCGCTCGCCGGATTCCATCTCGCCGAGGGTGCCCCCGCAGGCGGCCTGGGAGATCGCCGAACCCGCGCTGTCGATGTTGCGAGGACTCAGGTCCTGGGCTCGGACCCTGGACCTCGTCCCGGTCGCGGTCGAGGCCGCGCTGGCCTGTGGGCACCACGCGTTGGTCGAACGACTCGTGGCGGAGGCCGAGTCGGACGTGTGCGGCCGCGACGCGCCGACCGCCTCGGCCGAACTGGCGCTGGCCCGAGGTGTCTTGCTGCGCGCCACCGAGCCGGTGCGGGCCGCCGAGCACTTCGCCGAGGCGCAGCACAGATGGCAGGACATCGACCGTCCCTACGACGTCGCCAAGGCTGCCGAACGCCGGGGTGAAGCCTTGACCTGCTCGTCTCCCGACGACGCGGCGGCGCACCTGACCGACGCGGCGCGCGGCTTCACCGAGCTCGGCGCGACCTGCGACGCCGCACGCTGCCAGCACCGCCTACGCGAACTCGGTCTCCAGACGTCACGGCGACCGGGACGCCGCGGCTACGGAACCCAGCTGTCACCCCGTGAACTGGAAATCGCCAAGCTGCTCGCCGACGGCGCCACCAACCAGGACATCGCCATCGCATGTCCACCCTCGCCGGGCGTACCGTCGAGCGGCGCCGGCCGTGGAGCGGTCTACCGAACGAGCCTGTTGGCACGGAAGATCGAGGGGCAGTCGCGTCCCTCGGTTTGGGAATCGCTTCTCAGAGGTCGTTTTCGTCTATGGTGCGGTGTTATCGCTAGTTTTGCGACCACTGATGATCTGGTGCTGGTGAGTCTTCAGTGCGGAACGCGGCTGGCGAGA
>NZ_JODC01000005.1 GCF_000720765.1 Streptomyces sp. NRRL S-646
GGAGGGGGTGTCGGTGGGGGGCTGGGGGGTGTTGTCGGGTGTGCGGGTGGGGGGTGCGGTGGGGGAGTTGTCCTTGCCGCCGTAGATTTCGGCCGCGGTGGCCAGGACTCGGAGGCAGGCGGGGCCGTCGAGTGCCGTGTGGTTGATGGTGAGGAAGAGGACGGTGCCCTGTCCGGCGCCGGGGGATGAAGTCGCTTGCCGGCGTTGGCCCGCAGCTACGGAGGTGTCGGCGCCCGCAGTTACCGCGGCGTCGGTGCCCTCGGCAGCTGTCGTCGTGCCGACCGCGTCTGTTGCCTCGCTGCCCTCCGCAGGTCCTGCCCCCTCCACCACCTCCAGACGTATCGGTGGGGACAAGGTCAGCGGGGGAGCCGTCGTCAGGGCCCGGGTTCGTGCGTCTCGCAACGCGTGGTGACCTGCCCGCAGGAAGGTCACCACCTCTGCGTCCGGCTCTCCCGTCAACTCCCACTCGTAGCGGCGCCGGTACCAGTGGCCCGAGGCCTCGCGCATCAGGATGCGGGGGTGGCGGCGCAGGGCCTCGGTGAAGGCTGCGCGCAGGCGGTCGCGGTCCAGGGGGCCCGGTAGGTGGACCTCGATGTGCACCGTCTCCGGTTCTTCTTCCTGGAGGCAGTGCCGGGCGACCTCGTCGACGACGGGGAAGGGGATGCGGGCCGGTGGTCGTGTTGCCGGGCCGTCGGCGCGGGCGGGGTGTTCGAGTGCGGTCACGTGGATTCGTCCCTCCCCCTGGGGGCTTCCGGCTGCTCGGGCGGAGTCGGCCGGAACTTCGGTTTGCGGAACTGGATCCGCGCGGTCGGCGGGTCGGGATCGGGGCCGCCGGGGCCGCGTGCCGAGACGGTCGGTCCGGCGTCGGGGTGGGGGTGCGGTGCGGGTGGCCCGGGCTCGCCCTCGGGTACCGGTGCGGGTCTCCCCGTCTCGCCCTCGGGTACCGGTCCTTTCTCGCCCCGGCGCCGCCTCGGCAGGGCTCGGGTCGGTGCCTCGGAGCCGGGCGGGACCGGCGGCAGCACCGCCGTCGAGCCCGGTCCCTCGTCGGGCTCCCGTACGCTCACCACGCCCGCGAACAGGCCGATCAGCGCGAGCAGTTGGGCCGTGTGCCCGAAGGCTCCTTCGCCCCCGCCCACGGGCTCCCCGGCCCCTGTGGCCGCCGCGATGCCCGCCCCCGCGAGGGCGACGAACGCGACCGGCATGAGCAGCGCATGCCGGCGATACGCCAGCAGTGCCAGCGCGGGCACCAGTAGCGCGAACCATCCGGCGATCAGCACACCCACCACCGTCAGGGCCACCGTGCCGAGCCACAGCCCGGGGAGCGGCGGTACCGGCTGCGGCAGGTCGGGGTTCGGTGAGCGGCGGCGCCAGACGACCAGCCCGACCAGGACCGCCAGCCCGACCCCGCCGCCGATCAGCCCGCCCTCGTAGGTCGTCGCGGGCTCGTACGACAGCTTGACGGTGCCGCCCGCCCCGGCCGGGATCCGCCAGCCCTGCTGCCAGCCGTCGAGGCGGACCGGGGTCAGCTCCTTGCCGCCCAGGGTGGCCCTCCAGCCGTCGTTGTAGTTCTCGTACGTCGTCAGATAGGTGGCCGCCCCGGATCCGACCGTCACCTCGCGGCGGTCGCCCAGCCAGTCCCGTATCGTCAACTGGCGCTCCACGGCGGTGGGTTCGGTGACCGTGCCGCGGGTCAGGGTCACGTCGGTCAGGGTGAGCGGTCCGGCATCCCCGGCCTCGACGCGGTGCGTACCGGCTCCCAGCTCCAGTTCGCCGTCGCTGCGGCCCCGCTGGCAGAGCGCCACATCGACCGTACGGCGCTCCGTCAGGTCGCGTACCGTCCCCTTCGCGCTGGTCTGGTACAGCTTGCCGTCCACCGCCACGTCCGGTCCCTGCCCGCACGGAAGCGAGAAGGTGCGGCTGCTGCTCGGCTGAGGGGTGCGGTACTGGTCGAGCGCCGGGATGTACGCCTCGGTCAGGCCCACCGGGAGCTGCAGGTCCTCGTCGGCGACGGGGTTGTGCAGGGTCAGGGGTGCCGTCTGGGTGATCGTGATGTCCAGGCGGTCGGTGGTGATCGGGTCGAAGCGGACCACGCCGTTCTCGTCGACGCCGGCGATGGTCGCACCGTCCGGGGAGCTGATGTCCACCTGCGTGGGACGGGTCGACAGTCCGCCCGCGGGCGCCAGCACGATCTCCCCCACCGGCTGTTTGCCGCTCCAGCTCAGATGGATCGTCGGCCGGTCGCCCGCGATCCACGCCGTCGTCAGATCGCCGTCGGTGAGGTTGCGCGCCGACAGGCCCGCGCCGAGGGCCGCCGTGGAGTCGGCGGTGGCGACGATGCGGTTCTGCTGGTCGGGGGCGACCTGGTACAGCAGCTTGTCGAGTTCTGCGCCGTTCACCGGCACGGCGCCCGCCTTCACCTCGTACGTCCCCGCCGTGGCCGTGGTGAAGCGGCGGTGCAGGCCGGCTTCGGTGCCGGTCGCGGAGAGGCCGGTGGGGTCGGGGGTACGGTGCAGGGAGACGAGGGTGGCGGCCGCGTCGGAGTCGTCCGCGTCCGTGGGCAGCCGGAGGAGGCGGGTCACCTGGACGTGCGGGAGGGAGATCTCGGAGAAGCCCGCCCCCGTCAGACCCGAGCGACGCTCCACCGAGTCGACGATCGTCAGCTTCATCCAACTCGTCGCGCCCGCCGGTGCCTTGATGGTCTGCGGCTGGCCGTTCGGCCGCAGGAAACTGGTCCGCTCCCCCTTCTCGGTCTCCACCCGCACCTTCGTCGCCGCCGACCGCACGCTCTCCTGCGGCAGCGGGGTCACCTTGAACGAGGACGGCATGTCGTACGAGTCGGTGAAGCCGATCCGCAGCCACTGACCGTCCGCCGAGCCGGGTGCGCCCTCCGCCCAGGCCGTGTCCGGGTTGCCGTCGAAGGCGTTCACCGGGTCGTACTGCGGGAGGTGGAAGAGCCAGTTGCCGCTGGAGGACGCCGTCACCGAGCGGGCGCCGCGCAGCTGCGCCACCGTCTGGTGGTCGAGCCCCTTGGCCGGCAGGATCTGGTGCGGTTTCTTCCCCGCGTCCTGCACGGCGTCCGGCGCGTTCCGCTCGGAACTGGTGTACGTGTAGGAGGTGTTGCCGCTGACCAGCCCGAACCGTGTGTCCGCGCGGCGCAGCCCGTCGCCGACCACCTGGAGCGGCGGGGAGCCGAGCCCGGGGTGGTTGTCGCCGGTCAGCACGGTCGCACGGCCGCGCAGCTCGGAGGCGAGCGGCAGCAGGGCCTCGGGCCCGCCGGAGACGACCGCGGTGTCGGAGACGGGCAGCAGGTGCGCCTGCCCCGGTCGCGGCACGCCGTCGCCCGAGGGTTCGTAGATCTCGACCGCCCGCTGCCGCGGATACAACCCCTCGACCTGCAGCGGAGCGTCGTGCGCGATCTTCCCGCCGGTCATGACCGGCCCGAAGCCCGTCACCCGGACGTACCCCGACTGCTCCAGGGCCCGCTTCACGGTCGTGGTCGGTACGGAGCCGATCTGGTCGGGGTCGAGGTCGTTGCGTACGACGACGTAGTAGACGCCTGCCCGGCTCAAGTAGTCGGCAAGCCCCGGGACGTCACTCCCGGAGGCCAGGGCGTCCTCCACCGCGTCCATCGCGCGCCGGTTGCCGGGGGTGCCGAAGGGCACGTAGTCCCGTTGCGCCCAGCGGGACTTGGCGAGGACGTCGAGGGGCTGGTCGATGGGGGAGCCCCAGGTGTAGATGCCGTGCGAGGTGGCCGGGACGACGAGGGCACGGGAGTCGGGGGAGTACTTCTCCAGCCAACCGGCCGTGGTCTTCCAGTACTTGGGAAGCTCCTGGAAGGACCCCGGGTTGAGGATCGAGCCGTTGAGATAAGGCCACATCAGACCCGGGACGATGAGCACCGCAGCGATCAGCGGGGCGAACCGGCGCCCGCGCACCGGCCGGGCACCCCGCGGCTCGGCCGCGATGCCCACCGCATGCGCGAGCCCCAGTACCAGCGCCAGAGCCAGTCCCGTCTGGAACTTGTAGATGTTCCGGAAGGGGACGAGCCCGCCGTTCAGCCAGTCCTGCACGACCCCGTGGAAGGGCGCGCCGAACGCGCCACCGTACCCGGCGAGCAGCACCAGAACCGTGGAGATCACGGTCAGCACCAGCCACCGCCGCTCCGGCATGTCCCGTCTCGCGAGCCCCGCCAGACCGAGCCCGGCGGCGAGCGCCGAACACACGACGACGATCACCGACGCGGCGACCGTCCACCCGGCCGGCAGCCAGGCCTGCCCGAAGTGCAGATACGCGACCCAGTTGCCGGCCCCGCGCAGGGCCTCCGTCAACGACATGGTGGCCGTCGTGGTCTGCGAAGTCTCCACGTACGGAAGGAAGTTCTCGCCGTAGACACCGAGCATGACCAGCGGTATCCACCACCAGGCGGTCGCCACGATCACACCCGGCACCCACCAGGCGATCAGCTTGCGCTGCCGTGGCCCGGGCGGGCGGGAGAGCAGATACAGCCCGACCGGCAGCAGCGAGGCCAGTGTGGAAGCGCCGTTGACGCCACCCATGAAGGGGACGATCAGCGCCGAGCGCAGGGCGGCGACCCGTGCGCTGTACCGCTCGTTCGTCAGCGGCAGCAGCACCCAGGGCAGAAAGGCACCGGGCAGCGCGGCCGCCGACGTCGACCCGACGACGATGGTGAAGACGGGCCACAGCGCATACGCGACCCCCGCGAGCAGCCGCGACCCACCGCTCCCCACCCGCAACCGCTCGGCCAGCCGCAGCGCGCCCCAGAAGGCGACGGACACGATCAGCGACAGCCACAGCCGCTCCGCCAGCCACACGGGAAGGTTGATCGCGTGGCACAGCCAGTAGAACGGCAGCATCGGCCACAGGTAGCCGGCGTACTGGTCCTGGATGCCGCCGAAGCTGCCCTGGTCGTGCCACAACTGCCCCAGGCCGGAGAAGAAGGCACCCGGGTCGACCGTCACACCCAGCTTGGTCTCGAAGGTCTGCCGCCCCGGGTGCACCACCAGGAACAGCACCAACATCACGGCCCAGAACCCCACCAGCCAGCGCCGCGACCGCGGGCCCTCCGGCGGACCCGAGGTGGCCGCGGTGGTGTGGACGGCTGCCGGAGGAGGGGCCTGGACCGTGGTCGTCATGGGGGACACCGCCGGAGGATGAGGAGAAGGTTCCAGGTGGCCACCTCACGGATCCCCGGCGCTTTCACGACGGTCTCCGCGAGGAAGGGCCAGTAGCGGGAGCGCGCCGAGACGACCGTGACGTCGTCGCGGGCGCGCACCTGCCGCAGGGTGGCGCCGATGTGCACGGCGAAGAGGTTCTCGCCGAGGGTGTGCTTGGCGGGCTTTCCGGTACGCCGCCGATAGCGGGCGCGGGCCCGCTCGGCACCGAAGTAGTGCCACGGCGCCCACTCGTGACCGCCCCACGGGGACAGCCAGTTGGTGAACGAGACGTAGATCAGCCCACCGGGCCGGGTGACGCGGGCCAGCTCGCTGAGGAACGTCTGCGGATCGGCCACATGCTCCAGCACGTTCGACGAGAAGGTCACGTCCGCGACCCCGTCGGACAACGGCAGCAGATACCCGTCCGCGATCACGGCCCCGTCGGGCGGCTTCTCCCCGAGCTCCTGTACGTCCGGCTCGAAGAGGTAGGCCTGCGCTCCGCGCCGCCGGAACTCCGCGGTGAAGTACCCGCCACCGCCCCCGACGTCCACGACCGTACGACCGTCCACGGGACCGTCGTATGCCTCGACTTGATCAGCGGCGTCGCAGGCGAGCAGTTCGTAGCACGTCTCAGGGTCATCCTGTTCGTGCCGGAACGCTCGGAAGAGGGCGAGGGACCGCCGAAAGGACGGATCCTTGAAACTCCGGTCGGGTCGAGCGCCCCTATAGGGGCGCGGGGCTGTATCGGATATGCGGCTACCGCCGCGTAGGCGCGACCAGCCACGAACGACCCGCAGCCCAGAGACGGCCTCACCGACGCGGCGCATGGTTCGACTCACCCCCGCCGGAGGCGTGCCTCACCGCCTCGGCGGCCACCGCACGGAACTGTCTCACCGTCCGATGCCAGCGATAACGAGCCGCCCGATCCCGCGCAGCCTTGCCCATGAGCTCACGGCGGTGCCCGGACAGGGCAAGCGTGCACCAGGCAGCGGCGAACGAAGACTCCCCGTGCGCCAGCACACCGGTCTCCCCGTCCACGACGGAATCCCGCAGCCCCGGCACATCAAAGGCAATGGTCGGCGTCTCCCGAGTCGCAGCCTCGGTGACGACCAACCCCCACCCCTCCACCGCGGACGGATGCAGCAACAACCAGGCCGCACACAACAGCCGGTGCTTCTCCGCCTCGGAGACGTGCCCGACGAACTCCACGCCGGGCCCGGCAAGCTGCTCCAGCCGCCCCCGCTCGGGCCCGTCACCGACGATGACCAGCCGACCGCCGGTCACGGGCCGCACCCGTTCCCAGAGTCTGAGCAGCAGGTCGATCCGCTTGTACTCGACGAGTCTGCCGACGGCCACGAACAGCGGCTCGGCCGACCGGTCGGCCCGCGGCCCGGGCTCCTCCACGCCGTTGTGCACGACACGGATACGGTCCCGCTCGACGCCGATGCCCCGCAGGGCATGCGCGGTCGAGGGAGAGACCGCAACCAGCAGGCTGCGATGCTGCGCACCGGTCAGCGCCCACTGCTCGAGTCTTCGGCCGATCCGCGCGGCCGGCGTGAGGGGTCCGCCGAACCGCATCTTCCACAGGTCGGAGTGGACGTGGTTGACCAGACACAGGGTGGGGCCGTGGTGCCAGAGGGGTGCGAGGTACGGCATGCCGTTGCAGACCTCGACCAGCAGATCGGTCTCGCCGACCTGACGGGCGAAGGCGGAACGGGCACGCAGGTAGTGGGCGAACTCGCCGCCGGCCGACACGACCCGGTAGTCCCGGAAGGCCGCGGGACCCCCGCAGATCAGGGTCACCTGGTGGCCGAGACCGGTCAGTCCCTCGGCGAGCCGGTCGACCAGCAGCTCCGAGCCGCCGGCCGCCGGATTGTCTAGATCCCGGTGGGCGAGGAAAACGATTCGGCGCGGTTGTGGGGGGAGCGCCGAGGGGTGCTGCGGAGCCCAGGGATGCGTGGCGCGCAGCGGGGAAGGCACGTGCTGGGGCATGGGTGCTCCAACTCGTCTCAGGGTGCGGAACTCAGCAGTGGCTTTCCGGACTTGCTGTGGGGGGACTGAGCTCTTCATGGGCGGGGGGTGTGGACACGTTGTGCTTGGGTGGGGTTGGACAGTTTTCGCCCAGCCGTTCGCCACGGCTACTCACCGGGGTGACAAATTTCCGCCTTATTAGAACTGACGTCATGTCACATCGTGAGCTAAGCCTGTGAAGTCCGGGGCGTCTCGGGCGAATCGGGACGCTTCCGTCCTCGCGCCACCAAAACCCCACCCACCGCCGCCAGTACGAATCCGGCCACAGCGGCGGTTATCGGCAACGTCTGCCCCACCATGCGCAGCTGGCCGCTCTCCTTCTTGGCCAGCTTCACCTGGTCCTTCTGCGTGGCCGTGGTGAACGCCAGCTTCTTGCTGTCCAGCAGCACCACCGCGTCCTTCTTGGCGCCCGGCGCCCGCAGGGTGCGCCGCGGGCCGACCTGGGCGTAGAGCACCCGGCCGGTGCGCTGGTCGACGACCAGCTCGATGCCGTGGTTGGAGTACCACTCCTCGGCCAGGACCTGCGGTTTGTTCTTCTGGCCGACGATGCTGCCGGGGACCAGCCGCGTCCCGATCTTCGACGGCGACACGGTGCCGGTGAAGCGGTAACCCCGGTACCCCTGGATCTTCTTGGTGCCGGAGTAATGCAAAGTGACGGTCGAACCCAGTGAGTTGTCCCACCACTGATACGACTTTCGGGCCACGCCGAAGGGGAACTTCAGATAGGCGTCGCCCTCGAAGTACGGGTTCTCCTTGCAGCAGTGCACCGGCTGGTTGGTGTGGCGGTTCGTCACCCAGCGGTTGAGGAAGAACTCCAGCGCGTCGTGCGGATCGGCGGCCGGCAGCGACTTGTCCGTGTCGACCGTCGTCGTCACGTCCCACACCGCCCGCCCGCTCCTCTCGCTGTCCGCGACGTTGCCGCGCACCTGCTGGGTGACCGTGATCCGCTTGTCGTGGACTGTCTCGATCTCGTCGGTGTCGAAGTAGCTTCCGGTGCCTCTGTAGACGGCGGTGGTGTCGATGTCGATCGGGTTCACGGCGGCCCGCGGCTCGACGTACCAGGCCAGCATCGGCGCCAGGACCAGCAAAAACGTGCCGAGTCCCAGCAGAGTCAGCGAAAGGGGGGAGGCTGTACGGCGCATCCGGGCACTCCAGGGGGAGGGATGACGGAGTTCGGGCCGCTCCGGCCCGCGACGCCGGACTGGCGGGAAGACGGGGCCTTGGGCCGGGAACCGTAGGCTGCTCTTGACGGGGTGTCAATGCTTGTCGAGACTGGGGCCGACAGGCAGGGGTGGGGGCACCGGGGTGGGACGACCTCCGGACAGAGAGGCTGACCCTGCGATGTCCAGACTGCTCGCTGCCGTGCTCACCGTCGTGGCTGCCGCCGCGCTCGCCGTGGGCGCCGCGCTCGGCATCGTCGCGCTGCTCGATGCGACGCCCGACCAGCCCAACACCCCATTGATCACGTACGAGCAAGCCGGGCAAGGGAGTTGACCTGTGACGCCCGCTCACTCGCCGGCCGTCACCGCCCGCTCGGCCTGGCACGACGTGCCCCGTCTCCAGGTCCGCCGGTTCGCCGCCCTCGCCATGGCCGAGGCGCCCGCGCTCGCCGAGGAGATCCTGCGCGAGATCCGCCGTGAGTACCCGCACCTGCCCGTCGTCCTCGACGAGTCGGGCGAGCCGATGGCCCTGGTCGGCATCCGCCGCGCCATCGAGGTCTTCGTCCAGCACCTGGAGCAGTCGGAGGGCCGTCCGACGGTCCCGCCGGGCGTCTTCCAGGAGTTCGGCCGGGGCGAAGGCCTGCACGGCCGCTCGCTCGACTCCCTGCAGGCGATCTACCGGATGGGCGTACGGCTGGCCTGGCGCCGCTTCGCCGAGATCGGCCAGCGCGTCGAGATCCCGCCGCCCGCGATGTACGAGCTCGTCGACGCGGGTTACGAGTACCTGGACGGCCTGGTCGACCAGTCGGTGCGCGGCTATGCGGAGGCGGCGGCGCGGCAGGCCGGGGAGCGGCTGAGGCTCCAACGGCGGCTGATGGAGCTGTTGTTGGCCGAGCATCACCGGGGCGACCCGGCCGACGCGCTGACCGAACGGGCCGCCCGGGTCGGCTGGACGCTGCCGCGCAAGGTCGCGGTCGGCGTGCTGCTGCGCCCGGCCCGCGAGGCGGTCGCACCGGCCGTGGGGCAGGGGGTGCTGCTCGACATGGAGTACGAGCAGCCCCGCATGGTCGTCCCCGAGCCGGACGCGGCCGGCCGCCCCGAACTGCTGCACCGGGCGCTGACCGGCTGGTCCGGGGCGATCGGACCGCCCGTACCGCTTTCCGACGCGGGGAAGTCACTGCGCTGGGCCGAGGCGGCCGTACACCTGATGGAACGGGGGCTGCTGCCCGCCGGGGACGTCCTGTACTGCACGGAACATACGGAGGCCCTGGTCCTGCTCCAGCCCGAGGAACTGATCGACGACCTGGCGCTGCGCTGCCTGGCACCCCTCACCCACTGCGGCCCGACGCACGGACGCCGGCTTGCTGAAACGTTACTGGCGTGGCTGGAGACGCGAGGCGGGGCACCGGAGGTGGCCGCCCGGCTGGGCGTCCACCCCCAGACCGTCCGCTACCGCCTCCGCCAGATCCGCGAGCTGTGGGGCGACGAGATCGACGACCCCGACCGCCGCTTCGAGCTGGAACTGGTGCTCAGGGCCCAGCGGTTGAGGGGGGTGCTGGGGGAGGCGGGGCGGCGGTGACGCAGGAGGCGGTGACTCAGCGGCCGTGGCTACGCCTCAGAGGCCGTACCGGCTCTTCATGTGCCGCCAGAAGTCCCGGAGGTGTGCCCGACTTCATGCAGGTAGATATGGATGTCGTCCTGGCCGAGGGCGCCGGTGGAGTACTCCTGCCCGACCCGCTGACGGGCGCGTCGGAGTCCCAGCGGACGCAGTAGTTGACGCTTCCCTTGTCGGCCATGGTCTGGTCCCAGCCGTAGTTGCGGAAGCCGTAGAGGTCGGGATAGGCGGACTCGACGTGGTTCCAGACCTCGCCCAGCGGCTGGACCAGGTTCGCGGGCGGGTTCCAGTCGTCGGCGGCCTGCGCGGGGGCGGCGGAGGTTGCCGGGAGCGCTACCGGGACCGCTGTTGCCGCCACGCTGCGTAATGATCCAGGAGGGTCTCCTCGACGGGCCGGTAGCTGATCCCCAGCTCCCGCACGCTCCGGCCGTTGTCGACCCGGAACCTGATGCCGAGGTGCCCCCGGATGTAGTCCTGGGTGAGCCCGAAGGCAGGCCCCAGGATGCGAACGGGCCAGTGCGGAAGGCGGGTTCGCGGCAGCCGCAGATCCCTGGGATACCGCGCCCGAATGATCCGCGCCATCTCATGGAAGGACGTCATCCGCTCCGCCGCGACGATGTAACGCCCGTGCGCGTCCGGTTTCTCGGCGGCGGCGATGTGTGCGTCCGCCACGTCCCGCACGTCCGCCGTGGTGAAGCTGAAGTCGGGGGCGCCGTAGAAGAAGTACCCCTTGAAGAGCTCTTCGAGAAGGAAGAGGCTGCCGGACTCGGAGGCGGGCGTGAGGGAGGGCCCGAGCACCAGCCCCGGGTTGACGGCGACCATGCGCCACCGCGACTGCCCCTTCTCGGCCTCCCAGGCGGCCTGCTCCGCCACGGTCTTGGCGTAGTGGTACGGGTTGTTCTCGACGGTGCTGCTGGTGTTGAAGTACGCCTCGCTCAGGACCTGCCCCTCCATGTCGCGTACGTCCGCGTAGTCGCCGAACATCGCGCCGACGGTGGAGGTGAGGACGAGCCTGCGGACGCTCGGCGTCCGCTCGATGCCCGCGATCACATTGCGGGTACCGACAAGGGCGGGCTCGACCATGTCCCGCTGCCCGTCCTTGATCCTCTCCGGCATGAAGAAGGGCGAGGCGACATGAAAGACGACCTCGCACCCCTTCATGGCCTCGTCGAAGGCCCCGTCGACGAGCAGATCGGCCTCGAACAGCTCGAGCCGACCGGGAAAACGGTCCTGCAGCGCCGTCAGGGGTGCCACCTTCGCCCTGTTCGCAACACTGCGCACGGTGGCACGCACCCGATACCCGCGCTCCAGCAGCCGCCCCACCAGATGACAACCGACGAACCCACTGCCTCCGGTCACCAGCACGTCCACGCGCACTCCGATCTTCGTCCGGTCGGTCGCAACTCCCTTACCCCGTAGGCTCCTTCGATGAAGCCCGCCGCGGCGTCGCGGCGTCCAGGTGGACCACCACCGTCGTGTAGAAGCGCTGCACCGCGTCGTCCACGCTGCGGATGAAGCCGGTTTCTGCGTTGCCGCGGCCGCTGCCCATGCTCTTGAGCAGGGACAGGCGGAAACCGGTGATCCGGGTGGCGGTGTTCTTCGGGAGCATGTCGGCCGGCTCGGGGCGCAGGCGCTCCAGAGTCCCGCGGGGTCCACCCGCCTCGCCTTCGACCAGGGTCTCGACGTGCAGGTCCGCCGGTGCTTCGTCCAGCCGGCGGATCAGCCGCTTGGCCCAGGTCAGCGGGTAGCCCTGGTCCGGTGCCGGGATCTCGACGGACGTGCGCAGCCTGCCGGTCCTCAGGTCGGCTGTGACGGACAGCAGACCCGGCGCACCCTCGACGCGCAGCTCCGCCTGGAGCCGCCCGTCGACGCAGAGCTGGTCGGCCAGTCGGGCCCGGCGAGCCCCAGGATCGGCCCCGCGCTTGGCCCGCTGGGCGGGGAGGACCTTCTGTCCGAGTTCGCCGCCGAGACCGAGACACACCTGGCGGATGAGCCGCTCCCAGCTTTCGACCACCTCCAGCGCCCGCGCGTCACCCTGGCACAGGGTCTCGTCGTCGATTCCGTTGCGCACGGGCACCCAGGCCGAGCCCATGTTCTGGAAGCCGTGGCAGCCGGAGTTCTCGTGCTGCAGATACTGCAGCAGCTCCTGCAGCAGCCAGGCGTGCGCGGCGTTGCCCACGCCCTCGTGCCGGATCAACATCTGTGCCTGGTGGGCGACTTCGGCCCAGGACAGATGCCACAGGGCCACCTTGTGCTTGCGCCGCCCGTCGATCTTGACGTCGACGAGCGGGCTGCCCTCCAGGGCGACGTCGTTCGAGAGCGTGATCACGGCCTCGTAGCCACGACGGGCGGCGATGTCCATGTACGCCTGCACCTGTTCGGCCCTGAGGGAGTTGCCGTTGGTCTTGGTCTCGATGAGCGCCGTCCACAGCTTCCCGGCCCGTTCGACGCGGATCACTCCGTCGGGGCGCCGGGGCGTGTCACCGTGCGGCAGGGAGACCTCGGTGAACGTTTCCATGCGGCCCGCCGGTGCTCCGAACGCGGCCGTGAGCCTCCGGCCGAACTCCGGTACCTGCGCCATCACCGACAACAGCACCGAGGTGGCACGCATCTCGCGGTCCCGGTCGCTCTTGAGCACCGAGACAGGGAAGAGCCGCGCTTCCTTCCAGGACTCGTTCTCCGCCAGGGACTTCCTGGTCTCCCTGGGCAGCGTGACCTTCTTCTTCGCCGTGCGAGGCCGTGGGGCCGGCTTCCTCGGCCCGGCAGCGGACTCACCGCTGGGCCTCCGGGGAGCCGGGATGGCCTCGAGGGCAGTGGTCTGCGCGAGAGCCTCGGCGGGCGCGGTGGGGACCGCCGTCTCCAGGTGCTCCCCGCTTTCCGGTCCTTCCGCCTCGCCCGCGTCGTCGTCGATGTCCACGCCGAAGTCCGTCGCCAGGCCGGCCAGCCCTGCTTCGTAGCCCTGCCCCACGGCCCGGAACTTCCATTCGTCCGCACGCCGGTACAGCTCGCCGAAGATGATCGCGCTCACCGAGTCGGCGTCGTCGATCGTGAAGCGCAGCAGGTGCTCGCCCGCGCCGTCGGCCAGCGTCACCCTCACGTCTTCCAGTTCCCCGAACCGGGCACCCTCGTAGCGGCTTGCGGCTACGACGATCCGGTCCACGTCGGCCGGAACCGCGGTCAGGTCGAAGCCGATGCGGTCCTCGTTGCCGTCCGCAGTCGGTGTCTTCCCCAGCAGCTGCACGCTTCCGTCGGCGGCCACCGGGTTGTTGTAGAAGTAGAAGTCGGTGTCATTGCGCACCTTGCCGTTCGTGTCCAGCAATAAGACGGACACGTCCGCGTCGCCCTCGCCGCTCGGGCTCACCCAGCCCAGACCGACGATCACCGAACCGACGTTCTCGCTCAGGGCCGCCAGAGACACGTTCGAGCCCTTGACCATTTCATGCATGGAAACCCCCCAATCACACAGCCGGGACGCCGCCGACCCCTCCCGCCGCGGCTGTCCCGTGCACGACATGATGTGACGTGTCGCACATGGGGGACAGTAGTACCACAGGGACCGTGAGGTGGTCTGCGCAGAACCATTGCCCGGGCAAACGCACTATGCGTAGCCTGTGTTCGTCATGCCGATCGTCTGTTGAAATTTCGAACAGACGCCTAGGGTAAATACCTCAACAACCTCAGACAACAAGGGAGGGGGCCGGTCGTGGGACGCCTTGTACCTGCCGTGACTCGGGCTCTCGACATTCTTGAGCTCTTCCTCGACGGGGACGGGACGCTCTCCGCCCCCGACATAGTGCGCAAGCTGCAGCTGCCGCGCACCACGGTGCACGAGCTGGTCACCACGCTCGCCGCCCGGTCGTACATCGTCCAGGTGCCCGGGCAGCCGGGACGCTACCGGCTCGGGGTGCGTCCGTACCAGCTCGGCAGCCGTTACGCCGAGCAGCTGGACCTCGCGGCCGAGGGGCAGCAGGTGGCGCGGTCCGTTGCCGAGACCTGTGACGAGACGGTGCACGTGGCGATCCTCGAGGGTACCGACGTCATCTACATCGCCAAGGTGGACTCCACCCACGCGGTGCGTATGGTGTCGGCGGCCGGACGGCGGCTGCCGGCGCACTGCACGTCCGTGGGGAAGATGCTGCTGGCCTCCCTTCCGGAGCAGGAGCTCACCGCGCGGATCCCGGACGACGCCGAGCTCGTCGGGATGACTCCCAACAGCATCACCGAGCCGTCCGCGCTGCGCGAGGCCCTGGCGCAGATCCGTCAGCGCGGGATCGCGGTCGAGAGCCGTGAGTCCAACCCGGACGTGAGCTGTGTGGCGGCGCCCGTGCGGGACCGTACCGGGCAGGTCGTGGCCGCCCTCTCGATCTCCGTACCCATGATCCGCTGGAGCGACGAGCGCCGCGCGGAGCTGGAGCAGCTCGCCGCCAAGGGCGCCGTCGAGCTGTCGGAGCGCCTGGGCCACCGGACCGTCGTATGACGGCGTACGAGGTGGCGGTGCGCGCCGAGGCCACCCTGGGCGAGGGGCCGACCTGGGACGCGGCGGCCGGGCGGCTGATCTGGATCGACATCCTGGGCGCGCGTGTCTACACGTACGACCCGGTGACCGGCCGTCGCACGACTCGCGTGACCGACCAGCACGTGGGCGCGGCGAAGCCGAGGGCTGGCGGCGGACTGGTCCTGAACCTCCGGGACGGAGTCGGCCTCGTCGACCCCGACGGCACCTTCCGCTGGCTGCACCACGAGGTCGTCCCCGGCCGCCGTGCCAACGACGCCGCCGTCGCCCCCGACGGCTCCCTCTGGGCCGGCACCATGCGCTACGACGAGGCGGCGGGCGGCGGCACGCTGTCCCGGATCACCGGGGACGGTTCGGTCGAGCTCGTCCTCGACGACGTGGCCGTGAGCAACGGCACCGGATGGAGCCCCGACGGCCGCCTGATGTACTACGTCGACTCGCCGACGCGGCAGGTCGACGTCTTCCACCACGAGGACGGCCGGGCCGTGGACCGCCGCCGGTTCGCGCAGATCGAGGACGGCGCAGGCTTCCCCGACGGGCTGACGGTGGACGCCGACGGCTGCGTGTGGGTGGCGCTGTGGGACGGCGCAGCGGTACGCCGCTACACACCCGACGGCGAACTGGACCGCGTGATCGAACTCCCCACGCCCCGCGTGACGGCCTGCGCCTTCGGCGGCCCGGACCTCACGGACCTGTACATCACAACGGCCCGAGTGGGCCTCACGGCACCCCACCCGGTGGCGGGTTCCCTGTTGGTGGTCCCGGGCGCGGGGAAGGGCCTGCCGCAGCCGGCGTTCGCGGGCTGACCGAGGCGACGGACGAGACGGCCTCCGGCGGCAGGCGGGACAGGGCCGACCACCGGCTCGGGTTCCGGCTGCCGCCGGACCGGCCGGCTGCCCGGTTCCCGTTCCGGCTGGCGCGGGACCGGCTGCCCGGCCCCTGTCCCGGCGGTCGCGGGACAGGCCGCCCCCCGCTCCGGCTCACGCTGGACCCGCCGCCTTGTCGTGGCTCGCCGTCGGCCGGGTGGCTCGGCTTCGCCAGGGTGCCGCCTGCACGGGTGTCGCCCCGGCATCCGCTGCTGCTGGACCGGCTGTCCGGTTCCCGTTGCGGCTGGCGCGGGACAGACTGGCCCTCGTTCCGGCTGTCGCCGGATCGGCTGCCTCTCTGCTCCGGCTCACGCTGGACCCGCCGCCTTGTCGTGGCTCGTCACCGGCCGGGGTGGGTCGGCTTCGCCAGGGTGCCGCCCGCAGAGGGTGTCGCCCCGGCCTCGCTTGTCCGGGGCGTGGCCCGCTCGGCTTCTGCTCGGTCTGCCGGCCCCTCCGCTCAGCCGATCGAGCAGCCCCCTACCGCCGAATCCCCCGCTGATCCCGCGCCCCCTCCCGCCCCGCCCGTGCCCGTACCGCCTCCAGGTCCTCGGGGTGGCGCAGGGCGCAGGAGACGGTCCCGATCTCTCGGAGCAGGTCCGTCGTGTCCGGGTCGTGGTGGCCTTCCGGCTCCAGCGACCAGCGGCGGGACTCGACGGCGTCCTGGATGGCCACCGCGGCGGCGAGGGCCTTGGCGCGGGCGGGGGCGTGGCCGAGGGCGAGCGCCGCCTCGTACATCCGTCTGCGGCCCGCCTCGTCGATGTGGCGGGCCAGCGGGAGCAGGGCGTCGCGGATGAAGGTCTCCCGGCGGATCAGCCGCAGCTCCGGTGTGGCGCGCAGGACGAAGGAGACGCCGCTGCCGTTGACCGTGCGCATCAGCAGGTACAGGGGGCGGAGCCGGCGGTGGGCCAGGCGGACCCGCCACCGCTCGGCCAGGTACTGGCCCGCGTGCGGCAGGATGAAGCCGACCGCGATCAGGATGGCGGAGAGGCAGGCCAGCGGGGGTGCCACGGCGGTGCTCAGCCAGTCCAGGTCGTGGCCCGTCCAGCGAGCCGCCACCGCGGGCAACTTGACTGCGTAGAAGGAGAGTTGGGCCGCGTAGCCGACGCCGAGGAACTTCAGGCCCCAGCGCAGCCACGCGTCGAGCCCGTCGGTGCGCACCCAGTTCCAGATCAGCCCCGAGGTGATCACCGTGGCCACCGCCTGCGCGAGCAGATACAGCAGAATCATCTCGCGCATGTACGGGGTGTCGGCGTAGTACGTGTCCAGGTCCCGGAGGCGCTCCACGGGCGCGTCCGCCAGCGCGAACAGCACCCACAGCGCGGCGATCACGCCGAGGGAACCCGCCACCACCCAGCGCACGGCGCGCACGGTCGACGCCGAGCGGTCGGACAGCCCGTTGCGCCACGCGATGATCAGCAGCAGACACGAGCCGCAGAACGCCGTCAGCAGCGAGTACACCCAGGGCGCCGAGATGTTCGGCACGCCCGTGACCCGGTTGACCCGGGCGATCGTCGACGGCGCCACGAACACGAACACCGCGCAGGCGATGAGGAGTACGCCGCCGACGGCACGCAGCAGCGGGTCGCTCCAGAGGCGGACGATGGTCGGCAGCTTGATGGCCAGCGCGGCGGTCAGTACACCGGCCGGGATCCACCAGAAGGACGGGTAGAACTCGTTGACGAAACCCGCGGGGGACCACGCCAGTCGGGCGAGGGCCGCCGTCACCGGCCCGTTCCCCCGCGCCCGCGGTAACCCAGGGACCGCTGGATACGGCCGAGCGGGGCGTCGGCGTCCCGCCCGGACAGCAGCGGCCGGAAGGCGGCCGCGAGCCGGTGCCCGAAGTCGTCGGCCTCCGCCTCGTCGGCGACACGGGAACCGTCGCGCGCGGCCACCGACAAGGCCACGTCGGTCCACCTGCGGCGGTCGGCCAGCGCCGCCCCCGCCACATGGTGATGGCTGTGCCCGGCATGCAGATGCCACAACTCATGGCCGAGTATGACCAGTTGCTGCACCGCCTCGGCCCGCTCCTCGACGATCACCAGATCGAAGTCGGAGAACTCCACCCACAGCCCGGTGACTTCGAGCTCGTCGGGGAACCGCTCGAAGCGCAGCTCCACCGGCCGGCCGCCGCGCAGCACACCCATCTCCTCGCACAGCGCCCGGCACAGCTCCCGCGCATCGGCCGGCGGGCGGGGTCTGGCCCGCATCGCCGCCCCGAGGCCGTCCGTCAGCTTCCGCATCCCGGCGGCCCTCCGCGAGCGCCGTAGCCGCATACCTCCCCCTCTCGCAGCCGCACAACAGGCCGTCCGAGACTACGCCGCCGTTCAACGACGAACGGCCTCCTTGGCCGGAAACTCCTGTCCAAACCATTGACTAGCAAGCGCTTCCTATCTACGGTCCCGTTCGAAGTTACGAGCGCATTTCGAAATGCCGAACACAGAAAGCGATACGGCAGGGGGGCAGGGCATGGGACGACCTGAACTGAATCGCAGACAACTTCTGGCTGCTGCAGGCGGCCTGGCGGTCGCGGGCAGCTTCGGCTTCGCCGCACTCGGCACCGGCGCGGACGCACTGGCCGCCGGCGCGGACACCCGGGTGCGCTACTGGAACCTCTTCAGCGGCGGCGACGGCGCCAACATGATCGCGATGCTGGACGCCTTCCGCAGCGAACACCCCGACATCGCCGTCAAGGACTCCACGCTCCAGTGGGGCAACCCCTTCTACACGAAACTGGCCATGGCCGCCGCCGGCAACCGGGCCCCCGAGCTCGGCGTCATGCACATGGGCCGGGTTCCCGGCTTCTCGCCCGGCCGCCTCCTCGACCCCTGGGACACCGGCCTGCTCGCCAAGTACGGCGTACGGCAGGAGGACTACAACCCCGCCCTGTGGAACCGCGGTGTCATCGACGGCAAGCTCTACGCCCTGCCGCTCGACATCCACGTCCAGCTCTGCTTCTACCGCAGGGACGTGCTGAAGAAGGCGGGCCTGCTCGGCGACGACGGCCTGATGATCCCGGTCGCCTCCACCGACGAGTGGTTCGACGTCCTGAAGAAGGCCAAAAAGGTCCAGAAGAAGGGCCTGCAGACCATCGGCCTGTGGACCAACGACCAGAACTTCCAGTGGTGGTTCTTCGTCGCCTTCTACACCCAGCTCGGCGGCGCGTGGTTCAACGACGCCCGCACCCAGGTCCTCTTCGACGCCGACAAGGCCACCCAGGTCCTGGAGTTCCTCCGCAAGCACGTCACCGACGGCTACGTCATCCCGGGCGCCCCGACCGGCGAACAGTTCATCAACGGCGCGCCCTTCACCTGGGAGGGCAACTGGTCCGTGCCGGTCTTCTCCGGCGCCGAGCTGGACTACGGCGCGACCCCGCTGCCGCCCGTCTTCGGCAGGCAGGCCACCCACGCCGAGTCGCACTCCTTCGTGCTGCCGCACCAGTCGGGCCGCGGCGGCGCCACCAACGAGGCCGCGCACGAACTGGCCGCCTACGTCGTCCGGCACGCCCTGCAGTGGGCGGCCGGCGGTCACATCCCCGCCTACCGGCCGACGCTCTCCACGGCCGCGTACAAGAAGCTCACCCCGCAGAACGAGTACGTGAGCGCCATGAACCACCAGGCCACCGAGCCGAAGGTGTGGTTCGCGGGCTCCACCGGCGTCCTCGCCCAGGACCTCGGCCCGATGGTCGTCTCCTCGACGATGGGCTCCGCGGGGCCGGCCGCCGTCGCACAGCGCATGAAGAAAGAGCTCGCCAAGCTTCTCGCCTCGAAGAACCCGATGGACGGCAGGACCGCCGCGCAGGGAGGTGCGGTCGCATGACGACCAGCGCTCAGACCGTCCTGGCGCCCGGGCGCGCCAGGACCGCCACCGCGACCGCGACCGTACGCCGCAAGCAGGGCTTCCAGCACGGAGGCTGGTTCATCGCGCCGTTCCTGGCGCTCTTCGTGCTCTTCGTGATCTGGCCGCTGCTGCGCGGCATCTACCTCAGCTTCACCGACGCCAACATCTCCGGTGAGGGCGCGAGCTTCATCGGCCTGGACAACTACCGCGAGGCCCTGCACGACCAGCTGATGTGGGACGCGCTCGGCCACAGCGCCTACTTCACCCTGCTCGTCGTGCCCTGCATCACGGTCCTCGCCTTCCTGCTCGCGATGCTCGCGCACAACATCGAGCGCGGAAAGTGGCTGTGGCGGCTGTGTTTCTTCGTGCCGTTCCTGCTGCCGTCGACCGTCGCGGGCAACCTGTTCCAGTGGCTGTTCACCCAGGGCATCGGCATGTTCAACCACACCCTCGGCATCGACACGCCCTGGCTGACCGACAAGTCGTACGCCATGCTCGCCATCGTCATCGAGACCCTGTGGTGGACGGTCGGCTTCTCCTTCCTGCTCTACCTCGCGGCGCTCCAGGGCATCCCCGACCACCTCTACGAGGCCGCGAAGCTCGACGGCGCGAACGCCTGGCACCGCATGGTCCACATCACCCTGCCGATGCTCCGCAACATCACCGGCCTCGTCATCGCACTCCAGGTGCTCGCCTCGCTCCAGCTCTTCGACCAGGCCGTCGTGATGATGGACTTCGGCCCCGGACCGGAGCTCAGCACCCGCTCCTTCGTCCAGTACACCCTCGAACAGGGCTTCACCAGCTACCGCGTGGGCTACGCCTCCGCGATGTCCATCATCTTCTTCGTGATCATCGCAGTCGTCGCCCTGGCGCGGATGTGGCTGCTGCGCAACCGTGAGGAGAGCGGCCGATGACCACAGCCGAGCCGACCGTACGCACCGCGACGACCGTACGCACCACGTCCCGCAAGCCCTGGACGCCCGGCCAGATCGTCCTGACCCTCCTCGGTGTCGCCGTCTCCGCCGTCTTCGTGGCGCCGGTCGCGGCAGCCCTGTTCACCTCGCTCAAGTCCGAGGCGGAGGCCGCCGAAATCCCGCCGCACTGGCTGCCGAAGGTCTGGACGGCCCAGGCGTGGAAGGCTCTCTGGTCCACCGGCAACATCACCAACTGGTTCGTCAACTCGCTGGTCGTCTCGGTCTGCGTGACGACCGTCGTGCTGGTCGTCAGCGCCCTCGCCGGATACGGCTTCGCCCGCACCGAGTTCCGCGGCAAGGGTGTCCTCATGGGCATCGTGATGTCGGGCCTGATGATCTCCCCCGCCGTCCTCGGCGTCCCCCTGTTCACCACGGTCCAGCAGATGGGAATGGTCGACACCTACTGGGGCATGATCCTGCCCCAGTGCGCACCCGCCGCGATGGTCTACATCCTCTACAAGTTCTTCCAGGGCATCCCTCGCGAACTGGAGGAAGCGGCCTTCATCGACGGCGCCGGCCGCTGGCGCGTCTTCTTCACCATCGTCGTCCCGCTCGCCCGCCCCTCGCTCGCGGCGGTGGGCATCTTCACCTTCATCGCGTCCTGGAACAACTTCCTCTGGCCCTACATGGTGACCAACAACCCCGACCTGATGACCATGCCGAACGGCATCGCGACCGTCATGAACTCCTACGGCATCCAGTGGGCCCAGCTCATGGCCGGCGGCCTCATGGCGGGCCTGCCGCTGATCGTCGTCTTCGTCTTCTTCCAGCGCCAGATCGTGGCGGGCGTCGCACACACCGGATTGGCGGGACAGTGAGAGCACACAGAGCGCTGACGGCCCTGGTGGCGGTCCTCCTGGCCGTCCTCCCCAACACGGCGCAGGCGGCGGAGAGCTACCCCGACCCGCTCCCCCTCACCGGCCAGCAGATCATCCACGACCCCACCGTCATTCACCTCAAGTCGGGCGGCTACGCGGCCTATTCGACGGGCGGCATCATCGGCGCCCGCCTCTCGAAGGACCTGCGCCACTGGGACGACGCGGGCAACGCCTTCGCCGAACCGCCGAGCTGGTGGTACGAGTACAACAACACCGGCGACCCCTGGGCCCCGGACATCTCCCGCCGCGACGGCCACTACTGGCTCTATTACGCGGTCTCCTCCTGGGGCACCAACCACTCCGCGATCGGCGTCGCCACCTCCCCGTCCGGCCTCCCCGGCACCTGGACCGACCACGGCAAGGCGTTCACCTCCGAGACCAGCGACACCTGGAACGCCATCGACCCGGCGATCGTCCGGGCGGACGGCAGACTGTGGATGGCCTTCGGCTCCTACTGGACGGGCATCCGCATGGTCGAACTGAACCCCAAGACCGGCAAGGCGGTGCCGGGTGCGACGGTCGAACATCTGGCGACCCGCCCGGACGCCCCGTATGCCGTCGAGGGCGCGTCCATCGTCAAGCACGGCCACTACTACTACCTCTTCGCGTCGTACGACGCCTGCTGCCAGGGCGTGAACTCGACGTACAAGATCAGAGCGGGCAGATCGACCTCCGTCACCGGCCCGTACGCCGACAGCACGGGCAAGCCCATGCTGGAGGGCGGCGGCGACCTGCTCCTGGCATCCCACGGCCGCTACACAGGCCCCGGTGGAGAATCAGTCTTCCGCGATCACGGTACGGACTGGCTGGCGTACCACTACTACGACGCGGACGACAACGGAACCCCCAAGCTGGGGCTCAACCGCCTCAGCTGGACACGCGACGGTTGGCCAACGGCTTTGGCTTTTTAGGGGCGCGGGGAACTGCGCGACCAGCCACGAACCACCTGCAGACGAAACTGAACCCGAAAGGCCAAGATGAGCACCGCCCGCTTCACCCTGGACCCCGCCTTCACCATCGGCGAAGTAAACCCCCGCCTCTTCGGCTCCTTCGTGGAACACCTCGGCCGCTGCGTCTACACCGGCATCTTCGAACCGACCCACCCCACCGCGGACGCGGCCGGCCTGCGCCAGGACGTCCTCGACCTCGTCCGCGAACTCGGCGTCACCGCCATCCGCTACCCGGGTGGCAACTTCGTATCGGGATACAAGTGGGAGGATTCCGTCGGCCCGGCAGCGGAGCGTCCCCGCCGACTCGACCTCGCCTGGCGCTCCACCGAGACCAACCGCTTCGGCCTCTCCGAGTACATCGCCTTCTTGAAGAAGATCGGCCCCCAGGCCGAGCCCATGATGGCCCTCAACCTCGGCACCCGAGGTGTCGCCGAGGCCCTCGACCTCCAGGAGTACGCCAACCACCCCGCCGGCACGGCCCTGTCCGACCTCCGTGCCGCGCACGGCGACAAGGACCCCTTCGGCATCAAGCTGTGGTGCCTGGGCAACGAGATGGACGGCCCCTGGCAGACCGGCCACAAGACCGCCGAGGAGTACGGCCGCGTCGCCGCCGAGACGGCCCGCGCGATGCGCCAGATGGACCCGGCGGTCGAACTCGTCGCCTGCGGCTCCTCCAGCCAGTCCATGCCGACCTTCGCCGCCTGGGAGGCGACGGTCCTGGAGGAGACGTACGACCTCGTCGACCACATCTCCCTGCACGCCTACTACCAGCCCGAGGACGGTGACGTCGACTCCTTCCTGGCCTCCGCCGTCGACATGGAGTCCTTCATCGAGAACGTGGTCGCCACCGCCGACCACATCGGCGCGAAGCTGAAGTCGAAGAAGAAGATCAACCTTTCCTTCGACGAGTGGAACGTCTGGTACATCTCGGAGTGGCACGAGATCGAGAACTCCGGCGCGCGGGACTGGGCGGAGGCCCCGCGTCTCCTGGAGGACAATTACAGCGTCCTGGACGCCGTCGTCTTCGGCTCGCTCCTCATCGCCCTGCTGCGGCACGCGGACCGCGTGACCGTCGCCTGTCTCGCCCAGCTCGTCAATGTGATCGCCCCGATCATGACCGAGCCCGGTGGCCCGGCCTGGCGCCAGACGACCTTCTTCCCCTTCGCGCAGGCCTCGCAGTACGGCCGCGGCCAGGTCCTCGACGTCCGGGTCGACTCACCGACGTACGAGACGAAGAAGTACGGCGAGACGGACCTCCTGCACGCCACCGCCGTGCGCGCGGAGGACGGCACCGTCACCGTCTTCGCCGTCAACCGCAGTCGTACGGAGGCCCTCCCGCTCGAAGTCGCCCTGAACGGCCTGGACTTGACGCACGTCGTCGAGCACAGCGCCCTCGCCGACGCCGACCCGGACGCCCGCAACACCCTCGACGACCCCGAGCGGGTCGCCCCGCACACGGTCGAGGGCACCGTCCTGCGGGACGGCACCCTCACCGCCGTACTCGAACCGCTGTCCTGGAACGTGATCAGGCTCGCCTAGCGGCCGAACGGCCGGGGGAGTCCACAGGCGCCACAGGAACTCCTCCGGCCGCCGCGCCCAGCAGCGTCAGCCGTACGTCCGACGGTCCCGACGGTGTGGTCCCGTCGGACAGGACGGCCAGGGCGAGTGTGTTGGAGCCACGTGTGCGCAGGATCCCGTTCGGGAGCGCGAAGGTGTGCTGTGGGCCCACGTCGTTGATGTACTGGCCCATGTTCCAGCCGTTCAGGAAGATCTGGACGCGGTAGGCGCGGGCCGGGTCGTCGTCGAGGACCAGCCCGACGGAGGCGTCGGTGCCGGCGTCGACCGCGAGCCGGAAGGACGTCCGGTACCAGGTCACCCCCTGCCGCCGGTCCGCCCGCGGCAGCTGCACCGGCTCCCAGCCACCTTCGCCGTACCCCGGCAGATGCCAGCCGTTGCGCTCCCCGTACAGCCCGCCGTTGTTCTGCGGCCCGCGCACCGGGTCCGGTGCCGCCTCGCCCTGCAGCCGCCAGCTCATCTGCGGGGCCGCCCCCGCGAAGGTGACCGCCGTCAGCCCGCGCGCCACCTTGTGCGTGTCCTGGGCCTTGCCGTCCTGGTCGTGCTGCATACGGCGGACGAGGACCGACAGCACATGCGGCTCGTCCGTGCGCAGCGCCTCCGTGACCGAGAAGACGGCCGTGGCGGTCCAACTCCCTTTCCGTACCGTCTTGTTGTCCGGGACGGGCATCCGGTGCGTGCCCAGCGGCCGCCCGTCCAGCCATGCCATCAGCAGCCCTTGCGTGCCCGTGCTGTAGGCCAGCGACACGGACTCGGCGCCGGTGGCGTCGGTGAAGCGCCCGCGGTACCAGACGTCGCCGTAGTGGAAGGAGTAGTCGTCGGCGAAGAGGACCGGCTGTCCGGCGGGGACCGGTGTGGTGCTGTGGGTGGTGGTCTTGTCTGCGGGGGTCCAGGAGGAGTCGTCGAAGGCGGGCGCCGACTCGGGGTTCTCCGTCTTCCGCAGCCAGCCGTTGCTCAGCGCGGGCAGGGCGACCGCCCCGACCCCCGCCAGCGGCTGCGCGCCGCGCAGGCTGTCGGAGGAGGTGGTGTGGGCCTTCAACTCCCTGTCGTTCCAGGTGAGTTCGTGGATGCCTCGTGGTCCCCACACCTCCAGGTCCGCCGCTTCTACGGTGTCCCCGGTCAGCCGGACCACCGTCCCGTCGACGGCCGCGGTCCGCAGCAGGGCGGGCCCGTATACGAGAACCGGGCCGGACGGGGTGTCGTGCGGCCACAGCCGTACAGAGGTCTCGTCGTCGGCGAGGAGCAGGAGGAGGGGGGTGGAGGTTCCGCCGCCGCTCACCAACACCTGGGTGAGACCGTCCAGTTGGGCCTCCACCTGCAACAGCCCGTCCGCGTACGAGTGCTCGGCCTCCCCTTCCAGTACGGTGACCGTCGGTTCGCCCGCGCACTCCAGCGCGGTCACCGTCTCCTCTCCCGACCGCCCGGTGAGCACGGCGATCTGCTGTCGTCCGGCGGTGAGGGCCAGCATGGGCTGGGCGTTGGAGTAGCGCAGCTTTCGCCGACCCAGCCTGATCCCGGCGGCCAGCAGCCGCGCGTCCTGCGCCGGGACGGCCACGGGGACGGGGAGTTCGGCGCCGTGCAGCGGAAGTTCGGTGGCGACCGGCACCTCGCCGTCGTTGCGCAGGACATAGACGTGGGCGCCGGTGTCGGGATTGGTCAGGTGGTACACCTTCAGCCCGTCCGCCGCCGCGTCCGCCTCGACGTCCGCCGCGCGGTCCAGTTTGGCGAAGTCGGGGAAGTGCCGCAGCAGTTGCCCGAACTGGTGCATCGGGATCAGTTTGGCGGTCGGCTGCCGGCCCTCGTCGATGGCCGCCCCGTAGTCGTACGACGTGTAGACGACCGGCGCGGGCAGCCAGCCCCACGAGGTGCCGCCGAAGGTCATGTAGACGCTGTGCAGGGTGATGCCGTTGGCGAGATTGGTGAGGTAGAACCGCCGCTCGTACGCCGAGTCCCGCAGCCGCCGCGACTCCGCGTACCCCTTCCCCTCGAACCAGGTGCCGCCCCACGGATCGAACCAGCCACCCCCGAACTCCGGTACGAAACCGGGGGTTTGGGGGCTGGCGGTAGCGCCGCCCTTGGCCCCGCCGGTCCCGAAGTGTCCCCAGTCGGGCGGGGCCAGGGTCGGCGACGGATAGCCGTCGAAGCCGTACAGCCAGCGGCCCTTCTCGCCGCCCGTGTCGAAGGAGCCGGGGATCCAGTACCCGTTCCTGCCCTTGTCGTTGTGGAAGAGCGGTACGTCGATGCCGTCGGACCGGACCTTCCGGTACAGGTGGGCCATGTAGTCACGGCCGGCCGGCTCGTCGACGTACGCGTCGTACTCGTTCTCGATCTGGTAGAGCAGGACCGTCCCGCCGCCCTTGGTGTACAGGTGCCGGGAGACGATGGCGTTCACCTGGGTCAGCCACTCGTCGACGTACGACAGGTAGGTGGGGTCGGCGGTCCGTGCCCGGCCCTCGGTGGCGGTCAGCCAGCCGGGGAAGCCGCCGGCGTCGATCTCGGCGTTGGCGTAGGGGCCGGGGCGCAGAGTGACATACAGGCCGGTCTCGGCGGCCATGCGGAGGAACAGATCGAGGTCGCGGACACCGGTGAAGTCGTAGTGCCCCGGCGCGGGGGAGTGGTAGTTCCACGACACATAGATGCTGACCGTGTTGTAGCCGTGGGCGCGCATCTTCTGCAGGATGTCGCGCCACAGGGAGGGGCTCGGCAGCCGGAAGGGGTGCATCTCGCCCGACCAGACGACCATCCGTCTGCCGTCGATGATCAGCGAGTAGCGGTCGAAGCCGATCGTGTGCCGCCGCCCGTCCGCGCCCGGTGTGCCGGGCGGCGGGCCCGTGGGGGCGGTCTGGGCGGCATAGGCGCAGGTCATGGCGCCGCTGCCGCCCAGTGCCAGGCCGAGGGCCGTGGTGCCGGCGAGGGCGTTGAAGGTACGTCTGCTGAGCCCCAAGGGAGCCTCCCGTCGGGCCGTCCGGTCGGCGGCGCGTGTGAGGTCATTGTGCGAGGTCATTGTGTACGGCCGCACCCAGCACAATGGTCGTATGAGGATCTCGGCACGGGCGGATTACGCGGTACGGGCGGTTCTTGAACTTGCGGTCCGGCAGGACGACGGGCCCGTGAAGGCGGAGGCCATCGCCGCCACGCAGGAGATCCCGCACAAGTTCCTGGAGGGGATCCTCGGGGATTTGCGGCGCGGCGGCATCGTCGACAGTCGGCGCGGGGGAGGCGGCGGCTACCGGCTGGCCCGCGAGGCCGCGACGATCACGGTCGCGGATGTGATCCGGGCGGTCGACGGCCCGATCGTGTCCGTGCGCGGGGAGCGGCCCACGGGCCTGGAGTACACGGGGTCCGCGCAGCCGCTGCTGCCGCTGTGGGTCGCGCTGCGGGCCAACGTCCGCCGCATCCTGGAGGGCGTCACCATCGCGGACATCGCGGCGGACGCCCTGCCGGAGCCGGTACGGGAGCTCGCGGCGGAGCCGGCGGCCTGGGAGAACCCGTAGCGGGCAGGAAGGCCGGCAGCAGGCCGGAAGGTCAGTTGCGCTTGATGCAGTGGGACGTCTGCCTGACGGAGGCGACGGTCCGGGAGAGGTCGATCAGGGCCGCGTCGGTCCGGCTCGAGCCGTCGAAGACGACCTGGGTCGCCGGATTGCGGCCGTAGGTGACGATCACCTTTCTGGTGTCGGTGGACTGCGCCAGGTCCATGACCCAGTCCACGCCGTCGACCGCGAAGCACGGGTCACCGGTGACTCCCGGCGGTGTGACGCCGCAGCGCAGCACGATGTCCCGGTCCCCCCAGACGGCGATTCCGGGAAGGCTGCTGTCGCGGCGGGACAGGCCGCCCAGGGACGCCGGGGCGCTGTCGGCGATGCGGTGGCAGTGCGGTGCGCCGGAGAACCTGGCGGGGCGTATGCCGGCGTCGGCGTCGGTGCAGGCGAAGCCGGAGGCGGCGAGGGCTGCGCCGGCGGCGAGGACGCATGCGCCCGCGGCCAGGGTGAGTCGGGTCGGGCGCAGACGTATCGACGGCATGGACAGAACGTTAGGACGGTTGGCCGCTGCCCCCGGATCCGGGCCCCGCAGGGCCGGGGAGCACAATGATCGTGTGGTGGGCCGCAGTTGGGGCCCGCCGGTGAAAGGGGGAGTGACGTGACTGTCACTTGGCGGGGCGCTGTTTCGTACGCGCTCACCGTCGTTGTCCTGTCCTGGCTGGTCGGAGCCGGGGTGGACCTGGCCTGGCAGGCCGCTCCCGGCGGCAGTGTCGGGGGCTGGGCCGACTTCTGGTGGAAGAACCCGTGGCACGCGGTCTTCGTTTGCGCCGCGACCGTCTCCCTGGTGCTGGCCAGGCGTCTGCTGGCGCCCCTGCCGCGCTGGCGCGTGACGCTGGTCGACGGGTCCGTCTACCTGGCGGCGCTGTTGCTCTGCTCGGGGGTCTGGGCGTGGGCCGAGGGCGAGGTCGCGCCGGCGGACTGGGCGTTCGTCATGGCGATCGTCGCGCTGTACACGCTCCAGCTGCCCGCCGCGTGGGTGCTGTGCGTCTGGCGGTCGGGGAGCCTGGAGGTCGTGCTCAGCGGGGCGGGGACGGACGAACTGCACGGGGGACTGGCCGGCCGATGACGAAGACTCGACGCATGTGCGTGGTGGTGGCGGCCTGTGCGGCGGTCCTCGCCGGCTGCTCGTCCCCGGCGCCGATCAGTGACGCCAGTCCCGGGGATCCGCTGATCAGGACCTGGAAGGAGGGCGAGCGTCCCGCTGTTCCGGACCTTTCCGGGCCTTCGCTGGAGGGTGGCACGGTCAGCCTGTCCGACTACCGGGGCAAGGTCGTCCTGATCAACGCATGGGCCTCGTACTGCGGTCCCTGCCGGGCGGAGGCGCCCGAGCTCAAGAAGATCCAGAAGAGGTACGGCGCCCGCGGGCTGCGCGTACTGGGTCTCGACAACGACGCCGGCCGGGGCGCCGGTCTCGCATTCCAGAAGCAGTACCGGCTGGACTACCCCTCCCTGCACGACCCTTCGGGCAAGCAGTTCCTGAGGCTGCCGCGGGGCGTGGTGACCACACAGGGGCTGCCGTTCACGATCGTCGTCGACTCGTCCGGGAAGGTGGCGGCGGTGCGGATGGGAGCGGTGACGGAAGCACGGCTTGCGAAGCTCATAGAGCCGTTGCTGTGATCGCAGTCTTTGCAGAGAGGGAAGCAGCGGCGGTCGCGGCGCTGTGCGGCGTCGGCGCCGCCGCGGGAGTGTCGGGGATGCTCTACTTCGGCCGGCGCCACCTCAGGAAGTGACACGTGTACGCCGCCTACCGGCCCGGCCGGTGGGCGGCGTTCTGCGTTCTGTCTGCCGCATGTGAAATCCCCACCTGTGAATGGCTTGAGTTCGCCCTGGCCGGTTCGTAGGGGCCTCCCTACGATTCGATCGCCTCGCACCTTCACAGGATCCCCACGGTTTCTTCAAAGTGTTCTCGGGGTCGGTCCTTGAGGGGCGCCGGGGTGTGCCACCCCCCACTCACAGAACCGGAGAAACCATGCCTGGTGGACTCCTGCTGAGCGGCGCCGTAGCCGCTCTGCTCACCGCCGCACTGCCCGCACCGGCCTCGTCCCCCGTCGTCGACAACCCGCCCCCGGACAAGATCGTCATCGACGTGGCGACCGTGAACGGCTCCGGCTGCCCCCAGGGCTCGGCGGCCGTCGCCGTCTCCCCGGACAACACGGCCTTCACGGTCACCTACAGCCAGTACCTCGCCCAGGCCGGAGGCAACTCCGACCCCACGGCCTTCCGCAAGAACTGCCAGCTCAACCTGATCGTGCACGTCCCGCAGGGCTTCACCTACGCCATCGCCAGTGCCGACTACCGGGGCTTCCTCTCGCTCCAGCCGGGGGCGTCCGCGACGCAGAAAGCCTCGTACTACTTCCAGGGCTCCTCGACCACTGTGCCCAAGACCCACCCGTTCAACGGCTCGTACAACGACGACTGGCAGGCCACCGACAGCACGGACGTGGCCCAACTGGTCTGGGCTCCCTGCGGAGTTCTCCGCAACTTCAACATCAACACCGAGCTGAGAGTGAACGCGGGGACCGCGAACCCGGGCAAGGTCAGCTTCATGACCATGGACTCGACCGACGGGAACATCAGCACCACGTACCACATGGCGTGGAAGGAGTGCCCGGGCAAGTGACGCGGTAAGGGTGCAAAGGGGCAAGGGAGCAAGGGGCGTTGTCGGAGCCGCGCACTAAGGTGATCACCGTTGGGATCGAGATCAACGGGGGATACCAAAAATGCGAAGCTCTCATACCGCCCTGCGCTCAAGGGACTTGCTGCTCGTGGCCGCAGTGCTCGCCGGCGTCACGCTGACGGCCTGCGGCTCGGGCGAGGGCTCCGAGGCGGCCGACGGCACCCCGGCGGCCGCCGCGAGCAAGTCGGCCGTAGCGTCGCGGCCCGTCCACGATCCGCCGGCGAAGTTCGCGACGAAGGGCGCCCTGATGCCCGACGGGCTGACCGAGGACATGTTTGACGGCGTGTTCATCAGACCGCCCTCGGTCACCCTTCACGGGAGCACGGCGTACGTCGGCGCGTTCGATCACGTCCAGGCGGTCGACACCGCCAACGGCCACGTCACGGCGACCATTGAGCCCGAGGGCAAGGCCATGGCCGAGAGTGCCGGTGTCAGCCACAAGGCCGGGGCACCCGCGGTGATCACCGTCGGCGGCACACCGGCCCTGGTGACCCCGTTCCTGATCGAGCAGTCCGGCACGGGAACTCAGGCCGACCACATGGCGGTAGAAATCGCCGTCAGTGACCCCGACACCGCCAAAGTGCGGTCGCGGCTGACCCTGCGGCTGCCCGAGTGGGCCGACGACCCGGACAGCGGCCTGACCGCGACGGCCGTCGGCGCCGACGGGAACATCGCCGTCGTGACGGTTTCCGACAAGAACTTCTACGCCGTGACGTACGGCGTCGACCTGACGGCCCGCCGCCAGGTCTGGGTCCACGACGACTTCAGGACCACGGGAGTCGCCTCGGGCACGGCCGTCGGCTTCAGTGCGGGTACGACCGAACTGCACGCCGCCGGCTACGAGGTGGCCACCGGCAAGCGCCGCTGGCAGGGCGAACATATGGTCGAGAACACCCCGAAGCTGTCCACCGCGGGCCCGAACTACGTCCTCCTCCAGGGCCAGGGCTATGACAGCGCCACGAACTACCTCCACCTCCTCGACGCCACCACCGGCAAGACCAAGCAGCGCCTCCCCGCGGGGCTCGCCAAGGGCACCTGCGTGTACGACGAGAAGAGCACGCTCGTCTGCCACGGCACCGGCGACGACACGGACGTGCCGGTCGCCTTTGGCCTCGACGCCACCACCGGCAAGACGCTGTGGCAGCTCCCCGACAAGCAGGCCGACCGCGTCGCCCCCGAGGTCACCACGGCCTGGCACGGCCGCGTCTACGGCACTGCCGAGGACGCCCCGGTCGCCCTGGACGCCCGCACGGGCAAGGACCTGCCCACCAGCCCCGGAATCGCTCCGGTCCTGGTGAACGGCTCGGCAGGTCTTGCCCTGGAGAAAGTGGACGGCTGGAAGGACGAGCTGTTCGTGTATCCGGCCACTTCGTGATGTGGCCAGTGATTCGATCCAGTTCGAAGGGACGTGCGTGCCTGGTCGCCTCGGCAGCAGGCCGCACTCGTCGGCAGCGCCGCCATGGTCGCGGCCACCGCACCCGCGCAGGCAGCCCCGGCTCCGGGTGACCCGGCCACCTGGCCGTGTGACCCCATGACTTCTGAGGATGGCAAGCGGCCGGGGACCGCCGAGCATGTGAGGCATGGCGGTACGTATTCACTTCACCGACGACGACCTTGCTCAGATCAGACTCGCGCAGGCGCCTGACCCCATGTGGGAAGCGCTGCTCAGCATGCACATGCTGCAGACCGACACCGCTTCCCTCGTCTTCGGCAGTTGGCGGAACGTCGTGCGCCACCAACTGACCCGTCCAACAGGTGAGTTGCTCAGGCTCGCGCCACCCGTCGGCTACTCGGCGGACTTCCTCACACCGGCGGCGGGCGCGGGCGGCCTGGACGCCGGTATCGGTGCCCTGCTGTCCACGCCACGGCAGCGGCTCGGGCACGATCTGGACGAACTGGCCCGCGCCGGACGCCGGTTGCCCTCCTGGGCCCGGCTTCTCGCCGATGGCGACAAGGGCGCCGTCACGCACCTCGGACGCCTTCACCGGCACTACTTCGCGACCGCGCTGGCACCCTGGTGGAACCGCGTCCGCACCCGCTTCGACGCCGAACGCGCCACGCACACCCGCTACTTGGCCGACGGCGGTCTCGGCGGACTGCTCAACACCCTGCACGCAGGAATCGCCTGGCGCCGGCCGGTCCTGGAGATCACCGGCCTGGGCATCGACCGCGACGTCCACCTCGACGGCCGCGGACTCCTCGTGCTGCCCTCGTACTTCTGCTGGCGCCACCCCACGCTGCTCAAGGATCCGACGCTTCCCTACGTCGTCGTCTACCCCATGGCGCACGAGACCGCGTTGAGCACCGCACCCGGCCTGCGCTCCCTGAACGCCCTCCTCGGCCGCACCCGTGCGGAGATCCTGGAGACGGTGGCCGACGGCGGCGTGACGACGACCGAACTCGCCCACGGCACGGGCGTGGCCGCTGCCACCGCCAGCCATCACGTCGGAGTTCTGCGCAAGGCGGGACTCCTCACCACGTGCCGGACGGGCAGGGCGGTGCTGCATACGGTCACGCCGTTGGGGCTGGCTCTCCTGGACGGGCGCGCCTAGGGTCCGTCCGGCGGCCCCAGGGGCAACACGGCGCCGAACAGGGGCCACCCGTCCACCTCCACCGTCCCCGCGGCGGGAAACAGCCCCCTCCGACACCGTGGCCCTGGTCGCCGCCAACGCCGTCACCCACGGCCGTGTGCCCGGGCGGGATTTCGAGCTGCGGCTGTCGCTCGTCACGGGCAGCATCCGTATCGAGGTCACTGACACCCGTGCCGAGCGGTACCCATGCGCACTACCAGCCACGAACCTCCTCGACGAGACCGGCCGCGGACTCCTCCTCGTGGACGCGCTCGCCGACCGATGGGAGGTACTGGATTGCTTGCAGCCACCCGGCAAGACCGTCCGCGCCGAGGTCGATCTGCCGGGATGGCTGTCCCTGTCCATGGGCTCGGTCCTACGGTGAAACCGTCAGTCCGCCCTGCTGCGGTCGAGTAGGTCCTGGAGGCCGGTGGAGATGGCCTGGCCCGCTTCGTCGACCGGCGTCAGGCGCTCGACGATCGCGCGACTCCTCGTCGTGTCCTCCGCGTTGATGCGGTGCACCAGTTCGTCAAGCGTTGCGCGCAGACGGGCCCGCTGGCGCTGGTGGAGCTCCTCGGCGGCGTCGATCAGGTGCCGTCCCTCGCTTCGTACCATCTCCTCGAAGCCGATACGAGCCTGCTTCGCCTGCTCGTCGATCATGGACTTGCGCTCCTGGCGGGCTTGCTGGACCTTGGACTCCCGCTCCTTGAGGACGTCCGTGATCCTGGCGATGCCGATGGCGGCGAGGATGGCCGCTCCCACCGGGACCGCGATGGTGGCGAGACTGAGACTGGTCGTCAGCCAGACCGCTCCGCCGGCGATGGGGCTGGCGACACCGAGAGTGTTCGCCGCGGTCTGGACCATGCCGTACGCCGTCCAGGGGCGAGTCCCGTCCGTTTGTGCCGAGAGGGCCTCGGGGTTGAACGGCTCGGGCGTGACCAGCTGGGATCCGCTGTCCTCACCGAGCTCCGAGCGAAGGATCAGCCGGGCGCTGGCGTCGAATGCCTCGCGTTCGCGCTCCCAGAGCGTGCCGGGTCCTTCCGGAGCGGTCATCCACTCGTTGAAGACCTGGACATGGCGGACGTCGACCTCGTTGGCGTGCTCGGCGCTCAGGTTGCCGGAGTCGATCAACTCGTCCAGGCCCCCGTGCAGTTCGTCTGCCAGGCCACTGAACGGCCGTTGAGCGGTACGGATCCTGCGGTGCAGTTCGTCGGTCAGTTCGGCCCTTATCCGTGCGAGGGAGTCGTCCATGCCCTCCAGACGGTTGTGGAGGGCGTCTCGCTCCGTCTCCAGGTTGCCCACGGTCATGCGGTGTGCACCGAGAATGTCCGCGATGGCACGCCGTCTGCGCCGGATGAGCCAGCCCGCCTCTTCGCCGACCTGTCGGAGGTGCTTGTGCCCGGCGCCGGATTCCAGCAGCTCCTGGAGGCGTTCGCGCAGCTCGGCCATGTGGCTGCGTCGTCGGAGCGTGCTTCCGTCTCTCCCGTTCTCCTCCTCGTACTCGGCCTTGGCCTCCAACGCCGCCGAGACAGGGAGGAAACCCTCTCCGATGAACTCTTCGGATCTGAGGTAACGCTCGTGCAGATACTGGTTGTTGGTGGCCAGTACGTTCTTCCAGGCAGCCTGGTTGTGTTCGCGCTGTGCGGCCCGGTCGATCCCGGAGAGGACCCACAGAACCCGCTTGTGCGCCGGTGCGGCGTGGGCGTACAGGTCCCGGATGAGGCGCAGTTCGTTGGCGGTGAGGGCCTCGGTGGCCTGGCTCACGTAGATGAAGCAGTCAGCCTCCTTCCAGGCCTCGTACAAGATCTCGTCGCGTTCTTCGTCCTCGGACTCCGAGCCGGGCAGGTCGAAGAGCTCGATCGGCAGACGGGCCCGGGAGATGAGCAGCTCGATCCGCTCGACACGATGGTTGATGTGCTCGGGGCGGCGGTCTGTGATGTTGCCGTCCGCCGCCACGTAGCCGGCCACTTCGGCGCGGTGCAGATTCGTGCCGATCTCCACCCAGTCGCCGATGCCCTTGAACTTCACCCGCAGCAGCCCCCGGCCGGTCGCGTCGACCGAGGGATCGTCACCCACGGGGATGACCGTCGAGGGGCAGGCGGTGGTCGGGCTTGCCGACGATGGCAGGAGGCCGAGGTATTCGTCCGACGGCTCGCCGTCCTCGTCGATGATGGTGATGTACTCCAGGTGGCCTTGGAGCCCGCTGATCAGGAAGCTCTTTCCCGAGGACTGCCGTCCCAGCAGCGCCACCTTGAGCATGGTCGACAGGGCGCGGGTCCGCATGGCCCGGATCAACTCGACGGCCGAGTCCAGGTCGTCGGTCGCGGCCCCCGGAAGGATGTCCGAGGCTTCGCCAACTGTGCCCAGCCAGTCCTCACAGCGGCCTAAGAGGTGTCTCAGCTCAACCCGTGCTTCTTCCAACGGCATCATGAGCCAACTTGTACCCCACGGGCCGCCGCCCGACCGGGGAACGGGGTTGGCTCCCTGGAACTCTCACACCTGAGAGACGCCCGGTTCGAGTGCGGGCCATTGACGCGCAAGGGGTTCGATTCTACGGTCCCGTCCGAAGCTCTGATCGGCGATCGACATCTCGAACCTCCCCCCACCTCAAGGAGCGTCAGCGTGAGCCGCACCTCTCGCACTCCTCGCCGCAGAACCGCACTCCTCGCCCTCCCCGCCGCCGTCCTGCTCGCCCTGGTCCCGGGCACGGCGTCGGCGTACCCCAATCCCGGCACGGTCACCGGCTCCACGGTCGTCCACGACCCGACGATGATCCGCACCTCGTCCGGGCAGTACCTGCTCTACGCCACCGGTGGCGGGCTCGCCAACAAGAAGTCCAGTGACCGCATCGCCTTCAGCGCGGGCGGCGACGCCTTTTCCAGCAGGCCGAGCTGGTGGAGCAACTACTCCTCCGTGCCGGAGGCCTGGGCCCCCGACATCTCGAACCACGGCGGCAAGTACCTGCTGTACTACGCCGTCTCGAAGTTCGGCTCGAACACCTCGGCCATCGGCCTTGCCACCTCCACCACCGGACAGCCGGGCAGCTGGACCGACCAGGGCATCGTCTACACGTCCAGCTCCGCCAGCGACTACAACGCCATCGACCCGACCCTGTTCGTCGACAGCGACGGCAAGTGGTGGCTGTCCTTCGGGAGCTGGTGGACGGGCATCAAGATGATCCAGATCAACCCGTCCACCGGGAAGCAGCTCAGCTCCAACACCACCCGGTACTCGATCGCCTCCCGCCCCACCGGGACCAAGGCCGTCGAGGCGCCGTACATCGTGAAGCGGAACGGCTACTACTACCTCTTCGCCTCGTACGACGTCTGCTGCCAGGGCACCAGTTCGACGTACAAGGTGAAGGTCGGGCGTGCCACCAGTGTCACCGGGCCGTACTACGACAAGAGCGGCGTCGCGATGACCAACAACGGCGGGACGCCCGTGCTGGAGTCCCACGGCAGCGTCATCGGCCCTGGCGGTCAGTCCATCATGAACGACACCGACGGTGACCTGATCGTCTACCACTACTACGACGGCAACGACAACGGCACGCCCAAGCTGGGCATCAACTTGCTGAGCTGGAGCACGGGTTGGCCGGTCGCATATTGACGCCGGGTCGGGCCACGCGCCTTCAGGGGCGCGGGGAACTGCGCGATCAGCCACGACGAACTCGCACCCGGCTGCCGCGCAGCACCTCTGTGGCGATCAGCCGGCTTGGCCCATGCCCGCCGCGTTCGGCCAGCTCTGGGCGTTCGGCCAGCCGGTCGCCGGGGCCGGGGTGAGGCCCGGGGGGACCGGGCCGGTGGTGCCCCGTACCTGGGCCGCCGTCAGGCCGCCGCGGGCCGGGACGCCGGGTGGGGTCGGGCCGGGGGCCGGAGCGGGCACCGGGGTGGGCACCGGGGTGGGCATCGGCGTCGGGGCCGGTACTGGAGCCGGCACCGGCTGCTGCATGGGGGCCGGGGTGGGCTGCATCGGTGCCTGGGCCGGGAAGCCGACCGGCTGCGGGGCCGCCTGGGCCGCCGTGGGCATCGGGGCCTGCGCCGCCGCCGGCATCGACATCGACATCGGCATGGGCATGGGCATGGGCATGGGCATCGGCATCCCGCCCCCCGCGACCGAACCGTCGGCGGCCATCGCCGCGAGCGGGGCGCCCGCCCCGTTGGTGGCGCTGACCAGGCGGTCCACGGCCGCCGTACCCGAGCTGTAGCTGGTCCCGGTGCTCAGCTCGGGTACGGCGGCTCCCCTCCTGGTCCCGTAGAGCACCTGTTCCAGGCCGGACACCAGGCGACGCACATCCACCTGGGGGCGCACCACGAGTCGCAGGAAGCGGCTGGACGAACCGATCTTGTTGCCGCACTCGCGGACCAGGATCCGGTGCTCGGTGAGCATCCGGTCCCGGACCACGGTGCCTTCGGCGCCCACGGGGAGGCGTACGAAGAGGAAATTGCCCTGGGAGGGGTAGACCGTGAGGCCGGGGAGTGCCGAGAGCTGGCTGGCCATGTCCAGGCGGTCGCGACGCACCTGGTGGAGGCTCTGCGCGTACTCGGCGCCGTGCTCCTTGAGCATGAACACCACGTACTCGGCGAAGGAGTTGAGGTTCCACTTCGGGAGCATGGAGCGGACGCGGCCGGCCAGGGCCGGGTTGGCGACCAGGTAGCCGAAACGTATGCCGTGCAGGCCGAAGTTCTTGCCGAGGCTGCGTAGCACGACGACGTTCGGGCGGATCATCGCCTCCTGGACGACCGACGGTTCGGCCTCGGCGTCCGCGAACTCGAGGAACGACTCGTCGATGACGATCAGGTCCAGGTCGGCCATCGCGTCCATGAACTGCACGAGGGCCTGCTTGTGCAGGAAGCCGCCATCGGGGTTGTTCGGGTTGCAGATGACGGCGACCCGGGTACCGCGGGCCCGGATGAACTCGGCGTACTTGGCGAGGTCCAGGGCGAAGCCGCTGGACTCCTGCAGCGGGAACATGTCGACCCGCTTGCCGGTCTCCATCGGCTGGTCGGTCCAGCGGCCGAAGGTGGGGACGGGGATGGCGAGGGACTCTCGGACCATCAGGTGGTCGATCCAGGTGATCAGTTCGGTCGAGCCGTTGCCCATCGCCACGCACTGCGGCGGAAGCTGCAGCAGGTTGCACAGCTCGGCGGTGATCGTGTCGGCGCTGCTCGGGTAGTACGTGACGATGTCGCGCAGCCGGGCGGACATGTCGTCGAACATCGCCGGGGTGGGGAAGTACGGGTTGCAGGGGATGCAGAAGTCCACGGGGCCGGTCCCGTCGCCGCCCTGCCGTGTCAACGCCGCCATCGACGGGCTGTGTGCCGCGTTGCTGCGGAACAGCGAGGTGACGTTGTCGGCCATGGAACCTCCGTATGGGGCGGGCCCGGCAGGGACGACCGGGCCCGTCGCGTTTGGGTGGCCCGCGCGGGGGAGCACGGGCCGCCCTTAGATACGGGGTCAGGGGTGGCGTTGTTCAACGCGTGTGAAAGAGGTGTGACTTCGGGAACCAAGCCCGCACTTCCCACGTCCCGGGCGCCGTTCGCGCCCCTGAAGGGGCGCGGGGCTGCGGTCGATGTGCGGCTCCGCCGCGTGGGCGCGACCAGCCACAACCGGCCCGCAGCTCCCCACGGTCTGACCAGCGGAGCGCTAGGCGCTGAACGTATGCACCGTCCTGGTGCGATACGTCTGTCCCGGCCGCAGCACCGTCGACGGGAAGTTCGCCTGGTTCGGCGAGTCCGGGAAGTGCTGGGTCTCCAGGCACAGGGCGTCCCCCTGGCGGTAGCTGCGGCCGCCGGTGCCGGTCAGGGTGCCGTCGAGGAAGTTGCCGGAGTAGAACTGCAGGCCCGGCTGGTCGGTGGCGATTTTCAGGGTGCGGCCGGAGCGCGGGTCGCGCAGGGTGGCGACGTGCTCGGGCTTGGACGTGATGCCCTTGTCCAGGACCCAGTTGTGGTCGTAGCCCTTGGCCTGCACCTGCTGGACGTGGCCGTCGCGGATGTCGCGGCCGATCGCCTTGGTCCTGCGGAAGTCGAAGGGGGTGCCGGCGACCGTCGCCAGTTCCCCGGTGGGGATCAGGCCCGTGTCGGTGGGCGTGTAGCGGGACGCCTCGATCGTGAGCTCGTGGTCCTCGATGGTGCCGCTGCCCTCGCCGGCCAGGTTCCAGTAGACGTGGCTGGTGAGGTTGACGACCGTGGCCTTGTCGGTGGTGGCCTCGTAGTCGATGATCCAGTCGCCGTGCCTGGTGAGCGTGTACGTCACCTTCGCCTTGAGGGTGCCGGGGTAACCCATCTCGCCGTCGACGCTGGTGCGGTGCAGCACCAGGCCGACGTCGGAGCCCTCGGCGAACGGCTCGACGTCCCAGATGTGCTTGTCGAAGCCCTGCGTTCCGCCGTGCAGGCTGTTGACGCCGTCGTTCACGGACAGCTGGTAGGTCTCGCCGTCGAGGGTGAACCGGCCCTCGGCCATGCGGTTGCCGTAGCGGCCGATCAGGGCGCCGAAGTACGGGGTCCTGGCGACGTAGTCGTCGATGTTGTCGAAGCCGAGGGAGACGTTGGCGTAGCGGCCCTTGCGGTCCGGGATCTCCAGACCCTGGACGACACCGCCCCAGTCGAGGACCTGCAGCCGGGTGCCGCCGTTCTCCAGCGACCAGCGGTGGACCTTGGTGCCGTCGGCGAGCTTGCCGAAGAGCGATTTCACCGGTTCTGTCTCTCCCTCCCATGGGAAGGGCCCCGCCTCACGGCGGGGCCCGATCCGGTCACTCCGGTCTACGAGCCGGACTTGCGCTTGTTCCACACGTCGAACCCGACCGCGGCCAGCAGGGCGAGGCCCTTGATGACCTGCTGCCAGTCGGTGCCGACGCTGAGGAGGTTCATGCCGTTGTTCAGCACACCGAGGACGAGACCACCGATGATCGCGCCGAGGACGGTACCCACACCGCCGCTCATGGACGCGCCACCGATGAACGACGAGGCGATCGCCTCAAGTTCGAAGTTCAGGCCCGCCTTCGGAGAGGCCGCGTTCAGACGGGCGGCGACCACCAGACCCGCCAGGGCCGCGAGCACGCCCATGTTCAGGAAGACAAGGAAGGTGACCTTCTTGTCCTTGACGCCGGACAGCTTCGCCGCCGGCAGGTTGCCGCCGATCGCGTAGATGTGCCGGCCGAAGACCGCGTTGCGCATGACATAGCCGTAGCCGACCACCAGCACACCGAGGACGATCAGGATGATCGGCGCGCCCTGGTAGCTGGCAAGCAGCATCGTGACCGCGAGGACCGCCGCCGCGATGGCGACCAGCTTCAGGATGAACGCGTTGCGCGGCAGCACGTCCAGCGAGAACTCCTGCTCGCGCTTGCGGTCCCGCACCTCCTGGTAGACCGCGAAGGCCAGCAGGACGAAGCCCAGCAGCAGCGTGAGGTTGTGGTAGTTGGTGTTCGGGCCGACCTCTGGCAGGAAGCCGTTGCCGAGCTTCTGCAGACCGTTCGGGAACGGGCCGAGGGTCTGGCCCTGCAGGAAGATCTCCGTCAGACCGCGGAAGAGCAGCATGCCCGCGAGGGTCACGATGAACGACGGTATGCCGAAATACGCGATCAGGAACCCTTGCACCGCACCCGCGGCCGCCCCCACCACCAGACACAGCACCAGCGCGACCGGCCACGCCACCCCGTGCTGCACGGTCAGCACGGCCGCGAACGCGCCCACGAAGGCGGTCAGCGAACCGACCGACAGATCGATGTGACCCGCGATGATCACCAGCATCATGCCGATCGCGAGGATCAGGATGTAGCTGTTCTGCAGTACCAGGTTGGAGACATTGCGCGGCAGCAGCAGGTTGCCGCCGGTCCACACCTGGAACAGCACCACGATCAGGCCGAGCGCGATCAGCATGCCGTACTGCCGCATGTTGCGGCGCAGACCGCCCAGCATCAGCTGCAGCAGGTTCTCGCCGGAGGCCGACCCCCCGCTCTTCCCGGGCGGCGCCGAGGCCGGGACCTTGTCCGTCACATCCGTGCTCATCGGGTTACCTCTTTGTCCTTCGTCATCTGGCGCATCAGCACTTCCTGCGTGGCCTCGGCCCGCGGGACCTCACCCGTGAGCCGCCCGGCGGCCATGGTGTAGATGCGGTCGCACATACCGAGCAGCTCCGGCAGCTCGGAGGAGATGAAGACGACCGCCTTGCCCTCGGCGGCCAGCTGGTCGATGACCGTGTAGATCTCGTACTTGGCGCCCACGTCGATGCCGCGGGTCGGCTCGTCCAGGATCAGCACCTCGGGACCCGCGAAGATCCACTTGCTGAGGACGACCTTCTGCTGGTTGCCGCCGGAGAGCCGGCCCACCGTCTCGAAGACCGTCGGTGCCTTGATGTTCATGGACTTGCGGAAGCGCTCGGAGACCTTGCGCTCCTCGTGCTCGTCGACCACACCGCGCTTCGCGACCTTGCCCAGGGCGGTCAGCGAGATGTTCCGGTTGATGTTGTCGATGAGGTTGAGGCCGTAGTGCTTGCGGTCCTCGGTGACGTACGCGATGCCGTGCTCGACCGCCTCCGCGACGGTCTTCGTACGGATCTCCTTGCCGTCCTTGAGGACCGTGCCGCCCGCGTGCCGGCCGTAGCTGCGCCCGAAGACGCTCATGGCCAGCTCCGTGCGGCCCGCGCCCATCAGACCCGCGATGCCGACGATCTCCCCGCGCCGCACGTTGATCGACACGTCGTCGACCACCTTGCGCTGCTGGTCGATCGGGTGGTGCACCGTCCAGTTGCGGATCTCCAGCGCGGGTGCCGCCTCCAGCTCGCCCTCGTACGCGGTGCGTTCGGGGAAGCGGTGGTCGAGGTCGCGTCCGACCATGCCGGAGATGATGCGGTCCTCGGTGGTCTCCGCGGACTTCACATCGAGGGTCTCGATGGACCTGCCGTCGCGGATGATCGTCACCGAGTCGGCGACCCGCCGGATCTCGTTCAGCTTGTGGGAGATGATGATCGAGGTGATGCCCTGCTTCTTCAACTCCAGCATGAGATCCAGGAGTTTGCCGCTGTCCTCGTCGTTCAGAGCCGCGGTCGGCTCGTCGAGGATGAGCAGCTTCACCTTCTTGGACAGCGCCTTCGCGATCTCCACCAGCTGCTGCTTGCCCACGCCGATGTCGGCGATCCGGGTCTCCGGGTGGTCGCTCAGACCCACCCGGCGCAGCAGCTCCGTGGCGTGCTTGAGCGTCTCGTTCCAGTTGATGAACCCGCCCGAGGCGTGTTCGTTGCCGAGGAAGATGTTCTCCGCGATCGACAGGAACGGCACCAGCGCCAGCTCCTGATGGATGATCACGATGCCGCGCTGCTCGCTCGCCCGGATGTCCTTGAACTCGCAGGTCTCACCCTCGAAGAGGATGTCGCCCTCGTACGTGCCGTGCGGATGGACGCCGGAAAGCACCTTCATCAAGGTGGACTTCCCGGCGCCGTTCTCACCGCAGATGGCATGGACCTCGCCCTGACGGACGGTCAGCGTGACGTCCGACAGCGCTTTGACCCCGGGAAAGGTCTTGACGATCGAGCGCATTTCCAGGACGGGTCCCGCCATGGTGTGCCCTTTCAATCCGTAGGAATGGCCGGTCTGAGTGTCGATATGCGGCTCCGCCGCGTGGCCGACTCCACAGACAGGGGGACTACTTCAGCTCGCCCGCCGTGTAGTAGCCGGTGTCGACCAGTTCCTTCGTGTAGTTGGTCTTGTCGACGCTCACCGGCTGCAGCAGCATGGCCGGGACGACCTTGGTGCCGTTGTCGTACGTCTTGGTGTCGTTGACCTGCGGCTTCTTTCCGTTGAGAAGGTCGTCGACCATGCCCGCGGCGACGTCGGCGAGCTTGCGGGTGTCCTTGTAGACGGTCTGCGTCTGCTGGCCCGCGATGATCGACTTCACCGAGGCGAGCTCGGCGTCCTGGCCGGTGATGACCGGCAGCGGCTTGCTCTTGGAGCCGTAGCCGTCCGACTTCAGGGCGGCGAGGATGCCGATGGAGATGCCGTCGTACGGCGACAGGACCGCGTCGACCTTGGCGTTCCCGTACGTGGAGGTGAGGACGTCCTCCATGCGCTTCTGCGCCGTGGCGCCGTCCCAGCGCAGGGTGGTGACCTGGGTGAGCTTGGTCTGGCCGGACTTGACGACGAGCTTCTTCTTGTCGATGTACGGCTGCAGCACGCTCATCGCACCGTTGAAGAAGTACCTGGTGTTGTTGTCGTCGTTGGAGCCGGCGAACAGCTCGATGTTGAACGGGCCCTTGCCCTTGTCCAGGCCCAGCTTCTGGACGATGTAGCCGGCCTGCAGCTGACCGACCTTCTCGTTGTCGAAGGACGCGTAGTAGTCCACGTTCTTCGTGCCCAGGATCAGGCGGTCGTAGGCGATCACCGGGATCTTGGCGTCCGCGGCCTGCTGCAGCACGTTGTTCAGCGACTTGTTGTCGATGGCCGCCACGATCAGGCCCTTGACGCCCTGCGTGATCAGGTTCTCGATCTGCGAGACCTGCTGGTCGGGGTCGTCCTCGCCGTAGACCAGCTTGGTCTTGTAGCCCTTGGCCTGCAGGTCCTTGACGACGTTCTTGCCGTCGGCGATCCAGCGCTCGGAGGACTTGGTGGGCATCGCGATACCGATGGTGCCCCCCTTGGCGCTGCCCTTGTCCTCCTTGCTGCCGCCCTCGCTGCTCTGGCCGCAGGCGGACAGGGTCAGGGCGAGGGAGGCGGCTCCGGCGACGGCGGCGAGTGCGGCTCTGCGAGTGCGCATGATCATCATCCTTGATGTGTGTGGGGCAGGCTCGGTCTGGCTGTGCAAGGACGCTTGGACGGCGGGTGCGGATGAGACCGAGGGGCGTGTGGGATTCTGTTTGAGCCCGTCTTCTTTTGTGAAGGGGGCGTTGTTCGAACGTTATGCGGACGTGTCGAACCGCTTGAGCGTGCCGGGCAGCCGTGATCCGAGGGGCGCCATGTCGTCGTCGGCTCCGTGCCGTGCGAGCAGATCGAGGGCCAGCCGGCCGCGCCGGACGCGTTCCTTGGCGGTGGCGAGCGTCAGGTCCCGCATGTGGTTGCCGTACGGGTAGATGCCGGGGGCCTTGGAGAGCCCGAACTTCAGATACAGCGGTGCGCCGCGCCGGATCAGCTCGGCGACCTCGTACATCCGGACATATCCCCCCAGGTCGTCGGGGGCCTCGATGTACATGTCCATGGGGGCGGCGGAGACCCGCCGGATCTCGGTGAGGTGATCCAGCGTCAGGTCGCTGGGCACGTTGATGGAGTCGCCGCCCAGGTTCTCGTACACCGCGTACGCGGCCGGGTTGACCGGACCGATCAGCGCCGAGACCTTCAGGGTCGTGTCGGCCGGGATGATGCCGGCGACGCGTGCGCGGTGCAGCGTCCACAGCACGCCCTCGTCGGCGACCAGGAGGCACTTGACGCCCAGCTCCGTCGCGCGGACGGCATCTTCGACGCACCCGGCGACGGCGTCGTGCCCGCGGGCGCGCAGTCCGGCCCCCCGCGAGTCGGTGCGCGTGGAACCGCCGATGTCCCAGGTGCCGCGCGGGCCGGTGAACAGGCAGAGTTCGATGTCGCGTTCGGCGGTCGCCTCGACCATCTCGGTGATCTCGGCATCGGTCAGCATCCAAATGCCGCTGCCCTGGCTGATCCGGTGGATCGGCACATCGAGCCGCGAGGCCTCCTTCAGGACGACGGCCAGCGCTTCGGGACCCTCGCACGAGGGAATCTCGGTGCGCCAGCGGCCGCCGCCCGGGAAGGTGTGGGGCGAGGCGTCGGCGGGGGAGAGGTCGGGCGAGCCCAGGCCGAGGGCGGCGAGCGCCTGCTCACCGGGTCGACGGGCTGCCGGGGCGGAAGCGTCGGTCACAAGGTGTCCTTAGGGTGTTCGAGATTTCGGACGAAGTTCGCGGCTCAAGTCGTGCGGGGTTTGGGTGTACGCCGGTGCGGGAGCCGTCAGGTTCGCCCCCGCACCGGCGTACGGCTAGGGGCGAAGGAGGACCTTGCCGACCTTCGGATCACCGGACCCGACGAGCTCGATGGCCTGCGGGAACTCGGCGAGCGGCAGCTCGTGCGTGACCAGCGGCAGCGGGTCGAGCAACCCGGCCCCGAACACCCGCACGGTGTGCGCCCACGCGTCCGGCGGCGCCCCGAAGACGGAGTGCACCTCCAGCTGCCGTACGACGAGATCCGTGGGGTCGAGCCCGTTCGCACCCGGCGCCGGGATCCCGGTGAGGACCAGGCGCCCGCCACGCCGCAGCAGAGCGGCGGAGGTCCGCGCGGCGTCGGCGGACCCGGCGGTCTCGATGACGACGTCGAAGTCGTCCGGGAGCGGCTCGTCCTTCGTACGGAAGTCGGTCGCGCCGTACTGCCGCGACAGCGCCTCGCGGTCCCGGCGAGTGCCGACGACCAGCAGCTCCACCGGCGAGACGGCCTTGAGGAACTGCACCGCGAACATCCCGAGAGTGCCGGTGCCGACCACGGCGACCTTCTCGCCCGGCTGCGCGTTCGCCTTGAGAGCGGCGGCCGCGATACAGGCGGCCGGCTCCAGCAGGGCCGCCGCCGTCAGGTCGGCGTCGTCGGGCAGCGCGTGCAGCAGCCTCGCCGGGAGGGTCAGCGTGGGTGCCATCGCGCCCGGCTGGGTGAATCCGGTCTCCTCGTACCCGGCGCTGCACAGCGTGGTCTCACCCGCGTGGCAGCGGTCGCACACCTGGCAGTTCCGGAAGCCTTCGCCGACGACCTTGCGGCCGACCAGCGCCTCGGTGACCCCGGCGCCGACCCGCTCCACCGTTCCGGACCACTCGTGGCCGGGCGTGAGCGGGTAGCGCACGTACCCCTCGGGCCGGTTGCCCTGGAACACCTCCCGGTCGCTGCCGCAGATCCCGCTCGCGTGCACCCGCACCAGCGCCTCGCCCGGACCGGGGTCGCGGGGTGTGTGCTCGGCCAGGTGGAACGTGCCCGGGGCGTCGACGACGACGGCGGCGGAGCTCACTGGCCGTCCTTCGGGTTCCGCTTCTCCCAGCCCTCGGCCCACAGGTCGAAGTGCGCCCGCTGCTGGGGGAACTCGGCAGCGGCGTCCACGTCCAGCTCCACGCCCAGGCCGGGCGCGTCGGAGAGGTGGAAGCAGCCGTCCTCCGGGTTCACCTGCGGCGCGCCCTTGACCACCTTCTTGATCTCGGCGTCCGCGAAGTCGTTGAAGTGCTCGAGGATCTTGAAGTTCGGGGCGGTGAAGCCGACCTGGAGCGAGGCGGCGGTGAGCACCGGCCCACCCACGTTGTGCGGGGCGACCAGCATGTAGTGGGTCTCGGCGGTCGCGGCGAGCTTGCGCGTCTCCCAGATGCCGCCGATGTGGCCGACGTCCGGCTGGATGATGTCGACGGCCTGGCTCTCGAACAGCTCCCGGAACTCGATCCGGTCGTGGATGCGCTCACCCGTGGCCACCGGCATGTCCACCTTCGCGGCGACCTTCTCCAGCGCCTTGAGGTTCTCCGGCGGAACCGGCTCCTCCAGCCAGGCGGGCTTGAAGGGCGCGAGCTCCTTGGCCAGCCGGATGGCGGTGGCGGGGGAGAAGCGGCCGTGCATCTCCAGCATGAGCTCGGCGTCGGGGCCGATGGCGTCCCGGACGGCCTCGATCAGCGAGACCGCGTACAGGGTCTGCGCATGGTCGAGCTCGAAGTGCCCCGTGCCGAAGGGGTCGATCTTCAGCGCCTTGTAACCGCGCTCCATGACGGCCTGAGCGGCCTTGTGGTACGCCTCGGGCGTCCGCTCGGTGGTGTACCACCCGTTGGCGTAGGCCTTGACCTTGTCGGTGACCTTGCCGCCGAGCAGCTGCCACACCGGTACCCCGAGGGCCTTGCCCTTGATGTCCCAGCAGGCCATCTCGACGACGGCGATGCCGGACATCACGATCTCGCCGGCGCGGCCGTAGTCGCCGTACTTCATGCGGCGCGTCAGGTCCTCGACGGCGAACGGGTCGGAGCCGAGAATGTGGTTCTGCTCGGCCTCCCTCAGGTATCCGATCAGCGCGTCGGTGTGGCCCAGCATGCGGGTCTCGCCGACACCCGTGATGCCTTCGTCGGTGTGCACCAGGACGTAGGTCAGGTTGCGCCACGGCGTACCGACCACGTGCGTGCTGATTCCGGTGATGCGCACGGAAGTTACCCTTCGGCTGTTCGAGATTTCGGCTCATGTTCGATATGCTGGGCAGACAGTAAGGATGGTGTGAGCGGGGTGTCAATGGGTAGGACGATTAACGGTTTCGCCAGTTTCGACGCCTCTTGCCCAGGTGGCCACTCCCCGGTGTGTGCCAGTTCACTCCGGCGATCGTGTCGATATGGCTGGTTTCCCACACAACCTTCACAGCCGCGCCTAGGAACGTGACCATCCGGGAACTTAATCTTCCCGCGTCATGGACTACTGCCACCCGTGCCAACGGCACCTCAACGGCGCCCTCGCCTGTCCGGGGTGCGGGACACGCGTCGAGCAGTTGCGCGCGTACCGGGATGCCTACGAGCCGGAGCCGTACGACGACGCCCTCGCTCACGTCGATCATGATGCCCCGGTGACTCACGACGACGACCATGCCACCCACCCTGACGACGACGGTCACGACGGCGAGAGCGACGAGCCGTACGGTCGCGCCGCGCGCCGACGCGAGCGGGGCCGGGGTGGCCGGCGGGGTCCCGGTGGCACGGACGGTGCGACGGACGCGAGCCGTCGCGACCGCAAGGCCGCGCTCCACCGCCGGCGCCGCAAGCGCACGCTGCTCGTCGCCGCGGGTTTCGTCCTGGCGGCGGGTGGTCTTAGCCTGGCCGAACTCGGCATGGACGCACCGGTGTTCTCCTCGTCCCCGGACCCCTCCGCGGCCGGAGGCGAGTCGTCCGAGGTCGACCGCTCGACGGCGGAGCCGAGCGAGTCCGCAGAGCCCCTGGGCGACGGGACGGACGCCCCCGGCGCCAAGTCCTCGGCCTCCCCGGACGCCTCCGCCTCGCCGTCGGCCTCCAAGTCCGCCGACGGCAAGGACGACGCGTCCCCGACCCCCGGCAAGCCGACCCGGTCGGCAGCCGCCCCCGGCTCCTCCGGCTCGACGCCCCCGCCCGCCTCGGGTTCGACCCCGACCTCGGATCCGACGACCTCCAACCCCTCCCCGCGGCCGTCACCGTCGCAGACGTGCACACGCTTCCTGTGGTGGTGCACGTGACGCTGCCGGTCGCCGTCAACCTCCCCTGATGTGACGGCGGTTGAGGCACAGCCTGAGTGACGCTCGACCGGGCTCTCCCCGCCCGTCTCGGGCTCGTCCCCGACCGCCGCTCCGGCGACCTCGGATCCGTCCCTGCGGCCGTTTTCATCGCTGTCGGAGGCGTGCGCGGGTTTCCTGTTGCGGTGCGCGTGACTCTGCGGGGTCCGGTGTCAACTTCGGCTGATGTGACGGCGGTTGTGGCACTGTCTGAGCAGCCGCTCGGCCGGGTCGTTCTCGGTCGCGTTATTCAACCGTGACGGCCTTCCGCCTGCAGCCCTCTTGACCGCCACGATTTGTTAGCGCTCACAATGACCTCCGCATTCACCGGTCAGTGTCCAACATCAGCGTGGGAGATATGAGCGTCGTGCCCGTAGTGTCCCGACCAGTTGATCCCGCCAGTGCTGTTGGGCCTTCCCGGAGATCTGTGTGAAGCCGCCGGGGCGGGACCGTCCGCCCACAACGCAGGCATTGCCGGCAGACGAGCGCCAAGGAGGTGCGGCCGTGACCCACGCGCAGCTTCGGCCACCCACCATGGCCGACGTGGCACGCCTGGCAGGCGTGTCCCATCAGACGGTGTCCCGCGTGCTGGGAAACCACCCCAACGTGCGGGACCAGACACGGGCCAGGGTGCTGCGTGTGATCGAGGAAACGGGCTACCGCCGCAACTCCTCCGCACGGGCCCTGGCGACCCGGCGCACCCGGACCCTGGGGGTGGTGGCCTCCGACACCACCCTCTACGGACCGGCCAGCACCTTGTTCGCGCTGGAGGAGGCCGCGCGGGCCGAGGGATATCTCGTCTCGACGGTCACTTTGCGCAAGCTGACCATGGAGACGCTCTCCGAGGCCCTGGACCACCTCAGTGAGGGCGGGGTGGAAGGAGTGGTCGCGATCGCCCCGCAGCGTTCCGCGGTGGCCGCACTGGCCGAACTGCGCTGTCCCTTCCCGGTGGTGGTTGTGGGCAGCGGGCCGGGCGTGGAGATTCCCAGCGTCAGCGTGGACCAGCATCTAGGAGCCCGGCTGGCCACCGGTCACCTGCTGGCCGCCGGACACCGTAACGTCTGGCACCTCGCCGGGCCCGAGGACTGGCAGGAGGCGGCCGACCGGGCGGCCGGCTGGCGGGCGACCCTCGAAGCGGCGGGGGTGGAGGCGCCCATGCTGCTGCGCGGGGACTGGAGTCCGCTGTCGGGTTACCGCGCCGGCCAGGAACTGGCCGGCTGGGTGGGCCGGGGGCTGACCGCCGTCTTCGTCGCCAACGACCAGATGGCGCTGGGGGTGTTGCGGGCGCTGCGGGAGGCCGGGGTTCGGACTCCCCAGGACGTGGCGGTGGTGGGCTTCGACGACATCCCGGAGTCGGAGTTCTTCGCTCCTCCCCTCACCACCGTCCGGCAGGACTTCTCGACGGTGGGAAAGCGCGGCATCGCGATGCTCCTGGAGCTGATCGAGGGGCGGCCACTCGCCACCGCGCGCAGGATCGCCATCGAACCCCAACTCGTCGTCAGAGCCAGTACTTTCCCGCACGCCGTCCAACCGGAGGGCGTACCTCTCTGACGTACCGACCAACCACACACGCGATTCCGTGTGGTCGAAATACCGAACAATGATCGACAGGCTGGACGTAGTACGGCCGGTCCCATCGAGTATCAGCGGTCCATCCCAGGGCCGGCTCTTCAAAGGAGAAGAACATGCTCAACAGAAGGAACTTCCTGACCGCGGCGGTCGGCGTGGCAGCCGCGGGCGGACTGGCCGCCTGCGCCAAGAAGGACGACAGCGGCTCCGGCTCCGGCTCCGGCGGCGGCAGCAAGGCGATCTCGCTCGGCTTCTCCCAGGTCGGCGCGGAGAGCGGCTGGCGCGCCGCCAACACCACCTCGGTGAAGTCCGCGGCCAAGGAGGCGGGCATCAACCTCAAGTTCTCCGACGCCCAGCAGAAGCAGGAGAACCAGATCTCCGCGATCCGCAGCTACATCGCGCAGAAGGTGGACGTCATCGCCTTCTCGCCGGTGGTCGTCACCGGCTGGGACGCGGTGCTCAAGGAGGCCAAGGCCGCGAAGATCCCGGTGGTCCTCACCGACCGCTCGGTGGAGACCTCCGACAGCTCCCTGTACGTCACGCTGGTCGGTTCCGACTTCACCGACGAGGGCCGTCGCGCCGCCCGGATGCTGGAGAAGGTCCTCGCGAAGGCCGGCCTCAAGGGCCCGGTGAAGATCGCCCAGCTGGAGGGCACCACCGGTGCCGCTCCCGCGATCGAGCGCGGCAAGGGCTTCAAGGAGATCATGGACGCGGAGCACAAGTCCGACTGGAAGATCGTCGCCAGCCAGAGCGGTGACTTCACCCGCGCCGGCGGCAAGCAGGTCATGGCGGCCTTCCTGCAGTCCCACTCGGACATCAACGTGCTCTTCGCGCACAACGACGACATGGCCATCGGCGCCATCCAGTCGATCGAGGCGGCCGGCAAGAAGCCCGGCAAGGACATCCTGATCGTCTCGGTCGACGGCGTCCACGACGGCTTCGTCGCCATGTCCCAGGGCAAGATCAACGGCATCGTCGAGTGCAACCCGCTGCTCGGCCCCCAGCTGATGGAGGTCGTGAAGAAGGTCCACGACGGCCAGAAGGTCGAGCGCTGGATCAAGACCAAGGAGGGCGACTACACGCAGGACCAGGCCAAGGCCGCGCTCCCGACCCGGAAGTACTGACCCACCGCACCCATCGGCAGGGAGCCTCCGGCCGACCGAGCCATCGGTCCGACGGGGCTCCCTGCGGGAGTGAACCAATCCCACAAGGAGCGCTGCCATGGCAGAGCCGCGGCCCGTGCTGGAAATGACGGGCATAGTCAAAGAGTTCCCGGGGGTACGGGCTCTGTCGGACGTCGACTTCCGGCTCTTCCCCGGCGAGATCCACGCCCTGATGGGCGAGAACGGCGCGGGGAAGTCCACCCTGATCAAGGTGCTGACGGGGGTCTACTCCCTGGACGGCGGCACGATCACCCTGGACGGCAAATCCGTGCTGTTCGGCAGCCCGCTGCAGGCGCAGCAGGCCGGCATCAGCACCGTCTACCAGGAGGTGAACCTCTGCCCCAACCTGTCGGTGGCGGAGAACATCTTCATCGGGCGTGAGCCCACCCGCATGGGGCGCATCCAGTGGAAGCGGATGCGCAAGGAGGCGGCGGAGCTGGTGGACCGGCTCGGCCTCGACATCGACGTCACCGCGCCCCTGTCCTCGTACCCGCTGGCCGTGCAGCAACTGGTCGCGATCGTGCGGTCGGTGGGCACCGGCGACAGCGACGGCCAGGGATCGGGTACCAAGGTGCTGGTCCTGGACGAGCCGACGTCCAGCCTCGACCGTGACGAGGTCCAGGAGCTGTTCCGCCTGATGCGGCGGCTCAAGGACGAGGGCGTGGCGATCCTGTTCGTCTCGCACTTCCTCGACCAGATCTACGAGATCTGCGACCGGATGACCGTCCTGCGCAACGGCACGCTCGTCGGCGAGCACATGGTCGCCGACCTCGACCAGGTCGGGCTGATCCAGCTGATGATCGGCAAGGCACTGGACCAGCTGGAGGAACTGCACGACCAGCAGCTGCACTCCGACGTCGGCGAGACACTGCTGAAGGCGGAGGGCCTCGGCCGGACCGGCGGCATCGACCCCTTCGACCTGGAGATCAAGAAGGGCGAGGTGCTCGGACTCGCCGGTCTGCTGGGATCGGGCCGGACCGAACTCGCCCGGCTGCTCTTCGGCGCAGACCAGCCGGACAGCGGCAAGGTGACCATCGGCGGCAAGCAGGTCTCGATGAGCGCCCCGAACGCCGCGATCGGCGCCGGTGTCGCCTTCTGCTCCGAGAACCGCAAGACCGAGGGCCTGGTGCCCGATCTGACGGTGCGGGAGAACATCATCCTGGCCCTGCAGGCCTCCCGCGGCTGGACGCGGCCCATCCCGGTCGCCCAGCGCGACGAACTCGTCGCCAAGTACATCAAGGCGCTGGACATCCGGCCCGCCAACCCCGAGGCCAGGGTCGGCCAGCTCAGCGGCGGCAACCAGCAGAAGGTGCTGCTGGCCCGCTGGCTGATCACCCAGCCGAAGCTGCTGATCCTGGACGAGCCGACGCGCGGCATCGACGTCGGCGCCAAGGCGGAGATCCAGAAACTCGTGGTCTCGCTCTCCGAGGAGGGCATGTCCGTGCTGTACATCGCGGCCGAGCTGGAGGAGGTACTCCGGCTCAGTCACACCATCGGAGTGCTGCGCGACCGCCGGCTGGTGGCGCAGCTCGCCAACGGGCCGGAGATCACCAGCAGCCGGATCATGGAGACCATCGCGAGCGGAGAACACCAGTGAGCACCAACTCCCGATGGCGAGCACTGACACACCACCACCTGTTCTGGCCGGTCGCGGTCCTTGTCTTCCTGCTGCTCGTCAACGTGCCCTTCACCCCTGACTTCTTCTCGGTCAAGATGACGGACGGCCACCTCTACGGCAGCCTCGTCTCGATCGTGCTGTTCGGATCGCCCCTCATCCTGGTGGCGGTCGGCATGACCGTGGTCATCGCCACCGGCGGCATCGACCTCTCCGTCGGTGCCGTGGTCGCCATCACCGGCGCACTCGCCTGCTCGTACATCAGCCACCAGGCCGACCAGAACGCCCTGTCCGGGGTGCTGCTCGCCATGGGCCTGGGCCTGCTGGCCGCGGTCGTCTGCGGCCTGTGGAACGGCTTCCTGGTCGCCAGGATGGGCATCCAGCCGATCATCGCGACGCTGATCATCATGGTCGCCGGACGCGGTGTCGCCCAGCTGATCACCGACGGCCAGATCATCACCATCGACAGCGACCCGTACAAGCTGATCGGCGGCGGCTACTGGCTGACGCTGCCGTTCTCCATCTTCGTGGTGGCCGTGGTCGTCGCCATCACCGTGGCGCTGACCCGCCGCACGGCGCTCGGGCTGCTGATCGAGGCGGTCGGCGGCAACGCCGAGGCCAGCCGCCTCGTGGGCATCAGGTCCCGGCGCATCAAGATCATGGTGTACGTGTTCTGCGCGCTGTGCGCCGCCATCGCGGGCCTGATGATCAGTTCCAACACCTCGGCGGCGGACGGCAACAACGCCGGTCTGTGGATCGAACTCGACGCGATCCTCGCGGTGGTGATCGGTGGCACCTCGCTGCTGGGCGGCCGGTTCTCCATCGGCGGCACGGTGGTCGGCGCCCTCGTCATCCAGACCCTGACGACCACGATCTACACCATCGGGGTTCCGACCCAGACCAACCTGGTCTTCAAGGCCGCCGTCGTCATCGTCGTCTGCCTGCTCCAGTCCCCGAAGTTCCGCGCCAAGGTCTTCGGTGCCAAGTTCGGCGCCCGGTTCGGCCAGAAGGGCGGCGCCAAGCCGGCTGCGGCCGAGGCGGACACTGCCGCGGCCAACGACGCCGCTCCGAAGATGGAGGTGTCGTGATGAGCGCGACCACCCAGAGCCCCACGGCCGCGGACAGCCGTACCCCGTCCAAGGTCCAGCGTCTGCTGGGCGACCGGCGGCTGCCCGTCGCGGCGACGGCCGTGCTCTTCCTCGTGATGTACGGGGTGGGCCTGGGCCGGTATCAGTACTACGGGTTCGCCGAACCTCAGGTCTTCCTGAACCTGTTCATCGACAACAGCTATCTGCTGGTCGCCGCGGTCGGTGTCACCTTCGTCATCCTGTCCGGCGGCATCGACCTGTCCGTCGGCTCGATGATCGGCTTCACGACCATGTTCACGGCCTGGCTGGTGGAGCGCCAGGGAGTACCGCTGGTGCTCGTGATCCCCATGGCGCTGGCCGTGGGCGCGTTCGGCGGCTTCCTGATGGGCTATGTGATCCAGAACTTCGAGATCCAGCCCTTCATCGTGACCCTCGCCGGCCTCTTCCTCTTCCGCGGCCTGTGCCTGGTCATCAGCAAGGAGTCGATCTCCATCAGTGACTCCGCGGTCAGCAGCATGGCCCAGGCGCAGGTGTCGCTGGGGATGGGCTTCCTGTCGATCGGCGCGGTCGTCTCGCTGGTCGTCCTCGCCGTGGCCTTCTACGTCCTGCACTACACCCGTTTCGGGCGGCGCGTGTACGCCATCGGCGGCAACGAGCAGTCGGCCCTGCTGATGGGTCTCCCGCAGGGCGGCACCAAGATCGCCGTGTACACGGTGAGCGGCTTCTGCTCGGCGCTCGCCGGTCTGCTGTTCACCCTCTACATCCAGTCCGGTGACCCGCTGCACGCGACCGGCATGGAGCTGGACGCGATCGCCGCGGTCGTCATCGGCGGCACGCTGCTGACGGGCGGTTCCGGCTATGTGGTGGGCACCCTGTTCGGAGTGCTGGTGCTGGGCCTGATCAAGAGCATCATCCAGTTCGAGGGCACGCTCAGCTCCTGGTGGACGAAGATCGCCACCGGTGTGCTGCTGTGCGCGTTCATCCTGGTCCAGCGCGTCATGACGGTCAGCAAGAAGACATGACGAGCCGTAGCTGGAGCTGAGCCGCCCCTAACGCTCCCTGTTCGAAGAGGTCCGGCGCACGCATCCCGTGCGCCGGACCTCTTCGCATGTGCGCCGGACCTACGCTTGGCGGGTGGTGCCGGTCTCAGTCCTCGGTCTGCCGCAGCATCTGCCGCAGCAGGCCCCTCAGTGCCAGCCGTTCCTCCCTGCCGAGCCCCGCCAGCGGTTCGCGTGCGAAGCGCAGGGACTCGCGCAGGTCCTTGGCCACCCGTCGGCCCTCCTGCGTCGCCGCCGCCAGCTTCACCCGCCGGTCGGCCGGGTCGGGGCGGCGTTCCACCAGGCCACGGGACTCCAGGCGGTCGACGATGCCGGTCACGTTGGACGGTTCGCACCGGAGTTTCTGGGCCAGCTTGCGCATGGGCAGCGGTTCCAGGGAGAGCAGACTCAGCAGACGGGCCTGGGCGCCGGTCAGCGAGTGCTCGGCGGCGGCGTCCTCGTAGTCCTCGTGATAGCGGGCCACGATGTCACCGATGAGCTCGACGACCTCCAGGGTCAGTTCATCGGGACGGCGGGTGTTCGGTGGAGTGGCCATGGGCTCAGCGTACCGCGTTACTTGACAACCTGAAATATTCAGGAGCATTGTTGTTTCAGGTACTGAAGTATTTCCCGCACGCTCGAAAGGCACTCGTCATGATCAACCGCGAATGGCACCTGCTCAGCCGCCCCGTCGGCTGGCCGAAGCCCGAGGACTTCGCCCTGGTCGAGACGGAGGTCGCGACGCCGGGTGAGGGCCGGGTGCTGGTCCGCAACAAGTACCTTTCGGTCGACCCGTACATGCGTGGCCGCATGAGCGACGCGAAGTCGTACGTCGCGCCCTTCGAGCTGGGCAAGGTCATGCAGGGAGGTGCGGTCGGCGAGGTGGTCGAGTCCAACGCCGAGGGCATCGCCGTCGGCGACCACCTGCTGCACTTCTTCGGCTGGCGCGAGTACGCGGTCGTGGACCCGAAGACCGCCGTCAAGGTCGACCCGGAGGCCGCGCCGCTGAGCACGTACCTCGGTGTGCTCGGTATGACGGGTCTGACGGCGTACGCGGGCCTGCTGCGGGTCGGTGCGTTCAAGGAGGGCGACGCGGTCTTCGTGTCCGGCGCCGCGGGTGCCGTCGGCAGTCAGGTCGGCCAGATCGCCAAGCTCAAGGGCGCCTCCCGGGTGATCGGCTCCGCCGGCTCCGACGAGAAGGTCAAGCTCCTCGTCGAGGAGTACGGCTTCGACGCCGCGTTCAACTACAAGAACGGCCCGGTGGGCCGACAGCTGCGCGAGGCCGCGCCCGACGGGGTCGACGTCTACTTCGACAACGTCGGCGGTGACCACCTGGAGGCGGCCATCGGCTCCCTCAACCAGGGCGGCCGGATCGCGATCTGCGGCATGATCTCGGTCTACAACAACACCGAGCCGGCGCCGGGACCGCGCAACCTCGCCCGGCTCATCCAGACCCGCGGCCGCATCGAGGGCTTCCTGGTCGGCGACCACTACGACCTCCAGCCCGAGTTCGTCCAGGAGGTCGGCCCCTGGGTCGCCTCGGGGCAGCTGAAGTACCGCGAGACGGTCGTCGAGGGCATCGAGAACAACCTGGAGGCCTTCCTCGGGGTCCTGCGCGGCGACAACACCGGAAAGATGATCGTCAAGCTGTAGGTCTTCTGCAGTCCTCCTCACCCTTCCTTGCTGATTCCGGCATGCGGTAACTTCTTTCCGAAACCGTCGTCGATCGTGGGCGCGAGTCGCGGCGGACCGAGGAGGAAGACAACCGCATGTCCATCCAGCAGACCGACGTCCTCTACACCGCCGTCGCCACCGCCGAGAACGGTCGCGACGGCCGGGTCGCCACCGACGACGGCAAGCTCGACGTCGTCGTGAACCCGCCCAAGGAGATGGGCGGCAGCGGCGCCGGCACCAACCCGGAGCAGCTGTTCGCGGCCGGCTACAGCGCCTGCTTCCAGGGCGCGCTGGGCGTCGTGGCCCGCCAGGAGAAGGCCGACATCTCCGGTTCGACGGTCACCGCGAAGGTCGGCATCGGCAAGAACGACGACGGCTTCGGAATCATCGTCGAGATCTCGGCCCGGATCCCGGGCGTCGACGCGGAACCGGCCAGGGCCCTCCTGGAGAAGGCCCACCAGGTCTGCCCGTACTCGAAGGCGATCCGCGGCAACATCACCGTGACGCTGGTCTGACGCACTCGTTGCTAGGACGGAGGCCGCACCCCTGGACGTGGGGTGCGGCCTCCGTCTTGTACTCGTTGCCACGGGGATCGGTAGCGCCCCTTAAGGGGCGCGGGGAACTGCGCGAACAGCCACAACGTACCGGCAGGTGAAAACGCGCCGGTGAAGCTCTCAGATGCCAAGTGCAGCGCCATGCACCGCTTTGACCAGCCGCTCGTTCTCCGGTGCCGCGCCACCCGGGAAGGCGATGCGCCGCCGGGTGTAGCCGTACGCCAGGCCGCTGCGCGGGTCCGCGAACGCCTGGGAGCCGCCCGCTCCGGCGTGCCCGAAGGCCCCGGCGCCCAGGAACAGGTACCAGGCCTCGCCCGTCGCCTGGAAGCCGAGGCCGAAGGCCCGCTGGGCGCGGGCCACCAGGTCGTACCCGGCCGAGTGGACCTGCCCGACCTCGGCGACGGTGTCCGGCTTCAGCAGCGGCGGCCGCCCCGCCACCTCGCTGATCGCCGCCGCGTACATCCCGGCGAGCCCGCGCGCCGCGGCGACTCCGCCCGCCGACGCCGGGCCCTTGGCGCGCACGGTACGGGAGTTGGCGTGGCCGACCAGATCCCCCGGCTCGGGCACATGCGTGTTGAACGCGATCGAGGCGAGCGTGTGCGGCCCTCTCGGCGTCGCGTCCAGGAAGGCCTGCTGCTTCGCCGTCGGGGCCATCGGCTGCACGGACCGGAAGCGGGGCTCCAGCGCCTCGGGCAGCCCCAGGAAGAAGTCCAGCCCGTACGGGGCCCGCACCCGCTCCTCGTAGATCTCCTGGAGGGTGTGGCCCGTGGCCCGCCGCACCACCTCTCCGGCGAGCGCGCCGATGACGAGCGCGTGGTAGCCGAACGCCGTGCCCGGGCGCCAGAACGGCCGCTGGTCGGCGAGCCGTTCGGCGATCGCGCGGTCGTCGGCCAGCTCGTCCTCGCTGAACCCGGCGTCGAGCCCGATCAGCCCGGCGCGATGGGTGACCAGGTCCCGCAGCGTCAGCGTCGCCTTGCCCTCGGTCCCGAACTCCGGCCAGTAGTACGTCACTTTGCGGTCCAGCTCGAGCGTGCCGTCCTGCACGAGGAGCGCGACGACCAGATGGGCGGCGCCCTTGGTCGACGAGAAGACGCCGTAGAGGGACTCGGCGTCGTTGCCGTCCCCGGCCCACAGGTCGACGACCTTGCGGCCGTGCACATACGCGCACAACTGGCCTTCGTAGTCGGGTAGTTCCCCCGCAACGAACGCGGCGAACTCCTCACGCACTGCCTCGAAGCCGTCCGCGACGGTGCCGTGGATCTGCTGCGTCATCCGTTCTCCTCAAGCTCGGCCGCTGGGCGAGGGGGCGATCAGTGCAGGTCGCGCCAGGGCGGTTCGCGTGGTGCCCACGTGTACCTCCTCCTGGGCTTCCTGAGATCGATACGGCGAGATGTACCCGTTCGACTCAACCCCAACAAGAGGTAGTTCATGTCACGGATGCCCCGTTTGGCGCATCGTGGGTGGGCCGGAAGGGGCGACGCGGTCCGTCGGATGGGGGCATGCTGAGGGGCGACCGTCGGCACACAGGCTCCAGCCGAGGAGAGCCCATGGCAACGATCCCCTCGCTCCCCAGCAGGGACGACGTGCTGCGCATGGCACGCAACACCACCGACATCACCGGCCAGCTCCTGGACACGGCCGGGAACATCACCCGGATCGCGATGAACACCTTCGACCCGCGGGACGGCTCGGGCGCGGAGGTGCTGCGCGTGCTCCGCGAGACCACCGCGGAACTGGCCGAGGCGAGCGCGTCGCCGCAGGCGCAGGAGGCGTTCTACCGGATCGTCGACACCCTGACCCGGCTGGGCACGAGCGGGGCGCCGCTCGCCGTGCACCCGGTGAGCGAACCGGCGCAGGCACTGCTGACGGCGATCGGCGACAGCCTCCTGCCGGTGCTGGACGCGGTCGAGCCGGCCGTGGAGGAGTTCGCGGACGCCCTCGGCGACCTGGTCGAGGCGACCTCCCCCCTGCTGCCCGCGGCGGCGGGCGTGGCCGCGGGAGCACTTCTCGCGGTGACGCCGGTACTCCGGGCAGCAGCAGACGTCCTGCGCGAGTCCTCCCCCGAACTCCGCCGCGTCGCCGACGCGTTGACCGCAGCCCTCGCCCCACTGATGCCCCTCCAGGTCGCCCTCGCAGAACGCGCCGCAGCCGCCGGAGCAGGCGTGGTCCGAGCAACCCTGCCCCCACTGGCCGACCTCGCGGAAGCAGCGGCGGCAACGACGAAGGCGGCACGACCGGTACTGATCGCGGGCGAGGAGATGCTGGTGTCCGGCTTCGAGCAGCTCCAGCCCCTGCTGCTGGCCGCGGCATCCCGGGCGGGCCGGGTGGCACGGGCGGCGGCGGTACGGGTGAGTGCGGCCGTTTCGCCGGCGGCGGAGCGGGGCGTTGTGGTCGCAGTCTCAACACCGTGAGCTGCAGCCCAGATCCACCCCCCACCCCCTCCCCGATAAAATTCCCCCCATGCGAGATCTCGGGGCGGGCTTCACCTACCTACTCAAGGGCCAACGATGGGTGGCCGGCCACGGCAAGCAGTACGGCTTCGGCCTGCTGCCAGGCCTGATAACCCTCGTCCTCTACATAGCGGCGCTGACCACCCTCGCCCTGTGGGGCGAAGACGCCGTCACCTGGGCAACACCCTTCGCCAACGACTGGTCCAGCCCCTGGCAAGGCATCTTCCGAGGCTTCCTCACCGCAGTACTCTTCGCCCTGGCTCTGCTCCTGGCCGTCCTCACCTTCACCGCGGTGACGCTGCTCATGGGCCAGCCCTTCTACGAGAACCTCTCCGAGAAGGTCGACCGTGACGTCTCCCCGGACGGCACCGCCCCGGAGTCCGGCCTCCCCCTCTGGCGCGAACTGTGGATCTCGGCCCGCGACAGCCTCCGTATCCTCGTGCGGGCACTGCTCTGGGGCGTCCTGCTCTTCGCCCTCGGCTTCCTCCCGCTCGTCGGCCAGACCGTCGTCCCGGTGATCGGCTTCTTCGTTACGGGGTTCTTCCTCACGGAGGAACTCACCGCGGTGGCCCTCCAGCGCCGCGGCGTCGAACTACGTGCCCGCCTCACCCTGCTCCGCTCCCGCAAGACCCTGGTGTGGGGCTTCGGCACCCCGCTGGGCCTGGCCTTCCTGGTGCCGTTCGTCGCGGTGTTCCTGATGCCGGGCGCGGTCGCCGGCGCGACGCTGCTGGCGCGGGAGCTGCTGGGCGAGGAGACCGAGGAGGGTGGCGACGACACCACCGCGGACCCCGAGCCGGAAGACGTCACCCAGCAGTCGTGGCATTGACCGCCACGGTCAGGATCGCCCGTACCTGAGCGATGATGTCCTGCCGGTTCTGCAGGAACTGCGGGTCCGTGACCGTCCCGGTCGCCGGATCGGTGTTGCCCGTGCCGAACTGCAGCACCGGCGTGTGCACATGGCCGCCGGGCAGGGTGCCGTGCAGCCCGAGACGGTCCCGCAGCAGGGTGGCCCGGTAGGCGATCTCGTTGGAGAGGTAGTTGCCCCCGCCGCCGGCCCGCGCGGTCGAGCCGGGAGTCGGCCCGTCCGGCCGTACCACCGCATCCGTGCCGCCCGCCGGGATCTCGGTCACCTCCGTGTGGTCGTAGACGGGGAAGCGCCCCGTGTTCGCGGCCACGATCTCCTTGTAGGGCAGAGTGGTCGTCGTCCACTGCGGCTGTGAGGCGGGATCCGTGACCGGGACGGTCTCCGTCCGGCTGATGTTGTCGTTGTCGGGGAACCCGCCCCGCCAGGCCCCGTTGGTCCGCTCCACGTCGAACCGCCCGACCCGCCCCTGGCTCACGGTCGTGAACAGGTCCACCTTCTTCAGATACGGCCGCAGCGTCCGCTCCACCGTGCCTCCCCCAGTGCCAAAAGCCTGGGAGGTGCCCCCAGCGAAGTCCTGCCAGCGCACCGGGAACACGACGGTCTCGACCCGCGCCGGTCCGTGCGCCGTCTGGATCACCGTTCCGTCGAGCGCGAGCGCGGTGGCCCCGGAAGGGTTGGAGATCCGGATGTCCCGGTCCAGCGTGAAGGGATCGAAACCGGTGACGAGCACGCGCCTCAGGCCCTTGCCATGCGGCGGGTAGCGGACGTCGGTCTGCCCGCGCGAGGTGCGCTCCAACGCATCGATCAGCGCCGCCCGTTGCTGGTCGCTCAGCCCGAACTCCGGCTCCCAGGTGCGCACTTCCCGGGTCATCCCGAGCCGCGCCCAGTACAGCGGCCGGTCGTCGTCCCGGGCCAGGTCCCCGCCCGCCGGACCACGCCCCTGCGCCCGGTCCACGGCCCGCCGCCACAGCGCCGACCCCTCGTGTACGAGGATGCGGCGGGCCTGCGCATAGGAACGGGCCCCCTCCAGTGCGCGGCTGAGCCCGGGTGCCACGTCGTCGAAGCCGGACCGTTCGAGGATCTCCTGCGGTACGGCCTTGTCGAGCCGCTGTTCCTCCACGGTGGGGGAGGGGACCGTCCCGGCGGCGGTCGCCGTGGTGGGGGCCGCGAACCCGGTCAGCAGCGCCAGTCCGAGTACACCGATCCGAACACGTATGGAATTCAAGGGAGTTCAGGTCCTTCCGTCGCCGTCGTGGGGGAGCGTGGTGCGGACGGCCGCAGTATCGCGTGACGGAAGTGGTCCACGCCATGGGGTGGGGCTCAAGTGGCCGGGATACGAGCCACCGCCTCCCGCAGCGCCCCGACGAACGCCTCCACGGCCGGCGTCAGGGCCCGCCCCCGCGCCGTCGCCGCGTACACCGCCCGGGCCGGAGCCCCCTCGTCGATAACCGGCAGCAGCGCGATGTCCGGGCGCACGGACTCGGCGGCGAGGGCGGGGACCAGGGTGACTCCGAGTCCTGCGGCGACATACCCCTGCTTGGCGGTCCACTCGCCGACGACGTGCGTCACGCGCGGGCGGAACCCCTGGCGCAGGGCGGCGTCCAGGAGGGTGCCCTCGGGGCGGGAGCTGCCGGAGATCCAGTCGGCCTCGGCGAGTTGACCGAGCCGTACCGGGCCCTCGTGGGCGGCCAGTGGGTGGTCGGCCGGGACGGCGACGTACAGCGACTCGTCGAGGAGGTGGTGGAGTTCGTACGACTCCAGGGGCGCACGCCCGGTCGTCGAGACGACCGCCAGGTCCAGATGGCCCGCGGCCAGCCGGTCCAGGAGGCCGGGCGTGAGGCCCTCCTCGCGGGAGAGCCGGACCCGGGGGTGGCGGGCGCGGAACGCGGCCAGGGCGTGCGGCACCAGCGCCGCGTCGGCCGTCGCGAACGCCCCGAACCGCAGCCGCCCGCCCGCCACTTCACGCAGGGCCGCCAGTTCGCGCGCGGCGCCGTGCAGTGTCTCGGCGACCGTCTCCGCGTGCGGGACGAGCACCCGGCCGGCCTCCGTGAGCCGTACGCCGCGCGGCAGCCGGTCGAAGAGCGGGGCCCCGCCGAGCGCTGCCTCCAGCGAGGAGATCTGCCGTGACACCGCCGACTGCGTCCACCCGAGCGCCCGCGCGGCCACGGTGAACGAACCGTGCCGGGCGACCACCAGGAACACCCGCAGCCAGACGGTGGAGAGGTCCGGTACCGGTACACCTGCTGCGGGATGCTGTTTCGGCATGGCAGCCATGCTAGACATTCGCTTGTCGCATCGCATGGGGCGGCCTAGCGTCGACGGCATGCCGCAGACCGATCAGACAGAGCGCACCGATCAGATCGCATTCCTGGGCCTGGGGCACATGGGTGCCCCCATGGCCCGCCGACTCCTCGCCGCAGGGCACCCGTTGACCGTCTGGAACCGCACCGCCGCCAAGGCCGCACCGCTGGTCGCCGAGGGAGCCGTGCTGGCCGCGTCGCCGGCTGACGCAGTGCGGGAGGCCGACGTGGTGATCACGATGCTCGCCGACCCGGCCGCGCTCGACGCGATCGCCGACGAGGTCGTGCCCGCACTGCGCCCCGGCACCCGCTGGATCGAGATGTCGACCGTCGGCCCGGACGCCGTACGCGAACTCGCCGTCAGGGCGGGAGAGTCGGTCACCCTCGTCGACGCCCCGGTCATGGGAAGCACCGACCGGGCGGCCGCCGGTGAGCTGGGCATCCTCGCCGGCGGCGACACGGCCGGCGTCGAGCACGTCCTGGCCCGCCTCGGCACCGTCACCCGCACCGGCGGCCCCGGCTCCGCCGCTGCCCTCAAGCTCGTCCTCAACTCGGCCGTCATCGGCGGCGTGGCCCTGGTCGCCGAGGCGCTGCGGCTGGCCGACGCCCTGGGCGTGGACGGCGACACCGCGCGCACCGCCCTCGCGAACAGCCCGCTGGGCGGAGCCGTCGCCCGCGCCTTCGCGCAAGGCGTGCACTTCGGTACCGCCCTCGCGGTCAAGGACCTGGCGCTGGCGACGAAGGCGGCCGAACTGCCCGCCATGGAAGCCGCGTTGGACCACTACCGCCGGGCCGCCGCCGACCCCGCCCTCGCGAATGCGGACCTCTCCCGTGCCGCCGCCCGCATCCGAACCGTCTGAAGGAGCCCCGTGAAGGTCACTCTCGACAACCCGGCCGACGCCCCACAGCCCGCCGGCCCCTACTACTCCCAGGTCGCCCGCGTCGAACACCATGACGGCAGCGCCCTGTTGTTCGTCTCCGGCCAGATCGCCGAGGGCGTCACCCTCGCCGAGCAGACACGCGGCATCTTCGAGGGGCTCGACGCCCTGCTCCGCGCCCACGGTGCGACCCTGGCCGACGTCATCAACATCCGCTCGTATCTGACCGACATCGGCGAGCTGCAGGAATACGGCTCCGTACGGCGGGAGTTCCTCACCGGGACGCCGCCGACGAGCATGACCTTCGAGGCGTCGCGGCTGTTCCGGCCCGAGGCGCGGATCGAGATCGAGGTCGTCGCCGCCGTGCCCGCCCCGGAGTGATCCGTTCCGGGCGATACTGCCGCCCATGAAAGCAATCAAGGCAGCGAACCTCGGCGTCCTGTTCCTCATCGAACTCGGCGCCCTCGCGGCCGTCTCCTACTGGGGTTTCACCCGGGACGTGGCCACCTGGCTCGCCTGGCTGCTCGGCCTCGGCGCCCCGGCCCTGCTGATCGTGCTGTGGGCGCTGTTCGGCTCCCAGAAGGCGTCGTACAAGACCCGCGGAGCGGTCCGTGTCGGCTTCGAACTGCTCTGGTTCGGGGCCGGCGTGGCCGCGCTGTTCGCCGCCGGAGCCATGGCCTGGGCGCTCGCCTTCGCCGCCGTGTGCGCCGTGAGCAAGACGCTCGCCGTCATCTGGCGCCAGTAGCAGGGGAGTTCAGACTTCCTCACCCAGCAGCGCCAGGAAATCCCGAAACGCCCCCGGCATGTCCACCGACTCCGGGTCCAGCAGCCACTGGTACTGCAAACCGTCCATCACGGCCACCAGCAGCGGAGCCGTCCTCTCCGGCGTAAGCCCGTTCGGCAGCCGCTCCCCGTACTCCGCACGCAACACCGCCGCCATGCTCTCCCGCACCTGCCGGTACCGGTCGGTGAAGTACGCCCGCGCCGGATGCCCCTCCGTCACGCTCTCGCCCAGCAGCGCCGAGAAGGTCTGGATGATGCCGGGCCGCATGGCGTTGTACTCGACCAGCGAGGCCAGCAGATCCACCCGCCACTGCGTGGCCGGCACGGCATCCCACTGGTCCCGGTCCTTCAGGACGGCGACCAGCAGCGCGTCCTTGGTCGGGAAGTAGTGCAGCAGCCCCTGCTGGGTGAGCCCGACACGCTCCGCGACCGCGGCCAGGGACGCGCCCCGGTACCCGCGCTCGGCGATCACCTCCAGCGCCGCCCGCACGATCTCCGCGCGCCGCTCCTCGCTTCTGACCCTGGCGTTCATGGCGTCACCGTACGGCATCACCGAACAGTAAATATTACGGGACGATAACGAAACCTACCGTGTTACAGGTAGCGGGTGCACGATGACCCCCAGGACATGACTCGACGAGGAGGCCCCGATGGCGGGAACCACTGACACCTCTCCGGCCGACCAGGCGCGCGAGGCCGCCGTCGAGGCGGCGCTGGGCAAGCTGGACCTGGACGCGAAGGCCCGGCTGCTGTCCGGGCAGGACGTGTGGTCGCTGCCCGCGCTGCCGGAGATCGGGCTCGAGTCCCTCGTCATGTCCGACGGCCCGATCGGGGTGCGGGGCGTGCGCTGGACCGCCGACGACCCCTCCATCGCCCTGCCCTCCCCGACCGCCCTCGCCGCCACCTGGGACCCGGGACTGGCCCGCCGCGCCGGCACCCTGCTCGCCCAGGAGGCCCGGCGCAAGGGCGTGCACGTGCTGCTCGCGCCGACGGTCAATCTGCACCGCTCGCCGCTCGGCGGGCGGCACTTCGAGGCGTACAGCGAGGACCCGTATCTGACGGGACGCATCGGCGCCGGATACGTCACCGGCGTACAGGAAGGCGGCGTCGGCACCACCGTCAAGCACTTCGTCGCCAACGACGCCGAGACCGACCGCTTCACCGTCAACAACCTGGTGAGCGAGCGGGCGCTGCGCGAGCTGTACCTCGCGCCCTTCGAGATCATCGTCGCCGAGGCCCGCCCTTGGGGCATCATGACCGCCTACAACACGGTCAACGGGACGACGATGACCGAACACGCCCGTCTCGTGAACGGCGTGCTGCGCGGCGAGTGGGGCTTCGACGGTTACAACGTCTCCGACTGGATGGCCGCCCGCTCGACGGTCGCCGCCATCAAGGGCGGCCTGGACGTGGCCATGCCGGGCCCGCAGACCGTCTACGGTCCCGCGCTCGCCCAGGCCGTGCGGGACGGCGAGGTCGAGGAGGCCACGGTCGACGCGGCCGTCCGCAACGTCCTGCGGCTCGCCGCCCGGGTCGGCGCCCTGGAGTCCGCCGAGCCCGCCGTGACCGAGCTGCCCGCGACCGTGGACGGCGAGACGCTGGCCCGCGAGATCGCCCGCCGCTCCTTCGTTCTGGTCCGCAACGAGAACGACGCCCTCCCGCTCAGGCCCGGCACCGTCGCCCTCATCGGCGCCGCCGCCCGCGACGCCCGTGTCCTGGGCGGCGGTTCGGCCACCGTCTTCCCGGACCGGATCGTCTCCCCGCTCGACGGCCTCACCGCCGCCCTCCCCGAGGGCAGCCTCAGCTACGCCGTCGGCGCCGACCCGAACACCGAACTGGCCGTCGCCGACCGGGGCTTCGAGCTGCGCGCGGTGTGCCGGGACGTGGACGGCGAGGTCATCGGCACCCGCGGCGCCCCCAACGGCCAGATCCAGTGGATGGGCGCCGACCTCCCCGAGGGCGTCACCCACGAGAACCTCCACACCGTCGAGCTGACCGGCACCTTTACCCCCCGCGACACCGGCACGCACACCTTCGGGATCAAGGGCACCGGCCCCTTCACCCTCACCGTCGCCGGCACCACGTACTACGACGACGTCCAGCGCCCCGCCGACGACAGCGACCCCTTCGAGGCGTTCTTCGGCGCGCCCGTGCCCCGAGCCGAGGTCGAACTGACCGCGGGTGAACCGGTCGAGGTCTCCCTCCACCACGTGATCGCGCTCCCCGAGGGGACGCCCTTCAAGGTCGTCGCCTTCGCGCTCGCCCACCAGGAACCGCAGCGCGACGCCGACGAGCTGATCGCCGAGGCCGTCGAGGCCGCCCGCGCCGCAGACACCGCCGTCGTCGTGGTCGCCACCACCGACCGCGTCGAGTCGGAGGGCTTCGACCGCAAGGACCTCGCCCTCCCCGGCCGCCAGGACGACCTGGTCCGCGCCGTCGCCGCCGCCAACCCGAACACCGTCGTGGTCGTCAACTCCGGCTCCCCGGTCGAGCTCCCGTGGCGGGACGAGGTCGCCGCGGTCCTGCTCAGCTGGTTCCCCGGCCAGGAGGGCGGCGCGGCCCTCGCGGACGTGCTGACCGGGGCGTACGAGCCGGGTGGCCGCCTGCCCACCACCTGGGGCTCCCTGTCCGACGCCCCGGTCACCCAGGTCGTGCCCGAGGGCGGCGAACTCGCGTACACCGAGGACGTCTTCATCGGCTACCGGGCCTGGGAGAAGCAGGGCCGCACCCCCTCGTACCCCTTCGGCCACGGCCTCGGCTACACCGACTGGACCTACGAGTCCGTCGAGGTCGACGGCACCACCGCCACGATCCGCGTCCGCAACTCCGGCGAGCGCGCGGGCCGGGAGGTCGTGCAGGTCTACCTGGCGCCGACCGAGCCCGGCGCCGACCGCCCGGCACGCCGGCTGGCGGGCTTCGCGGGCGTCGAGGCGGCCCCCGGCGAGACGGTGGAAGCAGTCATCGAGATCCCCCGCCGCGCCTTCGAGGCCTGGGACGAGGCAACCAACTCATGGTCATTTGTGAAGGGTTCGTACGAGATCCAGGTGAGCCGCTCGATCACCGACCGCCGCCTCACCGCGACGATTAACGTCTGATCCGGGACAAGTCTCCCCATGAACAGCCCCGGCCCGGGACCTGACCCCTGGGTCGGGGCGGGTTCGCTCCGCCGGGGTGCGCCGTGATGGGTCGTTTTTCGTCTGCGGGTGCGTTGTGGCTGGTCGCGCCCACGCGGCGGTAGCCGCGAATCGATACAGCCCCGCGCCCCTTCAGGGGCGGATTGCGAAGCCGTACACGGTCTCCGACCGGAACACGCCGCCCGGCCGCAGCACCGTGCCCGGGAAGTCCGGGCGGTTCGGGGAGTCCGGGAAATGCTGGGTTTCCAGCGCGATGCCGGCGCCGGGGGCGAAGGGGGCCGACAGATGGTCCGCGGTGTACACCTGGAGGCCCGGCTCGGTGGTGGCCACGGTCAGGACCCGGCCCGATGCGGGGTCGTGCAGTTCGGCCACCTCACGGGCGGTCTCGGTCACGCCGCCGTCGAGCACGAAGTTGTGGTCGTATCCGGCGCCGACCTTCCGCGCCTGACGGAAGTCGAAGCGCGTGCCCGTCACATCGGCGAGCTCGCCGGTCGGGATCAGGTCGGCGTCGACCGGGGTGTAGCGGGAGGCGGCGAGCCGCAGTTCGTGGCCGCCCGCGCTGCCCGAGCCGCCGAGGTCGAAGTAGCTGTGGTTCGTCAGGTTCACCACGGTCGGCGCGTCCGTCACCGCCTCGTACGCGATGTGCAGTGCGCCGGACTCGTCGAGCGTGTACGTCGCCGAGACCTCCAGCCGCCCCGGGAAGCCCTCCTCACCATGGGCGCTGACCCGGCTCAGCCGCACCCCGTGCGCCCCTTCTCCAAGGGCAGTCACGTCCCACACCCGCTTGTCGAATCCGCGCTCCCCGCCGTGCAGGGAGTTGGGCGGCGTGTTCGGTTCGAGCGCGTACGTCACCCCGTCCAGCGGAAATCGCCCGCCCGCGATCCGGTTGGCGTACCGGCCGATCAGCGCGCCGAAGTACGGCTCCGGGTGCGTGAGATAGCCGTCCAGGTCCGCGAACCCCAGCACCACGTTCCCCGCCCGCCCGTCCCGGTCCGGGATCTCCAGGGACTGAACGATCCCGCCGTACGACAGGATCCGGACCCGCACGCCGGCCCGCTCCAGGGTCCAGCGGTGAACCGGGGTGCCGTCGGAAAGTGTGCCGAAGAGTTCGTTCATGTGCGGAACTTTAGGTCACGGCCCTGTGGCCCCGGATCACAGCTCCTCACGCCTTCTTCCCCGTGACCTTCCGGTAGGCGATCTCCGCCAGCCGCGCCTGCCCGTCCACACTGGGATGGAACCAGTCCCACTGGCTCAACTGGGCCGTGCCGAACCGGTAGTCGTACACCGCGCCCCCGTCGAACCGGCACCGCCGGTCCTTCGCGCAGACCTCCCTGAGCACCGTGTTGTACGCCTCCACCCGCTTCTGCACGGTGTCCCGCCGCAGCGTCGCCGCCGAGTCCAGCGCGTCCGCGTCGCCCAGCATGGAGGGACAGATACCGAGCTTCCACACCTGCTTGCCCAGCGGGTTGGTGCGGCCCTCCGACCACAGCCGCTTCAGGTTCGGCACGCTCGCCACGTACACCTGCGTCTTCGGCAGCGACCTGCGCAGGGTGCCCAGCGCGTCCTCGAAGTCCGCGCGGAAGCTCTCCACCGAGGTCATGGCGGCGGTGCTGGCCCGGCAGGCGTCGTTCGCCCCCGCCATCACCGTCACCAACTGCGGCCTGCGCGTCACCGCCTGCGCCATCTGGCCCGGCAGGTCCGCCATCCGCGCCCCGGTCACCGCGTAGTTCCAGCTGCGCTCGGCGGCCCGCGCCTTCCCCAGCAGCCGTACGGCGAGGCTGTCGACCTTGGCACTGCTGCCGGTCGCCCAGGACACCTCCGGGCAGTCCGACAGGACCGTGCAGGCGTCGAAGCCGCGCGTGATGGAGTCGCCGACCGCCGCGATCGAACGGGGGCTCACGTCCCACGCCGGCGCGGGCTTCGCGCTGTGCGCCTTGGTGCCCGTCGGCCCGGCGGAGTTGCCACCGACGGCGTCGCAGCCGGCGACGCCCAGGACGGCCGCCGCCACGGCGGCGAGAACGGTCCGTGAACGGTGGCTTGGCTTCCGCATACGCCGGTGATCCCCTCGGTGAGTCCGTCTACGTACGGATGTGTCACCCCATAACAACGCGCGAGAGTTCCCGATCCACGCACCATGCAACGGTTCACACCCGTACAAGCGTCCTGCCGGGTGAATGGCGGACGTTTCAGCGCATCGGGACCGACGGTACGTCACACTCCTTGCGCCGCCGCACGGTAGCCTCGCCATCAACGTGGCCGCCCGGCCACGGCCGTCCGCCAGTTCGCCAGATTGTCCTGCTCTGCCCGGAGGTCCCGGTGACGACACGTGGGGTTCTGTACGTGCACTCCGCGCCGCGCGCGCTGTGCCCGCACGTCGAGTGGGCCGTCGCCGGGGTGCTCGGCACACGCGTCAACCTCGACTGGATCCGGCAGCCCGCCGCCCCCGGCACCTGGCGCTCGGAGTTCTCCTGGCAGGGCGAGGTCGGCACGGCGTCCAAGCTCGCCTCGGCGCTGCGCGGCTGGCAACTCCTGCGCTTCGAGGTCACCGCCGAGCCCTGCCCCACCGCGGAGGGCGAACGCTACAGCTGCACCCCCGACCTCGGCATCTTCCACGCCGTCACCGGCATCCACGGCGACATCCTCATCCCCGAGGACCGCCTCCGCGCCGCCCTGGCCCGCTCACAGCAGGGCGAGACGGAACTGGAGTCCGAGATCACCAAGCTGCTCGGAAAGCCGTGGGACGACGAGTTGGAGCCTTTCAGGTACGCGGGCGAGGGCGCTCCGGTGCGCTGGCTGCACCAGGTGGTGTGAACCGCCCTGCTTTTGGTTTTTAGGGGCGCGGGGAACTGCGCGATCAACCCCCACCGGCCGGCAGTCGGCCGACAACAGACAGTAAAACGGCGAATGGCCCGCTCCCAACTGGGAGTACGGGCCATTCGCCGTTCACGGCAATTCTCAGACCGTACGGAACGCCAGCACCACGTTGTGCCCGCCGAACCCGAACGAGTCGTTCAGCGCGGCGATGCGGCCCTCAACAGGCAGCTTGCGGGCCTCGCCGCGGACGATGTCCGCCGCAGCCTCCGCCTCGGGGTCGAGGTTCTCGACATTGATGGTCGGCGGAGCAATCCGGTGGTACAGCGCAAGGATCGTGGCGACGGACTCGACACCGCCCGCACCACCCAGCAGATGACCGGTCATCGACTTGGTGGCCGAGACCGCCATGTGGTCGGCGTCGTCGCCGAACACCTTCCGCAGCGCCTTCAGCTCGGCCACGTCACCGGCCGGCGTGGAGGTGGCGTGCGCGTTGACGTGCACGATCTCCGCCGCGTTCAGGTCGGTGCGCTCCAGCAGGTTCTGCAGGGCGTGCGCGATGCCGCGGCCCTCGGGCTCCGGCTGCACGATGTCGTGGGCGTCGGAGGAGACGCCCTGCCCGACCGCCTCCGCGTAGACGCGGGCACCGCGCTTGGCGGCGTGCTCGGCGGACTCCAGGACGAGGACGCCCGCGCCCTCGCCGAGGACGAAGCCGTCACGGGCGACGTCGTAGGGACGCGAGGCGCCCTGCGGGTCGTCGTTGTTCTTGGACATCGCCATCATGTTGCCGAACGCGGCGATGGGGAGCGGGTGGATGGCCGCCTCGGTGCCACCCGCGACGACGACGTCGGCGCGGCCGGTGCGGATCATCTCGATGGCGTAGCCGATGGCCTCGGCGCCCGACGCGCAGGCGGAGACCGGGGTGTGCACGCCCGCACGGGCGCCCACGAGGAGACCCACGTTGGCGGAGGGGCTGTTCGGCATCAGCATGGGCACGGTGTGCGGGGAGACGCGGCGTACGCCCTTCTCCTTGAGCACGTCGTACTGGTCGAGCAGGGTCGTGACACCGCCGATGCCGGAGGCGATGACGGCGCCGAGACGCTCCGGGTCGATGCTCGCATCGTCACCGGCCTTCTCGGTGAAACCGGCGTCCGCCCAGGCCTCCTTGGCGGCGATCAGCGCGAACTGCGCCGAGCGGTCCAGGCGGCGGGCCTGCGGCCGCGGGATGACCTCGGAAGGCTCCACGGCGACGGGCGCGGCGATACGGACCGCCTGCTCGGCGGCCCACTCCTGCTCCAGGGGCTTCACGCCGGACTTGCCGGCGATCAGGCCCTCCCAGGTAGAGGCTGCGTCGCCACCCAGCGGTGTGGTTGCGCCGATACCGGTGACGACCACGGTGCGATTGGTCGGGCTCACGGGAATTCTTTCTCCAACGGATCGGGATTCAGCGGCGCCACCGCCGGGTGGCGGGGCAATGCAGCCGGGCCTAAAAGGCTCAGGCCTGGTGCTTGAGGATGTAGTTGGTCGCGTCGCCGACCGTCTTGAGGTTCTTGACATCCTCGTCCGGGATCTTGACGTCGAAGCGCTCTTCGGCGGCGACGACGACCTCGACCATGGACAGCGAGTCGACGTCCAGGTCGTCGGTGAAGGACTTGTCCAGCTGGACGTCCTCAACCGGGATGCCGGCGATCTCGTTCACGATGTCGGCGAGACCGGCGACGATCTCTTCCTGAGTGGCGGCCATGTCAGGCGCTCCTTCGTAGTAATCCAGAGGGTGTGGCGCCCGCCGCGTCAGCGGCAGGTGTTGCAGTGCTTTCCGCACCGGATCCGATGATGATCCGGCACGGAGTGCCTAGGGGAGGGTAACGACCGTCGCGGCGTACACGAGACCCGCCCCGAAGCCGATGACGAGCGCGGTGTCGCCGCTCTTCGCCTCACCGGTCGCCAGAAGCCGCTCCATGGCGAGCGGAATCGAGGCGGCCGAGGTGTTGCCGGTGGTGCGTACGTCACGCGCGACCGTGACGTGCTCCGGCAGTTTCAGCGTCTTCACCATCGAGTCGATGATCCGCTCGTTGGCCTGGTGGGGAATGAAGACGTCCAGGTCGTCCGGGGTGATCCCGGCCGCGTCCAGCGCCTGCTGGGCGACCTTCGCCATCTCGAACACGGCCCAGCGGAACACCGCTTGGCCCTCCTGCGTGATCGCAGGGAACTTGGCGACCGAGCCTTCGCGGTAGTCCGTCCACGGCACGGTCTGCTTGATCGTCTCGGACTTGTCGCCCTCCGAGCCCCACACGGTCGGGCCGATCGCCGGCTCCGGGGAGGGGCCGACCACGACCGCGCCCGCACCGTCGCCGAACAGGAAGGCCGTCGCCCGGTCCTCCAGGTCGGTGAGGTCGGACAGCCGCTCCACGCCGATGACGAGGACGTACTCCGCGCTGCCCTCGACGATCATGCCCTTGGCGAGGGTGAGGCCGTAGCCGAAGCCCGCGCAGCCCGCGGAGATGTCGAACGCGGCGGCCTTGTTGGTGCCGAGCTTGTCGGCGATCTCCGTCGCGACGGCGGGGGTCTGCTTGAAGTGCGAGACGGTCGAGACGATCACGCCGCCGATCTGCTCGGCGGAGATCCCGGCGTCGGCGATCGCCTTGCCGGACGCCTCGATCGACATCGCGGCGACGGTCTCCTCGTCGGAGGCCCAGTGCCGGGTCTCGATGCCGGAGCGCGAACGGATCCACTCGTCGGACGAGTCGATCGTTTCGAGGATCACCTCGTTCGGCACGACCCGGGTCGGGCGGTAGCCGCCCACACCGAGGATGCGCGCGTACGGGGCGCCCTTGCTGGGCCTGATCTTCGACATGTTCGTACGGCTCCTTGGGGTCAGGCGTTGGCGTGCTCAGCGATGAGCTCGCGGGCCGCGTCGAGGTCGTCGGGGGTCTTGAGCGCGAGCGTCTTCACACCCGGCAGTGCGCGCTTGGCGAGTCCGACCAGCGTGCCGCCGGGGCAGACCTCGATGAGGGCGGTCGCGCCGAGCTCCTTGAAGGTCTCCATGCACAGGTCCCAGCGGACCGGGTTGGCGACCTGGCCGACCAGTCGCTGAAGCACCTCGGCGCCGGTCGCGACGGCCTGCCCGTCCTTGTTGGACACGTACGTGAACTTCGGGTCGGCGGGGGCCAGTTCGGCGGCGGCCTTCGCCAGCGCGTCGACGGCGGGCGCCATGTGGTGCGTGTGGAAGGCGCCGGCGACCTTCAGCGGGACGACCTTGCGGACGCCCTCGGGCTTGTCCTCGTTCAGCACGGCGAGCTGCTCCAGCGTGCCCGCGGCGACGATCTGGCCCGCGCCGTTCACGTTCGCCGGGGTCAGACCCAGCCTCTCCAGGTGCGCGACCGACACCTCGGGGTCGCCGCCGAGCAGCGCCGACATCCCGGTCTCGGTGATCGCGGCGGCGTCGGCCATGGCCAGACCCCGCTTGCGTACGAGGGTGAGCGCGGAGGTGTCGTCGAGGATGCCCGCGAAGGCGGCGGCGGTGATCTCGCCGACGCTGTGGCCCGCGACTGCGTTCGGCGTGACGGCACCGAGTGCCGCGGCGGACAGGATGCCGGCGGCGACGAGCAGCGGCTGGGCCACGGCGGTGTCGCGGATCTCCTCCGCGTCGGCCTTTGTGCCGTAGTGGGCGAGGTCCAGTCCGATGGCGTCGGACCAGGCGGCGACGCGGTCGGCGGCGCCGGGCAGTTCGAGCCAGGGAGTCAGGAAGCCGGGCGTCTGGGCACCCTGGCCGGGAGCGACGAGTACGAGCACTCTCACACTCTCTCTTGTGGACGGCCAAGGCCGCCCGTGGGGACAGGGACGAAGAACACGAGGGGGTTTTGTGGACCCCCGACAAAAGACTAGGCGGGGAGATCCCCGTCGGCCAGACGCCCCAGGATCAGCGCGATCCGCAGCGTGAAGGCGGAGCGTACATCGGAAGGCGACCAGCCGGTGACGTCAGTCACACGTCGGAGCCGGTAGCGCACGGTGTTCGGGTGAACGAAGAGCATCCGGGCCGCGCCCTCCAGACTGCTCGCCTGCTCGAGATAGACGGAGAGCGTCTCCAGAAGCGCCGAGCCGGCCTCCTCCAGCGGTCTGTAGATCTCCTCCACCAGCTGCTCGCGCGCGCTGGGGTCACCGGCCATCGCGCGCTCCGGCAGCAGATCGTCCGCCAGCACCGGCCGCGGGGCGTCCTGCCAGGCAGAACACGCCTTCAGCCCGGCGGCCGCAGCCTGCGCGGACCGGGTCGCGGCGAGCAGATCGGCCACCACGGGCCCGGCCACCACGGGCCCGGCCGCATACGGCCCGATCAGCGACTTCGCCACGCCGATCGGATTGTCGCTGCCACCGGCGATGACGACGAGCCGGTCCCCGAGCACCCCGGTGAGCACCTGCAGCTTGGCGTGCCGGGCGGCCCGCCGAATCGCCTCCACCGTCAGCTCGGAGTCCCCGTCGGGGGCGGTCCCGAGGACGACACACACATGCTCCGGCGCATTCCATCCCAGGGCGGCGGCCCGGCTCACCGCCCCTTCGTCGGCCTCCCCGCTCAGCACGGCATTGACGACAAGAGACTCGAGCCGAGCGTCCCAGGCACCGCGTGCCTCGGCGGCCTGGGCGTACACCTGGGCGGTGGCGAAGGCGATCTCCCGGGCGTACACGAGCAGCGCCTCGCGCAGCACATTCTCGTCGCCGGGTGCCGCCACCTCGTCGATGGCGGATTCCATGACCTCGATGGTGGTGCGCACCATCTCCACGGTCTGCCGCAGCGTGATCGCCCTGGTCAGCTCGCGGGGCGCGGTCCCGAACACATCCGTCGAGATGGCCTGCGGGGCGTCAGGATGCCGGAACCACTCGGTGAAGGCGGCGATACCGGCCTGGGCGACCAACCCGATCCAGGAACGGTTCTCCGGGGGCATCGCCCGGTACCACGGCAGCGTCTCGTCCATGCGTGCGATGGCCTGCGCGGCGAGAGAACCGGAGGACTTCTCCAGTCGCTTCAGGGTCGCGGCGTGCTGGTGGACGCCGGGCGCGGCGGCTTCGGGCTTGCTCGTTTCGGGTTCGGGCACGGGGACAAGACTGCCTTATCCGGACGGGAGTGTGCGTCGCCGGGTGCAGGCTGAGGGCTACCGTGGAGTTCGTGATGGACGTACGGCGCGCTGCGGAGCGCTATCCAGGGGGCGACCCGGCAGCCGGCATCGAGTCGTGGCACGCCTTCTCCTTCGGCCCGCACTACGACCCCGACAACCTCCGCTTCGGTGCGGTGATCGCCTGCAACGAGGAGCGCCTCGCGCCCGGCGCCGGCTTCGACGAACACCCGCACAGTCACACCGAGATCGTGACGTGGGTGGTCGAGGGCGAACTGACCCACCGCGACTCCGCCGGCCACGAGACGACGGTCCGGCCCGGCGACGTCCAGCGGCTGAGCTCTGCGGCGGGCGTACGGCACGTGGAGCGCAACGACGGCGACCGCCCCCTGACTTTCGTCCAGATGTGGCTGGCCCCCCGCGAGCCCGGCGGCGACCCCGCATACGAGATCGTCCACGGCATCGCCGACTCGACGCCGTACGCGGTCCCTCAGGCGGGCGCGATGCTCCACGTACGGCGCCTGGGTGCGGGGGAGCGGACGGCGGTGCCGGACGGGCGCCACGTCTACGTCCACGTCGTACGCGGCGAAGTACGCCTGGACGGGGAGCATTTCGGTCCCGGCGACGCGGCCAGGATCACGGATGCGAAGGACGTGGAGGCACTGGCCGCGATGGACGCGGAACTGTTGATCTGGGAGATGGTGGGACTTCCCAGCCCGGGCGGGGTTTGATCTTTTCAGCCCGTCCGGCGTTTGAGGACGAGGCCGTTCAGGCCGAAAGCGGGGGTCTGGGGGCGCAGCCCCCAGGGACGGGAAGAGCCCTCAGCCCCGCAGCTCCGAGAGCACCGCGTCCGTGAACACCGGCCACACCTCGACCGCCCAGGGCCCGAAGGCCCGGTCGGTCAGGGCCACGCCCGCCGCTCCCGCATCCGGGTCGATCCACAGGAACGTACCCGACTGCCCGAAGTGCCCGAAGGTCCGCGGAGAGGACGAAGAGCCCGTCCAGTGCGGCGACTTGGAGTCGCGGATCTCGAAGCCGAGACCCCAGTCGTTCGGGTTCTGGTGGCCGTACCCGGGCAGCACACCCTTCGTGCCCGGGTACTGCACCGTCATCGCCTGCGCCACGGTCCGCGGATCCAGCAGCCGCGGCCCCTGCACCTCGGCCGCGAACCGCAGCAGGTCCTCGACCGTCGAGACGCCGTCCTTGGCGGGGGAGCCCTCCAGGGAGGTGCCGGTCATCCCCAGCGGCTCCAGCACCGCCTGCCGCAGATACTCCCCGAACGGAATGTCCGTCGCCTTCGCGATGTGGTCGCCGAGCTGCTCGAACCCGGCGTTGGAGTACAGCCGCCGCTCCCCGGGCGGCGCGGTCACCCGGTGCTCGTCGAACGCGAGCCCCGAGGTGTGCGCCAGCAGATGGCGGACCGTCGAGCCGGGCGGACCAGCCGGTTCGTCGAGCTCGATCGCGCCCTCCTCGTACGCGACGAGGGCGGCGTACGCGGTGAGCGGCTTGGTGACCGAGGCGAGCGGGAAGCGGTGGCCTGCCGGGCCATGGGTGCCGAGGACCGTGCCGTCGCCCCGCACCACGCCCGCCGCGGCGGTGGGAACCGGCCAGTTTTCGATCAGCGCAAGGCTCTTCAGCGACATGCCGCCGAGCCTAAGCGCTCACAGCGTGAGCTCCAGCAACGGGTCGGGCTTGGGCTTGAAACCGAGGGAGACGTACAGCGGCTCCGCGTCCGGGGAGGCGGTGAGGTGCACACGCGCGGCCCCACGCTCCCGGAACCAGTCCAGCAGCACGTCCATGCCCGCGCGCGCGTACCCGCGACGGCGCGCGTCGGGATCGGTCGCCACACTGAAGACGAAGCCGACCGCCCCGTGCGGATCGCCCGCCTTCCCGATCCGGTAGTCGACGGTCCCGGCCACCAGCGCCGCCAGCGCACCCGGCCGCTCCGGATGGTCGACGACGAACGCGGCGAAGTTCCCGTCCGCCTCGCCCAGCCTCTCCCGCAGCCCCGGCAGTGACTGCTCGTGCCAGTCCGTGGCAGGATCCGACCCCGGCAGCGCATCGATCATCACCTGGCGCAGCCGCAGTACTTCCCGCGCGTCCTCGGGCACGGCCCGGCGTACAAGACTCATGTCCCGCACGCTAGTCACCGCCACAGCCCCATGTCCCGCCGTTTTCTTACCGGTTCCGCTTGCTTGGAGTGCACTCGAAGGTCATAGCGTTGAGGGCATGACGGTGATGGAGACCACGCCCACCAGGACCGACAGCTGCGGTGCCCCGCCCCACCCCCATCGGCGCCCCGAAGGCCAGGACAGTTACACGATCAGCGAGGTCGTCGCGTTCACCGGCCTGACCGCGCACACCCTGCGCTGGTACGAGCGCATCGGCCTGATGCCGCACGTGGACCGCTCGCACACGGGCCAGCGCCGCTACAGCAACCGCGACCTCGACTGGCTGGACCTCGTCGGCAAGCTCCGGCTGACCGGGATGCCGGTCGCCGACATGGTGCGGTACGCGGAGCTGGTGCGCGAGGGCGACCACACGTTCGGCGAGCGCTTCGAGCTGCTCGAGCAGACCCGCCGGGACGTGCTGGCCCGGATCGCCGAGCTGCAGGACACCCTCGCGGTGCTCGACCGGAAGATCAGTTTTTACGCGGACGCCGACCGCGCCCGTGCCTACGAGGCGGAGAAGGTGTGATGACGGACAGCAGGATCCCAACCGTACGACTCGGCGCCGACGGCCCCGAGGTCGGCGTACAGGGCCTCGGCTGCATGGGCATGAGCTGGGCGTACGGCCCCTCCGACGCGGAGGAGTCGCGAGCCACCCTGGAGCGGGCACTGGAGCTGGGCGTCACGCTGTACGACACGGCGGAGGGCTACGGCGACGGCGACAACGAGCGTTTCCTGTCGCCGTTCTTCAAGGCGCACCGGGACGAGGTCGTCATCGCGACCAAGTTCGGCGTACGCGTCCCGGCGGGCGACCGCACCAAGCGGGTCATCCGCGGCGACGCCCCGTACGTCCGCCAGGCCGTCGAGGGCAGCCTGCGCCGCCTCGACGTCGACGTCATCGACCTCTACTACATGCACCGGCGCGATGTGAACGTCCCGATCGAGGAGACCGTCGGCGCCATGGCCGAGCTGGTCCGCGAGGGCAAGGTCAAGCACCTCGGCCTCAGCGAGGTCACCGCCGACGAACTGCGCGCCGCGCAGGCCGTGCACCCGATCGCCGCCGTGCAGTCGGAGTGGTCCCTGTTCAGCCGGGACATCGAGGCCAACGTGGTGCCGGCCGCCCGCGAACTGGGCGTGGCCCTGGTCCCCTACTCCCCACTGGGCCGCGGCTTCCTCGCCGGCTCCTTCTCCAACGCACAGAAGGACCTGACCGACGGCGACGTCCGCCGCACGATGCCCCGCTTCCAGGGCGACAACGCGGCCACCAACGCGACCCTCCTCGACCCCATCCGCACAGTGGCCGAGGCCCACAACGCCTCCCCGGCCCAGATCGCCCTGGCCTGGGTCCAGCAGCGGGCGGATGTGCACGGGCTGGCGGTCGCCCAGATCCCGGGCACAACAAAGGTCAGGAGGGTGGAGGAGAACGCAGCGGCGACGGCCGTCGTCCTGACGGAAGAGCAACTGGCTGCGCTGGAGCCGATCGCGGGCAAGGTGGCGGGAACGCGCTACCCGGACATGTCCTTCGCGTCGGCAGGCAGGGAGTAAACCGGGCGCGACCAGCCACACTCAACCCGCACCAGCCAACGAACCGCCGAAGGCTAAAGCTCCGCCAACAGCTCCGCCTTCTTCACGGAGAACTCCTCATCCGTCACCAGCCCCGCCTGATGCAACTCCCCCAGGTGACGGATCCGCTCAGCAATGTCGGCCGGATCGCGCCTCGGCGCACCGGCCGACACCACAGCCGACGGCCCGGCATCCCGCACAGCAGCCAACACCGCCGCAGCAAACGGCAGTGACTCATGCACGGGCCCATACCCCAACCCGAACACCACAGCCGCCGGATCCTGATCCACCTGCACGGCCGACGCAGCCTCCTGCGCAGCACTGCGCAGCAACAACCGCAGATGCCCCTCGAACACCTCCGGCGACCGCCACTCCACCCCGCTCAGCTCGCCGACCGGAAAACTCTGGTCCCCGGCCTTCCACTTCGCCGACGACGCCCCCGTCCAGAACCACCGGAAGTGCACGGTCTTCCCGTCGAAGGACGCCTTCGCGTCATACGCCTTGAACTGCCGGGGCGCCTCGGGCGCGGCCACCAGATACCGCTCGGCAGGCTCCCCGCCCGCGGTCAACAGCGCCCGCAGCTCGTCGGCGTAGTACTCGGCGAGAGCGTCCCGCTCGGCAGGCAGCACCAGCCGGTACGGATCGCACCCTTCCTTCAGCTGCCCCGCCGCCGCCTCCAGCAGGGGATCGGCCCCGGGCCGCACCTCGGCCCGCAGGACGACGGTGCCGCGCTTCCCGGGGGACAGCGTCACCCCGGAGATCGCCTCCAGCGGCACACGACGTTCTCCCAGTGCCTGGAAGAGCTTGGGTGTTCGAATCCCCCGTTCGTAGCGGATGAGCACGGAGTCGGACTCGAACTCCCAGGCGGCATGAAATCCGGCCAGTACGTCACCCATGCGGCTCATCGTATGCATGACCCGGTCCTTCGTCTCCACCCCGCGCAGACCGCAGTTTCTGCGCCTCTACGCGCGTCCGGCCATGGACGCGCCGGACAAACCCTCCCGGCACACGTTCTCCTCGCGTGCGCAGTGCACCGACCGGTACGCGCCAACGCCGATCTCCGCAAAGTTCCGCACGCTCTCCGTGCCCGGCTCGAAATAGCCCGCATGCCCCTTCGCGCCCCGCGCCGACAGCACGCGTGCCCCGAACGCGGCCGACACCGGGTCCGCCCCGTGGCCCAGCCCGCCGAGCTCCAGATACGGCACGTCCTGGACCCAGTCCGTGGCGTCCCGCATCGCCCACACCTGGGCGGTGGTGCGCAGGTGGGAGGCGTTCTCCACGCGCATGCCGGGGCTGGCGGCCACCGCTATGTCGGCCACCCGGCGCGGCAGTCCGGGCGCGGCGATGCCGCACACCACGGAGCCGTAGCTGTGGCAGAACAGTGAGACCGGCGCCTTGCCGGGCAGCCCGCGCAGCATCGCGTTCAGCCGCAGCGAGCCCTCCGCCGCGCGCATCGCCGTCGCCGAGTCGATACCGAGCCCGGCGGGCGCCGTGTAGTCGGCCCAGGCGATCACGGCCGTACGCGTCGTCGGGCTCGCCGCCTGCTCCGCCGCGTACAGCGACTTGGCCATGCCGACGGGCGCCGAGTACGGGCGGTTGGTCTTCTGGAAGGTGAGCAGGTCGGTGTCGACGCCGGGGACGACGACCGACACGCGCTCGGCGCGCTGCAGGTCCCCGAGCACCTCCGCGACCCGCCCCGAGCCCTCGGGGTCGAAGGCGAGGATCTGCCGGCCCTTCTGCAGCAACGACTGGTAGCGGTGCATCCGCCGGCCGGCGTCCTGCTGCCCGACGGGCGAGAGCCGGCTGTCGTGCATACGCCCGAGCTCGACCTTGCGCTGCTCGGTGAGCGCGAGACGGTTGGCGCGGTAGCGCAGCGCGACGGGAGCACCGTTCATGTTGCCGACCGCGAGGGGATAGCGGTGGGCGAGATGGGTGCGCTCCTGAGCGGTGAGCGAGGCGAAGAAGCGGGTGAGGCGCCCGGGGGACGCGTCGGGGTCCGGCAGAGAGCGCCCGTGGATGCGGCCGTGCTCCCAGGAGGAGAGCGAAGCCTGCAGTGGAGTCGCTCCGCGATGGCTGCTCAGGGCCGTCCAGCCGGTCGTCGCCAGCATGACGAACACGACGGCCAGGGCGAGCAGCGCGCGCCAGACGTTCAGTTGCGGGGAGGTGTCGAAGGAAGTCACTGGGAGGACACACTAGGAGAACGAGAGGGTCTCGCGTGAGCTGAGTGACGGGTATCACGTTTCGATAAACGTGGCGATGACCTCAGTGTCTCTCAATGTCCTCGCGATGTGCCTCAGCGTGTTCGCCAGCTCTCCGTGAGTGCGGGGCCCACCTGTTCGAGGTACGAAATCGTCAAGGCGCGCATCGCCTCGACGCTGAAGTCCTCGCCGGTGGACCACTGGCGTTCCGTCACCCGCATCACCCCGCCGAAGACCGCCACGGCAAGGCGCGGCCGCGGGTCGGCGTCCACGTCCAGGCCCTCCCGCTCGGCGAGCATCCGCGCGATCGTGTCCTCCGTCTCCTCGTTGCGCCGCAGATGTGCGGCGAGCAGGACGGGTGTCGACTCGATCACCCGGTACATACGCAGATACAGCTCGACAGGTACGACGGCCTCGATGACCTCGTGGAGCGTGTTCCAGCCCTCCAGGACCGCCTGGCGCAGGGCCTGCATCGGCGCCTCGTCCGCCGGCCGTTCGCGTACGGCCTCGACGAACCGCGCCACCGCCAGCTCCTGCAGGGCGAGCGCGGCCTCCTCCTTGCCGGCGAAGTAGCGGAAGAAGGTGCGCTGTGAGACCTCGACGGCCTCGGCGATGTCGTCGACGGTCGTCGCCTCGTACCCGCGCGTGGTGAACAGTTCGACGGCGGCCCGCAGCAGCGCGTCCCGGGTGCGCTGCTTCTTGCGTTCGCGGAGTGTTTCCATATGCGTCAGTTACTGACTTGTGAATTGGTTTGTCAATTGTCAGTGGCTGTCACTAGCCTCGAACGCATGACTAGTCAGACCACCATCGACACGACGGGGCCGGGGGACAAGGCGTCGGCAGCCCCGTCGGACGTGCCGCAGGCCTCCGGGCTGCGCGGCCACCCGTGGTTCACCCTCATCACCGTCGCCGTCGGGGTCATGATGGTGGCCCTCGACGGCACCATCGTGGCCATCGCCAACCCGGCCATCCAGAAGGACCTCAAGGCGAGCTTCGCCGACGTCCAGTGGATCACCAACGGGTACTTCCTCGCCCTCGCGGTCTCGCTGATCACCGCGGGCAAGCTCGGCGACCGCTTCGGGCACCGCCAGACCTTCCTGATAGGCGTCGTCGGCTTCGCCGCGGCCTCGGGCGCCATCGGTCTGTCCAGCTCCATCGCCGCGGTCGTCACCTTCCGCGTCTTCCAGGGCCTGTTCGGCGCGCTGCTGATGCCGGCCGCGCTCGGCCTGCTGCGCGCGACCTTCCCGGCCGAGAAGCTCAACATGGCCATCGGTATCTGGGGCATGGTCATCGGCGCCTCCACAGCGGGCGGCCCGATCCTCGGCGGCGTCCTGGTCGAGCACGTCAACTGGCAGTCGGTGTTCTTCATCAACGTGCCGGTCGGCGCGATCGCCCTGATCCTGGGCCTGCTGATCCTGCGCGACCACCGCGCGGAAAACGCGCCGCGCTCCTTCGACCTCCTGGGCATCGCCCTGCTCTCCGGCGCGATGTTCTGCCTGGTCTGGGCCCTGATCAAGGCCCCGAGCTGGGGCTGGGGCGACGGCAGGACCTGGACGTTCATAGCCGTCTCGATCGTCGGCTTCGTCCTCTTCTCCTTCTGGGAGACGAAGGTCGAGGAGCCGCTGATCCCGCTCGGCCTGTTCCGCTCGGTAGCGCTGTCCGCGGGTGTCGTGCTGATGGTCCTGATGGCCATCGCGTTCATGGGCGGCCTGTTCTTCGTGACGTTCTACTTGCAGAACGTGCATGGGATGAAGCCGATCGACGCCGGCGAGCACCTGCTCCCGCTCACCGGCATGATGATCGTCGGCTCCCCGCTCGCGGGCGCCCTGATCACCAAGCTGGGCCCGCGCATCCCGCTGGCCGGCGGCATGGCTGCCACCGCGATCGCCATGTACGGCATGTCGACGCTGGAGGCGGACACCGGCAGCGCCGTCATGTCCCTCTGGTTCGCCCTGCTCGGCCTCGGCCTCGCGCCGGTCATGGTCGGCGCCACGGAGGTCATCGTCGGCAACGCGCCCATGGAGCTCTCCGGCGTCGCCGGCGGCCTCCAGCAGGCGGCGATGCAGATCGGCGGCAGCCTGGGTACGGCCGTCCTCGGCGCCGTGATGGCGTCCAAGGTCGACAGCGACCTCGCCGGCAACTGGAAGGACGCCGGCCTCCCCCCGCTCACCCCGACCCAGCTGGGCCAGGCCTCCGAGGCCGTCCAGGTCGGTGTGGCCCCGGTCGCCAAGGGCACCCCGGAGGCGATCGCCGCGAAGATCGCGGACGTCGCGCACGACACGTTCATCTCCGGCATGAGCCTGGCGTCCCTGGTCGCCTGCTCAGTCGCGGTCGTGGCGGTCTTCGTCGCCCTGCTCACCAAGCGCGGCGAGAACGCGGAGGCGGGCGCGGGCGCGGCCCACATCTGACGCGGGGAAGCCCGGCGAACCTGACGGGTTTTCAACGGACTTCGCCTATCAGGGTGAAGAAGCTAAAGATTCCTCGCATCCGGTGCGCGCCGCAGGCCACAGTGGTCACGCCCTCCACACGGCATGTTCCTCGGGCAAGTTCGTACGGTGTGGAGGGCGACCGGTGCTGCGGCGCGCTGCCGGAGGGGGGCAGCGCGCCGACAGCCCGAGGGTTAGGAAGCGCTCCGGGGGTACCCGCCTGTTGAACCCCGAACAGACCCCGGGGTTCAGGGAGTTGATGATGGCGGGCTTCGGACACGGAACGCGCAGGTACCCCCGCTCACGTGGCCGTACGTGGTCACGGACCGGGCCGGATCGCGCAACGCTCGGAATCATCGGAGCCATCTGCGCTGTCGCGGGATTCTTCGTGCTGGGGATCATCCTCGGCCCCGTGGCGATCGTCTGCGGCTGGCTCGCAATGGGCCGTACCTGGGCACGCTCAGGTCCCATACCGGCCCTGGTCGCCCTAGTTCTGGGCGCCATCGACACGCTCCTGGCGATCGTGTGGCTCGCCGGAGCGGCAACCCCGGGCAACGGTCTCTTCTGACCCGGGGCGTGTGAGGGAAGGGTCCCCGGCGGGTGGCCGGGGGCCCACCTTCAGGTGTGGGCAGCCCGGTTCACGGCGTACCCGACGGTTCCCGCAACGCCGCCACCTCGGCCCGAAGCGCCCGCACCTCCTCCGTGAGCGCCTCGATCGCCTCCGTCTGCCGCCGCTCCTCCACGTCGTCCTTCTCGAACCGTGCAATGAACCACGTGGCGATGTTCGCGGTCACCACACCCAGCAGGGCTATCCCGGACAGCATCAGCCCGACGGCGATCATCCGCCCGAGCCCGGTGGTCGGCGCATGATCCCCGTACCCTACGGTCGTCATCGTCGTGAACGACCACCACAGGGCGTCACCCAGTGTGCGGATGTTCCCGTCCGGCGATTCCCGCTCCACGGACAGCACGGCCAGCGACCCGAACATCAGCAACCCGACCACGGACCCCACGACATACGTCGTCAGCTGGATCTGCGAGGCCATCCGCGCCCGCCGTCCGACGAGTATCAGCGTCGACACCATCCGCAGCAGCCGCAGAGGCTGCAGGATCGGCAGCACGACCGCGCACAGGTCCAGCCAGTGCGTACGGACGAACTCCTTGCGCCGCCGGGCCAGCCCCAGCCGCACCACATAGTCGGTGGCGAACGCCCCCCACACCACCCACTCGACCGCCGTGCACACCTCGGTCAGTGAATGTCCCGCCGAGTGGTCCACGATCGGCACGGCGTACGCGACGGCGAAAGCCACCGCGAGCGCCAGCAAGGGGCGTTGGGTGAACTGCTCCCAACGCCCCTGAGCCGTTTGTTGCTTCATGCCCGCATCGTATGGAACACCGACGCGCGGTTCTGTGACTACGCGTCGCCGCCCGCGGCACCCGGGTCCGCCGCCGAAACATCCAGCAGCTGATACCGGTCAATGGCCTGCTTCAGCACGGACCGGTCCACCTTCCCCTCCTTGGCCAACTCGGTGAGCACCGCCACCACGATCGACTGCGCGTCGATGTGGAAGAACCGCCGGGCCGCCCCACGGGTGTCGGCGAAGCCGAACCCATCGGCACCCAGGGACTGGTAAGACCCCGGCACCCACCGCGCGATCTGGTCCGGAACCGCCCGCATCCAGTCGGACACGGCCACGAAGGGCCCCTGCGCGCCCGACAGCTTCTGGGTCACGTACGGGACCCGCTGCTCCTCCTCGGGGTGCAGCAGGTTGTGCCGCTCGACGTCCACCGCCTCGCGCCGCAGCTCGTTCCAGGAGGTCGCCGACCAGACGTCGGCCTTGACGTTCCACTCCTCGGCGAGGATCTTCTGCGCCTCGACGGCCCACGGCACCGCGACGCCGGACGCCATGATCTGCGCCGGGATCGACCCCGAAGTGCCCTCGGAGAGCCGGTGGATGCCCTTGAGGATGCCCTCGACGTCCACGTTCTCCGGCTCGGCCGGGTGCTGGATGGGCTCGTTGTAGACGGTGAGGTAGTAGAAGACGTCCTCGCCGTGCGGGTGTTCCGCGTCCCCGCCGTACATCCGCCGCAGACCGTCCTTGACGATGTGCGCGATCTCGTACGAGTACGCCGGGTCGTAGGCGACACAGCCCGGGTTGGTCGAGGCGAGCAGCTGCGAGTGGCCGTCGGCGTGCTGCAGACCCTCACCGGTCAGCGTCGTACGGCCGGCGGTCGCACCCAGGACGAAACCGCGTGCCAGCTGGTCGGACATCTGCCAGAACTGGTCACCGGTGCGCTGGAAGCCGAACATCGAGTAGAAGACGTAGACCGGGATGAGCGGCTCGCCGTGCGTGGCGTACGCCGAACCCGCCGCGATCAGCGAGGCGGTGCAGCCCGCCTCGGAGATGCCGTCGTGCAGCATCTGGCCGGTCGGCGACTCCTTGTACGCGAGCAGCAGGTCGCGGTCGACCGCCTCGTACTGCTGGCCGAGCGGGTTGTAGATCTTCGCGCTCGGGAAGAAGGAGTCCATGCCGAACGTGCGGTACTCGTCCGGCGCGATCAGCACGAACCGCTTGCCGAGCTCCTTGTCCCGCATGAGGTCCTTGAGGAGACGTACAAAGGCCATCGTGGTCGCGATCGACTGCTGACCCGAGCCCTTCTTCACAGTCGCGTACGTTTTGTCGTCCGGCAGCGCGAGCGGCTTGGAGCGCACGACACGCGTCGGGACATACCCGGCGCACTGCTTGCGGTGGTCGTGCATGTACTGGATCTCTTCCGAGTTCCGCCCCGGGTGGTAGTACGGCGGGAGCCCGCCCTCCAGGTCCTTGTCGGAGATCGGCAGGTGCAGCCGGTCGCGGAAGCGCTTGAGGTCGTCGACCGTCAGCTTCTTCATCTGGTGCGTGGCGTTGCGGCCCTCGAAGTTCGGGCCCAGCGTCCAGCCCTTGATCGTCTTGGCCAGGATCACCGTCGGCTGGCCCTTGTGCGCCTTGGCCGCCGAGAACGCCGCGAAGATCTTCTTGTGGTCGTGACCGCCACGGCCCAGGTGCAGGATCTGGTCGTCGGTCATGCCCTCGACCATCGCGCGCAGCCGCTGGTCGTCGCCGAAGAAGTTCTCGCGGATGTAGGCGCCGGACTCGGTGGCATACGTCTGGAACTGGCCGTCCGGCGTCGTGTTCATCTTGTTGACGAGGAGGCCGTCGCGGTCCTGGGCGAGCAGCGGGTCCCAGGAGCGGTCCCAGATCAGCTTGATCACGTTCCAGCCGGCGCCGCGGAAGACCGACTCCAGCTCCTGGATGACCTTGCCGTTGCCGCGCACCGGGCCGTCCAGGCGCTGCAGGTTGCAGTTGACCACGAAGGTCAGGTTGTCCAGGCCCTCACGGGCGGCGATGGTCAGCTGGCCGAGCGACTCCGGCTCGTCCATCTCGCCGTCTCCGAGGAACGCCCACACATGGGACTTGCTCGTGTCGGCGATCCCGCGCGCGTGCATGTAGCGGTTCATCCGGGCCTGGTAGATCGCACCGATCGGGCCGAGGCCCATCGACACGGTCGGGAACTCCCAGAAGTCCGGCATCGACCGCGGGTGCGGGTACGAGGACAGCCCTTGCGGCGCCTTCGACTTCTCCTGCCGGAAGCCGTCGAGGTTCTCCTCGCTGAGGCGGTCGAGCAGGAACGCGCGGGCGTAGATGCCCGGAGAGGCGTGGCCCTGGAAGAAGACCTGGTCGCCGCCGTCTCCCTCGTCCTTGCCGCGGAAGAAGTGGTTGAAGCCCACGTCGTAGAGGGACGCGGAGGAGGCGAAGGTGGCGATGTGGCCGCCGACGCCGATGCCGGGGCGCTGGGCGCGTGAGACCATGACCGCTGCGTTCCAGCGGGTGGCGTTCAGGACCTTGCGCTCGATCTCCTCGTTGCCGGGGAAGAACGGCTCGTCCTTGGTCGCGATCGTGTTGACGTAGTCCGTGCTGCGCATCTCGGGCACGGCCACGCGCTTCTCGCGGGCCCGCTCGATCAGCCGCAGCATCAGGTAGCGGGCCCGCTCACGGCCGCGCTCGTCGACGGCGGCGTCCAGGGAGTCGAGCCACTCCTGGGTTTCCTCGGGATCGAAGTCAGGAACCTGACTCGGAAGGCCGCCAATGATGATCGGGTTGCGATCGGATCCGGAAGCCACGCTGTTCCTTACCTGTCAGAGGGCTGCAATGAGCTGCTTTTCGGTACGCCTGCACCGTTCCCCATCGTGTACCTCGGGGAAGCAAACGTCATCTCTACTGAGAGGTAACCGAGACCTACGTCAGCTCCAGCTGGTTCCCAATGCCACAAAGGGGGCAGAAAGGTGTGGTGTAGGTCACTTGTGGCGCCGGTTGCATGCCTGAAGTTGGGGTGACACGGCCAGGATCGTCACCGTTTCGGCGGTCTGAACGGCCGGGTACTTGCGCGATCCGCCCCGCCCGTGTGGACTACGGCCAATGCTTCGCGCACGCGCGTGGCTGAGATACTCACCAAGACATGATCAGGAGGCAACCCGTGAGCGCGACCGCGGACCACGCGGAGACGAGCCCTGCCGTCAGGCTGGGGTTCCAGCCCGAGCAGGTGGTCCAGGAGATCGGCTACGACGACGACGTAGACCAGGAACTCCGCGAGGCCATTGAGCAGGTCATCGGCAGCGACCTTGTGGACGAGGACTACGACGACGTCGCCGATGCCGTGGTGCTCTGGTTCCGCGACGAGGACGGCGACCTGACCGATGTGCTGGTGGACGCCACCACGTACATCGAGGAGGGCGGCTCGATCCTGCTGCTGACGCCGAAGACCGGCCGCGACGGCTACGTGGAGCCGAGCGACATCTCCGAAGCCGCGACGACGGCGGGGCTGTCCGCCTCCAAGAGCGTCAGCGTGGGCAAGGACTGGAGTGGCAGCCGGCTCGTGACGCCCAAGGCGGCCAAGTCCAAGCGGTGACCGTCGGCCGTCGTGGCCGGGGGCTGTGCCCCCACACCCCCCATTCGGCCTGAACGGCCTCGTCCTCAAACGCCGGACGGGCTGAGAAGACAATGCTCAGCCCGTCCGTCGGCTTTCTGTGATCGCTGCGTAAGGTGGGTGCCACCCGAACAGCCCCACCGAAAGGGACGTATCCCGATGGCGATCCAGGTCGGCGACAAGGCCCCCGACTTCGAGCTCAAGGACAACCACGGCGCCACCGTGAAGCTCTCCGAGTTCCGTGGCAGCAAGAACGTGGTCCTGCTCTTCTACCCCTTCGCCTTCACCGGTGTGTGCACCGGCGAGCTGTGCGAGGTGCGGGACAACCTGCCGCAGTTCTCCGACCGCGACACCCAGGTGCTCGCCGTCTCCAACGACTCCATCCACACCCTGCGCGTCTTCGCCGAGCAGGAGGGCCTGGAGTACCCGCTGCTGAGCGACTTCTGGCCGCACGGCGAGGTCTCCCGCGCCTACGGCGTCTTCGCCGAGGACAAGGGCTGCGCGGTGCGCGGCACCTTCGTCATCGACAAGGAGGGTGTGGTGCGCTGGACCGTCGTCAACGCACTGCCGGACGCCCGCGACCTGAGCGAGTACGTGAAGGCGCTCGACACCCTGTGATTCTTCGGCTCCAAGCCATGCGTGGGGCGGGAACCCGTCACTAGGATCGAGTCGTTGATCCGGTATCAAACGCACGGCGGGGCTCCCCGCCCCTGGACACCAATGGAGGACTCGTGGGAGTCAGCCTCAGCAAGGGCGGCAACGTATCGCTGACCAAGGAGGCCCCGGGCCTGACCGCGGTCATCGTCGGTCTGGGGTGGGACGTCCGCACCACGACCGGTACCGACTTCGACCTGGACGCCAGCGCACTGCTGCTGAACGCCTCGGGCAAGGTCGGCAGCGACGCCAACTTCGTCTTCTTCAACAACCTCAAGAGCCCGGACGGCTCGGTCGAGCACACCGGCGACAACATCACCGGTGAGGGCGAGGGCGACGACGAGCAGATCAAGATCAACCTCGCGGCCGTCCCGGCCGACGTCGAGAAGATCGTGTTCCCGGTCTCCATCTACGACGCCGAGAACCGCCAGCAGTCGTTCGGCCAGGTGCGCAACGCGTTCATCCGCGTGGTGAACCAGGCGGGCGAGGCGGAGATCGCACGCTACGACCTCTCCGAGGACGCCTCGACGGAGACCGCCATGGTCTTCGGCGAGCTGTACCGGCACGGTGCGGAGTGGAAGTTCCGCGCCATCGGCCAGGGCTACGCCTCGGGCCTGCGCGGCATCGCGCAGGACTTCGGCGTGAACGTCTGAGATCCGTCAACGGGTCTCGAACCGTCCGGCGCTGCACCGTTTGCGTGCGGCGCCGGACGCGCAGGACAACCAAAGAAGCAACATCTCGGGGAGGACCAGCATCATGGGCGTCACGCTCGCCAAGGGGGGCAATGTCTCCCTGTCCAAGGCCGCACCCAACCTGACCCAGGTGATGATCGGGCTCGGCTGGGACGCGCGCTCCACCACCGGGGCCCCGTTCGACCTCGACGCCAGCGCCCTGCTGTGCGGCGCCGGCAACCGGGTCCTGGGGGACGAGTACTTCGTCTTCTACAACCAGCTCAAGAGCCCGGAGGGCTCGGTGGAGCACACGGGCGACAACCTCACCGGTGAGGGCGAGGGCGACGACGAGTCGATCCTGGTCGACCTGGGCCAGGTGCCCGCCCACTGCGAAAAGATCGTCTTTCCGGTCTCGATCCACATGGCCGACGAGCGCGCCCAGACCTTCGGACAGGTGAGCAACGCCTTCATCCGCGTCGTCAACCAGGCCGACGGCCAGGAGCTCGCGCGCTACGACCTCAGCGAGGACGCCTCCACCGAAACCGCGATGATCTTCGGTGAGCTCTACCGCTACCAGGGCGAATGGAAGTTCCGGGCGGTGGGACAGGGGTACGCGTCCGGGCTGCGTGGCATCGCTCTAGACTTCGGAGTCAACGTTTCGTAAAGGCGAGTACGGCGCGGGGGAGAGACCCGTACCGATACGGATTGGGTAGCCAGTGCTTCTGAAAACCTTCGGCTGGTCGTTCGCGATTACCGCGGTCGGCCTGGCCGTCGCCGTCCTCTACGGGGGGTGGGAGGCCTTCGGCATCGTGGCGATCCTCTCCATCCTCGAGATCTCGCTGTCGTTCGACAACGCGGTGGTCAACGCCGGAATCCTGAAGAAGATGAACGCCTTCTGGCAGAAGATCTTCCTCACGGTCGGCGTCCTCATCGCGGTCTTCGGCATGAGGCTGGTCTTCCCGGTCGTCATCGTCGCGGTCACCGCCAAAAAGAGCCCCATCGACGCCGTCAACCTGGCCCTGACCGACAAGGACCAGTACCAGCAGCTCGTCACCGACGCCCACCCGGCGATCGCCGCCTTCGGTGGCATGTTCCTTCTGATGATCTTCCTCGACTTCATCTTCGAGGACCGGGACATCCAGTGGCTGCGCTGGATCGAGCGCCCGCTGGCCAAGCTCGGCAAGGTCGACATGCTGGCGGTGTGCATCGCCCTCATCGTCCTGCTGATCACCTCGTTCACCTTCGCCACCCACGCCCACCAGCACGGCGGCGCGCACGCCGACAAGGCGCAGACGGTGCTGATCTCCGGCATCGCCGGCCTGATCACGTACATGGTCGTCGGCGGACTCTCCGGCTACTTCGAGGACAAGCTCGAGGAAGAGGAGGAGCGGGAGCACGAGGAGGAGGAAGAGGCCGCGCGCACCGGCAAGAAGCGCTCGGCGGTCGTCCTCGCCGGCCAGGCCGCGTTCTTCATGTTCCTCTACCTCGAGGTCCTGGACGCGTCCTTCTCCTTCGACGGTGTGATCGGCGCGTTCGCCATCACCAACGACATCGTGCTGATGGCGCTGGGTCTCGGCATCGGCGCCATGTACGTCCGGTCGCTGACCGTGTACCTGGTCCGCCAGGGCACCCTCGACGACTACGTCTACCTGGAGCACGGCGCGCACTACGCGATCGGTGCGCTGGCCGTGATCCTCATGGTCACCATCCAGTACCAGATCAACGAGGTCATCACCGGCCTCGTCGGTGTCGTCCTGATCGCCTGGTCCTTCTGGTCCTCGGTGCGCCGCAACAAGGCGCTCGCGGAAGCCGAGGGAAAAGCGACGGGCTCGGACGAGAAGACTGAGATCTCGTCCGGGGTGTGACGCACCTGCGGGTGAGAGCCTGTGTGCCAGGCGTCGCGCGCCCGGCCGGGGATATGACGCAGGCTCTGAGGGAACGCTCTGTGCGGGGCGGCCGGCCACCGGCCGCCCCGCCGGTTTTTCAAGTGAAGCCGGGTCCAGCGGGACCCGGGCGAATCTGGGGGCGGGAATGGGCTTCTTGGACGGACTCTGGCGCGGACGCGAGGCCGACTTCGACTCGGGCAGCGCGGCCACCAACTCCATCGAGCTGACCAAACGGCACCACCAGGTCTCCCTCACCAAGCAGGGCGCCGCCACCGGGCATCTGCGCGTCAATCTGAGCTGGCGGATGCGGACGTCCGACATCGGCGGCTCGCAGCGGGAGTCCCTGTTCCGACACCCCTTCAAGGCGCTCAAGCCCGCGGAGGTCATGGGGCACGGCCAGAGCATGGTCAACGTCGACCTCGACCTGGCGTGCCTCTACGAGCTCCAGGACGGCACGAAGGGCGTGGTGCAGCCGCTCGGCAACTACCTCGGGGACGTCAATGCGCCGCCGTACGTCAAGCTCAGCGGCGACGACCGGTTCGGGTCGGCGTCCGGCGAGACGATGTACGTCAACCTCGACCACCGGGACGAGATCAAGCGGCTGCTGGTGTTCGTGTACATCTACGACCAGACGCCGGCGTTCGACCGTACGCACGCGATAGTCACGCTGTATCCCAGCAATGGGCCCCGGATCGAGATCCATCTTGATGAGCGGCATCCCCAGGCTCGGTCGTGTGCGGTGGTGATGATCGAGAACGTGAAGGGGGAGCTGGTGGTGCGGCGTGAGGTGAAGTTCGTGTACGGGTTCCAGGCGGAGCTGGATCGGTTGTACGGGTGGGGGTTGCAGTGGGGGCGGGGGTACAAGTCCACGGTGGAGCGGTAGCACTGGACGCCGGTCTTGGCCGGGGCGCCTGAGAATCCGCTAACGCCCGATGAATTGCGGGCCCTGCGGCGGCAGACGGAAGTCCGGGTTCGGGGCCGGGACCGTCACCGGAGGCGGATAGCCGTAGCCGGACGGGGCTGCCGCTGTGGGCTGGGGGTAGCCGTAGGCGGGTTGGGTCGTGGGGGGCTGCTGCGGGTAGCCGTAGGCCGGCTGCGTGGGGACCGCCGTGGGCTGCTCCGGGGGGAGGGGCTGGGAGACCTCGGGGGCCGGGTCCTCGGTGGCCTCCGACTCGTCCACCGAGATGCCGAACTCCGTGGCCAGGCCCTTCAGACCGTCCGAGTAGCCCTCGCCCAGGGCGCGGAACTTCCAGAGCTCGTCACGGCGGTACAACTCGCCGCAGATCAGGGCGGTCTCCTTGCCCGTCTGGGGCTTGATGTCGAAGAGGATCAGCGGCTCGTCGGCCGCGCTCGTCGCGTCGTACAGCAGGATGCGCAGCCCCTGTACGCGGTCGAAGGTGACGTCGTCCGCCGAAGCGACCAGGAGAATCCGGCTGACGTCGGCCTCGACTCCGGCCAGATCTGTCTGGATCGTGTCGGTGAGGCCGTCGGCGACCCGTTTCTTGCCGAGCCACCTCGCCTTCCCGGAGGGGTGCCGGGGCTGGTTGTAGAAGACGAAGTCCTCGTCGGAGCGCACACGACCGTCGGGGCCGAGGAGCAGCGCCGAGGCGTCGACGTCCGGGACCCCCTGCCCGGGCGTCCAGCGCAGCACGGCGCGCACCGTGGTGGCCTCGAGCGGGACGTTCGACCCCTTCAGCATCGCGTGCGTCATGCGGTCATCCTGCCCTCTCGGTCCTGATCACGACAACGCGGGGGTGGGGGACCCGCGACTGTGCCGACGGAGCGTCGAATCGCCGTCGACATGGCCGAGTTACCAGAAATTCATGCCCTGCGGGAACCTTTGACACGACTCTCTACGTACTATTACCGGCCACCTATTACTGAATCCATAGCCTTATCGGGCGTCACGGGGGAGTTCTATGCGTCATTTCGGGCACATCGCCCCGGAGGTGCGGCAGCGCCTCTTCCATCAGGAGCCGTGCGAGTTCGACACGGGCTCACCGGCCCGGGTGCTCTCCGCGGCCCTGGGCGCCACGCTCTACAGTCCGGCCACGCGGCCGCGGCTTGCCGACGACATCGTCAAGCAGGCCGGACTCGGCGTGGTCTCGATGGTGCTGTGCCTGGAGGACTCGATCGACGACGCGGACGTGGTGGCGGGGGAGGAGAACCTCGTCCGTCAGTTCGCCGACCTGGCCGGGCGGGACGGAACCGAGCTGCCGCTGCTGTTCGTCCGGGTCCGCACGCCCGAGCAGATCCCCGACCTCGTTCAGCGACTCGGGGCGAGCGTGCGGCTGCTGTCCGGATTCGTGCTCCCCAAGTTCACCGAGGAGCGCGGGATCCCCTTCCTGGAGGCCCTGGCGAGCGCCGAGGCCGCGAGCGGGCACCGGCTGTTCGCCATGCCGGTGCTGGAGTCGCCCGAGCTGCTCTACCGCGAGTCGCGGGTGGAGAGCCTGGAGGGCATCGCCCGCGCCGTCGACAAGTACCGCGACCGCGTGCTCGCACTGCGCCTGGGTGTGACCGACTTCTGCTCCTCGTACGGCCTGCGCCGGGCCCCCGACATGACGGCGTACGACGTCCATGTCGTCGCCTCCGTGATCTCCGACGTGGTGAACCTGCTGGGGCGGGCCGACGGCACCGGGTTCACGGTGACCGGGCCGGTGTGGGAGTACTTCCGGGTCCCCGAGCGCATGTTCAAGCCGATGCTGCGGACCAGCCCGTTCCTCGAGGGGCAGGCCGTGGAGCTGCGCGAGAAACTGATTGAGCACGCCATGGACGGGCTGTTGCGGGAGATCTCCCTGGACCAGGCCAACGGCCTGCTGGGCAAGACCTGCATCCACCCCTCCCACGTACTGCCCGTACACGCACTGTCCGTGGTCAGTCACGAAGAGTTCGGCGACGCCGCGGACATCCTGCGGCCCGAGCGGGGCGGCGGGGGTGTACTGAGGTCGGCGTACACCAACAAGATGAACGAGGTGAAGCCGCACCGTGCATGGGCCGAGCGGACCATGCTGCGGGCCGAGGTGTTCGGCGTCGCCCGCGAGGACGTCAGCTTTGTGGATCTGCTCGCCGCGGGCATTCCCGGCTGAGCCGCACTGTCTAGATATCTAGGGGCAAGCGATCAACGCAGTGAACAACCCGGTCTGGTCCGGCACATGGGTCGCCGAGCGGCTCGGTGTCGAACTCGTGGGCGACGACAAGCTGACCGACCTGCTGGGGCTGGCCCTGCGGCGCAATCCCAAGCGGGCGCATCTGCTGGTCTCCAACGTGCTCGGCAAGCATGTGCCGCAGTCGCCGTCCGTGGTGTACGGGTACGGGTTCGCACTCGGCCGCCGGGTGCGGGAGCTCCTGGGCGCGGAGGAGGCCGCCCGGGCGGTCGTCCTCGGGTACGCGGAGACGGCGACGGGTCTTGGCCATTCGGTCGCCGACGGTGTGGGGCTCTCCCCGTATCTGCACTCCACGCGGCGCCCGGTCGCCTCGGTCGCCCCGGCGGGCGGCTTCGAGGAGTCGCACTCGCATGCCACCTCGCACCTGTTGCTGCCGGAGGATCCGGCGTTGCTGGTGGGGGACGGGCCGTTGGTGCTGGTCGACGACGAGTTCTCGACGGGCAATACGGTCCTGAACACCATCCGGGACCTTCACGGGCGGTATCCGCGGCGGCGGTATGTGGTGGTGGCACTGGTCGACATGCGGTCGGCGGCGGATCTGGGGCGGCTGGAGGGCTTTGCGCGGGAGATCGGCGCGAGGGTCGACCTGGTGGCGGCCGCTTCCGGGACGGTGCGGTTGCCTCACGGCGTGCTGGAGAGGGGGCAGGCGTTGGTGGCGCGGTACGAGGCGGAGAGTGCCGCGGCGGGTAGTTCGTCGGCTGCGGGTTCGTCGTGGCCGGTCGCGCCCCGCGGCGGAGCCGCAAGTCGAAACAGTCCCGCGCCCCTGAAGGAGGGCGGTGCCACTGAAGCCGACCTGAGCAGCACCCCCTCAGGGGCGCGGGGAACTGCGCGACAAGCCCCCACCGACCTGCACCCGGAAGACGACCTCACCCGGCAGACGCGACCCCGCGGCCACATCTCCCGCGTAGACCTCTGCTGGCCCCGCGGCCTCCCCGACGGGGGCCGTCACGGCTTCACGCCGGCCCACCGCGCCCGCCTCGAAAACGCACTGCCCGCGATGGCGGCCCGCCTCGCAGAGGCACTCCCCCCGGACGCGCACCGCGTACTGATCCTCGGCTTCGAGGAGCTGATGTACACGCCCCTCAGGCTCGCCCGCGAGCTGGAGCAGGTCGCCGACGCCGAGGTGCGGTACTCCACGACCACCCGCTCACCCGTCCTCGCGGTCGACGACCCCGGTTACGCAATACGCAGCCGCATGGTCTTCCCCGCCCACGACGACCCGGCCGACGGCCCCGGCGAGCGCTACGCCTACAACGTGGCCGGTGCCGGCTTCGACGCGGTGGTCGCCGTGGTCGACTCGGCCGCCGACACCCCCGAACTGCATGCGCCGGACGGCCTGTTGGCCCAGCTGGCCGCCCACGCCCCGCACGTTCTGCTGGCGGTCGTGCCCTCCTACGTGCCAGAGCCCCTGTACGTTCCCGAAAGGCCCTCCATGCTGCCCGAGCCCCTCCGCGGCCCCGCCTTCTCCTCGTATCCGCCCGAGGAGGTCGGCTGGCTGCTGCAGGACCTCTCGGACGTGACGCTGGAGGCGCCGACCGAGGAGCGGGAGGAGGCCATCCAGAGCGGCGGTGCGCACTACGCGGAGTCGCTGCCGGTGGAGTACCAGCCGAGCGAGCAGTACCAGGAGCTGTTCCACACGGCGCTGGAGGAGTCCGCGGCGCGTCTCGCCCTGGCGGTCGGCGCGGTTACGGAGATCGTGCTCGCCGAGCGGTCCCCGCGGCCGGTGCTCGTCTCGCTGGCCCGTGCCGGCACCCCGGTCGGCGTGCTGATGCGCCGCTGGGCCCAGTTCCGACACGGACTCGACCTTCCCCACTACGCCGTCTCGATCGTCCGCGGCCGCGGTATCGACGCCAACGCGCTGCGCTGGCTGGCCGCCCACCACGACCCGTCCGACGTCGTCTTCGTCGACGGCTGGACCGGCAAGGGCGCCATCACCCGCGAACTCGCCGACGCCATCGAGGAGTTCGAGGCCTCCGACGGCATCACCGGCTTCGACCCGGAGATCGCGGTGCTGGCCGACCCGGGCTCGTGCGTGCGGACGTACGGCACCCGGGAGGACTTCCTCATACCCTCCGCCTGCCTCAACTCGACCGTCTCGGGCCTGATTTCGCGGACGGTGCTGCGCGCGGACCTGGTCGGCCCGCACGACTTCCATGGCGCCAAGTTCTACCGCGAACTCGCCGGCACCGATGTCTCGGTGGCCTTCCTGGACGCCGTAGCCGCCCGTTTCCCGGAGGTCGCGGACGCCGTCAGCACGCAGGTCAAGGAACTGCTGTCCGGCGACCGCGAGCCGACCTGGGAGGGCTGGGCGGCCGTCGAACGGATCAGCGAGGAGTACGGCATCCACGACGTGAACCTCGTCAAGCCCGGCGTCGGCGAGACGACGCGCGTGCTGCTGCGCCGGGTGCCCTGGAAGATCCTTGCGAAGGCCGGGGCGGGCGCCGACCTGGACCACGTCCGGCTGCTGGCCGAGCAGAGAGGAGTGCCGGTGGAAGAGGTGGCCGAACTGCCTTACACCTGTGTGGGGTTGATCCACCCCAAGTACACGCGGGGCGCCACGGGCGCCGACGGCAGGGCGGTGGCGGTCTGATGCCGGTGCTGGTGGCGAGCGACCTCGACCGTACGCTCATCTACTCCTCTGCGGCCCTCGCGCTGACCATGCCGGACGCGCGGGCGCCCCGGCTGCTCTGCGTGGAGGTGCACGAGGCCAAGCCGCTGTCGTTCATGACGGAGACCGCGGCCGGCCTGCTGACCGATCTCGGCGACGCGGCGGTCTTCGTACCGACGACGACCCGGACCCGCAAGCAGTACCAGCGCATCAACCTGCCGGGCCCGGCGCCGAAGTACGCGATCTGCGCCAACGGCGGCCATCTGATGGTGGACGGTGTCTCCGACCTCGACTGGCATGCGCAGGTGACGGCGCGGCTGGCCGAGCAGTGCGCTCCGCTGGACGAGGTGCGGGAACATCTGCTGGACACGGCGGACCCGGAGTGGGTGCGCAAGCACCGGGTCGCCGAGGACCTCTTCGCCTATCTAGTCGTCGAGCGGGAACTGCTGCCCGAGGAGTGGGTCAAGGAACTCGCGGTGTGGGCGGAGAACCGCGGCTGGACGGTGTCACTGCAGGGCCGCAAGATCTACGCCGTCCCGAAGCCGCTGACCAAGAGCGCGGCGATGCACGAGGTCGCCCGGCGCACGGGGGCGGACCTGACGCTGGCCGCGGGCGACTCGCTGCTCGACGCCGACCTGCTGCTCGCCGCCGACCGCGGCTGGCGCCCGGGTCACGGCGAGCTGGCCGACGCTGCCTGGACGGCACCGGCGATCACGGCGCTCCCGGAGCGGGGGGTGTTGGCGGGGGAGCGAATCCTCCGGGAGTTCCTGAAGGCGACCCGCACGACAGCGCCCCATTAGGGGCGCGGGAGCTGTGTCTGATCTGCTCTGCGGCTACCGACGCGTGGGCGCGGTCAACCCCAACACACCCGCAGCCGACAATGCACCGTTTGCCTAGCCGCAACACCCTCCACCACAACACCCGCCGCCCGCCTTTGGCGCCGCGGCGGGTGCGGACGCAGTCCCGCCCACCGCCACGGTGGACAGCAGCTTCACAGTGTCGTCATGCCCCGCGGGGCACGTCGCCGGGTCGGAGGACTGGGCCATCGGCCGGCTCAGTTCAAACGTGTCGCCGCAACTCCGGCAGCGGTACTCATAGCGAGGCATGCGACCAGGTTAGCGGTGGTCCGCAACAGCGAGTGTGATCCAAGTCACGCGTCCATCATGTTATCCACTGCTCGGTATGTGATCGTTCCTGTTGGATTCTCATGTGGAGAACTCGCGAAGATCGTTGGTAGTTTCCGGGCGTGATCGGGACAGCACAACGACGTGGTCGGTCGGCTGACCGCCGCCGCCCACGCCCCGGCCGCACCGGACCCAGCGCCATCCGGCCGGCCGGCCACCCCGCCGTCTCCACCGCGACCGCGACCGGCAAGTCCGGCACCACCGCGGACGACCCCGCCGCCTGGTACGCGGGCACCGCCCCGTCCGTGTCGACCGCCGTCGTCGTCCACCGCATGGACCTGGCCACCTCCCTGGAGCCGCTGCCGCTGAACGGCATCGCAGGAACGCCCGCCGACAGCGTCCCGTACGCCGTCCGGTCTGGCGCCATGGGCCTCGGCTGACCCCCGAGGCCCGCACCACACCCCCCACCCCCTTCGCGGAATGAGCACCGCATGCCCCAGGAACACCGCATGCCCGGCATGAAACCTCCCACCGGCCGACGCCGCTCAGGCCCCGACCGCCGCACCACCCGGCTGGGGTTCACGACCCTGGCCCCCTTCCTGATGGTGGCCTCGCTGGTCGCCGCCTCCCTGATACTGACCCGCCAGGACCAGCCCCAGCCCGCCGCGGACACCGACAAGGGCCCCAAGGCCGCCGCCCCCAGCCCCACCCCGTCACCCACCTGGGACGGAAAGACCAAGATCCTCGGCGACGGATCCACCTCCAACACCGGACCGCAGCAAGGTGAGTTGAAGGCAGAGCCTCTCAAGCCCGGCCAGAAACCACCCCAGTTCGTCGTCTTCTCCTGGGACGGCGCACTGGAGGGCAGCGACCATCTCTTCTCCCACTACCGGGAGCTGGCGAAGAAGTACGGCGCCCATATGACGTTCTTCCTCACCGGCATCCACCTGCTGCCCAAGAACAAGGCGAAGCTCTACCACCCTCCCCAGCACCCGGCAGGCTCCGTCGCCGTCGACTTCGCCACGGACGACCACATCCGCACCACGCTGGAACAACTGCGCCTCGCCTACCAGGACGGCAACGAGATCGGCACCCACTTCAACGGCCACTTCTGCGGCAAGAAGGGCGGCGGCGACTGGAGCGTGGACGAGTGGAAGAGCGAGATCGACCAGTTCTATGCGTTCGCCGAGAAGTGGAAGACCAACACCGGCTTCGACGACGTCCCCGCCCTGCCCTTCGACTTCAAGACGGAGGTCACCGGCGGCCGCGCCCCCTGCCTGGAGGGCCAGAAGAACCTGCTCAAGGCCATCAAGAGCTACGGCTGGCGCTACGACGCCTCCTCCACCGGCGACTTCCAGATCTGGCCCAGCAAGAAGAACGGCGTCTGGGACTTCCCGCTGCAACTGCTCCCGTACTCGGGCACCGACTACCAGGGCCTGTCGACGGACTTCAACTTCCTCTCCAACCAGTCCGACGGCGAGACCCACGGCAACCCCGCCGACTACCCCCGGTGGGAACAGCAGACCGTCACCTCCTACATGGACGGCTTCGACCGCGTCTACCGCGGCAGCCGCGCCCCGCTGTTCATCGGCAACCACTTCGAGGACTGGAACGGCGGCATCTACATGAGGGCCGTCGACCAGATCGTCAAGAACGTCTGCCCGAAGAAGGGCGTCAAGTGCGTGTCCTTCAAGGAACTGGCCGACTGGCTGGACGTGCAGAAGCCCGACACCTTGGCACGACTGCGCGGCCTGGACCCCGCACAGTCGCCCGCGTGGTCGACGGTCGTGAAGTGAACCACCCCCCACCGCAAGGAGAAAGCCCCGTGAGACCGGGCAAGTCCGCCGCAGCCGGAGGCCGTTGTACGGCCGTGGCCGCGATCGCCCTCTCCGCCGCCCTGCTCCCGCTCTCCACCGCCCATGCCGCCGACACCCGGGCCCCCGCCCTCACCGCGGCCACCACCGACGCCGACACCGCTACGCCTGTCGCAGTCAGCAGCCAGGCTCAAGGGGGCGGCGGCTCAATGGCCGCCCCCGCGCTCCTCCCGGATCTGCGAGACCACGTGGGCCACCGACTCGCGCACCGCCTCCGTCTCCGTGAGGAAGTGCCAGTAGTCGGGGTGGCGGCCCTCCAGGGAGGCGATCGCCCGCTCCAGCCGGGCCACCGAGTCGTCCAGCGGGCGCGCGTGCCGCGGATCCGGCGTCGTCCGGCCCGTCATCGCCAGCCGCTGCGCGTCCCGGATCGCGAACCGCGTCCGGTCGATCTCCTGCTGCGGGTCCTTCTGCACGGCGTTCAGCCGCTGCAGCCGGTCCCGCGCCGCCGACACCGACTCGTCGGTCGTGTTCAGCAGCGCCCGCACCGTCGACAAGAGCGAGGTCGCGTCCGGCCAGCGCTGGGCGTCCCGCGCCGCCTGCGCCTCCTTCAGCTTCAGCTCCGCCTGGCGCACGTTCTCCGCGGCCTGCTGCGGCACGTGCTGCAGGTCCTGCCAGCACGCCGCCACGAACCGCCGCCGCAACTCGCTCAGCACCGGGTCGACCTGTCCGGCACGCGTGGTGAGCGCCTGCGCGCGTGTGCGCAGCGAGACGAGCCGGTGGTCGATCTCGGCCGCCTTCTGCGGCAGCCGCTCGGCCTCCACCCGGATCGCCTCGGCCTCCCGCGCCACCCGTTCGGCCCGCTCCAGCGTCTGCGGCACCCCGTGCTGCCCGGCGCCCTGGTTGAGCTTTGTCAGCTCGGGGCCGAGGGCGGCAAGACGGGCCGCGAGATCGTCTGCCCTGAGCTTCGTCTCCCGAACGGCGTCCAGCGCGTTCGAAGCGGCGAGCAGCCCCTGCCTCGCCCGCTCCACCGCCGGAGCCAGCCGGGCAAGCTGCGTCTCCGCCTTGCCGAGCAGCGGCCCGAGACTGTCGCCGAAACGATCCAGCTCCCGCTTGACGTTCGCCAGATCGTCCTTGGCCTTGGTGAGCTCGGTACGCGCGTGTGCCGCGACCGACGCCTCCAGGTCGTCCCGGTCGAGGTCGTGCGCGTCGACGGCCTCGATATAGCGATGGCTGGCCTCGTCGATCCGCCGCCCCAGCGCCTCGAAGTCGGACACCGCCCGCCGGGCGGCAGGAGTGTTGTCCACGGCCGTGATCGTCTCGATCGAGATCCGCAGATCGCGCTGGGCCGTGTCCAGCTCGTAGAACGCGGCCGCCGCGGCGTCCTTCGCGGCCTGCGCCTCGGCCCGCTGACTCTCGGCCCGCCCGCCGAACCAGCGCCGGGTGCCCCCGCCGGCGAACGCGGCGGGCAGCACCAGCGCGGCGACAAGAGGCAGGGCAAGGAGCGTGACTACATCCCTGAACGCCTGACGGTGTGCACGCGGCACCAACGGCGAGTACGGCTGCGAAGGTGTCGCCGTCACATCCCTCTCCCGTGCTGTCATCCGTCCTGGCCGGTGCCTCGTTTCATTCTCCCACCGGTTAAGGACGAACACACGGGCCGGTCAGTTCGCGGTCTTGAGGGTGACTTTTCCGTCACCGCTGCGCGCGGACACCACGTGCGAGCTGGAGTCGGACCGCGGCACGGACACATCCACCGAGCCGTCGCCCGTCTCGGTCGTCACCCGGTACGTGGCCTTGGGCAGCGCGACGGTGACGGAACCGTCGTGACTGCGGGAGTCCACCAGGTCGGGTACGGCAGCGAGTTCGAGGTCCACGGAACCGTCGCCCGTCTCGGCACGCACCCGCCGCGAGGACACGGCGGCATGCACGGACCCGTCCCCGGTGTGCATCTCCAGCGGCCCGGTGGAGTCGGTGACATGCACCGACCCGTCCCCCGTACGAATACTCAGCGCATCCTGGAAGCCCCGCGCCCGCACGCTCCCGTCCCCGTCCTCGACCTTCACGGTGACCCCGCGCGGCACCTCGATCCGATGCCTGGCCGAACAGTCGGCGACGACACCGGAGCACTTCATCCGCAGCGTCAGCCGGTCGTCCTCCATCTTCCAGCTCACCTTCGGGTCCTTCCCGATGGCGACGGTGCCCTGGAACCACCGGGTGACCTCGACCTTCCCCGCCGGATTCCCGTCCGCGGCGACGATCTCCAGAGCCGAGTCGTCGGAGTCGACGGTGAGGGTGTGCCCCGTCAGCGCGAACGACCGGTGATCGGGATCCTTGTCGTCCCCCGCGGAAGCCCCACAGGCGGCGACACCCCCGACGAGCACCACGACGACTCCGGCGGCGAGACCGGTGCGGACGACGACGGGACGGGTACGGACGCGAGCCATGACGATCTCCCCCTGGACGGATGCTGAAGGTGCTTCGACCGTACGGAGCGGGGGGACGCGGCGGGATCCGGGTCACTCCCCGATCCGAGGTAGGGCTAACCCCCGCACGAGCCGCGTCCCGATACGGGTTTGCAGGGCACTGCCTCGGGCAAGGTAGGCTGTCGACTCGTCTCGGGTGCGTAGCTCAGGGGTAGAGCGCCTGCCTTACAAGCAGGATGTCGGCGGTTCGAAACCGTCCGCGCCCACACGGGAAGAGGACCCCGGCCGATCATGGCCGGGGTCCTCTTGCGTCATGCCGATCATGCCTCGTGTGCGTGCTTGAGCCTGGTGCGGGCGTCCACTCGTTCTCCGGTCGCGACCTCCGCCCAGAAGCGGTGGGTGCTGACGAACACGGCGAGTTCGTGTTCGCGCCGGCGGAGCTTCTCCACCTCGGCCTGTTCGTCGGCCGTCCAGCCGGGGGAGGCGGGGCGCTCCACCTTGCGCCAGCCGCCTGTGTCGCTGAAGCCGTCCAGGGGCTCGACCGACCAGGGCAGCCGCTTGAGCAGGGCCGACAGCTCCGAACGGACCTGATGCAGCTCCTCCTGACCGGCGAGGAGGTCACTCGGAAAGTCGTAGGTCGTAGCCACGGCCCAATGCTACGCCTGTTCGAATTTGGGATGCGAGTTCCTTCCCGGGGTTCATGCGGACGGGTGGCCCCGCGCAGATACCATCGCGGGGTGAACACCTACTGGCACGTCGTACTGCCGCCCCTCTGCGCCTGACCGGGCGCAGACACTGACGGTTTGATTCCCGGCCCCCACGCCCTCGGGGCGGTCAGGGGCCTTTGTCGTGCGCCCGTTTCGGATCGAGTCCCAGACGCATTCGACGACGGAAGATCACGACTGTGCCCAACCGCACGACCCCTCTGACTCCCGCGCGCCCGGCTGCCACCGGCCCGCGCCCTTCCCGTACCGGTCCCCTCGGCGGCCCCGCGCCCATCCTCACCTCGGCAGTGCTGTGGGGGACGACCGGGACCGCCAGTTCCCTGGCGCCGGCCGGCGCACCGGCGGCGGCCATCGGCTGCGCCGGTCTCACCCTCGGCGGCATCCTGCTGTTCCTCACCTCACGCGGCGCCGGCGCGCTGCCCGCCGCCTGCACACGCCGCGAGCGGTGGCTGCTCGTGCTCGGTGCCCTGGCGGTGGCCGGTTATCCGGTCACGTTCTATCCCGCGGTGGCCCGGACCGGTGTGGCGGTGGCCACCGTGATCGCGTTGGGCAGCGCGCCGGTCTTCGCCGGACTGCTGTCCTGGATCACCGGCCGGGCCCGGCCCACCGCCCGCTGGGCCGTCGCCACCGCGGCGGCCGTGCTGGGCTGCACCCTTCTGGTGCTGGGTCCCGAACTCGCCGGACGTGCCACGCCGATGGATCCGACGGGCGTCGTGCTCGCCGCGTGCGCCGGGCTGTCGTACGCCGTTTACTCGCTGATCGGCGGCAGGCTCATCAGCCGTGGGCACCCGTCCGATGCGGTGATGGGTGTGCTGTTCGGCGCGGCCGGGCTCCTCGTCCTGCCACTTCTCCTCGCCGTCGACATGCACTGGCTCGCCACCACCCGCGGTGCGGCGGTGGCGGTGTATCTCGCCCTGTTCACCGTCTTCCTGGCCTACCGGCTCTTCGGGCACGGGCTGCGCCGCACGCCGGCGTCGGTGGCCACGTCACTGACGCTGGCGGAGCCGGCCGTGGCGGCGGTCCTGGGGGTCGCCGTGCTCGGCGAACGCCTGCCGGGCGCCTCCTGGTGCGGTCTTGCCGTCCTCGGTCTGGGGCTGGTTCTCCTGGCCGTCCCGGTCGGGGCGGGCAGCCGGGGACGGTAGCCGCCGGGCACGGGGCCCGATGCGCAGGACACCGGTGGAGCCGGGGCGTTGTCAGACCCGGCTCCTATGGTAGGCGGCATGGACTTCGCGGACGCGGAAGAGGTGCGGCTGGAACCCTGGGGCGAGGGCGACTTCTGGCTGCTGCGGCGGGCCAACAGCCCTGAGATGACGGCGCACTTGGGCGGGCCCGAGAGCGAGGAGAAGCTTGCCGACCGGCACCGTCGGTACCTGGAGGCGGGGCCCGGCCAGATGTACCGGGTCGTGCTGGCGGGCAGTGGGGAGAGCGTGGGCTCGGTCGGGTTCTGGGCCCGGGAGTGGCGGTGCGGCACGGTGTGGGAGGCGGGGTGGGGGGTGCTGCCAGAGTTCCAGGGGCGAGGGCTGGCCGTGGGGGCGGCGCGGGCCGTTGCTCAGGCCGCGCGGGATGCCGGTGAGCACCGGTATCTGCACGCCTTTCCGAAGAAGGACAACGGCCCGTCGAACTCCGTCTGCCGACGGGCCGGGTTCACCCTGCTCGGGCCGGTCGACATCGAGTACCCGAAGGGGCACTGGATCACGTCCAACGACTGGCGGGTGGACCTGCAGTCCATACGCCGGCCCGGATGACGGGACCGCTCCGCCCCTGCCGCACCGGCGTCTAGCGGCTGCCGTCCCTCAACTCCCGTACCACCCGCGCCGTCACCGGCACACTCACCCCGTGCAGCTCGGCCGCGCGCAGCAACGCCCCACCGATCGCGTCCAGTTCGAGCGGGCGGCCCGCCTCGGCGTCGCGCTGCATGGAGGACTTGGTCTGAGGCGGGAAGGCGTCGTAGCGGGCGAGTGCCTGGGCCGGATCCGCCGGGCCGCCGCTTGCGCGGCTGACCGCGGCCGTCTCCTCCACCAGGGCCGTCAGCTCGTCGCGGTGCCGGGTGCGTACGTCACCGAGCGGGAGGCCGTACCTGGTGGTGAGGAGGGCGAACGGCGCCAGGAACGACATCTTCGCCCACAGGGCGGCCGTCTCGTCGTCGAGCACGCGGGTTGCCGGACCGGCGGTGTCGAGAGCTTCGGCGAGGGAGCCGAGCCGGCCGCGGTCCACTCCCTCGCCGGTCAGGTCGATCTCGGCGAAGGGGCTGCCGTGCTCGATCACTCCCGCCGCGACCCGGGTCGACTCGACGCGGATGACGGCCGGGGCGATCAGGTCGGGGCGGTAGCGGGCGCGCAGGGTGGCCGGATGTTCGACGCCGTTCAGGAACGGTACGAGGAGGGCGTCGCCGAGGGCCGTCGGCGGGAGGCGGTCGAGGGCGGCGTCCAGGGAGGCGTGCTTGACCGCGACCAGGCACGCGTCGACCGGTTCCCGCAGGGCGGTGTCCGCGTCCACACGGGCCGTGAAGTCGCCGTACAGGCCGCTGCGGATGTGGATCCCGTCCGTGCGCAGCGTCGCCGTGGTGGTCTCGCCGGCCAGGCAGATCACACGGTGGCCGGCGCGGGACAGCAGCCCGGCGAGCAGTCCGCCGATGCCGCCGGGGCCGAGGACGGCAACAGTGAGTTCGTTCGCCATGATTCTGTTGTTCCCTTCGTCGGTCGGCCCCGGAACGGTGGCCGCCTCGCAACGATCATTCCAGGCGCCGTGGAAGTGCGTGAGACTGGTCCCATGTGCCGGAGCATCAAGACACTTCGCCCGCCCGCGTTGCCCGAAGAGGCGACGGAGGAAGAGATCAGGGCTGCGGCCCTGCAGTTCGTGCGGAAGGTGTCCGGGTTTCGGGCGCCGGCCGCGCACAACCGGGAGGTTTTCGACCGCGCCGTCGAGGCGGTTGCCGAGGCCACGGCCGAGTTGTTGGCGGGGCTTGAGGTGCGGGGGCAGAAGGCTTCCGCCTAGCGCGGTTCGGTTTGCGGCTCCGCCGCGGGGTGCGATGGGTCGTCGTTCGTCTGCGGCTGCGTCGTGGCTGGTCGCGCCCATGCGGCGGAGCGGCATTTCGATACAGCCCTGCGCCCCTAAAGGGGCGCTGCCCGACCCGGCGCGGATTTCGCCCGACCTGCTCAGGCCTACGACGCCTTCGCCGGCCGGCGCATCACATACGCCGCTCCCGCCCCCGCCCCGAACAGTGCCAGCACCGATACCGCCGTGGCCACCCAGGTCGTGCCCAGCCACTGGCCGCCGTAGTAGCCGAGCGCCACGCTGTACGTCGCCCAGGTCAGGCCCGCGAGGGCGGACCAGGGGAGGAAGTCGCGGGCGCGGCGGTGGGCGGCGCCGGCGCCGAGGGAGACGACCGAGCGGCCGGCCGGGGCGAACCGGGCGAGGATGACCAGGGCGCCGCCGCCGCGGGCCAGGGCGGCGCCGAGACGTTCCTGCGCGGTGGTCAGCCGGCGTGAACGCGCGATGGCGCGGTCCAGGCGTTCGCCGCCGCGCCAGGCCAGCCGGTACGCCACCAGGTCGCCGAGGACGGAGGCGGTGGCGGCGCAGAGCGTCAGGGCCAGGATGTCGGGGACCCCGTGCGGTACCCGGCCGCTCGCCGAGCCCGCGGCTGCCGCCGTGGCGGCCGTGATCACCAGCACGCCGCTCGGCAGGACCGGCACGAACACGTCGAGCAGGACCGACAGCGCCACCATGGCGTAGATCCATGGGCTGCCGGTCAGCAGCCCCACACTCTCCAGCACCGCAAACTCCCCGTGACTCCCCCGTGGACCGGACCGTGCCGCGAACGTCGCGAGGGAGCGGCAAGGGCGGCCATGACAGCCATACAGCGTACGCCGGGGCTGTGACGGGAGTTTCATGGGGGGCGCATGTGATCGGCACAGGACGTTCACCCGGCCGCTGTCCTTGGGCGCGCAGGGCCTTTGAACGTGCAGGGCCTTCCCCCGCCGGCGGGGGAAGGCCCTGGGATCAGCGCACAGGATCAGGCAGCGACCGGCGTCTGCTCCGCCGCGGCCTTGTCCTGCGCCGTGGCGCGCTTCGCGAACAGCCGGTCCAGGCCGAAGGCGCCGGAGCCGGTGAAGACCAGCAGCAGAAGGGCCCAGCTGAACATCGCCGCGGCCTCGCCACCGTTCTGCATCGGCCACAGGGCGTTCGGCTGGTGCACCTTGAAGTAGGCGTACGCCATCGAGCCCGAGGCTATGAACGCGGCGGCACGCGTGCCGAGGCCGAGCAGTACGAGGACGCCGCCGACCAGCTGGATGACGGCCGCGTACCAGAACGGCCAGGCGCCGGTCTCGACGGTGCCGCCGTTGGTGCCGGCCACGCCGCCGAGGACGCCGAAGAGCGCGGCGGCGCCATGGCAGGCGAAGAGCAGGCCGACGACGATGCGGAACAGTCCGAGGGCGTACGGCTGCGCGTTGTTGAGGCGGGCGGTCATGTGGGGGGTACTCCTTCGGTCGGGCCGGTCCAGGGCGAACCGGTCGGGGGACGAGCCGAGCGAGTAATTCACGGTAGGTCTACCTAATCGATGCTTGCAAGTTCAACATTCGGCCATCGATTCGCTTCCGTTTCCGGTTCCGTTTCGCCCGCAGCCGCACGTAGCAGGGCTCTGGCGACCGCATCCGCGTCCGAAAGCGTGACCGAATCCACTCCGGGGCGGGCTCCTGCGGCTGTCACCCAGTGCACGCCCTCCGTGGGCACCCCGAACGCGAACCGCCTTGAGTGCGGGCGGCCTTGACGGTCCATCAGACGATACGGCCGTTCCGTCACGTCCAGCCCCCCGGTTTCGTAACCGTCGACGGCATGCGGCCGGCACTGTCCCGTCTTCAGCAGCCGGGCGAGGAGTTCGTCGGCGGTGCGCCGCAGATCCGGTTCCGGTAGGCGGGCCTCGATGAGGGTTGTCACACGCACTGCCGACCCAGGCACCTCGGGGGAGCGCGCCACCCACGCCCCCGGTTCGGGCCGCACCTCGAGGCGTGGCCCGAGCACCTCCACCACCCCCGCCTCAACCAGCGCGGCCAGCTCCTCGATGCGCCGCCGGGGCGGGCCGATGGAGAGGAAGGCGTTCAGCGGGGTGTACCAGCGGTCCAGGTGTTCGCGGCGGGAGACGCCGGTGAGCCCGCCGTGGTCGACGATCAGCCGCAGCTCGTTGCGCAGATCGCGCAGCACGTCCAGGGCCGCCTTGAGCGGGCCGTCCACATTGCCGAGGGCGGCCTGGGCCGCGTCCTCGCGCAGATACGCCAGCAGCCACGCCCGCCACTCCCGCTGATGCGCGAACTGCCCTTCCGTATACGGCCGGGAGATCCGGTCCCAGCTCCAGCGGTCGTCCGCCGGGATGCCGAACTCGTCGAGTACGTACGCCTCTTGGGGAGCGCGATGGGGCACCATGAGGAAGCGGTCCGCGAAGTCCTCCCGGCCGGTGAGCGCCGCGTAGTAGACCGTCTCCACCTCCTTCGCCACCAACGGCCATATCTCGGTCAGGAAGTCGGGCGCCTCACCGGAGTCAGCGCGCTTGCGGAAGCCTGCGATCACCTCCGGGGTGAGGACCAGCGGGGTGTGTCTGCCGTACGGCCCCTTCGCGTTGTCGCCGCGCGCCTGGTACGGGATGCCGCGCCGGGAGCCGGCGTACAGGAGCGGTTCGCGGCCGGAGGGGACGTAGCGCAGACCGCGGCGACCGGAGACGAACCGGCCTCCGCGGCCCGTGGTCAACAGGGCCGTGTGGTCGAAGAAGTTGAGGCCCAGGCCGCGCAGCAGCACCGGTTCACCGGAGGCTATGGGGGAGAGGTCGACGTCGGCCGGGTTGGCGGGTGGGAAGTGGAGCAGGCCGTGACGGTCGGCGTGGTCCGCAAGGCGGCGCTGCTCCGCGTCCGCGGCGGCCGGGAGGTGGCCCTGGGCGAGCACGACGGCGGACAGGCCGGTCAGGGTGCGGCCGTCGTCGAGGGTGAGGCTCTGGCGGCCGTCGGGGGCGTCGTCCAGCCGTACGGCCCGCGCCCGGTGCGTCTGGACGCGTACCGAGGGCGGCGCCTCGCGCACCACCTTCGCGAACACCCACTCCAGGTAGCGGCCGTACCGGGCGCGGGTGGGGTACTCGTCCGCGCCCAGCTCGCCGTCCGCCCATTCGTACAGGCTGGGGCCCGGCCGGACCGGTCCCGAGCAGTCCACGCTGTCGTCGGTGAACAGGGTCACCTGGCAGGCCACGGTGTTCATCAGCAGCTCGGGGGACTGGGCGGTGCGCCACACGCTGCCGGGCCCGGGTGGTGCGGGATCGACGACGTGGACGGTCAGCCGTACGCCCCGCGGGAGGAGTTCCGGCACGGAGGCGCAGAGGCGTTCCAGGACGCTGGTGCCGCGCGGTCCTGCGCCGACCACGGCAAGGGAGACGGTCGGGTGTTCTGCGATCGGTGCAGACAAAGGGGTGACTCCGGGCGTGGGGGGCTTGGCAGCAGACCGCTGGAACGGAATTGGCAGCAGACCGCCAGAACGGAAGCGGACGGTCCGCCTCATCATGCCCTCGCGCGCCACGGAAGCCAACGCGCGTCTCAGACACCCCGTTGACACTCATGTGTCCCTCATGGGCGGTTCATGTGGTGCTTCATGTGCTGCTTCAGGTGGGGGTGAGAGTGGACTCCTCCACGGTCTTCAGCACCCGGTTCGGCTGCGCCTGCTCCAGACGCAGCCGTGCCGAACGGCCCTTCAGCGTCAGCGTCATCAGCTGGTTGCCGAACCAGGGCCCGCCCTTCCTGCGCCAGCCGACCGGCGGCCGCTCGCACCGCCCGTGCCGGGCGAACCGCCGGCCGAGGGCCCGGGCCGCCGCACTCCAGCCGAAGCGGAAGCCGATCCGGATGGACAGGGGGACGGAGTTGTGGACCGGGGAGCAGGTCAGCTGCAGGACGCGGGCGTCCGGGGCGGCGGAGGGCCAGCTCGGCTCGGCCACATAAGCGTGGTGCACGTCTCCCGACAGGACGAGCACCGTCGCCGGCGCCTGAGCCCCCGAACCGGCCTCGGCGATCAGCTCGGTCAGCGCGGCGAAGGAGGCCGGAAAGGCCGCCCAGTGCTCCAGGTCGGCCCTCCGCCGCAGATCCTCCCCGAACCGCGCCCAGCGCGCCCCGCGCTCGCCCCGGCACAGCGCCGCGTTCCACGCCTCGGCGTCGTGCACCAGGTGCGGCAGCAGCCAGGGCAGGGAGGTGCCGATGAGGAGGTGGTCGTACGACCCGCGTTCCGTCAGCGCCTGCTCGCGCAGCCACTCGGTCTCCCCGAGGTCGAGCATCGCGCGGTTGTCCTCGTCCAGCACGCGGGCCGCGCGGGTGTCCACCATCAGCAGGCGTACGCGGCCGAAGTCGCGGCGGTAGCTCCAGCGCACGGCGGCGGGGTCGGCATCGGCCTTGCAGGCGAAGGCGCGCAACTCGTCCGTGCCGTCGGGGAGTTCGCATACGGCCGCGTACAGCGGGTCGGCGGCCAGCTCGGCCGGCGACAGGTTGCCCAGGTGCTGGTGCACCCAGTACGACATCAGGCCGCTCAGCAGCCGCTCCCGCCACCAGGGGGTGGCCCGCATGTCCTCCAGCCAGGCGGCGGAGGTGTTCCAGTCGTCGATGACGTCGTGGTCGTCGAAGATCATGCAGCTGGGCACGGTGGACAGCAGCCAGCGCACCTCGGGGTCGAGCCACGACTCGTAGTAGAGGCGGGTGTACTCCTCGTAGTCCGCGACCTCGTTGCCCGGCGGGTCGCTCAGGTCGCGGCGGGCGGCCAGCCAGCGGCGCGTCGCCTCGGAGGTCTCGTCGGCGTACACCTGGTCGCCCAACAGCAGCAGTACGTCGGGCCGTTCGCCGTCCGGATCGGCCGCGATGCGCGCGGCGAGGGTGTCCAGCGCGTCGGGTCCGACGGGGTCGTGCTCGTCGGCGGGCGGGGCGGCCCAGCGGCAGGAGCCGAAGGCGACGCGGACACCGTCGCCCTCGTGCGAGGTGCGGATGACGGAGGGCGGGAACCTCCGCGGGGAGCCGGGCGCCTCGGGCAGCGGCCACACGCGCGTGCCGTCGAGGAGGACGTCGTACGGCGTCGTCGTGCCCGGCGTGAGCCCGGTGACCGGCACGAGGGCGTAGTGATGGCCCGCGACCTGGAAGGTGCGGGCCTCGCCGCGGGCGCCGTCCGCGCAGCGCACCTCGGCGGTGCACGGACGGCTCGCCTCGACCCAGACGGTCGCGGACGAGCCGTCGGCATACCTCAGCAGTGGACCCAGGCGCAGTTCGGCCACGTCAGCCCGCCCTTTCCATGGTCGGGCTCGCCTCCGGGGCTCGCCCTCCTCCGTCGCCCCGTACGGTACGGAACGACAGGGGCCGGCGGGGAGGTCCCTTTACAGAATCCGCCGCAACATCCGCGGGATCAGCAGCCGGCGAGGTAGCTGGTCAGCGCGGACTTCTCGGCGGAGTCGACCGAGAGGTCGTAGTAGTACTTCACCTGGACCCAGGCGCGGACGTAGGTGCAGACGTACGCGGAGCGGGTGGGCACCCACTCGGCCGGGTCCTGGTCGCTCTTGGAGCGGTTGGAGCTGGCGGAGACGGCGATCAGCTGAGGGCGGGTGACGTCGTTGGCGAACGCCTGGCGCTGGGCGGTGGTCCAGTCACTGGCGCCGGAGTCCCAGGCCTCGGCGAGCGGGACCAGGTGGTCGATGTCGAAGGTGCTCGGGTCGGTGGTGGTGACCCCGTCGTACTGCGAGTACCAGGAGCCGCTGGTGGCGGTGCAGGCGGAGTTGGTGACCACGTTGCTGCCGTCCCGCTTGATGACGTACTCGCGGGTGTTGCAGGTCCCGGAGATCGTGATCCAGGTCGGGAAGAGGTCGCGGTCGTAGCCGGTGCGGTCCTCGGTCGCCACCGTGAGCGAGGCGAGGTAGGTGCGGGCGGTGGCGGCGCTGACCGGGGTGGGAAGCGCGGCGGAGGCGGTCGGACCGTTGAGAAGTCCGGCAGAGGCTATGAGTCCGGTAAGAGCCGCGAGTATGCTGAGTCGTCGACGCGCGTAGAACTTCGGCATGCGAACTCCCTTGGGAGACGGGGACGTTGGGGTGCGAGCAGGGGAATGCTCGCGGTGCCTTGTTGCGCGGAGGTGAGCGTTCGGTAAGAAGTTAGTGTCGCGTACATGACACGACAAGGTTTACGGTCGAACTTTCGGCCGCGTGGCGATCGCGTACCATGGACGGCGCAGAAGGGGAGTAGCTCTTCGCCGGACCGTCGACATACTGCTCAGCTCGTCTGAGCCGGCGCCCGGAGGCAGGCCTCGGAGACGGGGCCGGCCAGCGAGACCTTCGGCAAAGCAGTGCACATCTGTGTCTTCCGCTGTGTGCTGCCGCGCCGAGGTGTCGATCGCAGTCACAGCACTCTCGGCGGGGCGGCCCCGACCGATTGAGGAACCTTGATCAGCTTCACCGTGACGGCGCTGGTGTTCGGCGTCGTCCTCCTTGCCGAACTGCCGGACAAGACCGCCCTCGCCGGACTGGTGCTCGGCACCCGCTACCGCGCCTCGTACGTCTTCGCCGGCGTGGCCGCTGCGTTCGCGCTGCATGTCGCGCTGGCCGTGGCGGCCGGGAGCGTGCTCACCCTGCTCCCCCAGCAGATCGTCCATGCGCTCACGGGAGTCCTCTTCCTGGGCGGCGCCGCCGTGCTGCTGATGAGGAAGGGCGAGGACGAGGAGGAGGTCCGCAAGCCCGAGAACCAGTCCTTCTGGAAGGTCGCGGGCGCCGGGTTCATGCTCATCCTGGTCGCCGAGTTCGGGGACCTGACCCAGATCATGACGGCGAACCTCGCGGCCCGTTACGACGACCCGCTCTCCGTCGGCCTTGGGGCGGTGCTGGCGCTGTGGGCGGTGGCCGGGCTCGGGATCGTCGGCGGGAAGGCCCTGATGAAGCGGGTGCCGCTGGCCCTCATCACCAGGATCGCGGCGCTGCTGATGCTGGCGCTCGGCGTGTGGAGCCTGTGGGAGGCCGTCGCCGGGTGAGCGGAGCGCGGGTGAGCTGAACACCGGGTGAACTGTTTCCGGGGGCACTGGCGGATGCCGGGCTGGTTTTGTACCGTAGAGAAACAAAGTGGCTCCCGCCCGTTTTCCCTGACCGGCGGGCGGGGCCGCCTTGTTTCCTCCCTCGCGCCCTGGAGCTGCCGATGACGGTCACCACCGTCCTCACCGCCCGCGCCCTCCTGCTGGACATGGACGGCACCCTCGTGAACTCCGACGCCGTCGTCGAGCGCATCTGGCGTCGCTGGTCCGAACGGCACGGGCTGGACGCCGACGAGGTCATGAAGGTGGTGCACGGACGTCAGGGCCATGCCTCCATGGCTCTGCTGCTGCCCGACCGGCCGATGGAGCAGAACCTCGCCGACAATGCCCGGATGCTCGCCGAGGAGACCGCCGACGTGGACGGCGTTGTAGCGATCCCCGGGGCGCCTGAGTTCCTCGCCTCGCTGCATGGGCTGCCGCATGCTCTGGTGACGTCGGCCGACCTGGCTCTTGCCACGGCGCGCATGGGGGCGGCGGGGTTGTCGCTTCCCGAGGTGCGGGTGACTGCTGAGTCGGTGGGCGCCAGCAAGCCGGATCCCGAGGGTTTCCTCAAGGGGGCCGCGGAACTGGGTGTCGACCCGGCCGACTGCATCGTCTTCGAGGACTCCGCGGCCGGGATCCAGGCGGGGCGCTCGGCGGGGATGCGGGTTGTCGGCGTCGGAGCGCGCGCCGATCTGTATGAGCCCGATGTGGTGGTGCGGGATTTGACTCGTGTGCGGGTTGAGGGTGTGGCCGGTGGGGGGATTCGGCTGTACGTCGGGTGACCTGGCTGGGGATTGCCCGCAGGCTGCGCAGGGTGGGGTGTTTCAGCCCGTCCGGCGTTTGAGGACCAGGCCGTTCAGGCCGAAGCGCCCGTCCCAAAGAAGGCAGCCCCCAGCCGGAGGCGCGCGGCCTCATGGCTGCGACGTCTCCGACTCCAGCCACGCCCGCGTCTCCGCCCCGTACACCCCCAGCTCGTCCCCCTGGATCCCCCGCGCCCACTGGTATCTGCTGACCGCGTCCTCGACGCCCTCGTTGTAGTGGCCGCCCGGCTGTCTCGTGTAGAGGCCGAGCTGGGTCAGGCGCAGTTCGAGTTCGGTGACCTCGGGGCCCTCGGAGCCGCGGCGCAGCACGGGCGGTGTTTTCTGGCGGCTGTCGGTCGCTCCGATGCTGGCGCCGGCGGTGGCCGTAGGCGCGGTCCGGGTCGGCTCGGGCGACCGGGACGGGCTCGGCGAGGCGCTCGTCGCCGACGGGGACGGCGAGAGCGACGGGCTCGCGCTGACCACCGGTACCGGCGGTGCGGGCCGTACGGACGTGGCGCTCTTCGACGGCGACGCGGACTCCGGGCTCGGCGACACGTCCGGCACGCTCGCCCGTACGTCGTCGGGCAGCGCGGTGTCCCGCGTCGGCGCCTCGTAGGAGAACAGCCCGCTCGCCATCCCGGCTGCTGTCATCACCGCGACGACCGCCCCGCCGACACCGAGCAGCACGGTGCGATGTCTGCGGCGCCCCCTGCCCGCCGCGTCGTCCTCGTCGTACGGGTCCGCGGTGTCTCCCGTGCCCGCGCCCTCGAACAGGTGCAGATCGTCGGCGCTCGGCACCTCGGCATCCACCGCCCGTAACGGCATCGTCGCCTCGACCGCCGGCACCACAGGAGGCGCGGCGGGCTCGCTCCCCGCCCCCTCCAGCTCTACATACGGCCGTATCCGCAGCGGGTCGAAGTCCTCCGCCGCGGCCTGCTCGGCCGTACGGGCGTCGCGCAGGGCGTCGGACGCCCGTTGAGTGCAGCCGCAGGACGGAGTGTTGTCCGCCCCTCTGGGCGCTCCGCACTCCGGGCACTGGTGACCTTTCGGGTCTGTCACGCGTTCGTCCCTCCCTTCACGCTCCCCTCGCGAACTTCAGAGGTTATCCAGGTCATCTTCACTCCGTGCCGTTAGCCCCCGGAATATCGGGTTCCACCAGGACTCAACAGGCCATAACCGGTCACACCGATCACCATGGACGTGTAACGAGAGCCGCGGGAGGTCTTCATGGCCGGGGATGCGCACGGTATGACGGGGAATGTGCGTGACGCACAGGCATCCGCGAAGCCCCCGCAGCGGGGCAGTGCCGCCCAGGAGCACGTGTCCGGGAACGTACTCGTATCGATCGGGGCCCTGCTCCTCGGGATGCTGCTCGCCGCCCTCGACCAGACCATCGTGTCGACCGCGCTGCCCACCATCGTCAGCGACCTGGGCGGCCTCGACCACCTGTCCTGGGTGGTCACGGCGTATCTGCTGGCCTCGACCGCCGCGACCCCGCTGTGGGGCAAGCTCGGTGACCAGTACGGGCGGAAGCGGCTGTTCCAGACCGCGATCGTGATTTTCCTCATCGGTTCCGCGCTCTGCGGAATGGCGCAGAACATGCCTCAGTTGATCGCGTTCCGGGCGGTGCAGGGCCTGGGCGGCGGCGGGTTGATGGTGCTGTCGATGGCGATCGTCGGGGATGTCGTCGCGCCCCGTGAACGCGGCCGCTACCAAGGCCTGTTCGGGGCCGTCTTCGGTGCGACGAGCGTGCTGGGGCCCCTGCTCGGCGGGCTGTTCACCGAACACCTCAGCTGGCGCTGGGTGTTCTACGTCAACCTTCCCGTCGGTGTCGTCGCCCTCGCCGTGATCGCGACCGCCCTGCGCATCCCCCGCAAGACCGCGCAGCACGTCATCGACTACCTCGGCACCTTCCTCATCGCCGCGGTCGCCACCTGTCTGATCCTGGTCGCCTCCCTCGGCGGCACGACCTGGGGCTGGGGTTCGACACAGATCGCCGGGATGATACTCCTGGGCGTAGGACTGGCCGTCGCGTTCGTGGCCGTGGAGCGGAGAGCGGCCGAACCCGTCCTGCCGCTCAAGCTGTTCCGCATCCGCACCTTCGCCCTCTCCGCGGTCATCAGCTTCGTCGTCGGCTTCGCCATGTTCGGCGCGATGACCTATCTGCCGACCTTCCTCCAGGTCGTCCAGGGCGTGACGCCGACCATGTCCGGCGTGCACATGCTGCCCATGGTGTTCGGCATGCTGCTGTCGTCCACGGCCTCCGGCCAGATCGTCAGCCGCACCGGCCGCTGGAAGGTCTTCCCGATCGCGGGCACGGGCGTCACCACCCTCGGCCTGCTGCTCCTCCACCAGCTCGACGAGAACAGCTCCACGGCCGAGATGAGCGTCGACTTCTTCGTCTTCGGCCTCGGACTCGGCCTGGTCATGCAGGTGCTGGTGCTCATCGTGCAGAACGCCGTCTCCTACGAGGACCTCGGCGTAGCCACCTCCGGCGCGACCTTCTTCCGCTCGATCGGGGCCTCCTTCGGCGTGGCGATCTTCGGCACGGTCTTCGCGAGCCGCCTCGGCGACAAACTGACGGACGCCTTCCGGGGCACCCGCCTCCCCGCGGGCATCTCCGCGGACGCCCTCAAGTCCGACCCGCGCGGCATCGGCTCACTGCCGCCCGCCCTGCGCGGGCCCGCCCTGCACGCGTACGCCTCGTCCATCACCGACGTCTTCCTGTACGCCGCCCCCGTCGCCCTCCTAGGCTTCGTCCTGGCCTGGTTCCTCAAGGAGGACAGGCTGCGCGGCTCCGTCACCGCGCCCGACGTCACGGAGACCCTGGCCAGCAATCCGGTCGAGCGGTCCTCGTACGACGAGGTGTGCCGCGCGCTGTCCCTGCTGGGCACGCGGGACGGCCGGCGCGAGGTCTACCAGAAGATCACCGAACGGGCGGGCTACGACCTGCTGCCCGCGGCGAGCTGGTTGCTGCTGCGGATCAAGAAGTACGGCTGGGCCGAGCCGGGCGTGCTCGCGGAGCGCAGCACGGTGCCGCTCCGGGTGGTCATCGCCGCCGCCCGCCAGCTCGAGGAGCGGCGCCTTGCCACCCGGGAGGGCATCGATCTGGTCCTCACCGACCAGGGCCGCGAGGTGGCCGAACGGCTCGCGCAGGCCCGCGAGGAGTCGCTCGCGGAACTGCTCGGCGACTGGTGGGGCCCGGACCGGCCGACCGACCTGAACCGTCTGGTCAAGGAACTGAACGACGAGATGTGCGGCTCGGACGAGGAGAGGCCGTACAAGGAGTCGGTGGCAAAGGTCAGTTGAGGTCCTTGCGGAACCAGTGCTCGGCGTACTCGGCGTCGTTGTGCGGCTCCGTCTCCCGGTAGCCGAGCCGTGCGTACAGGGCGCGGGCCTCCACGAGGTCGCCACGGGTGTCGAGGATCAGCTGATCGGCGCCGAGGTCCCGGGCGGCCTCCTCGGCAGCAGCCACGAGGAGCGCGGCCCCGCCCTTGCCGCGCATCCCCTCGTGCACGAACACCCGGGTCAGCTCGGCGGTCGTGGCATCCAGCAGCCGTACACCCGCCGACCCCGCGGGCGCGCCGCCGTACCGTGCGACCAGCAACCGGCCCGTCGGCGGGGCCAGTTCGGCGCCGGTGTTGGCCGCGATCTCCCGCTCCAGCTCGGCCGGGTCGGTCCGCCGCCCCTCGTGCAGGAGGTAATAGCGGTCGCTGACCTCCGTGTAGTAGGCCCGCCAAAGGGCCGCGGCCACGGGGGAGTCGACGGGTTCGGGGGAGATCGTCCAGGTCACCCGGTCATTGTGCGGAGACGGTGTGCGGGGCACGCAACCGAATATGGGTCGCCCCCGGTGAGTCCAGGACCTGCGTCTTCTGCCACTCGATGTGCTGGTCGCCCAGGTCGTCGAAGAGCCGGCGGCCCCCGCAGGCGAGGACCGGCACGACGTGCAGGAGAAGCTCGTCCAGCCACCCTGCCCGGATGAACTGCTGCACGAGATCCGCGCCGCCCGCCAGCGACACGTCCTTGTCGCCGGCCGCCTCCCTGGCCAGCTCCAGCGCCCGCTCCGGGCCCTCGGTGACGAAGTGGAAGGTGGTGCCGCCCTTCTTCACCAGCGCCTCGCGGGCGTGGTGGGTGACGACGTACACGGGCGCGTGGAAGGGCGGCTCGTCGCCCCACGGGATCTCCCCCGTGATGTACATGCCGTGGCCCATCACGACCGCGCCGGGCCGAGTGACATGCTCGGCGATCAGGTCGTCGTCGGGTCCGGTGTCCCCGCCCTTCATCCCCTGCATCTGCCGGAACGTCCGCAGCCCGTACACCCACGAGTGCAGCCGTTCCCCGCCGATCCCGAGCGGGTGCTCGCGCCCCGACTCGGGCCCCGCGATGTATCCGTCGAGCGACATGGCCAGCCGTGCGATGACCTCACCCATGACAACCTCCTCAGTACGCTTCCGGGCCTCTGCACCCCTGCGTCGATCGGCCGCCCGCGAAATCGACACACCGACCGCACGAATTCGCAGGCGCGTCGCCATGAACCGCAGCGACCGGCTCTGCGCCCTGGCCGGCGGTAGGAAACCGCGCCTTGTGGCCGCACCGAGCGGGGCGGTGGGCTGTGCCAGGGCCCGCGACGCCGAGTCGATTCGCTGGGCAGGCTCTGGGCCGTGCGGGTTCCGGTCGGGGCGCCAAAGGATCCGTCCGCTGTCGTACTCCGTGTCGATCGCGTGCCCGGCGCCGCCAGGGTGGTCCACGCGGACGACGTCGGCGCCCAGGTCGGCGAGGAGCATGGCGGCGGACGGGCCGGGCCCGGTACCCGGCCGGCTCCACCACGCGGACGCCGGGAAGCGGGCCGTGTCCAGGCGTCCTTGCCTCTGCCGTGCAGTCGCCACGGGTTATGACCGGCGCGGGGTCGCATCGTCGACTTCGTCGCCGCCTCCGAGGCGACCCGGGAGGCCCCGTCCGCCGTTTGAGGGGTGGCTTCCGGGCAACCCGGACGAGGAACCGGCCCACGGGGCCGACACACCGGAAGGCACCCATGTCCACAGGCATGATCATTGCTCTGATCGTGATCGTGGCGGCCGTGGTCGTTGTCGCGGCCGCCCTCACTCTGCGTGCCCGGGGCGGGTACGGCGGCCGGGACCTGAAGCGGCGCTTCGGGCCCGAGTACGACCGGACGCTGGCCCGGCACGACGGGGACGCCAAGGCCGCCGAGCGTGAGCTCACGGAGCGCGTGGAGCGGCACGGATCGCTGCGCGAGCAGCCGCTGGAGCCGGGCAGGCGCGAGGAGTTCACGGCCCGCTGGACGGCCGCCCAGGAGCGCTTCGTCGACGCGCCGCGGGAAGCGGTCACCGAGGCGGACCGGCTGCTCGCGGAGCTCGCCGCCCTCCGTGGCTTCCCCGACGACAGCCACTACGAGGAACAGCTCGCCGCCCTCTCCGTCCACCACGCCGACCACGTCCACGGCTACCGACACGTCCACCGTGTCGCACGCGTGAGCGGGCAGGACGGCGACCGGGCCGACACGGAGGAGATGCGCGAGGCGATGGTGGAGGCCCGGGCCCTCTTCGAGGACCTGACCGCCCCGCCCCGCCGCACCGAGAAGACTCCGGCGTCCGCCGCCACCCGCACCAAGGTCCACAAGCACGAGAGCCGCGGCCACCTGCCCTGGGCCCTCAACCGACGCCAAGCCAAGGGGAGCTGAGCGACATGACGGATGCGACGACCGGCCCCGCCGCCGAAGGTGCCGAGGCCGAGGACAGGACGAACCGCACCACGGTGACGCCCACCCCGCAGGAGGTGACGGAGGAGGCGGAAACCGGGGCGGGTCACGAGGGCACGGCCCCCGGCCGGCCCACCGGCACTCCCGGCCCCACCACCACCACCCCGACCACGACCCCGACCAGCGGCCGCCTCCTCCCGCACGACGAGTGCGACAAGCTGGAGCTCCGCCTTCGCCACGCGGTCTCCGGGTTCGTGGACGGGCCGCGGGACTCCGTCGAGGAGGCCGATCACGTGGTCGAGGAGATCGCCGGACAGTTCACCGAGGCCCTGACCCGGCGGCGCCGCACCCTGCGCATGTCCTGGCAGGACGGCGAGGACACCGAACAGCTCCGGCTGGCCCTGCGGGACTACCGGAACCTGGCGGAACGACTCCTACACGGGTGACCCGTTCGAAGTACCCGTATCCCTCTCAGCGTCCCTCGCCGTCGTCCGGCGCTCCCGCCACTCCCGTGCGACCTCCTCGACGTCGTACGGCTTCATCCCGAGCGGGGGGCCGGGCGGCGGCTTGAACATCATGTCGCGGATCTTGACGTTGACGTCGGTGACGATCTTCCGCGCGATCCGCTCCGAGGGCGCCGCATACGCTGCCGCCAGCGCGTCCTCGGCCTCCTTGCGCAGGGCGAGCGTGGGCGGCAGCACGGACAGACCCTCGCGGGCCATCTTCTGCTTGATCCACCACAGTTCGTCGTACGAGGTGTCGGTACCGGCGGGCAACGGCTTGCCCGCACCGGGCAGTTGGGTGAACTCGCCGCGTCTTTCGGCGTCACGGATCTGCTTGTCGACCCAGGACTCGAACGGCACACCCGGTGGCTTTCGCTCGGTCATGACTCCATTGTGCCGGACGCGGCATGCCCGGGCGATTTATCATGCGGCCGCTGTGTAAGGACACTTCAAGAGGAGCAGCGCGTGCTCGAACTGACCATGGCCACCGTCTCCGGGGCGGAAGAGGGGGCCACGGCCGGCATGCTCATGGCCGACGCACCCAGTGAGCCCGGTGCCGTGCTGCGGGTGGGGCGGGACACGTCCGTGTGCCGTCTTGCGACGCCCGACGACTGGCTGTTCATCTCCCGGGTCCACCTGGAGTTCCTGTGCGGCCCCGAGGGGATCTGGCAGCTGACCTGGCTGCGCGGCTCACAGGCCGACCCGTCCTCCGAGGTCCGGCTGATCGTCGGGGAGTACGCGCAGCCGCTCGCCTACGGCGGGACCGTGGCGCTGCCCAGAGGCGGCAGCGGCGAGATCGTCGTCCAGGACCGCACCGCCCCACGCAGCGTCAACGTCGGCTTCTACCACGAGTACTGAAGCGGCCGGGTGAAGTCCGCTGCGCCCCGAAGGGGCGCGGGGAACTGCGCGACCAGCCACGACGGCGCCGCAGGCATCGACGGCCCCCCTTGGACGGGGACCCCACCCGCGGAGCGCTAAAGCACGCGCGCCAGCGCGAAGCCGTCGTAGCCCTTGCTGCCCACCGTCTGGATCGCCGTGCCGCTCAACCGCGGGTGCGAGCCGATCAGTTCGACGGCGGCGCGGCTGCCCAGCACGTCGGGCGCATTGCTGTCCGCGTCGGCGACCCGGCCGCCGCGTACGACGTTGTCCACGACGATCAGGCTGCCCGCGCTGGTGAGCCGGAGGGCCCACTCCACGTAGTTCGGGTTGTTGACCTTGTCGGCGTCGATGAAGACCAGGTCGAAGGGGGGCGGGTTCTCGTCGGCCAGTTTGGGCAGCGACTCCAGGGCCGGGCCGACCCGCACCTCGACGATCCGGTCGAGGCCCGCGCGCGTGATGTTGCGGCCGGCGACCTCGGCGTGCTTGGCGCTGTACTCGAGCGAGATCAGGCGGCCGTCCTCGGGCAGCGCGCGGGCCAGCCAGATGGTGCTGTAGCCGCCGAGGGTGCCGATCTCCAGGATGGTGCGGGCGCCCTGGATCTGGGCGAGGAGCTGCAGGAACTTGCCCTGGAGCGGGGTCACCGCGATCTGCGGGAGCTCGGCGGCGTCGCTGTCGCGGAGGGCCGCTTCGAGGGCGTCGTCGTTCCGTGAGAGGTGGGTGCTGAAGTACTCGTCCACGTCGTCCCAGAGCTGCGACTCGCTCATTCGCTGTGCCTTCCGTGTGACTGCTTAGCGCTTCTAACTAGCTGCCCTAATGAATATAGCCGCGGGCCGGTGCCCCGTCAGGGAGATCATGACGGCCGGGTTCAGCTGATCGGTGGAGGCGCGTGCACCGGCGGCGGAGGCGGCACCGGGCGCCGGGAACGCCGTACCGCGAACACCGTCACGGCCGCGACGGCAAAGGCGAAGGCGCCGGAGACCGTCAGCAGCCACGCCGGGATCCCGGCCACCTTGCGCAGCCGGTCCTCGTAGATCACCTGCTGGAACGGGGTGTCCGCGGACGCCCGGCGCAGTACGTGGTCGCCGGAGATCGACGACGGGTACGGGAACTCCTGGCCGATCGCGGTCAGGAACGGTGTGCCCGCGGCCAGCTCGGCCAGCGGGCCCGACTTCGCCGTGACACGTCCGGCGTAGGTGACGCGGGGACGCTCGCCGCCGATCGCGGAGCGGGTCTCCATGCGGTGCGCGGCGAGGACGTACAGGCCCAGGGACTGCGGGGTGCGGGCCAGGCGGGACAGGCGCATCGGGTAGACGGGCTGCCCGGACGCGAAGGTGAGGTGGAGCGGGTCCAGCCTGCCGTTCAGCGCGGTGTTCGCGGTGCCGGGGGAGAGGCGGACGGCGACGTACTCCCAGCGGCGGCTCACATACGGCTGGAGGGCGTCCTGGAGGCGGGGCGGCATGGCGAAGCCGTTGGTGTCGAGCCAGGCGTTCAGGGCGGCCGGGTCGGTGGCGGTCAGGCGGGCCACGTCGAAGGGGCCGAGCTTCTGCCGGCCGACCACGCCCACGCCGGGAGCGCCGGCACCGGCCCCGGGCGGGCCGCCCGCGCTGCTGCCGTCGCCGGTGACCAGCGGCCAGTCGCCGTCCTGCGGCCAGAAGTGGTAGCGGTCGCGGTGGACGGGGGCGGTGGTGGCGGCGAGCTGGGTGAACAGCGCCGGGTCGCCGAGCTCGACCGTCGCGCGGTGCGGGACCGGCATGATCCAGGCGGCCCGGCCGGCGTCCCCGCCGACCGTCAGGGACATCACGATCTGTTCCCGGCTGCCGTCCCAGCGCACGACGGACTCCTCACGGCCGACGCTCACCCGCCGCTGCCCCTCGGGGATCAACGCGCCGCAGCCGCACGCGTACGCCGGTGCCATCAATGACCCCAGCTGAGTCGCCAGCAGGGTCACAACGACCGCCAGTAACCGTGCGCGTGTGCATCTCCGCGGGAAACAGGCCATTCCCCGAAGCCTCCGTGCTGCCGTGGACAGAGCTTCACACGGTACGGGGGCCTCGGCGGTTCCGGAGGCGATCGCTTATCGGGCGCACTATGGTCATCCCGACAAATGGAGCACGTACGGCAGGTGAATCCGGGACGTCCTGCGTCTCTCCAACGGGGACGATCCGAACCACAGGGTGCGAAAAGGAGCGAAGGGGCGGGAGGCCGACCAGGCGTGGCGAACGTGGAGCACAGCGGGCGACCGGCGGAAACCTTCGGAGCGACAGCCCTCGGAGGGGGCCCCAGACGCCTGCATGTGGTCCGCCTCGGCCTGTGGCTGGTCGCGGCCGTACTCGCCGTACGCCAGGTGGCCGTCGTCCTCAGTACACCCAGGGGTGAACGGCTGACGGATCTGGAGACCTGGGTCGGTCCGCACGGCGTCCTGCATGTGAAGGGGTCGCTCTACGACTCGACGCAGTTCACCGGCACTCCGTTCGGCGGACTGGTCCTCAAGCCCCTCACCCGGGCGGCCGAGCAGGCACTCGGCTGGGGCTGGACCTTCGGCACGCTGCTGCTGGTGGTCGCGCTCGGCCTGATCGTGGCGCGTGCGCTGCCGCAGCCGGTGAGCCGGCGGACCTCCCTGTTCGCCGCACCGCTCGCGATCAGCCTGCTGATGCTGTCGCTGCCGGTGCGCAACACGCTGCGGCTCGGGCAGACCAGCATCATCCCGGTCCTGCTGGTGCTCGTCGGCTGCTTCGTCGTCCGCGGCGAACGCAGCAGCGGCCTGCTGATCGGTCTTGCCGCCGCCCTCCAGCCGACCGTGCTGCTCTTCGCCCCGCTGCTGTGCTTCACCGGGCGCCGCCGTGCCGCGGCCGCCACCGGGATCACCTTCGCCGCCTGCACGGCGCTCGCGTGGGCCGCGATGCCGCACGACTCGTCCACCTACTGGGTGCACCACATCGCGGGCGCCGGCCTCGGCGGCAAGGCCGACGACCTCGCCAACCAGTCCCTGCACGGCGCGCTGCTCCGGCTCGGATTCTCCGGCCCTGTGGAGATCGTCCTGTTCTTCGCGCTGGGCACGGCGGTCGCCGTGCTCGGTGTGCGCCGCGCCGTGCGCTACGCGCGCGACGGGCAGCTGCTCCTCGCGGTCGCCGTCACCGGCTGCGCGGCGATCGCCGTGTCGCCGACCGCCTGGCAGCACCAGCTGCTGTGGGTGCTGCTCGCGGTCGTCGGACGGGTCGGCAGGCGGGCCTCCGACCGGTATGTGTGGCCGGTCGCCGTGGTCCTGGTGATGACACTGCCCGCGAAAATGATGCTGCCGAACATGGAGCGGCTGTACCCGCTGCGGGACAACCTGGTGCTGGTCGCCGCGCTCGCCGCGGCCACCGTCGTGCCGTTCCTGTCCCGCACCTCGCCGTACTACCGCTCTCCGGTCCCGACGGAGTACGCCGCCCCGGTCCGGGCCCGCTTCCGGCACGTCCCCGTCGTTTCGTTCCTGCGCCGGGTCCTCACCCGCCCGAACCTGCTCCTCGAACTCCTCCTGATGCGTGTCACCTACGCCGCCTACCAGCAGATCCGGCTCGGGGTGACCGCCGACCGGGCCACCGCGGAACACCACGGACACCAGATCCACCGGATCGAGCTGTGGCTTTCCGTCGACTTCGAGCACTGGGTCAACCATGCCGTGGTGAAGGTCGACTGGCTGCGCGGTTTCCTCGACTACTACTACCTGTCGTTCCACTTCGGCGTCCCGCTCACCATCCTGGCCGTGCTCTATGTGCGGCGCCCTGTGGACTACCGCTGGGCGCGCTCGGCCCTGGGCCTGGCCACCGTGTTCGGCCTGATGGGCTTCTGGCTGTACCCGCTGGCGCCGCCGCGCCTGATGCCGGGGCTCGGCTTCATCGACACGGTGCACGGGGTCCAGGACTTCTCCAAGCCGAACTACGGCACGCTGACCGAGTTCACCAACCAGTACGCGGCCATGCCGTCCCTGCACTTCGCCTGGGCGCTGTGGTGCGGCATCGTGATCGTGACCCTCGCGCCCAGGTGGTGGCTGAAGCCCTTCGGTCTGCTGCACCCGCTGTTCACGCTGTCCTCGATCATCGCGACCGGCAACCACTGGTTCCTGGACGCGGTCGGCGGTGCCACCGTGGTCGGGGCGGGCTTCGGGCTGCAGTACCTGGTGTCGGGCCCGCGGGCGGCCACCGCGGCCGCCATCGCCGTGAAGGACGAGTCCCCGGCGGACGCGGGGACCGCGCACACCCGTCGGGCGCCCTCGGAGCATTGACGGGCCGGCGGCGCCGGGAGGCCGCCGGCCCGAGACCCTGGTCGGCCGGAGATCGTCAAACGACCTGGACCTGAAGGTGCTTCACGCCGTTGATCCACGCCGAACGCAGCCGGGACGGGTCGCCGGCCAGGGTGAGGCCCGGCAGGGCGTCGGCGATCGCGTTGAAGATCAGGTCGATCTCGAGGACGGCCAGGGACTTGCCGAGGCAGTAGTGCGGTCCTCCGCCGCCGAAGCCGAGGTGGGGGTTGGGGTCGCGGAGGATGTCGAAGGCGTCGGGGTCGGTGAAGACCTCCGGGTCGTGGTTGGCGGAGGCGTAGAAGATCCCGACCCGGTCCCCCTTCTTTATCGACTTCCCGCCCAGCTCGGTGTCCTGAGTGGCCGTCCGCTGGAAGGAGTTGACCGGGGTGGCCCACCGCACGATCTCCTCGGCCGCGGTCTGCGGGCGCTCCCGCTTGTACAGCTCCCACTGCTCGGGATGGGTCAGGAACGCGTGCATCCCGTGGGTGATGGCGTTTCGGGTGGTCTCGTTGCCCGCGACGGCCAGCATCAGCACGAAGAAGCCGAACTCGTCGGAGTTGAGGTTGCCCTCGTCCTCGGCGGCCACCAGCGTCGTGACGATGTCCTTCGCCGGGCACTGCTTCCGGTCGGCGGCCATGTTCATGGCGTAGGAGATCAGCTCGGTGGCCGACTCGGCGCCGACCTCCTCGGTGATCGCGTACTCCGGGTCGTCGTACGAGATCATCTTGTTGGACCAGTCGAAGATTTTCGCCCGGTCGTCCTGCGGGATGCCGATGAGCTCGGCGATCGCCTGCAGGGGCAGTTCGCAGGCGACGTCGGTCACGAAGTCGAAGGGGCCGGTCTGCGCGCGGGCGCTCTGCGCGATGTTGTGGGCGCGCTCGCGCAGCCGGTCCTCCAGTGCCCGTATGGCGCGCGGGGTGAAGACGCGCTGCACGATCTGGCGGACGCGGGTGTGCTCAGGCGGATCCATGTTGAGCAGGATCAGCCGCTGCGCGTCGATGGCGTCGCGTTCGATGTGCTCGTTGAAGCGGATGATCGCCGTGTTGAGGGATGAGGAGAACAGCTCGGGGTGGGTGGAGACGTACTTGACGTCCGCGTGCCGGGTGACGGCCCAATACCCCTCGTCCTGGAAGCCGGCGATGTTGCCCGACTGCGGGATCCAGCGGACCGGTTCGGCCCGCCGCAGCTCGGCGAACTCCGGCAGGGGCACACGGTGGTGCAGCAGGTCGGGGTCGGTGAAGTCGAACCCGTCGGGGAGAGCTGGACAGTGCATGGGCGACTCCGGCTCGAGTTCTGACGGTCCATCAGGTTTCAGGTTTGCCGTGAAGGTAGTAACGGGTTCTACAAGAGGCAAGAGGTACGGCACGCCGAATTGCATGCACGACTCTTGCGGTTGTGGACGCGCTGTCAGCAGACTGCTGCCAGAACTAGAACACGTACTAGTTCAGCGTGGCGGGGCCGGCCGGGACGCCCCCGCGCCGCGCGGGTACCGGAGGAGAGGATCCCCCACCATGGCCGCGGAACCCGTGATCGTAGAAGCCGTACGCACCCCCGTCGGCAAGCGCGGCGGCGCGCTCGCCAACCTCCACCCCGCCTACCTCCTGGGCGAGACCTACCGTGAACTCCTCGGCCGCACCGGCATGCCCGCCGACGCGGTCGAACAGATCGTCGGCGGCACGGTGACGCACGCCGGCGAGCAGTCCATGAACCCCGCGCGCACGGCCTGGCTGACCATGGGCCTGCCGTACGAGACGGCGGCGACGACGGTCGACTGCCAGTGCGGCTCCTCGCAGCAGGCCTCGCACATGGTGGCCAACATGGTCGCCGCGGGCGTGATCGACGTCGGTATCTCGTGCGGCGTGGAGGCGATGTCGCGGGTGCCGCTCGGGTCGGGTTCGAAGCACGGCCCCGGGAAGCCGTTCCCCGACGAGTGGAACGTGGACCTGCCGAACCAGTTCGAGGCGGCGGAGCGGATCGCCCGCCATCGCGGCCTGACGCGCGAGAACGTCGACTCACTGGGACTGATCTCGCAGGAACGGGCCGCCGCGGCCTGGGCCGAGGAGCGCTTCAAGCGGGAGACGTTCGCGGTCCAGGTCCCGACCACGGAGCAGGAACAGCGCGCCGGACAGGGCATGTGGCGGCTCGTCGACCGCGACGAGGGGCTGCGCGACACGACCATGGAGGCCCTTGCGGGCCTGAAGCCGGTCATGCCGACGGCCATCCACACGGCGGGCAACTCCTCCCAGATCAGCGACGGCGCGGCGGCGATCATGTGGGCGTCCAAGCGGATGGCCCGCGCGCTGAAGCTGAAGCCGCGGGCGCGGATCGTCGCCCAGGCACTGGTGGGTGCCGACCCGCACTTCCACCTCGACGGGCCGATCGACGCGACGCGCGCCGTGCTGGGCAAGGCGGGCATGTCCCTGAAGGACATCGACGTCGTCGAGATCAACGAGGCGTTCGCGTCCGTGGTGTTGAGCTGGGCGCAGGTCTTCGAACAGGACCTGGAGAAGGTCAACGTCAACGGCGGCGCGATCGCACTCGGGCATCCGGTGGGGGCGACGGGGGCCCGGCTCATCACGACGGCGCTTCATGAACTGGAGCGGGCGGACAAGGAGTTCGCGCTCATCACCATGTGCGCGGGGGGTGGGTTGGCCACCGGCACGATCATTCAGCGCCTGTAGCCGCAAGCGGGTGGCGGGGGTTGACGCGAACTGGTCAACTTACCCCCATGCTGATCAACCTAATCCTCCGCGTCCTGCCCTTCTACATCCGCGAACCCATCATCATCGCCATCTGCGCGTTCTTCACCGGCCTGGCCTTCTACTGGTTCTTCATGGCAGGAGGCCTGGGCAGGGCCGGCTTCGGACTGCTGTTCCTGGCGGTCGGGGCCTTGCGCGCCTACTTCTTCCGCAAGGAGTGGAGATCCCACCAGGCGGCCAAGAAGGGGGGTGTTACTCAGCAGGCGTAGTGCCACTCCAGGAGACGAAACTACGGAACGCGTCGGGCCGGAAGGAGAGGACCGGCCCGGCGGGGGTCTTCGAGTCGCGGATGGCGATGGTGGCGCAGGGGGTTGCTTCGGCGACTTCGAGGCAGTCGCCGCCCTGGTCGCTGCTGTATGACGACTTGCGCCAGGTTGTGGGGCCGAGGGGCGCGCACTCTACGCACTGGCCGCCCTGGTCACCGCTGTAGCTGGACTTACGCCACTGGATGATCGACAGTGCCGACTTGTTGCCCATAGCGTTCCTCCATCACGCGCCGGATCAGCTCCGCCGAGTCTCTGAGGGAGAGGGCGGCGGCCCGAAGATGATCGTAACGGAGTGAGCAGTCCTTGACGGCGTCTGGATTGGCGGTGGGATGCTCGCTGCCGTAACCCTCCGTGTAGAGGATGGTCGGATCGCTCGCGAAGCGGTAGATGTCGAACGGGCCTTGAAGTCCGGCGTGAACTCCAGCCGGGAACGGCAGGATCTGAACGTTGATGCGGGGATTGTTCTCGAAGGCCAACAGGTGCGCCAGTTGGGCGCTCATGGTTTCCCGGCCGCCGATCTCTTGGTAAAGCGCAGCCTCACTGAGGACGGCCCAGAAGACAGGTGGCTCCGCCTTCTCGAAGACGCGCTGGCGGGCGAGTCGCACCGCGGTTCGGCCGTCGAGGTCGTTCTGATCCAACGCACCGAGGACGGCACGTGCGTACGCGGGGGTCTGCAACAGGCCAAGGATCATGTGCGATTGAAAGGAGCAGATCTCGACTGCCCTCGCCTCCAACTCGGCCACCTGCCTGAACCAGGCCGGAAGTTGACTGCGTAGCACCAGCTCGACGAGACGCGACAGCAACCCGTCCGATTCCAGCGCCGCATCCGCCCGCTCGCTGAACTCGGGCGTCGGCACCTTCCGTGCGGTCTCGATCTGGCCGACCAGCGAACCGGTGTAGTTCAGGATGTCCCCGAGCTGCCGTTGCGTCAGGCCCGCGGCCTCACGAAGGCGGCGCAGCTCGTAGCCGTAGTAGTCGAGCGGCGAGGCTCCCGGGTCCAGGGTGTTGATGTGGGTCACGCGCGGCCCCCTCTGTGCAGCAACTCTGCGTACTCCGAAGCGGGTTGTATTCACCCCGTAGCCCAAAGTAGTTGCACCAGGTCAAGCTCGTCCTGTGAACCGATACATTCCCCCCACCTACCGCATGAGCCTCACCGTAGGCGCGCACTCGGCCCGGCACATCCGCCGTATCGTCCGCTCGCTGCTCGACGACTGGGAGCTCGCGGAGCTGGCCGACGCCGTGGAGCTCGGTGTGACCGAGCTGGTCGCCAATGTCGTACGGCATGTTCCGGACCGGCGCTGTGTGCTGCTGGTGTTGCGGTCGGCGGCCGGAGTCAGGGTGGAGGTGGCGGACGGCTGTCCTCAACCACCTTGCATTCCGGAGCAGTTGTCGCCGGAGGCGGAGGGCGGGCGCGGACTCGTGCTGCTCGACGCCGTGGTCGACAAATGGGGCGTGGGTCCCGCGGTCGGCGGTGGTAAGACGGTGTGGTTCGAGTGCGCGATGTGAGGCGGTGCAGCCGTGGATGAGATCGTGACGGTGCGTGAGATGCGGCCGGAGGACGAGCCGGGCGTGGGTGCTCTGTTCGCGGCCTGCGAGGACTACTTCGTCGCCGCGACCGGCAATCCTGCCCTCTCGGCGGACGTACAGAGCCTGTACTACGCGCTTCCCGACGGCGCCGACTTCGACCAGAAACGGCTGCTGGTGATGTGCCGGGGCGGGGGCATCGTCGGGTTGGTCGATGTCGTCGACCGTCATCCCGATGCCGAGACCTGCTCGGTGGGGGTGTTCCTCCTCGCCCCCGAGGCGCGGCGCGAGGGAATCGGTACGGATGTCGCTCGCCGGCTGCTGCAGGAGGCTGCCGGGCGCGGGATGCGGAACGTGACCGCCACGTGCCCGCGGGGCTGGGAGCCGGGGCTGGGGTTCCTGCGGAGCCTGGGCTTCGAGATCGGCGCGCCGCACGATACGACCGCGCTGTGCACCGCTCTGCTGCGGCCGGCTCGCTGAGCGATGAGTTTCGCCCGCCGCTGCCGTCTGCACTGACGACAAGGAGGTGCACGTGATGGGTGCAGCGGAACGGCAGGAAGCCCTGAAGCGGCTGGACGTCCTGGTGGGCGAGTGGGTGGTGGAGGCCGAGTTTCCCGGGTTGGACGTGCCTCCCGGGCGCAGCGTGTTCGAGTGGACCTTGGACGGGCAGTTCCTGGTCCAGCGCACCGAGGCCCCGAATCCCGCACCGGACAGCATGGCGATCATCGCCGTCGACCCGGAGACGGGCGGCTACACACAGCACTACTACGACTCGCGGGGCGTCGTACGGCTGTATTCGATGACCTTCGCCGACGGGGTGTGGCAGCTGCTGCGCGAGACCCCGGACTTCTCGCCGCTGGACTTCCGGCAGCGCTACATCGCGCAGGTCGGCGAGGACGGCGACACGATCCGGGGCGCCTGGGAGATCTGGCGGGACGGCTCGGAGGGCTGGCAGCAGGACTTCTCCCTCTCGTACCGCAGGAGGCGCTGACCATGAACGCCGGTGAGATCGCGCGCCGCATCGTCGAAGCGAACCTGTACATGGTGCTCGCCACCGCCGACGAGGGCGGGCGGCCGTGGAGCTCGCCCGTCTACTTCGCTCACGCCGGATACCGAGAGTTCTTCTGGGTCTCCTCGCCGGACGCCCTGCACTCCCGCAACATCGCCGTACGGCCCGAGGTGGGGATCTCGGTCTTCGACTCGTCGGTGGCGATCGGTACCGGTCAGGGGGTGTACATGGCCGCCGTCGCCGAGTGCGTGGACGGGCCGCACGTCGCGCGCGGGCTCGACGTCTTCTCCCGGCGCTCCGTGCGGCACGGCGGGCGGGTGTGGACCGCCGAGGACGTCGGGGGCGACTCCGGTATGCGGCTGTACCGCGCCGTCGCCGACGGCCACTCGATCCTGGCCAAGGACGGGCAGCCGGATCACCGGGTACCGGTCGACCTGGACTGACCGCTCGCGTCGCCCGAGCGGGTCCGCGCGACCGAGGCTGCCGCCTCGGCGGGTGGAGCACCAGCCAGGCGCCGAGGCAGGTACAAACTCTCCGGGCAGCCGGACGGGCAGGGTGCACTCAAGTCCACCACGGACGCGGGGGCCACTCGGATGCCGACATGAGGCGCGCGTCCCTAGCGTCGAGACCATGACCGATCAGACGCGCAAATCCTGTGAAACGCCGACCAGTCGGCGGACCCGGAAGGCTCTCGCGGGAGCCGCTGCCCTGTTGCTCGCGGGGCTCGCGGCAGTGCCCGTGGCCACCGCTGCCGAGCAGACGCACCACCGGACGCGACGCGGAGACCTGGTCTCCGTCATCCCGGTCGCCGACCGCGACGCAGGGCAGGTCAGGAGGTTCGTGGCCGACCGGGGCGTTGCCGCGGACCCCGTGCGGTACGGCGTACGGGCGTACCGGCTGACCTACCGGACCGTCGACCCGTACGGGAACCCCACGACCGCGACCGGCCTCCTCACCCTCCCCAAGGGCGGCGCCCACCGGCTCGACCTGGTGTCCGACACCCACGGCACGATGGTCAAGCGCAGCTACGCGCCCTCCGCGGGCGAGGACTTCGGCCGGATCCCGTCGTATCTGAACGCGAGCGCCGGGCGTGCGGTGGCCGCCCCCGACTACCTGGGTCTCGGGGAGGGTCCGGGCCCGCATCCGTACATGGACACCCGCTCCTCCGTCACCGCCTCCGTCGACATGCTGCGCGCGGCCCGCACGGCGGCGGACCGGCTCGGCCGTCCGCTCACCGGCGACGTGTACGCGACCGGTTTCTCACAGGGCGGCCAGGTCGCGATGGCGCTGGGCAAGGCGCTGGAGCAGGGCGTCGACGGCCACTTCCGGCTGAAGGCCCTCGCGCCGATCAGCGGCCCGTACGACCTGGAGGGCCAGGAGATGCCCGCGCTGTTCGACGGCCGGGTCAACGGCACCAGCGGGGTTCTCTACATGTCGTACTGGCTGGTCGCGCAGAACCGTCTCCACCCGATCTACAAGGACCCGGCGGAGGCCTTCCGCGCCCCGTACGCCGGCCGGGTCGAGGGCCTCTACGACGGAAACCACGAGGAGGACGACGTCATCAAGGGGCTCGCCCCCACCGTGGAGGACCTGCTGACGCCCGCCTTCCGGGAGCGGTTGCGGCACCCCTCGGGCGGGCTGCTGGACGCGATGCGCGCCGCCGACCACACCTGCGACTGGAAGCCGGACGTGCCGGTGCGGCTGTACGCCGGTGACAACGACACCGACGTGCCCGTCGGCAATGCCCGGACATGCGCCCGCACCCTCGCCGGTCAGGGAACGAGGGTGCGGGTGGTCGATCAGGGAGCCGTGGACCACTTCGGCTCCTTCGCCGTGTCGGCTCCGCAGGTGGTGCGGTTCTTCGACGGCGTACGGGCTCGGGGGTGAGCCGGGTGGGGCGGCTCAGTACCAGCCGTTGGCCTGCCAGAACGCCCAGGCGGCGGTCGGGCTGCCGTAGCGGGAGTTCATGTAGTCCAGGCCCCACTTGATCTGGGTCTTGGGGTTGGTCTTCCAGTCCGAGCCGGCGCTGGCCATCTTCGAGCCCGGGAGGGCCTGGACCAGGCCGTAGGCGCCGGAGGAGGAGTTCGTGGCGGTGACGTTCCAGCCGCTCTCGCGCTCGACGATCTTGCTGAAGGCGTTGTACTGCGCCGCGCTCGGGATCATCTTGTGCGCGATCGCCTGGGCGCCGGCGGCCGAGTCGGCGGTCGCGGCGTGGGCGGGAGCCGCGGTCAGCACCATGCCGGTGGTGGCGGCAGCCACGGCGGCGGAGGCGAGGGCCTTCTTCGGGGACGCGATGCGGCGGGCGATGCGGGAGACGAACACGAGGAACCTTTTTCTTCGGGGACAGGGGGTCGCACGCAGTCCCGTGAAACCCGGGGGGCATGCGTCGGCGCCGTGGCCCTGAGGGCACATCGGCGCCGTGCGACGTCATCCAGAGAAGCAGGCTCGGAAGGGGTCCGCAATGACCCTATTTGCTAGTTGTGGTCGTATGTGGGAGCGGCGAGCCTCGTGTGACCTGGCTCTCAAAGTGCAGGTCAGAGGCGGTTATGGCGTGAACATGGCGTCCGAAATGCACTACTAAGGAAGGTAGTGGGTGATGTGGGTCATGTGGGGTGGTTCACCGGTCAACGGGGCTCGAACGTGACCGCGGTCTCGAACGCCGCCCGCCGGGTGGCTCTGCGTAGTGCCCTGAGCACCGCCGGGCCGAGCGTGAGCGTCAGTACGACGGTGACGACGGCCCGGCCCAGGTCCCAGCCCAGCGAGGTGGCCGCGCAGTACGCGAGGAAACGGGCCAGGTTGGCGGGGACGGCGGCCTGCGGGTCGAAGGCGATGCCCGAGGCCAGCGCGCCCATGAAGGGCCAGCCGGCCAGGTTCATGATCGTGCCGTAGGCGAAGGCGGCGAGGAAGCCGTAGACGGCGAGCAGGGCGAGCTCGCCGCGGCCGCGCAGGCGGTCGGGCCCCGGGAGCAGCCCGGCCCCCATCGTGAACCAGCCCATCGCCAGCATCTGGAACGGCATCCACGGGCCCACCCCGCCCGTGAGCAGCGCGGACGCGAACATCGTGAGCGAGCCGAGGGTGAAGCCGAAGCCCGGGCCGAGCACGCGTCCGCTCAGCACCATCAGGAAGAACATCGGCTCGATGCCCGCGGTCCCGGCGCCGAGCGGGCGCAGAGCCGCGCCGGTCGCCGCGAGCACCCCGAGCATGGCGACCGCCTTCGGGCCGAGCCCGGACTCCGCGATGGTCGCGGCGACGACGGCGACCAGCAGCACCAGCAGACCCGCGAAGAGCCAGGGGGCGTCCTGGGCGTGGGCGCTGAGCCGGGAGGTGGGCGGGGCGAGGAAGGGCCAGCCGAAGGCAGCCGCTCCCACGGCGCTGACGAGGGCGAGGGCGGTGAGGGAACGGGGGCCCAGGCGGATGGGGCGGGCCTGCGGCGTCATGCCAGGGCCTCCCGTACCTGCGCGACCGTGAGCCACTGCTGCGGGGCGAGGATCTTGGTGACCTGCGGGGCGAAGGACGGGGACGAGACGACGACCTCGGCCGTCGGTCCGTCCGCGATCACCTCGCCGTCGGCGAGCAGAACCACTCGGTGGGCGAGTTCGGCGGCCAGTTCGACGTCGTGCGTGGCCAGGACGATCGCATGTCCTTCGGCTGCCAGGTCGCGGAGCAGGGTCACGAGCCGGGCCTTTGCCGCGTAGTCCAGGCCGCGGGTCGGTTCGTCGAGGAGCAGCAGAGGTGGGCGGGCGGTGAGGACGACAGCGAGGGCGAGGGTGAGGCGTTGGCCCTCGGAGAGGTCGCGGGGGTGGGTGTCGTCGGTGACGCCGGTGTCGGGGAGGAGGTTCGAGAGGAGCGTGCGGCAGGTGCCGGGGGTGACCTGGGCGTCGCGGTCGGCTGCCGTGCACTCGGCTGCGACCGTGTCGGCGTAGAGGAGGTCGCGGGGTTCCTGGGGGACGAGGCCCACGTGGCGGATGAGGGCGGGGGGTGGTGTGCGGTGGGGGGTGACGCCGCCGACGGTTACCGAACCCGCGGTGGGTTCGATCAGGCCTACGAGGGTGTTGAGGAGGGTGGATTTACCGGCGCCGTTGCGACCCATCAGGGCGAGGGTTTCGCCGGGGGTGATGGTGAGGGTGATGTGGCGGAGGGCTTGGATGTGGGCTCGGCGGACGGACAGGGCGTGGACTTCCGCGATGGCTGCGGGAGTTGAGGGTGGTGTGGGGGAGGGAGCCATGCGCTTGCGGAGGAGGGGCAGCCATCGGCGGGTGGGGGCTGAGGCAGGGGCGGGGTCCCCGGCCCGCAATTGCGGGGTGCCGCCTCTCTTTGGGTGGGGAGCCGCCCCAGCGGCACGACTGCCCGCAGGCTGCGCGAGTTGGGCGCGCAGGGTCCCTGCCCGGCGCCGTGCATCCCTCACTGTCAGCGGCAGCGGTGACCACCCGGCCAGCCGCCCCAGTTCCACCACCGGTGGACACACCGGGGATACGGCCATCATCTCGGCCGGGGTGCCGACCAGCAGTGGGGTTCCCGGAGCCGGCAGGACGGCTACCTGATCCGCGTACTGAATGACCCGTTCCAGGCGGTGTTCTGCCATGAGGACCGTCGTGCCGAGGTCGTGGACCAGGCGTTGGAGGACCGCCAGGACCTCTTCTGCCGCCGCGGGGTCGAGGGCCGAGGTCGGTTCGTCCAGGACCAGGACCTGGGGGTGCGGGGTGAGGACCGAGCCGATCGCGACGCGTTGCTGCTGGCCGCCGGAGAGGGTGGCGATGGGGCGGTCGCGGAGGTCGGCCAGGCCGAGGAGGTCGAGAGTCTCCTCGACGCGGCGGCGCATCACGTCGGGTGCGAGGCCCAACGACTCCATTCCGTAGGCGAGTTCGTCCTCCACGGTGTCCGTCACGAAGTGGGAGAGCGGGTCCTGGCCCACCGTGCCCACCACGTCCGCGAGTTCGCGCGGCTTGTGCGTACGGGTGTCGCGGCCCGCCACCGTCACGCGGCCGCGCAGCGTGCCGCCCGTGAAGTGCGGGACGAGACCGCTGACCGCGCCGAGGATCGTCGATTTTCCGACTCCCGACGGGCCGACCAGGAGTACGAGTTCACCTTCCGGGACCTCGAAGTCCGCCCCCCGCACAGTGGGTTCGGCCGCCCCCTCGTACGTCACGGAGACATCTTCGAAGCGGATCACGACGGCTCCTTGGGGGCGATGAGGGCGGGCAGCAGGGCCAGGAGTACGGCCGCCGCCGGCCACAGGGGCAGCGTGGGCGCGACCAGCGGCACGACACCGGGGTGCAGGGCCGCCGGGTCGGCGTCGGCGGCGAGGGTGAGCAGCGCGGCGACCGCGGCGCCCGATCCCGCGACCAGCCAGGCGCGGGCGTCCCACCGGTCCGGGCGATAACGCGTGCGCAGGCTGCGGCGGCCGCCCAGCCGCAGACCGGCCAGGGCCGCGGCGACCCCTGCGAGCAGCAAGGGCAGGCCGTACGTGCCGCCTTCGGCGGTGAGCAGTCCGTACGTTCCCGCGCAGACGCCGAGCAGGCCGCCGAGGGTGAGCGCGGCGGTGGTGCGGCGGACGGCGGCCGGGACCTCGGCGCTGCGGCCGTAACCGCGGGCGTCCATCGCGGCGGCCAGGGCGACCGAACGCTCCAACGCGCCCTCCAGGACGGGGAGTCCGACCTGCAGCAGGCCGCGGATGCCGCTGTCCGGGCGGCCGCGCAGGCGGCGGGCGGCGCGCAGGCGCTGGACGTCGGCGATGAGGTTCGGCGCGAAGGTGAGGGCCACGACCACCGCGACGCCCGTCTCGTAGAGCGCGCCCGGCAGGGACTTGAGGAGACGGGACGGGTTGGCGAGGGCGTTCGCGGCGCCCACGCAGATGAGGAGCGTGGCCAGCTTCAGGCCGTCGTAGAAGGCGAACAGGAGCGACTCGGCGGTGATCCTGCCACCCATGCGGATGCCCTGCGCCCAGTGGGGGAGCGGGAGTTCGGGGAGCGTGGCGATCACATGGGTGCCAGGGATGGGGGAGCCCAGAGCCACCGCGAAGACGAGACGGATGAGGAGGACGGCGAGGGCGAGTTTGAGGAAGGCGGAGTAGGAGTGGGACCAGGGGGCTCGGGCGCGGCAGGTGGCGACGACGTAGGCGGACGCGGCGATGAGGAGGGCGAGCAGGAGCGGGTTGGTGGTGCGGGTGGCTGCGGTGCCCAGGCCCAGGGACCAGAGCCACCAGGCCCCGGGGTGCAGCGGCGCGGCGGTGTGTGACATGGCACTGGCCGTATTCCGCACGGTACCGGCGGTGTGTGACATGGCACTCGGCCGATCAGCCATGCCTGCGTCGCCGTGCCTGCCACACGGCCGCCGCGCCCAGCAGCGCGACCGCCCCCGCCCCCGCGAACAGCCCCACCGACGGGCCGCTGTCCCTCGTGCCGCCCTTCGCGGCACCCGTGGGCTTCTTCCCGCCGGAGACCTGCTCCCCGCACCCCTGCCGCGGATACCCGCCGATCGCACACAACAGCGCATTCGTGTCATACCGCAGCGGCTTCGCCACCGAGGCCAGCGCATCCGCCGTCGTGCCGTCATCGGACACCCGCGCGCAGACCGTGCGACGGGTCGGCGGTGTCTCGCCGGACGGCGCGTCGGCCGCCGTACCGAAGTCGAGGACGAGCGCCACGCGCTTCTTGCCCTCCTGCGCAGGCGTCCGTGCGCAGATCGCCGGGAACGACACCGCCCCGCGCGGCTTCGCCGAGTCGCCCGAGTCCTCGCTCACCGAGAAGCGGAAGCCCTGGACGGCGCCGTCGGCGGGGCGGGCGGTGGCAGGGCCCTGGGTGGCGTACGTCCAGTGACCGGCGTCGTACTCCCAGAAGGACCAGTAGCGGTAACCGGCGGCCTGGGCCTGGCCGCTGCCGGTCAGGGCCAGCAGCAGCGCGGCAAGGAGCGGGACCAGGCGGCGTATCACGGCTGGGCCTTCTTCTTGCGGCCGCTGATCAGGAAGCCGACGCCGATGCCGCCGACGAGGCCGACGCCGACCATCCACCAGACGCTGACGCCGGAGTCGTCCTTGTGCTCCGCCTTCTTCGGGTGGCCGGTGGTCGCGGAGGGCGTCGCGGCGGAGGCGGGCGCCGGGCCCGTCGCGTCGAGGAGCTTCACCAGGTCCTGGCCGCCGAAGTCGTGGACGTCGAAGGTCTCCGCGTTCGCCGCGAGGATCAGCTGCGCGTACGCGGCGGGCCCGGCCTGCCGGGCCCACGCCCCGGAGTTGGCCTCCAGCCAGCGCATGGCGTCGGCCGCCTTGTCACCGTGGCCCGCGGTCGCGAGGGCGAGGACCGCGTCGGCCGTGTTGCCGTAGTCGGGCTGGGGCTTGGCGCCGGGCAGCGTCGACGTCAGGTGCTTGTCCTTGGCCAGGGCCTCCACGAGGTACGCGGCACCGTTCTGCGCCGCCTGCTCGGGGCCGGTGGCCTTCTTGCACGTCGGGGTCGTGCCGGTGGGTTTCGGGGCGTCCCCGGTCAGCCCCTTGCCGAGTGCGCCCACGACCGCAGCCGCACTCGCATCCGCGTTGGCGGACAGCTTGCCCTTCTTGTCCGGCTGGAAGGCGAAGGCGCCCGTGCCGTCCCCGTCGCAGGGGAGTGCGAGCTTCAGCAGGGCGTCGTAAGGAGACCTGCCGTCCTTCACGACCTGGTCCGGCTTCTCGCCCACGGCGCTGAGCGCGCCGATGACGACGGACGTCGAGTTGGCGTCACTTGCTCCGCCCGGGGCGTAGCCCCAGCCGCCGTCCTTGTTCTGCACGGACTTCAGCCAGGAGACCGCCCTGCCGGTGACGGAGTCGTGCCCGCCGAGTGCGGCGAGGGCCTGGACGGCGGCGCCCGTGCTGTTCGTGTCGACCATGAGCTTTGCGTCACAGGCCTTCGCCGCGTCCGCGCGGAACGGCGCGAAAGCCCCGTTCGCGCACTGCTGTCCCGCCAGCCAGTCCACTGCCTTCGCCGCCGGCTTCACACCCACGGTGTCCTGCGCGAGCAGCGCCAGCGACTGGCGCCAGACGCCGTCGTACTTCGGGTCGGACGTGCCGTACAGCCCGTCGGGCAGGGACGGGGAGGGCGCGGCGAAGGCGGGGACGGCTGCGCCCAGTACGACGGTGGTGGCGGCCAGTACCGCGGCGCTGCGGCGGACGACGTTCATGATCGGCGGGTGCCTCTCCCTGCGGGAGCGGGCAGCACGGGACAGCCCCGGGCGGCTCGGCTCCGTATGCCTCGACGGTGCCGCACGCCGACGGGTGCCGACGCACGTGAGCCGGTCACAAGCGTGCGGGGCAATCCGGCTGACCGCCTGCGGCGGGCGGGTCACGGTTGCGGGTCAGCGCCGGAATTGCACCGGCTTCCCCCCGTACGGCGTGATGACGACCCGGCCACTGTACCGGCCCGTAGGAACACGCTGAGAGCCGCCTGTGAGGCGGGCGGCGATAGGTTCGGCCCATGGCTACGGGGAGGCTGCTCGGCACGGGTCGAGTCAACGACGTGTACGAGATCGACGAGACGTGGGTGCTGCGGCGCAACCGCGAGGGGTGGGGCGACGCGGTCGCCGAGGGGGTCGTGATGGAGCACGTACGCGCACACGGCTATCCCGTGCCCCGGGTACGGCTGTCCGACTCCACGCCGACCGAGCTGGTGATGGAGCGGCTGTCGGGGCCGACCATGCTTGAGGCGTGCCTGGCCGGTTCGCTCGGGGCCGAGGACGCCGGTGCGACGCTCGCCGACCTCCTGCGCCGACTGCATGCCATCCCGGGCCCTGGTTCCGCCGACTGCCGAGTGCTCCACCTCGATCTGCATCCGGACAATGTGATGCTCACGCCCGACGGTCCGTACGTGATCGACTGGAGCAACACGGAGGAGGGTCACCCGGGCCTGGACTGGGGCGTGTCCGCCGTGATCCTCGCGCAGGTCGCCGTAGGCGACGAACCGGTCGCCGACGCCGCCCGCGCCATGCTGGCCGCCCTCCTCGCCGACCCCTCACACCTCACCGACGACGGCCTGAGGGAGGCCCGACGACGGCGCGCGGCCAACCCGACGATGAGTCGACGGGAGGTCGAACTTCTCGGGGCAGCCGAGGAGTTGATTCGTACGATCGCGTAGAGGTGCGCGCTCAGCCGACGACGGCCACCGCGTCCACCTCCACGAGCACCCCCTCGCGCACCGGCCGCACCACCACCGTCGTACGAGCGGGCAGGGGCGAGCAGTCCGTGAAGAACTCCCGGTAGACGCGGTTGAACTCGGCGAAGTGGGCGCGGTCGGCCAGATGGCAGGTGCAGCGTGCGATCGACCGCCGGTCGCCGCCTGCCGCCGCGACGACGGCCTCGATGTTCGCGAGCACCTGCCGTGCCTGCGCGCCGAAGTCCGCGGGCATCTCGCCGGTCGTCGGATCCAGCGGCCCCTGGCCCGAGGTGAACAGCAGCGGGCCGCTCCGCACCCCCTGGGACAGCGGTGGCACGCTGCCGTCGGCGAAGGGGACAAAGGGTGCGCGGTCGGTACGGACGGGTTCGAGAGGGCCGCGGCCGACATGCGGGGTCGGGCCGCCGAAGGGGAGGTGCAGAGTGCGGGAGGCGAGCAGCCAACGGCCGTCGACGCGGCGGAAGGTGTCCTCGTAGTGCCCGACCTGGACGGGCGGGGCGGCCGGGACCATGCCGCCCGTCCAGCCTTCGATCCGGTACGTCGTGAAGTACGACGTGGCCTCGGCCGTGTCCGCCGATGTCACCGTGACGCGGATGTTGGACATGATCCGCCGGGAGAGCTTGTCCGCGGGTCGTGCGCCGAAGTACTTCCGCAGCGCCTCCCGCCCCTCGGACCGCCGGCCGTCCCCGGGAGGCGGCCACTCCCACCAGCCGTCCTCCGTGAACAGCTCGGCCACGGAGGCCGGTTCGCCGAGGTCCAGGCGATGGACGAAGTCGAGGATCAGACGCTCGCAGGCGCGTTCGGCGAGGAGTTGCTGCAACGGGTCCATGGGACCGTTGGTAGCAGGGGCGGATCACCGGACGCGACCGCTTTACACCGCCACGTACGTCACCGGATCGCTCCCCGCCACCGCCTCCGCCCGCCCCAGCTTCACCAGCCGCCGCAGATGCGCCTCGGCCTCCGAGACCGCGATGTTCCGTGATCCGTACGGGATCTGGGCCCAGGGCCGGTTCCACTCCATGCGCTCGGCGACCTGCCAGGGGGTGAGCGGTTCCACCAGGAGGGATCCGAGGCCGCTGAGCCGCTCCTCGTGATGGTCCAGCAACTCCCGTACGCGGGCGGGCGCGTCGGCGAACACGTGCTGGTGGGCGGGGAGCACCTCGGCGGGCGCGAGACGGCCGACGCGTTCGAGGGAGTCGAGGTAGTCGCCGAGGGGGTCGGTGACCGTGGTGTCGTCCGGGTCCTCGTACAGGCCGATGTGCGGGGTGATCTCGGGGAGCAGATGGTCGCCGGAGAACAGCCGTCCGTGGCCCGGGAGTCGGGCCGGGTGCTGTTCCTCCAGGTGCAGGCAGACATGGCCGGGGGTGTGTCCCGGCGTCCAGATCGCGCGCAGCCGACGGCCCGGGAGGTCGAGCAGCTCGCCGGGGACGATCTCCCGGTCGGGCAGGGCGGGGGAGAAGCCCGGCAGGGTGGTGCGGGGGGCCGCGTCGCGCAACGGTGCCACGTGTTCCTCGGGGGCGCCGGCGGCGACCAGCTTGGCGGTCATGTACGCGAACCAGCGCCCCGGCCGGGTGTCGCGGGTGCGCCGCACGATCGCCGTGTCCGCGGCATGCATGGCGATCCAGGCGCCGGACGCCTCGCGCACCTTGCCGGAGAGGCCGTGGTGGTCGGGGTGGTGGTGGGTGATGACGACGCCGTACACCTTGCCCACCGCCGTACCGCAGGCCGCCAGTCCCTCGGCGAGCGTGTCCCAGGAGGCGGGGTCGTCCCATCCCGTGTCGACCAGTACCGGCCCGCGGTCGGTGTCGACGACGTAGACCAGCGTATGGCCGAGCGGATTGTCCGGGATGGGGACCTGGATCGACCGGACGCCTCCGCCGTGGTCGTACACCTGCGTCGTGGGCTCCTGCGTCATGGGCTCCCCAATCACCGCGAACCGGCCACGCTCGGGCCACTATAACTAGAACGCGTTTCGATGGGAGCTCAAGTCACCTGTCTGCGCGGTCAAGTCGTGTGCGGCCCGTGGACTCCTCCGAGGGGAACTGGTATCAGTGCCGTATCTGATGAACCGTCAGAGACAGGCGCTCCGGGGAGGCAGTCGGCCATGACCGAGCTCGTGGAACACGGACAGCTGTTCATCGGCGGGGAGTTGACCGACCCCCTCGGCAAGGACGTCATCGAGGTGATCTCGCCGCACACCGAGGAGGTCATCGGGCGGGTGCCGCACGCCTCGCGGGAGGACGTCGACCGGGCCGTCGCCGTCGCGCGCCGCGCCTTCGACGAGGGGCCCTGGCCGCGGATGACCCTCGGTGAACGGATCGAGGTCGTCACCCGCATCAAGGACGCGATCGCCGTACGGCACGAGGAGATCGCCCGCGTGATCTCCTCCGAGAACGGGTCGCCGTACTCCTGGAGCGTCCTCGCGCAGGCGCTCGGCGCGATGATGGTGTGGGACGCGGCGATCACGGTCGCCCGGAACTTCACGTACGAGGAGCAGCGCGATGGTGTCCTCGGGAAGATCCTGGTGCGGCGGGAGCCGGTCGGGGTCGTGGCGGCCGTAGTCCCTTGGAACGTCCCGCAGTTCGTGGCCGCCGCCAAGCTCGCGCCCGCGCTGCTCACCGGCTGCACGGTGGTGCTCAAGCCGTCGCCCGAGTCGCCGCTGGACGCGTACATCCTGGCCGACATCACCCGCGAGGCCGGCCTGCCGGAGGGCGTGCTGTCGATCCTCCCCGCCGACCGCGAGGTCAGCGAGTACCTGGTCGGGCACCCGGGGATCGACAAGGTCTCCTTCACGGGCTCGGTGGCGGCGGGCAGGCGCGTGATGGAGGTGGCGTCGCGCAATCTCACCCGCGTGACACTGGAGTTGGGTGGCAAGTCGGCGGCGGTCGTCCTGCCGGACGCGGACGTGGCGACCACCGTCGCGGGCGTCGTCCCGGCGGCCTGGATGAACAACGGCCAGGCGTGCGTGGCCCAGACCCGCATCCTTCTGCCGCGCTCGCGCTACGACGAGTTCGCCGAGGCCTTCGCGGCGGCGGCGAGCGCCCTGGTCGTCGGCGACCCGCTGGATGCGGCGACCCAGGTCGGCCCACTCGTCGCCAGGCGCCAGCAGCAGCGCAACCTCGACTACATCCGCATCGGTCAGGAGGAGGGCGCCAAGATCCTCACCGGCGGCGGCCGTCCGCCGGGCCTGGACCGCGGCTGGTACGTCGAGCCGACCCTCTTCGGCGACGTCGACAACTCGATGCGGATAGCGCGGGAGGAGATCTTCGGCCCGGTGATCTGTCTGCTCCCGTACGGCGACGAGTCCGAAGCCCTGAAGATCGCGAACGACTCCGAGTACGGGCTGAGCGGCAGCGTGTGGACGGCGGACGTCGGGCACGGCATCGAGGTGGCGCGGCAGGTCCGTACCGGCACGTACTCGGTGAACACCTTCAGCCTCGACATGCTCGGCCCCTTCGGCGGCTACAAGAACTCAGGCCTGGGCCGGGAGTTCGGCCCCGAGGGCTACGGCGAGTACCTCGAACACAAGATGATCCATCTCCCGGCGGGCTGGGAGGGCTGAGCGACCATGGGCGACCGCTGGCACGTCGAGGTCGACCGCTCCGTGTGCATCGGCTCGGCCCAGTGCGTCCACCGGGCGACCGGGGCCTTCCGCCTCGACTCCGCCATGCAGTCCCACCCCGTCGAGCCGGAGACCGACGCCAACGAACGCATCCTGGATGCGGCGGAGAACTGCCCGGTGGAGGCGATCGTGATCACGCTGTTGGGGAGCGGGGAGCCGGTGTTTCCGCCGGAGGAGTAGGGCCGCGCCACGTCCACTCCACCTCCCTGAACTCCGCCTCGTACGCGCCGTTCGGCAGTGCGGCCCGCAATGGGCGCAGGTCGGAGGGGCGCAGGAGGCCGAAGGCCTCGAGGGGCAGCGCGCCGAGGATGTCGTCGGCGTGGGCGGAGAGCCAGTCGCGGAGGTCGAGTTCGGCGGCGAGGCGGAGGAGGTCGATGAGGACTTCTGGGCTGGCCAGGCCTGTGTGCGCCAGGTCGAGATGCGCGAGCAAGTTGTCGAGCTCGCGGGCGGCGGCCTTGCCACGAGGGCAGCCCGCCCACTGCCAGGTGTGAGTGGAGTGGCTCATGTGCCGCACGTCGTGGAGGGCGAAACGCCCACCCGTTCCAGGGTCTTCGGATTCGACGAAGAAGGTGCGGAACGGGTCGAGTACCTCGTTCAGGCGGTCGTTTCCTCGATCCAAGGCGTCGCGGATGCAGCGCAGGGCCAGCTGGCTCATCGCCTTGGTGTTGGTGCCGGTCCTGTTCAGGGCCTCATGCAGCCTGGGCAACACCCGGGCCAGGTCGCCGACGGGCATCGCGGGCGCGTCATGGACCAGCTGGCGCAACAGCGCCTCCAGGTAGACGGTCGCTTCGAGGGCCGTAAGCGTGTCCAACTGGTTCAGGCACGTGACGTACAGGTCGGGAAGCGTCAGAGGGATCTCGACGTCCCTGATGAGCAGGGCCAGGAGAGTCTGGGCCGGACTCCGGATGTCCGGAGGGCCTATCCCGGCCACTGCGCCGGGCAACTGGGCCAGCAGCGGGTAGCAGGTGTGCAGGAGCAGTTCCGTGTCGCCGTCCCCCGTGAACGTGACCCGTCTGATCACAGCCTCCGTGTTGCTCTTGGACGACACCAGCGCCAGCCGGTTCCGGTCGAGTTCGTGGGGGACCAGCGGTCTGGACTCTGTGGTGATGAGCAGATCCGCGGCCTCCTCGGTCGCGTCGTAAGTCCAGGGACGCTCACCATGGTGGACGCGGAGCGTCGAGCACAGCAGGTCCCATGACTCCTGGGACATCTGCGCCTGCCATCCCATCGCGTGTCGTCGCCAGCCGATGTCCAAGTCGACTACAGATCCGAGGAGTTGTGAGGCAGACACCTCGCCCACCGCAAGTACCGCGATCACCACCAGGTTGGCCTCGTACACCGCGTCCCGGTACGCACGCGGCTGCCGGACCGGAGCATAACCCGCGTCCGTACGGTGCTCAGGACCGTCCCACTCGACCGCCCGGAACAACTCGAAGAGCCCAGCCGCCAGCTCGCTGCGCGAAGACTCCCCGGGTCGGGCCGCGAGCATGTTCCGCAGGTTCTGCACGATCTGCGCCCGGTCCGTGAGCGGAGTGAACGACAGCAGGGCGTACAACTCGCCGTCGTCCAAGGGGCTTTGATCGCGGAGCCGCCGCAGCGCCGCGTCGATCAGCCGTGCCGTCAGATGCTCGCCGAAGGTGGCGTGCATGAACTCGTAGCTGCGCAATCGCTGTTCCGTGACGACGGCCTGCGCTTCGTGCACGAAGAAGAACCGTCCGAACAGCACCCCGGAGCCTGCGTCCGCCGGGGCGTCGAGGGCCCGCAGGTCCCGGTCCGCCTCCTCGCCGCTGATGGACTGGGCACCGCGATGGAACATACCGAGTGCGATCACTGACAGGCGGTGCAGTTCACGCTCGACGGCGACGGCTGCCTCGGTCGGCGGAAGGCATCCCTCCTTCTCGACCTGGCGGCGGACGAACTGCGTGAGCAGCCGGTCGTACAGCTGTGTCCGGCTGATGTCCTCGTCGCGCAGCCGGTGTAGCGCGTTGTCGACCGAGTCGTACAGCGCCAGCATGAGCAGCAGAAGGGGCTGGGTCGCCAGGTCCCGGTGGGGGAGGACGGTCTCCAGGGTGAGGGGCCGCAGACCGTGCCGGTCCAGATGATCCGCGTTCACGGTGTTCCAGATCTCCAGCCACCGCTCGATCTGGCGGTCGCCGAAGGGTTCCAGGCGCAGCACCTGGCTGTTGCGGGGGATCTCCGCCCGATCGGCGACCACCGTGCGGCTCGTTACGATCACGATCAGCGGGCGGCCGAGCTCCGCCTCGCGCTCCTGAAAGCGCTCGACCTCGCGCAGATACCCCCATTGCCGGGCGGAGTCGAGTCGCCGGGCGCCCGCCTGGAGGAGTTCGTCGAACCCGTCCAGCAGGACCACGGGAACCACCCCGGGTTCCGCCTCCGACCAGTCCGGCCAGCTCACCGGCCGCCCCGTGGCCCGCTGCAAGGCGTGCTCCAACTGCGTCTGCACATCGGCCTCGGCCGGGGTGTGGCGCAGCTCGACTCGCAGTGGGCGGAACTCGCCGGCCGGGAGCCGGGCTGTCAGGAGCTTCGTCAGCAGCGACTTGCCGGCGCCGGGGTGCCCGAGGACGAGGAGTGGGGCGAGCATGGCGGGAAGGCCGATCAGGTACCCGGCGAAGAAGTGCTCGACCGTGTCGTACGAGGGCTGCTCCTCCCACCATTTGTCCGAGGCGACACCGTGATCGAAGCCGTCCTGCCATTCCGGGCGGGCCACTCTGAAGCTCGGATTGACGTATCCCTGCGCCAGTCTCGGCAGCCGGGGACCGGGCGAGTCGAGTGAGGCGATCGGATCGCGCAGCCGACCCCGGCCGCCGGTCGGGAAGGGGGTGTCCCGGCCCGTGCACTGCGCCAGCAGTGCCTCCAGCCCGGCCAACGCGGTTCCGTACGGACCGTCCGCCGTGTCTCGCACGACGGTGCCGATCGGGGCCATGGTGAGCGCGAACTCGGAGCAGGACACGGCGAGATGGCGGATCAGTTGCGCACAGTGCTCGTAGTGGGCCTGCCGCATGTGGTGGTTGCCGGTGGGCCGCAGCGGGAGCATCTCCTCGAACTCGAGGAAGTCGTCCTGTTCCCCGGGAGGTTGCAGCGCGCTGCGAGTCAGTAGCCGGACGAAGTCCAGGGCCCCCATCTGGGACAGCTTCTCCGTGCACCGGGTCAGCGCCGCTGCGAGCACCACGCGGGCCGCCCAGAGCAGGGCGCCGCGCGCGAGGCCATGGGCGGCTCGCACCCGCTGCGGGAAACCCTCCAGCAGAGCGTCCAGGAAATAGGGCGGTTGCTTGTCCTCGCGCAATGGAGTCAGTAGGTCCTCCGCGGCGTGCATCAGCTCCGGGCGGCCGTCGGCCAGCAGGTACACGGCCTTGTCCGTCCCCATGTCCATGCAGTCGGCCGCATCGAGGCTGGGTGAGGAGGCTGGTACGCGAGTGGGAGACGGAGCGGAAGGGGCGGCGAGGTGCGCGACTGCCGGCGTCGTACGCGCGCGTTCCACGGCGTGCTGCAACTCGGCGTGCCGCCTCCGCCACCACCCCTCGTCCGGGTGTGGCCCCGCCACCGGCCCGGGCCGCCCGGCCTGCCGCTCGGCGCACAGCCCCACGATCAACCGCACGTCGTCCCAGTCCGGAGCCCTCCGCCGCCTCCCGCCCAGCAGCTCCGAGACCGAACTGGCGCCACGGCCGAGCGCCTCAGCGATCTTCGCCTGCGGCACCCCACAGGCGCGCACCAGCCGGCGCAACTCGGCGCAGAAGTCCGCGACGGGACCCGCGGGCAGCGGTGCTGCGGCCAATTCCCAACCCCTTCGGCGCGGTTCGGCGGACACCACCGAAGCGTAGGGCCGACCTGCGTCTTCCGCTGGGAGTTCGGCGTGCTTCGGGATCGGCCCGCGGCCCGGCACCGGCGGGCGATCGTCGTGGCGGAGGCCGCCCGTCATCGCCGTTCCGGAGGAATCGCCATGCCCTTCCCCTCGCTCCCCCTGCCCGTCCTGTGCACTGGCGTGCTCGTCTTCGTCGCGGTCTACGGGGGAGTCGTCCTGCCCGCCGTGTGGTCCCGCCGGCCCGCCCGCCGGAACGCGGCCTTCAGGGTGCTCGCCGAGCTGCTCGGCGCCCTCCGAAACAGGAGGAAGCCGTAGCGCGCATAGCCAAAAAATCTATACTTTAGTGGGTTCTGTCCTGTAGTAGGTGTTCTATCCTGGTATTGGCCTACGGGACGAGTGAGGGAGTCCGAACCGGAGTAGCCGATTCTGGCGTGAAGCAGTCAGTCCGCTGGGACCGACGTCGACGGTCCGGGCTGAGAGGCCGGAAAGCCGCGGATCGCAAGGTCTGCGAGTGGAAGGCGACCTCCACTACCTGACCCGGGTAATGCCGGCGAAGGGAACCCGTCTCGTAGGTCCTATGCGTGCCGGGGCTACGCTCGCGCGGTTGCCGCAGGAGCGATCAGGGCGGGGAAGAGTGCGCAAGGCCGAGGCCGGACAGCTGATCAAGCAGGCTCGTGAGGCGTGGGAGGTCGAGGAGTGGCTGCGCGCCGCCGGCCTCTACGAGCAGGTGCTCGCCCACTTCCCGGACGAGGAACCGAGCGCCGACTGGTGGTACGACGCCGCGCTCGCCCACAAGTTCCTGCGGAACTGGGCGAAGGCGTACGAGCTCGGACGCGAGGCAGCCGCCCGGGCCCCGCGTGGCGAGGGAGACCCCGCGTACTGGAACCTGGGCATCGCGGCGACCCTCCAGCGCGACCGGACGACGGCCCGCGACGCCTGGGCCGGCTTCGGCATCGACCTCCCGGAGGGCGAGGGCGAGATCGTGGGCCGCTTCGGCAACGCCTGCGTGCGGCTCGACACCGGCGGTGAGCGCGAGGTCGTGTGGATCGAGCGGCTGTGCCCGACGCGCGGGCGCGTGGTCAACGTACCCGTGACCGGAGGGCGGCGGTACGGCGAGATCGTCGTGCACGACGGCGAGCCGAAGGGGGAGCGGGTTCTTGACGGCGTGACCTTCCCCGTCTTCGACGAACTGCTCCTCTTCGAGGCCTCCGAGCTGCCCACCCTGGAGGTGACCGTGGCGGCCGGCGAGGCGGAGGACCTGCGGGCCCTGCTCGAACTGTTCGGCGAGCACGGCTACGGCGCCGAACCCGCCGGCAGCGTCCGCGTGCTCTGCGCCTGCCGCAGCGAGGGCACCCATCAGCAGGACCGGAGCCTGCCGACGGGCACCCAGACGGTGTCCCTCGCGGCCCCGGAGGAGGAGGCACGGCGGCTGCTGGCGCAGTGGGCGGACGGCGCGGTGATCGGGCGGAGCTGGAGCGGCCTGGCGGCGATCGGCTGAGCCGGGTCTTTCGTGGCGCGGGATTCTCGTGGTGCGGCGGGGTGCCTCGCTGGCGCGGGCCTTTCGTGGCGGGGCCAGGTGCTCCGCTGGCGCGGGCCTGTTGTGGTGCGGCCAGGTGCTCCGCTGGCGCGGGCCCCTCCGGCGCGGCCAAGCGGTCCGCCGCCTGTGCTGATGTGCGGCTCTGCGGCGGGGCCGCGATGTGTCGTCGGCCGTCTGCAGCCCCCTCTTCGCCGGTCGCGTGCGCGTGTCGATACAGCCCCGCGCCCCTTCAAGGCTCTGGCGAACCGCGGCCGGCTTCCAGCGGCCTCCTCAGGACGGATTCCCGGCCGCCGCCGGATCCGTCAGGTCGATCAGCCGGCACACCGTCTCGATGTCGATCTTGACCTGGGCGATGGAGGCGCGGCCCGAGAGCCAGGTGATCAGGGCCGAGTGCCAGGTGTGCTCGATGACACGGACCGCGGAGAGCTGCTCGAGGGTCGGGTTCTCCAGGCCCATCGCGTCCAGGATGATCACGGTGGTCTGGCGGGAGACCTGGTCCACCTCGGGCGAGACGCTCCGGTCGGCGAAGGTCAGCGCACGCACCATCGCGTCGGCCAGATGCGGCTCGCGCTGCAGCGCCCGGAAGGCCCGCATCAGCGTCTCGGCGACCCGCTCGGCCGCCGTCTCACCCTGCGGGGGCTTCTTCCGCAGCGTGCCGTGCATGTGCTCCAGCTGGTCCTGCATGGTGGCGACCAGCAGATGGATCTTGGACGGGAAGTAGCGGTAGAGGGTGCCCAGCGCCACCTGCGAGGACTCGGCGACCTCACGCATCTGCACCGCGTCGAAACCACCCCGGCTGGCCAGCTGCGCACTCGCGTGCAGGATGCGCCGACGACGCGCCTCCTGCCGCTCCGTGAGGGGCGGGGAGGCCGGCTGCGAGGTACGTGCTTCCACCTTGGCCACCTTCGCTTGCACAGGCATGGATCCCGTTCCGTACGTTCCGTGACAGTCGGTGAGGGCTGGTGATCGCACCGAGTTTGGCAGGGCCTCCGCCGTGGCGCGAATCACCTGATCCACTGCTCACTGCGCCCCTACCTGCCGGTAGATTCAGAGCCTCCTGGACGATCAAGTCTGAAACTTGTTCTAGATTAGCGTCCCGGCGTAATCTCGCGGGACAGTGCACGCAGAAGGGGGCCCAGAGTGACCGCTGAGGCCAGTCAGGCGGGTCCCCAGGAGGACCTCGCCGCCGACGGCGAGCGACCGCTCCACATCGCGCTCCTCACCTATAAAGGGAACCCGTTCTGCGGCGGACAGGGCGTCTACGTCCGCCACCTCTCACGTGAACTGGCCCGCCTCGGCCACCGCGTCGAGGTCATCGGCTCCCAGCCGTACCCCGTCCTCGACGAGGGCTACGACGGCCTCACGCTGACGGAACTGCCGAGCCTGGACCTCTACCGCTCGCCGGACCCCTTCCGCACCCCGGGGCGCGACGAGTACCGCGACTGGATCGACGCGCTGGAAGTCGGGACCATGTGGACCGGCGGCTTCCCGGAGCCCCTGACGTTCTCCCTCCGCGCCCGCCGCCATCTCCGCGCCCGCCGCGGCGAGTTCGACGTCGTCCACGACAACCAGACGCTCGGATACGGGTTGTTGGGCGATGTGGGCGCCCCGCTGGTGACCACCATCCACCACCCCATCACCGTCGACCGGCAGTTGGAGCTGGACGCCGCCGAGAACTGGCAGCAGCGGTGGGGCAAACGGCGCTGGTACGCCTTCACACGCATGCAGAAGCGCGTCGCCCGCCGCCTGCCCTCGGTCCTCACCGTGTCGGGCACGTCCCGCGCCGAGATCGTCGACCACCTGGGTGTCCGTGAGGACCGTATCCACGTGGTCCACATCGGCGCGGACACGAACCTGTTCTCGCCGGACCCGTCGGTGCCCGTCGTGCCCGGCCGGATCGTGACGACGTCCAGCGCGGACGTCCCGCTCAAGGGCCTGGTGTTCCTCGTCGAGGCACTCGCCAAGGTCCGCACCGAGCACCCCGACGCCCACCTCGTGGTCGTCGGCAAGCGGCCCACCGAGGGCCCCGTCGCCCAGGCCATGGAGCGCTACGGCCTCGAAGGCGCCGTCGAGTTCGTGAAGGGCATCTCGGACGCCGAGCTCGTCGACCTCGTCCGCTCGGCGGAGGTCGCCTGCGTGCCGTCCCTGTACGAGGGCTTCTCGCTCCCGGCGGCCGAGGCGATGGCCACGGGGACGCCGCTGGTCGCGACGACCGGCGGCGCGATCCCCGAGGTCGCCGGGCGCGACGGGGAGACCTGTCTCGCGGTGCCGCCGGGTGACCCGGGCGCCCTGGCCGCAGGCCTCAGCCGCCTGCTGGGCGACCCGGAACTGCGGGTACGGCTCGGCCGCGCCGGCCGTGAGCGGGTGCTACGGCACTTCACCTGGGCCCGTGCCGCCGAGGGAACGGTCGCCAGATACCGCGAGGCCATCAGCGGCTCCCCGGCCCCGGCACACAGCGCGGCCGCACCGCCGAAGGCCGTCGTAGACGCCGTAGAAGAACTAGCCGCTTCCCATCCCGAAAGCAGGGCCACGTGCTGACCGTCGACTTCTCCCGGTTCCCGCTCGCCCCGGGCGACCGCGTCCTGGACCTCGGCTGCGGGGCCGGCCGGCACGCGTTCGAGTGCTACCGGCGCGGCGCCCAGGTCGTGGCGCTCGACCAGAACGGCGAGGAGATCCGCGAGGTCGCGAAGTGGTTCGCCGCGATGAAGGAGGCGGGCGAGGCCCCGGCGGGCGCCACCGCCACGGCGATGGAGGGCGACGCCCTTGCCCTCCCCTTCCCGGACGAGTCCTTCGACGTCGTGATCATCTCCGAGGTCATGGAGCACATCCCCGACGACAAGGGCGTACTGGCCGAGATGGTCCGGGTGCTCAAGCCCGGCGGCCGCATCGCCATCACCGTCCCGCGCTACGGCCCCGAGAAGGTCTGCTGGGCGCTGTCCGACGCGTACCACGAGGTCGAGGGCGGCCACATCCGCATCTACAAGGCGGACGAGCTGCTCGGCAAGATCCGCGAGGCGGGCCTGAAGCCGTACGGCACCCACCACGCGCACGCACTCCACTCCCCCTACTGGTGGCTGAAGTGCGCGTTCGGCGTCGACAACGACAAGGCGCTGCCGGTGAAGGCGTATCACAAGCTCCTGGTCTGGGACATCATGAAGAAGCCCCTGGCCACCAGAGTCGCCGAACAGGCCCTCAACCCCCTGATCGGCAAGAGCTTCGTGGCCTACGCGACCAAGCCCCACCTGCCCTCGGTGGACGCCCGGTGACCACTCCCCGGACAGAACACCTCGTCCTGCCCGGGGTCCTCACCGCCGAGCAGGCTGCCGCGACCGTCCGCGGCATCCTCGCCGTACAGCGGGAGGACGGCGCGATCCCGTGGTTCCGGGGACACCACCTGGACCCCTGGGACCACACCGAGGCCGCCATGGCCCTGGACGCGGCGGGCGAGCACGAGGCCGCCGAGCGGGCCTACGAATGGCTCGCACGGCACCAGAACCCGGACGGCTCCTGGTACGCGGCCTACGCCGACGGCGACGCCGAAGACATCACCGACCGCGGACGCGAGACGAACTTCGTCGCGTACATCGCCGTGGGCGTGTGGCACCACTACCTGTCCACGGGCGACGACACCTTCCTGGACCGCATGTGGCCGGCCGTCTACGCGGCCATCGAGTACGTGCTGCGGCTGCAGCAGCCCGGCGGCCAGATCGGCTGGAAGGGCGAGGAGGACGGCAGCTACACCACGGACGCCCTGCTGACAGGCTCCTCCTCCATCCACCACGCGCTGCGCTGCGCGCTCGCCGTCGCCGAACAGCGCGAAGAGCCGCAGCCGGACTGGGAGTTGGCGGTCGGAGCGCTCCGCCACGCGATCCGTCGCCACCCGGAGCGGTTCCTCGACAAGGACCGCTACTCGATGGACTGGTACTACCCGGTGCTGGGCGGCGCGCTGACGGGTGCGGAAGCCAAGTCCCGCATGGAGGAGAGCTGGGAGCGCTTCGTCGTCCCCGGCCTCGGCGTGCGCTGTGTCGTCCCCAACCCGTGGGTCACCGGCGGAGAATCGGCCGAACTCGCCCTCACCCTCTGGGCGATGGGCGAGTCGGACCGCGCGCTGGACATCCTCCAGTCGATCCAGCACCTGCGGGACCCGGAGACCGGCCTGTACTGGACGGGCTACGTCTTCGAGGACGAGGCGATCTGGCCGCGCGAGCTGACCACCTGGACGGCGGGATCCCTGCTGCTGGCGGTCGCCGCCCTCGGCGGCCACGAGGCGACCTGCACGGTGTTCGGCGGGGAGCAGCTTCCGAAGGGGCTGGATCCGGACTGTTGCGTCTGAGGCCTCTGCGCCAGAGGTCTCAGTTGCGCGACATCCGTCCGGCGATCGCGTGGCCGATGAACAGGTAGACCACGGCCGCCAGGCCGTACCCTGCGATCACGCGGGCCCAGGCCTTGTCGAAGGTGAACAGGTCACGCGACCAGCCGGCCAGCCAGTTGGCCGCGTTGTGGACGAACTGCACCAGGTCGTTGGCACGGTTGGCGTCCAACAGGTACATCAGGATCCACAGGCCCAGTATGAGGGCCATGATGTCGGCGACGATCGCTACGACCGCCCCGGCTCGATTACCGCTGCTGTATCGAGACATACTTTGCGGATTGCCGCCGAACCCCGGGTGAAACCCACGGCGTCGAGGGCAGCTTGGGTGACCTCTTCGGGTGTACGCCCGTCCGTCGGGACAACGGCAGTGGCGACCTCCTCGTACAGGGAGCGCCGGGCCTCCATCAGCTCGCGCCATTGTTTGCGCGGGTCGACCGCGAGGAGGGGACGGGCCTGGTTCAAACCGGTGCGCCTGACCGCCTCCTCGACGTCCATCGAGAGGTGGACCACCCGCTGCCCGACCAGCAGCGCACGCGTCTCCGCGTCCAGGACCGAACCGCCGCCCAGCGCCAGCACCCCCGCATGCTCACCCAGCGCCCGGGTCACGGCGGCCTTCTCGATCGCCCGGAAGACCGCCTCACCCTCGTCCACGAAGATCTCCGCGATGGTGCGGCCCTGCCCGGCGACGATGTCGTCATCCGTGTCCCGGTAGCCGACACCGAGCCGGTCGGCGAGCAGCTGCCCGACCGTCGACTTCCCCACACCCATCGGGCCGACGAGGACGACCAGCGGCCCGCTCATCGGATCTGCAGGTGGTCGAGGTAGGAGCGCACATTGCGGCGCGTCTCGGACACCGAGTCACCGCCGAACTTCTCCGCCACCGCGTCCGCCAGGACGAGGGCGACCATCGCCTCGGCGACGATGCCGGCCGCCGGGACCGCCGAGACGTCCGAGCGCTGGTGATGCGCCTGCGTGGCCTCACCCGTGCTCACGTCGATCGTCTGCAGGGCCCGCGGGACGGTCGCGATCGGTTTCATCGCGGCGCGGACGCGCAGCAGCTCGCCCGTGGACAGGCCGCCCTCCGTGCCGCCGGAGCGGCCGGAGACGCGGCGGATGCCCTCGGGCGTGCCCGCGATCTCGTCATGCGCCTTCGAACCCGGCACCCGGGCCAGCTCGAACCCGTCCCCGACCTCCACGCCCTTGATGGCCTGGATGCCCATCAGGGCGCAGGCGAGGCGGGCGTCCAGCCGGCGGTCCCAGTGCACGTGCGAGCCCAGGCCGACGGGGACGCCGTAGGCGAGGATCTCCACCACACCGCCCAGGGTGTCACCGTCCTTGTGCGCCTGATCGACCTCGGCGACCATCGCCTTCGACGCATCCGCGTCCAGACAGCGCAGCGGATCCGCGTCCAGCCGCTCCACATCGGCCGGCGTCGGATACACCCCGGCCGGCGCCTTCACGGCACACAACTCCACGACGTGGGAGACGATCTCGATGCCGGCCGTCTCCTTCAGGTACGACCGCGCCACCGCGCCCAGCGCCACCCGGGCCGCGGTCTCCCGCGCCGAGGCCCGTTCCAGGATCGGGCGCGCCTCGTCGAAGCCGTACTTCTGCATCCCCGCCAAGTCGGCGTGACCGGGGCGGGGGCGGGTCAGCGGGGCATTACGGGCCAGCCCCGCCAGGATCTCGGGGTCGACGGGGTCGGCGGCCATGACCTGCTCCCACTTCGGCCACTCGGTGTTGCCCACCATCACCGCGACCGGGGAACCGAGCGTGAGGCCGTGGCGGACACCCCCCAGGAAGGTGACCTCGTCCCGCTCGAACTTCATCCGCGCACCGCGGCCATACCCCAGCCGGCGCCGGGCCAGATGATCCGCCACCATCTCCGTGGTGACCGGCACACCCGCCGCAAGACCCTCCAGCGTCGCCACCAGTGCGGGACCATGGGACTCCCCCGCGGTCAGCCAGCGCAACGCACTCATCCGCGGTCCCGTTGGCGGACGGTCCTGGTGAGGAACTCGGCTGCCAGGAAGGCCAGATCGAGGGACTGCCGGCGGTTGAGGCGGGGATCGCAGGTGGACTCGTAGCGGGAGGAGAGGTCCGTGAAGGCGACCTCGTGGCCACCGCCGACGCACTCGGTGACATCGGTGCCGGTCAGCTCCACATGGATGCCGCCGGGGTGGGTCCCGAGCTCGTGGTGGACCTCGAAGAAGCCCCTGACCTCCTCCAGGACGTCGTCGAAGCGGCGGGTCTTGTGGCCGGAGGGGGCCTCAATGGTGTTGCCGTGCATGGGATCGCAGATCCAGGCCACCTGGGCGCCGGAGGCGGTGACCTTCTCCACGAGCGGCGGCAGTGCCTCGCGCACCTTGTCCCTGCCCATGCGGGTGACGAACGTCAGCCGGCCGGGGACGCGTTCGGGATCGAGGCGGTCGATCAGCCGCAGTGCGGTGTCGGTGGTCGTGGTGGGGCCCAGTTTCACGGCGATCGGGTTGGCGATGCCGGAGAAGTACTCGACATGGGCGCCGTCGAGGTCACGGGTGCGCTCGCCGATCCACAGCAGGTGGCCGGAGGCGGCGTAGGGGAGGCCGGTGCGCTCGTCCTCGCGGGTCAGGGCGGACTCGTAGTCGAGCAGGAGTCCTTCGTGGGAGACGAAGAACTCGGCGCTGTCGAACTCCTCGGGCCGGCCGCCGATGGCGCGCATGAAGTCGAGTGCGTGGTCGATGCGTTCGGCGAGGTGCTCGTAGGTGGAGCGCAGGGGTGAGCCCGCGACGAAGTCCCTGTTCCACTCGTGCACCTGGTCGAGGCCGGCGTAGCCGCCCGCCATGAACGCCCGGACCAGGTTGAGGGTGTTGGCGGACGACTGGTACACCCGCAGCAGGCGTTCGGGGTTCGGGGTGCGGGACGCGGAAGTGAAGGCGAAGTCGTTGACGGCGTCGCCGCGGTACACGGGCAGGGTGACGCCGTCGCGGGTCTCGGTGGGCCGGGAGCGCGGCTTGGCGTACTGACCCGCGATCCGGCCCATCTTCACGACCGGCAGGGCGGCCGCGTAGGTCAGCACGGCGGACATCTGGAGCAGGGTGTTCAGCTTGGCCCGGACGGCGTCCGCGGTGACGTCCGCCAGGGTCTCGGCGCAGTCGCCGCCCTGGAGCAGGAACGCCTCGCCGCGGGCCACGTCGGCCAAGCGGTCGCGCAGCCTCGCGCACTCGTCCCACAGGACCAGGGGAGGCAGCGCGGCGAGCCGGTGGGTGACGTCGTCGAGGGCGGTCCGGTCCGGCCACGGGGGTTGCTGTGCCGCCGGCCTGGTGCGCCAGGTGCCGGGTGGCGCCGCGGAGGGCGAAGTGCCGGGAAGAAGGGTGTCCACGACCTCTCCTGACTGACTGGTTCGGGCGGTGTGCCCGGGATGGGCCGCCTGGCCGGACACCGTCGTCCGCAGGTGGGGGGAAGTGGGGCTGTGCGCGGGGGAGTCCATGTCTCAGGTCGCGGCCAGTTCCATCACGTACCGGCCGTAGCCGGAGGACGCCGAGAGCTCCTTGCCGAGCAGGGCGAGCCGTTCCTTGTCGACGTATCCCATGCGGTAGGCGATCTCCTCCAGGCAGGAGATGCGGATGCCCTGGCGCTTCTCCAGCACCTGCACGAACATCGCGGCCTCCAGCAGACTGTCGTGCGTGCCGGTGTCGAACCAGGCGGAGCCGCGGCCCAGGTTGACCAGGCGGGCCCGGCCCTCCCGTACATAGCCGAGGTTGAGGTCGGTGATCTCCAGCTCGCCGCGGTCGGACGGGGCGAGGGCGGCGGCGCGTTCGGTGGCGGTGCCGTCGTACATGTAGAGGCCGGTGACGGCCAGGTTGGAGGCGGGGCGGGCCGGTTTCTCGGTGAGGCCGACGATGGTGCCCGTGTCGTCGACCGTGGCCACGCCGTAGCGCTCGGGGTCGCTGACCGGGTAGCCGAACAGGGTGCAGCCGTCGAGGTGTCCGGCCTCGCGGCGCAGCAGTTCGGGCAGCCGGTGGCCGTAGAAGATGTTGTCGCCGAGGATGAGGCAGACGGGTTCCCCGCGGGTGAAGGAGCCGCCGAGGACGAGGGCTTCGGCGATGCCGCGGGGTTCTTCCTGTACGGCGTACCGCAGATGGATGCCGAGGCGGCTGCCGTCGCCGAGGAGCGAGCGGTAGGTGTCGACGTGCTCGGGGCCGGAGATGAGGAGGATCTCGCGGATGCCGGTGTGCATCAGCACGGAGAGCGGGTAGTAGATCATCGGTTTGTCGTAGACGGGCAGCAACTGCTTGGAGTGCACGCTGGTCAGCGGGCGCAGCCGGGTTCCGGAACCGCCGGCGAGGATGATGCCGCGCATGGGATGTCCTTCCGGGCCTTGGGGGCGTGGGTATGCGCTCGGACTCAGGCGGCCGTCGTCGTCAGGGGCTCCCACCAGGCCGGGTTCTCCCGGTACCAGGCGATCGTGGCAGCCAGCCCCCGGGCGAACTCGACCTGGGGCCGGTAGCCGAGGGCACGCAGCTTGGAGTCGTCGAGGGAGTAGCGGCGGTCGTGGCCCTTGCGGTCGGGAACCCGGCGTACCGACGACCAGTCGGCGCCGCAGGCCTCCAGGATCAGTCCGGTGAGCTGATGGTTCGTCAACTCGGTGCCGCCGCCGATGTTGTAGACCTCGCCGGGCGCGCCCTCGGTGAGCACCAGGTCGATACCGCGGCAGTGGTCGTCGACGTGCAGCCAGTCGCGGACGTTGAGTCCGTCGCCGTACAGCGGGACGGTGCCGCCGCGGGCGAGAGTGGTCACGAAGTGGGGGACCAGCTTCTCGGGGTACTGGTAGGGGCCGTAGTTGTTGCTGCACCGGGTGATGCCGACGTTCAGCCCGTGGGTGCGCGCGTAGGAGCGCACCAGCAGGTCGGCGCCCGCCTTGGCGGCGGCGTAGGGGGAGTTGGGGGTCAGCGGCCACTCCTCGGTCCAGGAACCCGACTCGATGGAGCCGTACACCTCGTCCGTGGATACGTGCAGGAACCGGCCGACGCCGGTGTGCAGGGCCGCCTGGAGAAGGTTCTGGGTGCCGAGGACATTGGTGGTGACGAACTCGGCGGAGTTCTGGATCGAGCGGTCGACATGGGTCTCGGCGGCGAAGTTGACGACCGCGTCGACCCCGGTGAGCAGTTCCGGTACCAGGTCCGGGTCGCCTATGTCGCCCTGGACAAAGCGCAGTGCCGGATGTCCGAGAACGGGGTCGAGATTCGCGGTGTTTCCCGCGTAGGTGAGCTTGTCGAGAACGGTGACCTTATCGGCGTTGACGTCGGACCGGCCGTTCAGGAGACGGCGTACGTAATTACTCCCGATAAACCCGGCGCCGCCTGTCACTAAAACGTGCATGGCAGAAAGACCTCCGATTGGTTGAAGCATCGTAGAACATCGAACATACCTGCGCAACGGCGTGATCATGGAGCTGTGTGGTCCGCTGCCGGGAGGAGCGGCCGCCGGAAACATGCCCGTTGGTAATGAGCTTCTAAAGCTCTGCACCTCAGCCCGCTAAGCGGAGTACTTGATTCCGAGGAGGGGGTGTCGCATGTGAATTATTTGTTACGGACCGGATTCCCCGTGGCGGCGTCGATGAGTTTTTTTAAGTGCTTGCGTCGGGGAGTTGAATGGTCTTAGTTTCCATTGCCATGGAGCATTCCTTAACCGTCGATCCCGCCGCCCTTGTCGAGGCCGGCACCGAGGTGGGAGCCGGTTCGGCCGTCGGGCCCGGTGCCTGGATCCGCCACGGCACGGCCCTGCACGGCTGTGTGGTCGAGGGCGGGGTGTTCGTGGGATTCCGCTGCCGGATCGGCCGTGCGCGGATCGTCTCCGGCACCCAGATCGCCTCCCTGGCCCGCATCGGCCGGCCCGGTGCCGCACCCGTGCTGGTCGAGGCCGCGGCCTGGATCGGTGCCCGGGCCGTCGTCGAGCCCGGTGTCCGGATCGGCCCCGGCGCGGTCGTCGCCGCGGGCGCGCACGTCACCGCGGACGTGCCGGCGGACACCGTCGTCGTGGGGCGCCCGGCCCGGGTGCTGCGTCGGCGCGAGGTGGCCGAGGACGGCCCGCCCGAGTTCGGTGCCATCCTCGGCCGGGTCCGCGCCCGCCTCGACTCCAACCGCAGGCCGCTGCCCGCCGGTTGGACCTCGGGCGGCGGCGGAGTCCTCGACGCCGATCTCTCCGGCGGGCCCGACGTCCGCCTGGGGGCCGGGGTGATCACCATGGGCCGCGCCGACGGCCCCTCGCCGCGCGGCGGGCTGCGCTGCGGCCCCGGCGTACGGATCGGCGACCTGGCCGTCCTGGAGGCGTCCGACGGCATCGACATCGGCGCCGGTGCCGAACTCGGCCCGGGCGTCCTGGTCGTCTCCAGCGGTCACGACCTCACCCGGCGCTCCCTGCCCTGGCAGGGCGGCCCGGTCTCCATCGGGGCGGGCGTGCGCATCGGCGCGGACGCCACCCTCGTCGGCCCCTGTGTCCTCGGCGACGGCGCCGAGGTGACCGCGGGTGCCGTCGTCGTCGGGAACGTCCCCGCCCGGCACACCACCTCCGGAGTCCTGGAGAGGAACCCGTCATGAGGATCGTCTTCGCGCCCGCGCCGACCGGCTCGGGCCACAACATGCGCTCCCTCGCCCTCGCGCGCGAGCTGCGCCGCCAGTCACCGGACGCCGAGCTCACCGTCCTGCTCGGCTCCCTGCAATCCACCTTCGGGCCGCTCTTCGAGGCGGCCGGCGTCAAGACCGTCGACATCGCGGGCGGTCTCGTCGACCACGCCACCAGCTCCAACCTCACCCGTGAGCTGGACTGGCAGAGCTACATCAAGGGCTATGTCGCCCCGGCCTTCGTCAACGGCGAGCGGGTGCTGGGGTATCTGTCCCACTACCAGGACCTGGCGCCCGACCTGGTGGTGAGCGACTACAACATCTCCGCCAGTATGGCCGCCGCCATCGCCGGGGTGCCGCACGCCCTGGTCACCGAACGGTACGACTTCACGCTGCTCCAGATCGACGACCCCACCCTGGAGGCGGCCGGATTCCACGTCGACCGCGAGGACCTGCGGCGCGGCCGCAACTCCCTGCACACGGTCTTCGACTGGATCGTCTCCACCGCCGAGATCGTGCTCACCGACAAGCCGTACGTCCCCGAGCTCGACGCCGGCACCTCGGTCGCCGCCGCCCTGGCCACCGGCCGGGCCGTCTTCACCGGCCCCATGATCCGCGAGATACCCGAGCGGTCCGACGGCAGTGCGGTGCGCGCCTCCCTGGGCCTCGGCCCCGGCCCCCTGATGGTCGGATCGGTCGGCGGCACCAGCATGTTCTGGGAGAACAAGCAGCGCGTCATCGAGTCGTACATCCTCGCCCACCGGCGTCTGAAGCGCCTCCACCCCAACCTCCAGCTCGTGCTGCTGGGCCGGGAGTGGGTGGAGGCACCGGACGACGTGGTGGTCCTCACCTATCTGCCCGACTGGATGCCGCTGCTCCAGGAGGCCGACGTCCTGCTGTCGGCGCCCGGCTGGATCACCGTGACCGAGGTGGCCGCGCTGCGTGTGCCCACGGTGTTCGTGCTCAGCAGCCTGGCGGAGTACCACGAGGTGGAGGCCTCCGACCGGCTCGGCCGGCTCGGCTTCCCGTCCCTGATCGCGCCCGCGGCCGACCAACTCGCCGACGCGGTGCGGCCGTTCATCGGAGCCCGGAGCGGCGTCCCGTCCTCCGCGCACCTCGCCATCGCCCCGGAGGGGCGGGGTACCGCCCGCGCCGCCGCACTGCTCGCCGACGCGGCCCGCACGGCCCGCTCCGGATCGCGGCCGGTCGAGGGGGCCCTGCGGTGAGCGAACCCCCGTACGGCGACGTCTCCCTGATCGCCTCGGCCACCCGGATGCTGCTCGCCGGGGACGGCTCGACCACCCTGCTCCTCGAAGCCCTCCTGGACGCCCCGCTCACCGTGCACGTCGAACGTCAGGAGCGGGTTCCCGTCCGGGAGTTGAGCGCCACGGCCGTCCGTGCGCTCGGCCTCCCCGCCGACGGCACGGCGGTACGGCGTAGTTCGGTCCTGCGCACCCCGGAGGGGCGGGCGGTCAGCCGCAACACCGTGGTCTTCACCGCGCCGCCGGCCGCCTGGTCGGGTTCCGCGGAGGACCCGGCCCCGCTGGGCCTGCGGCTGCGGCAGGGGCGTACCCGGCAGCACCGGGAGATCCTCTCGTCGGGAACCGGTGAGTGGCCGGAGGACGGGCGCCCGCGTCCGTGCGCGTACAAGGAGTACGTCATCACCTGCGACGACGGTGTACGGCTCTACGTCCACGAGCGGTTCAGCCCCGACCTCGTCCGTCCGCTGCCGGACGCGGGACGGGACGACCCGCTGCCCCGTACCGGCTGAACGCTCCCTGGCCACCCGGCTTCCGCCCTGCTACGATTCCGGCTTATTCGATGTTTCACGAACAACGAAGATGCCGTGCGACGACGAGGAGTCACCTCTTGAGCGCCCCTCCCTCCTTGCGCACCTTCGTCCTGGAACAGTTCCTGGACGCCGACGCCCGCCTCCCCGCAGTCCTCGGCCGCGACGCCGCCGACGTGATCACCCCCGACCGCACCCTGCGCGACGCGTCCCTCGCCCTGCTGGTCCTGCCCGGCCCCGACGACTTGGACCTCACCGCCCGACTCCTCGCCGCCCTGCGGGAGTTCACCGACCCCGAACAGCCGGGCTTCCGTGAACTTCTGGACGTCACCGGCGCCGCACACCCGGTCGGCGACATCCGCACCCCCGCCACCCAGGCCCTCGCCGCCTGGGCCCTGCACCGGGCGGGCGTCCTGCTCTACGACGCCGCCCTCACCGCCGAAGCCCGCGAGCGGCTGGACCGGGTCACCGGGGCCGTCCTGCGCCACGACTGGCCCGCCCGCCTCGACCGCTCCTGGAGCACCGTCCTGGACGGGGCGAGCCCCCTGGAGGACACCGCGCTCCTCGTCCTCGCCGCCGACGCCGTCACTACCTCCGACGCGCCGTTCCTCGACACGGCCGCGCACCACCTGGAGCGGTACGTCCACGGCGACGGCGTCTGGGCCGCCCTCACCCCGCGCGGCGAACCGGACACCCTCCACGGCCACCGCGCCCGGGCGAGCGCCCTGGCCGCCCTCGCCTGGACCGCACTGCACCGGCGCGGCCACAGCGCCGCCGCCGACCGGGCCCGCCGGGCCCTGCTGCACATCCAGGCCCACCACGGCCACACCGGCGCCCGTGGCTACTGGGACCGCAGCGGCGCCGACTCCGTGGTCCGCGTCGACCCGATCGCCGCCCTGCACGGCAGGCCCGACTCGCCCTTCCCCGCCAAACTCGTCGCCGACCACGCCCTGCTGGCGCTGGCCGCCCGCCGCACCGCCGCCCTCATGACCGGCGACGACTCCGGCGTCCCCCACGACGACGACACCGCCGTACGCCTCAAGGCGCTGGCCGAGGACGCCGCCGCCGAGGTCGAGCGGTACACCGACGTCCGGGCCGGCGGGGTCTTCCAGGGGCAGGGCAGCTGGTTCTCCACCCCGGTCGACCCCACCGTCCCGCTGGCCCGGCACGTCCTGGTCCCGCCGCGCAGCACCGGCTCGTTCGCCGTCGGCAACACCACCTATGTGCCCTTCCACGGCAAGCACGCCCACACCCAGCTGCTCGCCCTGTGGGCGCTCGGCGACCGGGTGCCCACCGCACCCGCCGCGCCCGCGCTCACCGAGCCGCCCGAACCGGACCCCTTCGACAACGACCTCGGCCATGTCACCAGCGCGCCCGTCACCGACGGACTGGTCGACTTCGCGGCGTATCTGCGCTGGCTCAGGTCCACCCAGTCCGGCCTCGGCTACGGCCTCACGCCCTACCGCGCACCCCTCGGCCTGCGCTCGGACCGCACCGCGCAGACCTTCTCCGTGCTGCACGTCGTCTCCGACCTGCTGGCCCTCGGCGAAGAGGTCCCGGACGTGCCCGGCGTCCTTCGCGGGGTCTTCGCCACCCAGAACCCCGACGGGGGCTTCGGCGAGCAACCCTCCCTGCCCTCCGAGACGTTCACCACCTACTGCGCCGTCCTCACCGCCGTCGTCCTGGGCGGCGGCGACCACCCCGACTTCGACCGCGACGCCTGTGTGCGGTTCCTCAAGGACTGCCAGCGCCCCGAGGGCGGCTTCGGCAACGCGCCCGGATTCCCCGCCGACGCCTGGCACTCCCACCTCGCGACCCTCACCCTGGTCGCGCTCGACGCCCGGCCCGAACGCCCCGACGACCTCGTGGCGTTCCTCCTGGCCTGCCAGAACCCCGACGGGGGATACGGCAATCTGCCCGGCTCGCCCTCCGACACGTTCGCCACCTTCCGGGTGGTGGGCGCGCTGATCGCGCTCGGACTGCGCCCGCCGCACGCCGAGCGGACGTCGGCCTGGCTGCACGGCCTCCAGACCGAGGCAGGCGGCTTCCGCTACCGGGACGGCTCGGTGGAGAGCTTTGTCGGCTCCTACCACGCCATCGGGGCGCTCTACATGCTGGGCGCCCTCCATTCAGGCCCCGCCGACACCGACGCCTGCGTGCGGTGGATCGCGGTCCGGCAGAGCGCCGACGGCGGCTTCTCCCGGACACCCGGCGGGCCGTCCGAAACCACCGACGAAGGGTTCATCGCGGTCCAGGCCCTTCACATGCTCGAAGGGAAACTCAACCGCTCCTGGGCGGTGATGATGACATGACCAGTGTCTCCTCCACCTCGGCCCCCGTCGCCGAGACCACCGGCCCCGCGCCGAGGACCGTGTCCCTGCTGGCCTTCGCCACCATGTTCGTGATCGGCACGGACACCTTCCTCGTCGCCCCGCTGCTGCCGACCCTGTCCCACACCTTCGACGTCTCCGGCGACGTCTCCGGCTGGATGGTCAGCGCCTACGCCCTCGGCTACGCCCTGTTCGCCCTGATCGCCGGGCCCCTCTCGGACGGCCGGGACCGCCGCCGGGTGCTGCTCGGCGGGCTCGTCGGATTCATCGTGACGACCGCGCTGTGCGGCTTCGCCCAGGGCTTCTGGACGATGATCCTCTTCCGGTTCCTGGCCGGTGTGAGTGCCGCGTTCGTCTCCCCGCAGATCTGGGCCTCCATCCCGGTCCTGGTCCGGCCCGAGCTGATCGTGCGCACCATGGGCTTCGCCACCGCCGGTCTGTCCATCGCCCAGTTCGCCGGAATCCCGCTCGGCAGCTGGCTCGCGGCCGTCTCCTGGCACCTGCCGTTCTGGACGATCGGCGGTGTCTCGCTCCTGCTGTGGCTGCTGCTGGCCCGCTACTTCCCGTCCGTCCCCGGCCGCCCCGGCGCGGCGGGCGCCGGCCCCCGGCACATCCTGCGCACCTACGCCACCATCCTCGGCTCCGGCCGGCTGCGCTGGTACCTCCTCGGCTACCTGGTCTTCCAGACCGGCAACTTCGAGGCGATCTCGTTCTACGGCTCCTGGTTCACCAAGGACTTCGGGCTGAGCGTGGGCTCAGTCGGCACGGCGATGATGGCGGTCGGCGCGGGCAACGTCGTCGGCTCGCTCTTCGGCAGCCGGTTCGTCGCGCGCCTCGGCCTGTACCGGTCGTTGCTCCTCGCCGTCCTCGTCATGGGCGCCCTGTACTGCGTGGTGCCGCTCTCCCCGAACCTCGCCACCGCGCTCGTCCTGCTTGCCCTGGTGATGATGGTCGCCGGGTTCGTCTTCCCGGTGTTCATGAGCATCCTCCAGCAGCAGACCGAGACCGCCCGCGGCACCGTCTCCTCCCTCGCCAACGCCGCCATGTACGTCGGTACGACCATCGGCGGCGCGGTCGGCGGTGTCCTGCTCGCCAAGGGCCACGGCTTCTGGGGCGTCGCCGGCTTCACCGTCGCCGCCTATCTGGTCTTCCTGGGCGTCTACACGGCGGCCGGGGCGTTCCGGCGTAAGGAGGCCGCCGCCGTATGAGCACGGCCGTCCTGTTCGACCGGTACGGCACACCGGACGAGCTGTACGCCACCGACCTGCCGGTGCCCTCCGCGGGCCCCGGCGAGGTCGTGGTCCGCTACCTAGCGATCGGCGTCAACCCGATCGACTGGAAGATCCTGCGCGGCGACCTGAGGGCCCACCTCCCGCTGGACCTCCCCGGCGCCTGCCTGGGCGTCGAGGCGGCCGGCGTGGTCGTCGAAGTGGGCGCCGGGGTACGGCGCTTCAGGGTCGGCGACCGGGTCGTCCGGCACGGCCGGCCCGGCACCTACCGGCTCCACGAGGCCGTCCCGGCCGCCCAGGAGGCCGACGAACTCACCGCCTGGCCCGACCGGTTCGACGCCGAGCAGGCCGCGGTGCTGCCCGTCGCCGCCGGCACCGCCTACTCGGCACTGCGCCAGGTGGGTCTGCGCGCGGGCGAACGCCTCCTGGTGCACGGCGCGTCCGGCGGAGTGGGTCTCGCCACCGTCCAGCTCGCCCTGCTCATCGGAGCCGCGCGGGTCGTCGGCACCGGCTCCGCCCGCCACCACGACCTGCTGCGCCGACTGGGCGCCGTGCCCGTCGAGTACGGCGCCCAGGAGGCCGAACGGCTCGCGGAACTGGGCCCGTTCGACGCGAGCATCGACTGCGCGGGCGGCCTCGGGCCCGCCGGGACCGCCGTACGGCTGGTGACCGAGGCGGCCCGGCGCGTCACCATCGTCGCCGACCCGGCCGTACAGGCGCTCGGCGTGCCCTACCTGGAGCACGTCCCCCTCGAACTGGCCTCCACCCTCGATCTGATCGGCCACAGTCCCTTCGAACTCCCCATCGCCGCACGCCTTCCCCTCTCCCGCGCCGCCGAGGCTCTCGCGCTGGGGGAGAAGGGCGGGCTCGGCGGCAAGATCGTGCTCGTTCCCCCCACTCCCGGAGAGGCCGCCCCCACCCCTCGACAGGACGCCTGACCGGCACCGTCCCCCCACCCCCGAACAGGACACGCACCATGACCTATCGCTATGACGCCGACCTCGCCGAGGCCGCCGGGAACTTCGGGGTCTTCGACCTGACAGAACCCCCGAGGACCCGCGCCACGCTGATCGCGGCCGGTGCCGCGCGGCCCGCTCCCGACACCACCGGCGTCGAGGTGACCGACCTGGAGGCCCCCGGCCCGGAGGACAACCCCCGGGTGCCGGTACGGATCTACCGGCCCGCCGGCACGACGGACGACCTGCCGGCGGTCCTCAACATCCACGGCGGCGGTTTCGTCATCGGCCGGATCGAGGTCGACGACGACACCTGCCTGGACATCGCCCGCCGGGCCGGCGCCGTCGTCGTCTCGGTCGGCTACCGGCTCGCCCCCGAACACCCCTACCCGGCGGGCCTGCAGGACTGCTACGCGGTCCTGGAATGGCTGGCGGCCCGGGCCGGGGAACTGCGCGTGGACGCGGACCGGATCGCGGTCCACGGCATCAGCGCCGGCGGCGGACTCGCCGCGGCGGTGGCCCTGCTGGCCCGTGACCGGGGCGGGCCGAAGCTCGCCTTCCAGTATCTGGACCTGCCCGAACTCGACGACCGGCGGACCACCCTGAGCATGGCCCGGTTCACCGACACCCCGGGCTGGAACACACCGAACGCCGAGATCAGCTGGCACCACTACCTCGGTGAACGGGCGGGCGCCGACGACGTGCCGGTCTACGCGGCCCCCGGCCGGGCCAAGGACCTGTCGGACCTGCCGCCGGCGTATGTGACGGCGCTGGAGTACGACCCCTGCCGGGACGAGGCCGTGGCCTACGCGGAGAGCCTCTTCGCGGCCGGGGTGCCGGTCGAGACCCACGTCTTCTCCGGGGCGTACCACCTGGCCTATCTGATCCCGACGGCGAAGGTGTCGCTCCGGCGGGCGGAGGAACGGATCACCGTGCTGCGGACGGCGCTGCACGGCTGACCGCGTGGGGCGCCGGGGGGTCGCTTCCGGCGCCCCGCCCCGTGTTCTATGATCGTAGAACCTTGAAAGAGGGTGCATCGGGGGACAGGACGGACACCGACGAGCGAGACGAGGAGGGTGGGTATGCGCGCCGGACTCTTCCACCCCGACCGGGACGAGATCTCTCTGGACCGGGTACTGCACGCACTGAGCGATCCGATCCGCAGGGACATCGCCCGGGTGCTCCACGAGGAGGGCTCGCGGGTCTGCGGACAACTGGACTACCCCATCGCGAAGTCCACGCTCTCCCACCATCTCAAGGTGCTGCGCGAGTCCGGCGTCATGCACACCGAGGTCCGCGGCACCACCCGGGTCATCACCCTCCGCCGCGACGACATCGACACCCGCTTCCCGGGCCTCCTGGACGCGGTGCAGGTCACGGCCCCGGACACGGCCCTCGCCCGCGTCTGAGGGCCCCGCCGGCGTCCCGAGTGGCGCGGCGCGCGCGGAGGCAGGCTGCCGGAGGAAGACCCGCTCGGGGAACACACCCGGGAGGACCCGTGCCCGTACCGACAGCCGTGCCCGTACGGCGCCTGATCGCGGCGCTCCCCCTCTGCTGCGCCCTCCTCGCCGGCACCACCGCCTGCTCCCGCGGCGCCGTTGCCGCCCAGGACACGGCGGCCGTCGTGGCCGTCGCCGCCGACACCCCCAGCCCCAGCACCTCCGCCGAACGGCAGAAGTTCGCGGGCCGGGGCGACGTACCAGTGGATGGTGAAGCCCTGGAAGGCCGGCAAGTTCAAGGAGGGTGCGCACGGGCGGAAGTTCGCGCTGGTCAAGGCGGGCCTCGCGGGTGCTTTCGCGTACGACGGGCTGAAGGCCGCCACCCGCAACGCCCAGGGCGACCCCACCCTCTCGAAGGCCCTCACCCCGCTCGGCGCGGGGATCGCCGCTCTCAAGGACCTGCCGTCCAGACTCCGCAAGGGCGAGTCGGCCGACTCCACGGTGAGTTCCTTCGACGACATCATCAACAAGGTGAAGGACGCCGGGAAGAGCGCGGGCGCCGAGGTCACCGACAAGGTGTCGTCGGCCGGCGAACGGACGGCCGTTCCTAGGAGTTGAGTTCGGCGAGGACTCGGAGCGTCGCCCGGTCGGGGGCCAGGGCCAGCAAGTCCGTCACCGGCCCCTTCCGCCACAACTCCAGCCGCTCGGTGATGCGTTCACGCGGTCCGACGAGCGAGATCTCGTCCGCGAAGGCGTCGGGCACGGCCAGCACGGCCTCCTCGCGCCGCCCGGACAGGAACAGTTCCTGGATGCGCCGGGCCTCTTCCTCGTACCCCATGCGAGCCATGAGATCGGCGTGGAAGTTGCGGGCCGCATGCCCCATTCCGCCGATGTAGAAGCCGAGCATGGTCTTCACGGGCAGCAGGCCTTCGCGGACGTCGTCGCAGACCCGGACCTGTGCCATGGGGGCGACGAGGAAGCCGTCGGGGGCATCGGTGAGCGAGGCCTCGTACACCTCGGGGCGGGTCGGCGACCAGTACAGGGGAAGCCAGCCGTCGGCGATACGGGTCGTCTGCGCGACGTTCTTCGGCCCTTCGGCGCCGAGAAGGATGGGAAGGTCGGGACGCAAGGGGTGGGTGATGGACTTGAGGGCCTTCCCGATGCCCGTCCCGTCCGCGCCGCTGTACGGATGGGAGTGGAACCGCCCGTCGAGCACGACCGGCCCCTCCCGCCTGAGCACCTGCCGTACGACGTCCACGTACTCCCGGGTCGCGGTCAGCGGCGACTTGGGGAACGGCCGCCCGTACCACCCCTCCACCACCTGCGGCCCCGAGAGCCCCAGCCCGAGCATCATGCGCCCGCCGGAAAGGTGGTCGAGGGTGAGGGCGTGCATGGCGGTGGTGGTCGGGGAGCGGGCGGCCATCTGTGCAACTGCCGTTCCCAGCTTGATGGTTGACGTCTGAGCTGCAATCCAGGTCAGGGGAGTGAAGACGTCGGATCCCCACGACTCGGCGGTCCAGACGGAGTCGTATCCGAGCCGCTCGGCCTCCTGCGCGAGCGGCAGGTGGTCGGGGGAGGGGCCGCGGCCCCAGTAGCCGAGGGCGAGACCGAGTCGCATGAGGCCTCCATCAGATAACTGACGGTCAGTCAGGTACGGGGCTGGGATCTGCGACTGTACGACAACGGCCCCCCGCCCGGAAGGGCGAGGGGCCGGTGGTTGCTCGTTCGGCGGGCGTCAGCCGCGCTGGATCCCGGAGGTGTCCTGCAGCACACCGCGGCGGCCGTCCTGCGTCTGGGCGACCAGGGCCGGGCCGCGCTGCTCGACGGCCAGGTACCAGGTGCCTGGTGCGAGTTCGGCGATCGGCGTGGGCGAACCGTCCTCCGCGAACAGCGGCCGCGGCACGGGCACCGCAAACCAGAACGGCGAGAAGTCCCCGGCCGGCGGCTGCGGAGCCTGCGGCTGCTGTGCCTGCTGGGGCTGGGCACCATAGGGCTGACCCGGCTGCGGCTGCCCGCCGTAGGGCTGCTGCTGTCCGGCGCCGGGGTAGCCGTAGCCACCGGGGGGCTGGGCGCCGTAGGGCTGGGGGGCCTGGGGCTTGGGGGCGGGCATCAGGGCGGCCTGGAGCGGGGGGAGCAGCGGCGTGGCGATGGCGGCGCCGGCCAGGACGAGGGCGGCGACGAAGCCGAGGATGAGACCGGCGGCGGGGCTGGTGTTCTTGCCGCTGTCCACCAGGTACCAGAACAGGCTCCACGCCACGAGGACAGTGAACGCCGTGCCCACCGCTCCGAGGTCGAGGCCGACGACCTTGCGCGGCTGCGGAAGCGCGCGGTTGACGACGATCAGGGCGGCACCGATGACGCCACTCATGTAGACGCCCAGGCCCACGCCGAGGCTGTCCCACGCGTTCACGTCGAGGTCGTAGCCGGAGAGGGTGTAGGAGTTGAGGAACGACGCGATGAACAGCAACACCGCTGCCCCGATCACCACGCCGTCGCCTCGTGTGAGGGAGCGGATATTCACTTCAGGTCCTTCGTAAGTCGTCTCGTCGTCGGTAGACACTATCGTCCGCCCGACCAAGGCGTCCGCCGGGATCAGCCCGCTGATCACGAACCGTGCAGGAAGCTCACGATTCCATCAGAAATTCCTTGCGCGGCCTTCTGTCGCCACGCACCGCTGGTGAGCAGTGCCGCGTCCTTGCTATCGCGCATGTTCCCGCATTCGATGAACACCTTGGGAACCGTTGACAGATTGAGACCGCCCAGGTCCTTACGCGTGACGAGGCCGGTGCCGTCGCCGATGTAGTTGGAGGGCGGTTCTCCCGTGACGCGGACGAAGTTGCCCGCGATGCGCTCGCCGAGGCTGGCGGAGGAGGCGACGATGGGGCGGGTGTCGGCGGCGCCCGCGTGGACGGAGCCGGGAAGGATGACGTGGAAGCCGCGGTTGCCGGCGGCGGAGCCGTCCGCGTGGATGGAGATCGCTGCGTCGGCGTGGGCCTTGTTGCCGATCTGCGCCCGCTGGTCCACGCAGGGGCCCCAGGCAGGGGAGTTGCCGTCGTGGGTCAGCTTCACCGTGGCGCCCTGCTTCTCCAACAGGGCCTTGAGGCGGTGGGACACGTCCAGGGTGAACTGGGCTTCGGTGTAGCCCGAGTTGGTGGACGTACCCGTCGTGTCGCACTCCTTCTTGTTCGTGCCGATGTCCACCTTGCGGTTGATCTCGGTGGCGTGCTGGAAGTTGCCGGGGTTGTGGCCCGGGTCGATGACGACGACCTTGCCCTTGAGAGGGCCGGAGGCGGCGGGCGCCGACGAGGTGGGGGAGGCGAGGGTGGGCACCGGGCTGCTCGGGTTCTTGTCGTCGGCGGCGGCGGGAGAGGAGGCGGGCGCGCCGGACGTCGCCGTCCCGGACGTCCGTACGGTCGCCTGGGCCGCCCCGCCGCCGTCGTTCCCACTCCCGCCCACGGCCTCGTACACCAGCCACCCGAGCAAGGCCCCCGGCACGAGTGCGGCGACCGCGATGGTCAGGGGGCTGCGACGGGGGCGGCGGGGTTGGGGAGGATCGAAGTCCGGGCCTACGTACGACACGTGGCCACCCTACGGGGCGTCCATCCAATCCGCTGGGACCTCGAGTTCTTCGACTCGCCATAGGTGGTACAGGGATCCTGTACCGGCGTGGTACCTTTCTTCGGTACGCTATGGGAGGAGAGTGCACACATGTCGATAAGTGCCACCGAGGCCAGGAGGACGCTGTTTCCTCTCATCGAGCGCGTGAACACCGATCACACCCCCGTGAGGATCAGCTCGAAGAGCGGCGATGTCGTGTTGATGTCGGCCGACGACTACGACGCGTGGCAGGAGACGGTCTATCTGCTGCGCTCCCCTGCCAACGCCAGACGCCTCATGGAGGCGGTCGCGCGCGACAAGGCGGGCGAGGCGGCTGTCGCGAAATCGATGGATGAACTCCGCGACCTTGCCGGAGGCGAGGAGTGAGGAGTGTGTCCTTTGACCCGGATGGGTGGGAGGACTTCCTGTACTGGCTTGCCGCCGACCGGAAGACGGCCCGGAGGATCACGCGGCTGATCGGCGAGATCCAGCGCACCCCGTTCGAAGGGATTGGCAAGCCGGAGCCACTGAAAGGTGAGTTGTCCGGTTACTGGTCTCGGCGGATCGATGACGAACACCGTCTCGTGTACCGGGCAGACGACAAAGAAGTGAAGATCCTCAAAGCTCGCTATCACTACAGCTGAGACTGGTCGGAGGTCACATGCCTGCACCTGTTCGCCGCAGTACGCGCAGCGATCCGGTGACCGAGACCTCCGTGAAGGCGCCGGAGTCGAGAGCTCGCAGGTAGACGCGGTACGGCGCCTGGCCGGTGAACTCGTCCTTCGGGTCCGGGAAGACGTCGTGGATGAGGAGCAGCCCGCCTACGGCCACATGGGGGGCCCAGCCCTCGTAGTCGGCGGTGGCGTGCTCGTCGGTGTGGCCGCCGTCGATGAAGACCAGGCCGAGGGGGGTGCCCCAGAACGACGCGACCTGCGGCGACCGGCCCACCAGTGCCACCACGTGCTCCTCCAGCCCCGCGCGGTGCAGCGTCCGCCGGAAGGTCGGCAGCGTGTCCATCAGGCCGATCTCCGGGTCGACCGTCTCCGGGTCGTGGTAGTCCCACCCCGGCTGCTGCTCCTCGCTGCCGCGGTGGTGGTCGAGGGTCAACGCGGTGACCCCGCTCTCGCGGGCGGCGTCGGCGAGCAGGATCGCGGAGCGGCCACAGTACGTACCGACCTCCAGCAGGGGCAGCCCCAGCGCGCCCGCCTCGACGGCGGCGGCGTACAGGGCCAACCCCTCGTCCGTCGGCATAAACCCCTTCGCTGCCTCGAACGCAGCCAGGATCTCGGGCTTGGGAGCGGCCGCGGCCATGGGTGTCCTTCCAGTCGTACGCACGTCTGCGGCCCCATGCTGCCGCACCCGCGGCCGGTGATTCGACAGGGGGTGCGGCAAAAGGCTTTTGGCTTTTAGGGGCGCGGGGAACTGCGCGACAAGCCACAACGAACCCGCAGACGCCAGGTGGCCCGGCGCGGCACCCCGCTGGGCGCTAAGCGGTCACTGCCTCGCCGGGCAACGACAGATCCACGTCCACAGTCGCCTCCCCGGGATGCGTCGCGGAAGAGGCAAGCGGCCCATGCCCCACCGCCCGTGCGGCCAGCACATACGCCCCCTCGGCCGGTACCGCCAGCACATAGCTCCCGTCCTCGTCGGAGACCGCCGCCCCCGCCTGCCGGCCACGCCGATCGATCAGCGTGACCTTGGCCCGGGCCACCGGAACCCCGTCGGCACCGAGCACCCGGCCACGGAACCCGCGCAGCACTTCCTCCGCCCGCTCCACGACGGCGTCGTCCTCCTCGCTGCTCGCGCGCAGCTGCGGCGCCCGGTTCGGCTTCGGCAGGAACAGGGCCATCAGCAGACCGACGGCGACCGCGCCGGTCGCGATCAGGAAGGAGACGCGGAAGCCGTGCATGGTCGGGATCTCGACCCCGCCGACGTTGTTCGCGGTGTTGGCCAGCACCATGCCGATGACGGCGCTCGACACCGACGTACCGATCGAGCGCATCAGCGTGTTGAGGCCGTTCGCCGCGCCCGTCTCCGACGCCGGGACGGCGCCGACGATCAGCGCGGGCAGGGACGAGTACGCGAGGCCGATGCCCGCGCCGAGCACCACCGCGATGACCAGGCTCTGCCATGCCGCGCTCATCAGGCCGAGCCCGGCGCCGTAGCCGATCGCGATGATCAGCATGCCGAGGATCAGGGTGACCTTCGGGCCGTACTTCGCGGACAGGCGGGCGTAGACCGGCGCCGTGAACATCATCGTCAGGCCCAGCGGGGCCACCAGCAGGCCCGCGACGACCATCGACTGGCCGAGGCCGTAGCCGGTCGCCTTCGGGAGCTGGAGCAGCTGGGGAAGGACGAGGGAGACGACGTAGAAGGAGACACCGACCATGATCGAGGCCAGGTTGGTGAAGAGCACCGCCGGGCGGGCCGTCGTCCGCAGGTCCACCAGCGGCGCGGCCACGCGCAGCTCCATCACGCCCCACAGGACGAGTACGACGGCCGACGCGGCGAACAGGCCGAGCGTGGTGCCGGAGGTCCAGCCCCAGTCGCTGCCCTTGGTGATCGGCAGGAGGAAGAGGACCAGACCGGCGGAGAGGCCGAGTGCGCCGAGCACGTCGAAGGAGCCCTCGGCGCGCATCGGGGACTCCGGTACGACGAGGAGGGTGAGGAGGATCGAGAGGGCGCCGAGACCGGCGGCGCCGTAGAAGAGGGCGTGCCAGTCCGCGTGCTGGGCGATCAGGGCCGCGAGCGGCAGGGCGAGGCCGCCGCCGACGCCGATGGAGGAGCTCATCAGGGCCATCGCCGAGCCGAGCTTCTCGCGGGGCAGCATGTCGCGCATCAGGCCGATGCCGAGCGGGATGGCGCCCATGGCAAAGCCCTGGAGCGTACGGCCGGCGATCATCGTGAGCAGTTCGCTGGTGAGGGCGCTGATCAGGGCGCCGACCACCATCACGGCGAGGCTGAGGATCAGCATCCGCCGCTTGCCGTAGAGGTCGCCGAGGCGGCCCATGATCGGGGTGGCGACGGCTCCCGAGAGAAGCGTCGAGGTCAGGACCCAGGTGGCGTTGCTGGGTGCGGTGTCCAGCAGCTGCGGCAGGTCCTTGATGACCGGGACGAGCAGGGTCTGCATCACCGCGACAACGATGCCCGCGAAGGCGAGCACCGGGACCACGGCCCCGCTCGCCCGCCGGGCGGGCTGTTCGGTCGTCGTGTGCGTCATTGAGTGAGGCCTCCAGGCCGTACGAGATGAAGAGCTGTGTGAGATAAGTGCTGGGTAAACCTCGTATGCACAGGCAACTATTCCGTTGCTTCGGGTCTCTAATGAATTCTTGACCCGGTCATGGGAATCTGATCAGTCGTCAGGCCTGGCGGGTTGGTGGAACGTGTTCTAGTCTCGCGCGCCATGAAGGCATACCGCACCGCCATGAAGGCTTACGTCGTCGGGGTGGGGATGACCCGGTTCGAGAAGCCCGAGAGCCGTGGCTGGCAGTACTGGGACATGGTGCGGGAGGCCGGTGGTGCCGCCCTGGCCGATACGGGGATCTCGTACGGCGATGTGGAACAGGTTCCCGTTGGGTACTGCTTCCAGCCCTCGACAGCCGGGCAGCGTGCCGCGTATGAGCTGGGTCTCACCGGCGTCCCCGTCTACAACGTCAACAACAACTGCGCGACCGGCTCGACCGCCCTGATGCTGGCCCGGCAGCTCGTCGAGGGTGGGGCGGCCGACTGCGTACTGGCGCTGGGCTTCGAGAAGATGAAGAGGGGCGCGCTGGGGAGCGGAGCCGACGGGGGCGACTTCTCCACCTCCCCCGTCGCGCGGCACTACGGCATCATGGCCGCCCGCCACGGCTTCGAGATGACCCCGCCCACCGCCCAGATCTTCGGCGACGCGGCCCGCGAGCACATGGAGAAGTACGGCACGACCGAGGCGCAGCTCGCCGCCGTGGCCGCCAAGAACCACCGGCACTCGGCGCACAATCCGTACGCGCAGTTCCGGGACGTGTACGAGGTGGACGACATCCTCGCCGCGCGCACGGTCCACCGGCCGCTGACCAAGCTGCAGTGCTCACCGACGTCGGACGGCGCGGCGGCCGCGGTGGTGGTGTCGGAGCGGTTCGTGGAGCGGCGGGAGCTGGGCGGGCGAGCGGTCGAGATCGTGGCGCAGGCGATGACGACCGACACGGAGGAGTCCTTCGCGTCCGGCTCGTGCATCGACGTCGTGGGGCAGCCGATGTCCAGGGAGGCGGCGCGGCAGGTCTACGAGCGGGCCGGGCTCGGGATCGGCGACGTGGACGTCGTAGAGCTGCACGACTGTTTCTCGGTCAACGAGCTGCTGACGTACGAGGCCCTGGGAATGTGCGGGGAGGGCGAGTCCGGGAAGCTCGTCGAGTCGGGGGCGACGACGTACGGCGGGCGGTGGGTGGTGAACCCGTCCGGCGGGCTGATCTCCAAGGGGCATCCGCTGGGGGCGACCGGGATCGCCCAGGTGGCCGAGCTGGTGTGGCAGTTGAGGGGAGAGGCGGGGGAGCGGCAGGTGCCGGGGGCGCAGGTCGGGCTTGCGCACAACATCGGGCTGGGCGGGGCGGCGGTGGTGACGCTCGTGCGGGCGGTGTAGGTCCTGCGGACTACGTCCGGGTCCGGCGAAATCCCGATGCAAGGAGCGTAACCCGGTTGAGAGCATGACAGGCATGCTGGAAGCCGCTGATGTCACCCGGGCCTCGTCCCGCCGGACCACTCCTCCCACCTGGCTGGTCGTGGCGCTCGCCTGCGCCGGGCAGTTCCTGGTGGTGCTCGATATATCGGTCGTCAATGTGGCGCTCCCGTCGATGCGGGCCGACTTGGGGCTGAGTCCGCAGGGGCTGCAGTGGGTGGTGAACGCGTACACGATCGCCTTCGCCGGGTTCATGCTGCTCGGCGGGCGGGCCGGGGACCTGTACGGGCGCAAGCGGATGTTCCTGGTGGGGCTTGCCCTGTTCACGGCGGCCTCGCTGGGCGGCGGGCTCGCACAGGAGGGCGGTCAACTGCTGGTCGCGCGGGCCGTCCAGGGGCTGGGGGCGGCGGTGCTCGCGCCCTCGACGCTGACGCTTCTCACGTCGGCCGTTCCGGAGGGGGCCGCGCGGGCGCGGGCGATAGCGACCTGGACCGCGGTGGGTGCCGGTGGTGGAGCAGCCGGCGGGCTGGTCGGCGGGGCGCTGGTGGACGGGCTGTCGTGGCGGTGGGTGCTGCTGATCAACGTGCCGGTCGGGGCGCTGGTGCTGGCCGGCTCGATGCGGTGGCTGGTGGAGAGCCGGAACGGGGACGGGCGGCGGCTCGACCTGCCGGGTGCGCTGCTGGTGACGGCGGGGCTCGGGACGCTGGCGTACGGGATCTCGCAGACCGAGGCGGAGGGGTGGACGGCGGCGGCCACGGGCGTGCCGCCGGCCGCCGGGCTGGCGCTGATCGCGCTGTTCCTGGTCGTGGAGGCGCGCACGGCGGCGCCGTTGATGCCGCTCGGGCTGTTCCGGGTGCGGGCCGTGTCGTCGGCGAACGCGGCGATGTTCGTGAACGGGTCCGCGATGTTCTGCATGTGGTTCTTCATGACGTTGTACGCGCAGAACGTGCTCGGGTACACGCCCTTCGAGGCCGGGCTGGCGCTGGTGCCGAGTTCCCTGACGGTGCTGCTCGGGTCCAAGTCGGCGCCCCGATTCCTGCCGGTGTTCGGCGCGCGGAACGTGGCCGTGTTCGGGACTCTCCTGGCGGCGGTGGGCTTCGGCTGGCAGTCGATGATGACGCCGCAGGGCAACTATCTGACGGAGATCATGTTCCCGGGGATCCTGATGATGCTGGGGGCGGGCCTCACGGCGACCCCGCTCGCCGCGCTGGCGACCTCGGGGGCGGCTCCCGGGGAGGCCGGACTGGTGTCGGGGCTGGTCAACACGTCGCGCACGATGGGCGGCTCGCTGGGGCTCGCGGTGATGTCGACGATCGCGGCGACGCGGACGGCGGACAGCGGTGCTCCGGGGGCGCTCACGGAGGGGTACGCGCTGGTGTTCCGGACGGGCACCGGGGTGCTGCTCGCGGGGGCGGTGCTGATGCTGGTGTGGCTGCCGCGGACAATTTCGAAGAGTTCCGCGGCGTGAGGCAACGGTCCGGGCTGCCCATGGACTCCTTTAGACATCTAGGAGGTGCCCATGGGGGATCGCAAGGAAGCTCGGGACAAGGAGTTCCAGAGCTTTGTCACCGGCCGCTGGCCGCGGCTGCTGCGCACGGCATTTCTCCTCACGGGGGAACAGCACGCCGCGGAGGACCTGGTCCAGTCGACGCTCGAGCAGGTCTACGTGGCCTGGCGCCGGGTCGGCTCGGCGGACGACCCGGAGGCGTATGTACGGCGCGTGATGATCAACGCGCATGCGCGCAAACACCGCAGAAAACTGCGGGAGTTCCTGGCGCCGAAGGACGACTCGGGGCTGGTGCGCGAGGTTGCCGACACGGGTGACCGCATCGCGCAGGCCGACGACCGGGGCGTCCTGCTGACGGCGCTCGCCCAGCTGCCGTTGCGGCAGCGGGAGGCGGTGGTCCTGCGGTACTGGGAGGACCTCACCGAGACACAGACGGCGGAGGCGATGTGCTGCAGCGTCGGCGCGGTGAAGAGCAACGCGGCCAAGGGGATCGCGAAACTCCGCGCCATACCGGGACTGGCGGACATGGTGACAAGTGGGGGAGGGCGTAAGTGATGAGCGCGGACCGGGAGACGAACCACGACATGACGAACACCGACATCGCCCTGCTGCTCGCCGACGCGGCGGACGGGGTCGAGATCGGTATAGCCCCCACCCAGGCGGTGATCCGCGGCGGACGGCGGCGCAGGGCGCGGCGCTGGGCGGTGGCGGCGGGTGCCGCGCTGGCGATCGTCGGGACGACGGGGACGGTGGCGCTTGCGGGGCTGCCGGGTGGCGGGGACGGGCACCGGGGGGCGCAGGTGGCGACGCATCCGCCGACGACGCTGCCGGATTCGTTCCAGGCCGAGCCGCACAACACCACGCTGGCGAGCGGGTTCGAGGACGGCAAGGAGTGGAATGTCTCCGTCGACGTGTGGGACGCGCCGCGCAATGTGGCTGAGGCGCAGGCCCAGTTGACGGCCATGACCGAGTCCGGGGAATACCCCGGGGAGATCCGCGAGGCCTCCGACCTGATCGGCAAGAGCGCCCTCTTCGTGTCCAAGACCTACGATGGCAAGCCGTCGTTGCTGATCCACCAGATGCTGTCCAAGGGGGACAGGCAGAGGGGCACGGACCTGGTTTCCGGGGCGGGCGGGCTGAAGTCCAGCTCCGAGCCCACGCGCCTCGTGGTCGGCCGGATCGCCAAGACAGCCCAGCAGGTCACCTGCACCTGGAAGGACGGCACGAGCACGATCCTGCACAGGGATCCGGCGCACACCTACTTGAACAACGGCCTCATGCAGGCCATCCGGCCCGCCGAGGGCTCCCCGGACAGCTGGTTCGTATGCCTGGCGCCGAAGGGAACCAGCTATGACACGGCGGCGGTGACCGGGTAAGAAATCACAGCCACCCCTGCTGACGAGCCTCCCGCATCGCCTCCATCCGGTTGCGGGTGCCCGTCTTGCCGATGGCGGACGAGAGGTAGTTGCGGACCGTCGACTCGGACAGGTGCAGCTTGGCGGCGATGTCGGCGACCGTCGCGCCGTCCACGGACGCCTTGAGGACGTCGCACTCGCGGGCGGTGAGGGGGCTGGGCCCGGCGCTGAGCGCGGCGGCGGCGAGCGCGGGGTCGATCACGGTCTCGCCGGTCAGCACCCGGCGGATCGCGGCGGCCAACTCCTCTACGGGACCGTCCTTCACGAGGAAGCCGGCCGCTCCGGCCTCCATGGCGCGGCGCAGATAGCCGGGCCGCCCGAAGGTGGTGAGGATCAGCACCCGGCAGTCGGGGACCTGCTCGCGCAGCTCGGCCGCCGCGTCCAGGCCGCTCATGCCCGGCAGTTCGATGTCCAGCAGGGCCACGTCGGGCCGGTGGGTGAGCGCGGCGTCCACGATCGCGTCGCCCGCCGCGACCTGGGCGACGACCTCCAGGTCCTCCTCCAGGCCGAGCAGCAGGGCGAGCGCGCCCCGCATCATTCCCTGGTCCTCGGCGAGCAGGACCCGCACGCTCTTCGACGGCCGGTGATCCGGGGGCATCTCGTTCACGGTCCAAGATTGGCATCCTCCGCCCCGTGAACGGGGCGGAATCCCACTTCAGGCGGCGTGCGGCTGAGTGGGTGGTTGACGCTTCGCAGACCGGGTATCCCCGAGGTCTCCACGTCCTGACACCGCCTGCCCACCGCCTCGGTCGGCGGTCTTGTACTCCAGCATGGTCACGGTCCGGCCCCACGCCTCCCCGGCGATCGCCCGGTTCAGCCCGGCCTTCTGGCGGACGTTCTTGCCGGGGAATTCCACGGTTCCCCTGGCTGACTTGACCATGTTGGTGATGGCCAGAGCTTCCACCCCGACGCGCGAGAACGTCTCGGCGATGCCGGTGGTGGTCTTGTGCTGCCAGTCGATCGCTCGGCGCTTGGCTGTCGCGCGGAGCTGGGCGATCTGGTCGTACGTGCGCGTCAGGCGACGCGAGTTCTTCTCGCCGGGCTTGCGGGCGTTGCGCCCTCGTTCCTTCGTTTTCTCCAGGCGGCGCAGTCGTTCGGCCTCGCCCTTGGTGAGCCAGGGTCCATGCTCGCGGAACGTGCCGTCCGAGAGGGCGAGGGGCTTGGTGATTCCTCGGTCGATGCCCACGGTGGGCCCGGTGTGCGGAGCCGGTTCGGGCACATCGCACTGGACGCGGAAGACGACGTGCCAGCCGTCCGCTTCCTTCACAAGCCGGGCCCCGGTGACCCGGTTGTCCTTGTCGGCACGCTTACCGACCGGGAGATCCTTGGTCCAGCGGAACAGGACGTGCCCGATCTTCGGTGCCCACATCCGGCCCCACCGCCGGTTCAGGCGCACGATCTGGAGGTCGCGGCCCTGCGGGATGTCGATGGCCATGCGGCAGCGGAAGCGGCCCTTGAAGTTCGGGGCGTCAGCCCGGCCTTCCCAGCAGTTCTTCCAGGCCTGGAAGTACGTCTTCAGTACCGCCTGCGCCGCCTGTGCGGGGAGAACACTGAGCCAGGGAAGTTCTTTGCGGCCCTGCCTGATCGCCGCATCGGCGGTGGCGAGGTTCCGCTTGTCCTTGGGGAGCATCGTCCACCAGTCGTGCACGAGGTTCCACATCGTTCGGGCCGCATGCCCCTGATCCTCGGCGGCCAACGCCTGGGCAGGGGTGAGACAGAGCCAGGCCTTGTGGCCACGCTGATGCTTCAATGTCCCTCCCCAGCCTGCTCGTTGGCCGATATGTAGATCAGCGTAGCCTCGATGGGAAGCTGCACCCGACATCAGACGCTCAGCACACGTCGTCTACCACCTCCATGCACACTTGGTGTTTGTCACGAGGTACCGGCGCGGCGTGTTCACGCCCGAGATGCTGGAACGCTGTGAAGAGATCATGCGGGCCGTATGCGCCGACTTCGAAGCGGAATTGAAGGAGTTCAACGGCGAATACGATCACGTGCACCTGCTCGTGCACTACCCGCCGAAGGTCGCGCTGTCGAAGCTGGTCAACTCGTTGAAGGGCGTCTCGTCCCGTCGCCAGGAGTACACCGGCCAGGTCAACCGCGCCACCATGCACGGCCATTTCTGGTCCCGGTCCTACTTTGCCGGGTCCTGTGGTGGGGCACCGCTGACCGTTGTACGTCAGTACATCGACGGGGGGCTGAGGGGCATCGGCCCGATTAAGGGCTCGTCTAAAGACTTGTCATTGTTCCGTTCCGCGAGTCTTGACGGCCTCCAACTTCGGCCCAACAATCGCGTCTGCATTGGGAGTTCGCCTTTACAATTCCTGTGCGCGCATCCCCACTCGCAATTGTTCGGCATTTCGATCGTTGAAATAGGTTCGGAATTTCGGTCGAACGGTGTTCGGTATGTCGGACATGAAGGAGGCTCCACCTTGTTCTCCAGGTTCTCCAGACTCAGAACCGCGGCCCTGGCCGCGCTCTCCGCGCTCGTCACGGTCCTGGCGCTCGCGGCCGGCGTGCCGCAGGCGCAGGCGGCGGGCTCGCTGCCCTGCGACATCTACGCCGCCGCGGGCACCCCCTGCGTCGCCGCGCACAGCCTCGTCCGGGCGCTCTACTCGTCGTACAACGGCTCGCTCTACCAGGTGCAGCGGGCCTCGGACGGCGCCACCGCGAACATCGGGCTGCTGGCCGCCGGAGGGTATGCCAACGCGGCCGCCCAGGACTCCTTCTGTTCCGGCACCACCTGCATCATCACCAAGATCTACGACCAGTCCTCGCGCCACAACGACCTGACGGTCGAGGGGGCGGGCGGGGCCGGCGCGGCCGATGTCGGCGCACCCGCCGACGCCCTGCCGGTGACCGTCGGCGGGCACCAGGTCTACGGCCTGGAGATCTCGGCCGGCATGGGCTACCGGGACAACTCCACCTCCGGTGTCGCCGTCAACGGGCAGGCCGAGGGGATGTACATGGTGACCTCCGGCACCCACGTCAACGGCAGGTGCTGCTTCGACTACGGCAACGCCGAGACGAACAACAAGGACACCGGCAACGGCCACATGGACGCCATCAACTTCGGCACCGAGTGCTGGTTCTCCCCGTGCTACGGCGGCGGCCCATGGGTGCAGGCCGACCTGGAGAACGGCCTCTTCCAGTCGGACTCCGGCTACAGCAAGAACACCTCGAACACCGGCACCGGGCCGATGCCCTTCGTGACGGCTTTGCTGAAGAACAACGGGCAGGACCATTTCGCGCTGAAGTACGGCAATGCCCAATCGGGCGGCCTCACCACCACCTATTCCGGCGGTGAACCCACCACCAGTGGCTACTCGCCCATGCACCAGGAGGGCGCGATCGTCCTCGGCACCGGCGGCGACAACAGCAACGGCTCCATCGGGTCCTTCTTCGAGGGCGTCATGACCTCCGGCATCCCGACGGACGCCGCCGACAACTCGGTGCAGGCGAACATCGTCTCCGTCGGCTACGGCGGTGCGACCGGCTCCACCGGTTCACTGACCCCCGGTTCGGAGATCTCCCTGCGCGCGACGACCTCGTGCTGCACGGGCGACTACATCCGCCACCAGAACGACGCTGCGGTCATCTCCCCGATCACCTCGAGCAGTTCGACGCTCGACAAGAACGACGCCACCTGGATCGTCCGCCGGGGCCTGGCCGGCAGCTCCTGCGTCTCCTTCGAGTCGCGCAACTACCCCGGTGACTACCTGCGCCACTACAACTACCAGCTGCAGCGGCAACCCATGGACGGCACAGCGCAGTTCAGATCTGACGCGACCTTCTGCCCGACGACCGGCAAGAGCGGCACCGGGACCTCGTTCGCCTCGTACAACTATCCGACCAAGTTCCTCCGCCACTACAACTTCAACGTCTACATAGCGAGCAACGGCGGCTCCAACACCTGGGACAGCTCCACGTCCTGGACCAACGATGTGAGCTGGGTCGTCAGCACGCCCTGGGCGCCGTAGCCGCCACGGGTTCGGACGCGTCGCCTGCCTCCACGGGGAGTTCGGCGGTGACGGTGAAACCGCCTCGCGGCGACGGGCCGGCCTGCAAGGAGCCGCCGGCCGCCGCGAGGCGTTCCGTCAGTCCCTTGAGGCCGGTGCCGCCGATGCCGGGCAAGGGCGGGGAGGGGGCCATGGAAGGGGCGCCCTCCCCGTTGTCCGCGACCGTGAGGCTGACGCGTTCGGGGCCGCTCTGCACGGTGATCTCGCAGCGCGTGGCGCCGGCGTGCCGCAGGACGTTCGTGACCGCCTCCCGCACCACCCAGCCCAGCAGTGCCTCGGTCTGCGGGGCGAGGGGCGCGCCCGAGCGGAGGACCACCGGTTCGACGGCCGCCGCGGACAGGGCCGAGCGGGCCCGGTCCAGTTCGGTGGCGAGGCTGCCCTCGCGGTAGCCGGTCACGGCCTCGCGGATCTCCGTCAGCGCCTGGCGGCCGACGGACTCGATGTCGCCGATCTGAGTGAGCGCGGCGTCCAGGTTCCGCGGGGCCAGCCGCCGGGCCGCCTCCGACTTCACCACGATCACCGACAGGGTGTGCCCGAGCAGGTCGTGCAGGTCGCGGGAGAAGCGCAGGCGCTCCTTCTCGACCGCCTGGTGCGCCAGCTTCTCGCGGGCCGCCTGCAGTTCACGTACCGCCTCGGACAGGGAGAGGATCGCAGCGGTGACCAACGTCGACAGGAAGGTGCCGTAGGCGATGGTCACGGCGTCCGACCCGTCTCGGTACACGGAGACGGCGCCGGCGAACACGGCGAGCAGGATCCCTGTCCGGCCCAGCCACGGCCCGCGCAGGACCGCACCCGTGGCGAGGCCCAGCAGCGGGAAGAACATCAGCCAGTTGCCGCCGTAGCCGAGGGCCAGAGCCGTGGTCAGCACGGCCATCAGCAGCAGTGCGACCCGGGTGGACCGCTCCTCGCGCTTGCGCCGGTCGAAGGAGCGGAACGTCACATAGATATAGAGGGAGTTGAAGGCGAGCAGGCCGAGGCCGCCGATCCACGGGTTGGCGGTCTTGCCCTGGATGACGTTGGAGAACGCGCCCATACCCATCAGCAGCCACGGCAGCAGCCCGAAGCCGGTCGGCGGCGGGCCCAGGTGCTCGGGCTGCTTCCCGGTCCTGCGGGCCTTTTTCTGCGCGGCCTTGAACTCCCCCATGTCCGCCTTCCACTGCGCCCGCGCCGCCCACCACTGGTCCACCTGACAGGCGACCCCTCGTATCCAGGACATGTCTCTGCTCCCCCGTTCAGGCGGTCCGTCCGGACCGCCGGTACGACAGCACAGCGTACGAACCGAAGGCCAGCAGCCAGAGGGTCAGCACCGCGATCGCGCCGAGAGCGGGGGCACGGCCCTCCGCCGCCGAGGTGCCGAGCTGGGCGAAACGGTAGGTGGGCGTGTACGCCGCCAGTGTGCGCAGCCAGTGCGGGAACAGGGTGACCGGGAACCACAGACCGCCGAGCACCGCGAGGCCCAGGTTGCACGCCATGTTCGTCACGCCGGTGGTCTGTCCGGTCAGCCGGTAGCCGTTGCCCAGGCCCAGCAGGGTGAAGGGCAGCGAGCCCAGCCACAGCAGCGCCGCGATCGCCGCCCACTGCCAGGCGGCCAGCCGTACGCCGTTGACCAGGCCGCCCGCGGCGAGCACCGCGAGGATGGCGGGCAGCACCGTCACCGAGCCGGTCAGCGTCCGGCCGACGACGACCTGGCGCGGGGTCATGGGGGTCACCCGCAGCTGCCGCAGCCAGCCGATGGCCCGGTCCTCGGCGACCCCGCCGCCGGTGTTGAGGGCGGAGCCGACGGCGCCGTAGCCCGCCATGCCGACCATCGCGGCCGTCCTCCAACTCCCGTCGTCCGTACCGAGGTTGGTGAACAGCAGATACATCAGCACCGGCATCGCGATCCCGCCGATCACAAAACCGGCGTCGCGCAGGGTCCGGCGCACTTCGAGCCGCAGATAGTCCAGCATCACGCCGCCTCCGTCACACGTGCGGTGAGGGCCAGGAACGCGTCGTCGAGCGAGGCGGGTGCGACCTCCAGGCCGCGTATCGCGTCCAGCTCCGCCAGTGCGACCACCGTCGCGTCCGGTTCGTCGGTGCGCAACCGTGCCCGCTCCCCGCGCACCTCCACCGACCGCACGCCGGGCAACAGTTCCAGACCCTCCGTGCTCCGCCCCGCGAGGTCGAAGGCGACCAGGCTGCCGCCCACCGACCGCTTGAGCTGCTCGCCGGTGCCGTCCGCGACGATCCGGCCCTGGTCGATGACGAGGATGCGGTCGGCATGCGCGTCCGCCTCCTCCAGATGGTGGGTGGAGAACAGCACGGTGTGGCCGAGACGGGCGTACGACCGCATCGACGCCCAGAAGGCGTGCCGCGCCTCCACGTCCAGCGCGGCGGTCGGCTCGTCCAGGACGATCACCGAGGGGTTCCCGGCGAGTGCCACGGCGAACCGCACGCGCTGCGTCTGACCGCCGGACAGCCGGTCCACCCGGCGCCCCGCCAGCTCGGTGATCCCGGCCAGCTGCAGGGCACGCGCGACGGGCATCGGGTCCGGGTAGCGGCCGGCCACGAAGGACACGAGTTCCCGCACGGTGACCCGGGGCACCGCACGCCCCTCCTGCAGCATGGCGCCGATCCGCCCGGCGCGCACCGACTGCTCCGGGGGAGCGCCGAAGAGCCGTACCGTGCCCTCGTCGGGCTCGTCCAGGCCGAGCAGCAGTGAGATCGTCGTCGACTTGCCGGCGCCGTTGCGGCCGAGCAGGGCCACGGTTTCGCCCTGCGACATCTCCAGGTCCACGCCCTGCAGGGCGCGCACGCTGCCGAAGGTCTTGACCGCCCCCGTGAAGGACACGGCGGGTGGCGCCGCGGCCGTCGTTCCAGTCGTCTTCGTCATGAGCAAGACGCTACGGAGACAGGGCGCCCGCCCGGCAGATGCGCTTGTACGGACTCCGGCAGGACAAATGTCACTGCCCCGGCCGCGAAGCAGATCTGACATGCCGTCAGGAGCCTTCACAAGTGCCGGGCGCTGGGCTATACAGAGGGCGCCGGACTGGAACGCGTTCTAGATCGGCACTCGTGACGACCTCGGTCGCGGCCGACGGTGCGGACGGCCGCGCCGAGGTCTTGAACCATCCGAGCCACCAGGAGCCGTATGCCCATCGACGCAGCGAAGGCCCTCGCCGCCGAACCCCGTTCCGGCGAGATCACCTGGGACCGCAAGGACGTTCAGCTCTACCACCTGGGCATCGGGGCAGGCATCCCGGCGACCGATCCCGACGAGCTGCGCTACACCCTGGAGTCCCGGCTGCACGTCCTGCCGAGCTTCGCCACCGTCGCGGGCAACGGCTCGCCCGGGGTGATCAGTGGCCTGTCCATGCCCGGTGTCGACGTGGACCTGGCCCGCGTCCTGCACGGTGGCCAGTCCCTCACCCTGCACCGCCCGATCCCCGTCGAGGGCACCGCGACCGCCACCGGCCGTATCGCCGCCGTGTACGACAAGGGCAAGGCGGCCGTCCTCGTCATGCGCACCGAGGTGGCCGACGCCGACGGCCCGCTGTGGACCAACGACGCCCAGATCTTCGTGCGCGGAGAGGGCGGCTGGGGCGGCGACCGCGGCCCCTCCACCCGCCTCGAACCGCCCGCCGGCGACCCCGACCGCACCGTCGAGCGCCCGGTCCGCGAGGACCAGGCCCTGCTCTACCGCCTCTCCGGCGACTGGAACCCGCTGCACGCCGACCCCGACTTCGCCAAGACCGCCGGCTTCGAACGGCCCATCCTGCATGGGCTGTGCACCTACGGCATGACGCTCAAGGCGGTCGTCGACACACTGCTCGGCGGAGACGTGACGCGGGTGCGGTCGTACGCCACCCGGTTCGCGGGCGTGGTGTACCCGGGGGAGACCCTGCGCATCCGGATGTGGCAGTCGCCGGAGTCCGTCAGGGTCGCCGTGAGCGCCGTCGAGCGGGACGACACACCCGTCCTCGCCGACACCATCGTCGAACACTCTTGATCCAGCAGGCAGTTGAAGCAGGCAGTTGAGGGGAGCCCGCACCATGCGCGCAGCCGTACTGCACGAGATCGGCCAGGACAAACTAGAGGTCTTCGAGGACGTCGAGGCGACGGGCTTCGGGCCCGGCAAGGTGAGGATCCGGGTGCGGGCCACCGGGCTGTGCCACTCGGACCTGTCCGCGATGAGTGGCGTGCTGCCGCAGCCGGCGCCGTTCGTGCCCGGGCACGAGGGCGCGGGCGAGATAGTCGAAGTCGGCGAAGGCGTCAGTCATGTGAAGGCGGGCGACCGGGTCGTGGTCTGCTGGCTGCCCGCCTGCGGCGCCTGTCCGGCGTGCAAGCGCGGGCAGACCGAGCTGTGCCTGGCCGGGTTCATGAACGCGGGCACCCCCAACTTCCGCCGCCCCGGCGGTGACGTCTTCGGCTTCGCGGGCACCGGCACCTTCGCCGAGGAGGTCGTCGTGGATGCCGGCTGCGCGGTGCCGATCCCGGACGACGTGCCCTTCGACATCGCCGCGCTGATCGGCTGCGGGGTCACGACCGGCCTGGGCGCCGCGCTCAACACCGCCGACGTGGAGGCCGGTTCGTCGGTCGCCGTCATCGGCTGCGGCGGCGTCGGCATCTCCGCGATCCAGGGGGCGCGGCTCAAGGGGGCCGCCGAGATCGTCGCCGTCGACCCCGTCGCCTCGCGCCGCGAGTCCGCCCTCAAGTTCGGCGCCACAAAGGCGGTCTCGCCGGACGAACTGGCCGACGCCAAGCAGAACGTCACCGGCGGCGAGGGCTTCGACTACGTCTTCGAGGTCGTCGGCAAGTCGGCCACCGCCCGCACGGCGTACGAGAACACGCGGCGCGGCGGCACGCTCGTCGTCGTCGGCGCGGGCGCCCTGGACGACTTCCTGCAGCTCAACATGTTCGAGCTGTTCTTCGACGAGAAGCGGATCCTGCCGTCGATGTACGGCGGCGGTGACGTCATGCGCTCCTACGAGCGGACCATCGCCCTGTGGCGGGCGGGCCGCGTCAACCTGGAGGGCCTGATCACGCACCGGGTGCCGCTGGCCGACATCAACGAGGCACTGGACCAGATGCGCACCGGCACGGCGCTGCGCACGTGCATCGAGATCTGACGGGGGTGCCAGTGTCGTTGCCACAGCAAGGGCCGCTGGAAGGGCTGTCCGCCGTCGTCACCGGTGCCGGTCGCGGCCTGGGGCGGGCCGAGGCGCTCGAACTCGCCCGGCTCGGCGCCGCCGTCGTCGTCAACGACTTCGGACAGCCGGGCCGGGACGGCTCGGGGGAGGCCTCGGCGGGCCCCGCCGAAGAGGTCGCCGCCGAGATCCGCGCGGCGGGCGGCAGGGCGCTCGCCCACACCGGGGACGTCGCCGACTTCCAACAGGCCGGAGAACTCGTGGAGTTGGCGATCGGTGAGTTCGGCAAGCTGGACATCCTCGTCAACAACGCGGGCATCCTGCGCGACCGCATGGTCTTCTCCATGACCGAGGGCGAGTGGGACGCGGTGATCCGGGTCCACCTCAAGGGCCACTTCAACACGACCCACTTCGCTGCCGCGCACTGGCGCGAGCGGTCCAAGGCCGCGGGCGCGCCGGTCTACGGGCGGATCGTCAACACCTCGTCCGAGGCCTTCCTGGCGGGCTCGGCCGGGCAGCCCAACTACGCGGCCGCGAAGGGCGGAATCGTCGGCCTGACCACCTCCACGGCCCTCGCGCTCGCCAAGTACGGCGTCACGGCCAACGCGATCTGCCCGCGCGCCCGCACCCGGATGACCGAGGACGTCTTCGCCGGCTTCGAGCAGCCGGCCGACGGCCTCGACCCGCTCGCCCCCGAGCATGTCGCCCCGCTCGTCGGCTACCTGTCCTCGCCCGCCGCGGCCCGCGTCAACGGCCAGCTGCTCGTCGTGCACGGCGGCATGGTGGCCGTCGTCGAACGACCGCGGGTGCAGGCGAAGTTCGACAGCAAGCAGGACACCTTCACCTACGACGAGCTGGACGCCGTACTCACCCCGCACTACGCGGAGCGGCCGCCGGGGGAGACGTTCGCGGCGGCGGAAGTACTGGGACTCAAGCGGGCGTAGAGATACGGCCGGGACCCAAGCGGGCGTAGACAAACGGAAGGGGCCCGCACGTCAGTCGACGTGCGGGCCCCTTCCTCGCTTACCCTCAGGCAGCCGCTTCGCTGTCCTCGGCCGGCTTGCGGTGCCGGCCGTGAGGGGCCGAGTCACCGTCCTGGACCGACACCGGACCCCGGTGCCGGCCGTGACCGGCGTCTTCCTGGGCCTCGGCGGACAGCGGCTGCATGGTGCTTGTGTTGCTCATCGAAGGATTCACCCCGTCAACATGATCTTTCAAACAGCCGGGCGAGTTTAACCGGCCACCCTCCGTGCGAATCCAGACGGGCACGCCCTTCGGCACTACTTCGTTACAAGACGTCCCAAGGGCGCTTGCTGCAAGGGCACGGGACGCGGTGCGACGGGCTCCGGAGGATCCGGCTGCGACGGCTCGCCCGGCGGCGTCGGGGACGAACTCCCGTCCACCGCCCGGCCGGCCGCGCCGCCCCGCACCGGATCCTCCGAGCCCGCGCCCCCCGATCCCCCTTCATCCCCCGACTCCCCCGTCTCCCCCGAGGGCGCCGCCACCCGCGCCACGCCGCACGGCACCTCGGCCGTGGCGTACGGCAGTTGGAGCACCCCGTCCCTGGTCCAGATCCCCGCGCCCGCCAACCACCCGTACGGCGCGGCGAGATGGTGTACCTGCCGTCGGTCCGGTCGCCACAGGCCCACCCAGCTGCCGACGGGCCCGTCGATGCGCAGCGCCACCCCGCAGCTCTCCGGCATCAGCACCTGCCCCGGCTGGATGGCGAAGGGCGTGACGACACAGTCGGGCAGTCGCAGGCACTCCGGGAAGCGCACCGGCAGTGTGCTGCCCAGCACGCCCCAGCCCAGCCGCTCCTCACCCGGCGAGGGCGCGTCCGAGCGGATCAGCAGCAGACCGCTGTCCGGGTCGGCGAGCAGCAGCCGGTCGTCACTGCCGTCGGCGATCTGCAGCAGCGGCGAGACCTCCCCGGCCCGCTCCAGGTCGACCACGATCGTCTTGGTCCGGCCGCCGGTCTCACGGTCCAGCGCCAGCAGCCGCCCCGTGCGGTCCAGCCACACCCCGCCCGAGCAGCGGCCCGGGATCTCCGCCACGTGCTCCGGCCCGAAGGCGCCGCCCGCCACCAGCCACACCGCGCTGGAGCGCCGGCCCACGGCGAGGGCGTAGGCCTTCTCCCCGCCCGGCGCGGGCGGCAGCAGCCGCAGCCCGGCGCCCTCGTCCGGGCACTCCACCGCGCCGATCAGCAGCTCGCCAGTGCCCGGTCCCGTCGGATACAGCAGCGAGAAGACGTGCCGTCCCTCCGTCCGCCGGCGGATGAGGACCCGCCCGTCGCCCATCGGCTGCACCTCGGTGCCGGGCTCCTCGGGCTGGTTGCCGGGCAGCGGCACGGCGTACGGCTCGGGGCCGTCCAGCGTCCAGCGCTCGGGGAACCAGGAGTCGCCGTCCAGCGCGAGGCGGGCGGCGTAGGCACCGTCCACGGTGATGGTGCAGCCGGATTGCGGGGCGCCGTCCTCGGGGGCAGCCTCGGGTTCGATCGCACACGCCGTCATGGTCTGGTCACCTCCGGCGACGAAGCTAGTTTTCGCACGCACACACGTGGGACCACGAGGCTCCTGCTTCACACATAAGGGTGGCGGGGGAACGATTCGCCTGAGGAAACGGGGGCGGGTGTGCTGAAGGGGTCGGAGGTGAGCGCCGGGGCACCGCTCCCACTCCACCCGACCACGGACATCGGTTCAGCGGCACAGATCAGCCAGGTAGCCTTCTAGCGTGCCCCGTCTGTCTGAAGTCATCGCCGCGCTGGAGAACCTGTGGCCCGCCGAGCGGGCCGAGTCCTGGGACGCGGTCGGCACCGTCGTGGGCGACCCCGACCAGGAGGTCACCCGCGTTCTGTTCGCGGTCGACCCCGTGCAGGAGATCGTCGACGAGGCGGTGAAGCTGGGCGCCGACCTGCTGGTCACCCACCACCCCCTCTACCTTCGCGGTACGACGACGGTCGCGGCGACGCACTTCAAGGGCCGCGTCGTGCACACGCTGATCAAGAACGACATCGCGCTGCACGTCGCCCACACCAACGCGGACACGGCCGACCCCGGAGTCTCGGACGCCCTCGCCGGTGCGCTGGACCTCCGCGTCGTACGCCCCCTGGTGCCGGACCCGACCGATCCGTCCGGCCGCCGCGGCCTCGGCCGCATCTGCGAGCTGGACCACCCGCTGCCGCTGCGCGAGTTCGCCGAGAAGGCCGCCGTCCGGCTGCCCGCCACCGCGCAGGGCATCCGCGTCGCCGGCGACCCCGAGGCCGTCGTCCGCACGGTCGCCGTCAGCGGCGGCTCCGGCGACAGCCTCTTCGACCAGGTACGCGCGGCCGGTGTCGACGCCTTCCTCACCGCGGACCTGCGCCACCACCCGGCCTCCGAGGCCGTCGCCCAAAGCCCCCTCGCGCTGCTCGACGCGGCGCACTGGGCCACCGAGTGGCCCTGGTGCGAGCTGGCCGCCACCCAGCTCGACGAGATCTCCGACCGCCACGGATGGGACCTGCGCGTCCACGTCTCGAAGACGGTCACCGACCCCTGGACCGCCCACGCGGCCTCACCTCTCAACCCTGCAGGAGCCCCCAACTGAACGCCGCGCCCGCCGACCAGATCCGACTCCTCGACGTCCAGGCACTCGACGTCCGTCTGCAGCAGCTCGCGCACAGGCGGAGGTCGCTGCCCGAGCACGCCGAGATCGAGTCGCTCACCAAGGACCTAACCCAGCTGCGCGACCTGCTGGTGGCCGCACAGACCGAGGAGAGCGACACCGCCCGCGAGCAGACCAAGGCCGAGCAGGACGTGGACCAGGTGCGCCAGCGCGCCGCCCGCGACCAGAAGCGCCTGGACTCCGGCGCCGTCACCTCCCCCAAGGACCTGGAGAACCTCCAGCGCGAGATCGTCTCCCTCGCCAAGCGGCAGAGCGACCTCGAGGACGTCGTCCTGGAGGTCATGGAGCGCATCGAGTCCGTGCAGGAGCGGCTCGCCGAGCTCACCGAGCGGGTCTCCTCCGTCCAGTCGAAGATCGACGACGCGACCGCGCGCCGTGACGCCGCCTTCGAGGAGATCGACGGCGAGGTGGCGACGGTGACCAAGGAGCGCGAGGTCATCGCGGGCGCCATCCCCGCCGACCTGCTGAAGCTCTACGACAAGCTGCGCGAGCAGCAGGGCGGCATCGGTGCGGCCAAGCTGTACCAGCGCACCTGCCAGGGCTGCCGTCAGGAGCTGGCGATCACCGACATCAACGAGATCCGCGCGGCCGCCCCCGACACGGTGGTGCGCTGCGAGAACTGCCGTCGCATCCTGGTGCGTACGGCCGAGTCCGGCCTCTAGGAGCCCTGACCGTGCGGGAGTTCATCGTCGAGGCCGACGGCGGTTCGCGGGGCAACCCGGGACCCGCGGGCTACGGATCCGTCGTGCTCGACGCGGCGACGGGGGAGACCCTGGTGGAGGCCGCGGAGTACATCGGCGTCGCGACCAACAACGTCGCCGAGTACCGGGGCCTGCTGGCGGGCCTGCGCGCCGCCCACGAACTGGACCCCTCCGCCAGGGTCCACGTCCGCATGGACTCCAAGCTGGTCGTCGAGCAGATGTCGGGCCGCTGGAAGATCAAGCACCCCGACATGAAGCCGCTGGCGTCGGTGGCGGCCCGTGTGTTCCCGCCGGACCAGGTGACATACGAGTGGATCCCGCGGGAGCAGAACAAGCACGCGGACCGCTTGGCCAACGAGGCGATGGACGCGGGAAAGCGGGGCGAGCAGTGGTCGCCGTCGGCATCCACGGCCGAGCTCGACGCGCGCGCCGCGCGGGCCGCGACTCCTGAGCCGTCGGGCCCGCCCGGTGACGCGGCGGCAGGGGCGGCGGAGGTGCGGGCGGCCCTGGCAGGCGGGCGAGCCACGGCGGCCGCGGCTCCCTCGACTCCCGCCGATGCCACTGCCACGCCTCAGCCGTCGGGCGCAGCGAAGGCCACCGCCGATGTACGGGCCGCCACGGCCGTCGCCACCCCCGGCTGGGCCCCCGCCGACCTGGGCGCGCCCGCGACCTTCGTGCTGCTGCGGCACGGCGAGACCCCGCTGACTCCGCAGAAGCGTTTCTCGGGCAGCGGCGGCACCAACCCCTCCCTGTCCGACGTCGGCCGGGACCAGGCCGAGCGCGCCGGGGCCGCGCTGGCCCGCCGCGGCACGATCCAGGCGATCGTCGCCTCGCCTCTCGCCCGCACCCGGGAGACCGCCGGCATCGTGGCCCGGCACCTCGGTCTGGAGGTGACCGTCGAGGACGAGATCCGGGAGACGGACTTCGGCGCCTGGGAGGGCCTGACGTTCGCCGAGGTCCGCGAGCGTTACCCGGAGGACCTGAACCGGTGGCTGGCCGACCCCACGGCCGAACCCTCCGGCGGCGGCGAGAGCTTCGCGGCGACGGCGACCCGTATCGCGGCGGCCCGCGACAAGCTGGTCGCGGCCTACGCGGGCCGCACGGTGCTGCTCGTCTCGCACGTCACGCCGATCAAGACCTTCGTCCAACTCGCCCTGGGCGCCCCGCCGGAGGCCCTGTTCCGCATGGAGCTGTCGGCGGCCGCCCTGTCCGCGGTGGCCTACTACGCTGACGGCAACGCGAGCGTCCGGCTCTTCAACGACACGTCCCACCTGCGCTGAGAGCCCGGCCGGGTTCAGACACCTGCGCTGAGCCCCGCCGCCTCGCGGGCCAGCGACTCGATCCGGTCCCAGTCGCGGGCCGCGATGGCGTCCGCCGGGAGCATCCAAGTGCCGCCCACACAGCCGACGTTGGGGAGCCGGAGGTAATCGGGTGCGTTGTCCGGCCCGATGCCCCCGGTCGGACAGAACCGCGCCTGCGGCAGCGGCCCCGCCAGCGACTTCAGATACGCCGTCCCGCCCGCCGCCTGCGCAGGGAAGAACTTCATCTCCCGCACCCCGCGCTCCAGCAGCGCCACCACCTCCGAGGTGGTGGACACCCCCGGCAGGAACGGCACCCCCGACGCCCTCATCGCCTCCAGCAGTACGTCCGTCCAGCCCGGGCTGACCAGAAAGCGCGCCCCGGCGGCCACGGACGCCCTCACCTGCTCGGGCGTGATCACGGTCCCCGCCCCGACCACCGCGTCCGGCACCGCTTCGGCGATCGCCCGGATGGCGGCCGGCGCGGCAGGAGTCCGCAGCGTCACCTCGATGGCGGGCAGTCCCCCCGCCACCAGCGCCCGCGCCAGCGGAACGGCGTCGGCGGCGTCCTCGATCACGACGACGGGCACGACGGGGGCAAGGTCGAGGAGCGATGAGGCCATGCGGTCATCGTGCCCGCCCTATGCAGCATGCGCAAAGCCTATTGCGCATGCTGCAACGCCAGGTGAGGTGGGTCAGTGGATGCTGGCGTGGGTCAGTGGATCTCGTCCACCAACACGTCCAGCATCCACGCCTTCCCGGCCCCCGTCGGAGGCTCTACCTCCACCACGTAACCGAGCTCGCGCAGCGCATCCACCAGCTCCGCCGGACCCTTGGGTGCCGCGCCGGCCGCCAGCAGACTCCGTACGATCCGCCCCTTCGTCGCCTTGTTGAAGTGGCTGACCACCTTGCGGGTGGGAGCGTGCAGCACCCGCACGCTCGCCGTCCGCCCGGCGACCTCGCCCTTCGGCTTCCATGCGGCCGCGTACGCGGAGGACCGCAGGTCCAGCACCAGCCCGTCCCCGGCGGCCTCGGGCAGGACGGCCGCCATCGGCGTCCGCCAGTACGCGCCCAGCGCCCCGATCCCGGGCAGCTTCACACCCATCGAGCACCGATAGGAGGGAATGCGGTCGTTGATGCGCACTGCCCCCCACAACCCGGAGAAGACGAGCAGGGAGCGGGTGGCACGTTTCTTGGCGGCGGCGTCCAGTGACGCCAGGTCGAGGGCGTCGTACAGCACACCCGTGTAGATCTCCCCGGCGGGCCGTGCCCCGGCCGTCAGCAGCTCGGCGTTCTTCGCGACCTCGCCCCGCAGCCCCTTACTCAGCCCGAGCACCTCCCGCGCCTTCTCTTCATCCCCGGCGCACAGCTCGACCAGTTCGCCGAGTACGGCCTCACGGGCCGGGGTGAGCCCCCGCAGAGACAGCGACTCCGTCTTCAGCGGGGCGCCGCGGCCGGAGGACGCCTTGCCTTCGGAGGGAGGCAGCAGGACAAGCACGGAAGATCTCCTTCTGTTTGAGCTCCCGGACAGCGTACGGGCCCCGCTGTGCTGCGAGCCTGGGCCTGAGCCCCGGTCGGGCGCGCGTCGTCTGGCACGCACGCTCGCCGCGTTGCCGAACCGCCCACGTGGCTCCGCCACGAGGACGCTCCGGCGCCGTGCGATCGCACGCACCAGACGACGCGCGCTGATCCGACCGGGACTCAGGCCCAGGCTCTACCCTCGTTGTATGCCCCGCCGCCACATCCGCGTGACCGGCGCCCCCGAAGCCCCTCTCCGGGCCGCCCTCACCGCACTGCGCACCGAACTCGGCGTCCCCGAGAGTTTCGCGCCCGAGGTGCTCGCCGAGGCCGAGCAGGCCGCCAAGGCCCCCGCCCTTCCGTCGTACGACGCCACGGACATCCCCCTCTTCACCATCGACCCGCCCGCCGCCACCGACCTCGACCAGGCGATGCACATGTCCCGGCAGGGCACCGGCTACCGGGTGCGGTACGCCATCGCGGACGTGGCCGCCTTCGTCGTACCCGGGGCGGCACTGGACGCGGAGACCCACCGGCGGGTGACCACCCTGTACTTCCCGGACGAGCGGATCCCGCTGCACCCGGCGCTGCTCAGCGAGGGCGCCGCGAGTCTCCTGCCCGGCCAGGACCGGCCGGCCGCCCTCTGGACGATCGTCCTCGACGCGGACGCCCGTACGCTCGCCGTCGACGTCCGCCGCGCCCTCGTCCGCAGCAGGGCCAGGCTCGACTACGCCGCCGTACAGAAACAGACCGACGACAAGACGGCCGAGGAGCCGCTCGCGCTGCTCAAGGAGATCGGGGAGGCGCGGGAGCGGCTGGAGGTGGAACGAGGCGGAATCTCGCTCAACGTCCCCGAGCAGGAGATCATCGAGCGCAACCACACCTACGAACTGACCTACCGCGCCCCACTCCCCGCCGATGGCTGGAACGCCCAGATCTCCCTGCTGACGGGGATGGCGGCGGCAGATCTCATGCTGTCGGCGGGCACCGGCGTCCTGCGCACGCTGCCCGCCGCCCCGGACGGCGCCGTCGGCCGCCTCCGCCGCACCGCGCACGCCCTGCACATCGACTGGCCGCACCACGTCTCGTACGCCCAGCTCATCCGCTCCCTCGACCCGCGCCGCCCGCACCACGCGGCCTTCCTCCAGGAGTGCACGACCCTGCTGCGCGGCGCCGGCTACACGGTCTTCCGGGACGGCGCCCTTCCGCCCATCACCACGCACGCCGCCGTGGCCGCCCCGTACGCCCACTGCACGGCGCCGCTCAGGCGACTGGCCGACCGGTACGCGTCCGAGCTCTGCCTGGCGGCCGCGGCGGACGAGGCGCCGCCCGACTGGGTACTGGCCGCCCTGGACGCGCTGCCGCACCAGATGGCCGACGGCAGCCGCCGCGCGGGCACGGTCGAGCGCGAATGCGTCGACATTGTGGAGGCGGCGCTGCTGGCGGGCCGGGTGGGCGAGGTGTTCGACGGATGCGTGGTGGAGGTCGAGGAGCACCAACCCACCGTCGGAACCGTCCAGTTGGAGTCCCCGGCGATCATCGGTCGGATTGAGGGCGGTGGGCAGTTGCCCCTGGGGGAGCGGCTCCGGGTACGCCTCACCCAGGCCGATCCGGCATCGGCAAAGGTCCGCTTCGAGCCTGCGTGAGGGTCCGTATCTCGCGTACGAGGATGTCGGCGTCGTCGGCGTGGAAGCGGACGAGGTGGATGTCACGCCGTCGGCCGAGGAAGGTGAAGTGGGCGACGGACTCGGTGAGTTCGAGGGTGACGGTGGTCTGTGCGCCCACGAGGATGTCGAGTTCGCCGTCGGCGCGTTGGTGGATGGTGCGCAGCTCGCGGCGGACGGTCGCGATGCGGTCGAGCGGTATGCGCAGATCGACGTGCACGGCGCGGCGGATGCGCAGCAGGTCGGGGCCGAGCACGTGCGGCCGTACGACGGGAGCCGCGTGCAGCCAGCCGCTCGGGGTCCGGCAGCAGGCCCTGATGGGTGCGAGTGCAGCACGGTTCGCGTGGTGACGCCGACGGCCGCGGCGAGTTCTCCGATCCGCATGGGACCAGTACAGAGGCTGACGTCGCGGCAGGGTCAAGCGGCGACCGGCCGTCGTACGTCTGCCCCCCTTGACGGCTAACGCCGTTAGCCGTACCGTCACGGATATCAGGCTAACGGTGTTAGCCACTCGCTCCCCGTCTGGAGGCAGCCATGACCACGGTCACGACCACGAACACCACGCACCGCTCGGTCCTCCCCCTCGCCCGACGGGCCGCCTGGCTCGCGAACGCCCTGTTCTGGTCCGCCTTCGCGGTGCTGGAAGCCGTCAACCACGGCTGGCTCGCCGGCACCCTCGCCCTCGCCTTCTTCGTCCTGCCGGACCTGACCTTCCTGGTCGCCCTGGACGAGGCGCCCAGGATGGCGAAGGGGCAGCTGGCCCCGCGCGCGGTGCCGTATTACAACGCGATGCACCGAGCCCTGGTCCCGCTGGCGCTGCTCGTGGCGTACGCAATCGGGCCGGTCACCTGGGCCCCCGCCTTCGCGGCCCTGTGCGGCTGGCTCGCCCACATCTCGTACGATCGCGCCTTCGGCTACGGACTGCGCACCAAGGAGGGCTTCCAGCGTGGCTGACCGCCTCACCCCCCGTGCCCGCGAGATCGCGACGGAAGCCAGGATCCTCCTGGAGGAGTCCGGGCCGGCCGCACTCACCCTGCGGGCCCTCGCCGACCGTCTCGGGATCAAGGCCCCGTCCCTCTACAAGCACTTCCCCGACAAGCACGCCGTGGAGGTCGAGCTGATCGCGCAGATGCTGGAGGAGTCGGCGGCGGCCATGGAGTCAGCGGAGGAGCACGAGCCTGGCTCACTCTCCGCACTGGCGGAGGCATACCGCACGTATGCGCTCGCCCACCCCCACCTATACTGCCTCGCCACCGAACGCCCCCTGCCCCGCGCCGCCCTCCCCGCCGGCCTGGAGGACCGGGCGGCGATGCCGCTGATGCGGGCCTGCGGCGGCGACCTGGACACGGCACGGTCCGTCTGGGCGTTCGCCCACGGGATGGTGATCCTGGAGATCCACGGCAGGTTTCCGGACGACGCGGATCTGGCCGCGGCGTGGAAACGGGGCCTGAAGGCGTTTCAGCCTCAGTGAGGTGCACGGGGTTGCGGAGCATGGCCGAACAAGCACTGCGGACCAGGGCACGGCCGGCCGCTGCGGACGGCCCCTCGACCTGCTGACCGCCCGCTTCCGGCAGCACGTCTACGCCCCGTACGCGCACCCCGTGCAACACCATCGGCGTCTGCGTCGGCGATTCCGAGGCCATCGACTACCGCGGCGGCCACATCCGCACCGGTCCGCCTCGGTCAGCCGCCCGATTTCACGGCAGGGTCAGGCACCGACGGCGGCACCGAACCAGAGTTCCAGTGCCCGGTCGAGCGCCTCCCCGCCTTCGTCGTCCTCGTCCGCCGCCCAGGCGACGAACCCGTCCGGGCGTACCAGCAGCCCCGCGAGCCCCGGCCGGTCGGCGCAGGTGACGGTGCGGACGTCCACCCGTTCGCCGTATCCCTCCGCACGGGCGCGGAGCTTGGGGTCGTCGGTGAGGTCCAGCAGTAGCGCGCGCCCGGTGTGCAGATGGTCGGCGAGGCGGCTGCCGTCGGAGAGTTCCAGGTCGGGGGCGCTGCGGCCGACGAGCGGATGGTCGCCGGGCAGGTCGTAGCGCTGCCAGACACCGGAGATCTTCTTGGCGAAGAAGGTGGTGCCGGTGACCGTCCGCGACAGCTCGGTGATCACCCCGCGCAGGGCGCGCGCATGCGACTCGGGCCGCATCAGGGCGATCTGGGCCCGCGTCCAGTCGAGCACCCAGGCGCCGATCGGATGCCGTTCGGCGGTGTACGAGTCGAGCAGCCCCTCGGGCGCCCGCCCGCGCACCACGGCCGCGAGTTTCCAGCCGAGGTTCATCGCGTCCCCGATGCCGAGGTTCAGCCCCTGCCCGCCGAACGGCGAGTGCACGTGCGCCGCATCGCCCGCCAGCAGCACCCGGCCCTTGCGATAGCTGCTCGCCTGACGGCAGTTGTCGGTGAACCGGGTCGCCGAGTGCACGTCCGTCACCGTGACCTCCACCCCGGTCACCCGGCGCAGGCTGCCCTCCAACTCCCGGGCGGTGATGGGCGCTTCACGGTCGGCCGGGGGCCCGTCGAACTCGACGGTGAGGATCCGCCCCGGCATCGGCCCGTGCACATACGTCCCCACGTCCGTCGTGTTCCAGCCAGTCTTCAGCCCCTCGGCGCCGGTCATCTCGACGAGGGCCTGATATCCGGTGATCTCCGGGTCCGTCCCCGGGAAGTCGAACCCGGCGAGCTTGCGCACCCGGCTGCGCCCGCCGTCGCAGCCGACGAGCCAGCGGGCGCGGATCTCCTCCGTCGCGCCCGTCGCGGCATCGGCTACGTCGACGACCACCTGGTCGTCGTACATCTCGAACCCGGTCAGCTCGACCCCCCGACGCACCTCCACCCCTAGCTCCTCCGCACGCCCGGCGAGGATCCGCTCCAGCGTGGCCTGCGGGACAAAGCCGACCCGCTCGGCGGGACCCGATCCGCCGAAGTCGGGGTCGGACTCGTCCAGCAACTCTCCGTGCAGCCAGATGCCGGCGAAGTGCCCGGCGAACCTGGGCGGCGGCGGTGCGTCCTCGTCCTCGCCCCGCGCCTGGCGGAACTTCCGGAAGCCCTTCATCGCCTCCTCCTGCACCGCGGCCAGCGCGGGCAGTAACCCCCGGCGGTACAGCGCCTCGGCGGAGGGCAGGTTGATCGCCCCCGCCTTGACCGTCTCGTCCACCTCGGCCAGCCGCTCCACGACGAGCACCCGCGCCCCGCCCAGCTGCAGCTCACAGCCGAGCAGCAGGCCGACGGGTCCGGCGCCCGCCACCACGACGTCGTAGGCCGTGGTGGATTCCTTCACCTCAGTTGTCACCATGAGCTGGAGTGTAGTCACTAAAACTTTTTGCTCGCTATAATTTCCGCATGCCAGGTGAAGACGAGCACACGGGTGCGGATGCGGGTTCGGGTGCGGAACTGCCGCTGCGCGAGCGCAAGAAGAGGGAGACCCGGCAGCGGATCTCCGACATCGCGACGGGACTGTTCAAGGAGCGCGGCTTCGACGCGGTGACCGTGGCGGAGGTCGCCAGGGCCGCGAACGTGTCCGCCATGACCGTCTTCAACTACTTTCCGCGCAAGGAGGACCTCTACCTCGACCGCATCCCCGAGGCCGCGGCGACCTTCGCCGGCGCCGTCCGCGAGCGCCGCCCCGGCGAGACCCCGCTGGCCGCCCTGCGCCGCCTGGCACTCGAACTCCTCGACCAGAGCCACCCCTTGGCCGGGGTGAACGACCGCTTCCCGTCCTTCTGGCGGGTCGTCATGGACTCGCCCAGCCTGCGGGCCCGCGCCCGCGAAGGCCTGGAGGAGGTGGAGACGGCCCTGACCGAGGCACTCACGGAGGCGAACGTCGCCGACCCCCACCTACTCGCGGCCCTGACCGTCGCCGCCTACCGCTCGGTCTACGTCACCACCGCACGCCGCCTGCTCGCCGGGGAGCCGGCGGCCGAGCTGATCGACGACCACCGGGCACGCATCGAGGCGGCCTTCGACGCATTGGAGCGGATGGCCCCGTAGCGGCCGCCCTTCCCTTTTCAACTTTGTCGGCCGGGGCATGGGAAAGGGCCGGAGTTTGTTGCACCCCGTACGACGGTTACGGAACGGGGGCGCACGGTGAGCGAGCAGGCACTGTGGACCCGCGCGCGCCTGGGCCGCTGCGGCCCGCCCCTCGACCTGCTGACGGCCCGCTTCCAGCGGCACGTCTACGCCCCGCACGCACACGCCGAATACACCATCGGCGTCTGCATCGGCGGCTCCGAGGTCATCGACTACCGCGGCGGCCACATCCGCACCGGCGCCGGCTCGATCGTCGTCCTGGACCCCGGCGAGATGCACACCGGCGGCCCCGACACCGCCACCGACGGCTACGCGTACCGCGCCCTGTACGCCGACCCCGCCCTCCTCGCCGACGGCACCCTCGGCGGCCTCCCGCACTTCCGCGAACCCGTGATCGACGACCCCGAGCTGGTCACCGCCCTCCGCCTCGCCCACACCGAACTCAGCGCCTGCCCGGACCCGTTGGAGACGGAGTCCCGCCTCCCGTGGCTGCTGACGGCCCTGGCCCGCCGCCACTCCACGGCCCGCCCGGCGCCGGACGCGGTACCGGGCGCCGACCACATCGCTTTCGTGGTCCGCGACCGCCTGGCCGACGAACTGCTCGCCCCTCCGTCCCTTGCCGACCTCGCACGGGATCTGGATCTGTCCCGCTACCAACTCCTCCGGGCCTTCCGTACGACGATGGGCATACCGCCGTACGCCTGGCTCGCCCAGCACCGGGTCGCCCGCGCCCGCGGACTGCTGGAGACGGGCCTGCGCCCCGCCGAGGTGGCCCCGCTCGTCGGTTTCGCGGACCAGGCGCACCTGACCCGCTGGTTCCGCCGGGTGCTGGGGGTGACCCCGGCGGCGTACCGCAACAGCGTTCAAGACACCAGGTAGTGCCCCGGCCGATTCTGTCTGCATGACTGCACGCGGCTGGTTCCTGTTCTCCCTGATGGGAGTCATCTGGGGCATCCCCTACCTGATGATCAAGGTGGCGGTGGACGCTCCGCTCTCCCCGTCCATGGTGGTGTTCACGCGCTGCGCGCTGGGCGCGCTGTTGTTGCTGCCCTTCGCGATACGACAGGGCGGCTTCGTGAGGACCATCCGCTCCCACTGGCGTCCCATGCTGGCCTTCGCGTGCATAGAGATCGTCGGCCCGTGGTTCACGCTGACGGACGCGGAACGGCACCTGTCGAGCTCCACGGCGGGCCTGCTGATCGCGGGCGTGCCGATCGTGGGCGTGGTGCTGGCCCGCTTCTTCGGCGACACGGAGCGGCTGGGACTACGGCGAGGGGCCGGACTGGCGCTGGGCCTGGCGGGCGTCGGAGTCCTCACGGTCCCGCACCTGACCGGCGGGGACGCCCGCTCCTTGGGGGAGGTGCTGCTGACGGTGCTGGGTTACTCGACGGCACCGCTGATCGCGGCACGCTGGCTGAAGGACGTACCGACACTGCAGCTGACGGCGCCTTGCCTGGCACTGGCGGCGCTGGTGTACGCAACGCCGGCGGCGGTGACCTGGCCGTCAACGGTCCCCTCCGCCTCGGTCCTGTCAGCCCTGATCGGCCTGGGAGTGATCTGCACAGCACTCGCATTCGTGGCCTTCCTGGAACTGATCAAGGAGGTCGGCCCGACCCGCGCGACGGTGTTCACGTACGTCAACCCGGCGATAGCGGTCGCAGCAGGAGCCGTGCTCCTGGACGAGCCCTTCACTGTCGGCATCGCGATCGCTTTCACCTTGATCCTGGCGGGCTCGGTCCTGGCAACGGCGGCCTCCGGTCCGGCGAAGGGCGGACGCCCGGTAGCATGGTCCACACGGCAGACGAGCCGGGCGGACGGCCGCGTGGAGTCCCCTTGAGGGGCTTCCCGAGGAACGTCCGGGCTCCACAGGGCAGGGTGGTGGCTAACGGCCACCCGGGGTGACCCGCGGGACAGTGCCACAGAAAACAAACCGCCGGGGACCTCGGTCCTCGGTAAGGGTGAAACGGCGGTGTAAGAGACCACCAGTGCCCAGGGTGACCTGGGCAGCTAGGTAAACCCCACCCGGAGCAAGGTCAAAAGGAGCGCCGTAAAAAGCGCTCTGCGGAGGCGTTCGAGGGCTGCCCGCCCGAGCCCCCGGGTAGACCGCACGAGGCCGGTGGCAACACCGGTCCTAGATGGATGGCCGTCGCCGGGGGGTTCGCGAGAACCCCTCGGAACAGAACCCGGCGTACAGCCCGACTCGTCTGCCGCCCTGGCTCTTCCTCGGGTGTTCCCGAAGGGGATGTGGGAGCAGGGTGGCTTCAAGATGAACCGTTGAGGGACCCTGGCGGGCGGCCCTCGAATCCGCCAGTCGAGCCGCAGTCGCAGCGCCACTGGGCCAGCGGGTTCAGATCACTGTTGAGGGTGCGTGCTTGCTCAGGTAGCTCTTGAAGGTCTTCCTGATCTCTGCTTGGAGATACCCAGCTTGCGGTGAGTTGGGCACCACATCCGGCTCAAATCCTCTCTTTCGGGCATCGAGGTACCGCACGATGTTCGATGATCTTGTGTTAGCGACGAATAGCTCGTTCTGGGTTCGGATGTCGGCGCGGAGTCCTTCGAAGTTCCGCGCGAGACCGATGCCGAGGTTGGAGATGTAGTACTTGCACTCGACGATGAGGACGCACTGACTGCCTCGCGGCGCGATGCTCTGCACACGGCTCAGGGCGGCTTCCTCGGCCGGCAGTACCAGGACGTCGCACTCGTGAAGGACGCCCGACGCACCCTGCACATAGACACCGAGGTGGACTTCAAGGGCGGGAGCGCCGTCGAACTCGATCACAGCGTGGGTGAAGGGATGGAGCTGGCTGTACAGATGACCGGGCCCTGTTCGGAAGACAAGGCTGCTGGTCTTCGCTCCGTAGACATCCTCGTATGTGACGGTGGCGCCGTGTCGACTCGCAGTAGCGACGATCAGGGAGAAGATAAAGCCCTCGTAGACGTCGGACGGCTTCGAAGCGGAGTCGTACGAGACCGCCCCCGCCGCCAGAAGGCTCTCGATCTCAGCCACCAGCTGATCGACCGTACTCAACTGTGCACCTCCCTTGTTGCTTCGGCCAGCAGCTGACTGACGCGTGCACGTCGCTCGACTGGCATCCGGTCCGCCCGGAACTCTGTCCGGCTACGGCGTGATTGAGCGTTCTCGTCCGGTTCGAACACGACTGCCTCAGCGATACTGCGGCTGCCGGTGTCACCCTCGGGCTCGATCCGGAGCATCTTCAAGGACTCCAGTTCCATCTCGGGCAGTTCGACGAGTACTCGCTTCACCGCGTCCAACAGGAGCTGGACCCGCTCTTCGTCGCTCATGGCTCGTGTGGCGATGACCAGCGTCCCTCTCTTGCGCGATGCCTCGTACTCGACCGAACCGAACTCGCTGCGGTTCACGACCTCGTATCGGGCCGCTGCCGAGGCCGGGCTCGCGGCGTAGGTGTCGTCACCCCGGCGCTGAGGACGGCGACGGAGGATCTTCTCCTCGGGCACTCCTGCCGCGATTGCTGCATCGACGTCGTCGAGCACCCAACTCAAGGCGGAGTCTTGCAGTGCTTCGCGGAGCTGCTGCTCAACGCGGCGCAGTTCGAATTGGTTCATATCCCCTCGTATCAGAAGTCCTCATATGAGGTGGCGAGTCGGTTCGCGGCTGCGCTCTGGCGCTTAGCCGTATGCCCGAGTCGCGGTCAACCGCCAAGCAGACGCCGGATTTCCTCCAGCGGCAGGCGGGCTTCCGGATCGGCGGCTGTGCCGGCGAACTCGACACCCTCGGCCGCGAGAACGTCCGCAGGTGTGTCCGTGCGTGTCGGGTCTGCCCACCGGAAGCCCGCGCTGACCCGTCCTGCCGCGGTAAGGACCCGCCAGGCGTTGGGGCACTGGTCGCAGCTCGCCAGGTGGGTGCCGACCGGAACGGCATGGCTGTCTATGACGGTCGCCACGTCGCCGTAGGTCGTCCACCGCCCGGCCGGGATGGCGCCCAGCAGGGTATGGAGGCTTGTCCAGTTCTTGCGGGCGCCGTTGAGCCGCCTGGCCAGGTCCGCGAGACTAGCCCCTGCCAGCGCCGCCCATTCATCGGGGTCGACAGTGTCCGGTACTTTGCCGGTGTCGACGTCCCACCAGGTGGTGCCCTGTATCCCGTCGGGTGTCCGGCCGGTCACGCTCTTGAAGATGTGGTTCGCCAGTCCGGTGGGCGTGTACGGCTTGCCGTCGGCTTCCCAGGTCAGGGGCTTGGCGGGGTTGTTGTTCCAAACAGCGGTCGCGCGGCTGCCGTCTTCGCCCACCCAGACAAGGATGGCCTCGCGGATGGACTGTGGAGCGCCGTGCCTCGGCGTCAACCGCAGTCTGGCCCCGTCCGGCAGCAGGCCGGCGCCTACGAGGATGTGCGCCGCGTTGCGTGCCCGGGAGCGCTCCTCCAGCTTCTGGGCTGCGGCCTTGGCCTCGACACGGGCCGGAGCCAGGGTGAACTCCTCCACTTCGGGCGTCGGATACACCTTGGTGAAGCCGACGACGATGTGGCCTTCCACCTTCCACACGCCCACCTGGACGAGGTCGATGTCCAGGTTCATCTCCGACAACCACACCACGGTGTGAGTCACCTGCTTGGGGAAGCCGGCGGCGATGATCACCTGTCGCGGGCGCTGGAGCAGCTCCGGACTCCAGTCTCCGTCCACATGGTCGAGGAGACGCTGCCTGCACACGTCGAGTTCGACCGCTTGCCCCCTGCTGATCATGGAGTCGCGGTGCGCCTGCGCCAGGGTGTCCAGGTCGAACCGGGACACCAGGGCCGCGTAGGTGATCGCCTGCAGATGTACGTCCCGGTCGGCCGTTCCCCGCTTCAGTTCGACCACCACGAGCCGCCCGGTGGCGTCCAACCCCAGGACGTCCAGCCGGTCCCGTGCCGGTACTCCGTCCGTATCGGCCCACCGGTCGAACTCCGCGGTGATCACGAGCACCGACTCGCCCAGGATCTGAGGGTTGTCGATCACCCACTCCTGCAGGTGCTGCCGTTCGAGGAGCCCTTCCGCGGCCAGCCCGGTCGGTGAGATCGGTGTCGCCGACCGTCCAGCAACGGCGAAGAGATGATCCACGCTTCCCCCTCGTCTGCCTGGCAGTGCCCCCACCGGGCGTCCAGAGCCTATGGGCAGGTCGTCTTCACGAACAGTCCGTTCCGCCCGATTCCAAACGGCTCCCGGGCGTGTCGCCTCGATGGCGTTCGGCGCGGGCTCAGGGCCTGCCTCTGATCCTTGAGGAGAGGCACCGTCGATCGTAAATTCAGATCTGATAACCCCTGTTATCGAGGTTGACGCCTCACTGTCAGCGAGATGCCCGTATCGTTCTGTGGAGCCGGAGAGGTGAAGCCTCTGGGATGGCCATGAGGGGCAATCGGCCCGGAGCTCGCGGCCGGAACAGCTGATGCAACGGTAGTCAAAGGGGAGGGAGTACGTGCTGTGGTGACCGAACTGCCGGATGTCGCGTTGCGCTCCTGGGCCTCTCCTAGGGCACCCCTACTCGTCTCGATGTCCGAGATCGCTGCTTTTGCGCGAGTGAAGCGCCCTGTCGTCTCTACCTGGCGCCGGCGCTACCCGGACTTTCCCGCCGCCGTGTCCGAGAACGCGGGCAGGCCGCAGTTCGACGGCGCGGAGGTGGCCGAGTGGCTGATCGCGTCCGGTCTGGGCAACGCCGAGGCGTCCGAACTGCGCTCCGAGCTGGCCCTGTTCGGCATCGTGGCCCTGCGGGCTCGGTTCACCCCATGGCAGTTGGTCGAGACGCTCGGCAGCCTCCTGTGCCTGCGTCGGCTCGACGGTCAGCCGCTGGACGACAGCTCGGACGTGTCTCAGGCCGACGCCGAAGCGGACGGGGCCCTGTGGTCCACGGTGCTGCGCCGTGCCCGACGGATCGACATGGAGGATGAGTTCGTCCTTCGTGAACTGCGCTCCGTCGACGCCGGCGCGGCCCCGCTTGCCCGCCTCGCCGAGAACCTGGTCGAGGCTGCCTACGACGAACGTGGCGCGTACGAGTGGCTGCTCGCCTCCCGCGCCCGGCTGGGCCTGGACTCCCTCACCGCGGACGCGGTCGCCCCCGAGCTGAGGAGTCTGCTCACCCAGCTCACCGACCTCCCCATCCGCCTTGAGCAAGGAAAGTCCCTCACCCTCGCCGACCCACACGCCCGCGTCGGCGACCTGCTCGTCGCGCTCCTCGACGATACGGAGGACCGCGACCGCGTTACCGTCCTCGCCGCCGACCCCGACGACCGGCTCACCCGCATCACCCGCCGGCGCCTCCTGCTGGCGGGCGTCGGCGAACTTGACCTGGACGTGCAGACCGGTACCGACCTTGAGGAACGCTTCGCGGACCCGGACCTCGTCGTCACCCAGCTCCCGTACCGCCCCGGCGAGGACCGCTCGGTGCTCGGCGCCCTGACAGAGCTCGAACGCGTCGCCTATCTCCTCCGCCCCGGCTGCACTGCCCTCGTCCTCGGCCCCGCCGACGCGCTCGTCGACGAACTGAAGAGCACCGAGGCCGCTCAGCTCCGGTCGGCCCTCCTGCGCGAGAACATCGTCGAGTCGGTCATCGCGCTACCCGGCGGGGTGCTGCCCTTCCGCCCCGGTTACCGTCCCGCGCTGTGGACGCTCACGCGCGGCCCCGTTCCAGCGGCGGAGGGCAAGGTCTTACTGGCCGACATCAGCTCCGAACAGCTCACCCCGGGTGTGCGTATGCGGCTCGCCGAGGACGTCCTCCTCTGGCGGACAGAAGGCTTCCGAGGACTCGACGGTCACGACCCGCGCTACGGCCGTGTGGTCCCCGTCAGCGACCTGGACCGGGCCTTCGGCGGTCCGCTGACCCCGCCCGCGCCGCCGGCCTCCGCGATCTGGTCCGACAAGGTCACCGAACGTCCCGCCCTGATCGCCGAGGCCGAGGCCCGCTTGGAGCGCGCGACGGCGGACATGCGCGCGTATGAGGACGAGCGGGGCCCTTACCGAGGGGCCGTACTGCGCAGGGTCGGCCGCCTTCCCGAACGCATCACACTCGGCAAGCTGATCACCGCACACAGGGTGACCCGGCTCCCCGGCCACCGCATCGACGACGAGCACGTCACCCCCGACGGCCACCACACTGTGCTGGGCCCCGAGGAGATCACCGGCGAACGACCCGTGGGCGGGCGCCGCATCGACCGCCTGCTGCTGGCGACGGCGTACGAACGGGCGGCGCTGACCGAGCCCGGTGACGTCGTCTACACCCTCGCGCCCCGCCTCGGCGTGTACGTCGACCACGACGGCTTCTCGGTCGTTGCGTTCCCGGCCCGCGTCCTCCGCGTCAACGCTGACGCCGCCCGCCCGCTCACCCCCCGGGTCCTGGCGGCCCTGCTCGGCGCAGCCCGCGGCACCGCCCGAAGCCCCGGCGCCGTACGCCCGGCCCGCCGTATCGAGGACTACCAGCTCCCGGACCTCGACCCGGACGAGGTACTGCGCTTCGACGCCCTGCTGGCCGAGACCGAACGCAGGGAACGGCTGCTGCGCGCCCAGGCCGACGCCCTCGCCGAGGCCCGACGCCTGACGATCGAGGGCCTGGCCGATGGCACCCTGACCATCGGCGAACCCAGAACGACCAACCGCAAGTAACCCATCCACCGACACCGTCTGGAAGAAGGAACGATGCCTCCCCGCAAGCGAGCCGCGGCAGCCCCCGGACAGGGCGAACTGCTCAGTGTCTCCAGCACCAAGGAGATCCAGGACATCCTGTGGAAGGCCGCGGACAAGCTCCGCGGCTCCATGGACGCCGCCCAGTACAAGGAGTTCGTGCTCGGCCTGGTATTCCTGAAGTACGTCTCCGACGCCTTCGCCGAACGCCGCGAGGAGCTGGCCGCCGACCCCGAGCTGGCCCAGATCCCCGAGCACCGCCGGGCGGCCTTCCTTGAGGAGAAGGACGAGTACACGGAGAAGAACGTCTTCTGGGTGCCCCCGACCGCCCGCTGGGACCACATCTCCGAGAACGCGGCCAGCGCGGAGGGCGGTGTCGGCGCGCTCCTGGACACGGCCATGGACGAGGTGATGAAGGCCAACAAGACCCTCACCGGTGTCCTCCCGAAGATCTTCAACCGCGACAACGTCGACCAGAAGCGCCTGAAGGAACTCGTCGACCTGATCAGCGACGCGCGTTTTACGGGGCATGGTGACCGTCCGGCGCAGGACGTCCTGGGCGAGACCTACGAGTACTTCCTGGAGCGCTTCGCGCGGGCGGAGGGCAAGAGGGCTGGCGAGTTCTACACGCCGGCAAGCGTTGTCCGCCTGATCGTCGAGGTACTGGAGCCGTACGAGGGGCGGGTGTACGACCCGGCGTGCGGCTCGGGCGGCATGTTCGTACAGAGCGGCAAGTTCGTCGCGAAGCGGCGCGGCAAGGACCACACGCACGACATCGCGGTGTACGGCCAGGAGGCCAACGAGCGCACGTGGCGCCTGGCCAAGATGAACCTCGCCATTCACGGCATGGACCCGAAGGGCGTCGGTGACCGCTGGGCGGACACGTTCGCGGACGACAAACTGCCGGATCTGAAGGCCGACTTCGTGATGGCCAACCCGCCGTTCAACATGTCGGACTGGGCGAGGAAGTCGGACGACAGACGGTGGCGGTACGGCACTCCGCCCCAGTCGAACGCCAACTACGCTTGGCTCCAGCACATTGTCTCGAAGCTCGGCGACCGGGGCAGCGCAGGCGTGGTCCTGGCCAACGGCTCGATGTCGTCCAAGCAGTCGGGCGAGGGCGAGATCCGCGCGGCGATGGTCGAGGCGGACTTGGTCTCCTGCATGATCGCGTTGCCGGGCAACCTCTTCCGCACGACGGCGATCCCTGCGTGCCTGTGGTTCCTAACAAAGGACAAGTCCCCGCAGGGCACGAAGGAGCTGGAGGACCGGCGGAGCCGGGTGCTGTTCATCGACGCGCGGGCGATGGGCACGATGGTCGACAAGACTGAGCGCAGGTTTACTGACCAGGACCTGGAGAAAATCTCCGACACATATCACGCGTGGCGTGGCACCAAGTCGGCGCGGGACAAGGGCCTTACATACGAGGACGTGCCAGGGTACTGCTACAGCGCCACTCTGGAGGAGATCGAGAAGCACGACTATGTGCTGGCTCCGGGGCGGTACGTGGGAGCGGCAGAGGCCGAGGATGACCCGGACGCGGAGCCGGTGGAGGAGCGGATCACTCGGCTGACGAAGGAACTGTTCGAGCAGTTGGATGAGTCGGCTCGGTTGGATGCGGCTGTGCGGGAGCAGTTGGGGAGGATCGGTGGCTGAGTGGCAGCGCATTGTTAGCGACCTCGAAGCCGACGGTATTCTCCTAGTGCAAGACGGAAACCATGGCGAGTATCGGCCGCGACCGGCGGAATTCGGGGATACCGGAACGGCTTTCATTCGTGCCGCAGACATGAGGGGTGGGCGTCTTCTTTTCGAGTCGGCTCAAAAGATCAACGAAATCGCCATGGAAAGGGTGCGGAAAGGAATTGGTGCGCCCTGTGATGTAGTTCTTTCTCACAAGGGAACGGTGGGTAAAGTCGCTTTCGCTCCGGCCGTCAGTCCGCCGTTTGTTTGCTCGCCGCAGACAACGTTCTGGCGTAGCCTGAATCATGAGGTAATCGATCCTCTGTACCTCTATGCTTTCCTTCGGTCTGAGCCTTTCAAAGCGCAGCTTCGGGCCCGCGAAAATGAGTCCGACATGGCGGCATACGTATCACTCACGGAACAGCGTCGATTGAGTGTTACGGTGCCACCGTTGGTAATCCAGCGCGCGATTTCCGACGTGCTTGGGGTGCTGGACGAAAAGATCACGGTTAACGAGCGCATCGCGGGCACGGCACTTGAACTTGCGGACGCCCAATTTGCTAGTTCTGCCCATGGGGCGGATTTCGGCCCCGACACGTTTGGTTCGACGGCGACGGTTGTCGGCGGAGGGACGCCAAGTACGAAGACGGAGGAATACTGGGGCGGAGGGATCGCTTGGACTACTCCAACGGACGTAACCGCGCTGTCTGCGCCGTATCTGTTTGAAACTGGCAGGACCGTAACAGGTGAAGGGCTGGAAAACTGTGCATCGCGGCTCTATCCGGCGCAGTCCATCTTCATGACCTCTCGCGCAACCATTGGGGCCTTTGCTTTGCCCCAGATGCCCGCAGCGGTAAACCAGGGCTTCATCGTCGTTCTGCCGCCAACCGAGGAGCTGCGATGGTGGCTGCTTCATGAAATGCGCTCTCGTGTGGAAGAAATGATCAGTCTGGCTAATGGGTCGACCTTCCTTGAGTTGAGTCGCAAGAATTTCAAGGCCATGCCGATCCGGCTGCCGAGTGAACGGAGCATTGCCGAGTTTGCGCGGACTGTTGCGCCACTGCATCGCAGAGCTGCTCAAGCCACGGCCGAGTCGCGCACCCTAGCCACCCTCCGCGACACTCTCCTCCCCCAACTAATGTCCGGCAAGCTCCACGTCCGTGACGCCGAGAAGATCGTGGAGGACGCCATATGACCACCGAATTCGGCAGCGAACACACTCCCGCCCACCTCGACGCCAAAATGACCGAGTCCACCTGGGAGCACCTTGCCCTGGACGAACTTGCCCAACTCGCCTGGGATACCAAGCCCGGCAAAGACCTAGCCCCCGGCACCGGACACCGCCGCGACTGGGACGACCTCATCCTGCACGACGAACTCCAGGCAGCCATCGAGAAGCTGAACCCGGAGCTGACCTCCACCGCCGTCCACGAAGCCCTCCGTATCGCCACTGACCCCACCTCCCGCGAGGCATATCCGGAGAACAAGCAGGCCCACGAGCACCTGACGACCGGTATCCGCCTCACCTACACCGACGAGTTCGGCGCCGAGCAGACCCCCACCGTCCGCGTCGTCGACTTCACGGACCCCGACGCGAACAGCTACCTCGCCGTCAACCAGGTCACGGTCAGGGACACCGACGGCAGTCACCGCCGCTTCGACATCGTCCTGTACGTCAACGGCCTCCCCCTCGCCGTCATCGAACTCAAAAGCGCCTCCGACGAGAATGCCACCCTCAAGTCGGCGCACGCCCAACTCCAGACGTACGTCTCGGAGTTCCCGGTCGCGTTCCGCTACAACGTCCTCTGCCTGGTCTCGGACGGCATAACCGCCAAGTACGGCACGGCGTTCACGCCCTACGAGCACTTCGCACCCTGGAACGTCGACCACGAGGGCAAGCCCGTCGACACCAACGAGCCCGGCTACGACGGCCTCGACGCGCTGAACCTGGCCCTGCACGGCCTGTTCACGCAGGACCGGTTCCTCTCCCTCACCCGCAACTTCGTCAACTTTCCGCCGCCCAAGCCGGGCGAGCCCCTGACCGGCAAGCGCATCGCGAAGCCGCACCAGTACTTCGCCGTGAACAAGGCCGTGGACGCCGTCGTCGAGGCGTCGCGGACGAACGGACAGGCCGGCGTCGTCTGGCACACGCAGGGCGCGGGCAAGTCGGAGGAGATGGTGGAGACGGCCGCGCTCGTCCTCCGCCACCCGGCGCTCAACAACCCCACGATCGTCGTCATCACCGACCGCAACGATCTCGACGACCAGCTCTACGACACCTTCCTCGACAGCGAGTCCCTGCTGGGGGCAAAAGCTCACCAGATCGACACACGCGAGGAACTGCGCGCCGAGCTGACGGGTCGCAACGTCGGCGGGATCGTCTTCACCACCCTCCAGAAGTTCGGCCTGAGCAAGGAGGAGAAGGACGCCGGCAAGTCCCACCCCCTCCTCTCCGAGCGCCGCAACATCCTGGTGATCGTCGACGAGGCCCATCGCTCGCACTACGACAGCCTTGACGGCTACGCCCGCCACCTGCGCGACGCCCTGCCCTACGCCACCCTGCTCGCCTTCACCGGCACGCCGATCTCAAAGGCCGAGGCCGACACCCGTGCCGTCTTCGGCGAGTACATCGACATCTACGACCTGAAGCGCGCCGTCGACGACGGGGCCACGGTCCGTGTGTTTCACGAGCCCCGTGTCATCGAGGTCGACCTGCCCAAGGGCGTCGACCCGAACAAGCTCGACGAGCAGGCGAACACTCTTACCGAGGGCATGGACGACGCCGAGCGCCGCCGCGCCATCCAGTACGCCACGACGATGAACACCGTCTACGGCGCCGACGACCGCATAGCGAAGCTCGCGGACGACCTGATCGCCCACTGGGAGCAGCGCCGCGAGTTGGTCAAGCCCGACATTGGCGCCCCCGGCAAGGCGATGGTCGTATGCGCGACCCGCGAGATCTGCGTACGGGTCTTCGACGCGCTGGCCGAGCGGCGGCCCGGCTGGGTCAGTGACGAGGTTGACAAGGGCGTCATGAAGATCGTCTTCCATGGCGACCGTTCCGACCCCGAGCACCTGCGCAAGCACTCGCTGCGCAAGTCCCAGCAGAAGGTCGTCCAGAAGCGCGCCAAGGACCCCGACGACGAGCTGGAACTGCTCATCGTCCACTCGATGCTGCTCACCGGCTACGACGCGCCGCCCATCCACACCCTGTACATGGACCGCCCGATGCAAGGCGCCAACTTGATGCAGGCCCTGGCCCGCGTCAACCGCCGCTTCCGCGGCAAGCAGGACGGTCTGCTCGTCGGCTACGCGCCCCTCACCGACAACCTCACCAAGGCCCTGCGCGAGTACTCGGACCAGGACCGCAAGGACCAGACCCTCGGCGCGGACATCGAACGGGCCGTCACCGAGGTCAAGAACGAACTGGCCACTATCAAGGGGCTGCTGGCCGGGAGCCGTTGGAAGCAGTGGCTGGCCGACACCGGCCGCCCCGACACCCGCAAGCGCGCGCTTCGCCTGACCGCCGACTTCCTGCGCGACCCGAAGAACCCGGGCAACAAGGTCGAGCCTCCCGCCAAGCCGCTCTCCGTCCGCTTCAAGGACAGCGCCGCCCGGCTGGACCGTTTCTACCGCGTCTGCGCGATGAGCAAGGAGATCGCCGAGCGCTGCGAGGACCTGGACGACTGGCGTCGTGACATCTCCTTCTTCAGCGAGGTCCGGGCCTGGATGATCAAGCTCGACGCCGCCCAGCGCGAGGCGAGCGGGGAGCCGCTCAGTGCCGAGGTACAGCGATACCTGCAAGCCCTCGCGGCCTCGGTCGTCGACGCTGACGAGATCACCGACCTGTACGCGGAGGCCGGGATCGGCCGGCTGGACATCACCCGCCTCAACGAGGCGCAGCTGCGCAGTCTAGAGAACTCCGAGACTCCGCACCTGGTCACCGAGGCCCTGCGCCGCATGATCCAGCAGAAGATGCGCGAGGTGACCAAGCACAACGTCGTCCGCAACGAGAGCTTCACCGAGCGTCTGAACGACCTGATGAAGCGGTACATGCTCCAGCAGCTCACCAGCGCCCAGGTCATCGCCGAACTCGCCGCCCTGGCACGGGAGGTGTCGGCGGAGGCCCGCCGCGGCGAGCGGTTCGACCCGCCGCTGACCCACGCCGAGCTGGCCTTCTACGACGCGGTCGCACACCGCGACATGGCCGAGTTGATGGAGGGCGGTCAGGACACCCTGGCGAAGATCGCCCGAGCGCTGGTGAAGGACATCCGGAACAACCTCTCCGTCGACTGGCTCTCTCGCGAGCCCGTCCGCGCCAAGCTCCGCACCCGCATCCGCCGCGTGCTGGCGATGTTCGACTACCCGCCCGAGGAGGAGCGGGAGGCGATCGACCTGGTCCTCAAGCAGATGGAGATCGTGGCCGCACTGTGGGCGCCCGCGGCGAAGTAGCTCCGGCTGCAGGCGGGTTGCCGAAGGGCTGCCCGCCCGTCAGGGCCACGTGCGCTCGATCCTGTCATGTCGCACGGCGTAGGCCGCTGGACCGCCCTTCTCGACTGCCCGGTGGATCGCGTCACGGCGTGCGACGAGCCGCTCCACCATCTCGATGCTGCGAAGCTGCTGGTTGTCGAGGTAGAACAACACCGCCTCGCGTTCCAGAACAGGACGGATCTCCAGGTCGCGGGTCTTGATCCGCCCGTCCTTCGAGAGCGGGATCCAGGACCGGTCGAGACCATGAGTGATCCATTCCTCGTCGGGGATGTCCTGCCCGTCGTCCGGAAAGACGTCTCCGATGCGGTGAACCGTCCACCCGCACGCCCTCAGCCCCTCCGCGACACGACGACCGAGATTCCGGTCCAGGAAGAACTCAGGCGGCAAGATGCACCACTGCCTGGCAGAGCGCATCCACCTGCTCAGGCGTCATGTCGTAGTCGTACGCGATGTCTTCGACGGTTTCCCCGGCCTCCCACAGGTCGGTGATCGCCTTGACCGTGACACGGTTGGCGGCGACGACGGGGAGACCGTGACCGAACCTCGGGTCGATCACGACGGGGACAGAGTTCGGGTACTGCCTGAGCCGCAGGCTGGACGGGAAGTCGTCGCCGGGCTCCCAGGTCAGGTAGCGGAGATAGTCGGAGACCACTTCCTGGATGGGGACCTGGCCGTCGCGGGCCCTGCGGAGATCCCCCCAACCATGCTCGATGAAGATGTCCACCCCGTCCGTGGCCACCCGCTTCGACACGAGGCCGTACGGGGTGTCGAAGGCGTCCCGTACGGCAGCGGCAGCCTCTCTGATCTCGCTCATGCGAAGTCCCAGGGAGCGCAGAGAACGAAGGACGTGCGCCTCGGCCACCGCAATGAAAGGCACCGAGGGCTGCCCCTTTCGTACCGGCTCCACTTGGTGAACCAGAGGCGCTCCGGCAGCTTTGCCCTTCAGCCACGAGGTGAGAGTCGACTGCGGAATCTCAAGATAGGAGGCCGTTTCCGTGGGCGTCAGAAGTCCCTCCCTGAACCTGTCGACCATGCCCCACCTCCTCTTGATGCCGGGTTTCGCATCGTCGCACATCAAGCCTCCCACCTGCGGGTGGACTGCACACTCGACCACCGGCTCAGCCAGCCGCTTGAAGAGGGTTCCCGGATCGGCAGTCCCGGCAGCGTCCGGGGGCCGATGCACGAAATGCACGGTCGCAGCCGCCGCAGGTCTGGAAGGGCAGTACGGCAGGGCGTTCCGCGACCTCAGGGAGCGGGAGTGGAGGCGGCGCGGGCAGGGGTGTCTCCCGGAGGCGGAAGGCGAGAATGCTTGCCGGACGAGCCCGGAAACGGTCGGGGAGTCGCGCAGTGAGCAATTCCGTGATCTCGGGTGCTCGGACGCCGGCCGCGAGCCATTCGGCGACGGCCGGAGCCAGGCGCGCGGCCTCCTGCCCGGACAGGATCAGACGGGGATCCACGCGGCGCAGCGCAGTGAGTACCGCGACTGCCTGCGGGTCGGCGTCGGTGAGTGGGACCGGGTTTTCCGCAACCCGAGCGGGAGCGGGTACCGCTTCTCCCACGGTCTCGGAAGGAGGCGTGGCCTCCGCAACAGCAGGCTGCTTCGCGGCCGGCCGACGCGGTTTCGGTGGCTCGGGAGGTCCGTCAGGATCCGGATCGCCGCCGGGCACGTCGTAGAAGTACGTTCGGGTACGGATCTGTCCGGTGGGCAGTCGCTCGCGGCGGCGTTCCAGGTATCCGGCCCCTTCGAGTTCCCTGAGCGCCCGCGAGATCAGGATCTCGCCCTCGGTGAAGTGCTCGCACAGGGCGGCGATGCTCACGGGGGAGCCGTCGGGCAGGGAGAGGACGTAGGCCGCGACGCCGACCGTGACCGCGCTGCCGCGTCGCTGTGCGAGGGCGTTGGAGAGCACGGTGAAGTCGGCCGAGAGGCGGGTGCGTACGTGGATCACGCCGGAGGTCGGAGCTCCGGCGTCGGCGCGCAGGCGCGCGTTAGACTGCGGGTCAGCCATCGGGAAGGTATCGCTTCCTGATCGGTCAGGCCCTCGATCGGGATTGCCGTCCCGGCCGGGGGCCGTATCTGTTTGCGGTTGTCGCGGCGAACGTAACCGTCCGCATCTTGACCCTGCAAGCCAGTCACCCGGACGGGTGACGCGGTCGGGAGGGTGGGCGGGCGGGTAGTTCTTTCCCCGGTTCTTTATGGAGTTCAGCGGCCCGCCGGGACCTCGCGGACAAGAATTCGGCGGTCCCGGAGGACGGGCCGTGACCGGGCCCTGGCTGGCTTAGGAGCGGCGCTGACCGGCCTTCAGCTGGCCTATGAACGTTGCCCAGGAGCCGATCTCGAAGGTCAGAGTGGGACCGTTCTGAACCTTGCTGTCACGGACGGGCATGACGCTGTGAAACCCGTCCGCCACCTCCACGCAGTTGCCGCCCTCCTGATTGCTGTAGCTGCTCTTGCGCCACACGGCGCCGCTCAGATCGGGACGGGACGTTTGCTCCACGGTTGTAGCCCTCCATCACGGATCGGATCATGTCGAGCGACATGAGCGGGGGCAGGGCTTCCGCCCGTAACCGATCGTAGGTCACGGCGAAACGGCTGACCTCGGCCGGATCCTCGATGAGTTGGCCGTAATGCGCGCCCTCCGTGTAGGCGACCTCTGAGCCATCCGGCAACGTCAGAACTGTCAGGGATCCGCCCATGGCGTCGTGCTCGCCCTGGTCGAACGGCAGCACTTGGACGGTGATGTGGCGCTCCGTTGAGGCATGGAGCAGCTGTTCCAACTGCGCACGCATCACATCGCGCCCGCCGATCGGACGCCTGACGACCGCTTCGTCGAGCACCACCCACAGTTCCGGCCGGTCGGGCGAACTGAGCCGTTCCTGCCGTGACATGCGGGCCGTGAGCCGTTCTTCCAACTGCTCGTCTCCACTGAGTGTCACGCCGACGCTGAGAACGGCCTTTGCGTACTCCCTGGTCTGCAACAGACCAGGCACCACGTGTGCCGCGTACTCGCGGATGGACACCGCCCGCTCCGAGTACCCCATGAACGCCCGCGACCAATCCGGAAACGCCTCCCGATACACGTAAGGCCACAGCTCGACCAACAGGTTGTCCGCCCCGAGAACGGCGTCGAGCGCACGGGCCAGTTCAAGCGTCGGTTTCGCCCCGGAGGCCCGCTCGATCTGCGTGATCCGCGTGCTCACCACGTGTGTCTTCTGGCCGAGTTCCGCCTGAGTCAGCCCGGCCGCCGTGCGGAGTCTGCGTACCCGCGATCCGAACAGCGCCGCCATCGACGTACTGGGCTCAATTCCGTTGGCCAAGGCGTCACTTCCGTTCCTTACGAACCGAAAGGTAAGGCTGCGTCACCTATCGAGCGTAGGGCCGTCTGACGACTCTTGAGTACGGAACGTGACGACTCGCGTACATCGCAGGACGTCCAAGGACTCGACAGACAAGGACGGAACGCTGTGCTGACAGGAACAACCACCTCGGGCGAGGAATCGCCGAGGAGCACCGAACCTCCATTGGCGGAGGCCGTCGTACCCGATGGTGAAGACACCGAACATCCGCAGCTCACAGCACAGTTCGCTTCTTCGCCCCAAGGTGCGCGACTCGCTCGACGCCTCGCGGTGCGGCACATGGAGGAGTGGGGATACCCGCCGGTGTCGGACGTGTCGTGCGCGGTCGCCCTCGTCGTCGGCGAACTCACTGCCAACGCTGTACAGCACGGCCGCGTACCGGGGCGCGACTTCCTTCTCAGGCTCGGTCTCGACGAGGTGTCGGGCCTGATCCGGATCGAGGTTGCCGACGCCGCCAACGGGAAGCGGCCGCCTGTCATCCCGCCCTCGGCGTACCCCGAGGGCGAGTCGGGACGCGGTCTGCTCCTGGTGGACGTCCTGGCCATGCGCTGGGGCTGGACACCTCGTCATCCCGTGGGCAAGACGGTCTGGGCGGAGGTGTCGACCGACGTATCAACTACCGTAACTGCAAAGTGAGTTGTGATAACTAGAGTTATCACTGAAATACTCGATTGCGCGCCCTCTCTATCCCTACCGTCTGTTCCGTCACACCGGGCTCGGACGCAGCCGGAGGCTCACCCCTCCCGCTCACCGCACCCGGCCTCCTCATCGGAACGGACCCGGAAGGGCGGAGAGCGCAATGACGGAAAACCCCGAGCAGAACGAGACTCCCGAGAACCCCGAGCAGAGCGGACAGACCACTGAAAGCGGCAGCTCCTCGACGCTGTCCCGTCTGGCGGCCCGCCTCGAAGCCGCGACCCTCGCCGAGGCGACCAAGGAGGTCCTCCGACAGGCTCTGGGTGACGCGGGAGCGGACACCGACTCCGCGGGCGGACCGCACCCGGACCACCGGGTGTTCCTCGACTCCGTCAGCGTCACTGGTTTCCGCGGCATCGGCCGCAAGTCCCGTCTGCCGCTCACCGCCAAGCCCGGCGTCACCCTCGTCGTGGGGCGCAACGGCTCGGGGAAGTCCAGCTTCGCCGAGGGTGCCGAGACGGCGTTCACCGGCCGGACCGCGCGCCTGGACAAGCAGCGCAGCGAGGTGTGGCGCAGACACTGGCGCAACCTGCACGACGGCGCCGAGCCCAAGGTCGAGGTCAGGCTCAGCATGGCGGGCGACCCCCGGCCGTCCACGCTGACGTGCACCTGGCCGGGCGACGACGTCACCGCCCCCGAGGTCGAGTTCAAGCGGCCGGGCCACGGGCGGCGGCCCTTCGCCGGCGCCGGCTGGGAGCGGCCGTTGAACGACTACCGGCCGTTCCTGTCGTACTCCGATCTCGACAGGATCATCAACGGCAAGCCCAGCGAGCTGTACGACTCGATCGCCACCATCCTCGGGCTCGGGGAGCTGACGTCCGCGGACGCACGGATCCAGAGCATCGAGAAGGTGCTCAACTCCGCTCTCAAGAACACCGAGGCGGAGGTGCCCGGACTCGTCGAGGTGCTGGCCGCGCTGGACGATCCGCGGGCGGCGTCCGCCCTCGCGGCCCTCACCAAGGCAGGTGCGCCGGACTTCGACGCGTTGGACGCCCTCGTGGCCGGTCTGCCCGACGTGGACGACGGCCATCTGCGGGAACTGCGCACGACCGCCGCGCTGACGGGCCCCGACCTCGGTGCGGTCGGCCCGGCCGTCGACCGGCTGCGCGAGGCCGTCGCCGTACTCGACGACGTGCGCGCCTCCGGAGCCGAGGACGCTCACCAGCGCGGCGAGCTGCTGGCGCGGGCCCTGGAGCACAGTCGTCGCCACCCCGACGAGGACAGCTGCCCGGTGTGTGGATCGGACCGCTCGCTGGACGAGATCTGGGCCGAGCGGGCCGCCGACCAGGTCGAGGTACTGCGGCGCGAGGCCTCTGCCGCGCAGGACGCGCGCCGCGAACTGAGGGAGGCGGTCGACGCCGTGCGGTACCTCATCGCACGGGTGCCGGCGTGGCTGCCGGCTCCGCTCGTCGTTCCGTGGGAGGAGTGGGAGGCCTGCCGCGCGATCGACGACGCCGAGCAGCTCGCGGCCCGAGCCGAGACCACCGCGCTCGTCCTCGCCGACGCCTGTGCGGCCCTGCGGGAGGAGGCGGCCCGGGAGCTGGAGAAGCTCGACGAGGAGTGGCGCCGTTGTGTCGCCCGGCTCGCGGGCTGGCTCGACCGGGCGCGCGTCGCCCATGCCGGTAAGCCCCGGCTGCGTCAGGTCCGGGCGGCCCGCAAGTGGCTCAAGGAGGCGTGCGCAGAGCTGCGTGAGGAGCGGCTTCGGCCCTTCGAGGACCACTCGCAGCGGATCTGGGAGGAACTGCGGCAGCAGAGCAACGTCGACCTGCGCTCCGTACGCCTGACCGGCAGTGAGAAGGCCGCGGTGCGCAAGCTCGTGATGGATGTGTCCGTGGACGGTACGGAGGCGGCGGCCCTCGGCGTCATGAGCCAGGGCGAACTGCACTCCCTCGCGCTCTCGCTCTTCTTGCCGCGCGCCGCTGCACCGGACAGCCCCTTCGGGTTCGTCGTCATCGACGACCCCGTGCAGTCCATGGACCCGGCGAAGGTTCACGGTCTCGCGAAGGTCCTGCACGATCTCGGCGAGAGCCGACAGGTTGTCGTGTTCACCCACGACACGCGGCTTCAGCGGGCGTTCAAGAACCAGGAGCTCGCCGTGACCGTGCTGGAGGTCGAGCGGGAGGGACGGTCGGCGGTGACGGTACGCCGTGGCATCGATCCGGTCGCTCAGGCGCTGGACGACGCGCGGGCCCTCATCCGTACACGGAACCTGGAGCCGGTCGCCATGACCCATGTGCTGCCGGGCATCTGCCGCACCGTCCTGGAGTGCGCCTTCACCGAGGCAGCGTGGTTGCGGCTGTACCGCGCCGGGCTGGCCGAGCACGAGGCGGAGAAGGCCGTCACCGCGGCCATCACGCTGAGGGACATCGCCGCTCTGGGACTCTTCGGCGACGCGTCACGGACCGGTGACGTCTACCGCGAACTGCGCAGGCGCTGCGGCCCGGGTGCGGTGGATCTGATCCGGCGGTGCCAGGCCGGAGCGCATCCCTCGGGCACACCCATGCCGGACCCCCGCCGGTTCGTGAACGACATCGAGGCCATTGCCCAGACGGTACGCAAGCCTGAGGAGCCCACGCCGTGAACACGACGATCCGCCAGCTGCTCGACACGGCCGACCTGCTCCTTGCGGACAGCGGCGCGCCCGTCACGCCCGGGGCCACTTCGGCCGTACCTGCCCCGCCCGCCGTGCTCGCCGCTACTGCGGCGAGCCGGTGCCGTGGTGCCGCCTTCGCCCTGCGGGCGGCGCTGGAGACCGCGGTTGCTGACAGCCTCGCCGCCAACGCCGCGCCTCGTGCGATCCGCGAGGGTTCCATGCGGTCCGGGTTCCTCTGGCTCCGCACCTGCGCTGAAGCCGGGATCGTGCGCCGAGCCAAGGCCGTGTGGAGCCTGCTCTGTCTGGGATGCCACTATCACCAGTACGAGATCGGACCCACTGCGGCTCAGGTGCGCGCGTGGCGAATGGAGGTTGCCGCCGTCGTCGATCTCTTGTGCCGTTGATCAGCAACCCCCCTGCCCCGTACGCTACCCGGCTGTTGAATATCAGTGGCGGGCCGACCGGCCAGAAGTGCACGACGTACTACTTCGCGCCATGCCCGGTGTTGTTCCGTTCCGACAAGGCAGCGGCCCGGTCCAGCTCTTGATCCTAAAATGTCTGATTCCTCAATTGAAAAGGCTTGTGGCGCCGTGTTCTGCCGAGCCGAGATTCGTTACGCCTCCGGAGCCGACGTTCGTCGGTCCTCCAGCGCAGGCCAGCGCTCTGGTTCCGAAGCTCCCTTCAGGCACTCACTCCTGGAGAACTGATTCAGGGCGGCGGCGTCCGGCCTGTACGAGGGTACGAAACCCATCGGGCCGGGCAGAGTTGGACCCCACGTACAGTGAACGGCTCCACGGACGATCGGCGGATAATGCAGAAGGCGGCCATGCGTTCCTTGACCTTCGTCATCGGCACCGGCCGCAGCGGTTCGACCGCCCTGTCACGCATCCTCAACGCCCACCCTGACGTACTGAGCCTCAACGAGTTCATGGCTTCAGTGGGCGACGCGGCCTTCCCCGAAGGCGAGTTGACCGGCGATGAGTTCTGGCAGACGCTCTTCCGGCCCGCCCCGCACTTCGAGCGGATGATCCGCAGTGGGCTGCCGTTGCCGGAGTTCCTCTACACCCGTCGCCCCGGCCGGTACACGGCCGAGACCACGGGTATCCCCGCGCTCTCCCTCATGGTGCTGCCTCACCTCACGGACGATCCTGACGGGCTTCTCGACGAACTCGGCGCGGCCGTGGTCCAGTGGCCCGAACGCGCCGCCGCCGAGCACCATCGGGCACTGTTCGACCTGCTGTGCGCGCGGTTCGGGCGGAGTGCCGTCGTGGAGCGGTCCGGTTACTCGACCGGCTGGGCGCCGGGACTGCGGGCCGCGTTCCCGTACGCGAGGTTCGTGCACATGTTCCGGGACGGGCCGGACTGTGCCCTGTCCATGAGTCGCCATCCGGGATACCGGACGATCTCGTTGCTGCGCGAGATCAAGGCGCGGGCTGGCGTCGACAGTTTCGCCGACCTGACTCCCGAGCACGTGCGCGCGTTGCCCGCGGATCTGGCTCCGCTGCTCGACGAGCGCTTCGAACCCGCGCTCGTACGCGACCGGGACATCCCTCTGCGAACGTTCGGCAACCTGTGGTCGGAACTCGTCACTGAAGGCACACGGTTCCTCGGCGGGTTGCCCGCCGACCAGCGCAGCACGCTCTCCTACGAGAACCTCCTCGACCGTACGGCCGAAGAGCTGACTCGCCTGGCCGACTTCATCGGCGTCGCGCCCCTGCCCGAGTGGCTGCTCACCGCAGCCGAGCTGCTCGACCACAGCCGCCGCGGTTCCGCCCGACGGCTGCCGACAGACGATTTCGACGAGCTGAGCGACAGCTGTGCACCAGGCACCCGTGTTCTGCAGACACCCGTGTTCTGAAGGGGGAGCCGGGCGCTGACCGGGCATGCTCGTAAGCCCTACGACGCCCTGCCCGTCCGTCGGTCGCGCTCCGGGACAGGCCGGTCAGTCGCGCTTCGGGACAGGCCGATGGTCCGCCGTCAGTGAGGTCGGCGGACCATCGGCGAGTGGGGCATCGGGTCAGGGAGCGATGTCCCACTGCTGGCAGGCGTTGTCCAGCTGGGCCCACTGGCGGACGAGCGTGCCGTTCGCGGTGCCGCAGTTGGTCACGTCCAGCGTCATGCCGCTGTTGACGTTGCTGATCGTGTAGTGGCTGCCGGCCGGGGTGACGTCCCACTGCTGGCAGGTGTTGCCCAGCGACGACCAGAGCTGCGTCGCGGTGCCGTTGTTGATGCCGCAGTTCTGGTCGTCCAGGACCTTGCCGCTGTTGACGTTGGTGATGGTGTAGTGGCCGTTGCCCGCACTGGTGAACTTCCACTGCTGGCAGGTGTTGCCCAGGGAGGACCACAGCTGCACCGCCGTGCCGTTCGCCGTCCCGCAGTTCTGGGCGTCCAGCACCTTGCCGCTGTTGGTGTTGGTCAGCCGGTAGGCGGTGCCGGTGACCGGGAAGGTCTGGGCGGCCTGGGTGTAGCCGACCGAGACGATGTTGGACTGTACGGCGTTGTCGGCCGCGTCGGTCGGGTAGCCCGCGGTCATGACGCCCTCGAAGAACGAGCCGTCGGACCAGTTGCTGTCGTCACCACCGGTGCCGAGGACGATGGCGCCCTCCTTGGACATCGGGATGTAGCCGCCGGTGGTCGGCAGGCTGCCGCTGTAGTCGGTCTTGAGGGAGCCGGACTGGGCGTTGCCGTCCTTGATGGCGTAGGTACTGGTGCCGTTGTTCTTCAGCAGTGCCGTGACGAAAGCGCTGGAGTTGCCGGTGTTGTTGCTGTTGGTGCCGTTGCCGCCGGCGAACAGGCCGTTCTCCAGGTCCCCCATGACCCAGGGGCCGGAGCCGGAGCAGGGCGAGAACCAGCACTCGGTGCCGAAGTTGACGGCGTCCATGTGGCCGTTGCCGGTGTCCTTGCTGTTCGTCTCGGCGTTGCCGTAGTCGAAGCAGCAGTTGCCGTCGACGTGGTGGCCGCTGGTGACCATGTAGGTGCCCTCCGGCTGGCTGCCGGTGGCGACGCCGTTGGTGCTGTTGTCGCGGTAGCCGACGCCGGCCTGGACGGAGACGCCGTAGACCTTGTGACCGCCGGCCGTGACGGGCAGGGCGTTGGCGATGGCACCGACGTCCTGCCCACCGTTGCCGCCCGGGCCCTCGATCGTGAGGTGGTTGCCCTTGCCGCTCTGGTCGAAGATCTCGGTGATGATGCACTCGGTGCCGGAGCAGAAGGAGTCCTGGGCCGAAGCGTTGGCGTAGCCGCCGGCGGTGAGCGTCCCGATGTTCGTCGTGGCGTTGTCGGAGAGGCGCTTGACCTGGTAGAGCGCTCCGCTGTACGAGGCGAGGAGCGCCCGCGTGGTGCTGTGCGCGGCGACACAGGGCGTGCCCGCGGCGGCGTAGACGTCACACGGGAGGGACGAGGCGGCCTGGGCCGTGCCCGCGGTGCCGATGGTCGCGGCCAGGATGCCGGCGACGAGTGCGAGAACCGCACCCACCACCCTCAGCCGGAGACCTGTCAGGTGTCTGACTATCACTGTGAACCTCTTCCATCTCGCGATCTTCGCGGGCCCGGCGCCACGTGCGCAGGGAGCTGGGGGAGCAGGTAGGGCCGCCGGGGGCCGCGGCGTCAGCGCTGAACGCGACTTCGCCACTCACTCGGGAGGGGATTGTGTGCGCTAACAATCGAGGCTGTCGGATTCCGCCACTCATCCGAGCTCCAGGGAGATGAGGGGGGAGTGGAGGCGGTCGGAGTGCGTGCTGCTTTCTTCGAGCGTGCCGCCAGGCGTGATAGCGCAGGTCAGAAACGTGGTTCGGTCTCCACCGGGGCGTTGCGCACATGGCGGTCTCGGGCGGCGGGGGTGATCGCCCGGTCTCGCGACTCCGTCTTTTTACGCCGGGATGAACATCCGGTCAACTCTCTTGAACAGTCAAGAAATAGGAAACTGGAAGTGTGGACTCCATCCGCTCGGTCCTGTGTTCCTGGCCCGGTGGAGATCTTCCTGAGGTTGAATCCGCTGGTCGTTGGGCTCTTGAGTCTCTGGTGGATCCGTTGGTGTGCCGAGAGCGAGCCGTTCCGGAGCCTTGACCCTGTCGGATTGTGTGCGTTAACAATTCCTCACAGCAGGTCGACCCCACTCGGAGGAGCACCAGATCGGAAACAATGGCGGCGACGAAGGAGGTGGATCGTGGACACGGAACGCGCACCGGTGATGGCGGACGTGGCCCGGCTGGCGGGCGTCTCGCACCAGACCGTCTCGCGGGTCCTCCACGACCACCCGAACGTGCGGCCCACCACCCGGGACCGAGTGCTCACCGCGGTCCGCGAACTCGGCTACCGCCCCAACGCCGCCGCCCGCACCCTGGCAACCCGCCGCACCCGCACCCTGGGTGTGATCAGCTTCAACACCACGCTGTACGGCCCGGCTTGCATGCTCTACGGCATCGAACAGGCGGCCAGACAGTACGAGTACTTCGTCACCGTGGCCGCTGTCGGCGCTCTCGACCGGCGTTCGGTACTGGACGCCGTCGACCGGCTCCGGGGCCAGGGCGTGGAGGGCATCATCGTGATCGCGCCGCAGACCACCGCGGTCGGGGCGCTGGCGAACGTACCGCCGGACGTGCCCCTGGTCGCGGTCGGCTGCGGCACTCACACCGAACTGGCATCGGTCGCCGTGGACAACGAAGCGGGTGCCGAACTCGCCACCAACTACCTGCTCGACCTCGGCCATCGCACGGTGCACCACCTGGTCGGGCCGCGTTCCTGGCTCGACGCGCAGGAGCGCGAGGCCGGATGGCGCAGGGCCCTGGGAAAGCGGGGCGTTCCGGTGACGGAACCGCTGGCCGGCGCGGACTGGACGGCTCGCACCGGATACGAGCTCGGTCGGCGGATCGCCGCCGACCCCGAGGTCACGGCGGTGTTCTGTGCCAACGACCACATGGCCCTCGGCCTGCTGCGGGCCCTCCAGCAGGCGGGGCACAGAGTGCCCGAGGACATCAGCGTCGTCGGTTTCGACAACATGCCGGAGACCGAGTACTTCGGCCCCTCGCTGACCAGCGTCCACCAGGATTTCGACGAACTCGGCCGACGTGCCGTGGGCGCGCTGATCGAGCTCGTCGGCGACCCCGAGGCAGGGCTCCCGGCGGCCGACGAGACCCCTCACATCGTCATCCCGCCCACGCTCGTGGTGCGAACCTCGGCGACCCGCCCCCGCCTCTGAACAAGAGAGTCCGAAATGGGCCGTTACCGCCGCTCCCTCGCCAGAACCAGAACCAGAACCAGAACCAGAACCAGAACCTGACGAAGTACTACTAGACAGCAGCACGGAACATCACTTCGGTAGACGGCCCGCGACGTAGTCCTCCCGGAGCGCTGTCTTGCGGATCTTGCCGGAGCCGGTCAGTGGGAAGCCGTCGACGAACACCCAGGTGCGGGGCGTCTTGTGCGGGGCCAGGTGGGCGCGGACGTGGTCGAAGAGTTCCTTCTCGGCCACCGTCTCGCCCGCCTTGTGATCCGGGTTGAGGCGGATGAAGGCCGCGACCCGCTCGCCCCAGACCGGGTCGGGTACGCCCACGACCGCAGCCTCTGCTACGGCGGGGTGCTCGGCGAGCACCTGCTCGATCTCGCGTGGGTAGATGTTCTCGCCACCCCGGATGATCATGTCCTTCAGGCGGCCGTCGATACGGCAGTAGCCGCGCTCGTCCATCGAGGCCAAGTCACCGGTGTGCAGCCAGCCTTCGGTGTCGACGGCCGCGGTGGTCGCGTCCGGGGCGTCGAGGTAGCCGGTCATGACGTGGTAGCCGCGGGTGCAGAGTTCGCCGGTGACGCCGGTCGGTACGACCGCGCCCGCAGCGTCCACGATCTTCACTTCGGTCAGCGGCAAGGGCCTGCCGACAGTACCCGCGCGGTCTTCCGGGGTGTCGTCGAGGCGGGTGATGGTGATGCCTGGGGAAGCCTCGGTCTGGGCGTAGATGATGGCCATCGGGACGCCGAAGGTCTGCTCTATCCGGCGGACCAGTTCGGGTGGGACCGAGGCGCCGCCGGACAGCATGTAGCGGAGGGAGGAGAGGTCGGTGCTCGGGAGTGCCGGGTGTTCGAGCATGGCGATGAGCATCGTCGGTACGCCTCCCAGCGCCACGCAGCCTTCGGACTCGGTGAGTTCGAGCATCAGGCCCGGGTCGAAGTGCGGGGGCAGGACATGGGTGCCGAGGCTGATGATCGAGGCGAGGGTGGCCAGTACGCAGCCCGCCGTGTGGAACAGCGGCATCGGGTTGAGTGCGGCCTCGCCCGGTTGCAGCCCGAAGGTGCGGACGTACGCCAGGCGTGCGTTGTTGGTGATGCCACGATGGTGCAGCACCACGCCCTTCGGGATGCCGGTCGTGCCCGAGGTGTACTGGATCTGGGCCGGTGCCGACGCATGGACCTCGGGCAGCTCCCGGTCGGGGGAGCCCTCTGCGCAGAACTCCGCCCAGTCCTCGAACAGCATGCTCGTGTGCAGGTCGGGCAGGTCGGCGCGGATGTCGGCCAGCGTGCGGGCCATCGGGTTGCCGCGGTACTCGCGGAGGAGGAAGACGCCGGCCGCTCGGGAGTGGCCGAGTACGTGGCGCAACTCCGCCTCCCTCAGGGCCGGGTTGACCGTGACGAGCGTGATGCCTGCGAGGGCGGCGGCGAGTTCGAGGATCACCCACTCCGGGATGTTGTTCGCCCACACCGCCACGCGCTCGCCCGGCGAGAAACGGCCGAGCAGGGCCCGCGCCGCACGCTCGGACTCGTCCAGCAGCTCGGCGTACGTCCACCGGCGGCGCTCGGCGGGATCCGGCACGCCCTCGACCAGGGCGACCGTCTCCGGTGCCAGTCGGGCGGCGCGGCGCAGCAGGGATCCGACGGTCTCGTCGAGGAGTTCCTCGCCGGACTCGCCCGCCCAGTACGACGTTGCCACCATGTCAGCCCCCCGAATGCTGTGTGCCGTGCGCGTCGTATACGGCGTCAGTATCCGGACCGGGACCCGCGGTACGCCACCCCACCCACCCAATCCCCTTGCCAGGCGGCCGAGTTGTGCCCTTGCGCTACACGGACGGCCCGAGGGAGCGTTCGGTGACCTTCGCCAGATGCCGGGTGAACACCTCCCTGGTGTCCGGCGTCAGCGTGCGCAGGGCCACCAGAGCGGTGATGACGACATCGCAGAGCTCGCCCTGGACGTCCTCCCAGGTGTGGGTGATCCCCTTGCGCGGGTTCTGGCCGGTCGCGCCGATCACCGCCTGTGCCACCTCGCCGACCTCCTCCGACAGCTTGAGCATGCGCAGGAGCAGGCCCTCCTGGCCGCCGTGCGCACGGTTCGCGTCGAGCCAGGTCCACAGGTCGTCGACGGCTGCCCAGAGGTCGGGGGAGGGAGAGGGAGAGGGGAAGGTCGGGGTCTCGGGGAGAGGGGCCTGATCAGTCATGGGCGCAGTCTGCCTGCCCGAGGCACGCCTCGAACAGCGCCCCGCTCACTCCCTGAACAGCGCCCCGCTCACCCCCTGAACAGCGCCCCGCTCACTCCCTGAACAACGCCTCCTCCTCCGCGAACAGGGCCTCCTGCTCGTCCGGCTTCTTGTCCTGCAGCCGCTTGTTCCGCGCCCCCACGACCAGCGCCGTGGCCGCCGCCGTCACGCCGAGTGCCGTCGGGACCATCCAGCCCCGGTCGAAGACATGGCCGAGCGCGTGGTCGAGTGAGAGACGGCCGGGACCGGCGACCGCGAGGCCGGTGGCGGCCAGGGCGAGGGTGGCCGCGTACTCGTAGCCGCCCTCCGCGTTGAAGAAGCCGTTCGGGGCGTGCACCGCGGACGCCCCGGCCATCGCGCCGGCCGCCGCCGCACCCGCCGCCGGGGTCGCCAGGCCCAGCGCCAGCAGGGTGCCGCCGCCGGCCTCCGCGAGGCCCGCTGCCGTCGCACTCGCCTTGCCGGGCGCGTAGCCGACCGACTCCATGAACTGGCCGGTCCCCTCGATGCCGTGTCCGCCGAACCAGCCGAACAGCTTCTGCGCGCCGTGCGCCGCCAGCACGCCGCCGGCACCCAGCCGGAGCAGCAGCAGGCCCAGATCACGCCGGTCGTAAGAGCTCATGATTTCTCCCGGGACAGAGAACCCCCAGCAATGGGGCCGGACAACAGGAACACTCCCCTCCGCGTGTCCACCGTCCCACTCCTCACACCTCCCGGACCCGTCCGCGCAGCCGTTCGGGTGGCGGGTCCCGGCGGGCGGTGTGACTCTGCTGCCATGACGATTCAGCCAGCCAAACTCAGCGACCCGGCCGTCCGCGCGTTCGTCACCGCCGTCAACGCCCACGACCGGGATGCCTTCCTGGCCCTCCTCACGGAGGACGCGACCATGGCGGACGACGGCTCCGACCGGGACCTCGACGAGTGGATCGACCGGGAGATCTTCTCCTCCAACGGTCACCTGGACGTCGACAACGAGTCCCAGGGCGGCCGCGCCCTCCTTGCCCACTACCGCAACGACGCCTGGGGCGAGATGCGCACCCGCTGGAACTTCACCATCGAGGACGACGGCAGGATCTCCCGCTTCGAGACCGGCCAGGCGTGAGTCGCTTCGAGACCGGCCAGGCGTGAGTCGCTTCGAGACCGGCCAGGCGTGAGTCGCTTCGAGACCGGCCAGGCGTAAGTCGCACCGAGACCAGCCCGGCGAAAGCACGCGCACGACCCCTTGCCTTCGTGCGCGCTCCAACTCCTACCGTTCTCGGCCATGGAGACGAACAGGACCCTCGGTCGCAGCGGCATCCAAGTAAGCGCTCTCGGTTTCGGCTGCTGGGCCATCGGAGGCGAGTGGCAGAACACGGAGGGGCAGCCGCTCGGCTGGGGCAAGGTCGACGACGACGAGTCCGTACGGGCGATCCGGCGCGCCCTGGACCTCGGCGTGACCTTCTTCGACACCGCGGACACCTACGGCGCCGGGCACAGCGAGCGGATCCTCGGGCGCGCACTCGGCAGGCGCCGTGCCGATGTCGTCGTAGCCACCAAGTGGGGCAACGTCTTCGACGAGGAGACCCGCACCCTCACCGGCCGCGACGACTCCCCGGCGCACGCCCGCCGCGCGCTGACCGCGTCGCTGAAGCGACTGGAGACCGACTACGTCGACCTCTACCAGCTGCACATCTCCGATGCCGACCCCGAGCGGGCCGCCGAACTCCGGGACCTGTGCGAGGAGTTCGTACGGGAGGGGCTGATCCGCGCCTACGCCTGGAGCACCGACGACCCGGCCCGCGCCGCCGTGTTCGCCGAGGGGGAGCACTGCGCGGCCGTGCAGCATGCGGCCAACGTGCTGCAGGACGCGCCCGAAATGTTCGCGCTGTGCGAGGAGTCGGGGCTCGCGAGCATCAACCGCAGCCCGCTGGCCATGGGATTGCTGGCGGGGAGGCGTCAAGGCGCCCTGGAGGCGGGCGACATCCGCAGCAAGCCGCCGGCCTGGCTCGAGGGCTTCAGCGAGGGCTCCGGAGCCGACTCGGACTGGGTCGCCCGTATCGACGCGCTCCGGGAGATCCTCACCAGCGGCGGCCGCACCCTGGCCCAGGGCGCCCTCGCCTGGCTGTGGGCACGCAGTCCGCGCACCGTCCCGATCCCCGGCTTCCGTTCGGTCGCGCAGGCCGAGCAGAACGCCGGCGCGATCGCGAAGGGGCCGCTCACCGACCGGCAGCTGGCCGAGGTCGACCGGATTCTCGGACGGTGAGCGGCAGCCTCGTCAGGAGCGCACGCCCTGTTCCGTCAGCGTCAGCCGACCCGCCTTGATGGTCGCCACGCGTGGGGCGCGGCGGGCGATGGACGAGTCGTGGGTGACCATGACGAAGGTCAGGCCGTGCTCGCGCCACAGGCCCTCCAGCAGGGCCATGATGTCGTCGCGGGTGCCCTCGTCGAGGTTGCCGGTGGGTTCGTCGGCGAGCAGCACCTTCGGCTTCTTGACCAGCGCGCGGGCGATCGCGACGCGCTGCTGCTGGCCGCCGGACAGCTCGGCGGGGGCGTGGGTGAGGCGCTCGCCCAGGCCCACCGAGTTCAGGGCCTCGGCCGCGCGCTCGCGCCGCTCGGCGGGCTTCACGCCGAGCGGCACCAGGGCCGTCTCGACGTTCTCCTGGGCGGTCAGCGTCGGGATGAGGTTGAACGACTGGAAGATGATGCCGATCTTTTCGGCGCGCAGCCGGGTCAGCTTCGCCTCGCTGATCCGCGCGAGGTCGACGCCGTCCAGCTCGACGCTGCCCTCGGTGGGGCGGTCCAGGCCGCCGATCATCTGCAGCAGCGTGGACTTGCCGCCGCCCGTGGGGCCCTGGATGACGAGCTGGTCGCCGTCCTCGATGGTGAGGTCGATGCCGCGCAGCGCCTCCACCGTGTCCTTGCCCCGCGTGTAGCGCTTGGTGACGCCGGTGAGTCTGTACATGGGATCTCCGTAGATGAAGCAGCAGATGAAGCAGCAGAAGAAGCAAGGGGTGGGGCGCCGCCTCCCGGGGGGATGTACGGAGGCGACGCCCCAGCTCAGGGGGTGTTACGACACCGAGAAGGTGTTACGACACGCTGCGCAGCGCGTCCGCCGGGCGCATCCGGGAGGCGCGCCAGCCGCCCATCGCGCCCGCGATCAGACCCCCGGTGACCGCCAGGCCCACCGCGAGCGCGATGGTGGTCAGGGAGACGGGGGCGGAGAGCGCGATCTCCATCGTGTTGGACGCCGACTGCGGTCCCGGGCCGCCGCCCGGACCGCCACCGCCAGGACCTCCGCCCATGCCGCCGCTGCTGCCGAGCTGCGCGGTCAGCTTGGGAGCGACCGCGGTCACCGCGTAGGCCGCCGCGAGGCCCAGGCCGATGCCGAGGGCACCGCCCAGCAGACCGTTGACCATGGACTCGCCGACGACCTGCCGGGTCACGTTGCGGCTCGGCCAGCCGAGTGCCTTCAGGGTGCCGAACTCGCGCACCCGGCGGGAGACGGCCGAGGAGGTCAGCAGTGCCGCCACCAGGAAGGCCGCGGCCAGCACCGCGATGGACAGCCACTTGCCGACGCTGGTCGCAAGGTTGGAGGCGGTGGACAGGGAGCCGGAGACGGTGGACGCGAGGTCGGCGGAGGTGGTGACCGTCGTACCGGAGATGTTGGACTGGATCTCCTTCTTCACGGTGGCGATCTGCTGGGAGTCGGTCGCCTTGACGTAGATCGTGGTGACCTTGTTCTTGGCGTCGCCGAGCGTCTGTGCCTGCTTCAGCGGCACGAACACATCCGTGGTGGACTCGCTGCTGTCGGGCGTCGCGATGCCGATGACCGTGTACTTGGTGCCGTTGATCTTGAAGGTCGAACCGACCTTGTACTTCTTCGACTTGGCGTACGACTTGCTGATCACGGCGACCTTGGCGTTGCTCTGCGCGGCCGTGAACGTCCTGCCGGAGGTGATCTTCGACGTGGCCAGCGGGCCGAGGTCCTGGTCGGTGACGTCGATGCCGGCCACCGAGTAGGAGTTGACGTTGAAGGACGCGCCGCCGCCCTGGACCTGCGGCTGACCGCCACCGCTGCTGTTGTTGCCGCCGCCGGGGCCGCCCTGCTGGGAACCCGAGGACACGGAGGAGGACGTCGAGGACTTCGCCTTGCCCTGGGTGAAGGAGCCATCGACCTTCGTCACGTTCAGGCTGATCGCGCCGACCGCGGCCGACACGCCCTGCTGGGCCGCGACCTTGGTGACCAGCGAGGACGACAGGGCCTGACCACCCTGTGTCATCACCCGATCCGAGCTCTGCTTGGTGCTGCTGCTCTGCCTGGCGTCGAACTTGAAGTTCGGGCCCTGCGAGCCGCCCGCCTTGGGAGCCGACTGCGCCTTGGTCACCGTCATGTCGGTGCCGAGGCCGTAGAGCGACTTGAGGACCTTGTCCTGAGCCTGTGTCATACCGGCCGACACCGAGTTGACGGTGATGACCAGCGCGATTCCGAGCGCCAGACCCAGTGCGATGACCAGGGCCGCCTTCTTTCTGCGGCCCAGTTCGCGCTTGAGATAGATGCCAAACATCCCGTTCCTCGAAGGTTCTTGGCGCCCGCTGTGGGCGCTGCCACAAGCTAGGGAGAAACCTTTGAGCAGGACTGAGTAAAGGATGTGTCAGAGCTGAGAAAGTCGGATGCCGGGTCAGAATTCCGTAAGACAGGCAATTCCTATGCCGTAGAGGGCGTACTGCCAGGAAACTGCTGTTGGGTGGCCCGGGGGTCTGGGGCTGTCCCCCAGAAAAATGCAGTACGGTCCCGGGGTGCATGGTTCTTCTCCGCTCTCCCGGCGTACCGCTCTCGGCCTTGCCGCAGCTGCCATTCCGCTTGCCGCGGCCACTCCCGCTTCCGCCACCGGCACCGTCGTCGGCGGTGAGCGACTCGCCCGAAAGGGAATTCAGGTGAGCGGCGCCACAGGCCTGCCCGGGAAACTCACCGCGGCTGCCTGGATCGTCGCCGACTGCGGGAGCGGAGAGGTGCTCGCCTCGTTCGCCGCGCACCGGCGCCTGCCGCCCGCCTCCACGCTGAAGATGCTGTTCGCCGACACGGTCCTGAAGAAGTTCCAGCGGAGCGAGCGGTACAAGGTGACCGACGCCGACCTGGCCGACATCCCGGCCGGCTCCAGCCTGGTCGGGGTCAAGCCAGGGATCACGTACACCGTCGAGCAGCTGTGGCAGGGCGTCTTCCTGCGCTCCGGCAACGACGCCGTGCATGTGCTCGCCCATATGAACGGGGGAGTGGCGAAGACGGTCGCCGAGATGCAGGCCAAGGCCGAGGACCTGCAGGCCCTGGACACCCATGTGGTCAGCCCCGACGGCTTCGACCACAAGGGCCAGCTGTCCTCCGCCTACGACCTCACCCTCTTCGCCCGGCACGGACTGAAGAACGCCGACTTCCGCGAGTACTGCCACACCCGGATCGCGAACTTCCCGGCCGGCGGCAAGAAGACCTTCCAGATCCAGAACACCGACCGCCTGCTCACGGGCGCGTGGGGCCTGAAGACGTACGACGGGCTGATCGGCGTCAAGAACGGTTTCACCAGCCACGCCGGCAACACCTTCACGGGTGCCGCCACCCGCGGCGGCCGGACCCTGCTGGCCACCGTGATGCACCCCAAGAGCGGCTACAACGCCGTCTACGAGGAGACGGCCGCGCTGCTCGACTGGGGCTTCACGCACGGCGGTTCGGCCGAGCCGGTGGGCACGCTGGTCGAGCCGATCAGCGAGGGCGGGGCGAGGGCGACGCCCACCCGCAAGACGGCCCAGGCGGCGGCCGGCGCCCCGGGCACGGAGTCGGCAGACCCCTCGGCCTGGCGGCTGCTGGAGGGCGCGGGCGGCACGGTCGCCCTGCTGGCGGGCGGGATCTGGGCGCTGCGCAGGCGTGGGAAGAGCGGCGGCAGGCACGCGAACTGACGTATGTGGCAGCCGTTCCATCCACCGGTGCGTACCTCGCGGTCCCACGCGAGATCCACCCCCACCCGGTGCGGTGGAACGGCTGCCATCCCCCCTCGGCATGAACTGCCGGGCCTACGGAACTTCACTCCCCCATGTGTGAAGCTCTTGTGTAGGAGATTTGAGCATAGGTCCACAACCGGCCGCAATAGTGCGGACGCTCAAATTCCAGTTGTGCAAGTTGACGAGTTGAGGACCTGCCGGGGCGGTCAACCGCGGCCCACATACGGCATCGCGGTCGCCAGCACCGTCGCGAACTGCACGTTCGCCTCCAGGGGGAGCTCGGCCATGTGCCGCACCGTGCGCGCCACGTCGGCGACGTCCATCACGGGCTCGGGAGCGATCTCACCGTTGGCCTGCAGCGCTCCGGTCTGCATCCGTGCGGTCATGTCGGTGGCCGCGTTGCCGATGTCGATCTGCCCGACCGCGATGTTGTACGGCCGCCCGTCCAGCGAGAGCGACTTGGTGAGTCCGGTCAGCGCGTGCTTGGTCGCCGTGTAGGCGACGGAGTGCGGCCGAGGCGTATGGGCGGAAATGGACCCATTGTTGATGATCCGTCCGCCCTGCGGGTCCTGCTCCTTCATCTGCCGGTACGCCGCCTGCGCGCACAAGAACGCCCCGTTGAGATTGGTGTCGACCACATGCCGCCAGGCCTCGTACTCCAGCTCCTCGACCGGCACCCCGCCGGGACCGAACGTCCCCGCGTTGTTGAACAGCAGGTCAACCCGCCCGAACCGTTCTACGGCGGCGGCGAACAGTGCGGCCACGTCGTCCGGCTGTGAGACGTCGGTCCGTACGGCGAGACAGACACCGCCCGGCACCAGCGCCGCCGTCTCCTCCAGCGTTCCGGGGCGCCGCCCCGCCAGCGCCACCGACCAGCCCGCACGCAGCAGCTCCACGGCAACCGCCCGCCCGATGCCGGAGCCGGCGCCGGTCACCACCGCGATCCTCGACTGCCCGCCGGTCCCCTGCTTCTCAGTCTCCATGGCATTCATGGGCCCGCAGCGTAGGCGAGGGTCCGGCATGCGGGACGAGACCGTCCGCCATCCGGGTTCGAGTGGCCCGAGGCGCAAGTGACATTCGGCACTGTGTGCGAGCTGAGACCATAGGGGCGTAGCACTCGGAGAGGGAGGGGCACATGCCCGAGCAGGGGGCGCCGACACCGAACATGTCGACACCGCACATGGAGCAGGCGGCCGGACCGGAAACGGAACCGGCCGCCGCCCGTACCGTTCCCCGTACCGGCCTGCTCGTCACCCTGATCCTCGGCGGACTCACCGCGACGCCCCCGCTGGCGATGGACATGTACCTCCCCTCGCTCCCGGAGGTCACGAACTCCCTGCACGCACCCGCGGCCACGGTCCAGCTCACGCTCACCGCCTGCCTGCTCGGCATGGCACTCGGACAGCTGGTGGCCGGCCCGATGAGCGACCGGTGGGGCCGCCGGCGCCCCCTGCTGATCGGCCTCGTCGCCTACGTCGTCTCGACCGTCCTGTGCGCGTTCGCGCCGACCGTCGAGTTGCTGGTCGCGTTCCGGCTTGCCCAGGGGCTGGCGGGCGCGGCGGGGATCGTCATCGCGCGCGCCGTGGTCCGTGACCTGTACGACGGCGTGGCGATGGCCCGCTTCTTCTCGACCCTCATGCTGATCGGCGGGGTCGCCCCGATCGTCGCGCCACTGATCGGCGGGCAGATCCTGCGGGTGACGGACTGGCGGGGGGTGTTCGTGGTGCTCACGGTCGTGGGCACGGTGCTGACCGCAGCCGTATGGGCGAAGCTCCCCGAGACCCTCCCCGGTGCCGAGCGGCACGGCGGGGGAGTCGGCGAGGCCCTGCACTCGATGCGCCGCCTCCTCGCCGACCTGCCCTTCACCGGGTTCATGCTCGCGGGCGGGTTCGCGTTCGCCGCACTCTTCGCCTACATATCGGCCTCGCCCTACGTGATCCAGGAGATCTACGGCGCTTCCCCGCAGACCTTCAGCCTGCTGTTCGGCCTGAACTCGGTGGGGCTGGTGGCCGTGGGCCAGATCAACGGAAAGCTGCTGGTCGGAAGGGTTCGGCTGGACCGGGCGCTGGGCGTGGGGCTGCTCGTCGTCATCGCCGCCGCGACCGCCCTCCTGCTCATGTCCACCGGAGTCTTCGGCAAGGTCGGCCTGGCGCCGGTCGCCGCGGCCCTCTTCGTCCTGATGTCCGCGATGGGGGTGACCCTGCCCAACGCCCAGGCCCTCGCCCTGATGCGCACCAAGCACTCGGCCGGATCGGCGTCCGCGCTGCTCGGCACGTCCTCGTTCCTCATCGGGGCAGTCGCCTCCCCGCTCGTCGGGATCGCCGGAGAGCACACCGCCGTCCCGATGGCCGTCGTCCAACTGGCCGCGGCGCTGGTGGCACTGGGCTGCTTCGTGGGAATGTGCCGAGCCCGCAGCGGGCGTACGAGCGTGGAAGGAGCGGGGAGCTGAGCGCACCGAGACTGCGCAGGGACAGTCCCGAACGGGCCGGACTCGACCCCGGCGAACTCCGCCACCTCGCCCAGGAGGTCCACGACCTCACCACCGGGGACCGGCCCTGGGCCGCGGGCGCCGTCGTCGTCGCCGGGCGCGGCCCGGTGATCGCCGTCGAGGAGGCGGCGGGCTGGGCCGTCAGATACTCGGCCTACGACCCCGACGCGGACCGCGGCGTCGAACTTCCGCCCGCGGCCCGGGTCCCGATGACCGTCGACACACCCGTCGACCTGGCCTCCCTCACCAAGCTGTTCACCGCGGTCGCCGTCGTGCAGCAGATCGAGCGTGGCACGCTCGGCATCGACGCGCGGGTCGGTGCGTACCTGCCCGAGTTCCGTGCGGCCGTGCGGCACGGGATCACCGTGCGGGAGCTGCTCACCCACACCTCCGGGCTGCGGCCCGAACTTCCGCTGTACGACTGCGCCGACGACGCGGAGCGGCTGGAGAGGCTGCGGGCGGAGGTGCCGATCGGGGTGCCCGGCACGTACACGTACTCCGACCTCAACTTCCTGCTTCTGCAGTTCGTTCTGGAACGGATCACCGGCCGCACCCTGGACGTCCTGATCCACGAGGGGATCACCCGCCCGCTGGGCATGCTGTCGACTGACTTCGGGCCCTGTCCCGGGGCGGCGGCGACGGAGGACCAGCGGCGGCCGTGGGGGAAGGTGGAGCGGGGGATGCTGCGGGGGGTTGTGCACGACGAGAACGCGTGGGCGCTCGGTGGGATCGCGGGCCATGCGGGGCTGTTCTCGACGGGCCGTGACCTGGCGGTCTTCTGCCGGACCCTTCTCGCCGGGGGTTCCTACGGTCCCGCCCGCATCCTGGGTGCGGACTTCGTCGAGCTGCTGCTGGCCCCGCCGGGGCTGGGGTTCGCCGTGGACCAGGCGTGGTTCATGGGGGAGCTGGCGGGGCGGGGGGCGGCTGGGCATACGGGGTTCACGGGGACGTCGCTGGTGCTCGATCCGGCGACGGACACGTTCCTGGTGTTGCTGGCGAATACGGTGCATCCGCGGCGGCGGGGCCCCGACAGCCGCCCCAGGGCCGCGGCGGCGACCCGCCTGGCGAGGGCGGTGTACCGCAGCCCGTCCGGGGCTTGATCTTCCGCCCCCGCCGCCCCTGCCCATTCCCGTCCCCTGGGGGCTGCGCCCCCAGACCCCCGCTTTCGGCCTGAACGGCCTCGTCCTCAAACGCCGGACGGGTTGAGAATCAGCCCCTCCGGCGTTTGAGGAGCGGGGGTCCGGGGGCTGGCCCCCGGTACGGGACGGGAAGGGGCGGCGGGGGCGAAATAGAATCGGCGGGTGAACGACCCCGCAACCCCGGCCGAAGCCCTGCGCCGCAGTCTCGCCGGCCTCCTCGACGGGCTCCCGCCCAAGCAGGCCGCCCAGGCCGTAGACCGCCTCATCGCGAACTACCGCGGGGCCACCCCGACCGACGCCCCCATCCTCCGCGACCGCGCAGACGTGGCCGCCTACGCCGCCTACCGCATGCCGGCCACCTTCGAGGCGGTGCACTCCGCGCTGGAGGCGTTCGCCGACGCCGTGCCCGGCTGGACGCCCGGCAGTCACACCGACCTCGGCGGCGGCACCGGCGCCGCCACCTGGGCCGTCACCGCCACCTGGGACGGCACCCGCCCCGTCACCGTCCTCGACTGGGCCGAACCCGCCCTGGCCCTCGGCAAGGAACTCGCCACCGCCAACCCGGCCCTGCAGCAGGCCAGTTGGCGACGCGCCCGCATCGGCGCCGCCCTCACCCTCGACGACACGGACCTCCTCACCGTCTCCTACGTCCTCAACGAGCTCACCGCACCCGACCGCACCGCCCTCGTCGACGCCGCCGCGGCCGCCGCACAGGCCGTCGTGATCGTCGAGGCCGGCACCCCCGCCGGGTACACCCGTGTCATCGAGGCCCGCGACCGCCTGATCGCCGCCGGGTTCCACATCGCCGCGCCCTGCCCGCACAGCGCCGGCTGCCCGATCGTCCCCGGTGAGGACTGGTGCCACTTCTCGGCCCGGGTCAGCCGTTCCTCCCTGCACCGCCAGGTCAAGGGCGGCTCCCTGCCGTACGAGGACGAGAAGTTCAGCTACGTCGCCGCCGCCCGCTTCCCGGTCGCCCCGGCGCCCAACCGTGTCGTACGCAAGCCCCAGATCCGCAAGGGCCAGGTACTCCTGGACCTGTGCCAGACCGAACCGTCCCTCAGCCGCACCACGGTCACCAAACGCCACGGCGACCTCTACAAGGCGGCCAGGGACGCGGACTGGGGCGACCCCTGGCCGCCGCCGCACACCTCTCAGCCGTAGAACCGCGAGCCGGTACCGTCGGTCCATGGTCAAGAAGCCCGCGCCCGACTCCACCCGCCGCAGCGAGAGGTCCCGTCGCGCGATCTACGACGCCGCCCTCGCCCTGGTCGGCGAGGTCGGCTACCCGAGGACGACCATCGAGGGCATCGCGGCCCGGGCCGGCGTCGGCAAGCAGACGATCTACCGGTGGTGGGGGTCGAAGGCGGACGTCCTGCTGGAGGCGTTCCTCGACCTCAGTGCGCAGGCGGCGCGGGAGGCGGGCCAGGAGTCGTACGTCATCCCGGACACCGGCGACCTCGCCGCCGACCTCAAGGCCGTGCTGCGGATCACCGTCGACCAGCTGAAGGACCCCCGGTTCGAGGTGCCCTCCCGGGCGTTGGCCGCCGAGGGGCTGGTCAACGAGCAGCTCGGCCGGGAGTCCGTGGCCAAGCTCCTCGAACCCTCGCTCCAGCTGTACGTCGACCGGCTGCGCTCCGCGCAGGAAGCCGGTCAGGTCCGCCCCGAGATCGACCCGCGCATCGCCCTGGAACTGTTCGTCTCACCCCTCGCCCAGCGCTGGCTGCAGCACACGGGCCCGATCTCGTACGACTACACGGACACCCTCGTCGAGTACGCACTGCACGGTCTTGCCCCTCGTACCCGGGATGTCCCTTCTGGCACCCCGGAGCACGGGACGGTGGGACCATAGGGCATGCTGTTGCGCACGACAGCGAGGCGAGGGTGATAGATGAGCGCGGAGTTGGGCGGCCGGAACGGCCGGCAGGGCAAACTCTCCCAGTGGCTGCGTGGCCGCCGCCCGAAGGAGACCGGCGCCGACGACGCCGGCCGTGAGGCTCTGCTGCTCGCCGCCGCCGGAGCGGGTCTGCCGCTCGCCCCCGCCGCGCATCCCGCCCCCGGCTACCGCTGTTCCTGCGACCGCGTGGGCTGTCCCACCCCGGCCCGGCACCCGGTGTCGTTCGCCTGGCAGACGCAGTCCACCACCGACCACGCCCAGATCGAGCGCTGGGCCCGCCACCAGCCGCAGGCCAACTTCATCACCGCGACCGGCATGGTGCACGACGTCCTCGACCTTCCCCTGGAGGCGGGCCGGGAAGCGCTGGAGCGGCTGCTCGGCGCAGGCATCGAAGTCGGCCCGGTCGCCGAGAGCGACGACGGCCGCCTGCTCTTCTTCACCCTCACCCGCGGCACCCCCGAGGACGAGGACGAGTGGTGGCCGTGCGAGCTGGACTGCCACCCCGAGACGGCGGACGAGCACCCCGGACTGCGCTGGCACTGCCGAGGTTCCTACGTCCTCGTACCACCCGCCCGGCTGCCCGGCGACCAGAGCGTGCACTGGGTACGCGGCCCGGAGCACCCGCTGCCGGACCCGCTCAGCCTTCTGGAGATCCTCACGGACACCTGCGCCCGCTACGCCGGCGAGGAGCCCGACCACGCGAACGCCGCGGCCTGGCCCCACCGCAACTAGCCACGAGGCACGTCTAGGACCCCTGCGCGGACGTCAGTCCCTCCAGTCGGGACAGGACCGACACCTGACCGCTGCCCGAGCCCCGCTTCGGGTCCAGGGCCACCCCGTTGGACATGAACTCCAGCGTCAGCGACTGCTTGATCTCGCCGGTGGTCAGTGCCTTCACGCGCGCGGTCTGTGTGGGGATCGAGGTGCCCTCGAAGGCGGTCTGCTTCGCGTAGCGGCGGTTGGTGAAGAACACCAGCGCACCGCCGTCCGCCGTGCGCAGCGCCAGCGGGGCGTAGCTCCCGCTGATCAGCGGCTCGTCGATGAACTGCGTGACCAGGCCCGGCTTCTTGGCCACCTTCTTGCGCAGCGCGCGCCACTGGTCGGTGTGCAGACCCGGGGCGAAGGTCTTCCCGCCCTTCTTCAGGTAGCTCGCGTAGTCCTTGCTCAAGTCGCCCGGCGGGACGGCGAATTCGGTGGAGTTCACCGGTACGGCCTCGGCCCAGCCGGCCGCGTCCTTCTTCACCTTGGGCAGCGTGCCCGGGCGGATGAGCGTCAGATACGTCACCTTCCACGGCCGGCCCAGACCGTCGCGGTGGAACACCAGCAGCCAGTGCAGGTTGCCGCCCTTGTTGCCCTGGGCCTCCGCGACGAACCAGCGGGGCCAGCCCGCCTTCTTGGGGATCGTGTACGTCACGTCGGTCAGCTTCAGCGGCGTGTGCGCCGGATTGCCGGACGGGCTGAGTGTGTGACCGGCCTTCAGGCGGGCCGCGTCGATGTCGCCGAGGGCGCCCGTGACATGGTCGGCGTCGAGCGAACTGTCGTACGCCTTGTCCGCCTTGTTGTACGCGGACGTGAACTGCTCGAGCGCCTTGGCCGCCTCGGCGCGGGTGGAGGAGGGGAGCACCTCACGCTCCCCGTGCACCACCACACAACCGCTCGCTGTCAACGACAAAGCGGTCAACGAGGCCGCAATCAGCGCGCTTCGCTCAAGCCTGCGGAGCCTTCGAGGGCCGCGATCCCTGCTCATCAGGTGTCTTCACCTTCCCCTTCCCGGAGGCGAACCCTACCGGGGCGAAGAACAGCGCGAGTGTCGGGATCAGGTACAGCAGCCACACCGTGACCTGAAGGACGGTCGGGTCCGGCTGGAAGTTGAAGACACCCTTGAGGAGGGTGCCGTACCAGCTGTCCGGCGGAATGGTGTCGCTGATGTCGAAGGCCAGATGCGTCAGGCCGGGGATCCAGTCGGCCTCCTGCAGGTCGTGGAAGCCGTACGCCAGCACGCCCGCGGCCACGACGACCAGCATGCCGCCGGTCCAGGTGAAGAACTTCGCCAGGTTGATCTTCAGGGCGCCGCGGTAGAACAGCCAGCCCAGAAAGACCGCCGTCGCCAGGCCCAGGGCCACGCCGACCAGGGGGCGCGGGGTGCCGTCGCTGGCCGCGTGCACCGAGGCCCACACGAACAGGGCGGTTTCCAGGCCCTCACGGCCGACGGCGAGGAACGCGGTGGCGACCAGGGCGCCCGTGCCCATGGCGAGGGCCGCGTCCAGCTTGCCGTGCAGCTCCGACTTCAGATGCCGGGCGGTGCGCCGCATCCAGAAGACCATCCAGGTCACCAGTCCGACGGCGACGACGGAGAGCGAGCCGCCGAGGGCCTCCTGCGCCTCGAACGTCAGCTCCTGGGAGCCGAATTCGAGGATGCAGCCGAATCCCATCGCGATCAGCACGGCGATGGCGATGCCGATCCAGATGGGCCGGATGGCGTCCCGGCGGCCTGTCTTGACCAGGTAGGCGATCAGGATGCAGACGACCAGGCTGGCTTCGAGACCCTCGCGCAGACCGATCAGATAGTTGGAGAACACGGCTCACGCCTCCTTGGAGAACAGCGTGCTGCCCCACCAGTCGTCCTTGTCACGGACACCGGGCGGAACGGCGAACACCGCCGAACCCACGTGCTGGATGTACTCGTTGAGGGCGTCCTTCGCCGACAGGTTGCGCTGCAGCGGGATGAACCCCTTGCGCACGTCCCGCTGGTAGGCGAGGAAGAACAGGCCCGCGTCCAGCCGGCCGAGGCCGTCGGTGCCGTCGGTGAAGGAGTAGCCGCGGCGCAGGATCGTGATCCCGTTGTTGGAGTCGGGGTGCGCGAGCCGGACGTGCGCGTCGGGCTTCATGGCCTTCAGGAACGGCTTGTCGTGCTCCTTGGCCTTGCCGACCGGAGCGCCCTCGCCCTTGTCCCGGCCGAAGACGTCCTCCTGCTCCTGCAGCGAGGTGCGGTCCCAGGTCTCGATGTGCATCCGGATGCGCCGCGCGACGAGATACGACCCGCCGGTCATCCAGTCGGGACCGTCCTGCTCGCCGACCCACACGAACTTCTTCAGCCGGTCCGTCTCGGTGCCCGCGATGTTGCGGGTGCCGTCCTTGAAGCCCATCAGGTTGCGCGGGGTCTGCGCGTCCGGGGTCGTCGACGAGGTCTTGCCGAAGCCGAGCTGAGACCAGCGGACGTTGACCTTGCCGAAGCCGATGCGGGCCAGGTTGCGGATCGCGTGCACGGCGACCTGCGGGTCGTCCGCGCAGGCCTGGATGCACAGGTCGCCGCCGGTGCGCGTCTTGTCGAGGTTCTCGTTCGGGAACTGCGGCAGGTCCACCAGCGCCTCGGGCCGGTGGTCCTTCAGCCCGAACTTGTCGAACAGCGACGGTCCGAAGCCGATCGTCAGCGTCAGCCGCGAGGGCTTGAGGCCCAGCGCCTCACCGGTGTCGTCCGGCGGCGCCTCGGCGAGACCGCCGTACGCGCCCTCCCCGACCGCCTTCCCGCCGGTCATCCGGCGCGCGGCCGCCGTCCAGTCCTTCAGCATCTGCACGAACTCGGCGCGGTCGTCCGTCTGCACGTCGAACGCGGCGAAGTGCAGCCTGTCCTGCACGGGCGTGGCGATGCCGGCCTGGTTGGCGCCGTGGAAGGCGACCGCGGCGCCCATGTCGGCGCCGGCCGGGTCCACGTCGTTGCCGACGCGGGTCATCGCGACCGCACCGCCGGCCGCGGCGGCACCGAGCGCGAGCCCGGCGCCGCCCCAGCCGATCAGCGAACGCCGGGAGGGGGCCTGGGAGGTGCCGGCCTCGGTGGTGGCGGTTTCCTGGGTGTCCGTCATGGTGTTGTCCGTCCCCTACTTCACGACGGCGGCGGCGAGCTTGGACAGCGGCTCCGCGAGCGCGTTCACCGCGTCCGAGAGCTCCTTGCGCTGGTCCCCGGTGACCTTGTCGTACGACACGAAGCCGTTCTGAGCCTTCTCCTGCGGACTGTCCGTGCGGTACTTGTCGAGCAGCGTGTTCAGCGCGGCGAACTGCTTGTCGAGCTCGGCGGTCAGTGCCTTGTCGTTGGCCTGGGCGACCGGCTTGAGCAGCTCGTACGCCTGCTGTGCGCCCTCGACGTTGGCCTTGAAGTCGCTGAGGTCGGTGTGCGAGTAGCGGTCCTCCTCGCCGGTGACCTTGCCGGTGGCGACCTCGTCGAGCAGCTCCTTGGCGCCGTTGGCCATGGAGGTCGGGGTGATCACGGCCTTGCCGACCCGCCCCTGCCAGTCCTTCAGATCGGTGACCAGCTGGTCGGCGAGGGTCTTCTGCTCGGCGCCGATCTTCTTGTCCTGCCACAGCGCCTTCTCCAGCGCGTGCCAGCCGGTCCACTTCTGGCCCTTCTCCAGGCCGTCGGCGCGGGTGTCGGTCTTCGGGTCGATGTCGCCGAAGGACTCGGCGATCGGCTCGGTGCGCTCCCAGCCGACACGGGAGGGGGCGAAGGCGTCCTGGGCGGCCTTGAGGTCGCCGGCCTTGATGGCCTTGGCGAAGACCTCCACCTTCGGGAGCGTCGCGTCGGCCTGCTCCTGCGCGTACTCGCGGTAGTCGGCAACGGCCTTGTCCAGCTTGGGGTTCCGCTTCGCGGCGGCGCCGGACCCGGTGACGGTCAGCTTCTGCCGGACGCCGTGGCCCTTCATTCCGGGACGGCAGGCGATCTCGTACTCGCCCGCCTTCACCTCGGCGGTCAGCGTGTACTTCGTACCGGACCCGATGTTCTCCTTCTCGGAGACGATCCGGTCGTCCGGGAAGAGAATCTCGACCTCGGTCGCCTTGGAGCCCTTGTTCTCGATCTTCAGGGTGACCTGTCCGGCCGGCACCGACTTGGTGGAGGTGTCGCACTTGGAGTCGGCGGCGGTCACCTGGACCGCGGCGTCGCCGTCGGCCTTGCTCTTCTCCGTGCACCCCGTGACGGCGGTCAGTGCCGCCGCGGTGGCGACGGCGGTGACGACGGAGAGTCTGGCGGCTCGCATGCAGGCTCCTGAGGCTGGCGAAAAATCGCGTGTCGAGTCTCACTAGGGATGGTGAGGCTCGCCTAACTTATCTAAGGCTTGCCTGCGTGATACCCGGCCATGCGGTGATTCAGCTCTCATGGACGCTGTATGAGCACGGCGCGATCACGGTGGCTCAATACGCACCCCAAGGGATGGTCAAGGCAACTTCAAGGAATTCGCTTCGGTGCCTGCTCGGCGCAGCTCCTCGGCCGGTCTGCCGTCGGCCGCGGCACGATCGGTGCACGGAGTCGCTCCCCGGCGCGCGCAGGCGGAGCCGAGCCCCGGATCGTGCAACGCGACCGCGAGCGCAACCCCTTGACACCCTCAGTGTTTCAATTCCCCCGTGACTGACTACGACGTGCTCCGCGTCTTCTGCGCCCCGAACGGCGGCTACGGCAACGAACTCGGCGTCGTCCGCGAGGGATCCGTCATGCCCGACCGGACGGAGCGACAGGCGTTCGCCGCGAAGCTCGGGTTCAGCGAGACCGTGTTCGTCGACGACCCCGAGCGCGGAGTCATCGACATCTACACCCCTACCCTGCGCCTGCCCTTCGCCGGCCACCCCTGCGTCGGCACGGCCTGGCTCCTCGACGTGCCCGAACTGGTCACGCAGGCCGGTGCGGTGGGGGCCCGTCAGGACGGCGAGTTCTGCTGGATCGAGGCCCGGGCGGAATGGGCCCCGCCGCGCACATTGCGCCAGTACGCCACGGCCGCCGAGGTCGACGATCTGCCCGTCCCGCCGAAGGGGGAGTGGATCTACGCCTGGGCCTGGGAGGACGAGCCCGCGGGCCGTGTCCGCGCCCGCGCTTTCCCCGGCCGCGACGACGGGATCGACGAGGACGAGGCCACGGGGGCGGCGGCGCTGTTGCTCACGGACCGGCTGGGCCGGGCGCTCAACATCACGCAGGGTGCGGGGTCGCAGATCCTTACGGCGCCGCAGCCGTACGGGTGGGTCGAGATCGGGGGGCGGGTGTATCTGGAACGTCAGCCGGAGCGCTGAGCTGTCAGTGCCGGGCGCTTCAGGCGCTCAGCGGGAATTCCCTGCCCAGTGCCCGGAACACCGCCGTGTTCGACGCGAACGCCCGCTTGCACTCTGCGACGATCCGCTGCCTCTCCAGGTCGTCCGCCCGGATTCCGTCCAGCAGTTCCCGGTAACCCCTCTTGAACGCAGCCGGGTTGCCGATCCCCTCGAACACGTAGAACCGCACGCCGTCGCCCTTCCGTGCGAACCCCCACGTCTTCTCCGCCTTGTCCCGGATGATCTGTCCGCCTGAGAGGTCTCCCAGGTAGCGGGTGTAGTGGTGGGCGATGTAGCCGCCGGGCCACTGCTCGGCGCACTGGCGTACCCGAGCCGCGTACGCCTCCGTTGCCGGCAAGGCGGACAGGGCCGCGCGCCACCCGGCGCCCCGCAGATGTGCCAGGTCCCGCTCCAGCGCCGCCAGCCGGAACAGCTCGGGGCGGATGAAGGGCCCGGCCACCGGGTCGGACGTCAGCCGGTCGGCTCCGGTCTCCAGGGCCTCGTAGACGAACCACAGCTGCTCGGTGTAGCGCGCGTACGCCTCCACGCCCAGCCGGCCGCCCAGCAGGTCACTCATGAACGACGAGGTCTCCGCCTCCGTGTGCTGCTCGTGGGACGCGGTGCGGATGACGGTCGAGAAGGAGTCCATGAGCTTCCCGTCCTCCAAGGTTGCCGACACGCTGTCGGTAAAAGTGTACGAGAAAAGACCCGCCCCGGCAGCAGGGCGGGTCTTCGAAGATCGCTACGGCAGGGTGAGGATCTCCGCCCCCGACTCCGTCACCACCAGCGTGTGCTCGAATTGAGCCGTCCGCTTCCGGTCCTTCGTGACGACCGTCCAGCCGTCGTCCCACATGTCGTACTCGTGCGTCCCGAGCGTCAGCATCGGCTCGATCGTGAACGTCATCCCGGGCTGGATGACCGTCGTGGCGTGCGGGCTGTCGTAGTGCGGGATGATCAGGCCCGAGTGGAAGGACGAGTTGATGCCGTGGCCGGTGAAGTCGCGGACCACTCCGTAGCCGAACCTCTTCGCGTACGACTCGATGACCCGGCCGATGATGTTGATCTGGCGGCCCGGCCTGACCGCCTTGATCGCGCGGTTGAGGGACTCCCGGGTCCGCTCGACCAGCAGCCGGCTCTCCTCGTCGACGTCCCCGACCAGGTACGTCGCGTTGTTGTCGCCGTGCACCCCGCCGATGTACGCCGTCACGTCGAGGTTGACGATGTCGCCGTCGCGCAGCACCGTCGAGTCCGGAATGCCGTGGCAGATCACCTCGTTGACCGAGGTGCACAGGGACTTGGGGAAGCCGCGGTAGCCGAGCGTCGACGGGTAGGCGCCGTGGTCGCACATGTAGTCGTGCGCGACCTTGTCCAGTTCGTCGGTGGTGACGCCCGGCGCGATCAGCTTCGCCGCTTCCTCCATCGCCTGCGCGGCGATACGGCCGGCGACCCGCATCGCCTCGATCGTCTCGGGCGTCTGCACCTCCGGCCCGGTGTACGGCGTCGGAGCGGGCTTGCCGACGTACTCGGGACGGCGGATGTTTCCGGGTACGGAACGGGTGGGGGACAGCTCCCCTGGTACGAGCAGCGACTGGCCAGACATGCCAGTGAGTCTAACGAGCGGGCGTGGGGGAACATGTTCGTGGCGAGAGGAGCAGGTCATGCCCTTGTTCAAGAAGCGCACGGTCGGCAAGCCGGGCGAGTGGTACTACTGCCTGGAGCACAAGAAGGTCGAGGAGGGGCCGGAGTGCCCCGCCAAGGACCGTTTCGGGCCGTACGCCTCCCGTCAGGAGGCCGAGCACGCGATGCAGACGGCGCGCGAGCGCAACCTCGAGTGGGAGAACGACCCCAAGTGGCACGACGCCCCTGCCACGACGTCTGACGACGACTGATCAGGCCTGCGCCGGTACGGCTGCCGAGGCGCGCTGGTCGCGCAGCCGTACCGCGTGCTCGTTCGTGCGCACGTCGTACGTCATCAGCTTCGGCAGGCACAGTGCCAGCAGTCCCACCGCGCCCGCGCACAGCAGCCCGCCCGACCAGACGGACGCCCGCACGCCCCACCAGGCGGCGAAACCGCCGGAGCGGACCTGGCCGACGGTCGGACCGACCGAGTACGACAGCAGCTCGATCCCGGCGAGCCGGCCGCGCAGCTCGTCCGGGATCGTCTGGTTCCACATGGCCCCGCGGAAGATCCCGCTGACCATGTCGCAGCCGCCGGCCACGGTCAGGAACAGCAGGACGAGCCATACGTTGCCGACGACGCCGACGGCCGCGATCGCCAGGCCCCACAGCGCGGCCGACAGGACCACCATCCGCCCGTGCCGGTGCACGCGCGAGGTCCAGCCGCCGGTCAGCCCCACCAGCATCGACCCGAACGGGACCGACGCGTACATCAGGCCCAGCGCCCAGTTCGCATCCAACTCGTCGGCGAGGAAGGGCAGTACGGCGAGCGGCATCGCCAGGAACATCGCGGCGAGGTCCACGGCGTAGGTGCCGAGGAGTTCCTTGCGGCTCCAGGCGTAACGGGCGCCCTCCGCGATGGCCTTCAGCGAAGGCTTCGCGGCCTCGTGCGCGGCGGGGGAGGCGGCGATGCGGACGATGAGGAGCACGGAGACGACGAAGGTCGCGAGGTCCGCGCCGTACGCCCAGCCGAGCCCCGCGTACGCCACCACCACGCCCGCCACAGCCGGGCCCGCGACTCCGCCGACCGTCCAGCGCAGGGAGTTGAGGGCGGACGCGGCGGGCATGTGCTCGTGGGCCACGATCCGCGGCCAGAGGGAGTCGATCGCCGGCCGCTGCACCGAGACGAGCGCTGAGGACAGGGCGGCGACGACGTACAGCGGCCAGACGGCGGGGTGCGGGAGCAGGGCGTTGGCCAGCAGTGCCGCGCTGAGCAGGCCCTGCCCGGCCTCCGTCCACACGATCAGCTTCCGCTTGTCCATCGCGTCGGCGAGGGCGCCTCCGTACAGGCCGAACACGAGCAGTGGCAGCAGCTCCACGGCGCCGATCGCGCCGACCGCCGCGGTCGACCCGGTGAGTTCCTTCAACTGGACCGGCAGTGCGACGAACGTCAGAAAGCTCCCGAAGTTCGAGATCGTCCCTGACACCCACAGCCGTCGGAAGTCGGCGGAGTTCCGCCAGGGGGTGAGGTCGGGGAGGAGTGCGCGCAGGCGGGAGGGGGGTTCGCGGTCGTCGTCGGTCACGAAGGGTCATGGTCGGCGGGCACGACCACCGCGGGCAACCGTTTTTCGCCCCCGCCGCCCCTTCCCGTCCCGACCCGGGGGCCGGCCCCCGGACCCCCGCTCCTCAAACGCCGGAGGGGCTGATTTTGATCTTTCAGCCCGTCCGGCGTTTGAGGACGAGGCTCGGTACAGGCGATCCCGCAGGCGCCGGTTCCCCCGCGGCGCCGGCAACGCGTTCTCCCCGGCCGCCGCACTCACCAGATGCTGCACAGTGTCCAGATCCAGCTCGGACCCCTCCGGCACAGCCAGCGACTCGTGGGCCATGGAGGCAAGTTCACCCTCCCCGGCCCCGAGCGCCAACACCGTCGCCCCGGCCCGCCGCACGTCATGCACCCGCTCCAGCAGCGGACACCCCGGCCCGGCAGGCGCCACCACCAGCAGCGTCTCCCCCCGCCGCGCCGCCGCCAACCGCCCGAGACCCACCGCCAGATGCGCCGGATCCGTCGGACGAGCCCCGTGCCGTACGAGTGTCGGCGTCAGCTCCGGTGTCCCCGACCACGCGGCCTCGTCCACCAGATGGGCCGCCAGATGCCACGGCTCGTACTCCTCGGTGCCCACCAGCAGCAGCCCCCCGCCGTGCGACACCACCGACCCGCGCAGCGCCCCCGCGAACCGCCGCGCGGCCCCCAGCCACTCGGTCCCGGCGAGCACTTCACGCAGCAACGCGACACGTACGGCGTCCATGCCTGCGAATCCTGCACCAGTCGGTCACCCGCGACCCGGCGTTCACCCTGAATTCGCCCGACCTGGCGACAGTGCGCGGATGACAGAAGCCACCGTTCCCTTCCGCGCCGGCCACGAGGGATACGCGAGTTACCGGATCCCGGCGGCGGTCGTCACAGCCAAGGGCACCCTTCTCGCCTTCTGCGAGGGCCGGGTCAGGTCGGCGAGCGACCACGGGCACATCGACATCGTGCTCAAGCGCTCCACGGACGGCGGCCGCACCTGGGGCCCGCTCCAGGTCGCCGCGGACAACGGCACCGGCCTGGCAGGCAACCCCGCCCCCGTGGTCCTCGACACCGGCCGCATCCTCCTCGTCCACGTCCGCAACGCCCCGTCCGCCTCCGAGGAGACGATCAGGCTCGGCAAGGTGAAGGACGCCGACGGCCGCCGGGTGTGGGTGCAGCACAGCGACGACGACGGCCTCACCTGGTCCAGCCCCGTCGAGATCACCAAGTCGGTGAAGCAGGCCGGCTGGCGCTGGTACGCCACCGGGCCCGGCCACGCCCTCCAGCTCGGCACCGGCCGCATCGTCGTCCCCGCCAACCACAGCCTCCCGCCCACCGGCACCGACCTCGGCACCGAGGGCCGGTATTACGGCGGCCACTGTCTGCTCAGCGACGACCGTGGTGAGACCTGGTCCATCGGCTACGTCGACGACAACACCGACGGCTACATCAACGCCAACGAGACCACCGCCGCCGAACTCCCCGACGGCAGCGTCTACTTCAACACCCGCAACGACTCCCCGTCGCCCGGCAACCGCGCCGACGCCCACTCCCAGGACGGCGGCAGAACCCTGCCTCTCCCCTTCCGGCCGCAGGCCGGCCTCGAGGGCCCGGTGTGCGAGGGGAGCCTGCTCCAGCTCCGCGACCCGGACGTGCTGCTCTTCTCCGGCCCGGCCCACCCCGACGCCCGCGCCCTGATGACCGTCCGCGCCTCGACCGACAACGGCACGACCTGGCGCCCGGTGTACACGATGGACGGCCTGCCCGCCGCCTACTCCGACCTCGTCCGCATCGACGCCTCGACGGTCGGGATCCTCTACGAGACCGGCGACTTCGGCGCCTACGAGCGGATCGTCCTGCGACGGCTGCCCGTGACCCGGCTCACCTGACCGACAGGGGTGGCCGGGGCGGACGTAAAGTCGGCCCATGACCTCTACCGACAGTGCTGCACAGACTCCCGCGAAGGCCCCCGCCAAGGACCCCTGGGACCTGCCCGACGTCTCCGGGCTCGTCGTCGGCGTCCTCGGTGGGACCGGGCCGCAGGGCAAGGGCCTCGCCTACCGGCTGGCCAGGGCCGGCCAGAAGGTGATCATCGGCTCGCGTGCCGCCGAGCGCGCCCAGGCCGCCGCGGACGAACTCGGGCACGGCATCGAGGGCGCCGACAACGCCGAGGCCGCGCGCCGCAGCGACGTCGTCATCGTCGCCGTACCGTGGGACGGCCACGGCAAGACGCTGGAGTCGCTGCGCGAGGAACTGGCCGGCAAGCTCGTCGTCGACTGCGTCAACCCGCTCGGCTTCGACAAGAAGGGCGCCTACGCGATCAAGCCGGAGGAGGGCAGCGCGGCCGAACAGGCCGCCGTCCTGCTGCCGGACTCCCGGGTCGCCGCCGCCTTCCACCACCTGTCGGCGGTCCTGCTCCAGGACCCGGAGATCGCCGAGATCGACACCGACGTGATGGTGCTGGGGGAGGAGCGGGCCGACGTCGAGATCGTGCAGGCGCTGGCCGGGCGCATTCCCGGCATGCGCGGCATCTTCGCCGGCCGGCTGCGCAACGCCCATCAGGTCGAGTCGCTGGTCGCCAACCTGATCTCCGTCAACCGCCGGTACAAGGCACACGCCGGGCTCCGCGTCACGGACGTATGAGCGGATGGGGGACACTGGACGCCGTAACGGTGTCCCCCGGCCCGCCGACAGGAGTCGAACGAAATGCCCCGCCTTGGCATCTATGCCTTGATCGTCTTCATCCTCGCCGTCGCCGCGGCCGTGGTCGCCTTCGCGCAGGGCAGCTGGCTGGGGATCGTGTGGATCCTGCTCGCGGGGCTGTCCAGCAACATGTGCTGGTACTACTGGAAGCGGGGCCGGGGCGGGCGCCGGTCGTCCGTCACTGGCTGACCGAGCAGAACTCGTTCGTGCCCTGCCAGAAGCGGTAGAGCTCCTGACCGCAGTACGTACCGAAGTCGCTGATTCCGAGGCTGCGCAGGATCGAGTCGATCACGTCGAAGAACGCGGTGTTGATCGACGGCACCCACAGCAGCGCGAACACGAACAGCAGGCCGAACGGCGCGAAGGGCTCCACCTGCCGCTTGATCTTGTACGACAGCCAGGGCTCGATGACGCCGTAGCCGTCCAGGCCGGGCACCGGCAGGAAGTTCAGGATGGCGGCCGTGACCTGGAGCAGGGCGAGGAAGGCCAGCGCGAACTGGAAGTCGCGCGGCACACCGTCCAGCGCGTGCAGCCAGAACGGGGCGGTGCACACGGCCGCGAACAGCACGTTCGTCAGCGGTCCTGCGGCCGAGATGAGACTGTGCCGCCAGCGGCCCTTGATCCGCCCGCGCTCGATGAAGACGGCGCCGCCGGGCAGACCGATACCACCCATGATCACGAACAGCACCGGCAGCACGATGCTCAGCAGCGCATGGGTGTACTTCATCGGGTTCAGCGTGAGATAGCCCTTCGCGCCGACCGAGATGTCGCCGCTGTGCAGGGCGGTACGCGCGTGTGCGTACTCGTGCAGACACAGGGAGACGATCCAGGCCGCCGTCACGAACAGGAACACGGCCACGCCCGGTTGCTCGGCGAACCCGGTCCAGGTGGCCCATCCCGTGACCGCCGTGACGGCCAGGATCCCGAGAAAGACGGGGCTGATCCTCCGGTCGCTACGGCTGGTGGTGGCGGTGGTCATGGGGCTCCCTGGACTGTGCGTGCACGCGGTGGGACTGCCCGACGGTACCGGGCGTACGTGGAAAACGTCTCGCGGGGGGCCGGGGGTTCCGTGGAAGGGTGGGGACATGGGGGATCGGCATGGGTTCTGCGCGGGACGGCTGTGGGGAATCGCCGGCGACGGGCCGGCGGGGACGAGCACGGTTGCGTCGCCCCCGTGACCGCCCCGCCCCGCCCCGCCCCGCTCACCCGAACCCCATGACCGCCCCCGACGTCAACGGAGACAATGGACCCCGTGCGCTATCGCATCCTCGGCACCACTCAGGCGCTCCGCCCCGACGGCACCCCTGTCCCGGTCGGCGGGGCGCGGCTGCGTGCTCTGTTGACCGTGCTGGCCCTGCGCGCCGGGCGTACCGTGCCCGCAGGCGTCCTGGTCGACGAGGTGTGGGGCGGTGACCCGCCCGCCGATGCGCCGGGTGCGCTGCAGGCGCTGGTCGGCCGGCTGCGGCGGGCGCTCGGCGCGGACGCCGTCGCCTCCGCGGAGGGCGGCTACCGGCTCGCGGCCCGGCCCGACGACGTCGACCTGCACCGCTTCGAGCGGCTGACGGGCGAGGGCACGCGGGCGCTGGCCGACGGTGACCCCGCCAAGGCGGCCGTCGTCCTCGACGACGCCCTCGGCCTGTGGCGCGGGCCCGCCCTGGCCGACCTCCCCGATCGCACCGCGGCGGCGGCCCGCTGGGACACCCGCCGCCTCGACGCCCTGCGTACCCGCCACACCGCCGCCCTCGCCCTCGGCCACGCCGAGCAGTCCCTGCCCGAACTGACCGCCCTGTGCGACACCCACCCCCTCGACGAACCCCTCCAGGCCCTACGCCTGCGCGCCCTGCGCGACGCAGGCCGCACGGCGGAGGCCCTGGCCGCGTTCGAGGAGGTACGACGGCTGCTGGCGGACCGTCTGGGAGCGGACCCGGGGAGCGAACTGAGGGCGCTGTACGGGGAGTTGCTGCGACCGGATGAGCCGGGACGCGGGCTTGGTGCCGACGTTCCGCTGGGTGGCTCTGGCCGGGGTGTCGGTGAGGGGTCGGGGGAGTGGCCGTCGCCGCAGGAGCGGGAGGCGCGGGGGCGCGGCCGCGGCGCCGGTGCCCCGTCGGGTGGTCGCGGGCGGGGTGTCGGTGAGGGGCCGGGGGAGTTGCTGCGGTCGGAGGAGGGGGACTCGCGGGGACGAGGGTTTGGCGCCGGGGGCCCCGGTAGTTCTGGCCGGGATGTCGGTGAAGGACCGGGGGAGTTGCTGCGGCCGGAGGATTGGGACTTGCGGACGCGCGGCCGTGTAACCGGCGATCCGGCGGGTGGTTCCGGGCGAGGTGTCGGTGAGCGGTCGGGACGGCGGGCCGGGCGGCCGGGTGGAAGTGGCGCCGGCGTCCCGTCGGACGGCTACGGGCGGAACAGTGGTGAGGGGGCGGTCGGTTGGTCGGGTGCCGCCGGTGGAGGGCCGGACGGTGCGGGGGCCGGGTCCGTGGTCGGCGGCCTGCCGGGTCGGGGGACCGGCGCCCAAGGTAGGGCGGCTGCCGCCCCCGCATCCGATGCTCCCCAGCCCCCCGGCAACCTCCGCGCCCGCCTCACCTCCTTCGTCGGACGGGAGGGTGACATAGAGGCCATCCGCGGGGATCTCGCGGCGGCCCGGCTGGTCACGTTGCTCGGGCCCGGCGGGGCGGGGAAGACCCGGCTGTCGCAGGAGGCCGCCGAGACCGTGCGGTACGCGGCCCGGGACGGGGTGTGGCTGGCCGAGCTCGCGCCCGTCGACGACCCCGACGCCGTACCGGAGGCCGTGCTGACCGCCGTCGGAGCCCGTGAGACCGTGTTGTACGGCGCCGGGGCCGAGGCGATGCGGGCGGCAGGGGCCGAGCGGCACGACGACCCCGTCGAGCGGCTCGCCGAGCACTGTGGCCGGCGGCGCATGCTGATCGTCCTCGACAACTGCGAGCATGTCGTCGAGGCAGCCGCCCGGCTGGTGGAGGAGCTGCTCGAGCGCTGCCCGGAGCTGACGGTGCTCGCCACCAGCCGTGAACCCCTCGGCGTACCGGGCGAGTTGCTGCGGCCCGTGGAGCCGTTGCCCGAGCCGGTTGCGCTGCGGTTGCTCGCCGACCGGGGCGCGGCCGCCAGGCCCGGGTTCCGGGTGGACGAGGACCACGAGGCGTGCGCCGAGATCTGCCGGCGGCTCGACGGGCTGCCGCTCGCGATCGAGCTCGCCGCCGCCCGGCTCCGTATGCTGACACCCCGTCAGATCGCTGACCGGCTCGACGACCGCTTCCGCCTCCTGACCTCCGGCAGCCGCACCGTCCTGCCCCGCCAGCAGACCCTGCGCGCGGTCGTCGACTGGTCCTGGGATCTGCTCGACGAGGAGGAGCGGGAGGTCCTGCGGCGGCTTTCCGTCTTCGCGGGCGGCTGTGATCTTGCCGCCGCCGAGGCGGTCTGTGGACCCGCAGCGCTGGAGGCCCTCGGTTCGCTCGTCGACAAGTCCCTTGTGGTGGCTGCCCCTTCGGGCGACGGAGGCATGCGCTACCGGCTGCTCGAGACCGTCGCCGAGTACGCCGGCGAGCGTCTGGACGAGGCCGGGCGGCGCCCGGAGACCGAGCGCGCGCACCTGACGTACTACCGCGAACTCGCCCGCACCACCGACCCGTTGCTGCGCGGTCCCGGCCAGCTCGCCGCCATCGAGCTGTTGGAGCGCGAGTACGAGAACCTGCGCACCGCCCTGCGCCACGCCGTCGCCGAGCGCGACGAACAGGAGGGCCTGTGCCTGATCCTGTCGCTGTCCTGGTACTGGCAGATGCGTGACGCCCGCATCGAGGCCCGCAACTGGTGCGCCGAGGTCATGGCCCTCGGCCCCGACCCCTTCACCGCCCCCGCCCGGCGCGCCGAACCGCTCTGGCAGCGCTGCACCGACGTCCCGCCCCCGCTGTCCGGCGAACTCCTCGTCGAGGCCCGCCGCGGGGTCCATCTCGCCCATCTGGCCTGCATGGACACCGAGTTGGAGGCCTGGGAGTCCCCGCAGGCGAAGGAGAAGCTGCGCACCATAACCGAGGTCTACAGGCCCGGCCTCCCGCAGAACTGCCGTACGCCCGGCATTCTCTGGTTCTACGCCGTGATGCTGACCGGCAGCGTGGACCGGCTGCCCGGGATCCTCGACGCCAGCGTCGACACCTGCCGGGCCACGCCGGGCATGGAGTGGGAACTCGCCGCCACCCTGCAGATGCGCGCCAACCTCCTCGCCAACCGCAGCGACTGGGCGGGAGACGCGCGGCGCGACGCGGACGAGTCGCTGGAGATCTACCGGCGGATCGGCGACCTGTGGGGCACCGCCGAGGCGCTGTCCGCCCGCGGCGAGGCCCATGAACGGATCGGCGAGTACGCGGCGGCCGCCGCCGACTACGAGGCGGCGTTGGAACGCGCCGAACGGCTCGGCGCCCGCGCCCAGACGGCTGTGCTGGGCGCCCGGCTCGGCAGCGCGCTCCTGGAGGCGGGCGAGACGGAGCGGGGCGAGCAGCTGCTGCGCGAGGTGATCGAGCGGAGGGACGGCTCGGGCAACGAGGCCATGCCCGCCGCCCGGATGTTCCTCGCCGGCAGGCTCGCCATGACCGGCCGGATGCAGGATGCGCGCGAGCATCTTCGGCTGCTGCGCGAGGAGTTCAAGATCGCCCACTTCATCGTCTTCGACGCGTTCATCCTCGGCTCGGAGGCCTTCGTGGAGGCGGCCGACGGCAACTACGAGCAGTCCCTGGACAAGGCCCGGCAGGCGCTGCAACGGGCCCGTGACCCGCTGTCCGAGGCCATCGCCCCGCACATGCGCCCGCTGTACCTGGCCCTCGCCGCGATCGGCCTCGCCGGTGCAAACGGCGGCAGCCGGGCCCGGGACGCCGCCCGCTGCATCGGGACCGCGCAGACCCTGCTGCCGGCCGGCCATGTCGCGACGTCCATGGAGCGCGAGGTGTACGCCCTGGCCGAACGGCTCGCGCGCGCGTCCCTCGGCGACGAGGTGTACGAGGCCGCCCGCGCGGAGGGCGGCGGCCTCTCCGCGGAGGAGGCCGCCGCCCTGGTCTGACGCGGACCGAAGCACACCCGGGCTGCGTCAGCTCTTGGTACGGAACTTGTGGATCGCGTACGGCGCCGCGACCGCCGTGATCGCCACGGACCAGCCGAGCGTCACCCACAGGTCGTGTGCGACCGGGCCGCCCACCATCAGTCCGCGCGCCGCGTCGGCGAGCGTGGACAGCGGGTTGTAGTCGGTGAAGGCCTTCAGCCAGCCCGGCATCGTCTTCGTCGGCGCGAAGATCGACGAGCCGAACTGCAGCGGGAAGAGCACCAGGAAGCCCATCGCCTGCACGGACTGCGCGTTCTTCAGGACCACGCCCAGGGTGAGGAACACCCACATGATCGACGAGGCGAACACCGCGGACAGGCCCACCGTCGCGAACAGACCGCCCCAGTGGTGGATGTCGAAGCCGACCAGCACGGCGACGATCATCAGCACGGTCGTGGCGAACAGCATGCGCGCCAGCTCGACCGCGATCTTCGCGAACAGCACCGAGCCGCGCCCGATCGGCAGGGACCGGAAGCGGTCCATGACACCGGAGTTGAAGTCCTGGCTGAAGCCGGTGCCCACGCCCTGCGACAGCGACATGCTCATCATCGCGATCATGCCGGGGATGACGTACTGGACGTACCCGTGCTGGCCGCCGCCCAGCGCCTGCCCGATCGAGCCGCCGAAGACGTACACGAACAGCAGGGTGAAGATGACCGGCATCAGCAGCGCGTCGAACATCGACTCGGGGTCCTGCTTGATCCACAGCAGGTTGCGGCGGATCAGGGCGCCGGTGTGGCGCAGGTGGCCGCGCAGCGGGATGCGCGCATCGGCGGCCGGAGCGGTGGCGGTTGCCGCGCTCATACGGCGACCTCCTCGAGGGTGTCGGTGGGTACGGCGTCCTGCGGGGCACTGGCGCGGTGGCCGGTGAGGGACAGGAACACCTCGTCCAGGCTGGGCAGTTCGGTGGTGATGGCGCTGATCGTGATGCCCTGCGAGATGACCACGCCGGTCACCGCGGTCAGCTGTTCGTCGCTGAGGATCGGCACGATCACGGAACCGCTCTCGGTGTCGACGGTGGTGGTGGCGAGCCCGGTGATGCCGAGGTCGTCGAGGGTGGCGGCGAGCGGCCGCAGCTGCTGCGGGTCGGCGGGCCGCACCCGCAGCGTCCGTCCGCCCACCTTGGCCTTCAGCTCGTCGATCGCACCGCCGGCGATGACCTTGCCGCGGTCCACGACGGTCAGCTCGGTGGCGAGCTGCTCGGCCTCCTCCATGTACTGGGTGGTGAGCAGCACGGTCACGCCCTCGCCGACCATGGTCTTGACCTCGTCCCACACCTCGTTGCGGGTGCGCGGGTCGAGTCCGGTGGTCGGCTCGTCGAGGAACAGCACCTCGGGCCGCCCGATCATCGAGGCCGCCAGGTCCAGCCGCCGCCGCATACCGCCGGAGTAGGTGCTCGCGGGCCGCTTGGCGGCTTCGGTGAGCGAGAACCGCTCCAGCAGCTCGTCGGCACGCGCGCGTGCCTCCTTGCGGGGCAGGTCGAGCAGCCGCCCGATCATGTACAGGTTCTCCCAGCCGGGGAGCTTCTCGTCGACGGAGGCGTACTGCCCGGTGAGACCTATCACCCGGCGCAGCTGCCGGGGCTGCCGCAGCACGTCGTATCCGGCGACGGTCGCCTGCCCCGAGGTCGGGGCGAGCAGGGTGGACAGGATCCGCACGAGGGTGGTCTTGCCGGCCCCGTTCGGCCCGAGCACACCCATCACGGTGCCCTCGCGCACATCCAGGTCGACACCGTCCAGCGCCTTGGTCTCGCCGTAGTGCTTGACCAGCCCCCGCACGGTGACGGCGGCATTCCCGCCGCTGGGGTTCTTGTCGATTCGCGTCATGACAACGAAGGTGACAGGGCCGACCGACAAAGCACCGACAGGTCACCGACAGCCACCTACACCTCGCCGACAAGCACCGCAACCATCAATTGAGGAACCACGATGGCGAGCACCCCCTCCGCGAGAGCGGCGCCGGTTTAGGCGCAAAAGCCAGCAGCCCGTCGACGGGGGAAATCGACGGGCTGCCTCTGTGCCGCTATGGCTCTAGTGGACGGAGTTCTCCTCCGACGGGAACGCCCCGCCGACCACGTCCTCGGCAAACTCCTTCACCGCGTTCCCCATGACCTCACGCAGGTTCGCGTACTTCTTGACGAACTTCGGGACCCGACCGGAGGTCAGCCCCAGCATGTCCGTCCACACCAGCACCTGCGCATCCGTCTCGGGACCGGCCCCGATCCCCACCGTCGGAATGTGCAGCACCCGCGTCACCTCGGCCGCCAGCTCCGCCGGCACCAGCTCCAGCACGACCGCGAACGCACCCGCGTCCTGCACGGCCTTCGCGTCCCGCAGCAGCTGCTGGGCCGCCTCCTCGCCGCGCCCCTGCACCCGGTAGCCCATCGCGTTCACGGACTGCGGGGTCAGCCCGATGTGGGCCATGACCGGGATGCCGGACTCGACAAGCAGCCGGATCTGCTCGTGCGACCGCTCGCCGCCCTCCAGCTTCACGGCACCCACCCCGGCGTCCTTCACCAGCCGGGTCGCCGAGCGCAGCGCCTGCACCGGACCCTCCTGGTAGGAGCCGAAGGGAAGGTCGCCGACGATCAGGGCGCGCTGCGTACCGCGTACGACGGCCGCGGACAGCATGGTCATCTCGTCCATGGTGACGGGCACGGTCGTCTCGTACCCGAGGTGGCAGTTGCCCGCCGAGTCGCCGACGAGGATCACCGGGATGCCGGCCTCGTCGAAGACGGACGCGGTCATCGCGTCGTAGGCGGTGAGCATGGGCCACTTCTCGCCGCGTTCCTTGGCGAGGGCGATGTCGCGAACGGTGATACGGCGTGTGCCCTTGCCTCCATACAGCGCCTTGCTGCCGTCGGAGGGCCTGTTCTGGACAGTCTGGGCAGCCGAAAGCTGCGTCATTGCAACGGCTCCTTCAGTCATCTCGAGGCGCCCTGACGGCGTCCCCGGATCACCCCCATGGTGGCACTTCGTGCCAGCCAGGGCCAGAGGGAACTCCGTCACGTACGGCACGCAGGGCCGGGCGTAAGGTCCAGGTAAAAGATTTACGATACGGCACCGTCTCGTATCGGAATTCGCCTAGCCTGGACGGCATGACGACTCCACCCGTTCCCGCACCCCGGATACCGGAGGCGGTGCACCGGCGCCGCTGGGCGATCCTCGGCGTCCTGATGCTCAGCCTGCTGATCGTGGTGCTCGACAACTCGATCCTGAACGTCGCCATCAAGACGATCTCCACCCCGGCCCCGACCGGGCTGGGCGCCACGCAGAGCGAGCTGGAGTGGGCGATCAACGCCTACACGCTCGTCTTCGCGGGTCTGCTGTTCACCGCGGGCCTGCTCGGCGACCGGCTCGGACGCAAGAAGGTCCTGCTCGGCGGGCTCGCCGTGTTCGGCATCGGGTCCGCGCTGGCCGCGGAGTCCGGCTCACCCACCCAGCTCATCGCCTTCCGCGCGCTGATGGGCCTCGGTGCCGCCTTCGTCATGCCGGCCACCCTCGCGGTCCTCATGAACGTCTTCGAGCGGGAGGAGCAGCCGAAGGCCATCGGTATCTGGGCGGGCGGCGTCGGTCTGGCCATCGCCATCGGGCCGATCACCGGCGGTGTGCTCCTCGACCACTTCTGGTGGGGCTCCGTCTTCCTCATCAACGTGCCGATCGTGCTGCTCGCCCTCGCGCTGATGCTGTGGCTGGTCCCCGACTCCCGCGACCCGAGGCCGGGCCGCGTGGACCCCGTCGGCGTCGTCCTGTCCGTGGTCGGCCTCGTCCTGCTCGTCTACGGCATCATCAAGGGCGGCGAACTCGCCGACTTCACGGACGTCAAGGTGCTGTCGACGATCGCCGCCGGCCTTGTCGTGCTCGCCGGCTTCGTCGTGTTCGAGAAGCGCAGCGACCACCCGTCGCTCGACGTCACCTACTTCCGGAACAAGGTCTTCTCGGCCGCCATGGCCGCCATCGCGCTGGTCTTCTTCGCGCTCATGGGCGTGACCTTCTTCTCCGTCTTCTACACCCAGAGCGTGCGCGGCTACTCGCCGCTGCAGACCGGTCTGCTGATGCTGCCGCTGGCCGCCGCCCAGCTGATCTTCGCGCCGCGCGCCCGGCTGGTCGTGGACCGCTTCGGCAACAAGGCCACCACCACGGGCGGCATGGTGATCATCGCTGCGATGCTGGCCGCGTTCGCCACGCTGGACGCGGACACCCCGATCTGGCTCCTCGAGGTCATCTTCTTCCTCATGGGCACCGGCATGGCACACATCATGACGCCGACCAGCGTCGTCATCATGCAGGCCCTGCCCCGCGAGAAGGCCGGCTCCGCGTCCGCGCTCAGCAACACCTTCCGCCAGGTCGGCGGCGCCCTCGGCATCGCGGTCCTCGGCTCCGTCCTGTCCACGGCCTACCGCAACGGCATCGAGGGCAAGCTCGGCCCGCTGCCCGCCGGCCTGCGCGACACCGCGGGCGAGTCCATCGAGGCCACCCTCGGCGTCGCCGCCAAGCTCGGCCCGCAGGGCAGGGCCCTGATCACCCCGGCCAACGACGCGTTCCTGCACGCGATGCACATCACCGCGCTGTGGGGAGCGGGCGTGGCGGTCGTCGGCGCGGCCGTCGTGGCCCTGTTCCTGCCCGGGAAGACGTCGGCCCGTCAGGAGGGGGAGGAGGAGCAGGAGTTGGTGGCAGCGACGGAATAGCGTCTTCCGCCGTACCGGGGGGCAACGGGGAGAATCGCTGCAGCACAAGGAAGGGACGCAGAAGTGAGCCTCGCCGACAGTCCGGCCCCTCCCGGGGTGCCTGCACGGGGGCGCCCCCGCAGTGAGGCGGTCGAACGCGCCGTCATAGAAGGCGTGATGAAGCTCCTGGAGGAGGGCGTCCCGCTCGCCGAACTCTCCATCGAGCGGATCGCCCGCACGGCGGGCGTCGGCAAGGCCACCATCTACCGCCGCTGGAACGGCAAGGAGGAGCTCTTCGTCGACGTCGTACGCGCCGCCGAGCCCCCGGACCCCGAACTCCCCGGCACGTCCATGCGTGACGACCTGGTGGCTCTCCTGGAGCAGCTGCGGCAGCGCGGCGTCATGACCCGCACCTCGGTGCTCCTGCACAACGTGTTCGCCCAGATGAAGAGCAGCCCGAAGGTCTGGGCCGCCTACCACGCCTCCGTCGTCCGGCCGCGGCGCAGACTGCAGATCGAGATCCTGCGCCGCGGCCAGCAGAACGGCGAACTCCGCGAGGACGTCGACCTCGAGCTGGTCAACGACCTGATCGTCGGCCCCATGCTGCTGCGCACCGTCATGCGCCCGGAGGCGGACGTGGAGACCGATCTCTCCGAGGGCCTGTCGGAGCGGATCGTGGACACCGTCCTCGAAGGGCTACGACCCGTCAAATCCTCAACCACCTAGACCGAATGTGCGCGTTGCGTCACAGAGGGCGCTTTCCCGGGGCGCATTCGGAACTCCCCGCGCCGGGTTCGTCGTCCTCGTGCCCGTACGGCCGTCATGCGACGGCAGGATCGGGCTCGATCATCCCCTAGGGTTTCAGACACGGGGGGACGGACGGGTTGCACGGCAGGCAGTGAGGCGACGCGGTATGGCGCAGCAGGCGTATGTGACGGAGACGGGCAACGGCGGCTCGGGTCCCGAGCACCGGGGAGACCGGCTTCGGCGCCTGCTCAACCGCCTGGTCTCAGGATGGCGCGGCGACCCGAGAATCTGGCGCCGTGGCCTCGTCGTCGCCGCGCTTGCGGTGGTCCTCGCCCTGGTCATGCTGCTGCACGCCCGGATCCCCAACCGCATCGGCAACCTGGGCAGCCTCACCGAGACCTTCCTGCCCTGGCTGGGCCTCCTGGTCCCGGTGCTGCTCCTGCTCGCCCTGGTGCGCAGGTCGGCGACCGCGCTGATCGCGGTGGTGCTGCCGGCGGCCGTTTGGCTGAACCTCTTCGGCGGGCTGCTCACCGACAAGACCGTCGGCGGCGGCGACCTGACCGTCGCCACGCACAACGTCAACGCCGACAACCCCGACCCCTCGGGTACGGCCCGTGACGTGGCCGCGTCCGGCGCGGACGTGCTGGCCCTGGAGGAGCTGACCGCGTCGGCGGTGCCGGTGTACGAGAAGGCGCTGGCGTCGACGTACAAGTACCACTCGGTTCAGGGCACCGTCGGACTCTGGAGCAAGTACCCCATGACCGGGGTCAGGGCCGTCGACATCAAGCTGGGCTGGACCCGGGCCATGCGCGCCACGGTGACCACCCCCGAGGGGCAGGTCGCCTTCTACGTCGCCCACCTCCCGTCCGTGCGGGTGAAGCTGGAGGCCGGGTTCACGGCCCGGCAGCGCGACACGAGCGCCAACGCACTGGGCGAGGCCATCTCGCACGAGCCGCTGCAGCGGAAGGTGCTGCTCGGCGACCTGAACGGCACGATGAACGACCGCGCCCTCAACGGCGTCACCTCCCAGATGCGCTCCACGCAGGGCGCGGCGGGCAGCGGGTTCGGGTTCAGCTGGCCGGCCTCGTTCCCGATGGCGCGGATCGACCAGATCATGGTCCAGGGCATCGAGCCGGTGACCTCGTGGACGTTGCCGAGGACCGGGAGCGACCACCTGCCGATCGCGGCCCGTGTGAGCCTGGACACCAGCTCTTAAACTCCTGGAATACAGGGCCCGAGAGACTTTGTTCCGTTGTTGAACTTAAACTATGGACTCCGCTCTCCCTTTGATCTGAAAGGAACAGGCCCCTTCATGCCCCTGGCCCTGCTCGCTCTGGCCGTCGGCGCTTTTGGAATAGGTACCACCGAGTTCGTGATGATGGGCCTGCTGCCCGACGTCGCGGACGACCTGCACATCTCCGTCCCCACCGCCGGGCACCTCGTCTCGGCGTACGCGCTGGGCGTCGTCATCGGCGCCCCGCTGCTGGCCGCGGTCACCGCGCGGATGTCCCGCCGCACGGTGCTGATCGGCCTGATGTCCCTGTTCGTGGTGGGCAACGCGCTGTCGGCCTTCGCCCCCGGCTACGACTCCCTGCTGGCCGCCCGCTTCCTGAGCGGTCTGCCGCACGGGGCCTTCTTCGGCGTCGGTGCGGTCGTGGCGACGAACCTGGTCGCCCCCGAGCGCAAGGCCCGCTCGGTCTCCCTCATGTTCCTCGGCCTCACCATCGCCAATATCGCCGGTGTCCCGGTGGCCACACTCATCGGGCAGCACCTCGGCTGGCGGGCCGCCTTCCTCGGTGTCAGCGCCATCGGACTCGCCGCGATCGCCTCCCTGGCGGCGCTGATCCCGCACGACCACACCCACGTCGCCCCGGCGACGGGCCTGCGCGGCGAACTGGCCGCCCTGCGCTCCGTGCCGGTCTGGCTGGCGCTCGGCACCACGGTCGCCGGCTTCGGCGCGCTGTTCGCCGCGTACAGCTACATCACGCCGATGCTCACGGATGCCGCCGGGTACGCCGAGACCAGCGTGACGCTGCTGCTGGCGCTGTTCGGCGTCGGCGCGACGGTGGGCAACCTGGCGGGCGGCCGCCTGGCGGACCACTCCCTGCGGGGGACGCTCTTCGGCGGCCTGGTCTCCCTGGCGGGCGTCCTGGCCCTGTTCCCGCTGCTGATGTCGACACAGTGGACCGCGGCCCTGGCGGTGGTCCTGCTGGGCGCGGCGGCCTTCATCACCGGCTCGCCGCTCCAGCTGATGGTCATGGAGAAGGCGTCGGCGGCCCCGTCCCTGGCGTCGTCCGCGAACCAGGCCGCGTTCAACCTGGCGAACGCCGGGGGAGCGTGGATCGGGGGCGTCGCCCTGGCCGCGGGCTTCGGCGTGACGTCCCCGGCACTGGCGGGCGCGATGCTGGCGGTGCTGGGACTGGGCGTCGCGGGGGTCGCGTATGCGGTGGACCGGAGGCAGGTCGCTCCGCAGCCGCAGGCCGGCCGGGAACGAGTGGTCGCGTCGCACATGCCACAGCAGGCGGAGGCGCTGCACCACTGAGGCTTACCGCCCGTGCGCCGGTCAGCAATTTTCAGGCCGTCCGGCGTCTGAGGACGAGGCCCTCGGGCCGATGGGGGTCCGGGGGCGCAGCCCCCAGGGCCGCGCACCCCCGCTCACCCGCACTGAACCGATCGAAACTAATCGAAGCGGGCAAGATCCTGCAGCCAAGCTGTCGCCGAGCTGTCCGAAGGCGCCCGCCAGTCCCCCCGCGGGGACAGTGAACCCCCGGCCGAAACCTTCGGCCCATTGGGCATCGCCGACCGCTTGAACTGCGCGAACGCGAAGAAGCGGCGGCAGAAGACCTCCAGCCACTGCCGGATCTCCGGCAGGTCGTACGCCACCCGCTTGGCGTCGGGGAAGCCGGGCGGCCAGCCGCCCGCGTCCGAGTCGTGCCACGCGTGCCAGGCCAGGAAGGCGATCTTCGACGGCCGGAACCCGTACCGCAGCACATGGAACAGTGTGAAGTCGTGCAGCGCGTACGGCCCGATCTTCGACTCGGTCGACTGCATCTCCTCACCCGGCACCAGCTCCGGGCTGATCTCGGTGTCGAGGATCGCGGCCAGGATCTTCCCCGTCTCCTCGTCGAACTGCCCGCTGCTGATGACCCACCGGATCAGATGCTGCATCAGCGTCTTCGGCACACCCGAGTTGACGTTGTAGTGGCTCATCTGGTCGCCCACGCCGTACGTGGACCAGCCGAGCGCCAGCTCCGACAGATCACCGGTGCCGAGCACGATGCCGCCGCGCTGGTTGGCGAGCCGGAACAGGTAGTCGGTGCGCAGGCCCGCCTGCACGTTCTCGAAGGTGACGTCGTACACCGGCTCACCGGAGGCGAACGGATGCCCCATCTCCTGCAGCATCAGCCGCGCCGTCGGCGTGATGTCCAGTTCGGCCGCCGTGACCCCCAGAGAGCGCATCAGCGCGTGCGCGTTGGCCTTGGTGTGGTCGCTGGTCGCGAAGCCGGGCAGGGTCCACGCCAGGATGTCGCTGCGCGGACGCCCCGCACGGTCCATCGCCCGCGCGGCGACGATCAGCGCATGCGTGGAGTCCAGGCCGCCGGACACCCCGATGACCACCTTCGGGCCGCCGATCGAGGCGAGGCGCTGCTGGAGGCCCTCGACCTGGATGTTGTACGCCTCGTAGCAGTCCAGGGCGAGCCGCTCCGCGTCGGCCGGCACGAACGGGAAGCGCTCCAGCCGGCGGCGCAGCCCGAGATCGGTGAGCGGCGGATCGAGCTCGAACCCGACGGTCCGGAAGTCACCGGTGCGCGCCCGGTGCGTACGGCGGTTGTCGTCGAACGTGCCCATCCGCTGCCGCTCCTGCCGCAGCAGGTCGAGGTCGATGTCGGCGATGGCGTACTCGTCGCCGAGCGGGAACCGCTCGGTCTCGGCCAGCAGCGCACCGTTCTCGTAGACCATGGCCTGGCCGTCCCAGGACAGGTCGGTGGTCGACTCGCCGAGCCCGGCGGCCGCGTAGACGTACGCGGCGAGGCAGCGCGAGGACGCCGAGCGGCACAGCAGCTTGCGGTCCTCGGCCCGCCCGACCGTGATCGGGCTGCCGGAGAGGTTGACGAGGACGGTCGCACCGGCGAGGGCCGCCTCCGCGCTCGGCGGCACCGGCACCCACATGTCCTCGCAGATCTCCGCGTGCAGCACCAGACCGGGCACGTCGTCGGCCGCGAACAGCAGATCCACGCCGAACGGCACGGACTCGCCGCCGACCCGGATCGACCCGCCGCGCTCGTCGGCGCCGTCGGCGATCTGCCGGCGCTCGTAGAACTCCCGGTAGTACGGCGGGTACGACTTGGGCACCACACCGAGGACACGGCCGCGGTGCACGATCACCGCGCAGTTGTAGACCCGGTGGCGATGGCGCAGCGGGGCCCCGACGACCAGCACCGGCAGCAGCTCCGCCGAGCCGGCCACCACTTCCCCGAGCGCCTGCTCGACCTGGTCGAGCAGTGCGTCCTGCAGCAGGAGGTCCTCGATGGAGTAGCCGCACAGCACCATCTCCGGGAAGACGGCGACGGCGACACCCTCCTCGGCGCATCTGCGTGCGTGACGCAGGACCGCCTCGGCGTTGGCGGGCGGGTCCGCGATGACGGTGTGGCCCGTACATGCGGCGACGCGGGCGAAGCCGTGCTGATAGATGGACCAGAAGTTCGACTGAGGCACGAGGATCAGTGTAATCGTCAGAGCGACGCGATGGGGGCGGGCCTCAGCGCCGCGCACCCCCGCCAACCTTTGGCGTGATCATGGCAGAGCGTACGCTGGTTCCTGCGGATTCGCCGTCCGATCGAGCGAGTCTCACGCCGAAGCAGGAGGCGCTGTGCAAAGCAATGGTGTCGCAGTCCGGGATGAGCGCGCGCAGGAGTGGGGCTGGTTCCTGGCATGGCTCGCGGTCGGTGGCTGTGTGGCGCTCGGGCTGGCCGCGCTGCTCTCGGTGGGCCTGGTCCTGATCGTCCTGGGAGCCCTGGCCGCCGTGTTCCTGCTGCGCAAGGGGCATCGGAACGCCGTCGTCGGAGCCGTCACCGGCCTGTCGCTGCCGCTCTTCTACGTTGCCTACCTGAACCGGGGTGGCCCGGGGAACGTGTGCCGGGCCACGGCCGGCGGGGAGACCTGCACCGACGAGTACGCCCCGGTGCCGTTCCTGATCGCCGGCGCGCTGCTCTTCGCCGCCGGATTCCTGGTCTTTCTGATCCTTGACCGCCGCCGCAAGGGAACTCGCTGACTCGTGGGCGCCTTCCGGTTTTCCGGCTGCCGACAGGCTGACCGGAAAACCGGAAACAGAAGTGCCCCACCCTGCGATACGGCTCGGGTTCTTTCTCCCCTGCCTCAGCGGCTCGGCGGCGGGCTCGTCAGAGCGACGCGATCGCCGGGCGCGGGGTGTGCGTCACCCCACGCACGCCGAAGGGGCGCGGGATGAACACATCCCGCGCCCCTCAGGTGCCGTTACCGGCGGTGCGGTGCCTCAGTGGCCCTTGTACGACTCCACGTAGCCGTTCGCGGGCGAGCCCACGCCGGTGACGTCGTCGTAGCCCTTGACCGCGGACAGCGAGCTGTCCTTGCCGAGGCTGCGGACCGAGGTGGCCAGGCCGCCGGTGGCGTCGTAGCCGTTGACGAAGTCGACGCGCGCGACGGCGAGGTCCTTGCCCGTCGGCTTGTCGACGACGTCGTGGTAGACACCCTTGCCGTACCGGGCGTAGATCTCCGGGTTGGCGAAGCCGAGCGCCTTGCCGCCGTGTGCCTCCTGGGCCAGTGCCTGGACGGCCGCGATGACCGGAGCGGCGAGCGAGGTGCCGCCGATGCGGTACTCGTCGTACGCCTGGGTCTTCCCGTCCGGCAGGGTCTGGGTCTGGCCGACCAGGAAGCCGGTGTTCGGGTCGGCGATCGCCGCGATGTCCGGGACGACACGGTTGCCGTCGGCGCTGTTGGCCGTGGCGAGCGCGTCCGGGACGACGCCCTTCTGGTAGAAGGGCTCGGCGACCGTCTTGCTGGTGCCGCCGCCCGCACCCGAGGTGAACGCGCCGGGGAAGTTGGTCCAGCTCTTGCCGTCCGCGGACAGCACGGCCTTCTCGGTGCCCCAGCCGGTTTCCCACTGGTAGTTGTTGCTCTTGCCGACCGCCAGCGAGGTACCGCCGACCGCCGTCACCCAGGCCGAGTTGGCCGGGGTGTCGACCTGCTTCGTCTTGGTGTTGGCGACCTCGTCGCCGTTGTCACCGGAGGAGAAGTAGAAGCCGATGCCCTCGACCGCGCCGAACTGGAACACCTGGTCGTAGGCGGCCGCGAGGTCCGGCGTCTGGTTGGCCTCGATGTCGCCCCACGAGTTGGAGACGATGTCGGCGAGGTGGTTGTCCACCACCTTGCTCAGCGAGTCCAGCAGGTCGTTGTCCATGCACGACGCGGCGCCCACATAGGTGACGTCCGCGGCCGGCGCGACCGCGTGCACGGCCTCGACGTCCAGGGTCTCCTCGCCGTACCAGCCGGCGGCGGAGCAGTCCTTGGTGTTCGTGTACTTCTTCGGCAGGACCTGGTGCAGCTGCCCGGTCGTCCACTTGGCGTCGCCGTGCTTGCCGGCGTACGTCTGCGCGTCGAACGCGATGGACGGCGAGGCGTACGCGTCCGTGATGGCGATCCGGACACCCTTGCCGGTGTAGCTGCCCGCACCGTAGGCGGCGCGCAGCTGCTTGCCGGTGTAGCCCTTGATCGCGTACGGGATCTTCGAACCGTAGGCGTCGGGCAGCGTGCTCGCGATGTTCGAGCCGAAGTACGAGGAGAACGGCCCGGAGTTGCGGAACACGGTCTCCGGCGGCGGCAGCTGGTCGTCGTGGGTCGACTTGTGCGGAGCGTTGTCCAGGCCGGTGACGGTCAGGACGGCGCCCTTCAGGCTCTCCGGGACGGAGGCGGCCTTCGCCGGCGCCCGGTAGGTCTTCGAGCCCTTGGTGTAGTTGTGCAGCTGGGTGCCGAACGCCTTCTCGGCGGCGGCCACGTCACCGGTGACGGAGACGTAGTGCTGCGTGGTGCCCGTGACCTTCAGGCCCGCGGACCTCAGCCACGACTTGACCGCGGCCACCTGGGCCTTGGTCGCGCCGTAGCGGGCCTGTGCCTGCTTGGCGCTCAGGTACTTGCCGTACGAGGCCGAGCTCGGGTCGGACACGGCCTTCGCGTAGGCGGCGAGGCCGGCGGCGTCCTTGCCCGCGAAATACACCCGGGCGGAGACCCGGGAGCTGTCGGACGTGGCTCCCTTGTCCGCCCTGGCCGTCGCCCACGCGGGCTTGGTGCCCGCGAGTGCGTTCCGGCCGGGGTTGTCCGCGGCGTGCGCCGCGGGTATGCCGAGCGCCAGCGCACCGGCGATCATGGGCAGTGTCGCCGCCATGCTCACGGTGCGCAGTTTGGCGCGGTTGGATCTCATGGAACCCCCTGCGATGCGGTTCTTCGCATGTGTGGTCGGTCGTCGCTGTGATCCGCGTAGACAACCCGCTCCGCGGCGGAGGCGCGGGCATTGGATCAAGCGATGGGGGTCACTCTTTCGATGAACCGTTCATGCCAGGGGAATGCGTAAGCCAAGAGAAACCCAAGGAACCGTCATCCAGGGCGATTTGAGGCTTTCGTTCCCCTCGGAGGGTTATGAACGCGCTTTCGCCCCGCGCTCCTTGAGCATGTCCGCCATCAGCTTGATCTCCGACTGCTGAGCGTCGACCATGCCCTGCGCGAGACTCTTCTCCACCCCGACCCGGCACTTGGCGACACAGCCCTCGGCCATGTGGATGCCGCCCTTGTGATGGTCCGTCATCAACTGCAGATAGAAGACCTCGGCCTGCTTGCCGCTGAGCGTGCCGAGTTTCGTCATCTCCGTGTTGGTCGCCATGCCGGGCATCAGCGCGCCGTCCTTGCCGGAGGCCATGTCGCCCATGCCCATCCAGGTCATCGGCGGATCCGCCGACACCTTCGGCAGCCCCCACAGATCCAGCCAGCCCAGCAGCATGCCGCGCTGGTTGGCCTGCGTCTGCGCGATGTCGTAGGCGAGCCGTCGCACTTCCGCGTTCTTCGTACGGTCGCGCACGATGTACGACATCTCGACGGCCTGCTGGTGATGCACCGCCATGTCCCGCGCGAATCCCGCGTCCGCGGAGTCGGCGGTGGGCGTGCTCGCGCCCGTGTCCGACCCGCCGTCCTCGGCGACCGCATAGGTGATCGCACCCGCGGCGACGAGCGCGGCCGCCGTTGCCCCGGCGATCCAGCCGATGTGCTTCCTCACGTCACATCGTCCCGCCGGTGCAGGAGGCACCCGGCTCCGGGGTCTGCTTGCCCTGCACATACGTCTCGAAGAACTTGGCGACCTTCGGGTCGTCGGCGCTCGTCACGCTCAGCTGGTGCCCCCACGCCGACAGCTCGATCGGGGAGGACTGGTCGGAGTACGGGCTCATCAGCGAGTACGGCGTCTGCTTCACCTTCGCCGCGAGCTTGTCCACGTCGGACTTCTTCGCCTTGTCGGTGTACGTCACCCAGACCGCGCCGTGCTCCAGGGCGTGTACGGCGTTCTCGTCGTGCACGGCCTTGGTGTAGACGTCGCCGTTGCAGTTGAGCCACACCTGGTTGTGGTTGCCGCCGACCGGAGGGTGCATCGGGTAGCCGACCGTCCCGGTGACATGGTTGCGGGCCAGCTTGCCCGTCCAGGTCCGCACCCCGTCCTTGCCGGTGACGAAGTGCCCCTTGCCGTCGCCCGAGGACGTCGTGTCGCTCGCCGTGTCGCTCTTCTTGCCGTCCTGCGACTTCACGATGAAGACACCGCCGACCACCAGAGCGGCGACGACCAGCACGCTCGCGCCGATCGTGAGGATCCGGTTGCGCCGCTCGCGGGCCTGCTCGGCGCGCCGCATCTCCTCTATTCGAGCCTTGCGTGCCGCGCTGCTGCTCTTCTTGGCGGTGGCCATCGCAGTGTCCTTCTGGGGGAATCGGGTGGGGGGTGGGAAAAAATGTCGGTCGGGTCGCCTGATCGTAGTGGGAGACCGGTGACGTTTTGCAGACGGGGCAAGGGAAAGCCGGTTCCTGCGGAGGCGCTCATTACCTTCTGCCGGGCCTCCCATTACGGATGTCGGTCCGAGCAGGCAAGATGGGCGGTGAGCAGTACACCCGCCGTTGGCGAGGCGTTCAGGCCGCGGTCGGCCGGCCGATCATGGTCGGCAACGCGCACGAAATGCTGTTGTGGTGTGATGCTCAGGTGCCCGACCGCCTCCTGCGGGACAGGGAGACAGGCGGCCTGACCAGCAAGGATGGGGAAGCGGAAGATGGACAAGCAGCAGGAGTTCGTGCTCCGGACACTGGAGGAGCGCGACATCCGTTTCGTACGGCTGTGGTTCACGGACGTGCTGGGCTTCCTCAAGTCCGTCGCCGTGGCCCCCGCCGAGCTTGAACAGGCCTTCGACGAGGGCATCGGCTTCGACGGCTCGGCGATCGAGGGCTTCGCCCGTGTCTACGAGTCCGACATGATCGCCAAGCCGGACCCGTCGACCTTCCAGATCCTGCCCTGGCGCGCCGAGGCCCCCGGCACCGCCCGCATGTTCTGCGACATCCTCATGCCGGACGGCTCCCCGTCCTTCGCCGACCCGCGCTACGTCCTCAAGCGCGCCCTGACCCGCGGCTCCGACCTGGGCTTCACCTTCTACACCCACCCGGAGATCGAGTTCTTCCTGCTGAAGGACCGCCCGCTGGACGGCACGCGCCCGACGCCCGCCGACAACTCCGGCTACTTCGACCACACCCCGCAGAACATCGGCATGGACTTCCGCCGCCAGGCGATCACCATGCTGGAGTCGATGGGCATCTCGGTCGAGTTCTCCCACCACGAGGGCGCCCCGGGCCAGCAGGAGATCGACCTCCGCTACGCCGACGCGCTCTCCACGGCGGACAACATCATGACGTTCCGCCTGGTCATGAAGCAGGTGGCACTGGAGCAGGGCGTCCAGGCGACCTTCATGCCGAAGCCGTTCTCGGAGCACCCGGGCAGCGGCATGCACACGCACCTCTCCCTCTTCGAGGGCGACAGGAACGCGTTCTACGAGTCCGGCTCGGAGTACCAGCTCTCCAAGGTCGGCCGCTCCTTCATCGCGGGCCTGCTCAAGCACGCGGCGGAGATCTCCGCGGTCACCAACCAGTGGGTGAACTCCTACAAGCGCATCTGGGGCGGCTCGGAGCGCACGGCCGGCGCCGGCGGCGAGGCCCCCTCCTACATCTGCTGGGGCCACAACAACCGCTCGGCCCTGGTCCGCGTCCCGATGTACAAGCCCGGCAAGACGGGCTCCGCGCGGGTCGAGGTCCGCTCCCTGGACTCGGGCGCGAACCCGTACCTGGCGTACGCGCTGCTGCTGGCCGCCGGCCTGAAGGGCATCGAGCAGGGCTACGAGCTCCCGCCGGGCGCCGAGGACGACGTCTGGGCCCTCTCGGACGCCGAGCGCCGCGCGATGGGCATCGAGCCCCTCCCGCAGAACCTGGGCGAGGCGCTCACTCTGATGGAGCGCAGCGACCTGGTCGCCGAGACCCTGGGCGAGCACGTCTTCGATTTCTTCCTGCGCAACAAGCGCCAGGAGTGGGAGGAGTACCGCAGCGAGGTCACGGCGTTCGAGCTGCGGAAGAACCTGCCGGTTCTGTAGTTCTGTAGGGCTCTCCGCTCCAGAAACGCACGGGAAGGCCGCGGCGCCGATGCGCCGCGGCCTTCGTCGGCTACTGCCGCTGGGCCGCCAGGTCGGCCAGCACCTTGTGCAGGGGTTCCGTCTCCCGGCGCCGGTACTCCTGGATGGCCCAGCCGTTGCCGTCCGGGTCCTTGAAGTACATGAAGGTGGCGCCGTCCTGCGGGGCGAACTGCTGCGGCTCGGTGACCTCCAGCCCGCGCGCCGTCAGCTCCTCGTACGCCGCCTTCGCGTCCGTCACGCAGAGCTGCATCCCGTGGTACGTCCCCGGCTGCGGCGTCCCGGTCGGCACCTGCAGGCCGTCGACCAGCGCGATCGAACACCCCGACCCGGGCGGGGTGAGCTGGACGATCCGCACCCCCTCCATCACCTCGCCGTCGAGATCCACATGGAAGCCGACCTTGTCCCGGTAGAACTCCTTGGCCCGGTCCACGTCCGAGACCGGCAGCAGGATCACTTCGAGGCTCATCTCCATGGAGCGACTCCCTTGTCGTTGCGTCGGTCGTACGTCACTCGAATCGCCACCGCGTCTGGCTGAACGGCTCCCCCTTACCGAAGCCGAAAACGGTGCGGGGCGCCACAGAGAATACGAACGCGGGCCCGCCGCCGTGGTGGAACGCTCCGTCCCGTACCTCGAAGTGCCAGAAGCTGCCGTACTTGGCCTCCCACGCGGCGGCCAGCTCGCGCAGCCGGTCCTCGTCGGCCACGCGCACCGCCTCGCCCTCCACGACCAGGTCGTACCCCTTGTCCCAGCTGTTGCTGCCGGTCGTCAGCACGACCTGCGGATTGCCCGCGAGGTTCTTCGCCTTGCGCTCCTCGGGGCCCGTGCAGAAGTGCAACGCGCCGTCCGCCCAGACCGCGGGCAGCGGCGTCACATGCGGCCGCCCGCCCGGCCGCACGGTCGAGATCCAGAACAGCTCGGCCTGAGCGAGCAGCGCCTCGGCCTCGGACCAGGCGGTCGCGGTGGCCTGCGGGTCGCTGTACAGGGGGTCGAGACGGGTCTGCGGGTCGTTGTCCGCCATGGGCTGCCACTCCTCGTACCGGAGAATCCGTGCAGGAATCCCTGCGGAGTCCCTGCGAAGTCCCTTCGAAGAGAAGACCGCTTCCGCCGGGGGAACTCATCGGTCGTCCCGCCCCGGCGCTTGTGTCAGTGTCTGCGGTTAGGCTCGGGCCAGTACGACCTTGATCCGACAGGAGGACGGGGATGACGGTGCCCGGGCGCAGAAGCAGTACCTTCACGCGGCTGCTGCGGCACGGGTTCACCGATCCCTCCGCCGCCGAGCGGCTGCTGGACAGCGTCGAGCTGATGCCCGTGCGGGACGACCCGGTGCTGCTCGACGCGCTGGGTGCGACCGCCGACCCGGACCTGGCGCTGCTCGGTCTGGTACGGCTCCTGGAGGCCCAGCCGGGGCCCACCGCGCACCGCGAGCTGCTCGACACGCTCATAGCGGCCAAGCCGCTGCGCGACCGGCTGCTCGGCGTGCTCGGTGCCTCCGCCGCGCTCGCCGACCATCTGGCCCGGCACCCGCGTGACTGGGAGGCGCTGGTCACCTACGAGCCGCGGGATCTGCACCCGGGGGTGGAGGAGTTCGAGCGGGGCCTCGCGGAGGCCACCGACCCCGTCTCCCTGCGGGTCGCTTACCGCCGCTGCCTGCTGTCCATCGCCGCCCGCGACGTGTGCGGCACCACCGACCTCGCCGAGACCGCCGCCGAACTCGCCGACCTCGCCACCGCCACCCTGCGCGCCGCCCTCGCCATCGCCCGCGCCGCCGCGCCCGAGGACGCCGCGCTGTGCCGGCTCGCGGTCATCGCGATGGGCAAGTGCGGCGGCCATGAGCTCAACTACGTCTCCGACGTCGATGTGATCTTCGTGGGCGAGGCCGTCGACGGGGCAGACGAGGGCAAGGCCCTGCGCTCCGCCACCAAGCTCGCCTCGCACATGATGCGGATCTGTTCCGAGACGACGGTGGAGGGGTCCATCTGGCCGGTCGACGCCAATCTGCGCCCCGAGGGCAGAAACGGTCCGCTGGTCCGTACCCTCTCCAGCCACCTCGCCTACTACCAGCGCTGGGCCAAGACCTGGGAGTTCCAGGCGCTGCTCAAGGCCCGCCCGGTGGCCGGCGACATCGAGCTCGGCGAGGAGTACGTCGCCGCCCTCGAACCCCTCGTCTGGAAGGCCGCCGAGCGGGAGAACTTCGTCGTCGACGTCCAGAGGATGCGCCGCCGGGTCGTCGAGAACATCCCCGCCGCCGAGGTCGACCGCGAACTGAAGCTCGGCCCCGGAGGCCTCAGGGACGTCGAATTCGCCGTACAGCTGCTGCAGTTGGTGCACGGGCGGGCGGACGCGGCGCTGCGCAGCGGCACCACCCTGGACGCGCTGCAGGCGCTGGCGGCGGGCGGGTACGTGGGGCGGGCCGACGCCGTGCAGCTCGACGACGCCTACCGCTTCCTGCGCTCCATGGAGCACCGCATCCAGCTCTACCGCCTGCGCCGCACCCATCTCGTCCCCGAGGACGAGGCGGACCAGCGCCGCATCGGGCGGTCCCTGGGCCTGCGCGTCGACCCGGTCGCCGAGCTCAACCGCGAATGGCGGCGGCACGCAGCCGTCGTACGGCGTCTGCACGAGAAGCTCTTCTACCGCCCCCTGCTCGACGCGGTCGCCCAACTCGCCCCCGGCGAGGCCCGGTTGAGCCCGGAGGCAGCCAGGGAGCGGCTGGTCGCGCTCGGCTACGGCGACCCGGCCGCCGCCCTGCGCCACCTGGAGGCGCTGGCCTCCGGGGTGACGAGAAAGGCCGCCATCCAGCGGACCCTGCTGCCCGTGCTCCTTGGCTGGTTCGCGGACTCCGCCGACCCGGACGCCGGCCTGCTCAACTTCCGCAAGGTCTCGGACGCGCTCGGCAAGACCCCCTGGTATCTGCGGCTGCTGCGGGACGAGGGCGCCGCGGCCGAGAACCTCGCACGCGTACTGTCCGCCGGGCGCCTCGCCCCCGACCTGCTGATGCGCGCCCCGGAGGCGGTGGCCCTGCTCGGCGACGGCGACGGCGGGGGGCTGGAGCCGCGCGAGCGCGCCCAGCTGGAGCAGGAGATCCTCGCCGCCGTCGGCCGCGCGGAGAACGCCCAGCAGGCGGTCACCGCGGCCCGCGGCGTCCGCCGCCGCGAGCTGTTCCGTACGGCCGCGGTCGACATCGTCGGCTCCTACGGCACCGAGACCCAGCCCGCCGAGGCCGACCAGGGCGCGCTGGTGGACCTGGTCGGCGGCGCGGTGTCCGACCTGACGGCGGCGACGCTCGCCGGGACGCTGCGTGCGGTGGTGCGCGACGGCTGGGGCGACAAACTGCCGACCCGCTTCGCCGTGATCGGCATGGGGCGCTTCGGGGGGCACGAACTGGGTTACGGCTCCGACGCGGACGTGATCTTCGTGCACGAGCCGTGGGAGGGCGTGGCCGAGCAGGAGGCCTCCGAGGCGGCGAACAAGGTCGTCTCCGAGATGCGGCGGCTGCTGCAGATCCCGAGCGCGGACCCGCCGCTGCTGATCGACGCGGACCTGCGGCCCGAGGGCAAGTCCGGGCCGCTGGTACGGACACTGAAGTCGTACGAGGCATACTACCGCCGCTGGTCCCTGGTCTGGGAGTCGCAGGCGCTGCTGCGGGCCGAGCCGGTCGCCGGGGACGAGGAGCTGGGGCGGTCCTTCATCGAGCTGATCGATCCGCTGAGGTATCCGGCGGAGGGGCTCGGGGACGACGCCATACGGGAGATCCGCCGCCTGAAGGCCCGCATGGAGTCCGAGCGGATGCCCCGCGGCGCCGACCCCAAGCTGCACACCAAGCTCGGGCCCGGCGGCCTGTCCGACGTCGAATGGACCGTGCAGCTGCTGCAGCTGCAGCACGGCTGGGCCGAGCTGGGCCTGCGCACGACCCGTACCCGGGAGGCGCTCGCGGCGGCGGCCGCGGCCGAGCTGATCTCGACCGAGGACGCGTCGATCCTGGACGAGGCGTGGGTACTGGCCACGCGCGTGCGCAACGCGGTGATGCTGGTGCGCGGCCGCGCGGGGGACACCTTTCCGTCGGACGGGCGTGAACTGGCCGCGGTGGGGCGGTACTTGGGGTACGGGGACGGCCATGTGGGGGACATGCTGGACGGTTATCGCCGTACGGCCCGTCGGGCTCGGGCGGTGGTGGAGACGCTGTTCTACGGTGCGTAGTCGGCTGCGGGTTGTCTGTGGCGGGTCGCTTCCCCACTCTCGGCTTCGCTCGAGCGGGGGGACCCCCATCGCGGCGGAGCCGCTGATGCGCACCGCCCCGCGCCCCTGAAGACAAGGCCCGGTTAGCCGCCCGCCGCCAGTGTGCTCCTTGCATGGGCGAGGAACCCCGCCAGCCCCACCTCGAACGCCCGGTTCGTCCGCCCCTCGCCCGCCGCCGCCAGCGCCTCTGCCAGCCGTGGCGTCGGAGTCGTCTCCGTCAGCACCCACATCGTCTCGGGTGCCGCGAGGTCGAGGGCCGACCCCAGCACCAGGTTCTCCAGGGCGATGATCAGCGGCATCACGTCACCCGGCGCGAAGCCCGCGTCGAGCAGAAGTGTCACGGCCCGTTCGTACTGCTCCAGCACCCGGGGCGCTCGTACGGGTGACGTCATCAGCAGCGGGATCGCCTTCGGATGAGCGGCGAACGCCGCCCGGTAGGAGCGCGCCCACGCCTCCACTGCCGCGTCCCACGGCGTGGCATCCAGCGTGCCGGGATCGATCGCGGCCGCGACCCGCTCCCGCAGCAGTTCCACGATGCCGTCCCGGCCGTCCACATGGTGGTACACGGAACCGGTCTGCACCCCGAGCCGCTTCGCGATCTGCGGCACGCTGAAGTCGCCCTGCTCATCGACGAGTTGCAGTGCCGTCGTGGTGATGCGCTCACGGTCGAGGAGCGGTGTGCGCGGCCGTCCCATGCGTGTGATCCCCCTGGAGATGCGAGTGAAGGTGCGGGACAGGTCTTCCCGGATGCCCAGGAGGAGGCTACATTGCCGAAACCGAAAGCCTTTAGATTTACGGGCCCGGACACCGCCACGTGTTCCGGGAACGCCGGCCACCCCGCACGCCCGGAACACTCCCCGTCCGCCGCGCTCGAAGGGCTTCGCCCATGTCCGTCACCACCCCCGATGCCTCCGCGGAGAGCACGCCACCCGGCACCGCGACCCTCCGCTCCGGCTCCCTCGGCACCGCCGACATCGCCTTCTTCGTGGTGTCCGCCGCCGCCCCGCTCACCGTCATGGCCGGCGTCGCGCCGCTCGCGATCCTGCTCGGCGGCATCGGCGCCCCCGCCGGCTACCTCATCGCCGGCATCACCCTCGCCGTCTTCGCCGTCGGCTTCACCACCATGAGCCGCCATGTGAAGAGCGGCGGCGCGTTCTACGCGTACATCACCCGCGGCCTCGGCCGACCCGTCGGCATCGGCGCCGCGCTGCTCGCCCTGATCGGCTACAACGGCATGGAGATCGGCGTCTACGGCCTCCTCGCCTCCGCCACCAGGGACACCCTGCACGCCGTTTTCGGCGCCGACGTCCCCTGGCTGCCGATCTCCCTCGCCGGCCTCCTCCTCATCGGCTACGGCGGCTACCGCTCCATCGACTTCGGCGCCAAGGTCCTCGGCGTCCTGCTCGTCGCCGAGACCGGCATCCTGGCGCTCCTCGCGGGCGGTGTGCTCGTCAAGGGCGGCGCACACGGCCTGTCCGGCGCCTCCTTCGCCCCGGGCCACGTCCTGGTCTCCGGAACTGCCGTCGTTCTGGCCTTCGCCTTCGCCGCGTTCACCGGCTTCGAGTCGACCGTCATCTACCGCCGCGAAGCCCGCAACCCGGAACGCACGGTCCCGCGCGCGACCTACGTGGCCATCGGCTTCCTCGGCCTCTTCTACGCCTTCATGGTCTGGATCGTCATTCAGGCCTTCGGCAACCAGGAAGTGATCGCGGCCGCCGCCAAGGACCCCGGCGGGCTCTTCTTCTCCGCCATCACCACCTACGCCGGCGGCTGGGCGGCCGACCTGATGCACATCTTCATCGTCACCAGCGTCATCGCCTCCCTCCTCGCCTTCCACAACGCGATCAACCGCTACGCCCTCGCCCTCGCCGAGGAGGGCGTCCTGCCGAAACGGCTGGGCCGCATCCACCCCCGCCACCGCTCCCCGTACGTCGCCGGAGTCGCCCAGACCGTCCTCGGCGCGGTCGTCGTACTCGCCTTCTGGGCAGCCGGCGCCGACCCGTACCAACAGCTGCTTCTGTGGGTCAACACCCCCGGAATGATCGGCCTGTTCACCCTCCAGCTGCTCGCCGCGATCGCCGTACCCTGCTACTTCCGGCGCGTACGGCACCAGGAGGGCACCCTGCGCACGGTCGTCGCGCCGGTCACCGCCGCCGTGCTCCTCGCCACGGCGATAGGGCTGGTCATCACCCACATCGACCTGTTCACCGGCGCCTCGCCCACCGTCAACACCATCCTGATCGTGACCGCGCCCGCCGTCTTCGTCGTAGGCCTGGGCCTTGCCTGGTGGCTGCGCCGCGAACGGCCGCAGGTGTACGCGGACTTCGCCGCCGAGCCCGCCGAATAGACGAAGAGCCGAACCGCATCACCCGACAAGGGAGTTCACCTCACCATGCCCACCCCCGGCCTGATCCTCACCGGCGCCAAGGTCCGCACTCTCGACCCCGCCCGGCCGTACGCCACCGCCGTCGCCGTGCGCGACGGGGTGATCGCCGCGGTCGGCGACGAGAGCGACGTCCGCGACTGGCGCGGGCCGGGCACCGAGGTCGTAGCCCTGGAGGGGGCGCACCTCGTGCCCGGACTCGTGGACGCGCACAGCCACCCCGTGTGGGGGCTGGACATGGCGACCGGCGTCGATCTGTCGGGGGTGACGGACCTTGCCGGGCTGCGGGCGGCCCTCGCCGCCGCCGAGCGGATCGACGGCTGGGTGATCGGACACGCCCTCGACCACAACGCCTTCGAGGGCCGACCCGTCGACCGCACCCTCATCGAGGACGTGCTCGCCGGAGCACCCGCCTTCCTGCGCCTCTACGACGGCCACTCCGCCCTCGCGACCGGCGCGGCGCTCGCCGCGGCGGGCGTGACCGGGCCGCGGTCCTTCACCCAGCGCTCGGAGGTGGTCTGCGACGCCGAGGGGCGGCCGACGGGACACCTCGTCGAGCACGCGGCGATGGACCTGCTGGCTCCGGTCCTGCCCCGCCCGTCCTATACCGCCCGCCGCGCCCGTCTGGTGGAGCTGCTGTCGGCGATGGCCGCGACCGGTCTGACCGGGGCGCACGTCATGGACGCCGGGGATGCGGAGCTGGTCGGCTCCGTGGCCGGCGAGACGGTGCTGCCGGTGCGGCTGCGGTTCGCGCCGTGGTGCATGCCGGGAGTCGACGAGGCGGGCCTGGCGGAGCTGAGCGCCCTCCAGGGGCGCGGCGGCCGGCACTGGCAGGTCGGCGGGGTGAAGTTCTTCATGGACGGCACGGTGGAGGGCGGCACGGCCTGGCTGGAGCACGCCGACTGCCACGGCCAGGGCACCGAGGCGTTCTGGCCGGACCCCGAGGCGTACGCGGCGGCCGTACGACACCTGCACACGGCCGGCGTCCGCACAGCCACCCACGCCATCGGCGACGCGGCGGTACGGCACGCCCTGGACGTGGTGGCCGCCCTCGGCCCGACCGGCAGGGACCGCCACCGCATCGAACACATCGAGACGGCCCCGGACGACCTCCTGCCGCGCTTCGCCGAGCTGGGCGTGGCGGCATCGATGCAGCCCCCGCACACCGCATACACCCGCGCCGACGGCACCGACGAGTGGTCCCGCCGCCTGGGCACCACCCGCGCCGCCCACGCCTGGCGCCTGCGTGACCTGCGCGACGCCGGCGCCACCGTCGCCCTGGGCTCGGACTGGCCGATCGCCCACTACGACGCCCGGGCCGTGCTGGCGACGGCACGCGCGCCGAGGGGCGCGGCTTCGGCGCGGGGAGCGGGTTTGACGGGCCTGGAGGCCCTGGAGGGCTGCACGACCCACGCGGCACGAGCGGCGGGGGAGGCGGAGGTGACCGGCCGTATCGCCGTCGGGTACCGGGCCGACCTCACGGCCTTCGCCCTGGATCCCGTGGAGGCCCCGGCGGACGAGCTGGCGCAGGCGCCGGTACGGCTGACGGTGACCGGGGGCCACGTGATACACCGCGGCGAGTGAAGCGCCCTTCAGGGGCGCGGGACCGTGTCATTTTGCGGCTCCGCCGCGATGGGGGTCCCCCCGCTCGAGCGAAGCCGAGAGTGGGGGAGCGACCAGCCACGACGCAGCCGCACACGATTGACGGCCTGACTCGGCACAACCCGCGGAGCGCGAGGCAGCGCATACGGCAAGGTCCCGTACCAGACCCGCGCCACCGCGAATCCGAACGCCAGGCACAGCAGCCCGCCCACCGCATCGAGCCAGAAGTGATTCGCGGTGGCGACAATGACGATCAAGGTCGCCGCCGGGTACAGCAGCCCCAGCACACGCACCCACGGCACCCTGGCCAGCGCAAAGATCGTCAGCCCGCACCACACGGACCACCCGATGTGCATGGACGGCATCGCCGCGTACTGGTTCGACATGTGCTTCAGGTCGCCGGAGGCCATCGAACCCCAGGTCTGATGGACCATGACCGTGTCGATGAAGGTGCTGCCGTGCATCAGCCGCGGCGGCGCCAGCGGATACAGGTAGTAACCGACCAGTGCCACGCCCGTCGTCGCGAACAGCACCAGCCGTGTCGCCGCATAGCGCCCCGGGTGACTACGGTAGAGCCACACCAGCACACCCAGCGTGACCACGAAGTGCAGCGTCGCGTAGTAGTAGTTCATCCCGACGATCAGCCAAGTCACCGAGTTCGCGGCGTGGTTGACCGACTCCTCGACGGCGATGCCGAGATGGTGCTCCATCCGCCACAGCCAGTCGGCATTGCGCAGCGCCTGGCCGCGCTGTTCCGGAACCGCGTTGCGGATCAGTGAGTACGTCCAGTAACTCACCGCGATCAGAACGATCTCGAACCAGAGGCGGGGGCGGCGCGGGGTGCGCAGCCGGTGCAGGAAGCCCGGCCTGTTCGCGGCCGTGAGGGAGTCGGGAACGGCCGTCTGTTCACGGTCGTCCAGACTGGTCACGGTCGAGTCACCCATGGGCACAAAGTCTGCCAGAAACGCCTTCTGCGACCGATCATCCCGCGGTCGGGTTCGGGCCGCATGTTCTACAACAGACGGACGTGCGCGCCTACTCCCGACGCACTGCAGGAATTCGAGGATTCTCCGCCTTAGGGACGATTCCGGTCCCCAGGCGCCGAAGCCGTCGAACCACGCACCACCAGCTCCGGCATGAACACGAACTCGCTGTGGGGCGCAGGCGTCCCACCGATCTCCTCCAGCAACGTACGCACCGCCGCCTGACCCATGGCGGGGACGGGCTTGCGGACCGTTGTCAGCGGCGGGTCCGTGAAGGCGATCAAGGGGGAGTCGTCGAAGCCCACCACCGAGACGTCCCGCGGGACTTCGAGTCCGAGCTGCCGCGCGGCGCGTATCGCGCCGAGCGCCATCATGTCGCTCGCGCACACCACCGCCGTGCAGTCACGGCCGATCAGCGCCGTGGCGGCGGCCTGGCCGCCCTCCAGCGTGTACAGCGAATGCTGAACGAGCTCCGTCTCGATCGTCTGCGCGCTCAGACCGGTCTGGTCCTGCATCGACCGCACAAAGCCCTCGATCTTGCGCTGCACCGGCACGAAGCGCTTGGGGCCGAGGGCGAGACCGATCCGCACATGCCCCAGCGACACCAGGTGCGTGACCGCCAGCGTCATCGCCGCGCGGTCGTCGGGGGAGATGAACGGCGCCTGCACCTTCGGCGAGAAGCCGTCCACCAGCACATACGGCACGCCCTGAGCGCGCAGCCGCTCGTAGCGCTCCATGTCGGCGGTGGTGTCGGCGTGCAGTCCGGAGACGTAGATGATGCCGGCGACCCCGCGGTCGACCAGCATCTCCGTCAGCTCGTCCTCGGTGGATCCGCCCGGGGTCTGGGTGGCGAGCACCGGGGTGTAGCCCTGCCGGGTCAGTGCCTGGCCGATCACCTGGGCCAGCGCCGGGAATATCGGGTTCTCCAGCTCCGGGGTTATCAGGCCCACCAGGCCCTCGCTGCGCTGCCGCAGCCGCACCGGGCGCTCGTACCCGAGGACGTCGAGGGCGGCGAGCACGGACTGGCGGGTGGTGGCGGCGACGCCCGGCTTGCCGTTGAGGACGCGGCTGACGGTCGCTTCGCTCACCCCCGCCTGAGCAGCGATGTCGGCAAGCCGTGTGGTCACAGGGGTGGACTGTACCGGCCGACCGTCACTTTGCACACCAATCGGGCGCCGGGCACGAGCGGTTGCACGGCCCCGAGCGGGTTGCTGCGTCATCGCGGTCCCTCGTGTTCTGGTGGGCGCCTGGTTCGGCAAGAGCTTGCAGAGTCTTGCACAAGACTCCCACGGCCCGCTCAGAGGCTTCAATACTCGGTTGCGCGGGGGTCGAGGAGAGGTCACGGGCATGTAACTCTCGCGGGGTCTTGCAATTTTTTGCTGCAAGACCTTTCGCGCAGCTTTCATCGCTGTTACGTTCACGTCGCCCGGCGGCCGCAACGGCGCAGTCGGCAAGACAGCGGGAGCGGCAGACGGGGTCGCCCCTGCATCACACGGGCTTTCACCCTCAAGGAGAACTCATGCGGCGTGGCATAGCGGCCACCGCGCTGGTGGCGTCCTTCGCCCTCGCGGCGACGGCCTGCGGCGGAAGCGACAGCGGCAGCAAGTCCGACGGTCCGGTCACCATCACCTGGTGGGACACCTCCAACGCCACCAATGAGGCGCCGACGTACAAGGCCCTGGTCAAGGAGTTCGAGGCCGCCAACAAGGACATCAAGGTCAAGTACGTCAACGTCCCCTTCGACCAGGCGCAGAACAAGTTCGACACCGCCGCCGGCTCCAAGGGCGCCCCGGACGTGCTGCGTTCCGAGGTCGGCTGGACCCCCGCCTTCGCCAAGAAGGGCTACTTCCTGCCGCTGGACGGCACCGAGGCCCTGAAGGACCAGAGCAAGTTCCGCTCGAACCTGATCGAGCAGGCCAAGTACGACGGCAAGACCTACGGTGTCCCGCTGGTCACCGACACCCTCGCCCTCGTCTACAACAAGGCGCTCTTCAAGAAGGCCGGCATCACCGAGGCCCCCAAGACCTGGGACGAGCTGAAGGCCGACGCCGCCAAGATCGACTCCAAGGCCAAGGTCTACGGCTACTGGGGCTCCACCCAGTCCTACTACGCGCAGACCTTCCTCTACGGCGAGGGCACCGACACCGTCGACGCCACCGCCAAGAAGATCACCGTGAACTCGGCCCCCGCGAAGAAGGCCTACGGCACCTGGCTGAGCCTCTTCAAGGGACAGGGCCTGCACAAGGCCGACACCACCGCCGACGCCTACGCCCACATCCAGGACGCGTTCGTCAACGGCAAGGTCGCCTCGATCATCCAGGGCCCCTGGGAGATCACGAACTTCTACAAGGGCTCGGCCTTCAAGGACAAGTCCAACCTCGGCATCGCCACCGTCCCGGCCGGCTCCACCGGCAAGGCGGGGGCCCCGACCGGCGGCCACAACCTGTCCGTCTACGCCGGCTCGGACTCCGCCCACCAGAAGGCGGCTCTGAAGTTCGTCAACTTCATGACCTCCGCGAAGTCGCAGACGGAGATCGCCCTGAAGAACTCCACGCTGCCGACCCGCGACGACGCCTACACCGCCGAGGTCAAGGCCGACCCGGGCATCGCCGGCTTCCAGACGGTCCTGCCCGCCGCCCAGCCGCGCCCGGCGCTGCCCGAGTACAGCTCCCTGTGGACCCCGCTGGACACCGAGCTGACCGCCATCGCCGGCGGCAAGGAGTCCCTCGACAAGGGCCTGAGCAACGCCGAGCTCGCCATGGCCAAGCTGGTGCCGGACTTCAGCAAGTGATCCCCGAGTGACCGTCGGGTCCGCCATTACATGGGGGGACGGACCCGGCGGTCACCGGCCTGTGCCCAGCCCGCCCGCCACTTTGACTGCCGTAGAACTTCCCAGGCCGTAGAACTCCCCAGAAGGTGTCGAACATGACAGTCGCCATCGACCGCGCCACCGGCAAACGCCACGGTGACCGCGCGCCACGGCCCGGGTTGGGCGGGCGCCTCAAGCGCAGCTACCAGAAGTACTGGTACGCGTACGCGATGATCGCCCCGGTGATCGTCGTGCTCGGCGCCCTCGTGCTGTACCCGTTGGTGTACGGCCTGTACCTGACGCTCACGGACGCCAACAGCCTCAACACCGCGCGCACGATCGGCGTCAACCACATCGACGCCACCTACAAGTTCATCGGGCTCGACAACTACAAGGACATCCTGTTCGGCCCGACGGCCTATGACCGCTTCTGGTCGCACTTCATCTGGACGATCGTCTGGACGGCCCTCTGTGTCGCCCTGCACTACACGATCGGACTCGGCCTCGCGCTGCTGCTCAACCAGAAGCTGCGCGGCCGCACCTTCTACCGGCTGATCCTCATCCTGCCGTGGGCCGTGCCGACCTTCGTCACCGTCTTCGGCTGGCGGTTCATGCTCGCCGACGGCGGCATCGTCAACCTGGCACTCGACGCACTGCACCTGCCGTCACCGGACTGGCTCGAGGACACCTTCTGGCAGCGGTTCGCCGCGATCATGGTCAACACCTGGTGCGGTGTGCCGTTCATGATGGTCTCCCTGCTCGGCGGACTGCAGTCCATCGACGCCTCCCTGTACGAGGCCGCCGAGATGGACGGCGCCACCGCCTGGCAGCGGTTCCGCTACGTCACCCTGCCGGGTCTCAGGTCCGTCAGCTCCACCGTCGTCCTGCTCGGCATCATCTGGACCTTCAACCAGTTCGCCGTGATCTTCCTGCTGTTCGGCAACACCGCCCCGGACGCCCAGATCCTCGTCACCTGGGCCTACTACCTCGGCTTCGGACAGCAACCGCGTGACTTCGCACAGTCCGCCGCCTACGGCATCCTGCTGCTGGCCATCCTGATCGTCTTCACCTCCTTCTACCGCCGCTGGCTGAACCGCAATGAGCAGCAGCTCGCGATCTGAGGCAGGAGTCCCCATGAGCACCGCAACACCGCCCGAGATCAAGCCGGGCAGCCCAGTGACCCCGCAGGTCCTCGCCGCATCGCGGCTCCGCCCGGTCCGGCGTGGGGAGCGCGGCCCCGTCGCCTCCCTCGTCTCGCACGGCATCCTGACCGTCGCGAGCCTGATCGCCTTCTTCCCGGTCGCCTGGCTGGTCTATCTGTCCCTCGGCCCGGACAAGGACGACTACCTCCACCCGGGTGGTATCTGGTCGAAGATGACGTTCTCGAACTACTCCTTCGTGCTGCAGCACACGGAGTTCTTCGACTGGCTGAAGAGCTCGCTGATCGTCTCGCTCGGCACCACGGTCATCGGCGTGCTGATCGCCGCGACCACCGGCTACGCGGTCTCCCGCATGCGCTTCCCGGGCTACAAGAAGTTCATGTGGGTGCTCCTGGTCACCCAGATGTTCCCAGTGGCCGTACTCATGGTGCCGATGTACCAGATCCTGTCGGACCTGCAGCTCATCGACAGCTACCTCGGTCTCATCCTCGTCTACTGCTCCACCGTGGTGCCCTACTGCGCATGGCTGCTGAAGGGCTACTTCGACACGATCCCGTTCGAGATCGACGAGGCCGGACGCGTCGACGGGCTGACCCCCTTCGGCACGTTCGCGCGACTGATCCTGCCGCTCGCCAAGCCGGGCCTGGCGGTCGCCGCCTTCTACAGCTTCCTCACCGCCTTCGGCGAGGTCGCGTTCGCGTCGACCTTCATGCTGTCCGACACGAAGTACACCTTCGCCGTCGGCCTGCAGACCTTCGTCAGCGAGCACGACGCCCAGCGCAACCTGATGGCCGCGACGGCGGTGCTGATCGCGATACCGGTGTCCGCGTTCTTCTATCTCGTGCAGAAGAACCTGGTGACCGGCCTCACCGCAGGCGGCACAAAGGGCTAGAACGCCGGTTGTAAAGCGCCCCGCAAGGGGCGCGGGGAACTGCGCGACCAGCCACAACGGCGCCGCACCCAAAACCCGAGACGGCCGTGGTGTCCATCCGACCCCGCTGTCACCGCGGCCGTCTCGTCACGCACACCTGACCCAATGACTCCGTTGAGCCCCAAGGACGCCATGAGCCAGCAGCACACCGCCACCGCCCCGGCACCGAACCCCGCCAAAGCCAAGCGCAGCGACTGGTGGCGGGACGCGGTGATCTACCAGGTCTATCCGCGCAGCTTCGCCGACAGCAACGGTGACGGCATGGGCGATCTGGAAGGCGTACGCTCCCGACTCCCGTATCTGCGCGACCTCGGCGTGGACGCCGTGTGGCTCAGCCCCTTCTACGCCTCCCCGCAGGCCGACGCCGGCTACGACGTCGCCGACTACCGGGCCGTGGACGCCATGTTCGGCAACCTCCTCGACGCCGACGCGCTGATCCGCGACGCCCACGAGCTGAGCCTGAGGATCATCGTCGACCTCGTCCCCAACCACTCCTCCGACCAGCACGAGTGGTTCAAGCGGGCGCTGCGCGAGGGCCCCGGCTCGCCGCTGAGGGACCGCTACCACTTCCGCCCCGGCAAGGGAGAGAACGGCGAACTCCCGCCCAACGACTGGGAGTCCATCTTCGGCGGCCCGGCCTGGACCCGCATCACCGAGCCGGACGGCACGCCGGGGGAGTGGTACCTCCACCTCTTCGCGCCCGAGCAGCCCGACTTCAACTGGGAACACCCGGCCGTCGGCGACGAGTTCCGCTCGATCCTGCGCTTCTGGCTCGACATGGGTGTCGACGGCTTCCGCATCGACGTGGCCCACGGCCTGGTCAAGGCGGAGGGCCTGCCCGACCTCGGCTCCCACGAACAGCTGAAGCTACTGGGCAACGATGTCATGCCGTTCTTCGACCAGGACGGTGTGCACGAGATCTACCGCCAGTGGCGGCTCATCCTCGACGAGTACTCCGGCGAGCGCATCTTCGTCGCCGAGGCCTGGACTCCGACCGTCGAGCGCACGGCGAACTACGTCCGCCCGGACGAACTCCACCAGGCCTTCAACTTCCAGTACCTGTCGACCGATTGGGACGCCGACGAGCTCCGCAAGGTCGTCGACCGCACCCTGGAGGCGATGCGCCCGGTGGGCGCCCCCGCCACCTGGGTCCTCTCCAACCACGACGTCACCCGCCACGCCACCCGCTTCGCCAACCCGCCCGGCCTCGGCACCCAGATCCGCCTGGCCGGCGACCGCGCGCTGGGGCTCAGGCGCGCCAGGGCCGCCACGCTGCTGATGCTGGCGCTGCCCGGATCGGCCTACGTCTACCAGGGCGAGGAGCTCGGCCTCCCGGACGTCGTCGACCTCCCGGACGAGGTGCGCCAGGACCCGGCGTACTTCCGCGGCGCCGGCCAGGACGGCTTCCGCGACGGCTGCCGGGTGCCGATCCCGTGGACGCGCACGGGATCCTCGTACGGCTTCGGCGACGGCGGCAGCTGGCTCCCGCAGCCCGAGGGCTGGGGCGAGCTGAGCGTCGAGGCGCAGACCGGCGTGCCCGGCTCGACCCTGGAGCTGTACCGCTCCGCCCTCGCCGTCCGCCGCGAGCAGCCCGACCTGGGCGCGGGCGACGCGGTGGAGTGGCTGCGCGCCCCCGAGGGCGTACTCGCCTTCCGGCGCGGGCAGTTCGTGTGCGTCGCCAACACGGGCGGCGAGTCGGTGACGACTCCGGCGTACGGCCGTGTCCTGCTCACCAGCGGCGAGGTCACCGAGGCGGACGGCGAGACGAAGGTGCCGGCGGACACGACGGTGTGGTTCACGGCAACCTGACACCCCACTCCAAGGAGGCCTGCCGTCCCGCCGAACGGCAGGCCTCTGCCATGCTCACCGTCATGCAGCACCTGACTCTCACGACAACCCGCCTGCACCTGCGCCCGGTTGAGCAGCAGGACGTCCCGGCCCACGTTCGCCTGTGGACCGACGCCGAGGTACGCCGACACCTGGGCGGGCCCGTCGACGCAGAGGTGGTCCGGGCCCGCGAACAGGGATGCGTCGGGGCGCCGGGGCTGCTGAGCATCGTGCGCCGGGCGGACGGGCAGGTCGTCGGCTCGGTACTGGCGGAGGCGGAGGCGCGGAACGGCCACACGGAGATCTCGTACCAACTGCTGCCGGAACACTGGGGATACGGCTATGCACGTGAGGCCGTGACGGCGGTCGTCGACTGGGCCGCGGTCGCGCTGCCCGGGCGCGAGATCGTCGCCGTCACCCAGGAGACCAACACCCGCTCCCGTCGCCTCCTCGACGCCGTCGGCGGCATCCTCGCCGAGCGGTTCGTCGAGTTCGGGGAGCCGCAGGTGCTGTATCGGATGCCGTTCCGCGCCTCCTGAAAAGTTCTTGCATCAACTTCACACGGCCCGCTGCCTTTTCAGGCAGCGGGCCTTTAACATCTCCGTCACCGCAAGTTTGCGGGAAAGTTTCTGCAAGAGCCTTCAACGGTGAAGGAGACCCCCACATGGCACGCAGAACCCTCGCGGCGACCATCGCCCTCACAGCGGCCGCCCTTGTCATGACCCCGACTTCCGCGGATGCGACCCCGCCCGGCACCAAGGACGTCACCGCCGTCCTCTTCGAGTGGAACTTCGCCTCCGTCGCCAAGGAGTGCACCAACACCCTCGGCCCCGCCGGCTACGGCTACGTCCAGGTCAGCCCACCCGCCGAGCACATACAGGGCTCGCAGTGGTGGACCTCGTACCAGCCGGTGAGCTACAGGATCGCGGGTCGGCTCGGAGACGCGACGGCCTTCAAGAACATGATCGACACCTGTCACGCGGCAGGAGTGAAGGTCGTCGTCGACACCGTCATCAACCACATGACGTCGGGCAGCGGTACCGGCACCGGTGGCTCTTCGTACACGAAGTACAACTACCCCGGCCTGTACTCCTCCGCCGACATGGACGACTGCACCTCCACGGTCAGCGACTACACCAACCGCGCCAACGTCCAGAACTGCGAACTCGTCGGCCTCGCCGATCTGGACACGGGCGAGGAGTACGTCCGCGCCACCATCGCCGGCTACATGAACAGCCTCCTCGGCTACGGCGCAGACGGCTTCCGCATCGACGCGGCCAAGCACATCCCGGCGACCGACCTCGCGAACATCAAGTCCCGGCTGAGCAACCCCTCGGTGTACTGGAAGCAGGAGGTCATCTACGGCGCCGGAGAGGCCGTCCAGCCCACCGAGTACACCGGAAACGGCGACGTCCAGGAGTTCCGCTACGCCTACGACCTCAAGCGGGTCTTCAACAACGAGAAGCTGGCCTACCTCACCAACTTCGGCGAGGGCTGGGACTACATGAACAGTGCCTTGGCAGGTGTCTTCGTGGACAACCACGACACCGAGCGCAACGGCTCGACCCTGAACTACAAGAACGGCGCCAACTACACCCTCGCCAACGTCTTCATGCTGGCCTACCCCTACGGCGCCCCCGACATCAACTCCGGCTACGAATGGTCCGACACGGACGCCGGCCCGCCCAACAACGGCCAGGTCGACGCCTGCTGGCAGGACGGCTGGAAGTGCCAGCACGCCTGGCCCGAGATCGTCCGCATGGTCGCCTTCCGCAACGCCACCCGCGGCCAGTCGGTGACCAACTGGTGGGACAACGGCAACAACGCCATCGCCTTCGGCCGCGGCAGCAAGGGCTTCGTGGCCATCAACCACGAGTCGAGCAGCCTGACCCGCACCTACCAGACATCGCTGCCCGCGGGGACGTACTGCAACGTGCAGAACAACACCAGCGTCACGGTCGGCTCCAACGGCCAGTTCAGCGCCACCCTCGGCTCCAACACCGCCCTCGCGATCTACGCGGGCAAGACGAGCTGCTGAGCGACACAGGACAGCGGACCCGCAACAGCCAAAGGGGAACGTGGGATTGACGCTCATCGAGTGTCGTCCTACGTTCCCTGATGTCTGTGGGAGCGCTCCCAGGCGGCGTTCCCGTGAAGGGAGCATCATGCAGCGCAGGCTCAGAAACTGGGCGTTGACGTCCTTTGCGGCTCTGCTGACGGCCGCCGCCACCACCGCGGCCGCCCTGCCGGAGCCGGCCGCCGCCACCTCGGCGACCATCAACGGCTCGACCACCTACCAGCCGATCGACGGCTTCGGCTTCTCCGAACACTTCGGACGGGCCGCCATCATGAACGGCTCGCAAGGGTTACCCGCGGCCAAGCAGCACGAGATCCTCGACCTCCTTCTCAGCCGCACGACCGGCGCCGGCCTCAGCATCCTGCGTCTCGGTATCGACTCCGGCATCCAGCCCACCGACCCGGGCGGCCCGAACGCGACTCCCGAATACACCTGGGACGGCGTCGACAAGGGCCAGGTGTGGCTGGCCAAGCAGGCCAAGGCGTACGGCGTGAACCGCTTCTACGCCGACGCCTGGACCGCCCCCGGCTATATGAAGACCAACGGCACGGACGCCGACGGCGGCACGCTGTGCGGCCTGTCCGGCGCGACGTGCGCGAGCGGCGACTGGCGGCAGGCGTATGCGAACTTCCTGGTCCAGTACGCCAAGTTCTACCGCCAGGAGGGCATCGGCGTCACCGACCTCGGCTTCACCAACGAGCCCGACTGGACGGCGACGTACGACTCCATGCGCCTGACCCCCGCCCAGGCCGTGGAGTTCACGAAGGTCTTCGGCCCGATCGCACGCCGGGCCGGGTACAAGGTCACGTGCTGCGACTCCTTCGGCTGGGACCAGGAGAAGGCCTACAGCAGCGCGATCGAGGCGGACCCGACCGCGCGGGGCCTGGTCACCACCCACACCGGCCACACCTACGCCAGCAAGGTCGACGGCCCCCTCCCGACGCAGAAGCGCAGCTGGATGTCGGAGTGGTCCCCCGACGGCACCACCTGGAACGAGAACTGGGACGACGGCAGCGGCTACGACGGCTTCACCGTCGCCTCCGCCATCCACGACGCCCTCACCAAGGGAAACACCAGCGGCTACGTGTACTGGTACGGCGCCTCGACGGGCGCCACCCGGGGTCTGATCCAGATGGACGGCGACAGCTACCACGTCTCCAAGCGCCTGTGGGCGATGGCCAACTACAGCCGCTTCATCCGCCCGGGAGCCACCCGCATCGGCGCCACGACCTCCGACTCCGACCTCAACCTGTCGGCGTTCCGCAACATCGACGGGACGGTGACCGTCGTAGCGCTGAACGCCTCCACCAGCGCGACGCCGGTCACCTTCGACCTGAAGAACACGGGAATTGGCAAAGGCACGGCGACCCCGTACCTGACCGACGCCACGCACAGCACGGCACAGCAGCAGACCGTGGCGGTCAGCAGGAGTGCACTGACCGCCACGGTTCCGGCCCGGTCTCTGGTCACCTACACCATCAGGCGATAGAGCCCGCTCACTTCCATGTGTCACTCGTGGTGTATCCGGACGAACTGCCCGTCGAGTACGAGCGGTTCGTCCCGGACGCCCAAATCACGTTCCCAGGGCTGTTCTTCTTGGGGAATCTGCACTCGATCGTCGTGCCCTAGCGGGCGCGATCACCGGTTTGCTTCAGGTCGGAGCGCCGGGAAGGCGAAGTCGAGTCGCCGGGGCGATTCGGCGTTTCGGGAGGCTACGGGGCTGAGCACGACCGTGAACAGGCGGTGGCGATGGGGAGCTGCGGTAGCTGGCCGGGGGCGGCGGCCGGGAGAGGTCACTCACCCGGGTGATGTTGATCGATGGCGTGCGCGACCCGGGAACGCGCGGGCTAGGTTCTCGGCATGGCACGGTTTCGGATGTACCCGACGAGCGAGCAGGCGAGCATCATGCTCGGCCACTGCGCGCACGCCCGGTACGTGTGGAACCTGGCCGCATGAGGGTTTCCGGGTTATCGGTACCGATCGCGTACCCGAGTACAACGAGGACGGGTCGCCGAAGCTGAACGCGAAGACCGGCAGACAGGTCATGGGCCGCTCGGTCGTGGTGCAGAAGCTGAATCGGCGGTGGGCGCAGGTGAAGGTGCCGGGCTGTGGGTGGGTGCGCTTCCGGCTGTCCCGCTCTGGCCTGCCGAAGGCGAAGACGTTCCGCGTCACGTACCGCAACGGTCAGTGGCACATCGCGTTCGCCGTCGTCCCCGAGCCGATCGAGAAGCCCGGCACGGGTGGGGTCATCGGCATCGACCGGGGCGTGAAGATCACCGCTGCCCTCTCGGACGGCCGGAAGCTGAACTGCCCGCAGCTCACCACGAAGGAACGCGCCCGGATCCGCAAGCACCAGCGACGGGCTGCCCGCGCCCCCAAGGGCAGCGAGGTCAAGACCGCCGAGTACGCCAAGGTCGCCCGCCTCAAGGCCCGCGAAGCCGACCGGCGCAAGGACTGGTGCGAGAAGACCAGTACCGTGCTCGCCCGCACATATGGCCTCGTCCGGTTCGAAAAGCTGAACATCAAGAATATGACCCGCTCTGCGAAGGGGACGGTCGACCAGCCCGGCACGCGGGTCAGGCAGAAGGCCGGTCTGAACCGGGTGATCCTCGCCCAGGGCTGGGGCCTGCTCCGGCAGCGCACTGAGGACAAGGCTCCGGGCCGGGTCGAGGACGTCCCCGCTCCCTTTACGTCTCTGCGGTGCAGTGCCTGCGGTTGGATCGAGAAGAACTCGCGCAAGAGTCAAGCCGAGTTCGTCTGCGTGTCCTGCGGGTTCACTTGCTACGCGGACGAGAACGCAGCAACCAATGTCGCGGCAGGACAGGGCGGGATCCCCCGGCGCTCAGCCGGTGCCGGAGGGATGACAGCGGCCACAAGCCGTTCGAGTGTCCGTGAACCTCAACCCATCCGGGTTGGAATCCCCCTCTTTTAAGAGGGGGAGGATGTCAATCCTAGAGGTTGGCGATGACGTCGCCTTTTGCGGTGGTGTCCGCGTGTGCGGAGGCTGCGGGCAGGGTCACGGCGCCCGCGAGGGCCAGTGCGCCGGCGGCCACGGCGCCGGCCGTGCGCCGGAAGACACCCGGAGGTCGGTGTCCGGTCATGTGCGGCTCCGATGAAAGGTGTTGGGGTTTCAACCAGTGGTCGACCAGTGGTGAGAGTGGGGCCGTTGGGGAGGCGCGTCAAGGTTGCTCGTGAAAGTTCTTGCTATGAGTTTCAAGTCTCTTGCTGTAAACCTTGCGTTAGCGATACGGTCGCGCGGGGTCGGACCCAGAGAGCCGTAATCGCTAGGAGTTCACGCCTGTGATACCGAGATGGCCGGCGCCCCGGACGCGCCGCACCACCCATGCCGGACGGGTCGCGGCCGTCACCGTCGCCGCGCTCGCCGCAGCCCTGATCCAGCCACTCGCGGCGCACGCGGACTCCCCGCCCCCGCCGCCCTCCGACGCGAAGCTCGCCGCCGCGCCCGCCCGGCACGACGACACCCGCGAGCAGTTCTACTTCGTCATGCCGGACCGTTTCGCCAACGGCGACGCCTCCAACGACAGGGGCGGCCTCACGGGGTCGCGCCTGTCCACCGGTTACGACCCCACCGACAAGGGCTTCTACCAGGGCGGCGACCTCAAGGGCCTGACCAGGAAGCTCGACTACATCAAGGGCCTCGGCACCACCGCCATCTGGATGGCCCCGATCTTCAAGAACCGTCCCGTCCAGGGAACGGGGAGCAACGCCTCCGCCGGCTACCACGGCTACTGGATCACCGACTTCACCCAGGTCGACCCGCACTTCGGGACCAACAAGGACCTGGAGACCCTCATCGCCAAGGCGCACGCCAAGGGCATGAAGGTCTTCTTCGACGTCATCACCAACCACACCGCCGACGTCGTCGACTACAAGGAGAAGTCCTACGACTACCTCTCCAAGGGCGCCTTCCCGTACCTGACCAAGGACGGCAGGCCCTTCGACGACGCCGACTACGCGGACGGCGGCAAGAAGTTCCCCGCCGTCGACACCGATTCCTTCCCGCGCACGCCGACCGTCGCCGCCGCGGACAAGAACGCCAAGGTCCCCTCCTGGCTCAACGACCCGACGATGTACCACAACCGCGGTGACTCGACCTTCGCCGGTGAGAGCGCCACGTACGGAGACTTCGGCGGCCTCGACGACCTGTGGACCGAGCGTCCCGAGGTCGTGCAGGGCATGGAGAAGATCTACGAACGCTGGGTGCGCGACTTCGGCATCGACGGCTTCCGGATCGACACGGTCAAGCACGTCGACATGGACTTCTGGACCCAGTGGGCGACCGCCCTCGACGCCTATGCGGCCAAGCAGGGGCGCAAGAACTTCTTCATGTTCGGCGAGGTCTACTCCGCCGACACCTCGATCACTTCGCCGTACGTCACCCAGGGCCGCCTCGACGCCACCCTCGACTTCCCCTTCCAGGACGCGGCCCGCAGCTATGCCTCCCAGGGCGGCAGCGCGCAGAAGCTCGCCTCCCTCTTCGGCGACGACTACAAGTACACGACCGACAAGGCCAACGCGTACGAGCAGGTCACCTTCCTCGGCAACCACGACATGGGCCGCATCGGGTACTTCCTGAACCAGGACAACCCCAAGGCCACGGACGCCGAGCTGCTGGCCAAGGACAAGCTCGCCAACGAGCTGATGTTCCTCAGTCGCGGCAATCCCGTCGTCTACTACGGGGACGAGCAGGGCTTCACCGGCTCCGGCGGCGACAAGGACGCCCGCCAGACGATGTTCGCCTCCAAGGTCGCCGACTACCTCGACGACAAGGAGATCGGCACCGACCGCACCCACGCGAGCGACTCGTACGACCCGGCCGCGCCCCTCTACAAGCAGATCGCCGCGCTCAGCAAGCTCCGCAAGGACAACCCCGCCCTCACCGACGGCGTGCAGACTCAGCGGTACGCGGCCGACGGCTCCGGTGTCTGCGCCTTCTCCCGTACGGACGCCAGGACCGGCCAGGAGTACGTCGTCGCCCTCAACAACGCGGGCGAGGCGAGGACGGCCACCTTCGCGACCGGCTCGGCGAACATGAAGTTCCTTGGGATCTACGGGACTTCGGACCAGGTGACCTCCGACGGGGACAAGAAGATCACTGTCACCGTCCCGGCCGGTAGGGCGATCGTCCTCAAGGCGGCGGGCAGGCTCGCCGAGCCCACGGACGAGCCGACCCTCACCCTCAAGGCCCCCGACGCCGGCGCCACCGGCACCGTGGAACTCTCGGCCGGCGTCGACGGCGGGCAGCTCAACCGCGTCGTCTTCGCCGCCCAGGTCGGCAACGGCAAGTGGCGCACGCTCGGCTCCGCCGACCACGCCCCGTACAAGGTCACGCAGACCATCGGCAAGGACGTACCGGCGGGAACGACCCTGCGGTACAAGGCAGTTGTCATCGACTCCGCCGGACACACGGCGAGCGCCACCGCCGCCTCCACCACCGGCACCCCGCCCGCCGCGGAGACCCCCACCGCCTCCTCCCGCGACTACGCGGTCGTCCACTACAAGCGCACCGACGGCGACTACGACAAGTGGGGTCTGTACGCCTGGGGCGACCTTGCCGACGGCGAGTCGACCACCTGGCCGGCCGGGCACCCGTTCGTCGGCCGTGACGCGTACGGCGCCTTTGCCTACGTCAAGCTGAAGCCGGGCGCCTCCACCGTCGGTTTCCTGGTCGTCGACAAGGACGGCAACAAGGACGTCTCCACCGACCGCACCATCGATGTCACCAAGACCGGCGAGGTCTGGATCGAGCAGGGCAAGGACGCCGTACAGACCACACGGCCGGACTACCCGGCACAGGACAGGACCAAGGCGGTCATCCACTACCACCGCGCCGACGGGAACTACGACGGCTGGGGTCTGCACGTCTGGACCGGTGCCGCGAACCCCACGGACTGGTCGAGCCCGCTGAAGCCGGTGAAGACCGACGCCTACGGGGCGGTCTTCGAGGTGCCGCTCAGCGACGGTGCCACCAGCCTCAGTTACATCATCCACAAAGGCGACGAGAAGGACCTCCCGGCCGACCAGTCGCTCGATCTCAAGGCCAACGGCTACGAGGTGTGGCTGTTGAACGGCCAGGAGAAGTACCTGCTGCCGCAGCCCGCGGGATCGGCCGCCGCGCTCGACCTGAGCACCTCCAAGGCGATCTGGATCGACCGGAACACGGTCGCCTGGAACGGCTCCGACGCCGCCGCCTCCACCCAGCTGCTCTACTCCCACGACGGCTCGATCGCCGTCAAGGACTCCGCGCTGACCAGCGACGACGAGCGCTGGCTGCGCCTTGCGAAGACCACCCTCACCGACGCCCAGAAGGCCAAGTTCCCGTACCTGAAGGACTACACGGCCTGGTCCGTCGACCCGCGTGACCGGGACCGGGTGCGCGAGGCCCTCGACGGGCAGGTCGTCGCCTCCCAGCGGGCCGCGAACGGCGCCGTGCTCGCGGCGACCGGCGTCCAGATCGCCGGCGTGCTGGACGACGTGTACGCGGGCGCGACCAGGGCCGAGCTGGGGCCGACGTTCCACAAGGGGCGTCCCACGCTTGCCGTGTGGGCGCCGACCGCGCAGAGCGTGGCACTGGAGCTCGACGGCTCGGTCAAGAAGATGAAGCGCGAGGACTCCACCGGCGTCTGGTCCGTCACCGGCCCGGCGTCCTGGAAGAACAAGCCCTACCGGTACGTCGTGAAGGTGTGGGCGCCGAGCGTCCGCAAGGTCGTCACCAACAAGGTCACCGACCCCTACTCGGTCGCCCTCACCGCCGACTCCGGGCGCAGTCTCGTCGTCGACCTGGACGACAAGTCCCTTGCCCCCGGCGGCTGGTCGAGCCTCGCCAAGCCCAGGGCCGTACCGCTGAAGGACGCCCAGATCCAGGAGCTGCACATCCGGGACTTCTCCGTCGCGGACAAGTCCGTGCCGGCCAAGGACCAGGGCACCTACCTGGCCTTCACCGACAAGAACAGCGACGGCTCGAAGCACCTGCGGAAGCTGGCGAAGTCGGGCACGTCGTACGTCCATCTGCTGCCCGCCTTCGACTTCGCCACCGTGCCGGAGAAGAAGGCGGACCAGGCGACGACGGACTGCGACCTCGCCTCCTACGCCGCCGACTCCGACAAGCAGCAGGCGTGCGTCGCGAAGACCGCCGCGAAGGACGCCTACAACTGGGGCTACGACCCGTTCCACTACACGGTCCCCGAGGGCTCGTACGCGACCGACCCGGACGGGACCGGCCGTACCGTCGAGTTCCGCAAGATGGTGAAGGGGCTGAACCAGGACGGGCTTCGGGTCGTCATGGACGTCGTCTACAACCACACGGCGGCCGCCGGTCAGGCCGACACCAGCGTTCTCGACAAGGTGGTGCCCGGCTACTACCAGCGGCTCCTCGCGGACGGCTCGGTCGCCAACAGCACCTGCTGTGCGAACACCGCCACCGAGAACTCCATGATGGGCAAGCTGGTCGTCGACTCGGTCGTCACCTGGGCCAAGGAGTACAAGGTCGACGGCTTCCGCTTCGACCTGATGGGACACCAGCCGAAGGCCAACATCCTCGCGGTCAGGAAGGCACTCGACGCGCTGACCCCGGCGAAGGACGGTGTCGACGGCAAGAAGATCATCATGTACGGCGAGGGCTGGAACTTCGGAGAGGTCGCCGACGACGCCCGCTTCGTGCAGGCCACGCAGAAGAACATGGCGGGGACGGGGATCGCGACCTTCTCCGACCGCGCCCGTGACGCCGTGCGCGGCGGCAGCCCCTTCGACTCCGACCCCGGCGTCCAGGGCTTCGCCTCCGGCCTGTACACCGACCCCAACTCGTCCACAACGAACGGCACTTCGGCCGAGCAGAAGGCCCGGCTGCTGCACTACCAGGACCTGATCAAGGTCGGTCTGTCCGGAAACCTCGCCAAGTACCGCTTCACCGACACCGACGGCAAGGAGGTCACCGGCGCCGAGGTGGACTACAACGGTCAGCCGGCCGGTTACGCGGACGCGCCCGGCGACGCCGTCGCCTACGCCGACGCGCACGACAACGAGTCCCTCTTCGACGCCCTCACCTACAAGCTGCCTGCCTCGACGAGTGCGGCCGCCCGGGCCCGGATGCAGGTCCTCGCGATGGCGACGGCCACCCTCTCGCAGGGCCCGTCCCTCTCCCAGGCGGGCTCCGACCTGCTGCGCTCCAAGTCCCTGGACCGCAACTCGTTCGACAGCGGCGACTGGTTCAACGCCATCCACTGGAACTGCACGGACGGCAACGGCTTCGGGCGGGGGCTGCCGATGGAGGCCGACAACGAGTCCAAGTGGCCGTACGCGAAGCCGCTGCTGAGCTCGGTGCGGGTCGGCTGCTCGCAGATCGAGGGGGCCTCGGCCGCGTACCGGGATCTGTTGAAGATCCGTTCGACGGACGGCGTCTTCTCGCTCGACACATCCGCGCAGGTGCAGTCGAAGCTGTCGTTCCCGTTGTCCGGGAAGGACGAGACGCCCGGTGTGATCACGATGAAGCTGGGTGATCTGGTCGTTGTCTTCAACGCGACGCCGAGCAGGCAGGAGCAGCGGGTGGGGTCCCTGGCCGGTACCGGCTACCGCCTGCACCCGGTGCAGGCGGCCGGCGCCGACCCTATCGTCAAGTCCTCTTCCTATGAGCGGGAATCGGGCACGTTCGCCGTTCCGGGGCGCAGTGTCGCAATATTCTCCCGGATCTCCTGAAAGTGGCATTACTTTGGTGGGGCAGGCCGAATCGCGGTCTGCCCCATCGGCGTTGTCCCAGGGCTGGAAGATGGACCTCAACGGCAAGCTGACAGACACGACCGTGCTGGTCGTGGACGACGTCGCGGCCAGCCGGTACGCGATGGGCACCGTGCTGCGCCGGGCCGGACACCAGGTCATACCGGTCGCCACCGGCCAGCAGGCGCTGGTCGAACTCGACGTACGGCTGCGCAAGGGCATCCTGCCCGACGTGGCCCTCGTCGACATCGACCTGCCGGACATGAGCGGCTTCGAACTGTGCCGGCGGCTCAAGGAACGGCCGCACATGGCGGGCCTGCCCGTGGTGCACTTCTCGGCCGCCGCCGTGGCACCGGTCGACCGCTGCCAGGGGCTGGACGCGGGCGCCGAGACCTATCTGACGGTGCCCGCCGAGCCCGAGGAGATCGAGGCGGTGGTCCGGTCCGCGGTGCGCACCGCCCGGCTGCGGGCCGACGACCAGGCGCTCGTACGGCGGCTGACGCTGCTGTCCCAGGCGATCGTCACCATCCAGGCGGCGCGTTCCCTGCAGGAACTCGCCGACGCCGCCGCCGACGGCACCGCGCGGCTCATCGGAGGCCCCGCCGCCGTCTTCGTCCTCGGTCCGGACGACGAGCTGTACCGCGGCATCTCACGGGACCGCACCTCCCTCGCGCTGCCGGACGCGGGCGCCCACCGGACCGTGGCCGCTCTGCTGCGGCGGCTGACCCGCGGACAGGCCGGGGTGCAGATCACCACGGTGCCCGCGCCGCTGTGGCCCGCCGGGTTCTTCCGGCCCGGCATACAGCACGACGCCCGGCTCGCGCTGGTCCTCACCCAGGACGGCCAGGCCCCCGTGTGCCTGGCCACGCCCACCCGCGGGGTGCGCAGGGTGAACCCCGAGGAGGAGGCCCTGGTGGCCCAGCTGGCGCAGGCCACCGCGCTCGCCGCCGAGCCGCTGCTGATGTACCAGGTCGAGCGGCATGTCGCCCTCACCCTCCAGCACAGCTTCCTGCCCCAGCCGCACCGGCTGCCCGAACTGCCCGGCATCGACGTCGGAGTCCGCTACGTACCCGCGTCCCGGGAGACCGAGATCGGCGGCGACTTCTACGCGGCCCTGCGCACCGACGAGGGTGTGCTCACGGCGGTCGGTGACGTCGTCGGGCACTCGCTGGAGGCGGCCACCGTCATGGTCGAGATACGGCATGCGCTGCGTGCCTACTGCGTCGAGGAGAGCGGCCCAGCCGTACTCGCCGAGCGGCTCGACCGGATGCTGCAGCACTACCACCCGGACGTCACCGCCACCGTCTGCCTGGTGCTGATCGACCCCGAGACCGGACGCACCCGGATCGCCAACGCGGGGCACATCCCACCGCTGATCCTGCGCACCACCGGCGACGCCGAGTACGCCAAGGCCGACGGCCCGCTGCTCGGCCTGGGGCTGCCCCACCCGCCGCCCACCGAGCTGTTCCTGGAGCCCGGCGACCGGCTCCTCATGGTCACCGACGGCCTGATCGAGACCCGGGGCACGGACCTGAGCCTCTCGATGGAGCAGCTCCGCTCGGCGGCCGTCGGTGCCCTGCCCGGGCTGGACGCCCTGTGCGACACCCTCCTGGCCTGCTTCGGTCACGACCGCGAGGACGACATCGCGATGCTGGCACTGCAGCTGAGGAGCACGGACAACTAGGGTGAGCCTGTCGCTGTCGTAGAACAGGAGTGCCCATGCCACAGATCACCGTCGACCACTCGAAGACGATCAGCTTCGACCGGGAAGGCTTCGCGCGGGACCTGCACGCGGCGGTCGTCGAGATCGCGGCCGCCAAGCCGGAGGCCTGCAAGACGCAGTTCCGCCGGTCCGAGGTCACCGCGTTCGGATTCGAGGACCCCGACGAGCAGGGGCACGCGATCGTCCACGTCACCCTCGGGCTGCTCGCAGGCCGCACCGAGGAGACGAAGGCGCGGCTCACCGAGGCGGTGCTGGAGCTGTTGAAGAAGCACGTCGAGGACGACGGCCACGTCGCGCTGCACGCCTCCGCCGAGGTCCGCGACCTCGACCCGTCGTACCGGAAGTTCGAGCGCTAGGAAAGCCCCCTACGAGGCGAGGGCGATCAGCCGGGTCACCAGGTCCGCGAAGGGACCGTCCGGCGGCTCGGCCTTGAGCATGCGGCGCAGCAGCGCGCCCATCTCCTCGTCGAACGCGGCGCTCACGGCGGCCAGCGCGGCGAAGTCGTGCACCAGCTGGGACTCCAGTTCGGCGCGCGGGATGCGCCGGCCGTCCAGCCAGATCAGCGCGGTCGACTCTGCGAGGGAGATCCAGGAGCGCACGACCAGTTCCAGGCGCGCGGGCGGATCCTGGATGTCCAGATGCGACAGGATCTGTTCGTACGCGGCCTGTCGTACGGAGTCGATGAGGGCGTTGGTCGCTGAGGAACCAACCGCGGGGCCGCCGCGCATCAGTGCCGCGAAACCGGGCCCGTGGTCGTCGACGAAGTCGAAGAACCGGCGCATCACCCGGCGCAGCCGGTCCCCGAGTGGACCTTCCTGCGGCTCGTCGAAACGTCCGGCGAGATCCTGCGCCGCACGCCTCAACGCGGCTTCGTACAGGCTGAGTTTGCCGGGGAAGTAGTGGTACACCAGTGGGCGCGAGATGCCCGCAGCGGCGGCTATCTCGTCGATGGAGACGTCGTCGGGAGAGCGTTGGCTGAACAGTTCGAGGGCGACGCCGATCAACTGCTGCCGCCGCTCCTCGACTCCCATTCTGCGGCGTACCCCGGTAGTCATGCGAACACCTTACCGATCGGATCCGGCCCGGAACGGTCCGGTCCGGCCAACGGTGTTCACATATCCAGCACGAGACGCTCACTTCGTGCCCGCGAAACGCAGATCAACATCGAGTCGGCGCGTTCGGCGTCCGTCAGCAGTTCGTCCCGGTGCTCCACCTCGCCCTCCAGGACCCGCTGTTGGCAGGTTCCGCAGAAGCCCTGCTCACAGGAGTAGGCGGTGTCCGGCAGTTCGGCGCGCACGGCCGCCAGCACGGTCGAGTCGGCGGGCACGGTCAACGTCCGTCCGCTGCGCCGGAGTTCGACCTCGAAGGCGCCGTGGCCGTCGGCCGACGTACGGGGTGTGAACCGTTCGAGGCGGACCTGCGGGAAGCGCTCCTCCACCGCGGCGATGAGCCCCTCCGGGCCGCAGCAGTACACGGCGGCATCCTCGGCCGTGCCCGCCAACAGGCCGTCGAGATCGGGTAGTCCGTCCTCGTCCTCGGCGACCACGGTCACCCGGTCTCCGCCCAGCTTCTCGAGCTCCTCCAGGAACGGCATCGACGCCCGCGTCCGCCCGCCGTACACCAGCCGCCACTCCGTGTCCTCCCCGAGCGCCCGCAGCATCGGCAGCACGGGAGTGATCCCGATGCCGCCGACGACGAAGACGTACGACGGGGCCTCGATGAGCGGGAAGCGGTTCCTCGGACCGCGCACCTCCAGTTCCATCCCCTCGGTGACCTGCTCGTGCACCTCGCGCGAGCCGCCCCGCCCGTCCTCGATCAGCCGGGTGGCCACGGTGTACGACGAGGTGTCCTCCGGGTCGCCGCACAGCGAGTACTGCCGCACCAGCCCCGAAGGCAGGACGAGGTCGAGATGCGCGCCGGGCTCCCAGCGCGGCAAGTCCCTTCCTCCCAGGCGCAGTTGTACGACCCCGTCGGCCACCGTCTCGTGCGAGGCGACCAGCAGTCTGAGCGCCCGCGACCGCGGCCGCCCGGAGGTCGGGTTCTCCAGCGCGGGCATCGGCCACAGTGGCGAGGCCTGGATGCGGCGCCGCATCGCCCGCCTGACCAGCATGGCCGTGCCCGCGACGGCCACGACCGTGCGCAGCTTCGGCATCACAGGGCTCCCTTCTCCGCCGCGAGGGCCGCGACCGCCGCGGGTGAGGCGGCGAGATAGGCGACGGCCTGCTCGGTGGAGCCCTCCTGGGAGGGGTGGTAGGCGCGGCTGAGATACCGCGGGATGGACCTGATCATGTCGCCGGTCGCGGGCAGGGTGCCGCGTCGGCCGCGCACGTAGAAGTCCTTGAAGCTCGCGTGGCCGTCGATCAGCGTCGGGTCGTTCTCCATGAAGAAGCGCGCCCCGCGCTGCCACAGGAACACGATCGCCGCGAACGCGGTGGCCCAGGTGCGCACGCGCCGCCGGTAGCCGCCGTCGACGTGCATGAACAGGTCGAAGGCGACGGACCGGTGCTCGACCTCCTCCGCGCCGTGCCAGCGCAGCAGATCCAGCATGGTCGGGTCGGCGCCTCGCCGGTCCAGCTCCTCGGCGTTCAACACCCAGTTGCCGAGGAACGCCGTGTAGTGCTCGATCGCCGCGATGATCGCGACCCGCTCCATCAGCCACCACTTGCGGGCCCTGCCCGGCGGCAGCGTCCGGTCGCCGAGCAGCTTCTCGAAGAACCAGTCGACCTGCGCGGTGTACGGCGTTGGATCGAGCCCGAGCTCCTTCAGGTGCGGCAGGACCTCGTCGTGGGCCTGCGAGTGCATCGCCTCCTGCCCGATGAACCCGATGACGTCCTCGCGCAGCCGCTCGTCCCGGATGTACGGCAGCACCTGCTTGTAGACATGCACGAACCACCGCTCACCGGCGGGCAGCAACAGATGCAGCACATTGATGGTGTGCGTGGTGAACGGATCCCCAGGCACCCAGTGCAGCGGGGTCTCCTCCCACGAGAAGGACACCTTCCGCGCCTTGAGGGCGACCCGCTCCGAGGCCTGCGTGTTAGACATGGCGTCAATGTACTGACGGGTAAGTCCGAGGGGAACCCTTCGGGAGGGACTTGTTGACGCCACTGTCAGCAAGAGAGTCTGAGGGCGGAGAGGCCGCTAGTGCAGTCCGCTGATCGGCCGGCCGTCCTCCAGGGCCCCCTCCAGCTCGGCCCGCACCCCCTGCTTGGCCCGTACGGCCAGCAGGCTGCCCGGGGCGGAGGCGCTGACCCCTCCCGTCGTACGGATCGACGAGGTCCCCTGGCTGCCGGCCGCGAGGAGATACCAGTTCTTCGCCTCCGACTTCCACAGCACCCCGGCGAGGACATGCGGGTCCTTCGCCCCGCACGCCGGTACGTTCTCCGCCTTCGCCGCGACCGCCCCGGACGCCCCGCCCGGCGTGTGGAACTGCGCCAGCACCCGCGTCCCGCCGCCCCGCCAGGTGTCGGCCCGTGTGCACACCCAGTCCGCCGCACCGCTCGCGTCGGGCAGCGGCTGCCGCCCGTACGCCCAGGCGTTGACCGTGCGCACGCCCGCCGAGCGCATGGAGGCCAGCGAGCAGGCGTACGGCGCCCAGGTGTGCAGGGCCTGGGCGCCGGTGACCTCGTGGGCGGCGCCGGGCCGGCCGGTGGTGAGGTGGGCGGGGACGAGCTCGCCGAGGTCGCTGCTCAGGCGGGTGCCGGTGGCGTCGGTGAGCTGGAGCACCTTCCACGACGTGCAGTCGCCGGTCTCGGCGGCGGGGCTGGCCAGCGGTGCCGTGACGCCGTCGGTCAGGGCGAGGGCCGTCGGGCCGGCGCCGGGCTTGAGCAGGTCCCGCTCGGCGGCCTGCTTCACCCAGGGGGCCGTCAGATAGCGGACGTTGCCGTCGGCCCGGTCCAGGACCAGCGCGTTCGCCTCGGAGCGGTCGGCGCCGTCGACCCGTGCGAAGTCGAGGGCGGCGCCCTTCGTGCCGCTCTTCGGCTCGGCGTACCGGGTGATGCGCAGACCGTCGTAGAGCATCACCACGCGTGCGCTGTCGACGGTCCCGGCGTACAGGAGCTGGGGCGGGCCTGACGGGCCGCCGGACGGGGTGCCGGGGGTCGCGGAGACCTGGACGCTCTCGCCGGGGCGGGCCCAGACGGCGAGGGCGCGGCGCAGCAGGGCCTTGTCGCCGGTGAGGTCGCCGCGGGCCGGCCAGACGGAGAAGTCGGTGCGCGCGGAGGTCGTCCAGGCGGTGGGGGCGACCCGCAGCAGCTTGCCCGGGTCCAGGGCGGCTTCGGCCGCCGGGTTCTGCGCGTACACGGGGGCGGCGGCACCGTTGGGGGCCCAGCCGTCCCCGGGCAGACCGAGCAGCGCGCCGCACACGGCGACGGCCGCGGCGGCGGCGAGCGCGGCCTTGGTGTGCTGTCTGCGGCGCATCAGATCGGTGGGCCGGGCGTGCAGTGAGCAGGGGTCGAACTCGGGGGAGCCGAGCAGGGCGTACTGCTCCGGGACGTCGTCGGCCTCCCGGAGCGCGTCCTGCGGCGCCTCGCAGCCGGCGGCGGTCAGCACCTCGACCACGTCACCGTCGGGGAGTTCCTCCAGGCCGCGCAGGACGTAGGCGGCGCGGGCGGGTCCGGACAGGGCGGACAGGCGCTGGTCCAGCGCGAGTTCGTCGGCACCGCCCGAGCGCGGGAAGAGACGCAGGCCCCACACCTGGGGGAGCAACGGCGGCAGCTGGGACCGCTTGGGGAGCGCCGTGCGCTTCAGCGGCAGGCCCGCCTCCAGTGCCGTACGCAGCACCTGGAGGCGGACGAAGGTGTACCCGGGGTCGCCGTTGCGCCCGGTCGAGCGGGCCGGGATCGCGGGCGCCTGCGCCCGGCCCCGGGGCAGCGCACGCTGGGTGAGGGCGTGTGCGGTCACCACGCGCCGGTTGCGGCCGAGGCTCGGCGGCAGCACCAGGTAGGCGAGCCGGACCAGCCGCGGGTAGTGCTCGACGAGCGCGGCCTCGGCCTGTTCGACGTCGACGGCCAGGTCGGAAGGGGACGGTGCGGGGCGCGGGGCGACATCCTGTGACTGCACGTTCAGCAAAACGAGCGAATCGTGGGATAGTCACCGCCGCCTGGGTGACTTACGCCTCGGGCTCGACGAGCGCCCGCGCGTAGTTCGCCATCGAGCGCTGGTAGCGGGGGAGATGGGGCGCCAGGGCCCCGAGCACCAGGGAGAGCCCCTCGCGGTCCCGGCCGAGACCGGACAGGCACAGCGCCAGACACGCCCGTACCGCGTCGTCCAACTCGTCGGAGGGTGCGTCCAGTTCGGGCGACAGCAGCTTGACGCCCTCCTCGGGCTGTCCGGTGTTCCTGAGCGAACTGGACAGCTGGATCTTGGCCCTGCGGCCCTTGTACGGGCTGACCTCGCTCAGCCCGCGCGCCAGCGCCTCCCGGTACAGCGGTACGGCCTTGTCCGAGTGCCCGGTCGAGTCCCAGGCGGAGGCCTGCTCGAAGAGGCCGAGGGGGCTGCCGTCCGGCAGCTCGGCGGCGAGGGCGTCGATCACGGCCCGGAAGTCGGCGGCTTTCTCCTCCGGATACTCGTCGAGGGTCGCCCAGGCGGCGGTCACGCGATCTTCCCACTCTTGATTCACCGGAGCAGCTTCGCACACACGTGCACGGCAGACAGCCGTATTTTTGAGCGCGTCAGCTGCCACGTCCGTATCGAAGGGGACGGGCCCAAGGGCCAGCAAAAGCGACCCGGAGGAACAGATGAGGTTGACCCGACCGATGCTCGCCGTGGCCGGAGGCGCGGCCGTCCTGGCGCTGGCGGGCTGTGGCACCGGAAACAGCGACGCGGCCGCCAAGGTGCCGACCGCAGCCACCGGCAGTCTGGAGAGCCTGGCCGCCAAGGTGAAGTGCAAGCCGGACATGCAGATCGACTCCGACGAGGTCCGCCAGGCCATCTGCAAGACCTCCGACGGCAAGTTCGTCTTCGCCACCTTCGCCACCGACCGCGGCCAGCGCGAGTGGATCAACGATGCGAAGGACTACGGCGGTTTCTACCTCGTCGGGCGCAAGTGGGTCGCCGTGGGCGAGGACAAGGTGGTCAAGGCGCTGCAGCACACGCTCGGCGGCGACGAGGAGATCGGCACCAACCACAGCGCACACACCGGCCACCACGGCTGAGCCTCGCGGGCCCAACGAAAAGCGGGCGGTGGGAGATTCCCACCGCCCGCTTCTCTAGGTGTTCGTCACTGGCACTTCTGCCCACTGTTGATGCAGTTGGCGATCTTGTTCGCCAGGTTGTTCTTGAAGACCGCGATGAAGTCGTCGTGGTCCGTGGCCGACTTGTGCAGCTGCTCAGGGAAGCCGTCCACCGCGTAGGCGTTCTTCACCTGGCCGTTCTGCAGGACCGGCGGGTTGATCTTGTACACCAGGCGCATCGTCAGCTGCGGGATCGCCTTGAAGCCGTTCTGGCAGTTGCCCTGGGCGTCGGCGAAGGCGACGTGCGTGCGGTGGTTCGCGCTGTCGATGTTCTTGCCGTCCCAGCAGGACTGGAAGGCGAACGTGCGCACCACGTTGCTGCCCTGCGGGCAGATCGGGTACTGCGTCGTCAGCTGGACCTTGTTCTCGAAGCCGGTGCAGCTCCAGTGCGCGTTGGCGTTCGCCAGACCGTTGGTCGTGGTCTTGGCGTCACCGGTGATGATGCGCAGGAAGTTCGGCATCGCGGTGACCTTGCTGGTGGGCGAGCCGACGTACTTGATCTGCGCCTGGACCGGCGTCAGGATCTTGCCGACGTTGCCCTCCTTGCCGCCGCCGTCCCGGTTCTGGTCGAAGTCCTGCGAGCCGTCCTGGATACGCACCACCGGCCAGTAGTAGGCCGACAGGTCGCTCTGGTTCTGGCAGCTGGACTGGCCCGCGATCAGCGTGTTGTTGTTCGCGAACGCGTCGACCTTCTGGTTGCCGACGTAGTCGTGCAGGTGGTGCGCGCCGTTGGTCACGCCGGGAGCCACGATCACGTTGTCCGTGTTGTGGTTCTTGTTGGCGTTCACACCGCACTTGGTGATGAAGACGCCCTTCGAGGCGTTGCCGTTGGCCTGCGGCTTCGCGGCGACGTTCGGCTGGACCTTGGTGATGTCCACGAAGTCGGCCGCGACCGGGCCGTTGCCGGCCTGACCGCCGATGTTCTGACCGGCCCCGGCCTGCCCGCCCTGCTGCTGGCCACCGTTCTGCTGCTGGCCACCATTCTGCTGCTGCTGACCGCCGTTCTGCTGCTGGCCGCCGTTCTGCTGCTGACCACCGGCGGTGGTCTGGTTGGCGGTCTGCGTCGTACAGGCGGCGAGCGCGCTCAGCCCGGCCGCGTCGACCTGGCCGCCCACTCGCTGGATGTCGATCCGGATCCGGTCGAGGGTCGCGGCTCGCTTCTCCTTGAGGGGGCCGACGATCGCGTTCTGCACGAAGTTCGCGTCGCCCGCCTGCGCCTGGCGCGTGGAGGCGAGCCGGGCGTAGGCCTCGGTGATCTGCTTGTCGAGGTTCGCCAGCTCCGTGGCCACGCCCTGCTGGGCCTTGGCCGGCACGTTCGTCAGCTTCTGCTGGACGTCGGGGCAGGCGATCGTGGCGACCTGTCCGGTGGCGGCCTTGGTCTGGTTCTGCCCGGAGTTGTTCGACTCGTGCGCCGAGGCATAGAAGTTCGCCCAGATCAGCCCGCCCCCACCGAGCGCTAGTGCCGCCGATGCGGCTATGGCCTTGGTGGCCAGCGGCGTACGGCGTTTCCGATTGTTGCGTCCCATGGAACTCCTCTGACTTCCTTGCGGGCTTGGCGGGGCATCGAGGCGCCCGACAGGAGTGAAGCGGCTCCCACTCATACGGGTGCGGTCCCAGAGGTGTTCAGCAGCCCCACAAACAAATCAGAGGTTTGCCCGGCCTTTGCATCCCAACAGCAGCCTGAGCAGCGGAAGTTACGGAGAATCAGCAACCGCTTACCGTCCCTGGTCCAGATAGGCGAGAACCGCCAGGACGCGGCGATTGTCGTCATCCGAGACCTCAAGGTCCAGTTTGGTGAAGATGTTGGAGGTGTGCTTGGCAATGGCCCGTTCTGTGACCACCAGCTGCCCGGCGATCGCCGCGTTGGAACGGCCCTGCGCCATCAGCTCCAGCACCTCACGCTCACGGGGTGTCAGCCGCCCGAGCGGCCGGTCGTCGGCGGCCCGCCGGGACAGCAGCTGCTGGATCACCTGCGGATCCATGGCCGTACCACCGGCCGCGACCCGCCGTACGGCGTCCACGAACTGCTCCGCGTCGAACACCCGGTCCTTGAGCAGATACCCGACCCCGCCGCTGCCGTCGGCGAGCAGCTCGCGCGCGTACAGCTGCTCCACGTGCTGCGAGAGGACCAGCACCGGAAGCCCGGGTCTGTCCCGGCGGGCCTGCAGCGCGCACTGCAGCCCCTCGTCGGTGTGCGTCGGCGGCAGGCGTACGTCGACCACGGCGACGTCCGGCTCCAACTCGGCCAGTGCCCGGGCGAGCTCGGGGCCGGACTCGACGGCCGCGGCGATCTCGAAGTCGTAGGCCTCCAGAAGCCGGACCAGACCGTCGCGCAGCAGGAAGAGGTCTTCGGCTAGGACAACGCGCAAGGGATCTCCATGGTGACCATGGTGGGACCGCCCGCGGGACTGCTGACGGCCAGGACGCCGTCGAATGTACCCAGGCGCCGCTCTACCCCGGCCAGGCCCGAACCGGCCGCGATCACCGCACCGCCCTTGCCGTTGTCCGTGACGGTGATGTGCAGCACGCCCGCCCCCTCCGGCACGTGATGCAGATCGATCCAGATCCGGTCTGCGCCGGAGTGCTTGACCGCGTTGGTGAGCACCTCGCTGACCGCGAAGTACGCGGCCGACTCGACCGGCGCGTCCGCGCGGCCCTCCAGCTCGACGTTCACCTCGGTGGGCAGCGGCAGCCGCAGCGCCAACGCCCTCACGCCGTCGCCGAGTCCGCGTTCGGCCAGCACCGGCGGGTGGATGCCGCGCACCAGGTCGCGCAGCTCGGCGAGCGCGTCCACGGAGGACTGCCGGGTCTGGGCGAGGAGCTGCTTGGCCTTCGCCGGGTCCTTGTCGAGGAGCATCTCGATGGTGCCCAGGTCCATGCCCATGGCGACCAGCCGGGCCTGTGCCCCGTCGTGCAGGTCCCGCTCGATACGGCGCAGTTCGGCGGCGGAGGTGTCGACGGCGTCCTGCCTGGTTTCGGTCAACACCCTTACCCGTTCGGCCAACTCGGCCTGACTGGCGCCCAGTACGGCGCGGGTGAGGCGGAAGTGGGCGGTCAGCAGGGACGGTGCGTAGCGGTAGGCGAGGGGGAGGAGTACGAGGGCCAGGGCACCGGCGCCGAGCGCGGAGGCCTGGTCGGTGACGTGTACGAAGCCGTACCAGTACCCGCCCCACCGGGAAAGCGGCCGCCACAGCCCGGCCGCGACCGCGAATCCCTCCAGCGGATAGAGGAGCAGCACCGCCGGGAGCAGTGCGGTGATGTACCCCGCCGTCATGTCCACCTGCAGCCACCGCAGGTCGCGCCAGGTCGCCGGGTCGCGGAGCAGCGCGTACGTCCGCGTCCAGGGGTTGGCGCCCTCGGGTATCGGCCGGTACGCCGACGGTATCCGCACCCCGCACCACTCCGCCGCGAGCTCCCGCCGCTTGTCCGCGAGGGTCCGCACCGCGGCCAGGACGGGCGGGGTCGTGAAGACACCGACGCCGATCGGTATGAGCGCGACGGAGACCAGGGTCAGGACGAACAACAGCACCGAGAAGGGCACCACGGCCACGGTCAGCGCGAGTCCCCGTACGGCAGCCAGTAGTACCTCTCGGGCCCGCGCCCGGGCAGGGTTCATGTCGGTGGTCATGGCAGAAGTCTGGCCGAGCGGGGACGGGGGGTCACGGGCCCAGGCCCCCCGGTCGAGGGGTGGTGCCAGATACACCCCCGGGGGGCAGCGCCCCGCAAGGGGCGCGGGGCCGTATCGATTTGCGGCTCCGGCGCCGTGGGCGCGACAAGCCCCCACCCACCCGCAGTCGAATCACTGCCCAAGGACCTTCGCTTCCACCTCGGGGTCCAGCCCCTTCACCGCCGCATCCGAGCGAAACGGCGCCGTCCCACCGACGGACTGCAACCAACTCCACGTGTCCGCGACCGTCTCCGACACGGGCCGACAGGCGAGGCCCGCCTCCACCGCCCGCGAAACATCCGCCGAGTGCAGCGCATCGTGCATGTCCGTCCCGGGCGGCACCCACACCGGCAGCTGGGTCCAAGGCTCGATACCGGCGTCGAGAATCACCTGCGGTTCGGTCCAGCGGAGCACCGCGTCCGAACCGGTGGCCGCCACACACGCGTCGAGAAACTCCCCCATCGTGGCGTGCCCCTGCTCGCTCATCAGGTTGAACGGCCCGCTGAGCTCCTGCTCGACCGCCCCGAGGATCCACTCGGCCAGGTCGCGGACGTCGATGTACTGAAGCGGCAACTCCCGTGGCCCCGGGGCCAGCACCTGCCCGCCCCGGGCGATCCGGCCCAGCCACCACGGCAGCCGCCCGACGTTCTCGTACGGACCGAGGATCAGCCCGGCCCGCACGAGCACGGAGTGCTCCGCGCCGAAGGCATCCAGCGCGGCGAGTTCTCCGCCCCGCTTGTCGCGGGCGTAGTCGGTCTGCTCCGCGTCGGGCGCGGCGCCCTCGACGACGTCCGCGTCCTCGGTGTACCCGGCGGGCGGCGCCCAGGTGTACACCGAGCAGCTGGACACGTACACGTACCGTCCGGCGCGGCCCCGCAGCAGCCGCGCCGCGTCCCGCACCGCGCGGGGCGCCAGCCGCCAGGTGTCGACGACGGCGTCCCACTCGCCCTCCGCGAGCGCGGCGAGCCCGTCGGGCGCGGTGCGGTCGCCCCGCAACGCCCTTACGCCGTCCGGGAGTCGGTGCCGCCCCCGGTTGAGGACGGTCACCTCCCAGCCGCGCCCCAGGGCCGCCTCGACGACGGCCCGTCCCACGAACTCCGTACCACCCAGCACCAGAAGTCTCATGCAGGTGAGCCTGCCCGGTCGGGCCGCGGGACGGAACGGCAATCTGCCGTCAGCAGAGGACCAGCCGCCGGTGCACGGTCAACGGCCGGTCGGCGGCGTGTACTTGTACCCGACCCGCCGCACCGTCTGGATCGTCCCGCGGTGCTCGGCGCCCAGCTTGCGGCGCAGCCGGGCGATGTGGACGTCGACGGTGCGGCCGTCGCCCACATGGCCGTATCCCCACACCGTGGTGACCAGCTGGTCGCGGGTGTGCACCCGGTGCGGATGCGCGACGAGATGCGCGAGCAGCTCGAACTCCAGGTAGGTGAGGTCCAGTTCGCGCCCGTCCACCTCGGCGGTGCGCTGTACGGAGTCGATCCGGACGAGGGCGTCGTCGGTGGCGGCAAGAACGCCGGTCTCGGCGAGGTGCGGCCGGTCGGCCGGGATGAGGACGAGGTACCCGACCATCGGCGGCTGCCCCGGCAGCGAGGGCAGGGTGTGCTGGGGTGCGGGCAGCCAGGTGGCGCCCGGCGGCAGGAACTCCGCGACGTCGATCACCTCGTCGGGGTCGACGGCCCGCAGCCGGTGCCGGGCAGGGGAGGTGGCAGGGACGGAGGACAGAGAACGAGTGGTCGCCATGAGAGGTCAGCTCTTTCGCGCGAGAGATTCGTCTGGGGACGTACGTCGTGCGCGCTGGCCGAAGGCCGGGTGTACGGCTTTAGAGGGCCGGCGCGTTCATCGCGCGGCAACACACCCGGTCGAAGTCGTGATGCTGACGGGAAGGCCAGAAGGGCTCCAGGTCATGGCGACCCGTAGCGAGGGACTTCCGGAAGCTGGCCATGGACCCATTGAAGCAGATGAGCCGCCTGTGCAGGAGCCCGCTCTCACTCCTCGGACGACGGTGAACACACAAGAGGCGCCCGCCAAGACGGCGGACGCCCCTCATGGAAGCCACGGGTCGGATCAGACCTGGCCGGCCTTCTCCAGCGCGGAGCAGCACGTGTCGACGATCAGCCGCGTCACGACGTACGGGTCGACGTTGGCGTTGGGACGGCGGTCCTCGATGTAGCCCTTGCCGTCCTTCTCGACCTGCCACGGGATACGGACCGAGGCGCCACGGTTGGAGACGCCGTAGGAGTACTCGTTCCACGGGGCGGTCTCGTGCAGACCGGTCAGGCGGTCGTCGATGCCGGCGCCGTAGTTCTTGACGTGGTCGAGCGGCTTGGAGCCCTCGCCCAGCGACTCGGCGGCGGTGATGATCGCGTCGTAGGTCTCGCGCATCGCCTTGGTGGAGAAGTTGGTGTGCGCGCCGGCGCCGTTCCAGTCGCCCTTCACCGGCTTCGGGTCCAGCGTCGCGGCGACGCCGAAGTCCTCGGCGGTGCGGTAGAGCAGCCAGCGGGCCACCCACAGGTGGTCGGAGACCTCCAGCGGGGAGACCGGGCCGACCTGGAACTCCCACTGGCCGGGCATGACCTCGGCGTTGATGCCGGAGATGGCGAGGCCGGCCGCGAGGCAGTTCTCCAGGTGGGCCTCGACGATGTCACGGCCGAAGATCTCGTCGGCGCCGACACCGCAGTAGTAGCCGCCCTGCGGGGCCGGGAAGCCCCCCTTGGGGAAGCCCAGCGGGTAGCCGTCCTGGAAGAAGGTGTACTCCTGCTCGATGCCGAAGATCGGCTCCTGAGCGGCGAACTTCTCGGCGACCTCGGTCAGCGCGGCACGGGTGTTGGACTCGTGCGGCGTCATGTCGATGTTGAGGACCTCGCACAGGACGAGGACGTCGTCGCCGCCGCGGATCGGGTCCGGGCAGGTGAAGACCGGCTTGAGGACACGGTCCGAGGAGTGCCCCTCGGCCTGGTTCGTGGAGGACCCGTCGAAGCCCCAGATCGGCAGCGCGTCCAGACCGGCGGGCTCGCCCGCCATGATCTTCGTCTTGGAACGGAGCTTGGCGGTCGGCTGGGTGCCGTCGATCCAGATGTACTCAGCCTTGAAGGTCACGGGCCACTTCCTTCGGGGATGTGTCTACGCACTTGCGGGTGCTGCGGCGCTGCGGCACTGGGGCGCCGCGGTGGATGCCCGCGAGCCTGTCAACAGGCGATTTCCCGGCCATTGCTCGAGTGTGAACCCCGTGTTACCGGGCGGTGGTGTGGCGCGATTCACGGTGTGAGGGCGGGCGGGGCACAGCAAGTCGACAGGTCGACGCGGTCGGCGGGCGCGGACGGGCCGTCGTACGGCGGCTCGTATGCGATGGGGTTTGCGCAGGAGTCCGGACGGTCAGCCTTCGGTCGCGGCTGCGTCCCGCACTCCGGCCAGGAACCCCTTGATCGCGGCCACCTCCCGCTCGTCGTACCCCTGCAGCAGCTCCACCGTCTGCTCGATCAGCGGCCCGAAGAAGGACCACCCGAGCTCCACGGCCCGTTCGTCCACCTCGATCACGACCTTGCGCCGGTCCCGTGGGTCACGGACCCGCCGCACATGTCCGGCCCGCTCCAGCCGGTCGACCAGCGCGGTGGTCCCCGCCGAGTTCAGTCCGAGCGCGGTCCCGAGCCGCCCGGCCGTCATCTCCTCACCCGCGCGGGAGGCGTCCATGAGGGCGATCAGGGCGCGTACGTCCGTGGGGTGCATGCCGTTGCGGGACGCGAACCGGGCGCTGTGCAGGGCGAGTTCGACGGTCGCCGCACGCAGCAGGTGGACGACCTCCATCCCGGGGCCCTGGGGGTTCGGCACGGGCTGCCTCCGACTAGTATCTCGTTCACCGAGTATCTCGCTGAACGAGATAATAAGGGAGGTTCGGGTGCCTGCTCGCAGCGCCTACGACATGGACGGCTTCCTCGCCGCGTACGACAAGGTCATGGCCAAGTGGCCCGCCGAACGCGAGGCGGTGACCGTCCCCACGCCCTTCGGGGCGACGTACGTCAACATGTGCGGCCCGGTGCACGCGCCCGCGGTCGTCCTGCTCCCCGGCGGCGGGGGAGCCACCTCCGCCGGCTGGTACGCCCAGGCCGCCGATCTGGCCCGTACCCACCGCGTGTTCGCCGTCGACCTCCCCGGCTGCGCGGGGCGCGGTACCGAGGCCGGCGACCGTCACCCCCGTACGGTCGCCGACCTCGTGGTCTGGCTGGACGCGGTCCTGGACGACCTCGGCCTGGAGGAGACGGACCTGGGCGGGCACTCGTATGGCGGCTGGATCGCCCTGCACCACGCGCTGCACGCACGCGCACGCATACGCCGCCTCTTCCTCCTGGACCCCACCCAGTGCTTCGCCGGATACCGGCCCGCGTACCTCCTGCACGCCCTGCCGTTGCTGCTGCGTCCGACGGCCCGCCGGGCCCGTGCCTTCCTGGAGTGGGAGACCGGGGGAGCGGTGGCGCTCGACCCCGACTGGCTCCGCCTCCAGGAGGCGGCCGCCGGCTTCCCCTCCGTCGCGAAGCCGGTGACCGGTCCGCGCCCGGCGCCGGACGCGCTGCGCGGGCTGGACATGCCGGTCCTGCTGCTCCTGGCCGGGAACAGCAGGACACATGACACGTACGAGGTGGCGGCGAAGGCGGATGCGCTGCTGCCGCGCGCGGAGACAGTCGTGGTCCCCGACGTCTCCCACCACGCGCTGCCGCAGTCCGCACCCGCCGGACTCGGCCGCCGCCTCACGGAGTTCTTGAGCCCTTGAGCCTCACCCCACCTTCTCGATCAGTGCACGGCGGATCAGGAACTTGCCGGGCTCCCGTACCTGTTCGAAGGCCGCGTTGTTGAGCAGGGCGCAACTGCCGGAGACCGAGGTGACCTTCACCGTCGTGGACTTGTTGTTGTCCAGGTTGGTGACCTTCAGCGTCGTCCCCGCCGGGAACTGGTTGCTGGAGGCGGCAGGTGCGCCGCCCTCGCCGGAGAGGGTGACCGTGGAGCCGTTGCACACCTGCTGACCCGAGGCGGCAGCGCCACCACCCGCGTTCCCGTTCGCGTTTCCCGCGGGTGCCGAGGCCGCCTGCGAGGGCTGCGCGCCCCCCGCCTGTTGGCCGCCCGCCTGCTGTCCCACACCGTTCTGCGCCGGCTGCGTCGCCTGGGAGCCCTGAGCCGACTCCCCAACGGTGCAACCTGACGCCTTCTGCTGGACCTTGATCTGCGCGATGACCGCCTCGCGGTTGGCGATCCGGGCCGCGGACTGGGCGTCGGGGTTGGCCTTCTGCCCGTCGATGAACTTCTGGTTGTTGCCGAGGGCGGTGGCGAGCCCCTGGCACACGTTCGAATCCGCGGCCGACAGGGTCTTGGCCTGGGGACTCTGCGCGGCGTTCGAGGTGCTCGCCATGACGAAGGCCCCGCCTCCTGCCACCGCCGCCGCGCTCACCAGCAGCGCGATCTTCTTCTTCGTACCGAGACTTCTCCTACGCGACATGCGCGCCTCCTGCGAGGTAGGGGAGCGTACGCCGCTATGTACGAGATACCGAACGAAGTTACTCAGTGGTTACAGGAGTCACTGAAGTAACGTACGTCACAGGGAAGTTGAAGCCGGCTCACAGCCGGCCCCTATCGGGCCAGAGCATCCCGTACGGCCTCCTCGGAGCGTCCGACCACGGCCGTGCCGTCGTCGGCGGTGATGATCGGGCGCTGGATCAGCTTGGGGTGCTCGGCGAGCGCCTTGATCCACCGTGCGCGCGACGCGTCGTCCCGCGCCCACGCCTTCAGTCCGAGTTCCTTGGCGTCGGCCTCCTGGGTGCGGGTGATGTCCCAGGGTTCGAGGCCGAGACGGTCCAGTACGTCCCTGATCTCGTCCTCGGTCGGTACGTCCTCCAGGTAGCGGCGGACGGTGTAGTCGGCGCCCTCGGCGTCGAGCAGGCTGATGGCGCTGCGGCACTTCGAGCAAGCGGGGTTGATCCAGATCTCCATGGGGTCAAAGGTACCCCTGAGGTCCCCTCAAAGCGCCTGTGGCCAGGGCCTTTTGTCAGTGCCGGGCGGTACACTAGAAGAAGTGTTCGAGGGTGTTGGGGGCTGCCGAAACCCCCGTTCCGACGCCCTCACCGCGACAGGAGGATGCTGTGCCCGCTGCCGCACTCAAACCGAAGCCGACCCAGTCAACCGCCAAGCACCCCGTCCTGCTCGACCTGCCCTACGCCCCCGTGGAGAAGCGCCCGCTGCCGCCGGGCCGTCCGCGCGAGTGGTACGTCACGCACAACCGCCGCCTGAAGGCGATGCGGCTCGCCATCGCCCTGCTCGACAGGGGAGTGTACGTACCGAACCAGGCCCGCAACGAGACGATTCGGAGCACGGCCGAAATGATCGGCGTTCACCCGCCGTCGGACACGACGTGCCACATGGTGCGGGCGCTGATGCGGTATTCGCGGTGAGTGCGGTGCCGGGCGCCCCTGCTTGCGGGGGCGCCCGGCACGTGTCTTGCCCTCTGCCGGGGGCCGCCGCCCCCAGACCCCCGCTTCGGCCCTGAAGGGGCCTCGTCCTCAAACGCCGGACGGGCTGAAAGATGAGGACCGGCGGCGAGAAACGCGCCGCCCCGGCGGGCGGGTGGGGGATCGGGATGGCAGTCCCTCGTCCTCAAACGCCGGACGGGCCGGTGGGTGCCGCCAACTCCTTCTCCAGCGGCGTCCGGAACCGGGGCGTCACCTTCGTGGCGCCCACCCACCCCTGCAACCGCGCCGCCTCGGCCGCAATCGCCGCTTCGGCCTCGCGCCCCACACCGTCCGTGTCGAGCAGCCGCCAGACGATCTCACCGTCGGGATGCTGAGCCCATCCGCCCACCACCCGACCGTTCCACCACACCGTCGGCCCCACATTGCCGCTGTAGTCGAACAGTGACGGACGCAGCTGCGGCGCCAGGTACCAGTCCCGCTCCCGCCACCCCATCGCCGTCGGATCCAGCGCGGGCAGCAGCGCCGCCCACGGCCGGTCCGGGCCCGCCACCGGCTCGACGTCGCCGTCGACGACGTACCCCGTGCCCTCGTCCAGCGACACCGCCTGTGCGCCGATCGCCGTCAGCGCACGCCGGACGTCCGTCACCTTCCAGCCCGTCCACCACTTCAGATCCGCCTCCGAGGCGGGCCCGCATGCTGCGAGCCAGCGGCCCAGCAGCACCGACTGCGCCTCGGCCACGTCGAGTTCGGGGTGCGGCGGGGCCACGGCCCAGCGGAACTGGCTGGACGTCCACGAGCCGAGCGGCCGCCCCCGTACGACCTTGCCCTCCACGCCCAGCACTCTCAGCAGCCGGGTCGAAACCGTGTGCACGCCCTGGTAGCTCTTCCCGGCCGCGTACACGAACTGCTCTCTCAACCGCGGCTCGTCCTCGGCGAGTTCCGCCGCGGTCGCCTGTCCGCGCCGCGCCAGAGCCGCCAACGCCGACTCCTCGACGTCCTTCAGCCAGGCCGCGTCCGGTGCCCCGGCCTTCGCCATGTCCTTGAGCAGCGAGGCCCGCTCCCGCCCGGCGACCGTGAGCCCGGTCGAGGCGTGCACGACGGCGGTGAGATCCGCCGGGAACACGAACACGGTGTGCCGCATGCCGTGCATCCGCACCAGGGACCGGTCCGTGTACAGCGCCCGCTCGGTCTGCGGCACCGTCCGCGCCGCGTCCGCGAGTCGCGCGCCCACGGCCAGATGCACCGTCGCCGGGTCCGACCCGTGCAGCGCCACCAGCGTGGCGGCGACCTCCTCCGGACTGTCCGCCCACGCCGCCGGAGCCAGCCGCTGCCGCAACGCAAGCCGCGCCCGACGCTCCGCCGCCCCGATGTACCGCCCACCGTCACCCATCCCGGCCTCCCCGTCACACCATCCGTGCCCTCATCCTGCAACAGAGCACTGACAACCGACGGCTCTCCCCACCCCGGCCTGCGCTTGACCTTTCAGCCCGTCCGGCGTTTGAGGACGAGGCCGTTCAGGCCGAAGCGGGGGTCTGGGGGCGGCAGCCCCCAGTTACGGGACGGGTAGGGGCGGCGGGGGCGAGAAAGCCTGTATCGCACACCCCCGTCACCCGATCGCCGCCCCCGGCATGCGCACGCCCCCGGCGCCGCCTTCACTGCGATCAGGAGGCGATGGAAGGCGACCGCACCGGAGGCGTGATGGGCAGGCGCGGCGTGGGGCGAGGGATGTCACGCGGCATACGGCGGTGGCAGCAATGAGCACTCCAGTCGCCCGCGCCGAACGGGGGAAGGCCGCCCGTCGGCGGGTGGCGCGTTCCGCGCATGCCGGGTGGGTTCCGCCCGCCGACCGGGCCGACCCCGTTGCCGTACTGGAGCGGCAGGGACGTGACCGGCTGCCGGAGCTGCTGCCGATCCGGTACGGCAGGATGGCCGCCTCGCCGTTCGCGTTTCTGCGGGGTTCGGCCGCCGTGATGGCCGCCGACCTCGCGTCCCGGCCGCACACCGGGCTGACCGTGCAAATGTGCGGCGACGCCCACCTGCTGAACTTCGGTCTGTACGCCTCCCCGGAGAGGGCGCTTCTCTTCGATCTGAATGATTTCGACGAGACGTTCCCCGGGCCCTTCGAGTGGGACGCGGAGCGGCTGGCCGCCTCTGTCGCCGTGGCCGGGCGGGCGAACGGGCACGCCGAGGCCAAGGTGCGGCGCGCGACGCTGGAGGCGGTGGCCGCGTATCGGACTGCCATGCGGCGGCTGGCCCGGCGGGGCGAGCTCGCCGTCTGGTACGAGCGCATCGACGCCGACAGCCTGCTGCCCCTCGTCCGCTCCGCGAGCCGCCGCAGACAGGTCGCCTCCAGCCTCACCCGGGCCCGCCGCCGCACCAGCCTGCAGGCCCTCGGCAAGCTGACCGAAGTGGTCGACGGGCGCCGCCGGATCATCCACGACCCGCCGCTCCTCGAACCCGCCGGCGCCTCCGACATGGCCTCCCTGCGCAAGATCTTCAGCGACTACCGTTCCACCCTCTCCGAGGAGCGCCGCCTGCTCCTGGACCGCTACCGCTTCGTGGACGCCGCCCGCAAGGTCGTCGGTGTGGGCAGCGTCGGCCTGCGCTGCTTCGTCGTACTGCTGACGGGACGGGACCAGAGCGATCCCCTGTTCCTGCAGATCAAGGAGGCTCGGAAGTCCGTATGGGAGGAACATCTGCCGCACGGCCCGTACGTCCATCCAGGGCATCGCGTCGTCGCAGGTCAGCGGCTGCTGCAGGCGGCGAGTGACATCTTCCTGGGGTGGATGAGCGGGCCGCAGGGCCGCGCCTTCTACTGGCGGCAGCTGCGCGACATGAAGGGCTCCGCGGACGTGGCCGGCATGAGTCCGGCCGATCTGCTCGGGTACGCCCGCCTCTGCGGCACCGCCCTGGCCCGCGCGCACGCCCGCTCCGGCGACCGCATCGCCATCGCCGCGTACCTCGGCGGCGCCGACACCTTCGAGCAGGCCGTCGCCGACTTCGCCCTCGCCTACGCCGACCAGACCGCCGCGGACCACGCAGCGCTGGGCGCGGCGGTCGCCGCCGGTGTGGTCGCGGCGGCCCCCGAGGCGTGATCACCCCCCGGCATCAACGGCGGTCCTGGTCGCCGGTCGAAATGGGCTCCCTGATCGAACAGGCCACCCACGAGCGGCGCACCCTGCGGGTCGACGGCAATCTTCACGGACGTCACCGTCGCCACGCAGCTCAAGTCCGAGAACTCCGGTCCACCAACGAGGAGTTGGAGGCCACCAATGAGGAGCGAGAAGCTGCGCGAGACCGTCCAGCACCGCGTCGGAACCGGCAGGCGAGGAGCACCGCTGCCCAGGCCCGGAGCGTACGCTTCCGGTATGGCCACCGGAGGTGCGGCTGCGGACCTCATGGCTTCCGCGGAGCGGAAGGCCGCCGTGGCGCGCGCCCGCCACGAGTCCGATTCCGACGCCGCCCAGCAGCATGAACTGCTCGCCGGTCAGGCTCCCACCGAGGCCCTCCGGGCCGGGTACCTGCGGATGGCCGAGGTCCACCGGTCGACTGCGGCCCGCCACTTGACCGCGGCCCGGCTGCAGGACGACTACGTGGCCCGGCTCAGCAGCTGGTCGCGTGAGCGGGGTGCTCCGGAGCCGCTGTTCATGTCGGGAGTCGCGGCGGCCTGCGGTACCACCAGTGCCGCCGTCACCCTGGCCGGAGCGACCCTCGAACAGCTCGCCCTGGCCGCCTCCGACGAACCGGCCCGCGCCGCCCAGGAGCTGGAATTCCTGCTCGGAGAGGGTCCGGCCCGGGATGCCACCTGCCTGGTCCGCCCGGTGACGGCGGCCGGCTCGGCGCTGCTCGACCGCTGGCCCGGGTACGGGCCCGCGGTGGCCGGCCTGGGCATCGGCACGGTGGTCGCCGTACCGCTCAGCCTGTCCGGCACCTGCATCGGCGCCCTCGCGGTCTTCGATCCCGTACGGGGCGTCACCGACCCGGACACCTTCGCCGAGGTCGCCGAGGCACTGACCCGCTCGATGATCCTCAGCGTGGACGGCGATCCCGGTATGTACGGCGCCACCGACCTGCGCGCCAAGGTGCACCAGGCCTCGGGCATGGTCTGCGTGCACCTCGACTGCCCGGTGACCGACGCACTGGAACTGATCAAGGCCCGCGCGTTTGCCGAGGGCGTCTCCGTGCACTCCGTGGCGGAACGCATCCTGCGCGGCGAGCTGCGTGTCGGCTGAGGAGGGGAAGACGCCGGGCGTGGACAGGGAAGACTGCGGACACGGTTCGCGACCGGTGATCCGGAAAGCGAATCGATGAGAGGCGAAGGGAAGGCGAGCTGATGAGCACGGTGTCCCCGTCGCAGCGGCGGCTGGCGCAGGCGTTCGTCGACCTGGCCGCCGGCCCGGTCACCGAGGCCGGTGATCCGGCCGGGCTCCTCGCGGCCCTCGCCGCGCACGGAACGGAACTGCTCGGCGACTGTGCCGCGGTCGTGCTCTACGCCCCCGACGACCCCGTCCGCGCAGAGGTGGCCGGCACCGGCGAGGAGCTGCTGCGCCTGGCGCGCTCCGCCGCCGGCTGGGGCGAGGGGCCGGGGTCGGAAGCCCGGCGCACCGGTCTCCCGGTGCCGGACACCGCCCTCGACGGCGACCGGGCCCGCCGTGACTGGCCGCGCTACGCACCCAGGGCCCGAGCGCTGGGCTACGGCCGGGCCGCCGCGCTGCCCCTGCACGCGGGCCACGACACCCTGGGCGCGCTGGTGCTGCTGGGCCCCGGCAGTACCCCGCTGCACACCGAATTCCTGGCGCTGGGCCAGTCCCTCACCGACGCCGCCGGCTGGACCCTGGAACGGGAGCGCCGGCTGCGCGAGACCCAGGCCCTCGCCGACCAGCTGGGCCAGGCGCTGACCAGCCGTATCGTCATCGAACAGGCCAAGGGCACCCTCGCCGCCCGGCACTCCATCACGGTCGACGAGGCCTTCCGCGTCCTGCGCTCCCACGCCCGCTCCCACCGCCGCCGCCTGACGGAGGTGGCCCGCGAGGTGGTGGAACGGAAGCTGGACCTGCCGGCGGACTGAGCGCCGGTGCAGCCGGAAAACGGGATGCACGCCCGGTGACCGTCTCCCTACGCTGGACATGCGTTGCGGAGCTGCCCACCACCGCTTTCCGCAGGACAGGCATCACCCTGCGGGCTCGGGGCTACTCTCTACGCACCGACGGACGGACGCCCATCCCCCAGCGCCCCGTCGGGACGACAAAGCATCACCGCTCACTCATCCACGCTCACACGGAGGCCCGTCATGGGCACCATCGTCATAGCCGGGACCGCGGTCCTGGTGCTCTTAGGATTCGGAAACCACGTCTGGTGGCTGGCCGCGGTCGCCGTGCTCTTCCTGTACGCGCAGTACGGGCGGAGCGGCACCAAGGGCAGCTCCGCCTCACAGTCCTCGCAGCCGTCGGGGGGATCCTCGTCGGGGTCGATGCCGGCCACGTACCAGGCCTACCGCAAGCGCCGTGACATGCAGGCCAAGTGGGAGCGCCGCTACGCTCGCGAGCGCCCCCTGGAGTCGCGCCGTCAGCAGCGCGAGAAGAGCAAGTGAGACGACGTGAACCGCTGGTAGGCGCCGGTCACAGTCCCGGCGCGCCCCACACCGGGAACCAGCGGCTCAGGTCCTGCTCCATCCGCAGGTCGTCGGCGAGCGCCGCCTTCACCTGCAGTTCCAGCGCGTTGTCGCGCCGCTGCCCACCGCCGGGCAGCGGCGCGAACGGGTAGAACGTGCCGCGCTTGTAGAGATAGACCAGCGCGAGCCGCCGGCCGCCCTCGCCCTGGAAACCGGCCAGGGAGCACAGCAGTTGCGGCCCGAAGCCGTTGACCTCCATCGAGCTGTTCACCGCGTGCAGATCGTTGACCAGCTCGGACAGCTGGCCGGGGGAGCGGCGTGAGACCAGCCAGGAGTAGCCGTACTCGTCCTGGCTGAGCTCCACCGGCGGACCGTCCCGGTCGGCGTCCGCGTCCAGCAGGGCCTGGACCTCCCGGTGCGTCTGCTCGAAGGCCCCGCCCTCGACCGTGGCGAAGCACACCGCACCCGTGCCGGTCGGTGTGAAACCGGCCGCGGCCTCGAGGGTCACGGCCGCCGACGGCAGCGCGAAGAGCTGGTCGAGATCGGGCAGGACCGGTTTCGTACGGCCGAGCAGGATGTCCAGGAGCCCCATGTCACCCCTTTCCGGGTGTTGCCGCCTCGCCCAACTCGGCGGAGATCCGCCCCAGTTGGTCGAGCCGCTGCTCCAGGCTCGGGTGGGTGGAGAAGAACCGCTCGATGCCGGGCTCCTTGCCGGTCGCCGGGGTGAAGTAGAAGGCGTTGAAGGCCTGCGCCGTGCGCAGATCCTTGGTCGGGATCCGCGCGATGTCGCCGGAGACCTTGGTCAGCGCGGAGGCCAGCGCCGAGGGCCGCCCGGTGAGCAGCGCCGCCGCCCGGTCCGCGGCCAGCTCCCGGTACCTCGACAGTGCCCTGATCAGCAGGAAGCTGATCGCGTACACGGCCGCCGACACGCCCATCACGGCGGCGAAGACGGCAGCGGTGTTCTGGTCCCGGCGCCCGCCGCCGAACAGCTGCGAGTAGAAGGCGAACCGTACGATCAGGCCCGCGATCACGCCGAGGAACGACGCGATGGTGATCACGGCGACGTCCTTGTGCGCCACGTGCGACAGCTCGTGTGCGAGCACGCCCTCCAGCTCCGCGGGCTCCAGCCGCCGCAGCAGCCCGGTCGTCACACACACCACCGCATGGTCGGGATTGCGCCCGGTCGCGAACGCGTTCGGCATGTCCATCTCGGAGACGGCCACCACCGGCTTGGGCATGTCGGCGATCGCGCACAGCCGGTCGACCACCGCGTGCAGCTCGGGATACTCCTCGCGTTCCACGACCCGTCCGCGCATGGCGAACATCGCGATCCGGTCGGAGAACCAGAACTGCGCGACGAACATCGCCGCCACCAGCACCACGACCAGCAGCCACGACTTCAGCAACACGATCAACGCGGCCACGAAGGCCACGTACAGCAACCCGAGCAGGAACATCGTGACCGTCATCCGCACGGTCAACCGCCGGTCGCTCCGGAAGCGGCTCTGCATCTGCCTCACCCCGCAGTCAGGCACTCGTCCCGCTGTCCAGTGTGCACCCGGCCAGCCCCATGAAGTGGTTCCGATCGGCCCTAGGAGCTGCAAAGGGCACATACGGGTACCCGGTACGGCTAGTACGGCGCCCGAAACTGCGCGTACCCCAGCAGCAGGATGATCGCGGCGACGCTGCCCAGCACGATGGCCGTCGACACCCACGAGGACCGGCGCGGCGCCACCGCCTCGGGATCCGCACGGAACGGCTGCGGCTCCGGAGGGTTCTCCTTCCACCGCGCGGCCAGCATCCGGGCCCGCGCCGAGGGCTCCTTGTGCTCCGCGTCGTCCGCCCACCTCAGGTCGAACTCGCGCTCCTGGTCGTCGTGTTCGCGCTCCGGCATCCTGCCCACCCCCGTGTCGTGTCACCGGCAGAATAGAACATACGCCCGCGCCCCCGCTGTCGGTACGACAGCGGGGGCGCGGGCGCTGTGCCTGGGACAGGCGTCGATCACACGTCGAAGAAGTGATGCTGTGGCGCCGCTACCTTGGAGGCCTGTTCACGGAGGGGATCTGACCAGCGGGAGCGCTGTCGTTGCCGGTCGTTGTCTGTCGTCGTTGGCCACCCTCGGACGGCCCACAGACGGCCCGGCAATGGGGGCTCTACCTGGCACAACGTGTGGACACGTGGAATCTCGCCGCTGGCACGGCAGTCGCCCGTCGCATGGGTGACCGTCGACGGCGACGCATAAGCACGAGGCCCATGATCCGCAAGCACGTCAACGGTCTGAGCAATATCTGAGGCTAAGGAAGCGGCTCGATCCTGTGGTCGCGGAGCACCCGGACGCGCGCTCGACGGCTCACAGTGTAGGCGGCCGAATGAGCCTCCTCCGCCATCTCGTCACCATGGGCAATCATACTCAAAATGATCTCCAAAGACTTGATGTCATCGGCGACCGCGGCCGCTTTCCCTAGTAGACGCCGTTTCCGTCTATCCGCGACTGGCTGGCTCTTTTGCGGGCGCGCGCCAAAATCTGAGGCAACAGCGCCCAGGACAGCATTCACCCGCGACTTCGGAATACTTAGGTGGCTATACAAAAGCAGGTCGCGCACAGCTCTACTAGAATACCGGCGAAGTATGCTATCCACCCAGGCTTCCGAATCCAATACTGCGAGCCACTCGTAGGCATCTCTTTGTTCCCTATGGGACGTTTCCGCCAACGCACGGAGATGCTGCACCATACCGCTCACCCCATATGGGGTGATCGCCTTGGCGAGACGTCGCGCAATGCGTCCCCGCCAGCTGTAGGCGTGCCCGAGATGGGCCTTATAACTCAAGCTGGCCGAGACAGAGCCACTCATGATCTCGCGGTGGATCAGATCGAGACCGGTTGGCGCGCCCCAAGCCGCCAAGGTGGCAGCTGCCCCCGTGGACACGTATGCATTCGAGCTATCGAGAAGCGCTGCAATCTCGCCCTCAGTGCCAGGCGTGTGATCGAGGCACTCCAGAGCGAACCACCTAATTTGCCAGGGCGTCGACTCGTCAGCAGCCAGGTCGAGCAAGGATGCGCGGCAATATCGTCCGTGAACTTCGCTGAAGTTGTCCGCCAGAGCGGCAACGATCGGGAGCCTGTGATCGTCAGGGATCCCGTCCGACTGGACAATATTGAGCAGAACGCCAACGCCTTGTTCGCCTGAAAGACTCAGATACGCGGCCGCTAGTTGAAGACGTTCAAAGAACCAGTCACAGTCGATCACCAACAGCCTTTGCAGGTCTTCGAGAGCAGTTGCATCCCCGCTGTCCCTTAGTGCTGCCACTCCTGCAGTGATGAGTTCGTCCTGGTGTCGTCCTGCATCTCGGGCATGCTCCATCGCATCCAAGACGGACTGCATAGGTCCGCCGACGGCGCCGAGCGCTCTGACAACAGTAGATACGCGCACAACTATTTCGTAACTCGGCTTCCTGTGGGCCGAGATGGCTGCAATTGCCTCCGCCAACTCCGCAAGCAACACGGGCACAGCAGCCTCCAGTCGCAGCGTGCCAAAGGCGGTGATTACATGCCTCGACACTGTGAGTTGACGGCGTTCGCTCCTTGATAGAAGTGCGTGCAAGCCCACCAGCCGATCCCCGACTCCATGTCCGCCATGCATCGCTAGGGCATCCACGAGAGCCGCCTGCACCGCCTCATTCCTACTGCCGTCCCCGATGTACGCAATGATGTCCCTCATATGCCTTTCAGAACCCAGGACACTCACAATTGCCTCAGCCGTACGCCGTCGTTCCTCGGCATATGGCGATGTCTCCAGCAGCTCCCACGTCGTATTAATGATCTGCTGCCGCAATTCCACATCCGCCACCCGCGGGCTACCAGTCAAGCAACGGACGGCCAACAACAAGTCGCTGTGGAACAGATCATCGCCCGGCAAGTCGAGAATTTCACGCCGACCGGATGTACTCGGCCGGGTCCGTCGTGGTCCTGGCACCAATTGCAATACGCCGAGCAGCAGTGGTGACGCGTCCGGCAGCGATCCAGCCAGGAGGAGGATTACCTCTTCCCACCAGGGTTCATAACGGGCTGCAACGGCTCTATCGACGCCATGCACCCCTTCCTCCAGCAGCGCGGTCGCAGCGAAATGCTCCTGAAGGGTGAGATGGAGGAAGCCATACCAACCGTGAGCTTGCACCTTGAGCAAGCCATAATGGGCTGCGATCTCGTGCAGGATGTCGCGGTTGTCGGTGCGTGGAAGGTCGATGGTAGGCAGGTAGTCTGCGATGAGGTCGAGGAGGTCGTCCTCGGGGAAGTACCTCTGACCCCGTTCGTGGTAGTGGCGAGCGATCTGCTTGAGCAGGTCCTGTTTCCGGTCCGTAGTGAAGCGGCTGTAACGGGCGATGTTGCGGTGGGCGTCCCATTCGCGCAGCAGAACCTCGACGCAGCGGCGGTACAGAGCAGCGCGCCGTTCCGGCAGCTCCAGGTCACGCTCATACACGATGGCGATCAGACTAAGTAGCAGTGGGTTCGTGGCAAGGGTTTGTAGGCGGGCGTTTGCGGACAGCGCGCGGACTAGAGAATCGGAGCGGCGGTCATCGTCGCCAAACCAGTTGGCGACGAATGTTTCGATCTGTGGCCACTCGAAATCCAGCGCTTCGAGCACCTGGAACTGAGTTAAGCCGCCGCGCCAGCCGTGACGCCGGCAAGTCGTGGCGATCAGCGCCCGTGGGAAGCGGTTGGCCAAACGGGCCACTTCCTCCGTGACCCGATGGTAAGCGTCCAATGCCTCTTTGGCGCTTCCTCCACCCATAACCTCGTCCAGGCCGTCAAGCAACAAGGCCGCCTGACCTGTTACAAGTTGTTCCTCGACGTAGGCCCGAGCATCGGCGAAGCCATACTGGCTTTCCCAGTGCTCCGCAAGATAGTCGAGCAATGAGGCGTGCCCGCTCTTGACGAAGCGAAACAGCTCAACATACGCGGGGAGTTCTGGTAGCCCTTGACCGGAAGTCTGTTCGGCCATGCAGAGGGCCAGGTGCCGAAGCATGGTGGTCTTGCCGGCGCCAGGATCTCCGACGACAACAATGCGGTGGTAGCGCTGAAGAGCGTCTACGGGAGCATAGGTCTGTGCCGTAGCTGCGTCGAGTGCAGACGACTCGCAGCCTGCCTCGTCGCGGCGGCTTCGGCCAAGCTCTTCCTCCAGCAGGAACCGCGGCGGCTCTTGCTCCTGCACACGTACCTGGACGTACAGGCGATCCAGTTGCATACGGCGAGACATGTCCAGGATCCGCAGTGTCGACAGCTCTTGCACCAGGCGCGCGCAATAAGCGGCTGCCCCAGCCTCAAGGTCGTTACGGCGGGCCGTAATTAGCGCGCCGGTTTGTGCAGCTTCGCGAGCTGTGTCGTTCTCTATCTCTCTAGATATACGCTCACGTTCGCGCCCCTCGGCGCGTTGCTTGAGTTCCAGCTCATGTTCCTTTAGCCGCCGATTCGCAGCTTCCTGAAGATCGATCTTTTCTCGTTCGAGCTTCCTGTTCCGCCGCGCCTGCCAGAGCGCGACTCCAGCCGCGACAATCGCGGCGGTTATTGCTCCGATAGCCGTAACCGCCGGTGTATTGATGATCGACGTACCCGAAGCCGCCGCGACGATCACATCAAGCACCAAACCCCCCACGTCCCCCAGATCTGACTACTCGTCGATTCTCGCACCTACCGACTTGTGCCACTACGCGCTTCGCATAGTTCGCGTCCTTCACCCCGAAGACAGCGACGAGAGGAGCAGTAGTTGAACTTGGCTGCAGCAGGCGCTTGGCCGCCGTGGGCGAAGCAAGCCGCCGCAAGAAGACGGCGGTGGCCACGCAGCGCCTAGTCCAGCATCCCCAGGGCCGTATCAGGCTGGCACTGCGGACACGCCTTCACCCCGTCGGCGAGCGCCCGCCGGGCCTGGTCTCGGCTGATGGCCCGGCTGTGCTTGCCCGCGTTCCAGCATCTCCGACGTGCACGTACACGGGTGCGGCGTGCCGGTTGCGCCCGAGTTCGATCAGCCACTCCGGCGCGGCCGGGCGGGCCTGAACGCCCGCGCTGCCGCTCGCCCTCCCGCCGCTCCTCGTCGGCGATCCAGCGGCGGGTGCGCGCCAGGTCCCGTTCCTGCACGCGCTCCAGGAAGCGGAGTAGCGAGAGTCTCGACGGGACTGGATCGTTCACATGTTCGATTCTATGATCACGGTGGCAACCTGCAATCCCCGAGGTCACCAGGAGGCGGCGTGGCCCGCGAGTGTATGACCTTGGCGGAACTCTTCCGGCGGAACGGCGTTGCCCCGGAGACGCTGCCCCACGCCCCACCATCGCCGCCGGACAGCCTGGTGCGCGCACGCATCACGCAGACGCCGCTGCAGCCGTGTGCCGCCTGCGGCGACGACAGCTCCCACATCCTCGTGCGGGACTTCGGTGACGGCCCCCGCTGGGTTGATCTGTGCTGGGAGCACAGGTGGGCCACCGTGGAGCCGTCGCCGGGCATGCCCACCACGCTGGAGGGCATCCTCGCCGACGTTCGGGAAGTCGCCGCCGAACTGGGCCTGGAGCTGCACCCCATCAGCCCAGAGGAGTTCCAGGAGATGGCCCATCGGGCGAGGGAACGCCGTGGACAGCCCTGAGCGCTTCCATCTCACCCACAGCGCCGGCGGCCGCCCGGTGGCCCACGGCTGGTGGTCGGACGAAGTGGTCGCGCGCGGCAAGTTCGTCTTGTGGGTTGGCCAGTACGGCTCCATCGCCGGCACCCGTATCAGGCTGGTCGACGAGGTCGAAGCCCGCACGCTGGCCGTCTGGCCCGACCCGACGTAGCCGTGTCAGCTCTCCGGCTGGGGGCGCCGCACGGCCCGCTTCACCGCCAGCTGAGCCCGAAACGACCCGTCGGCCGTGCCCTTCCAGCGAGGAAGAACACGGCCGACGGCCCACACACGGCCCAGGGGAGCGGAAACCCGCTCTGACCTGGGGCGATATCACACGTCGAAGTAGAGCTCGAACTCGTGCGGGTGCGGACGCAGCTGCAGCGGGGCGATCTCGTTCGCGCGCTTGTAGTCGATCCACGTCTCGATCAGGTCGGACGTGAAGACGTCACCGGCGAGCAGGAACTCGTGGTCGCTCTCGAGGCGGTCGAGGACGGCGGGGAGCGAGGTCGGGACCTGCGCGACGCCCGCGTGCTCCTCGGGAGCCAGCTCGTAGAGGTCCTTGTCGATCGGCTCGGCCGGCTCGATCTTGTTCTTGATGCCGTCCAGGCCCGCGAGCAGCAGCGCGGAGAACGCCAGGTACGGGTTGCCGGAGGAGTCGGGCGCACGGAACTCGACGCGCTTGGCCTTCGGGTTGGAGCCCGTGATCGGGATACGCATGGCCGCGGAGCGGTTGCGCTGCGAGTACACCAGGTTGACCGGGGCCTCGAAGCCCGGCACCAGACGGTGGTAGGAGTTCACCGTCGGGTTGGTGAAGGCCAGCAGCGACGGGGCGTGCTTGAGGATGCCGCCGATGTAGTAGCGGGCGGTGTCCGACAGGCCCGCGTAGCCGGCCTCGTCGTAGAACAGCGGGGCGCCGCCCGACCACAGCGACTGGTGGACGTGCATGCCCGAGCCGTTGTCGCCGAAGATCGGCTTCGGCATGAAGGTCGCGGTCTTGCCGTTGCGCCAGGCGACGTTCTTCACGATGTACTTGAAGAGCTGGAGGTCGTCGGCCGCGGCGAGCAGCGTGTTGAACTTGTAGTTGATCTCGGCCTGGCCGGCGGTGCCCACCTCGTGGTGCTGGCGCTCGACCTGGAGGCCGGATTTGGCCAGCTCCAGGGAGATCTCGGCACGCAGGTCGGCGAAGTGGTCGACCGGCGGGGTCGGGAAGTAACCGCCCTTGTAGCGGACCTTGTAACCACGGTTGTCCTCGAGGGCACCGGTGTTCCAGGCGCCGGCCTCGGAGTCGATGTGGTAGAAGGCCTCGTTCGCGGAGGTCTGGAAGCGCACGCTGTCGAACACGTAGAACTCGGCCTCGGGGCCGAAGTACGCGGTGTCGGCGATACCGGTGGACGCCAGGTAGGCCTCCGCCTTCTTCGCCACGTTGCGCGGGTCACGGGAGTACTGCTCGCCCGTGATCGGGTCGTGGATGAAGAAGTTGATGTTGACCGTCTTGTCGCGGCGGAAGGGGTCGACGCGCGCGGTGGACAGGTCGGCGCGGAGCGCCATGTCGGACTCGTGGATGGCCTGGAAGCCGCGGATCGAGGAGCCGTCGAAGGCCAGCTCCTCGGCCGGGTCGAAGGCCTCCGCCGGAATCGTGAAGTGCTGCATCACACCCGGCAGGTCGCAGAAGCGGACGTCGACGAACTTGACGTCCTCGTCCGCGATGAACTTCTTGGCCTCGTCGGCGTTCTGGAACATCCAGCTCCTCCTACTCCCGACCGTCCTGCCGGGGTGGTAGTTCGTTCGTGCGGCCAGTGCGGTGGCACACGCTGTCCCCGACCCTAGGGACGGGTGATTTCTCGGGCGTGACCCATTTGTTTCGCACAAGTTAACCGGACCCAGTCCGGTGTACCCCACCTGTCCGTATCGCGAAACGGGCGCAGTACCGTGGACGCGTGGACAACAGGGATGCAATCGGCTCATGGCTCTCGGGCCCCCGCGCGGCCGCAGAGGAAGCCGGTGTCGACTTCGGATACCGCGGCGAACAGCTCGGTCTGCCGGAGGAGGGGCCGGGCTCGATCGCCCGCCCGGGCCGCCGGTTCGGTGCCCTCGTCGTCGACTGGGGCCTGTGCCTCTTGATCGCATACGGCCTGATCACGCACGGCTACGACCAGGCGACGGGCAACTGGGCCCTGCTCATCTTCTTCCTGCTCGGCGTCCTGACCGTCGGGACGATCGGCGTGACCCCCGGTAAGCGCCTCTTCGGCCTCCGCGTGGTCGCCCTGGACACCGGCCGCCCCAGCCCCCTGCGCGCCACCCTCCGCACGGCCCTGCTGTGCATCGCCATCCCGGCCCTGATCTGGGACCGCGACGGCAGGGGGCTGCACGACCGGCTGGCCCGCACGGTCGAGGTCCGCAGCTAGCCGCTCCGCGGGCTGCGCCGATCATCGTCTGCGGCACCGCCGCGGACTTCGCTCGCCCTGCGTGCTCCTCGGGTGCTGCTACGACGATGGGGGGCGCCCGGTCACTCCGGGCGCCCCCCATCGTCGTAGGAGGAAACTCAGCGGGCCTTGCCGCCCTTCGGCAGCTTCATGCCCTTCGGCATCGGGCCCTTGGGGAGCGGCATATTGCTCATCAGGTCGCCCATGGCGCGCAGCCGGTCGTTGGTGGCTGTCACCTGCGGGCCGGTGAGGACGCGCGGCAGCTTGAGCATCGTGGTCCGCACCTTCTTCAGCGGGACCTGGCCGTCGCCCGTGCCGACGATGACGTCGTGCACCGGTACGTCCGCGACGATGCGGTTCATCTTCTTCTTCTCGGCGGCCAGCAGGCTCTTCACCCGGTTCGGGTTGCCCTCGGCGACCAGGACGATGCCGGCCTTGCCGACGGCCCGGTGCACCACGTCCTGGCTGCGGTTCATGGCCACCGCCGGAGTGGTGGTCCACCCCCGGCCGATGTTGTCGAGCACCGCCGCGGCCGCGCCCGGCTGGCCCTCCATCTGCCCGAAGGCCGCCCGCTCGGCCCGGCGCCCGAACACGATCGCCGTTCCGAGGAAGGCGAGCAGCAGGCCCAGGATGCCGAGATAGATGGGGTGACCGATCAAGAAACCGATCGCGAGGAAAACACCGAAGATGCCGATGCCGACAGCCGCGAGTACAAGACCGATCTTCTTGTCGGCCTTGCGGGTCATCTTGTAGGTCAGAGCGATCTGCTTCAGTCGCCCGGGGTTCGCAGCGTCCGCTGCAGGTTCCTTCCTCGCCATGCCACGAAGTCTACGTGGCCCCGGGAGCGCCGTATGACGGCAGTGTCCGGAGGGTGGGATTCAGGGGCGGACGACGAGGGTCTGCTCCATGACGCGCTGGGCTTCGACGCGGTCCTTGGCGCGGCGGCGGTCCTCCAGGACGGAGGTCCAGGCGTTGCGGCGGGCGGTGCGCTGACCGCTGCTCATGAGCAGCGACTCGACTGCACGCAGTGCAGTGGTGAACGACGGGATGGCGTTGGCGCGAACCGGCGCGGCCTGCATGGTGGAGGTCCCCCCTCGGGATACGGGCACTGGGAGTTGGTGTACGTGGCGTGAGTCCAGCGTCACTGATTGGTGTTACCAGGGCGTGACCGACCGGTCAAACACCAATGAAGCCTTGATGTGACGGGCCAAAACGCTGACGCGGCCCTGACGGCGCCCTCATCTGCGAGGACGGTCAGGACCGCGTCGATTCGGCCGTTACTGGCCGGTAGTTTCTTGTGCGCAGTTTCACACGGAATGGTGGCACTCCGTGCCATCAGGCGGCGGTTCGTGCGAGCGTCAGACGGCCTGCGAAGCGACGTAAGCGCCTCGCTTCTCGATGGCCATCTGGTACAGCCGGCCGGCGCGGTAGGAGGACCGGACCAGCGGGCCGGACATCACGCCGGAGAAGCCGATCTGCTCGGCCTCCTCCTTCAGTTCCACGAACTCGTGCGGCTTGACCCAGCGCTCGACGGGGTGGTGGCGCACGGACGGGCGCAGGTACTGCGTGATGGTGACCAGCTCGCAGCCGGCCTCGTGCAGCTGCCGCAGCGCGTCGCTGACCTCCTCGCGGGTCTCGCCCATGCCGAGGATGAGGTTCGACTTGGTGACGAGCCCGTAGTCGCGGGCGGCCGTGATGACCTTCAGCGAGCGCTCGTAGCGGAAGCCGGGGCGGATGCGCTTGAAGATCCGGGGGACCGTCTCGACGTTGTGCGCGAAGACCTCGGGACGGGAGGAGAAGACCTCCTCGAGCTGCTCCGGCACGGCGTTGAAGTCCGGGGCGAGCAGTTCCACCTTCGTCCGCCCGGCCTCGCGCTCGGCGGTCTGCTGGTGGATCTGGCGGACCGTCTCGGCGTACAGCCAGGCGCCGCCGTCCTCCAGGTCGTCGCGGGCGACGCCGGTGATGGTGGCGTAGTTCAGGTCCATCGTGACCACGGACTCGCCGACCCGGCGCGGCTCGTCACGGTCGAGCGCCTCGGGCTTGCCCGTGTCGATCTGGCAGAAGTCGCAGCGCCGGGTGCACTGGTCGCCGCCGATGAGGAAGGTCGCCTCGCGATCCTCCCAGCACTCGTAGATGTTCGGGCAGCCGGCTTCCTGGCAGACCGTGTGCAGGCCCTCGCTCTTCACGAGGTTCTGCATCTTCGTGTACTCGGGGCCCATTTTCGCCCGGGTCTTGATCCACTCGGGCTTGCGCTCGATGGGGGTCTGGCTGTTGCGGACCTCCAGGCGCAGCATCTTGCGTCCGTCGGGTGCGACTGCGGACACGACCGGCTCCCTAGCGATTGATTCTTCGGCGACCTCAAGGGTACGCCCGTTGATTTGAATGCCCGGCGTCAGTCCTGGCCCCTGGGGCTGCCGCCCCGGACCCCGCTTCGGCCTGAAGGGCCCCGTCCTCAGACGCCGGACGGGCTGACTTGTGCCGGCGACCTCTCGACGAGGCGTGGCTTCAGGTCCGCGTTCTCCAGTACGTCCGTCAAGTGCCGCTCCACGACCGGCAGCACTTCCGCGATCGTCACGTCGCGGCCCAGCTCGCCGGCCAGGGAGGCGACGCCCGCGTCGCGGATGCCGCACGGGATGATGCGGTCGAACCACCGGTTGTCCGGGTTCACGTTCAGCGCGAAGCCGTGCATCGTGACGCCCTTGGCCACACGGATGCCGATCGCCGCGATCTTGCGGTCCTCGCGGCGCTGTCCGGCGTTGGACGGGGCGTACTCCGGGCCGTTCATCCGCGGGTCGAACTCCTCGTCGTGCAGACGCGGGTCGAAGTCGAGGGACAGCCCGCCGAGCGAGGGACGCTGCTCGACCGGGTCGCCGAGGACCCACACCCCGCTGCGGCCCTCGACCCGTGTGGTCTCCACCCCGAACTCCGCGCAGGTGCGGATCAGGGCCTCCTCCAGGCGCCGTACATGGGCCACCACGTCCACCGGGCGCGGCAGCTTCTGGATGGGGTAGCCCACCAGCTGGCCCGGACCGTGCCAGGTGATCTTGCCGCCGCGGTCCACGTCGATGACGGGGGTGCCGTCCAGGGGGCGTTCGCTGTCCGCCGTGCGCCGGCCCGCCGTGTAGACCGGCGGGTGTTCCAGCAGCAGCACGGTGTCGGGGATCTCGTCCGCGAACCGCGCCGCGTGCACCCGGCGCTGCTCGTCCCACGCCGTCTGGTACTCGACGGCCTCGGCACCGAATCCCATGCGGACGAACCGCAGCTCACTCACGGCAAGCGCCTCCCTAGAAGGTCGTAAGGCACGAAACGCGCCTACGCCACTGTACGACCGACCGTCTTACGTCAGCCCAGCGGCCAATCCTCACACGATCGGATGAACGAGTAGCGAAGCGTGCAACCACCTGCTCACTCTCCGCTACATTCGCGCCGTTCACAGAGGCCATAAGGGCTGCTCACAGGCAATCCGGGCACAGAGGACCGGCAGCGGTCCCTGGAGGCCCGAAAGGCAGGAGACCGCACCGCAGATGACGGAACGACCCGCGCAGCGCACTCCCAACCGTCAGCTCGCCGCGCTCATCGCAGAAGCCGGGTTCTCCAACGCGGGTCTCGCCCGCAGAGTCGACCAGCTGGGCCTCGAACACGGGCTTGATCTCAGATACGACAAGACGTCGGTCACCCGCTGGCTGCGCGGGCAGCAGCCCCGTGGCACCACTCCCGCCCTGATCGCCGAGGTCTTCACCCGCCGCCTCGGCCGCCGCCTCACCGCCCAGGACCTCGGCCTCGACGCCTGTGCGCCGGTGTACGCCGGGCTCGAGTTCGCCGCGGCCCCCGAGGAGGCCGTCGACATCGTCGGCGGCCTGTGGCGCAAGGACTCCGGTTCGCACGCCGAACTCCGCAAGATCGCTTTCACGCCCGCCGGTCTGGTCGTGCCCAGCCGGGACTGGCTGATCGGACGCGCCGACGACAAGGTCGCCCGCGGTGAACAGTCCGCGCGGGTCCCCGCCCAGGGCCGCCCGGTGGTGCCCCGCCAGCGCGGCCAGGCCGAACGCGGTCCCGGTCAGAAGGTCACCTCCGGCGACATCGCCGCACTCCGCTCGGTCGGCGAACTGTTCCGCACCCTCGACGACAAGTACGGCGGCGGCCACGCCCGCCAGGCCCTCGTGCGCTACCTGGAGCACGAGTGCGAGCCGATGCTGCGCGGCACCTACGGAGAGCAGACGGGCCGCCGGCTGTTCGGCGCGGCCGCCGACCTGACCCGGCTCGCCGGCTGGACTTCGTACGACATCGCCGCGCACGGGCTCGCGCAGCGGTACTTCGTGCAGGCGCTGCGGCTCTCCCAGGCCGCGGGGGACCGGGCGTACGGCTCGTACGTGCTCGTCACCATGAGCCGGCAGGCCGTCTACCTCGGCCACGGGCGGGAGGCCGTGCAGCTGGCGCGAGTCGCCCAGCAGGGCGTCGGGACCAACGCCCCGCCGGTGGTGCAGGCGCTGCTGCACTCGGCCGAGGCACGCGGGCACGGGGTGCTCGGGGAGGTGCGCAACTGCACGGCCTCGCTGGTGCGGGCGGAACGGGCCCTGGAGGCCGCACGATCCGGTGACGAAGTGCCCTACTGGGCGCGGTTCTTCGACGAGGCGCAGCTTGCGGACGAGTTCGGGCATGCGCATCGGGACCTGCAGCAGTTCCGTGCGGCGGCGCAGCATGCGGAGCGGTCGCTGCAGTTGCGTGCGCCTGCGTATGCCCGTAGTCGGCTGTTCTGCCGGGTTGTTCTTGCCTCCGCCCGCCTGGGCCTGGGGGAGCTTGATCAGGCCTGTGCGTTGGGGGCGGAGGCGGCCGGCGCTGCCGCTGAGATGCGGTCTGTGCGGGCGGTTGAGTATGTGCGGGAGTTTGAGCGGCGGTTGGAGCCCTATAAGGATGCTGCGCCTGTGCGGGGGTATCGCGACAAGGTCGCTGCGCTGGGGTAGCTATTCGCCGTAACTCCGACTGCCGTCGGCCTGCGCGCCACCGTCGTGGCTGGTCGCGCAGTTCCCCGCGCCCCTTGGGGGGCGCTCCTCAAGCCGCTGCTTTGACTGTGCTGCTTGGGGGGTCTGCCCTGTGCAGGGAGCCTGCTGCTCCCAGGTCCGTCAGGATTGCCGACGTGGCCCTGTGGGCCGAGTGCAGGGCGCCCTGGACCGTGCTGGTGTCCCGGTGGTCGCCGCATACGTAAAGGCCCGCCAACAGCCTTACCGGGCGGCGTAGGTCGTGCGGTGGGCGCATGGCGGGGACGGCTTCGGGGGTGTGGTGGACGGTGAGGGTTTCCCAGCGGGTGGTTGAGGTGCCGTAGAGGCGGGAGAGGTGCATGCGTACGGCGGTGTCCAGTTCCGGTGGGGGTGGGCCGAGGACAGTGGAGGAGATGAGGGCGCGGCCCGCGGGGGCCCGGCTGGGGTCCACTGCACTGACGACCGCCGTGTGGGCGACCGGGCCGCTGCGATCGGCGTCCAGGAGGAGGGAGGCACCTGTGGTCGGGGGCTCGTCCGTGGCGTGGTGAAGGACCGTCAGGGGGTGGAAGTCCGGTACGCGCAGGCCGGGGAGCAGGTCGGCTGCGGCGCGTGCGTCCGTCGCGAGGAGTACGGCGCGGCAGCGGATCTCGCCGTGTTCGGCGGTCGTGACCGCGCTGGTCGAGACCGAGGTGACGCGGACGCCCGTGTGGACCGTGCCCGGCGGCAGCGCTCGTGCGAGCAGCTCCGGGAGCATCTCGGCGCCGCCCTCCGGCAGGCACAGGCGCCCGCAGGCGAAGGCGCGCAGGGCGAGGTCGGCGCACCGGCTGGACGTGGTCAGTTCCGGGTCGCAGAGCAGGGCGGCCAGCAGCGGGCGCAGGAAGCTGTCGATCGCGCGGGCGGGGACACCGCGGGCCGTGAGGGCCTGGGCGGCGGGCAGCTCCGGGCGGGACAGCAGGCGTTCGATGGGGGCCGTGGCGAGCCGGGACAGGGCGTTGCCGAGGCGGGCCTGGTCCACGGCGGTGCCGAGCGGGGCGGTGGTCCGGGGGACGCTCTTGGTGGGGGCGCTCGCCAGGGCGCGTACTGCATGGAGTGCGCCCCTTGCGCCCCCCGCGGTCGCCGGGGCGGCCGCGCGATGGTGGCGTCCGTCGCTGTGCAGCAGGACGCCGGGCGCGAACGGGCGCAGCGCCAGCGCGTCCAGCCCGGGGGTCAGCCGCAGCTCGGGATAGGCCGTGGACAGCAGCTGGCCGATCCGGTCGAGCCGGAACCCGTCGACCTTCTCCGTCGACATGCGGCCCCCCACGCAAGGGGCGGCCTCCAGGACCGCGGTCGTCACTCCTGCGCTGGTCAGCCGATGCGCCGCGGAGAGTCCGGCAACCCCGGCTCCCACGATCACGACGTCCGCCTGGTAAGCGGGCTCAAGCACGTGCCCCTCCTCGAGGTTGCGCGGCCGGTGGAGACGTCATGCCCCCAACTGGCTCCAGGGATACCCGAGTTCGGGTCGAGGTTAGGGCCGTGATCGGTCAAGAACAGTCGCGCATGAACAGAGCACGGTCGCACGGCGGTCGCATGCGGTCGCGCCTTCGTTGTTGCGCCTCCGGAGCGCCTCAGCCCTGCGCCTCCGCAAGCGCGGCCTGCAGCGCCCCTTCGATGTCCGGGAACGCGAACGTGAAGCCGGACTCCAGCAGCCGCCGGGGCAGCACCCGCGCGCTGCCCAGCACATCCCCGGCCATCTCGCCGAGCACGGTCCGCAGCACGGGCGCGGGCACGGCGAACAGCGTCGGCCGGTGCAGCACGCGCCCCATGGCCGCGGTGATCTCCCGGTTCGTCAGCGGGGTCGGGGCGGTGAGGTTGAACGGTCCGGACAGGCCGTCGGTGTCGATGAGATGGCGGATCGCGGCCACCTCGTCGTGCAGCGCGATGTACGACCAGTACTGGCGGCCGTCGCCCATGCGGCCCCCGAGACCCGCCCTGAACAGCGGGAACAGCCGCCCCCAGGCGCCGCCGCCGCGGGCCACCACCAGCCCCGTCCGGGTGAACACGGTCCGTACGCCCGCCTCCTGCGCGGGGACCGCGGCGCCCTCCCACTCCACACACAGCTCCGGCAGGAACCCGGTCCCGGGCGGTGCGCTCTCGTCGACCGCCCGGTCGCCGGTCTCGCCGTAGTAGCCCATCGCACTGCCGTTCACGAACACCCGCGGCTTCTCGTCCAGTTCGGCGATCGCCCCGGCCAGCGCCGCGGTGCCGAGCACCCGGCTGCGCCGGATCTGCGTCTTGTACGCGTCCGTCCAGCGGCGGTCGCCCACGCCGGCGCCCGCGAAGTTGACCACGACGTCGCATCCGGCGAGAACGCCCGGATCCACGCGTCTGCCCTCCGGGTCCCAGCGGACCTCGTCCTTCGCCCGGGGCGCCCGGCGCACCAGCCGCACCACCTCATGCCCGTCGGCGGTCAGGGACCGCACCAGGGCGCCACCGATGAGCCCGGACGCACCGGCCACCGCGATTCGGAAACGTTCCATGGGCCCATTCTGCTCGGGGGACTCATAAGGTGGCCGTCATGCCGGTTCCGTTCATACGCCACGCAACCCTCGGCGACGAGGAGACGCTGGGGCGCCTCGACCGTGTCACCTGGTCCCCGCTGCACTCCGTACAGCCGCGCCCCCAACCGCCGTACGAACCCTTCTACAACGAGCGGTTCGGGCCCCGGGACCATCTGGTCGCGGAGTTCGACGGGGAGGTCGTCGGCTACATCCGCCTGGCCCATCCGACCCTGCTCGTCTGCAACGCCCATGTCCGGCAGATCCAGGGTCTCGTCGTCGCCGAGAAGGCGCGGGGAGCCGGCGTCGGACGGGCGCTGCTGCGGGCGGTGCGGGAGGAGGCCCGCAATCAGGGCGCGCGCCGGCTCACCCTGCGCGTCCTCGGCCACAACACCCCGGCCCGCAAGCTCTACGAGGCCGAGGGGTTCGTCGTCGAGGGGATCCTGCCCGGCGAGTTCCTGCTGGAGGGCGAGTACGTCGACGACGTGCTCATGGGGTGCAGTCTGTGACCCGTCCGCACTACGACGTGACCAGGTCGCCCGTGTCCACGGAAGCCGTCGCGCCCGCCGCGCGCCGGGCGTCGGGGGCGACCTCGGCCGCCGTCAGGACGTACCCCGTCTCGTTGTCGGACGTCGAGCGGGCGAAGACCACGCCGTAGACGCGGCCGCCGGTCGTCAGTAGCGGGCCGCCGGAGTTGCCGGGGCGCACGGTCGAGCGGATCGAGTAGATCTCGCGGGTCACCGTGGCGTCGCTGTAGATGTTCTGGCCGGTCGCCCGCACCCGGTTGGCGACCGTCGCCGCCTGGAGGTCGAGGTCGCCGTCCTGCGGATAGCCGGCCACGACCGCGGAGTCGCCGCGCGCGGCGCCGTCGTCGAACTTCAGGACCGGCGCGTCCAGCCCGGGCACATACAGCACCGCCACGTCCTTGTCGGGGTCGAAGAGCACCACCCGTGCCTCGTACGACCGCCCGACCCCGCCGATCCGCACGCTCGGGTCGTCGATGCCCGCCACCACGTGCGCGTTGGTCATCACATGGTCGCGGGCGTACACGAACCCGCTGCCCTCGCGCCCCTGGGTGCCGGAGACGCCCTCGATCTTCACCGTGCTGCGCTTGGCCGCGTTGGTGGCGCTCGCCGTGACGCTGTCGCCGGTGGGCTTGGCGACCTCGGCCGTCGACTCGTTCTCGAACGGGTTGAACACCTGCGGGAAGCCCGCCTGGGTGAGCGCCGAGGTGGCCCGGGAGAACCAGGCGGGCGTGGTGTCCGGCATGGCGTCCTGCACCGCACCGAGCAGCGCCGAGTCCCGGATCGCGGTCGTGAGCAGCGGCGACGAGGAAGCGCCCAGGACGCTCGCGGCGACCCAGGCCACGATCAGCACGGCGACCGAGTTGGCCGCGGCCCCGCCGACCCCGTCGGCCACCCTGAGCGGCCCCCGGTCCAGCTCCCGGCGCAGCCTGAGCGCAAGCCGCCCCGCCAGCTCGTGCCCCACCACGGCCGGGAGCAGCACGGTCAGCACCGCGGTCACGGTCGCCCGGGTCGTGCCCGCTGTCACCAGGTCCATCATCCACGGCAGGATCCACACGCCGAGCACCGCGCCGCCGACGAACCCGGCGAGCGAGACACAGCCGGCCACCAGTCCGCGCCGGTAGCCCGATGCCGCGTAGGCCACGACCACCAGCAACAGCAGGATGTCGAGCAGGTCCACAGAGCCGCCTTTCTCTCAGACCTCTTAGTACGCGCGGGACGGGCCCAGTGATCAGCCGAGCGCGCGTGGAGCCCCGATCCGGCCACGCGTGCGTGCATGAGGAGAAACGCCCCGGACCAGGACGATGGTTCCACCGGGTGGCACAGCACACATCGCGGACGGAGCGGATCCGGCCGAGAGTGGGCACATGCGCGTCCGAAGATCGCGAGGACCACGGCACGCCCGCGCCGCGCCCGCGCGGCGGAGCCGCACATCGGCCGTGACATCGGCCGCTGCCGCGGTGGGGCCCCGTGCCCCGCGCGTGCTGCTCGCCTGCCTGCCCGGACTGGCCGCGGCCCTCGGACTGGTCCTGTGCGCGGACGGCATCGGACACCGGGGCGCGAAGCCCAGGCCGCCCGTCGCGGCTCGCCCCGCCGCGCCGCACACCGCGGCCAGACCGAACATCGTGCCCCGGTCGGCCTGGCTCGACTCCCTCGCCCGGCACGCCCAGCCGCCCCCGCGCTACGACGACAAGGTTGTCGCGGTCTTCGTCCACCACACCGACTCGCCCAACGGCTACGACTGCGCCGAGGCGCCCCGCATCATCCGTTACCTGTACGCGGGCCAGACCGGCGCCCGCCAGTGGGACGACATCGGCTACAACTTCCTCGTCGACCGCTGCGGCACCATCTACGAGGGCCGCGCGGGCGGCGTCGACCGCCCCGTCACCGGCGCCCACACCCAGGGCTTCAACCACCGCACGACCGGCATCGCCGCTCTCGGCACCTTCACCGCGGGCGTCACCGTGCCCCAGGCCATGACGGATGCGATCGCCAGGCTCGCCGCCTGGAAACTGGGGCCCGCCGACATCGACCCGCGCGCCGAGGTGCGCCTGGTCTCCAGCAACAGCCTCAGCCGCTACCGGTCCGGCACCACCGCCACCCTCCCCGCCCTCGCCGCCCACAAGGACGCCTACATGACAAGCTGCCCCGGCCTGGCCCTCACCGCCCGCCTCCCCGAAATCAGACAACTGGCGGCACGGCTGCAGGGCCGGACCCGCTAAGCAGGTCGGGCGAAGTCCGCGGCGGTACGGCAGCGCCCTGAAGGGGCGCGGGGCTGGATCGATATGCGGCTCCGCCGCGGGGCGCGACCGGCCACGACGGTGCCGCAGACGACCGACCGCCCATCGCCGCACTCCTAGCGGAGCGCCCTGCGCCCGAGATACGCCCCCAGCGCCCGCTGCAGCACCTTGCCCTGGCTGCCCACCGGCAGCTTCCACTCCCCGAGGTACTCCACCGACCGGCCGCCCGCGCCCGTCTTGAAACGGAGCCGGTTCAGCAGGCGGTCCTCGGCCAGGACAGGGGTGACGGAGCGCAGGTCGTACGTCTCGGCCCCCGCCGCCCGCGCGTCGCACAGCATCCGCCACAACAGCGCGCTGCTGGGCCGCAGTTCACGCCCCCGGCGGCCGGACGCGGCGTAGCAGTGCCAGGCGCGCGAGCCGACGTTGATCATGAGCGCCGCGGAGAGCACCTGGCCGTCGTACTCGGCGAGATACAGCCGCAGCCGGTCGTCGTCCTCGGCGTTCAGCGCCTTCCACATGCCGCGGAAGTAGTCCAGTGGGCGGGCCTTGAAGCCGTCGCGAGCGGCGGTCGCGGTGTACAGACGGTAGAACTCGGGCAGATCGGCGGCTCCACCCCAGCCGACGCGTACGCCCGCCAACTCGGACGTTCGCAGGCCCCGCTCCCAGTGCGGTGCCAGCGCCCCGCGCAGCTCGTCCACCGAGCGTCCCGCGAGCGGTATGTGGCAGCCGTAGCGCGGCTGGCCCAGCCCGAAGCCGCTGCCCTCGTCGTCCTCGCACCGCCGCCACCCGAGCCGCCCCAGCCGCTCTGCCACATCCAGCGCGTACCCGTCGAGGCCGTCCGCCGGCAGATCGTGCAGATGGCGTACGTCGGGGTCGGCGATGCCCGCCGCCACACCGGCCGCCTCCCAGTGGCGTACGACAAGCGGCGGTCCGATCCGGAGCGAGAACGCCCCGCGCTCCTCGACATGGGCGACGAGCGGGTCCAGCAGGCGTTCCAGACGCGGGTTGTGCCAGTCGATCGCGGGCCCGTCGGGGAGATAGGCGAGGCAGCGCCGGGTGCCCGGCAGCGGCCGGTACAGCACGAGGGCCGCCGCGACCATCGTCCTGCCCTCGAACCAACCGACGCTCTCCGCCTGCCAGTCGGGCTTCACATCGCCCCATTCGGGGATCTGGAGGTGGCTCGCGTCGGGGTTCTGCCGCAGATGGGCAAGGTGTTCCTCGCGCGTGATCTCCCTTACGTACGGGCTGGTCATGGCCTCACAGGTTTCTCTCAGCCGCCTCACGGATCCTCCCGAGGCGCTCTCCCTATCGTCATGCACACGCACTGACTGGAGGTGGGGAAGAAGTGAACAGTCACAACAACACCACGCACAAGACCGAGGGCCGGACCCGGACCGCCCATGGCCCCTGGGCGGCGCTCTGCGCGGCCGTGGCCGTCGTCCTGGGCCCGGCCGCCGTCACCGCGTCCGCGCTCGACCAGGCCAACGCCGCCCCGCTGCACCACGCGGTGAAGGCCGACCGGACACAGGCGTACATCCCCTCGGACCAGACCCGGCGCCGGACGGCCTGACCCTCAGCCCGGGTCACCGCCCACCAGCCCCAGGAACTGCTCCCCGGACGGGTCGACATCCACCCCGAGCCCGTTCATGAGGCCCGCCAGCATGACGTAGTAACCGGTCGTGGTGACGATCTCGACCACCTGCCGGTTCGTGAAGCAGGCGCGGAGAGCCTCCAGCGTGGTCTCGGACAGGGTGTGCCGGGACACCAACTCGAAGGCCGCAGCCACCGCCGCCGACTCCGGCTCGTCGAACTCCCGCCCGTCGGCCCGTCGTTCGGCGATCGCCCTCAGCTGCTCGGGCGTCACCCCCGCGTTCAGCGCGATCGGGTGGTGCTGGGCGGACTCGTAGGCGCACTGCGTGGCGGTCGCGACCGTCATCACGACCAGCTCGCGCAAGCGGACCGAAAGCGACGACTCGCGCAGCACGGCCATGCCCAGTTCGATCGTCGGGCCCGTCAGCGGCGGGGAGTGCGAGAGCATGCGGAAGGCGTTGAGCGGCACGGGCAGCCGGGCGACGGCGTCGGACGGCCGCTCCGGGTACGGGATTCGAGCCATGGTCCCCCTCATCGAACCGGTGGTCCTGCTGAACCGGTGAAACGTCACTCCCGGAATCGCTCCCACAGCTTGGGGTAGCGCTCCGCCAGCACCCGCTCGTTCTCGAAGTCCAGCGGTGTGCCCTCCGGCTCGGAGGGCGCGGCCGGGATGCCCAGGTCGGGGGCGACGGTCCCGGTGAGCTGCTCGTAGGCCTCGTCCGCCGTGTAACCCAGTTCCTCCCCGTCCCCGTCGATCTCCTCGTCGAAGTCGTCCAGGAGGTCGGCCAGCGAGTCGGGGTGGTGCACGGCCCCCTCGTACACCTCGCGCCCCTGCCCGATCAGCCAGCACCGGAAGAAGTCGAACGCGTCGTCGCTCGCCCCGTCGAGCAGCACCCAGGCGGCACCCCACAGATCCCAGCTGTAGGCCCGGTTGTAGCGGGACTCGAAGTGACGGGCGAAGTCCAGGACCGTCTCCGGATCGAGCTCCAGAAGCCGCTCCACCAGCAGGTCCGCCTGCTCCTCGGGGTCGCCCTCGGCGGCCTCGCGGGCGGCGTCCACCAGCTCCCAGAACTCCGACTCTTCCATCACGGGTCCAGCATCGGCCCTGGGCGGGTGGGGCGCACGTGGAGTGCGACTGATTGTTATGTCCCGTACAGCAGGCCCAGCCGGACGGCATCGTCGGCGAAACGGGCCCGCAGGCTGTCCGGCGCGAGTACCTCCACCTCCGGACCGAGCCCCGCGAGCTGCCCATGGGCGACCTCCTCGGACTCCACGGGGAGCGTCACCGTCAGCCAACCGCCCTCGTCCGGGGCGTCCGCGGCCGCCAGCGCCTCCCGGGCGGAGGCGGGATCGACGGCGTACGGCAGTCTCCGCGCCCCGGCTGCCGACAGCCGCACGACGACCTCGGCCCGCAGGATCGACCGCGCGAACTGCTCGGCCTGTTCCTCCCAGAACCCGTGAAGGTCGAACTCCTCGTCGCGTACGAACCGCTCCTCGGAGGCAGCCACCGCCGTGAACCGGTCGATCCGGTAGACGCGGTACGGCCCGTGGCCCTCCGCCACCCGCGCACACACGTACCAGACGCCCGCCTTGAGCACGAGCCCGTACGGCTCCAGCTCCCGCTCCACCTCGGCCTCCCGGCTCCGGTAGCGCGCGGTGATCCGGCGGTCGTCCCACACCGCGTCGGCCACGGCGGGCAGCAGTTCGGGCGCTTTCGGCTCCGTGAACCAGTTCGGCGCGTCCAGGTGGAAGCGCTGTGCGGCGGTCCTGGAGGCGTCGCGGAGGGAGGGGAGCAGGGCCGCCGACACCTTCAGCCGGGCCGCCGAGGCCGCGTCCTCCAGCCCCATCTCCCGCAGCGCCCCCGGCACACCGGACAGGAACAGCGCCTCGGCCTCACCGCGCGCGAGCCCGGTCAGCCGGGTGCGATAGCCGCCGATGAGCCGGTACCCGCCGGCCCGGCCCCGGTCCGCGTACACCGGAACCCCGGCCTCCGACAGCGCCTGCGCATCCCGGGTGACGGTCCGCTCGGACACCTCAAGCTCCCGCGCCAGCTCGGCGGCGGTCATGGAGGGCCGGGACTGCAGGAGCAGCACCATTTTGATGAGGCGGGCGGCACGCATGCCCACCATGATGCGTTGCGCTCCGCGGGTCGGTACGTGTTTGTCTGCGGGTGAGTGGGGGCTTGTCGCGCAGTTCCCCGCGCCCCTCAAAGACAGGTCGGCTCAGCTGTCCCGTTTTTGAGGGGCGCGGGGCTGTATCGATATGCGGCTCCGCCGCGTGGGCGCGACAAGCCCCCACCGGCCCGCAGCCGACAAACGACCGGAAAGCCGTGAAGGGGCCCGCGGCCGGCCGCCGGGGCCCCTTCACCACCGCAGGGCCTACAGCCCGTACTTCTCGCGCGCTTCCTTCACGGCCGTCGCCTTGACCTCGCCGCGGCGGGCCAGCTGGGCCAGGGCCGCCACGACGATCGACTGCGCGTCGACGCCGAAGTGGCGGCGGGCCGCCTCGCGGGTGTCCGAGAGGCCGAAGCCGTCGGCACCGAGCGAGGAGTAGTCCTGGTCCACCCACTGCGCGATCTGGTCCGGGACCTGCCGCATGTAGTCGGAGACGGCCAGCACCGGGCCCTCGGCGCCGTGCAGCGCCTGGCGGACGTACGGGACGCGCTCCTCGCCGCGCAGGAGGGCCGCGTCGGCCTCCAGCGCGTCGCGCCGCAGCTCCGTCCAGGAGGTCGCGGACCAGACGTCGGCCGCGATGCCCCACTCCTCCGCGAGCAGCTTCTGCGCCTCGATCACCCAGTGGATCGCCGTACCGGAACCCAGCAGCTGGATGCGCGGCGCGTTGGCCACCGGCGAAAGCCCCGCCGATTCCGCCGTGTTGAAGCGGTACAGACCCTTGACGATGCCCTCGTCGATACCGAGTCCGGCCGGCTTCGCGGGCTGCGGCAGCGGCTCGTTGTAGACGGTGAGGTAGTAGAAGACGTTCGGGTCCTCGCCCGGCGCCGCCTCGCCGTACATCCGGCGCAGACCGTCCTTGACGATCGTCGCCACCTCGTACGCGAACGCCGGGTCGTACGTCAGCGCCGCCGGGTTGGTCGCGGCGATCACCGGCGAGTGGCCGTCCGCGTGCTGCAGGCCCTCGCCCGTCAGCGTCGTACGGCCCGCCGTCGCGCCGACCAGGAAGCCGCGGCCGAGCTGGTCCCCGAGCTGCCACATCTGGTCGGCCGTACGCTGCCAGCCGAACATCGAGTAGAAGATGTAGAACGGGATCATCGCTTCGCCGTGCGTGGAGTACGCGGTGGAAGCGGCGATGAAGTCGGCCATCGAACCGGCCTCGGTGATCCCCTCGTTGAGGATCTGGCCGTTCTTGGCCTCCTTGTAGTACATCAGCTGGTCGCGGTCGACCGGCTCGTACGTCTGACCCTTGGGGGAGTAGATCCCGAGGGACGGGAAGAGCGACTCCATGCCGAAGGTGCGCGCCTCGTCGGGGACGATCGGCACCCAGCGCTTGCCGGTCTCCTTGTCGCGGACCAGGTCCTTGATCAGGCGGACGAAGGCCATGGTGGTGGCCACGTTCTGCGTGCCGGAGCCCTTGTCGAAGGAGGCGAAGGCCTTCTCGGCGGGGGCGGGCAGCGGCGCGAGCGCGTGCGTACGGCGGGCCGGGGCCGGGCCGCCGAGCGCGGCGCGGCGCTCCTGGAGGTAACGGACCTCGGGGGAGTCGGCGCCCGGGTGGCCGTAGGGCACCTGGCCGTCGACGAACTGGCTGTCCGAGATGGGGAGTTCGAGAAGGTCACGCATCTTCTTGAACTCGTCCACCGTCAGCTTCTTCATCTGGTGATTGGCGTTCTTCGACGCGAAGCCCTCACCGAGGGTGAAGCCCTTGACGGTCTGGGCCAGGATGACGGTCGGGGCGCCCTTGTGGCCGAGCGCGGCCTTGTAGGCGGCGTAGACCTTGCGGGCCTCGTGGCCACCGCGCGAGAGGTGGAAGCACTCGAGGATCTTGTCGTCGCTCAGCAGCTTCGCCATCTCGACGAGCGCCGGGTCCTTGCCGAAGAAGTCCTCGCGGATGTAGGCCGCGTCGCGCGTCTGGTACGTCTGCACCTGGGCATCCGGTACCTCGCGGAGCCGGCGTACGAGCGCGCCCGTGGTGTCGAGCTGGAACAGCTCGTCCCACGCCGTACCCCAGAGGGTCTTCACGACGTTCCAGCCCGCACCGCGGAACTGGGCCTCCAGCTCCTGCACGATCTTGAAGTTCGCGCGGACCGGGCCGTCGAGGCGCTGCAGGTTGCAGTTGATGACGAAGGTGAGGTTGTCCAGGCCCTCGCGGCTCGCGAGTGCGAGTGCAGCCGTCGACTCGGGCTCGTCCATCTCACCGTCGCCGAGGAACGCCCACACATGGGACGAGGAGACGTCCTTGATGCCGCGCGCCGTCAGATAGCGGTTGAAGCGGGCCTGGTAGATCGCCGACAGCGGGCCGAGGCCCATGGAGACGGTCGGGAACTCCCAGAGCCAGGGCAGTCGCCGCGGGTGCGGGTACGACGGCAGGCCGTTGCCACCGGCCTCCTGGCGGAAGTTGTCGAGGTGCGCCTCGGTCAGACGGCCGTCGAGGAAGGCGCGGGCGTAGATGCCGGGGGAGGCGTGGCCCTGGATGTAGAGCTGGTCGCCCGAGCCGTCGGCCTCCTTGCCCTTGAAGAAGTGGTTGAAGCCGGTCTCGTAGAGCCAGGCCGCGGAGGCGAAGGTGGCGATGTGGCCGCCGACGCCGTGCTTGCTGCCCCGGGACACCATCGCGGCCGCGTTCCAGCGGTTCCATGCGGTGATCCGGGACTCCATCTCCTCGTCACCGGGCACACCCGGCTCGGCGGCGGTGGGGATGGTGTTGACATAGTCCGTCTCGAGGAGCTTGGGCAGCGCGATGCCGTTGCCCTCCGCGCGCTCCAGCGTGCGGCGCATCAGATACGCGGCACGGTGCGGGCCCGCCGCCTTGGCGACCGCGTCCAGGGAGGCCTGCCATTCGGCGGTCTCCTCGGGGTCCCGGTCGGGGAGCTGGTCGAGCTCGCTCGGCTGGATGGCGTTGGGGTCGGTCATGTCGCCGCCTTCCTCAGTCGAAGGGGGTTCCCTCATCGGTTAAGGGTTCGGGGTTGCCCTTGGTCTTTGGCAGGACAGGGCTAGGGCCCTCGTGCTGTGACACTTTGCGGCTACCGCCGCGGGCCCGCCGGTGACTCTAACTCCCTGATCGATGATCGATCAAAGGGTTGCAGGCAAAACTTCTCGATTACGAGAAAGTAGGCACGCGGTGCCTTTCGGGCGGGCACCCGGTGCCGCGAATTTCGGGGATTTCCGCAGGTGAGCGCAGTGATGCTCGGCTGTGTCACGCCCGCGGCGCGCACCCCAGCACATGCGCCTTCACCAGATCCGCGATCCTCGGGTCATGCCTCCGGAAGGCCTGGACGAGCTCCTCGTGCTCCTCCGCGTACGACTGCTGCACGGTCCCCAGCCAGCGGATCGACAGTGCCGTGAACACCTCGATGCCCAGGCCCTCCCAGGTGTGCAGCAGCACGGAGTTGCCCGCGGCGCGCACCAGTTCGCGGTGGAAGGCGACCGTGTGCCGCACCTGGCCCGTGCCGTCGGCGTTGCGGTCTGCGTCATAGAGGGCGACGACGTGCGGTTCCAGGGCCGAGCAGTCCTCCGCCAGCTTCTCCGCGGCCAGCTCCGCCGCGATCGCCTCCAGGCCGGCCCGCACCGGGTAGCTCTCCTCCAGGTCGGCCGCCGTCAGATTCCGCACCCGCACGCCCTTGTTGGGCGCCGACTCGATCAGCCGCAGCGACTCCAGCTCGCGCAGCGCCTCCCGCACCGGCGTCTGGCTGACCTCCAGCTCGGTCGCGATCCGTCGCTCCACGATCCGCTCGCCCGGCTTCCAGCGCCCGCTGACGATCCCCTCCACGATGTGCTCGCGGATCTGTTCGCGCAGCGAGTGGACGACGGGCGCGGTCATGAGGGCTCCTTAGGGAGGGGCCGCCCATCGGCCCCTGGGGCGTTTGACGTTTAGACAATAAGGCCGCGGGCGCCTTCGAGAGGGGCGCACGGGGGCGCTTTCATGCAGGTGAGACGAGACTTACACGCCCGGCAGACCCGGGCCTCCTGTAAAGACCCGTACGCGATACGGCCCGGAGCCATCACCGCCGCGTCACCGGCTGAACTCCGCGAGCCCGTTCGGTGTCGCGGTCGGCAGAGCTGTTTCCGCCCGGACGCCCTGACGCACGACTGGGGGACGCAATGACCATCGCGGGCGAACGGGAGGGGCGCGTGCGCGGTCGTCGCGGCCGAGACGGAGGCGGTCGAGGGGGTCACCACCCTGCCCGGGCACAGAGCCGACTCGGGCGCCCGGCCTGGGCATCCCCAATGTGGGGGTGGAGACCCTGTAGGACTGCAGCGACCCCGCGCCGACGCCGCGTCAGAAGCGTGAAACGTCGGTGCCCCCGCCGGAGAACTCCGGACGGGGGCACCGACGTACGGCTGCTGAGGCCTACAGCCCGAGCTCGACCTCGAACTCGCCCGCCTCCAGGATCGCCTTGACCGCGGTCAGGTAACGGGCCGCGTCGGCGCCGTCCACCAGACGGTGGTCGTAGGAGAGGGTCAGGTACGTCATGTCGCGGACGCCGATGACCGTGCCCTCCTCGGTCTCGATGACCGCCGGGCGCTTGACCGTGGCACCGATGCCGAGGATCGCGACCTGGCCCGGCGGCACGATGATCGTGTCGAACAGGGCGCCGCGCGAACCGGTGTTGGAGATGGTGAAGGTCGCGCCGGACAGCTCGTCCGGGGTGATCTTGTTGGCGCGGACCTTGCCGGCCAGCTCCGCCGTGGCCTTCGCGATGCCGGCGAGGTTGAGGTCGCCCGCGTGCTTGATGACCGGGGTCATCAGGCCCTTCTCGGAGTCCACCGCGATACCGATGTTCTCGGTGTCGAAGTAGGTGATCGTGCCTTCGCCCTCGTTGATCTTGGCGTTGATGGGCGCGTGCGCCTTCAGCGCCTGCGCCGCCGCCTTCACGAAGAACGGCATCGGGGAGAGCTTGACGCCCTCGCGGGCCGCGAACGCGTCCTTGGCCCGGGCGCGCAGCTTCATCAGACGCGTGACGTCGACCTCGACGACCGAGGACAGCTGCGCCTGCTCGTGCAGCGCCTTGACCATGTTGTCGCCGATGACCTTGCGGATGCGCGGCATCTTGACGGTCTGGCCACGGAGGGGGGAGGCCTCCAGCGACGGCGCCTTCTTGGCGGCCGGAGCAGCGGCGGCGGCCGGAGCCGGGGCAGCGGCGGCGGCCTTCGCGGCCTCGGCGGCGGCGATGACGTCCTGCTTGCGGATACGGCCGCCGACGCCGGTGCCCTTGACGCCGGCCAGGTCGACGCCGTTCTCGGCGGCGAGCTTGCGCACCAGCGGGGTGACGTAGGCGCCCTCGTCGGTGGCAGCCGCGGCGGGCGCGGGCGCAGCCGGGGTCACCGGAGCCGGAGCGGCCGGCGCGGGCGCCGGAGCGGCCGGGGCCGGAGCAGCGGCGACCGGGGCGGGCGCGGGCGCCGGAGCGGCCGGAGCCGGGGCCGGGGCCGGCGGAGCCACCGGGGCGGCAGGGGCCGGAGCCGGGGCAGCGGCGGCGGGCGCCGGAGCCGGAGCGGCCGGAGCCGGGGCAGCCGCCGGAGCGGCACCCGGGGCGCCGATGACGGCGAGCTTGGCGCCGACCTCGGCGGTCTCGTCCTCGCCGACCGTGATCTCGAGCAGCACACCGGAGGTGGGCGCCGGGATCTCGGTGTCGACCTTGTCCGTGGAGACCTCGAGCAGCGGCTCGTCGGCCTCGACGGAGTCGCCGACCGACTTCAGCCAGCGGGTGACGGTGCCCTCGGTGACGGACTCGCCCAGGGCGGGCAGGACCACGTCGGTACCGGAGGCGCCACCGGCCGGAGCGGCGGGCGCCTCGGCGGCGGGGGCAGGGGCAGGGGCAGGGGCGGCCGGGGCCTCGGCGACCGGCGCCGGGGCGGGCTCGGCGGCCGGGGCCGGGGCCTCGGCAGCGGCGGGGGCCGGGGCGGCAGCGGGGGCGCCCGTGCCGTCGTCGATGACGGCCAGCTCGGCGCCGACCTCAACGGTCTCGTCCTCGGCGACCTTGATGGACGCCAGGACACCGGCAGCAGGGGAGGGGATCTCGGTGTCGACCTTGTCGGTCGAGACCTCGAGCAACGGCTCGTCGGCCTCGACGCGCTCGCCCTCGGCCTTCAGCCAGCGAGTGACAGTGCCCTCGGTGACGCTCTCGCCGAGCGCCGGAAGGGTTACGGAAACCGCCATGGTTTCGGTTGCTCCTTACGGAAAGTGCGGAAGTCTGTGTCGTCGCTTCGTCGACCGAGGGATCAGTCGTGCGAGTGAAGGGGCTTGCCGGCCAGGGCCAGGTGGGCCTCGCCCATCGCCTCGTTCTGGGTCGGGTGGGCGTGGATGAGCTGGGCGACCTCGGCGGGCAGCGCTTCCCAGTTGTAGATCAGCTGGGCCTCGCCGACCTGCTCGCCCATGCGGTCGCCGACCATGTGGACGCCGACCACGGCACCGTCCTTCACCTGGACGAGCTTGATCTCGCCCGAGGTGTTCAGGATCTTGCTCTTGCCGTTGCCCGCGAGGTTGTACTTCAGAGCGACGACCTTGTCCGCACCGTAGATCTCCTTGGCCTTGGCCTCGGTGATGCCCACGGAGGCGACCTCGGGGTGGCAGTACGTCACCCGCGGCACACCGTCGTAGTCGATCGGGACGGTCTTGAGACCGGCCAGACGCTCCGCCACCAGGATGCCCTCGGCGAAGCCGACGTGCGCGAGCTGGAGCGTCGGGACCAGGTCACCGACGGCGGAGATGGTCGGGACGTTCGTCCGCATGTACTCGTCGACCAGGACGTAGCCGCGGTCCATCGCGACGCCCTGCTCCTCGTAACCGAGACCGGCGGAGACCGGGCCGCGGCCCACCGCGACCAGCAGGATCTCGGCCTCGAACTCCTTGCCGTCGGCCAGGGTGACCTTGACGCCGTCGGCGGTGTACTCGGCCTTCGAGAAGAAGGTGCCCAGGTTGAACTTGATGCCGCGCTTGCGGAACGCGCGCTCAAGAAGCTTGGAGGAGTTCTCGTCCTCGACCGGGACGAGGTGCTTGAGGCCCTCGATGACGGTGATGTCCGAGCCGAAGGACTTCCAGGCGGAGGCGAACTCGACACCGATGACGCCGCCGCCGAGGACGATCGCCGACTTCGGCACGCGGTCCAGGACGAGGGCGTGGTCCGAGGAGATGATGCGGTTGCCGTCGATCTCCAGGCCCGGCAGCGACTTCGGCACGGAGCCGGTCGCGAGAAGCACGTGGCGGCCCTGGACGCGCCGGCCGTTCACGTCGACGGAGGTGGGGGAGGAGAGCCGGCCCTCACCCTCGATGTACGTCACCTTGCGGGACGCGATGAGACCCTGCAGACCCTTGTACAGGCCGGAGATCACGCCGTCCTTGTACTTGTGGACAGCCGCTACGTCGATGCCCTCGAAGGTGGCCCTGACGCCGAACTGCTCGCTCTCGCGGGCCTGGTCGGCGATCTCGCCCGCGTGCAGCAGGGCCTTGGTGGGGATGCACCCCCGGTGCAGGCAGGTACCGCCGACCTTGTCCTTCTCGATCAGGGCGACGTCCAGGCCCAGCTGGGCCCCGCGCAGCGCCGCGGCGTAACCACCGCTACCACCGCCGAGGATCACTAGGTCGAAAACGGTGCTGGCGTCGTTCGCCACGTCACGTCCTCCATGCATGTGCGCCACACCGGTCGTCCGTGACCGGTCGGCGGCTGGTGTCCGGCCGCTCTTTCTTCGGCCCTGTGGTGGGGGCCCTGTCCTGCCGTGCCCCATCTTCGCACTTGTCGAGGGCCAACGAGACGCCGGGCCGGTGTGTGAGACGTCCCACGTTCAGTTGAGCGGATGGGTGGGGCGCATGAACGAGGGGGCTCCGCCCTACCCGCGCGCGGAGCCCCCTTCTGTTCAGAGCGACCTCACCCCAGGTCGCCGGCCGCGGTGAGCTCCGCCAGCCTGACCAGCGTCCGCACCGCCGTACCCGTACCGCCCTTCGGCGTGTAACCGAACGGTCCGCCCTCGTTGAAGGCCGGCCCCGCGATGTCCAGGTGCGCCCAGGTGATCCCCTCGCCCACGAACTCGCGCAGGAAGAGACCGGCGACCAGGCCGCCGCCCATCCGCTCGCCCATGTTCGCGATGTCGGCGGTGGGGGAGTCCATGCCCTTGCGCAGGTGCTCCGGCAGCGGCATCGGCCAGGCCGGCTCGCCGACCTCCTCGGCCGCCTCGTGCACCGCGGAGCGGAACGCGTCGTCGTTCGCCATGACCCCGAAGGTCCGGCTGCCCAGCGCCAGCACCATCGCGCCGGTCAGGGTCGCGACGTCCACGATCGCGTCCGGCTTCTCCTCGGATGCGGCCCACAGCGCGTCCGCGAGGACCAGCCGGCCCTCGGCGTCGGTGTTGAGGACCTCGACCGTCTTGCCGCTGTACATGCGCAGCACGTCGCCGGGACGGGTCGCGGAACCCGACGGCATGTTCTCCGCCAGTGCCAGCCAGCCGGTGACATTGACCTCGAGACCCAGGCGTGCGACGGCGACCACGGCGGCGAAGACGGCCGCCGCACCGCTCATGTCGCACTTCATCGTCTCGTTGTGGCCGGCCGGCTTCAGCGAGATGCCGCCCGAGTCGTAGGTGATGCCCTTGCCGACGAACGCGAGGTGCTTCTTCGCCTTCGCGGAGGTGTACGACAGCTTCACCAGCCGCGGGCCCGCCGCCGAGCCGACGCCGACGCCGAGGATGCCGCCGTAGCCGCCCTTCTCCAGGGCCTTCACGTCGAGCACCTGCACCTTGATGCCGTGCTCCTTGGCCGCGGTCTGCGCGACGGCGGCGAACGCCTCCGGGTTGAGGTCGTTCGGCGGGGTGTTGATCAGGTCGCGGGCGCGGTTGAGCTCCTCGGCGACGGCGGTGGCGCGCTCGACGGCCGCCTTGTGCTCCTTGTCGCGGGGCTTGGCGCCCAGCAGGGAGGCCTCGGCGAGCGGCGCCTTGCCGTTCTTGTCCTTGGTGTCCTTGCCGCCCGCGTTGTTCTTGTAGGCGTCGAAGGAGTACGCGCCGAGCAGCACGCCCTCGCTGATCGCGCCGACGTCGGCGGCGTCCTCGACGGGCAGGGCGAAGGCGGCCTTCTTGGCGCCGGTGAGGGTGCGGGCCGCGGCACCGGCGGCCTTGCGCAGCGCCTCGCCGTCATAGCCGGAGTCCTTCTCGGGCTCCGCGCCCAGGCCCACCGCCACCACGAGCGGGGCCTTGAAGCCGGACGGCGCCGGCAGCTTCGTCACCTCGCCCTCGGCGCCGGAGGCACCGAGGGTTTCCAGGACGCCGGCCAGCCTGCCGTCGTAGGCCTTGTCCACGGCCTCGGCGCCCGGTGCGACGACCGGGCCCTTCGCGCCCTTGGCCACACCGATCACGATCGCGTCGGCCCGAAGACCGGGCGCCGCGGCGGTGCTGAGAGTGAGAGCAGTCACGGTGGTGAATTCTCGCTTCCAATGTGAAGTTTCTGTGGTCGATCTGTGTGGGTCGACCGGGCCCGACAGCCGACCCTAGAACCGGCCTCAGGGTGCGGTCTCAGCGGGGCCTTCCCCGGTACGGCGAACACTCGGGATGAGCCTACGCGTGTGTGCGCGTTCACTCATTCTTCCGGGCGTGTGCACAGTGCCCGGCATCGGAGATCATCCGTGAGGAACACTTTCCCGCACCCTGGAGCCCGTTCGTTGAAACGTCCGATACGCCTGCTTGCCCTGCTCGCCCTGTTCGTGCTGACGGCGGGCTGCGCCGGAGCGCCCGACTCCCGGACGTCCGGCGGCCGTTGGCAGCCGCGCCCCGGCGTGGCCTGGCAGTGGCAGCTCAGCGGCCGCGTCGACACCTCCGTCGACGTGCCGGTCTACGACATCGACGGCTTCGACCAGCCGAAGGCGACGGTCTCCGCGCTGCACGGCAAGGGCCGCAAGGTCATCTGCTACCTCTCGACGGGCGCCTGGGAGGACTGGCGCCCCGACGCGAAGAGGTTCCCCAGGTCGGTGCTCGGCAAGGGCAACGGCTGGAAGGGCGAGCGCTGGCTCGACATCCGCCGCACCGACGTACTGGAGCCGCTGATGGCGGCCCGCTTCGACATGTGCCGCAAGAAGGGCTTCGACGCGGTGGAGCCCGACAACATGGACGGCTACAAGAACACCACCGGCTTCCCGCTCAAGGCCGCCGACCAGCTCCGCTACAACCGCCTGATCGCGAAGCTGGCCCACGACCGCGGCATGGCGGTCGGCCTGAAGAACGACCTCGACCAGATCCCGCAGCTGGTGGGGGACTTCGACTTCGCGGTCAACGAACAGTGCGCCCAGTACGGCGAGTGCGCCGCCATGAAGCCCTTCATCAAGGCGGGCAAGGCCGTCTTCCACGTCGAGTACGAGCTGCCGACCAGCCGCTTCTGTGCCGAGGCCCGTCGGCTGAAGCTCAGCTCGATGCTCAAAAAGTACGAACTGGGGGTGTGGCGCCGGGCGTGCTGACCCCCAGCCCGGTGACCGCCGTGCCCGCCAGCCGGTCGGCGAGGGAGCGGCGGGTGGGGGAGAAGACCGGCAGCGCGTTGAGCAGGAAGACGACCACGGCCAGCGCCCACACCAGCACTGACAGCACGAACTGCCCCTCGACCAGCAGGATGCAGGCGACGGCGTAGACGGCGATGTCGGCGGCCGTGGTGACCGCGGCGCGCACCGCGGCCCGGGTGGGGGCGCTCGGGGTGACCCGCAGCCCGAGCAGCCCCTTGCCGAGGGTCCGTCCGGCGAGGGCGAGGCAGCCCCACTGGTAGAGGAACGTCGCCACGATCAGCATCCCGAAGGCCTCCTCCACGTCGAGCACCGCCTTGTGCCACAGCGACAGTCCGAGGCTCTCCGAGGCGCCGACGACGTCGCCCTGCGAGGTCAGCAGGTCGAAGCCGCCATGGGTGGCGAGGTCGGGCACGTCGGTGACCAGCGCGGATATCCGGTGGAAGGTCAGGACGGCGAGCAGATACGCCAGGGTGAGCACCAGCACGAAGTCGATGAACCACGCCACGGCACGACGAAGCTTCGGCACGAACATCCCCCGATCACGATCACTTGTCCGTGTACGGCGGAAGAGACTACTGCCCCAGCGAAAGCACCAGGAGCGAAACCGTCGCAGCCGTCTCGGCAAGCCCCCCGAACACATCGCCGGTGACCCCGCCGAAGCGGCGCGTGCAGTGGCGCAGCAGGAGTTCGGCGCCGGCGAGGGCGGCAACGACCGCGGCCGCCGTACGGATCAGGTCGTACGTCCCGACGAGCGCACCCCCGGCGGCGGCAGCCCCGGTGACCACGACAGCCGCGACCACCGCCGCCGGTACCGGCACCACGCCCGCGACCGCCGCCCCCAGCCCCTCGGGCCGGGCGGCCGGCACCCCCGTCCGAGCGGCCAGGGTGAGCGCCAGCCGGGCGGCCGTCGCCGAGACGACGGCGGCGAGCGCACCCCGGGCCCACGAGTCGCCGTACGCCTGAGCCAGCGCCGCCACCTGCGCCAGCAGCACAAGGACGAGCGTGATCACTCCGAACGGCCCGATGTCCGACTGCTTCATGATCCGCAGCGCGTCCTCGGCGGGCTTCCCGCTGCCGAGCCCGTCCGCGGTGTCCGCGAGCCCGTCGAGATGCAGACCGCGGGTGAGGACGGCGGGCACGGCGGCGGAGGCGACGGCGGCGAGCAGCGCCCCCGCGCCCAGCGCCAGCAGCACCACGCCGGCCAGGGCCGCGCACCCGCCGACCACCAGCCCGGCGACCGGTGCGCAGAGCATGCCGCCGCGCGCGGCGTCCCGGTCCCAGCGGGTCACCTTCACCGGGAGCACGGTGAGGGTGCCGAAGGCGAAACGGAGGCCGTCCGGCCAGGGGGTCTTGGAGGGTTCGGGCACCGGCGCAGGTTACTCGGCGGTCGGGAGGGCGGATATAGGGACCCTCGCTAAAGTGCGCATATGGGACATTGGTTGCAGCGCAACATCATCGAGCCCGGCAAGCTGCCGCTGCTGCTCGCCCTCACCGCCTTCGTGCTGACGTTCCTCGTCACCCGGGTCATCACTCGTCTCATCCGGGCGGGCAAGGGGCCCTTCGGCAACGTCGAGGCAGCGGGCGGGCTGCACATCCACCATGTCGTGCCCGGCGTCATCCTGACGATCCTCGGCGGCTTCGGGGCGGTCGCCAGCGGTCGGCACGGCTTCGGCTCGGCGGTCTTCGCGGTCGTCTTCGGCATGGGGGCCGGGCTGGTCCTCGACGAGTTCGCGCTGATCCTGCACCTCGACGACGTCTACTGGAGCGAGGAGGGCCGCAAGAGCGTCGAGGTCGTCGTCCTGACCGCGGCCCTGGTGGGGCTGATGCTCGTGGGGTTCTCGCCGTTCGGGGTCAACGACATGAGCCAGAACGAGCTGCAGGACCGGGGCAGCGTGATCTCGACCGTCGTGATCAACTTCCTGTTCTCCCTGGCCGTCCTGAGCAAGGGCAAGACCCGGATGGCGATCTTCAGCGTGATCGTCCCGCTCATCGGGCTGATCGGGCTGGTCCGTCTTGCCCGCCCCGGCTCGCCCTGGGCCAGGCGCTTCTACCGCCGGCGGCCGCGCGCCCGGGCCAAGTCCACGTTGCGGGCCTATCGCCACGACCGCCGGTGGTCCGGCCCTCAGCGCAGACTCCAGGACCTCCTGGGCGGCAGGCCCGACCCCGTGCCGGATCGCTCCCTGGGGCGGTGAGTGTGCGCAAGTGCGGGCGGGGCCGCCGGCTGTCTACGGCTTCGTCGTGGCTGGTCGCGCCGCGCGGCGGAGCCGCACATCGGGACAGCCCCGCGCCCCTGAGGACCAGGGCGCTGCCGAACCGCACCCTTCAAGATCTCGCCCGCGGAAAGCCCGCCCCCGAGCCGATCCGTGCGATCGGCCCGTGGCGGTGCCGCAGCGCCGAGATGAAGCACAGCACCCCGACCGCCGCGATCGCCGCCATGTGTTCCTTGCCGGCGAGATTTCCCTTCAGCAGTACCTCGACCGCCATCGCCGCCGTCACCGCGCACGCCGTGACATACGCGCCGTAGCGCCAGCCGAGGAACACGGCGAGGCCCACCACCGCCGCCGACGGGCCGGTGTCCACGACCTGGGCGTCCGAGGAGGGCAGCCCGAAGGCGTTGTCGAAGCCCAGCCAGATGCCCAGACGTGCGTACAGCGTGCCGGCGAGCGTGGCGGCGTAGGCGATGACGAGCGTGCGCCAGCGGCCGAGGCAGATCTCCGCGACGCCGAAGACGAACAGGATCTGCGCCAGTGCACCCCACACGGGGAGGTCGAGGGCCGGGACGAACAGCGACAGGGGAGTGCGCAGCAGCGACAGCCACAGCGGGTCCTCGGCGCGTACGCCCCCGGTGTTCTGCACGAACTGAAAGCCCCATGACTGGTTCTGCACGATCTGTATGGCCGTCGTCAGCACCACCGCCCCGAGAGTCATCGGGATCGCCCGCCAGCGCCGCTTCACCAGCGGCTCACGCACCGTGACGTACAGGAATCCCCATTCGGCACGGGCCCAGCGGGCGAGCCTGTTCATCCGGCGATCCTCATCTGTGCGTCTCCAGGTGCTTGCGGTGCAGCCACTTCGGCAGTCCCGGCGCCTCCAGGAACCCTTCCGCTCGCGCCGAGGCGATGCCGATGCGCGGCAGGTCCGCGCTCTTCTCGAAGAGCAGGAACCGCGGCTCCCAGATGGGCCGGTACTTGGCGTTGGCGCGGTACAGCGACTCGATCTGCCACCAGCGCGAGAAGAAGCTGAGCAGCGAGCGCCACAGCCTCAGCACCGGCCCGGCACCGAGGCGTGCACCACGTTCGAAGACCGAACGGAACATGGCGAAGTTGAGCGAGACCTGCGTGATCTCGATCTCTCGGGCGCGCCGCAGCAGCTCGATGACCATGAACTCCATCAGGCCGTTGTCGGAGTCGCGGTCCCGCCGCATCAGGTCGAGTGAGAGCCCGCGCGGCCCCCACGGCACGAAGGAGAGAAGCGCCCTCAACTCGCCCTCGCCGTCGGTGCATTCGAGCATCACGCACTGCCCGTCCTCCGGGTCCCCGAGCCGCCCCAGCGCCATGCTGAACCCGCGCTCGGTGGCCCCGTCGCGCCAGTCGTCCGCCCGCTTCAGCAGATACGTCATCTCGTCCGCCGGAATGTCCTCGTGCCGCCGGATACGCACCGTGTACCCGGCCCGCTTCACCCGGTTGTAGGCCTGCCGCACGGTGCGCATGGCCCGTCCGTCGAGGGTGAAGTCGGCGACCTCCACCAGGGCCTCGTCGCCGAGCTCCAGGGCGTCCAGGCCGTGCCGCGCGTACACCGTGCCGGCCTCCTCGCTCGCCCCCATGACGGCCGGGATCCACCCGTGGGCCCGTGCCTCGGCGAGCCAGGGCTCGATGGCGCCCGGCCAGGCCTCCGGGTCGCCGATCGGATCACCGGACGCCAGCGAGACGCCCCCCACGACCCGGTACGCGACGGCCGCCTTGCCGGTGGGCGACCACACCACGCTCTTCTCCCGCCGCAGCGCGAAGTACCCGAGCGAGTCCCGCTCGCCCTGCCGCTCCAGCAGCTCCCGCAGCCGCTTCTCGTCGTCCTCGGTGAGCGGGTCGACGGCCCGCCGGGAGCGGAAGGCGGCGTAGAAGACGGCGAGGACGAGGATCGTGCTGAGCACGTTGATGGCGACGTTGACCCAGTTCGGCGCGTCGATGCCGGGGAAGCGGGACTCGTCGACGGCGACGGAGATCAGGCGGAAGGTGCCGTAGCGCCAGCGCTCCAGGAACGTCGAAACCGCCCTGTCCGGCGCCGTGTTGGTGACCGTCACCAGCAGCGCGGCGAGCAGCGAGGCGACCAGCGTGCCGCCCACTGCGACGGCGGCGGCGAGCTTCGGGTTCGAGCGGTCGCCCTTGGCATAGAACTCCCGCCGACCGGCCAGCAGGGCGACCACGAAGAGGGCGGTGAGGCCCAGCGAGATCCAGTTCTGGGTGTACTGCCGGATCTCCGGGAACGCCATTGCGAAGGCGAACAGTGCGAGGAACGACCCGGCCAGGGCGAGGTTGAGGATCCATGCGGCGCGCTTGCGGCGCCGCATGGTGATGGCGAGGAAAGCCGTGAACACCCCGGAGGCGAAGCCGGCTGTCAGCAGATAAGGGGTGAAGAAGTTCTCCTGGTTGTGCCGCCGCACGTCCTGCCCCAGAGAGACCCAGACGGCACTGAGGAAATTGACGAACGCGACGACCCGCAAATACCAGACGGCGAATGCGGCAGCTCGCCGCGAGGCAATTCGGGCATCTCTCATGAGTGAGGATCATATGGGCGATGCCTCGGTGAACCCATCCATCTTTTGTCTGCGGTTCTGTCGACTTTCGGCCCTCCTGCGGCCTACTCGGTCTCCTCCTTCACGTCGACCTCAACCGCGGATTCATCCTTGGGTTCATCCTTCTCAGGTACCCCGGAGAGCTGCGGCTTCTCCGGCAGCTCGGCGGCCAGCGCCGCCGCGGCCTGCACCAGCGGCAGCGCCAGCAGCGCCCCCGCGCCCTCGCCCACGGTCACGCCGTGCGAGAGCAGCGGCTCCAGTGCCATCCGGTCCAGCGCCTTCGCCTGTCCCGGCTCCCCGCTGTCGTGCGCGGCCAGCCACCAGTCCGGCGCCCGGAACGCGATCCGCTGCCCCACCAGGGCGCAGGCAGCCGTCACGACCCCGTCCAGGATCACCGGCATCTTGCGCACCGCGCTCTGCAGCAGGAAGCCCGTGATCGCGGCGAGGTCGGCCCCGCCCACGGTGGCCAGCAGCTGCAGCTGGTCGCCGAGCACCGGCCGGGCCCGGCGCAGTGCGTCCCGGATCGCCGCGCACTTGCGCATCCATGCCAGGTCGTCGATGGCGAGCCCGCCCCGCCCGGTGACGACGGAGGCGTCGGTCCCGCACAGCGCGGCGATCAGCACCCCGGCCGCGGTCGTCCCGCCCACGCTCACATCGCCGAGCACCACCAGATCCGTACCGGAGTCGGCCTCCTCGTCGGCCACCGCGACGCCGGCACGGAAGGCGGCCTCCGCCTCCTCGGCCGTCAGCGCGTCCTCGCGGTCGATACGTCCGCTGCCGCGCCGCACCCGGTGCCGTACGACCTCGTCGGGCAGCGTGTCGGAGTCGCAGTCCAGTGCCATGTCGACGACCCGCACCGGCACGCCTAGCCGCCGGGCGAGCACCGACACCGGACGGCCGCCCTCCAGGACCTCCCGCACCAACTGGTGGGCGCCGCCCGCGGGCCCGGCCGAGACACCCAGTTCGGCGACTCCGTGGTCACCGGCGAAGAGAACCACCCGGGGCCTTTCGATCGGCCGCACCGGCACGGCGGACTGTGCCGCCGACAGCCACTCACCCAGGTCGTCGAGGCGGCCCAGTGACCCGGGCGGCACGACCTGACGCTCCCTGCGCGCCTCGGCGTCGCGCCGCACCCCGCCGTCGGGGCGCTCGATCAGATCGGTGAAGTCGTCGAGATTAAGCGAGCTCATTCGCCGAACAGTACCGGCACCGGTCGAACGGGACAGCGCCACATGGTCACCACGCGCGCGTGACGTCTTTGCCCCCGGGACATGGATCCCATACGTTCCGTTTTGCAGCGGATTGTCCTATGCCTTCGGGAGCCGCCATGACCCGCCCGAGCACCCAAGTCAGTGCCCGTGACCGGCGCCGCCACCTCGCGAGGGCCCGCGCAATCCTGCGGCTCCTGCCCGAACCGGAGAGCTGGCTGGACGTGGGCACGGGCGACGCCCACTTCCCCGGGACGGCACGCGAACTCTTCCCCTACACCTCCTTCGACGGCCTCGACCCCACCCCGCGAGTGTCGTACGCCTGCCACGCCGAGCGCGTCGAGGAGGCCTTCGTGGGGCAGGTGACGGACCCTCACATCACCACGATCCTGCGCTCCCGCTACGACGTCGTCACGCTCCTCCAGCACCGTTCACCCGTCCCGGACCTGCGCGCCGAACTCCGCGCGGCCCTCACGCTCGTCCGCCGCGGCGGCCTCCTCCTCCTGGAGACTCCGCCGGCGCAGTCGCCCGCCCTGCGCACCCAACTCGACTTCCACGGCTGCACGATCGTCGCGACGAGCCGCCACGTCCTCGGCCAGTTCCCCTACACGCACCGGATCATCGCGCGCCGCAGACGTTCAGCCCCGTAGCACCATCGCCTGCCCCGCCACCACCAGCACCACCTGCTCGCACTCCCCGGCGAACGACGCGTTCAGCCGCCCGAGTTCGTCGCGGTACCGGCGCCCCGAGGCGGTGGCCGGCACGATCCCCGAGCCGACCTCATTGGATACGGCGACCACGGTCCGCCGGGTCGCCCGCACCGCGTCCGTCAGCTCCCGCACCCGCTCGCGCAGGGCCCGCTCCCCGCCGTCGGCCCACTCCGCGTCGTCCCACGCCCCGACGGAGTCCATCGCGTCCGTCAGCCACAGCGACAGACAGTCGATGAGCAGCGGCGGGCCGTCGGCCGCCAGCAGCGGGACCAGATCGCAGGTCTCGGCGGTCCGCCAGGACCCCGGCCGGCGCTCCCGGTGAACGGCGACCCGGGACGCCCATTCCGTGTCCCCGTTGCGCGAGCCGCCCGTCGCCACGTACAGCACCTCCGGAAAGGCCTCCAGGCGCCGCTCGGCCTCCACCGACTTCCCGGACCGCGCCCCGCCAAGGACCAGCGTCCGCCGCGGCACATCGGGCACGTCCTCGTACACCCCCACCGTCAGCGTCGCCCCGTCCGGCACGGCCCGCGCCCCCGCGGCGGCGAGCCGCCGCCGCAACTCGGGCCCCGGCGGCACGTCGTGGTCGAGATGGACCGCGACGACATCCGTGGTCGGGCCGACGGCGCCCACCGCCCGCAGCTTGGCCAGCGCGTCGGGGCGCTCCACCACATCGGCCAGTACCATGTCACATACCACAGCCCCGTTGTGCTCCAGCCCGGCCGGCGCACCCCCCGGCGGCAGATACAGCAGCCGCTGCCCGTTCGGCCCGGTCACCGCGTACCCCGTACCCGGCCCGTCCATCGCCACCGCCCGCACCCGATGCCCCGTCAGCAGCGCCAACTCCCGCCCGTCCGGCACCCGCCCGGGCTGCGGCAGCCCCGCCGGCACCTCGACCACGGGCCCGCGGTGCGGATGCGACAACAGCACCTGCCGTACGCCGCCGAGCGAATGCCCGGCCCGCGCCGCCGCGAACGCCGCGCCCGGCGTCAGATCGAGCAGCAGGGTCCCGTCCACGAGCACCGCGGTCGCCGCACGGGCATCCGCGCCGAGCGCGGTCGCACAGGCGGCACAGGGACAGTCGGGGCGGGGCAGGCCCGCAGGGGCACCGGTGCCGAGCAGAGTCAGTTCCACGGAAGTGATTTTCGCGTGTCTGCGCAGGTGCTGCCCATCCGACTAGGCTTCTGGCAGGAGGCGGACCAAGATCCGCCTTCTGCTCTGCAGGTGCTCAGACACGGGAGGCGTAGATGGCGTCATGGACGTGGCGGTTCGAGAAGGCCGACGGGGCGGAGGTCCAGCCCGCGGTCCAGCCCGAGGAGTTCACCACGCAGGGGGACGCCGAGTCCTGGATCGGGGAGCACTGGAAGGCCCTGCAGGACGGCGGCGCCGACCAGGTGCGGCTGTTCGAGGACTCGGCGGAGATCTACGGGCCGATGAGCCTGCACGCCGAAGAGGCGTAGGCCGTACGGAAGGGGGGGGGGCGGCCGTGATCCGGCCGCCCCTGCCTCGTCTCACTGCTCGCCCAGCGTCACATCGACCTTCTTCTGACTCCCGTTCCGGGTGAGGGTCACCGTCGTCCTGTCACCCGGCTTCTGCGCCGCCAGCGCCTCCGACAGGGACGTGATGGTGGTGATGTCCGTGTCACCCAGCCTGATGATGACGTCCCCGGCCTCGATGCCCGCCTTGTCGGCCGCCCCGCCGCTCTTCACGGTGACCACGGCGACCCCGGCGGGCTGGTAGCTGTCATCGACGACGGTACGGCCGGTGATGCCGAGCGCGGCCCGCCCCGAGTCGGTGACCTTGCCGCTCTTGACGATCTGGTCGGCGATCGTCTTCACCATCGACGAGGGGATCGCGAACCCGATGCCCGGCGCCGCACTGTTCCCGAGCGCGGGGTCGATGGCGGCCAGCGTCGGAATCCCGATGACCTGCCCGTCGAGGTTGACGAGGGCGCCGCCGCTGTTGCCCGGGTTGATGGCCGCCGACGTCTGCACCATGTTGGCGATGGTCGCGCCCGTGCCCCCGCCCCCACTGCCCTCGCTCACGGTCCGCCCGGTCGCCGAGACGATGCCCTGCGTCACGCTGGACGACAGCCCGAGCGGCGAACCCATCGCCAGCACGATCTGCCCGACCTGCACCTTCGAGGAGTCCGCGAAGGCGGCCGCCTTCAGTCCGCTCGGCACCTTGTCCAGCTTGATGACCGCGAGGTCCTGGTCCGGGTACGAGTACACGAGCCTGGCGGTCAGCACGTCCTCGCTGTTGGCGGTCGTCACCTTGAAGGTCTTCGAGTCCCCGACGACATGCGCGTTGGTGACGACGTGCCCCTTGTCGTCGTACACGATCCCCGACCCCAGATCACCCCGGCCTGGATCTGCACCACCGACGGCAGAACGTCCTTGATCACCTTCTGGTAGGCGCTCTGCAGATCGCTGCCCGCCATGGGCGCGACGGCCTGCGCGGCCTGTGCGGTCGTCTTCTCCTGCTCGCCGGAGGAACCGGAGCCGGAGCACCCCGGGACGAGCGCGAGCGCACAGCAGAGCACGGTGACGGGAACCAGCAGACGGAAGACACGGGTGCGGGCACTGTCCATGCCCCGAGTCTGACTTCGGGATGAATGACCGGCTTCCGATATACACCCGAACGGGCTCGGGCCGACCGTCCGCAGGCCGGGCGAAATCCGCGCCGGTTCGGCACCGCCCTTCAAGGGGCGCGGGGCTGTACCGATATGCGGCTCCGCCGCGCGGGCGCGACCAGCCACGACGGCGCCGCAGACAACCGACAACCCATCCCGCCCACCAGCGGAGCTACCCGCGCACCCCGCACAGGTGCAGCAACGCTGCCACCCCCCGATACGGATCCGACCGCCCGGCCCGCTCCTCGACCGCAAGCAGGCTCTCCACGTCGCCCGGGATCTCCGCCCCGTCCTCCGCGGTGTCCGTGAACACCCGCACCCCGTACCAGGCGTGCAGCGGCGCGGCGATCCCGGCGAGCGTCGCGGTCAGCGCCTCCAGCCGGTCGGCCCGCACGTCGAGGCCCAGCCGGTTCGTGTACGACAGGGTGTCGAAGGCGCCCAGCGCCCCGGCCCAGTCCCCGGACAGCCCCGGCCGCATCGCCAGCGCGTCGCCGTTGCGCACGAGCAGCGACAGCAGCCCGCCGTGGGCGAGCATCCGGGCCAGGCCGGCCAGCAGCGGATCCGGCTCCTCGACGTACATCAGCACCCCGTGGCACAGCACCACGTCGAAGCTGCCCGGCAGGAAGTGCACCCCGGTGTCCCGGCCGTCGCCCTCGAGGATCCGCACCCGCTCCCGGATGCCCTCGGGTTCGACGGAAAGGGCCTCCCGCGCGGCCGCGACCATCGTGGCGTCCTGCTCGAGCCCGGTCACCTGATGCCCGGCCCGCGCCAGCCGCAGCGCCTGCGTGCCCTGGCCCATGCCCACATCGAGCACCCGAAGCCGCTGCCCGACCGGGAACCGCCCCGCTATCTGCTCGTCGAGCTGCCGGGCCACCAGCTCCTGTCGTACGACATCACGCAGCCCGCCCAGTCTGCCCAGCCAGGCATCCGCCGCGCCCCCGGAGAACGACGTAGTGCTCAGGGCCGCTCTCCGCGCTTGACCTGCGGCTTCGGCAGCCGGAGCCGACGCATCTGGAGGGAGCGCATCAGGGCGTACCGGGTGGCGCCCTTCGTGTTCTGGTCCGGGAAGCGCTCGGCGAGCTGCTTCTTCAGCCGGAAGGCGCTGAAGATCGCGTCCAGCACGATCAGCACGATCACGACGAGCCACAGCAGCAGCGCGATGCTCTGCAGCGCGCCCACCCTCACCATGCTCAGCACCAGGATGACCACGGCCATGGGCAGGAAGAACTCCGCCACGTTGAACCGAGAGTCGATCCAGTCGCGGGCGAACTTCCGCACCGGGCCCTTGTCGCGGGCGGGCAGATACCGCTCGTCACCGCCGGCCAGCGCCTGGCGCTGCCGCTCCAGCGCGGCACGGCGCTCCTCGCGCTGACGCTTGGAGGCGTCCTTGCGCGTCATCGAGGTGTTGGCGACACTGCGGCGCTGGGACTGGGCCTCACTGCGCTTGGGCGTGGGCCGACCCTTCTTGGCCTGCGGGTCACGGGGCTGCTTGGAGTCGGTCAGCGACGCCTTGTCGGCGACGGCTGCCTTCTCTTCCTTGGCACGGCTACGGAACACAAAACCCAAGGGTACGGGGTGGCCGGGGTTGGACCCCAGCCCGGCGGGGAACGATCCGGCAACACCAGTCGTCATGTAAGGGACAGAGGGGACGGTTTCCCTGGGGGGACACCTACTCCCTACGCCGGAGCGGGAACAGTTGCAGTCGTCCTTGGGGATGAGCGCATCCGTCCCCGAACAGTGCGTCAATGGATGCAGGGCCCGTACTGTGGGTTCTGTCGCAGAGCTGGAGCTGGAAGTCCGTCAGAAGGGGGCGCGCGAAGCCCATGAGCGGTGTCATGAAGCGTATGGGGATGATCTTCCGCGCGAAGGCGAACAAGGCCCTTGACCGGGCCGAGGACCCGCGCGAAACCCTCGATTACTCGTACCAGAAGCAGCTTGAGCTGCTTCAGAAGGTGCGCCGAGGCGTCGCCGACGTCGCGACGTCCCGCAAGCGCCTGGAACTCCAGCTGAACCAGCTGCAGGGCCAGTCCACCAAGTTGGAGGACCAGGGCCGCAAGGCGCTCGCGCTGGGCCGTGAGGACCTGGCCCGCGAGGCCCTGTCCCGCCGTGCCGCGCTCCAGCAGCAGGTCACCGACCTCGAGACGCAGCACGCGACGCTCCAGGGCGAGGAGGAGAAGCTCACCCTGGCGGCCCAGCGGCTCCAGGCCAAGGTCGACGCCTTCCGTACGAAGAAGGAGACGATCAAGGCGACCTACACGGCCGCCCAGGCCCAGACCCGCATCGCCGAGTCCTTCTCCGGCATCTCGGAGGAAATGGGCGACGTGGGCCTGGCGATCCAGCGCGCCGAGGACAAGACGGCACAGCTCCAGGCGCGTGCCGGCGCCATCGACGAGCTCCTCGCCTCGGGCGCGCTGGACGACCAGTCCGGCATGCACAAGGACGAGATCCAGGCCGAGCTGGACCGGATCTCCGGTGGCTCGGACGTGGAGCTGGAACTGCAGCGCATGAAGGCGGAGCTGGCCGGAGGTTCGTCCCAGCAGGCGATCGAGGGCGGCACAGGGCAGGCTCAGTCCCAGCAGCAGCCGAAGGACACCCCGCGCTTCGACAAGCAGTAGGGCCCACGCCTAGGAGGCCGACATGGGCGACATGATCGTAAGGATCATGGGGGAGGGGCAGGTGAGGCTGGCCGACAGCCACCTCACCGAACTCAACAAGCTCGACGACGTACTCCTGCAGGAAATCGAGAAGGGCGACGGCCCCGGCTTCCGTCGCACCCTCGAGGCCCTTCTCGCCAAGGTCCGCGAACTGGGCGAACCTCTGCCCGACGACTCCCTGGAACCGTCGGAACTGATCCTGCCGGCCCAGGACGCGACCTTGGAGGAGGTCCGGGATCTGCTGCGGGACGACGGCTTGATCCCGGGGTAGGACGTGCACGTCCGAGGTGCCGGTCGGCAGCCCCCAGTACGTGCACGTCAACGCCGGGTGCAGGACAGGGGAGGCTGCCGTCGGCCCCTGTTCCTAGCTCCGCAGGGACGCCGTACTGTTCAAACGTGAGCGGCACCCTGGAAAGAACGAGATGTCGCCTGACGGCGCACCCCCTCGCGCTGGACGCGACCCTGGCGGCCGGTGTGCTCGCCTGCATGGTGGCCGGTTCCTTCGTCGACCCGCACGGCAGGAACGGCGTCACCTGGGGCGTCCGCACCCCCGACGCCCTTGCCCTCGTCCTCATGGTCCTCGGCGCCCTGGCCCTGGTCTTCCGCCGCCGCGCCCCCAGAACGGTCCTCGCCCTCACCGGCACTGTCTCCCTCGTCGAGTGCGTCGTCGGCGACCCCCGCGCCCCCGTCGCGATGTCCGCGGTCATCGCCCTCTTCACCGTCGCCGCCGGCACCGACCGCTCCACCACCTTGCGCCTCGGCCTGCTGACGATGACGGTCCTCACCGGCGCCTCCATGCTGTTCGGCCCCCTCCCGTGGTACGCCCAGGAGAACCTCGCCATCTTCGCCTGGACCGGTATCGGCGCCACCGCCGGCGACGCCGTCCGCAGCCGCCGCGCCTTCGTCCAGGCCATCCGCGAACGCGCCGAGCGAGCCGAACGCACCCGGGAGGAGGAGGCCCGCCGCCGGGTCGCCGAGGAACGCCTGAGGATTGCCCGCGATCTGCACGACGTCGTCGCCCACCACATCGCCCTGGTCAACGTCCAGGCGGGCGTCGCCGCGCACGTCATGGACAAGCGCCCCGACCAGGCCAAGGAAGCCCTCGCCCACGTCCGCGAGGCCAGCCGCTCCGCGCTGAACGAACTCCGCGCCACCGTCGGCCTCTTGCGCCAGTCCGGCGACCCCGAGGCCCCCACCGAACCCGCCCCCGGCCTGGACCGCCTCGACGAACTCGTCGGAACCTTCCGCAGCGCCGGCCTGCATGTCGAGGTAGCCCGCGCCGACAACGGCACCACCCTCCCCGCCGCCGTCGGCCTGGCCGCGTACCGCGTCATCCAGGAAGCCCTCACCAACGTCCAGAAGCACGCCGGTACGGAGGCGAAGGCCGAGGTCAGCGTCGTAAGGGTGGGCCCGAACGTGGAGATCACCGTCCTCGACAACGGCTCCGGCGAGGACGACGCCCCCGAGAGCGGCGGCGGTCACGGTCTGCTCGGCATGCGCGAGCGCGTCACCGCCCTGCGCGGCACGCTGACCACCGGCCCCCGCTACGGCGGCGGCTTCCGCGTCCATGCGATCCTGCCGGTCAAGACCCGCACGGCCACCCCGGGGGGAACCGCATGACCATCCGCGTCCTGCTCGCCGACGACCAGGCGCTGCTGCGCAGCGCCTTCCGCGTACTCGTCGACTCCGAGCCCGACATGGAGGTCGTCGGCGAGGCCTCCGACGGCGCGGAGGCGGTACGGCTGGCCAAGGAGGAGCGGGCCGACGTCGTGCTGATGGACATCCGGATGCCCGGCACCGACGGCCTCGCCGCCACCCGCATGATCAGCACCGACCCCACCCTCGCCCACGTCCGCATCGTCATCCTCACCACCTTCGAGGTCGACGACTACGTCGTACAGTCCCTGCGGGCCGGCGCCTCCGGCTTCCTCGGCAAGGGCAGCGAGCCGGAGGAGTTGCTGAACGCGATCCGGATCGCGGCCGGCGGCGAGGCTCTGCTCTCCCCGGTCGCCACCAAGGGCCTGATCGCCCGCTTCCTCGCCCAGGGCGACGCGGACGACGGCCGCGACCCCGCCCGCACCGAGCGCCTGGAGGCGCTCACCGTCCGCGAGCGCGAGGTCCTGGTCCAGGTCGCCGGCGGCCATTCCAACGACGAGATAGCAGAACGCCTCGAGGTCAGCCCGCTCACCGTGAAGACCCACGTCAACCGTGCCATGGCCAAGCTGGGCGCCCGCGACCGGGCCCAGCTGGTCGTGATCGCGTACGAGTCCGGGCTGGTACGTCCAAGGGTGGAGTGAGCTCGACCCGGCCGTACTGCGGCCGGAGTATGCGCCGTATAAGGAAATGGACCTGGGGTCTACGGATCACCGTGCGCCGATGGCTCAGGGTGTAGGGGCGGGCGCTCACATGTGCGCCCACGTTTCGCATCGCCTGCCTTTCTGCCGCTCATCTGCCGCTCACTGAAGAGAGACCCCTGACCCATGTCCTGGCTGTCGAGATTCAGCCTCGCCCAACGTGCCCTGATCGGGCTGATGTCCGTCATCGCGCTCGCCTTCGGGGCGATCGCGATACCTCAGCTCAAGCAGCAGCTGCTGCCTTCCATCGAACTGCCCGTGGTGTCCGTCCTCGCGCCGTACCAGGGCGCGTCCCCGGACGTCGTCGAGAAGCAGGTCGTGGAACCCATCGAGAACAACCTCGAAGCCGTGGACGGCATTTCGGGCGTCACCTCGACGGCCAGTGAGGGCAACGCCGTGATCATGGCGTCCTTCGACTACGGCAACGACACCAAGCAGCTCGTCGCCGACGTCCAGCAGGCCGTCAACCGGTCCCGCGCCCAGCTCCCGGACGACGTCGACCCGCAGGTCGTCGCCGGTTCCACCGACGACATGCCGACCGTCGTCCTCGCCGTCACCTCCGGCAAGGACCAGCAGGCCCTCGCCGACCAGCTCGACAAGACCGTCGTACCGGACCTGAAGGACATCGACGGCGTCGGCCAGGTCACAGTCGACGGCGTACGGGACCTGCAGGTCACCGTCACACCGGACGACAAGAAGCTGGCGAAGGCCGGCCTGACCGCCCAGGCGCTGTCGCAGGCACTGCAGGCGGGCGGCGCGACCGTCCCGGCGGGCTCCTTCGACGAGGGCGGCCACAACCGCACCGTCCAGGTGGGCGGTGGCTACACCTCGCTCGCCCAGATCAAGGATCTGATGGTCACGGGCGGGGCCACTTCGGCCGCGGCCGAGAAACCGGTTCAGCCGGTCCGCCTGGGTGACGTGGCCACCGTCACGCAGCAGCAGGCCACCGCCGACTCCATCACCCGCACCGACGGCAAGCCCTCCCTCGCCGTCACGGTCACCATGGACCACGACGGCAGCGCGGTCGCCATCTCGAACGCGGTCAAGGACAAACTCCCGGGCCTCCGCAAGGACCTGGGCTCCGGCACGAAGATCACGGTCGTCAGCGACCAGGGCCCGGCGGTCTCGAAGGCCATCAGCGGCCTGACCACCGAGGGCGGGCTCGGCCTGCTCTTCGCGGTCCTCGTCATCCTGGTCTTCCTGGCCTCGGTCCGCTCGACGCTGGTCACGGCGGTGAGCATCCCGCTCTCGGTCGTCCTGGCCCTGATCGTCCTGTGGACGCGCGACCTGTCCTTGAACATGCTGACGCTGGGCGCGCTGACGATCGCCGTCGGCCGGGTCGTCGACGACTCGATCGTGGTCCTGGAGAACGTCAAACGGCACCTCGGCTATGGCGAGGAGCGCCAGGCGGCGATCCTGAACGCCGTCCGTGAGGTGGCCGGCGCGGTGACCTCCTCCACTCTCACCACGGTCGCCGTCTTCCTGCCGATCGGCCTGGTCGGCGGCATGGTGGGGCAGCTGTTCGGTCCGTTCAGCCTGACCGTGACGGCGGCCCTGCTGGCATCGCTCGTGGTGTCCCTGACGGTCGTACCGGTCCTGTCGTACTGGTTCCTGCGCGCCCCGAAGGACACGCCCAAGGACGCGGAGGAGGCCCGCCGCAAGGCGGAGGAGAAGGAGACGAGAAGCCGACTCCAGCGCTTCTACGTCCCCGTCCTGCGCTTCGCGACCCGCCGCCGCCTCACCAGCGTGCTGCTGGCGGTGGTGATCCTGGTGGGCACCTTCGGCATGGCGCCGCTGTTGAAGACGAACTTCTTCGACCAGGGCGAGCAGGAAGTCCTCACCGTCAAGCAGGAGTTGAAGCCGGGCACCAGTCTGGCGGCGACCGACGAGCAGGCGAAGAAGGTCGAGCGGCTGCTCGCCTCCGTGAAGGGCGTCAAGGACTACCAGGTGACGGTCGGCTCGTCCGGCTTCATGGCGGCCTTCGGCGGCAGCACGGACACCAACCATGCGTCGTACCAGGTGATGCTGAAGGACGACGCGTCGGCCACGCAGGTCCAGGACGACATCGAGTCGGGTCTGAAGACGCTCTCCGGCATCGGTACGACGACGGTCTCGGCCGGTGACGGCTTCGGCAACCAGGACCTGAGCGTGGTCGTGAAGGCGGCCGACGGGGACGTCCTGCGCAAGGCCTCGGAGCAGGTGCGCACGGCGGTGGCCGGCCTCGACCACGTCACGGACGTCACCAGCGACCTCTCGCAGAGCGTGCCGCGCATCTCGGTCAAGGCCGACTCCCGTGCGGCGGCGGCCGGTTTCAACGACCAGACGCTGGGCGCGGCGGTGGCCGAAGCAGTAAAGGGCACCACGGCAGCCAAGGCGATCCTGGACGACACCGAGCGCGACGTGGTCATCAAGTCGTCGACCCCGGCGACGACGCTGACCCAACTGAAGAACCTGCAGCTGGGCCCGGTGAAGCTGGGTGACATCGCCACGGTGCAGCTGGTCGACGGTCCGGTGTCCATGACCCGGATCGACGGTCAACGAGCCGCCACCATCACCGCGAAGCCGACGGGCGACAACACGGGCGCGGTGAGCACCAAGCTGCAGTCCAGGATCAAGGCCCTGAAGCTCCCGGCGGGCGCCACGGCCGAGATCGGCGGCGTCACGTCCGACCAGGACAGCGCGTTCAAGAACCTGGGCCTGGCGATGCTGGCGGCGATCGCGATCGTCTTCATGCTGCTGGTGGCAACGTTCCGCTCACTGGCCCAGCCTTTGATCCTCCTGGTCTCCATCCCCTTCGCGGCGACGGGCGCGATCGGCCTCCTGGTGGTGACGGGCACCCCAATGGGCGTCCCCGCGATGATCGGCATGCTGATGCTGATCGGCATCGTGGTGACGAACGCGATCGTGCTGATCGATCTGATCAACCAGTACCGCAAGCAGGGTTACGGCGTCGTGGAGGCCGTGGTGGAAGGCGGCCGCCACCGCCTCCGCCCGATCCTGATGACGGCGCTGGCGACGATCTTCGCCCTTCTCCCCATGGCCCTGGGCGTCACAGGGGAGGGCGGCTTCATCGCCCAGCCCCTGGCGGTGGTCGTGATCGGCGGTCTGATCACATCGACCGTGCTGACCCTCCTCCTGGTCCCGACGCTGTACGCGATGTTGGAGCTCCGCAAGGAGCGGCGGGCCAAGAAGCGGGCGGCGAAGAGGAAGTCCCCGGAGCCCGAGGCGGCGGAGGCGCTGGAAGCCGCAGGCGTGTAGTCGGCACATGGGGTCGGGCTCGCACGGTCGTGCGAGCCCGACCCCTGCGACGAAGTCGGAGGAAGTCACCCCCACCTCCGGATCCGCCAGGCCGCCCGCCATCTCCGTTACGTATTCTGTGGCCTCGAACTGCCGTGCAGGGAAGGGGATTCGGGCGTGCCGCTGCGCAAGGACGACCCGAAATCGGTCGGCGGGTACAAACTGGTCGACCGGCTCGGCTCCGGCGGCATGGGGGTCGTCTACTGGGGCAGATCACGCTCGGGCCGTGACGTCGCCGTCAAGGTGGTGCATGCCCAATACGCGGAGGACAAGGTCTTCCGCGCCCGCTTCCGCCAGGAGATCGAGGCCGTCCGCAAGGTCAGCGGCGCCTTCACCGCACCGGTCGTGGACGCCGACCCGGAGGCGGTACGGCCCTGGATGGCGACCCAGTACGTCCCGGGCAGCTCCCTCGCCGAACGGATCCGCGACCACGGTGCCCTGAGAGGCACCGAACTGCGCCGGCTGGCCCTGGGGTTGGTGGAGGCGCTGCAGGACATCCACCGGGCCGGCGTGGTGCACCGGGACCTCAAGCCCGCCAATGTCCTGATGTCCGAGGACGGCCCCCGCGTCATCGACTTCGGCATCTCCCGAGCCGCCGAGAACCACCAGACCCTGACCGAGACCGGCCAGATGATCGGCACCCCGCCCTTCATGTCACCGGAACAGTTCACCGACGCCCGCACCGTCGGACCCGCCTCGGACGTCTTCTCGCTCGCCGCGCTCCTGGTCTTCGCGGCCACCGGACGCAGCCCGTTCGACGCCGACAGCCCGTACCTGACCGCCTTCCGGGTCGTCCACGAGCAGCCAGGACTGGACGGCGTACCGGGGCCGCTCCGCGCAGTCCTGGAGCGCTGTCTGGTCAAGGACCCCGCTGACCGGCCCCAACTGGACGTACTGGAAAAGGAGTTCGCCGAGGCCCTGCCCGAGCCCGACCCCAGGGACCCGGACACCACGGCCCTCCGCCTGGCCGACCTGAGGACCGTGGAGGAGACCGACGCCGGGACCGGCCATGCGGGGCCCGGAAAGGCCACCCGGTCCGGGCGCACGCGACGCCGCAGGGTCCGTCCCCTGCTGGTGGCGGCCTGCACGGTGGGTGCGCTGGTCCTGGGGACGGGGTGGTACATACGGTTCGGGCCGGGCTTCCCCGACGGCGCCCCGGCGGCCGGTTCCGCCTCGTCCGCGGACTCCCGCTGGGCGGCGGTCCCCACCGGGTGGCAGCCCTGGCAGACGACGATGTCCGAGACGGCACAGCGGGGCGAGGTCCACGCGCTCGCGAAGGACAGCGCAGACGCGGGCGACGCCACCTGCCAGACGTACGAGAACGCGGTCTACTGCGCGGGCAACAACATCCTCCCGGTCCGTCTGGACGGCCGTACCGGCGCCACCGTCTGGCGCTCCGCGCTCGCGACCTCCGCCGAGGGCGCGGACCGGGCGCGGGACAACTTCGAACTCCTCGGGGTGCGGGACGGCGCGATGCTTCTCCAGCACTACGTCTACGGGGCCGACGGGGGCACGAAGGCGAGCATCGTCGCCCTCGACACCGAGAGCGGCGAGCAGCTGTGGGCCCGCCGGCGGAACAACGTCACCGTCGACCAGATCGTGTCCGGCGACCTCGTGCTGACCCCCGACCTCGCCGGCCGGCTGGTGACGGCCCGTTCCCCGCGCACCGGAGCCGACCGCTGGACCCTGCAGCTGCCCTCCGACGACTACTGCCAGTTCACGACGGCCGGCTCCCGCCTGTATGCGCAGTGCTTCTCGGACGACGCGACCAAGGACGCCGTACTCCTGGAGCTGAACAAGGCCGACGGATCGGTGCTCCGGCGGCTGAAGACCCCGTACACGAGCAGCCTGCTCGGCACCGTCGGCGGCCGGCTGGCCTTCGTGGTCGGCGGCGACACCGCCCCGGCGCGCCCGGAGGACCTGAAATTCGGCGAGATCTGGCTGCTCGACCCGGACACCGGCGCCGCCACCACGACAAAGCTGACGAAGATCTACGACGGCTCGGTGCGGCTGGCCGCCGACACTCTGTGGATCACCCAGGCCAACGGCCAGGTGACCGCCGTGTCCCCGCTGACCGGCAAACAGCGGTGGCAGACCAGGACCGACGTCGAGGGCTCGGGACAGCCCACCTACGACGCCCGCACCCGCACCCTCTACCTGGCCAGCACCAGCGGCCGTGTCGCCGCGCTCGACAGCCGCAGGGGCACGCTGCTGTGGGAGACGGGCGCCCGCGCCGACCAGCTCGCGAGCGGCGACGTGACCAAGTCCAAGGTGCTGCTGTACGGCGGCGCGCTGGTCGCGACCACCCCGGACGGCACCGTCTTCAGCCTGGACCCCGCGCACCCCGAGCGGAAACCCGTCTCGGGGTGACAGCGGGGCACAGGGCTACGGCAGCGCCAGCATCCGCTCCAGGGCCAGCTTCGCGAACGCCTCGGTCTCCTTGTCGACCTCGATCCGGTTGACCAGGTTGCCCTCGGCCAGGGACTCCAGCGCCCAGACCAGATGGGGCAGGTCGATACGGTTCATGGTCGAGCAGAAGCAGACCGTCTTGTCGAGGAAGACGATCTCCTTGCCCTCGGGCGCGAAACGGTTCGCGAGGCGGCGGACCAGGTTCAGCTCCGTGCCGATGGCCCACTTGGACCCGGCGGGCGCGGCCTCCAGGGCCTTGATGATGTACTCCGTCGAGCCGACGAAGTCCGCCGCGGCCACGACCTCGTGCCTGCACTCCGGGTGGACCAGCACGTTCACGCCCGGGATGCGCTCGCGCACGTCGTTCACCGAGTCCAGCGAGAACCGGCCGTGCACCGAGCAGTGGCCGCGCCACAGGATCATCTTCGCGGCGCGCAGCTCGTCCGCCGTCAGCCCGCCGTTCGGCTTGTGCGGGTTGTAGAGGACGCAGTCCTCCAGGGACATGCCCATGTCGCGGACGGCGGTGTTGCGCCCGAGGTGCTGGTCGGGCAGGAACAGCACCTTCTCACCCTGCTGGAAGGCCCACTCCAGGGCCTTCTTGGCGTTGGACGAGGTGCAGATCGTGCCGCCGTGCTTGCCCGTGAACGCCTTGATGTCCGCGGACGAGTTCATGTACGAGACCGGCACGACCTGCTCGGCCACGCCGGCCTCCGTCAGCACGTCCCAGCACTCGGCGACCTGCTCGGCCGTGGCCATGTCCGCCATCGAGCACCCGGCCGCGAGGTCCGGCAGGACGACCTTCTGGTCGTCGGAGGTCAGGATGTCCGCGGACTCCGCCATGAAGTGCACACCGCAGAACACGATGTACTCGGCCTCCGGACGCGCCGCCGCGTCCCGGGCCAGCTTGAACGAGTCACCCGTGACGTCGGCGAACTGGATGACCTCGTCGCGCTGGTAGTGGTGGCCGAGCACGAAGACCTTGTCGCCCAGCTTCTCCTTGGCCGCGCGGGCACGGGCCACCAGGTCCGGGTCGGACGGGGACGGCAGGTCGCCGGGGCACTCGACGCCCCGCTCGCTCTTCGGGTCGGCCTCGCGGCCGAGCAGCAGCAGGGCGAGAGGAGTCGGCTGTACGTCGAGCTCCGGGGTCTGGGCGGTGGTCACGACACGCACCCTTTCTGTTCTGCGGGAGGTTCTGCTGGAAGTTCTGCGGACGTGCTTCTCGTCGAACTGACGCTATCTATCATAACCCGCTTCACGTCAGTTTGACGATGGTCATAACGTCGATGTGACATGAATCCCGATGAGCCGTTTTCCGCTCGCCATCGCATGTGCGAGCATGAAGGAGGCACCGAAAACAGGCGCCCGGCCCGGAATGAATCCGCGGCCTTGCCGGTTGCACCAGTCGGCAAGCAGTCTCCGTACAACCCGGGAGAGATGTAGATGTCCGTATCGGACGAGACCAGCACCGTCACCGACGGCATCATCCTGTCCGACGCCGCTGCGGCGAAGGTCAAGGCCCTGCTCGACCAGGAAGGCCGTGACGACCTGGCCCTGCGCGTCGCCGTTCAGCCCGGCGGCTGCTCCGGCCTGCGCTACCAGCTCTTCTTCGACGAGCGTTCGCTCGACGGCGACGTGGTGAAGGACTTCGGCGGCGTCAAGGTCGTCACCGACCGTATGAGCGCCCCGTACCTGGGTGGCGCGTCCATCGACTTCGTCGACACCATCGAGAAGCAGGGCTTCACGATCGACAACCCGAACGCGACGGGCTCCTGCGCCTGCGGCGACTCCTTCAGCTAAGCCTTGCTGAGCTGCTGAACAACTGAACAAGCCGAAGGCGGCGGCCCCCTCCGACGGGGCCGCCGCCTTCGTGTACCCGGAGGGCTACTGCACCCCGGCCGTATTACCCGGCAGCCGCTGCCCCGGGTTCGGCAGCAGGATCTCCTTGCCGTCGGTGCCGACGACCTTCCGGTCGCCCAGCGGCCGGTCCAGTTGCACCGTCTTGTCGATCGCCTTGGCGATCATGATGCAGATCTTGCCCTTCCAGGGCGTCTCGGTCACTTTCACGGTCACCTTGTCGGAGCTCTCGTTCGCCGTCGCCTTGTAGTCGGCGCACACCCCGCCGGTGAAGCCCAGGCTCAGCTCCTTGCCGTCGGTGGTGTAGTAGTCCACCTTGACGTCACGGGTGGCCGGCGCCGAGGACGGCCCGCCACTCGACGGTGTCGCCGGCGGAGTGGGCTCCCCGGACGGCGTCGTCGAGTTCGAGGCCAGGTACCTCGGGTCGACGGCCGGATACGTCACCGTGAAGCCGTTCTGCGCGCCGGCGCCCTTCACCTGGAACAGCCAGGACGGCACCAGAGCCTGCCGCCCGTCCACCGCATGCACGGCCAGCCCGAAGACCGCACCGCCGACGGTGACGGTCTGCTTCGCCGGCGTCGCGCCCGCCCCGGACGTCGACTGCCCGCACGGCGCCTCCAGCCGGTCCTTCAGCGGTACGGGGCTGGCGCAGCCGCCGATGCCCATGCGGTGGTCGGTCGTGGGCGCCGAGTTCATCAGGTCCAGCGTCTTCCGCGCACCCAGCACGGGGTACGTGTCGCCCTTCACCGGAGCCTTCAACTGACCACTGCCGCCCACCACTTCGCCGTGGGAGCCGACGGTCAGCCCGGTCGTCCAGCCGTACGTGGGCAGCCCGCCGACCAAGGGGTTCGCGTTCACCACCCGCTGGGCGCCCATGACCTGGCTCGCGTCCACCTTCGCGTCGTCCTGGCCGACCGCCTTCAGCACCGGCGCCGCGGCCTTCTTTGCGGCGGCCTCACTCACCGTGTCGCCGGCCGGGTTCGCGGGATCCTTCGTGCACGCGATGACCTTCTGACAGGCGTCGGTGCCGGCCGCGTACCGGTGGAACGTCCACGTCCCCGGCGCCTGCCTGTCCACCACCAGACTCGGCCCGGATCCGTCCTTGTCCGGCCCGACCTGCCAGGCCTGCCCCTGCGCCACCGGCGTCCCGTCCAGCCCGAGGGCCTCGGCCAGCCGCGCCACCTCGTCCTTGGTGACCTCGCCGGCCGCCCGGTACACGGGCGCCGAGTCCGGCCCGTCGGGCAGCGCGCCGGCGGCCTTGTACTGCACGCCGTACGGGTTGGGCTCCCCGGGCGCGATCCCGTTCGTACCCCCCTCGGAGTAACCGTCGAGTGCGAGCGGCGGGGGAGTGGTGCCGTCGCCGGAGGCCCCGGAGCCCGTACGGCCGCCGGACCCGCCGGAGGCCGATGCAGTGAGGTACGCCCCGCCGCCTCCCACCAGCAGCACGGCAGCGGCGACGGAGGCGATGAGCACGGGGGAGCGGCGGCGGGACGGGTGGAGTTCCTCCGCGTCCGGACCGGGGGTGGCGTCGGGAATCTCGGAGTCGCCCTCGTCGAACGTCGGAGCCTTGGCAACCTCGGTCTCTTCGGCGACCTCGGGCGCCCCGACCACGGCGGTCTCCTCGCCCGCGCCGGTCGCCTCGACCTCGGCGTCCTCCCCCTCGGCTCCGCTCTTCTCCGCGCCGGCTTCCTCTTCAGGAGCGTCCGCATCGCCCTCCGTGACGCCCGGAGCCTCGGCGCCCACGGCGCCCTGCTCCTCCACGGCACCCTGCTCCTCGGGGGAGTCGGCGGCGCCGTTCTCGTCCGGGGCGTCGTTGTCGGGTCGCTCGGTGTTCACCGCATCGCTCCTTCGCCTGCACAGCTGTCCTGTGACCCTGACCCGGCCCTGTCAAAACGGCCTGCTGGAGGGTCGTATCGCACATCCCCTTCACGGGGGACGGCGATGGGACGCAAGGGAGGAGCGCGCGGTTCCCTTCACATGCGCCGGCCCGGCTACCGGGCCGTAGTGGACTACAGACCCGTACTCAGTCGCCGTAGTCCGACATCGAGTCCAGCAGCCGGGCCGACTTCGGCGGCACGATCACGCCGTGGATGAGTGACGGGGAGACCGGGCGGGAAGTGATGCGGTCGGGGGCGGCCCAGTGGGGGACCATCCGGGCGCAGTCGCCGCGCAGCGACGCGAGGTCGCCTTCCAGGTCGACCGGGACCGGGGCATGGACCTTCAGGTTCGTCATAGCGGAACCGTATGCACGCCGAAGCCGGCGAAGAAAGATCTACTATCGGGTAGTTTTGGCCACTTCAGAGCCCGGCTACGACCCGGTAGCGTGAAGTGTCAACCCGTCTCCCACAGGAGAGTCCCCGCCGTGCGCATCGCAGTCACCGGCTCCATCGCCACCGACCACCTCATGACCTTCCCCGGCCGCTTCGCCGACCAGCTCGTCGCGGACCAGTTGCACACGGTCTCGCTCTCCTTCCTGGTCGACAACCTCGACGTACGCCGGGGCGGCGTCGGAGCGAACATCGCCTTCGGCATGGGTCAGCTCGGCACGACCCCGGTCCTGGTCGGCGCCGCCGGCTTCGACTTCGACGAGTACCGCGCCTGGCTGGACCGGCACGGCGTCGACACCGAGTCGGTCCGCATCTCCGAGACCCTGCACACCGCCCGCTTCGTGTGCACGACGGACGCCGACCACAACCAGATCGGCTCCTTCTACACGGGCGCCATGAGCGAGGCCCGGCAGATCGAGCTGAAGACCGTCGCCGACCGCGTGGGCGGCCTCGACCTGGTCCTGATCGGCGCCGACGACCCGGAGGCGATGCTCCGCCACACCGAGGAGTGCCGCTCCCGGTCCATCCCCTTCGCCGCCGACTTCTCCCAGCAGATCGCCCGGATGAACGGCGACGAGATCCGGATACTGCTGGAGGGCGCCACATACCTCTTCTCGAACGAGTACGAGAAGGGTCTGATCGAGTCCAAGACCGGCTGGACGGACGCCGAGATCCTCGCCAAGGTCGGCCACCGCGTCACCACCCTCGGCTCGCGCGGCGTCCGCGTCGAGCGGACCGGCGAGGACCCGATCGAGGTCGGCTGCGCGGAGGAGGAGCGCAAGGCCGACCCCACGGGCGTCGGCGACGCCTTCCGTGCCGGCTTCCTCTCGGGCCTCGCCTGGGGCGTCTCCCTGGAGCGCGCAGCCCAGGTCGGCTGCATGCTCGCCACGCTCGTCATCGAGACGGTCGGCACCCAGGAGTACCAGCTGCGCCGCGCCCACTTCATGGACCGGTTCGCCAAGGCCTACGGCGACGAGGCCGCAGCCGAGGTCCAGAAGCACCTGGCCTGAGCTACGACACCCGGCGGACCACGTATGCAGCACCGTGGTCCGCCGGCTCCTCACCCACGTACTCCTGGCCCCGCATCTCGCACCACGCCGGGATGTCCAGCCGCGCCGCCTCGTCGTCGGACAGGACACGCACCGTGCCGCCCACCGGCACATCCCCGATGACCTTGGCGAGCTCGATGACGGGAATCGGGCAGCGCTTGCCGAGCGCGTCGACGACCAGGGCGTCGTCCTGCTGCACGGTCGCCGCCGGAACCGGCGCCCCCAGCTTCTCCCGCACCCCCGCCACCGCGCCCGGCAGCACCGCCAGGAACCGCTCGACGTCCTCCTCGGGCGTCCCCATCGGCAGCGAAACCCGCACATTCCCCTCACTGAGCACCCCCATCGCCTTCAGCACATGGCTGGGCGTCAGCGTGCTGCTGGTGCAGGACGACCCGGAGGAAACGGAGAAACCCTCCCGATCCAGCTCATGCAGCAATGTCTCCCCATCGACATAGAGACAGGAGAAGGTGACGATCCCCGGCAGCCGCCGCTCCGGATCCCCGACCACCTCCACGTCCGGAACCGACCGCGGCACCCGCACCCGGATCCGCTCCGTCAGCTCCCGCAGCCGTACCGCCTCTTGTCCAGCCTCCGCCCGCACCGCCCGCAACGAGGCGGCTGCGGCCACGATCCCCGGCAGATTCTCGAACCCGGCGGCCCGCCCCGACTCCCGCTCGTCCGCAGGCCCTTGGGACACGAACCGCACGCCTTTTCGTACGACGAGCAGCCCGACACCCGAGGGCCCGCCCCACTTGTGCGCACTGGCCGTAAGCAGGGACCAGTCACCCTCGACCGGCCCCCACCCCAGCGACTGCGCCGCATCCACCAGCAACGGCACGCCGGACTCCCGGCACACGGCAGCCACTTCGGCCACCGGCTGCTCGGTCCCCACCTCGTGGTTGGCCGACTGAAGACAGGCCAGCGCGGTGTCCGGGCGGAGGGCGTCCGCGTACGACGCCGGAGTCACCCTGCCCCGCCGGTCCACCTCGATCTGCGTGACGCTCCCACCGCCGGCCTCGTGCGCGTCAGCCGCATGGAGCACCGAGGAGTGTTCGACCGCCGACACGATCAGGTGACGCCCAACCCGGTGACGCCCGGCCAACGCCCCCGCGATTCCGGCATGCACGGCCCGGGTGCCGGAAGAAGTGAAGACCAGCTCGTCGGCACGGCAGCCCACGGCCTCGGCAGCGGCCTCCCGAGCGGCGTCCAGCAACATCCGCGCCCGCCGCCCTTCGCGATACAGCCGTGCAGGGTCGGCCCACCCCTCATCCAGCGAGGCCAGCAGCGCCTGCCGGGCAACGGGATGAAGAGGAGCACTGGAAGCAGCATCGAAGTAGCCCACACGGCAACGCTAAACCGCCGTTCACTGCAACGCCCTAAAGGGGCGCGGGGCAATGACACCAGCGGCTCCGCCGCGGGGCGCGACCGGCCCCCACAAACCCGCAGCCGCCAATCCAGCTAACCCGCGGGGTGAGTAGGCACCCCTCCCCGCGAACCCCCGGAGGGCGTCGGCTAGGGTTTGGTCCGCATAAACATCCAAACCCCTGCCCGACGCAGGGCGGCGACCGACCACCGAAGAAGGCAGGCCGCAGCCAACCGCGCGGGCGAGACTCTCGGGAAGGCGCTACGTGAGTCCCAACGGCTCCGACCGCTCGCCGCGGCGCCCGATGCGGCGGAAGCTGCTGCAGGCAATGACCGCGGGCCTGGTCCTGGCGACCGCCACCGGTTGCACATACAAGGACTTCCCCCGCCTTGGTATGCCCACCCCCACCACGGAAGAGGCTCCGCGGATCCTCTCCCTGTGGCAGGGCTCCTGGGCCGCCGCGCTCGCCACCGGCGTGCTGGTGTGGGGCCTGATCCTGTGGAGTGCTTTCTTCCACCGGCGCAGCCGCACGAAGGTCGAAGTTCCTCCGCAGACCCGGTACAACATGCCGATCGAGGCGCTGTACACGGTGGTTCCGCTCGTCATCGTCTCGGTGCTGTTCTACTTCACGGCCCGCGACGAGTCGAAGCTGCTCAGCCTCTCCGACAAGAAGCCCGACGTCACTGTGAACGTCGTCGGCTTCCAGTGGAGCTGGGGCTTCAACTACATCGAGCCCGTCGCCGGTTCCACCGGTGACGCGAAGACCGACAAGAACCTGGCCGCCATTCCGGACCGGTTCAAGAACGACTTCCCGGCGAGCGCCGGCGGTGTTTACGACGTCGGTACGCCGGCCACCAGGAACCCGCAGACCGGCAACCCGGGTCCGACGCTGTGGCTGCCCAAGGGCAAGACGGTCCGCTTCGTCCTGACCTCGCGTGACGTCATCCACTCCTTCTGGGTGGTGCCGTTCCTGATGAAGATGGACGTCATCCCGGGCCACACCAACTCCTTCCAGGTGACCCCCAACAAGGAGGGCACCTTCCTGGGCAAGTGCGCCGAGCTCTGCGGCGTCGACCACTCCCGGATGCTGTTCAACGTGAAGGTCGTCTCCCCGGAGCGCTACGAGCAGCACCTCAAGGACCTCGCCAAGAAGGGGCAGACCGGTTACGTTCCCGCCGGCATCGCGCAGACGAGCCACGAGAAGAACCGGGAGACGAACAACCTGTGAGCATCGTCAACGAACCCCAGGGCGCCGCGGCGGAGTCCCACTACGCGGACGAGCTGCCGGTCCGGCGCAAGCAGCCCGGCAACGTGGTCATCAAGTGGCTCACCACCACTGACCACAAGACGATCGGGACGCTCTACCTCGTCACGTCGTTCGCGTTCTTCCTGATCGGCGGCGTGATGGCGCTGCTCATGCGCGCCGAGCTGGCCCGTCCGGGCCTGCAGATCATGTCGAACGAGCAGTTCAACCAGGCGTTCACGATGCACGGCACGATCTGTTCGGCTCGACGATCGCGGTGGGCGGCTTCCTCACCCCGTCCGGTGCGGCCGACTTCGGCTGGTTCGCCTACTCCCCGCTGTCGGACGCGGTCCGCTCGCCGGGCATCGGCGCCGACCTGTGGATCATGGGTCTGGCCTTCTCCGGCTTCGGCACGATCCTCGGTGCGGTCAACTTCATCACCACCATCATCTGCATGCGCGCCCCGGGCATGACCATGTTCCGCATGCCGATCTTTGTGTGGAACGTGCTGCTGACCGCGGTGCTGGTCCTGCTCGCCTTCCCCGTCCTCGCCGCCGCGCTGTTCGCGCTGGAGGCGGATCGGAAATTCGGGGCACATGTCTTCGACGCGGCCAATGGCGGCGCGTTGCTGTGGCAACACCTCTTCTGGTTCTTCGGCCATCCAGAGGTGTACATCATCGCGCTGCCGTTCTTCGGCATCATCTCCGAGGTCATCCCGGTCTTCTCCCGTAAGCCGATGTTCGGCTACATGGGCCTGATCGGCGCGACCATCGCCATCGCGGGTCTGTCCGTGACCGTGTGGGCCCACCACATGTACGTCACCGGCGGCGTACTGCTCCCGTTCTTCTCCTTCATGACGTTCCTCATCGCCGTACCGACCGGCGTGAAGTTCTTCAACTGGATCGGAACGATGTGGAAGGGGTCCCTGCTTCTGGACGCTGTTCATCGGCTTCCACGGCACGTTCCTGGTCCAGCACTGGCTGGGTGCCGAGGGCATGCCGCGTCGTTACGCGGACTACCTCGCGGCCGACGGCTTCACCGCCCTGAACACGATCTCGACGATCAGCTCGTTCCTGCTCGGCATGTCGATCCTGCCGTTCCTCTACAACGTGTGGAAGACGGCCAAGTACGGCAAGCCGGTCGGCGTCGACGACCCGTGGGGCTACGGCCGCTCGCTCGAGTGGGCGACGTCCTGCCCGCCGCCGCGGCACAACTTCCTCACCCTGCCGCGGATCCGAAGCGAATCCCCGGCGTTCGACCTGCACCACCCTGAGATCGCCGCTCTCGACCAGCTCGAGAACGCGCCTCACGGTGAGAAGGCTCTGGCTGGTGGCAAGGAGGCCGGCAAGTGAAGGTTCAGGGCAAGATGTTCATGTGGCTGAGCGTCTTCGTCCTCGCCATGGCGGTGGTCTATGGCGTGTGGTCGAAGGAGCCGGCCGGTACGACGGCGCTCTTCCTGGCCTTCGGTCTGTGCATCATGGTCGGCTTCTACCTCGGCTTCACGGCCAAGCGGGTCGACGCGGGTGCGATGGACAACAAGGAGGCGGACGTCGCGGACGACGCCGGCGAGGTCGGGTTCTTCAGCCCGCACAGCTGGCAGCCGCTGGCCCTCGGGCTCGGTGGTGCGCTCGCCTTCCTGTCGATCGCGATCGGCTGGTGGCTGCTGTACTTCTCGGCGCCGATCATCATGGTCGGCCTGTACGGCTGGGTCTTCGAGTACTACCGCGGTGAGAACCGCACCCAGTAGCACGCGAAGAGCACATCGGGAGCCCGGACACTCCGTAAGGAGCGTCCGGGCTCCCACTTTTGCCCCAATACCGTTACCTCGTACGGATTACACCGCGCGCCGTCCTTGACGAACGTCCATAGCGTGAGGGACATGAACCACTCTCCGCGCACCCGCACCGTCGTCAGCTGCACTCTGCTGGTGATCGCCCTCGGCGCGGGCGGCACCGCTTGCAGCAGCGGGGGCAACCCGCTGGCCGCCAAGCCGTACGACGCGACGGACCAGCTCTCCTTCAAAGGCCTCAAGGGCGGCGCGAAGAAAGCCGACCCGGACAAGGCCCTCGAGGTCACCGCCGAGGACGACGGCCGCATCACGGACGTCACGGCCACGGACGCCGCAGGCCGCTTCGTGGCGGGCGAACTCTCCGCCGACGGCACCCGCTGGCACAGCACCTCTCCGCTCGCCGCCAACGCCCACTACACGGTGCGGGTGAGCACGGAGGACGGGGACGGGGCGCCGGGCCGCAAGGTCCTCACCTTCGACACCAGCATCCCCACCACCAAGAAGCGCCTGGACGTGAAGTTCGGGCCCGACTCCGGCGACTACGGCGTCGGACAGCCCGTCACCGCCCAACTGAACCGGCCCGTCAAGGACAGGACACAGCGCGCCATCGTCGAACGGGCACTGCGGGTGGACTCGGTCCCCGCCGTGCAGGGCGCCTGGCACTGGGTGGACGACAAGGAACTCCACTACCGCCCCAAGGACTACTGGCCCGCCCACACCACCGTCCAGGTGCACAGCAACCTGGACGGCATCAAGGTCGGCGACCGCCTGTGGGGAGCCAAGAGCAAGCCGCTGAAGCTCACCATCGGCGACAGCATCATCGCCGTCACCGACGCCTCGGCGCACTCCATGACCGTGTACAAGAACGGCGACGACATCAGGGAACTCCCCGTCACCACCGGCAAGCCCGGCTTCGAGACCCGCAACGGCGTCAAGGTCGTGCTGGGCAAGCAGTCCTTCGTACGCATGCGCAGCGCCACCGTGGGCATCGCCGAAGGCAGCGCCGACTCCTACGACCTGCCCGTCTACTGGGCCACCCGCCTCACCTGGAGCGGCGAGTACGTGCACGCCGCCCCCTGGTCCGTGGGCTCCCAGGGCTACGCCAACGTCAGCCACGGCTGCACCGGCATGAGCACCGGCAACGCCGAATGGTTCTTCAACACCATCCACGAGGGCGACGTGGTGAAGGTCGTCAACTCCAACGGCGACACCATGGAGCCCTTCGGCAACGGCTTCGGCGACTGGAACCTGGCCTGGAAACAGTGGCGCCAGGGCAGCGCCCTGGTGGCCGGCAAACCCGACGGCCCGAGCCCGGACGACGTGGCACGACTGCGCCCACAGAGCGTGTGAGCGGGCCTCAGGGGCAGTGGGCCTCAAGGGGCGCGGGGCTGTATTCGATGTGCGGCTCCGCCGCGTGGGCGCGACAAGCCACAACGAACCCGCAGCCGCCTCGAAACCAGCTGCCCCGAGCTACTAGGCGCTCTGCTGGAGACTCTTACGCCGCAACAAAGAAGCCAACGCGGCGGCGAACTCCACAGGCTCCACCGGCAAGGTGACCGCCGCATCCGCCCGACTCCACGTGGCCAGCCACGCATCCTGGGGCCGCCCAATGAGCAAAAGCACCGGCGGGCAGTTGAACACCTCGTCCTTGATCTGCCGGCACACCCCCATGCCCCCCAAGGGCACCGCCTCGCCGTCCAGGACGCAGACGTCGATCCCGCCCCGGTCCAGCTCCTTGATGACGGCGGCCGGCGTCGCACACTCCAGGAACTCGACGACGGGAACGTCGGGAGCGGGCCTGCGCCCGGTCGCGAGCCGCACCTGTTCGCGGGTGTTGGAGTCGTCGCTGTAGACCAGCACCGTGGCGGTCGGCTGCATAGTTCCTCCGAGACGTCAGCGTCGTACGGAAAGGCCCGATGGGGCGGATGTTACTCCGTTCAACACCACGTCAACACCGGTATGGACGGCAGCAACACTCCGAACGGCACCCCCCGGAGTGAGGGCGGGATAAGCGACCGACATAATGTCGGTCGTGGCGACAGCAACGACAGTAGAAACCGGGCACGCGCACCCGTCGGTCAACCGGCCGAACCTCACCAGCGTCGGAACCATCATCTGGCTGAGTTCCGAGCTGATGTTCTTCGCGGCCCTCTTCGCGATGTACTTCACCCTGCGATCGGTGACCGGTCCGGATCACTGGAAGGAGATGGCGAGCCATCTCAACCTTCCGTTCTCCGCGTCCAACACCACGATCCTGGTGCTCTCCTCCCTCACCTGCCAGCTCGGCGTGTTCGCCGCCGAGCGCGGGGACGTGAAGAAGCTCCGGGGCTGGTTCATCATCACGTTCGTGATGGGTGCGATCTTCATCGGCGGTCAGATCTTCGAGTACACGGAGCTGGTGAAGGAGGACGGGCTCTCCCTGTCCTCGGACCCGTACGGCTCGGTGTTCTACCTGACCACCGGGTTCCACGGCATGCACGTGACGGGCGGCCTCATCGCCTTCCTGTTCGTTCTCGGCCGCACCTACGCGGCCAAGAGGTTCACCCACGAGCAGGCGACCGCGGCCATCGTCGTGTCCTACTACTGGCACTTCGTCGATGTCGTGTGGATCGGCCTCTTCGCCACGATCTACCTGATCAAGTAGCCGGGCCCGTTCCCGCGTGCGCCCGCGAGGCGCACAACCCACAAGCATCGACGCAGAAGATCCTGACACCGGGGTAATCCGTGAAAAAGCTCTCCGCACGACGACGCCATCCCATGGCGGCTCTCGTCGTCCTACTCCTCGCGCTGGCATGCACCGGGGGGCTGTACGCCGCGTTCGCACCCGCGAGCAAGGCGCAGGCCGATGACACCGCCCAGTCCCTTGCCATCGACGAGGGCAAGAAGCTCTACTCCGTGGGCTGCGCCAGCTGCCACGGCACCGGCGGTCAGGGCACCACCGACGGTCCGAGCCTCGTCGGCGTGGGCGCCGCGGCCGTCGACTTCCAGGTCGGCACCGGCCGTATGCCGGCCCAGCAGCCGGGCGCTCAGGTCCCGAAGAAGAAGGTCATCTACACGCAGGCCGAGATCGACCAGCTTGCCGCGTACATCTCCTCCCTCGGCGCCGGCCCGTCCATCCCGACGAAGGCGCAGTACGGCCCGGACGGTGCCGACATCGCCAAGGGTGGCGAGCTGTTCCGCACCAACTGCGCGCAGTGCCACAACTTCACCGGCAAGGGCGGTGCGCTGACGCACGGCAAGTTCGCGCCGAGCCTCGAGGGCGTCGACCCGAAGCACATCTACGAGGCCATGCAGACCGGCCCCCAGAACATGCCGTCGTTCCCCGACACCACGATGTCGGAGCAGAACAAGAAGGACATCATCGCGTACCTGAACGCGGTCAACGGTGACGACACCGAGAGCCCCGGCGGCCTTGAGCTGGGCGGACTCGGCCCGGTCTCCGAGGGCCTGTTCGCCTGGATCTTCGGACTCGGCGCGCTGATCGCGGTCGCCGTCTGGGTCGCCGCTCGGACCGCAAAGGCCAAGAAGTCATGAGTAGCCAAGACATTCCAGAAGAGAACCTGCCTGCCGAGCACTCCGCAGGACACAACGAGCACGGTGCGGTGACCGTCGCGGACGAGAAGAACCCGTTCGCGGACCCCGGTCTGCCGCCCCACGAGCACCGGGTGCAGGACATCGACGAGCGGGCCGCCAAGCGGTCCGAGCGTGTGGTGGCCATGCTGTTCACGGTCTCGATGCTGGCAACGGTCGGGTTCATCGCCTCGTACGTGGCGATCCCGCACGACAAGTCGATCTACGTGTTCCCGATCGGCCACATCAACGCGCTGAACTTCGCGCTCGGCCTGACCCTGGGCCTCGCGCTGTTCGCCATCGGCGCGGGCGCGGTCCACTGGGCCCGCACCCTGATGTCCGACGAGGAGATCGCCGACGAGCGGCACCCGATCGAGGCGTCCCCCGAGGTCAAGGCCAAGGTCATGGCCGACTTCAAGCAGGGCGCCAAGGAGTCCGCGCTCGGCCGCCGCAAGCTCATCCGCAACACGATGTTCGGTGCGCTGGCCCTGTTCCCGCTCTCCGGCGTCATGCTGCTGCGCGACCTCGGACCGCTGCCGGGGACCAAGCTCCGCCACACGCTGTGGTCCAAGGGCAAGCTGCTCGTCAACATGAACACCAACGAGCCGCTGCGTGCCTCCGACGTCGCGGTCGGCTCGCTCACCTTCGCCAAGCCCGAGGGCCTGGAGGAGCACGACGAGAACTTCCAGACCGAGATCGCCAAGGCGGCCCTGATGATCGTCCGGATCCAGCCGGACAACATCAAGGACAAGCGCGAGCTCGAGTGGTCGCACGAGGGCATCGTGGCGTACTCGAAGATCTGCACCCACGTCGGTTGCCCGATCTCCCTGTACGAGCAGCAGACGCACCACGTGCTGTGCCCCTGCCACCAGTCCACCTTCGACCTGTCCGACGGTGCCCGGGTGATCTTCGGCCCCGCCGGTCACGCCCTGCCGCAGCTGCGCATCGGCGTGAACGACCAGGGCTACCTCGAGGCGCTCGGCGACTTCGAAGAGCCCGTCGGTCCTGCATTCTGGGAGCGCGGATGAGCACCAACGAGAACACCGAGTCCCGGCGCGGCAAAGCGCCGGCCGGCGAGCGCGTCGCCGACTGGGCCGACGGCCGGCTGGGGATCTACTCCCTGGCCAAGACCAACATGCGCAAGATCTTCCCCGACCACTGGTCGTTCATGTTGGGCGAAGTGTGCATGTACAGCTTCATCATCCTCATCCTCACGGGTGTGTATCTGACGCTGTTCTTCCACCCGTCGATGAACGAGGTGGAGTACCACGGCAGCTACATCCCGCTGCAGGGCCAGATGATGTCCGAGGCGTTCAACTCGACCCTGCACATCTCCTTCGATGTGCGCGGTGGTCTGCTCATCCGGCAGATCCACCACTGGGCCGCGCTGATCTTCCTCGCGGGCATGTTCGTGCACATGATGCGTGTGTTCTTCACCGGCGCGTTCCGCAAGCCGCGTGAGGTCAACTGGATCTTCGGCTTCCTGCTGTTCGTCCTGGGCATGTTCACCGGCTTCACCGGTTACTCGCTGCCGGACGACCTGCTCTCCGGCACCGGTGTCCGCTTCATGGAGGGCGCGGTCCTGTCCGTGCCGATCGTCGGCACGTACCTGTCGATGTTCCTCTTCGGCGGCGAGTTCCCGGGCGGCGACTTCGTGGCCCGGTTCTACTCGGTCCACATCCTGCTGCTGCCGGGCATCATGCTCGGCCTGATGGTGGGCCACCTGATCCTGGTCTTCTACCACAAGCACACGCAGTTCGCGGGTCCCGGAAAGACGAACAACAACGTCGTCGGCATGCCGCTGCTGCCGGTGTACATGGCGAAGGCCGGCGGCTTCTTCTTCCTGGTCTTCGGCGTCATCACGGCCATCGCGGCGATCGCCTCGATCAACCCGATCTGGGCCATGGGCCCGTACCGTCCGGACCAGGTGTCGACCGGCGCCCAGCCCGACTGGTACATGGGCTTCTCCGAGGGCCTGATCCGTGCCATGCCGGGCTGGGAGATCAACCTGTGGGGCCACACGCTCGTCCTGGGCGTGTTCATCCCGCTGGTGATCTTCCCGCTGGTCCTGGTCTCGATCGCGGTCTACCCGTTCATCGAGTCCTGGGTCACCGGCGACAAGCGCGAGCACCACATCCTGGACCGCCCGCGCAACGCCCCGACGCGTACCGCGTTCGGCGCCGCGTGGATCTCCTGGTACTTCGTGCTGATGGTCGCCGGCGGCAACGACCTGTGGGCCACGCACTTCCACCTGTCGATCAACGCGATCACCTGGTTCGTCCGAGTCGCGTTCTTCGTCGTGCCGGTGCTCACCTTCATCGCCACCAAGCGGATCTGTCTCGGCCTCCAGCGCCGCGACAAGGACAAGGTGCTGCACGGCCGCGAGTCCGGCATCATCAAGCGCCTGCCGCACGGTGAGTTCATCGAGGTGCACGAGCCCCTCAGCCAGGACGCCCTGCACACCCTCACGGCGCACGAGCAGTACAAGCCGGCCGAGATCGGCCCGACGGTCGACGAGAACGGCGTCGAGCGCAAGGTCAAGGGCTCCGAGCGGCTGCGCGCCAAGCTCAGCGAGGCGTACTACGGCGAGGAGTCCCAGATTCCGAAGCCGACCGTCGAGGAGTACAGGGAGATCACGAGCGGCCACGGCCACCACTGATCGCTGCGGCTCGCCACGCCACGGCAGAAGGGCCCCCGTCCGGTCTTCGGACGGGGGCCCTTTTCCGTGTCCTGAGCTGGATAGGGTGGCCTCACACTCGTTTCTTCTTCTACGACGACCAGGAGCGGCCTTATGAGCGCTGTGACCCCCGCTGGAGGCGACACCGCGGCGGGCCGTTCCTGGCCCCTGCTGCTGAACGGCCTGCTGGACGGCCACGACCTCACCGCCGACGACACCGCCTGGGCGATGGACCTGATCATGCGCGGCGAGGCGACCGACGCCCAGATCGCCGGGTTCGCGGTGGCGCTGCGCGCCAAGGGCGAGACGGTCGAGGAGATCACCGGACTGGTCCGGACGATGTACGAGCACGCGAACGTGATCGAGGTGCCGGGCCGGACCGTCGACATCGTCGGTACGGGCGGTGACGGCGCGAAGACGGTGAACATCTCCACGATGTCGTCGATCGTCATCGCCGGTACGGGCGCCAAGGTCGTCAAGCACGGCAACCGGGCCGCCTCCTCCGCGTCCGGCGCCTCGGACGTCCTGGAGAAACTGGGCGTCAATCTGGAACTGACGCCGAAGCGGGTCGCGGAGGTCGCCGAGGAAGCCGGCATCACGTTCTGCTTCGCCATCAAGTTCCACCCGGCACTGCGTCATGTGGCCGCCGCACGCGGCCAGTTGGGCATCCGTACGACCTTCAACGCCCTGGGGCCGCTGACCAACCCGGCGAAGGTGAAGGCTCAGGCGGTGGGCGTCGCCGACCCGCGCCTGGCTCCCCTCATCGCGGGCGTCCTGGCCGAGCGCGGCAACTCCTCCCTCGTCTTCCGCGGCGACGACGGCTTCGACGAACTGACCACGACGGCAACCTCGCGGGTCTGGATCGTCCGCGACGGCAAGGTCACCGAGGAGACCTTCGACCCGCGGGACGTCGGCATCGAGCTGGTCCCCGTGGAGGCCCTGCGGGGCGCCGACCCGTCGTACAACGCGGAGGTCGCCCGCCGCCTCCTCGACGGCGAGCAGGGCCCCGTACGGGACGCCGTACTGCTGAACTCGGCGGCCGCGCTCGTGGCCCTCGACCCGGGCAACGGGACTCTCGCCGAGCAGATCCGGGCCGGCATGGACAAGGCGGCGCAGTCGATCGACTCCGGCGCGGCCAAGCGGGCCCTGGAGCGCTGGGTGGCGGCCAGCAACGCATAGCAGGGGAGTGCGGTCCCGTAATTCGGACACGAGTTGCGGGACCGCGATCACTTCACGTACGTTCCTGTCCAGGTCATGAGTGACAGTCATGAGGCCCCGGCCGACTGTCCGGCAACCCTCCGTCCGTGGCGGGGTGCCCCGGGTGAAGACCAGGCCGTAGGCAGCGAGGTCTACGGCAAGCGCGGGCCCCTCGAACAACCAGGGGTCCTGGTCGTCGAGGAGCCTTCCGTGAGCAAGCGAATGCGATAGGGCCGCAGAGCCCCGCCTCCGCATCCCCTTTCACCTTCACACCCACGCTTGAGTCATGCGCTCGCGGGGTGAACTCAGCCTGCACCCACGGGAGTTCCGTCATGTCTGTCTCTACCGCTGCCGCCGTCACCTCCATTTGCGCCCCGCTGCCCGTTCTGGGACGGGATGTCACCGTCCCGCTCGTCACGGGCGGCGAAGTCACCTACGCCGCGCTCGACTATGCGGCCAGCGCCCCCGCCCTGCAGCGCGTCTGGGACGACGTGGCCGCCTACGCGCCCTACTACGGCAGCGTCCACCGCGGCGCCGGCTACCTCTCCCAGCTGTCGACCGACCTCTTCGAGAACGCCCGCCGGACCGTTGCCGAGTTCCTGGACTGCCGGGCCGACGACCAGCTGATCTTCACCCGCTCCACGACGGACTCCCTCAACCTGCTGGCGCAGGCGCTCCCGGCCGGCTGCCAGGTCTTCGTGTTCGAGACCGAGCACCACGCCAGCCTGCTGCCCTGGAGGGATGCCAGGGTCACCTGCCTCGACGCCCCGCGCACCCCGCAGCAGGCCGTCGAGACCCTGGAGCGCGCCCTCGCCGACCGCGACCCGTACGGTCCCGCCCTGGTCTGCGTCACCGGCGCCTCGAACGTCACCGGCGAGCTGTGGCCGGTGCGCGAGCTCGCCGCTGCCGCCCATGCGCACGGCGCCCGTATCGTCCTGGACGCCGCCCAGCTCGCCCCGCACCACCCGGTCTCCGTGCAGGACCTCGACGTCGACTGGGTCGCCTTCTCCGGCCACAAGCTGTACGCGCCCTTCGGCTCCGGCGTGCTGGCCGGCCGCGCCGACTGGCTGCAGGCCGCCGACCCCTACCTCGCGGGCGGCGGCGCCAGCCGCAAGGTCACCCGGCGCGCGGACGGCGGCGTGGACGTGGAGTGGCACGACAGCGCCGCCCGCCACGAGGCCGGCTCCCCGAACGTGATCGGCGCCTACTCCATCGCCTCCGCCTGCAAGGCCCTCACCGAGGCCGGCTTCGACACCCTGGTCGCCCGCGAGCAGCACCTGATCGACACCGTCCGGGCGGGCCTCGCCGAGGTGCCCGACGTGCGGATCCTCTCCCTCTTCGGCGACGACGCCCCCCGCGTCGGCGTGATCTCCTTCGTCGTCGAGGGCTGGAACAGCTCGCACTTCGCCGCCGCGCTCTCCGCCGAGTACGGCATCGGCGTCCGCGACGGCCTCTTCTGCGCGCACCCGCTGGTCAGGACCCTGCTCGGCAGCGACCCCCAGACCCAGGGCGAGTGCGGCGCCCCCGAGGCCGCCCCCGGCGAGAAGTCCCTCAACGCGATCCGCGTCAGCTTCGGCGCCGGCACCCCCGACGAACACGTCGAGCGCTTCGTCACCGCCGTGAAGGAACTGGTGGCCGACGGCGCGAAGTGGCAGTACCGCACAGAGGACGGCCGCTGCGTCCCGGCAGTCTGATCCAGCCCGTCAGGGGCAGCGGCTTTTCAGCTTTCAGGGGCGCGGGGCTGTATCAATTTGCGGCTCCGCCGCGTGGGCGCGACCAGCCACGACGAACCGGCTGTCGCAGACGAACCGTGCCCCGCAGACGCTCAGGCGTCGATCACGAGTCCAGCCCGATGGCGAACGCGGCTTCCAGGTCATGCTGCGAGTAGGTACGAAACGCGACGTGCGTATCCGTCGCCTCCACGCCGGGGATCTTGCTGATGCTCCCGGGGATCACGTCAGCAAGATCCTCGTGCTGACTCACCCGCACCATCGCGATCAGGTCATACGTCCCGGTCACGGAAAAGACTTCACTCACGCTCTCCAGCGAAGCGATCCGCTCCGCGATCTCGGGGATCCGGTCCACGCTGGTCTTGATGAGGACGATCGCGGTGATCACGGCTGGTTCTCTCCCTCGGGGGCCGTTGCTGGGGCGGACCTCACTCTAGTCGTACGGCCGAATCGGACCCAGGCGTAGACGAAGCCCAGGCCGAAGCCCACCAGGTGGGCCAGATAGGCCACCCCCGGCCCCGTCGCCGCATGCCTGGCCGCCAGCCACTGCAGGGCCACCCAGAAGGGCAGCACGATCCAGGCGGGGAAGCGCAGGGGGAGGAAGAAGAGGAACGGCAGAAGACTGGTCACCCGGGCGCCGGGGAACAGGTAGAGGAAAGCGCCCAGGACCGCGGAGATCGCCCCGGACGCGCCGACCAGGGACTGCTGTGACGTGGAATTGGCCGCCGCGTACCCCAGCAGGGCGAGGTAGCCGCAGCCGACGTAGAAGAGGGTGAACTGGACGCGGCCCATCCGTTCCTCGGTCATCGCCCCGAAGACATAGAGAAAGAGCATGTTGCCGAGCAGGTGCACCCAGCTGCCGTGGACGAACAGGGCCGTGGCGGGGGTCAGGGCGGCTCTGGGGGAGCCCTGGAACAGCTCGGCCGGGACCACGCCCCAGCGGTGGAAATAGGCGCGCTGGGCGGCGAGCAGCGCGTCGCCGGAGCCGTGGACCGGATTGAGGCCGGCGGCCGGGCCGGTCACGAAGAGCAGACAGCACAGAGTGATCAGCGTGTACGTCATGGGCGCCGAGGGGCGCCGGATCGCTCTGCCGACGGTCGCGCTCCACTTGCCGATCATGAACACAGAGCATGACGTAACGGGACGCAGTCGCACAGACCGCCTCGCCGCCGTGGACGGGCAGGCGGCGAGTCCGCGCCAGGCCGTAGGGTTACGAGCCACACGCCCGGGGAAGCTGGGGCGTCACTGACAATAGAAGGCCTAGAAGGAAAGAGCACAGGCACGATGACGGTTCCCCTCCCGACCGCCACGACGCGGTGGCGCTGCACCCTCTGCGGCAACCTCACGCGTTTCGACGTGACCCGCTCGTCGAAGGTCGTCGAGTACGTCCACCTCGATCTGGCCGGTGAGCCCAAGGTCGAGGAGCGCGAGGTGGTCAGTGAGACCATCGAGTCGGTGCGCTGTCGCTGGTGCAACGCGGTGGATCAGGTGGAACTCGTGGACAGGCCGGGCGCCGACTCCTGAGGGAGCGGCCCCACAGGTAATGGGGTGTGACGGATGGTGGAGACCACAGGCGGGGGGCCGGGCGACGGCACCGCCGAGGTGCTTGACCGTCCGCTGCCCGACGGAGTGCGCCGCAGGGTCGTCCAGATCGTCTCGGACGGCTTCGGCGGGCTGACCGTCGGCGAACTGCCCGCACAGCTCAGGCAGTACGCCCGGTTCGCACCGAACCGGCGGGCCAAGTTCGCCGGCAACGCGATGGCGGCCGCACTGGAGACCGATCCGCTGTTCCGGCAGCGCATCGGGGAGAAGCTCAGAGAGGCCCAGCCGGAACTCACCGGCGCTCTCGACTCCGGCTCGCCGCCCCCGGCCGCGGATCCGCTCGACGTGGCGGCCGCGGCCTATGTTCTGCGGCCCACCGGCTGGGTGAAGCTCGTGACCGCGGCCGGCGAGGAGGCCCAGCGGGCCGATGCCGAGCGCGCCGACGAGGAGAGCCGCGCCGAGCTGGAGCGGCTGCGCGCGGAGGTCGACCGGGCCCGGGAGCAGACCCGGGTCGACACCGAGCGGCTCCGTGCCGAGCTGGACGCAGCCAAGAAGGAGGCCGACTCGCTGCACCGCAAGCTGCGAGCGGCCCTCAGCGACGTCAAAAGGGGCGAGGCCGCCCTGCGCAAGATCCAGGGCGAGATCGAGACCGTACGCACCGAGGGGCAGGCGCAGGTGTCCGCCGCCGAGAGTGAGTCCCGGCGGCTGAAGTCGCGGCTCGGGGAGGCGGAGGCCGCCCTGGAGGCCACGCGCAAAGCAGCGCGCGAGGGGCGCAGTGTCGAGGACATGCGCGTGCGCCTGCTTCTGGACACCGTCCTGGACGCGGCCCAAGGGCTGCGCCGGGAGCTGGCGTTGCCGCCCGTGTCCGTACGGCCGGCGGAGACCGTCGATGCGGTCGAACCGGGACGGATGACCCCGAAAGACATCGCTGCCCGCGCTTTGTCCGAAAATGACCCCGCGATCCTGGACCAGCTGCTCGCGCTGCCGCAGGCACACCTGGTCGTCGACGGCTACAACGTCACCAAAACGGGTTATCCCCAAATGCCTCTGGAGAAGCAGCGGTTGAGGCTCCTCGGCCAGCTTTCGCAACTCGCTGCACAGACCGGCGCCGAGGTCACCTGCGTCTTCGACGGGGCGGAACTGGCCGCTCCGGTGCTGCTCGCGCCGCCGCGCGGAGTGCGGGTGCTGTTCTCCAAAGCGGGCGTCACCGCGGACGAGTTGATCCGCCAGCTGGTGCGCGCTGAGCCGCCCGGGCGGCCCGTCATCGTCGCTTCCACGGACCGCGAGGTGGCCGACGGAGTGGCCCGCGCGGGGGCGCGCCCCATCGCCTCGGCGATGCTCCTGAAGCGGCTGTCCTGAGCCGTTTCCCTGGCCGCTGTCCCGAAGGTCGAACTTCTGGGTTTAGTGCCCGAATTGGCGCAATCGTCACGCAACGTAGCGTCAACCTCGCGTCACCGCACGTGGGTTATGTGCAAAGAATGCATTGCGTCACTAAGATTTTTCACGCGAGGATTTGAAGTGATCACAGGAAGGTCACTAAGGTCTGGCCTCGAACCTCCGAACGGGTGATCACTCACAAGAAGGAGCCCGCCTCCGTGGCGTCCCATCGTCGACCGAAGCAGCCGAGCCGGGCTCGTGTGACCGTGCTCACCACCGCAGCTGCTGCCGCTGTTGCTATCAGCGCCCAGGCCGCGAATGCCGCGCCGAGCGAGAAGCCCTCCAAGGACGAGGTCAAGGCCAAGGTCGACAAGCTCTACGAGGAGGCCGAGCAGGCCACCGAGAAGTTCAACGGCGCCAAGGAGAAGCAGGAGAAGCTCCAGAAGGAGATCTCCACCATCCAGGACAACGTCGCCCGGGGCCAGGAGGATCTGAACCAGCTGCGTGACTCCATCGGCCTGGCGGCTGCCGCGCAGTACCGCACCGGCAGCATCGACTCGTCCCTCCAGCTCTTCCTGTCGTCGAACCCGAACGACTACCTGGACAAGGCGTCCACCGCCGACCAGCTCAGCGCCCAGCAGGTCGAGGCGCTGAAGAAGATCCAGGAGAAGCAGCGCGAACTCGCCCAGGAGCGGGCCGAGGCCTCCGACAAGCTCAAGGACCTCGCCTCCACCCGCACCGAACTGGGCAAGAAGAAGAAGGACATCCAGGGCAAGCTCGCCGAGGCGCAGAAGCTGCTCAACTCGCTGACGGCCGCGGAGCGGGCGGCGCTCGCCGCCGCCGACGCCCGCGCCAGCCGCTCGGCCAGCGAGCGGGTGGACCTCGGCGGCGCGACCGCCGCCTCCGGCCGGGCGCAGGCGGCCTTCGACGCCGCCAAGACCCAGATCGGCAAGCCGTACGTCTACGGCGCCACCGGCACCGCCTCCTACGACTGCTCGGGCCTGACCTCCTGGGCCTACGCCCAGGCCGGCGTCTCGATACCGCGCACCTCGCAGGCGCAGGCCAACGCCGGCACGCGGATCTACTCCGAGAGCCAGCTCCAGGTCGGCGACCTCGTGCTCTTCTACGGCGACCTGCACCACGTCGCCCTCTACGCGGGCAACGGCATGGTGCTGCACGCCCCGCGCACCGGAACGACCGTGCGCTACGAGTCGATCGGCAACATGCCGTTCCAGTTCGGCGTCCGGATCTGACACGCGCCCCTGAGGATCCGTTTCAAGATCAGGACACGGGTCCGCCCGAACGGGCGAATTACGTGAACCCGCACTGACCCCACGCCCCGCCCATGACCTGCGTCAGAGGCGGGGCGTCACGTTGTGTTGCCACGGAGGTCTTTGGCCGCTGCCCCACCGCGGGGCTACTGTCTGCCGCGTTTCCCTGCTGCGGCGGGGAGGCAGTCCTTGTCGCCAGCGGAAGGAGCGCGGCTTCCCGTGGGGTCTCATCGTCGCCTTGCACCGACGTCCGGGTTCAACCGGGGCGCCGGCACCGCCTTGTGTGTGCTGTCCGCCGCGGCTTCCGCCCTCGGCGCCGTCCCGGCCGACGCCGCTCCGTACGACCACACCCGGGCCGAGGTGGACCGTCTCTACGCGGAGGCCGAGAAGGCGACCGAGGCCTACAACAAGGCCGACGAGCACGCCGACGCACTGCGCAGGCAGGTGAGCGACGCGCAGGACCTGATCGCCCGGCAGCAGGACCGCATCAACACCATGCGGGAGTCGCTCGGTTCGCTGGCCGGCGCCCAGTACCGCTCCGGCGGCCTCGATCCGACCCTCGCCCTGCTCTTCTCCGACAACCCGGCCGACTACCTCGACAAGGCCTCCGTGCTCGACCGGATCACCGCCGAGCAGACCGGCGAACTCAGGGACCTGCAGTCCGCGATGCGGGGCGTCGCCCAGGAGCGCGCCGAGGCGGTCGGCAAGCTCGCCGAGCTGGACAGGAGCCGCAAGGCCGTCGCCACCCACAAGAAGATCGTCGAGCGGAAACTCGCCGAGGCCCGCCGGCTGCTCAACTCCCTGCCGTACGGGGAACGTGCCGCCTACGGCCGCGCCTCCCGGGACGGCCGCGGCGAGCTCTTCCCCGACTTCGGCAGCGCCCTCCCGGCCTCGGCCCGGGCGGCCGCCGCGATGGCCGCCGCCCGCTCCGCGCTCGGCATGCCGTATGTCTGGGGCGCCACCGGCCCCTACGGCTTCGACTGTTCGGGGCTGATGCAGTGGTCGTACGCGCAGGCCGGGGTCCAGCTGCCGCGCACCTCGCAGGAGCAGGCGTACGCGGGCCGGCAGATCCCGCTCTCCGAGGCGCGCCCCGGCGACCTGGTCGTCTACCGGTCCGACGCCAGCCATGTCGGGATGTACATGGGCAACGGCCAGGTGATCCACGCGCCCTACCCGGGCGCGCCCGTGCGCTACGACCCGGTGGACATGCTGCCGGTGTCCTCGGTCACGAGGGTCTGACCAACCGCCCCTGTCGGCCTTACGATCGGAAAGTGGCTGGTCGTGGGCGGGCGTCGAGGTTCTCAGTGGTGGCGCTCGTGCTGCTGCTCGTCTCACTGGTGGCATGCGGCGGGCGGCCCGCCGGCGGCAGCGCCGAGGCCGATCTGCAGCGGCTCCTCGACCGGCGGTCCACCGCCGTCCTCGACCGCGACCGGGCGGCCTTCCTGAAGACGGGCACACCGAGCTGGTTCGAGAACCTGCGCGGGGTGCCGCTGGCGGCCTGGTCGTACCGTGTGACCGCCCTGCACCGTTCCGGCGACGAGGCGACCGCCGACGCCGAACTGCGCTACCGCATCGAGGGATACGACAACGCCCCCGTCACCGTCGGCCGCACCCTGAGCCTCTCCCGGAAGGGAGAGGGGCAGTGGTACGTGGACGCGGACAGGCCCGCCAGGAAGTCCTCCCAGCAATTGTGGGACCAGGGCGCGGTGACCGTCGTACGCGGCAGCCACAGCATCGTTCTCGGCACCGGGCAGTCCAGCGAGGCGCTGCACTCGTACGCGGACCTCGCGGACCGCGCGGTGCCTGCCGTGTCCGGGGCCTGGGGCAGCGACTGGGCGGGGCATGTGGTGGTGCTCGTGCCGGGGTCGGTGGAGGGCATGGCGGGGCTGCTCGGCTCGCCCGCCTCCCAGTACCGCGGGATCGCGGCGGTCACCACGGGTGAGGTGGGCGGCCCGCCGACCGCGCCCGCGGACCGCATCATCGTCAACCCGGACGCGTACGCCCTCCTCGGCCCGCTGGGCAAGCAGGTCGTGCTCACCCACGAGACCACTCATGTCGCGACCCGTGCCCACACCAACGCGGCCACCCCGCTGTGGCTGTCCGAGGGGTACGCGGACTGGATCGGCTACCTCGGCACCGGCCGCACCGCGGCCGAGGCCGCGCCCGAACTGTCGCGCGCGGTGAGCGAGGGGCGGGTGCCGGAACACCTGCCCACCGACAAGGACTTCGGCTTCAGCGGCGACGCGACCAAGCTGGCGCAGGCCTACGAGGGCGGTTGGATGGCCTGCCGGCTGATCGCCCAGCAGTGGGGTCTCGAGCGGCTCGGGCAGTTCTACCGCTCAGTCGGCGACCACCAGCGGCGGGCGGGCTCGGTGGAGGATGCGATGAGGAAGGTGCTGGGGACGACGCCGGAGAAGTTCACCGGGCAGTGGCGGGACTACCTCCGGGCTCAACTCGGCTGATCCGGCCGGGCGATGGCCTCCCCGAGCCGGACGGGAGCGGGCGGCGTCAGGGGGAGGTCGAGGTCTCCCTGGTGCGGGTGGCCTGCGTGGGCAGGGGCGGTACGGGCTCGCGGGAGACCGTCGACTGCCACAGTTCCACGGCCCCGAGCACGGAGGCGACGACCAGCAGGCCGTTGCGGGCGACGAGGAGGGTGACGCCGAGGGTGTCGCTCGCGACGACGTGCTGGAACCAGAGGGGGAACTCCAGCACCGTCACGAAGGCGGCCGCGAGGACCAGCGCCACGGGCACCCCCATCCGGCTGCTCCGGAAGCACAGGCAGACGGCCGCCAGACCGACCAGCCACACCATGTACTGCGGACTGATCACCCGGCTGGTGACCGTGAACATCAGCACCCCCACGAAGGCCGCATCCGCGAGCGTGTTCGGCAGGAACCGCGTGGCCATCAGCCGCCACAGCAGCAGCCAGCCGAAGACGACGCCGGTCAGGAACAGGGCGGCGGAGCTGACCAGACCGACATACGGGCCGAGGAATTCGATCGAGCCGTAGTTCAGCAGCACCTGGCCGTTCCAGCCGAACTGCCGGGCGATGTGGAAGACGAGGGAGCCCAGCGACTCCACCTCGGTGCCCCGGTTGCGCTGGAAGGTCAGAAAGGCGAACGCGCCGGGCATGGTCACCGAGAACAGCGCGGCCAGCGCGGCCACCGTCGCCACCGCCCAGGCCCAGGTGGCGCGCTTGCGGACGCCGACCAGCAGCAGCGCCGGCCACACCTTCAGCATCGCCCCGAAGCCCACCAGGACGCCCATCACGCGCGGATGCCGGGCGCCCGCGAGCAGCCCGGCCACGGCCACCGCGGTGACCATCACGTCGTAGCGTGCGTACACGGTCGGACCGAGCAGCGGTACGCCCAGCACCCACACCCAGGCGCCGCGCACGGTCTTGCCGGGGCGCAGGCCCGCGTACAGCAGCAGGGACAGGACGACCAGGTCCGCCAGGAAGGCGAGGACGAAGAAGGCCGTCGCATAGTCGAGGAAGCCCAGCAGCGCGGGGGAGAGGATCGGGAGGGCGGCGGCGGGCGGGTACTGCCAGGTGACGTCGTCCAGCGGGAAGGTGCCGTGGCGCAGGGTCTCGTACCAGCCCTGGTAGATCACGGACACGTCGCTCGTGACGTCCGGGCCGGGAAAGACGAACACCTTGAGGACGAACAGCAGCAGCACCAGCCTGGTCAGGCCCCAGGTCACCAGCAGTCCCGCAAGGGGCCGCCTTCCGCCCGCAATGTCCACCGGAGCCCCGTTTCAGTCCGCTTCCCGTTCCGGTCTTGAGGGGAACATGATGTCCTGTGCAGCTGTGTGCTTGCCATAAACGTGGCCGTGCCGAGCTGTCTGCGACCCGTTGGATAAGGTCGGCGGCGATGCACAAGACCCTGATCGTGACGAACGACTTCCCGCCCCGCCCGGGCGGTATCCAGGCGTTTCTGCACAACATGGCACTGCGGCTCGACCCCGACCGCCTCGTCGTCTACGCCTCCACCTGGAAGCGCAGCCGGGAGGGGATCGCGGCCACGGCCGCCTTCGACGCCGAGCAGCCCTTCACCGTCGTACGCGACGCCACGACGATGCTGCTGCCCACGCCGGGCGCGACCCGGCGGGCGGTCGGGCTGCTGCGCGAGCACGGCTGTACGTCGGTGTGGTTCGGGGCGGCGGCACCGCTCGGCCTGATGGCACCGGCCCTGCGCAAGGCGGGCGCCGAGCGGCTGGTGGCCACGACCCACGGCCACGAGGCCGGGTGGGCGCAGCTGCCGGCCGCGCGGCAGCTGCTGCGCAGGATCGGGGAGTCGACGGACACGATCACCTACCTCGGCGAGTACACGCGCTCGCGGATCGCCACTGCCCTGACCCCTGAGGCGGCCGGACGGATGGTGCAGCTGCCGCCGGGCGTCGACGAGAAGACCTTCCACCCGGAGTCGGGCGGCGACGCGGTCCGGGCGCGGCTCGGCCTCACCGACCGGCCGGTGGTCGTGTGCGTGTCCCGGCTGGTGCCGCGCAAGGGCCAGGACACCCTCATCCTCGCCATGCCCCGCATCCTGGCCGCCGAGCCGGAGACGGTGCTGCTGATCGTCGGCGGCGGCCCTTACGAGAAGGACCTGCGGCGACTGGCCGACGAGACCGGCGTCGCCGACTCCGTGCGCTTCACGGGCGCCGTGCCCTGGTCCGAGCTGCCCGCCCACTACGGCGCCGGGGACGTCTTCGCGATGCCGTGCCGGACACGGCGGGGCGGGCTGGATGTGGAGGGGCTGGGGATCGTGTACCTGGAGGCGTCGGCCACCGGCCTGCCGGTCGTGGCGGGGGACTCGGGCGGCGCCCCCGACGCCGTACTCGACGGCGAGACCGGCTGGGTCGTACGAGGCGGCTCCGCCGAGGAGACCGCCGACCGCATCACGGTGCTCCTCGGCGATGCGGAACTCCGCCGCCGGATGGGGGAGCGGGGCAGGGAGTGGGTCGAGGAAAGGTGGCGGTGGGATTTGCTCGCCGAGCAGCTGAAGCGGCTTTTTTAGGGGCGCGGGGAACTGCGCGATCAACCACACACAGCCCGCAGTCGCCAGACTGAGCACGAGGCACCCCGGATGGCGTCCCAAAACCCGCACAACCCCTAGGCGGAACAGGAAAATCCGCACATGCTGCGCGCATGACAGCAAACCTGATGCAACGTCAGCTGACGAGACGTCAAATCATCGGCATGGTAGCCCTGCAGACGGCCGCCGCAGCGGGCCTCACCCGCATAGGCCTCCAGTCCGCCCACGCAGCCGAGCCCGACGCAGTCGACTCCGCCCCGGCGATCGTGATCGGCTCCGGCTACGGCGGCGCGGTCGCCGCCCTCCGCCTCGGCCAGGCCGGCATCCGCACCCTCGTCCTCGAGATGGGCCGCCTCTGGAACGCCCCCGGCTCCGACGGCAAGGTCTTCTGCAACACCGCCAACCCGGACCAGCGCTCCATGTGGTTCCGCAACCGCACCGAGGCCCCCCTGGCCACCTTCCTGTGGCTGGACGTCGTCAACAAGGACATCACCCCGTATCCCGGCGCCCTGGACCGCGTGCACTACGACAACATGTCCGTGTACGTCGGGCGGGGCGTCGGTGGCGGTTCCCTGGTCAACGGCGGCATGGCGGTGACCCCGCTCCAGTCGTACTTCACCGAGCAGTTCCCGACCGTGGACGCGAGCGAGATGTACAACACGTACTTCCCGCGCGCCCGTTCCATGCTCGGCGTCAACACCGTCGACCCCACATGGTTCGAGTCCACCGAGTGGTACCAGTTCACCCGGACCTCCCGTAAGGCCGCGGCGAACACCGGCCTGAAGACCACCTTCGTGCCGAACGTCTACGACTTCGGCTACATGCAGCGCGAGGCAGCCGGAACGGCGACCAGGTCCGCGCTCGGGCAGGAGGTCATCTACGGCAACAACTACGGCAAGCGGAGCCTCGACAAGACGTATCTGGCCTCGGCGCTCGGCACCGGGAAGGTCACCATCAACACCCTGGAGAAGGTGAAGGCCATCGGCCGGGCGAGCGACGGGAGCTGGACCCTGACCGCGGACCGGATCGACAACACCGGCGCGGTCGTCGAGACCAAGCAGTACAGCTGCACGTACCTCTTCCTCGGCGGCGGCAGCCTCGGCACCACCGAACTCCTCGTCCGGGCACGGGACACGGGCGCCCTGCCCGCGCTGAACTCCAGCGTCGGCGCCGGCTGGGGCACCAACGGCAACACCATGCTCGGCCGCGCCAACCACATCTGGGACACCACCGGCGCCAACCAGTCGACCATGCCGGTCATGGGCATCGACGACTGGGCCAACACCGACAACCCGGTCTTCGCGGAGATCGCCCCGCTGCCCATCGGGTTCGAGACCTGGGTCAGCCTCTATCTGGCGATCACCAAGAACCCGGAGCGGGCGAGCTTCACTTACGACTCCTCGACCGGTGGGGTCAAGCTCGGCTGGAGTGCCGCACAGAGCGCCGTCTCGGTCGCCATGGCCAAGAAACTGTTCGACCGGATCAACTCGGCCAACGCCACGATCTACCGCTACGACCTGTTCGGCTCGTCGAGCAAGGTCTTCGCCGACGACTTCTGCTACCACCCGCTGGGCGGCTGCGTCCTCGGCAAGGCGACCGACAACTACGGCCGGGTGAAGGGGTATTCGAAGCTGTACGTCACCGACGGCTCGCTCGTGCCGGGCTCGATCGGCGTGAACCCGTTCGTGACGATCACCGCGCTCGCAGAACGGACGATGGCGCGGGTCCTCGTGGAGGACACCGCGCCATGAGCCGTCGTAGGACCGGGGCGTGCTACTTCGCGTAGATCGCCTCGATCTCGTCCGCGTAGTCCTTCGCCACCACATTGCGCTTGAGCTTCAGGGACGGCGTCAGGTGGCCGGACTCCTCGGTGAACTGGGAGGACAGAATGCGGAACTTCCGCACCGATTCCGCCTTCGACACCGCGGCGTTGCCGTCGTCGATTGCCGACTGGATCGCGGCCTGCAGGTCCGCGTCCTCGCGCAGCGACGCCGCGGTGGAACCCGCCGGCTTGCCGTGCTCGGCGGCCCAGCGGCCCAGGAACTCGTCGTCGATGGTGACCAGCGCGCCCACGAACGGCCGCCCGTCGCCCACCACCATGCACTCCGCGACCAGGGCGTGCGCCCGGATGCGGTCCTCGATCACGGCCGGGGCGACGTTCTTGCCGCCCGCGGTGACGATGATCTCCTTCTTGCGGCCGGTGATCCTGAGATAGCCGTCCTCGTCGAGGGTGCCGATGTCACCGGTGTGGAACCAGCCGTCGGCCAGCGCCTCCGCGGTCGCCGCCTCGTTGTTCCAGTACCCCTTGAACAGGTGCTCGCCGTGCAGCAGCACCTCGCCGTCGTCCGCGATACGGATCACCGAGCCGGGCAGCGGCTGGCCGACCGTGCCGATCTTCTGGCGGTCCCAGGGGTTGAAGGCGGTGGCGGCACAGGACTCGGTCAGGCCGTAGCCCTCCAGGACCGAGAAGCCGATGCCGCGGAAGAAGTGCCCGAGGCGCTCGCCCAGGGGGGCGCCGCCGGAGATGGCGTACTCGCCGCGGCCGCCGAGCACCGCGCGCAGCTTGCTGTAGACGAGCTTGTCGAACGTCTTGTACTTGATCTTCAGGCTGAGCGACGGGCCGGACGGGGTGTCCAGCGCGCGGCTGTACGCGATCGCGGTGTCCGCCGCCTTGTCGAAGATCTTGCCCTTGCCGTCCGCCTGCGCCTTGGCGCGCGCCGAGTTGTAGACCTTCTCGAAGACGCGCGGGACGCCGAGGATCAGCGTCGGCCGGAACGAGGCCAGCTCGTCGGTGAGGTTCTTGATGTCCGGGACCAGGCCCAGCTTGATCGGCGCCATCATCGGCGCGATCTGCACCAGCCGGCCGAAGACGTGCGCGAGCGGCAGGAACAGCAGCACCGAGCAGTCGCCCGTGCGGAACAGCGGGCGCAGCCGCTCCACGATGTTGCCGCACTCGGCGAAGAAGCTGCGGTGGGTGAGCACACAGCCCTTGGGGCGGCCGGTGGTGCCGGAGGTGTAGACGATCGTCGCCGGGTCGTCGGCCCGCGCCAGCGAGCTGCGGTCCTCGACCATTGCGTCGGTGACGTCCTTGCCGGTGTTGCCCAGCTCCTCCAGCGCACCGGCCTCGATCTGCCAGACGTGCTTGAGGGCGGGCAGCGACTCGCGCACCGACTCGACGGCGGCCGCATGGTTGTCCAGCTCGACGATCATGGCGGTGGCGCCCGAGTCGGACAGGATCCACTGCACCTGCTCCGGCGAGCTGGTCTCGTACACCGGCACGGTGACCGCGCCGGCGCTCCAGATCGCGAAGTCCAGCAGCGTCCACTCGTAGCGGGTGCGGGACATCAGGCCGACCCGGTCGCCGGGCTGGACGCCGGAGGCGATGAGCCCCTTGGCGGCCGCGTGCACCTCGGCCAGGAAGGTCGTAGCCGTCACGTCCTGCCACTGGCCGCCCACCTTGCGGGCGATCACGGCCACATCGGGATGCTGCGCGGCGTTTCTGCGGACGATGTCGGTGAGGTTGCCGTCCGCAGGGACCTCGTACAAAGCCGGAAGGCTGAACTCGCGCAAGACTGCTGCTCCTAATAAGGCGCCGGCGCCACGACGTTGTGTGATGCGACGGTGGGTCCAAGGCTCGGGCAGGTGCTCAGAGATTCAGTGGTTGAAATCCCGAGCACGACTGGACTGCCCGGACGTTACCCGCCGGTATGGCTTCTTCGACAGGGGGTCCCGGCGAGATGTTCGCTGCGTCACACAGGTTGGTGTTCCTTTGCGTACGGTAGTCCACCCGCTAACTGACTGGCCAGTAACGGCAGGACCGGCCGCCACTGTTCACGTACACCCCACACGCTTACCCTTGATCGCCATGGCATCCACACCACCCGGCAACCGCAGGACACGGGTCCATGTGGTCAGCGACGTGCACGGCAACGCCCGTGACCTGGCCAGGGCCGGCGAGGGTGCCGATGCCCTGATCTGTCTGGGCGACCTGGTCCTCTTCCTCGACTACGCCGACCACTCGCGCGGGATCTTCCCCGACCTGTTCGGCGAGGAGAACGCCGACCGCATCGTCGAGCTGCGCACCGCCCGCCGCTTCCAGGAGGCGCGGGAGTTCGGGGCCCGGCTGTGGGGCGGCATCGGCACGGACCGGGCCGCCGCGATCGAGCAGGCGGTGCGCAAGCAGTACGCCGAGATGTTCGCGGCGTTCCCGACACCGACGTACGCCACCTACGGCAATGTCGACATGCCACCCCTGTGGCCGGAGTACGCGGGCCCGGGTACGACCGTGCTCGACGGCGAGCGCGTGGAGATCGACGGCCGCACCTTCGGCTTCGTCGGCGGCGGCCTCAAGTCCCCCATGCGCACCCCGTACGAGATCAGCGACGAGGAGTACGCGGCGAAGATCGAGGCCGTCGGCGAGGTGGACGTGCTGTGCACCCACATCCCGCCGGAGGTGCCCGAACTGGTCTACGACACGGTGGCACGCCGCTTCGAGCGGGGCAGCCGGGCGCTGCTGGACGCGATCCGCCGCACCCGCCCCCGGTACGCGCTGTTCGGTCACGTCCACCAGCCCCTGGTACGGCGCATGCGGATCGGGGCCACGGAGTGCGTGAACGTGGGGCACTTCGCGGGGACCGGGAAGCCCTGGGCGCTTGAATGGTGAATGAACGCAGGTGGGGGTGAAGGCGGGTGCCGACGTGCGCGGTAGCCTTCACGCTGCGCGCACGATGCGCACGACGACTTCTTTACCGGCCCGCATCTGGAGGAGCCACGGCGATGGCGGAACACACCAGCTCGAGCATCACGATCGAGGCGGCACCGGCCGACGTCATGGGGGTGATCGCAGACTTCGCGCGCTACCCGGACTGGACCGGTGAGGTGAAGGAGGCGGAGGTCCTCGAGACGGACGCCCAGGGCCGCGCCGAGCAGGTCCGCCTCGTCATGGACGCGGGCGCGATCAAGGACGACCAGGTGCTGGCGTACACCTGGACCGGTGAGAACTCGGTCTCCTGGACCTTGGTCAAGTCGCAGATGCTGCGGGCGCTGGACGGCTCGTACATCTTGAAGCCGGCGGGGGCGGGGGCGACCGAGGTCACCTATCAGCTGACCGTGGACGTCAAGATCCCGATGCTCGGGATGATCAAGCGGAAGGCTGAGAAGGTCATTATTGACCGGGCTTTGGCGGGGTTGAAGAAGCGGGTGGAGTCGGGGGAGAAGTAACGGGTCTTGCCATGGGGGTGCTTGTGGGAGTCCGGGCGCGGGTTCGTTGTGGCTGGTCGCGCCCACGCGGCGGAGCCGCACATTGACACAGCTCCGCGCCCCTAGGGGCGTCTGAGTTACCGTTCAGCCTCATGCGCACCATCCTGATCACCGGGCCCGGCGGTAGCGGTCGTACGACAGTCGCGGCCGCCACTGCCTTGGCTGCCGCTCGCGAGGGAACCCGCACCCTCGTCCTGAGCGCTGACCGCACCGACACCCTCGGTGCTGTCCTCGGCGTGACGACCGGCCCGGCGCCCGCCCGCGTCGCCCCCAACCTCACCGCCTGGCGTCCCGATGCCGTCGCCGGGTTCCGGGACGACCTTGCCGCCTTCCAGGAACGCGCTGCCAACGTCCTCGATCTCCTCGGGGCCTCCCGGCTGGATGCCGAGGAGGTCACCCCCCTGCCCGGTGCCGAGGAGCTGACGCTCCTGCGTGCCCTGCGGGACGCGGCCCTCGCGGAGGCTCACGACCTGCTGGTCGTCGATCTGCCGCCGACCCCGCAGGCGCTCGCCCTGCTGGCCCTGCCCGAAGAGCTGCGCCGCTATCTGCGCCGGCTGCTGCCGCCCGAGCGGCAGGCGGCCCGGGCCCTGCGGCCCGTTCTCGGGCGGCTGGCCGGGATCCCCATGCCCTCGGAATGGCTGTACGAGACGGCCGCCCGCTGGGACAGCGAACTCGGCGCCGTCGAGGCGGTCCTCGCCGACCGGGACACCGTCGTACGGCTGGTCGCCGAACCAGGACCGGCCGGTGCCGACGCCGTGCACTCCGCCGGGCTCGCCCTGGCCCTGCACGGCCTGCGCCCCGACAGCGTGGTGGCCAACCGGGTGCTGCCGGAGGGCGCGAGCGGCTGGCTCGCCGGGCTCGTCGCCCAGCAGCGCAAGGCCCTGGAGGAGTGGCAGGAGCCGTACGACGTCCGGACGGTCGCCCACCTCGGCCGCGACCCCCGGGGCATGGACGACCTCGCCGCACTCGCCGTCCCCGGCGCCCTGGACGTCAACGACACGACCTCCACCGTCGAGTGGCCAGTCGCCGACCGGCTCGCCGACGACGGCGTGCTCGTCTGGCACATCCCGCTGCCCGGCGCCATACGCGACGACCTCGACCTCATCCGGCGGGGCGACGAACTCGTCGTCGCGGCAAGCCAGTTCCGCCGTATCGTGCCGCTGCCGTCCGTCCTGCGCCGCTGCACCGTCGAGGGGGCCGCGCTGCGCGAGGGAGAACTGCGCATCCGGTTCGTACCCGACCCGGATCTGTGGCCTCAGAGGCCGTGAACCACGTACGCCCATTCGGGTAACGTCGTAGAGACGAACCGTAGTCAGGAGGTCGTCATGAGCGAAGAGCGCCCGCCGTCCGACGCCGGCAATCACGAGGTGATCGACGAGGTGCGGGCGACCGACGCCGACGCCTGGGAGAAGGCGTGTGCCGAGGACCTCGCGGCGGAGAAGGCCCGCCGCCGTGCCGAGCACGGCCAGCCGCCGATCTCGGCCGGCGAGGAACTGCGCAAGCTCGTCGACGCCGTATCGGAGAAGCTGTCGTCGATCCAGTCGCCGCTGCTCGGCTCCGTCGCCGGACCGGCCGCCCAGCAGGTGGTGAAGCAGGTCGTCCAGCAGGCGAAGGCCGCGGTCGAGCCCGTCATCGAACGCAATCCGGACGTCTTCGACCACCTCGCCGCCGCGGGCAACGAACTGCTCGCCGCCTACCGTTCCGCGGTCCAGGCCCAGGAACAGCGCTGGACGAGCCGTACGACGGACCTGCACAAGGATCTGGACGAGCGCCGGGACGGCGACGAGGGCGGCACCGGTCCCGGGCAACGCATCGACCTGGACTGACACCTCCCCACACCCCTCCCTCAGGCCTCGCCGCCCTGTTCCCGCCTGCCCAGCGATTGGACGTCGAGGCCTTGGCGGCAGGGCCTCGGGTACGGTTGGCCGTAGCGGGGCTCGACCGAAACTGAGGGATTCATGGGACTCACCATCGGCGTCGACATCGGCGGCACCAAGATCGCGGCCGGCGTGGTCGATGAGGAAGGCAACATCCTCTCGACGTACAAGGTGCCGACCCCGGGCACGCCCGAGGCGATCGTGGACGCCATCGCCTCCGCCGTGGAGGGCGCACGCGCCGGGCACGAGATCGTGGGCGTGGGCATCGGTGCGGCCGGGTACGTCAACCGCCAGCGCTCGGAGGTCTACTTCGCGCCCAACATCGACTGGCGCAACGAGCCGCTGAAGGCCAAGGTCGAGGCCCGCGTGGGCCTGCCGGTCGTCGTGGAGAACGACGCCAACGCGGCCGCATGGGGCGAGTACAAGTTCGGCGCGGGCAAGGGCCACCGCAACGTCATCTGCATCACCCTCGGCACCGGCCTCGGCGGCGGCATCATCATCGGCAACAAGCTGCGCCGCGGGCACTACGGCGTGGCCGCCGAGTTCGGCCACATCCGCATGGTGCCGGACGGCCTGCTGTGCGGCTGCGGCAGCCAGGGCTGCTGGGAGCAGTACGCCTCCGGGCGCGCCCTCGTCAGATACGCCAAGCAGCGCGCCAACGCCACCCCCGAGAACGCCGAGATCCTGCTCGGCCTCGGTGACGGCAGCCCCGACGGCATCGAGGGCAAGCACATCTCCATGGCCGCCCGCCAGGGCGACCCCGTCGCCGTCGACTCCTACCGCGAGCTCGCCCGCTGGGCCGGCGCGGGCCTCGCCGACCTGGCCTCCCTCTTCGACCCCTCCGCCTTCATCGTCGGCGGAGGCCTCTCGGACGAGGGCGAACTGGTCCTCGACCCGATCCGCAAGTCCTACAAGCGCTGGCTGGTCGGCGGCAACTGGCGGCCGGTGGCCGAGGTCATCGCCGCCCAACTGGGCAACAAGGCGGGCCTGGTCGGAGCAGCGGACCTGGCTCGGGAGCCCGACCCCATCATGTGACGCCGATTTCCTGCGAGACGGCCACTGCGCTTCCGTAAGGGGCGCGGGGAACGGCGCGACAAGCCACGACGAACCGGCAGTCGCCCACAAACCTCGCGCCCCGAGCCTTTGGGCGTACATTGATCCACATGGAGCTGCTGCCCAACTCCCACACGGAACCGGACGGTTCAGCCGTCATCCGAGTCCTCAGCTACAACATCCGCTCCATGCGCGATGACACGGACGCCCTGGCCAGGGTGATCACCACCTGCGCCCCCGACCTGGTCCTCATCCAGGAAGCCCCCCGCTTCTTCCGCTGGCGCAAGAAACTCGCCCGCCTGGCCGCGGCCTCCGGCCAGGTGATCCTCACGGGCGGTGCGACAGCCTCCGGACCGGCGATCCTGTGCAGTCTGAGGGCCACGGTCGAGCGCACGGAAGACGTCCTCCTCCCGCTCACCCCCGGCCTGCACCGCCGCGGCTTCGCCACGGCAGTGATCCGCTTCGGCGGCACCCGTCTGGGCGTGGTCAGCTACCACCTCTCCCTGCAGGCGGACGAGCGGTACGACCAGGGCGGCATGCTCCTGGACCGCCTCGCCGGCCTGGGCGTCGATCACGCGATCGCCGGCGGCGATCTCAACGACCGCCCCACCGGCCGTACCTTCCGCCGGCTCGCCGAGGACCTCCAGGACTGCCGGGTGATCGCCCCCTGGGGCAGCGAGTTCACCTTCACGCCGGTCGCGCCCTTCCAGCGCATCGACGCGATCTTCGCCACCAAGGGCATCGAGGTACTCGGCTGCGGGGTCCCCCTCGGCCTCCCCGGAGTCACGGAGGAAGACCTGAGGGCGGCCACGGACCATCTTCCGGTGCTGGCCGCCCTCAGAATCCCAGCTGCCTAGACGACGGCTCCGCGCCCCGGGTCGTCGTCGTCCTCGTCGTCCGTCTTCATCCGCATCACCAGCGTGGCGAAACCGCCCAGGAAGCCGCCGATGCCGAGCGTGGCCAGCCACCAGGTCATGTCCCAGCTGAGCAGCACCGCCAGCAGGAGCAGGATCGGACCGCCGATCACCCCCAGCCAGGCGAACTTCGCGGTCGTGTCGGCGGTGGGCAGCGGCGGCGGTTCCGGCGGTACGAAGTGGCCCTCGTCGTCCTCGTCGAAGTCGTCCTCGGACGGCGCGGCGGCCGTGTAGTCACGCGGGCCGACGCCGGGCGCGAAGGAGACGGAGCCGCCCAGGGGCTTCTTCGGCTTCTCCTGCTTCGGTGCCTCACCCTCGGAGTCGTCGTTGGTCTCCGGCTCGAGCAGCGCCAGGTCCTCGACCGACTTGAACGGCTTGCTGCCCGGCGGGTCCTTCGGCTCCTCGCCGTAACCGGCGACGATCGCGGCCCACGCGGCGTCCTCGTCGAAGGGGACGCCCTGCTCCTCCGGCTCGCGGTCCTCGCGGTCCGAGTCGTGCTCAGCCACCTGCGGCCGTCCCTTCCTTGCCGACACTGGGTGCGAGCCGGCCGATGAACGCGAGGCTCTCTTCGAAAATCCGGTCCGCATCGTGGTCCAACGTCGCCACGTGGTAGCTCTGTTCCAGCAGTATCTCCGTCACATCCCTCGACGAGACCCGGCCGAGGATCCGCGCCGAGTCGGCCGGCGGCACGACGTGGTCCTGCGGGCTGCGCAGCACCAGCAGCGGCTGCGTGACCTGCGGCAGCTCGCCGTCGACCAGCCGGAAGAAGTTCCGCAGGGAGTGCGCCGCGTGCAGCGGCACCCGGTCGTAGCCCAGCTCGGCGCTGCCCTCCTTCGCGATGTCGCTGGCGATCCCCTTCGACGTACGCACGAGATGGCGGGCCACGGGAAGCGCGTACGGGGAAAAGCCGTGCATGCGGTTCGCCGGGTTGACGACCACCACGCCGCGGACCGCCTCCCCGTGCTTCGCCGCCAGGCGCAGAGCCAGGGTGGCGCCCATGGACAGGCCGGCCACGAACACGTCGCTGCAGCGCTCGCGCAGGGACCGCAGCTCACGGTCCACCTCGGCGTACCAGTCCTGCCAGCCGGTGAGCTGCATGTCCTCCCAGCGGGTGCCGTGCCCGGGCAGCAGCGGCAGTGAGACCGTGAGGCCGCGCTCGGCGAGATACTCGGCCCAGGGGCGCAGCGACTGGGGGGAACCGGTGAAGCCGTGGCAGAGCAGGACGCCGACCTCCCCGCCCTCGTGGCGGTACGGCTCGGCTCCAGGAAGGACCGGCACCTTCGGTCTCCTGTTCATGAGAGTTGAGAGTGACGTGAAGTCCAGGTGCTTCACCGTACGCGACCGCACTGACACCGACCAGGGTCGTCGGCTCCTTCGACAGTGCTCCGGGTTAAGGTCTGACCGACGGAAACGGGAGGCACACGGGTGTTGTACGGCACGATGAAGGTTGCCATCGGGGGGCCGCTGAAGGTCGCCTTCAGGCCCTGGGTGGAAGGCCTGGAGAACATTCCGGCGGAGGGCGCCGCCATCCTGGCGAGCAATCACCTCTCCTTTTCCGACTCGTTCTTCCTGCCCGCGGTCCTCGACCGCAAGGTCACTTTCATCGCCAAGGCCGAGTACTTCACGACGCCCGGCGTGAAGGGCCGTCTGACGGCCGCCTTCTTCAAGGGCGTCGGCCAGCTCCCGGTGGACCGCTCCGGCGCACGCGGCGCGGGCGAGGCCGCGATCAAGAGCGGTATGGAGGTCCTGGAGCGAGGTGAGCTCTTCGGCATCTACCCGGAGGGCACGCGCTCGCCGGACGGGCGCCTCTACCGCGGCAAGCCCGGTGGTCTCGCGCGCGTGGCGCTGGCCACCGGCGCGCCGGTCATCCCGGTCGCGATGATCGACACCGAGAAGATCCAGCCGCCGGGGAAGGTCATGCCCAAGCTGATGCGCCCCGGCATCCGCATCGGCAAGCCCCTCGACTTCAGCCGCTACCAGGGCATGGAGCACGACCGCTTCGTGCTGCGCGCGGTCACCGACGAGGTCATGTACGAGATCATGAAGCTCTCCGGCCAGGAGTACGTCGACATGTACGCGACCGCGGCCAAGCGGCAGATCGCGGACGCGGCGAAGGCCGAGAAGGAACAGGCCAAGAAGGAGAAGCCCGGGGCCTAGGCTCTCGGTCGAGGGGGGTGGGGGGACATGCCCAAGCGCGAGCGTGTCATGAGGATGTCGGTCGAGCAGCCGCTGTGGCGTGCGCTGACCGCGTACCGGTTGCTCACGATGCTGTACGCGGTCGGCCTGTTCGCCACCGCCTACGACGAGTACGACCACGCGGGCGTCGCCATCGTCTACTACGTCGTCCTGTTCGTGTGGACGCTCGCCACCCTGCCCCGCGTCCAGAGCGCGGCCGCCTGCACCAAGCGCTTCCTCGCGGTCGACCTCGCCATCGCGCTCACCGGCATCCTGCTGACCCCGCTGGCCGCCAACGACCAGCACATCCACAACGGCGGCCCCACCCTGCCGTCGATATGGACCGCCGGCTCGGTCCTCGCGTACGCCATCAAGGGCGGCTGGCGCTGGGCCGCGTTCGCGTCGACGCCGGTCGCCGCCGCCAACCTGATCGAGCGCGGCGCCCCCGCCCGCGACACCGTCCACAACGTGATCCTGGTCTGGGTCGCCTCGATCGCCATCGGCTACGTCGTCGAGGTCGCCCGTGCCTCCGAGCGCACCCTCGCCCGCGCCCTGGAGATCGAGGCCGCAACCCGGGAGCGGGAGCGGCTCGCCCGCGACATCCACGACGGCGTGCTCCAGGTGCTGGCCATGGTGCAGCGCCGGGGCGCGGTGATCGGCGGCGAGGCGGCAGAGCTGGGCCGGATGGCCGGCGAGCAGGAGGTCGCGCTGCGCACCCTGGTCTCCGGCGGGCTGGTCCCCATCTCCCGGGTGTCGGAGGACGCCGCCGAGGGCGCGGTCGTACGGGCCGTGGAGGAGCCGTCGTACGACGAGGACGGTCCGGTGGACCTGCGGGTGCTGCTCGCCCCGTACGCCGCCGCGAAGGTCAGCTTCGCCGAACCGGGAGCGGCCGTTCTGCTGCCCAGACCCGCCGCGAGGGAGCTGGCCGCGGCCGTCGGCGCCGCCCTGGACAACGTGCGCAGGCACGCCGGCGAGGACGCGCGCGCGTGGATCCTTGTCGAGGACGAGCCCGACGAGGTCGTGGTGACCGTACGGGACGACGGCCCCGGCATCCCCGAGGGCCGGCTCGCGCAGGCCGAGGGGGAGGGGCGGCTCGGGGTCGCCCTGTCGATCCGCGGCCGGCTGCGCGACCTCGGCGGCAGCGCCGAACTGATCTCGGTGCCCGGCCAGGGCACGGAGGTCGAACTGAAAGTACCGAAGGACGCGAAGGCGGGGCATCGATGAGTGAGCAGCAGGGCGCGATCAAGGTCATGGTGGTCGACGACCACCCCATGTGGCGCGACGCCGTCGCCCGTGACCTGACCGAGTCCGGCTTCGACGTGGTCGCCACCGCGGGCGACGGCGACCAGGCCGTGCGCCGCGCCAAGGCCGCCGGCCCCGATGTGCTCGTGCTCGACCTGAACCTGCCCGCCAAGCCCGGCGTCCAGGTCTGCAAGGAGCTCGTCGGCCACAACCCTGCGCTGCGCGTCCTGGTGCTGTCGGCGAGCGGAGAGCACGCCGACGTCCTGGAGGCGGTGAAGTCGGGTGCGACCGGCTATCTGCTGAAGTCGGCGTCCACGGACGAACTGCTGGACGCGGTGCGCCGCACGGCCGTCGGCGACCCGGTGTTCACACCGGGTCTGGCCGGACTGGTCCTCGGCGAGTACCGCCGCCTCGCCTCCGAGCCCGCGCCCGCCCCGGACACCGACCAGCCGGGCGCCCCGCAGCTCACCGACCGCGAGACCGAGGTGCTGCGCCTGGTCGCCAAGGGCCTGAGCTACAAGCAGATCGCCGAACGCCTGGTCATCTCCCACCGCACGGTCCAGAACCACGTCCAGAACACCCTCGGCAAGCTCCAGCTGCACAACAGGGTGGAGCTCGTCCGGTACGCCATAGAGCGCGGACTCGACGACGAGTAAGAGCTGGACCGGTAAGAGCTAACCGCCGCGAAGGCTTGACGGCGGGTAAACCAACCGCCCGCTGATTCACCGGAATTGCCCTTCCCGCCCATCCCTCTGTGACCTGGATCACCATTAGCGTGGCTGTCACCAGGCAACTGCGGCGAAGGGACATTTCCATGCGGGTCGGAGTACTGACCGGAGGCGGCGACTGCCCCGGACTCAACGCCGTCATCCGGGGCATCGTCCGCAAGGGCGTGCAGGAGTACGGCTACGACTTCGTCGGCTACCGGGACGGCTGGCGCGGACCACTCGAAGGCGACACCGTCCGCCTCGACATCCCCGCAGTGCGCGGCATCCTGCCCCGCGGCGGCACCATCCTCGGCTCCTCGCGCACCAATCCCCTGAAGCAGGAGAACGGCATCCGCCGGATCAAGGAGAACCTCGCCAAGCAGGAGGTCGAGGCGCTCATCGCGATCGGCGGCGAGGACACCCTGGGCGTGGCGGCGCGCCTCACCGACGAGTACGGCGTGCCCGTCGTCGGTGTACCGAAGACGATCGACAACGACCTGTCCGCGACCGACTACACCTTCGGCTTCGACACCGCGGTCGGCATCGCCACCGAGGCCATCGACCGTCTGCACACCACCGCCGAGTCCCACATGCGCGTCCTGGTCTGCGAGGTGATGGGCCGGCACGCCGGCTGGATCGCCCTCCACTCCGGCCTCGCGGGCGGCGCCAACGTCATCCTCATCCCCGAGCAGCGCTTCGACCTCGAACAGGTCTGCGCCTGGATCACCTCCCGCTTCAAGGCCTCGTACGCCCCCATCGTGGTCGTCGCCGAGGGCGCCATGCCCAAGGACGGCGACGTGGTCCTCAAGGACGAGTCGCTGGACTCCTTCGGGCACGTCCGCCTCTCCGGGGTCGGCGAATGGCTCGCCAAGGAGATCGAGAAGCGCACCGGCAAGGAAGCCCGCACGACCGTCCTCGGTCACATCCAGCGCGGCGGCACCCCGAGCGCCTTCGACCGCTGGCTCGCCACCCGCTTCGGCCTGCACGCCATCGACGCCGTCCACGACGGCGACTTCGGCAAGATGGTCGCCCTGCGCGGCACCGACATCGTCCGCGTCCCGATCGCGGAGGCGACGGCGAAGCTCAAGACGGTGGACCCGAAGCTGTACGAGGAAGTCGGGGTCTTCTTCGGCTGATCCTTCGGCCGACGAGGGAACGGAAGTCTGGGGGCTGCGAGCCCCCAGACGGCTACACGGTCGTGTTGCGCAGCTGACCCACCAACTCCCGTACGACAGCGGCACCGTTCAGCGTCAGAATCGACTCCGGGTGGAACTGCACGCCGGCGAACCCAGGGCCCCGTACGGCGTGCACTTCCCCGTTGTCCGCCCGGCTCACCTCGACCCCGTGCGCGGCCAACTCCTCCGCCACCTCGTCGTCGCAGCGCGCCACGAAGCTGTTGTAGAAGCCGACGGTCTCCGTCCGCCCGAACAGCTCGATCGTCGTCTGCGCACCCTGGTACGGCACTTCCTTCCGTACGATCTCCAGGCCCAACTCGGCCGCGATCAGCTCATGCCCGAGGCAGACGCCCAGCACGCCGTGCCCGTGCCCACGGACGACCCGCGCTGTGAGGTCGCGCAGGAACCGCATCTTGGGGTCGTCCAGGTCGGACGGGTCGCCGGGGCCGGGGCCCAGGACGAGCGGCCCCTCGTGCGCGAGCACCGCCTCCCGCAGCCCGGGTTCGTCGTAGCGCCGGACGGTCACCTCCAGGCCGCTCGACCGCAGGACGTGCGCGAGCATCGCGGTGAAGGTGTCCTCCCCGTCGACGACCAGGGCGTGTCCGGTGAGCTCCGCGGACCGCTCCTGCATCCGCAGCCAGAACGGCGCCAGCGAGGCCCGGCGCCCGTCGAGCGCGGCACGCACGCGTGGGTCGTCGGCGAGATGCACGCGCGCGTGCTCCTCCCGCGGCCGCGACGGACGTACGCCCAGGGCCGCCAGCACACCCGCCGCCTTCGCATGCGTCTCGGCGACCTCGCTCGCCGGGTCCGAACCGCGGACGAGGGTGGCGCCGACCGGCACCCGCAGCCGCCCGTCCGCGTCGACGTCGGCGGTGCGGATGAGGATGGGGGAGTCGAGGGTCTGGGCGCCCCCGGAGTCCCGGCCGAGCAGCGCGAGGGCACCGGCGTAGTAGCCGCGCCCGCCGACCTCGTGCCGCTCGATGACCCGGCAGGCGTTCTGCACCGGCGAGCCGGTCACGGTGGCTGCGAACATGGTCTCCTTCAGCACCTCGCGCACGTCCAGCGAGGACTTCCCGCGCAACTCGTACTCGGTGTGCGCGAGATGGGCCATCTCCTTCAGCCGCGGGCCCACGACGACCCCGCCCATGTCGCCGACGGTGCACATCATCTTGAGCTCCTCGTCGACGACCATCGAGAGCTCCTCGATCTCCTTGCCGTCGGCGAGGAAGTCGAGCAGGTGCTCCGGCGTCGGGCCCTCGGCGGGATAGCGGTAGGTCCCGCTGATCGGGTTCATCACGACCGTGCCGCCGGACATCCGCACATGCACCTCGGGACTGGCCCCGACCAGCGTCCGCTCCCCGGTGTGCACGACGAACGTCCAGTACGCGCCCCGCTCGCCCTCCAGCAGCCGCCGGAAGAGCGCGAGCGCGTCCGTGCGGGAGAAGCCGGGGATCTCACCCTCGTACGTCCGCCGGATGACGAAGTTGGCGCCCTCGCCCTGCCCGATCTCCTCCCGCAGCACCCGCCCGACGATCTCGCCGTACTCCTCGTCGTCGACGTCGAAGCCACCGCCCGCCACGCGCACGTCGTGCGCCGGGAGCTGGGCGAGGGCATCGGTGAGCGGGATCTCGTACGACTCCTCGGGGGTGAGGAAGGTCAGTGGCGTCCCGTCGTCGCGGACGTCGAAGCCGCGTTCGCGGATCTGGCGGAAGGGGATCAGCGCGAGGCCCTCGTCGGGGAGGTCGGCCAGGCGGTCGTACGTGGTGACCGGGCCGAGGAGCAGCTCGACCGTCTGCTCGTCGTGGCCGGGGGTGCGGCGGCGGAGCAGGGCGAAGGGGCGGGGGTCGTGCAGGAGCCGTACGAGATCCATGGTTCCTCTTCCGTCGATGTCGAGCGATGTCGAGTCGATGCGATGTCGGTGAGGAACGACCCCGGAAACGCCGAAGGCCGCCCCTCGGGCGGCCTTCGCGAAGTCTTGCGTACGCGCAGTCAGTGGGCCGCCGGATGAGCGGTCCACCACCAGTTCTGGGTCGAAAGCGCGAACATGCGGTGCACCCTACCGCACCACCGCGCCGTCCGGAGCGTGATCCCTCCGTCTCACCAGTCGAGCGGAGGGAAAAGCAGTCGACACGACCCCGTAATGTTTACGGGGTGACCGTGAACGCTAAGACCAGCGCGAGCGCTGGCAACACCTGGCGAGATCTGCCCGCGGCGCAGCAGCCCGAGTACCCCGACACCGAGGCTCTGCGCGCAGTTGTTGCGGACCTCGAGTCGTATCCGCCGCTCGTCTTTGCGGGCGAGTGCGATCAGCTGCGCGCCCGGATGGCGGCCGTCGCCAAGGGAGAGGCGTTCCTCCTCCAGGGCGGCGACTGCGCCGAGGCCTTCGACGCGGTGTCCGCCGACCACATCCGCAACAAGCTCAAGACGCTGCTGCAGATGGGCGCCGTGCTGACGTACGCCGCCTCGGTGCCGGTCGTGAAGGTCGGCCGTATCGCCGGCCAGTACTCCAAGCCGCGCTCCAAGCCCACCGAGACCCGCGACGGCGTGACCCTGCCGACCTACCGCGGTGACTCGGTCAACGGCTTCGACTTCACCGAGGCCGCCCGGATCCCGGACCCGGAGCGGCTGAAGCGGATGTACCACGCGTCGGCCTCGACGCTGAACCTGGTGCGCGCCTTCACCACCGGCGGCTACGCCGACCTGCGTCAGGTGCACGCCTGGAACCAGGACTTCGTGAAGTCGTCCCCCTCCGGCCAGCGCTACGAGCAGCTCGCCCGGGAGATCGACAACGCGCTGAACTTCATGCGCGCCTGCGGCACCGACCCGGAGGAGTTCAAGACCGTCGAGTTCTACTCCTCGCACGAGGCGCTGCTGCTGGACTACGAGTCGGCGCTCACCCGCGTGGACTCGCGCACGGGTCAGCTGTACGACGTCTCCGCGCACATGGTGTGGATCGGTGAGCGCACCCGGCAGCTGGACGGCGCGCACATCGAGTTCGCCTCGAAGATCCGCAACCCGATCGGCATCAAGCTCGGCCCGACCACGACGGCCGAGGACGCGCTGCAGTACATCGAGCGCCTCGACCCGGACCGCGAGCCGGGCCGGCTGACCTTCATCGTCCGTATGGGCGCGGACAAGGTCCGCGACAAGCTGCCCGAGCTGGTCGAGAAGGTCACCGCTTCCGGCGCGACCGTGGCGTGGGTGACCGACCCGATGCACGGCAACACCTTCGAGGCGGCCTCCGGTCACAAGACCCGCCGTTTCGACGATGTGCTGGACGAGGTCAAGGGGTTCTTCGAGGTCCACAAGGGCCTGGGCACCCACCCGGGTGGCATCCATGTGGAGCTCACCGGTGACGACGTCACCGAGTGCGTGGGCGGCGGCGACGAGATCTTCGTCGACGACCTGCACCAGCGCTACGAGACGGCCTGCGACCCGCGCCTGAACCGCAGCCAGTCGCTTGACCTGGCGTTCCTGGTCGCGGAGATGTACAGGGACCAGTGACAGGGGTGCCTGTTACAGGGGCGTGAATGGGGCGCGGATCACATACGATCCGCGCCCCACTCCACTTTTGCGGCTCCAGCGTGCCGGGTAAGGTTAGGTTAGCCTCACCGATCAACGGGGATGGCACTTCGATCCCGCCGGGAGGTGAACCGCGTGTTCGTCTGCAGTTGCTTCGGCATCACAGAGCAGCAGGTCAAGAAGCACGCGGAGGACGGTGCCTGCACCCCCCGCCAGATAGCGTCGGCCTGCAAGGCGGGCACGGACTGCGGTTCGTGCGTACGCCGTATCCAGGCGCTGCTGGGAAGGGACGCATGCCCGCGGCGGGACCTCGCCGACCGGGGCAAGCCGGTGCTGTCCGAGATCGCTGACCTCGAGGAAGCGGCCTAGCCCTCCGCCGGCTGCCGGGCTCAGCTCTCCGGCTGCTCGATCAGCTGCGCGATGTAGAGCGCCTCGCCGAGCTTCTCGACCAGTTCCAGCTGCGTGTCGAGGTAGTCGATGTGGTGCTCCTCGTCCTCGAGGATCGACTCGAAGATGTTCGCGGACGTGATGTCGCCCTTTGCGCGCATGACCTCGATGCCGCGCTTGAGCCGGTCGATCGCCTCGACCTCGATCTGCCGGTCCGCCTCGAACATCTCCTTGACGGTCTGTCCCACCCGCACATGGAAGAGCCGCTGGTAGTTCGGCAGCCCCTCCAGGAAGAGGATCCGGTCGGTGAGCACCTCCGCGTGCTTCATCTCGTCGAACGACTCGTGCCGCGTGTACTTGGCGAGTTTCGTCCAGCCGAAGTTCTCCTGCATCTTCGCGTGCAGAAAGTACTGGTTGATCGCGGTCAGCTCGCCGGTGAGCTGTTCATTGAGGAATTCGATGACCTCGGGGTCGCCCTGCATCGCAGAGGCTCCTTCCAGGCGGGGGAACTGGCGGGTTGCGCCGCATGATTGCACCGGCGACGAAGATCGTCCAGTAAGTCTTCGCTTAGTAAGTAAGTGCATGCTTAGTGCTAATTGCCCCGGTTTGGCGGGGGCGGTCAAGGGCACCGCCCGAGGTCTGTCAGGATGGAGTCATGGGTCAGCCGGTGGAGCGTGAATCGGGAGAACGCGATTCAGGAGGAGCAGCACAGTCCGAGCTTCCCCCGGGGCAGCGTCTGCAGCGCGGCTGGCCGGTCACGCATTACGGGCCCGTTCCCAAGTTCCGCCCGGAGCGCTGGGAGTTCAGGGTCTTCGGTGCCACGGCGGACGGCGAGAAGCGCTGCTGGACCCACGAGGAGTTCACGGCTCTGCCGTACACCACCGTCGTGGCCGACCTGCACTGCGTCACGAAGTTCAGCATGCTCGGCGCCGAATGGGGCGGCATTCCGGCTCGTACGATCCTTGAGTTCGCACCGCCCGCGCCCACGGTCACCCATGTGATGGTGTGGGCCGAATACGGATTCAGTTCGAACCTGCGCCTGGCGGATTTCGCCTCCGAGCGGACCATCTTCGCCACCCACAAGGACGGCGAACTGCTGACCGCGGAACACGGCTTCCCGCTGCGTCTCGTCGTACCCCATCTGTATGCCTGGAAGGGCCCCAAGTGGGTGCGCGGTGTGGAGTACATGACCGCCGACCGCCGTGGCTTCTGGGAGGAGCGCGGCTACCACAACATCGGCGACCCCTGGAAGGAACAGCGCTACTCCTACCAGGAGGAGCCCGGGGAGGGCCCCGAGCTCTGATCCCGGTCTTCGCTGGTCAGTGGTGGTATCCGTGCACCACCGCATGGCCCTTGCCGCGGCCGATCATCCACTTGTTGACGGGTGTCGTCACGAAGAAGGCGAGCGCCAGCGAGATCGCGAGCGACCCCCAGAACAGCAGGTCGGAAAGTTCCGCGTCCATCGCGTCCGGCCACAGCACGATCACGCCGTTGTCGATCAGCTCCATCACGGCGATGGACAGGGTGTCCGCGGCCAGCGCCACCCGGAAGGCCGTACGGAAGTCGACGCCGGCGCGCAGCACCCCGCGCAGCGTGAGCGAGTAGCCGAAGAAGAACGCCAGGACGATGGCGAGGATCGTCGTCGGGACGTTGCCCCAGCCGAGGGCCGTGCCGATCACCATGCCCAGCACCTCGCCGATGGCGCAGCCGGTGAGGCAGTGGAGGGTGGCCTGCGCGGCCATGCTCCAGGTGGCGGCCCCCGGGTGATGGTGTGCGTCCGCGCCCGTGTGTGCGTGTGCGTGCGCATCTGCGTCCGTATGCGCGTGTGCCTCGTGCTGCATGACTGCCCCCAATGTCAGGTAACGGCTCCTGTACCGAGCAGGAACCGTATACCCCCCAGGGGTATTCCGGAACGGGTCAGGAATCGCGCAGTTTCTTCAGCCGCTCCACATCGGCCGCATGCCCCTCCTTGCCGCCGGGCGTCTCGATGATCAGCGGTACGCCCTCGGTGGCGGGGTGGGTCATCAGCGCCCGGAACGGGTCCTCGCCGATGTGACCTGCGCCGATGTTCTCGTGGCGGTCCTTGTGCGCGCCGACCACGTCCTTGGAGTCGTTGGCGTGGATCAGCTTCAGCCGGCCCTCGCCGACCGTGTCCACCAGCAGGTCCAGGGTCTGGTGCATGCCGCTGGGCCCGGTCAGGTCGTGGCCGGCCGCGAAGATGTGGCAGGTGTCCAGGCAGACGCCCAGCTTCGGATGGGCGTCCAGCGCCTCGAAGTACGGCCCGAAGTCCCAGGTCCGCGAGCAGAGCGAGGCACCCTGTCCGGCCGTCGACTCCAGCAGTAGGAACGGGTCGTCGTCGTGGGTGAGCTCGTCCAGCAGCGGCAGCAGGTGCTCCCGTACCTGCTTCAGCGCCACGGACCGGTCCCGGCCGCCCGTCGCGCTGCCCGTGTGCACCACCACGCCGAGCGCCCCGATCTCCCGCCCGCGCCGCAGCGAGTGCCGCAGCGACTCCACCGACTTCTCCACGGTCGCCTCGGTGTGCGAGCCGAAGTTGATCAGGTAGGGGGCGTGGACGTACGCCGGGATCGACTCGGCCGCGCACACCTCGCGGAACTCCTCGTCCTGCCGCGGATTGCCGGCGGGCGTGGCCCAGCCGCGCGGGTTGGCGACGAAGACCTGCACGGTCTCGGCCTTCAGGTCGTGGGCGTAGGACAGACCGACGGAGTGGAGACCACCGGCCACGGGGACGTGGCCGCCGACGGGGTTGCGGGACTGCTGACTCTTCACCCGTTCAGGGTGTCATGCGCTGCGACCTGCTCCGTCACCGGATCTTGATGGTGATCGTCGACCCCTTGGGGGCCGTCTCCCCGCCCTTCACGGACTGGTTCTTGACGGTGTCGCCGAACAGGCCGAGCAGACCGCGGTCCTCGTCGACCTTGAAGCCGGCGCCCTCCAGGGCCTTGTGCGCGTCGTCCACGCTGTCGCCGGTGACGTCCGGGACCTCGACCATCTCCGGGCCCTTGGACAGCGTCAGAGTCACCGTGTCGCCGTCGGCTGCCTGGCTGTCGCCCGCGGGCGTCTGCGCCGCGACCTGGCCCTTGTCGTACTCGGAGTTGATCTGCGCGGAGGCGACCTTCACCGTCAGGCCGGCGTCCTCCAGGTCGGCCTTCGCGTCCGCCAGGTCCTCACCCGTGACGTCCGGCACGTCCACCGGGCTGCCCTTGCTGACGACCAGGGTGATCGCCGAACCCGCGTGCCGCTTGGTGCCCGCCTCGGGGGTCGTGGAGATCACGGAGCCCTTCGGGACGTCGTCGCTGAACTCCCGGGTGATCATGCCCGGTTCGAGCCCGCTCTTCTTCAGCCGGGCCCTCGCCTCGGCCAGCGGCCGCGCCGACACGTCGGGCACCTGCACGGTCTCCGGGCCGTCGGAGATGGTCAGCGCCACGGACCTGTTGTCGCGGATGCGGGTGCCGGGCGCGGGGTCCGAGCTGATGACCGTGCCCCGCTGCACCGTGTCGCTGTACGCGTGCCTGACCGCGCCGAGGTCGAGGCCTGCCTTCTGCAGCTGCTGGGTGGCCTGCGTCTGGGTCTTCGCCAGCACCGGCGGGACCTTGGTGAACTGGCCGGAGTTGATGTACCACACGCCCGTGCCGACCCCGAGTATCAGGAGCACGGCGACGAGAACTGCGAGCGGACCGCGCCGGGAGCGCGCGCCACGGCGCCGCGGCGGCAGCGGCGGGGGTGTCTCCAGCCGGCTGGTGCGGAGGAACCGGCCCTCGTCCTCGTTCACCGGCAGCGGGCGCTGCACAGTCAGCGCGCGCGGGATCACACTCGTACGGTCCTCGGAGATGCTCCGGTGGTCCGCGGCGAAGGCCTGCGGCGGCACCGCGTCCAGCTGGTCCGCGCTGAGCGCGGCGCGCACCTCGCGGGCCTGCGCGAGCAGCGCCACCGCGTCCTGCGGGCGGAGGCCGGGGGTGCGCGCGGTCGCCGACGCGACCAGCTCGTCCAGCCGGTACGCCAGCCCCGGCACGGCGGCCGACGGCGGCGGGACGTCCTCGTGGATGTGCTTGTAGAGGACCGTGGCCGGGGAGTCCCCGCCGTGCGGACGGTCGCCGGTCAGCATCTCGTACAGGACGACACCGCACGCGTACACGTCGACCCGGGGGTCGGCCGTGCCGTGTTCTATCTGCTCGGGAGCGAGGTAGGAGACGGTGCCGAGGACGGTGCCGGTGGTGTGGGTGACCGTGTCCACGGACCGCACCAGCCCGAAGTCGGCGACCTTGACCCGGCCGTCGTCCCCTATCAGCACGTTCTCCGGCTTCATGTCCCGGTGTACGAACCCGGCGCGGTGCGCGGCGCCGAGCGCGGCGAGCACCGGCTCCAGGATGTCCAGGGCGGCGCGCGGCTGCAGCGCCCCGCGCTCGCGCAGCACGTCACGCAGGGTGCACCCGGCGACGTACTCCATGGCGAGGTAGACGTACGACCCGTCGGTGCCCTGGTCGAAGACCTGCACCACGTTCGGATGGGCCAGCCGCGCGACCGACTTCGCCTCGCGGATGAACCGGTCGACGAAGGTGCCGTCGGCCGCGAGCGTCGGGTGCATCACCTTGAGCGCGAGCACGCGGTCGAGGCGGGTGTCCAGGGCCCTGTAGACCGTGGCCATCCCGCCGACCGCGATCCGCGCGTCCACGCGATAGCGCCCGTCGAGCACCTGCCCGACCAGAGGGTCCTGAAGGGTCGTATCCACGCAGGTGAGTGTACGAGCCGCGACTGACAGGGCTGCCGGTTCGGGTGAGATCGGAGCGGGACTGCAGCCGAGCTGTGACGGACGTCGCACCGACTTCCGGATCTTGTCGAACGTGCGTTCAGAATGCGGGGCGTTCGGGATCCAGGTGCGCGCGCCCCTCGTGCGGCGAGGACGCCTCCGCGAAGTGGCGGCGCGGGATGCGGCCGGCCCGGTACGCCAGCCTGCCCGCCTCCACCGCGTGCTTCATGGCCTCGGCCATCAGCTGCGGCTCCTGTGCCCGCGTCACCGCTGAGGCGAGCATCACACCCGCACACCCCAGCTCCATCGCGAGCGCCGCGTCCGAGGCCGTGCCGGCGCCCGCGTCCAGGATCACCGGCACGCGCGCGTGCTCGGTGATCAGCTGGAAGTTGTGCGGGTTGCGGATGCCGAGCCCCGAGCCGATGGGCGACCCGAGCGGCATGATCGCCGCACAGCCGACCTCCTCCAGCTTCCGGGCGAGGACCGGGTCGTCGTTGGTGTACGGCAGCACGGTGAAACCGTCGTCGACCAGGGTCTCGGCGGCGTCCAGCAGCTCGATCGGGTCGGGCAGCAGGGTGCGCTCGTCGGCGATCACTTCAAGTTTGATCAGTTCGGTGCCGAGCGCCTCGCGCGCGAGGCGGGCGGTCAGCACTGCCTCCCCGGCGGTGAAGCAGCCCGCCGTGTTCGGCAGCACCTGGATGCCGAGCTTCTCCAGGACGGAAAGCACCGAGCCGTGCACCGAGGGGTCCACGCGCCGCATCGCGACCGTCGTCAGCTCCGTGCCGGACGCCACCAGCGCCCGCTCCAGGACATCAAGGCTGGGGGCACCGCCGGTGCCCATGATCAGGCGGGACGCGAAGGACGTACCGCCGAGGACAAAGGGGTCGTCGGCCATGGGTCAGCCTCCTTGGACGGCGGTGAGGACCTCGACGCGGTCCCCCTCACAGAGGGAGGTCGACGGCCACTGCGCGCGCGGGACGACGGTTTCGTTCAGGGCGGCTGCCACTCCGGAGGGGGCCGGGGTCAGCGCGCGTACGACGGTGTCGAGAGCCGTGCCGGAAGCGAACTGGCGGGGCTCTCCGTTGACGGAGATGTTCATGCGGGCTGCTCCAGGAGCGCGAAACGCTTCGGGGTGAACGGGCGGGCCTCGTCCGGGAGTTCACCGGTGGCCAGGGCGTGCGCCATGACGTCGCCGGTGACCGGGGTGAGCAGCACGCCGTTGCGGTAGTGGCCGGTGGCCAGCAGCAGACCGGGCAGTTCCGTCGGGCCGAGCAGCGGCGCGTTGTCCGGGGAGCCGGGGCGCAGACCGGCCCGTGTCTCCGTCAGCGGCAGCTCGGTGATCCCGGGGACGAGCTCGTGCGCGTCGCGCAGCAGCTCGTACACACCGCCCGCGGTGACCGTCGTGTCCCAGCCCAGCTCCTCGCTGGTCGCGCCGATCACCAGCTCGCCGCTCTCGCGCGGCACCAGGTAGACATGGCTGCCGCGCACGACGGCGCGCACCGTGCGGCTCAGGAACGGCGCGTACCGCTTCGGCACGGTCAGCCGCAGCACCTGCCCCTTCACGGGGCGTACGGGCGGCAGCACCTCGTCCGGGACGCCCGGCAGCCGTCCGCTGAGGCTGCCGGCGGCCAGGACCAGCTGACCCGCGCCCAGCTCGGCGCCGTCGGTCGTGGTGACGCCGCAGGCCCGGTCCCGTACGACATGCAACCGCTCGGCCCACGTCCGGTGGAACACGACTCCGGCCCGCTCGCACGCGGCCACCAGCGCGCGTGCCAGCCGCCGCGGGTCGATCTGGTGGTCGCCGTCGACCCTCAGCCCCCCGCGCACACCCGGTGCGAGCATCGGCTCCAGACGCCGGCAGTCGCGCCCCGAGAGCCACTCCGACTCCAGGCCCGACTCCCGCTGCAGGGCGTGCAGTTCGCGCAGATGGGCACGGTCGTCGGAGTCCAGGGCGACGGCGAGCGTGCCGCACTGGCGGTAGCCGAGGTCGTGGCCGGTGAGGTCGGTGAGCTCGGCCGCGAAGTCCGGGTAGCGGCGGGCCGAGGCCAGGTTGAGGCCGAGCAGGGTCTGCTCGCCGTAGTGCAGCTCCGTGACCGCGGCCAGCATCCCGGCGGCCACCTGGGCGGCCCCGCCGCCCGGTTCGGGGTCCACGACGGCCGTGGCGAAGCCGCGCTGCGCAGCCCGCCAGGCCGTGACCAGGCCGATGATTCCGCCCCCGATGACGAGGACGTCTGACGTACGTGACGACATGGGCGTCCAGCCCCTCCCTTCGCCGGCATGACCCGGATCAGGTTCGTACGGTCGGAGGCCGCCAGCCTCCCTCTCAGCCCGGTGCGTCCGGGCTCCCGCGAGTGCTTGTACGTTGGCCACCCTAGCCCGACACTCCTCGCCTCTGTAAGGGAGCCTTCCGTCATGCCCCGCTCGCTGGACGGCCTCGTCCTCGCCCCCGTCGCCGACCAGGCCCCAGGTCAGGTGGGTACGCGGACCCGGTTCACTTATCACGAGCAGGGCGGCGAGATCTGGGCCGAGTACGCGGGCGGCGAGGTCGTGCGCGGGCATCTGGTGGGTACTCGGTCAGGTGACCGATTGGACTTCCGGTACGTCCAGCTGGGGCACGACGGGACGACGTCCTCGGGGCACTGCGTCTCGACTGTCGTGGAGCTGCCGGACGGGCGCGTGCGGCTTGAGGAGACCTGGGAATGGGAGTCGCAGCCGGGCAGCGGCACCAGTGTTGTGGAGCAGGTCACTGAGCCCGACTCCTGACTGACAAACAGTCAGTTGTCTATGGTGATCAGGTGAGCGAGCAGACGCGGGAAGTGAGCACGTCACCGGGGCGGCGCGTGGTCGTCGTCGGCGCGGGCATGGCCGGTGTACAGACCGCGGTCGCCCTGCGCGAACAGGGCTTCACCGGCACCGTGACGGTGATCGGCGCCGAGCCCCACCAGCCGTACGACCGGCCGCCGCTGTCCAAGGCCGTCCTGCTCGGCAAGTCCGAGGGCTCCGCCTTCGACGTCGACTTCGAGGCGCTCGGCATCGAACTGCGACTGGGGTGCGAGGTGCTCGGCGTGCGCCCCGGCGAGCACGAGCTGGACACCGAGACCGGGCTCGTGCCGTACGACGTCCTGGTCCTCGCGACCGGCGCCGAACCGATCACGCTGCCGGGCACCGAGGGCGTGCCCGGCGTGCATCTGCTGCGCACCCTGGACGACGCCGAACGGCTGCGGCCCGTGCTGGCGCGGCAGCACGACATCGTGGTGGTCGGCGCGGGCTGGATCGGCGCGGAGTTCGCCACGGCCGCGCGCGAGGCGGGCTGTGCGGTGACCGTCGTCGAGGCCGCGGACCGGCCGCTCGCGGGCGCGCTGCCCGCCGAGGTGGCGGCGCCGATGGCCGCCTGGTACGCCGACGCAGGCACCGAGCTGCGTACGCACGCGCGCGTGGAGCACATTGAGCCGGGCGCGGTCGTCCTCGACGACGGCTCCCGGCTGTCCGCCGGTGCGGTCGTGGTCGGCATCGGTGCACGCCCCGCCACGGCCTGGCTGGCCGGTGCCGGCATCGAGCTCGGCGCGCACCACGAAGTCGTCGCCGACGCCTACCTGCGCACCTCGGCACCGGATGTCTACGCGGTCGGCGACTGCGCCTCTTTCCCTTCCGGACGGTACGGCGAGCGCCTGCTGGTCCACCACTGGGACAACGCCCTCCAGGGCCCGCGCACAGTCGCCGCGAACATCATCGGCGAGACCACCGGCGAGCCCCCCGCGGCCTACGACCCGGTCCCGTACTTCTGGTCCGAGCAGTTCGGCCGCTTCGTCCAGTACGCCGGCCACCACACCGCCGCCGACACGACCCTGTGGCGCGGCGACCCCGCGGGCCCCGCCTGGTCCGTCTGCTGGCTGCGCGAGAGCCGCCTGGTCGCCCTGCTGGCGGTGGGCAGGCCGAGGGACCTCGCACAGGGCAGACGGCTGATCGAGGCGGGCACCCCGATGGACCCGCAGCTGCTGGCGGACCCGGCGCGGCCCATGAAGACGGCCACGGCGTAGTACGCAGGACGGCGGCCACGACGGGCGGCGAAACCCCAGGTCGGACGATTCTGGCTTCCGACTGTCAGTGCGGGATGGCAGGCTTGATTCCGTGACCGAGATTGACGCAAAGATCGAAGCTCTCGTCCCCGCCTGGCTCACCCTCCCCGACATCGCAGAGATGCTCGATGTCGAGGTGACGCGTGTGCGGCAGCTGGTCAAGGAGGGCCAGCTCATCGCCGTACGCCGAGGTGAGAACCGCGCGCTGCACGTCCCCGCCGCATTCATCGACGAGGCCGAGCAGAAGGTCGTCAAGGGCCTGACCGGGACCCTGACGCTCCTGAGGGACGACGGCTTCACCGACGAAGAGATGATCGAGTGGCTCTTCACCCCCGACGACAGCCTGCCCGGCACCCCCGCGCAGGCTCTGAGCGAGAATCGCGGTACGGAGGTGAAGCGCCGGGCCCAGGCGCTCGCCGTCTGATCCGAACAGGCTGAACCGAACACCGTCCGGCGTAAGGGCCGAGGTCCGCGCAGGCAGGGCCGCGGCCGTGGCTCACTGCGGCCCGCAGAAACCCACGGCCACGGCCGGCCCGCGGCCCGTATACCGCCGAACAGGAACGACACCACGGGGGACCCTCGTATGCCCGACACCGCCACCACCGCACGCGCCGAGCTCGCCGACGCCCGCGTCTACCTCTGCACGGACGCCCGCAGGCGCCAGGGCGACCTGCCGGAGTTCCTGGACTCCGTCCTGGCGGGCGGGGTCGACATCGTGCAGTTGCGCGACAAGGGCATGGAGGCGGCCGAGGAGCTGGAGCACCTGAAGGTCTTCGCCGACGCCTGCGCCCGGCACGGCAGGCTCCTCGCCGTCAACGACCGCGCGGATGTCGCGCACGCCGCCGGGGCCGACGTGCTCCACCTCGGCCAGGGCGACATCCCGGTCCCCGCGGCCCGCGCGATCCTCGGCGAGGACGTCCTCGTGGGCCGCTCCACCCATGCCGAGTCCGAGGCCGCCGCGGCCGCCGTCCAGGAGGGCGTCGACTACTTCTGCACCGGCCCCTGCTGGCCGACCCCCACCAAGCCCGGCCGCCACGCCCCCGGCCTCGACCTGGTCAGGTACACCTCCTCTCTGGGCACCGAGCGCCCCTGGTTCGCCATCGGCGGCATCGACCTCGGCAACCTGGACGAGGTGCTCGAGGCCGGTGCCCGCCGCGTCGTGGTCGTCCGTGCGATCACGGAGGCCGACGATCCGGGCGCGGCGGCGCAGGAGTTCGCGAAGCGGCTGCGGAGCGCGTAGCGCAGGCCCGATCGGGGTCTGTCGTCCGGCGTATTTGTCCGATGGGCGCCAGACGGATTGTCCGACGGAATGCGTGGCAGCTTGTCGCACGGAATGCCCGGCTGCTTGTCCGAAGAATGTCCGCCGGGTTGTCCGATAGGTGGACAACAAATAGACAAATCGGGCAAATATCCCGCATCCGGTTGGGGAGCCGTCGCCCCCTGACTAACCTGCGGGTATGGCCCTCGGAACCGCATCCACCAGGACTGACCACGCGCGCACGGTGCGTGACATGCTCGCGACCGGCAAGACGACGTTCTCGTTCGAGTTCTGGGCTCCGAAGACGGAGAAGGGCGAACGCAACCTCTGGAACGCGCTCCGCAGGGTCGAGGCCGTGGCCCCGAGCTTCGTCTCCGTGACGTACGGGGCGGGTGGCTCCACCCGCGCGGGCACGGTGAAGGCGACCGAGCAGATCGCCGCCGACACCACGCTCACCCCGGTCGCCCACCTCACCGCGGTCAACCACTCCATCGCCGAGCTGCGCAACATCATCGGCCAGTACGCCGACGCCGGGATCCGCAACATGCTCGCCGTGCGCGGTGACCCGCCCGGCGACCCCATGGGCGACTGGGTGCCGCACCCGACGGGACTGACCTACGCCGCCGAGCTCGTCCAGCTCATCAAGGAGTCGGGCGACTTCTGTGTCGGCGTCGCGGCCTTCCCGGAGATGCATCCGCGTTCCGAGGACTGGGACACGGACGTCGCCCACTTCGTGGACAAGTGCCGGGCCGGCGCCGACTACGCCATCACCCAGATGTTCTTCCAGCCGGAGTCCTATCTGCGGCTGCGTGACCGAGTCGTCGCGGCCGGCTGCGACACCCCCGTCATCCCCGAGGTGATGCCGGTGACCAGCGTGAAGATGCTGGAGCGGCTGCCGCAGCTCAGCAACGCCGTCATCCCCTCCGCCGTGAAAGAGCGGATCCTCACAGCAAAAGACGATCCGACCGCTGTACGCTCCATTGGCATCGAATTCGCCACGGAGTTCTGCGCGCGGCTGCTGGCCGAGGGAGTGCCCGGACTGCACTTCATCACGCTCAACAACTCCACGGCGACGCTGGAAATCTACGAAAACCTGGGCCTGCACCACCCCCCGCAGGCCTAGACCGGCCGCACGGGTATACGACACACTGCGTAGCGGCGACTCGGAGAGGGGCGTACATGGGCTGGACGGTCCTCTACATCGCGTTCGGAATTGTGGCGCTGTGGCTGCTGGGCGAGGTGCTGCTGCAGTACAAGGCGCGCCTGCGCTGGCGGCTGCTCGCCTTCGCCGGCTTCCTCGGCGTCGTACTCGGGGTGCTGATCCCCTCGGTGGTCGTCATCGGTCTCGGCGCTGCCGCGTTCGCGGTCGGCCAGACCTACGTCACGCTGTCGTTCCGCCGCGGCTTCGCGTCCGGCTGGGCGGTCAGCCGGACGGGCATCGGGGGCGTCAGCAAGCGCCGCCGCGGCGAACCGGACCACCAGGACCCGACCCTGGAGGTCTCCGACCTCGAGCCGGACGACGGCGGCCACGACGACCAGGGCGTCTACAACCGCGAGAGCGTGTCCTACGGCAACGAGGACGACTACGACCGCGACGACGTCTTCACGCCCGCCCGCTCCTCCCAGCCCACCCCCGCCGAGTCCACCGCGGTCTACGAGCCGCAGCCCCTGCCCGAGGACACCGGCTCTTACGGCATATACAGCGACCCCGCGTACGCCGCCGCCGACACGTCCTACGCGAACACGGGGCAGTCCCAGGACCAGTACGCGACGGCCGCCCAGGGAGCCGACCAGTCCTACGGGTACGACTACTCCGGCTACAACCAGCAGCAGTACGGCTACGACACCACCGGGCAGCAGCAGTACGCCGCCTACTCCGACCCGTACATCGGCACCCAGACCTACGGCGGCGGCTACGACGCCTACGGCCAGTACGGTCAGCAGGGCTACGGCCAGGACCAGTACGCCACCGGCACCTACGACGGCCAGACCCCGTCCGGCGGGGTGTGGGTCCCGCAGCAGCGCACCGACGAGGCCTACGGCGGCGAGCTCCCGCAGGAGCAGCCCTACCCCTACCAGGACAACGGCCAGGGGCAGGGGCAGGGGCAGGCTCAGGGGAACGGATACGACGAGCAGTACCGCTTCTGAAATGCGCAGTACCGTTTCTGAGGGCCAGGGCTGCTTCTGAGGGCCCGTCAGGCCGGGGTGCTCACTGAGAACCCCGGAACTCCGGCCCCTCCACGATCAGACCGGCCACCAGCGCGCCCGACATGCCCGCGTGCGGCAGCCCCCCGCCCGGGTGCGACCAGCCGCCGACCCGGTACAGCCCAGGGAACCTGGTGGTGTTGGCCGGGTGCAGGAAGCGTCCTTCCCCGGCGGCCAGCGAGGGAGCGGACACGCCCCCGAAGGCGGCGCCCGTCTCGTCCTCGCCGAGACCCGGCGACCGGACCTCGCGCCACAGCAGCCGCTCGCGCAGTCCGGGTATCGCGACCTCGGCCGCGGCGAGGAGCAGGTCCGCGAAACGTTCGCCCCGCTCCGACCGGTGCCAGTCGCCCTCCGCCGGGACCGCTGCGGACAGGACCACGGACTCGTGCTCCTCGTCCGGTCGCAGCGCCGGGTCGTCCGGCCGCAGCACGGTCACGGTGGGCCGCACGGGCTCATCCGTACCGGAGCGCAGAGACTCCAACTCGGCCGTGCGGTCGGGTGCGTGCACGACCGTGTGATGAAGCGCACCGGTCTCCCGCGGGCCGCGCAGCGCCAGCAGCACGGTGAACCGCCCGGGGCGGGCTGCCGTGTCGGGGCGCACATCACCCTCGTCGTCGAGCCGGCGCTCCGTCAGCCCCTGCAGACGTACGGGATGCACACCGGCGACCACATGGTCCGCCTCCGCAACCGTCCCGTCAGCCAGCTCCACCCCGGCCGCCCGGCCGTCCTTCTCCAGCACCCCCGTCACCTCGGCGCCGAAGTGGAACTCGACCCTGCGGGCCACACACCGCTCGTACACCGCGCGCGCCAACTCCCTTACGCCGCCGCGGACATACCAGCTGCCGAAGGCGTGCTCCATGTACGGCAGCACGGCCGCGCTCGCCGGGGTGACGCGCGGGTCGAGGCCGTACGCGAGGGCGTAATTCTCCAGGAGCGCCGTGAGCCGGGGATCGCGCAACTCCCAGGCGCCGACCTCGGCGAGGGTGGCGGCGCGCCGGGTGCGCAGCAGCCGTTTGTGCGGGACCGCCGGGTACGGCTCGCGGTCGGCCAGCACCGCCCAGTTGGGCCACAGGGGCTCCTCCAGCAGCGGCCGGCGGGTGCGGTCCCAGGCCTCGCGGGCCCGCACCAGGAAGTCGCCCCAGCGGCCGCCCGCGCCCGCCCCGAGCGCCTCGTCCAGAGCGGCGACCACTCCTGCGCGCGAGGCGTTCGGCAGCGCGACGGCGGTGCCGTCCGCGAAGACGTGCCGCGAGGACGGGTCGACCTGGACCAGCTCGACGCACTCCTCCAGCGGCTGCTTGCCGGTCTTGATGAACAGATCGCGCCAGACCGCGGGCAGGGTCAGCAGCCCAGGACCGGTGTCGAAGCCGAAGCCGTCCCGCTCGAATCGGCGCACCGCTCCGCCGTACGTCTCCCCACGCTCGTACACCGCCACCCGGTGGCCCGCGACGGCCAGCCGGGCGGCGGCCGCCATCGCGCCCATCCCGGCGCCGATCACCGCAATCCGTCCCATGCCTGCGACTTTATCGACCGCCACTGACAGTCACGGCAGGGGTGGTCCGCCGGGCAAAGCCCCTGACCCCCGGCCCGAGGGGAGTACGGATGCGGACGCGAACGTCACCAGTCGGCAACGGAGCGTTCTGCGCATGAGTGCGCAGGTCTGAGTATCCGTACCTAGGGGGTGAGATGAGTACGCGCGCGGATGGGGCCCGACCTGCGCGAACGAGAGAGTGGAGACACGGAAAGGGGCACGGCTCCGGCACCGGCGACACGGGGCGCCGGAACGGAGCCGCCCCGGATCCGCTCCTTCCGTCGGCCGAGGCCGGCGGGAGCGAGGCACGGGGGGAACCCGGGGGAACGACCGAAACGGGGGCCCAACGGGGGAAAACCCGGGGGAAGCACAACGGGGGAGCACAACGGGGGAGCACGAGAAAGCGCCGGTTCGAGGTGGCCCGCGGGGGACGCGGCCACACCGGACCGGCGCTTTCGTATGCGATCAGCTCCCGCTGCGACCGCTGACACGTCCCTGGAGCAGCCGGGACAGCGCCGCATGGACGTCGTCCAGGGAGCGCTCCGGCTGGAAGGACTGCCAGTCCAGTGCGGCCACCAGGACCATCCCGACCAGTGCGGACGCGGTCAGCGGCACATCGATCTCGGCGCTGAACTCGCCGGCCGCCACGCCCGCGCGCAGGACGTCCTCGACGACCGCGACAGCCTGCTGCCTGACCACCATCAGGGTGGACTGCCAGGCCCGGTTGGTGCGCCACAGCTCGGCCACGTACAGCTGCGTGAAGGCCGGATAGCGTTCGATGAAGACGAGACCGGCCCGGATCATCGCGTCCAGGGCGTCCACCTTGGTGCCGCCGTCCCTGGCCGTGCGCTCGGCCGCCTCCCGGAGGGAGGCGGTGAGGAGGCCGACCCCGTGCCGCAGCAGCTCCTCGAAGAGGACCGACTTGCTCGCGAAGTTGTAGTAGACCGTGCCCTTCGCGACCCCGGCCCGCTCGGCGATCTCGTCCACGGTGGTGGCGGAGAATCCCTGCTCGGCGATGAGCGTGACGGCGGCCTCGTAGAGCTTCTGCCGGGTGGCCTCGCGGCGGGTACTGCCGCCCGACGTGGCGCTGCTGCTTTCCATGGGCCTGATTGTCACAGGAGCCGCGCCCCGGGATGTCACCTCCGCGCTCACAGGCTCAGCTCCGGGTGCAGCCGGTCCAGCGTCCACACCTGCCGGCGGCGGGCCGACACGGCGGTCAGCGCGAGCGCCCCCGCGGTGAACGCGACGAGCACCACGCACGCGTGCCACACCGGTCCCAGGCCGCCGCCCGTGATGAGCCTCCTGAGGGCCTCCACGATGTAACTCATCGGGAGGAAGGGGTGGATCGCGTTGAAGAAGCCGGGGCTGGTCTGCACCGGGTACGTGCCGCCCGCGGAGGTCAGCTGGAGCATCAGCAGGGCGAGAACGAGGATCCGGCCCGCCGCTCCGAAGCGCGCGTTCAGCCACTGCACGATCGCCCCGAAGCACGCCGTCACCAGGAACAGGAAGCCGATCGTTCCGGCCGCCCGGGTCATCTGGAGGCCGATCGCCCAGTGCAGGACCGCCATCAAGGACACCGTCTGCAAAACGCCGATCGCCACCACCGGCAGCCAGCCGGCCAGCGCGATCCGCCACGCGGGGGCGCCCGTGGAGAGTGCGCGCCGGTTCATCGGGGGGATCAGCATGTACGCCACCATCGCGCCCACCCACAGGGACAGCGGAATGAAGTACGGGGCGAACCCGGTGCCGTAGTTGGGCGCCTTGTGGAGGTCCTTGGAGACGAGCTTGACGGGGTCGGCCATCACCTCGGTGCGCTGGTTGCGATCCTGCTTGTCGTAGTCGGGGATCTTCCCGGCGCCGTCGTGCAGTCCGCCCGCGAGCTTCCCGGAGCCGTCGACGAGCCTGAACATGCCGCCGTTGAGGTCCTCGGCGCCGGTCTTCAGCTTGCCTACGCCCTCGTCCAGGTCTCCGGCGCCGCTCTTGGCCGTACCGAGCCCCTGGTGCAGTTTCTGCGCGCCGGCAGCGACCTTCCCAGCGCCTTCATTCAGCTTGTTGATCTTGGATACGGCGTCGTCGAGATCCTCGGACAGGTGCGGTGCCCGGTCGGCGAGCGCCTGGGCCTGCCTCTGGAGAGTGGCCAGGTTGCCGTCGAGCTTCTTCAGGTCTCCGTGCTGGTCGCCGATCAGCGTGTTGAGGTCGTCGGCGATCGTCGCCACGTCGGCGGCCGCGTCCTTCGCCTTCTTCAGGTCGGAGCAGGCCGGATCCGGCAGTACGGCGTCCTGGCAGCGCGCCCGGTAGACGTCGTTCAGCGCGTCGGAGGCCGCGTGGGCGCCCTTGGCGGCGGCCGGAGCCGTCTTCACCAGGGTGTCGAGGTTGTCGCGGATCGCCTTGGAGGAGTCGGCGACGAGCCGGGCGGTGTCCCCGATGGTCTTCTCGTTCCCCTTGAGAAACGGGCCCACCTTCTTGTCGATCCCGTTGACCTTGTCTGCAAGGGTCTGCGTGCCCGCCGCGACCTGCTTCGAGCCGTCCGCCAGGTCGCCCGCGCCCGTGTCGAGCTTCGTCAGGCCCGTGGACAGCCTGCCGCTGCCGTCCTTGGCGTCGCTCAGGCCGTCGGCGAGATCCTTGGAGCCCTTCTCCGCCTTCCCGATGCCGCCGTTGAGCTGGTCGGCGCCGTTCGCGGCCTTCACCGTCGCCCCGTGGATGTCGGAGAACGAGATGAAGATCTTGTCCAGGAACGACCGCGACGCCTTCGCGGACGCGGCTTGGCGCACCTCGCTGAACACCGTCCGGGAGATCTGCCCGACGATGTAGTTGTTCGCGTCGTTCGTACGCACCTGGAGCGCGCCCGTCTCCGGCGAGGCGCCCGCGCTGGACGCGATCCGCCTGCTGAAGTCCGACGGCATGGTCAGCGACAGGTAGTACCTGCCGTCCTCGACACCCGCGCGTGCGTCCTCGGCACTCACCTCGTGCCATTCGAAGGTGTCGCTGTCGCGCAGCCCTTCGGTGATGGCCTCGCCCGCAGCGATCTTCTTCCCGTCGGCCGTCGCCCCCTTGTCGTCGTTGACGAGCGCCACGGGGATGCGGTCCAGACGGCCGTACGGGTCCCAGAACGACCACAGGTACAGGGCGCCGTACAGCAGCGGCAGCACCAGCAGCGCCACCAGGGCGGCGCGTGGCAGCCTGCCCCGGCGGAACCGCCTGAGCTCAAGAGCGGCCAGTTTCGGCGAGCGCATCGGCCTTCTCCTTCTCCGTGGTGGCCTTCTCCGTGGTGGCTACGACGACGGTGTCCTCCGGTGCCCCGCTGCACACCGCCACGACGGTCGTCCCGGCCGCGGCGATCGACCTCAACAGCGCCCAGACCTCGGCCCGTTCGGCATCCGAGAGCTTCAGGTCGGTGTCGTCGACGGCGAGCAGCCGGGGCCGTCCGAGCAGCGCGAGCGCGATGGACAGCCGCAGCGCCTCCAGCCGCTCCAGATCGCGTACGGCCGTCCGGGAGCCCTTGGGCAGGGCCTCGCGGTCCAGCCCGGCGGCGGCCAGAGCGGTGTCGATGCGCAGCCTGGCCTCGGCCGTGCGCTCCTTGCGCGGCCGCAGCAGCGCGCGCAGCGAGTCGCCGAACCGCCGCTGCAGCAGCGCCCGTTCGAGCAGATGCTCGCCCACGGTCAGGGCCGGCTCGAGGTCGGTGACCCCGGCCACATGCGCGAGCCCGCTGACCCGGCGCACGGCCGCCATCTGCTTGGGCAGCTTCCACTCGCCCACCTCGGCCGCTCCCGCGGTGGGTTTCATCCGTCCCGACAGCGCGAGCAGCAGGCAGGTACGGCCGGACCCGGACGGTCCCTCAATCGCGATCAGCGAGCCGGGCTCCGCGTCGAACGTGACGTCGCGGAAGGCCCAGCCGCGAGGGCCCCTGACTCCGAGGCCGCGGGCCGTGACACCGATTCCGGGCACGGTTCCCCCCATCCCCTGAAATTGAACTGACTGGTCAGTGCAAAAACTACTCCGAACCTTCGATCGAAGCAAAAGCGCAGGTCAGAACGGATTGTCAGTGGCATACCGCACGATGGGCACATACGGCGCCCCGTATCAGGGCATGCCGTCACGCAGACGACAGGAGGTTCGTCATGGCCAGCTATCACGCAGCAGCCGCCCGTCGGCGCCGCGCCACCGGCCCTGCCCCCTCACTGACCGGCCCGGCGAGCGACGTCCACCCGGTGCTCCGCCGGACCACGGCCCCGCCCGCCGCCCTCGACCTGCTCGCCCAGGCCCGCGCCGGACTGGACGAGGCAGCCGTCCTCGAAACGCCCAACGAGCGCTATGCCACCGCCCACCTCGCCGCGCTGCGCACTGCCGCCGCAGTGCTCGCCGCGCGGGGCCGCCCCGAACCCACCTCCCGACGCCGCGCCCGCATCAGGAGCGCCTGGGAAGTGCTCCCCGAAATCGCGCCCGAACTGACCGAGTGGAGCGCGCTGTTCGCCTCCGGGGCCCGCCGCCGTGCCCTGGCCGAGGCGGGCATACAGGGCGCGGCCAGCCGCCGGGACGCCGACGACCTGATACGTGACGTGGCGATGTTCCTGCGCCTCGTCGAGCGGATGCTCGTACTCCAGCCGGTCCTGCCGCAACCACGCCAGGACGCCGACCATCCACAGGCCGACGCGGAGAGCGACCGGAGCTTCCCGGACACGGGGTGAGCGAGTCCGCCGTACGAGACGATCGGCGGGCACGCCTGCGCGGTGACCAGGTGGGGCGGTGGAGGCAATAGGGTGGAAGGCGCCTGAAGCCTTCCCTCCGTACCCCGGCCGGGGAGGCACCCCGTTCGCTCCGCCGTGCAATGGGCGGTGCCGCGCCGAGGAGTCAACTGCCGTGTCGGACCCGAGCCGCCCCCGCGCCTCCCTCCGTACCGCCGTGGTCTGGGAGGTCCTCCAGGACGCCCTCGAACGCCGGGTGAAGGCCACCGGGCGGGAGTCGCTGGACGTTCTCGACACCGGGGGCGGCAGCGGCAAGTTCGCGGTGCCCGTCGCCAGCCTCGGCCACAAGGTCACCGTCGTCGACCCCAGCCCCAACGCGCTGTTCGCGCTGGAGCGCCGCACCGCCGAGGCCGGCGTCGCCGACCGTGTGCAGGGCGTCCAGGGCGACGCCCACGGCCTTTTCGACGTGGTCGAGCGCGGCGGCTACGACGTGGTGTTGTGCCACGGCGTCCTGGAGTACGTCGACGACCCGGCCGAGGGCGTGCGCAACGCCGTGGCCGCCCTGCGCTCCGAGGGCGTGCTGAGCCTGCTCGCCGCGGGTCTGGGCGGCGCCGTGCTCGCGCGCGCCCTCGCCGGCCACTTCAAGGAGGCGAGGCAGGCCCTCGCCGACCCGAACGGCCGCTGGGGCGCGGGCGACCCGGTGCCGCGCCGCTTCACCGCCGAACAGCTCACCGGGCTGGTCGAGGGCGCGGGCCTCAGGGTCGGCGCCGTGCACGGCGTACGGGTCTTCGCCGACCTCGTCCCGGGGGTCCTGGTGGACACCGAGCCCGGCGCCCTGGAGGCGCTGCTCAAGCTGGAGGAGGCGGCGGCCGAACTCCCCGCCTTCCACTCCGTGGCCACCCAGCTCCATGTGCTCGGCGAGACGCAGGGGGCCACCGAGGTCTGAGCGGGCTCCTGTGGTGCGCCGCTGATCAGGGACTTGGCCGCACATGGAGTACGCCACAGGCCCCCCGATCGGGCGTTCAGCGCCGTATGATCGAGGGAGACCGCCCGGCATGACGGGTCGGCCGCTGGGGAATGCAAGCTTCAGTGAGCCGGGACGTCCATGGCGGATTCCGGTTGGCCAATTGGCGCAGAGGGGCGGGTTTCACGGGGGCGATTCCCTGCCTATCCTGAAGGGACCCCCCGGGTCGCCCCGGCGACTGCACGATGAGGAGGACTCCGTGCCGCTCTCGGAGCACGAGCAGCGCATGCTCGAGCAGATGGAGCGAGCGCTGTACGCCGAAGATCCCAAGTTCGCGTCGGCGCTTGAGGGAAGCGGGCTGCGTACGTACACCCGGCGGCGGGTCTACCAGGCGGTCGCGGGCTTCCTCGTGGGTATCGCGCTCCTCATGGCTGGAATGGTCGCCAAGCAGGTCTGGCTCAGCGTGGTGGGCTTCCTGGTCATGCTGGGGTGTGCCGTGCTCGCCGTCACCGGCTGGCGCAAGGCCCCCAAGCCGGGCGAACAGCCCGCGGCCGGTGCTGCCCCGCACGCGCGCCGTCAGGGACGGCAGAAGCGCTCCATGATGGACCGCATCGAGCAGCGCTGGCAGCGCCGCCGCGACGAGCAGGGCCACTAGCTCCTCTTCCACCGTCCGTCCCGGACGGTCCTCGCAGACACAGGTGAGGGGGTGACCACCCGGCGGGTGGTCACCCCCTCACGTATGCCCGGATGACTGGCGCGGTGCGGCCGGCCGCACCGCGCCGCGCCGACCGGAGACGGTGTACTGGGCCGCGGCCGGCCGCACCGAGCGCCGCCGCAGCATCGGCAGCAGCGGCACGGCGACCGCAAGGAGCCCCAGCAGAGACCATCCAACGGCGCGGTGCGGCCCGGCCGCAACGGCGCTCTCAGCCGCTCTGCTGCCCCGACGGGCGCCGCGCCGGCGTCGACCAGCGGTCGGCACAGCGGGCCTTGAAGGCGGTCCAGCGGTCCGTGAGGTCCCACACCGCGCGGACGGCCGACCGGGGTGCCACGACCGCCCGTACCCGGGTGGTCCAGCTGACCTTGGACCGCAGCGCCGCCCGCAGCCTGCGCACATGGTCGGCCAGTCCCGGCACGTCCCGCGGCTGAGGTGCGAACAGCACCTGCTCCACCGCACTCGCCACCCGGTGCACCGACTCGGCGGTCGCCGCGTCCAGCTGCCCCAGCCGCACGATGCGTGCGGCCGCCTTGCGCGGGGTCAGCGCATCGTCCGGCACGATGCCGTAGTCCCAGGCCGTGTCGGTGAGTTCGCGCCAGACGGCCAGGACATGGCCCGCGGCCACCTCCGCGGCGTACCGCGCATCCGCCTCCACCGGCAGGGCCGTCACGTCGACGTCGTCCGTGCTCCCCGCGTCCGTGCCGCGTGCCTTGCGGCCCTCCCGGGTCAGCGTCGGGCCGGAGACGGTGTGCTGGGCCGAGGCCAGCCGCACCGAGCGCCGCCGCAGCCGCCACAGCATCGGCAGCAGCGGCACGGCGACCGCAAGGAGCCCCAGCAGGGACCATCCGGCGATCTTGTACCAGGGGAGACCGTCGTCGCCTGGCTTGGCCGTCTCCAGCGGGAGCGCGGCGGCGCAGGCCTCCAGCTTCTTCTGCTGCGCCGAGCAGCTCGTGCTCGCCGACGGAGCCGCCGACGCGGACGCACCCGCCGACTGCGAGGACCGCGGCACCGGCGGGAGATTGTTGTCCGGCGTGTCCGACTGCGTGTACGAGGGGGTCACGCCCCGGTTCGGGGTCGGCTCGAAGCGGGTCCAGCCCACGCCCTCGAAGTACAGCTCTGGCCAGGCGTGTGCGTCCTTCAGCCCCACCGACACCGAGCCGTCCGCCTGTGGCGTGCCCGGGGCGAAGCCCACCGCGACCCGGGCGGGTATGCCCAGGCTGCGGGCCATCGCCGCCATCGCGAAGGAGAAGTGGACGCAGAAGCCCTCCTTGTCCTTCAGGAACTTGGCGATCGCCTGCGAGCCGCTGCCGACCTGCACCTGGGTGCTGTACTGGAAGCCGCCGGTCAGGGCGAAGTAGTCCTGGAGCTTGACCGCCTGCTCATAGTGGCTGGTCGCGCCGTCGGTGACCTTGCGGGCAGTCCTGGCCACCACCGCGGGCAGCGAGTCCGGCAGTTTGGTGTAGTCGCGCTTCAGGGACGCGGGCGGCTCCGGAGCGTCGGCGAGCTGCTCCGCGGTCGGCTGCACATCGAGGCTCTTGACCAGATAGGTCTTCCCGCGGGTGGTCTCGCCGTGGTCGCCGACCAGCGTCATGCCCACCGGTTCGTAACGCCATTTCCCGCCGACGTCCACGCCGCTGGGTGGGTACGGCATCGGCAGCCAGTCCTGGGCGTACCAGTCTGCGGCCGAGATCCGGGTCTGTATCTCCGCCCGCTTGACGTCCCCACCGAGGCCGGACGGGGTCGGGAAGCTGTCCGGTACTCCGGTGACGTGCCGCTTGGACGGTTTCCAGGTGCTGCCGTCGAAGTCGTCCAGGGACACGATCCGCAGGTACAGGTTCGAGATGTCGTTGCTGTTCGTCTTGAGGGACATGACCTGGCGGTCCTGGTCCACGTTCAGACTGTCGCGCAGGGACACCAGCGGGTTCACCGCGGAGATCGTGCCGCCGCTGCCGTTGCCGCCGCCCACGCCCGTCCCGGCCGCGTCCAGCAGGCCGCCGTTCATCGCGGGCAGGGCGATCGGCACCACCAGGGCGACACCCAGTGCGACCACGCCGATACGGCGCCCGGTGCGCACCGGTGCCACCGCGCCGGGCTCCCCGCCCGGGCTGCGCGCCGCCCCGCCGAAGACCCGGCCCCACTGCGAGAGCCGCTCGCGCCCCTCGGCCAGGAGCAGCATCAGATAGCCGCCCGCCGCGACCAGGAACCACACCCAGTCGGTGCCGCCGTCGGACAGCCCCGCGGCCACGGAGTACAGCGCCAGCAGCGGCAGTCCGGCCGGGGCCGCGCTGCGGAAGGTCACCGCGAGGGTGTCCACCGCGAGGCCGATCACCAGGACCCCGCCGAGGATCATCAGCCGGATGCCGTGGGACTCCAGGGGCGCGGGGATCGCATACCGCGCGATGTCGTCGCTGCCCTGCTGCAGCAGGTCCGCGAAGTGACGGAACGCGTCGGGGCCGGGGACGATGCCTATGAGGGCCTGCTGCCGGGCGAAGACCAGGGTCAGCATCATCAGCGTGACCAGCGCCTGCGCCGCCACCGTCAGCGGCCGCGCCAGCGGCACCCGCCGGGTCGCCGCGCCCACCCCCGTCTGCACGGCGAGCATGACCGCCACCTGCAGGATCCAGGTGGCCGGCGAGACCAGCGGCAGCAGGGCGCAGGACGCCATCAGCGTGGCCGCCCAGGCGCACAGCGCCAGTCGTGCCCGCCCGCTCATGAGCCCGCCCCCCCACCGTTCGTCCCGCTCGTCGCGGCGAGACCCGTGCGCTCACGGTCCGCCAGACGCCACAACTCGGCGAGCGACGCGGCCCGCGGCACCTTCAGGGCCGTCCAGCCCGCCTCCCGCAGCATCCGCAGCCGTTCCTCGCTCCTGTCCAACGGACCGGGCACATCGCTCGGTTCCCGCCCCCAGGCGTTGCTGTCCAGCAGGAAGGCGACCGCGCCTCCGCTGCGCTGCCGCATCTTGGCGGCCACCGCCGCCTGCTCCTCGTCGAGGTCGCCGAGGAAGGCCACCAGCAGTCCCTCGTTCCCCCCGCGCAGCACGTCGTACGCCCGCGACAGGCCCGCGCCGTCGGAGTGGTCGACCACCGCGAGGGTGTCCATCATCAGCCCGGCCGCGTCCGCCGTCTCCTGGCTGGCGCCGGCGAACCCGTCGGCGCCCTCGCCGGGCACCGAGTTGCCGGTGTCGGTCAACAGCCGGACGGAGAAGCCCCGTTCGAGCATGTGCACCAGGACGGACGCCGCGCCCGAGACCGCCCACTCGAACGCCGAGTCGGGGCCCGCGCCCCGGAATGCGAGGCCCCGGGTGTCGAGCAGCACCGTGCAGCGGGCACGCTGGGGCTGCTCCTCGCGGCGCACCATCAACTCGCCGTACCGGGCGGTGAGACGCCAGTGCACGCGGCGCAGGTCGTCGCCGTAGCGGTAGCCGCGCGGGATCACGTCGTCCTCGCCGGCCAGCGCGAGCGAGCGCTGCCGCCCGTCGCCGTACCCCTTCGACTCCCCGCTCAGCCGCACCGGCGGCAGCGCCTCCACGCGCGGGATCACCGTCAGGGTGTCGTACGTCGAGAAGGACCGGGTCAGCTCGCACATCCCGAACGGGTCGGTCAGGCGCAGCTGCAGCGGGCCCAGCGGATAGCGGCCGCGCAGGTCGGAGCGGACCCGGTAGGACACCTCGCGGCGGCCGCCCGGCTCCACCCGGTCCAGGACGAAGCGGGGGCGCGGGCCGAGCACGTACGGCACCCGGTCCTGGAGCATCAGCAGCCCTGTGGGCAGCCGCGAGACGTTGTCCATCCGAAGATGGACGCGGGCCTCGCTGCCGGCGGGCACGCGCGCGGGGGAGAGGCGGCGACTGCCGGCCACCCTATAGCGCGTGCGGTAGAGGAACAGTGCGCAGATCAGGGGCAGCGCGGCGAGCAGCAGGCCGACTCGCAGCAGATCGCTCTGTCCCAGGACGTAGGCGCAGATGGCAGCCGCGATTCCGGCGGCCAGGAAGGAGCGTCCGCGGGTGGTCAGGCCCGCCAGGGCGGTACGGACGCCGCCCTTCTCGCTGTGGCCGGTGTCCGGGTGGCCCGTCCCCCCGGCGGTCATCACAGCCTCCGCGGCGGCTGCTGGGGGTACGCGGGCGTACCGCGGCCGAGGCCGTCGAAGCCGGGCTGCTGCTGGGGCGCCGCGGGCACCGCGGTGCGCTGCAGGATCTCCTGCACGACCTGCTCCGAGGTACGGCGGTTGAGCTGGGCCTGGGCGGTGGGCAGCAGCCGGTGGGCCAGGACGGCCACGGCGAGCGCCTGCACGTCGTCCGGCAGCGCGTACTCCCGGCCGCTCAGGGCGGCGGAGGCCTTCGCCGCGCGCAGCAGGTGCAGCGTCGCGCGCGGGGAGGCGCCGAGTCTGAGGTCGGGGTGGTTGCGGGTGGCGGAGACCAGGTCCACCGCGTACCGCCGTACCGTTTCGGCGACGTGGACGCCGCGGACGGCCTCGACCAGCTTCACGACGTCGTGCGCGTGTGCCACCGGCTGGAGGTCGTCCAGCGGGTTCACCCCGCCGTGGATGTCGAGCATCTGCAGCTCGGCGTCCGCGCTGGGGTAGCCGATGGAGACCCGGGCCATGAAGCGGTCGCGCTGGGCCTCCGGCAGCGGGTAGGTGCCCTCCATCTCGACCGGGTTCTGCGTGGCCACCACCATGAAGGGGCTCGGCAGCTCGTAGGTCTGCCCGTCGATGGTGACCTGGCGCTCCTCCATCGACTCCAGGAGCGCGGACTGCGTCTTCGGCGAGGCGCGGTTGATCTCGTCGCCGATCACGATCTGCGCGAAGATCGCGCCCGGCTTGAACTCGAAGTCCCGGCGCTGCTGGTCCCAGATGGACACACCCGTGATGTCCGAGGGCAGCAGGTCGGGGGTGAACTGAATGCGTCGCACCGAACAGTCGATGGACTTGGCCAGCGCCTTGGCCAGCATGGTCTTGCCCACGCCCGGGACATCTTCGATCAGAAGATGTCCCTCGGCGAGCAGTACGGTCAGCGAAAGCCGTACGACCTCGGGCTTGCCCTCGATCACTCCTTCCACCGAACTGCGGACCCGCTCCACAGTGGCAGTCAGATCTGTAAGGCTCGCTCGATCGTCATAGGTCGTCACCCGGCCCTCCTCGGCCCGTTCTTTCTCCGGGCCGCTCTGCGATGCGGACCGGCCCACCCCGAAACACGGACACCACGCGTGAATAGTTCCGCGTGACGCCACACCCCGCATTCTTGCTGCCGTTACCGATTCGTGTCACTCGACTGTGGACAACTGGCTGCGGTATGTCAGGTTTTATGACGCTTGGGCTCCAGCATGCGCGGGATTTGCGAAAAACGAGAAGGGCCGAGCGCCGTCACGCGGGGTCGATCTCGCGCAGCAGACCCGTCTTCACATCGAAGACGAAGCCCCGCACGTCGTCGGCGTGCAGCAGGAACGGCGAGGTGCGCACCCGCTGCATGGACTGCCGTACGTCCTGGTCGACGTCCCGGAACGACTCCACCGCCCAGGCGGGACGCTGGCCGACCTCGTCCTCCAGCTCGGTGCGGAAGTCCTCGGTGATGGCCTCCAGGCCGCAGCCCGTGTGGTGGATGAGGACGATGCTGCGGGTGCCGAGCTTGCGCTGGCTGATGGTGAGCGAGCGGATCACGTCGTCGGTGACGACGCCGCCCGCGTTGCGGATGGTGTGGCAGTCGCCGAGCTCCAGGCCGAGTGCCGCGTGCAGGTCGAGGCGGGCGTCCATGCAGGCCACGACCGCCACGTGCAGGACGGGGCGGGCGTCCATCCCGGGGTCGGTGAATGCCTCGGCATAGCGTCCGTTCGCCTCGACCAGGCGGTCGGTGACGGTGCCGCCGCGTATGGCGCCTTCGGGCTCGGTGGGAACAGATGCAGAAGTCGTCATACCTATGACGGTACTGGTCACAGGCGATCCGGTCGCGGTGTGAGAGCGGGAGAAGAGCGTCATCACAGTCCTCTTGTGAGGTAACCCACATGGGTGGCGGAGGTGAAGCCGTACGGGTGATTTTCCCGGATTTGCCGCTACACACTCACGCCGGGGCGCGACGCGCAGGCCAGTTGATTGACCGCGAGACACCGTGGACTAAAGTGACGCGAAGCGGGAGGCGAGGCCCTCCCTGCTGGACTGAAATCCCAGGAGACCCCGGCTCACGCACGGACGGTCTCCCCACGTGCGCGGCGCGTACGTACGGCTCGGCCTCCTCCCGCTCCCGGTCGGCTGACGCTCCTGGCGCCGGCCGACCTCCCCTTCACGAGCGGGCGGGGACCCGGCGGTGCGTAGGCCCACGCCGGATCTGAGAGGGCCCCTTGAGCCAGAGTCGACACGTCCCGGTGATGCTCCAGCGGTGCCTGGACCTGTTGGCCCCCGCCCTGCAGCGGCCGGGAGCGGTGGTCGTCGACTGCACCCTCGGCCTCGGCGGCCACAGCGAGGCCCTGCTGACGCAGTTCCCCGAGGCCCGGCTGGTCGCCCTGGACCGCGACAAGGAGGCGCTGCGCCTGTCCGGCGAGCGGCTCGCGCCCTTCGGCGAGCGGGCCACCCTGGTGCACGCCGTCTACGACGAGCTCCCGGACGTACTGGAGCGGCTCGGCATCGCGCGCGTACAGGGCGTCCTGTTCGATCTCGGGGTCTCCTCCATGCAGCTCGACGAGGCCGACCGTGGCTTCGCCTACGCCCAGGACGCCCCCCTCGACATGCGCATGGACCAGACGACCGGCATGAGCGCCGCCGAGGTCCTCAACACCTACCCGGCGGGCGAACTCGTGCGGATCCTGCGCGCGTACGGCGAGGAGAAGCAGGCCAAGCGGATCGTGGCCGCCGTCGTGCGCGAGCGCGAGAAGGAGCCGTTCAGCAACAGCGCGCGGCTCGTCGAGCTGATCCGGGACGCGCTGCCGCAGGCCGCCAAGCGCACCGGCGGCAACCCGGCCAAGCGCACCTTCCAGGCCCTGCGCATCGAGGTCAACGGCGAGCTCTCCGTCCTGGAGCGGGCCATCCCGGCCGCCGTGCAGGCGCTCGACGTGGGCGGACGCATCGCCGTCCTGTCGTACCACTCGCTCGAGGACCGCCTGGTCAAGCAGGTGTTCGCGGCCGGAGCGGCCACCACCGCGCCCCCCGGGCTGCCGGTCGTGCCCGAGCAGTACCAGCCCCGGCTCAAGCTGCTCACCCGCGGTGCCGAACTTCCCACCGAGGAAGAGGTCGCCGAGAACCGGCGGGCGGCACCGGCGCGACTGCGCGGGGCCCAGCGCATCAGGGAGTCCATCGAATGAGGGGCGTGAACGAGTTGGCGAGCGAGTGGGTTGGGGAACCGGACTCACTGGAGGCCGCGTGAGCAGGAAACCCGAACTGAGGGGGCGGGCCGCCCGTCTCGCACGCCTCATCCCCGGAGCGGGAAGCCGTGCACAGGCGGCCCGTACTCCGTTCGTCCTTCTCGTCGTGCTCCTTCTGGGCGGCGGCCTGATCGCGCTCCTGGTGCTGAACTCCGCGCTCAGTGAAGGCTCGTTCAAGCTCGACGACCTCCAGAAGGACACCAAGAGCCTCACCGACGAGGAACAGGGGCTCCAGCGGGACATCGACTCCTACTCCGCCCCGGAGGCCCTCCAGGAGCGCGCTCGCGAGCTCGGCATGATGCCCGGCGGAGACCCCGCGTTCCTGAATCCCGACGGGACCGTCAAGGGCGTCCCCTCGGTCGCCGGCGAGCAGGCCGTCAGCCGGGCCGTCGAGCAGTCCGCGGTGCAGATGCCGCTCGTCCTGCTCCCGCCGGAGCCCGCCGCGGCCCCCGGCACGCCCCCCACCCCGGAAGCCGATCCCGCCCAGACGACCACGACCCCCGGCAGGTGACGGAAGTGTCCGACAGGGAACCGCCGCGCCGCCGGGTGCCCGGCCCCGCGCGCCCCGACCGCCCCGCCGCCGGCGCCCGGCGCCCGGGTCCCGGCGCCCGCCCCGCCCGCCGCCCGGCACCGGGCCGCCCTGCGGCCCCGGGCGCCCTGCGGCTGGGCAGCCCCCGCCCCCGGCTGCGCATGGTCAGCCTGGCGCTCACCCTGGTGCTGATCGCCTTCGTCGTACGGCTGCTGCAGGTGCAGGCCGTCGACGCGAGCGCATACGCCGCCAAGGCCGACCAGAACCGCTACGTGGGCCATGTCCTGACCGCCGAGCGCGGCGGCATCCTCGACCGCAACGGCGTGGCCCTCGCGACCAGCGTGGACGCCTACGACCTCACGGCCGACCCCACGATGTTCACCCGCGAACAGCTGAAGGTCGGCAACGGCCCAGAGCAGGCGGCCGCGCTCCTCGCGCCGATCCTCGGCATGGAGCAGGAAGAGCTCGTCCACAAGCTCCGCCCCAAGAACAAGAAGCTGCGCTACGTCCTGCTCGCCCGCCGCCAGACCCCCCAGGTCTGGAAGCAGATCAAGGACCTGAAGACCGCGCTCGTCGCGAAGGGGGAGAAGGACAAGTCCACCGTCAACGTCCTCGCCGGCATCTTCGCCGACCCCAGCAGCAAGCGGATCTATCCCAACGGTGATCTCGCCGCCGGGATACTGGGCTGGGTCAACGACCAGGGCAAGGGCGGCGGAGGCGTCGAGCAGGAGCTCAACAAGGAGCTGGCCGGCAAGGACGGCAAGATCCGCTACGCCCAGTCCGGCGGCCGTCTGGTGCCCACCGCGGGCTCCACGGAGACGCCCGCCGTGCCCGGCAGCGACGTCGAGCTCACCCTCGACCGCGACATCCAGTGGGCCGCGCAGAACGCGATCAGCCAGCAGGTGAGGAAGTCCGGGGCGGACCGCGGGTACGTGATAGTGCAGGACACCCGCACCGGCGAGATCCTGGCCATGGCCAACGCGCCCGGCTTCGACCCCAACGACCTCTCCAAGGCGAACCCGAACGCCCTGCACAACTGGGCCGTCGAGGACGCCTACGAGCCCGGCTCCACCGCCAAGATCATGTCGATGGCGGCCGTACTGCAGGAGAACGTCGCCACGCCGCTGACGCATGTCGTCGTGCCGAACCGGCTGCACCGCGGCGACCGGCTCTTCAAGGACGACGTCGACCACGACACCTGGAACCTCACGCTCAACGGCGTGCTCGCCAAGTCCAGCAACATCGGCACCATCCTGGCCACCGGCCAGCTGGGCAGCACGCAGGCGCAGGCCAACAAGGTCCTCTACTCGTACCTGCGCAAGTTCGGCATCGGCAGCTACACCGGACTCGGTCTCCCCGGCGAGACCAGGGGCATCCTCGCGCCGCCCGAGAAGTGGTCGACCTCGCAGCAGTACACGATTCCTTTCGGCCAGGGCGTGTCCGTCACCGCGCTGCAGGCGGCGTCCGTCTACTCGACCATCGCCAACGGCGGCGTACGTATCCAGCCCACGCTCGTGCGCGGCACGAAGGGACCCGACGGGCGCTTCACCCCGACCGCGCAGCCCAAGAAGACAAGGGTCGTCAGCGCGAAGACGGCGAAGACCCTCGCCCAGATGCTGGAGTCGGTGGTCGACGACCGGGAGGGAACCGGCAACAAGGCGCGCATCCCCGGCTACCGGGTCGCGGGCAAGACGGGTACGGCCAACCGCGTGGATCCGGCCACCGGCCAGTATCGCGGCTACACCTCCTCGTTCGCCGGATTCGCACCTGCGGACAACCCGCGCATCACCGTGTACTGCGCCATCCAGAACGCCACGAGCGGGAGTTACTTCGGCGGCCAGATCTGCGGACCCATCTACAAGGAGGTGATGGAGTTCGCACTGAAGACCCTCCAGGTCCCGCCCACGGGGGCCCGGGCCGCGAATCTGCCCGTCACCTTCTGATCAGTGCAACCAGCCAGGAACGCTCCGTGACCATGATCACTCCCGACTCGGGCAACCCGGGCGCCCCCAGCCCCTCGCCCGCCCGTCACCCACCACCACCCTTGCCGGACCGCGCTGCGCGCGGACCCCTATTTAGCTCGCAAGCGGGTGCGCCCGGTACGCTCACCGCCGTGCCACACGCTGATCAGTCTCAAACCACCCAGAAGGGCGCATCCGTGACATACCCGGGGCCGCCCAGGCCGGTGCAGGTCTCCGCCACACCCCTCGCGGAACTCGCCGATCAGCTGGGTGCCACCGCGCCGGAGAGCGCCGCCGAGGTCACGGGCATCACCCATGACTCGCGCGCCGTCCGCCCCGGCGACCTGTACGCCGCCCTCCCGGGCGCCCGCCTGCACGGCGCCGACTTCGTCACCCAGGCCGCCGGCCTCGGTGCGGTCGCCGTGCTGACCGACCCGACCGGCGCCGAGCGCGCCGCCGCGACCGGCCTGCCGGTCCTGGTGGTGGACGACCCGCGCGGGCGGATGGGCGAACTGGCGGCCACGATCTACGGCCATCCGGGCCGCGATCTGCTCCAGATCGGCATCACCGGCACCTCCGGCAAGACCACCACCGCCTACCTCGTCGAGGGCGGCCTGAAGACCAAGAGCAACACCGGTCTCATCGGCACGGTCGAGATGCGCATCGGCGACGAGCGCATCAAGTCCGAGCGCACCACCCCCGAAGCCACCGACCTGCAGGCCCTGTTCGCGGTCATGCGCGAGCGCGGGGTCGAGGCGGTCGCGATGGAGGTCTCCAGCCATGCGCTGGTCCTCGGCCGGGTCGACGGCTGCGTCTTCGACATCGGGGTCTTCACCAACCTCAGCCCGGAACACATGGAGTTCCACTCCGACATGGAGGACTACTTCCGGGCCAAGGCACAGCTGTTCACGCCGGAACGCAGCAAACTGGGCGTCGTCAACTTCGACGACGAGTACGGCCGCAGGCTGGTCGACGAGGCCACCGTCCCGGTTGTGACCTTCTCGGCCGAGGGCCATCCCGACGCCGACTGGCGCGCCGAGGATGTCCAAGTCGGCCCGATGGACTCGACGTTCACCGTGATCGGCCCCGAGGGCGAGCGGATCGAGGCGAAGGCGCCGCTGCCGGGCGGCTTCAACGTGTCGAACACCCTCGCCGCCGTCGTCGCCCTCGCCGCCGCGGGCCTCGACCCGCAGACCGCCGCCGACGGCATCGCCGCCGTGCCCGGCGTGCCGGGCCGCCTGGAGCGCGTGGACGCCGGGCAGCCGTATCTCGCGGTGGTCGACTACGCCCACAAGACCGACGCCGTCGAATCGGTCCTGCGCGCCCTGCGCAAGGTCACCGAGGGCAGGCTGCACGTCGTGCTCGGCTGCGGCGGCGACCGCGACAGGACCAAGCGCGCGCCGATGGGCGCCGCCGCAGCCCGCCTCGCCGACACCGCCGTACTGACCTCCGACAACCCCCGCTCCGAGGACCCCCTCGCGATCCTTGCAACCATGCTCGAGGGCGCGGCGTCCGTACCAGCACACGAGCGCGGCGAGGTCCAGGTCTTCGAGGACCGGGCAGCCGCGATCGCCGCAGCCGTCGCCCGCGCGCAGCCCGGGGACACCGTGCTCGTCGCGGGCAAGGGCCACGAGCAGGGCCAGGACATCGCCGGGGTGGTCCGTCCGTTCGACGACCGCCAGGTGCTTCGAGAAGCCATCCAGAAGACCCAGGGATGAACTTGTGATCGCCCTCTCTCTCGCCGAGATCGCAGAAGTCGTCGGCGGGCAGACGCACGACATACCGGATCCGTCCGTCCAGGTCACGGCTCCGGTCGTCCGGGACTCCCGTGAGGTGCAGCCCGGCAGCCTCTTCGCCGCCTTCGTCGGCGAACGGGTCGACGGCCACGACTTCGCAGCCCAGGTCGTCGAAGCGGGCGCGGTCGCCGTACTGGCGTCGCGCCCCGTCGGCGTGCCCGCGATCGTCGTCGAGGACGTCCAGAGCGCCCTCGGCGCCCTCGCACGTCATGTCGTACGACGCCTCGGCGCGACCCTCGTGGCCCTCACCGGCTCCGCGGGCAAGACCAGCACCAAGGACCTGATCGCCCAGGTCCTGCAGCGCAAGGCACCGACGGTGTTCACGCCCGGCTCGCTCAACAACGAGATCGGGCTGCCCCTCACCGCCCTGTCCGCCACCGAGGAGACCAGGTTCCTCGTCCTGGAGATGGGTGCCCGCGGCATCGGCCACATCCGCTACCTCGCCGACCTGACGCCCCCGAAGATCGGCCTCGTCCTCAACGTCGGCACCGCCCACATCGGCGAGTTCGGCGGCCGCGAGCAGATCGCGCAGGCCAAGGGCGAACTGGTGGAGTCCCTTCCGGAAGACGGCGCCGCGATCCTCAACGCGGACGACCCCCTCGTACGGGCCATGGCATCCCGTACGAAGGCGAAGGTGCTCTTCTTCGGAGAGGCCGACGAAGCGGACGTACGCGCCGAGAACGTGCGACTCACGGACACCGGGCAGCCTGCGTTCAGGCTCCACACACCCTCCGGTGCAAGCGATGTGACCATGCGCCTGTACGGTGAGCACCACGTGTCGAACGCGCTCGCCGCGGCCGCCGTCGCCCATGAGCTGGGCATGTCCGCGGAAGAGATCGCCACCGCGCTCTCCGAGGCGGGCTCCCTCTCCCGCTGGCGTATGGAGGTCACCGAGCGACCGGACGGCGTGACCATCGTCAACGACGCCTACAACGCGAACCCCGAGTCCATGCGAGCCGCCCTGCGCGCGCTCGCGGCCATGGGCAACGGGCGGCGGACCTGGGCGGTGCTCGGCAAGATGGCCGAGCTCGGGGACGAGGCGCTCGCCGAGCACGACGCGGTCGGACGGCTCGCCGTCCGGCTCAATGTCGGCAAGCTCGTCGCGGTCGGGGGCAGGGAAGCGTCCTGGCTGCAACTGGGCGCATATAACGAGGGTTCGTGGGGTGAGGAGTCGGTGCACGTGTCCGACGCACAGGCGGCGGTCGACCTGTTGCGCAGCGAGTTGCGCCCGGGAGACGTCGTCCTCGTGAAGGCGTCCCGTTCGGTCGGCCTCGAGAGCGTCGCGCAGGCGCTCCTCGAGACCGGTGCCGAGGGTGAGGTTGCCGCCCGATGATGAAGCAGATCCTGTTCTCGGGAGTCATCGGCCTCTTTCTGACGCTGGTCGGCACTCCGCTGCTGATCAAGCTGCTGGCCCGCAAGGGCTACGGCCAGTACATCCGGGACGACGGCCCGCGCGAGCACGCCAGCAAGCGCGGTACGCCGACGATGGGCGGCATCGCCTTCATCTTCGCGACGGTGGCCGCCTACTTCCTTTCCAAGATCATCACCGGCTACGCCCCGAGCTACTCGGGTCTGCTGGTGCTCGGCCTGATGGTCGGCATGGGTCTGGTCGGCTTCCTCGACGACTACATCAAGATCGTCAAGCGGCGCTCGCTGGGCCTGAGGGCCAAGGCGAAGATGGCCGGCCAGCTGATCGTCGGCATCAGCTTCGCGGTGCTCGCGCTGCAGTTCCAGGACGCCCGCGGCAACACCCCGGCCTCGACGAAGCTGTCGTTCATCACGGACTTCGGCTGGTCGATCGGCCCGGTGCTGTTCGTCGTCTGGGCGCTGTTCATGATCCTCGCGATGTCGAACGGCGTGAACCTCACCGACGGTCTGGACGGTCTCGCCACCGGCGCCTCGGTGCTGGTCTTCGGCGCGTACACGTTCATCGGCGTCTGGCAGTTCCAGGAGTCCTGCGCCAACGACCAGACCCTCACCAACCCTGTCGCCTGCTACGAAGTGCGCGACCCGCTCGACCTCGCGGTCATCGCCTCCGCGCTGATGGGTGCCTGCCTGGGCTTCCTGTGGTGGAACACCTCGCCGGCCAAGATCTTCATGGGCGACACCGGTTCGCTCGCGCTCGGCGGTGTCCTCACGGGCCTGGCCATCCTCTCCCGCACGGAGCTGCTGGTGGCCATCATGGGCGGTCTGTTCGTCCTCATCACCATGTCGGTGGTCATCCAGGTCGGTTCCTTCCGCCTCACCGGCAGGCGGGTCTTCCGAATGGCGCCACTCCAGCACCACTTCGAACTCAAGGGCTGGTCCGAAGTCCTAGTGGTGGTCCGCTTCTGGATCATCCAAGGCATCTGTGTGATTGTCGGACTGGGCCTCTTCTACGCGGGATGGGCAGCGGACAAGTGACCGACTGGCAGGGCAAGCACGTCACCGTCGCCGGGCTCGGCGTCTCCGGTATCCCGGCGGCCAAGGTGCTGCACGCGCGCGGGGCGATCGTCACGGTCGTCAACGACGGCGACGACGCACGCGCGCGTGAGCAGGCCGCCGAGCTGGAGGCACTGGGCATCACGGTGCGCCTCGGTGACGGCGCGACCCTGCCCGAGGGCACCGAGCTGATCGTCACCACGCCCGGCTGGAAGCCGGACAAGCCGCTGTTCGCCGCGGCCCGCGAGGCCGGCGTCGACATCTGGGGCGACGTCGAACTCGCCTGGCGCCTGCGGGGCCCCGACGCGGCCCCCTGGCTCGCCGTCACCGGCACCAACGGCAAGACCACCACCGTCCAGATGCTGGCCTCCATCCTGAAGGCCGCCGGGCTGTGCACCGCGGCCGTCGGCAACATCGGCGTCTCGCTCCTCGACGTGGTGCTCGGCGAGGAGCAGTACGACGTCCTCGCCGTGGAGTTGTCCAGCTACCAGCTGCACTGGGCGCCCTCCCTGCGCGCTCACTCCGCCGCCGTCCTGAACCTGGCCCCCGACCACCTCGACTGGCACGGCTCCATGGAGGCGTACGCCGCCGACAAAGGCCGTATCTACGAGGGCAATCGCGTCGCCTGCGTCTACAACGTGGCCGACAAGGCCACCGAGGACCTGGTGCGCGAGGCCGACGTCGAGGAGGGCTGCCGGGCCATCGGCTTCACCCTGGGCACGCCCGGCCCGTCCCAACTCGGCGTCGTGGACGGCATCCTGGTCGACCGCGCCTTCGTGGAGAACCGGCAGAAGAACGCCCAGGAGCTCGCCGAGGTCTCCGACGTCAACCCGTCGGCCCCGCACAACATCGCCAACGCCCTTGCGGCGGCGGCCCTCGCGCGCGCCTTCGGGGTGCCCGCCGCGGCCGTGCGCGACGGCCTCAGGAACTTCACCCCGGACGCGCACCGCATCGCGCACGTGGCCGACGTGGCCGGGGTCGCGTACATCGACGACTCCAAGGCCACCAACACGCATGCGGCCGAGGCCTCGTTGGCGGCGTACGAGTCCATCGTGTGGATCGCGGGCGGGCTCGCCAAGGGCGCGACCTTCGACGAACTGGTCGCCAAGTCGGCAAAGCGACTTCGCGCAGTCGTCCTCATCGGCAAGGACCGCGCCCTCATCCGTGAAGCCCTCGCGCGACACGCGCCCGAAGTACCGGTCGTCGACCTCGACCGGACCGACACTGGGGCGATGCTCGCGGCTGTCCGGGAGGCCCAGCGGCTCGCGGCCGCAGGCGACACGGTGCTGCTGGCCCCGGCCTGCGCCTCGATGGACATGTTCGCCAACTACAACAAGCGCGGTGACGCGTTCGCAGAAGCGGTCCGCGAACTCGGCGCCTGACCCGGCCGCCTGCAGCCGGGCGACCTTGGGAGGGACGCGTGGGATCGTCCAGGACCACGGACAGCGGAGGCCCCGATGCCCGGTAGCCGGACCGGACGTCCGCCCGTGCAGGGGGTTGTCAGGCGGCCCGCCGCATCCGGGCCGGCCCGTGAGAACCCGCTGCGGCGCTTCTACCTCAACGCCAAGCGCGCCTGGGACCGGCCGCTGACCGCCTACTACCTGATCATGGGCGGAAGTGTGCTGATCACCGTGCTCGGTCTGGTGATGGTCTACTCGGCCTCCCAGATCACGGCGCTGCAGATGTCCCTGCCGGGCTCGTACTTCTTCCGCAAGCAGCTCCTCGCCGCCGTCATCGGCGGTGTGCTGCTGCTGATCGCGTCGCTGATGCCGGTGAAGCTGCACCGGGCGCTGGCCTACCCGATTCTCGCGGGTGCGGTCTTCCTGATGGCGCTGGTGCAGGTGCCGGGGATAGGGATGTCGGTCAACGGCAACCAGAACTGGATCTCGCTCGGCGGCTCCTTCCAGATCCAGCCCAGCGAGTTCGGCAAGCTGGCGCTGGTGCTGTGGGGCGCGGACCTGCTGGCCCGCAAGCAGGACAAGAAGCTGCTCAACCAGTGGAAGCACATGCTGGTGCCGCTCGTTCCGGTCGCCTTCATGCTGCTCGGGCTGATCATGCTCGGCGGCGACATGGGTACGGCGATCATCCTCACGGCGATCCTTTTCGGCCTGCTGTGGCTGGCCGGGGCGCCCACCCGGCTGTTCGTCGGTGTGCTGTCGGTTGCGGCCGCGATCGGTGTGATCCTCATCAAGACCAGCCCGAACCGCATGGCCCGGCTCGCCTGCATCGGCGCCACCGAGCCGAAGTCCGGGGTCGCCGACTGCTGGCAGGCCGTGCACGGTATCTACGCGCTCGCATCAGGCGGAATCTTCGGATCCGGGCTCGGCGCGAGTGTGGAAAAATGGGGGCAACTCCCGGAAGCACACACGGACTTCATCTTCGCCGTCACCGGTGAGGAACTGGGCCTGGCGGGGACGCTGTCGGTGCTCGCCCTCTTCGCGGCTCTAGGCTATGCGGGTATCCGCGTGGCCGGACGTACGGAGGACCCCTTCGTCAGGTATGCCGCGGGAGGCGTGACCACCTGGATCACGGCCCAGGCCGTGATCAACATCGGTGCGGTGCTCGGCCTGTTGCCGATCGCCGGCGTCCCCCTCCCGCTGTTCTCCTACGGAGGATCCGCCCTGCTGCCGACCATGTTCGCCATCGGGCTGATGATCGCGTTCGCGCGTGACGAGCCCGCTGCGCGGGCGGCGCTTTCCATGCGGCAACCCCGCTTTGGTAGAAAGCGGGCGGGAGGCGCCGTGCGGGACAGGGGGCCTCGGAGATGGAACACGATGCGACGGCGTGCCTCGGCGGCGCGCTCGTCCGGAGAGCGGTGAATTTCGGTGCATGTCGTACTCGCCGGTGGGGGGACCGCCGGCCACATCGAGCCCGCGCTCGCCCTCGCGGACGCCCTGCGCAGGCAGGACCCGACCGTGGGGATCACGGCCCTGGGCACGGAGCGGGGCCTTGAGACCACGCTCGTTCCGCAACGGGGTTACGAGCTCGCGCTGATCCCGGCGGTACCGCTGCCGCGCAAGCCGACCCCCGAGCTGATCACCGTCCCGGGCCGGCTGCGCGGCACCATCAAGGCGACCGAGCAGATCCTGGAGCGCACCAAGGCGGACGCGGTCGTCGGCTTCGGCGGCTATGTCGCGCTGCCCGGCTACCTCGCCGCCAAGCGCCTCGGTGTGCCGATCGTCATCCACGAGGCCAACGCCCGCCCCGGCCTCGCCAACAAGATCGGCTCGCGCTACGCCGCCCGGGTCGCCGTCTCCACCCCGGACAGCAAACTGCGCGATGCCCGCTACATCGGCATCCCGCTGCGCCGCACCATCGCCACCCTCGACCGGGCCGCCGCCCGCCCCGAGGCCCGCGCGGCGTTCGGCCTCGACCCCAACCTGCCCACGCTGCTGGTCTCCGGCGGCTCGCAGGGCGCCCGCCGCCTCAACGAGGTCGTCCAGCAGGTCGCGCCCTGGCTTCAGCAGGCAGGCATCCAGATCCTGCACGCGGTCGGCCCGAAGAACGAACTGCCGCACGTACAGCAGATGCCGGGAATGCCCCCCTACATCCCGGTAAGTTACCTGGATCGGATGGACCTCGCGTACGCCGCGGCCGACATGATGCTCTGCCGCGCGGGCGCGATGACCGTCGCCGAACTCTCCGCCGTCGGACTCCCGGCCGCATACGTCCCGCTGCCCATCGGCAACGGCGAACAGCGGCTGAACGCCCAGCCGGTGGTCAAGGCCGGCGGCGGCCTGCTGGTCGACGACGCGGAACTGACGCCCGACTGGGTGCGGGGCAACGTCCTGCCCGTGCTCGCCGACCCGCACCGGCTGTACGAGATGTCCCGCGCTGCCGCCGAGTTCGGCCGCCGGGATGCCGACGACCTGCTCGTCGGCATGGTGTACGAGGCGATCGCCGCCAACCGTGCACGCCACTAGGACCGTGTGAACGAAGGGCAGGAAGCGTGGCCGGACCGACCACCGCCGAGCGCGGTGAACGCCAGCAGGAGTCGTCCGGCCCGCCTCCGGCACGGCGGTTGAGACTGCGCCGCCTTCGTACGATCATCATTCTTGTCGTGGTGCTCGTCCTTCTCGGGGCGAGTGCGGTCTGGCTGTTGTACGGCTCGTCATGGGTGCGCGTGCAGCGCGTATCGATCTCCGGGACCCGGGTGTTGACGCCCGCGCAGGTGCGTGAGGCCGCCCAGGTTCCGGTCGGGGCGCCGATGATTTCCGTCGACACCGATGCGATTGAGGCGCGACTGCGCCGGAAACTGCCCCGAATTGACACGGTTGACGTGGTCCGTTCCTGGCCCCACGGAATCGGGCTGAAAGTGAGCGAGCGTACTCCGGTTCTCATTGTGCAAAAGGGTGGAAAGTTCGTCGAAGTGGACCGCAAGGGTGTCCGTTTCGCCACGGTTTCCGAACCTCCGAAAGGCATTCCCGCACTGGAATTGAGCACCTCCTCCTCGCAGTCGTCCGCCGCGAGCCTGCGGCGCTTCGGCGAGGACAGGTTGGTGGCGGAGGCGGCGCTCGTCGCCCGCGCCATTCCGGCCGCCGTTGCGCGCGCCACCGAGACCGTCAAGGTCCGTTCGTACGACGACATCTCACTGGAGTTGGGCGACGGCCGGAACGTCCTGTGGGGGAGCAGCGAGAAGAGTGCCGCGAAGGCCCGTACGCTCACCGCACTCATGAAAGCGGCGCCGGATGCGCGGCACTTCGACGTCTCGGTTCCCACGGCCCCTGCGTCATCGGGGAGTTGACGCACATCCGCGCAGGCCAGCACCCTGGTTGGGCACTGCTATGGCTGATCACATAGGGTGAAAAGAAAAACGGGAGGTTCGGCGTGTTCGTTGAACGTGCGCCACTTGTCGACTTAGTGTCCTGTTCGGAAGACTCCAGCGAACAGTCACACTGGTAACCCTAAACTTCAACGTTAGGGTTCGGGTCGGCGTAACGGACCGTCCCATTCGGCATCAGTCGCCGGATCGCATCCTCTGCGAAGCGGCGACACGTAACTCGAGGCGAGAGGCCTTCGACGTGGCAGCACCGCAGAACTACCTCGCAGTCATCAAAGTCATCGGTGTCGGCGGCGGTGGTGTCAATGCCATCAACCGGATGATCGAGGTCGGTCTCAAGGGCGTCGAGTTCATCGCCATCAACACCGACGCGCAGGCGCTGTTGATGAGCGACGCCGACGTCAAGCTCGACGTCGGCCGCGAACTCACCCGCGGACTCGGCGCCGGAGCCAACCCGGCCGTCGGCCGCAAGGCCGCCGAGGATCACCGCGAGGAGATCGAAGAGGTCCTCAAGGGGGCCGACATGGTCTTCGTGACGGCCGGTGAAGGCGGCGGCACCGGCACCGGCGGCGCGCCCGTCGTGGCCAACATCGCCCGCTCGCTCGGCGCCCTCACCATCGGCGTGGTCACCCGCCCGTTCACCTTCGAGGGACGGCGCCGCGCCAACCAGGCCGAGGACGGCATCGCCGAACTCCGCGAAGAGGTCGACACCCTCATCGTCATCCCCAACGACCGGCTGCTGTCCATCTCGGACCGCCAGGTCTCGGTGCTCGACGCCTTCAAGTCGGCCGACCAGGTCCTGCTCTCAGGTGTGCAGGGCATCACCGACCTGATCACCACGCCGGGTCTGATCAACCTCGACTTCGCCGACGTCAAGTCCGTCATGTCCGAGGCCGGTTCGGCCCTCATGGGCATCGGCTCGGCCCGCGGCGACGACCGCGCGGTGGCCGCGGCCGAGATGGCGATCTCCTCGCCGCTGCTCGAGGCCTCCATCGACGGCGCCCGTGGTGTGCTGCTCTCCATCTCCGGCGGCTCCGACCTCGGCCTGTTCGAGATCAACGAGGCGGCCCAGCTGGTCAGCGAGGCCGCCCACCCCGAGGCCAACATCATCTTCGGTGCGGTCATTGACGACGCCCTCGGCGACGAGGTCCGGGTCACCGTGATCGCGGCCGGCTTCGACGGGGGCCAGCCTCCCGCCCGCCGGGAGACCGTCATGGGCTCGTCCTCGTCCACGGCCCGCCGCGACGAGCCCACTCCGGTACGGCAGCCCGAGAGCCGCCCGTCCTTCGGTTCGCTCGGCAGCGTCACGCCGAAGGAGGACCCGGAGCCCACGCCGGAGCCGGCGAGCGACATCACGGCAGCCCCGCCGGTCCCGCCGTCGCGCTCCTACGCGGACAGCGCGGCCGAGGAGCTGGACGTGCCGGACTTCCTGAAGTGATAGGACGGCGCTCCGGAACGAGCACAGTGAACGGCGCGCACTTCGCCTTCACCGACCGGTGGGGCGGGGTGAGCGCCGTTCCGTACGAGGAGCTCAACCTCGGCGGAGCCGTCGGCGACGACCCCGAGGCCGTACGGACCAACCGCGAGCTGGCGGCCAAGTCCCTTGGCCTGGAACCCGCTCGGGTGGTCTGGATGAACCAGGTGCACGGGGCGGCGGTGGCGGAGGTCGACGCCCCGTGGGGTGATCGTCCGGTGCCCGAGGTGGACGCCGTCGTCACCTCGCAGCGGGGTCTCGCCCTCGCCGTGCTCACCGCGGACTGCACGCCCGTTCTGCTCGCCGACCCGGTCGCCGGGATCGTCGCCGCGGTCCACGCGGGGCGGCCCGGCATGGTCGCCGGGGTGGTCCCGGCCGCCGTACGGGCCATGACGGAACTCGGCGCCGAGCCGGGCCGGATCGTGGCCCGCACCGGACCCGCCGTCTGCGGCCGCTGCTACGAAGTGCCGGACGCGATGCGCGCCGAGGTGGCCGCCGTCGAACCGGCGGCTTACTCCGAGACGAGTTGGGGCACGCCGGCGGTGGACGTGACCGCCGGAGTGCACGCGCAGCTCGAGCGGCTCGGGGTGCACGACCGGGTGCAGTCGCCGGTGTGCACGATCGAGTCGGGCGACCACTTCTCGTACCGTCGCGATCGAACCACGGGGCGACTCGCGGGATATGTCTGGCTGGACTGAGGGGCATGAGGGACCGTAAGGACGAACTCGCCGAAAACCTGGCGAAGGTGGAGCGTCGCATCGCCGCCGCCTGTGCGGCCGCCGGCCGCAAGCGCGAGGAGGTGACCCTGATCGTGGTCACCAAGACGTACCCGGCGAGCGATGTGCGGATTCTGTCGGAACTCGGTGTGCGGCACGTGGCCGAGAACCGCGACCAGGACGCGGCACCCAAGGCTGCGGCCTGCTCGGATCTGCCCTTGACTTGGCATTTTGTGGGTCAATTGCAGACCAACAAGGTGCGTTCCGTAGTCGGTTATGCCGGAGTGGTGCAGTCCGTCGACCGCGCCCGGCTCGTCACCGCGCTCTCGAAGGAGGCGGTGCGGCAGGAGCGCGAACTCGGCTGTCTGGTCCAGGTCGCGCTCGACGCGGACGAGAGCGGACGCGGGGAGCGCGGGGGTGTCGGACCCGGCGGAATCGAAGAGTTGGGTGAGCTGGTCGCCCGGGCGCCGGGTCTGCGGCTGGACGGTCTGATGACCGTCGCGCCGCTCACCGGCCCCTACGCAGGGCGCGAACTCGCGGCGTTCGAGCGGTTGATGGATTTGTCGACGGACCTGCGGCGAGCTCATCCGGCTGCGAACATGGTCTCGGCAGGAATGAGTGCGGACCTCGAACAGGCCGTGGCCGCCGGAGCGACACATGTACGCGTCGGTACCGCGGTACTCGGAGTCCGCCCCAGGCTCGGGTAACGTCGCCAGGAAGTCGGACCACAGCAGAAAATATGGTCAGTGCCACCGAAGGCGGGCGCAACGACCTCGTGGATCGCGGGCACTTGGCAGTCGTCAGCCGATCCACCACAGAGCGGAGGACTCAGAGCATGGCCGGCGCGATGCGCAAGATGGCGGTCTACCTCGGCCTCGTGGAGGACGATGGGTACGACGGCCGGGGATTCGACCCCGATGACGACTTCGAGCCCGAACTGGACCCCGAACCCGAACGGGACCACCGGAGGCACGAGCCGTCCCACCAGTCCCACGTAGCACATCAGTCCCAAAGGGATGAAGAGGTGCGAATCGTACAACCGCCCGCGGCACGCGAACCGGTTGCTCGTTCCGCTTCGCTCCCCGCGGAATCCGGCCGTCCGGCGCGTATCGCGCCCGTGGCGTCCATCACACAAGAACGCGCAAATCTGGAGAAGAACGCACCGGTGATCATGCCCAAGGTCGTGTCGGAACGAGAGCCTTACCGGATCACCACGCTTCACCCGCGGACCTACAACGAGGCCCGTACCATCGGGGAACACTTCCGTGAGGGCACCCCGGTGATCATGAATCTGACTGAGATGGATGACACAGACGCGAAGCGACTTGTCGACTTTGCGGCCGGTTTGGTGTTTGGTCTTCACGGCAGCATCGAGCGGGTGACGCAGAAGGTGTTCCTGTTGTCGCCTGCTAACGTCGATGTCACGGCGGAGGACAAGGCCCGCATTGCAGAGGGCGGGTTCTTCAACCAGAGCTGAGACGCACGACCGGAAAAAGCAGTAGAAGTAGTACCCAGCAGCACGGAAACAGGGGAGAGGGAAGCACCAGCAATGAGCGTGGTCCTGGATGTCGTCTACATCGCGCTGATGTGCTTCCTCATCGTGCTCATCTTCCGGTTGGTCATGGACTACGTCTTCCAGTTCGCCCGCTCATGGCAACCCGGCAAGGCGATGGTGGTCGTTCTGGAGGCCACCTACACTGTCACCGACCCACCGCTCAAGCTTCTGCGGCGGTTCATCCCGCCGCTGCGCCTCGGGGGCGTGGCGCTCGACCTGTCCTTCTTCGTACTGATGATCATCGTCTACATCCTGATCTCGATCGTGAGCCGGCTGTGATGAGCGATGTGACCTACCGTCTTGCCGAATGCCGACGACTACGTTGAGGTGAAGAGATGCCGTTGACCCCCGAGGACGTGCGGAACAAGCAGTTCACGACCGTCCGCCTCCGAGAAGGCTATGACGAGGACGAGGTCGATGCCTTCCTCGATGAGGTCGAAGCCGAACTGACCCGCCTGCTCCGCGAGAACGAGGACCTGCGGGCCAAACTGGCCGCGGCCACGCGCGCTGCTGCCCAGAACCAGCAGAACATGCGCAAGCCCCCGGAGGGTCCCGGCGGTCCCGGTCCGCAGGATCAGCAGCAGGGTATGCCTCCGCAGGGGATGCGCGGTCCGGGTGCTCCCGTACCCGCCGGCATATCGGGCCCGCCGCAGCAGCAGATGGGTGGCCCCATGGGTGGTCCGCCCCAGCTGCCGAGCGGTGCCCCGCAGCTGCCCGCTGGTCCCGGCGGCGGTCAGGGTGGTCCCCAGGGTCCCGGTCCGATGGGCCAGGGTCCGATGGGGCAAGGCCCCATGGGTCAGGGACAGATGGGGCAGGGCCCCATGGGTGGCCAGCCCCCCATGCAGCAGCAGATGGGTGGCCCGATGGGCGGCCCCATGGGCGGTCCGATGGGCGGCCCCGGTCAGGGCCCTGGTGGTGACAGCGCCGCCCGTGTCCTCTCGCTGGCCCAGCAGACCGCCGACCAGGCGATCGCCGAGGCCCGCTCCGAAGCCAACAAGATCGTCGGTGAGGCCCGCAGCCGCGCCGAGGGCCTTGAGCGTGACGCCCGTGCCAAGGCCGACGCGCTCGAGCGGGACGCGCAGGAGAAGCACCGCGTCGCGATGGGCTCCCTGGAGTCCGCCCGCGCCACGCTGGAGCGCAAGGTCGAGGACCTGCGCGGCTTCGAGCGCGAGTACCGTACGCGCCTGAAGTCGTACCTCGAGTCCCAGCTGCGTCAGCTGGAGACCCAGTCCGACGACTCGCTGGCCCCGCCGCGTACCCCGGCGACCGCGTCGCTTCCGCCGTCCCCGGCGCCCTCCATGGCACCGGCCGGCGCGAGCGCCCCGTCGTACGGCGGCAACCCGACCATGGGTGGCGCCCCGGCCCCCGCTGCTCCGTCCTACGGCGGCCAGCAGCAGATGTCCCCGGCGATGACCCAGCCGATGGCACCGGTGCGGCCGCAGGGCCCGTCGCCGATGGGTCAGGCTCCCTCGCCGATGCGTGGGTTCCTCATCGACGAGGACGACAACTGACGGCCGCCACGGCCATTAGTACGCCGTAGGCGTCGGCAGCGTTCAAAAGGGCGGGGCCCCGGATCTTGATCCGGGGCCCCGCCCTTTTATGCGCGTTGACCAATGTTCGAGCCCTCCCCGCCGGACACGCTGGAGGGCCCGGCCTCCTCGAGTGGGAAGCCGGGCCCTCGTCGGTGCTCGCGCCGGAGCGCGCCCTTACACCTTGCGCAGACGGAACGTGAGGGACAGGCCCTCGTCGGTGAACGGCTCACCGTAGGTGTCGTCCGCCTCGCCCTGGCCGAAGTCGGCGGCCAGGACCTCGTCGGCGATCAAGGCCGCGTGCTCGGTGAGGGCCGCGATGGCCGCCGGGTCCGTGGACGTCCAGCGCAGGGCGATACGGTCGGCCACGTCGAGGCCGCTGTTCTTGCGGGCCTCCTGGATCAGACGGATCGCGTCACGGGCCAGGCCCGCCTGACGCAGCTCCTCCGTGATTTCCAGGTCGAGGGCGACCGTGGCACCCGAGTCGGAGGCCACCGACCAGCCCTCGCGCGGGGTCTCCGTGATGATCACCTCGTCCGGGCCCAGGGTGATCGTCTCACCGTCGACCTGGACCGACGCCGTACCCTCGCGCAGGGCCAGGGACAGCGCGGCCGCGTCCGCGTTCGCGACGGCCTTGGCCACCTCCTGGACGCGCTTGCCGAAGCGCTTGCCCAGGGCGCGGAAATTGGCCTTCGCGGTCGTGTCGACCAGGCTGCCGCCGACCTCGCTCAGCGACGCCAGGGATGTGACGTTCAACTCCTCCGTGATCTGCGTGTGCAGCTCCCGGTCGAGGGCGTCGAAGCCGGTGGCGGCGATGAGCGCGCGGGAGAGCGGCTGGCGGGTCTTCACGCCCGACTCCGCGCGCGTGGCCCGGCCCAACTCGACGAGCCGGCGCACCAGCACCATCTGCTTCGACAGCTCGGGGTCGATCGCGGACAGGTCGGCCTCCGGCCAGGAGGCCAGGTGCACCGACTCCGGGGCGCCCGGGGTGACCGGCACGATCAGGTCCTGCCAGACCCGCTCGGTGATGAACGGGGTCAGCGGGGCCATCAGCCTGGTCACCGTCTCGACGACCTCGTGCAGGGTGCGCAGCGCCGCCTTGTCGCCCTGCCAGAAGCGGCGGCGCGAGCGGCGGACGTACCAGTTGGAGAGGTCGTCCACGAACGCCGACAGGAGCTTGCCGGCGCGCTGGGTGTCGTACGCCTCCAGGGACTGGGTCACCTGGTCGGTGAGCGCGTGGAGTTCGGACAGCAGCCAGCGGTCCAGGACGGGGCGGTCGGCCGGCGCCGGATCCGCCTCACTGGGCGCCCAGTTGGAGGTGCGGGCGTACAGGGCCTGGAAGGCGACCGTGTTCCAGTACGTGAGGAGCGTCTTGCGGACGACCTCCTGGATGGTGCCGTGGCCCACGCGGCGTGCCGCCCACGGGGAGCCGCCGGCCGCCATGAACCAGCGCACCGCGTCCGCGCCGTGCTGGTCCATCAGCGGGATCGGCTGCAGGATGTTGCCCAGGTGCTTGGACATCTTGCGGCCGTCCTCGGCGAGGATGTGGCCGAGGCAGACCACGTTCTCGTACGAGGACTTGTCGAAGACCAGCGTGCCGACGGCCATCAGCGTGTAGAACCAGCCGCGGGTCTGGTCGATGGCCTCGGAGATGAACTGCGCCGGGTAGCGGCTCTCGAACAGTTCCTTGTTCTTGTACGGGTAGCCCCACTGCGCGAAGGGCATCGAACCCGAGTCGTACCAGGCGTCGATGACCTCCGGCACGCGCGTGGCCGTCTTGCCGCAGGCGTCCTTGGGGCAGGCGAAGGTGACCTCGTCGATGAACGGGCGGTGCGGGTCGAGGTCCGACTGGTCGGTGCCCGTCAGCTCGGTGAGCTCCGCGCGGGAGCCGACCACGGTGAGGTGGTCGTCCTCGCAGCGCCAGATCGGCAGGGGGGTGCCCCAGTAGCGGTTGCGGGACAGCGCCCAGTCGATGTTGTTGTTCAGCCAGTCGCCGTACCGGCCGTGCTTGACCGTGTCCGGGAACCAGTTGGTGTTCTCGTTCTCCTGCAGCAGGCGGTCCTTGACGGCCGTGGTGCGGATGTACCAGGAAGGCTGCGCGTAGTAGAGGAGCGCGGTGTGGCAGCGCCAGCAGTGCGGGTAGCTGTGCTCGTACGGGATGTGCCTGAAGAGGAGGCCGCGCTGCTGGAGGTCCTCGGTGAGCTTTTCGTCCGCCTTCTTGAAGAAGACGCCGCCGACCAGGGGGACGTCCTCCTCGAAGGTGCCGTCGGGGCGCACCGGGTTCACCACGGGCAGGCCGTAGGCGCGGCAGACCTTGAGGTCGTCCTCACCGAAGGCGGGGGACTGGTGGACCAGGCCCGTACCGTCCTCCGTCGTGACGTACTCGGCGTTGACGACGAAATGCGCCGGTGCCGGGAACTCGACGAGCTCGAACGGTCGTTGATAGGTCCAGCGCTCCATTTCGGCGCCGGTGAAGGTCTGACCCGTGGTCTCCCAGCCCTCGCCGAGCGCCTTGCCGACGAGCGGTTCGGCGACGACGAGCTTCTCCTCGCCGTCGGTCGCGACGACATAGGTGACCTCGGGGTGGGCGGCGACGGCCGTGTTGGAGACCAGCGTCCAGGGAGTCGTCGTCCACACCAGGAGCGCGGCTTCGCCGGCGAGCGGACCGGAGGTGAGGGGGAAACGGACGTACACGGACGGGTCGACGACCGTCTCGTAGCCCTGCGCCAGCTCGTGGTCCGACAGGCCGGTGCCGCAGCGGGGGCACCAGGGGGCGACGCGGTGGTCCTGGACCAGCAGGCCCTTGTTGAAGATCTCCTTGAGCGACCACCAGACCGACTCGATGTACTCGGGGTCCATCGTGACGTAGGCCTCTTCGAGGTCGACCCAGTAGCCCATGCGGGTCGTCAGCTCGGAGAAGGCGTCGGTGTGGCGGAGCACGGAATCACGGCACTTGGCGTTGAACTCCGCGATGCCGTACGCCTCGATGTCCTTCTTGCCGCTGAAGCCGAGCTCCTTCTCCACCGCCAGCTCCACCGGGAGGCCGTGGCAGTCCCAGCCGGCCTTGCGGGCCACGTGATAGCCCCGCATGGTGCGGAAGCGGGGGAAGACGTCCTTGAAGACGCGCGCCTCGATGTGGTGGGCGCCCGGCATGCCGTTGGCGGTGGGCGGGCCCTCGTAGAACACCCACTCGGGGCGGCCCTCGGACTGTTCCAGGGTCTTGGCGAAGATCTTCTGCTCGCGCCAGAAGTCGAGCACGGCGTGCTCAAGCGCGGGCAGGTCGACCTGGGCGGGCACCTGGCGGTACGTCGGCGATGTCATCAGCGAGCTTCCTCCGGCGGACTTGCTGCCTTCCGTCCGGAGGGACGAGAGTCACGGCTTTCTGTCTGCCGTCCACGCCGACCTCGGCGCGCTCCCGCGGTACCACCCTCCTTGGCTCCCCGGTGCGGGTTGCGCACCTGTGAGCCCCCTCATTGGGGTCGCGATGCCGGTTCTACCGGCCGCAGTCCTTCGGCTGCGGCTTTCTTCCGGCGGCTCCGGGGTGATCTTCACGTCGCGCTGGCCCCCGGGCTTCCACCGTCCCCGGGTCGCTCTGGGCTGCGTACGTCGCTACTCGTCCCCATCCACGCTTTTCGCTCCGCCCAGTGTACGGCGCCGCGCGGACAACGGCCGACCGGTTTTCGCGGCCCCGGGGGCGGGGGCGCGGTAGGGACGGAGCTGACCCGAATGGAGCGGTACGCGTGTTCGGATTCTGGGACGGGCGGTCCGGCGGATTACCCCGCGGGGAGCTGGGCACAACGCAGGCAGGCTTGCGGAGCGGCGCGCGTGAGCCGGGCGAATCGGGCGGTTGCCCCGTTGCCGCGGGACTGAAGTCGATTTATCGTCCCAGCACGATTCGCGTGCAAGATCACAATATGTGAAGGGGCCGCGGCCATGGTGGCGAAGAAGACCGCCGTACAGCAGTCGGCGTCCGACGGGTCCACACAGGCGTCCGGCGGTGCGGCCAAGGATGTGAGCGGGAAGAAGAGCGCGCGGGGAGGCGCCACGGCGCGTGCGGGGAAGACGGCCAGGACGGTTACGGGGACTGCGGCCGGCACGGCGGAGAAGGCTGCGAAGCCGGTGAAGACGGTGCGGGGGGGTGCGGCCGGGGGAGGGACACGGGCGGCCGACAAGAAGCCGTCCGCCGGCAAGAAGGCCGCCAAGGCGGCGACCGCCTCCGAAATGTCCCGTCCGAGGAAGACGGTCGAGGAGGAAGAACCCGAGAGACCTGCGGGCACCACGACGGCGGCCGCCGGAAAGAAGGCGGCGGGGGGTGAGGGGGCCGCCGAGAGGCGTGCGGCGGGGAAGGGCACAGCGAAGAAGGGCACAGCGAAGAAGGCGGCGACGGAGAAGGCTGCGGCGAAGAGGACCGTTTCGAAAAAGGCCGCTGCGAAGAAAGTGGCGGCCAAGAAGACCGCCGCTCCTAAGGGCGTTGCCGAGGGGGGCGGTCCTGAGGGGGCGGGGGCCGGGAAGGCCGGCGCGAGGAAGGCGGTCGGAGGCAAGGCGGCGGTCGAGCGGGCCGACGTTCCCGAGGGTGTTGCCGAGGGGGCGGGGGCCGGTGGCAAGGCGGCTGCTACGAAGGCCGGCGGTCCCAGCGGTGTCGCGGGGCGCGGTCCTGAGGGGGCGGGGGTCCGGGAGGCGGTTGCGGAGAAGGCGGGCCGGGACAGAGGCGTAGCCGGGGAAAGCGCTGGTCGTGAAGGTGCTGAACGGGGTACTGGGCAGGCGGGGGCGAAGGAGTCGGCTGTGAAGAGAGCGGCAGGAAAGAGAGCCGCCGGCCCTGAGGCGACCGCCGAACCGGGCAAGGGCGGGCAGGAAGGCGTCGGCAAGAAGGCCGCGGCGAAGAAGAGCGCGGGCAGGAAGGTCGCGGCCGGGACGAGTGCCGCGGCCAACAGCACGGCCACGAAACGTGAGAGCGCGGTCGAGAAGACCGCGCCTGCGAAGGGTGACGGCGCCCGGCGGACGGGTAGGGAGACCGCTGTCGCGAAGCGTGGGGGCAGGAAGAGCACGGCCAATAATGCGGGCGCGGCCAAGGCCGCGGAGCAGACGGGAGCCACGACGGTGGTTGCGAAGAAGACTCCTGGCACGGCCGCGGCGGCCAAGACCGCCGTACCCAAGGCACGCGTCGCCGCGGCGGAGCCGGGCGAGCTTGCGGTGCGCCCCGGTGAGGACCCCTGGACCCCGGAGGAGGTCGAGGAGGCCCGCGCCGAGCTGCTGTCCGAGATGGAGCGGCTGCGTGACGAGATCAGCTCGTCCGAGAGTGCCGTCGCCGGTCTGATGCGGGACTCGGGGGACGGCGCGGGCGACGACCAGGCGGACACCGGCACCAAGAACATCACGCGCGAGCACGAGCTGGCCCTCGCGGCCAACGCGCGCGAGATGCTCACGCAGACCGAGCGGGCCCTGGTTCGGCTGGATGCCGGCACCTACGGCCTGTGCGAGAACTGCGGCAATCCCATCGGCAAGGCCCGGATGCAGGCGTTCCCGCGGGCCACCCTGTGCGTGGAGTGCAAGCAGAAGCAGGAACGCCGGTACTGAGGCGGTACGCGCGCGTGTCGTACCCTCGTCCTCAGTCAGGTACCTAGCTTGAAGGACTCACGTGGCAGAGGCGGAGCGCATCATCGGTACGCCGGACACCCCAGAGGCGGCGGGGACCGAGCCGGAGCAGGGCGAGACCGCACGCCCCAGGGGCAAGCGCCGTATCGCCGTGCTGTTCGCGGTCGCCGCCTTCGCGTACGCCCTCGACCTGGTCAGCAAGATGATCGTGGTCGCCAAGCTGGAGAACCACGCGCCGATCCGGATCATCGGGGACTGGCTGCAGTTCGAGGCGATCCGCAACGCGGGCGCGGCCTTCGGCTTCGGCGGGGCCTTCACCGTGATCTTCACGGTGATCGCGGCGGCCGTGATCGTGGTGATCGCCCGGCTCGCCCGCAAGCTCTACAGCCTGCCCTGGGCGGTCGCGCTCGGCCTGCTGCTCGGCGGTGCGCTCGGCAACCTCACCGACCGGATCTTCCGCTCGCCGAGCGTCTTCGAGGGCCGCGTCGTCGACTTCATCTCGCCCAAGGGCTTCGCCGTCTTCAACCTGGCGGACTCGGCGATCGTGTGCGGCGGCATCCTGATCGTGCTGCTGTCGTTCAAGGGGCTCGACCCGGACGGGACCGTCCACAAGGACTGAGTCCCAGCTTTCCACAGGCTCGTTCGGGGCGGTCGGCGGTGTCCGGCATACTCGACGGGTGAGCACGATTCCCGAGATCCGTACCCTGCCCGTGCCCGACGGCCTGGAGGGCGAGCGCGTCGACGCCGCCATCTCCCGGATGTTCGGCTTCTCCCGGACCAAGGCGGCCGAGCTCGCCGCCGCGGGGAAGGTCACGGTCGACGGGTCGGTGGTCGGCAAGTCCGAGCGGGTGAGCGGGGGCGCCTGGCTCGAGGTCGAGATGCCGCAGGCGCCCGCGCCCGTGCAGATCGTTGCGGAGCCGGTCGAGGGCATGGAGATCGTCCACGACGACGACGACGTGGTCGTGATCGTCAAGCCGGTCGGCGTTGCCGCCCACCCCAGCCCCGGCTGGACGGGGACGACCGTCATCGGTGGCCTCGCCGCGGCCGGCTACCGCATCTCCACCTCCGGCGCCGCCGAGCGCCAGGGCATCGTGCACCGCCTCGACGTCGGCACCTCGGGCCTGATGGCGGTCGCCAAGTCGGAGCGCGCGTACACCTCGCTCAAGCGCCAGTTCAAGGAGCGCACGGTCGACAAGCGCTACCACACGCTCGTCCAGGGCCACCCCGACCCGACCAGTGGCACCATCGACGCACCCATCGGCCGCCACCCCAACCACGACTACAAGTGGGCGGTCACGGCCGACGGAAAGCCCTCGGTCACGCACTACGACCTCATCGAGGCGTTCCGCGCGGCCTCGCTGCTCGACGTCAAGCTCGAGACCGGGCGCACCCACCAGATCCGCGTCCACATGGCCGCCCACCGCCACCCCTGCGTCGGCGACCTGACGTACGGCGCCGACCCGACGCTCGCCAAGCGGCTGCACCTGACCCGCCAGTGGCTGCACGCCGTGCGGCTCGGCTTCGAGCACCCCGGGGACGGCCAGTGGGTGGAGTTCGCCAGCGACTACCCGGCCGACCTGCAGAAGGCGCTGGACCAGGTCCGCGAGGAGACGTACGGATGAGCACGCACGCGTACGTGGTGCGCGTCGCCGAGGACCCCGCCGACCGGGAGGCGTGCTTCGCGGTGCGCAAGGAGGTCTTCGTGGGCGAGCAGGGTGTCCCGGAGGATCTCGAGTACGACGCGTACGACGCCGTTGCCGTGCATGTGCTGGCCGTGCGGGAGGACGGGGTGCCGCTCGGCACCGGGCGGCTGCTGTACGGCGAGGCGGCCGCGGCCAAGATCGACGGCGACCTGACCGTGGGGTCGCTCGGGCGGCTCGCTGTGGCCAAGGAGGCCCGCGGGCTCGGCGTCGGGGTGGCGCTGGTGCGGGCCATCGAGGACGCGGCACGCGCGCGTGGGCTCGCGGCGGTGGACCTGCACGCGCAGACGCATGCGCTGGGGTTCTACGAGAGGCTCGGATACGAGGCGTACGGGCCGGAGTATCCGGAGGCGGGCATCCCGCACCGGGCCATGCGGCGCGCTCTGTAGCAGAGCCCGAAAACGCTCGCGGGGACGGCGGCGTGGCAGGCTTGAAAGCCGCTGCCCGTACGTCGACCTTCCCGGAGTGCTGACCGTGGATCAGTTGGCCCTGCTGTTCGTGCTGTTGCTCGGGGCCCTGGTGAGTGTCCCGGTCGGGGACCGGTTCGGGCTGCCGGCGCCGGTGCTGATGACCCTCTTCGGGATCGTGCTCGCCGTGGCCGACTTCGTGCCGAACGTCGATGTCCCGCCGGAGCTGATCCTGCCCCTGCTGCTCCCGCCGCTGCTGTACGCGGCGGCGCGGCGCACGTCCTGGCGGCAGTTCGCGGCGAACAGGCGGCCGATCTTCCTGCTGGCGGTGGCGCTGGTCTTCGTCACCACAGTGTGCGTGGCCGTCGTGGCGCACACGATCGTGCCGGGGCTGCCCGTCGCCGCGGCCGTGGCGCTCGGCGCGCTCGTCGCACCGCCCGACCCGGTGGCCGCGACCGCGGTCGCCGGACAGCTCGGGCTGCCGCGCCGGCTCGTGTCCATCCTGGAGGGCGAGGGCCTGTTCAACGACGTCACGGCAATCGTGCTTTACCACGTGGCGATCGCCGCCGCCGTCAGCGGCAGCTTCACACCGGGCCGGGCCGCGCTCGACCTGGTGCTCTCGGCCGTGGTGGCCGTGGCGGTGGGGCTCGCACTCGGCTGGGGCGCCAACAGGCTCATGGATCTGCTGGGTGACCCGACCCTGCAGATCGGGATGACGCTGCTCGTGCCGTACGCCTCGTACGTCCTCGCGGAGGAGCTGCACGGTTCCGGTGTGCTCGCCGTGCTCACGACCGCCCTGTTCCTCGCCGAGTACGCCACTGATGCCGACGACGTGCTGACACGGCTGACGGGGCACGCGTTCTGGGACATCGTCGACACGCTCGTCACGGGCGTCGCCTTCGGGCTGATCGGCCTCGAACTGCACAACGCGATCCGGACGGCGTCCGGGCGGTGGGCCGAGATGCTCGGCTGGGCGGGCGTGATCGTGGCCGTCGTGGTCGTCGTACGTCTGGTGTACCTGCTGCCGGCGACCTGGCTCACCAAGCGGCTGCACGCGAAACGGGACTACGACGAGGACATCCCGATGAGTGTGCGGGAGACCGTCGTCATGTGGTGGTCGGGGATGCGGGGAGTGGCCTCGGTGGCGTTGGCACTGGCGATTCCGCTGAAGACCGACGACGGTTCGGCCTTTCCCGACCGGGACGAGATCGTGTTCATCGCCTTCGGGGTGATCATGGGGACGCTGGTGCTGCAGGGGCTGACCCTGCCGTGGCTGGTGAAGCGGCTGGGGGTGCAGGCCGACACGGAGCGGGAGAAGGAGTTCGAGAAGTCCCTTGCCGTCCGGGCGGCCAAGGCGGCCAAGCGGCGGCTGAAGGAGATCGAGCAGGTCGAGGAGCTGCCGGAGGAGCTGTCCGAGCAGATGCTGCGGCGGGCCTTCGACATCGGAGTGCGGATCAGCCCGGACATGGCGGACGAGGAGCGGCGGGAGGCGCATGAACACCGGGTGCGCCGGCTGAAGCGGGTGCGGCGGATCCAGGGCGAGATGCTCAGCGCGGCGCGGCACGAGGTGCTGGCGGCGCGCAGCGAGCCCGGGGCGGATCCGGAGATCGTCGACCGGGTGCTGCGCCATCTCGACGTGCGGAGTCTGCGGTGACTCCCACGGGTCGTTCGCGGTCGGCGGCTTGCGGTGCGTAGGGTCGGATCATGGCTCGCAATGTTGTGATCAGCGGTGGTGGAACGGGAATTGGACTTGTCGCGGCGCAGGTCTTCGCGGCGGACGGGGATCGGGTCCTGCTGCTCGGGCGACGGGCGGAGGTGCTGGCGAAGGCCGGGGTGCCGGGTGCTTCGACCTACGCGGCGGATCTGAGCGATCCGGCTGCGGTGCGTGGGGTCGCCGACTTGGTGGAGCGGGAGTTCGGGACCGTGGATGTACTGATCCACGGTGCCGGGGGCACCGGGCAGCTGGAACCCGCCGCCGAGAGCGACGACCCGCTCGACCGTGTCGCACACAACTGGACCGTCAACTTCCGCATCAACACCCTCACCGCGGCCCTGCTCACGGAGGCACTGAAGGACCGGCTGGCCACGCCGGGCGGACGGGTGCTGTTCGTCAGCTCCATCGCCGCCTACCGGGGGTCCGGCAGCGGCGCGTACGGGGGCGCCAAGGCCGCGTTGCACCCGTACGCCCATGACCTGGCCCGGGAGCTCGGGCCGCGCGGGATCACCGCGAACGTGGTCGCGCCCGGGTACATCGAGGACACCGAGTTCTTCGGGCCGCAGATCGACCCGGCGCGGCGCGCACGGCTCGTCGACGACACCCTGGACAAGCGCGCCGGCACCCCCGGCGACGTGGCCGCGACCCTGCACTGGCTCGCCTCCCCGGGGGCCGGGCACATCACCTCGCAGGTGATCCAGGTCAACGGGGGTGCGGAGCGCGGCCACTGAGGCCGTTCAGCCGCGGCCGGTCCTCGGCTGCTCGGGTGTGCGGCGTGCCGCGCCGTCCGGGGAGCCGTCGGGAGAGCGCCGGCTCGCCGGCAGGGCCGCGTCCGAGGTGTTGACGCGGGGTAGGGCGTACGGGTGCCGTTCGCACAGCCAGCGGACCATCTGCTCGCGGACGGTGACCCGTACCGTCCATATGTCGTCGGCGTCCTTGGCCGTCACCAGGGCCCGCACCTGCATGGTGTTCGGGGTGGTGTCCGTGACGGCCAGGCCGTAGTCGCGGCCGTCCCAGGCCGAGCACTCGCGCAGGATGTCGCGGAGCTTCTCGCGCATCAGCTCCACCGGAGCCGAGTGGTCGAGATGCCAGTAGACGATGCCCGTCATCTGGGTGCCGCCACGGGACCAGTTCTCGAAGGGCTTCGAGGTGAAGTAAGAGACCGGCATGGTGATCCGGCGCTCGTCCCAGGTCCGCACGGTCAGGAACGTCAGTGTGATCTCCTCCACCGTGCCCCACTCGCCGTCCACGACGACCGTGTCGCCGAGCCGCACCATGTCGCCGAAGGCGATCTGCAGGCCCGCGAACAGGTTGCTGAGCGTCGACTGGGCGGCGACACCGGCGACGATGCCGAGGATGCCGGCCGAGGCCAGCAGCGAGGCGCCCGCGGCACGCATCGCCGGGAACGTCAGCAGCATCGCGGCCGCGGCCACCACGCCGACGATCGCCGCGACCACCCGCATGATCAGCGACACCTGGGTGCGTACGCGTCGCACACGGGCCGGATCGCGGTGGAGGCGGGCGTAACGCGAGTAGGACGTCTCCACGACGGCCGCCGCGATACGGATCACCAGCCAGGCCGTCGACCCGATCAGCACCAGGGTCAGCGTCCGGCCGATGCCGACCTTGTGCTCCTGCAGCAGCTGCGCCTCGTCGTAGGAGCCTCTGAGCATGGCGGAGCACAGCACCAGTTGGTAGGGGACGCGGCCGCGGCGCAGCAGCCCCCACAGCGGGGTCTCGCCGTGTCGCTCGTCGGCCTTGCGCAGCAGCAGATCGGTGGCCCAGCCGATGAGCAGCGTGAGCACGACCGAGCCACCGATCACGATCAGCGGGCGGAGTACGTTCTCCATGCCTGCGAACCTAACCGGACCCGGGGGGTCATGAACATGTGAGTTCGGGCTCGTAGGGGGTACGGCCGCGAGACAGGGTTGTCAGTCCCGGCTGGCACGATGGCCTCATGAACATCATGCTCTTTCACTCGACCTACGGTCTGCGGCCCGCGGTGCGCGAGGCCGCGGACCGGCTGCGCGGCGCCGGGCACGAGGTGTGGACCCCGGACCTCTTCGACGGACGTACGTTCGAGACGGTCGAGGAGGGCATGACCTTCAAGGACGAGATCGGCAAGGACGAACTGCTCAGGAGAGCCGTCCTGGCTGCTGCGCCCTACTCGGAGCGTGGCCTTGTGTACGCCGGGTTCTCGCTCGGCGCGTCCATCGCGCAGACCCTTGCGCTCGGCGACGAGAAGGCGCGCGGGCTGCTGCTCCTGCACGGCACGTCGGACATCGCGCCCAATGTGTCCGTGGACGACCTGCCGGTCCAGCTGCATGTCGCAGAGCCGGACCCGTTCGAGACGGACGACTGGCTGAGCGCCTGGTATCTGCAGATGGGCCGAGCGGGCGCGGACGTCGAGGTCTACAGATACGCGGGGGCGGGCCACATCTACACCGACCCCGGGCTGCCGGACTACGACCAGGAGGCCGCCGAGGCCACCTGGCGGGTGGCGCTCGGCTTCCTCGAGACCCTCTAGGAGCCCTCTATACGGGGTCGTAGGTCCGCTCGACCTTCTGGGTGCCGGTGCGCGTGCGGTACGAACGCGCCCAGGAGGACGTCGCGTCGGCCTTCGTGCGGTCGGACAGGACGTAGTAGTCCATCTGTGCGCGCTCGGCGGTGATGTCCAGCACGCCGTAGCCGTGGCGGTCGGTGTCGACCCAGTGGACGTGCCGGTTGGCCGCCTTGATGATCGGGGAGGCGATCGCGGAGACGGTGCCCTCGGGGACCTTCACGATGTCGTCGAGGTTGTCGGAGGTCACCGAGGTGACGACGAACTCCGTGGCGGCCGAGGCCGACAGCGGGTACGTCCCGGCGTCCACCGGCACGTCGTTCGCCCACGCCATGTGGATGTCGCCGGTCAGGAAGACGGTGTTGCCGATCGCGTTCGAGCGCAGGTGGGCCAGCAGCTCGCGCCGGTCGTCCGTGTAGCCGTCCCACTGGTCGGTGTTGAGGGCGATGCCCTCCTGCGGCAGCCCGAGCAGCTTGGCGAGCGGCTTGAGCAGGTCGGCGGAGAGGGAGCCGATGGCGAACGGCGAGATCATCACCGAGTTGCCGACCAGCCGCCAGGTGGTGTCGGACGCCTTCAACCCGGCCTTCAGCCAGTCGAGTTGGGCACGCCCGGTGATCGTACGGTCCGGGTCGTCGACCGAACCGCTGGCCGTGGACGCCTGCTGGGAGCGGAAGGAGCGCAGGTCCAGCAGCGACAGGTCGGCGAGCTTGCCGAAGCGCAGCCGGCGGTAGGTGGTGCCCGCGATCGCCGGGCGGACCGGCATCCACTCGAAGTAGGCCTGCTTGGCGGCCGCCTTGCGGTCGGTCCAGGTGCCCTCGGCGCCCTCGGTGTGGTTGACCGCACCGCCGGACCACGCGTTGTCGGCGAACTCGTGGTCGTCCCAGATCGCGACGACCGGCGCCTTGTGGTGCAGGGCCTGCAGATCCGGGTCGGTCTTGTACTTGCCGTGCCGGGTGCGGTAGTCGGCGAGCGTGATGATCTCGTTCGTCGGCGCGTGCGGACGGACGACCGTGCCGCGTGCCGCGTACTCGCCGGACTTGTACTCGTAGATGTAGTCGCCGAGATGGAGCCACGCGTCCAGGTCGTTACGCGCCGCGAGATGGCGGTACGAGGCGAAGTAGCCGCCCTCCCAGTTGGCGCAGGAGACCACGCCGAAGCGCAGGCCCGGCACCGCGGCGTCGGCGGCGGGCGCCGTACGGGTGCGGGCGACCGGGGAGTCGGTGGGGCCGGCGGAGAACCGGAACCAGTAGTCGGTGGCCGGCGCCAGGCCCCGGATGTCCGCCTTGACGGTGTGGTCGGAGGCGGCACTCGCGGTGGTCGAGCCCTTGGCGACGATGTTCGTCAGCGCCTTGTCCTTGGCGACGACCCAGCTGACCTCGGTGTCCGGGCCGAGCCCCGAGCCGGGTATGGCCTCGGCGGTGGGCGTCACACGGGTCCACAGCAGGATGCCGTCGGGCAGCGGGTCACCGGAGGCGACACCGTGCAGGAAGGCGGGAGCGTCCGCGGCCGCGCGGGCCGGGAGCGCGGCGGCGAGCGGCCCGGCCAGGACAGCGGTCGCCGCCGCGGCCTTGACGACCGTACGGCGGCGTGGCGAGAGCGAGTTGAGGGCCTGGGATGCCTCGGATGATCTGTATCGACTGGTCACGACCGAACAGGTTACTGATCGGTATGCGTGAGAGCGGGCGAACCCGGAATGTTCGCCCGCTCTTCATGCGGAGGCTGGATTCCCCGTAGGCGTCAGCCCTTTCGGTGTCAGCCCTTGAGGGCCGCGCCCACCACCCTGTTGAAGTCGGCCACCGTCAGGAGCGGCAGGCTCTTGCCGTCGGCGAAGAGCTGCTTGCCGTCCATGACGAAGCCCGGTGTGCCGGTCACGCCGTCCTTGTTGTCGTCGAAGGTCTTCGACATGGCCATCGCCCAGGCGTCGTAGGTGCCCTTCTTGACCGCGTCCTGGAACTTCGTGTTGTCCTTCAGCGCGGGGACGGTCTGGGCGATCTTGATGAGGTAGGCGTCGTCCTTGAGCTTGTCCTGCGTCTCGTCCGGGTGCCACTTCGTCGAGTACATCGCGGTCTTGTACTCGAGGAACGCCTCGTCGCTGACGTTCAGGGCGGCCCCCAGAGCGCTGAGCGCGTTCTTGGAGCCCTGGCCGTTGTCCTTCCTGTCGATGAACGTGGCGCCGATGTACTGGAACTTGAACTTGCCGTCGTCGAGGTCCTTCTTGAAAGTCGGGCCGACGACCTGCTCGAACTGGGCGCACACGGGGCAGCGCGGGTCCTCGTAGAGCTTGAGGGTCTTCTTGGCGGTGCTCTTGCCGATGATGACCGTGGTGCCCTTGGTCCCCGTGGTGTGGGCGGGGGCCGTGACCTTGGCGTCCTTCTGGCCCTCCCAGTAGCTGGGCTTGTTGGCCTGGACGACGGCGTAACCTATGCCGCCGGCCGCCGCCAGTACGGCCACGACCGAACCGGCCACGATGGCCTGCCGCTTGACCTTGGCACTCTTGGCCTGGCGCTCGCGCTCCTGCCGCAGCCGCTCTCGGGCCGCCGTCTTCGAGGCCTGGCTGTTCCGCTTGCTCATGTCGGTGTTCTCCATGTGGGACGCGCATACGTCGTACGCGGGATACGTGTGGGGGACTGGTCGTGCTCAGGTGCTGTGCGCAATGACGGTGCGTGCTGTGCAGCGCACCAGGTGTCGCTCAGGCGAAGACGACCGAGCACGGCGGTCCACGCCGTCCCAGGGAGTGCACGAGGATCCGCTCGCGGGCGCCGGCCGCGCGGCTGCCGGTGTGCCGTACGCGCCGCACCGGTTCGGCGGGCCGGACGGTCACCGCGGCGACCGCCAGCAGCAGCGGACGGAAGGTGGTCGCGGTCACCGCGCGGACCAGCTGGGCCAGCGCCCGCTCGCCGCGGCGCAGCCAGGCGGCGGCCAGCAGGCCGACGCCGACGTGAGCGGCCAGCAGCAGCCAGGCGGTGGCCGGGTCGGCGTGGGCGACCAGGGCGGCGAGCCGGTCGGTGCCGGTGCCGGTCACGCGGGCAAGTGGGGCGGTTGCCCCGGTGCCGATGCCGGTGCCGTTGCCGCACAGCACGTCGAAGCCGACCGAGCGCAGGGGGCCGGCGACGGGGCCGCCCGCGCGGCCGTAGCAGACGTGCTGGCCGGTGGTGAAGACCGTGTCGGCGGCCAGCTCCAGCGGGATCAGCAGGGCGGCGATCCGCGCGAAACCGCGCTCGCGGCCGGCCAGGGCGTAGGCGACCGTGAACACGGTGGCGGCGACCGCGGCCACCGTGTTGAGCGGCAGCGGGACCCGCGACAGCAGCACGTGCGACGCGGTGCTGAGCGTCACGACCAAAGCCGTGAACAGCGCCGCGCGAAGCGCTCTGATGCGGGTCCCGGATATGTCCATAGCGTGGAGAGTCTGTCACGTGGTCCTGTAAGGGACCCCTAAATGCTCCCTGTGAGATTACGGACTGTCAGAGCCCCGGGATCCGGCCGTTGCGGAACAGGTCCACGAAGATCTGGTGGTCGGCACGCGCGCGTGCGCCGTAGCCGTGCGCGAAGTCGGTCAGCACGCCCGCGAACCCGTCCTCGTCGGCGGCGATCGCCGCGTCGATGGCGCGCTCGGTGGAGAACGGCACCAGGGACTCGCCGGAGGTGTCGTCCGCCGCCGCGTGCATGGTGGCCGTGGCCCGGCCCAGGTCGGCGACGACGGCCGCGATCTCCTCGGGGTCGTCGATGTCGCCCCAGTCCAGGTCGACGGCGTACGGCGACACCTCGGCGACCAGTTGGCCCGCGCCGTCCAGCTCGGTCCAGCCCAGCCACGGGTCGGCGTGCGCCTGCAGGGCGCGCTGGGAGATCACCGTGCGGTGACCCTCGTGCTGGAAGTAGTCGCGGATCGCCGGGTCGGTGATGTGCCGGGAGACGGCCGGGGTCTGGGCCTGCTTGATGTAGATCACCACATCGTTCTCCAGGGCGTCGCTGTGGCCCTCCAGAAGGATGTTGTACGACGGCAGCCCGGCCGATCCGATGCCGATGCCCCGGCGGCCCACCACGTCCTTCACCCGGTACGAGTCCGGGCGGGCCAGGGAGGCGTCCGGCAGCGTCTCCAGATAGCCGTCGAAGGCGGCGAGGACCTTGTAGCGGGTCGCCGCGTCCAGCTCGATGGAGCCGCCGCCGGGCGCGAAGCGGCGCTCGAAGTCGCGGATCTCCGTCATCGAGTCCAGCAGCCCGAAGCGGGTGAGGGAGCGAGCGTCACGCAGGGCGTCCAGGAGCGGCCCCTGCGCGGTGTCGAGCGTGAACGGAGGCACCTCGTCGCTCTTCGCGCCGGTCGCCAGCGCGTGGATGCGCTCGCGGTACGCGCCCGCGTACACCTCGACCAGCTCGGTGATCTGGTCGTCGGCGAGCGCCTTCGCGTAGCCGATGAGGGCGATGGAGGCGGAGAAGCGCTTCAGGTCCCAGGTGAAGGGGCCGACGTACGCCTCGTCGAAGTCGTTGACGTTGAAGATCAGGCGGCCGTTCGCGTCCATGTACGTGCCGAAGTTCTCCGCGTGCAGGTCGCCGTGGATCCACACGCGCGAGGTGCGCTCGTCCAGGTACGGGCCGCCCCGCTTCTCCGCGTCCAGGTCGTGGTAGAAGAGGCACGCCGTACCCCGGTAGAACGCGAAGGCCGAGGCGGCCATCTTGCGGAATTTCACGCGGAACGCGGCCGGGTCGGCGGCCAGGAGCCGGCCGAAGGCGGTGTCGAAGACGGCGAGGATCTCCTCGCCGCGCTGCTCGTCGTTGAGCTGGGGAACCGACATCGCGGGGTGCCTCCTGGTGCATGGATGTGTACGACGGCGTTTCTGTTTTTTCCAACGGTCGAGGGTGCGCGGAAGTGCCCGCGATCCTCGCAGTGAAGGTACGCGGGGCAGCCCCCGGATTGTCAGTCCCGAGGCATAGACTTCGACGCTGACCCCAGGACTGTCCGCCAGCCCGTCGCCGCGCGTTTCCTTTGGAGGCCGAACCGTGTCAAAGCCGCCGTTCACGCACCTGCACGTCCACACCCAGTACTCGCTGCTGGACGGTGCCGCGCGGCTGAAGGACATGTTCGACGCGTGCAACGAGATGGGCATGACCCATATCGCCATGTCCGACCACGGCAACCTCCACGGGGCGTACGACTTCTTCCATTCCGCGAAGAAGGCCGGGGTCACCCCGATCATCGGGATCGAGGCATATGTCGCCCCGGAGTCCCGGCGCAACAAGCGCAAGATCCAGTGGGGCCAGCCGCACCAGAAGCGCGACGACGTCTCCGGTTCCGGTGGTTACACCCACAAGACGATCTGGGCGGCGAACGCGACGGGTCTGCACAACCTCTTCCGCCTCTCCTCGGACGCGTACGCCGAGGGCTGGCTGCAGAAGTGGCCCCGTATGGACAAGGAGACCATCTCCCAGTGGTCCGAGGGCCTGATCGCCTCCACCGGCTGCCCCTCCGGCGAGCTCCAGACCCGGCTGCGTCTCGGCCAGTACGACGAGGCCCTGAAGTCGGCCGCCGAGTACCAGGACATCTTCGGCAAGGACCGCTACTTCCTGGAGCTGATGGACCACGGCATCGACATCGAGCGCCGGGTCCGCGACGGCCTCCTCGACATCGGCAAGAAGCTCGGCATCCCGCCGCTGGTCACCAATGACTCGCACTACACGTACGCGCACGAGGCGACCGCCCACGACGCCCTGCTGTGCATCCAGACCGGCAAGAACCTCTCCGACCCGGACCGCTTCAAGTTCGACGGCACCGGCTACTACCTGAAGTCCACGGACGAGATGTACGCCATCGACTCCTCGGACGCCTGGCAGGAGGGCTGCCGCAACACGCTCCTGGTGGCCGAACAGGTCGACACCGCCGGCATGTTCGAGGCGAAGAACCTCATGCCGAAGTTCGACATCCCCGACGGCTACACCGAGGTCACCTGGTTCAAGGAGGAAGTCCGGCGCGGCATGGAGCGCCGCTTCCCCGGCGGCATCCCCGAGGACCGCCAGAAGCAGGTCGAGTACGAGATGGACGTCATCATCCAGATGGGGTTCCCGGGCTACTTCCTCGTCGTCGCCGACTTCATCATGTGGGCCAAGAACAACGGCATCGCCGTCGGCCCCGGCCGAGGCTCCGCGGCCGGCTCGATCGTCGCGTACGCCATGGGCATCACCGACCTCGACCCGATCCCGCACGGCCTGATCTTCGAGCGGTTCCTCAACCCCGAGCGCGTCTCCATGCCCGACGTCGACATCGACTTCGACGAGCGTCGGCGCGTCGAAGTGATCAGGTACGTGACCGAGAAGTACGGCGCCGACAAGGTCGCCATGATCGGCACGTACGGCAAGATCAAGGCCAAGAACGCGATCAAGGACTCCGCGCGCGTGCTGGGCTACCCGTACGCGATGGGCGACCGCATCACCAAGGCGATGCCCGCCGACGTCCTCGGCAAGGGCATCGACCTCAACGGCATCACCGATCCCTCGCACCCCCGCTACTCGGAGGCGGGCGAGGTCCGCGGGATGTACGAGAACGAGCCCGACGTCAAGAAGGTCATCGACACCGCCAAGGGCGTCGAGGGCCTGGTCCGGCAGATGGGTGTGCACGCCGCCGGCGTGATCATGTCCAGCGAGACCATCACCGAGCACGTGCCCGTCTGGGTGCGGCACACCGACGGCGTGACCATCACGCAGTGGGACTACCCGAGCTGCGAGTCGCTCGGCCTGCTGAAGATGGACTTCCTCGGCCTGCGCAACCTGACGATCATGGACGACGCCGTCAAGATGGTGAAGTCCAACAAGGGCATCGACCTGGAGCTGCTGAGCCTCCCGCTGGACGACCCCAAGACCTTCGAACTGCTCCAGCGCGGCGAGACCCTCGGCGTCTTCCAGTTCGACGGCGGCCCCATGCGCTCGCTGCTGCGTCTGATGAAGCCCGACAACTTCGAAGACATCTCCGCCGTCTCGGCGCTCTACCGTCCCGGCCCGATGGGCATGGACTCGCACACCAACTACGCGCTGCGCAAGAACAAGCTCCAGGAGATCACCCCGATCCACAAGGAGCTGGAGGAGCCTCTCGAGGAGGTCCTGGCCGTCACCTACGGCCTGATCGTCTACCAGGAGCAGGTGCAGAAGGCCGCGCAGATCATCGCCGGCTACTCGCTCGGCGAGGCCGACATCCTCCGCCGCGTCATGGGCAAGAAGAAGCCCGACGAGCTGGCGAAGAACTTCACCATCTTCCAGGCCGGCGCCCAGAAGAACGGCTACAGCGACGAGGCGATCCAGGCCCTGTGGGACGTGCTGGTCCCCTTCGCCGGCTACGCCTTCAACAAGGCGCACTCCGCCGCGTACGGACTGGTCTCGTACTGGACCGCCTATCTCAAGGCCAACTACCCGGCCGAGTACATGGCCGCCCTGCTGACCTCCGTGAAGGACGACAAGGACAAGTCGGCGGTCTACCTCAACGAGTGCCGGCGCATGGGCATCAAGGTGCTCCCGCCGAACGTCAACGAGTCGGTGCACAACTTCGCCGCCCAGGGCGACGACGTGATCCTCTTCGGTCTCGAGGCCGTCCGCAACGTCGGCACCAACGTGGTCGAGTCGATCATCAAGAGCCGCCAGGCCAAGGGCAAGTACGCCTCCTTCCCCGACTACCTCGACAAGGTCGAGGCGGTCGCGTGCAACAAGCGCACCACGGAGTCGCTGATCAAGGCGGGCGCGTTCGACACCCTGGGCCACACCCGCAAGGGTCTGACCGCGCACTTCGAGCCGATGATCGACAACGTGGTCGCGGTCAAGCGCAAGGAGGCCGAGGGCCAGTTCGACCTCTTCGGCGGCATGGGCGAGGAGGAGAGCAACGAGCCCGGCTTCGGACTCGACGTGGAGTTCACCACCGAGGAGTGGGACAAGACCTATCTGCTCGCCCAGGAGCGGGAGATGCTCGGTCTGTACGTCTCCGACCACCCGCTCTTCGGCCTGGAGCACGTGCTGTCCGACAAGGCCGACGCGGGCATCTCCCAGCTCACCGGCGGTGAGCACGCGGACGGCGCGGTCGTCACCATCGGCGGCATCATCTCGGGCCTGCAGCGCAAGATGACCAAGCAGGGCAACGCCTGGGCGATCGCCACCGTCGAGGACCTCGCCGGCTCCATCGAGTGCATGTTCTTCCCGGCGACCTACCAACTGGTGTCGACCCAACTCGTCGAGGACGCCGTCGTGTTCGTCAAGGGCCGCCTCGACAAGCGCGAGGACGTGCCGCGGCTGGTGGCGATGGAACTCCAGGTCCCGGACCTGTCCAACGCGGGCACCAACGCGCCCGTGATCCTCACCATCCCGGCAACGAGGGTCACCCCGCCGATGGTCAGCCGCCTCGGCGAGATCCTCAGCCACCACAAGGGCGACAGCGAGGTCCGCATCAAGCTCCAGGGCCCGACCAGGACGACGGTCCTGCGCCTGGACCGGCACCGCGTCAAGCCGGACCCGGCGCTCTTCGGCGACCTGAAGGTGCTGCTCGGACCGTCCTGCCTGGCCGGCTGAGCGACGTACGCGCGCGGGCGAACCAGCCGAGACGAGGGGCGCATCCGGTGATCCGGGTGCGCCCCTCTGTGTGCCTGGGTCTCAACGACCCGATATGCAGATGTCAGTTGTGAGCGCGTCAGTTGTGACCGAAGCGTTTCTGCTTGCCCTTGCGGGCCATGTCGCCGGGGGTCATCTGGCTCAGGTGCTGATCGGCGTGCGACTCCGTCGAGGACTGCTGGGTCGTCTGCTGACCGCGCTCGGACTGCGGCTGCTTTCGCTCACGGTTCTTGTTCTTGGCCATGGTTCTGCCTCCTGTGTGGAATAGGGGCCAGGGCCGCGACCAGATTCACATAGGCTGACAACGAGCGCATTTCGGATAATTACCGTCTGTGACAGGGCATCTCGGAGTGCGAGGACCCGGGACGCGACCCGAAACGCCACGCCGAAGATCGAGTTCGGGCCGTTAACCCCCGCGCAGTCGGGCAGACTCGAAGGAAGCCCGAAGCAAACCTCCCGGAAACCGGAAAGAGGGTGGACCACGTGGACCGCTGCATCGTCCTGGTGGACGCCGGTTATCTGCTGGGGGCCGCCGCCAGTCTCCTCGCCGGTGAGCCGTCACGCTCCCGCATCACCGTCGATCACGCCGCCCTCATCCAGGCCCTGCGCGAACGCGCCGAGTCCGACACGGAACGGCCGCTGCTGCGCATCTACTGGTTCGACGGCGCCCCCGACCGCGTCCCGCAGCCCGAGCACCGCAGGCTGCGTGTGATGCCCCGGGTCACCGTCCGGCTCGGCGCCCTGACCCGCAGCGACGGACGCTGGGCGCAGAAGGGCGTCGACGCCGCCATGCACGCCGAGCTCACCGAGCTCGCCCGCAACCGCGCCTGCTCCGACGTCGTCCTCGTCACCGGCGACGGCGACCTGCTGCCGGGCATGATGGCCGCCAAGGAGCACGGCGTCGCCGTACACCTGTGGGCCGTGCAGGCCGCCGACGGGGACTACAACCAGTCCGAGGACCTGGTCGCCGAGGCCGACGAGCGGCGCGTCCTGGACCGTACGTGGATCACCAAGGCCGTACGGGCCAAGGAGCTCGGCGGGATCTGTGCGCCGCCGCCCGTGCCGCGCCCCGAGATCGCCGCGATCCTCTCCGCGCCGCTGCCGGAGTCCGCGCTCGCCTCGGCGGCCGAGCGGGCCGCCGAGGACGGCGAGCATGCGCCCGCGGCGGCCCGCTCCGAGAACGGCACGCAGGAGCGGGTGCCCGCGCCCAAGGGCGTGCCCACCCCGAAGGACCTGGCCGCGCTGCGCGCCCCCGGGGTGCAGCCCGCCCAGCCCCCCGCGAACGCGACCCTGCGCTGGTCCTCCGACAAGGGCTGGGTCGACCGGCCCGTCGCGGAGGCCCCCGAGGCTGCGTCCATGCCGACGCTGGCACAGCTGACCACGGCGGAGCAGCGGTGGGCCGACCGTGAGGAGGACATCACCACGGTCGGCGGCGACCCGTACGAGGTCGGGCAGGTGTTCGCACGGCGGTGGATGGAGCGCCTGGGCGACCAGAGCCATCTGCAGAAGCTGTCCGGGATGTACCCGCGCGTCCCCCACCGCATCGACGGCGAGCTGCTGCGCTACGCCGCCCGTTTCGGGCTGCTCGCCCACAAGGACGACCAGATCGACGAGCACGACCGGTATGCGATCCGGGCCGGGTTCTGGCGGGAGATCGACGTGCGGACGGCCGCGGAGCATGCGCCTGCCGGCGAGTGAGCCGAGTGCGGTGAGCCGGGCACGCGGGGGCGGCGCCGTCGTGGTCGAGCGCCGGTGCGCCGGGTTCATCTTTTTACCGGTGGTTGTGCGGTTATGGGCCGACCCGGGAGCGGGCGGGGGCCCTCGACCCCGTACCCTCGTCCTTTGTGAGTACGCGCGCGGCACAGGCACTTCGGCACGGTGGGGACGTCGTGTGCGCGGTGCGCGGACTGACCAAGACCTATCCGGCGGTGCGAGGACGGCGGGGTGCGCCGGGGACGCCTGCGGTGCGGGCCACCGACGACGTGCACCTCGACATCCGGCGCGGTGAGATCTTCGGTCTCCTCGGGCCGAACGGCGCCGGCAAGTCCACCCTCGTACGGCAGCTGACCGGACTGATGCGGCCCGACGCGGGGCGGGTCGAGATCCTCGGGCACGACATCGTGCGGCACCCCGAGCGGGCCGCGCGGATCCTCGCCTACCTGGGGCAGGAGTCGAGCGCCCTCGACGAGCTGACCGTGTCCCTCGCCGCCGAGACGACCGGGCGGCTGCGCGGTCTTGAGGCCCGTGAAGCGCGGGCCGAGCGGGACGCCGTACTGGAGGAACTGGGGCTCACACCCCTTGCCGGGCGGCCGCTGAAGAAGCTGTCCGGCGGGCAGCGGCGGCTGGCGTGCCTCGCCGCCGCGCTGGTCGGGGAGCGGCCGCTGCTGGTGCTCGACGAGCCCACCACCGGGATGGATCCCGTGGCCCGGCGGGCCGTGTGGGCGGCCGTGGACCGGCGGCGGGCCGAACGCGGGACGACGGTGCTGCTCGTCACGCACAACGTCATCGAGGCCGAGACGGTCCTCGACCGGGTCGCCGTCCTCGACCAGGGGCGGGTGATCGCCTGCGACACCCCCACCGGGCTCAAGGAGCAGGTCGCCGGGGAGGTCCGGGTCGAGCTGGTGTGGCGCGAGAATGCGCCGCTGCACGTCCCGGAGGTCGCCGCGCTGCGTGAGCGGGCCGCCGAGTCCGGGCGCCGCTGGACGCTCAGGCTGGCCCCCGAGGAGGCCCGCGCGGTCGTCGCCACCGTCACCGGCGGCAGCGCCTTCGCCGCGCTCGACGACTTCACCCTGGCCACGCCCAGCCTGGAGGACGTGTACCTGGCGCTGGGCGGCGCCGCGCAGCAGGGGCTGGTGAAAGCGTGAGGAGCACCGTCGTGAGTGCGCGGGCCGCCGCAGCCGTATGGTCCCTGTGGGAGAGGGCGATCGCCCCAGTGGGCCCGGGCTCTGTGGGCCCGAGTGAGAAGGGGAGCAGCGCGTCGTGAGTGTCGTACCCGCCGATGTCCTGCCGGGCGGTGCCCTGGCCGTGGAGGAGGCCGGCCGCGGCGCGGCCGAGCTCGGGCCGCGGGCGCGGATGTGGCCGTCCCTCGTCGCCGTGTACCGGGCGCAGCTGTCGCGCGCGCGGGTGGCCCGGATCCCGCTGCTGTTCGTGGCGACCTTCCAGTCGATCGGGATCATGGTCCTGATGCGGGGGGTCGTGGACGGCGGCGGCGAGGCCGAGTCGGTGGTGGCCGGGGCGTCGGTGCTCGTGGTGGCGTTCGTCGCGCTGAATCTGCTCGCGCAGTACTTCGGGCAGCTGCGGGCGAGCGGCGGGCTCGACCACTACGCGACGCTGCCGGTGCCGCCGGCGGCCGTGGTGCTGGGGGCGGCCGGGGCGTATGCCTCCTTCACCGTGCCGGGGACCGTGGTCACGGCGGTGTTCGGATGCGTGCTGTTCGGGCTGCCGCTGTCGCATCTGTGGGTGCTCGCCGCGGTGATTCCGCTGGCGGGGGCGGCCTTGGCCGGGCTGGGCGCGGCGCTGGGACTGCTCGCGCCGCGGCCCGAACTGGCCACTCTGCTCGGCCAGTTGGGCATGTCCGCGGCGCTGCTGCTCGGGGTGCTGCCGGCCGACCGGATGCCCGAGGTCGTGCGGTTCGCGCGGGATCTGCTGCCCTCGACGTACGGCGTCGAGGCCTTTGCGCGGACCTTCGGGGCGCATCCCGACTGGGCCTTCGTGGCCGGGGACCTCGCCGTGTGCGCCGGGGTGGGCGTGGTCTCGCTGGCCGTCGCCACCTGGGCGTACCGTCGGGCGGCCGTCCGGTGACGCGCCGCACAGACGGGCCTGGCACGATGGCAGGGTGACCGCACCATTGACTCCGCCTCCGCCGCCGCACGAACAGTCCTCGCAGAACGCGTGGCAGCCCCCGGCTGCCGGGTACGTGGCTCCTGTGGCGCACGACGCCGCGTGGGACGGCACGTACGGACAGGACGGGCCCGGAATGAAGACCGAAGTGCGGGAGGCCGCCGTGGTCACGGTGGTGGTGGCGGTCGCGGGCGCGCTGCTCGGGGTGCTGTGGTGGTGGCTGGCGCCGCATGTGCCGCTCGTCGGCGACGTGGTCGACAAGAGCTGGGTCGTCTATCTCTCCGACAGCGAAGGGGAACAGGCGATCGGGGTGGACGGAACGTTCACGCTGCTTGCGGTGGCCTTTGGTGCGGTGAGTGCGCTCGGGGTCTTCTTGTGGCGGCGGCGTGGGGGTGTGCCGTTGGCGGTGGCGCTGGGGTTCGGGGGGCTGCTCGGGTCGTTGCTGGCCTGGAAGCTCGGGGTGTGGCTCGGGCCGTCGCAGGATGTGATCGCCCATGCGGAGCAAGTGGGCAAGGGCGTTACGTTCTCTGCGCCGCTGAAGCTCGGGGCCAAGGGGGCGTTGCTGGCGTGGTCGTTGGCTGCGCTGGTGGTGCATCTCGGGTTGACGGCGCTGTTCGGGCCTCGGGATCCGGAGCCGTATCAGGAACACGGGGGTCTTCCCAAGGATCCTTATGGGGCGCCGATGGCGTAGGTGCGGGCCCGCGGCGGAGCCGCTGATGGATGCAGTCGCCCCCGCCGCCCCTACCCGTCCCATCCCCAGGGGCTGCCGCCCCTTCGACCCCGCCAAGGCTTCGCCCCGGGACCCCGGCGGGGACTGCGTCCCCTGCGCCCCTGTTCGGGGCTCCGGCCCTGAACCCGGGCGGGGACTGCGTCCCCTGTACCCCTCCTCGGGGCTCCGCCCCGGACCCCGGTCGGCCTGAATGGCCTCGTCCTCAAACGCCGGACGGGCTGAAGGATGCCGGCCGGCGTTGAGGACCCTGAGCTCTCACCCTGAGCTCTCTTACGCTGGGCGATGGCCGTGGTTGGAGCGGCCCTTCTTGAGGCGCCATTTGCGCTTCCTGGTTTTCTTCGACATGTCCCTTGTACTTAACCGAGACAGGGGCAGGCGTCGAGGGGTCATGCACGGCCGATGGGGGCCACTGTCGCCTCGGTCAGCTTGGTCAGGTCCTCGGGGGAGAGTTCGACCTCCAGGCCGCGGCGGCCCGCCGAGATGCAGATCGTGGGGTGGGCGGAGGCCGAGGCGTCCAGGACCGTGGGGAGTTTCTTGCGCTGGCCCAGGGGGGAGATGCCGCCGCGGACGTAGCCCGTGGTGCGTTCGGCGAGGGCGGGGTCTGCCATGGCGGCTCGTTTGCCGCCCACCGCCGAGGCCAGGGCCTTGAGGTCCAGCTGGCCCGCCACGGGGACCACGGCCACCGTCAGGGCGCCGTCCACGTCCGCGACCAGGGTCTTGAAGACGCGGTCCGGGGACACGCCCATCGCCTCCGCCGCCTCCTCGCCGTAGGAGGGGTGGGACGGGTCGTGGTCGTAGGCGTGGATCGTGTACGGCACTCCGGCGGACGTCAGGGCGACCGTTGCGGGGGTGCCGCCCTGCTGCTGGTTCTTCTTCGGCTTCTTCGCCATCCCGGCCTTCGCAGTGACTAAAGCGGTGACTTCAGTTGAGGCTTGTGCGGCCGCGCGTCAGGTCCGACGCCGGCAGTGACGGCAGGCTACGGATGATCGCGGTCTCGGAGCGAAGGAGTTTCAGCTCGTCGCGCAGCCTCGACGCCGTGTCCGGGGCCTGGAGCAGGCGCTGCTTGGTGGGGGTGTCCAGCATCATCGCCGCCGCCACCAGGTAGGAGACCACGGACGGTTCGTCCGGGAGGTCGGCGCCGGTCGAGAGGGACCGTTCCCGGGCGCCTGCCAGGCGTTTCTGGTACTGGCGGAATGCTCGCAGAACGCCTTCGGCCAGCGCGCCCGCCTCGTCGCCCGGGTCCTCCGGGAGCTCTTCCAGGTCCGCCGTCAGGAAGGGGCCCGACGCGTCCACGGACACCAGGCGCGCCCGGGTCGTGCCCGTTGCCAGGACCTCGAAGGTGCCGTCCTCGTGTTCTCGGATCGTCGCCGCGTCCGCGACGCAGCCCGTCGAGTGGAACGACTTCGCCGGGTCGGGGCCGAAGCCGGCCGCGGGCCCGAGTTCGGGCAGGGCCGTGGGGTCCGGCATGCCTGGCGCGCTCTGTGCCACCTCGTGGCCGTCGCGGATCGCCACGACGGCGAACCGGCGCGGTTCGTCCTCGGGTGTCTTGAGCAGGTCGCGCATCATGGCGCGATAGCGCTCCTCGAAGACGTTCAGGGGCAGTACCAGCCCCGGGAACAGCACCGAGTTCAGAGGGAAGAGCGGGAGACGGACGGTGGTCACGACGCAAGAGCCTAGTGGTCGGCGGAGCGGGCGCGTCCGGCGCGCTCACTCCGTGGATGCCGGGGCGAGGGCATGAGGCCTGCCGTACGGGCGAGGATCTCGCCGCGCACCTTCAGGAAGAGGGCCAGCGGGTCGTCCGACAACCGGCCCCAGGGGAAGGACGTGGCGTACGGGCCGATCTGGTGCAGTTCGGTGAGCGCTTCCTGCCAGCGGTCCAGGCGTACGAGGACGTACATCAGCTTGTTGCGGATCTCGGCCGGCCACGGGTCGGCAGCCGGGAAGCGGGCGGAGAACGCGATCGCCCGGTCGGCCGCCGCGTCCAGCCGTGCGCGCGGAACCTCGGCGCCGACGCCCTCCGTCAGACAGGCGAAGGCCGCCCGCGAGGGCAGTGCCTGGATGAGGGAGCCGGACGGGGCGTCCTGCGCCGCCAGGTCGGCGAAGTCGAAGCACTCGCGGTGGGAGCCCTGCCAGGACGCGGCCAGATAGCGCAGGGCCGCCACATGGCAGCCGTAGTGGTGCGGGGCGCGGCGCAGTGCCGCCTCCCACAGCTCGCCGAAGTACTTGGGGCCCGCGCCGGTGCCGCGCGCATGGTCCAGCGCGAGCCGCCACGGCACGGGGTCGTGGTCGTCGCCGCGGGCGGCAGCCGTGATCAGGGGGCTCACCTCGCGCAGCAGCTCCGCACGGGCCGGGGAGCGCCAGGCGTCGTCCACCGCGAGCTGGGCCCTGATCAGCAGCGCGTCCGGGTCCTGCGGGGTGGCGGCGGACCACGCCTGCAGCCATTCCGGGCGGGCGTGCGCGAAGGCCGCGAGACGTCTCGCGTACCGGTCGCGGGTCTCCCAGTCGCTGCGCGTGCGCGTGTCGGCAAGCAGCGCGGAGACGGGGCCGTGCGCGCCGCCCGCCGCCGCGACCAGCGCGGATCCGAGGCGGTCGTCGGGCACGTCGAGCAGCACCTCGTCGTCGGCGGGGAGTCCGGCGGCGGGGCGCGCAGCGGGCCGGGAGGTCCGGGCCGCGCGGCTGAACGGATGCAGCAGAGCCATGGTGTTGACCATTGAAAGGCCGCTGGTCAACCCGGCGCCAGGGCCCACGGGCAAGTCGTGGAAAGTTGTACGCGGATCGGTCAAGTACAGGTAAAGGGTGACTGTTCGACAACTGTTGGGTTGTTGTGTGCGAAACCCAGGTGTTCCCAGGACTTCAGTTCCGTCTCAGCAGCCGCGTCGCCCCCGCCGCCACCGTCGTCGCCAGGATCCAGCCGAGCAGGATCATCGCCGCCGCCAGCCACTGCCAGCCGCCGCTCAGCTGCCAGACGCCGACCTGCCCCAGGTCGATGACGGGGAGCAGCAGGTCCAGCGCGAACAGGGCCGGGTTCCACGGCGGATGGACCCCGGGCTGCACCGGCGGATGGCTCGCATGCGCGAAGGCCAGCGAGCCCGCCGCCCACAGCACCGCCATCCACACGGCGGCCCGGCCCGGCCGGTACCCGTAGGCCACCGTCCAGTCCTGCGCGTACCCCCACAGCTTGGCGGCGATCGGCAGGCTCTCGCGGCGTCGGCGCTGCTTGGCGAGGAGCACCTCGCGCGCGTCCTCGTCCTCGCCGCCGGACCGCAGCACGGAGGCGAGTCGCTCGTACGGCTCCGGGTTGTACTCGGCGGTCGCGGCGGTCACCCACTCCAGCCGCTCGATCAGCGGGAAGGGGCCCTGTGGCACCAGGTTCTCGTACTGGAAACCGCCCATGTGCAGATTGCCAGGACCGGGCCAGGCGCTCGCCCGGTCGACCAGGTTGACCACCCGCGCGCCCGACAGGACGACCTTGCCGCGCTGCGGACGCTCCCCGAGGAAGCGCAGCTCGGGCGTCTGCACCCGGCGCAGCGACAGCTCCTGGTCGTCGGTGAAGGCGAACCGGGCCCGCTCCAGGTCGACCGCGTCCTCGAACCGCCCGTCGTCCAGGCGCATCCCGCCCTGGCACTCGAACCGCTGGATGCGCGTCCCGCGCGCGGGCGTCGCACCGCTCACCATCGAGGCGCCGACGCCCGCGGGTGTCAGGTACAGCGTGCGTCCGACGCTCAGCTGGGGCGCGTTGAGCGCGAGCCGGCCGTACGGGTTGGCCAGCCGGGCGCCGCGCAGGCTCAGCGACACGCCGATCTTCGCACTGCGCAGGCTCAGCTCGCCGTGCGACTCCAGCAGCTCCGCCTGCAGGTCCTGGCCCACCGTCATGCCGTCGCCGGCGATCGAACGGCCGCTGCGGTCGCGGTGCACGATCGCCTGGTTGAGCATCAGATCCGTACCGATGTGTGCGTCGGTCAGCCGGATGCCGCCCAGGAAGCGGCAGCGGGGGAGGTGCAGGTCACCCTCCGTGTGCACGCGCGCGGCCTCCAGGCGGGGCACCGAGCAGTCCACCATGCGCATGGTGGTGAAGTGGGCCTCCGGCAGCAGCACGTCCCGCTCGAAACGGCAGCCGCGCATCTCGACGTACGGCATGACCGTGCCGCCCGCGAGGTCCAGGGAGCCGCTGATCTGCACCCCGCGCAGCTTCAGCGAGGACACCCGGCCCGCGAGCGCGGGCGGCCCGTCCAGCAACAGCCAGCACACGATGCGCGCCCGCACGGTCCGCTCGGGCCCCCAGGGGTGCCCGCCGTGCGGATCGTCGGCGACGGTGTCCCCGCTGCTCAGGTCGTACACACTGCCGTTGCGGAAGGCCTGCCACATGCCGGCCTCGGCGGCGGTCAGATCGTCCGGCAGATCTCCGGCGTCTCCGGCACGGAAGCCGGCCCCCTCAGTCACTGCTCCTCCAGTCCCTTTGCTCGCACAACCGTTCATGCCCGCTGGGTAACGCCCGAAGCACAGGACGTGAAGGCGATCTTCCGGGTTCCCGAGGGGTTCTGTATCAGCCATTGATACGCGCGGACGACGCCGGACCCCGGTCTGAGAGAATTGAGTCCGTGATCACCCGAATCGATCTGCGCGGCGACGCCCTCCCCGAGGGCCCCGCCCTGCGCGACCTGCTGCCCCGAGCCGACTTCGACGTTCAGGCCGCCCTCGAGAAGGTGCGTCCGATCTGCGAAGCCGTGCATCATCGGGGCGACGCGGCGCTGATCGACTTCGCCGAGAAGTTCGACGGGGTCAGGCTGGACCAGGTCCGGGTGCCTGCCGAAGCCCTCACGCGCGCGTTGGAAGAGCTCGATCCGGCGGTCCGTGCGGCCCTGGAGGAGTCCATCCGGCGCGCCCGTCTCGTCCACCGCGAGCAGCGCCGTACGACCCACACGACCCAGGTCGTGCCCGGCGGCTCGGTCACCGAGAAGTGGGTGCCGGTGGAGCGCGTCGGGCTGTACGCGCCCGGCGGCCGCTCGGTCTACCCGTCCTCCGTGGTCATGAACGTGGTGCCCGCGCAGGAGGCCGGCGTCGAGTCCATCGCCTTGGCCTCCCCGGCACAGGCGGAGTTCGGGGGCCTTCCCCACCCGACGATCCTCGCCGCCTGCGCCCTGCTCGGCGTCGACGAGGTGTACGCGGCCGGTGGCGCCACCGCCGTCGCGATGTTCGCGCACGGCACCGAGTCCTGCGCGCCCGCCAACATGGTCACCGGCCCCGGCAACATCTGGGTCGCCGCCGCCAAGCGCTACTTCACCGGCAAGATCGGCATCGACGCCGAGGCCGGTCCGACCGAGATCGCGGTCCTCGCCGACGACACGGCCGACCCGGTGCACGTCGCCTCCGACCTGATCAGCCAGGCCGAGCACGACCCGCTGGCCGCCGCCGTCCTGGTCACCGACTCCGTGGCGCTCGCCGACGCGGTCGAGAAGGAGCTGGAGCCGCAGGTCGCGGCCACCAGGCACATCGAGGACCGGATCCGCCCGGCGCTCGCGGGCCGGCAGTCCGCGATCGTCCTCGTCGACGGCATCGACGAGGGCCTCAGGGTCGTCGACGCCTACGGCGCCGAGCACCTGGAGATCCAGACGGCGGACGCCGCCGCCGTGGCCGACCGGGTGAAGAACGCGGGCGCGATCTTCATCGGCCCCTGGGCGCCGGTCTCCCTCGGCGACTACGCCGCCGGCTCCAACCACGTGCTCCCGACCGGCGGTTGCGCCTGCCACTCGTCGGGCCTGTCGGTCCAGTCCTTCCTGCGCGGCATCCACATCGTCGACTACACCAAGGACGCGCTGGCCGAGGTCGCGCACCACGTGGTCACGCTGGCGGAGGCGGAGGACCTGCCCGCGCACGGCGCGGCGATCAAGGCGAGGTTCGGTTGGAAGGTGCCCGAGAGCAAGTGAACGACGTGAGGATCGACGATCTCCCCGTACGGGACGAGCTGCGCGGCAAGTCCCCTTACGGCGCGCCCCAGTTGGACGTCCCCGTACGGCTGAACACCAACGAGAACCCCTACCCGCTGCCGGAGCCGCTGGTCGAGCGCATCGCGGAGCGCGTCCGCGAGGCCGCCCGTGACCTCAACCGCTACCCGGACCGCGACGCCGTCGAGCTGCGCACCCAGCTCGCCAAGTACCTGACGGACACCTCCGGCCACGAGGTCGGCCTGGCCAACGTCTGGGCCGCCAACGGCTCCAACGAGGTCATCCAGCAGCTGCTGCAGACCTTCGGCGGACCGGGCCGCACCGCGATCGGCTTCGAGCCCTCGTACTCGATGCACGCGCTCATCTCGCGCGGCACCGGCACGGGCTGGATCTCGGGTCCGCGCAACGCGGACTTCACGATCGACCTGCCGGCCGCCGAGCGGTGGATCGCCGAGAACAAGCCGGACGTCGTCTTCATCACCACGCCCAACAACCCCACGGGCAACGCGGTTCCGCGGGAGACGGTCCTCGCGCTGTACGAGGCCGCTCAGGCGGCGAAGCCGTCCGTGGTGATCGTGGACGAGGCGTACATCGAGTTCAGCCACGGCGACTCGCTGCTGCCGCTGATCGAAGGCCGGCCGAATCTCGTCGTCTCCCGGACGATGTCGAAGGCCTTCGGCGCGGCCGGTCTGCGCCTCGGCTATCTCGCCGCCCATCCGGCCGTCGTGGACGCCGTCCAGCTGGTACGGCTGCCGTACCACCTCTCGGCGATCACCCAGGCGACCGCGCTGGCCGCCCTGGAGCACACCGACACGCTGCTGAAGTACGTCGAGCAGCTGAAGTCGGAGCGGGACCGGCTGGTGAGCGAGCTGCGCGCGCTCGGCTACGACGTCGTCGAGTCCGACGCGAACTTCGTGCAGTTCGGGCGGTTCGAGGACTCCCACACCGCCTGGCAGAAGATCCTCGACCGGGGTGTGCTGGTACGGGACAACGGCATCCCGGGGTGGCTGCGGGTGTCCGCCGGAACCCCGGAGGAGAACGACGCGTTCCTGGACGCGGTACGTGACTTGAAGAAGGAGCACAGCGCATGAGCCGCGTAGGACGCGTGGAGCGGGTCACCAAGGAGACGTCGGTGCTCGTCGAGATAGACCTCGACGGCAGCGGCAAGGTCGATGTGTCGACAGGCGTCGGCTTCTACGACCACATGCTCGACCAGCTCGGCCGGCACGGTCTGTTCGACCTGACCGTGAAGACCGAGGGCGACCTGCACATCGACTCGCACCACACCATCGAGGACACCGCCCTCGCGCTCGGCGCCGCCTTCAAGCAGGCGCTCGGCGACAAGGTGGGGATCTACCGGTTCGGCAACTGCACGGTGCCCCTGGACGAGTCGCTCGCCCAGGTGACCGTCGACCTGTCCGGCCGCCCGTACCTCGTGCACACCGAGCCCGAGAACATGGCGCCGATGATCGGCGAGTACGACACCACGATGACCCGGCACATCCTGGAGTCCTTCGTCGCCCAGGCCCAGATCGCGCTGCACGTGCACGTGCCGTACGGGCGCAATGCGCACCACATCGTGGAGTGCCAGTTCAAGGCGCTCGCGCGGGCCCTGCGCTACGCCTCCGAGCGCGACCCGCGCGCGGCCGGCATCCTCCCGTCCACGAAGGGCGCGCTGTGAACGGCCTCTCCACGGTGTTGATCGTCGTCGGCCTCTTCCTGGTCGGCGGCATCATCTCCTTCGTCAAGCAGCAGATGCCGAAGAGCCTGATAGTGCTGCTGTCGGTCAGCGCCGCGATGTGTCTGGTCGCGGGTGTCCTGAGGCTGGAGGTGTGGAATTGAGCAACTCCAAGAAGGTCGTGGTCTTCGACTACGGCTTCGGGAACGTCCGCTCCGCCGAGCGCGCCCTCGCGCGCACGGGAGCGGACGTCGAGATCACGCGTGACTTCGACAGGGCCATGAACGCGGACGGCCTGCTGGTGCCGGGCGTCGGCGCCTTCGCCGCCTGTATGCAGGGCCTGAAGGAGGCGCGCGGCGACTGGATCGTCGACCGCAGGCTGTCCGGCGGCCGCCCGGTCATGGGCATCTGCGTCGGCATGCAGATCCTCTTCGCGCGCGGCATCGAGCACGGCGTGGAGACCGAGGGCCTCGACGAGTGGCCCGGCTCGGTCGAGCCGCTGCAGGCCGAGATCGTGCCCCACATGGGCTGGAACACCGTCGAGGCGCCCGCCGACTCCGAGCTCTTCGCCGGCCTGGACGCCGACGCGCGCTTCTACTTCGTGCACTCCTACGCCGTCCACGACTGGTCGCTGGAGACGCACAACCCGACGATGCTCGCCCCGAAGGTGACCTGGTCGACGCACGGCAAGCCCTTCGTGGCGGCCGTCGAGAACGGCGCCCTGTGGGCCACCCAGTTCCACCCCGAGAAGTCCGGCGACGCCGGAGCGCAGCTGCTCACCAACTGGATCGGAACCCTTTAGACCATGGCCAAGCTCGAACTCCTCCCCGCCGTCGACGTCCGTGACGGCCAGGCCGTCCGTCTCGTGCACGGCGAGTCCGGCACGGAGACCTCGTACGGCTCGCCCCTGGAGGCCGCCCTCGCCTGGCAGCGGTCGGGCGCCGAGTGGCTGCACCTGGTCGACCTGGACGCCGCGTTCGGCACCGGCGACAACCGTGAGCTGATCGCCGAGGTGGCGAAGGCGATGGACATCAAGGTGGAGCTGTCCGGAGGCATCCGTGACGACGCCTCGCTGGCCGCCGCCCTGGCCACCGGCTGCACCCGGGTGAACCTCGGCACGGCCGCCCTGGAGACCCCGGAGTGGGTCGCCAAGGTGATCGCCGAGCACGGCGACAAGATCGCGGTGGGTCTGGACGTACGGGGCACGACGCTCCGCGGCCGCGGCTGGACCCGCGACGGCGGCGACCTCTACGAGACGCTGGAGCGCCTCAACAAGGAGGGCTGCGCGCGGTACGTGGTGACGGACATCGCCAAGGACGGCACGCTCCAGGGCCCCAACCTGGAACTGCTGAAGAACGTCTGCGCGGCGACCGACCGCCCGGTCGTGGCGTCCGGCGGCGTGTCGTCCCTGGACGACCTCCGCGCCATCGCCGAACTGGTACCCCTCGGTGTCGAGGGCTCCATCGTCGGGAAGGCCCTGTACGCGAAGGCGTTCACCTTGGAAGAGGCCTTGGAGGCTGTGGCGTCATGACATCCGAAGCCGTACGGCGCGTGCAGAGCGAAAGTCCCTGGGAAGAGTCCTTCGGTTTCGCACGCGCCGTGGCGGCGGGCGACCGTGTGCTGGTGGCGGGCACGACGTCCTTCAAGGGCAGCGTGCTGTACGGGGAGGGCGACCCGTACGAGCAGGCCAAGGTGGCCTTCACCAGCGCGATCGAGGCGATCGGTGAGCTCGGGCTCGGCGTCGAGTCCGTGATCCGTACGCGTATGTACCTGACCCATGCGCGGGACGTGGACGCCGTGGGCCGGGCCCACAAGGAGTTGTTCGACACGGTGCGCCCGGTCTCGACCCTGCTCGTGGTGGAGGGCTTCGTGGACCCGCGCATCCTGGTCGAAGTGGAACTAGAAGCATTCAGAGGAGCCGTGGATTCATGACCCTGGCGGTCCGAGTCATCCCCTGCCTGGACGTGGACAACGGCCGGGTCGTCAAGGGCGTCAACTTCCAGAACCTGCGCGACGCGGGCGACCCCGTCGAGATGGCCAAGGTGTACGACGCCGAGGGCGCCGACGAGCTGACCTTCCTGGACATCACTGCGTCGTCGGGCAATCGCGAGACGACGTACGACGTGGTGCGCCGTACGGCCGAGCAGGTGTTCATTCCGTTGACGGTCGGCGGCGGTGTGCGCACGGCCGAGGACGTGGACAAGCTGCTGCGGGCGGGCGCGGACAAGGTCGGTGTGAACACCGCCGCGATCGCCCGCCCGGACCTGATCCGCGAGATCGCCGAGCGCTTCGGCCGCCAGGTCCTGGTCCTGTCGGTCGACGCCCGCCGCACCGAGGCGGGCACCTTCGAGGTCACCACCCACGGCGGCCGCCGCGGCACCGGCATCGACGCCGTCGAGTGGGCCCACCGGGCCGCCGAGCTGGGCGCGGGCGAGATCCTGCTCAACTCCATGGACGCGGACGGCACGAAGGACGGCTACGACCTGGAGATGATCGCCGCGGTCCGCAAGCACGTGACGGTCCCGGTGATCGCCTCGGGCGGCGCGGGCAGGCTGGACCACTTCCCGCCGGCCATCGGGGCGGGCGCGGATGCGGTGCTGGCGGCTTCCGTCTTCCACTTCGGGGACCTGCGGATCGGCGAAGTGAAGCGGGCGCTGAAGGACGCGGGGCATCCCGTGCGGTGACGTCCCCGTAGAGGCGTTGTAAGCCCCGGTCACCTTGGCGGCCGGGGCTTACTTGCATCCCGATGCGAAAGGAAAGTTGCGCAAAATATATTGTGCAACTTTTCTTTCGCATCTAGCGTGGGGGCATGGCAAGCAAGGAAAACCGCCGGATCACCGACCTCGGCACCCTCAAGGCCCTCGCCCACCCGCTCCGCCTGAAGCTCTACCGGCTGCTGTTCGTGGCCGAAGTGGCCACCGCCTCGCATCTCGCCGAGCAGGTGGACGAGGCTGTCTCCCTGGTCAGCTACCACCTGCGCAAACTCGCCGAGCACGGACTGATCGAGGAGGCCGAGCCGCGCAGTGGGGACGCGCGTGAGCGGTGGTGGCAGCCGGCCTCGGACGGTGTCTCCGTGCGCGACGAGGACTTCCAGGACGCGCCGGAGAAGGTGGCGGCGCACCTCGCGGCCTCGCGGCTCTTCCTGGACCAGCGATCCGAGATGTACCGCACCTATCTCGACGAGCGCGCCCACTGGGGGCCCGAGTGGAACGAGGCGGCCTACGACAGCGAGTCACTGCTCCGGCTGACGACCGCCGAACTGGCGGATCTGAAGGCGGAGTTGCAGGACCTGCTCAAGAAGTACGACGAGCAGGGACGCGCCCGTGAGGCTGCCGGTGCCACCGAAGAGCGCGAGAACGTCGCGCTGCACATGTACGGATTCCCGTTCCGCATCTGAGCCGAGAGGACCCCTCTCCATGTCCACGACCGCCTTACGCCGGGCTCCCCTCCGGGACGCACCTGCCCACCGCGACGGCAACGTCCTGCGCTGGCTCGCCGCCTACACCTCGTCGATGATCGGAGACAGCGTCTACTACGTCGCCCTGTCCTGGGCCGCGGTGCAGACGGGAACGCCCTCACAGGCGGGCATGGTCATGGCGGCGAGCGCTGTGCCGCGCACTCTGCTGATGCTGGGCGGGGGAGTGATCGCCGACCGGTTCGGGCCGCGGAAGGTCGTGATCGGCAGCGACGCGGTGCGCTGCGCGGCCGTGCTGGCGGTGGCGGCCCTGCTGTTCGTCACCAGCCCCGGTCTGTGGCCCCTTGCCCTGCTCGCCGTGGTCTTCGGCACCGTCGATGCCGTGTTCATGCCCGCCGTGGGCGCCCTGCCGCCGCGCATCACCGGCCGGGACCAGTTGGCGCGTGTCCAGGGCATGCGCGGGCTTGCCATCCGCTTCGGCTACGTCGTCGGTGCGCCGCTCGGCGGCCTGGGCGTGGCGCTCGGGGGTGGGGCCGCCGCGTTCGGCCTGGCCGGACTGCTGATCGCGGTGTCCGTGCCGCTCCTGGTCTCCGTACGCGTACGGGAACTGCCCCCGGACGACGCGGCCGGGGCACGTAACACCGCCTGGCGGGACCTGTGCGACGGGCTGCGTTACATCCGCCGCCACCGCGTCCTCGCCCCGCTGACGGTGGTCTGCGCCCTCGGCGACCTCGGCTTCGTCGGCCCGCTCAACGTCGGCGTGACCCTGCTGGCCGACGAGCGCGGCTGGGGCGCCTCCGGCATGGGCCTGGTGATCGCCGGGTTCGGCACCGGCGCAGGGGCCGCGTCGCTGCTGCTGGCCGTGCGGGGACGGCTGCCGCACGCAGGGCACGTCGCCGGGTACGCGGTGCTCGCGGGCTCCGTCGCCATCGGGGCGCTGGCCTATGTCCCCGACGTCGTCGCGGCCGTCGGGGTGGCTCTCCTCATCGGCCTGCTCGCCGGGCTCAGCGGGACCCTGTGCGGAGCCCTGCTGCAGACCCAGGCCGACGCCGCCTACCTCGGCCGGGTCACCTCGGTCTCCAGCATCGTCAGCCTCGGCATCGCTCCACTGACCATGCCACTGTCCGCCGCAGCGATCGACGCCTGGGGCACCGGTCCGGTCTTCGTCGTCAGCGCGGCCGTGTGCGGACTAGGCGGGGTCGTCGTCCTGTGCGTCCCCGCCCTGCGCCGCGCCGAACTGCCCCGCTGACGCGGGTCCCTAGATTCCCAGCTGCTTCGCCTCGTGCAGCTTCGCCACCGCGTCCTTGTCGCCGTCCAGTTCCACCTTGGCGGCGTTCTGCCGGCCGTAGGAGAACAGCAGCAGCTCCGAGGGCTCGCCGGTCACCGTCACCACGGGGGTGCCGCGGTGGGCGACCGCCGTCTGGCCGTCCGGGCGGCGCAGTACCAGGCCCGTCGGGGCGCTGCGGCCCATCAGGCGGGCCGAGCGTTCCAGGCGGGACCACAGGGTGTCCTGGAAGACCTGGTCCAGCTCGCGTGGCGTCCAGTCCGGCTGCGCGCGGCGGACGTCCTCCGTGTGGACATAGAACTCGACGGTGTTCGACAGCTCGTCGACCTGCTTGAGCTGGAACGGCGAGAACCGCGGCGGGCCGGTGCGGATGAGTTGGATCAGCTCCTCGTACGGCTTCGCGGTGAACTCCGCCATCACCCGCTCCAGGCGCGGCGCGAGCTGCTTGATCAGGATGCCGCCGGCGGCATCGGGGCGGCGCTCGCGCACCACCACGTGCGCGGCGAGGTCACGGGTGAGCCAGCCCTCGCAGAGGGTCGGGGCCTCCGGGCCCTCGGCCTCCAACAGGTCGGCCAGCAGAAGTCGTTCACGCTTGGCGAAAGTCGACATGAAGTCAGCCTACGACCACGTAACAGGTCCGCCCAGTGGACACCACCCCGTCACTGTCAGTGGCGGCAGGCACAATGGCACCCATGACCAGCACGCCGTCCCCCAGCAGCCTCGACCCGGAGATCGCTGCGCGCCTCAAGCGCAGCGCCGACGGGCTCGTCCCCGCCATCGCCCAGCAGTACGACACCGGTGAGGTGCTCATGCTCGGCTGGATGGACGACGAGGCGCTGCACCGCACCCTCACCACCGGCCGCTGCACGTACTGGTCGCGCAGCCGCCGGGAGTACTGGGTGAAGGGCGACACCTCCGGCCACTTCCAGTGGGTGAAGTCGGTCGCCCTCGACTGCGACGCCGACACCGTTCTGGTCAAGGTCGACCAGGTCGGCGCCGCCTGCCACACCGGCGCCCGCACCTGCTTCGACGCCGACGTGCTCCTCAAGGACGGCACCGGTTCCGGCGTACCGTCCACGGATCAGTAAGGTCTGCCGGCATGGACCTCGAGACCTTCCGCAAGCTCGCCACCGACCGGCGCGTCATCCCGGTCACGCGCAAGCTCCTCGCCGACGGCGACACCCCGGTCGCGCTCTACCGCAAGCTCGCCGCCGAGCGCCCCGGCACCTTCCTGCTGGAGTCCGCGGAGAACGGCCGCTCCTGGTCCCGCTACTCCTTCGTCGGCGTGCGATCAGCAGCGACTCTGACTGCTCGTGACGGGCAGGCCCACTGGCTCGGCGCCCCGCCCGTCGGCGTCCCCACGGACGGGGACCCGCTCGCCGCCCTGCGCGCCACCATCGAGGCCCTGCACACCCCCCACCAGGAGGGCCTGCCGCCCTTCACCGGCGGCATGGTCGGCTATCTCGGCTACGACATCGTGCGCCGCCTGGAGAAGATCGGCCCGGGGGAGCGGGACGACCTCCGGCTGCCCGAGCTCACCATGCTGCTCACCAGCGACCTCGCCGTCATGGACCACTGGGAGGGCTCGGTCCTGCTGATCGCCAACGCGATCAACCACAACGACCTCGACACGGGCGTCGACGAGGCCTACGCGGACGCCGTCGCCCGCCTCGACGCCATGGAGGCCGACCTCTCCCGCGCGGTCGCGCAGCCGCCCGCCGTGCTCCCGCCCTCCGAGCTGCCCGAGTACACGGCTCTGTGGGGCGGCCCCGACTTCCAGGTGGCCGTCGAGGACATCAAGGAGCGCATCCGGGCCGGGGAGGCCTTCCAGGTCGTCCCCTCGCAGCGCTTCGAAACGCCGTGCACGGCAAGCGCGTTGGACGTCTACCGCGTGCTGCGGGCGACCAATCCCTCGCCGTACATGTACCTGTTCCGCTTCGACGGCTTCGATGTCGTCGGCTCTTCCCCCGAAGCCCTGGTCAAGGTCGAGGACGGGCATGCGATGGTCCACCCCATCGCCGGGACGCGGCACCGCGGGGCCACCCCGCAGGAGGACCAGGCCCTCGCCGACGAGCTGCTCGCCGACCCCAAGGAGCGCGCCGAGCACCTCATGCTCGTCGACCTGGGCCGCAACGACCTGGGACGGGTCTGCGAGCCCGGCTCGGTCGAGGTCGTCGACTTCATGTCCGTCGAGCGGTACTCGCACGTGATGCACATCGTCTCCACCGTCACCGGCAAGGTGGCGGCGGGCCGCACCGCCTTCGACGTCCTGACCGCCTGCTTCCCGGCCGGCACGCTCTCCGGCGCCCCCAAGCCCCGGGCGATGCAGATCATCGACGAACTCGAGCCGTCCCGGCGCGGCTTGTACGGCGGCTGCGTCGGCTACCTCGACTTCGCGGGAGACTCCGACACCGCCATCGCCATCCGCACGGCCCTGCTGCGGGACGGCACGGCATACGTCCAGGCGGGCGCCGGAATCGTCGCCGACTCCGACCCGGTCGCCGAGGACCAGGAGTGCCGCAACAAGGCCGCCGCCGTGCTCCGGGCGGTCCACACGGCCAACCGGCTGGGCCAGTAGGACCCTTCCGGCGACAAGTGGGGTGCTTCTCACGTGAACCCCGGGTGACGGTTCGCCCGGGGTTCGGGCGATAGTGGAGTACGTGACTGCTGCTCCTCACCCCCGTTCCGAAGCCGACGGACCCGCACGGTCCGGTCGCCGGAGTCTCGCCCTTGCCCTGCTGTGCGGTGCGCTCGGCGCGGCCGTGGCGTTGCTGGCCACCCGTCAGCGCTGGTCGGAGGGGACCGCGACGGTGGCCGGCGGCGCCTTCCCCCTGACCGCCAAGGGCAGCGACGTCACGGGCGTACCCGCGGCGCTCGCCATAGTGGGCCTCGCCGCGCTCGTCGCCGTCTTCGCCGTCCGCAAGGCGGGCCGCCTGCTGGTCTCGGCCCTGCTCGCGCTCTCGGGCGCCGGCACCGTCGCCGCGGCCCTGCTGGGCGTCTCCGACAGCTCCGCGCTCGACGAGAAGGCCGCGCAGGCCGCAGGCGACACCTCGGCCACCGTGGACGGCCTCTCCCACACCGCCTGGCCGTACGTCGCGGCAGTGGGCGGCGCCCTGCTTCTCCTCGCAGGCCTGCTCGCCCTGCGCTACGGCCGGAACTGGCCCGCGATGTCCGGCCGCTACGAGCGCGACGGCGCCCCGAAGCCCCGCCGCAGGGCCCCGACCGTGGACCCCGACCGCCCCGAGGACCTCTGGAAGGCACTCGACCGCGGCGAGGACCCCACAGGCGCGTAATCCGCTCTCTCCCGCCGCCACGCGCAAGGAGCCACCCCCGAGCAGTGCACGCGTGCGCGTGCGGGACAATGTCCGTTGAGCGTCCGGCTCAGACACGTACACAGCAACGAGGAGCAAGTCATGGCGGGCAGCAGCCACGGTCACACCCCGGCCGCCTGGACCGGTGTCACGATCGCCTTCATCGGTTTCTGCGTCTCGGGTGCCTTCATGGTGATGGCTCAGCCCGTGGGCTTCTGGGCCGGCATGGCGATCGTGGTCGTCGGCGGCATCGTCGGCTGGATCATGAGCGCGATGGGCATGGGTCAGCCGAAGGACGCGCACCAGACGTTCCAGGACGCGCTCGAGGAGAGCCAGGCGGCCGTGAGCGCGAAGAGCTGACTCACCTACGACTGCCGCTGAGGGGCGATCCGGCACCGGGTCGCCCCTCAGGCGTGCGCGGCGCCCACCCGGGGGGACAATGCCAGACGTGAACGCAGAGAGCCGGCCCGCGACACCGTCCGCCGAATCCACGGTGGCGGCGCGGCTCGCCGTCCCCGCCGGGGTCATGGCGGCCGTCGCCGGTGCCTTCGCGTACGTGGGAACAGTCGACCCGTACCAGCCCGGCCACTACCCCGTCTGCCCCCTCTACCGGCTCACCGGCATCTACTGCCCCGGCTGCGGCGGCCTGCGCAGTGCGCACTCCTTCATCCACGGGGACTTCCTCGCGGCGCTCCAGTCCAACGCCCTCGCCGTCGTCGGCTATCTGGGCTTCGCCGTGCTGTGGACCGTATGGGTGGTGCGCGCGGTGCGCGGACGACCGGTGCGCATCGAGCTCGGGAGCCGGCAGCTGTGGGTGCTGGGGACGTTGTCGCTGGTCTTCACGGTTGTCCGGAACCTGCCGTTCGGTGGCTGGCTGCATCCTTGATCAATGGGCGGATGTCCAGGTACTGGGACCGGCGTCAACCGGATGTGAGGCCTACCCCTCCCTGCGGATACCATCGCAGTGACCATCTGTTTTTCCCTCGGGTCAGCTTGGCTCAACAGCTTGAACAGTCAACCGTCTGGAAGGGGGCCGCTCGCGTGAGTGTGCTCGACGAGATCATCGACGGAGTCCGTGCCGACCTCGCGGAGCGGCAGGCGCGCGTCAGCCTCGACGAGCTCAAGGAGCGCGCGGCGAAGGCTCCCGCGGCCAAGGACGGTCTGGCCGCCCTGCGCGGCGACGGTGTGAAGGTCATCTGCGAGGTCAAGCGCTCCAGCCCCTCCAAGGGCGCCCTGGCCGCGATCGCCGACCCGGCCGGCCTCGCCGCGGACTACGAGGCGGGCGGCGCCGCCGTCATCTCCGTCCTGACCGAGGAGCGCCGCTTCGGCGGCTCGCTGGCCGACCTGGAGGCGGTCCGGGCCCGCGTGGACATCCCGGTCCTGCGCAAGGACTTCATCGTCACCTCGTACCAGCTGTGGGAGGCCCGCGCGTACGGCGCCGACCTCGCGCTGCTGATCGTGGCGGCCCTCGACCAGCCGGCCCTGGAGTCGCTGATCGAGCGCGCGGTCTCCATCGGCCTCACGCCCATCGTCGAGGTGCACGACGAGGACGAGGTCGAGCGCGCCGTCGACGCGGGCGCCAAGGTCATCGGCATCAACGCCCGCAACCTCAAGACCCTCGAGGTCGACCGCGGCACCTTCGAGCGCGTCGCCCCCGAGATCCCCGAGGGCATCGTCAGGATCGCCGAGTCCGGCGTCCGCGGCCCCCACGACCTCATCGCCTACGCCAACGCAGGCGCCGACGCGGTCCTGGTCGGCGAGTCCCTGGTGACGGGCAAGGACCCGAAGTCCGCGGTCTCGGACCTGGTGGCGGCCGGCGAGCACCCCGCGCTGCGGCACGGCCGCAGCTGATCACCCGCTAGGCTTACGCCGATGACTCTCACCATGACCACCCTGGACCGGCACGCCCGCCTGGCGCGCGGCTGCCGGCCTCGTGGTTGCCGCGCACCGGCACGGCGCGTGCACGGTCGCAGGGTGCGATATGTCATCGGAGACGAGCCCGGGCAGGTCAACGGGCGTCGATGGCAGCGGCTTCTCAGGGGCGCGGGGAACTGCGCGATCAGCCCCAACGGGCGCGCAGCCAACTGACAACCCCCCGCCCCACGGCGATTAGTGTCATTTCAAACACTCACCGTGAGGTTTCCGCATGCCCAGCGAGTTCTTCATCCCCGACCCGGAGGGTCAAATCCCGAGTGCCGAAGGCTACTTCGGCGCCTTCGGCGGCAAGTTCATCCCGGAGGCCCTCGTCGCCGCCGTCGACGAGGTGGCCGTCGAGTACGACAAGGCCAAGCACGACCCCGAGTTCGCCCGCGAACTCGACGACCTGCTGGTCAACTACACCGGCCGCCCCAGCTCCCTCACCGAGGTCCCCCGTTTCGCCGCGGAAGCCGGTGGCGCCCGGGTGTTCCTCAAGCGCGAGGACCTCAACCACACCGGCTCCCACAAGATCAACAATGTGCTGGGCCAGGCCCTGCTCACCAAGCGCATGGGCAAGACCCGCGTCATCGCCGAGACCGGCGCCGGCCAGCACGGCGTCGCCACGGCGACGGCCTGCGCGCTGTTCGGCCTCGAGTGCACCATCTACATGGGCGAGATCGACACCAAGCGCCAGGCCCTGAACGTGGCCCGTATGCGCATGCTCGGTGCCGAGGTCGTCGCGGTGAAGTCCGGCAGCCGTACGCTCAAGGACGCCATCAACGAGGCCTTCCGCGACTGGGTGGCCAACGTCGACCACACCCACTACCTCTTCGGTACGGTGGCCGGCCCGCACCCCTTCCCGGCCATGGTCCGCGACTTCCACCGCGTGATCGGCGTCGAGGCCCGCCGACAGCTCCTGGAGCAGGCCGGACGCCTGCCCGACGCGGCCGTCGCCTGCGTCGGCGGCGGTTCCAACGCCATCGGTCTCTTCCACGCCTTCATCCCGGACGCGAGCGTCCGCCTCATCGGCTGCGAGCCCGCGGGCCACGGCGTCGAGACGGGCGAGCACGCAGCCACGCTGACCGCGGGCGAGCCCGGCATCCTGCACGGCTCCCGCTCCTACGTCCTGCAGGACGAGGAGGGCCAGATCACCGAGCCGTACTCGATCTCGGCCGGTCTGGACTACCCGGGCATCGGGCCCGAGCACTCCTACCTCAAGGACTCCGGCCGCGGCGAGTACCGCGCGGTCACCGACGACGCGGCGATGCAGGCACTGCGTCTGCTCTCGCGCACCGAGGGCATCATCCCGGCCATCGAGAGCGCCCACGCGCTGGCCGGCGCCCTGGAGGTCGGCAGGGAGCTGGGCAAGGACGGCCTGATCGTCGTCAACCTGTCCGGCCGCGGCGACAAGGACATGGACACGGCAGCCCGTTACTTCGGCCTGTACGACACCGACGCCGAGGTCGCGGCCAACGAAGCCGACATCGCGGAGATCGAGGGGGACGCCAAGTGAGCGGCAACATCCAGCTGTTGACGGACACCCTCGCCGCCGCCAAGGCCGAGGGCCGTTCCGCGCTCATCGCCTACCTCCCGGCCGGGTTCCCGACCGTGGACGGCGGCATCGAGGCGATCAAGGCCGTCTTCGACGGCGGTGCGGACATCGTCGAGGTCGGGCTGCCGCACAGCGACCCCGTCCTCGACGGCCCCGTCATCCAGACCGCGGACGACATCGCCCTGCGCGGCGGAGTCAAGATCGCCGACGTCATGCGTACGGTCCGCGAGGCGCACACCGCCACCGGGAAGCCGGTGCTCGTGATGACGTACTGGAACCCGATCGACCGCTACGGCGTCGAGCGCTTCACCGCCGAGCTCGCCGAGGCCGGCGGCGCGGGCTGCATCCTGCCCGACCTGCCGGTGCAGGAGTCGGCCCTGTGGAGGGAGCACGCCGAGAAGCACGGGCTCGCCACGGTCTTCGTGGTCGCGCCCAGCAGCAAGGACGCCCGGCTCGCGCAGATCACCGCGGCGGGCAGCGGGTTCGTGTACGCAGCTTCACTGATGGGCGTCACCGGCACTCGGGAGTCGGTGGGCGCACAGGCCCAGGATCTGGTGGAGCGCACCCGGGCCACCGGCTCCGACCTGCCCGTCTGCGTCGGGCTCGGTGTCTCCAACGCGCAGCAGGCCGCCGAGGTGGCCGGTTTCGCGGACGGCGTGATCGTCGGCTCGGCCTTCGTCAAGCGGATGCTGGACGCGCCGGACGACGCGGCCGGCGTCGAGGCCGTCCGCTCACTCGCCGGTGAGCTCGCCAAGGGCGTGCGCGGACAGGCGTAACCGAGCAGTTCATCTCATGTGGGTCCGCTCATTTCGCGGGGATCCTCCGAACGGGTGGATCTGGGACCGGGGAGGCGCATTGCGCCTCCCCGGCTTCGTTCTGGGGGTGTGAGCGAGAAGAACCGTGACGGAAAGCGCACCGCCCGGGAGCGGCTGGCGGTCGAGCGTGAGAAGCAGAAGGCCGCGGAGAAGCGACGGCGAACGCTGATCGTGGGTGCGAGCGTCGTCTGCGTCCTGGGCCTCGCGGCGGTGATCGGGGTGGTCGCCGCCAATGCGGGCAAGGACAAGGACAAGAGCTCGGGCCCGGTCGTGGCGCCTTCCGGGGCGCAGGGCAAGGACGGCCTCGCGATTGCCGTGGGCAAGGACGGCGCCAGGCCGACGCTCACGATCTGGGAGGACTTCCGCTGTCCGGCCTGCCAGTCCTTCGAGACGGTGTACCGCCCGACGCTCCATGAGCTGACCGACTCCGGCAAGCTCAGAATCGAATACCACCTGGTCCGGCTCATCGACGGCAACCTCGGCGGCACCGGCTCGCTGCGCGCGGGCAACGCTGCCGCCTGTGCGCAGAACGCCGGGAAGTTCCGCGACTACCACGACGTGCTCTACGAGAACCAGCCCAAGGAGACCGTCGACACCTTCGCGAACAACGCCAAGCTGATCGACCTGGCGGGCAAAGTGGGCGGCCTGGACACGGCGGCCTTCCGCAAGTGCGTCAACGACGGCAAGCACGACAGCTGGGTCGACAAGTCGAACGCCGCCTTCAAGGCCGGCCGTTTCAGCGGGACACCGACCGTGCTGCTCGACGGCAAGAACATCTACCAGGACCAGACGATGACGCCCGCGAAGCTGAAACAGATGGTGCTGGCGGCCAACAAGGGGTAAGAGTTTCACGCCCGCCCGTTATGGACCCGTAGCCGGGCTGCCTGCCGTCGGCCGGGCCGGGCACGGTAGCGTCGACCCTGCCATGGAAGAACTTGCCTACATTCCGAGCCCGTCGCGCGGGGTGCTGTACCTCGGCCCCATCCCGCTGCGCGGCTACGCGTTCTGCATCATCATCGGCGTCTTCGTCGCGGTCTGGCTCGGCAACAGGCGCTGGATCGCCCGCGGCGGGCGGGCCGGCACGGTGGCCGACATCGCTGTCTGGGCGGTGCCCTTCGGCCTGGTCGGCGGTCGCCTGTACCACGTGATCACGGACTACGAGCTGTACTTCAGCAAGGGCCGTGACTGGGTGGACGCCTTCAAGGTGTGGGAGGGCGGCCTCGGCATCTGGGGCGCGATCGCGCTCGGCGCGGTCGGCGCGTGGATCGGCTGTCGGCGCCGGGGCATCCCGCTGCCCGCCTATGCCGACGCCATCGCCCCCGGTATCGCCTTCGCGCAGGCCATCGGCCGCTGGGGCAACTGGTTCAACCAGGAGTTGTACGGCAAGGAGACCCACCTTCCCTGGGCGCTGCACATCACGTCCTCGGCGGACGGCCGTGTGCCCGGGTACTACCACCCGACGTTCCTCTACGAGTCCCTGTGGTGCATCGGCGTCGCGCTGCTCGTGATCTGGGCGGACCGCCGCTTCAAGCTGGGACACGGGCGGGCGTTCGCGCTGTATGTCGCCGCGTACTGCGTGGGCCGGGCGTGGATCGAGTACATGCGTGTCGACGACGCCCACCACATCCTGGGCCTGCGGCTCAACGACTGGACCGCGCTGATCGTGTTCCTGCTCGCGGTGACCTACATCGTGGTGTCGGCGAAGAAGCGGCCCGGCAGGGAAGAAGTGGTCGAGCCGGGTGCCGCGGAGGAAGCGGCCGAGGCCGACAGCGAGGCCGCCGTGTCCCTCGACAAGGACGAGGCGGACTCCTCGGCGGCGAAGCCGGACGCGGAGGGCTCCGCGGCGGAACCCGAAGAACCCGGGGACGCCGAGAACGAGGCGGAGGACAGCGCGAAGGACAGCGCCGAGTCGGCCAAGAAGAGCTGACTGTTCGGTAATACGTCGACGAGGGCGCCCGGGCCACGAGGTCCGGGCGCCCTCGTCTTCAGTTGCGGCGTGCGAGGGACAGCGTGCGGTGCGCTGCCGCCACCACCGCCGCGTCGATGAACCTTCCGTCCGGCAGGGCCTGGGCGCCCTGCTGGGTCATCGCCGCCTTGACGATCGTCTCGGCCTCCTCGACCTCCCGCTCGGTGGGGAGGTAGGCCCGTTCGATGATGGGGAGTTGGCGGGGATGGATGGCCGCGCGGCCCAGGAAGCCGAGGGTGCGGCCGTGGGCGCAGGAGGCCGCCAGGCCCTCCAGGTCGCGGATGTCCGGGTGGACCGACTGCGGCGACGGGGGCAGGCCCGCCGCCCGGGCGGCGACGACGATCCGGGAGCGGCACCAGTCGAGGCCGGCATCCTCGCGTACCCCCAGGTCGGCCCGTAGATCCGCTTCGCCGAGGGCGATGCCGCGCAGGGCGGGGTGGGCGGAGGCGATGGCGTGGGCGTGCTCGACGGCCAGGGCGGATTCCAGGAGGGCGTACAGAGCGGGCGCGCGAGCGGCGGGTGCGGAGCGTTCCGCGGTGCGGATGATCTGCCCGGGAGAGGTGACCTTCGGCAGGCGCAGACCCGAGAGGCCGGGCCGGTCGGCCACCGCCTCCAGGTCGCGGGGCGCAAGCGGACCGTCCAGGGCGTTCACGCGGACGTGGACCGGGACCGGCTGGGGGGCGGAGAGGAGTTCGGCGGTGGCCGCGCGGGCGTACTCCTTGCGGTCCGGGGCGACCGCGTCCTCCAGATCGATGACGACGACGTCGGCGCCGGCGGTCAGGGCCTTGGCGACCACGTGCGGACGATCCCCCGGGGCGTAGAGCCAGGTGAGCGGGGGCGCGGTCATACGGCGCCCTCTTCGTGCAGGGTCGTCGGCTCGGTGGGGGTCAGGCCGAGGCTGGTCAGTACTGCTTTCGTGTCGGTGCTGTGCGGGGGGCTTGTCCGGTGGAGCGTGCCGGGGGTGGCCGGGGGGTGGAGGGTGGTGTTCTGTGTCATACGGCGCCCTCCTTGCGTAGGGTCGTCAGCTCGGCGGGGGTCAGGCCGAGGCCGGTCAGGACCGCTTCCGTGTCGGCGCCGTGCGGGCGGCCGGCCCAGCGGATCGCGCCGGGGGTGGCCGAGAGGCGGAAGAGGACGTTCTGCATGCGCAGAGGGCCCAAGTCGGGGTCGTCGAGGGTGGTGATCGTGTCCAGGGCCGCGTACTGCGGGTCGGTCATCACGTCCCGTACGTCCTGGATCGGCGCGACCGCGGCCTCGGCCTTCTCGAAGGCTGCGAGGACCTCGTCGCGGGTGCGCTCGGCGATCCAGGTGCCGACCGCCTCGTCCAGGACGTCGGCATGCCGGGCGCGGTCGGCGCCCGTCGCGAACCACGGCTCGTCGATCAGCTCCGGGCGGCCCACCAGGCACATGACGCGTTCCGCGATCGACTGGGCGGAGGTCGAGACGGCGACCCAGGTGCCGTCGGCGGTGAGGTACGTGCCGCGCGGGGCGTTGTTGGCGGACCGGTTGCCGGTGCGCTGCTGTACGTACCCCAGCTGGTCGTACCAAGTCGGCTGGGGGCCGAGGACGGTCAGGATCGGCTCGATGATCGCCATGTCGACGACCTGGCCCTCGCCGGTGCGGTCGCGGGCGGAGAGCGCGGTCATGACGGCGTAGGCGGTGGCGAGGCCCGCGATGGAGTCGGCGAGGCCGAAGGGCGGCAGCGTCGGGGGTGCGTCCGGTTCGCCGGTGATCGCGGCGAAGCCGCTCATGGCCTCGGCGAGGGTGCCGAAGCCGGGGCGGTGCGCATAGGGGCCGAACTGGCCGAAGGCGGTGACCCTGGTGAGGATCAGACGGGGGTTGGCGGCGGACAGCTCCGCCCAGCCCAGGTCCCACTTCTCCAGCGTGCCGGGACGGAAGTTCTCGATGACGACGTCGGCGGTGGCGACGAGACGCAGCAGGGTGGAGCGGCCGCCCGGCTTCGACAGGTCGAGGGTGATGGTCTGCTTGTTGCGGCCGAGGAGCTTCCACCAGAGGCCGACGCCGTCCTTGGAGGGGCCGTGGCCGCGGGAGGGGTCCGGCTTCGTGGGGTGCTCCACCTTGATGACCTCCGCGCCGAAGTCGCCGAGCATCGTGGCGGCGAGCGGGCCGGCGAAGAGGGTGGCGAGGTCGAGGACGCGCAGGCCGGTGAGCGGGGCTTCGTTCATGACGCGAACTGCGCTTCGATCTCCGGGCGGCAGGGCATCGACGCCGACGCGCCGGGGCGCTGGACGGAGAGCGCCGCGGCCGCTCCCGCCCAGGCCAGCGCGGACCGCATCGGCCTCCCCTCGGTCAGGGCCACGGCGAGGGCGCCGACGAACGTGTCGCCCGCGCCCGTCGAGTCGACCGCGGTCACCTGCGGCGCGGGCACGACGAGCGGGTCGGCGCCGCGGGCCGCGTACAGACTGCCCGCCGAGCCGAGGGTGACGACCACCTCCGTCACCTGGTCGAGCAGGGCCGTGGCTGCGTCGGCCGGGTCGGTGCGGCCGGTGAGGGTGGTTGCCTCGTGCTCGTTGGGGACCAACAGATCGGTGGCGGCGAGCAGTTCGGGCGGGAGCGGCTGGGCGGGGGCCGGGGTGAGGATCGTACGGATGCCGTGGGCGCGGGCGGCCCGCGCGCCCGCCAGTACGGCAGCGAGCGGGATCTCCAGTTGGAGGAGCAGGGCGTCGGCGGAGGCGATGAGGCCGTCGTCGCCGGGCACGAGGTGGTCGACGGTGCCGTTGGCGCCGGGGATCACGACGATCGAGTTGCCGCCTTTGTCGTCGACGACGATGTGGGCGGTGCCGGAGGGGCCTTCGACCGTGCGGAGCAGGTCGGTGTCGACGCCGGAGTGTTCGAGGGTAGCGCGGAGGCGGGTGCCGAAGGCGTCGTCTCCGACCGCGCCGATCATCGAGACGGTGGCGCCCGCGCGGGCCGCGGCGATCGCCTGGTTGGCGCCCTTGCCGCCGGGGATCGTACGGAACTCCCGTCCCGTCACGGTCTCTCCGCGCTGCGGGGCCTTCTCGACGTAGGTGACGAGGTCCATGTTCGTGCTGCCCAGTACGACGATGTGGGTCATGGGCGGGATGCCTCCCGGTGGGTGAGGTGGGCCAGGGTGTCGAAGCCGATGCCGTTGAAGTCGCCGACGGAGGTGGCCAGTCGGTTCTTGAGGGGGGTGGTCCAGCGGTCGGGGAGGGCAAAGGGGGTGCCGGTGAGGAGGGCGGCGATGCTGCCTGCTGTGGCGCCGTTGGAGTCGGTGTCCCAACCGCCCGATACGGCACGGCAGATGGAGCCGGTGAAGTCGCCGTTCGCATGGGTGAGGGCGGCGGCGATCAGGGCCGTGTTGGGGACGGCGTGGACCCAGTGGTGGGTGGCGGCATGGGTGGCGTGCAGCTCGTCCACGACGGTGTCGAAGTCGGTGTGTTTCTGGGCGAGTTGGATGGCGTGGCGGACGGCCCGGGCCAGGCGGGAGTGGGCTGGGACGACCGTGAGGCCGGTGCGGAGGCAGGCGTGGACGTCGTGGGTGGCGGCGGCTGCCTGCGCGATGGTGGCGGCCGTGAACATCGCCGCGTAGACGCCGTTGGCGGTGTGGGTGAGGGTGGCGTCGCGGTGGGCCTGTTCCGCTGCGGCGGCCGGGTTGCCGGGGTTGGTCCAGCCGTGCACGTCGGCTCGGATGAGGGCGCCGATCCATTCGCGGAAGGGGTTGCGGTGGCGGGCCGTGTGGGGTGGCTCCAGGCCGAGGAGGAGGTTGCGGTAGGCGATGCGTTCGGCGGTGAAGGTGCGGCCGGCCGGGAGTTCTGTGAGCCAGAGCTCGGCTACGTCGGTGGGGGTGAAGTGTTTGCCGTGGCGCCTGAGCAGGAGGAGGTTGAGGAGGGGGTAGTTGAGGTCGTCGTCCTCGGGCATGCCGTCGATGTTCTCGGCGAGGGAGGTTGTTGCCGAGCGGCGGTTCCAGGGGTGTTCCGAGAGGAGGGCTTCGGGGACGCCGCGGGCTGTGAAGTAGGTGTTCAGGGGCCAGTTGCCGGTGGACTGCGCCAGTGCGCGGATGGCTTGCAGGGGGAGTTTTTCTACGGGTTTGCCGAGGAGGCAGCCGACTGCTCGGCCCAGCCAGGCGGCTTCCAGGTGGGCGTGTGTGGGGGGCGCTGTGGGGGTGGGGGCGCTCGCCGGCGCCGCCGGGGTGCCGCTTGGGGTGGGACGGGTTCCGCCCCAGCGGCACGACTGCCCGCAGCTACGGGGGTCTTCAGCGCTCGGCCAGTCTGGGCACAGGGACTTGATCCTTGCCAGGTCCGTCGGTTCGGCGTCCGTCAACTTGCTTGGCAGGTCCGCCAGTTCGTCCAGCAAGTCCTTTGCCAGCAGTCGTAGATAACGTGACGCCGGTTGCGATGATGCGCCTGCGTGCAGTGGTGCCTCCGGGCCGCCCGCCGCTTTCCATCTTGCTGCGATCGCCGACGGCTCGCGGCCGTCCAGGGCCGCCTGGCGCAGTTCGTGGCCGATCAGGTCCTCCGGCTGGACCCAGGTCAGTCGGAGCAACTTGGGCCTCCGATGTCCATGAAGGCCGACTCGTGGGTCCTTCGGCGGTGTACGTCCCGTTCGAAGATCTCGCGGGTTACGGCGGTGAGGGTCGTCGCCGGTTGCCACAGGTCCAGGCGGCTTGCCTCTGCCACCTGCTTCGACCAGTCCTCCGGGACCGGGGAACCCAGGGCCCCGGCGAGCGCGCCGGTCATCGTCGCGATCGAGTCGCAGTCGCGGCCGTAGTTCACCGCGCCCAGGACCGCGTGGCGGTATTCGCCGCGGGACACCAGCAACATGCCCAGGGCGACGGGGAGTTCCTCGATCGAATGGAGGCGGGACGGGCGACGGGCCCCGAGGGACGGGGAGCGGTAGTCCGGGCCCACCGTGTCGTAGGGGGCGACTGCTTCCCGTAGCGGGATCAGGGCCGATTCGAAGTCCGTGTGGTGGGACGCCGCTTCGCAGACCTTCTCGATCGCCGTGCGGGTGCCGTCCTTCGCGAGGGAGAGGGCCGTGGTGACGATCGACTCCGGGGTTGCCCCGGGGGTGGTCGCCGCGGCCGCCGCCGCCGCGAAGACGCCTGCCGCCTCGCGGCCGTACGACGACTGGTGGGCGCCCGCGATGTCGATCGCCTCGGTGTAGGCGGCCGTCGGGTTGGCCGCGTTCACCAGGCCCACCGGGGCCATGTACATCGCCGCACCGCAGTTGACGATGTTGCCGACGCCGGCCTCGCGGGGGTCGACATGGCCGTAGTGGAGGCGGGCCACCAGCCATTTCTCCGCGAGGAAGATGCGGTGCAGGGGGAGGGCTTCCCGCTCCAGTTCCGGGATCCAGCGTGGGGTCGTCATCAGGTCGGGGACCAGGTGTTCCGCGATCGCGTAGGCGTCGAGGTGGTCGCGGACCTGGGCGTAGACCCGGATCAGGGCGTGTGTCATCAAGGTGTCGTCGGTGACGTGGCCGTCGCCCTTGTGGTACGGCGCGAGGGGGCGGGCCGTGCGCCAGGCCTCGCCGTTCCAGGGGCCGACGATGCCGTGGACGCGGCCGCTGTGGCGTTCGAGGATCTGGTCGGGGGAGTAGCCCTCGACGGGGCCGCCGAGAGCGTCGCCCACCGCCGCGCCCACGAGGGCCCCGGTGATCCGGTCCTCGAGGCTGGTTTTGGGGTTTTTGGGCCTCATGGCCCGAATCATCCTCCTGGTGGGGCCGGTTGTGTGGCTTCCAGGAGTTCGGCGAGTTCCACCAGGTCGGTGCCGGTGAGGCGGGGGAGGGCGCAGCCGGAGAGGGTGCGGCAGGCCTCCCGCCAGGTCGGCGGGATCGCCGCGCTGCCGCCCAGCGCTCCGGTGAGGGCGCCTGCCAGGGCGGGGGCCGAGTCGGCGACCCGGGAGAGGCAGGCCGCGGCCGGGACGGCTTCGGCGATACGGCCGTTCGATGCGACGGCCAGGGCGAGGGCCACCGGGACCGTTTCGGCTGCCGCGATGCCGTAGCTGTAGACGTGGTCGACGATCTGGTGTTCCAGGAGGGGGATCAGGGTGAAGGCGGTCTCGGCGTCGGCGGCCAGCTTGAGTGCGTGGCGGGCGTTGCGGCCGATCTCCGTGGTCTCGGGGAGTTCGGCAAGGGCAGCGTTGACGCAGGACTCGACGTCCGCGCCGGCCAGTGCCAGCGCGAGTGCCGCCGCCATGGCCCGGGCGCCGTGCACGCCGTCGCCGTCCTGGGTGTAGCGGGCGTCGAACTCGGCCAGGTCGGCGGCGAGTCGGGGGGCGCCGGGGTGGGCCACGGCGAGTACGCAGGCCCGTACGCAGGCCGCGTCGTCGAAGTAGTGGGGATTGTCGTGGCCGGTGGCGGGCGGGCGCAGGCCGGTGGCGAGGTTGCCGAGGCCGGCGCGGACGGAGATGCGGGCGCGCAGGGGGAGGACGGCGGACTCCACCTCCGGTGCGCGGTTCGCTGCTGCGGCGACTTCGGCGGCGACGGCGTTCCAGGTCAGGTCGATGGCGGCGCGGGTGCGGCGTTCGCGGGGGAGGTCGCCGAGGGCGGTGTCGTCGCCGGCGCGCAGGAGTGCCTCTGCGGCGAAGGCCGCCCACTCGGCGTCGTCGGAGGGGCCCAGGCGGAGGGGTTCGGGGGGTTGGTTCAGGGCGATGGGCACGGGGAGGGTGGTGGTGGCGTTCTGTTCGGCGAAGGTGTCGAGTTCGCGGGTGAGGCGTCGTGTCCACTCGGGCATACGGGCTGCTCGGTGGCGGGCGGCCGGCCAGCCGGCGGCGTCGCCTGCGGCCAGGCCGAGCAGGAGCCCGACGGTTCTCCCGGCCCGGGCGGGGCCCTGCGGGAGCCTGGCGTCCGCCGCCTGGGCGGGCCCCTGCGGGAGCGGGGTGTCGCCGACCGCCTCGGCTTCGCCTACGGCGGGTTCGTTCCCACTCGCACCACCCGAGCAGCATTCGTTGTCAGGAGCGGGTGGCCCCTGTGGGAGGTTCCCGCCGTTGGCGGCTGCGGGTTCGTTGTCGGGTGTGGGTGGGTCCTCCGGGAGGTTTCCGGCGTTGGCGGCCGCAGATTCGGTCGGCTCTGCCGTTCCCTCGTCCCAGGGAGCGGGCGGGCTCATCGGGATGTCTCCGTCTCGTCGTTCGCGGCCAGGGTGAAGTCCGTCGGATCCGGCAGTGCGAAGGCCGCGCGCGCGAGTACGTCCGGTGCGGGTTCCCGTACGGCCACGCCCTCGCCCGGTACCAGCAGGTCCGCCACCTCCAGCACGTGGTGGCCCGCCATGGCCGGCAGGCAGCTGCCCCGTGCCGGGCCGATTGCCGTTGCCCAGTCCGGTGGGATGGCCGAGATCCCCTGCGTGGCCCCGGCCAGTGCGCCCGCCACCGCTGCCGTCGTGTCCGCGTCCCGGCCCATGTTGACCGCCGTGAGGACCGCGTCACGGAAGTCGCCGTCCGCCGCCGCGTAGGCGCCGAAGGCCAGGGCGACCGCCTCGGGGGCCAGGTCGGTCCAGGGGTAGCCGCCGATGACGACCGCCGAGCGGACCGCCCGTTCGCCGCGGTGGGCCACCGCGACGGCCCGGCGCAGCGAGCGGGCCGTCCAGGAGTCGTCCGGGACGACGGCCAGGGCGGAGGCCACGACGGCGAACGTCGGTGCGCCCGCCATCGCCGCGGCCACGCCCGCCGCGACCGCCTGGCCGCCGTAGATGCCCTCGCCGTCGTGGCTCACCGAGCCGTCGATCGCCGCCAGCCGGGCCGCCTCGGCGGGGCGGCCCGCGGCGAAGACGCCGAAGGGGGCCGCGCGCATGGCCAGGCCGTCGCTCCAGGCGTGGCGGTGCTGCGCCGAGATGGGGGCCGCGAGGCCGCGGCGGAGGTTCTCCAGGGTGCCGCGTTCGCTGAATCCCGCGCCGCGGAAGGGTCCTTCGTCGCGGTCCGCGATCCACTCGTGCCAGGCCGCCTCCACGTGTGAGGGGGTGAGTGCCGAGCCGTGCCGGGCCAGCAGCAGGCCGGAGAAGATCGCGTACTCGGTGTCGTCCGTGCCCGCCGGCTTGTCGGTCACGTAACTCGTGATGCGGCCCCAGCGGGCGCGGATCTCCGACGGCTTCAGGTTCTCCGCCGGGGCCCCGAGGGCGTCGCCGACGGCCAGGCCCAGCAGTGCGCCGCGGGCCCGCTCGCGGAGGTCGGTGGCGTTCCCGGGCGACGGAACCGAGGGAGTGCAGGCGATCGATGCCATACGCGGCCTCTCCGGGAGGGGGCTCGCACAGGGCGCGAACCCTTTGCCCATGTGTCCCACCGTCGGCGGTTGACCTGCGCCTCGGACGGAGCCATGTCACCCGGTCGACATCTGTGCGGAGCGGCGCACGAGTGAGCACGAAGAGGTAAAGCCGCAGGTTAGCCGAGCCTTTCCTTGCTGGCGGGAGGGGAATTCGGGGCGTAAGTTTGCGGTTGTCGAAGAGTAGAACTTGTCCAAAGTTAGCTTTGGCTTAGCTTCCCTGGGGGACTTCCGCAATGGCGATCATCGAGACCGAGGCCGCGCTGCACGTGGCGCACCGCGACAACCACACGCACCGGGATGTGAACGGCGGCTGGCTGCGGCCTGCGGTCTTCGGTGCGATGGACGGGCTGGTCTCCAACCTCGCGCTGATGACCGGCGTCGCGGGTGGGGCCGTGGGTCAGCAGACCATCGTGCTGACCGGGCTTGCGGGGCTCGCCGCCGGCGCCTTCTCGATGGCGGCCGGGGAGTACACGTCCGTCGCCTCGCAACGTGAGCTCGTCGAGGCCGAGCTGGACGTGGAGCGCAGGGAGCTGAGGAAGCATCCGCAGGACGAGGAGGCCGAGCTCGCGGCGCTCTACGAGGCCCGCGGTGTCGAGCCGGAGCTGGCGCGGGAAGTGGCCCGGCAGCTGTCGAAGGACCCCGAGCAGGCCCTGGAGATACACGCCCGCGAGGAGCTCGGCATCGACCCCGGGGACCTGCCCTCGCCGCTCGTCGCCGCCGTGTCGTCGTTCGGTTCCTTCGCGCTGGGCGCCCTGCTGCCCGTGCTGCCGTATCTGCTCGGCGCGACCGCGCTGTGGCCGGCCCTGCTGCTCGCGTTCTTCGGGCTGTTCGCATGCGGTGCCGTGGTGGCCAAGGTGACGGCGCGGACCTGGTGGTTCAGCGGGTTCAGGCAGCTCGCACTCGGTGCTGCGGCGGCCGGTGTGACGTACGCCCTGGGCATCGTGTTCGGAACGGCCGTAGGATAGGGCGGCTGCAAGTTATGCGTTGGGCCGCATAAGTAGCCGTTACTCGCTGGTTTCGAATGCTTAACCACCGGGCATGAGCCGTAAGCGCTGTGAGCAATGAGGCCTGCCGCGCACCCGCGGGAAGGGCGACGTAGCCCTCCCCGTCTTTCGGGCCGACGGACATCGATCTGTCCCACTCGGTCCCCATAGCTTCCACCGCAGGCGCGGTACCCGCACTGCAGCCGCGCGGTGTCCGCATGCTGGAACGGAATATCCCGGTTCCCGAGAACCGCTCCATCATGTAACCTGCACGAAATTTTGCACTCAGCAGAGGGCCAACGTCGTCCCTCGGCAATATGCATATGCCACTTGAGACGACGACGGGAGAGCCGATGCGTACGCCGCGCCAGCCGTCCCAGCACTCCGCGAATGGCCAGAACTGGTCCTTCATGGATGCTCGCCCTGCTGCGCAGGGTATGTACGACCCCCGCAACGAACGCGACGCGTGCGGCGTCGGCTTCGTGGCGACCCTCACCGGCGAGGCGTCCCACACCCTGGTCGAGCAGGCCCTGACGGTGCTGCGCAACCTCGAGCACCGCGGCGCCACCGGCTCCGAGCCCGACTCGGGTGACGGCGCCGGCATCCTCTCCCAGGTGCCCGACACCTTCTTCCGTGAGGTGGCCGGATTCGAGCTGCCCGCGGCGGGCGGCTACGCCGTCGGTATCGCCTTCCTCCCGGAGGACTCCACCGAGGACGCCGTCTCGCAGATCGAGACGATCGCCGCCGACGAGGGCCTCACCGTCCTCGGCTGGCGCGAGGTTCCGGTCGCGCCCGAACTGCTCGGTGCCACCGCCCGTTCGACGATGCCGGCCTTCCGGCAGATCTTCGTCACGGACAATGCCTCGGAGGGCATCGCCCTCGACCGCAAGGCCTTTGTGCTGCGCAAGCGCGCCGAGCGTGAGGCCGGTGTCTACTTCCCGTCGCTCTCCGCTCGCACCATCGTCTACAAGGGCATGCTGACCACCGGTCAGCTGGAGCCCTTCTTCCCGGACCTCTCCGACCGCCGCTTCGGCTCGGCCGTCGCCCTGGTCCACTCGCGCTTCTCCACGAACACCTTCCCGTCGTGGCCCCTCGCGCACCCGTACCGCTTCGTCGCGCACAACGGTGAGATCAACACCGTCAAGGGCAACCGCAACTGGATGGTCGCCCGCGAGTCGCAGCTGGTCTCGGACCTGTTCGGAGACCAGGGCCTGGAGCGGATCTTCCCGATCTGCACGCCGGACGCCTCCGACTCCGCGTCCTTCGACGAGGTGCTCGAACTCCTGCACCTGGGCGGGCGTTCGCTGCCGCACTCCGTGCTGATGATGATCCCGGAGGCGTGGGAGAACCACGACTCCATGGACCCGGCCCGCCGCGCCTTCTACAACTTCCACTCCACGATGATGGAGCCCTGGGACGGGCCGGCCTGCGTCACCTTCACCGACGGCAAGCAGGTCGGCGCGGTCCTCGACCGCAACGGCCTTCGCCCCGGCCGCTACTGGGTCACCGACGACGGCCTGGTCGTCCTCGGCTCCGAGGTCGGCGTCCTCGACATCGACCCCTCCAAGGTCGTCCGCAAGGGCCGCCTGCAGCCCGGCAAGATGTTCCTCGTCGACACGGTCGAGCACCGCATCATCGAGGACGACGAGATCAAGGCGACCCTCGCCGCCGAGCTGCCGTACGCCGAGTGGATCGAGGCCGGTGAGATCGAGCTGGGCGACCTGCCCGAGCGCGAGCACATCGTCCACACCCACGCCTCGGTCACCCGCCGCCAGCAGACCTTCGGTTACACCGAGGAGGAGCTGCGCGTCATCCTCGCGCCGATGGCCAAGGCCGGTGCCGAGCCGATCGGTTCGATGGGTACGGACAGCCCGATCGCCGCTCTCTCCGAGCGTCCGCGGCTGCTCTTCGACTACTTCACCCAGCTGTTCGCGCAGGTCACCAACCCGCCGCTGGACGCGATCCGCGAGGAGCTCGTCACCTCGCTGCGCAGCTCGCTGGGTCCGCAGGGCAACCTGCTCGACCCGACGGCCGCCTCCTGTCGCAGCGTCGTCCTGCCCTTCCCGGTGATCGACAACGACGAGCTGGCCAAGCTCATCCACATCAACGCCGACGGCGACATGCCCGGCTTCAAGGCCGCGACCCTCTCCGGCCTTTACCGGGTCTCCGGCGGCGGCGACTCCCTCGCCGCGCGCATCGAGGAGATCTGCGCCGAGGCCGACGCCGCCATCGACAACGGCGCCCGGCTGATCGTCCTGTCGGACCGCCACTCGGACGCCGAGCACGCGCCGATCCCCTCGCTGCTGCTCACCGCGGCCGTCCACCACCACCTCATCCGCACCAAGCAGCGCACCCAGGTGGGTCTGCTGGTCGAGGCCGGTGACGTCCGCGAGGTCCACCACGTCGCGCTGCTCATCGGCTTCGGCGCCGCGGCCGTCAACCCGTACCTGGCGATGGAGTCCGTCGAGGACCTGGTCCGCGCGGGCACCTTCCTCTCGGGCATAGAGGCCGAGCAGGCCATCCGCAACCTGATCTACGCCCTCGGCAAGGGTGTTCTGAAGGTCATGTCCAAGATGGGCATCTCGACGGTCGCCTCCTACCGCGGCGCCCAGGTCTTCGAGGCCGTCGGTCTCGACGAGGCCTTCGTCGAGAAGTACTTCAACGGCACGGCCACCAAGATCGGCGGCGTCGGCATCGACGTCATCGCCAAGGAGGTCGCCGCCCGCCACGCGAAGGCGTACCCGGCGAGCGGCATCGCGCCCGCCCATCGCGCCCTCGACATAGGCGGCGAGTACCAGTGGCGCCGCGAGGGCGAGCCGCACCTGTTCGACCCGGAGACGGTGTTCCGCCTCCAGCACTCCACGCGCACCGGCCGCTACGACGTCTTCAAGAAGTACACCGAGCGCGTCAACGAGCAGTCCGAGCGGCTGATGACGCTCCGCGGCCTGTTCGGCTTCAAGTCGGACCGCCCGTCGATCTCCATCGACGAGGTCGAGCCGGTCTCGGAGATCGTCAAGCGCTTCTCCACCGGCGCCATGTCGTACGGCTCCATCTCGCGCGAGGCGCACGAGACGCTCGCCATCGCCATGAACCAGCTGGGCGGCAAGTCCAACACCGGTGAGGGCGGCGAGGACCCGGACCGTCTCTACGACCCGGCCCGGCGCAGCGCCATCAAGCAGGTGGCCTCCGGCCGCTTCGGTGTGACCTCCGAGTACCTGGTCAACGCCGACGACATCCAGATCAAGATGGCGCAGGGCGCCAAGCCCGGCGAGGGCGGTCAGCTGCCCGGCCACAAGGTCTACCCGTGGGTCGCGAAGACGCGTCACTCGACGCCGGGCGTGGGTCTCATCTCCCCGCCGCCGCACCACGACATCTACTCCATCGAGGACCTGGCCCAGCTGATCCACGACCTGAAGAACGCGAACCCGCAGGCGCGGATTCACGTCAAGCTGGTCTCCGAGGTCGGTGTCGGCACGGTCGCCGCGGGTGTCTCCAAGGCGCACGCGGACGTGGTGCTCATCTCCGGCCACGACGGTGGTACGGGTGCCTCCCCGCTGACCTCCCTCAAGCACGCGGGCGGTCCCTGGGAGCTCGGCCTCGCCGAGACCCAGCAGACGCTGCTGCTCAACGGCCTGCGCGACCGCATCGTCGTCCAGACCGACGGTCAGCTGAAGACCGGCCGTGACGTCGTCATCGCCGCACTGCTCGGCGCCGAGGAGTTCGGTTTCGCGACCGCTCCGCTCGTCGTCTCCGGCTGCGTCATGATGCGCGTCTGCCACCTGGACACCTGCCCGGTCGGCATCGCCACCCAGAACCCGACCCTCAGGGACCGGTTCTCCGGCAAGGCCGAGTACATCGTCAACTTCTTCCAGTACATCGCCGAAGAGGTCCGCGAGATCCTCGCCGAGCTGGGCTTCCGCACCATCGAGGAGGCCGTCGGCCACGCCGAGGCGCTCGACGTCACGCGCGCCGTCGACCACTGGAAGGCACAGGGCCTGAACCTGGAGCCGCTGTTCCACGTGCCCTCGCTGCCCGAGGGCGCGGTGCGCCACCAGGTCATCGCGCAGGACCACGGCCTGGAGAAGGCGCTCGACAACGAGCTGATCAAGCTCGCCGCCGACGCCCTGGCCGCGGACTCCGCGACCGACGCCCAGCCGGTGCGCGCGCAGGTCGCGATCCGCAACATCAACCGCACGGTCGGCACGATGCTCGGCCACGAGGTGACGAAGAAGTTCGGTGGCGCCGGCCTGCCCGACGACACCATCGACATCACCTTCACCGGCTCCGCGGGCCAGTCCTTCGGCGCCTTCCTGCCGCGCGGTGTCACGCTGCGCCTGGAGGGCGACGCCAACGACTACGTCGGCAAGGGCCTCTCCGGCGGCCGTGTGATCGTCCGCCCGGACCGGGGCGCCGACCACCTCGCCGAGTACTCGACCATCGCGGGCAACACCATCGCCTACGGCGCGACCGGCGGCGAGCTGTTCCTGCGAGGTCGTACGGGCGAGCGGTTCTGTGTCCGCAACTCCGGTGCGACGGTCGTCTCCGAGGGCGTGGGCGACCACGGCTGCGAGTACATGACCGGCGGTCGCGCGGTGGTCCTCGGTGAGACGGGCCGCAACTTCGCGGCCGGTATGTCGGGCGGTATCGCCTACGTCGTCGACCTGAACACCGACAACGTCAACGTCGGCAACGTCGGCGCTGTGGAGGCCCTCGACGACACCGACAAGCAGTGGCTGCACGACGTGGTGCGCCGCCACCAGGAGGAGACCGGCTCCACGGTCGCCGAGAAGCTCCTGGCCGAGTGGGACACCGCGGTCGAGCGCTTCAGCAAGATCATCCCCAGCACGTACAAGGCAGTGCTCGCCGCCAAGGACGCCGCCGAGCAGGCGGGACTCTCCGAGTCCGAGATCACCGAGAAGATGATGGAGGCGGCGATCAATGGCTGACCCGAAGGGCTTCCTGAACCACGGCCGTGAGGTCGCCAAGTCCCGCCCGGTCGACGTGCGTCTGAAGGACTGGAACGAGGTCTACGTCCCCGGCTCCCTGCTGCCGATCATCAGCAAGCAGGCCAGCCGGTGCATGGACTGCGGCATCCCGTTCTGCCACAACGGCTGTCCGCTGGGCAACCTCATCCCCGAGTGGAACGACTACGCCTACCGCGAGGACTGGTCGGCCGCGTCGGAGCGCCTGCACGCGACGAACAACTTCCCGGAGTTCACGGGCCGGCTCTGCCCCGCTCCGTGCGAGTCGGCGTGTGTGCTGGGCATCAACCAGCCGCCGGTGACCATCAAGAACGTCGAGGTCTCGATCATCGACAAGGCGTGGGACACCGGTGACGTCGCCCCGCAGATCCCCGAGCGTCTCTCCGGCAAGACGGTCGCGGTCATCGGCTCGGGCCCGGCCGGCCTGGCCGCCGCCCAGCAGCTGACCCGGGCGGGCCACACCGTCGCCGTCTACGAGCGCGCGGACCGCATCGGAGGCCTTCTCCGGTACGGCATCCCCGAGTTCAAGATGGAGAAGCGGCACATCAACCGCCGTATCGAGCAGATGCGCGCGGAGGGCACCCGCTTCCGTACCGGTATCGAGATCGGCCGCGACCTCAAGGCGACCGACCTCAAGAAGCGGTATGACGCGGTCGTCATCGCCGCCGGTGCGACGACCGCCCGTGACCTCCCGGTCCCCGGCCGCGAGCTCAAGGGCATCTACCAGGCGATGGAGTACCTGCCCCTGTCGAACAAGGTCCAGGAGGGCGACTACGTCACCTCCCCGATCTCGGCCGAGGGCAAGCACGTCGTGGTCATCGGCGGCGGCGACACCGGCGCGGACTGCGTGGGCACCGCCCACCGCCAGGGCGCAGCCTCCGTCACGCAGCTGGAGATCATGCCCCGCCCGAACGACGAGCGGAACAACGTCACCCAGCCGTGGCCGACGTTCCCGATGCTCTACAAGGTCACGTCCGCGCACGAGGAGGGCGGCGAGCGGGTCTACTCCGTCTCCACCACCCACTTCGAGGGCGACGAGGACGGCAACGTCCAGTGGCTGCACCTGACCGAGGTGGAGTTCGTCGAGGGCAAGCTGACCCCGAAGCCGGGCACGGAGCGCAAGATCCCCGCCCAGCTGGTGACGCTGGCGATGGGCTTCACGGGCACCGACCGGGAGAACGGCCTGGTCGAGCAGTTCGGCCTGGAGCTCGACGAGCGCGGCAACATCGCCCGCGACGCCGACTTCCAGACCAACATCCCCGGTGTGTTCGTCGCCGGTGACGCGGGCCGCGGCCAGTCCCTCATCGTGTGGGCGATCGCGGAGGGCCGCTCGGCCGCCCGCGGCACCGACCGCTTCCTGACGGGCGCCAGCGACCTGCCGGCCCCGATCCGCCCCACGGACCGGTCCCTGATGGCCTGACGGTCCCTCATATACGTCCCGTACAAAGGCGTACGGAACACCGCAACGGCGCTTGCCCTGTCCCCGACCGGACGACGGCAGGCGCCGTCGCATGTCTGCGGCCGGCCGCCGGCCGGGGCGGGCTACGGCACCTTGTACGTCTCCCCGTACACCTTCCACGTCAGCGGCGTCCTCAGGTCCAGGTTCCCGTCGTACAGGAACTGCCGCTGGGCCGTGTCGACGCGGCTGGTGTCGAGGTCGGGACGCACGGTCCGCATGGCCTCGACGCGGATGTCGAGGAAGACGTCCAGGTAGGTCTTCTCGGAGCCGCCCTGTGAGGGGAGGTCCGCCTCGTCCATCGCTTGTTCGCGCAGGCCGTAGAAGCTGTTCGGGCCGGTGCCGGGGCCGTGCTGGACCATGGCGTCGTAGTAGACGAACTGGCCGAGTGTGCCGAGGCCGTCCAGCTTGGCGAGGCGGACGGCCGGGTCGAAGTAGACGCGGTCGCGTTCCTCGTCCTGGGCCTTCCGGAAGGCGGGCAGCTCCGCCTCGGCCTTCCAGGCGGCGGTGAAGCCCGGGTCCAGGCCCTCGTGGGAGTCCGTGCCGTCGACCTCGCGCAGGGCGGGCAGGTAGTCGGCGAGGCCGTTGTCGGGATGGTCCTCGGTGTAGCGCTCGACGAGCGTGAGCAGGTCGTGGGTACCCGTGCAGAAGCCGACGGTGCCCGCGGTGTAGCCCTGGCCGTCGTCGATGTCCTCGATGTAGCCGTAGGCACTGCGCCAGTCCAGCGTCGAGTTCTCGGCGCCGGCCACGAGCTCCTGGGCCAGTTCCTTCTTGGCGGGGGCGGCGAGGCCGGCCGGCAGGTCGGCGATCACCTCCTCGTCCTCCGGCCTCTCCTGCTCGGCCCGGCTCTTGGCGCTCTGGCGGGCCTTCTGCGCGGCGGTGGCCTGCGTCCTGTTCCTGCTCCCGTCGGAGGAGTCGGCGGGCGAGAGGATGTAGACGACGCCCGTGACGACCAGGGGGAGGGTCGCGAACAGGAGGCAACCGGCACGTCGGGGGCCTGGGGGCCGTCCCCCAGAAAAACGCAGCATAGCGAGAGGGTACGGCCGGTTGATTCCCGGATGATCCAGGTCAGGCCGCCAGTTCCGTCACCTTCGCGACCGTCAGGACCACAAGGAGCGCCAGCAGGGCGACGCAGGCGCCTGCGTGGACGAGGTTGCGGCGCTGGTCGCGGGGTGCGTACGCGTAGGCGAGGGTCACCACAGCGCCGGCCAGCAGCCCGCCGAGGTGGCCCTGCCAGGACGTGACCAACGCGGAGATCACCAGCCACAGCAGCAGGCCGCCCATGAACTGGTTGACGGACCGCATGTCGGCGCCCAGGCGCCGGGCCATGACGTAGTACGCGGCCCCGAGCCCGAAGATCGCGCCGGAGGCGCCGACCGTGGCCTGGTCGGGGGCGATCAGCAGGACCAGCACGGAGCCGCCCAGCGCCGACAGGACGTACAGGGCGATGTAGCGGATCCGGCCGAGCTGGGACTCGACCACTCGGCCGATGTTCCACAGCGCGACCATGTTCATCACGATGTGCGCGATCCCGAACGTCCCCCCGGTGGGCGGCAGATGCAGGAACGCCCCGGTGAGCATGCGGTACCACTCACCGCCGACCACCCCTTCGAGGTGGTAGTCGGCGGGGTGGTCGGCCACCCACACGTAGTGGCCGCCGTCCGGCCCGACCAGCCCGCGGCCCAGCATCTCGAACCGGTCCACGATCGACGACCGCACCAACTCGCCCAGGTACGCGAGCACATTGAGCCCGATCAGGACGTACGTCACCACGGGCGCCGACGTGATCCGGCCGCCGAAGGCCGTCCGCGCCTGCCGTACCGATCGCGCGCCCTCCTTCACGCACTCCACGCACTGGTGGCCGACGGCCGCCTCCCGCATGCAGTCCGGGCAGATGTACCGGTCGCAGCGGGTGCAGCGGACGTGGGACTCCACCTTGGGATGGCGGTAGCAGGTGGTGACGGTGGACTCGGATTCCACAGCCGGCTCCTCGGAAGGGGGTGGGACGGACGGCGAGCCGGTGGGGACGGCGGCGAACAAAATAGCGAACGGCTGTGGGTGGTGGGAGGGGTGGGGTCGGCGTGACGTAACCTCGGCACGAACGAAGGGGGGAGCATGGCCGCGATCAGTCTCCGCAAGATCGAGGAGACCGCGCCCGCGCTGGTCAGCCTGTACAAGAGCGCCGGGGTGTCGCTCCGGAAGCACGGGCTGGACGGCCTGCGGGCGGCGGTGTACCTCGTCGTCGACTACTCCGGCTCGATGAAGCCGTACTACAAGGACGGCAGTGTGCAGGCCCTCGCCGACCGGGTGCTGGGGCTGTCCGCGCATCTCGACGACGACGGGCGCGTGCCGGTGGTCTTCTTCTCGACGGACGTCGACGCCGAGACCGACATCGCGCTCGCCGGTCACGAGGGCCGGATCGAGAAGATCGTGGCCGGGCTCGGGCACATGGGCAAGACCAGCTATCACCTGGCGATGGACGCGGTCATCGACCACTACCTCGACAGCGGTTCGACCGCCCCCGCCCTCGTCGTCTTCCAGACCGACGGCGGCCCGATCAACAAGCTCGCCGCGGAGCGCTATCTGTGCAAGGCGGCCAGACTGCCGCTGTTCTGGCAGTTCGTGGGCTTCGGGGATCCGGGCAGCAAGCAGTTCGACTTCCTGCGCAAGCTCGACGAGCTGGCGGTGCCGCACAAGCGGGTCGTCGACAACGCAGGGTTCTTCCACGCCGGATCGGATCCGGGGCAGCTGACCGACGCGGAACTGTACGACCGGCTGGTCGGGGAGTTCCCGACTTGGCTGGCCGCCGCGCGGGCCAAGGGGATCGTGCGGTCGGTCTGAGAGCCCGGGAGGGGCGCGAGTCACTCGTACGGCTGCTCTCACCGTTGGCTTACCCGGGACGCCGTGCCACCCTGAGGATGATCCGACGGGGAGGCGACGAACCTATGGACGGCGCACGATCGGGGAACCAGGCGGCCGGCTCCACGCGCAGGGAGCCGGCGGGCACGGGTGAGAAGCTGGCGAACTGGGCCGACGGGCGGCTGGGCCTGTACGGGCTGGCCAAGGCCAATATGCGCAAGGTCTTCCCGGACCACTGGTCCTTCATGCTGGGGGAGATCTGCCTCTACAGCTTCCTCATCCTGATCCTCACCGGCATCTATCTCACCCTGTTCTTCGAGCCGAGCGGCGTCGAGGTGATCTACCACGGCTCGTACGTCCCGCTCAACGGCGTCCCGATGACCCGGGCCTACGAGTCCACGCTCGACATCAGCTTCGATGTGCGCGGCGGGCTGCTGATCCGGCAGATCCACCACTGGGCGGCGCTGGTCTTCGTCACCGGCATGCTCGTGCACATGATGCGGGTGTTCTTCACCGGGGCGTTCCGCAAGCCGCGCGAGCTCAACTGGCTGTTCGGCTGGACCCTGCTGTTCCTCGGCATCATCACCGGCCTGACCGGCTACTCGCTCCCCGACGACCTGCTGTCCGGCACCGGCATCCGCTTCGCCGACGGCGCGATCCTGTCCGTCCCGATCGTCGGCACGTACCTGTCGTTCTTCCTCTTCGGCGGGGAGTTCCCGGGGCACGACATCATCTCGCGGCTCTTCCCGGTCCATGTCCTGCTGCTGCCGGGGATCATGCTGGGTCTGGTCGTCGCCCATCTGATCCTGGTCTTCTACCACAAGCACACCCAGTACCCGGGGCCCGGACGCGACCAGAAGACGGTCGTCGGCATGCCCTTCCTGCCGGTCTACATGGCCAAGGCGGGCGGCTTCTTCTTCCTCGTCTTCGGCGTGCTGGCCCTCATGGGCGGCCTCGCCAGCATCAACCCCGTGTGGGCCTTCGGCCCCTATCGCCCGGACCTGGTGACCACGGGGGCCCAGCCCGACTGGTATCTCGGCTTCTCCGAGGGCCTGATCCGGGTGATGCCGGGATGGGAGCTCAACTTCTGGGGCCACACCCTGGAGCTCGGCGTCTTCATCCCCTTCTCGCTCTTCCCGCTGCTGCTGCTCGCCCTCGGTCTGTATCCCTTCCTCGAGGCATGGATCACCGGCGACAAACGCGAGCACCACATCCTGGACCGGCCCCGCAACATGCCCGTCCGCACCGGCCTGGGCGCGGCCTGGCTGGCCCTGTACGCCGTGCTGCTGATCGGCGGCGGCAACGACATCGTGGCCACCCATCTGCATCTGTCCATCAACTCGATCACCTGGTTCGTGCGGGTCTCCTTCTTCGTGGCGCCGGTCGTCACGTTCCTCGTCACCAAACGGGTCTGCATGGGCCTGCAGCGCAGGGACCGGGACAAGGTGCTGCACGGCAGGGAGAGCGGCACCATCAAACGGCTGCCGCACGGCGAGTTCGTCGAGGTCCATGAGCCCCTCACGCAGGACCAGCTGTTCACCCTCACCCAGCACGAGCAGAACCCGCCCTACGAGATCGGCCCGCTCGTCGACGCGAACGGCGTACGGCGGCCGGTGAAGCCGGGGCAGCGGATGCGCGCCCGGCTGGCCCGGGTGATGTTCGGCTCGGAGTCGCACATCCCGAAGCCGACGGTGGAGGAGTACCGGGAACTCACCAGCGGCGATCACCACCACTGAGGACCAGGGCCCGGCACTCCTGCGGCCCGCCCCACGCGGTGTGCAGGGCGCGGGCCTTGGTCAGCCACAGGGACAGGTCGTACTCCGCGGTGTAGCCGATCGCGCCGTGCAGCTGCAGCGCCGTACGCGCGGTGGCGTACGCCGCCTCGGATGCGGTGACCTTGGCGGCGGCGACATCGGCGGGGGCCATGGTGAGCGCGGCCCCGAACAACAGGGGACGGGCGAACTCCAACGCGATCTTCGCGTCGGCCAGGTGATGCTTGACGGCCTGGAAGGAGCCTATGGGGACGCCGAACTGGGTGCGCTGCCCGACGTAGGCGACGGTTCTGTCCAGGAGCGCCAGGCCGACACCGAGGCACTGGGCGGCAGCGGCGAGGCGACCCCAGGTCAGGCCATGGGCGACGGCCTCGGCGACCTGCGGACCGGCAGCGAGCAGTTCCCCTCCGTGCGCCGGCGCGAAGAGGCGGCGGGCGGGGTCGAGGGAGGGGTGGGGGCGGCCGGGCGGGGGAGCGAGGCGCAGTTCGGCGTCCCTTGCCGCCACGGTCAGCCGTACGTCCGCCATGTCCGCGTCCAGCGCATACGGTCCCGTCGCGAGCGTCGCCGCCGACTCGCCGGAGGCCAGCGCGGGCAGCAGGCGTTTGGCCGGACCCGTGTCGTCCAGCGCGGCGAGCAGGGCCGCCGCCGCGACCGTCTCCACCAGCGGGCCCGGCACCGCATGCCGCCCCAACTCGACGAACGCGACGGCGAGTTCGACGGGACGGGGCCCCAGGCCGCCGTACTCCTCGGGGACCGCCAGTGCGAAGACGTCCGCGTCCGCGAGACGGGACCACAGCGCGCGGCCGCGCGTGTGCTCGCCGCGGCTCCAGTCCCGTACGACTGACGGCGTGTCGGCGGCCGTCAGCATGGCGTCGAGGGAGGCCGCGAACGCGCGCTGCTCTGCGTCAAGGAGAAAGCGCATCAGCGGCGTCCCTTCGGAACTCTCGGCACAACTTCGGTCGGGCGATGTCCGCTGCGGTTCCGCCGCGCCCCGAAGGGGCGCGGGGCTGTGTTGAACATGCGGCTACCGCCGCGCGGGCGCGACCAGCCACGATGGCGCCGCACACGATCGACGGCATATCGCGACCCCGCGGCGGAGCCGCAGATCGGCACAGTCAGCGCACCGCGCATCAGCGGCGCCCCTTAGGCAGGCCGAGCAGCCGCTCGGCGATGATGTCGCGCTGGATCTCGTTCGTGCCCGCGTAGATCGGGCCGGCGAGGGAGAAGACATAGCCCTCGGCCCACTCCGAGTCCGCCGCCTCGCCCTGCTCGCCCAGCAGATCGAGAGCCGTCTCGTGCAGCGCGAGGTCGTACTCGGACCAGAAGACCTTGTTCAGGCTGGACTCCGGGCCGATGGAGCCGCCCTCCAGGAAGCGGGAGGCGGCGGCGAAGGTGAAGAGCCGGTAGGCCCGCGCGCCGATCAGGGCGTCCGCCACCCGGGCCTGGGCGGAGGGCGGGCATCCCTGCTGTTGCCACAGACGGCGCAGCCGTTCTGCCGCTGCCAGGAAACGGCCGGGGGAGCGGAGCATCAGCCCTCGTTCGTTGCCCGCCGTCGACATCGCGATCCGCCAGCCCTCGCCGGGCGCGCCGATCACGTCCTCGTCCGGCACGAACACCTCGTCGAGGAAGAGCTCGGCGAACGCCGGTTTCCCGTCGAGGCGGCCGATCGGACGGACCGTGACACCGGGTGCGCGCAGGTCGAACATCAGATAGGTCAGCCCCTGGTGGGGCTTCGGGGCCTGCGGGTCGCTGCGGAACAGGCCGAAGGCACGGTCCGCGAAGGCGGCACGCGACGACCACGTCTTGTGCCCGCTCAGCAGCCAGCCGCCGTCCGTACGCACCGCCTTCGACCGCAGGGACGCCAGGTCCGAGCCCGCCTCCGGCTCCGACCAGGCCTGCGCCCACACCACCTCGCCCGTGGCCATGGGCGGCAGCACGCGCGCTCTCTGCTCCTCGCTGCCGTGGTCGAACAGGGTCGGCGCGAGCAGACTGATCCCGTTCTGACCGACCCGGCCCGGGGCTCCCGCCGCCCAGTACTCCTCCTCGAAGATCAGCCACCGGATCAGGCCGGAGTCCCTTCCGCCGTACGCCGTCGGCCAGTTGACGACCGACCAGCGGTCCGCGGCCAGCTCCGCCTCCCACGCGCGGTGGGCCGCGAAGCCCTCCGCGGTCTCCAGGGACGGCAGAGGAGCGCGCGGCACCCGGTCCGCGAGCCAGGCCCGGGCCTCGGCGCGGAAGGCCTCCTCTTCCTGCGTGAAGGCGAGATCCATCGGCTGCCATCCTTCCCTAACAAGTGTTTGGTAGGTTAGCGTGGGGCTATGACAGTCGTCGAGAGTCCCGTGTACGAGCCGGGGCACGGGCTGCTGAAGGGACGCACCGCCGTCATCACCGCGGCGGCCGGAGCGGGCATCGGCGGCGCGACCGCACGGCGCTTCCTGGAGGAGGGTGCGCGCGTGCTGATCGGCGACGCGCATGTGCGGCGCCTCAAGGAGTGCGAGGCGGAGCTGGCCGGCGAGTTCGGGGCCTCTTCGGTCGCAGCCCTGCCGTGCGACGTCACCGACGAGGGCCAGGTGCAGGCGCTGTTCGAGGCCGCCCTGCGGGAGCACGGGCGGCTGGACGTCGTGGTCAACAACGCCGGTCTGGGCGGCACTTCGGACCTGGTCGACATGAGCGACGAGCAGTGGGCCCGCGTCCTCGACGTGACGTTGAACGGCACCTTCCGGTGCACACGGGCGGCGTTGCGGCTGATGCGGGCGGACGGACGCGGCGGCGTGATCGTCAACAACGCGTCGGTGGTCGGCTGGCGCGCCCAGGCCGGCCAGGCCCACTACGCCGCGGCGAAGGCGGGGGTGATGGCGCTGACCCGTTGCGCGGCGATCGAGGCAGCCGAGTACGGGGTGCGGGTCAACGCCGTCTCACCGAGCCTCGCCATGCACCCGCACCTGGTGAAGGTGACGACGCCCGGACTGCTGGAGGAACTGACCGCACGCGAGGCCTTCGGCCGGTACGCCGAGCCCTGGGAGGTGGCCAACGTGATCGTGTTCCTGGCGTCCGGCTACTCCTCGTACATGACCGGAGAAGTCGTCTCCGTCAGCAGCCAGCACGCCTGAGGACCGGAGCGGACGACAATGGACCCGTGCCGACCAAGAAGAAGCCCCAGGTGACCGCCGCACCCGCCCGGCGCCGCGAACTCCTCGACACCGCCGCCGAGGTCTTCGCCGAGCAGGGCTACAACGCCACCACCGTACGCAAGATCGCGGACCACGCGGGCATGCTCGCGGGCAGCCTCTACTACCACTTCGACTCCAAGGAATCGATGCTGGAGGAGATCCTGCGGACCTTCCTCGACGAGCTCTGGGGCGGCTACGACACCGTCCTGGACGCCGAGCTCGGACCGCGGGAGACGCTGGAGGCCCTGGTCACCGAGTCGTTCCGGGAGATCGACCGGCACCGCGCCGCCGTCGCGATCTACCAGAAGGAGAGCAAGCAGCTGCTCGCACAGGAGCGGTTCGCGTTTCTCGCGGAGTCGCAGCGCAAGTTCGAGAAGGCGTGGCTGTCCACGCTGGAGCGCGGGGTCGCCGCCCAGGTCTTCCGGGCGGACCTGGACGTCCGGCTCACCTACCGGTTCGTGCGCGACACCGTGTGGGTGGCCGCGTCCTGGTACCGGCCCGGCGGGCAGCACAGCCCGGAGGAGATCGCCCGGCAGTATCTGTCGATGGTGCTGGACGGGATCGCGGTACGCGAATAGCCCTTTCTGCTGAGGGAGTTGACATGGCCGAGGCCTACATCGTCGAAGCGGTCCGTACGCCTGTGGGGCGGCGCGGGGGCGGACTGAGCGGCGTCCATCCTGCCGACCTCGGTGCCCATGTGCTGAAGGAACTGATGACCCGCTCCGGGGTGGATCCGGCCGCCGTCGAGGACGTCGTGTTCGGCTGTCTGGACGCGGTGGGGCCGCAGGCCGGGGACATCGCGCGGACCTGCTGGCTGGCGGCGGGGTTGCCCGAGGAGGTACCGGGCGTGACGATCGACCGGCAGTGCGGTTCCTCGCAGCAGGCCGTGCACTTCGCGGCGCAGGCCGTGCTGTCGGGCACGCAGGACCTGGTGGTCGCCGGCGGCGTGCAGAACATGTCGCAGATCCCGATCGCCTTCGCGACCCGCCGGGCCGCCGAGCCCCTGGGGTTCACCGAAGGCCCCTTCGCGGGCAGCGAGGGCTGGCGCGCACGGTACGGGGACCAGCCGGTGAACCAGTTCGTCGGCGCCGAGATGATCGCCGCGAAGTGGGGGATCAGCCGTGGGGACCAGGAGGAGTTCGCGCTCAGGTCCCATCAGCGGGCGCTGCGGGCCATCGACGAGGGCCGCTTCGACCGCGAGACCGTCGGCTACGGCCCGGTCGCCGTCGACGAGGGCCCGCGCCGGGACACCTCCCTGGAGAAGATGGCCGCGCTCAAGCCGGTCCTCGACGGCGGCACCATCACCGCCGCCTGCTCCTCGCAGGTGTCCGACGGGGCGGCGGCGATGCTGCTCGCCTCGGAGCGGGCGGTACGCGAGCACGGACTGACGCCACGCGCGCGCGTGCACCACATCTCCGTGCGCGGTGAGGACCCGATCCGCATGCTCTCCGCTCCGATACCGGCCACCGCCCATGCCCTGAAGAAGACCGGCCTCTCGATCGACGACATCGACCTCGTCGAGATCAACGAGGCCTTCGCGCCGGTCGTCCTCGCCTGGCTGAAGGAGATCGCCGCCGACCCGGACAAGGTCAACGTCAACGGCGGCGCGATCGCCCTCGGCCATCCCCTGGGCGCGACGGGCGTCAAGCTGATGACGACCCTCCTGCACGAACTGGAGCGCACGGGGGGCCGTTTCGGCCTGCAGACGATGTGCGAGGGCGGCGGCCAGGCGAACGTGACGGTCATCGAGAGGCTGTGAGGGGGCGGCGGGCGGCGGCCACCGCGCCGGGCGCGGGTGCCCGGGAGCCCGACACCGACGCGTCCGGTATCCCAAGCCCGCGCAGCACCTCACGCAGCCGCGCCACCGCGGCGCCCGCCTCCTGGAACGCCTTGTCCGGCAAGGGTTCCAGCACATCCACGGACAGCTTCACCCGGACCAGTTGCGGCTCGACCCGCACACTGCCGGCACCGAAGACGCTGAGCCCCCAGGGCTCGCCGATCGTCTCCGTCATGCGCGCATTGAAGCACTGCCCTTGGCCAACTCGCCGATGATTTCCTCCGCTTGGGCCATCACCCCCGCCACCAGCTCCGCACACGACGGCAGATCCCCGATCACCCCGGCGACCTGCCCCGACGCCATCACCCCGAGGTCCGTACGGCCGTCCACCATGGCCGCCTTCAGCAGCATGGGGGTGTTCGCAGCGAGCAGGATCTGACTCCAGGTGAGGTCCTTGCCATGCTTCATGGCGAGCCCGTCGCGCACCATCTGCCGCCAGGTCAGCCCCGACAGCCGACGGAAGCCCGCCGCCCGGCGGACCGCGTGGAAGAGGGCCTTCGCGCGGCCGGAGTTCTCCAGGGAGTCCACCAGGTCCGTGCGGAGCATCCGGTGGGGCAGGCCGTCCACCGCCCTGGTCACCGTGACGTCCCGCACGGTCGCCGCCAGGTACCTCGCCTTCACCGTGTCCGGCACCGTCGAGTCCGCCGTCAGCAGGAACCGGGTGCCCATCGCGATCCCCGCCGCCCCGTACGCCAGCGCCGCGACCAGTCCCCGTCCGTCGAAGAAACCGCCCGCCGCCACCACCGGTATCCGCACCGCGTCCACCACCTGCGGCAGCAGCACCGTCGTCGCGACCTCGCCGGTGTGCCCGCCGCCCTCGCCGCCCTGCACGATCACGGCGTCCGCGCCCCAGGCCGCGACCTTCTCGGCATGCCGGCGCGCGCCTATGGAGGGGATGACGACCACGCCCGCCTTCTTCAGCTCCGCGATCAGCTCGGCGGAGGGCGCGAGGGCGAAGGAAGCCACCCGCACGCCCTCCTCGATCAGGATCCGCACCCGGTCGCCGGCATCGGAGGCGTCCGCCCGCAGATTGACCCCGAACGGCGCGTCCGTACGGGACTTGACCTCACGCACCGCCTCGCGCAGCCGGTCGACGGTCATGGTCGCGGAGGCCAGGATGCCCAGCGCGCCCGCGTTCGCCGAAGCGGAGACCAGACGCGGGCCCGCCACCCACCCCATGCCCGTCTGCACGATCGGATGCCGGACCCCGACCAGCCGGGTGAGAGCCGTCTCCCTCACGAGCCGACCTCCCTGGCGCGGCTGCCGGCCGGGTCGATCACTTCACGGATGAGCCGCAGCTCCTCGGCGGTCGGCTCACGCGTCGGCGGCACGTCGTACGGGACGACCAGATCGAAGCCCGTCGCCTCTGTGACCTGCTCCACCGTGACACCGGGGTGCAGTGAAGCGAGCCGCATCGAGTGGTCGGGGGTGGTGAAGTCGAAGACGCCCAGATCGGAGACGACACACGGGATGCGGTGATAGCGCGCACCGGCCGCACGGTCGTATCCGACACCGCAGACCATGTCGACCTTCTCGACGAACACCCGCCGCGAATGCCTCGGCACCCAGTAACTCGTCGGATTGTTCAGGGTGTTGACCGGTGCGCCCCGCACTCCGAGCAACTGGCGTGCGGGCCGTTCCCAATCGCCGATGCAGGAGATGTTCTGGTTGCCGAACCGGTCGATCTGGCTCGCGCCCATCATCACGTGCCGGCAGCCACTGGACACCAGGGCAAGATGCTGCCGGTACGGCAGCCAGCCCTCCGGCGTCCCGTCCGGGCGGACCAGCATCGCCTCGCCGTCGGTCAGCAGCAGGTCCGGGGAGAAGGTGAGCCGGGCGAGACGGGCTCCGATGGACGGGATCAGTCCCATGGGGCTGGCGAGCACCTCACCGTTGCCCCGCCAGGCCTCGGCGCAGGCGATCACGCAGTACTCGGCGCGGCTCACCTCGCTCATGTCGCCTCCCCGACCGCTGACTGATACGCCTGCTCGTCCCCGCCCAGGAACCGCGCCGCGAATTCCGGCCACGGCGTAGTCGCATACGTCTTCTGGAAGGCCTCGTCCCGCCCGTAGTCGGGCGCGCAGGAGGTGAAATGGGCGCCGTTCGGGGCCTCGACGACCCCGGTCACCGTATGGCGCTTGACGAGCAAGGTCTGCGGTGCGGCCTCCTTCGTCAACTCGGCGGTGTCGACGATCCGTTCGCACGACAAGTAGGCCGCGTCCGCCGCTTCGCAGAACAGGTCGTCGAAGTACGGGTCGGGGCCCAGATACTGCCCGTTGCCCAGCCGGTCGGCGCGGCCCACGTGGACCAGGGCCGCGTCCATCCTCAGGGCGGGCATCGCCACGAACGTCTCCCCGTCGTCGTAGGGCGAAGTCACCGTCCGCAGCCCGGGGTTGACCCGCATCACGTCCGAGCCGATCCCGGCCCGCACCGGCAGGAACGGCAGCCGGTTCGCCGCCGCGTGCAGCCCCCACATGAACATCGCCTCGTCGATCTCCATCAGTTCCAGGGCACCGCTCTCGCGGGCTGCGCGGTAGTGCGGTTCGAGGGGGATCGAGTCGAGGGTGACGAAGGGTGCCACCAGTTTCCGGATCCGTCCGGCGGCCGCGAGCATGCCGACGTCCGGGCCGCCGTACGAGATGACGGTGAGGTCGTCGATACCGGACCGCAGCAGCGCCCTGACCAGGGCCATGGGTTTGCGTCGTGAACCCCAGCCGCCGATGCCGAGGGTCATGCCGCTCTGCAGACGGGAGACGACCTGCTCGGCGGTCATCGTCTTGTCACTCACGCCTGTGCACCATCCCTCTCATCCCTCTCCTTGCCGAAGGCGTCACGCACCCGGTCACCCACCCCGACCGCGTTCGCCTCGTAGGTGAAGCCCTGCTCGAAGCGGTAGCTGCGGCGCACGTCGACCGGGTCGATGCCGTTGATGGCGGCCTTGGCCAGACGCAGCAGCTCCCCGTCCTTGGCGGCTATCTCGCCCGCCAACTCCAGGGCAGCGGCGTGCAGTTCCTCCCGTGGTACAACCCGCCACACCGAGCCGTGCGCGTGCAGCTCGGCGGCGGTCGCGGTGCGGGAGGTGTAGTACAGCGCGCGCATCAGGTGCTGCGGGACCAGCCGGGACAGGTGCGTGGCCGCGCCCAGGGCGCCCCGGTCCAGCTCGGGCAGCCCGAAGGTGGCGTCCTCGCTCGCCACGATCGCGTCCGCGTTCCCCACCAGCCCGATCCCGCCGCCCAGGCAGAAGCCCTGCACCGCCGCCACCACGGGCACCGCGCACTCGTACACCGCTGCGAACGCCTCGAAGCAGCCGCGGTTGGCGCCGGTCAGTGCGCTGGGCCCTTGCGCCTGTATCTCCTTGATGTCCACGCCCGCGTTGAACCCCCGCCCCCGCGCGGCCAGCACCACGCACCGCACCTGCGGGTCGCGGCCCGCCGTGCGCACCGCGTCGGCCAGGGCGAACCAGCCGTCCACCGGCAGCGCGTTCACCGGCGGGAAGTCGACCGTCACGACGGCGATGCCATTTTTTTCGGGCCCCTTTTCCGGGGTCGAGGTGGAGACACCCATGGGCACATCAGCTACCTTTCCAACCAACGCCTTTCCACCAAACATTTGTTAGGTGCGAGGCTTCGAAGCTAGCAGCCGTCGGATCGGAGCGGGAGGCCTGTGGATAAGTTGCGCCGGCCGCAGCTGAGCGGCAGGACCGTCGTCGTCACCGGCGGCACCCGCGGCGTCGGAGCAGGGATCGCGCAGGCCTTCGCCGAGGCCGGTGCCGAGGTCCTCGCCTGTGCGCGCCGACCGCCCGAAGTTCCGGTCGAGGGCGTCGAGTTCGCGCCCCTCGACCTGCGTGATCCGCCCGCCGTACGTGCCTTCTTCGCCGGACTCCCGCGGCTCGACGTCCTGGTCAACAACGCGGGCGGCGGGCCCTACCGCCTGCTGGCCGACGCGGAAGCCGAGCGGCACGCGCGCGTACTGGAGCTGAACCTCCTCGCGCCGCTGACGGCCTCCCTCGCCGCGTACGAACACCTCAGGCGGGCGCAGGGCGCCGTCGTGATGATCGGCAGCGTCAGCGGCAGCCGCCCCTCACCAGGTTCGGCAGCATACGGGGCGGCCAAGGCGGGCCTGGAGAGCCTCGCCCGCTCGATGGCCGTGGAGTGGGCGCCCGAGGTCCGGGTCAACACCCTCGTCGTCGGCATGGTCCGCACCGAGCTGGCCCACCTCCACTACGGCGGCGAGGACGGCATCGAGGGGGTCGCCCGCACGGTTCCGCTCGGCCGCCTGGCCACACCCGCCGACGTGGGCGCGGCCGCGGTGTTCCTGGCCTCCGACGCGGCCGCCTACATCAGCGGGGCGAGCCTGCTGGTGCACGGGGGAGGGGAGCGGCCGGCGTTCTTGGATGCGGCAACTGCCAACAAGGACAAGCGAGATGGCCGGACACGTGAGATGGGCGGAGACGTGAGATGAGCGGAATCTGCGACGGGCGGGTCGTGGTCGTCACCGGCGCCGGCCGCGGACTGGGGCGAGCGCACGCGCGCGCGTACGCGGCGGAGGGCGCCCGGCTGGTCGTCAACGACCTGGGGGTCGGCCTGGACGGGAGGCCTGACCCCGGCAGTCCCGCCGGGCGGGTGGCGGACGAGATCCGCGCGGCGGGCGGCCAGGCGATCGCCCACGGCGGCGACATCGCCACCACCGAAGGAGCGGCCTCCCTGGTCGCGACGGCCCTGGAGACATACGGCCGGCTCGACACCCTCGTCAACAACGCAGGCTTCCTGCGCGACCGGATGCTCGTCAACCTCGACGAGGACGACTGGGACGCCGTCCTGCGCGTCCACCTCAAGGGCCACTTCCTGCCGCTGAAGCACGCCGCCGCGCACTGGCGGGCCGAGGCCAAGGCGGGCCGTATGCCGGTGGCCCGGATCGTCAACACCAGCAGCGGTGCCGGGCTGTTGGGGTCGGTCGGGCAGGGCAACTACAGCGCCGCGAAGGCCGGAATCGTCGGCCTGACGCTGGTCGCGGCGGCCGAACTGCGCCGCTACGGCGTCCAGGTCAACGCCGTCGCGCCCGCTGCCCGCACGCGGATGACGGAACGCACCTTCGCCGAGACGATGACGGCGCCCGCCGACGGCTTCGACGCGATGGCCCCCGAGAACGTCTCCCCGCTCGTCGTCTGGCTCGGCTCCGCCGCGAGCGCCGGTGTGAGCGGGCGCGTGTTCGAGGCGGAGGGTGGCCGGATCACGGTCATGGAGGGCTGGCGGCCGGGTCCGAGCGCCGACAAGGGTGCGCGCTGGAGTCCCGGCGAGGCCGGCGAGGCGGCGCTGAAGCTGCTGGCGGAGGCGGCGGAGCCGGGCGCGGTGTACGGGGCCTGAGCGGGCTCAGCCGGTGAGACGGGCGGCGGCCTTGCGCTGCTCCTCCGTCATCACCTGCAGGAAGCGGATCACGGTGTCCAGCTCGTCCGTGCTGAACTCCTCGCACGCCGCGGCGATGTCGCGCGCCCAGTCCTCGAAGAACGCGAAGAGATGGGCGACCTTCTCCCGGTTCAGCTCGACGAGCACCCGCCGCTTGTCCGTCGGATGCTTGACCCGGCGTACGAATCCCTTGGCTTCGAGGCGGTCGACCAGACCGGTGACGGATGCGGGAGCCAGGCCGGTGCGCTCGGCGAGCTCCTTCGCGGTGAGCGGGCCGTGCCGCTCCAGGAGGTCGAGGGCCTTCTCCTCGCTCGGGATCAGGCCTTGCCTGGCGGACACCGCGGAATGGAACATCACGGTGGCCCCACTGTTCTCCCGGCCCACGGCGAACAGCCGCAACAGTGTCTCGGCCCGCCGCTTGTCGTCCGTGGGGACGGCCGCCTCCAGGTTCGGCACCAGGCGCCGTTCGGGTCCCGTCTCGCTGCCGCTCATGGCGTCAGCCTAGCAAATATTTCGTTCGTCCGAACTAAGTACTTGCGATCACGGAAGTGTCGGTGCAAGTATTTCGTTCGTCCGAACGAAATAAATCTGCGGACTCGACGACATCCGGACCCAACGGGAGACGCCATGACCACAACCCTCGCCATGTCCCCGCCCACCGAGGCGGATCCGTATCCGCGCCGCTGGGCCGCCGCCGCAGTGATGATGATCGCGGCGCTGATGGACCTGCTGGACGTGACGATCGTGAACGTGGCGATCCCGTCCATCGGCCGTGACCTGCACGCCTCGCAGAGCGACCTGCAGTGGCTGGTCTCCGCCTATTTGCTGGGCTTCGCCGCCACACTGATCGTCTCCGGGCACCTCGGGGACCGCTTCGGGCGCCGCAGACTGTTCCTCGCCGGCACCGCCGGCTTCGGCCTGGCGAGCCTCGGCTGCGGCCTCGCACAGACGCCCGGACAGCTGATCGCCGCGCGAGCCGTCCAGGGCGTGCTCGCGGCGGTGCTGATACCGCAGGTGCTCGGCTCGTTCCGCACACTGTTCGCGGGCAAGGAGCGCGGGGCCGCGTTCGGGATGTACGGGGCCGTCGCCGGGTTCGCCTCGGCGGTGGGGCTGCTGCTCGGCGGCCTGCTGACCGATGCCGATCTGTTCGGCTGGGGCTGGCGCTCGGTGTTCCTGGTGAACGTGCCGGTCGCGGTGGGAACGCTGGTCGCCGGGCTGGTGCTGGTGCCGTCCACGAAGGAGCGGTCGGCCCGGCGGCCGGATCTGCTCGGGAGCGCGGTGCTGGCGGCCGGACTGGTGGCGATCGTGCTGCCGCTGGTGCAGGGCCGGGAGAACGGATGGCCGGTGTGGGGCTGGGTCTGCATGGCCGCGGGTGTCTGCGCCGTCGCCGGGCTCGGGGTGTTCGAGGCGCGCCGACGTGGTGCAGCGACGGTGCCGCTGCTGCCGGCGCGGGCGTTCCGGCTGCCCGCGTTCTCGGTGGGCGTGCTGGTGCAGCTGCTGTTCTCGGTCGGCATGCAGGGGTTCTTCCTGGTCTTCGCGCTCTGGCTGCAGGGGAGCGAGCGGTACACGCCGATGCAGGCCGGAGTGGTGAGCGTGGCCTTCTCGGTCGGCAGCTTCCTTACGGCGCCTGCCGCGGACGCACTCGCGACGCGGTTCGGGCGCCTGGTGCTCGGGGCCGGTGCGCTGCTGATGGCGGCCGGTGTCGGCTGGGTGTGGGCGGCGGTCACCGGAGCGTCCGCCGCACACACCGGCGCCTGGCCGCTCGTGCCGGGGCTGGTCATCGCGGGGGCGGGGCTGGGCTTCCTGGTGGTACCGCTGGTCAACGTGGTGCTGTCCGCGGTGCCTGCGGAGCTGGCGGGCGGGGCGTCCGGGATCTTCTCCACGGCGCAGCAGTTCGGGGGCGCGCTGGGGGCGGCCACGGTCGGCACGGTCTTCTTCAACCACGCAGGCAACGGTCTGACGGACGCACTGACGGCGGCAATGCCGTGGGTGACCGTGACCTTCGTGGCATGCGCGGCCCTGTGCGCCGCACTCCCACGCCGAGCAGGCACTCTCAGCCCGTCCGGCGTTTGAGGACGAGGCCGTTCAGGCCGAAAGCGGGGGTCTGGGGGGCGGCAGCCCCCAGACCTCGCTGCAGCGCCGGGAGCAGAACAGCACCCCTAGGTGTCACATTCCAGCACCGTCCGGCACAGCGCACACCGCGCGCGGACGCGCCCCCGTACCGGCACCCGGATCTTCTGGTGGCAGGTCGGGCAGGGGAACGAGACACGCAGGCGACCGCCGCCGTCGGGGGTGAAGGTGTACGGCACACCGAGCTGGGGCCCGGGGGCGTGGCGGCGGTCGCGGGCGTAGCGGCGGCGGCCCGCCCAGCCGGCGGCCGTCAGCGGGGGCTGCTGCTCGTCGTGACGGGCCTGCGCCATGCCCCTGGTGTACGCCTCGTAGGCCTGGGGGCTGGTGAACCAGATCGACGGGTCCTCGTGGAAGACCAGTGCGCGTTTCGCCAGGACGTAGCCGAACTCCTCGGGGGTCAGATAGCCGAGCTTCTGGGAGGAGGCCGAGTCCTCCCGGTAGGCGTCCAGCAGCAGCCAGCCCGCGCCCAGGTAGGTCGTCGCCGTGTCCGTGAGGATCTCGTTGTCGCGGGTGCCGGGGAAGGACAGGTCCAGGCGGTGCAGATACACATGCATGATCTCGTGGGCCAGGGCGGCGCCGATGTCGCGGCGGTGGGTGCGGAAGCGGTCGTTCAGCTCGACGAAGTACTCGGGGCCCGCGGCGAGTTCGACGTTCGCCGCGTGCTGCATCTCGCGGAAGCTGACGATCAGCCGGGCGTCCGGCAGCCGGTAGTGGCGCACCAGCTCGCGGGCCACCCGCTGAGCGCCCAGATAGAGGTCGTCGGTGTCGCAGAAGGCCACATCGGCGGGCAGGACGCTGCTGGGGAAGGTCTGGATGGTGTCGTACGACAACCGTTTGTAGAGCGCGGTGATGGCGGCCCGCACCGTCTCCAGGTGTGGGTAGCCGTGCTCGACCGGTCCGCCGTTCGCCACGCCTGAACCCCCAAGACGCCCTGAACCCGATTCCACTCTACGGGGAGGTGGGCGGAATTTCCCTGGCCGGGTTCCAGGGCGCGGGCATGACCCCTCGCCCTTGTCATGCCCGCCACCTGATCTTCCTGCTGTGGGCCGCTCGCCCGCCCCGTCGACCCGGCCCCTGAAGATCGCCGCCGCTCTCTAGAGGGCCTGCAGGAGCGCACCCCCCGCTGCCGCCTCCTCGAACTCCAGCAGCCACACCTCGTTTTCGCCCTCGCGCAGCACCGGTCCGGGCACGTACAGGGAGCGCTGGGGGCCCGCCGACCAGTAGCGGCCCAGGTTGAACCCGTTGACCCAGGCGAATCCACGGGTCCAGCCCGGCAGTTCCAGCCGCGCGTCCCCGGCGCCCTGCACCGTGACGGTCCCCCGGTACAGCCCCGGGGCACCATCCCCGGCAAGCGGCTGGAAGGGGACGTCCCCGATGTCGTCCAGCGCGTCCAGACGCAGCCCACGCGCGCGTACCCCGTGCAGAAACTGCCGCTCGTGCAGCAGACCCCCGGTGATCCCCTTGGGCTCACCGCTGCGCGGCCCGTAGTTGACGCGCCCCAGGGACTCCACCCACAGCTCCACGCGCGCGTGCCCGGCGACGGGCTCCTTGAGCTGCTCGTCGCCCTCGGCGAGCACACCGGCCCGCTCACCGTCGACGTACACCACGGCCAGATCCCGCAGACCGCGCGCGGTCAGCGGATACGGCTGCCGCGGCCCGGGCACCGTTACCGCGTACCGTACGAGCCCCCGGTCCACGTCCAGTTCCTCGAAGGTCGGCGGCACGGGAGCCGAGGTCTCCGGTCCTCCCCGCGCCTCCAGTACGACGTCGAGCGGCGCCCACCCGTCCAGGCGCACCTCGGCCGGCGCCCCCAACCGCGCGGGCGCGGGCGGCAGTTCGGGCAGCGGCCCGTCGGCGTACTCGGCGAGGACCTCACGCAGCCGCCAGAACTTCTCCGTCGGACGGCCGAACTCGTCGATCGGGGCGTCGTAGTCGTACGACGTCACATCCGGCTCCAGCGGCCCCTCGTGCAGCGCGCCGCCGCCCCTGTTGGCGCCCGCCCAGCCGGCGAAGCTGGTCCCGCCGTGCGCCATGTACAGGTTGACCGAGGCCCCGCACTCCAGGATCTCCCGCAGGGCGGCCGCGGCGTCGTCGGCGCCACGGGTGATGTGCTCGCCGCCCCAGTGGTCGAACCAGCCGCACCAGAACTCCATGCACATCAGCGGCCCTTCGGGATGGTGCCGGCGCAGCGTCTCGAAACCCTCATGCGCGCGGGAGCCGAAATTCACCGTGGCGAGCACCCCCGGGATGCAGCCGCCGCTGAGCATGTGGTCCTCCGGGCCGTCCGACGTGCACAGCGGCACCGTGACCCCCGCATCCCGCAGCACGTCGGCCAGGCGGCGCAGATACACGGCGTCCGAGCCGTAGCTGCCGTACTCGTTCTCCACCTGCACCATGATCACCGGGCCGCCGCGGTCGATCTGCCGCTCCACGATCTGGGGCAGCAGCACACCGAACCAGCGCTCCAGGTGTTCCAGGAACCGCTCGTCACGGGTACGCACGCGCGTGCCCAGCTCGCCCGTCAGCCACTGCGGCAGCCCGCCGTTCTCCCACTCGGCGCAGATGTACGGCCCCGGCCGCACGATCGCCCACAGCCCCGCCTCCTGGGCCGCGTCCAGGAAACGGCCCAGCGCCTGCACGTCCTCGAAGCGCCCCGGCCGCGGCTCGTGCAGGTTCCACGGCACATACGTCTCCACGCAGTTCAGGCCCATCGCCCGCAGCATCGCCAGCCGGTGCCCCCAGTGCTCCTCGTGCACCCGGAAATAGTGCAGCGCACCGGACAGCAGCCGCACCGGCCGCCCGTCCAGCAGGAAGTCCGCCTCGCCCACCGTGAACTCGCTCATGCACCCCAGCCTCACCCCTGGCATCGATCGCCGTCCATGGACAAAGATCAGCGCTGCTTGGACGAAAACACGACCGCCGGGAGACGGCCCGAACAGGTCCCGGGCACCGGTCCGAACGACGCCGGGAGGAGCGCAGGCGATGTACCACACCTGGATGCGGTTCTTCACGCCCGGACCGGCCCACCACCGCCTCGGCCTGGTCTGCCTCGGCGTCGGCCTGCAGTACGGCGCCCTGCCCACCGTCGGCCCCCGCACCCTCGACCACCACGTCGCCGTCGTCATCAACACCGGCAGCGGCTGGTACCGGCACCCCGACGGCCGCCGCACCACCGTCACCGCCCCCGCCCTGCTGTGGCTCACCCCCGGCACACCGCACCACTACGGACCCGACCCCGACACCGGCTGGGACGAGGGCTTCGCCGTCTTCACCGGGCCCGCCACCACCACGTACACCGAACTCGGCTACATCGAACCCGGCCGCCCCGTCGTCCCCCTCTCCGACGCCACCGGCCCGCGCGCCGTCATCGGCCGCATCTCCCGCGCCGCCCGCCACGGCAACCCTCTCCTGGAGGTGGAGACCGGCGCCGCCGTCCACGAACTCCTCGTCGCCCTGCGCCGCGCCCGAGCCGACCTCGCCCCCGACGGCGACCTCGTCCTCAAGGCCCTCGCCCGCGACGCCTGCCTGCCCCTGTCCGTCGCCGACCACGCCGCCCGGCACGGCATGACCCCCGCCGAACTGCGCACCGCCGTACGCCGCGGCGCCGGCTGCAGCCCCAAGGACTACCTGCTCGGCATCCGCCTCGGCCGCGCCAAGGAACTCCTCGCCGCCACCGAACTCCCCGTCGCTGCCGTCGCCCGCCGCGTCGGCTACGACGATCCCGCCTACTTCTCCCGCCTGTTCACCCGCCGCGTCGGCATGCCGCCCGTCCGCTTCCGCGCCCAGCAGTACCGCGCCGTCCCCGGCGGCTGGAGCAACCGCATCCCCGACCCCGACGATCCACCGATGATCGAACCCACGCACGCCACGTAGGCTGGGCGCCCATGACCACCAGCAACACCGGCACCCGCGACGTCGACCCCGCCGTCCGCGAGGAACTCGCCCGGCTGCGCGACAGCATCGACAACATCGACGCAGCCGTCATCCACATGCTCGCCGAACGCTTCAAGGCAACCCAGCAGGTCGGCCACCTCAAGGCCGCACACAAGCTGCCGCCCGCCGACCCGGCCCGCGAGGCCCGCCAGATCGAGCGCCTGCGCGCCCTCGCCGAAAGCGCCAAACTGGACCCGGCCTTCGCTGAGAAGTTCCTGAATTTCATCATCGCCGAAGTGATCCGCCACCACGAACGCATCGCGGACGACGCCGTGAACGGCTCTGCAAAAACGGCGAATTGACCTCGGTCGATGCCGCAGAGGACGTGACAGAAGGGCCCGCACGGGGCATGCTGCGCTGTGCACTCCTTGTCAGCTGACGGCCACGGCCCGTCAGTACCTCGGACATAAGCTGGTTGTCTCGCGGGAGGGACGACGGGCCATGCCGGAAGCCAAGATCCTCATCGTGGACGACCACGAGGACACCCTGTACGCCCTGGAGAGCGCCCTGGCCCCGCTGGGCTATCAGCTGGGCCGCGCCACCAACGGCGACGAGGCCCTCAAGCAGGTCCTCCGCGGACAGGTCGGCCTCCTCCTGCTCGACGTCCGCATGCCCGGCGTCAGCGGCCTGGACGTGGTCCGCTACATGCGCCGCGTGGAACAGACCCAGCACATCCCGGTCATCCTCCTCACCGGCTTCGGCCCCGACCAGTTACTGACCTCCACCGCCTTCGCCCTCGGCGTCGCCGACCTCGTCATGAAACCCATAGACCCCTGGTCGCTGCGGACCAAGGTCCGCTACCTCTACGACGCCCACCGCCGCCAGCTCGCCCTGGAGCAGGAGGTCCGCGAACTGCGCGCCCTCGTCAAGGACCACACCGACGCCGACGACGCCGCCCACCGCCCGGACGCCCTGCCCCACCCCGACGCCCGCCTCCCCACCCAGCGCATCGGCCAGGCGCACAACGGGGAGCTCGAAGGGGAGCGGACATAGACCGCGTACCGGTCCGCCTCTGTGCCTTGTCAGTGCCATCGGGCAGCATTACCTGCATGTCCGTTCTGACGCGCGACGAAGCGCAGACCCGTGCCAAGCTCCTCGACGTCCACCGCTACACGATCGACCTCGATCTGACCACCGGCGACGAGACCTTCGACTCCCGCACCGTCATCCGCTTCACCGCGCGCACGGACGCTGACACCTTCGTCGAGCTCAAGCCCGCCCAACTGCGCTCCGCCACCCTCGACGGCCGGCCCCTCGACCCGGAAACCCTCGACGGCAACCGCCTGCCCCTGAAGAACCTCACCGCCGGCGACCACGAACTGCACCTCGACGCGAGCATGCGCTACTCCCGCACCGGCGAGGGCATGCACCGCTTCACCGACCCCACCGACGGCGAGACCTACCTCTACACCCAGCTGTTCATGGAGGACGTCCAGCGCGTCTTCGCCGCCTTCGACCAGCCCGACCTCAAGGCCGTCTTCGACCTGACCGTCACCGCCCCCGACGGCTGGAGCGTCCTCGCCAACGGCATCACCGAACACCTCGGCCACGGCCGCTGGCAGGCCGCCACCACCCCCCTGATCTCCACCTACCTCGTCGCCGTCGCTGCCGGCCCCTGGCACTCCGTGCGCACCGAACACCGCGACCTGCCCTTCGGCCTGCACTGCCGCCGCTCCCTCGCCCCGTACCTGGACGCGGACGCCGAGGAACTGTTCCAGATCACCAAGCAGTGCTACGACCGCTACCACGAGAAGTTCGAAGAGCCCTACCCCTTCGACTCCTACGACCAGGCGTTCGTCCCCGAGTTCAACGCCGGCGCGATGGAGAACCCCGGACTGGTCACCTTCCGTGACGAATTCGTCTACCGCTCCGCGGTCACCGACACCGAGCGCCAGACCCGCGCCATGGTCATCGCCCACGAAATGGCCCACATGTGGTTCGGCGACCTCGTCACCCTCCGCTGGTGGGACGACATCTGGCTGAACGAGTCCTTCGCCGAGTACATGGGCTACCAGACCCTCACCGAAGCGACCCGCTTCACCGACACCTGGACCGACTTCGGAGTCGCCCGCAAGGCCTGGGGCTACGACGCCGATCAACGCCCGTCCACCCACCCCGTAGCCCCCGAAAACGTCAACGACACGGCCTCCGCCCTCCTCAACTTCGACGGCATCTCCTACGCCAAGGGCGCCTCCGCACTACGACAGCTCGTCGCCTGGCTCGGCGAGAAGGACTTCCTCGCCGGCATCAACACCCACTTCACCCGCCACAAGTTCGCCAACGCCACCCTCGCCGACTTCATCGACTCCCTCGCCTCCGCCACCGAACGCGACGTCCACGCCTGGGCCGACGCCTGGCTGCGCACCACCGGCGTCGACACCCTCACCCCCGTGGTGACCCCCGGCGAGGACGGCACCTGCACCCTCACCGTCGACCACACCGGCAGCCGCCCGCACCGCATTGCCGTCGGCCTCTACGACCTGGACGTCGCCGACGAGAGCCGCCACCTCATCCTGCGCGACCGCCTCGACCTCGACATCCCGCACACCACATCCGAGCCCCTCGGCAAACGCCCCACCCTGCTCCTCCTCAACGACGGCGACCTCACCTACGCCAAGATCCGCTTCGACCCCGAGTCCTTCGACGCCGTCCGCACCAGCCTCTCCGGCCTGCCCGACCCCCTCACCCGCGCCGTCGTCTGGAACGCCCTGCGTGACGCCGTCCGCGACGGCGCCCTCCCGCCCACCGCCTACCTCGACACCGCCCGCACCCACCTCCCGCACGAAACCGACCTCGCCCTCGTCCAGGGCGTCCTCGCCTTCGCCACCACCAAGGTCGCCGACCGCTACCTCACCCCCGAACAGCGCCCGGCAGCCCTGACCACCCTCACCTCCCTGTGCCGCGACCTCATCCGCCGCACCGAGGACGGCGACAACCCCGGCCTGCGCCTGATCGCCGTACGCCACCTCATCGACGTCGCCGCCCACCCCGACACCATCGCCGCCTGGCTCGCCGACGGCACCGTCCCCGGCGGCCCCGAACTCGACCCCGAACTGCGCTGGCGCGTCCTCGCCCGCCTCGCCGTCCTCGGCGCCACCGACGAGCAGGCCATCGCCGCCGAACTCGACCGCGACCCCTCCGCCACCGGTCAGGAAGGCGCCGCCCGCTGCCGCGCCGCCCTGCCCGACGCCGACGCCAAGGCCAGGGCCTGGCAGGCAATGTTCGGCAGAGACGACCACACCGACCTGTCCAACTACCTCTTCACCGCCACCGCCCGCGGCTTCTGGCAGCCCGAACAGGCCGACCTGGTACGCGAGTACGTGCCCCGCTACTACGAGGACGCCGTCACCGTCGCCGCCCGCCGCGGCCCCGCCATCGCCACCGCCGTCGGCCGCTGGGCCTTCCCCGCCCACGCCGTCGACACCGAGAACCTGCACCTCGGCGAGGAGTGCCTCAACACCTCCGACCCGATCCCCGCCCTGCGCCGCACCCTGGCCGACGAACTCGACGACCTGGCACGGGCGTTGCGAGTGAGGGAGGCGTAGGTATTCTCAGCCCGTCCGGCGGTTGAGGACGAGTCCCCTTCAGGGCCGGAAGCGGGGGTCTGGGGGGCCACCCTTTCGGGTTCCGATCGTTGAACCTCCCGGGCACGCGCACGCATCCACCGACAAGCTGGAACTCCCTCTGCCGCGCGCCCGGGAGGAACCCCATGAGCACACCGAGCCTCGCCTCCGGCCCCCAAGGCCCTCACGCCCTGCGGCCGTTGCTCGACACCGTGCTCCACGCACTCGACGAGGGCGCACACGCACGCGGAGGACCCCTGCCCGCCGGCGGACCCGCCGCCGTCGCCGCACGCCTACGGGCCGCCCTCGGCGACGTACTGCCCGAGCACGGCGACCCCGACGCCCTGCGCACCCTCGTGCACGCCCTCGCCGAAGGCGCCGCCGACCCCGCCGACCCACTGTGCGCCGCCCACCTGCACTGCCCGCCCCTCGCCGTCGCCACCGCCGCCGACCTCGCCGCAAGCGTCCTCAACCCCTCCCTCGACTCCTGGGACCAGGCCCCGGCGGCATCCGAGCTGGAGACACTCGTCGCCCGCGCCCTCGCCGCCGAGGTCTACGCAGAACCCGCCACCCCCGCAGGCCCGCACCGGCCATCACCACACCACGGCGAAAAACCCCAGCCCGACGCCCTGATCACCACCGGCGGCACGGAATCCAACCAACTCGCCCTCCTCCTCGCCCGCGAGACACACGGCCCCCGGCTCCGCCTGATCTGCGGCGTCGGCGCCCACCACTCACTGCCCCGGGCCGCCTGGCTCCTCGGCCTGCCCGACCCCGTGACCATCCCCGCCCCCACCGGCACCCTCGACCCCGCCGCCCTCGACCAGGCCCTCACCGCCCTCCCCGGCCCCCACCTCGTCGCCGCCACCGCCGGCACCACCGACGCCGGACTCATCGACCCCCTCCCCGAGATCGCAGCCGTGTGCGGCGCCCACCACGCCCGCCTGCACATCGACGCCGCCTACGGCGGAGGCCTCCTCCTCAGTGACCGCCACCGCGAAAAACTCACGGGCCTGAACCACGCCCACACCGTCACCCTCGACCTGCACAAACTCGGCTGGCAGCCGGTCGCAGCCGGCCTCCTCGCCGTACGCGACCCCCACGACCTCACCGCCCTGAACCAGCACGCCGACTACCTCAACGCCGACGACGACACCGAAGCCGGCCTCCCCGACCTCCTCGGCCGATCCCTGCGCACCACCCGCCGCCCCGACATCCTCAAGATCGCCGTCACCCTCAAAACCCTCGGCCGCACCGGCCTCGGCGCACTCGTCGACCAAGTCTGCGACCGGGCACAGGAGTTCGCCGCCCTCGTCCACGACCACCCGGGCTTCGAGCTCTACGACCGCCCCACCATCAGCACGGTCCTGTTCCGGCCCGCACACACCACCGACGCCGCCGTCGCCGCCGTACGCCGAAAACTCCTCCACCAGGGCCGCGCCGTCCTCGGCCGCGCCCGCCTCGACGGCCGCCTCTGGCTCAAAGCCACCCTGCTCAACCCCCACACCCGCCCCGACGACCTCGCCACCCTCCTCACCCTCGTCGAAAAGGCCGCCGACGAACCCGCCTGAGCGAAGCCACCCGCGACGGACCCGCCTGCGACGGACCCGCCCGAGAGGGGCCGGCCCAAGACCGACCAGCCCGCGAGGGACCCGCCCCGAGACGAACCGCCCGCGAAGTCGAAGGACCCACAGAAGACTCCGCCGAAGACCCGTGGAAGGAACCACCCCGATGAGCACGCCCCCCCACCCACACCCCCCACACCACGAGCCCGACGCGCCCCGCGACCTCGTCGGCATCGGCATCGGCCCCTTCAACCTCTCCCTCGCCGCCCTCGCCCACCCCCTCACCGAACTCGACGCCGCCTTCTACGACCAGCGCCCCTCCTTCGCCTGGCACCCCGGCCTCCTCATCGACGGCTCCCGCATCCAAGTCCCCTTCCTCGCCGACCTGGTGACCCTCGCCGACCCCACCAGTCCCTGGACCTTCCTCAACCACCTCAAATCCCGCGACCGCCTCTTCCCCTTCTACTTCGCCGAGCGCTTCCACATCCAGCGCGCCGAGTACGACACCTACTGCCGCTGGGTCGCAGCGGGCCTGCCCGGACTCCACTTCGGCCACCAGATCGACGCCGTCCGCTGGAACCCCGAACGCGACGTCTTCGAAGTCGACTACACCCAACTCGGCCCCGACGGAGAAGCCGAAGCCCTCGGCCGCACCCACACCCGCAACATCGCCCTCGGCATCGGCACCGAACCCCACGTCCCCGAGCCCCTCAAAACCCTCGTCGAAGCGCCCGGCGTACCCGTCGTCCACTCCGCCGACTACCTCGCCCACCGCGACACGATCCTCACCGCCGACCACGTCACCGTCATCGGATCAGGACAGTCCGGCGCCGAAATCTTCCTCGACCTGCTCCGCGCCCGCCCCGCCGGCCGCGAAAAACTCCACTGGCTCGGCCGCACCGAGGCCTTCGCCCCCATGGAGTACTCCAAACTCGGCCTCGAACACTTCACCCCCGACTACACCCGCTACTTCCACGCCCTCCCCGAAGCCGTCCGCGACCGCCTCGTCACCAGCCAGTGGCAACTCCACAAAGGCATCGACACCGACACCATCGCCGCCATCCACGACGAGCTCTACAACCGCACCCTGAACGGCGGCTGGCCCGACGTCGTCCTCACCCCCGGCGTCCGCGTCCGCACCGCAGGCCGCCTCGCCACCACCAAAGTCGAACTCCACCTCGAACACACCCAGCAGGACACCCGCTCCCGCCTCACCACCGACGCCGTCGTCCTCGCCACCGGCTACCGCGAACGCCCCCTCGACCGCCTCCTCGCCGGCCTCGACCCCTACCTGCGCCGCGACAGCAGCGACCGCCCCCGCATCGACGAACACTTCCGCCTCGCCCTCGACCCCTCCATCAGCGCCTCCAACTGCCACATCTACGTACAGAACGCCGAACGCCACACCCACGGAGTCGGCACCCCCGACCTCGGCCTCGCCGCCTGGCGCTCCGCCACCATCCTCAACTCCCTCACGGGCAAGGAGACTTACCCCCTCCCCACCCGAACCGCCTTCACCACCTTCGGACTCGACCAGCAACAGCACCCGCACATCCCACGCGCCCGCCAGGCACCCGTCCTCACCCCACTCGTCGACGACAGGCAATGAGCCACAAAAAGGCATGAAGAACTCCGGCGGCGGTGACGTTGGAGCAAGCCATGACCACGACCTGGATCGCAGCCCACCGCATCGCCGTCATCAACCCGCACGAGGCCTTCCACCTCTTCGAACCCCGCAGCTTCTCCGACCAGACCATCAGGCAGTCCATCCGCCCCGCCGGCGGCGGCGAAGCACTACGCCTACGCCTCAGCAACCGCTACGGCAAGGAACCCCTCGACATCGGCGGCGCCCACCTCGCCGTACGCACCCACGGCAGCGGCATCGACCCCACCAGCGACACACCCCTGCACTTCTCCGGCAGCGACACCGCCACCATCCCCGTCGGCGAGGACATCACCAGCGACCCGGTCGAACTCCCCGTCAGCGCCGGCGAAGAACTCCCCGTCAGCCTCTACCTGCCCGGCGACACAGGCCTCAGCACCTACAGCGCAGTCCCCTACGACATCGGACACGCCGTCCCCGGCAACCAACTCTCCGCCGAACTCCTCCACAACACCGAGGAACTACCCACCGGCCACTTCCTCACCGGCGTCGACGTCCTCGCCCTCGCCGACACCCGCATCGCCGTCGCCTTCGGCGACTCCTGGATCGAAGGCGCCTTCACCACCCCCGGCACCGACAACAGCTTCCCCGCACAACTCAACCGCCGACTCACCCGCGGCTGGATCGTCAACCAGGGCATCTCCGGCAACCGCCTCCTCACCGACGAGATCGGCGACCACCTGCTCTCCCGCATCGACCACGACGTCCTCGCCGTGCCCGGCGCCAGCCACGCCCTCATCCACATCGGCCTCAACGACCTCGGACTCCCCGGCCTCATCGCCCACCCCGAACCCGCCGAAGGCCCCACCGCCGCCGAATTCATCGCAGGCCTGACCACCCTCGCCGACCGACTGCACACCGCCGGACTCACCGTCATCGGCTCCACGATCGGCCCTACCGCGGCACCGTCCACGAGGGCTACGACACCGACACCGGCCAGACCGTACGCCGGGACATCAACGCCTGGCTCCTCGGCACCGACCACCCCTTCGACGCCGTCATCGACATCGCCGCCGCCGTCGCCGACCCCGCCCAACCCGACAGGATCCGCCCCGAGTTCAACGCCGGCGACGGCCTCCACGTCAACGACGCCGGCGCAAAAGCCATCGCCGACGCCGTGGACCTGTCACTGCTCAAGCTCTAGAAGCTCTGGAAAACCGGCACACCACCCCGCGTCAGCCGCCAGTCCACCGACGCGAACTCCTTCGGATCCAGCACGCCCTTCGCCGTCACCCACTCCGCAATACGCGTCCGGATCTCCGTCGACTCCGACCACAGCTCCGTCGCCGAGGCCACATGCGGGAACGCACCACCACCGTTCGCACGGTAGTTGTTCACCGCGAACACGAACTGCTGCGCATCATCCAGCGCAGCCCCGTTGTAAGTGAGGTTCTTGATCCGCGAACCGGCCGCCTGGGCGATGTCGACGTCGTACGACAGCCCCGACACATAGTCGTAGTTGTAGTCCGGGCGGTTGTTCGCGTTCGTCAGCTTCTCCACGTCGACGGTGGCGTCCGCCGCGGTCTGCACGAAGTACTCCGCCGAGTACTCCAGGTACGCCCGCAGCTGCGCGCCCGTCATCAGCTTCGCAACCAGCGTGTTGTCGTACACGTACAGGCTCGACAGATCCCGGATCGTCACCTTGCCGGCCGGGATCTCCGAGGTACGCGAGAAGGGGGAGGCCTGTGCGATCACCGGCAGCGAGGCATACGAGGTCCCCGCCAGGGCCGCCTTGACCACATCCTCCTGGACCTTGGTGATCAAGTCGATGATCGGGGCGTCCTTGTAGCGCGCCTCGACCGTCGTCAGCGTCTCGGTCGCCGTACCCACGACCTGGTTGACGTACTTCACGACCTTCGCATGCTCGTCCGAGAGCAGCTTGGTGATCTTCGGATCGTCGGCGACCGTGTTCGAGTTCAGCACCTTCGACGACACCGACTCCACCGTCCAGCGGCCCTTCACGAAGACCAGCTCGACATCGAAGACCGACAGCCGCTCCGCATACGCCAACGGCTCCGACAACACCACCGTCTTCCCCGTCTTGGCGTTGACGACCTTCAACTCCGGGATCTCCACGTGCGCGTGACCGACCAGGATCGCGTCGATGTCCGGCACCTGCTGCGCCACCAGCGCCGCCGAGTTCTCCACATACGGCAACTGGTCACCGTACGAAGAAGTGCCCGAGGAACCGCTGTGCGCGGAGACGATGACGACATCCGCACCCATCGACTTCAGCTTCGGCACCCACTTCGCCGCCTGCTCCTCAAGCCCCGGGAACTCCAACTTCCCCTGCACATACGCCTTGTCCCAGATCGCGATACCCGGGTTCGTCAGCCCGAGCACCGCGACCCTGACCGGCGGCAGACCCGGCACATGGAACTTCTTGATGAAGTACGGCGGAAACGCGGGCCTCTGCGTCTTCGCGTCCACCGCGTTCGTGCCAAGCAGCGGGAAGTGCAGCTGCTCCTCGAACTTCCGCAGCGTCTCAAGGCCGTAGTTGAACTCGTGGTTGCCCAGCGCCGCAGCGTCATACCCGATCGCATTCATCGCCTGCGCCATCGGATGCACCGGACCACCCTCGGCGGTGATCGGGTCGACCTTCGCGTAGTAGTACGTCAGCGGGGTGCCCTGGATCGTGTCGCCCGCGTCGAGGAGCAGCGTGTTGCACCGCCCCTTCTCCTCACGCAGCCGGTTCACCAGCGTCGAGATCCGGGACAGGCCCTGCGCGTTGCCCGCCTTGTCCGTGTACTCCGCGTCCTTGAAGTAGTCCCAGTTGAAGACGTGCCCGTGCAGGTCGGTCGTGCCCATGACGGTCAGCGCGTACCGCTTGGCGGGCCTCTTCGCCGCCGTGACCTCGGCCGCCTGCGCCGCCGGAGCCGCGACAGCATTTGCCACCGCCACCCCCGCTCCGGTCGCGGCGGACTTCTGCAGGAACTTCCGGCGATTCAAGGGCATGTCCAGATCTCCTAGAGGAATGGTCAACAACGCGCGTAGATTCTGACCTGCGCATGACCGACGGCAACAGGTCCCGCAGGTTGCGATTGGATGACCGAAGCGGTCAACCGCCGAGCTACGGACGGCCAAGACCTGACAGAGTGGGGCGTATGACCACCCCCACGCCGGACGACCCACACCCCGCCGTCCCCTACGGCACCCCCGACGCCCCCCGCATCGCCGTCCGCGGCGAAGCCCGCCTCGAAGTCGACCCCGAAATCGCCCGCATCGGCGTCACCGTCGCCTCCCGCGGCAAAGACCGCCGCACCGCCCTCGACGACCTCACCCGCCGCAACACCACAACCCTCGACCTGATCAAGACCTACGGGGAGGCGGTGGAACACCTGGAAACCGGCGCCTTCTCCATCAGCCCCGAACTCAAGGACAAAGGCCGCGGCGAACGCATCCACGCCTACCACGGACGCGTCCACATCACCGCCGAACTCACCGACTTCACCGCCCTCGGCGAACTCACCACCCGCCTCGCCGACCTGGAACTCACACGAGTCGACGGCCCCTGGTGGGCACTACGCCCCGATTCACCGGCGTACCGGAAAGCCCGACAGCAAGCGGTGAAGGAAGCCGTCCAACGAGCGAGGGAATACGCAGACGCACTCGGCACCACACTGGCCGCACTCGTGGAACTCGCCGACATCGGAGCAGAAGACGCACAGCCCTACCCCCCGGCCCCCGGCGCCCGCATGCGCTCCATGGCCTACGGCGCCCCAGTCGCCGAGGACACCGCCGCAGCACTCGACCTCGAACCCCAACGGCAACGCGTATACGCCGCCGTCAACGCCCGATTCACCATGGCGCCACCACAGCTCTAGAACTCACGTCCGGGGCCGTTCGAATGCTCATCGGAGCATGCGTCTGCACAATTCAATACTTGTCAACGACCCTTCATCTAAAGGTTGTTGAGTAGTCACGCACGCCAAATTCTCTACCCGCCGGTAAGGCCTAGGCTCAAAACCATGCGCCGAGCAAAGATCGTCTGCACTCTGGGCCCCGCCACCGACTCGTACGACCAGATCAAGGCCCTGGTCGAAGCCGGAATGGACGTCGCCCGATTCAACCTCAGCCACGGCACCCACGCCGAACACGAGGAGCGCTACCAGCACGTACGAAAGGCCTCCGACGAAACCGGCCGCAGCGTCGGAATCCTCGCCGACCTTCAAGGCCCGAAGATCCGACTCGGCCACTTCACCGAAGGCCCCGTACTCCTTGAACGCGGCGACACCTTCACCATCACCGTGGAGGAAGGCGCCCAAGGCGACGGCCACACCTGCGGCACCACATACCCCGGCCTCGCCACCGACGTCACCCCCGGCGAACGCATCCTCGTCGACGACGGCAAGGTCTGCCTCGAAGTCACCTCCGTCGACGGCCCCCGCGTCCACACCACAGTCGTGGAAGGCGGCATGGTCTCCGACCACAAGGGACTGAACCTCCCGGGTGTCGCGGTCTCCGTACCCGCCCTCTCCGACAAGGACGAAGCAGACCTGCGCTGGGCCCTGCGCACCGGCTTCGACGTCATCGCACTGTCCTTCGTCCGCAGCGGTCGCGACATCGAAGACGTCCACCGCATCATGGACGAGGAGGCACGCCGGCTGCCCGTCATCGCCAAGGTGGAGAAACCCCAGGCGGTGGACGCGATCGACGACATCGTCGCCGCCTTCGACGGCATCATGGTCGCCCGCGGAGACCTCGGCGTGGAAATGCCCCTGGAACAGGTCCCGATCGTCCAGAAGCGCGCGATCAAACTGGCGAAGCGCAACGCCAAGCCGGTGATTGTGGCAACGCAGATGCTGGAGTCGATGATCGACAACTCGCGCCCGACGAGGGCGGAGGCAAGCGACGTCGCGAACGCCGTCATCGACGGCACGGACGCGGTGATGCTGTCCGGCGAGACGAGCGTCGGCAAATACCCCATCGAGACGGTCCGTACGATGGCCAAGATCGTCGAAGCGGCGGAGGAGGACATCCTCGCGAAGGGCCTCCCGCCTCTGACGGAACGGAACAAGCCCCGCACACAGGGCGGCGCTGTCGCCCGGGCGGCGGCGGAAATGGGCGACTTCCTGGGCGCGAAGTTCCTGGTCGCCTTCACCCAGTCGGGAGACACGGCCCGCCGGCTTTCGCGTTATCGCTCGCCGATCCCGCTGCTGGCGTTCACACCGGAGCCTGCGACGCGGTCGCAGTTGAGTCTGACGTGGGGGGCGGAGACGTTCCTGGGCCCGCACGTGGACTCGACGGATGCGATGGTCGACCAGGTGGACGAGTTGCTGTTGAAGTACGGCCGCTGCGAGAAGGGTGACGTCGTGGTGATTACGGCGGGGTCGCCTCCGGGGGTGTCGGGGTCGACGAACATGGTGCGGGTGCATCACATTGGGGAGGACGACAGTCCCAAGTAGGGGGCAGGGGTTAGTACTTGGGGCCCACGTGGGCGTCGAGGAGGGCGACTGAGGCTTTCTTGGCGACGGAGATGTTGAACGGGATCCCGTTGCGCATGCATTGGGTCCACTCGATGCCGAGTTTGTCGAGGGTGTCGGTGTAGAGCCGACGGATGTCGACGGAGACATTGGTGAAGAAGTACCGGGGGTACTCGTAACGCTTGCGCTCACCGCGTACGAGTCGGGTGGTCCAGTTGGTGATGCGACAGCCGTCGGAGTGGATGAGGCCGCGGATGAAATCCCACGGGTGGGCGTCGACAATTTCCTGTTGCCAGGGCTGGAGCGCGATGGTGCGCTCGTGCTTCTTGCCGGGGCCGTGCTGTGGAAAGAGGTGGGGCCACTGCCGGTGGTAGCTCGTCACCGCTGCGCAGCCCTGCCTCTGGAGCGTGTAAACGCCGACGCCCGGGACCACTTTCAGGATGGCCTCGCGGCACTCTTGGAGGAGGCCGGGCCACGCGTCAGCGCACGCGACCCGTCTCCTTGCTTACCGAGTTCAGGCTGCGCCCTTGGGCGACTAATGCCAGCGCCAGCTTGCGCGTGCTGATGTCGTACATGTGATCACCCTGCGAGAGTGATCGCGACGACACGCAGCAAAAAGCGGATGTTCGCGAGAACGTGGACATCCGCTTTCAGGTGTCGCCTTCGAATCGAAGGAAAAGTGCCCCGGGTGGGATTCGAACCCACGCTGTCGGTGGTTTGAGCACCGTGTCTCTTCCGCTGGACTACCGGGGCTTCCTCTAAAACAAAGATCAGCGGTCACCCGCTGTGCTCCTACCTTATCGCAGCTAGGTAGGCTCTTGTCAGCAGCACCCCTGCCCCTGAACGAGGAGCCCCCCGTGACCGCCCCCGAGTCGCCCCAGCCCGTAGACGCGCCCGACGACGACAAGTCGCACGTGCCTCCGCTGACGACCCGTGTCGTCATCGCCGAGGACGAGGCCCTGATCCGGCTCGACCTCAAAGAGATGCTGGAGGAGGAGGGCTACAGCGTTGTCGGTGAGGCCGGTGATGGCGAGCAGGCCATCGAGCTCGCCCGTGAGCACCAGCCGGACCTCGTGATCCTCGACGTGAAGATGCCCAAGCTGGACGGTATCTCGGCGGCCGAGAAGATCGCCGAGGAGGGCATTGCACCCGTGCTGATGCTCACTGCCTTCTCGCAGCGCGACCTCGTGGAGCGGGCTCGCGATGCCGGTGCGATGGCGTACCTGGTGAAGCCGTTCAGCAAGAGTGATGTCGTGCCCGCGATCGAGATGGCCGTCTCCCGGTTCACCGAGCTCAAGGAGCTGGAGAAGGAGGTCGCCGACCTCACCCTCCGCCTGGAGACCCGCAAGCTCGTCGACCGTGCGAAGTCCATCCTCCAGACGGAGTACGGGCTGACCGAACCCGCTGCTTTCCGGTGGATCCAGAAGACGTCGATGGATCGTCGGATGTCGATGCAGCAGGTTGCGGAGGCGGTCATTCAGGACGCGGACGAGAAGAAGTCCGCGAAGGGCTGACCTCCGGCACCCGCACACAGACCGAGGCCCGCGTCCCTGGGAAGTCAGGGGCGCGGGCCTCGTCGTACAGCCGGGAGGGTCAGCCTCAGTCTTCGCCGAGGTATGCCTTGCGTACGGATTCGTCGTGCAGTAGGTCCTGGCCGGTGCCGGAGAGGACGATGTTGCCGACCTCCATGACGTGTCCCTGGTCGGCGAGCGACAGAGCCGCCTGGGCGTTCTGTTCGACGAGGAGAATTGTTGTGCCCTGGGACTTCAGTTCCACGATCGTGGACATGATCTTCTGCATCATGATCGGGGAGAGGCCCATGGAAGGTTCGTCGAGCATGAGCAGTTTGGGCTGGGACATGAGGGCGCGGCCCATTGCCAGCATTTGCTGTTCACCGCCGGAGAGGGTGCCTGCGGCTTGCTTGCGGCGTTCTCCGAGGATGGGGAAGAGGTCGTAGGCGCGCTGGATGTCCTTTTCGATGCCTTCTTTGTCTTTGCGGAGGAAGGCGCCGAGCTGGAGGTTTTCTGTGATTGTCAGGCGCGGGAAGATGTGTCGGCCTTCTGGGGAGTGGGCGAGGCCGAGGGCGACGATCTTGTGGGCGGCTATGCCGTTGAGGGGTTGGCCGTCGAACATGATCTTGCCGGAGCGGGGCTTGAGGAGCCCCGAGAGGGTGCGCAGTGTGGTGGTCTTGCCGGCGCCGTTGGTGCCGATGAGGGTGACGATCTGGCCGGCTTCGACGGTGAAGGAGATGCCCTTGACGGCTTCGATCTTGCCGTAGGCGACCTTGAGGTCTTCGACCTCCAGGAGTGCGGTCACTGGGCGCTTCCTTCCGTGCTGGTGGTGCTCTGCGCTCCGGTGGCCTCGGCCGCTTCGACTTCGGCGGCTTCTTCGGCGCCGGGGGCGCCTTCGAAGGGGGTGCCGAGGTAGGCGGCGACGACGCGTTCGTCGCCCTGGACGACGTCGGAGGTGCCTTCGACGAGCTTTTCGCCTTGTACAAGGCAGGCGACGCGGTCGCACAGGTTGAAGATGAAGCGCATGTCGTGCTCGATGACGAGGACGGCGATGCCCTTGTCGCGGATGGCGAAGACCAGCTCTTCGGTGGCGCGGGTCTCCTGGGGGTTCATGCCGGCGGTGGGCTCGTCGAGGAGGAGCAGGCCGGGGTCGCTCGCGAGGGCTCGGGCGATCTCGAGCTTGCGCTGCTCGCCGTAGGGGAGGTTGCGGGCGAGGTGGTCGGCCTTGTGGGCGAGACCGATGAACTCGAGGAGTTCCATGGCGCGTTCGCGGGAGGCGGCTTCGGCCTTGCGGAAGCCGGGGCCTCGCAGGAGCGCGGACCAGAGGCCTTCCTTGGTGCGGGTGTGGCGGCCGACGAGGACGTTTTCCAGGACGGTCATGTTGGCGAAGAGCCGGATGTTCTGGAAGGTGCGGGCGATGCCGGCGCTGGTGACGAGATGGGGCTTCGGGGGCAGCACGGTGCCTTTGTAGGCGACCTTGCCCTCTGTGGGGATGTACAGGCCGGTCAGGCAGTTGAAGAAGGTGGTCTTGCCGGCGCCGTTGGGTCCGATGAGGCCGACGATTTCACCGGAGTTGACGGTGAGGTCGACGCTGCGTACGGCGGTGAGGCCGCCGAAGCGCATGGTGACGCCGCTGGCTTCGAGGACGGGGCTGGTGGCCGTGGTGGTGGTCATGATGGTTACGCCCCTGCCTTGGTGACGCCGACTGTGGTGTCGGGAAGGCTCTGTTCGGGGATGTCGGCCTGTTCTGTTTCGTGGAATTCGAGCTGGCGGCGCCGGTTGGCGATGATGCCTTCGGGGCGGAAGCGCATCAGGATGACGAGGGCCAGGCCGAAGGCGAAGAGCTGGTACTCCTTCAGGAAGCTGAGCTTCTCGGGGAGGAGGTAGAGCAGGGTGGCGCCGAGGATGGGTCCGCCCACGGTGCCCATGCCGCCGAGGACGACCGCGGCGAGCAGGAACGCGGAGTTCGGCGGTACGGAGCCGGCGAACTGGTAGGGGGCGGGGTTGACGCTGTAGCCGACGTGGGCGCTGACGGTGCCGGCGAGGCCGGCGAGTGAGGCGCCGAGTGCGAAGGCGATGAGTTTGACGCGGAAGCCGTTGATGCCCATGGCGGTGGCGGCGGTTTCGTCTTCGCGGATGGCGATCCAGGAGCGGCCGATGCGGGAGTCGGCGGCGCGGTTGAAGACAAGGACGACGATGGCGGTGATGATCAGCATCAGCAGGAGGTAGTTGGCGAATCGGCCGATGGTGACGGAGCCGATGTCGTGGCTGCTGCCGAAGTTGAAGCCGAAGATCTCCAGGTCGGGGATCATCGAGATGCCGTTGGGCCCGTTGGTGATGTTGGGTCCGGAGGAGCCGTCGAGGTTGTTGACGGTGATGCGGAAGATCTCTCCGAAGCCGAGGGTGACGATGGCGAGGTAGTCGCCGCGCAGTCGCAGGGTGGGGGCGCCGATGAGGACGCCGAAGATGAGCGATGCGGCCATGCCGGTGAGCATGGCGGCCCAGAAGGGGAATTGGACGCCGGAGAAGCGGGAGAATTCGGAGCCGGAGACGAGAGCGGCTGCGTAGGCGCCGACGCCGAGGAAGGCGACGTATCCGAGGTCGAGGAGTCCGGTGAGGCCGACGACGATGTTGAGGCCGAGGGCGACGGTGGCGACGACGAGGATGTTCACGCCGAGGTTGGCGTTGTGTTCGTTGTTCTCGACGAAGGGGAAGATCGCGGCGGCGAGGAAGGCCATGGAGGTGGCGAAACCTTTGTGCCGGGCGTTGAGGACGGAGAACCGGTCGAAGAGTCCGGCGGCGAGGAGTGCCCAGGAGCCGAAGACGACGAGCAGCAGGAAGCCGATGAAGGTTTCGCTGGCGTCGGGGTCGACGCCGATGCCGTAGGCGAAGGCGATGAGTCCGACGGCGGTGGCGGCGGTGATGACGAGGCGTTCGCCCCAGGCGGGGAGTTTGCCGGCGGGGGGGATGTTGTCGGGCTTGCTGACCCAGGCTTTGGCGGTGTTGCCGGGGCTGGGCAGGGCGAGGGCGCCGAGGATGGCGATCAGGGAGGAGACGGCGGCGACGTAGGCGCCGGGGTCGAGGTTGACGAGTCCGCCGAGGTCGATGGCTATGGCGAGTGCGCTGAACCAGCTGACGGCGAAGGCGGATGCGGCGGCGAGGAAGACGGGTGCGGTGGCGTCGGCGGGGTTGAGCCAGTTGAGGCCGCGTATGTTCCAGCGGGTGAGCGCGTAGAGCAGGGTGAGGACGCCGGCGACGAGGTCGAGGATCTGGAGGCCTGCGGGGGAGCCGTAGTAGGTGAGGTCTCCGGGGAAGTCGGAGGTCCAGGTCCAGGACATGTAGGTGCTGGCGATGGTGCCGATGGCGCCTGCGGCTATGAGGACGCGGGCGGCGGACTGGGGCAGGGCGATGAGGCCGCGCGGGGTGTCCGGCGTGGTGGGGGTGGTCGTTGCGGTGGTTGTCATGGTGGTCACGCCCTGTCCGCTACGCGTTCGCCGACCAGGCCTTGTGGCCTGAACAGCAGGACGAGGATGAGGAGGACGAAGGCCCAGACGGAGGACCAGCCGCCGCCGCCGAGTTGCTGCATGCCGGGGATGTTGTCGATGTAGGAGGTGGCCATGGTTTCGGCGAGGCCGAGGACGAGGCCGCCGATCATGGCGCCGTAGATGTTGCCGATGCCGCCGAGCACGGCTGCGGTGAAGGCCTTGAGACCCATCTGGAAGCCCATGTCGTACTTGATCTGCCCGTAGCGCAGGCCGTATGCGACGGCGGCGACCGCGGCGAAGAAACCGCCGATGGCGAATGCGATGACGATGATGCGGTTGGTGTCGATGCCCATCAGCTGTGCGGTGTCCGGGTCCTGCGCGGTGGCCTGCATGGCGCGGCCGGTGCGGGAGAGGCGGACGAAGAAGGCGAGGGCTGCCATGCAGATGGGGGCGGCGATGATGACGAAGAGGGAGCCGCTGCTGATGCTGATGGAGCCGAGGTGCCAGGGGCCGGCGTCGATCTGGGGGAAGTTGCGGTCGGTCTTGGCGTCCGGGTACCAGTTGAAGACGGCCTGCTGGAGTGCGAGGGAGAGGCCGATGGCGGTGATGAGGGGGGCCAGGCGTGGGGCGCCGCGCAGGGGTCGGTAGGCGAAGCGTTCGGCTCCGACGGCGATGAGGACGGAGACGAGTCCGCCTCCGATGAGCATCGCCGGGAGGGCTATCCACATGGATGTGCCGTCGGGCAGGACGTAGAGGTAGACCGTGAGCGCGCCGAAGCCGCCGGTCATGAAGATCTCGCCATGGGCGAAGTTGATGAGCTGGACGATGCCGTACACCATCGTGTAGCCGATGGCGATCAGCCCGTACATCGAGCCGAGGAACAGCCCGTTGGCCAGCTGCTGCGGCAGGGTGTTCACCGCATGGCCTCCATGTGGTGGGGAGTGAGCAGGGGCGTGGAACGGGCCGCGCGGGTGACGTGTGGTCGGCCGCGCGGCCCTGGGGTGGTGCTAGCGGCGGTTCGGGCTGGTCTGGTCAGCCGTTGAACGTGCCGCTCTTGACGGCCTTCCACTTGCCGTTGGTGACCTGGTAGACGGTGAGCTGCTTGTTGGTGGTGTCGCCGTACTGGTCGAAGGCGACGGGGCCGGCGACGCCGTCGAACTTGGTCTTGCCGACCTCGTCGACGATCTTGGCGCGGGCGTCGGAGGGGACCTTGCCGTCCTTCACGACGTTGCCGATGGCCTTGATGATGGCGGTGGCGGCGTCGTAGGAGTAGCCGCCGTAGGTGCCGTAGTCGCCCTTGAGGCCGGCTGCCTTGTACTTCTTGATGAAGTCCTGGGCGGAGGCGAGGGAGTCGACGGGCTGGCCGACGGAGGTGGCGAGGTCGCCTTCGGAGGTCTTGCCGGCGGTCTGGATGTAGGTGTCGCTGAACATGCCGTCGCCGCCGAAGAGCGGGATCTTGGCGCCGCCGTCCTTGAGCTGCTTGGTGAGCTTCTCGGACTCGTCGTACTGGCCGCCGTAGTAGACCAGGTCGGCCTTGGAGTTCTTGATCTTGGTGACGAGGGCGGAGAAGTCGGTGTCGCCGGTGTTGACGTGGTCGGTGCCGGCGACCTTGCCGCCGGCCTTGGTGAAGCCGGCGGTGAACAGCTTGGCCAGGCCGGCGCCGTAGGTCTGCTTGTCGTCGACGACGAAGACGTTCTTCTTCTTGAGCGTGTTGTACGCGTAGTCGGCCGCGAAGCCGCCCTGGAGGGCGTCGGTGGTGGCGGTGCGGAAGTAGGTCTTGAAGGGGCGGACCTTCTTCGTCTGCCAGTTCTTGCCCTGGGTGAGCTCAGGGGCGGTGTTGGACGGCGAGATCTCGACCAGGTTGGCGGTGGCGAAGACCTGCTGCATCTGGGTGGCCACGCCGGAGTTCAGCGGGCCGACGACGCCGAGCACCTTGTCGTTGTTGACGAGCTGGGTGGCGTTCTGCTGGCCGCTGGCGGGGATGGCCTTGTCGTCGAGGGCCTGGACCTTGAAGGTGACGCCGGGAACGAGGTTGTTCTTGTTGGCGTCGTCGACGGCTACCTGGACGCCGCCCTGGATGCCGAGACCGGTTGCGGAGTTCTGGCCGGTCAGCGGTGCGTCGACGCCGATGATGACCTCGGTCTTCTTGCTGCCGCTGTCCCCACCTTTGTTGTCGTCGCGCGAACCGCATGCGGTGAGCGTGAGGGCGCCCGTCGTGAGCACGGAGGTGAGTATGACCAAAGAACGGTGTCGCACGTTGAATCCTCTCCCTGGCGCCGGCAGTCCTGCTGGGCTGCCGTGTGTCTCGCCGGGCCGTACTGGGGTCGAGCTGGGCCGTGATGCAGACGCGCCCGGCGGCGCGGTGACTGGGCGTGACTCTAAGCCTGTCTGTCAGGCGGTGGCATCGCTGTGGGCTGGCTTGTGACTTTCTTGTTATGACCTGGTGGAGGGTGAGATCGGGGGAAGGTCGCTCTCGGCCGGTTTGGCGGGAACGCGTCGGGTCCACATCGTGAGAACGCGCACTTCCGGTTGGACGTGGGGCGAGGGCGGGGTCCGGGTGCTGTCGCAGGCTGTGTGGAGGAGGTCGGAGAGGTCGCGCGCGTAGCGGCCGCCAAAGATGAAGCTGTAGTGCTGGATTGCGTGCGTGTTACGCAGCGTTACGTCGAGGAAAGGGAGGTTGACGTTGAGGGGTAGTCCGCTGCACTGGGTCACGGTGATCCCCACGGTGACGCGGTGTGTGGTTCCGGCGCGCACGGTGAAGGCAGTGGGAGGTTTGACGAGGGTGCGTATGCCGACGGGGGCGGCGGTGATGGCGGAGACGGTGACGGGCGGCCCGTTGCGTACGGAGACGTCGAAGTGGAAGTCCCTGGTGGAGGCCGTGGCGGGCTGGCTGGCAACTCCCTTGTAATAGAAGGCTGTTGTGGTCGAGGGCCAGGGCGTGGACGGCCCTTTCGGCGGTGTGGTGGGGGGCGGGGCGGCCAGCAGCCACACGGCCGCGGCCAAGGCGGCCGCGGCCGCCGCAAGTGCGGTGGTGCGGGTGCGTGGCGTCAGCGCGTGCCAACGGTTGGTCAGGCGGGGTGAGTCGACGCCGATGACATCGGGTGGCGGTGCGTCAAGGGGGCTGTCGGGATCGTCGTCGGTGTGCGCCTCGATGCGATCGGCGGGTTCGACGGGGCCGATGCCGCTCATGTCCCGGGCCTCATGGGGAAACGGTAGGCGTGGCGGACGCTGCCGGACAGTGCCCGGTGGGATTGAGGGCAACGGTGCGTCAGCCCGAGGCGGGCAGCTGAACGTCCCGCAGCAGACACGTCAGGCGTGCGCTGCACACGCGCCGTCCGTCCTCGTCGCTGATCACGATCTCGTACGTGGCGGTGGAGCGGCCGCGGTGCAGGGGCGTGGCGACGCCGGTGACCAGGCCGGAGCGTACGCCGCGGTGGTGGGTGCAGTTCAGGTCGACGCCGACCGCGATCTTGGAGCTGCCGCCGTGAAGCATGGAGCCGACGGAGCCGAGGGTCTCGGCGAGGACGGCGGAGGCGCCGCCGTGCAGCAGGCCGTAGGGCTGGGTGTTGCCCTCGACGGGCATGGTGCCGACGACGCGGTCCGCGGAGGCCTCGAGGATCTCCACGCCCATGCGGGTGCCGAGGTGTCCGGCGGAGAAGAGGGCCGGGAGGTCGACGCCGAGTGCGGCGTACTCGTCGATGACCTCCTGCGGGAACTTCACGTACTGCTGCTCGCCCATGGGCCCGGCTCCGTTCGTCCTGATCACTCGTCCAGCCTGCCTGAGCAAACGCTCAGTCGGTGGCCGATTGTTCCAGACGCACGACGACGGACTTGCTGGCCGGGGTGTTACTGGTGTCCGCGGTGGAGTCCAGCGGCACCAGGACGTTGGTCTCCGGGTAGTAGGCGGCGGCGCAGCCGCGTGCCGTCGGGTAGTGCACGACGCGGAAGCCGGGCGCCCTGCGCTCGACGCCGTCCTTCCACTCGCCGACCAGGTCCACGTACGACCCGTCGGCGACGCCGAGTGTCCGCGCGTCCTCGGGGTTGACCAGGACGACGCGGCGGCCGTTCTTGATGCCGCGGTAGCGGTCGTCGAGGCCGTAGATGGTGGTGTTGTACTGGTCGTGCGAGCGCAGCGTCTGCAGCAGCAGACGGCCTTCGGGCAGCTTCGGGTACTCGACGGGAGCCGCCGTGAAGTTCGCTTTGCCGGTGGCGGTCGGGAAGCGGCGTTCGTCGCGCGGGGCGTGGGGGAGGGTGAAGCCGCCGGGGCGGGCCACGCGCGCGTTGAAGTCCTCGAAGCCGGGGACCACGCGCGCGATGCGGTCGCGGATGGTGGCGTAGTCCTTCTCGAACTCCTCCCAGGGCACCGTGCTGTCCTCGCCGAGTACACGGCGGGCCAGGCGGCAGACGATGGCCGGCTCCGACAGCAGGTGGCTGCTCGCGGGCTCCAGGCGGCCGCGGGAGGCGTGCACCATGCCCATGGAGTCCTCGACGGTCACGAACTGCTCGCCGCTGCCCTGCAGGTCGCGCTCGGTGCGGCCCAGGGTGGGCAGGATCAGGGCACGCGCGCCCGTGACGGCGTGCGAGCGGTTGAGCTTGGTCGACACGTGCACGGTGAGGCGGGCGCGCCGCATGGCCGCCTCGGTGACCTCGGTGTCGGGGGAGGCGGACACGAAGTTGCCGCCCATCGCGAAGAACACCTTCGCCCGGCCGTCGCGCAGGGCGCGGATGGCCTGGACGACGTCGTAGCCGTGTTCGCGCGGGGGTGCGAAGCCGAACTCCTTCTCCAGGGCGTCCAGGAAGGCGGGGGCGGGGCGCTCGAAGATGCCCATCGTCCGGTCGCCCTGCACGTTCGAGTGGCCGCGCACCGGGCACACGCCCGCGCCCGGGCGGCCGATGTTGCCGCGCAGCAGAAGGAAGTTGACGACCTCGCGGATGGTCGGCACGGAGTGCTTGTGCTGGGTGAGGCCCATCGCCCAGCACACGATGGTGCGCTTGGAGGCGAGGACCATCTTCAGGGCGGCGTCGATCTCCGCGCGCGTGAGACCGGTCGCGGTCAGGGTCTCGTCCCAGTCGGCGGCCTTGGCGGCCGCGGCGAACTCCTCGTAGCCGTGGGTGTGTTCGCGTACGAACTCCTCGTCGACCGCGCCCGAGCCCGCGCCGGAGGCGCTTTCATGTTCCGTCAGGACGAGCTTGTTGAGGAGGCGGAACAGGGCCTGGTCGCCGCCGATGCGGATCTGCAGGAACAGGTCGTTGAGGGCGGCGCCCTTGAGCATGCCCTGCGGGGTCTGCGGGTTCTTGAACCGCTCCAGGCCGGCCTCGGGCAGCGGGTTGACGCTGATGATCTTCGCGCCGTTGGCCTTGGCCTTCTCCAGGGCGGAGAGCATGCGCGGGTGGTTGGTGCCCGGGTTCTGGCCGGCGACGATGATCAGGTCGGCCTTGTAGAGGTCCTCCAGCAGGACGCTGCCCTTGCCGATGCCGATCGTCTCGCTCAGGGCCGAACCGGACGACTCGTGGCACATGTTGGAGCAGTCGGGCAGGTTGTTCGTGCCGAGCTGGCGGGCGAACAGCTGGTAGAGGAAGGCCGCTTCGTTGCTGGTGCGCCCCGAGGTGTAGAAGAGCGCCTCGTCGGGGGAGCCGAGGGCGGCGAGCTCCTCGGCGACGATGTCGAAGGCGCGCTCCCAGCTCACCGGCTCGTAGTGCGTGCCCCCTTCGGGGAGATGCATGGGGTGGGTGAGCCGGCCCTGCTGGCCCAGCCAGTAGCCGCTGCGGCCGGCGAGGTCGGCGACGGAGTGCGCGGCGAAGAACTCCGGGGTGACCCGGCGCAGGGTGGCCTCCTCGGCGACCGCCTTCGCGCCGTTCTCACAGAACTCCGCCTTGTGCCGGTGGTCCGGCTCCGGCCAGGCGCAGCCCGGGCAGTCGAAGCCGTCCTTCTGGTTGACGCGCAGCAGCGTCAGCGCGGTCCGCTTCACGCCCATCTGCTGCTGGGCGATGCGCAGGGTGTGCCCGATGGCCGGCAGTCCCGCCGCCGCGTGCTTGGGCCCGGCGACCTGCGGCGCGTCCTGGACCGGATCACCTTTGGGCGGCTTCGTCGCCATCGCGCACTCTCCTTCACAGACACCTGCGAGCTACCACTTCGATCCTCGCACGCGCGACTGACAGCGGCGGCAGCCGGTTCTGTGCGCGGGACGTGATCACCGGTCGTGCCGGCGCGGGGCGCCGGGTCTTTCCGCTGTGACGGTGATCGACCGCGACGGCGGCGCTGGGGGTGCCGGCGCCGGTTGCCGTTTCTCTGCGCCGGGTTGGGATCGGCTTCGGCGGCGGCGTCGGCGGCCTTCCCGGCTCTCAAGGCGGTGGGGCAGGTGCCGATCCGGCGGGGAGCCACGACTGTCAGTGGCACGTGGCAGGATCGGGGCGTGGCAGAAACAGCATCGAAGACGACCGACAAGACCGCCGGCGGCGACGCGCGGCCCCGCCTCATGCTCATGGACGGGCACTCGCTGGCCTACCGTGCGTTCTTCGCGCTGCCCGCGGAGAACTTCACGACGGCGACGGGCCAGCCGACGAACGCGATCTACGGCTTCGCGTCGATGTTGGCCAACACCCTGCGTGACGAGGAGCCCACGCACTTCGCGGTGGCCTTCGACGTCTCCCGCAAGACCTGGCGCTCCGAGGAGTTCACGGAGTACAAGGCCAACCGCTCCAAGACCCCGGACGAGTTCAAGGGCCAGGTCGAGCTGATCGGCGAGCTCCTCGACGCAATGCACGCGTCGCGGTTCGCGGTCGACGGCTTCGAGGCGGACGACATCATCGCCACCCTCGCCACCCAGGCGGAGGCCGAGGGCTTCGAGGTGCTGATCGTCACCGGCGACCGCGACTCCTTCCAGCTGGTCAGCGAGCACACGACGGTGCTGTATCCGACGAAGGGCGTCTCCGAGCTGACCCGGTTCACTCCGGAGAAGGTCTTCGAGAAGTACGGGCTGACGCCCGCGCAGTACCCCGACTTCGCGGCGCTGCGCGGCGACCCGTCCGACAATCTGCCGGGCATCCCCGGGGTCGGTGAGAAGACCGCCGCGAAGTGGATCAACCAGTTCGGTTCGTTCGCGGAGCTCGTCGAGCGCGTCGAGGAGGTCAAGGGCAAGGCCGGGCAGAACCTGCGCGAGCATCTGGAGGCGGTCAAGCTCAACCGCCGCCTGACCGAGATGGTGCGCACGGTCGAGCTGCCCAAGGCGGTCGCCGACCTGGAGCGCGCCCCGTACGACCGCACGGCCCTCGCGATGGTCCTGGACACCCTGGAGATCAGGAACCCCTCGCTGCGCGAGCGGCTACTCGCCGTGGACCCGGGCGGCGAGGCGGCCGAGGCGACACCGGTGGCACCCGGCGTGGAGCTGGACGGGACCGTGCTGGGCACGGGCGAGCTGGCCGGCTGGCTCACCGAGCACGGCAGCCAGACGCTCGGCGTGGCCACGGTCGACACCTGGGCGCTGGGCACCGGCTCGGTCGCCGAGGTCGCGCTCGCCACCGCGGAAGGGCCGGCCGCCTGGTTCGACCCCTCCCAGCTGGACGAGGCCGACGAGAACGCGTGGGCGGCCTGGCTGGCCGCCGAGGACCGCCCCAAGGTCCTGCACAACGCCAAGGGCGCCATGCGCGTCCTCGCCGAGCACGGCTGGTCCGTCGCAGGTGTCTCGATGGACACCGCGCTGGCCGCCTACCTCGTCAAGCCGGGCCGCCGCTCCTTCGACCTGGACGCGCTGTCCCTGGAATACCTGGGCCGTGAGCTGGCTCCCGCCGCCGCGGCCGACGGCCAGCTCGCCTTCGGCGCCGACGACGGCGCGGAGGCCGAGGCGCTCATGGTGCAGGCCCGCGCCATCCTCGACCTCGGCGAGGCCTTCCGCGGCCGCCTGGAGGAGGTCGGCGCCGCGGACCTGCTGCGCGACATGGAGCTGCCCACCTCGATCCTGCTCGCCCGCATGGAGCGGCACGGCATCGCCGCCGACCGCGCCCACCTGGAGGCCATGGAGCAGATGTTCGCGGGCGCCGTGCAGCAGGCGGTGAAGGAGGCACACGCGGCGGCGGGCCACGAGTTCAACCTGGGCTCGCCCAAGCAGCTCCAGGAGGTCCTCTTCGGCGAGCTGGGTCTGCCCAAGACGAAGAAGACCAAGACCGGCTACACCACGGACGCCGACGCCCTGGCCTGGCTGGCCACCCAGACGGACAACGAACTGCCCGTCGTCATGCTCCGCCACCGCGAGCAGGCGAAGCTGCGCGTCACCGTCGAGGGCCTGATCAAGACGATCGCCGCCGACGGCCGCATCCACACCACCTTCAACCAGACGGTCGCCGCGACCGGCCGCCTGTCGTCCACGGACCCCAACCTGCAGAACATCCCCGTCCGCACGGACGAGGGCCGGGCCATCCGCCGCGGCTTCGTCGTCGGCGAGGGCTTCGAGTCGCTGATGACCGCCGACTACAGCCAGATCGAGCTGCGCGTGATGGCCCACCTCTCCGAGGACGAGGGCCTGATCGAGGCGTTCACCTCCGGAGAGGACCTGCACAACACGGTCGCGGCGCAGGTCTTCTCGGTCGACCGGGAGCACGTCGACGCGGAGATGCGACGCAAGATCAAGGCCATGTCGTACGGCCTGGCGTACGGTCTGTCGGCCTTCGGCCTGTCCCAGCAGCTGAACATCGATGCGGGCGAGGCCCGGGTCCTGATGGACACGTACTTCGAGCGGTTCGGCGGCGTCCGGGACTATCTGCGCCGGGCCGTCGACGAGGCGCGGGCCACGGGCTACACGGCGACCCTCTTCGGCCGCCGCCGCTACCTGCCCGACCTCAACAGCGACAACCGCCAGCGCCGCGAGGCCGCCGAGCGCATGGCTCTGAACGCGCCGATCCAGGGCACCGCCGCGGACATCGTCAAGATCGCCATGCTGAAGGTGGACGACGCGCTGCGGGCGGCGGACCTCACCTCCCGCATGCTCCTGCAGGTCCACGACGAAATCGTCCTGGAGATCGCCCCCGGCGAGCGCGCCGCCGCGGAGGAGATCGTCCGCCGCGAAATGGCCGACGCCGTGCACCTGACGGTGCCGCTGGGCGTCTCGGTGGGGGTGGGCTCCGACTGGGAGTCGGCGGCGCACTAGCCTCCGGCGGTTGGCGGGGGTTCGGCGTTGCCCGGCTGGGCGGCGAGCCAGCCCTACGGCCAGGGGTGCGTCCCCGCCCAGGGGGTTGTCGGCCGCCTGCGGGCCCGTCGTGGCTTGTCGCGCAGTTCCCCGCGCCCCTTCGGGGCGCGGTCGAGCTCTCCGCGCGGGGGAGCCACGACGGGCGCCACGGCCCCACGGCCCCGCGCCCCCCTTTTTTTTGGGCGCGCGAACCGCAGGGACCTCACCGAGTCCGCCTGGCCTCCGGCGAGGGGGCAGGCGAGCCTCTGCGCAAGGAGCAGCTCCGCCGAACCCGTCAAGCCCCGCAGGGAACCGTCACTCAGGTGGCCCCCGCGGAAAGGCCCCCACCGCCCTCGTACCGTAAGGATGCGGGCATGGGTATACGCATGCTCAACCGCCGGCCGGCGAGAGCGCAGGCGAGTGCCGAGACGGCGCCCGCCGTGCCACCCGCACCGGTGCCGGCCTTCGCCGCTCGTGCAAGCACCGCCCGCATCCCCACCGACCTCGTCGTCGTCCTGCGCCGCACGGCGGCGGACCTCCGGCGCCGGCTGCCCCGGCCCGGGAGGGGGCCCGCAGAGCCGCCGGCCTGGCGGCTGTGGGCGGGCCTGGGCCGCAGTTACGTCACCGGGCTGCTCGTCCGCGTCCGCCGCAGCCGCCACGCCCGCACCGTGAGGGTGTTCATCGTGACCGCGAGCACCCTCACCGACCGGCCGGACGGCCCTGCTCCACGCTGACCCGCTCAGGCTCTGCGGCAGACGGCACCGGCCGCCACACCCGCACCCCCACCACGTACAGCAGCAGCCCGAGCAGCAGTCCCGCGCCCGCGCCGAAGCACAGGGCCGGAATCAGCTCCCAGGGCTTGGCCACCGCGCCCCAGAACGCCCACCACCGCGCGGCCCGCTCCACGGCCCAGACCCCTGCGCACCCGCAGATCACCACACAGGCGCACCACCGGTCCCGCAGCGACAACACGGGGACCGCAGCCGAAACCGGGTGCGCAGACGCCCTCCGCAGTGCCCGCATCACCCACAGCGCGATCACCACCGCGGCCACCAGCGAACCCCCGTACTGCAGGTACCAGTACAGGGGAGACCCCCACAGCCCCCGTCCCAGCACGGGAAACAGCCGCACCCCCCACCGGTCGTGATGCGTGAAGGCGTCCCACACCACGTGGGTCAGGGCGCCGAGCGCCGCGGACGCATACCACCACGCGGCCAGGGACGGCCGTAAGCGCGCGCGTGGCGCCCCGCAGCGCAGCAGGGCGGCCGGCCGCGGCTGCCAGGGCCGCGGCAGCAGCGCCACCAGCGGCTCCCGCACCAGCAGCCACAGCCCGGCCAACGCCCAGGCCACCAGCACGTCGACCGAGAAGACGCCGGGGAAGGAGTGCGTGACCTCTCCGAACTCCATCGCACCGGGCACCGCACTTGCCGCGTAATAGGTCATGTCGGGCGCGAAGGAACCGGCCACGAGGACGGCCGGAACCAGCCGTCCCCGGCCGGTCCCGTCGCCGCGGACGGCGGGCAGGACGGCAGCCGCATGGCTCAGGGTGAACGGCAACTGGGCTCCTCACGCCGGACCTTGCCCGAGCGGACGGCCCGGGTGATCGCTCCGGTCCAGTATGCGTGCCGCGATTCCGCGCCGTTCGCACATGGCCAACTGGTGAATATCGGGCACGAACGGGTCCCCGTGGAAAGGAAGTTGTCGTAGGGTCGCCTGGGTCACCGTGTCGGGCGGCACGGTCGAACTGGTGAGCGCAGCAGCTCGACAGGAACTCGACAGAGAACAAGAGAGCGATACGAGGGCAACCCGCACGCCGGGTCGATCGTCACAACAGGGCGGGCGCATCACGCGCCGGACAGACGAAGGCGGACGCTGGTGCGTCCACGGGAGGGGTTCACTCTATGGCGGCGCAATTCGGCAGGAGGCTGGCCAAGGGAGCGGCAACCACCGCCGTGGCAGCACTCGCGGTCGCGGCTCTGTCCGCGTCGCAGGCTCCTGGTGTCACGGTCGACGACCATGGCAGACAGACCGCCTCGGAGGCCCAGCCCTCGCCCGATGCGTCCGCAGGCGACGGAGCCGCGACCGGCAACTCGCCGTACTACACCGATCTCCCCCCGCTCAACAGCCCGAACCCCTCGCCCACTCCGGGCGCCACCGGCACCCCCGTGGCGCAGGGCGCGGCAGAGGCGGGCATTCCCGCCACCGTCCTCGACGCCTACAAGAAGGCCGAGGCCGAGCTGCGCGAGTCCAAGCCCGGCTGCAACCTGCCCTGGCAACTGCTCGCCGCGATCGGCAAGGTGGAGTCGGGCCAGGCCCGCGGCGGCCGCGTCAACGCGGACGGCACCACGATCTCTCCGATCCTCGGCCCGCAGCTCGACGGCAACGGCTTCGCGCTGATCAAGGACACCGACGGCGGCAAGTACGACGGCAACAGCAGCTACGACCAGGCCGTCGGCCCCATGCAGTTCATCCCGTCGACCTGGGCGTGGGCGGGCCGCGACGGCAACGGCGACGGGGTCAGGGATCCCAACAACGTCTACGACGCCGCTCTGGCCGCCGGCCACTACCTGTGCCGCAACGGCTGGGACCTGTCCGTCCCGGCCGACCTCAACCACGCGATCCTCAGCTACAACAACTCCCAGGACTACCTGAACCTCGTCCTGTCGTGGCTGGAGTACTACCGCAAGGGCACCCACGAGATCCCGGACGGCAGCGGCAGCGTCCCCTCGGGCCGCAGCGACGACGGCCAGAAGGCCAACCCCAAGCCGTCGCCCACCCCGCCCCCGAAGACCACACCGCCGAGCACCGGCTCTCCGAGCCCCAGTGCGCCGCCGTCGAACACGCCCGGCACGCCCGGCACGCCGAGCACGCCGGGCAGCCCGTCGCCCACCCCCACCGACACCGTGGACCACCTGGCGGACGCGGGCACCGCGAAGCTCACCGCGATGGCCGGCGACGCGTTCACCAAGAAGGTCAGCACCAAGGCCGTGACCAAGTCCGGCAAGGCGGTCGGCAAGGTCAGGGTCCGCTTCACCGTCGTCGGCGACACCGACAGCACCTTCAGCGGCGGCGAGTCCGTCGCCACGGTCGTCACCAACAGCTCCGGCGTGGCCGTCGCCCCCGCCCTGCAGGCGGGCGAGAAGACCGGCGAGTTCACCGTCCGTGCCACGGTCGTGGGCCGCGCGGTCACCGGACTCGACTACACCGCCACCGTCACCGAGCGCGTCGCCGACAGCGTGGTGCGCACCAGCGACACCGCGCTGACCTGCACGCCGGGCGGCGAGTTCGCGGACCAGGCCGAGGTGAAGGCCACCTACAAGGGCGCCGTCGCCGACAAGGTCGCGGTCACCGCAACGCTGATCAAGTCGGTGCTCGACCCGACCGAGAACGACAAGGGCCCCTACTTCAAGGACGCCGACGGCAAGACCGTGCGCACCTTGACCGGCCTGACGACGGACGCCAAGGGTCTGCTGACGCTGCCGAAGCTGTACGCCGACGACAACACCGGCAACTTCATCCTCCGCATCACCACTGCGGGCGGCGCGACCCTCAACATCCAGCTGACGGTCGCGGCGGCCGGCTCCTCGGCCAGTCCCAGCCCGTCGCCCAGTCCCTCCGCATAACCGTTCCGTACGACGGCGGCGGCGCTCCTCGGCCAGAGGGCGCCGCCGCCGTCGTTGTGTGTGCAACGTGTTCTCATCTCGCCCTGCCGTTGCTACGGTGCCGGACCTGACGATGTATCAGTTCCAGTCCGTGTTCCCGTCCGCCGGGAGGCAGGCATGCGCGCCCTGACCGCCGCCGCGACCGGTCTCGCCCTCGCCCTCGCGCTGGTCCTCACGATCACGGCCATGGGCAGTCCCACGGGCAAGACGTCCCCGAAACCGCTGCTGACGACGGTGCCCGCACACCCGTAACCGCCCGGGAGGGAGGCCGAGATGCGCCGCAAGGCCAGTCTGGTCCTGCTCGCCTTCGCCGTGTTCTTCGCGGCGCTGTCCCCGCTGCTGCGCTGGTACGCCTTCCCGCGCCTGGCCAAGATCCCGGCCGACCAGTACCAGGACATGGTCCTGGAGGCGAAGAACGCGACCCTCCTCGACTACGGCACCATGAAGGCGCGCACGGTCCGCGAGGTCACCATCGTGCAGACCCTCAAGGGAAACGTGGAGGCCGCGAAGCAGATCGAGAAGACGGCGGGCCGGGACGTCGTCGTCTGGGACGGCCTCTCCTACGTCCAGGGCCCCGACGGCAAGATGGTCTCCCGGATCCCCGAGCGCTACATCTTCAACGCCCACACCCAGGCCCCCGTCCACGCCACCGGCGAGATGGTCGACGGCGACCCGGTCAAGCGGACCGGCATCGAGTTCAAGTGGCCCTTCCTGACCCAGAAACGGGACTACGAGTACTTCGACGCCCAGACCCGCACCACCAACCCCATCAACTACAAGGGCACCCGGAACTTCCGCGGCCTGAAGGTCTACTACTTCGAGCAGACCATCCCCTGGACGAAGGTCAAGTTCCCCAGGACCATGCCCGTCCAGGGCATCACCCCCGAGTCGGTCGCCAAGACCGGCACCACCCGCTGGTACACCACGGTCCGCAAGTTCTGGGTCGAGCCCGTCACCGGCGCGCCCGTGTACGGCGAGGAGATCCACAAGGAGGAACTCCGCGGCGGCACCCTCCTGGGCGGCCGGGAGAAGGTCACGGCCTTCGCCGGCCACGTCAAGATGCGCGAGGACTACATCAGGCACACGGTCGCCCTGGTCAAGTCCAACCGCACCCTGGTCCTGCTGATGACGTCCTACCTGCCCTGGGGCTTCCTGACCCTCGGCGTCCTGCTGCTCGCCCTGTCACTGTGGCTTGAGGCCCGCAGCCGCCGCCCCGGCGACCCGGAACCGGCCGAGTCCACCACGCCGGAACCGGTCACCGCCTGAGCCGCGCATTGGTGCGCCGGGTCGGCTCCGCACCGGCGGGATCCTCGGGCCACGGATGCTTCGGATACCGGCCGCGCAGCTCCGCCCGTACGCCCTTGTAGCCGTCCCTCCAGAAGGAGGCGAGGTCGGCCGTGACGGCCGCCGGACGGCCGGCGGGGGAGAGCAGATGCACCAGCAGCGGCACCCCCGCGACGGCGGGCGACTCCTGCAGCCCGAACATCTCCTGCAACTTCACGGCGAGCACCGGCTGTTCGGGATCGCCGTAGTCGATCCGGATCCTGGACCCACTGGGGACGGCGATCCGCTCCGGGGCGAGCTCGTCGAGCCGCCCCGCCTCTCCCGAGGCCCACGGCAGCAGGCGGGTGAGTGCCTGGCCGGCGTCGATCCGTGCGAGGTCGGCCCGCCGCCGGGCCCGGCCCAGCTCGGGCTCCAGCCACTCGTCCACGCGCGCGTGCAGCGCATCGTCGGAGACCTCGGGCCACGGCTCCCCGAGATGCAGCCGCAAGAAGGCGAGCCGCTGTCGGAGCACGTCGGCATCGGCCGACCACCGCAGGAGGCCCAGCCCTTCCTGTCGCAGCCCGTCCACAAGCGCATTGCGTACGAGCACGGGGTCGGCGTCCGCGAGGGGCCGCACCGCCAGCTCGATCGCCCCCAGCCGCTCCACCCGCCGCGCCACGACGTCCCCGTCGGCCCAGTGGACCTCCTGTCCCCCGGAGTACAGCGAGGCCGCCGCCGACCGGGCCATGTCCTCGTCCACCACGGCGGCGAGCTGCACGCGCGCGTGGCCCCTGCCCACGGGACGGTCCGCGACGGCGACGGCGATCCACGGGGCACCGCGCAGGGGACTGCCGTCGCGGAGTTCGGCCCGGGTGCCGGAGGCCATGAGATAGGAGCCACCGTCGGCCTTGGCGACACGCTCGGGGAAGGCGAGGGCCGCCACGAGACCGACGAGACGGTCGTCTCCGCCGCCGGCCCGTGCGCCCGCCCCCGGAACAGACCCCTCGCCCGACGGCGGCGCGAACTCCTTCGCGACGGCCCGCAGGCGCTGCACCTCCGTCCGCCACCGCTTCGCATAGGCGTCACCGCCGCGGCGCGCGGCGCGCAGAGCGGCGGCCAGGTCGTCGCCGTACTCGCGCGGCGCCTCCTCCGAGAGCAGCGCAACCGCCTCGGCGCCCTTGCCGGCCGTGTCCAGCAGCGCCCGCCCCAACCGCGGATGCACCCCGAGCCGGGCCAGCGCGGCGCCCCGCTCCGTGGCCCGCCCGTCGGCGTCCACCGCCCCGATCGCCGTCAGCACGGCCCGCGCCGCCGCCATCGCCCCGCCCGGCGGCGGATCCAGCAGCGCCAGCCCGGACGCCTCCGGATCGCCCCAGCACGCCGTCTGCAGGGCGAACGCCGTCAGGTCGGCCAGTTTGATCTCCGGCGCCGGGAAACGCGGCAGGCGGGCGTCCTCGGTCTCCGTCCAGCACCGGTACACCGCACCCGGCGCCTCACGCCCGGCCCGGCCCGCCCGCTGCCGCCCGGCCGCCTGCGAGGCCCGCACCGTCGTCAGCGCACTCAGCCCGCGCGCATGATCCACCCGCGGCTCCCGCGCCAGGCCCGAGTCGACGACCACTCGCACTCCCGGAACCGTCAGCGACGACTCGGCCACCGAGGTCGCAAGGACGACCCGGCGCCGCTGCCCGGGAACCAGCACCGCGTCCTGCACGGCGGCCGGCGCCCGCCCGTGCACCTGCAGCACCTCCACGCCGCCCAGGTCCCCCAGCTGCCCCGCCACACGCGCGATCTCGCCCACGCCCGGCAGGAAGCACAACACGTCCCCGTCCCGCTCGGCCAGCGCCCGCCGCACCACCGACGCCACATGCGTCAGCAGCGCCGGATCGACCCGCATGCCGTGCGGCGGCGGCACCGGGCGGGCCGGCGGCGACCAGAGCACCTCCACCGGATGCGAGACGCCCTCGGCCTCCACCACGGGCGCCCCGCCCAGCAGCCGGGCCCACCCCTCGGCGTCCGTGGTCGCCGAGGCGGCCACCAGGCGCAGCTCCGGCCGCAGCGTCTCCCGCACGTCCCACAGGAAGGCCGCCGAGGTGTCCGCGTCCAGATGCCGCTCATGGCACTCGTCGAGCACCACCACGTCCACCCCGGCCAGCTCCTGATCGCGCTGCAGCCGCTGCAGCAGCACCCCGGTCGTCACGACCTCCACGCGCGCGTGCCGCCCGACGACCCGCTCGCCGCGCACGGTGTACCCGACACTCTCGCCGGCCTTCTCGCCCAGCAGCCACGCCATGCGCCGGGCAGCGGCACGGGCCGCGATACGGCGTGGTTCGGCCACGATCACACGGCGCGCCGGCCCGTCCCCGAGCAACCCCGCAAGCGCCAACGGCACCAGCGTCGTCTTGCCGGTGCCGGGCGGCGCCACGAGAACAGCCGTGCCGTGCCCCTCCAGCGCGTCGTGCAGAGCGGGCAGCGCACCACGTACCGGCAGCGCGTCCAGGGCGTCGTAACGGATCACGCACTCAGTCTCGTACGCACACGAAGATTGCCGTCCCCGGAATGAGATTCCCGCGCAACGGCGACCAGCCGCCCCACTCGGAGGTGTTCCAGGCCGGCCACTCCGGCTCGACCAGGTCCACCAGCCCAAGACCCGACGCGACGATGTCCCGGACCCGGTCGCCGAGCGTCCTGTGGTGCTCGACGTAGACCGCGCGGCCCTCCTCGTCCTGCTCGACATAGGGAGTGCGGTCGAAGTAGGAGGCGGCCACGGACAGCCCCTCGGGGCCCGGCTCGTCCGGGAACGCCCAGCGGATCGGGTGGGTCACCGAGAAGACGAAACGCCCGCCCGGACGCAGCACCCGCCGCACCTCCGTGAGGACCCGCACCGGATCGGCCACGAACGGCAGCGCCCCGTACGCCGAGCACGCCAGGTCGAAGGAGCCGTCCGCGAAGGGCAGCGCACCCGCGTCGGCGCACACCAGAGGGAACGTTCCGCCGATGCGCAGCGCGTGCTGCAGCTGACGGTGTGAGATGTCCAGGGCGACCGGGCGGGCCCCCTGGGCGGCCAGCCAGCGCGCGCACTGGGCCGCACCGGCGCCGATCTCCAGGACGGCCTTGCCCTTGAGGTCCTCCGGCGGGCCGAGCAGCTCCGCCTCCACCTCGTCGAGGCCCTCGGGACCCCACACGAAACGGTCGTCGCCCAGGAACGTGCCGTGCTCGACCTGGTACTCGTCCGCGTTCCGGTCCCACCAGCCCCGGTTGGCGCGGGCGCTCTCCGTGACGTCGGACGCGCGGCGGGTGGCCTCCGGCTCGAACGCGGAATCGGAAGATACGGGCTCTTGGATGATCGGCTCCCTCGTCGTACTCTTCCGTCACCCTTATGGCGCAGTCGGCCTCGCGGCAGTGTCACGGAAGAGGTCTCGCAGGCCTGCGTGGCCTTCAGAGACAGTTCTTGTGCCGGGTATGCGGCGATCCGCCCCGGGTGTGCGCGTTCGCGCATTGACCCTGTCCGGCTGCCCCCGTATGCTACAAGTTGCGCTGCGGGCCTGCGCACCTCAGACGTAGCAGGCTGCGCTCGCATCTGTTGCATGTCCCCTCGGTTGTCGAGGCGCCATCACCAGTATCTGGATTTCCAGTTGGCTGTTGGGGCGCTTCCTTGGCTGTCCGGCTTCTTCAGAGCGATACGGGCTCCCGGCGTAGCAGTACCTACGACTTCAATGTCCGTACCGGAGCCCTTTCCCACATGACGAGCAGCACCGAGACCACCGCCACCACCCCGCAGGTTGCGGTCAACGACATCGGTAACGAGGAAGCCTTCCTCGCCGCGATCGACGAGACGATCAAGTACTTCAACGACGGCGACATCGTCGACGGCGTCATCGTGAAGGTCGACCGGGACGAGGTCCTGCTCGACATCGGTTACAAGACCGAAGGTGTCATCCCGAGCCGCGAGCTCTCGATCAAGCACGACGTCGACCCGAACGAGGTCGTCGCCGTCGGTGACGAGATCGAAGCCCTTGTTCTCCAGAAGGAGGACAAGGAAGGCCGCCTGATCCTCTCGAAGAAGCGCGCCCAGTACGAGCGTGCCTGGGGCACCATCGAGAAGATCAAGGAAGAGGACGGCATCGTCACCGGTACCGTCATCGAGGTCGTCAAGGGTGGTCTCATCCTCGACATCGGCCTCCGTGGCTTCCTGCCGGCCTCCCTCGTCGAGATGCGCCGTGTCCGCGACCTCCAGCCCTACGTGGGCAAGGAGCTCGAGGCGAAGATCATCGAGCTGGACAAGAACCGCAACAACGTGGTCCTGTCCCGCCGTGCCTGGCTGGAGCAGACCCAGTCCGAGGTCCGCCAGACGTTCCTCACGACCCTGCAGAAGGGTCAGGTCCGCTCCGGTGTGGTCTCCTCGATCGTCAACTTCGGTGCCTTCGTGGACCTGGGTGGCGTCGACGGTCTGGTCCACGTCTCCGAGCTGTCCTGGAAGCACATCGACCACCCCTCCGAGGTTGTCGAGGTCGGCCAGGAAGTCACCGTCGAGGTCCTCGACGTCGACATGGACCGCGAGCGCGTCTCCCTGTCGCTGAAGGCGACCCAGGAAGACCCGTGGCAGCAGTTCGCCCGCACGCACCAGATCGGCCAGGTCGTGCCCGGCAAGGTCACGAAGCTGGTTCCGTTCGGTGCGTTCGTCCGCGTGGACGAGGGCATCGAGGGTCTGGTCCACATCTCCGAGCTGGCCGAGCGCCACGTGGAGATCCCGGAGCAGGTCGTCCAGGTCAACGACGAGATCTTCGTCAAGGTCATCGACATCGACCTCGAGCGCCGTCGCATCAGCCTCTCGCTGAAGCAGGCCAACGAGGCCTTCGGTGCCGACCCGGCCACGGTCGAGTTCGACCCGACCCTGTACGGCATGGCCGCGTCCTACGACGACCAGGGCAACTACATCTACCCCGAGGGCTTCGACCCCGAGACCAACGACTGGCTCGAGGGCTACGAGACCCAGCGCGAGGCGTGGGAGCACCAGTACGCCGAGGCGCAGCAGCGCTTCGAGCAGCACCAGCAGCAGGTCATCAAGTCCCGCGAGGCCGACGCCGCTGCTGCGGCCGAGGGCGGCGACGCTGCGGGTGCGGCTCCGGCCGCGGGTGGCGGCGGCGGTTCGTACTCCTCCGAGGGTGCGGACACCTCCGGCGCGCTGGCGTCCGACGAGGCGCTTGCCGCTCTCCGCGAGAAGCTGGCTGGCGGGCAGAGCTGAACGCTGGCTCGCTGAGGCTTAGCCGGTAACTGAAGGGCCGCACCTTTCGAGGTGCGGCCCTTCAGCGTTGCCCAGGGGGGTGTCGTTCGTCTGCAGGCCGGTGGGGGCTTGTCGCGCCCACGCGGCGGAGCCGCAAATCGATACGGCCCCGCGCCCCTGTCGGGGCGGCGCTGCCCTTCCCCCCCTTGCCATGAAAGGCCCTCCCCCTGTCATGAAAAGGGCGTAAGAGAGGGCTGATCAGGGGGCTGGGTGGGAATGCCGCTGTTCCAGGGCGTGTTGGAACGTACGAACACGAGGAGGAGCGGTCACTGTGCTTGATCCGCAGGGTTTGTACGCATGGGAGCCGAAGGGGCTGGCTGTCGTCGACATGGCGCTTGCCCAGGAGTCGGCCGGTCTTGTCATGCTCTACCACTTCGACGGATACATCGACGCGGGCGAGACCGGCGACCAGATCGTCGACCGGATCCTCGACTCGCAGCCCAACCAGGTCGTCGCCCGCTTCGACCACGACCGGCTCGTGGACTACCGTGCCCGCCGTCCGCTGCTGACCTTCAAGCGCGACCAGTGGACCGAGTACGAGGAGCCCACGATCGACGTACGGCTCGTCCAGGACACCACCGGAGCGCCCTTCCTGCTGCTCTCCGGCCCGGAGCCGGACGTGGAGTGGGAGCGGTTCGCCGCGGCCGTCCAGCAGATCGTGGAGCGGCTGGGCGTGCGCCTGTCCGTGAACTTCCACGGCATTCCGATGGGCGTGCCGCACACCCGCCCCGTGGGCCTGACCCCGCACGGCAACCGCAACGACCTCGTCCCGGGCCACCGCAGCCCCTTCGACGAGGCGCAGGTCCCCGGCAGCGCCGAGTCCCTGGTCGAGTACCGCCTCATGGAGGCCGGTTTCGACGTCCTCGGTGTCGCCGCGCACGTGCCGCACTACATCGCGCGGTCCCCGTACCCGGACGCCGCCCTGACCGTCCTGGAGGCCATCACGGCCGCCACCGGCCTGGTGCTCCCCGGCATCGCGCACTCCCTGCGCACGGACGCGCACCGCACCCAGACCGAGATCGACCGGCAGATCCAGGAGGGCGACGAGGAGCTCACCACCCTCGTCTCGGGCCTGGAGAACCAGTACGACGCCGTTGCGGGCGCCGAGAGCCGGGGCAACATGCTGGCCGAGCCCGTCGACATCCCGTCGGCGGACGAGATCGGCCTCGAGTTCGAACGCTTCCTGGCGGAACGGGAGGGCGACAACTGACCTCCGGTGGTCCCGCTGTCAGTGGCAGGCCCTAAGCTGCCGCTCATGCTGACTGTGGGGCTGACCGGCGGGATCGGTGCCGGCAAGAGCGAGGTGTCGCGGCTGCTCGTCGAGTGCGGTGCCGTGCTGATCGACGCCGACCGGATCGCTCGCGAGGTCGTCGCGCCGGGGACACCCGGGCTGGCGGCGGTCGTCGAGGCCTTCGGCGAGGGGGTGCTCGCCGCCGACGGCAGTCTCGACCGGCCGAAGCTCGGCTCGATCGTCTTCGCCGACCCGGAGAAGCTGGCCGTCCTGAACTCGATCGTGCATCCCCTGGTGGGCGCGCGCTCCCGCGAACTCGAGGCGGCCGCCGCCGAGGACGCGGTCGTCGTCCACGACGTGCCGCTGCTCGCGGAGAACGGCCTCGCCCCGCTGTACGACCTCGTGATCGTCGTCGACGCGAGCCCCGAGACCCAGCTCGACCGGCTCGTACGGCTGCGCGGCATGACCGAGCAGGACGCCCGCGCGCGCATGGCCGCCCAGGCGGCGCGCGAAAAGCGCCGGGAGATCGCGGACGTCGTGATCGACAACGACGTACCGCTGGAAGAGCTGCAGCGCCGGGTGAAGGACGTCTGGGCGGACCTCGTACGCAGAGCGCAGGCCGCGTCCGGGTCGTCCGGTACGCCACGGTCGCCGCAGGAATAGGGCCCCCTGATCGGGGCGTTGAACCCTTCGAGTGAGGGAAGGACTCTGCCGTGCCCGAGACCAGCGGATCGACCGGACGTACTCCGGAGACGCATGTCATCGACTTCCGTGCCGCCGAGCAGCTGCTCAACGCACGGGACCCGCGGGGCGCGGTGAAGCTGCTCGACTCGGTCATCGCCGCCCACCCGGAGAACACCGCGGCCCGCCTGCTGCGCGCGCGTGCCTTCTTCGCCGCCGCGCAACTGCGGCCCGCCGAGCTGGAGTTCACGATCGTCCTGGAGCGCGAGCCGGACAACGCGTTCGCGCACTTCGCGCTCGCCCGGACCTATGAGCGCCGGGGCGAGGCCGAGCTGGCCAAGCGCCATTTCAGACTGGCGGCCGCGCTCGACCCCAACCCGCAGTACCTGAAAGCGGCGCGGTTCGACGCGTGAGCACCGGCTAGTGGGGCCGCGGCCTGCTCTCCGGCGGCCGGTACGGAGGTATGTCCCGGCCGGGCTGGTAGTGCGGGCCCTCGCGCATGTGCTTGACGATGACGGTCATGTCGACCGTGACCACCAGCCACAGCACACCGCACGCCGCTGCCCACCCGGGGCGTCCGACCAGGGCGAACGCGGCCGTGCCGAAGATCGCCCAGACCAGCCCCCACACGCTCAGCCAGAAGCGCGCCCGCAGTGCACTGCGCGCGGTCGTCGGCTCACTGCCCGTACGCATCGGGATCACTACTCCTGTTTGCAACGTACTCTTCGGGACGGACGTTCACCAAGGGGAACGGGACTAGGGGGTCGCCGCGTGCTGCCGGATGCCGATGAGCTCGCCGAGGTGCTGCTGGACCTCGCCGTACCGCACGAGGACATCAACCAACTCGTACGGATGGGCCGACGGGTGACGGACGACCCGGAGCTGTCGCGCGCCCTCGAGACGTCGGTGGAGGAACTCGTCCGGGGGATGGGGGAGGTCGGCACCGCCGTCGACCTGCCCCAGCTGGACTGGGCGTCGGGGCCGCTGCAGCGCTGCTTCCCTGTGTACGTGTTCGTGGCCGCGCTGCCGTACACGCGCGCGTACCACCGTGCGCGGGGCGTCCCGGACGAGGTCTCCCGGCACACCCTCGCCGACCTCGGACGGAACATGGCCGTGCACCGCAGGCGGCACCGCCGGGCGGGTGTGCAGGCGCCGTGGTGGCTGACCCACCACTTCCGGGGCGAGCTGTACCAGCTGGGGCGGCTGCAGTTCGAGCGGGCGCGGCACGGGCAGCGCACGTCGCGGGTCCTCGCGGCGGCCGGCCTGGACGCGGCGCCCGGTACGCCCTGTCTGAACGTCCACATCCCCGACTACCTCGGCCCGCTGTCACCGGCGGCCTGCGAGCGCTCGCTCGCGCTGGCGACGGAGTTCTTCGCGCTGCACTACCCCGAGGAGAAGTACCGGGCCGCGCTGTGCCACTCCTGGCTGCTGGATGCGCAGTTGAAGGAGTATCTGCCGGCGGACTCCAACATCGTGCGCTTCCAGGACCGCTTCCGGGTCGCCCGCGAGGACCGGGAGCCGGCCGACAAGGAACCGGTCCAGTTCGTGTTCGGCGACCCGGAGTTGCCCGTCGAGAGCCTGCCCCGGCGTACGGCGGTGGAGCGGGCGGTCGGCGACCACCTGAGGGCGGGCCGCCACTGGTACATCGGGCACGGCTGGTTCCCGTTGTAGGGAACCCCGCGAAAGTCCGCTCAGCGGCGATGAGTTCCGAAGCGACGGCCGGTCTATCCCTGTGACAGCACGACGAACCGCTCACCACAGGAGAACCCCATGTCCGAGACCACCGCCCGCGTCGCTTCCGCCCCCGTCGTCGCCGAGTCCGCGACCGCCCGCGGCCGCCGCGCCCGGATCGCGCTGCGCACCCTGCAGGTGCTGCTCGCCCTCTTCTACGGCATCGCGAGCGCCCTGCCCAAGCTGATCGGGAACCACTACGCCGCCGACGCCTTCGACAAGATCGGCTGGGGCAGCACGGGCATGTACACCATCGGCGCCCTCGAACTGGCCGGTGCGGTGGCCCTGTTGATCCCGGTGCTGCAGTCGGTCGCCGCGATTGCACTGAGCGGTCTCATGGTGGGCGCGTTCGTCGTCCAGACCACCGTCTTCGACGGTCAGAACGCCGCGACCCCGCTGATCCTGATCGTGCCGCTGGCCCTCATCGCCTGGGCCCGGCGGGGCTCCACCGGGGAACTGCTGAAGCTCGTACGACGACGGGTGTGAGCCCCGAAGCCGCAGGTGGCGTCCGGTCCGAGCCGGACGCCACCTCCGTGTGTCATCGTCCGCTCGGCCTCGGCTTGCCGCCCTCCACGAGCCCCCGCAGGCGTTCCATGTCGCGGCGGTCCCGCTTGGTCGGGCGGCCCGTGCCACGGTCGCGGATGCCGGCCGGGGCGAAGGACTGGCGGGGCGGCGGGGGCGGCGAGTTGTCGACGTAGCACTGGGCGGCCACGGGGGCGCCCACCCGCTTGCGGATCAGCCGCTTGACGACGACGATCCGCTCCCAGCCCTCCTGCCGCACGCGCACCTCGTCACCGATCCGCACGGTGTGCGCGGGCTTCACACGTACCCCGTTCACCTGCACATGCCCGCCCTTGCAGGCGGCCGCGCCGACCGAGCGGGTCTTGGCCAGACGCACGGCCCAGATCCAGCTGTCGATCCGCACGGTCACGCCGTCCGCCGGGCCCGCGGCCTCTGCGGCGGCGATGGCGGCGGCGATCTTGGGGTCGATCGCTTCGGGGCCGGCCGCCTCGGGCTCGACGGCCTTGGGTGCGGCCTGTTCGGGCTCGGTGGAGCCCCGCCCGCCCTTCTCCTCGTCAGCTTCGGAAGCCATGCTCCCGACCTTAGCTCTCCGAAGCGGGTGAACCGGGCGGATTTCCGTGCCGGTCAGGTGTCCCGGCGGCAGCCGCGTGTCAGCGCCCGCGCTCCACGTACTTCTTGAAGTGCTGCAGATCGGTGCGGACGATCCGCTCGATCGTGCTGGCCTGGGCGAAGCCCCTCGGACCGCCGAAGGCTGCCCTCAGGGCGTCGGGGTCGTACTCGAGGCGTGCCTGGACCCGGGTGTGGTTCCGGTCGATCGGCTGCAGGGAGAAGGAGCCCGTCAGCTCGGGGGTGCCCATGGTGTGCCACTCCATCACGCGTTCCCCGCTGCGGTCGGAGACCTCGGCGTCGAATCCCCGGCCCCGGCCGCCGGCCTCGACGTCCAGATGCGCCCGCCCCTCCGGTTCCGCATGGGCCTCGCGCACTCCCTCCACGAAGCGTGAGTAGTTCTCCACCCGGTGGAGGCTGTCCCAGGCCCGGTCGATCGGAACTCCGACGTCGACGTGTTCTTCGAGGGTGCTCATGGCCCACCTCCAGGTTCGGCTCCTGCCGCATGGCCTGTTGCCCCCAGTGTGCGCCCGGCGGCTACGTCGTGCCGTTCCACACGTACGGCCCGCCACCACGCCATTCGATCAGCTCGGGGTCGTCGACGGCCCGGTCCTCCTCGGCGGGCAGGCCCGCACTGTGCAGGAAGTCCAGCACGTCGAAGAGCGTGTAGGCGGTGCCTACGCGCTTGCCGCGGATCGTCACGCGCCGTCCACCGTCCGACTGCGGCGGAAGCACGACGACAGGGGGGACGACAGGGGGTTGCACGTCCATGACTCCAGCATGGGCCGGGATCGGCGGACCCGCCGCTCGACGCCCGCCCATCCGGTGGTCATACGGTGGGGGCATGGACAGCCTGGCCGAGCTCGACACCCGTATCGCGGGCTGTGCCGCGTGTCCGCGGCTCGTGGAGTGGCGGGAGGAGGTCGGGCGGACCAAGCGCGCGGCCTTCCAGGAGTGGACGTACTGGGCGCGCCCCGTGCCCGGCTTCGGTCCCTCCGACGCCTCGCTCCTGATCATCGGCCTCGCGCCCGCCGCCCACGGCGGCAACCGCACCGGCCGCATGTTCACCGGCGACCGCTCCGGGGACGTGCTGTACCGGGCGATGTACGACGTCGGCCTCGCCTCGCAGCCCACGTCGGTGGCCGCAGACGACGGCCTGGAACTGCACGGCGTCCGCGTCACCGCGCCCGTGCACTGCGCCCCGCCCGAGAACAAGCCCACCCCGGGGGAGCGCGACACCTGCCGCCCCTGGCTGGTCCAGGAGCTCACGCTGCTGCGGCCGACCCTGCGTGCGGTCGTTGTGCTCGGTGCGTTCGGCTGGCAGGCCGCGCTGCCCGCGTTCGCAGAGGCGGGCTGGACGGTGCCCCGGCCCCGGCCCGTCTTCGCCCACGGCGCACGCGTGCCGCTCGACGGCCTCGACCTCTTCGGCTGCTTCCACGTCAGCCAGCGCAACACCTTCACCGGCAAGCTCACCCCCGAGATGCTGCGGGACGTGCTGCGCAGGGCGGGGGCGGCGGCGGGGCTGCGCGTGAAATGAGGGGCGGGGACTGCCGTAGGCGCGTTACGGTGCCCGGATGCCCCTCCACCCGGACATCGAACCCTACGACCACGGCATGCTCGACGTCGGCGACGGCAATCGCGTGTACTGGGAGACCTGCGGAAACCCGCGCGGCAAGCCCGCGGTCGTGCTGCACGGCGGGCCGGGGTCCGGCTGCACCCCCTACTCACGGCGCCTTTTCGACCCCGCCGCCTACCGGATCGTGCTGCTCGACCAGCGCGGCTGCGGACGCTCGACGCCGCATGCGAGCGCGTACGACACCGACATGAGTGTCAACACCACGGCTCATCTCATCGCCGACCTGGAGCTGCTCCGTGCTCACCTGCGGATCGAGCGCTGGCTGGTGTGGGGCGCGTCGTGGGGCTCGGTGCTCGGGCTGCGGTACGCACAGACGCATCCGGCGGCGGTGTCCGAGCTGCTCCTGACCCTCGTCGCCACCGGCGCCGACGCCGAACACGCGCTGCTGACCCGGGGACTGGGAAAGATCTTCCCGGAAGCCTTCGAGCGGTTCCTGGCCGAACTGCCCGCCGGCGAGCGGGACGGCAACCTCGCCGCCGCGTACAACCGCCTCCTCGAGTCCCCCGACCCCGCCGTGCGCAAGCGGGCGGCGCGCGCCTGGACGGACTGGGAGACGGCGATCATTCCCGCGCCGCCGCGTTCGGTCCGGCGTTTCGAGGACCCCGAGTTCCGCATGGGCTTCGCCCGGACGGTCACGCACTACTGGGGCAACGACTGCTTCTTCGGCGAGGGCAACGACAAAGGCGTGGTCCTGCGGGACGCGCCGCTGCTCAAGGACATTCCCGGCACCCTCGTCCAGGGCAGCCTCGACTTCGGCAACCTCCTCGGCACCGTCTGGCGGCTCCACCACGCCTGGCCCGGCAGTGAGTTGATCGTCGTCGACGAGGTCGGGCACGACACGCGGGCGCCGGGAGTCGCCGATGCGCTGGTGGCGTCGACGGACAAGTACGCGGTCACTCGGAGGTGAGCTGCGCACCGAGCTTCTTCAGCTGAGTGCCGACGACAACGTCCGGTACGGCGGCCGCTTCCTTGCCCCGGTCCGACGTGCTGATCATGGCGACCGTCGCCCCCTGCCGGACGGCCACCAGCGCGTACGGAACCCGGACGGCGTCGTCGTATCCGGCTTCCGTCACCAGCTGCGTCCATGGTCGAGTCGGGGCGGGATTTTCCAGGGCGATGTCAGTCGGGCATCTCGGCCTCGCCGAACAGGTGCCGCACCGTCGAGCGGTAGTTGGTGCGCACATGGGCGAGGGCGTGCGTGCGGGCGCGGTCCGGGTCTCCGGAGGCAATCGCCTCGTACAACTCGCGGTGTTCCACGAGGAGTTGCGGCCACTCCTCGTTCCGCCGGGTCATCCACCGCAGTCGCCCGGCGACCGGTTCCAGGGCTTCGGTCAGCAGGCTGTTGCCTGCCATCGCCACGATGCGGTCGTGCAGGCGGCTGTTGACGTCCGTGATCACTTCCGCGTCCCCCGCCTCGGTCGCGGTGGCCGCGAGGTCGAGCAGCGACTGGACCTCGGCCAGGTCCTCCGGAGTGGCGCGGGCGGCGGCGAGCCCGGCGGCGTACACCTCCAGGGCCTCGCGCAGTTCGAAGAGCTCCTGGACGTCGTGCGGGGTGAGACGGCGTACGACCGTGCGGCGCGGCGTCTCGAAGTGGACGAACCCCTCGGCGACCAGAGCGCGGATCGCCTCGCGGACCGGCACCCGGGAGACCCCGAGCCGTTCGGCGAGTTCCCGCTCGACCAGCCGGTCACCAGGGCGGAGGCTGCCCGCGATGATCTCCTGCCGCAGACTCGCCAGGACCCGCTCGCGGACCGCGCCCAGGGGTTCGATCTTCGTCGTCGTGGAACTCATGAAGCCATCTTCTCCGACACCGGGGCTGTTTTACCGAGCGTTAACAATGACGACATCGGCCGGAATGCTTGACGGCGGGACCATGTCCGCAGTTTGGTATACCAAACGGCTGCCGTCTCCACCCTCCGCTCCCGTCCCATGGAGGCCCCGTGTCCCTCGCCGACCGTGCCGAAGCCACCGGCGCACCAGCATTCGTCCCCGATCCCCGGCTCACCAACGAAGACCTCGCGCCCGCAGAGAAGCGCAACTGGAAGGTCTTCGACCTCTTCGCCATGTGGATGTCCGACGTCCACAACCTCGGCAACTACACCTTCGCCGCCGGCCTGCTGGTGCTCGGCATGAACGTGTGGCAGGTCTTCACCTCCCTGCTCGTCGGCTTCGTGATCATCTACATCGGCATGAACTGGATGGGGAAGATCGGCCAGCGCCACGGCGTACCCTTCCCGGTCGTCAGCCGCATCAGCTTCGGCGTCTGGGGCGCCAACATCCCGGCCCTCATCCGGGCCGTGATCGCCATCATGTGGTACGGCATCCAGACCTACCTCGCCTCCGTCGCCGTCAACGTGATGCTGCTGGCCGCCTGGCCGGGCCTGGAGTCCTGGACGCACCACTCCTTCCTGGGTCTCAACGCGCTCGGCTGGGTGTCGTTCCTGTCGCTGTGGCTGATCCAGGCGCTGATCATCAGCCAGGGCATGGAGTCCGTGCGCAAGTTCCAGGACTTCTGCGGCCCGGCGATCTGGCTCGTCATGATCGCGCTGGCGATCTGGGTCCTGTCGAAGGCCGACTGGAGCATCTCGCTCACCTCCACCCCGCACCCGGTCTCGACCGGCGAGCAGTGGCGGCAGTGGTTCGGTGCGATCGGCCTGATCCTCGCCACCTACGGCACGCTCATGCTCAACTTCTGCGACTTCTCCCGCTTCGCACCTGACTACCGCACCGTCCGCCGCGGCAACTTCTGGGGCCTGCCCATCAACTCGACGGCCTTCGTGGTCGTGTCGGTGATCGTCACGGCCGGCTCGCTGAAGGTGTTCGGCCAGGCGATCACGGACCCCGCCGAGCTGGTGGCGAAGGTGGGCAACACCTGGGTGCTGGTCGTGGCCGCGTGCACCTTCGCCGTCGCCACCATGGGCGTCAACATCGTCGCCAACTTCGTCTCACCGGCGTACGACCTGGCCAACGTCTGGCCGCAGAAGATCAGCTTCAAGGTCGGCGGCATGATCAGCACGGTGGCGGCCCTGGTCGTGACTCCGTGGAACCTGTTCTCCAACCCCACGGTCGTCAACTACTTCCTCGGTGGCCTCGGCGCCTTCCTCGGCCCGCTGTTCGGCGTGATCATGGTCGACTACTACCTCGTCAAGCGCGGCCGCGTCGACGTGGACGAGCTCTTCGACGCCCGCCCCGGCTCCCGCTACTACTACCGCAAGGGCGTCAACCCCAAGGCCCTGGCGGCGTTCCTGCCATCGGCGGCGGTCGCGGCGGTGCTCGCGCTGGTGAAGACCTTCAGCGACGTGGCCCCGTACTCCTGGTTCATCGGCACGGCCCTGGGCGCCGGCCTGTACCTGGTGATCTGCCGGTCCGAGCGAGCCACCGAACGCGCCACCGAGCCGACTGCCGTGGAGGTCTGACGAGCGTGCGGATCGTCGTCACCAACTGCAACACCACGCAGGAGATGACCGAGGAGATCGTACGAGGTGCCCGGGCCGCCGCAGGCCCGGGCACCACCGTGCTCGGTCTGACCCCCGCATGGGGCCCGGAGTCGGCGGAGGGCTGGCTCGACAGCCATCTGTCGGCCACGGCCGTCATCGACCTGCTGCGCACGTACGAGGGCCCGTCGTACGACGCCGTCGTGATGGCCGGCTTCGGGGAGCACGGGCGGGAAGGCGTACGGGAGTTGGTCGACGTACCGGTCGTCGACATCACGGAGGCCGCGGCCCATCTGGCCTGCCTGCTGGGGCGCCGGTACGGGGTCGTGACGACGCTGGAGCGGTCGTGCGGCCAGATCGAGGACAGCCTCGAACTGGCGGGGGTCGGGCGCAACTGCGCCGCCGTCGTCGGGACCGGCCTGGGAGTCCTCGACCTGGGCGACGCGGACCGCACGGAGGCCGCTTTCCTGACGGCTGCCGAACGGGCACGGGAGGCCGGGGCCGAGGTCCTGGTGCTCGGGTGCGCCGGGATGACCGGACTGCAGCGGGTGGTGGGGGAGAAGCTCGGGCTGCCAGTGGTGGACGGGGTCGGGGCGGCCGTGAAACTGGCGGAGTCGCTGGTGGCGCTGAAACTGACGACCAGCCGGGCGGGGAGTTATGCGAAGCCGGTGCCGAAGAGGAGGACGTGGGGCGCACCCGACCGCACAACTCGCGATCACCGTCCCCGACAATGAGCGCCATGAACCTTCCTGACGGACTCCTCCCGGTCGCCGACGGACTCCACCTGTGGTCCCCGGGCCACGCGGGCACCTGGGGCTTCGCGAACTGCCTGCTCATCACCTCCGGCGAGCAGGCGGCCCTGGTCGACACCCCCTACGACCAGCCGATGACCGAGGCCCTGCTCGCCGCGGCCCGCCCGGTCCTGCCCGCGGGCGCGGCAGCCGTGACGACGATCGTCAACACCCACGTCAACGGTGACCACACGTTCGGCAACGGCTGCTTCCCGGGTGCCGAGATCATCGCCACGAAGGCGAGCGCGGAGCACCTCTGCCGCGAACCCTCCCCGCAGCAGATGCACTTCCTCACCCACCAGACACCGGCCGACCAGCCGCTGGGCTGGTATGCGCGCGAGCACTTCGGCCGTTACACGTACGAGGGCGCGGAGGCCGTCCCGCCCACCACCACCTTCTCGGGCCGGCACGCCCTGACGGTGGGCGACATCGAGGCCGAACTGATCGAGGTGGGCCCCGCGCACTCGGCCGGTGACCTCATAGTCCACCTGCCCGGGCAGCGGGTCGTGTGCGCGGGGGACGTCCTGTTCGCCGACGACCACCCCGTCCACTGGGACGGCCCGCTCGCCCGGGTCGCCGCGGCCTGCGAGACGATCCTGGCCCTGGACCCCGAGGTGGTCATTCCCGGACACGGGCCGGTGATGAGCGTCGAGGACGTCCGCAGCTACGTCACCTACCTGCGGGAGCTGGAAGCCCTCGTCCACGCCCACCATGCGGCCGGCGTCCCGGCGGGCGAGGCCGCCGCCGACATCCTCGCCTCCGGCTTCCACGACCACCTGGGCCTGCGCGAACGGATCGTGATCCTCACGGCGGTGGAGTACCGGCACCTCGACGGCGACGCCGGGGAAGTGGACGTCGTGGGGCTCGCGGCACAGGCGGCGGCATGGGCGTACCGGGACCACGGTCCTGGGAGGCCCTGAACATCAAGGGCCTTCAAGGGTATTCAGGGGCGTTCATGGGCGCCACACGTACTGCACGTCCGGCTCCTGCTCCTCGTTCCCGCCGCCGTCGGTGTACTCGACGGCGACGAAGCCGTGCCGCTCGTAGAACCGGTGGGCCGGCTTGTTGACCTGGAAGGTCCACAGGCTGAGCCCGCCGGGACTCCGCTCCTTGGCGAGCGCGACGAAACGGTCACCGATGCCGCGCCCACGCCAGTCGGGACGCAGGTACAGCTGGGAGAGCTCGTCGCCGCGGAGCACCATCAAGCCGACGATGCCACCCTCCGCTCCGGCATCTGCGACCCAGGTCTCGCGCAGGGGTACGACGACGTCCCGGAAGTAGTTGCGCACCTCGTCGGCGGAGCGGGGGCTGACGACCGTGGGCAGGGCGGCGGCGAAGGAGGACAGCCAGACGTCGGCCGCGGCGGCGGCATCGGGGCCCGAGGCGGCTCGGCGGAGAGCTATGGGAAAGGCTTCGGAAGGCAAGTGCGATCCCGTCAGTCGTCGAGGGTGAGGTCGTGGTGATGGGCGCCGTAGTAGTCGACCTGGCGCGCCATGATGTCCCGCATGGAGGTGCCGCGCGGGACTCCGTAGAGCGTGCCGGGGAAGTCCAACTCCTGCTGCTCAGCCCATAGTTCGTCGTGCTCGCCGGGTGCGAAGAGCCGAGCGGTGGGCGTCCCGGCCGCGATCCAGCCGATGGGTACGACGGTGCCGGGCGGCAGCACCGAGTTGACGTGCAGCACGCTGTTGATCCGCAACTCGGAGCCGGCGCCCGCGACCGCCCCCGGGAAGACGGAGGCCCCGGTGGCGACGAACACCTCGTCCTCGATGGTCGCGCCGTTGACATGGGCGTGCGGTCCGACGAGCACGGCGTCACCGATGAAGGCGGGGTGGCCGGCCCGCCCACGCACCAGCGCGTTCTCCATGACGACGACGTCCGAGCCGACGCGGACCTCCCCGTCCTCGGCGGTGAGCACGGCACCGTGCAGCACCCTGGCCCGCTCGCCGAGGGTCACGGCACCGCACAGGACAGCTGACGGGGCGACGTACGCGGAATCGGAGACGACGGGACGCCGCCCGCGATGCTCGATCAACATGCGACCTCTTACGAGACTCGGGAAAGCTCGGGAACTACGGCGGTGGCTGTAATCTCCACCAGCTGCCCCGTGTACCCCAGACACGCCACGCCGATCAGCGTCGACGAGTGCGGCCCGACACTCAGCCCGGACGCCTCGACGACGTCCCAGACGGCGGAGAGCACGGCGGTCTCACTGCTGACGACGTACACGTCCGTGGCCACAACGTGGGACAAGTCGCTGCCGACCGCGTGCAGTTGCACCTCAAGATTGGCCAGCACCTGCTCGGCCTGCCGCACCGGATCGCCCTCGCCGACCAGCTTTCCCTCGGCGTCGAGGGGGACGGAGCCGGCGAGGAACGCAAACTTGGTGCCGGCTTCGACGACGGAGGCGTGCGAGTAGCGGGGCGGCGGGAAGAGGGACGGGACGGTGACGCGACGGACCATGGGGTGGCTCCCGGAGTGGGCGACGGACAACTCACCGATGGTCCAGTCCGGCCGCAGGGAGCGCATCCGAATTTCCCCCAGAATCAGGTCGGGCCCCGGTCACGCGGAAACGCCGTGACCGGGACCCCGGGATCAGCCACCGCGGAAGACGCCGGCCGTCGCTAGTTCCGGTACCGGAACACGATCCGGCCGCGCGTCAGGTCGTACGGCGGGAGTTCCACCAGTACCCGGTCCTCAAGCATGATCTTGATGTAGTTCTTGCGGATCTTCCCGCTGATGTGCGCGAGCACCTGGTGGCCGTTTTCGAGCTCCACGGTGAACATGGCGCTTCGCAGACACTCGACGACCTTGCCCTCTACCTCGATGACGTTCTTGTTCTTCGTCATCGCACCAGCTCCAGATTGCTGCTCGCCGGCCGGGCGCCGATGCCCTCGAACAGCGCCGAGGCTGCTCGGTTGGACTCGTGGACTTCGGCCCACGCCGTGGCGAACCCGGAGCGGTGCAGCGTCCCCAGCGCGTGGGCCAGCAGCGCCCGCGCGATGCCGCGGCGCTGCTCGCCCGCCCGCACCGCGACCAGCCCGATGCGCGGCCGGATCACCGTCACCACCCGGATCAGACCCAGGTAGCGATCCGGCGCCGCGGCCACCGCGTACTTCGACGGGTCGACGATGGTGTCCCCTTCGGGGCGGGGAATCACCTCCGCGGGCATCGACTGCCACCCGACGCTCGCCTCGACTTCGTCACGGATCGCGCGGTCCACCGCCCGTAGCAGGCCCTCGTCCACCTGGCCGGCGGGCACGATCGTCACGCCCGAGGGCGGCAGGACCGCTTCGAGCCCTGTGATCTGCGGGTCGGTCGGCACGACGTACTCCCACTCGCGGCGCCGGATCGTGAAACCCGCCCGCCGCCAGCCGGCCGTCAGTTCGACGTCGGCTTCGTCGACCACCGTGTACAGCGGCGTCGGCAGTTGGGCCAGCATCGCCTCGGCGAGCCGGTCGAAGGTGGCGTCGTGCCAGGCGTCGATACTGACGAACAGGCGTCCGTCGGGCCTGCGCTGCGCATGCCCGCGGCCGACCACCAGGTCGTCCTCCAGTGCATGCCATTGCCTGTCCGCGACGCGCGTGATCACTACCGCGTTCTCGCCCAGGCCGGATGTGAAAGGCTTTGTGTTCATCGGAGTCTCCCTCCAGGAGTGCCTCGATCTCAGGCGCTCCTGGCGACACCGAACGTCAGCCGCCGGACCGTGACGGGTTGAGGGAGCACCCATGGGTAACTGTGTTCACGGGTCTCACCTCCATACGACGACTTCACGGTCCATCAGGAAAGTAACAGGGGGCTCGGCCTCGCTCAAACCATTTCTTCGAGCTCTCAACTCGGTTCCGTGTCCGGGACGTGCAGCACCGCCGTTCCCTTCCGGTGCGCGAGGCGTTCGAGGGACCAGGTGGGGTGCTGCTGGAGCCAGCGGGCAACTATGACCTGCTCATCGGCGCGATCGTGGTCGTCGAGGAGGACCGCGGCTCCTGGGGTGAGGGCGTCGGCGAGCAGGGGGACGGCCGGGTAGCGGGCGAGTGGCGCGGACCATCCGGGAGGGCCGTCCACGAACAGCAGGCCGCAACCCCTCAGATCGCGCCAGGCCGATTCGGCGTACCAGGGCCAGGTCTCGCCCTGGATGGTGAACCGCTCCAGCGGAGCAAGCCGCACCTCGGCGAAGTCACCGAGATCCAGGCGGTCGAGTCCCTGCGCGGTCTGTTCGTGATAGGCCGGATCGTGTTCCAGGCTGACAACGCGGCCTGGTATGCGGAAGGTGCGCAGGGCAGTCGCAAGCCACAACGTGGAGGTGCCGCTGCCCAGTTCGACGATGAGTGCGGGGCGCCGCGACCGTATCTGCTCCACGAGGTACAGCAGCAGATCGGGGGCTGCGGCCCAGTTGTCACCCGGTGGGATGGTGGCGGAGGGCTGGAGAGCCTGCTCCAACTGCGCAAGTACTCGTCCGTCTTCGGTCTGCATGCTGTTCCCCTCGAGGGCGGTCGTCGTCGTACAGGGTGAGAGTGCCGTAGGCGCTGCGGCCGCTGCCCACGTCGATGAGGTGGTGTCGGTCACGCCCTGGCAGGATGGCCGGCATGGTGGAGATGACCAGAGACGACCAGGAGTTCCTCGACACCGTCGCCGACCGCCTCGCCACCCTTCCTGCTGTCCGGGCCGTCGCCCTCGGCGGTTCCCGCGCTCAGGGCACGCACCGGCCCGACAGCGACTGGGACCTGGCCGTCTACTACCGAGGGCCTTTCGACCCCGCCGACCTGCGTGCCCTCGGCTGGGAGGGTGAGGTCTCCGAAGTCGGGGGATGGGGCGGCGGTGTCTTCAACGGAGGTGCCTGGCTGACGATCGACGGGCGTCGCGTCGACGTCCACTACCGCGATCTCGATGTCGTCGAGCACGAGTTGGCGGAGGCGGAGGAGGGGCGGTTCCGGGTGGAACCGTTGATGTTCCATCTCGCCGGGATCCCGAGCTATCTGGTCGTCGCCGAACTGGCGGTCAATCGAGTGCTTCGGGGTGAGGCGCCCAGGCCGGCCGCGTATCCGGAGAAGCTGCGGGTCTCCGCCGCCAAGCGCTGGCGGGGCACCGCCCGGGTCACGCTCGCCTACGCGAAGGCCAACCACGCCCCACACGGCCGCCTCACCGAGGTCGCCGGGGCCGTCGCCACGGCGGCCGTACAGACCGGGCACGCCGTGCTGGCCGCACGAGGGGAGTGGGTGACGAATGAGAAGCGGTTGCTGGAGCGGGCCGGGCTGCGGGGGATCGATTCGGTACTCGAGCAGCTGGGCTCGGATCCTGAGGTGTTGATGCGGGTGATCGTCGACGCGGAGGCGCTCTTCGAGTGTGCCCCTGTGGCCCCCTGATCTCGTACGCACGATCACCGCAGTGATCCAACCCAGCTGTCGCGGCTCACGTGCGCAGCGCGCTCACTCGGGCAGACGGTCCCTTCCGGGTTCGTCGCCGAGGCAGGCGTCCTGGCGGGCGCAACGTCCACCGATGGCGGCGAATAATCCTTCGAGAGACCCTAGTTGTCGCTGCTAACGTCCCGGACGTGGCGAAACTCAATCAGATCATCGCAGTGGAGAAGGGCATCAAGTCCAAGGCGCACCAGGACCTGACGGCCGCTCATCACGGGCTGCAGAAGCCCGCTTTGCTGGCCGGTATCTCGCGTACGTACCAGCCGAAGGACGAGGAGGGCGAGCAGCTGCCGCCCGAGTCGACGCGGGTGCAGGTGCAGGCCGAGGACGTGTTGCGGGAAACCGCGGCGACCCTGACCCGGTTGTTCGACGTGACCGCCACCAAGGACTGGGCCAACTGCGCCGCCCGTGCCGATGTGAAGGTGGACGGGCGGGTGCTTGTGGCGGACGTTCCCGTCTCCTATCTGCTGTTTCTCGAGAAGCAGCTCGTCGATCTCAACACCTTCGTACGGAAGCTTCCCGTTCTCGACGCCTCCGAGTCGTGGGTGCAGGACCCCTCCACGGATGCCTGGAAGACGGAGCCGGTACGGACGCTGCGGACCAAGAAGGTGCCGCGGAACCACGTCAAGGCCGAGGCGACCGAGAAGCATCCCGCTCAGGTCGAGGTCTACTACGAGGACATTCCCGTCGGGTACTGGACCACCGTGAAGTTCTCCGGTGCTCTCCCCGCCCGCCGCGTCAACGAACTCCTCGACCGCGTCGAGAAGTTGCAGCAGGCCGTGAAGTTCGCACGTGAGGAGGCGAACGGCACGGACGTCGTCGACCAGCGGGTCGGTGACGCCGTGTTCGGCTACCTGTTCGGGTAGCCTTTGAGACTCCCCGGTCCTTTGCGGCCGGGGTGCGCGAAGAGCGCAAGCTGAAGCTGAAGCTTGTCGTGACTGCGCGGTTCCAGTGGAGGTTCGAACCCTCCCCGCGGCATCAAGAGCAATTGCTGTGATCCCCAATTGCAGTGATCCCCGTGCCGCGGTAGCCCAATTGGCAGAGGCAGACCGCGATCAAACTCAGACTCTCGCTCCAGACTCAGCATTCGCCGTCGATCGCCGGATCGACCGGGCCCAGGCCCCAGCGCGTCGAAATGCTGGTTCAAGTCCAGTCCGCACAGCTCGATGTGCGGTGGTCCAAAGGCAGGACGCGACGACCTAACGACTGATCTGGGTTCTCAAGCGTGCCGGCGTGTGAATGTGGACGGCATACCAGGGCCCGGGGGCAGGCTACGCCCCCGGGTCCGCCTGCGTTCGTCGGGGAATTGCGTTCATAAAGAACGCGGCCTTCCGGCCAACCGTCACATCCAGGAAACGCAATCGTCCCGTTCGCTCCAACGACGCGATCTACCGTGGGGACCACAACCCGTAATTCGGCCACCGTCGCCCGAAGGCCCACCCTCGCCCTCGCCGAGACGACAGGAGCCCAGCCCCGTGTCCCGCCCCACCGCCCGCACCGGTGATCGCCGCCCCTTCGCCCTCCCGCCCTGGCTCGCCCACACCCTCCGCGCCCAGCGCGGCCCCATCCCCTGGAGCGCCGTGGTGCGCGGTGCTCTCGCCGCCGGGCCGCTCCTCCTCGCCGCGGTGCTCATCGATCGCACCTCCCTCGGTGTCGTCGCCGCCATCGCCGCCATGCTCGCCGGGATCAACGACCGGCCCGGCAGCCGGCGCGCCTCAGTCAAGCGGCTCGGGGTGCCCGCGCTCGCGGGGGCCGGTGGGCTGCTCGCCGGGACGTATGCCGGGGAGCATGTCGGAGCGGTCGTGCTCACCCTCCTGCTCACCGGCATCGGGCTGCTCGCCGGAGGCATCAGCGCCGTCGGGCCCGTCGCCTCCGGTGCCGGGACGCAGTTGCTCGTCGCCTCCGCGATCGGGGCCGGGATGCCGGTCCCGGAGGCGGGATGGCTGCGTGCCCTTGCCTTTCTCGCGGGCGCCGGGTGGCTGCTCGCCCTGCGGCTGCTGCTCCCCACCCCCGGTGCCACCGCCGGTGACTTCCGGTTCGACGGGGAGCGGGATGCCGTAGCGGCCGTGTACGACGCCGTGGCCGATCTGCTCGATGCGGCGGGCTCGGAGGACGGCATCGCGCGCCGTGCCGCGCTGACCGCGGCCCTCGACCATGCGCAGGACGCCCTCGCAGGCCCCCGGCTGCGGCGTTACGCCTCCTCCTCCGCGGAGCGGCGGCTGCACGCGCAGTACGCCGCCGCCCTCCCTCTCGCAGAGGCCGCGACGGCTCTCGCGTGGGCCGGGGAGGCCGTCGGCGGGCGGACATCCGAAGGGCCCCGGCGGCTCGCGGCCGCCGTACGGGAGAACACGCACACCGGGCCGCTGCCCGCACCCCACCGCTCGGCTCCCGCCCTGCGCGCTCTCGACGACGCCCTGCTCCATGCCGCCGACGCCTTCGACCAGGGGGAGGGGGGCGACCTGCACACCCGGCGGCGTACGGCCAAGGACCTTTTCCGCATCGCCTTCGGGGCCGGCGGACGCGAGTACGGGCTGCGGGTCGCCCTGTGCTTCGGGGCCAGCGCGGCCGTGGCGCAGGCTCTGCACCACGCCCGCTGGTACGGGCAGCACGCGCACTGGTACTGGTTGCCCGCGACCGCTGTCTTCCTCGTCAAGCCCGACCTCGGGCCGCTCGTCTCGCGGGTGCTGTGCCGGGCGGCCGGGACGGTGCTGGGGGCCCTCGTCTTCGCCGGGTTCGCCGCCGTGCTGCCGCGGCCCGAAGGGCTCGTCGCGCTCGTGGCCGTCAGCGGGGCTCTCATCCCCGTCGCCACACGGCACTTCGCCGCGCAGACCGCCGTCGTCACCGTGCTCGTGCTCGCCCTGGTGATGGTCGGCGGGGAGCCGCAGGCCTCCGCGAGCCGGATCGGTGAGACCCTGCTGGCCTGCGCGATCGTCCTCATCGTCGGGCATCTGTCGATGCCGGGGCAGAAGGGCGGGACGGTGCAGGCCCGGCTCGTCGTGGCGGGCAGCGCCGCGCACGCCTACCTCGCCCATGTGCTGCGTGAGGCCCGCGACCCGATGGCCGGCCCCGACTCCCGAGCCACCCGCTGGACCCTCCGCCGTGAGGCCTACCGCACACTCGCCGAAGCCCACACCGCCATCGCCCTCGCCGCCGCCGAACTCCCGGCACTGGCCCGCCACTCGGAGGGCGCGGACGACGTCGTCGCCATCCTCGAGCAACTCGTCGACACGACCACCGCCTGTGCCGTGCAGCTCGACGACTCGGGATGTCTGTCCGCCCGTCAGCGAAAGCAACTCGCCGAGCTGCTCGGACAGTTCGAGAAGGGACGCGAACGGACGGGGCTACGACTGCCCGAGCTGCCCGTCGCCGTCTGACACCCGCGCCGCGACCGCGAACGCCGAGGCCGCGGGCCGGCCGGCCGAGGATCTCGTGTCCTGCGGGCGTGGTTCATGGATGACTGGGAGGAAAACTCCCGCGCGGGCAGTCGAAGATCCGGGTGACCGCAGGGTGAACTCCCGGGCGGGGCAAGGAAATTCGTACGACAGTTCCTGTCGCGCGTCGCAGACTGGTGCCTTCGTGCCCCAGTCCCAGGAGAGGTTCATGTCCAAGCAGAGCTTCATGCCCAGACTCCCGCACCTGGTCGGTACCGCCACGGCCGCCGTTGCACTGGCGGTGCTCGCAACCGCTCCCGCGTCCGCAGACGAACCGACCGTGTCCCAGCCCCGCATAGTCGCCCACTTCGACCTTGCCGCGGGACAGACACCGGAGAACATCACGGTCGAACCCGACGGCTCCGCCGACCTGACCTTCGCCTCCGCCCGGCAGGTCGCCCATGTCACCCGGGACGGGCACGCGTCGGTCCGCGCGACCCTGCCCGAGGAGCCGAACCCGAACACCCCCGTGCTGAAGGCCGCGACCGTCTTCGGCATCGCCCGCGCCCACGACGGCACGCTCTACGTCGACTACGCCACCGGCACCGCCAAGACCGGCATCTGGCGCATCGCCCGCGACGGCAGCGCGCCCCGGCAGATCGCGCAGCTTCCGACCACCGCACTGCCCAACGGCCTCGCCCTCGACGAGCGCCACGGAGTGCTCTACGCCGCCGACTCGGCACAGGGCATCGTGTGGCGGGTTCCGCAGGCCGGGGGCACACCGACCGTGTGGGCCAAGGACACCGCCCTCGATCCGGTCCCGGTCACGGGCGCCGGTTTCGGCGCCAACGGCGTCAAGGTCCACGGCGGAGCCGTATGGGTGTCCAACAGCGACCGGGGCACGCTGCTGCGCATTCCCGTACGGCCGAACGGCTCCGCGGGGGCGGTCGAGACCCGGGCGACCGGGCTCACCAACGTCGACGACTTCGCCTTCCCCGGACCGCACGACGACACCGTCCTCGCCGCCCTGATCGGCCTCAGCGAGGTCGTCGAGGTGCGCCCCGACGGCACCCACTCCGTCGTCCTCACGCAGGCGGACGGCCTGTCCAACCCGACCTCCCTGGCCGTGTGCGGCAGCACGCTCTACGTCAACAGCGCCGCGTACTTCACCCAGCAGGACCCGAACCTGCTCCTTGCCCGTCTCGACCGCTAGCCGGCCCTGCGGCGGGGCGTGCTCTCCCGGGTCTGCCTGGGGCGCGCCCCGCCGGCTCCGTCACTGCCCCACCCGCACCCACACCGGCGCATGATCCGACCCCGGCTGCCCCCGCCGGTCCGCCGGATCCGGCCCCACCGACGGCAGCCGCAACTTCCCCTCGCCCGGCAGGCCCGTCCCCGCCGCCGTCACCCGCTTCACCAGGCGGTGGCCGGCCAGGATGTGGTCGATCAGTTCACGGCGCCCGGAGTTGATACGGGAGTAGCGCTGCTCGGCGGGGATCAGCGGGGCCACGTCCCACAGCCGTTCCGCATCGCCCTCGTCGGGCCGGTCGTAGCCCGGTGTGCCGATCTCCGAGCCGGGCGGGCCGAGCAGGATCTGCGTGGTCGCGGCCTGCACCTCGTCGTTCAGGTCGCCCAGTACGGCGACGTCCCGTTCGCGTCCGTCCCCGGCCAGCAGGGTGTCGGCCAGCGCGCGCAGGGTCGCCGCCTCGGCGGCCCGCCGGTAGAGGGCGTAGGCGCCGTAGCGGGCCCGTTCGCCCTCGTCATGGGGGAAGAAACGGTTTCCCGGATAGGTCAGCAGCTTCGACTTGAGGTGGGCCACGGCCACCCGCAACGGGCCGAAGTCCGTCGCGACCTCGACCGCCAGGAAGCCGCGCCCCGCCGCCGACACCGGCGCACCGGAGTCGTCCTCCTGCACGGGCCGCAGCTTCGCCGGGAACGCGTTCGTGTCGGCCACCAGTTCCACCGCCGTACGGCTGAGGAAGCCGACCCGGATGCCCCGGCCGTCCGGATGCCCGGACAGCGCGACATGCCAGTCGCCGTCCAGCATGCCGACCAGGTCGTCCAGCGCCTCGGGCTCGCCGACCTCCTGCACGCCGAGCAGCGTCGGGTCGAGCTCCGTGATCACGGCGGCGAGGGAGGCGAGCTTCGTCTCGTAGGCCGCCTTGTCCTTGGGCCCGAAGGGGCCGCCGGGCCGGTACAGGTTCTCCAGGTTCCAGGTGCCGAGGAGCATGCCGGGCCCCTTCCAGAAGCCGTGCGGCGAGCTGTGGTGAGGACAGGGTCCCCGAGACCGGCCCATTCCGCGACCGGGCGGGACAGGATGCGCGGTTCGGCTCACGCCACCTGACGACGGCGTCGTACGTTGGCGGGATGACCGACTCTCCCGCCGAGCTCGTCATCACCGGCTGCACCGTCCTCGTGCACGACGATCGGGGACGGGTCGGGTTCGAGGAGGACGCCGCCGTCGTCGTACGGGACGGTGTCGTCGAGTCGGTGACGGCCGCCTCCGCGGTCGAGCACCTCGCCGCGGCCGAGCGCATCGACGGGCGCGGCCAGGTCGCCATGCCCGGCCTGATCAACTGCCACACCCACGCCCCGATGGTCGCGCTGCGCGGTGTTGCCGAGGACCTGCCCACCGAGGAGTGGTTCAACGACGTCGTCTGGCCCGTCGAATCCAACCTCACCGAAAAAGATGTGGAGTTGGGAGCGCGGCTCGCCTGCGCCGAGATGATCCGCGGCGGCGTCACCTGTTTCGCGGACCACTACTTCGCCATGGACGCGGTCGCCGCCGTGGTCGAGGAGTGCGGGATCCGGGCCCATCTGGGGGAGGCGTACTTCTCCTCCCAGGGGCCTCAAGGGCGGGAGAAATCCCTGGAGTTCGCGCTACGACACCGGGGCGGCGCCGGCGGTCGCATCACCACCGCGCTCGCCCCGCACGCGCCGTACACCGTCGACGACGCCGACCTCACCGCCACCGCCGAACTCGCCCGCACGCACGGCCTGCCCGTCCACCTCCACGCTGCCGAGAACCGCGACCAGACCGACGTCAGCCTCGAACGCCACGGCGTCACCCCGATCGAGGTCCTCGAGCGCACCGGCATCCTCGACGCCGACGTCCTCATCGCCCACGGCACCGGCATCACCGAGCGCGACCTGCCCGTGCTCGAACGCGCCGCAGGCCGGGTGGCCGTCGCCACCGCGCCCCGCGGCTACCTCAAGTTCGCCTGGCCCACCACCACGCCCATCCGTGCCCTACGGGACATCGGCATCCCCGTCGGGCTCGCCACGGACGGCGCCGCCTCCAACAACTCCCTCGACGTGTGGGAGTCGATGGCGCTCACCGCCCTCATCCAGAAGCAGACCGCCGGCGACCCCCGCTGGCTGACAGCCCGTCAAGCCCTGCACCACGCAACACTGCAGAGCGCCCGTGCGGTCGGCCTCGGCGATACCCTCGGCACCCTCGCCCCCGGCCGGCGCGCGGACATCGTCCTCGTCGACCTCACCGGCCCGCACACCCAGCCCGTCCACGACCTCGCCGCCACCCTCGTGCACAGCGCCCGCTCCTTCGACGTACGGACGACGATCGTCGACGGACGGGTACTGATGCGGGACCGGGAGCTGCTCACCCTCGATGTCCCGGCGGTGGTACGGGAGCTGGGGGAGCGAATGCCCGCACTCCTCGATCGCAGCCATGGCCGCCGGATCCAGGATTACAAGACCTGGAAATCGGCCCAGGAGAAGCGTTTTGGCGCCAACCGCGGGTGATCGGGAAGTCGCGCCAAGTGGTTTCACGCTACACAGGAAGGCCGGGACGTACGGGACGTCTCGTCTGACGGGAGGTCGGTCGGTGGAACTCACGATCGATGTGGCGGTGCTGCTCGCTGTCGTCGTCTTCGTGCGAATACGGCATCGCGATGTGCAGGCCCGCAGCCGCTCCGACCAGTGGCTGACCGTCTTTCTCGCCCTGGCCTTCGGCGTGCTGATCGCCCCGACCGCCTTCGGTCAGGGCGTCTTCCACGTCGTCGGACAACTCGCTCAGGGGATCACGCAGTCGGCCAACCCGTGAGCCCCGGTGCCCTGCGCTGGTCCCATGGATCCCGCCGACACGACGGCGTACGCACGGCCCTGGCCGACGTCCCGTCGAGCACCTCTGTACGCCGCGTACGAGGAATGAAACAGAAAGTAGTCGATATGTGGCCGGGATCTTCACTAAGTGACCGGATCCTCACACTCCGCGGTGAACGAGTGTCAACTACGTCTCAGTCCGGCAACTGAGCGAGGCGTTCGGCCCCTGGAAGGCGTTAACTCCTACAAGTACGACGCTTTCTGGAGGTGCAGGATGGTGAACGGGCGAACAGTGCTCGAACGCTTTCCCGCGGGCGGGCCGCGGGGATCGTGGCCGGCCGAGGAGTTCGCGCATGCGCGGCGCCTGGAAGGGCTGGCCGCGGAGGTCGTCATGGACCTTGCGACGGACATGTTTCTCGTGGTCGTCCGCGGCGAGGCGAGCATCGACGCGGTCGCCTGACCGCTCCGCATCGGCGCCGGCTCATCCGGGCTTCGGCACCGGCGCCGTGTACTGCTCGGCCTGGAGCGAGTACAGCTCCGCGTAGATACCGCCGCTCGCCAGCAGCTCGTCCGGGGTGCCGGACTCCGCGAGGCGGCCCTGGTCGAGGACGTGCACCAGGTCCGCGTGGCGCACCGACGCCAGCCGGTGGGTGATCAGCACGACGGTCTGCCCGGCCGAGGCCAGGGCGCGGATCTTCTCGAAGACCTCCAGCTCGGCGCGCGCGTCCAGGGCCGCCGTCGGCTCGTCCACGACCAGGATCCGGCCGCGCCGGTAGGCGGCCCGTGCCACGCCGAGCCGCTGCCACTGGCCGCCGGACAGCTCGTGGCCGCCGTTGAACTGGCGGGCCAGCAGCGTGTCCAGGCCGCGCGGCAGATCGGCCACCACGTCCTCGGCGCCGGCCTCGGCGAGCGACGTGGTCATGCGCTCCTCGGTGAGGGGCGCGGAGGAGCGGCCGATGGCCACGTTGACGCGAGCCGTGAACGGCCAGCGCTTGAAGTCCTGGGCCACCATCGCGACCCGCTCGGCGAGCTGGTGCCGGTCCGCGGTCGCCGCGTCGACGCCGTCCCACAGGATCCGGCCGCCGTCCGGCTTGTACAGACCCGCGAGCAGCTTGATCAAAGTGGTCTTGCCGGAGCCGTTCTCACCGACCAGCGCGACGATCCGGCCCAGCGGGAGAGTGAGCGAGACGTCGTCGAGGGCGGGGCGGGCGGACTCTCCCGGGTAGCTGAACGTGACGTTCTCGAAGCGGATCTCCCGCGGGTCCTCGGGCAGCGTGTCGCCGCCGACCGGGATCGCCCGCTCGGCCGCCTCGACGTACAGCTTCTGCAGATCGCCCACGAACAGGGCGTCCTCGTGGAGCGAGTTGACCGCCACGACCAGGTTGTCCAGGCTCGACGAGCCGGTGCGGATCGCGATCACCGCCGTGCCGGCCACGGACAGGGCCATCGCCCCGGCGAGCAGCAGTCCGCCGAGCGTCGCATACGTCGCCACGTTCGCCAGGCCCGTCCAGGCCGCGGCGATCAGCCCGGTGCGTGCCGCAAGGCGGGCCAGCCGCGCCTGCTCGGCCTCTGCAGTCTCCGACATGGCGTGATAGTGCCGCAGCAGGAAGGGGCCGACGCCGTGCACCCGGATCTCGGGCGCCGCGGCCGGTTCGGTGAGCAGGCCGCTGAGCAGATAGCCGGCCCGGGCATGCTGCACCCAGGTGTGCCAGGACTCGTAGCGCCGCCGGGCATTCGTCAGCGCGCTCCACGCGGTCGGCAGCGTCATCGTCGCCAGCAGCGGGAGCAGCACGGGGTGCAGCACCGTCAGCACGCCCGCCGCCGCGATCAGCGAGATCAGCGCGCTCACCACGCGCGTGGAGTACGAGATCATCCGCCGCGCCGATCCGGCGCCGTACTGCGCGGTGTCCAGCAGCTTGTGGAAGGCGTGGTCCTCGATCGCGGCCAGTTCGACCGCCGCCGCGCGCTCCAGATACAGCTCGGTCGCGACCCGCTCCACCTTGGGCTCAAGGCGTCCGGTCGCATACGTCGACGCACCCCGCAGCAGCGCTCCGAGCAGGGCCACGGCGGCCATGGCGGCCAGCACCGGTACGGCCTCGCGCAGCCGGTCCGCGATCGCACCGCCGCCGATCAGCCGCCCCAGCACGCTGTTCATGGCGAGCAGACCCACCGCCTGGGCCGCACCCCGGCCCGCCTCGGCCGCCAGCACGATCCGCGCGGCCCGCCGGTCGGCCTGCCAGGCGAGCCGGAAACTGGAGCCCAGCAGGGCCGGCAGCCGCGTCACCATGGCCCGGAAGTTCAGCTCCAAAAACGCGTCCCGGTGCTGGTTCCAGCCCAGGTCGTAGCGCAACGGCCCACCGAAGAGCAGCTGTTCCGACTCGGAGACCTCGGGCGGCCCGTCGCCGCGCTTCTTCTCCCGCCTGCCCGAGCTCCGTGCCTTCCTGCGCCCGCCCGAGTCCTGTGGTTCCGCCACGTCGGCCTCCCCCGATCCACGTCGACGAACGGCCACTATCGCGGGGCCGGACCCCTCGGGGGAGAGCGCATGCCGCGGTGGGTCGAGCGCGCGGGCGTGCGCCCTGCTGGGGCGCGATGTTTACGCAACCACGCGGGTCATGCGACGGCCGGCCGCGACCACGTCGGCGTCGTCCCCGTCACCCGGCACAGCACCAGATACAGCGGGATCGGCGGGGTGTAGGGGAGTGTGCCGGTCGGCCGGTGGATGAGGTCGGGGACCGCCGGGGCGTCCGGAACTAGCGCCCCGGCGGCGTACTGCGCGGGCGTCGGCCACTCCAGTGCGTAGTCGGAGTCGGACGGGACGAGCCACCACCAGTGCGCCGCATCGGCGTACACGCACCCCGCGCGCGGCAGCCGGGACAGCACCAGCGGGCCGAAGCGGGCGGGCACCTCCACCGCGTCGCAGCCCATCGGGGCCGTCATGCCGTCCGGCACGGGCAGCCGCCGGGGCGTGCCCGGCGTGTGCACTCCGCGCCGGAGGCGGACCAGCGTGTCCAGGCTCAGCACCCGGCCGCCGGACGCAGCGCTCACCGCCATGCGGCCCCCGTCCCGTGCTGCCCGTGGCGTGCGTCCCGACCGTGCGGTGCGGCCGCCTCGTCCTCGTCGCCCGAACCACCGGCCGGACCCGGCTTGGGGCGGGCCCCCCAGCCGAGGTCGTTGCAAGGCCCGCAGTCATGGCGGGGCGTATCGGCCTGGCGCGGCAGCTCCGCCCAGACCAGCAGCCCCGGACCGTGCTCATGGGCGCCCCATGCGTCACACAGCGCGTCGATGAGGAGCAAACCCCTCCCGTGCTCCTCCTCGGGCCGCGCCCGCGACGCACGGGGCGCACCCGGGGAGCAGCCCTCGTCACGCACGGCTATGCGCACCAGTTCGTCGCCGTCGCGCAGCTCGCAGACGATGTGACTGCTCGCTGTGTGCACGAGGGCGTTGGTGACCAGCTCGGTGATGACCAGAGCCGCGGTGTCGCAGATGTCCTCGCACACCGACCAGACGTTCAGCCGGGCCCTCGTCAGGCGTCTGGCCTGCGCGGGAGAAGCCGGGTGCGCGGCCAGCTCGAAGCGGAACCGGCGCTCGGCAGGAGCCCCCTCGTGGCGTGCACCGAGGCTGTGGGGGTGGCCTTCGGCGGCGTCTGTTCCTAAGGGCGCGGACGGAATCACGCTTGCCACTATCGCCCCGGCGTGAACACTTGGCAAGTGTCACTCTGAAAATTACAGAGTGGCCTGTGACGGTGTGGAAGGCCGTGGCACACTGCTCGCAACAGCACGTCAGACGGCGCCAGTTGGGATCGACGGAGACCCGTACGAAACCGTACAGATCTTCGAATAGGTCTTCGGATGGCGCCGTATGGCTGTCAGCATGCTTTTTGGACTCCAAGCGGCCACGGGAGGTGGAGGGTGAGCGAACCGCGGTCCGCGCCGACGGTCGGTCAAGTCGTCCTCGGCCGTCGTCTGTTGGACCTGCGGGAGCACGCCGGCCTCAAGCGCGAGGAGGCCGCCCGCATCCTCCGGGTCGCCCCCGCCACCGTCCGCCGCATGGAGATGGCCGAGGTCGCCCTCAAAATCCCGTACCTCCAGCTGCTCCTGAAGTCCTACGGCGTCGGCGACGAGGAGGCCGATGTCTTCGTGCAGCTGGCCGAGGAGGCCAACAGGCCCGGCTGGTGGCAGCGGTTCCACGACATCCTGCCCGGCTGGTTCTCCATGTACGTCAGCCTCGAGGGCGCCGCGAGCCTCATCCGCTCCTACGACCCCCACTTCGTCCCCGGCCTGCTGCAGACCGAGGACTACGCCCGCGGAGTCCTGCGGTCGGGCGCGATCGGCCAGACCAGCCCCGAGGACATCGAGCGCCATGTCGCCCTGCGCATACAACGCCAGGAACTGCTCACCCGTGAGGGTGCGCCACGCTTCTGGGCCGTCCTGGACGAGACCGCGCTGCGCCGCCCGGTCGGCGGCCCGGAGGTGATGCGTGCCCAGATCGACAGACTGCTCGAGGCCACGAAGCTGCCCAACGTGACCGTGCAGGTCGCGCCCTTCGCGGGCGGCCCGCACCCCGGCACGTACGGGCCCTTCGTGCTGTTCCGATTTGCCATGTCAGAACTGCCGGACATGGTCTACAGCGAGTACCTGACCGGCGCCGTCTATCTCGACGCGCGCGCCGAGGTGGCGGCCCACCTCGAGGTCATGGACCGCATGGCGGCGCAGGCCGCTACGGCACATCGCACGAAGGAGATCCTCGAGGATCTCCGCAAGGAGCTGTGAATGGATCGCATCAAGCCGCGCAAACACGTCTACAACGGCATGCCCGCGCGGGAGTTGGGCAGCGAGGGCTGGCTCAAGCCGTGGAGCGGCGGCAACGGCGGCAACTGCCTGGAGGCGATGAAGCTGGCCGACGGCCGGATCGCCGTCCGCCAGTCCACCGACCCTGACGGGCCGGCGCTGATCTACACCACCGACGAGATGACGGCGTTCATCGAGGGCGCCAAGGCGGGGGAGGCGGACTTCCTGCTGTCGTGACGTGTTGGTCCGACGCCTGCTCGGACACTTGCTCAACTGCCCCTCTTGACTGTGAACCAAGTCCTGATTGCGAACTGATGGACCATCAATTAATGGTTGAGATCGACACCGGCAAGCCGCTTCCCGCGCGGATGTACGGCTGGTACCTCGGCGGCAAGGACAACTACCTGGCGGACGAGGCCATGGGGCACAGATGCTCGCCCTCGACCCGCGGGTGCCGGTGATGGCGCGGGTCAACCGGGCGTTCATGCACCGCGCCACTTGGTGGCCGTCCCGGTCTGCTGCGACGACGACCCGATCGTGTTCGCCGACGCCACCGACCTGCTGCGTGGCACGGGCGACGGCGTCACCGGGAATCTGCAGGCCGCCGTCCGCGAGCCGGATGCCATGCTCGACGGGGCGAAGAAGATCCTCGACTTCGGCCGCCCTCTGGCCCTTTCGCTGATCGCGCTGTTCCACTTCGTCCCCGACGAGGACGGCGCGCACGAACTCGTCCGCCGGCTGCTGTCCGAACCCCCCTCCGGCAGCCACCTGGTGGCCGGCCACGCGACCGCCGACTCCACCTCCGAGGAGCCGAAGGCCCCGACCGAGCAGCTCAAGGCCGCCGGTCAGGACGCGGGCTGATTCCGGGGTACGGGGCGGTGGGCCGCAAGCAATGACCGCCCCGGGGCGGCGGCTCATCCGGAGGCGGGACCCGGCTTGTCCGCCGCCGGCGGCAGCACCCCGCACAGTGCCTCCAACGCCGCCCCGTACGCATGCTCGGAGGGCGTCGCGTACCCCACGACCAGGCCGTCCTGAGCCGCCATGTCCGTTGCCGGGTGGCGGAATTCGGCCAGCCCGTCCAGGGCGACTCCCTGCCAGGCGGCGGCCTTTACGGCGGACCGTTCCGTGCCGGGCGGCAGCCGCAGCACCGCGTGCAACCCCGCCGCGACCCCTGTGACCTCGATGTGAGGTGCCTGCGCGGCGAGAGCCGCGACGAGGCGGTCGCGACGGCTGCGGTACCGCAGCCGCATGCGCCGCACATGCCGGTCGTACGAGCCGGAGACGATGAAGTCGGCAAGGCTCAGCTGGTCGAGGACGCTCGCCCACGCCTCGCGCTCACCCTTGGCCGCAAGCACACCATCCACGTACCGCCCGGGCAGCACCATCCAGCCCAGCCGCACCGCCGGCGACAGGCTCTTGCTGACCGAGCCCAGCAGGATCACCCGCTCGGGGTCGAGCCCCTGAACCGCCCCGACGGGCCTGCGGTCGTAACGGAACTCCCCGTCGTAGTCGTCCTCCACCACCACGCCGCCACGCGCGCGTGCCCAGTCCACCACCGCGGCCCTGCGCTCCGCGTGCAGCGGCCCTCCGGTCGGGAACTGGTGCGCAGGCGTGAGCAGAACGGCCCGCTCCCGCGCCAGCCGGTCGAGGCGTGCGCCCTGGTCGTCCAGGGGGAGCGGTACGGTCCGCACGCCGGCGGAAGCGAGCAACTCCCGGTGGAACGGCAGGCCGTACGCCTCCACGGCCAGCGGTCCGGTGAGGACACGGTCCCGGCCGCCGAAGAGGAGCCGCAGCCCGTGCGCGAAGCCGGAGCAGATCACGATCCGGTCCGGCTCGGTGCGCACACCACGCGCGCGTGCCAGGTACTCCGTGAGCGCCTCCCTGAGCTCGATCCGGCCGGCGGGATCGCCGGGGCCGAACACCTCGCTGGGGGCCTGCTGCAGGGCCCGCCGATAGGACGCCAGCCAGGCCGAACGCGGAAACGCGGACGCATCCGGGGTGCCCTGGCGCAGATCGTGGCGAGGGCCACGCGCGCGTGGAGGTGCCATTGACCCACGCGCGCGTGCAGGTGCGTTCCGGGGCGCGCGGGCGGCGTGACGCAGGGGTTCGGCACGTTCGGCGACCCGTGTGCCCGACCCCTGACGTGCGGTCAGCCAGCCCTCCGCGACCAGCTCCGCGTACGCGTCGGCCACCGTGTTGCGGGCAACGCCGAGGTCGGCTGCGAGCGAGCGGTACGGCGGCAGCCGGGTGCCCGGAGCGAGCCGCCCACTGCGCACGGCCTCGCGCAACGCCCCGATGAGCGCCGCCCGCCGCCCGCCCGACCCGGCCAGCTCCAGATGCAGGTCGGCCCCGATCAGCTCAGCAGAATTGACCCACGATTTCCCCATGAAAATGCACCCTACAGCCGGTCTTTCAGGCCCGTAGATTGAAGGGCATGACGACGAACACGACGCACATCACGACGGCCCGCCTGGACTTCGCGAAGTCCGCCCCGAAGGTCTTCCGCGCGCTCATCGGCTTCGACGCCGCTGCCCGCGAGGGGCTCGACCCGGCCCTCGTCGAACTGATCCAGATCCGCGCCTCGCACCTCAACCACTGCGCGTACTGCCTGCACATGCACACGGGCGATGCCCGCAAGGCCGGCGAGAGCGAGGACCGGCTGCACATGGTCGCCGTCTGGCGCGAGGCCCGCCACTTCTTCACCGAGCGGGAACAGGCCGCCCTCGCCCTGACCGAGGCGGTGACGCTGGTGGCCGACGGCGGCGTCCCCGACGAGGTCTACGCACAGGCCGCAGCCCAATTCGACGAGCAGGAACTGGCCCACGTCCTCGCCCTGATCCTCACGATCAACACCTGGAACCGGGTGGCCCTCTCCACGGGCAAGGTGGCGGGGACGGACGAACGGCGCCGTTAGGCGGGCCGACGGCTGCTACACCGTCATCGGACGGTCGTACGGCCCGATGGGCGCCGGCAGCCGCGAACTCCCGGTCAGATAACGGTCGACGGCCGCCGCCACCGCCCGCCCCTCCGCGATCGCCCACACGATCAGCGACTGCCCCCGCGCGGCGTCCCCGGCCGCGAACACACCGGGCACGTTCGTCGCGAACCCTGCATCCCGGGTGATCGTCCCGCGGGTCTCCATCGCCAGCCCCAGCTGATCGACGAGCCCGTCCTCCCGGTCGGGTCCGGAGAAGCCGAGCGCGAGCAGCACGAGGTCGGCGGGGAGCGTCCGCCCGGTGTCGGGCCGTGGGCGTCGGGCCGCGTCCACCTCGACCAGGTGCAGCGACCGCACATGCCCGCTCTCGTCGCCGGTGAAGCGGAGCGTGGACGCAGCGAACAGCCGCGCGTCCGCGTCCGCCGCCGGCGCCGTCTCCAGATCCCGCGCCTCCTCGTGCGCGGCCGACAACCGGTAGATCTTCGGGTACGTCGGCCACGGCTCGGCGTCCTCGTCTCGGTCGGCGCCGGGCTGGGCGTAGATGTCCAACTGCGTGACGGACGCGGCCCCTTCACGCACCGCGGTCCCCAGACAGTCCGCCCCCGTGTCTCCGCCCCCGACGATGACGACGTGCTTCCCGGCGGCGGACATCGGAGAGCTCTCCAAGTCCCCTTCACGCACCCGGTTGGACAGCGGCAGATACTCCATCGCCTGCTGTATCCCGGCCAACTCCCGCCCGGGTACGGGCAGTTCACGCCACGCGGTCGCCCCCGTCGCGATCACCACGGCGTCGTACCGCGCCCGCAGCTCCGCCGCTCCGACGTCCCGCCCGACCGCCGTCGAGGTACGGAACTTGGTCCCCTCGGCCCGCATCTGCTCCAGCCGCCGGTCCAGATGGTGCTTCTCCATCTTGAACTCGGGGATGCCGTACCGCATCAGCCCGCCGAGCCGGTCGTCCTTCTCGTACACGGCGACGGTGTGCCCGGCCCGCGTCAGCTGCTGAGCCGCGGCCAGCCCGGTGGGCCCGGACCCGATCACCGCGACGGTCCGCCCGGACAGCCGGTCCGGCGGCCGCGGCGGTGCGAACCCCAGCTCCCAGGCCTGGTCCGCGATGGCGACCTCGACGTTCTTGATCGTGACCGCGGGCTGGTTGATGGCGAGCACACACCCCGCCTCGCACGGCGCGGGACACAACCGCCCGGTGAACTCGGGGAAGTTGTTCGTGGCATGCAGCCGGTCGGCCGCCTGCCGCCAGTCGTCCCGGCTGACCAGGTCGTTCCACTCCGGTATCAGATTCCCGAGCGGACAGGCGTCGTGGCAGAACGGTATGCCGCAGTCCATACAGCGGTCGGCCTGCTTGTTGATGATGGGCAGCAGCGCCCCCGGGACGTAGACCTCGTCCCAGTCCTGGACCCGTTCCACGACCGGGCGGCGGGGCCAGTCCTGGCGAGGCGTGGTCATGAATCCCTTGGGATCGGCCATGGCCGTGTTCCTTGCCTACGCGTACGACGAGCCGTGCGTCATCGGGCGGCACTCTTTCGGCCACGATACGACTCCACGGCCCCGTGCGCAGAGGGGACGGACAGCGCTTTCCGCCCCGCCTTTCCCAGGATTCCTCCAGCACTCAGGTCAGCGCCAGCACATACGCCACCGCGGAACCGGCCGAGGCGACCATCCGCACGTGATTCCAGAACGTCCACTCGCGTATGTACGACGGCCAGTACGCGGCGGCTTCCGGGGTGCCCGGGTCCAGCTTGGCCAGCGTGTCGTTGCGCGGCACGTTCGCAACCATGGTCACCCCGAACGAGCCGAACAGATACAGGGCGCTGCCCACCAGCAGCTCCACCCTCCCGTCGTCCGGCCACAGCACGAACGTCACCACGGCGAGCACCGCGCACAGCACCGCCGACCCCACGAACACCAGCATGAACGCCGGCATCACCGCGGTCACGTTGATCGCGTTCATCGCGGCCACGCCCTGCGCGGGCGGCAGCGCGGCGAGCCCCTTCATCACGAACGTCGAGAAGCCGCAGAAAACCCCGGCGACCAGACCGGTCCCGAGCACCCCCAGCACCGTCAGCCAGAAATACGGTCCATCGATCATGTCGTCCACTCCCGCCTAGAGCCGAGATCTTCCCCGGCACCTCCCGTCACCACAAGTGAATTCCCGTACGAGCACAGTGACCATGGCCGAGGAACGCGGTCACATACGCGAGCGTCCAGCCGTGATCCGGCGGCCGCCGCTCGCGAGCGCAGCGCCGGCGGGCCGCCTGCGGCCCGATCTCCCTTCGGCAAGGGCACCGCGCCTTTCGGCAACGGCACCGTGCCTTTCGCCGATGGTTCCGTGTCGTTCGCCGACCGTGCCAGGCCTGTCGTCGGCGCATCCGGGCCTGTCGTCGGCGTATCCGGACATCTCGTCGGCGTGCCCGGGTTTTCCGTCACTGAGTCACGGCCTTTGGCCGACCGAGCCCGGTTCTTCGCCAACGAACCCCCGTCTCGCGTCAATGGCCCCGCCTTTCGTCAACCGACCTCGGCTCTCGCCGACGGCCTCCGCCGTTCTTCAATGGCCTTCGGCCTGTCGCCGACGGGCCTCGGCCTTTCTTGGAGCGACCGCGGCCTTTTGCCGACGGCTTCCCCCGTTCTTCAATCGACCTCGGCCTGTCGCCGACGGCCTCCGCCCCTCGCCAATCGACCTCGGCCTGTCGCCGACCGGCTCTGGTCTTTCGTGGAGCGACCGCGGTCCTTCGTGAGCGGACCCGCTTTCCTGGACCGACCCGATCTTTTTCGTCAATGGCCCCCGCCTTTGGCTACGACCCCGGACTTTTGGCGACAGAACCCAGGCCCGTCGCCCACGGGCCCCGGTCTTTCGTCGACCGATCCCGCCCTGCGCCGGCGGCCCCCGCCCCACGTCAACCGACCCCCGCCTCCTCCGATCGCCACCCCCGCAGCACCGTCTCCACCGCCGCCCCGATCCGTCGCCGGGCCTCGTGCCGCGGTACGCCGCTCATCAGCAGCTGGTCGTACGGCGTGTCCACGTGCCGTACGGACGCCACGACCGCTGAGACCACCGCCCCCTCGGACAGGGCCTGCCCCGCCGCACTCCGGCCCACCCGCCCGCTGCCGCGCACCGACGCATGCGTCGCGATCGCCCGGGCCCGCTCCGTCGGGCAGCCGGGAAACAGCCGTCGTATCTCCGCCGCGAACGCCTCCGTGAACCGCAGGTCCTCCGCGATCCGCCGCCGGGCGTCCCGCACCCGGCGCCGCCGCCGCGCCTCCGCGTCCGCCAGGCACCGCTCCTCGGCCCGGGCGAGCCCCGCCTCCTCGACCAGGACGCCCTGCCGCTCGTACCGCGACTTGCGCCGGTTGAAGCGCACCACGACCGCCGACAGCGCACTCTCCTCCCGTGACCGCCGGGTCAGCGCGGTGTCGCCGCGCGGCAGGAACACCAGATGCCCGAGGTCGGCACAGTCGAGACACCGCGGTGCCCCCTCCTCGAGCACCAGCAGCGGCAACGGCCCCGCATGACACTCCCCGCAGTGCCGTCTCTTGATCGGCTGGAAGACGACAAGCCCGGTGCGGGGCGCAGGCGTTGCGAGACGTGCCATAAGTGTTTCCTTCCCCCCGACGGCACTCCGGACTACCGCGAAATCGCGCCCACTGCACCCTCTCCCTCCGCTCCTCCTCCGTACTCCCCACCCATCGGGGCGAGGAGCATCCCGGCCGACGGCTGACGCATCATGGGCCATGTGCGACTCGAAGCGATCACCTGGGACCGGCTCGGCGACCTCCTGGCCGAGCGCCTGCTCGACCTCAAACCGGCCGACGGCAGCCCCTGGCCCCGCATCGCCTTCGACGGAGCCCCGGCAGCCCGCCCGGGAGACCTCGCCGAACGCGTCGCCGAGGCCCTGCGCGTACGCGGCCGCCCCTCGCTGACTGTCGGCGCGGAGGGCTTTCTGCGGCCCGCCTCCGTCCGCCTCGAGTACGGCCACCATGACGTCGACGCCTATTACGACGGCTGGTTGGACACCGGCGCCCTGTGGCGCGAGGTGTTCGGCCCCCTCGAACCCGGGGGCGGCGGACGTGTCCTGCCCGACCTGTGGGACCCGGTCACCGACCGCGCCACCCGCACTCCCTACGCCCAACTCCCGCCCGGCGGCTTCCTGTTGCTGCACGGCCCCCTCCTGCTGCGCCACTGGTTCCCCTTCGACCTGACCGTCCACGTCCTCCTCTCACCCGGCGCCCTCCGCCGCCGCACCCCCGAGGCCGACCACTGGACACTCCCCGCCTTCGAGCGCTACGCGGGCGAGACCGACCCGGCCGGCACGGCCAACGTCCTGGTACGGGCCGACGACCCGCGCCATCCCGCCTGGAGGGGCTGACCATTGGAGAGGCCGGTCGGCCATCCAGTTCGGCCATCCAGTTCGGCCGGCCGGTGAGGTTGATCGGCAAACCCCTTTTATATGCACGTGCATATAGTTACTGTGGTCTCATGACGACCTCCTCGAGTGATCCCGTCCCCTTCGCCGACTCCGTCCGCACCCTCCTCGACGGCAAGAACTTCGCCAGCGTCGCCACCCTCGGCCCCGACGGCGCCCCGCAGAACTCGGTGGTCTGGATCAAGCGCGAGGGCGACACCGTGCTCTTCTCCTCCACCGACGGACGCCAGAAGGTGCGCAACCTCCGCCGCGACCCCCGCATCAGCCTCTCGGTCTTCGACCTCGCCGACCCCTACACCTCGGTCGAGATCCGCGGCACCGCCGAGATCCTTCCCGACGAGGGCAAGCGGCTCCCGTACGAGCTCTCGCACAAGTACCTCGGCATCGACCCGCCCGGAGAGAAGGACGATGAGACCCGCGTGATCATCCGCATCGTCCCGCGGAAGATCGTGGGTTTCTCTGCCTGAGGTTTCTGAGACGGCGCTCCCCGGCCGCCCGTCACCGCAGAGTTCCGGGTGCAGGGGCCGGGCCGCGCGGCGAGAATGTAGGGCGCCGGGACTAGCGGTGCGTTCCCGCATCGCGCCGGCCGTCCGGCACCGGGAGGTACTCCATGACCACCGCCTCAGACATCATGCACCGTGGTGCCCAGTGGATCCCCGCCCACGAGACACTGGACCGCGCGGCCCAGCTGATGCGCGAACTGAACGTCGGAGCCCTGCCCATCAGCGACCAGAACGAGCGGCTCTGCGGCATCCTCACCGACCGCGACATCGTCATCGGCTGCGTGGCCATGGGCCACGACCCGGCCAAGGTCACCGCCGGCGAGATGGCCCACGGCACCCCCCGCTGGATCGACGCGAACGCCGACGTCGGTGACGTGCTCCGGGAGATGCAGGACCACCAGATCCGCCGGCTCCCCGTCATCGAGAACAAGCGGCTGGTCGGCATGATCAGCGAGGCCGACGTGGCCCGTCATCTGACGGAGGAGCAGATCGCCGACTTCGCCCACAGCGTGTACGCACGGAGCACGACGCGCTGACCTGCACGACGGAGCGCCTCACAGCCAGCCGCTGCGCCGGAAACCGCGGTACAGCACCAGGCAGGCCGCCACCATCACGCCTATGACCAGGGGGTATCCGAACCTCCAGTGCAGCTCCGGCATGTGATCGAAGTTCATGCCGTACACACCGCAGACCATCGTCGGTACGGCGATCACCGCGGCCCAGGCCGTGATCTTCCGCATGTCCTCGTTCTGCGCGACCGTGACCTGCGCCAGATGGGCCTGCAGGATCGAGTTGAGCAGTTCGTCGAAGGAGGCGATCTGCTCCTTCGCCCGCATGAGGTGGTCGAGGACGTCCCTGAAGTAGGCCTGTATCTCCGGGTCGACCACCCGGATCGGCCGGGTCGCAAGGTCCTCGACGGGGCGGCCGAGGGGGACCACGGCCCGCTTCAGCTCCAGGAGTTCACGCTTGAGCTGGTAGATCCGGCCGGGGTCGGCCCGCGCGCCGTTCTCCGCGAACACGTCCATCTCCACCTGGTCGATGTCCGCCTGCACCGAATCGGTGACGTGCAGATAGTCGTCGACCACATGGTCCGCGATCGCATGCAGCACCGCGGCCGGTCCCTTCGCGAGCTGCTGGGGGTCGGCCTCCAGCTCCTCGCGCAGCGGGCCCAGCGAACCGTGCATCCCGTGCCGGACCGTGATCACGAAGTCCACGCCGACGAACACCATGATCTCGCCGGTGTTCACCACCTCGCTGGTCGCCGTCAGCTCCTCGTGCTCGACGTAGCAGACCGTCTTGAACACCGCGAACAGCGTCTCGCCGTAGCGCTCCAGCTTGGGGCGCTGATGGGCCTCGACCGCGTCCTCGACCGCCAGCGGATGCAGATCGAAGAGCTCGGCGATACCCGCGAACTCCTGATCCGTCGGCTCGTGCAGACCCAGCCACACAAACCCGTCACCGTACTTCCGCACCCGCTCCACTGCGTCGACCAGATCACTGCCTCCGGGCACCCGTGCGCCGTCCCGGTACGTCACACAGTTCACCACCGAGGAGCCCAGCGGGGACCGGGCCGGGTGACTCAGGTCGACGCGTGGCCGACGCCTGGCCAGCCGTGCCACCTTGCGCAGGCCGCCGACCCTGCTGAGGTGGGTGACCTTGCGCAGATTCCCTGCCATGGACATCTGGATCTCCTTGCGTGGATCTCCGGGCTCGATGCGCGGTTCGCGGTTCGCCACCGTGGTGAGCCGCCTGTCTGTGCCTTGGCGCGCCAGTTTGCCAGGTCTGTGTAAGGGGCGGGTGAGCCTGTGGGAGCAGCTCATTCCGTTTGGTTCCCGCCTGTGGACGAAGGGGTTGGACAACGGAACGTCTGCCCGACTCGCCGTAGGTGACTCGTCGACCGCTTCCGGCAAGCCGGGCAACTGGGATGATCGCGTCATGAAGCGATCCGACGGCTATCTTCTCGACAACCGGCAGACGGAGGCGGGAGAGCGCTTCGAGGCCTTCGCCACCCTCTTCGACCCCACCACCTTCCGGCACCTGGAAGGGCTCGGCATCGGCTCCGGCCGGCGCTGCTGGGAGGTCGGCGCGGGCGGCACCTCCGTGGTGTCCTGGCTGGCAGAGAAGGTCGGCCCGAGCGGACAGGTACTCGCCACCGACATCGGCACATCGCTGCTCGCCTCCGTGGCCCGCCCGCCGGTGGAGGTACGCGTCCACGACGTGGGCGCCGAGGAACCGCCGGGCGAGGGCTTCGACCTGGTGCACGCCCGGCTGGTCCTTGTCCATGTGCCGGACCGTGAACGGGCGTTGCAGTCGATGATCAAGGCCCTGCGTCCCGGCGGCCGGCTACTGATCGAGGACGCCGACCCCGCCCTGCAGCCCTTGGTCTGCCCCGACGAACACGGTCCCGAGCAACGACTCGCCAACCGTCTGCGGCACGGATTCCGCCGGCTGCTCGCCGACCGTGGCGCCGACCTCTCCTACGGCCGCCGCCTGCCACGCCTGCTCCGCGAGGCCGGCCTGCGCGGCGTCGAGGCCGATGCGTACTTCCCCCTCACCTCCCCGGCCTGCGCCGTCCTCGAGTCGGCCACGATCCGCCAGATCCGCGACACCCTCGTCACCGCGAACCTCGCCACGAACGAGGACATCGACCGCCACCTGGCGAACATCGAGGCCGGCGGGATGGACCTGGCCACGGCCCCGATGATCTCGGCGTGGGGGACCAAGGCGTAGCCCCGCGGCCGGGAGCTCCGCGCACACCCTTGCGGTCCGGGGGAGGCGGTACCAGCCTGAAGAACATGACGGACAACACGACACGTCTCGACCATGTCGTCCTGTGGGTACACGACCCGGTCGCCTCGGCCGACTTCTACGAGAAGGCGGTGGGACTGCGCCCCCTGAGGATCACCGAGTTCTCCGCGGGGAAGGCGTCGTTCCCCTCAGTACGGCTCAACGACGAGACCATCCTCGACCTCATGCCCCACTCCATGGCGGAGCACATGAAGATGCTCCCAGGCGCCGCCGACAGCGCGGGCCACCCCGTCAACCACGTCTGCCTGGCCCTGCCCGGCGACGACTTCGACGCCCTGCACAGCCGCCTCGAGGAACGCGCCGTCCCCGTCTCCGAGTTCTCCCACGACTCCTACGGCGCCCGCGGAAAGGCCAGGCGCAGCTTCTACTTCCGCGACCCGGACGGAAACGTCTTCGAAGCCCGGCACTACGACTAGCGAGGTGCCCGGGCGGACCAGCGGGGTGCCCACGCGCGCGTGGGCACCCCATATCCCCTGCCTGTCCTGCTGCTCACGAGTTCAGACGGGACGTACGCCGGCCAGTGCTCCGTGTGGATCGAGCACGTACTTGCGGCTGGCGCCCTGGTCGAACTCGGCGTAACCGCGCGGTGCGTCCTCCAGGCCGATGACGGTCGCGTTGACCGCCTTGGCGATGTGCACGCGCCCGTGCAGGATCGCCATCATCAGGCCCCGGTGGTACTTCATCACCGGGCACTGTCCGGTCGCGAAGTGATGGCTCTTGGCCCAGCCGAGCCCGAGCCGCACCTTCAGCGTTCCGGACTTCGCGTCCTCGTCGATCCCGCCGGGGTCGTCCGTGACATACAGCCCGGGGATGCCCAGCGCACCGCCCGCCCGTGTGATGCCCATCAGCGAGTTGAGCACCGTCGCCGGCGCCTCGGGGGCGTCCTTGCCGTGTGCCCGTGCCTCGAAGCCGACCGCGTCGACCGCCGCGTCCACCTCGGGCTCGCCGAGGATCTGCACGAGCTGGTCCTCGACGCTTCCCTGGGAGACGTCGACGGTCTCGCAGCCGAAGCTCCGTGCCTGCGCGAGGCGTTCGGCATTGAGGTCGCCGACGACGACCACGGCGGCGCCCAGCAACTGCGCCGACGCGGCCGCGGCGAGACCGACCGGACCCGCCCCGGCGATGTACACCGTCGAGCCGACCCCGGCGCCCGAGGACACCACGCCGTGGAAGCCGGTCGGGAAGATGTCCGACAGCATGGTCAGATCCAGCAGCTTCTCGCGCGCCTCCTCCCGGTCCGGGAACTTCAGCAGGTTGAAGTCCGCGTACGGGACCATGGCGTACTCGGCCTGACCGCCGACCCAGCCGCCCATGTCGACATAGCCGTACGCCGCCCCGGGGCGGGCCGGGTTGACGTTCAGGCAGATGCCGGTCTTGCGCTCCTTGCAGTTGCGGCACCGCCCGCAGGCGATGTTGAACGGTACGGAGACGATGTCGCCGATGTCGATGAACTCGACGTCCGGACCCCGTTCGACGACCTCTCCGGTGATCTCGTGTCCGAGCGCCAGCCCCTCCGGTGCGGTCGTCCGCCCGCGCACCATGTGCTGGTCGCTTCCACAGATGTTGGTGGCGAGCACCTTGAGGATCACACCGTGCCGGCACTTGCGGCCGACGTTCTCGGGTGCGACCCCCGGCCCGTCCTGGAGTTCAAGCGTCGGGTAGTCGATGGTCCTGACTTCCACCGCGCCCGGCTTGAGATACGCGACTGCCCTGTTTCCGCTCATGCGTGATCGCCGTCCCTTCGGCTCCGAACCCTCGGATGCCAGTGGCTGTGCGCATGGCGGAGTCTGCTACCGCCTCCGCTTCCCGACCACCCTTCGCGCGCCCCCGGAGCCGGTGTCTCAGAACAGCGGCTCGGGCAGGACCCCCTCCAACGCGAGCAGCTTGCGCTTGGTCTCCAGCCCGCCCCCGAACCCGCCGATGCCCCCGTCGCTCTCCACCACCCGGTGGCAGGGCACGACGACCGGCAGCGGATTGGACCCCATCGCCATCCCCACCGCCTGGGCCGCGCCCGGCTGACCCACCCGCCCGGCCAGGTCGCCGTAGCCCACGACCGCGCCGTACGGCACCCCCGAGGCCAACTCGCGCAGCACCTGCCGGTTGAAGCCCGAGATCAGCGACCAGTCCAGCGGCAGCTCGAAGTCGCGCCGCTCGCCCGCGAAGTACGCCTCGACCTGCCGTATCGCCACGGCCAGCAGGGGCGAGTCGGGTGCCTCGACGGGCTCGCGGCCCAGCCGGGACGCCAGCCGCTCGAGCGCCTTGTCACGCACCCCGTCCGTGGCGTGGAACACGACGTTGACCAGGCCCTCGCGGGTCGCGGCCAGCAGCAGCGGACCGATCCCGGTGCCGACCACCGCCCACACGACCTGCTGTTCGTACTGCCCATCGCTGTCCATGCGCCCACCGTACGACCCGCCACTGACATCGCCCGGGGAACGGGGCTCAGGGCGCCTGCAGGGCGGCCCGGACCACGTCGGGCTCGTTGGTGATGATGCCGTCCACGCCGTACCGGGTGACCTGCCGGGCGGTGTCCGCGTCGTTCACGGTCCATGTGAAGACGTTGAGCGGTCTACCGTGCGGCCCCGTGAAGTCGTGCGCTGCGGAAACGTAACCCACCGAGATCGAGCCGAACGAGGGATTGATCCCGTCGGTGAAGCGCGCATAGGCGGGCAGGTCCGAGAGGTGCGGTGTCCCGAGGAAGCCCGTCCTGACGGCGGGCTTCAGGTCGTGGACGATGCGCAGGCTGTCCGCGCTGAAGCTCTGCACGACAAGCCGGTCGGCCAGGTGCTGCGGGTCGAGCCAGCCGTCGTTGCCGAGCACCTTCAGGGTCTGCTGTTCGATGCCCGGGTACAGCTCGGGATTCTTGATCTCGAGCAGCAGCTTCTGGTGGTTGTGCTCGACACGGCGCATGTACTCGTCCAGCGTCGGCACGCGCGCACCCGCATACCGGCGTCCGAACCAGCTTCCCGCGTCGAGGCGCGCGATCTCGGCCGCGGTGAAGTCCTTCACGTCCCAGGACGTCCGGCAGGGGAAGACCTCCTCGACGTCGGTCGTGCGCTGCAGGCTGTCGTCGTGGATGACGACGAGCTCACCGTCCTTGGTGCGCTGCACGTCGTTCTCCACCCACGCGATGCCCAGCCGGGCCGCTTTGTCGATGGAGGCCAGCGTGTTCTCGGGCGCATAGGCGGAGGCCCCCCGGTGCCCGATGACCAGGGGCAGTGCGTCGACGTCGCCGGCCCGCGCGGCGGAGCCGGGCAGCAGGAGGCCGGCGGTCCCCAGGAGCGCGGTGGTGATGGCGGCGACTGCGCGCGCGTACATGCGTACTCCTCGTGTCGTATGAACACGGACAGCTCAACTGTGACAGCAGAGCGTCGACGACGGTGGGGTACAGAACGACCACACAATGAATGGAGTCGCCCAAGTCCGCACACTGCGGCCGCACAACTGGGGTAACGACGTGTTTCTTTGCCGGAAAATCGTTCGACCATTCTGGTGGGGGTCATACTCTCTGCCTCAACCCTGACCGCTCGGGCGGTCCTGGGAGGGGGCGCATTTCAGGGAATTCCGGGACGTAAGAGGGCGGGAAGGGCAGCCGCGCATGCAAGGCACGGTCGACGGATTCAGCTACGGACTCGTCACACCGGTGGTGGCCTATCTCATGGCCTCCCTCGGTGGCGCCCTGGGGCTGCGTTGCACGACCAGATCCATGCTCGTCACCCGATCCTGGCGGCCCGGCTGGCTGGCCCTCGGGTCGGCGGCCATCGGCTCCGGCATATGGACCATGCACTTCGTCGCGATGATGGGGTTCACCGTCAAACAGGCGCCGATCCACTACGACAAGGCGACCACGTTCGCCAGCCTCGGTGTCGCCATCGTCATGGTGGGCATCGGGATCTTCATCGTCGGTTACAAGGGGGCGAAGGGAACGGCCCTGTTCACAGGGGGCACGATCACCGGCCTGGGAATCGCCTCGATGCACTATCTGGGCATGGCGGGAATGCGCCTGAACGGAAAGCTGGAATACAACACGGTGACCGTCGCCGTCTCCGTCGTCATCGCGATGGTGGCCGCAACCGCCGCCCTGTGGGCGGCCGGACAGGTCAGGGGCTTCCTGTGGAGCGTGGGCGCGAGCCTCGTCATGGGGCTCGCTGTCAGCGGCATGCACTACACGGGCATGGCGGCCCTCAGCGTCCACCTCCACGACACGGCCGCGCCCGCCTCCGGGGACTCGCCCGCCACGCTGCTGTGGCCCATGCTGATCGGCCCGCTCGCCTTCCTGCTGCTCGCCGCCGTGGTCGTGATGTTCGACCCGCTGATGGTCATGGGCAAGGCCGCCCTGGCCCCCGCCGAGAACAAGCCGGGCGTCCCCGCCCACCCGGCCGTCCACCACCCGGCCCACCGCCCCCCGCTCCGCCCGGCCCGGCAGCCGGGCCGACGCAGCTCCCGCACCCCGCAGAACCGCTGATCGGCCCGCGTTGTCAGTGCCGGGTCGTACGGTTGACTCCATGCGGCCCGTTTCCAACATCGAACGCACGGTGGCGCCCTTCGAGGTCGTCAGCCCCTACCAGCCCAGCGGCGACCAGCCGCAGGCCATCGCCGAGCTGGCCCGGCGCATCGAGGCAGGCGAGAAGGACGTCGTCCTGCTCGGCGCGACCGGCACCGGCAAGTCCGCCACCACCGCGTGGATGATCGAGAAGCTTCAGCGCCCCACCCTCGTGATGGCGCCGAACAAGACCCTGGCCGCCCAGCTGGCGAACGAATTCCGCGAGCTGCTGCCGAACAACGCGGTCGAGTACTTCGTCTCGTACTACGACTACTACCAGCCCGAGGCCTACGTCCCGCAGTCGGACACCTACATCGAGAAGGACTCCTCGATCAACGAGGAGGTCGAGCGCCTGCGCCACTCCGCGACCAACTCGCTGCTCACCCGCCGCGACGTCGTCGTGGTCGCCTCGGTGTCCTGCATCTACGGCCTCGGCACGCCTCAGGAGTACGTGGACCGCATGGTCCCGCTCAGGGTCGGCGACGAGATCGACCGCGACCAGCTGCTGCGCCGCTTCGTCGACATCCAGTACACCCGCAACGACCTGGCCTTCACCCGGGGCACCTTCCGCGTCCGCGGCGACACCATCGAGATCTTCCCGGTCTACGAGGAACTCGCCGTCCGCATCGAGATGTTCGGCGACGAGATCGAGGCCCTCTCCACGCTCCACCCCCTCACCGGCGAGATCATCAGCGAGGACCAGCAGCTGTACATCTTCCCGGCCACCCACTACGTGGCGGGACCGGAGCGCCTGGAGCGGGCCGTCAACGACATCGAGAAGGAGCTCGGCGAGCGGCTGGCCGAGCTGGAGAAGCAGGGCAAGCTCCTGGAGGCCCAGCGCCTGCGGATGCGCACCACGTACGACCTCGAGATGCTTCGCCAGATCGGCTCCTGCTCCGGCGTCGAGAACTACTCGATGCACTTCGACGGCCGTTCGCCCGGCTCCCCGCCGAACACCCTGCTCGACTACTTCCCGGACGACTTTCTGCTGGTCATCGACGAGTCCCACAACACCGTCCCGCAGATCGGCGCCATGTACGAGGGCGACGCCTCCCGCAAGCGCACCCTCGTCGAGCACGGCTTCCGCCTGCCCTCCGCCCTCGACAACCGGCCGCTGAAGTGGGAGGAGTTCCAGGAGCGCATCGGACAGACGGTCTATCTCTCGGCGACCCCCGGCAAGTACGAGCTCTCGCGCGCGGACGGCGCCGTGGAGCAGATCATCCGCCCTACCGGTCTGATCGACCCGGAGGTCGTGGTCAAGCCCACCGAGGGCCAGATCGACGACCTGGTGCACGAGATCCGCACCCGCACCGAGAAGGACGAGCGCGTCCTGGTCACCACCCTCACCAAGAAGATGGCCGAGGATCTCACGGACTACTTCCTCGAGCTCGGCATCCAGGTCCGCTATCTGCACAGCGACGTCGACACCCTGCGCCGCGTCGAGTTGCTGCGCGAACTGCGCTCCGGCGAGTTCGACGTCCTGGTCGGCATCAACCTGCTGCGCGAGGGCCTCGACCTGCCCGAGGTGTCCCTGGTGGCCATCCTCGACGCCGACAAGGAAGGCTTCCTGCGCTCCGGCACGTCGCTGATCCAGACGATCGGCCGCGCCGCGCGCAACGTCTCCGGCCAGGTCCACATGTACGCCGACAAGATCACCCCGGCGATGGCGAAGGCCATCGACGAGACCAACCGCCGCCGGGAGAAGCAGGTCGCGTACAACACGGCGAACGGCATCGACCCACAGCCGCTCCGCAAGAAGATCAACGACATCGTCGCCCAGATCGCCCGCGAGGACGTCGACACGGAGCAGCTGCTCGGCTCGGGCTACCGCAAGCTGAAGGACGGCAAGGACGCGAAGGCACCCGTGCCCGCCCTCGGCTCCAAGGCGGCTGGCAGTGCCAAGACCGCCAAGGGCAAGGGCAAGGCCAAGGCCAAGGAGACGGTCCCGACCGACCGTCCCGCCGCCGAACTCGCCGACCAGATCGAGGAGATGACGGCGCGCATGCGCGCCGCTGCCGCCGACCTCCAGTTCGAGATCGCGGCGCGGCTGCGCGACGAGGTCTCCGAGATGAAGAAGGAACTGCGTCAGATGAGGGAGGCGGGGCTGGCCTGACCACGCTGCCGCCGCCGGACCTCGGCGTACGCGCTCTGTGTTGCAAGACCGACACAAAGTACGGGTCGGGGTGCGGCACTCTCGGCGGCCCTGCGTAGGGTTTTGGTCAACCGCGGACTCTGCGGCAACAGGGGACAGTTCGAGAGGGGAATCAGCGCGTGACCGTCAACATGACCAAGGGTCAGGCCATCAGTCTGCAGAAGAACGACGGAGGCAGCCTGACCGCGGTCCGCATGGGTCTCGGCTGGCAGGCGGCTCCCCGGCGCGGCCTGTTCGGCTCGCGCACCCGGGAGATCGACCTGGACGCCTCCGCCGTCCTGTTCGCCGACAAGCAGCCGGTCGACGTCGTTTTCTTCCGCCACCTGGTGAGCGACGACGGCTCCGTGCGCCACACCGGTGACAACCTCGTCGGCGGTGTCGGCCAGGGCGGCGACGACGAGGCGATCCTCGTCGACCTGGCGCGCATCCCGGTCCACATCGACCAGATCGTCTTCACCGTGAACTCATTCACGGGCCAGACGTTCCAGGAGGTGCAGAACGCGTTCTGTCGCCTGGTCGACGAGACCAACGGCCAGGAGCTCGCCCGCTACACGCTGGCGGGCGGCGGCGCCTACACGGCCCAGATCATGGCGAAGGTGCACCGCTCGGGCCCGGGCTGGACGATGACGGCCCTCGGCACCCCGGCCAACGGCCGCACCTTCCAGGACCTGATGCCGGCGATCCTGCCGCACCTGTAGAGCCACCCCGCCAGGGCCTGCCGCAAAGACAGGCCCTGGCGGCCCACGACAAGACACACCAGCGACACAGGGGGACGAGGGCGATGACGGCCGAGCTGGTGCGGGGGCAGAACCACCCGCTCTCCCAGTCCCGTCTCGAGATCCGGGTTGCGGCCGGCACGCCGATCGTGGCCTCGGCCACGCTCAGCGACGAGAAGGGCAAGGCCCGCGGCGTCGAATGGGTGGCCCACCCGGGCGCGCCCACCCTGCCCGGGCTCGAGGTCTCCAAGCAGGCGGCCGCCGACCACCGTCTCGCGGTGGACCTGGACGCCATGCCGGAGGCCGTGCACCGGGTCAATGTGCTGCTCGCCCTGCCCACGGCGGGCGGCGGAGGCCCGGTCCGCTTCGGCACGGTGACCGCCCCCTTCGTCGCGGTCACCGGCCTCGACGGCACCGAGGTCGCCAGCTACACGATCACCGGCCTGGACGCCGAGTGCGCAGTCGTCGCCCTGGAGCTCTACCGCCGGCAGGGCGCCTGGAAGGTGCGTGCAGTCGGCCAGGGCTACGCGGGCGGCCTCGCCGAGCTCCTCGCCGACCAGGGCCTGCCCGAGGCCCAACGCCTCGCGGGCACCATCAACGAGGCTGTGGCCCAAGGCCTGGCCCGCTCGGTGCCTGCACCCCCGCAGCGCAGCGCGGACGGGGACCGCACACGCCAGGCCGCCGCACCGGCGCACGGGCCCGACCAGGGCGGCCCCGCGGCACCCCAGGGCGCCCCCGGTCCCGTACCCCCTCCGCCCACATCTCCGTACGGACCAGAGGGCACCCAGCCCGGATACCCGGCGGATCCTTCCGCGGTCACGCAGCCCTCCTCGCCCACCGCCGGCGGCCCGGTCGACTACAGCCATCCGGGCCGGCAGGCCGCCGCGCCGCCACCGCCCCCGCCGACCGTGCCCCCGGCCCCGCCCGGACAGCCCGCGCCGCCGGTCGCGGGCGACGCGACCGGCTGGTCCATGGACGAGCGGTTGTACAACCAGGTCTGGGGCATGTTCGAAGACCTGGCCCGCACCACGGCCGCCTACCGCAGCGCCGTCGACTTCGCCGACTCGCGCATGGAGAAGGAGCTCGACCAGGCCCTTTCCGACCCGCGCAACAGAATCGGCGGACAGGGCGATGCCGCCCGGGAAGGGGCCCGCGCCAAGCACGCGCAGCTCGTCGACCAGGCCAGGGCGGCCCTCGACCGGGACCTCGCCCAGCTCGCCGCCGAGGCCGAGGTCGTCGAGCCCGCGCTGCCGCCCGCGTTCGCGCGCTGGGACAACCCCGTCTGGCACGGCTACCGGGTGCCGATGGAGATCCCCATGGCCCTGCGCCTGGGCGACCTCTCGCTGCCCGAGAGCGAGCTGCTGCGCATCCCGATGCTGGTCCGCCTGCCGCTCGAACGCGGTCTGTGGATCGACAGCGGACGTCCCGCATCACTCGACGACTCGTCCGCAAACGCCCATGAGCTGGGGCGCCTTGCCATGGACACCGCGGTGGCGCTCGCGGCACGGCTGCTCGCCGTCTATCCGGCGGACGAGTTCAGCGTGCATGTCATCGACCCGGCCGGCTCCGCAGGCCAGGCGCTCGCACCGCTGGTGCACAGCGGCGTGCTGGCGAGCCCGCCCGCCCTGGGCGCGACGGGCGTGACGGACGTCCTGACCCGGCTCACCCAGCGCGTCGACCTGGTGCAGATGGCGGTGCGCGGCGGTGCCGCCGACTCGCTCCCGCCCGGCCTGGACACCGCCGAGCAGCTCCTGATCGTCAACGACTTCCCGCACGGCTTCGACGACCGGGCGGTGACCCAGCTGCGCTATCTCGCGGACGAGGGCCCGGCCGTCGGCGTCCACCTGATGATGGTCGCGGACCGCGAGGAGGCCGCCGGCTACGGGCCTCTCCTCGACCCCCTGTGGCGTTCGCTGCTGCGCCTCACCCCGCTGCCCGACGACCATCTCGCCGACCCGTGGGTCGGCCATGCCTGGACCTACGAGCCGGCCCTCGTGCCGCCCGGCAGCCAGGTGCTCCAGCAGGTGCTCACCCAGGTGGCAACGGCCCGCACCAAGTACCGGTAAAGGCGCCTTGAACAGGCTCTTTGACCTTTTCTTTGCTAATTGCTTTACCTTTCCTTGGTGATTGGGGTACTGTAGTCCTCACGGAGGGGAGTACTCCCTGTCGACTGCGGCGTACCCGTCAATACGGATCAGAACTGATCCCGGGGCGTCGGCCCACCCTGGGTGGAAGAGACCTCCGGCAGCGCGACGACGCTGGTCATCTGCCGTTACGTATTGCCGGAGGCGCAGTGGATGTTTCCCCGACCCTGTGGGTCCTTACCATCGTGGGCCTTGCCGCCCTGATCGCGGTCGACTTCTTCATCGGCCGCAAGCCGCACGACGTCTCGATCAAGGAAGCCGGGATCTGGACGGTCGTCTGGATCGCCCTGGCCGGGCTCTTCGGACTCGGTCTGCTCCTCTTCGGCGGCGGCCAGGCCGGCGGCGAGTTCTTCGCGGGCTTCATCACCGAGAAGTCCCTGAGCGTCGACAACCTCTTCGTCTTCGTCCTGATCATGGCGAAGTTCGCGGTGCCCTCCCAGTACCAGCAGCGGGTGCTGCTCGTCGGCGTCCTCATAGCCCTGGTCCTGCGGGCGATCTTCATCGCCGCCGGTGCGGCGATCCTCGCCAGCTTCGCGTGGGTCTTCTACCTCTTCGGTGCCTTCCTCATCTGGACCGCCTGGAAGCTCATCCAGGAGGCCCGGGCCGATGAGGAGGACGAGGAGTTCGAGGAGAACAAGCTGCTCAAGGCCGCCGAGCGCCGCTTCGGCGTCGCCGACCGCTACCACGGCACGAAGCTGTGGATCGAGCAGAACGGCAAGCGGGTCATGACGCCGATGCTGGTCGTGATGCTCGCGATCGGCACCACCGACGTCCTGTTCGCCCTCGACTCGATCCCCGCGATCTTCGGCCTGACCCAGGACCCGTACATCGTCTTCACCGCCAACGCCTTCGCGCTGATGGGCCTCAGGCAGCTGTACTTCCTGATCGGCGGCCTGTTGAAGAAGCTGGTCCACCTCAGCTACGGCCTATCGATCATCCTCGGCTTCATCGGCGTCAAGCTGGTGCTGCACGCGCTGCACGAGTCCGGCGTCCACGTCCCGGAGATCTCCATCCCGGTCTCCCTCGGCGTGATCTGCTCGGTCCTGATCGTCACCACCATCACCAGCCTGAGGGCGACAAAGAAGCAGGCGGCGGCCGAGGCGGCGCAGGCGCAGAGCGAAGGCGCTGCGAAGGACAGCATCCAGGCCTGACTGCGACGGACGTAGAAACAACCACCACCGGGAGCGGTGCGCGGCGAATTGCCGCGCACCGCTCCCGGTGCTTGCTTGTTTCCTGAGCGCGTTTCCCGGCCAGGGAGCGCCCTGGCCGCGTGGAGGTACCCATGAAGTTCGTACAGATCATCACCTTCGAGACCGAGCGTCTGGAGGAGATGCAGCAACTGGTGCAGGAGGCGAGGGAGCGCAACGCCGGCCGGGCGGGCGGCCCCACGCACAGCATGCTCCTCAAAGACCGGGACAATCCCCGCCGCTATCTGGCGCTGATCGAATTCGAGTCGTACGAGGACGCGATGCGGAACAGCAACGACCCCGAGACGGCCAAGATGGCGGAGCAGATGGGCGCGCTGAGCATTGGCGAGCGCACGTTCACCAACTGCGACCTGCTGGAGATGAGCGAGCTCAAATAGCCGCGCACCCCCCGAAGGGGCCCCGCACCGCCCGGGTGCGGGGCCCGTACGTCTCTGCCACGATCGCTGCATGATCGCTCGGCTCAGGTCGCTCACGACGCAGTGGACGTCCGTCGTGCCGGTGCTATCGATCGTCCTGCTGGCCTTCACCTGGGGGCGTGATCTGCCCGCCGCGGTCGTCGCTGTGGTCACCCTCGTCCTCGCCGGCGCCGTCCTCGCCGCCGTGCACCACGCCGAGGTGGTCGCCCACCGGGTCGGCGAACCCTTCGGCTCCCTCGTACTCGCGGTCGCCGTCACGGTCATCGAGGTCGCCCTGATCGTCACCCTGATGGCAGACGGCGGCGGCAAGAGCTCGACCCTGGCCAGGGACACGGTCTTCGCGGCGGTGATGATCACCTGCAACGGCATCGTCGGCCTCTGTCTGCTGGTCGCCTCCGTGCGTCACGGCACCGCGGTCTTCAACCCCGAAGGCACCGGCGCCGCGCTCGCCACCGTCGCCACCCTGGCCACGCTCAGCCTGGTACTGCCGACGTTCACCACCAGCAAGCCGGGCCCGGAGTTCTCGGGCGTACAGCTGACCTTCGCCGCGATCTCCTCGCTGATCCTTTACGGCCTGTTCGTCGCGACCCAGACCGTGCGGCACCGCGACTACTTCCTGCCCATCAGCCGCCAGGGCGGGGTGATCACCACCGACGACCACGCGGACACCCCGACCGTCCGCACCGCGTGGATCAGCCTGGCCCTGCTCGGTCTCGCGCTGATCGGCGTGGTCGGCCTGGCCAAGGGTGTGTCGCCCACCATCGAGTCCGCAGTGGAGGCCGCCGGACTGCACCACGCGGTCGTCGGCGTGATCATCGCCCTGCTGGTGCTGCTCCCCGAGACCATCGCGGCCCTGCGCTCCGCCCGCCGCGACCGGGTGCAGACCAGCCTGAACCTGGCCCTCGGCTCCGCCATGGCCAGCATCGGCCTGACCATCCCCGCCGTCGCCCTGGCATCCATCTGGCTCTCCGGCCCGCTCGTCCTCGGCCTCGGCTCCACCCACATGGTGCTGCTCGCCCTGACCGTGGTGGTGAGCTCCCTGACCGTGGTGCCGGGCCGGGCCACGCCGCTGCAGGGCGGGGTCCATCTGGTGCTGTTCGCGGCGTACTTGGAGCTCGCCATCAATCCATGACCGGCTCCGGGGCGACCACCGCCACCGGCCGCGTCTCCGGCAGCAGCGCGAAGCACCCGAGGCTCAGCAGCGCGATCCCCGTCAGATAGGCCCCCACGCCCCACGGGACCCGGCCGCTGTGCCCGACCAGCGCCGTCGCCGCGATCGGCGTGAGCGCGCCACCGAGTACCCCGCCGAGGTTGTAGCCGACAGCCGCTCCCGTGCAGCGCACCCGCGGCTCGTACAGTTCGGACAGATACGCGGCGATCACCCCGGACATCGTGACGAACGCGAGCAGCGCCCCCAGGAAGCCGGCGAACATCAGCAGCGGCTCACCGGTCGCGAGGAGGTAGACCGTCGGAAACATCCAAGCGGTGGCGGCGGTGCACCCGGCCAGGCACATCGGCCGTCGCCCGTAGCGGTCCCCGAGCAGCGCGGCCAGCGGGGTGAGCGCGCCCATCACCACCACCGCGGCCATGATGCAGGTCAACATGACAGTACGGCTCACCCCGAGCCGCTCCGTCGCGTACGCGAGGGACCAGGTCGTCACGGTGTAGAAGATCGCGTACCCGACGGAGAGCGCCCCGGCCGTCAGCAGGACGAGCCGCCAGTGGCCGCGCACGACCTCCGCGAGCGGCACGCGCGCGTGGTCGTCGATCTCCAGGAAGCTGGGGCTCTCGGCGAGCGACGACCGCAGCCACAGCCCCGCCGCGGCCAGCACACCCGCCGCCCAGAACGGCACCCGCCATCCCCACTGGGCGAACTGCGCGTCGGACAGCGTCGCCGACAGCGCCAGCACCACACCATTGGCGAGCAGGAACCCCAGGGCGGGCCCGACCTGCGGGAAGCTCGACCACAGGGCACGCCGTTCGGCGGGCGCGTGCTCGGCGGTGAGCAGCACCGCCCCGCCCCACTCCCCGCCGAGCCCCAGCCCCTGCAGAAAACGCAGCACCAGGAGCAGTGCGGGGGCGGCCCCACCGATCGACTCGTACGTCGGCACACAGCCGACCGCGACCGTGGCAGCGCCGGTCAGCAGCAGCGAGCCGACCAGGACCGGCCGGCGTCCGCGCCGGTCCCCGATGTGCCCGAACAGCACCGAGCCCAGCGGCCGCGCCACGAACCCCACGCCGAACGTGACGAAGGCCGCGAGAGTGCCCGCCACCGGTGAGAACGCCGGGAAGAACAGCGGCCCCAGGACCAGCGCCGCGGCGGTCCCGTAGACGAAGAAGTCGTAGAACTCGATGGCCGTCCCGGCGAGCGAGGCGGCCGCGAGCCGCAGCATGGAGGGTCTCATTACGGTGCGTACGTCGTGCATGCCGCGTCAACTACCCACGGTGACAGCGGGTTACGGGGACGCACGGGCGTGATCGGGCCTCGCCGGTACGGGAGGTGATGCGCCGGGCGGGCCGTCGGGAGTGCGGGCCGTCCCGCCGCGAATGCACCGTGATAAACCGGGTGCGAACAGCGGTCCTCGACGGATCGCCGCAAACCACCGGACCGGAGGAACCGTGCCCCGCACCCTGGCCAACGCCCCGATCATGATCCTCAACGGGCCCAACCTGAACCTGCTCGGCCAGCGCCAGCCGGAGATCTACGGCAAGGACACCCTCGCCGACGTCGAGGCCCTGTGCGCCAAGGCGGCCGCCGCGCACGGCGGCACGGTGGACTTCCGGCAGTCCAACCACGAGGGCGAGTTGGTCGACTGGATCCACGAGGCACGGCTGAACCACTGCGGGATCGTCATCAACCCCGGGGCGTACTCCCACACGTCAGTTGCGATTCTGGACGCACTCAACACCTGCGACGGACTGCCCGTGCTGGAGGTGCACATCTCCAACATCCACCAGCGCGAGTCGTTCCGGCACCACTCGTACGTCTCCCTGCGCGCCGACGGCGTCATCGCCGGGTGCGGAGTACAGGGATACGTGTTCGGCGTGGAGCGTGTCGCGGCGCTGGTGGGGGTCGCTCAGGCCGACGCGTAAGCCCCGATCACCAGGCGCCCGAGTCTTACAGCCGGCCCGCCTCCACGATCCGCCGCAGGAACCGCTGCGTGCGTTCCTGCTGCGGGTCGCCGAAGACCTGCTCGGCGGTTCCGCGCTCCAGGACCACCCCCGAGTCCAGAAAACAAACCTGGTCGGCGACGTCCCGGGCGAAGCCCATCTCGTGCGTGGCCAGCACCATGGTCATGCCGTCGTCCTTCAGGTCCCGCACGACGGTGAGGACCTCGCCGACGAGCTCGGGGTCGAGGGCGGCGGTGATCTCGTCGAGCAGCAGCAGCCGCGGCCGTACGGCCAGAGCCCGCACGATCGCCACCCGCTGCTGCTGACCGCCGCTCAGCCGGTCCGGGTACTCGCTCGCCTTGCCGCCCAGCCCGAGCCGGTCCAGCAGCTCCCGGGCACGCTCCTCGGCCTCCGCACGGGAGGCGCCGTGCACCCGCCGCGGGGCAAGGGTGACGTTGTCCAGGACCGTCATGTGCGGGAACAGGTTGTAGGCCTGGAAGACCACGCCGATACGGCGGCGAACCGCGTCCTGGTCGGCGCGCGGATCGGTGATCTCCTCGCCGTCCAACCAGATCGCCCCGTCGTCGATCTCCTCCAGGAGGTTCGCGCACCGCAGCAGCGTCGACTTGCCCGAGCCGGAGGCGCCGATCAACGCGGTCACCGTGTGCGGCGCGACCTCCAGGTCGACATCGCGCAGGACGACCGAGTCGCCGAAGGTCTTGCGCACGGACTCCATGCGCAGCACGGGCGCGTCGCTCATATCGATCCTCCCTGGGCCCGCCGGCGGTCCATCCGTGCCGTCACCCAGTCAGTGAAGCGGGTCATCGGGATGGTCAGCGCCACGAATACCAGACCCGCGACGATGTACGGCGTGTAGTTGAGGCTGCGCCCCACGATGATGTCCGCGGCCCGTACGGCGTCGATCGCGCCGCCGATCGAGACGAGTCCGGTGTCCTTCTGCAGCGACACCAGATCGTTCAGCAGGGGCGGCACCTGCCGGCGCACGGCCTGCGGCAGGACGACATGGCGCAGGGCCTGCCGGTTGGTGAGGCCGAGCGAGCGGGCCGCTGCGCGCTGCGAGGGGTGCACGGACTCGATGCCGGCACGGAACACCTCGGCCACATAGGCCGAATACGTCAGCGTGAGCGCCGTACCGCCGAGGAGCACCGGGTCCACGGTCACGCCCTGCAGCCGCAGCGCGGGAACACCCAGGACCACGATCATCAGGTTGATGATCAGCGGCAACCCGCGGAAGAAGTCGGTGTAGGCGGCCGCCAGCGCCCTCAGCGGGAAGAACACCGGACCGCGCAGGGTGCGCGCGATGGCGATCAGCATGCCGAGGACCAGCACCGCCGCGCCGCAGATCAGCAGCAGCCGGACGTTGAGCCAGAGCCCTTCGAGGACCTTGGGGAACGCCTCGCGCGCGTACTGCCCGTTGAAGAACGTCTCCTTGGTGCGCGGCCAGCCGGGCGCATTGACGACGATCAGATAGAGGACCACGCCTGTGACGAGGGTCGACAGCGCGGCGATCGCCGTCGCGCGGCGGGCACGCGCGCGCTTGAAGGCTTCACGCTCGATGCGCCGCTGCGACGGGACGTAGCCGTCGCCCCCGCCGGGCATGTCACCCTTGTCGTCCGCGTCCTCCCGGCCGGACTCCTCCTTGGCGACGGTCACTTGAGCACCGGAGCGTCGACGGCGTCCGAGAGCCACTGCTTCTCGATCTTCGCCAGCGTGCCGTCCTTGCGAAGGGCGTCGACGGCGCCCGTCACGCACGAGGTGAGGGCGCTGCCCTTGTCGAGTACGAGCCCGAACTGCTCCGGCGTACCGCCCTGGTTCTCGAACTGCCCGACGATCCTGGCCTCGGTCACCTCGGCCGCGGTGATGTAGAACGCGGTCGGCAGATCGGTGACGATGGCGTCGACCTGGCCGTTCTTCAGCGCGGACTTGGCCTGGTCGTTCTTGGCGTAGACCGCGGCCTCCTGCTTCGGCTTCACCACGTCGTCGATGTAGTCGAGGCTGGTGGTGCCGACCTGGGCGCCCAGCTTGAGGCCCTTGAGATCCGCGATGCTCGTCGCCTTCGCGGCCTTGGAGCCCTTCAGCGCGATGACGGCCTGGCGCACGTCGTAGTAGCCGGAGGAGAAGTCCACGGCCTTCTTGCGCTCGTTGCTGATCGACACCTGGTTGATGTCGAAGTCGAAGGTCTTCACGCCGGGCGCGAAGGCCTTGTTGAAGGGCACGCTCTGCCAGACGACGGCGCTCTTGTCGTAGCCGAGCTGCTGCGCCACCGCATAGGCGACCGCGGACTCGAAGCCCTTGCCGTTGGCGGGCTTGTCGTCCTTGAACCACGGCTCGTACGCGGGCTCGTCCGTGGCGATGGTCAGCTTGCCGGACGTCTTGGTGGCCAGCTTGCCCTTGGCGCAGGTCTTCGGGGCCGAACCGGACGGTGTGGCCGCGGCCTTGTCCTCCGGCTGCGGAGCGCAGCCGACAGCGGTGGCGAGCAGGCCTATGGTTGCCGCGGCGACGGCGCGGCGCAGTGCGCGAGGGGCAAGGTGCATGGCGGGAGAGTGGCAGTCCAGCATCCCGTTTGTCGAGGTCACGACGGGAATTGTCCGCATAGTGGGAACGCGTGTTGCGGCCTTGTGAACACTTCCTGAGAGAACGCCGGGGCCGCCGGTCGAGGGCGGGGATCGAAAGACCGGCGGCCCATACCGCGCAGGAGCCGTCATCCTGTGCGGGGCTGCTTCCAGTTGACTGCGCAACAAGGTGCTCGGGGAGCGCGCGCAGGACTTCGGCTCGTGTGAATGGTTCACACGGGGCACGTGAGCCAAGTCGGCGCGGGCGTACGGGGAGTTCACGCCGGATCGAGCGCCGAGGCGCGGGGCGCGACCCTTCGCGTCACGACGGGCGCGGCCGAGGTGTGACGCATCTGCCGCTCGGCGCGCTGTAGGGCATGACTCCCATGGGTCACGGGCCCGTCCTCTCGAGGCGGCAAGCGGGCCGACGCGTACAGGGGCGGTCAGGTCGTGGAACCTGACCGCCCCTGTGTGCCGTTCGGCGTTCTCACCACCCGCGCGCGTGCCACTCCGGCAGATGCGGCCGCTCCGCGCCCAGGGTCGTGTCGTTGCCGTGTCCGGGGTAGACCCAGGTCTCGTCCGGCAGCACGTCGAAGATCTTCGTCTCGACGTCGTGGATCAGACTGGCAAACGCCTTCGGATCCTTACGGGTGTTGCCGACACCGCCGGGGAAGAGGCAGTCCCCCGTGAAGACATGGGGATGCCCGTGCGGGTCGTCGTAGACGAGGGCGATCGAGCCCGGAGTGTGCCCGACCAGGTGGCGCGCGGTGAGCTCCACGTGCCCCACCCGGATGGTGTCGCCGTCGTCGACGAGGACGTCGGTCGGCACCGGGATGCCGACGGCGTCCTCCCGGCCCGCGTACGTGCGGGCGCCGGTGCCCGTGACGACCTGGGCGAGCGCCTGCCAGTGGTCGCCGTGCTGATGGGTGGTGACGACGGAGGCGATGCCGTCGTCACCGATCATGCCGAGCAGCGTGTCCGCGTCGTTGGCCGCGTCGATCAGCAACTGCTCATCGGTGGCCCGGCAGCGCAGCAGATAGGCGTTGTTGTCCATCGGGCCGACCGCGATCTTGGTGATCATCAGGTCCTTCAGCTCGTGCACATCCGCCGGGCCGCCGACCGTCACCTGTCCGCTGTACGTCATGGCGGCAGCCTATAGCGGGGGAGCGCGGCAGGAGCCCCCGCCATGGGCCGCGCGGTCACAACGGGGGGAGCGCCGGCAGCGGGCCGCCCTGCACGGTGAGTCCGGAGCCGTCGCGGCGCCCGGCCAGCCAGCCGAGCAGATCCGGCGCCGGGCCCGAGACGGTGACCTCCGGCTCCGTCGCCTCCCGGCCCGTCCGCCACGCGCGCGTGCCGTCCGTCAGCCGGGTGGGGGGCACATCGGGGTGCCCGGAAAAGCGCGCGGCCAGGAAATCGATCTCCCGCTCCGAGAACTCCGCCGGCAGATCCTCCAGCTCGTACCCGATGCCGAGATCCACGTGGTGCAGCTCCACCTCGACCCACCGGCGGAACGGCACCCTGGACGCCGAGTCGGTGACCCCGTTGCGCAGCTCCACCGTGCGCGACCAGTCCGCCGGCGCCGCTCCCGTCTCCTGGAAGCGGGCCGCGCTGTCGCGCAGATCGGCGAGCTGGACGTCGAGGGGGCGCGGGGCGTCCCGCTCGATGTCGGCGTCGCGGGCCTCCCCGGACGGATACATGGGACGGCCCTCGAGGACGTTCACGAGCGCGTCCGCGTTGCGGGCGAGGTGGGCGAGGACGTGGCCACGGGTCCAGCCGGGGAGCCGTGACGGCTCGGCCACCGACGCGTTGTCCAGTTTGGCGGCTGCGGTGAGCAGCCGGTCCGTTGCGTCACGTACAGACGCCAGGTCATCACCGTGATCAATCATGCTGCTGACCCTAGCTTCGCCACACCTTTGGGTGAAGGTGGTGAAGCCGTGCCGTAAATCGAATGCGCGTGCTATATGGTCGGGCGTGGCGTCGGGCATGCTGGAGGGCCGGGGATTGTTATGCAACCCGGGAATCCGACCGGCGTTGTCAGTGGCTCCCCCTAGTCTGAGAAAGCACGGGGGCCTCGCCCCTGTCACTCCTCTCAAGCCAAGAAAGGTGCGGACCGGCGTGGCCGACCGTCTCATCGTCCGTGGCGCGCGCGAGCACAACCTCAAGAATGTCTCGCTCGACCTGCCGCGCGACTCGCTCATCGTCTTCACGGGCCTGTCGGGGTCGGGCAAGTCCTCGCTGGCCTTCGACACCATCTTCGCCGAGGGGCAGCGGCGCTATGTGGAGTCGCTCTCCTCGTACGCCCGTCAGTTCCTCGGTCAGATGGACAAGCCGGACGTCGACTTCATCGAGGGTCTCTCCCCGGCCGTCTCCATCGACCAGAAGTCGACCTCGCGCAACCCGCGCTCGACGGTCGGCACCATCACCGAGGTCTACGACTACCTGCGTCTGCTCTTCGCGCGCATCGGCAAGCCGCACTGTCCCGAGTGCGGCCGCCCGATCTCGCGACAGTCGCCGCAGGCCATTGTCGACAAGGTCCTGGAGCTGCCGGAGGGGAGCCGCTTCCAGGTGCTGTCGCCGCTGGTGCGCGAGCGCAAGGGAGAGTTCGTCGATCTCTTCGCCGACCTCCAGACCAAGGGCTACTCACGCGCGCGCGTGAACGGCGAGACCATCCAGCTCTCCAGCCCGCCCACGCTGAAGAAGCAGGAGAAGCACACCATCGAGGTGGTCATCGACCGCCTGACGGTGAAGGACTCCGCCAAGCGCCGCCTCACCGACTCCGTGGAGACCGCCCTCGGCCTGTCCGGCGGCATGGTCGTGCTCGACTTCGTCGACCTCCCGGAGGACGACCCCGAGCGCGAGCGCATGTACTCGGAGCACCTGTACTGCGCGTACGACGACCTGTCCTTCGAGGAGCTGGAACCGCGCTCCTTCTCCTTCAACTCGCCCTTCGGCGCCTGCCCCGACTGCAGTGGCATCGGCACGCGCATGGAGGTCGACCCCGAGCTGATCGTCCCGGACGAGGACAAGTCCCTCGACGAGGGTGCCATCCACCCGTGGTCGCACGGCCACACCAAGGACTACTTCGGCCGCCTGATCGGCGCCCTGGCGGACGCCCTGGGCTTCCGGACCGACATCCCCTTCGCGGGCCTGCCGCAGCGCGCCAAGAAGGCTCTGCTGCACGGCCACAAGACGCAGATCGAGGTCCGCTACCGCAACCGGTACGGGCGCGAGCGCGTCTACACCACGCCCTTCGAAGGCGCCGTCCCCTTCGTCAAGCGCCGGCACAGCGAGGCCGAGAGCGACGCAAGCCGCGAGCGCTTCGAGGGCTATATGCGCGAGGTGCCCTGCCCCACCTGTGAGGGGACCCGCCTGAAGCCGATCGTCCTCGCGGTCACGATCATGGGGAAGTCGATCGCCGAGGTCTCCGGCATGTCCATCAGCGACTGCGCCGACTTCCTGGGCGAGCTGAAGCTCAACGCCCGCGACAAGAAGATCGCCGAGCGGGTGCTGAAGGAGGTCAACGAGCGGCTGCGGTTCCTGGTCGACGTCGGCCTGGACTACCTCTCGCTGAACCGCGCGGCCGGCACCCTCTCCGGCGGCGAGGCCCAGCGCATCCGCCTGGCCACCCAGATCGGCTCCGGCCTCGTCGGCGTCCTGTACGTCCTGGACGAGCCGTCCATCGGCCTCCACCAGCGCGACAACCACCGGTTGATCGAGACCCTGGTCAGACTGCGCGACATGGGCAACACGCTCATCGTCGTCGAGCACGACGAGGACACCATCAAGGTCGCCGACTGGGTCGTCGACATCGGCCCCGGCGCGGGCGAGCACGGCGGCAAGGTCGTGCACAGCGGCTCCCTGAAGGAACTGCTCACCAACGCCGAGTCCATGACCGGCCAGTACCTGGCGGGCAAGAAGTCGATCCCGCTGCCCGACATCCGCCGCCCGCAGGACCCCTCCCGCAGGCTCACGGTGCACGGCGCCCGTGAGAACAACCTCCAGGACATCGACGTCTCCTTCCCGCTGGGCGTGTTCACGGCCGTCACGGGCGTGTCCGGCTCCGGCAAGTCGACGCTGGTCAACGACATCCTGTACACGCACCTGGCCCGTGAGCTGAACGGCGCGAGGAGCGTTCCCGGCCGGCACACGCGCGTGGACGGCGACGACCTCGTCGACAAGGTCGTGCACGTCGACCAGTCGCCCATCGGCCGCACTCCGCGCTCGAACCCGGCGACGTACACCGGCGTCTTCGACCACATCCGCAAGCTGTTCGCGGAGACCACCGAGGCGAAGGTCCGCGGCTATCTACCCGGCCGCTTCTCCTTCAACGTCAAGGGCGGCCGCTGCGAGAACTGCGCGGGCGACGGCACCATCAAGATCGAGATGAACTTCCTCCCGGACGTGTACGTCCCCTGCGAGGTCTGCCACGGCGCCCGCTACAACCGGGAGACCCTGGAGGTCCACTACAAGGGCAAGTCCATCTCCGAGGTCCTGAACATGCCCATCGAAGAAGCCATGAACTTCTTCGAGGCGGTCCCGGCGATCAACCGCCACCTCAAGACGCTCAACGACGTCGGTCTCGGCTACGTCCGGCTCGGCCAGTCGGCCACCACCCTGTCCGGCGGTGAGGCGCAGCGCGTGAAGCTCGCCAGCGAGCTGCAGAAGCGCTCCACCGGCCGCACGGTGTACGTGCTGGACGAGCCGACCACCGGTCTGCACTTCGAGGACATCAGCAAGCTGCTGACGGTGCTTGCGGGCCTGGTCGACAAGGGCAACACGGTCATCGTCATCGAGCACAACCTCGACGTGATCAAGACCGCCGACTGGGTCGTCGACATGGGCCCCGAGGGCGGCGCAGGCGGCGGACTCGTCGTCGCCGAGGGCACGCCCGAGGAGGTGGCCGGGGTCCCGGCCAGCCACACCGGCAAGTTCCTGCGGGAGATCCTCGGCGCCGACCGGATCAGCGACGCCAGCTCGGTGCCGGCCCCGCGCAAGACCGCGGCCAGGAAGACGGTCGCGGCCGGGGCGACGGCGAAGAAGACGGCGACGGCCAGGACCGCCAACAGCACGGCCACGAAGAAGGCGGCCGGTGCCACGAAGAAGGCCACGCCCGCGAAGAAGACGACGCGGGCACGGAAGGCCTGAACAGGTCCGGAACAGTTCGGCGCCCCCGCGGGAGAACCCCCCTCGGGGGCGCCGCTCGTTGCCGGCCGGGCTGCCGGGCCCGCGCACGGGATAAAACGGCCCCTACGCCTCGTCCACTTCGGACGCGTACGGCGGCTCCGCGCCCGCCCGGGAGCAGGTGATCGCGGCTGCCCGCGCCGCGAAGCGCAGCAGCCTGGTCCAGCCCTCGGCGCCCAGTCCCAGGAGCGCCTCGGAGGACAGGGCGTTTCGGGCGGCCAGACCATGCAGGAGCGCCGCGTTCACCGTGTCGCCGGCGCCTATGGTGTCGACGACGTCGACCTTCTCGCCCGGCGCGGGGTACACCGCCCCGTCCCGGGTGAAGGCGCTGAGCCCGTCGCCGCCATGAGTGATCACGACCGCCGCGGGTCCGGCGGCCAGCCACTCCCGCGGGGAGCCGCCCAGCCACAGGGCGTCCTCCTCGGACATCTTGAGCAGCGACACCGAGGGCAGCCAGCTCCGGAAACGCGCCCGGTAGGCGTCCGCGTCGGGAATCAGGCCCGCCCGGATGTTGGGGTCGAGTGCGGTGAACACGCCCTGCGCGGCCGCGGTCCGCAGCAGGCTCTCGTAGGCCGTCGCCCCCGGCTCCAGGACGAGCGAGCAGGTGCCGAAGGACACGGCCCGCGTCCCGGCGGGGAGCGCCTCGGGCGCCGCGAACAGCCGGTCGGCGGTGCCCTCGACGTAGAAGGAGTAGGCGGCGGATCCGTTTCCGTCGATCGTGGCGACCGCGAGGGTGGTCGGCTCCGCACCGCGCTGCACGGCCGAGACGTCCACGCCCGCTGCACGGAGCCCGTCGAGCAACGCCTCGCCGAAGGCGTCGCGGGAGGTGCGGGAGCAGAACGCCGTGGGGGAGCCGAGACGGCCGAGGGCCACGGCCGTGTTGTACGGGCCGCCGCCGAGCACCGGCTTCAGGCCTGCGAGGGCCCCCGTACCCTGCGGTACCAGGTCGATCAGAGCCTCACCGGCGACGACGATCACGAGGCGGTTCCTTTCTCGCGCTTCCCGAACTTCTCGGGCTTCTCGGATTTCTCGAACTTCTCTGTCTGTTCGGGTTGTTCTGACCGCACCGGTTCGTCCGGGCAGCCGCACGAGGTCCGGTGGACGAAGGTGCAGGGGAGCCGCAGGGTGCGGGCGGGGCGGTCCGGGGAGGCGAGGCGTTCCAGGAGCACCCGTACCGCCTGGGCGCCGATCTCCCGGCTGGGCTGGGCGACGGCGGTCAGTCGGGGCGAGAACAGGTCTGCCCAGGCGAAGTCGTCGAAGCAGCACAGGGCCATGTCCTCGGGCACGGACAGACCGCGGTCGCGCAGGGCGCGCAGGGCACCGATGGTCATCGCGTTGTTGGCGGTGACGAGAGCGGTGGGCGGGGCGGCGAGGGAGAGAAGAGCCGTGGTGGCGCGCTCGGCGTCGGCGGATTCGGAGTTGCCGTGCACCAGAAGGCGTTCGTCGTGGGGGAGCCCGGAGGCGGCGAGGCCGTGGCGGTACCCGGCGACGCGTTCGCGGGTGGTACTGAGCCCGGGCCGGCCTGCGACGAGGGCGATCCGGCGATGGCCGAGCTCGGCGAGATGGGTGACCAGCCGGGTGGTGGGTTCGACGCTCTCGGCGCAGACCTGGTCGTAGGCAGGCGTGCCGTCGGCCGGGGTGGCGACGAGCCGGTCCAGGAAGACGGCCGGCACGCCGTGGCGGCCGAGGTAGGCGAGGAGGTCGCCCGGGTTCGCCGAAGGGGCGACGATCATGCCGTCGACCCGGCGTTCCTGGAGGAGCTGGACGACCTTGCGCTCGTGCTCCGGGTCGTCGTGCGGATCGGCGATGAGCAGGCTGTAGCCGTGTTCCAGGGCGCCCGCCTCGACGCCTTGGAGGATCTCGGTAAAGTACGGGTTGCTGATCGCCGACACCGCGAGCCCGATGGAGCGGGTGCGCGAGGTCACCAGGGAGCGGGCGAGGGTGTTCGGGGTGTAGCCGAGCCGGTCGACGGCGTCCAGGACCGCCTGGCGGGTGTGGGGCAGGACGGGCCGGGTGTCGTTCAGGACGTGCGAGACGGTCGCCACGGACACCCCGGCGCTTCGAGCGACGTCGGCCATGGTCGCCATCGCGTCCCCCTTCCTGGGCCCGGCCTCATTCGACGGCACCGCGTGCCTTCCGGCCGGGACGGTATCCCATCCGGCGTCCCACGTAAACGTTTGCGCAAACGTTTACGTCCAGTAATGAGGGAGAAGTGCGCCGATCTGGCCGGCCCGTCGGGCAGGGCTCACTCCCAGTCCCACCCGATGCCCACGATCCCCGTCCGCACCCGGGGCTCGACGAGGTGGACCGAGCGGTGGCGGCCGCTGAGGGGCAGTTCCTGGCGGCCGCTGCGCGGGGCCGCGGGCGAGTGCTGGGCGAAGCGGTGGCAGCGGGAGGGCAGGGCCTGCTCGTCGAAGCGCACCTGGAGCGCGTACTGCCCGCCGGCCGGCCCGAAGCCGCGGATGTACTCGCGGGACACGCCGGCGGTGCCGTCCTCGATGCCGTAGCGGAAGAGGAAGGTGTCCCCGGCCCGCAGGCGGGTGTCGAAGAGGAGCTCGGTCACGAGCACGCCGGTGTCGTGGTGCACGCGCACGCGTCCCGTGCGGCAGTTCTCCAGTGCGTGCACCCGCATGCGTTCCGGCGCGCACCCCGGGTCGCCGTGGTGGACGGCCACGAAGCGGTCGACGCCGTCCTTGTGGGCGCGCACTATGTGGTGGGACTCGCGCCCCGCCAGTTCGCGGTGCGCGCCGATGCGTACCCGCTCGTGGTGCCCGAGGGTGTGCAGGCCGCCGTCCAGGGGCGAGCCCAGTTCCGCCAGCAGCCGCTCCAGGACGCCCGAGGCCTCCACCAGGGCGCGGTAGGAGCGGCCTGCGGGCCGCCCCGCGCACGAGGGTTCGTCGGTCTCGGCGAGCAGCCGGATCAGGGACTCCTCCGGCAGCTGGAGGATCTCCTCCAGCGCGCGTACCGCCCGCAGGGACTCGGGGCGCTGCGGGCGTCGGGCACCCTGCTGCCAGTAACTCAGGCTCGTCACACCGACCTTGACCCCGTAGCGCGACAGATGGTGCTGCACGCGCTGCAGCGGCAGTCCGCGGGCGGCGATCGCGGCACGCAGTGCGACATGGAAGGGGCCGCCTCGCAGGGCCGAGTCCAGTTCTGCGGTCGCGACGACGGCGACGTCCGCGTGCTGTGTGGCGTGCGGCATGCAGGGGCCTTTCTGTGAATGCTCGCTACGGCTGGTCGGGCCGGGTTCTGCGTGGTGTCGGGGCCACCCCGTCGGCGCCGTGGAGTCTTCACATCCGTACGCCGTCGTTCCCGGTCCCGAGTTCCCCCGCATTGAAGCGTGTTGACCTAGTCCCGACAACACCTGAGACCCAACAGCGGTGTACTCCTGGCCGAGACCCGATCGGTGGCTCCAAGTCGGTGCGCCGGTCCCGTCGTTGCCGAGCACCTTTCCGGTGGGGCGGGCGGGAGACGCCGTTCGACCCCCGGCACGGGCCTCGCACACGGGCACGGCCCGCAGAGTGTGGGTCACCGAGCGGACGAGACGCCCCCAGCAGCCCGGGCAGACGCCGCCTCACCCAGGCCGGCGACGATCACCGCAGTGTCCTGGCTCTTGCGACGTTCCTCGAGTCCCGGTGGCCCGCGCGGCGGCGTTGTCCACAGGCCCGCCGCACTGTCAGCGCTCGCCAGTAGGGTGTGAGACATGGCCGATCCCTCCAGCTACCGCCCCAAGCCGGGACAGATCCCGGACTCGCCAGGGGTGTACAGGTTCCGTGACGAGCACCGCCGGGTGATCTACGTCGGAAAGGCGAAGAGCCTGCGCCAGCGCCTGGCGAACTACTTCCAGGACCTGGCCGGCCTCCACCCCCGCACCCGCTCCATGGTCACCACGGCTGCGTCCGTGGAGTGGACCGTGGTGTCCACGGAGGTCGAGGCCCTGCAGCTGGAGTACTCCTGGATCAAGGAGTACGACCCCCGGTTCAACGTCAAGTACCGCGACGACAAGAGCTACCCGTACCTCGCGGTGACGATGAACGAGGAGTTTCCGCGCGTCCAGGTGATGCGCGGCCACAAGCGCAAGGGGGTGCGCTACTTCGGGCCGTACGGGCACGCGTGGGCGATCCGCGACACCGTGGACCTCCTGCTGCGCGTCTTCCCGGTGCGGACCTGCTCGGCGGGTGTCTTCAAGAACGCCGCCCGCACCGGCCGCCCCTGTCTGCTCGGCTACATCGGCAAGTGCTCCGCCCCCTGCGTCGAGCGCGTCTCCGCCGAGGAGCACCGCGAACTGGCCGAGGAGTTCTGCGACTTCATGGCCGGCCGTACGGGGACGTACCTCCGCCGCCTCGAGAAGCAGATGACCCAGGCGGCCGAGGAGATGGAGTACGAGCGGGCGGCCCGCCTGCGCGACGACATCGAGGCCCTGAAGAAGGCCATGGAGAAGAACGCGGTCGTGCTCGCCGACGCGACCGACGCCGACCTGATCGCGGTCGCCGAGGACGAGCTGGAGGCGGCCGTCCAGATCTTCCACGTGCGCGGCGGGCGGGTGCGCGGCCAGCGCGGCTGGGTCACCGACAAGGTCGAGGAGATCACCACCGGCGCCCTGGTCGAACACGCCCTGCAGCAGCTGTACGGCGAGGAGAAGGGCGACTCCGTCCCCAAGGAGGTCCTCGTCCCGGCCCTGCCCGACCCGGTCGAGCCCGTCCAGGAGTGGCTCACCGAGCGCCGCGGCTCGGGCGTCTCGCTGCGCATCCCGCAGCGCGGCGACAAGAAGGCCCTGATGGAGACGGTGGAGCGCAATGCCCAGCAGGCGCTCGTGCTGCACAAGACCAAGCGCGCCTCCGACCTGACCACGCGCTCGCGCGCCCTGGAGGAGATCGCCGAGGCTCTCGACCTGGAAAGCGCACCCCTCCGCATCGAGTGCTACGACATCTCGCACCTCCAGGGCGACGACGTCGTGGCCTCCATGGTCGTCTTCGAGGACGGGCTGCAGCGCAAGAGCGAGTACCGCCGCTTCCAGATCAAGGGCTTCGAAGGACAGGACGACGTCCGCTCCATGCACGAGGTGATCAACCGCCGCTTCAAGCGGTACCTCGCGGAGAAGGAGAAGACGGGGGAGTGGGCCGACGGCGAGAACACGCTCACCGAGGAGGACGGCCGCCCCAAGAAGTTCGCCTACCCGCCCCAGCTCCTCGTCGTCGACGGCGGGCAGCCACAGGTCGCGGCCGCCAAGAAGGCCCTGGACGAGCTCGGTATCGACGACGTCGCCGTGTGCGGCCTCGCCAAGCGCCTGGAGGAGGTGTGGCTGCCGGAGGACGACGACCCGGTGGTCCTGCCCCGCACCAGCGAGGGCCTCTACCTGCTGCAGCGCGTCCGCGACGAGGCCCACCGCTTTGCGATCACCTACCAGCGCACCAAGCGGGCCAAGCGCTTCCGCTCGAGCCCGCTGGACGACGTGCCGGGACTCGGGGACACACGCAAGCAGGCACTCCTGAAACATTTCGGTTCATTGAAGAAACTACGATCCGCCACCATCGACCAGATCTGCGAGGTTCCCGGCATAGGCCGCAAGACGGCCGAGACGATCGCCGTGGCGCTCGCCCAGGCGGCCCCGGCCGCACCCGCCGTGAACACGGCGACTGGAGAGATCATGGAGGAGGAACCCGGAACAATGGGTTCCAGCGGGCAGTCCGTAACCATGGGCGCCCCGGACGAACGACGGGGGCAGGAGACATGAATGTGAACGAGCACGACGGGCAAGAAAGCCAGGCCGGAGACGGAGCACAGGTGGCTACGGGCAGCGACACACCCGGGGCGGTGCCCGAGGCCGCCATTCCCGAGCTGGTGATCATCTCGGGTATGTCCGGGGCGGGCAGGTCGACCGCCGCCAAGTGTCTGGAGGACCTCGGCTGGTTCGTCGTCGACAACCTGCCGCCCGCGCTGATCCCCACCATGGTGGAACTCGGCGCCCGCTCGCAGGGCAACGTGGCGAGGATCGCGGTCGTCGTCGACGTCCGCGGCCGCCGCTTCTTCGACAACCTCCGCGAGTCCCTCGCCGACCTGGAGGCCAAGCACGTCACCCGGCGGATCGTCTTCCTGGAGTCCTCCGACGACGCCCTGGTGCGCCGCTTCGAGTCGGTGCGCCGCCCGCACCCCCTGCAGGGCGACGGCCGCATCGTCGACGGCATCGCCGCCGAGCGCGAGCTGCTGCGCGAGCTGCGCGGCGACGCCGACCTGGTGATCGACACCTCCAGCCTGAACGTGCACGAGCTGCGCGCCAAGATGGACGCCCAGTTCGCCGGCGAGGAGGAGCCCGAGCTGCGGGCCACCGTCATGTCCTTCGGTTTCAAGTACGGCCTCCCGGTCGACGCCGACCTGGTCGCGGACATGCGCTTCCTGCCCAACCCGCACTGGGTCCCCGAGCTGCGCCCCTTCACCGGCCTGAACGAAGAGGTCGCCGCGTACGTCTTCAACCAGCCCGGTGCCAAGGAGTTCCTCGACCGCTACGCCGAGCTGCTCCGCCTCATCGCGGCCGGCTACCGCCGCGAGGGCAAGCGCTACGTGACCATCGCCATCGGCTGCACGGGCGGCAAGCACCGCTCGGTGGCCATGTCGGAGAAGCTCGCCGCACGTCTTGCGGCCGAGGGTGTGGAGACGGTGCTCGTGCACCGGGACATGGGACGCGAATGACGGAGCGTTCTCCGCGGCTGAGCAGGCTGCGCCGGGTCGTGCCCGAGTCCCGCGCGGGCCGGCCCGTCGAGGCCCGCGGCGCCCGGCCGCGCCGCCGCGGCGCCCAGCCCAAGGTCGTCGCCCTCGGCGGCGGCATGGGCCTGTCCGCCTCGCTCGCCGCGCTGCGCCGGATCACCGGCGACCTCACCGCCGTCGTCACCGTGGCCGACGACGGGGGCTCCAGCGGACGCCTGCGCGACGAGCTGGGCGTGCTGCCGCCCGGCGACCTGCGCAAGGCGCTGGCCGCGCTGTGCGGCGACGACGACTGGGGACAGACCTGGGCCCGGGTCATCCAGCACCGCTTCCAGTCCAAGGGCGACCTGCACGAACACGCGGTCGGCAACCTGCTGATCGTCGCCCTGTGGGAACAGCTCGGCGACCATGTCCAGGCCCTCGACCTGGTCGGCAAGCTGCTCGGCGCGCACGGGCGCGTGCTGCCCATGTCCGCCGTACCCCTGGAGCTGCAGGCACTGGTCAAGGGGCACGCCCCGGAGCGGCCCGAGGACGTCGACACCGTGCGGGGACAGGCGAACGTGGCGCTCACGCCGGGCGAGGTGCAGTCCGTGCACCTCGTGCCGCACGACCCGCCCGCCGTCCCCGAGGCCGTCGAGGCGGTGCTGGACGCCGACTGGGTCGTCCTCGGCCCCGGCTCCTGGTTCTCCTCGGTCATCCCGCACCTGCTCGTTCCCGAACTCCTGGACGCCCTCACCGAGACGAAGGCGCGCCGGGTACTCTCGCTGAACCTCGCCCCGCAGCCCGGAGAAACCGAAGGCTTCTCCCCGCAGCGTCATTTGGAGGTTTTGGGACGACACGCCCCTAAACTCGCCCTGGACGTGGTGCTGGCCGACGAGGCCGCCGTGCCTGACCGTGACGTGCTCACCGAGGCCGCCGAGCGGTTCGGTGCCGCGGTCGAGCTCGCGCCGGTGGCCCGGAGGGACGGAACTCCGCGGCACGACCCGGAGCTGCTGGCCGCCGCGTACGACCGTATTTTTCGGATGCATGGAAGGATCGGCCCATGGCGATGACGGCAGCGGTGAAGGACGAGATCTCCCGGCTCCCCGTCACCCGGACCTGCTGCAGAAAGGCGGAGGTCTCCGCCATTCTGCGGTTCGCCGGCGGCCTCCACCTGGTCAGCGGGCGCATCGTGATCGAAGCGGAGCTGGACACCGCGATGGCGGCGCGGCGCCTGAAGCGGGACATCCTGGAGATCTTCGGTCACAGCTCCGAACTGATCGTGATGGCGCCGGGCGGACTGCGCCGCGGTTCGCGCTATGTCGTACGGGTCGTCGCCGGCGGCGACCAGCTGGCCCGGCAGACCGGTCTCGTCGACGGCCGTGGCCGCCCGATCCGCGGTCTGCCCCCGCAGGTGGTCTCGGGGGCCACCTGCGATGCGGAGGCCGCCTGGCGAGGCGCCTTCCTGGCGCACGGCTCGCTGACCGAGCCCGGCCGCTCCTCCTCCCTGGAGGTGACCTGCCCCGGCCCGGAGGCCGCGCTCGCGCTGGTCGGCGCCGCCCGCCGGCTGTCGATCGCCGCGAAGGCGCGCGAGGTACGCGGCGTGGACCGCGTGGTCGTCCGCGACGGCGACGCGATCGGCGCCCTGCTCACCCGCCTCGGCGCGCACGAGTCGGTGCTGGCCTGGGAGGAGCGCCGGATGCGCCGCGAGGTGCGGGCCACGGCGAACCGTCTCGCCAACTTCGACGACGCCAACCTGCGCCGCTCCGCACGCGCGGCCGTCGCAGCCGGCGCCCGCGTCCAGCGCGCCCTGGAGATCCTCGGCGACGAGGTCCCCGAGCACCTCGCGGCCGCCGGGCGGCTGCGCATGGAGCACAAGCAGGCCTCGCTGGAGGAGCTGGGCGCGCTCGCCGACCCGCCGCTGACCAAGGACGCCGTCGCCGGCCGTATCCGCCGACTCCTTGCGATGGCCGACAAGCGCGCCTCCGACCTCGGCATTCCGGGCACGGAGTCCAGCATCACCGAGGAGATGGCCGACAACCTGGTCGGCTGACCTCGCAGAAGTACACCTGAAGAACGCTCAACATGCCGGTGCCGGCGCCCACTTGGGACGCCGGCACCGGCATTTGTCTGTCCGTGAGGCACTCTTGACTGGATCATGAAGTGTCATGAGCCTGGCAACAGTTCGCTGCTGTGGCGGACCATTGCTAGGGGGGTTCATGAGACACAGAGCGAGATCGATCCTCGCTGTCGGCGCGCTCCTGCTCGGCGGAGCGAGCCTCGCGCCCATAGCCCAGGCGCAGAACGGAAGTTCGCAGGGATCCGACCCCAACGAGGTCAAGGTCTACCGCGCCGACGTCACCGCCAAGCAGGTACCCCTGCTGCTGGCGGCCGGACAGGACGGCCACGAACTCGGCGAGCACGTCCCGGAGAAGGGCACCGCCTCGGTCGAGGTCTACCTCACCGGCCAACAGGCCCACAAGCTCGAGAAGCAGGGCGTCGCCCTCACCGAGCACACTCTTTCGGCCAGGGCCGAGAAGCGCGTGGACGCCGCCGCCCAGGGAGTGTTCCGCCCGTACAGCGGAAGCGGTGGCCTCAAGGAGGAGATCGTCCGGACCGGACAGGAGAACCCCGCTCTCACGAAGGTCGTCTCCATCGGCAGGACCGTCAACGGACAGGACATCCTCGCCCTCAAACTGACCAAGGGCGCGAAGAAGTCCAAGGACGGCTCGAAACCAGCCGTCCTCTACCTGTCCAACCAGCATGCGCGCGAGTGGATCACGCCGGAGATGACCCGCCGGCTGATGCACTACTACCTGGACCACTACAAGACCGACCAGCGCATCAAGAAGATCGTGGACTCCACCGAGCTGTGGTTCGTGATCTCGGCCAACCCCGACGGCTACGACTACACCTTCAAGAACTCCGACACACGCCTGTGGCGCAAGAACCTGCGTGATGTCAACGGCGACGGTGTCATCTCCACCGGTGACGGTGTCGACCTCAACCGCAACTTCGCCTACAAGTGGGGCTACGACGACGAGGGTTCGTCCCCCAACCCCACCAGCGAGACCTATCGCGGCGCGAGCCCCGCCTCCGAGCCCGAGACCAGGGCGCTGGACGCTTTCGAGAAGCGCATCGGCTTCAGGTACGCCATCAACTACCACTCCGCCGCCGAACTCCTCCTCTACGGCGTCGGCTGGCAGGTGGCCACCCCGACGCCCGACGACGTGGTCTACAAGGCCCTCGCCGGTTCGCCGGATCACTCCGCGATCCCCGGCTACCGCCCGCAGGTCTCCTCCGAGCTGTACACCACCAACGGCGAGGCGGACGGGCACGCGGGGAACGTCAACGGCATGTCGATGTTCACCCCTGAGATGTCGACGTGTCAGACGGCGTCGAACATCGACCCCAACGACCAGTGGAAGGCGGCCGACTGCCAGTCCGTCTTCAACTTCCCGGACGACGAGAAGCTGATCCAGCAGGAGTTCGAGAAGAACATCCCGTTCGCGCTGTCCGTCGCCGAGACCGCGCCGCACCCCGACACACCGTCCTCCTCGCTCGGCCTGACCGCCGCCGACTTCACCCCGGCCACGTTCGCCACGTCGTACTCGCGCGGCGCCGCCCAGGAGGTCTCCGTCGTCGTACGCAAGGCCGTGCGCGACAAGGAGCTCAAGTACCGCGTGAACGGTGGCCGTACGGAGGACCTGGCGCTCAAGGCCTGGAAGGGCGGCGAGACGTACGGCGGCGACGACAACCTGCACTTCGACGAGTACCGGGCCAAGGTCAGGGACGGCGACCCGGGCGACAAGGTCGAGGTGTGGTTCACCGGCAAGGGCAGGAGCGGCAAGAAGGTCTCCAGCGAGCACTTCACCTACACCGTCGCCCAGCGGCCCAAGGCCGACACCCTCGTCGTCGCCGAGGAAGGTGCGGCTGCCACGCAGGCGCAGACCTATGTGGACGCGCTGAAAGCCAACGGCCGCAAGGCGATCGTCTGGGACGTCGCCACCCAGGGCGCGCCCGACGCGCTCGGCGTGCTCAAGCACTTCAGGACGGTCGTCCACTACACCGGTGCGAGTGTCCCGGGCAACGCCACCCAGCTCCAGCTGCGCGCGTACCTCAACGAGGGCGGCAAGCTGATCGAGGCGGGCGAGCAGGCCGGCGGCAGCGTCGACCTCGGCGGCGGCACCCTGTCGAACGACTTCAGCCAGTACTACCTGGGCGCCTACTCCCGTACGTCGACCCCCGGGGCCACCGGATTCACCGGCTCCGGCAAGCTCGACGGCTTCACCGGGGCGCTGGGTGCCGCCACCGGCAATCCGCTCGACAAGGCGGGTACCTACAGCGTCACCTCCGACTCGCTGCCCGCCGACAAGTACCCGCAGTTCGCCAGCGCGGGCGCGGGCCAGTTCGCCGGGACCGTCAACCCGTACGGGCCGTACACCGGATCCTTCATGGCGGCCGCCGTCCACACCGACGACGCATACAAGCGCCTCACCCGCACCATCGACCTCACCGGTGTCACCGCGGCTCAGCAGCCCACTCTGCGCAGCCAGTTGCTGTGGGACACCGAGCCCGGCTACGACCACGTCATCGTCGAGGCCCACACCACCGGCGCCGACGACTGGACGACCCTCCCGGAGAAGGGCGGCGCGACCAGGCAGACCGTGCCGAGCGAGTGCGGGGCGGGCTTCCTGGTGAACGAGCACCCGTGGCTCAAGCACTACCTGACCATCGCCAACAACGACTGCACCGCGACCGGCACGAGCGGCGCCTGGAACAGCCTCACCGGCGCCTCCAACGGCTGGGAGCAGGTCAACTTCGACCTGAGCGCCTACGCCGGCAAGTCCGTCGAGGTCTCCATCAGCTACGTCACCGACCCGGGTACCGGCGGCCACGGCGTCCTCGCCGACGACGCCTCGCTCGTTGTCGGCGGCACCGCGACGCAGACCGAGGGTTTCGAGACGTCGCTCGGCGCCTGGAGCGTGTCCGGACCGCCCGCGGGCAGCCCGGCCGTCCTCAAGGACTGGACGCGCACCGGCGCCCTGTTCAGGACATACGGAGCGATCACCACCGACCGGACCGTGCTGCTGGGCTTCGGCCTGGAGCACGTCACCGCGGCGGCAGACCGCGACGCCCTCATCAAGAAGGCCCTCGCGGCCCTCGAAGGGTGAACACCACGGTCAACGATGACTAGCTCTCCGTAGTCAAAAAGAGTGAGTCGATCTTTCGGCCCGGGCGGTCCGTACCCCTACTGGCGGGTACGGACCGCCTGCCCGTGTATGCGGCATCTCGATGTCACTGCGGGGCCCTCAGGGAGGTAGGGTCGGGGGTGGTCGGGGACATCCCAAACAGAGCTCGCCGGCACCGCATGGCCGGCGTACCAACGAGGAGATCGGTTCGTGACGATCCGCGTAGGCATCAACGGCTTCGGTCGTATCGGTCGCAACTACTTCCGCGCACTGCTGGAGCAGGGCGCAGACATCGAGATCGTGGCTGTCAACGACCTGGGTGACACCGCGACCACCGCCCACCTGCTCAAGTACGACACCATCCTGGGCCGCCTCAAGGCCGAGGTGTCGCACACCGCCGACACGATCACCGTCGACGGCCACACCATCAAGGTGCTGTCCGAGCGCAACCCCGCCGACATCCCGTGGGGCGAGCTGGGCGTCGACATCGTCGTCGAGTCGACGGGCATCTTCACGAAGAAGGCCGACGCCGAGAAGCACATCGCCGGCGGCGCCAAGAAGGTCCTCATCTCGGCTCCGGCCAAGGACGAGGACATCACCATCGTGATGGGCGTCAACCAGGACAAGTACGACGCGGCCAACCACCACGTCATCTCCAACGCCTCCTGCACCACCAACTGTGTGGCGCCGATGGCGAAGGTCCTCGACGAGAACTTCGGCATCGTCAAGGGCCTGATGACGACGGTCCACGCGTACACCAACGACCAGCGCATCCTGGACTTCCCGCACTCGGACCTGCGCCGCGCCCGCGCCGCCGCCGAGAACATCATCCCGACCACCACCGGTGCCGCCAAGGCCACCGCCCTGGTCCTCCCGCAGCTCAAGGGCAAGCTGGACGGCATCGCCATGCGCGTCCCGGTCCCGACCGGCTCGGCCACCGACCTGGTCGTGACGCTGCAGCGCGAGGTCACCAAGGACGAGGTCAACGCCGCGTTCAAGAAGGCCTCCGAGGACGGCGACCTCAAGCGCTACCTGTCGTACACCGAGGACCCGATCGTCTCCTCGGACATCGTCAGCGACCCGGCCTCCTGCACCTTCGACTCCTCCCTGACCATGGTCCAGGAGGGTAACTCGGTGAAGATCCTCGGCTGGTACGACAACGAGTGGGGCTACTCCAACCGCCTCGTCGACCTCACGGTCTTCGTCGGCAACCAGCTCTGATCTGATCCACAGAGCAGGCAACTCGATGTGAACGCAGGGCTCGGGCAGCGCAGGGACGCGCCGCCCGGGCCCTGACTCACGTACGGATCAGCCCTCGTACGATCAGAGCAGCCCTCACCAGGAGTCCTCACATGAAGACGATCGACGAACTTCTCGCCGACGGCGTGGACGGCAAGCGGGTCTTCGTCCGCGCCGACCTCAACGTGCCGCTCGCCGACGGCCTCATCACCGACGACGGCCGTATCCGCGCCGTCCTGCCCACCGTCAAGGCCCTCGCGGACGCGGGCGCCAAGGTGGTCGTGGCCTCGCACCTCGGCCGACCCAAGGGTGCGCCGGACCCGGCGTTCTCCCTCCTTCCGGCCGCCGAGCGCCTCGGTGAACTCCTGGGCGCCCCCGTGGCCTTCGCCCAGGACACCGTCGGCCCCGCCGCCCACGCCGCCGTCGACGGTCTCGAGCCGGGCCAGGTCGCGGTCATCGAGAACCTGCGCTTCAACGCGGGCGAAACCTCCAAGGACGACGCCGAGCGCGGCGAGTTCGCGGACCAGCTGGCCGCCCTCGCCGACGTCTACGTCGGCGACGGCTTCGGCGCGGTGCACCGCAAGCACGCCTCGGTCTTCGACCTCCCGGCGCGCCTGCCGCACGCCGCCGGCTACCTCATCGCGAACGAGGTCGCCGTACTGAAGAAGCTCACCGAAGAGGTGCAGCGGCCCTACGTCGTCGCCCTCGGCGGCGCCAAGGTCTCCGACAAGCTCGCCGTCATCGACCAGCTGCTCGGCAAGGCCGACCGCCTCCTCATCGGCGGCGGCATGGCGTACACCTTCCTCAAGGCCAAGGGCTACGAGATCGGCAAGTCCCTCCTGCAGGAGGACCAGATCCCGGCGGTCCTGGAGTACATCGAGCGCGCGGAGAAGACCGGCGTCGAGCTGGTCCTGCCCGTCGATGTGCTGGTCGGCCCCGAGTTCCCGGACCTGAAGACCAAGGCCCCGGCGAACCCGACGGCCGTCGCCGCGGACGCTGTGCCCGCCGACCAGATGGGCCTGGACATCGGTCCGGAGTCCCGCAAGCTGTACGCCTCGAAGATCACCGACGCCGCCACCGTCTTCTGGAACGGCCCGATGGGCGTCTTCGAGCACCCCGATTTCGCCGAGGGCACCAAGGCGGTCGCCCAGGCCCTCCTCGACTCCCCGGCCTTCACGGTCGTCGGCGGCGGCGACTCCGCCGCAGCCGTGCGCCTCCTGGGCTTCGACGAGAACGCATTCGGCCACATTTCGACCGGTGGCGGCGCCTCCCTCGAATACCTCGAGGGCAAGACGCTCCCCGGCCTCGCCGCACTGGAGGACTGACCTTAATGAGCACGCGCACGCCGCTGATGGCGGGCAACTGGAAGATGAACCTCAACCACCTCGAGGCCATCGCCCACGTCCAGAAGCTCGCCTTCGCCCTCGCGGACAAGGACTACGAGGCCGTCGAGGTCGCCGTCCTGCCGCCCTTCACCGACCTGCGCTCCGTGCAGACCCTGGTCGACGGCGACAAACTCAAGATCAAGTACGGCGCCCAGGACCTCTCGGCCCACGACTCCGGCGCCTACACCGGCGAGATCTCCGGCTCGATGCTGGCCAAGCTGAAGTGCACCTACGTGGCGATCGGCCACTCCGAGCGCCGCCAGTACCACAACGAGACCGACGAGCTGGTCAACGCCAAGGTCAAGGCCGCCTACAAGCACGGCCTGACCCCGATCCTGTGCGTCGGCGAGGAGCTCGAGGTCCGTGAGGCGGGCAACCACGTCACGCACACGCTCGCCCAGGTCGAGGGCGGTCTGAAGGACCTCCCGGCCGAGCAGGCCGGGACCGTCGTGATCGCCTACGAGCCCGTCTGGGCCATCGGCACCGGCAAGGTCTGCGGCGCCGAGGACGCCCAGGAGGTCTGCGCCGCCATCCGTGGCAAGATCGCCGAGCTGTACACCCAGGAGCTGGCCGACCAGGTCCGCATCCAGTACGGCGGCTCCGTCAAGTCCGGCAACGTCGCGGAGATCATGGCGCAGGCCGACATCGACGGCGCCCTGGTCGGGGGCGCCTCGCTGGACGCGGACGAGTTCGTCAAGATCGTGCGCTTCCGCGACCAGTGACACGAGCTGGGAGTATGCGGTAGCGGCGATACGTCGTACCCTTGCGGGGGCACAGCTCGGTTGCTGTGCCCCCGTCGTTCATCCGAATCCGAGGAAGTTGGTCCAGCCGTGGTTTTGGGGTTCTCGATCGCCCTGATCGTCTTCAGCCTGCTGCTGATGCTGCTGGTGCTGATGCACAAGGGGAAGGGCGGCGGCCTCTCCGACATGTTCGGTGGCGGCATGCAGTCGTCCGTCGGCGGCTCCTCGGTCGCCGAGCGCAACCTCGACCGCATCACCGTGGTGATCGGTCTGCTCTGGTTCGCGTGCATTGTCGTACTCGGCATCATCATGAAGTCGAACAGCTGAGCAGCGACGCACACAGCACGTACATTCCGCACGTAAGGCCCCATGTTCGGTACGCGCAGCTGAGCGCGGCCTATCATGGGGCTTGCGTCTAGGTGTGGGGGGTGTAACTCCAATCACTGGACGCGCGTTGGGCCTTACGTAGACTGAGGCGCTCGCAACGAAGCGAAACGCCGACTCGCTTCGCGGCACCATCACGCAGGGAGTTACGACCGTGGCAAGTGGCAACGCGATCCGAGGAAGCCGGGTCGGGGCGGGGCCGATGGGCGAGGCCGAGCGCGGCGAGTCCGCGCCGCGTCTGCGCATCTCCTTCTGGTGCTCGAACGGGCACGAGACGCAGCCCAGCTTCGCCAGCGACGCGCAGGTTCCCGAGACCTGGGACTGCCCGCGCTGCGGCTTCCCCGCCGGACAGGACCGGGACAACCCGCCGGACCCGCCGCGCACCGAGCCCTACAAGACGCACCTCGCGTACGTACGGGAACGGCGCAGTGACGCGGACGGCGAGGCGATCCTCGCCGAGGCGCTCGCCAAACTGCGGGGCGAGATCTAGGAGTTGAGAGCCGGCCGGGCACCGAGGGGTGTCTGGCCGGAGCTGTTTCGTACCCGGCCCCGGCCGCCTCCGGACCGATTGTCAGTGGTGCCCTCTACGGTTTGTGCATCGGCAGATCGTGAGGGGGAGTTGTGGCGACGGTCGAGGAGGCGGGCAGTCTTGCGCCCGCGTGGCGTGGGGGATTCGGGCTGCTGTGGACGGCCGCGGTGGTGTCCCGGTTCGGAGACGCGCTGCGAGGTGCGGCGCTGCCCCTGCTTGCCGCTTCCCTGACCGACCGCCCCCTGCTCATCGCGTCCGTGACCGCCTGCGGCTATCTGCCCTGGATCGTCTTCGGACTCCTCGGCGGCGCGGTCGCGGACCGGGTGGACCAGCGGCGCGCCATGTGGACGGTGGATGCGGTACGAGGAGTGCTCGTCGCCGCCTTCGCCGTGGCCGTCGCCCTCGGTCAGGCCTCGATCGCGCTGCTCATCGCGCTCGCCTTCGTGCTGACCACTCTCCAGACGCTCTTCGACAACGCTTCCACGGCCCTGCTGCCCGCCCTGGTGGACCAGGGGGCGCTCGGCAGTGCCAATGCCCGGCTGATGACGGGACAGCAGATCGCGGGCGGCCTGATAGGGGCACCGGCGGTGCCGCTGCTGCTCGCCGCCGGGGCCGCCGTTCCCTTCGCGGCCGACGCCGGGACCTTCCTGGTGGCCGCCGCGCTGGTCGCCTCGCTGCGCACCGCGGCACCCGAGCGCGGGCCGAAACCGGCGGGAAGCACCCTGCGCCGAGAGATCGCGGAGGGGCTGCGCACCCTGTGGCGCGACCGGGCCCTGCGCGGACTGTGCGCCGCGACCGCCCTGTGCAACATCGGCATGGGCGCTCTCATCGCCACCTTGGTCGTCCTGGTGACCGGCTGGCTGGACGCCGGCACCACCGGATACGCGGCGGCCACCACCGCCTACACCGTCGGCGGCCTGGTCGGGGGAGCCGCGAACCGGCAGGTCACCGCCCGACTCGGGCCCATGCGGGCCGTACTGCTCGCCGGCCTGGTGCAGATAGGCGCCCTCGTCGTCATGGGCAGTGTGCGCAGCCTGACCGCGATGGCGGCATCACTCGCGGTGTTCGGCTTCATGGGAATGGTGTGGAACGTCAACACGACCACGCTGATGCAGCAGCGCACCCCCGCCGACCTGCTCGGCCGGGTCAGCTCCGCCTTCCGTACCCTGGCCGTCGCCGGGGCTCCGTCGGGCGCGCTGCTCGGCGGCGCGGTCGCCACCGCCTGGGGGCTGAACACGCCGGCCCTGCTCACCGCCGCCTTCTTCGTTCTGTCGGTCCTCGCCCTGATACCTGCCCGCAAGCCGGACGTACCTGTGGTTGCGCCGCACGGCGACACCACGACCGCTCATGTCACGCGCTGATCAACTAGGTTGGGACCGGCAGCGGGGCAAGGCAGGAAAGAAGGCTGAAGTCCGAAATGAACGCAGACGTCCGTAACAGACTCAACCAGACGCCCGAGTGGACCGCGCTGGCCAAGCACCGCGAGGAGCTCGGCGAAGTGCGGCTGCGGGACCTATTCGCCGCCGACCCGGGACGCGGCGCCGGGTACACACTCCAGGTCGGCGACCTGTACATCGACTACTCCAAGCACCTCGTCACCGACGAGACCCTGCGGCTGCTGCGCGAGCTGGCCGCCGCCACCGACGTCTTCGGCCTGCGGGACGCCATGTTCCGCGGCGAGAAGATCAACACGACCGAGGATCGCGCCGTACTGCACACCGCGCTGCGCGCCCCGCGTGACGCGGTGATCGAGGTCGACGGGGAGAACGTCGTCCCGGGTGTGCACGCGGTGCTCGACAAGATGGCCGAGTTCGCCGAGCGGGTCCGCTCCGGCGCCTGGACGGGCCACACCGGCAAGCGCATCAAGAATGTCGTCAACATCGGCATCGGCGGCTCCGACCTGGGCCCGGCGATGGCGTACGAGGTGCTGCGCAGCTACACCGACCGCGACCTCACGGTCCGCTTCGTGTCGAACGTCGACGGCGCCGACCTGCACGAGGCGATCCGTGACCTGGACGCGGCGGAGACCCTGTTCGTCATCGCCTCCAAGACCTTCACCACCATCGAGACGATCACAAACGCGACCTCGGCGCGCGAGTGGCTGCTCGGTGAGCTGAAAGCCGGTCAGGAGGCCGTCGCCCAGCACTTCGTGGCGCTGTCGACCAACGCCGGGAAGGTGTCGGAGTTCGGCATCGACACGGCCAACATGTTCGAGTTCTGGGACTGGGTCGGCGGCCGGTACTCGTACGACTCGGCGATCGGGCTGGCGCTGATGATCGCCATCGGCCCGGATCGCTTCCGGGAGATGCTCGACGGGTTCCGGCTGGTGGACGAGCACTTCAGGTCGGCGCCCGCGGAGTCCAACGTGCCGTTGCTCCTTGGCCTGTTGGGCGTCTGGTACGGCAACTTCCATGACGCCCAGTCGCATGCGGTGCTGCCGTACAGCCACTACCTCTCCAAGTTCACCGCCTATCTGCAGCAGCTGGACATGGAGTCCAACGGCAAGTGCGTGGGCCGGGACGGGCAGGAGGTGGAGTGGCAGACGGGGCCGGTGGTGTGGGGCACGCCGGGCACCAACGGCCAGCACGCCTACTACCAGCTGATCCACCAGGGCACGAAGCTGATCCCGGCGGACTTCATCGGGTTCGCCGAGCCGGTGGCCGAGCTGAGCGACGGGCTCAAGGCGCAGCACGACCTGCTGATGGCGAACTTCTTCGCCCAGACGCAGGCCCTCGCCTTCGGCAAGACACCGGACGAGGTGCGGGCCGAGGGCGTGCCGGAGGAGCTGGTGGCGCACAAGACGTTCAAGGGCAATCACCCGACGACGACGATCCTGGCGCGCGAGCTGACGCCGTCCGTGCTGGGCCAGTTGGTCGCGCTGTACGAGCACAAGGTGTTCGTGCAGGGCGCGGTGTGGAACATCGACTCCTTCGACCAGTGGGGCGTCGAGCTCGGCAAGGTGCTGGCCAAGCGGGTCGAGCCCGCACTGACCGAGGGGGCGGCGGTGGCGGGCCTGGACGAGTCCAGCAAGGCGCTGGTCGCCAAGTACCGGGAGTTGCGGGGCCGGGCGTAACACCGTCCCTGCGGTAGGGGGAAGCGAGCGGCGCGTGACCGTCCGCTTCCCGTCGCCGTGCAACCCGTAGGATTTCTAAGGCAGTTGATGCGCCCGGCCGCCCCGGTCAGGCCACGGCGCTGAGGGTGTCCGCGAGCCGTCGTCTTGCCGCGCGTGCCGCCGGGAGGGCGGCGAGTGCGGCCGCGCCGAGCACCGCGGCGGCACCGAAGAGCAGGAGCAGTACCGGCGAGGGGCTCTGGGCGATCCCCGCGCCGATGCCGCTCGATCTGCCCTGGGAGTCGATCAGCCAGTGTGCGAGGGGGGTGCCAAGAGCCGTACCGGCGAGGACGGCGGCCAGGGCCGTGCAGCCGGTGGCCGTGACGGTGATCGCGGTGATCTGGCGCGGGGACAGCCCGATGGCCTTGAGGGCCAGCAGGTCGCGTTCGCCCTCGCGGACCGTGCCGCCGATCGCGGTGAGCAGTTCGACGAGCCCGATGAGAGCCAGGACGGCGATCAGGCCGACGACGACCGAGCGCAGGGGCGAGAGCCCGTCGGCCGGGTTGGTCACGGCGTGCACGTCGAGCCGGCCGTGCCCGGCGGCGGCCAGCCTGCCGGCGACGGCGTGCGGGTCGGCTCCGGGGCGCAGGCGGAGCTGGTAGAGGGTGGGGGTGAGACGCGGGTCGTTCTCGCGGAGGGTGTCGAGCGAGGTGGAGATGACCCGGCCGGCGTTCTCCGGTTCGATGCTGCGGCCCACGATGTGCAGGATCTGCGGCTGGTCGCCGACCGTCATCCGCACCCAGTCACCGACGCGCACGTCCAGCAGGTCCAGGAGGCCCTGTCCGGCAACCGCCTCGTCGCTGCCGCGGGCGGGGCGACCCTCGGCAAGGGTGTACGGGTAGGGGTTGTGGCTGGTGCCGAGGCCGCGCAGGGCGATCGTGGCCGTCTGGCCCGGCACCAGGGCGGCGACCTCGACACCCGGGTAGGCGGAGGCGACCTGCGGGTCGCGTTGCAACAGTGCGCGGGTGGCCCTGTCGCTCAGACCCGCGTCGGCGTGGACGGTGAGCGCGGCCGGCAGCCCGATCTGCTCGGGCCTGCTGTGGAAACGGTCGATGGTGGTCCAGGCACTCATCGCCACGACGATGAGCAGCAGCGGCAGCGCCAGCCGGGCCACGGTGGCCAGGGACCGCAGCCGACGGACAGAGGCCGTGTGCCAGCCCAGCACCAAGGCGGGCGGCACCCCCAGACCCAGAGCCCGCCGGGCCATGCCGGAGAGGTGCCCGCCGGAGGGTGCGCTCTGCTGCAGGCTCGCGGCGTGGCGCGCGGGCTCGCCGGCCTGCCCGGTCACCGCAGCCGCGGCCGGACGACTGAACACCCCTCGCGCCGGACTGGAAGGCGCATGCCCCGCCGAAGCGACGGTCCGCCGCTTCAGCCCCAGGACCCGCCGGGCCATCCCCCGCAGCCCCCTGCCTCCCGTAACCGCAGGCCGGGGGGCGGCGGAGTGCAGGGCTGGGGATATGTGTGCAGGTTCGGAGCGGCCGTCGGTGGGAGCTTGGGGTTGGGGATGGGGTGTCCGGCGGGAGTCGTGTGGCAGTTGGTGGGCCGGTGGTGTTGGGGCTTGCAGTCTCAGGGTTCGGCGGGTCCTCTCCAGCAGCCCCCTGCCTCCCGTGGCCGCTGGTCGGGGGGTGGTGGGGGGTGAGTTCGGGGGTGCCGGGTGGGCGGGGCGGCCGTCGGTGGGAGCTTGGGGTTGGGGGTCGGGTGTCCGGCGGGCGTCGTGTGGCAGTCGGTAGGGCGGGGGAGTTGCGGCTTGCAGGCCGAGCGCTCTGCGAGCCAGGAACAGCCCTGTACCCCCCGCACCCGCAGGGCGGGCCACCGGGACCGGTGGTACGCGGCCCGCTCGCCAGGCTGCGAGGGCCGTTGTTGCGCCGATGAAGAGCACGGCGCCCGCCGGGATGGCGAACAGGGTCGGTGTGTGGCCGGGCAGGCCCTGCCATACGCCGAGGGCGTCTCCGAGGCGGCCGGGGAAGCGGCTGCCCAGGGACTGGGTGAGTGTTGCCGCGGCTGCGGCGCCCAGTACGGCGTACGCGATGTGCTGGAACAGGAACACGCGGACGACCTGGGCCGGGGTGAAGCCGATCGCCTTCAGGACCGAGATGTCGCGCAGGTGGCCGCGGATGCGGGTGGCGATCGCGCCGTGGACAGCGAGGCCCGCGGCGACCAGTGCGCCCAGGCCGAAGAGGCCCAGGACCTGGCCCAGCAGCCTGTTGTCGCCCTGTGCCTCGGCGCGGGCCTGCTGCCAGGTGGAGACCTCGCCGATGGCGCCCGCACCGAGGACGGTGACGGCGCGCTGGACGGCGTAGTCCGTGTCGTCGGGGTCGGTGAGGCGCAGGCCGATGACCTGGCCGGTGGGGTGGGGCACGGCGGAGGGGAGGGCCCAGACCAGGCCCGGCTGCTCGTTCGCGCGGTAGCGGGGCTCCGCGCTGTCGGCCACGCCCACGACGGTCACCATCCGTGTCGTGCCCGGCAGGGTGAGCGTGTCACCCGGTTCGGCGAGCAGAGCGCGGGCGAGCCGGCTCTCCAGGACCACGCCGTCGGGGGTGGCGGCCGTCAGCCAGTGGCCGGCGGTGAGCAACGGGCGGCCGACGTGGGGGCGCTCGGGCGTCGCGCGCAGTTCGACCGAGGCGCGGGTGCCGCGTGAGGCGAGGGTGGCGACGGCGGTGGGGTAGGGGCCGGCGACGGATTGCACCCCGTCCAGGCCGGCCAGCTTCCCCACCTGGGCGGACTTGTCCGTGTGGATCCAGACGTGCGCGCCGCGCTCCTGGGTGAAGATCCGCTGCCAGGGGTTGGTGGCGTACCCGAACAGGGCCGTCGCCAGCAGGAGCGACACCACGATCCCGGCGGTGGCGAGAACCAGAAACAGCGCCTCGCCGCGGTGCGTGCGCAGATCGGAGTGCGCCCAGCGCAGGGTTGCTCGCATACGGCTCAGGCCTTCCGGGGATCGTCGTACACCCGCATGTCAGTCCCTGAGCTCCAGCACCCCGGATATCCCGGTCCTGCGGGACGCCCCGGTGCCGTCCAGTTCCGCGTCGTCGGCGATCCGGCCGTCGAAGAAGCTGATCACACGGTCCGCGGCGCTCGCCAGCCGGGCGTCATGGGTGACCAGCACGATCGTCTGGCCGCGCTGGTGGAAGCGGGACAGCAGCCGCATCACCTCGCGGGTGCCCTTGCTGTCCAGGCTGCCCGCGGGCTCGTCGGCCAGGAGGAGGGGCGGGTGGTTGACCAGGGCACGGGCGAGTGCGACCCGCTGCTGTTCGCCGCCGGACAGCTCGCCCGGCATGCTCCGCTCCTTGCCGCCAAGACCCAGTTCGCCGAGCAACTGCTCCCGCTCGGTCCGCGCCTGCTTCGGTGCGACCCCCGCGAGCAGGGCCGGCAGTTCCACGTTGTCGGCGACCGACAGATTGGAGACGAGGTTGAAGAACTGGAAGACGATCCCGATCCGCTTCCTGCGTTCCACCGCCCAGCGCGCCTCGCTCCACGCATCCGTGCGCTCACCGTCCAGCCGGATGCTGCCGCCGTCCGGCCGCTGCAGCCCGCCCAGCAGATGCAGCAAGGTCGACTTGCCGGCGCCGGACGGGCCGGTGACGGCCACGAACTCGCCCTGCCGGACGCACAGGTCGACCCCGCGCACGGCATGCGCCGGCGCGCCCTCGCCGTAGTGCGTCTTGACCAGGCCTTCCGCGTGCAGCACGGGAGCGGGACTGTCGCTCACTCCAGCTCCTCCAGCTCTTCCTGGCACCGTTCCAGCCAGTCGAGGTCGGCCTGCAGGTGCAGCATCGCGCCCTCGATCAGCAGATGGGCGATGCGGTTGTCGCGGTCTTCGGCGGCGGCCAGCTTCGACAGGTCGCGCATGGTGTTGAGGTACTGGCGCCGCTGCTTGTTGATCAGGGCGATCTGCTCGGCGAGACCGGTCTGCGGAGCGAGCGCCAGCTTCATGAAGAACTCGTCCCGCACCCGCGGCTCGTCCTCGGGCTCCTCGAACCAGGCGCGCAGCGCCTCCCGCCCGGTGTCGGTGAGGTGGTAGACCTTTTTGTTGGGTCGGCTCGACTGCTCGACGTCCTCGCCCTCGATCAGCCCTTGCTTCTCGAGGCGGCCGAGGGTTACGTAGATCTGGCCGACGTTCGGCTGAGGGTACGCGGAGCCCAGCAGTTGCTCAAGGTCCTGCTTGAGCTCGTAGCCGTGGGCCGGACCGCGTGCCAGGAGTGCCAGGAGGGGCAGGCGCACTCGTGCTGTCCTCCTGTCCTCGTAATGTGCTCCAGGCCCTAGTATCGCGCATACCTAACAGGTATACATGGCCTCTGACTCCGGGCGAAGATGCCCGGCGCCGGTGTACAGGGAGGAACCTATGCGGTGGATCCATGCCGCGGGTAGGGGACTCCTTGTTCTCGTCGTGGTCATGACCGGATATGTCGCCTCCGGCGCCCGCGCCGAGGAGGGCACGGCGGGCGGCCGCGGACCGTTGACGCTCGCCACCGCCGGAGACCTCACCAACTACCTCGACCCCCTCCTCCAGGGCTGGAACCGCACCCACCCCGGCGAGAAGGTCACCCTCGTCGAGCTCCCGGACTCCGCCGACGAGACCCATGCGCAGATGGTCACCGACCTGCGCGGCGGCGACCGCAGCCGCTTCGACGTCCTCAACATCGACGTCAGCTGGACCTCGGAGTTCGCGGCGGCGGGCTGGATACGCCCGCTGCCCCGCGACCGCTTCCCGACGAAGAGCTTCCTGAAGCCGGTCGTGGACACGGCGACCTACGACGGCCATCTGTACGCCGTCCCGTACGTCACCAACGCCGGACTGCTCCTCTACCGCAAGGACATCCTCGCCAAGGAGGGCGTCCCGCCGCCGCGCACCTGGGCCGAGCTGGAGTACGACGCGAAGACCATCGCGCCGAAGTACGGACTCGACGGCTACGCAGGGCAGTTCCTCCCGTACGAGGGCCTCACCGTCAACGCCGCCGAGGCCGTCTACTCCGCGGGCGGCAGCATCCTCGGCGACGAGGGCGCACGCGTCACCGTCAACTCGGCGGCCGCCCGCGAGGGCATCGGCTTCCTCGCCCGCGGCGTGCGCGAGGGCTGGATCCCGAAGAAGGCGCTGATGTACAAGGAGGAGGAGTCCAAGCAGGCCTTCCAGGACGGCCGTCTGCTCTTCCTCCGCAACTGGCCCTACGCCTACGTCGGCGCCTCGGCCAAGGGCTCCCCGGTCGCCGGCAGGATCGGCGCCGTACCGCTGCCCGGCCCGGACGGGCCCGGCAGGAGCGTCCTCGGCGGCTCCAACCTGGCCGTCAACACGCACGCACAGCACCCCGACTCCGCCGCGCGCCTGCTCGCGTACCTCACCAGTGAGCCCGTCCAGCGTCAGGTCCTCACCCGCGGCGCGCTGCCGCCCGTACGGGCCGCGCTGTACCAGGACCCCGAGCTGATACGGCGGTTCCCGTATCTGCCGACCCTGCGCACGAGTGTCCTGCACGCCGCGCCGCGCCCCAAGAGCCCGCGCTACGACCAGGTCAGCCTGGTGGTGCAGGCGGTCGTGCGCGACGCCATGACCGGGCACGAGACCCCGGCCGCGGCGGTGCAGAGGCTGGCGCGGGAGCTGGCAGCTGTCTCCAGCCGCTAGTTACTTGTTAGGTAACGCGGAAGTCTCATCTGGCTTCAGAATGCCCCCTTAAGTCCGCTTTTGCTATGCCGACTCAGCAGTAGCTTCCGTTTCTTTCATTGACACCCTCACGACACGCCTACCTAACATGCATGCATGTTGAGTAAGTACCGCTGGTGGCGCGACGCGGTGATCTACCAGGTGTACGTCCGCAGCTTCCTGGACAGCACCGGCGACGGCATCGGCGATCTGGCCGGGGTCCGCGCCGGACTGCCGTACCTGAAGAAGCTGGGCGTCGACGGGATCTGGCTGAGCCCCTTCTATCCGTCCCCGCAGCACGACCACGGCTACGACGTGGCCGACTACTGCGGCGTCGACCCGCTCTTCGGCGACCTCGCCGAGTTCGACCTGCTGATGGCGGCCGCCCGGAAGCTCGGCGTCAAGGTGCTGCTGGACGTCGTGCCCAACCACTGCTCCAGCGAGCACCCGTGGTTCCAGGAGGCCCTCGCCTCGGAACCCGGCAGCGCGGCCCGCGCCCGCTTCCACTTCGCCGACGGCCGCGGCGCCGACGGCGGCGAACCGCCCAACAACTGGCACTCCATGTTCGGCGGCCCCGCCTGGACCCGGGTGACCGAGCCGGACGGCCGCCCCGGCCAGTGGTACCTGCACATGTTCGCGCCCGAACAGCCCGACTGGAACTGGCGCAACCCCGAGACCGGCGCCGAGTTCGACCGGGTCCTGCGCTTCTGGCTCGACCGTGGCATCGACGGCTTCCGCATCGACGTCGCCGCCGGCCTCTACAAGCACCCCGAACTGCCCGACTCCGACGACCCCGAGGCCGACGCCCGCACCCGCGACTCCGTCAACCCGCTCGCCTGGAACCAGCCCGAGGTGCACGACGTGTGGCGGCACTGGAGGGCGGTGTGCGAGGAGTACACGGCACGCGACGGCCGCGAGCGGCTGCTGGTCGGTGAGGTGTCGGTGCCGACCGCACGCGAACACGCGCAGTACGTCCGCCCGGACGAACTCCACCAGGCCTTCTTCTTCGACCTGCTCAGCGCACCCTGGAACGCCGACGCCTTCCGCAAGGTCATCACCGAGGCCATGCAGGACATCGCCGGCACGGGCTCGACGGTCACCTGGGTCCTCAACAACCACGACCAGGTCCGCACCGTCACCCGCTACGGCGAACCCGCGCCGGAGGGCAGCGGCCTGGGCACGGCCCGCGCCCGCGCCGCCGCACTGCTGATGCTGGCGCTGCCCGGAGCCGCGTACATCTATCAGGGCGAGGAACTGGGCCTGCCCGAGGTCGTCGACCTGCCTGACGACGTGCTCACCGACCCGATCTTCCGCCGCACCGGAAGCCGTGCCCGTATCCGCGACGGCTGCCGGGTCCCGCTGCCGTGGTCCGGACAGGCCTCACCCTTCGGCTTCACCTCCGGCGCCGAAAGCGCGCGGCCGTGGCTGCCGCAGCCTTCGTATTTCGCCGAGTACGCCACCGACCGCGCCCTCGCAGACACCCGCTCCTTCTGGCACCTGTACCGCGACGGCCTCCAACTGCGCGCCGCACTGCCCCAGTTGGGCGAGGGAACGCTCGACTGGCTGGACACCCCGCCGGGCGTCCTCGCCTTCGTCCGCGGCGACGGCCTCGTCTGCGCCGTCAACTTCGGTACGGCACCCATGCCCGCACCGGTCTCCGGCACCCCGCTGCTGTCCAGCGGCCCCTGCACGGCGGGGGTGCTGCCCGGTTCGACGGCGGCCTGGTGGATCAACGACCTCTGACCACCACCGCCCACCACCCCTGATTGTTCGTCAGTTTCCCACCCCTTGAAGGGACATCAACGATGATGCGACGACGCACGACCCTGCTCACCGGCTGCACCGCCCTTGCCCTCGCGCTCGGCGCCACCGCCTGCGGAGGCGGCGGCCCGGTCTCGGCCGGTGGCGGCGACAAGTCGCTGGGCGGCCAGACCGTCACGGTGGCCGGGGTCTGGACCGGCAGCGAGCAGAAGAACTTCCAGAAGGTCCTCGACGCCTTCAGCGCGAAGACCGGTGCCAAGACGCAGTTCATCTCCACCGGCGACAACGTCTCCACCGTCGTCGGCAGCAAGATCGAAGGCGGCAACGCGCCCGACGTGGTGATGGTCCCGCAGGTGGGTGTGCTTCAGCAGTTCGCGAAGAAGGGCTGGCTCAAGCCGCTGTCCGCCACCACCGACAAGGCCGTCGACGCGGGCTACGCCCCCGTCTGGAAGAAGTACGGCAGCGTCGACGGCACCCTCTACGGCCTCTACTTCAAGGCCGCCCACAAGTCGACGGTCTGGTACAGCCCCGAAGCCCTCACCCAGGCGGGCGTCAAGCCGCCGAAGACCTATGACGCGATGCTGAAGGCCGGACACACCGTCTCCGACTCCGGGCTCGCAGCCTTCTCCGTCGCCGGGCAGGACGGCTGGACCCTCACCGACTGGTTCGAGAACATCTACCTCTCCCAGGCGGGCCCCGAGAAGTACGACGCCCTGGCCGCCCACAAGCTGAAGTGGACCGACGCCTCGGTGGTCAAGGCGCTCGGCACCCTCGGCAAGCTGTTCAAGGACAAGCAGCTGATAGCCGGCGGCCAGAAGGAGGCCCTCAACACCGACTTCCCGGGCTCGGTGCAGAAGGTGTTCGGACCCAAGCCCGAGGCCGGCATGGTCTACGAGGGCGACTTCGTCGCCGGCGTCGCCCACGACCAGTTCGGCAAGACCATCGGCAAGGACGCGAACTTCTTCCCCTTCCCCGCGGTCGACGGCGGCAAGGCGCCGGTGGTCAGCGGCGGTGACGCGGCCGTCGTCCTCAAGGACGGCAAGAACGCCAAGGCCGGCATGAAGCTCCTGGAGTACCTGGCGACCCCGGAGGCCGCCGCCGTGTGGGCGAAGGCCGGCGGCTTCCTGTCCCCGAACAAGAAGCTGTCTCTCGATTCCTACGGCGACGACGTCACCCGTGCCACTGCCAAGTCCCTTGTCTCCGCCGGGGATTCGGTCCGCTTCGACATGTCCGACCAGGCGCCGGCGGCGTTCGGCGGCACGAAGGGCGCGGGCGAGTGGAAGCTGCTCCAGGACTTCCTGAGCGACCCGTCGAACCCGAAGGGCACCGCGGCACAGCTGGAGGCCGCGGCGGCCAAGGCCTACAAGGGCTGACGCGCCATGACCGCGACTCTGGTGAAAGAGACAAGTCCGCCCGCGATCGCGGGCGTCGAGCGGGCCCGGCGCTCCCGCCGCCGGGCCCGGATCATCGCCCTGCTCTTCGTCTTCCCGGCGCTGCTCCTGCTGGGTGCGCTCGTCGTGTACCCCGTGCTGTTCTCGATCGGCCGCAGTTTCTTCGACGCGTCCGGGACGCGCTTCGTGGGCGGCGAGAACTACACCGAGATGTTCCGGGATCCGGCGACCCTCAAAGCCGTACGGAACACGGCCATCTGGGTCGTCGTGGCGCCTGCGCTGCTGACCGGCCTGGGCCTGATCCTCGCCGTACTGGTGGAGAAGGTCCGCTGGGCGACGGCCTTCAAACTCCTGCTGTTCATGCCGATGGCGGTGTCCTTCCTGGCGGCGGGCATCATCTTCCGGCTCGCCTACGACGAGGACCCGAACAAGGGCGTGCTCAACGCGGCCGTGGTCTCAGTGCACGACGCCTTCAAGGGCACGTCGGAGTACCCGACCGCGCGGGCCCGCGTGGGCCAGGGGCTGAAGGCGGGGCCGGACGGCTCGTACCGGACGAGCGGGAGCGTGTCGCCGGGGCAGTCGGTGACGCTCGGGCTGGTGGGCGTCGCCCCCAAGGACCTGCCGGGCGGTGCCGAGCGCGCGTACGGCGCCGCGCACCGCAAGGCCGCGGCCGACGAGGTGAGCGGGGTGGTCTACCTGGACTTCACCCCCGGCGGGGGCGGGAAGCAGGGCAGGGTCGACCCGCGGGAGAGCGGGCTGCCGGAGATGAAGGTCGAGGCGGTGGGGGACGACGGGACGACGGTCGGGCGTACGACGACCGCGGCTGACGGCTCCTTCCACTTCGCGGGGCTGAAGTCCGGCTCGTACACGGTGGAGTTGCCCGCGTCGAACTTCGCGCAGCCGTACCAGGGTGTCTCGTGGCTCGGGCCGATGCTCGTCACGCCGGCGATCATCGGGGCGTATCTGTGGATCTGGACCGGGTTCGCGATGGTGCTGATCGGCGCCGGGCTCGCGACGCTGCCGCGCGATGCGCTGGAGGCGGCGCGGATGGACGGCGCCAACGAGTGGCAGATCTTCCGGCGGATCACGGTGCCGTTGCTGGCTCCGGTGCTCACGGTCGTCTTCGTGACCCTCGTGATCAACGTGATGAAGGTGTTCGACCTCGTCTACATCATCGCGCCCGGGCCGGTGCAGGAGGACGCGACCGTGCTCGCCACCCAGATGTGGCTGGTGTCCTTCGGCGGCGGCAACAACCAGGGGCTGGGGAGTGCGCTGGGCGTGCTGCTCCTGCTTCTCGTGGTCCCCGCCATGGTCTTCAACGTCCGTCGTTTCCGGAGGAGTCAGCGATGAACGCGGTCAGGCGTGGCCTGGGGAACGGGCTGGTGCAGGCTTTCCTGGTGGTGATCGGCCTGGTGTGGCTGACGCCGCTCGCGGGGTTGTTCCTGTCGTCGTTGCGGTCCTCGCAGGACTCGGCGAGCAGCGGCTGGTGGACGGTGTTCAGCAGCCCGGGCCGGCTGTCCTTCGACAACTACTCGGCGCTGCTGAAGAACTCCGGGATGACGCAGGCCTTCTGGAACACCGTACTGATCTCCGTGCCGGCGACGGTGCTGGTCGTGGTGCTGGCGGCGCTGGCCGGATATGCCTTCGCCTGGCTGGACTTCCCCGGGCGGGAGCCCGTCTTCCTGGTCGTGGTGGCCCTGTTGGTGGTGCCGGTGCAGATCGGGCTGCTGCCGGTGGCCAAACTCTTCGGTGAGCTCGGGCTGTTCGGGACGATTCCGGGGGTCGTGCTGTTCCATGTGGCGTACGGGCTGCCGTTCGCGGTGTTCCTGCTGAGGAACTACTTCGCCGAGATGCCGAAGGAGATGCTGGAGGCTGCTCGTATGGACGGCGGGAGCGAGTGGCGGATCTTTACGCGGTTGGTGCTGCCGGTGGGGCGGCCGGCGATTGCGTCGCTGGCGATCTTCCAGTTTCTGTGGGTGTGGAACGACATGCTGGTGGCGCTGTTGTTCGCGGACAGTTCGTCGCAGCCGTTGACGGTGCAACTTCAGTCGCAGATACGGCAGTTCGGGAGCAACATCGATGTGCTGGCGCCGGGGGCGTTTGTGTCGCTGGTGGTGCCGGTGGTGGTGTTCTTCGCGTTTCAGAAGCACTTTGTGCAGGGGGTTATGGCGGGGTCTGTGAAGTGAGGGGGTGCGGCGGAGGGCTTTTCGCCCCCGCCGCCCCTTCCCATTCCCGTCCCCTGGGGGCTGCCTCCCCCAGACCCCCGCTTTCGGCCTGAACGGCCTCGTCCTCAAACGCCGGACGGGCTCAAAAGATCAAACCCCGGCCGGCGAAATTCAGCCCCTCCGGCGTTTGAGGAGCGGGGGTCCGGGGGCCGGCCCCCGGGTCGGGACGGGTAGGGGCGGCGGGGGCGAAGACCGCTTAGGCCGAAGCCGGCGGATACAGCGAGCGGGGCAGCTGTGACGCCGCCGCGCCGTCCAGCAGCCACAGCGTGCGGGAGCGCCCGCGGGCCCCCGCCGCAGGGGCCTGCACCTCACCCGCCCCCGACAGAGCGATCGCCGCCGCCTGCGCCTTGTCCTCGCCGGCCGCCAGCAGCCAGACCTCGCGAGCCGCACGGATGGCCGGCAACGTAAGCGTCACCCGCGTCGGCGGAGGCTTCGGCGCGCCGTGGACACCCACGACCGTGCGGTCCGTCTCCCGGACCGCGGGCAGCTCCGGGAACAGCGACGCCACATGCGTGTCCGGGCCCACGCCGAGCATCAGGACGTCGAAGGTGGGCACGGCACCGTGGTTCTCGGGACCGGCCGCCCGGGCCAGTTCCTGCGCGTACCCCTCCGCCGCCGCCTCGACGTCGGCACCGTAGGGACCGTCCGACGCCGGCATGGCGTGCACCCGCTTCGGATCCAGCGGGACGGAGTCCAGCAGGGCCTCGCGGGCCTGCGTGACATTGCGGTCCGGGTCGCCCTCGGGCAGGAAGCGCTCGTCCCCCCACCACAGGTCCAGGCGGCCCCAGTCGATCGCGTCCCGGGCCGGTGCGGCGGCCAGCGCGGCCAGCAGGCCGTTTCCGTTGCGGCCACCCGTCAGGACCACGGACGCATAGCCCCGGGAGGCCTGCGCGTCCACGATCTTCGTGATGAGACGGGCCGCGGCGGCCTGCGCCATCAGTTCCTTGTCGTGGTGCACGACCAGCTGCGGAGTGCTCACTTCGCCGCCGCCTTCGTCGCCTTGTCCTTCGCCGCGTCGTTCACCGGCGCCTCCGCCTCCTCCTGCGGTGCGGAAGCTTCCGCAGCAGCTTCGACGGCGGCCTCTTCTCCTTTGGGAGCCACCTCCGGTTCGGCGGCCGCCTCCGGCGCGGGCAGTGAAGGGTTCAGCCGGTCCACCCCGAACCGCAGCGCCGACGCATACGTGTCGTCCGGATCCAGCCGCCGCAGCTCCTCCGCGATCAGCTCGGCCGTCTCACGCCGCTTCAGCGCCACCGCACGGTCCGGCTGGCCCTGGATGGAGAGAGTGGCCAGCGAGCCGTCCGCACGGTCCAGGACGATCTGGCCGGTGTTCGTGGCCATACGGACCGCCGTCAGGCCCGGCCCGTTCGACAGCGACCGCTTCACCGGCACGTCCAGCCGGTCCGCCAGCCACATCGCCAGCAGCTCGCAGCTCGGGTTGAACTCCTCGCCCTCCACCTCGACGGCCTCCACCTCGCAGGTGACCTGGTCGAGAGCGGCGGCCAGCATCGAACGCCAGGGCGTGATGCGGGTCCAGGACAGGTCGGTGTCGCCGGGGGTGTAGGTGTCGGCGCGGGACGTCAGCTCCCGTACCGGCTGCTCCGCGGCGTACGTGTCCGTCACCCGGCGCTGGGCGAGTGCGCCCAGGGGGTCGTTCGCCGGGTCGAGGGGCGCGTTCACCGGCCACCAGACCACCACCGGGGCGTCCGGCAGCAGCAGGGGCAGGACCACCGACTGCGCGTGGTCCACGATCTCGCCGTACAGGCGCAGGACGACCGTCTCGCCGGTGCCCGCGTCCGCGCCCACCCGCACCTCGGCGTCCAGCCGGGACTGCGTACGGTCGCGGGGCGAGCGGGAGACACGCTTGATCACCACGAGGGTGCGCGACGGGTGCTCGTGCGAGGCGTCGTTCGCGGCCTTCAGGGCGTCGTACGCGTTCTCCTCGTCCGTCACGATGACCAGCGTGAGCACCATGCCGACGGCCGGCGTGCCGATGGCACGGCGGCCCTGCACCAGCGCCTTGTTGACCTTGCTGGCCGTGGTGTCCGTGAGGTCTATCTTCATGGCCGGCGCCAGCTCCGTCCGTCTCGCTCGAGCATTTCGTCCGCCTCGACGGGCCCCCATGTGCCGGACGCGTACTGCGCCGGCCTGCCGTTCTGGTCCCAGAACTGCTCGATCGGGTCGAGGATCCGCCAGGACAGCTCGACCTCCTCGGTGCGCGGGAAGAGGTTCGAGTCGCCGAGCAGGACGTCCAGGATCAGACGCTCGTACGCCTCCGGGGACGACTCGGTGAAGGACTCGCCGTAGGCGAAGTCCATCGACACGTCCCGGATCTCCATCGAGGTGCCCGGCACCTTCGAGCCGAAGCGCACCGTCACGCCCTCGTCCGGCTGGACGCGGATGACGATCGCGTTCTTGCCCAGCTCCTCCGTCGCCGTGTGGTCGAAGGGGGAGTGCGGGGCCCGCTGGAAGACGACGGCGATCTCGGTGACGCGCCGGCCCAGACGCTTGCCGGTGCGGAGGTAGAACGGCACGCCCGCCCAACGGCGGTTGTCCACCTCCAGCTTGATCGCCGCGTACGTGTCCGTCTTCGACTTGGCGTCGATGCCCTCCTCCTGGAGGTACCCGACCGCCTTCTCGCCGCCCTGCCAGCCCTCCGCGTACTGCCCGCGCACGGTGGCCCGGCCCAGGTCCTTCGGCAGCCGAACGGCCCCGAGCACCTTGGTCTTCTCGGCGGCCAGCGCGTCCGCGTCGAAGGAGGCGGGCTCCTCCATGGCCGTAAGAGCCATCAGCTGGAGGAGGTGGTTCTGGATGACGTCACGGGCGGCACCGATGCCGTCGTAGTAACCGGCCCGGCCGCCGATGCCGATGTCCTCGGCCATCGTGATCTGCACATGGTCCACGAAGGACCGGTTCCAGATCGGCTCGAACATCGTGTTGGCGAATCGCAGCGCCAGGATGTTCTGGACGGTCTCCTTGCCCAGGTAGTGGTCGATGCGGAAGACCTGGTCCGGGGCGAAGACCTCGTGGACGACCTTGTTCAGCTCCTCGGCCGACTTCAGGTCGTGACCGAACGGCTTCTCGATGACCGCACGGCGCCAGGAGCCGCCGGTCTGGTCGGCGAGACCGTGCTTCTTCAGCTGCTGGATGACGACCGGGAAGGAGCGCGGCGGAACGGAGAGGTAGAAGGCGAAGTTGCCGCCCGTGCCCTGTGCCTTGTCGAGCTCCTCGATGGTGCCGCGCAGCCGCTCGAACGCATCGTCGTCGTCGAAGGTGCCCTGCACGAAGCGCATCCCCTGGATGAGCTGCTGCCAGACCTCTTCGCGGAACGGCGTACGGGCGTGCGCCTTGACGGCGTCGTGGACCTCGGCCGCGAAGTCCTCGTGCTGCCACTCGCGGCGGGCGAACCCGACCAGCGAGAAGCCCGGCGGCAGCAGACCCCGGTTGGCGAGGTCGTACACGGCGGGCATGAGCTTCTTCCGTGACAAATCGCCCGTGACGCCGAAGATGACCAGGCCCGACGGCCCCGCGATTCGCGGGAGCCGTCGGTCTGCAGGGTCACGCAGCGGGTTGCTGCTCGACAAGGTTTCAGCCCTCCGAGGGGGCGAGGCGCTCCAGCTCCGCCTCGGTCGACTTGAGCAGGTCGTTCCAGGACGCCTCGAACTTCTCGACGCCCTCGTCCTCCAGGACCTGGACCACGTCGTCGTACGAGATCCCGAGCTTCTCGACGGCGTCGAGGTCGGCGCGGGCCTGCTCGTACGTACCGGCGACGGCGTTGCCGGTGATCGAGCCGTGCTCCTCGGTGGCCTGCAGGGTGGCCTCCGGCATGGTGTTCACCGTGTTCGGCGCCACCAGGTCGTCGACGTAGAGGGTCGGCTTGTAGGCCGGGTCCTTCACGCCGGTGGACGCCCACAGCGGACGCTGCTTGCGGGCGCCCGCGTTCTCCAGCTTGCTCCAGCGGTCGGAGGAGAAGACCTCCTCGTACGCCTGGTAGGCCAGACGCGCGTTGGCGACGGCGGCCTTGCCGCGCAGCGCCTTGGCGTCGTCGGTGCCGAGCGCGTCGAGCCGCTGGTCGATCTCGGTGTCCACGCGGGACACGAAGAAGGACGCGACCGAGCGGATCAGCGAGAGGTCCAGGCCGCGCTCCTTGGCCTTCTCCAGGCCGGAGAGGTAGGCGTCCATGACCTCGCGGTAGCGCTCCAGCGAGAAGATCAGCGTGACGTTGACGCTGATGCCGAGGCCGATGACCTCGGTGATCGCCGGCAGGCCCGCCTTGGTGGCCGGGATCTTGATGAGCGTGTTCGGACGGTCGACGAGCCAGGCCAGCTGCTTGGCCTCGGCGACCGTCGCCTTGGTGTTGTGCGCCAGACGCGGGTCGACCTCGATCGACACGCGGCCGTCCTGGCCCTCGGTGGCGTCGAAGACCGGGCGCAGGATGTCGGCGGCGTCGCGGACGTCCGCCGTCGTGATCATGCGGACGGCCTCTTCGACGGTGACCTTGCGGGCGGCGAGGTCCTCGAGCTGCTGCTCGTAACCGTCACCGGACGAGATCGCCTTCTGGAAGATCGTCGGGTTGGTGGTGACGCCCACGACGTGCTGCTGGTCGATCAGCTCGGCGAGGTTGCCGGACGTGATCCGCTTGCGCGACAGGTCGTCCAGCCAGATCGCGACGCCTTCTTCGGAGAGGCGCTGGAGTGCGTCTGTCATGGAATTACATCTCCTACGTGTCGTATGTGAGCGTCAGCGCTGGGCGGCGGTGAGGGATTCCCGCGCCTTGGCGGCCACGTTCTCCGCAGTGAAGCCGAACTCCCGGAAAAGGACCTTGCCGTCGGCCGAAGCACCGAAGTGCTCCAGGGAAACGATGCGACCGGCGTCCCCGACGTACTTGTGCCAAGTGAGGCCGATGCCCGCCTCCACCGCGACCCGCGCCTTCACCTGCGGCGGCAGAACGCTGTCCCGGTACCCCTGGTCCTGCTCCTCGAACCACTCCACACACGGCATGGACACGACCCGCGTCGGCACCCCGTCGGCCTGCAGCTGCTCGCGCGCCTCTACGGCGACGTGCACCTCGGAACCGGTGGCGATCAGGATGACCTGCGCCTCGCCGCCCTCGGCCTCGAACAGGACGTAACCGCCCTTCGCCGCGTCCTCGTTGGGCTCGTACACCGGTACGCCCTGACGGGTCAGCGCCAGGCCGTGCGGGGCACCCTTGCCGAAGACCTTGGTGTAGCGCTTGAGGATCTCGCGCCAGGCGATCGCGGTCTCGTTGGCGTCGGCGGGACGCACGACATTGAGACCGGGGATGGCGCGCAGGGACGCGAGGTGCTCGATCGGCTGGTGCGTCGGACCGTCCTCGCCGAGACCGATGGAGTCGTGCGTCCACACGTACGTCACCGGCAGGTGCATCAGCGCCGACAGCCGCACGGCGTTGCGCATGTAGTCGGAGAAGACCAGGAACGTACCGCCGTAGATACGGGTGTGGCCGTGCAGCGCGATGCCGTTCATCTCCGCGGCCATGGAGTGCTCGCGGATGCCGAAGTGGATCGTGCGGCCGTACGGGTTCGCCTCCGCCAGCGGGTTGTCCGCCGGCAGGAACGAGGAGTTCTTGTCGATGGTCGTGTTGTTCGAGCCGGCCAGGTCGGCGGAGCCGCCCCACAGCTCGGGGATGACCGCACCCAGCGCCTGCAGCACCTTGCCGGACGCGGCACGCGTCGCGACACCCTTGCCGGGCTCGAAGACGGGGAGCTTCTCCTCCCAGCCGGCGGGCAGCTCACCCGCGTTGATGCGGTCGAACTCGGCGGCGCGCTCGGGGTTGTTCTGGCGCCACAGCTGGAAGGACTTCTCCCACTCGGCCTTCGCCTCGCGGCCCCGCTCCAGCGCCTGGCGGGTGTGCTTGATGACGTCGTCGGAGACCTCGAAGGACTGCTCCGGGTCGAAGCCCAGGACGCGCTTGGTGGCCGCGACCTCGTCGTCGCCGAGCGCCGAGCCGTGCGCGGCCTCGGTGTTCTGCGCGTTCGGGGCGGGCCAGGCGATGATCGAGCGCATCGCGATGAAGGACGGCTTGTCCGTCACCTGCTTCGCGGCCTCGATCGCGTTGTAGATCGCGTGCGGGTCGAGGTCGCCGTCGGGCTTCGGGGCGATGCGCTGCACATGCCAGCCGTAGGCCTCGTACCGCTTGACGGTGTCCTCGGAGACGGCCGTCTCGGTGTCGCCCTCGATCGAGATGTGGTTGTCGTCCCACAGCAGGATCAGGTTGCCCAGCTTCTGGTGGCCGGCCATCGAGGACGCCTCGGCGGAGATGCCCTCCTGGAGGCAGCCGTCGCCGGCGATCGCGTAGACGAAGTGGTCGAAGGGGGACTCGCCCTGCGGGGTCTCCGGGTCGAACAGGCCGCGCTCGTAGCGGGCGGCCATCGCCATGCCCACGGCGTTGGCGACACCCTGGCCCAGCGGGCCGGTCGTCGTCTCGACGCCCTTGGTGTGGCCGTACTCCGGGTGACCGGGGGTCTTGGAACCCCACGTCCTGAAGGCCTTCAGGTCGTCCAGCTCCAGACCGAAGCCGGCCAGGTAGAGCTGTGTGTAGAGGGTCAGGGACGAGTGACCGGCGGACAGCACGAAGCGGTCGCGGGCAACCCAGTCCGGGTCGGCCGGGTCATGCCGCATCACCTTCTGGAAGAGGGTGTAGGCGGCGGGCGCCAGGCTCATCGCCGTACCCGGATGGCCGTTGCCGACCTTCTGTACGGCGTCGGCGGCCAGGACGCGGGCGGTGTCCACGGCCCGCTGGTCCAACTCGGTCCACTCGAGGTCTGTGGTGGTCGGCTTGGTGCTCACCCTGGGTCAGGGCTCCTCTCCACATGTCACGCATGTCGAATGCCGGCGCACTGGACGCCCACCGGCCGCTGTCGAGCCTACCCCCGTGAGAACGCGCATTTTTTCGAGTCATTCCAGACTGCCGGGCCCACGGGGGATCCGCCTCCCGACTGGGCAGATCGCATTCGGCAACTGAATACGGAGCGGCTCATCCGAGTGCTCAATCGAGCTCTCGATCGAGCTTCTGTACGACCCCTCCCAACACGACCCCACCCCCGCGAAGGTCGGGGTATGGGCAACGTCTACAGTGGCGTGGTACGCGCGAGCCTTTACCGGGACTTCACAGGGACGGGGCTTGCTGGGATGTCTCTGTAGGGGTGTGCGTGACGGCCGTCGAATCCCGTCCAGCCGGGGTGCTGGGGGAGAGCAGGAGCTCGAGTCACCGGCCGTTCGGGGCCCGTGTCAAGGCGTTCGTGGCGCTCACCAAGCCGCGGATCATCGAGCTGCTGCTCATCACCACCGTTCCGGTGATGTTCCTGGCCCAGCAGGGCGTGCCGGACCTGACGCTGGTGCTGCTCACCTGCGTCGGCGGCTACCTCTCGGCGGGCGGCGCCAACGCGCTGAACATGTACATCGACCGTGACATCGACGCCCTCATGGACCGCACCTCGCAGCGCCCGCTGGTCACCGGCATGGTCAGCCCGCGCGAGTGCCTCGCCTTCGGCATCACCCTCGCGGTCGTCTCTACGCTCCTGTTCGGCTTCGCCGTCAACTGGCTGAGCGCCTGGCTCTCCCTCGGTGCACTCCTCTTCTACGTCGTCGTCTACACGATGATCCTCAAGCGCCGTACCTCGCAGAACATCGTGTGGGGCGGCATCGCCGGCTGCCTCCCGGTCCTCATCGGCTGGTCGTCCGTCACCAACTCCATGTCGTGGGCGCCGGTCATCCTCTTCCTCGTCATGTTCTTCTGGACGCCGCCGCACTACTGGCCGCTGTCCATGAAGGTCAAGGAGGACTACGCGCGCGTGGGCGTGCCGATGCTGCCGGTCGTCGCCTCCAACAAGGTGGTCGCCAAGCAGATCGTGATCTACAGCTGGGTGATGGTCGCGGTCTCGCTGCTGCTGACCCCGCTCGGCTACACGGGCTGGTTCTACACGCTCGTGGCCCTGCTGGCCGGCGGCTTCTGGCTGTGGGAGGCGCACGGCCTGCAGAACCGCGCCAAGGCGGAGGTGACGGGCGCGAAGCTGAAGGAGATGCGCCTGTTCCACTGGTCCATCACCTACGTGTCGCTCCTGTTCGTGGCGGTCGCCGTGGACCCGTTCCTGCGCTAGTCCCTCTCTTTCTCCGTACGTCCTCTTTCTCTGTACGTCGTCCCGGGCGGGGTGCGTGGTCAAGGCCACGCACCCCGCCCGTCGCCGTTTGATCTACTCGTCGGTAGCATCCTGGCCATGGCAGAGACTCAGCAGGTTGACCCGAAGGCCGAGCGCAAGGTGGCGCGGCTCGCCAAGCAGATCGGCGCCTTCTCCAAGGCGCACGGCGGGGCCGAGGGCCAGGTGGCCTATATCGGCGAGCGCGGTGCGCGCATCGTCCTCGTCGGCGAGGACGGCGGCTGGGGCGACCTGGTGGCGCCCTCGTACGAGCTGGCCGAGAAGGCCGTGGAGAAGGCTGGCATCACCGTCCACGAGGACTTCGACGGCGAGTTCGCGGCCAAGGTGAAGACGGGCCGCTACGAGTGGACGCGCATGGCCGGGATTCAGGTGGGCGGTCCGAGCAACACCTAGTGCCGGGTTCACCCGTTAGGCCCTGTGACAACAGGGCCAGCACACGGGGAGTCCGGATGATCGAAACGCCGTCCCTCGTGGACCAGTACTGCCATGGCGTACTGAGGACGGAGCTGGGCCTCGGCACCTTCGAGGCCCAGCTGTCCCGCACCGAGGGCCCGCCCGCCGCCGGCACGACCCTCTTCGACACCCAGACCGGTTTCGCCGTACGGCGCTGGTGCCCTCCGCTGCTCGGCCTGGAACCGCACTGTGCACCCGCCCGCTATCTCGCCCGCCGTCGTGAACTGGGCGTACTGGAAACGGGCCGCAGACTGCTGCGCGGCAGCGGCATCACGACGTATCTGGTCGACACGGGGCTGCCCGGTGATCTGACCGGCCCCGCCGAGCTGGCGTCCGCCGGGGCCGCCGAGGCCCGTGAGATCGTCCGCCTGGAGTTACTGGCCGAACAGGTCGCCGACACCTCAGGCACCGTGGAGTCCTTCCTCGCCAACCTCGCCGAGTCGGTGCACGCCGCCGCCGCGAACGCCGTGGCCTTCACCTCGGTCGCGGGCCTACGGCACGGTCTGGCACTCGCGCCCGAGCCGCCCGGGCCGGGGGAGGTGCGCGGCGCCGCCGGCCGGTGGCTGGCCGGCCGCCGGGTGGGCGGCGAGCTGACCGATGCCGTACTCCTACGGCATCTGCTGTGGATCGCCGTCGCCTCCGGCCTGCCGCTCCAGCTCCACGCGGGCCTCGGTGAAGCGGGCCGGCGCATCGACCGCACCGACCCGGTGCTGCTCACCGACTTCGTCCGCGCGACGGCAGGGCTCGGCACCGACCTGATCCTGCTGCACGGCTACCCCTACCACCGCCACGCCGCCCACCTGGCCGGCGTCTTCCCGCACGTCTACGCCGACTCGGGCGCCGCCCTGGTCCGCACCGGTGCCCGCGCCGCAACCGTCCTAGCCGAGATCCTGGAACTGGCCCCCTTCGGCAAGATCCTCTTCTCCAGCGGGGCTCATGGCCTGCCCGAACTGCATGTCGTGGGAGCGCGACTGTTCCGGGAGGCCCTGGGGCGGGTGCTGGGCGGCTGGGTCGCCGACGGGGCGTGGTCCCTGGGGGACGCGCAGCGGGTGGCGGGGATGGTGGCGGCGGGCAATGCGCGCAGGGTGTATGGGCTGGGGTGAGCTGTAGCGGGATGCGGCCCGGAGGCGCCCCGAAGGGGCCCGGGGCCGTGACGTCAGCGGCTCCGCGATGGGGCGCGACCAGCCACGACGGTGCCTCAGACGATCGACGGCACGTCCCCGCACTTCTCCCAGCGGAGCGCTTACGCGCGTGTACCCACCGTCACCTCGGCCGAGGGGCCGGGCAGGTCGGCAACAGCTTCCGGCCGCTCCCGCAGGGCCAGCAGTACCCGCAGCACCCAGATCCAGATCAGGCCGGAGCCCAGCATGTGCAGCCCGACGAGGATCTCGGGCAGGTGCGTGAAGTACTGGACGTAGCCGATGACACCCTGCGCGAGCAGGACCAGGAACAGTTCGCGGGTGCGGGCCAGCGGGTCCTTGGGGGCGTCGACCGCCTTGAGGACGAACCACAGGGCGAAGGTCAGCGTGACCACGATCCATGCGAGCACCGCATGCAGCTTGGCGACCGTCTCCCAGTCGATCGGGATCCGCTCGACCTCACTGGAGTCACCCGCGTGCGGTCCCGCCCCGGTGACCACCGTGCCCACCGCGATCAGCAGCACGGTGGCGAGGACCAGGAACCACACCATCTGCTGCACCGGCTTGCCGACCAGCGGACGGGGCGCCCCGTCGCCCTCGCGGGTGCGCTGCCACATCACGACGGCGACAGCGATCAGCGCGGAGGCGAGCAGGAAGTGGGCCGCGACCGTGTACGGGTTGAGGCCGACCAGGACCACGATGCCGCCGAGCACCGCATTGCCCATGACCAGCCAGAACTGCGCCCAGCCCAGATGGGTCAGGCTGCGCCGGTACGGCTTCTCGGAGCGCGCCGCGACGATCGCCCAGCCGATGGCGGCGCACAGCACATACGTCAGCATGCGGTTGCCGAACTCGATGGCGCTGTGGAAGTTCATCTCGCCCGTCGGCGCGAGCGAGTTCGCGGTGCACTTGGGCCAGGTCGGGCAGCCGAGCCCGGAGCCGGTCAGCCGCACCGCACCGCCGGTGACCACGATGACCACCGACATGACGAGCGCGGAAAGAGCCGACCGCTGGACCGTCCGGGGCTCGGGGGTCCAGCGTGCGGCGATGAAGGAGAGCGGGTTGCGCAGGGCCGCCACGGCGTCGGCACGGGTCACGTTTGGCACGCGTTCCATCGTAGGGGGCTGCTTGTGCACGCTTTCACGAGGGTCCCTGACGCGCCCGTCCTCCGGACCGCTCCCTGCTGCGCCCGGCTACTCCCAGCGGAAGAACTTCCCGGCCACCGCCAGCCCGACGACCGCCCACACCCCCAGAATCCCCAGGTTCCCCCAGGGCATCCCGGCTCCGTGCTGCAGTACGTCCCGCAGCCCGTCCGACAGGGCCGAGATGGGCAGCAGCCCCAGCACGTCCTGCGCCCCCTGCGGGAACTTGTCCATCGGCACGATCACGCCGCCGCCCACGAGCAGCAGCAGGAAGACCAGGTTGGCGGCGGCCAGGGTGGCCTCCGCCTTCAGCGTGCCCGCCATGAGGAGCCCGAGGCCCGAGAAGGCCGCCGTGCCCAGGATGAGCAGGAGCAGGACGGCTGCCGGGTTGCCGTGCGGGGACCAGCCCAGCGCGAAGGCGATCACCGTCAGGAGGATCACCTGAAGGATCTCCGTGACCAGCACCGACGCCGTTTTCGCCGTCATCAGGCCCCAGCGGGGGAGCGGCGAGGAGGCCAGGCGCTTCAGGACGCCGTAGCGGCGCTCGAAGCCCGTGGCGATCGCCTGGCCTGTGAACGCCGTCGACATCACGGCGAGCGCCAGGATGCCGGGGGTAAGGAAGTCGACGGCCTTGCCCGCACCCGTGTCGACGATGTCCACGGAGCTGAACAGGACCAGCAGGAGGGTCGGGATCACGACCGTCAGGAGGAGCTGTTCGCCGTTGCGCAGCAGCATCTTCGTCTCGAGCGCGGCCTGGGCCGCGATCATGCGCGGGAGTGGGGCCGCGCCGGGCTTCGGCGTGTACATACCGGTGGCCGTGGTCACGAGCGCAGCTCCTTGCCGGTGAGCTCCAGACTGTGTCTTTCCGGGGGACCAACCCCCGGACCCCCGGCCGATCTCTGTGTGGGCCGGATTCATGAGCGCAGCTCCTTGCCGGTGAGCTCCAGAAACACGTCTTCGAGGGTGTGCCGTTCGACCGAGATCTTGTCCGGCATCACCCCGTGCTGCGCGCACCAGGACGCCACCGTCGCCAGCAGCTGCGGGTCGACCTTGCCGACGACGCGGTACGAGCCCGGGGTCAGCTCCGCCGCCGAGCAGTCCGCGGGGAGCGCCTTCAGCAGGGAACCCACGTCGAGGCCGGGGCGGCCGGTGAAGCGGAGCGTGTTCTCGGCGCCACCGCGGCACAGCTCCTCCGGGGAGCCCTGGGCGATGACCCGGCCGGCGTCGATGATCGCGACGTCGTCGGCGAGCTGCTCGGCCTCGTCCATGTAGTGCGTGGTGAGGATGACCGAGACGCCGTCGGCGCGCAGGTCGCGGACCAGGTCCCAGGTGGCGTGCCGGGCCTGCGGGTCGAGGCCGGCGGTCGGTTCGTCCAGGAACACCAGTTCCGGGCGGCCGACGACGGCCATCGCGAGCGCGAGCCGCTGCTGCTGGCCGCCGGAGAGACGGCGGTACGTCGTACGGCCGCAGGAGCCGAGACCGAGCCGCTCCATCAGGGCGTCCACGTCCAGCGGGTCGGCGTGCAGCTTCGCCACGTGCCGCAGCATCTCGTCCGCCCGCGCGCCCGAGTAGACGCCGCCGGACTGCAGCATCACGCCGATGCGCGGATGCAGTTGACGCGCCTGCCGTACCGGGTCGAGCCCCAGGACGCGCACGGTGCCGGAGTCCGGTCTGCGGTATCCCTCGCAGGTCTCGACGGTCGTGGTCTTGCCCGCGCCGTTCGGGCCGAGTACGGCGGTCACGCCCGCCTGGGCCACCAGGTCGAGGCCGTCCACAGCGGTTTTGGTGCCGTACCGCTTCACCAGGGCCTGAACCTGGACCACGGGCTCACTTCGCATGGGCCAGAGTCTAGGTACGGGTTCCACGGCCCGGACGGGCGGGTGCAGGATCTCCACTCCCGGGGAGTGCGGGGATCTCGTCCTCACGGGACCGGTGCAGCGCCAGCCACCGCTCCGCGTAGGCCACCGCATCCGCCACGGGGAACAGCCGGACGTCCGCGGCGCCCACCTTCCCGCGTACGACGGCACGGTCCCGCTCGAAGTCGTGTCCCAGCTCGTCGAACCGGTCGGAGGTGATCGACACCTCCGTCACCGTCTCCCAGCCGCCACCGGGCGCGGGGCGCCCCACCGCGACGAGCGGCGACGGTATCCGGTACTCGGCGAGGTGGAAGCTGGTGCACGAGCCGTACCCGGCGCCGAGCAGCAGCACCCGGGCGCCCAGCCCCTCCAGTCGCGCCAGCGGGCTGTGCTCGCCGAGCCGGCAGTCGGGAGCATGGCCGTCGACGATCTCCGCCGCACGCGGGCCGAGTGCGGCGAAGGACGTCTGCGGGTGCCCGCTGCGCCGGGCGCCCGGCCAGGTGCGCACGGTCTCCGGGATCACGCCGACCCCGCGCGAGGGTGTGATCAGTGGGTCGTAGGCGGGCATGGTGGCCCGTATCCGCTTCCACCACTCCTCGGGGACCGGCGGGTTCGCCCACAGCGCCGGGTCCGAGAGGTCGCCGCTCTGGGTCGGGACGACCAATGTGCCCTCCGGACCGAGCGCGTCGAGCAGCCCTTGGACGACTGCGACGGCCCCTCCGCAGACCCAGCCCAGCGAGCGGAGCGAGGAGTGCACGAGGAGGATCTCGCCGGGCTCGACGCCCAGTGCTCCCAGCTGTGCGGCGAGTGTGTCGCGGGTGACAAGAGGGCCGGTCGGAGGGGGTGTCGGCATGGTTGGGGAGTGTCCCGGAAGGGGGCTCCGCGCGCCACTGAATTGGCCCGGTTCTGATCGATCAAAGATCGTTTCCGCAGGTCAGGTTAGGTGTGCCTAAGTGACGCAGGGCACCGTCCAGCAGTCGGGACGCGGGTTGCCCGGCCCTGAGGAATTACGCAACAATGGCGTTGTGAAAAACGTCGGCGAGGCTCTGGAGACCCCCATGGGGACCCAGCAGGACGAGCACGCGACCGGTGAGCGCTCCACGCGCAACCGGGTCGCGCGGTCGATCCTGGACCACGGCCCGTCGACCGTCACCGAGCTGGCCGGGCGACTGGGGCTCACCCCCGCGGCCGTGCGACGGCATCTGGACGCGCTGGTCGCGGACGACGTCGTTGAGGCGCGGGAGCAGCGGGTGTACGGCGCGCGCACGCGCGGCCGTCCCGCCAAGGTCTTCGCGCTCACCGACTGCGGCCGCGATGCCTTCGACCAGTCCTACGACAAGCTCGCCGCGGACGCCCTGCGCTGGATCCAGGAGCGCTTCGGCGGGGACGAGGCAGTGGTGGCCTTCGCGCGCGCAAGGATCGCGGAGCAGGCCGCCGCCTACCGCGCGGCGATAGAGGCCGCCGCCCCCGAGCAGCGCACCGAAGCCCTGGCCAAGGCCCTGAGCGCGGACGGGTACGCTGCTACGGCGCGCAGCGCCCCCCTCCCGCAAAAAGGTGAGCAGCTCTGCCAGCACCACTGCCCGGTGGCCCATGTCGCGGAGAAGTTCCCGCAGCTGTGCGAGGCGGAGACCGAGATCTTCTCCCAGCTGCTCGGCACTCACGTCCAGCGGCTGGCGACCATCGCGCACGGCGACGGCGTCTGCACGACGTTCATCCCAAAGATTTCCAAGACCACTGACAACGCAACCGCAAGCACGGCCGGGAGGAACCCCGCATGACTCTCCCCACGGAGACTGCCCACCCTGAGCTCGAGGGTCTGGGCAACTACGAATACGGCTGGGCCGACTCCGACGAGGCCGGTGCCTCTGCCAAGCGCGGTCTCAGCGAGGACGTCGTCCGGGACATCTCCGCCAAGAAGAACGAGCCGGAGTGGATGACCAAGCTCCGTCTCAAGGGCCTGCGCCTGTTCGAGAAGAAGCCCATGCCGAACTGGGGCTCCGACCTCTCCGGCATCGACTTCGACAACATCAAGTACTTCGTGCGCTCCACGGAGAAGCAGGCGGAGTCCTGGGAGGACCTGCCCGAGGACATCAAGAACACGTACGACAAGCTCGGCATCCCCGAGGCGGAGAAGCAGCGCCTCGTCGCCGGTGTCGCGGCCCAGTACGAGTCCGAGGTCGTCTACCACCAGATCCGCGAGGACCTGGAGGAGCAGGGCGTCATCTTCCTGGACACCGACACCGCCCTGAAGGAGCACCCCGAGCTCTTCAAGGAGTACTTCGGCACGGTCATCCCGGTCGGCGACAACAAGTTCGCGTCGCTGAACACCGCCGTGTGGTCCGGCGGCTCCTTCATCTACGTGCCGAAGGGCGTGCACGTGGAGATCCCGCTCCAGGCCTACTTCCGCATCAACACGGAGAACATGGGCCAGTTCGAGCGGACGCTGATCATCGTCGACGAGGACGCCTACGTCCACTACGTCGAGGGTTGTACGGCCCCGATCTACAAGTCGGACTCCCTGCACTCCGCGGTCGTCGAGATCATCGTCAAGAAGGGCGCCCGCTGCCGTTACACGACCATCCAGAACTGGTCGAACAACGTCTACAACCTGGTCACCAAGCGCGCCGTGGCGTACGAGGGCGCGACCATGGAGTGGATCGACGGCAACATCGGCTCCAAGGTCACGATGAAGTACCCGGCCGTCTACCTGATGGGCGAGCACGCCAAGGGCGAGACCCTGTCCATCGCCTTCGCGGGCGAGGGCCAGCACCAGGACGCCGGCTCCAAGATGGTCCACATGGCGCCGAACACCTCCTCCAACATCGTCTCCAAGTCGGTGGCGCGTGGTGGCGGCCGTACGTCCTACCGCGGTCTCGTCGAGATCGGTGAGGGCGCCGCCGGTTCCAAGTCGAACGTGCTGTGCGACGCGCTGCTCGTCGACACCATCTCCCGCTCCGACACGTACCCCTACGTGGACGTCCGCGAGGACGACGTGTCCATGGGCCACGAGGCGACCGTCTCCAAGGTCTCCGAGGACCAGCTCTTCTACCTGATGAGCCGCGGCCTCAGCGAGTTCGAGGCGATGGCCATGATCGTGCGCGGCTTCGTCGAGCCCATCGCGAAGGAGCTGCCCATGGAGTACGCCCTCGAGCTCAACCGGCTGATCGAGCTGCAGATGGAAGGCGCGGTCGGTTAAGACCCGCGCCCGACAGCAGCCAGCAATTTCTGACGTAGGAAGAGAGCAGACCGACAGCCATGGCTGAGGCTCAGAACATCCCCGTGGGGTCCACCACCGCGGGCCAGATCGCGGTGGCCGCCGAGTCGACCGTCGCCACGCGCATGAGCGCGCCCCCGTCCTTCGACGTCGCGGACTTCCCGGTCCCGCACGGCCGCGAGGAGGAGTGGCGGTTCACCCCGCTGGAGCGCCTGCGCGGGCTGCACGACGGCACCGCCGTCGCGACCGGCGAGGGCGTGAAGGTCGCCGTCGAGGCCCCTGAGGGCGTCACCGTCGAGCTCGTCGACCGTGACGACGCACGCCTCGGCAAGGCGGGCACCCCCGTGGACCGCATCGCCGCCCAGGCGTACTCGGCGTTCGAGAAGGCCGGCGTGGTCACCGTCCCCAAGGAGACGGTGCTCACCGAGCCGATCCGCATCGCCGTGCACGGCGAGGGCGGGGTCGCCTACGGCCACCAGGTCGTGGAGCTCGGAGCCTTCGCCGAGGCCGTCGTCGTCATCGACCACACCGGTGACGCCGTGCTCGCCGCCAACGTCGACTACATCCTGGGCGACGGCGCCAAGCTCACCGTCGTCTCCGTCCAGGACTGGGACGACAAGGCCGTGCACGTGGCCCAGCACAACGCCCTCATCGGGCGCGACGCCAGCTTCAAGTCGGTCGTGGTGACCTTCGGCGGCGACGTCGTACGGCTGCACCCGCGCGTCTCCTACGCCGGCACCGGCGGCGAGGCCGAGCTGTTCGGGCTGTACTTCACGGACGCCGGCCAGCACCAGGAGCACCGCCTCCTGGTCGACCACAACGTCCCGCACTGCAAGTCCAACGTCGTCTACAAGGGCGCGCTGCAGGGCGAGGCCGCCCACGCGGTGTGGATCGGCGACGTCCTCATCGAGGCCAAGGCCGAGGGCACGGACACGTACGAGATGAACCGGAACCTCGTCCTGACGGACGGCGCCCGGGTCGACTCCGTGCCGAACCTCGAGATCGAGACCGGCGAGATCGTCGGCGCCGGCCACGCCTCCGCGACCGGCCGCTTCGACGACGAGCAGCTCTTCTACCTCATGGCCCGCGGCATCCCGGCCGACGAGGCCCGCCGCCTGGTGGTCCGCGGCTTCTTCGCCGAGCTGGTCCAGCAGATCGGCGTCGACGACATCCAGGCGCGGCTGCTCGAGAAGATCGACGAGGAGCTGGAGGCCACGGTCTGATGACCTTCGTACGCGCCTGCGGGCTGAGCGAGCTGGAGGAGGACACCCCGAAGCGGGTGGAACTCGACGGCACGCCCATCTCGGTCGTGCAGACCGAGGGCGAAGTGTTCGCGATCCACGACATCTGCTCGCACGCGAACGTCTCGCTCTCCGAGGGCGAGGTGGAGGACTGCCAGATCGAGTGCTGGCTGCACGGCTCCAGCTTCGACCTGCGCACCGGCAAGCCGTCCGGCCTCCCCGCGACGCGCCCCGTCCCCGTATACCCCGTAAAGATCGAAGGGGACGACGTTCTCGTCTCCCTCAACCAGGAGTCCTGAGGCACCCATGGCAACGCTTGAAATCCGCGACCTGCACGTCACCGTCGAGGCCGACAACGCCACGAAGGAGATCCTCAAGGGCGTCGACCTGACCGTGAAGCAGGGCGAGACGCACGCCATCATGGGCCCCAACGGCTCCGGCAAGTCGACCCTCGCCTACTCCCTCGCGGGCCACCCCAAGTACACGATCACCGGCGGCACCGTCACCCTCGACGGCGAGGACGTCCTGGAGATGTCCGTCGACGAGCGCGCGCGTGCGGGCCTGTTCCTCGCGATGCAGTACCCGGTCGAGGTTCCCGGCGTCTCCGTGTCGAACTTCCTCCGTACGTCCGCCACGGCCATCCGCGGCGAGGCCCCCAAGCTGCGTACCTGGGTGAAGGAGGTCAAGGAGACCATGGAGCGCCTCTCCATGGACCCGTCCTTCGCCGAGCGCAACGTCAACGAGGGCTTCTCCGGCGGTGAGAAGAAGCGCCACGAGATCCTCCAGCTGGAACTGCTCAAGCCGAAGATCGCGATCCTCGACGAGACCGACTCGGGCCTCGACGTCGACGCGCTCCGGGTCGTCTCCGAGGGCGTCAACCGCGTCCGCGAGACCGGCGAGGTCGGCACCCTGCTGATCACGCACTACACGCGCATCCTGCGCTACATCAAGCCCGACCACGTCCACGTCTTCTCCGGCGGTCGCATCGTCGAGTCCGGCGGCGCCGAGCTCGCCGACAAGCTGGAGGACGAGGGCTACGAGGCATACACGAAGGGTGGCGCATCCGCGTGACACTGCTGCCGGGCCTCCTCGACACTGAGGCGATCCGCAAGGACTTCCCCATCCTGGACCGCCAGGTCCACGACGGGCAGAAGCTCGTGTACCTGGACAACGCGGCGACCTCGCAGAAGCCGCGCCAGGTGCTGGACGCCCTGAACGAGTACTACGAGCGCTACAACGCCAACGTCCACCGCGGTGTGCATGTGCTCGCCGAGGAGGCCACGGCGCTGTACGAGGGTGCGCGGGACAAGGTCGCGTCGTTCATCAACGCGCCCAGCCGCGACGAGGTGATCTTCACCAAGAACGCCTCCGAGTCGCTCAACCTCGTGGCGAACATGCTGGGCTGGGCCGACGAGCCCTACCGCGTGGACCACGAGACCGAGATCGTCATCACGGAGATGGAGCACCACTCCAACATCGTCCCGTGGCAGCTGCTCTCGCAGCGCACGGGCGCGAAGCTGAAGTGGTTCGGCCTGACCGACGACGGCCGTCTCGACCTGTCGAACATCGACGAGATCATCACGGAGAAGACGAAGATCGTCTCCTTCGTGCTGGTGTCGAACATCCTCGGCACGGTCAACCCGGTCGAGGCGATAGTCCGCCGTGCCCAGGAGGTCGGTGCGCTGGTCTGCATCGACGCCTCGCAGGCCGCCCCGCACATGCCGCTGGACGTGCAGTCGCTGCAGGCCGACTTCGTGGCCTTCACCGGCCACAAGATGTGCGGTCCGACCGGCATCGGTGTGCTCTGGGGCCGCCAGGAGCTCCTGGAGGACCTGCCTCCGTTCCTGGGCGGCGGCGAGATGATCGAGACGGTGTCGATGCACTCCTCGACGTACGCCCCGGCGCCCCACAAGTTCGAGGCGGGTACGCCTCCGATCGCCCAGGCGGTCGGCCTCGGTGCGGCGATCGACTACCTCCAGTCGATCGGCATGGACAAGATCCTGGCCCATGAGCACGCGCTGACCGAGTACGCGGTGAAGAAGCTGGGCGAGGTCCCGGACCTGCGGATCATCGGCCCGACCACGGCCGAGGACCGCGGCGCGGCGATCTCCTTCACGCTCGGCGACATCCACCCGCACGACGTGGGCCAGGTCCTCGACGAGCAGGGCATCGCGGTCCGCGTCGGCCACCACTGCGCGCGGCCCGTCTGCCTCCGCTACGGAATTCCTGCGACCACGCGAGCGTCGTTCTATCTGTACTCCACGCCGGCCGAGATCGATGCTCTGGTCGAGGGGCTGGAGCACGTACGGAACTTCTTCGGCTGAAGGGCGTGAGCTGAGACCGTGAAGCTGGACTCGATGTACCAGGAAGTCATCCTGGACCACTACAAGAACCCGCACGGGCGTGGTCTTCGGGATGGCGACGCCGAGGTGCACCACGTGAACCCGACGTGCGGCGACGAGATCACCCTGCGCGTGAAGTACGACGGCACGAAGATCGAGGACGTCTCGTACGAGGGCCAGGGCTGCTCGATCAGCCAGGCCTCGGCCTCCGTCCTGAACGAACTGCTGGTCGGCAAGGACCTGGCGGACGCACAGAAGATCCAGGAGACCTTCCTGGAGCTGATGCAGTCCAAGGGCCGGATCGAACCGGACGACGCGATGGAGGAGGTGCTGGAGGACGCGGTCGCGTTCGCCGGTGTCTCCAAGTACCCGGCCCGGGTCAAGTGCGCCCTCCTCAGCTGGATGGCGTGGAAGGACGCGACGGCCCAGGCCCTGGGCGGAGCCGACGCCGAAAGGAAGACGGCATGAGCGAGACCGTTGAGATGAAGCCGGCCTCGGAGGAAGAGGTCCGTGAGGCGCTGTACGACGTCGTCGACCCCGAGCTGGGCATCGACGTCGTCAACCTCGGCCTGATCTATGGCATCCACATCGACGACGCGAACATCGCGACGCTCGACATGACCCTGACGTCGGCGGCCTGCCCGCTGACGGACGTCATCGAGGACCAGGCCAAGTCCGCCACGGACGGCCTCGTCAGCGAGCTGCGCATCAACTGGGTGTGGATGCCGCCGTGGGGCCCCGACAAGATCACGGACGACGGGCGGGAGCAGCTGCGGGCGCTCGGGTTCAACGTCTGAGGTCCACCCACCGGTTGAAGGCAACGGCGACGTCCTGAGGGCGTCGCCGTTGTCGTGTTTTCAGGCCAGTCCGGTCTTCAGGCCAGTCCGGCCACGAACCGGAACGCCGAATCCGCCCGGTAGAGGTCGTTGTACTGGTAGGAATCCAGCTTCAGCTGGAAGTTCTGATGCCGCAGGAAACGGCCCGGGAAGTTCACCGACTCCAGCATGACCGCTCCCGGGTAGGCGGAGGCGCGGGGGCAGAACGTGGCGTCCTGCTTGAAGGGGTAGGAGCCGTCGTTCGGTTCGTCGCGGAGCAGGAAGTTGCGGTGGCGCAGGTACTTGCCGTCGTGCGTGACGAACGAATAACAAGCGCTGTCCGCCAAGCCCTTGGTCACCTTGAAGGTGGAGTCCTGGCGGGACTCCGAGCCGGCCGGCGGGTCGAGCTTCACGTAGTCGCCGCTCACGTGCCAGTAGCGGTCGGGGTAGTTCACCGACTGCACGGACCTGTAGGTGGCCGACGGTTTCGAGTGGCTCGGCGAACTCGCATGAGGCCTGGGCGACTTCGACGGCTTGCTGCCGCCGGCCCCCGAGTCGTGCGGGCTGGGCGAGGGGGACGTACTGGTCTGCGCGGACGACAGGCCGCTCTTCCCGGCGGGCGTCGTGACGCCGTCCGTGGAGGGGGTGGCGAAGGAGATCAGGCCGGGGGGCGTTTCGGCGACGGACGACGACAGCCCGGAGGCCTGTGACGGGCGGTCAGAATCCCTGTCCATCACGGCTATCGCCGTCGCGCACGCGACGATCGTCGACAGGGCCAGCGCGCCGGCCAGCCAGAGTCTTCGGGTTCCCGGCGCTCGGGAGGTGTCGGGGACCCAGCCGTTCTCCCAGGGCTTGTTCCGGGGCGGCTCGGGGGTGGTTTCTGGCATGCGCTGTTCCTCCAGCGGCGCCCGAGGCGGCGGCCGGGGATGAGGTGAGGGTGGGGTGAGTGAGCGGTGAAACTTTAGTGGAGCGGAGAGATCGCGGGGAGTCGTTTCAGCGAGCGATTTCTATGAAAGTTGAACCTCCCCATGCGGAATGAGGGGCTACGGATCCTCCGGCGCCGGTGCGCCGTTGTGTACGACCGTACGCATCACTGTGTACGCTCGTACACATGGCATTCCTGATGCTCCTCGCGGCCATCGCCGCCGAGGTGGGCGGTACCACCGCCATGAAGTTCAGCCACGGCTTCACCAGGCTGTGGCCGTCCGTGCTGACGCTCGCCGGATACGGCGTCTCGTTCTGGCTGCTCGCCCAGACGCTGAAGACCATCTCCGTCGGCACGGCCTACGCGATCTGGGCGGGCCTGGGCACCGCGGCCATCGTGGCCATCGGCATCCTCTTCCTCGGCGAGGGGATGACCGTCCCGAAGGCCGTGGGAATCGGGCTGATCATCGTCGGGGTCGTGGTGCTCAACCTGGGAGGCGCGCACTGATGCCCCGCCGCTACGACCCCGACCGGCGGCAGCGGATCATCGACGCGGCGATCCGGGTGGTGGGCGAGAAGGGTCTGACCGGGCTGAGCCACCGCTCCGCCGCCGCCGAGGCCGACGTGCCGCTCGGCTCGACGACGTATCACTTCAAGACCCTCGACGAACTGATGGTCGCCGCGCTACGGCAGGCGAGCGAGGGCTTCGCCGAAGTGGTCGCCTCGCGGGGCGGTCTGGAGGATCCGCAGCCCGACCTGGCCGCCGAACTCGCGGGTTGTCTGGGCGAGTGGCTCGCGGGCGACCGCACCGGCGTCGAGCTGGAGTACGAGCTCTATCTCGCGGCCCTGCGCCGCCCCGCCCTTCGCCCGGTGGCCGCCGAATGGGCCGAGGGCGTGGCCGAACAGATCGCCCGGCACACCGATCCGGTGACGGCCCGGGCGCTGGTCGCGCTGATGGACGGCATCTGTCTGCAGGTGCTGCTGACGGGGGCGCCCTACGACGAGAAGTACGCGCGCGAGGTGCTGGCGCGGATGATTCCCCCGCCCCGTTCATGAGCCGGCGCCGCCCGTGCTCGTCTGCCGTGCGCATGCCTTCCTGGCACCGTGAACTCTCCGGCACCCCAGGAACCGGCCTCGCTCCACCGTGCCTTCGAGCTCCCACCGGGCGGGAAACGCACCGACCATCCGGTCGAGACCGCTGCCGGGCGCTCCCGCCCGTCGTGCCCTCGCCGGGCCGGTCGCGGTTCAAGGCGATCCCCCATGCGTCCGGTCGAGGGCGACAAGGTCCTCGGCGGCGACTCGCTCCGCGTCACGAGGGGGGCGCGGGCCGCCCGAGTCATTCCTCCGAGGTGAGACGCCGGACCGTGGCCAGGGCGGCCGCCACGCTCCCGGCGATGTCCGTCACCGGATACTGCACCTCCCGCACGACCCGCTCCCGGTCCACGACCAGCGTGAGCCGCTTCAGCCGGCTGGCCCCCGCCGCGCGGAACGTCGGCAGCCGCAGCGCGGCGATGAGCGACAGGCCGGCGTCCGACAGCAGCGGGAAGTGCAGCCCCTCCTTCTCCGCGAACGCCCGCTGCTCGTCCGGGCGCTGGGTGGAGACGCCGTGCACGGCGGCGCCCGCGGCGGTGAACTCGGCCAGCCGGTCGCGGTAGGTGCAGGACTCCAGGGTGCAGCCGGGCGTGCCGGGGATGTCCGTCCAGCCCGGCGGATAGGAGTCGGCGCGGGCATAGGCGCCGGGGAAGCAGTACAGGACGGTGTACGGGCTGTCGACGGCGACCGGGTCCAGCAATCCGCCCGTGTGGCCCGGAAGCAGGAGCTCGGGGATCCGGTCGCCGACCAGTTCGTGCACCCGCTGGGCTTCCGCGGACGCCTCCGCCGTCGTGGCCGTCGTACTCCCGTCGCCCAGGACCCAGGCATCGCCCCAGTCCTGGAGGGCGATCAGGACGGGAAGCAGGGCACGGCCGCGCGGGGTGAGGCGGTACTCGTGGCGGACCGGGCGCTCCTGGTACGGCACCCGGGTGAGCACGTCCGCCTCGACGAGAAGGCGCAGCCGCTCGGTCAACACCTTTCTGGACACGCCGAGTTCGGCCTGCAGCGCGTCGAAGCGGTGCACCCCGCGTGCCGCGTCCCGGACGATCAGCAGCGTCCACCAGTCGCCGACCACGTCCAGAGCCTGTGCGATGGCGCAGGTGGCGTCCTCCAGGCTCGTCCTGCGGGCCATGGCTTCCCGTCCCTTCGTGCACAGGTCGTGGTTGACCTGAGATTGTCATGCCCTCATAGTAAGTTCCTAAAAGGAACTCACTGGGGGGACGAGTGCGAGGTCTGCGAGAGGTGCCGCGGACGGTCTGGCTGCTGGCCTGCGGGACGTTCGTGAACATGGTCGTGAGCGTGAGCTTCGCCTATACGTTCCTCTATCTGACCGGGCCGCGGGGGCTCAGCACGGGCCAGGCGGGCCTGCTCAGCGGCGTCGCGGGGGCCGGCCTGGTCGCGGGGAACTTCACCGGCGGCTGGTACGGAGACCGATTCGGGCACCGGCGGGTGCTGCTCGCGGGCGCCGCGGTGTCCGGGCTGGTCCTGGCCGCCGTACCGCTGCTGCCGACGTCGCTGCTGTTCGCCGCGCTGCCGGTGTCCCAGTACGCGTCCGGTGTGCAGCGCGCGGCCAACTCCGCGCTCGTCGCGGTCATCGTGCCGGAGGGGGCGCGGCGGCAGGCGTTCGCCGTGGTGCGGGCCGCGGCGAACGGGGGGTTCACGCTGGGGCCGGTGCTCGGGGCGCTGGTCGCCACGCGCTTCTCGTACGACTGGCTGTACGTCGCGGAGGGGCTCGGGAGCCTGGGACTGGCGTGCTGGACGGCGCGGGTGGTGCCGGCGCGGGGGGCCGCCGGGCGGGGGCGGGCGGGGCATTCGGAGCCGGGCGGGGTGTGGGCGGCGCTTCGGGCTCGGCCCGCTGTGCTGGTGCTGCTGCCGGCGATCCTGGTCGTCGACGTCGTGTACCGGCAGCAGTACTCCACGTTTCCCGTCTTTCTCGCCGACCACGGGATGGATGCGCGGGTGTACGGGGCGCTGCTCGCGGTCAACGGTGGGGTGTTGCTGTGTCTGGAACTGCCGGTGGCGGTGGCACTGCGGCGGCGGTCGCCGTTGCGGATCGTGGGGAGTGGGCTGCTGTTGGTCGGTGCGGGGTATGGGGTGTTGCTGGTGGGGGCCGGGGTGGGGGCGGCGGTGGTGATGATGGGGCTGCTGACGTTGGGGGAGGTGCTGTACAAGACGACCGCTACGGCTTATGTCGCTGATCAGGCACCGGGGCATGTGCTGGGGCGGTTTCAGTCGCTGTATGCCGGGGTGTCGATCAGTGGGGTGGTGTTGGCTGCGCCGTTGGGTGGGGTGCTGTATGAGGCGGCGCCGGGGGTGTTGTGGCCGGTGTGTGCGGGGGTGGGGGCGGTGGCGGGGGGCGCGGTGCTGCTGGCCGGGGGCCGGGCCGGTGGCCCTGTCTCCGCCGCCGCAGAGGTTTCTCGCCCCCGCCGCCCCTACCCGTCCCGTCCCAGGGGCGCTGCCCCTTCGGCCCCGCTGGGGGCTGCGCCCCCAGACCCCCCTTCGGCCTGAACGGCCTCGTCCTCAAACGCCGGACGGGCTGGGTGGGGCGTTCGTCCGTTGGCTGGGACAGGCTGGGAGTGCGCCCGTCCGATAACAGAGATGGGTGGGGAGGGGCTCCGCCCGTTACCCGCGACCGGCTGGAAGGGGGGCGCTCGCCGGATGTCCGAGACCGGCTGGGCAGGACGCGCCTTCTCGCTGTAGGAGACCGGCTGGGCAGGACGCGCCTTCTCGCTGTGGGGGACCGGCTGGGTTGGGTGTGCGTTCTCGCTGTGGGGGACCGGCTGGGTTGGGCGCGCCTTCTCGCCCTAAGGGACCGGTTGGATGGGGCACCTGCCCGCTGTCCGAGAGCGACTGGAAGGGGCGCCCGCTCGTTACCTGAGACGGGGGCCCCATCGGTTGGCCTGGGTGGGGTCTGGGCGGTTAGGTTGCCCTCATGACCGACACGACTGCTCCTCGTACCACCGGCGCCGTGGCCGCCGGGCTCGCCACGATTGCCGCCGACGGCACTGTTCTCGACACCTGGTTCCCCGCGCCCGCGCTGAGCGAGGAGGCCGGTCCGGCCGGGACCGAGCGGCTGTCCGCGGAGAAGGCCGTGGAGCTGCTCGGGGACGGTGCGGCGAAGGCGATCGGGACGGACGCCCGCCGGGGTGTCGAGGTCGTCGCGGTGCGCACGGTCATCTCCTCGCTCGATGAGAAGCCGATCGACACGCACGACGCCTACCTGCGACTGCACCTGCTCTCGCACCGCCTGGTCCAGCCGCACGGCCAGAGCCTGGACGGCATCTTCGGCCTGCTGCCCAACGTCGCCTGGACCTCGCTCGGCCCGGTCGCCGTCGACGAGATCGAGAAGGTGCGGCTCAACGCCCGCGCCGAGGGCCTGCACCTCCAGGTGACCTCCGTCGACAAGTTCCCGCGCATGACGGACTACGTCGCCCCCAAGGGCGTCCGTATCGCCGACGCCGACCGGGTGCGGCTCGGTGCGCACCTCGCCGCGGGCACCACCGTCATGCACGAGGGCTTCGTCAACTTCAACGCCGGCACGCTCGGCACGTCGATGGTCGAGGGCCGTATCTCCGCGGGTGTCGTGATCGGCGACGGCTCCGACATCGGCGGCGGCGCCTCCACCATGGGCACGCTGTCCGGCGGCGGCAACGTCCGCATCACCATCGGCGAGCGCTGCCTGATCGGCGCCGAGGCGGGCGTCGGCATCGCGCTCGGCGACGAGTGCGTCGTCGAGGCCGGGCTGTACGTCACCGCGGGCACCCGCGTGACGATGCCCGACGGGCAGATCGTCAAGGCCCGTGAACTCTCCGGCGCCTCCAACATCCTCTTCCGCCGCAACTCGGTCACCGGCACGGTCGAGGCCCGCCCGAACAACGCGGTCTGGGGCGGTCTGAACGAGATCCTGCACAGCCACAACTGATCACCGGCGGCCATCGCCGCTCGGCTTGCAGACCCCATAGGGGGGCGTAGCGTCAGCTATGCCCCCCTTACGGCACTTCCTGGGCCATTCCCGGGACGCCTCCGTCACCCCGAGGCGCTGCCAGGGGAGGTGGCGGACTTGATCGGGAACGGCGTCGCGGGGCCGGGCACGGGCACCCGCAGGGGGACGGCGAGGCTTCTCACGTCTCGCCGTCTCTTGGTGCCCCGACAGCGCGGTCCGCCGCAGCGCGTGAAGCAGCCAAGGGCGGGGTTCATCTGGCCGGACATCCGGCGACGCCTTCGGGTACATCCATACTTCGACTCGCGCTGCGAATGAGGCGATTCCCCATGCGACGAAGCATGCGACGAAGCGCACTGTTCCTGCTTCCCGCGGCGACGGCGATGACCGCCGTGTCGCTGCTTGCGGGTCCCGCTTATGCGGGCAGCCCGCACTTCATCAGCTCGGCCACCTCCGCGAGCCGGTCCGGTGACACCCTGACCGTCAGCGGCAAGGAGGCCGGGCTTGGTGATGAGGCACAGGTCCACGACGTCCTGAGCGCCACCGCCCTGTGCATCAACGGCGGTGGTCACCACCCGCACGCCGTCAACAAGGAGTCTGTCAGCTCCGAGGGAACCTTCCCGGTGCAGAACGGCAAGGCCGACTTCAGCCTGTCGGTGACGGCCACCTTCTCGCCGTCGTGCAGCCCGCCGATGACCGTCGAGTTCACCAACGTCTCGGTCACCGACACCACCAACGGCATCACTCTCAACATCCCCGGCACCTTCTGACGGTGCCGCCGGAATGAGGCCGCCCGTCCCGGCTTCATGCCCTCATGGCCGCCGCGAACTCCGCCAGCGCGGCGAAGTCCTCCTCGCGCAGGCCCAGCCGCGGGCTGACATGGTGCAGAAGCGCGGGGCCCGCGTGGTGCCCGGTCACGTACTCCTCGTCCGCCGGGCTCTGCTCGTCGTCGACCCAGGCGAAGGGGCGGCCGTCGGCGTACGCCACGATCGCCTCCGTCTTCCAGTGCACCCCGTCGGGCCGGAGCGCGAAAAGACCCGCGCCGAAGTCGACGTACGGCAGCTCGGGCAGGCCGATGACCGGGGCGATCCAGCGGTTGGCGGCGTCCATCCAGGTCGTCGCCCAGCACAGGTCGTAGTCGAGGGAGAGGAGTGCCGGGCCGTGGGACGGGCTCAGCCAGACCCGCAGGGGCCGGCCGGGGTGCAGGGCCACCCTGATCGTCGTATAGCCCTCGGGGCGGCGTTCCGGCTGTGCGGCCCATGGGTTGAGCGGGCCGTCGACGTCGAGGAAGAGCAGGGGGCGGCTCACGAGGACAACGTACGGCAGCGGGGGCGGACCCTGCTGCCGGAAAATTCTCTCGCGGGGCACGCATAGCGGCGGGCGGCCGCACGCGTCACAAGGGTCAGAGGGGCGGACACCGGGTCCGGCCCGGGGGAAAGCGAAGGTGACGATGGATGCCGAAGCGCAGGACAGCTTCCGGGAGTTCGTGGAGCACCGGTCGTCCGCGCTGCTCAAGACGGCGGTGCTGCTGAGCGGCGGCGACCGGCACACCGCCGAGGACCTGCTGCAGAACGCGCTGATCAAGGCCGCCGGCCGCTGGCAACGCATCGACGAACCCGAGGCGTACGTACGGCAGATCCTCTACCGCCAGCAGGTCAGCCGCTGGCGGCTGAAGTGGCCCGGACGCGAACTGAGCGTCGCCGAGCCGCCGGAGGCCGGCGCAGGAGGGGACGCCTCGTCCGACGCCGAACTGCGGCTCCTGATGCGCGGCGCACTGGCCCGGCTCACCGCCCGCCAGCGCACAGTGCTGGTGCTGCGCTACTTCGAGGACCTGCCCGAGGCCGACGTGGCCCGGATCCTCGGCTGCTCCGTGGGCACCGTACGGTCCACCACCCACCGCTCGCTCGCCCGGCTGCGCGCCCTCGCGCCCGAACTGACCGCCGTCGGCCCCGCCGACACCGGGCGGCCGCAGCCGTCCCCTGACTACTCGCCCGTGGAGGTACGCCCGTGAACGTCGAGGAACTGGTGCGCGACTCTTTGCGGGAGCTGGCCGCCGAGGAGCCCGCGGCGGGGCCCGGGTTCGCCGACCGGGTGCTGGCCGTGCGCCGGCGCCGCCGTACCCGCAGGCTGGCCTCCGTCGCCGCGGCCACCGCGGCCGTGGTCGCCGTCTCGGTGGGGGTGCCACTGCTGGATCACGGCAAGGACGAGGTACGTCCCGCGAACGTCCTGAACCAGGACGGCGTCCACGCCCACCCGGACCAGTCGCCGCCGAGCGACCTGATCGGCGCCGGGGACACGGTGCTGGCCGCCTACTACACCTCGAAGCCCCACCGGCTGAGCGCGAAGCGGGCCGTCTCGGAGCGCACCTACTGGCTGCTCGACCAGAAGACCGGGACGTACCGGAAGGACGCGCGCTGGTCCTTCGTCGCCATCGCCCCGGGAATGAAGACGGCCGCCGTGCTGGAGCGGAGCCTGCCCGCCCACCGAATCGGCCTCCTCGACCTCGCGACGGGGAAGGTCGAGCGGTGGATCAAGGTCCCGCACAGGGTCGGCGGGCTCGCGTTCTCCGGCGACGGCACCAGGCTCGTCGCGACGACGTACGAAGAGAACCCCGATCTGCGGGTCAAGGAGAAGGTGACCCAGCTCGACAAGACGGAGAAATGGGAGTGGATGGCCCAGTTCGGCGATTCGAGCCGGTCCGGGTTCTACGCCCTCGACGTGGCCTCCGGGCAGGGCTCCTGGAGCGCGATCGCGCCCGACCGCGATCTCAACTCCCGCCAGGACTTCTCCTTCAGCCGGGCCGGCAACCTGGTGTACTCGCAGTACGTCGGCGGCAAGGACGGTCTGGAGCAGTTCTTCGACCTCAAGGGCAGCAAGGTCGCCGCGCCTGCCGACGAGAAGTACCTGCGCGCGGACGTCCCCGCGCGACTGTCCCCGAACGGCAGGCTGGCCGCCCTCGGCCTGACGAAGGAGGTCTCCGGCAACCCCGGAAGGTCGTACTCCTCGATCCGTGATCCCCGTACGGGCAAGGAGATCACCAAGGTCCGCGGCGGCCATCTGCTCGCCTGGGTGGACGACAAGCGGCTCATCGCCTGGGAGCGGGTCACGAGCCTGAGCGAGGACTACCGGCCGCAGCTCGTGCTGGTCACCATCGGCAGCGACAAGGTCGTACCGCTGAGTGGTGCCCAGGATCCGAACGAGAGCTTCGACGGGCAGGAGTGGCAGCCCCTGTTCGTGCGCCGTTGATCAGCCGGACACGCACTCCTCGTACACCGCCAGCAGCCCGTCGACCGTCTCGCGGCCGGCGGGCCGCAGCGGGGCGCGGACCGTTCCCGCGGGCAGGCCGAGCTCGTTGAGGAGCGCCTTCGTGGTGACGGTGCCGGGCAGACCGGCCGACATCATCAACTCGATGAGTGGTGTGGCGCGTTGCTGGAGGCGGGCGGACACGGGGGTGTCGCCCGCCTCGAACGCGTCCAGCACGGCACGGAGTTCGGACGGTACGACGTTCGCGACGGTGCTGATGTAGCCCGCCCCGCCCACCGCGTACAGCGCGAGATTGTGCTCGTCGCAGCCTGCGTAGTACGCCAACTCCGTGCGATCCAGGACCTTTTGGGCGGCGAGGAAGTCGTAGGAGCAGTCCTTGACCGCGACGATCCGGGGGTGCTCGGCGAGCCGCATCATCGTGTCGGACTCGATACGGGTGCCGGTGCGGCCCGGGATGTCGTACAGCACGACCGGCAGCCCGGACGCGTCCGCGACCGTCCGGAAGTGCTCCTCCAGCGCGTCCTGCGGAGGCCTGCTGTAGTACGGGCTGACCACCAGCACACCGTCCGCGCCCGCCTTTTCGGCCTCCCGGGCGAGCTTCACGCTGTGCCGGGTGTCGAAGGTGCCGACGCCCGCCACGACCGACGCCCGGCCGCCCACCGCCTCCCGCACCGCCTCGACCAGCGCCGTCTTCTCGGCGTCCGTGGTGGTCGGCGACTCGCCCGTCGTACCGGAGAGCACCAGACCGTCGCAGCCCCGGGAGACCAGGTGGTCGGCGAGGTGCTGCGCCCCGTCGAGATCAAGTGCGCCCTCCTCGGTGAAGGGGGTGATCATCGCGCAGAGGGCACGGCCGAAGGGGGCGGTAGTCGTCATGCTCTCAGTCTCGGCAGACCGACAGTGAAGCTCCACTTAATTCTTCTACGAGATATTGATAAGCCTTGCTGTGGTGCGGGCGGCCGGGCGACCCGTCCGTCCAGGCCCTATGTCCATTTCGCCCGCCATGGGTCAGCATGGTCGTGACGGTCATCGGCATCGGCCCATGGAGGCGTCATGAAGCTCGGCAAGGCACTGGCCACCGGCGTCGCGGAGGAACAGCCGCAGACCCATGAGGAAGAGCTCGAACTGCCCGAGGAGACCAAGGACGTCGAGGCGTCCGCGCGCGAAGAGGTTCCGGCGGCCCGATGAGACTGCGGCTTCCGGAGGAACGCCCGACGGAGCCGCCGACCGGATACAAGATCGCCCACCCGGTGCTGTCCCAGGACGGCACCCGGGCCGGGTTCACCGGTGTGTCGCTGGGCGGCGCGCTGCCGTACGGAGTCCTGGCCGACGCGTCCTGTGTCTACGGTCTGAGCCACCGGGCACCGCACCGCCGCTGCGACTGCGGCTTCCACTGCGTGCACGACCGCACGGCGGCCGAGGCGCTGCTGTGCACCGCCGAGCACCGGGCCGCCGTCCTGTTGGAGGTCCTGGTCCTCGGCCGCTACATCCGCTTCGAGCGCGGCTTCCGCTACGCCCGCCAGCGGGTGCGGACCGCCACGGTCGGCCCCTGCGTGTGCGGCACGGTCGCCGCCGCCCTGGCCGACGCGGGCTGGGGCCGGCCCGGCTGGCGCGCGCTGGCCCCCTCCTGCGCGGGCTGCGTCCGCGGCCGTACGTCCGTCTCGCTCGCCTCCTTCGCGCGGCTGGCCGGGGAAGGACTGCGGGTCGTGGCGGGCAGCGGCGCCGCGCTGCCGGCGGCGGACCTCGCGGGGCCCGAAGGGCTCGGGGTGCCCGAACTCGTCGCCGAGGCAGCCCTGTTGCAGGCCCGCCTCGACTGGTTCCAGACCCAGCTCGGCCGGCTCGGCGAGCGCGGGCCGGGCGGTGGCCGGCAGGGGTAGCGGAGGTCGGCAGGGGTACCCGGAGTGTTCCGAACGGAGGAAGCCGAGAGGAACGCGAGAGGAGGCGACCCCGTGACCGGGACCATGCACCCCCAGCCGGTGCGCGACGGACACCGCTCGGTGGGCGAGCTCGTCGGACAGGCCACCGAACAGCTTTCCCTGCTCGTACGACAGGAAGTGGCCCTCGCCAAGGAGGAGCTGTCCGCCAAGGGCCGGCGCGCCGGGCGCGGCGGCGGACTGCTCGGCGCCGCGGGCGCGTTCGGCTACGCCGGGCTGCTCGCCCTCGCCGGCACGGCTGTCGCCGCTCTCTCGCTGACGCTGCCGGTCTGGGCGGCGGCGCTGATCGTGACCGCTGTGCTGTTCGTGATCGCGGGCGTGCTGGCCGTGACCGGCCGCGCCCAGCTGCGCCGCGCGGCGCCGCCGACGCCCGAGGAGACGCTCGTCAGCGTCCGGGCCGATGTCGAGGAGATCAGGGAAAGGGTGCACCGATGACGGACAGGGCAGGGCCGACCGGCGCCAAGGGGCCCGATGAGCTGAGGCGGCAGATCGAGCAGACGCGCAGTCAACTCGGCGCGACAGTGGAGGAGTTGGCGGAGAAAATGGATGTGAAGGGACGCGCGCGGGCCCGGGCGGCCGACCTGAGGGACAAGGCGGGCGCCATGACCGTGCAACTGCGCAGCACGGCCGCGCACGCCGGCCATGCGGTCCAGGACCGGGCCACGCAGACGGGGCACAAGGTGCACGACAGGGCCGCGCAGGCGGGCCACCAGGTGCAGGACAGGGCAACGAGGGCCAGTCACCAGGTGCACGACCGGGCTCTGACGGCGGGCCATGCCGCCCAGGACAGGGCCACCCGGACGGGACACACGCTGCAGCACAGGGCGGAACACGACGTCCCCTGGCCCGCCGGCCCCGTCGTCAGGGCGGCAGTACGGCATCCGCGGCCCGCGCTGGTCATCGGAGCGGCGCTGGCCTTTGTCGTGGTGGTGGGCTGGAGGTACCCCAAGCGGTAACAGGACCGTCCTGCCACTGGCCCCGTCCCACCGAAAATTTGAGTCTTCTGGACAAAAAAAGTTTTCGGTGGGACGGTGGACGCATGCTGGACGTCACCGTGATCGAGGACCCCGAGGCCGCCGCCGTCTCACTGGACCCCATCAGGGCCAGACTGCTCGCCGAACTGGCGGCCGGACCCGCGTCGGCGGCGATGCTGGCCGGCCAGGTCGGCCTGCCGCGGCAGAAGGTGAACTACCACCTCAAGGCGCTGGAGCGGCACGGCCTGGTCGAGCTGGCCGGTGAGCGCCGCAAGGGCAATGTCACCGAGCGGCTGATGCAGGCGACCGCGGCGTCGTACGTCATCTCACCGCTCGCGCTCGCCGCCGTACAGCCGGACCCGGACCGTTTCCGGGATCAGCTGTCCGCGCGCTGGCTGCTCGCGCTCGGCGCCCGCCTCGTGCGGGACGTCGGCTCGCTGATCACCGGTGCCGCGAAGGCCCGCAAACGGCTGGCCACGTATGCGCTGGACGGCGAGGTGCGCTTCGCCTCCGCCGCCGAACGGGCCGCGTTCGTCCAGGAGTTGACGGCCGGCGTCACCGCACTGATCCGCAAGTACGACGCTCCCGACGCCGAAGGCGGGCGCGATCACCGGATCGTCGTGGCCGTCCATCCCACCCTGAAGGCAACCGAGCAGGACTAGGCAGGAGCCCCACCATGTCCAAGGAATTCGAGATCGCCCGCGAGTTCGAGGTCGACGCCACTCCGGAGGAGGTGTGGGAGGCGATCACCACCGGGACCGGTGGGTACCTGTGGCCGATGGAGCCGCCGGAGCCCAGGGTCGGCGGCAAGGGACCCTTCGGGTCCAAGGTCACCGCCTGGGACCCGCCGCACCGCTACACCAACCGCGTCCAGGACGTCGAGGGCATCTCCGAGCAGACCCTCAACCAGCTCGACTACACCGTGGAACCGCGTGACGAGGGCCGCCGGGCCTGGGTGCGGTACGTGCACAGTGGCATCTTCGTCGACGACTGGGACAACCAGTACGACGGCGCCGCCAAGCACACCGACTTCTATCTGCACACCCTGCGCGAGTACCTGGTCCACTTCGCGCCCCGGCCGGCCGCCTTCGCCACCTTCGACGGGCCCGAGGCCTCGAAGGCCGCCGACGCCCTCACTGTCGTCGGGCAGGCGCTCGGTGTCGGCGAGGACGTGGCCGCCGGCACCCGGGTGACGGTCCGGGGGCCCGACGAGTTCGACGCCGTGGTCGACTTCCGCAACCCGTGCTTCATCGGGCTGCGCACGGACCGCGGCCTCACCCGCATCTTCGGGCGCAACCACTGGGGCCACCCGGTCGGCATCTCCCTGCACGACTTCACCCCGGGCGCCGACATCAAGGAGTGCGAAGCCGCCTGGCAGGACTGGCTGAACGGCGTGTTCAGCCAGTCCTGAGCAGGGATGGCCCGTTACGGGCGGAAGCGGAGCACCTGCGGGTCGTGGTCGCTGATCTGGTCGTTGAACTCCGAGTTGACGTGCACGCTGTCGTACTCGAATTTGCAGGACCGCCGGATCGACGGGCTGATCAGGATCTGGTCCAGGACCTGCTGGTTGCCCTGGTAGTCGTAGGTGTAACGCTCGCTCTTCGGCAGCGACTTGATCGCCGACCAGAGCTCGCCGTCACCCTCCAGGATCTTGGCGGTGTCGGAGAACTCGAAGTCGTTCATGTCGCCGAGCGCGATGACGTCCGCGTTCTTCTGGACGTCCAGGATGCTCTTGACGAACGCGTTGACCAGCGTCGCCTGGGCGTGGCGCTGGGTCTCCGAGCTGCGCGTCGGGGGCTGGTACTGCGAGGTCAGCCCCTGGTCGCCGCCCTTGGAGTTCAGGTGGTTGGCGATCACGAAGACCGTGCGGCCACGGAAGACGAACTCGCCGGCCAGCGGCTTGCGGCTGGACTTCCAGGCCTCGTTCGCCGGGTCGATACGGCCGGGGGAGGCCGTCAGCTGCGCCTTGCCGTGCACCTTGGTGACGCCCACCGCGGTGGTGGAGTCGCCGCCCGCACGGTCCACGAAGGAGACGCGGTCCGGGTTGAACAGGAACACCTGGCGGATGTTGCCGCCGGGCTCGCCGCCGTCCTGGTCGTTGACCGGGTTGATCGAGCGCCAGTCGTACTTCGGGCCGCCCGCCGCGACGATCGCGTCGATCAGCTTGTTCACCGTCGCGTCGGCGGCGACCGTGCCGTCGTCCGTCGCACCGTTGTTGTCCTGGATCTCCTCCAGGGACACGATGTCGGGCGACTGCAGGTTGTTCACGATCGCGGCGGCGTGCGCGTCGAAGGTCTTGTCGGACGGGTCGAGGTTCTCGACGTTGTACGTCGCGACCGCCAGCTCGCCGTGCGACTGCTTCTGCGTCGTCTCGCGCTGCAGACCGCCGCTCTTCAGCGTGCCCAGCCGGCTCGCGACCAGGGTGTAGCCGCCGAACTGGTTGAAGTCCAGCGGTCCGGCCGTGGTGCCGGTCAGCGTGTCGCCGACGTTCGCCTTCGGGAAGTCGGCCGTCGCACCCAGCGACTGGATCTGCAGTCGGCCGGTGTTCTGCGACTCGTAGGAGCCGTACAGCGTGCCGCCGCTGGGGGTCCGGTGCTCGTGCGGCTTCACCGTGACCCACAGCTCGGAGTACGGGTCGGTGGCCGTCACCACACGGGCGTCGGCGACCTGGACGTTCATGCCCTCCAGGGACTCGTAGTAGTCCAGGGCGTACGTCGACGGCTGCAGCGTCAGGCCGTTGATCGAGCCGCTCGCGGCGGTGTCGCCCGCCGGCGTGTAGCGCGCGGGCACCGACTTCGCGTCGATCACCGTCGGGGCCGGCACCGCGTTGCCGGTCGAGACGGTGGTGATCGTCGGCTTGGTGATCTCGGTGACCGACTGGTTGCCGGACGAGGCGCCGCCCGGGACGTACTCGGAGACCGTGCCGGTGACCGTGACGGAGTCACCGACGGCGGCCTTCGGGGTGGAGCTGGTGAAGACGAATATGCCCTCACTGGTGGCCGGGTTGTCGTCCGGGGTCGGGTCCTGGATCCAGAAACCTCTGGAGGAGCCGTAGGTGCGCACGGCGGTGACAATTCCGGCCACGTCCGTGACCTTCTGGCCGGCGTACGGAGAAATGCGCGTACTGCCCTGGATGTCATGGATGCGCACGGAGTCGGCGTGCGCCGGCGAGGTCAGGGCGACGGCGGACGCCGCGGAACAGACGGCGGCGACAGTGAGCGCGGCGAGACGCGCGGAAGACTTGCTCGGCAACGGGATCCCTCCGGGGACGTGCGTGGGCGCCGGGACGAGAGTGGTGCGTGGGACGGTCGGAGGCCGCGACCTGTGGGGCGGTGGCGACGCGCGTAGAAAATACAGTGAACATGTGTCCGCTTCGTTTCTACGCGCGTCAATCTCCTGTGTGCTCACGCCAGTTGTCAAGGTTTCGGCCATGTACGGACCGGGTCCGGGAGATGAACCGGGCGGCATGGGTGGAAATCCGTCTAGGCTGAGCGGTTGAGTGGTACGACACGCCCTAGGAGAACCAGCCGATGTCAGACAGCTCCCCCCTGCCGCCGGTGCGGCTGCATCCCGAAGCGGAGCTGGCGCGGGACGCGTTGGCCACCCCGCTGCTCTCCCGGGCCGCGCGCCTCGCCCGCTGGGCCGGGCCGGACACCCGGATCGACGCCGGGGGCGGGCTCGTAGAGGAACAGCTGCCGGCCGCCGCCGAGCTGCTCGGGCTGACCGGGGACGACGCCGCGGCCTTCGCGAGCGAGGCCTGGCGGGTCGCCGTGGACACCGGGCTCGTCGAGATCGCGGACTCCGAAGACGGGGACGAGGGCACCGTCGCACCCGGGCAGGACCTGGCACTGCTCACCCAGGGCTCACCGCACGAGGTGCTGGCGGTGTGGCAGGAGGCACTGGAGACGGTGCTCGCCGACGCGAGCGTGCCCGACCTCGACGACCTGGAAGGCGCCCTCGACGAGGCCGGCGAGATCGACTTCTCCCGGCTGGAGTGGGACCCGGAGGCGGAGGCCGAGTTCCTCGACGGCGTCCTCGGCAACCTGTACCTGCTCACCGTCAGCGAGGACGGCCCCGGCGACGGGCCCGTCCCGCTTCCCGCGCTCGCCGCGTCGATGATCGTCCCCAGCGACATGGGGGAACCCACCAACGACGTCCTGGAGCAGGTCTCCGACGCGATGATGCGGCTCGACGACCAGTTCCGGCTGCTGGAGCCGGTGGGACTCGTCGAGTACCAGCCGGTCGACGAGGCACTGATGGCGGAGCCCGAAGACGCTGCCGAGGAACCCGCCGCCCGGCCCGACGACACCGACGTCTCGCGCTACGGCATGGTGCGGCTGACCCCCCTCGGGCTGTACGGGCTGCGGGCACGGCTGCTGGAGGCCGGGCTCACGGCGCCCGCGGTCGGCGACCTCGTGGACAAGGGCGCCGACGCGCTGCTCGACGGCACGGCCACCTTTCCCCAGGCCGCCGCGCAGGCCGAGACCGAACAGTGGCTGGCCCGCCGCGAACCCCTCGCCGCCGCACGGGAGTTGCTGGCCGCGGCCCGCGGCGCGGACGCCGGCGCGCCCCTGCGCCGGCTGCGCTGCCAGCAGGCGCTGTCCCTGGTCGGCGCCGAGGCCGAACCCGCCCTGCGTGAAGTCCTCGACGACCCGGAGCTGGGCGGACTCGCCCGCGTCTGGCTGACCGAGCACGGCGCCTCGGACGTGCCGGCCCCGTCCGAGGCGATGATCTTCTGGCTGACCATCGACACGATCGCCGCCCAGCTGGCCGCCGAGGGCAACTCCGAGGAACTGCGGGCGCTGGTACAGGGCTTGGCCGCCCAGCACGGCGGCTTCTTCGCGGCGGCCTGGCGGGTCGAGCACCCCGCCACGGCGGACGTGCTGGAGGCCATGGGGCGGCTGCACCCCGACAAGCGCATCGCGAAGGAAGCACGGAAGGCTGCCTTCAAGGCGCGTTCGCAGCACGGGAGTTGAGCCACGCCCTCCACGGGTCGTGTGCCCTCCCCGGGTCGTGTCGATGTGCGGCTCCGCCGCGGGGCGCGAAGGGCCGTCGACCGTCTGCGGACCCGTCGCTGGAGCCGACGGCACGGTCAAGGCGCCCTGCCTTGAATCATGGGGCTGGAGAGGAAAGGGGTCGTGAGAGGAAAAGGGTCGTTCTGCCCTCCTTGTGGGGATTCATCCGACCGATTACCCGGGCACAAGGGTTTTTTGAGTCCCGTGGTCCGCACTAGACGGATTCATGGAAGTGAGCCCGTGGCTGTCGTCCGGTGTTCAACTCACGTTCAGGCGCGGGCGGGACGGTGACGCCGACCCGAGGTCCGCCACCCTCCACGGCACACCCACCGTCACAGGAGACACCATGTCGCTCACCCGCAGGGACTTCGCCAGAAAATCCGCGATCACCGGTGCCGGTGTCGCGCTGGCGGGCAGCGTCGGGGCCCTCGCCACCGCCCCGAACGCCCTTGCGTCCACGGACACCGAGGAAGCGGGCGAGGAGTCGGCCGGCGCCCACGGCGGCGTCGGCTACGGACCGCTGATCCCCGACCCTGACGGCATCCTCGCCCTCCCCGCCGGCTTCAAGTACCGGATCATCACCTACAGCGGCAGGACCAAGCTGGAGTCGGGCGAGTTCACCCCCTCCAACCACGACGGCACCTCCACCTTCGACGGCCCCCGCGGCGCCACGCTCCTCGTCAACAACCACGAGCTGAAGGGCCCGCGCGCCAACTGGCCGCACCCCGTCCCGCTCACCGAGGGCCTCGTCTACGACCCCGCCGCATCCGGCGGCTGCACGGTCGTCGAGGTGCGCCGCGACCACGTCGCCGAGTGGGTCGGCATCGCCGGCACCTCCACCAACTGCGCGGGCGGCAACACCCCTTGGGGCACCTGGCTCACCTGCGAGGAGACCGAGGACAAGGCCGGCCAGAACGGCATGACCAAGGACCACGGCTACGTCTTCGAGGTCGACCCGTCCGACCGCCGCGCCAACCGCGACCCCAAGCCCATCAAGGCGCTGGGCCGTTACGCCCATGAGGCGGTCGTGGTCGACCCGAAGCGCGGCCACCTCTACCTCACCGAGGACGCGGCGACCCCCAACGGCCTCCTCTACCGCTGGACCCCGCCGGAGGGCTTCTGCCACGGCCGCGGCAAGCTCCGCACCCTCGCCGACGACGCCGGCGTCCTCCAGGCCTTCAAGTGCTTCGACTCCGGCGGCAAGTTCGTCGACGACCTCTCCCGCGCCACGAAGATCGGCACCGTGTACGGCGTCGACTGGGTGGACGTCCCCGACCGCGACGCGAGGACGACCTCCGTCCGCAAGCAGTTCACCACCGGCCAGGTCACCCGCGCCCGCAAGCTGGAGGGCATGTGGTGGGGCGACGGCGGCACCTACATCGTCTCCTCCTACGCCCGTGACGAGAGCCCCGTCCAGCACGACGGCGCCGTCTGGTTCTACGACCCCAAGCGCCGCACCCTCACCCTGAAGGTCCTGCTCGGCGTCAACCCCGACCCCTCCGCAGACGGCAACTTCGACGGACCGGACAACATCACCGTCTCCCCGTACGGCGGCCTCGTCATCGCCGAGGACGGCGAGGGCCTGCAGCACCTGTTCGGCGCAACGGACAGCGGCCGCACCTACCCGATCGCCCGCAACGAACTGAACATCGGCACCGAAGAGGAGCCGGAATACAGCGAGTTCACCGGCGTCACCTTCTCGCCCGACGGCAGCACCCTGTTCGCCAACATTCAGGAGCCGGGGATCATGCTGGCGATCACGGGGCCCTGGAAGCGGCAGAAGCGGTAACCGCCGGCTCTGACCGAGCCCGTCGCCCCTCCCGATTGAGTCTCCGGCCGGGCCACCGGCTCCCACCCGGACAGGGGCGACGGGCGAACCCTCACAGCCTGCTGGCGGGCGGGAAGAGCCGGTGCTCGGCCGCGATCCTCACCAGGGGTATCTCGCGCCCGAGGAAGAGCTCGTCCGTGTACGGGCTGTACCGGTCGCCGGACTCCTTGCTGTGGGTGATGGCGCACCGCACCCGGTAGATGCGATCGGCCGCGTGGACCCTGAGCGCGGCCTCGTCGGCCTGCCCGAAGTCGAGCCGGGACACTTGGGTGAAGGGGACGGTCCCATTGGCGAAGTAGTCGGCCGCGCCGCTGAGGTACCGATCGAGATCGGCGGCGAGGGCGCGGACGTCGAGATACCTGTGCAGCACCGCGTGCAGGGCCTTCGCCTCGCTCCAGTCGACGGTGTTCGTCCCGACCCCGAGGAGCGTCGCCGCGGGCTTGGCGGCTTTCCTGATGTGGCCCGCGGGCCGTTCCAGGACACCGCCCACGCCTGCAACTCGGTCGCGCAGCGCCTGGAACCATTCCTCCTCCATGCTGTACTCCAGCACGTGGTAGTAGCCCATGAAGGCGGCGAAGGGGTCGCTCGCGGAGATCGCCCGCAGATACCGCTGGGACAGCTCCTCGTCCATCTCGTGCGTGTCGCCGAGAAGCCGGTCGCCGATGTGTCCCGTGGGTGTTCCCCGGCCGATGGCGTCGGTGAACTCCGCCGCACGCAGCGACAATTGACGGACCAGCCTAGGCTGGGTGGACCCTTCGAGGCGGTCGACGTCCAGGACCGGAGCCAGGGCGATGTCGCTTTCGTAGGCCAGCCGCACCCGGAAGGCCGTCGCCGCCCGCTCCAGCTCGTCCAGGTCCATCCCCTGGGGCCCGTCGAGCCGCAGGGCCAGCAGCCGCGGCTCGGCGGCCACCTGCAGCACGCGCTGCGCCGAGATCCGCGCGGCACTGCCCTCGGCGATCCCCCTGCGCTTCTCCTGCTCGACGAGGTGGCCGAAGAGGGCCTGCCGGTCGAGTACTCTCAGCCGCTCGATGCCGGAGCGTCGCAGCGCCAGGCGCAGCAGCAGGGCTGGTGAGGGCGACCCGACGGTGGCCGTGAGCGGTCCTCGCTCCGTGGGCATGCTGTGGTGCGTGGCCGTAACGCCCGCGGTGAGCGGGACGGAGTCCTCGGTCTCGTCACGGACCAGCATCTCGAGGCTTGAGGGCCCGACGATCTGTGTGTCGGGACGCCGCCGGGAGCCGACCAGCGTCTCGGCCAGATCCGTGACCGCGTCGAAGACCGCCTCCACCTCCCATCTGGCGCGGGGCCGGTCGTCGAACCCGAGGTACTTCTCCCTCAGCGGCTGATCGATCTCGGGGATGCCCGTAGCGCCGCGTTCGATGTCCGCGCTGACGGTGAGGACGACACGCTGGCCGTCCTCGTTTCTGGGGTCGTGATCGGTGACGAGGTCGCCCAGCACGCGGAAGACGGCATCGACGACCTCCTCCACGTCCGTCAGTTCGATCGGCTCCCCGTAGTCGCCCCGTTCGGTCTCCCGCGTCCGTTCGTCCATGCGTCCCCCTCGTCGACAGACAGCCGATCAGGATAGCGAGCAAGCGCTGAGCGTACGGAAGCATTGCGGACAGGGAGACTGACATCTAACATTTCAGGTCGTGGAGGCCATACGACCCGTCCAGCGCACCCTCCTCAGGGACCGCGCCTACGCATCCATCCGGGACGCCATCGTGGCCGGGGAGCTCGAACCCGGCGCCGTGGTGCGGGACGCCGAGCTCGCCGAGCGGCTCGGGTTGTCCCGGGCACCGGTGCGGCAGGCCTTCTCCCGGCTGGTCGACGAGGGGCTGCTGGAGAGTAAGCCGCAGAGCTACACGCGGGTCACCCCGCTCGTCACGGCAGAGGTGCGGGACGCCGCCGCCGTGGTCGGCGCCATGCACGAGCTGGCCACGCGGGTCGCCGTGCCCCGGCTGTTCGCCGCGGACGTCCAGGCGATGCGCGCGGCCAACGAGCGGTTCGCCGCGGCCGTCGGTTCGGGCGACGTCGACGGTGCCCTGCGCGCCGACGACGAACTCCACGACGTGCTGGTCCGGGTCGCCGGGAACCAGGCGGCCGCCGCCACCATCGCCCGCTACACCCCCCTCATCCGCCGACTGGAGCGCCGCCGCTTCGGGGAGAGCACCTGCCGATCGGCCGGCCTGCACGAGCAGCTGATCGACGCCTGCGCGCACGGCCACGTGGCGGAGGCGGTCCGCGTCACCGCGGAGATCTGGCGCACCCTCGCCGACGACCTCGCCGACGGCGACTGATCCCGACCCCGGGAGGACCCATGTCCCTTTCCTCGTACGAGCGTTACCCGCTCCTCTTCGGCCCTTCGCCGGTACACCCGCTGGAGCGCCTGACCGCCCATCTGGGCGGTGCCTCCCTGTGGGCCAAGCGCGAGGACTGCAACTCCGGTGTCGCCTACGGCGGCAACAAGACCCGCAAGCTGGAGTACCTGGTCGCCGACGCGCTCGCCCAGGGCTGCGACACCCTCGTGTCCATCGGCGGAGTCCAGTCCAACCACACCCGCCAGGTCGCCGCCTGCGCCGCCCGCGCCGGGCTCAAGTGCGTGCTGATCCAGGAGAGCTGGGTGGAGTGGCCGGACTCCGTGTACGACAAGGTCGGCAACATCCTGATCAGCCGGCTCGCGGGAGCGGACGTACGGCTGGTGCGGGCCGACTTCGGCATCGGGTTCAAGGAGAGCTGGGAGCAGGCGCTCAGGGAGGTCGAGGAGTCGGGCGGAAAGCCGTACGCCATTCCGGCCGGGGCGTCCGACCACCCGCTCGGCGGCCTCGGCTTCGCCGGATGGGCGTACGAAGTCGCAGAGCAGGAGCGGGAGTTGGGGGTCTTCTTCGACACGGTGGTCGTGTGTTCCGTCACCGGCTCGACGCAGGCCGGCATGATCGCCGGGTTCGCCGCCCTGGAGGAGGCGGGCGGACGGCCGCGCCGCGTGCTCGGCATCGACGCCTCGGCCAAGCCCGCCGCCACCCGGGAGCAGATCGCCAGGATTGCCCGCAACACCGCTCAACTCATCGGGCTCAAGCGCGAGTTGACCGAAGCGGACGTCGAGCTGGACGAGCGGTACCACGCGGGGATCTACGGCATCCCCGACGAGACCACCCTGGCCGCGATGCGCCTCGCGGCCCGTACCGAGGGGATGGTCACCGACCCCGTGTACGAGGGGAAGTCGATGGCCGGGATGGTGGACCTGGTCGAGCGCGGGGAGATCGGCCGGGAGTCGACGGTGCTGTATGCCCATCTGGGCGGGCAGCCTGCTCTCAATGCGTACAGCGCGCTGTTCTAGGCAGCTTCAGGCCGGGTGGCTCCCCGCTTCTGTCCGTTGATCACGAACGCCGACACCAGCAGGGCGGTGAGCGCGATCAGCGCGCCGACGCCGAACGCGCGCGCCGCCCCCTCGGTGAGGATCTCGGCCGGGGTGCCGGAGGCGTGCCGGGTCGCCGTGCCGAACACTGTGACCAGGACGGACAGTCCGAGGGTGCCGCCCAGCCACTGCAGGGTCTGCAGGAGCCCGGAGGCGGCGCCCGCCTCGCGAGGTTCGATACGGGCGAGGATCGTCGCGTTGAGCGGCATGAAGCTCAGGCCGACGCCGATGCCCATCAGCAGTAGTGGGCCGAGCAGACCGGTCGGGTAGCCTTCGCCGGGTTCGAGCCGCCACAGCCAGGCGGCCGCGGCCACGAGCAGGCCCATGCCGGTGAGCAGGACCGGCTTGACGCCGAACCGGGCCAGCAGCCGCGGCACGAAGCGGACGGTGGTGAACATCGCCAGGGTCATCGGCAGGAAGGCGAATCCTGCGCGCAACGGGCTGTATTCCAGGACCTGTTGGCTGATCAGGGTGAGGAAGTAGAACGCGCCGAACATCCCGGCCGGCAGCAACAGCACGCCTGCGTAGCCGCCCGCACGGTTGCGGTCCGAGAAGAGCCGCAGCGGCATGATCGGCTGGACGGCGCGGGACTCGACGATCGTGAAGGCGGCGAGCAGGGCGGCGGCCGTACTGAAGCCGAGCAGCGCCTGGGTGTCGCTCCAGCCCGCCTCGGAGACCCGAATGAAGGCGTACACGAGTGAGGTCATGCCCGCGGTGCCGGTCAGTGCGCCGGCCGCGTCGAACCGGCCTGCGTGGCGCGGGGTTTCGCTGACGAAGCGGGGCAGGGCGAGGGCCACTCCGAGCCCTATCGGGACGTTGATCAGCAGGGCCCAGCGCCAGGACGCCCAGGAGGTGAGCATGCCGCCCAGGACCAGGCCGATGGAGGCGCCGATGCCCGCCATGGAGGAGTAGATGCCGAGGGCGTGGTGCCGGCGCGGGCCCTCCGGGAAGTTGGTGGTGATCAGGGCGAGGGTGCTGGGGGCGGTGAGCGCGGCGCCCGCGCCCTGCAGCGCGCGGGCCGCGAGCAGCCAGGCGCTGTCGGTGGCGAGCCCGCCGAGCAGGGAGGAGCCGGCGAAGAACAGGACGCCGGTGGCGAGCGTGCGGCGGCGGCCGACGATGTCCCCGACGCGGCCGCCGAGCAGCAGCAGGCCGCCGAAGGCGAGCGTGTAGGCATTGAGGACCCAGGACAGGCCGGTGCGGCTGTAGTCGAGGTCCTGCTGGATGTCGGGCAGGGCGACGTTGACGACGGTGGAATCGACGCCGACCATCAGGTAGGCGGTGACGATGACGAAGAGGACGGTGCGGAGCCTGGCGGGGTGCTGTGGTGAGGCGAGCGGGGTTTCGGTGGTGCTGGACGGGCCGGCCATGGAGTTCTCCCGTTCGATGTCCCCCGGGTGGGATGTGCGCGGGCAGCACTGAGCAACGGAATGTGGGCAGGCAAGGGTGGCCCGCAGAGATAACCGGGGACTGTCTCCGTTTAACTCTCGCTAAAATACGGAGAGAGTCCCCGGTTCGCAAGGAGTATCTGAATGGCGCAGGTCAAGCCCATGCGAGCGGACGCTCGTCGCAACTACGAACAGCTGCTGAAGGTCGCGGCGGAAGCCTTCGCCGAGCATGGGGAGAACGCGTCGCTCGACGACATCGCCAAGCGGGCGGGGGTTGGGTCGGGCACGCTGTACCGGCATTTCCCGACGCGTCAGGCGCTGCTCGAGGCGGTGTACGTCGATGCCATCGAGGCGATCGCGGCACGCGCCGACGACTTCGCGCGGGAACTGCCGCCGGGCGAGGCGCTGGTGGAGTGGCTGAACGAACTCAGCGCCGGGATGATCCAGGTCAGGGGGCTCAAGTCCCTGCTCGGCTCGGCCGTCACGGACGGCAGCAATGCCGTGGTCACGGCCTGCGGCAACTCGGTGAAGGGGGCGGCGGAACGGCTGGTCGGGGCGGCGAAGCGGGAGGGGGCCCTGCGTGAGGACGTCGAGCCGATCGAGATCCTGCGGCTGGCGCACGGTGTGGCCACGGCGTCCGAGCTGGCGAACGGCGAGGGCACACACATCCGCCGCTACCTGTCGCTGCTGACGGACGGTCTGCGTCCCGCACCCGGGGCGTGAACGCCGGGCGCCCCCTGGCCGGGGGCGCCCATGGTCGTCGTACGGCGAACTACAGCGCTTGCGCTGCCGGCTTCACCATGTTCCGTACCGTGCGGGCCTTCACGAACTCGCCCATTGCTGTCATCTCCCACTCGCCGGAGAACTGGCGGATCAGCTTCGCCATCATCACGCCCGTCTGGGGTTCGGCGTTGGTCAGGTCGAAGCGGACGAGTTCCTCGCCGGTGGCCGCGTCCAGAAGGCGGCAGTAGGCCTTGGCGACCTCGGTGAACTTCTGGCCGGAGAAGGAGTTGACCGTGAAGACCAGGCCGGTGGCGTCCTGCGGGATGCGGCCGAGGTCGACCACGATGACCTCGTCGTCGCCTCCGCCCTCGCCCGTGAGGTTGTCACCGGAGTGCTTGATCGCGCCGCCCAGGATGGACAGCTTGCCGAAGTAGCAGCTGTCGATGTGGTTGCGCTGCGGGCCGTACGCGATGACCGACGCGTCCAGGTCGATGTCCTTGCCGCCGTAGGCGGGCTCCCAGCCGAGACCCATCTTGACCTGGGAGAGCAGCGGGCGGCCGCCCTTGACGAGGGAGACGGTCTGGTTCTTCTGGAGGCTGACCCGGCCCTTGTCGAGGTTGATCTTTCCGGTGCCCGGCGCGGGCGGGCCCGCCGCGGGGGCGGGCGTGGCCGGGGGAGGCGGCGGGGTGGTGGACAGGGACGGGGCCGGCGGGGCCACCGGGGGCTGCATCGTGGGCGTCGGCGGAGCGACCGGCTGGGAAGGGGCGGCGGCCGGCTCCTCCACCGTGACGCCGAAGTCGGTGGCGATGCCCGCCAGGCCGTTGGCGTAGCCCTGGCCGACCGCGCGGGCCTTCCACTGGCCGTTGCGCAGATAGATCTCGACGACCACCAGTGCCGTCTCGGTGCCGAGCTGCGGAGGTGTGAACGTGGCCAGGACGGAGTTGTCGTCCGCGCCTCGGATCGTGGCCGTCGGTTCGATGCCCTGGAAGGTCTGGCCCTGGGCGTCCGGGCTGGCGGTGACCACGATCTTCTCGATGCCCGGCGGGACGGCGGCGGTGTCGACGACGATCGCGTCGGGCGCCGTGCCCCCGCCCGACCGGTATGTCACGCCCGGGCCGACCGGCTGGTTGTAGAAGATGAAGTCGTCGTCGGAGCGCACCTTGCCGTCGCCGGTGAGCAGCAGGCCCGATACGTCGAGCCGCACCGGGGCGGCGACGTCCACCGTCACGCGGGCGGTGGAGAGAGGGATGTTCGAGCCGGGGGTCATAGCTGTCATGCCGGGTGAACGAGCGGGGGCGCTTTACCGTTCCCTTACCCTCCGCCCAATTGGCCGACCTTTTGTCTCGCCCCCGCCGCCCCTTCCCATTCCCGTCCCTGGGGGCTGCGCCCCCAGACCCCGCTTTTCGGCCTGAACGGCCTCGTCCTCAAACGCCGGACGGGCTGGAATCCGGTCGCTGATGAAGATCTCGGGATCCAGGACCCCGTTCGCGAACAGCTCCGCCGCTCGTTCGAAGCTGTGGAGGACGGCCATGGAGCCGGTGATTGTCAGCTCGTGGTTGTAGATCCGATACGGATCGATCGTCACCCGCGTCGCATAGTCCGCCACCCCGAACTGCAGGAACGTCCCCGCCTTCGCCACCCGCCCCAGCCCGTCCTGGATCGCGGCCGCGTTGCCGGTGGCGTCGACCACGACGTCCCACCCCTGCGGCCGCTCCAGCTCGTCCGCGTTCGAAGCCGACCCCGAAACCCCCAGCCGCACCGCCGTCTCCAGCCGCGCCGGGTTCAGGTCCACCACGTCCACGCTCGCCGCCCCGGTGCGCTTGGCGAGCTCCAGCATCATCAGGCCCATCGTCCCCGAGCCGTAGATCAGGACGTGTGCGCCCAGGCGTGACTGCAGTACGTCGTAGCCGCGGACGGCACAGGAAAGAGGCTCCACCAGGGCCGCGTCCTCGGTGCGCACGTGCTCGGGCAGTTTCACGCAGTTCGCCACCGGCGCCACCGCGAACTGCGCCGCGCCTCCGGCCGTCGTGACGCCGATCGCCGCCCAGCGTTCGCAGAGGTTGTTGTGGCCGGTACGGCAGTAGCGGCACTCGTAGCAGTAGAGGGACGGGTCGACCGCCACCCGGTCGCCGACCGCGACCTCCGTGACCTGGGTGCCCACCCCGACGACCCGGCCCGCGAACTCGTGGCCGGGCACGATCGGCAGCTTGGGTGCGAATTCGCCCTGGAGGATGTGCAGGTCCGTGCCGCACAGGCCGCAGGCGGCGACCTCGACGACGACCTCGCGCGGCCCTGGCGTCGGGTCGGGGACCTCGGTGACGACGGCGCGGCCCACGGACTCGATGACGGCGGCCTTCATTTGACGGCTCCCAGTGACAGGCCCTGGACCAGCTTGTCCTGGGCGGCGAACCCCGCGGCGAGCACCGGCAGGGAGATGACGAGCGACGCGGCGCACACCTTCGCCAGGAACAGGCCCTGGCTGGTGATGAAGCCGGTCAGGAAGACGGGTGCCGTCTCGGCCACCACGCCGGTCAGGACTCGGGCGAAGAGAAGTTCGTTCCAGCTGAAGATGAAGCAGATCAGGGCTGTTGCGGCGATGCCGGGCAGGGCGATGGGGGCCACCACGCGCGCGAGGATCGTCGGCAGCTTGGCGCCGTCGATCTGCGCCGCCTCGATCACCGCCACCGGCACCTCGGCGAGGAAGGACTGCATCATCCACACCGCGATCGGCAGGTTCATGGAGGTGTAGAGGACGACCAGCAGCCAGATGTTGTCGAGCATGCCGGTGTTCTTGGCGAACAGGTAGATCGGGAGCAGGCCCGCCACGATCGGCAGCATCTTCGTGGACAGGAAGAAGAACAGGACGTCCGTCCACTTCTTCACCGGGCGGATGGAGAGGGCGTATGCCGCCGGGAGGGCCAGCAGCAGGACCAGGACCGTCGAACCCAGCGACGCCACCGCGGAGTTGACCAGCGCGGGCCAGGGGCTCGCGCCGCCGCCCGTGCCGAAGAACTCGCGGTAGCCGTCGAGGGTGAGGGCGGCGCCGAAGGAGGGCGGGTTGGTCGCCGCGTCCGACTCCGAGTGGAAGGACGTCAGCGCCATCCAGGCGATGGGCAGGAAGAAGACGACGCCGAGCAGCCAGGCCACCAGGCCGAGTCCGACTCCCTTGCGGCGGGGGCTCGTTCGTACGGCGACCGTGCTCATGCGCGGGACACCTCCTCGCGGAACAGGGACGACACCACGCGCAGGGCGAAGGTCGCGATGATGATCGAGCCGATGACCACCAGGACGCCCGCGGCCGAGGCGAGGCCGTTCTCGTGGGCCTGGTAGAAGCTCTGGTAGACGGTGTACGGGAGGTTGGCGGTGCCCAGGCCGCCGGAGGTGATGGTGAAGACGGCGTCGAAGTTCTGGACGATGTAGATCGAGCCGAGCAGGGCGCCCAGCTCCAGATACCTGCGCAGGTGCGGGAGCGTCAGGTGGCGGAAGATCTGCCAGTCGTTCGCGCCGTCCACGCGTGCGGCTTCGAGCTGTTGGCTGTCGCGGCTCTGCAGGCCCGCCAGCAGGATCAGCATCATGAACGGCGTCCACTGCCAGATCAGGGAGGCCTCGACCGCGAGCAGCGGGGTGTTCGAGATCCAGTCCGGCTGCGGGCCGCCCACGTAGTGCAACAGGCCGTTGAGCAGGCCGTATTCGGGGTTGTAGAGGACGTGCTTCCACAGCAGGGCCGCTGCTACCGGGACCACCAGGAAGGGCGCGATCAGCAGAGTGCGGACCACTCCTCGGCCCCGGAACCTCCGGTCGAGGAGCAGCGCGAGCACCAGGCCCAGGACCAGGCTGACCAGGACCACCGTCACCGTCAGCAGGATCGTCGTCCACACCGAGTGGCGCAGGTCGGCGTCGGTCAGCACCTCCTGGTAGTTGTCGAAGCCGGTGAAGTGGCGGGCCTTGGGGTAGAGGGCGTTCCAGTCGAAGAACGAGATCACCAGGGTGGCCACGAACGGCAGCTGGGTCACCACGATCATGAAGACCAGGGCGGGCAGCAGCGGGGCCCGCGTGGACCAGGCGCGCAGCCGGGCGGAGGGCCGGCGTGTCATGCGTACGGGAGTTGCGGTGATGGGGGCGGTTGTCGTGGCGCTCATCGTCCCTCGTACTCCTTCGAGATCTTCTCGGCGAGCTGCTGGGACTTCTTCAGCGCCGAGTCGACGGACTGACGTCCGGCGATCGCCGCGCTGATCTCCTGGGAGACCTTGGTGCCGAGATCGGTGAACTCGGGGATGCCGACGAACTGGATGCCGGGCGCGGGGCGCGGCTGCACTCCCGGGTTGTTGGGCTTGGCGCCCTCGATGGCCTCCCTGGTCATCTCCTGGAAGGCGCCGGCCTCCTTGCGGTAGTCGGCGTTGGTGTACGTCGACGCGCGCTTGCCGGCGGGGACGTTGGACCAGCCGCTGGTGTCGCCGACCAGCTGCTCGTACTGCTTGCTGGACGCCCAGGACACGAACTTCCAGGCCTTGTCGGGGTTGCGGGAGGCCTTCTGGATGCCCCAGGCCCAGGTGTAGAGCCAGCCGGAGGAGTCGGTCTTCTCGACGGGGGCGGGGGCGTAGCCGAGCTTGCCCTTGACGGGGGAGCCCTTGGCCTCCAGGGAGCCGGCGGCGGACGTGGCGTCGTACCACATGGCGACCTTGCCCTGGGTCATGTTGTTGAGGCACTCGGCGAAGCCGGACTGGGCGGCGCCGGACTCGCCGTGGCTGCGCACGAGGTCGACGTAGAACTTCGTCGCCTTCTCGAAGGCGGGGGAGTCGAGTTCGGCCTTCCAGTTCTTGTCGAACCAGGTGCCGCCGAAGGTGTTCACGACGGTGGTGAGCGGTGCCATCAGCTCGCCCCAGCCGGGCAGGCCGCGCAGACAGATGCCGCGCATCCCGGACTTCGCCCCGTCGACCTCGGCGGCGAGCTTCGCCACCTGGTCCCAGGTGGGGTGGGCCGGCATCGTCAGGCCCTTCTCGGCGAAGATGTCCTTGCGGTACATCAGGAAGGACGACTCGCCGTAGAAGGGCTGGCCGTAGAGCTTTCCGTCGTCGGCCGTGAGCGATTGGCGCATCGGTTTGAGGACGTCCTGCTCGTCGTACGCCTGGTCCTTGGCGACGTACGAGTTCATCTCGTGCAGCCAGCTGTTCTTGGCATAGATCGGGATCTCGTAGTTGCTGAGCGTCGCCACGTCGTACTGGCCCGCCTGGTTGGCGAAGTCCTGGCTGATCTTGTCGCGGACGTCGTTCTCCGGCAGGACGGTGAAGTTCACCTTGATGCCGGTCTCCTTGGTGAAGTGCGCGGCGGTGAGTTTCTGCAGCTCCACCATCTGCGGGTTGTTGACCATCAGGACGTTGATCGAGTTGCCGCCGGAACCGGACCCGCCCGCCCCGACCCAACAGCCGGAGAGCAGCGGGGCGAGCAGCGTCCCTGCGGCGGCCATGGCGAGCGTGGCTCGCGGTGGCCGTCGTCGGCTCTGGGTGCGCATGGATCGCTCCTGAACATATGGGGAGATAAAGGGCGGTTACGGGCGTGGGAGTGCCCCGGGGAGGGCGAGTTGGGTTTTCAGGCGTGCGGGTGCGGGCGCGTACGGATCCTCTAGACGCGGATGACCTGTGGGCCCAGCAGTGAGTAGCGGTGGGCCTCGGCCGAGGGGAGCAGGGTGCTCGTGACGATCGTCTCCAGTGCGCCGATGTCCGCGAACCGGCAGAAGCTGACCGCCCCGAACTTGGTGTGCACGCCCGCGAACACCGTGCGGCGGGCGGCCCGGATGGCCTGCGCCTTGACCTCGCTGACCGCGGGGTCGGGGGTGGTCAGGCCGTGCTCGCGGGAGATGCCGTTGGCGCCGATGAAGGCGAGGTCGAGGACGAAACCGGCCAGCATCTTCGTCGTCCAGTGGTCGACGGTGGCCAGCGTGCCGGAGCGGACCCGGCCGCCGAGCAGCAGGACGGAGATGCCGTCGGCCTCGGCAAGTGCGCCCGCGACCGGCAGGGACGCGGTGACCACAGTCAGCGGCCGGTCCCTGGGCAGTGCCTCGGCGATGAGCTGCGGGGTGAAGCCCTCGTCGACGAAGACCGTCTCGGCGTCCCCGAGCAGCTCGGCCGCGGCGGCCGCGATCCGGCGCTTCTCGGGTACGTGGCTGGTGGCGCGGAACTCGAGCGTCGTCTCGAAGCCGGCGCTCTCCACGGGGTAGGCGCCGCCGTGGGTGCGGCGGATCAGGCCGTGGTCCTCCAGGGCGCGCAGATCCCGTCGTACGGTCTCCTTGGCCACGCCCAGTGCGGCGGCGAGCGCGGTGACGTCGACCGAGCCGGTGGCGCGCGCGGCCCGCACGATCTCCCGCTGGCGCTCTTCTGCGGTCTTCGCAGTGTTCGCCGTCATCGCCGTCACCTGCTCTCGTGCCTGCTGCCCGTTCGGGCCCGGTGGGGCCCACGCAGCAAGTTCTACCCTCGGTGTGCGGCACTGACCAGGCCTGTTGCAGGGCCGATGCTGCCCGTGTGTGCCCGTTTGCAGAGCGGAGTGCCCGCCTCGGACCTGCGTGGCTGTGAGCGGGGGCGTGAGATCGGGCAGGTGCGGTGCCCGAATGCGGGAGCGGGCGGGCCCGTTCCGTGCCCGGGCGCTCCGCTGGGAGGGCGCGTTGGGTCGTCGATCGTCTGCGGCGCCGTCGTGGCTCGTCGCGCCCACGCGGCGGAGCCGCATATCGACACAGCCCCGCGCCCCTTTGGGGCGCCCTTCAGGGGCGCCGCCCGAAACCGGCGCCAGGCACCTCAGTACGGCCAGATCGGCGGGTCGCTCACGAAGTGGCCGCCCAGGTAGGCGTGGGCGATGTTGTCGGGGTCCAGGTCGCCCTGGGCGGCGATCAGCTTTTCCGCGTACGGCTCGGAGTCGTCCTGCGGCTCGTAGCCGAGCGCCCGTGCCGTGGACAGGTCCCACCACAGGCGCGTGTTGGCGGAGGAGCCGTAGACGACGGTGTGGCCGACGTTCTCGGCGGTCAGGGCCGCGTGGAAGAGGCGGGCGCCGTCGGCCGGGCTCATCCAGATGGACAGCATGCGCACGCTGGTGGGCTCGGGGAAGCAGGAGCCGATGCGTACCGACACCGTCTCCAGACCGTGCTTGTCCCAGTAGAGCTGTGCGAGGTCCTCGCCGAAGGACTTGGACAGGCCGTAGAAGGTGTCCGGGCGGCGCGGGGTGTCGATGGGAATCAGCACGCTTGAATCAAGAGGTATGTCCCCCTGGGGGCGGGGGGTGAAGCCGACGGCGTGGTTGGAGGAGGCGAAGACGATACGGCCCACGCCCTCCTCCCGCGCGGCCTCGTACAGGTTGTACGTGCCCTCGATGTTCGCCGAGAGGATCTTCTCGAAGGGGGCTTCCAGGGAGATGCCGGCCAGGTGGATGATCGCGTCGACGCCACGCACGGCCTCGCGCAGGGCCTTCTTGTCGGCGAGATCCGCGGTGACGGCGTCCGGGTCGCCCTCGATCGGGCGTACGTCGAGGAGGCGCAGCTCGTAGCCGAAGGCCGGCAGCAGGTTCCGCATCAGGGTGCCGAGCCCGCCGGCGGCGCCGGTGAGCAGAACGGTGCGGGGGGCTGGCATCCTCGCTTCTCCTTCGATTGGCAGGCGCATGCGTGCACGTTATTCACATCCATGGACACGCTAGGGAGCCGCGCCGTACCCCGTCAAGTGCTCTGCGAAATGCGGAAATCCGCTGATGTGATGCCGGTGGGCGCGCTTGACCGGCCATAAAGGGGCACCTTAGCGTGGTGGCGTTCAGAAATGTAGACGCAGATCATGAACATGGAATCGGGAGTGCCCGTGACGCCAGTCCCTCTCGCCGCTCGACTCAGCATCCCCAGCGGGCCGCTGTTCTTCCCGGTCACCGCCTACGGCCCCGACGGCTCGGTCGACCTCGACGTGTACCGCGCCCATGTGCGCCGCGGGGTCGAGGCCGGGGCCGCGGCGGTCTTCGCCTGCTGCGGCACCGGCGAGTTCCATGCGCTCACGCCCGAGGAGTTCGAGGCGTGCGTGCGGGTGGCGGTGGAGGTGGCGGACGGCCGGGTGCCGGTGGTGGCCGGCGCCGGGTACGGCACCGCGCTCGCCGTCCGGTACGCGCGCGTGGCCGAGGCCGCAGGGGCGGACGGGCTGCTCGCCATGCCGCCGTACCTCGTTCTCGCCGGTCAGGAGGGGCTGGTGCGGCACTACCGGGAGGTGGCCGCAGCGACCGCGCTGCCCGTGATCGTCTACCAGCGCGACAACGCCGTGTTCACCCCGGAGTCCGTCGTCGAACTGGCCCGCACGGACGGCGTCATCGGCTTCAAGGACGGCCTCGGCGACCTCGACCTCATGCAGCGCATCGTCAGCGCCGTCCGCACCGAGGTCCCCGGCGACTTCCTCTACTTCAACGGTCTGCCGACCGCCGAACAGACCCAGCTCGCCTACCGCGCGATCGGCGTCCCGCTCTACTCCTCCGCCGTCTTCTGCTTCGCCCCGGAGATCGCGCTCGCCTTCCACCGGGCGCTGGAGTCGGGCGACATCGCCACCGCGCACCGCCTCCTCGACGGCTTCTACGGGCCGTTCGTCGAGCTGCGCGCACAGGGGCGCGGTTACGCCGTCGCCCTGGTCAAGGCGGGCGTACGGCTGCGCGGGCTCGACGTCGGGGAGGTCCGGCCGCCGCTGCACGAGCCCACCCAGGAACATGTCAAGCAGCTCGCCGAACTGATCGAGCGTGGGTATGCGCTGCTGGAAGAGAACAAGTGAAGGCGGAGAGCAAGTGAAGGCATCGACTTTCGTCTACCCCTGGGACGTCAACGGGGACCCGGAGGCCGCGGGCCGCATCGCCGCGCTCGGTGTGCAGCAGGTGACGCTTGCCTCCGCGTACCACTCCACGCGTGCGCTCTCGCCCCGCCACCCGCGCCACCGCATCGTCACCGCCGAGCACGCGGCCGTGCTGTATCCCACCGACGGCCGCTGGGAAGGACGTGTGCTGCGGCCGTACCCGGCCGGGGACTGGGCGCCCGGAGACGCCTACGGTGAGGCGGCCGCGGCCCTCACGGACGCCGGCCTGGAGGTGCACACCTGGGTCGTCCTCGCCCACAACTCCCGCCTGGGCGCCGATCACCCGGGCACCTCCGTCATCAACGCCTACGGCGACCGCTACCCCTGGGCCCCGTGCATCGCGCAGCCCGCCACGCGCGCGTACCTCGTCGACCTGGCCGTCGAGGCGGCCGTACGGCCGGGAGCGCGCGGCACCGAGCTGGAGTCGCTGGGCTGGTACGGGCTGCAGCATCTGCACGCCCACGACAAGACCGGCGGGGTAGGTCTCGGCGACGCCGGAATGTACCTGATGGCCCTCTGCTTCTGCCCCGCCTGCCGGGCCGGCTACGGCGAACAGGGCTTGGACGCCGACGAGTTGGCGGCTGCCGTACGCGAAGCGCTGGAGCCGCTGTGGCAGGGTGCGCCCGACGACGGAGGCTGGGCCGGGGTCGAGAAGCTGCTCGGGGAGGCGAGGGCGGCCGCCACGCGCGCGTGGCGCGACGACACCGCCCGCACGCTCCAGGAGACCGCGGTCCGCGCGGTGCGCGCGGCGGCCCCCGACGGCTTCCAGATCCTTCTGCACGCCGACCCCGTGACGTACCACGTCGGCGCCAACCCGGGCGTGGACCCCGCCCACATCCTGTCCGTCGCGGACGGCGTGGTCGTACCGTGCGTCGGCGGTACGGCCCTGCTGACACCCTTCACCGAGCAGGGCCGGGAAGGCGCGGTCATCGCCGCCAACTTCCCCGTGGTCGCGGGAATGGGCGGCAGCCCGGAGGCACTGTCCGCGAACGCCGTACAGGCAGGCCGACGGGGAGCGACCGAACTGCGCTTGTATCACGCCGGGTTGGCGTCGGACGGGGACTTGGAGGCGGTGCGGTCGGCGCTCGCCGGGCTTTGAGGGGCCCCGGGGTGGCGGTGGTCGGCAGGGCTGTGCCGGGGGCCTGCTGGCGGTATTCGCCGGGGATGGCCGGTAGCCCGGATGCGCTGGCCGCGGGGGCGGGCGCGGTGGCGAGGGCGGGTGAACTGCGGTTGTGTGAGGCCGGGTTGGCGTCGGACGGGGACTTGGAGGCGGTGCGGTCGGCGCTCGCCGGGCTTTGAAGGAGCCGGGCTGTCGTGGTCACTAGGACAGCGCCGAGGGTGAGCAGCAGGGGGCGGTGGTCGGTGAGTTCGACCAGGGCCGCCCCCGCGGCCAGCCCGAGCACGTTCGGTGTGAAGAGCAGTGTGTTGGCCGTGGCGGCCGTACGGCCCAGCAGGTCGTTCGGTGTCCCGCGTTGCACGGCGGTCAGTGCGGTGATCAGGACGCAGGGCAGCCCGGCCCCGATCGCCGCGCTGCACACCAGGGCCACCGGGTCCCAGGGGACGGCTCGCGCGGCGATCGCGACGCCCGTGAGGGCGATTCCGCAGGCCGCGAAGCGGTGTCCGCCCAGGCGGCGCAGGGCCGGTCCGGAGGCCAGACCGATCGTGACCGAGCCGAGGCCCTGGACGGCGTACAGGACACCGGCGTAGGCGGGGGAGTGCCCGAGGCCGTCGATGACGGCGTAGAGCAGGGCCCCGGACAGCCCCGCGCAGAACATCGTGGTGCCGCCCGCCAGGACGAGGGGGCGCAGCCGGGCGTGGTTCCACAGGTATCCGATGCCCTCCACGGCCCGTGCCCGCCGGCCGCTCGTGGGCGGCTGCGGCCTTTCCTCGCGGACGCGCAGCAGGGCGTACACGCCGGTGGCCAGCACGAACGTGACGGCATCCAGCAGGGCGACGCTCGGGCCGCCGTACGCCGCGAAGAGGGCCGCACCCGCGAGCGGGGCGACCAGCTTCATGCCCTCGGTCGCCGTCATGCGCAGCCCGTTGAAGTCGCCCAGCAGCGACCGGTCGACCGCGGCCGCGACAAGGGCCGACTCGGCCGCGTCATGGACGACGCCCGCGGCGCCGTACACGAACAGGACCGTGTAGAGCAGCCACAGCCGGCTCGGGGAATCGACGGCGAAGAGGGTGAGCAGGAGGGCGGCCAGGAGGAGGTTCGCGCCGATGAGAAGGGGTTTGCGGCGGACCCGGTCGGCGAGGGTGCCGAGCAGAGGGCCGGCGAGCGTGGGCGCCCACATGGCGAGCAGGCACAGCGCGGCCAGTCCGTCCGAGCCGGTCAGCTCCTTGACCCACACGCCGGACGCCAGCCACAACGCCGACGTCCCGAAGCCGGAGATCACCACGCCCGCCAGATACAGCCCCGCGTTGCGGTCCCGCAGAACCCGCACCACTGCCCATGTCGATGTCGTCATGCCTGGCCATCGTGGGTCTAAGGCCCCCGGCGGGGGATGAGGCAAGTGCCTTATGAGCGAGTCCGTGCGGGCCGGACGGGTGGAGACCGGGCTGCGATGAGTTTCGGGGGCACGGTCGGTCCACATCCAGGAGACACAACCGTGAGGAGCAGTGCATGACTGACACGACCCTCGACCTCGGACCCCAGACCCGCGTCATCGCACGGCTTGCGGAGGGCGTGAGCGACGAGCAGCTGGCGGACGCGACGCCCTGTCCGGGCTGCGCGGTGCGCAACATGCTGGGCCATCTGCTAGGACTGTCCGTCGCCTTCCGCGACGCGGCCCGCAAGGACCTGGGCGTCACGACGAACACCGCCCCGGAAGCCGCCGCACCCGACATCGGCCCCGGCTGGCGCGTGGAGCTCCCGAAGGTCCTGGACGAACTCGCCGACGCCTGGCGGGACCCGGCCGCCTGGACCGGCATGACCCGCGCGGGCGGCGTGGATCTCCCCGGCGAGGTCGCCGCTGTCGTCGCCGTCGACGAGCTCGTGATCCACGGCTGGGACCTGGCCCGCGCCACCGGCCAGGACTACACCCCCGACCCGGCCGCGCTGCAGGCCTCGCACGACTTCCTGCTGGCCGCGGCGAACGACCCGAGCCGGGGCGGCGGCATCTTCGGGCCCGTGGTGCCGGTACCGCCGCAGGCTCCGCTGCTCGAACGGGCGGTGGGGCTGAGCGGGCGCGACCCCGGCTGGACGCCGTAGAGGACGTGGCATCGGTGCCGGGGGCGTCCAGCGCAACCCGCTGAACCGCCCCCGGTCGCCACCTGGGCAACCCCAACTTCCTTTGTCAGAAGCATTGACGAAACATGCGCCCACTCCTACCTTCAACGCGTCGTACTTCGTACGTCATATATGAGACGCGATACGCGAGATCAGATACCCGAGATCTGATACGTGACTTCCGAGAGGCGCGCATGACCTCTGTGCCCACCCCGATCCCGTCCCGCACGCAGTACGTGCTGGACGCGATCAAACACCGCATCCTCACCGGCCAGTTGACGCCGGGCCAGGCCCTGGTCGAGACCGAGCTCGCCGCACAGTTCGGGGTGTCCAAGACCCCCGTGCGCGAGGCGCTCAAGACCCTGGCCGGCACCGGGCTCGTCGTGATGAGCCAGTACAAGGGCGTCACGGTGCGCATGGTGGACGCGGACATGGCGCGCGAGGTGTACGACGTGCGGCTGCTGCTGGAGCCCGAGGCGCTCAGGCGGGCGGTGCGGCGAGGAGCCTCACTCGACTCCGCACGCACCGCGCTGACCAGGGCCGACGACGCCACCGACACCGCCGAACGGTCCCTCGCCAACCGGGAGTTCCACCGCGCCCTGTACCTGCCCTGCGGCAACCCGCTGCTCGGCCGCATGCTCGACGAGGTCCGCGACCAGGCGGCCCTCGTCTCCGCCGTGGCCTGGGCTGCCTCACCCTCCTGGGAGCGGGAGGCCGGCGAGCACCGGGAGATCCTGCGTCTCGCCCTGGAGGGCGACGCCGACGGTGCGGCACGCGCCCTGCACGCCCATATCGCGTCCTTCGTCGAGCGAGCGTTCCCCCAGGCAACCGACCAGGCAGCGAACCAGGAAGGCACCGCATGAGCAGCGTGGCGTTCGAGACCCAACGGGCGGCCCTGGCCGACGTGGTGGCGATCCCGGTGACCCCGTTCGCCGAGGACGGCACCGTCGACCAGGACGCCCACCGGGCCCTGCTGCGTCGGCTGGTCGAGGGCGGTATCGGCATCCTCACCCCCAACGGAAACACCGGCGAGTTCTACGCCCTCGCCCCCGAAGAGCGCCGTCTCGTCACGGAATTGACCATCGAGGAGACCGGCGACCGCGCCGCGATCCTCGTCGGCGTCGGCCACGACCTGCCCACCGCCATCGCCTCCGCACGGCACGCCCGCGAGCACGGCGCCCAGATGGTGATGGTCCATCAGCCCGTCCACCCGTACGTCTCCCAGGGCGGCTGGGCCGACTACCACCGCGCCATCGCCGAGGCCGTCCCCGAACTGGGCGTCGTCCCCTACATCCGCAACGCCCAGCTGGCCGGCGCCCGCCTCGCCGAACTCGCCGACGCCTGCCCGAACGTCATCGGCGTCAAGTACGCCGTCCCGGACGCCGCCAGGTTCGCCGCCTTCGCACGGGACGCGGGGCTCGACCGCTTCGTGTGGGTCGCCGGTCTCGCCGAGCCCTACGCGCCCTCCTACTTCTCCGGGGGCGCCACCGGCTTCACCTCCGGACTCGTGAACGTCGCCCCGTCCGTCTCGCTGAACATGATCGAAGCGCTTCGATTCGGCGACTACCCGGCCGCCATGAAGGTCTGGGAGCAGATCCGCCGCTTCGAGGAACTCCGCGCGGCGCACGGCTCCGCCAACAACGTCACCGTCGTCAAGGAGGCCCTCGCCTCCCTCGGCCTGTGCCGCCGCGACGTCCGCCCGCCGAGCAGCACCCTTTCCGAGGACGAGCGCGCCGAGGTCGCCGCCATAGCCGCCGGATGGTCGATATGACCGACAGAATGCGTCCCGAGGAACTCAGAAGCCATCAGTGGTACGGCACCGAGGGCCGGCTGCGCACCTGGTCGCACAACGCCCGTATGCGCCAGCTGGGTTACGAGGGGGAGGAGTACCGGGGCCGCCCGGCGATCGCCGTCCTCAACACCTGGTCCGACATCAACCCCTGCCATGTCCATCTGCGCGAGCGGGCCGAGGCGGTCAAGCGGGGCGTGTGGCAGGCCGGTGGCTTCCCGCTCGAGTTCCCCGTCGCCACGCTCTCGGAGACCTACCAGAAGCCCACCCCGATGCTCTACCGCAACCTCCTCGCGATGGAGACGGAGGAGCTGCTGCGGTCGTATCCGGTGGACGCCGCGGTGCTGCTCGGCGGCTGCGACAAGTCGACGCCGGCTTTGCTCATGGGCGCGGCCTCGGCCGACGTGCCGTCGGTCTTCGTGCCCGCGGGACCTATGCTGCCGGGGCACTGGCGCGGTGAGACCCTCGGGTCCGGCACCGACATGTGGAAGTACTGGGACGAGCACCGCGCGGGCAACATCACGGACTGCGAACTGCGGGAGCTGCAGGGCGGGTTGGCGCGATCGCCCGGTCACTGCATGACCATGGGGACGGCGTCCACGATGACCGCGGCCGCCGAAGTCCTCGGTATGACGCTGCCGGGCGCCTCCTCGGTCCCCGCCGTCGACTCCGGGCACGAGCGGATGGCCGCCGCCTCCGGCCGCCGCGCCGTGGACCTCGCCTGGACCGGGCTAAAGCCGTCCGGGATCCTCACCCGTGAGGCCTTCGAGGACGCCGTCACCACGGTGCTCGGGCTCGGCGGCTCCACCAACGCGGTCATCCATCTGATCGCGATGGCGGGCCGCTGCCAAGTCCCGCTCACCCTCGACGACTTCGACCGCATCGCGCGTACCGTGCCGGTGCTGGCCAACGTCCGTCCCGGCGGACAGACGTACCTCATGGAGGACTTCTACTTCGCCGGCGGCCTGCCCGCCTTCCTCTCGCGGATCACCGACCTGCTGCACCTGGACCGGCCGACGGTCAACGGCACCCTGGGCGAACAGATCGAGGGCGCCGTCGTCCACGACGACGACGTCATCCGCACCCGCGAGAACCCCGTCGCCGCCGAGGGCGGAGTCGCCGTCCTGCGCGGCAACCTCTGCCCCGACGGCGCCGTCATCAAGCACATCTCCGCCGAACAGCACCTGCTCAAGCACACCGGCCCCGCGGTCGTCTTCGACGACTACAAGTCCATGCAACGCACCATCAACGACCCGGAGTTGCACATCACCGCCGACAGCGTGCTGGTGCTGCGCAACGCCGGACCCAAGGGCGGCCCGGGCATGCCCGAGTACGGCATGCTGCCCATCCCGGACCGCCTGCTCAAGCAGGGCGTGCGGGACATGGTCCGCATCTCCGACGCACGGATGAGCGGCACGAGTTACGGCGCGTGCGCGCTGCACGTCGCGCCCGAGTCGTACGTCGGCGGACCTCTTGCACTCGTGCGGACGGGGGACTCGATCACCCTCGACGTCGAAGCGCGATCCCTCCAACTCAACGTCGACGACGAGGAGTTGGAGCGGCGCAGGGCGGAGTGGACGCCACCGCCCACCCGTTACGAGCGCGGCTACGGGGCGCTCTACAACGAACAGATCACCCAGGCAGACACAGGCTGCGACTTCAAGTTCCTGGCCAGGCAAGGCAAGGCCCCAGCCCCGTACGCCGGTTGACAGCAGCCCCGTAAGGGGCGCGGGGCTGTATCGATATGCAGCTCCGCCGCGTGGGCGCGACAAGCCACATCACACCCGCACTCGCCACACAACAGCAAGAGGCACCCTGTACCGCGAAATCCAGGCGGACCCCTGCACAACGAGAAAGCGCTTCCTGCACGCAGGAGCAAGGCCGCACCGAGAAACGGAGACCCGCTCATGGCCCAAGCCGCAGCCGTGGCGAAACCGCCCGCGCCACCCCGGCGGCGCCGTGCCTCCGCCACCCCGCGCAGGCTGCCGTATCTGCTGATCGCCCCGGCGGCCCTGCTCATGCTGGGCTTCATCGCCTACCCGGTGATCAGCGTCTTCTACTACAGCCTGCAGAACTTCAACCCCACCAAGCCATGGCGGAACGGCTACGCGGGCTTCGACAACTTCGTCCAGATCTTCACCAAGGACACCCAGTTCTGGGACACGCTGACCTTCAGCGCCAAGTGGGTCGTCGTCGAGGTGGGCCTGCAGCTGCTGTTCGGTCTCGCACTCGCCCTCATCGTCAACCAGACCTTCGTGGGGCGGGCGGTTGGCCGTGCGCTCGTCTTCTCCCCGTGGGCCGTGTCCGGTGTGCTGACCTCCGCGATCTGGGTGCTGCTCTACAACTCCCAGACGGGCGTCACCCGTTACCTCGCCGACATGGGCATCGGCTCGTACGGCACCAGCTGGCTCTCGGACACCTCAACTGTCTTCCCGGCAGCGGTGGTTGCCGATCTCTGGCGCGGTGTCCCCTTCTTCGCGATCCTCATCCTCGCCGACCTGCAGTCCGTCTCGAAGGACCTTTACGAGGCCGCCGAGGTCGACGGCGCCAGCCGTGTCAAACAGTTCTGGCACATCACGCTGCCGCATCTGAAGGACGCGATCGTGCTGTCGACGCTGCTGCGCGCGGTGTGGGAGTTCAACAACGTCGACCTGCTCTACACCCTCACCGGTGGCGGACCGGCGGGAGAGACCACCACCCTGCCCCTCTACATCGCCAACACCAGCGTGGACGCCCACAACTTCGGCTACGCATCGGCCCTGACCACGGTGGCCTTCGTGATTCTGCTCTTCTGCTCGATCGTCTATCTGCGCCTGAGCAAGTTCGGAGGTGAGGAGAAGTGATCACCGAGATCGCACCCGCGCCGGAGCGCGTGGCCGCCGAGCCCGCCCGGCCGAGGAGGAAGCGCCGCGCCTGGGACGAGGTCCCCCGCCGGCAGATCTACGTCCCCCTGTCGATCTACCTCCTCTTCACCCTGATCCCCTTCTACTGGATCCTCCTCTTCGCTCTGCGCCGGCCCGGCTCGACCTCGCTCGTGCCCTGGCCGATGACCTTCGAACACTTCGAGAAGGTCTGGAACGAGCGGGCCTTCGGCACCTACTTCCAGAACAGCGTGCTCGTCGGCATCGCCACCCTGGTGATGACGACCTTGGTCGCGCTGGCCGGCGGCTACGCCCTCGCCCGGTTCAACTTCCGGATCAAGAAGGCCTTCATGCTGGCCCTGCTCTGCACGCAGTTCGTGCCGGGCGCGCTGCTCCTGGTGCCGCTGTTCGAGATCTTCGCCAACCTGCGGATGATCAACTCCCTCGTCAGTGTCATCATCGCCGAGACCGTCTTCCAGCTGCCGCTGTCGATGATCCTGATCAGCGGGTTCATCCGGAACGTGCCGTACTCGCTCGAAGAGGCCGCCTGGGTCGACGGCTGCGACCGGTTCACCGCCTTCCGTATTGTCGTACTCCCGCTGCTGCGGCCCGGGTTGATCGCCGTCGGCTCCTTCGCCTTCGTGCACGCCTGGAACCACTTCCTGTTCGCCCTGATGTTCCTGAGCGACCAGAGCAAGCAGACCATCCCTGTCGGTCTCAACACGCTGATGAGCGCGGACAGTGTCGACCTCGGCGCGCTCGCCGCGGGCGGCATCATCGCGGCCGTCCCCGTCGTGATCGTGTTCGCCTTCATCCAGAAGTGGCTGATCACTGGGTTCAGTGCGGGGGCGGTGAAGGGGTAATGCGTCAACTCGTCGCACCGCACATCGCACTTCAGGGTGGATTTGGGGACTGGGCCAGCGGTAGCCGAACCGTCGTCGCAAACGTGGCATCGTCCGACAACCTGTTTGCCGGTCCTACTGCCGGGTGGGCGGGAAGTAACGCCTGTGGAGGCCCACGTAAGACCGCTCACTTCGGTGGGTGGCGAGGGCCTGCGAAGCAGGAACCCGCGGTGGTGCCACGTAGCGGCACGGACCAGAATCCACGGCTCCAGAGCCGCGGAGGACACCAAAGGCTCAAGAAGTACCTGGCTGCGACTGGCCCGCGTACTCGGGACTCGGCAGAGTCCCACGGCAAACCGGAGGAGGCCCGCGGGGCTTCCTCCGGGCAGGCCGAGCGCGTCACTCTGCCGGTCACCTACTTCGCCCGCAACTGCCTGCGCCACGACGGCCTGCTGGACATCACAGGCGGCTCCGACCTGGTCACCGTCTCCTGGAGCCGGTTCGCCGACCACGACAAGGCGATGCTGATCGGCAACAGCGACTCGGCGACCGGGGACCGCGGCAAACTGCGCGTGACCCTGCACCACAACCAGTTCGAGTCGATCGTCCAGCGTGCGCCCCGAGTCCGCTTCGGGCAGGTGCACGTCTACGACAACCGGTACGTCGTCCCCGAGGGGAGCGAATACCGCTACTCCCTCGGCGTCTCCACCGAGTCCGGCATCCACGCCGAGAACAACGCCTTCCACACCCCGAGCCATGTCGAGGTCGCCGACCTCGTGAAGAGCTGGAACGGCACCGCCCTGCACCAGACCGGCACCCTCTTCAACGGCTACCCGGTGGACCTCCTGGCGATCTACAACGCCTACAACTCCGGCAGCGAGCGCGACCTCACGGCCGACGTCGGCTGGACGCCTACCCTGCACACAAAGTTCGACAGCGCCGAGGCGGCCGACCGAGAGGTGGCGCGCGGCGCGGGCGCGGGGAGGATCCCATGAGCACCGTAGACATCGTCCTGGCGGGCGCGCGCGGCCACGGCCGCTGGCACCTGGACAACATCCGCCGCCTCCAGGACAAGGGGATCGTACGGCTGGCAGGCATCTGCGAGCTGACCCCGCTGACCGGGGACGAGATCCCGGACGGCCTCGGCACGCCCGAGCAGTCCGCGGACTTCGGCGCGCTCCTGGACTCCACCCGCGCCCGGATCGCCGTCGTCTGCACACCGATCCCCACCCACACCGACCTCGCGCTCACGGCCGCCGGCAAGGGCGTGCACCTGCTGTTGGAGAAGCCGCCCGCGCCGTCGTACGCCGAGTTCCGGCGGATGGCCGACGGGGTCGCCGAGGCGGGCGTGGTCTGCCAGATCGGCTTCCAGTCGCTGGGCTCGCACGCCGTCCCGGCGATCCTCGCGATGGTCGCCGAGGGCGCCGTCGGCGAGGTCGTCGGGGTCGGCGGGGCCGGTGCCTGGGTGCGGGCCGAGTCCTACTACCGGCGGGCTCCCTGGGCGGGCAAACGGCGCCTGAACGGCGTCGACGTGATCGACGGCGTGCTCACCAACCCCCTGGCGCACGCCGTGGCCACCGCGCTCGCCGTCAACGGCACCACACTCGCCGAGGACGTCACCGGCATCGAGCTCGAGCTGCTGCGCGCCAACGACATCGAGTCCGACGACACCTCCTGCGTCCGTGTCACCACCGCACAGGGCCGAAAGGTCACCGTCGCCGCGACCCTGTGCGCCGAGCGGGACGACGAGCCGTACGTCGTCGTGCACGGCACCCGCGGCCGGATCACCTTCTGGTACAAGCAGGACCGCGTCCTGCTCCAGCGCGCCGACCACGGCCCCGAGGAGTACGAGTACGGCCGCACCGACCTGCTGGAGAACCTGGTCGACCACCTCACCGACGGCGCCGACCTCCTGGTCACCCCGGACGCAACGGGCGCCTTCATGAAGGTCGTTGAAGCGATTCGGCAGGCCCCCGACCCGACCCCGCTGCCGGCCGGCGCCTGGCATCTGGTCCCCGACGAGGGCCGCAGGGTCGTGGACGGCATCGACGGACTCGTCGCGGCCGCCGCCGACACCCTCTCCCTCTACTCCGAGCTCGGCGCCACCTGGGCCCCACCGAAAGAGGTGAGCACCTGATGACGACCACCGACTCGCCCGTCCTGCGCGTCGCGGGCCGCCCGGTCGGCCGCTACGTCACCCGGCCCGAACTGCCGGCCCGGCTCTCCCCGCGCCCCTATCTGCACCCCGTCACCACCCTGGCCGGCACGGCGGTCACGGAGCTGAGCCCCGCCGACCACATCCACCACCTCGGCGTCGGTGTCGCGGTTCCCGACGTCGAGGGGCACAACTTCTGGGGCGGGCGGACCTACGTCCCAGGCCAGGGGCCGACCGAGCTGGACAACCACGGCGCCCAGCGCCACACCTCCTTCCAGCTGCGCGACCCCGACGGCTTCGTGGAGGAACTGCGCTGGGTGGCATCCGGCGGCGAACTGCTGCGCGAGCGCCGTACGGTCGCCGCCACCGAACTCACGGGCTCCGCCTGGGCGTTGGACTTCACGTTCTCGCTCACGAACGTCACCGACAGGCCCTTGTCGATCGGCAGTCCGGCCACCAACGGACGCCCCGGCGCGGCCTACGGCGGCTTCTTCTGGCGCGCCCGCAAGGAGCACGACACCGCGCACGTCTTCACCGCCGGCCGCGAGGGCGAACCGCAGGTGCACGGAGCCCGCGCCGACTGGCTCGCCCTCGCGGGCAGCACCTGGACCCTGGTCTTCGCCGGTGCCACGGCCGCCACCCGCTGCGACCCGTGGTTCGTGCGCACTGCCGAGTACCCCGGCGTGGGCTCGTCCCTGGCGCACACCGAACGGCTCCCGATCCCGCCCGGCGAGACCGTCGTGCGGCGCATCGTCACCGTCGTCGCCGACGGCCGCCTCAGCCGGAACGAGGCTGCGGCACTGGTCCGGAAGGCGGTGAGCCAGTGACGAACGACGCCAACACGAATCCGGCCGTCGACTCCCATCCGGTTGTCGACACCGGCTCGGTCGTCGACACCTGCCCCGTCGTCGACATCGGCCCGGTCGTCGACTCGAATCCGGCCGTCGACACCGATCCGGTCGTCGACTCCCATCCGGTTGCCGACACGGGCCTGGTCGTCCGCACCGACCCGGTCGTCGACTCGAATCCGGTCGTCGACACCGGCCCGGTTGTCCGCACCGACCCGGCCGTCGATTCCCATCCGGTTGTCCGCACCGGCCCGGTCGTCGACACCGACCCGACCGTCTACACCAACCCGGTCGTCCGCACCGACCCGACGGTCTACACCAACCCGATCCTCAACGCCGACTGGTCCGACCCGGACGTCGTCCGCGTAGGCGACGACTTCTACCTCACCGCCTCCAGCTTCGGCCGCGTCCCCGGCCTGCCCCTCCTGCACTCCCGCGACCTGGTCGACTGGACGCTGGTCGGCCACGCGCTGGAACGCCTCGAACCTGCCGCCGAGTTCAGGACCCCGCGCCACGACTGCGGCGTCTGGGCGCCTTCGCTGCGCCATCACGACGACCGCTTCTGGATCTTCTGGGGCGACCCCGACCAGGGCATCTTCCAGATCAACGCGCCACAGATACGCGGCCCGTGGACCCGCCCGTACCTGGTGAAGGCCGGCAAGGGGCTCATCGACCCCTGCCCCCTGTGGGACGAGGAGACCGGTGAGGCCCATCTCGTCCACGCCTGGGCCAAGTCCCGCTCCGGCGTCAAGAACCGCCTCACCGGCCACCGTATGCACCCCCACGGCACCGAACTCCTCGACGAGGGCAAGCTGATCGTCGACGGCGACCGCATCCCCGGCTGGTTCACCCTCGAAGGCCCCAAGCTCTACCGGCACGACGGCTGGTTCTGGATCCTCGCCCCCGCCGGGGGAGTGGAGACCGGCTGGCAGGGCGCCTTCCGCTCGCGCGGCTTCTTCGGGCCGTACGAGGAGAAGATCGTCCTGGAGCAGAAGGACACCCAGGTCAACGGCCCGCACCAGGGCGGCTGGGTGCGCACCCCGTCCGGTGAGGACTGGTTCCTGCACTTTCAGCAGAAGGGCGCCTACGGCAGGGTCGTGCACCTCCAGCCGATGCGCTGGGGCATGGACGGCTGGCCGGTGCTCGGGGACGACGGCGCACCCGTCGCCGTACACAAGAAGCCCGATCTCCCGCCGCAGCCGCCCGCGGCGCCTGCCACCGACGACGACTTCCCCGGCGGACGCTTCGGCCGCCAGTGGTCCTGGACCGCCAACCCTCAGGACGGCTGGGCCACCCAGCACTCCGGCGACGGGCTCCGGCTGACCTGCGTCCGCTCGGCCGACGCACACGACCTGCGCAAACTCCCGAACGTCCTCACCCAGCGGTTGCCCGGTACGCCGTCGGTGGCCGAGGTGGAGCTGAACCTGCACAGCGAGGAACCGGGGGCGCGGGCCGGCCTCGCTGTCCTCGGGGACGCGTTCAGCTGGATCGGGCTCCAGCGGAGCGCCGACGGGACGGTCCATCTCGTGCACCGGTTCGCCGAGGGGGTCGCCGAGCACGAGCGGGACGCCGACCATCCGCGGATCGCCCCCGAGGGGCGGGTGCGGTTGCGGATCGAGATCGGCGCCGGGGCGCGCTGCCGCTTCAGCTACGACATCGGGGACGGCCCGCGCCCGTCCGGTCCCGTCTTCGCCGCCACCCCCTGGCGCTGGGTCGGCGCCCTGCTCGGCCTGTTCGCGCTCGCGCCCGTCGGCTCGGGTCACGCCGGGGCGGCAACGTTCACGCACTTCAGGATCGACCCCTTGTCACCCGTCGCGCCCGAGTAACCCACCGCACCCGTAAGCCTGTTGGGAGCCGCAATGACGCAGCACCTCCATAGCAAGCGCTTGCCAAGATCGGGGGCCGGCAAGGTCCTGGCCGCCGTGATCGGTTTGGCGGCCGCGTTGAGCCTCGGGACGATCGGGCAGGCCAGGGCCGTCACCCCGGCTGGCGCTCCGGCTACGGTCTCGCCCGACGCCGACCGCTTCAGCGACCGGCCGCACGGCTTCGCCTCCCTCGCCGGGGGCACCACCGGCGGCGCGGGCGGCAAGGTCGTGACGGTCACCGACCAGGCCTCGCTGGCCAAGTATGCGGCGGCCGAGGAGCCGTACATCATCCGGGTCTCGGGATCGATCGCCGTCGAACCCTTCGGGTCGAACATCGTCGTCGGCTCGAACAAGACCGTCATCGGCATCGGCGACACGGGCGAGATCGTCCACGGGGAACTGCACCTCGACCCCGGCACGCACAACGTGATCATCCGCAACCTGACGATCCGGGACTCCTACGTCGAGGGCGACTGGGACGGCAGGACGCAGGACTTCGACGCCATCCAGATGGACACCGTCGACCATGTCTGGATCGACCACAACCGCCTCACGCACATGGGCGACGGACTGATCGACCTGGGCAAGGACAGCCAGTACATCACCGTCTCCTACAGCCAGTTCAGCAACCACAACAAGGCGTTCGGGATCGGCTGGACGACGAACGTCAAGACCCAGGTCACCATCGACCACAACTGGATCACCCGGTCGAAGGTGGTGAGCGACGCACCCGAGCAGTCCTTCCATCTCGGGCGGCCGTGGCATCCGGGTGGTGAACCGGAGGCCGTCGCCGAGGTGCTGATCCGGGACACCGAGCTGCCGGCCGCGGTCAAGTCCGCGCCGTGGACCGACATGAGCGGGTTCTCGTGGAAGGACGCCCGGTTCGCCGAGTACCGCAACTTCGGGCCCGGGGCGGGTGTGACGGCCGACCGGCCGCAGATGAGCGACGCCGACGCGAGGACACACACCGTCGCCGACTACCTCAAGGGCGACGACAACTGGGCGCCGCACGCCCGCCGTTGAGCAGTTTCCCGCAGCAGACCCCCCACAACTTCACATCTCCGTTGGATCCAGAGGAAGAGAGCCGACCAATGAAGAGCAGCATCCGCAGAAGCAGGCGCGCGGCCGTCGCCGTCGCCCTGGGCTCCGTGCTCGCACTGACCGCCACCGCCTGCGGCGACGACGGCAGCGGCAGCGCGGGGGACAAGGGCAACGAGGGCTCCGGCAAGGGCGAGATCACCTTCTGGGACAACAACGGCGGTGTCCGGACCGACATCTGGAAGCAGGTCATCGCCGACTTCGAGAAGAAGAACCCGGACATCAAGGTCAACTACGTCGGCATCCCGGCCGCGAGCGCCCAGTCCAAGTACGACACCGCGATCCAGGGCGGCGGCCTGCCGGACGTCGGCGGCGTCGGCACCGCGATGCTCGCCGAGGTCGCCGTCCAGGGCGCGCTGGAGCCGCTGGACAGCCGTCTGGCGAAGAGCTCCCTGAACGGCAAGCTGAGCCAGAACCTGCTCGAAGGCAGCAAGGCCGCGGGCGGCGGCGACAAGCTGTACCAGATACCGACCTCGTCCAACAACGGCACGCTGTGGTACCGGACCGACCTGTTCAAGAAGGCGGGTCTGGACGCGCCGACGACGTGGTCGAAGTTCTACACGGCCGCCGACAAGCTCACCGACAAGAGCAAGAACGAGTTCGGTTTCACCATTCGGGGTGGCGAGGGCTCCATTGCGCCGGCGCTCGACGCCTCGTACAGCCAGAGCGGGATCACCTCGTTCTGGAACGGTGACAGGACGACGGTCAACGACCCGAAGAACGTTGCCGCGCTGGAGAAGTACGTCGCGCTCTACAAGAAGGACACCCCGTCCGCCGACGTCAACAACGACTTCACCAAGATGGTCGCCCAGTGGGACAGCGGCACGATCGGCATGCTGAGCCACAACCTGGGTTCGTATCAGGACCATCTGAAGGCGCTGGGCGCGGACAAGTTCCGGGGGCTGCCCAACCCGACGCAGGACAACGGCGCCCGGGTGCAGATCTCCAACCCGGTCGACGGGCTGAGTGTCTTCAAGTCCAGCAAGAACAAATCGGCTGCCTGGAAGTTCGTCGAGTTCGCCGTCTCGCACGAGGAGAACTCCAAGTTCAACGAGTCCGCGGGGCAGATTCCGGCGAACACGGAAGCGGCGCAGGACGCGTGGATCCAGAAGGCCGAGCCCACGAAGCTGGCCGCTGCCGCGCTGAACGGGGCCGACACCAAGATCGTGCAGTTGCCGTACTACCTGCCGGACTGGAACACGATTTCCAAGGCGGACAACGAGCCGAACTTCCAGAAGGTGCTGCTCGGGAAGATGAGTGCGAAGGATTTCCTGGACTCGCTTGCCGATCAGTTGAACAAGGCGCAGGCGGACTGGAAGAAGAACCACTGAGAGCTCGGGTGGTTTCGGTTTGTGGGGGGACTGCCGGTTGGTCGTGGCTGGTCGCGCAGTTCCCCGCGCCCCTAAGGGGGCGCTTCCCCTCATCCTTGTTTGAAAGGCACCGTTGTGTTCCTTACCCGCAGACAGGTCAGCCTGGCGGCTGTTGCCGCCGTTCCTCTCGCCCTGTCGGGCATCGGCACCGCGCAGGCCGCGCAGCGCCATCGCACCCTCTACATCGCCGGTGATTCCACCGCCGCGCAGAAATACGCCGACGCGGCTCCCGAGACCGGGTGGGGTATGGCCCTTCCGTTCTTCCTCCGTAAAGACGTGATCGTCGCCAATCACGCCGTGAACGGGCGCAGTTCGAAGAGCTTCATCGACGAAGGCCGGCTCGATGTGATCCTCGGGCTGATCAAGCCCGGTGACCTCCTGCTCATCCAGTTCGCGCACAACGACGAGAAGAGCGACGACCCCACCCGCTACACCGAGCCCTGGACGACGTACCAGGAATATCTGCGTCAGTACATCGAGGGCGCACGGTCGCACGGTGCCCGGCCCGTGCTCGCGACCCCCGTCGAGCGCCGCAGGTTCGACGCGAACGGGAACGCCGTGCCGACCCACGGCGAGTACCCGGCGGCGATGCGCGCGCTCGCCGGGCAGGAGCGGGTGGCGTTGCTCGACGTCGAGGCGCTGTCGCTCGCGCTGTGGCAGCGGCTCGGGGTCGAGGAGACGAAGGTCTACTTCAACTGGACCGCCACCGAGCAGGACAACACGCACTTCAATCCGCCGGGCGCGATCGCCGTGGCGCGGCTCGTGGCGCGGGAGTTGCTGCGCACGCGAGTGCTCGCGCTGCGGGACGTCATCCGGCTGAACGACGAGATTCCGACGTCCTGGATCACCTGGCCCGAGGCGAGCAGCGCCTCGGTCGCGTAACCAAGGAGAGCCGCACAGTGCGTACACAGAAATGTCATGGACGCGTCATAGCGTCGATCGTGGGGTGCACCGCCCTGGTGCTCGGCGTCACGGGAACCGCCTCCGCCCACGCCCAGGCCCGGGACCTCGGCCGGCAGACGCTCGGCGCGAACGACGGCTGGGGCTCCTACGGCACCGGCACCACCGGCGGCGCGGCCGCCGACGCCGCGCATGTCCACACCGTCACCGACTGGGCCGGATTCAAGGCCGCCCTGGCCGACGGCGGCAGCGCGCCGAAGATCATCAGAGTGAGGGGGACGATCGACGCCGACGGGCCGAGCTGCGCCTCCTTCGAGGCACCGGGGTACGACTTCGCCACCTATCTGAAGACGTACGACCCCGCGGTCTGGGGCCACGACAAGAACCTGGACGGCGAGCCCGACGACAGCCCCGAGGGCCTGCGCCGCGCCTCCCAGGCCAACCAGGACGCCTACATCAAGGCCGCCGTACCCGCCAACACCACCATCATCGGCGTCGGCAAGGACGCCGGGTTCAAGGGTGCCAGCCTGCAGATCAAGGCCGTCGACAATGTCGTCGTCAGGAACCTGACCTTCGAGAGCCCTCTCGACTGCTTCCCGCAGTGGGACCCGACCGACACCGCCGACGGCAACTGGAACTCCGAGTACGACAGCGCGGTGATCTACGGATCCACGCATGTGTGGATGGACCACAACACGTTCACCGACGGCGACCACCCGGACAGCACACTGCCGTACTACTACGGCCGGATCTACGAGCAGCACGACGGCGAGCTCGACATCGTCAAGGGCGCCGACTACGTCACGGCCTCCTGGAACGTCTTCGAGGACCACGACAAGACGATCCTGATCGGCAACAGCGACAGCGCCTCGACGGCCGCCGTCGACCGCGGCCATCTCAAGGTCACCTTCCACCACAACCTGTTCTCGAACCTGGTGGAGCGCGCCCCGCGCATCCGCTTCGGGCAGGTCGACTCGTACAACAACCACTTCGTGGCCGAGGACGGCTACTCCTACAGCTACGGCATCGGCATGGAGTCCCAGCTCGTCGCCGAGCACAACGCGTTCACGCTGCCGGACGGGGTCGGTGCCGGGAAGATCCTCAAGAAGTGGAAGGACTCGCCGCTCACCGCCGACGACAACTACGTCAACGGTGAGCCGGTCGATCTGATCGCCGTCCACAACGCCGAGGTGCCCACCGAGATCCTCCGCTCGGGCGCCGGCTGGACGCCGACGCTGCGTACGAAGGTCGATCCGGCCAAGGCGATCCCCGGGATCGTCGACCACTGCGCGGGCGCAGGCAACCTGCGCTGACGCCCCCCGGCCGGGGCGCCCGACGCCCCGGCCGCTTCTCTCATGAGCCGCACTGCGAAGGAGCACCCGCATGCCCTCGCCTTCACTCTCAACTCAACTCCCTTTGTCCAGAAGGGGTTTCCTCGTCGCGAGCGCCGGGGCCGCCGCCGTGCTCGGCCTCGTGTCGACGCCCGCGCGGGCCGACTCGGGGGCGCGCCCGTTCGGCCGGTACGGTTCCCCGGACCGCCGCCTCACGCCCGGCACCCTCTACGTCGACCAGCAGGGCCGCGGCGACTTCGCGAGTGTCCAGGCCGCCGTGACCGCCGCGAGCGGCACCGGCCGGACGCTGGTGCTCGCCCCCGGCGTCTACCGGGAGACGGTCGCCGTGGACGTCACCCGCACGGAGGCGACCTGGATCGGCGCCTCGGAGGACCCCCGTGACGTCGTGATCGTGTACGACAACGCGGCCGGCACTCCCAAGCCCGGCGGCGGCACCCACGGCACCACGGGTTCCGCCACCACGACCGTGCAGGCCGACGGTTTCATCGCCCGCTGGATCACCTTCGCCAACGACTGGCTGCGCGCCGACCACCCCGACATCGCGGGCACGCAGGCGGTGGCCATCAAGGTGCAGGGGGACAGGAGTGCGTTCACCCACTGCCGCTTCCTCGGCCACCAGGACACCCTGTACGCCGACTCGATGGCGCTCGGCACCTTCGCCCGGCAGTACTTCGCGCACTGCCATGTCGAAGGCGACGTCGACTTCGTCTTCGGCCGGGCGACCGCGGTGTACGAGGACTGCCACTTCCGGACGCTGAACCGCACCGACCTGGCAGCCGCCCCGTACGGCTTCGTCTTCGCGCCCTCCACGGCGGTCGCCAACCCCCGCGGCTACCTGGTGACACACAGCCGCGTGAGCAGCGAAGCCCCGGACGCCTACTACAAGCTGGCCCGGCCCTGGGTGCCCGGCTCCGACACCACCGCCCGCCCGATGCTCACCGTCCGGGACACCCGCCTCGGCCCCGGCATCGACGCGGTCGCGCCCTACACCAACATGTCGGAGACCTATCGGTGGCAGAACCAGCGGTTCGCCGAGTACCGCAACAGCGGACCCGGCGCGGAGATCACGGTCCCCGAGAACCGGCCCCAACTCACCGACGCCCAGGCGGACTCGGCGACCCGCGAGTCCTACCTCGGTGACTGGAAGCCGTGGAAGGAGGAGTGCTGACATGCGCCGACGCACTCTTCTGGCGGGCATCACCGCAGGCCTGGTCGCCGCCGGAGCCGGTCCCGCCTTCGCGAGCGCCCGCCGTCCTGTCCTGCACGTCCGCCCCGGCGACTCCGTCCAGGCGGCCGTGGACGCGGTGGACGGGCCCGGCCGCACGATCGTCGTGCACCCGGGGACGTACAGCGAGGTCGTCAACCTCCCTGTCGGCAAAGGTGAGTTGACGATCCGCGGCGCCACCTGCGACCCCCGCGACACCGTCATCGTCTTCGACCACGCGAACGGCACGAAGAAGCCCGACGGAACGACGTACGGGACACCGGGCTCCGCCACCTTCACCTCCGCGGCCCCCGGGCTGACCGTCCGCGACCTGACCCTCGCCAACGACTGGCTGCGCGCCGACCACCCGGACATCACCGGCACCCAGGCCGTTGCCGCGTACGTGACGGGTGACCGGTCGAGCTTCGAGAACGTCCGGCTCCTGGCCCACCAGGACACCCTCTTCGTCGACACGACCGCACTCGACACCTTCGACCGGCAGTACTTCCGCCACTGCTACATCGAGGGCGACGTCGACTTCGTCTTCGGGCGGGCGACCGCCGTGTTCGAGGAGTGCCACTTCCACACGCTGCAGCGGGACGTGACCTTCACGCCCAAGGGCATGGTCTTCGCCCCCTCCACCGCCCGCGCCAACCCGCACGGGATCCTCGCCGTCCGCTCCCGCATCACCTCCGGCGCCGAGGACGGGGCGTACAAGCTGGCGCGGCCCTGGGTGCCGTCGTACGAGACGACTGCCTGGCCGTCCCTCGTCGTCCGGGACACCCGGATCGGGTCCGGCATCGACCCGGCCGCGCCCTACGTCAACATGCGGGACGCCTATCCCTGGCAGACCATGCGGTTCGGGGAGTACCGCAACACGGGCCCAGGAGCAGTGGTCACGGTTCCGGAGAACCGTCCTCAATTCACCGTGGATGAGGCGCGGTTGCACACCCGGGAGACGTACCTCGGCGACTGGCGGCCCTGTGCGTAGGCGCTCCGCTGGTTGTGCCGCCATGGACCGTCGGTCGCCTGCGGGCCCGTCGTGGCTGGTCGCGCCCCGTGGCGGAGCCGCATATCGATACAGCACCGCGCCCCTTCGGGGCGCGGCCCCGCAGACCGCCGAGGCCGCCGACCTCGTCGACGGCAACCTTCCCGACTTCCACCAAGCCCTCATGGACGAGCTCGACTTCCCCCTCGCCTGGGGGACTTCCCCCCTCCACGACTTCCCCGCCTGGCGCCGCACCGCCCGCGCCAAAGCCGAGGAGCACCTCCTCGTCGCACGGCAGGACGGGACACCGTACGCGCCCGAGTTCGGTGAAAGCAGTCAAGGTGACGGTTTCACACGGGAGTTGGTCACGCTCTCCCTCACGCGCTACGACCGCGTCCGCGCCGCGCTGCTCACCCCGCACGGCACCGGCCCCTTCCCCGCCGTACTCCTCCTGCACGACCACGGAGCCAGGTTCGACATCGGGAAGGAGAAACTCGTCCGGCCCTGGTACGACGACACCCGTCTCGCCTCGGCGCAGGCCTGGGCCGACAAGTACTTCAGCGGCCGCTTCGTCGGCGACGAACTGGCCCGCCTCGGCCATGTCGTCCTCTGCGTGGACGCGCTCGGCTGGGGCGACCGCGGCCCGGTCGTCTACGACCGGCAGCAGGCCCTCGCCTCCAACCTCTACAACCTCGGCTCCTCCCTCGCCGGACTCATGGCCCGCGAGGACGCCCGGGCCGCCGGGTTCCTGGCCGGTCTCGACCATGTGGACGCACGCCGGGTCGCGGCCGTCGGGTTCTCCATGGGCGCCTACCGCGCCTGGCAGACGGCCGCGCTGACCGACGACATCGCCGCCGCGGCCTGCGTCTGCTGGATGACCGGCCTGAAGGAAATGATGGTGCCCGGCAACAACACGCTGCGCGGGCAGTCCTCGTACTACATGCTGCGTCCCGGGCTCGCCCGGTATCTCGACATCCCCGACGTGGCGAGCATCGCCGCACCCCGGCCGATGCTGTTCTTCAACGGCGGGCTCGACCCGCTCTTCCCCGCCGACGGCGTCCGCACGGCTCACGAGAAGCTGCGCGCCGTCTGGCGCTCCCGCCACGCCGAGGAGCGGTTGCACCTCAGGACCTGGTCCGACCTGGGCCATGTCTTCGTCGACCGCATGCAGGACGAGGTCTTCAGCCGGCTCGACACCGTCCTCTGAACCACCGTCCTGTGCACCATCCCTCCACCCGCACGACAACCCGCACGACAACCCGCACGACAACCCCCACGAGAACCCGCACGAGAAAGGAACCGCTCTCCATGTCTCGTCGTACCGCACTCGCCACCCTGGCGACCCTCGCCCTGGGCGCCGGTCTCGCCGTACTCCCCACCCAGGCCCAGGCCGCCACGGTGGTCGTCAGCAACTCGACCGACCTGTCCAACGCCATCAAGAACGCCACCGCCGGCACCGTCATCCAGGTCCGCGGCGGCACCTACTACCCCACGGCCACCCTGCAGTCCACGGCCAACGGCACCTCCTCCTCACCGGTCACGCTCACCGCGTACGGCTCGGAGACGGTCAAGATCGACGGCTCCTCGCTGCCCTCCGGCTCCTGGATCTTCAAACTGACCGCGGACTACTGGAACGTCTCCAACATCACCTTCCAGAACTCCCCGGACAGCGCGGTCGTCTGCCAGTCCTGCACCGGCACCAACTGGAACAACATCAAGACCATCAACGGCGGCGACTCCGGCTTCACGCTCACCGGCGACGGCACGGTCGACAACACCGTCAAGAACCTGGACAGTTACGGCAACTACGACGCCGCGGGCCACGGCCAGAACGCGGACGGCGTCGCCATCAAGTTCGGCTCCGGCACCGGCAACCTGGTCACCGGCGCGCGTCTCTACAACAACTCCGACGACGGCATCGACCTCTGGTCCTTCTCCTCGCCGGTCACCATCGAGCACTCCTGGTCCTTCGGCAACGGCGTCAACCGCTGGGGCGACTCCGCCTTCGAGGGCAACGGCAACGGCTACAAGCTGGGCGGCAACGGCAAGGTCGTCGCCCACGTCGTCAACAACTCCGCCGCCTGGGGCAACGCAGGAAACGGCTTCACCGAGAACTCCAACACCGGCTCGATCGTCATCAACCGCACCACGGCCTACGCCAACGGCAAGTGGGGCTACTACTTCGCCACCAGCTCCGCCAAGCTCGGCAAGAACCTCGCGGTGAGCAACGGCAGCGGGTCGGTCACCAAGGGCTCCGCGGTCACCTCGTCCGGCAACAACTGGGACTCCGGGATCTCGACACCGGCCTTCAAGTCGACGGACGCGAGCAGCACCTACAACGCCCGCAGCTCCAGCGGCACCCTGCCCGCGACGACGTTCCTGACGACGGGGAGCACGACCATCGGGGCGACGATGAACTGAGCGGTACCGATCCGGAACCGTCCCGTCCAGAGCGCTTGACCCGTTTTTTGCCCGTCGAAGAGATATCGATCAGGCAACGGGTCTCGCGCCCGCCGGGGTGACGCGCGTAGAAACCTGTCATGCATAAGTCACTGCGTATCGCGGCGCTCGCCGCAGCGTGTGCCCTCGCCGGCGGCGCCCTCTACGGCGCCGGCGCGGCCACGGCCGGCCAGTCCACGGCCAACTCCACCCACGAGCCGTACAACATCGGGCTCCTGGTGAAGGACATCGACACCTACTACGGCACCACGGCCGATGCGGGCGGCGTGTACCAGGCGTCCCCGGACAGCCCGTACGCCAAGGACCTGGCGCGGATCGACTCGGCCGCCCGCAGGTACATAAACCAGGCCGCCCGCAAGGCGCACCACCGGGGCGAGAAGCCCGCGGTGGTCTTCGACATCGATGACACGCTGCTGCTCAGCCTCGACTACGAGAAGCGCTACAACTACACGTACAACCCGACCACCTGGGCCGACTACGTGAACAAGGCCGACCGTCCGGGCGTGTTCGGCACCGCCGAGCTGGTCCAGTACGCGGAGAAGAAGGGCGTCGAGGTCTTCTACAACTCGGGTCTGAGCGAGGCGCAGCGCACCGCCGCCGTCGAAAACCTGAAGAAGATCGGCGCCGATGTGAACCTCGACGCCGACCACATGTTCCTCAAGGACAAGGCCAACCCTCCGGCCTACCTGAGTGCCTGCGCCACCCCGGGCGCCTGGACCTGCACGACCGTGCAGTACAAGTCCGGCACCCGCAAGCACATCGAGGACGACCTCGGGTACGAGATCGTCGCCAACTTCGGCGACCAGTACTCGGACCTGGACGGCGGCTACGCCGACCGCACGTACAAGATCCCGAACCCGACGTACTTCGTGTCCTGACCCGTCCTGCTCAGCCGTACGTCCTGAGCAGCCGCTCGTACTCGGCCCCCGTCACCGGCATCACCGTGCCGTGGCGGGGGCTGGCGGGCAGTTCGTAGTCCGTGGACATGGTCCACTTGCCCGAGGCGAGATCGGTGGTCTCGAAGGGTACGTAGCCGCGCAGGCCGTACTCGTCGATGAACAGGTACCACTTCTTCTCGGTGTTGGACTTGAACACGGTCGGCCCCTCGCCCCGCTGGATGGAGCCGCTGCCGATGCAGTCGGAGACGAAGTCGTACTCGGTCGAGGTGAGGGCCTTCGACTTCTCGCCGGTGATGAACTTCGAGCACGGCGAGCTGGACGACGGGTCACGCTCGTCCTTGGTGTAGCGGTAGTAGGTGTCCTCGTACTTCACGACCGTCGAGTCGATCACCGAGTAGCCCGGGTCGTCCCAGACCTTCGGCTTGCTGAAGGTGCGGAAGTCCTTCGTCGTGGCGTACAGCATCTTGTTGTACGTCGATCCCGTGTGGTCCGGGTCGTCGTCGGCGTACAGCTTCGACGCCCAGAAGACGACGTGCTCATGCAGCGCGTCGTCCCAGTACGCCTCCGGGGCCCAGGTGTTGCCCGCGTTGTCGGGGGCGACCCTGACCAGGCGCTGGTTGGTCCAGTGGACCAGGTCGGTGGAGTCCCAGATCATGATCGACTTGCTGCCGTGCCGCTGGACGTAGTCCCAGCTGCCGCTGCTGTTGTTGTACATCCGCAGGTCGGTGGCGATCAGATAGAACTTGTCGCCCTTGGGGGAGCGCATCACGAACGGGTCGCGCAGGCCCTTCTCGCCGATCGTCGACGTCAGGACCGGCTTGCCCTGGTTCAGCTCGCGCCAGTGCAGCGGGTCGTTGCCGCGGCTGAGGGCGTAGCGGATCTGCTCGCCGTCCGCGGTGCCCTCGCCGGTGAAGTAGGCGAAGAGATACCCGGCGTACTTGGGGTGCTTCACGGGTGGGGCTCCTGAGTGCGCGGTGCCGGGCGGTGCGGTGAACAGGCCGAGGAGGAGAGCGAGGCAGGCGACGAGCACGGCTCTGGGACGCATGGGCAGTCCTGTCGGAGTGTGGGGGTTTCTGTTGGGGGATGCGGCGCCCTCGGAGTGTCATCAGCGGGAAACGGCACGTCAACAGGTGAGCGGGGGGCGGGAGTCAGTGAAAGTTTCGCTTGCTTTCGGGGAGACGCGGCAACCTCTTCCGGTCACGGCGGCGACTGGCTTTCAGAAACGGGCCGGCGAGGGCCCCTCCGGCCCCGTTTCGCTCCCACTCCCTAGGAAAGGAACGCCCAGTGCGACTCAGCACCGGACGCCACCGCAGGACGCGCACGCTCTCGATCGCCGCGGCGGTGGCCCTCTCCGCCGGGGTCGGCGGCGTCTACCTCGGCCTCTCGGGCGGCGGCGCCGAGGCCGCCGCGACGACGGTCACCGTGTCCTCCACGGCCCATCTGGAGTCGGCCGTGAAGAACGCCGCCGCGGGCACCGTCATCCAGGTCCGCGGCGGCACGTACTATCCGACGGCCACCCTCAAGTCCACGGCCGGCGGCACCGCTTCGAACCGCATCACGCTGCGGGCGTACGGCAGCGAGAAGGTGAGGATCGACGGCTCCAAGCTGCCCGCCGGGTCCTGGCTCACCGGGATCTACGGCAGCTACTGGACGGTCCAGAACCTCACCTTCCAGCACTCCCCGGCCCAGGGCCTCGTCGTCACCTCGTCCACCGGGGGCGTCTTCAAGAACCTGGTCACCGCGAACAACGGCGACTCCGGGTTCACGCTGCGCGGCGACAACACCGTCGACAACCTCGTGCAGAACCTGGACAGTTACGGCAACTACGACCCCGCCGGGCACGGCCAGAACGCCGACGGCATCGCCATCAAGTTCGGCTCGGGCACGGGCAACAAGGTCACCGGCGCCCGCCTGTACAACAATTCCGACGACGGGCTCGACCTGTGGCAGTTCTCCTCGCCGGTCACCATCGAGCACTCCTGGGCGTACGGCAACGGCAGGAACCGCTGGAACGACTCCGCCTTCGAGGGCAACGGCAACGGGTTCAAACTGGGTGGCGGGGGCGTCGCCGTCGCGCACGTCGTCAACAACAACGCGGCCTGGGACAACACGCTCAACGGGTTCACCGAGAACTCCAACACCGGGGCGATCGTGCTGAACCGCAACACGGCGTACGCCAATGCGCAGGCCGGGTTCTACTTCGCCACCGGTAAGGCACGGTTGGCCCGCAACCTCGCGGTGAGCGACAAGGGCGGGCTGGACAAGCTGGGTCCGAAGACCGTCTCCGCGGCGAACAACTGGGACGGCGGGGTGGGTACGCCGGCCTTCAGATCGACGGATGCCACTTCGGCCTACGGCGTCCGCAAGCCGAACGGCTCACTGCCCGCGACGACCTTCCTCACCACGGGCTCGACGACCATCGGCTCGACGATGAACTGAAGCCCACGACGATGAACTGAAGCACACGGGGACAAGCTGAAGCCCCCGAAGGAAAACGCCCCGCCGGTCGTCACCGGCGGGGCGTTCTTCTGCTGACCGAGGGGGGCTCAGGTCAGCAGGTCCAGGCAGTCGAACGACGTGCCGGCGCTGAGATAGGCCGTGCCGCCCGAACCGCTCACGATGTTGATCTTCAGCACGTTGTACTGGGAGGTGTCCGTCTTCCACGCACTACTAGGGACGTTGAAAGTGAAGGTGTGGTTGTTTCCACGGTAGGAGCCCGTGGTGAGGGAACGAGTCGAGGGCTGTGTGGGTGCTGTGGGAATGGCCGAAACCCAGTCGTTCACGGTCACCCGCGGCCGCCCGCCGGCGAACGCGTCCGTCACCCCGACCCGCAGCGTGTGCGCGGCCGCGGCTTGCGCCTTGGTCAGCTTGAAGTGGACCAGGATGCCGTCGTTGACGTCCTTCCACATGTACGCCGGGAAGGATGCGGCCTCGCCGCCGCTGCCGATGGTGACGTTGCCGGTCCACTTGTCCGCGCGGCCGTCGGAGGGATGCGCGTACGTCATCAGCTCGGCGTTCTTGAACTCGCCGGGCGTGCCGTCCCAGTCGCCGAGCCGCCAGACGGCGGAGGCGGCGGACGGGTCACCGGTGATGCTCAGGCTGTGCAGGGACGTCGTACCGCCCGCCGTCACCTTCACCGACTCGGTGTGCACGGCGAGTTCGCCCTTGTAGACGGTCAGGGTGTACGTCCCCGGGAGCATCCCCTTGCAGGAGAAGGCGCCGGTTCCGGCCGCGGCCTTCGCCCAGTACTGCGCGTCCGTGTTGGCGAAGCCCACGGTGTAGGGGTACTTGGCGTCCATGCCCTTCAGCCCGACGCCCGCCACCTTGCCGCGGCCCGCCCTGCCGACCCAGCCGGTGATGCCGAGCCCGTCCACCCATGAGGTGTCCAGGTTCGCATGGGAGAGCGAGGAGGCAGGGGCGCCGCCGTCGGTGAGGGCGATGACGTAGGGGCCCTGGAGGCCGAAGCGCTCCGCCTCCGTCTGGGCCTCGTTGTAGTGCAGGATCTCGTACAGGCCCGCGCCGCCGTCGTTCGAGTGCCGCAGCAGCGAGCGGTAGAAGGGGCCGCCGGACGCCTTCTCGTGGTTGGAGCGGACCATCCAGAGGCCGACCGAGCCGGTGGTGAAGCCGACGTGGTCGTAGTCGATGGTGCGCTTGCCCGAGTAGTGCTTGGAGTGGGTCGTGCCGTCCGGATGCCGCCAGACGTCACCGGCCTCGATGATCTTGTCCGTGGTCGAGTTCCAGGCGTCCGAGCCCGTGTTGGGGAACATCCCCGGCTTGAGGCGGACGATGTAGCGGGTCGCGGTGAAGGAGGCGTCCTTCTTGTCCGTCCACAGGTAGACGTTGTTCTGGCCGCTGCGGGCCGCGTACCACTGGGTGATCGCACCGTGCACGACCTTGATCAGGATCGTCGGGCCCGACTGCCTGATCGTGACTTCGGATGCCCCGAGCCCCGACTCGACGTGCGAGTGCTTGCCGCCGTAGCCCTCGTACTCCTTGCCCTTGTAGACGAGGGACGTGAGGTCGCCGGTCGTCTTGGAGACCTTGAAGACCAGGGAGGAGCCCGTGTCGACGACGTAGTTCCTGCCGTCGTCCTTGTAGCCGAAGGCCGCGGCGGACGCGGCCGACAGCAGGCCGGCGCCTCCCGCCATGGCGGCGCCGGTGGCGGCGACGCCGAGCGCGGAGGCCCCGAGCACCCGGCGGCGGGTGAGCTGTCTCTTGTGCGTGCTCAAGGGGCGAATTCCCGTCGTACTTGAATGTTCACTCAGCTGCAGGTGAAGAGGAAGTCTGCTGCTTCCTGGTTGCCGCCGCCGAGGAACGGGTTGCCGCCCTCTTCAAGATTTTTTGCGCGAGATTCCGTGCAGGCCCCTTTTACGAGTCGCCCGCGTCGTTCGTGTGGGCCGCGAAGTCGCCGCCCACCGCACGCTGTGTGCCCTTCGCGGTGGCCGTGATCGCGTAGGTGTCGTCCTTCGCGTCCCGGCCGCCGCGCTGGTGGTTGTACTGCCCGGCGAACACCCACTCGCCCTTGGGGACCGTACGGCCCGCCTTGAGCGTCCAGGTGTAGACGAGGAAGCCGTTCTGCTCGCCGACCGTGAGGTCGAAGTCCTGCTCCGGCAGCGCGCGCCAGGCACCCGTGTCACTGACCCCACCGGTCTGCGCGACCTTCAACTGCACTGTCAGGGCGGTGAGTTGTTCGCTCGTCTTGAGTGTGATGTCGCTCTGCGCCCAGAAGTCGTTGCTGTGCGGGTCCACCGAGGCGTCCGACGACAGCGGGCCGTCCTGCTCGCCGGCGGCGGGCGCCAGCACGGAGGCGGAGGGCTTGGGGGCGGGGGTGTTGCTCGGGTTGTGGGGCTGCGGCGCGGTGCTCGGCGTCCGCTCCACCGGCGGGACGGGCGCCCGGCTCGTCGCATCGGGCGACGGCGTGGGCGTCGGGGAGACCGAGACCGTCTGCTGCTGCGGGGGAGTGTCGTCCTTCACCGCGGATGCCACCGCGTAACCGCCGACCGCGAGCATGCCCGCGACCGCGGCCGTCGCACTCACCACGCGGGCCCAGCCCCACACCGGCGGACGGGTCGCCCGGTGATCCGGGCGGCCGTGCTCGCTCATGCCCCGCTCGATCCGCGCCAGGATCCTGGCCCGGTCCGGCTCGTGCGCCTCGGCCGTCTCGTGCAGCCGGGCGCGCAGCTCGCCGTGCACGTCCTGCTGCCTCATCGGTCCGTTCCTCCGCTGTCGCCGCCGCGCGCCATCGCCGCGTGCACCTTCTTCGGTACGCCCTGGGAGCCGAGGATCTTCTGCAGCTCGGCCATTCCCTTGGACGTCTGGGACTTAACCGTACCCACGGAAACACCCAGAGCGAGAGCGGTGTCCTTCTCCGACAGGTCGAACGCGTGCCGGAGGACCACACACGCCCGTTTCCTGAACGGCAGCCTGCGCAGAGCCTCCTGGACGTCGACAACGCCCGCTATGTCGGGATTCTCGGTCTTCTCCTCGCGCTGCGACCAGAACAGCGAGATCCGCCGGCGCTCGCGCACGGCGCTGCGGATCCGGGTGCGGGCGAGGTTGGCGACGACTCCGCGGGCGTAGGCGGCCGGATGGTCCGCGGCGCGCACCCGGTCCCAGCGGTGCCACAGGGCGAGCAGTGCGTCGGCGGCCAGATCGTCGGCGGCGTCCGCCTCACCGGTCAACAGATGGGCGAGCCGGGACAGTTCGGCGTAGTGCCGCTCGAAGAAGGCATGAAACTCCACGGAGGCTGCATCGTCGACGACCGTGCCCACGGGCGACCTCTCTGTGTGTGGCATGTAGATGACATGTGCTCATCCGGAGGAGGCCCGGACGAGATCCGGAAGCGTAGCAGTGATGAACAATGGGTTCGTACGGGGCTTCGAACGCAATCTGGCGGGCCGACCGATTCCGTAACACGGAGAAAACCTGAAACGGGTTCACCGCGGGAACAATCCAGCCAGCATCCGCACACTGATCCATCAGGCACCTAGGAGCACCCGCCATGTCCGACACCAAGAAGACGGTCGACCGGCCAAGTGCCGCGCCACCAGCGGCGAACGGCGTCGACCGGTTCTTCAGTATCTCCGAGCGGGGATCCACCTTCGGCCGGGAGATACGCGGCGGCTTCGCCACGTTCTTCACGATGGCCTACATCCTTGTCCTGAATCCCATCATCCTCGGCAGTGCGAAGGACAAGTTCGGCCACAGCCTCGACACCGGCCAACTCGTCACCGCCACCGCCCTGGTGGCCTGTGTGATGACGATCATCATGGGCGTCGGCGGCAACCTCCCGCTCGCCATCGCCGCCGGCCTCGGCCTCAACGCCGTCGTCGCCTTCCAGCTCGCCCCGCTGATGAGCTGGTCCGACGCAATGGGCCTCGTCGTCCTCGAGGGCATCCTGATCTGCGTCCTGGTCCTCACCGGACTGCGCGAGGCGATCATGAACGCCATTCCGCAGCAGCTCAAGCAGGCGATCGGCGTCGGCATCGGTCTGTTCATCGCCTTCATCGGCTTCGTCGACGCCGGGTTCGTCAGCCGTATCCCGGACGCGGCGCAGACCACCGTGCCCGTGCAGTTGGGGGCCGTGGGCCGGCTGACCGGCTGGCCGGTCCTCGTCTTCTGTCTCGGCGTGCTGCTCACCATCGCGCTGCTCGCGCGCAAGGTGAAGGGCGCGATCCTGATCAGCATCGTGACGATGACGATCGTCGCGATCATCATCGATGCGGTGGCGGACATCAAGAGCTGGGGTCTGACCACCCCGCACGTGCCCGACAAGATCGTCTCCACGCCCGACTTCGGGCTCATCGGTCACTTCAGCCTGTTCGGCGGCTTCGCGAAGGCGGGCATCCTCACCGCTGTCCTGCTGGTGTTCACCCTCATCCTGTCGGACTTCTTCGATGCCATGGGCACCATCGTCGGCATCAGCGCGGAGGCCGGGCTGCTCGACGAGCAGGGGCAGGTGCCGGGCATCGGCCGGGTGCTGTTCATCGACGGCGCGGCGGCCGTGGCCGGCGGTCTGGGGTCCGCCTCCTCCAACACCGCGTACATCGAGTCGGCGGCGGGTGTCGGAGAGGGGGCGCGCACTGGCTTCGCGAACCTGATCACCGGTGGGTTGTTCGGGCTCGCGCTGTTCCTGACGCCGTTGCTGACGATCGTGCCGCTGCAGGCGGCTGCGCCTGCGCTGATCGCGGTCGGGTTCCTGATGATGACCCACGTCAAGCACATCGACTGGGACCGGTACGAGATCGCCATCCCGGCGTTTTTGACCATCGCTGCGATGCCGTTCACCTACTCGATCACCGATGGCATCGGGGCGGGGTTCTTGGCTTACGTCGTCATCAAGGCGGTGCTTGGTAAGGCCAAGGAGGTGCACTGGTTGCTGTGGGGGGTTTCGGTGCTGTTCCTTGTCTACTTCGCAATTGACCCGGTTGAGCAGATTCTCGGGGTGAAGTGAGGGACGCTGCGCGGCCGGGTGCGGGTTTGTTGTGGCTGGTCGCGCAGTTCCCCGCGCCCCTGAAGGGGCGCTCCCCCCAGGGGGTTACTTCAGCGCCGCTTGCATGACCGCCTTGGCCACCGGGGCTGCCAGGCCGTTGCCGCTGACCTCCGAGCGGGCTGCGTTCGACTGCTCGACCATGACCGCCACGGTGACCTCCTTGCCGCCCTTCTCGCCGTAGGACGTGAACCAGGCGTACGGCGTCTTGCTGTTGTTCTCGCCGTGCTGGGCCGTGCCGGTCTTGCCGCCCACGGTGGCGCCCGATATCTGGGCGTTCGTGCCAGTGCCCTTCTGCACCACCGTCTGCATCGCCGACTGCAGTTGTTCGGCGGTCGAGGAGCTGACGATCTCCTTGGTGCTCGTGCTGTCGTCGTAGTTCTCCAGCACGTCACCGCCGCTGTCGGTGATCTGCGAGACCATGTGCGGCGAGACCAGCTTGCCGCCGTTGGCTATGGCGGCGGACACCATGGCCATCTGGAGCGGGGTCGCGGTGACGTCGTACTGGCCGATGCCCGTCAGCGCCGTGGAGGACCTGTCCATGTCGGACGGGTAGACGCTGGTGTAGGCCCGCACCGGAACGTCCTGCTCCGTGTCGTTGAAGCCGAACTTCTCGGCCATCGCCTTCACCTTGTCCTGGCCGAGGCTGACGGCCATCTTCGCGAAGACGTTGTTGCAGGAGTACTGCAGCGCGGTGCGGATCGTGGCGTTCTCACAGGGCGCGTTCGGGTTCTCGTTGGACAGGTCCCGGGTGGTGCCCGGCAGCGTGTACGGGTCGGGGCTGTCGGTCTTCTTGTCCACGTTCGGGTAGAGCCCGTCCTCCAACGCCGCGGCCGCGACGACCAGTTTGAACGTCGAGCCCGGCGGCAGCGGCTGGCGCAGCGCGCGGTTGGTCAGCGGCTTGTCGGAGTCCGCGTTGAGCTTCTTCCAGGCCGTGCCCGCGGTGTTGGCGTCCGTCAGCGACGACGGGTCGTACGACGGCGTCGACACGATCGCCAGGATCCTGCCGGTCTTCGGGTCGATCGCGACGGCAGCGCCCTTCTTGTCGCCGAGCGCGTCGTACGCCGCCTTCTGCACGTCCGGGTCGATGGTCGTGACCACGGTGCCCGGGTCGGCCCGCTTGCCGGTGACCGTGTCCATCACGGTCTTGAGGCGGTTGTCCGTGCCGTCCAGGAGGTCCCGGTAGATGCCCTCCAGCTGGGTCGGCGCGTAGGCCTGCGAGGCATAGCCCGTCACCGCCGCGTACAGCTTGCCGTCCTTGTACGTGCGCTTGTACTTGAGGTCGCTGTGCTTCGTCGCCGCGGAACCGGTGATCGAATCGCCGCCCACGATGATGTTCCCGAGCGGGTCCGCGTACGTCTCGATCGCGTTGCGCCGGTTGTCCTTGTCGTCCGCGAGGGCCTTGCCGTCGTAGAACTGCACCCAGGTCGCCCTGGCCAGCAGAGCGAGCACGAGCAGCAGTGTGAAGACGGAGGCCCGCCTGATCGTCTTGTTCATCCCACTCGGAGGACGATCAGGAGGCAGTGAATCGTTCCCGTGCGTCCGCTTTTCTCATCGGACGTTCATTCACAGCGGTCAGGCGTCCAGCGCGAGCACGAACTCGTCGATCTCCCCGCCCCGCGCGTTGGCGAACCCGGAGGCCTGGGCGGTCACCCGGAACCCGCACTTCTGCAGGACGCGCAGCGAGCCGGCGTTGTCGGCGGCCGCCCGGGCGTACAGCGGACGCTCGGGCACCTGGGCGACCAGCTCCCGCAGCGCGGCCGTGGCGATGCCCCGGCCCCAGTGGGCGCGTTCGATCCAGTAGGTGACCTCGCGCTCGCCCGGCTCGCCGTACACCGCGGCGCTGCCCACCACGTCACCGTCGACCAGGACCGTGCGCAGGACGTCCTCCGAGGCCCTGATCCGTTTCCAGTGGGCGTCGAACGCGTCCCGGTCGGCCGGGTCCTTCGGGGTGAACGCGGCCATGCGCAGGGCCTCGGGATCGTTCATCTGCCGGAAGAAGACCGGCAGATCACTGTCATGCACTTCACGGAGTACGACGTCCATGACGTCGAAGCCTAGGAGTCAGAGCCTCCGCGTCGCCAGGGTCAGCCGGTCGCGCGCGTCGAACAGGGCGTCCTTGACCATCTGTTCGTGGGCCGGGGTGAGGCGCGCAACGGGCACCGAGCAGCTGATCGCGTCACGCGCCGGAGTCCGGTAGGGGATCGCGACACCGAAGCAGCGCAGGCCCAGCGTGTTCTCCTCGCGGTCCACGGCGAAGCCCTGCTCCCGGACCTGGTGCAGCTCCTCGATGAGTTTCTCCCGGTCGGTGATGGTGTTCTCGGTGAGCGCCGGCAGGGTCTCCGGGAGCATCTTGCGGACCTGCTCGTCCGTGTATGTGCTCAGCAGCGCCTTGCCCAGCGAGGTGGAGTGCGCGGGAAGCCGGCGCCCCACCCGCGTGAACGGGCGCAGATAGTGCTGCGACTGGCGGGTGGCCAGGTACACGACGTTCGTGCCGTCCAGCCGGGCCAGGTGAATGGTCTCCGTGGTGTCGTCCGACAGCCGGTCCAGGGTCGGGCGGGCCGCCGCGACCACCTCGTCGCCGTCGATGTACGACGTACCGACCAGCAGCGCCCGCACCCCGATGCCGTATCGCGTGCCCGTCGCGTCCGTCTCCACCCAGCCCAGCTCCACCAGCGTGCGCAGCAGCATGTACAGACTGGACTTGGGATAACCGACGGCCTCCTGAACCGACGCCAAGGAGTGCATACCGGGCCGGCCTGCGAAGTACTCCAGCAGTTCCACCGTCCGCACCGCGGACTTGACCTGCGCCCCGCCGCCTGTCTCGCCTGCCGACATCGCCCTTGACCCCTTCGTTCGACGGGAAATAGTCTCCAACAGCATATTCATCATCAGAGACAGCGTTCAGTATATCGAACGACCCTGGTGGATGACCCAGATACTGCGGCAATACAAGCAGGACATACCGCAAGACATACGTGGAGGGACCCGCGGTGGCAGCAGCACCAGTCTGGAGTGTCGACCCCCGTACCGGGAAGCAGCGTGAACAGGTTGCGGTGGAGGCCACAGCCCAGGAGGTGGACGCCGCCGTCCGCGCCGCGCACGCCGCGCGCGGCGCCCTCGCCGACCGCGCGGTGCGCGCGGCCTTCCTGCGCACCGCCGCCGAGCAGCTCGAGGCGGCGAAGGACGGCCTCGTCGAGACCGCCGACGCCGAGACCGCGCTCGGCCCGGTCCGGCTCAACGGCGAACTCGCCCGCACCTGCTACCAGTTGCGGGCCTTCGCGGACATCGTCGACGAGGGCGCCTTCCTCGACGTGATCATCAACCACCCCGACGACACCGCGACCCCGCCGATCCCGGACCTGCGCCGCTACAAGGTGCCGCTGGGCGTCGTCGCCGTCTACTCGGCCTCCAACTTCCCCTTCGCCTTCTCGGTGGCCGGCGGCGACACCGCCAGCGCGCTCGGCGCGGGCTGCCCGGTCGTCGTCAAGGCCCACCCCGACCACCCGGCCCTGTCCGAGCTGGTCGCCAAGGTGCTGCGCCGGGCCGCCGCCGCGCACGGCATCCCCGAGGGCGTCGTCGGCCTGGTCCACGGTTTCGAGGCGGGCGTTGAGCTGGTCAAGCACCCCCTCGTCTCGGCGGCCGGCTTCACCGGTTCCGTACGCGGTGGCCGTGCCCTCTTCGACGCGGCCGCAGCGCGCCCGACCCCGATCCCCTTCCACGGCGAGCTGGGATCCCTGAACCCGGTCGTCGTCACCGAGGCCGCGGCGGCCGAGCGCGCCGAGGCGATCGGCACGGGTCTCGCCGGATCGATGACGCTGGGCGTCGGCCAGTTCTGCGTGAAGCCGGGCCTGGTGCTCGCACCGAGCGGTGCGGCCGGTGACCGCCTGGTGAAGTCCCTGACGGACGCGGTCAGCGACACGGACGCCGGGGTCCTGCTGGACCACCGCATGCGCGACAACTTCATCGCCGGGGTCGCCGAGCGTGCGGAGCTCCCCGAGGTCGAGTCCCCGGTGACGCCGGGCGCGGGCGGCGAGCACACGGTGAGCGCCGGATTCCTGACGGTCTCGGCGGACAAGCTGGCGGAGGAAGGCCAGTACGACCTGCTCCTCGAGGAGTGCTTCGGGCCGGTCACCGTGGTGGCCCGCTATGAGGACGAGGCCCAGGTGCAGGGCGTGCTGTCGCGGCTGCCGGGCAATCTCACGGCGACGGTTCATCTGTCGGCGGAGGAGGCGGCCGGGGAGGGCCGCGGCGCGGAGCTGCTGGCCGAGCTGACGCCGCTTGCCGGGCGCGTGCTGGTGAACGGCTGGCCGACGGGCGTTGCGGTGGCTCCCGCCCAGCATCACGGCGGCCCGTACCCGGCGACCACGTCCACGTCGACGTCGGTCGGCGGTACGGCCATCGAGCGGTGGATGCGGCCGGTGACGTACCAGACGGCGCCGGAAGCGATCCTTCCGCCGGAGCTGCGGGACGCCAACCCGCTGGGGTTGCCCCGGCGGTTCAACGGGAGGCTGGAGCGGTAGCGCTCCGCGGGGTGCGCCATAGGGGTGCGGGTTGTCTGCGGACTGCGGCTACGGTCATGGCTTGTCGCGCCCACGCGGCGGAGCCGCAAATCGATACAGCCCCGCGCCCCTTAGGGCGGCTTCACCGGGCCTGCGACAATCAGCTGATGGATGTGGAACTTCCCGAACTGCCTTTCGCTCTCCGAACCTACGGTCCCGACGGGCACTGGTTGTACGAGGACGGGATCCTCAGCGGATGGGCCGGGCCCCGGCAGGACCGGTTCGTGCCGCCCACCGGGGAGGCGCTGGAGCCCGCCTCCGACGCGCCCCGGCTGCTCGGGGCGCCCGAGGGGGACTTCCAGCTGATCGCGCGCGTCACGGTCGGGTTCGCCTCGGCCTTCGACGCGGGGGTGCTCTACGTCCACGTCGGGGAGCGGGCCTGGGCCAAGCTCTGCCTGGAGTACTCCCCGGACGTGCCCACCGTCTGCACGGTGGTCACCCGGGGACACTCCGACGACGCCAACTCCTTCACCGTGGACGGCAGTTCGGTCTGGCTCCGGGTGAGCCGCACCGGCCGCGCCTTCGCCTTCCATGCCTCCCGTGACGGCAAGCGCTGGACCTTCGTCCGCCTCTTCACCCTGGGCGACGAGAAGGAGACCGGCGACGCCCTCGTCGGCTTCATGACCCAGTCACCGATGGGAGAGGGCTGCGTGGTCACCTACGACCACATAGAGTTCCGCCCCACTTGGCCCGCGGATCTGAGAGACGGCAACTGAGCGCTCCGCGGGATGTGCGGTGTTCGTCTGCGGCGCCGTCGTGGCTGGTCGCGCAGTTCCCCGCGCCCCTTCAGGGCGCTACCGCAACCGGGACGTAGCCGCAGCCGTCACGGCGAGCAACCCCGCGCTGATCACCAGGCTCCACCGCAGGCCTCCGGTAAACCCGTCGGACACCAGCGTCCCGAACACCGCGATCCCCAAACCCCCCGCCACCTGCCGCGCAGCATTGAGCACACCGGCCGCGAGTCCGGCCCGCTCCGCCGGCACCGCGTCCATCATCGCCGCCGTCAGCGGTGGCACCGTCAGCGCGCAGCCCAGGGCCAGCGGCACGAGGAGCGCGGCCACCAGGACGGAAGACGTGCCGGCGTCGACGTACAGCAGGACGAGCAGTCCCGCGACGGCCAGCGCCTGCCCCACCAGCATCGGCAGCCGCGGCCCGTACCGCCCCGCGAGCTTGCCCGCCGCCACGTTCGTCACCGCGATCAGGCCCGTCATGGGCAGGAACGCCAGCCCGGCGTGCAGCGCGGACAGGCCCTGGACCTGCTGGAAGAAGAGAGAGAAGACGAACACCACGCTGTAGAAGGCCACGCTCACCGCCGCGCCCGCCGCGACGGTCACGGCCACAGTCCGGTTGCGGAACAGCCCGAGGGGGACGACGGGGTGCGGGCTGCGGGTCTCCACGCGGAAGAAGGCCATGGCCGCCAGGACGGCGACGGCCAGGGCCGCCCACCCGGCCGTACCGCCCTCGATCACCGCGAACGTCAGACCGGTGAGCGCCACCACCGCCGTCGCCTGCCCCGGCAGGTCCAGGGGCGAGGGGCGGCGTTCGGAGCGCGGGGCGCGCACGAGCAGGGCCACGATCAGCGCCCCCACCGGCAGGTTCACGAAGAAGATCCCGCGCCAGTCCCACGCCGTGGTCAGCAGACCGCCCGCCACCGGACCCAGCGCGACCGCCACCGAACCGCCGGCGGCCCACGTCGCCACCGCCCGCGCACGCCGCTTCGGCTCCGGATAAGCCTGCCGCACCAGCGCCAGCGAGGCCGGGAGCACGACGGCCGCCGCACCGCCCTGCACCACCCGCGCGCCGATCAGGGACGGCAGGTTCGGCGCCAGCCCGCAGGCCGCCGAGGCCAGCGTGAAGACCGCGGTGCCGAGCGCGAACGCGCGGCTCGCCCCGGTCCGGTCCGCGAAGGCCCCCGTGGACAGCATCAGCGCGGCGAAGGGAAGGGTGTAGGCGTCCACCACCCACTGCAGGCCGGACATCCCCGCGCCGAGGGAGGAGCCGATCGCGGGCAGAGCCACGTTCACCACGGACGCGTCGAGGCAGATCAGCGCGAAGCCGAGGAGGGCGGCGGTGAGGGTGAGCCCGGGGGAGGGCCGCTTGGGCGTCAACTCCGCCTCGGAGTGGGCGGGTTGTACGGCCTGGAGGATCCGGTCGGTCGACATGACTCCATGCTGCTGAGCTCCGCCGTCGTACAGTAGTGGCCCGAATGCCATGCACCCGGAGGTTCTGGCCATGTCCGACCGGCTCGCCCCGCACCGGATCGCCGTGATCGCGCCCTCGCCCGTGTCGATGTTCAACCTGGCCATCCCCGAGCTGCTGTTCGGCAAGGTCGAGGTGGACGGACGGCCGGGCTACGACGTGGTCATCTGCGCCGCCGAGCCCGGGCCCGTGCCCACCAGCGGAGGGCTCGACCTGTACGTACGCGACGGGCTGGAGGCCGTGCCGCAGGCGGACACGGTGGTCGTCGCCGGTACGGGCGCACCCTACGAGCCGGACCCGCGGATCGTGGCCGCCGTCCGTGAGGCCGCCGACGCCGGCAAGCGGATCGCCTCCCTGTGCACCGGCGCCTTCCAACTCGCCGAGGCGGGCCTGCTCGAGGGCCGCAGGGCCACGACGTACTGGGCGCACGCCGAGGAACTGCGCAGGCGCTACCCGCAGGTCGACCTGCAGGGAGACGTGCTGTACGTCCAGGACGGCCCTTACGTCACGGCCTCCGGCTACGCCGCCGGCATCGACCTCTGCCTGCACATCATCCGCACCGACTACGGCGCCGCCGTCGCCAACGAGGTCGCCCGGCTGGCCCTCGTCGCCCCCGTACGGCCCGGCGGCCAGACCCAGTTCACGCACACCCCGCTGCCGCCCGAGCGCGGCACCGTCTGTGCCGACACCCGCGGCTGGGCCATGCGCAACCTCGACAAGCCGCTCACCCTGACCGACCTGGCCCGCCATGCGGGCGTCTCCGTCCGCACCCTCACACGCCGCTTCCACGCCGAGAGCGGTGTCAGCCCCCTGCAGTGGCTGCTGCACCAGCGCATCGAGCGCGCCAGGGAACTCCTGGAGACCACCACCCTGCCCATGGACCAGGTCGCCCGCGCCTGTGGTCTGGGCACGGCGGACTCCCTCCGGGCCCATGTGGTCCGCCGGACCGGTCTGACGCCGAGCGCCTACCGGGCACAGTTCACCCGCCTTGGAACCGAGGCCACCGCCGCCACGTCCTCCGCTGCATGATCAGAGCGAACCGGACCGTCGACTCCCTGGTGATCAGAACCGCCCTGCCGGCCGAGGCCGCCGCCGTCGCCGCATTGCACGTGCGCGCCCGCGCCACGTACTACCTGGACGGCCTGCCGGACGACGGCTTCGACTGGCAGGCCGCCTGGAGTCAGGCCATGGAGCGCCCCGACGGCCAGGTGCTGTGCGCGGTCCGCGACGCCCGCCTGGTCGGCATCGCCTCCTTCCGCAACCCGGAGGGTGCCCCGGCAGAAACGGTCAAGCTGTTCCAGTTCCACGTCGACCCCGACCACTGGCGCTCCGGCATCGGTACGGCCCTGCACACCGCCTGCGTCGAGCAGTGGCGGGCCGACGGCAGACACACGGCCGTTCTCGACGTGCACGCCGGCAACGACCGCGCCCAGGCCTTCTACGCCCGCCAGGGCTGGGTCCCGGACCCGCAGAACCCGCCCACCGAGGGCGACCATCACCTCTTCCTGCGGTATGCGGTGCCCTGGGATCGAAGCTCGGCCGGGGAATGATCCCCGCTGCTTGAACGTTCACCTACTCGGCGGAGGGTGTCTCCGTCTCCGTACCCGTACGAGCTGGAGAGAGCCGAGAACATGAAGGTCGAGATCTGGTCGGACATCGCATGCCCCTGGTGCTATGTCGGGAAAGCCCGATTCGAGAAGGCGCTCGACGCCTTTCCGCACCGCGACCAGGTCGAGGTCGTGCACCGCTCCTTCGAGCTGGACCCCAGCCGCGCCAAGGGCGACGTCCAGCCGGTGATCAGGATGCTCACCAAGAAGTACGGCATGAGCGAGGCGCAGGCGCAGGCCGGCGAGGAGAACCTGGGCGCGCAGGCCGCCGCCGAGGGCCTGGAGTACCGCACCCGCGACCGCGACCACGGCAACACCTTCGACATGCACCGCCTGCTGCACTTCGCCAAGGAGCAGGGCAAGCAGGACGAGCTGATCCAGAACCTCTACAAGGCGAACTTCGCCGAGGAGCGGTCCGTCTTCAGCGAGGGCGACGAGCGGCTGGTGGAGCTGGCCGTCGCGGTGGGTCTGGAGGCCGACGCCGTCCGCAAGGTGCTCGCCGACCCGACCGCCTACGCCGACGAGGTCCGCGCCGACGAGCGCGAGGCTGCCGAGCTCGGTGCGAACGGCGTGCCGTTCTTCGTGCTCGACCGCAAGTTCGGCGTCTCCGGCGCCCAGCCCGCCGAGGTCTTCACCCAGGCGCTGACCCAGGCGTGGGGCGAGCGCTCGCCGCTGCAGCTGATCGACCAGGGTGACGCGGACGCCTGCGGCCCCGACGGGTGCGCGGTGCCGCAGCACTGAGGAAAGTGTGCAGGTCGGGGCGGACGTATAAGCGTTGCTTAGCGGAATCACGTAAAAATCGGCAATGGACTATGGGTTCTCCTGGGCTCACAGTGGATCCATGGAGACCTTCGAGAGCCTCGTCCGTGCCGAGTTCGCCCCGAAGAACACCTATCTGAACACCGCGAGCACCGGGCTGCTGCCCGCCCGCACCGTGGCCGCCATGCACACCGCCGTCGAGGCGGCCGCGGCCGGTGATCCGACCGACATGTTCGCGGACGTCGAGGCGAGCCGCGCCTGTTTCGCGCGGCTTGTCGGGGTGCCCGAGCACCGGGTGGCGGCAGGGGCCTCGGTCGCCGTCTACAGCGGGCTGATCGCCGCCTCCCTGCCGGAGGGCGCCGAAGTCCTCACCGCCGAGGGCGACTTCAGTTCCGTGGTGAACCCCTTCCATGTCCGCTCCGACCTCAAGGTGCGCAGCGTGCCCCTGGAGCGCATCGCCGAGTCCGTGCGGCCCGGCACCGCCCTGGTCGCGGTCAGCGCCGCGCAGTCCGCCGACGGGCGGGTGGCCGACCTGCCCGCGATCCGGGAGGCGGCGCGCGAGCACGGGACGCGTACGTACATCGACGCGTCCCAGGCCACCGGATGGCTGGACTTCGACGCGGACTCCCACGACTACTCCGCCTCCGTCGCCTTCAAGTGGCTCGTGTGCCCGCGGGGTGTGGCCTTCCTCGTCGTCCCGGAGGACCTCGGCGGACTCACCCCGTTGTTCGCCGGCTGGGTGGCGGGGGAGCACCCCTGGGACGCGTGCTACGGCCCCATCGACGAACTCGCCCACTCCGCAAGGCGGTTCGACGAGAGTCCCGCTCTCTTCTCCTACGCCGGCGCCCGGCGCTCCCTCGAACTCCTGGAGGAACTCGGCACGGACGCCGTACGCGCCCACGACCTCGCGCTCGCCGACCGCTTCCGCGAAGGCCTGGCCTCCCTCGGCCACGAGCCCGTCCCCTCGCCCGGTTCCCCGATCGTCTCGGTCCCCGGACTCGGCCGCCGCCAGGGCGAGTTGAGCAGCGCCGGAGTGGAGGTCTCCGACCGCGCGGGCAACCTGCGTGCCGCCTTCCACCTGTACAACACCGCGGCCGACGTCGACCGGCTGCTGGACGTCCTGTCCGACTGAAGCACTGGAGCGGGCCCGGCCGCTCCGCGGGATGTGCCGTTGTTCATCTGCGGCGCCATCGCCGAGCACTTCGTGGTGCGCGATCTCGAGACCTGGATCCACAGCGACGACATCCGCCGCGCCCTGGGCCTCGCCGTCCCGCCGCCGCCCGTCGGGCACCTGGGCCGACTGGTACGGCCGGCGGTCCGCATCCTCGGCCCCACCGCACAGCCGGTGCTGGGCTCAGGGCGAGCCGGTTCGCGCCGAACTCGCCCTGGGTCCGGTCGACTTCTGCCACCTGGTCGGCGGCCGGCACACCGCCGACCAGGTTCCGCGCCGTGCCACCGGAGGCGAGGGCGCCGTCCGGAACGTACTGGAGCGGGCGGCGTCACTGTCCTGGCTGTGACGCCGCCCGCTCCAGAATGAGTTCCTCCAGGAGGAGTCACCGCACGGGAGTCAAGTCCCTCGCCCCAATGCTGTGTCCGATTGCCGCTGCGCGGCGGGCCGGTCGCGGGGCAGCGGCGTTCATCGCACGGGCGTGAAGTCCCTCGCTCCAATGAACTCCGGGCGCCGAATCGGCGCAGCGAAGGGCTCAACGGCCGCGTTCTCCACGCTGTTGAACACGATGAACACGTTGCTGCGCGGGAACGGCGTGATGTTGTCGCCCGAGCCGTGCATGCAGTTGCAGTCGAACCAGGTCGCCGAGCCGGCCCTGCCCGTGAAGAGCTTGATGCCGTACTCGCTCGCCATCTTGGTCAGCGCCTCGTCCGACGGCGTGCCCGCGTCCTGCATCTGCAGCGACTGCTTGTAGTTGTCCTTGGGTGTGGCTCCCGCGCACCCGAGGAACGTCTTGTGCGACCCCGGCATGATCATGAGGCCGCCGTTGGTGTCGTAGTTCTCGGTCAGTGCGATCGAGACGGACACCGTCCGCATGTTCGGCAGACCGTCCTCGGCGTGCCAGGTCTCGAAGTCCGAGTGCCAGTAGAAGCCGCTGGCCCCGAAGCCCGGCTTGACGTTGATCCGCGACTGGTGGACGTACACGTCCGAGCCGAGGATCTGCCGCGCCCGGCCCACGACCCGCTCGTCGCGCACCAGCTTCGCGAACACCTCGCTGATCTTGTGCACTTCGAAGACGGAGCGGATCTCCTTGGACTTCGGCTCGATGATCGAGCGCTCGTCGGCCCGGATCGCCGGGTCGGTGACGAGACGCTCCAACTCCTGCCGGTAGACGGTGACTTCGTCGTCGGCGATGAGCTGGTCGATGGCCAGGAAGCCGTCCCGCTCGAACGACTGGAGGTCGCCGGACGTGATCGGGCCCGGTGTGTCGGGGGAGCCCCACACGACGGGGTCCTGGCGCGGGGTCGACACCTCGGTGGTGCCGCGGCTGGGGTAGAGATCGGTGACGGTGGTCATGGTGATGTCACACCTCCTCGGGCTCGGGCTCGGTGAGCAGCGGGTACACGCCGTTCTCGTCGTGGTCCTCCCGGCCGGTCACGGGCGGGTTGAAGACACAGATGCAGCGGAAGTCCTCCTTGATCCGCATCGTGTGCCGCTCGTGGCCGTCGAGGAGGTACATGGTGCCGGGCGTGATCGTGTACTTCTGCCCGGTCTCGTCGTCGGTGAGCTCGGCCTCGCCCTCGACGCACACGACGGCCTCGATGTGGTTCGCGTACCACATCGACGTCTCCGTACCCGCGTACAGAATCGTCTCGTGCAGGGAGAAGCCGACCCTCTCCTTGGCGAGGACGATGCGTTTGCTCTCCCACGTGCCGGACGCGGCCTTCACATGCCGGTCGGTGCCTTCGATGTCCTTGAACGAACGGACGATCACGGTGCTTGCACTACTCCTTGCTGGTGGTGGCTAGATGGTTTCGCGTACGGCGCGGGCGAGGATGCTGAGCCCCTCGTCCAACTCGTCGGCCGTGACGGTGAGCGCCGGGAGGAGCTTGACGACCTCGCTCTCGGGGCCCGACGTCTCGATGAGCAGCCCGAGTTCGAAGGCGCGCTTGGCGATCCGACCGGCCCGCTCCTTGTCGTGGAACTCCAGGCCCCACACGAGCCCGCGGCCGCGGTACTCCTTGACGTCGGCGCGGTTCTCCTCGGTGATGGCGGCGAAGGCCTGCTCGACCTGTTCGCCGCGCGCCCGGGTCTGCTTCTCCATCGCGGACCCGTCCGCCCAGTACGCCTCCAGGGCGGCCGTGGCCGTGACGAAGGCGGGGTTGTTGCCGCGGAAGGTGCCGTTGTGCTCGCCCGGCTCCCAGATGTCCAGCTCGGGCTTGAACAGGCACAGCGACATGGGCAGTCCGTAGCCGCTGATCGACTTGGACACGGTGACGATGTCGGGCGTGATGCCGGCCTCCTCGAAGGAGAAAAAGGCACCCGTACGACCGCAGCCCATCTGGATGTCGTCGACGATGAGCAGCATGTCCTGGCGCTCGCACAGCTCGGCCAGCGCCCGCAGCCACTCGGGCCGTGCGACGTTGATGCCGCCCTCGCCCTGCACGGTCTCGACGATCACGGCGGCGGGCTTGTTGAGCCCGGACCCCTGGTCCTCCAGGAGCCGCTCGAACCACAGGAAGTCCGGCACCTTGCCGTCGAAGTAGTTGTCGAACGGCATGGGCGTGCCGTGGACGAGCGGGATGCCGGCCCCGGCCCGCTTGAAGGCGTTACCGGTGACGGCCAGCGACCCCAGGGACATCCCGTGGAAGGCATTGGTGAACGACACGATGGCCTCGCGCCCCTTCACCTTCCGCGCGAGCTTGAGCGCGGACTCCACGGCGTTGGTGCCGGTCGGGCCCGGGAACATGACCTTGTACGGCAGGTCACGGGGCCGCAGCACCAGATCCTGGAAGGTCTGCAGGAAGGAACGCTTGGCGGTGGTCGACATGTCGAGCCCGTGCGTGACGCCGTCCCGCTCCAGGTAGTCGATCAACGCCCGTTTCAGGACGGGGTTGTTGTGGCCGTAGTTCAGCGAGCCCGCTCCGGCGAAGAAGTCCAGGTACTCATGGCCGTCCTCGTCGTACATGCGGCTGCCGTGCGCACGGTCGAAGACGGTGGGCCAGCCGCGGCAGTAGCTGCGCACCTCGGACTCGAGTGTCTCGAAGACGCTGAGGTCGGGCTGGGTGATGGTCACGACGAATCGCTCCTCGTTGCGTGGGGGGAGTGCGTGTGGGTCGTCAGTGGGGTGGGTCTTGCGTGCCGTCATCGGTGTCGGTCAGAGGGAGAGGGGACCGATGCGGTACAGGACTTCGGGGTCGTGCGGCCCGTCGGGGAACAGGCCCTCGTCGAACAGCACCTCGCGCTCCACGAGGGCGCCGTGCCGCTCGGCGAACGAGGTGAACAGACGCTCGGAGCCGGTGTTGCCGGGTGTGATGGTCGTCTCGACGGCGGTGATCCGGTGCGCGGCACCGGCCCGCGCGACGAGCCCGTCGAGCAGTGCGCCGGCGAGCCCGCGCCCGCGGTACGCCTCGTCCACGGCCACCTGCCACACCAGCAGGGTGCGCGGGCGGTCCGGCCGTACGTAGGCGGTGACGAAGCCGACCGGCTCCCCGCGCCCGTCGCGGGCCACGGCCGAGGTGGCCGCGAAGTCGCGACACCACAGCAGATAGCTGTACGACGAGTTCAGGTCGAGGGCCTTCGAGTCCTTGGCAATCCGCCACAACGCGGCTCCGTCCGCGACCTGCGGACGGTCGATGTGCAGATCTGCTTGAGCGGCAGTCATGCGGATTGAATTTACCGAGGGAAATTCGAAATTGCATCGCCGGTGAGGGTTACGAACAGCGGGCTTGTGTGTTATCACGCGGGCGCGGACGATCGCAGGGGGTGGGGATGGTATCGGCGGTATTGTCCGGAAAATACCGGGCAAATCGACCGTGATGTGTAACGCGTCACAAGCATGTAACCCCCACGAGATCTGCCCGAATTCCCCCGGTTGGCGTTCGCGAAATCTTTGCGTTTAGGTCGGGGAAAAGCGGGCAGAAGAATACGGGAAGCTGTGCAGAAGTGAATTCCCGAATTACACCCGGAGTTTGGCCAGGAATTAGGCGCGGGTTACTCCGTCGATCCGTTCCCGCAAGATATCCGCGTGCCCGTTGGTCCGGGCGTACTCCTCGACCGCCAAATTCAGCCCCTCCGGCGTTTGAGGAGCGGGGGTCCGGGGGCCGGCCCCGGGTCGGGACGGGAAGGGGCGGCGGGGGCGAAGCCGCATCCATCAGCGGCTCCGCCGCGGGCGTCGGTCAGCCCCAGCTCTGCTCCACAGCCCGCCGAGCCCCCGCAAGGTCGACCGCCACCCCCCGCTCGGCCAGCGCAGCGCCCAGCGCCGCCAGGCACCCCTGCACCACCCCCACCGAAGCATCCATCCCATAGTGATTGACCCGAACCATCTCCTTGGCAAAGGCACCCCCACCCGCCGCCAACGGCAGCGAAGGGTCACCCTCCAGCGCCCGAGCCACCAGCTCCGACGCCACAACCCCGGCAGGGACCCTCAGCGTCGTCGCAACCGGCGCAGCCTCCCGCGCCTCGTACACATACGGCTCCAGCCCCCCACCCAGAGCCACGGCCCCCGCCCGGGTCGCCGCCGCGGCCGCCGCATGCCGGGCCATGACGGCATCCAGCCCCGCCCCTTCGATCCGCTCGACGCACGCCTGAAGCGCCAGCATCTCCAGCTGTGCCGGCGCATGCAGCAGCGCCTTGCGCCCGGCGTCGACCCACCGCTCCTTCCAGTCCAGCAGCGACAGATACGACCGCCGCGGCGCCCTCGGATTGGCGGCCATCCGCGCCCACGCCCGCTCGCTCACCGACACCGCCGACACCCCGGCCGGCCCGCCCATCGCCTTCTGCGCCCCGATGACGCACAGATCCACACCCCATGCGTCCGGCAGCACCGGCTCGGCCCCGATGGAGGCGACGGCGTCCAGGTAGAACAGTGCCCCGTGCTCCCGTACGACCTCCCCGATCTCCGCAACGGGGTTGGTGTTTCCGGTCGCCGCCTCCGCGTGCACCAGCGACACGAAGTCGATCTCAGGGCGCTCGGCGAACGCGGCCCGGATCTGCTCGGCGGTGACCGCCGTGTGGAAGGGCACGGCCAGGTCGACGACCGTCGCCCCGCAGTCCCGCAGCCAGTTCCCGAAGGTCTGCCCGTACGGCCCCGTGACGACGTTAAGCGCGACCGTCCCTGGCCCTGCGACGGCGCGAATCGCCCCCTCCAGCGGCAGCAGCGCCTCGCCCTGCATGATCACGACATCCTGCTCGGTGCCGAGCAGCCGCGCCACCCGGTCCTCGATCGACGCGAAGTGCGCGGCGCTCATCGGGGGCAGATCGAGGAAAGGGTGGGTCACGAGGGTGCTCTCTTCGCTCACGAGTGGTCGGCTCGGTCGAGGGTATCCACCACCCGTGACCCCACTCGTGCCACTCCCGCCACTTGCGACTTCTTAGGCCGGACAGCCCCGCAACCATCGGTTTGATTTGAGAGACCCAAACATCTCCTTATAATCGGAACCCACAGTTCCCACACAGGAGGCCACCCGTGAAGACGTTCTCCGGGCGCCGGACCCGCATTCTGGCCGCCACCACCGCGACGGCCGGGCTGGTGCTCGTGGCTGCCTGCACATCCACCGGCAACGGTGGCAGCGGGAGCAAGACCGCCGCCGGCGGCGTCGAGCTCGTCAAGGCCGGACAGCTCACCACCTGCACCCACCTGCCGTACCCGCCCTTCCAGTCGGAGATCAACGGCAAGGTGCAGGGCTTCGACGTGTCCTTGATCGACCTCGTCGCCAAGGACCTGGGCGTGAAGCAGCAGATCCTCGACACGCCGTTCGAGAACTTCAAGACCGGCGCGTTCCTCAACTCCGGCGAGTGCGACGTGGCCGCGGCCGGCATGACCATCACCGCCGAGCGCAAGAAGAACGTCGACTTCTCGGACCCCTACTTCGACGCCACCCAGGCCCTCCTGGTCGACAAGAACAGCGGCATCACCTCGCTCGCCGACGCGAAGGCCAAGAAGGTCAAGCTCGGCGCCCAGGCACAGACCACCGGCGAGGACTACGCGAAGAAGCAGGGCTTCGACCCGGTCTCCTTCGAGTCCTCCGACGCCGTCCTCAACGGCCTGCGCACCGGCCAGGTCAAGGCCGTCATCATCGACTACCCGGTGGTCCAGGGCTGGCTCAAGGACAAGGCCAACGCGGACAAGTTCAAGGTCGCCGACAACCTCAACACCGGTGAGCAGTACGGCTTCACGGTGAAGAAGGGCAACACCAAGCTCCTCGCCGCCATCAACAAGGCGATCAAGGACGCCAGGGCCGACGGCACGTACAAGAAGCTGTACGAGAAGTGGATCGGCCCGTACAACCCCGCCGCCGCCTCCCCGTCCCCTGCTGCGTCCTGACCCATGACCACCGACACGGACGTACAACTCCAGCCCAGGAAAAAGGGTCTGACGCGTAGTCAGAAGCGTAGCCTGTCGCGCGGGGCCCAGTACGTCGTCTTCGTCGCCGCCGTGATCGCCTTCGCGGTCTCGGCGGACTGGGGGCGGCTGAAGAACCAGTTCGCGCAGGGCAGCATCGCCAAGCAGATGTTCCCGGACATCATCACGATGGCGCTGAAGAACACCGTGCTGTACACGGTGTCCGGGTTCGTCGTCGGACTGGCGCTCGGCATGGTGATCGCTCTGATGCGGCTGTCGTCCGTGGGCCCGTACCGCTGGCTGGCCGGCATCTACATCGAGATCTTCCGCGGTCTGCCCGCCCTGCTGATCTTCATCTTCATCGGGGTCGCCGTCCCGCTGGCCTTCCCCGGCACGGAGATCGTCGGCGGCACCTACGGAAAGGTGGCGCTCGCGCTCGGCCTGGTCGCAGCCGCCTACATGGCCGAGACGATCCGCGCGGGCATCCAGGCGGTGCCCAAGGGGCAGATGGAGGCGGCCCGTTCGCTGGGCTTCTCTCCGGGCCGTGCCATGGTCTCGATCATCATCCCGCAGGCGTTCCGCATCATCCTCCCGCCGCTGACCAACGAGCTCGTCCTGCTCTTCAAGGACTCCTCGCTCGTCCTGTTCCTCGGCGTCACGCTGGAGGAGCGCGAACTGTCCAAGTACGGCCGTGACCTGGCCAGTACGACCGCCAACTCCACGCCGATCCTGGTTGCCGGCCTGTGCTACCTGCTGATCACGATCCCTCTCGGCTTCGTCGTACGCCGTATGGAGGCGAAGGCCCAGGAGGCCGTCAAATGAGCCGTCCGGAAATCGAAGTACGCGGCCTGCACAAGTCCTTCGGCGACAACGAGGTGCTGCGCGGCATCGACCTGGAGATCGGCCAGGGCGAGGTCGTCTGCGTCATCGGCCCGTCCGGCTCGGGCAAGTCGACCCTGCTGCGCTGTGTGAACCTGCTGGAGGAGCCCACCAAGGGCCAGGTCTTCGTGGGCGGCACCGAACTCACCGACCCCGATGTCGACATCGACGCCGTACGCCGCCGTATCGGCATGGTCTTCCAGCAGTTCAACCTCTTCCCGCACCTCACGGTGACCGAGAACCTCACGCTGCCGCAGCGCCGGGTGCTCAGGCGGGACAGGGCGAAGGCCGCGCAGGTCGCCGCCGAGAACCTGGAGCGCGTGGGCCTGTCGGAGAAGGCGGACGCCTACCCGGCCTCCCTCTCCGGCGGCCAGCAGCAGCGTGTGGCGATCGCGCGCTCGCTGTCCATGGGCCCCGAGGTGATGCTGTTCGACGAGCCGACCTCGGCGCTCGACCCCGAGCTGGTGGGGGACGTACTGGCCGTGATGCGCATGCTCGCCGACGAGGGCATGACGATGATGGTCGTCACCCACGAGATGACCTTCGCCCGCGAGGTCGCCGACCGGGTCGTCTTCATGGACGCCGGCGCGATCGTGGAGGACGGCACCCCCGGCCAGGTCATCGGCGCCCCCACCCACGAACGCACCCGCCACTTCCTGTCCCGGCTCCTCGACCCGGCCATGGCCCAGGTGGAGGAGGAGACCTCGGACCAGGTGGGCAAGGCCGACTAGGCGGTCATTAGGGTGCGGTACATGAGCGATCGTGCGGTGCTGCATGTGAAGGGCCGGGTCCTGGCAGGACCCGAAGACGTCCGGGACGAGCTGTGGGTCGTCGGCGGCCGGGTCTCGTACGACCGTCCCGCCGGCGCCCGCGACATCCGTACCGTCGAGGGCTGGACCCTCCCCGGGCTCGTCGACGCCCACTGCCACGTCGGCCTCGGCCCGCACGGCCCGGTCGAGCAGGACGTCGCCGAGAAGCAGGCGCTCACCGACCGCGAGGCCGGCACCCTGCTCATCCGCGACGCGGGCTCGCCCTCGGACACCCGCTGGATCGACGACCGCGAAGACCTCCCGAAGATCATCAGGGCGGGACGCCACATCGCCCGCACCCGCCGCTACATGCGCGGCTACGCGCACGAGATCGAACCGGAGGATCTCGTCGCCTACGTCGCCCGGGAGGCGACCCGCGGCGACGGCTGGGTGAAGCTGGTCGGCGACTGGATCGACCGCGACCTCGGCGACCTGGCCCCCAGCTGGCCCCGTGAGGCCGTGGAGGCGGCCATCGCCGAGGCCCACCGCCTCGGCGCCCGCGTCACCGCGCACTGCTTCGCGGAGAACTCCCTGCAGGACCTGGTCGAGGCCGGCATCGACTGCATCGAGCACGCGACGGGCCTGACCGACGACCTGATCCCCCTCTTCGCCTCGCGCGGCGTCGCGATCGTCCCGACCCTCGTCAACATCGCGACCTTCCCGCAGCTCGCCGACGGCGGCCAGGACAAGTTCCCGCGGTGGTCGGCCCATATGCGCCGGCTCCACGAACGCCGCTACGACACCGTACGCAACGCCTACGACGCCGGCATCCCGGTCTACGTCGGCACCGACGCAGGCGGCCACCTCGCGCACGGCCTGGTGGCGGGCGAGGTGGCGGAGCTGGTCACCGCCGGCATCCCACCCGTCGAGGCGCTGTCGGCGACCACCTGGGGCGCCCGCAAGTGGCTCGGCCGCCCCGGCCTGGAGGAGGGGGCCCCGGCCGACCTCGTGGTGTACGAAAGCGATCCACGGGCCGACGTACGTGTACTGGAGACCCCTCGGCGGGTAGTGGTGAACGGACACGTCGTCGGCTAGCCGACGCGGGCGCGAGGCGATACGGCGGTGAAAGAGTGGAACGCCTGTGCCTGGCGATTCGAAAACGTTCACGACGAACGCACGATGGGGTGAAGTGGCGCCGGAATGCCGTCAGATCACCCCTGGTGCGCAATTCTTGACGGGTCCCGAGCAAGAATCCTCTGAGAGGGCGGTACGTGAGTGCATAGGTGTTTTGTCTTCACCTGAATGTGTGGCGGTGCGGCATCCCGGCCGGTCGGCGGGCATGGGCATGTTGAGCTGGT
>NZ_JODC01000006.1 GCF_000720765.1 Streptomyces sp. NRRL S-646
CTCCAACTGGTCCCCACCCGCCAGGGTGGCCCCCGGCACCCCCGAACCCTCCCCCGGCAACGGCATGCTCGTCACCGAACTCCCCCTGCCCCACCGCCCCAAGGGCTCCCCCTACACGGTGAACGACCAGCTCATGGTCACCACAGCCCTCACCATCGCCCACTGGAACAGAGAACACGGCGCAAGCCCCCGCCCCCTGCGCATCACCATGCCTGTGGACGACCGCCCCCGAGACGCCACCATGCCCATGGGCAATGGCACCCGCCTGGTCGAAGTCCCGTTCTCCCCAGAGGAGTTGGCCTCCCACGACCCCACCGCCATGCCCGCCCTACTGCGCCGCACGGCAACCCGCACACGCGCCCTGAAATCCCTCCCCCGCCCCCAACTCGGCCACGGCGCAGCCCTCCTCACGGCCCCCGTCACCCCCGTAGCCTGGCGAGCCGCCCTCACCCGCGGCCTCCGCAAGGCCGCGGCGCCCTGGACATCAACAACCCTCCTCAGCAACATCGGCCGCATCCCGTACCCCCTGGACTTCGGCGAGGAGGCGGGCCGTGCGCACGCGGTCTGGTTCTCGGCGCCCGCCCGGATGCCGCGCGGCCTCACCGTCACCACCGCCTCCACCGCGGGCCGCCTCCACCTCGCCCTGCGCTGGTCCCGGGCCCTGCTCAGCCACGGCGACGGCGCCCACCTCCGCGACCTGTTCGAGCACTATCTGCACTCCACGGAGCTGACCCCGTGAACGCGACCACCGCCCCCGTGCACCGCCCCGAGCTGCGCGACTTCTACGAGGACCCCGCCGTCCCGGTCGCCTCCGGCACCCCCCGCAGCCTGCGCCAGGCCCGCATGCTGGCCGCCGCCCTCGGCCCGGCGGCCACCGGCACACCCCGCACCATCCTCGACATCGGCTGCGGCGACGGCACCGCGGCCGCCACCGCGGCCCCCCTCCTGACCGGCCACCGCATCATCGGCGTCGACTGGTCCCAGGACGCCCTGAAACGGGCCCGCACCCACCTGTCGTACGCCATCCGCGGCGAACTCAGCGACGGCGGGCTCCCGTTCAAGACGGCCTCCGCCGACGCCGTGCTGTTCAGCGAGGTGATCGAGCACCTGGTCGACCCGGACGCCGCCCTCGACGAGATCCGGCGCATCCTGCGCCCGGGCGGCCACCTGATGCTCTCCACCCCGAACCTGGCCGCCTGGTACAACCGCGCCCTGCTGCTGGCGGGTGTGCAGCCCGTCTTCTCCGAGGTCAGTCTGCGGGCGATCCACGGCCGTCCGGGCACGGAGGTGGTGGGACACCTGCGGCTCTACACCGCCCGCGCGCTACGGGAGTTCGTCGCCGCGTCCGGCTACGAGGTGGTGGATCTGAAGGGCGCCCCCTTCCACGGCGTGCCCCGCCCGCTGCGCCCCTTCGACCGGCTGGCCTGCTACAGACCCTCGCTCGCCTCGATCCTTCTCCTGCACGCGCGAAAGACAAAGACGTAGAGGGGGCACGTCATGTGGTGGGGAGTGGCCGCGGCCCTGCTGGCGAACACCCTGTACAGCCTCGGTTTCGTCCTGGAGAAACGGGCGCTCACCTCGCTGCCCGAGGTGACGATCCGCAACCCCGCCCGGCTGCTCAGACTGGTGCTGGGCAGCCCGTTGTGGATCGGCGGTTCCCTCGCCCTCGCCTCCGGTTTCGGCGCCCAGCTCGTCGTGTACCGGACGCTGCCGATCGCCGCCGCCCAGGGCATCTTCGTCTCCGGTCTGGTGCTCCTCGTCCTGCTCTCCGCCCGGCTGCTGGGCGAGGAGACGACCGGACGGGAACGGTACGCGCTCGGCGCGATCCTCGCCGCGCTGCTGATGGTTGTGCTCTCCCTCAAGCAGGGCTCGGACACGGTCAGCCGCAGCGCCCCGTACCAGCTGATCCTGCTGGTGTGCGTGCCCTCGCTGGCAGGCGGCGTCTGGCTGTACGGCGCCGCGGAGCGACGCACCCGCCACCGCCACCGCGCACCGACGACGGGCGTGGAGTACGGGGTGGCCGTCGGCCTGCTGTACGGGGTCAGCTCGCTCGCCATCAAGGGCGTGTCGAGCTACCTGACGTCGAGCGGGCTGGGCGGTGCGGTGGTCGGCCTGCTCAAGTCCCCGTACCCGTATCTCCTTCTCTTCACCGGCGCGTTCGGTCTGGTGATGTCGCAGGCCGCGCTGCAGCGCTGCCGGGCCTCGCTGATCGTGCCGGTGTGCACGACGGTGACCTGCCTCTACACGGCCGTACTCGGCACCCTCTCCTTCGGCGAGGCGCTCCCGCACGACCCGCTGCGGCTCGCCCTGCGCCTGGCGGGCACCGTCCTCGCCGTCTCCGTCCTGCTGGCCATGCCCAAGCACGACCAGCCGGCACCCCAGTCTCCGCCCCAACCCCCCATAGCTGCCAAGGAGTTGACCCCTCCATGAACCCCGACGACCCGCTGCTGCGGATCCTGGCGTGCCCGCTCGACAAGGGCCCGCTGCACCTCGTCAAGCCGGACGGACCGGCGGCCCCCGAGGCCCTGTACAACCCTCGCCTGCACCGCCGTTACCCGATCGTCGACGGCATCCCGCAGCTGCTGCCCTCCTCCGGGGAGCAGGTGTCGGACGACGAGCACGAGGCGTTGCTCAAGCGGATGGCCCGGTGACCGTGACTCCGCCGCGCACCCTGGCCGCCCGGCTGGCCCCGTTGCTGCCCACCCGTCTGGTCGCCGCCGCCGCCCGGGCGGTATACCCGCGCTTCGAGCCCGAGCTGGCCCGGCTGGCCGAGCTGTGCCCGCCCGGCTGCGGCACCGCCGTGGACGTCGGCGGCTGGTACGGCCCCTGGACCCGGCGCCTGGCCACCCGCGCCCGCCAGGTGGTGACCATCGAACCGGTCCCCCACCTGGCCCGGCTCTTGACGGAGAGCGCCCCGCCGAACGTCCGCGTCGTCCAGGCCGCCGCCTCGGACCGCCCCGGCACCGCCCGCCTGTGGCTGCCGCCGGACGACGCCGGCGACCGGGGCGTGTCCTCGCTGGTGCGCCGCGACATCCACGCCCGGGCCCTGCACGTCCCCTGTGTGACCCTCGACGAACTCGGCCTGCGCGACGTCGGTTTCATCAAGATCGACGTGGACGGCAACGAGCTCGCGGTGCTCCGCGGGGCGACGGGCCTGCTGGCCCGCGACCGCCCCGCCCTGTTCGTCGAGCTGGAGTCCCGCATCCAGCCGATCGCTCCCGTCGTCACCTACCTCTCCCTGCTCCGCTACGACGGCTGGGTGCTTCCCGGATCGACCTGGGTGCCGCTCGCGAAGTTCCCCTTGGAGGCCCACCAGGCAACCGTCTCGCACGTCGTCGCCCAGGGCCTGCTGGGCCGCGTGCTGCCCTTCCGCAAGCACCCGCGCTACGTCAACTCGGTCCTCTTCCTCCCGGACGGCCGCCGTCCGGGCGCCGACGCGGTGGGCCACCATGGTTCCCATGCCGTCCGCCAAGCGCCCCGCTAGCCACCCCTTCGCGCCCCTCGACTTCCAGCTGGTCCTGCTGCGCCGCATGGCCGACCACAACCCGGACCTGGTGGAGGACGCCCGCCGCGAGCTGGGCGCCTCCATCGCCGACATGAGGGAGGCCAACAAACGCTGGCAGGCGATGCTGCATTCGCCGCGTTCCCGCGCCGCCTCCTCCCGCTACCGCTCGATCCTGGACACCCCGGAGTCGACGATCACCCGCAAGATCGGCGACCTGGACTGCGAGGCCTGGCTCTGGCCCCTCCCCCTCTGGCCGGACCTCCGCTTCGAGGTTCTCCTCGCCCCGAACGGCGCCGTCTGGAACGAATGGCTGGTCCGCGCCCCGGGCACCCCCGGCCCGGCCCTGCGCACCCTCGACGACCTCACCCCCTGGTCCTGCACGGTCGACGAGGCCGCCCGCGCCTTCGCCCCCGCCCGGCCGCTGGAGGGCACGGCACCCACACGGTGGGGGCTGGCATTCACGGCGCAGGACGGGGAGGGGGTTCGGCGGGAGGTGGCGGCCGAGTTCACTTGGGGGTTGTTGCAGCGGGTGGCCGTGGTCGGCTGAACTGCGTCACGCGTCAAGCGCCATAATCCCTGGTCCGCTTCTCCCTGAAGCATGAAGCTCAACGTCCGCTGGTACGAACGTACACGGAGACACATGGAGAAATACCGGGCGGCTGTGGGACGTGATTACCGGAAGGCCGCCTGGGCCTGGCTCTGGCCCGGCGGCTGACGGCTGTGCCGGAGATCCGCAGCGAGCAGCCCGCCTCGCGGTGCTGATCGAGTCCGAGGCGGCGTCACATCTGACTGACGTGCCGTACGCCCTCCGCCACGCGGGCGTCTCGCTACGGCTTGAGTCCGGCGTCTCCCCGGCCGAGGTAGCCCGCCGGGCAGGCCACAGCATCGCGGTCCTGTTCCGCTTCAACGCCAAGGCGATTCACCGCAACCATGAGGGCGCGAACCAGCAAACCGAGCGGGCCTTGGCAGCAGCTGAGGAGTGGTAGGCATCGGCCACCCTTCGAAAGCTCGCAGCCCCGCCCTGGTCTGGGGAGACTGATCGACTGGAAGAAACCATCGTTCATGAGCTGTGTGGGAAGCACACCAGAGGCTGGGTCAACTCCACGGCCCGGACGCGTACCTCCGACTCGCCCCGCAGAATCTGCTCCTCAAGGCGCCGCAGGTCATTCGTCGGATCGATCCCTAGTTCGTCCGCGAGGATACGACGGACCTGCGTGTAGGCGGCGAGAGCGTCAGCCTGTCGACCCATGCGGTGGAGGGCGATGATCAGCATTTCCCAGATCCGTTCCCTGAACGGGTGCTGCTGGGTCAGGGAGCGCAGTTCCGGTACGAGAGCGTCTGACTGCCCCAGTTCAAGGCGCACTTGCGCGTAGTGCTCGACGGCGAGCAGTCGCAGTTCCTCCAGACGCTGCAGCTCCCCCTGTAATTGAGGCCCTGTGGACACTCCCGCCAGGGGGCTTCCTCTCCAGACTTGCAGAGCCTGCACGAAGTGCCCTGCCGCTTTCTCCGCCTCTCCCTTCACCATGGCGTCACTGCCGCTTTGCAGGGCATTTACGAATAGATCCAGGTCGAGTTCACCGAAGTCTACCCTTAAAGCGTATCCGCCACTGTGGGTCGATAATCGGTCTTCCGGCTCCCCGACCTGATGGAGGATTTTACGCAACGCGGCTATATGTCCTCGCATGTTGACCTGCGCCGAAGGCGGAGGCTTCCTCCACCAAGACGACTCCAGCAGGCGGTCGATAGTCACGACACGATTGGCACCCATCAGGAGCACGGCCAGTACGATTTTTCGGCGAGGGCCGCCAATCTTGATGGGAGGCCCTCCATCCATGGACATCTCGACCGGCCCTAAAATCTTGAACTCCACTTACCGTCCATCCTCGTCGAGCAACTCAGAGATTTTACATTGCCTTATCATTAATTCCCTGAGTCCGGGAAATCAAACAGGTGCCCGCCGGGACTGAATGAAAGGAAAACCGAAAGTTCCGTGTGGCACGGAGTCGGGAAGAGACAGGAACGGCGAACGCTATTCATGAGTCGCCGGACGTCAGAAGATCAGTGATGTGTACGGATGACTCCGACCTGCTCCGGACGTTCCGACGAGTCAGGATGACTCGTTGCTAGCGGCCGCCGGGGACGGCATCCGAATCCGAAAGTTCGGCGTCGAAATCTTCCGGGCTGGAGTCCCCCGAGCGTCGACGCAGCAAGGTCAGACTTGCCGCCCCCAGAATCAGCAGGACGCCCGCGTTGACCACTGCAGCCACGTGCATTCCGTCCGTAAAAGCCGACTGGGCGAGCGCGAGGAGTTCACTGCCCGCACGTTCGGGCAGTCGTCCGGCCAATTTGGCAGCACCGCCAAGTGTTGCACGCGCCGCCTCGGCAAGATCGGGTCTGAGGCCCGGCGGAAATCCCTCCATCCTGGAGCGGTACACGGCGGCGGAGACGGAGCCCACGATGGCCACACCCAGGGCGTTGCCCAGTTCGGCACCTGTCTCGCCCACCCCCGAGGCGCTGCCGGCACGTTCAGGCGGAGCGCTGCTGATGATCACGTCATTGGTGAGGGCGAGCGCCGCTTGCACTCCGAAGGAAGTGATGGAGAACCCGGTGACGACGAAGGCCGGCCCGGAATCCATGCCGACCTGAGTGATCAGTACGAGTCCTGGTACAGACAGAAAGAACCCGCCCGCCATGGTCCATGCAGGACTTGTGCGGTTGGCCAAGAGGGGAGCCAGCAGCGTACCCACCACACCGGCCGTCATCGCCGGCAGCGCCCAGAGCCCGGCCTTCAACGGAGACAGACCCAGCACTAGCTGGAGGTACTGGAGAACCAGGAACTGTGTCCCGGTCACCACGAAGAGGCCCATGGTCTGACCACCTAGTGACACCCCGAAACCCGGGCGGGCAAAGAGCCGCAGATCGAGCATGGGGTCACTCAGCTTCAGCTGCCTCCTCACGAACACGACGCCCATGACGAGACCTGTGGCGATACTCAGCAACGGCGGCCCATTCACACCTCCCTGGGCCAACTGTTTAATGCCATAAACCACCGGTAACACCATGGCGATGGACAGCGCGACGCTCGAGAGGTCCAATCGACCGGCCTGCGGATCGCGATACTCCGGCAGCAGCAGCGGACCTGCGATCAGTAGTACGGCACCCACGGGAACCCCGAGCAGAAACACTGAGCCATACCAGTAGTGCTCCAGCAGCGCGCCGCCGATAAGTGGGCCGATCATGCCGCCGATACTGAAATTGGTCATCCACACGGCGATCGCCACTCGCCGTTGCCCCGCGTCACGGAACATATTGCTGATCAGCGAGAGAGTGGACGGCATCAACGTCGCCCCGGCGATGCCGAGCAGTGCGCGCGCGGCAATCAGCATCGGCACGGTAGATGCGTAGGCGGCAAGCAACGAGGCCGCAGCGAAGGCGACGGCACCAGTCAGCAGGAGCCTGCGCCGCCCGATCCGGTCACCGAGAGTTCCCATCGTGGCGAGAAATCCGGCGACAAAAAATCCGTAGATGTCCACGATCCACAGCAGTTCCGTACTGCTGGGATCCAACTGTTCGCTGAGATAAGGCGTTGCGAGATGCAGTACGGTCATGTCGATACCGATGAGCATGGTCGGCAGAGCCAGAACCGCCAGACCGATCCACTCCCGTGGCCCGGCCCTGCCTGCCCTATCGGTACGCATGGCTAACCGCCTCCTCATCCTCCTGCGTGCACCAAACAGCGGCCCCAATGCGGCGACCTCCGGGAAGCTTAGGGGCTGTCGTTGCCGGGTCAACCAACCATCAACAGCAATCAAGCCATTTCAGAGGACAGCCAACACGTCCTTGTAATAGGTGAGTAGATGTTTCACCGCATACGTGATCGGACGGTTCAGTGCCTCGTCCGGTGTGAGCCACAGCACGGTAGTGCCCTCCGGACCGAGTTCCACCGTGACGTCGGCCTCGACCGCATCGACCGTCTGATAGACGTGCCACAGATGTGCGTCAGCGCCACGGCGGCAGCCGTCGCCAGGGATCGGTGTCCTCGCCACGTGCTTGAGACGGTGGCCGACGATGCCGGTCTCCTCCTGAAGCTCGCGAACTGCCGCTTCGTCGGGCGACTCGCTGGGTTCGACGTGCCCGGCGGGAATGGTCAGACCGAAAGGAAACGCCGTACGGTCGAAGAAGAGAAAGCGCCCGCGGGCGTCGCGAACGAACACCCCTGCCGTTTCGTGCCAGTACTCGCCCTCGGAGTCCGTCCACCACCGGACCGCGGGATCCAGCACCAGGGCCCGGTCCGAATCGTTCCCGCAGACACGGCACACGGCGCGGCGCCTGCTGCCTTCGGTACGCCACTCGACCGAATCACGGTGGCAGTGCAGGCAGTAGTGGTGCACGACGCCATCCCGCAGCGCGTCCGGCGGAAGGAAGTCCAGTTTCATCTCTTTCTCCGATAACGCCGCACGTATCCAGGGCTTTGCTCACAGGCACGGCTTCGCGTGGCAGGAATGCAAGGCACCTGTCACGCGAAGCCGCTATGCCGAAGGATCCGACAGCCCGTCAGGCGTCCAGGCCGTACCGGGTGAACAGTTCCTTGTCACCAGTGACGTACGAGGTGTCGGTGATTACCGTCTGGTCGGACGGTCCCCTGCTGCACATGCACATGTGGCGGCCAGTGGAGACCACTCGTGCCGCGCGGGCGTCACCCGAGGTCATTATCTCCTCGGCGATGTCCTTCACGAGGTGCTCCTGGATCTGGAACCGGCGGCTGAACGCCTGCACCAGCCGCGGGAACTTGCCCAGGCCGAGGATCCGGCTGCCAGGCACATACGAGATCGCCACCTGCCCGTAGAACGGCAGGAAGTGGTGGGCACAGATGGAGTAGTAGTTGATGTCGTGCACGCGAACCACGCCGGCGTGCTCTCCCTCGACCTCGACGGTGGTCTTGAGGATCTTCGAGGTGTCGATCTCGTAGCCGCTCAGCAGCTCTCGGTATGCCCGAACGATACGGGGCTCACACTCCGGCTCCCGGTACCACTCGAGCGCGCGCTTGTCGGTCGTGACATTGTCCTCGAGCCACTCTGCGATGGAACTCATTCAACCCCTCCTGGTGAACGGAATTTACGAATTCAGCTCTTGCTGTTACTGGTCCGTCTTCGGCCAGTCCTTCGGAGGCGGCTGCCCCAGAAATTCGATTACTACGTTCCGATAGAAGTGGTCGCTCCTGTTGACCAAGCGGTGCGGCTTCCCACGGCGACGGTGCACGACCTGGCCCAGGAAGTCATCCTGGTCCTCGATTTCACCGTCCTCGTATTCAAGTCGCACCTGACCAGGGCTGTCGACCACGAAGACGTAGTCCCAGGGGTGCTCATGCCACTCGCTGGCGTCGCCGGGGTTCAACTCCAGCAGCCAGACTCGTGTGGTCTCGTCCTCGAACAGCAACTTCGTACCGGCAGTTCCGTAGTGCCTGTCGGGAACCTTGCCGCGCAACTCATCCGGGATATCCCAGCTGCCCGTCGCCTTCTCGGCCTGTCCCATTTTCCGCGGCCACCTCCTTACTCAGGTTTCTTGATCTAGCGCCTCCGACAGGTTGCCTCAACCGGTTATAAATCCTGTACAAATCACGTACATTTACTAGTCCACCGTAGACCGGCAGGTTCCTCCTGTTGTAACTTCACCATGCGGCGAACAGTGCAGCGACAAGGCCGAGCGCAGGAGGGTGAAAATGACGAATGCCCTGAGGGAACCTGACATCAAGGGTCGCAGCAAGAAGCTGTGGAAAAATGGCGACGGCACCTGCGACATAGAGCTGATACCTAGCCTTCGCAGCTATACGTATGATCGCGAGGAAATATTCCCGAAGACTGCTGGGCTACGTCTGCACTTCTACGAAGTGGCCGCCGCTCGCCTGGCCGAGGAGGGTGTACAGACGGTCTTTCGGGAACGGATCGGGGACATCACATACCGAGCCGATTACGTTCCGGCTCCGCCGTACGAGGTCATCGTCAAGAACATCGCCACAGGATCCACGGTACGCAAATATCCGGGGCTCTTCCCGGAAGGTCACCGCTTCGACCCCCCGGTTGTAAAGTTCGACTACCGGACCGATCCGGAGGACCAGCCCATCGGCGAGGATTACCTGCGGGCAAGCGGCGTCGACGTCGACGCTTTCCGGCTGTGCGCATTGACGTGTAACGAAAGCCTGCGGAGTTGGCTGGCACCACTGGACCTGTGGGATTTCTGTTTGGTGATAGGGACGGGTCCGGACGGACGGCCAGTGATCAACTCCGAGATCTCACCGGATTGCATGCGGCTGCGGGACGAGTCAGGTAAGCCCCTGGACAAGGATCTGTTTCGGCAGGGCGCCGACGAAGCCACGGTCGTCACTGCATGGACTGATCTGGTGCGCAGGATCAGCGGATGACCGTCCCGTCGGGCGCGCTCGCCGCAGACCTGGGCCACCCCGGGCGCACTGTGCTGCTGACCGGTGCCAACAGGGGCACCGGCCGAGCCATCGCTGACAGGTTGCACGCGGCGGGCTGGGGCGTGTGTGCACTGGGCCGCACGCCGGCGCAGTTGCCCTGGCTCCGAGAGGTTCACTGTGACCTCCGGTACCCCGAGGAGGTGGGGTCCGCGGTGGACCAGGCGGTCGCAACGGCCAATGGTCTGGACGCCGTGGTCGTCAACGGAGTCGTACGGTCGCTCGGTGCCCTCTCCACGTTGCCCCTGGCACGTTGGCGTGAGGCGATCGATGTCAACCTGACCTCGGCAGTCGCCCTGGTCCAGGCAGCTCTGCCACATCTCCGGAACGGCGGGGGCCGAATCGTCCTGATGGGAAGTCACGCGGGCAGCCGGTTCTTCGAGGGCGGGGCGGCGTACTGCGCAACCAAGGCAGCCCTCAAGGCGATCACGGAGGTGCTGCTGCTGGAAGAGCGCCTACATGGTGTATCGACCACCCTTGTCAGCCCGGGAGCGATTGCCAACCTCCCCGGTGACGACTCGCCGTTGAAGATGGCCGTCTCCTCGGTCGCCGAGGCAGTGCACTGGGTGCTGGAAGCGCCGGAGGACACCGTGGTCGGCGAAATCGAACTCAGGCCGGCACGGCTCACCGATCGTCCGGCCATGCATGGCCTTGACCGACTCCAATCCGTCTAGCGCGCCGCGCACTGCCGCACGGCTTCGCTCACGAGGCGAAAAGCTGAGCTCGGGACACGGTGCCATCCGAAAGGAAGGGCATGAGCGAGCACACGATCATAGGCGTTGGCACACGAACCAGCGTCGGCTGGGATCTCGGAGTGGGCCTCGTGCACGTGGTGGCTGACGAAGTCACACCGGAGGACGCGTCCTTGCCTGATGTGCAGGTCAGTTTCTCTTCGCGCGTGTGGATATCGTTGGACCGCAGTGGGCGCCCCGTCGACCTGGACATCCTGGACGTCCCGCCCATCCTCGTCGGAGTCGTCCCTCCGGCCCGGCGCGCTGATCCACCGGCGAACGCCTCGCAAGGTTCGATCCCGTGGCTTCTGGACACCGAAAGCAACTGGATATGGATGGAGCTCATCCAAGGCCCTGCTGAACAGCGTCTGGAGCGGGCAGGGCGAGTCGAATTGCGACTGGTGGGAAGCAGGGCCACCCGACTCAGACTGCGGGTACCCGTGGCCGGCATGCCCGGCCGTACCGATCGGATCCGGTCGTGACAGCACCGGACCGCGCGCAGCTCGTCTGCACCGATCTCGACGGCACGCTGCTGAACAGCGCCGGCGCTGTGGGACCGGTAACCCGTAAAGCTCTCACCGAGGCAGCCGCCTGCCGCGTACCGGTCGTGTGCGTGACGGGGAGACCTTTACGTGATGCCTTGGTCGTAGGCCGCGAACTCGGCTCAGGCGGCCTGGTCGGCTGCAGCAATGGGGCCGTCATGGCCGAGATTCCCAGCGGCCGTGTCCTGATGTGCCGTGGCTTTTCAGCAGATCGGGCAGGCTTTGTGCTACAGCAGTTACGGGGGCGGCTGCCGGACATCGTCCTGGGGGTGGACACGCTCCGGGGCCTCTTCCTGGAAGAGGACTTCGCCGCCCTGGTTCCCCACTGCTGGCGGCACGACGTCGTCATCAATGCGGGCAGCAGTCTGGCCTCGGACGATCGGGTGGTCAAGATTCTGGCCGTCCACCCCACAGTACCGGCGCGTACTCTCGCCGACCTGCTCATTCAGCCCAGTGACGCCCTCACGGGCACATGTTCCACACCCCACTTCCTGGAGATGTCTCCGAACGGGGTGGACAAGGGTGCATCGCTGCGCTGGTTGGCCAATCATCACCGCCTACGACTCACCGCCACAGTTGCCGTCGGAGACATGCCGAACGACCTGCCGATGCTGCGCGCTGCCGGGCTCGCCGCGGCCGTGTCGAACGCGCATCGGGACGTACGCCGCGCCGCGGACCTCATCCTGCCGAGCAATGACGAGGAGGGAGTGGCAGACCTCATCACCATGGTCTGCCGCATGGACAGCAAGACGCCGCCCGGCGCCAGGTCCACACACACTGGCCAAGAGCGTGACAGAGCTGGATCAGGGTGAGACAGGCTCTACGCGGAAAGGGTTGGGCCGCTCGGGCAATTCACCTCCTGCCCCTTCCACCAGGGGCGCAGCGGGTTCGCACCTGTCGGGGTCGGGGTGGCCGATGTCGGCCGAAAGGTCGCGCAGCACGCCGAACAACCAGGTGCGCTGGTCGTCGATGACCGCGCGCACCGGTGGGTGCGGTCGGGGTACTCGGCGGCGGCGTTGAGGAACTGGCAGCCGCGGAAGCCGTCATCCAGGGTCGCGTCGCCGAGTACGGCCATGACCGCGCGGACCACCTCGCGCGGCGGCCTGCCCTCCCGCGCCCGTCCGACCGCGTCCCGACCGGTACGCGTGCAGGCCCTGACGGCGGAACTGTCCGGCACCCCGGCCTGGCGCACCCTGCCCTCCTGGGCCGTGGTCGCCACCCAGGACAACTCCATCCCCGCCCAGGCCCAGGAGTTCATGGCCGAGCGCGCCGGGTCACACGTCGCACGCGTGGAAGCGTCCCACGCGGTGTCCATCTCGCAGCCCGACGCGGTGGCCGACCTGATCATCGAGGCGGCCAAGACCACTTGCTGACCGGTCGCTCGTCGCCGCCGACACGGTCCATGGGCTGCGGTGGCGGCGACGAGGTCTCTCCGCTGAAACCCTCTCGGGCCACAAGCGGCGAGAGCCTCATACGTCCCACCGTAAGGAGGCTCTGAGAAGGGTCACTCGCAGCCGGCGGCCTCCAGGACCGCGTCCCTGACCACCGGCAACGACCCGGGATGCAGAAACAGAAACAGATTCGGCTCGACCAGCTCCAGTTCCATCACCCGCGGCTCCCCGTCCGCCCCGTCGACCAGGTCCACGCGCGCGTACAGCAGCTCGGGCGCCCCCGGTACGGCGGCCAACGCCCGCTCTGCGACGGCGAGTTCGGCCGGGGTCGGGGACCACGGCGCGAGGTCCGGGTGGGCCACCTTGGCGGCGTCGTACGCCGTGCCCGGCGCCAGTACGGCGCCCTTCCGGGAGGCGTGCAGGAAGCGCCCGCCGAAGAACTGCAGGGCCCGCTCGCCGCTGACGTCGATGCCCGTCAGATACGGCTGGACCATCGCGGTCAGGCCCTCCTCGTGCATGCGCCCGAGGTGCCGTACGGCTGTGTCGTGGTCGTCCGGCGTGTAGCGGGCGGCGTACCGGGCGCCCGCGCCCGAGGTCGGCTTGATGACGTACTCGCGGTCGTCGGGGAGGTCGGGGGCGTCGCCGGGTGCGAGGTAGCGGGTGGGGACGACGGGTACTCCGGCCTCCGCCAGGTCCCCGAGGTACCGCTTGTCGGTGTTCCAGCGCACGACCTGCGCCGGGTTGGCCAGCCGGGTGACCGCGGCGCATTTCTCGGCCCACGCCACGAATTCCTCCGCCCGCCAGCTGTAGTCCCAGGTCGACCGGATGACGACGAGGTCGAAGCCGCTCCAGTCGGTGTCGGGGTCGTCCCACGGGACGGCGACGGCCTCGGCCCCGGCGTCCCGCAGCGCGCCCGCCAGCATGGGCAGGTCGCGGTCCTTGCTCGGCTGCGCGCCGGGGTCGTAGGTGGCGAGTGCAACTCGGGGCACGGCGGACTCCAGTTCGTACGTCATACGGCGGCGGATCGCTTCGCAGGCTAACGGGGGCGCCCGCAACCGAAGCAACCGGATTGACCTTCCCCCTCGGTGAAGCCCCAGCATCGGTGACGGACACGGGAGGACTGCCGGATGCGCAGGGACATGCTCACGATCGGTGCCTTCGCGCGGGCCTGCCGGCTCTCGCCGAAGGCTCTTCGCCTCTACGACGAGCTGGAGCTGCTGCGCCCCGCCCGGGTCGACCCGCACACCGGCTACCGCTACTACGCCGTCGGGCAGCTGGAGCAGGCCCGGCTGGTGGCATGGGGAGACCTCCTGATCGCCGTCGGCGGGGCGGCTGGTGTAGGAACGGTGGTGTCGTTCCTGCCCTTACGGATGGAGTGCATCGCGTGTCCTCTCTCTTTCCCGCCCTGGAGAGCCCGAGCGAGCAGGTGGCTCTGTGCTTCGGCGACCGGTCCCTGACGTACGCCGAGCTCGCCGCCGCGACCGGTGCCCTGGCGGCCTGGCTGCCGCGCGGCGGACGGGTGGCGATCTGGGCCACGCCGGCGCTGGAGACCGCGGTGGCCGTGGTGGCGGCGCTGCGGGCCGGGGCGGCCGCTGTACCGCTCAACCCGAAGTCGGGTGAGAAGGAGCTCGGGCACATCCTGTCCGACAGTGCGCCGTCGGTGGTGCTCGCGGCTCCGGCCGATGAACTGCCGTCCACAGTACGGCAGTTGCCGCGCCTCGACGTCGACGTGGCCGGCACCGGAGGCCCCGCCCTTGCGCCCTCCCCCGGCGACGAGGACCCCGCCCTGATCGTCTACACCTCCGGCACCACCGGCCCGCCCAAGGGCGCCGTCCTCCCACGCCGGGCGATCGCCACCACGCTGGACGCGCTCGCCGACGCCTGGCAGTGGACCGGCGACGACGTGCTCGTGCACGGGCTGCCGCTGTTCCATGTGCACGGCCTTGTGCTGGGCATCCTGGGCCCGCTCCGGCGCGGTGGATCCGTCCGCCACCTGGGGCGGTTCAGCACGGAGGGCGTGGCGCGCGAGTTGAACGAGGGCGCGACCATGCTGTTCGGGGTGCCGACGATGTACCACCGGATCGCCCAATCGCTGGAAACTGACCCGGAGTTGGGGAAGGCCTTCGGACGGGCGCGGCTGCTGGTCTCGGGGTCCGCCGCGCTCCCGGTCCACGACCACGAGCGCATCGCGGCCGCGACCGGGCGGCGGGTCATCGAGCGGTACGGCATGACGGAGACCTTGATGAACACCAGCGTGCGGGCGGACGGCGAGCCGCGCGCGGGCACGGTGGGCGTGCCGTTGCCGGGTGTCGAGCTGCGGCTCGTGGAGGAGGACGGGACGGCGATCACGTCGTACGACGGCGAGACCGTCGGCGAGATCCAGGTGCGCGGCCCGAACCTGTTCACGGAGTATCTGAACCGGCCCGATGCGACGGCCGCCGCGTTCACCGCCGACGGGTTCTTCCGGACGGGCGACATGGCCGTCCGCGAGCCCGACGGCTATGTGCGGATCGTCGGCCGCAAGGCCACCGACCTGATCAAGAGCGGCGGTTACAAGATCGGGGCCGGTGAGATCGAGAACGCGCTCCTGGAGCACGCGGGGGTGCGGGAGGCGGCGGTCACCGGGGAGCCGGATGCGGATCTGGGCGAGCGGATCGTGGCATGGGTGGTGCCGGCGGATCCCCAATCACCGCCCGGAGCCGATGAGTTGGCGGACCATGTGGCGGGCCGCCTCGCCCCGCACAAGCGTCCGCGCGTGGTCCACTACCTGGAGAGCCTCCCCCGCAACGACATGGGGAAGATCATGAAGCGGGCACTGCACCGTGCCTGAGCCCCGCCTCTCCGCCCGCGAGATTCTCGCGCTGGTCACCGACGCCTCGACCTTCACCGAACTCCCGTACCCGGCAAGGAACTCTCGCCCCGACGGCCCCCTTGCCTGGCAGGGTTACGACGCCTCGCGCGCCCGCGCGGTCGAACGCACCGGCGAGACGGAGTCGGTCGTGTGCGGCACGGCCCGGGTCGCGGGCACGCAGGCGGTGCTGATCGCCTTCGAGTTCGGCTTCCTCGGCGGCTCGCTCGGTGAACGGACCGGCGACCGCCTGGAGGCCGCCTACGGCCACGCCCGTGCGCACCGCCTCCCGGTCGTACCGCTGGTGGCCACGGGCGGCAGCCGTATGCAGGAGGGCATGCTCGCCCTCACCCAACTCCAGCGGGTGGCCCGCCAGTCGGCGCTCACGAGGGAAGCCGGGCTCCCTCAGATCGCCGTCCTTCGCGACCCCACGACGGGCGGCGGCTGGGCCACCCTCGGCGCGGGCGCCGACGTGATCCTCGCCCTGCCCGGCACCCAGGTCGGCTTCGCGGGCTCCCGGGTCCGGCCCCCGGACGCGGATCCGTCGGCGTATGCGGCGGAGGCGCAGGTGGCAGTGGGGGCGGCGGACGCGGTGATACCCCTGACGGAACTGCGGGAGACGCTTGGGTTGTGGCTCCGCCTGCTTTCCGCGCCCCAAAGGGGCGCGGGGCTGTATCGAGATGCGGCACCACCGCGGGGCGCGACCAGCCACAACGCTGCCGCGGACGCCATACAACCCAATGCGGCACCACCAGCAGCACCGCTCCCTTTCGCCCTCGGCACTCAGGACCTGCCCAAAACCGGCTGGGACGCCGTCCAACAAGCCCGCTCTGCCCAACGCCCCCGCGCCCACGCCTACTTGGACGCCTACTTCACGCACCGCGTAGCGATCCACGGCGACCGCTGCGGCGGCACCGACACAGAGGGCATCCTCTGCGGCTTCGGCGAGCACGCGGGCCGCACCGTCGCCTACGCCGCACAAACAGGCACCGCCACCCGCCCGGCGGGCTACCGCACCGCCGCCCGCCTGCTCCGGCTCGCGGACCGGCTCGGCATCCCGGTGCTGACGCTGGTGGACACTCCGGGCGCGGCCAACGACGCGGAGGCGGAGCGGCAGGGCGCGGGCGCCGCGATCGCGGAGCTGTTCGGTGCGGTGGCGGCCGCCCGCGTTCCGGTCACGACGCTGGTCATCGGCGAGGGCGGCTCCGGCGGTGCACTCGCGCTTGCCGCGGCAGGCAACACCTGGGCCACCCCGGACAGTTACTTCTCGGTGATCGCACCGGAGCTCGCAGCCGCGATCCTCAAGCGGCCGCCGGAGGAGGTCGAAGCCACGGCCGACCAACTGCGGATCCGGCCTCAGGACCTGGTGGAGCTGGGGGTGATCCGGGGCATCGTCGGGCCCTGACCGGCAGCCCGGCCCCGCAGAACCCGGGACATCGTCAAGCACCGTCGGCAACAATGAAGTTCGGCGAGGTCACACAGCACACGGGGGAGCGAGCGGCACCATGGACGGGTTGATGGAGTTCAGGACCGAGGACGGTGCCCGGGTCGTCGTGGAGGGCGTGGAGAGCGAGACCGGCGCCCGGCTCGTCTCCCGCCGCGGCGGCCCCGTCCAGGCCGCGCGGACCTTCGAAGCCGCCTTGGACGGTGTGCGGGCGGCGGCCGAGTCGGCGCTCAGGGTGTTCCGGGACGGCTCGCTGAGGCCCGACACCGTGGAGCTCGAGTTCGGGGTGAAGCTCAGCGCGGAGACCGGCGCGGTCATCGCAAAGGGCGCGGCGGAGGGGCATCTGGTGGTGAAGCTCCATTGGTCACCGGAACCGTCCCAGACGGCTCCGGAACCGGCCCGACCGGCTTCCGAACCGGCCCGGCCCGCTCCGGAACCGCCGCAACCCGCTCCCGCGGCTTCCGGCCGGTCATGAGCACAGCTGCCTGGCACGCCCGTATCGAGTGCGGGAACGAGGTCGGCGCGAGTTCCTCGTCTCGGCTCGGCGGGTGCTGACGTGCGCGGCACTCCTCCGGCACACGCTCGACGACAGAGAGGCCCAGCATCATCGGTGTGTCGACGTCCCTCCGGGACGAGCTGGGCGAGAACCAGGGCCAGGCTCCCTGGCTGGAACCCCTCGGCCCTGACCCGGCTGCCGGTTGGTACCGCCCCGGCCTCCTCGCTCGCGTGCTCCACGAGAGCACCCCGTTCCTGCCTTCGGCCCTGGGCCCGCCCCCTCTCACCGCCACACAGCCCCTCCCCGAACCCAACGGCCTGACAAGGAACGTCGTCTTCGCCTCGCAGGCGGCACGTTCATCGGCGCCGTCGAACTGTCCTGGCACGTCGACGACCCGGTCGCGCATGTCCGCGGCGGGCCGCCACCCGCTCACCCGCGCCGGAGCGGCCCGGCGCGCCGTGAGCGACGCACTGCGCCACTGGCCGGTGCCGGGGCTGTCGGTGGCCTGCTCGATTCGGCTGACGGCGCACAGGGAGGAGCCAGGGGCCCCACCGCGTCGAACATAAACCGCCAACCCCCCATTCAGCAGCACCCCGACCGGCCCCCCACAAAAGGCGCCACCCCCCTCCGGCACCGCACGATGCCATTGGGACCCGCTGCCCGGCGGCCCCACGGTCTGCGTTTCTCTGGAGGGCCCTGCATGACCGCAAGTCTGGAGCAGTTGCGGCGCTGCCATTTCGCCGTTGACCTGGGGGCGGCCCGGACCCGTGTCTACGTCAGGGGCGCCGGCCTCGTCGTCGACCAGCCGTCCGTCGCCGCCGTGAACACCCGTAGCGGCGCCCTCATCGCCGTGGGTGACTTCGCCGAGCGGATGCGGGGCCGCACCCCGGCGCACATCCGCGTCGTGCGCCCGGTGTCCGGCGGCACCGTCGTCGACATCGAGATGGCGCAGCGCATGCTCCGGGGTCTGCTCGGCGACAGGCTCCGCCGCGCCCTGCGCCGCAAGCCCTTCCTGCGTGCCGCGGTCTGCACTCCGCACGAGGCCGACCCGCTGGCCCGGCGGGCGGCCGTCGAGACGCTCGTCGGGCTCGGCGCACGGCGCGTGGAGCTGGTCGACACGCTCATCGCCGCCGCCGTGGGGTGCGGGCTGCCCGTGCAGCAGCCCGAGGCCACCATGATCATGGCCTGCGGGACCGCGACCACCCAGGTGGCCGTGCTCTCGCTCGGCTCGACCGTGAGCTCCGAACGCATTCCCGTCGGCGGCGACGCCGTCGACCACGCGATCGTCCAACACCTGCGCCACCAGCACGAGTTGATGCTTCCCAGCCAGTCCGTACGCCCCCTGCACCTCGCCCTGTCCGACATAGGGCTCACCGCCCAGGGTCCGAAGTCCACAGTGATCCGGGGGCGGGACGTGGTCACCGGTCTCGTCCGCTCGGTGCAGGTCGACACCGCCGCCGTGCGCGAGGCGATCGAGACCCCGCTGACCGCCGTGGTCGACGTCATCGGCCGGGTGCTGCGGGAGTGCCCGCCCGATCTGGTCGCCGACCTCGTCGACCGCGGGATCATGCTGGTGGGCGGCAGCGCGCTGCTGCCGGGGCTGGACGAGATGGTGCGGCAGGCCACCGGCATGCCGGTGCACATCGCCGAACGGCCCGACGTGTGTGCCGTACAGGGCCTAGGCTACATGCTGGAGGGCAGGATCGAGCCGCTGGTGCTCGGCCCGACCGTCATGTGAGCCCCGGACGGAGTCCGACGGTCACCTCAACGCCGCGATGTCCTGGGCCAGTTGCCGCGCGATCGTTTCCGCCGCCGCCGTGTCCTTGCGGTCCGCGGCCTCCCTGGCCTTCTTCAGGTCGGCTGTGAGAGCCGCCGACCTGGGTGTGTCCTCCCGTTGGCGGACGAGTTCGAGGCTGGTCACGTCGCCGGCGACCGAGCCCGCGTCACGAGCCCGAGCGTCGATCTCCAACTGCCGCGCCCACAGAGCCAGTCGCGCCCGGTCGACGGTCTGCAGCGGCTCGTGGCGCAGCAGCAGATCCGTCGTGTTCTGCTCGGTCCGCAGGGCTGCCGCGCGGTCCTGCGGTGCCTTGCGCCAGGTGTCCAGGTCGCGTGTCATCTGCCGCGCCAGGAGCGCCGGTACGGCTTCGGAGGCGCGGTAGGCGTCCCAGGCCTCGCGCACCGCGCGGACCGTCGCGGGTGCGGGGTCGGTGTGGGCGGTGCGGACCGCCCTGCCGAGCGCGGCCAGCCCCGCCGGGACGGGCGCCCGCTCCGCGTCCGTCGGTACGGCGAGCGACACCGCCTCCAGGTCGCCGCCCGCCGAGCCGGTGGAGAACTCGCCGTACCCGGGGGCGAAGACCTTGTCCTCGGTGGTGCCGTCCATGTGCAGCTCGTGCACGGTGATCGCGTTCCGGATCCTCCCGTACGGCCCGTCGACGGTCTGGCCGACGGCCCGGACCGTGACCTGCTCGAAGACGACGCCGGGGAGGTTCTCGGTGCGGTAGACGTCGCCCTTGTGCGGGTGTGCGGGCATGATCATCGCGCCGGGGGCGTTGCCGCGGCCCGCCTGCCAGGTGCCCTCGGTGTCGGCGACGACGCCATGGTCGTAGTTGAAGACGTCCTCGCCGAGGTACCAGACGGAGCCGTCGTCGGCCTGGGCGTACCAGTCGTCGGCGACCTCTTCGACACGGCCGGCCGAGAAGGCGACGTACTGCGAGGTCACGGCGTGGATGGTGCGGTCGCCCCAGGTGATGGTCCTCGTGCCGGGCAGGAGGGTGACCTCGGTGCGGAAGGGTTTGCCGGACTCCTGACCGCCGTAGATCGTCTGGGTGACCCGCGAGGTGGGGTGGAGGGGGTTGGTGATGCGGCCGGGGTGGGTGAAGTGCGGTTGCGCGAGGTCGACCCGGTCGCTCCTCGGTGCGAGCGGCAGGCAGGACGCCGCCGTCCGCCCGGTGCTCTCGTCGACGACGTGGACGCAGTCGCCGTGGTGCGCCTGGTTCTGGGAGCACGCGCCGGCCAGCAGCAGGGCGGCTCCCAGAACGGGCCAGTAGGTCTTGTTCCTCATGCCGGCCAGCGTCCCGCCGCACCGCTGAACAGAGGCTGAACACAGCTGACGGAGCGTTCAGTTCCGCTCCCCCGACGGCAGGGTCACCACGAAGCGTGCCACGTCCTCCACCCGCACGCTCCCGCCGTGCGCCGCCGCCACCTCGGCGACGATCGCAAGGCCCAGCCCGGCGCCGCCCGCCCCGCGCGAACGGGACTCGTCGAGCCGTACGAACCGCTCGAAGACCCGGGCCCGGTCGGCGGCCGGAATACCGGGGCCGTCGTCCTCGACGACCAGCCGCACCCGCCCGTCGCCCGGGTCGGCCAGCGTGAACGCCACGCGCGCGCGTGCGTGACGTGCCGCGTTCTCCCCGAGGTTGCGCACCAGGCGGCGCAGCGCGTCCTCGTCGCCGGCCACCCGTGCCGCGCCCACCGCGGTGCCGTCGATGCGCAGACCGGTCGTCGAGCGCAGCCGCCGCAGCTCCTCCAGGACGAGGTCGTCGAGGTCCACGGGCCGCCTGGGGGCCGCGGGTGCGCCCTCGTCGGCGCGGGCGAGCAGCAGCAGGTCGTCGACGAGGCGCTGCATGCGTACGGCCTCGTCGTGCACCGTCCCCGCCAGCGCCTGCGCATCGGCCCGCTCCGGGTGGGCGAGGGCGACCTCGGCGTGCTGGCGCACGGCGGCGACCGGGGAGCGCAGTTCGTGCGAGGCGTCGGAGACGAAGCGGCGCTGGGCCGCCTCGGCGCGGGCCACGCGGCGCAGCGCCAGGCCCACGGCGGCCCAGGTCGCGGCGGCCGCGAGCACCAGCAGCACGGGCAGGCCGATGAGCAGCAGCCGGGTGACCGTCGAGGTGGCCTCGGCGACCCCGGCGGGCGCCCGGCCGTCGAGGACGACGAGCTGCCGGTCGCCGTCCCGGGCGCCGACGGCGGCCACGAGGAAGGGGTCCTCGTCGAGGGGCGTGCGGACGGATGCGCTCGCGCCGGGCTTCAGCCGGGCCAGCGCCGGCTGTCCCCTGACATTGCTGCTGGCTGCGACCACCTTGCCCGTCGCGTCCACGACCTGTAGGAACTCCTCGGCGGGATCGGTCACGGTCGGGGCGGGCACCCCGCGTCCCGCGTCGATCACCCGGGCCACCTGCTGCGCCCGGGCCCGCGCCGCGTCCCGGACATCGCCCGAGAGTTCGGAGCGCAGCCCGAGCACGAGCGCCGTGCCTCCCGCGACCAGGGCGATCGCCACGGCCAGCACGGCGATGAGCGTGGCCCGCACGCGCACGGCCCGCAGGCGCCGCTGCTGCCGCCGCTCACCCGTCATCGGGCACCAGCCGATACCCGTGCCCCCACATCGTCAGCAGCGACCGCCGCCCGAAGGGCCGATCGACCTTGTTGCGCAGCCGTCGTACATACACCTCGACGATGTTCGGATCGCCCTCGAAGTCGTCGCCCCAGACGTGGTCGAGGATCGTCCGCTTGGACACCGCCTCGCCGGCCCGGCGCAACAGGAACTCCAGGACGGCGAACTCACGCGCGGTGACCTCGACGCCCCTGCCCGCCCGGGTGACGGTGCGGGTCGCGGGGTCGAGCCGCAGGTCACCGGCGGCGAGGACGGCGGGCCGCTCCCGGGCCTCACGGCGCAGCAGCGCCCGCAGCCGGGCGAGGAGCACCCCGTACGAGACCGGTTTGGTCAGATAGTCGTCGGCGCCGGTGTCGAGGCCCTCGATCTCGTCCCACTCGCCCTCCTTGGCGGTGAGCATGAGGATCGGCGTCCAGTCGCCCTCGCCGCGCAGCGCCCGGCAGACCCGGTAGCCGTTGAGTCCCGGCAGCATGATGTCGAGGACGATCGCGTCGTAGGCGTTCTCCCTCGCCAGCCACAGCCCGTCCACCCCGTCGGGCGCGACGTCCACGGCGAAACCCTCGGCCTCCAGCCCGTCCCTGAGCCCGGCCGCGAACCGCTCCTCGTCCTCGACGACCAGCACGCGCATACCTTCACGCTACGACGATGCGGAGGAGGAAGCCGATGGCCCTGCCGGCGTGCCCGCCGCGCCCCGGTGGGGCGCGGGGCTGTACCGACATGCGGCCCCGCCGCGGAGCGCACCTGCACACGCCGGGCACACCGAAGCGGGCCGGCCGCTGGTCAGCGGGCGAACCAGCAGCGCACGGTGGTGCCGCCCGGCCCGGTGTGCACGCGCACCAGGTCCGCGATGAGGTTGACCATGAGGAGCCCACGGCCGCCGTACTGTTCACGCGGGACGGGCCGGCGGCCGGCCAGCGGGTCGGTCAGGTGGCCCTTGTCGCGCACCTCGCACACCACGTGCCCGTCCTCGGCCCACACGCCGAGCGCACCCGAACCGCCGCCGTGCACCACGCTGTTGGTGGCCAGTTCGGCGGTGACCAGCGCCAGGTCCTCGACCCGGCGGGACGCGAGGCCGAGGCGTACGGCCTCGTCGACGGCGAGGTGCCGGGCCTCGGAGAGGGAGTCCGTGTCGAAGCGGAAGCACAGGGAGGGCGGGACGTCCGGTACGGGCGGCAGCGGTTCGTTGTAGCGGGCCACGACGTCCGCTGGGGCGTAGGCCCCGCTCTCCTCGTGCCGCCCGGAGCCGGCCCGGACGAGGGTTGGGTGGGTGGCGCAGGCGTCCGCGACGACCTGCGGTTCGAGGCGCCGGATGTCGTACGGGCACAGGATGGTCGCGCTCCGGCCCCGGAAGGCCGCGTTGATCAGCGCCTCGTGCTGCACGCAGGCGGGGTATTCGGCCGGTGTGCGGCCGGCCCAGATCGGCTCGCCGATGATGCTCACGTGTGTGCCGGGCGGCTGGGCGTCGGCGAAGGCGCGCAGCACCGCCGGGATGATCCGGCCGGGGTTGCGCCCGGCCTCCCGCATGTCCAGGAACCGCACGGCAGGGGCGTCCTCGCCCAGCGCCTCCCGGATCAGCCGGAGGCGCTCCGCGGGCACGGCCACGGCGACGGGCTCGCCGGCCGCGAGGGCGTCCCGGACGAAGGGGACGGTGCCCGCGAGGTACTCGCCCTCGTCGCCGTAGAGGAGGGCGGGGTGCACGAAGGGGGCCAGGCCTGCGCCGTCGGCGGGGGTCACTGCCGACCACTCCCGTCGACGTGCATGCTCACCACCGCCTCCCCTGCCCCACCGCTCCCTGGATGTCAGTCCGCGTACCCCGACGGACGGCTCTCACTCCACCCAGGACCCCGTGCGGTGTCAGTACGGCAGGATCCGCCCCGAAGGTGTCCTGCGGTCGATGGTGGTGTCGCGGGGCGTGGCGGGCCTGCGGTTGACACGGACGCGGGTCTGACGGTTCATGACGCCCTCCTCGGACCGGCTGGCTGACGTGAACCAGCCTGGTCCGCGCGCCACTTCGGCACATCGTGCCCACGGAGGCACCTCCCATGCCTCCGCAGCACGACCCGGAGCAGAACTCGCTACTCCCCCGGGAGGAGTACGACCCTTAGAAACCCATTAGCCCCCTATGCCCGAGCGGGTTTGAACCAGTCGGGGTCGGCCCAGCCCTCGCGTCCGGCCAGGTCCGGCCGGTAGCCGGGGTCCCGTTCCCGGCGCAGCCGGACGCTCCAGTGGAGCACCGCCTCGGGAGGCACGGGACGTGCACGCCTGCCCACGAGGATCCACGCTCTGCCGTTGTGGTGGACGGGGGCGTCGGCGAAGGCCTCGGTCACCGTGGTCGCCGCCCCGTAGGCGCCCGGCCGGAAGTCCAGGTCGTCGCTGACACCGTCGGTGATCCACTTGAGGGGGATGGTGGAGAGCAGGGGTGCGTCCGGGGCGTGGTCGAAGGTGCCGCCGACGTCGCAGTGCACCCCGGCGAACCACACCTCCTCCGCCGTGCTCGTGTCCGTGTCGGGGCCGGGGCTGCGGGGCTTGACGAGGAACTCCCGGTACGGGCGCCGCAGCTCGTCGAGGGACACGGCGTGGCGGATGCGGGCGGCGTTGGGCAGGGAGTGGGTGTACGGCCAGCGCAGATTGCCCAGGCGGAGAAGGCCGGCCGCCTTCACGGTGTCCCAGACGCCCAGGTAGGCCACCGGCAGGGCGTGGTGCGAGACCTGCCGGGGGTCGTTGCGCTTCACCTGCTCCCACAGCGGCTCGCCCTCGGTGCGCAGACAGAAGGCGTGCGAGAAGCGGGCGACCTCCTGCTCGCTCTTGTCGATTCCGATGGACTGATTGAACGCGTACTTCGCCACCGCATACGGCACCAGGTTCTCCGCACCCGGCCGCATCAGCCCCGGCTTGTTGAGCATCCCGACCAGCGCACGGGCCGTGTAGGCGCCGCGGCTGAACCCGAAGACGTACACCGCGTCCCCCGGCTGCCAGTGCTGCATGAGGTACGTGTACGCCTCGGTGAGGTTGGCCCTCAGCCCCGTTCCGAAGGCGAGGCCGCCGAGCCGGGACAGCCCGCGGCCCAGCGGCCCGCGCGCGGTGGCCGACGACATGGTGCCGACCCCGGGGTCGTAGTAGAGCAGCTGCCTCGACGGGTCGCCCGTCTCCAGCATCTCGTAGAACCTGACCACGTTCGTGGGGTTGCGGGCGCCCACCTGGTTGCCCGAGCCGTCCAGGCAGACGACGATCCTGCGCGGCATGACCACGGCCCGCCTAACCGGCCCGGCGGGTACTGCCGCGCGCGCCGCGGGAACGCGGCCGGGCGGCCGCGGTGCGCGCCCCGGGCGTTATCTGCTGCTGGAACGCCTCCAGGGCCATCGGGCTGTCCGCCGGGAGTACGGCCATGACGCGGCGCCGCTGCGCCTTGGCCAGGACGTCCCCGGCCGGTGTGCCGTGCCGGGCGTGGACGATACGCAGGCGTCCGTCGCCGGAGCCGCGGGCGCCCACCGGGGCGACACCGGCGTGGGTGCCGTCGGGCAGCGTCACCCACAGGTTGAAGTCGTCGTACCGGATGTAGTCGGCGCCCTTGATCGGCCAGGGGTAGTGGTGCTCACCGGCCGCCTTGGGCAGGACCCCCTGGTGGTCCCCTCGGGTCAGCGGCACGCAGGCGTTGAAGAGCGAGTCGGTCCAGGCCGCGACGCCCTCGGCGTCCGTGATCGGGGTCTCCAGCAGCTTGCGGGCCCGCTTGTAGCCGAGGGCCTCCAGCGCGGGAAGGGTCTTCGGGAAGGCGGCGACGAGGTCGGCGGCCTCCTGCCGCAGCCGGTCGACCTTCGCGGGGTCGGCACAGAACTGCATGCTCCACTCGATGCCGACCCGGGCCCGGAACATCCGCCACCCCGCGTCCGTCATCACCCAGAGACTGCCGCCGTGGTGCATCTCGTACGGCCCCGGCCCGTACGGCCGCTCCGTCGTCGCCAGCTCCTTGAGGATCTTGTTCGCGGTGTCCTTCGCGGCGCGGAACTCCGCGGACTCGGTGCGTTCCTGGTGCTTGACGAGCTGTATCTCCCAGGGATGGTCCTCCCGTTCCGTCTTGCCGAAGGTGACGGAGGGAGGGGTCTTCGTCGCCGTCGCGGATCGGTCGTTGGCCATGGGGGGCCTCCTTCTGTCGACCTGTCGACACTCCTCCTCTCATCGTCCTCCCAGGGCTCAGTTCTCGCTCTGCGTAACACCTGGACCGTTCAACGACGTGACAGCTGACCGTTCAACGATCGTTTTCCGGCCGGCGCCTCTCGACGCATTCGCCGAAGAGCAGGGCCCGGCCCTCCCGGACCTGCTCGACCCGCGGGAGCCGGCGGCCAGGACGGCGTACTCCTGCCGGTCCTGCGGGAGTTGGAGGGACGGGTCGAACAGCTGGGCCCCATACTGGCCCTGATGGACCGTTACGGAGTGAAGGCCACCGATCTGCGGCGCCACGGCACGACGACACCCGAGCAGCCGGACCGGCTCATGGAGGGTGTCATCAGGTCGGCCGTCCCGCAGCAGGCAGGCGAGGGGGGCACCGCCCGATGACCACCAAGGCGATGAAGTCGCTGCTCGCCGGGCTGGGCCGGGAGGCGTCGAAGTCGATCGCCCGGCCGGCCGAACCGCGGGCCGTGATGGAGGAGTTCTGCCGGGTCATGGGCGTCCGCGTCGGGCGGCCCATCCAGCTGCTGTTCCGGACGTTCCCGCCGGACATCCCGGTGTCGGGCCTGCGCCTGGACTGCGGGGACCGTTCCCTCATCGTGGTCGAGGAGAGCACGGTCCCAGAGGCCCAACTGGTCATCCTGGGCCACGAGTTGTGGCACGAGGAGCAGGGCACCTGCGGCGACCACGCCATCGGCCCGGCGGCCGCCCGCACCCTCGGCCGGCCACCCGGGGCACTGGGACGGGCCGCACAGCAGGTCCTCGCCTCCGAGGAGGTTCCCCGCGAGGTCTGCCGCACGGTGGCGGCCAGGTCCGCCTCCGCCGACGACCACGAGGTGGACGCGGAGACCTTCGGCCTGCTGTTCGCCCGCGAGGTCCGCACCTGGATGACGGGCCGGTACGCGCAGGGCCCGGTGACACCGGCCACCGTGGAGGGCCGTATCAACCTGTCCCTGGGCCACCGCGGCGGACGCATCCTCTGATGACAGCCCTGATGGACCCTCACTTCCGCATCCCCTATGCCGTGCCCACCGCCCTGCTGGCCACCGCGCTCCTCGTCAAGCTCCCCACGTTCGTACGCGCCTGGCGCGACCCCGACGTACGGGCGACCACGGTGCTGCTGGCCTCGGCGACGGCCGTCCTGGTCGTCATCACACCGGTCAACATCGAGCGCCTCAACGAGCTGACAGGTGTGCCCAACATCGCCTCGCCCTGGGCCTATTCGTTCCTCACCGCATTCTGCGCCACCGGTCTGACGATGATCATCCGCTGGCGGGAGGAGCCGTCCGAGCGCCGCCGCCGCAGGATGCGCCGCATCTACTGGGTGTACGCCGGTGTCGTCGTCGCCCTCTGGGTGACGTTCCTGCCGGCACACGCGCCCGAGCCGCGGATCTACGACCTGGACACCTACTACGCCTCGACCCCGTGGATGCGGGAGCACATCCTGCTCTACCTGACCGCGCACATGGTGTCGTCCCTGGTCGCCGCCTCGATGCTGTGGAAGTGGTTCCCGGAGGTCGAGAACCGCTGGCTGAAGTCGGGGGTCGTGCTCCTGCAGCTCGGCTTCGCCTCGGGCCTGCTCTTCGACGCGGCGAAGCTGACGGCGGTCGGCGCCCGCTGGTCGGGCCACGACTGGGACGCCCTCAGCACCGGCGCCGCCCCGCCCTTCGCGCTCATGGAGGCCGCCCTGGTGGCGCTCGGGTTCCTCGTGCCGCAGGTGGGACCGTTCCTGCAGCGGTGGATCCGCGACCAGCGCGAGCATCGGCGGCTACGGCCGCTGTGGCGGGCGGTGCGCGTCCTCGGTGCGTCGGCGGCACCGGCCCGGCTCGGCTTCTGGGCGCCGCTGGACCTGCGCCTGATGCAGCGCCGGCAGCACATCCACGACGGGCTGCGCCTGCTCACCCCGTACTTCGACCAGAGCCTCCACCAACAGGCCTACGAGGCCGCGCGGGCCGCCGGCCACGACGAGTCGAGGGCGCGTGGGACGGCAGGCGCGGTCACGGTCCGCGCCGCCCTGGCCGCCCGGAGCTCGGGAGCCCCGCCCACGCCCGACACCGCCGCGACCAGTACCCACATCACCGCCGACATCGAGTCCATCTCCCGGGAACTACGCCGCCCTGATGACGCTGCGGTCGGACAGCGCCCCAAAGGGGCGTGGGGCTGTATCGATATGCGGCTCCGCCGCGGGGCGCGACCAGCCCCCACGCACCCGCAGCAAACAGACCACCCCGCGGCGGAGCCGCAAACAGAAAGCAAGATCACCCATGCCTGACAGACCCACCGCCCGCCGCCCCCGCGCCGTAGTCGTCGGCGGCAGCATCAGCGGCCTGTTCGCCGCCGCCGCCCTCGCCGAGTTCGCCGACGTCACGGTCGTCGAACGCGACACGCTCCCCGAAGGGCCCGAGCCGCGCCGCGGCGTTCCCCAGGCCCGGCACGCACACCTCGTGTGGAGCGGCGGGGTCAAGGCCTTCGACGAGCTGCTGCCCGGCCTCACCGCGGAGATCGTCGCGAACGGCGCCCGCCTGGTGCACATCATGGGCGACATGGTCTCCCGGGCCCCGAACGAGATCTGGTTCCGCCGTTTCACCTCCACCCACCACCGCAACCTGGTGTGCTCCCGCGACCTGCTCGACGCGGTGATACGCACCCGCGTCCTCGCCGACGCGCGCATCACCCTCCGCCAGAACACCACGGCGCTGGCCCTGCAGGGCGACCAGGACCGCGTCACCGGCGTCCAGGTCCGCACGGGGGACGAGGAACTCGCCCTGCCCGCCGACCTGGTGGTCGACGCCTCCGGCCGCGGCTCGCACGCCCCCCGCTGGCTGACCGGCCTCGGCCTGCCGCAGGTCACCGAGCGCGAGGTGAATGCCGGCGTCGCCTACGCCACCCGCCTCTACCGGGCCCCGGGCACGGCCGCGGACAGCGGCTTCCCGCTCGTCAACGTCCAGGCGAACGCCGCGAAGGCGCCGGGCCGTGGCGGCATCATCGTGCCCATCGAGGGCGACCGCTGGATCGTCACGCTCTCGGGCACCCGAGGCGGCGAACCCGGCCCCGACCCCGACACCTTCACGGACTTCGCCCTCGCCCTCGGCGACCCGGTCATCGGCGAACTGATCAAGGACGCGGAGCCGCTCGGCGAGGTCGCCACCACCCGCAGCACCGCCAACCGCCGCCGCTACTACGAGAAGATGCGGCCCTGGCCGGACGGCTTCACCGTCCTCGGCGACGCGATCGCCGGATACAACCCGGTCTACGGCCACGGGCTCACCGTCGCCGCCCAGTGCGCCCTCAGCCTCCGCACCGTCCTGCGCTCCACCGCCCTCACCGCCCCAGGCACCGCCCGACGCGTCCAGCGCGCCGCGGCCCGCCCGGTCGCCGCTGCCTGGGACCTGGCCGTGGGGCAGGACGCGTTCTACCCCGGCGCCACCGACACTCCCCCGAACGCTCTGGAGCGCTTCCTCGCCCGCTTCGTCGACCGCGCCGTGGCCACCGGAGCCCGCAACCCCCGTGCCCTCGGCGCCCTCCTGGACGTCATGAGCCTGGAGAAGCCCGCCACCCGCCTCTTCTCGCCCGACATGCTGATCCCCATGCTCTTCGGCCCGAAGAAACCACACCTGCAAGGCCCGCCCCTGACCGAGCCGGAACGCAAGACGGCCGCCCCGTACTGACCGAACCGAACGGCTCCCGACGTCCGCGGCGCACACTGGAGCCATGCGCATACGCACATCCCCCGGCACCGTCCGGTGGCTCCGTACCGCACGGACGCTCACCCGCCTCCACCACCGTCCGGCCCCCGCCCGCCCTTCGCACCGGGCCCAGTTGCTCGCCCTGGTCGCCGTCCTGGACGAGGCGGTGGCCGCCCAGACACCGGCCGACGCGGCGGTGGCCGCCTGCGGGGACCCGGGCCCCGTCTCCCGTCAGACGGCACGCATGTGCAGCCGCCAGAGCAGCACCCTGCACCGCCTGCGCACCCGCCTGCAGGACCTCGAACTCAGCGACCCGGACCTGCAGCGGGCGCAGGCCCACGCGGCACGGCTGCTCGCCTACGACCTCTGGATGCTGCGCGAGTCCCTCGACCTGGCCTTCACGCTCCGCCCCGACCCCCGCACGGAGGCCACCCGCCTGCGCCTCAACGGCCTGGGCCGGCACGCCGACGACCTGCGCCGCCTGCGCGACGGGCTGCGCGAAGAAGCGGGCTGAGAACTGCCCTACCCGAGGACGGACGAGGTGGCCGAGGGAGTGTCGGTCGGCCTGGGCGGGGTCGCCTCACCGGAGTCGGCCTGGAGCACGAGAACGACCGCTATGACCGCCATGGTCACGGCGGTCAGCGTGACCAGCCACCACATCCTGATCGGTTTCGCGTGCCCGGCCATGGCGCCCTCCTTGGGCGCGAGGGTACGCGCAATGCCGGCGCCGAGGCCCCCCTCTTCACACCACACCGACAAGCACAACACCGCACCAACGCCCCGGCGTTGGCGGGAACGGCCGGACAGCGGCCCGGGGGATCAGAACGTTCCAGCGAGTCAGAACGTTTCTTCTGACCCGCGATGGGTGGGGCGGGTGGGACTCGAACCCACGGCCGACGGATTATGAGTCCGCTGCTCTAACCGGCTGAGCTACCGCCCCATAGCGGCGTGTCGCGCACATTTGTGCGCGCCGTCTGCCGCAGCATAGCCGCTCATACGATCTCCTGCTTCGGATGGTCGACTTCGCACGCCCATGGAGACTGCACCGCCGCCTGCGCGGTTCCCGCCCACATGAAAAAGGACCCCAAGGGGGTCCTCTTCTTGTGCTCCCCCGACTGGACTCGAACCAGTAACCTGCCGGTTAACAGCCGGCTGCTCTGCCAATTGAGCTACGGAGGACCGAGCTCCCCCGACTGGACTCGAACCAGTAACCTGCCGGTTAACAGCCGGCTGCTCTGCCAATTGAGCTACGGAGGAATGCCTCGTTGCATCGAACGTGCCTTCCTGGGTATTCGCCAGGGGGCGGGCGCTCGCTGCGACACATACATTAGCGCAAGCAGGGGGGTGCTCCGCCAATCGGTACTCCCCAAGGACGGAAGGGTGGCTCCGCCATGCGCTACAAGCTCACGTTCGTCGTCGGACTGGCTCTGGGTTACGTCCTCGGCACACGTGCCGGTCGCGAGCGCTACGAGCAGCTGAAGAAGTCCGCGCGTCAGGTCGCGGAGAACCCCGCCGTCCGCAACACCGCGGAGTCGGCCGCCCAGCAGAGCCGCGAGTTCGCCGGCAAGGCGTACCACGCGGTGAGCGACAAGGTCGGCGACCACGTTCCCGCCTCGGTGGCCCAGCGGGTCCGCTCCCTGCGGGAGCGCAACACCAACGGCGCAGCGGAGGACGACTGGGGCACCAGCAACTCGTAGCAGCTCACCTGCCACGACGCGCCCGCCCCCGGCGAAGCGCATACACCCCTGCGGCGCAGGGCCCATAGAATTTTCGCCATGGGGATAGTCGCCGGGTTGGACAGTGCACCCGATTTCACTCGCATCGTCGTCTGTGACACGGACACGGGCACCGTGCTCAGGCAGGGGTATGCCCCGCATCCGGTGGACGGCGACCGGCCCGCCGACGTCGACCCGCAGGCCTGGCTGCTGTCCCTCGGTGAAGCGGCCGGCGGCGGGCTCCTCGAAGGCGTGCAGGCCATCGGCGTGTCGGCGCAGCAGAACGCGGTCGTGCCACTGGACGCACAGGGCGGCACCGTGCGCCCGGCGTTGGTCGGCGGCGACAAGCGTGCGCAGGTCGCGGCCGCCGATCTGATCGACGCGCTCGGCGGGCGGGAGGCGTGGGCGCAGGCGGTGGGGTGTGTGCCGCAGGCCGCGCAGCCGGTGACCAAGCTGCGGTGGCTCGCCAAGAACGAACCCGATGCAGCCCTGCGCACCGCGATGCTGATGCAGGCCCACGACTGGCTGGTGTGGCAGCTGCTGGGCAGACCGGTCAGGAGGACCACCGACCGGGGCGGCGCCTCCGGCACCGGCTACTGGTCGGCGGCGACCGGCAGCTACCGTTCCGATCTCGTCGAGCTGGCGCTCGGCCACCAGGCGATGCTGCCGGAGGTGATCGGGCCTGCGGACGCCGCCGGTACGACTCCCGAGGGGCTGCTGATCTCCGCCGGGACCGGGGAGACCATGTCCGCCGCCTTCGGGCTGGGCATCGGGCTCGGTGACGCGGTGGTGTCGCTCGGCGCCTCCGGGTCCGTCATGGCCGTACACCCCGAGGCACTCGTCGACAGCACCGGGATGATCACGTCCCTCGCCGACGCGACGGGCATGCATCTGCCGGTCGTCACCACGCTGAACGCCGTACGGACCCTGCGCGGGACCGCCGAGCTGCTCGGGCTGCCCGATCTGGAGGGCCTGTCCGAGCTGGCGATGAAGTCGACTCCGGGCGCCCACGGGCTCGTGCTCCTGCCCTATCTGGAGGGTGAGCGGACGCCGAACCTGCCGCACACGGCCGGGTCACTGGCCGGGCTGCGTCGGGAGTCGATGAAGGCCGAGCATCTGGCGCGGGCGGCGTTCGAGGGCATGCTGTGCGGGCTCGCGGACGCGCTGGACGTCCTGCGCGGCCGGGGTGTCGAGGTGCGGCGGATCTTCCTGCTGGGGGCGGCCGCCGAGCTGCCTGCGGTGCAGGCGGCGGCGCCCATGCTCTTCGGGGCGCAGGTCGTCGTGCCGCAGCCCGCGGACTATGCGGCGATCGGTGCCGCCCGGCAGGCCGCCTGGGCGCTCGGGGTCTCGCAGGGCCGGCTCGATCCGCGCAACCCGCCGGTCTGGCAGGGCGCGACCGGACAGGTGCTGGAGCCGGGCGACGAGCTGGCGGTGGGACAGGCGGTACGGCAGCAGTTCGTTTCCGTCCGGGAACAGACACACCCCGGCGCTTTCCGCCCATAAGGCGGTACGGAGCACTGCTGTCGGCTTAATCGGTTGAGGTAACACGGGTGGAGTGTCCGACGATAGGAGCCTGGGGCATCAAGCCCGCCCCGCCGCCGACTCCGAGAGACGTAGCGTGCTCATACGACTTCTGCGGACCTACCTCAGGCCCTACAAGAAACCCATAGCCCTGCTGGTGCTGCTGCAGTTCCTGCAGACCTGCGCCACCCTCTACCTGCCCACGCTGAACGCGCACATCATCGACAACGGCGTCGTGAAGGGTGACACCGGCTACATCCTCTCCTTCGGCGCCCTGATGATCGGCATCTCGCTGGCGCAGGTCGTGTGCAACACGGGTGCCGTGTACTACGGCGCCAAGACCGCCTCCGCGGTCGGCCGGGACGTCCGGGCGGCAGTGTTCGACCGGGTGCAGTCCTTCTCGGCGCGGGAGGTCGGGCACTTCGGGGCGCCCTCGCTGATCACCCGTACGACCAACGACGTACAGCAGGTCCAGATGCTGGCCCTGATGACGTTCACGCTGATGGTGTCGGCGCCGATCATGTGCGTCGGCGGGATCGTGCTGGCGCTCGGCCTGGACGTGCCGCTTTCCGGGGTGCTGGTCGCCGTGGTGCCGACGCTGGGCATCTGCGTGACGCTGATCGTACGGCGGCTGCGGCCGCTGTTCCGGGCCATGCAGGTGCGGCTCGACACGGTGAACCGGGTGCTGCGCGAGCAGATCACCGGCAACCGTGTGATCCGGGCGTTCGTGCGGGACGACTACGAGAAGGATCGTTTCCGTAAGGCGAACACCGACCTCACCGAGATGCAGTTGGCCACCGGCAACATGCTCGCGCTGATGTTCCCGATCGTGATGACGGTGGTGAACCTGTCGTCGATCGCGGTGGTGTGGTTCGGCGCGCATCGCATCGACAGCGGTGGGATGGCGATCGGTGACCTGACCGCGTTCCTCGCCTATCTGATGCAGATCGTCATGTCCGTGATGATGGCCACCTTCATGTTCATGATGGTGCCGCGTGCGGAGGTGTGCGCCGAGCGGATCGAGGAGGTCCTCGGGACCTCGTCGAGCGTGGTGCCGCCCGTCACGCCGGTCACGGAGCTGCGCCGGCACGGGCATCTGGAGATCCGGGGTGCCGGGTTCCGCTATCCGGGCGCCGAGGAGCCCGTGCTCAAGGGCATCGACATGGTGGCGCGGCCCGGCGAGGTGACCGCCGTCATCGGCTCGACCGGCAGCGGCAAGTCCACGCTGCTCGGGCTGGTCCCTCGGCTGTTCGACGCGACCGACGGCGAGGTGCTCGTCGACGGCACGGACGTCGCGACGCTCGACCCGAAGCTGCTCGCCAGAACGGTCGGGCTGGTGCCGCAGAAGCCGTACCTGTTCGCGGGGACGGTGGCGACCAATCTGCGCTACGGCAATCCGGACGCCACGGACGAGGAGCTGTGGCACGCGCTGGAGGTGGCGCAGGCCAAGGACTTCGTCGAGCAGCTGGAGAACGGCCTCGACTCCCCCATCGCGCAGGGCGGCACCAACGTCTCGGGTGGTCAGCGGCAGCGGCTCGCGATCGCGCGGACGCTGGTGCAGCGCCCCGAGATCTACCTCTTCGACGACTCCTTCTCCGCCCTGGACTACGCGACCGACGCGGCGCTGCGGGCGGCGCTCGCGCAGGAGACCGCGGAGGCGACCGTCGTGATCGTCGCCCAGCGGGTGGCGACCATCCGGGACGCGGACCGGATCGTCGTACTCGACGAAGGACGTGTCGTCGGGACCGGCCGCCATCACGAGCTGATGGCGGACAACGAGACCTACCGGGAGATCGTGCTCTCCCAGCTGACGGAAGCGGAGGCTGCCTGATGGCCGGGCCGATGGCACGGATGATGGGCCAGGGCGGCGGTCCCGACAGCCGTTCGATGGACTTCAAGGTGTCGGGCAAACGCCTGATCTCCCAGTTCAAGCCGGAACGGCTGACGATCTGCGTGCTGCTGTTCTGCGTGGTCGTGAGCGTCGGTCTGAACGTGGTCGGGCCGAAGATCCTCGGCAAGGCCACCGACCTGGTGTTCGCCGGCATCATCGGGCGGCAGATGCCGTCCGGGGCCACGAAGGACGAAGTCCTCGCGTCCATGCGGCATCGGGGGCAGGGCCAGGTCGCCGACATGCTCCGCAGCACCGACTTCACCCCGGGCAAGGGCATCGACTTCGGCGCGGTGGGCGACGTACTGCTGCTCGCGCTGGGCACGTTCTTCGTCGCCGGTCTGCTGATGGCGGTGGCGACACGGCTGGTGAACCGGGCCGTGAACCGGACGATGTTCCGGCTGCGCGAGGACGTGCAGGCGAAGCTGTCGCGGCTGCCGCTGTCGTACTTCGACAAGCGGCAGCGCGGTGAGGTGCTGTCCCGGGCGACCAACGACATCGACAACATCGGGCAGACGCTGCAGCAGTCGATGGGCCAGCTCATCAACTCGCTGCTGACGATCATCGGTGTGCTGGCGATGATGTTCTGGGTGTCGTGGCTGCTCGCGCTGGTGGCGCTGGTGACGGTGCCGCTCTCGTTCGTGGTCGCCACGCGCGTCGGCAAGCGGTCGCAGCCGCACTTCGTGCAGCAGTGGCGCTCCACCGGCAAGCTCAACGCCCACATCGAGGAGATGTACACCGGCCACACGCTGGTGAAGGTGTTCGGGCGGCAGGAGGAGTCGGCGAAGCAGTTCGCCGAGCAGAACGACGCGCTGTACGAGGCCGGGTTCAAGGCGCAGTTCAACAGCGGGGTCATGCAGCCGCTGATGATGTTCGTGTCGAACCTCAACTATGTGCTGGTGGCGGTGGTCGGCGGTCTGCGGGTCGCCTCGGGCGCGCTGTCCATCGGTGATGTGCAGGCCTTCATCCAGTACTCGCGGCAGTTCTCGATGCCGCTGACGCAGGTCGCGTCGATGGCGAACCTGGTGCAGTCGGGTGTCGCCTCGGCCGAGCGGGTCTTCGAACTCCTGGACGCGGAGGAGCAGGAGGCGGATCCGGTGCGCGGCGAGCGGCCCGAGGAGCTGCGGGGGCGGGTGGAACTGGAGAGCATCTCCTTCCGCTACGACCCCGAGAAGCCGCTGATCGAGGACCTGTCCCTGAAGGCGGAACCCGGGCACACGGTCGCGATCGTCGGACCGACGGGAGCGGGCAAGACCACGCTGGTCAACCTGCTCATGCGGTTCTACGAGGTCTCCGGCGGGCGGATCACTCTCGACGGCGTCGACATCGCGACGATGTCCCGGGACGAACTGCGGGCCGGGATCGGCATGGTGCTGCAGGACACCTGGCTGTTCGGCGGCACGATCGCGGAGAACATCGCGTACGGGGCGTCCCGGGACGTCACCCGGGGCGAGATCGAGGAGGCGGCGCGGGCCGCACACGCCGACCGGTTCGTGCGGACGCTGCCCGACGGGTACGACACCGTGATCGACGACGAGGGCACGGGGGTCAGCGCCGGTGAGAAGCAGCTCATCACCATCGCGCGGGCGTTCCTGTCCGACCCGACGATTCTCGTGCTGGACGAGGCGACCTCGTCGGTGGACACCCGGACCGAGGTGCTGATCCAGAAGGCGATGGCGAAGCTGGCGCACGGGCGTACGTCGTTCGTGATCGCGCACCGGCTGTCGACGATCCGGGACGCGGACACGATTCTGGTGATGGAGAACGGGTCGATCGTGGAGCAGGGCGCGCATGCGGAGCTGCTTGCCGCAGGCGGCGCCTATGCGCGGTTGTACAAGGCTCAGTTCGCGCAGGCCGTGGCTGAGGTCGACTGAACTGTTGCCCGGCGCTGGGGCTGAGGCCGGGTGGGTGCACTTGCCCGCGCTTGCGGGGTGGCGCTCTCTTTGGGACGGGCGCCGCCCCAGCGGCACGACTGCCCGCAGCTGCGGCGGCTGCAGCGGCTTTTAAGGGGCGCGGGGAACTGCGCGATCAGCCCCCACCGGCCCGCAGACGGCGTCAGTCCAGATAGCCCCTCAGCTGGTCCGCGAATGCGTGATCCCGCAGCTTGTTCAGGGTCTTCGATTCGATCTGGCGGATGCGTTCCCGCGTGACGCCGAAGATGCGGCCGATCTCCTCCAGCGTGCGGGGGCGGCCGTCCGCCAGGCCGTACCGGAGCTGGACCACCTTGCGCTCGCGCTCTCCGAGCGTGGACAGGACCGCCTCCAGATGCTCCCTGAGCAGCAGGAACGCCGCCGACTCCACCGGCGAGGTGGCATCGCCGTCCTCGATGAGGTCGCCGAGGGCCACGTCGTCCTCCTCGCCCACCGGGGCGTGCAGGGAGACGGGTTCCTGGGCCAGGCGGAGGACCTCGCTGACCCGCTCGGGGGGCAGGTCGAGGTGGTCGGCGACCTCTTCCGGCGTGGGCTCGTAGCCGCGTTCCTGCAGCATGCGGCGCTGGACGCGCACGACCCGGTTGATCAGCTCGACCACGTGGACCGGGACCCGTATGGTCCGGGCCTGGTCGGCGAGGGCCCGGGACATGGCCTGGCGGATCCACCAGGTCGCGTACGTCGAGAACTTGTACCCGCGGGCGTAGTCGAACTTCTCAACTGCCCTGATCAGGCCCAGGTTTCCCTCCTGGACCAGGTCGAGCATGGTCAGCCCGCGGCCGACGTACCGCTTGGCCACGGACACCACGAGCCGCAGATTCGCCTCGATGAGGCGGCGCTTGGCCATCCGGCCCATCACGACGAGGCGGTCCAGGTCGAGGGCGAGCTGGCTGTCCAGGTCGGGCGCGGTGCTGAGCCTCTCCTCGGCGAACAGGCCGGCCTCGACACGGCGGGCGAGCTCGACCTCCTCGGCCGCGGTCAGCAGGGGGATGCGGCCGATCTCGCGCAGGTACTGGCGGAACAGGTCCGAGGACGGGGCGCCGGTGTCTGCGGCGCGGGCACGCGGCGGTTCCACGGGCTCGGGGTCCTCCGCGGCCTCCAGCGCCTCTGCGGGCGGTTCGGCCGGCTCGGGCGGGCCTTCCGGGTCCGCCTCGGGGTGGTGCGCGACACGGGTCTGCGGGGGGACCGCGACGAGAACGTCCGTCGCGGCGTCCGGCTCCGTGCCGTCCGTACTGTTGTCGGTCTGTGCGAGGGTCTGGGTCTGCACGGGGGCGACCTCCAGGATGATCGCTGCTGAGGTGTGCGGCAGCGCTGCTTCGGGAGCGGAGTCGACGGCCTCGCCGCTGTCCGTCCCGTACGCGATGAGCGGAACCGCGGGGTTGTGCGACCCGTGCGGGACGGGTCGGCCGCGCTCCGAGGACTCAGGCACCGGACCCAGTGTGGAGTACGACACATCGCCGCCACGAGGGGCGTGCGGTGACTTTTTGCAATCGGGCCGTGACCGCGCGGTTACCGTGGCGTACGCGAAGAGTCAGAGTGCTGCGGCTCCGTGCTCGCGCAGCGCCTGGTCGTACTGTTGGAGTACCCACAATTCGTTCTGTACCGCAGCCAGTTGTGCCGGGTCCGAGTGGGTGCCGAGGCGGGTGAGGGTGCTCTGGATGTCGCGGACGCGGCGCTCCACGGCCCGGCGGCGGACGGTCACCAGCTGCTCGCCCGCATAGTTCTCGTCGACCGTGCGGCGCATGATCGCCTCGACGGCCAGCTCCGTGACCATCGCGCGGACCGTGTCGTCCGGGGCGGCCTCGCGGACGCGGACGAGGTAGTCCTGTGCGTCCTGTACCCCGTACTCCGCGCCGCCCGCCTCCATGATCGCCTGGAGTACGGCGGCGTAGGGCGCGGCGGTGAACTCGTCCATGCCGTAGGCGTCGAAGGCCGGGGAGACCAACTCGGGGCGCTGCAGGGCGAGTTTGAGGAGTTCGCGTTCGGTGGCGTAGACGGGGTTGCGGAGGTTGAGGGCCGGGCCGGACGGGCCCGAGGAGCGGGGCGCGGCCTCGTACGACTGGGGGCCGCGCGCCGGGGCCGGGCCCTTGCCGCCGCGGTCGCGGGCCCAACGGGCCAGCTGGGCCACCCGCTTGACCACGAACTGGGTGTCGAGGATGCCGAGCATGCCGGCGAGCTGGACGGCGACCTCGTGCTGGGCGCCGCTGTTCTTGATGCGGGCGACGATCGGGGCCGCCTCGTCCAGGGCGGCGGCCCGGCCCGCCGGGGTGTCGAGGTCGTAGCGGACGACGATCTGGCGCAGCGCGAACTCGAAGAGCGGCGTACGGGGTTCGACCAGGTCCGCGACCGCCTCGTCGCCCTTCGCCAGGCGCAGTTCGCAGGGGTCCATGCCGTCCGGGGCGATGGCGATGTAGGTCTCGGCGGCGAACTTCTGGTCGTCCTCGAAGGCGCGCAGGGCCGCCTTCTGGCCGGCCGCGTCGCCGTCGAAGGTGAAGATCACACGGGCCGAGCCGTTGTCCATCAGCAGCCGGCGGAGGATCTTGATGTGGTCGCCGCCGAAGGCCGTGCCGCAGGTCGCGATCGCGGTCGTGACGCCGGCCAGGTGGCAGGCCATCACATCGGTGTAGCCCTCGACGACGACCGCGCGACTGACCTTGGCGATGTCCTTCTTCGCCAGGTCGATGCCGTACAGGACCTGGGACTTCCTGTAGATCGGCGTGTCGGGGGTGTTGAGGTACTTGGGGCCGTTGTCCGCCTCGTAGAGCTTCCTCGCGCCGAAGCCGACGACGTCTCCGCCGATGTCGCGGATCGGCCACATCAGGCGGCCGCGGAAGCGGTCGATGGGGCCGCGGCGGCCCTCCTGGGAGAGGCCGGAGAGCAGGAGCTCCTTGTCGGTGAAGCCCTTGCCGCGGAGGTAGCGGGTGAGGTGGTCCCAGCCCTGGGGGCTGTAGCCGACGGAGAAGTGCTCGGCGGCGGACTGGTCGAAGCCGCGCTCGGCGAGGAACTTGCGGCCGGTGTCGGCCTCCGGGCCGGTCGCGAGCTGTTCGGCGTACCACTGCGCGGCGATCTTGTGGGCCTCGACCAGGCGGATGCGCTCGCCGCGCTGGTGGGTGGGGTTGTAGCCGCCCTCCTCGTAGCGGAGGGTGATGCCGGCCTGGCCGGCCAGGCGCTCGACCGCCTCGGAGAAGGAGAGGTGGTCGACCTTCATCACGAAGGTGATGGTGTCGCCGCCCTCCTGGCAGCCGAAGCAGTGGAAGAGTCCCTTGCTCGGGCTGACCTGGAAGGACGGCGACTTCTCGTCGTGGAACGGACAGAGGCCCTTGAGGTTGCCCCCGCCCGCGTTGCGCAGCTGGAGGTACTCGGACACCACGGCGTCGATCGGGACCGCGTCCCGTACCGCCTTCACGTCCTCGTCGTTGATCCGTCCTGCCACGCGTGAATTCTACGGTGCCGGACTGACACCTCTGGGGCGGCTGGTCGCACTCGCGAGACGACTGAACCAGGCAGATGACTAGGCGATCAGGCTCTCAAGAGCGACGTGCGGGTCCGCCAGGGCCTCCGTGTTCACCTGTGTCTTCGAGCGGATCAGTTTCTGGATGGGCTCTGTGACGTCCCACACGTTCACGTTCATCCCGGCCAGCACCCGGCCCTCCTTGATCCAGAAGGAGATGAACTGACGCTTGCCCGCGTCCCCTCGGATCACCACTTCGTCGTAGGAACCCGCGGGCGCCCACCCGCTGTACTCCATCCCCAAGTCGTACTGGTCGGAGAAGAAATAGGGCACACGGTCGTAGGTGACGTCCCGGCCGAGCATCGCGCGCGCCGCGGCCGGGCCGCCGTTGAGGGCATTGGCCCAGTGTTCGACACGGAGGTGGGTGCCGAAGAGGGCGTGCGGGAAGGACGCCACGTCGCCGGCCGCGTAGATGTCGGGGTCGGAGGTGCGCAGGCGCTCGTCGACCACGACGCCGGCGCCGTGTGCACGGTCGGCGATCCGAAGGCCTGCGGCTTCCGCGAGACCGATGCGGGGGGCCGCGCCGATCGCCGCGAGCACGTCGTGCGCGGGGTGCTCCTCGCCGTCGTCGGTACGGGCCGCAAGCACCATGCCGTCCTGGCCGACGATCTCCGTCAGCCGCGCGCCGAAGTGGAAGCGGACGCCGTGCTCGCGGTGCAGCTCGGCGAAGAGATTGCCGAGCTCGGGGCCGAGGACCGCGTGCAGCGGGGTCTGCGCGGGTTCGACGACGGTGACCTCGGCGCCGTACTCGCGGGCCGCCGCCGCGACCTCCAGACCGATCCAGCCGGCGCCGGCGATCACGATGTGCCCGTTGTCCCGGCCGAGGGAAGTCAGCACGTGCTTGAGCCGCTCGGCGTGCGCGAGGCGGCGCAGATGGTGGACGCCGGCCAGGTCGGTCCCCGGGATGTCGAGGCGGCGCGGTTCCGCGCCCGTCGCCAGCAGGAGCTTGTCGTAGCGGACGAGCGTGCCGTCCTCGCCGAAGCGGACCGTCTTCGCCTCGCGGTCGATGGCGTCGACGGTCTCGCCGAGGTGCAGCTCGATGTCGTTCTGCGCATACCAGGCCGGCTCGTGGACGAAGACGCTGTCGCGCTCCTCCTTGCCGAGCAGATAGCCCTTGGAGAGGGGAGGGCGCTCGTACGGGTGGTCGCGTTCGTCGCAGATCAGTATCACGCGGCCGGTGAAGCCCTCCGCTCGGAGCGTCTCGGCCGCTTTCGCGCCGGCGAGACCGCCTCCGACGATGACGAATGTCTGATCCGCGTCGACCACTTGATGCCTCCTACGGGGTCTGGGGGGTGTCTCCCCAGAGAACACAGCTTTACCGCCACATGCGAGCGTCCCGCACGGAGCGTGATGGGGGAAGAGGGAGTGGCCCGATCAGGCCACGGAGGGTCACATTCGGGCTCGTTCGGCGCCCCCGGCGTCCCGTCAGTCTCACAGATGCTCCGTCAGACGCGCGTGAAGCGAACGGGCCGATGCGTCGGTGAGGGAGGCGATCTGGTCGACGATCACCCGCTTGCGGGCGCGGTCGTCGCCTGCCTGGTCGAACAGGGCCCGGAACTGGGGGTCCAGGCCGTCCGGGGCGCGGGCGGTGAGCGCCTCGGCGAGCTCGGCGACCACGATCCGCTGGTCGGCTCTCAGCAGCTCCTGCTCGGCGCGCTGCATGACGTACCGGTCGGCGACGGCCTTGAGTACCGCGCATTCCAGCCGCGTCTCGTGCGGTACGACGAGTTCGGCGTCGTAGCGGGTGAGGCGGCCGGTGCCGTACGCCGCGCGCGTGGCGGTCTCGGCGGCGAGGCAGAAGCGGCCGATGAGCTGGCTGGTGGCGTCCTTGAGGCGGGCCTGGGCGACCGCGGAGCCGTCGTAGCCGTGCGGCCACCACTCCTGGTCCTGGAGGCGGTCCAGGGCGGCGGCGAGTTCGGCCGGGTCGGTGCCGGCAGGGACGTAGCGTCCGACGGCGACCGCGAAGACCGCCTGGCGTTCGGGCTCCGCGTGCAGGCAGTTGGGGTCGATGTGGCCGGCGTGCAGGCCGTCCTCGACGTCGTGCACCGAGTACGCCACGTCGTCGGACCAGTCCATGACCTGGGCCTCGAAGGTGGTGCGGGTGCCCGGGGCGTCCTTGCGGACCCAGTCGAAGACGGGGCGGTCGTCCTCGTAGACGCCGAACTTGGGGGAGGCCGGGTCGGTGGGGTGGGCGCCTCGGGGCCAGGGGTATTTGGTGGCGGCGTCCAGGGCGGCCCGGGTGAGGTTGAGGCCCACGGAGCCCTCCGGGGTGAAGCGTTTGGGCTCGATGCGGGTGAGGAGTCTCAGGGACTGTGCGTTGCCCTCGAAGCCGCCGCAGTCCTCGGCGAATTCGTTCAGGGCCTGTTCGCCGTTGTGGCCGAACGGGGGGTGGCCGAGGTCGTGGGAGAGGCAGGCTGCTTCCACGAGGTCGGGGTCGCAGCCGAGGGCTGCGCCCAGTTCGCGGCCGACCTGGGCGCACTCCAGGGAGTGGGTGAGGCGGGTTCTGGGACTGGCGTCCCATACTTGGCTGCGGGTTCCTGGGGTGACGACCTGGGTTTTGCCTGCCAGGCGGCGGAGTGCTGAGCTGTGCAGGATGCGGGCGCGGTCGCGTTGGAAGGCTGTGCGGCCGGGGCGTTTGTCGGGTTCGGGGGCCCAGCGTTCTGTTGACTGCGCGTCGTACGACATGACTCGACAGTAAGCGCAAGGACTGACAATTCGCGTAAGCGTCTGCCGGGTTCCGATGTTTTGCGGGTGTGGGTCCGTTGTGGCTGGTCGCGCCCCGCGGCGGAGCCGCAAATCGACACAGCCCCGCGCCCCTGGGGAAGCGCAGTCACCCGGCGGTTCAGGCCGACGCCAGTTCCGGCGCCGTGCTGATCGGTGTCGCGAGTGCCTGGTCGTAGCGGTGAAGGACGAGCTGTGCCATCGCAGGATGCGTGCCCAGCGGAGCCGAAGCGATCCACGGGGCCGCCTCCGCGGACTCCGTGGCGAAGCGGCCGGGGGCTGTGAAGTAGGAAGCCACCGCCACCCGGTGTCGACCCCTCGCCGCCAAAGCGCTGATCGCGTCCGGGACCGTGGGGGCGGCGGTGGTGGCGTAGGCCGGGACCACCGGGACGCCCAGGCGCTGCGCCAGCAGTTCGGCCGTGCGGTTGGTGTCGATCTTCGACTCCGGGTCGCGGGAGCCTGCCGCGGCGAGGACGACGGCGCTGGTGCGGCGGGTGGCCTCGTCCATGCGGGTCCGCCAGCCGGCCTCGACGAGGCGGGCGTGCAGGGCCTCCACCAGGAGGGGGTGGGGGCCGAGAGCGCCGGCCACGCGCGCGCGTACCTGCGACTCGGCGGCCATCTCGGGGATGTCCCGCTTGATGTGGTAGCCGCGGCCGAGGAGAAGAGGGACGAGGACGGCCTCCTGAGTACCGAGGCCGGCCAGCGTGTCCGGGAGCAGCGGGTCGTTCAGCTCGATGTGGCCCAGGTGGACCGGCAGGCCCGGGCGCTGCTCGCGGACGCGGTCCAGGAGCGTACGGACGGTGCTCAGGGCGCGCGGGTCGCGGCTGCCGTGCGCGACGACGACGAGCGCGGGAGGGCCGGGGCGCCGTCTGCCGTTCAGGGAGACGAGGCTGAGCTGGCTGGCGAGCTGGCTGCTGATCCGGTTCATGAGGTGCGCCGTACTGTCGAGGTGGGCGGTCAAGGACTCGTCGCGAGGAGGGTTCGACGGCGTCATGGACCGATGGTGGCGGCGGGAGGTTGCCGTCCCATTGCACAGGAATGACGGGTGTTTTCCGGCGGTTCACGGCGGGGTGCAGGGGGTGTGTGAGGCGGCGTGACCTGCGGCTTCGTCGCCCGGAGTGAGACTGGTCACGTATTGTCGGTGAACCGGGAGGCCTGACATCGCGTCCCTGAATGTCGAAAGCCGACCTGGGAGGGGACCGTCCGATGCGCCGACGCAAGCTGCGCAGACCGCGCCTGCCGCGCACGCGTGCCGGGCAGCGGAGGCTGGTGCAGGCCGTGATGGCCGGGTGTGTGCTGGCGCTGCTGCCGGTGACCTGGTTGTACGTCACGACGGGCGACCGGCTGCGTACGACCGCCGACGCACCCCGCACCGAGGTCGCCGTCGTCTTCGGTGCAGGCCTGTGGAACGGCGAGCCCTCCCCGTACCTCGCGAACCGTCTGAAAGCGGCCGCCGAGCTGTACCGCGAGGGCCGTGTCCAGGTCGTCCTCGTCACCGGCGACAACAGCCGCAAGGACTACGACGAGCCCGACGCCATGCGCACGTATCTGAAGAAGCACGGCGTCCCGGACGGGCGGATCGTCAGCGACTACGCGGGCTTCGACACCTGGGACTCCTGCGTCCGCGCCAAGAAGATCTTCGGCGTCGACAGGGCCGTGCTCATCAGCCAGGGCTTCCACGTCCGGCGCGCGGTCGCCCTGTGCGAGGCGGCGGGTGTCGACTCGTACGGCATCGGGGTCGACGCCAAGCACGACGTGACCTGGTACTACGGGGGTACCCGCGAGATCTTCGCGGCCGGCAAGGCGGCCCTGGATGCCGTGTTCCACCCGGACCCGCGGTTCCTCGGGCCGAAGGAAACGGGGGTCACGAAGGCGCTGGCCGACGCCCGGTGAAGGGCGCCTCACCGCCACCCCCGCCCGGCCGGGAGGTCGCCGTGCCGCCCGCGTAACAAGGAGCCGTCCCGCACGTAACACAGCCGAAGCACGCTGAGTGGCATGCAGATCTCCGCCACGCCCACGCACTGCCCGTACTGCGCCCTGCAGTGCGGGATGAACCTGACGCCCGCGCCGGACGGCACGGTCGAGGTGAGCGAGCGCGCGGACTTCCCGGTGAACCGGGGTGCGCTGTGCGGCAAGGGCCGTACGGCGCCCGCCGTACTCTCGTCCCGGGTGCGTCTGACCTCCCCGTTGGTGCGCTCCGAGGGCGTTCTGGTGCCCGCCACCTGGGACGAGGCACTGGAACGGATCGCCGGGGGACTGCGCCGGACGCGTACGGAACATGGCCCGGACGCGGTCGGCGTCTTCGGCGGCGGCGGCCTGACGAACGAGAAGGCGTACACGCTCGGCAAGTTCGCGCGGGTGGTGCTCGGCACCTCGCAGATCGACTACAACGGGCGGTTCTGCATGTCGTCGGCCGCGGCGGCCGGCACCAAGGCGTTCGGCCTGGACCGGGGGCTGCCCTTCCCGCTGGAGGACATCCCGAAGACGGGCTGCGTGATCCTGGTCGGGTCGAACCTCGCGGATACCATGCCGCCCTCGCTGCGGTTCTTCAACGAGCTGAAGGAGAACGGCGGCACACTGATCGTCGTCGACCCGCGCCGCACGAAGACCGCCGAGCAGGCCGACCTGCATCTGGCACCGAGGCCCGGTACGGATCTCGCGCTGGCGCTCGGTCTGCTGCACCTGGTGGTGGCCGAGGGGCGGGTCGACGAGGCGTACGTCCAGGAGCGCACGACCGGCTGGGAGGACGCCCGGGCGGCGGCGATGGCGCACTGGCCGGAGTACGTGGAACGGATCACAGGGGTGTCCGTTCCCCAACTGCGGGAAACTGTGCGGCTGTTCTGCGAGCCGGAGAACGCGATGGTGCTGACCGCGCGCGGCCCCGAGCAGCAGTCCAAGGGCACGGACACGGTCGGCGCGTGGATCAACCTGTGCCTGGCGACCGGCCGTGCGGGCCGCCCGCTGTCCGGGTACGGCTGTCTGACCGGGCAGGGCAACGGACAGGGCGGGCGCGAACACGGCCAGAAGGCCGACCAGCTGCCCGGCTACCGCAAGCTGGACGACCCTGCGGCGCGGCGGCATGTTGCCGAGGTGTGGGGCGTGGACCCGGACTCGCTTCCCGGGCCCGGGCGCAGTGCGTACGAACTGCTGGACGCGCTGGGTACGGACATCAGGTCCCTGCTGCTGATGGGGTCCAACCCGGTCGTGTCGGCGCCGCGTGCCGCGCACATCGAGGAACGCATCAAGTCGCTCGACTTCCTGGCCGTCTGCGATGTCGTGCTGTCGGAGACGGCGGCACTGGCGGACGTCGTGCTGCCCGTCACCCAGTGGGCGGAGGAGACCGGTACGACGACCAGCCTGGAGGGCAGGGTGCTGCTGCGGCGGCGCGCGATCACTGCTCCCGACGGTGTCCGCAGCGACCTGGAGGTCATGCACGAACTGGCCGACCGGCTCGGCGTGGAGAAGGGCTTCCCGACCGACGCGGAGGAGGTCTTCGAGGAGCTGCGGCGGGCCAGCGCGGGCGGGCCGGCCGACTACTCGGGGATCACCTACCGCAGGCTGGCGGACGAGAACGGCGTGTTCTGGCCGTGTCCGGCGGACGTGCAGGACGGCGAGGACGCCTCGTCGGCCGCATCCGGCGAGGACACCGCAGCCCAGGGCGTCCCCGCGGGCGCCCACCCCGGCACCCCCCGCCTGTTCCTCGACCGTTTCGCCACCCCGGACGGCCGGGCCCGCTTCGTCCCCGTCTCGCACCGGGCGTCCGCCGAGGAACCGGACGACGAGTACCCGGTGCTGCTGACCACCGGCCGGGTCGTCGCCCAGTACCAGTCCGGCGCCCAGACCCGCCGCGTGGACGAGCTGAACGCCGCGGCGCCGGGGCCGTTCGTGGAGCTGCACCCGCGGCTGGCGGCGCGGCTCGGGGCGGCGGAGGGCGACCCGGTGGCGGTGGTGTCCCGCCGGGGACGGGCCGTCGCACCGGCCCGCATCACCACCTCGATCCGCCCGGACACGGTCTTCATGCCCTTCCACTGGCCGGGCGAGGGCCGCGCCAACACCCTCACCAACCCTGCCCTCGACCCGACTTCTCGCATGCCGGAGTTCAAGGCGTGCGCGGTGCGGCTGGAGATGCTCACCTGATCCGCCAGTCCCCGCTCTCGATCAGCTTCCCGCGGGCACGCAGGCGTGCGGCGACGGCAGGAGCGGCCACATACACCCAGGCGCGTACGGTCGCGCCGTCACCGCTCACTCGCCGCTCGACGCGCTCGTAGAGGCTGCGCGGATCACCCGGGGCGTATTCCTCCAGCCGGTCGAGGGCGACGAGCAACTCCTCGTACTCCTGCGGCAGTGCGGTCACAAGCTCCCCGTACACCACCCCGCCCGGATCGTCGACGGCGTAGGGATAGCCGGGCCCGTCGTACAGCACCGCGCCGTTCAGCCGCGCCGGCTCCTCAGCCTCTGTGCGACCGCGCAGGAACAGGTCGTGGTTGACCTCGCCGGGGAGGAGGGTGCCGTAGACGAAGAACGGGAGTCTCACAAAAACGATTCTCTCTCCACACACACCCCCTCCCATACCTCCCAGTACGCGCTATGGACCGCGCCGTGTCATGGCCCCTTAAATCGTGGTCGACACCTGCGCCTCCCCCACACGCCCTTGGCGCGCCCCCACGCGCCCATTGGCGCCTTCTCGAGGAGATCGATGAGCCGAATACGTATCGACGTCCGAGGTTCCCGTCGTCTCGCCGCTCTCGGCGTGGCCGCCACCACCGCCAGTCTGCTGGCCGCGGCTCTCTCCCCCGCCGCCGTGGCCGACGAACAACCGACCAGGGCGGGCGCGATCGCGAACGCGGCGTCGGCGCTCCTGGCCCACGCCGCGAGCCTCGGGCTCACCTCGGACGAGGGCACGAAGGTGCGGGACGTGATCGTCGACAAGGACGGCACGCAGCATGTGCGCTACGACCGGACGTACCGTCAACTCCCGGTGCTCGGCGGCGACTTCGTGGTTCATCTGGCCTCGGACGGGACGTACCGCAGCGCGAACCGGGCGACCCGGAGCAAGATATCCCTCGCTTCGATCGTCCCCTCCATATCGGCCCCGAAGGCCGCCGACCTCGCGGCGAACGCCCTGCGCGCGGTCAATCTCGGCGAGACGCTGAGGAAGCTGACGGCCAGGCCGGAGCTGGTCGTCGACGCCCTGCACGGAACGCCGAAGCTGGCGTGGCGGACTCAGGTGGCGGCGAAGGACTCCCTGGGCAACCCGGTCTCCCGCACCGTCCTCACGGACGCCCGCACCGGCCGTCAGATCGACGCCTGGGACGACATCGAGACGGCGACGGGCGACGGCAGGTCGCTGTACAGCGGGACGGTGCCGCTGGAGACGACGCTGTCGGGATCGACCTACCAGCTCAAGGACGCGACGCGCGGCGGCACGTACACGGGTGACGCGTCGAACCAGACGGACCTGTGCTTCCTGACCAGCATCTGCGTCAGCCGCGCCCCGTCGACCGTATTCACGGACACGGACAACCACTGGGGGACGGGGACGGACGCCGACCGCGCCTCCGCCGCCGTGGACGCCCAGTACGGCACCAACACGACCTGGGACTTCTACAAGAACTCCTTCGGCCGCAACGGCATCGCGAACGACGGCAAGGGCTCGTACAACCGCGTCCACTACGGCAACAAGTACAACAACGCCTTCTGGGACGACAGTTGTTTCTGCATGACGTACGGCGACGGTGACGGAACGAGCCTCGGCCCGCTCGTCGGCCTGGACGTGGCCGGCCACGAGATGACGCACGGCGTCACCTTCAAGACCGCGGCCCTGACGTACTCGGGCGAGTCCGGCGGCCTCAACGAGGCGACGTCCGACATCCTCGGCACGCTGGTGGAGTGGTACGCCAACAACCCGTCGGACCCCGGGGACTACCTGATCGGCGAGAAGATCGTCCGGCCGGGATTCGGCCAGGCCGCCCTGCGCTACATGGACAAGCCCTCCAAGGACGGCAAGTCGGCCGACTACTGGAGCTCGTCGGTGGGCAATCTCGACGTCCACTACTCCTCGGGCGTGGCCAACCACTTCGCCTACCTCCTGGCGGAGGGCAGCGGCGCGAGGACCATCAACGGCGTCAGCTACAACTCCCCGACGTCCAACGGGAAAACGGTGACGGGGATCGGGAGGGAGAAGCTCGGCCAGATCTGGTACCGGGCGCTGACGGTCTACATGACGTCCTCGACGAACTACGCCGGGGCGCGTACGGCGACCTTGAACGCGGCGAAGGATCTGTACGGGGCGGGAAGTACGGAGTACAACGCGGTGGCGGCGGCCTGGAGTGCCGTCAACGTGAACTGACGGTGAGGGTGTGCGCACGGGCGGCCGCCCCGGTCATCGGATCGGGGCGGCCGCCCGGCGTGTGTGCCTGGGGCAGCCGGGCCGCCCCAGGCACGCCTATCGCCCGTACGGCCGCTTCTCCCGCGCCTCCCGCAACCCCCTCCCCCACCACACCAACTGATCCAGCATCACCTTCGCCGCCGCCTCCGGGCCCGACGGATCCTTGAGGCGTCCCTCGTCGAAGGACGCGCCCGCGTTGTGGAAGGACACCGTGTCGCGGAGTGTGACCGCGTGGAGTTCGGCGAAGACCTGGCGGAGGTGTTCGACCGCGCGCAGGCCGCCCGAGACGCCGCCGTAGGAGGCGAGCGCGACGGGCTTGGCCTGCCATTCGGTGAAGTGCCAGTCGATGAGGTTCTTGAGGCCGGCCGGGTAGGAGTGGTTGTACTCGGGGGTGAGGACGACGAAGGCGTCCGCGGCCGCGAGTTTCGGGGTGACCGAGGAGCGTGCCGCCATCGCCTCCGAGGTCGGGGCGAAGGTCGTGGGCAGGTCCGCGTCGGCCACGTCGACGACCTCGGGGAGCAGGTCGTCGCGGTCGCGCATACGGTCCAGGAGCCAGTCGGCCACGACGGGGCCGAAGCGGCCGTGGCGATTGCTGCCGACGACGAGGGTCACGGCGAGAGGGGCTTCCACTTCGAGGGGCGCATCTGTGATCTGCATGCGCCCCAGCCTCGTACCTCAACCTTTCTTGAGGTCAAGAACAGCCTTCCTTGAGGCCGCGTGCGCGCCCCGGCCACCGGGGTCACCCGTTCACACGCGCGCCCTGCACCCATCGGGTGCTGTTCCGCCACGCCTCCGCCATACGCCGGTGACCTGCTGAAAGTCCGCCCGAGCGACCGTACCGCGCAGGGATCTGACACCCATTCACCGCATTTCTGACAGATCTTCAGGAAGCGGGCTCGCGCAGCTGCCACTTACCTCGGAAGGGCAGGGGACACCGAAGAGAGCTCGGAGGAGCATCGATGCGACGTACCGCCCGTCTGCTGACCGGTACCGCCCTCGCCGTCGCAGCCGCGGGCTTCGTGACCGCGCCCGCGTATGCCGATGACGACGACGGCGGCGGCGGCCTGGAGGTCTTCCCCTCCCAGGCCGTCCCGGGCACCCAGATCACCGTGAACACCGCGGAGTGCGGCGCGGAGGGTACGGCGGCGGGCGACGCCGGAGCGGTGGGGGCCGGTGTCTTCACCCTGGCGCCGAGTACCCACGACGGTGAGGCGGTGGGGCAGTTCCGGGTACCGCCGAGCGCGCAGCCGGGGACGTACGAGATCGTCGCGAAGTGCGCCGAGGGCGACCACCAGGTCACGGGCGACCTGGTGGTGACCCTGACCGCGCCCCGCGGGCAGGAGCCCCGGGGAAGTGTGAAGACGGGGGTCGGCGGCGCCCTGGGCCCCGATCCCGTGCAGACCGCGGCCGGCGTGACGGCTCTCGCCGTCGCCGCCGCGGGCGGTACCTGGCTCCTGCATCGCCGGGCGAGAGGCGACGGGATCTGACGGGCACCCTCCGCTGTCCGTCCGCCGGTACCGCATGTCCCTCCCCCTCCGGGTCCGACGCCCCTCGCGGCTCGGAGGGGGCCGGGTACGACCGCTCGAGTCAGGTAGGAGGCTCGCGTGCGCAGAGTCAGCAACGGCGCGATAGGGACCGTCACCGTGGTCGCGCTGTGTTCCGGCGCGTGGCTGCTCGGTGGCGGCGCCGGGATGCACGCCCCGCCGCAGCCGTCCGCCGCGCAGGCGGCCCGCACCGGCCAGGGCGGCGAACCGCGTGGCGCGCCCGCGCTGCCGCCCTCCCCGCCGGACCGCATCCGCATCCCGTCGATCCATGTGGACGCCCCTCTCATGGGCCTCGCGCTCACCCCGTCCGGCAGCCTCGACGTGCCGCCCGCCGCGAAGAGGAACCTCGCGGGCTGGTACGAGGCAGGCACCACCCCCGGGGAGAAGGGGACCGCCGTCGTCGCGGGCCATGTCGACAACGCCGACGGTCCCGCCGTCTTCTACGACCTCGGTGCCCTGAAGAAGGGCAGCCGCATCGAGGTGGACCGGCGCGACGGCAGCACGGCGCTCTTCACGGTGGACGCGGTCGAGGTGTACGACGCCGAGCACTTCCCCGACGAGAAGGTGTACGGCGCGGCGGACCGGCCCGAGCTGCGGGTGATCACCTGCGGCGGGGGGTATTCGCGGTCGACCGGCTATGAGGGGAACGTGGTCGTGTTCGCGCACCTCACCGCGAGCCGCTGAGCACCGCCGCCGCGACGGTCCGCGCACACTCCAGCGACTCCGTGCGCGTGGTGTCCACCTCGACGTCGTACTCCATGTCCCGGTGGACCAGCTCCGCCTGCTGCTCGGCCATTCCCCGCACCCGGTCCCCCCGTGCGATCTCCCGGCCCGCGGCGACCGCGGCCTCGCAGCGCACGCCGACCCACAGGACGTCCAGGCCGGCCAGGACCTTCCGCCAGCCCTCCTGGGACTCCGCGCCGCCGAGGAAGACGTCGTCGATGATGACCGGGGCGCCCGCACGCACGGTCGCCGCGACGCCCTCCCGCCAGGCGTCCTGCAGCGTCCGGAACTCCGGCCCCACGGTCACCCCGCCGTCCGGCGAGACGAGCGCGGCCTGCATCGACGCGGGCAGCGATTCGACGAACGTGTCGATCGCGAAGACCAGCCACGGTTCCGGCAGCACGGCCTGCAGACACCGCACGATCCCGGACTTGCCGGAGCTGGAGCCGCCGTTGAGCACGATCACCTGGGTCGCCATCGGATCACCGTAAAGGAACCTGGCAACCGGTCCCCACTTCTTTTCAGGCCCGCACCACCGCCGGAAACGCCCGTCGTAGACGATGCCGCCTGCATGGAACCCGGCGCCGGTCAGCCGTATCGTGACCGGCGCCACCCCTGCCTCACACCACACCCCCGCCGTGCACTCCGAACCCTCACACCCTCGGCGAGGCCCTGCTGAGGGCAGCGTTCCTCGCGGGAAACAGATGTGATGCTGCCGGGTAACACCGGCATCGCACGCTCCTAGGCATGACCTCGAATACGCGTGTGGTGGTGATCGGCGCCGGCCTCGCGGGCGTCCGTCTCGCCCGGCGGCTCGGTGAGCTCGGCACGCCCGTGACACTGATCGGCGAGGAGGAGCACCGCCCGTACAACAGGGTGCTTCTCGCCGAAGTGCTGGCCGGACGGTACAGCCCCGAGGTGATCGCGCTGCCCGCGCCCGCGGAGCTGACCCGCACCCAGGTCACCGGCATCGACCGCGACGAGCGGACCGTCGAGTGCGCGGACGGCTCGAAGATCGCATACGACACGCTGGTCCTCGCCACCGGCTCGAACCCGGTGCTCCCGCCCCTGCGCGGGCTTTTCACCTCGGACCACGTGCTGCCCGAGGGCGTGCACGCGTTCCGGACCATGGACGACTGCCTGGGGCTGTCGAAGGCCGTACGGCCGGGCGTGAAGGCGGTCGTCATCGGCGGTGGGCTCCTCGGGGTCTCCGCGGCCCGCGCGCTCGCCCGGCGCGGCGCCCAGGTCGTCCTCGCCCAGCAGGGCGAGCGGCTCATGGAGCGCCAGCTCGACCCGAGCGCCTCGAAGCTCGTGCAGCGGCACCTCAAGGACCTCGGCGTCGAGATCCACACCGAGTGCCGGGTGCGCGACGTGCGCTGCGTGGGCGGCGCGGTCCGCTCGGTCGAGATGCACGACGGGTACGCCCTCGACGCGGACCTGGTGGTGCTGGCCTGCGGGGTGCACCCCCGTGTGGGCCTCGCCCAGATCGCCGGTCTCGACGTGCGCAAGGGCATCGTCGTCGACGACGAGCTCCGCACCTCCGACCCGAACATCCGGGCCATCGGCGACTGCGTCCAGCACAACGGCGAGGTGTACGGTCTCGCCACCCCGGCGCTCGAACAGGCGGAAGTCCTGGCTGAGTTGCTGTCCGGCCGCACGACCGCCCGCTACACCGGCACCCGTGCGCTGACCCGGCTCACGCTCGCCGGGCACGACGCTCCCCTGGGGAGTTTCGACCTCGCCGCGTTCGGCGAGACGGAGGCCCGGCCCGGCGACGACGTCGTCCAGCTGGCCGACGCCACCCGTGGCACCTACCGCAAGGTCGTCGTCCGCGACGACCGCCTGGTCGGCGGGGTCCTCGTCGGCGAACTCGGCACCGTCGGCGCACTCGCCCGCGCCTGGGAGGGGGCAGAGCCGCTCCCCGCCGACGGTGCCCCGCTGCTCCACCTGCTCACCAACGATGGAGGCTCCTGATGTCCACCGGCACCCCCACGATCGTGCTCGTCGGCCATGGCATGGTCGGCCAGCGCTTCCTCGAAGCGCTCGCCGCGCGCGGCCTGACCGCCACGCACCGCGTGGTCGTGCTGTGCGAGGAGCCGCGTCCCGCGTATGACCGGGTGGCGCTCACCTCGTACTTCTCGGGCAAGACACCCGAGGAGCTCTCCATGACCGACATGGAGTTCATCAACGACCACGGCATCGAGCTGTACGTCGGCGACCCGGCCGAGACCGTGGACCGCGAGGCGAAGAAGGTGACCGCGAAGTCCGGTCAGGTCTTCGAGTACGACACCCTCGTCCTGGCCACCGGCTCCTTCCCCTTCGTGCCGCCGGTCCCGAACAAGGACGCCGAGGGCTGCTTCGTCTACCGCACGATCGAGGACCTTCTCGCGATCGAGGAGTACGCGAAGACGAAGGCGACGACCGGTGCGGTGGTCGGCGGCGGTCTGCTCGGACTTGAGGCCGCGGGTGCGCTGAAGGGCCTCGGACTCACCTCCCACATCGTGGAGTTCGCGCCGCGTCTGATGCCCGTCCAGGTCGACGAGGGCGGCGGCGCGGCCCTGCTGCGCACCATCGAGGAGATGGGCCTGACCGTCCACACGGGCGTCGGCACCCAGGAGATCGTCGTCGGCGAGGACGGTGCCGTCACCGGCATGAAGCTCTCCGACGGCTCCGAACTCGCCACCGACCTGGTGGTGTTCAGCGCCGGTGTCCGCCCCCGAGACCAGCTGGCACGCGACTGCGGCCTCACCGTCGGCGAGCGCGGCGGCATCACCGTCGACGAGCAGTGCCGCACCGTGTCCGACCCGCACGTCTTCGCGATCGGCGAGTGCGCGCTGGCCTCCGACGGCCGGGTGTACGGCCTGGTCGCCCCCGGTTACGAGCAGGCCGAGACGGCCGCCGCGACGATCGCCGAGGACGAGGCGGAGTTCACCGGCGCCGACCTCTCCACCAAGCTGAAGCTGCTCGGCGTGGACGTGGCGTCCTTCGGCGACGCGCACGGCGCCACCGAGGACTGCCTGGACGTCGTCTACTCCGACTCCCGCGCGGGCCTGTACAAGAAGCTGGTCATCGGCCGCGACGGCACGCTGCTCGGCGGCATCCTGGTCGGCGACGCGGAGGCGTACGGCACGCTGAAGGCGTTCACCGGCTCGGTCCCGCCGGTCTCGCCCGAGTCCCTGGTGCTGCCCGCCGGTGCCGGGGAGTCCGTCCAGCTCGGCCCGACCGCGCTGCCGGACGACGCGATCATCTGCTCCTGCAACAACGTCCGCAAGGGCACGATCCGCGGCGCGGTCACCGAGCACAACTGCACCACCGTGCCCGAGGTGAAGAAGTGCACCAAGGCCGGTACGACGTGCGGCAGCTGCGTCAAGGTGCTGGGCCAGCTGGTCACGGCCGAGCTGGAGGCGTCCGGCGTCGAGGTCGACAAGGGCCTGTGCGGCTGCTTCTCGCAGACCCGCGAGGAGCTCTACGAGATCGTTCTCGCCCTGCGCATCAACACCTACCAGGACCTGCTGGACCGCTACGGCCGCGACGGGGCCAAGGGCGGCGACGGCTGCGAGATCTGCAAGCCGGCGGTCGCCTCGATCATCGCCTCCCTCGCCCCGACGATCGGCGCGAGCGGCTACGTCCTCGACGGCGAGCAGGCCTCCCTGCAGGACAGCAACGACCACTTCCTCGCCAACCTGCAGAAGAACGGCTCGTACTCGGTCGTACCGCGGATCCCCGGTGGTGAGATCACCCCTGAGGGCCTCATCGTGATCGGCGAGATCGCCCGCGACTTCGGCCTCTACACGAAGATCACCGGTGGCCAGCGGATCGACATGTTCGGCGCCCGGGTCGAGCAACTCCCGCTGATCTGGATGCGGTTGGTGGACGCGGGCTTCGAGTCCGGCCACGCCTACGGAAAGGCCCTGCGCACCGTCAAGTCCTGCGTGGGCCAGACCTGGTGCCGCTACGGCGTCCAGGACTCCGTACGCATGGCGATCGACCTGGAGCTGCGCTACCGGGGCCTGCGGTCGCCGCACAAGCTCAAGTCGGCGGTCTCCGGGTGCGCCCGCGAGTGCGCCGAGGCCCAGTCGAAGGACTTCGGTGTGATCGCCACCGCGGGCGGCTGGAACCTGTACGTCGGCGGCAACGGGGGCGCGACTCCGCGCCACGCGGACCTGCTCGCGCAGGACCTCTCCGACGCCGAACTGGTCCGCCTGATCGACCGGTTCCTGATGTTCTACATCCGCACCGCCGACCGCCTGGAGCGCACCTCGACCTGGCTGGAGCGCATCCCGGGCGGCCTGGACCACGTGCGCGAGGTCGTCGTGGAGGACTCCCTCGGCATCTGCGAGGAGCTGGAGTCCCTGATGGCGGACCACGTGGCGAACTACGCCGACGAGTGGGCGACCACCATCAACAACCCGGAGAAGCTCGCCCGGTTCGTGTCCTTCGTGAACGCGCCGGACACCCCCGACCCGGTCGTCGGCTTCGTCCCGGAACGCGACCAGATCAAGCCCGACCTGCCGCTGCTGTCCATCGGCATGCGAACCAGCGAGAACACTGCAGACCTCCTGGAAGGAAGCGCCCAGCGATGACCCTGGCACCCGAGACCACCGACCTGAAGGTCGAACTGCAGCTGGAGAACGACTGGTTCGCGGTCTGCGAGCTGAACCAGCTGGTCCCCGGCCGCGGAGTGGCCGCGCTCCTGCCCGACGGCCGTCAGGCCGCCCTGTTCCGAGACCGCAACGGCGAGCTGTACGCCATCGACAACCGCGACCCCTTCGGCGGTGCAGCGGTCCTCTCCCGCGGCCTGACCGGTACCCACCAGGGCCGCCCGTTCGTCGCCTCGCCCCTGCTGAAGCAGCGGTTCGACCTGCTGTCCGGGCAGTGCCTGGACGACGAGTCGGTGCGGATCGCGACCTACGAGGTGCGGGCGGCGTAGGCTCCCACTCCGGGATTTCTTGACCGACCGTTCTCGTTGGATCTAGGCTGCGCCACGTGGCCAGGACCAAGGAGTTCGATCCGGACGCCGCGCTGCAGTCGGCCCTGGAGCTGTTCTGGCGGCGCGGCTACGAGGCGACGTCGATGTCCGAGCTGGTGGACCACCTGGGCATCGGCCGCGCCAGCATCTACGCGACCTTCGGCAGCAAGCACGAGCTGTACCTGAAAGCGCTGGAGCGCTACGACCGGGCCGGGCTCCCGCCGATCGTGCGGGAGCTGTCCCAGCCGGGGCCGGCCCTGCCCGCCGTACGAGCACTCGTACGGCGCTACGCCACCGAGGCGACCGACGAGCAACTGCGCCTGAACGGCTGCCTGGTCACCAACACGGCGAGCGAACTCGCCCCGCACGACCCGGCGGCCGCCCGGCGCGTGGAGCGCAACTGGGACCATCTCGAGACCGTGCTGCACTCGGCCCTGGTCCGCGCGCAGGCCCAGGGCGAACTGCCCGCCGACCGCGATCCGCTCACCCTCGCCCGCATGCTTCTGGTGCTGCTGCAGGGTCTGCGGGTGGTGGGCAAGGCGTCAGCCGATCCGGCCAGGGTCCGGGACGCGGCGGAGCAGGCACTGACCCTGCTCGACTGAAATGAAACTCCGGGAGCGCCCCTCCCTCCGAGGGGCGTTTTGCACGCCCACATACTGAACCGATCGGTCAAGAACAGGGGAGATCATGACCACCACCGCTCACACCACCGGCAGCCGCTTCTCGGACCGGACCGCCCTGGTCACCGGCGCGGGCTCCGGCATCGGACGGGCGATCGCGCTCGCGTTCGCGGCGGAGGGCGCCCGGGTCGTCGTGGCAGGACGCCGAAGGGAACCGCTCGACGAGACGGTCCGCCTGATCGAGGACCGGGGCGGCAAGGCGCTGGCGGTCACCGCCGACGTGTCCGCAGCCGCCGACAACCAGGCGCTGGTGGAGGCGGCCGTCGAAGCCTTCGGCTCGCTCGACGTGGCGGTCAACAACGCGGGCGTGTTGCGGGGCGGCGGCCCGCTGGCCGAACTGCCGGAGGCCGACTGGCACACGCAGCTCGACATCAACGTCACCGGCACGTTCCTGGCCCTCAGGGCCCAGATCCGCCAGATGCGCGCCCAGCCCTCCGGCGGCGCGATCGTGAACGTCGCCTCCAACCTCGGTGCGCACAGCCGCATCGCAGGGGCCGCCGCGTACGCCGCCTCCAAGGCCGCCGTCGCCGCGCTCAGCAGGGGCGCCGCCCTGGACCACATCCGGGACGGCGTCCGCATCAACGTGGTCAGCCCCGGCGCCACCGCCACCCCCATGTCCCTGCGCCCCGGCGAGACGGAGGCGGACCGCGCCGAACGGGTGCGGGCCGCCCTCCCCCTCGGCCGCCTCTCGGCGACTGAAGAGGTGGCCGCCGCCGTCCTTTACCTGGCCTCGGACGACGCGGCCTCGGTGGTGGGCACGGACCTGGTGGTGGACAGCGGGGCGACGGCCTGAGCAGTGGGATCACTGGATCGGCTCGTCAGGGGGCGGGAGTTGGATGGTGAGTTCCCTGTCGACGGCGTCCACGCCGTCGACCGCTTCCAGGGCCGGGATCCGGTCCTCCGCGACGGTCCCGGAGAGCGTACCGAGGATCGGCTGCTCGCCCGTGACCGTGAGACCGGCCCGCCGCAGGGCCTCGACGACCTCCGCGAACCGGTCGGGGTCGACCGCGAGGACGACCCCGACCGGAGCGGAGTGGGACGACTCGGTCACGGGGCCTGGAGGAGGCCCGTGCCGATGTCCTTGCTCGACTGCATCAGCGGATAGGAACCGGCCAGCAGGGCGGTCCACAGCTCCATCGCGGAGGCGTTGGGATTCGCCTGGGCGAGCAGGGCGAGGACACCCGCCACGTGCGGGGTGGCCATGCTGGTACCGCTCATCTCCTGCTGCCCGCCGCCGAGCTTGGCCGAGAACACCTGCCAGCCGGGCGCGGCAATGTCGACCTCGCCGCCCAGCCCGTTGATGGCGCCGTTGGAGAAGAACGGCGTCCTCATCGCCTTGTCCAGCGCGCCCACCGCGAGGATGGAGGGACAGTTGGCCGGCCGGCTGACGGGCAAGGTCTCCGTGGGCCGGTGACTGTCGTTGCCCGCGGCGGCGACGATCACCGTCCCGCGTTCCAGCGCGCGCTGAGCCAGCTTCTCGTACGTCTGCGGGAAGAGCTCACCCGGCTGGACCGGAGCGCCCAGCGACATGGAGATCACCTTCGCGCCGTGGGCCACGGCCCAGGCCAGGCCCGCCAGGATCTGGCCGTCGGTGCCGGAGCCCTGGTTGTTGAGCACCTTCCCCGCGAGGATGCGGGCCTCGCAGGCCACGCCGTAGCGGGGTCCCTGCTGGGGGTGGGCCGGGCCTGCGGCGGTGCCGATGCAGTGCGTGCCGTGGCCGTGGCCGTCCTTGACGGGCTCGCCGGGGACGAACGAGGCCGTCGCCTCGATACGGCCGGCGAAGTCCGGATGGTCGGTGTCCACGCCGGTGTCCAGCACGGCGATCTTCACATCGCGCCCGGTCAGCTGGGACAGGTGGGCCCGGATCGCCTGCAGGCCCCAGGTGCAGCTCTGCTCGTCCCACGCCGGGCCCTGGGCGGCGGCCATCTCGGCCCTGGAGTGGCGGCCGACCACGTCCTCGTCACTGCGGTAGGCCGGGTAGAACTCGGTCGGCGCCTGAGTCGGAGCGGTGACCGGGAAGGCGTACACCTTGCGCTCCGGCTCCGCCGCGATGATCGACGACTCCCTCTCCGCCGTGGTCACCAGCGCATGACGCTGCTCGGGCCGTACCTCGACGACGGCCGCGCCGAGTTCCTCGAAGTGCACCGACACGTCAGGACGCTCGAGGAGTTCCGAGACGTTCTCGACGTCGGTTCCGCGGACACGTTCGACGGACGCGATGTCTGCGGAGGAACGCAGTGCGTTCAACCCGCTCTCCTGGTTGCTCGGGTCGAGCAACACCACGTACCGGCCGGTGTACTCCGCTCCCTGGCCTTCGAATCGGGGGTGGGGCCGATCGGGGTGCTCGCCGAAGGCGCGCCTGTCCATGGGTCCGTTCGCCATTGAATTTCCCGCTTTCTGTGCGCTGCTCCCCCCGTTCGTGGACACACGTCGGGACACGGAGAGTCAGCGCCGGACAAGGGGCGCGGATCAGTCGTGTGGATCGACGCGTACTGCCGTGACCTGCAAGGATCCCTTCGTCAGGCCGTCGGCATCGCCCCCTGGACAACCGTCGCATCGAGCACGCAGGCCCGCAACACGACAGCGCGCAGGACGTGCCCGGTCACACCTTCAACGCGTCGTACACCACGCCGGTGAGCTGCTCGGACGCGGCCCAAAGCCGCTCCCCTGCCGAGTCGTTGAGCGTCCACGGCGCCCGCCAGGACGGGGCGGGCGCCCCGCGCCACATCATCAACGACGGTCCGGTGAAGGAGTCCGGCCGCACGTCCGGCGCCGTGGCGGCGTACAGGACGGGCAGCGCGCCGGCCTCCGCCGACTGCGCGAAGACCCGGTTGCCGAGCTCCACCGCCCGCCCGACCAGCCTGCGCCCCTCCATCCGGGGTCCGGCGCCCTGCAGATTGGTGGCCGCGTACCCGGGATGGGCCGCGGCAGCCACCACGTCCGCGTCGTGCGCCGCCAGCCTGCGCGCAAGCTCGTGGACGAACAGCAGATTGGCTGTCTTGGAGCGGGCGTACGCGATCCAACGCCGGTACCGGTGCTCGCTGTTGAGGTCGTCGATGTCGATGTTGGCCACCGCGTGCATCCCACTGGAGACGCTCACGACACGGGCGCCGGAAGTGGCGAGCAGGGTGGGCAGCAGCAGCCCGGTGAGCGCGAAGTGCCCGAGGTGGTTGACCCCGAACTGCGTCTCGAAGCCGTCCGCCGTCGTCCCGTACGGCAACGCCATCACCCCGGCGTTGTTGACGAGCAGATCGAGATAGTCGTAGCGATACGACGCCGCGAACTCCCGTACAGCGTCCAGGTCCCCGAGATCCAGCCGCGCGAACTCCGCGATCGCTCCCGGCACTTCGGCCACGATCCGGTCCGCCGCCGCGCTCCCCCGCGCCTCGCTCCGGCACGCGAGCACCACCCGCGCCCCCTTGCGCGCCAGTTCCCGCGCGACGACGTAGCCGAGTCCGCTGTTGGACCCGGTCACGACGGCGATGCGCCCGCTCTGGTCAGGGATGGCCTTCTCGTTCCAGCCGGACATGGGCGGGCTCCCTCCGCGTTCGGGTGCTTCCCAGCGTAGGAGAGGGGTCCGGGCATGTCGCCCGAGGGGTTCGTCAGCCACCCGGTACAACTTTTTCCGCTGAGCACTCATCCAACAGAACGTACACATCCACCCATTCGCCCGACGGAGGCGGATATGCCATGTTTGTTCACTCTCAGCGACGTTCCCGACGCGGTGTAGCCGCCCTCCTGTCCGCCGGCCTCCTCGGTCTCGCGGGCGCGGGAGCGGCATGGAGCGCGACGGCAGCGACCGCGACGGCAGCGCAGGGACTGCGTACCTGCGCCGTGAGCGACCTCTACGTCTCCATGGGGCGCAAGGAGGGCGCGGCGGGCTCGGTGTACTGGCCGATCCGGTTCACCAACACCTCTACGACCGGCTGCACCCTGCGTGGTTATCCGGGCGTCAGCGCCCTGGACACGGGCCACCGGCAGATCGGCCCGGCCGCCACCCGCACCGGCCAGGCCCACTCCACCGTCACGCTCGCCCCCGCCCACACCGTCTCGGCGGTCATCCGCACCGCGAACGGACCGATCGGCGGGCCGTGTCTGCGCACCGGCACCTACCTGCGGATCTATCCGCCGGCCTCGCACCAGGCAGTCCTCGTCCCGGCTACCTGGACGATCTGCTCCGGCATCTTCCAGGTCGGCCCGGTCAACACCCAGGGCACCTTCTGAGGAGGCGAAGCAGCACGGCGTCGGCTGACTGCATGGCGCCCAAGTGGATCCAGTGCTCGCCCCGAGTGGTGCGCACGGTGCGGATGGCGGGCCCTCGCGCGCGCCCACACGATGCCGGGGTCGACCACGATCGGCCCGGCGCCGCCTGGGTGGTGAGCGACGGCCCGCGCCCGACCCGGCGGTTGCCGAACGGCACCTTGCCCCGAGGCGGCAGCACGGGCGCTCCGCCAACGGCGAGGGTGAGTGCCACTCGCCGGACAGGGGGCGGTCTGTTGGGGCAAGCTGGGTGACCTCCAACAGGTCTGCCGAGAACTGGAGACCAGGGACGCCCGGGACTTGCGCGAGAAGCGGGCCGTCCTGGCTGTCGCTGTACGAACAGGGGGATGGCGTGACTGAGGAACCGATCAGTGCTCGGCTGCACAAGAGGATCCAGCGCGACTTCGCAGAGCCTGGCTCCGCGAAGGGGATAGAGGGCGCTCTGCGGGGCCTCGCGGTCGAACTCGAGCATTCACGGCAGGACGCGGAGCGGCTGTTGGCTGCGGCCGTGCTGATCGCTGACGGGGACGTGGGAAGGTTTCGCTCGGCGATTCGCCTCGCCCGGACGGACTGGCGCGACTTGCTCGTGGCTGCGGGGTTGGCTCACGAAGACTGGCCACGCGTCCTGGATGAGGAATTGAGCCCCCGATAGCGGCTGGTCAGACGCCGTGGACGTCCCCACATCGACTCTCACAGCAGAACCGGTGTCACAGGCCCGTGAGCCTGGCTCAGGTGGAGGCCGGAGCGCCGGACAGGGCGGTTCGCAGCGCGAAGACGCCGAGCAGACCGCCTGCCGTGAACCGCTGGGCGATCATGGCGCGGGGCCGGGCGGCCAGAAACGCCGACACCCGCGCTGCGCCCAGCATGATCAGAGCGTTCACCGAGAGCCCCACGACGATCTGCACACCCCCGAGCTGGAGCAGTTGCCCCCAGGCCGGACCAGCCTGCGGGTCCAGGAACTGGGGCAGTAGGGCGGCATACAGAAGAGCGATCTTGGGGTTGAGCAGGTTGGTCAGCAGCCCCATCGAGAACAGGCGGGCGTCGGAGACCGGAGGCAGGTCCTGGGCGAGGTCGAAGGGCGAGCGGCCGCCGGGCTTGAGCATGCCCCAGGCGAGGTAGGCCAGGTAGGCGGCCCCGGCAAGCTTGACCACCATGAACGCCACCGGCACGGCAGCGAACAACGCGGACAGGCCCGCAGCCGCGGCCAGCAGATAGCACACGAATCCCACGGCGGTCCCACCGAGGCTGACCAGGCCCGCCCTGCGGCCTTGGGTGATCGCACGGGAGGCGAGGTGAATCATGTTCGGTCCGGGAGTCAGTGCCATCCCCAGTTCGACCAGGGCCACTCCTCCGACTGCGGTCAGAGTGATCACCGGTCAACCTCCTGGTCGTTCGTCGGGCACCTGAATACGGAACGGATCGCCCGGTTGCAACGGACGGCTACGACGCATCAGCAGACCCCGTCCCGCCTGCTGCAGAATACGGCCCTGCCGCTCGGTACCTTCATGCACCTCCGGAGCCCGCAAAGAATGCGGGAGAGGGCGGCACCCCCGCACAGGGTGCCGCCCTCTTTCGTGGTCCGGAGCCGCCGCCCATCGGTGTTGAGGGTCGGGGACGGGCGGCGGCTCCGGGGCTTCAGTGGCCGTACGGCCTACCGGTGGTCGCTGCCCGCCGACTGCGTGGCCGCGCGCCCCGCCTCCAGACGGGCCACCGGGATACGGAACGGCGAGCAGGAGACGTAGTCGAGACCCACCTCGTGGAAGAAGTGGACCGACTCGGGGTCACCGCCGTGCTCGCCGCAGACGCCGAGCTTCAGGTCGGGACGGGTCTCGCGGCCCGCCTTCACCGCGGCGGCGACCAGCGAGCCCACGCCGTCCTTGTCGATCGTCTCGAAGGGCGACACCCCGAAGATGCCCTTCTCCAGGTAGGCGGTGAAGAACGAGGCCTCCACGTCGTCCCGGGAGAAGCCCCACACCGTCTGGGTGAGGTCGTTGGTGCCGAAGGAGAAGAACTCCGCCGCCTCCGCGATCTGACCGGCCGTGAGGGCAGCTCGCGGAAGCTCGATCATCGTGCCGATGGCCAGCTTGAGCTGCGTGCCCGTCGCCGCCTCGACCTCCGCGATGACCTGGTCGGCCTCCTCGCGGACGATCTCCAGCTCCTGGACCGTGCCGACGAGCGGGATCATGATCTCCGCGCGCGGGTCGCCCTTGGCGTTCTTGCGCTCGGCCGCGGCCTCGGCGATCGCTCGTACCTGCATGGTGAACAGACCGGGGATGACCAGACCGAGGCGTACGCCGCGCAGACCCAGCATGGGGTTCTGCTCGTGCAGGCGGTGCACCGCCTGCAGCAGCCGCAGCTCGTTCTCGTGCGGGTCCTTGCGGGACTCGGCGAGGGCGACCCGGACCGACAGCTCGGTGATGTCCGGCAGGAACTCGTGCAGCGGCGGGTCGAGGAGGCGGACCGTCACCGGCAGGCCGTCCATCGCCGAGAACAGCTCGACGAAGTCCTGCTTCTGCAACGGGAGAAGCTCCTTCAGGGACTCCTCGCGCTCGGCGTCCGTGTCGGCCAGGATCAGGCGTTCCACCAGCTCACGGCGGTCGCCGAGGAACATGTGCTCCGTACGGCACAGGCCGATGCCCTGGGCGCCGAAGCGACGGGCGCGCAGCGCGTCCTCGGCGTTGTCCGCGTTGGCGCGCACCCGCAGCCGGCGCTTGCGGTCGGCGAACGCCATGATCCGGTGCACGGCCTCGACGAGTTCGTCGGCGTCGTTGGCGCCGGCGTGCATCCGGCCCTCGAAGTACTCGACGACCGGGGAGGGCACCACCGGGACCTCGCCCAGGTACACCTTGCCACTGGAGCCGTCGATGGAGATGAGGTCGCCCTCCTCCACCACATGCCCGCCGGGCACGGTCATCCGTCGTCGCTTGGTGTCGACCTCCAGCTCCTCCGCGCCGCAGACACAGGTCTTGCCCATGCCGCGCGCGACGACGGCCGCGTGGGAGGTCTTGCCGCCGCGCGAGGTCAGGATGCCCTCGGCCGCGATCATGCCGTCGAGGTCGTCGGGGTTGGTCTCCCGGCGGACCAGGATGACCTTCTCGCCGGAACGCGACCACTTCACCGCGGTGTACGAGTCGAAGACGGCCTTGCCGACCGCCGCACCCGGCGAGGCCGCGATGCCCCGGCCGACCTTCTCCACCTTCGCGTCCTCGTCGAAGCGCGGGAACATCAGCTGCGCGAGCTGGGCGCCGTTGACGCGCTGCAGGGCCTCGGTCTCGTCGATGAGCCCCTGGTCCACGAGCTGCGTGGCGATACGGAAGGCGGCGCCCGCCGTGCGCTTGCCGACGCGGGTCTGCAGCATCCACAGCTGGCCGCGCTCGATGGTGAACTCGATGTCGCAGAGATCCTTGTAGTGGTTCTCCAGGGTCTCCATGATCTGCATCAGCTGGTCGTACGACTTCTTGTCGATCTGCTCCAGCTCCGCGAGCGGGACCGTGTTGCGGATGCCCGCGACCACGTCCTCGCCCTGCGCGTTCTGCAGGTAGTCGCCGTAGACGCCCTGGTGGCCGGAGGCGGGGTCGCGGGTGAAGGCGACGCCGGTGCCGGAGTCCGGGCCGAGGTTGCCGAAGACCATCGAGCAGACGTTGACGGCCGTGCCGAGGTCGTGCGGGATGCGCTCCTGGCGGCGGTAGAGCTTGGCGCGGTCGGTGTTCCAGGAGTCGAAGACCGCGTGGATGGCGAGGTCCATCTGCTCGCGCGGGTCCTGCGGGAAGTCCCGGCCGGCCTCGGTCTTGACGATCTTCTTGAACTTGGTGACCAGCTTCTTGAGGTCGGCCGCCTCGAGCTCGGTGTCGACGGTGACCTTCTTGGCCGCCTTCGCCGCCTCCAGCGCGTCCTCGAAGAGCTCGCCCTCGACGCCGAGGACCGTCTTGCCGAACATCTGGATGAGGCGCCGGTAGGAGTCCCAGGCGAACCGCTCGTCGCCGGCCTGCTCTGCGAGGCCCTTCACGGACTTGTCGGAGAGCCCGATGTTCAGGACGGTGTCCATCATGCCGGGCATCGAGAACTTCGCGCCGGAACGGACCGAGACGAGCAGGGGGTTGTCGGCCTGGCCGAGCTTCTTGCCCATCTTCTCTTCCAGGGCCACGAGGTGCGCACTCACCTCGTCACGCAGTGCCGTCGGCTCCTCGCCGCTGTCGAGGTAGACCTTGCAGGCTTCGGTCGTGATGGTGAAGCCAGGAGGAACGGGGAGTCCCAGGTTGGTCATCTCGGCGAGGTTCGCGCCCTTGCCACCCAGGAGGTCCTTGAGGTCCTTGTTTCCCTCGGTGAAGTCGTAAACGAACTTCGCTACGTGGGGTTCTTTGTTTTCCGACACGGTCTCGACTCCCTCGAGGACGCGGTGGCTGCCCTGACGGCGAGGAACATACCCAGATCAAAGGCGTCTGGGTACGTCTACTCGTGTGTCATGCGCTCGTAACCAGTCGTCCGCCAGCGGATCGAAAGTCAAGGCTTGGCAAGCGGTGACGGGTAGATGTTTTCACTTCTTGAACGCAAGACCGCCCATGAGCACGGTATTCCGCTCAGATGAGCAGTCATCCTGCACGTCTGATTTCGATCGATGAACGATCAAGGGGTGGCACCGAGTGCCACCCCTTGGAGAAGTGCAGTCGCTCAAGATCCGCTCATCTGAGCGTAACCCTTATCAAGGGTGGCAAGAATCACGCTGCCACAGAGGCCCGGATTTCACCATGCGGACGCGTTCCGGGACAGAAACCGGGACGTCACACGCCCATCGCCAGCAGCCGTTCCTCCACCCGCTCCGGCGCATACAGGTACTCCACGACCAGCGCACCGGCTCCCACCAGCCCCGCCCGCTCCCCGAGCCGCGCGGTGACGACGTCCAGGTGGGCCGTGGAGCGCGGCAGCGCCCGCTGGTACAGCAACTCCCGTACGCCGGTGAGGAATGCAGTTCCGGCCAGATCTCCCGCGATCATCAGAACCCCGGGGTTGAGCAGCGTGACGACGGTCGCCAGCACGTCCCCGACCTGCCGCCCCGCCTCCCGGGCGAACCCGACCGCCTCCGGGTGCCCGGCCGCCAGCAGGTCCCGCACATCTGAGCCGGAGGCGGCCGGCACCCCGGTCTCCGCGAGCCGCCGCGCCACGGCGCCACCACTCGCGACGGCGGCCAGACAGCCGTACGACCCGCACCGGCACAGCGCCTCCGCGCCCACCCGGATATGCCCGATGTCGCCGGCGCCTCCGTCGATGCCGCGATAGATCGAGCCGTCGACCACCACCCCGGCGCCGATGCCGGTCGACACCTTGACCAGCACGAACGCCGAGCAGTCGGCGTATCCCGTGCGCTGTTCGCCGTACGCCATGAGGTTCGCGTCGTTGTCCACCAGCACCGGCACGGGACCGGCGCCCGTGTGCTCGGTGAAGGATCTGGCGAGGCGGCCTCGTATGTCGTAGCCGTCCCAGCCCGGCATCATCGGCGGCTGCACGACCCGCCCGGTCTCGGTGTCGACGGGCCCCGGCACCGCGAGTCCGATACCGCAGACCGTTCCCGCCCGCTGCCCGGCCTTCTCCAGCAACTCGGCGAACCAGCGGCCGAGTTCGCCGAGTACGGCGTCCGGGCCGTCCTCGACGACGAGCGTGCCGGAGTGTTCGGCGAGGATCTCGCCGGTCAGGGTGAGGACTGCGGCGCGGGCATGGCGGGTGTCGAGGTCGGCCGCGAGGACCACGGCGTGGTCGTCGTCGAACTCCAGGGTGATGGAGGGGCGGCCACCGAGGGGTGAGTCGACCGGGCCGCCGGCGCCCTCGCGCAGCCAGCCCGCACGGAAGAGCCGGTCGAGGCGCTGGCCGACGGTGGCGCGGGACAGTCCGGTGGCCTGCTGGAGCGCGCCGCGTGTGGTCGCACGCCCGCTTCGTACCAGTTCGAGCAGATCTCCGGCGCTGGCCTGGCTCCGTCCGGTCATGCGCACCCCCTTGTGTTTCTCAAGCCTGCATTACATCCTGGGTTTTGCGTGTTAAATAGACGTAACTCTACGGTAGCCACGACCGAACCGGTCGAGCGCACGTCTTTCGGGGAGCCCCGAGTGGATCGCACTGCCCAACTCACCAGCCGTGAGGCACAGCACCCCATTGCATACGATCCACCCGCCTTGCCGGGTTCGCTGCACGTCAGGGCCGCCCGGGTGCTGGAGGACAACTGGACGGGAGCGTCCACGGTCCCCTCGCGCAGCCTGTATCCCCACCAGTGGTCCTGGGACTCGGCCTTCATCGCGATCGGCCTCAGACACCTGTCGCCGTTACGGGCACAGACGGAGCTGGAGACGCTGCTGGCCGCCCAGTGGGAGGACGGGCGCATCCCGCACATCGTCTTCAACCCCTCCGTGCCGCTCGACGCGTACTTCCCGAGCCCGGACTTCTGGCGCTCCTCGACCGCGGGGCGCGCTGCGGGCGCCCCGCGCACCGTACAGACCTCCGGCATCGTGCAGCCACCGGTGCACGCGCTCGCCGTCTGGCTGGTGCACTGCGCCGACCCCGGGCTGTCCCGTGCGCGCGGCTTCCTCACCCGGATGTATCCCCGGCTGGCCGCCTGGCACCGCTATCTGCTGCATAGGCGGGACCTGGGCGGCGGCGGCCTGGCGTCCGTCGTGCACCCCTGGGAACAGGGCATGGACAACAGCCCCTGCTGGGACGCCCCGCTGGCCCGCATCACGCCCGCCCCGGCCCGCTCCTTCCGCCGCGCCGACCTCGACCACGGGGCCGCCGAGGACCGGCCGACGGATCTGGACTACGGGCGGTACGTGCGGCTGGCGACGGACTACAGGGATCGCGGTTACGCCGACGGGGGCGCCGAGTTCGCGGTGGAGGACCCGTCCTTCAACGCCCTGCTCATCGCCTCCGAGCACGCCCTGGCCCGGATCGCGCACGAGCTGGGCGCGCCGGGCACGGCCCGCCACGCGCGCGCGGAGCGGCTGACAAGCGCGATGCTCGACCGGCTCTGGGACCCCGCGGAGGGGATGTTCTTCTGCCGGGACGTGCGCGGCGGGCAGCTGATCCGGGAGCGGAGCGTCTCGGGCCTCGTCCCGCTCCTGCTGCCCACGCTGCCGCGCGAGGCGGCCGCCGCCCTCGTCCGCACGGCCTGCGGCCCGCACTTCGGCCTCGGCGGCGCGACCCGCCTGGCCCCCTCCTACGACCTCCTCGGCGAGGCCTTCGACCCGCACCGCTACTGGCGGGGTCCGGCCTGGTTCAACACGAGCTGGCTGCTGGAGCGCGGGCTGCGCACGCACGGCGAGCAGACGCGGGCCGACGCGCTGCGGGAGGCCGTCCTGGACATCGCCGGCACCTCCGGGTTCGCCGAGTACGTGGACCCGTTCACCGGCGAGGCGTGCGGTGCGAGGGGGTTCGGCTGGACCGCCGCGCTCGCGCTGGATCTGCTCCACGAGCGCCCCGGACACGGCGTGTCCCGCACGGGCATCGGCACGTTCGACAGAAGCGACCTCGGCAGCAGCGACCTCGGCAGCAGCGGCTGCGACGGAAGCGACTTCGCCAGGAGCGACAAGGAAAACAGGGGAGGCGACCGGGCATGACGGACCGGCATCATCTGCTCGTGCACGGCGGGACGTTCGCGGCCGTCGGCGACGGCGGGGACATCAGCGGCGTGCGGGGGTCGGGCGCCCCGGACGGGTTATTCGTGCGCGACGCCCGGCATCTGAGCCGTTGGCAGCTGACGGTCGACGGCGCGGTGCCGGAGGCTCTCACGCCGGTCGCGGACGGGGACACGGCCCGCTGTGTCCTCGTACCACGCGGCGGACGCCAGGAGCCGCCCGCGTACACGATCTTCCGCGAACAGGCCGTCGGCGACAGCGCGTTCGTCGAGTCCCTGCGGGTGACCAGCAACCGCCCGGTGCCGACGACGATCCGCCTCGCTGTCACCGCGGACGCCGACTTCACCGACCAGTTCGAGCTGCGCTCCGACCACCGCACCTACACCAAGATCGGCGCCACCCGCTCCCGCCAGGCCCTCGACGACGGCGTGGAGTTCAGCTATCAGCGCGGTGAATGGCGTTCCTGTACGACGGTGACGGCCGAGCCCGCCCCGGACGGCGTCGAGGAGACGGGCACGGGCGCCAGGCGCCTCGTCTGGACGCTGGAACTGGAGCCGCACGGCACCGCGGAACTGGCGCTGCGGGTGACCGCCCGTCCGCACGGAGCGGTGCAGAGCGCCCGGATCCCCGACTCGCCCGCCGCCGCCAACGCGCAACTGCTCGCCCTGGAGGGCGAGTTCGCGGAGGGCGTGCCCTTCCCGACCGGCTGGCCCGAGCTGGCGGCGGCCTGCGCACGCGGTCTCGCGGACCTGGCCTCGCTGCAGGTCACCGCGACCGGCCCGGACGGCGAGGAGCTGCGCGTACCGGCCGCCGGCGCCCCCTGGTTCCTCACCCTGCTGGGCCGCGACGCCCTGCTCACCTCCCTCTTCGCCCTCCCCTACCGCCCGCAGCTCGCCGCCGCCACATTGCCCGCCCTCGCCGCCACCCAGGCGACCGAGACCGGCGCGAACTCGGTGTCCCAGCCCGGCAAGATCGTGCACGAGGTACGGCACGGGGAGCTGGCGCACTTCGGACAGGTGCCGTACGGGCGTTACTACGGCTCCGTGGATGCCACGCCGCTGTTCCTCGTGCTGCTCGGTGCGTACGTCGAGCAGACCGGGGACCTTGCGCTCGCGCGCCGCCTCGAGCCCCACGCCCGCGCCGCGATCGGCTGGATGCTGGATCACGGCGGGCTCACCTCCCGCGGCTACCTCGTCTACCGCGCCGACCAGGGCGGCCTCGCCAACCAGAACTGGAAGGACTCCCCCGGCGCGATCTGCTCCGCCGACGGGACCCGGCCGAGCGGGGCCGTGATGGCGGCCGGCGCCCAGGGGTACGCGTACGACGCGCTGCGCCGCACGGCGTGGGTCGCGCGCACGGTCTGGGAGGACGAGGTGTACGCGGCGCTGCTTGAGCAGGCGGCCGGTGACCTGCGGGACCGTTTCCAGCGGGACTTCTGGATGCCGGAGCGCTCCTTCCCGGCGCTGGCTCTGGACGGCGAGGGCAACCAGGTGGACGCGTTGGCCTCGGATGCCGGGCATCTGCTGTGGTCGGGGCTGCTGGACAAGGAGTACGGCGAGCTGGTGGGCCGACGGCTGCTGGAGCCGGACTTCTTCTCGGGGTGGGGTGTGCGGACCCTGGCCGCGGGCCAGGCGGCGTATCACCCGCTGTCGTACCACCGGGGTTCGGTGTGGCCGCACGACAACGCGCTGATCGCGTTGGGGCTGGCGCGCTACGGGCTGCATGACGAAGCCCGGGGGGTGGCGCATGCGCTGGTGGACGCGGCGACCGCCGCGGGGCATCGACTGCCGGAAGTCATTGCCGGGTATGGGCGGTCTACTCATGCGGAGCCCGTGCCGTATCCGCACGCGTGTGTACGGGAATCACGGTCGGCAGCGGCCCCATTGGCGCTGCTCACTGCCGTGGGGGGCGCGTAAGGGCTCGGTCTGGTAGGTCGTTTGGCGGGTGCGGGTCGGTGGGGGCTGGTCGCGCCCTGAAGGGGCGCGGGGCTGTGACATATGCGGCTCCGCCGCGCGGGCGCGACCAGCCACGATGGCGCCGCGGTCGATCGACGACGCATCGCTGCACTTCCCGCGGAGCGCTCAGGCGTGCCGTTGAACAGGCGTTTGCCCGGTGTTTGCCTCATGCCCTGAACAGGGGTGTGAGGCAAGCCGTACGAGATGGCGGCGGGCCAAGCGGGTCCTGGAACTGATCCGCGTTGCCTCCCCAGCGTGGCCCGCCGCCTTGTCACGGGCCACGCGCGGAAGGACCTTCGGGTGCAGCCGGACACCGTCGAGAACGTCATAGAAGGCACGTCACCCGAGGCCGAGCCGGAAGCGTCGGAGCAGCAGGCGCCGGTGCGCGTCACGCTGCGCGCGCGTCTCGCCGCCCGGCGGGAGCGGCACCCCACGGCCGTGCGCACCATCCGGTGGACGATCACCGTGCTCGCCGCCGCGCTCGTCCTCGGTGCGCTCCTGCTGCCGAACCGGATGACCGCGCTGCACACCGACCGGTTCCTGCGCATACCGGTGGAGGCGATCATCGGTGCCGCCGTCGCGCTCGCGCTGCCGCGCCGGCCACGGCTGGTGGTGGCGGTGCTGTCCGGGGCGGCGCTGGGCGCGATGACGATCGTGAACCTCCTGGACATGGGGTTCATCGAATATCTCGGCCGCCCCTTCAATGTCGTCCTCGACTGGGAGCTGCTCCCCGACGCGCAGTCCTACGTCCAGGACTCGATGGGCAGGGCAGTGGCGATCGGCGCGGCGGTCGGTGCCGTGGTCCTGGTCCTCCTCGCGCTGAGTCTGATGGCGCTGGCGATGGTCCGGCTCAGCAATCTGCTGGCCCACAACAAGCAGGTGGCGACGAGGGCGACACTGGTCGCCACGACGGTCTGGGTGCTGTGTTCAGCGCTCGGCCTGCAGATCATGGGCGTGCCGATCGCCTCCGACCGCACCGCCGGGGCGGTGGCGATCCAGGCGGTCCGGGTGCGGGACACGCTGCGGGACGAGGCGGAGTTCCAGAAGGTCGCCAAGGTCGACGAGTTCGGCAACACACCGCCCGGTCAGCTGGTGCCGGACCTGCGCGGCAAGGACATGATCTTCACGTTCATCGAGAGCTACGGCCGCAGCGCGATCGAGGACCCGGTCGAGGCACCCGGCGTCGACAGGACGCTCGACGCACGCACCCAGGCGCTCGCGAAGGCGGGCTTCCACGCCAAGAGCGGCTGGCTGACGTCGGCGACGTACGGCGGCAGCAGCTGGCTCGGTCACTCCACCACCATGTCGGGCCTGTGGATCAGCAACCAGCAGCGCTACCGCACGCTCATGGCGAGCGACCACATGAGTCTCACCGAGGCGTTCAAGAAGACGGGCGACTGGGACACGGTCGGCATCATGCCGGGAGTGCAGAAGAGCTGGCCGGAGTCGAAGTTCTACGGCCTGGACAAGTACCGCAACGCCTTCCAGATGGGCTACAAGGGCCCGAAGTTCAGCTGGTCGACGATGCCGGACCAGTACGCACTCCAGCAGTTCCAGAACCTGGAGCACAGCAAGAAGCGCAGCAAGCCCCTCATGTCGCTGGTCATCCTGACCTCCAGCCACCAGCCCTGGGCGCCGATCCCCAAGATGGTCCCCTGGAACGACCTCGGTGACGGCTCGGTCTTCAAGGCCATCCAGAAGGCCGGCAACAAGCCGTCGGACATCATCGCCAGCTCGCCCAAGTCCCAGGCGGAGTACGGGAAGTCGGTGCAGTACTCGGTGACGGCCCTCACGCAGTGGCTGGAGCGCTACGGCAACGACAACACGGTCCTGGTCTTCCTCGGCGACCACCAGCCCATCGCCCGGGTCAGCGGCAACCACGCCAGCCGTGACGTGCCGATCTCGATCGTCGCCAAGGACCCCAAGGTCCTCGACAAGATCGACAGCTGGGGCTGGTCGGACGGCCTGCGCCCGGCGCACAACGCCCCGGTCTGGAAGATGAGCGCGTTCCGTGACAAGTTCCTGACGGCATACGGCTCGACCCCGCACCCTAAGAAGGACTGAGGAGGCCGGGGGCTCAGCCGCCGGAGGTGTCCAGCTCCGCGTCCTCGCCGATCCCCGCGCAGTCGTACGGGTCCTTCAGCCAGCCGTCCGGCAGAACCACCCGGTTGTTGCCGGACGTGCGGCCGCGGGGCCCGTCGGCGCCGGTGGGCCAGGGCTGGTCGAGGTCCAACTCGTCGAGCCCGGAGCGGAGTTCGGCCAGGGAGGAGGTGATCGCGAGGCGCTTGCGCATCTCGCTTCCGACCGCGAAGCCCTTCAGATACCAGGCGACGTGCTTGCGGAAGTCGACGACGCCCTTGGACTCGTCGCCGATCCACTCGCCGAGGAGGGTGGCGTGGCGGACCATGATGTCGGCGACCTCGCGAAGAGAGGGGCGCGCGATGTCATCCGTACGGCCTTCGAAGGCCGCCACCAGATCCGCGAACAGCCACGGCCGGCCCAGGCAGCCGCGGCCGACGACCACCCCGTCGCACCCCGTCTCGCGCACCATGCGCAGCGCGTCCTGGGCCGACCAGATGTCGCCGTTGCCGAGGACGGGGATCTCCGGCACATGCTCCTTCAGGCGAGCAATGGCGTCCCAGTCCGCCGTGCCGCCGTAGTGCTGGGCGGCGGTGCGGCCGTGCAGGGCGATGGCCGTCACGCCCTCCTCGACGGCGATCCGGCCGGCGTCGAGGAAGGTGATGTGGTCGTCGTCGATGCCCTTGCGCATCTTCATGGTGACCGGGAGGTCGCCCGCGCCGGAGACCGCCTCGCGCAGGATGGCGCGCAGCAGGTTGCGCTTGTAGGGGAGGGCCGAGCCGCCGCCCTTGCGCGTCACCTTCGGGACCGGGCAGCCGAAGTTCAGGTCGATGTGGTCGGCGAGGTCCTCCTCCGCGATCATGCGGACGGCCTTGCCGACGGTGGCCGGGTCTACGCCGTACAGCTGGATCGAGCGCGGCTTCTCCGTCGCGTCGAACTGGATCAGCTGCATGGTCTTCTCGTTGCGCTCGACCAGCGCCCGGGTCGTGATCATCTCGCTCACGAACAGCCCCTTGCCACCGCTGAACTCTCTGCACAGGGTGCGGAAGGGCGCATTGGTGATGCCGGCCATCGGGGCCAGGACGACGGGCGGCTCGACGGTGTGCGGGCCGATCTGCAGCGGGGACACGGGCGTGGACATTGGCCCATTGTCGCGCATCGAGAGTGATCATGTAGCGGCCATTAGTTAGCTGCACTATTAGTTAGACGCACTATCGATGTCGGCGTACAGTGAAGCGCATGCCCGAGCTCAGCCACCGCCGACGCTTCCTGGTCCTCGCGATCTGCTGTATGAGCCTGCTGATCGTGAGCCTCGACGTCACCGCTCTGAACGTCGCCCTTCCGTCGATGCAGCGGGAGCTGCACGCGAGCACGGCCGGCCTGCAGTGGACCATCGACGCGTACACGCTGGTCCTGGCCTCGCTGTTGATGCTCGCCGGCTCCACGGCCGACCGCATCGGCCGCAAGCGGGTCTTCATGGCGGGCCTGATCATCTTCACGGCGGGCTCGCTGCTGTGCTCCCTCGCTCCGAACCTCGACTCGCTCATCGCCTTCCGCATGATCCAGGCGGTCGGCGGTTCGATGCTCAACCCGGTCGCCATGTCGATCATCACCAACACCTTCACGGCCCCGGCCGAGCGCGCCCGTGCGATCGGCGTCTGGGGAGGCGTCGTCGGCATCTCCATGGCCGCGGGTCCGCTGGCCGGCGGACTGCTGGTGGAGTCGGTCGGCTGGCGCTCGATCTTCTGGGTCAACCTGCCGGTCGGCCTCGCGGCCCTGCTGCTCACACTGCGCTACGTCCCCGAGTCCCGCGCCCCCAAGGCCCGCCGCCCCGACCCGGTCGGCCAGCTCCTGGTGATCGCCCTGTTCGGCTCCCTGACGTACGCGATCATCGAGGCCCCGAACTCGGGCGCGGCCTACGTGCTCCCCTTCGTCACGGTCGCGCTGGCCGCCCTTGCGGGGCTGCTGTGGTACGAGCCCCGTCGCGCCGAACCGCTGATCGACCTGCGGTTCTTCAGGTCGGTTCCGTTCAGTGGGGCGACGGTGATCGCGATCAGCGCGTTCGCCGCGCTCGGCGGGTTCCTCTTCCTGTCGACGCTGTATCTGCAGAACGTGCGCGGGTACGACGCCCTGCACGCGGGGCTGTGGATGCTGCCGATGGCGGTACCGACGTTCCTGTGTGCGCCGCTGTCCGGGCGGCTGGTGGGGAGCAGGGGGCCGCGGCTGTCGCTTCTCGTCGCCGGCGCGGCGATCACGGCGAGCGGGGTGCTGTTCGCGGGGTTCGAGGCCGAGACGTCGAACGTCACCCTGTTCGTCGCGTACATGCTGTTCGGCATCGGGTTCGGGTTCGTGAACGCGCCGATCACCAATACGGCGGTGTCGGGGATGCCTCGCGCCCAGGCGGGGGTCGCCGCCGCCGTCGCGTCCACCAGCCGGCAGCTCGGGCAGACGCTCGGGGTCGCTGTGGTGGGGGCGGTGCTGGCCTCCGGTGTGGAGGCCTCGTCGTACAAGGACGTGTTCGTGTCGGCCTCCGTGCCGGGGTGGTGGATTCTCACGGGGTGTGGGGCTGCGGTGCTTGGGCTTGGGGCGCTGAGCAGTGGGCGGTGGGCTCGGCGTAGTGCTGAGCGGACGGCTGCGGAGCTTTCGTCTGCGGAGGTGCGCCAACCGACGGGGGTCAGTGCGTAGTTCGGCGGGTGCGGGTCGGTGGGGGCTGGTCGCGCAGTTCCCCGCGCCCCTGAAGGCCGCTGCGCCTACGCCGGTTTCCCTGCGCCCCTTCAAAGGCCGCTCCGCCCACCCAAGTTCCCCCGCGGCCCCTTCCAAGGCCGCTCCACCTACGCCGGTTGAGTCGCACCCTTCTTGAGGGCCATCTCGTGCAGCCTCTCCAGCCGCACCCTCGACTCCTCGTCCGCCGGGACGTACGTCACCATCCGCGAGCCCAGCTCCGGGCCCAACCACAGTTCGGACTGGTCCAGGACCACTCGGCCCACCAGGCGGTTGAGGAACTCCTTGCGTCTGCTGTGGGCGGCGACGACCTCGTGGCGTTCCCAGGCCTCGCAGAATTCCGGGTACTCGCGCAGGCGCTTGAGGAGCATCTTCCAGGCGGGTTCGGTGAGATGGCCGGCCATGGCGGCGCGGAGACGGGCGGCCATAAGGCGGCGGGTGTCCTCCAGGTGCACGATCGAGTTGCGCCAGTCCTCGTTCGTGTAGGACAGCAGGATGCAGTTGCGGTCCTCGGGCGGTACCGCCTCCAGGTCGCACAGCAGCAGGCCGAGGGTGCGGTTGTGGGCGAGGATGTCGTACCGGCTGTTCTGGACGCTGGCGGGGTACGGCTCCAGCTGCTCCAGCATGACCCGCAGGGCGGGTGTCACCGACGGGCACATCAGGGCCGGTGTCGGGTCCACCGCGCCGGACAGCTGGAAGAGGTGGGCGCGCTCGGTGGCGTCGAGCATCAGGGTGCGGGCGAGGGCGTCGAGGACCTGGACGGAGACCTGGATGTCACGGCCCTGTTCGAGCCAGGTGTACCAGGTGACGCCGACCGCGGAGAGCTGGGCGACCTCCTCACGGCGCAGACCGGGCGTGCGGCGCCGGCGGCCGCGCGGGAGCCCCACCTCCTCCGGGGTGATGCGCTCGCGGCGACTGCGCAGGAAGGCCGCCAGTTCATGGCGCCGTACCTCGGCGCCCGTGCCGTGCGACCGGGCGGGCGCCGTCTCCTGCTTCGTCACTTGAGCCATCGTCGCCATGCCTTAAGCCTGCCGTGCTGCGGACACTGTTTCCAGGTGGTTCTTCTACCAGGATAAGGAGACTCTGGTACCTGTCTGGGCGAAGGCGCACGCTCGGAAGCGTGACCGAAACCATCGCTCCACGCACCGTCCGATCGCCTGGCGCGCCACCCACGCTCGGCGGCCTCGGACTCTTCACCGTGCTGCTGGCAGCGGCACTTCCGCTCATCGACTTCTTCATCGTCAATGTCGCGCTGCCGACCATCGGCAGGGATCTGCACGCGAGTGAGGCCGTTCTCGAGCTCGTCGTCGCGGGGTACGGACTCGCGTACGCCGTCCTGCTCGTCCTCGGCGGACGGCTGGGCGATCTGTTCGGGCGGCGGCGGTTCTTCCTCGGCGGTGTGGCGGCCTTCGGGCTGACCTCGCTGGCCTGCGGGCTCGCGCCCAACGCCTGGGCCCTGGTCGCGGCGCGGGTCGCGCAGGGTGCGGCGTCCGCCGCGATGCTGCCGCAGGTGCTCGCCACCATCCAGGCGGCGACCTCGGGACAGCGGCGGGCGAAGGCCATGGGCCTGTACGGCGCCACGGCCGGGCTGTCCATGGTGGCCGGGCAGATCCTCGGCGGGGTCCTGGTCGCCGCCGACATCTGGGGCACCGGCTGGCGCTCGGTGTTCCTGGTGAACGTGCCCGTGGTGATCGCGGGCCTGGTCCTCGCGGCCCGTGCCGTCCCGGAGACCCGCTCCCAGCACCCGGAGCCGGTCGACGGCCCCGGCACCGTCCTGCTCACCGCCTCCCTGCTCGCCCTGCTGGCCCCGCTCACCGAGGGCCGTTCGGCGGGCTGGCCGCTGTGGACGTGGCTGTCGCTGGCCGCGTTCCCCTTCGTCGCGGCGGCGTTCTACGCGGTGGAGCGCCGGGCGGACCGCCGGGGCCGTACGCCGCTGGTCCCGCCCAGCCTGTTCGCGCTCACCTCGCTCCGCCGCGGCCTGGTGATGATCGTGCCGTTCGGCGTCGGCTTCAGCGGCTTCATGTTCGTCGTCGCGGTGGCGCTGCAACGGGGCGCGGGTCTTGGGCCGGTCCCGGCGGGGCTGGCACTCGCGCCGATGGCGGTCGTCTTCTTCTTCGTCTCGCTCGCCGGGCCGCGGCTGGTCGCGCGGTACGGCACCCGGGTGGTGACCGCCGGTGCTCTGATCCAGGGGGCGGGCATCGGTCTGATGGCGCTGGCCGCCTGGCGGTCCTGGCCGGACCTCGGCCTCGTCGAACTGTTCCCCGGAGCGGCCCTCGCCGGCGCCGGTCAGGCCCTCCAACTCCCCATCGTCTTCCGGGTCGTGCTGTCCGAGGTGGAGCCCGCGAGGGCCGGTGTCGGCAGCGGAGTGATGATGACGACCCAGCAGTCGTCCCTGGCCCTCGGGGTGGCGGCCCTCGGCACCCTCTTCCTGTCCCTGGTCCCGGCGCTGGGCATGCGGGACGCCCTGGTCGTCACGCTCGTGACCCAGCTGGGCTGCGTGGCCCTGACCTGCCTGCTCAGCCTGCGTCTGCCGCGCACCATCGGCTGACGCCCGCGCGATCCTGTGTGGAATCGGCCACGGCTTGGTCAACTCGCCGTGCAGAAGTCCCTGTTGATGTTGGTCTTGCTGCACACTCCTGTGCCGGAGGCGAGACATCATGCTGGAGATCAACACGAGCAAGGTGAGCCGCTGGGACCAGCACGGGCGCGAGCACGTCGTCCGAGTGCAGCGCAAGGGCGCGCAGCGCATGATCAGATGTGACACGTGCGGCTGGCGCAAGGGTGCGCAGTTCCTGCCCTGGCTGAAGGCGGAGGAGCATCTCGCGGAGGAGCACCAGGCGACGGTGGATCCGTCGGGGGTGTCGGAGGCGTAGGGCCGCCGGGGAGCGAGCGGCCCGATGACTTTCCGGCATCCCCGGAGTCGTACTCAGGACGACCGCCCCGGACCGGAAGGCCGACCGATGAGCGCTCTGTACGACACCCTGCAACGGCACGTCGACGACGGCTCCGTGCCCGGCGCCGTTGCCCTGGTGGCCCGCGGCGACGACGTCGAGGTGGTGACCGTCGGCTCGGTGGACACCGAAGGCACCGCCCCGATGGCCCGGGACTCCGTCTTCCGTATCGCCTCCATCACCAAGCCGATCACGGCGGCGGCCGTGCTGATGCTGGTGGAGGACGGGGTGCTCGGGCTGGACTCACCGGTGGAGGAGTGGCTGCCGGAGCTGGCGAAGCCGGTCGTGGTCCGCACCCCTGAGGCCCCCGTCGACGACGTGGTCCCGGCGGCCCGCCCGATCACCGTCGAGGACCTGCTCAGCTCCCGCACCGGCTGGGGCTTCCCCGCCGACTTCTCGCTCCCGGCGGTGCAGTCCCTGTTCACAGTGCAGAAGGACGGCCGGAACCTCCAGGACTGGCCGGACCACGACACCTGGCTGCGCCTCCTCGCCCAGGTGCCGATGCTCCACCAGCCGGGCGAGGCCTGGCTCTACGGCACCTCGTCCGACCTGCAGGGCATCCTGGTCGCCCGGGCGTCGGGCCGTACGTTCCCCGAGTTCCTCGCGGAACGGATCTTCGAACCGCTGGGCATGCAGGACACGGCGTTCGAGGTCCCGTCGTCGAAACGGCACCGCTTCACCTCGTCCTATGCCCCGGCCGAGGACGGCACCCTTCACCTGGCGGACACCCGGGACGGCGACTGGAGCCGCGTCCCGCGCTTCCACTCCGGCGGCGGGGGCCTCGTCTCCACGGCCGACGACTGGCTCGCCTTCGCCCGTCTGCTCCTGAACGCCGGCACGAGCCCCGACGGACACCGGCTCCTCTCCCCCACCTCGGTCAGCCGTATGACCACCAACCACCTCACGGCCGAGCAGCGAGACGCCGTCCCCCTCTTCCTGGAGGGCCAGGGCTGGGGCTACGGCGGCCAGGTCGACGTCACTCCGGCAGACCCCTGGAACGTCCCCGGCCGCTACGGCTGGGTCGGCGGCACCGGCACGACGGCCCACATGATCCCGACCACGGGGACGGTGGCGATCCTGCTGACCCAGGCAGGCATGGCAAACCCGACCCCGACCCCGGTGATGCGGGACTTCTGGGGCTGCGTGGCGTGCGGCTGAAGCGGCCTCGCTGAAGCCGCTACGGTGCGACCGCGCCCCAAAGGGGCGCGGGGCTGTATTGAATCTGCGGCTTCCGCCGCGCGGGCGCGACCAGCCACGACGGTCCCGCAGCCAATCGACGGCCCGTCACGGCACATCGCCCCGGAGCCGCTCAGCGCCGCAGGCCCCGCACCAGCAGCTCCACCACCGCCTCGAACTCCCCCTCCACACCCGGCCGTTCCCACTCCTTGGCATACCCCGGGTCGTGGAAGCGGCCGGTGGCCTGGAAGAGCGCGCGGGCGGCGGTCGCCGGGTCCGCGACGGCGAAGGTGCCTGCTTCGGCGCCCGCCCGCACGATCTCGGTCAGCTGGCCGGTCAGTTCGGCGATATGGCCGCTGACCACCTCCCCCGCCTCGCCGACCAGGACCGAGTACGTGGCGAACAGCTCGGGATCCCCGCCCGCCTTGCGGCGCTTGGCCGCGAAGAGCGCCGCGAGCCATTCCCGAACCCGGGCCTCCGGGTCCCGCTCCGCGTCCGCGGCGATGCCGGCCAGGTCCTGAGTCGCACGGTCCAGCCACCGCTTCGTCACCGCCTCCCGCAGCGCCGCCTTCGTACGGAAGTGGCGGTAGACGCTGCCATGGCTGACGCCGAGCGCACGGGCCACGTCGACCACGGTGGCCTTGGCCGGGCCGTGGCGGCGCAGCACTTCCTCGGTGGCGGCGAGGATGCGCTCGGCGGTCAGGGTCTCGCTGGTCGCAGGCATGGCTAGACGGTACCCGGCACCGTGATCAGCGCTCGCTGTCGAGCATGGCCATCTGGGCGGGCGCATACCGCTCGCCGGCTGCCGCGTCCGCGGGTACGGCGGACTCGATGGCGGCGAGGTCGGCCGCGTCCAGGGTCACGTCCAGGGCGCCCAGGGCCTCGCCCAGCCGCTCGCGGGTGCGGGCGCCGACCAGCGGGACGATGTCCTCGCCGCGGGAAAGCACCCAGGCGATGGCGATCTGCGCGACGGACACGCCCTTCTGTTCGGCGATCTTGCGCAGGGACTCGACCAGCGTGAGGTTGTGCTGGAGGTTGTCGCCCTGGAAGCGGGGCGAGTGGGCGCGGAAGTCGTTCGCCGCGTACTCCTGGCCGGCCGTGACATGGCCGGAGATCAGCCCGCGGGAGAGCACGCCGTAGGCGGTGACGGCGATGCCCAGCTCGCGCAGGGTGGGCAGGATCTCCCGCTCGGGGCCGCGGGAGATGAGCGCGTACTCGATCTGGAGGTCGGCGATCGGGGCGGTGGCCGCGGCCCGGCGGACGGTCTCCGCGCCGACCTCGCTGAGACCGATGTGGCGGACGTACCCCTTCTCGACCAGTTCCGCGATCGCGCCGACGGTCTCCTCGATCGGCACGTTCGGGTCGAGGCGGGCGGGGCGGTAGACGTCGATGTGGTCGACGCCGAGGCGCTGGAGGGAGTACGCGGCCCAGGTCTTCACGGCGGCCGGGCGCGCGTCGTAGCCGTGCCAGGCGCCGTCCGGGCCGCGCTGGGCGCCGAACTTCACGCTGGTCAGCGCGTTCTCCCGCAGGGCGGGCGGGGCGGTGCGCAGGGCCTCGCTGATCAGCAGTTCGTTGTGGCCCATGCCGTAGAAGTCGCCGGTGTCGAGCAGGGTCACGCCGGCTTCCAGGGCCGCGTGGATGGTGGCGATGGACTCGGCGCGGTCCGCCTCGCCGTACATGCCGGACATGCCCATGCAGCCGAGGCCGAGGGCGGAGACCTGGGGGCCGGTGGTTCCGAGGGATCGGGTTCGCATCGTCATGGCTCCAGCCTGACATGACAGATGACAGATTTCAATATCTGTCATTCCAACTTCGCCACACACTCTCCATGGACTGGTCCAGACCTATTGACGAGAGGTCTGGACCAGAGCACTGTCATGCCTACGACACCTCACCGATCCCCCACCGGGAGGCCCGATGCTCCGCCGCACCCTGGCCCTGCTCGCCACCGCGCTCGCGACCGCGACCCTCACCCAGCTCCCCGCCGCCCCCACCGCCTCCGCCGCCGACACCTGCGCGGTCAGGTCGAGGCCCGCCGGAAAGGTCCTCCAGGGCTACTGGGAGAACTGGGACGGCTCCGCGAACGGCGTCCACCCGCCCTTCGGCTGGACCCCCATCACCGACTCCCGCATCCCCGCGCACGGCTACAACGTGATCAACGCCGCCTTCCCGGTGATCCGTTCCGACGGAACGGCCCTCTGGGAGGACGGCATGGACTCGGGTGTGAAGGTGGCGACACCCGCGGAGATGTGCGCCGCGAAGGCGTCCGGCCGGACGATCCTGCTGTCGATCGGCGGAGCGGCGGCGGGCATCGACCTCGGCTCGACCGCGGTGGCCGACAGGTTCGTCTCGACGATCGTCCCGATCCTGAAGAAGTACAACTTCGACGGTATCGACATAGACATCGAGACGGGCCTGGTGGGCAGCGGGAGCATCACCCAACTCTCCACATCCCAGGCCAACTTGATCCGCATCATCGACGGGATCCTGGCGCAGATGCCGTCGGACTTCGGCCTCACCATGGCCCCGGAGACGGCCTACGTCACCGGCGGCAGCATCACCTACGGCTCGATCTGGGGCGCGTACCTGCCGATCATCAAGAAATACGCCGACAACGGCCGCCTGTGGTGGCTGAACATGCAGTACTACAACGGCAGCATGTACGGCTGCTCGGGCGACTCGTACCAGGCCGGCACGGTGGCGGGTTTCGTCGCCCAGACCGACTGCCTCAACAGGGGCCTGGTCGTGCAGGGTACGACGATCAAGGTGCCGTACGACAAACAGGTCCCCGGCCTCCCCGCCCAGCCGGGCGCCGGCGGCGGCTACATGTCACCGTCGCTCGTCTCACAGGCCTGGAAGCACTACGGCACCGCGCTCAAGGGCCTGATGACCTGGTCGATCAACTGGGACGGCTCGAAGAACTGGACGTTCGGCGACAACGTGAGGGCGCTGCAAGGCCGTTGAGACTACTTGGCGGTCAGCGCCAGCTTCGCGCCGAGCGCCAGGAACGACCCCGCAAAGCCCCGCCGCAGCCACGCCATCACACCCGGCCGTGAGGTGACGTGGCTGCGCACCGAGGCCGCGAGGATCCCGTACCCGGCGAAGACGACGAAGGTCGTCAGCATGAACACGCCGCTCAGCCAAAGCATCCGCGGCAGCGCACCCGGCTCACCCGGGTCCACGAACTGCGGCAGGAACGCGAAGAAGAAGATCGTCAGCTTCGGGTTGAGGATATTGATCAGCACGCCCCGCACGATCACGCGTCCCGCCGAGCCGGGGGCGGCCTCCTCGTCGACGGCGATCGCATCCCTGTCCCGCACGGTCGCCCAGGCCATGTAGAGCAGATAGGCGACACCGGCGTACTTGAGGATCTGGAAGGCGGCCGCACTGGCGTTGAGCAGCGCGGCGAGACCGGTGACCGTGGCCAGCACATGCGGCACGATCCCCAGCGTGCAGGCGAAGGCCGCGACGACACTCGCGCGACGGCCACGGGACAGACCGGCGGCGAGGGTGTAGACGACGCCGGTGCCGGGCGTGGCGACGACGACAAGGGTGGTGAGGAGAAAGGCAAGGCTCATGGGGGCCAGCCTGGGTGACGGAACGGCCCCGGATACAGGGCCACTGCGGGTCCTGTATCGGGGTCCACATACAAGCTCCACATACAAGCGCCGGACGAGCTTTCCAGCCCGTCCGGCGTTTGAGGACGAGGCCCTTTCAGGGCCGATCGGGGGTCTAGGCGCCGACGAGACGCCCGGCCAGGTAACCCTCGATCTGGTCCAGCGACACGCGTTCCTGCTTCATCGAGTCACGCTCACGCACCGTCACCGCATTGTCGTCCAGCGTGTCGAAGTCGACGGTCACGCAGTACGGCGTACCGATCTCGTCCTGGCGCCGGTAACGGCGGCCGATCGCGCCCGCGTCGTCGAACTCGATGTTCCAGTTCTGGCGCAGCGCCTGGGCGAGCCCCTTGGCCTTCGGGGACAGCTCGGGGTTGCGGGACAGCGGCAGCACCGCGACCTTCACCGGCGCCAGGCGGTGGTCGAGGCGCAGCACCGTGCGCTTCTCCATCTTGCCCTTGGCGTTGGGCGCCTCGTCCTCGACGTACGCGTCCAGCAGGAACGCGAGCAGCGCACGGCCGACACCGGCCGCGGGCTCGATGACGAACGGCGTCCAGCGCTCGCCGGCCTCCTGGTCGAAGTAGGAGAGGTCCTGGCCGGAGGCCTTGGCGTGCGAGGAGAGGTCGTAGTCGGTGCGGTTGGCGACGCCCTCCAGCTCGCCCCACTCGTTGCCGCCGAACTGGAAGCGGTACTCGATGTCGGCGGTGCGCTTGGAGTAGTGGGAGAGCTTCTCCGCCGGGTGCTCGTACCAGCGCATGTTCTCCTCACGGAGACCAAGGCCCGTGTACCAGTTCCAGCGCTGCTCCATCCAGTACTCCTGCCACTTCTCGTCCTCGCCCGGCTTGACGAAGAACTCCATCTCCATCTGCTCGAACTCGCGGGTGCGGAAGATGAAGTTGCCGGGCGTGATCTCGTTGCGGAAGGACTTGCCCATCTGCGCGATGCCGAACGGCGGCTTGCGGCGCGAGGTGGTCTGCACCTGGGCGAAGTTGGTGAAGATGCCCTGCGCGGTCTCCGGGCGGAGGTACGCGATCGAGCCGGAGTCCTGCGTCGGGCCGAGGTGGGTCGACAGCAGACCCGAGAACTGCTTGGGCTCGGTGAACTGGCCCTTGTTGCCGCAGTTCGGGCAGTTCACGTCCGCCAGGCCGTTCTCCGGGAGGCGCTTGTGCTTGGCCTCGTAGGCCTCCTCCAGGTGGTCCGCGCGGAACCGCTTGTGGCAGGAGGTGCACTCGGTGAGCGGGTCCGTGAAGGTGGCGACGTGGCCGGAGGCGACCCAGACCTCGGGGGCCAGGATCACGGACGAGTCGATGCCGACCACGTCCTCGCGCGACGTCACCATGTAGCGCCACCACTGGCGCTTGATGTTCTCCTTGAACTCGACACCCAGCGGCCCGTAGTCCCAGGCGGCGCGCTGGCCGCCGTAGATCTCACTGCAAGGGAATACGAAGCCACGGCGCTTGCTCAGGCTGACGATGGTGTCGATCTTGTCGGCGGCCACGGTGCTCTCTTCATTACGACGACGGGCGACGAAGCGAGACGCTTCAGAGCGAATGCTTCAGGGTACCGGCGGGGGCTCCCCCTCAATCAAATCGGTTCGGCTTAGGAGCCTTGCACGAGGCTTTACCGAGCTTTGTTGACAACGGTTTCCATGTTTGTTGAAAATGACTGTCATGAACGTACGACGACAGCACATATCCGGCGCGGCCATGGCGGCCGTCGCCGCACTCGGCCTCGGCACCCTCTCCGCCTGCTCGGGCGCGAACGCCGCCACGGGCAATACGGACAAGTTCGACGTCGTCGCGTCGTTCTACCCACTGGAGTTCCTCGCCGAGCAGATCGGCGGCAGCCATGTGCACGTCACCAACCTGACCCAGCCCGGGCAGGAGCCGCACGACCTGGAGATCAGCGCCCGGCAGACCGCGCAGCTCCAGGAGTCCGACGCGGTGCTCTACCTCAAGAACCTCCAGCCCGCCGTCGACGACGCGGTGGCCCAGTCCGAGGTCAAGACGAAGATCGACGCCGCCTCCCTCACCTCGCTGGAGAAGCACGGCAACGAGGTCGGCGGCCACGCGGCCTCCCACGACAGCTCCAAGAACGAGGAGCTGGCCGGCCTCGACCCCCACATCTGGCTCGACCCGGTGAGGTACGCCCAGGTCGCCAAGGGGGTCGGCGCCGCCTTCGCGAAGGCGGACCCGGACCACGCGGCCGACTACAAGAAGAACACTGCGGCCCTGGTCAAGAAGCTCGACGCACTCAACACCCGGTTCAAGGACGGCCTCTCGGGCTCGAAGTCCAAGGTGTTCGTCACCACGCACGCCGCCTTCGGCTACCTCGCCGAGCGCTACGGCCTGACCGAGGAGGCCATCAACGGCCTGGACCCCGAGTCCGAGCCGAGCGCGGCCCGCGTGAAGGACCTTGAGAAGATGGCGAAGGCCGACGGCGTCACGACCGTGTTCTACGAGACGCTCGTCAGCGACAAGACCGCGAAGACCATCGCCGCCGACGCCGGACTGAAGACGGACGTCCTCGACCCGATCGAGGGCATCACGTCGAAGTCCCGCGGCAAGGACTACTTCTCGGTCCAGGAGGCCAACCTCAAGGCGCTGCAGACGGCCCTGGGATCCAAATGACGTTTACGGAGGACGACATGGGCGTGGGCGCACTGGGCGATCCCGGCATCGAGCCCGTCATAGCGATGCGCGGAGTCCGCGCCGACCTGGGCTCGCGCCCCGTCCTGCGCGGGATCGACCTCACCGTGGCAGGCGGTGAGGTCGTCGCGCTGCTCGGCGCCAACGGCTCCGGCAAGTCGACCGCGATCCGCACGCTCATCGGCCAGGTGCCGGTGAGCGCCGGCGAGGTCGAGCTGTTCGGGACGGAGCGGAAGCGGTTCCGGGACTGGGCGCGGGTGGGGTACGTGCCGCAGCGCACGACCGCAGCGGGCGGAGTCCCGGCCACCGTCACCGAGATCGTGTCGTCGGGCCGGCTGTCCCGGGCCCGCTTCGGTGTGCTGCGCAAGGCGGACCACGCGGCCGTACGCAGGGCCTTGGAGCTGGTCGGCATGGCGGACAGGGCCAAGGACTCGGTGAACGCCCTCTCCGGCGGTCAGCACCAGCGCGTGCTGATCGCCCGCGCGCTCGCCGCCGAACCCGAACTGCTGATCATGGACGAGCCGATGGCGGGCGTGGACCTGGCCAGCCAGGAGGTGCTCGCGCAGACGCTGCGGGAGCAGGTCGCGGCCGGTACGACGGTGCTGCTCGTCCTGCACGAACTCGGGCCGCTGGAGCCCCTGATCGACCGCGCGGTGGTGCTCCGCGACGGCTGCGTCCTGCACGACGGCCCGCCTCCGCAGGCCGTCGGCCAGCACGCGCTGCCCGGCCACGACCACGTACACCCCCACGAGCACACACCCGTGCGCACCGGCCTGCTGAGCTGATGGATCTGTAATGGACTTTCTCGACTTCGCCTTCATGCAGCGGGCCCTGCTCGCCGCCGTCCTCGTCGGCATCACCGCCCCGGCGATCGGCATCTACCTCGTGCAGCGCCGCCAGGCCCTGATGGGCGACGGCATCGGCCATGTGGCGATGACGGGCGTCGGCCTCGGCTTCCTGCTCTCCGCGTCCCCGGTCTGGATGGCGACCCTCACCTCCGTGCTCGGCGCGGTCCTGATGGAGCTGATCCGCTGGTACGGCCGCACCCGCGGCGACATCGCCCTCGCGATGCTCTTCTACGGCGGTATGGCCGGCGGCGTGATGTTCATCAACCTCGCGCCGGGCGGCTCGAACGCCAACCTGACCTCGTACCTCTTCGGCTCCCTGTCGACCGTCTCGGAGTCGGACGTGACGGCGATCTGCCTGCTCGCGGGCTTCGTGGTGCTGGTCACCCTCGGTCTGCGCCGGCAGCTCTTCGCCGTCAGCCAGGACGAGGAGTTCGCGCGCGTGACCGGCCTTCCGGTGCGTGCCCTGAACCTCCTCACCGCCGTCACGGCGGCGGTGACGGTGACGGTCGCGATGCGGGTGGTGGGTCTGCTGCTGGTGAGCGCTCTGATGGTGGTGCCCGTGGCGGCGGCACAGCAGTTGAGCCGCAGCTTTGCGGCGACGTTCGCGATCGCGGTGGCGATCGGGGTCTCCGTGACCATCGGCGGCACGATCACGTCGTACTACCAGGACGTGCCGCCCGGCGCGACGATCGTGCTGCTGACCATCGCGGCCTTCATGGCGCTGACCGCGCTGGCGGCCCCGCTGGCCCGCCGCCGCGCCCGTGCCGCGGCGGCCGGACAGCCCGCCGGCGACCCGGCGGAGTGCGCAATTCCGGCCGCGCGGGCCCCCGAGGGGAAGGTCGGCGTCTGACTGCGCACAGGCCGGGCTGGCACAATGGCCCGGCAGACGCAGATGTGAGGAGGCAACCGGTGACGACCGCTGGACCGCCCGTGAAGGGCCGTGCAACCCGCCAGCGGGCAGCTGTGGCGGCGGCGCTCGACGAGGTCGACGAGTTCCGCAGCGCGCAGGATCTCCACGACATGCTCAAGCACAAGGGCGACTCGGTCGGCCTGACCACGGTCTACCGCACCCTCCAGTCCCTCGCCGACGCCGGCGAGGTGGACGTCCTGCGCACCTCCGACGGCGAGTCCGTCTACCGCCGCTGCTCCACCGGCGAACACCACCACCACCTGGTCTGCCGTGTCTGCGGCAAGGCGGTCGAGGTCGAGGGCCCCGCGGTGGAGAAGTGGGCGGAGGCGATCGCGGCGGAGCACGGATACGTGAACGTGGCGCACACGGTGGAGATCTTCGGCACGTGCGCGGATTGCGCGGCGACGCAGAAGAACTGAGCCCTCAGACGCGGGTCAGGTTGCGGTCGAGGATCTCCCGCAGCCGGTCCGCGTCCGCGGGGTTCTGCAGGCCGCGCTTGGGCAGGACCGTGAAGCAGGTGGCGTTCTTGTCGTCGCTGAAGGTGAAGAAGGCGTCCTTGGTCTCCCGATAGCGGGGCTGCGCGGCCCAGTTGACCGACGTCGTGCTGTTGTCGGTCGCCATCGTCAGCCCGGCGTCCGTCACCGTCGCGCGGTACGTGCCGTTGCGAGCGGCGATCTTGACGACCGTACGGGCCTGCAACTGTGGCATGAGGAGCAGGAGTCCTGCGAGCAGCGGCAGCCAGATCAGCAGAAACCAGTCGATGTGTCCCCCGGCGAGCGCACCCGCGATCTCGATGACGAAGGCTACGGCGACGAAGCCGACCGCCCACTTCTGTATCTTCCCCGCCCGGTTGAAGCGCCTGCGCTCCCGCAGCGCCCCCGAGAAATCCCCCGCGACCGGCTGATACACCAGCTCGACCACGCCCTGTTCGGCGTCCCGCCCCATGTCCATGACCATGAGGCGGGATAGTACAGGCGCTTTTCGGCCGCCAGGTGATCAGCTTGGGCCGAAACTACGAGGTGGCCGGCCCGCCCCGCATGTCCCGCTCCATGGCGAGCAGTTCCTCGTTCGGGACGGCGCCGCCGAAGCGGCGGTCGCGCGAGGCGAACTCGACGCAGGCCCGCCACAGGTCGCGCCGGTCGAAGTCCGGCCACAGCACGTCCTGGAAGACCATCTCGGCGTATGCGCTCTGCCAGAGCAGGTAGTTGGAGGTGCGCTGCTCGCCGCTCGGCCGCAGGAACAGGTCCACGTCCGGCATGTCCGGGTAGTAGAGGTACTTGGCGAGGGTCTTCTCGGTGACCTTGGAGGGGTCGAGGCGCCCCGCCTTCACATCCTCGGCGAGCGCCTGCGCGGCGTCCGCGATCTCGGCCCGCCCGCCGTAGTTCATGCAGAAGTACAGCGTCAGCTTGTCGTTGCCCTTGGTCTGCTCCTGGGCGACCTGGAGCTCCTTGGCGACCGACTTCCACAGCTTGGGCATACGGCCCACCCAGCGCACCCGGATGCCGAGTTCGTCGAGCTGGTCGCGGGTCTTGCGGATGAAGTCGCGGTTGAAGTTCATCAGGAAGCGGACCTCTTCGGGCGAGCGCTTCCAGTTCTCGGTGGAGAACGCGTAGAGGGAGATGTTGCCGACGCCCATCTCGACCGCGCCCTGGAGAACATCCAGCACACGCTCGGCACCGACCTTGTGCCCTTCCGTCCGCGGCAGCCCGCGCTCCTTCGCCCACCGGCCGTTCCCGTCCATGACGATCGCCACATGGTTCGGGACCAGCTCGCCCGGCAGCTTCGGCGCGCGAGCGCCGGACGGGTGCGGCTCCGGTGCCTTGTACTCGCGGCGCTGGCGTCCCAGGATCCCGCGTACGACCATGTGCTTCTCGTCTCCTCTACGGCTTACTTCTCTACGTAACGCAGCGAACGCAGCCCGCGTTCCAGATGCCAGTGCAGATAGGCGGACACCAGCCCGCTCCCCTCCCTGACATACCGCGGCTCGCACGCGTCCGCGGTCTCCCAGTCTCCCGTAAGCAGCGCGCCCAGCAGTTCCAGGGTCTGCGGCGAGGGTACGACGCTGCCGGGCACCCGGCAGTCGACGCAGACGGCTCCGCCGGAGGCGACCGAGAAGAACCGGTTCGGCCCGGGCATCCCGCACTTCGCGCAGTCGCTGAAGGTGGGGGCGTAGCCGTTGACGGCGAGGGAGCGCAGGAGGAAGGCGTCGAGGACGAGGTGCGGGGCGTGCTCGCCGCGGGCGAGGGTGCGCAGGGCGCCCACGAGCAGCAGGTACTGCTGCACCGCCGGCTCGCCCTCGTGGTCGGTGAACCGCTCGGCGGTCTCCAGCATGGCGGTGCCCGCGGTGTAGCGGGCGTAGTCGGCGACGATCCCGCCGCCGTACGGCGCGATGGTCTCGCTCTGCGTGCACAGCGGCAGATGGCGCCCGACGAGCTCACTGCCGCGCGCGAAGAACTGCACGTCGACATGGGAGAAGGGTTCGAGCCGGGCACCGAACTTGGACTTGGTACGCCGGACCCCGCGTGCCACGGCCCGCACGCGCCCGTGACCACGGGTGAGCAAGGTGATGATGCGGTCCGCTTCCCCGAGCTTCTGGGTCCGCAGCACGATGCCGTCGTCCCGGAAAAGACTCATCGCCGACCCCCGCAGGGCTCCGGCCGGTCTTCCTCAGGGAACAGACTCATGAGGTCCATTCTCGCGTACCGCCGGACTCAGCGGGGACGGTCGGGGTGGCTGATGCTGTCCCAGGGGGCCAGGTTCCACGGGCTGGCCCCGTTCGCCGGGTCCAGGAGGGCGCGCAGATGCGCGTCGGCGGCGGACTGCGGGGCGGGGAAGGCCGCGTCCTGGGTGCCGCGCAGCCCGTCCCGCCACACGGTCCGCCCCAGCAGGTAGTGATCGGCGTACTCCTGCCAGGAGGCGTACGTCCCGACGACCGCCGGCACGATGTTCTTCAGCGCGGTCCAGGCCTCGGCCTCGGTGACCATCCCGCACCCGAAGCCGAGCCGGGCGATGTCGGCGTACAGGGCGGCGTCCCAGGCGAGCGGTGAGACGCCGAGGAGCTGCCTGGCCCGCGCGCGGTAGCCGCTGCGCGACAGCCCGTCCAGCCGGTCGGTCAGCTCGGTGCGCGAGGTGATCTCCCACTGCTCGGCCAGCCGGCTGCGGGCGCTGTCGTCGTCGATCCGCGTGAACGGGTACAGGGTGGTCCGCGAGGCGCCGCGGTCCCGGCTGACCGGCGCGCTCAGCGACACCATCCAGAGCTGGTGTGCCGTGAGCGGGTCGGGGTAGCGCCGCACGGCCCGCGGCTTCAGCCATCTCCATATGCTCGGCAGACTCATGCGCCCGCACCTTACTCAAGGCACTTCACCCCGGCTGCGGGCGTTGGCGTACGCGGTCGCCGCGCTCAGCCGCTCCGCCTGGGTGGCCCCGCGCACGGCGGCGGGATCGGCGTCCCACTCCCTGCCGCCCCCGTACGGTCTCAGTTGCACGTACGGCCCTTCGTGCCCCATGACGATTCCCACCTTTCCAGTACGCGTGTCCACGACATGAGTGCCGACGGGCGGTTTCATTTCCTCTCCTTAACGACCGTAACGAACACGACTCATAATTGCGGGCACCGTGTCCGTTGCGCCTACAGCGTGCTCCCCTTTCCTTTTGAGTTTCACGCTTTTCGTCTCCGGCGTGGACCGTTCCGCCTACACTCGGCAGGAGTCTGTGCTCCACAAGTGCTGGCCAGGGAGAGGTGGTTGGGCCATGGCCAACGCTTCGCACGCGTCACGGCTCGCAATCCGGGAGTTCGAGCAGGCCTTTCGAAAAGCCTCAGCCCGAAATCGCGATGCGCATTGACCAGGCCCTGCAAACCGACGGTATTTTCGAGCGGTTCATGGAGTTCGAAGAGGCGCCACCGGCTGCCTATACGAAGAAAGCAGTCACAGCAGCGGCGAGGGTGCGGTCACTCGGCCACCCGGCGCAGCCGGCGGCGGACGCTCCCCAGTTCCGGCTCGGGCTCATGGTCCGGCTCCGTCGCCGCCCACAGCTCGTTGAACAGGTTGACGCGGTCCTCGACGTGCTCGTGCTTCATCCTCAGCATCGTCATGTCCGGCCTGACGTGATTGTCCGGCCGCGTCTCGTAGGACAGCTCCCCGTCGAAGATGATGAAGTCCATCACCGTGCCGCCCGGATCCAGCTGCGACTGCACGCCTATACGCGCGTCGATGCCGTACCTGCGCTGCCGCGCGCAGAGTTGCTCGAGGGCTTCGGTGACCTCCTCCGGCTCGTCCACGAGGAACAGGCGCCGGACCTCCACGCCCCGGGTCTTGATGGCCTTCTCCTGCGCGCTGAGATACCGCTTCGCGGGCTCGCTGGACCAGAAGTCCCGGTCGACGGTCGTGCTCGTGGCGTACAGGGTCTTCTTGACGCACAGGGCGAGGTCGATCAGCCACTCGTGGTTCTCGAACGAGGAGTCCGCTCTGCCGCTGATGAGGTCCTCCATCAGCTCGGCGAGCCGCTTCAGTTCCTCCTCGGCGAAGCTCTTCACGATCCCCGGCGCCTCGTCACCGACCTGGGTGTACGCCTTGACCAGCCGGGTCACTTCCTCGGAGCGCAGGACGGAACCGTCCACCTTGCTGAACAGCTCCGTAGCCTCGTTGATCTTGGCGAAGCTCTGGTCGACCGCGGTGCGCATCTCCGCATGGTGGTTGGCCAGGCTCTGCTTCATGTCGTCGATGTGCCGGCGCTGGCTCTCCTCGACCACCTCGAGGCGCTCCCCGAAGTCCACGAGGTACTGGACGATCAGCGTGGCGCTGCCGAGGACGATGGACGCCACCCACTGCCAGATGTCGTTGTTGTCGCCGTTCAGCAGGATGGTCAGCAGGAAGGCGCCGCCCGCCGCCGACGCCGTGATCAGGATCTTCCAGAACAGCTTGGGTATGCCCTGCCGCTGCACCCTCGCTCCGTTGTCCCCGGACCCTAACGACGCTCCGCTCATGTCTCTCCCCCGTCGGGTATGTGGTTGGTGCCGCCCCTCAGCTCGTGCTCAGTGCCTGGTGCAGCAGCGGTATGGCCTGGACGGCCAGTTGGTCCCGGATGCGCTGGACCAGGTTCTGCCACTGGCGTGTGAACCCCGGTTCCCGCTCCAGCACTTCCCACAGGTGGACCAGCGAGCGGTCCACCTGCGCGTGCGGCATCCACAGATGCAGCAGATGGTCGACGGCCGGGCGCAGCGCCTGGACCGCGGCTCGCCCGTCCGCCGCGGCGAGCCGACTGCTGTCCAGCATGTGCACCACCGTCGTCAAAAGCCAGTCGTGCAGCGCGAGGTCCTCGCACAGACCCGCGGCCGCGGAGACCGGTGTATTCTCCGGCAGCCGCAGCTCCACGGTCCGCAGCCCGTCCTCGGCGAGTGTGAACCGCGTCAGTTCCGCCCGCTCGCCCTCCGGAATCCGGTGGGCCGCCCAACGCAGGTGTGTGCGACGGGACTTGAAGGGGACCTTGCGATCGAGGAGCGGGTGGCGCAGCAGCCGCGTCAGCAGGGACTCGGCGATCATCCCCAGGTCGAGTTCACCGCGCCCGGCGCCGCGCAGCACGCCCTCCGCGGTGGCCTGTTCGGGCAGCTTGCCGAAGGGCTCGACCACACCGGGCCGTACCAGATAGTGCCCCCAGGGGCGGCGTGTGTCGGGGCCCGCGGCCGGTGCGCTGAAGTACGCGGTGGACTGCAGCAGACGGCCCTCGGTGAGCGCCACGCGGGTGGCCACCGTGCCGACGACCCGGACCTTGGCGCCGTTGGAGGTGGGCAGCCGGCAGTCCACCCCGGTCAGCACCTCCGGGGACAGGGCGTACAGGTTGGGCCGCTCGGAGACCCGGACGTGTTCGTCGGCGCGCAGTCTGAGCAGCTGGGCGGCGGCCCGGCCGTCCAGCGCCTGGAAGGACGGCAGCAGACAGGTACGCACCTCACCACAGGCGAGGACCGGGCGCGCGGGCTGTCCGAGGGCCGTCGTCATGTCAGGGCCCCTCGATGGCAAGGGCGTTGACCGGCTCCTCGTAGAAGACGTACGTAGCGCGCTGGGCGACCGCGGCCGGAACCGCGAGCCCCTCCCGGGCCGAGCGCTCGGCGACCTGCCGGAGCGCCCCGGAGTCGACTTCCGTCTGGTCGAGGATGAGCCGCACGGCGTCCTCGACGGCCAGGAAACGGTTCGGCATCAGCGTGCAGGTGCGGTAGGCGCTGAAGGCGGCGGCCCGCGGGTTGAGCTGGAGCAGGGGCGGCAGCCGGTCCCAGTCCTGCGGGAAGTCCTCGCCGTTCCAGGGGCTCGGGACGAGCACCTGCTCACCGAGGTGCCGTAACAGTCCGAGCCTGGCCAGCTGCCATACGGCGGCCAGGAACGGGCAGGACCACAGCCGCCGGCCGTCCTTCTCGGACCACAGCTCGACGTCCATGAAGACGGAGTGGTTGCGGGCCGCGGTCTCCTGGGGCGGCTGCCAGCCCCTGACCTCGCCCAGGGCGGCGCGCTTCGTGGTGGGGGTGCGCTGTCCGTTGGCCAGCCAGCCGGTCTGGCTGACGGACGGGCGGGAGCCGTAGCTGCCCGGCGGCGGCGACTCGACCAGGCGGTGCATGACGGACTCGGCCAGCTCGACACGGTCGGCGACCGCGCAGCCCGACTCGCGGGCCAGGTAGTCGATGACCAGGCCTGCCTTCTCGGCCTCCTTCAGCACCAGCGGGATGAGTTCGGCGGGTGTGGAGAAGCGCGTGAAGTAGTCGTCGATGAGGAAGCAGGTGCTGATGCGGGGTCGTTTGCCGCCGGTGCGACGGGCGGCGGAGGCACGCGCCGCGTCCACCCACAGCCGGACCTCGGCGAAGTGCTCCCGCAGTCGCTCGGGGCCGGCCTCGAAGTCCTCCATGTAGAGGTGGCCCAGCTCCAGGGAGAGATGGGACAGCGGCACGGACTGGGTGCGGAGCTCCGCCGTGGTCTCCCGGAAGACGGCCTCTCTCACGCCTGCTCCCAGTACTTGTCGTCGGTGAGCCGGGCGGCCAGCTGGTTCAGCGCCCGCCAGGTCTCCATGTTGGCGATCTGGCTGTCGAGCACGTCCTCGTCGGTGATGAGCTGCTCCCGCCACTGCAGGACCGGTTCGAGGGGAATGGAGCCGAGGACCTGGCTGTAGCCGATGCCATGCGTGGAGGCGAGTTGCTTGAGGTCGCTGTCGGTCTTGCGCATCCACGCCGACTGGGTGGGCGAGACCTGCGACCACAGCGGTGACTCGGGATCGGGTACGGCGGCCCGGACGAAGCGGATGGCGCCGCGCAGCGCCTCCTCCTCGTGGCCGCGGTCGACACCGCCGGCGACGATGCCGCGCTCGCCGAAGACCAGGCTGGCGGCGGCCGCCACATGCTGGCGGGTCCAGCGGTGGAAGACCAGCCAGCGGGCGGTGATCTCCCGCATCTCGGGCTGTGCGGTGGCCTCCAGGACCATGTCGACGGCGTAGGAGCGGCCGGCGCTGAGGTCCACGACGACCAGGTCGAACTCGTAGTACAGCTTCATCAGCAGGTCGACGCAGAGCCGCACGTGGTCGCCGGTGGTGGCGAACTCACCGCCGCTGACGTCGCCGGGCATCAGCACCAGACGGCCGCAGCCGGGCGGCGGGTCGCGCAGCACCTGGTGCTCCGTCCTGGCCCAGACGTCGATGCGCTCCGGCTCGCCGACCTCCCCTATCAGGTAGGAGTGCAGACCGCGGTCCTCGACGGCCGCGCGGGCATCGGCCACGTCGAAGACGGCCGAGGCGGTGGGCGAGCCGAAGTCGAAGTCCAGGTAGCAGACGTCGTCCCCGGCCAGCGCACGGTGGTAGGCGAGGTTGGCGCTGGTGACCGAGCGGCCCGTGCCTCCCTTGTCGGAGGCGGCGAAGATCAGCACGCGGTCACCGTCCCTGGGCCGCGGCTTCGCGAGCCCGGGTGAGCGAGTCGAGTTGTCCCAGCACGTCGAGCGCCAACGCGTAGGCGGTGCCCGGCTGTTGGTCCAGGAGACTGCGGGCTCGGCGCAGCTTGACCTCGATGTTCCTGAGCTGCATTCCGTGCCGGCCGTCGTCGGTGGGCGCGGGTTCCATCTGTTCGTTGCCCAGCAAATGCGCGGACTCGCTGAGCAACGCGCCTGCCAGTTCGGAGAGTTCGGGGCTGCGGACCGGGGGCTGCCGGTACATCTGGTGGACCTGGACCATCACCTCGGCGACGCGCTCGGTGATGTTCCACGACACCGGCACCCGGCGTGTGACGATCTCCGCCTCGGGATAGGCGGCGTGGACGTAGTCCCACAGGCCGGTGCCCTCGCCCTCCCGGATCCGGCGGCGCCACATGTGGTCGAAGACGTCCTCGGCGAGTCTGAGCAGACGGTCGTGCGAGTCGAGGTTGCGCGAGAGCGCGCGCAGCTGGATGGTCCGCTTCAGCAGCTGCGCCGAGAAGTCGTGCAGGGACCACGTCATCGGCGGGCCGAGCCGCTCGCTGCCCTGCAACGGCAGTTTGACGCCCGCGTTGTGCAGTTCGAAGACCGTGCGGTCGTCGCGGGTCATACGGCTGGTGATACGGCCGCGTTCGGCGAGGCGTTCCATGACGGTGACGGTGCGGGCCAGGTCGTCGTCGGTGGCCCGGCGCCGCATCAGGTCGTGGACGAGGATGGCGGCGACGGAGAGGGAGAAGTACTCGGACTCCAGTTCCTGTCCCGTCGTACGCCAGGGGATGTCCTCCAGGGGCCAGCGCTCGGGGTCGAAGCGGGCGATGCCGGACCAGTACTGCTGGGTGAGCTCCCAGCGCAGCCGGAGCGCCTCGGCGAGCTTCTGCTGTTCGGTGTTGAGCAGGCCCAGGGTGAGGGTGCGCTCGGAGAACAGGTCCTGGATGCCGTCGAGGGCGACCACGGTGAAGTAGAGGTATGGCACCGGGTCGGCGGCACCCTTGGGCTGCGGCCCGATGAGTTCGTCGGTCTCGACCTCGGGAGCGTCCTTCACCAGGCTCCACGACCAGCCGCACTCGAAGAACTGGTTCTCGTCCTTGAGGCCCGCCTGGACGTCGATACCGAGGGTGAGGCTCTCGACGATCGCGGCGCGCAGAGCGCGGAAGCGGCTCTGGTACATGTTCAGTACCTGCCGCTGCGACAGCCGTCCCTGGCCGAGGAGTTCGACCAGGTTGCGGCCCTGGGCGGAGTCGGCGTCGAAGGCGTTGACGGTGAAGGAGCGCAGCAGGCTCACCATGGCGGCGGTGAGCCGGTTGCTGGTGGCCGCGCGCAGCTCGGCGATCGTCTCCTGGATGTCGCTGCGTCTGGTCCTGGTCTCGTAGACCTTGAGGAAGCCGAGCGTGGCCAGGCAGAGGGTGATCGACATGGAGAAGGAGTCGACCACGCCGAGCTGGCGCTGTTCCTCGGTGGGTTCTCCCTGGGTCTTGTCCGCGGAGCCGAAGTAGTAGCCCCCGGCGAAGGTGGGCCTCTTGTCCTCGCCGGTGTGGGTGCGCATGAACTCGGACGCGGCCTTGACGAGGTTGGCCGGGAGGTCGAGCCGCCCACCGGCCTTCCTCAGGGCCTGCTGGACGTCCTCCTGTGTGGTGTCCGGGTCGTCCAGCCGGAACGCGGGGATCTCCGTGGCCGGGTACAGCAGGCAGAGCAGCCGCTCGGCGTCGGCGACGCTGCTCTGCCCGCCCCACTCGCCCCAGTCCCACTGCTCCCGCTCGAAGGAGTGGCGGGCGATGGCCTGCCAGATGTCCAGCAAATGCTGGCGTGGCTTGATCTGCATCCCATGCCCCTCACACAGGCCGCACTGCCGTCATTTGAGGAATGACCCTTTTCTGTTGTGAAGATTTTTCGCAGTGGAGCCACTGCTCGGACAACCACTGGTCAAACGGCCGGAATGCCTGCGTCCGTATTCCGTCGCCAACCGTAGGCCAGGATCATTCCCGAATACCCGTCGCGCACACCTGCCGCAGACTTGAGCCGCTGCACCTCGAAGTTGCCCGCGAATGGTGCGAGACTCGCGCGCACATGGGATTCTCCCACGTCACAGGCCGGGAAGAACTCTTCCCCGGCGTGATAGCCCTTCGAATGTTCCATGAAGGCGGCGGCGAAGGGGGCACCGGGGGCCAGGGCGCACATGAAACGCCTCACCCCCAGGTTGAACTCCTGGTGGGAGGTGGTCATCGACTCGGCGACGAAGAACATGGTCCCCACGGACCACCGCCCGCCGAAGCGCTCAAGACCGAAGATGTTGCCCTGCTCGACCTTGACGACCTTGCGGAACCGCTCGCGGGGGTCCAAGTAGCGGGAGCCGTAGGCATCGTGCTCGCACAGGGCGTTCCAGAACGGGTCCCAGTTCTCGTCGTAGCCGCCCGCCTGACCCTCGAGGTACTCCACGTTCGCGAGCGAGTGCTCGAAGAGGGTGATCTCGTCGCACCAGGGCAGCATGGAGAGCGCGGGATAGAGATTCGCCCCGGCGCCGACGTCGATGCCGTAAACCGGCCCGACGCCCTGCTTCCGGAAATAACCGCCGAAATGACCCCGGATGATATGCAGGATCTCCTCGTCCTCCGCCTGTAAGAAGCGGTAGTTGTGCCGAACGTAGGCGATCGGGTCGAATGAGTCCCAGGGCGCGTCCGCATTCTTCACCTGGGCATCCCCCGACGATCTCAAGGTCATTTACCTACGGTACCAACACCGGAGGCCCTCCGGATCCCCCTGCGGTCAATGTCCCGAGAATTACGTCATGTCCCCGGCAGCGGGACGGGGCGCACTGGGGGCGCACCGGGGCGAATGCATTCGTGCGGCCTGATCGGGCCTTGAACGGCCGGATTGTCCCGCTGAAGATGGTCGGAACTCTGCCGAACACACCAGAAAGGCAGACAACAGGCGTCTCACCTGTACCACTCGTACGGGTGTCAACGCGCCCTTGACTCCCAACCCGCAGGGGGCGGCATGACGGCTCTTCCAGAGAAACGTTTTCCTTCCACGGCCGACCGCACCGACCGCCCCCTGACCATGAGGGGCGTCGTCGAGGCCGACCTGCCCGAACTGCACCGCGTCGACAGGGAAGCCTTCCCGGAGGAGCCGTACCACTACTTCGAGCTGCGCCAGAGTTACGACATCCACGGCGACCGCATCCTCGTCCTCGACGACGGCCGGAACCTGCACGGCTATGTCCTGTTCGTCACCACCTCGGACGGCTACGTGAACTGGATCAAGAGTCTCGCCGTCACCCCCGAACTGCGCGGACGCGGGCTGGGCCGCCGGCTGATGCTCGAGGTGATACGCCGGTTGCGCAGCGAGGGCGTCCACCAGGTCCGCCTGACGGTGGAACCGACGAACGCGGCCGCGATCACGCTGTACCGGTCACTGGGCTTCTCCTTCGAGGGCGGGGTGCGCAAAGGCTATTTCGGGCCCGGGGAGGATCGGCTGATCATGGCGTTGGGGCTGTGAGCCAGGGGCCAGGAGATCAGAGGGATCAGGGGGACACCAACCCCGCCTCGTAAGCCATGATCACCAGCTGGACCCGGTCCCGGGCGTCCAGCTTGGTGAGGAGGCGGGTGAGGTACGTCTTCGCCGTGGCCACGCTGATGCACAGCTCGGCGGCTATTTCGGCGTTGGACAGGCCGCCGGCAACCAGGGTGAGGACCTCGCGCTCGCGGTCCGTGATGGCATTCAACTCCCGGCGCCCGACGGCCGGTTCGGGGCGGGAGGCGAAGTCATGGATCAGGCGGCGGGTCACGCTCGGCGCGATGAGCGCGTCGCCTGCCGCCACCACCCGTACCGCGCCGATGATGTCGTCCAGCGCCATGTCCTTGACCAGGAAGCCCGACGCGCCGGCCCGCAGTGCCCCGTAGACGTAGGCGTCGTCGTCGAAGGTGGTCAGGACGACCACCTGCACGTCGGTCTGCATCTGCGTGATCCGTCGGGTCGCCTCGATGCCGTCGATCCCCGGCATGCGGATGTCCATCACCACGACGTCCGGGGCGAGTTCACCGGCCAGTCGTACCGCCTTCTCCCCCGTCGCCGCCTCTCCGACGACCTCCACGTCCTCGATGTCGGCCATGACCATGCTCAGTGCGGTACGGATGAGCTCCTGGTCGTCGACCAGGAGGACCCGTACGGGCTGTGGGGTCTGCGCGGTCATCGGACGGCCGCCGGGAGCGGGAGCCGGGCGGCCACGCGGAAGCCGCCCCCGGGGCGGGGGGCCGCGCTGAACTCGCCGTGCAGCAGGGCCACTCGCTCGCGCATGCCCGCCAGCCCGAAGCCGGTGTCGGTCGAACTGCCCTGCCCCAGGCCGTCATCCGTGATCTCCAGGGCCAGCTCCTCGTCGCCGCGGTAGTCGACGGTGACCCGGCACGCGCGGGTGCCCGCGTGCCGTACGACGTTGGTGACCGACTCCTGGATGATGCGGAAGGCCGACAGGTCGATGTCGGGCGGGAGTCGACGTGGATCGCCGAGCCGCAGTACCTCCACCCGAACACCCGCCGCGGTCGTCGTGGCCGCCAGCCGGTCGACGTCGTCCAGGCCCGCCGGGGCGAGCTCCGGGTCCTGCCCGGCGTCCGCCGCACGCAGCGCGACCAGCATGCGGCGCAGGCCTGCGAGGGTCTGGCGGCCCTCGTTCTCCACCGCCCGCATCGCCGCCAGGGCCGCTTCGGGGTGCGCGGTGGCCACCCGGGAGGCCGCACCCGACTGGAGGGCGATGATGCCGATGCTGTGGGCGACCGTGTCGTGCATCTCGCGGGCTATGCGCAGGCGTTCGGCGGTGACCGCCCGGGCCGCGTGCTCGGCGCTCAGCCGCTCGGCATGCACCCGGGACTGGTGCGCGGAATTGCCGAGCAGCCAGACGATCACGGTGACCAGGGCGACGGCCAGTTCGGCGGAAGTGCCGGCGGGCCAGGAGCGGGCCATCCGTACGGCTATGTACACGATCAGGGTGCCGACCGCCATGCCCAGGGCGATGAGCGCGGTGCGCCGAGGGTGGGCGACCGCGACGAAGTACAGGACCACCATGGCCGTGAGGTACTGGTTCATCGGCAGCTGGGCGACACCGAGGGTGGTCGTCTCGAAGACCCCGGCCAGGATCGCCAGGGTGGTCGCGAGCAGCGGCCTGCGCTGCAGCAGCCGACCGCTCTGGAACGCCAACGCGGTCGACACCACCAGGAACGTCAGTCCGTCCCAGCGGTACAACTGGGCCGCCGGCCACTGGGCCGGCTGGATCTCACCGGGCAGCCGGAACGTCGTCAGCAGGGTGAACAGCGTGCTCGCGCACCATACGACCGCCGTCCACCCGGCCGGCGACACGCGTTTGACCAGGGGCAGCGGAGGCGAAGTGGCGGGCATGCCGCGATCGTAGGCCGGGCGCCCGGCCCGGTCATCGGCCCATGGACGTACAACCAGGGTCGACACCAGTGCCGTACAAGTGTCTGCCCCTGCCCGATGCCCCGCACCCGCCGCCCGCGCCACCGTGGTCCGCATGATCGAAGTCGAGCAGCTCACCAAGCGGTACGGCGCCACGACCGCCGTACGCGACCTGTCCTTCACCGTCCGCCCCGGCCATGTCACGGGCTTCCTCGGCCCGAACGGCGCGGGGAAGACGACGACCCTGCGGATGCTGCTCGGGCTCGTCGAGCCGAGCGCCGGTACCGCTGCGATCAGCGGTCACTCCTTCCGCCACCACCCACGCGGGCTGCGGCACGTCGGCGCCCTCCTCGACGCCCATGACGTGCACGGCGGGCGCAGTGCACGGGCGCATCTGCACGCGCTGGCCCGCGGCAACCGCATCCCGCGGGCGCGGGTGGACGAGGTGCTCGCCGAGGTGGGGCTCACGGAGGCCGCCGCCCGGCGCCGGGTCGGCTCCTTCTCGCTGGGCATGAAGCAGCGGCTCGGCATCGCGGCGGCGCTGCTCGGGGACCCACCGGTGCTGATGTTCGACGAGCCGCTCAACGGGCTCGATCCGGAAGGGGTGTTGTGGGTGCGGGGGCTGTTCCGGAGGCTGGCGCACGAGGGGCGGACGGTCTTCGTGTCCAGTCATCTCATGTCGGAGATGGAGAACACCGCCGACGAGTTGATCGTCATCGGCCGCGGGGAGCTCATCGCCGCCGAGAGCCTCGCCGCGTTCGCCGCACGCGGGACGGCGCCGACGGTGACCGTGCGCTCGCCGCAGGCGGGTGCCCTGGCCGCCGTACTGGAGTCGGAGGGTGCGGTGGTGGCGCCGTACGACGAGGAGACGCTGAAGGTGGACGGGGCGAGCGCCGTCCGGGTCGGTGAGCTGGCGCACGAACACCGCTTCCAGCTCTGGGAGTTGACAACGCAAGTGGCCTCCCTGGAGACGGCCTTCATGGAACTGACCGCCGACAGCGTCGAGTACGCGGCTGGAGAGACCCGATGACCACCCTCGCGCTGCCCGCCTCCCGCTTCACCGACCTGCTCGCCGCCGAGTGGATCAAACTCCGTTCCCTGCGCTCCACCTACTGGGCCTTCGGCTGCGGGGCGCTGGCCGTCGTCGGCTTCAACGCGAACGCGGCCCGCGCCGACTACGTCAACTACCCGCACTACGGCGGGCCGATCCGCGACGACTTCGTGTACTGGGCGCTGCGGGACGCCTTCACCGACGGGTCCGCCATGATCCTCGTGCTGGTGTGCGCGAGCATCGGCGCGATCACGATCGTCGGCGAGTACGCGACGGGCCTGGTCCGTACGACGTTCACCGCCGTGCCGGACCGGCGTGCCCTGATGGCGGCCAAGGTGGTCGTGCTGACGGCGGTCATGACGCTGTTCGGCGCGCTCGTCGCGGCCGCCTCCTACGCCTCCTCGCAGGCCATCCTCGACGGGCGGGGCCTGGGCGTGCCGATCAGCCACCCGGGCGCCTGGCGGGTGGTCGTGGCGTCGGCCCTGCTCGCCCCGGTGTGTGCGCTGGTCGGCATGGGTCTGGGCGCGGTGATCCGGCACAGCGCCACGACGATGGTCCTGACGACGTTCGTGCTGCTGCTCCTGCCGTCCTTCGTCACGGACCGCTACCGCTGGACGGCGTCGGTCCGTCACACCTTTCCCTTCAACGCCTGGACGCGGATCGTGGACGTGGGTTACGGGCAGTCCCACATGCTGGTCCCGAAGTATCCGGCGACCGTCGCGGGCGGGTGGGTCGTGTTCGCGGTGTGGGCGGTGGTCGCGGCCGTCGTGGCGGTGGTGGTCGTGGACCGGCGGGACGTATGAGGAACCCTGCGTCCGGGCGGGGGTAAACCCCCCTGCCGACAAGGCAGTTGACCGGATGGGATGGGGGGGCGGCATCCGGGAGTCTCGTGTTCATGAAGGAGATCACGAAAAGCGCAGCCCTGATCGCCGCCGCCTCCGGCATCGTCTTCGGTGTCGTCACGCCGCTCACCGCGTCCGCCGCCGAGGAGCCGATCCAGTGGACCAGGTGCGCGGGCAGCGGCCTCGACCCCCGCCAGCAGTGCGCGACCCTCGAAGTCCCGATGGACTACGCCCACCCCGGCGGCCGGACGATCGACATCGCCGTCTCCCGCATCCCCGCCGAGAAACCGTCCGCCCGCCGGGGCGCCCTGCTGCTGATCGCCGGCGGGCCGGGCGGCACCAGCCTGGGCGACCCCTCCGGCAAGGGGCAGAAGCTGCCGCAGGACGTGCGGGACGCCTACGACCTGATCGGGTTCGCACCGCGCGGCAACGCGCCTTCCACCCCGGTCAGTTGCGGGCTCGACCACGCCGACCTGGCCCTGTCGAAGCTGCGCCCCTGGCCCGCCCCGGACGGCTCCGTCACCGAGAACATGCGCACCGCCCGACGGGTGGCCGCCGCCTGCGCAACCAACAGCAGTGAGCTGATGCGCCACATCACCACCAAGGACAACGCCCGCGACATCGACCGCATCCGGGCCGCGCTCGGCGAACGCAAGCTGTCCGCGTGGGGCGTCTCGTACGGCACGTATGTCGGCGCCGCCTACAGCGAGATGTTCCCGCAGCGCACCGACCGCATCGTGCTGGACAGCAACGACAACCCCGACCCGGTCCGGGCGGAGCGGGCCTGGGTCGCCGCGTACGAGGTGGGCGTCGAGGACAACTTCCCCGAGTTCGCCGAGTGGGCCGCGGCGCCCGGCAACCCGTACCGCCTGGCCGACACGGCCGCCGAGGTCCGCCCGCTCTTCCTCCGCCTCGCCGCCCGCCTGGACCGCGAGCCGATCCCCTGGCCCGGCGCCAACCCGGAGGAACTGAACGGCAACGTACTGCGCCAGACGATGCTGGACAGCCTCGACGACCCCGACCAGTACCCCGCCCTGGCCAAGCTGATCGCAGCAACCCTGAAGGGCACCGTCCCGCCCGCACCGGCAGCCCCGCCGGACCCTGCCATGCAGAACCTCGTCGCGGTGAGCGCCGCCACCATCTGCAACGACGCCGCATGGCCGCGCGATGCCCTCACGTACCGGAAGGGCGTCGACACCAGCCGCGCCAAGCACCCCCTGACCGCGGGCATGCCGAGGAACGCGCTGGTGTGCGCCGCCTGGCCGTGGCAGCCGAAGGAGACTCCGGTACGGATCACCGACCGGGGCCCGTCCGACGTCCTGCTCGTCCAGAACGAGCGCGACGTCGCCACACCGCTGAGCGGCGCCCTCAAGCTCCGCAAGGCGCTCGGCCGCCGCGCCGTCATGGTCATCAACGACGCCACCGGCCACGAGGCCTATCTCGCCAACGGCACCAGGTGCGGCGACGAAACGGTCTCACGCTTCCTGGCGACGGGCGAGCGACCGCGGCAGGACGTCCACTGCCGCTGACCACTCCCCGCCTACGCCACGTCGATGCGGGCCTCGAACTCCTGCCGCGTCAGCCGCTCCACCGCTTCTACGGTGCCCGGCGCAGGCTGGCCGCCCTCCCATACTGGCGCGCCAGCAGGCGAAATGCCTCCTTCGGCTCCCAGTGCCAGCCCGAACGGGGGTCGTCGGGGCGGTCCTTGATGCTCTTCGTGATGCTGTAGCTCGCCATGTCGAGGTCGTAGCGCGGGTTGTCGGTGCGGTGCGGGGCGTCCGGGGTGACGAACTCGAAGGCCATCGCCGCGTACAGGCCCATCGACTCGAAGACGTCCAGCAGGTCCGCCAGGTAGGCAGCTTGGGTGTGTTCGCTGCGGACGAGATGGCCCTTGATCTCCTGCGGGTCCTTGTCGTAGTCGACGACGTTCCAGCCCATGCCGCCCGCCGCCGGGGCGCCGACGTAGGTGCAGGTCCCGAACTCGGTGATGGCGAGGGGCTTGCCCCAGCGCAGATACTTCCTCAACTCCCGGACGTAGTGGGTGTGTTGGTGGAAGTACGAGTAGTAGTCGATGCCCACGATGTCGAAGAGCCGCCAGTCCACCTTGTCGTCCTGGGCGGCGGCATAGCTGAGGTTGCCGCGGAAGACGGACCGGCCGACCGCCGCCGCCTTCGCGGTGAAGCGGTCGAGGCGGCGCTGCATCCTCACGGGATCGAAGGTGCCGTTCAGCATGTTCCGTACGCGGTCCAGGACCGTCTCCCCCGGCACGATCCCGGGCACGAGCAGCCAGAACTCGCAGCCCACGCTGAAGTCGACACTCGCGCCCTGCCGCCGCAGCCGCTCCGCGAACCGGCCGCACTCCGCCAGGTGCTCCAGGGTGTCGCGCTGGGGGGCGTCCGCGAGGGTCGGCTGGAGCCATACGTGCAGCCCCCGTTCGGCGGCCTCGGCGGCTGTGGCGGTGAGGCGTTCGACGCCGTCGCCGGTGACGTCCACGGTGTCGGCGTGCAGCCGGTCGCGGATGGCGCGGATGTCCCGGCGCATCCGGGCGGCACTCCAGGCGGTCCCCGGGGTCTCGCCCTCGCCGACGGTGTAGACGACGCCGCGGTGCCGCAGGCCACGGCAGGCCGCTGCGGCCGGGCGGGACGGCAACACTGCCGCCGACAGACCGAGGGCCGCCGCTCCCGCCAGGAACTGTGCCCGATTGATCTCCTTCGTCTTCTCCATGCCCCTCACTGTGGCGAAACCGGGCCCGCGCGGCCGTCCGCCGATGGTCTACGGCCGGGCAACCAAGGGATGACGTACGGCGTCGGTCACTGAAGAGATCGACACCCCGTACCGAGCGAAGGAGACCAAGATCTTAGGCCGACGCACCCTGCTCACCGCAGGCACCGCCACCGCCACCGCGCTCCTCACCGGCGCACCCGCCCACGCCGCCGTCGTCGACCGCCTGCGCGAGCTGGAACAGCAACACGGCGCCCGTCTCGGCGTGTTCGCACACAACGTCCGTACGAAGCGGACCGTCGAGCACCGCGCCGACGAACTCTTCCCGATCTGCTCGCTCTTCAAGACCCTGGCCGCCGCGGCCGTCCTGCGCGATCTGGACCGGCACGGCGAGGTCCTCGCGCGGCGCATCCACTACACGGAGGCCGACCTCGTCGACGGGTCGGACAGGACCAGGGAGCACCTGGCCGAGGGCATGACGGTCGCCGAACTCGCCGACGTGGCCATCCGCTACAGCGACAACACCGCCGGCAACCTGCTGCTGCGCGAACTGGGCGGCCCCACCGCGATCACCCGGTTCGCCCGCTCCGTCGGCGACCCGGTGACCCGCCTCGACCGCTGGGAGACCGACCTCAACTCGGCGGAACCGTGGCGGATCACCGACACGACGACCCCGCGCGCGATCGGACGCTCGTACGCCCGCCTGGTCCTCGGCCACGTCCTCGACCGCCGGGACCGCGCCCTCCTCACCCACTGGCTGCTGGGCAACACCACCAGCGGCAACCGTCTCCGCGCGGGCCTGCCCAGCACGTGGACGGTCGCGGACAAGACCGGCGCAGGGTTCTACGGCGCGAACAACAACGTGGGCATCGCGTGGACACCGGACGGCACACCGGTCGTACTCGCCGTGCAGGTGACGAAGCCCGAACGAGACGCTGCGTGGGACCACGAACTGATCGCGGAGGCCGCGGCGGTCCTGGCCCCGGCCCTCGGCTAGAACCTCCGCACGTACCGCCTTTGCCACAGCGTCTCCACGGCCCGCCGGTCGTAGTGCGCGCGCACATACGTCACCGCTTCCCCGGCCGGTACGCCGTCCAGGACCGCCAGACAGGCCAGTGCCGTCCCGGTCCGCCCCCGTCCGCCCCCGCAGGCGATCTCGACGCGCTCGTCCGCCGTCCGCTCCCAGGCCTCGGCCAGCGCGGCGCGGGCGGCCGGGCGGTCGGCGGGAAGGCGGAAGTCGGGCCAGCGGATCCAGGTGAACTCCCAGGGGACGGGCGGGGGTTGTCGGCCGAGGAGGTAGAGGGCGTACGAGGGCGTGGGCGTCCCCGGGGCGAGGGGGTGCCGTAGTCCGCGGCCCCGGACCAGTCGGCCCGACGGCAGTCGCAGCACACCGGGGTCCCTCGGATGCCAGGTGTCCGTCATCGGGTCAGCGTACGGGCCTCGATGCCGCGGAAGTGGTGCGCCATCGCCCGCTGGGCGCCCTCGGCGTCCCCGGCGCGCAGGGCCGTCACGATGTCCCGGTGGCGGCGGACCGTCACCTCGGGCGCCGGGTCGTCCGTCCAGCCGCGGGCGCCCGCGACCCTGCGGAACACGGTCCAGAAGGCACCGAGCAGCTGGGGCACGAACGCGTTGCCCAGGGAGGCATAGAGCAACTCGTGGAACTCGCGGTCGAGTTCGGGAAACGGGCGCTGCGCCCGGACCGCCGCCTCCATCCGGGCCACCACCGCGTCCAGCGCGTCCAGCTCCGCCTCCGTGACCGTCCCCGCGATCCGCCGGACCAGCCCTTCCTCCAGCACCTCCCGCACCTGGAGGATCTCGGCGAGCGCCCCGGTGTCGTCGTCGTGCCGGGCGAGGGTGCGGAAGGTGAGGCCGTCGACGAGGGGTGCCAGGGAGGCCTGGCCGACATACGTGCCGTAGCCGTGTCTGATCTCCACGATGTCCAGCGCCTGGAGCGCCTTGAGGGCCTCGCGTACGGAGTTGCGGCTGACGCCGAGGTCCTCCATCAGCTCGGCCTCGGTGGGCAGCGGGGCGCCGGGTCCGAGCCTGCGGTCGAGGATCAGCTGCACGACCTCGCGCCGTATCCGGCTGTTCCTCGACTCCGCGGACATGCGCCGCATCGTACGCGCGCCGGACGTCCCACGTCCCATGTCCGGCGGTGACATGCGCCAACTCCCGCCATTTCATACCGCCATTGGCTCGACCTCTGACGGCTACGCCATTCGTGTGCGAGCCCTTGACCGCCCCCGGAGCCCCTCTTATGGTCGCGGCTGACGACAGGACGTAGGACGTCGTATCTCCTCACTCTCGCTGGAGGAACCGTGCATCGCCGGACCTTCCTGAAGTACACCGGCGCGCTGGGTGCGGCCACCGCCGTCTCCGCGTCGCTGTCGGCCTGTTCGTCCGGGCCCCAGTCCACCAACGACACCGGCGGCGGGGGCGGCAAGGACCGCACACTGACGGCGGTCATCGGCTATGGCAACGACGGCACCTGGGATCCCACCCAGACCGCGTCCGCCTTCTGCATGGCCGCCAACAACCACATCTACGAGGGTCTGCTCGACACCGACCCGATCTCCCGCAAGCCGTACCCCGCGCTCGCGACCGCGGTGCCCAAGGACCTCAACACCACCTCCTGGAAGTTCACCCTGCGGGCGGGCGCGAAGTTCCACGACGGGAAGCCCGTCACCGCCGACGACGTCGTCTTCGTGTTCGACCGGATCCTCGACCCGAAGACGCAGACGCTCGCCAAGGGCTTCTTCGCGAGCTGGCTGAAGGAGGTCCGGAAGATCGACGCGCAGAACGTCGAGCTGGTGCTCAAGTTCCCGTTCCCGGACGGGCTCTCCCGGCTCACCCTCGCGAAGATCATGCCGAAGCACGTCTTCTCGAAGCCGGGCGCCTGGGACAAGGCGATCACGGGTCTCGCGATCGGCTCCGGGCCGTACCGGCAGTCCGCGCACCACCCGAAGTCGAACACCATCTTCGAGGCGTTCGCCGACTACAACGGCCCTCGTCCGGCGGCCTTCAAGAAGATGAACTGGCTGACGATCGTGGACGCCGCCCCGCGAGTCGCCAGGATCTCCGGCTCCAGCGCCGGCGCGCAGATCTCCGACAACATCCCCTACGCCAACATCGAGCAGCTCAAGAGCGGCGGGCTGACGGTCGCGGGCGGGGCCGGGATGAACAACCTGTTCCTGATGTTCAACACCAGGCACAAGCCCTTCGACGACGTACGGGTGCGGCAGGCGCTGCACTACGCCGTCGACACCGAGAAGATGGTGCAGGTCGCGCTGAAGGGGCACGGGAAGCCGTCTTCCTCGTTCCTGAACGAGGGCAACCCCAGCTACCGGCGGGCGAAGACCGTCTACGACTACGACCCCGAGAAGGCGAAGGCCCTGCTGAAGGCGGCCGGGGTCAAGGACCTCAGCATCAACATCCTTGCCGTGAACGTGAGTTGGATCGTCGACTGCCTGCCGACCATCAAGGCGTCCTGGGACGCGATCGGGGTCCGTACGACCCTCTCGCCGCAGGAGACCACCGCCGTCTTCACCAAGATGGACCAGAAGCAGGACTACCAGGTCGTCGCCGCGGCCTCGAACCCCAACCAGTTCGGCCTCGACGCCGACCTGATCATGCACTACAACTACGGCCCCACCAACCTCTGGATGCAGTACACGCGCTGGGCGGACAACTCCGTGGCCAAGCAGCTCTTCAAGGACATGGACCGGGCCACCCAGGAGGCCGACCCGGCGAAGAAGAAGGCAATGATCCAGGACTACATCGACGTCGTCGCCGAACAGGCCGTCCTCTACCCGGTCGTCCACAACGAGCTGATGACCGCCTGGGACCCGAAGAAGCTCACCGGCATAAGGGCACAGCCGTATCCCGGCATCAACCTGCTCCAGGCCAAGTGGGTCTAGCTCCATGGTCGCGGTCCTCCGCATCCTGCTCCGCCGTATCGCCCTGCTCGTGCCGCTGATGCTCGGCATCGTGCTGTTCGTGTTCCTGGTGATGCGCTTCTCGGACGTCGACCCGGCGTCCGCGTTCTTCCAGGGCGCCAACCCCACCCCGCAGCAGCTGCACGACTTCCGCGAGCAGAACGGTCTGCTCGATCCGCTGCCCGTGCGCTACGTCCACTTCGTCGGCGACCTCCTCCACGGCGACATGGGCACCAGCGCCCTGACCCGCGCCCCCGTCGTCGACCAGGTCACCACCGCGCTGCCGCTCACCCTCCAGCTCACCTTCCTGGGCCTCGGCATCGCGGTGGTGCTGTCCCTGGTCGGCGGGGTGACGGCGGCCATCTACCGGGACCGGCTGCCCGACCAGATCATCCGCGTCGTCTCGCTCACCGGCGTCGCGGCCCCCGCCTTCTGGCTGGCACTGCTGATGATCCAGTACCTGGCGGTCGACCGGGGCTGGTTCCCGACCGGCGGCTACATCAACCCGGCCGACTCCTTCACCGGCTGGCTCAAGACCATGACCCTGCCCGCCCTCGCGCTGTCACTGCCGGTCGCGGCCCAGCTCACCCGCATCGTGCGGACCTCGGTGGTGGAGGAGCTGGACAAGGACTACGTCCGCACGGCGATCGGGAGCGGGCTGCCGCCGCGGGTGGTGGTCGGGCGGAACGTGCTGCGCAACGCCCTCATCAACCCGCTCACCGTGCTGGGCCTGCGCGTCGGCTATCTGCTCGGCGGTGCGGTCGTCATCGAGACGATCTTCTCGCTGCCCGGCATGGGCAAGCTGATGATCGACGCGGTGAAGAACGGCGACCCGGCCGTCGTCCAGGGCGTGGTCCTGACCACCGCGACCGGCTTCGTCGTGGTCAACCTCGTCATCGACGTCCTCTACCTGCTGGTCAACCCGCGACTGAGGGACACGACCGCATGATCTCCCAGTTCACGCAGTTCACGCGCAAGAGCCTCACCGAGGCACTGTCCCGTCCCGGCATCCGCCTGCGCGGCCGGCGCCGGCTGCCGCCGCTGTCGAAGGCCGCGCTCTGCTTCCTGGCCGTCGTAGTGCTGGTGGCCCTGCTGGCGCCCCTGCTCGCACCGGACGACCCGCTCGACCAGCAGGCGCCCGTCGACGGCACCGGGCACCCGTCCGCCGAGCACTGGATGGGCCAGGACAGCCTCGGCCGGGACATCCTCAGCCGGCTGATGTACGGCGCGCGCTGGTCGCTCGCGATCGGCCTCGGTGCGACCGCCCTCGCACTGGTCGTGGGGGCGCTGATCGGCGCGGTCGCGGCGACCTCCCGCAAGGGGGTCGACGAGACGCTGATGCGCTGCCTGGACGTGGTGATGGCCTTTCCCGGCATCGCGCTCGCGGCTGTCCTGGTCGCCGTGTTCGGCGGTGGGATCACCGTGCTGATCTGCGCGATCGCCTTCCTGTTCATGCCGCCGGTGGCGAGGGTCGTACGGGCGAACGTCCTCGACCAGTACGGCGAGGACTATGTGACGGCGGAACGGGTGATCGGCGCCCGGACCCCGCACATCGTGCTGAAGCACGTCGCCGTCAACTGCGCCGCTCCTGTTCTGGTGTTCTGCACGGTGCAGGTGGCCGAGGCCATCGTCTTCGAGGCATCGCTGTCCTTCATCGGGGCGGGCGTACGGCCGCCCGACCCCTCCTGGGGCAGTGTCATCGCGGACGGCAAGGACATGGTGCTGACCGGCGGCTGGTGGGCCACGGTCTTCCCGGGCCTGCTGATGCTGGTCACGGTGCTGTCGCTGAACATCCTGTCGGAGGGCGTGTCGGACGCCTGGGCGGCCCCGCCGGCCCGGGAGGTCGACGTACGCGAGGACGACGACCGGCTGGAGGCCGCGGAACCCGGCAGCGGCGAGGTGCTGCAGATGCCGGGGCTGAACGCGGCGGCCGCACGGCTGCGCTCCCGGGCCCGGCCTCTCCCCCGGGGCGGACAACCGGTCCTGGCGGTCGAGAACCTCGCCATCGGCTTCGAGGGCCGGCACGGCGGGGTCGACATCGTCGACGGCATCAGCTTCGAGGTCAACCCCGGGGAGGTCCTGGGCCTGGTGGGCGAGTCGGGCTGCGGAAAGTCGCTGACGGCACTCGCCGTCATGGGCCTGGCACCGAAGGGGGCCTGCATCCGCGGCCAAGTACGCTTCAACCAGCGGGAGTTGCTGGCAGAACCGATGAAGGTACGGCGCCGGCTCCTCGGCCACGAGATGGCGATGATCTACCAGGACGCACTGTCGTCCCTCAACCCCGCCATGACGATCCGCGCCCAGCTCAAACAGGTCGTACGGCGCGGAGGCCGCCGTACCCCCGCCGAGCTGCTGGCGATGGTCGGCCTCGACCCCGAGCGCACCCTGCGCAGCTACCCGCACGAACTCTCCGGCGGCCAGCGCCAGCGCGTCCTGATCGCCATGGCGCTGTCCCGCGACCCGAGGCTGATCGTCGCCGACGAACCGACGACGGCGCTGGACGTGACGGTCCAGGCGCAGGTCATAGAGCTGCTGTTGCGGCTGCGCGAGGAGCTGGGCTTCGCGCTGATCCTCGTCTCGCACGACCTGGCGCTGGTCGCGGACGTCACCGACCGGGTGGTGGTGATGTACGGCGGACAGATCGTGGAGACGGGCGTGACCGCCGATCTGGTGGAGGCGCCGGCCCACCACTACACGCGCGGCCTGCTCGGCAGCGTGCTGTCGCTGGAGTCGGCGGCCGAGCGCATGACGCAGATCAGGGGCGTGGTCCCGTCCCCCGCCAACTTCCCGGCGGGCTGCCGTTTCGCCGACCGCTGCCCGCTCGCCACCGACATCTGCCGCACCACCCCACCCGACCTGCTGGGCACGCCGACGCACACGGCGGCCTGCCACCACCCGGCGGTCGAACTCGTGACGTCGGAGCCGGAGGCCGTGCAGTGAATCCGATCGTCGAGCTGTCCGACGCCCATGTCGTCCACAAGGCGCGCAGCGGCGGGCTGTTCACCCGGGACAGGGTGTACGCGCTGACCGGCGCCGATCTCACGATCGCACCCGGCGAGACGGTCGGCGTCGTCGGCGAGTCGGGATGCGGCAAGTCGACGTTGGCGAAGGTGCTGGTGGGCGTGGTGCGGCCGACCTCCGGCACGGTGTCCTTCCAGGGCCGGGACCTGTGGGCGATGCGGCCCGCCGAACGCAGGGCGGCCGTCGGCGGCAGCACCGGCATGATCTTCCAGGACCCGTCGACGGCCCTGAACCGCCGACTGCCGGTGCGGCAGATCCTGCGGGACCCGCTGGACGTGCACGAACGGGGAACGAAACCCCAACGCGAAGCTCGCGTGCGGGAGTTGATGTCCCTGGTCGGCCTCCCCCGAGCCCTGGCCGACGCGCTGCCCGGCCAGCTGTCGGGCGGTCAGCGCCAGCGCGTCGCGATCGCGCGGGCGCTGGCACTGGACCCGGACCTGGTGGTGGCGGACGAGCCGACGAGCGCCCTGGACGTCTCGGTCCGCGCCCAGATCCTCAACCTCCTCCTGGACCTGAAGGAACGACTGAACCTGGCCCTGGTCTTCGTCTCGCACGACATCCAGACGGTACGGCGGATGAGCGACCGCGTGATCACCATGTACCTCGGCCGGATCGTCGAGGAGTCCCCGGCCGCGGAGGTCACGGACCGCGCCCGGCACCCGTACACCCGTGCCCTGTTCTCGGCCACCCCGGGCCTCCTGGACCCCATCGATCCGATCCCCCTCACCGGCCCGGTCCCGTCGGCGACGCGCCCGCCGAGCGGTTGCCCGTTCCGCACGCGGTGCTGGAAGGCGGACGAGGTGTGCGCGGCCGAAATGCCGGACTTTTCGGTGGTGTCGGCCACGTCGGACGCGGGGCACCGGTTCCGCTGTCACCATCCTGTGCAGGAGGACGATTCGACACGCGACCTCGTACGTCAGAACCACCCCAGTCACCCCAGGGAGCCTTGATGACCTTCTCCGCCCCGCTGACCGGTGTCGTCCCGCCCGTCTGCACGCCCCTGACACCGGACCGCGAGGTGGACGTCCCCTCCCTGCTCAGGCTGGTCGACCACCTGGTGGGAGGCGGGGTGCACGGCCTGTTCGTGCTGGGGTCCTCGTCGGAGGCGGCGTATCTGCGGGACGGGCAGCGCAGGCTGGTGGTGGAGTCGGTGGTGGCTCATGTGGCCGGTCAAGTGCCCGTCCTGGCGGGTGCGATCGACATGACGACGCCGAGGGTCCTGGATCATGTGGCGGCGGTGACGGGTGCGGGGGCGGATGCGGTGGTGGTGACGGCGCCGTTCTATGCGGGCACGCACCCGGCGGAGATCGCGCGCCACTACCGCCTGATCGCTGCCGCGTCGCCGGTGCCGGTCGTCGCCTACGACATCCCGTCTGCCGTCCACACGAAGTTGCCGGCGGACGTCGTCCTCGACCTGGCCGCCGACGGCGTGCTCGCGGGCCTCAAGGACTCCAGTGGCGATCTGGCGGGCTTCCGCGAGGTCGTCAGCGGCGCGCGCAACCGGTCCGACATCGCCGGCTTCAGTGTCCTGACCGGCTCGGAACTGGTCGTCGATGCGGCACTTGCGATGGGGGCGGACGGGGCGGTGCCCGGGCTCGCCAATGTCGACCCCCATGGGTACGTCCGCCTGGACGGGCTGTGCCGCTCGGGGGACTGGGAGCGGGCTCGGGCGGAACAGGAGCGGCTGTGTGCGCTGTTCGGGATGGTGCGGGTGGGGGATCCGGGGCGGATGGGGGGTAGTTCGTCGGCGCTGGGGGCGTTCAAGGCGGCGCTGCACCTCCGGGGCGTGATCGACTGTCCGGTTACGGCGGAGCCGCAGGTGCCGCTGTCGGCGGAGGAGGTGGAACGGGTGGGCAAGTTCCTCGCCACGGCGGGCCTGCTGTAGGGACTTCTTCGCCCCCGCCGCCCCTTCCCGTCCCGACCCGGGGGCCAGCCCCCGGACCCCCGCTCCTCAAACGCCGGAGGGGCTGAATTTGGCTCAGCCAACTCACCCACCGTGCCCCGATCGACCTGCACCAGGTCGGAGTACGCGGCCGGATACGCCGACACCGTCAGCACCTTCGTGAACATCTCCCCCTCGTCGTCACTCCGCCAGACCGCCATCGCCCGCCGAGCGGTCGGCACGGACGGCCCAGAAAACAGCAACGGCCCCTTGCGGCCCGCGAGTTGGAGGACGCTCCCCTGGACCACCGGAACGTCGTTCAGTGCGGGCTGCACCGTGTACGGACGGTCGAGGGACTCACCGCCGTCCCCGGAGTACGCGTCGAGCCGGTTCCCGACACTCGTCCCGTTCTGATCCCGTGCACTGAAGTACAGCCTGCCGTCAGGGAGTTGGGCAGCCGAGGACTCATTGGCGTTGTTCACACCGTCGTACGTGGCGTCCACGAAACCCAGCCGCCACGTAAACCCCCCGTCGTCGCTGTAGATGGCGTGCGCGCCGTAGTACCTGGCCTCCTGACCCGTGTCGGGCGAACCGGCGGGTGGGGCCGCGGAGTGGTTGGCGGGGACGACCAGACGGCCGGCGTGCGGGCCGTGGGTCAGCGCGACCGCGTGGCCCGGCCCGGTCGCGTACCAGCGCCAGCCCGCCGGCTTCACCTCGTCCGTGATGTCCCGCGGCGGCGTGAAGTGCCGCCCGTCGTCCCGGCTGCGCTGCACGAACACCCGCCGGCTCTGCTGGGGCGTGACCTCGCCGCGCATTATCTGCGCCTCGGTGACCGCGCCGCTGTTGTAGGAGGTCAGCAGGACGACCGCACCGGTGCGCGGGTCGACGACCGGGGCGGGGTTGCCCCGGGTGTCGCCGTTCCCGGCAGCCACCACGTGCAGCGGACCCCAGGTGCAGCCCCCGTCGCCGGAGCGTCTGAGGACGACGTCGATGTTCCCGGTGTCCCCGGCGCCGTTGTGGCGGCCCTCGGCGAAGGCCAGCACCGTGCCGCGGCCGGTCGTGACCGTCGCCGGGATGCGGTAGGTGTCGTAGCCGCCCTCGCCCGAGACGTACGGGACGGAGGACGTGCAGCCGGTGGAGGCGTGGGCCGGTGCGAGGGCCGTGAGCGGGGTGAGGAGCACGGTGGCTGCGAGAAGGGTGCGGCTCAGGAAGGTCACCGTCAGATCGTTCCCGGAGTGACCAGTCCCGATTCGTAGGCCACGATGACCAGCTGCGCCCGGTCCCGCGCCCGCAGCTTTCCCATGATCCGGCTGACATGGGTCTTCGCCGTCAGCGGGCTCAGTCCCAACGCCTCGCCGATCTCGGTGTTGTTGAGTCCGCGCGCCAGCAGGGTCAGCACCTCCCGCTCCCGGTCGGAGAGGCATTCCGGCCCGCCGGTCACGGGCGCCGACGGGCTGCGCAGGAACCGCTCGATCAGCCGTGCCGTCGGTCCCGGTGAGAGCAGTGCCTCGCCCGCGGCCACCGTGCGGATCGCGTCGAGGAGTTCGGCCGGCCGGGTGTCCTTCACCAGGAATCCGGAGGCCCCCGCCCGCAGCGCCTCCACGATGTTCTCGTCGGTGTCGTAGGTGGTGAGGACCAGGACCCGTACGCCCGCCAGGTCGTCGTCGGCGGCGATCAGCCGGGTCGCCTCGATGCCGTCCAGGTCCGGCATACGGATGTCCATCACCACCAGGTCGGGGCGCGCGCCGCGGACCAGCTCCACCGCCTCCCGGCCGGTGCCCGCCTGTCCGACGACCTCCATGTCCCGCGCCGACTCGACGAGCATGGCGAACGCGGCCCGTACCAGGGTCTGGTCGTCGGCCAGCAGTACGCGGATGGTCATCCGTTGCTCTCCCCCGTGGTCGTCAGCGGCAGTACGGCCGTCACCTCGAAACCGCCTTCCGCCCGCGGCCCGGCGTCGAGTGTGCCACCCACGCTGCGGGCCCGCTCCCGCATGCCGACCAGCCCGAAGCCGGGCGTGGTGCCGGGAGTGGGTCCGGTGCCGTCGTCGGTGACGGACAGGTGCAGGGCGCCCTCGTCGTCGTACAGGTCGACGCGTACGGCCGGTTCGGGGCCCGCATGCCGTACCGCGTTGGTCAGCGCCTCCTGCACGATGCGGTACGCGGCGGCGCCGACGGCGGACGGGGCGTGCCGTGCCCGTACCGTCTGCTCGACGCGCGCGCCCGCGAGCCGTGCCGTCTCCACCAGGTCGGGCAGGCCGTCGAGGCCGGGGAGCGGGCCGCGGCCGTCCGTGCAGTCGTTCTCGCGGAGCACCTCCAGCGTCGTACGGACCTCTCCGCGCGCCGTCCGGCACGTCTGAGCGATGTCGTCCAGAGCCTTCGCCACGGTCTCTCTGTCCAGGCGTTCGGGGTCGGCGGCCAGGACGTGCGCGGCCACCGACGTCTGCACGCCGATGAGGGTGATGGTGTGGGCGAGCAGGTCGTGCAGGTCGCGGGCGATGCGCAGACGTTCCTCGGCGACCCGGCGGCGGGCCTCCTCCTCGCGGGTGCGTTCGGCGCGTTCGGCGCGCTCGACGATCGCGGCCACGTACTGCCGGTAGTAGCGGACGTCCACGCCGCAGAAGAGTGTGGCGATCACCCAGCCGGAGACGCGGAGGAGTTCGAGGCCCTGGTGGTAGTCGACGGCGAACATCGCGGTCACCGTGACGCCGAGGACGGCGACGGCGGTCAGCACGGTCCGCAGCGGGCGGCCGGTGACGGCGACCGTGTACAGCGCGACGCAGGTGGCGGGCACGGGCGCGCCGTGGTTGTTGTCCAGCGCGTGGTACGGCGCGACCAGCGCCACCACCGCCGCCAGCACGAGCAGCGGGTGGCGGCGGCGCCAGACGATCGGCACATACGCGGCGAGCAGCAGCGTCCAGCCGAGCGCGTCGGGGCGGTCGTGCGGGGCGGTGAACAGCGCCAGGGCCACCCCCGCCGCGGCCAGGACCGCGGCGAGGATCGCGTCGTTGCGGATGCCGTGCGGGGCGGTGCGGGGGTCGCGGTTGACCACCGCCATGATCCGCTCCGCCCGGCGGGGCCGCGGCACTGTCGTCGTCTCTGTCACGTGGTTCATCTTCCGCTGGGCGGGCGCCCCTCCGGGAGGAAGGGGCGCCCGGCGGTTCACAAGGACCTCATACGGGCTCCGGCTGCCGTTCCCGCCGCACCGGCTCCGGCGCCCGCGACAGCCGCCCCGGCCACCACACCCGGCGCTTCAGCAGCACGCTCGCCGTCGTCACCAGGTACGTCCGTACGAGGAAGGTGTCCAGCAGCACGCCCACCGCGATCACGAACCCGAGTTCGACCAGCGCCACCAGCGGCAGCGTGCCGAGCACCGCGAAGGTCGCGGCGAGTACGACACCCGCGGAGGCGATGACCCCGCCCGTGGTGCGCAGGGCGGTGAGCGCCGCCGTGTCGGGTTCGGCACCCGCGGCGGACTCCTCGCGCATGCGGTGCATGAGGAAGATGCCGTAGTCGACGCCGAGGGCCACCAGGAAGACGAAGGACAACAGGCCGAGGCCCGAGTCCGTGCCCGCGAAGCCCAGCACCGGCCCGAACACCAGCCCGCCGATCCCGAGGGCCGCGCCCCACACCGCGACCACCGCGACGAGCAGCATCAGCGGCGCGATCAGGCTCCGCAGCAGGCCTACGAGGATCACGAACACGGCGGCCAGTACCAGCGGCACGACGACCTCGCGGTCCCTGGCCTGACTGTCGGTCAGGTCGAGCTGCTGGGCGCTCGGCCCGCCGACGTAGGTGCCGTAGGTGTCGTCGAGCCCGGCGCGCAGGGCCTCGATGGTGCGGGTCTCCCCCTTCGACTCGGGGGCCGCGGTGGCGTAGACGGAGATCTCCGTCCAGCCGGAGCCGGTGCGGCCGGTCGTCGCCTGGGCGACCCCGTCGGTCGTGCGGGCCTCGGCCAGGACGGCGGCGGCCTTGGCGGTGGGGGCGATCACGGTGATGGGCTGGCTGCTGCGCTCCGGGTAGGCGCGGGCCAGGGTCTGGCTCGCGGAGATCGACTCGGGCTTCGCGGTGAAGGAGTCCTCCTGCTTGAGGGTGCCGGGGAGGTTCAGGGCACCCAGCGCGAGTGCGCCGAGGAGCACGGCACCGCCGGCAAGTACGACGACCGGGCGGCGCGTGGCCGAGTTGCCCATCGCCGCGAACAGCGACCGCCGCGCCTTGGGCTCGCTGCCGAAGGCCGGGATCAGCGGCCAGAAGACGCGGCGGCCGAGGAGGACCAGCAGGGCGGGCAGCAGGGTGATCATCGCGGCGAGGGCGGCGAGCACGCCCACCATGCCGACCGGGCCCATGCCGCGGCTGCTGTTGAGGTCGGCGGCGAGCAGGCACAGCAGCCCGGCCGCGACGGTGCCGGAGGAGGCGAGGATCGCCGGGCCGCAGCCGCGCAGGGCCGCGCGCATGGCGTCGTACGGGCGCTCGTGGCGCCGTAGCTCCTCGCGGTGGCGGGAGATGAGCAGCAGCGCGTAGTCGGTGCCCGCGCCCAGCACGAGGACCGTCATCACGCCGCCGCTCTGGCCGGTGACGGTGACGCCGAACGCCGCGTGCAGGCCGTACGCGGCGGCCATCGCCATGCCCGCGGCGACCCCGGCGACGGCCAGCGGCACCAGCCACAGGAACGGGCTGCGATAGATGAGGATCAGCAGGGCGGTGACGACGCCGAGGGTGGCGTAGAGCAGGGTGCCGTCGATGGAGCCGAACACCTTGCTCATGTCGGTCTGGAGGCCGCCGGGTCCGCCGACCTCGACGCTGAGTCCCGCGCCGCCGTTCGCGAGGTCGCGCACGCCGTCGACGAAGGCGTCCCGTGCCTTGTCGTCCTGGCCCGGCTGTGTGCTGGAGACCGGGTACATGAGGGTGGTGCCGTCGCGGGAGGGGACCACCTTCGCAGTGCCGGTGAGCTGGTACGTGGTCCCTATCTCGGCGACCTGTGCACTCGCCTTCCGCTTGTCGGCGGTGGTGAGGCCGCCGTCGCGGTGGTAGACGAGCACCAGGTCGGTGGCCTCACCGCCGGGCAACTCATCCTGGATACGGGCCACTTGGGTGGAGTCGGCGCTGTCCGGCAGGTAGTCCACGGACCGGTTCTGCTGGATGTCGGAGAACTTCCCGGCGAGCGGTCCGGCGAGCACGAGCGCGGCCAGCCACAGGCCGAGCACCACCCACGGCACGGCACGCCGTCCCCGTGTTCCTGTCCTTGCGGCCCCCATGGACGGGCCTCCCTCCGGTCGGATGTCTGGGTCGGTTCCAGACTCCCGGCGCGCGGGGGACGGTTCGTCGGGCGTGAGGGCGAGTTGGGGGGTACTGCCGGGGGTGGCGCAGTCACAGGATTACTCCCCGGGGAGTACTGCGGGCGCCGCCGCTGCGCGCAGGCACCGGTTGCCGCCGAGGGTCTCCCCGGCTGCAACCGGTCGCCTTCGCGCGTCGGCGAGGGTCAGTCGCAGGGCGTGGCGCTGCGAACGGCGTCGATGATTGCGGGGCCCGCGATGCCGTCCCACATGATGGCCGTCACCTTCGAGCAGAACACGTAGGAATGGCTGCCCTCGATCTTGACCGGGCCCGCGTACTGGGTGAAGAGGCCCTCGTCGACCTTGCAGGTGGGGTTGACCCTGTTCGGGCACAGCTTGAGCTTCATCTTCATGCCACCGGGCATGTTGTTCTCGAAGATGGCGCAAGCGCCGGAGAAGCCCTGGCTGTTGGTCTTCGTGTAGCTGAACAGGGTGCCGTAGCGGCGGGAGTCGGGAAGGCGCTCGGCATAGTCCAGCCTGTAGCCGGCGCCGCACTCGGTGGCGGCCGCCTGGACGACCGCCTTGTGCTGCGCGGCGAGGGCCTTGGTCTGCGTGGACGCCGCCGACGTGAACTGCACGGCGGTTCCCGGCAGTCGCAGTTCATCGGCGGTGGGCGTGGCGGCGGTGGCCGCAGGAGTCACGAACACGGAGGTGAGCAGCGCGGCTCCGGCGGCCAGGCTGCGTACGAGCGTACGAGACATGATGGATCCCCCTGTAATGCTCTGAAATCCCGCCGGAGCGTGTGCAGTTGCACAGCAGCGGTCGGGTGGTCGCTGAAACGATACCCACTGATGGACCTTCGACTGAAGGAAACTGACGTGGTGTGAGTCACGTGTGAGTTCATTGTGAAAATTGTGGGTGACACACGCCGTGGTGGACTGATACGTTCCAAGTGACCACTCGAACCGAACACCGGTTCCCAATGCGCGCTTTTCACGGGGGAATGCTGCGCTATGTCTCGCGACGCCGTGCGTGTCACCTTGCTGCCCACCACACATACGTGCCCGGCACAGCCGCACCCTGACCAGGTCGGCCGGTGACCACGCGGCCAATCGGCCCGCGCGACCATCGCCATCTCCTTCGCTGACTGCGCCGCGCGTTCCCTTTGCAATGGGAACGCTCCAGTCCTTCCACCCGAAGATCGGCGGCGCCCGCCGCCACGCCGACTCCCTGGAGCTCACCTTCACCGGCATGGGCCTGCAGCCCCTGCCGTCCTGTGGGGCTCCGCGTCGGGCGGGGCCCCATCCGACCGAGAGGAACACCGTCATGAGGAAGCTTCTGTCCACCGCCGTCGCGGGCTGCTCCGCCGCCCTCGCACTCGTCGCCCTGGCCGCGGCGCCGGCCTCGGCCGGCACCACCGACTCCCACTTCGAGGTGGTCTTCCCCGGCAACAAGCCGCAGACCCTGTACAGCGTCCAGAACACCGCGGCCCTGTCCGGCAGCATGACCGGCAAGTCGGTCGTGAGCTGGCAGATCCTCGAGGACCAGGTCGTCGACAACTCCAAGCGGTTCACCAGCTTCAAGATCACGACGCGGATCGAGGAGCGCCTGACCAAGACCAGCGAGGACCACGTCGTCACCTCGAAGACGTGCGACCTGACCAAGCTCGTCAACGACAACTACACCTGGTTCCAGGTGGAGCCCGCGAACACCTGCGTCGCGCCGTCCACCACCTACGACGGTGAGGTGTACTGGTCGACGGACTCGACGATCGTCTACGACATCGAAGGTGACGGCAGGGGCGCGGTCACCAAGGACCTCCAGGGTTCCCCGCTGGTGCACGGCTGACGTCCGCACGACGCCGGGGCCTGAGTACCTGTACTCAGGCCCCGGTCCCGCTTCCGGGAAAGACTCGCTCCCATGACCGAGCCCGATCCCGGACGGCCCCTGGGCCTGCCGCAGTTCCGCGGTGACAATGTGCCGCCCCCGAAGGCCGGACTCCAATGGCTGCCCGTCGCCGCGGACATCGCCCTGGCCGTCGGACTGCTCGTCCTCGACGCCATCGGGACCGTCGTCGCCTTCCTGATCGGCATCGATTACAGCGGCTGGGAGCCCTTCGATCCCGGTGCGGACAACTCCGGCATCCATCTCACGCCCAACTGGCTCTACGTGGGCGTCGCCGGCGGCGTCATCCTGCTCACCGCCGTACTGCTCCACCGGCTCCGCGCCGTCGTCAGCACCTGTCTTCAGGTGCTCGTCGCCGTCGTCGTGGTGCTCGTCGCCGTGGCCGGCGCGCAGTTCGACGAGGAGCACGGCGCCCGCGCCGATGCGTCCGTATCCGGGCACGCGGCCGCATCGCACCACTGATCACCGCGGCCGCGCGGCCCAGGCCCCGCAGCGGCCGACGAGGAAGGACCGGCGGCCACCGCCTCAGCCGCCACGAGTCCGGGTCTAGGACGGCGTCCGCGCCGCCGCCAGCAGCCTCGTCACGTCGTCCGAGCAGATGGTGAGGGCCGCGCCCACCGTGGACAGGACGTCGCGTTCGGCGGGGGTGTACGGGCCGTCGGCGAGGGCGATGCGGGCGCCCTGCAGCAGGATCGACTCGCGGCCGACCGGGGCGAGGTGCGGGGCCAGCGGGTCCAGGGCCTCGTGCAGCTCTATGGCGAGTCCGGCGCCGCAGGACTGGCCGTAGGCCCGGCCGGTGTCCGCGGCCAGCGCCTCGACGAGCGCGTTCAGCTGGTCCTCGGTGCAGTCGTCGAAGCCGGCCGCGCGGACCGTGCTCGCGGCGGCCTCCAGGGCCGTACGGGAACAGGTGCCGCCCGCGGCCAGCACCGCGAGCGCGACGGTGTGGACGGCGTCGCGGAGCATCGCCGAGAAGCGGGTGGTGGTGGGGTGGTCGAGAACGTCGGTGCCGAAGTGGCGGCGACAGGCCGCGCATTCGACGACCGGCGCGGTCTCGCCGCGCGGCAGCACGGGCACCCCGAGAAGGATGAAGCGGCGGTGGCCGGTCAGCCGCTGGTAGTTGCGGTCGCCCCCGCAGCCCGGGCAGAAGAACTCGCCGTCTCCGACGGGTGTCCACGCGGTGCGGGTACCCAGAAGGCGCGCAGGCCTGGCGGCTCGGCCGTTTCGTCCCCGTACTGGCAGCACGTCGCACCTCCTTAACACCGCGGCAACATCGTCGCGGTGTCCGTGATGTTAGCCACATCAGTGAGGCGTAGTCAGCACCCTGGACGAGACCTTTCCGTGACCTCCACGAACAGATGGCCGATAAGCGACGGGGCCCTGATCGCCGTATACGACGATCAGGGCCCCGAAATGCCCGGTCAGAAGCGTCAGCGGGTCGCGCGGTTCACCGCGGAGACGACCGCCTTCAGCGACGCACGCGTCGTGTTCGCGTCGATGCCGATTCCCCACAGGACCTTGTCGTCGATCGCGCATTCGATGTAGGAGGCGGCCTGCGCGGAGGCGCCCTCGCTCATCGTGTGCTCCTGGTAGTCCAGCAGGCGGGCGTCCACGCCCACCTTCTGCAGGGCGTCGAAGAAGGCCGAGATCGGACCGTTGCCGGTACCGGTCAGGACGGTGTCCTCGCCGTCGACCGTGGCCTCGACGCGGAGGGTGTCCACGCCGTCGGTGTCGGTCGTCGACTGGCCGTTCTTGACCTGAATGCGGCCCCACGGGTTCTCGGGGTTCGGCAGGTACTCGTCCTGGAAGACCGCCCAGATGTCGGAGCCCTTGACCTCGCCGCCCTCGGCGTCCGTCTTGGCCTGGATCAGCTTCGAGAACTCGATCTGCATCCGGCGCGGCAGGTCCAGCTTGTGGTCGTTCTTCAGGACGTACGCGATACCGCCCTTGCCGGACTGCGAGTTGACGCGGATGACGGCCTCGTAGGAGCGGCCGACGTCCTTCGGGTCGATCGGCAGGTACGGGACGGCCCACTCGATGTCGTCGACGGTGACGCCCTTGGCGGCCGCGTCGGCCTCCATCGCGTCGAAACCCTTCTTGATGGCGTCCTGGTGGGAGCCGGAGAAGGACGTGTAGACCAGGTCGCCCACGTACGGGTGGCGCGGGTGGACCTCCATCTGGTTGCAGTACTCCCACGTACGACGGATCTCGTCGATGTCGGAGAAGTCGATCTGCGGGTCGACGCCCTGCGAGAACAGGTTCATGCCCAGGGTGACCAGGTCGACGTTGCCGGTGCGCTCGCCCTGTCCGAACAGACAGCCCTCGACGCGGTCGGCGCCGGCCATCAGCGCCAGCTCGGCGGCGGCGACGGCGGTACCCCGGTCGTTGTGCGGGTGGATCGACAGGCAGACGTGCTCGCGGCGGGACAGGTTGCGGCCCATCCACTCGAAGCGGTCGGCGTGGGTCGACGGCGTCGAACGCTCCACCGTGGCGGGCAGGTTGAGGATGATCTCGCGGCCCGGGCCGGGCTGCCAGACGTCCATGACCGCCTCGCAGACCTCCAGCGCGAAGTCCAGCTCGGTGTCGGTGAAGATCTCCGGGCTGTACTGGTAGCCGAACTCCGTCTCCGGGCCCAGCAGCTTCTCGGCGTACTCCATCACCAGGCGCGTGCCGTCGACGGCGATCTGCTTGATCTGGTCCTTGGAGCCGCGGAACACGACCCGCCGGAAGACGGGCGCGGTGGCGTTGTACAGGTGGACGTTGGCGCGCTTGGCGCCCTTCAGCGACTCGACGGTCCGCTCGATCAGGTCCTCGCGGGCCTGGGTCAGTACGGAGATGGTGACGTCGTCGGGGATGGCCCCGGGCTCTTCGATGATCGACCGTACGAAATCGAAGTCCGTCTGGCCGGAGGCGGGGAAGCCGACCTCGATCTCCTTGTAGCCCATCTTGACCAGCTGGTCGAACATCCGGCGCTTGCGCTCGGGCGACATCGGGTCGATCAGGGCCTGGTTGCCGTCACGCAGGTCGGTCGACAGCCAACGGGGGGCCTGGGTGATCCGCTTCTCGGGCCAGGTGCGGTCGGGGATGTCGACCTGCTCGTACCGGCCGTACTTGTGGATCGGCATGGTGCTGGGCTGCTGGCGGTTCGCCATGATGACTCGGGCTCCTCAGGGTGTCCGGAAGGACGGCCGACGACGCAACGCCAAGCTCCGCGGGGAGGGAGTCGACCTGGACTACAGGCCCTCGCCGCGGCAGCTAAGAAGAAGCAGCCCGAAACGCATGATGCGAAGCATGCTAGCCGAGCCCCTTCGGATGCGGGGCGCCGTATCAGTATGCGGGACCCGCGGGATGAATGGGACAAAAAGTGCGCCATACCACTTCGTCACGGAGCGTGCGCTTCCCTGTCCGCATATTTCACCAATCATGGTTGCGGGTAGTGACACGGGCATAACTCAGTGCAAGGGTGCCGGGCATGACGACCAACGGGGGCTTCGAGCCCGTCTTCTGCACCGTCGTACCGCCGCATGTCCTGGACAAGCTGGCACGGCACGACGACCCCGCACTCTCCGGTCCCGCCCAGCGCACCCTGATGCGCGACAGCGAGCTGCGCGGCCGCCGCCGCGTGACGGCCGAGTTCGGCCTCGCGGCCGCGCCGGCGGCGAAGGCACCGTCCGACCAGCCGCTGCGCACCATCTACGACGCCGGGCACAAGACCGACCTGCCCGGCCGGAAGGTGCGCGCCGAGGGCGCCGCCCCGGGCAAGGACGCCACGGTCAACCGCGCCTACGCGGGCCTCGGCGCCACCTTCGACCTGTACCTCAAGGCCTACCAGCGCCACTCGATCGACGGCGACGGCCTGCCCCTGGACGCCAGCGTCCACTTCGACCACGACTACAACAACGCCTTCTGGAACGGCGAGCAGATGGTGTTCGGCGACGGCGACGGCGAGATCTTCCTCGACTTCACCATCCCGATCGACGTCATCGGCCACGAGCTGACCCACGGCGTCACCCAGCACACCGCGAACCTCACGTACTACGGCCAGCCGGGCGCCCTGAACGAGTCGATGTCCGACGTCTTCGGCTCGCTCATCAAGCAGTACACGCTCGGCCAGACCGCCGCCGAGGCCGACTGGCTGATCGGCGCGGGCCTGCTCGCCCCGAGCGTGACCGGCAAGGCCCTGCGCTCCATGAAGGAACCGGGCACGGCGTACGACGACGACGCCCTCGGCAAGGACCCGCAGCCCGCGACCATGGACGACTACGTCCGCACCGGCCGGGACAACGGCGGCGTCCACATCAACTCCGGTATCCCCAACCACGCGTTCTACCTGGTCGCCTCCGCGCTCGGCGGCCATGCCTGGGAGAAGGCGGGACAGATCTGGTACGACGTCCTGACCGGCGGCGAGCTGTCCTCGCAGGCGCTGTTCAACGACTTCGCGAAGCTCACGGTCGCCGCGGCGAAGGCCCGCTTCAACGAGGGCGAGGAGCTCCAGGCCGTACAGAAGGCGTGGGAACAGGTCGGGGTGCGGATCCTGTGACCGCGTACTAGACAGGGACCCATGCGTATTCAGGTGAGGCGTACGGGTGGGTTCGCGGGCATCGAGCGCCATGCCGAGGTGGACACCTCGGGCCGGCCCGACGCCCAGGAGTGGCACGCCCTGGCCGAACGCGCTCTCGCGTCCGGCCGGGGCACGCCTCCCCTCGGGGTTCCGGACGGCTTCAGCTACCAGATCACGGTGGACGGGAAGACGGTGTACGCGGCCGATCCCCGGCTCACGGAGGAGCAGCGCAAACTGATCAGCCGGGTATTGAAGGAAGGGGCGTAACCGGCAGTTCACGCCTGGCCGTTGACTTCCGTTACCGCCGGTAAGGATGATCCGGCCCATGGCTTCTGATGCAGGCAATCCGATACCCCGCTTCCCGGCCGGCTTCCTGTGGGGCGTGTCGACCTCGGCCCACCAGATCGAGGGCGCTGCCGACGAGCGCGAGCCGTCCGTGTGGGACGCCTTCACGGCCGAGCCGGGACGGGTGAAGGACGGCTCGACCGCGGCGGTGGCCTGCGACCACTACCACCGCTACCGCGAGGACGTGGCGCTCCTGACCGACCTCGGCGTGGACGCGTACCGCTTCTCGGTCTCCTGGCCGCGGGTGCGCTCCGCGGGCGGACTCGACTTCTACGACCGTCTCGTCGACGAACTGTGCGCGGCGGGCGTACGACCCGCACCGACCCTCTTCCACTGGGACCTCCCGCTGGGCATGGACTGGCTGGAGCGGGACACGGCGTCGCGTTTCGCGGAGTACGTGTCGGTGGTGGCCGACCGGCTCGGCGACCGCGTCCAGAAGTGGATCACCGTCAACGAGCCCGCGGAACATACGTTGCTGGGGCATGCCCTCGGTGCTCACGCGCCCGGCAGGCAGCTGCTCTTCGACGCGCTGCCGGTGGCCCACCACCAGCTGCTCGCCCACGGTCTGGCCGTACGGGCCCTGCGCGCGTCCGGCGCCACGGACATCGGGATCGCCAACTCGCACGGGCCGACCTGGCCGGCGTCCGAGGAGACCGCGGACCTGGAGGCGGCGGGCTTCTACGACCTGCTGCTGAACCGCCTGTTCGCCGACCCGCTGCTGCTCGGCCAGTACCCGGAGGGCATAGGCGAGTTGATGCCGGGCGACGTCGAGTCCGACCTGAAGGTCATCGCGGAACCGATCGACTGGTACGGCATCAACTACTACGCGCCGACCCAGGTAGGCGCCCCGCAGGGCGAGGACATCGAGTTCGGCGGGCTGACCATCCCGGCCGAACTCCCCTTCTCGGTACGGCAGATCGAGGGCGTCCCGGTGACGGACTTCGGCTGGCCCGTGGTCCCCGAGGGCCTGACCGAACTGCTCACCACCTTCCACGAGCGCTACGGCGACCGCCTCCCGCCCGTCGTCATCACCGAGAACGGCTGCTCCTACCCGGGCCTCGACGACCAGGAGCGGATCGCCTATCTGGACGGCCATCTCCGGGCCCTGCACAAGGCCGTCGAGGCGGGCGTGGACGTGCGCGGTTACTTCGTGTGGTCGCTGCTGGACAACTTCGAGTGGGCGGAGGGGTACGAGCGCCGGTTCGGGCTGGTGCACGTCGACTTCGAGACGCAGCTGAGGACGCCGAAGTCGTCGTACAGCTGGTTCCGGGATGTGCTGCGGGCGCAGAGATGACCGCCACCCGGCCCACCGAGGCACTCGCCGAGCCCGTCGAACGGGTCGGCCGCGGCTGGACGGCCGCCCTCTCGCTCGCCAACGGGGCGATCTGGGTGGGCTGGTACGGCCCCCTGCAGATCCTGCTGGCCTCCCAGGCGAAGGACTTCGCGCCCGGCTCCGGCATGTCCAAGGAGGCGATGCTGGCGTGGGTGACGGGGGCCGGTGCCGCGGTGTCCCTGGTTGCCAACCCGTTGTTCGGCGCGCTGTCGGACCGCACGACGTCCCGCCGGGGCCGCCGTACGCCGTGGATCGTGGCCGGGGCGGCGGGCGGCGCGCTGTCGTTGCTGCTGCTCGCGGGCGCGGGCGGGGTGTGGACCATGGCGGCCGGCTGGTGTCTGGTCCAGCTGACACTGAACGCGGCGTTCGCGGCGGTGACGGCGGCGGTGCCGGACCGGGTGCCGCGGCTCCAGCGGGGCTCGGTGGGCGGCTGGCTGGGGGCCGCGCAGATCCTGGGCGTGGTCGGCGGCACGGGGCTCGCGACGGCGGCCGGGGGCGTGGGGGCCGGGTATGCGGCGTGCGCGGTGTTCACGGTGGTGGGGGTGGTGCCGTACGTCCTGCGGTACGAGGACGTGCGGCTGGCGGTGGCGGACCGGCCGGCGTGGTCGTGGCGGTCCTTCGTCGCCGGGTTCTGGCTGAGTCCGCGCCGGTATCCGGACCTGGGCTGGGCGTGGCTGACCCGCTTTCTGATCAACCTCAGCAACGCGCTGGTGCTGCTGTACCTGCTGTACTACCTGCGCGATCGCCTGCACTACGGCGACCCCGACCAGGGTGTGCTGATCCTGACGGCCGTGAACGGGGTGACGCTGCTCGCCACGGTTGTGGTGGGCGGGGTGTGGTCGGACCGGGTGGGGCGGCGCAAGCCGTTCGTGATCTGGTCCGGGGTGCTGATGGCGGTGGCGACTGCGGCGCTGGCGGGCTGGCAGACCTGGCCGGGCGCGATCGTCGCGGCGGCGGTGCTCGGGGTCGGCTTCGGCGTCTTCACCTCGGTCGACTTCGCGCTGATGACGGACGTACTGCCGAAGGCGCTGGACCGCGGCAAGGACCTCGGCGTGATCAACGTGGCCAATGCCCTGCCACAGGTCGCGGCACCCGCCCTCGCCGCGCCGATCGTGACGTATCTCGGCGGCTACCGGGTGCTGTACCTGGTGTCCGCGGTGATCGGGTTGGCGGGGGCGGTGCTGGTGGGGCGGATCAGAGGGGTGGACTGAAGCGTCTACGACGATCCGGGGCGCTTCACAGGGCTCCGGCATCCCTGGCCGCGTAGACGCTGGGGTACAGCGGGCGGTAGCCGAGTTCCCGGCGGATGCGCTCGGTCGAGGTGATCACGAGCCATGGGTCGGGGTCGGTGCGGGTGTAGAGCTCGGCGGGGATCTCGGCGCGGTTGAGCTGGTGCAGTTCGACCGCCGTGACGGGGGTGTCGTCGGCGATGTTGTAGATCCGACCGGCGATGCCCGGAGCGTGCAGGATGCGCAGCAGTCCCTGCGCCACGTCTGCGTGGTGGCCCATCTGCAGCCGCTGGGTCGCCGCCCAGTTCCGGGCCCACATCAGGGACTGGGCGAGATGCGGATCGCCCTCGCCGTAGACGAAGGGGAGCCGGCCGACGCGTACGTCCATGCCGTCCAGGGCGAGCAGTGCCCGCTCGGCCTCGGCCTTGGACTCCGGGTAGGCGCCCCACATCGCCCCGCCGGGCCGGCTCCCGTCCTCCTCGGTCAGCGGGCGCCCCCGCCCGGTGCCGTACACCAACCCTGTGCTGACCTGCACGAACCGCTGCACCCCGGCGGCCAGCGCGGCGCGGCCCAGCTCCACCGCCGCGTCCCGGTTGACCGCCCACGCCTCCTCGTCCGGCACTCCGCGGAAGGACGCCGCGACGTTCACGACCGCGTCGACTCCGGCCACTGCCTTGGCGAGCGCCTCCGTGTCCCGCAGGTCCCCGACGACGACCTCGGCCCCCAGCTCGGCGAACCGCTCGCCGCGCGCCGCGTCCCGCACGAGGACCCGCACCCTCTCGTCACTCCGGGCCTGCGCCAGCAGCCTCGGCACGAACCGCCGTCCGACCTGCCCCGTCGTACCCGTCACCAATGTCAGCATGTTCTGCTCCTCTCGTCCCGGCCCAGCCTTCAACGGGAATCCCGGCCGCGGGAGAGACCTCCCGATCGGGGGATCGGCAGTCCCTGGATAAGCCGGGCGGACTCCCGCACGCTGGAGAGGTGAACCGAGCCGAACTCGCCGACTTCCTGCGCCGCGGCCGTGCCCGCCTCGACCCGTCCGACGTCGGACTCACGTCCGGCGCCCGCCGCCGCACGCCGGGCCTGCGCCGCGAGGAGGTGGCTCAGCTGGCCGGCATGTCCGTGGACTACTACACGCGGCTGGAACAGTCCCGGGGGCCGCGCCCGTCCCGCCAGATGCTGACGGCACTGGCGCGTGCCCTGCGCCTGACGGACGACGAACGGGACCATCTGTTCCATCTGACGGGCGAGGAGCCGCCGCGCCGCGGGACGGTGTCCGATCACGTACGTCCGGGCCTGCTCCTCGTCCTGGACCGGCTGCACGACACCCCGGCGATGGTGGGGACCGACTGCGGTGAGGTCCTCGCGCAGAACGCGATGTCGAAGGCGCTGAGCGGGGACGTGTCCGCCCGCCCGCCTCGGGACCGCAACATGCTGCGGCGCTTCTTCCTGGACCCGGCGGCCCGGGAGTTGTTCCCTCCCGAGGACGTGGCGGAGCACGCGCGCGTCCATGTGGCCAACCTGCGGGCGGTGGCGGCGGCCCGTCCCGACGATCCGGAGCCGGCCGCGCTGGTGGCTGAACTTCGGGCGTCGAGTGAGGAGTTCGCGCTGCTGTGGGACGACCACGAGGTGGCGGTGCGGCGGCAGTCGACGAAACGCTTCCGGCATCCCGTGGTCGGTCTGCTGGAACTGGACTGCGAGGTCCTGCTCAACGAGGACGACCACCACATGCTCGTCATCCACACGGCCCGCCCGGGCACGGAGGCGTACGAACGCTTGCAGCTGCTGCGGGTGGTGGGCCTGCAGTCCCTGAAGGTTCCCTCGCCCCTGGGGGCTCCGCCCCCAGACCGCCGTTCGGCCTGAACGGCCTCGTCCTCAAACGCCGGACGGGCTGAAAAACCAGCCCCTCCGGCGTTTGAGGAGCGGGGGTCCGGGGGCTGGCCCCCGGTACGGGACGGGGGCTCAGAAGCCCAGCTTGCGCAGCTGCCGCGGGTCCCGCTGCCAGTCCTTGGCGACCTTGACGTGGAGGTCCAGGAACACCGGAGTACCGAGCAGCGCCTCGATCTGCTTCCGGCTCTTGATGCCGACCTGCTTCAGCCGCTGGCCCTTCGGCCCGATGATGATCCCCTTCTGGCTCGGCCGCTCGATGTACACGAACGCATGGATGTCGAGCAGCGGCTTGTCCGCAGGCCGGCCCTCGCGCGGAAGCATCTCCTCCACCACCACCGCGATGGAGTGCGGCAGCTCGTCACGCACACCCTCAAGTGCGGCCTCCCGGATCAGCTCCGCGATCATGACCTGCTCGGGCTCGTCGGTGAGATCACCCTCGGGATACAGCGCCGGCCCCTCCGGCAGGAGCGGGACGATCAGATCGGCCAGCAGGTCCACCTGCTTGTCGGCGACCGCCGACACGGGCACGATCTCCGCCCACTCGAACCCGAGCTCCTTGCCGAGCTGGTCGATGGCGATGAGCTGCTCCGCAAGGGTCTTGCTGTCCACGAGGTCGGTCTTCGTGACGATCGCGATCTTCGGCGTCTTCTTGATCGACGCCAGTTCCTTCGCGATGAAGCGGTCACCGGGGCCGAGCTTCTCGTTCGCCGGCAGGCAGAAGCCGATCACGTCGACCTCCGCCCACGTCGTACGCACGACGTCGTTCAGCCGCTCGCCCAGCAGCGTGCGCGGCTTGTGCAGGCCAGGGGTGTCGACCAGGATCAGCTGGGCGTCCTCCCGGTGCACGATCCCCCGTACCGTGTGCCGCGTCGTCTGCGGCTGGTCGGCGGTGATGGCCACCTTCTGGCCGACCAGAGCGTTCGTAAGGGTGGACTTGCCCGCGTTGGGGCGGCCCACGAAGCAGGCGAAGCCGGCGCGGTGGGGAGCCTCCGACGACTCAGACGGCTTGGATGACTGGCTGCGAACGCTCATGGCGCCCATTCTCCCTGATCCACAGAGCCCCGCCGCACAACCGAGCGACCGCCGCCCACGCTGTGAGATTCAGGAAACCTCCACGCAACGAAACATCACAGAAACACGCACGTGCACATCCGGAAACGCATGCCGGTGACCCTCTGACGAGCCCCCACCTCGATGGAGACGACGTGACGACCCTCGCCGCAGCGCACGCAGACACCGGCGACACCGCCTGGCTGCTCGCCGCCACCGCCCTCGTCCTGCTGATGACCCCGGGCCTCGCCCTCTTCTACGGCGGCATGGTCCGCACGAAGAGCGTCCTCAACATGCTGATGATGAGTTTCGTGTCGATCGCCCTGGTCACGGTGGTGTGGCTGGCCGCCGGGTACTCTCTGGCCTTTGGCGACGACATCGGCGGCGGGCTCATCGGCGGCCTGAAGCACGCCGGAATGGCGGGCCTCGGCGCGGACAGCGTGCAGGGCACGGTGCCCACCCTGCTCTTCGCCACCTTCCAGCTCACCTTCGCGATCATCACGGCCGCGCTCATCAGCGGAGCCGTCGCGGACCGCGTGAAGTTCGGCGCCTGGCTGGTCTTCGTCCCGGTCTGGGCGCTGCTCGTATACGTTCCCGTCACCCACTGGGTGTGGGGCCCCGGCGGCTGGATCGCGCACCGCCTCGGCGCCCTCGACTTCGCGGGCGGACTCCCGGTGGAAATCACCTCCGGCGCCTCGGGCCTGGCCCTCTGCCTGGTCCTCGGCCCGCGGCTCGGCTTCAAGAAGGACGCGATGCGTCCGCACAACCTGCCCATGGTGATGCTGGGCGCGGGCCTGCTCTGGTTCGGCTGGTTCGGCTTCAACGCGGGCTCGGCCCTCGGCGCGAACGGTCTCGCCGCGGCCGCCTTCCTCAACACCCTCGCCGCCGGCTGCACCGGGCTGCTCGGCTGGCTCTTCGTCGAGCAGAAGCGCGACGGGCATCCGACGACGCTGGGCGCCGCGTCCGGCGCGGTCGCCGGTCTGGTCGCGATCACGCCCTCCTGCGGCTCGGTCTCCCTCCTCGGCGCCCTGGTCGTCGGCCTCGCCGCCGGTGTCGTCTGCTCGTACGCCGTGAGCTGGAAGTTCAGGCTCAACTACGACGACTCGCTCGACGTCGTCGGCGTCCACCTGGTCGGCGGCATCATCGGCACCCTCCTCATCGGCGTCTTCGCCGAGAAGGCGATGACCGGCTCCACCGAGGGCCTCCTCTACGGCGGCGGGCTCGCCCAGCTCGGCAAGCAGCTGGTGGCCGTGGTCGTCGTGGCGGCGTACGCCTTCTTCCTGACGTACGGCATCGGCAAGCTGATCGACAAGGCGATGGGCTTCCGCGCGAGCGAAGAGCAGGAGTACAAGGGCCTGGACCTTACGGTGCACGCCGAGACCGCATACGATCACGGCGTCCTGGGCCACGGTGCCCCGGTCAGTTCCTCCGTCGCCTCCGCCACCGCCGCCAAGGTCAAGAGCCAGGCTTGACTTCGTCCCCTCCTCTAACGGAGGGGAAGTCCACGGGTCACCCTGTGGGTTTCCTGCTTCAACGCCGACTGCCCGCCCGGAGTGCTCCGTTGAGGTCTTACACCGGCTCCACAGGCCGACACCGCCAGCCCGGCGGCCAGAAGGTTACGTGCCGCGTTCACATCCCGGTCATGGGTCGTGCCGCAGCTGTCGCACGTCCAGGTACGGACGTTGAGCGGCATACGTTCGGCGAGCGCGCCGCAGTGGGAACACAGCTTGGAGGACGGAAACCAGCGGTCCACCGCGATCACCTCGCGGCCGTACCACTGGGCCTTGTACTCCAGCAAGGTCCGGAACTCCGCCCACGCGGCATCGGAGACGGCGCGGGCCAGGCGGCCGTTCTTCAGCATGTTCCGAACGGTCAAGTCCTCGATCACGACCACTTGGTTTTCGCGGACAAGTCGAGTGGTGAGCTTGTGCAGGGTGTCCCGCCTGCGGTCGGCGATCCGGGCATGGATGCGGGCGACCTTCTTGCGAGCCTTCTCATGGTTCGCCGACCCCTTGGTCTTACGGGACAGCTCCCGCTGGGCCTTGGCGAGGCGGACGCGGTCGGTGCGTTCATGCCTGGGGTTGGTGATCTTCTCCCCGGTGGACAGAGTCAGCAAGTGGTCGAGCCCGGCGTCCACCCCCACCACTCTGGTGGCCACGGGGAGCGGCTGAATGGCCGGGTCCTCCACCAGCAGGGACACGAACCAGCGCCCGGCGCTGTCCTGCGAGACGGTCGCGGAGGACGGTTGCCTGCCCTCGGGAAGAGGACGGGACCACACGATGTCCAGCGGCTGGTCCATCTTCGCCAGTGTCAGTTTCCCGTCGCGGAAGCGGAAAGCGCTGCTGGTGTACTCGGCGGATTTCCGGGACTTCTTGCGCGACTTGAAGCGAGGGTACTTCGCCCGCTTGGCGAAGAAGTGGGTAAACGCCGTCTGGAGATGCCTCAAGACCTGCTGCAGCGGCACCGAGGAGACGTCGTTGAGGAAGGCCAGCTCCTCCGTCTTCTTCCAGGCCGTCAGCATCGCGGAGGTCGCGTTGTAGTTGATCCGTTCTTGTCGCAGTGCCCAAGCCTCGGTCCGGGCCGCGAGCGCCATGTTGTAGACCTTGCGCACGCACCCGAACGTCCGCGACAGCTCCGCAGCCTGCGCGTGGGTCGGGTAGAAGCGGAACTTGAATGTCCGCTTCACACAAGTGGCCATATCTCACAAGCAATAGCATCGCCTTGTGAAGCGCTCCCGTTTCGCGGAAGTTGACACCGAACCGCCTTGACGGCGATCGAGCGTTTGCCTGCCCTGCTCCACAGGAGTCCGTTTCCCACCCCCCCGTCTGAAGACGGGGGTACTCACAGAGGAACCCCGATGAAGCTCATCACCGCGATCGTCAAGCCGTACCGCCTCGACGAGGTGAAGACGGCCCTCCAGGAGCTCGGCGTGCACGGTCTGACCGTGACCGAGGCCAGCGGGTACGGCCGGCAGCGCGGCCACACCGAGGTGTACCGCGGCGCCGAGTACCAGGTCGACCTCGTCCCCAAGGTCCGCATAGAGGTCGTCGTGGAGGACGGGGACTCGGACGCCGTGATCGACTCGATCGTCAAAGCCGCGCAGACGGGGAAGATCGGCGACGGGAAGGTGTGGGCCCTGCCGGTCGAGACGGTCGTACGGGTACGGACGGGAGAGCGCGGGCCCGACGCGCTCTGAGCAGGAGTACGGCTGCCACGACCGCCACCACGAGCAGGACCGCCGCCGGCCACGGCAGCGCGAAGAAGGACGCGCTCTCCGAGTTCCGCGTGTCCGTCGCGCTCGCCGTCAACGTGACGTCGCCCCAGTCGAGTTGGGGCGCGCCCCGCCATGGCTCGGTGAGGTGGACGCGCTGGCCGGGCAGCAGCTCGGACGGGATGCGGGACAGGTCGCGGGACAGGAGCGTACGGCCGAACAGGCCCTCCGCGCGCAGTTCCACCTTGGGGTTCAGGGTGACGTTGCCGGTGTTGTGCAGGGTGTACGAGATCGTCGCCGTGCTGTCGCCGAGGCCCGGGACGAGCGGCTGATGGTGGACTACGTGGACGTTCTCGACGGCGACCGCTGGGAGGGTCGGCCCGTTGACGCGCAGGTATACGCGGGCGCCGACCGCCCGCTGCACGCCGAGCGCGACGGACCCGTCGCCCTTGTCGATCCGTTCGTCGAGGGCCACCAACGCGCCAGGGTGGTCGCCCGGTTCGGCGCCCTCGGGCACGCGGAGCGTGAAGGGGACGGTGACCTTGCCGTGCGCCGGGACGGTCACGCGTGACTTCGCGGGCTTCGCCCAGGCGCCGACGCCCCGCTGCTTCTCCTGCACCGTCCTGACGGCGAAACCGCCGTCCCGGGGGGTGTTGTAGGCGTCGGCGGCATACAACCGGAAGCTCAGCGGCTGCCCGGTCCTGTTCGCCACGACCACCTTGTCCTCGATGGCCGTCCCGGGGTCGGCGGAGAGGTAGAAGTACGGGCGTGCGGCCACCTCGGAGGAGGCCGGGTAGACGGACCAGCTGCCGTTGTCGGCGGCGTGCGCGGGTGCGGGCGCGACGAAGAGGGCCAGGAACAGGCCCAGGAGGAGGACGTACGGCTTGCGCATGGGTGCGGACCCCCACGGACTTCGGCGGACTTCGGCGGACTTCGGGCGGAACGAGGGGAACGGGCGGGTGCGGACGCCCGTACGGTCAGCTGAGCGTGAGCGTGAGCACGCCCGCGTACGAACCGGGAGGCGTGAACGCCGGTACGTCCAGGGAGAGCCCGGCGTTGGCTGTGAACTCGCCGCCGGTCAGCGTGCCGTTGGGGGTGGACGCCAGGGTCGCTCCCGAACTGCCCACCGTGCCTGCCGAACCGGCCTGGCAGGTGCTCGGGCTGCCCGCCTTGGTGGCGCAGGCAGGGGTCCAGCTCAGCTTGCCGGCATCGATCTTGGCGCCGGGGCCGGCGAAGTCGGTGACCTTGCCGGTGAGGGACCAGCCCGCGGGTCCGCCGCGGAAGTCCTTGACGGTGACGGCGTTGAGGGCGCCGGTCGAGGCCCCGCCCTTGCCGAAGTCGACCGCCGACAGGGCGACGGAGTCCCCGGCCTGGGACATGGCCAGAGTGCCCGCCTTCACCGTGGTCGTGACCTTCTGGCTGCCGGCGGGAACAGGGGTGGTGTCGTTCACGACGTAGGCCGCGGGCCCGGCCCCCTTGCCGGCGCTCCACGCGCTTCCCTCGTACGCCACGACCCCCGTCGTCGTCTTGTCGTTGACGACGAGGGAGCCGCTGAAGGAGCCGTCGGCGGCGGCGGTGACCGTCGCCTTGTCCGCGGTCTGGGTGTCCCCGGAGCGCCCGGCGAGGGTGACGGTCGCTCCCGCCGTGAAGTTGCTGCCCTTGACGGTGACGCTGTCACCGGCGTTCCCGGAGGCCGAACCCAACGAGATGGCACGGTTGTTGACCGGGGTGGCGTCCGTCGCCGTGATGCTCTGGGAGACCGGGGCGGGCGGGTTGGTCACCGTGCACGGTGTGTCCAGCTCGAGGATGTAGCTGGTGTGGATGTTGTAGTCGCCGGGCGAGAGTGTGATCGAACCGGCGGTGGTGACCTTGAAGGTTCCGGTCATGGAGAACGACGGGAAGGCGCCGTTGCCCGGCACCGGGTCGTTCTTCTTGGGCCCGGCGACCGTCACGTCCCCCGTCTGCGCACCCCCGAGGGTGACCTTGCCGGTGGGAGTCATGATGTCGGCCGGCAGGGCGATGGCGGTGGGGTTGCTGGCGGCGGGCTTGACGACCGTGTAGGTCACGGTGACGGTGTCGCCGACCTTCGGACTGGCGTTGTCCACCGCGATACTCGCGGTCGTCGTACCGTCGATCGGCGGGATGCCCGCGACCGCGGGCGGGATGCAGTGCGTGGCGAAGTCCACGTTGGTGGCGGCACCGGCCGGACAGGCCAGCGCGCCCCCCGCGGTGACCGCGAGCACGGTACCCCCGAGCAGCGACGCCCAGCGGCGTCTTCGGGTTGTCGAACCCATGGGTGTGCCCCCTCACTTCTGCGCTCACTGGGGGCATTGATGTGGGGATTGCGTGAGAAGTCAATGGAGAAGCCGAAATGGACCGACGGACCGTCAGTTCCTTTGAACCTTCCGGGAACTGACGGCCCGTCGGCTGTGGCTCAGTCGAACACGAACGGTCCCGGCGACTGCGCGCCGGTCGCGGTGCAGGTGATGGTGATGCCGAAGACGGTCATCTGCAGCGAGCCGCCGTAGGCCTCCAGGCTGTCGCCGGAGGCGACGGTGCCGGAGAGCGGGCCGACGGTGACGGGGTCGCCGGCAGCCATCGCCGGGTTCTTGGTGCCGGTGAAGGCGGTGGTGCCGCCGCTCGCCTTGACCATGGTCAGGGTGGAGGAGATCGAGTCCTGCGACAGGGCGATCGGCGCGGTGATGGCGGACGTGACGGTGATGGTGGCCGTCGTGCCGTCCTGGGTGGCCGTGAGCGTGGCCTCTCCGCCACCGAAGCTTCCGCAGTCGGCGGTGATCGTCGCCGACTGCGGAGTGACGGCGAGGGCGCTGGGCGCGAACGCGAGCGAGGCGGCCGCGAGGGCCCCCACCGCCATGGCCGCACCTGTGCTGATTCGTTTGGCTCTCATGGGGATCCGGCTCCCTTCCCGAAGCTGGGAACTGCCATGTGGGGATGGATGGGAGAGGTCCGGACGGACAGCCGGCAGGCGCGGTGCGGGGCGCCGGTGGGGGGTGGGGGTGAATCTGACGGTCCGTCGGAACTACCGGTTCCATTGATGCGCGTGGGGTGAAGAAACGGCAAGGGTGAATTCAGGACGACTCTGAAGCGACCGGTTTTCAGCCTGCGGTGACGGTGGTCCGTACCGTTCCGTCGGGCCCGGCGACGAGCACCGGCGTCTTGGCGCCGCCCAGGTCGCGTACGGCGGCCCGGTCCTCCTCCGAGGCCGACTCGGCGTCCGTCACCACGGCCGCCGCCTCCAGGGACTTCGCCCCGGACGCCACCGCCATGGCCACCGCCGTCTGCAGCGCACTCAGCTTCAGCGAGGCGAGGTCGACCGTCCCGGCGACATACGTACGGCCCGTCTCGTCACGTACGGCAGCCCCCTCGGGCACGCCGTTGCGGGCCCGCGCGGAACGGGCCAGGGTGACGATCTTGCGGTCCTCGGGGTCAAGCGCGTTGCTGTCGGTCATGAGCCGAGCATACGTACCGGCACCGGCCCGATCCGGCCACGGGGTGCTCGCACCCGGCCGGATCCTGGACTGCGCGACGGCCGTGAGCGGATGTGCTCAGGAGCGGTCGAGGCGGAGGCGCGCGGCGCGCGGCAGTCCGGCCACCACCAGGTCGTAGGAGTCCTCGATGAGCTCCCGGACCAGCCGGTCGGGGAGTTCGCCGTCGACCGTGACGGTGTTCCAGTGGCGCTTGTTCATGTGGTAGCCGGGGATGATCAGGCCCTCGTACTCGGTACGGAGCCGGATCGCGTCCTCCGGGTCGCACTTGAGGTTGACCGTGAGGGGACGGGAGTCCAGCCAGCTCAGGGCGAACATCTTGCCCAGCACCTTGAAGACCGAGATGTCCGGGGCGAAGGGGAAGTCCTCCACAGCCGCGTTGAAGGACAGACAGAAGCCGCGCAGTTCCTCGGGCTTCACTCCTCTTTCGCCTCCTCGTCGGGCAGATTCTTCGGATCCACCGGCTCCACGAGCACGGTCACGATCTTGTTCCGGCGGCCCGCGGCGGCCTCCGCGGTCAGCCGGAGCTCGCGCCCGTCGGGCACCTCCACGACCGCCGACGCCCCAGCGATGGGCACCCGGCCCAGCGCCTTCGCGAGCAGACCACCGACGGTCTCCACGTCCTCGTCGTCGTACTCGTCGAGCCCGTACAGCTCGCCCAGGTCGGTGATGTCGAGGCGGGCGGTGACCCGGTAACGGTCCTCGCCGAGGTCCTCCACCGGCGGCAGCTCACGGTCGTACTCGTCGGTGATCTCGCCGACGATCTCCTCGAGGATGTCCTCGATGGTGACGATGCCGGCCGTGCCGCCGTACTCGTCGATGACGACGGCGACGTGGTTGCGGTCCTGCTGCATCTCGCGCAGCAGATCGCCGGCGTTCTTGGTGTCGGGCACGAAGGCAGCGGGCCGCATGGCCGTCGACACCAGCTCGCTCTCGGCGTCCCGGCTGATGTGCGTCTTGCGGGCCAGGTCCTTCAGATACACGATCCCGACGATGTCGTCCTCGCTCTCCCCGGTGACCGGTATGCGCGAGAAGCCCGAGCGCAGGGCGAGGGTCAGGGCCTGACGGATCGTCTTGTAGCGCTCGATGACGACCAGGTCGGTGCGCGGGACCATGACCTCCCGCACGAGGGTGTCGCCGAGCTCGAAGACCGAGTGCACCATACGGCGCTCGTCGTCCTCGATCAGCGACTCCGCCTCGGCGAGGTCGACCAGTGCCCGCAGCTCCGCCTCGGACGCGAACGGACCGCGGCGAAAACCCTTGCCGGGGGTCAGCGCATTGCCGATGAGGATGAGCAGGGACGGGATCGGCCCCATGATCCGCGCGAGCGGCAGCAGGACGTATGCCGCCGCCGTCGCCGTGTTCAGCGGATGCTGGCGGCCGATGGTGCGCGGGGAGACACCGACGGCGACGTACGACACCAGGACCATCACGCCGATCGCGGCCAGCAGGGCGCGGGTGGTGCCGGAGAACTGCTGCAGACAGGCGTACGTCACCAGGGCCGCGGCCGCCATCTCGCAGGCAACGCGGACCAGCAGCGCCACGTTGAGATAGCGGGTCGGGTCGGCGGCGACCTGGGCGAGCTTCGCGCTGCCGCGCCGGCCGGAGCGTACGGCCTCCTCGGCGCGGAAGCTGGAGACGCGGGCGAGGCCCGCCTCCGCACAGGCGGCGAGCCACGCCACGACGACCAGGGCGATCGCGCCCGCGACGATCTGCGGACTCATGAGACGGTCGGGGCGGGGGACGGACCGGTCAGGCCCTTCTCCGCGCGCCAGCCGTCCACGATGGCCGCCTGCAGACCGAACATCTCGGCCTTCTCGTCGGGCTCCTCGTGGTCGTACCCGAGGAGATGCAGCACTCCGTGGACGGTGAGGAGCTGGAGCTCCTCGTCCATGGAGTGCTGGGTGTGCGCTTCCTCGCCCTGCTTCTTGGCGACCTCCGGGCAGAGCACGATGTCGCCGAGGAGGCCCTGCGGGGGCTCGTCGTCGTCCTTCGACGGCGGACGCAGCTCGTCCATCGGGAAGGACATGACGTCCGTCGGCCCCGGCAGGTCCATCCACTGGATGTGCAGCTGCTCCATGGCGTCGGCGTCCACCACGATCACCGAGAGCTCGGAGAGCGGGTGGATGCGCATCCGCGCGAGTGCGTAACGGGCGATGTCGAGGATCGCCTGCTCGTCGACCTCGGTTCCGGACTCGTTGTTGACGTCGATCGACATGGTGCTGCTCGGTCTCCCGCTTTCAAATGTCACAGCCCTTTGTGCCCGGACTGCCTGCCCCGGCCGCCCTTGTGGGTGCCGTTCTCGGTGCCGTGCTGGCTGTCGTACTTCTCGTACGCGTCGACGATACGGCCGACGAGCTTGTGCCGTACGACATCGTGGGACGTGAGGCGCGAGAAGTGGACGTCGTCGAGGCCCTCGAGGATGTCCTGCACCTGACGCAGACCCGACTTGGTCCCGGTCGGGAGGTCGACCTGCGTCACGTCACCCGTGACGACGATCTTCGAGTCGAAGCCGAGGCGGGTGAGGAACATCTTCATCTGCTCGGCGCTCGTGTTCTGGGCCTCGTCGAGAATGATGAAGGCGTCATTCAAGGTACGGCCTCGCATGTACGCCAGCGGCGCGACCTCAATCGTCCCGGCCGCCATCAGCCTCGGGATCGAGTCCGGGTCGAGCATGTCGTGCAGCGCGTCGTACAGCGGGCGCAGGTACGGGTCGATCTTCTCGTAGAGCGTGCCGGGCAGGAAGCCCAGCCGCTCGCCCGCCTCGACCGCGGGCCGGGTCAGGATGATGCGGTTGACCTGCTTGGACTGCAGGGCCTGCACCGCCTTGGCCATGGCCAGGTACGTCTTGCCGGTGCCGGCGGGGCCGATACCGAAGACGATCGTGTGCTTGTCGATCGCGTCGACGTACCGCTTCTGGTTGAGGGTCTTGGGGCGGATCGTGCGGCCGCGCGAGGAGAGGATGTTCTGGGTGAGGACCTCGGCCGGGGTCTCCTGGCCTTCGCCCTCCCCGTTCTCACTCGCTCTGAGCATGGCGATCGAGCGTTCCACTGCGTCCTCCGTCATCGGTTGCCCGGTGCGGAGCACCAGCATCATCTCGTCGAACAGGCGCTGGATGAGGGCGACTTCCGCGGAGTCGCCGACCGCGCTGATCTCATTGCCCCGGACGTGTATGTCGGCCGCCGGGAAGGCTTTCTCGATCACGCGCAGAAGGGAGTCGCCGGACCCCAGAACGGTCACCATGGGGTGTTGGGCGGGGACGGTGAACTGTGCTCTCGCCTGCCCCTGCGCGGGGGTGTGAGCTGTGGGTGTCTGAGTCATGGGCCGGCTCTGTAGGCCTTGCTCGTCCTCCTCGAAAAGGCACGCCAGCCACTTGGGCTGCCCTGGCGGTTTCAAGGGTACGCCGGGGGACTGACAACGCCGTAGGCCTTTTCGGCAGGCGCTGTTTCACACTCGCTTGCAATGCTCAGGCCGATCTGAACCCGATCGTCGGGACGGCCCTGCGCCGCGGCCACGGCCTCGCGGCGTCCTCCTCCGGGATCAGGCGCTCCAGGAACGCATACCGCCGGAGCGCCGCCGGATCCTGCCCCGCCACCGACTGCACCTTCCGCCACCACGCCGCGATCTCCGACCACCCCGGGGCCGACAGCGATCCCCCGAACTCCTGGACGGACAGCGCGGCCGTCAGCCCCGCGAAGGCCAGCCGGTCCGCCAGTGGCCAGTCCGCCAGCGTGCCGGTGACGAAGCCCGCGACGAACACATCGCCCGCGCCGGTCGGATCCAGGGCCTCCACGGCGATCGCGGGGACCTCGGCCGTCTCCCCGGTACGCCGGTCCACGGCGTACGCGCCCTCCGCGCCGAGGGTGACCACCGCGAGCGGAACGTGCTCGGTGAGGGCGTGGGCGGCGGCGCGCGGGGAGGCGGCGCCCGTGTACCGCATCGCCTCCTCCGCGTTCGGCAGGAAGGCCTCGCAGTGTTCGAGGTCGGTCAGGCCCGCCAGGTCCCAGGCGCCGGTCTCGTCCCAGCCGACGTCGGCGAAGATCCGGGCGCCGTGGTGCGCGGCCTGGGCGATCCAGGGGGCGCGCCTGCCGGGGGTGAGGGAGGCGACGGCGGCACGCGCGCGGGGCGGGCAGTCGGGGGCGCCCCCTTGGTTGAACACGGTCTCGGGAGGTGGCTCGTGGCCGTGGGAGACCATCGTGCGCTCGCCCTCGTACGCCATCGACACGGTGACCGAGGAGTGCCAGCCGGGGACCCTGCGCGAGGCGGAAAGGTCGATGCCCTCGCCCTGTTCCAGGGCGTCCCAGCAGTACTCCCCGTAGTGGTCGTCGCCGAAGGCCGCCGCGAGGGAGGTCTTCAGGCCCAGGCGGGCGAGTGCGGTGGCCATGTTGGCGACGCCGCCGGGGCTCGACCCCATCCCGCGTGCCCAGGACTCGGTGCCACGGACCGGAGCGGAGTCGAGCCCGGTGAAGATGATGTCGAGGAAGACGGGCCCGGTGAGATACACGTCCCAGGGGGGATCGTCCGGTGTGCGCAGTACGGCCAGGGGGTCGACCTGGGCCTGGCACTGCGGTCCCGCTGTGATGGGTGCTGGTCCCTTTCCGTTGGACGCGCTCACGGTGCACTCCCTGACATGGTGCGGATCAGGCCAGTGTGCACCACCCCACCGACAACACGCCGCCGCGCCGGCCAGGCATTCCAGCCCGCCCGGCGTTTGAGGACGAGGCCGTTCAGGCCGATCGGGGTCCGGGGCGGAGCCCCGAAGCGAGGTGCAGGGGACGCAGTCCCCGCCGGGCCCGGGGGCGGAGCCCCGGGCGGGGTGCAGGGGACGCAGCCCCGGCCAGGACCGAGGGGCGGAGCCCCGGGCTGGGCGCAGGGGCCGAAGCCCCCGCCGGGGTGCAGGGGCGGAGCCCCGGGCTGGGTCATAGGGGCGGCAGCCCCTGGGGATGGGAACGGGTAAGGGCGGCGGGGGCGGTCTACCAGCGGGGGACGGACGGCGTGACCCACCCCGGCTCGGCGACCCGCATGGCCGCCGCGTCGTCCCGCTCACGCAGCGCCCCGTCGTCGTCCAGCCACCGCTGGTGGAGAAACCCCAGCTTGGCGCGGTCGAGCGAGACACCGAGGCCCGGCGCATCGGAGACGGCGACCTTGCCGCCTTCGAAGCTCAGCCGAGCGCTGAGCACGTCCTCCGACTGCCACGGATAGTGCGAGTCACACGCATGGTGCAGGTTCGGCACGGTGGCCGCGACATGCGTCATCGCGGCCAGGCTGATCCCCAGGTGGGTGTTGGAGTGCATGGACACCCCGACTCCGAACGTGCGGCAGACGGCGGCCAGTTGCTGCGTGTTGCGCAGCCCGCCCCAGTAGTGGTGGTCCGACAGCACCACCTGGACGGCGTCCCGCGTGAACGCTTCCTTGATCTCGGCGAAGGTCGTCACACACATGTTGGTGGCGAGCGGCACGCCGGTGGCGGCGGAGACCTCGGCCATGGCGGCGGTGCCGAGCGCCGGGTCCTCCAGGTATTCGAGGACGTCCCCGATCTCCTCGGCCACCTTCAACGACGTCTCCACGGACCAGGCACCGTTGGGGTCCAGCCGCAGCGGGTGCCCGGGAAACGCCTCCGCGAGAGCCAGCACGGCGGCGATCTCCTCGTCCGGCGGGAAGACACCGCCCTTCAGCTTGAACGACGTGAACCCGTACCGCTCCTTGAACAGCCTGGCCTGCTCCACGACCCCGGCCGGGTCGAGGGCGGCACCCCAGTCGTCCTTCTCGCAGGCCACGCCCTCGGGGTGGTCGGCCCACCGGTAGAACAGGTAGGCGCTGTACTCGACCGCGTCCCGTACCTTGCCGCCGAGCAGCGCGTGCACCGGCAGTCCGAGCGCCTTGCCGAGGGCGTCGAGGCAGGCGACCTCGAAGCCGGAGACGACGGACAGCCGCAGCTTGTCGGCGGTCTGGACGCCGCGCAGTCCGCCGACGTCGACCTGGTTCTGGACCCGCGCCGAGTCCACGGAGACCTCGTCGGCGATCACGAACAGCCCGTTCAGATCACTGACCTGACGGCCTTTCAGCTTATCGGCGAAGGGCCGGGCGAGCTCCAGGTACTTGGTGTCGCCGTAGGTCTCGCCGACACCCGTGATCCCGTCGGCCGTCACCACCTCCACGATCAGCCGCGGGGTGTACGGCTGGTGGACGCCCTGCGTGTTGAGCAGCGGCGGGTCGGCGACCAGGATCGGCGTCAGCCGTACGTCGGTGATCGTGAGGTTCACAGCGCGGCTCCTACGAGGTCGAGTCCGGTGGCGAGCAGGGTTTCGAGGTCGGCCAGGTCGGTGGCCGAGGGATCGGTGAGCGGGGCGCGGACGGGGCCGACGGGGCGGCCGCGCAGCCGGGCCGCCGCCTTGACCAGCGACACGGCGTATCCCGGTACGCGGTCGCGGAGCTCGACGAGCGGGACGTAGAAGTCGCGCAGCAGCCGCTCTGTGACCTTGTTGCCACCGTCGTCACCGTCGCGCAGGGCCGCGAAGAAGGCGTTCGCGATCTCGGGGGCGAAGGCGTGCACGGCGGAGGAGTAGGCGGGGATGCCGACGGTGGCGTAGGCCCGGGCCTGGATCTCGGCGGTGGACGCGCCGTTGAAGAAGAGGAAGCCCTCGGGTGCGGCGAGGGTCAGGCGCTGGAGGCGGTCGAGGTCGCTGTGGCCGTCCTTGAGGCCGATGACGTTCGGGATGGCCGCGATGCGCCGCAGGGAAGCTGCCGTGTAGGCGACCTGGCCGCGCTGGTAGGCGATGAGCGGCAGCCGGGTGCGGGCGGCGATCTGCTCCAGCTGTGCGACGAGGCCCTCCTGCGGGGCGGCGACCAGGTAGTGCGGCAGGACGAGCAGCGCGTCGGCGCCGGCCTCCTCGGCGATGCGGGCGAACCGGGCGGCCTGCGCCCAGCCGTACCCGACACCGGCGACGACGGGCAGGCGTCCGCCCGCCTCCTGGACGGCGATGGTGACGACCTGCCGGTACTCGTCCTCGTCCAGCGAGAAGAACTCGCCGGTGCCGCAGGCGGGGAAGACCGCGCCGGGGGCGGTGGCGATCTGTGCCGCGACATGGGCGCGGAAGCCCTCCGGGTCGAGCGAGCCGTCGTCGTGGAAGGACGTCAGCGGGAAGGAGAGCACTCCTCTTTCCATCCCGTCGCGCAGCCTCCGTACAGCTGCCTCCGCCTCACCCGTCACGACGTCTCCCCATGTAGATGTCATCCATGTATGAAGACAGAGCCTAGATATGCGAACAGCAGCAGTCAACGGTCCGACATGGGCCGACTAACATCGCCCCATGTCGGAGACAGGTGGCGGCGTGCGCGAGGTGAAGTCCGCCGCGCGGACGGTCGAACTGCTGGAACTGCTCGCCGAGCGCGGCGACCGTCCGGCACGACTGCAGGAGCTGGCGGACGAGCTGGGAGTCCCGCGCAGCTCGATGTACGCACTGCTGCAGACCCTGATCAGCAGAGGCTGGGTGCGCACGGACGTCACCGGTTCGCTGTACGGCATCGGCATCCACGCCCTGCTCACCGGCACCAGCTACCTCGACTCCGACCCGCGGGTGCGCCTCGTACGGCCGTATCTCGACGAGGCGTCCGAGGCGCTCGGCGAGACCATCCACATGGGGCGGCTCGACGGGCGGGACGTGGCGTATCTGGCCACGCGGGAGTCGCACGAATATCTGCGGACCATCAGCCGCGTCGGCCGCCGGCTGCCCGCGCACGCGGGCGCGCTGGGCAAGGCACTGCTGGCCGAGCGCGGCGACGCGGAGCTGCCCGAGGGGCCGTACCAGGCGCTCACACCGAACACGCACACCGGCCGCGAGTCGCTGGCGGCGGATCTCGCCCGGGTCCGCACCCGTGGTTACTCGGTCGACCGCGAGGAGGGCGTGGCCGGAATCGTCGGTTTCGGCTTCGCGCTGCGCTACGACGCCCCCGCTCAGGACGCGATCAGCTGCTCGGTGCCGGTGGCCCGGCTGACGCCGGAACACGAGGAGCGGATCGTGGCGGTGATGCGGGAGATCCGCCTGAAGATCGAGGCGACGGCACCGGGCGCCGGCGGCGCTGCTCACTGGCGCCAGTCGGCCTGAAAGGCCTCGTCCTCAATCACCGCACGGGCTGAAATCACCCGACCGGCGCCTTCGACTACCCGACCTCTCCTGCCCCAAACGCAACGTGCGCCACATCACACCCCCCGCGCTTCTTTCCCGAACCGCGTGCTTGATACAAATTCTCCGCGCGTTCCTGTCCGTCGACGGTCGTCGCCCAACCCCTTCTTGAGCCGCTTCTTTCGCATGCCCTGGGAACGCCCGTGTTCGCCCCTCGCACCACCCCCTGGCCCCTCGTCGCCCTTTTCACGGCCGGGTACCTCGCTCCGTATCTGCTGCCGACCACCGTCGGACGGCTCGACTCGGGGCTTCCGCTCTCCGCCACCGAGGCGGGCGCCATCGGCAGTGCGCTGCTGCTGAGTTCGGCCACGGCCGGCTTCCTGCTCGCCTCCCGCGTCGACCGCGTAGGCCCCCGCACCCTGGCCCGCCTCGGTCTCCTGCTCGCGGTCCTCGGCTACGGCGGCGCCGCGCTCACCCACGCCCTCCCCGCGGTCGTCGCGGGCGCGCTCGTCGGCGGTTTCGGCTCCGGTACGGCGACGACGGTCGCCGCCACCGGGATCGCCGCCCAGCGGGACCCGCACCGGACGACCACGCTGGGCCTGCTCGGTGTGTCCGCGCTCGCGGGCGCCCTGTATCTGGCGATCCCCCACCTGGGCGCGGGCCACGGGCAGCCCCTCGCCGCGATCGCGCTCACCTCGCTCGCCGTCTGGCCGCTCACCGGCCGGCTCCCCGTACGTACGGCCGTCGCGCACAACCCCCTCGACGGCAGCCGTCTCCCCCATCCGCGTTCCGGCCTGGTCCTCGCCCTCGTCATGTTCTGCTGGTCGCTCGCGCAGAACGCCCTGTGGGGCGTCAGCGGCCGCATCGGCCTGGCCCAGGCGCACCTCGCGGAGGCCACTGTCGGCGCCGTATTCGCGGTGGCGCTCGGCGCGGGGCTGCTGGGGGTCGTCGGCGCGGGAGCGGTCGGGCCGCGGTTCGGCCGTGCGCTGCCCATCGGGGCGGGCACGGTGCTGATCTCCGGCTGCATCGTGCTCAGCGCGTCCGCGACCGACCTGACGACGTTCGCGAGCGGTGAGATCGCCTGGAACGTGCTCTACCCGGTCGTCCTGTCGTACGTGATCGGCCTGGCGGCCTCCCTGGATCCGCGCGGCCGCTGGGCGGTGCTCGTCGGATCGGCGTCCTCGCTGGGGACGGCGGCGGGACCGCTGACGGGGAGTGTCCTGGCGGCACAGGCAGGGTTCCCGGTGATGGGTGCGGTCCTGGCCGTGGGGCTGCTGGTGATCACCGTACCGATGACCGCGGTGGCTGTTTCAGCCCGTCTGGGGGCACCCCCTCTGGGGGAGTTTGAGGACAAGGCCGTTCAGGCCGAAAGCGGGGGTCTGGGGGCGCAGCCCCCAGCGACGACCCCCGCACCGGACTTCACCACCGCCGCCTAGAACTCGTACGCCTCCACCTCGGAGAGGTACCGCGCCCGGCGCTCCTCGTCGTCCTCCAGGAAGGACGCGAGGAAGGAGTTGCGGGCCAGTTCGCGCAACCGTTCCTCGGTCAGACCGAGCGCCGACCGCACCGCGTCGAAGTTGTCGCCCGCGTAGCCGCCGAAGTAGGCGGGGTCGTCGGAGTTGACCGTGCAGAGCAGGCCGGCGTCGAGCATGGCGGGCAGCGGGTGGTCGGCGAGGGTGTCGACCGTGCGCAGGCGGACGTTGGAGAGGGGGCAGAGGGTGAGCGGGATCCGGTCGCGGACCAGCCGGGCCACCAGCTGCTCGTCCTCCATGCAGCGCAGCCCGTGGTCCACGCGCTCCACCCCGAGCACGTCCAGGGCCTCGGTGATGTACTCCGGCGGGCCCTCCTCCCCCGCGTGTGCCACCCGGCGCAGACCGAGCGCGGCGGCGGCCTCGTACACCTCGCGGAACTTCACCGGCGGGTGCCCGACCTCGGCGGAGTCGAGGCCGACGCCGGTGATCCGGTCCAGGTACGGCTTCGCGGCCTGAAGGGTCTGCAGCGCCGACTCGGCGGATTCGTCGCGCAGGAAGCAGAGGATGAGCCGGGTGGAGACACCGTGGGCGGCCTCGCTGCGCCCCAGCGCCCGCCACAGGCCCTCCACCACTGTGCCCATGCCCACGCCGCGCGCGAGGTGCGCCTGCGGGTCGAAGAAGATCTCCGCGTGCCGCACGCCCTGTGCGGCGGCGCGGGCCAGGTAGGCGTTCGCGAGGTCCTCGAAGTCCCGCTCGGTGCGCAGGACGGCCATGAGCTCGTAGTACAGGTTCAGGAAGGACTGGAGGTCCTCGAACTCGTATGCCTTGCGGAGCTCGTCCGTGTCCGCGTACGGCAGCTCGACGCCGTTGCGGGCGGCCAGTTCGAACGCGAGCTCCGGCTCCAGGGTGCCTTCGATGTGCAGGTGCAGTTCAGCTTTGGGGAGGGGCATCGCAGCATCGTACGGGTGTTTTATCGCCGTTTCGGAACCGGTACCCGGAGAAGATCGTGCGCGACCGTCAGCTCGCCCTCGAAGCCCGCCGCCCGTGCCTGCCGCTCGAACTCGTCGGGATCGGTGTAGCGCTGGCTGAAGTGCGTCAGCACCAGATGCCGTACGCCCGCGTCCCGCGCCACCGCCGCTGCCTGGCCCGCGGTGAGGTGGCCGTGCTCGACCGCGAGGCCGGTGTCCTCGTCGAGGAACGTCGACTCGATGACGAGCATGTCGCAGCCCTCGGCGAGTGCGTGCACCCCGTCGCACAGCCGGGTGTCCATGACGAACGCGAACCGCTGACCGCGGCGCACCTCGCTGACCTCCTCCAGGGACACTCCGCCGAGCGCGCCCTCCCGCTGGATACGGCCGACGTCCGGGCCCTTGATGCCGTGCGCGGCGAGGCGGTCGGGGAGCATACGGCGGCCGTCGGGTTCGGTCAGCCGGTAGCCGTAGGACTCCACGGGGTGCGAGAGCTTGCGGGCTTCGAGGGTGTACGAGGCGGTGACGGCCAGGGGGCCGTCGATGTCGACCGGGGCCTCGGTGAGGTCGACCGTCTCGCGGTAGGCGGTGGCGTAGCGCAGGCGGTCGAAGAAGCGCTGTCCGGAGCGCGGGTAGTGCGCGGTGATCTCGTGCGGGACCTGGTCCAGGTTGATGCGCTGGATGACGCCCGCGAGGCCCAGCGAGTGGTCGCCGTGGAAGTGGGTGACGCAGATCCGGTTGAGGTCGTGCGCGGCTGCCCCGGCACGCAGCATCTGCCGCTGCGTGCCCTCGCCGGGGTCGAAGAGGATGCCCTCGCCGTCCCAGCGCAGCAGGTAGCCGTTGTGGTTGCGGTGCCGGGTCGGGACCTGGCTGGCGGTGCCGAGCACCACCAATTCACGTACGGACACGGTGGCTTACGTCCTTCTGGGTCACCCGGGGGGCCACTGCAGACCGCGGCCGCCGAGGACGTGCGCGTGGGCGTGCCAGACGGTCTGGCCGGCGCCGGCACCCGTGTTGAAGACGATGCGGTAGCTCTCCAGCTTGTCCTCGTCGGCGACCGACTGGGCCTCGCGCAGGACGTCCGCGGCGAGGACCGGTTCCGCGGCGGCGAGCTCGGCCGCGTTCTTGTAGTGCGCCTTGGGGATCACCAGGACATGGGTGGGCGCCTGCGGGTTGATGTCCCGGAAGGCGACGGTGGTCTCCGTCTCGCGGACGATCGTCGCCGGGACATGCCCCGCGACGATCTTGCAGAACAGGCAGTCGTCCTGCGGCTCCCCTGCCATGTGGTCTCCTCAAGCCGGTTGATCGATCACGCTGATCGAGTACGGGGGCATCGTATCCAGGGACGTCAGTCCAGGCTCGGGGGTGTCTTGGCGGGGGTCTCCTCCAGGGCGGCCAGGGCGATGCGGATCGCCTCGTCCAGTTGGACGTCCCGCCCCGCCGCGTAGTCCTGCGGCCGCTGGACCACCTCCACGTCCGGGTCCACACCGCGGTTCTCGACGTCCCAGCCGTAACCCTCCAGCCAGAAGGCGTACTTGGGCTGGGTGACCAGCGTGCCGTCGACCAGACGGTAGCGGCTGTCGATGCCGATGACACCGCCCCAGGTCCGGGTGCCGACGACCGGTCCGATGCCGAGTGCCTTGATGGCCGCGTTGACGATGTCGCCGTCGGAGCCCGAGAACTCGTTGGCGACGGCGACCACCGGTCCGCGGGGCGCGTCCGCCGGGTAGCTGTACGGCCGCAGGCCGCGCGGCACGGCCCAGCCGACGATCCGCCGGGCCAGCTTCTCGACGACGAGTTGGGAGGTGTGGCCGCCCCGGTTGTCCCGGACGTCCACGACGAGGCCCTCCCGGGCCACCTCGACCCGCAGGTCCCGGTGGATCTGGGCCCAGCCCGGCGCCTGCATGTCGGGGACGTGCAGATAGCCGATCCGCCCGCCGGACTGCTCGTGGACGTAGGCCCGCCGGTCCGCGACCCAGGCGTGGTACCGCAGCGGCTCCTCGTCCGCCACCGGCACGACGACCGCATGCCGCACCTCGCCTCCGCCGGACGGCGAGATCGTCAGCTCGACCGGTTTGCCCGCCGTGCCGACGAGCAGCGGTCCGGGCCCGGTCACCGGGTCCACGGGCTGCCCGCCCACCGCGGCGATCGCGTCCCCGGCCCGCACCGCGACGCCCGGCGCGGCCAGCGGGGAGCGGGCGTCGGGGTCGGAGGTCTCGGTCGGCAGGATCCGGTCGATGCGCCAACTGCCGTCCTGGTGACGGGAGATGTCGGCGCCGAGGAGCCCTTGCCGGGGCCCGTTGCCGTATCCGCCGTGCGGCATCACATAGGCGTGCGAGGTGCCGAGCTCGCCGTGCACCTCCCACAGGAGGTCGACGAGGTCGTCGTGGGTGGCCACGCGGTCCAGGACCGGCCGGTAGCGGTCGAGTACGCCGGTCCAGTCGACGCCGCTCATGTCCGGCCGCCAGAAGTGGTCCCGCATGATGCGGCCGGTCTCCTCGTACATCTGCCGCCACTCGGCCGAGGGGTCGGCCGTCTGCCGTACTCGGCTCAGGTCGACGGTGATGTTGGTGTCGCTGGTGTCGTCGTTGGACGCGCGCCGGTCGCTGGGTACGACCTTCAGCCGTCCGTCGGTCCACAGCAGCACCCGCTTGCCGTCGCCGCTGACCCGGAAGTGGTCGGCATCGGCGGCGAGGTGCTCCAGGCGGTGCTGGACGAGGTCGTAGCGCTCCAGCTCGGTCTTGGGGTCGGGATCGTCGGGGGTGGCCCTGGACACCCCGAGGACGCCCTGCACCGGGTGGCGCAGCCAGAGCACGCCGTCCTTCGCGGCACGCAGGTCGGAGTAGCGGGCGGCCTCGACCGGGAAGGGCACGATCCGGTCGGCGAGGCCTTCGAGGTCGATGCGGGTGGCCGGGGTGCCCTCGCTGTCGGGGGTCTCGTCCTTGTCGGGGGTGTCGAAGGGGCGTCCGTGCCGCTGCGGGCCGAAGGGGGAAGGTGTGGTCGCCGCGAGGGTGATCAGGTGCGGGCGGTCGCCGACCACGAAGGCGAGGTCGAAGACGTGCTCGTCGTAGACCGGGTCGAAGGAGCGGTTGGAGAGGAAGGCGATGTGTTTGCCGTCGAGGGTGAAGGCCGGCGCGTAGTCCCGGAAGCGCAGCGGGGTCGCCTCGGTGACCGTCAGGTCGGTGGTGTGGGCGATGCGGAGCTGGCGCAGCGGCCGCGGGCCGGGGTGGGACCAGGCGAGCCAGGCCGAGTCGGGCGAGAAGACCAGGCCGGTGACGTCCCCGTCCTCGCTGCGGTCGATCTCGCGGACCTCGCCGGTCTCCCGCTCGACGAGCAGGACGCGTCCGTCGTGCGCGGCGACCGCGGCCCGGCTGCCGTCGGGTGCCATGGCGAGCCCGAGGACGCGGCCGAGCTGTCCGGCGGCCAGGCGGCGCGGGGTGGCGCCGGGGGCCAGACCGGTGGCGGGCGCGAACTCCAGGGCGTCCTCGCCCTCCGCGTCCGTCACCCACACCACCCATTCCTCGCCCTCGGCGCGGAAAGTACGTGGCAGCCGGGCCCGTACGCCGGGTTCGGCGGCAAGCGCGCGGGTGGGTCCGGAGCGGTGGGTGACCCAGTGGACGGCTCCGCGCACGGCGACCGCGCTGCCGCGTGCGGTGTGGTCGGGGGCGGCCGATCCGAACCAGCGGGAGGCGTTCACGGCGAACGGCTGCCGGTCGGCGCGCTGCCCGCCGAGCCGGATGTCGAGGCGGCGGGGCTCGGCGCCGTCGAGGTCGTCGAGGATCCACAGCTCACCGGCCGAGGCGTAGACGACACGGGTGCCGTCGCCGGCGGCGTGCCGGGCGTAGAAGCCGTCGAGGGGCGTGTGCCGGCGCAGGTCGGAGCCGTCGGCGAGGGAGGAGTACACCGCCCCGACACCTTCGTGGTCGGACAGGAAGGCGATGCGCTCCCCCGCCCACACCGGGAACTCCAGGTTCCCGTGGAGCTCTTCATGCAGCCGTACGAATTCGCCCTGACCCTCCCGGTCGATCCACAGCTTGCCGGCGGTGCCCCCGCGATACCGCTTCCACCAGGCGGCCTCGCGCCCCATGGGTGCGGACAGCAGGACGGTGCTCGGCCCGTGCGCGACATGCCCGACGAGGCCGTACGGCAGGACGGTGGAAGGTCCGCCGTCGAGCGGGACGGCATGCGCCCAGCTGCGGCGCAGGTTCGCCTGGCCGTGCGTGGTGATCGCGAGGACCTGTCCGTCCGGGGTCCAGCCGCGCACCTGGGTGCGCCCACTGCCCCAGTGGGTCAGCCGCGTGGACGGTCCGCCGGCGACCGGGGCGATGTGCACCTCGGGCGCGCCGTCGCGGGTGGAGGTCCAGGCGACGGTCGTGCCGTCGGGCGAGATGCGGGGCAGGGTGACCGGTGTGTGGTCCGCGCTGACACGCCAGGCGCGTCCGCCGTCGACGGGGGCGAGCCACACGTCGTCCTCTGCCGTGAAGGCGACCAACTCGCCCCGCAGGTGCGGAAACCGGACATAGGCAGGCGTCGCAGGCTGTGTCACCCGATCACCCTACGCAGGGTCGCCACCCCGGGTCCGCGGTTTGGATCACTTGCCCTCGACGGGCCAGCACTTCGGATCGCCCTTGCACCAGATGGTCCTGGTGACCGTCACGGTGACGGTGGCGCCGGGCTGCCCGTTTCCGCCCGAGGGGTTGTTGAGGATGGGTGACGGTGTCGCGTTGCAGTTGCCGAGCCCCGTCACGTGGAACCACTGCTTGCCACCCACCTTGGCGGTGAGGTCGCCGCGCACGCAGGCACCGTCGACGGCGCGGGTGACCTTGCCGGTGACGGTGATGTCCCGTCGGTCCTTAGTCTGTCCCTGGCAGTCGACGTTGGCGACGGTGGTCTCGCTCGCCGAGGGCGCGGTCCGCCCCGCCGTGTTGGCCTTGTTGTTCCCGTAGTTGGCGGTGCAGCTGAGCCACTGCACGTCGACCTTCTGCCGCTTCAGCTCCGCGGTCGCGGTCTTGCTGGTCGTGTACGCCACGGCCGCCGAGTTCAGCCCGCCCGGATCACAGGCCACGGCCCCGCCGACGCCCAGCACGGCAAGTCCCAGCGCGGCCGCCACCCGCCGTCCGCGCGGCCGCCGCCAAATCCGCCTCAATGCCCCCATGGAGGGCAGCCTGCCACCGAGTGCCGTCCGGCGGTAGAGCGCATACGGTCACGAAAGCGCCCGCGTGCCCTGCGGGTCAGCCGCGCAGCAGCAGCCACTCCTGCAACTCCACCAAGTTCCCCTCGGGGTCCTTGAGATGGGCCACCCGCATGCGGTCCGTCATCGGCGACGGGCCGTGCAGGAGGACGGCGCCCCGGGTGGCGATCTCCTCGCAGTAGGTGTCGAGGTCGTCGACGCGCAGCACCACCAGGGAGCGGTGGCCCGTTGCCGTGTCGCCCAGCTCGTTCAGCACCTCGGCCATCATCGAACGGTCCTGGAGTGCGATGCCCGCCGAGCCGGTGGCCGGGCTGAACTTCTCGTACGGGCCCGCGGTCGCGCCCGACTGCGGCTTGAGGCCGAGGACCTCGGCATAGAACCGGTAGCAGACGGCGAAGTCGCTGACGAGGAGCCGGACTTGGGCGAGTTCCATGGTGTTCCCCCGTGATCGTTCAGGACCAGCGGCCGGTGCGGCCCAGGAGCAGGGCGGTCGCCGCGGTGCCCGCGGTCGATGTACGCAGCACGCTACGCCCGAGCCGGTACGCCTTGGCACCCGCCTCCTCGAAGAGCGCCAACTCCTGTTCGGAAACACCCCCTTCGGGGCCCACGACCAGCACGATCTCGCCCGCGGAGGGGAGTTCGGCGGTCGCCAGCGGCTCACTGCCGTAGTCGCGGTCCTCGTGCAGTACGGCGGCGAAGTCGGCTTTGGCGAGAAGTGCGGCAACCTGCTTGGTGGTTGCCGCGTCCGCGACCTCCGGGAAGCGCAGCCGACGGGACTGCTTGCCTGCCTCGCGGGCGGTGGCCCGCCACTTGGCGAGGGCCTTCAGCCCCCTCTCGCCCTTCCACTGGGTGATGCAGCGGGCCGCCGACCACGGCACGATCGCGTCGACGCCGGTCTCGGTCATCGTCTCGACGGCCAGCTCGCCGCGGTCCCCCTTGGGGAGGGCCTGGACGACGGTGATACGGGGGCTGGGCTCGGGCTCGACCGGGAACTCGACGGGCTCGACGAACAGCCGGTCCTTGCCCTCCGTCCGGACGACCGCACCGGCGGCACCGCGGCCCAGACCGTCGGTCAGCACCACGTCCTCGCCGGGCTGCAGCCGCCGTACGGACACCGCGTGCCGACCTTCGGGGCCGTCCAGTTCGACGATCGAGCCGGGCCCCACGCCTGCCAGCGACTCGACGACGAACACGGGCGCGGTCATCGCAGGTCCGCCTTGCCCGACAACGCTGTCCTGGCCATGTCGATCTCGGCGGCGAGGACCTCCACCAGTTGCCCGGCCGGCAGTTCGCGCGCCATGCGGTGCCCCTGCCCCGCCCACAGCGCCATGCCCTGTGCGTCGCCGGAGGCGGCGGCCTTCTTGCGCAGGGGCGAGGTGAGGTGGTGGATCTCCGGGTAGGCGGCGGGGGCGTACGGGCCGTGCTCGCGCAGGAAGCGGTTGACCAGGCCGCGGGCCGGGCGGCCGGAGAACGCGCGGGTCAGCTCCGTGCGCACGAACAGCGGGTTGGTCAGCGCCTGCTTGTGGACGGCGTTCGCGCCGGACTCCGGGGTGGCGAGGAACGCCGTGCCGAGCTGGGCGGCGCTCGCGCCCGCGGCCAGCGCCGCGGCGATCTGGCCGCCGCGCATGATGCCGCCGGCGGCGACGATCGGGATGCCCACGGTCTCGCGGACCTGGGCGACGAGCGAGAGCAGCCCGATGCCGGTGCCGTCCGCCTCCGGGTTGTCCCGGTGCGTGCCCTGGTGGCCACCGGCCTCCACGCCCTGCACGATCACCGCGTCGGCGCCGCCCAGCTGCACGGCGAGGGCCTCCTCAGGGGTGGTCGCGGTGACCAGCGTGAAGGTGCCCGCCCGGCGCAGGGAGTCGAGGACCTCGCGGCTCGGGACCCCGAAGTGGAAGGAGACCACCGGCACGGGGTTGTCGAGCAGCACGGCGAGCTTGGAGTCGTAGGCGTCGTCGCGGCCGCTGTCCGGATCGCCGAGCTCGGTCTCGTACCAGGCGGCCTCCCCGGCCAGCTGGTGGGCGTAGATCTCCACGGCACCGGGGTCGGCGTACTCGGGCTGGGGCATGAAGAGGTTCACGCCGAAGGGGCGGCCCGTGAGGCTCCGCAGCTGCTTGATCTCCTGGTACATGCCGTCGGCCGTCTTGTACCCGGCGGCAAGGAACCCCAGCCCGCCGGCCTCGCACACGGCGGCGGCCAGATGCGGCACGGAGACACCGCCCGCCATGGGGGCCTGCACGATCGGATGGGGGAAGAGATCGGTCAGTGCGGAGGACATGACGGCATGTTGTCACGTCCTCCGAACAAGTCCGAATCCGGCCTTACCTGTGGCACATGCCTGCTTTTCAGCCCGTCCGGCGTTTGAGGACGAGGCCGTTCAGGCCGAAAGCGGAGGTCTGGGGGCGCAGCCCCCAGGGACGGGAAGGGTAGGGGCGGCGGGGGCGAGAAACCCCTCGCAGCCACACCGTCACCGCCCGTTGAACGCATCCTTCAGCCGCGAGAAAAGACCTTGCTGCCCCGGCTGGAACTGCCCCTGCGGCCGCTCCTCACCCCGCAGCTTGGCAAGCTCCCGCAGCAACCGCTCCTGCTCGGGATCCAGCTTCGTCGGGGTCTGGACCTCCACGTGCACGATGAGGTCGCCGCGACCGCCGCCGCGCAGATGCGTGACACCCCGGCCGTGCAGCGGGATCGACTGGCCGGACTGGGTGCCTGGCCGGATGTCGACCTCCTCCATGCCGTCCAGCGTCTCCAGCGGCACCTTGGTGCCGAGGGACGCGGCCGTCATCGGGATGGTGACCGTGCAGTGCAGGTCGTCGCCGCGCCGCTGGAAGGTGGAGTGCGGCAGCTCGTGGATCTCGACGTACAGGTCACCGGCGGGACCGCCGCCGGGCCCGACCTCGCCCTCGCCCGCGAGCTGGATGCGGGTGCCGTTGTCGACACCGGCCGGGATCTTGACCGTGAGCGTACGGCGGGACCGTACGCGACCGTCACCCGCGCACTCCGGGCACGGCGTCGGAACGACCGTGCCGAAGCCCTGGCACTGCGGGCAGGGACGCGAGGTCATGACCTGGCCCAGGAAGGACCGTGTCACCTGCGACACCTCACCGCGACCGCGGCACATGTCACACGTCTGGGCGGAGGTACCGGGCGCCGCACCCTCACCGTTGCAGGTGGAGCAGACGATCGCCGTGTCGACCTGGATGTCCTTCGTCGTGCCGAAGGCCGCCTCGTCGAGCTCGATCTCCAGCCGGATCATCGCGTCCTGGCCCCGGCGCGTGCGCGAGCGCGGGCCGCGCTGGGACGCCGTACCGAAGAACGCGTCCATGATGTCCGAGAAGTTCCCGAAGCCACCCGCGCCGAAGCCGCCCGCACCGGCGCCGCCCGCCTGCGAGAGCGGGTCGCCGCCGAGGTCGTAGACCTGCTTCTTCTGCGGGTCCGAGAGCACCTCGTAAGCGGCGTTGATCTCCTTGAACCGCTCCTGGGTCTTCGGATCCGGGTTGACGTCCGGGTGCAGCTCGCGCGCGAGCCGCCGGAAGGCCTTCTTGATCTCTTCCTGCGACGCGTCGCGGCGCACGCCGAGAACGGCGTAGTAGTCCGTGGCCACTTACGACTCCGCCAGGATCTGTCCGACGTACCGTGCCACTGCGCGTACCGCTCCCATCGTTCCCGGGTAATCCATGCGGGTCGGTCCGACCACGCCGAGCTTGGCGACCGCCTCGTTGCCCGAACCGTAGCCGACCGACACCACTGAAGTGGAGTTGAGTCCCTCATAGGCGTTCTCGTGCCCGATGCGCACCGTCATGCCCGAATCCCCCGCCTCGCCAAGCAACTTGAGGAGCACGACCTGCTCCTCCAGCGCCTCCAGGACGGGGCGGATGGTGAGGGGGAAGTCATGTCCGAAACGGGTCAGATTGGCGGTGCCGCCGATCATCAGCCGTTCCTCGTTCTCCTCGACCAGTGTCTCCAGAAGTGTGGAGAGCACTGTCGAGACCGTACCCCGGTCTTCGACGTCGAAGCCTTCGGGCAGGTCTTCCACGAGCCGGGGGACGTCGGTGAAGCGACGGCCCGCGACCCGGCTGTTGAGCCGCGCCCGCAGATCCGCGAGCGAGGCCTCCCCGAACGGCGCCGGGCAGTCGACCATGCGCTGCTCGACCCGGCCGGTGTCGGTGATCAGCACGAGCATCACGCGCGCGGGGGCGAGCGAGAGCAGCTCCACGTGCCGCACGGTCGAGCGGGTCAGGGACGGGTACTGGACGACGGCGACCTGCCGGGTGAGCTGGGCGAGCAGCCGAACCGTCCGCGCCACCACATCGTCGAGGTCGACGGCGCCGTCGAGGAAGTTCTGGATCGCCCGCTTCTCGGGCGCGGACATGGGCTTGACGCCGGCGAGCTTGTCGACGAACAGCCGGTAGCCCTTGTCGGTGGGGATGCGCCCGGCGCTGGTGTGCGGCTGAGCGATGAAACCCTCGTCCTCCAGGGCCGCCATGTCGTTGCGGACCGTCGCCGGGGAGACGCCGAGGTTGTGCCGCTCGGTGAGGGCCTTCGACCCCACCGGCTCCTCGGTGCCGACATAGTCCTGGACGATGGCGCGCAGCACCTGAAGCCGTCGTTCACTCAGCATCCAGCGCACACCTCCAGAAGTCGTCCCCTAGGCGCTTCGCCTGGCACTCTGTCCGTCCGAGTGCCAGCCGTTACCGGCCAGTGTACGGCGGTGGGGTACACCCGGGGCAAGGTCGGCCCCTGTTGAACGGGGCGTACCGCTAGCGTCGCCGTATGACGGTGACTTGGGAAGAGCTGGGGTGGGAGCGGCTGACGGCCGGGGTCGGCCGGTGCCGGCTTCCGGGCTGGGACTGCACGACGGGGCTGGTCGTCGGGGAGGGCACGGCGCTCTTGATCGACGCGGGATCCAGCCTCGCGGAGGGCGCACGGTTGCGTGCCGAGGCGCAGGAGCTCGCCGGTCACCGTGTGACTCATCTCGCGCTCACGCATCCCCATTTCGACCATGTCTTCGGGGCGGCGGCGTTCGGGGGCGCGGAGGTTTACGGCGCGGTGGGCATGGACACGGTCTTCGAAGCCCGGCACGCGCGCGAGGAGCTGCGGGCGGATGCGGTGGGCAACGGGCTGGACGCGCGCCTGGCCGAGGAGGCGGTCGACGCCCTGGTCGCGCCCCGGCATCACGTCTCCGGTGAGTGGACCCTCGACCTGGGCGGCGGCCGGCAGGTGCTGCTGGCGAACGTCGGTCCGGGCCACTCGGCCCACGATCTTGCGGTGCTGGTGCCGGGCTCCCCGGAGGTCGTTTTCTGCGGCGACCTGGTGGAGGAGTCCGGCGAACCGCAGGCCGGTTCCGACGCCGTACCGTCGCACTGGCCGGCCGCCCTGGACCGGCTCCTCGACCTGGGCGGCGAGGACGCGCTGTACGTGCCCGGTCACGGAGCGGTGGTGGATGCGGGGTTCGTGCGGAGACAGCGCGAGGAGCTGGCGGCACGTTTCGGCGTGTCGTAGCCGCTGACCGGCCGCTTCTCCTATCGTCACTCGAATGCGCCAGTACTCCGCCGATCTGACCCCACCGTGGAAGAAGCCCAAGCCTGTCCCCGAGGTCCCGGCGGAGCCCGGTCTGGTGGTCGAGGAGCCCGGCACCGGTTTCTGCGGCGCGGTGATCCGCTGCGAGGCCGGCACGGTGACCCTGGAGGACCGCTTCGGCAAGCACCGGGTGTTCCCGCTGGAGCCGCGGGGGTTTCTGCTGGAGGGGCGGGTGGTGACGCTCGTACGACCGTCCGGCGCGGCTCCTGTACGGCCCACCCGTACGGCATCCGGTTCCGTCGCCGTCCCCGGCGCACGCGCGCGTGTGGCTCGCGCCGGGCGGATCTACGTCGAGGGACGGCACGACGCCGAGTTGGTCGAGAAGGTCTGGGGCGACGACCTGCGGATCGAGGGCGTGGTCGTGGAGTACCTGGAAGGCGTGGACGACCTGCCGTCGATCGTGGCGGAGTTCGCGCCGGGGCCGGATGCGCGGCTGGGGGTGCTGGTGGACCACCTGGTGCCCGGTACGAAGGAGTGGCGGATCGCGGAGGCGGTGACGAGCGAGCACGCGCTGGTGGTGGGCCACCCCTACATCGACATCTGGGAGGCGGTGAAGCCGTCGTCCCTGGGGATCGCGGGGTGGCCGCGGGTGCCGCACGGGCAGGACTGGAAGACGGGGGTGTGCCGGGCACTGGGGTGGCCGTCGGAGAACACCGGGGCGGTGTGGCAGGCGATCCTGAAGCGGGTGGGGTCCTACAAGGACCTGGAGCCGGAGTTGTTGGGGCGGGTGGAGGAGCTGATCGACTTCGTCACGGGCGGCTGTGGGCCTTGACGCCTCGGTAAGTGCCGAACTCGGTGGTGTCGAGCTCGATGCCGAGCGATGACAGCGGCACTGGCACGCCGAACTTGGTCACCCGCTGCAACTGATAGTCGGCTTCCTCGCCCGTGCCGGTCGGCTCCGTGAGCAACACACAGTGCCCCACGATCGGGTCGATGATCAGATAGACGGGCACGCCGCCGGCTGCGTAGATCGACCGTTTGATCTCGTAATCGCGCTCGATACTGGTCTTGGACACGACCTCGACGACCATGCTGATGACCTTGGACGGCATCAGCTGCCCCTCACGCGGTCCGACGCCCCTCTCCACCAGCACCAGGTCCGACAGAGGCTCACTGGTCTCCTGCAGGATGGCGACGGCCACCGTCTGAAGCCTCCGCCAATCCTGCCGCGGGAATTGATCGAGAACCGCTTCGACGATGTCGCTGTGCACCAGGTCCGGCGCCGCCATCATCACGATTTCCCCCCGGAGGAGCTCGGCCTTGTATCCCTCGGGAACCTCAAGGTTCTCGAAGAACTCCACGACATCGGTGGTCATCGGTCGGTCGTCCACAGCGGTCATCTCCGCAGCCCTCCGGTTTCCGCCACCGTAAGCAACGGCGGCAGCCTACGAACCAGGTTAGGTACCGAACTGACCTTCCGCACCGATTCACCCGCCCGAGTGATCAATCCACCAGGTCCCTGACCACCGCATCCGCCAGCAGCCGCCCCCGCAACGTCAGCACAGCCCGCCCCTCCTCATACGGACCGCGCTCCAGCAGCCCCTCCCCCAGCGCCCGCCGAGAAGCCGCCAGCCCCTCCTCCCGCAGCAGTTCCAGCGGCACCCCCTCCCGAAGCCGCAGCTCCAGCAGGATCCGCTCCACCCGGCGGTCCTCCTCCGACAGGAGCTCACGGCCCGCTCCCGGCGACCGCCCCTCCGCCAGTGCCGCCGCATACGCGCCGGGATGCTTCACGTTCCACCAGCGCACCCCGCCCACATGCGAGTGCGCCCCGGGGCCCGCACCCCACCAGTCGGCGCCGCGCCAGTACAGCTCGTTGTGCAGGCAGCGACCCGCCTCCGAGGTCGCCCAGTTCGAGACCTCGTACCAGTCGAAGCCCGCCGCCGACATCACCTCGTCCGCGATCAGGTAGCGGTCCGCGTGGACGTCGTCGTCCGTCATCGGGACCTCGCCCCGGCGGATGCGACGCGCCAGCTGCGTGCCCTCCTCGACGATCAGGGCGTACGCCGACACATGGTCCGGCCCGGCGCCGAGCGCCGCTTCCAGCGAGGCCCGCCAGTCGTCGTCCGACTCGCCCGGTGTGCCGTAGATCAGGTCCAGGTTCACGTGCTCGAAGCCGGCCGCGCGGGCCTCCGCCACGCATGCTTCCGGGCGCCCCGGCGTGTGCGTACGGTCCAGCACGCGCAGCACGTGCTGCTTCGCGCTCTGCATGCCGAAGGAGACGCGGTTGAAGCCGCCCTCCCGGAGCGTCGCCAGGTACGCCGGGTCCACCGACTCCGGGTTCGCCTCCGTCGTCACCTCTGCGTCCGCCGCGAGGCCGAACTCGTCGCGGATCGCCCCCAGCATCCGTACGAGATCATCCGCTGCCAGCAGGGTCGGCGTACCGCCGCCCACGAAGACCGTGCGGACCGGGCGCGGGTCGTCGCCCAGCACCTTCCGCGCCAGGCGGATCTCGTCGATCAGGGTGTCTGCGTAGTTGTCGCGGGAGGCGAGGACGCCGCCCGTGCCGCGCAGCTCGGTGGCCGTGTACGTGTTGAAGTCGCAGTAGCCGCAGCGGGTCGCGCAGTACGGGACGTGCAGGTAGAAGCCGAGGGGGCGGTCGGCGGAACCGGCGAGTGCGGAGGCGGGGAGGGCGCCGTCGGCGGGGACCGGCTCGCCGTCGGGGAGTGCGGAAGGCATGCCTTCCATTGTCCAGCACCCGTACGACTACCTTTACGGGTCTCACTCCGCCTGCAGCACCAGCAGCGCCAGGTCGTCCTCCGGCGGGCGCCCGCCGAACTCGTGCACCAGCCTGCGGATGCGTTCCGCGATCAGCTCGGCGCTCAGGCCCGCGCACCCGGCGAGCGCGGTCGCGAGGCCGTCGGCGTCGTCGAACATGTCGGAGCCGGAGCGGCGCTCCGTCACCCCGTCCGTCACGCACAGGAGGCTGTCGCCGGCGCGGAGCTCGAAGGTTTCGCTGGTGTACGTCTCGTCCTCGACGACGCCGAGGAGGGTCTGCGGGCGGGCGGCCGTACGGACGCTTCCGTCGGGGCAGAGGAGCAGCGGCAGGGGATGCCCTGCGGAGGCGAGGGTGCAGCGGATGCCGCCGTCGAAGGGGGTCAGCTCGCCGTAGAGGAGGGAGAGGAAGCGGGTCTGGGGGCCGTCGCCGGGGGCCGGAGGACGGACCAGAGCCCGGGCGGCGGCGTCCGCGGCCTCCGTCGCGTCGTCCAGGAGGAGGCGGTTGAGGCGGTCGAGGACGTCGGTGACGCGGTAGCCCTCGCGCGCGAGCAGCCGCAGCCAGGGGCGGGCCAGTCCGATGACGACGGCGGCCTCGGGGCCCTTGCCCTGGACGTCGCCGACGGCGAAGCACCAGCGGCCGTCGCCGGCCGGGAAGAGGTCGTAGAAGTCGCCGCTGGGGCCGCCCTTGTCGCACGGCTCGTAGACGAGGGCGCTGCGTACGCCGGGGATCTCGGCGACGGCGGCGGGCAGCAGGCCGCGCTGCAGGACCTGGCTGATGGTGGCCTGGCGGGCGTACTGGCGGGCCGCGCCGATGGCGAGCGCCACCCGGCGGCTGAGGTCCTCGACGAGCCCGGTGACCTCGTCGGGGAAGCGCAGCAGCCCGGCGCGGCCGATGACGAGCGTCCCGAGCGGCCGGCCGCCCGCGATGAGACGGTAGGCGAGCGCCGCGCCGTGCTCGTCGCGCACGTCGAGCGCCTCACCGGGCCAGGGGTACACGACCGGCCCGGACTTCCCCCACTCCCGGCTGCTGCCCCACTCACGGTTCCGCTCGAGCGGCGGGACCCCCATGGCCGGCGGGATGCTCATCGCCTCGGGCGGATGCGGCGGGTCCTTCTCCAGGGCCCGGCGCAGTTCCTCGATGCGGTTCTCGCTGCAGTGCCAGACGCGGGCCAGGCGGGGCCCGGCGCCGCCGGTACCGTCGGTCCAGCCCACGCGGCCCATGGCCTCGTCCTCCAGCCACACCGCGCACCAGTCGGCGAGCCGCGGCACGATCAGCTGTCCGGCGAGCGCGGCGACCAGGTTCTCGTCGAGCTGCCCGGCCAGCAGATCGGAGGCCTCGGCGAGGAAGGACAGGGCACCTCGGTGCAGCCAGTCCCGGTCGCGCTCGGCTCGCTGCGGGTCGGGCGCCAGTATCTCGGCGGCCCGCAGCCCGCGTTCCAGCGCCTGCCGGCCTGCGTGCGCCTCCGGTTCGGACGCGGCCGGGCCCCGCTCGGCGGGCAGTCGCGCCCACACCGTCTTGGTGCCCCTGCGGAAGGTGACGCCCCAGGACTCGGCGAGCGTGGCGACCAGGCGCAGTCCGCGGCCGTACTCCGGTGTCCCGTACGGCACTTCGGCCGTCTCGTAGGGCCCTTCGGCGTCCGAGTCGCGGGGCGCTCGGGAGGGGTGGTGGTCGGAGACCTCCACGACGAGCCCGCCGGGCGCCTCCTCCATACGGCACTCCACCTCGACCTCGGTGCCCGCGTGCACGACGGCGTTGGTGACGAGTTCGCTGACGACGAGTACGGCGTCGTCGGCGAGCCGGTCGGTGAGGTGTTCGGCGCCGGGGAGCCCGGCCTCGGCCCAGTCGGCGAGCGCGGTGCGTACGAGGGCGCGGGCGTAACCCGGCGCGAGGGGGCTGCCGGGCAGGGTCGCGTACGTCTGCGCACGCGGGTCCACCCTCCCGTGCGCGGTTGCGTGCAGGTGTGCAGGCGCATCGCAAGCGCAGGAAGCGGTCTCCCGTTGCGTCGGAATGGCCCCCATGGACAGCTCCCCGAACGGTTCGGACGAATTCGCCTCAGTCGATGCCGACAGAGTGACAGACTGACCCCGCCCATAAGCGCCGAGTTACTGAAGTGGGCCGCCATGAGTGAGAACAGTGCTACGCGTGTGCTCGAAGACGGTCAAAAACCGGAACAACTCCGAGCATCGGAGCTGCGTCCGCTGCTCGCCGCGATGACCGCGGCCCGGGACGGCGACTTCACGAAAATTCCGGAGACCGGCCACGGGATGGTGGCCGAGCTGACGGCCGTCTTCAACCAGATCATGGACCGCAGCACGCATTTCAACGGGGAAGTGCAGCGCGTGAAGCGGGAGTTGGTACGGCACGGGCGGCTCGACGAACGGGTCACGGCGAGCCCCGGGCAGGGCGCCTGGACCTCCCGGGTCAACGATGTGAACCAGCTCCTCGACGCCCTGGTGGCCCCGGCGGCGAACGCGACGCGGGTGCTCGACGCGGTGGCCGGCGGCGATCTGACCCAGCGGGTCGACCTGCACGACGGCAACCGGCAGCTGCGCGGTGATCTGCGTCGGCTGGGCCGGGCCGTGAACAAGATGGTCGACCAGTTGTCGCTGTTCACCGGCGAGGTGACCCGGGTCGCGCGCGAGGTGGGCACCGAGGGGCGGCTCGGCGGGCGGGCCAAGGTGACGGGCCTGTCCGGCAGTTGGCGGGACGTGACCGAGGCGGTCAACACGATGGCGTCCCGGCTGACCGCCCAGGTGCGTGACATCGCCCTGGTGACGACGGCGGTGGCCCGCGGTGACCTGACCCGTACGGTCACGGTCGAGGCGACCGGTGAGCTGCTCGAACTGAAGCTGACCGTGAACACGATGGTCGACCAGCTGTCCGCCTTCGCCGACGAGGTGACCCGCGTGGCCCGCGAGGTCGGCACCGAGGGCCAGCTGGGCGGGCGCGCCCAGGTGCGGGGCGTCAGCGGGGTCTGGAAGGACCTGACCGACAACGTCAACTTCATGGCCTCGAACCTGACTTCGCAGGTCCGCAACATCGCCCAGGTGACGACCGCCGTCGCCAACGGCGACCTGAGTCAGAAGATCACGGTCGACGCGCAGGGCGAGATCCTGGAACTGAAGTCGACCATCAACACCATGGTGGACCAGCTCTCCGCCTTCGCGGATGAAGTGACGAGGGTTGCCCGCGAGGTCGGCACCGAGGGAAACCTCGGCGGCCGCGCCCAGGTGCGGGGTGTCTCCGGCGTCTGGAAGGACCTCACGGACAACGTCAACTTCATGGCGGACAACCTCACTTCGCAGGTCCGCAACATCGCCCTCGTCTCGACCGCAGTCGCCCAGGGCGACCTCGGCAAGAAGATCACGGTCGAGGCGAAGGGCGAGATCCTGGAGCTGAAGTCCACGATCAACACGATGGTCGACCAGCTGTCCGCCTTCGCCGACGAGGTCACCCGCGTGGCCCGCGAGGTCGGCACCGAGGGAAACCTCGGCGGCCAGGCGCAGGTGCGGGGCGTGAGTGGCGTCTGGAAGGACCTCACCGACAACGTCAACTTCATGGCACTGAACCTGACTTCGCAGGTGCGGAACATCGCCCAGGTGACGACCGCCGTCGCCAACGGAGACCTCTCCAAGAAGATCACCGTGGATGCGCGCGGCGAGATCCTGGAGCTGAAGGACACCGTCAACACGATGGTGGAGCAGCTGCGCGCCTTCGCCGACGAGGTGACGAGGGTGGCCCGCGAGGTCGGCACCGACGGCCGGCTCGGCGGCCGCGCCCAGGTGCTGGGTGTGTCCGGTGTCTGGCGGGACCTCACCGACAACGTCAACTACATGGCGGACAACCTGACTTCACAGGTGCGGAACATCGCCCAGGTGACGACCGCCGTCGCCAACGGAGACCTCTCCAAGAAGATCGACGTCGACGCACGCGGCGAGATCCTGGAACTGAAGACCGCCATCAACACGATGGTCGACACGCTCTCCTCCTTCTCCTCCGAGGTCACCCGCGTGGCCCGCGAGGTCGGTTCCGAGGGTCAACTCGGCGGCCAGGCAAGGGTCGAGGGCGTGTACGGCACCTGGAAGCGCCTGACGACGAACGTGAACGAGCTGGCGTCGAACCTCACCACCCAGGTCCGCGCGATCGCCGAGGTCGCCTCCGCGGTGGCTCAGGGCGACATGTCCCGCTCCATCACGGTGGAGACCCAGGGCGAGGTCGCCGAGCTGAAGGACAACATCAACCTGATGGTGGCCAACCTCCGCGAGACCACCCGCGCGAAGGACTGGCTGGAGTCCAACCTGGCCCGCCTCGCCGCGCTGATGCAGGGCCACCGCGACCTGATGGAGGTCGCCGACCTGCTGCTGCGCGAGCTGACCCCACTGGTGAACGCCCAGTACGGCGCGTTCTTCCTGGCCGACCCGGACGAGGAGAGCGCCTCGCTGCGCACCGACGTGCCCACGAAGGGACTCGCGTTCATCGCCGGGTACGGCTCGGCCCAGGGCACGACCATCGAGACCGGCGGCCTCCCGGTGCACGGCCTGGTCCGGCAGGCGGCCCGCGAGAAGAAACGGATCCTCGTCGAGGAGGCCCCGCCGGACTACATCAAGATCAACAGCGGGCTCGGCGAGGCGGCCCCCACGAGCGTCGTCATCATCCCGATCCTCTTCGAGGACAAGCTCCTCGGCGTGATCGAGCTGGCCTCCTTCTCCCGCTTCTCCGACGTCCACCTCGCGTTCTTCGACCAGTTCGTGAACACCATCGCCGTCGCGATCAACACGATCATCGCCAACTCCCGTACGGAGTCCCTGCTCGGCGAGTCCCAGCGCCTGGCCATGCAGCTCCAGGAACGCTCGGACGAACTCCAGAAGCAGCAGGCCGAGTTGCAACGGTCGAACGCCGAACTGGAGGAGAAGGCAGCCCTACTGGCCACCAGCTCCCAGTACAAGTCGGAGTTCCTGGCGAACATGTCGCACGAGCTGCGCACCCCGCTGAACTCCCTGCTGATCCTGGCGAGGCTCCTCTCCGACAACCCGGACGGCCATCTCACCGACCAGGAAGTGCAGTTCGCGACCACGATCCACCGCTCCGGCTCGGACCTCCTCCAGCTGATCAACGACATCCTGGACCTGTCGAAGATCGAGGCCGGCCGTATGGACGTACGCCCGAAGAAGCTCCCGCTCATCAAGCTCCTCGACTACGTCCACGCCACCTTCCGCCCGCTCACCATCGACCGCGGCCTCGCCTTCGAGGTGGCGGTCGGCGAGGACGTGCCGCGCGAGATGTACTCGGACGAGCAGCGGCTCCAGCAGATCCTGCGCAACCTGCTCTCCAACGCGATCAAGTTCACCGCGTCGGGCCGCGTGGAGCTGCGGGTGAACCGCATCAAGGACCCCGAGCGCCTCCACGTCCGCGACAGCGACCACGTGATCGCCTTCGCCGTCACCGACACCGGCATCGGCATCGCGCCCGAGAAACTCCCGGTGATCTTCGAGGCCTTCCAGCAGGCCGACGGCACCACCAACCGCAAGTACGGCGGCACGGGCCTCGGCCTGTCCATCAGCCGGGAGATCGCAGGCCTGCTCGGCGGCCGTATCGTCGCCACCAGCGAGCCCGGCAAGGGGTCCACCTTCACGCTGTACGTCCCCGTCGTCAGCCCCGGGCACCCGGCGACCGGACCGGCCCCCGAGGAGCATGCGCTGCCGCTGCCGGAGCAGCTGTCTGCCGAGCCGTACACCGCCACGCACGACGTGGACGACTCCTGGCCGGCCCCCACCAAACTGGAGGCGTGGAAGGTGGGCCGGGCGGGCCAGGTGCTGCCCGGGCGGCGGGTGCTGATCGTCGACGACGACATCCGCAACGTCTTCGCCCTCACCCATGTCCTCGGCCGCGTCGGCATGCCGGTCCTGTACGCGGAGAACGGCCGCGAGGGCATCGAGACGCTTGAGCGCAACCCGGACGTCGAACTCGTCCTGATGGACATCATGATGCCGGAGATGGACGGCTACGAGACCATCGCCGCCATCCGCCGCACCCCCCGCTGGTCCGGACTGCCGATCGTCGCCCTGACCGCCAAGGCGATGCCCGGAGACCGCGAGAAGTCCATCGGCCGGGGCGCGAACGACTACGTACCCAAGCCGGTGGACGTCGACCAGCTGCTGACGGTCGTCTGCGCACTGCTGGATCCGGAGGGCCCGGACGAGACCACCGACACCACTGCCCCGCAGCCGGGCACGACCGAGGAAGCGGCGGCAGGGCCGAATACCGAATGAGGCACACTCACCATGAGCGCTGAGGCAACGACCAACGAGCGCGCCAGCATCCTCCTCGTGGACGACATGGAGGACAACCTGATAGCGCTGGAGGCCGTCCTGGGGTCCCTCAACGAGCCGCTGGTACGCGCACGTTCGGGCGAGGAGGCGATGAAGGCACTGCTGCGCCGGCACTTCGCCCTCGTCCTGCTCGACGTCCGCATGCCCGGCATGGACGGATTCGAGACGGCTGCCAACATCAAGCGGCTAGACCAGACCAAGGACGTCCCGATCATCTTCCTGACCGGCGCGGAGGACGACTCCGGCTATGCGTTCCGCGGCTACGCCACAGGAGCCGCGGACTATCTGACCAAGCCCTTCGACCCCTGGGTCCTGCGCGCAAAGGTCACTGTCTTCCTCGACCTGCACAGAAAGAACCAGCAGCTGGAACGCCTGCTGGCACAGGAACAGTCGGACTACGGGGAGGTGGGCAGCAGGCTGGCGACCCTGGAGGCCGAACTGGACGGGGAGGAGCCCCCGGACCTGGCAGCACTGCGTGCACAGGTCCGAGAGCTACGTCAGCTTGTAGCCAGGGGGCGCGGCTTTTAGTTTTCAGGGGCGCGGGGCTGTATCGATTTGCGGCTCCGCCGCGTGGGCGCGACAAGCCACGACGAACGTCCGGTCGCGAACGATCCCCTTCCCCCCTCTACGCTTCGCGCGTACCGGCGTACATCTCGTCGATCAGGTGCTTGTACTCCCGCTCGACAACCGGTCGCTTCAGCTTCAGACTCGGCGTGATCTCGCCATGCTCCACATCGAGATCCCGCGGCAGGAGACGGAACTTCTTGACCGTCTGCCAGCGCTGCAGGCCCTCGTTGAGCTCCTTGACGTACCCCTCGATCAAGGCAACCGTGGCCGGCGCAGCCACAACCTCCGCGTACGACTTCCCCGCGAGCCCGTTCTCCGAAGCCCACTGCAAAATGGACGGCTCGTCCAAAGCGATCAGGGCCGTGCAGAAGTTCCGGTCGGCCCCGTGCACCAGGATGTTGGAGACGTACGGGCACACCGCCTTGAACTGCCCCTCGACCTCCGCAGGCGCGATGTACTTGCCGCCGGACGTCTTGATGAGGTCCTTCTTGCGGTCGGTGATGCGCAGGTACCCGTCGGGCGACAGCTCACCGATGTCACCGGTGTGGAACCAGCCGTCCGACTCCAGCACCTCGGCGGTCTTCTCGGGCAGCCCGTGGTAGCCCTCCATGATGCCCGGGCTGCGCAGCAGGATCTCCCCGTCGTCCGCGATGCGCACCTCCGTGCCGGGCAGCGGCTTGCCGACCGTGCCGGTGCGGTAGGCCTCGCCCGGGTTGACGAAGGAGGCGGCCGAGGACTCCGTGAGGCCGTAGCCCTCCAGGATGTGGATGCCGGCGCCTGCGAAGAAGTAGCCGATCTCGGGCGCGAGCGCGGCCGAGCCCGAGACACACGCCCGCAGGTTCCCGCCGAACGCCTCGCGGATCTTGGCGAAGACCAGCGCGTCGGCGACCTTGTGCTTGGCGCCGAGCGAGAACGGGACGGACGCCGTGCCGGTGCGCCGGAAGTTGTCCTGCGCGGTCTTGGCGTACTCGCGGGCGACCTCGGCGGCCCACTGGAAGATCTTGTACTTGGCGCCCCCGCCGGCCTTCGCCTTGGCCGCGACCCCGTTGTAGACCTTCTCGAAGATGCGCGGGACGGCCGCCATGTACGTCGGCTGCACGACCGGCAGATTCTCGATGATCTTGTCGACGCGGCCGTCGACGGCGGTGACGTGCCCGACCTCGATCTGCCCCGAGGTGAGGACCTTGCCGAAGACGTGCGCGAGCGGAAGCCAGAGGTACTGCACGTCCTCGGTACTGATCAGGCCGGTCGCGGCGATCGCCTTCGCCATGTACGACCAGTTGTCGTGCGGCAGGCGCACACCCTTGGGGCGGCCGGTCGTGCCCGAGGTGTAGATCAGGGTGGCAAGCTGATCGGAGGTGATCGCACCGACCCGCTCCTTGATCAGGTCGGGGTCCTTCTCCAGTCGGGCGGCGCCCCGGGCCTCCAGCTCGGTGAGGGTGAGGACCCAGTCACTGGTCTCGACGCCGGCCGGGTCGATCACGACGACATGTGTGAGGTCGGGCAGCTCGGCCTTCTTCTCCATCGCCTTGGCGAGCTGGGCCGCGTCCTCCGCGATCAGCACCCGGCTGTCGGAGTCGGAGAGGATGAACGCCGACTCGTCCGCGTTGGTCTGCGGGTAGACCGTGGTCGTGGCCGCTCCGGCGCACAGGATGCCGAGGTCGGCGAGGATCCACTCGACCCGGGTGGAGGCGGCGAGCGCGACGCGCTGCTCGGGCTGCACACCCAGTTCGATCAGACCGGCCGCGATCGCGTAGACCCGCTCCGCGGCCTGCGCCCAGCTGAGCGACTTCCAGTCGTCGGGGCCCCCACCGGAGGCGGGCGCCACCGGATAGCGGTAGGCCTCCGCCTCCGGTGTGGCTGCAACGCGTTCCAGGAAGAGGGTCGCCACGCTCGGCGGACGGTTCTCGATCAGTGTCTGTGTGTCGCTCACGACATCCTCCGGGGCCCGCGGCAGCGCGGCTGGCTCAAGTGCGGCGGTATTGACTGCGGCTGTATCCACTCACGAGCTCTTGTTTAACTCGCGAGTAACTATCGAGCAGAGATCAGGGTAGAGCCCGACCGGCCGGTTCGTAAGGGGCGGCGGCCTGTCACTTCGTACAGAGAGCAACGCTACGCACGCGTAGGGGCTCGCCGCGCTTTCGTACGACGAGCCCCTGTTGTGTCCGGTTTGGTTCCGTAACCCGTTGTTACCCGCGGTTACTTCTTGCCCTTGCCCGACCCCGCGCTGTCATCACTGGAGAGCACGGCGATGAACGCCTCCTGAGGAACCTCCACGGAACCCACCATCTTCATCCGCTTCTTGCCCTCCTTCTGCTTCTCCAGCAGCTTGCGCTTACGGGAGATGTCGCCGCCGTAGCACTTGGCGAGGACGTCCTTGCGGATGGCGCGGATGGTCTCGCGGGCGATCACCCGGGAGCCGATGGCTGCCTGGATGGGCACCTCGAAGGCCTGCCGCGGGATGAGCTCGCGCAGCTTGGCGACGAGCCGCACACCGTAGGCGTAGGCCGCGTCCTTGTGGGTGATCGCGGAGAAGGCGTCGACCTTGTCGCCGTGCAGCAGGATGTCCACCTTGACCAGGCTGGACGTCTGCTCGCCGGTGGGCTCGTAGTCCAGCGAGGCGTAGCCGCGGGTCTTCGACTTCAGCTGGTCGAAGAAGTCGAAGACGATCTCGGCGAGGGGGAGCGTGTAGCGGATCTCGACGCGGTCCTCGGAGAGGTAGTCCATGCCGAGAAGAGTCCCGCGCCGGGTCTGGCACAGCTCCATGATCGAGCCGATGAACTCGCTCGGGGCGAGGATCGTGGCGCGTACGACGGGCTCGTACACGTCGTTGATCTTGCCCTCGGGGAACTCGCTGGGGTTGGTGACCGTGTGCTCGGTCCCGTCCTCCATGATCACGCGGTAGACCACGTTGGGCGCGGTCGCGATCAGGTCGAGCCCGAACTCGCGCTCCAGCCGCTCGCGGATGACGTCGAGGTGGAGGAGCCCCAGGAACCCGACGCGGAAGCCGAAGCCGAGGGCGGCCGAGGTCTCCGGCTCGTAGACGAGCGCTGCGTCGTTGAGCTGGAGCTTGTCGAGGGCGTCGCGCAGCTCGGGGTAGTCGGAGCCGTCCAGCGGATACAGCCCGGAGAAGACCATCGGCTTCGGGTCCTTGTATCCCCCGAGGGCCTCGGTGGCGCCCTTGGCCAGGCTGGTGATGGTGTCACCGACCTTGGACTGCCGGACGTCCTTCACACCGGTGATGAGGTAACCGACCTCACCGACGCCGAGGCCGTCGGCGCCCAGCATCTCGGGCGAGTTCGTGCCGATCTCCAGCAGCTCGTGCGTGGCACCGGTGGACATCATCCGGATCCGCTCACGCTTGTTGAGCTGGCCGTCGACGACTCGTACGTACGTCACGACACCGCGGTAGGAGTCGTAGACGGAGTCGAAGATCATGGCTCGGGCGGGGGCGTCCGCGACGCCGACCGGCGCCGGGATCTCCTTGACCACCTTGTCGAGCAGCGCGTCGACGCCGAGACCGGTCTTGGCGGACACCCGCAGCACGTCGTCCGGGTCGCAGCCGACGAGGTTCGCGAGCTCCTCGGCGAACTTCTCGGGCTGCGCGGCCGGCAGGTCGATCTTGTTCAGTACGGGGATGATCGTGAGGTCGTTCTCCATCGCCAGGTACAGGTTGGCGAGGGTCTGGGCCTCGATGCCCTGGGCGGCGTCGACGAGGAGGACGGTCCCCTCGCAGGCGGCGAGCGACCGCGAGACCTCGTAGGTGAAGTCGACGTGCCCCGGGGTGTCGATCATGTTGAGGATGTGCGTGTTGCCGGGCTCGTGGGTCGGAGCCCAGGGCAGCCGCACCGCCTGGGACTTGATCGTGATGCCACGCTCGCGCTCGATGTCCATCCGGTCGAGGTACTGAGCACGCATCTGCCGCTGCTCGACCACACCAGTCAGCTGGAGCATCCGGTCGGCGAGCGTGGACTTGCCGTGGTCGATGTGCGCGATGATGCAGAAATTGCGGATCAGAGCCGGGTCGGTACGGCTCGGCTCGGGCACATTGTTAGGGGTCGCGGGCACGCAGGGTCCTGTCTCTTGAGGCGCCTTATGCCTCGGGTCGGATCGATACGTAGGTTCCATGGTCCCACGGGTGGCGACCGGGGACCGTTTTGGGCCGTCCGGACCGCCGCTGGTACTCTGGGTGGCTGTGTCTCATGCCCTCTCAGCGCGAGGCACAACTCCAAGAAATCACCTGGTACGGGACCCGGTATCTCCTGCGTATCTCCTACGCGGAGTGCTCCTGGCCCTGTGCCTGAACCTGAAAAGGCTCAATCAGTGGCGAACATCAAGTCCCAGATCAAGCGGATCAAGACCAACGAGAAGGCCCGGCAGCGCAACAAGGCCGTCAAGTCCTCCCTGAAGACCGCGATCCGCAAGGCCCGCGAGGCCGCTGCCGCGGGTGACGTCGAGAAGGCCACCGAGTACCAGCGCGCTGCCGCGCGTCAGCTCGACAAGGCCGTCTCGAAGGGCGTCATCCACAAGAACCAGGCCGCCAACAAGAAGTCGGCGCTTGCTTCCAAGGTCGCCTCCATCAAGGGCTGAACCTCTTACTGATCTGACCGGTCCTGCGGGACCGAACCGCCGGAAGGACCCAGAGCGGGCCCTCTCTCATCCGCTCCCGACCGGCACCAAGAGCCTGTACGCGGCCTGCGTTCGCCACGCGGGTACGGGCTCGACATCTTGTACCGAAGGCCCCGCTTCCTGCCCTTCCCCAGGGCGGGAAGGGGGCCTTCGGTGCTTCCCCAGGACGCTTCGGTACTTCTGAGCGTGGCCGCACTTTCAGCCCGTTGGGGGTCCCCCCACGCCCTTAAGGCAGTGGGGGAGTTTGAGGACGAGGCCGTTCAGGCCGAAATCGGGGGTCTGGGGGCGCAGCCCCCAGGGACGGGACGGGAAGGGGCGGCGGGGGGCGAAACCCGCTCGGCGCCACCACCCGAAAGCCCCCGCGAGGCACGCCCCCTTACCGCCCTCGCGACCGCGCAGCGCGGGCGATCACCACGACCGCCTTCTCCAGCGCGTACTCGGGATCGTCACCGCCACCCTTCACTCCCGCATCCGCCTCGGCGACCGCCCGCAGAGCGACCGCCACGCCGTCCGGCGTCCAACCCCGCATCTGCTGCCGCACCCGGTCGATCTTCCACGGCGGCATCCCCAGCTCACGCGCCAGATCGGCCGGCCGGCCCCCGCGCGCGGACGAGAGCTTCCCGATCGCCCGCACGCCCTGGGCCAGCGCACTGGTGATCATCACCGGCGCCACCCCGGTGGCCAGGGACCATCTGAGCGCCTCCAGGGCCTCGGCCGCCCGCCCCTCCACGGCCCGGTCGGCAACCGTGAAGCTCGACGCCTCGGCCCGCCCGGTGTAGTACCGCCCGACGACGGCCTCGTCGATGGTCCCTTCGACGTCGGCGACCAGTTGGGAGACGGCGGACGCCAGCTCCCGCAGATCGCTGCCGATGGCGTCGACGAGCGTCTGGCAGGCCTCGGGCGTGGCAGACCTCCCCGCCGCCCTGAACTCCCCGCGCACGAAGGCCAGCCGATCCGCCGGCTTGGTCATCTTCGGACAGGCCACCTCCCGCGCCCCGACCTTGCGCGCGGCGTCGAGAAGGGCCTTGCCCTTGGCCCCGCCCGCATGCACCAGCACGAGAGTGATCTCCTCGGCGGGCGCCCCGAGATAGGCCTTCACGTCCTTGACGGTGTCGGCGGACAGATCCTGGGCATTGCGTACGACCACGACCTTGCGCTCGGCGAAGAGCGAGGGGCTGGTCAGCTCGGCGAGTGTGCCGGGCTGCAGCTGCTCCGGTGTCAGGTCACGTACGTCCGTGTCGGCGTCGGCGGCCCTGGCGGCGGCCACCACCTCCTGCACGGCACGGTCGAGCAGGAGGTCCTCCTGGCCCACGGCAAGCGTCACCGGGGCGAGAGGGTCGTCTTCAGCAGTCTTCCTGGCCATCGCGTAAAGCATGGCACGCACCACTGACAACGGGATCCCACGGCAGGCTCAAGCTCCTGGGGCAAGGCCTACGGCTGCGGCCACATGCTCACGGCTCCTCCCGCCACCCGTCCCACGCGCCCACGAACTCATCCAGCTCGCCGGGATCCAGCCGCCCGTCCTCGTCGCGCAGCACGACCAGCCACTGCGCGTCCTCCGCGTCGTCCTCACCGGCCAGGGCGTCCCGTAGCAGCTGCGGCTCCTCGGACACCTCGAACCGCTCCGCGAGCGCCTCGGCCACCGCCTCCGCAGCATCGCGATCGGGCAGCACCAGCACATGTCTCACATCACTCACGGCAGTCATTGTCCGGCACCCGCCGCAGGCCGCCGCAGGTCACCCTTTGCGCACGATCTGCACGTCGAGGTCGACCCGGATGCTCGGCCCCACCACCGCGATCCCCCGCGCCAGCATCGTCTGCCAACTCACCGTGAAGTCGTCCCGGTGCAGTTCCGCCGTGGCCCGGCAGGCCGCCCGCACCTCGCCCTCCATGCCGTTGCCGAGCCCGAGGTACTCGGTGTCGAGCGTGACCGTACGCGTCACTCCGTGCAGCGACAGCGCTCCGGTCACCGCCCACCGGTTCCCGCCCTTGTGCACGAACCGCTCGCTGTAGAACTCCAGCGTCGGATAGCGCACCACGTCCAGGAAGTCACCGGACCGCAGATGGTCGTCCCGCATCCGCACGTTCGTGTCGATGGACGCCGCGTCGATCACCACATGCATCGCCGACTGCTCCACCGGCTCGGTGATCCGGACGGCCCCCGCGAAGGAGTTGAACCGGCCGTGGATCCGGGCCAGCCCGATGTGCCGCGCGGTGAACCCGATCGAGGAATGCGTGGGCTCGATCTCCCAGTCCCCCGCCGGCGGCAGCTCCGGAGGCCTCGCGACCTGGAGCGTCACGTCCCCCAGAGAGGCGAGCGTGTTCTCCCCGACGGTCGCGCTGGCGCGGTAGGGCCTGTATCCCTGGGCGGACACCGCGAGCCGGTACTCCCCGGCGGGTACCGTCGTCACGAACGACCCGTAGGGATCCGTCTCGCCGCCGACCACCTTGCGCCCCATGGCATCGCTGACCGCGAACTCCGCGTGTCTGACCGGTTCGTTGACCGGATCCAGCACCCGGCAGCTCAGCACCCCGGCACTCGGCGGGGTCTGCACCGCCGCCAGGGGACTCGTCCGTTGCACCCTGTTCGTTCGGTTTCCCAGCCAGCGGCCGAACATCCACGCCACCCCTGTGCGCCTCGACATCTTCTGTTGCCGAAGAGATATTCGATCACTGATGCGGCTTTCGAGGCAACACAGGGTGTCTACGCACGAGTAGCAACGACTGATCCCCTCTCGACCCATGTGACGCCATGTGACCTCAATCAGTCACCACTAGGGGATTGCGCACGGTCGGCACCCGGCCCAGTTCGATCCCGAACCGCTCCCGGTACGCCCCGAGCACCTCCTCGTCCGTGCCCAACTCCCGCTCCTCCCGCGCCCCGTCGGCGCCCGTCTCCTTGAACGTGCGCCCGCTGAGCGTGATCCTCCCGCCGTCCTCCGTCACCCTTGAACACACCAGCGACTGCACGAAGTGCGACGCAGGCGAGGTGCTGTGCCACCACGCCCCGGCCACGAAGTCGCCGAGCTCACGGGGCCGCACCTCCAGCCGGTACTGCGGCCTACCGTTCACGACGACGTCCAGGTCCGGCCCCGCCTCGACGATCCGGAAACTGCCGCCGGGATCCTTCTGCTCGCCCCTCTCCGTGAAGTCCAGGGGGTAGTGGCTGTGTGCCCCGAAGCCCACGTCCGCCAGCCACTCGCTGCCGTCCGCCGCCCGCACCCGCAGCGCGAGATGGTCGTAGGGGATCCCGAGCCGCCCCTCGTCCCCGTGCACCCGCGCCGCGAGCAGCGTGACCTCGAACCCCAGGGCGCCGAGCAAGGCCCCGAACGCCCCGTTGAGTTCGTAGCAGAACCCGCCCCGCCGTGCCCCCACCACCTTGTCCAGCAGCCGCTCCTCCTCCAGCACGATCTCCTCGCCGAGGTGGATCGACAGGTTCTCGAAGGGCACTGTCTGCAGGTGTCGCAGGTGCAGCTCGCGCAGCACGTCGGCGGTGGCACCGGCGGCCCGCTGCGGACGCTCGGCTTCCAGGCGGCGGAGATAGGCATCGACCTGTGCTGAATTCATGCCCTCAGTCTCGCGCCACCCCCAGCTCCCTGCCTTCTCCCATGACCGCGAGGGCCCCGTCCCGATCCGTGCGCAGCACCACCGCGCCCTCGGCGCGCAGCGCCGCGACCGTGCTGGGAGCGGGGTGACCGTACATGTTGTGCTCCCCGCAACTGATCAACGCGATGCGCGGCGCCACTCTGCGCATCAGCTCCGGGTCCTGGTACGCCGAACCGTGATGGGCCACCTTGAGTACGTCCACACCGCCCAGCAGCGCACCCTGCGGCGATCTCAACAGCGCCTGCTGGGACGGGGGTTCGAGATCCCCGAGCAGCAGCAGCCGCAGTCCGCCCGATCTGGCGAGCAGGGCGACGCTGGCGTCGTTCGGGCCGTCCGGATCCGGTGCCGGGCGGGGCGGTGGCCACAGCACCTGCCAGGAGAGCGAACCGGTCCGGCGCTGCTCCCCTGCCACCGCGTGGGTGAGCGGGATGAGTCGTGCCGCCGCCTCCTTCCGTACGAACTGCACCTGGTCGGCGGGTTCTTCGAAGCCCGTCGTCTCGATCGCGCCCACCGAGCGTCCGCGCAGCACACCGGGCAGCCCTGCCACATGGTCGGCGTGGAAGTGAGTGAGCACGACCAGGGGGATCCTGGTGATGCCGAGCGTGCGCAGGCAGTGGTCGACGAGCGTGGGATCGGGCCCGGCGTCCACCACCACACCGCTGCCGTCCCCGGCCGCGAGCACCGTCGCGTCGCCCTGACCCACGTCGCACATGGCGAACCGCCACCCCGGCGGCGGCCACCCGGTGATCACTCTGGTCAACGGTGGCGGCTGCACGACGACGAGCACGAGCAGCACCCCGCAGGCAGCACACCACCACGGATGTCTCAGCAACCGTCGGCCGATCAGCAGCACGGTCACCGTGACCAGGGCGAGCAGCCCCGCCCCGCTCCAAGTGCCCGGCCAGTCCACTCCCCCGCCGGGCAGGGCGGCCCCCGTCCGGGCGATGCCCGCGATCCAGCCCGCCGGCCAACTCGCGCACCAGGCGAGCGCCTTGGCCATGGGCATCAGCACCGGCGCCGTCGCCAGCGCCGCGAAGCCCAGCACCGTGGCGGGCGCCACCGCGATCTCCGCGAGGAGGTTGCACGGCACCGCCACCAGACTCACCCGCGCCGACAGCACGGCGACGACCGGAGCGCACAACGCCTGCGCCGCGGCCGCCGCGGCCAGCCCCTCGGCCAGCCTCGGCGGGACCCGGCGCCTCCGCAGCGCCTCGCTCCAGCGGGGCGCGAGCGTGAGCAGGGCGCCGGTGGCCAGTACGGAGAGCAGGAAGCCGTAACTCCGGGCCAGCCAAGGGTCGTACAGCACGAGGAGCAGGACCGCCGTCGCCAGGGCCGGGACGAGCGATCTGCGGCGTCCGGTCGCCAGGGCCAGCAGTACGACGGCCCCGCAGGTCGCGGCCCGCAGCACGCTCGGATCCGGTCTGCACACGACCACGAAGGCGAGCGTGAGCGCTCCTCCGAGCAGCGCGGTCGTCCTGAGCGGGATGCCGAGCCGGGGGGCGAGTCCGCGGCGCTCCACCAGTTGTGCCGTGCCGGGTGGTCCGATGAGCAGGGCGAGGATGATCGTGAGGTTGCTCCCGGACACGGCGAGGGTGTGGGCGAGGTCGGTCTCCTTGAAGGCCTCGTCCAGCTCCGGGGTGACCCGCGAGGTGTCTCCGACGACCAGGCCGGGCAGCAACGCCCTGGCGTCCGCCGGCAGTCCGTCGGTCGCCTCCCGCAGACCGGCCCGCAACCGCCCCGCGAACCGCTGCACCCCCGACGGCCCGCCCACCGCCTCCGGCACGGTCTTCCCCCGCACCCGCAGCACGGCCGCGACCCGGTCGCCTTCGACCGCAGCGGGCGCCAACCGCGCAACGACCCGCACCCGAGTGGAGGGCAACAGGTCGAGCCAGGGCGACCGTGGTGGCCTCTCGGCTGAGGTCTCTCCTCCGGAACCACGTGCCCCCGCGTCGACGATGACCAACACGGGCGCCCGCGTCACCGCCGCCGTCCCGTCCGCCTTCTCCACCCGCTGCACCTCCCCCTCGATCAGCACGGAGGTCGGTGCGACATGGTCCCCGCTGATCCGGGGCCGGCTGAGCCGTGGGTCGGAGGTGACCTCGACCTCGGCGGTCACGGTGGCGTACTGCCGCGCCAGATCCGGCACGGGGCCACGCCGGACGTCCGCACCGTGCAGCCCCGCAGACACGGCGGCCGCAGCGACGCAGAGCAGAACGGCGGCGAGGGAGAGCCGCGGCCACGCTGCACGCACCGGTCGACCGCCCGCAGGCGAAACCCGGCCGACGGGCACAGACACCGGTGCCGACTGCTCGGGCACGAGCCCGCCGCCCGCTGCCCGTCTCCGCACGAGCAGCAGCACACCGGCCGCGACGAGGCACACCACCGATGTGCTCAGGACCCATACCGCCGTCGCGTCCAGCATCACCGCAGCCGTCGCCCAGACCGCGAGCGCGGGCGGTACGAGACGCAGGTCCGTGGGTCCTTCCTGTCGGGGGTGGGCGGCTCCGAGCCGTCCTGAGGAGGCGGCGTGGACGGCCGCGCGCCGGGCCCGGAGATCCGGAGCGCGCCTCATGGCCGTACGAGATTCCGGAGATCGGAAAAGCGGCGGTCGCCGATTCCGTTGACCTCACGCAGCTCGTCCACCGAGCGGAAACCGCCGTGCTGAGTGCGGTAGTCGACGATGTGCTGGGCCAGGACGGGCCCGACGCCCGGCAGGGTGTCCAGCTGGTCCACGGTGGCGGTGTTGAGGGGGACCGGAGCGGCGGGTGCGGCGCCCGCCGCCGAACCTGCCGGGCCACCGGGGGCCGCACCGGGCGCCGGGGCGGCGGGACCGCCGACGATCACCTGCTCCCCGTCCACGAGGAAACGGGCCCGGTTCAGCCCCTCGGTGCTCGTGCCGGGACGCACCCCACCGGCGGCGCGCAATGCGTCGGCGACGCGTGAACCGGCGGGCAGGCGATGAATCCCGGGCTCGCGGACCTTGCCGCTGACGTCCACGACGATCTCGGCCCCGGCCGTGCCTGCGGCATTCGGCGCCACGGGTGAAGCGTCCGGCCCTGGCGGGCCGCTCCCCTTCCGTTCGGCGAAGGGAGCCGCCGCCCGCACCACGTCGGGCGCCCGCACGGACTGTGTCCGCCCGGCCCAGAAGTGCTGAACGGCGAACACCGCGGCAACGACGAGCAGCGCCGTGAGCGCGACCACGCTCCGCCGCTCCAGCCCACACCTCGCCTGCAGCCACAGCGGCATCCGCTCCCGCAGCGCAAGCCCGGCCCGAGCTCGCCAGACCTCCCCGGTCGGCACCTCAGGGCCCGCGGCTGCTCCTGCGCCCCATGGAAAATCCGGGCCCGCAGCCCCTTCTTCGCGTGGCGGAACCTCGCGCTCGTCGTCCTCCTCCTCCACAGACCGCACGGGCGGCCCCGCCCCTGACTCCCGCCACTCACCGGCGCGTTCGGGGAACAACACCTCCGCACGCCGACGGAGATCCTCCGCCGATGCATGCCGGTGCCGGGCTCGGCTGCGCACCGGCGGGCGACGGTTGCGGACCCGGCTGTCGGAAGCGGGTCCCCGCCCCGGGCCGCTGGAGACGGTCGCTGTACGTGAACGTGATCGAAGTGCCATGCGACGAGGATCGGGCACCCGCCGATTTCGCGATGATCTTGCTCAATTCCCGGGGACTACTGCCCAGTTGTGGATAACTTCGTCACCCGCACGGGTGCGGAAGCGTCACCGCGGCGAGACCACGACCCCCAGCAGCCCTGGCCCGGTGTGCGCCCCGATCACCGCCCCCACCTCACTCACATGCAGGTCGGCCAGCCCGGGCACCCGGGCCCGCAGCCGGTCCGCGAGGGCCGACGCCCGCTCGGGGGCGGCGAGATGGTGGACGGCGATGTCGACCTGGGCGCTGCCGGCGCGGTCGGCCGCGATCTCCTCCAGGCGGGCGATCGCCCTCGACGCCGTACGGACCTTCTCCAGGAGTTCGATACGGCCGCCGTCCAGCTGCAGCAGCGGCTTCACGGCGAGCGCGGAGCCCAGCAGCGCCTGCGCGGCGCCGATCCGGCCGCCGCGGCGCAGATAGTCGAGGGTGTCGACGTAGAAGTAGGCGGACGTGCCGGAGGCCCGCTTCTCGGCGGCCGTGACGGCCTCGTCCACCGTGCCGCCCGCCTCCGCCGCCTCCGCTGCGGCGAGCGTGCAGAACCCGAGCGCCATCGCGACCGCCCCGGTGTCCACCACCCGCACCGGCACCGGCGCCTCACGCGCCGCGAGGACCGCTGCGTCGTACGTGCCCGACAGTTCGGCGGAGAGGTGGAGGGAGACGATGCCGGTGGCGCCGGACTCCGCGATCTTGCGGTAGGTCTCGGCGAAGAGCTGGGGGCTGGGGCGCGAGGTGGTGACGGGGCGGCGCTTCTGGAGTGCCTGGGCCAGGGAGCGCGTCGAGATCTCGGTGCCCTCGTCCAGTGCCTGGTCGCCGAGGACCACGGTCAGGGGCACCGCTGTGATGCCGTGGCGCTCCATCGTCCGCGGCGGCAGGTAGGCCGTTGAATCGGTGACGATCGCGACATGGCGGGACATGAGCTGGAGGTTACCTGCCGTAGCGCCGGGACGGCAGCCCGGCCCCTCTCACCTGGTCTGCCCTTGACCGGATCAAGTAGTGCTCTCGGGACGGGGTTTCTTCTGCCAGGGGTAGGCGGGCCGCCTTCCCGGCGGGGTGATGGCGGGCCGCGCCGGCTCCTCGGCACTCCCGGAGCGGCGTCCCTCGGGCCAGGTCTGCCGGGATGCCCCCGCGTCGGCGGCGGGGGCCTCGGGCCACGGCGGCGGGGTCTGCGCAGGCTCCGCTTTCGTCCAGTGCCGCAGGGCTCCCGCCTCGACGTCTATCTGCGTGCTCAGCGAGTCCAGGTCGTCGTCGGCGAAGCGGCGGGCCCGGTCGCGGGCCGCCCAGCGCAGTGCGTCCGCCGACTGAACGATGCGCTCGGTGCGCTCGCGCAGGGCGGGCAGCCGCTCGGCGAGCGTCGTGCGGTCCGGTTCGGCCTCCAGGCGCTTGAGTTCGCCGTCCAGTTCGTGCCCGTGCGCGCTGAGGCGCTCGAAGAGGCCCAGGGACTCCTTGAGGGACTCGTCCTCGGCCACGCCCGCGTGCAGTGCGTCCTGCGTGGCCCGCATCGACGTGCGCAGCTTCAGCCGCAGTTGGGCCAGTTCGCCCGCCGCTCCGGGCTGGGCGAAGGACTTGGCCCGCAGGGTGTGGTCCTCGACCGTGCGGCGGGCCTGGGTGATCGTGCGGTCCACGCCGCGCTTGGCGGCGCCGACGGCCTTCACCGCGGCGTAGGTGCCGAGTACCAGGAAGAGCACGAAGAGCAGGGCGAACACTGCGATCACTGCTTCCACCGCTCCTCCTCCGACGGCCGCGACACTCCCCGTGTCGCTCTTCCACGGTAAACGAGGCGGGCAGGCCCGGAGTTCCAGAAGAACCCCGAACCTGCCCGTAGGGGACTACCCCGAGGCGTTCACCTCGGACGGTGGGCGGCTATGCCGGAACGATGTTGACCAGCTTCGGCGCCCGCACGATCACCTTGCGGATCCCGGCGCCGTCCAGCGCCGCGACGACCTTCTCGTCGGCCAGCGCGACCTTCTCCAGCTCCTCCTCGGAGATGGCCGGCGAGACCTCCAGCCGCGCCTTGACCTTGCCCTTGATCTGCACCACGCAGGTCACGGACTCGTCGACCACGTACGCCGGGTCGGCGACCGGCAGGTCCTGGTGGACCACCGAGTCGGTGTGGCCCAGCTTGCGCCACAGCTCCTCGGCAATGTGCGGGGCCAGCGGGGCGACCAGCAGCACCAGGGCATCGGCGACCGAGCGCGGCACCGCGCCGCCCGCCTTGGTCAGGTGGTTGTTCAGCTCGGTGATCTTGGCGATGGCGGTGTTGAAGCGCAGGCCCTCCAGGTCCTGGCGGACGCCGTCGATCGCCTTGTGCAGGGCGCGCAGCGTCTCCTCGTCGGGCTCGGTGTCGACGACGGTGACCTCGCCGGTCGTCTCGTCGACGACGTTGCGCCACAGCCGCTGCAGCAGCCGGAACTGACCCACCACCGCGCGCGTGTCCCACGGCCGCGACACGTCCAGCGGGCCCATCGCCATCTCGTACAGACGCAGGGTGTCGGCACCGTACTCGGCGGCGATCTCGTCCGGAGTGACCGCGTTCTTCAGGGACTTGCCCATCTTGCCCAGCAGCCGGGAGACCTTCTCGCCCTGGTAGTAGTAGGCGCCCTCGATCTCCTCCACCTCGGCGGCCGGCACCGCGATGCCACGGCTGTCCCGGTACACGTAGGCCTGGATCATGCCCTGGTTGAACAGCTTGTGGAACGGCTCCGCGGAGGAGACGTGCCCCAGGTCGAACAGGACCTTGGACCAGAAGCGCGCGTACAGCAGGTGCAGCACGGCGTGCTCGGCGCCGCCGACATACAGGTCGACACCGCCGTGCGGCTGGCCCTCGCGCGGGCCCATCCAGTACTGCTCGATCTCCGGGTCGACCAGCTGCTCGCTGTTGTGCGGGTCCAGGTAGCGCAGCTCGTACCAGCAGGAACCGGCCCAGTTGGGCATGGTGTTGGTCTCGCGGCGGTACCGCTTCGGGCCGTCGCCCAGGTCCAGGGTGACGTTGACCCAGTCCTCGTTGCGGGACAGCGGCGTCTCCGGGGACGTGTTCGCGTCGTCCGGGTCGAAGGTGCGCGGCGAGTAGTCCTCGACCTCCGGCAGCTCCAGCGGCAGCATCGACTCGGGCAGCGAGTGGGCGATGCCGTCCTCGTCGTAGACGATCGGGAAGGGCTCGCCCCAGTAGCGCTGGCGGCTGAACAGCCAGTCGCGCAGGCGGAAGTTGACGGTGCCCTCGCCGATGCCCTTGCGCGCCAGCCACTCGGTGATGCGCGCCTTGGCCTCGACGACGCCCAGGCCGTCCAGGGAGATGTCGTCGTTGGACGAGTTGATGATCTTCGCCTCGTACGCGGAGAAGGCGTTCTCCCACGTCGAGGTGTCGGTGCCCCGCTCGTCGGTCGGCTCGACGATGCAGGGGATCGGCAGCTCGAAGGCGCGCGCGAACTCGAAGTCACGCTGGTCGCCGCAGGGTACGGCCATGATCGCGCCGGTGCCGTAGCCCATCAGGACGTAGTCGGCGATGAAGACGGGGACCTGCTCGCCGTTGACCGGGTTGGTCGCGTACGCGCCGATGAAGACGCCCGTCTTGTCCTTGGCCTCGGCCTGCCGCTCGACGTCGGACTTCGAGGCGGCCTGCGCGCGGTAGTCCGCGACGGCCTCGGCGGGCGTCGCGTGACCGCCGGTCCACACCTCGTGCGTGCCCTCGGGCCAGGCGGCCGGGGTGAACTTCTCGACCAGCGGGTGCTCGGGGGCCAGCACCATGTAGCTCGCGCCGAACAGGGTGTCGGGGCGCGTGGTGAAGACCGTGATGCGCTCGCCGTCGATCGGGAAGTCGACACGGGCGCCCTCGGAGCGGCCGATCCAGTTGCGCTGCTGCAGCTTGATGGCCTCGGGCCAGTCCAGCGCCTCCAGGTCGTCCAGCAGCCGGTCGGCGTACGCGGTGATCCGCATGTTCCACTGGCGCAGTTTGGCCTTGAAGACCGGGAAGTTGCCGCGCTCGGAGCGCCCGTCGGCGGTGACCTCCTCGTTGGCCAGCACGGTGCCCAGGCCGGGGCACCAGTTGACCGGCGCGTCCGAGGCGTACGCCAGGCGGAAGTCGCCCAGGACGTCGGCACGCTCCGTGGCGCTCAGCTCGTGCCACGCGCGCGTGTGTCCCGGTACGGCGCGCTCACCGGTCTCGAACTGGGCGATCAGCTCGGAGATCGGGCGGGCCTTGTCCGCCTCGTCGTCGTACCAGGAGTTGAAGATCTGCAGGAAGATCCACTGGGTCCACTTGTAGTAGTCCGGGTCGATCGTGGCGAACGACCGGCGCTTGTCGTGGCCCAGACCCAGCCGGCGCAGCTGGGCCTTCATGTTCTCGATGTTGGCCTCGGTGGACACACGCGGGTGCGTGCCGGTCTGCACGGCGTACTGCTCGGCGGGCAGGCCGAAGGCGTCGAAGCCCAGGGTGTGCAGGACGTTGTGGCCGGTCATGCGCTGGAAGCGTGCGAAGACGTCGGTGGCGATGTACCCCAGGGGGTGGCCGACGTGCAGGCCCGCACCCGAGGGGTACGGGAACATGTCCATGATGAACTTCTTGGGCCGGGCGACGACCTCGGGGTCACCGGCCAGGTCGCCCTTGGGGTTCGGCGCCGCATAGGTGCCCTCGGCGTCCCAGAAGTCCTGCCAGCGTGCTTCGATCTCGGCCGCGACGGCGGCCGTGTAGCGGTGCGGCGCTGCCGCCTCGGCGGCGGCAGCGGGGTTCGTCTCGCTCATGATCCTTAAGCTCCATCGATCGTCTCTGCCAGCAGCGGTGTCGTTCGAGAAACGAAAAATCCCCTCGCACAGGAGGGGACGCCGCGCCGATTCCGACCATCCGATTCGCCCGGTGGTCGGGACTGATCAGCGCGGCCCGCTAAGCAGAAGGCGTACAGCACGCATGGCGTTAGGGTACCGCAGCGCTTGAGCACGATGCGACGCGCTTCCGTATGGGTCCTTGGCACCACTGTCATCACCCGACAAAAGCTGGACCAAGGTCAAAAGTTACTTCGCGTAACACGCACTACCGGGACATCGCAACGAGCGCGTTGTCCTTAGATAACAACGCAATAACTCAAACCTCGTACCGATCGGTATGGAGCCACTTAGAGTTCGGCAGCGGGACCGCCTTCCCGAACTGCTTCGGAGTTGCCCCCATGAACCCTCGTCGTAGTAACACCTCGCTCCCCAAGCCGGGCCGGTCGGCCTATGGGGTGGCGTCGGCTGTCGTACTGCTGCTCATACCCGTCGTCGTGCTCCTCGGAGGCGGCTGGCTGCAACAGTTCCTGAACTTCGGTGCGGGCGTCCTCTCGCTCGTCTGCCTCACCTGCTCGGTGATCTGGGGACTGGTGGCTCAGGACCGGCTCATCCTGAACACCCGCCAGCGGATCCTGGCCCAGGGAATCCACCGCGTGACGGCCGTCGGCTCGATCGCGTTCCTGCTGGTGCACATCACCGTCAAGCTGGCGCTGGACCACACGGTGCTGATCGCCGCGCTGATCCCCTTCAGTCTCGGCGTCAAGGGCAGCGCGGGCCTCATCGGACTCGGCTCGCTGGCCGGGCTGCTCATGATCTTCGTGGGCATCACCGGCGCCCTGCGCAACCAGTTCGCCTCCCCGGCGCCGGTCGCGGCGCGCTGGCGCGCCATGCACGCGCTGGCCTACCCGGCCTGGTGCTCGGCGCTGGTCCACGGCCTGTTCGCGGGCCGCGCGGCGAAGCCGTTCTTCATGATCTCCTACGAGCTGTGCCTGGTCGCGGTGGCCGGAGCGCTCGCCCTGCGGGCGGCTCCCCGGCCGTTCAAGCGCAGGGTCGCCGACCGGCTCGCCGAGCTCCTGGGCAACGAGCCGGGCTCGGGCCGCGCCGAGGAGCTCGAAGCGAGCCGCGCACGGGTCGGCGAGACCTCCTCCGCACTGCCGGGCTACGAGAACGCGCGGGCGCCGAAGCCGTCCCCCGCCGACACGATGACGACGCCCGCAGCTCCCTACTACGACGCTCCCGCCGCCCGCACCATGACCCCGGAGCCCGCGAACGGCTTCGCGGCCGCCTATCGCGCCGTCACGCCCCAGCAGCGCGGCCAGCAGTCCTACGGGGCCGACCAGACCGCCCGTATGGACCTGCCCATGGACATGCAGCCCACGGAGTCGATCCCGCGCATGGACGGCGGCGGCAGCACCTCCGGCAGCTGGCCCGTCCCCACGCCCCCGCCGGTCGGCGAGGCGCCTCCGTCGGCGTACGACCCGATGCAGGACACCGGATACAACATCCCGGCCTACGGCAGTCCCGGCACAGGCGGGGACCCCATGCAGGACACCGGATACAACATCCCGGCCTATGGCAATCCGGGCGCCAATGGCTACGGCGGAAGTGACATGTACGACACCGGTGAGACGAACACCCTCTACGGCACGTACAACCCGAACGACACGTACAACAGCGGTCCCGCCAATGAACCAATGCCCGGTGAGTCGTTCGACGCGCCGGGTTCGGGCGAACCTTGGAACACGCCTTCCGGAGGCTATAGGTGAACGAGGCCCTGCCCGACGTCCCAGAAGTCCGCGTGGTCGGACTTCCGCAGCTCACGTCTGGCTTCGACCTTGTCGAAAGACTTGATCTGCCCATGCACCTCAAGGTGCACGGGCCGCTCGAACCGCTCGGCGGCGAGCAGCTCGCGAAGCTCGCCGAGAACATCAACCTGAAGGGCCGCGGCGGCGCGGGCTTCCCCTTCCACAAGAAGCTGCGCTCGGTCGCCGAAGCGGCGATCAAGCGCGGTGTACGGCCGGTCGTCGTCGTCAACGGAAGCGAGGACGAGCCGGCCTGCCGCAAGGACACGGTGCTGATCAACCGTGCCCCGCACCTCATCCTGGACGGCGCTCTGCTGGTCGCGGAGGCGCTGGGTGCCCGCACGCTCGTGGTGGGGGTCACCCGTGAGTCGACACAGCGCTCGATGGAGGCCGCGCTCGCCGAACGCGGCCTGAGCAACGGCCGCCGGTCGGTTCTACGCGCGCGCGTGCAGCGCAATCCCATCCGCATGGTGACCGGAGCGGCGGCCTCCCTGATCCGCTCCATCGACGGCGGCCCGGCGATCCCGCCCGGCCGCAAGGTCAGCGCCTCCCAGAACGGCGTCGGCGGCGCACCCACCCTGCTGTCGAACGCCGAGACCTTCGCCCAGCTGGCGATCGCCGCCCGCATCGGCCCGGAGCGCTACGGCAACACCGGTCTGTACGACGAGCCGGGCACCGTCATGCTGACCGTCTCCGGCGCGGTCGCCCGCCCCATGGTGATCGAGGTCCCCACGGGCGTCCCGCTGCGCTACGTCCTCCAGCTCGCCGGCGCCCCGCCGGTCCCCCAGGGCGTGCTGACGGGCGGCTACCACGGCAAGTGGATCGACGCGGCGACGGTCAACGAGGCGATCGTCTCCCGCAACTCCCTCGACGCGGTGGGCGGTGCGCTCGGTGCCGGCGCGATCCTGCCGATCAGTCAGGAGACCTGCCCGCTGGGCGAGTCGCTGCGCGTGGCGCAGTGGCTGGCCGAGGAGAGCGCGGGCCAGTGCGGCCCCTGCTACCTCGGTCTGCCGGCCGCCGCGCGCGGCATGGCGGACATCCTCAACGGCGGCGGCCCGGCCGCCCTGGAGGCGCTCAAGCAGGTCGCCAAGAACGTGAAGCGGCGCGGCGCGTGCTCGCACCCGGACGGCTCCGCGATGTTCCTGGAGTCGACCATCAAGGCGTTCACCGACGACCTGGCCGCGCATGTCCTCGGAAACGGCTGCGGGAGGCCCGTGGAGGGCGTTCTGCCGCTCTTCGAGGGCGGTCAGATGCCCACGGGCATCCCGGGCGGCGGCGAGCCCGTGGAGAACGGCCCCAGCCGTCAGAAGATCTACGTCGACTGGACCCTGTGCCGCGGCCACGGCCTGTGCGCGGACATCCTCCCGGAGGTCTTCGAACTCGGCGCCGACGGCTTCCCGACCGTCGCCCAGGCCCAGGTGCCGCGCTACGCGGAGGCCAAGGCCCTGCGCGCGGTGCGCCGTTGCCCGGCGCTCGCCCTGCGCATCGAGGAGGAGACACCCCGGGACCGGGCGCCCTCCCGCAACCTCCCGGTGCTGTCGCAGGGCCGCGGGCGGCGCGCACTTGGCCGCTGAGCCGACGTCAGGAGGGGGGCCGCCCGCACCGGGCGGCCCCCCTCCCGCACAATTGCCCCCGAAAACACGAAGATCCCGCCGGATCGAAACGATCTGGCGGGATCTTGATTGTGGAGCTAAGGAGAATTGAACTCCTGACCTCCTGCATGCCATGCAGGCGCTCTACCAACTGAGCTATAGCCCCTTGCTTGGTCCTCCGGGGTTTCCCCCGGCGGCGACGCCAACATTACACGGTCCACCGGGTGGAACACCAAATCGTTTCCGTCGGCCCCGGGCAGGGACGACGGCGTCAAGCAGTGACGAAGGAGTAGAACCGCTTGAGCGTGCAGTGCTCTTCCAGGAGGCGGCCGTAGATCGGCTCGCCCTCCAGCTCACGGTACGTCTCGATCGGGTCGCCCTTTATGATCAGCGCCCGCGCGCATTCCTCGCACCAGTACTGGTAGTCGGGGTTGACCGGCTCCATGTCTCGGACGATCGGCGTACCGCTGCCGCACCAGTCGCACTTTCGCCTGTGTGCACCCATCGATCAGCTCCAGCTGTGGCCGCAGGCCGTGCACACGTAGGAGATTCCGCCGTTGTCGCCGAGGACTTGGGCGACATGGACGGAACCGCAGGAAGGGCAGCTCAGACGGGTGACCGTGTCCCGTGTCGACGCCGCTTCGAGGAGGTGGCCGACCTCCTCGAGGATGCTCGCAGGCATCACTGCTCCCTCCCGTCGGGCCGCGCCCCCTTCCGGCCGTTTGATTCTGCCACGGCCGGACCAATACGGTCAGCGACGCCTCAGTACCAGTCCGGACACGGCGCCTTCGCAGAGGTATACGCCTGCGGGCCCGAAGTGACTCAAGCCGGTGCCGGAACACGAAAAAACCCGTCCCCTGTGGGGACGGGATCTTCGTCGACCGATCTGTGGAGCTAAGGAGAATTGAACTCCTGACCTCCTGCATGCCATGCAGGCGCTCTACCAACTGAGCTATAGCCCCTCGCCATGCGGCGGAGCCGCATGTTGTCACGTCCCGCTCGGCGGGGCGAACGAGTAGAACTCTAGCCTGCGACCTGCCGGAAAGTGAAATCCGGGTGTGCGGACCGCCGGGGCGTCAGTCGTCGTCGCCGAGCACCGGCTCCGGGAGCGTGCCGGCGTTGTGCTCCAGCAGGCGCCAGCCGCGGGCGCCCTCGCCCAGGACGGACCAGCAGCAGTTGGAGAGACCGCCCAGGCTCTCCCAGTGGCGGGCCTCCAGGCCCAGGAGGCGTCCGATGGTGGTGCGGATCGTCCCGCCGTGGCTGACCACGACGAGCGTGCCGTCGTCGGGGAGCTTCTCGGCGTGCCGCAGCACCACCGGGGCGGCCCGCTCGGCCACCTCGGTCTCCAGTTCGCCGCCGCCGCGGCGGACCGGCTCACCGCGCTTCCACGCGGCGTACTCGTCGCCGTAGCGCTCGATGATCTCCTGGTGCGTCAGCCCCTGCCAGACGCCCGCGTAGGTCTCGCGCAGGCCCTCGTCGTGGGTGACGTCCAGGCCGGTGAGCACGGCGAGCTCGGCCGCGGTGTTCGCGGCGCGCTGGAGGTCGGAGGCGACGATCGCGTGGGGCTTGAGGGAGACGAGCAGCCGGGCGGCGCGGCGGGCCTGGGCGAGGCCCGCCTCGGTGAGTGCGACGTCCGTGCTGCCCTGGAAGCGGCGCTCCACGTTCCAGGAGGTCTGGCCGTGGCGCCACAGGATGACGCGGCGGCCGCGGCCTGCCCGGCCGGCGGACACCTCACCGGTGGCGCTCATCACCACTCACCGCCCAGGTCGGCCGCCTCCTCGGCAGCCTGCAGCTTGGCGTGCTCCTCTGCCTTGCCGCGGGTGGCCTTCGCGTCGGCGGGCAGCTCCAGCTCGGGGCAGTCCTTCCACAGCCGCTCCAGGGCGTAGAAGACACGCTCCTCGCTGTGCTGGACGTGGACGACGATGTCGACGTAGTCGAGCAGGACCCAGCGGGCCTCGCGGTCGCCCTCGCGGCGCACCGGCTTGGCGCCGAGCTCCTTGGCGAGCCGCTCCTCGATCTCGTCGACGATCGACTTGACCTGGCGGTCGTTGGGTGCGGAGGCCAGCAGGAAGGCGTCCGTGATCGACAGGACGTCGCTGACGTCGTAGGCGATGATGTCGTGCGCGAGCTTGTCGGCGGCCGCCTGCGCGGCGGTGGTGATGAGCTCGAGAGAGCGGTCAGTGGCGGTCACTACGTGGCTTTCCGGTCGGCGGTCACTTGACACCAAGGGTCTCACGGACCGCCGACAGCACCCCACGTGATTAAGGGATCACGTGGGGCGGCCCCGGTCGGCTAGGACGACGACGGCTTGTAGTTCTGGCCGAGGATCACGGAGACGTTCGCGTTGCCGGTGACCTTGCCCTTGGTGACCGAGGCGGCGGGGAGGCCCAGGGTCTTGGCGACCTCGGTGGCGTTCTCCTTGTCGGCGGCGTCGGCGTAGACGACCTTGGACGTGGCCGACGGGGCCGAGGCGGTGCCGCCCTCCAGGAAGGTGAAGCCGCCGTTGAGAAGGACGACGCGGACCTTCTCTGTGTTGTCCTTCACACCGCTGGCGTTCTGCACGGAGACCCGGACCGCGGCGCCCTGGTCGGGGCTCTTCGCGGTGCCGCCGAGGACGTCCTTGACCACACTGGCACTGGCCTGCTCGCTCATCGTGCCGTCGTTCTGGACCGGCAGCAGGGCGGTCTTGTAGTCGCCGCCCTTGGCGAGGTCCGCGAGCTTGGCGAGGAAGGTGCCGAGGTCCTTGTCGGTCAGGGACGGGTCCAGGATCTGCGCCAGCGTCTGCACGGTGGTCGTCGCCGCCGTCGGGTCGGAGGACAGCTTGCGCAGCGTGGCCTGCATGACCTGGCCGAACCGCTCCAGCTGGGCGTTCTGGGCCTCGCCGGAGGCACGGTAGGTGGCGTAGGCGACGGCCATCTTGCCGCTGAGGGTCTGGTCCCTGCCCTTGTGGACGAGGGGCGCGGCGCCCTTCTTGGTCGCGTCCGGGTCGGGTACGTCGGCGTTGGTGTCGACGTCGATGTTGCCGACGAGGTCGACGAGGTTCTGCAGGTAGGGGGTGTCCAGCCGCCAGGTGCCCTCGATGTTGGTGCCGAGGACGGTGTCGAGGGCGTCGCGGGTGCCGGAGGAGCCGTCGTCGTCGACCGACTTGGCGAGGGTGGAGGTGTTGCCGTCGTCGTCCGTCAGGGCAAGGGAGTTGGGCAGCAGGACGGTGGTGCCCTGCTTGGTGGTGGTGTTGTCGACGAGCAGCGCCGTGGAGGTGCCGCCCTTCTTGGTGTTGTGCAGGTGGACCACGATCACGTCGCGGTTCTGGGCGCCCGCGGCCGTCGCGGTGCCGCCCTTCTTGGAGTCGGGCGAAGACAGGCCCGGCAGCTTCCCGGCGTACCAGAGGTAGCCGACGCCGCCGACCGCGACCAGCGCCAGGACCACGACGAGGGCGATCATGCGGCTGCGGGCGCGGCGCTTGGCCTCCTCGCGGCGCTCGGTGCGGTTCTCGGTGAAGTTCAGCCAGTCGATGACGTCTTCGGAGTCGGCGTCGGGGTCCTCGACGAAGGCGAACTGCTCGGTGCGGTAGTCCCGGTCGGGGCGGAGCGGGGCCTTCTCGCTCTGGGCCGGCTCGGCCGGGCCGGCCTGCTGCGGAATGTAGGCGGTCTGCTCGGCGACGACCCGGGGTTGCTGACCACTGGCCGCGGCCTGCCCGTAGGGGTCGTACGGCGCCCCCGGCGCACCGCTGTGGTGCGAACCGGTGCCGTAGGGGTCGTAGGAGGGCACGGGAGGCTGCTGGCCCGTGCCGTAGGGGTCGTACTGCTGGGGGACCGGCTGCTGGCTGCCGGTGGCGTAGGGGTCGTACCCGTAGCCCTGCTGCTGCGGGTACGGGTCGTACGGCTGCTGGGGAGCCTGCTGCGGCGCGGTCTGCCGGTAGACGGGCCGGCCGTACTCGTCGTAGCCGACGAGTTCGTACTGGTCCTCGTGGTCGCCGCCGTAGCCCGCGTCGTATCGGTCGTTCACCGGTGCCCCTCTCGGCTCACTCGCCGCGGTACAGCTCGCGCTTGTCGATGTAGCGCACGACTCCGTCCGGCACCATGTACCAGATGGGGTCCCCCTTGGCGACTCTCGCACGGCAGTCGGTGGAGGAGATGGCCAGTGCAGGAACCTCCACGAGAGAGACACCGCCCTCCGGGAGACCGTGGTCGGTCAGGTGGTGGCCGGGGCGGGTGACCCCGATGAAGTGCGCGAGGGAGAACAGTTCCTCGCTGTCCCGCCAGGTCAGCAGCTGGGCGAGGGCGTCGGCGCCGGTGATGAAGAACAGGTCCGTGTCGGGGTTGAGCGCGCGCAGGTCGCGCAGGGTGTCGACCGTGTAGGTGGGGCCGCCGCGGTCGATGTCGATACGGCTCACCGAGAACTGCGGGTTCTCGGCGGTCGCGATGACCGTCATCAGATAGCGGTCCTCGGCCGGGGAGACATGGCGGTGGGACTTCTGCCAGGGCTGTCCGGTCGGGACGAACACCACCTCGTCCAGGTGGAACTGCGCGGCGACCTCACTGGCCGCCACGAGGTGCCCGTGGTGGATCGGGTCGAACGTTCCGCCCATGACGCCCAGGCGGCGCTTGCCCGGGTTCGACGGCCCGTTGCCGGGGCCGCTCGTCGGGCGGTGTTCCGTGCCGATCGCCGCGTCCTTCGCCGGACCGGTAGGCATGTCCTGCTCTCCCATGCGTGCAGACCCTACCGGCCCGGCCTGAGGGCACCGGCCCGAGGATGCCCGGAGTGCCCGGCTATGGGCACCGGGTGCCTCAGCGGTCGCGGTTGAATCGGGTGGTGATCCACAGCAGGAGCAGCAGGATGAACAGGGCTCCGCCGCCGGTGACGTAGGGGCTGAGGCTCTCGTGGTTGCCGCCGTGCTCCTCGCCCTCTGCGGCAAGGGTGACCAACTGGGCTGCGGCGCTGTGGAAGCTCATCTTCGGCAGGACCTATCCGGTGAGGGCGGGATAAAGAGTTCGGCCCATCGTAAGCGGGGGCCGAAGCGGCGATCACCCCGACTCCGCTGTCGGGGAACCCCGGGCGATCGTCAGTCGTCCTTCTGCTTGTAGCCCCGCAACAGGAACCACCCGGTCAGCGCACAACCCACCATCATCACGATGAGTACGACCCGGAGCAGATTCCCCGGCCCTTGGTGCTGGGCGGCGCTCGTGGCCTCGGCGAGCCAGGAGGCTGCGGGGGTGTGCTCCATGGTTTTGGACTCCTTCGGTGTAGTGCCCGTCCACGGTAACTCCGCCTAGGCTGGGGCTCGCTTCGGGGGCGCAAAGGGCCGCACAAGGGTCCGCAAAGGGCCACTACACGCACATGGGGGAAGACATGTCCGACGACGGCCACGAGCACAACGGACACGAGAACGTACCGAGCAGGCAGCGCAGGCGTTTCCCCGGGATCTCCTCGCGTGCGTACGAGCACCCGGCGGACCGCTCCGCGCTGGTGGCGCTGCGCAAGCTGAGCGGCTTCGACACGGTGTTCAAGGCGCTCAGCGGGCTGCTGCCCGAGCGCAGCCTCAGGCTGCTGTTCCTGTCCGACTCGGTGCGCGTCTCGGACCAGCAGTTCGCCCACCTCAACGACATGCTGCGGGACGCCTGTTACATCCTGGATCTGGAGAAGGTCCCGCCGATGTACGTCAACCAGGATCCGCAGCCGAACGCGATGTGCATCGGCCTGGATCAGCCGATCATCGTCGTCACCACCGGGCTCGTCGAGCTGCTCGACGAGGAGGAGATGCGGGCGGTCGTCGGCCACGAGGTGGGCCACGCCCTGTCCGGGCACGCGGTGTACCGCACGATCCTGCTGTTCCTGACCAACCTGGCGGTCCGGGTCGCCTGGATCCCGCTGGGGACCATCGCGATCATGGCGATCGTGACGGCGCTGCGCGAGTGGTTCCGCAAGTCGGAGCTGTCCGCGGACCGGGCGGGGCTGCTGGCCGGCCAGGATCTGCAGGCCTCGATGCGCGGCCTGATGAAGATCGCGGGCGGCAACCATCTGCACGAGATGAACGTGGACGCGTTCCTCAAGCAGGCCGAGGAGTACGAGGAGGGCGGCGACCTGCGCGACTCCGTGCTGAAGATCCTGAACCTGCTGCCGCGGTCCCACCCGTTCACCACCATCCGGGCGGCCGAGCTGAAGAAGTGGTCCGAGTCCCGGGACTACCAGCGGATCATGGACGGCCACTACCCGCGGCGCACCGAGGACAAGGACACCTCGGTCTCGGACTCGTTCCGGGAGTCCGCGGCCAGCTACGCCAGCAATGTGAAGAGCTCCAAGGACCCGCTGATGAAGCTGGTCAGCGACATCGCCGGCGGGGCCGGGGGCATCGGCGGGCGGGTGCGGCGCGGGTTCGACGGCTTCACGAGCTCGGCTCCCTCGCAGGAGCAGCCGCCGCAGGACGAGCCGCCCACGGACACACCGCCCCGGGACGAGGACTGACCCGACGGTTCGAGGCCGGCGGGGACCGCGGCGCCCCGCCGGTCGCTCACACCTTGGGCTGCGCGCTGGTCGCGAGTGAGCCGCACAGGGCCGTGGCGCCGCCTGTGGCGTAGGGGTCGGTGCCTGCGGGGCCGCCCGCCTTGGCCGTCTGTCCTGCGAGCAGCGGGTGGAAGTGGTTCGTGGAGTCCTCGGCGCAGGACAGCGGGCCGGCCTGGACGTAGGAGATGACGAGCTGGGCCTGGTGCAGGCGCAGGTCTTCTCGGTCGAAGCGGAAGTGCAGCTCGCGCCGGACGGTGAACAGGGAGGCCTGGGCCTTGGCGTCGGCGCCGGTCGGCTTCAGCGCGTACACGAAGGTGTGGTCGGCGCTGACCTCGAGGGTGGCGGAGTCGGTCTCGGCGGCCTGCAGCGTGCCCTGGACCCGGATCCTGCCGTCGGCGAGCTGGGCGCGGGTCTGGTCGAAGCGAACCAGCCATCCGGTGGGCTGGTGCCGGCCGTCGGCCGTCGGGCGCTCGAAACTCTGGTCGAACTGGTCGAGTTGGCTGCCGTCGAGCAGGACGCGTGCGGCGCGGACGTCCTGGCTGCTGAGCACCTCGGGGTAGAGCGAGGAACGGACTATGTAGTCCTTGGCGGTGGTCAGGGCGGCCACCACCTGGCTGTCCGAGAAGTGCGCGGTGCGCCGCGCGGCGGGCAGCGGTATGCCCTCGGCGCCGATGCGGAACTGCGCGGCGGGGCTGTGCGCGTACAGGTACTCGGGATCGGCCGCGCCCGGCACCTTGCCCTGTGGGGAGAGCGGTATGACGGTCATCCGCAGGGGCTCGACGGGCTGCCGGGCGGCGGAGCTCTGGTAGGGGTGCCGTACACCCATGTAGATGGCGGTGCCGAAGGCCACCGCTATCAGCAGGACCAGGACCAGCGCCTGGCGGGACAGGCCTCTGCGCAGCGGCGGGCGGCGGCGCACGGCGGGCGCGTGGTCGGCCATGCGCTCCTGCGCGGAGAACTCCTGGAGGCGGGCAGCGCGGACGAACGACTCGTCGAAGACGACGGATCGGTATTCGTCCTCTCCTCCACCGCCGGGGGCGCCGTCGGGTGTCCCCTCAGGTGGCTCTCCAGGCCCTCCCATATATTCAGGGTAGGTCGCCGGAAGCCCCGGTAAACGCCCTGGTACACGACAAGTTCTGACAGGTTCTCACCAGGTTCGAAAGTGAGCGCGAAGGGGGCGTTCGCGCCGCCGCTCAGGGAGTCGGCGGGATGACCGAAAGCGCCGGCTGAGAGTTGTCGGCGGAGGCGGAGGGCGGCGCGGCGCTGCCCTGTTCCAGGCCGGTCGAGGCGGGCGGCGGCACCTGGTCCCGGCTGCCCGAGGAGGCGCCGCGGTAGACCGCGGTGAAGGCCAGCGCGACCATGCCTATGCCCATCACGAGGGCGAGCACCCAGGCGACGGGGCGGTGCCAGCGGACCTGCTTTCCGTACGTCCCCGGGGCGCCGTAGCGGCCTTCCAGGATGTCGGTGTCGTCCGGGTCGTCGAGCTCGGGATCATGGCCGAAACCGGAGGGTTCGTATCCCTCCTCGTACCGCTCGCCCCTGCCGTGGGCCCGGCGCGCTTCCGCCTCGGAGGCCTCCGCTCTCGCCTGCGCGGCGGCAAGGAGGCGTTCGACGGCGGTCGGCTCGTGCACCACGGCCGCCCGTACGAAGGCCTCGTCGAAGACCACGGAGGCGAACTCTTCGTCCGACACCCCGCGGTCGTGGTCGTCGTCGGGCTCCCAGCCGTCAGGGAACGGCGTGCCCCCCACGTCCTCCGGCACGGGATCCAGAGTAGACCTGGGGGGTCAATTTGGGCAGACGGTATGGAAATTCATCCGCCTTGTGAGACACCTCTCGTGCGGCACACCCGCCCGGGAGGGCTCGGTCTCAGCGCCGGATGTGTCCGTCGCCGGTGACGATGTACTTGGTGCTCGTCAGCTCCGGCAGCCCCATCGGGCCGCGTGCGTGCAGCTTCTGCGTGGAGATGCCGATCTCCGCACCGAAACCGAACTGGCCGCCGTCGGTGAAGCGGGTGGAGGCGTTCACGGCGACGGTGGTGGAGTCGACGAGCTGGGTGAAGCGGCGGGCGGCCTGCTGCGAGGTCGTCACGATCGCCTCGGTGTGACCGGAGGTCCACAGCCGGATGTGCTCGACGGCCTTGTCCAGGGAGTCGACGACGGCGGCGGCGATGTCGTAGGAGAGGTACTCGGTGTCCCAGTCCTCCGGCGTCGCCTCGACGACGGTCGCCTTGGAGTCCTTCGCGTACGCCAGCACGCGCGGGTCGGCGTGCACGGTCACGCCGGCCTCGGCGAGGGCGTCCAGGGCACGCGGCAGGAACTCAGGGGCGATGTCCTGGTGGACCAGGAGGGTCTCGGCGGCGTTGCACACGCTGACCCGCTGGGCCTTGGAGTTGATCAGGATGTCGATCGCCATGTCGAGGTCGGCGTGGGCGTCGACGTAGACGTGGCAGTTGCCGGTGCCGGTCTCGATGACCGGGACGATGGACTCCGAGACGACGGTCTGGATGAGCGAGGCGCCGCCCCGGGGAATCAGCACGTCGACGAGACCCCGGGCGCGCATCAGCTCGCGCACGCTCTCGCGGCCCTCGCCGGGTACGAGCTGTACGGCGTCGGCGGGCAGACCGGCGCCGCCGACGGCGTCCCGGATGACCCGGACGAGGGCGGTGTTCGACTCGTAGGCGGAGGCCGAGCCGCGCAGCAGGACCGCGTTGCCGGACTTCAGGCAGAGGGCCGCGGCGTCGACGGTGACGTTCGGGCGGGCCTCGTAGATGATGCCGACCACGCCGAGCGGGACGCGGACCTGGCGCAGGTCGATGCCGTTCGGGAGGGTCGAGCCGCGGACGACCTCGCCGACCGGGTCGGGCAGGGCGACGACGTCACGCACGTCCGAGGCGATGGCACGCACCCGCTCCGGGGTGAGCGTCAGCCGGTCGATGATGGCCTCGCTGGTGCCGGCCTCACGGGCCTTGGCGATGTCCTTGGCGTTGGCCTCGACGATCTCGCTCGTACGGACCTCCAGGGCGTCCGCGATGGCGGCCAGCGCGTCGTCCTTGACCGCGCGCGGCAGCGGGGCGAGGTCGGCGGCGGCGGCCTTGGCGCGGTAGGCGGCCCGGTTGACCGGGGACATGGAGTCGTACGGCGAAAGCGTGGTCATGAAGGAAGGGTAGTGCGCCGGAGGGGCCCGTCCACCGCGCATTCCAAACCCCGAGACGCGCGACTTTTGCGCCTAAACCGGCGCCGCTCTCGCGGATGTGGTTGCTCGCCGTGGGGGTTCCTCAATTAGTGGTTACGGTCCGTGGTCGGATCAAAAGGGATGTACGCCGACAGGCGTTGCGGGCGCCGGGCCGTACCCCTCGGCGATCCGCTGGTGGTAGGTCTCGCGGTCGATGACCTCCAGGCCGACGATCTCCCAGGGCGGCAGCTTGGCGGTCTGGCGGTGCTCGCCCCACAGGCGCAGGGCGACGGCGGCCGCGTCGTGCAGGTCGCGGGCCTCTTCCCAGTAGCGGATCTCCGCGTGGTCGCCCGCGTACCGACTGGTCAGCAGAAAGGGGTGGTCGTGGGCGAGCTGCTCGAGGCCGCGCCGCACCTCGTGCAGGGGAGCCTCCTCGCCGGAGACGCTGAGGGTGACATGCCACAGGCGCGGCAGGTCGGCCGGCTCCTCGTACCGGTCGCCGGCCGCGACACTGGTCAGGGCGCGCTCCTCGCCGGCCGCGCGGGAGGGGGCGCCGTCGCGGGACGCCGCCGCCCCAGGGCGCACTCGTCTCACGACGGCCTCCTTCACGCAGTGATCGACTGGCGGACGTGCGGAATGTATCCCTGAGACAAAGTTGAGCAGGCCGCAAGGGCTCATGGGGCGGTTTTGCGGAACGTCCACCTCAGGACGGGCCGATTTTCAGGGCGTTCCCCTTGTTTTCGGCCGGGCGGGCGTCGGGGGGTCTCGGGGGGAGACAGTCGGCCGGGGGGCAGGGCCCCTGGAGGACGGAGTCGGTCGGGGCCGGGGGCGTGGCGGTCTCTCGAGGGCTGCGGAGTCGGCCGGGGGCCTGTGGTGTCCCCAGGGGGAAGACAGTCCTCCGGGGGCCGGGGGGTGCCCCGGAGGGAAGGCAGTCGGCCGGAAGCCGGAGAGCGTCCCCCCGGAGGGAGCGGAGTCGGCCGAGAGCCGGAGGGCGTCCCGATGGAGGAACGCAATCGGCCGGAAGCGGGGGGCGTCCCCCTGGAGGAACACAGTCGGCCGGAAGCGGGGGGGGCGTCCCCCTGGAGGAACACAGTCGGCCGGAAGCGGAGGGCGTCCCCCTGGAGGCCACGCACTCGACCGAGCGCTGATAGAGCAGCCCCGGAGGCAAAACACTCGCCCGAGAGCCGAAGAGCATCCCCCGGAGCCAACGCACTCGCCCGAGAGGCGGAGGGCGTCTTCCGGGAGAAAGCAGCGCCCGGGGCCCGGGACTGTCCCCCGGAGAAAGCAGCAGCCGACAGCCCCATTGTTTCCTCCCCCGGGAGGAAACAACGGCCAGCAGCCCCCACGCCCGCCCCCGGGAGAAAACGCCAACCAGCAGCCCCGGCGCCCTCCCCCCGGGAGAAAGCAGGAGCCGGGGTCCCGAGGGTTGCCCGCGGGAGGATGCAGCCGCCTGGAGTGCGTCAGGGATGCAGGAGCACCAGGTCGTCGCGGTGGATGACCTCGCGCTCGTAGGCCGGGCCCAGTTCGCGGGCCAGTTCCCGGGTGGAGCGGCCGAGCAGTTGGGGGATCTCCTTGGCATCGAAGTTCACGAGGCCGCGGGCCACCGCGCGCCCCTCGGCGTCCCGCAGCTCGACCGGGTCCCCGGCGACGAACTCGCCCTCCACGGCGGCGATCCCGGCCGGCAGCAGCGACTTGCGCCGCTCGACGACCGCCCGCACCGCCCCGTCGTCCAGCGTGAGGGAGCCCTGCGGGGTGGACGCGTGCTGCAGCCACAGCAGCCGGTCGGCGGAGCGCTTGCCGGCGGGGTGGAAGTAGGTGCCGGTGTCACCGCCGTGCAGGGCCTCGGCGGCGTGGATCGCACTGGTCAGGACGACGGGAATGCCGGCGGCGGCCGCGATCCTGGCCGCCTCGACCTTGGTGACCATGCCACCGGTGCCGACGCCGGCCTTGCCCGCGCTGCCGATCTCGACGTGCGCGAGGTCCTCGGGCCCGCGTACCTCGGCTATCCGCGAGGTGCCGGGCTTGCTCGGATCGCCGTCGTACACGCCGTCGACGTCGGACAGCAGCACCAGCAGGTCGGCGTGGACCAGGTGGGCGACGAGGGCGGCCAGGCGGTCGTTGTCGCCGAAGCGGATCTCGTCGGTGGCGACGGTGTCGTTCTCGTTGACGATCGGGAACGCGCCCATCGCGAGCAGTTTGTCGAGGGTGCGGGAGGCGTTGCGGTGGTGGGCGCGGCGGCTCATGTCGTCGGAGGTGAGCAGCACCTGGCCGACCCGGACGCCGTAGCGGGCGAAGGAGGCGGTGTAACGGGCGACGAGAAGGCCCTGGCCGACGCTGGCCGCGGCCTGCTGACGCGCGAGGTCCTTGGGGCGGCGGCGCAGGCCCAGCGGTGCGAGCCCCGCGGCGATGGCGCCGGAGGAGACCAGGACGATCTCCTTCTCCCCGCCGCTGCGGCTCTTGGCGAGGACGTCGACGAGCGCGTCGACCCGGTCGGCGTCCAGACCGCCGGACGCGGTGGTCAGCGACGAGGAACCCACCTTGACGACGATCCTGCGGGCCTCGCTCACGGCCTGCCTTGCCCCTGCCACCTTGTTCTTCCGTCCCCTCGCACGCTCAGGCTCCCCCGCCCGGCAATCTACGCGAAGGGGACCGTGCCCCGCGCGCCGGTCCAGTCTCCGGACAGGCGCCACGTAATCATTTGCTCACGCGTTGCATACGGCAAAAAGGTTGCACTGGTTGCGTATAGAAAACAAAGCCCAGGTAAATCTAACTTGAACGCTGTGCCACCTAAAGATCGCCCTGAAGTCCGCCGCACCAAGCGCATACTCCTGCGCTCCGGGAAGAGCCCGTACGACGTCTTTCCGGTCGAGGAGGCCCTCCACCAGGACGTCATCGCCACCAACTCCGGCAATCTGATCTTCAGTGACGCCTCCCACAAGATCCTCGAGACTCCCGGTACCGAGATCGTCTCGAACGGCATTCGGACCGATGTGGCGGCGGCGGGCCGGATCAACGAGGAGTACGACGCCTTCGTCGTACCGCTGGCCAATGCCTTCCGGCCGTCGTTCGAGCCGCAGCTGAAGCGGCTGACGCGGCTGATCAGCAGGCTGCGGATCCCGGTCGTGGTGCTGGGCATAGGCGCGCAGGCGGGGCTGAGCTACAACGCGGCGCGGCTGAAGCCGATGGAGCAGTCGGTGCGCGAGTTCGTCTCCGCGGTGCTCGACCGCAGCGCCTCGATCGGGGTGCGGGGCGAGTTCACCGAGAAGTACCTCAAGGACCTGGGGTTCAGCGATGTAGAGGTCATCGGCTGCCCGTCCCTTTTCCTCCACGGCAAGGAACTCGCCGTACACAAGCGGGCGCCGGAGCTGACCCCCCGCTCCCGGATCGCGGTCAACGGCTCGCACAGCGCGGTGCAGAAGCAGGGCCTGGACAAGGTCATCGACCGCGCGCACGCCCGCTATCCGCACCTGACGTTCATCGGCCAGAACCTCAGCGACGCGCGCCAGTTGCACTGGCGGGACCTGTCCCACCCGAACGCGGCGGTGACGGCGATCCCGACCCACCCGGACCATCCGATGTACCGGGAGGACAAGGTCCGGGTCTACATCGACCCGGTGACCTGGATCGACGATCTGCGGGGCTACGACTTCTCGTTCGGCTCCCGCATCCACGGCAATATCGCGGCGCTGCTCGCGGGCACGCCCGCCACCGTACTGTGCGGCGACTCGCGGACCCTGGAGCTGTGCCGCTACTTCGACATCCCGCACCGCCGCCTCGACAGGCTGCCCCCGGATCTCGACCCGGCGCAGCTGTACGAGGAGGCCGACTTCAGCGGCCTGGCCGGCGGCCATCCGGAGCGCTTCGAGCGGTTCACGGCGTTCCTGGACCGAAACGGCCTGGAGAACACGTTCACGCACGGCGACGGCGGCGCGGCCTTCGAGGCACGTATGCGCTCGCTGGCCTTCCCGGCCGGCGTCCGCCCCTGGAACGACGCCGATCTGGCCTCGCTCACCTCACGCTTCGGCTGGCTGCAGAGCCGTATCAGCGAACTGTCGCTGGACAACGCCCAGTTGAAGCGTGAGCTGGAGCGGGGCGCCGCCAAGGCCGGCACGGCGGGCTCGTCGGCGTCCGTCTACCGGCGGGCCCGGCGGGTGGTGGGGCGGCCGATCCGACGGGCGCTGCAGTCCGGCAGGCAATAGCGCCTGCTCCCCCCACTCCGTGGGATGTGCCGCGGCGGCGGAGCCGCAAATGGATACAGCCCCGCGCCCCCGCCGGATCTCCCAGCCGTCAGGCCGCCGCTGCGGTCCCACCCGGGGTTCGTGTCCCGCCCCCGCCCGCTCGTGCCTTCAGTACCCGGCGCGCCTTCCGTACCGCCCGCTTCAGGACCGAGCCGGCGGAGTGTTCGCGGTAGCCGTGGAAGGCCCGGGCCTCGCGGGGTGCGGCGAGGTAGACCGAGTCGGGTATGGCGGCCTTCGCCTCGCGGAAGTGCGGGTAGACCAGGTAGACCGCCCGGCCCTTCTTCTCCAGGAGGGCCGCCGCCTGCTTCTTCGCCTTCACGAACTCCACGACAGGGACGAGGAGTTCGGGCTGCTGCTCGGCGACCAGGTGCAGCCGCAGCCGCTCCTCGACCTTGAGGCGGCTTGCGACGCCCTCGCTCCAGAACTCCTCCATCAGCGGCTTCGCCAGCTCGAACTTGTGCCGTCGCACCTTCTCGCTGTCCGTGAGGTACTTCGGGCCGAACTGCGGCAGCAGCGTGATCAGGAAGGGGCGGACCAGGAGCATGTCGCGCTTGTCCCCGGCGGGGACGAGTTCGGCGATCAGGTTCATGAGGGCGCGCGCGGAGTCGAACCGCAGGGTGTAGCCCCCGCTCTTCGTGACGTGCTTGCCGTCCTCGCGGCCCACCAGGTAGTAGCAGGTGTAGTCGGCGAGCACGGAGACGCCGTTCGCCCGCAGATACGCCTCCATCGTGAACAGCGCGTCCTCGCCGGTCCACAGGGACTCGTCGAAGCGCATGCCGTGCCGCTCCAGGAACTCACGGCGGAACAGCTTCTGCGCGCTCAGCGTGAACTTGATGTTGGAGGAGTAGACGTCGGTGCGGTCGAGGGTCTTGCCCCACATCGACTGCGGCGGCTTGCGGTTGATGCCCTCGACGCGGCCGAGGACCACGTCCGTGCCGTTGCGGTCGGCCATCGCGACCATGCGCTCCAGGGCCTCGGGACCGAGCCGGTCGTCGGCGTCGAGGAAGAAGACATAGCGACCGGCGGCCTTGCCCAGGCCGACGTTGCGCGGGCCGCTGGGGCCGCCGGAGTTGTCCTGCCTGATCACGGTGACCGACATCGCCACGCGGGCCGCGAACCCCTCCAGGTACTCCCCCGACCCGTCGGTGGAGCCGTCGTCCACCGCGATGACCTCGATGCGCTCCGGGTCGATGGTCTGTGCCTCGACGGACGCCAGGCACTCGACCAGATACGGCATCGCTTCGTACGCCCCGATGACGACGCTCACATCAGGCTGCGTCACGGTCACTATTTCCCCCTCGTCAACGGGATATTTCCCCCGTATCGCCTCATTCGCTACTTGGAAGACGGCCGGCCCGGGCAAGCGGTTGCCCTATGACCGGGTTTTCGTGACTCAGTTCACATGGCGAACGGACAGGTACGGACACATGAACGTACGTAAGAGGGCCCGGTTTTCGAGGATCACTCCTCGAAAACCGGGCCCTTCTCACCCGTTTCACACCGCGGGCGGCGGCCTTTTCACGCGGTGGGCGGCTTCGCCGACAGCGCGTCCGACAGTTCGTCCGCGCCGGGGGTCCCGGCCGCGACGGCCCTGGACTCCTGGCCGAGGTTGCGGGTGTCGGCCTTGAGCGTCAGGTTCGCCACCGCGGTGTTGAACTGCTCGATGGACGTCGGGTCGTCCGGGCCGAGCAGGTACTGCTTCAGCTCCTTGCGGTCCTCCGCCAGGGCGTCGGCGGCCGGGTCGCGGACCGCGGCCAGCAGTTCGCCCAGTTCCGCGGCGCTGTTGGAGAGGATCACCGCGGCGCGCACGGCGGTGTTCTGCCGCTTGAACTCCTCGACCCCCAGCTCGGCGGAGTCCGTGACCGCGTACGGCTTGCCGCTCGCGATGAAGTCGGAGACCACGCTGGAGATGTCGGAGACCATCGCGTCGGAGACGTTGAAGCAGTCGTACAGGCGCGGCTCGGCGCCCGTGATGACGCGGTGCTCCCAGGCGGAGAAGGAGCGCCAGTACGCGTCGTTCCACTCGGCCCGCAGCCGGGCGATCTCTTCGTGCTTGGCGACGTCGACCACGCCGTCACGGGTGGCCTCGGCCTCGTCGCCCCGGTCGTTCGCGGCGCCGGACAGCTCGGCGAGGCGGGCCTCGACACGGGCGAGTTCGGCCCTGGCCTTCGTCTGCTCGGCCGCGTCGGCGGTGAAGCGGGAGTCGGCGGCACGGGCGGCGGCGGCCTTCTCGACCAGCGCGACGATGCGACGGTGCGCGGCGCCGGCCTCCTTGCTGACGGTGCCGGTGAACGGGTGCGCCTTGTAGAGGACGCGGACCGGCGGGTCGGCCTTCACCAGCCTCTTCACGATGTTCTCGCCCGCGAGCACGAGCGAGGTGTTGCCCGGGTCGCCGTCCCAGCCCTCCCAGGTCGGCGCGTACAGCACCGTGGGGATCCGTCCCTCCGACACACCCTGCCACCCCTGGATCGGCGCCAGCTGCGGGCGGCCGACCTCCACGATGTCTTCGTCGCGGACGCCGACATCGGCTATGGCATAGCGGTCGCGGCCGGCACGGCCCGCGGTCCACACCTCGTCGTACACCTTGCTGAACGGGTTCACGCTGGCGAGCTTGTCGCTGTCGCCGTGGCCGATGAAGACGTGCTTCATGGTGGGGACGCGCAGCAGGTGGATGTTCTTGCCGACGTTCGCCGCGTACAGCGCCACGCGCACGTTGCTGAGGTCCATGTTCATCAGGTGCACACCGCCGGGCACGCAGATGACGGGGGCCGTGGTGGGCGCCAGGTTGGCCAGGATGACCCGCTCGCGCAGGATGACCAGCGGCTTGGAGCCGAGCTGCTCCATCGTCTCCAGCCACATGTTGACCTGGTACGCGGAGTCCTTGGAGCCCGAGAAGTACAGAACCGTCTCCGGCTTGTACTCCCGCAGCCAGTCGTCGACGGCCGCCAGCACCTTCTCGGCGTTCGGCGGGACCTTGTTGCCGCGGACGTACGGCACCAGTGCGAGGACGTACAGGCAGCCCAGGAAGATGGTGATGCCGATGCCGATGAAGCCCGGCACGGACGACTCCATGGCCGCGGCGACCAGAATGCCCGCGACGGCCGCGAGGTCGAGGTGGAGCATCTTCTCGGCCGAACGGTTCAGCAGCACGCGCGGCGGCGCGTCCGGGATGCGGATGCGCGAGGCCAGGTCGACGTTGCGGGTGGCGACCGGCATCCGGCGGCGGTTGCGGATCAGGGTGACCAGGGCGCCGTGCGGGGCCTGGAGGCCGTAGAAGGCGATGAAGCAGGCGACCGCGCCGTAGTAGATCAGGTTGTCCGCGAGGGACAGCCGGGCCAGCAGCAGGATCAGCAGCAGCTCTCGGATCAGGAAGCGGATCGAGAGGCCGGCGCGGACCTTGCTGAGCCGGTTGACGAGGTAGCTGCCCTTGCGGTGCAGATAGTGGTCCGCCAGGTACGTCACGGCGGCCGCTGCCGCGAAGGCGTAGACGCTCGGGACGAGCGCGGCCACCATGATCGCCGGGAAGCCCAGCATCATGAGGACCGCCGCGGCCAGCTCGGCCGCGCTGCCCACCCGGGCGACGCGAATAGCGGTGGATATCACGGAGAACCTGCTCTGAGAGGGGGAGTGCCGGTTTTGTTCTGGAGTGCGCAGGATTTGTGGCAATTCGATGGGAATTCGTCGGGTGTACGGATTCAGGCCCCTGCGAGCACCCGGTCAATACACTGCATTGACACCGGAAAGCAGAGGCCTGAATAACGGAAGACTAATTCCCGTCGATTATTACACGCCGTCCTGTCGGTCAAGCACCGAGGCCAGCGCCTGCTCGAAGCCGGAGGCCTTGGCCGCGCCCGCCGTCGGGTCCTGCTGGCGGACGTCGATGACATGGCCGGTCAGCTCGGACAGCAGCACGTCCAGCGAGGTGCGGGCCACGGCCTCGGAGGAGAGCAGGGAACCCTCGGGCTCCTGGCCGAAGGCCTTGGTGCGCATGGGCGTCGCGGTGCGCTCCGGGTTGACGCAGTTGACGCGGATGCCGTCACCGGCCCACTCGTCGGACAGGGCCTGGGTGAGGTTCACCATGGCGGCCTTGGTCGAGGAGTAGAGGCTGTACTCGGCACGGCCGCGGGTGTAGCTGCTGGAGGTGTACAGCAGCAGCTGGCCCTTGGTCTCCGCCAGGTACTTGTACGCGGAACGAGCGATCTGCACCGGGGCCAGGTAGTTGACCTTCAGCGCCTCCTCGATGGTCGCGTTGTCGGTCTCGGCCAGCTTGCCGATGCGCAGCACGCCCGCGGTGTTGACGACGTAGTCGATCCGGCCGGTCTCCGCGTACGCCTTGGACAGCGCGTCGTCGACCTCCTCCGGGTTCTCCACGTGCGTGCCGGTGGTGGAGCGGCCCAGCGCGTACACCTTGGAGCCGTAGGACTCGGCGAGTTCGGCGATGTCCTTGCCGATGCCGTACGAGCCGCCGAAGATCACGACCGTCTTGCCGGTCAGCAGCTCGCGGTAGGCCTCCTCGCTCACCTGTTCGGGCGCGGCCGTGGAGGCGAGCTGGAACAGCTTGTCGGCGATGAAGACGTCGACCGGCTGGGTGACCTTCATGTTGTACTCGTCGCCCGCGACGACGTGGATCGGCACGTCCGGCAGGTACTTCAGTACGACGGAGCAGTCGTCCGTGGCCTGGAAGTTGGGGTCGCCGGCCGCGACCTCGTAGGCGCGCTTGATCGTGGACAGCTTGAAGGCCTGCGGGGTCTGGCCGCGGCGCAGCCGGGAGCGGTCCGGGATCTCGGTGATGAACTCGCCGTCCTCGCCGTGCGTGCGCGTCACGATGATGGTGTCCGCGGACGGGATGGCGACGTCGACGGCCTGGTAGCGCTCCAGCGCGACCACGCAGTCGTCGATCACGCGCTGCGCGAGCAGGGGGCGTACGGCATCGTGGAACAGGACGTTGAGGTCCTCGCCCTCGGCCAGGCCCTCGCCGAGGGCCTCGATGGCGCGCTCGGTCGTTTCGTTCCGGGTCGAGCCGCCCTCGATGATCTTCTTGACCTTCTTGAACCCGGCCTTGGCGACGATCTTCTCGACGTCGGGCACGTATCCCGGCGCCATCAGCACGATGACGTCGTCGATCGAGTCGGCCTTCTCGAAGGTGGTCAGGGTGTGCTCGATGACTGCCTTGCCGGCGATCTTCAGCAGCTGCTTGGGGATCGAAAGACCCACACGCTGGCCGGTACCGCCGGCCAGGACGACTGCGGTGGTACGGGGCTTGGCTATGTGCTGGGACACAGAGGACCTACCTTGGGGCGACAGGGAACGCGGAAATGGTCCCACTTGCGGTTACCGCTGTGCAAGGTGAGCGCCGTTCGCTGCATATGTGCGCGCTACCTGTCATTCACCTGGCACTGCTGGTGACGGTGGGACCGCCTCCCTCAGCTCCCTCGGAATTGCTGTGAGTAACTGCACAGGGGTTCAGTGCCGCCGCAGCTTCTTCAGGCAGCGGTGGCCGAGCACCTTCACGAGTTCCACAGAAGGCGTCTGATGAACCGTGCGGGCCTTGGCCGGGGTGCTGTGCCGCACCGGCACCGCGGCGGCCGCGGCGAGGGCGCCGTAGAGGGCCTGGGCGGCCACCTCGGGATCGATGCGCGGCTCGCGGGGCCCCTGACCGGAGGACGTGGGCACGGCGGACAGCAACGCCGGATCGCCGAGGACCCGTACGCCCGTATGAGCGATGCGGTCAACCATCTCGGCGCCGATCCCGGCGGCGGCCTCCACCGCCCACTGCGGTGTCGGGATCTTCACGTCCTGCGGCGTCGGGCTGCACGCGTTCTTCATATGCATGACCGCGCCGTTGCGAACGAGCGTGGAATACAGCTCGTCCGGCAGTCCATTGCCCCGGAATTCCCTATTAAGATTCCGCAGCATTTCGGTCTCGGCGAGGGTAAGGGATCGATTCGCCGTGTCCGGAACGGGCTGCAGGAGATTCTCCGGCAGCCCCAGCAGCGCCTCGAAGGTGCGCATCAGTCCGCCCCGGTCCCGGTCGTCCACCACGGCGACGGTGACCCGCTCCGGCCCGACCGCCCGCGCCCACCGCTCCACCAGCCGGTCGTGCCGGTGCCGGCGCCAGAAGCTGGGGGTGGGCTGCTCGTAGGGCGCCTTCTTCAGCATGTGCCCGAGCCAGTCCTCGTAGCCCGTCCGCAGTCCGTTCTGCACGTACTGCTGCCACTGCGAGGGCATGATCTTCGTCAGCGGGCGCAGGGTGACGAGGATGTGCACGCGGTCCCCGCCGAGCTGCTCGACGATCCGCCCGATCGTGTCGTCGCCCTCGGCGTCGGCGAAGAACTCGCTGCTGACCACCAAGGTGCGCCCGTCGGTGGCGTGCACCTGCTGCAGCAGCTTCGTCCAGTGCCGGTCGGTGGGCACGGTGTCGCCCATCATCGCGGGCCGCGCGCAGGCGGCCAGCGCGGCCTCCATGGGGTGCCGGGTGTGGCCGGGGAACTCGACGCCGTGCGCGGGCAGTCGGTCCTTCGCGGCGAACAGCGCACCCTGGATCGAGGTCGTCCCGGTTTTGTGCGGGCCGATGTGCAGCAGCCGGGTGCCGTGCGGCAGCGGCGCGGGGGTGGTCGTGCAGTCCGTCTCCATGGTCAACGGACGGTAAGAGACTTACCTGGGACTTACCTGAGAGCCCCGTGGGACTCCGGTGAGTCCCACGGGGCCGGTGCGGACCGTCAGACCAGCCGCACGCCGGGTTCGCCCGATTCCACCCGCAGCCGCGCCAGCGTGCTCGCCGTCGCCGTCGGCTGCCGGACCGTGTCCACCACCCTCACCTGAGCGTCGATGCCGTCGCGGTCGATGTCGAAGAGGTGGTAGCCGCGGTGGGCGTCGATCAGCTTCCAGTGCGGGTTGTCCGGCATCCGGGGGTCCCACTCGGCATGGAAGGCGGCCTGGTCCTGGTCGCCGTTGCTGGAGATGGACGTACCGACGAACTCGGCGCCGACGACGTCGGAGTCCGGGTCGCCGTAGTCCGTCCTGAGGTCGCTGATCATCGTGAGGTGGCGGTCGCCGCTGAACACGACCGGGTTGCGGATGTCGGCGAAGTCCTCGAGCAGGGCGTTGCGTTCGGCCTGGTAGCCGTCCCAGGCGTCGTAGTACCAGAGCTTGCCCTCGCCGATCTGCAGATCGGTCTCGGCCATCATTATCTGCGAGGCGATCAGGTTCCAGCGGGCCGGCGAGTCCTGCAGCCCGTCCAGGAGCCACTCCTTCTGCTCCGCGCCGAGCATCGTGAGCGCCGGGTTCTCGGCGGCCGCCTGGCTGGTCACCTGGTCGCTGCGGAACTGCCGGGTGTCCAGGACGTTCAGACGGGCGAGACGGCCGAACTCCAGCCGCCGGTACATCTGGATGTGCGGGCCGTTCGGGATCGCGGAGGCACGGACCGGCATGTGCTCGTAGTACGCCTGGAAGGCCGCCGTCAGCCGGGCCACGAACGCGTCGTGCGACTGCTTGTCGGGGTCCTGCGGGATCTCCCCGGCCCAGTCGTTGTCGACCTCGTGGTCGTCGAAGGTGACCACCCAGGGAGTGTTCGCGTGCATCGCGGCGAGGTCGGGGTCGGTCTTGTACTGCGCGTACCGGTTGCGGTACTGCTCCAGGGTGTACGGCTCCCCCGTGCCCTCGTGCCTGCGCACGCCCGTGGACGACGGCGTGGACTCGTAGATGTAGTCGCCGACGAACAGAACGACGTCGGGGTCCTGGTCCAGCATGTCGGCGTACGGCGTGAAATAGCCGTGCTGCCAGTTCTGGCAGGAGGCGAGAGCGACACGCAGCGAGCCACCCCGGCTGTGCGGGTGCGGGGCGGTGCGGGTGCGGCCGACGGGCGAGATCTGGCCGCTCGTGCGGAAGCGGTACCAGTACGAGCGGTCCGGGCGCAGGCCCCGTACGTCCACGTGAACGCTGTGCCCGTACTCGGGCCGGGCCTGGGCGACGCCCCGGCGCACGGGCTTTCTGAACCGCTCGTCCTCGGCCATCTCCCACTCCACCGGCACCGCGGTGTCCGGCATGCCGCCGCCGTTCAGGGGATCGGGGGCGAGCCGGGTCCACAGCACGATGCCGTCGGGCAGCGGGTCGCCGGAGGCGATGCCGAGGCTGAACACGCCGTCGGGCAGGGTGGCTTCGGCCGCGCGTGCAGTGCCCGGAAGCCAGAGCTGGGCGGACGCGGCGGCGCCGAGGACGGCGGCACCGGCGGTCAGAAAGCGGCGTCGGTCGGGCGAGATTGCTCCGGTCATCGCGAACTCCCCTGTCTCGCAAGCCTCTTGGACACGTGAAAGCTCACGCAGCCGGGCGGTCCACCCGCTGAACGGAGGCCTTCGCGTGCATGACAAATGGGCAGACAACAGAAGACCCGTTGCGACACGGGAACAACACGACGAACGTGATTTTGCCGCAACGGGCCTTACATGCCCTCAATTGACACTGGGCAGGAGGCTGTTCGGTGAGCGAAGTTCAAGCCGAGTCCGGAGTCGGCCGCGAACGTGCCGAGGGCGCGCAGACGGCGCCGTCGAAAACGTTTTCGCCCGGTGGGCGCACGTAGAGCTCGGCACGGCCGTTCTGGTCGGTGTCGACCAGGACGGTGCTGCGCCCGAAGAAGTCGTTCTGCTCGGCGGTGCCCGGCACGCCCGCGGTGTTCTGGTCGAAGGCCACGGCACCGGCACAGGTCCCGGTGAGCCCGGACGCGCCGCCCTTCAACACGGTCACCTGACCGGCCGCCGCCACACTGCCGATGAGTGAGGGGCCCTCAACGACGTGGCACGTCTCCCGGCGGCAACTACCTCCAGCCCGTCCGGCGTTTGAGGACGAGGCCGTTCAGGCCGACCGGGGCCTGGGGGCGGAGCCCCCAGACGGCACCAATCCCGCGGAGCGCCTACTCACCGAAGGGTTCGAAGCCCCCGTACTCCCGGAGGGCCTCGTCCCGCTCCGCGTCCCGGTCGCGACGCCGCTGCGCCGCAGGCCTGGGCGCCTCGAACCGGTGGTCCTCACCGCGACGGCCCAGCATCTCCGCCCCGGCCATCACCGTCGGCTCCCAGTCGAAGACGACGGCGTTCTCCTCGGGTCCGATGGCGACACCGTCGCCCGACCGGGCCCCCGCCTTCATCAACTCCTCTTCCACACCGAGGCGGTTGAGGCGGTCCGCGAGATAGCCCACGGCCTCGTCGTTGCTGAAGTCGGTCTGCCGCACCCAGCGCTCGGGCTTCTCGCCCCGCACCCGGAACAGCCCGTCGTCCTCGCGGGTCACCGTGAAGCCGGTGTCGTCGACGGCCTTGGGCCGGATGACGATCCGCGTCGCCTCCTCCTTCGGCTTCGCGGCGCGCGCCTTCGCCACCACGTCGGCCAGCGCGAACGACAGTTCCTTCAGCCCGAGATGAGCGACGGCCGACACCTCGAAGACCCGGTACCCGCGCGCCTCCAGATCCGGCCGCACCATCTCGGCGAGGTCCTTGCCGTCCGGTACGTCGATCTTGTTCAGTACGACCATCCGCGGCCGCCGGTCGAGCCCGCCGTACTGCTTCAGCTCCTCCTCGATGACATCGAGGTCGGAGACGGGGTCCCGCTCGGACTCCAGCGTCGCCGTGTCCAGCACATGCACCAGCACACTGCACCGCTCGACGTGCCGCAGGAACTCCAGCCCCAGCCCCTTGCCCTGGCTGGCGCCCGGGATCAGCCCCGGCACATCCGCGATGGTGTACACGGTGGAACCGGCCGTCACGACACCCAGGTTGGGGACGAGGGTCGTGAACGGGTAGTCGGCGATCTTCGGCTTGGCGGCCGACAGCACCGAGATCAGCGAGGACTTACCGGCACTCGGGTACCCCACCAGCGCCACGTCCGCGACCGTCTTCAGCTCCAGGACGATGTCCTGCAGATCGCCGGGGACGCCGAGCAGCGCGAACCCCGGCGCCTTGCGCCGCGCCGAGGCGAGCGCCGCGTTGCCGAGCCCGCCGCGGCCGCCCTGCGCAGCGACGTACGAGGTGCCGTGTCCGACCAGGTCGGCGAGCACATTGCCGGCCTTGTCGAGGACGACGGTGCCGTCCGGCACGGGCAGCACGAGGTCCTGGCCGTCCTTGCCCGACCGGTTGCCGCCCTCACCGGGCTTGCCGTTGGTGGCCTTGCGGTGCGGGGAGTGGTGGTAGTCGAGAAGAGTCGTCACGGACTGGTCGACGGTGAGGATGACGTCACCGCCGCGCCCGCCGTTGCCGCCGTCGGGTCCGCCGAGCGGCTTGAACTTCTCACGGTGGACGGAGGCACAGCCGTGGCCTCCGTTACCCGCGGCGACGTGCAGTTCGACGCGGTCCACGAAGGTGGTCATGGTTGGTGCCTCCAGTTACGTACGGGTGTTACTCATGTCAACACGCGAAAGGCGGACCCGCCTTCCCACACGGGAAGTGAGGTCCGCCTCGCGAAGCGTTCGGGCTTCAGCCCTGAATCAGGAACAGACTCAGGCGACCGGAACGATGTTCACGACCTTGCGGCCACGGTGGGTACCGAACTCCACCGCGCCGGCGTTCAGCGCGAACAGCGTGTCGTCGCCGCCACGGCCGACGCCCGTGCCGGGGTGGAAGTGGGTGCCGCGCTGGCGGACCAGGATCTCACCCGCGTTGACGACCTGACCGCCGAAGCGCTTCACGCCGAGCCGCTGGGCGTTCGAGTCGCGACCGTTCCGGGTGGACGATGCGCCCTTCTTGTGTGCCATCTCTCCTCAGTCCCTTACTTCGCAGCCGTGGGGATCTCAGTGACCTTGATCGCCGTGTACTGCTGGCGGTGGCCCTGACGACGGCGGTAGCCGGTCTTGTTCTTGTAGCGAAGGATGTCGATCTTGACGCCCTTGTGGTGGTCCACGACCTCGGCCTGGACCTTGATGCCGGCCAGCACCCACGGGTCGCTGGTGACAGCTTCGCCGTCGACAACGAGCAGGGTCGAGAGCTCGACCGTGTCGCCAACCTTGGCAGTGGAAATCTTGTCAACCTCAACGATGTCGCCGACAGCAACCTTGTGCTGGCGACCACCGCTGCGCACGATGGCGTACACGCGGATCTCACTCTCTCGCTCGGGAACGGCACCCCCGCAGTCCAGCCACCCGGCACGGGCAGCCTCTCCGGAGCACCCAGTGCCCTGGAGGAATGAGGTTTACGGGGATGTGGCGCGCCCATATCCAAGGACACGCCGACGGTCAAGGTTACGGGGCCGTGGCCGGAGGGGTCAAACCGGGCCGGGCCCCGCACGCGTGCGGCCGGTCACAGGGACCGGCCGCACGCGGCACTGCTCAGCTCTCGTCGGCGGCGGCCGAGACCGTGGTCTTCTTCGCCGTCGACTTGGCCGCGGCCGTCTTGGCGGTCGTCGCCGCCTTCTTGGCCGTGACCTTCTTCGCTGCCGTCTTCTTGGCCGCGGTCTTCTTGGTGGCGGCCTTCTTCGCGGTGGCCTTCTTGGCCGTCTTGCGAGCGGCCGTCTTCTTGGCCGGAGCCGCCTCCTCGGCGCTCTCCTCCGCGGCCGCCGGCTCCTCCGCACCCGACGGGACGACCACGACGGCCGTCTCCTCGGACGCGGTCGGCGCGGTCTCCTTGCGCACCGCACGGCGCCGCGGGCGGGCCGGAGCGGCGCTCTCGGCGGGCGTCTCGGCCGCCGTCTCCGCCTCGGCCACCACCGGAGCCTCGGCCACGGGGGCCGTCTCGGCGACCGTCACCACGGCGGCCTCGGCGCCCGCGGGCGACCCGGCCGGCGCGGACACCTTGCGGGTCGCGCGACGGCGCGTACGCCCCTTGGGCGCGGCCTCCTCGACGGCCGGAGCCTCGGCGGGGGCGGTCTGGACGACCGCGTCCTCGACGGCAGCGGGCTCGGCCAGCGCCTCGGCGGCGGGTTCCGGCTGCACCGGACGCTCCACCTCAGCCTCGACCGTCACGTCCTGAGCGGTCGGCGCCTCGGCCTCCTCGTAACGCGGTGCCTCACGCCGGGGCGCACCCGCCGGAGCGGACGCACGACGGCTCGCGCGGCGCCGCGAACGGCCACGGCCGACCGCGGCCTCAGCCTCGGCGACGCTGCTGTACAGCTCCTCGTCCGGCGCGAAGGCCGGCTCGGACAGCGCGACCGGTGCCGCGGCCTCGGCAGCGACCTCGGCCTCGGTCTCCTCGACGGCCTCCGGAGCCTCGACGGCCGCCACGGCCTCGTGCTCGTGCACGTGCCCGTCGCCGCCACGCCCGCGCTTCTTGCGCTTGCCGCCGCCACCGGGGGCGCTCGGCTGCTCCATGTGCACGATGACACCGCGGCCGTTGCAGTGGACGCAGGTCTCGGAGAAGGACTCCAGCAGGCCCTGGCCGACCCGCTTGCGGGTCATCTGGACCAGGCCCAGCGAGGTGACCTCCGCGACCTGGTGCTTCGTACGGTCCCGGCCCAGGCACTCCAGCAGGCGCCGCAGCACCAGGTCCCGGTTGGACTCGAGCACCATGTCGATGAAGTCGATGACGATGATGCCGCCGAGGTCGCGCAGCCGCAGCTGGCGGACGATCTCCTCGGCCGCCTCCAGGTTGTTCCTGGTGACGGTCTCCTCGAGGTTGCCGCCCTGGCCGGTGAACTTGCCGGTGTTGACGTCGACGACGACCATCGCCTCGGTCCGGTCGATCACCAGCGAACCACCGCTGGGCAGCCAGACCTTGCGGTCCAGGGCCTTGGCGAGCTGCTCGTCGATCCGGTACGTGGCGAAGACGTCGACCTCACTGGTCCACTTCGACAGCCGGTCGGCGAGGTCGGGTGCGACGTGCGAGACGTATCCGTGGATGGTCTCCCAGGCGTCGTCGCCGCTGACGACGACCTTGGTGAAGTCCTCGTTGAAGATGTCGCGGACGACGCGGACGGTCATGTCCGGCTCGCCGTACAGCAGCGTCGGGGCGTTGCCGTTCTTCGACTTCTTCTGGATGTCCTCCCACTGCGCCTGCAGTCGCTCGACGTCGCGGCGCAGCTCGTCCTCGCTCGCGCCCTCGGCGGCGGTGCGCACGATGACGCCCGCGTCCTCGGGGACGATCTTCTTGAGGATGGTCTTCAGCCGGGCCCGCTCGGTGTCGGGCAGCTTGCGGCTGATGCCGGTCATCGAGCCCTCGGGGACGTACACGAGATAGCGGCCCGGGAGGGACACCTGGCTGGTCAGACGCGCGCCCTTGTGCCCGATCGGGTCCTTGGTGACCTGGACGAGCACGGACTGGCCGGACTTCAGGGCGGACTCGATACGGCGCGGCCCGTTGGCCATGCCGAGCGCCTCGAAGTTGACCTCACCGGCGTACAGGACGGCGTTGCGGCCCTTGCCGATGTCGATGAAGGCGGCCTCCATCGAGGGCAGTACGTTCTGCACCTTGCCGAGGTACACGTTGCCGACGTACGAGGTCGACTGCTCCTTGTTGACGTAGTGCTCGACGAGCACGCCGTCCTCCAGGACGCCGATCTGCGTGCGCTCACCGCTCTGCCGGACGACCATCACGCGCTCGACGGCCTCACGGCGGGCCAGGAACTCGGCCTCGGTGATGATCGGGACGCGTCGGCGGCCCTGCTCACGGCCCTCGCGGCGGCGCTGCTTCTTGGCCTCCAGACGCGTGGAGCCCTTGATGGACTGCACCTCGTCGGACGGCTCGGCCTTCGGGCGGGGCTCGCGGACCTTGACGACCGTGCGCTCGGGGTCACCGTCGCCGGGCTCGATGTCCGCGGAGGTGTCACCGGCACGACGACGACGGCGCCGGCGCCGACGGCTGCTGGAGCTGGAGCCGCCGCTCTCGCCGGCCTCGTCCTCCTCGTCGTCCTCGACCTGCTCGGCGGTGTCCGCAGCGTCCTCATCGGCCCGCCCGGCCTGTACGGCGGCGAGCTCGTCGGACTCCTCCAACTCGTCCTCACCGGCGGACTCGGCGGACTCGCCACGACGACGGCGACGGCCGCCACGGCGACGGCGACGGCGCGAACCGGTCTCCTCCGACTCGTCGCCCTCGGCGGCGTCCTCGGCCGACTCGTCGGCCTCCTCCGCCTCGTCCTCCACGGTGGTCTCCACGGCCTGCGGTTCGGCCTCCTCGCCGGCGGCGGCACCGCGGCGACGGCGACGGCGCCGCGCCCCGGCCTGCTCCTCGGGGAGCTCCTCCGGCTCGACGGTCTCGGCCTCGGCGGCCGCTTCGGCGGCGGCGCGCTGCGGGGTCTGGAACTGCGGCTCGGTGAACACGGGCGCCTGGAACACGGCGACGGCGGGCCTGGCCGGCCGCCGCGGACCCTCGTCCTCGACGCTCTCGGCGGCACCGGCGGTCTGCGCGGGCTCGGCGAACCCGGTGGCGGCCTTACGGGCGGTCCGGCGACGCGTACGCCGCGGCGCGCCGTCCTCCTCGGCCTGCTCGGCAGCCGGAGCGGCGACGGGCTCCTCAACAGCCGGCACCTCTTCGGCACCGGGGGTCTCCTCGACCGTCGTGGCCACACGGCGCGTGGCACGACGACGGGTACGACGCGGAGCGGCGTCCTCGGCCGGCTCTGCAGCCTCGGCGGCGGGCGCCTCGGCCACGGCGGTCGTCTCGGTGTCCTCGGCGGCGGGCGCCTCGGTGGTCACGGGCGCCTCGCCGGGCGCCGACACACGGCGCGTGGCACGACGACGGGTACGACGCGGAGCGGCGTCCTCGTCGGGCTCAGCGGCCGCCTCGGCAGGAACCTCGGCGACGGCCGCGCTCTCCCGCTCCTCGACCGGAGCGGCAGCGGCCACCACGGTCTCGGCGGCCTCGGCGGCAGCGGTCGCCCCGGCAGGCGCGGACACCCGGCGGGTCGCACGACGACGCGTACGCCCGGCAGGCGCGGCCTCCTCGACAACCGCAGGCGCCTCAGCGAACTCTTCGGAATCGTCGGGCTTCTTTTCGCTGTCGCTGTCGGCCGGTATGGCCGGCGCGACGATCTCCTCCGGGGTCTCGGAGGCGCCCGCGGCGGGGGGACCCGCCGGGCGTGAAGCGGCACGGCGCCGACGACGCGGCGGCAAGGTGTCGCTGGGGGTGTTCAGTTCGGAACCCTCAGTGGGTTCGGTCGGCTCGAGCATGCGGGCATTTCTCCCGTCAGGCTCCCGGGCGCCGCGCCCGGTCCGGCGTTGATCGCCGGTGACGTCCGCGGCTCGCGCGATGCGCGGTGCCGCCGTCCGGGGCGCGGGCGCCGCACGGGAGCTCTCTGTGTCCTGTCTCGCCGGTTCCGTACACCGAATGCATACGGCCTGGCGAAAGTCTTCTGTGTCGGTGCGCTGCCCGACCCAGGTGGCTCCCGAGTACGAGGGCGGCGCTTCGACGTCCGTCCTTCGCGGGACCTTCCTTACGCCGACGCCTTCGCGGCGGCAGCGGAATCGGCCGTGGGTCGGGCCGTCGCTGCCTCGCGGTCGGGCGCGAGCGGGTCGGTCACCGTGCCGGTCTCTTCATCGAGCAGCCCCTGCGCCAGCCTGGTCACCGCAGCGGGGACCGGCGGCGCCAGGTCGGCCACGGCGCGGAGACCGGACAGGACGTCGTCGGGTCGTACGGCAGGCGTCACGTGCCGAACAACCAGCCGCAGTATCGCACAGGGCTGGTCGGTCGGCCTATCAGCCGGATCACTATGCGTTTCAAGATGTACGACCGCGGGGCGGGCGTCGAATGTCCGCACGCCGTTCTTGGTCATGCGCTGGACCTCGACGGCCTCGGCGGTGTTGAAGGCCGAAACGGCCCGCTCCGCCTCGGCCGGGTCCACGCCGTCCAGTCGCAGCTCCCACACGGAAGCCGTGAGCCGGTCGGCGAGCCCGGACATCCGGGCCTCGACCGCGTCGACGACATCGAGCCCGGCGGGCAGCGACTCGTCGAGCAGGATCCTCAACTTCTCCGGATCCCGCGCCTCGGTGAGGGCGATCTCCAGATACTCCGCCTCACTGCCCGTGCCGGTGGGTGCGGCATTGGCGTACGACACCTTCGGATGCGGCGTGAACCCCGCCGAGTACGCCATGGGCACCTCGGCACGGCGCAGCGCACGCTCGAAGGCGCGCTGGAAGTCACGGTGGCTGGTGAACCGGAGGCGGCCGCGCTTGGTGTAGCGCAGTCGGATGCGCTGCACCGCGGGTGCGGGCGGCGGGCCTTCGGGCTGTCGCTTGCCCAGTGTCGTTCAGTCCTTCGTGAGAGCGGTCGTACTGCTACCAAGAGTACGTGTCTCGCGGCCCGGAGGTTCCCGCCGGTCCACTGCCTCGGTCCGATCGGGCTCCCCGAAGAGCATCCGCCGGAACTCGGCGCGCGCCTGTCGCGCGGACTCCCGGGCGGAGGCGAGCGCCAGCCGGGTGGCCCGCCCCACACTGCGCGCCGCCTCGGCGGCGGGCCGCAGCACGGCATCCCGTACGACATGTCCGACGGGAGTGAGCACGGTCCGGTAGACCCAGCGCACCGGCTCCACGAAGATCCACCGGAAGAGGGTCCCGAGAGCCCGCCCCACGGCGAGCGAGATCCGCCCGGCCACCCGCCAGGCATGCCCGATCGCCTGCCCCACCTCGCGCCCGACGACGGCGAGGAACCGCCCGACGGGCACCAGCACCCACCGCCACAGCGCGAGCGCGGGCAGCACGAACAGCACCCGCCCCACCCAGTACAGCCCGATCCCGACCCCGGTGGCGACGGTGCGCGCGACCCAGGCGATCGCCCGGCCGACCGGCGCGAGCACCCACTCGTACACCCACATCGCGGGAACGACGACGAGATACCGCACCAGCCACGCGGCACCGGCGTACACACCGGCCCCGAGCAGGGCGAGCACCGCCCCGATCCCGCTGAGCACCCACATCACGCCATGCCCGACAGGCGTGAGAAGGCGCGCGTACACCCACACCAGGGCCTGCCCCAACGGAGTCAGGGCGTAGCGGTGGAACCACTTCAGCGGCACAACCACGAGCACGTTCCCGAGCCACCCCAACGCCCTGCCGAGCGGCACGACGACATAGCGCCAAAGCCCCACGAAGGGCCATACGAACACGGCCCGCGCCACCCACAACAACGCCCGTCCCACCGGCCGGAACACGGTGCTGTTCAGAAACCGCCCGGCGACCACGAGCGCATCCCACGCCATCCGTACCGGCACGACCAGCACAAGCACGACGATCCGCACGGGAAGGCGGATCGCAACGACGAGGCACCCTTCGGGCGACTGTCGCGCGGGCTGCTGTCCGGGGTGTTCGGCGGGCGGCTTCTGCAGATCCATACCCCCACAGACGCCGGGGCCGCCCGTCCGGATCCCTCGTCGGAGCGCCGATGAGTTCCGGAGCCCGGCGGGGTCTACCTCCACACCAGCGAAAGTCACGCGCGAGCTCTGTGAGGGGACCATGACCACCCACGCACTACCACCCGTCGTCGACGCCGCCACCTGGGAGCACAGGCTGCAGACACTGCGCGCCCGGGAGAAGGCCGCGACGCGGGAGCTCGACGCCATCGCCGCCGAGCGCCGACGGCTGCCGATGGTCGAGATGCCCGACTACACCCTCGAGGGCGAGGACGGCCCGGTCCGGCTGGCGGACGTCTTCGAAGGCAGGAGGCAGCTGATCGTCTACAACCACATGTGGTTCGCCGGCCAGGAATGGCAGTGCCCGGGCTGCACGGGCTTCACCTCGCAGTACACCCGCCTGGAGTTCCTGGACAACTACGACGCGCGCTTCGTCGTCGTCACCCAGGGCCCCATCGAAGAGGCACTCGCCTACAAGCGGCGCGTCGGCAACCGCATGGCCTGGTACTCGACCGCCGACAGCTCCTTCGGGACCGACGTCGGCGCACCGCCCGGCGGCGGATTCGCGGTCAACGTCTTCCTGCGCCACGGCGACACCGTCTATCGCACCTGGCACACCAACGGCCGCGGCACCGAGCAGATCGGTCACAGCTTCGCGCTGATCGATCTCCTCCCGTACGGCCGCCAGGAGGAATGGCAGGACTCTCCCGAGGGCTGGCCCCAGTCCCCCACCTACAGCCGGTGGGCATCGTCCAAGGACATCGCTGCGCTCTACGGCCCGGGCTCCGGCGACAGCTGAACCCCGGTGTCGGCCCACGCCCGGATGGCCTCCGCATGCTCACGGATCAGGGACATACGGGCCTCCCATTCCGCCCCGCTGCGATGGTCGGGGTGGGCGGTGATCTGGCCGCCGTGCTTGCGGTAGGCAAGTCCGGTCTCGCCGATGAACCATCCGTCCGCCAAGGCGTCCAGACCGAGCAGGAGCCCGGTGTCGCCCGAGGCGGGCAGGGCCATCCAGCCGCCCAGCAGCGCCAGCAGGGAGCGCCTCACGCACAGGGTGGCGGGGTGGACCTGCGGCCGGTGGTGTTCGGCCCAGAAGCCGAACTCGCTTCCCCTGGGGAGCCGGCCCGGTTGCGGGTCGCTCGATTCGAACGAGACGGTGCTGCCGTCCTCGAGGAGATCGACGACCCGCGACGTGGTCCAGCCGACCGAGGCGTCCTCCTCCAGCACGGCGATGTCCCGGGCGAGAGTTCCGGCGGTGAGCTGGTCATCGGCGTCCAGCGTCTTCACATAGGCACCGGTCGAGCGCGCGAACGCCATGGTCCGTGCCACGTGCGGGCCGCCGGCGCGGGACGCCGCAACCCGGATCCGTGGATCGTCGGCCGGCAGATACGACTGTGCACGCACGTCGCTGCCGTCCTCCTGTACGCACCACTCCCATGACCACCCGTCAGGAAGATCCTGCTGGAGGAGAGAGGCGTAGGCGTCGGGAAGGAAACGGACAGCGCCGCCGTGCACCGGCGTGACGACGGAGACGACGGGGTTCACGTCAGTGCGCGTGATCACTCGAAGCGGGCGCCGGGCCTGCGTTCTTGACCGTCAGCGGCAGCAGCTTCTTGCCCGTCGGGCCGATCTGGATGTGCGTGTCCATCTGCGGGCACACCCCACAGTCGAAGCACGGCGTCCACCGGCAGTCCTCGACCTCCGTCTCGTCGAGGGCGTCCTGCCAGTCCTCCCAGAGCCAGTCCTTGTCGAGGCCCGAGTCGAGGTGGTCCCAGGGCAGGACCTCCTCGTACGTCTTCTCGCGCGTGGTGTACCAGTCCACGTCCACGCCGAAGGCCGGCAGCACCTTGTCCGCGCAGCTCATCCAGCGGTCGTAGGAGAAGTGCTCGCGCCAGCCGTCGAAGCGGCCGCCGTCCTCGTAGACGGCGCGGATGACGGCGCCGATGCGGCGGTCGCCGCGGGAGAGGAGGCCCTCTACGATGCCGGGCTTGCCGTCGTGGTAGCGGAAGCCGATCGAGCGGCCGTACTTCTTGTCGCCGCGGATCTTGTCCCGGAGCTTTTCGAGGCGGGCGTCCGTCTCCTCGGCGGAGAGCTGCGGCGCCCACTGGAAGGGAGTGTGGGGCTTGGGGACGAAGCCGCCGATCGAGACCGTGCAGCGGATGTCGTTCTGGCCGGAGACCTTGCGGCCCTCGGCGATCACCTTCATCGCCATGTCGGCGATCTGCAGGACGTCCTCGTCCGTCTCCGTGGGCAGGCCGCACATGAAGTACAGCTTCACCTGGCGCCAGCCGTTGCCGTAGGCGGTGGAGACCGTCCTGATCAGGTCCTCTTCCGAGACCATCTTGTTGATGACCTTGCGCATGCGCTCCGAGCCGCCCTCGGGGGCGAAGGTGAGGCCGGAGCGGCGGCCGTTGCGCGTGAGCTCGTTCGCCAGGTCGACGTTGAAGGCGTCCACACGCGTGGAGGGGAGGGACAGGCCGATCTTGTCCTCCTCGTACCGGTCCGCCAGCCCCTTGGCGATGTCACCGATCTCGCTGTGGTCCGCGGAGGACAGGGAGAGGAGGCCGACCTCCTCGAAGCCCGTCGCCTTCAGGCCCTTCTCCACCATGTCGCCGATGCCCGTGATGGAGCGCTCGCGGACCGGGCGCGTGATCATGCCGGCCTGGCAGAAGCGGCAGCCGCGGGTGCAGCCGCGGAAGATCTCCACCGACATGCGCTCGTGGACGGTCTCGGCGAGCGGGACCAGGGGCTGCTTGGGGTAGGGCCACTCGTCGAGGTCCATGACCGTGTGCTTCGACACGCGCCACGGGACGCCCGACTTGTTCGGTACGACACGGGCGATACGGCCGTCGGGGAGGTACTCCACGTCGTAGAACGCGGGGATGTAGACCGAGCCCGTCTTCGCGAGGCGGAACAGGACCTCCTCGCGGCCGCCGGGGCGGCCCTCCGCCTTCCAGTCACGGATGATCTTCGTCATGTCCAGCACGGCCTGCTCGCCGTCGCCGATGATCGCCGCGTCGATGAAGTCCGCGATCGGCTCGGGGTTGAAGGCCGCGTGGCCGCCGGCCAGGACGATCGGGTCGTCGAGCCCCCTGTCCTTGGACTCCAGGGGGATTCCGGCCAGGTCCAGCGCCGTCAGCATGTTCGTGTAGCCGAGCTCCGTGGAGAAGCTCAGCCCGAACACGTCGAAGGCCTTCACCGGCCGGTGGCTGTCCACCGTGAACTGCGGGACGGCGTGCTCCCGCATCAGCGCCTCCAGGTCCGGCCACACGCTGTAGGTGCGCTCGGCGAGAACGCCCTCCTGCTCGTTCAGGACCTCGTAGAGGATCATGACGCCCTGGTTGGGCAGCCCGACCTCGTAGGCGTCCGGGTACATGAGCGCCCAGCGGACGTCACAGGACTCCCACGGCTTGACCGTGGAGTTGAGCTCTCCGCCGACGTACTGGATCGGCTTCTGCACATGCGGGAGCAGAGCTTCGAGCTGCGGGAACACAGACTCGGCGGCCGCAGCGACTTCGGCAGACATCTCGAACCTTCGTGGGAATGGGCTGATGGGACGACCTGAACTGACAGGGGTGACCATCTAGCCTAACGCGGCCGTGCACCCGCCCCGACCGCTCAGACCTGCATCCCGTCCTTGACCTCCCGCCAGGCCCCCGGCACCTGTGTCTCCACGGCCGTGGCGCGCGCCTCCTCGCGGCCGTAGAGCACTCCGTACGTGAACGAGCTCTCCCCCGCCGCGTGGGCCACGGCGGACAGCTCGCGCAGGGTCTGGCGGGTCATGAAGCTGTCCTGGTGGTCGCCGAGCAGGTTCTGGAGGGACTTCATCGATTTGGTCAGCGCGGTCGCCGGGCTGCCGAGGGCCGGTGTGGCGGCCTCCGCCGAGTACCGCGTCCGCTTGGCCTTCTTGCGGGCCTCGTGCAGGGCGAGGTCGCGTTCGTGGCCGGGTTCCAGGGCGATGGCCTGCTCGACCAGCTCGGACAGCTTTGCGAAGTCCTTCCGTACGGCCTTGGCGATCACCTTCTCCGGCTTTCCGGCGGCCGCCTCCAGCACCGGCGGGTCCGCGACCAGCGCGTCCAGGCTGTCGAGCAGCTTCAGATAGCGCTGGGAGTCCAGGACGCCGGTCAGACGGCGGCGCGATCCGCCGCGGCGGGCGTTCATCCAGGTGCGCAGCCGGGTGCGGATGGGCCCGGAGAGCAGTGTCCTGGGCAGTTCGTCCAGGGCCGCCGACAGCCGCTCGGTCAGCACCTCCCGGTCCCGGTCCACACCGAGCTCGCCGGCCAGCCACTTCAGTTCGACGCCGATGGGGTCGGTGACGGTCCGGTCGAGGACCTTGCCGTACGAGCGGAAGGCGCTGCGCATACGGCGGGTGGCGACGCGCATGCGGTGCACGGAGTCGTACACGTCCTGGCGTACGGCAGGGTCGAGTTCGATGATCGCGTCGCGCTGCTCGCGGACGTAGGCGAGGACGTGGTCGCCGGCCGTCACCGGCGGCTTCACCTGCTGCTTCTTCCTGCGCTTCTTCTTCGGCGCGGTCTCCGCCAGGGCCCGGGCCAGCTTGGAGGCCGATGCGGAGGGTCGTACGCCCGCCTTGCGCAGCCGCTTGTCGACCTTGTCGAGGAAGGCGGGGTCGCCGCCGTCGGCGAGTTCCACCTCCAGCTCGGTCCACTGGGCCGAACCGCCGTCGCCGGTGAGCCGTTCGGCGCGTACGGCGTCCACGCTGACCTCCGCGAGCAGCCGGCCCCCGGCGTCGACGAGGTCGCGGACGTCGCGGTCGGAGCGCAGCCGGACCACGGGCAGCAGCTCGGCGTCGCGGACCCGGGAGCGGACCAGGCCGGCGAGGCTGCGCGGGACGGTGTCGGAGAGCGGCGCCTGGATCTCGTCGCGGACGCCGGGGGCGACCGGGAACTTCAGGTGCCAGCCCGCGTCGGCGCCGCCGGTGCGGCGGCGCAGGGTGATCGCGGACGCGGCGAGGCGTTCGTCGGAGGTGTCGTAGTAGGTGGCGTCCAGATGCGCGACCCCTTTGTCGACGACCGCGTCGACACCGGCGACGCCTGTCAGGTCGGGCAGGCCGCTGTCGTCGGACTCGTACTTCCGCTCGATCTCCCGCTTTGTGTCCGCCATGAACCGAATCTAGTTGCTGCGGAACTGGTACGACAGGGGGCGCGGCCCCAGCCCGTCCGGCGTTTGAGGACGAGGCCGTTCAGGCCGAAGGGGGTCTGGGGCACAGCCCCCAGGGCCGCAACCCCCACCCGCCCGCACCGTTCCCGCCGCAACCGCCGGAGGCCTACGCCGACATGGGCCTCTGCACCCTGATCGACTGCAGCAGCCCCACCGCCATCCACACCGCGAACATCGACGAGCCGCCGTACGACACGAAGGGCAGCGGCAGGCCGGTGACCGGCATGATGCCGAGGGTCATGCCGATGTTCTCGAAGGTCTGGAAGGCGAACCAGGCGACGATTCCGGCGGCGACGATCGTGCCGTACAGCTCGGTCGAGTCGCGGGCGATCCGGCAGGCGCGCCACAGCACCACGCCGAGCAGGAAGATGATCAGCCCCGCGCCGACGAAGCCCAGCTCCTCGCCCGCGACAGTGAAGACGAAGTCCGTCTGCTGCTCGGGCACGAACTGGCCGGTGGTCTGCGAGCCGTGGAAGAGGCCGGCGCCGGTCAGACCGCCCGAACCGATCGCGATGCGCGCCTGGTTGGTGTTGTAGCCGACGCCCGCCGGGTCGAGGCTGGGGTTGGCGAAGGCCGCGAAGCGGTTGATCTGGTACTCGTCCAGGATGTGCAGCTGCCAGATGGCGATGCAGCCGACGACGCCGGCCGTGATCAGGCCGAAGACCCAGCGGTTGGAGGCGCCGGAGGCGAGCAGCACGCCCAGGATGATGGTCACCAGGACCAGGACCGTGCCGAGGTCGGGCATGAGCAGCACGATCAGGATGGGTACGGAGGCCAGGCCCAGGGACTGCAGGACCGTGCGGTGGTCGGGGTACGGTCTGTCGCCCGCGTCCACCCGGGCGGCGAGCATCATCGCCATGCCCAGGATGATCGTGACCTTCACGAACTCGGCGGGCTGCAGGGAGAAGCCGCCGCCGAAGACGATCCAGTTGCGGCTGCCGTTGATGGTGGCGCCGAGCGGGGTGAGCACCAGCAGGATCAGGAACACCGAGGCGCCGTACAGGATCGGGACGGCGGTGCGCAGGGTGCGGTGGCCGAGCCAGACCGTGCCGGCCATCAGGGCGAACCCGATGCCGGTGTTCATGATGTGCCGGATGAGGAAGTAGTACTGGTCGCCCTGGTTGATCTCGGTGCGGTTGCGGGTCGCCGAGAAGACGAGCACCGAGCCGATCGCCGAGAGCGCGAGGGCCGCCAGCAGCATCGGCCAGTCCAGCCGGCGGGCCACCGAGTCGCGGGCGAAGATGCGGGTCCAGCCCGCGCGCCGGGGGCCGTACCCGGGGACGGAGAAGCTGCCTGCACCGGTCATGTGAGCATCCTCCGGCTTCCCCGCCTGCGCGGCCGCCTGCGGGTGGTCCGGTTGGTCGATGTGGGCGAGGCCGTGGTCGCGGCGGGCTGGCTCGCGCCCGGGGAGGGGCTGGCGTTGTCGTTGGCGTGGAGTTCCTTGGCCGGGTCCTTGGGCACCTTCGGCGAGGCGATCGTGCCGTCCGTCTTGACCTTGGGCAGGCCCTTCTGCGGGCTGGGCAGCAGTGCCTTCTTGTTGTCGATCGAGCCGTCGGGCTGGACGCCGTAGAGGGCGCTGTAGATGCTGCGGACGGCCTCACCGGAGGCGCCGGAACCCGTACCGGCCTGGGCGATCGTCATGACGACCGAGTAGTCCTTGGAGTACGTGGCGAGCCACGAGGTGGTCTGCTTGCCGTAGACCTCCGCGGTACCGGTCTTGGCGTGCAGCGTGATCTTGTCCTGCGGCCAGCCCTTGAACTTCCAGGCGGCGGTACCGGCGGTGATGACGCCGGCGAGGGCCTTGTCGATGCCCTTGTGGGTGGCCTCGCTGATCGGGAGCTTGCGCAGGACCTTGGGCTGGATCTCATTGACGGTCTTGCCGTCGGCGCTGATGATCGCCTTGCCGATGGTCGGGACGTGCTCGGTGCCGCCGTTGGCGAGGGCCCCGTAGATCATGGCCTCCTGGATCGGGGTGAGGAGGGTGTCACCCTGGCCGATGGAGTAGTTGATCGAGTCGCCCTCGCGCATCTTGTAGCCCTCGAGGCAACCCTCGTACTCGATCCTCTGGACGTAGGTGCCGCCCTTTTTGCCGCTCTTGCACCAGGCGTCCTTGTTGGCCTTCCAGTAGTCCTGCTTCCACTGGCGGTCGGGGACGCGGCCGGTGACCTCGTTCGGCAGGTCGATGCCGGTCTCCTTGCCGAGGCCGAACTGGTGGGCGGTCTTGTAGAAGTAGTCCTTGGGCTCACCCTTCTTGGGGTTGATGCCGCCGTCCTTCTTCCACTCGCGGTCGGCGAGACCGTAGAAGACGGTGTCGCAGGAGACTTCCAGGGCCCGGCCCAGCGAGATGGGGCCGAAGCTCTCGCCCTCGAAGTTCTTGAAGACCTGGCCGCCCACCGAGTACGAGCTGGTGCAGGGGTAGCCGCCGTCCCAGGCGTAGCCGGCCTGGACCGCGGCGGCCGTGGAGACCACCTTGAAGGTCGAACCCGGCGCGGACTGACCCTGTATGGCCCGATTGAGCAGCGGGTAGTCGGAGTCCTTGCCGGTGAGCTGCTTGTAGTCCTTGGCGGAGATGCCGCCGATCCAGACGTTCGGGTCGTAGGTCGGTGCGGACGCCATGGCGACGATACGGCCGGTCTTGGCCTCCATCACGACGACGGCACCCGAGTCGGCCTTGTACTTCTCACCGGTGACCTTGTCGTACTGGCCGCGGGCGATCTTCATCGCGTTGTGCAGCTCGTACTCGGCGACCCGCTGGACGCGGGAGTCGATGCTGGTGACGAGGCTCGAACCGGCCTGGGCGGGGTCGGACTTGGCCTTGCCGATGACGCGGCCGAGGTTGTCGACCTCGTAGCGGGTGACGCCGGCCTTGCCGCGCAGTTCCTTGTCGTACTGGCGCTCAAGGCCCGAGCGGCCGACCTGGTCGGAGCGGAGATAGGGCGAGTCGGTGTCCTTGGCCTTCTGGATCTCGTCGTCGGTGACGGGCGAGAGATAGCCGAGGACCTGTGCGGTGTTGGACTTGCCGGGGCCCGGGTAGCGGCGCAGTGCCTCGGGCTCGGCGGTGATGCCGGGGAAGTCCTCGGAGCGCTCGCGGATCTGCATGGCCTGGCGGGGCGTGGCCTCGTCGGTGATGGGGATCGGCTGGAAGGGCGAGCCGTTCCAGCAGGGCTGGGGCGTCTTGGCGTCGCACAGCCGGACCCGCTGCATGACCTCCTTGGGCTTCATGCCCAGGACCCCGGCCAGCTTGGTGAGGACCGCCTTGCCGTCGTCCTTCATCTTCAGCAGGTCGGTGCGGGAGGCGGAGACCACGAGGCGGGTCTCGTTGTCGGCGAGCGCCACACCGCGCGCGTCCAGGATCGAGCCGCGTACGGCGGGATCGACGACCTGCTGGACGTGGTTGCCGGACGCCTCCTTGGCGTACTCGCTGCCCTCGCGGATCTGCAGGTACCACAGCCGACCGCCGAGGGTGCCGAGCAGGGAGAGGACGAGGATCTGGATGACGACGAGCCGGATCTGGACCCTTGGGGTCCGTCCGGTCTCGGGAATGTTGGTCACTGCGGCTGCCTCCCCCTCTCAGTGTGTGTACGTGTCATATACGACGGAGCTGTGAATGCCGCCCGCCGCCAACTCCCGCCTGCTCACAGCCGCTTGACCCCCTTGATGCGGCCCACGCGGGCGGTGCGGGTACGGGCCTTGGTCTTCAGGCTGCCGAGGCCACCGCGCTGACCGCCGAGCTTGAGGCCCGTCCCGGCGGAGATCCAGCCGGAGGTGATGTCGGTGGCCTTCTTCGACGGGGAGTTGGCCTCGGCGAGCGGGTCGTTGTCCGCGCGCCGGGCCAGGGCCATGATCCCGGGCACCACGAAGGGGGCGAGCAGCAGGTCGTACAGGGCGGCCGAGAACATCAAGCTGACGAGGCCCACATGCCGGGCGGCGGTGTCGCCGACGAGGGCGCCGACACCGGCGTACAGCAGGGTCGAGCCGATGGCGGCGGCGACCACGACGAGCATGGGGCCGGTGGCCGACTTCAGCCGCCCGTTGTCCGGTCTGACCAGCCCGGCGAGGTAGCCGATGACGCACAGCACCAGGGCGTAGCGGCCGGCGGCGTGGTCGGCGGGCGGGGCCAGGTCGGCGAGCAGGCCCGCGCCGAAGCCGACAAGGGCGCCGCCGACATGACCGTAGACCAGCGCCAGGCCCAGCACGGTGAGCAGCAGCAAGTCGGGGACGGCGCCCGGCAGATGGAGCCGGGCGAGGACGCTCACCTGGACCACCAGGGCTACGACGACCAGGGCCGAGGAGAGCAGGATCCGGTTGACGCGCATGGGGATTCAGCTCCTACTGCTGCTGGGTCTGGCCGTCGAGGGACGCGCTCGGGGACGGGGTCACCGTGACGGTGACCGTCGGTGTGGGCGTCGGCTGGGGTTTGTCGGGGAGCACCGTGTCGCGTGGGTCCTTCTTCGGGGTCTCCACGACGACGCCGACGATGTCGAGCTTGGAGAAGCTGACGTACGGCGTGACGTAGAGGGTGCGGGTCAGGTTGCCGCCGGACGGGTCGACGCGGGAGACCACGCCGACCGGGACGCCCGGCACGAAGGGCTTGTCGGCCTCGGAGCCGAAGGTGACCAGCCGGTCGCCCTTCTTCACGTCCGCCTTGGAGTTGAGCAGTTCCACCCGGAGCGGGCGGTCGCCCTGCCCGGTGGCGAAGCCGAGCTCGTCGCTGCCCTCCATGCGGGTGCCGACGGTGAAGTCCGGGTCGTTGGCGAGCAGGACGGTCGAGGCGTCGGGGCCGACGTTGGTGACCCGTCCGACCAGGCCGTCGCCGTTCAGCACGGTCATGTCCCGCTTGATGCCGTCGGCCGCGCCGACGTCGATGGTGATCGTCCAGGAGAAGCCCTGGGCCGCCCCTATGGCGATGACCTGGGCGCCCTTGATGCCGTACTGGCCCTCGGCGGAGACCTTCAGCATCTTGTCGAGCTGTTTGAGGCGGCTGCGGTTGCGGTCGTCGCTGCCGAGTTTCGCCTTGAGGGCCGCGTTCTCCGTCTCCAGACGGGCGAGCCGGTCGTGCCGGGTGCCCGAGTCACGGACCGCGGAGATCGCGTTTCCGACCGGGTTGACCGCCGACGACATGCCGTCCTCGATCGGGCCGAACACGGTGGCCGCGACCTGGCGCGCACCGTCGACCGGTGAATCCTCACCGCCGCGGATGTCCACCGTGATCAGCGCGAACGCGATGGCGATCAGCAGCACCAGGAGCAGCCGGCTCTCTCGTGTGTCCCTCACGTGCGGCGGCCGTGCCTTCCTCATAGGAATGTGCAGAGGTTCAGGTGTTCAGTTCAGATGGGCAGTTCCAGCGTGCAGAGGCTTATGGGCGAGCTTATGCCTCTATATCAACTGCCTCTATATCAACGATCCGCCGTACGAGAGGAGATCGTCCCGTACGGCGGAATCGAAGAGTTATGTCATCTGCGCGGCTGGGCGTCCAGCACCTGCTGGAGCGCCTCGAACTCCTCGACGCACTTGCCCGAGCCGAGCGCCACGCTGTCCAGGGGGTCCTCGGCGATGTGGATGGGCATCCCGGTCTCCCGGCGCAGCCGCTCGTCGAGGCCTTTCAACAGCGCCCCGCCACCGGTCAGCACGATGCCCCGGTCCATGATGTCGCCGGACAGCTCCGGCGGGCACTTGTCGAGGGTCGTCTTGACGGCGTCGACGATGGCGTTGACCGGCTCCTCGATCGCCTTGCGCACTTCGGCGGCGGAGATGACGACGGTCTTGGGCAGTCCGGAGACGAGGTCCCGGCCGCGGATCTCGGTGTGCTGGTCGTCGTCGAGGTCGTACGCCGAACCGATCGTGATCTTGATCTGCTCGGCCGTCCGCTCACCGAGAAGGAGCGAGTACTCCTTCTTGATGTGCTGGATGATCGCGTTGTCCAGTTCGTCGCCCGCGACGCGGATGGACTGGGCGGTGACGATGCCGCCGAGCGAGATGACCGCGACCTCCGTGGTGCCGCCGCCGATGTCCACCACCATGTTGCCCGTGGCCTCGTGGACAGGCAGACCGGAGCCGATGGCCGCCGCCATCGGCTCCTCGATGATGTGCACCTGACGGGCACCGGCCTGGGACGACGCCTCGATGACGGCGCGGCGCTCGACGCCCGTGATGCCGGAGGGCACGCAGACGACGACACGCGGACGCGCCAGATACCGCCGCTTGTGGATCTTCAGGATGAAGTAGCGGAGCATCCGCTCGGTGATCTCGAAGTCGGCGATGACACCGTCCTTCAGCGGGCGCACGGCAACGATGTTGCCGGGGGTCCGCCCGATCATCTTCTTGGCCTCGGCACCGACTGCCAGAATTCCACCGGTGTTCGTGTTGATCGCGACGACGGACGGCTCGTTGAGTACGATCCCGCGACCCCTGACGTACACCAGCGTGTTGGCGGTCCCGAGGTCGACAGCCATGTCACGGCCGATGAACGACATTGAGTTCCCCATCAGGATTCGTCTGGCCTTCCTGGGAGCTTTTGAGGGCATTTCAGGTCGGCGAAGTGGGTGCTGTGACGTGAAGGCTTCCATCGTAGACGCGCCTGCACGAACACTGCGCGAGGGTCTTCGCCATTGTCAGCAGATGAAGTGTCGCCTCGCTTGTGGAGACGGCCCATCGGGGGCACTCGTTCCCCCGATCGGCACGCATATGCCAGAGGACGGCCGGAAACTCTCGGCCGCCCCAGGTCAGAAGGGCGAGCGACCTGACGGTCACTCAAAAATTCATAGGTTCGTCGCTCAACCGCGGCCGGGGAAAAAGATCTTCACCTCGCGCTCGGCGGACTCCTCGGAGTCGGAGGCGTGGATCAGGTTCTCGCGGACGATCACGCCGTAGTCGCCGCGGATGGAACCGGGGGCGGCGGCGATCGGGTCGGTCGGACCGGCCAGGGCGCGCAGCCCCTCGATGACCCGCTCACCCTCGACGATCAGCGCGACGACCGGACCGGAGGCCATGAACTCCACCAGCGGCTCGTAGAAGGGCTTGCCCTTGTGCTCGCCGTAGTGCTGCTCCAGGGTCTCCTGGTCCAGGGTGCGCAGCTCCAGCGCGGTGATCTGCCAGCCGGCCTTGCGCTCGATACGGCTGATGATCTCGCCGGTCAGGCCACGGCGGACCGCGTCGGGCTTGAGCAGGACGAGGGTGCGCTGGGTCACTGCGGGCTCCTATGGAAGATCAAGAATCGTGCGGGGGTGTTCGAAGATTACAGGGCGTGTCCGGGCCCTTGTCACACAGCGTCAGCTGTGGAGGAGCCTGTCGAGCCGGACTGTGCCGCCGCGAACCGCGCCTTCGCCTCGTCGATCTTTCTTCCGTAGTGCACCGAGGCCCACCACAGGGCCGCGAAGACCGCACCCAGGAAGAACATCGTCGGAACGACGAAACCGGAGGCGACGAGGGCGGCCTGGAGGGCCCAGCCGAAGGCGATCCCGCCCGGACGCGTCACGACACCGCACAGCGCCACGCACAGGAACATCGCGATACCGCTGACCGTCCACACCGTCGACGTGGCCAGATCGGGGTCCTTCATGGCGACGAGTCCGGCGAAGCCGATCACGAAGAACTCGCCGATCAGGGTCGAAGCACAGAGAGTACGCACGAGTTGTCAGCCCCTCCCCAGCAGCAGCCGGGCCTCGCCGACCGTGATGACGGAACCGGTCACGAGCACGCCACCGCCTGCGAACTCGCCCTCCTCCTCGGCCAGCGTGATCGCGGCCTCCAGGGCGTCCGGCAGCCGCGGCTCGACCTGGACGCGGTCGTCGCCGAACACCTCCACGGCGATCGCGGCGAGCTCGTCGGCGTCCATCGCGCGGTGGCTGGAGTTCTGCGTGACGACGACCTCGGCGAAGATCGGCTCGAAGGCCTCCAGCAGTCCTCGTACGTTCTTGTCGCCACTCGCCCCGACGACACCGATGAGCCGGCTGAAGTCGAAGGCCTCGCCGACGGCCTCGGCGGTGGCGCGGGCGCCGGCCGGGTTGTGGGCCGCGTCCAGGACCACGGTCGGAGACCGCCGTACGACTTCGAGCCGCCCCGGCGAGGAGACGGCCGCAAAGGCCTTGCGGACGGTGTCGATGGCGAGGGGTTCGGGCCGCTCGGAGCCGACTCCGAAGAACGCCTCCACGGCGGCCAGCGCGACGGCGGCGTTGTGTGCCTGGTAGGGGCCGTGGAGGGGGAGGTACACCTCGTCGTACTCGCCGCCCAGCCCGCGCAGGGTGAGCAGCTGTCCGCCGACGGCGACCTGACGTGACACGACCCCGAACTCCAGCCCCTCACGGGCCACGGTGGCGTCGACCTCGACGGCCTTCTTCAGCAGCACCTGGGCCGCGTCCACCGGCTGTTGGGCCAGGATGACCGTCGCGTCCTGCTTGACGATGCCGGCCTTCTCCGTGGCGATCGCGGCGGGCGTCTCACCCAGGCGGTCGGTGTGGTCGAGGTCGATGGGGGTGACCACGGCGACGTCCCCGTCGATGACGTTGGTGGCGTCCCAGGAACCGCCCATCCCCACTTCCACCACGGCGACGTCGACGGGCGCGTCCGCGAAGGCCGCGTACGCCATGCCCGTCAGCACCTCGAAGAAGGACAGCCGGTACTCCTGCTGCCCGTCGACCATCTCGACGTACGGCTTGATGTCTTCGTACGTCTCGATGAACCGCTCGGCGGAGATGGGGGCGCCGTCGAGGCTGATGCGCTCGGTGATCGACTGGACGTGCGGGGAGGTGTATCGGCCGGTGCGCAGTTCGAAGGCGCCGAGGAGGGCCTCGATCATGCGGGCGGTGGAGGTCTTGCCGTTGGTGCCGGTGATGTGGATCGAGGGGTACGAGCGCTGCGGCTCACCCAGGACGTCCATCAGCGCGGCGATACGGCTGACCGAGGGCTCGAGCTTGGTCTCGCCCCAGCGCGTGGCGAGCTCTGCCTCGACCTCGCGCAGGGCCTTGTCGACCTCGGGGTCCTCCGGGCGCGCGGGGACGTCTGCCTCCGGCGGGCCGCCCTGGGTGCGCAGGGTGCGGCTGCCGGCCTCGATGACCGCGAGGTCGGGGTCGCGGTCGGTCTCGGCGGCGACGATGTCGTCGAAGGGGTCGCTGTCACTCACGGGGTCAGTCTAAAGCGGCGCCTACGGAAGGGGGTGGCTGGTCCCGGTGGGCGAGCGCGGGTCGGTGGGGGCTGGTCGCGCCCACGCCGCGGTAGCCGCATATCGACACAGCCCCGCGCCCCTGAAGGCACGCGAAGGCCCCGGCGCTTCTCAGCACCGGGGCCTTCGGCTACGCAAGACGGCTCACGCTTCCGGCAGCCTGTCCAGCTGGGCCTGGATCCGGGCGATGTCCTCCTCCGCCTTGGCCAGACGGCCGCGGATCTTGTCCACCACGTTGTCCGGGGCCTTCGCCAGAAACGCCTCGTTGCCGAGCTTCGCCGTGGCCTGGGCCTTCTCCTTCTCCGCGGCCGCGAGGTCCTTCGCGAGGCGCTTGCGCTCCGCCGCGACGTCGATCGTGCCGGAGAGGTCGAGGGCGACCTCGGCGCCGCCGACCGGCAGGGTCGCCGTGGCCGTGAAGGAGTCGCCCTCGGGCTGCAGACGCAGCAGCTGGCGGATGGCCGCCTCGTGCGGAGCCAGCGCCGTGCCGTCCAGGGTCAGACGGGCCGGGACGCGCTGGCCCGGCTGCAGCCCCTGGTCGGCACGGAAGCGACGGACCTCGGTGATGACGGACTGGAGGGTCTCGATCTCCCGCTCCGCCGCCGCGTCACGGAAGCCGCTGTCCTTCGGCCACTCGGCGATGACGACCGACTCGCCACCGGTGAGGGTGGTCCAGAGGGTGTCGGTGACGAAGGGGACGACCGGGTGGAGGAGCTTGAGGGTGACGTCGAGAACTTCACCGAGGACCCGCTTGCTGACCTCGGCCGCCTCGCCGCCCGCGATGAAGGTCGTCTTGGACAGCTCGACGTACCAGTCGAAGACCTCGTCCCACGCGAAGTGGAACAGCGCGTCCGAGAGCTTCGCGAACTGGTAGTCCTCGTAGAGCGCGTCGACTTGGGCGACCGTCTTGTTGAGACGGGAGAGAATCCAGCGGTCGGTGGCGGACATCCTCGACGCCTCGGGAAGCGGGCCTTCCACCGTCGCGCCGTTCATCAGCGCGAAGCGGGTCGCGTTCCAGATCTTGTTGGCGAAGTTCCGGGATGCCTGGACCCACTCCTCGCCGATCGGGACATCGGTACCGGGGTTGGCGCCGCGGGCCAGGGTGAAGCGGACGGCGTCGGAGCCGTACTTGTCCATCCAGTCGAGCGGGTCGACGACGTTGCCGAAGGACTTCGACATCTTCTTGCCGCGCTCGTCACGGACCAGTCCGGTCAACGCGATGGTGTGGAACGGGACTTCGCCGTCCATCGCGTACAGGCCGAACATCATCATCCGGGCGACCCAGAAGAAGATGATGTCGTGGCCGGTCAGCAGGACGTCGGTCGGGTAGAACTTCCGCAGGTCCTCGGTCTGTTCGGGCCAGCCCAAGGTGGAGAACGGCCACAGGCCGGACGAGAACCAGGTGTCGAGGACGTCCGTGTCCTGCTTCCAGCCCTCGCCCGTCGGCGGCTCCTCGTCGGGCCCGACGCAGACGACCTCGCCCTCGGGGCCGTACCAGACCGGGATGCGGTGGCCCCACCACAACTGGCGTGAGATGCACCAGTCGTGCATGTTGTCGACCCAGTCGAAGTACCGCTTCGACATGTCCTCGGGGTGGATCTTGACGCGGCCGTCACGGACCGCGTCACCGGCCGCCTTCGCGAGCGGGCCGACCTTGACCCACCACTGCATCGACAGACGGGGCTCGATGGTGGTCTTGCAGCGCGAGCAGTGGCCGACGGAGTGGACGTACGGGCGCTTCTCGGCGACGATCCGGCCCTGCGAGCGCAGCGCGGCGACGATGGCGCTGCGCGCCTCGAAGCGGTCCAGGCCCTGGAAGGGGCCGTGCGCGGTGATGACAGCCCGCTCGTCCATGACCGTGATCGACTCCAGGCCGTGACGCTGGCCGATCGCGAAGTCGTTCGGGTCGTGGGCCGGGGTGACCTTGACGGCGCCGGTGCCGAACTCCGGGTCGACGTGGGTGTCCGCGACGACGGGGATGGAGCGGTCGGTGAGCGGCAGCTTGATGCGCTTGCCGATGAGGTGCCGGTAGCGCTCGTCGTCGGGGTGGACGGCGACGGCCGTGTCACCCAGCATCGTCTCGGCGCGGGTGGTGGCGACGACCAGCGTCTCCTCCCCCTCGCCATACTTGATGGAGACGAGCTCGCCGTCGTCCTCCTGGTACTCGACCTCGATGTCCGAGATGGCCGTCAGACAGCGCGGGCACCAGTTGATGATCCGCTCGGCGCGGTAGATCAGCTCGTCCTCGTACAGCTTCTTGAAGATGGTGAGGACGGCCTTGGACAGCCCCTCGTCCATGGTGAACCGCTCGCGGTCCCAGTCGACGCCGTCGCCGAGGCGCCGCATCTGGCCGAGGATCTTGCCGCCGTACTCCTCCTTCCACTGCCAGACGCGCTCGACGAACGCCTCACGGCCGAGGTCGTGCCGGGACTTGCCCTCCTCGGCGAGCTGCTGCTCGACCTTGTTCTGCGTGGCGATACCGGCATGGTCCATGCCGGGCAGCCAGAGCGACTCGTACCCCTGCATGCGCTTGCGGCGGGTGAGGGCGTCCATGAGCGTGTGCTGGAAGGCGTGGCCCAGGTGGAGCGAGCCCGTGACGTTCGGCGGCGGGATGACGATGGTGTACGCGGGCTTGTCGCTCTTCGCGTCAGCGGCGAAGTACCCCTTGTCCACCCAACGCTCGTACAGCGGCCCCTCTACATCGGCCGGCGCGTACTGGGTCGGCAGTTCGGTGCTGGGCGCTGGTGGCTGCTGCTGAGCGTTCTCGGTCACGGGGTCAGTTTAGGGGTGCCGCGGGGGTGTCCCGAAACGTGTTTGTTCTGTCACGGTCGGGGCCCCGATGCAATGCGGCCACTGTGTCTGCGCCAGGATGTCAGGGCCACATAAGCATCTGGAGGGGAACCCAGTAATGAGTCACAACCAGCCGGGCCCGTACGGCGGGCAGCCCCAGCAGCCCGGACCGTACGGCCAGCCGGGCCCCTACGGCCAGCAGCCGCCGCAGGCCCCGCAGCAGCCCGGCTACGGCTACCCCCAGCAGGCCCCTCCGCCCCAGCCGGGCTACGGCTACCCCCAGCAGGCTCCCCCCACCCAGCCCCAGCCCCAGCCCGGTTACGGCTACCCGCAGCAGCAGCCGCCCTACGGCCAGGCCCCGTACGGCCAGCAGCCCTACACCGTCCCGCAGCCGCCGGTGCCCAGCGGTGGCGGCGGCAAGAAGGCGGGCCTGATCATCGGCGCGGTGGCGGTCGTGGCGGCCATCGGTGTCGGGGTGTGGTTCGTGACCAGCGGGGGCGGCAGTGGCGGTTCCGGCGGCGGAAGCAGCATCGCGAACGACGGGACGTACAAGCTGACGACGCCGGCGACGATCGTCTCCGGGCAGTTCAAGAAGGGCAGCGACTCCGCGGCCGGCGGGATGTCCGACAAGGACATCAAGGACGCCGAGGCATGGGGTGTTCACAACGCCAAGGACGTCAGCGCGGCCTATACCGCGGGATCGGGCCTCAGTGCGAAGAGCCTGATGTTCGCGGGCGTGTACGGCACCATCGACGACCCCGAGAAGACCGTCGACGCCATGTTCGCCCAGATGAAGACGGAGTCCACGAAGGGCTCCAGCTCCTCCGAGGGCAAACTCGTGGGCAGCCCCCAGGAGTTCAAGCCCGCCGGCTTCGCCAACGGCATCATGAAGTGCCAGGTGATCGAGACCTCGACGTCCGGCCAGACCATGAAGATGCCGTTCTGCATCTGGGGCGACCACAGCACCCTCACGTACGTGCTCTCGTACGACATGGCCGCCCTGGCCTCGGGCAAGACCACCTCGATGGACGACGCGGCGGCGCTGACCGCCAAGGTCCGCAACGACGTGCGCGTCAAGGCCTGACGCCGAACGCCTCGACCACGCGAAGGGGCCCCGGTCGGTCGACCGGGGCCCCTTCGCCGCCTGCGGTGCGGCGGTTACGCCGTCTTCTGCTCCCCCGGCCCCCGCCCATTCCGCGCATCCCGCGGAATCAGCGTCGGGTTCACGTTCGAGTGGACGACGTCCGCCGTGACGACCACGCGGGCCACGTCCTTGCGGGACGGGACCTCGTACATCACGGACATGAGGACTTCCTCCATGATGGCGCGCAGCCCTCGCGCGCCCGTCTGGCGGAGGATGGCCTGGTCGGCGATGGCCTCCAGGGCCTCGCGCTCGAAGTCCAGTTCCACACCGTCGAGTTCGAAGAGACGTTGGTACTGCTTCACCAACGCGTTGCGCGGCTCGACCAGGATCTGGAGCAGGGCCTCGCGGTCCAGGTTGTGGACCGAGGTGATGACGGGGAGGCGGCCGATGAACTCCGGGATCATCCCGAATTTCACCAGGTCCTCCGGCATGACGTCCTCGAACTGGTCCTTGGCCTCCAGCTCGCGCTTCGAGCGGATCGTCGCGCCGAAGCCGATGCCCTTGGCCCCTGCACGCGACTCGATGATCTTTTCCAGGCCCGCGAAGGCGCCGCCCACGATGAACAGCACGTTCGTCGTGTCGATCTGGATGAACTCCTGGTGGGGGTGCTTCCGCCCGCCCTGCGGGGGCACGGAAGCGGTCGTGCCCTCAAGGATCTTCAGCAGGGCCTGCTGGACGCCCTCGCCCGACACGTCGCGGGTGATGGAAGGGTTTTCGCTCTTCCTCGCGACCTTGTCGATCTCGTCGATGTAGATGATCCCGGTCTCGGCCTTCTTGACGTCGTAGTCGGCCGCCTGGATCAGTTTCAGGAGGATGTTCTCGACGTCTTCGCCCACATACCCCGCCTCCGTCAGCGCCGTGGCGTCGGCGATGGCGAACGGCACGTTCAGCATGCGGGCCAGGGTCTGGGCCAGCAGGGTCTTGCCCGAGCCCGTGGGGCCGAGCAGCAGGATGTTGGACTTCGCCAACTCGATCGCGTCGTCGCGTCCGTTGGCGCCGCCGTTCTCGCCGGCCTGGACCCGCTTGTAGTGGTTGTAGACCGCCACCGAGAGGGCCTTCTTCGCCGGCTCCTGGCCGACGACGTAGCCCTCGAGGAACTCGTAGATCTCGCGCGGCTTGGGAAGTTCCTCCCAGCGCACCTCGCTCGTCTCCGCGAGTTCTTCCTCGATGATCTCGTTGCAGAGGTCGATGCACTCGTCGCAGATGTACACACCAGGCCCTGCGATGAGCTTCTTGACCTGCTTCTGGCTCTTGCCGCAGAACGAGCACTTGAGCAGATCGCCGCCGTCACCGATGCGTGCCACGGTGTGCTTCCCCTTCGCCTGGGAGACGCCTAGATCCAGCGGCTCCTGGTGCTGCCTTAATCCGACGGTACCTTGCCGGGCCCCCCGTTCGGGCCCCCCTTGGCTCGGTTCACTTTGACGTGCAGCGTGTCAAAGCACACTTACCGTGCCAAGGGGCGGCAGACGATACAGCCTCCGACTAGCGGACGGCCGCGTTGTTCATCTTCCGGGTGGAGATGATCTGGTCGATCAGGCCGTACGAGAGCGCCTCCTCGGCCGTGAGGATCTTGTCGCGCTCGATGTCCTCGCGGATCTTCTCGATCGGCGTGGTGGAGTGCTTGGCGAGCATCTCCTCCAGCTGCGCGCGCATCCGCAGGATCTCGTTCGCGGCGATCTCCAGGTCGGAGACCTGGCCGCGGCCCGTCTCGCTGTAGGGCTGGTGGATCAGCACACGGGCGTTCGGCAGCGCCATGCGCTTGCCGGGCGTACCGGCGGCCAGCAGGATGGCCGCGGCGGAGGCCGCCTGGCCCATGCAGACCGTCTGGATGTCCGGCTTCACGAACTGCATCGTGTCGTAGATCGCAGTCAACGCGGTGAAGGAGCCGCCGGGGCTGTTGATGTAGACCGAGATGTCCCGGTCGGGGTCCATCGACTCCAGGCACAGCAGCTGCGCCATGACGTCGTTGGCCGAGGCGTCGTCGATCTGGACGCCCAGGAAGATCACGCGCTCCTCGAAGAGCTTCGCGTACGGGTCGTACTCGCGGATGCCCTGCGAGGTGCGCTCGACGAAGCGCGGGATGACGTAACGGGACTCCGCCGTGGGGCCCGTGTACTCGGCGCGTGAGCGGTCGTACAGGCCGCTGCCGGGGAAGTCGTTCACTGTCTGTCTCCTAGGAGCTGAGGCGGTCGGCTGGGGGCTGTGCGGGGCCGTACGGGCCCCGCGGTGGGGCTCAGGCCCCGGTACCGCCGCCGCCCGGCATGTTGGCGGCCGTGGTGATGACGTCGTCGATGAGGCCGTACGCCTTGGCCTCCTCGGGGTCGAACCAGCGGTCGCGGTCCGAGTCACGGGTGATCTGCTCAACGGTCTGGCCGGTGTGCTGGGCCGTGAGCTCGGCCATGCGCTTCTTGGTGTGCAGCAGCCGCTCGGCGTGGATCTTGATGTCGGAGGCCGAACCGGCCAGGCCGGCGGAGGGCTGGTGGATCAGGATCTCGGCGTTCGGAAGGGCGAACCGCTTGCCCGGGGTGCCCGCGCTGAGCAGGAACTGGCCCATCGAGGCGGCGAGGCCCATCGCGATCGTCATCACGTCGTTCTTGATGAACTGCATGGTGTCGTAGATCGCCATGCCGGCCGTGATCGAGCCGCCGGGGCTGTTGATGTAGAGGTTGATGTCCTTGTCGGGGTCCGCAGCGGCAAGGAGCAGCAACTGTGCGGTGATCTTGTTCGCGATGTCGTCGTCGACCGGCTGGCCGAGGAAGATGATCCGCTCGTTGAGCAGCCGGTTGTAGACCTGGTCGCCGAGGCCACCACCGATGGAAGGCTCGCCGGCGGCGGAGGGCATCAGATTCGTCACGTATCCACCTGCTCGTCTTACGACGGCGCCGGGCCGTCTCACGTTTCCCTGCGGGGGGCCGCCGGCGGTTTCACCGAGTTCTCCGGCCCCGTATTCATGGACCCTAACGCGCGGGTCCCTTCGGGGAATCCCGCGAAGGGGGGTGTTCGCCGGGGGCGTAGCCGTGGGTCGACCGGTCCGCTGCCTGGTGCAGGTCCGACGTGGCTGCTCGCGCCCACGCGGCGGAGCCGCATACCGATACAGCCCCGCGCCCCTTTGGGGCGCGTCTGCCGCCGTATGCCAGGAAGGCCCCGGGGATACGTCCCCGGGGCCTTCCTACGACGTCTCGGAGCGCCGTGGGCGTCAGCCCTCGGTCTTCTCCTCGTCGGCCTCGGTGGCGTCGGCCTCCGTGGCCTCGGCGGCGACCTCGGCGGCCGTCTCGACCTCGTCCTCGTCGTCCAGGTCGATGACCTCGCCGTTGGTGTCCTTGACCGTGGCGGCCTCGACGACGACCGCGAGGGCCTTGCCGCGGGCGACCTCGCCGACCAGAAGCGGAACCTGGCCGCCCTCGACGACGGCCTGGGCGAACTGGTCGGGGGACATGCCGGAGGAGGCCGCGCGCCGCATGAGGTGCTCGGTGAGCTCCTCCTGGTTGACGTTGAGCTTCTCCTGCTTGACCAGCTCGTCGAGGACGAACTGGGTCTTGATGCCCTTGACCGCGGCTTCCTTGGTCTCGGCGTCGAACTCCTCGACCGTCTTGCCCTGGATCTCGAGGTACTTCTCGAGGTCGAGGCCCATCTGGCCGAGCTGGTGGTGCTCGAGGTTGTGCTTACGGGTGTTGATCTCGTCCTCGAGCAGCTTCTCGGGGACCGGGACCTCGACCAGCTCGAGCAGCTTCTCCAGGACGCGCTCCTGGGCCTGCGTGGCCTGGTCGTACTGCTTCATGTTCTCGAGGCGCTTGCGGCTGTCCGCCTTGAGCTCGTCGAGGGTGTCGAACTCGGAGGCGAGCTGCGCGAACTCGTCGTCCAGCTCGGGCAGTTCGCGGGCGGCGACCTGGGTGACCTTGACGGTGACCTCGGCCTCCTTGCCGGCCGCGGAGCCGCCCTTGAGCTCGGAGGTGAAGGTGGCCTCGCCACCGGCCTCCAGGCCCTTCACGGCGTCGTCGATGCCGTCGAGGAGCTCGCCGGAACCGATCGTGTAGGAGACGCCGCTGGCGACGCCGTCCTCCAGGATCTCGCCCTCGACCTTGGCCTCCAGGTCGATGGTGACGACGTCGCCGTCCTCGGCGGCGCGCTCGACCGGGGAGGTCGAGGCGAAGCGCTCGCGGAGCTGCTCGACCGACTTCTCGACGTCCTCGTCGGTGACCTCGACGGCGTCGACCTCGACCTCGATGCCGGAGTAGTCCGGGATCTCGAGGGCGGGACGGACGTCGACCTCGGCGGTGAAGTTCAGCGTCTCGCCGTCCTTCAGCTCCGTGATGTCGACCTCGGGCTGGCCGAGGACGTTCAGGTCGGCCTCGTTGACCGCCTCGGTGTAGAACTTCGGAAGCGCGTCGTTGACCGCCTCCTCCAGGACCGCACCGCGGCCGAACCGCTGGTCGATGACGCGCGCCGGGATCTTGCCCTTCCGGAAGCCCTTCACCGTGACCTGCTGGTTGATCTTCTTGTACGCCGCGTCGAGGCTGTCCTTGAGCTCCTCGAAGGGCACCTCGATGCTGAGCCGAACCCGGGTCGGGTTCAGGGTCTCCACGGCGCTCTTCACGGTTCGGTCTCCTTGGGGGCTGACTTCTTGGTCTCTGCCGGAGCCAGACTGGTCCGGCGGATTTCGCCGCCCGGAGGACGTCCGAAGGATCTCCAGTGACGGTTCAGTGGATTCCTGTGGATGAGACACACGGGCGCGCAGCTTGCATAGTAACCGCAGCGGCCGAACGCCCCAAAGGCGATCATGCCAGGTGATCGCCCGGGGTGACCGGTGTTGACCGGTCGGTGGTCGGGGTGGCGGGATTTGAACCCACGGCCTTCCGCTCCCAAAGCGGACGCGCTACCAAGCTGCGCCACACCCCGTCAGGTGCGACACGTAGGGTACATGCCCGCAGCCAGTGCGGCTGCCGCATTTACCGGGTGTGCACCGAGGGGGCCCGACCCGCTACGATGCCTTCTGTGCCGCGGTCATCTGACCTGCGGCGCATGCTGTGCGGGCGTAGCTCAATGGTAGAGCCCTAGTCTTCCAAACTAGCTACGCGGGTTCGATTCCCGTCGCCCGCTCTCTACGCATCAGGGCCGGGCCGGAGGATCTTCCTCCTCCCGGCCCTGATCGTTTCGGACGAGGTTCGCCTGCAGGTCAGGCTCGTTTTCAGGCGAGACAGCGGGCGAGCAGCCACCGCGCTTCGTGTGCCGACAGGGTCAGCGAGTCCTCGTCGCCGGCATCGATGACCAGCACCACTTCGTCGGTCGGCCAGTGCGCGGCCAGCTGCCGCAGGGTGACCGGCCGGTAGCAGGGCACCTGGGGGAAGGCCCTGAGCAGGCGCTCCTCCGAGGTGAAGACCATGACCGCGGGGGCGTCATTCACGCTTTCGATGACCGGCAGGACGAACCGCACGAACTCGCTGCGGTCGCGTGTGTAGCGGATGCCGCTGACTGCCGGGATCAGCACATCGCAGCCCGACAGCACCTCCAGGGCCAGGCGATCGGGCGCTCTGCCAAGGTCCCGCAGAGCTTCCCTCGCCACTGCCTCGAAGAGTTCGGCGGGGATCTCGGTCATGGCCCCACACCCTTGTACGAGTCCACACTCCAGCCTGTCGGCTACCCGCGATCGGCACGATCATGCGATGCCGGGCCGGTTTTGGTGTGCTCGACCGGACGGGGTGCCGGGGTTCCCGCCCGATACGTCGGGTACGCAGAGCGTGATCGTCCAAGGGCGCGGCGCGGCGGCGTCCACGTCCTCTACGGACGGAGCATCTGCCCGGATCAGAAGCTGATCGAGTTGATGGTCTCCGCTATCGAGTTCAGGAACCGGTTGATCGACGGGGCCATGCCGGTCGACGCGAGGAAGAAGCCGAAGAGCACCGCGACGATCGCCGGGCCGGCCTTGATCGAGCCTCCCCTGATCAACACCACCAGGATGATCGCCAACAGCAGCACCACTGACAGTGAAATGGCCACAACTGATCACACCCTAGGTCGGTCCGCTCTCCCGGCCCGGGGGTGCCAGCCCCGCGCACCCCCGCCAGAACCATCGTGCCACCAACGGGGCCCGCGTATGCGGCAGGTGAGGCATCGTCGGTCACACCTGTGCCGGACCTTTGCCTCGGCCATGCGGGCGCGGCCCGTCCGAGAGCCCCAACGACCGTCTGCCGCACAGCAATTCGACGGTCCACCCGCACAGGGAATTCAGCGAGATCGTTTCCATGTCCACACAGCGCGTTCGCAGGTAATTCGAATTGTTGTCACGGGCACAGCGAAGCCGTCAACGCCAGCCCCCCGAAAGGCCAATGAAGCAGACATTCCACTGGAGTCGCCCCCTGGTCATATGCCCCGTTTAGTCAGGATGAGTCGTGACAACCAGGACATGTAATAGTGTGTTGACCGTCACCTCCATGGCATTGTCAACTTCCCTTAATCTCGGGTACTCGAAGCCAATTGGCAGGAACCACGTGGGGAGTTTTACGAAAACCCACAGACGACGCTAGGGTGCCTCAGATGTTTCACGCTGCCTCGTCCCCCGCACGCGCAGCGAGGTCAGGGATCGTCTCCCCCAGTTTCTGGGGGGAGGGTCTGTGACGAACTCGTTGCAACCGCACGGCCAGAACAGAGCGCCGCTCCCTCCGGCACAGTCGCCGGCGTCGGGAGTGCCGAGTCCGCGCTCACCGCAGAAACAGCAGAACACTCCCCCCAAACCCGGCAGACAGCGCGACTCGTTCTTCGACAACGCGAAGTACCTGGCGATCGTGCTGGTGGCGATGGGTCACTCCTGGGAGCCGCTGAAGGGTGACAGCCGCATCCTGGAGGGCGTGTACACGGTCGTGTACTGCTTCCACATGCCGGCCTTCATCATCATCTCCGGCTACTTCTCACGCAGTTTCGACATGCGCCCCGACCGCCTCAGACGACTGGTCACCGGCGTGCTCGTGCCGTACATCGTCTTCGAGACCGCGTACAGCCTCTTCAAGCGCTACGGCGACCACGACCCGAGCATGACGGTCAGTCTGCTCGACCCCTGGTACCTCACCTGGTTCCTGATCGCGCTGTTCATCTGGCGTCTGACGACCCCGCTGTGGAAGACCCTGCGCCGACCGCTGCCCGTCGCGCTCGGCATCGCGATGTTCGGGTCGGTCTCGCCGGAGATCGGCAACGACCTCGACCTCCAGCGCGTCCTGCAGTTCCTGCCGTACTTCGTGCTGGGCCTGTGCATGAAGCCCGAGCACTTCCAGATGGTGCGCACGCGGAAGATGCGGATCCTGGCGGTGCCGGTCTTCGGTACCGCGCTGGCCGTCGGCTGGTGGGCGGTGCCGCGGATGAACACCGCGTGGTTCTACCACCGGGACGCCGCCCAGGAGATGGCCGCGCCGTGGTGGAGCGGGCCGGTCATGGTGCTCGCCCTGTTCGGCTGCTCGCTGCTGCTGACCGCCTGCTTCTTCGCCTGGGTGCCGCGCCGGAAGATGTGGTTCACGGCGCTCGGCGCGGGCACGCTGTACGGCTATCTGCTGCACGGGTTCCTGGTGAAGGCGGGCGACTTCTACGGCTGGTTCGAGCCGAAGTGGTTGCACCGGCCGCTGGGGGAGATTTTGGTGACGGTGGGCTTCGCCGGCGCCGTCACGCTGCTGTGCACTCCGCCGGTGCGGCGGGTGTTCAGGTTCGTGATGGAGCCTGAGATGAGGTGGGCCTTCCGGCGGGACGCGGTGGAGGTCGCTCGGGAGCGGGACACTGCAAGGAAGCGCGAAATGGCCAACGCCTGAGCCGTTGCCGCGACATGCCGTCGGCGTCTGCAGGTTCGTTGTGGCTGGTCGCGCCCACGCGGCGGAGCCGCATATCGGCTGTGACATCAGCCGCTGCCGCGGCGGGGCCCCGCGCCCCTTGACAGCCGCTACTGCTGGGCCAGGCCGAGAAGTGCGCGCATGCGTGCGTACTTCTCGGTCAGGCGTTTCCGGGTGGGCTCGTCTGCCAGGCGGCCGAGGCGGGTTGGGTCTGCGTTGTGGGCCAGGTCTGCCTCCTTGACCAGGAGTGCGCCCGGGGTGGCGAGGATTCGGGCTGCGTACGCCTGCGGGGACTCCCCCGGGCGCTTGGTGACCGCCAGGACGATGTTCTTCGTGCGGGGGCTCAGGGCGGCCTCTTCCAGCCACTGTTCGGACAGTGCGTCGTCCTCTACGGCGTCGTGGAGCCAGGCCGCCGCTATCTGTTGCTCGTCGCCGCCACGTGCGCGTACGCCCTCGGCGACGGCTTGGAGGTGCTCGGCGTACGGGCGTCCCGACTTGTCCGTCTGGCCCTCGTGGGCGGCGCGGGCGGTGGCCTCGACTTCGGCGAGGGTCATCGGGTTGCGAGGGGTTTCGGTCATCGGCTCAGCCCGGCGTCGGCGGCGGGGAGGTCACTGTCGGGCCCTCCCGGCAGATCAGCAGTAGTGCGCGGTCGTCGTTCACGTCTTTCGCGACCGCCTCGATGAGGTGCCAGGCGGCGCCGTGGAAGCCGCCGGCGACATAGCGGTCGGCCTCGCCCGTGAGGCGGTCGATGCCCTCGACGATGTCCCGGTCGGAGGTCTCCACCAGGCCGTCTGTGAACAGCATCAACACGTCACCGGGGCGGAGCGAGCCCTTCACGGGGTCGAACTGTGCGCCGTCGTACACACCCAGGAGCGGGCCCTCGGCCGCCTTCTCCTCCCAGCGGCCGCTGCCCGCGCTGAGCTGGAGGCCCGGCGGATGGCCCGCGGAGTAGAGCTCGTAGTCGCCGGAGTCGAGGTCCAGGACCAGGTGGATCGAGGTCGCGAAACCCTCGTCCCAGTCCTGGCGGAGCAGATAGCCGTTGGCCGCCGGGAGGAACGCGTGCGGGGGCAGGGAGCCGAGGAGGCCGCCGAACGCCCCGGACAGCAGCAGGGCGCGCGAGCCCGCGTCCATGCCCTTCCCGGAGACGTCAGTCAGGACGACCTCCATCGTGCGGCCGCCGTTGGTGCGGGCGGCGACCACGAAGTCGCCCGAGAACGACTGGCCGCCCGCCGGGCGCAGCGCCATCTCGCGGTGCCAGCCCATCGGCAGCGTCGGCAGCTTGCTCTGCACCCGGATGCGTTCGCGCAGGTCGAAGAGCATGGTGCCGCCGCGCCGCCAGGGCACGCCGACCCGGCTGCGGAACTGGGCGATGAGCAGACCGAAGAACCCGCAGGCGGCCACCACCAGCACGACGCCGGGGGTGACACGGGAAGGGCCCTCCGTGTAGGGCCCCAGTTTCACCGACTCCACGATCAGCGCCGTGGCCGCGGCCGCGTACAGACCGAGCAGGCTGGCGGGGCGCAGCAGCAGGCCACCGGCGACGATCGGGAGGACCAGTACGGCCGGGGAGCACCACACGGAGTTGGCGAGCGTGACGGCGGCGATCAGCGGGACGGTGAGGAGCAGACCTGCGAGCGCGACCCAGTCCGAGCCGTCCCCGCGGAAGTAGTCCACGGCGCTTCTGCGCAGGCCGACACGGACCCGGTGCCACTGCATCTTCAACCGGGCCGTGAACGTCTCGGCTGCTGCGCGCCGCTCTCGTCCTGCTGCCATTAGTTCGGGACCCTATCCATCGGACCAGCTGCTTGGCACGGGAGGTCCCACTTGTCCCCCGTCCGAGGTTCAACTTCACAGTGAACTTCACAGAAAGCCATTGCGGGTCCGCCAAGGCGAAATTCCCTCGCTCGTCCCGCAATGCCCTGGTAGGCATGGTTCATGGGGACTGACTTGCGCGTACTGCGCCGGGAAGACTGGGACGAGTGGTACGACAACCTGATCCGCGCCTTCGGCGGGGTTCCGGAGTCGGCCGAGGAGCGGGCGCTGTGGCGTGAGCTCACCGAGACGGACCGTTCCATCGGCGCATGGGACGGTGAGGCGTGTGTGGGCACGGCGGGCGCGTTCTCCTTCCGGCTGACCGTGCCCGGCGGGGCCGCGGTGCCCGCGGCGGGCGTGACCATGGTGTCCGTGGCCGCGACGCACCGGCGGCGCGGGGTGCTGACGTCCATGATGCGGCGCCAGTTGGACGACGTACGGTCGTGGGGCGAGCCGCTGGCCGTCCTGACGGCGTCCGAACCCGCGATCTACGGACGGTTCGGGTACGGCATCGGGACGTACCACGTCAACGCCGAGATCGACACGACGCGTGTACGGCTGTCCGTGCCGCCCGGCACCGATGACGTACGGCTGCGGTACGCCGAGCCGGCCGACGTACTCGACGCGTGTGAGGCGGTGTACGCCCAACTGGTCGCGCGGCGGCCCGGGATGGTGGCGCGCGTTCCGGGCTGGGAGCGGCTGTGGGTGCTCGACCCGGAGAGCGAGCGGGACGGCGCCTCGCCGCTGCAGTGCGTGCTCGCGGAGCGGGACGGCGAGGTCGTCGGGTACGCACGCTTCCGGATCAATCGGGACTGGGAGCCGGCCGGGCCCAAGGGCCGGGTGCAGGCGCAGGACGTGGACGCGCTGGACCCGGCGGCGCACGCCGCGCTGTGGCGGTTCCTCTTCGACATCGACCTGACGTCGAAGGTGAGCGCGCGCGGGCGGCCGGTCGACGAGCCCTGGCAGCACATGGTGTCCGACGTCCGCCGCTGCTCGCTGCTGGTCCGGGACTCGCTGCACGTACGGCTGGTGGACGTCGGCGCCGCACTTCAGGCGCGCACGTATCAGGCGCCGGTGGACGTGGTGCTGGAGGTCGAGGACGCCTTCTGCCCCTGGAACGAGGGCCGTTGGCGGCTGACCGGCGACCCGAAGGGCGCGTCGTGCGAGCGTACGGCGGACGCAGCCGATCTCGCCCTGTCCGTACGGGAGTTGGGCTCGGCGTACCTCGGCGGTGTCCCGCTGGCGTCGCTGGCGGCGGCCGGCCGGGTGCGTGAGCTGCGCCAGGGCGCGCTGACGGAGGCGTCGCTCGCGTTGGGCTCGATGGTGGCGCCCTGGCTGCCGCACGGGTTCTAGCGGCGCATCAGCGCTGTTGGCAGGTGGGGCACCAGAAGAGGTTGCGGGCGGCGAGGTCGGCGGTGCGGATCTCGCCGGCGCAGATGTGGCAGGGCAGGGTGGCCCGGCGGTAGACGTACACCTCGCCGCCGTGGTCGTCGACGCGTGGCGGGCGGCCCATCGCCTCCGGGGTGTGTTCCGGGCGGACGGTGTCGATGCGGTTGTGGCGGACGCCCTCGTGCATCAGCTCGACCAGGTCGGACCAGATCGCGTCCCACTCGGCCGGGGTGACGTCCTTGCCGGCGCGGTAGGGGTCGATGCCGTGACGGAAGAGGACCTCGGCGCGGTAGACGTTGCCGACGCCTGCGATCACCTTCTGGTCCATGAGGAGGGCGGCGATCGTCGTACGGCTGCGGGTGATTCGTCGGTACGCCGTCTGCGGGTCGGCGTCGTCGCGCAGGGGATCGGGGCCGAGGCGGTCGTGTATCGCCTGCTTCTCGGTGTCCGTGATCAGGGCGCAGGTCGTGGGGCCGCGCAGGTCGACGTACGAGGTGGTGTTCGCGAGGCGGAGGCGGACGGTGTCCGTGGGCGGGGGTGCCGGTGCGTCGCCAAAGGTGACCTTGCCGAAGAGGCCGAGGTGGATGTGGACCCAGTCGGTGTCGCGGAAGCCGAGGAAGAGGTGTTTGCCGTGGGCTTCGGTGTGGGTGAGTTCGGCGGTGTTGAGGAGTTCTGCGGCGTCGGAGAATTTGCCCTGGGGGCTGGTGACGTGGGGGTGGGTGCCGAGGAATTTTTTGGCGTAGTCCTTGGCCAGGCGGTGGATTGTGTGCCCCTCTGGCACGGTGGCTCCTGTTCCTCCGTGGGTGGGGGCGGGTGGGGGCCCGCGGCGGAGCCGCTGATGGATGTAGCTCGCCCCCGCCGCCCTTACCCGTTCCCATCCCCAGGGGCTGCCGCCCCTTCGGTCCCACCCAGGGGGCTCTGCCCCCTGGACCCCCTGTCGGCCTGAACGGCCTCGTCCTCAAACGCCGGACGGGCTGAAAAGCTCGGGGGCCGGACGGGCTGAGAATTACTGCTGCGGGTGGTGGGGCGGGATGGGCGGCAGGTCGCCGGTTGTCTCGTAGGCCGCGAGCATGTCGATGCGGCGGATGTGGCGCTCGTCCTCGGAGAACGGGGTGCCCAGGAAGGTCTCGACGAACTTTGTCGCCTCCTCCTGCGTGTGCATGCGTGCGCCCACCGCCACGACGTTGGCGTTGTTGTGCTGGCGGCCGAGGGAGGCCGTCTCCTCGCTCCAGGCGAGGGCCGCGCGGACGCCCTTGACCTTGTTCGCGGCGATCTGCTCGCCGTTGCCGGAGCCGCCGATCACGATGCCGAGGGAGTCGGGGTCCGCGGCCGTCCGCTCCGCGGCGCGGAGGCAGAAGGGCGGGTAGTCGTCCTGGGCGTCGTAGATGTGGGGGCCGCAGTCGACGGGGTCGTGGCCTGCCGCCTTGAGCCACTCGACGAGGTGGTTCTTGAGTTCGAAGCCCGCATGGTCGGAGCCGAGATACACGCGCATGGTTCCGAGTGTGACATGGCTGTTTCCGGGCGGCAGCCTCGGGTCTCGGCCGGGAGAGAAGGGGGTCCAGCACAGCGGCCCCGACCAAGGAACCTCAAGTAAACCTCAAGTAACGATCTGGATTCAAAGGTTCACGAATTCCTTTGCCTCCGTTTCACTGGACCAACTCGTACGCGACCCGTACGGGACCGCTCACCCGGCGCAAAGGAATTCCCCCATGACTGGTCTCCAGGCCGGCCTCAAGAACCGCCATCTGTCGATGATCGCCATCGGTGGCGTCATCGGCGCCGGCCTCTTCGTCGGCTCCAGCTCCGGTATCGCCACCGCGGGACCGGGCATCCTCCTGTCGTACGCCCTCGTCGGCACGCTCGTCGTCCTTGTGATGCGCATGCTCGGCGAGATGTCCGCCGCCAACCCGACCTCCGGCTCGTTCTCTGCGCACGCGGACCGGGCCCTCGGCCGCTGGGCCGGCTTCTCCATCGGCTGGCTCTACTGGTTCTTCTGGGTCGTGGTGCTCGCGGTGGAGGCCACCGCCGGGGCCAAGATCCTCGCGGGGTGGATGCCGGCCGTTCCGCAGTGGGGCTGGGCCCTCATCGTGATGGCGGTGCTGACCGCCACCAACCTCGTGTCGGTCGGTTCCTACGGCGAGTTCGAGTTCTGGTTCGCCGGGATCAAGGTCGTCGCGATCGGTGCGTTCATCGTGGTCGGCGGGCTCGCGGTCTTCGGTGTGCTGCCGGGCGTCGACAGCGACAAGGCCGGCCTGAGCAACCTCACCGGCCACGGCGGCTTCCTGCCCCACGGGCCCGGCGCGATCCTCACCGGCGTACTGCTGGTCGTCTTCTCCTTCATGGGCAGTGAGATCGCGACGCTGGCGGCGGGTGAGTCGGAGGACCCGCAGCGGGCCGTCACCAAGTCGACCAACAGCATCATCTGGCGTATCGCGGTCTTCTACCTGGGCTCGATCTTCGTCGTCGTGACGCTGCTGCCGTGGAACGACCCGTCGATCAAGAAGCAGGGCTCCTACGTCGCGGCCCTCGACTCCCTGGGTATCGCGCACGCCGGTCAGATCATGAACTTCATCGTGCTGACGTCGGTGCTGTCCTGTCTCAACTCGGGTCTGTACACGGCCTCCCGGATGGCCTTCTCGCTCGGTGAGCGGGGGGACGCGCCGAAGGCGTTCGCGAGGACGACCTCGCGGGGCGTTCCGATGGCCGCGATCCTCGCGTCCGTCGTCTTCGGGTTCGTCGCCGTGTTCTTCAACTACAAGTTCCCGGACTCGGTCTTCCTCTTCCTGGTCAACTCCAGTGGTGCGGTGGCCCTGTTCGTGTGGCTGGTCATCTGCTTCTCGCAGCTGCGGATGCGGAAGATCATCCAGGCCGAGGCGCCGGAGAAGCTGGTCGTGAAGATGTGGCTGTACCCGTATCTGACCTGGGCGACGGCCGCGCTGATCGTGTTCGTGCTCGGTTACATGCTCACGGACACGGAGCACGACGGGCGCGAGACCGTGCTGCTGTCGCTGCTTGTCGCGGCGGTCGTGCTGGTCGTAGCCGTGGTGAAGGAGAAGGTGCGTGGGGGCGGCCGGGCGGTTGTCGCGGGCGCGTCCTCGGCGGCGGTGCAGGACCAGGGCAAGGTCAAGACCGGCTGACCCCGGTGGTGTTGTGTGCGGCTGAGGGGCCTGCGGCGCTGTGAACGCCGCGGGCCCCTTGGCGTGCTCGCCACTCGGCTTCACAGCACCGTGAAGCTGTCCTTGACCCTGTCGTAGGTCCTGAGGGCATGGGTCTCGGTCTCCGGCTGGTACCAGGTGTTGATCTGGTACGACTTCCCGTCCTGGTCGAAGCCCAGTAGCCGGGCGTGCCAAGGGGTGCCCTTCAGGGTGAAGGTGTACTCCCAGACCACGGCCGGGTTGCCGCGGAACGTCGTCTTCTCCAGGCGGATCTTCCGGTAGTCCTGGCCCTGGTGGGCGTCCTGCTCCGACTTCTGCCAGGTCTCCATCAGGTCGCCGCGGGCGAGGGACGACTTGGCCACCAGCTCCTGTGTGCCGTCGGGGGACGTGTAGTGCACCTCCGCCCCCGTCTTCAGGTCCCGCCGCCAGCCCTGCGGCGGCGCCCACGCGAACCCGCCGGCCTCCCGGTGCGCGCCCGGGGGCAGGCTCTGCGGCCTGGACGTGCCCTCCACCGTGGGCGACGGGCTGCCGGCGGGTGTGGTGGCGGACGTCGTCGGTGATGTCGAGGAGCCTGCATGGTTCCCGCCGGGCGAGCCGGAGTTCGTCAGAAGGAGTACGGCGACCACGGCACCGGCCGCCACCAGACCGACGGCAGCCACGAGTACGGGACGGCGAGGGCTGCGGTGGGGGACGGCGGGGCCGGTGAGGAGTTCACCTTCGGGGGCGCGGAGGGGGTGGGGGCCCAGGGCGGGGCGGCTCTGCCGGGTGTTCGGGTAGGCGTCCGGGGGCGGCCCCTGGGGGCCCGGGTGCGCGACTGCTCCGGGGCCGGAGCCGTTGTGCTGCGCGGGCGGCTCGGTGACCTTGTGGGGGCGGATGAGGGAGACACCGGATCGCTGGGGTGCCGGGGGCGACGAATTGGCAACCGGGGGTGCGGAGTTGGCGGACGGGGTCTCGGAACGGACCTCCGAGCGCAGTTCGGAGGGGACTTCGGTGGAGGCGTTGGGGAGCTGCACCGGTACCGAGGGCGCGGGAGGTGTGGGGGGCGCTTGCGGAGACGGGGATGCCTTTGTCGCGGGTGTGGCGGGAGGTCGTTGTGCTGCCGTGTGGTGGTGCGGGGCCTCGGGGATGGTGGTCGGGGCCGGGGGGCGGTCCCGGCGGAGGTCGTGGGTGTCCGGCAGTTCTTGGGGTATCGCGTCCTCGACGGGGGCGGGCGCGGGTTGCCTGGGGTCGCGTGCGGCGCGTACCAGGCGGGTGTCCAGGTAGGCCGGGGTGGGCCCCTCGGTCGAGGCGGCGGGGGTGTCCAGGCCTCCGGGGGCGTCGGCCGCGCCGGGCTGCTCGGGCTCCGGCTCGGCTTCGGCACGCGCCGTTCCTTCGGCCGCAGTAGCACCGGACGAATTCGGGTCGGCGCCCTCGGCCGGTTCGGTCCCGGGTGGCTCCTGGGACTCGGACGGCACTTGCGTCGGCCGGCCGGACACCGTCCCCGCACCGAGCCCATCCTCCTCCGCTGCGCCATCGCCAACGGGGAGAGTCGGCGTAGGCGCCGGGTACGCGACCGGGCGTAGGGCCTCCTCCAGGTCGGGCAGGGACGGGCGGACCGAGGGGTCCTTCTCCAGCAGGGCTGCCAGGACATCGCGCAGGGGGCCTGCTGCGGCAGGGAGTGCGGGCTCCTCGTAGAGGACCGCGTGCAGTGTGGCCAGGGTCGTGTCGCGGGAGAAGGGGGAGCGGCCGCCCAGGGCCGCGCAGAGTGTCGCGCCCAGTGACCACACGTCCGACGGCGGGCCCTGGGGGCGGCCGGAGATGCGTTCGGGGGCCATGTAGTCGGGGGAGCCGACGAGCATGCCGACCATGGTGAGCGCCTTGGCGTCCTGGATCGCGGCGATGCCGAAGTCGGTGAGGACGATGCGCCGGCCGCTGCCCTCCACCAGGACGTTCCCCGGTTTGATGTCCCGGTGCAGGACACCGCGTGCATGCACCTGACGCAGCGCCGCCACCAGCCCGAGGCCGATCCGCGCCGTCTCGCCCGGCCCCAGCGGCCCCTCCTCCACCATGATCCGTTCGAGGGAGCGGCCGACGACCAGCTCCATGACGATCCACAGGCGTTCGCCCTCGTCGACGACGTCGTAGACCCGCACGACGTTGGGATGGTCGATCCGGGCGGTGGCCCTGGCCTCCCGCAGTGTGCGTTCGCGGCGGGTGCGGGTGTCCTCCGCGTCCAGGCCGTCTATGCGCATCTCCTTGACGGCGACCGGGCGGTCGAGCATCTCGTCGGCGGCTCGCCACACCCGCCCCATTCCCCCCTGGCCGATGCTTTCGACCAACCGATAGCGCCCCGTCACCAGCAACCCTGGAACTCCGCCGCTTCTCGCATTCCCCGGCAATCCGCTGCACCCCCTCAGCCACCGAAAATCTCTGAACTACCTCAATTACCTCGATCGCGCCCCGACTGAAACACAATGGTCACACTTCATGGCGTACCAGCATAGTGCGGAGAAATCTTGTGGTAGCTCTTCAAGTACTGCGAATTCAGGCGCAGCCAAGGGGGATGTGAACATGAGTTCTCGTCGCACGACGACCATCGCGGGATCGCTGGTCGCGGCATCTTTTTCGGCGGTGATGATCCTTTCCTGCACCGCCAGCGCGGACGACCAGGGGCCCGGCAGCAGCAAGGGGGGAAAGGCCGTCGACGAGGCACCGGCAGGTGTAAAGCTGACCACGCTCCTGCCCTCCAGGATCTCGGTCGACAATGGCTCGCAAAAAACGGCAATCACCGCCACCGTCAAGAACGAGGGGACCAAGGACAGCGGAAAGATCCAGCTTCTGGTCGTCGGTTTCGACGGCCTCACGGTCAAGAGCGTTCAAGGCTGCTCCCAGATTGACGGAAAGGATCTTCCGGCCGGCTCGAACAGCGGTTTCTCCTGCCCGATCGACAATCTCGCGGCCGGCAAGTCGAAGTCGTTCGCCGTCGACGCCACCTACGACCTGCGCAAGACCGGCAAGATCTGCCTGCCCGTGCAGTCCGGTGACGGGAAGAAGACGTACTGGCAGCAGGGACCGGTTCCGTTCGGTACGTCCAACCCGTCGCCGAACGCCCCGGCCACCCCGCTGCTCCTCGGCACCGACAACAAGCCGGTGGCCCCGGGCGGCAGCAGTGAGCTGCCCAAGACCGGTGTCGGGCGCGATGTCCTGCCGCTGGGCGCGGCGGGCGCGTCGCTGATCGTGGCCGGTGCGGCGGGGCTGTGGTGGTCCTCCCGGCGCCCGGCCCAGCAGCGGCTGCGCGGCTGAGCACCCTCGCGCACACCGGTCGCCACTCCGCCCGCATAACCTGACGGCACATGTCAGGTTATGCGGGCACGATGCGTTTCGCATACACCGGGGCCGACGGTGATGAACTCGTCGCTCCGCTGCGGGAGTCGGGGCCCGCGCTCGCCGACTCCCTGCGGGAGATGCCGTATGCCGAGAACCACACGATCCACAGCGACCCGGACTTCCCGCATGCGTACTACGAGGACAGTGCGGTGCTGAGCGAGTTGGACGCGGTGAGGGCCGGTGACGTGCTCGCCGCCACCGGGCCGGATGCGGGCGGTCCGATGTGCGTTCTGCAGATCAACCACCTGGGCGGGACGCGGCGCGCGCGGTGCTGGATCCGGCGTTCGCGGTGCTCACCCCGGTCACGATCGGGCGTGCGCTCAACTTCGCCTTCGGTGCCGGGGACCGGACGGACGGGCTGTACGACGCCGGAATGCTGAAGAGGCTCGCCGGGCTGAAGGCGTCGTACGACCCGGCGAACCTCTTCCGCAGGAACTACAGCCTCAGCGCTTGTTGACGAGCTTCCAGGCGGTGGGCATGACGCCCATCGCCAGGGCGGCCTTGAGGGCGTCGCCGATCAGGAACGGCGTGAGGCCGGCCGCGATCGCGGCGGACGCGGACATGTCGGCGGCATAGGCCAGGTACGGGACGCCGACGGCGTAGATGATCGCCTCGCCGAGCAGCATCGTGCCCGCCATGCGCAGCACGGAGCGGTCGGCGCCGCGGCGGGCCAGGGCGCCCACCACGGTGGAGGCGAGGAGCATGCCGAGGATGTAGCCGAAGGAGACGGAGACACCGGAGCTGCCGCCCGCGAACCACGGCACACCGGCGAGTCCGGCCAGCGCGTACAGCACGAGCGAGGCCAGGCCGCGGCTCGCGCCGAGCGTCGTGCCGACCAGCAGCGCGGCGAAGGTCTGGCCGGTCACCGGCACCGGGGAGCCCGGGACGGGGACGGAGATCTGAGCCGCGAGGCCGGTGAGCGCGGCGCCGCCGAGCACGAGTGCCACGTCCCGGACGCGGGACGCGGGGAGCAGGTCGGCGAGGACCTCGCGGGGGCGGGCGGTGACGGCGGCGGTGCTCATTGGGGACTCCGCGGGTGACGGGGACATGCTGGGACACGGTGACGCTATCCCAGCGGCCTGGAGCCGATCACCGTCAGCGGTCGACAAAGGCTGGAACGCGGGCTTGGTGGGCTCCGGACAAACAGTGCTGGTTACACGGGGTTTCGCGTGATACCGGTCACTGAGGCAGGGAGGCCGTGCTCACCTGGCAGGAGGCGGGCAGGCCTGTAGGGTCTCACCAAATGAATCCTAGTGGTCTGGCCGGATTCACCTTCTCTGGCCTACCCTTCGAGCCATGGTTGCCCAGGCCCGGAACTTCACGTCGCGTCGCTATGTCGACCTGCGACGCCAGGGTGCTGCCACCTGTCGCCGTCCGGTGTGAGGCGGGCCGCGGCGCGCCTCGACCTCCGAGACGTGTCGGCCCCGTTCCCGAGGACGGTCTCCCATGCCCTCTGCCCTGGCATCCACCCTTGCGTCCCCTTCCACTTCCACCCGCCGCCGGACCAGCGCGAGCGTCGTGCTGCGGTCCGTTCTGGAGCACGGCCCGGTGGCCCGCAGCACCATCGCCCGGCTGACCGGTCTTTCGCCGGCGTCGGTGACGGACTACTGCGCCCGATTCACCGAACTGGGCCTGATCCGCGAGTCCGCCGTGCCCCGGCGGTCGAACGGGGTGGGCCGCCCGCACGTCCCCGTCGACCTGGACGACTCCCGGTTCGTGGTCGGCGGGGTGCATGTGGCGGTGCCGTACACCACGGTCGCGCTGCTCGATCTGCGCGGCCGGGTGGTGGCGCGGCGCGAGCTGAAGCACGAGCGCACCGATCCCGGGTGGGTGCTGGCCCGGGCCGCCGAGGAGCTCGGGGCGCTGCTGGCCGGCAACCCCCGTTGCCGAGCTCTCGGTGTCGGCGTGGCCGTCGGCGGCTGGGTGGACCGGGAGTCCGGGACCGTCGTGGAGCACGCGCTGCTCGGCTGGCGGGACGTTGCGGTGCGGGAGGTGCTCGGCGCGCGCACCGGGCTGCCGGTTCATGTGGACGGCCACGCGCGGGCGCTGGTCAACGCGGAGCGGCTGTTCGGGCGGGCGCGGGGCGGCGGAAGCATGCTGCATCTGTTCGTCGGCAACGTCGTCGACGCGGCCTTCGCCACCCACGACGAGGTGCACCACGGGCCCCGCTCCCAGGCCGGCGCCATCGCGCATCTGCCGGTGCCGGGCGGCACGGAGCCCTGCGCCTGCGGGCGGACCGGCTGCCTGCAGGCCGAGTTGAGCGAGCGGACGCTGTGCCGGCGGGCGCGGGAGGCGGGCGTCACCGACGGTGTGAATCCGATGCACGTGGTCGCGGCGGCCGCCGCGGACGATCCGGAGGCCGTACGGCTGCTGGTGGAGCGGGCGGGCGCCATCGGGCGGGCGGCGCGGCTGCTGCTGGATGTGCTGAATCCGGAGACGGTGGTCGTGACGGAGGTCGGGATCATTCACCGGGAGGACTGCCTGAACGCGTTGCGCGAAGGGGTCGGCGACGAGCGGGCGGCTGCCGTCGTACCGACGAGTTTTCCGGATTCGGTGCTCGCGGTGGCGGGCGGTTCGGTGGCCCTCGACGTGCTCTACCGGGATCCGCTGGCCGCTCGACCTGAGGCTATTTAATTCAGAATCGCGGAATATTGACAGGGCTCGCCACCGGCCAGGAACATCGTACTCATGAGCCCGATCGTGAGCTGTCGCACCCTTTGTTGCTGACACGTTGCCGCGTGTGAAGCGCTCATTTCCTCCTGCGTAAATACCGCGCGAATTCCCTCCCCCTGGCGTTCTCCTGCCGGAATTCCGTCTGCGCTCTTCCCCTCCGCGCTCCCCTCTTTTCCTGCGCTCCTCCCCTCTGAACCTCACGGAGTCCTGCCATGCATTCCTCTGCCGTGCCGGGTGTCGACCGACGGCTCTTTCTCACCTCAGTGCTCGGTGCCGCAGCCGGTGTCGCCGGTCTGAGCGGCTGCGCGGGCGGCAGTGCATCCGCCGACAGCAAAGGCGTCTCGACCGCGCCGCTCGCCGACAGGGTCCCGGCCGGTACGAGCCTGAAGATCGCCTCGTATCAGAACACGGAGCAACTCCAGTTCAGGTTGGCCAAGTTGGGCGGCCTGCCGTTCAAGGTGTCGAGCTGGTTGAACATCGGCGCCGGTCCGGACGTGATCAACGCTTTCCGCGCCAAATCCCTGGACGTCGCCAACAACGCGGGAATCCCGCCGATCCAGGCGCACTACCAGGGCTTCGACGCGAAGATCGTCGCAATCAACATCACCCGCAAGCCGAATTACCTCTTCGCCACCAAGCCCGGCAGCGACATCCGGTCGGTCGCCGACTTCAAGGGCAGGAAACTCGCCTTCTCGCAGGGCCAGGCCCAAGGTGTCGTACTCCTGCGGGCGCTGAAGAAGGCGGGACTCAAGTACGACGAGGTCGACCTCGTCCCGCTGACCAGCAACCAGTTCCTGACCGCCCTGCAGTCCGGCCAGGTGGACATCGCACCGCTCCCCAACCAGCAGGCGCCCGCCTATCTGGGGCAGTACGAGTCCAAGGGCGCCCACGCCATCACCACGGACGTCGTCGACCTCCTCAACCTGCTGTGGGCACCGACCTCCGTGCTCAACGACCCCGCGAAGGCCGCCGCGGTCGCCGCGTACATCCCGTACTGGGCCAAGGGCCAGGTCTGGACGTACGAGAACCCCGACGCCTGGAACGAGGAGTTCTACGTCAAGACGCAGAACCTGACCCTCGCGCAGGCCCGCGGCATCAGCAAGCTCGCCAACAAGCCGTTGTTCCCGCCGAGTTGGGGCGAAGCGATCAAGTGGGAGCAGGAGACCGCCGATCTGCTGGCGGAGGGCGGCTTCGTGAAGAAGTTCGACGTCTCCTCGCTCTTCGACCACCGCTTCGAGTCCATCGCCGCCAAGGCCGTGCCGGCGGAGTACCGGAGGTGACCGCCGTGACCACCACCACGACCGCCGCACCCCCGGTGCAGGCTAGGGAACAGGCCCATCCGGTACGGCGCCGCCGCCGCGGCCTCTCCCCCGGCAGGCGCCTGCCCGCCTCCAGGCTGATCGGCCCCGCCCTCCTCCTCGCCCTGTGGGCCGCCGCCTCGGCCGCCGGACAGCTCGACCCGGGCGCGATCCCCGCGCCCTGGACGGTGCTGCGGACCGCCGGCCGCCTGTGGAGCGCCGGGACGCTGCCCACGGACATCCTGACCTCCCTCGAACGGGCCGCGTACGGCTTCGCGATCGGCCTCGCGGCCGGGGTCGTCCTGGCGCTGGCCGCCGGCCTCAGCCGGGTCGGCGAGGCGCTGATCGACGGGACCGTGAACCTCAACCGGGCGATCCCGACGCTCGGCCTGATCCCGCTGTTCATCCTCTGGCTGGGCATCGGCGAGACGTTCAAGATCGCGATCATCGCGATCGTCGTCTACGTCCCGATCTATCTGAACACGCACTCCGCGCTGTCCGGCATCGACAGCCGCTATGTCGAACTCGCCGAGGTGCAGGGGCTCTCCCGCTTCCGGTTCATCCGCCAGATCGTCGTCCCCGGCGCCCTGCCCGGGTTCTTCGTGGGACTCCGGCTCGGGGTGACCGGCTCCTGGCTGGGCCTGGTGGTTCTTGAGCAGATCAACGCCACCAGCGGACTCGGCTACATGATGTTCCAGGCCCAGAACTACGGCCAGTCCGACGTCATCCTCGTGGGACTGCTCGTCTACGGGATCTTCGGCCTGGTCTCCGACAGCGCGGTCCGTCTCATCGAACGGAGGGTGCTGTCATGGCGCCGCACACTGAGCAGCTGACCCGGCCCGCCGTCCAACTCCGGGGCCTTACACGGTCGTTCGAGGGGCGTACCGTCCTCGACGGCATTGACCTCGACCTCCCGGCGGGGCAGTTCACGGCGCTGCTCGGGCACAGCGGCTCCGGCAAGAGCACGCTGCTGCGGGCGATCGCGGGGCTGGACCACAAGGTCGTCGGCAGCGGGCAGCTCACTGCACCGGAGAAGGTGTCCGTGGTCTTCCAGGACTCCCGGCTGCTGCCCTGGCGGCGGGTCCTGGACAACGTACTCCTCGGCCTGGACGGCAAGGACGCCGAGCAGAAGGGCCGCGCGGCCCTCGCCGAGGTGGGCCTCGCCGGCCGGGAGCGGGCCTGGCCGAGCGAGCTTTCCGGCGGGGAGGCCCAGCGGGCGGCGCTGGCGCGGTCGCTGGTCCGTGAGCCCGAACTGCTGCTGGCCGATGAGCCGTTCGGGGCACTGGACGCACTGACGCGCATCAAGATGCACGCGCTGCTGCAAGAGCTGTGGCGGCGGCATCAGCCGTCGGTGCTGCTCGTCACGCATGACGTGGACGAGGCGATCGTGCTCGCCGAGCGGGTGCTTGTGCTCGACGCCGGGGGCGTCGCTCTCGATCTGGCCATCGAGCGGGGTGCGGCTGCGCGCGGCGAGTACCGGGAACGGTTGCTGGCGGCGTTGGGGGTGACCGAAGGCCTGGAGTGACCGGCCTCGGGGGCTGCCGCCCCCGAACCCCCGCTTTCGGCCCTTAAGGGGCCTCGTCCTCAGACGCCGGACGGGCTGAAATGCCGCGACCGGCAGCCCACAAGTCCGCCTCCGACAAGCCCTCCCAAAGGACAACCATGCCCCGCCAGCTCCACCTCAACGCCTTCCTCATGAACACCGGCCATCACGAAGCCTCCTGGCGGCTTCCCGAAAGCGATCCGTACGCGCACGTCGAGCTGGGCCACTATGTGCGGCTCGCCCGGATCGCCGAACGCGGCACCTTCGACTCGCTCTTTCTCGCCGACGGGCCGCAGTTGTGGGGCAGTCTCGCCCAGCGTCCCGCGGGCGCCCTGGAGCCGCTGACCCTGCTGACCGCGCTGGCGACGGCCACCGAGCACATCGGGCTGATCGCCACCGCCTCCACCTCGTACAACTCCCCCTACAACCTGGCCCGCAAGTTCGCCTCCCTGGACATCATCAGCGGCGGCCGGGCGGGCTGGAACATCGTCACCACGGCGGGTGCCGAGGCCGCGCGCAACTTCGGTCTGGAGCACGAGCCCGCCCACGCGGACCGGTACGCCCGCGCCGCCGAGTTCCTCGACGTGGCGCTGAAGCTCTGGGACAGCTGGGAGGACGACGCCGTCGTCGGCGACAAGGCGGCCGGCGTCTGGGGCGACGACACGAAGATCCATCCGCCTCGGCACCAGGGGACGTACTTCAGCGTCGAGGGCGCGCTCAATGTGCCCCGTTCGCCGCAGGGTTACCCGCTCCTCGTGCAGGCGGGTTCGAGCGAGGACGGGAAGGCGTTCGCGGCGCGGTACGCGGAGGCGGTGTTCACCGCGCAGCAGACCCTGGCCGACGCCCAGGCCTTCTACGCCGACCTCAAGTCCCGTACGGCGGCGGCCGGCCGGGATCCCGGGCACATCAAGGTGCTGCCCGGGATCGTGCCGGTCATCGGGTCGACGGAGGCCGAGGCGCGGGCGAACGAGCAGGTCCTGGAGGACCACATCGTGTACACGCACGGCGTGGACCGGCTGGAGCGGCTTCTCCAACTCCCGCAGGGGGCACTGGAGCTGGACGCCCGGCTGCCGTCCGACCTGCCGCCGGAGGACGCGATCGAGGGTGCCAAGAGCCGCTACACGCTCGTCGTCGAACTCGCCCGGCGCGAGCGCCTCACCGTCCGGCAGCTGATCGGCCGGCTCGGCGGCGGACGCGGCCACCTCACCTTCGCCGGCACGCCCGAGCAGGTCGCCGACGCGATCGAGACGTGGTTCACGCAGGGCGCCGCCGACGGGTTCAACATCATGCCCGCCGTGCTGCCCTCCGGGCTCGAGACCTTCGTCGACCAGGTCGTCCCGATCCTCCGCGCCCGCGGTCTGCTCCGGAACGAGTACGGCCCCCGCCAGACCCTCCGGGAGCGCTACGGCCTCCCCCGCCCCGCCAACCAGTACGCCCCTCAGGAACCCGCCCTCGTCTGAAAGGACCGACCACCAGTGCCAGGCATCGAAATCCAGAAGGTGACCGCCCACATCGGCGCCCGCATCTCCGGCGTCGACATCTCCAAGCCGCTCGACGAGGAGACGGCCGCCGCGATCCGCGAGGCCCTCAATGCCCACAAGGCGCTCGTCTTCGACGACGTGAACCTCGACGACGCCGGACAGCAGGCTTTCGTCCGCCACTTCGGTGACGTCACCACCGCCCACCCGACGGTCTCCTCCGTGGACGGCGTCCCGAACGTCCTGCCCGTCGACAGTGAGCGCGGCCGCGCCGCCAACCACTGGCACACGGACGTCACCTTCGTCCTCAACCCGCCGCAGGCCAGCACCCTGCGCAGCATCACGATCCCGCCGTACGGCGGAGAGACCCTGATCGCCGACTCGGCGGCCGCCTACCGCCAACTCCCCGAGTCGCTGCGCCAGTTGGCGGACACTCTGTGGGCGGAGCACACCAACGACTACGACTACGCCGTACCGGAGGAGGAGCTCGACGAGCAGCAGGCCGCCCAGCGCGCCCAGTTCACGTCGATCAAGTACCGCACCGTCCACCCCGTGGTGCGCGTGCACCCGCTGACCGGTGAGCGCGGGCTGTTCATCGGCGGGTTCGCACAGCGCGTCGTCGGCCTGTCGCCGGGCGAGTCGCGCAAGATCCTCGACCTGCTCCAGGCCTATGTCACCCGGCCGGAGAACATCCTGCGCCACCGCTGGTCGGAGAACCAGCTCGTCCTGTTCGACAACCGCATCACGCAGCACTACGCCGTCGACAACTACGACGGCCTGCCGCGCCGCCTGCACCGCGTGACCGTCGCCGGTGACGTCCCGGTCGGCATCGAGGGCAAGGAGAGCTACTCGATCGAGGGCGACGCCTCGCACTACACATCCGTGGCATCCGTAGCCGCATAGTCACACCATGTAGCGGTAGTGTCCGGATAATGGGCAGCCTCTCCTCCTGACCGGAGAGGCTGCCCAGACTGTGGGCGTTTTTGCCCATCTCATGGACTGGACGAGCCGCGCCCATGCCCAGCAGCACCACCGAGGTCGAGTCGCCGCCGCAGGCGGACGCCGACGCCACCCTGTCCCACGGCCTCAAGCAGCGCCACCTGTCGATGATCGCCCTCGGCGGGGTCATCGGCGCCGGTCTGTTCGTAGGCTCCGGCGCGGGTATCGCCGCCGCCGGACCTTCCATCGTCGTCGCCTACACGCTCTCCGGCCTCCTCGTGATGCTGGTGATGCGGATGCTGGGCGAGATGTCGGCCGCGTATCCGTCGTCGGGTTCGTTCTCGGCGCATGCGGAACGGGCGATCGGGCCATGGGCGGGCTTCACCGCCGGCTGGTCCTTCTGGGTGCTCCTGTGCACGGCCGTCGGCCTGGAGGGCATCGGTGCCGCGAAGATCGTGACGGGCTGGCTGCCGCACACACCCGAGTGGGGCTGGGTGGCCCTGTTCATGGTCGTGTTCTGTGTCGCGAACCTGGCCGCCGTGAAGAACTTCGGCGAGTTCGAGTTCTGGTTCGCGGCCCTGAAGGTCGGGGCGATCAGCCTGTTCCTGGTGCTGGGCGTACTCGCCATCGCGGGCGTGCTCCCCGGCACGGACTCCCCGGGTACGGCGAACCTGACCGAGTTCCTGCCCAACGGCAGCGAGGGCCTGATCGTCGGCGTGCTCGCCTCGATCTTCGCCTACGGCGGCCTGGAGACCGTCACCATCGCGGCGGCCGAGTCGCAGGACCCGGTGCGGGGCGTGGCGAGCGCCGTCCGTACGGCGATGTGGCGCATCGCGCTCTTCTACATCGGCTCGATGGCGGTCATCGTGACGCTCGTCCCCTGGGACTCGAAGGAGGTCGTCGAGAAGGGCCCGTACGTCGCCGCCCTCGACCACCTCGGCATCCCGGGCGCCGGGCAGCTCATGAACGTGGTCGTCCTGGTCGCCCTGCTCTCCGCCATGAACGCCAACATCTACGGCTCCTCGCGCATCGCGTACTCGCTGGTGGAGCGGGGGCAGGGGCCGAAGGCGCTGGGCCGGGTGTCGGGCGGGGTCCCGCGGATCGCCGTACTGGCGTCGTCGGTGTTCGGCTTCGTATGCGTGGTCCTGAGCTACTGGCGCCCGGACGACGTCTTCCCCTGGCTGCTGAACATGATCGGCGCGGTGATCCTGGTCGTCTGGGCCTTCATCGCGGTCAGCCAGCTGCGGTTGCGTGCCCGGCTGAACCGGGAGGCGCCCGAGAAGCTGGTCGTACGGATGTGGGCGTTCCCGTGGCTGACCTGGGTGGCGCTGGCGGGCATGGTGGCGATCTTCGTCCTGATGGCCCGGGAGCCCGGCACCCGGGTGCAGCTCTACTACACCGGCGGGATGACGGCCGTGCTGGCGGCGGTGGGATACGCCTGGCAGCGGGCCAGGCGCTGACGACGGCCGCCGCATCGCGAAGAAGCCCCCGTGTACACACGGGGGCTTCTTGTTGTTAGCGTGTAGTTGCAAGTCACTTGCAATAAGAGTTCCGGAGGGGGACCCCCATGCCCGTCTACACGCTTCCTGACCTGCCGTACGACTACTCCGCACTCGCGCCCGTGATCAGTCCCGAGATCATCGAGCTGCACCACGACAAGCACCATGCCGCATATGTGAAGGGCGCCAACGACACGCTGGAGCAGCTCGCGGAGGCGCGGGACAAGGAGTCGTGGGCGGCGGTCAACGGGCTGGAGAAGAACCTGGCCTTCCATCTGTCCGGGCACATCCTGCACAGCATCTACTGGCAGAACATGACGGGTGACGGCGGAGGTGAGCCGCTGGCGGCGGACGGCGTGGGTGAACTCGCGGACGCGATCGCCGAGTCCTTCGGGTCGTTCGCGGGCTTCCGGACGCAGCTGTCGAAGGCCGCCGCGACCACGCAGGGCTCGGGCTGGGGAGTCCTCGCGTACGAGCCGCTGAGCGGTCGGCTCGTCGTCGAGCAGGTCTACGACCACCAGGGCAATGTCGGCCAGGGCTCGGTGCCGATTCTCGTCTTCGACGCCTGGGAGCACGCCTTCTACCTCCAGTACCGCAACCAGAAGGTGGACTTCGTCGAGGCCATGTGGCGGGTGGTCAACTGGCAGGACGTGGCGCGGCGTTACGAGGCGGCCAGGTCCCGCGCGGATGTCTTGCTGCTGGCGCCGTAAGGCATACATGAAGCGTCCTGCTCGTGATCGTCTTCTCACCTTTCACGGGGCAGGCGGATGAAGAGGAAGGCCCTCGCGAGGACGTGACTCGCCAGGGCCTTCCTTTTGTCATGCCTCGGGTCTTCCCGGCCATGCCGGCCGCCTCTGTCGGCATGGCCGGGAAGGCCCGCTTGACAACAGTCGCCCGGGGCCCGCGGCCTGCCGCTTTCGTCACCGTTCCGCAACAGGCATGAACCGCCCCGGCAGGTGCCCCGTAGAGCCGGGTGTGAGCGGCCGAGCGGCCGCGGCGATCCGGAACGAGAGAAGGAACCGACATGGCCGGCGGCAACATCAAGATCAGCCCGGACGAGATGCGGGAGGCGTCGACCTGGCTGCAGCACCAGAAGGAACTGATGCAGCAGAGCCTCCACGAGGCCAACACCAAGATGGACGAGATGGTCGAGGCGGCCTACGCGACGCCGGGCTCCGAGAGCAAGTTCCGTCCGTTCTGGGAGGAGTACAAGAACGGCACCGAGAAGGCGATCGAGGGCCTTCAGGGCGTCAGCGAGTTCATCAAGCAGGTTGCCGACGCGTTCGTCGACACCGACGACCAGACGTCCGGCGCCATCGGCTGACTTCTCGGTCACGGCCGGGTTCCGTGGCGTTCCGGTGCCACGGAACCCGGCCTGTGCGGGGAGAGAAAGGGGCGCCATGTCGCGCATTCACATACCGGTGGACGAACTCGCCGACACCATGGCCGCGCTGCAGGACATCCGCGAACGGATCAGCAAGACCGCGAAGTTGAGCAATGTCGGTTCGGACGACGATGTGGGCGACTCCCATCTGATCTCGGCCGTCAACGGCTTCGACCACGCATGGTCGGCCGGCCACGAACGGGTCCAGGAGAACGTGGACACGTTCAAGAAGGCCGCGCAGGGCATCGTCGACAACTTCACCGACACGGACAACGAAGCTGCAAAGGCTATGGATGAACCCGCTTGAGGTACAGGACGGGGACGGGCGGCCGCGGCTGCTGCCTTCCGATGAGCGGCCGTCGGGCGCTCCGGCGCGCTACACGCTGAGTTACCCGTCCAGTTGGTCGCACCTCGACCTGGACCCGAACACCAGGGATGTGGCGATCCGGCGCCGCATCGAGGAGCAGGCGAAGGGCGTGGAGGTCGAGCGCGAGCGGGTGGACGCCCTGATCCGGGAGACCCGCAAGAGCGCGCGCGAAGCCTACGCCCAGGGCGCCCTGCAGGTCGGCTACCTGCTCGGGTTCCTCGCGGACGGCAGCACGCTGAACGCCACGGCGATGGTGCTGCGGACCCGGATCCCCGAGGGCGAGCCGACCGACCTGCCGCAGATGATGCTCGCCGCGGGCATGCAGAACAGCCGGACCTCGGTCGGACGGGGTACCGACCTGAACCGCGTGGAGATCATGGAACTGCCCGAGGTGGGCAGCGTGGGGCGGATGACCTCGCTCGAGGACTTCGACTACTTCGGGCAGGCCACGATCCGCACCGCCGTGCACCAGGTGGTGATCCCCGTGCCGTCGAGCCGGGACCTGATGATCCTCGCCAGTACGACGCCCAACATCAGCTTGGCGGAGAAGTTCTTCGAGGTGTTCGACGCCGTCGCCGGGACCTTCCGGTTCCACGACCCCGAGGACCCTCCCCAGGACGCCGTCGCCGTCGCCGGCGCCGAGAACGAGAAGTGAGGGCGGGACATGGCACGGCCACCGCAGGCCGACTGGGAATCGGTGTTCGGCTTCTCGTCGGACCCGACACCCGGCGACCCGGAGATTCTTGAGAAACTCGCCTCGGAATACCGGTCCATCTCCAACGACGCCCAGTCCGCCCACTCCGTCGTCGCCCGGCTGGACTCCGACGAGCTCGGCGAGGGCAAGTCCATGGAGGCGCTGCGGACGCAGCTCAAGGAACTGCCCACACAGGTGGGCAAGCTCCAGTCGTCCTACGAGGCGGCCGCCGACGCGGTCGCGAAGTACGCCCTCCGCCTGAGGGACAGCCAGGACCAGGCGGACCGGGCGCTGGAAAGGGGCCGCGAGGCGAAACAACGGCTGGACTCGGCCATCGCGGTGGCGTCCGCGGCGAGCGCCCACCTGAAGAGCCTCGACAACGCGCAGGCCCCGCCCCCCGACGACGAGGCGGCCCGGAGCAACGCCCGGCGTGCCCTGGCCGATGCGCAGCAGGCGGACCAGTCCGCCGCGCAGTCCGTCGAGTCGGCTCAGGCGGATCTGGAGGCCGCCCGGCTGCTGGCCCTCGACGCGCAGGAACTCCGCACGTCCGACGCGGGGGTGGCCAAGCGCGAGCTGGAGGAGGCCGAGGGCGAGGCGGTCAAGGGGAAGAGCTTCTGGGACAAGATCGGGGACATCCTGAACCAGGTCTTCTCCATCATCGGAACCGTTCTCGGCGTCATCGCCATGTTCGTCGCCGGCCCCATCGGCGTCGCTCTCGCCATCGGCGCTGTCATCTTCGGAGCCGCTTCGCTGGGCCTCACCATCGCGAAGGGGGCCGATACCGGGCACTGGGACATCGTGGGCATCGTCCTGGGAGTGGTGGGGCTCGCCGCGGGCGGGATCGCCGTCTTCGCCGGTAAGGGCATCGGCGCCCTGGGGAAGGTCGGCCTGGGGCAGTGGATCAAGAACCTCTTCAAGAAGTGGTATCCGTCGGAGGTCTTCACGGCGCCACCGGTGATCGAGCTCGACCTCATCGGAGGGGGAGCCAGTGTCATCATCCCGCCCACCGTGGTGGTCGGTGGCCGGCCGGCGCTGTCGACGCTGGACGGCATCCTGAACGGGCTGGGGCTCCTCACCGGCATCGGCGGCCTCATCTACGGGCCCATCGAGTTCACCGGGAACGCGCCGGGCGGGTCTGTGGACGCGTGAGGCCGTTCGCCGGGCTCCGGGCCGTGAGCCGCAGTCACGGCACCGTCCACGGATCGAGGGCTCCCGCCGGCGTCACCGGCGGGAGCCCTCGATCCGTGTGGACGACCGGTCAGTCCACGGCCCTCGGGAGCACCGTCTCCGGGACCTGGACGGTGCGCAGCACGCCGTCGCCCAGGTGCAGGATCGCCCGGCCCGGGCGGGTCGCGCCCAGGCGGCTGCGGGGCACCTTGACGCCGATGAGCTCGCCGTCGCTCATGTTCTGCGGCTTCAGCAGCAGTCCGCACCGGTGGCGGCGGGCCTCGGTGTGCCAGCCGGAGAACCCGGAGGAGAGCCGGTCGGTCTGACCGGCGATCACCAGGCCTTGGCGGGTCTCGGTACCGGACTTGGCGATCCGGGTGAGGACGGACTCGGCCCTCGTCTTCAGCAGCAGGTCGCCGTCGTCCAGGAGCACCACCGCCCCCTTCGGCGAGGACGTCAGTGCCTCTTCCAGCGCGATGGGGTCGAGGTCGGACTCGTCGAACACCGCGAGGACCCCGGGCCGTCCGGCGAGGCGGCGCAACGGCGACCTGGCGGGCGCACCGACGACGACGGGCATCCCGACCGACAGCAGCGACAGTGCCAGCGTCGCCAGGACGGTGCTGCGGCCCGAGCGGGCGGGGCCGGCGACGAGGAAGGTCGGCGTGAGGCCGAAGTCCGGTCCGAACGCGGCGAGTTCGTCGCCGCCGACACCGGCCAGGGCCCAGCGTGCGGACTTCAGCGGCTGCGGCACGTACCGGACCGCCTCCTGCCAGGTGAGCCGGTCCGGGAGGGTGTCGACGCGGAACGGCCGGGTGGCGGCCGGCAGGTGGTCCGCATGCCGGCGGCACTGCTCGGCGATCCGCTGGAGCGCCACGGCCTGCGCCTGGCCCCCCGGGTCGTCCGTGAGGAGCGCGATCTGCACCTCCGCCTTGTCGGCGGCGCGGAAGGCGCGGCCCGGCGGGATCTCGTCGGGCACGTTCCGCTGGGTGATCCCGATCATGCCGTACTCGGACTTCTCGTTCAGCTTCAGCACGAGCTTGTCCTCGGTGGAGCCGTTGACCCGGCTGGAGAACAGCGCCCGGTCGCCGGTCACTATCAGGTGGATGCCGACGCTCCCGCCGTCCCGGAGCAGGGTCAGCACGGCATTCAGCAGGTTCCCGGCGTCGTACTCGCCGAGCTGCTTGTCGAAGACCTCCCACCGGTCGATGAAGAGCACGATGTGCGGCGGCCGTTCGCCCTCCGGCAGGCTGCGGCGCAGCTCCGGCAGGTCGGCACTGCCGTGGGCGGCGAGCAGCTCCTGGCGCCGGGCGAGCTCCGCCGTCAGCCGGGCGAGCAGCCGGGCCACCCGGTCGGGCTGGGTGCGCTGGGTGACGGCGCCGCAGTGCGGCAGCCCCTCCATCGCCAGCAGGGCGCCGTTGCCGCAGTCGATGCCGTACATGTGCAGCCGGTCCGGGGCGTGGGCGTGGGCCAGGGTGCCGGCGATGGTGCGCAGCGTCTGCGACCTGCCCTGCCGGGGCGAGCCGATGATGTGCAGGTGCCCGAGCGTGGCGGGGTCGATCACCAGGGGGCGCCGGGCCTGTTGGGCGGGCAGGTCCACCACGCCGTACGCGACGGGCGCGAGGTCGTAGTCCGAGGGCGGGGCCGGCGGCAGTTCGCCGATGACCAGTTGCTCGGGCAGCGGCGGCAGCCAGGGGCTGTGCTGCGCGGGGATGCCCATCTCCCGGTCCGCCTCGCGGATCGCCGTGACGAGTCCGGTGAGGTCGGTCTCCACCTCGGCGGGGGCGGCCGCGGCGCGGGGCCGCGGCGGGAGCGGTTCGCCGAGCCGCTCCCAGCCGACCACCACCGCCCAGGGGGCCGGCAGCGAGCTCGCGGCGGCGCCGGGCCGACGGCCGCCGACCCGTCCGGACTGGAACGGCACAAGGGAGTTCTGGCCCAGGCGCACGTAGGCGCGGCCCGGTGTGCTCTGCGAGATCGACGCGGCCTCGGGGGAGTTGAGGACGTCCTGGCTCTCGCCGGCGTCCGTCACCCGGAGCGCGATACGCAGATTGGTGTTGGCGCGGATCTCCGAGGAGACGACACCACTGGGGCGCTGCGTCGCCAGGATCAGGTGGATGCCGAGGCTTCGGCCCCGCTGCGCGATGTTGACCAGGCCCTTCACGAAGTCCGGCAGATCACGCACCATCGAGGCGAACTCGTCGATGACGATGAGCAGCCGGGGCATCGGTGTGCGGCCGGCCGGGTTGCGCTCCAGCAGCTCGACGTAGTCCTCGATGTCCTTGGCACCGGCCTCGGCGAGGACGTGCTCGCGCCGGGTGAGTTCCGCCGTCAGCGACACCAGGGCCCGCTCGACGAGGTGGGCGTCGAGGTCGGTGACCATGCCGACGGTGTGCGGCAGGTCCACGCAGTCCTTGAACGCCGAGCCGCCCTTGTAGTCGACGAGGACGAACGTCATCGCGTCCGGACGGTTCGCCACCGCCAGCGAGGCGACCAGCGTCTGAAGGAGTTCGGACTTGCCGGATCCGGTGGTACCGGCGACCAGCGCGTGCGGGCCGTCGCGCCGCAGGTCCAGGAAGAACGGGCCGTCCAGGGAGACGCCGACGGCCGCCCGGGTCGAGCGGCCCCCGGCCGCCCAGCGCGCCCGGACACCGGCGGCCTGCGGCGGGTCGAGGGCGAGCACGTCGAGCAGCCGCGCGGCACCGGGGAGCACCGCGGCCTCCTCGTCGGCCCCGCCCGGGTCCCGCAGCGGGCCCATCGCCCGGGCCAGCGAACGGCACCAGTCCAGCGACACGCCGTCGGGCCGGATGCCGCCGATGGTGCCCTTCCCGGAGCGTCCCAACCGCACGGTTCCGCCGGGTTCCTCGACGACGACGGCGTGACACTCCTCGGGCAGCAGCCGCTCCTCGGCGTCCAGGCAGACCGCGCGGACGCCGACGGACGGTCCGTCGCGCAGGATCTGCGCCACGCCGGGCAGCGAACGCAGCCTGCGGGCCCCGTCGAGGACGACGAGAACGTCGGGTCCGCCGGGCCGGCCGCGGCGGTCCTCCCCTCCGGCGCGCTCGGCGATCAGCGCGGCCAGTTCGGCGACCCGCCGGGCGCAGCTCTCCGTGCCGTAGCCGATGCTGGCCGGGATGTCGCCGGACTTCTTGCGCACGTGCGGCAGCCAGCGCAGCCAGGACCAGCCGTCCCGGCCCGGACCGCCGGCCGTCAGCAGGTGGATCTGGAGGTCACGGGGGCTGTGCAGGACGGCGGCCTGGGCGACCGCCCACCGTGCCACGGCGCGCGCGGCCGGGCCCTCGCCGGCGATGCCCAGCACGTCGTGCTCGCGCAGCGCGACGGTCACCGGGACGTCGTACGCGGTCCACGGGTCCTGGCGGCGGTGTTCGTCCTTGGTCGGGTCCTGGAGCACCACGTCGGAGGGCAGGTCTGCGGTCCCGATGCGCAGTTCCAGGAAGTCGGCGTCCGTGGTGCGGCGTTCCCACAGGCGGCGCCGGGGGCCGACGGCGGTCAGGACGACCTCGGCCGGGTCCGGGAAACCGCGGCGCCGGGCGGTGCGTTCGGCCGCCAGGGCCTGCTTCGCGTCGCCCTCGATACGTGCCTTCTTCTCCTTGTAGGCGGCGACCGCATCCGAGTGGGACTGGCGTCCGCTGCGCCGGTTCACCAGGTAGTTGCCGAGGATCGCGACCGGGGAGAGCAGCCCGAACAGCAGCATCGACATGCGGCCGAAGACCAGCGCGCCCGCCCCCGCCATCACCAGCGGCGCGGCCGCGGTGATCCACGGCATCGGGCGGGCGGCGGGCGCCACGGGCGGGGAGGGCAGGACGAAGCGGGTGGCGTTCACCGGCGGCCGCAGCCGCGGCGGCCTGTTGTAGTCCTGGCCCGCGCCGTCCTCCGACGGCTGCAGGGCCGCGTCCGGCCGTTGCGGCAGGGCGAGTTCGAACAGGCTGCCGCCGACGAGGAGCTGTTCGCCGACCGCCCAGGCGGTGGGCTCGGCGAGGTCCTCGCGGTCCAGTTGCAGGGGGCCGCCGTCCGCGGACTCGTCGGGTGCCACCCGGCAGCGCCCCCCGGGGCCCACCGTCAGGACGGCGAACGGACGGTCCGGCACGGTGCCCAGCACCTGGGCGGTCCCGTCGTTCGCCAGCCCGATCCGGTACTCGCCGATGCCGAGCCGGCGCACCGCGCCCGCCCCGGTCCCACCGACCGTACGGACCTCCACCAGCCCGTCCGGTTCGGCCGACGAGGTGCCCGCCGGGCGGCCCAGGCCGACGACGGCCGCGTGGTGCAGCGGCGCGTCCCGCAGCGTCAGGTCCGCCGGCAGCAGCCGGTCGCCGGCGTACAGACCGAGGCCCTCCGGGGGCCGGTGGACGCCGCCCGCCTCGGCCAGCGCCGCCGCGACGGCGCTCAGGGGCGTGTCGGGGTCGGCGTCGAGGTGGACGTCGAACGCGTCACCGTCCCCCTCCACCACGGTCAACATCAACGACACGAAACGTCCTCCAGCCTGCGTGAACGGGGGCCACGGGAGTGCTGCTCGTCGGCTCCCGGGCCACTGACATGGCCTACGGGGCCGGCCCGAGGATGGTTCACGAACACGCCGGTGAACCATCCGCGGGCGGGCCCCGTAGTGGCCTTTGGGTGCACGATGCCGCGGCTTCGCCGCGCCGCCGCCCCCGCCTGTGACCGTCCCGGCTCCGTCGCCGGGGCGTCCCGACAAGGAGTCAGAAGATGATCTGGTACGTCCTGGCCGTGGTGCTGGGGCTGGCGCTGATCGGGGCGGTGGCCGCGCTGGTCGTCACCGAGTGGCGGGCTCGCCCGCCGAAGCCCGTCGCCGCCTCGGCCGCCGTCGTGGGACGGCAGGCACTGGACGTGGTCGACGCGGGCCTGCGCCGGCTGACGGCCGAGTGCCGGCGCTCCGGCCGGTCGCTGCCGGACCTGTACGCCGTCGTCTACTCCGGCGAGCGGCTCGCACTGCTGCTGGCCGGTGCGGACGAGTCCGCCCCCGCGCCCTGGACCGCCGAGGCGGACGGCGAGCGCTGGACGGCCTCGCCCGACGACCTGCACCGCCCCGGTCCGGAGGGCGAGCAGGCGCTGCCGTACGCGCTGACGGTGACCATCGGGCTGGACGGGCCCGAGCGGGTGCTGGTCGACCTCTCCCGGGCGACGGGGCCGATCTCCGTGACGGGCCCGGACGAGGAGGTGCGCAGCCTGGTGCGGTCCCTCGTCGTCGAGACGCTCTCCGGCCCGGTGGGCGCCCTCGCCGAGGTCACCCTGGTGGGATCCCTGGCCGACGACGGGCTGGTGACCGGCGACGGGCGGCGCAGCTCGCGTCTGCACACCGCAGCCACCCTGGAGGAGGCGTTCGCCAAGGCGGCCCCGGGCCGGCCCGGGTCCGATGCGGCCGACGTCACCCAGGTCACCTGGGTGATCGACGGCAGCAGGCGGACCGCCGTCAAGGACGAGGCGCCGCATCTGTTCGTCGTGGACGCCTCGCAGCTCCCGCAGCAGGAAGGGGCGTTGAACGCTCTGCGGCGCGGCGACGCGCTGCTGGTGGTCGGCGCGGCACCCGCGGGATGGCGCTGGCGGACCGAGGCCGGCGGCTCGCTCGACACCGGACCGCTCGGCCTGGAGATCACCCGGCATGCGGGGCGTTTCGCATGAGTCTCAGCCGGCCTCGCGGTCCAGGCCGTCCACGTGCAGCCCGCGGCGGTGCAGCGCCTCCCGCAGGGCGCGGGCGGCATAGTACGTCCGCGACTTGACCGTGCCCGGCGGAACGCCGAGGACCTCGGCCGTCTGGTTGACGCTGCGCCCCAGGTAGTGCACGTGCAGCAGGACCTCGCGCTGCGCCGGCCGCAGATCCCGCATCGCCTCGACGAGTACCAGGGAGGTGAGGACGTGGTCCACTTCGTCGGAGACCGGCAGGTGGACGAGTTCCGGGTCGCCGTCCTCCGGTGGCCGGGCCTGACGGGCCCGGTGGCCGTCGATGACGAGATTGCGCAACACGGTGAACAGCCACGGTCGCGCCGAGTCATCGGTCGGGTCGATCTCCTCGGCGTGCCGCCAGGCGCGTATCGCGACCTCCTGGAGGATGTCCTCGGCGCGGTGCCAGTCACCCTCCAGCCGCCGCGCGGCGAACTGCAGCAGTGCGGTGCCGTGGAAGTGGTAGAGGGCTCTGAGGAAGTCGTCGGGGCGGGGTTCCACCGGGGCGGGACGGGGTATCCGGTCCCCGCTCGAAGTGCTGGCCGGCAAAGGCCTGTTCCTCTCCGGTCGTCTGTCGTGCGCGCCGTGCGGCGTGTCCGCCGGCCTGCGGCGGTGCACCCGCCCCGGTGTCACCGTCAGTGCGGCTCGCGGGAGGACAGGGACCGGACCTCTCGGGACGTCAGTTCCCGCTGGTAGATGTGCACGTCGGCGATGTCGCCCTGCCAGTAGTCGGCCGGCTTCCCGTTGAACCTGGCGCGTCCGATCACCACGTCACCGGTGGGCTCCACGTCGCTGGTGGCCACCCTGCTTCCCGCCAGCCGACCGTCGACGTAGAGCCGCATCAGGTGGTCGCTCTGGCGGTAGGTGCCCGTGAGGTGGTACCAGCGGCCGGACTGCGGCTTCCCGGCCGCCTCTGCGAGGGTGCGGGCACCGGAGAAGCTGAACGCGAAGCTGTGGTCCGACCCGGAGTACTGGAGGAAGAACGTGCTGGCCCCGTCGCCGTCCTCGGACACCGCGGTGTGGAAGGCGTCCATGTCGTCGGCGGTGAGCCGCACCCGTGCGGCGACCGAGTAGTCCTTGCCCCGGGTGTCGAGCCGGGAGCCGGTCTCGGCGTATCCGCTGGTGCCGTCCAGCTGCAGGGCGCCGCCCGTGGGACCGTCGGCCCACTGCGTGCCGCCACGGGTCACGGCGTCGTGCTGTCCCGCCTTCGCGGTGCCGGACCGGTGCAGGGGCCACCACCCGACGCCGCGCAGCGCCCCGGCGCCCGGACCGGAGACGGCCCGCTTCGCCCCGGCCTGCTGCTGCCCGGATCCCTGGGCGCGCACCAGGTGCACGACGACAAAGGCCAGCGCGACGGCCAGTACGGTGATCGCTGTGATGAGCGACCATCTGCGCTTCATGAGTCTCCCCGAGACGTAAGGCGTAGATGTATCACTGTAGATCACATGTACGACCGGAAAGCGGCTCACCCCATGCCGTACTTGCCTATCGGCAGTTACGGTCCGATGAACTCCCGTTCATAGTCGGCCAGTTGCACTCGCACCACGCAGGCGGGCCTACTGGTCCGGTCCCCGTTGCGGGGGCGAATCCCGCAGGGGCGGAGCCCGGAGCGGGCGGCTTCAGACGTGACAACTCGCCGACTGCGGTCCGCCGTTCACGTCGAGCCCTGCCGTGTGCGGCTACGCGCAGGGCACGTTGAGCGACAGCAGCGCCGTGTGCTCCCCGTCGATACGGATCTCACTCACCGCCGTGTTGCGCAACTGCGGGAAGACTCGGCGGTATTCAGCCAGGGGGATGTGCAGCAGGGAGCACAGCACCAGCCGGAGCAGCGTGTTGTGGGCGACGACGAGGACGCGCTGACCGTCGTGGGCGGCGGCGACACGGCGCAGGGCCGCCGCACCCCGGGCAGCCGCCGCGAGCGGATCCTCCGCGCCCGGGAAGGGATGCGCCACCGGGTCCGCGCGGAAGGCCTCCGCCGCCTTCGGGTCCTCGGCCGCGAACTCGGCAAGGGTACGGCCCTCCACCCCCCCGAAGTCGCATTCCCGCAGGTCGGGTTCACGGTGCGGGGTGAGGTCGAGGGCGCGGCAGGCGGGTTCGGCGGTGGCGATCGCGCGGGAGACGGTGGACGTCCAGATCGCGTCGACGGGACGGGCGGCGGCCCAGCGGCCGAGGGCCTCGGCCTGGGCGCGGCCGGTCTCGGTGAGGGCGACGTCGCTCACGCCCGCGTAACGGTTCTCGGCGTGCCAGACGGTCTGGCCGTGGCGGGCCAGCAGGAGGGTGGTGCTCATGGAACGGTCCATCCGTGCGGGGGCGGGAAGCTGCGCGTGCACATCGCAGCCGACCGGGGCGGGGCCGGGTCGTGCCGCGTGCTCATGAGCCCGCAGTATCCCGGCCGAGGCGCTCGTGCGCGTGTGCCGCCACGGGTGGCGGCAGCCAGCCCCGTGCCGCCAGTTCGTCGACCAGACGGGCGTACGGCTCGGCGAACAGGGCCGTACGGTCGGGGCGGGGTTCGAGGACGGTGTGGATGCGGACCATGCGGTCGGCCACGTCCGTCAGGGGGCCCGAGCCCGTTCCGTGGGCGGCCAGGGCGGCCATGCCGAGGGCCGGTTCGGTCTGCTCCGGTACGCGGGCGGGGCGGCCGAGGATGTCGGCGCGGAGCCGGTTCCAGTACGGGCTGCGGGCGGCGCCGCCGGTGAAGGTGAGCGGGCCGTCCATCGGGGCGCCCAGGTGGTGCAGGTAGTCCAGGCAGAGGCGCTCGGCGAAGGCGACGCCCTGCAGCAGCGCGGCCCACAGGTCGGCCTCCCCCTCGGGTTCGCCCAGGACCAGGGCGGAGGCCTGCGGCGCCAGGAACGGGAACCGCTCGCCGGGCGACACCAGGGGGTACGCCACCGCACCCGAGGGCTCATGGGCGGCCGCGCGTGCGTCCATCGCGGCCGGGTCGGCGCCCGCGAAGGCGGCGGTCAGCACCCCCGCCCCCACGCTGGACGCCCCGCCGGGCAGCCAACTCCCATCCGGTGCACGGTGGTTGTAGACCACTCCGGTGGGATCGTGGACGGGCGTCCGGGAAGCCCCCTTCAGCACCAGCGTCGTGCCGAGCACCGAGTTCCAGGAACCCGGGCGCAGCGCCCCGGACGCGATCTGCGCCGCGCAACCGTCGGTCATCCCGGCGATCACCGGGGTACCCACCGGGATGCCGGTGGCGTCCGCGGCGGCCGGGCAGACCTCGCCGAGCCGGGTGCCGGGCCGTACGACCTCGGGCAGTGCGGGCGCCCCGGGGATGTCCGGCCAGGCGTCGCCCTCCACGTCGTAGGCCGTCTTGAGGGCATGGCTGGAGTCGGTGGGGACGGGGCGGCCGACGAGTTCGGCGGCGACGAGGTCCGGCTGGTGGGTGATGCGGCCCTGCCCATGGGCGCGCAGGAGCCACAGCGCCTTCGGCAGCCCCCACGTGTTCTGCACCATGAGCCCCGCCCCCCGCAGCCGCTCCGCCTCGGCCCAGGCACGCCCGTCGTCGTACATCAGCGCGGGGCTCACCGGCCGCCCCGCCGCATCCGTCAGCAGCACGGTCCCGGATGTCCCGCACACCGCGAGCCCGCCGATACGGGACGGCGGCCCGTCCTTGAGGTCCTTGAAGGCGCCCCGGCAAGCCGCGCACACCGCCGTCCACCACTCCCCCGGATCCTGCTCGTGCCGCACCCCGTCGCGCATCCCCGCCAAGGGGGCCGAACCGGCACCGAGGACCGTGCCGTCGGCGGCGACGAGCAGCACCCGGACGCTCTGCGTGCCCAGGTCGATCCCCAGCCACGCCTCGCCCTCGTATCCCATCCGGACCTCCCACGGATCTCGACCCGGGATGTGAACTTCTCACTCTGCACTGAGATTTTCGCGTGCGCGAGGGATTGACGGCCACCTTCCGCCGTTACACCCTCTGTTAGCGAGTCGACTCGACGTGTTAACCCACACAGCGCACCGGGCCCAACCCCACCCGGAGGTCACGGATGGACACGCACGTGCACGACCGCCGACGCTTCCTCGCCCTCACCGCCGGGGCCGCCGCCACCCCGTTGCTCGCGGCCTGCGGTGCCGGCTTCGGCAGCGACGACAAGAAGAGCGACGGCTCGGCCGCGGACGACGTCACCGGCTCCTTCGACTGGAAACGGGAGAAGGACCAGACGGTGAAGGCGCTGCTCAACAAGCATCCGTACACAGACGCCCTGATCGCCGACCTGAAGTCCTTCACCGCGAAGACCGGCATCAGGGTCGAGTACGACGTCTTCCCCGAGGACAACTACTTCGACAAGCTCACCGTGGACCTGTCCAGCGGACGCGCCTCGTACGACGTCTTCATGCTCGGCGCCTACATGGTGTGGCAGTACGGGCCGCCCGGCTGGCTCGAAGACCTCGGACCGTGGATGCGCAACTCCTCGGCCACCGGCGCCGAATGGGACCAGGCGGACTTCTTCCCCAATCTCCTCCAGGCCGACCAGTGGTCGCTGAAGGCAGGCGCTCCGCTCGGCCAGGGCGGGCAGTACGCACTGCCGTGGGGCTGGGAGACGAACGTCGTCGCCTACAACACCGAGGTGTTCGGCAGGCTCGGCCTCAAACCGGCCGAGTCCTTCGACGAGTTGCGCGAGATCGCCGGCGTCATCAAGCGGAAGGCCCCGGCGGCAGGCTACGACGGCATGTACGGAATCGCCGTACGAGGCTCCCGCAGCTGGGCCACGATCCACCCCGGTTTCATGACCATGTACGCCCGCAACGGCCTGCACGACTTCACCGTGCACGGCGGGAAGTTGAAACCCGCGATGAACACGCCGGAGGCCATCGCCTTCACCCGGGACTGGGCGGGCATGGTCAAACAGGGCGGGCCGCCGTCGTGGACGTCGTACACCTGGTACCAGTGCTCCAGCGACCTCGGCGCGAAGAAGGCGGGCATGCTCTTCGACGCCGACACCGCGGCCTACTTCCAGGCCGTCGCCGGTGCCAGTCCGGCCTCCGGGAAGATCGCCTTCCATCCCGGGCCGAAGGGCCCGAACGGCTCCCTCGCCACCAACATGTGGATCTGGTCGCTCGGCATGAACGCCAAGAGCAGGAAGAAGAGCGCCAGTTGGCTCTTCCTGCAGTGGGCGACCGGCAAGGAGCACCTGCGCAAGGCCGCCGTCACCGGCAACCACATCGACCCCGTGCGGAAGTCGATCAGCCAGGACGCGGCGTACAAGGACAAGATGAAGCACCTGCCCGGCTTCATCGAGACCTTCGAGACCGTCGTCGACCAGACGAAGATCCAGTTCACCCCGCAGGCACAGTTCTTCGACGCGACCACCAGCTGGGCCGCGGCCCTCCAGGAGATCTACGGCGGCCAGAACGCGAAGTCGGTGCTGAACGGGCTGGCGGGCGACCTCGCCTCCAAGGTGGGCTGAGCAGCGATGGGCTGGCGGCTCACCCTGCGACCGTACTTCCTGATCGTCCCCGCGCTGCTGCTGACCTGCGGGATCCTCTACCCGTTCGGGCTCGGGCTCTACTACACGCTGTTCGACTTCTCGGCGAGCAAACCGCAGCCGGACATGGTGCGGTTCGAGAACTACCGGACCGTCTTCACACAGGACGCCTTCTGGAACTCCGCGTGGGTGACGGTGTTGTACGCCGTCGGGGCCGCTGCCGTCGAGACCGTGCTCGGGGTCGCCGTCGCCCTGCTGCTGCACCGCTGCTCGCTCGTCGGGCGGGTACTGGAGAAGATCCTCATCCTGCCGCTGATGATCGCCCCGGTGATCGCGGCGATCATGTGGAAGCTGATGCTCCAGCCGTCGGTGGGGGTGGTGAACCACCTGCTGAAACCCTTCGGGCTGGGGGGAGTCCAGTGGACGGACACCCCGACCGGGGCGCTGCTGTCGTCGATCGCCGTGGACGTCTGGGTCTACACCCCGTTCGTGGCGATCCTCGCCCTGGCCGGTCTGCGGTCGCTGCCCACCTCCCCGTTCGAGGCGGCGGCCGTGGACGGCGCGGGCTGGTGGTACACCTTCCGGCGGCTGACGCTGCCCATGCTGTGGCCGTACGTCCTGGTCGCGGTGATCTTCCGGTTCATGGACTCGCTGAAGGTGTTCGACATCATCTACGCCCTGACGGAGGGCGGGCCGGGCGACTCGACCGTCGTCCTGCAGATCCGCGCCTATCTGGAGGCGATCCGCTTCCAGCGCTACAGCTTCGGGATCAGCTACACGATCGTGCTGTGGGCCGTGGTGTACCTGGCCGCGATGGTGCTCGTACGCCATCTCGGCAAGATCCAGCGAAAGGCGGCCGAGGCGAAATGACCGTCAGAAAACGCCTGCTCGGATGGCTGGCGGATCTCGCCCTCATCCTCTACTTCCTCTTCGCGCTCTTCCCGGTCGCCTGGATGGTGATCCTCTCCCTGAAGCCCGCGAACGAGCTCTTCAGCACCTACTTCTCCTTCACCCCGACCCTCGACGGCTACCGCACCGTGCTCGGTGACAGCGAGGGCATCCCCTTCGTGCGGTTCTTCGTGAACAGCCTGGTCGTGTCGGTGGGGGCGGTCGTGCTGTCCCTCGTCGTCGGGCTTCCGGCGGCGTACGCGTCGGCGCGCTGGCGGTTCAAGGGCTCCGAGAACCTGATGTTCACACTGCTGTCGTTCCGCTTCGCGCCCGAACTGACCGTGATCATCCCGCTGTTCGTGCTGTACCAGAAGCTCGGGCTGTTCGACACCTACGTCGGCATGATCTGGGTGCTGCAGCTCGTCACACTGCCGCTCATCGTGTGGATCATGCGGTCCTACTTCGCCGATCTGACCCCCGAGCTGGAGCAGGCGGCCCTGCTGGACGGCTACACGCGCAAGCAGGCCTTCTTCAAGGTCGCTCTGCCGCTGGTCAAGCCGGGCATCGCGGCGGTGTCACTGCTGGCCTTCATCTTCGCCTGGAACAACTTCGTGTTCCCTCTCATCCTCACCTCCAACGAGGCTCAGACCGTGACCGTCGGCGCGCTGTCCTTCCTCGGCGGGGACCGGCCCAAGTACAACCTCACGGCCGCGGCCGCGCTGGTGTCGGTCGTACCACCGCTGCTGCTGGCCCTCACCATTCAGCGGTATCTGGTGCGGGGGCTGTCGTTCGGGGCGGTGAAGTCGTGATCGGGCTGCGCGGGATCCGGAAGACGTACGGGAGGATCACAGCCCTGGACGGGCTCGAACTGGACGTCCGGGAGGGCGAGTTCTTCTGTCTGCTCGGTCCGTCCGGTGCGGGCAAGACGACGACCCTGAAAACCGTCGCCGGGCTCGAACACCCCGACTCCGGCACGGTCGAGCTCGACGGCAAGGACATGCGGGGCGTGGAGCCCTACGACCGGGGCGTGGCGATGTGCTTCGAGAGCTACGCCCTCTACCCGCACCGTTCGGCGTACGACAACCTCGCCTCCCCGCTGCGCTCACCCCGCCACCGCCTGCCCGCCGCCGAGGCCCGCGACCGTATCGGCGCCATCGCCGAACTCCTCGGTATCAGCGGTCTGTTGGACCGCCCGGTGGGTCAGCTGTCCAACGGGCAGCGGCAGCGCGTCGCGCTCGGCCGCGTCCTGGTCCGCCCCGCCCGTGCCTTCCTCCTCGACGAGCCGCTCTCCCACCTCGACGCGAAACTGCGCCAGCAGATGCGCGCCGAGCTGAAGGCGATCGGCGCCGTGCAGCACACGACCACCCTCTACGTCACCCATGACTCCGTCGAGGCCCTGGCGCTCGGCGACCGGATCGGGGTGATCCGGAACGGGCGGATCGTGCAGACGGGGACGCGGGAGGAGATCTGGTACCAGCCGTACGACACCGAGGTGGCCCGGGCCTTCGGGCGGCCGCGGATCAATCTGCTGCCGGGGACGGTGACGGAGGACGGCAGCTTCCGCTCGGCCGACGGGAAGGTGGAGCTGCCGGTGCGCGCGCAGGCGCGGGCCGGCACGGACGTCCTGGTCGGCGTGCGCCCCCGGGATCTGTTCCTGACCGGCCCGGGACACGAGCTGACCGGCACCGTCTATGTCACCGAGGTGCTCGGCCGGTCCGTCGAGGTGACCGTCCGGCTCGGCGAGCAGCATGTGTCGCTGGTCGCCCCGCGCGCCGACACGACCGGACTGCGGCCCGACGATCCGGTACGGCTGACGGTCCGGCCTGAGAACCTGCTGCTGTTCGAGGCCGACGGGCCGCAGGGTCCAGGACGACTGATCGGGACACGATGAGCAGCAACAGCAGCAGCAGCGGTGGCAGCGCACACCAGCAGGGGCCCGCGGCCCGGCAGTCCGCCATGGCCGAGCAGGTCCTGGCCGACGGTTCGGCGACCGCGGCGGAGCTCGCCGAGCGGTTCGGGGTGAGCCTGATGACCATCCACCGGGACCTCGACGAGCTCGAACGGCAGGGCCTCGTCAGGAAGTTCAGGGGCGGGGTGACGGCCCAGCCGTCGGGTGTGTTCGAGTCGAACGTGCAGTACCGGCTGAAGACCATGCGGCCGGAGAAGGCCGCCGTCGCCGAGCAGGCGCTGAGGTCGATAGAGCCCGGCATGGCGATCATGCTGGACGACTCCACCTCCACCCTGGAGATAGCCCGCAGGCTGCGCCTCGGTGAGATCACCCCGCTGACGGTCGTCACCAACTTCCTGGAGGCGATCAACCTGCTCGCCGACCAGCGGGGCATCCATCTGATGGCCCTCGGCGGCGATTACGACCCGCTGCACTCGTCCTTCCTCGGGGTGTCCTGCGTGGAGGCGGTGCAGTCGCTCCGCGTGGACGTGTGCTTCGCGTCGACGTCCGCCGTGCACGGGGGTTACGCCTACCACCAGGAGCAGCACATCGTGTCGGTGAAGCGGGCGATGCTCGACTCGGCCGCCCGCAACGTCCTGCTGATCGACCACACCAAGCTCGCCCGGACCGCCCTGCACCGGGTCGTCCCGCTCTCCCACTTCGACCTGCTCCTCGTGGACGACGGAGCGTCGGCCGAGGCGCTGCGGGACCTGGACGAGCACAAGGTCACCTATCAAGTCTGCGCGACGAGGGGCGGCGATGACCGAGCTGGAGCTACGTGATCTGCGCAAGACCTACCGGTCGCGGGGCCGCCCGGCCGTGGACGCCGTACGCGGCATGGATCTCGCGCTGCACTCCGGGGAACTGCTCGGGCTGCTCGGCCCGTCCGGCTGCGGCAAGTCCACCACCCTGCGGATGATCGCCGGCCTCGAGACGGTGACCGGCGGGGACATCCTGGTGGACGGCGCCTCGGTGGTCGCGCTGCCGGCGCAGCGCCGCAACATCGGCGTCGCCTTCGAGAACTACGCGCTGTATCCGCCGCTGACGGTGGCGGAGAACCTGGCCTTCGGGCTGAAGGCACGCAGAAAGCGGCACCGTAAGGACGTCGACCGCAAGGTCACCGAGATCGCCGAACGCGTCGACCTCACCGGCATCCTCGACGCCCGCCCGGCAGGCCTGTCCAGCGGCCAGAAACAGCGTGTCTCCCTGGCCCGCGCGCTCGTCCGCGAACCGGACGTACTGCTCCTCGACGAGCCCCTCTCCCACCTGGACGCCGCCCAGCGGGACACCACCCGCCGTGAACTCAAGCGCATCCAGCGGGACCTGGGGCACACCACCATCCTGGTCACGCACGACCAGGAGGAGGCCCTCTCCCTCGCCGACCGGATCGCCGTGATGAAGGACGGCGTCATCCAGCAGCTCGGCACGCCCTACGAGATCTACGACAGCCCTGCCAACCTCTTCGTCGCGGATTTCGTCGGCGAACCCGCCATCAACCTGCTGCCCGGCATCGCGGCCGCGGACGGCCACGCCCGTCTCTCGGGCTCGGTGCGGATCGCGCTGCCGGTGCCGGTGGCGGAGGGCCGCGCGGTCGTGGTCGGCGTCCGCCCGGAGGACCTGCGCCTCACCGGCGGCGAGGGCATGCCCGCCAAGGTCGTCGCCCACGAGCCGCTCCTGGAGGCGGGCATCGCCACCCTCGCCCTCGACGGCGTGGAACACGCCCTCGTCGTCCTCACCGGCCCCGAGGTGCGCCTCACCCATCACGAGCGGGTCCGTGTCACCGCCGATCCCGGCCACACCCATGTCTTCGACGCCGAGACAGGAGACTCCCTGCGATGAGCGAACCCGTGCGTGTCGTCGCCGCCGGCGACCACTTCATCCTGCCGTCGCTCATCACAGCGGCGGTCCGCCATGAACTCGCCTGTGAAGTACGTGAGTTGACCCTCGGCTGGCCACTGGAACCCTTTGGCCCGGTGGCCGAGGTGACGGAGGCCAGCGACGCCGAGGACGAGCTGATCGACGCGCTCACCGGGGCACAGGTGCTGGTCACCCAGATGGGACCGGTGACGGAGCGCGTCCTGGACGCCTGCCCGGACCTGCGGCTGGTGGTCGTGTGCCGGGGCGGCCCGGTCAACGTCAACCTGGACGCGGCCAAACGGCACGACGTCCGTGTCTGCTTCGCTCCCGGCCGCAACGCCGCCGCCACCGCCGAGTTCACCGTCGGCCTGATGCTGGCGGCCCTGCGGCGCATCCCGCAGGCCCACAACCTCCTGGCGGGACAGGGCAGTTGGCAGGGGGCGACGTACTACACGTACGAACACAGCGGACTGGAGCTGGAGGACCTGCCGGTCGGGCTCGTCGGTTACGGGGCCGTCGGCAGCCGGGTCGCTCGGGCGCTGTGTGCGTTCGGGGCGCAGGTGATGGTCTACGACCCGTATGTGCGGGGTGAGATCCACGGGCTGCGGGTGTCTTCGCTCGACGAACTTCTGCGGCGGTCCCGGGTGATCACTCTGCACGCGCGGCTCACCGACGAGACCCGGGGGCTGATCGGTGCGGGTGAACTGGCGTTGCTGCCGCGGGGCGCGGTCGTCGTGAACGCCGCCCGCGGGGCATTGCTGGACGAGGAGGCGCTGTGCGACGCGCTGGAGAGTGGGGGGGTGTCGGCGGCGGCGCTCGATACGTTCGAGCAGGAGCCGGTGCCGGCGGCGTCACGGCTGTTCGGGCTGGGCGAGCGGGTGGTGATGACCCCTCATCTGGGCGGGGCTTCGCGGGCGGTGGCGGAGAAGGCGGCACGGATCGCTGCCGCGGAAGTGGGGCGGTGGGTGCGAGGGGAGTCGCTCGCGCACGCGTTGACGTGAGTGCCGCAATGGGTCGTTGTTTGTCTGCCCCGCCGTTGTGGCTGGTCGCGCAGTTCCCCGCGCCCCTTTAGGGGCGCTGCCGAACCGCAAGGGAGACTCGCTTATGTATGTCGGAATCGACGTAGGAACGTCCATGGTGAAGGCCGCCGCGTTCGACCGCGAAGGTCGTGAACTCGGTGTCGAGGCGCGGCCCGTAGGGCTTGCCCTGCATGGTGGTGTCGTCGAGCAGGACATGGAGGAGGTGTACGCGGCTGTCGTCGGCGTGCTGCAGGAGCTGACGGCGCGTGTGCCCGAACCCGTCGAGCTCGCCGGGCTGACCGGCCAGGGTGACGGCGTCTGGCTGGTGGACAAGGAGGGCCGCCCCGTCCGCCCCGCGGCGTCCTGGATGGACGGGCGGGCGCATGAGCTGCTCGATCAGTGGCTGGCGGACGGGACCTTCGAGACGGTGTTCCGGCGGACGGGGAGTGCCATGTTCCCGGGGTGTCCGGGGCCGTTGCTGGCCTGGCTCGACCGGTACGAACCGAGGTCCCTGGACGCGGCGGCCACGGCCCTGTACTGCAAGGACATGGTCTTCCGGCGGCTGACGGGAGCGCCGGTGACGACGGATGTGTCGGACGCGTCGATGCCGTTCCTCGACCCGCGGACGCGGACGTACGACAACCGGGTGGTGGAGCTGCTGGGGCTGACCCATCGCCGTGGTCTGCTGGCTCCCGTCGGCGACCCGATCGCGACGGCCGAGGCGCGCGGCGAGGGCCTGCCGGCCGGCATCCGGCTGGCGAACGGCCCGTACGACCTCCCGGCGTGCGCGCTCGGCGCGGGTGTCACGACCCCGGGGGACGGTCTGCTCATCGTCGGCACCTGCCTGGCCAGCCTGGTGGCCACGACCGATCTCGACCTGACCGGCGAGCCGGCCGGTCTGTACATCTCCACCGACCGTCCCGGTCACTGGCTGCGTGCCATGCCCGCGATGGTCGGCACAGCCGCCCTGGACTGGATGCTGTCGACGACCGGCGTGCACCACGAGGAGGTCGACGGCCTGCTCGCCGGGACCCCGCCCGGTGCGAACGGCGTCCGCGTCCTGCCGTACTTCGCCCCCTCCGGCGAGCGCGCCCCGTTCGTCGAACCCCGTCTGCGTGCCGAACTCACCGGCGTCTCCCTGGAGTCGACGAAGGGCGACCTGATCCGCGCGACCTGCGAGGGCATCGGGTACGCCGCCCGCCACTGTCTGGAGGCGGCAGGCCTGACGGGCTCGCTGGCCGTCTGCGGCGGGGGAACGCGCAGCCCTGCCTGGATGCGGCTGCTCGCCGATGTCCTGGGGCGGCCGTTGCGGGTCGTCGAGGGTGAAGTGGGGGCGCGGGGTGCGGTGTTGGCGGCGGCGGAGCGGTACGGGGTCGCACTGGACGCGGCGGCGTGGACCGAGCCGACGGCGGTCGTGGAGCCGGACGCGGGCCGGGCGGCGTTCTACGCGAAGGCCTACGGGGACCATCTGGCGCGGCTGGCGGAGGCGCGGGGAAGGGCGCGGGCGTGAACGACGCACCACCGGGACCCGACGATTTCGGGGGCGCGATCGCCGAGTACGCGCTGTAATACCGCCTGTGAGTCGACGCGGTGGTGTTCGCGAGGAGGCGTTGATGACGAGAACCCGGGCGTGCCCGACCTGCGGGACGATGCAGGAGTTCCGGAAGCTGGACGACGCCGAACGGGCGGCCGTCCGGGAGAAAAAGGGGGACCGCCACTATGTGGACGACCTCTGGCGCTGCACTGCCGTCGGCTGTCTGACGTACTTCCCCGCCGGACACCTGAGCGAGCGCGGCCTCCTCCCCGAGAAGTTCCGCAAGGAGGAGGCCGACCCCGTCTGAGCCCTACAGGTTGCTGAAGTCCGGACCCGCCGTCCGGGTCCGCTTGATCTCGTAGAAGCCGGGGACCGAGGCCACCGCGAGGGTGCCGTCCCAGAGGCGGGCGGCTTCCTCGCCCTTGGGGGCCGGGGTGACGACCGGGCCGAAGAAGGCGATCTGCTCGCCGTCGGGGCCGGGTACCGCGATGACGGGGGTGCCGACGTCCTGACCGACCTTGTCGATGCCCTCCTTGTGGGAGGCGCGCAGCTCGGCGTCGAACTCGAAGTCCTTCTGGTCGAAGTACTCGATCAGGTCGGCGGGCAGGCCGACGTCCGCGAGGGCGCCTTCGACAGCCTCGCGCGTCGGGCCCTGGCCCTCGTTGTGGATACGGGTGCCGAGCGCGGTGTACAGCGGGCCGAGGATGTCGGAGCCGTGCTTCTGCCAGGCAGCGGTGACCACCCGGATCGGCTGCCAGGCCTTGGTCTCCAGCAGCTCGCGGTACTCCTCGGGCAGCTCGTCGATCTTGGGCTCGTTGAGCACCGCGAGGCTCATGATGTGCCAGCGGACCTCGATGTTCCGGACCTTCTCCACCTCCAGCACCCACCGGGAGGTCATCCAGGCCCAGGGGCACAGCGGGTCGAACCAGAAGTCGACGGGCGTCTTCGCGGCGGAGCTGCTCGCGGTCTCGGACATGGCTCTCCTAGGAAAAGGGTCGTTTCAGCCCGCAACAACAGCCCTGCCCGTCCCCATTCCCGAGTGCCCGGTGCCAGTGCCCCATGGCAGGATCAGCCCTGTCCACATACCGAACACCAGCCGAGGGAGCGCTGCCCGTGCCCGGTGAGAACCTGACCCGCGACGAGGCCCGGGAGCGGGCCGCCCTGCTGTCCGTCGACGGGTACGACGTGTCCCTCGACCTGCGTACGGCGGTGGGGGAAGGGGACGGGGACGGTCCGCGCACCTTCCGGTCCGTCACCACGATCCGCTTCCGCAGCAGCGAACCCGGCGCCGCCACCTTCGCCGACCTGATCGCGCCGAGCGTGACCTCCGTCTCACTCAACGGGAGGGATCTCGACCCGGGTGAGGTCTTCGACGGCTCCCGGCTCCACCTGGAGGACCTCGCCGCCGAGAACGAGCTGGTCGTCGACGCGCAGTGCGCCTACTCCCGCACCGGCGAGGGCCTGCACCGCTTCGTCGACCCGGAGGACGGCGAGGTGTACCTGTACACCCAGTACGAGCCGGCCGACTCCCGCCGGGTCTTCGCCAACTTCGAGCAGCCGGACCTCAAGGCCCCGTACCGCTTCGAGGTGCGGGCGCCGGAGGGCTGGACGGTCTGGAGCAACGGGGTCGGCGAGCAGGCGGACGGGGTGTGGAGGTTCGCGGAGACGAAGCCGATCTCCACCTACATCACGTGCGTGGTGGCGGGCCCGTACCACTACGTCACGGACTCCTACGAGCGGACCTTCGAGGACGGTACGCGGCTTGAGATCCCCCTCGGCGCCCTGTGCCGCAAGGGTCTGGCGCCCTACTTCGACTCGGACGACGTCTTCCTCGTCACCAAGCAGGGCCTGGACTTCTTCCACGACCACTTCGACTACCCGTACCCCTTCGGGAAGTACGACCAGGCGTTCGTCCCCGAGTACAACCTCGGCGCGATGGAGAACCCGGGGCTGGTCACGTTCCGCGAGGAGTTCATTTTCCGCGGCAAGGTCACGCGGGCCTCGTACGAGGGACGGGCCAACGTCATCCTGCACGAGATGGCGCACATGTGGTTCGGCGACCTGGTCACCATGGTGTGGTGGGACGACCTGTGGCTGAAGGAGTCCTTCGCGGACTTCATGGGCACGTTCGCGAACGTCGGCGCGACCCGTTTCACCGACGCCTGGATCACCTTCGCCAACCGCCGCAAGGCCTGGGCGTACCGAGCCGACCAGCTGCCCTCCACCCACCCGATCACCGCGGACATCCGCGACCTGCAGGACGCGAAGCTCAACTTCGACGGCATCACGTACGCCAAGGGTGCGTCCGTGCTGAAGCAGCTGGTGGCGTACGTCGGGCAGGACGCGTTCCTGGAGGGTGCGCGGCGCTACTTCAAGCGGAACGCGTACGGCAGCACGCGCCTCGGCGATCTGCTGTCGGTGCTGGAGGAGACCAGCGGACGGGACATGGGCGCCTGGGCGCGGAAGTGGCTGCAGACGGCCGGCGTCAACTCCCTCACCCCGCAGGTGCTGCTGGACGCGGAGGGGCGGGTCGACGAGCTGGCGGTGCTCCAGGAGGCCGCCGAGTCGTACCCCGAGCTGCGGCCGCACCGGGTGGCGGTCGGCCTGTACCGGCGCACGGCCGAGGGCGCGCTGGAGCGGTACGCGCGGGTCGAGGCGGACGTCGACGGACCGCGTACGGTCGTGGCGGAGCTGGCGGGTGCCCAGGCGCCGGAGCTGGTCCTCGTCAACGACGACGACCTCACGTACTGCAAGACCCGCTTCGACGACACCTCGCTGGCCACGCTGCGCGAGCACCTCGGTGCGATCACCGACCCGCTGGCCCGCGCCCTGTGCTGGTCGGCGCTGTGGAACCTCACCCGGGACGCGCTGCTGCCCGCCGCCGACTTCGTGGACCTGGTGACGCGCTTCGCGCGCCGCGAGTCCGACATCGGCGTCCTGCAGATGCTGCACGCCTGGGCGAACTCGGCGCTGGTCAACTATGCGGCGCCGGCCTGGCGGCAGACCGGCGAGCGGCTGCTGGCCGAGGTCGCCCTGCGGGATCTGCGGGCGGCCGAGCCGGGCAGCGAGCAGCAGCTGGCCTGGGCCCGTTTCCTCGCGACGGTGGCGGCCGGCCCGGACGAACTGGCGCTGCTGCGCGGCCTCTTGGACGGTACGGAGAAGGTCGACGGTCTTGAGGTGGACCAGGAGCTGCGCTGGGCGTTCCTGGAGCCGCTGGCCTCGCACGGGGCCGTGGACGAGACGGTGCTGGCTGCCGAGCTGGCCCGCGACGACACGGCGTCCGGCAAGCGCCACCAGGTCCGCTGTCTGGCCGCCCGCCCCTCCGAGGCGGTGAAGGCGCAGGCCTGGGCGCAGGTGGTGGAGTCGGACGCGCTGTCCAACGCCCTGGTGGAGGCGACGATCGCGGGCTTCGCGCAGCCCTCGCAGCGGGAGCTGATCGCGCCGTACGCCCCGAAGTACTTCGCGGTGATCGAGCGGGTGTGGCGGGAGCGGTCGATCCAGATCGGCATGGACGTGGTCCGGGGGCTGTTCCCGTCCTACCCGACGGAGCAGGGCGCTCAGGCGACGCTGGACGCGACGGACGCGTGGCTCGCCGCCCACGAGGACGCGGCGCCGGCGCTGCGCAGGCTGGTCCTTGAGGCGCGCGACGACCTGGCGCGGGCGCTGCGGGCCCAGGCTTTGGCCAACGGTTGATCCGCCCGTGACCGTTACGGAATCCGGTCAATAACACCCGTAACCCCTGGTCCGACCCGAACGGACCAGGGGTTTTCCATGCCCTATCGGCATCCGAACAAGCGTCCTTTAGTGCCACCTTGTCCGTTTTTGTCGACGAGCGTGTAACAGCGGTTAGAGGACGGTTCCAGCGCGGAAAACCCCCCGGCATGAACCACAACACCCCGCTCCCCCCGGCCTCCCCCCGCCCCCTCCGTCACCTCGCCGAGGTGCACCGCCGCGTTCTGACGACGGCTCAGCTCCGGGCGCACGGCGTCTCGTCCGCGGAGATGACCGAGCAGTGCCGCACCGGCGGCCCCTGGCAGCAGTTCCTCCCGGGCGTCTTCCTGCTCCACCCGGGCCCGCCGACCAGCGAGGAGCGGCTGCACGCGGTGCTGATGTACGCGGCGCGCGAGTCGACACCCGGAGTACCGTCGCAGCCGGGCGCGGAGGAACCCCACCGACCGGTCTACGCAGAGGCGATGATCACGGGCCTGGCCGCCCTGACCCTGCACGGCTTCACCTCCGCACCGCCGCTGCTGTCCCTGGAGAAGATCGACGTCCTGGTCCCCCGGCTGCGGCGGCTCCGCTCGGCGGGCTGCGCACGGGTCGTCCGCACGCACGCACTGCCGACTCCCCAGCAGGTGACGGGAGTTCCGATCGCGCCGGTGCCGCGCGCCCTGGCCGACGCGGTCTCGGAACTGGCGGACGCGGGCGCGGTCCGCCGGCTGCTGACGGAGGCGGTACGCGCCGGCCACTGCGAACCGGCGTCGGTGGTACGGGCGTTGAACCAGGCGAAGCTGCTCAGCCGCCCGCACGTGGTGGACGCGGTGGACTCCCTGCTGGCCGAGGGCCGCGCCATCGCGGAGGACCGCCTGTACCGGATGGTCCACGACTACGGCCTGCCCGACCCGGTCTGGAACGTGGACCTCCGTCTGCCGGGCGGCCCCCACCTCGGCGGCCTCGACGCGTACTGGCCGGAGCAGGCGGTGGCCGTGGAGCTGGACACCCGGGCCCCGCGGCAGGACGAGGACGCGCTGTGGTCCGAATACGCCCGCAAGCGGGAGCACTTGGAGCGGCTCGGGATCACGGTCGTGCACATCACCCCGAAGAAGCTCCGCGACTCGATGGAACAACAGGCGGCGGTCGTCCGCACGGCGCTGATGGCGTCCGGGGACCGGGAGCCCGCCGCGTATGTCGTGGTGCTGCCCCGGTAGTGACGGACCGGGGCGGGACCAGGAGGGGAGAGGAGGGGCCACCGAGTGCCGGTGGCCCCTCCTCGTGCACCGTCAGGAGGCCGGCGACCTCATCGGCTCCGGCTCGGGTACGAGGTCGTACGGGTAGTCGTTTTTCTCGCCCCCGCCGCCCCTTCCCGTCCCGGGGCCGGCCCCCGGACCCCCGCTCCTCAAACGCCGGAGGGGCTGAGTTTTTCAGCCCGTCCGGCGTTTGAGGACGAGGCCGTTCAGGCCGAAAGCGGGGGTCTGGGGGCGGCAGCCCCCAGGGTCGGGACGGGAAGGGGCGGCGGGGGCGGGGAAGCTTCCGCTCGAGTCGGAGGCCCTACCGCGGCTCCGGGAGGGCCGGGCTCGTGGCGGTGCCTGCGGCCACCCAGTCGAGGAGGGTGGCGTACGACGCGATCATGCGGGTGCGGCTGAAGCGTTCGCGGCTGGCCGCAAGAGCTGGTGCGAGGTCGGCCCGGGCGGCTGCCGCCTCCCCCCACGCCGCCGCGATGGCTTGCGCGTCCGGCGGCGTGACGAAGCCGTGGCCCGCCACGATCGCCGCACTGTCGCCGACGTCCGTGGCAACCGGCACCGCCCCGCACATCATGCCCTCGACCAGGCACAGCGGGGCCGCCTCACCCCAGGAGGAGGTCAGCGCGACGACATCGGCACCGGCGTACACCGACTCCATGTCGTGCCGGACGCCGAGCAGGTGGACGCGGTCCCTCAAGGTCCGCTGCGGCCCGAAAGCGGCCTCGATGTCCGCCTCCAGCCCCGGGTTCGACCGTGTCATGCCCGCGCCGCACATCAGCACATGCCCCTCTGGTTCCCGGCCCAGCCACTCCCGCGCCGCCCGCAGGAACAGCGGGACGTTCTTCATCGCGTCGTAGCGGGCCGCGAAGACGACCACCGGTGCCATGGCAGGGATGTCGAGGGAGGTGCGCACCGCCAGGCGGCGGGCCGCGTCGGGGCGGAAGCGGAGCAGGTCCACGCCGTTCGGGATGACGTGCAGCAGCTCGGCCGGGATCCCGGCGGCCTCGTACGCGGCCCGTGTCGACTCCGCGCAGCACACGCACGCCACCACCCTGCCGTCGGCGATGGCGGCCTTCAGCTCGTCGAGGGCCGGCCCCTGGTTCTCCGGGTCGGAGCGGTGCAGGCAGACCACGACGGGGCGGCGCGGCAGGCCCGCCTGGTTCAGGAGGCGCAGGGGCTGTTCCTTCAGGGAGAGGATCACATCCGCGTCCGCCGTCGCCCGCGCCGTGTCGGCCAGCTCCGGTCCTGTGAAGGTGGCCGGATCACCGCTTGCGGGGAAGACCCGGCCCAGGGAGGTGACACCCACCCCGGCCGCGGTCAGCGACCGGTAGCAGGCGTCGTCCTCCATGCGCTGCCGGGTGGCCTCGCGGTGCACCTCGCCATGGAGGCTCAGCACGCGATGCTGCTGGTCACCCTCCTGAAGTCCGAGTACGACGTCACTGTGAACGATCCGGGCACCGCCGGAGAAGAAACCCTCGTAGACCGAGAGCACGTGCAGTCCGCGCCTTGTGCGCATACGACCACCCGCCTTGCACAAATCGAGCCATCCCCGTGGAGTGCGGGTTAGCCGATATGAGGCGGCATGGACGTTTCGTACGGATGAACCCGGCGTCTCGAATCCGAGTCCGCTGGATTACCGGACGGTCTGCCTCATCCGGTACGACGGGCGCGTCCGGCATCGCCGAGAAGACCCCCGCCTTGACCTGCCAGTCCTCGAACACCGCACGGAACAACTGGTGCACCACAGCCTCCTTGGTCTGTTTCTCACTGCCCTTCGACGGTAGGGAGAAATGGCTCGCTGCTACCGTCCAATGGCATGCCGGAATCACAGACCAATCCGCGGATGTCGCAGACCAACCTGGCGGGCGATCTCCTGCTCCATCTGGGGCAGGCCGCCGACGGACCGCTGCACGAACGGGTGAAGCGCGCGCTGCGTTCGGCGATCAGGGACGGCCGTATCGAGGTGGGCACCGCCCTGCCGCCGAGCCGCCGGCTCGCCGCCGACCTCGGCTGTTCGCGCTGGGCGGTGACCGAGGCGTTCGGCCAGCTCGTCGCAGAGGGATATCTGGAAGCCCGGACCGGTTCCGCCACCCGGGTGCGCTGGTCGGGCAGTTCCGACGCCGACGCCGCCCGGCGCGCGCCGCAGCACGCTCCGGTGGCCCGCTACGACCTGGCCCCGGGCCTGCCGGACCTGCGGGCGTTTCCGCGGCGCCGGTGGGCCGACGCGGTCCGCGCACAGGTGACGACCGTGGCGTTCACGGAGCTCGGCTACCCGCCGCCCGGCGGCCACCTCCGGCTCAGACGGCTGCTCGCCGAGTACCTGGGCCGCTCCCGCGGCGTCTCCGCGGCCCCGCAGGACGTGACGGTGTGCACGAGCGTGACCGACGGAGTGCGCCGCTTCTGCCAGGCCCTGCGCGCCCGCGGCATCACCGCCGTCGGCTGCGAGGAGCCGGGCTGGACCCGGCTGCGCGAGGTGATCCGCGCCGCGGGCCTGGACGTGGTGCCGATACGCGCGGACGGGGGCGGCCTGCGCACGGACGAGCTCGCCGGATACACCGGTCTGAGGGCCGTGCTGGCGTCTCCGGCGCACCAGTTCCCGCTGGGTACCGTGCTCGCCCCCGAGCGGCGCGCGGCCCTGCTGCACTGGGCCCGCGAGGTGGACGGCGTCGTACTGGAGGACGACTACGACGCCGAGTTCCGCTACGACCGCCGGCCGGTCGCGAGCCTGCAGGGCATGGACCCGTCCCGGGTCGTCCTGTTCAAGTCGCTCAGCAAGATCCTCTCCCCCGCTCTCGGCATCGGATGGATCGTGGCGCCCGCCCGCTGGACCGAGCACCTGCACAGGACCGACCAGACGGCGACCCAGCCCCCGCCCCTCGACCAGCTGGCCTTCGCCGACCTGCTGGAATCAGGCGCCTACGACCGTCATCTGCGGGCCTGCCGCAAGCGCTACCGCGACCGCCGCGACACCCTCGTCCGGGCCCTCGCCGACCAGCTGCCCGACTCCCCGGTCTCCGGCATCGCGGCCGGCCTCCATCTCCTCCTGCGGCTGCCCGCCGACGTGGACCCGCCGGCAGTGGTCAGGGCGGCGGCCGCCCGATCGCTGCGCGTGGCCGACCTCGCCGCCTATCACGCCACCGAGGACCACGCCGACCACGGCCTGGTCCTCGGGTACGGCAATCTCGCGGACGGCGCGGTGGAGGCGGCGGTGGCCCAGCTGCGCGCCGCGATCGAGGAGGGCCGTCAGCGGTCCTGACCGCCGCAGAACTCCGCCTCGACCACGTCCTTGCTGTTGTCCGCCCAGTCCCCGTTGAAGTTGTACGCGAGGGAGTGCCGGCCGTCCGCGGTGGTCAGTGCCAGGGAGAGCGAGCCGTGGATGCCGCCGTCGTGGCCCCACACGTGCACTTCACGGCCGTTGCAGGAAAGAGGGACATCGGCGATGCCCAGGCCGTAGCCGCCCTTCGTCCCGGCGCTCTGCCGCACCGTGGTCTTCATCTCCTTCAGCTGGTGCGGAGGCAGGAGCCGGCCGGTGAGCAGGGCCGAGTAGAAGCGGATCAGGTCGGCCGAGTCCGAGATCATCTCGCCTGAGCCGTAGGCGATGGCGGGGTTGAGCGTGGTGACGTCGTACGTCGGGCCCGTCGTCGACTCCGCGAGCTTGGAGTAGGCGCGGCTGCTGGGCTGCGGGACGGTGACCCGGGTGCCGGGGACCGAGGTGCCGGTCAGATGGAGCGGCCCGATGATGCGGTCGCGGATCTCCTCGCCGTACGGACGGCCCGTGGCCTTCTCGATCACCATCGCGGCCAGCAGGTAGTTGGTGTTGGAGTACTTCCAGGAGGTGCCCGGTGCGAAGTCCGGCTTGTGGGACATCGCGATCGCCAGCAGGTCCGCCGGGGACTTGCGGTCGTAACGGTGCTTGAAGAAGCCGTCCTTGAGGAAGTACGTGCGGCCGAACTCGTCGTCCGCGGTGTAGTTGAAGATGCCGCTTGTGTGATTGAGGAGCCGGCGGAGCGTGATGGCGCGTCCGTCGTGCCCGTGACCGCGGACGGCTCCGGGCAGCCACTTCTCCACGGTGTCGTCCAGCGACAGCCGCCCCTCCGCCTCCAGTTGGAGCAGCACGGTGGACACGAAGGTCTTGGTGATGCTGCCCACGCGGTAGCGGTCATCGGCCGAACGCGGCTTGCCCGTCCTGAGGTTCCCCACGCCCGCGGTCGTCGACCAGGTGCCGTGCGCGTCCTTCGCGGTGAGCGTCACTCCGGGCACACCGAGCTTCACCGCGGCCTCGACGGCCCGCTGGGTCGCCCCGTGGCCTTCGGCCCCTCTGGCGGACGCGGTGGCGAGCGCGGGTGCGGCCAGGGCCGCGGACAGTGCGACAGCCGTCGCCGCGACCAGAGTCGTACGTATGCCTGCGTTCATGTCGGTCTCCCCCATCTGGCTCGGTGCTGAACCGAGTCGGTCGAGGGAGCAGACCCGGCCCGCAGTGCGAAGGTTGATGCACCGCGAGCCGGTTGAGCAGCTTTCAGCCCTTCTTCAGGACCAGCTCCGTGTTGCGGTCGTTCGGGTCGCCGCCCAGGGTCGCACTGGCGCCGGGGGCGTTGTACGACAGCTCGCGGTAGAGGGCGGCCAGGCCCGTCTGGGTGAGGTCGGCGAAGTCCGTGCGGTGCGGGGCCGCGGACTCGACGAGGGTGGTGAACAGGGAGAGCGTGCCGTCCTTGTTGTCGGTGATCTCGATGACGCGGGCCAGCTGCGGGTAGTCCACGTGGGACGCGGTGGAGATCTCCCAGAAGGAACGGCCGCCGGAGGCCTGGTGCGGCGTGATGTCGTTGCGGTGGATGTGGCCGTTCACCCAGGCGAGGACGTTGGAGTGGCTGCCGAGGAGGGCGATGACCTCCTGGCCGCCGTGCCGCCGCTCGTTCGGGCGTGCCGGGTCCACGATGCCCGTGTTGTCCATCGTCTTGCTGGTGTGGTGGCTGAAGACGATGACGTGCGAGTCCTTGTTGTCCTTCAGCTGCTTGTCGAGCCACTTCAACTGGGCGGTGCCGATGGAGCCTTCGTAGTGGCCGCCCGGGTCGGTGGTGTCGAGGCTGATGCCGATGACGTCGTCGGAGATGCGGAAGGTGTAGTACTGGGTGCCCGCCTCCAGGTTGGCGGTCGAGTAGCCGTGCCCGACCGGGCCCACACCGCGGTACGCCGGGTCGAGGTGGGCCTTGAGGTAGTCGGCCGGGGTGTAGGGGGCCCGGCTCTCGTCCGCGGTGACCGAACGCATGTCGCGCGCGTGGGCCTTGAGCAGGTCCCGGAAGGCCGTGCCCTTCGGGTCGTTGCCGCTCTTGATGTGGTCCTGCAGCTTCTTCGCCTCGGAGGCGGACAGCGACATCAGCTTCTTGCCGCCGACCGCGTACTCGGCGAGCCAGGAGTCGCCGTGGCCGTAGCAGCCGAGCGGCATGGCGTCGTGGTTGCCGACCGTGGAGTACCACGGCAGGTTCAGGCCGGGGCTGCGGACCTCGCGGATCGCGGCGGCCAGGAAGCCCTGCAGATGCGGGAAGCCGAGCTGCTTGTCGCCGTCGCGGACGGTGGAGTCGGGCTGCCAGTACAGCTTGAGGCCGCTGTTCTGGACGCCCTCGTAGTGACGAGGGTCACCCGAGTTGGGGCGGATCTTCCCGCCGCTCATGATCTTCAGGAACCAGTCGAGCTCGGACTTGGCGTTGTTGTCCGTGTTGTCGCCGGTGGTCATCGCGAAGTGCAGCGGGGAGCCGGTGACGGGGGCGCCGCGCAGCGCGTTGATCCGTTCGACCAGCGAGATCGCGCCCTGCACGGTCAGCGCCTCGTGCGGGCGCCACGAGTGCTTGTCCGTGGAGCGCAGGTACTCCAGGCGCATCGGGTGCTGGGAGTCGATCAGGTGCAGGTCGGTGAGCTGTACGAACGCGGCGAGCGCGGTACGGCGGCCGGCGCGGCCCGACTTGGGGGCGGCGAGCTCGCTGCGCACGACCCGGGACCAGCCGGGGCCGTCGGCGAGGCGGCGGTAGCCGGAGGAGGTGCGCGGGGCGGCGACCGTGGCGAGGGTGGTGCCCTTGGTGTAGGGCGCGAGGGGGGCGGCCGGGGCCTTGCGGGACTGCGCCACGACCTTGGTGGTGTCGGTGGTGGCGGCCTGGCTGTCGGTGGGCCGCAGGGCGTAGCCGACGCCTGCGGAGACGGCCGCCGCGCCGGTGGCGGCGAGGACGGTACGGCGGTTGACCGCCGGGATGGCGGCGGCGACAGTGCGTATGCGCGACATGGCGCGATCTCCCCGAGTGGCAACGCGTCGGCAGTGGTCGCGGGCTGTTTCGCTGTCGCGAACAACCCGCTCGTACTGGATGGTTGGCACCGGGAATGACCTGCACATGAACGAGACGGCAACGGGCAACACCGATCACCGTACGTGGATCTTGGGCCACCCTGTGCGTTCACGACCGCTCGTCGGGCGGCCGGGGGGCGGTCACTCCGTGTTCATCTTCCGGGGTAGTGAAGCTATCCCGCAGGACGTTCGCTCAGAGGACGGTGAAGCTGTCCCGGACTGCGGCGTAGGTGTCGAGAGCCCGGGGTTCGATCTTCGGGTGGTACCAGGTGTTGATCTGGTACGACTTGCCGTTCGCGTCGAAGCCGAGGAGCACGGCACGCCAACGGACGCCGCTGAGGGTGAAGGTGTATTCCCAGAGAACCGCGGGCCAGCCCTCGAACCGGGCCTCCTCGAGTTGGATCTTCTGGTAGCCCTGGCCTTGGCGGGCGTTCTTCTCCGAGTCCCTCCAGGTCTTCATCAGGTCTCCGCGGGCGCGGGAGGACTTGGCCACGATCTCCTGATCGCCGCTCGGTGAGGTGTAGTGCACCTCCGCGCCGGTCTTCACGTCGCGATGCCAGCCCTTGGGGGTCACCCACGCAAAGCCACCGGGCTCCCGGTGCGCACCCGGCGGAGGGGTCCGCCTCGGAGCACCGCCGATCTCGACGGGTGTGGTCACCTGCTCCTGCGACGCGCGATGGAAGGAGACACCGAAAACGGTGACGCCGACGAACACCGCGGCCAGCGCCCAACTGACCATGCCCCGGCTTCTGTCGCGCCTGGGCACACCAGCTCCGCCCTCGTCACCCGAATCGAGCGTGTAGTACACCGTGGACTGCGGCGAATCCCGTTCCGCGACCTCCTGCTCCGAGCCCTCCGCCCCGGCCCGCTCCCGCCCCACCGCCTCCACGTCCAGCAGCGACGCCACATACCGCCGCCACAACGGCAGATCCCGCCGCCGCCCCTGAACGATCAGCCGGTCCCACGCATCCGGGCTGGAATCCGTCAGTGAGGCCCAGTAGCGCTGTGCCAGCCTCGTCATGACTCCAGCACCTCCGAGCCACCCGGTACGGCCGGGGCGGCGTCCCCGGTCGCGGGGCCCGGCGGGGCGGGCGGGCCGCTTCCGCCCAGTACCGCCTGCAGGGTTCGCGCGCTGCCCAGCTGCCTGAGCAGGGCAGGCGCCGAGGCCCCCACCGCGACCGTCGCCAGCGCCCCCGTCAGCTGTGGGTGGAAGATCCACCCGGCGCCCGCGCCCAGCGACAGCCGGGTCAGCGCGGCCAGGGCGTCGGACGGCGGGTCGATGTACTTGTCGAGGCGCGGAAGACGGTCGCGCCGCCGGTTCTTCGCCAGCGCGCGATGCCGGGCCGTCTGCCAGGCCGCGATCCGCCCGTAGAAGACGACGATCTCCACGACAAGGCCGCCCAGTGCGCCGTATGTGATGGACGCGTTCCACTCCATGGCCGTCCCCCTCGGCGATGGCGCCGTTCAGCTCGACCCAGCATCCCAGACGGGGCATTGATCCGGGAGAGAGATGACATGGAACCCATACGGGCATACGGCCCTTGTCAGTCTTCGGAAGTCACCGTCACCCGCCCCGCCACCGGCCGCTCCCGCCAGAGCGCCAGCCCCACGTCGACGAGTCCGACCCGCCGTAGCCCGGGCACCGTCTCCAGAGGGTGCCAGGCCGCCATGTCCGTCGAGCCGCCGACCTCGTGGCGGAGTTCGCCGCCGGTCACCCGCCCCTCGTACACGAGCCGTACGCCGTGATGGTCGACGGACCGTCCGAAGCGGCGCCGGGCGGTGCGGCGGATCGAGTTCACGCCGAGGAGGGCGGTGAGGTCCACGCGGTAGCCGGTCTCCTCCTCCACCTCCCTCAGGGCGGCGTCGTAGGGGTCCTCGCCGTGCTCCACGCCGCCGCCGGGCAGGGTCCACTCGGGGCGGCCCAGGTCGTCGATCCAGCGGGCAAGCAGGAGCTGGTCGTCGCGGACACATATGGCGTAGGCCGCCACCCTCAATTTCCTGCGCACGTAGGGACGTTAGTCCGGATCCGCCGGATCATTTGGCACTATTGGGGACTCATCCCCGTAAAGAGCATCGGGGGTTTTCCCCATGCGTCCATATCGTTTCGGTCAACGCTTCCCAAACAACTGTCCCCTGGGTAAAGCTGTGCGCTCGTCCGGCACAGAAATCTTCACTCCTAGGGATGCCGATGACCCTCACCCCCCTCAGACCCGTGGCCCGAATAGCCGTGGCCGCCGGTCTCGTCGCCGCGCTCTCCGCGGCCGGGCCGATACCCATGGCCTTCTCCGCCGACGCGCCGTCCCCGGGCTCCACCGCCCCCTCGGACGGCAGCGTCAAGTCCGCGCAGAAAAAGCTCGGTTCCGACGACGCGGACCTGCTCGCCGAGGCCAAGGCCGACGGCGACAAGAACGTCACGATGATGATCGCCACCGCCCCGGGGCAGACCGAGCAGGTCGCCGGGAAGCTGGACGCGGTCAAGGGCGGCTCCGTCGGCCGGACCTACGACAAGCTCGGTTACGTCCGCGCCACCGTCCCCACCTCGCAGGCGGACGCGGCCATCGCCGCCGCCGCGAAGCTCTCCTCCGTGCACGGCATCGACCTGCGCGAGGAGATACCGCTGGACGACCCGAGCGCGACGAGCGGCTCCAAGTCGGCGTCGGGCACGGCCGGTTACCCGGCTCCCGACAAGAACACGCCCGCCGAGAACCCGTACAACCCGTCCTTCGAGACGGGCGCCGTCGACTTCGTGAAGGACCACCCGAAGGCGGACGGCCGCGGCGTCACCATCGGCATCCTGGACTCCGGCGTCGACCTCGGCCACCCCGCGCTGCAGAAGACCACCACCGGTGAGCGGAAGATCGTCGACTGGGTGACGGCGACCGACCCGATCCTCGACAGCGACGCCACCTGGCGCCCGATGGTGACCGCGGTCTCCGGGCCCACCTTCACCTACGGCGGCAGGACCTGGACGGCGCCCGCCGGGTCGTACCAGGTCAGCACCTTCAGCGAGGCCGCCACCGCGGGCGGCGACGCGAAGGGCGACGCCAACCGGGACGGGGACACCACGGACAAGTGGGGCGTCCTCTACGACGCCGCCGCCGGGACCGTCCGCGTCGACCTGAACAACAACAACGACTTCAGCGACGACGAGCCGATGAAGCCGTACAAGGACGGGTTCCAGGTCGGCTACTTCGGCACCGACAACCCGTCGACCGACGTCGTGGAGCGCCAGCCGTTCGTCGTGCAGATCCGCAAGGACGTGCCGATGGACCCGTTCGGCGGCGACTGGGTCGGCAAGAAGGCCGACTTCGTCAACATCGGTGTCATCGAGTCCGAGCACGGCACGCACGTCGCCGGCATCACCGCCGCCAACGGTCTGTTCGGCGGGAAGATGAACGGCGCGGCCCCCGGCGCGAAGATCGTCTCGTCCCGCGCCTGCACCTGGACCGGCGGCTGCACCAACGTCGCGCTCACCGAGGGCATGATCGACCTCGTCGTGAACCGCGGTGTCGACATCGTCAACATGTCCATCGGCGGCCTCCCGGCCCTCAACGACGGCAACAACGCACGCGCCGAGCTGTACACGCGCCTCATCGACACGTACGGCGTGCAGCTGGTGATCTCGGCGGGCAACTCCGGCCCGGGCGCGAACACCATCGGCGACCCCGGTCTCGCCGACAAGGTGATCTCCGTCGGCGCCGCCATCTCGAAGGCGACCTGGGCGTCCAACTACGGCTCCGCCGTCGAGAAGAAGTACGCGATGATGCCCTTCTCCTCCCGCGGCCCGCGTGAGGACGGCGGCTTCACGCCGACCCTGGTCGCGCCGGGTGCCGCGATCAACACCACCCAGACCTGGCTGCCGGGCTCCCCGGTCGCCGAGTCGGGCTACTCGCTGCCGGCCGGCTACTCCATGCTGCAGGGCACGTCCATGGCCTCCCCGCAGGCGACGGGCGCCAGCGCGCTGCTGCTGTCGGCCGCCAAGCAGAAGCACATCGAGCTCAAGCCCGCGACCCTGCGCACGGCTCTCACCTCGACCGCCCACCACATCAAGGGCGTTCAGGCATACGAGGAGGGCGCGGGCCGCATCGACATCGTCGACGCCTGGGACGCGATCCGCGACGGTGCCACGTCTCACGACGCTGTGCTCAATAACTACGCCGTCAAGGCGCCGGTCGACACCGCGCTCGACCAGGCGCTGAAGACGCCGGGCTTCGGCACCGGCCTGTACGACCGCGAGGGCGGCCTCAAGGTGGGTGACAGGAAGACGTACGACGTCACGATCACCCGGACCTCCGGCTCCGAGAAGGCGGTCTGGCACGAGCTGAGCATCGAGAACAACGCCGGTGACACCTTCCGGATCGTCGGCAAGGACTGGGTGAAGCTGCCGCTGAACCAGCCGGTCACCGTCAAGGTGCAGGCGAAGCCGAGGTCCGCGGGCATCAAGAGCGCGATCCTCGACGTCGACGACCCGAGGACCGAGGGCGTCGACAAGCAGATCCTCGCCACGGTCGTGGTCTCGACGCCGGTGAAGTACACCTTCACCGCCTCGGACACGGTGCAGCGCAACAGCACGCAGTCGTACTTCGTGACCGTGCCCGAGGGCGCCAAGTCGCTGGAGGTCGCGATGGGCGGGCTGGCGGACAAGAGCCAGACCCGGTTCATCGCCATCCACCCGTACGGCACCCCGGTCGACAACACCGGCACCCCGTACTGCTACCCGAACTACCTCGACGGCAACGGCTGCAAGCCCGACGTGCGTTCCTACGCGGACCCGCAGGCCGGCGTCTGGGAGATCGAGGTCGAGTCGCGCCGTACGTCGCCGCTGCTCGACAACCCGTACAAGCTGGACGTCGCCGTCCTCGGCGCGGCCTTCGACCCGCAGACCGTGACCGTCCCCGAGGCCAAGGTCGGTAGCCCGGCCGCCGTCTCCTGGAAGGTGACGAACAAGCTCGCCGCGCTCGACGGCAAGCTGGTCGGCGGCCCGCTCGGCTCGTCCAAGACGGCCCGCCCGACCATCAAGCAGGGCGAGACGCAGACCACCACGGTCGAGGTGCCCGCGGGCGCCAAGTCGCTGGACGTCGCGATCGGCAATGTGTCGGACGCGTCCGCCGACCTCGACCTGACGGTGAAGAACGCGGCCGGCACGGTCGTCGGCACCTCCGCCGACGGCGACTCGGAGGAGGCGGTCTCCATCGCCTCGCCCGCCGCCGGTACGTACACCATCGAGGTCGCGGGCTACTCGGTCCCGTCCGGCTCCACCGCCTACGACTACCGGGACGTCTTCTTCTCCGCGGCCCTGGGCACCGTCACCGTCGACGAGTCGGTGCCGGTGAAGCTCGGCACGGGCGACTCCGCGACCGTCTCGGGCAGCGTCACCGCCGCGGCGGCCGCTCCTGAGGGCCGAGAGTTCTTCGGCCAGGTCCAGCTGGTGAACGCACACGGCACGGCCGCGGGCACCGGCAGCGTGAAGATCGAGAAGGTCACTCCGTAGCCAGTGGTACGGCGGTGAGGGCGGGCGTCCGTATGGGCGCCCGCCCTTTCTCGTGTCTCATCCGCAGGTGACGTGGGCCGACTCGGACAGTGCCTTGGTGAGCCGGGCGCGTTCGCCGGCGATCGACTTCTCGCCGACGAGCACACGGTCCGGGGTGGCCGCATGCTGCGGGACGCCCACCAGAATGTGGTCGCCCTTGTGGAGGGCCTTCTGCAGGACGCCTTCGTCGATCACGAGGGTCAGCTCCTGCTTGGACTTCTCCGGTTTGTACGAGCGGGTCACGTGCAGGGTGATCCGCTCCTGCTCGGCGCCCGGGGGCACCGGCTCCACCCGGGTGACCTCGCCCTCGGCGACCAGGCGGGTGCACGCGAGGTAGCCGGAGCTGGAGAACGGGGAGCGGACAGCCGAGTCCGCCTTGGCGCCCGAAGCGCTGCCGGAGTCCTCGTTCGCGCCGCCCCCGGCCTGCGACACCAGCCAGCCCATCCCCGCCAGCACCCCCGCGACTGCGGCCACCGCGACCGTGCCGAAGGCGAACCTGCGCACCGGGCGCCAGTCCCGGGGCGCCCGTACCCTCGCGGGTGCCCGCTCCGGCCGTGGCCCCTCGGCCAGCGCGTCCCCGATGATGCCGAGCTGCTGCCGCAGCAGGGCGAGGTCGGTCTCGGCCTTGCGGTGCTCGGCGCGGAAGGCGTCGTCGGCCTCGTCGGGGAGCCGCTCGCCGGTGATCGCGGCCATCAGCGCATCGACGCTGTTGTGTTCGGCGGTCATCTCACACCACCTCGTCCTCGTGCAGGCGGGCGCGCAGTGCCCGTACCGCCGTGTGCAGCCTGCTCTTGACCGTGCCCTCCGGGATGCCGAGCTCGTCGGCTATCGAGCGGACGGGCAGGTCGGCGTAGAAGCGGAGGACGAGGACCTGGCGCTGGGAGTCCGGGAGCTCGTCTAGCCCCTGGGCGACGGCCAGGGAGAGCACGCTGGTGTCCTCCCCCGACGGGTGCTCCAGCTGGCGCAGGGAGGCGAGCCGCTCGCCGATCCGCTCCTGGCGGCGTTTGGACCGGTGCCAGTCCATGGCCAGGTTGGAGGCGACGACGGCCGCCCATGCGGAGACGTCGCGCGGGGCCTCGTACCCCTTCGCCGCCCGCTCCAGCAGCCGCAGACGGACCTGCTGCACCCCGTCCGGCAGGTCCGTCTGCGGCACCCCGCCCAGCGCGAGCACCGCCCGCACCCGACGTTCCTGAGCCGCGTCCAGAGGATCGCCATGATCGTCCTCCTGGCCACGGCGGGCCTTTCTGCGCAGCACAAGCCACCCCCTACCGCGTTTCCTCTACGACGCCGGAGCCGGCGGAAACGTTCGGCCCGACCGCGGGAAATCCTGCAGAGGTGTACGTCACACCACCGCCCGCGGCCAGCACAGCTTGCGGCACCGGGCCGCCGTAGGGCGAATTTCTCCAGCTCAGCGCGGGTGTGGGCGGAGTTCCGCAACCGTTGATCGCGGCGCGGCGTCCCAGGCTTCGGGCATGGAGCGCAAAGAATTGGACAGGCGGACCCGGGTCGGCCGCATGATGGAAACGCCGCAGACATACAGGAACACGCAGAAGGAGTCGCCGTGAGGGTCGGAATCGTCGGAGCCACCGGGCAGGTCGGCACGGTCATGCGCAGGATCCTCAAGGAGCGCGACTTCCCGGTCACCGAGCTGCGGCTGTTCGCCTCGGCCCGCTCGGCGGGGACGGAGCTGGACCGTGTGACCGTGGAGGACGCGGCGACCGCCGACTACACCGGCCTGGACATCGTGCTGTTCTCCGCGGGCGGCGCGACCTCGAAGGCGCTGGCCGAGAAGGTCGCCTCACAGGGCCCCGTCGTGATCGACAACTCCTCGGCCTGGCGCAAGGACCCTCAGGTCCCGCTGGTCGTCTCCGAGGTGAACCCGCACGCGATCGCCGACCGCCCCAAGGGCATCATCGCCAACCCGAACTGCACGACGATGGCCGCGATGCCGGTCCTCAGGCCGCTGCACGACGAGGCCGGCCTGGAGGCGCTGGTCGTCGCCACCTACCAGGCGGTGTCCGGCTCGGGCCTCGCGGGCGTCGCGGAGCTGCACGGCCAGGCGCAGAAGGTCGTCGCCGACGCCGACAAGCTCACCCACGACGGCGGCGCGGTCGACTTCCCGGAGCCCGGCGTCTACAAGCGCCCGATCGCCTTCAACGTGCTCCCCCTCGCGGGCTCGATCGTCGACGACGGTCTGAACGAGACCGACGAGGAGCAGAAGCTCCGCAACGAGTCCCGCAAGATCCTGGAGATCCCGGAGCTCAAGGTCTCCGGCACCTGCGTCCGCGTCCCGGTCTTCTCCGGCCACTCCCTCCAGGTCAACGCCCGCTTCGCCCGCCCGATCTCCCCCGAGCGGGCGACGGAGCTGCTGGCCGGCGCCCCGGGCGTCGCGCTCTCCGACATCCCGACCCCGCTCCAGGCCGCCGGCCAGGACCCGTCCTTCGTGGGCCGCATCCGCCGCGACGAGACGGTGGACAACGGTCTCGCGCTCTTCATCTCCAACGACAACCTCCGCAAGGGCGCCGCGCTCAACGCCGTGCAGATCGCGGAGCTGGTGGCCGCGGAGCTGAAGGGCTGAGGCCTCCTGACCTCGTAGAGGAAACAGCCGTACTCGACGGCCCGGACGTGGACGAGCGCCACGGACGGGTCGTCGAATGCGTTACGGAAGGCACGCTTCTTCGCCCGCGCCGCCCCTACCCGTCCCATCCCCAGGGGCTGCCGTCAGCCCCGCCGGGGCTCCGCCCCGGGCCTCCGTTCCTCGCTTTCAGGCCACCGGCCGGCATCGATCAGCCCGTCCGGCGTTTGAGGACGAGGCCCCTTCAGGGCCGAAGCGGGGGGCGGGGGGCGGCAGCCCCCGGGATGCGCGAGCCGCAGCGGATCATCGGGATAACCCTCGTCGCCCTCCCCACGGTCCCGTGGAAGGATGGCTGAACCGACACATGACGAGGAGATGACCGCGTGCCTGGCACAAACCTGACCCGCGAAGAGGCGCAGCAGAGGGCGAAGCTGCTCACCGTTGACTCGTACGAGATCGATCTCGACCTCTCCGGCGCGCAGGAGGGCGGCACCTACCGGTCCGTGACGACGGTACGCTTCGACGTGGCCGAAAACGGCGCCGAGTCCTTCATCGACCTGGTGGCCCCGGCCGTCCACGAGGTGACGCTGAACGGCGACGCCCTCGACCCCGCCGAGCTCTTCAAGGACTCGCGGATCGCCCTGCCGGGACTGCTGGAGGGCCGTAACATCCTCCGGATCGTCGCCGACTGCGCCTACACCAACACGGGTGAGGGGCTGCACCGTTTCGTCGACCCCGTCGACCAACAGGCTTATCTCTACACCCAGTTCGAGGTCCCGGACGCCCGTCGTGTGTTCGCGTCGTTCGAGCAGCCCGACCTCAAGGCGACCTTCCAGTTCACGGTGAAGGCGCCCTCCGGCTGGACCGTCATCTCCAACTCGCCGACGCCCGAGCCCAAGGACGACACCTGGGTCTTCGAGCCGACGCCGCGGATCTCGTCGTACATCACGGCGCTCATCGTCGGCCCGTACCACTCCGTGCACAGCGTGTACGAGAAGGACGGGCAGAGCGTGCCGCTGGGCATCTACTGCCGGCCCTCGCTCGCCGAGTTCCTCGACTCCGACGCGATCTTCGAGGTCACGCGGCAGGGCTTCGAGTGGTTCCAGGAGAAGTTCGACTACGCGTACCCGTTCAAGAAGTACGACCAGCTGTTCGTGCCGGAGTTCAACGCGGGCGCGATGGAGAACGCCGGTGCGGTGACCATCCGGGACCAGTACGTGTTCCGCTCCAAGGTCACCGACGCGTCGTACGAGCTGCGCGCGGAGACCATCCTGCACGAGCTGGCGCACATGTGGTTCGGCGACCTGGTCACCATGGAGTGGTGGAACGACCTGTGGCTGAACGAGTCGTTCGCCACCTACACCTCCATCGCCTGCCAGGCGTACCACCCCCAGTCGCGCTGGCCGCACTCCTGGACCACGTTCGCCAACTCCATGAAGACGTGGGCCTACCGGCAGGACCAGCTGCCCTCCACCCACCCGATCATGGCCGAGATCCGCGATCTCGACGACGTGCTGGTGAACTTCGACGGCATCACGTATGCCAAGGGCGCCTCCGTCCTCAAGCAGCTCGTCGCGTACGTGGGCATGGACGAGTTCTTCGGGGGCGTGCAGGCGTACTTCAAGCGTCACGCGTACGGCAACACCCGCCTGTCCGACCTGCTGGGCGCGCTGGAGGAGACCTCCGGCCGCGACCTGAAGAACTGGTCGGAGAAATGGCTCCAGACCGCCGGCATCAACATCCTCCGTCCCGAGATCGAGACGGACGCCGCCGGTGTCGTCACCTCCTTCGCCATCCGCCAGGAGGCCCCGGCGCTCCCCGCGGGCGCGAAGGGCGAGCCGACCCTCCGCCCGCACCGCATCGCGGTCGGCCTGTACGAACTCGACGACGACAGCGGCAAGCTGGTCCGCGACGAGCGCATCGAGCTGGACGTCGACGGTGAACTGACCGCCGTACCGCAGCTGGTGGGCAAGCGCCGCCCGGCCGTCGTCCTGCTCAACGACGACGACCTGTCGTACGCCAAGGTCCGCCTCGACGAGCAGTCGCTGGCGTTCGTCACCGAGCACCTGGGCGACTTCGAGTCGTCCCTCCCGCGTGCCCTGTGCTGGGCCTCCGCCTGGGACATGACGCGGGACGCGGAGCTCGCGACCCGCGACTACCTCTCGCTGGTCCTGTCGGGCATCGGCAAGGAGTCCGACATCGGTGTCGTGCAGTCGCTGCACCGCCAGGTGAAGCTGGCGATCGACCTGTACGCCGACCCGGCCGCCCGCGAGGCCCTGCTCACCCGCTGGACCGACGCCACGCTGGCCCATCTGCGCGCGGCCGAGGCGAGCAGCGACCACCAGCTGGCCTGGGCGCGGGCGTTCGCGGCGACCGCGAGGACGCCGGAGCAGCTGGACCTGCTGGAGGCCCTGCTGGACGGTTCGCAGACGATCGAGGGGCTGGCCGTCGACACGGAGCTGCGCTGGGCGTTCGTGCAGCGGCTGGCGGCGGTCGGCCGCTACGACGAGACCGAGATCGCCGGCGAGTACGAGCGGGACAGGACCGCCGCGGGCGAGCGCCATGCGGCCGGCGCCCGTGCGGCCCGGCCGACCCCGGAGGCGAAGGCGGAGGTCTGGGCGCAGGTCGTCGAGTCCGACAAGCTGCCGAACGCCGTCCAGGAGGCGGTCATCGGCGGCTTCGTCCAGACCGACCAGCGCGAGCTGCTCGCCCCGTACACCGAGAAGTACTTCGAGGTGGTCAAGGACGTCTGGGACTCCCGCTCGCACGAGATCGCCCAGCAGATCGCGGTCGGCCTCTACCCGGCCGTCCAGGTGTCCCAGGAGACCCTGGACAGGACGGACGCCTGGCTCTCCTCCGCCGAGCCCGGCGCGGCCCTGCGCCGCCTGGTCTCGGAGTCCCGCTCGGGGGTCGAGCGCGCGCTGAGGGCACAGGCGGCAGACGCGGAGGCGTAGCCACCCGCAGGAGTACGTGAACGAGGGCGCCCGGTGTCACACCGGGCGCCCTTCCTCGTTCCCGCGCTCAGCGCGCGATCATCCCGCCCGTCACGTTGACGAACGTGCCGGTGATGCCGCCCGCGTGGTCCGAGGCGAGGAAGACGGCGGTGGCGGCCACCTCGGCGAGGGTGGGGTTGCGGTGTGTCATGCGCATCCCGGCGAGGTTGGCGACGATGCCCTGGACGGCGGCTTCGTCGATGGCCGGGTTGACCGCGGAGAGCTTCTCGACGGTGAAGGTCTCGGGCACCCCGGCCGCCCACAGGCCGACGGCGCGCACCCCGCGCGGACCGCACTCCACGGCCAGGTTGCGGACGAGCGTGTCGATGGCGGCGTCGGCGGGCCCCGTGCCGCCCATCATCGGGCTGCCGTGCGCGGAGCCGCTGTTGAGGGTGAGGATCACGCCGGAGCCACGCTCGGCCATGCGGCGGGCGGCGCCGCGGGCGGTGATGAAGTTGGCGCGGACACCGCCCAGCACGGGCCGCATGAAGTCGTCCACGGGCATGTCGGTGAGCGGGGCGCCCTGCACATCACCGCGGGTGACGAGGTTGAACGAGATGTCGACGTCGCCGACGCCCGCGAGGTGCTCTTCGACGGCCGCCTCGTCGAGGGCGTCCACGACGGCCACCTCGGCGTCCTTGATGTCGGCGGCCACGGCCTCCAGCGTCTTGCGGGCCCGTCCGACCAGGTGGACGCGTGCGCCCTCGGCGGCGAAGGCGCGGGCGACCGCACCGCCGATGGAGCCGCCGGCGCCGTACACGATCGCGGTCTTGTCGCTGAGCAGCATGGTGATCTCCTCGGTAGGGGTGTTCCGTGTCGGTCGGTCATACAGACGCACCGCGCCCCGATCACTCATCGGTGCTCACAGCCGCAGTGGCAGTCCGAAGGCCGGGAACAGATGCGGTTCGAAGGACGTGATCTCCACGATCCGGTCGTCGGCGTCGAAGCGCAGGACGTCGAGGACCTGGGCGCGGTGGACGTGCGTACCGGGTCTGCGGACGTAACCGCCCGCCGCGAGCTGCCCGTTGGCGCGGGCGGGCAGGTGGCGCCAGTGGCCGAAGAACATGGGGGACGCCGGGTCGAGGGTGGGGCGCAGGAACTCGACGAGGGCGTCCCGGCCGGTGAACCAGAACGGGTTGGGCGGCATGGTGAGCGTGACGTCCTTGCTGAGCAGGTCGGTCATCGCGGCGAAGTCGAGCTGCTCGGCGGCGGTCATGTACCGCTGCAGGACGGTGCGTTGGGCTTCCGTCGGCTCGCCGGCGCTCCACTCCGCGCGCTGCCCGGGCAGATGGTCGCGGAGGGTGGGGCGGGCCCGCTGCAGGGCGCTGTTGGCTGAGGCCACGGTCAGGTCGAGGGCCTCGGCGGTCTCGGCGGCGGTCAGGCCGAGCACGTCCCGCAGGATCAGCACGGCCCGCTGGCGGGGCGGGAGGTGCTGGATGGCGGCGAGAAAGACCAGCTCCAGGGTCTCGCGGGAGACGGCGGCGACGTCCGGCCGGTCCTCCTCGGCAGTGGGCAGCTCGTCGTCGGGGTAGGGCTGCAGCCAGGTGATGCGGGCCGGGGCCTCGCCGGTGCCGTGGTTCATGCCGGGGATCGGCTCGTAGCGCTGCGGGCGGCGGGCGGTACGGCGCTGGAAGTCCAGGCAGGCGTTGGTGGCGATGCGGTACAGCCAGGTGCGGGCGCCGGCCCGCCCCTCGAAGGACTCCCGGGCCCGCCAGGCCCGCAGGAACGTCTCCTGCACGAGGTCCTCGGCGTCGTCGTAGGAGCCGGTCATGCGGTAGCAGTGGACGTGGATCTCCCGGCGGTGGGACTCGGTGAGGGTGGCGAAGTCTGCCTCGGTGAGGGGGATTTCCGTAACGGCCTTCGGTGTTACGGATGCCTCGGTGGGTCCCTGGGGCTCCTTCGCGGTGTCCCGGGCGGTCCGGGCTACCCGCCGCAGCCGCGCCACGGCGGAAGACAGGTCGGCCACCCCGGAGTACAGCACGGACGGCGGCTGCGGTGTGAGTTCCTTGACCTGCCGCCCGATGTCGTCGATCAGACCCTGCACACTGGCTCCCGTCCCGGTCCCCTGCCGCTCCCGGTATGCCTTCTGCCGGCACGCGGCCGAGCAGTACACGGAGCTGCGGCCGGTGCGGCCCGCCCGTGCGGGGAGCGGTTTGCCGCAGTGGGCACAGGTGTCGGCGACCACGGGGCACCTCCGGAGTAGGGAAGGCATTGCGTCACGCGGGGACGGTGTGACGCTATCGCGATACGGGGGCCCGAGGGGGCCTGCGGTCACGCCGGTTCGGACGGCCGGGTGAGGTGGGTGCGGGCGATCTTGCGGAACGCGGACACCAGACGGCTGCGGTCACCGGCGCGGGTGGCGAGGGCGACCTGGCTGGGCTCCACGCCGTGCAGCGGGACCGCGGTGACGTCGGGGCGCAGGCGGACGCCGGTCGGGTAGGCCGTGATGACCAGGGCCTCCCCGGCGGCCACGACCTCGAACTTGTCCTCCAGATCCAGGATCTCGGGGCCCTCGGGCACCGGGCGGCCGTCCGGCCGGGGTTCGAGGCGCCAGAAGGACGCCCAGGCGGGGTCGGCGCCGGTGATCCTGGGCATCGGCTCGTCCGCGATGTCGTCGACGGTGACGGACTCCTTGCCGGCCAGGCGGTGATCGACGGGGACCACCACGGCCCTGGGCTCGTCGTAGAGGACGGTCACCTCCAACTGGTCGGTGGCGAAGGGCAGTCGGGTCACCACGGCGTCCACCCGGCGTTCGAGCAGAGCGGCGCGCGCCCCGTCCCAGCGCAGATGCCGGCTGCGTACGTCCGCGTCCGGATGCCGGCGCCGCAGCTCGCGCACGGCCGAGGTGACGATCAGGCCGCTGGTGAAGCCGACGGTGAACCGGCTGGGCTCGGCGGCGGCACGGGTCTCGGCCGCGGCCTGCTCGGCGGCGCGCAGCAGCGCCCTCGCACGCGGCAGGAACACCTCGCCGGCCTCGGTGAGCCGGGTGCCGCGCGGGGTGCGGTCCAGCAGCCGGGCGCCCAGCTGCTGTTCCAGGGCCGCGATCTGCCTACTCAGGGACGGCTGGGTGATGTGCAGAGCCTCGGCGGCACGCCCGAAGTGGCGGTGCTCGGCCACGGCGGTGAAGTACCGGACCAGACGCAGGTCGAGGTCAGCCATGTATCCACCCTACTCACCTGCGGTGATGCCCGAACCGTATTGCGCTATTCGGAACAGGCTTTGGACGCGGCCGCCACCCGCTCCGGAGGATGGAGGCACACCCACTCATCACCCTCGAAGGGGCTCCACCATGCGCGTATTCGTCACGGGCGCGACCGGTTTCATTGGCTCCGCGGTCGTCCGCGAACTCCTCGACGCCGGGCACCAGGTCACGGGGCTGGCCCGCTCGGACTCCTCCGCCGCGGCGCTGGCGGCCGCTGGGGCCGAAGTGCGGCGCGGTGCGCTGGACGACCTGGACAGCCTGCGCGAGGGGGCGGCCGCGGCCGACGGCGTCGCCCACTTCGCCTTCATCCACGACTTCTCGGCCGACTTCGACTTCGCCGCCGCGTGCGCGGCCGATCTGCGGGCCATCGAGGCGATCGGGACGGCACTGGAGGGCTCGGACAAGCCCTTCGTGATGTCCTCCGGCACGGCGCTGCTGCAGCCGGGAAGGCTCAACACCGAGGAGGACACGGCCCCGCCGGAGTCGTTCGGGGCGGTCCGGGCGCGGAACGAGGACGCGGCCGTCGCGCTGGCCGGCCGCGGGGTCAGGTCGGCGGCCGTCCGGTTCTCCCCGACCGTGCACGGCCGGGGAGACAAGGGCTTCGTTTCGATGCTGATCGGCATCGCCCGCGAGAAGGGCTTCGCGGCCTACGTCGGCGACGGCGCCAACCGCTGGCCCGCCGTGCACCGCACGGACGCGGCACGCCTGGTCCGCCTCGCCCTGGAGTCGGCGCCCGCGGGCACCCGTCTGCATGCCGTGGCCGACGAGGGCGTCCCGTTCCGCGACATCGCCGCCGCCATCGGTCACCACCTGGACGTCCCGGTCAGGAGCATCACCGCCGAGGAGGCGCCCGCCCACTTCGGCTGGCTGGCGAACGTCGCCGGCCTCGACGCACCGGCCTCGAACACGCTGACCCGCAAGTGGCTCGGCTGGGAGCCGACGGGGCCCAGCCTGATCGAGGATCTGGAGGAGGGGCACTACTTCGCCTGAGCGGGTCGGGCGCAGTCTGCCGCGGGTTCGGCAGCGCGACAAAGGGTCGCGGGGCTCCATCGATCTGCGGCTCCGCCGCGATGGGGAGCGACCAGCCACAACGGCGCCGCAGACGGCCGACGGCATCACGCCCCCGCGGCGGAGCCGCATACCTCCCGCAAAACCCCCAGCACCCGTCCCACCGCCGCCCCCTCCCCGGCCCCCTTCCGTACGGCCGCCACGACATGCCGTCGCGGCCGGTCCTCCGTCAGCTCCCGCATCGCGACGCCCTCCCTGCCCACGACCGCCATGCGCGGCACCAGCGCGATCCCCATCCCGGCCTCGACCATCGCCAGGATCGCCGTCCACCCGGCCGCCGAATGCCCCTGCACGGGGCTGAACCCGGCCGCCTCGCAGGCCCCGCGGGTGATGTCCGACCAGGGCCCGCTGCCGCCGAAGATCCACGGCTCCCCGGCGAGGTCGGCCAGCCGCAGCCCGTCGGCGGCCGCAAGGGGGTGGTCGCGGGGCAGGGCGAGGTCGAGGGGGTCGGCGAGCAGCGGGACGCGGGTGAAGCGGGGATCGGCGGCGGTCGGGGCCTGGGCGGCGAGGGAGAGCGCGAGGTCGACGTCCCCTGCGGCGAGCAGCTCGTACGCCTCCCCGGCCTCCGCTTCCCGCACCCGTACGGTCACTCCGGGGTGCCGGGTCCGCAGCGCCCGTACGGCAGGCACGACCAGAGCGGGTACGGCCGTGGAGAAGGCGCCGACCCGCACCTCGCCGACCTCGCCCTGCGTGTACGCCGCCAACTCGGCGTCGGCACACTCCAGTTGCTCGAACACGGCCTCCGCATGCCGCAGCACCAGCCGCGCCGCGTCCGTCAGCCGCACCCGCCGCCCCTGCGCCTCCAACAGCGGCACCCCGAGCTGCTTGGCCAGGTTGGTCAGCTGCTGGGACACCGCGGACGGCGTCATCCGCAGCGCCTCGGCGGTCGCGGTGACCGTCTCCCGCTCCCCGAGCGTCCGCAGGATCTGCAGCTTCCGGATGTCCCAGTCGACCATGGCGGCAACCTATACGGCCGCGCCCAGCACCACCCCGCCGAGGATCAGCGCCATGCTCAGCGCCTGCGTCCGGCCGACCTGCTCACCGAGCACCGCCCAGGACAGCAGTGCCACGCACACCGGCTGGAGGTAGTAGACCGCTCCCGCGCGGGCCGCACCGATCAGGCCGATCGCCTTGTTCCAGGCGAAGAACGCGACGGCGGAGGAGGCGACGCCGACGTAGAGGAGCGGGAGGACGGTCCCGGGCGTCGGTGTGAAGGTGCCCTGCGCCGCCACGCTCACAGCCTGGGCGGGCAGCAGCAGGGCGGTGCCGAACAGGAAGGTGGTGAACAGGAAGGCCGTACCGCCGAGCCCGGTCGGCCTGCGCCGCAGCAGCGCACTGTACGAGCCGAAGCAGCAGGCGGCGGCGATCATCCACAGGTCGCCGGGCGCGCCGGATGGATCTGCGGCTCCGCCCCCGACCAGGAGCACCACACCCCCGCACGCCGTCAGCAGCCCGACGGCCCGGCGCACCCCCAGCCGGGCACCGCCCACCCGCTCGAACAGCGCCATCAGCACCGGCGAAGCGGCCATGATCATGCCCATGTCGGCGGCCGGGACGGTCAGCCCGGCCTGGTTGACCAGGGTGTTGTAGACGGTGACACCGAGGAGCGAGGCGAGCAGCACGAACCCTAGGTGACGTCGTATCAACTCGCGTTGCCGCCAGGCCTGCCGGGCCCCGAAGGGCGCCACGGCCACCAATGCGACCACCCATCGCCAGAACGCCTGCTGCACCGGCGGCACACTGTCGTGCAGTGCCCGCGAGGTGACGAAGCTGCCGGACCAGACGACGGTGGCGAGCGCGGCCGGCGCGAGCCCGCGGAGGGAGCGGGTGGTGAGGGTGGAGGCGGTCCGGTCCAGGGCGACGGCCACGGAGGTCCTTTCGGTGACGGGTGATCTCGGTGGATCTACCGTCGCAGCGACACACCTGTCAGGTCCATCGAATCTTTTCGACGATTCATTTCAGCAGAACTGAACAATTGAGGGCGAGCAGGCTTTGCCGCCTGACCCGCCACCGTCGCGCCGAACGCCAGCGCCATGCCCGCGAGTTGGACCGGGGTGAGCGCCTGGCCGAGGGCTGCCCAGCCGACCACCGCCGCGGTCAGCGGGGAGAGCGGGCCGAGGAAGGTGACCTGGGTGGCGGTGAGCCGGCCGATGCCGCGGAACCAGAGCCAGTAGGCGACGGCCGTGTTGGCGAGGGCGAGGTAGAGGTAGCCGCCGACCGCGCGGGCGTCCAGGGCGGGCGGGGCGCCCTCGACGAGGAGGGCGAGCGGGGCGATGAGCAGCCCGCCGGCTGTCAGCTGCCAGCCGGTGAGGGCGAGCGGACCCACACCTTCCGGGCGCCTCCACTTCTTGGTCAGCACCGTGCCGGTGGACATCGACGCGGACGACGCGAGGGCGGCCAGCACACCGACGGGGTCGAGCGCTCCGGCCGCTTTCAGTACGACGAGGCTGACACCGAACGCCGCCACGACCCCGGCGAGCAGCGCCCGCCTCGTCGGCCGCTGCCCCAGCAGCAGCGCCGACAGTCCGACCACGAACAGCGGCCCGACCGAGCCGACGACGGCCGCCATGCCGCCGGGCAGCCGGTATGCGGACAGGAACAGCAGCGGGAAGAAGGCACCGATGTTCAGCGCACCGAGCACCGCCGACTTCCACCACCAGGCACCGCGCGGCAGCACCCGGGTGACGGCCAGCAGAAGCAGACCGGCGGGCAGGGCTCGGGCCAGAGCGGTGAACAGCGGACGGTCGGCCGGGAGGAACTGCGTGGTGACGGCGTAGGTGGTGCCCCACGAGACGGGGGCGAGGGCGGTGACCAGGACGGTCGCGGTCCGTTTCATGACCGGGTTCCTTCGGGGTGACGGGAGGAGAGGGACGGAATTCCGGCCGTCCGGGCCCCCTCGGAGCGTGCTTTGCGTACGACGGTCTCTGCGACCGGCCGTACCGCGTCGGCCGGCAGCCGGCGTTCCGCGCGGATCAGGAGGGCGGCCGCCAGCGCCGAAGTGAGGACCAGGACCGCCCAGGGCGCCCGGCCGTCCACCGCGAGCAGCGCCGTGAACAGCGACGGCGCCACCGCCTTCGCCAGCGACCAGGACATCTGGTACGCCGCCAGGTAGCGCCCGCGCGCGGCCCCGGGCGCAGCCGACACGGCGAGGACCTCGGCGGCGGGGCTGTGGATCAGCTCGCCGAGCGTGTAGACGAGGACCACGGCGGCCAGGGCCCCGCCCAGCACCGGGCCGGAGTGCGGCCGCAGGGTGCCCAGCGCGATCTGCCCGAGGAACGCCACCGCGAACAGACCCCCGCCCAGCGCGGCAGCCCGGGTGCGCCGGGCACCGGCCCTGCGTACCCGTCCGCCGACGAACACCCCGGCCGCCGCGCACAGCACGGTGTTGATCGTGAAGGCGGCGCCGGTGAGCACCGCGGGCCCGTGCAGCCACTCCACGAGGAACAGCGGGAAGAGCACGGACAGGGCCGAATAGCTCAGCGCGTTCAGGAAGTTGGCGCCGGTGACGACCAGGAAGGGCCGGTCGGCGAGCACGAGCCGGTAACCGGCCCCGGGCCGCCGAGCCGCCGTATCGTCGGCGGCAGGCAACGGCCTGAGCGGTCGCAGCAGCAGCGCGGCGAGGGCGAAGGACAGGGCGTTGCCCCAGGCCGCGTAGGTGTAGGCGGTGGGTCCGGCGAAGGCGATGACCAGGGTGGCCAGCAGGGCGCCGGCGCCGTTGCCGCCGTTCTGCAGCGCCCGGGTGGCGGCCTGCAGCCGGTCCCGCCCGGCACCCTGCGCCACCTCGCCGAGGAGCGAGGACTGCACGGCGGGAAAGGCGCGGTCGGCCGCGGCGGTCACCAGCGCGACCGCGGCGAAGGCGGCGAGGGAGCCGGCGAAGGGGTAGACGGCGAAACCTACGGCACGCACCCCGTACAGCGCGAGCTGCACGCGCCGCGCGCCGAACCGGTCGACGGCCGCACCGGCCAGCGGCAGGGCGGCGATACCGACGAGCCCGGTCACGGTGAGCACCAGCCCGACGGTGGTGAAGGAGAGGCCGGTGACGTAGTGGAAGAAGACCAGCGTGAAGGGCACGTACATGCCCGTGCCGACGCCGTTGACGGCGGCGGCGACGGGCAGGGCCCACTGGCCGGGTATGCGGTCCGGTTTCTCCGCTTTCTTCACGGTTGACCTCTCGGAATCGGATGCGCTCGACGACGAGCGGAAGACAGCCCGCCGACGATTAACTTGGCAGTGATTAGCTTAGCGCTAAGCCACTTTCCGTCAAGCTACTTTCTTGCGAGTGACTCTGCGCATGCGGATACTCGGGACATGAGTGCACAGCGCAAGGACGCCGTCGACGCGATCATCGAGCAGTGGGCGGAGGTGCGACCGGACCTCGACACCAGGGCGATGGAGGTCTTCGGGCGGATCTACCGCCTCTCCCGCACCATGGGCGACCGCATGGAGAAGGCCTACGCCCCGTACGGCATCTCGCGCGGCGAGTTCGACGTGCTGGCGACCCTGCGCCGCTCCGGAGAGCCGTACGCCCTCTCGCCGCGCCAGCTCTCGGCGACCCTGATGCTCACCACGGGCGGCATGACCGGCCGCCTCGACAAACTGGAACGCGCCGGCCTGCTGCGCCGCTCCCCCGACCCGCACGACCGCCGGGCCCTCCAGGTGACCCTCACCGAGAAGGGGTTGGCGGTCATCGACCAGGCGGTCGGCGCCGGCCTCGCCGTCCAGACGGAGGCCCTGGCCACCATGAACGACGAACAGGCCGGCCAACTGGCCGACCTACTACGGGAGTTGATGGCGGGTACACAGGAGGCCGGGCACTAGCCCACGTACCGGGCCACCGCGTCCTCGATGCGCGCCGCGTCCGCCGAGTCCGCCACCCAGGCCACGTACCCGTCGGGGCGGACCAGGACGGTCGTACGCCGGTCGCTCGCCCAGCGCTCCACGGCCAGCCGGTCCTTGCGGGCGCCCTGGTCCTCGTAGACCTCCGGGGTGATCAGTAGGAACCTGCCGCCGCGCAGATCTGTTGACCAACGCTTGCCGACGGGCGTAGGGCGGCGGCGCGAGGGAAGTCAACACTTGTTGGCCAACGCGCGCTGGCCTACGCTTGTTGACGTGAAAGTCAGCGACAGCAGCAGCACGGATTCCGGTTCCGGTGGCACCCGCCGCCGCTCGGAGACCACCCGTAACGCCATCCTCATCGCGGCCCGCGAACGCTTCGCGACCGACGGCTACGACAGGGCCACCATCCGCGCCATCGCCAAGGACGCGGGCATCGACCCCTCCATGGTGATGCGCTACTACGGCAACAAGGAGGGCCTGTTCGCGGCGGCCGTCTCCATCGATCTGAGGATGCCGGACGTGACCGCGCTCCCCCGGGAGCAGGTCGGCTGGGTGCTCGTGGCGCACTTCCTCGCGATGTGGGAGGAGAACGAGGTGCTGACGGCCCTGCTCCGGGTCGGGGCGACCAACAGGGCCGGGGCCGAGCGGATGCAGGAGATCTTCCGGGACCAGATGATGCCGGTCGCCCGCACGGTGTGTCCCGATCCCGAGCAGGCCCCCGCACGGGCCGCGCTCGCTGCGGCGCAGCTGCTCGGGCTGGCGCTCACCCGCTACGTCCTGCGGTTCCCGCCGACCGTGGCGCTGAGCCGCGAGGAGCTCACGGCATGGCTGGCCCCGACGCTGCAGCGGTACCTGACGGCGCCGAGCCCCTGAGACCGAGCGCCCCGGGGCTGAGCCCCCTGCAGAACATGCCGAGGGCACCGGTCCCGCCCGTTGTACGGCGGGACCGGTGCCCTCGAAAGACGTGTGGGGTCAGTCGGAGGTCAGGCCTTCGCCTTGGCCTTCGGCTGACGGTCCTTGGACTTGTCCAGCACCATCACCAGGCCCGCGATGACCGCGAACAGTGCCAGCGGTGCCAGGACGTAGAGGCCCAGCGTCTCGCCGACGCTCAGGCCCTTGCCGGGGTCGTCGCCGTCGTCGCGGATCAGCGCGGAGGCGGGGGACGACATGAGCAGCATCATCAGCGTCGTACCGGCGGCCAGGGCGCCGGCGCGCAGGGCGTTCTTCTTGTCCACGCTGTCAAAAGTATCGAACGACGATTGGGGCCGCTCGTTCGGGGGGTGCCCTACGAGATCCGCCCCCTCCTCACCCCGGCCGTACCGTCCGCAGTACGTCGATCAGCGCATGCAGCCGCGGTGACCCGGCCAGTTCCTCCAGCGTCACCGGGCGACCCTCCGCGTCCGCGATCGGCAGTCGCCAATTGGGTACTGGCCCCAGGTCCCCGGCAGGTTCTGAGAGCGTGGGGCCGCTCGTTCGGGGAGTGCTCTACGCCCCCCTCTCCTCACTCCGGCCGTACCGTCCGCAGTACGTCGATCAGCGCATGCAGCCGCGGCGACCCGGCCAGTTCCTCCAGCGTCACCGGGCGACCCTCCGCGTCCGCGATCGGCAGTCGCCAGTTCGGGTACTGGTCCCAGGTGCCGGGGAGGTTCTGCGGGCGGCGGTCGCCGGTCGTGTCGGGGAGCCAGATGCCGATCATGCGGGACGGGGTGCGCAGCAGGAAGCGGTGGACGGCCTGGATCTCGGCCTCCTCCTCCGACACGCCGTGCGCGCCGCCGGTGCCGTGCAGCAGGCCGAGGCGGGCGAGCAGGCCCAGCCACTCCCCCGTGTCGTTCGCCGCCTCCGCGCGCTCCTCTTCCAGCGGGCGGGTCAACAGGCCCAGGCGCTCGCGGAGTTCGACGTGTTCGCCGGTGAGGCGGGCGGCGGTGGGCGGCAGGTCGTGGGTGGTGGCGGTGGCGAGGCAGTCGGCACGCCAGGCCTGAGGCGGCAGCGGCTGTCCGTCGCCCTCCCAGTCCCGCTCGAACCACAGCACCGAGGTGCCGAGCACCCCGCGCTCGCGCAGTGTCTCCCGCACCCCCGGCTCAACGGTGCCCAGGTCCTCGCCGATGACGACCGCCCCGGCGCGCGAGGCCTCCAGCACGAGGATGGCGAGCATGGCCTCGGCGTCGTAGCGGACGTATGTGCCCTCCGTGGGCGGATGTCCCTGCGGCACCCACCAGAGGCGGAACAGGCCCATGACGTGGTCGATGCGCAGGGCGCCGGCGTAGCGGAACAGGGCTCGGAGCAATCGCCGGTACGGCGCGTAGCCGGACTCGGCGAGGCGGTCCGGTCTCCAGGGCGGCAGGCCCCAGTCCTGGCCGCGCGCGTTGAAGGCGTCCGGCGGTGCGCCCACCGACATCCCGGCGGCGAAGTACTCCTGCTGCGCCCAGGCGTCGGCGCCGCCGGGGTGCACCCCGACCGCCAGGTCGTGCACGATCCCGACCGGCATCCCGGCCTCGCGGGCGGCGCGCTGGGCGTCGGTGAGCTGGGTGTCGGTGAGCCAGGCGAGGCGGGAGTGGAAGTCGACGCGGTCCATCAACTCCCTGCGGGCGCGCGCGGTTTCGGCCGAGCGGGGATCGCGCAGGGCGGCGGGCCAGCGGCTCCAGTCGGAGCCGTGCACCTCGGCGAGGGCGTACCAGGTGGCGTGGTCCTCCAGGGCCTCGCCCTGCTCGGCGAGGAAGTCGACGTACGCGGCGCGCCGGCCGGGCCCGAGCTCCACCTCGCGGATCAGCTCCAGCGCCTGACGCTTGAGCTCCCACACGGCGTCCCGGTCGATCAGCGCGCCCTTCTCCAGCACCGCTTCGCGCAGTTCGGCGGCGCGCCCCAGCTGCGCCCGCACCCGCTCCCGGTCCTCGACGTGGGCGTATTCGGGGATGTCCTCGACGCGCAGGTGTACGGGGTCGGGGAAGCGGCGGGAGGAGGGGCGGTACGGGGAGGGGTCGGTGGGGGCGCCGGGCACGGCCGCGTGCAACGGGTTGACCTGGACGAATCCGGCGCCGAGCGCACGTCCGGCCCAGGCGGTGAGTTCGGCGAGGTCACCGAGGTCGCCCATGCCCCAGGAGCGCCGGGAGAGCAGGGAGTAGAGCTGGACGAGCAGGCCGTACGAGCGTGCGGTGGGCGTGGGCAGCCGGGGCGGGGCTACGACGAGATGGGCCTCGGCGCTGCGGCCGTCGGGGGCGGTGACCGTCAACCGGTGGACGCCGGGCGGGAGGTGCTCGGCGGACGCCCGCGTCTCGCCCTGCTCGGTCTCGATGCGCAGTCGGGTACCGGCCGGGAGGGCTTCGAGGGCGGAGGACGTGGCGCCGCTCCACAGGACCACCGTCGGCGGCAGCAGCCGTTCGCCGAGCTCCCGCTCGCGGGCGGCGAGCGCGGCACGGGTCACGTCGTCGGTGCTCGCGTCGATGCCGAGGGCGGCGAGGGCGAGGGTGACGGCGGTGGCGGAGGCCGCGACCGTGCGGTCCGGGGAGGGGCTGTAGGAGGTGGCGACGCCGTGCAGTGCGGCGAGCCGGGACAGGTCCTCGGAGGGCGGGTCGGCCGACCCCTGCACCATCATCTAGAACCTCGGAGCGTCCGGCTCGGGGGCCACCGCCTCGCTGGTCAGGGGCGCGGCGTCGGCGAGCGGCGGCTCACTGGTGAGCGGCTCGGCCTCGGGCAGTGGCGGTTCGCTGGTCAGCGGGGTCTCGGCGCAGGCGCCCTCCGCGCTGAAGACGCAGAAGTGCGGCTCGGGATCGAGGGACGGCAGCTGCGCCACGGGTTTGGAGAGGGGGTAAGCCGGTGCGGCCACGGGGGCCTCCTTGTCGAGTACGGCGAGGTTGCGGGTTAACGCAGCCCTACCCACGGGGCGCGGCGGCAGACGTACAGAAGGGGACTACGTGCCCCTCCTCACATTCTGCGTCAACTCCAAGACCCGGCAGCCGCCACTATTCACTCAGTACATGTATCGAGTGCATAATGATCGCCATGAGCACCCGCCACATCCTGCTGGGGCTGCTCGCCTCGGGGCCGAGCCATGGCTACGACCTGAAGCGGCGGCACGACGAACGTTTCCCGCAGGCCCGTCCGCTGGCCTACGGGCAGGTCTACACGACCCTGCAGCGCCTGGTCCGGGACGGCCTCGCGGAGGTCGAGGGCACGGACTCGGACGGCGGCCCGGAGCGGACGACGTACCGCTCGACCGACGACGGGGCGCGTGAACTGGCCAAGTGGGCCGGAGAGGTCGCCCCGCCGGCCCCCTTCGTGACGAACGAGATCTTCGCCAAGGTCGTCGTCTCGATCCTCTCCGGCGGCGACGCGGACGCCTATCTGGCCGCCCAGCGCGCCGCACACATGCAACGGATGCGGGAGCTCACGGCGGTCAAGACGGCGCCCGGCGCCGATCTCGCGACCGTGCTCTCGACGGACTACGCCCTCAACCATCTCGACGCCGACCTCCGCTGGATGACCACGACGGCGGCCCGGCTCACCACCCTGACCGCGGAGGTCGACGCAGCATGAGCAACGGGGACAGCACGGTGCCGCTCCTGGCGGCCCGTGACCTCACCAAGGCGCACAGCAGGACCGAGGCGCTGCGCGGCGCCTCGGTGGAGCTGCGGGCCGGCGAGATCCTGGCCGTGACCGGCACCAGCGGCAGCGGGAAGTCCACTCTGCTGCACTGCCTGGCCGGCATCGTCAGCCCGGACGCGGGCTCGGTGACGTTCGACGGGCAGCGGCTCGACCAGCTGCCGGAGAAGCGGCTGAGCGAGCTGCGCCGGACCGACTTCGGGGTGGTGTTCCAGTTCGGGCAGCTGATTCCGGAGCTGACGGCGCTGGACAACGTGGCGCTGCCGCTGATGCTCGCGGGCGCCTCCCGCAAGGACGCCCGGGCGGCGGCCGGCGAGTGGCTGGAGCGGTTCGGCGTACGGGGGCAGGAGGCGCTGCGGCCCGGCGAGATGAGCGGCGGCCAGGCCCAGCGGGCGGCGCTGGCGCGGGCGTTGGTCACCGGCCCCAAGGTCGTCTTCGCCGACGAGCCGACCGGTGCACTGGACTCCCTGGCGACCGAGCAGGTGATGACGTCCCTGGTCCATGCGACTCGCGAGGCGGGCACGGCGGTGCTGCTGATCACGCACGACGCGCAGGTCGCGGCCTACGCGGACCGCGAGGTCCGGCTGAGCGACGGGGCCGTGCTGCCGGCGGGGGTGACCGCATGAGGGCCGAGCTGCGGCTGGCGTGGCTGCTGACCCGGAGTTCCGACCGCCGCGAAGGCTGGCGCGTGCTCCTCACCACGGTCGGCGCGGCCCTGGCGACCGGACTGGGGCTGGTGATCGCCGTGCTGCTGCCGCTGGAGGGCCACCACAGCATGTCCGTGGGCGGCGGCCTGCTCGACGACCCCGGCACCCGCATCGGCGTGATCTTCGCGCTGCTGATGCTGTTCATCCCGGTGCTCGGATTCCTCGGCCAGTGCGCTCGGATCGGCGCCGTGCACCGGGACCGCAGGCTGGCCGCGCTGCGGCTGGCGGGGGCCACGCCCGCCCAGGTGCGGCGGATCGCGGCGCTGGAGTCCGGGCTGGCGTGTCTGGCGGGTTCGGCGGTGGCCACGGTGTTCTCCGTGCTGATGCTGCTGCGGCTGTGGCGCAGCCCCGACCCCCTGGCCTGGGCGGGCGTCGCCGTGGTGGCGGTCGGGGTGCCGGTGCTTGGCGCGGCCGTGAGCGTGCTGGTGCTGCGGGGCGTGGTGGCCTCGCCGCTGGGGCGGGTGCGGCGGGTGCGGCCGGCCGAGGGTCCGGGGCGGATGTTCCGGGTGGCGACCGCGGTGCTCGCGCTGACGGTGGTGTACATCGTCGTCATCCCCTTCTTCCATGACATCCCGTTCGAGTTCGCGCTCGCCCCGCTGACCGTGTTCGCCGTGTGTCTGCTGGTCGGCGCGGTGGCGGTGTGGCTGACCGGGGCGTCGGCCCGGCAGCTGGGCGAGGGACTCACCGCCCGCGCCAAGAGCCCGGCGGTGCTGATCGCGGCGGGACGGCTGCGCGACGACCCGTGGGCGGCGGCACGCACGCATGCCGCGGTGCTGCTGGTGACGGTGGTGGCCTCGGGCTTCGCGGGCGTACGGCAGGTGATGCTGTCGCAGCTGCACTCCTCGCACGAGCAGTACGCCGAAGGGAACGGGTTCTACGAGAACGGTCTGAACCTGACCGGCGCCGCGATCCTCGTCGCCCTCGCGCTCCTGCTGACCGCGCTCGCCGTGGGCACCGCCGAGTCCGTCGCCACCCGGCGCCGGGGTCTGGCCGCACAGGCCGCCGCCGGGGTGCCGCACGGCGTACTGGCCCGGGCGCTGCTGCTGGAGACCGCGGTGCCGCTGGCGCCCGCGATCGCGGCGGCCGGCCTCGGCGGCACGGTGATCAGCTTCTGGTACGGCTCGATCGCCTCGGCCCACGCGGCACTGCCCGTGCCGTACGCCGCGCTCCTGGTCCCGCTCGCCGTCTACCCGGCCTGTCTGCTGGCGGCAGCCACCTCGCTGCCGCTGCTGCGCCGCTCGATCCGCCCCGCGGAGCTGCGCTACGCATGACGGTCCGGCTCCGGGAGCACGGGGGACTCCCGGGGCCGGGCGGTGACCGCAGGCCCCGTCACCGGGGGTATGCGAAGGCCCGGATCGTCAGGCGGAAATGCCGTCGATCCGGGCCATGGCGTCCTCCGCGCCGTACGGCTGCAAGTACGGCAGCCAGCGCGGGTCCCTATGGCCGGTGCCGATGATGCGCCAGGCCAGGCCGGTGGGTGGAGCGGGTTTGTGGCGCAGCCGCCAGCCGATCTCGAAGAGGTGTCGGTCGGCCTTCACGTGGTTGCAGCGGCGGCAGGACGCCACCACGTTGTCCCAGACGTGTTTGCCCCCGCGGCTGCGCGGGATGACGTGGTCGACGCTGGTTGCGACGCCACCGCAGTACATGCACCGGCCCCCGTCGCGCGCGAAGAGCGCCCTACGGGTCAGAGGAACGGGCCCCCGATAGGGAACCCGGACGAATCGCTTGAGCCGGACCACGCTGGGTGCGGGGACTGTGACGGTTGCGCTGTGCATGAAGGCGCCGGATTCCTCCAAGGAGACAGCCTTGTTCTCCAGGACGAGGACGAGCGCGCGACGGAGCGGTACGACGCCGAGTGGCTCGTACGACGCGTTGAGGACCAGGACATGCGGCACGGATGCCTCCTTGGGCGTCGGCGGCGCGTGGCTCGCGCCGGGACGATCTGTAGTCAGTCTCCCCTCTTGCCTGGTGGAAGCGCCACCATGTCCCGGTAACGGGCTGGGAGTGTTTTCGACCACATCTGATTCATCCCCCGGAGGGGCATCGGTTTATCCCACCTGCTCAACCCGGGGTGGGCACGGTCTCTCCTCAGAAGATGGCAAGGATTCGCACACCATGCCCCGATAGTGTGGTGGGCCTGCCCTCCCGGTGACCTTTTCGTGACCTTGACCGAGTCGACGTACGGGACGGCAGACCGTTGCACCTGGAGGTACCTGCCGTGTCCTTGCCCGCCGTCCTACTGGCCGCCGGTTCGTCGCCGTCGCCGACCCCCTCGGAGTCGACGACCCCGGCGGTCCCCACGTTCCAGGACGCCCAGGAGAGCGCGACCAACGCCGCCAGCTGGGTGGAGCAGAACTGGTCCACGTGGCTCGCGATCGGCCTCAGGGTCCTGCTGATCCTGGTGATAGCCGGGGTGCTCAGAGCGGTCGTGCAGCGGGCGATCACCAAGCTGATAGACCGGATGACCCGCACCGCCGAGGCGGTCGACGGCACCTCGCTGGGCGGCCTGCTGGTCAACAACGAGCGCCGCCGCCAGCGCTCCCAGGCGATCGGCTCGGTGCTGCGCTCGGTCGCGTCCTTCGCGATCCTCGGCACCGCGGCCCTGATGATCCTGGCCGCGTTCCAGATCAACCTGGCCCCGCTGCTCGCCTCCGCCGGTGTCGCAGGTGTGGCGATCGGTTTCGGCGCCCGGAACCTGGTCACGGACTTCCTCTCCGGCGTCTTCATGATCCTGGAGGACCAGTACGGCGTCGGCGACTCGATCGACGCGGGCGTCGCGTCCGGTGAGGTCATTGAGGTCGGCCTGCGCGTGACGAAGCTGCGCGGCGCGAGCGGCGAGATCTGGTACGTCCGCAACGGCGAGGTCAAGCGCATCGGCAACCTCTCCCAGGGCTGGGCGACGGCTGGCGTGGACGTGACCGTGAAGGCGAACGAGGACCTGGACCGGGTGAAGGCCACCCTCGACGAGGTCGCCGAGAAGATGAGCGCGGAGGAGCCCTGGAACGAGCTCCTGTGGAGCCCGATCGAGGTCCTCGGCCTGGACAGCGTGCTGCTGGACTCGATGGTGGTCCGCGTCTCCGCGAAGACGATGCCCGGCAAGTCCCTCACCGTCGAACGGGAACTGCGCTGGCGCATCAAGCGCGCCTTCGACGCGGCGAACATCCGCATCGTGGGCGGCGCGACGGCCCCTCTGGACGAGGAGGAGGCCGCCGACCCGACGGCGGCGGTCGCGGCTCCGTCGGTGTTCTCCAACTCCGATTCCCCGCAGGCGGCAGCGGCATCACCGATCATCCAGCAGCGGTCGGCGCCGAAGTAAGGCCCGGCCGGCCCCACCAGTCACTCCCGCCGCCCCCGAGGTAACGAGTCCGTTGCCTCGGGGGCGGTTTCTCTTGACGCCTCCTTCGCCCTGGGCTTACGTTCCTTTCCAGCCAATAGGAAACTTTCCTAACAGTGATCAGTGGGTCCTCGACACAGTGATCAATGAGAAGCTGGGCAGTCGAAAGGCAGGTGGCGACCCACATGGCAGGAACAGCCGGCACGCCGGGCACCCCGCGCGTCCTGCGCGCCATGAACGACCGCGCCGCCCTGGACCTCCTCCTGGAGCACGGCCCGCTGTCCCGCACGCGGATCGGCAAGCTCACCGGCCTCTCCAAGCCGACCGCCTCCCAGCTGCTCGCCCGCCTCGAAGCGGCCGGGCTCGTCCTCGCCACCGGCACCACCGAGGGACGCCCCGGCCCCAACGCCCAGCTGTACGAGGTCAATCCGGCCGCGGCATACGCCGCCGGGCTCGACGTCACCCCCGAGCGTGTCCTCGCCGCCGTCGCCGACATCACCGGCCGCACGGTGGGCTCCTTCGAGCTCCCGACCCCCGGCAGGCGGCCCACCCAGCCCGTCGTCCGGCAGGTCACCGACGCCCTCGACGGCGCCGTGAAGGCCGCGGGGCTCGCCCGCGACGACATCCACCGGCTCGTCATCGGCACCCCCGGCGCCTTCGACCCCAACACCGGCCGCCTGCGCTACGCCTCCCATCTGCCCGGCTGGCACACCCCGGCCCTCCTCGACGAACTCGCCGCCGCCCTGCCGATGCCGGTCGAGTACGAGAACGACGTCAACCTCGCCGCCGTCGCCGAACAGCGGCTGGGCGCGGCCCGCGGACACGAGGACTTCGTACTGCTGTGGAACGAGGGAGGCCTCGGTGCCGCCCTCGTCCTCGGCGGGCGACTGCACCGCGGCTGGACCGGCGGCGCGGGAGAGGTGGGTTTCCTTCCTGTTCCCGGTGCGCCGCTGGTCCGGCATGTCACCAAAGCCAACAGTGGTGGCTACCAGGAGCTGGCCGGCTCCCAGGCCATCCCGCACCTCGCCGGTGAACTCGGCATCGGAAACATCCCCTCAGGGCCGTACGCCGAGGTCGCCGCCGCCCTCGTCGAGCGGGCCGCCGCCGAGGACACCGTCCTGAACCGCAAGCTGCTGCAGACGTACGCGACCCGGCTGGCCACCGGTCTCGCCTCCCTCGTCTCCGTCCTCGACCCCGAACTCGTCGTCCTCAGCGGCGCCTCGCTGACCTCCGGCGGCGAGGTGCTGCGCGCCCTCGTCCAGGCCGAGCTGGAGGAGCTGGCGGCCTCCCGGCCCCGGCTCGTGGTCGGCGACGTCCGTGAACACCCCGTGCTGCGCGGCGCGTTGGAGAGCGCCCTCGCGACCACCCGCGACGAGGTCTTCGACACCTCGCGCTGACACCCCGTACGCACCGCGTCCGCACCGCGTACGGGCCCCCGCACTCACCCCCCGCCTTCCCTCACCATCCCCTGCCCTGTCCCTGGGAGACCCTGCCATGCCCGGAATATCCCGGAAAGCGGCCCTCGCTCTCGCCGCCTCCGCCTCCCTCGCCCTGCTCGCCACCGCATGTACCGGCCAGTCCTCCTCGAGCGCCGACGACGACGCCTCGAAGGACACGACCATCAACTTCTGGCACGCCTGGAGCGCGCCCAATGAAGTGAAGGCCGTCAACTCCCTGATCGCCGGCTTCGAGAAGGCACACCCCAACATCCATGTGAACGTCGTCGCCAACATGACCGACGACAAGATCAACCAGGCCCTGCGCACGGGCGGCGACAAGGCTCCGGACGTCATCTCCTCCTTCACCACCAACAACGTCGGAAAGTTCTGCTCGTCGGGTGCGCTGGTCGACCTGGGCCCCTTCTTCAAGAAGGCGGGCATCGACCCGGCGACGACGTTCCCGAAGGCGATGAGCGAGTACACCCAGTTCGACGGCAACCGCTGCGCGGCACCGCTGCTGGGCGACGCGTACGGGCTCTACTACAACAAGACGGCCTTCGCGAAGGCGGGTATCAGGACTCCGCCGAAGACATGGTCCGAATTCGAGGCCGACGCCAAGAAACTGACCGTCCCGGACGGCGACAGCTACAAGCAGCTCGGCTTCATGCCGGACTACCACGGCTGGGAGACCACGACCGAGCACTACTTCGGCCAGTTCTCTCCGACGTACTTCAACAGGGCCGGCAAGTCTCAGCTCGCCACGGACCCCGCATTCGAGGCCGGATTCACGCTCCAGAAGAAGCTCGTCGACGAACTCGGCGGCTTCAAGAAGCTGGAGACCTACCGCTCCAAGCTCGGTGACGAATGGGGTGTCAAGCACCCCTTCCACACCGGTCAGGTGGCCATGCAGCTGGACGGCGAATGGCGCCTGGGAATGGCCCTGGACGCCAAGCCGAAGTTCGACATCGGGGTGGCCCCGCTGCCCGTCCCCGACGACCAGGCGAGCCAGTACGGCAAGGGCTACATCACCGGCACCATCACCGGCATCTCCGCCGCCAGCCACAAGCAGAACGCGGCCTGGGAGCTGGTGAAGTACATGACCACGGACACGGACGCCGTGGTGAACTTCTCCAACGCCATCCACAACGTGCCCTCGACGCTGGCCGCCCTGAAGTCCCCGAAGCTGAAGTACGACCCGCGCTTCAAGACATTCCTGGACATCGCCGCGAACCCGAACTCGACCACCTCTCCCGCTTCCATCAACGGCGGGGTGTACCTCACGACGATCCAGAACTTCGGCTACGACTACGAGAGCGGAAAGGTCACCGACCTCGAGGCGGGCCTGAAGAAGACGGCCGCGCAGATCGACACGGACATCGCGCAGGCGAAGTAGATGGCCACGATCACCTTGGCGTCGAAGCGCCGTAAATCGGCGCTTCGGACCCTCGCCTTCATGTCGCCCTGGTTGATCGGGTTCGCGGTCTTCTTCGCGTACCCGATGCTTTCCACGGTCTACTTCTCCTTCATGCACTACGACGGCTTCAAACCGCCGACGTGGAGCGGCACGAAGAACTGGACCTACGTCTTCGAGCACTATCCCTACTTCTGGCCCGCCCTGCGGAACACGCTCTGGCTGGTCCTGGTGACCGTCACGCTCCGGGTCCTGTTCGGGCTCGCCATCGGCCTGCTCATCACGAAGATCAAGACAGCCACAGGCGTATTCCGCACTCTGTTCTACCTGCCCTACCTGGCTCCGCCGGTGGCATCCACCATGGCCTTCGCGTTCCTCCTCAACCCCGGAACGGGCCCGGTCAACTCGATCCTGGAGAAGCTCGGCATCCCGGCCCCCGGCTGGTTCAACGACCCGGCCTGGTCGAAGCCCGCCCTCACCCTCTTGTTCCTGTGGGGGATCGGCGACCTCATGGTCATCTTCATGGCCGCGCTGCTCGACGTGCCCCAGGAGCAGTACGAGGCGGCCGAGTTGGACGGCGCGTCGGCCTGGCAACGGTTCCGGTTCGTCACCCTTCCCAACATCTCGCCGATCATCATGTTCGCCGTCGTCACCGGTGTGATCGCGGCCATGCAGTGCTACACCCAGCCCCTGATCGCGGGGAAGGTCGCCTCGGGCGTGATCCAGGGCGCGGGCACCCAGTTCGAGCCCGGTTACCCGGAGAAGTCGACCCTCACCCTCCCCCAACTCGTCTACAACCTCGGCTTCCAGCGCTTCGACTACGGCTCCGCGTGCGTCGTCGCCCTGGTCCTGTTCGCCCTGTCCATGGCGTTCACCGCGTTCCTGATGCGGCGCCGGGGCGGTCTCAACCTGGCAGGTGACTGACCATGGCCCAAGTACTGGACAAGCCCGTGCGGTTGACGACACCCGTCACCCCCGCCGAACGCACGGCCCGCCGGAAGACGCTGCTGGAGTGGATCGCGATCCACTCCCTCGGGGTGGCCGCCGCGCTCTTCTTCACCCTCCCCTTCGTCTTCGTCCTCCTGACCTCCCTGATGAGCGACACCCAGGCCCTCAGCCGGGACCTGTTCCCGCACACCTGGGAGTGGGGCAACTACAAGAAGGTCTTCGACACCCCGGGCTTCCTCACCTGGTGGAAGAACACGCTGATCTACGCGGGACTGGGAACAGTCCTTACAGTCGTCTCGTCGATCCCGGTGGCGTACGCGCTCGCCAAGTTCCGCTTCCGGGGCCGCAATCTCTCCCTGATGCTGGTCATCTCGATGATGATGCTGCCGCCCCAGGTGGTCATCATCCCGATGTACCTGTTCTGGGCGAAGCAGCTGGACCTGTCGGGCACACTGTGGCCGCTGATCATCCCGCTGGCGTTCGGGGACGCGTTCTCCATCTTCCTGCTGCGCCAGTTCCTGCTGACCATCCCGAACGAGTATCTGGACGCAGCGAAGGTGGACGGCTGCACCGAACTGCGGACCCTGCTCAAGGTCGTCCTTCCGATGGCCAAGCCGGGCATCGCAGCGGTGGCCCTCTTCCAGTTCTTCAACGCCTGGAACGACTACTTCGGCCCCCAGATCTACGCCTCGGAGAACCCGGGCGCCTGGACGCTGAGTTACGGACTGGAGTCCTTCAAGGGCGCGCACCACACCGACTGGAACCTCACCATGGCCGCGACCGTGCTGGTCATGGCCCCAGTGATCCTCGTGTTCTTCTTCGCCCAGAAGGCGTTCGTCGAGGGCGTCACGCTGACCGGAGTGAAGGGTTAACCATTCATGCTGCGTCTCCCCGGGGGACAACCCCCGGACCCCCGGCCGATCAAGCCCGTCCCCGGCGCCCGGAAGGGAGGGATCCTCCTGTGAAACTCACCGTGGTCGGCGGAGGCTCGACCTACACCCCCGAACTCATCGACGGCTTCGCCCGGTTGCGCGACACCCTGCCCGTCGAGGAACTGGTCCTCGTCGACCCGGCGCCCGAACGCCTGGAGCTGGTGGGCGGCCTGGCCCGCCGTATCTTCGCCAAGCAGGGGCACGACGGCCGGATCGTGACGACCGACGATCTCGACGCCGGCGTGGACGGCGCCGACGCCGTGCTGCTGCAGCTGCGCGTGGGCGGGCAGGCGGCCCGTGAGCAGGACGAGACCTGGCCGCTGGAGTGCGGCTGCGTCGGCCAGGAGACCACCGGCGCGGGCGGCCTGGCCAAGGCGCTGCGCACGGTCCCGGTGGTGCTGGACATCGCGGAACGGGTCCGCCGTACGAACCCGGGCGCCTGGATCGTCGACTTCACCAACCCGGTCGGCATCGTCACGCGCGCGTTGCTGCAGGCGGGCCACAAGGCGGTCGGCCTGTGCAACGTGGCGATCGGCTTCCAGCGGAAGTTCGCGGACCGGCTCGGCGTCTCACCGGCCGACATCCACCTCGACCACGTGGGCCTCAACCACCTCACCTGGGAGACCGGCGTACGCCTGGGCGGCCCCGAGGGCGAGAACGTCCTGCCCAAGCTGCTCGCCGAACACGGCGACGCGATCGCCGCCGACCTGCGGCTGCCGCGGGTCCTGCTCGACCGCCTGGGCGTCGTCCCGTCGTACTACCTGCGCTACTTCTACGCACACGACGAGGTCGTACGGGAGCTGCGCACCAAGCCCTCCCGGGCCGCCGAAGTCGCCGAGATGGAACGGAACCTGCTCAAGATGTACGGCGATCCGGCCCTCGACGAGAAGCCGGAGCTGCTCGCCAAGCGGGGCGGCGCCTACTACTCGGAGGCGGCGGTGGACCTTGCCGCCGCCCTGCTGGGCTCGGCCGGCAGCCCGTACCAGGTCGTGAACACCCTCAACCGGGGCACGCTGCCGTTCCTGCCGGACGACGCCGTGATCGAGGTGCAGGCGGCGGTGGGCCCGAAGGGGCCGCTCCCGCTGCCGGTGCCGCCCGTCGACCCGCTGTACGCGGGCCTGATGGCGAATGTGACGGCGTACGAGGACCTGGCCCTGGAGGCGGCGCTGCGCGGCGGCCGCGACCGGGTGTTCAAAGCCCTCCTCGCCCACCCCCTCGTCGGCCAGTACGAGTACGCAGAAGCCCTCACCGACCGACTGATCGCACACAACCGGGAGCATCTCGCGTGGGCATGACCGCACGTGTCCTCGCCGTCGACGCGGGCAACAGCAAGACCGACGTCGCGGTCGTGGCGGCCGACGGAACCGTCCTCGCAACGAGCCGCGGCGGCGGGTTCCGCCCGCCCGTGGTGGGTGTGGAGGCGGCCGTCGACAAGGTCGCCGAGGCGGTGGAACGGGCCTTCGCCGCGGCTTCGGTGAGCTCGGTGGACCACGTCTCCGCCTGCCTCGCCAACGCCGACTTCCCCGTCGAGGAGGAGCAGCTGGCGGCCGCGCTGCACGCGCGCGCGTGGGGCGCGGGCGTGGAGGTCCGCAACGACACCTTCGCCATTCTTCGTGCCGGCGTCACCGAGCCCCGGGGGGTCGCCGTCGTCTGCGGCGCGGGCATCAACTGCGTGGGCATGCGCCCCGACGGCCGCACCGCCCGCTTCCCCGCCCTCGGCCGCATCTCCGGCGACTGGGGCGGCGGCTGGGGCCTCGCCGAGGAGGCGCTGTGGCACGCGGCGCGGGCGGAGGACGGCCGCGGCGACCCCACCGCCCTCGCACACACCCTCCCGGCCCACTTCGGCCACGACACCATGCTCGCCCTCGTCGAGGCCCTCCACCTGGAGCAGGTACCGCCCGCCCGGCGCCACGAACTGACCCCGGTCCTCTTCGCCACGGCGGCGGACGGCGACCCGGTCGCCCGCGCGATCGTCGACCGCCTGGCCGACGAGGTGGTGACCATGGCCACGGTGGCCCTGACCCGCCTCGACCTCCTGGAGGAGGAGACCCCGGTCCTCCTGGGCGGCGGCGTCCTGGCCGCCCAGCACCCCCAACTGACGGACGGCATCCGCGACTTGCTGACAGCACGCGCCCCGAAGGCGGTACCCCGGGTGGTGACGGCGAGCCCGGTACTGGGGGCGGCACTGCTGGGCCTGGACAGGGTGGGCGCGGAAGCGGAGGTGCACGAGCGGGTGCGGGCACACTTCGAAGGCTGAACGCCATCAGGTATTTTCAGCCCGTCGTGGGGTCCCCCCGCTCGAGCGAAGCCGAAGGTGGGGGAGTTTGAGGACGAGGCCACTCAAGGGCCGAAGCACCCGTCCACCGAGGGCAGCCCCCAGACGGAACCGAACTGATTCCCAAGACGTGTTCATGGGCAGGGGTGGTACCGGATCCTGCAGCCGTCGGCAGGCACCCCGTGCGGATGTCGGTCCCGGCGGCGATACTTGCTGTGACGGATGACCATGGGGGAGGTCAAAAGTGACACACCCGCCGAAGAGCAGTGCGGCAAGGCCGGGCACCGCCGTGCCCACGATGCCGGCCGTACCGCCTCAGCCGGGCCCGCCCGTTCCCCCCACCCCGACGGGCCCCGCAGCCGTTCCCGACGCCGTATCCGCACGTCGTACGGCCTTCGCGGAGGGCGTCGACCGGCTGCGCGAGGCCGCGACCACGGAGCCCGGGCGGCTGCGCATCATCGGTGCGCTCCTCGCCGTCCTGGTCGTCGCGTTCGGTGCGGTCACCGCCTGGCAGATGACGGCCCGGGCGACGGCCGCCGACGAAGTGCTCACCCGCAGCCAGCCGCTCAGTTCCGACGCGGCCGAGATCTACCGCTCGCTCGCCGACGCCAACACGGCGGCGGCCAGCGGCTATCTCGCGGGCCCGCAGGAGAAGCCCGAGACGCGGCAGCGGTACGAGAACGGCATCAGGAGGGCCGCGGAAAAGCTGGTCACCGCCGCCTCCAGTTCGGAGCCGGGAACCCAGTCGGCGAAGACCATCGCCGAGCTCAACAAGCTGCTGCCCCAGTACAAGGGTTTGGTCGAGACGGCCCGGGCCAACAACCGGCAGGGATACCCGGTGGGCAGCGCGTATCTGCGTGCGGCGAACGAGCAGATGCAGAAGCAGATGCTGCCGAAGGCCGAGGCCCTGTACCAGAAGGAGAACCAGCGGCTGAGCTCCGACTACGCGGCCGCGAAGTCGTTCCCCTGGGCCGCGATCGGCCTCGGTCTGCTCGCCCTGGGCGGGCTGGCCTGGGCCCAGCGCCGCAACTACCTGCGCACCAACCGGGTGTTGAACCACGGCCTGGTGACCGCCTCCGCCGCGTCCGTGGTGGTGCTGCTCTGGCTGGTCGTCGGCCACACGGTCGCCCGCTCGGGGCTGAACGCCTCGTACAACCACGGCGTCCGCTCACTGAACGTGCTGCACGACGCCCGTATCGCGTCCCTGACGGCCCGCAGCGACGAGAACCTGAGCCTGATCCGCCGGGGCGCGGACACCAAGGTCGTGGGCGGCAATCCGGTGGACGCCTACGCCGCGGGGTACGACGAGCAGATCGACGAGTTGGCCAAGTCGCTGACCAGGGCCGACGGTCTCGCGGACGACTCGTCGGGCCGGAAACCCGTACAGGACGCGAACGGCTTCATGAAGGCGTGGAAGCAGCGGCACGAGGTCGCGCAGGGCTGGAACGACAAGGGCGAGTACCAGCAGGCCCGGGACAAGGTCATCGGCGTCGGCAAGGACCCGACGAGCGAGTGCTTCGACAACATCGACATCGCTCTGGAGACGGCGCTCGACCATGAGCAGGCCGAGTTCAAGCAGGCCGCGGGCGACGGCAAGGACGCGCTGACGGGCCTGCCGTACGGGGCCGCGGTCCTCGCGGTGCTGGGTGCGGCCGGCGCGGTGGTCGGCATCGGGCGCAGGCTGTCGGAGTACCGGTGAGAGGGGGCGTGACGATGGATGCACGGCGTCTGGCACAACGGCTGCGGACCGGCCTGAGGGGCTGGGGCGGGGTCGGCGCGATGGCGGCTCTGTGCGCCCTGGCCCTGGCGTTCGCGCTGCTGCTGCCCGTGACCCAGTCGAGCGGCACGGACGACGCCGCGGGCATCGGCGGCCAGGGTGTCGCCCAGGGGCTGCAGGTCAGGGCGGCGGCCAAGTGCGACAACCCGCAGGACCGCAGCCTGTCGCCGTCGGGCAGCGACGGCAGCACCCCGATCATCGACAGGATCAAGGCCCGCAAGGACCGGCGTCTGATCGTCGGCATCGACACCAACAGCTACCGCTGGGGCTATCTCAACCCGAACAACACGTCCGGTGCGCCGGAGGGCTTCGACATCGACCTCGTCCACCAGATCGCCAAGGACATCCTGGGCGACCCGGACCTGGTCTCGTTCAAGGCCATCCCCACCAGCCGCCGTATCAAGGCAATTCAGGACGACGAGGTCGACATGGTGGTCCGCACCATGACGATCAACTGCGACCGGATCAAGCAAGTCGCGTTCTCCGCCCCCTACTTCAGGACCGGACAGCAGGTCCTCGCCCCGCGGACCTCGGCGATCACGGGATACAACAAGACCCTCGCCCACAAGAAGATCTGCTCGGCGGACAGTTCGACGGCGCTGGAGCGACTGCAGGGAGACCAGGGGAAGGGAACTCTCCCCACCGGCGCGGACATCCGGACGGTGGTCCCCAACCAGCTCGACTGCCTGGTGAAGTTGCAGCTCGGCGAGGTCGACGCGGTCGTCACGGACGGCGCGCTCGCCGCGAGCCAGGCCGCACAGGACCCGACGGTGCAGCTGAAGGGCGGCCTGTTCAGCGACGAGTACTACGGCGTGGCGATGAAGCTGGGCTCCCGCGATCTGATACGCCAGGTCAACCGAACCCTGCAGAACTACATCAAGGACGGCGACTGGGCGGCCTCGTACGAGAAGTGGCTGCACCCGACCATGGACCAGGGCGACAAGAAATCGGCGTCGGCGACCCCTCCCGAAGCCCACTACAAGTGACCGACCATCAACTGACGGACGTACGGCACAACACGACGGAACACGACGGAACACGACAGCAGCGAGAGGTGATCGATGGGCGTCACGGACCCCGCCGGGCCGGTGATGGACCGGGACGAGGTGGACCGTGCGCTGGCGCGGCTCGGCGCGGAGCACGAGGCGATCGAGACCTCGCTCCTCGCCCTGCAGGACCACGCGGGCCGCAGACTCCTCGAGGGCGCCGAGCTGACGGGCATCACCAAGGAGCGGTGGGCGGCCGCGGAGGCGTCGATCACGCTGCTGTGGGCGTACTTCGACGCGTACACGGACGCGTTGCGCTCCGCCCAGGCGATCCGCTCACGCCGCCGCTGGTCCAGCCGCGAGGACCTGGTGGAGCTGACGGAGCTGCTGCGCGGCGAGTCCGTCACGGTCGCGGGCTCGACGACGGCCGCGGCGAACGCACCGACGCTGCTGTCCGCCCCCGGCAGGCTCAGCCGGCAGTTCTCCCTGGCCGCCCTGGTCGACCTGATGAACGAGCTGTATGCGACGAGCCTGGACATGGTGGTCGCGGCCGACGCGGTCTGGTCGGCGCTGCCCGCCCGGATCGATTTACTGGCCGCGGAACTCCAGCGCACCCGTACGCTCGCCCACTCCGTCGGTGTGCGCCCCGGCGAGCACCCCTCCGGTGACGACCTGGAGCGCATCACCCGCACCCTGACCGCCCTGCGCGAGCAGGTGATCTCCGACCCGCTCGCGTACTGGATTCCCGCGCAGGGGAGTTCGGCGCCGGGCGGCGGCCGCCCGGACACCACGGTGTACGACCGGGAGGCGCGCGCCCTGGAGGAGGTGCGCCGGGAGATCGACGCCGTGCTCACCGTCCGGCAGGACGCGGAGCAGCGGCTGGTGAAGCTGCGGGACGTGCTCAGCCGCGCGGACCGCACGCTCGCGGAGGCACGCAACGCGCGCGGGGAGGTCCTCGCGAAGATCGCCGCCACGGAGGTGCCCGTCGTCAGCGGCCCGCCGACCGTGCTGCAGGAGCAGCTGGCGACGGCCGCCGAGTACCGCAGACACGCCCAGTGGCACCGCCTGTCCCCGCTCCTGGAGTCCCTGGAGCAGAAGGCGGAGGACGAACTGCTGCGCGCCCGCGAGTCGTTGACCGCGGTCACCGCGCCACTGGCGGTCCGCGCCGAGCTGCGCGGCCGCCTCGACGCGTACAAGGCGAAGGTCGCCCGGCTCGGGTATGCCGAGGACCCGTTCCTGATCGAGCGGTACGACGCAGCGCGCCGCATGCTGTGGAGCGCACCGTGCGACCTGCGCGTCGCCGAACAGGCCGTGCTGCGCTACCAGCAGGCGGCCGCCGAGGTGCTGGGCGCCCCGCGCGTGCCGCCGCAGGGCGGGCCGCAGGACGGCAGGGGGGAGACGTCATGAGTGAGGCACAGCAGACCTGTCAACGACCGGACTGCGAGGGCACGTACGAGGACGTGGGCGGCGGCGAGCTGTACTGCGACACCTGCGGTCTCGCGCCGGTCGTGTCGGCGAAGGGCATGGTGGGCTCGTCGGCCACCGGCATCACCGGCGGCGGCAAGGGCTCGCAGGACAGCGGCAGTTCACGGGCGGGCAGCCGCAGCAGCTCGCGTACGTCCTCGCAGTCGTCGAAGTCCCGGCGCTCGGTGTCGGGGCGGCTCTCGCGCTCCCTGTCGGGCAGATCCACGGGCCGTTCGGTGTCGGTGCGCAGCTCCGGTTCCGGCACCAGCACCGGCTCCCGGGGCCGGCTGGGCGTGGGCCTGGTGCAGGTGCCGGACGTGCCGCGGCCCGATCCGCGCGCGATGGTGCTGGAGAACCCGGAGGTGCCCGAGCGCAAGCGGTTCTGCTCGCGCTCCGACTGCGGGGCGCCGGTGGGACGTTCGCGCGGTGAGCGGCCGGGCCGGACGGAAGGCTTCTGCACCAAGTGCGGCCACCCGTACTCCTTCGTACCGAAGCTGAAGGCCGGCGACGTGGTGCACGGCCAGTACGAGGTCGTGGGCTGTCTGGCGCACGGCGGCCTCGGCTGGGTCTACCTCGCGGTGGACAAGGCGGTCTCCGACCGGTGGGTGGTCCTCAAGGGCCTGCTGGACACCGGTGACCAGGACGCGATGGCGGCGGCGATCTCGGAGCGGCGCTTCCTGGCCGAGATCGAGCACTCCAACATCGTGCGGATCTACAACTTCGTGGAGCACCTCGACCAGCGCACCGGTTCGCTCGACGGCTACATCGTCATGGAGTACGTCGGCGGCAAGTCGCTGAAGGAGATCGCCAACGACCGCCGCACCCCCGGCGGGAAGCGGGATCCGCTGCCGGTGGAGCAGGCCTGCGCGTACGGCATCGAGGCGCTGGAGGCGCTCGGCCATCTGCACAGCCGCAACCTGCTGTACTGCGACTTCAAGGTCGACAACGCGATCCAGACCGAGGACCAGCTCAAGCTGATCGACATGGGCGCGGTGCGCAGGATGGACGACGAGGAGTCGGCCATCTACGGCACGGTGGGCTACCAGGCGCCGGAGGTCGCCGAGGTCGGCCCGTCGGTGGCGAGCGATCTGTACACGGTCGCGCGCACGCTGGCCGTGCTGTCCTTCGACTTCCAGGGCTACACGAACGTCTTCGTGGACTCCCTGCCCGACCCCGACAACATCGAGGTCTTCCGCCAGTACGAGTCCTTCTACCGGCTCCTGGTCCGCGCCACCGACCCCGACCCGGCCCGCCGGTTCGCGTCCGCGCAGGAGATGGCGGAGCAGCTCACGGGCGTGCTGCGTGAGGTGGTGTCGCTGCAGACGGGGCGTGCGCGGCCCGCGCTGTCGACGCTGTTCGGACCCGAACTGAAGGTCACGGACACGGAGTTGTTCCCGAAGCAGGCGGGGGACGTGTCGCGGCTCGGGGCGCGGGTGGTGCAGCCGCGGAAGGGGCAGCAGCCGCAGCTCCCCGCGTCCAACGGCACCGCGGCCCTCGTCAAGCACGTCAACTCCCCCACCGCGGCCCTCGCCCTGCCCGTCCCCCGCGTCGACCCCTCCGACCCGAACGCGGGTTTCCTGGCGGGCCTGATGACGACCGCGCCGGCCGAGCTGCTCGGGGCGCTCGCCGCGGCTCCGGCCGCCTCGGTCGAGACCCGGCTGAGGCAGATCCGCGCCTGGCTGGAGAACGGCGACTCGGCCACCGCGCTGAACGCCCTGCAGACCCTGGAGACGGAGCGGCCCGACGACTGGCGGGTCGTCTGGTACCGGGGCGTGGCCGCGCTGGTGACCGCCGACGAGGAGGGCGCGGCGCTCGCCTTCGACGCGATCTACGACGCGTTCCCCGGCGAGCCCGCGCCCAAGCTGGCGCTCGGTCTGTGCGCGGAGGTGCTGGGCCAGCTGGACAACGCGGCCGAGTACTACCGCCTGGTCTGGTCGACCGACCCCAGTTATGTGAGCGCCGCGTTCGGCCTGGCCCGCGTTCAGCTCGCGGCCGGGGACCGGCGCAGTGCCGTACGGACGCTGGAGTCGGTGCCGGAGTCGTCGATCCACTACACGGCGGCGCGGGTGGCCGCCGTACGGGCGCGGCTGCGCGGGCGCACGGCGGCCGCTTCCGACGTACCGTTCCTCGAGGACCTGAAGGCCGCCGCCGGGCAGGTCGAGGCGCTGGACGCGTACGGTCTGGATCCGGCGCGCCGGGAGCAGTTGTCGGCCGAAGTCCTCGGCTGCGCGCTGGACTGGATACTCTCCGGGGGCCAGGTAGTAGCGCCCGCCACGCAGCGCGTGCTGCTCGGCAGCGAACTGGACGAGCGGGGACTCCGCTTCGGCCTGGAGCGTTCGTACCGCACGCTGGCCCGGCTGGCGCGGGGCGGCGAGGAGAGGATCGACCTGGTGGAACGTGCAAACCGTTACCGCCCCCGGACGTGGGTGTAGTTGATGTCGCAGATGCCCCAGCAGGCCGCCCTGTCGAACTGCCCGAGCTGCGAGTGGCCGCTCGAGTCGGGTGACCGTTTCTGCGGTGCGTGCGGATACGACCTGTCCGTCGTGCCCGCACGGCCGGACGACCATCCGACGATCGCCCTGAACGGCTCGGACCTGCAGCCGGGCGAGGCCGACGGCGCCGGTGTCGACGGTGCACCCTGGCCCGTCGCCGCCGCACCGGGCGGCTCCGAGACCCCGGCGGCGACCCATCTGCCGACGGATCTGCAGGGGACGGACTCGGGCGGCTCCGCGCTGCCGCCGCAGCAGCCCACGGGTTCGCCGGTCTCCCCCGCCTCCGGTGTGCGCTTCGACCGGCCGCCGGTGCCCGACGAGTACCCGCTGCAGGCCCCGGACCCGCGCGTCGCCTCTCTCGCCGCGCCCGCCGAGGAGGCCAAGCTGTGCGTGGCCTGCCGTGCGGGCCGCGTCGACAACGACGGCTACTGCGAGAACTGCGGGCACGCCCAGCCCCGGGAGCGCGACCACATGGAGCAGGAGTCCGGCCCGATGGCCGCCGTCAGCGACCGCGGCCTGCGCCACCACCGCAACGAGGACGCGTTCGGCATCGGCACCGCCGCGCTGCCCGACGGCGCCCCCGCGTCCGTGGCGATCGTCTGCGACGGCGTCTCCTCGGCGACCCGGCCGGACGACGCCTCGCTCGCCGCCGCCCGCGCCGCGGGCGACTCGCTGCTCACCGCCCTGCCGCGCGGCACGCACCCGCAGCAGGCCATGCACGACGCGATCGTGGCCGCCTCGCACGCGGTCAACGCCCTCGCCGACGAGCCTGCCACCGCCCGCGAGCACTCCCCGCACCAGAACGCGCCCGCCTGCACGATCGTGGGCGCGGTCGTGACGGCCGGGCTGCTGGTCGTCGGCTGGGTCGGCGACAGCCGCGCCTACTGGGTGCCGGTGGACCGCAGTTCGCCCCCGGCCCGGCTCACCGAGGACGACTCGTGGGCCGCGCAGATGGTCTCCGCGGGCCTGATGAGCGAGGCCGAGGCGTACGCCGACGAGCGCGCCCACGCGATCACCGGCTGGCTCGGCGCGGACGCCTACGAACTGGAGCCGCACACCGCTTCCTTCAAGCCGGACCGGCCGGGTGTAGTGGTGGTGTGCACGGACGGACTGTGGAACTACGCGGAGGCCGCGGAGGAGATGGCCGAGGTCGTGCCGCCGGACGCCGCCGTACGTCCGCTGCACAGCGCCCGTGTGCTGGTCGGTCACGCCCTGGACGGCGGGGGCCACGACAACGTAACAGTGGCCGTCGTGCCGTTCCCGGCCGTGCCTCAGGGGGCAGGATCGGCCTGAGGCCGTATACGGGGATGCCTCAGCGGACCGGAGGGGACCGGTCCGCATACAGTCGTCGCCCCGCGAACGCGGGGTTTCCGAGGGGGATTTGAGTGGGCATGGCCAATTTCTCGAAGTCCAACGTGCCGCAGTTCTCGATGGACGTGTACCAGAACGAGTACCTGCCGGAGGGCGGCCGCGAGGTCAACGCCGTCGTCACGGTCACCGCCACCGGCGGCGGCACGGTCGGCAGCGCGGTCGCCGCGCCCCACCTCTACGCGCCGGGGCAGGGCCCGGCCGCGGGGGTGGCGATCATGGTCGACTGTTCCGGCTCGATGGACTACCCGCCGACCAAGATGCGCAACGCCCGCGACGCGACGGCCGCCGCGATCGACACCCTGCGCGACGGGGTGCACTTCGCGGTGATCGGCGGCACGCACGTGGCCAAGGAGGTCTACCCGGGCGGCGGGCGCCTCGCGGTCGCCGACGCCACCACCCGCAGCCAGGCCAAGGAGGCCCTGCGCAAGCTGAGCGCGGGCGGCGGCACGGCCATCGGTACCTGGCTGAAGCTCGCCGACCGCCTGCTCTCCTCGGACGAGGTCGCCATCCGGCACGGCATCCTGCTCACCGACGGCCGCAACGAGCACGAGTCGCCCGAGGACCTCAAGTCCGCCCTGGACTCCTGTGCCGGACGTTTCACCTGTGACGCACGCGGCGTGGGCACCGACTGGGAAGTGAAAGAAGTCACAGGGATCGCCTCTGCGCTGCTCGGCACCGCCGACATCGTCGCCGACCCGGCCGGCCTCGCCGCCGACTTCACGCAGATGATGGAGACGGCCATGGGCAAGGAGGTCGCCGATGTCGCTCTCAGGCTGTGGACGCCGGTCGGCACCGCCATCAAGTTCGTCAAGCAGGTCGCGCCCACCGTCGAGGACTTGACCGGCCGCCGCACCGAGGCGGGCCCCCGAGCCGGGGACTACCCCACCGGCTCCTGGGGGGACGAATCCCGTGACTACCACGTATGCGTCGAGGTCCCGGCCGCGGGCCTCGGCCAGGAGATGCTCGCCGCCCGGGTCTCCCTGGTCGTCCCGCAGCCCGACGGCGGCGCACAGAACCTCGGCGCCCAGGGCCTCGTAAGGGCCGTGTGGACCGACGACATGGTGGCTTCCACCTCGATCAACCCCCAGGTCGCCCACTACACCGGGCAGGCCGAACTGGCACAGGCCATCCAACAAGGGCTGGATCTTCGCAAAGCGGGCGATATGGATGGAGCAACGGCCAAACTGGGCCGGGCCGTTCAGCTCGCCAGCGCCTCCGGAAACGCGGATACTGCGAAACTGCTTGCGAAGGTGGTGGACGTGGTCGATGCCGCGACAGGTACTGTGCGACTGAAAGCGAAGGTCGAGGACGCCGACGAGATGACTCTCGAGACACGGTCGACAAAGACTGTTCGTGTAAAGAAGTGACGTAGAGGTTTCCTGAAGAGAAGCTCTCTGAGCAAAGCTTCCTGAAGAGAATTCCTGAAAGAGAGGGGGAAGCGCCGACATGCCGACCTGCCCGAACGGACACCAGTCGGGTTCCGACGACTGGTGCGAGGTCTGCGGTCACCGCATGGCCGGTGCCGTGCCTCCGCCCCCTCCCCCGCCGCCCCCGCCCGGCGGCGGCTACGGCTTCCCGCCGCCCGGCCAGGGCCCTCAGCACGGCGGCCGACCGCCGCTGTCCGCGGTGCCGAACCCTGAGCCGGAGCTCTGCCCGCAGTGCCGCACGCCCCGTGAGGGCGGTGCGCCGTTCTGCGAGGAGTGCCGGTGGAACTTCCTGACGAACACCGCGACCTCGTACACCCCGGCCGCCCCGCGCCCGTCGGCGCCCGGCCCCGGCGGGCCCTTCCAGCAGCAGCAGCCCGGACCGTCGTACGGCGGCGGCGACTCGTACGAGTACCAGGGCTCGCGTCCGTCCCAGATGAACCGCCCGGCCGAGCCAATCCCGCCGAGCCCGTTCGGCAACGAGCCCTCGGGCCCGCCGCCGAACCCCTTCGGCACCGAGCCTTCCGGCCCGCCGAGCCCGTTCGCCGACCGGTCCGGCTTCGGCCCCGACCCCTCGCGTCCGGTCCCGCCGCCGCCCGGGCCCACACCTCACGGAGGCCCCGGTGGCCCCGGTGGCCCCGGTGGCGCCCCGCAGGCGTTCCAGCAGCCCGGTCCGCCGGCCCCGCCCCGCTTCCCGCAGGAGACGGGACGTCCGCCGCAGCAAGGCGGTCCGTCCTTCGGCGGCGGTGACGACGACTGGGTGATCTCCCCGCCGTCCGGCGGTCCCGGTGGTCCCGGTGGTCCCGGTCAGGGTGGTGGCTACGGCTATCCGCAACCCGGCCCGGCCCAGGCGCCCCCGCCCGGCCAGGGCTTCCCGCAGACGCACGGCGGGCCGGTGACCTGGACGGCCACCATCGGTCCGGACCGCGACTACTTCATGGCGATGATGCAGCGCTCCGGACCGGAGGCGGCGGGCCTCAACCTGCCCGCGTACTCGCCGGAGCAGCAGCGCACCCTCAGCGGCAACCAGATCACCATCGGCCGTCGCCGGCACTCGACCGGCGACACCCCCGACATCGACCTGGCGGTGCCGCCGGAGGATCCGGGCGTCTCGCACCAGCACGCGGTGCTCGTGCAGCAGCCGGACGGCAGTTGGGCGGTCGTGGACCAGAACTCGACGAACGGTACGACGGTCAACGGCTCTGATGAGCCGATTCAGCCCTTTGTGCCGGTGCCCTTGCAGGACGGGGATCGGGTGCACGTGGGGGCTTGGACCACGATCACCATTCGCCGAGGCTAGGCGCTGCGCCGTTGTTCGTCTGCGGCGCCGTTGTGGCTGGTCGCGCCCACGCGGCGGAGCCGCATGACCAACACAGCCCCGCGCCCCTCAAAGCCACCTGACTCACCGGAGGGGCCAGATGTACGGCCCCTCCGGGTCGTCCAGCCATGCCCACTCTCGGTCTGCGCCGATGGTGATGCCATAGCGCTGCCGCTCCGGCTGTTCCTCGCGCTCCCAGAGGGCGTACGCCTCCTGTGGATCGATGCTGCCGCGGGTCAGTGCCAGCAGGAAGCGGAACAGTTCGTGGTCCCTGGCCCGGCGGGGGACGGCGCCGAGATGGGCCGATTCCTGCTCGGGGCGGGTCTCGCCGCGCAGCGGTACGAAGTAGGCCGGCGTGTGCAGGAAGCGGCCCTCGGCGTGGGCGGGGTCCCGGACCGTCAGGGCGATCAGGCCGGTGGCCAACGGCGCCAGGATGCGGGCGCCGGGGTTGCACTGGGCGAGCCAGGCGCGCGGGACCGAGGTCAGAGTGCAGGTCGCGATGATCCGGTCGAAGGGGCCGCGCTCGGGGACTCCGCGCGCGCCGTCGCCGGTGACGACTACCGGGTGGTAACCCGCGGCGGCCAGGTGCTGCCGGGCCGACTCGGTGATCTCCGGCTCCAGGTCGACGGTGGTGACCAGGTCGTCCTCGCCGAGCCGGTGGGCCAGCAGGGCCGCGTTGTAGCCGGTGCCCGCACCGATCTCCAGGACCCGGTTGCCGTCCTCGACCCTCAGCTCGGCCAGCATCTTCGCCATCAGCGACGGCTGGCTGCTGGAGGAGAGGAGCTCGCCGTCGCGCAGCCGGGTGGCCAGCGGGGCGTCCTCGTAGGCCCCGCGCATCCAGCGCTCGCGTGCCCGTGGATCAGGGCTCTCGCCCCACCGCCGCTCGTAGCCGCCCACGACTCCGACGTAGTAGTACGGCACGAAGACATGGCGCGGGACCGCCTCGAAGGCCTCCCGCCACACCGGGTCCTCGCCCCAGGCCCCGCTCACCTCGATCTCCCGTACGAGCGCCGCCCGCGCGGTGGCCGCGAGGTCGTCCAGGTCCTTGTCGAGAGCAGCTGCGCCCATAGGTCCACTGTCCTGCGGGAGGGGGCACGAGGCGAGCACCGAAGCCGCCAGATCCGGAATGTCCGCTTCCCGGCACCAGGGCAGGGACCTAAGCCTCAAGTCCTCCTCCGCACGGTCTGAGAGCATGGGGAGCGTACTGCAATTCCCGGGGGACAACCCCCGGACCCCCGGCAGAAAAACTCGGGCGGACCGGAACAACCCATGCGAGGCAGCTCAAAGTGACCGAGATTCGGCGCGGCACGCTTCAGGAGCAGACCTTCTACGAGCAGGTCGGCGGGGAGGAGACCTTCCGCCGCCTCGTCCACCGTTTCTACGAGGGTGTGGCCGAGGACCCGGTGCTGCGGCCCATGTACCCCGAGGAGGACCTCGGCCCGGCCGAGGAGCGCCTCACGCTGTTCCTGATCCAGTACTGGGGTGGCCCGACGACGTACAGCGACAACCGCGGCCACCCCCGGCTGCGCATGCGTCACGCCCCCTTCACCGTGAACCGCGAGGCGCACGACGCCTGGCTGCGGCACATGCGGGACGCCGTCGACGAGCTCGGCCTGTCCGAGGAGCACGAGCAGCAGCTGTGGAAGTACCTGACGTACGCCGCGGCCTCGATGGTGAACGCCCCGGACTGAACCTGACCGCATGACGTGCGGATTCCGGTCGCACTGCGCCGGAATCCGGTCACGATCCGGTCAAGCCCGCCGTACAAGCGCTTACTGAGGACCCGCCCCTCTGACAGCATCGCCCGGAGGTCTGGACAACCACGGGGGGTTGGGCGTGACGGCGTTCGGTGCGGTGGCACGATTCGTCCTGTTACGTGCCCGTGCACACCGCCTGCTGCTGGCCGCCGCGCTGCTCACCGTCCTGCTGACCACGGCCGTCCTCTCGACCCTCACCGCCTACTCGGGCGCGATCGGCGACGCGGCCCTGCGCCACTCGCTGCAGGACCCGCAGAACGCCGCCGACGCCGCGCTGATCGTCAAGGCCGACGTCCCGGCGGACCGGCGCGCCGCCGCCGAGGACGCCGTACGGCAGGGGGCGCGGCGGATGTTCGACGGGCTGCCGGTGACCGTGCGGACCCTGGTGCGGTCGGGCCCGTACGCGCTGCCGCGCTCGCTGCAGCCGCCGGCCGAGCGATCCGGGAACCCCGCCCTGACCTATGTCGCGGCGCTGGACCCGGCCCAGGTGCGGTTCGTGTCGGGACGGGCGCCCCGGACGGGTTCCGGCGCCGGCATCGAGGCGGCGCTCCCGCAGACCGCCGCCCGGCGCCTCGGTCTGAGGCCCGGCGCCCGTCTCACCCTCGTCGACCGGCTCGGCGGTCCGAAGGTGCACGTCACGCTCACCGGCCTGTACCGGCCCGCCCGGGCGGACGCGCCCTACTGGCGGCTGGACGACCTGGGCGGCCGGGGCGTCACCACGGTCGACTTCACGACGTACGGCCCGCTGCTCGCCGCCCCCGGCGTGCTGAGCGGCGCAAAGGTGAGCGCCGGCCCGTCCGGGTGGCTGGCGTCGGCCGACTTCTCGACGCTGACGACGGGGCGGATCGACGAGCTGCGCAAGGCGGCCGGAGCGGGTGGGGCTGCCCTGCGCAGGCAGCCCGCGCTCAGCGGCACGACGGCCGTGGGCACGTCCCTGCCCGGCGTTCTGGACCGCGTCGAGCGCTCGCTGCTCGTGTCCCGTTCGACGCTGCTGATCGTCGCGTTGCAGCTGGCGCTGCTGGCCTGCTGTGCGCTGCTGCTGGTGGCACGGCTGCTGAGCGCCGAGCGCGCGGGCGAGGTGCGGCTGCTGCGGGCGCGCGGCGCCTCCCGCGCGCGGGTCGCGGCGCTCGCCGCCCTGGAGGCGCTGTGCCTGGCGGCGCCCGCGGTGCTGTGTGGGCCCCTGCTGTCGGGCCCGCTCACTCGACTCCTGGCCGGCCAGGGGGCACTGGCACGGATCGGGCTACGACTGGAGGTGCCTGCGGGCGGGGGGCTCGGGGTGTGGGTGGTGGCGGGGGCTGTGGGCTTGGGGTGCGCCCTGGCCGTGACACTGCCGGGCGCTCCGCGGGATGTGCCGGGGTGGGTCGTCGATCATGTGCGGGGCCATCGTGGCTTGTCGCGCCCGCGCGACGGAGCCGCACATGTCACAGCCCCGCGCCCCTTAAACGCCGCGTTGCGCCCCGTAGGGGCGCGGGGCTGTCTCGATTTGCGGCTCCGCCGCGGGGTGCGACCAGCCACGAAAAAGCCGCACTCGGCCAACTACAGAAGCCCCCGAGCTCTCAGCCGCACAGCAGGCGCGGGCGCCGACCTCTCCCTCCTGGCTCTGGCCGCCGTCGCGTACTGGCAGCTGAGCCGACAGAACTCAGGTGCCGTGAACGGCGACAAAGCCGGCACCCTCGGCATCGACCCGCTACTGGTCGCCGCCCCGGCACTCGCACTGCTCGCCGGCACCGTGCTGACGCTGCGGCTGCTGCCCCTGGTGGCGCGGCTCGCCGAGCGCCGGGCGGCCGGCGGGCGCGGGCTGACGGCGGCGCTGGCAGGCTGGCAGCTGAGCCGCCGCCCGATGCGCGGGGCGGGCCCGGTGCTGCTGCTGGTCCTGGCCGTCGCGCTCGGCATGCTGGCGATCGGGCAGCGCGCCTCCTGGAACCGCTCGCAGGACGACCAGGCCGACTTCGGCGCGGGCGCGCCGGTGCGTGTCCTCGCCGCCGGGGAGGACGGCCTCGGACGCACGGAGACCTACGCGGCGATCCCGCACGTGCGGGAGGTCGCCCCGGCCCTCCGTGCGGACCTGCCGTTGTCCGGCGACCGCACGGCGGCACTGCTGGCACTGGACACGGCACGGGCGGCGGACACGGTGCTGATGCGCCGGGACCTGGCCTCGCAGCCGGTACGGCCGCTGCTCGCATCCCTGGGCCCGAAGGCGCCGACGGCCGGCGCGAAGGTGCCCGCGGGCACCGCACGGCTGCGGCTGACGGCGACCCTGCACAGCTCCTCGCGGAGCGGGGCGGGCACCGCGGCGGACGTGACGGTCACGCTGGTGGACCGGTACGGGACGCCGTACCAGGTGCCGGCCGGGGAGCTTCCCGGCGACGGGCGGGCGCATGCGCTCGACGTTCCGGTCTCCAAGGGGTCGCTGACGCTCACGGGAGTGCAGTCGGTGCTGCCCCAGCCGGTCGGGGAGCCCGAGCAACAGCGCCTGACTTTGGGCGGGTTGACGGCGACCGGGGTGGACGGGAACGTGCGGAAGGTGCCGCTGCCCGCCTCCTGGAAGGCGTCCGTGCGCAGTGACGGGCAGGTCTCCTCGCCGGACGAGAAGACGAACCCGACGAAGCCGGGGATGAGTTCGTCGGGACCGCCCACGGTCGAGTACGGCACGGGGTACGTGCCGGCCGAGGACACCTGGGTCACCGCGTCGTTGACGGTGCGGGTGCAGGTCGTGCAGCCGAAGCCGCCCGAGATCGCGGCGGTGGCGACCGACCGGTTCCTCACCTCGGCGGGCGCGCGCACCGGACAGCGGGTGGACGTGACGGTCGGCGGGGAGAACGTGCCCGTGCGGATCGTGCGTGCGGTACGGGAGTTGCCGACGACCGGCGATGCCGACGGGGGTGCCCTGCTGGTCGATCTGCGGTCCGTGAACCGGCTGTTGGAGGCGCGGTACGGGACGAGCGCCGCACCCACGGAGTGGTGGCTGCGGACCGGCCCCGGCAGGTCGGCCGGGGTCGCGGCGGCCCTGCGGGCACTGCCCGAGCTGGATCCGGCGCAGGTCGTGGTGCGGGACGAGACGGCCGCCCGGCTGCGGGACGATCCGTTCGGCGCGGGCGCGGAGGCGGCGTTCGCGGCGGCGGCCGGGGTGGCGGCCGCGCTGGCCGCCGTCGGTTTCGCGGTGAGCGCGGCGGGGTCCCTGCGGGAGCGGGGCGCCGAACTGGCGGTGCTCCGCGCCCTGGGCGCCCCGCGCCGCCGCCTGGCCCGCATGATCGCCGTCGAGCAGGGCGTCCTGGTGGCACTGGCTCTGGTGGTGGGGACGGCCCTCGGGACGGTGCTGACCCGGGCGGTGATCCCGCTGATCGTGCTGACGGCGCAGGCCACCCGCCCCGTGCCGCGGGTGCTGGTGGAACTGCCGGCGCCGCACGTCGCCGTACTGCTGGCGGCGGTGGCGGTGACGCCGCTGCTCGTGACGGCGGCGCTGGCGGTGCGGCGCGGGGATCCGGTGATGTCGTTGCGGGAACAGGGGGGTGAGTGACATGAACGCAGTACCGGCTCCATGGGTCCGTACGCGGCTGCGTGCCGCGCCCGGTGCCGCCTGTGCGCTGGCGCTGCTGGTGGCGCTGACCGCCTGCCTCGCAGCCGCCTTCCCGCGGGCGGTCGACCGGTACGAGGACGCCGCTCTGCGCCGGGCCGTCGAGCGGGCGCGGCCCGCGACCACCAGCGTGGGCGTGTGGGCGCGGCAGCCGAGTCTGCTCCTGCCGCGGGAGCAGCGCGAGGAGGCGCTGCTCCCCGGCACGCTCGCCGCGCAGTACACGAAGGTCCGTGCCGCCGTGCCGGGGCCGCTCGTCGTCGACCCGGACCAGTCGGCGTACGGGGTGCGCACCAACCCCCAGGAGGTACCGGACGGTTGGCTGCCCCGCCCGAGCGGTCTGCCGGCGCAGATGTCCCTCGCCGCGCAGCACGGCCTCGCCGACCATGCGACGGTACGCAGCGGACGCCTCCCGCGCACCACCGGCCGGGTCACCGCCGCCACCGCCGAGGTGGAGGCCGCCGTCACCGTCGAGACGGCAAAGCGCCTGCACATCAAGGTCGGTTCGGTCATCCACGTACCCGGCGTGGAACGCGCCCCGCTCGCCGTCCGCGTCACCGGCATCGTCGCCCCGCGCAACCCCGGCGGCGCCTACTGGGCCGCCCAGCCCCTTCTGCGCACCCCCGACCTCGTCCTGCTGCCGGGAAACGGCGCCGACCCCGACAAGTACTGGGTCGGCTCTCTGCTGCTCGCCCCCGAGGCGGCCCCGGCGATGCTGGGCACAGCCGGAAGCGCTTGGCGCTACTGGCAGTTGGCCCCCTCGCCCGCCGCGCTCCACGCCCACGAGGTGGACCGCCTGAAGTCGGCCGTCGCGTCCCTCGAGTCCGGCCCCGTCCTACGGAAGGTCCGCACGCTCACAGACCCGACCACGACGGTGAGCACCGACCTCGACGACGTGCTGGGCGGCTTCACCGGTCTCCGGTCGGGCGTCCGCCCACTCGTGGCCGTCGCGGCCTTCGGCACCGGCACGGTCGCCGCCGTGGTCCTGCTGATGGCGGGCGGCCTGGCCGCCGACCGCCGCCGCGCCGAACTCACCCTGCTGCGCGCCCGCGGCGCGTCCCTGCCCGGCCTGGCGGGCCGCCTGCTCGCCGAGACCGCGGTGGCCGCGCTCCCCGCGGGGGCCGCGGGCCTGGCGGTCGCCCTGCTCGCGCTCCCCGGCGGCCGCGCCTGCTACGCGATCGCCGCGGCGGCAACGGTCACAGCGGTCGCCTGCGCGGCCCTGCCCCTGCGGGCGGCCGCCGTGCACCGGGCCGTCCGTATCCATGGCGGCCGCGCGGACGTGACCTCCGTACGGCCGTCCCGACGCCGTACGATCGCCGAGCTCACCCTGGTCGTGGTGGCCCTGGGCGCGGTCGGGACACTGCGCAGGCGGGGCACGACAGGCGATCAACTGACCGCGCTGGCACCGGTGTTGGTGGGAGTGGTCGCGGCCCTGGTGCTCGTCCGCCTCTACCCGCTCCCGCTGCGCGGCCTGGCCCGTCCGGCGGCCCGGCTGCGCGGCGCGCTGGGCCACCTGTCACTGGCCCGGGCGGGCCGCACCTCCGCCTCCGCGGTGCTGCCGCTGCTGGCCCTGCTCACCGCCCTCACCACCGCGGCCTTCGGCGGCTCGGTCCTCGCGGGCGTACGCGAGGCCCGCGACCAGGCGGCCCTTTTCGCGGTCGGCGCCGACGCCCGCATCGAGACGACGTCCCCGCTGCCGCCGGGTCTGCCGGACCGGATCCGCCGGACGCCCGGCGTACAGGGGCTCGCGGTCGTGAGCATCACGTACCAGGCCAAGCCGACCGACCTCACCCGGTCGGTGCCGCTGGCGGGGTGGACCCGCGGGACTACGCGGAACTGGCGAGCCGGACGGGCCTCGGCTCCTTCCCGGAAGGAGAGTTGAAGGGGCAGTCGGGCCACGGCGCGCTCCCGGCACTCGCCTCCCCTGCGGTGGCGAGGACCTACGGCACCCGGCCCTTCCCGGTACGCCTGGAGGACGGCACCACGGCCACCGTCCGCATCACCGTCGTCCGGGACCGCACCCCTGCCGTCACCGGCGACAACTTCCTGGTCGTGGACCGCGCCGGCCTGAACAGCGCGGCGTCACTCCCCACCGCACTGCTGCTGACCGGCACCCACCTGAACGGGCCCGCCCTGCGCATTGCGGCACCCGACTCGGCGGACGTACAACTGCGTACCGAGGAACGCGCACGATACGCCGACTCCCCTCTCCAGACCGGCGCCGAACGCGTCTACACGACGGCGGTCGCCGCGGGCGCCGGTTACGCCGTGCTGGCCCTGCTCCTGTCCCTCCTCCGCACAGCCCCCGAACGCACGGCCCTCCTGGCCCGCCTGCGCACCATGGGCCTGACCCGCGCCCAGGGCCGCCGCCTGCTGATCCTGGAGTCCCTGCCCCAGGCGGTCCTGGCAGCGGCCGGTGGCACCCTGACGGGCTGGGCGACGATCCGGCTCCTGTCACCGGGCGTAGACCTGACGACCATCGCACTGGCCTCGGCCCGAGCACCGGCGACGGATGCAGTGCTACGAACGGACGCGACGTCGCTGGTACTACCGGCGGCGGCGATCGTCCTGGTGACGGTGGGGGTCGCAGGGGTTCAGGCTTGGTGGACCGGGCGGCGGGGAGCGGTGGCGGAGTTGAGGGCGGGGGACGCGAGATGAGCTGCACCTTGGCTGCGGGCAGTCGTGCCGCTGGGGCGGCGCCCGACCCAAAGAGAGCGGCACCCGGCATGCGCCGGCGAGCGCACCCACCCCCACAGCAACCCCCACCCCGGGCCACTGTCCACCGAGCCGATGCCCAGGAGACCCCGATGCCCCCGGCAAATCCCACCCTCACCGACCTGGCAAACCGCGCCGCCGCACAACGCAACCGCCCCAGCTACGGCCACGACGCCCTCATCACCTGCGACCGCCTCGTCCGCATCTTCACCACGGACGGCACAGAGGTCCAGGCCCTCCAAGGCCTGGACCTCCTCGTCCACGAGGGCGAACTCATGGCCCTCGTAGGCGCATCGGGCAGCGGCAAATCCACCCTCATGAACATCCTCGCGGGCCTCGACACCCCGACCGCCGGCACGGCCCGCGTGGCCGGCCACAACCTCCTCACGATGACGGCGAAGGACCGCCTGACCTACCGCCGCACCACCGTCGGCTTCGTCTGGCAGCAGACCTCCCGCAACCTCCTCCCCTACCTCACCGCGGCACAGAACATCGCCCTTCCGATGCAGCTCACGAGCGCCCGGAAAGAGCGCCGCCTGCACACCGAACGCGCCCTGGAACTCATGGAGTTGCTGGACGTCGCCGACTGCCGCGACCGCCGCCCCCACCAGATGTCCGGCGGCCAGCAGCAACGCGTCGCCATCGCCGTGGCCCTCGCCAACAAGCCCGCGGTCCTGCTCGCCGACGAACCCACCGGCGAACTCGACTCCCACACGGCGGAACAGGTCTTCGCCGCCTTCCGCACCGCGAACGAGCACCTGGGCACCACCATCGTCATCGTCACCCACGACCAGGCGGTCGCCGGCGAGGTCCGCCGCACGGTCGCCATCCGCGACGGCCGCACCTCCACCGAAGTCCTGCGCCGCAGCGAGGTCGACGCGACCACCGGCCACGAAACGGTGGTCGCCCGCGAGTACGCGATGCTCGACCGCGCCGGCCGCCTCCAGCTCCCCGCCGAGTACACCGAGGCCCTGGGCATGCGCGACCGCGTGGCCCTGGAACTGGAGCCGGACCACATCGCCGTACGACCGGACGACAGCGACTGATCACGTGCCGCAACCGAACGGTCCACGGCGGACCTGTCCTGATGACTACCGGACGCTGACGTCCAGCGCCCCAAGTCCCGCACGCCGGACGGCAATCGATCCGTACGGTGTGCGCAGCCGCAGCCAGGCGCCCGACGAGACCAGCGCCAGGTCCCCGGCGCCCTGCGTGGAGCGGAGGAACCCGAGCGACTGTGCCGCGTGCGCGGCCCGTACCGGGAGGTCTGTGTCGCCGACCGTCCGCGACCAGATCTCCCGTCCGATGCGGTCGAGCTCGGCTCGGGTACGCAGCTCGGGCGCCAACTCCCCCGTACGGGACCGGAATTCGGCGACCGCCGCGCCGACCATGGCCCGCAGGGCATCGGGCGCGGGCAGCCCGGGCTCGGGCCGCCAGCCGCCGCGCGGCGGGAGGACGCCCGCCCAGGGCGGCCCGGTGACCGCCGCCGGAACGCCGGCCGTCGCAGCCGACTCGTCCACCGTCTCCAGAAGTTCACCGGCGGACACGGTCACGTCGAGCGTGACGTCGAGCCCCTTCTCGTACGGCTTCGCGAGCCGCACCGCGCGGATCGCGAGCACCTCGAAGGACGGCGGTCGGCCGAAGACGGCGAGCGCGGTCCCGGCGGCCTGGAGGCGTACCGCGGCGCCGCGGTCGTAGTGGAGCAGCCGCGAGAGGAAGGCCGCGAAGTCCGCCGCCTCCCCCTCGTCGGCAAGGTGGAGCACCGTCATGCTGCGACGGCCTCCTCCTCGGCGTCGTCCCGGAACCCCTCGAGGAACTCCCGCTCCTCCGAGGTGATCCGGCGCGGCCGCTGTGTCTCGAAGTCGAACGGCACGACGACGGTCAAGGCCCGTACATAGACCAGGTCCTCGTCCTTCACCTCGTAGGTGACGGTGAAGGACGCGGCCCTGATCTCGGTGACCCACAGCTCGATGTCCACCGGGTCGGGCCGGTGCACGAGCTGCCGCTTGTAGTCGATCTCATGGCGCGCCACCACGGACCCCTGCCTGGACTCCTTGCCCCGCAGGGACAGGAAGTCGATGCGGGCCTCCTCCAGGTAGCGGAGGAAGATCGCGTTGTTGACATGGCCGTACGCATCCATGTCCGACCAGCGCAGGGGACAGCGGTAGATGTGACGCAAGATCGATCAGCCCCGGGTCAGCTTCTTGTAGGTGGCGCGGTGCGGACGCGCGGCGTCCGGTCCGAGCCGCTCGATCTTGTTCTTCTCGTACGACTCGAAGTTGCCCTCGAACCAGAACCACTTGGAGTCACCCTCGTAGGCGAGGATGTGCGTGGCGACTCGGTCCAGGAACCACCGGTCGTGGGAGACGACCACGGCCGCGCCCGGGAACTCGAGCAGTGCGTTCTCCAGCGAGCCGAGGGTCTCGACGTCGAGGTCGTTGGTCGGCTCGTCGAGGAGCAGCAGGTTGCCGCCCTGCTTGAGGGTGAGCGCCAGGTTGAGGCGGTTGCGCTCACCACCGGAGAGGACGCCGGCGGGCTTCTGCTGGTCGGGGCCCTTGAAGCCGAAGGCCGACACGTACGCACGCGACGGCATCTCGACCTGCCCGACATTGATGTAGTCGAGCTCATCGCTGACCACGGCCCAGAGGGTCTTCTTCGGGTCGATGTTCTCGCGGCTCTGGTCGACGTACGAGATCTTGACGGTCTCGCCGACCTTGATGGAGCCGGAGTCCGGGGTCTCCAGACCCTGGATCATCTTGAAGAGCGTGGTCTTGCCGGCGCCGTTCGGGCCGATGACACCGACGATGCCGTTGCGCGGCAGTGTGAAGCTGAGGTCGTCGATCAGGACCTTGTCGCCGAAGCCCTTGCTGAGGTTGGTGACCTCGACGACGATGCTGCCGAGCCGCGGGCCCGGCGGGATCTGGATCTCCTCGAAGTCCAGCTTCCGCATCTTGTCGGCCTCGGCCGCCATCTCCTCGTAGCGCGCGAGACGGGCCTTGGACTTGGCCTGCCGCCCCTTGGCGTTCGACCGCACCCACTCCAGCTCTTCCTTGAGCCGCTTGGCGCGCTTGGCGTCCTTCTGCCCCTCGACCTTGAGACGGGTCTGCTTGGTCTCCAGGTACTTGGAGTAGTTGCCCTCGTAGCCGTGCAGCCGGCCGCGGTCGACCTCGCAGATCCAGCCGGCCACGTTGTCCAGGAAGTACCGGTCGTGGGTCACGGCGACGATGGTGCCGTCGTACTTGGCGAGGTGCTGCTCCAGCCAGTTCACCGACTCGGCGTCGAGGTGGTTGGTGGGCTCGTCGAGCAGCAGCAGGTCGGGGGCCTCCAGCAGCAGCTTGCACAGCGCGACGCGGCGCCTCTCACCACCGGAAAGGTTGGTGACGGGCCAGTCGCCGGGGGGGCAGCCGAGAGCATCCATGGCCTGCTCGAGCTGGGCGTCGAGGTCCCAGGCGTTGGCGTGGTCGAGCTCCTCCTGGAGCTTGCCCATCTCGTCGAGCAGCGCGTCGGAGTAGTCGGTGGCCATCAGCTCGGCGATCTCGTTGAACCGGTCGAGCTTGCCCTTGACCTCGGCGACGCCCTCCTGGACGTTCTCCAGGACGGTCTTGTCCTCGCTGAGCGGCGGCTCCTGGAGCAGGATGCCCACGGTGTAGCCCGGCGAAAGGAACGCGTCACCGTTCGACGGCTGCTCCAGCCCCGCCATGATCTTCAGAATGGTCGACTTACCGGCTCCGTTCGGGCCGACCACACCGATCTTCGCGCCGGGCAGGAAGTTCAGCGAAACGTCGTCAAGGATGACCTTGTCGCCGATTGCCTTGCGCGTCTTGCGCATGGTGTAGATGTACTCAGCCAAGAGAAACCGTCCGGCAGCTTGAAATCTGGCAGTGGGCAGATACAACCCATCTTGCCTGAGGTCCAGCCTTGGGTGGTAACCCATATGGCCGGGCGTCTGTGACCTGGGGTTTCGCTGTCGGGGTCGACGGTCGCTCAGGCTCCGGGGTGCTGGTGGGGCTGCTGCGGCCGGCCGTAGGGCTGACCGCCGGGAGCGCCTGCGGCTTGTGTCTGGAGCTGTTCGGCCTGTTCCTTGGTCACCTTCTGTTCGGTGCCGCAGAAGGTGCACTGCGTCGTGTACCTCGTCGAGACGGGGAACAGGGGCACGAAGAAAAGCGTGAATTTCGTGACGCGCTTCCTGAGCGTGTGCGCGGCAGGGTTGCCGCAGCCTCCGCACACCAGCGTGAGTATCGCGAGCTGGTACAGGTATCCCCTGGTGCCAAAGATGATCACGAGATCGGCCCTTCTCGGGTCGGTGTCCGCCGCCGGTGGATGACGCTGACCGAGATCTTCTCGCAGATTTACCCCCTCGGCGCCATGGTCACTGTCAGTGGTAGCCGTTCACCCTCGGTGGCCGTTGAGCCAGCAGCAGGGCAGCTACGGCTGCCACGCCCACCACACCGGCCGACCGGAACGCACGGGAGGAACGCCAGGACAGGACCGACCACCGGGACTGCGCGGACAGCACCGACCCTGTGCTCAGCCACGATCCGGCCGAGATCAGCGACAACGCCGAGCCGATCGATCCGACGGAGAGCGCGCTCCCGATCGAGGCGACGGACAGGGCCGACCCGACGGACCCGACGGACAGCACCGACCCCACCGAGCCGATCGACAGCACCGAGTCCTGTGACCACAGGGACAGCACCGAGCCCGAGAAGGCGTGCGGCGCCGGCGATACGGATGGCTTCGTCATGAGTCCATCCTGCCCGCCGATCTCGCAGGACTCCACGCATGCGGCCGAACGCGTCCTGGAGGAGCGTGTGTTGGGGAGGCGTCCCTTCCCATCGGTACCGAGGCTTCCTCCGAGGGCTCAGTCCTGGGTCGGTGCGTCCTTCTTTCCTACGAGGACCAGGGCCGCGCCGCCGATCACGACGAGGGCGATGGCGATGCCCGCGATCAACGGGGTCGTGCCGGAGCCGCCGGTTGCGGCGAGGTTGGTGTCGTCCGCCGTGCCGCCCACCGTCGCGGGGCTCGGCTCGCTGAGGATCTGGGTCGCGTTGCCGCTGCGGGAGGCCTGTGTCCTGCAGTCGAGGATGCCGGTGAAGCGCTTCTGGAGGCCGGCCGGTCCCGTGATCGTGAAGTCGTAGGGCTGGTCTTCCTGCAGGGGGATCGTCACGGTTCGGGACTCGCCTGCCGGGATGCTGTGCTCGATCCCCATCAGCTCGAAGGTGAACGCCTCGTCGCCCTGGTTGGCAGCGGTGAGGTCCACACCTCCCTTGGCGCAGTTCCTCGCCGCGGACAGGGCCGGTATGGCGCCCTTCTTCGCCCAGGTCGCGCCGGCCGTCGCCGAGACCGTCGACTCGCTGGAGCCGGCCAGGATCTGAGTCTGGCTGCGGGTGTCGGAGGCGAAGGCGCGGCCCACGGGCACGGTGGTCGAGGCCTGCACGGTGAGCTCGGCCGAGCCGGCGGCGGCGTGCTCGGGCACGTCGAAGAAGATCTGCCTGCCGTCGACCGCGGAGGTGAGCGGCTTGCCGTCCTTGCCGACGATCCGTACACCGCTGGTCGCCGCGTCCGCCGGCGGCGTCACGGTCACGCCGGCCGCGTTGGTGTGCACGGTCACCGGGCCGAGCAGCTCTCCGGGGTGGCCGGAGACCGCGGGCGGGTCCAGCGTCAGCGACGCCTGGGGCTCCGCCACTCCGACCGCGCTCTTCTCCAGGTAGTCCGCGAGCTTCTCGGCCTGCGGGTCGACGGCGTCGACGTCGGCGTGGTCCGAGTACCGCCAGATGGCCACCTGGGTGCCGGCCGCCGCGTCCTGCTCGGTCAGGCCGCCCTTGACCCCCGCCTTCGCCGCGAGCGTCGCGAGGTCGTTGACCTGCGGGTAGGAGTTCTGCAGGATCCAGCGGATCCTGCCGGCGTTCTTGTTGGCGCCCAGCGAGGTGCCGCTCCAGGCGGTCTCGTGGTACCTGGCGTCCCGCTGGGTGGGGTTGTGGATGTCGACGCAGTACGTCTGCAGGGTGCCGCCGCCGTCGACGGACATCTCGAACAGGCCCGCCGAGACCTGCTGGTCCCCGGTGTCCTCGTGGATCACGGCGGTGCCGTACGTCTTGAGGCCGCCCATGGTGGCGGTCGCCCCGCCCTGGCTCTGTGTCGTCTCCTCCGCGGCGGCCGTACCGGCTCCGGTGAGGACCCCGACGGCCACAAGACCGGACACCAGTGTCGCGGCGGCGAGACGCACGGCCCCTCGCCTGCGCACGGACGGCGCAGAGACAGAAGAAAACACCAAATTCCCCTTCGAGCAGGACCCATTGACATGGGGGGTGTGGTCCCACCAGCAGAATCAGAAGCCCCTGGAGCTACGCCGGGCATCCTATGGACGCGGCGCACCACGCTTGCCGGTCATACCGTCGGACAAGCGATCCGACTCGGAATCGTTATCGCCAAGACGGCCTATGAGCAGGGCTTATCGACAAATCCACCGGACCCTTCGGAACGCATTCGTCGATAAGCCGCAGTACGGTCAGCTCGGGGCACCGCCTGACATCACGTCACTGCAGCGGGCTCCGGCTCCCGTTGGGCCGAGTCGATCCCTGAACCGCCGGGCGGGGTCTCCCAGTTGGGCTCGGGCTGCTGGGGCGTGGCATCGCTCACCTCCGGTTCCGGCCTGCCCGGCCGCCGGAAGGCCGAGGTCCCCCGCGTGAGGTCATGGCCGATCGCCACCGCATCGAGGTCCGCCGAAGCCCAGTTCTGCCCCTCGCGTACGTCCGTCCGCACCTTGAGCCTGCCCTGCACGATGACGGGATCGCCCACGTCGAGCGAGGCCGTCACGTTCGTGGCCAGTTGCCGCCTGGCCCACACCGTGAAGAAGTTGGTGTGGCCGTCGGTCCACTCGTTCTTCTCGCGGTCCAGATAGCGCGTGGTCACCGCGAGCCGGAAGCGCGCCGACGGCCCCGAAGCCAGGTCCCGGAACACCGGCTTCGTCGCCACGTTCCCCACGGCGCAGATGATCGTCTCGTTCATCACGACCCCCTCTTTCGCCCGGCCGCCGGGGCCGGGCGGACATGCCTACGGGCCCGTCCCGTACGGCTGCGTCTGCCGCAGCGACCGCGTCCCTCGCGATCGCCGCACCGCCAGACTGCCTCCGTCGGGCCGAGCCCGCCGAGCCCTGTGGACCGTCCCCCACCTGTGGATAACTCCATCACCCGGACGAGTGAGCCCAGGAGGACCCCGACGAGTGATCATCTGCAGAAAAGCTCACCGTCACCCTCCGGAGCCCACCGCCCCGTCCGGGTGTCACCGGGGCCCGTTCCCCACCCCCGTCACCCGCCCGTACTGCTCCCGCACCTCCCGGTAGCGCAGCAGCTCTGACGCCACCGGGTCCAGCACCCGGGCCCGCCCGCACCCGGCGGCCGCCTCCCGCAATCGCCGTTCCGCGTCGGTGCCGTAGCGGCGGGCCGGTCCGCGCGCCGCCATCCGGCAGCTCCACTCGACGATCGGGCCGCCGATGATGCCGGCCGCCATCAGCAGCACCGGCACCCCCAGGTTCGGCGCCATGAATCCGACGATCTGCCCCAGCAGCCACAGTCCGCCCGCGACTTGAAGGAGCGTCATGGAGACCTGGGCCATGACGGCCAGCGGCCACCAGCCCGGCCGCGGTGGGCGGCCCGGCGGCAGTCCCGCCCGTACCGCCAGTTCGTCGAGCGCCTCGGGCAGCCCGTGGGCGCCGCGTACGGCCGCCTCGCGCACCGCCTGGGCCCAGGGCGCGGGCAGCCCGGTCGAGGCACGGTCCGCGAGCGTCCGTACCGCCTGCTCGACGCGCTGGCGTGCCGTGACCTCCTCGTCCGCCTGGGTCGGCAACGGCACCCGCCCGGTGCTCGGTTCGGACCGGTCCCGGTACCACCGCCACAGCCGCAGCCAGGGCGTTCCGCAGGCACGGTTGGCGTTGCGCAGCCAGGCGCGCTCGGCCGCCTCGCCCGCGGCGGAGGCACCCACCGCGTCCGCGAGCCGGGCGGAGAACTCGTCCCGCGCCTCCTCGCTCAGGCCGGTCCGCCGCCGCGCCGCGTAGAGGGGCCGCAGCTCCGCCGCGGCCGCGTCGAGATCGGCCGAAATTCGCCGCGCCGGAGCGCCGCGTTCCGCCACAAACTGCCCGAGCGCCTCGCGCAGTTCACCGACGCCGTCCCCGGTGAGCGCGGACAGCGCGAGCACGGTGGCACCGGGATCGCCGTACTCGCCCAGTGCGATCCCGTCCTCGTCGAGCAGCCGCCGCAGGTCGTCGAGGACCTGGTGGGTGGCTTCGCCGGGCAGCCGGTCGGTCTGGTTGAGGACGACGAACATGACCTCCGCGTGCCCCGCCATGGGTCGCAGATAGCGCTCGTGGAGGACGGCGTCCGCGTACTTCTCGGGGTCGACGACCCAGATGACGGCGTCGACGAGGGCCAGGACCCGGTCCACCTGTTCGCGGTGCTGTACGGCTGCCGAGTCGTGGTCGGGCAGGTCGACCAGGACCAGCCCGCGCAGTTGTGCCTCCGTCTCGGGGTTCTGCAGCGGGCGCCGCCGCAGCCGGGGCGGGATGCCGAGCCGCTCGATGAGGCTCGCCGCGCCGTCGCTCCAACTGCACGCGATGGGGGTCGCCGTGGTGGGCCGCCGGACGCCGGTCTCCGAAATGGGCACCCCGGCCAGGGCGTTGAACAGCTGCGACTTGCCGCTGCCCGTCGCACCCGCGATGGCGACCACGGTGTGCTGCCCGGAGAGCCTGCGCCGTGCCGCCGACTCGTCGAGCACCCGTCCGGCCTCGGCGAGCGTCTGGCCGTCGAGCCGGGTGCGGGAGAGCCCCACGAGCTCCCGCAGCGCGTCGAGCCGCGACCGTAGGGGGCGGTCGTAGGTGAGCGGGACCGTCGGCTGGGCGCTGAGCGCCCGTGTCTCCACCACCGGGACATGCTCGGACCCGGTGTTCTCCTCGGTCGCGCGCCGGGCGATCAGCCCGTCGTCCCAGGCGCTCGCGGAGTCCGTACGACGGGAGGTGCCGCCGTCCACCAAGCGCGCGTGGCCGCCTTTGTCCCGTACGCCGGTCTCCCGCTCGCCGGGCTCCTGCTTCGCAGCTCTGTCCCCTCCGGTCAGGCCCTTGGCGCTCTCTTCGGGGTGCTCGGCCCGGCCCGTGTGGTCCTCGTCTGTGACGGCAGTCACCGGTCACCTCTCCTTCTGCAGTACGGACAGCGCGGCGATGAGTTCGGCCTGGGGTTCGGGGTGGATCTCGAGGGCGTCGAGGGGTGCAAGACGGCGCTCGCGTTCGGTGTTCATGACCCGGTCGAGGTGCTCGGTGAGCAGCCGCCCGCCCCGGTCGCGCAGCCGCAGCGCCCCGTGCGCGCCGATCCGCTCGGCGAGCCCTTCCCCGGCCGAACGCGCCCGACGGCCGCCCAGCAGCGCGGTGGTGACGAGGACGGCGACGACCTCGGGGTCCGGGGCGACGTTGCGGTCGAGGTCGCGGACCTCTTCCTCGGCGTACTCCTCAAGCTCGCGCCGCCATCGCCGTACCGCCATCCCGATGCGGTCCTCGGCGCTCTCCAGGGACGGTTCCTGTTCCGTCAGCTCCGGGGCGCTCGCCGCGGGTTCGCGCCGCCAGGCCTCCCGGATGCGCTCGTCGGCGGCGGTGACGGCGCACAGCAGGAGCGTGGCCAGGCTCTCCATGAGCGCGTCCAGGAGCTCTCCGGCGGAGCAGTCCAGGGGGAACGCGCGCCACCTCTTGAGGGCGTCTCCGGCGAGTACGGCGCCCGACTGCAACCGCCCTCGCACGCGCGCGTGCTCGCTGTCGTACGCGCCTTCGACGGCGTTGGTGAGCCGCACGGCCGCCGCGTACTGGGCGGCGGCGGCACTGGCCAGTTCGGGCAGCCGGGTCTTGAGGGAGTCGAGCATGCCGTGCGCGGTACGGGCCATGGCCTGCTGCCTGGCGGCCGGGTCCTGCGCCAGGTGCACGAGCCAGGTCCGCAGCGACGCCACGGCGGTGGCCGGCAGCAGCCCGCTTCCCCAGGCGGACTCGGGCAGTTCGGGCACGGTGAAGCGCGGTACGTCGCCGAGTCCGGCCTTCGTGAGCAGTGCGCCGTACTGCCGGGACACCTCGGAGACGACCTGGTGCGGCACGCGGTCGAGCACCGTCACGAGGGTGGCGTCGTACTCCTTCGCGGTGCGCAGCAGATGCCAGGGGACGGCGTCGGCGTAGCGGGCGGCCGTGGTGACCATGACCCAGATGTCGGCCGCGCAGACGAGTTCGGCGGCCAGGACGCGGTTGTCGGCGATCAGGGAGTCGATGTCGGGGGCGTCGAGGAGGGCGAGCCCGCGCGGCATCGTGTCGGCGGTCTCGACGCGCAGCACGCGCGCGGGGTCCTCTCCGGGGAGCAACAGGTCGTCCCCGGTGTCCTGATGGGGCACCCAGACGCGGGTGAGGTCGGGCAGCACCCTCATCCCGCTGAACCAGTGATGGTCCTCCGGATGGCACACCAGCACCGGTGTCCGCGTGGTCGGCCGCAGCACGCCCGCCTCGCTGACCCGCCGCCCCACGAGGGAGTTGACGAGAGTCGACTTGCCGGCTCCTGTCGATCCGCCCACGACGGCCAGCAGGGGCGCTTCGGGCTCCCGCAACCGGGGCACCAAGTAGTCGTCCAGCTGTGCGAGCAGTTCGTCGCGGTTGGCACGCGCGCGTGGAGCCCCGGCCAGGGGCAGCGGGAAGCGTGCGGCGGCGACACTGTCGCGCAGGGCGGAGAGTGCGTCGAGCAGCTGAGGCCGTACGTCCAAGGTCACCACATGCGGAGAATGCCCGATTTTAGGGGAATTCTGAAGCATATGAGCATGTCTGCGCGCCGACAGGACACAAGGGACGGAAGGGATGACTGGGACACGGGCACAGTCCAGGCATAACGAGTGCACAACACCCGGTGCGTGAGAGCCCAAAAGCGATGCACGATTCGTACCTGCCTGCGATTATCAGGACCGCTTCACCGAACCTCCACATCGAGCCACGGAGGCGAAGCAACAGGGACAAGGACACGGGAGCCCTATCCTTGTCCCCGGCAACGTCACGGATCGGCCCACACCCGGGCACCCACGACAGCGGCCACACACCCGGCCCCCGTAGCTCAGTGGATAGAGCAGGCGCCTTCTAAGCGCTTGGCCGCAGGTTCGAGTCCTGCCGGGGGCGCCCAGTCTCCGCCCTCCTTCGGGAGGGCGTTTTTGCTGTTCAGAGCAGGTTTCCTCAGGCACGACAAAGCCCCGGGCGCTCCCCCAGCGATCAAGGGAAGGCTCCGGGGCTGTCCGGCTGTCACCGGGTTTTTGCGGGTCGCCGTGTCGAATACGTGTCGAAGTTCTTGGCCGAAGATCACCCAGCGTCGGGCAGCTCGGGGAGGTCCCCGGCGGCTTCGAGGCGCTTCTTCAAGTCAGGAAGTTGCCCATCGACGCACCTGGCGTACGTGGCAAGGAGCACCGGCACGCTGTTTCCGGCCCAATCGGCCACCTGTGCGGGCGGGATCCCGTCGTTGAGCCACTTGGTCAGGCGGGTGTGCCGGTTGTCGTACACACGCTTCCCGGTCGGCGAGTCGAAGACGTGCGGAGCCAGGACCGCCCGGCGAGCGCTGCGCCAGGCCCGGCGGATCACGGAGCCCGCGAGGATGCCGCCGCTCTCGCCCTGGAACAGAAGATCACCCGGCTTGAGCTCTTCATCTTCGATGTGCCGGCGCAGGATGCGAGTCAGAGCGGGGTGCCCAGGCACCGTGCGCGTGTCCCCTTCAGCGCGGCCCTTGAGATCGCGCTGCTCGTGGATCTCTCCCGTGTCGGTCCACTGCTTGCCGACTTCCGGAGTCGCTGTGTGGATCATCAGCTCGCACCATTGGTCGTCGGCGTCGACGTCGGGCAGGCTCACGTCCCACACGCGCATGGCTACGGCCTCTTCGGGGCGTGGTCCGCAGTAGTACAGCGTGGCGAAGAAGGCGTGCAGTCGCTTGCCGCCGCGGGGCCGTCGACGGATCCAGTCGAGGAGGGCCGCCGCTTGGTCAGGGTTCATCAAGCTGCGCTTGTCCACGGCGTTGCTCGTCTTGGTGGCGGTCGTCGCCTCCTTGCCCTTGGGGAGAGGGTTGGTCCGCAGGATGCGCCGCCGGATGGCGTACTTCATGACGACGTTGAGGATGCGGCGATGCCGCTTGCGGGACCAGGCCGCAGCCTGCTTGCCGTCGAGCCGGGAGTCGATGGCCTGTAGGACGTCGTCGACCTTCTCGGGGTCCTCCCAGGCCGAGACGGGAAGGGAGTTCCGCTCAACCCATCGGAGGATGGTCACCACGTCCCGTGGTGCTTCCGATCGGCGGTTGGCGTTGAACGCCCACTCACGCAGGGCTGTCCGCACGGCCACGGGATGGAACTGGGCGGGCTGTGCGCGGAGCAGGGCGAGAGTGGTTGCCGTGAGCGTCTTGGCGGTGTTCTTTCGGCTGTTGCCGCCAAGTTGAGACCACCGGGCATCCACGTATTGAACTGCGAACTTGTACCAGCTCATTGCCGCCGACTTGGAGCGATGAGACACCGGCAGCCCGGTCGCGATGACGAACGCTTCGCCCTTGCCGGTGGCTTGGATCAGTTCAGAGCGGAAGCCCTCAGCGAGCGCAACCGTGTCGAAGGGTTCACGCCAGCGCTTCCCAGCAACCACCCAGCGCACCGTGTACGTGGTCTTTCGAGCACCCTTGTACGTGAGGATCTTGTAGACCTTGACGTCGTACGTCGTCTCCATCAGGCGACGTCCTCCCGGTCATCGAGCCAGTTGTCGAGGTCGGTCCGCCGGATCCTCAGGTCACCGTTCGGGAGCTTGATGCAGCGGGGTGCGCGTCGCTTGGCACGCCAGTCGTAGAAGGTCGAACGCGAGATGCTCAGTTCCTCGCAGACCTCAGCAAGGGTGAGCATGGTCCGTGATCGGACGGCGGTCGTCATGTTGTGCTCCCTTCGCTGACCAGGGCGTCGCGGGCGGTGTCGCGGTTGAGTTGGATGCCGTGGGCGATGGATGCGGCGAGGGCAGATTCGCCGGGGGTGTGGCCGTGGCCGGCGTATTGCCAGGAGGCGAGGACGAGCACGGTGTCGGGTTCGTGGCCGTCGACGCCGAGGGCTTCGCGTTCTTGTGCGGCGCGGTAGTCGGCGCGGATCTGGCGCAGTACGCCGAGGGTGGTGGAGTAGCGGCGGGACTTGGAGCTGAAGTGGCCGCGGAAGCCGAGCATGTGGGCCCATGCGGTCAGCCGGCGATCCGGGTAGGCCGGATCGAGGTCGAAGCAGGCTTCGATCAGGCGGCGGGGGTGGTCGGGCAGGCCGAGGAGGATGACGGCTTCTCGGTTGCCGATGCGCCGATCCACGGTTCCGGTGTTCTCGGCGGCTTTGGTGGCGTACTTGGCGACGTAGGAGGCCACGGCCTGTTCGGTGATCTCGGAGTCGTCGCCGAACGCCTTGATCGGGCGGACGTCGAGCTGTCGACCCCAGCGCAGGCGCCACCCGTTGGGGAAGCCGGCGGCTTCGCGCGCGGGGACCTCGGCGGTGACGTAGGGGTGTGCGACGGCGTCATGAATGGCACGGGTGAGTAGTTCCGTGCTGGCCCAGGAGGGCGGTTGGGTGTCGGGTCCGTCGGGGCCGTCGAGGCGGATCACGGCGTGGAAGTGGATGGCACCGCGCTTTTGGAATTCCGCGACCTTGCCGTAGGAGAGCCGGGCGACCTCTTTGAAGGCCTTCTGGGTGATGCCGACCTGGGCGGCGATCTCGCGGCGCAGCCGGTTGACGAAGCGGTGCCACAGCTCCCCGGCGTGGTTGTTGAACAGCACCGCCCCGGCGTAGTCGTAGGCGTCGGGATCGAGCGGTGTGCCGAGCGCCGGGTCATCCTCGCGATGGGCGACGCCGCAGTGGCAGGCGCCGTGGGTGGGCCGGTGGTGGACGGGGCCGAAGGACGGGGCGGTGAGGGTGGCGAACACGCGGGGCCGGTGCCGGATCGCGACGGGGATCTCGTGGCGGGTGTCGCCGACGAGCCCGGCACGGATGAGGTGGTAGGTGTCGCCGGCGTAGGTCCAGGCGCAGGAGGGGCAGCGGGAGGCGCGGCGGTTGCCGCAGGCGATGCGCAGCCGGCCGCCGGGTTCGGTGTCGGTGGTGTAGGCGCGCAGGGTCTCGCCGGTTGCCTTGTGCTTGGTGATGGACCAGCCGGTGAGGTGGATCGGGTCGGAGCAGCCGCCGGTACGGCGGATCTGGTCTTGCCAGCGGTCGAAGCCGGGGGATGCGGCCACCCGCAGCATGCCGCCGAGGGTGGCCGCATCCAGACCCGCCGTCAGGGTGGCGGAGTCGATCACGCGGCCACCTCCCATTCGGCCGAGTGCAGCCGGCGAACGGTGCGGGTGCCGGTGCCGTGGCAGGCCGGGCAGTGGGCGGTGATGGTGCGCAGGTGGCCGTGGCGGTCGCGTCCGCCGAGGGTGACCTTGACGGAGGCGAAGCCGTCGCAGCTCTGGCAGATGCGCGCCGGGCGGGTGGACTGCGTCATGATGGGAGTTCCTTCCGGATCGTTGGGTTCGGGCAGGAGGCACGGCACCGGAGCGGGCGAGACTTGGCGGTTGAGACCGCTCCGGGGCCGGTCAGCGGCGCTGCTTGGCCTCGCTGACGAGGATCGAGCGGACCACCAGGGCGACCACGGCGAGCGCGCCGGCGGTGATGGCGACCGCGAGGAGCATGGAGACCAGCACGGCGCCGACGGTGAGGACCACGACGGTGCCGCCGACCACGAGCACCACCAGGGCACCGGGCGTGACCTGAACAGCCGACCGAGACGGGGCGGGCGCGACGGGCGCCGGGGCGTGGTGCTGGCAGCCGCACGGGGCGTGTCCGGACTCGTGCGGGACGACGGTGCCGAGGGTGGTGATGGTCGGGATGATCTCGCCCGTGGGCTTCTCGTTGACGGGCACGTGGGGCCTGAACATGAGCTGAACTCCCTTCCAGGGATGGTTACTTGACGAACGGCTCGAAGAGCGGGGCGAGGAAGTAGCCGCCGATCAGCAGGACCACGACCAGCCACAGGGGCGGGCGGACGAACTTGACGCCGAGCACGGCCAGGCAGGCGACGAAGAACCACAGCGGCACGGACACGGCGATCAGCCCTTCCGGTTCTCGTACTTGCTCGTGATCCGGCAGCGGTGACCCTTGGCCGCGATGCAGACCGCGCCGTAGGTGGTGTATTCGGCCGACCAGCCGCACTGATCAGCGGTACAGGAGGCGATGTAGCCCTTGTCGCCGCTCTTGGTCAGGGCGCGGCCGATCTCGACGGGGCCGTAGCGCACGAGACGCTGGAAGAGGAAGCCCATGGTTCAAGTCCTTTCTCATTCAGGCAAGTTGGGCGGCGATAGCGTCCGCCATGGCGGGCGGGACACCCAGGCGGGCGCGCAGTGTGTCGAGGTCGATCGGCGATCCGGTGCGTGCCTGGTGGTCGTCCGCGAGCCGGCGGGCGTGCGCCACGAGCGCCGGCGGAGCCGTGACCGCGGGAGCGGCAGGCGCTTCGGGCAGCGCCTGCGCCGGTTCGGGGCCAGGAATCGGCTCCGGTTCGGTGACGGGCTCGGGGGCCCGTGTCACCGTGGCCGACTCCGGGGCGTCCGAGGCGTGATCGTCGGACACAGGTCGGGGTGTGGGGCTGTGGGCGAGGAGGGTGCCGCCGAGGAAGGCGAGGGCGGGCCATCCGGCGACGCCGAGGCGGAGCAGGGCGGGCGGGTTGGCCAGGTCGAGGAAACCGGCCGTGGCGATGTTGGCGCCGAGCGAGGCGACGAGGGCGACCAGGAACCAGCACCAAGCCAGTCGGGACGGTCCGTCGACACGAAGTCGGCGCCACGCGGCCACGAGCAGCAGGTCGACGGAGATCGGGTAGGCCCAGGCTTTCCAGCCGGTCTGTCCGGCGGCTTGGGCAAGATCGTGCAGGTGGGCGAAGGACAGGGCACCGGCGATCACGGCCTGTACGAGGACGGCGTCCGGGCGGATCGTGCGAGTCATGCTCTTCACCTCCTTCGAGGGGGTTGGGCCAGGGACGGGCGGGGAGCGCGTCCGGTCGCCCGTCCCGGCGGGTGTTCAGTCGGTGGGGGCTTCGCCGGTGCCGAGGCAGGTCAGGCACAGACCGGTCTGCCGGTGATCGGTGAGGCGTCCTTTGCGGGCGCCGACCTTGACGGCCTCGGTGATCTCGCCGTAGCCGTCACAGTCCGGGCACTTCGCGGGCTCGGGCTTGGCCGGGGCCGTCTTGCGGCGGGCGGCGGTCTTCTTCGGGGCGGTCACGGCGTCCACCCCTCGCCGGGGTAGTCGGGGCCGTCGGTGGGGTCGTAGCCGGGCGGGAAGGTGCCGGGCGGCGGCTCGGGGAGGGATGCGGCCAGGCACGGGCCCACGGCCTCCACGAAGTCCTGATCAGCTCCGAAGGTGTCGGCGTAGAGGGCGAGTTGGCCGAGCATGAAGACGGTGCGGGCGAAGTCCTCACAGTTCGGGCACATGGCGGGTGATCTCCTTCGGGCATGGCTCGGGTAGGGACCTGGCGCGAGGCGGTCACGCCGACCGTGGAGCGGGGTGGGATCAGGCGGCTTCGGCGAACGGCTCAGCCGTCGCGGGCGCCTCGACCGGGCCGGCGTCGAGGACCGGGCGGAAGCGCGACAACTCCGGTATGTGCGGGGCGAGTTCGGCGTGCCTGTTGCACGCGGTCACGGCTTCCCGCATCGATGTGAGCGGGGCCCGAATGCGGGTCCAGTCGCCGTTGGAGTAGCCGACCACGGCCATACCGGGCCGGTCGTTGCGGATCTGCGTGGCAGCGAAGACCGCATGCGGGGACACATCGCCGAACGCCATCTTCGCCGACGACTCATCGTTGACCCGATGCGCCATCCGGCCCGTGAGCTGAGCGCGCAACATCGTGATGCCGTCGCCGAGTTCGGAGCCGAAGCGCTGACCGTAGATGTCGAGGAAGATGCCGGCGGCGCGGCCCAGCTGGGCGAGGCGGACCAGGGCGACGATGATGCGTTCACGCCGCTTCTTCTCCGCGCTGGTGGTGAACAGGGCGAGTTCGGCGATCTCGTCGATGGTCAGCACCACCGGCACCGGCCTCAGATGCTCGGGCAGACCCCAGATGTTCGCGGTGATCTCCCCGTCCGGGGTGTCCGCGCTAATCCGCTGCTCCCGCCGGATCACCTGATACGTCGCGTCCATCCGCGCCACCAACGCTTCCAGCAGGTCGGCAGCGTCGTCCGGGTTGTCCGCGAGGGCGGAGAAACGGCGGGCCAGCGGGGCAAGTTCCACGCCGTTCTTGCAGTCGATGCCGACCAGGGCGACGCGCTGCGCGGCGAGTTCCTTGATCACACGACGCTGTGTCACGGACTTGCCGGAGCCGACCGCGCCGAGGGTGACCGAGTGCGGTACCTCCTTGTAGTCGCGGTAATGCACCGAGCCGTCCTCGCACAGCGCGACCGGGATACGTAGTTCGCTCCGGTCGGTCCGGGCCGGCATCTGTACCCGCTTGAGGACGTCGTAGCCGGTCGTGGCGATCTCGACGACACCGGGCTTGATCTCGCGTGAGGTGACCTGGTGGACGCCGAAGGCGTGTCGCAGCCGGTCGACGGCCGCGGAGTAGTCGAAGGCGTCCTGTCCCGGTTGCATCCGGATCCGCAGCCGCAGGCCCGTCCGGGTCGGCTTGATCCACATCAGGCGGGGCACCCGCTGTCGTGGGATCTCCCACTTGAAGATCCGGGCCAGCCACAGCCGGAACCGGGAGGCAGGGACGGTGAGGTCACAGGCGTCCATGACGGACGCGTAGCGGAAGCGGACCTTGAGGGTGGCGTAGACGACACCGAAGGTCATCCAGTACCAGGCGGGGCGGCGCCACCGAAGCAGCAGCGCCAGCCCAACCACGACCACCACGGCGGAGATCAGCAGCCACCGCATGATCAGGCCGCCTTCAGGTTCTTCGAGCCGCCGGCGTCTACGGCGGTGACCGCGACCGCGCGGAAGCTGATGCCGTGCCGCTTCTGGCCGTTGAACTCGTTCTCCCACGGCCGCGCCACCAGACCGGTCAAGGCGACCGGGGTGCCCATCGCCAGCTCACCGGAGATGGACGATTCGCCCACGGTGACCTTGACGACCTCGGCGTTGCCGTTCATCACGAACAGCACGTCCAGCGTCACCAGAAACTCACCGGTCTGCCGGTCTACGGCTCGCTCCTGGGTCTGCTGGTTGACGTACTTCGGCTGCGGCGGCTGCGCCACCATCAGAGTCGCGCCGGCGGTGTCCACGGGGATCTGCTGCATGGTCTGTTCTCCTGATCTCGCGGAGAGTTGGAACCGACAGTTCGTCGGTGAGATCAGGAGACCGCGAACGGTGTTGGACGTATCACGGTCCGTATGGACGTTTAGGGACGTCTGAGCTATCGTCAAAACGTCCCTGAGACGTCCTGGAGAGGTCACGTCATGGCGAACGAGCGTCTGCGCGCGGCGATTTCAGCGAGCGGCGAGACCATCCAGTCCGTGGCACAACACATCGGCGTCGATCCGAAGAGCGTCGAGCGCTGGATCACGACCAACCGCACGCCGCACCGAGGGCACCGCTGGAAGGCTGCGATTTTCCTTGGCGCCGATGAGATCTACCTCTGGCCCTCAGTGGAGAAGCAGGCCGAGACAGCGAGCACCTCAGAGCTGATCACGTACTACCCGCACCGGGGCGCGGTGCCAGCGTCGCTGTGGTCGTCGCTGATCGAGAAGGCGAAGGATCAGGTCGAGATCCTCGTGTACGCAGGCCTGTTCCTCTTCGACAACCACCCGGATCTGTCCGACCAGTTGGCCGAGAAGGCGAAAGCCGGCGCTCAGGTTCGCGTCCTGCTCGGTGACCCCGACTCAGCGATGGTTCAGCAGCGAGGCGAGGAGGAAGGCATCGGTGGAGATCTAGCCGCCCGGACCCGGATCACGCGGCGCTACCTCGAACCTGCGATGACCACGCCCGGTGTCGAAGTCAGGTTGCATGACACGATCCTCTACAACTCGATCTACCGGTTCGACGATGACGTGCTGGTGAACCCTCACGTGCTCGGAGCGCCAGCCGGACAGAACCCGGTCCTGCACTTCCGCTACATCCCCGGCGCCCGGACGTTCCGGCACTACATGCGCAGCTTCGACTACACCTGGGAGCGCGGCCGGCCCGCCTAGGTAGACACCGACTCAGCCGGACGTGCGACGCTGGGGGGCATGGCCCGAGTCGACTACTTCAACGATCCGAAAGCCCCGAAGGCGAACAGCATCGTGCCGTCAGTCACCGCTGTGGCGCTCAACGAGGCCGGGGAAATCCTCCTGATCCACAAGACAGACAACAACCTGTGGGCACTGCCCGGCGGCGGGGTCGACCTAGGCGAGTCGGCACCCGACGCCGCCGTACGGGAGACTAAGGAAGAGACCGGGATCGACGTCAAGGTGACTGGCCTAGTCGGCATCTACACCAACCCTGCACACGTCTTGGCGTACGACGACGGCGAGGTACGCCAACAATTTTCGATCTGCTTCCGAGCACAGATCATCGGCGGCGTTCTACGGACAAGCAGCGAGAGCAAGGAGGTGGCGTTCGTGCACCCGAGCCGGCTGGACGAACTGAGCATCCACCCGTCCATGCGGATGCGGATTGATCACGGCTTGGCAAACCGGCCCGAGCCCTACGTCGGCTGACCAGTCAAGCGGGCTCGTGTCCGCTCGACGGCGGCTCCAAGGTATGGCCGTGCCTTGCTGATTGCGGTGTGCACTTCACTGCCCGACTCATACCGCTCCAAGATCTCATCAATGCGTCGGTCGAAGTCAAACGACTGCCCAGCGGGACCGGTCGTCATGTCGGCGTAGATCAGCCCGTCCAGGACCGGGGAATCCTCCCGCTCGTACACGGCCAGCTCGGCAGTCAGCCCGCGTTGTTCAGCCTCATACACGGCGCCGGAGTGGTGGGCGACCAACCGAACGAGCCGTGACGGCGCACCGAGCGTCTCCAGGTAACGCGCACCATCGAGCGGATGGAACCCGGTGTCTCGCAGCTCTGGGGCATAGCCGATGTCGTGCAGCCAGGCGGCGGCGACAAGTAGATCCCGGTCCTCTTCGGACACAGTCGCCGAAGCCTCGCGCGCTCGTGCTGCCACAGCCTGTGTGTGCAGCCAGCGGTTCCCGAGCGGGGGCAACAACGACTCGGCCAGCTCGGCCGCACCTTGGGGTGTGTCCAGTCCAGAGGGCATAACGGCACCGTAGCCGAGACGGTAGGTCGCCGACAGCCTGGCACCGGCCGTTCCGGATCATGGCGCGGACAGAGTTTCCCTACTTCATCAAGGCTCGCTGCGCTCGCTCGACCGGCGGCCGACGATGCTCGTCGATCTTCGGGCCGCAGGGTCCGCCCAAGCGCATCAACGGCCACTCTGGCCCGCACACCCCCGCCACCATGATCCGGCCTCAGGGATGGAAAAGATCAACCGCAGCTAGACCCCAACGCCCCTCATCCGGGGCCACGTCGTACCCCTTTCCACCCGGTTGCCTACAGAAGTAGGTCGGATCAAAACCGAGGGCCGCGCCAAGCGCGGCGGCGCCGGTCGGTCGCCGCCGCGCCGCCTCCATGTCTCCGCCACCGGCGCACGCCGCCGCCCGCCCGTCGCCGCACGCAGCGGCCAAATACCCACACGGGCACGGGGGCCAACGATGATCCCCAACGGGGCAGGTCAAAGACGCTTTGTGTTACCGAAAGAGGCCTGATCGTGGTGGCGGCGGCATGCGGACCGACTCTGCCAGATACGCGGGCGTTCGAACGGCCCGCCGATCCCGCACCAGGCCAGCGGCCGGACGGCGGACGCGACCATGGCTGAGGGAAGAGACTCACTGTGGCTGGGGCGGTCGGCTCCGCGACTTTAGCCAGCCACTTTGGCGCGAGCCTCGAAGATCATGGCCCCAACGTCGTGCTCTAACGGGCAGGTCAACAGACTGCCCGACGCGCCGGAAGCTTACGGGGCCATGATCACTCGCGCCAAAGCAGCTCCCGGCCAAAGTCGCTACGCCGACCGCGTGAGTACCTGCGGAGCGCCCTCACTGATCGCCTGCCGTGGGAGAACAGACATCTTCGCCAATAGTTGTCTAACTTCCGATGCGACGCCATCCAGATGCCTCAGCCGCCGGTTGTGGCGAGGCGAGTGGTGGCAAACTGTAGATGTGACCGACCCCAGCATCCTCCAGCAGCGCCACAGCGCGACACTGCGCGTCGTCTGGGCAGAGCCCGAGGGCGCGGCCCAACCGTGCAACCAGTTCGCCGTGACTGTGGGCTTGCCTACTCAGAGCGGTATGCCCGAAGCTGTCTACCTGACGTTGGGAAGCGTTGAGCCTCCTCTCCTGTTCGGCACAGAAGCGGACGTAAAGCAACAGCTGGAGAGCACGGGAGGCACGCTCACCGTGAGGCCCCTTGGTAGGTACGTCTTCACTCGGGGGCGTCTCGATGAGTTGATTGCGGTTCTCCAGTCAGCTGCCAACGCGTTCGACCAGGCCCAGGAAGGTGCAACATGACCGCTACCGCGTCATACAGCAACTTGCAGGGCACGGTTCAGGCCCCGGTGGGGACAGCATCAATCACCTTGTCTGAGCGCTTTCCGTGGCTGGTCCCATCCATCCAGAGCTCTCCCCAACTAGAGGTGAGCGTGACTGACGCTTCGGTAGTGGAGGATGACGATCTCGCTGCTGAGTTCGCCGCCTATGCTGACGTCTCCAGCGAGTGGGCTGCTACTACCTGGGAAGCAACCTCCGAGGCGTGGCCCGAGTACTAAACTGGGCGTGTGTCAGGCACGAGTCAGTCCCAGTACCCTCGGCGCGGCGACATCTACTGGGTTGACTTCAACCCGGCGCGCGGATCCGAGCAAGCAGGTCGTCGACCGGCTGTAGTTATCTCACTTGACTCCTTCAATAGGGTCATGCCCGTCGTTGTCGTGGCTGCCGTGACCACCAGGATCCGCGAGGGTTCCAAGATCCAAGTGACTCTTGAGGCTGGCGATCCTCTGCCCCAGCGCTCGGCAATCCTTGGATTTCAGGTGACAACCATCGATCAGGCTCGATTGGAACAGCCTGGTGGAAGGCTCCGCGCAGAGCAGATCGACGAGCTCGATGAGGTCATTTCGCGTTGCTTCGGCCTGAGGTCTTAGGTACGGACGGTCAGCCGGCCATGCCGCTGGCTAGTGACCTTGCCCATCACTTCAGGGACGGCGTGGGCAGAGAATGCTCGACCTCGATCGTCGGGCCGCCTGTGGGCCGTCCGAGGGGGTTCAGGGCGCCGGATGGCGCCTATCAATGACAGGTGCCCCGACTCGCAACCCCAGGTCCCTCCAGTTGATCCGCGACCGCATCGAGACGCAGGATCACGTTGGGTAGAGGCCCGTTCCCGACGTTGGAGCGGGCCTCTCCTCGTGCATGCCGGAGCCGCGGTAGCTCGCCCCGGCCATTAAGGCTAGCGCCGATCTCAGTTCACCCTGCGAAGCGCAAGATGATTTCCTCCCGCATACGCATATCCATCGATCCACTCCCGGAGCTCGGCGGGGGGAGATAGCGGCGATTAGCCGGAATTTCTCGACATAGCCGGTCCACTAAACCCAAGCCAACGTATCCACTAACCTCAGTAATGATCTTTTCTACGGAGACACTTGCACCTTTCAGCCGAGCATCGGCAATGACGAAAGTAGCTAGTCCTCCCGGACGAAGAACGCGGGAAATCTCGGAAACCAATCGCAGTATATCGGCAATATATCGATTGAGCAGTCGGATTTCGCGCTCAGCCAGAGCTCCACTAAGCGCCAATTGGCGCACTCGATCGACTTCTTCGCTGGCAGAGCTACCGCACTGACTCCCAATATTATCCGACCGTAGCCCACGAAGATATCCGATGGTGTAACCCATCCAAACGAGGCTAAGCCGGTGCCCTCGCAAATAATCAATAGCCACCAAATAAGGAGGGCTCGTCATAACCGCATCGACCTGACGTTCCCCCAGAGGGATCTGCCTCCCATCCGCACGGAAGGGAATGAACTTACCAGGTCCATAAATAGAGCTAGCTGGCGACTGATGAGATCGCCGAATCACAGTCTTCACGGACTCTGGAAATCTTTCCAGAACATCAAAACTTGCTGCCTCGCGGACACGATGTGGCCGCGAATGAGACACGTCACGTGCTCGCGACGCACCCGCATCTTTGGTGATAATTAGACGCGAGAAAGCGCACCAAAGAGGGGCCTGAAGCGACGGAGGTGATTGCGAAATCCCTGAGGCAATAGCAGCCAATTTGTCTCGCGTCTCGGGATCGAACCAGAAGTCGATGAACCTGAGGGTCTCGGCATCGCTAGAGGCTAAGAACTCACCTCCGCCTTTGGCTGTGGCAACAATCGAGTCACAAGCCTCACGGAGGGAGCGCTCATCAAATTCACCCGCCGCCGTCTGAGAGATCAGAACAGCCAGCGGGTCACTATCACACCCCAAAGCCAGATGCCCACGTGCAGCCGCCGCGAGCGGGAAGCTCCCAGAGCCCATCATCGGATCGAGCACCACCGATGAGTTAGGGAGCTCGTCCAGGAAGCGTTCACTCAGCTCGGGAGCCATGCGTGCCGGAAATGGATGTACCGCAGCACGAGCCATTCTAGAAGCCTTCCTGAATCACTTTACGCAATGAACTCGGAACGCTCATTCTGTATGACTCCGACACTCGGGAGGGGTAGCTATCGAGCGATGACCCCCATTCCCGATACAAAGCATCAGGAGTCGAATTCAAAGCGACAAACGTTCCGTCATAGTAGATGCTGTTTGGAGCCAGTGCTGCAAGCCCTCGGATAACCGCCGCAAGCTCATCCTCGTGTGGCTCGTACTCAAAATTTGATCGTTCGAATAGGCCCGTGATGAGATCCTTGATCGTGATCGGGTTCCTCCTGAGAGCATATTGCACAAGAAGAGTGACGATCTCTTCGATCGGCGGCGCATGGGGCGGCTCGGCCTTCTCTAGCCGCTCAACAAACTGCCGGCTCTCTGCAGGGCTACGGCACTCGAAAAGTTCCTTCAGAGTGAGTGGAGAAACTCCTCTAATCGGAAATAGTTCAACGAGGTGAGCCAGATCTTCAACGGTTATTGGAGTAATCCCGTCATTGCGGCATATCGCCTCTATGAGGCTCTCATCTATGCCATCACCTTGAAACCCAGGAGCGACCAGCAATGTATACTTCGGATCAATCTTCAGGCCATGCTTTTCTTTGGCCCTTTCGCGATGCACTCGCAGGATGGAGGTGCGCGCAGTTCCGGCCTGAATCCTGGGAGTCTTTTCTCGCTGGGTAGGGAAAAGCTCATCCTGAATCGCCACTGCGCTGCTGTCCAATATCTTGCGGGCCTCTCGGCCGCTTGATTTTGCGTCGTACGTTAGGGCATAGCTCTCATTTTCGTCACCATTGCGACGCCCCAGCTGCGCAATCGCAATTCCGTCGACAGAGCCGTTACCGCCGATCCTCTGCACAGAGAAGCCCAAAAGGGTTAGCGCATCGGCAACAGCGTCCTCCAGCTCCTTCTCCTGATTGCTGGCGTCTAGGAGCTGCCTAGCCACGACAAAGGCTGACCGCGGGTGCCGCTTCACCAGATCGCGGAGGAAAGCGTCGCGCTTACCCATGACCCGCGCCACGACTTCCGAAGGGATATTTTCGTCAAGCATATACGCTTGGGTCAGGAGTTCGGTCAGTGCGAGAAGCTTTAGCGGCTCCCGCAACCCCTTCTCGTTGATATAGTTGCTAATGAACGGATGCTCTTCGTTAAGGACAGCAGCCTTACGCTCGGGGTCATAGCGAACCAGTTGTGCATCCTGCCCGTAAGGTTCGATGAGAACCTGTTCGAGGACATCTTCCTCACTGGCCAAAACGTCGCTGGTTTGAGCAACTGCCCGGCGGCTCAATCCCATCGATTCACGGGCTGCCTCATCGCCGGCAACAACTTTATCCAGCGCACGCCGAAGCGGCGCCTGCGTCAGGACCGGTGCAGGATCCGAAATGCGCCCTTGCTTTGTAAGATAGGGCATTTGGTCTTGAGAATCAGCCTGCAGTAGAACCTTTCGAGCCTTGTTGAAGACTGCGAGCATGTACTTGCGCAACTCTCGCAGCTCTGGAGAATCTTGAAGGCTTTCCCTCGGGCTAGCGACAAGCCTGTCCAGGTCATCTGCATTAATCTCCATATGGAAGCGGGTGAGTGTTCCATGATGAAGCTCAGGCCCTACATTAAAGCTTGATTCATCAAGATTGATAAGACGCCCTCGAACGCGTACAAAGAACCCATGACTACGCGCCAAAAAAGTGCTCTTACCCTTCTGCAAGGATTCCACGAATAGACGAGCAGATCCCCACACGTTTCCTGCAAGGGGAAGACGGAATGCTGGAATCGCACCGCTAGGAGTCTCAATAGAGCATGCAGTGCCCTCTACTTTGCTCTTGCCGTCGCGCAGTTCATCTTCCGATTTTCCGACGGTGAATGTCCAGTGGGTTTTCCCGGCAGCTTTGGATGGATCAATTGGCCCATCATTGAGCCACAACTGAAACCCCGGATTCAGTGGCAATGCGGTCGAGAGGATCCAGCGCAGCCTCCCAAGTTGTATGTGACGGGCTCGCTCTTTGAGGCTCGTCATGATGGCTGCTGTCCAACTCCGCGGAGCCCCCTCGTTAGTGAAGAGCTTGTTCAGCACTAACGAGTTAGACCCCATGTACATATTACTCAAGGCCGATCGGAGAGACTGCTCTGCCTCTTCTCGGGTCAGCTCAGCAACAAGGAGTTGCAAAGATTGCGGATCATCCATCTCTCCTTGCACCTGCCGATAATCCATCGTAACGGCAAGATACTGACCGCTTCGGCAGACAATGTATGTCAGCTCTTCGGCGAGTACATAAGTGGCGAGCTTTCCGATTCCAAATTTTCCAATCGGCGCCCTACCTCGCACATGCCCCTGTTGACGTTTACGGGACTGACCAACCTCCCAAAGTTGTTGCAGACCATCAAGATCCATGGACTCACCGTCATCCACAACAATTAATGTAGAATCCTCCGGCTCCAGATCTGACGGCATGTAAACCCAAACCTGGCTAGCGCCGGCATCGTACGAATTAGAGACGAGCTCCTCAAAGGCCTTGTTGGGCGAGCTATACAAGCCTTCAGAAAAGCGTTGAATGATGCCCAGAGATATGCGCACAGCCACCGAACCGCTACGCTGGTTAGATGATTCCACAAAATCGGCAACATCGATTTTGATTTGCTCGTTGTGTGCAGCAGTCTCGTTCGATGCAGCCTTCTGATCCATCGACGCCCCCTAATTCGTACGCACGTTCGCATCTGCTCAGACCGACCTCAGGCCCTGCCGATCCCCCAACTGGGCATGAGCGGTCAGAGTATTTGATACCCATCACCCCTGAACAGACCACGTGTGGCGTCTACCGCGGCGTTTGCAGGGGCATGGCGCCTCCGTGACTGCGACACCCCACCACCTGGCCTGATGACGCCAGCAGATAGCCGCCGGCCCCATCCACGGGATGAACATTCTTCGCCGGAGTCAACTCGATATCAGGGCGTGCGACCTCTTTCTCTCGCAAAACGGGGTGCGTGACCTGTTCCTGGTCGGCTATCGCCGTGTGCGTGCACTCGGCATCATTGACGCCTGAGATGCAGACATGAGCATCTGCCGATCTTGGACTATTTGTGGACTGTCAATCCACATGCCCTGACTGGCGAGCGGCTGATCTGCATATACACGTGAGACCGCAAGGCCCTCCGGAGCCGCGTGCTCAGGTTTGGGCCGGCCAGAAGCAGAACAAGTATCTATCTGGTCTGCGGTCACTCTGCACCGCAGGGCTGCTCGGGTATGACCACTGCCGCTGCGCCTTCAGCCTAGGGAAACCGTTACGTTGTCAGTCTTAACGATCATAGGGCCCATCGTCGGTGCCGTAGTCGTGGCGGTCATCACCTACCTCACCTCACGACCTCGGTTGCGGGCGGAAGTTCGGAAGCTGGAAGCAGAGTCAGATCGCACGATGGCCGAGACAACCAAGATCCTTTCGGAGTTCCAAGCGCGTCCCTCGAACGTCGCCGGCAATAACGCTCTGCCAAGGGGCTGGTACGTGACGGGGGCGCGACCCGAGGACTATGAATTTGGCGTTGACACGCAGGTATTCCACAGCGGTCACGCCAGCGCCTTCATCCAATCCCGTCCCGGTGCTAAGGAGTTTGCCTCCATCGCCCAGGTGTTCAAGGCAGATGCCTACCGAGGCAAGCGGGTACGTCTATCCGCCATGCTCAAGACCAGAGACGTCGCCAACTGGGCGGGGCTCTGGCTTCGCATCGATGACGTCCTGCACAACGTGATGGAGTTCGACAACACCGCTGACCGTCGAAGCATTTCGGGTACCCAGAGTTGGAGTCGCCGGAATGTTGTCCTTGACGTACCCGGCGACGGCGCGACTATCCGGATCGGCTTCCTGCTCAATGGTGACGGACGCGTCTGGTGTGACGACATGAAATTTGAAGAGGTAGGACTCGACATACCCGTTACCCGTAATATCGAAGGCGTGCGGAATCATCCAGAGAACCTCGACTTCGAGGCTGGAACCAACTGACGCGCGCCGCTGGTCACTAGGACGGGCCTCGGAAGCCCGTGTCGAATGCGTGTCGACGTTAGCCAGACATACTCTGCCAGCACTGCAAGTCCCCAGGTCGGATGTGTACTGCCTACAGCAAGAGCAGGCGCCTTCTAAGCGCTTGGCCGCAGGTTCGAGTCCTGCCGGGGGCGCCCAGTCTCCGCCCTCCTTCGGGAGGGCGTTTTTGCTGGTCAGAGCAGATTTCCTCCTACGCCGGCGTCTCGGTGCCAACCCGCCCTACAGTTGTCCGATGACGCCGATCAAGAAGTTCCAAGTCACCTTCGACTGCGCAGAACCTGAGCGGCTCGCTCGTTTCTGGTGCGAGGTGTTGGGGTACGTCATACCGCCGCCACCGGCGGGGTTTGCCACTTGGGACGATTTCAAGCGCTCGCAGCCAACTGAGCAGCGGGATTCCTGGTTCGCCTGCGTGGATCCCTCAGGTGTGGGCCCGCGGCTGTACTTCCAGCGCGTCCCCGAGGGGAAGGCCGCCAAGAACCGGGTGCATCTCGATGTGCGGGTCGGCACCGGACTCGTGGGGGAAGAGCGCCTCGCCGCACTCGAGGCGGAATGCGCACGACTGGTCCCGCTCGGTGCGGTACACGTGCGCACGCTGTATGACGGCAATGATGCGTGCATCCCGATGCTGGACATCGAGGGCAACGAGTTCTGTATCGACTGAGACGAGAGGGCGTTTTTGATGGTCAGGACAGGCTTCCCAGCGCCATGACCGCCTTTCCGAAGACACGGCGCCCCCGGAGGGCCTCGGCGGCCTCGTCGAAGCGGTCCCAGGATCCACGCCAGCCGATCTCCACGTCGAGAAACCCCTCAGCGGCCAGCTCGGTGAGAACGGCAAGGTCCGCGCCGACATCGCCCTCGATGACGAAGGAGGTCAGCGACTTGGCCGGGCCGACGGTCGCATACGGCGGAAAGACCGCCGGCTCCCCGGAAGTCCAGCCGACACTCTGCACACTGCCCCCGGGAGCGAGCAGGTTCCATACCGCGACCAGTTGAGGGCCGCCGACGCTGTCGATGACCACGTCGACCGGTCGTCGGAGTCCTTCCAGTCCGATCAAAACCTCGTCGGCGCCGGCCTCGGTCAGCCCCTCTCCGCGGGCTGCCGAGCCCACCGACGCGATCACATGGGCACCGGCCCGCGCTGCCAGCTGGATCGCGAACCGACCGACCCCGCCGGAGGCCCCGGTGACCAGCACCCGCTTGTCCGGTCCGAGCCCCGCGGCCCGCAGCGAGCGCAGTGCCGCCACTCCGGCGACCGGCAGAGCCGCCGCCTGCGCCGGCTCCAAGCCCTTCGGCACTTCGGCGAGCGCGCCCACGTCGATCGCCACGCGCTCGGCGAAGGCTCCCGCGGTCAGCGCCACCACCTGGGTGCCCACCGCCGGGCCGGTTCCGTCGGCTGCGGCCCGAACGACCACTCCGGCGGCGTCCGAACCGAGCACCGCACCCACCGGGACGCGCCCGGAGCGGGCGTCGTTGAGGTCGCCGTAGTTCAACGAGGCGTGGGAGACGTCCACCAGGACCTGGCCCGGCCCGGGCACCGGATCGGGCACCTCGGCGAGGCGGACGGCCGCGGATGCGGACGGGTCGACGACGAGAGCACGAACAGACATCTCTTCCCCCTTGGTTCACGACTTGTGACAGCAGTCATCATCGATAACCTTGCTGGTCATCGGAAGGGGGCACTTTCTTGTCACACAGTCACACCCGTGTTACCGAGGCTCTGAGGGTCGAAGCCTGCCCGGTCACCGAGGTGCTCGACCGCGTGGCGGGCAAGTGGAGCATCGGGATACTGATCGCCGCCGCCCACGGCCCGGTCCGCTTCACCGAACTCGAACGCGCCATCCAGGGCATCAGCCGACGGATGCTCACCCTCAACCTGCGTCGGCTGGAGCGGGACGGACTACTCGTTCGCACCGTGTATCCGACCGTGCCGCCCAAGGTCGAGTACAGCCTCACGCCCATGGCCCGGGAGCTCCACGCTTCGCTGACCGGGCTGGTCGGCTGGGCCGAGCGGCACCGGTCCGCGATCGCCGAGGCACGCGCCGCCTATGACACCGCGGCGGAGCAGAGACCCGACACGGACTGAACGGGCCGGACGGCCCGCGCCTCACCTTGACCGCGCCACGCATCCATCAGCTCCCAACAGGCCAACTCGCCCTGCCGGGCCGAAGCTTCACCGAAGACGCGCCGGCCTCGTACGACAGGCGAGGAGGCGGCCGGGACGCGGGGATCGATCAGGGCGCCGAGTCCTTCTTGCTGCGCGCCGCCGCGTACGCCTGGGCCGGCGTCATGGGGACCCCGTTGATCTGCACCGTCTTGTAGGGGCTGACCTTCGCGCAGGTCTTGGCCTTGTCGGCGGTCTGGGCGTGGGCGTCGGCGACCGCGGCGTGGGTGTCGGCGGGGGCGGCCGACGAGCCGTACGCCGTACCGCTCGGCCAGTCGCTGCCGATGACGAGGACCACGCCGCTGCTGCCGCCCTGGGTGAGGTGCGAGGTGGGCAGTCCGAGGGCGGAGGCCGCCGTCTGCGCCTCGGCCTTCTGACCGGGCCCGTAGGTGATCGTCGTCCTCGACGACTGCGCGGGAGCGTTGCCCGTGGTGGTGTTCGAGCTGAAGCCCTTGGTGAGGAGGGCCTGCGCGATCACGGAGGCGCGTCCGCCGGTGGTGGTGCCGTTCTCCACCTGTACGGCGACCTCGGAGGCCGGCACGGTGGCCGCCGCCGACGCGGACGGGGACGCCGAGGACGTCTTCTTCTTGCCGCTGTCCGAGGTCAGGGACTGGTCGTTCGCGATGGTCGCGAAGAGCGACTTCGCGGAGGCCGCGGCGACCACCCGGTTGGCGTTGGTCGGGTCGGCCGCGGTCTGCATGGTGGTGAACGTCATCCGCTTGGACGGGACCTTGTTCAGATCGGTCGCCAGGTTCACGAGCTTGCTGACGCTGCCCAGGCCGGTGTCCACGGTCAGCGCCTTGGTGGCGGCGTCCGCCAGCGAGTAGACCTTGCCCGGGTCCGTCAGGGTCCCCGCGCTCTTGAACTTGCGGATCATGGCGCTGAGGAAGAGGTGCTGGGAGACGGTACGGCCCAGGTCGCTGCCGTCACCGAAGCCGTGCCGGGATCGGACGAACTCCAGCGCCGCATCGCCCTCGAGGGTGTGGGTGCCCTTGGCGAGCTTCAGGTGGGAGTAGGTGTCGTAGACGTTGTCGCTGACGCACACCGACACACCGCCCACCGCGTCGGACATCTTCACGACGCCGGAGAAGTCGAGCATCACGAAGTGGTCGATGGTGATGCCGGTGAGCTGGTGAATGGTCTTGACCTGGCAGGCCGCGCCGTACTGCAGCGCGCTGTTGATCTGCCCGTAGTAGCCGGAGGTCGCCTGGCCGCTGTCCGGGTCCTTGCACGCGGGGACGTTGGTCATGGTGTCGCGCGGGACGCTCATCACGGTGGCGTTGGAGCGGTCGGCGGAGACGTGCACCACCATCTCCACGTCGGCGTTGTGCCCGACGGTCGCACTCGCGGAGCCGCAGCCGCCGCCCAGTTTGCAGTCGGCCGCGTTGTTGCGGCCGTCGGAGCCGATCACCAGGATGTTGATCGGGGTCCGCCCGAAGGCGTCGGCCTTCTCTTGCCCGCCGGCGCCGTCGTCGATCGCAACGCTCTTGATGTTGCCGTTCAGATGCTCGTACAGCCAGGCGCCGGCTCCGGCGGTGACCAGGATCAGCGCCGACACCGTGAACAGGGCTATGCGCCCGATCCTTCTGCGCCGGGCGACGGGTTTGGCCCGGCGGCCCGAGCCGCGCCCCCGGGAGCGTGCCGCCTGCCGGGCGGCCGCCCGGCCCCCGTGCGGCGGGCGGGGCGTGCCGTCATCGGACTCGCGCTGACGGGGAACACTTGCTGAACGATCTCGGGTGGCCGCATGGCCACGGTTTCCGCCCCAGGGGTCGCTCAACTCCCACTCCCTACGCTGTGGCCGACGCCAACCGCCGGCGCCACGGCGCGTCCCTCGGGTTGGTTGATTGCGCAATATAGCAAGCGTTTACGAGTTCGCAGGTGGGCTGTGTCACACCTCGCGGACGGTGCTGTCCTCGGACACGGGACGGGCCGACACGGCACCGTCCTCCTTCATCGCCTTCGCCTCGCTCTTGAGGATGCGCATGGACTTGCCCAGCCCGCGGGCGGCCTCAGGCAGCTTCTTGGAGCCGAACAGCAAGATGATGACGATCGCCACGACCAGCAGGTGCCAGGGTTCCAGTCCGTTGCGGAGCATCCCGCCCACCCCTTCTCACTTCTCACATGGTTGCTACATTGCGCAACTGTACAACCATGGTGCCCTTCTGACAGCCATCAGCCCGAGGGTGTACAGCGCGAGCACGGCGGCCAGCAGCAGGTAGTACAGGAACGGCAGCGGGGTCAGCCCGAGCAGCGAGCCCAGCGGGGAGACCGGCAGCAGCAGCCCTACGGCGGCCAGCGCGCCCGCCGCCCAGCCGATCGGCCCGGGTCCCCGCCCCGCGGCGAGGCGCCCAACGCGCAGCAGCACCATCACCAGGGCCTGGGTGAGCAGGTTCTCGGTGAACCAGCCGGAGTGGAACACGGCCTGGTCGTCCAGCCCCTCGGGCCCGCGCAGGGCGAGCTCCAGGACGCCGAAGGTGGCCAGGTCGGCGACCGCGTTGAGGACGCCGAAACCGATGATGAAGCGCAGCAGGTCGCGCGGGCGCAGCAGCGTCGGGCGGCGCAGCACCGACGGGTGCGGCCGGTCGTGCGCGAAGGCCAACTGGGCGGCGTCGAAGCACAGGTTCTGCGCCAGCACCTGGGCCGGCAGCATCGGCAGGAAGGGCAGCAGCAGGCCCGCCGCGAGCATCGCGATGACGTTGCCGAGGTTGGAGGAGAGGGTGATGCGCAGATACGTGGCGATGTTGCCGCCCGAGTACCGTCCGGCCGCGATGCTGTGGTCGATCGCGGTGAGGTCCTTGTCGGCCAGGACCACGTCGGCGCTCTCCCGGGCGACGGCCACGGCGTCCCGCGGTGCGATGCCGACGTCGGCCGCGCGCAGGGCGGGCAGGTCGTTCACCCCGTCGCCGAGATAGCCGACGGTGTGCCCGCCGGCCCGCAGGGCGGCGGCGAAGCGGGCCTTGTGCTCGGGGGTGCAGCGGGCGAGGACGACGGTGCGGGCGGCGGCCGCGGCGAGTTCGGCGTCGGTGAGCGAGTCGATGCCGTCGGCGGTGAGGACGCCGTCCTGCGGTACGGCGATGCCCAGGTCGCGGCAGGCACGGACGGCGGTGCCCGGGTGGTCGCCGGTGAGGATCCGGACCGTGACACCCCGGTCGGCAAGGACCTTCAGCGCTGCGGCGGCGGTGGGGGCGAGCGCGTCCTTGAAGGTGACGAAGCCCCGGAAGTCCAGGCCGCGTTCGTCGGCGGCCGTGTACTCGCGGGTCCGGGCGATGGGGGTCCCCCCGCTCGAGCGAAGTCGAGAGTGGGGGAGGTCGGCGGTGGCGACGGCCAGCACCCGAAGCCCGTCGTCGGCGTGCCGTGCCGCGAGCGCGAGCAGTTCCCCGCGCTCGTCGTCCTCCAGTACGCAGCGCTCCAGGACGGCCTCGGCGGCCCCCTTGACGACCAGGGTGTGCGTGCCCAGCCGCCCCGGCGTGCGGACGACGGCGGTCGCAAGGCGTCGCAGCGGGTCGAAGGGCAGGGCCGCCACCCCGTCGTACGCCATGACGTCGTCCTCGTCGGCCGCGTCCAGGACCGCGTCGTCGAGGGCGTCCGGGGCGGGCAGGTCGGCGAGCTGCAGGGTCCACCAGGCGTTCAGCGCGGCCCAGCGCAGCACCTCGGGGTCGTCCCGGCCGTCCGGGCCTAGGGCGCGGTGGAGGACCGGCCGGTCCTCGGTGAGGGTGCCGGTCTTGTCGAGGCACAGCACGTCGACGGCGCCGAGGTCGTGCAGCGCGGGCAGCCGCTTGACGATCACCCCGTGGCTGCGGGCCAGCAGTGAGGCGCCGCGGGCGAGGCACATGGTGACGATGACCGGCAGCATCTCCGGCGTCAGCCCGACGGCCACCGCCACCGCGAACGGGAGGGTCTCCAGACCGCGGTCGCGCAGCGCGGCATTGGCCATCAGGACCAGCGGCGGGGTCAGCAGCATGAACCGGATGAGGATCCAGGAGACGCCGTGCACGGACCGGTCGAACGCGCTGGCCTCGGGCCGGACGTCGCTGCGGGCGTGCGCCGCGGCGAACCGGCTCCGCGCACCGGTCGCCACGACGACCGCGGTGGCACTGCCGGACGCGACACTGCTGCCCTGGAAGCAGAGCTGGGGCCGGTCGAACAGACCACTGCCCGCCCCGCCCGCCGCGTCGGCGGCATCCTTCGCCACGGGAGCCGACTCGCCCGTGAGCGCGGCCTGATGCACCGTCAGGCCCTGCGCGCGCAGCAGTCGTACGTCGGCGGGGACCAGGTCGCCGGGGCCGAGCCGGATCACATCGCCCGGCACCAGCTCGTCCACCGGAATCTCCCGGGTGTCCGGCGGCAGATCCTCCCCGGTACGGCGCAGGACGGTGGCGGTGGTGGCGACCAGGCCGCGCAGTGCGGCCATCGACCGGCCTGCCCGGTGCTCCCCCGATGCCCGCAGCGCACAGCTCACGGCGACCAGCAGGAGAATCACACAGGCGGTGCCCCAGGAGGCGACGGCCGCCGACACCAGCCCGAGGCACAGCAGTACGGCGGTGAACGGATCGCGCAGACTGCGCAGCAGCACCCTCGGCCAGGAGGCGTGCCGGTGCGTCGGCAGAGTGTTCGCTCCGAAGCGGGCCTGCCGCTCCTCGGCCTGCGCCTCCGTCAGACCGCGCGGCCCGCTGCCCAGGCGCCGCAGTGTCTGCAGCAGGGTCGTGGGGCCCGGCCCCGGGCCCGCATCGGCGACCGGTACCGGCCCTCCCGCGGGATCGGGCGCCCCGGGGTCCGGTTCCGAGGCCGCGGTGGTGTCAGCCACCGGCCCCGCGCAGCGCGTGCACGGACGCGGACGCCCCGCCCGCCCGCGCGGCCAGCTGCCCCACCATCACCCGGACCACGGTCACGACGTCGGGATCGTCGACGAAGTAGATCTGCCGCCGCCCCTCCCGCCGGGACCGCACGAGCCCCGCGAGCTTCAGCTTCGCCAGGTGCTGGCTGACCGCGGGCAGGGCCCCGCCCACCCGGTCGGCGAGGTGGGTGACATCGCTCTCGCCCTGCGCCAGCGCCCACACCAGGTGCAGCCGGGCCGAGGAGGCCAGCAGTCCGAAGGCGGCGGCCGCCTCCGCCAGTACCTCGGCGGACGGATCCTCGAAGCCCCCGATTTCTGCCGCCACAGTCCTCTCCCGTCCCACCCGATCACCGCGCCGCACCGCGCCGGACCAGTCTAGGGGTGCCCCCCGCGACGCCGGGCCGACCCGTCGGACAGCTCCTGCTAGGTGTCCGGCTGTGCCCGGACCTCCGTCTCGGCGCCCGCGGCCGCCGCGTCGTCCGGCTCGGACCGGCCGCGGGCCGCCATCAGGAACCAGGCGACGTCACCGACGGCCGTCCCGGCCGCCACCGCCCCGGCGATCAGTCCCGCCGTGATCAGCCCCTGTCCGACGTAGGGCCGCCCGGCGAACGCCCCCACCCCGAACCCGAGGAACAGGAACACGGCCGCGGCAGCGGCCGGCACACCGGTCACGAGCATCGCCCGCACACACACGAACCGCATGGATCTCCCCCCGATGGTTGGCCGCCTGCGGCATGGAGTGGCGAGTGTAATGGTTCTCGGATTGCGCAATCTTTAAAGGCTTAATTGATCTACGCGTGCTCGGGTGGCTCGCGGATCCGCTCATGCGCGACCATTGCTGATCACGCCCTGCCACCCGACCGCGCCGACGAAAGGGACCCGCCGTGCGGCTGCGCTGCGCTGTGCTCGACGACTTCCAGCAGGTGGCGACGGAGCTCGCCGACTGGTCACCCGTGGCCGACCGGGTGGAGACCGTTTCCTTCTCCGAACACTTCGACACCGAGGACGCGCTCGCCTCGGGCCTGTCCGGCTTCGACATCGTCGTCACCCTGCGCGAGCGCGTGCCCTTTCCGGCCTCGCTGCTCGCCCGCCTGCCCCGGCTGAAGCTGCTCGTCGCCTCCGGCATGCGCAACAGCGTCATCGACTACGCCGCCGCCGAGGCGCACGGCGTCACCGTGTGCGGCACGGCGAGCACCTCGACGCCGCCCGTCGAACTGACCTGGGCCCTGCTCCTCGGCCTCGCCCGCGGCATCGTCGAGGAGAGCAACTCCCTGCGTTCCGGCGGCCCTTGGCAGCAGACGGTGGGGGCCGACCTGCACGGCCGCCGCCTCGGACTGCTCGGCCTCGGCAAGATCGGCAGCCGCGTCGCCCGGGTCGGCACCGCCTTCGGCATGCACGTCAGTGCCTGGAGCCAGAACCTCACCAAGGAGTACGCCGACGAGGTGGGCGTCGAACTCGCCGCCTCCAAGGAGGAGTTGCTGTCGAGCAGCGACTACGTCTCCGTCCACCTGGCCCTGGGCGAGCGCACCCGCGGCCTGCTCGGCCCCGCCGAACTCGCCCTCCTCAAGCCCACCGCCTACCTGATCAACACCTCCCGCGCCGCGATCGTCGACCAGGACGCCCTGCTCGCCGCCCTGCACGAAGGCCGGATCGCCGGCGCGGGCATCGACGTCTTCGACATCGAGCCCCTCCCCGCCGACCACCCGATGCGCACGGCTCCCCGCCTGCTCGCCACACCCCACCTCGGCTATGTGTCGCGGGCGAACTACGAGACGTACTACCGGGAGGCGGTGGAGGACATCCGCGCGTTCCTGGACGGGGCACCGGTACGCCGGCTGGGCTGAGACGGAAGCTCCCGCGGGGCACGCTCAGGCGTACCGGTAGATCCCGCTCACGTCCTCCATCTCGTCCGGCGACACGCCCCACGGCGGCATCGGCTCGTGCCGGGCGACGATGCGCCCGCGCTGCCCGCTGCGGGGGCCGGGCGGATAGGCCGGCAGATAGTGCGGTGCGCCATTGCGGTGCCGTTGCTGCCAGCGGGTCCACTGCAGGTCGACGAAGGCGTGGTGCAACCAGAACACGGGGTCGTTGACGGAGGCGCCACCGACCATGGCACCGCCGACCCAGCGGTGGACCAGGTTGTGATTGTGCAGAGCGTCGCTGTCCTCCCCCGTCCCCCATCCCTCCAGCTTGTTGCGGAACCCCTCCTCACAGGTGGAGTCCCAGGGCTCGGTGTCGTAGACCGGGTCGGCGAGCGCCGACTCTAGTTCCTCCTCCGTCGGCAGCTCGATGGGGTCGTGCGCGCGGCCGAGGTCCCGGGTGAGGAACAGGGCGTCGATGATCCCCTCCCTGATGGGCCAGTAACCCTGCACATAGGCGAACGGCCCGGTGACGACCTGGCGGTCGAAGGGGCGACCGTTGCCGCCGAGGAGGTCGTCGGTCCAGGGCACGGACATCGTCGAACGGTCCCGCGTCCAGTCCCAGTACGGCACCGTCACCGACTCGTCGACCCGTTGCAGCGCCCGCTCCAGGTCCAGCAGGAAGCGGCGGTGCCAGGGCAGGAAGGACGGCCCCATGTGGGCAGAACGCAGGCCCCTCTCACCGTCGGAGGTGTAGTACGCAATGTGGATGCGCACGAACTCGTCGTACTCTCCCCGCCATTTGATCCGGAGCAGCGCGTTGACGAACCGCCGCCGCTCGTCGGGGGTCAGCCTGCTCACGTCCTTACGCACGTACGTCATGCTCTTCCCCCATGTGCATGGACCCCTGCGGCCCGCCGAGCGGGCCCGGGGCCAGGTCGCGCAGCCGCTGCCCGGGACCGAGTTCGTCGACGGCCGCCCGGGTCGCCTCCAGCGAGGTCCGGTACGAGCTGTAGTGGTTGACCATGCTCAGCCAGGTGCCGTCGGAGCGACGCATCAGATGCAGCGCACGGCCGTCCACGGTGACCTGCCACGCGTGGCCGCCGGCGCGGGGTCCGGAGGCGGGGACCGGGGCGCCCCGGATGCGACGGCCGCGGTAGATCTCGTCGAAGGCCGACTCCGCTGCACCCCCGGAGCCGGCTGCGCGCCGCGGGACGCGCGAGGCGACGAGGACGGGCGCGAGCGCGAAAGCGGCGATGGAGGCGAGCACCCGGCGCCTTATCGCCTGCCTCGCCCGCTGCTCCCCACCCATCGGTACTCCACCGGCACGGACGACCATGGCTCGCTCCCTCATAGGATCAACACCAGTACGTCCATACGATGCTGTGCCCACGCGGAAGCTCGGCGGAGCCGGTGCGTCAGATCGTCCAGAAATCCCACCAACGGGTCAGGCTCGGCCTGCCGACGACGCTCTCAGCGCGGGGTGAGCGCCGGCAGGAGCACGTGCGCGGCGGCCCTCAGGGTCTGCTCGGCGCCGGCGAAGGCGGCCAGCGCCGCGGGCTCGATCGGCCGGCCCGGCCTGCCCTGCGGCCAGGGGCGGGTGGTGAACACGAGGTAGGCGTAGCCGCGTTCGGCGACCGCCGCGAGCCACTCCGGCGGAGCGGCGCACCGGGCGCCCAGCTGCGGCATGGTGACGAAGGCCTGCCCGGCCTCGACGAACAGGCTGACGGCGATCCCGGCCTCGGCGGTGCCGTCGACGAGGCCCCCGCCGACCCGCAGCCCGTTGCCGGCCAGCAGCCCCTCGACCGCGGCGGACGTCGTCTGCGGCCCACCCTCGGCGTCCCCGAGGGAGTAGGCCAGCAGATACGGCAGGTCACCTCCGTCGGCGGCGGCACCGCTCCAGGGCAGCAGGACGAGGGTGCCGAGGTCGGTCATGCGGAAGGGGCGCGTTTCGGTTGGGGTTGAGGTCATCGCGCGACCTTATCGACGGGCTGCCGACCGGCCCGCCGCCTTCTCACCCGAATGGCCGACGGCTCGGGCGAGGTTCACCCGGCCGTTGTCGTTGCGGCGAGGACCTTGCCCAGGGCGGTCACCATGCCGCTGACGGCCGGTGGGACCTTGTCGGAGTCGCCGGAGGTGGCGGCCGACAGCAGGGCGTCGACCGCCTTCTTCAGAGCGGTGAGCGTGTCACCCTTGACTGCCTTGGTGGCCACCGGGAAGGCCTTGGAGATGGCGTCCTTCACGGCGTCGCCGAGCTTCTGCGCCTCGACGACGGACAGCTGGCCGCCGTCGGCCTTCAGCACGGCGTTGAGCAGTCTGGCGACGGGAGTGAGCACACTGCCGAGATCGCCGAGCTTCTTGACCTGCGGGAGCAGCTGGTCCGCCCCGGGGACGGGTCCGCGGGACGACGTCCGGGTGCGCTCCCGTGCGGAGTCGGCCGCGACGGCGGCCGGGGCGGCGATGCCGACCAGCAGGGCGGCGCAGAGAGCGACGGACGCGATACGCCGTGCGGGCAGTACACGCATGGGGGGCTCCTTACGAGAACACTCAGCGGTAGACGCGAAGGTGGTCGACGGCGAAGGTGAGGGGGCCCGGACCGGAGGGGGCCGGGTGGTACTGGCCGGCGCTCAGCGACAGATTGAGGATCAGGTACGCCGACCAGTGGGCGCCCACTCCGGTGCCGTCGCGGAAGACCCGTTCGCCGTTGACGTACCAGTCGACGGAGTGCTTGCCGTAGCAGCTGCCGATGGTCACCCACTCGTCCGGGGCGATCGTGTCGGCATCGGTGTGATAGGCGCAGGCGTGGTTGACGTGGTTGGACAGCTCCAGCAGGTTCGGGTTGTCGGGGTGGTACTCGAAGGAGTCGACCTCGTTCCCGCCGTCCTTCCAGGTCCACAGCGCCGGCCAGGCACCGGTCCCGGACGGCAGCTTGACCCGGGTCTCGGCGTAGTCACCGGTCCGCACCTGGAAGCCCTCGGCGGAGTACTCGGTGGTGAGAAGTCCGGTGTGCCAGGCCTGCCGGCCGTTCTCGAGCGTGTGGCCGGCCGGGGTGGCGGTGAAGGTGGCCACCCCTTCGGAGACGGTCACACAGCCGGGGCTGAGCCAGTCGAGCTTGTTGTCGTCGGGATTGTGGTTGCCGTAGCGGTAGGCGCTGGTTCTGTCGCCGACCCATTTGGTGCCCCAGGCGATGGGGGTGTTGAACTCCTCCGACCAGGTGAGCGACTTGCCGGTGGCGAGGGCAGGGTGCGCGGTCGGCATGGGCTGGGCGCTGTCGGCGGTCATGGCGGTGAGGGTAGGGCCGCGAAGCGGCCGCCCCGGCCGAAGCACCGGCTGCACCGTTGGAATTCCTCTTTCACACTACCCATCCGGTCGAAACCGCACCCACCATACGATGAATTGATTCACCGACGATGTGAATCCCTTTGACGACACCGTAAGCAAAGCATTGTTCACCCCTCCGGCTTTCATGCGTATGGCGTAACGCATCGCTTTTACGGAGAGCATGGACTGCTATGTTCTCCAGCCGACGGATCAGAGGTAACTTTCAACCGAGGTGAATCATGAAGAAGGCAATTTTCACCACTGCGGCGTTGGCCATCGGCGCGGGCCTCGTGGGTGGGTCCGCCGTCGCGGCGTCGGCCGCCACCCCACCGGCCGTACCGGCCGCGTCGGGCGGCCTGCTCGGTCTCATGTCCCCGACCAAGGTGACCCCGGCGGTCGTGCCGGCGGCCGACGTCGTGTCGCGACTGGCCCGCAACGGCAAGCTCGCCAACGGTAGCGCCTTCGACAAGCAGAAGACGCCGGGAGTTTCGGGCGTCTACCTCGACGGTATGGACCCGAACGCTTCCAAGAAGCCCACGATTCCGGTGCGGAACCCGGCCGGAAACGGCGTCGTTCAGGTCCACCCGCTGCAGGCGCCGACCTCCACCGGGCTGGGGAGCCTGCTCAGCAAGTGACGAGACGGAAACCGTAGGAGCCGGCCGTACCGGCGGAAGCCCTCATACGACGCATTTGTCCGGCCCACCGGCCCTCTCCCCTCCGGTGGGCCGGACCCATGTCGACGCCCGTCCCCTTTTCGGATTGTCCGTCATTTACGCCATATGGATTCCGGATCCATTCCGGTCCGACCCCCAGGAACCTGCGGCATTGCGCCATCCGACGGAATAAACCTTGTTTAGGCGCCCGTCCCGTGACTTATAGGCGCATATCAAGGTTTCCTGGTATGCAAGCGTGCGCAACCGTGAATTGAGGAAGGAACTAAGTTGCCCAGGAAGTTCGCGGTCATCACTGCCCTCACCCTCGGCGCTATGGTCAGCAGCGTCGGTTTCGCCTCGGCCAACGACACAAACACGACCGTCAAGGGCGGCAGCGGCTTTGCGGAGTCGCCGGTCGTCGTGAACGCCCCTCAGCAGGGCGTTCTGGTAGTCAACGGGACGCTGATTGACGGCCGTTGCATCGCTCCGTGGTCCAACGGGTCCGTGCTCGGCGGCGTCGCGGCCCCGAACTCGCACTACGCGGCGTGCAACACGGCGGCCGTCGACCAGTCGCAGAACGCTCCGTACGCGGGCGGCCTGCTCTTCTGACCCTGTGCCGAGTAACTCGGAGCAGGTGCAACACCCAAAACAGCCCGGAAAGGCGCAACTCATGCGTAACAAGGTTTCGGCCATTTCCGCCCTCGCCGCGGGCCTCGTCCTCGCGGCGGCCGGCACTGCCGCGGCCGAGGACTGCACCGACGTCACGGGCGGCAGCGGCTTCTCGTCGTCCCCGGTCGTCGTCAACGCTCCCCAGCAGGGCGTTGCCGTCGTCAACGGCTCGGTCGCCGACCTCCGTTGCGTCGCGCCGTGGTCCAACGGTTCCGTGCTCGGCGGCGTCGCGGCCCCGAACTCGCACTACGCCGCATGCAACACGGCGAAGATCGACCAGTCGCAGAACGCCCCGTACGCGGGTGGGCTGCTCTTCTGACCTGCTCCGAGCAATTCGGAGCACGGAAATCCCAACCGCCCCACCGAAAGGCGCATCCCATGCGTAACAAGGTTACGGTCATTACCGCCCTAGCCGCGGGCCTCGTGCTCGCGGCCGGTGGCGCCGCCGCGGCCAACGACTCGAACACCACCGTCACCGGCGGAAGCGGCTTCTCGGAGTCCCCGATCGTCGTCAACGCTCCCCAGCAGGGCATCGCCGTCGTCAACGGCTCGCTGATCGACGGGCGCTGCATCGCTCCGTGGTCCAACGGTGCCGTCCTCGGTGGCGTCGTGGCCCCGAACTCGCACTACGCGGCGTGCAACACGGCGGCCGTCGACCAGTCGCAGAACGCCCCGTACACGGGCGGCCTGCTCTTCTGAGCCGCACTCCACTCGATGGCGGTCCGCCGGAACTCCGGTGGGCCGCCATCGGCTTTTCCATCCCCTTCGTTCCGCTGGTTTCACAAAAACCCGCGGGGCCCGTCTGCGTCAGATACAGACAGGCCCCGCGGTCAGGAGACAGCCGACGAAGAGCGCGCCAACAAGGAGGGAAAGGCGCTCCACACCGTCATTCCAATGGAAACAACGGCACGCTGCCGCCTCCGGTCACGCTGGATCGTTCGTTTGGCCCAGCGCGCGAGGTGTGCTCGCAATACGCCCCCCATATATGCCGAAGGGCCGACTCCGAGGAATGCGGAGCCGACCCGAATCGTCGAACGCTACTTGCCGACCGGAAGCCCGCCCAGCAGCTTGCCGTCGGCGGCGGTGGCCGGCAGGGCGGGGTTCGGCAGGGTGCCGCCGACGACGGGGCCCTTCATGCCCGCCTCCTTCATGCTGCCCTTCACGCTGTCCTTCACACTCTGCGCCACCTGGCCGACGTTGTCGCCCACGAAACCCGTCGACACCTTGGCTGCCGTGGGAACACCACTCGCGACCGTCTTCCCGCTGTCCACGAGGCCCGCGGCCGGCATGTCCGCCGCGCCGGCGGGCACGGCGACACCCGCAATGGCGAGGGAACCGGCTACAACGGCGGCAGCCTTCAGAGTCTTCATCGTGTGCCTTTCTTTCGTAAGTCGTCTTCTACCGGCCTAACGAGAGTGCGGCTTCCGGGAAACCCTGTTGCCGTTGCGGTAACTCCAAACGGGTGATCCAGGGCGACAAATAGCTCATTGAAACGCCACCATTCCGACACAGATGACCGGTTCGCAGATAAATAGGGGTGAGCGGCTAGAGTGGCTCACCTCGTGATTTCAGCGATGCCGGTTGAACAACGAACCTCACGCTCTCGAACGGGTGCGGGTTTTTATATCAAGAAGCACGAGCCGCACGTCCTGGCCCCGGCTCGGACTCTTTTGTTCGGAAGGGCATCCTCTCCCATGCGTTTTTCCCCACGCGTGCCGCACATCCTGCATGTCACCCAGCCCGTCGAGGGCGGTGTCGCGCGGGTCGTGGCGGACCTGGTGGCGGCTCAGCTCGCCGCCGGGCTGCGGGTGACCGTGGCATGTCCGGAGGGTGGCACGCTGACGGAGGCTCTGCGCGCGGCCGGCTGCACGGTGCTCCGCTGGGACGCGACCCGCTCGCCGGGGCACCGACTTCCGGGCGAGGTACGGCGGTTGGCGCGGATCCTGCGCGAGGTGCGGCCGCACCTGGTGCATGCGCACAGCGCGAAGGCGGGACTCGCGGCCCGGCTGGCCGTACGCGGCGGTCTCCCGACCGTCTTTCAGCCGCACGCCTGGTCGTTCGAGGCCGCCCAGGGAATCGTCGCGCGTCTGGCGCTGGGCTGGGAGCGGTTAGGGGCACGGTGGGCGACGCGCGTTGTGTGCGTCAGCGAGGCGGAGCGGCAAACCGGGGAGCGGTGCGGGATCGACGCCCCGTGGCGGGTGGTCCCCAACGGTGTGGACACGGTCAGGTTCCGGCCGGAGGGGGACGACTCCCGGTCCGGGCCGGGGCCGCTCGTCGTGTGTGTGGGCCGGCTGTGCCGCCAGAAGGGGCAGGACGTGCTTCTGCAGGCGTGGCCCGAGGTGGAACGGCAGCTGGCCGGGGCCCGGTTGGTGCTGGTCGGCGAGGGCCCGGACGCGGACCGGCTGCGCTCCTGTGCGCCCGCTTCCGTGGTGTTCGCCGGTGCCGCGCCCGACGCGGCCCCCTGGTACCGGGCCGCCGACCTCGTGGTCCTGCCGTCCCGCTGGGAGGGCATGGCGCTCGCCCCGCTGGAGGCGATGGCGTGCGCCCGGCCGGTCGTGGTCACGGACGTGGACGGAGCGCGCGAGAGCCTGCCGCCCGAGCAGCTGCCGTACTGCCTGGTGCCGCCGGAGGACCCCGGTGCGCTGGCGCGGGCGCTGACGGCGCTGTTGCGGGACGAGCCGCTGCGCGCGGCGCTGGGCGCGCAGGGCCGCCGGCATGTGCTCGCCGCCCACGACCTGCGGCAGACGGCGGACGCCGTGACCGACGTGTACCGCGAATTGCTCGGCGAACTCCACGGCGTCGTTGTCGCACCGGTCGCCGTACCCAACTAGAGCAGGAAGTGCATCACCAGATGACTGCGGAAAGTACCGTTCCCCCTCCTACGGGGCAGCAGCCGCGGGCGGCAGAGCGCGCTGTCTCCGTTCTCGCCCCGCGCGGCCCCGCAGCCGGACGTCGACTGCCCGCCGGACGGAGAGAGAGCCGGCCGCGGCGGGCCTTCTGGATGACCCTGCCGCTCGTCGACGGCGGCGCCGCCCTGCTGGGGGTCCTGGTCGTGCCCGGGTTCCCGAGGCATCCGCTGGTCGTCGCCCTGCTGGTGCTGGGGGTGATCGGGCTGAACCGGCGGGCCCGCCTGTACGACAGCTCCCTGGTGCGCGGTGTGCTGGACGAACTTCCCGCCGTCTGCGGACGGATCGCCGTCGGCTGGGCTGCTGTCGGGTCGCTCTCGCCGCTGCGGCCGCTCCCGCCGGCCGTACTGGCCGGCGCGTTCGCCGTGCAGTGCGCGGCGGCCTGCGCGGGCCGTGCGGCGGTGCACGGGCGGCGGGCGCGGCGACGGCTGCCCGATCCCGCGCTGGTGGTCGGTCCGGTCGCGGTGGCCCGGAAGGTCGCAGCCGCGTTGCTGCGCCAGCCGAGCTGCGGAGTACGGCCGGTGGGTGTGGTCGGCGACGGCCTCGACGTCCTCGCCCGGCCCGGTGAGGGTCCCGAGCTGCCGCTGCTGACCACGGATCAGGCGGCGCGTCGGGCCGTCATCCAGAACGGTGTGGAGACGGTGCTCGTCGTGGGCGCCGCCACCCGGGTGGAGAAGACCGCTCTGCTGCGGGATCTCGCCGCGTACGGCTGCGTGGTGTGGGAGCTGGACGCGGACGCGCCCTCGTACGGCCTCGGCGGGCGCCGCGAAGCGGGCGGGCATCTGGCGGGTTTCCCACGCAGACTGCTGTGCCCGGGGCGCGGACGGCGGCGGGTCGGCGTGGGCAAGCGGGTGCTCGACGCGGTGCTTTCGGGCTCGCTGCTGCTGCTCGCCTGCCCGGTGCTGCTGGTGTGCGCGGCGGTGCTGCGGGTCATGGACGGGCCGGGCGTGCTGTTCCGGCAGGAGCGGATCGGCAAGGACGGGCGGCCGTTCACCCTGCTGAAGTTCCGCACCCACCGGCCCGCCAGCGCGCACGAGGCGGCGACCCGCTGGAGCGTGGCGAACGAGCAGGAGATGAGCCGCTTCTGCCAGTTCCTGCGCCGCACCTCGCTGGACGAGCTGCCGCAGCTGTGGAACGTCTGCCGCGGAGACATGAGCCTGGTCGGTCCGCGGCCCGAACGGCCTTATTTCGTCGCCAAGTTCAGCCAGGCCTACCCGGGGTACCGCGAGCGTCACCGGATGCCGACCGGGATCACCGGGCTCGCCCAGATCCACGGGCTGCGCGGGGACACCTCCATCGAGGACCGGTGCCGGTTCGACAACGCCTACATCGACAACTGGTCGCTGTGGCAGGACATCTGCATCCTGGCGCGCACGGCGGTCCTGTTCGTACGGCCGACGGGGAGCTGAGCGCGGGTGAGCACTACCTCGGCGGCCTCCGTACCGCTCGTGCCGCAGCTTGCGGCGCTGCGCCGGGCCGCCCCCGTGCTGCCCGTCCTGGCGGTGATCGCCCTGCTGGGGCTGCCGGCCGAGACGGACAGCGGCGCCACGCCCGCCGACGCGGCCTGCGGGCTGGTCGTGCTCTGGGCCGTCGTGTGCACCGTACGAGGGGCGCGGCGCCCGCTGACGCGGACGGCGGCGGTCGTGCTCGGGCTGCCCGTGGTCGGCATCGCGGTCTCCGCGACCGGCGCGGTGACAACGGGCGACGCGGTCACCGGACTGGCCCGCTACCTCCAGGTGTTCGTGCTCGTCCCGCTCGCGATCGTGCTGCTGGTGCGCGACCGGCGCGATGCCCGGCTGGTGCTGTGGGCGCTGGCCGGTCTCGCGCTGTGGCAGGGGGCGGTCGGGGTGCGCCAGTACCTGACCGGGACCGGGGCCTCGTACCAGGGGGCCTACATCCGGGCGGTGGGCACGTTCGGGCCGCACGACGTGATGGGGATGGCGGCCGTCGTCGCCGCCGGAGTGGTGGTGCTGACCGGTCTCGCGCTCGGGACGGGAGCCAGGCGGCAGCGGCTGGCGGCGGCCGGTGGTGCGCTGGTGCTGCTCGTGCCGCTCGCGCTGTCCTTCAGCCGGGGTTCCTGGATCGCCACCGCCGTGACCTGCGGGGCGCAGCTGCTGCTGGCCGGGGTGCGGCGGGCGCTGAAGGTGTTCGCGGCGGTGACCGCGGCCTGCGTGGTGCTGGTGGGCGGGTTCGGCGTGGGCGGCTCGGTGCTGCAGGAGCGGCTGACCAGCATCACCCAGGTCGCCGGCGCACCGGACCAGTCGGTCGTCGACCGCTACACCATGTGGGCGGCGTCCGTCGACATGTGGCGCGAGCACCCGGTGCGGGGCGTCGGCCTGAAGGCCTTTCCCGCCTACCGGGACTCCCACGCCTCGCTCGCGCTGTCCTCGGGCAGCGACACGGAGGGCGACGGCCAGGCCTTCCGGCGCCAGCCCCTGCTCTCCCCGCACAACATGTACATGCTGCTCCTGAGCGAGCAGGGCCTGCTGGGTCTGCTCACGGTCGCGGGCAGCTGGCTGGCCCTGCTGGTGGGCGCGCTGCGCCGGCTGCGGGGGGCGCCGCACGCCCGGGACTGTGCGCTCGCGGCGTGCGGGCTGCTGCTGTGGCAGCTGGTGAACTTCCTGTACTCCGACATCGGCGGCCCCTCCACCACCGTGACGGCCGTCTGTTTCGGCGTCGCCGCCTGGTGGTCGCTGGCGGGGGGCCTTGCCGGCTCCACCGCGATGTGCCGTCGGCCGTCCACAGCGCCGTCGTTGCTGGTCGCTCCCCCACTCTCGGCTTCGCCCGAGCAGGGGGACCCCCCTCGCGGCGGAGCCGCACATGGACACAGCCCCGCGCCCCTTCAGGGCCCTTCGGGCCCCGTCGCGGAATCGGACCCCCGATGAACCCCGGACCCGCGCGCACCGCGGGCGCTTCCGAGGCGACCGGCACGAACGGCGCGCTCCCGGCCGACGGCCTCACCGGTGCTCCCGCCGCCCGGCAGGCGGACACCCCCTCGGCCCGCTTCCTGGCCCGGGCGACACTGCTGTCCGCCGCGCTGTCCATGGCCGGGGCGGTCCTCGGCCTGGCACGGGATCAGGCGCTCGCGCATCTCTTCGGCGCCGGCGCGGAGACCGACGCGTTCCTGGTGGCCTGGACCGTGCCCGAACTCGCGGCGACCCTGCTGATCGAGGAGGGCATGGCGTTCGTGCTGGTGCCCGCGTTCAGCGTGGCGCTGGCCCGGCGGGCGCTCGGGAACAGCACCACCGACCCGGTGCGCGCCCTGGTCGCCGCCTCGCTGCCGCGGCTGTGCCTCGCCTTCGCCGCCACGGCCGCCGCGCTGGTGGCCGGGGCGCCGCTGCTGGTCTCCGCCCTCGCACCCGGTCTGCCCGACCCGTCGCTCGCGATTTCCTGCACACGGCTGACCGCGACCTGTGTGCTGAGCTTCGGGCTCGCCGGGTACTGCAGCGCGGCGCTGCGCGCCCACCGTTCGTATCTGGCGCCCGGCGCGATCTACATCGCGTACAACGTCGCGATCATCTCCACGATGTTCGTCCTCGGTGTGCACTGGGGTGTGCGGTCCGCCGCTCTGGGGGTCGCCCTCGGCGGGTGCCTCATGGTCGCCGTACAGACTCCGTCGCTGGCGCGGCGGATCGCAGGGCGGCCCGGCCGCAACGACTGTGCGTACGAGGACGACGGGGGGCGGCCGCTCGCGCCGGGGCTGGTCTGTGCGGTTCTGCTGTTCGCCCTGTGCCGGCAGTCGCAGGTCCTCATCGAGCGGCACTTCGCGTCCACGCTGCCCGCCGGCGCCATCTCGCACCTCAACTACGCCCAGAAGGTGGCCCAGTTGCCGATGTCGCTGTCCATGATGGTGTGCATCGTCACCTTCCCGGTGGTGGCGCAGGCCATCGCCGAGGGCGACACGCGGCGGGCCCGGGACCGGGTCGAGCGGGACGTGCTGCTGATGGCCTGTCTCGTCCTGCTCGGCGCCGCGGTGGTCGTGGCCTGCGCGCCGCAGATCGTCCAACTCCTCTTTCAGCGCGGGGCGTTCACCGCGCAGGACACCGCCGCGACCGCCGCCGTGATGCGGGTGTACGCGGCCGGGCTGCTCGGGCAGACGCTGGTCGGGGCGCTCGTGCGGTCGTACTTCGCGGCCGGCCGTACCACCTGGTTCCCGCTGGGGGCGATGGGCGTGGGCGCGATCGCCACCGTCGTCATCGGCGCCTGGGCCGTACGTCCCTGGGGTGCCTGCGGCATCGCCGCGGCCAACGCGACCGGCATCACCCTCACCGCGCTGCTCATGCTGCACGGCCTGGGGCCCCGCAATGTGCCGGTGCGCGTGCGCCGGGTCGTCGCCGAACTCGTCCGGCCGGTGTGCGCGGCCGTGTGCGCCACCGGCGCCGGGCTGCTGGTCGCGGGGCTGTTCGCCTCGCCCGCTGCGGCCGTCGCCGCCTGCTGCATCTGCGTGACCGTCGTCTTCCTGCTGCTGGCCTGGGTCCTCGACGCGGCGGGCGCCCGGTCCCTTCTGCTTCCCCTCGCGCAGTCTCTCCGTCATTCCGTCACACGAAAGCTGGGCCATGGTCGCTGACGTCTCCGCTGCACCGCGCAAGACCGAACCCGATCCCAGATCGTCCGCGAGAAGACGGTCCAAGCGGGGTCCCGCCGTCTGGGTGGCGATGTACCACTCCGTCTCGGACTGCCCGGACGACCCGTACAACGTCACCGTCACCCCCGCCCGCCTCGACCGTCAGTTCGCCTGGATGTCCGGCCGCGGTCTGCGCGGGGTGAGCATGCGCGAACTGCTCGCGGCGCGCGCCCGTGGCACCGAGCGCGGCCTGGTGGGGCTCACCTTCGACGACGGATACGCCGACTTCACCGGCGACGCGCTGCCCGTGCTGTGCCGCTGGGGTTTCACCGCGACCGTGTTCGTGCTGCCCGGGCGGCTCGGCGGCGAGAACGCCTGGGAGCCGCTCGGACCGCGCAAGCCGCTGCTCGACGTGGACGGCATCCGCCGTGCCGTGGCCGCGGGCATGGAGATCGCCTCGCACGGCCTGACCCACCTGGACCTGACCAAGACCACCGACGAGGTGCTGCACTCCGAGGTCAACGACAGCCGCCATCTGCTCGCCGGGATCACCGGCAGCGACGTCGAGGGCTTCTGCTACCCGTACGGCTATCTCGACGAGCGCGTCGCAGCCGCCGTGCGGCTGGCCGGCTACCGCTACGCCTGCGCGATCACCCCCGGCCCGGACGGCTGCGGCGACTTCGCGCTGCCCCGCATCCACGTCGGGCAGATCGACACCGCAGCACGGCTGGAGCTGAAACGACGCCTGGCCCGGTTCTTCGGCCGCTCCGTGGAGGCCGTGTGAGGGCCCTGCACATCATCACCGGCCTCGGCGTCGGCGGAGCCGAACAGCAGCTGCGCCTGTTGCTGCGTCACCTTCCCGCGCAGTGCGACGTGGTGACCCTGACCAACCCCGGCCCGGTCGCCACGGGCCTGACCGCCGACGGTGTCCGCGTCATCCACCTCGGCATGGGCGGCAACCGCGACCTCGGCGCGCTGCCCCGCCTGACCCGGCTGATCCGCACCGGCGGCTACGACCTCGTCCACACCCACCTGTACCGGGCCTGCCTCTACGGCCGGATCGCCGCGCGGCTCGCGGGAGTCCGGGCCGTCGTCGCCACCGAGCACTCGATCGGCGACTCCGTGCTGGAGGGCAGACCGCTGACCGCGGGCGTCCGCGGGCTGTATCTGGCCGGCGAGCGCCTGGGCCGCGCCACGGTCGCCGTCTCGCCGACGGTGGCCGAGCGGCTGCGCCACTGGGGCGTACCCGGGGCACGCATCCGCGTCATCCCGAACGGCATCGACGCACCCCGGTTCCGCTTCGACGAGGTGGCCCGCAAGGAGGCCCGGATGCACTACGGGCTGCCCGAGGACGCATACGTCGTCGGCGGGGTGGGACGCCTCGCCCCGGGCAAACGCTTCGACCTGCTGCTGCGCGCCCTGTCCCGGCTGCCCGGTGACGTACGGCTGCTGCTGGTGGGCGGCGGGCCCGAGGAGACGGCGTTGCGGCGCACCGCCCGGGCGCTGGGGATCGCGGACCGGGTGGTGCTGACGGGCGAGCGGCCGTATCTGCAAAGCCCCCGCGACGGCGCGCCCGGCCTGGTCGACCTGCTGTCGGCGATGGATGTGCTCGTCTCGCCGTCGCCGCAGGAGGCCTTCGGGCTGGCCGTGGTGGAGGCGCTGGCGGCCGGGCTGCCCGTGCTGTACGCGAGCTGCCCCGCCGTCGAGGACCTGCCGCCGGACGCGGCACCCGGCGCCCGGCGCGTCACCGGCGGCACCGGGGCGTACGTACGGGAGCTGCTGCGGTTGCGGGCGGCGGGGCCGGGCGAGCGATGCGTCCCGGACGCCGTGCACCGCTACGACATCGCGTGCAGCGCCCGGCAGTTGATGGATGTCTACACGGCCGCTCTGGCCGGCTCGACCCTGGAAGTGAGTTCTCCATGACCGACAACCCCGTTCAGCGTGCCCGCCTGTCGCGCCGTGAGCGCGCCCGTGTGAAGCGGCTGCCCTCGTGGTGGCTGCTGCCGGCCGGGGCGCTGCTCGGTGCCGTGGCCGGCGGCGCGTACGGAGTGGCGAAGCCGCCGCAGTACACGGCGACGAGCTCCGTCGTCGCCGTCGCGGCGGGCCGGTCCGACGTCGACTGCGCCGACGCGCTCGGCTTCGCGCAGGCTTACGGCCGGGTGGCCCCGCAGCTCGCGGTGCTCGGGGACGCGCAGGTCGAGGCGGGCGTACCGGCCGCGACGCTGCGCAAGAGCGTGCAGGTCGCGACCTCGCCGGACGCGCCGATGGTCTCGGTCTCGGCGACCTCCTCCAGCCCCGCCCAGGCCGCGGACATCGCCAACGCCGTGTCCGGCGCTCTGGTCACGCAGGCGGCCCACAACAAGGCCGGCACCGGCATCCGGCTCGAACCGCTCGCCCGCGCGATGAGGCCCGCCGAACCGTCGTCCGCGTCCTGGAAGCTGACCTCGCTCGTGGGTGCGTGCGCCGGAGGTCTGCTGGGCGGCCTCGTCCTGCTGGCACGACCGCGGCGGGCGGCGGACGACGACGGCCCGGGACAGGCGACGGTGCCCGCCCCGACCCTCGCCGCGGACGCCCGCGGGACACTCGGATGACCGCGTCCGGCCATACGCTCTCGGTGGAACTCTGCACCGACGAGCGGACCTTCGCCGGGCTTGCGGAGCAGTGGGGCCGGCTGCACGAGGCCTGCCCGTCGGCGACACCGTTCCAGAGCCACGCCTGGCTGCACTCCTGGTGGCTCTCGTACGGCACACCCGACGGGCTGCGGCTGTTCCTGGTGCGCCGGGGCGGTGAACTGGTGGCCGCCGCACCGCTGATGCGGGTACGGCGTCCACTGCCGAGGCTGGTGCCCATCGGCGGCGCCATCTCCGACTTCTGCGACGTACTGCTGGACGAGAAGGAGGCCGAGGACGGCAGCCGGGCACTGGCGGACGCCCTGGCCGACGCGGCCCGCACCGCGCTGATCGACTTCCGGGAGGTCCGGCCGGGCAGCGCGGTGGAGCAGGTCTACGGCCGCTGGCGTGGTCCGCGCCGCCGGCTGCGCGACTCGACGTGCCTGGAACTGCCCGCCCTGCCGATGACCGAGCTGGTCAAGCGGCTGCCGCCGGCGCGCGCCCAGCGGGTGCGCAACAAGGTGAACAAGCTCGGCCGGCTCGGCGTCGAGTGGCGTGTCGTCGGCCACGACGAGACGGAGACGGCGCTGCGGCGGCTGCTGGAGCTGCACCGTCTGCAGTGGCAGGGCAAGAAGATGACACCGGAGCACACCCGGCCGCAGTTTCTGGAGCACCTGGTGCGGTCGGTGGTCCCGATGGCCCGCTCCGGTCAGGCTTCGGTGACGGAGTTCCTGCTCGAGGGCGCGGTGGTGGCGGTCGACCTGCATCTGCTGTCGGGAAGGCTGCTGGGCGACTACATGTACGGCTTCCACCCGGGGCTGCGGGAGCGGAAGGTGGACGTGGCGACGATGCTGCTGCGCGCGTCCACCGAGCACGTCGCCTCCGCCGGGGAGGGCCGGGTCCTGAGCCTGATGCGCGGCGACGAGCCGCACAAGTACCGCTGGTGCCCCGACACGGTCTACAACCAGCGGTTCCTGCTGGCCGGCCGGCGCACGGCGCCGCTGCTGGCGGCCACCGTCTGCGCGGCCGCCGCCCGGTGCGGGGCCAAGTCGGTCCGGCGCATGGTCCCCGACTCCAAGGACCACTGGTAGCGCCGCCCTCAGCGGTCGGGCGGGAACGTGGGCATCTCCGGCACCCGCGGGGGCACCGGCGGCACGGGGGGCACCGGCGTCGGCAACGGCACCGGTGTCGGCTCCGGTGGCACGGGGATCGCGGGCGCGGGCGGGACGGGGACGACGGGCCCGGGCGTCGGCTCCGGCAGGACGGAACTGGCCAGCACCGCACGGTAGATGGCGGCGGCCCGGGGGTTGTCGGTGCACAGCCACACGCCGTGTGGGCAGTAGTCCGTGATCGTGTTGTACAGCGGCTTGTGCTCGTCCATCCAGGCGAGCATGCGCAGCATGTACGTGACGTCGTCGCCGTTGCGGAACAGACCCCACTCCGGATACGAGATCGGCTTGTGGTGCTCCCGCGCGAAGTCCACGTGGAACTTCAGGCCGTAGGGCTCCGACACCTCCTCGTCGAACGACATTCCGTGCGGCTGGTCGTAGGAGTCCATGCCGACGATGTCGACGAAGTCGTCACCGGGATAGCACTTCGGCCATGGAATGGCGTCCGCGCCACGGTTCGGTGCGAAGTCGAACTTGAACTTCTGGCCGGGAATCGAGCGCATGACGGTGACGATGCGCCGCCAGTACCGGATCCAGTCCTCCGGGTCGGGGCCGCAGCGGTGGGTGTAGGTGACGCCGTTCATCTCCCAGCCGAGCACCAGGACCGTGTCCGTCGCGCCCAGGTCGACCAGGCGCTTTGCCAGCAGCCGGAAGTGCTCGTCGAACTCGCCCGCTGCGGCGCGCCGCAGCAGCCGTGCGACGGCGATGTCGGAGACCTGCGCCTCGTTGTGCTCCATCAGCGGGACGTTGAGCACGAGGAGCCGGTCGGGCTTGGCCAGCCGCCACTTGGCCCAGCTGTCGAGGAAGCCGTAGCCGCCCTCGATGTTCTCCCAGACGTCGCCCGGCAGATAGGTGTGCCCCACGCGCAGCTCGGTACCGCCCAGCCAACCGCTGAACTCCTTCAGACGCACCAGCCCTTCGGGCTCGGAGTCGAGGAACGCGCCGAACGCGGCGCGCCGCACGTCCGCCACCGCGTAGGAGCGGGTGATGTCCGCGGGCGCGGGCGTGGGGTCCGGTGCGCCCGGCACCACGGGCATGGCGCGCCGCGCATCGGGGTGCCGGGCGGCATCGGCCGGGGAGGCCGGGCCCCAGGCGAGAGCTGCTGACGCGATCGCTCCGGCGGTGATGAGCGCCAGCCGCCTGTGGGCGGACCGGCGGCGATGAGGGGTCATTCATCCTCCTTTGCCGCAATTCCGCACATTAATGACACACAGTCATATATCACTTAATTGCACCACTTGAGGCGGGTGGCCGGACATGGATCACCCGCATGAGTGACCTGGTCGGGCCGTCAGCCGCCGTACAGCGCCTCGATCTCCTCCGCGTACGCCGCCGTCACGGCGTGCCGCTTGATTTTCAACGAGGGGGTGAGCAAACCGTTGTCCTCCGTGAACTCGCCCTCGACCAGGGTGAAGGCACGGACCGACTCGGCGCGGGAGACGGCCTCGTTGGCGTAGTCCACGGCCTTCTGGACGTCGGCGCGCATCCGCGGATCCCGGACGACCTCCGACATCGGGGTGTCCGCCGGCAGCTTGCGGACCGTCAGCCAGTGGGCGACGGACTCGGGATCGAGGGTGATCAGGGCGGCGACGAAGGGGCGGTTGTCACCGACGACGATGCACTGGCCGATCGGCGGGCGGCTGCGCAGCCGGTCCTCCAGTACGGCCGGGGAGACGTTCTTGCCGCCGGAGGTGACGAGGATGTCCTTCTTGCGGCCGGTGATGGTGAGGTAGCCGTCCTCGTCGAGAGCGCCGAGATCACCGGTCGCGAACCACTCGTCCCGCAGTACGGCGTCGGTGGCGGCCGGGTTGTTCCAGTACGCGCCGAAGACGACGCCGCCCTTGATGAGCACCTCCCCGTCGTCGGCGATGCGCACCGCGGTGCCGGGGACCGGCACGCCGACCGTGCCCGGGCGGGGCTTGAGCGGCGGGACGATCGTGGCGGCCGCGCTCGTCTCCGTCAGGCCGTAGCCCTCGTAGACGATGATTCCGGCGGCGTAGAAGAACAGGTTGAGGTTGCGGTCGAGCGGGGAGCCGCCGCTGATCGCGTAGCGCATGCGGCCGCCGAGTTCCTTGCGCACGCGGCGGTAGACCAGCAGGTCGTACAGGGCCCAGGCGGCGTAGAGGGCGGGGCCGGGCCCCTTGCCCGTCTCCAGGAACTTGTTCAGGTACGCCTGGCCGAAGCGGACGCCGATGCGGTCCGCGCGGTCGAAGGAGGCGCCGCGGCCGATCTTCTCGGCGGTCGCACGACCCGTGTCGTGGATCTTCTCGAAGAGGTACGGGACGCCGACGAGGAAGGTCGGGCGGAACTCCTTGAGGGCGGGGCGGAGTTCGTCGGGCCTGATGCTCGGGCAGTGGCCGATCTCGATACGGGCCATCAGGCAGGCGATCTGCAGGGTGCGGCCGAGGATGTGGGCGAGCGGGAGGAAGAGGAGGGTGGAGGCGACCTGGCGGGTGACCTCCTTGAAGATGGGGTGGAGCAGCTCGACCGTGTTGGCGGCCTCGGCGTGCAGGTTGGCGTGGGTGAGGACGCAGCCCTTCGGTTTGCCGGTGGTGCCGGAGGTGTAGCAGATCGTCGCGGTCGTGCCGGGGGTGAGCGCGGCACGGCGCTTGGTGACCTCCTCGTCGGGGAGGTGGCGGCCGAGGAGGGTGAGGTCGGACATGGCAGCTTCGTCCAACTGCCAGATCCGCGGCTGCCGTTCGTGCCGGGCCGTACCCGTTGTCACCGTGGCGGCGTTCTCGGCGGTCTCGGTGACCACGAAGCGGGCGTCGGAATCCCGGACGATCCACTCCACCTGCTCGGCGGAGGATGTGGCGTAGATCGGGACCGTCTGGCCGCCCGCCGCCCAGATCGCGAAGTCCAGGACCGTCCACTCGTAGCGGGTACGGGACATGACGGCGACCCGGCCGCCGGGTTCGAGACCGGCGGCGATCAACCCCTTGGCCACGGCGGTGACTTCGTGGGCGAAGGCGGCCGCGGTCACCGGCTGCCAGGCGCCGTTGTCGTGTTTGCGGCGCAGCACCACGGCATCGGGGGCCTCGGCCGCGTTGGTGAAGGGCAGGTCGGCGGTGCTGCCGATGGTCGGGCGCGGGGCGAGGGCGGGGGTGCGGGCCTCGCGGACGACTCCGTCCTCGTCCCTGACGACCTCGACCCTGGTGCGGGACGCAAGGTCGGTGCGCCGTTTTGCCCTTTTCAGGTCCTTGCGTACGCCCATGACGGCTCCCGGTCGGCTCGGACTGGCAGGTCAACTTACTCGTAAGTAAGGAAAGGTCAATGGGGCGGTGGTGAGTGGACTGACGTTCTAGCCCTGACTGCGGTCGGCCTGGTCAATCGCGTCCGCGAGCTGCTGTACGTCCTTGTCCTCGGTCTTGGCCGCCAGCTTCTCGGCGCGGTCGTGGAGTTTGCTGAGGCCTGGGGCGCCGGGGAGGGAGCGCCGGCGTTCGTCGCCCTGGCGGAGGGCGTCGGCGAAATACGCGGCGACGGCGGTGACCTGGAAGCGGGGGCTCGCCTCCCAGAGGGAGCCGTTCAGGGCGCCGGTCTCCAGTTCGCCGGACTTCTCGTGCGGGTCGCGGGTGTGGGGGTCGAGCCAGCGGACGGTGGTGGTGGCGAGGTGGCCGTCGGCGCCCGGCCTGGTGCGGACGGCATACAGGGCGGTGACCGTGTGGCCGGGGCCGACCTCGCCGCCGTCGACGCGGTCGTTGCGGAAGTCGTTGTCGGCGACCCGGCGGTCGTCGTAGCCCACGAGGCGGAACTCGGCGACCGTGGCGGGGTCGAAGGCGACCTGGGCCTTGGCGTCGCGGGCGGTCAGGTCGATGTTCTGCGGGAGCTGCTCGCAGAAGACCTTGCGGGCGTCGCCCTCCCCCGACACGTACACGGTGTGGCCGTCGCCCTTGTCCGCGAGGCGTTCCATGAGGGCGTCGCCGTAGTCGCTGCCGACGCCGACGCCGAAGAGGGTGATGCCGTACTCGCGGCGGGCCGAGGAGATGCGGTCCAGGATGGAGTCCGGGTCGGTGTCGCCGTCGTTGGCGAGGGCGTCCGAGATGAGGACGACGCGGTTGGTGGCGTTCTTGCGGCGGCCCTCGACGGCGGTGGCGTAGCCGGTCTCGACGCCCGCGCCGAGGTTGGTGGAGTAGGTCGGCTCCAGACCGTCGATCGCTTCGTGGATCTCGCCCCGGTGACCGCCGAGGCGGGTCAACGGCAGGACCTGCTCGGCCTTCTCGCTGAAGGTGACGATGGCGACCGAGTCGTCGTCGCGCAGCCGGTCCGTCATCGTGTCGAGGGACTTCTGGGCGAGGTCGAGCCGGCCGGGCTCCGACATGGAGCCGGAGATGTCGATGACGAACGTGAGGGCAGCGGGCGGGCGTTCGCCGGTCTCGGCGGCCGGGCGGGTGGCGAGACCCACGCGGACCAGGGACCAGTTCTTCTCGTCGGTGCGGGCGCCGTCGACGGTGACCGTGAAGCCGTTGCCGTCGGGGCGTTCGTAGTCCTGGCGGAAGCTGTTGACGAACTCCTCGGGGCGGATGGTCGACGGGTCGGGGCGCTGCCCGGCGGCGAGGGTGCGGCGGGCGTAACCGTAGGACGCGGTGTCGACGTCGAGGGCGAAGGTGGAGAGGTAATCGGCGGACGGGGAGGGGGCAAAGGACGGGCTTGCGTAGGAGTTCTCGCCGTCCTGGGCACCGGCCGTCGGGGCGGCCGGCGCCGGGAAGCCGGTCCGGTGCGAGCCGTCCGAGGCCTTGTTGCTGCTGTCGGAGCCGCCGCCCGTCCCGCAGGCCGTGAGCAGCAGCCCCCCGGTCGCCGCGAGGGCGAGGACGGCGGCGCGCAGCCGCCGGGTTCGGTCGTGTGGCATGCCCGGCCGTGGTGTTCGGTACCGCTCCATCTTCCGTGCCCCCTTGGTGTGTTGACGCCGACGTCTGTGACTGTGACGGCGCAGGGGGTCGGAATGTGCGGCACGGGGCGTTGCGGATGCATCTCAAGACGGCCACGATCATGGCCGGTCGAGACCGGTGGGTGATCCTCCGTTGACCTAGGACACCACGTCCTTGCGGGCGAAACCCCGGAAGGCCAGGGCGAACAGCACGAGCGCGTACGTTATGGAAATCGCCGTGCCCTGGATCATGCCGGACCACTCGGGGTGCGGCTGGACGGCGTCCGCCCAGGCGAACTGCCAGTGCGCGGGCAGGAAGTCACGCCAGTGGCCGAGGGCCGTCACGGCGTCCAGGACATTGCCGACGATGGTGAGTCCGACCGCGCCGCCGACCGCGCCGAGGGGCGCGTCCGTCTTCGTCGAAAGCCAGAACGCCAGCCCGGCGGTGACCAGTTGGGACACGAAGATGAACGCCACGACCACCAGCAGGCGCTGGGCCGCCGTCCCCGAGTCCAGCGCGCCGCCGGTGGGGATCTGCAGCGGGCCCCAGCCGTAGGCGGCGGTGCCCACGGCCAGTGCCACCACCGGGAGCAGGATCATCGCGGCCAGGCTGAGGCCGAGTCCGACGACGAGCTTGGACCACAGCAGGCGTGCCCGTGGGACGGGGGCGGCCAGCAGGTAGCGCAGGGAGGACCAGCTCGCCTCGGACGCCACCGTGTCCCCGCAGAACAGGGCGACCGGGATGACGAGCAGGAAGCCCGCGGAGACGAAGAGGTTGACGGCGGCGAAGTTGGCTCCCGACGCGGTGGCCGTGTCCATCAGCGTCACCTGGCCGTTGCGGCCGCTCGGGTCGCCGCCGATCGCGAAGGCGATCAGCAGCACGAACGGCAGCGCGGCGAGGATCCCCGCCATGATCAGCGTCCGGCGCCGCTTCAGCTGCCGGACCAGCTCCACCCGCAGGGGCAGGGTGCGGCCGGCCCGGTAACCGGAGGCGGCGTGAAGGGGGTCGGTGTGCCCGGCCAGCGTGCTCATGCGGAACCTCCGATCAGGGTGAGGAAGGCGTCCTCCAGGCGGCGGTGGGGGCCGAGCGATGCGACGGGGACTTCCAGGCGCACCAGCTCCACCAGGAGCTGGGCGGGGCCTGTGCGCGTGGCTACCGCCGGTTCGGAGGTGAGTGCCGTGGTTTGCCGTCGACCGTCCGCGGGTTCGTCGTGGCCGGTCGCGCAGTTCCCCGCGCCCCTTACCAGAGCTGCCGCACCGGCGGCGACGTCGCTGACCCCGTTCACGCCGGCCCTCTCGGCGGGCGCCAGGCGCACCAGCAGACCACCATCCGTCCGTACCGCCGACTCGACGCCCGGTAGTGCCGCCACCTTCTCGATCAGTGGGTCGGGGATGTCGGCCGCCAGGCCGACGAGGAGGGTGTCGCCGGAGCCGATGATCTCGGCGACCGGGCCCGCCTGGACCAGGCGGCCGCGGTCCATGACGACCAGGTGGGTGCAGGACTGTTCGACCTCTGCCAGGAGGTGGCTGGAGACGATCACGGTGCGGCCGGCCGCCGCGTAGCGGATCAGCACCTCGCGCATCTCGCGGATCTGGGGCGGGTCGAGGCCGTTGGTCGGTTCGTCGAGGATGAGCAGGTCCGGGAGGCCGAGCATGGCCTGGGCGATGGCCAGGCGCTGGCGCATGCCCTGGGAGTAGGTGCGGACCGCACGAGCCAGTGCGTCGCCGAGGCCCGCGATCTCCAGTGCCTCGTCCAGGTGGGCGTCCTCGGGCGGACGGCCGGTCGCCTGCCAGTACAGCTCCAGGTTCTCGCGGCCGGACAGGTGCGGGAGGAAGCCCGCGCCCTCCACGAACGCGCCGACCCGGGACAGGACCGGGGCGCCGGGGCGGATCGCCTGGCCGAAGACGCGGATCTCGCCGCCGTCCGGCCTGATCAGGCCCATCAGCATGCGAAGAGTCGTCGTCTTGCCCGCGCCGTTGGGACCGAGGAGGCCGAGCACCTGGCCCTTCTCCACGCGGAAGGACAGGTCCCGTACCGCGTAACGGTCCGCCGACCTTGCGTACCGCTTGCTCAAGTCCGTGATCTGGAGCGGGACTTCGGCCAGCTCGGGGGACGGCGGCGCGGCGATCGTGCGGCGTCGGCCCGTCAGCAACAGGGCCAGGGCGAGCACCGCGCCGGCCAGCGGGAGCCACCACACCCAGGACGGCAGCGGGGCGGCCGCGGTCGTCACGCCGGGTGCCGTCGGCACCTTCAGATCGCCCTTGAGGGAGACGGTGTACGTCGCCGGGGCGGCCGGGGAGGCATAGCCGAGGTCGGTGGAGGCGAGGACCAGGCGCAGCCGGTGGCCCTGCTCGACCTCGTGGTCGACGGCCGGGAGCGTGATCGTCACGTCCTTGCCGGACTTCGCGCCCTCGACGCGGACCGGGGCCACCAGCTGCGAGGGCAGCACGGGCGTGCCGCCGCCGGGGCCGACGTCGTACACCTTCCCGAACAGCACGGCGTCGTCGCTCGTCGACTTCACGTGGACAGTGACCGTCGGCGATCCGGTGATCCGCAGGCCGCTGCTCACCGGCGCCGACTCGAACCTGGCGAACTGGCCGGGGAAGTCCAGCGAGACCCCGACACCGAGCGAGGACAGCTGGGCGAGGCCGCCGGAGCCGCCGAGGCCGGGCAGGGCGGAGACGGCGGGCGGGCTGGCACCCGCCGGGTTGGCGAAGCTCTGCTGCGAGCCCCTGAGGCGCACGGAGCGCTGTCCGCTCTCCAGGCCCGGGTACGTGTCGTCGGCCGCTCCCCGCAGGACGGCCGCGCCGTCCGTGGAGTTGACGCCTCCGGTGCGGGTGATGCGGAAGGCCGGGCCCGTGTCCGTGCCCTTCTCGTCCTTGAGGTACTGGTCGAACCACGCACGCACGCGTGTCTGGACGCGGCTCGCCTCCATGTCTCCGCCGTCGTGCCCGCCGGCGATCCAGTCGACGTCGACCGGGGCGCCGTTCGCGCGGATGGCCTTCGCCGCCGCGTCCGCCTGGCCGAGCGGGAACAGGGAGTCCGTCTGGCCCTGCACCAGGAGCGTCGGCACCTTGATGCGGTCGGCGACGGCGGACGGGGAGCGGGCGGCCAGCAGCTCACGCGCCTGCGCGTCCGGCCTGCCCGACTCCGCGACCCGCTCGTACATCCGGCACAGCTCGGGCTGGAACCTGCCGCAGCCGCCGCCGGAGTTGATGAAGATGCCCGCCCACAGCTTCTTGAAGACGCCGTTCGGGAAGAGGGCGTCCGCCAGGTTCCAGTACGTGATCGCCGGGGCGATGGCGTCCACGCGGTGGTCGTACCCCGCTGCCAGCAGGGAGATCGCGCCGCCGTACGAGGCGCCTGCGACGCCCACGCGCGGGTCGCCGGGCTTGTCGAGCTGGACCTGGGGCTGCTTCGCCAGCCAGTCGATCAGCTTGGAGACGTCGGCGACCTCGCCCTTCGGGTCGTTCAGCCCGATCTTGCCGGTGGACTTCCCGAAACCGCGGGCCGACCAGGTGAGCACCGCGTAACCGTCTCTCGCCAGGTCCTGCGCCTGCTGCCGGACGTCCTGCTTGCTGCCGCCGAAGCCGTGGGCGAGCAGCACGGCGGGACGGCGTGCGCCGCTTGGGCCGGAGGTGAAGTACGCGGTGTCGATGCGGACGCCGTCCACGGCCATGACCCGGTCGGTTTCCTGTACCCGGGCCTTCTTGTCCGAGGCGACGGCCGTCCACGTTCCCGCGCCTGCGAGTACGACGACGGCGGCCCCGGCGGCCAGTAGCCTCCGGGGCCTCCGAAGCAGCCCGCGCAGGCGGGGCGGTCGAAGATCCATGACTCAACGGTACGGGGCGTCTCTGACAGTCGGAGCAGACCGTGGGGTGAACCTGGGGCCGACTGTGTACCGCAGTTGGTGTACGGCTACGAGCTCGGTTGCTCCTGTTGTTTGCCGGGTGCGGGTTCGTTGAGGCTTGTCGCGCCCACGCGGCGGAGCCGCATATCGATACAGCCCCGCGCCCCTTAAGCCCGCTGGTCCTCCGGAATCGAGACGAGCCACCGGGAGTCGCGGCGGGGGCGGAGGTAGAAGGCCCAGTACAGGGTGGCCACCGCCGTGATGCCGCCCGTCCACAGGAGGTAGCTCGTCTCCTGCTGACTGAGGATGTAGGCCAGGACCGCGATCAGCAGGATCGGCATTGCGGGCCACAAGGGCATGCGCCAGGCGGGGGTGTGCTTGTGGGGGCCGCGGCGGGAGAGGAGGGCGGCGACTGCGACCAGGAGGTACATGCCCGTCACCGAGACGCCCGTGACGCCGTACAGGGTGTCCAGGTTCACGAAGCAGAGCAGGGCGCCCGGGACTCCGACGGCGAGGGTGGCGACCCACGGGGAGCCGAAGCGGCCGAGCTTGGCGAAGACGTTGTTGACCGGCTCCGGCCAGGCCTTGTCGCGGGCCGAGGCGAACAGGACACGGGAGTTCTGGATGACCATGACGATGCCCGCATTGATGATCGCGAGAGCCACGCAGAGGCTGACGAAGGTGCCGACCGCGGAGTTGGACCAGGCGGTGACCATGGAGCTGATGTCGCCGCCGGTCAGCGTGGAGAGGTCCGAGGCGCCCATGGTGATCGCCACCACCGGGACCAAAATGATCACCGTCGAGATGGCGAGGGTGGCCAGGACCGTACGGGCGACGTTGCGGCGCGGGTGCTCCAGTTCCTCGGAGAGGTAGACGGCGGTCGAGAAGCCCTGGGTGACGAACAGGGCGATCGCCAGGCCCGACACCACCAGCATCGCCGTCACCGTGTCCGTGTGGCCGCCGGAGCCCGCCACCTTCATGGAGACCAGGCTCCCGGCGCCCCGCTCACTGTGTGCGAAGCCCAGGACCGCCACCACGGCCGCCGCGATGACCTCCAGGACCAGGAAGATGCCGGTGATCCAGGCGTTGGCCCGCAGGTCGAGCAGACCGGCGAGGGTCGCCAGGAGCATGACTCCCGCGCCCGCGAGCGCCGGGTCCAGGTGCACCACCGGTGCCAGGTAGTCCGCCGTGCCCATCGCGATCACCGGCGGGACGATCATGACGACCAGCAGGGAGAGGACGAAGACGAGCCAGCCCGCGAGCCGTCCGGCCATCGTCGAGACCATCGCGTACTCGCCGCCCGCGCTGGGGATGAGCGTGCCCAGCTCCGAGTAGCAGAACGCCACGGCGATACAGAGGAGGGAGCCGATGGCGATCGTCAGGGCGGTGGCGGTGCCGAGCGAGCCGAACAGATCCGGGACGACCACGAAGAGCGTGGAGGCCGGGGTCACGCAGGAGAGGGTGAGGAGCGTGCCGCCGACCACCCCGATGGAGCGTTTGAGGGCCTTGGGGCTGCTGTCCGCCGCCTCTGGGACGGCGGTGTCGACAGGGCGGAGCATGTCGGTCATACGGCGGATTTCCGATCGACTCGTGCGGATGCCTCCGGCGGCTGGGTGGCTGCATGGAATCCCGACGAAAACCAGCGCGTCAATACCTGTTTACCTACGGAATCCGTAGATCAGAAGGCCCTTTGATCGCGAATACGGCACTCTACGCCTGTCGACTCTCCGATTTGGGCCCGTACGGGAACCGTAGCCCGTGCGCACAAAAAAACAGGGCCGTCCGTATGACGGACGGCCCTGTCGGGGCTTTCACACCGTGATCAGTGGTTGCGCGGGAAGCCCAGGTCGACGCCGGAGGGGGCGTCGGCGGGGTCGGGCCAGCGGGTGGTGACGACCTTGCCGCGGGTGTAGAAGTGCGTGCCGTCGTTGCCGTAGATGTGGTGGTCGCCGAAGAGGGAGTCCTTCCAGCCGCCGAAGCTGTGGTAGCCGACGGGGACCGGGATCGGGACGTTCACGCCGACCATGCCGGCCTCGATCTCCAGCTGGAAGCGGCGGGCGGCGCCGCCGTCCCGGGTGAAGATCGCGGTGCCGTTGCCGAACGGCGAGGCGTTGATCAGCGCCACGCCCTCCTCGTAGGTGTCCACGCGCAGGACGCACAGCACCGGGCCGAAGATCTCGTCCTGGTAGGCCTTCGCGGACGTGGGCACCTTGTCGAGGAGCGAGATGCCGATCCAGTGGCCGTCCTCGAAGCCCTCGACCGTGTAGCCGGTGCCGTCGAGCACGACCTCGGCGCCCTCGGCCGCCGCGCCCGAGACATACGACGCCACCTTGTCGCGGTGCACCTTCGTGATGAGCGGGCCCATCTCGGAGGTCGGGTCGTTGCCGGGGCCGATCTTGATCTTCTCGGCGCGCTCGCGGATCTTGTCCACCAGCTCGTCGCCGATGGAGCCGACCGCGACGACCGCGGAGATGGCCATGCAGCGCTCGCCCGCGGAGCCGTAGGCGGCCGAGACGGCGGCGTCCGCGGCCGCGTCCAGATCGGCGTCCGGCAGGACCAGCATGTGGTTCTTGGCGCCGCCCAGGGCCTGCACTCGCTTGTGGTTCGCGGCGGCCGTGGTGTGGATGTAGCGGGCGATCGGGGTGGAGCCGACGAACGACACCGCCTTGACGTCCGGGTGCTCCAGGAGGCGGTCGACGGCCACCTTGTCGCCGTGCACGACGTTGAAGACGCCGTCGGGCAGCCCGGCCTCGGCCAGCAGCTCGGCGATCTTGATGGAGGCCGACGGGTCCTTCTCGGACGGCTTCAGCACGAAGGTGTTGCCGGTTGCGATGGCGATCGGGAACATCCACATCGGGACCATCGCGGGGAAGTTGAACGGCGTGATGCCGGCGACCACACCGAGCGGCTGCCGGATCGAGGAGACGTCCACGCGGCTGGCGACCTCGGTCGACAGCTCACCCTTCAGCTGCACCGTGATCCCGCAGGCCAGGTCCACGATCTCCAGGCCGCGCGCGACCTCACCGAGCGCGTCTGAGTGCACCTTGCCGTGCTCGGCGGTGATCAGCTCGGCGATCGCGTCCCGGTTCGCCTCAAGGAGCGCCCGGAACTTGAACAGGATCGTGGTCCGCTTGGCGAGCGAGGAGGTGCCCCAGGTCGCGAACGCGTCCTTGGCAGCGGCCACGGCCGCGTCGACCTCGTCGACCGACGCGAAGGCGACCTTCGTGGTGACGGCGCCGGTCGCCGGGTCGGTGACCGGCCCGTACGTGCCCGACGCGCCTTCGACGGTCTTGCCGCCGATCCAGTGGTTGACGATCTTCGTCATGCCCAGTTGCTCCTTCACAGATGGCGGCGTCGGGTCGAGACGTGCCGTTCGTACAGCTCGCGGGCCTTCACCGCAGACGGTCGGGTCGCGGTCTCGGCCACAGGTACATCCCACCAGGCCTGCGCGGGCGGCGGGCCCGACACAGTGTCGGCCGTTTCGGTCTCGACGTAGACACATGTGGGTGTGTCGGCGGTGCGCGCCTCGGCGAGCGCCGCCCGCAGGTCCGCCACGGTCTTCGCGCGCAGCACGCGCATGCCCAGACTGGCGGCGTTGGCGGCGAGATCCACGGGCAGCGGCGCCCCCGTGTACGTACCGTCGTCCGACTGGAAGCGGTACGCGGTGCCGAACCGCTCGCCGCCCACCGACTCGGACAGGCCGCCGATGGACACGTACCCGTGGTTCTGGATGAGGAGGACCTTGATCGCGATGCCCTCCTGTACGGCGGTCACGATCTCCGTCGGCATCATCAGGTACGTGCCGTCGCCGACCAGCGCCCATACGGGCCGGTCCGGGGCGGCCAGTTTCACGCCGATCGCGGCGGGGATCTCGTAGCCCATGCAGGAGTAGCCGTACTCCAGGTGGTACTGGTCCCGCGACCGCGCCCGCCAGAGTTTGTGCAGGTCGCCGGGGAGGGAGCCGGCCGCGTTGATGATCACGTCCGACTCGTCCACCAGCGCGTCCAGGGCGCCGAGGACCTGCGGCTGCGTCGGGCGTACGTCCGGCTCGTCGGCCTCGTAGCAGGCGTCGACGCGCTGTTCCCAGCGCTCCTTGTCCTCGGTGTACTCGGTGACGTAGGAGGCCGCGACCTCGTGGGCATGCGTGTCGAGGGCCGCCGTCAGCTCCTGGAGGCCGCTGCGGGCGTCCGCGATCAGGGGCAGACCGGCGAGCTTGTGGCCGTCGAAGGGCGCGATGTTGAGGTTGAGGAAGCGCACGCCCTCGCCGGTGAAGAGGGTCCCGGAGGCCGTGGTGAAGTCCGTGTACCTGGTCCCCACGCCGATCACCAGGTCGGCGGTGCGGGCGAGTTCGTTCGCGGTGGCCGTGCCGGTGTGGCCGATCCCGCCGACGTCCTGGGGATGGTCGTGGCGCAGGGAGCCCTTGCCGGCCTGGGTGGAGGCGACCGGTATGCCCGTGGTACCGGCGAACTCGGCGAGGGCCTCCTCGGCGCGGCTGTGGTGGACGCCGCCGCCGGCGATGACGAGCGGCCTGCGCGCGGACCTGATCGCCCGTACGGCCTCGGCGAGTTCGGCCGGGTCGGCGCCCGGGCGGCGTACGACCCAGGTGCGCTCGGCGAAGAACTCGTCCGGCCAGTCGTGGGCCTCCGCCTGGACGTCCTGCGGGAGGGCCAGGGTCACGGCGCCGGTCTCGACGGGGTCGGTCAGCACACGCATGGCGTTCAGGGCCGACGGGATCAGGGCTTCCGGCCGGGTGATGCGGTCGAAGTACCTCGACACCGGGCGCAGGCTGTCGTTGACCGACACATCGCCGGCGTAGGGGACTTCGAGCTGCTGGAGCACCGGGTCGGCGGGGCGGGTGGCGAAGACGTCGCCGGGGAGGAGCAGCACCGGGAGGTGGTTGACGGTCGCCAGAGCCGCGCCCGTGACCAGGTTCGTGGCGCCCGGACCGATGGAGGTCGTCACCGCGTGGGTGGAGAGCCGGCCCGACTGCCTCGCGTAGCCGACCGCCGCGTGCACCATGGCCTGTTCGTTGCGGCCCTGGTGGTAAGGCATGTCGTCGGCGTACTCGATGAGTGCCTGGCCGATTCCGGCGACGTTGCCGTGGCCGAAGATGCCCCAGGTGGCGCCGATCAGCCGCTGCCGGACGCCGTCGCGCTCGGTGTACTGGGCCGACAGGAAGCGGACGAGTGCCTGCGCGACCGTGAGCCTCGTCGTTGAGGACGTCATCGGTAACCCTCCGTATGTTCCGGATGGAAGCAGATCCGCCACTCCCGCGTCTCCCCGGGCCCCGCCATGACATTGAGGTAGTACATGTCGTGGCCGGGCTGGGCGATGGACGGGCCGTGCCATCCGTCGGGGACGAGGACGGCATCGCCGGAGCGGACCTCCGCGAGGACGTCCGATCCGCCCTCACGGGAGGGAGATACGCGCTGATAGCCGAAACCGTTCGGGCCGTCGATCTCGAAGTAGTAGATCTCCTCCAGCTCGGCTTCCACGCCGGGCCGGTGCTCGTCGTGCTTGTGGGGCGGGTACGAGGACCAGTTGCCGCCGGGGGTGATCACCTCGACGGCGATGAGCTTGTCGCAGTCGAAGGCGTCAGCAGAGGCGAAGTTGCGGACGTGCCGCAACTGGGTGCCGCTGCCGCGTTCTTCGACGGGGACCTCCGGCGCGGGGCCGTAGCGGGCGGGGAGTCGTCGCTCGCACTTCGCTCCTGCCAGGGCGAAGCGGCCTCCCGCGCCGGAGGCGATCTGGACCCGGGCGTCACGGGGTGCGTACGCGAAGTCGGAGACCGACGCGAACACGCTGTCCCTGCCCAGGAGTTGGAACTCTTCGTCCGTGGTGCCGTCGGCTGTCCGCACGGTACATGCGCCCTGCAGCGGAAGCACGATCCACTCACTGTCGCCGGTGGTGAAGGTGTGCGTACCACCCGGCTCCAGCTCGACGATCCGCAGGCTGCAGTACGCCCAGCCGGCCCGCTTGGGGTCGATGTCGAGCGCGTGGTCTGCGTCCGCGGTGGTGCCCCGCGCGACGTACAGGTCGTTGCCGGTCATGCGGCCCTCACAGCAGTCCTACGGCGGTGTCCACGGCGGCGGCCACATCGCCGTCCGCCGGGTACAGCAGCGAACGGCCGACCACCAGGCCGCGCACGGTGGGGAGTTGGAGGGCGCCGCGCCACTTCTCGTACGCGCCGTCCTGGTCGTCGCCGACCTCGCCGCCCAGGAGGACGGCGGGGAGGGTGGACGTCTCCATGACCTCGGCCATGTCGTCGGGGTTCTCGGTGACCGGCAGCTTGAGCCAGGTGTAGGCCGAGGTGCCGCCCAGCCCGGACGCGATGGCGATGGACTTGGTGACCGCCTCCGCCGAAAGGTCGTTCTTGAGCCGGCCCTCGTCCGTGCGGCGGCTGATGAACGGCTCGACGAAGACGGGGAGTCTGCGCGCGGCCATGTCGTCGATGGCGCGGGCGGTGGACTCCAGGGTGGTGAGGGAGCCCGGGTCGTCGTAGTCGATGCGCAGGAGCAGCTTGCCGGCGTCGAAGCCGAGGCGCTCGATGTCCTCGGCGCGGTGGCCGGTGAAGCGGTCGTCGAGCTCGAAGCTGGCGCCCTGGAGGCCGCCGCGGTTCATCGAGCCCATGACGACCTTGCCCTCGAGGGCGCCGAGCAGCAGCAGGTCGTCGAGGATGTCGGCGGTGGCGAGGACGCCGTCGACGCCGGGGCGGGAGAGCGCCAGGCAGAGGCGTTCCAGCAGGTCGGCGCGGTTGGCCATGGCGAACCTGCGGTCGCCGACACCGAGCGCGCCGCGCGCCGGGTGGTCGGCGGCGACGATCATCAGACGACCGGAGTCGCCGAGCAGCGGCCTGCGGGTGCGGCGGGCGGCGGCCTCCGCTATCGCCTCGGGGCGGTGGGCACGGATGCGGACGAGTTCACCGACGTCCACGGTCGGGGGTGCGGCTGCGGGCTCGCTCCTCGGAACCACGGTCATGCCCAGGCAGCCCGTGTCGTCCGTCTCGTCCACGCCCTGTCGGCGCTTGCGGGTACTCACAGCACTGCTCCGGCCTTGAGGGCGGCTTCGATCTCGTCCGGCGTCGGCATGGCGGAGGAGCACTCCAGGCGGGAGGCGACGATCGCGCCGGCCGCGTTGGCGTGCCGCATGATCGTCTCCAGGTCCCAGCCCTCCAGCAGACCGTGGCAGAGGGAGCCGCCGAAGGCGTCGCCGGCGCCGAGGCCGTTGAGGACGTTCACCGGGAGGGGCGGGACCTCGGCGGACTCGCCCTTGCTGTTGACGGCGAGGACGCCCTTGGGGCCCTGCTTGACGACGGCGAGTTCGACGCCCGCGTCCAGCAACGCCTGCGCGGCGGCCTGCGGTTCACGCACTCCGGTGGCGACCTCCACCTCGTCGAGGTTGCCGACCGCGACGGTGGTGTGGCGCAGGGCCTCCTGGTAGAAGGGGCGGGCTGCGGCGGCGGGGTCCCGCCAGGCTGTGTCTTTCCAAAACATCGGGCGCCAGTCGAGGTCGAAGACCGTCGTACCGGCCTTCGCGCGGTGGGCGAGCGCCGCGAGCGTCGCCGTACGGCTGGGCTCCTCGCTCAGGCCCGTGCCGGTGACCCAGAAGATGCGGGCGTCACGGATGGCGTCGAGGTCGAGCTCGTGGGCGTCTATCTCCAGGTCGGGAGCCTTGGGCTGCCGGTAGAAGTACAGCGGGAAGTCGTCCGGCGGGAAGATCTCGCAGAAGGTGACCGGGGTGGGCAGGCCAGGGACCGGGGTGACCCAGCGGTCGTCGACGCCGAAGCCCTGCAGGGCCTCGTGCAGGTAGGCGCCGAAGGGGTCGTCGCCGGTGCGCGTGATCACCGCCGTACGGCGGCCGAGGCGGGCCGCGGCGACCGCGACGTTCGTCGCGGAGCCGCCCAGGAACTTGCCGAAGCTCGTCACCTGCGGCAGCGGGACACCGGTCTGGAGCGGATACAGGTCCACTCCGATCCGCCCCATGGTGATCAGGTCGTACGCCATCGGCTTCCCTTCGTTACGGCTCTCCCCGCGTTTTTAGCCCCGCACGCGGAGCCCTGTCAATGTTTTGTCCAGACATTCGGACGAGACCTTGACAGCGCTTACCACGCACACGGAAGCTGGCCGGCATGACGTCGTTGTCACCCTCCTCTTCCTCACTGTCCCGCATCCGCATCGGGTCGGCCCCCGACTCCTGGGGTGTGTGGTTCCCCGACGACCCGCAGCAGGTCCCCTGGCAGCGCTTCCTCGACGAGGTCGCGCAGTCCGGCTACGAGTGGATCGAGCTGGGCCCGTACGGGTACCTGCCGACCGATCCGGCCGTCCTCAGGGAGGAGACCTCCCGGCGTGGCCTGAAGGTGTCGGCGGGGACCGTGTTCACGGGCCTGCACCACGGCGAGGCGGTCTGGGAGAAGACCTGGGCGCACGTCGCGGACAACGCGGTGCTCGCGCAGGCCATGGGTGCGTCCCATCTGGTGGTCATCCCGTCCTTCTGGCGGGACGACAAGACCGGTGAGGTGCTGGAGCCGGACACGCTGACGGCCGAACAGTGGCGGAATCTGACCTCTCTGACCGAGCGGCTCGGGCGGGAGGTGCGGGAGCGGTACGGGCTGCAGATCGTCGTCCATCCGCATGCCGACACTCATGTCGACAGCGAGGAGAACGTCGTCCGGTTCCTGGACGGGACGGACTCCGGGCTGGTGTCGCTGTGCCTGGACACGGGGCACTACGCGTACTGCGGTGGGGACAGCGTCAAGCTGATCGAGACGTACGGGGAGCGGATCGGGTATCTGCATCTGAAGCAGGTGGATCCGGAGATCCTCGCCGATGTCCGGGCCAACCAGGTGCCGTTCGGGCCTGCGGTGGCGCGAGGTGTGATGTGTGAACCGCCTGCCGGGGTGCCGGCGCTCGGCCCCGTCCTGGAGGCGGCTCAGAAGCTGGACGTGGATCTCTTCGCGATCGTCGAGCAGGACATGTATCCGTGTGAGCCTGACAAGCCGTTGCCTATTGCTCAGCGGACTCGGGCGTTTCTGCGGTCCTGTGGGGCCTGAGAGCGCCTGATCGTCTGCCCGGTTCGGTAGTTGTGCGAGTGCGGGTCGTTTGTGGCTTGTCGCGCCCACGCGACGGAGTCGCATATTGACACTGCCTCGCGCCCCTAAGGGGGTTGCAGCATGGGTGGATGACAAGTGCCGTGCAGGTTCGGTCGGGCGCCGGGGGAGGTCTCCGACGGCCCCGCCACGGGGAACCGGGGGAGCCGGTGGGCCGGGCCCGGCGATAGGGGTCTCCCCGGGCTCGAGCGAAGTCGAGAGTTTGGGGAAGGGTCCGGCCCACCTCGGCGATGTCAACGCACCACGCCTCTGAGCCCGCCCGCACGTTTGCAGCACTCGTGTCACAAACACCCCTTTCCTGTCACGGGTGTCGCATGTGCGCGAGGCTTGCGTCACACCCGTCCCACAGACCCTGCCCTCCCCTCACGCTCCGTCGTTGACCAGGCACAGATCTGTGATCGCCAGCGCAGCGCCCGGCTCCCCCGACGGCCGCCCCCGGCCGCCCCCGCGGTGCGCGCGGGGAGGTGCTACCCATGACCGACCGAAGGCTCTGGTCGTACAAGGAGATCGCGGCGCACATCAAGGTGCAGCCGGACACCGTGCGGTCCTACCGCAAGCACGGGCTGCTGCCGCCGCCCGACCACGTGGAGGGCGGCAAGCCCTTCTGGTACGCGGACACGGTCCGGGCCTGGGTCGCCTCCCGGCCCGGAAACCGCGGCCGCAGAGACGACGAGGCCCCTGACCACCCGGTCTCCTGAGCTCGCGGCCTCGCGGCCTTCTGGCCTCGTGAAAAACGACCTGTGCCCCACCTGCCCCGTGGGGCACAGTCGTCTCATGAGCGACTTCTCAGTGAAGCCCGTACTGACCGGTGAGAAGAGCGTCCTGCGGCCCTTCACCGCGGCAGACGCCGAGGTGATGTGGGAGATCATCCAGGACCCCGAGGTCATCCGCTTCACGGGCGAACCGTCCACCGAGTTCACCCTGGCACTCCTGCGGTCCTTGTACGGCGCCCGGGCCACCTCCCCCGACCGGCTCGACCTCGCCGTCACCGACCCCGCCACGGGCGAACTCCTCGGCGAGGTCGTGCTGTACGAGTGGGATCCGGGGGCGCGCAGCTGCACGTTCCGCACGCTGATCGGCCCCCGGGGGCGCGGCCGGGGTATCGGCACCGAAGCCACTCGGCTGATCATCGGGTACGGCTTCGAGCAACTGGGGCTGCACCGCATCCAGTTGGAGGCCTACGGCCACAACCACCGGGCCCTGCGTGTCTACGAGAAGGTCGGGTTCGTGACCGAGGGCATCCTGCGGGAGGTGGAGATGCGCGACGGCGAGTGGGTCGACGAGGTGGTCATGGGCCTTCTCGACCGCGAGTGGAAGGCCCTCAGCTCCACGGCTCGATGACCGTCACCCCCGCTCCCGGCGTCGTCCCCATCGCCGCCAGCGCGTCGGGGGTCGCGTCCAGGGTGATCGTGGACGTGACCAGCAGGTCGGGGCGGAGCACGCCCGCTCTGACCAGCTCCAGCATCGGCGGGTAGGTGTGCGCCGCCATGCCGTGGCTGCCGAGGAGTTCGAGTTCCAGGGCGATCGCTCGGCCCATCGGGACGGGGGTCGTGCCGGTGGGTGACGGGAGCAGGCCCACCTGGACGTGGCGGCCGCGGCGGCGCAGGCCGTTCACGGACGCGGCGCAGGTGACGGGTGAGCCGAGGGCGTCGAGGGACAGCTGCGCACCGCCGCCGGTCAGCTCGCGGATCGCCGCGGCCGTGTCCGGTGTCCGTGCCGCGTCCACGCACTCCGTCGCGCCGAACTTCCGCGCCAGGTCCAGCGCCTGAGGCGATACGTCCACCGCGATCACCCGCGCCCCCGATGCCGCCGCGATCATCACCGCGGACAGGCCCACACCCCCGCAACCGTGCACCGCGACCCACTCCCCCGCCGCCACCCGGCCCTGCTGCACGACCGCGCGGAACGCCGTGGCGAACCGGCAGCCGAGCGCTGCCGCTGTGGCGAAGGACAGTTCCTGCGGTACGGCGACGAGATTGACGTCGGCGTGGTCCAGCGCCACGTACTGGGCGAACGAGCCCCAGTGGGTGAAGCCGGGCTGGGTTTGCCGCTCGCACACCTGCTGGTCGCCCGCGGCGCATGCGGCGCAGCTGCCACATGCACACACGAAGGGGACGGTAACTCGGTCGCCGGGGTGCCAGGCGGTCACTCTGGCGCCGACCGCCTCCACGACACCGGCCAGTTCGTGGCCCGGTACGTGAGGGAGGGTGATGTCGGGGTCATGGCCCTGCCAGCCGTGCCAGTCGCTTCGGCATAGGCCGGTCGCCTCGACGCGCACGACCACACCGTGGTCCGCCGGCTGAGGGTCCGGCACTTCCCGTACCTCAGCGGGCTCCCCGTACTGCTCGAACACCACTGCCCGCATGTGCGCTCCCATCGCCGTTTTCCTCTGCGGGTACATCGTGGCCGGTCGCGCCCGGCGGAGCCGCATATTGCTGCAGCCCCGCGCCCCTGAGGGGGGTTCGCTCACCGCCTGTTTCGCTGAGACCGAACCTTTGGTGGAACCTCCGCAGCGGCCCCGGCGCCCACCAGGTCGCACGCCCCGTCAGCCTCATCACCGCCGGTACCAACAGGCTCCGTACGATCATCGCGTCCATCAGCACCGCCAGGGCGATGCCCAGGCCGAGCATCTTGGTGTTGGTGACCCGGGAGGTGCCGATGGCGACCATCACCACCGCCAGGATCACCGCCGCTGCTGTGATCAGCCCGCCGGTGCGCTGCAGGCCGTGGCGGACCGCCTCGTTGTGGTCGCCCGTTGTGTCGTACTCCTCCTTGATACGGGAGAGCAGGAAGACGCCGTAGTCCATGGAGAGGCCGAAGGCCACGCAGAACATCAGGACCGGCAGGGTGGTCTCTATGGAGCCGGGGCTGGTGAAGCCGAGCAGACCGGACAGGTGGCCGTCCTGGAAGACCCAGACCACCGCGCCGAACATGGCGGTCAGGCTGAGCGCGTTGAGCACCACCGCCTGGATCGGTATCAGCACGCTGCCGGTCAGCAGGAAGACCAGGAGCAGGGTGACGATCGCGATGAAGGCGGCCGCCCAGGGCAGGCGCTCGGCTATCGCGTGCTTGGAGTCGACCAGAACGGCCGCCGTGCCGGTCACCTTGGTGTCGAAGGGGGCGTGCGTGGCGCGCAGGTCACCCACGAGGCGCTGGGCCGTGTCGTCCACGGCCTCCCCCTTGGGCAGCACGGTGAAGTACGCCGACGCTCCCTTCACCAGCGGGCCGTCGACCCTCAGCACGCCGGGCAGGGCGGCTATCCGGTCCTTGTACGCGGTGTACTGGGCGGGGGTCGCCTTTCCCTCGGCCAGCACCTCCAGGCCGCCGCCCGGGGTGCCCGGGAAGCCGTCGCGGATGTGCTGCTGGACCACGTGGGACTCTGCGGTCGAGGGGAGTTGACGGTCGTCAGCGGTGCCGAACTTCACGCCCAGGAAGGGCAGTCCGAGGACGATCAGGACAGCGGTGGTCGCCACGGCGAAGAGCGGGGCCCGGCGCATCACCAGGGTCGCCATCCGCGCCCAGGCCGTGCCCTCCTCGCCGGAGGTCCTCGGCGCCCGTCCCCGCCGGAACAGGCGGCGCAGATCCAGGGAGTCGACCCGGTGTCCCAGCAGGACCAGGGCTGCCGGAAGCAGGATCAGTGCGGCCGCGGCCGCCAGCAGGACCACCGCTATGCCGGCGTATGCGAAAGACCGCAGGAAGTACTGCGGGAAGAGCAGCATCGCCGCGAGGGAGACCGCGACCGTGAGGGACGAGAAGAGGACTGTGCGGCCGGCTGTGCGCAGGGTGGTGCCCACCGCCGTCAACGGGTCGGCGCCCGTGGACAGTTCTTCACGGAAGCGGCGGACGATGAACAGCGCGTAGTCGATGGCCAGGCCCAGCCCCAGGGCCGTGGTGAGGTTCATCGCGAAGACCGAGACGTCGGTGAACTCGGTCAGTCCGCGCAGCACCGCGTTGGTCCCGAGGATCGCGACGACGCCGATGCCCAGCGGCAGCAGGGCGGCGATCGCCGACCCGAAGACCATCACCAGCAGCACGAGTGTCACCGGCAGGGCGATCATCTCGGCGCGGGTCAGGTCCTCCTTGATGATCGTCTGCATCTCGTGCCGCACGGCGACGAGACCGCCGACCTTCACCTGCACCGGGCCGTGTGTGCCGCGGTAGTGGGGCGCGATGCGGTCCAGGGTGTCGCCCATAGCCTTCTCGTCACCTGTGATGTGCGCGGCGATCAGCGCCTCGTGGCCGTCCTTGGCGCGGAGTGCCGGTGATGCGGACTGCCAGTAGGAGCCGACCCCTGTGACGCCCTTCTCACCGGCCAGGCGCGCGGTGAGGCGCCGGGCCTGGGCGGCGACGGCGGGGTCGTCCACCGAGGAACGGCCCGAGTCGACGAGGAGCAGCAGATTGGGCTGGGAGTCCGGGAACTCGCGCTCCAGCGCCTTGGTCGCATACGTCGACTGGGCGTCCGGGTCCTCCCAGCCGCCGCTGCCCAGGCGGTCGGCCACCCCACTGCCGGCCAGCACGGCGAGCGCGGTGATGACCAGGGCCACAAGCAGTGAGAGCCGTGGGCGGGCGGTCACGAAGCGGGTCCAGCCCCCGGGGCGCGGTGGCTTGTTGACTTCGGTCATCGTGCGGTGTCCCCTTCACCGTGGAAACCATAAGCTGGCAAACACGAGACATCGCTCGCGTTTCATCTGCACCCAGAATGCGAGCGACCGCTCGCGTTTGTCAATCGCGTTCGGAGAACTGGGGATAACGCGTGCCCGAGAACTCACAGAAGGAACAGCCGCGCCGCCGTCAGGCCCGCGGCGAGCGCCGCATCGCCCAGCTCCTGGAGGCCGCCGCCTCGGTCTTCTGCACCACCGGCTACACGGCCGCCAGCACCAACGCCATCGCCCGCGAGGCCGGCGTCTCGCCGGGGACGCTGTACCAGTTCTTCCCGAACAAGGAAGCGATCGCGATCGAGCTGGGCGACCGGCTGATGCACGAGATGCGGGAGACGTACGGCGAGGCGCTCGCGCCCGTCGACCCGGCGACCTCGCTGGAGGAGGCGGTCGGCGCCGCCGTGGACCGGTTCATCGCCTTCAACTGCGACCACCCGGTGTTCTTCGCGCTGATGCACGGCCCCGACATCCCGGGCCGGATCGCCGAGGAGCACGACGCCCTGCACGCGACCCTGGTCTCCCGGATCGAGGACCTGCTGTTCTCGCTGCTGCCGGACGCACCCCCGGCCGACGTCACCCGCACCGCGCATGTCTGCCTCGGCATGTACAAGGCGGGCCTGGAGCTGGTCCTCGCCCACGAGGGCGCCGAACGCGACGCGTACACCCGGGAGATCAAGAACGTACTGATCCGCTATCTGGAGCCCTTGGTCGGCGACCGCCTGGGCACCCAGCAGGACACAGATGCCACCACGACTCGCACCGCCTGACCGCCACGCCCCTCCTTGGATGGGTACCCCCTAGGGGTATAGTGTGAGAGGTGGAGGGCCTCCCGTGGGCCCCCGCAGCCCCACACGCCTCGACGAGGAGAACGACATGACCGCCCAGACCGACACCCCGGGGACCGTCACCACCGTCTACAAGGTGAGCGGCATGAGCTGCGGACACTGCGAGGGTTCCGTCTCCGGTGAACTCCTCGAGCTTCCCGGCGTCAGCTCGGTGACGGCCGTCGCCGCGTCCGGTGAGGTCACCGTCGTCTCCGCGGCCCCGCTCGACGAGGCCGCCGTGCGCGCCGCGGTGGACGAGGCGGGCTTCGAGCTCGTCGGCCAGGTCTGACGGAAGCCGGGGGACCCGCGATGAGCAGCACCACCGCACAGACACCGGCACCGATACGCGCGGCAGCGGATGCCTCCGAGGTCGAGCTGCTCATCGGCGGGATGACCTGCGCCTCCTGCGCGGCCCGCGTCGAGAAGAAGCTCAACCGGATGGACGGTGTCACCGCCACGGTGAACTTCGCGACGGAGAAGGCGAAGGTCAGCTACCCCGCGGGCATCCAGGTCGCCGACCTGATCGCCACCGTCGTGAAGACGGGGTACACGGCCGAGGAGCCGGCCCCGCCGCAGCCGGAGCCCACCGAGGAGGAGGCCGCCGAGGACCCGGAACTGGCCTCCTACCGGCAGCGCTTCACCGTCTCCGCCCTGCTCGCGCTGCCCGTCGTACTGCTGTCGATGATCCCGGCCCTGCAGTTCGACGACTGGCAGTGGCTGGCGCTCACGCTCACCGCGCCGGTGGTCGTCTGGGGCGGGCTGCCCTTCCACAAGGCGGCCTGGACGAACGCCCGGCACGGTGCCGCCACCATGGACACGCTTGTCTCGGTCGGCACTCTGGCCGCGTTCGGCTGGTCGCTGTGGGCACTGTTCTTCGGGGACGCGGGCATGCCGGGCATGCACGACGAGTTCAGGTTCACCGTCTCGCGCATGGACGGGGCCTCGACGATCTACCTCGAAGTGGCCGCCGGTGTCGTCGCCTTCATCCTGCTCGGCCGCTATCTGGAAGCCCGCGCCAAGCGGCGCTCAGGGGCGGCGCTACGGGCGCTGATGGAGCTCGGCGCAAGGGACGTGTCCGTACTGCGCGGGGGCCGTGAGACCCGTATCCCGGTGTCCCAGTTGGCCGTCGGGGACCGTTTCGTCGTACGGCCCGGGGAGAAGATCGCGACCGACGGCACCGTCGTCGAGGGTGCGTCCGCCGTGGACGCCTCGATGCTGACCGGCGAGTCGGTGCCGGTGGACGTGGGCGTGGGCGATGCCGTCACCGGGGCCACGGTCAACGCCGGTGGGCGGCTGGTCGTCGAGGCCGGCCGGGTCGGCGCCGACACCCAGCTCGCACGGATGGCGAAGCTGGTGGAGGACGCGCAGAACGGCAAGGCCGAGGTGCAGCGGCTCGCCGACCGGATCTCGGCGGTCTTCGTGCCGGTCGTCATGCTGATCGCCGTCGGCACGTTCGGGGCGTGGCTCGGCGTCACGGGCGACACCGTGGCCGCGTTCACCGCGGCCGTCGCCGTCCTGATCATCGCCTGCCCCTGCGCGCTGGGTCTGGCCACCCCGACCGCGCTGATGGTCGGCACGGGGCGTGGCGCCCAGCTCGGCATCCTCATCAAGGGCCCGGAGGTCCTGGAGTCCACGCGCCGCGTCGACACCGTCGTACTCGACAAGACCGGAACGGTCACCACGGGCCGGATGACCCTGCACGAGGTGTACGTCGTCGCCGGCACCGACGAGAAGGAGGTGCTGCGGCTCGCGGGCGCCGTCGAGCACGCCTCCGAGCATCCCGTCGCCCGGGCGATCGCCCTGGGCGCCGAGGAGCGGGCCGGGCGGCTGCCGGGGGTCGAGCGGTTCGAGAACGTGCCCGGGCGGGGCGTGAGGGGGCGTGTGGAGGGCCGTGAGGTCGCCGTCGGGCGGCTCTTCGAAGGGCTCCCCGAGGAACTGGTCCGCGCCAAGTCCGAGGCCGAGAGCGACGGCCGTACGGCCGTCGTGGTCGGCTGGGACGGAGTGGCACGCGGTGTCGTCGCCGTCGCCGACGCGGTCAAGGAGACCAGCGCTCAGGCGGTGCGCGAGCTGCGCGCGCTGGGGCTCACGCCGGTGCTGCTGACCGGGGACAACCGGGCGGTCGCGGAAGCGGTGGCGCGAGAGGTCGGGATCGAGCAGGTGGTCGCCGAGGTCCTGCCCGAGGACAAGGTGGCCGCCGTACGGCGACTGCAGGCCGAGGGCCGGACGGTCGCCATGGTCGGCGACGGCGTCAACGACGCGGCCGCGCTGGCCACCGCCGATCTGGGTCTGGCGATGGGGACCGGGACGGACGCGGCGATCGAGGCGGGCGATCTGACGCTGGTGCGCGGGGACCTGAGGGTGGCCGCGGACGCGATCCGGCTGTCCCGCAGGACGCTGGCCACGATCAAGGGCAACCTGGTGTGGGCCTTCGGGTACAACGTGGCGGCGCTGCCGCTGGCCGCCGCCGGCCTGCTCAATCCGATGATCGCCGGGGCCGCGATGGCCTTCTCGTCGGTGTTCGTGGTGACGAACAGCCTCCGGCTGCGGACGTTCCGCTGAACCGCGGGCGAGGTTACCGGCGGTTAGTCGAAGTCGAGGTGAGAGCACCTCTGGAGTCCGGCGCCAGCCTCACATAAGCTCTTCACAAGGCTCGCGCATCTTCCTTACGCTTGGGCACCGATCGCTGTATCGGGGCTCTTGCGTATCTAACGGACAAATGCAAGAGACGCAGATCACAGTGATGTGAACGTAACCATCGAAGGGGTTCGAAGGTCTAAGTTGACGATGTCAGGCAGCGTCTTGGGGGGCGTTTCCTGGCATCTGAGGATGTCTTGGGGGACTTCCTCAGAGTTGCGTTGCCGGGGCCACGTACACCGGGGTGCTTTGAGCGGCCCTCCCGAGCGTGCGTTGTCCCGGCAGACCGCACAACCATGAGTACGGCGAGTTTTGCTCATTCCGCTCAACGCTCGCCGCACTCGACAGCGATTCAGGCGCTGGCTTCACAGACGCCCGGCCGGATCCCGTGGGGGGAATCCGCACCGGGACATGGGAAGGCGCCCTGGACGTCGGCCCGTGGGGGGACCGGCGCCAGGGCGCCTTTCGCTTCGCGGATTCAGCCGGGGGGTTCGGGGGGCTTCAGGTTGTTGCCCGGCTGACGGCCGGTGGGGGCTGGTCGCTCCCCCACTCTCGACTTCGCTCGAGCGGGGGGACCCCCATCGCGGCGGAGCCGCACATCAATACGGCCCCGCGCCCCTCAAAAGCAGGGCAGCCCCGGCACCGGCGGGTATCAGCGCTCTTCGACCGGGACGAAGTCCCGCTCCACCACGCCCGTGTAGATCTGGCGGGGGCGGCCGATGCGGGAGCCCGGCTCCTTGATCATCTCGTGCCACTGGGCGATCCAGCCCGGAAGGCGGCCGAGGGCGAACAGGACCGTGAACATCTCGGTCGGGAAGCCCATGGCGCGGTAGATCAGGCCGGTGTAGAAGTCCACGTTCGGGTAGAGGTTGCGCTGGACGAAGTAGTCGTCCGAGAGCGCGTGCTCCTCCAGCTTCAGCGCGATGTCCAGCAGCTCGTCGGACTTGCCGAGGGCCGAGAGGACGTCGTGCGCCGCCGCCTTGATGATCTTCGCGCGCGGGTCGAAGGACTTGTACACCCGGTGGCCGAAGCCCATCAGGCGGACGCCGTCCTCCTTGTTCTTCACCTTGCGGATGAAGGAGTCGACGTCGCCGCCGTTGGCCTGGATGCCCTCGAGCATCTCCAGGACGGACTGGTTGGCGCCGCCGTGCAGCGGGCCCCACAGGGCGTTGATGCCGGCCGAGATCGACGCGAACATGTTCGCCTGCGAGGAGCCGACCAGGCGGACCGTGGACGTCGAACAGTTCTGCTCGTGGTCCGCGTGCAGGATCAGCAGCTTGTCGAGGGCGGCGACGACGACCGGGTCGAGGTCGTACTCCTGCGCCGGGACCGAGAAGGTCATGCGCAGGAAGTTCTCGACGTAACCGAGGTCGTTGCGCGGGTAGACGAACGGGTGGCCGATCGACTTCTTGTACGCGTACGCCGCGATCGTCGGGAGCTTGGCGAGCAGGCGGATCGTCGAGAGGTTGCGCTGCTTCTCGTCGAACGGGTTGTGGCTGTCCTGGTAGAACGTGGACAGCGCCGAGACGACCGAGGACAGCATGGCCATCGGGTGGGCGTCGCGCGGGAAGCCCTTGTAGAAGTTCTTGACGTCCTCATGCAGCAGGGTGTGCTGCGTGATGTCGTTCTTGAACACGGAGAGCTCGTCGACGGTCGGCAGCTCGCCGTTGATCAGCAGGTAGGCGACCTCCAGGAAGGTGGAGCGCTCCGCCAGCTGCTCGATCGGGTAGCCGCGGTACCGGAGGATGCCCGCCTCGCCGTCGAGGTAGGTGATGGCGGATTTATAGGCGGCGGTGTTCCCGTAACCGCTGTCCAGCGTCACCAGACCGGTCTGGGCGCGGAGCTTCCCGATGTCGAAGCCCTTGTCGCCGACGGTGCTGTCGATCACCGGGTAGGTGTACTCGCCGTCGCCGTACCGCAGTACTACAGAGTTGTCGCTCACGTCTTCCCTCACCGACGTAGTGCCTCATCTTCGAGGTTGCCCTGACTGTCTCTACCATCCCCCAATTGGCTCAGGAGAGTGCACTCGGGGTCGACCATCGGGCCTATTGACGGCACTGAGTGCCGCCAACTTGCTCATCCTGCCCCCTTGATTCCCCATCCGGAAGTGCTATGTGACCTTCACGACTCATTTGATCGATCATTTTTCGTGATGCCTGTCTCAAACCCGCCCCGGAGGGGCCGCACAGTGGTCACGGGGGCTCTCACAGGGGTCTCGGGGAGAGCCGGAAGTCCAGTGCCGTGCAGCGCCGCCCCGCCGACACCGTGCGCACCGCCTGACCGATCGCCTTGCGCGAACCGACCAGGACGACCAGCTTCTTGGCCCGGGTCACCGCCGTGTACAGCAGGTTCCGCTGCAGCATCATCCAGGCTCCGGTGGTGACCGGGATCACCACGGCGGGATATTCACTCCCCTGGGAGCGGTGAATGGTGACCGCGTACGCGTGGGCCAGCTCGTCCAGTTCGTCGAACTCGTACGGAACCTCCTCGTCCTCGTCCGTCAGCACCGTCAGGCGCTGGTCGACCGGGTCGAGCGAGGTGACCACGCCGACGGTGCCGTTGAAGACACCGTTCTTGCCCTTCTCGTAATTGTTGCGAATCTGGGTGACCTTGTCGCCGACCCGGAAGACCCGGCCGCCGAACCGCTTCTCCGGCACGTCCGGGCGGCCCGGGGTGATGGCCTGCTGGAGCAGACCGTTGAGCGTGCCGGCGCCGGCCGGGCCGCGGTGCATGGGCGCGAGGACCTGCACGTCCCGGCGCGGGTCGAGCCCGAACTTGGCCGGAATCCGACGGGCGACCACATCCACGGTGAGCCGCCCCGCCTCCTCCGTGTCGTCCTCGACGAAGAGGAAGAAGTCCTTCATGCCGTCGGTGACCGGGTGATGCCCGGAGTTGATCCGGTGCGCGTTCGTCACCACGCCCGACTGCTGGGCCTGGCGGAACACGCGCGTGAGGCGCACGGCGGGGATCGGGCTGCCGTCGGCGAGCAGGTCGCGCAGCACCTCGCCCGCGCCCACGCTGGGCAGTTGGTCGACGTCCCCGACGAAGAGGAGGTGGGCGCCCGGCGGGACCGCCTTCACCAGCTTGTTGGCGAGCAGCAGGTCCAGCATGGAGGCCTCGTCGACGACCACCAGGTCGGCGTCGAGCGGGCGGTCCTTGTCGTACGCCGCGTCACCGCCGGGCTTCAGCTCCAGGAGGCGGTGGACGGTGGAGGCCTCGGCTCCGGTGAGCTCGGCCAGGCGTTTGGCGGCGCGGCCCGTGGGGGCGGCCAGGACCACCTTCGCCTTCCTGGCGCGGGCCAGCTCCACGATCGAGCGGACCGTGAAGGACTTGCCGCAGCCGGGGCCGCCGGTCAGCACGGCAACCTTCTTGGTCAGCGCCAGCTTGACGGCGGCCTCCTGCTCGGGCGCGAGGTCGGCGCCCGTACGGTCCTTCAGCCAGGCCAGCGCCTTGTCCCAGGCCACGTCGTGGAAGCCGGGCATCCGGTCCTCGTCGGTGCGCAGCAGGCGCAGCAGCTGGGCGGAGAGGGAGAGTTCGGCGCGGTGGAAGGGGACGAGGTACACGGCCGTCACCGGGTCCCCGCCGTCCGGGCCGGGCACCTTCTCCCGTACGACACCGGGGTCCTCGCCGTCCTCGGGCGGCTGGGCGAGTTCGGCGAGGCACTCGATGACCAGGCCCGTGTCGACCTGGAGCAGCTTCACCGCGTCGGCGATCAACTGCTCCTCGGGGAGGTAGCAGTTGCCCTGGTCGGTGGCCTGCGACAGCGCGTACTGCAGGCCTGCCTTGACGCGCTCCGGGCTGTCGTGCGGGATGCCGACGGACTGGGCGATCTTGTCGGCGGTGAGGAATCCGATGCCCCAGACGTCGGCCGCGAGGCGGTACGGCTGGTTCTTGACGACGGAGATCGAGGCGTCGCCGTACTTCTTGTAGATGCGCACGGCGATGGAGGTGGACACCTCGACGGTCTGGAGGAAGAGCATGACCTCCTTGATCGCCTTCTGTTCCTCCCAGGCCTCGGCGATCTTCCTGGTGCGCTTGGGGCCTAGGCCGGGGACCTCGATGAGGCGCTTCGGCTCCTCCTCGATGATCTGCAGGGTGTCCAGACCGAAGTGCTGGGTGATGCGGTCGGCGAAGACGGGGCCGATGCCCTTGACGAGCCCCGAGCCGAGGTAGCGGCGGATGCCCTGGACGGTGGCCGGGAGCAGCGTCGTGTAGTTCTCCACCGTGAACTGCTTGCCGTACTGGGGGTGGGAGCCCCAACGGCCCTCCATGCGCAGTGATTCGCCGACCTGGGCACCGAGCAGCGCGCCGACGACCGTGAGGAGGTCGCCGGCTCCTCTGCCGGTGTCGACCCGGGCGACCGTGTAGCCGTTCTCCTCGTTGGCGTACGTGATCCGCTCCAGGACGCCCTCCAGTACGGCCAGTCGCCGTTCGTCCGGCTGTGTGGAGCTCCCCGCCTGATTGGACATGATCCGACGCTACAGCCGGGGTCTGACATCACGATCCTGTCTCGAGGTATTGCCACCTCTCGTGGAATCGATTCCAATCCTCCGTGTAATCGATTCCACGAGGAGGTGGAGCGGCGATGGCGAGCATCAAGGACGTCGCTGCCGAGGCGGGCGTCTCCGTCGCCACGGTGTCGCGCGTCCTGAACGACCATCCGTCGGTCAGCGCGGACGCACGCACGCGCGTGCTGGCCGCCGTCGAGGCGCTGGGCTACCGCCCGAACGCCGTCGCCCGTTCCCTGCGCACCGACCAGACCCACACCCTCGGCCTGGTCATCAGCGACGTGATGAACCCCTACTTCACCGAACTGGCCCGCTCCGTCGAGGAGGAGGCCCGTGCGCTCGGCTACAGCGTCATCATCGGCAACGCCGACGAGCGGCCCGACCTGCAGGACCACCACGTGCGGAACCTGCTGGACCGCCGCATCGACGGACTGCTGGTCTCCCCCACCGACGGCGGCTCGCCGCTGATGCTGGACGCCGCGCGCGCCGGGACGCCGATGGTGTTCGTGGACCGGTGGATCCCGGGCGTCGACGTGCCGGTGGTGCGGGCGGACGGGCGGGCCGCCGTGCGCGATCTCGTCGCGCATCTGCACGGGCTGGGGCATCGCAGGCTCGCCATCATCGCGGGCCCCGCGGCCACCACCACCGGACGGGAGCGCGTGGAGGCCTTCCGGGAGGCGCTCGGTGCGTACGGGCTCGAACTCCCCGGGGCCTACATCGGGCAGGGCGACTTCCAGGCCGAGAGCGGGCGGCGGGTCACCGAGGGCTTCCTCGACCTGCCCGAGCCGCCCGAGGTCGTGTTCGCCGCCGACAACCTGATGGCGCTCGGCGCGCTGGACGCCGTACGCGCGCGTGGGCTGCACGTTCCCGAGGACCTCGCGCTGGCCGCCTTCGACGACATCCCGTGGTTCGTGCACACCGATCCGCCGATCACCGCGGTCGCCCAGCCCACGGGCGAGCTGGGCCGGGCCGCCGTGCGGGCCCTGGTCGACCGCATCGAGGGGCGGCCCGCGCGGTCCGTCACCCTCGCCGCCCGTCTCGTCGTACGCCGCTCGTGCGGCGAGAACCCCGCTGAGAACAGGAGCCACTTGTGAGCAACCCGGACGAGTTGCTGCGCATCGAGGGCATACGGAAGACCTTCCCGGGCGTGGTCGCGCTGGACGGCGTCGACTTCGACCTGCGCCGGGGCGAGGTGCATGTGCTGCTCGGTGAGAACGGCGCGGGCAAGAGCACGCTGATCAAGATGCTCTCCGGTGCCTACACCCCCGACGCCGGGCGGATCCTGGTCGGCGGCGAGGAGGTGCGCATCCATGGTGCGCAGGACTCCGAGCGCCTCGGGATCGCCACCATCCACCAGGAGTTCAACCTCGTACCCGACCTCACGGTCGCCGAGAACATCTTCCTGGGGCGGCAGCCGCGCCGCTTCGGGATGATCGACCGGAAGACGATGGAGGCCGATGCCGAGGTCCTGCTGAAGCGTGTCGGCGTCAATGTGTCGCCACGCGCGCGTGTCCGCGAACTCGGCATCGCGCGCCTCCAGATGGTCGAGATCGCGAAGGCACTGAGCCTGGACGCGCGCGTGCTGATCATGGACGAGCCGACCGCCGTGCTCACCTCCGAGGAGGTCGAGAAGCTCTTCGCGATCGTGCGCAAGCTGCGCGAGGACGGCGTCGGGATCGTCTTCATCACGCATCACCTGGAGGAGATCGCCGCCCTGGGCGACCGGGTGACGGTGATCCGCGACGGCAAGTCGGTCGGGCAGGTCCCCGCCGCCACCCCCGAGGACGAGCTCGTACGCCTCATGGTGGGCCGTTCGATCGAGCAGCAGTATCCGCGGGAACGGGCCGATGCGGGCGCCGCGTTGCTGACCGTGGAGGGACTCACGCGGGACGGCGTCTTCCACGACGTCGGTTTCCAGGTGCACGCCGGTGAGGTCGTCGGCATCGCGGGCCTCGTCGGAGCGGGCCGTACGGAGGTCGTGCGGGCCGTCTTCGGCGCCGATCCGTACGACACGGGCGCCGTGAAGGTCGCCGGGGCCGAGGTGCGGCGGGGCGACGTCAACGCCGCCATGGCGGCCGGCATCGGTCTGATCCCCGAGGACCGCAAGGGCCAGGGCCTGGTCCTGGATGCGTCGGTCGAGGAGAACCTCGGCCTGGTGACGCTGCGGAAGGCCACGCGCGCGGGGCTTGTCGATCTGAAGAGTCAGCGCGAGGCCGCCGCCCGGGTCGCCGGGCAGCTCGGCGTGCGGATGGCCGGACTCGGCCAGCACGTACGGACCTTGTCCGGCGGCAACCAGCAGAAGGTGGTCATCGGCAAGTGGCTCCTCGCCGACACCAAGGTGCTGATCCTCGACGAGCCGACGCGCGGCATCGACGTCGGCGCCAAGGTCGAGATCTACCAGCTGATCAACGAACTCACGGCCGCGGGCGCCGCCGTACTGATGATCTCCAGCGATCTCCCGGAGGTCCTCGGCATGAGCGACCGGGTGCTGGTGATGGCCCAGGGCCGGATCGCGGGCGAACTCGCGGCCGACGAGGCCACCCAGGACGCCGTGATGGCGCTCGCCGTAAGCACACCTACGCACGAAACGGAGGCCTCCCGTGGCCACTGACACGCTCAAGAGCACGACGGGCGCGAGTGGCGCCGCGGGCGGCCTGCGCCGCCTCCTGCTCGACAACGGCGCGCTGACCGCGCTGATCGTCCTCGTCGTCGCGATGTCGGCGCTGTCCGGCGACTTCATGACGGCGGACAACCTGCTGAACGTCGGCGTCCAGGCGGCCGTCACCGCCATCCTCGCCTTCGGTGTCACCTTCGTGATCGTCTCGGCGGGCATCGACCTGTCGGTGGGCTCGGTGGCCGCCCTGTCCGCCACCGTGCTTGCCTGGAGCGCGACTTCGCAGGGCCTGCCGGTGGCCGTCGCCGTGCTTCTGGCGGTCGCGACGGGCATCGCGTGCGGGCTGGTCAACGGCTTCCTGATCTCGTACGGCAAGCTGCCGCCGTTCATCGCGACGCTCGCCATGCTGTCGGTGGGCCGCGGCCTGTCGCTGGTGATCTCGCAGGGCTCCCCCATCGCCTTCCCCGGCTCGGTCTCGCACCTCGGCGACACGCTCGGCGGGTGGCTGCCGGTCCCGGTGCTGGTCATGGTCGTCATGGGTCTGATCACGGCGTTCGTGCTGGGCCGGACGTACATCGGCCGGTCGATGTACGCGATCGGCGGCAACGAGGAGGCAGCCCGCCTGTCCGGCCTGCGGGTGAAGAGGCAGAAGCTCGCGATCTACGCCTTCTCCGGGCTGTTCGCGGCGGCCGCGGGCATCGTGCTCGCCGCCCGGCTGTCCTCCGCGCAGCCGCAGGCCGCCCAGGGCTACGAGCTGGACGCGATCGCGGCGGTCGTCATCGGCGGCGCCTCACTGGCCGGCGGTACCGGCAAGGCGTCCGGCACGCTGATCGGAGCGCTGATCCTGGCGGTGCTGCGCAACGGCCTCAACCTCCTTTCCGTGTCCGCCTTCTGGCAGCAGGTCGTCATCGGCGTCGTGATCGCGCTGGCGGTGCTGCTCGACACGGTGCGGCGCAAGGCGGGGGCGACTCCCGTGGCGGCCGGTGCTGCCGGTACGTCGGGCGCAGGCAAGGGCAGGCAGGCCTCGACGTACGTGCTCGCTGCCGTGGTCGCGGCTGCCGTCGTCGGAGCCATGTCCTTCCTGCACAGCGGTTCGTCGGCGGCGAAGGACCAGAAGATCGGGCTGGCCCTGTCGACCCTCAACAACCCCTTCTTCGTGCAGATCCGCGCCGGAGCGCAGCAGGAGGCGAAGAAGCTGGGCGTCGACCTGACCGTCACCGACGCGCAGAACGACGCCTCCCAGCAGGCCAACCAGCTGCAGAACTTCACCAGCGAGGGCCTCGGCACCGTCATCGTCAACGCGGTGGACTCCGACGCGGTGACGCCGGCGGCGAAGGCCGTGAACAAGTCGGGCATCCCGCTCGTCGCCGTCGACCGTGCCGTCAACAACGCGGACACCGCCGCGCTGGTCGCCTCCGACAACGTCACCGGCGGCAGGCTCGCCGCCAAGTCCCTCGCGGACAGGCTCGGCGGCAAGGGCACCATCGTGGTCCTGCAGGGCCAGGCGGGCACCTCCGCCAGCCGCGAGCGCGGCGCGGGCTTCACCGAGGGTCTCAAGGCCTACCCGGGCATCAAGGTCGTCGCCGAGCAGCCCGCGGACTGGGACCGCACCAAGGGCCTCGACGTCATGACGAACCTCCTGCAGGCCCACCCCGACATCGACGGCGTCTTCGCGGAGAACGACGAGATGGCCCTCGGCGCGATCAAGTCCCTGGGCGGCAAGGCCGGCAAGTCGGTCGCGGTCATCGGATTCGACGGCACCCCGGACGGCCTCAGCGCCGTCAAGACGGGCACCCTTTACGCGTCGGTGGCCCAGCAGCCGACGGAACTCGGCAGAATCGCGGTACAGAACGCAGTGAAGGTCGCCGAGGGCAAAACGGTCACGAAGTCGGTGATGGTGCCGGTGAAGGTGGTCACGAAGGAGAACGTGGCCGGCTTCAGCGGCTGACGAGGCGACCGGCAAAGGGGAACGGGCGGGCGGTCGTTGCCGCCAGGGTGCCGGGGGTTGCTCGGATGGTGCCCGGTGGTGACGACGGCCCGCCACACGTCATCTCTCATCATCTCTCAGGGGAGTCATTTGATGTACGACTACGACCTGCTGGTCGTGGGATCCGCCAACGCCGACCTGGTGATCGGCGTCGAGCGGCGGCCGGGCGCCGGCGAGACGGTGCTCGGCTCGGACCTGGCCGTCCACCCGGGCGGCAAGGGCGCGAACCAGGCCGTCGCCGCCGCCCGTCTCGGGGCCCGTACGGTCCTGCTGGCCCGGGTCGGCGACGACGCGTACGGCAGGCTGCTCCTCGACTCGCAGCGGGCGGCCGGAGTCGACACGGTAGGGGTGCTGGTGGGCGGGGCGCCGACAGGGGTCGCGCTCATCACCGTCGACCCTTCCGGGGACAACAGCATCGTGGTGTCGCCGGGCGCGAACGGCCGGCTGACCCCGCAGGACGTCCGGACCGCCGCGAGCCTGTTCCTGGCCTCGCGAGTGGTCTCGACCCAGCTGGAGATCCCGCTGGAGTCGGTTGTGGAGGTCGTACGGAATCTGGCGCCGGACAACCGCTTCGTGCTGAACCCGTCCCCGCCGCGGCCGCTGCCGCCCGAGGTGCTGGCGGCCTGCGACCCGCTGATCGTCAACGAGCACGAGGCCAAGGTGGTCCTCGGCGACGCCTATGTCTCCGACCGCCCGGAGGACTGGGCGCGCCTGCTGCTCTCCAAGGGCCCGCGCTCGGTGGTGGTCACCCTGGGCGCGGAGGGCGCACTGGTGGCTTCGTCGGCCGGGGTGACCCGGGTGCCTTCGGTGAAGGTGGACGCGGTGGACACGACGGGTGCGGGCGACGCGTTCACGGCGGCGCTGGCGTATCGGCTCGGGTCAGGGGCGTCTCTTGCGGAGGCCGCGGCATACGCGGCCCGGGTCGGGGCGGCCGCCGTCACCAAGGAGGGCGCGCAGGTGTCGTTCCCTACGGCAGAGGAGGTCGACGCCTTGTGAAGAAGGCGGGAATCCTGAACCGTCATCTCTCCGGCGCGTTGGCCGAGTTGGGCCACGGGGACGGGGTGCTGGTGTGCGACGCGGGCATGCCGATACCGGAGGGCCCGCGGGTGGTGGACCTGGCCTTCCGCGCCGGGGTGCCGTCCTTCGCGGAGGTGGTGGACGGTCTGCTGGCCGAGCTGGTGGTGGAGGGGGCGACGGCGGCGAGCGAGGTACGGAAAGCGAACCCGGGGGCTGCGCAGCTGCTGGAGAGCGTGTTTCCCGAGCTGCGGCTGGTGTCGCACGAGCGGCTGAAGGAGCTGTCGGTCGGGGCACGGCTGGTCGTACGGACGGGGGAAGCGCGGCCGTATGCGAATGTGCTGCTGCGGTGCGGGGTGTTCTTCTAACCCCTTTCCAGAAGTTCTGCCGGTAACCGGCCAGGAACCAGGGGCTCGTCCAGGGCTCCAAGTCGTGCGACCGCGCAGGGAACATGGGCGGCCGGCCACTGCACGGGGCGCGAGTGAAAGCGCTGCTGCCGCCGCGCGCCTGTGTGCCACCTGTGCCTCCGTACGCGGGGCGCTCCCCGACTGCCTGCTGGGCACTCTGATGAGAGTGGGCTCGACTCGCGTCCAGCGGCAGGGGGTTTGGGCATGGCAGCTTCGTGTACGACTCGGCGGCACAGAGGGATCCTCCGGAGAACAGGCGCGCCGGCGGCCTCGGTGGGCCGCCGGCGACGGGCGTGGACCGGCGGACGGTCCGGGGCCCGGACGAGATGGCTCCTGCTGTGCGTCTGCCTGATCACGGGTGCCTTCGGCTCCGGCACGACATCAATGGCCGCTGCCACCGAGGCGTCGGTCCAGCAGTGCGACGAAGCTCCGACCGGCGTCCTGGCCCGCGATCACTGGCTGCGGTTCACGGTGCCGCCCGGGCTCATGCCGGACCCTCAGTTCGACGGGCAGCCGGCGAAGATCCAGGTGCATCGCATCCAGCCGGTGTACGCGAACGGCAAATGCCCAGGAGTGCCCAACAGGGCCGCAGTGCTGATCCACGGCCGCACAGTCACCGCCTCGCCGGCCTTCGACCTGCGCTCTCCCGCCCCGGAAGGCGGCTCGCTCAGCCTGCAGGAAGGACTCGCGCGGGCGGGAATCGACACCTTCGCCCCGAGCCTGCTCGGCTACGGCCACTCGACGCACTTCGACGAGGGCCTGAACGATCCCGGCAACGCGAGCCTCAGGCCCTACCTCGCGGACGGCACCTGTCCGTACCCCGAGGGGTGCGACCGCACCCACAACCCGATCTTCACCCTCGATCAGCAGGGGAGCCTGCTGCTCACCAATCCGCTGGGCGGGCAGAGGCGCGCCCACTCGAGCCATTACCGCTTCGCGCGCATGGACGTCTGGGTACGCGATATCCGTCAGGTCATCGATGACGCCATCACGAGGGCGCAGCCGACGGACGGCAAGGTCACCCTGCTCGGCTATTCGCTCGGTGGGGTGCGCGTCGGGCGGACGCTGTACGCAGCCAACCCCAACCCGCTCCTCCCCGGAAGCGCCGACGTCATCGCGAAGGTCAACCGTGCCGTGTTCATGTCGTCGATCTATGGTGGAACGACCGAGGAGACGACGCCCCCGGGTGGGTTCGTCACGTTCCCGCTGACGCTCAACCGCCGCCCATCGGCACCGGTGCTGCCGCCGGATCGCGAGGCCGTCTGCACCGGGCGTGTCATCCCCGGCAGCCAGGACCAGTTCTGGAAGCAGATCCTGGAGCAGGACACCGAGGGGCGGAACTGGGGAGGGGACGATCCCGGCAACCCGACCGGCCTCGACCGCTCTCCGACGTTCTCCAACTACGGCTGGAACACTGCCGTCGCGGGGCAGCTGACCCCACCCACGCTGGTCCTCCACGGTCTCGACGACGACACCGCGCCGCCGGCCAACGCGCCCGCCATCTACAACGCGCTCCCGTCGTCGATGACGAACAAGGTGCTCGTACAGGTCCAGTGCGCAAGCCATCAGATGCAGATGGAGGGCTGCTCCGGCCCGCGCTGCACACCGGCGTCCGGAACGCCCTACGGCGGGCGCCCCGGCGAACCGTGGGCCGGCCCGCATGCCACGGTCAGGGCGGCGCTGGTCGAGTGGATCAAGAGCGGGACCTTCAACGGCGCCGCGAACGGAAAGTTCACCGTCAACGAAAGCGGCGTGGCCGCCGCCAGCCCGTAGAGAAACGGTGTCGCACAAATTCGAGGGGGCCCAGTCCGTCGACCGGGCCCCCTCGGCTTTTCCCCTCCAACATCAGAACCCCCGCGATCCCCCCAGATCCCCCTCCGAGAAGTCCTGATGCCAAGTACGACCCGCGGGGTGCCGAGAGGGTTGCACGGCGTCTTCAGATTTTTTTCGTCGTGTCGTACGGAGGTTCCGTGCAGCCTTCGGGCGGGGCCGGGATCGTCCGGCGGGCCGTCCTCCACCCGGTGATAGGTTCGATTACGTGATGTCTGCGGGGGCCTTGAGTCGTGCGGCGGCCAATGGGTCCGCAGTTGTTCTGAGTCACGTCACCCTGGTCGGAGAGCGGCGTCGTATCGATCTGGTACTGCCTGCGCGGGAGCCCGTCGGGGTGTTGTTGCCCGAGATTCTGCGAGTGCTGGACGGCCAGGTCGGTGAGCGGCCCGAGTTGCGGCATCTCGTGACCGCGGACGGGTCCGCGCTCGGTCATGACAGCAGCCTTGAGTCCGCCGGGGTCCGGGACGGTGCCGTGCTGCGGCTCGTGCGGGCCGGGGATGGTCCGTCCGCGCCCGTCGTGCACGACGTGGGTGACGAGGTCGCCGAGGATCTCGGTGGCCGGGCGTGGCGGTGGGGCCCCGAGGCGCGGCGCGTCGTCGCCGGGCTGGCGACCGTGGGGTGGGCCGGTGCGGGCGGGGTCTTCGCGCGGAGTGCCTACGACGCCTCTGTCGTCGCCGGTGTGTTGCTCGGCGTGGCCGCTGTCGCCTCTGTGGTCGGGGCCCTCGTGGGGCGTGGCGAGCGGCAGGGCGGGATCGCCGGCACGCTGATCTGCACGGGCGGGGTGCTTGCTGCGCTCGGGGCTTCCACGCTCGCGGATGACCAACACTGGGCCGGTGCGCTGCACGTGGGTGCGCTTGCCGCTGTGGGTGCCGTGACGCTCGTACTGCTGGGGCTCTTCACTCGGTTGGGGCGCGGGGGGCTGGTCGGCGCGGGCGCTGTCGCCGTCACCGTCCTCGGCTGGGAGGGCGTCGTCGCCTTGCAGTCGGGAGCGGGGACAGCCGGGCAGCAGGCACGGGTTGGGGCGGTGCTCGCCGTCGTCTCCGTCGTCGCCCTCGGTGTGCTGCCGAGGCTCGCGCTCACGGCCTCCGGGCTGTCCGGGCTCGACGACCGGCGGGCCGGTCGGGTTTCCGTGACCCGGTACCAGGCGTCCGCTGCGCTGGCGGCCGCCCATCGTGGGCTGGTGCTCGCCACCGTCACCGTCGCCGTGTCGGCGGCCTTGGCGGGGGTGTGGGCGCTGCGTGGGCACGGCGTGTGGACCGTACTGCTCGCCGCCGTCACCGCGGTCGTGGTGGCCCTGCGGGCACGGGCTTTTCCGCTGGTCGCCGAAGTGGTGGTGCTGCTGGCGGGTGCCGCCATGGTGGCCGTGAGGCTGTTGGCGGTGTGGGTGGAGCGGTCAGGTGCGGCGGGGCCGGCCCTGGTCGTGCTCGCGACGCTGGCCGTGCTGCCGCTCACCGTGCTCGTCGTACGGCCGGCCGAGCAGGTCCGGGTGCGGCTGCGGCGCGCAGGTGACCTGTTGGAGTCCGTCGGTGTCATCGCCCTGCTTCCGCTGCTCATCGGGGTCTTCGGCGTGTACGGGCAGCTGCTCGGCACCATCGCTTAGGGGACGGGACGGCATGGTTCACGGGGAACAGGAGCGGGATCAGTCGCAGGAGGGCGACGACGACTGGCGGCGCGATGCGCTGTTCCAGCTCGGTCCGGCGGAGCAGCAGCGGGCTTCGGCGCCCTCGGGCGAAGCCGTCGTAGCAGCGGATCCGGCTCTTCCCGGGCCCGGCGGCGAGCCCACCCTGCGTCTCGTGCACTCGGCGCAAGACGAGGAGCCGGCCCTCGGCGCAGGGCAGATCGCCCCCTCGGCCGGCCCCATGCCTCCGGCCGCTGCGCCCGCCCCGCAGCACATCGAGCAGGCCGGCGCCTCCGCACACCCCATGGGCGACCCGGCTTCACCCCAGTCGCCCGCGACCGCCATGCCCCCGCGCCCCGCGGCCGGCCCCACCCCGCCGCTCGGCCCACCCACCACCGTGCCCGAGCCGACGACTGCCGTCCCGGCGCACCCCGCCGTCTCCCCCGGGCCCGCATCCGGCCCCCACCCCCAGGTCCCGGTCCCTGCTCCCC
>NZ_JODC01000007.1 GCF_000720765.1 Streptomyces sp. NRRL S-646
CTGCAGCGCTGATCTGCCTGATCCACGTTGATCGCGATCGGGTCCGGTGCGCCGACGCGTGGACGAGCGGTCTACGGCGTGGCACCCACCCGCTGACCGCTACTCACCGCCTCGAGGACCCCCAGCCACGCGTCGGCTGGGGGTCCTCTCTTTCGTAGACCATTCTGCGAGCTTCATCCGGGTCACCGGTCCGTGTCGCCCTTTCACGTGGACGGTGATGTCCTCAAGCTCACCCTGCAAGTGCCGCCCCTGGCCCCCTGCTGCCCCTCGAAGGGCTGAGCGAGCGACCTGTTCTACTCTCTCCTACGCGGCCGGTGACGCTCCTCGGCTGGTGCCCTGAAGGAATCGCTGTCAGGAGGATCGTTGGATCACGACGAGCGGGTCGACCGGCCCGGAAGCCACGGCGAACACCAGATACAGCGTGAGTTGGGCACCCTCAGCCGCGCGGACCGGTTCTACGACGAGCAGGTACTGGATCGGCTGAACCCGCAGATGCAAAAGTTCGTTGCCCGGCAGGAGATGTTCTTCCTTGCCACGGCGGACAGCCATGGCGAGTGCGACAGCACATTCCGGGCCGGACCGCCGGGTTTTCTCCGGGTACTCGATGAGGCGACCCTGGCGTACCCGGAGTACCGCGGGAACGGAGTCATGGCCTCGCTCGGCAACATCCGGGAGAACCCGCACGTCGGCATCCTGATGATCGACTTCTCTCAGGACCGCATCGGCCTGCATGTCAACGGCCGGGCGCAGTTGGTCACCGACGAGGCCATGCGCCGCAGGTATCTCAACCTGCCCGTTGATCCAGTACCCGGCCGGCGACCCCAGATGTGGGTGGAGGTGGAGGTCGAGGAGGCCTACATCCACTGCTCGAAGCACATACCGCGGCTGGTGAGCGCACCGCTGCGGCAGAACGCGAACGGAGAGGGCGGTGCGGCGGCCAGCGGTGAGCAGGCCTGGGGCACGGACGACGTCAAGCGCAAGGGCGGCGACTACTTCGGAGCCGCAGCCGGGGCAGGGAGGCGACTGCCTTCCCGCTGACGACCAGCCTACGGATCCGCTTCAGCAACACCCCGAGCATGCGGGACCAAACAGGACGGCATGGGCCTGGCGGTGAGGATGCCCTGAGGGCCCTCACCGTCTCGGCAGCGTCTCCCTCGGGACCGGACCCCTGCGCGACGCGAAAGGGCCGGGGCGGTGATGACCAGGAGGATGCCCGCACCATGCTCCGGGGGCCGAGGTGCCGTCGAGAGCCACGTTCTGCATCCCGTCGGGCACCCGGGCGGATCACGGCGCCGTGCGTTTCGTAACGCGCCCGATTCACCGGTCATCCGATCGATCCCACGCACCGCCGCGCACGTCATTCTCACAGCATGACTGACACCCCCCGCCCCGACTCCACAGAACGCGAGCGCGCCCCCGAGCCGGCCGACGGCTCGGGCGGTGCGAGTCGCAGAGCCGTCATCGCCGCTTTGGGCGGTGCCACCCTCGGAGCGGCCGCTCTGGGGCTCTCGTCCGGGCCTGCGGCCACGGCCGCAGGCCGGAACGACGCAGCCCCGGCCCGGCAGGCCGCCGACTGCGTCCTCACGCCCGAGCAGACCGAAGGGCCGTACTACCTGGACCTGGAGACGGTCCGCAAGGACATCACCGAGGGCAAGAGCGGCGTACCACTCACCCTCCGCGTCAAGGTGATCGACACCGCGACCTGCTCCGCGCTGCCCGGCACGGCGGTCGACATCTGGCACTGCGACGCGCTCGGCGTCTACTCCGGCTACGTGGCCGGCGGCTCCACCCCGGACACGACCTTCCTGCGCGGCGTGCAACTGACCGACTCCGGCGGCGTCGCCGAATTCACCACCGTCTACCCCGGCTGGTACGTCGGCCGTGCCCTCCACATCCATGTCAAGACGCATGTCGGCGGCACGGTCGCCAACGGCAAGTACCACGGAGGACACGTCTCCCACACCGGCCAGCTCTACTTCCCGGAGACGTACAACAGCAGGGTCGCCGCTCTGGCTCCCTACCGGAACAACACGGCTACGCGGACGCTCAACGCCAGGGACGGCATCTACCGCAACGGCGGGTCCTCGACCCTGCTGACGCTCACGCAGGTCGGCAGCGACCTCGGCAAGGGAGTGACCGGCACTGTTGTGCTCGGCATCGATCCCGATGCCGTGCCCTGACACGCCGCCCGAGCGGTAGCCGGTCCGCTGCGACGGTGCCGGCCACCGCCCGTTGTGCCGTGGGCCGTCCACGCAGACCGCTCGCAGTCGCGCGTCCCAGTGCGTCGATGACGGACGTGAGCCTCACTTCCGGGAATGGGCGGCCGGGATGCGGGGATGACGGGAGCATGACATGTGAGTCGTGCGGTGCGCCGCTGACCGGTCGCCCCCGCAGTGGTCGACCGGCCCGCTACTGCTCCGGCGCATGCAGACAACGGGCGTTCCGGCAACGTTCGGCGCGCCCGGATTCAAGCCGGGCGCAGAGGGTCGCGTCATCGCCGGCACAGAGCGCCGGCTCCTCGGCCACCGCTCAGGGGCGCGGCCTGCCAAAGGCCCTCGACTCCTTCGTCGGCCGGCGCGCGGAACTGTCGCGGCTGCGCACGCTGCTGAGGACGTCGCGGCTCCTGACGCTGACCGGTGCCGGCGGCGTCGGCAAGACGCGGTTGGCGCTGGAGTTCGCCAGGGACCTGCCCGGCCGCAACGGGCGGGTCGACCTGGTCGAACTCGACGCGCTGCGTGACGGCGCCGCGCTGGCACAGTCCGTCGCCGCTGCACTGGCCGTGGGTGAACGGGCAGGACGATCCGGTGTCGACGTCCTGGTCCACGCGATCGGCGACGCCCGTCGGCTGCTGATCCTGGACAACTGCGAGCATCTGGCCGAGCCGTGCGCCCGGCTGATCGCGACCCTGCTGAGTCACTGCCCTCGGCTACGGATCCTGGCCACCAGCCGGGAGGCCCTGCGCGTACCCGGGGAGACCGTGCTGCGCGTCGGTGAGCTGTCGCTGCCGCCGGCCGGCGCCGGAGACGACCCGGTTGTCCTTCTACGGGCAGACGCCGTCCGGCTGTTCGTCGAACGTGCCTCGAGTTGCTCACCAGGGTTCACGCTGCATCGCGGAAACGGCCGGACGGTTGCCGAGATCTGCCGCAGACTGGACGGCCTGACGCTCGCCGTCGAACTGGCGGCCCGCCGGGCCGGAACGCTTACACCGCGCGACATCCTGGCAGGACTGGGCGACCAGATGTCCCAGCTGACCCTCCTGTCAGGCGGGCACAGGACCGGACCCGGGCGCCACAGCGAGCTGGCCGCCGCGATCGACTGGAGCCACCGACTCCTCGAGCCGGCCGAACAGGCCGTCTTCCGGCGTCTCGCGGTCCTCGTCGGCGGATTCGACACGGCCGCGGCGCGGGCGGTCTGCGCCGGAGACGGTGTCGCCCCGTCGCGGATACTCGGCATCCTGTGCGCCCTCGAGGCCAAGTCCCTGATCACACGTGTCTCGGGAGACACGGCGGGACACGCGGAGACCGCACGATTCAGACAGCTGAGCACCATCCGCGCCTACGCCGTGGAGCGCCTGCTCGCATCCGGCGAGCTGCACAGCACCAGACAGCGGGTCCTCGTGTGGCTGAACGGACTCGCGCAGCGGGCCGGCGACGAGGTGTTCCCCGACCAGGCCGGCAGCCCGCTGACCGTGGAACGGGACAACCTCGCGGCGGCTCTGGATGGCAGCACCGGTTGCGACGGTGGCTCGCGCCCACGGCTGGAGCTGGAACTTGCGCGGGTGCACTACGAACAGGAACAGCCGTCCGCCGCCCGCGCGTTACTGACGGGACTGCTGCGGGAAACCGGCGTCCCGGCGCTCGGCGGGGCGCTATCGGCGCTCGCCGCGCGCGTGGCCTGCCAGCGGGCCGATCCGGCGCAGGCGCTGCGCCTCGGCGAGCAGGCGGTGGCCATGGAGGGCCTGCGCGATCACCCCGCCGGGCTCGCCAACGCCCTGGACGCGCGGGCCGCCGCGCGGCTGTGCCGCGGGGAATTCGACGCGGCCGTCGACGATCTGCGTGAGTGCGTGGAGGTCGTCAGCACGCTGGGCAGACCCAAGGACACCGCATGGTGCACCCATCACCTGGCCTGGGCGCTGCTCCAAGCAGGCGGGGAGCTGGAGGCCGACTTCCTCATGTCCCGCTGCCTGCCGGTGCTCAAAAACCACGCCCCGTGGAACCAGGTCGCGGCCGCTCTGCACACAGCGGGCGCCGTGCGGCTGGCGCTGGGGCAACTGGAAAGCGCCGAGGCACTGTTCGGCGAGGTGCTGCGGATCGTCCCGGAAGCAAGTTTTCACGCGCTCTACCCGGTGGAGGGCCTGGCGCTGGTGGCCGCCGAGAGCGGGGACATGCGACGGGCCCTCCTGTTGTACGAGGCGAGCGCACAGGCACGCCGCCGACTCGACACCGTCTCCGAGGCTCCATGGCGACGCCAGGTGGAACGAACGGTGACCCGTATCAGCACCCGGATGCCGGCATCCGCTCGGGACGCGGCCGTCAGCGGCGGCCGTCGGCTGCCCGCGGAGCGGCTTGTCGCGTACGCCCTGCGGACAAGGGGCGACGACCGCCGAGCGGCTGAGCACGCCGTAGCGGTCGTCGACGACCGGTCGGCGCTCACCGGAAGGGAGTTCATGGTGGCCGAGCTCGTCGCCGACGGACTGACCAACCGTCAGATCGCGGAGCAGCTCGGTCTTTCGATCCATACGGTCGCCACACACCTGGACAAGGTGCGCGACAAGCTGGGCTTGCGGTCACGCACGCGGATCGCCCTGTGGGTGGCCGCACGGACCGAGCCCGGAGACACGTCCGTGTGACGTATCACCGGCCTCTCGCCGTCGTCGCTCGGCGGTCGGGTCCACTCACGTCCTGCTCATCCGACCAGGTCGGTCGGTTCCCGGGACGAGGCAGCTGTCGGCTGGGCTGGATGACCAAGTCGACGCGCTGCTGCGGGACACGCAACTCCGGGTGCCGGTCCGCGCTGTCCTGCGCCGGCTTCGCCGCGGCCTTGTCGGCCAGGGCGTTGACCGCTGCGTTGAATCGCTCCATGGAGGTGGGGGTGGTCGGGTCCCAGGACGTACTCCTTGATGGTGCGGCGGTGCGGGGCCGTCGGATCCTGCCGCGATGCGGGCACCGGGCTCAGGATCTGCGGCAGCCGGGCGCCTGCGCGGTAGAGCAGATAGGCGCCGCCGGCGGTGGTACAGGCGGCCCGGAAGTCGTCGTCGGGCAGGTCCTGGGCGTTGGTCAGCACATACGGCTTGAGGCTGGCCACGAAGTCGGCGACGACCGAGGAGACGTCGCTGATGAGGATGTCCCCCTGGTTGAAGCACTCGTACAACGTGGGCAGTTGCCCGACGATCACGTGGTGCCGGGCAGGTCCGTGGCTCTCCCAGAAGATCCGGTGCCCTTCGGCGTGGAGTGCGTGCCACTCGGCGGCGCCGTCGCGGTCGGGGACCCGAGCGTCACGGATCTGCTGGGCGTCGTCGCTGTCGTGCCGTCCGGCCAGTTCGTCGCACCTGGCCCGGATCTCCCGTCGCCGACATTCCTCCGCACCACACCGCACTCCGCGGGCGGCAGCCACGTCGCGGTTGCGACGGGCTTCCGGACAGCCGCCGACGCTGGCCTGTTTGAGGTTGACGACCCGGCAGGCGTCCATGGCGATCGGCGTCCCACCCGGACAAGACCGCGCGGTGTGGCCGGGTGGGGCGCGGCTACGTGGCCTGGACGCCTGGGATCGCCGTCAGCAAGCGCCGGGCCATGGAGACGACCGGCGCGAGGACTGCAAATTCGGCTTGGCACCTCCCGGGCTTGCAGGCCGGACAGAATCAGCGCTTCACAGCAGCCACCGAGCGATCCGTGACGCCACGGAACCTCAGGCTCCACGCTTGCGGCGGAAGGATGTCCTGCCGTTGCGCTGCAGCAGCGAGACAGTGGTGGCAAGACGCCCTCGGCCCAGGTCGGGTTCGAGGCCGGCGCCCAGTCGGTGCAGCTGGTCGGCGTGCCAGCTGAGGTCGAGCACACCGTCGAGCGCCTTGAGGTCGGCGATCCTGCCGAGCACACGGCGCATGCCATAGCGCAGCCGGTGCGCGACGACTGCTTCGGCTCGGCCCGTGAGGATGACGTCCGCGGCAGCAGGCGTTGTGGCGGTGGGCCGGCCCATTCCGACGACGTCGCACTCGCCGCTGGCTACGGCGTCCTCCATCGCGTCACGGCTTCGAAAGCCTCCCGTGACCGCCAGCGGTATGTCACCCACCAGGCCGCGCACCGTGCGTGCGTACTCCAGGAAGTACGCTTCGCGGGCGCGCGTCGACGCCGCGGCGGAGCCCGTCATCGCCGGAGACTCGTAGTTGCCGCCGCTGATCTCGATCAGGTCGAGTCCTTCCTTCGCGAGAGCCGCGACGACAGCGTGGGACTGCTCCTCGGTGAAACCACCGCGCTGGAAGTCGGCCGAGTTGAGCTTGATGGCGACGGCGAAGCCGGGCGACACCTGTGCCCGTATACGGCGCACGATCTCGAGGACGAACCGCATCCGCCGCTCAGGGTCGCCGCCCCACTCGTCGTCGCGCCGGTTCGACAGCGGTGAAAGGAACTGGGAGATCAGGTAGCCATGGGCTCCGTGGACCTGCACCCCGGAGAACCCGGCCGCTTCGCACACCGCCGCCGCGGTCGCGAACCGCTCGACGATGTCCTCGATCTCCGCGGACGTCAGCTCGCGGGGCCTGGTGGCGCCGGGCAGGTTGAGCGCGACCGGGCTGGGCGCGACCGGTGTGTGCCCGAGTGCAAGCAGATTGGCCTGGCGGCCCGGGTGGTTGAGCTGTACCCAGGTGGGAATGCCGGAGTCCTCGGTCGCCGCGGCCCATCGGGTGAGCGCATCGATGCAGCTGTCGTCCTCTATGACGACATTGCCCGGCTCGACGAGCTGGTGGCGGTCGACCATGACGTTGCCCGTGACGATCAGTCCGTACCCGCCCTGGCTCCAGGTCCGGTACAGCCGTTGGAGGCGATGATCCGGCGCGTTGCGCTTGTCTGCGAGTGCCTCGCTCAACGCGGACTTCATGATCCGGTTCGGCAGCACCTGACCGTTGGGCAGGGTGAGGTGGTCGGGCAGGGAGGTCATGTGCGGTTGTCCTTCGGTGGGAGGGGTGCCTGGCGCGGCACGTCGAGATTGCGGAGCGTTCGGTTGCTTCGCAACCTGGGCAGGTCCAGCGGGCTCAGGCGCGTACACGCTTGAGGAATGGCTCCGCCTATTACCTCGGCGCGTGAGTCGAACCGGGAATCTGAAAGCGAGTCCTGCTGGCCGGACCCGACATGCTGACGATAGAAAGCATGTGCCCGACAGCGATCTGCACGCCGTTACCCGCATGCCCCCGGTCCCACAGAGGAGTCCCCAATGGGAACGTATGAGGATGTCTTCCGCTCCAGTACCGAAGACCCGGAGAGCTTCTGGCTGAGGGCCGCGGAGGGCATCGACTGGGATGTCGCACCGCAACGCGCCCTGGACTCCTCGGGCGCACCGTTCTACCGCTGGTTTCCCGACGGGCGGCTCAACGTCTGTTTCAACGCGCTCGACCGGCACGTCGAAGCCGGCCTGGGCGACCAGCCCGCGCTGGTCTACGACTCCCCCGTGACCGGCGCGCGGCGCACCTACACCTACGCGCAGCTGAGGGATGAGGTGGCGGCCTTCGCCGGAGGCCTGTCCCAGCTCGGCGTGGGGCAGGGCGACCGGGTGGTCGTCTACATGCCGATGATCCCCGAGGCGGCCATCGCGATGCTGGCCTGCGCCCGCATCGGCGCCATCCACTCGGTCGTCTTCGGCGGGTTCGCGCCGCCCGAACTCGCCGTCCGCATCGACGACGCCGCCCCAAAGGTGATCGTCTCCGCCTCGTGCGGCATCGAGGGCAAGCGGGTCATCGCGTACAAGCCGCTGCTGGACCGCGCGATCGAACTCGCCGGACACCGGCCGGAGAAGCGGGTGATCGTGCAACGGCCGCAGGAGCGGGCCGAGTTGGGGTCTGACGACCTGGACTGGGCCGACCTGGTCGCCACTGCGGCGCCCGTCGACTGCGTGCCAGTGGCCGCGACGGACCCGCTCTACATCCTCTACACGTCCGGGACGACAGGAAAACCCAAGGGAGTCGTCCGCGACTGCGGTGGTTACGCGGTGGCCCTGCACTGGTCGATGGGCGCCGTCTACGACATCGGCCCGGGCGAGACCATGTTCACCGGCTCCGACGTGGGCTGGGTGGTCGGGCACTCGTACATCGTCTACGGCCCTCTGCTGGCCGGCGCCACGACCGTGCTGTACGAGGGCAAGCCGGTCGGCACGCCGGACGCGGGCCAGTTCTGGCGCGTCGCCGCCGACTACGGCGTCAAAACCATGTTCACCGCCCCCACTGCCTTCCGTGCCATCAGGAAGGAGGACCCCAAGGGCGCGCTCGCCGCGGAGTACGACCTCTCCCGCCTGCGCTATCTCTTCCTCGCCGGCGAGCGCCTCGACCCCGAGACCTACCACTGGGCCAGCGCCCTCCTCGACATCCCGGTGATCGACCACTGGTGGCAGACGGAGACCGGCTGGCCCATCGTCGCCAACCCGGTCGGCATCGAGGCCACCCCGGTCAAACCCGGCTCGCCCACCCGTCCGCTGCCGGGCTGGGGCGTCCGCGTCCTGGATCCCTCCGGGCAGCCCGCGCCGCCCGGCGTCGACGGCGCGATCGTCGTCAAACTCCCCCTGCCGCCCGGAGCGTTGCCCACCCTCTGGAACGACGACGAGCGCTTCATCGGCTCCTACCTCTCCGCCTTCGACGGCTACTACCTCACCGGCGACAGCGGGCACATCGACGCCGACGGCTACGTTTTCGTCATGGGCCGCACCGACGACGTCATCAACGTCGCCGGACACCGGCTGTCCACCGGAAGCATGGAAGAGGTCCTCGCCACCCACCCCGACGTCGCCGAATGCGCCGTGATCGGCGTCGCCGACGCCCTGAAGGGACAGATCCCCCGCGGCCTCGTCGTCCTGAAGGCGGGCACCGCCCGCGAACCGGCCGAAGTCGAGGCCGAACTCGTCCAGCTCGTCCGCGAGCGCATCGGCGCCGTCGCCTCCCTCAAGGACGTCGCCGTCGTGGCCGCCCTGCCCAAGACCCGCTCGGGCAAGATCCTGCGCAAGACCATGCGCGGCATCGCCGACGGCCACGACGAACCCATCCCCTCCACGGTGGACGACCCGAACGTCATCGAGGACCTGCGCCCTGTTCTTCGCCGCGGCCCCGGTCATACCGCTTGAGCGGCCCCGCAGGCTGGCGGCGACGGGGTCGTCGTGGCCAGGCTGCGAGGAGGTCGGCCACCTGCTTGGCACTTCGTACACGCCGATCATGTGACGACGTGTGAGCGACCCTGACCCGCCTCCGAACGCCCCTCGGAGCAAACCGCTCAACCGACTACCGAGGCGCCGAGCGGCCCTCGTCGGAGCCGACCCCGACAGTCAGCCGATTGCGCCCACCGTCGCCGGCGGCGGAGACGGACGCACCGCGAGGGTCGGCAAGACCACGCCCACGGCCGTCGGGCGCACGACGTCCCGGCGGGAAGACACCCGCAGTGTCCAGGGGTTCGTCACGGGCCCGTCCGCGGCAGGCAGGACCCTGCCGCGGCCTCAGTGATCCTCTGCCGTCGGCGGGGGCGAGAACGATGTCGAAGCGGACCTGTGTCCAGGTGCCGTCGACGACCCGCCCGTCGGGTGTGGGCGTGCCCGCCGGACGCTGGTCGAGAGCCTTGACCAGCGACTCCTTGACGCCGAAGGCCGTGTCGGAGTCGAGCAGTTCCTCGCCCCGGACGAAGATGTGCGTGGCAGGGATGCCACCGGGGTGGTGCCAGTCAGCCGACCGGGCTGAACGTCCACAGCAAGTTGGTGCTCTGCTGCCACGTCCACTGCTTGGTAACGGCCCCTTCGGCGACCAGGCCGCCGCCGTCGAGGACCAGTCCCGTGCTGCGGTTGGCAATCGAGTACCGGCCTTCGCCGCGGTGGATGATCTGCCACTGTTGGGTGTTACTGCCGTCCCAGGCCTTCTGCCGGGCCGGGTCGCCGTTGCCGGTGGAGCCCCAGCCGTCGGCGACCATGCCGTTGGTGCGGTTGACGAGCCGGTAGTAGCCGTTGCCGAGTTCGAGTGCCTGCCACTGGAGATTGGTGCTGTCCACTGCCTCCCACTGCTTCAGGTTCGAGCCGCCGGCCACATTGCCACCGCTGTCCAGCACCAGGTGGTTGGTGACATTGGTCAGGCGGAAGTACTTGTCGGGCCTGAACGTCACCTTCAGTGATCTGATGGCGTCATTGTTGCCGGTCACCCGGAGGTCGGGGGTGTTCGAGGTGAACGTCCAGGCGGTGCCGGTGAAGTTGTCACCGGAGTAGCCCGTCACCTGGTAGCCGTCGGGTATCAGGACGGACGATGCCGTGGCGGGCGCCAGGCCGGCGGTGGACAGCTGGGAGGACGTGTAGCTGCCCAACGGCAGGACCGCGCGGGCACCTTCGTAGTTGACGTTCGAGGTCACCGCCGCGGAAACGCTCACGGGCATGCCCTGGACCTCGACGCACAGCACGGAGACGTCGGCGTTCGGCGCGGTCGCCGGCACCGTGACGTTGATCTGGTCGGTGACGGTGTACGGGAGCGAGACCGAGGGGTTGTTCAGCAGATAGACGCGGCTGATCGTGTTGTCGATCGCCGGGATCCGCAACTGGCCGTTCGTGGGCCAGGTGAAGACGTGGGCGAAGAGCTTGCCGTTCTTCTTGGTGACCTTCCCCCATGAGGGGTCGGTGGCGAACGGGCTGCCGCTGGTGCCGTGAATGCTGTCGCTGTGCGTCGACATCCATGAGGCCAGGCCGTTCAGGACGGTCTGGGATCCGGCGGTGACCGAGCCGTCGCCCTTGGGGCCGATGTTCAACAGGAGGTTGCCGTCCCGGGAGACCACCGTGATGAGTTCCTGGACGATGTCCTTGACGGACCGGTAGGAGTTCTCCCTCCCCGCGTTGTAACCCCAGGCGCCGTTCATGGTGGCGCACCGCTCCCACGGCCGGCTCATCGGCGCGGCGGGGATACCGAACTCCGCGACCGCGTAGTCGCCGAGACCGTGGTCCCGCTTGACCCGTTCGTTGACGATGAGGCCGGGTTTGCGGGCGATCAGCCAGTCGTAGAGGTCGACGCCGTCCGATTCCAGCCACCAGTCCTCCAGGGTGGGGCTGGAAGGCTCGCCGAACCAGTCGCCGTCGAACCACATCAGCGCCGGGTCGTAGCGGTCCAGGAGTTCCTGAAGCTGCGCCTTCAGGTCGGCGATGTAGGCGGTGCGGGCGGCCTGCGAGGACATCGTGGTGAGACCGCTTTGGTGACGGTCGGTCTGGGACGGGTGGTTCCAGTCGAGTATCGAGTAGTACAGGCAGAACTTGATCCCACGGCTCTCGCACTCCCTCTTGAGGTCCATGAGGGGGTCGGTCCGGACGCCGTTGTAGTCGTGCAGGTTGTACTGCCTCGTGCCGGTGGTGTCGGTGAAGCCCCCGACGTTGGAGTCCCACATCGCGAAGCCCTCGTGGTGCTTGGAGGTGATCACGAGGTACTTCATGCCGGCGTTCTTGGCCAGTTCGGCGATGGCGGCGGCGTTGAACTCGGTCGGGTTGAACTTCTTGGTGACCTGGCTCTGGTAGTCCGCCTTGCTCCACTGCTGGCTGTCGAAGGCCCACTCCCCCTGGCCGAGCTGCGAGTAGGACCCGAAGTGGATGAACATCCCGAACCTGGCCTGGTACCACCAGTCCATCTTCGAGGGGACGGCGTACGCCTCGGCGGTGGAGGGCCACAGGACCTGCGGCAGCCCGAAGGCCGCCACTCCCCCGGCGAGGGCGGCGGCCTTCATCAGAGAGCGTCTGCTGAGGGAGGCAGAGGACATGGGGCGGCTCCATGGGTCGAGGGGGGGATGACAGGGCGAGCGGAACGCCGACAGGGGCGGTCATGCTCCGCGTCGCCCCACAAGGAGACATCGGATGGATTTATAGGAGACCGACGATGTCCACGTCTATAGCTGGGGCGAGATTGACTCAAAGAGGGAAATAAACCAGAGGTTTGGAAGACACCCGGAGTTGCGAAGCGCCCACCCACCCGCCGAGTGAAGCACTATACATAGGATCTATTGGGGACCAGGTGAGCCCGGAGCACCGCGCTCTCAGGGCTCGCGAATGAATCCCCCACCGCGAGATGGACGCCGCCGGACGGGCCCATGTGGTCGAGGGGAGCGGCCCAGCCCGGCGGGCCACACCGGCATCCGTCGGTGCCGGGTTGGCGGCTGGTGATCAGTCTGGATGCGGATGCCCGAACAGCAGGTCGTAGCCCGGCGGGAGTTGGAGCAGTGTTGGCGGTCTTCTCCGTGACGCCTTCGATCCGGGCAGCGGTTGCCCGGATGAAGCGATCGGGCGACAGCGGTCGTGTGCCTGGAGCGGGTTGAGCAGGACGAAGGCGATGTCCTACAGGCCCGGCGTGAGCGGCTCGTGCGCGCACGCCCGGTCGACGGCGTCCAGCACGGGCAGCAGCGCCCGGAACACGTTGGCCACCGCGAGTTCGCGGACGGCCATGCGGTCCTGCCGCACCCGCTTGCGGTAGTTGTCGTACTCGGCCTTCACCCGCTGCAGGGTCGGCGGTCCGCTCCTCCACCAAGCGCCGTAGTTGCTGCAGTTCGGTGCTCCGGCCCACTCCCGGTCATCGTCAGGCGGCCTCCGGCTTGTCCTCGTCGACGATCTCGGCGTCCACCACCTCGTCCTCGGACGAGTCATCAGCCGTGCCGCCCGCGGGCGCCCCCGCCGACTGCTCGGCCCGCGACTTCTCGTACAGGGTCGTGCCGATCTTCTGCGCGGCCTGCGTCGTACGGTCGACGGCCTGCCGGACGGCCGCCGTGTCCGCGTTCTCGTCCTTCAGCGTACGACGCCAAGCCCAGCTGGCAGAGGACACAGGCTGCACCAACCGCACGGTGCCGGACGTGTCCGCGGTCGCCGACCCGAACACCGGTGTCGCGGTCTACGACAGCTATCGTTCGGCGACCGGCTGGATGGTCTTCGGCGGCACCAGATGACCACGTCGATGGTGTGCGCGGGCAGCGGGACGGCCTCGATGGTGCCCATGAGGAACTCCACGTTGGTCGCGCCCGCCTTCTCGGCGTTGGTCAGGGCCAGGGCGGCGTCCATGCCGCCGCCCGAACCGAGGTCCAGGACGCGCTCACCCTCGCGGAGTTCGGCGACGGCGGTGAGGTTGCCGCAGCCTAGGGAGGCAGCGCCGGCCTCGGCGGGCTGCTCGCTCATGACTGGCGTACCGGACAAGCTCACCGCTTTCCTGACCGCCCGGCAGCCCGCCGGAGCCAGCACGTGAACGCGCCGCTCGGCCGCAGCGTCGCGGCCGAGCGATCGGGACCGGGTTGCTGGTCGCGGTCTCGCCAACGTTTTCGGTCCGAGTGTCCTCCGCCCTGACTGGCTCACGGGACACAACGTTCGCTGCCGACCCGGCGACACAGCCCAGCCGCCAAGATCGTCGGCAAGGCAGCTTCCCAGGTCAGCAAGGGCGCAGCTCAGGCCCAGGATGCCACCGGCACAAACGAACTGTCCTGCCGGAACAGATCCGTCCCCGCCGTCGCCTCCACCCTCAGCTGGTAGTTGTAGTGCCGCAGGCAGTAGCCGGGATAGTTGTACGACTCCCAGCGGATCGAGCCCGATGCCGTGCCCGTCCTGGCGATGAAGGTCGCGTCCTTCGCGAACGTCGACGTGCCGTCGTTCGCGTCGAAGCGGCCCCGGAAATCGTAGTGGCGCAGGTAGTTGCCGGACGCGTCGCGGAAGGAGAAGGCGTTCGAGTCGGCGAGACCTGCCACGACCGTGAAGGTCGACGCCGTCTTCTCCGCGCTCGTGCTGGAGCCGCTCACCACCGGGAGGTTGAGCAGGGAGGACTGCTCCTGCCAATAGCGGGTGGTGTAGTTGGCCGACTGGAAGGAGCGCGTCACGTTCTTCGACAGGCTCGGACCGCCCGACACCGTCTCCTTGATGACCGTGAAGTGGCGTGCCGTACCGGAGATGGAGGGCAGCGCCTTCGGGGCGGACCAGGTCGCGAAGGTGTCATAGCTGTCGCTGTAGTAGTAGTTGCCGTCGCCGTAGCCGTCGAAGAAGATGCGCCAGCCGCCGTTGTCGAGCTGGATCACGGACGGGCCCTCGCGGTAGCTGCCCCAGCCGGCCCAGTCGCCGGTTCTGGTGATCGTGTAGGGGCCGGTGAGGCTCGACGCCGTGCCGTACTCGATGTACTTGGCCGTCTCGTTCTTCGTGAACGCGTGGTAGGTCGAGCCGATCTTCACGATGTACGTGTCGATGTGGTTCGAGCCGATCCCGGACAGGGCGACGGGTGAACTCCACGCAGTGAGCGCCGAGTTGGTGGCCTTGAGACGGTACGGGGTGAAGATCCACTCGTCGCTGGTGAGCGAGCAGGACACGATGATGTTGACGCTGCCGTCACTGTCGACGAACCACTCGGGCGCCCACGCCCGGGACAGGCCCGCGATCGGGACCGTGTAGTCGTACAGGAAGGTCCAGTTGACGCGGTCGGAGCTGCGGGCGAAGCCGATGGTCGTGCTGACGTCCTGCCAGGTGTGCGTGGTGTAGGTGAGGTAGTAGTAGCCGTCCGTGTGCTTGAAGACGCTCGCGTCGCGGATCCTGTCGCTGGGCGGGGTGTAGGCCGAGGCCTGGACGAGGCGGAAGTCGGTGGCGTCGTCGGACTGGTAGACGTTGACCGTGCCGTCGTTGCTGTTGAGGAACGGGACGATGGTGTAGCGGGTGGCGGAGCCGCTCGCCGGTGCCGCGGCCGATGCCGTGCCGAGCAGGCCGGGCAGTTCGCCCAGTACGAGCGCCGAGGCGGGCAGGGCGGCCATCGCGCGCAGGAGGGCGCGGCGGGACGGGGCGGGGGGTCGAGTGCTCACGTGCGGCTCCTTGGTCCAACCGAAAACCGTGATGTGCGGAATATCGAACACAGTTCGGCAAGTCGGTCAGAAGGTAAAGGTGGGGCCTGTGTGCGTCAATGGATTGAGCAGGACTCGATGACACCTGTGTGACGGTTGCGTTGCCGTCGAATCGCCACCGAGGGAAGGGATGTTCGAGATTCCGTACCACAGGGGCCCGCTGGACGTTACCGTTCAGTAGACAATGCTGTCCCGGAAAGGTGTCCCGCATGACGCTCGACCGTGCCGCAGGCCTGGCGGAGTCCGCCCGAGCTCTCGCCGAGGGGGAAACCACCTCCCGGGCGCTCGTCGAGCAGGCGCTCGCGCGGATCGAGGCGACGCAGCCCTCCCTGAACGCCTTCCGGATCGTGCGGGCCGAGGCCGCCCTGGCCGAGGCCGACGCGGCGGACGGGCTACTGGCCGCCGGCCTGCGGAAACCGCTGCTCGGCGTGCCCGTCGCCGTCAAGGACGACATGGACGTGGCCGGGGAGCCGACCGCCTTCGGCTGCGACGGGGAGTTCCCGCCGGTCGCCGAGGACGGTGAGGCCGTACGGCGGTTGCGCGCGGCCGGGGCCGTCGTCGTCGGCAAGACCAACACCTGCGAGTTCGGGCAGTGGCCCTTCACCGAGGGGCCCGCCTTCGGGGCGACCCGCAATCCGTGGCATCCGGAGCACACGCCCGGCGGCTCGTCCGGCGGGTCGGCCGCCGCCGTCGCCGCCGGTCTCGTGCCCGCCGCGCTCGGCTCGGACGGCGCCGGATCCGTGCGCATCCCCGCCTCCTGGACCCACCTCGTCGGCATCAAGCCGCAGCGCGGCCGCATCTCCACCTGGCCGCGCGGCGAGTCGTTCCAGGGCATCACTGTCAACGGCACCCTCGCCCGCACGGTCGCGGACGCGGCCCTGCTGCTGGATGCGGCGAGCGGCAACCACGAGCTCGATCCGCACCGGCCTGCGGCCATCAACGCCTCGGAGGCGGTGGGCCGTGAGCCCGGGCGGCTGCGCATCGCGCTCTCCCTCAAGCCGCCGTTCACCGCCGTGCCCGCGCGCCTGCAGCCCGAGGTGCGCGCCCGCGTGCTTCAACTGGCCGAGAAGGTCAGCGCGTTGGGGCATGTCGTGGAGGAGGCCGACCCGCCCTACGGTCAGATCGGGCTCGCCTTCGTCCCCCGCGCCACCGCCGGCATCGCCGAGCGTGTCAGCGAGGCTCCCTTCCCCGCACTCCTCGACCGGCGCACCCGCGACGCCGCCCGGCTGGGCCGGCTGCTCGGCGGGGTACCGCTGAGGGCGGCGCGGCGTGCGGAGGCGGCGCTGCAGCGCCGTATCGGCACCTTCTTCGAGTCGTACGACGTCGTCCTCGCGCCCACGACCGCCGCTCCCCCGCCGCGCATCGGCGCGATGCAGGCGCTGAGCGGTTTCGCCACCGACCGCGCGATGATCGCCGCCTGCCCGTATGCCTGGCCGTGGAACGTGCTGGGCTGGCCCGGGGTCAATGTGCCCGCCGGGTTCGTGAGCGGCGGGCTGCCCGTCGGGGCGCAGCTGCTGGGACCGGCCGGCAGCGAGCCCTTGCTGATCTCGCTCGCCGCCCAGTTGGAGGCGGAGCTGCGCTGGCACGAGGCGTGGCCGCCGCAGCGGGCCGTCACGGACTCCCCGGCGGCGTAGACGGGTTCGGCCCGTACCCTGTGACCATGGACGATGCGTCGATGGTCGGGCTCATGGGGCGGGTCACCGGTACGGTCGGGCCCGGCCTCGTCGGCGAGGTGATCGTCCGGGTGCGGGGCGGGGCCGAGCACTTCCTCGCGTACGCGGCCACCGGGACCGACCGGATCGAGCGGGGCACGGTCGTGATGGTCGTCGAATACCTGCCGCCCAGGACCGTCTACGTCACTGCCGCATACGACAGTTGAGCATGCTCCACCCCAGGTGAGAGCCGTTTGCGGGCGGGCGCGTCAAGAACGCGACAAGGATTCGCCGACGTCTTCTCGCGGGCCTCGCGCAGGAGCACACTCCCTTCGTTCGGTGCCGAAAGGGCACCATGCAAAGGGGGCGTATGCCGATGGTTGTCGGCGTCGTTGCGGGAGTGGTGGTTGCCTCCATTCTCGTACTGATCGGTCTGTTCAAGCTCATGTGGCGCGTCGCGGAGCCCAACGAGGCGCTCGTCATCTCCGGCTCGAAGCACAAGACGGAGGGGCTCGGGGAGGGCATGGGATTCCGCATCGTCACCGGGCGCGGCACGCTGGTGCTGCCCGGTGTGCAGGCGGTGCGCAAGCTCTCGCTCGACCTGAACGAGACCGAACTGCATGTGGACTGCGTGACCCACCAGGGCATTCCGCTCAAGGTGCGGGGCGTGGTCATCTTCAAGGTGGGCGACGACTACGTGTCGATCGCGAACGCGTCCCGCCGCTTCCTCGACCAGCAGAAGCTGATGGCGGAGCGGGTGCACAACGTGTTCGCCGGTCATCTGCGGTCCATCGTCGGCGGGTTGACCGTCGAGGACATGATCCGCGACCGGGAGAAGCTCACCGCGCAGACCCGGGCCGCCTGCGGCACGGAGATGGAGAAGCTGGGGCTCATCGTGGACTCCCTGCAGATCCATGAGATCGAGGACCCGACCGGGTACATCCAGAACCTGGCCGCACCGCACGCCTCCGCCGTCCAGCGGGACGCACGGATCGCGCAGGCGGAGTCGAACCGGCTGGCCACGGAGGCCGAGCAGCAGTCGTTCGCGCGGATGGCGGAGGCCACCCGGGACAGCGAGATCTTGCAGGCCGGTTACCAGGCCCAGCGGGACAAGGCGGCCGCACAGGCGCGGCAGGCGGGTCCGCTCGCCGATGCCGCGGCCCGACAGGAGGTCGTCGTCCAGGAGACCCGGGTCGCCGAACTCGAGGCGCACCGGCGCGAGCAGCAGCTCCAGGCGGACGTCCGCAAGCCCGCGGACGCCAAGGCCTACGAGAAGCGCACGCTGGCCGAGGCCGAGCGCGACGCGCGGATCTCGGCGGCTCAGGCCAAGGCGAAGGAGACCGAGCTGGCTGCCGCCGCCGAGGCGACCCGGGTCAAGACGGCCGCGGGCGCGGAGGCCGAGGCGACCAAGGCACGGGGTGCCGCGGCCGCCACGGCGACCAAGGCCACTGGTGAGGCCGAGGCGGCCGCCGCGCAGGCCAAGGGTCTGGCGGAGGCCGAGGCGACCAAGGCCAAGGGGCTCGCCGAGGCGGAGGCCATCAAGGCGCGGGCCGCGGCCCTCGCCGAGAACCAGGAGGCGGTCGTCGCCCAGCAACTCGCCGAGAACTGGCCGGAGATCGTCAAGGCGGGCGCGTCCGCGTTCGGAAGCGTCGACAACATGGTGGTGCTCAACGGTGCGGACGGCATGGCCGACATGCTCGCCAAGGCGCTCACCATGGGCGGCACGGGCCTCGGCCTGGCCCGCCAGCTGCTGGCCTCGATGAACCAGAACGGGCAGACCCCGCACGGGACTTCACCGTCTCTGAACGGGATAGCGGCACCGCCGTCGCAGAAGGTGCCGGTGGAGAAGGAGGGATAGCCGTTCCGGCGGCAGTACGACAACAGCTCCCGGGGGCCCTCGGTTTCGAGGGCCCCCAGGCCTGCTGAGCTGCCCCCCGCCCCTCTAAGGTGCCTGCGTGACTGCGTTTACCGATGAGAACGTCCCGGGCCGCTTCGGCCCCACCGCCACCACCGAGGCCGACCCCCGCCAGGTTGGCAGGGTGCATACCGAGTACTCCCCTGCGCACGACGGCGATCCCGACCCCGGCGAGATCGTGTGGACCTGGGTGCCCTTCGAGGAGAACGACGGCCGCGGCAAGGACCGCCCGGTGCTCGTCGTCGCCCGTGAGAGCGCCGGCACCCTGCTCGCCGTGCAGTTGTCCAGCAAGCGGCACGACGGCGACCGGGAGTGGGTGGCGATCGGCAGCGGGCCCTGGGACCGGTCGGGGCGCGACTCCTGGATCGACGTGGACCGGGTACTGCGGCTGCACGAGGACGGCATGCGCCGGGAGGCCTGCGCTCTGGACCGGGGGCGGTTCAACCTGGTGCGGCAGCGGCTGGCGGAGCGCTACGGCTGGAGCTGAGCGTACGGCCTCGCCGGACCGGACGCCGTTGCTCGATCCGGGGCCTCGTGAGGTCGGCCCTGGACCTCGTGGCGCCGGTCCGTCGTCAGCCGTGCGCCTGCTGGGCGTGCTTGGGCAGCAGGCCCACCAACAGCAGCGTCAGGAGGTTCAGGCCCGCGGCGATGCCGAAGACCAGTTCTGCGGCGGCGAAGTAGGAGTGGACGGACGGGTGTCCGACCCAGGCGAAGAACACCGTGCCGAGGGCGGCGACGCCGATGGCGCCGGCGAACTGCTGGACGGCGTTGAGCAGGCCGGCGCCGGTGCCGACTTCCTCGGCGGTGGCGTCGCCGATGATGAAGTCGACCAGCGGGACGAACACCAGCCCGGAGCCGAAGCCGGTGAGCAGCAGCGCGGGCGCCAGCTTCCAGACGGTGATGCCGGCGCCCCAGTGGGCGAGGGACCACCAGTCGGCCAGGAGGCCGATGACGGCGAGGGCCAGGCCCAGGTGGAGGGTGGCGCGTCCCAGTTTCTCGGCGAGCACGGCGCCGGCCAGCAGGACGGCGACGGCGGTGCCGAGGGCCCAGGGGATCAGCGTGAGGCCGGTGTGCAGCGGCGTCCAGTGCATGCCCTGCTGCAGCAGCAGGTTGATGACGAGGACGAACGCGCTGAGTGAGGCGTAGAACCCGGCCACGATCACCAGGCCGACGACGAAGCTGCGCTTGCGGAAGAGCGACGGTGTGATGACCGGGTGCTCGCTGCGCCGCTGGGAGACGACGAACAGGGCGAACAGGACGACCGCGGCGGCCATCATGACGTAGGCCCAGGAGGGCCAGCCGAGTTCGCGGCCCTGGATGAGCGGGACGATGAGCAGGGCCGAGGCCGCGGTGAGCAGACCGACGCCGGTGAGGTCGAGGCGGGCGGCCGGGTCCTCCCCGCCGCGGCGGGGCAGGACGCGCCAGCCGAGTACGGCGGCGAGGACGCCGAACGGGACGTTGATGAGGAAGATGGAGCGCCACTGGCTGCCGAACAGGTCCAGGTGGAGCAGCCAGCCGGCCAGGATGGGCCCGGCCACCATGGTCAGGCCCATCAGCGGGCCGACCGGGGTCAGGGCCTTGCGCAGGTGCTGGGGCGGGAAGACGACCTTCACCAGGGCCAGACCCTGCGGGATCATGACCGATCCGCACAGGCCCTGGAGCGTGCGGGCGACGATCAGGAACACCACGTCGGGGGCGAGGCCGCAGGCCAGCGAGGCCAGGGTGAAGCCGGTCATACCGAGCAGGAACAGCCGTCGGCGCCCGAGCAGGTCCCCGAGCCGTCCTGAGGTGACCAGGCCGAGTGCGAAGGCGGCGGTGTAGGCGCTCAGCACCCACTGCACGGTCACCTGACCGCCGCCGAGATCGGCGCGGATGGACGGGCCGGCGAGATTGGCGATGCTGGAGTCGATCAGGTCCATGAGGTCGGCAAGGACGACGACGGTCAGGACGAGCCACGCGGTGCGCAGAGGCAGCGTGGCAGTGGTGGGCGCTTGAGATGAGCGCTGGTCAATGGACACGAACACCGTTCTACATCGGAGCACTGTTCCTAGCAATACGAACACTGTTCTTAGTGACGTAGAACACTGTTCGTAGATCCGCTAGACTGCCCGTATGTCACCGACTCCACAGGAACGGCGCGCAGCGCGGCACCAGCTCGGCAGCGGCTCGAGTGCACCGGCGGCCCGGCGTGGACCGTCCGGCGGGCACAAGAAGCCGATCACGGTCGACACCATCATCAGCACCGCGTTCGGCATCGTGGAAAAAGAAGGCTACGAAGCCCTGACGATGCGGCGCGTGGCCACCGCGCTGGAGACGGGACCGTCCTCGCTCTACGCCCACGTGGTCAACAAGGAGGACCTGGACGAGCTGCTCATCGGCCGCCTGTGCGCCGAGATCGACCTGCCCGAGCCGGACCCCGCGATCTGGCGGCAGCAGATCATCCAGGTGTGCACCGAACTGCGCGACCAGTACCTGCGTTACCCGGGTATCTCACAGGCAGCCTTCGCCGCCGCTCCGTCGAATCTGGACACGCTGCGCGTCGGCGAGGGATTGCTCGCCATCCTGCTCGCCGGCGGGATCGAGCCGCAGGCCGCCGCCTGGGCGATCGACTCACTGACGCTCTACGTCAACGCCTACAGCCTCGAGGTGTCCCTGGCGAACCGCCGGCTCAACCGCAGCGACGACGACTGGGTCGTCAGCCGCGGCGAACTGCTGCGCCGATTCGCCGCGCTGCCCGACACCTTCCCCCAGACCAAGCGCCACGCCGCCGAACTCACCGCCGGAACCGTCCACGACCGCTTCGACTTCACCATCGGCCTGATGATCGACGGGCTGGCGGGTGCGCGGCAGGACCCGGCGCGCTGAGGCAACGCGGGTCAAGCCGGCTCGGGTTGCGGCTCCGGTTGCCGCACCGCTGCGACCGCCGGTTCCCATGCTTTGGTGGTCCGCACATAGCCGTAGATCACTGAGGTCAGCGCCAGAATGAGCAGCGGCCCGAACACCCAGGGGTGCATGGCCATCTCCACCGGCAGATAGCGATAGGACACCAGGAGCGCTGCGAAGACCGTCGCGCCGTAGGCGACCAGCTGGATCCCCGATCGGTCCCAGCCGCGGCCGTGCGCGCGCAGGGCTGACTCGATCGTGAGTGTGAACACCACGCCGGCTATGAGGTCCGCGCCGTAGTGGTAGCCGAATCCCAGCGTGGCGCAGAGCGTGGCAAGCAGCCAGAAGGTGCCTGCGAAGCGCATGGGCCGTGGGGCCTTGCGGGAGTGGATGAAGATCGTGGTGGCCCACGCGGTGTGCAGGCTGGGCATGCAGTTGCGCGGAGTGAACGCGTCGAACGGCATCGGATGCGGGGTGTCGAGCGACGGCGGCGTGTCCGGCCACACGTTGGCCAAGGCCCACTGCCCGGTGGGCGGTTGTCCCGGCCACGGGTGGACCGCCGGCCAGTGCTCGATGCCGTTGCCGTAGGCGAAGATCGGTCCGACCACCGGGAAGATCATGTAGATGGCCGGCCCGATCAGGCCGATCACCAGAAAAGTGCGCACCAGATGATGAGCCGGGAAGCGACGCTCGGCCGCCACGTTGCGCAGTTGGTACAGCGCGACGACGACCGCGGCCACCGCGAGCTGGCCGTAGACGAGGTCGAGGAGATGGAAGCCGAACGGGCCCGTGGCCGTGACCAGTCGGCCCACCAGCCAGGACGGTTCGCCCAGCGCATGATCGGCGGTGGCCACGTACTGGTCGAGCACCGTGGGGCGCGTCTTCGAGGTGATGAGCAGCCAGGTGTCACCGGTCTTGCGGCCGGCCACCAGCAGCAGGGCCAGGCCGACTCCCTTCAGCAGCAGCATCCGCTCCTGGCCGGTGCGGCGGGTGACGGCGATGACCGCACAGCCCAGGATCACCCACAACGCGCCGTTCCCGAAGGGGTGGCCGTCGGTCACCTTGATCTCGAACGCCCATCGCACCAGCACGAAGACGGCGTCGATGCCGAGAGCACAACCAGCCGCGATGAACCGTTGCCGCCGGGTGAGCACCACCATCATCAAACCCATGCTGGCGTAGAGGAGGAAACCCGATTTCGGGGGCAGTACCACCTCTTGCACCTGGGTCGTGAGTGGCCCCGGCAGGCCGTAGTGGCGCGCGGCGACCTCCAACGCGATGAGGAATCCGAGCACCACTACACCCGCCGCGGTCCACAGCAGCGTCCGCGGCCGCCACCAGGTGGCGAAGGAAGAACTGGATCTTATTCGCGAGAAGAACCGCGATTCTGTGGGTATCAATTGGCTGGCCGATTTTTCAGATGTCGGTTAGTCAGGTCGCTTTTGTGCTGGATGGCATGGTTTTTCGGTAGAGGGCGGACTATGACGGCGATAGTCGTGAGCTCGAACATGCTATCGGGGCAGTGCAAGTGGGTTTCGCTGGTCACGGCGGTCTCGCGACGCCGCGCCGACTGAGAAGACTCGTTCGGGCCACCCAAGGTTCACTCACCCGATGGTGAACAGACCGATCCCCAGGGCGATCAGCGCCGCGACCTTGGCGGCCTCCAGGGCCACGTAGTACAGGTGGTCGCGCGAGCGGGGCAGGTCCTCACCCGACAGGACCCGGTCCGACCTGCGGTTGAGGCGCGGGCGTACGACGAGCAGTTGTGCGAGGAGCAGCGCCGCCGCGGCAGCGACCGGCCCGACGACCCGGCCGGGTGGATGGCCCGCCGCGACGGAGGCCACGACCACGACGGCGAGCACGGCCTCGACGAGGTTCAGCGCCTGGAAGACCAGCCGCCCGATCCCCAGCCCGATGGGAATCGTCACGCCCGGCGCGCGGAACTTCAGCGGTGCTTCCAGGAAGGAGATCGCCAGCACCATGCCGAGCCAGACGAAGGTGACCGCGACCGCCACTGCGGCCCACGTGGGGTACATCAAGCATGCCTTTCTGCTGTCTGCTGCGGCGCCGGCGCCAGGTGGACCACGCATGCATCGGGTTCGGCGAACGGTTCCAGACCGGTCGCGGCCAGCGGGGCACGCAGCTCGGCCAACGCGCCCTGCATCAGGGCCAGATGGAGCGGGCAGACCAACTGGCCGTACTCCTCGGCGAGTTCGAGGAAGGGGCAGTGCCGCAGCCGGATCCGCGACGGCACCCTCCCGCCTTCCGGGTCCGGGGCGAAGCCGAGGCCGTCCAGCAGCTCGACGAGTTGGCCGGCCGAATCCTCGGCGGTGGGCCGCCGGGACGGGGGCGGCGGCTCGACCAGGGAACGGCCCCAGGCCCGGCCGGCCTCCATCGCGGTGGAACGCGCGTCGGGCCCCGTGGCGGCGATCCGGCTGAGCAGCATCTGCGCGAGCAGCCGATAGCCGCGGGTTCCGCCACGGTCCATGCCCTGCGTCGGGGCGTAGACGGTGCGCGGGCGCCCGGGCCCGGAGGGCTCCAGTACATGCCGCTCGACGAGCCCCTCCCCGGCCAGCGCCTCCAGGTGGAAGCGGACGGTGTTGGGGTGGACGCCGATACGCTCGGCCGCCTCCGCGACACCGAGCGGGGCCGCGGCCGTGCGCAGCACGTCGAGGACTTCGCGACGGCGCGGGCTCCTGTGCGCCCCGGGCATGCCCCTCACTCCCCTCCCACCTGCACTCATTTTCTCCAAATAATACTTGTAATAATTGAGGGGCAAGCGGCGCGGCCGGCGAAGGCGGACAGATGGAGGGGAGCCGATGAGCAAGGCCGAGAGGCAGGTCGGCCGGGAGGCGGAGGCGGCGATGCCACGCGTCCTGTGCCATACCGACGCCTTGACCGCCGCCGCTTCCAGCGATGTCGCGGTGCTGTGGAAGCTCGCCGAGAGCGGACGCCAACTCGACGCCAATCTGGTCCGGTTGACTCCGGGCCGCCATGTCGCCCCGCACGCGGAGCCAAACCTGGACGTACTGGTGCTCGTCGTCGCAGGCGACGGCGTGCTCGGCGCCGGTCCGAGGGACGAGCCGCAGTCACTGACCACGGGCGCCCTGCTCTGGCTCCCCCATGGCTCCACCCGCAGCATCACGGCGGGAGACGACGGCCTCGCCTACCTGACGGTCCACCGCCGCCGTCCCGGCCTGCAGATCGGCCAGGCGCCCTGAGGCCGCACCGCACGCGGGCCCACAGGACCTGGACCCACAGGACCTGGGCCCATGACCTGGACCCACAGGACCTGGACCCATAGGAGCTGTGCGAAAGCAACGAGAGGCAAAGTTCTCAAGCCCGGGAACTCGGACCGTGTTTCGTCCGTCTTCTTGTATGAGTCCCCCGCAGCATCCCCCGTCTGCGGGGGACTCACCGACTCGACTGCGACTGGGCCACCGGAAACGCCCGCGCGAACGCCTCTCGGACCGTATGGCCCGCCGTGCGGTCCAGAACCCCGAAGGTCACGCGCTCGAAGACCCGGGCGAACCGGCCGTCGGGGCCGAGCAGCGCCTTGAAAGCGCCCGCCACCTGCGCCGGGTCGTTCTGGAAGACCCCGCAGCCCCACGCGCCCAGCACCAGCTGCCGGTAGCCGTGGGCCGCGGCCGTCTCCAGCACTCTCTCGGCGCGGACGGCCAGGGCCTGCGGCAGTTCGGCGGCGCGCTGCGGCGCCGTACGCCTGATCACTCCCGCGTTCGGGGCGGCGGCCGTCAGGAAGCCCGCAGTGTACGGCTCGTCCAGCAGGCGGCCGCGGTCGTCGCGGAAGACGGGCACCGCCGGAGAGTGGATGACCCGGTCGGTGTAGAAGGGATCGCGGTGGGTGCGGTGGTGGTCGTAGAACTCCGGGGCCCGCAGCAGGCACGTGTACAGGGCGGAGGCGCGGCACAGGGCCTCTTCCTGGGCCTGGGCGCCGTTCAGAAAACCGCCGCCCGGGTTGCGGGCCGAGGCGAAGTTCAACACCGCCGCCTTCCCGCCCAGCCGGCGCGCCGCCTCCAGGCTGCTCTCGCCGGTGACCTCGAAGAACGTGTCGGCATCGGCGGTCGGTGACACTTGCACGGGGTCCGGCCCGTGCATCCGCGTACCGGCCCGCGCCGCCTCCACCGCCGTGGCAATGGACACCTCGCGCCCGTCGGACGCCCGATAGGCACCCGCCGAGACGATCTGTTCCGTCTGCTGCGCGACGCCGCGCAGGCGCGCGCTCATGGCGCCACCCCCGTGTGCGCCACGCTCGCGCGCCGTGCGCGCTCCCCCGTCGTGCTCATGCACGAATCGTGGGCGATCCTGGACATGCGGTGCAACAGAGTTTCCGCGTCCGCGAACGCCCAGGAAAGCCAGAGAAAACGCCCGGAACGAGGAGATTACCGAGCCGGAACATGCCGATACGCACCCTTGTGCGATGCGGCGGGAGGGTCTTGAGTGGGACGAGTGCTGTCGTCCGGGCACCTGACGGGCCGGGTCGGCGGCACGGTCGAATCTCAGGAGGTTCCCGATATGTCAGATACGCGGAGCACCGCTCCGGCGAGCGACTGTACGGAGCCCCGCACCGCCCTCACCCCACCCGAGGTGGAGGCACTGGTCCGGGGCATCTGTTTCAAGACCGGCCCACCCCGCACTGTCGGGGTCGAAGTGGAATGGCTCGTCCACGAGCTGCACACACCGCAGCTCCCCGTCACACCCGAACGACTCGAAGCGGCCTACGCCGCACTGCGGACCGTGCCCCTGAGGTCGGCGCTCACCGTCGAGCCCGGCGGCCAGCTGGAGCTGAGTTCCCCGCCCGCCACCTCCCTGATGGAGTGCATCGGTACCGTCTCCGCCGACCTCGACGCCGTCCGCTCGGCCCTCGCCGGGCAGGATCTGGGCCTCGTCGGCATCGGTCACGACCCCTGGCATCCGCCCCGCCGGTTCCTGCACGAGCGGCGCTACGACGCCATGGAGACGTGCCTGGACCGCACCGGCCCGTCCGGCCGCCGCATGATGTGCACCTCGGCCTCCGTCCAGGTCTGCCTGGACGCCGGATACGAGGAGCCCGGCCCGCTCGGTCACGGCCGGCGCTGGTGGCTGGCGCACCAGCTGGGCGCGGTCCTGGTGGCAGCCTTCGCCAACTCCCCGCTGGCCCGGCGCGAACCCACCGGCTGGCGCTCCACCCGGCAGCTGCTGTGGCTGGAGATCGGCCCCGGCCGCGCGGGCGCACCCCCGCTGGACGGGGACCCACGCGCGGCCTGGGCCCGGCACGTCCTGGATGCGCCGGTGATGTGCATACGAGGGGACGACGGGCCGTGGGACGTTCCGGAGGGGCTGACCTTCCGGGAGTGGACCAGGTCGGGAGCGCCGCGGCCGCCCACCCGCGAGGACCTCGACTACCACATCACGACGCTGTTCCCGCCGGTCAGACCGCGTGGCTTCCTCGAACTGCGCATGATCGACGCACAGCCGGGCGAGGACGGGTGGATCGTCCCGCTCGCCGTGACGACGGCGCTCTTCGACGACCCGGAGGCCGCCGAGACCGCGTACCGCACCGTGAAGCCCCTGGCCGAACGGGCGCTCACGCTGCCCGCGCCGCACAATCCGCTGTGGATCGACGCGGCCCGCAACGGTCTGGCCGACCCCGAGCTGCACGAGGCGGCCGTCGCCTGCTTCACGGCAGCGCTCGAGGCCCTTCCCCGGCTCGGCGCCACCACCCAGGTCACGGACGCCGTGGCGGCGTACCTGGACCGCTATGTCATGCAGGGCCGCACCCCGGCCGACGACCTGCTGGACCGGGTGCGCGGCACCGACCGGCGCCCGCACGGGAAGGACATCCGCACATCATGACCGACCCCGCCCTCGACGAACTCTCGATCGACGCAGAGAGCCTGCGCGAGCGGGCCCTCACCACACTCACCACCGCCCGCGCCCGCACCACGCTCCTGACCAGCTGTGTCGAGGAGCCCGACCTGACCGCGCAGCACTCTCCGCTGATGTCGCCGCTGGTGTGGGACCTGGCGCACATCGGCAACCAGGAGGAGCTGTGGCTGCTGCGGGCCGTCGCCGGCCGGGAGGCGATGCGCCCCGAGATCGACGGCCTCTACGACGCCTTCGAGCACCCGCGCTCCGAACGCCCCTCGCTGCCACTGCTGCCGCCCGCCGAGGCCCGCACCTATGCGGCCGAGGTGCGCGGGCGGGTGATGGACCTGCTGGAGAGCGCCGACTTCCACGGGACCAGACTCACGGAGGCGGGCTTCGCCTTCGGGATGATCGCGCAGCACGAACAGCAGCACGACGAGACGATGCTGATCACCCATCAGCTCCGCAAGGGCCCGCAGGCCCTGACCGCCCCGGACCCGGAACCCGTACCGCTGTTCACCGGCCCGGCCGAAGTCCTCGTCCCCGGCGGCCCGTTCACCATGGGCACCTCCGCCGAGCCGTGGGCACTGGACAACGAGCGCCCGGCGCACCGGCGCGAGGTGGCGCCCTACTACATCGACACCACTCCGGTGACAAACGCCGCCTACCAGGCGTTCATCGACGACGGCGGCTACGACAACGAGCGCTGGTGGACCCAGGCGGGCTGGGCGCACATCCGCGAACACTCGCTGCACGCCCCGCTGTTCTGGCGCCGTGACGGCAAGCAGTGGCTGCGGCGCCGTTTCGGGGTCACCGAGGTGGTGCCGCCCGACGAGCCGGTCGTGCACGTGTGCTGGTACGAGGCCGACGCCTACGCCCGCTGGGCCGGACGGCGGCTGCCCACCGAGGCCGAGTGGGAGAAGGCCGCCCGACACGACCCCGCGAGCGGCCGCTCGATGCGCTACCCGTGGGGCGATGCCGACCCGGCGCCCGAGCACGCCAACCTCGGGCAGCGCCACCTGCGCCCTGCCCCGGCCGGCAGCTACCCTGCGGGCGAATCCCCGCTCGGTGTACGGCAGTTGATCGGCGACGTGTGGGAGTGGACGTCGAGCGACCTCGCGCCGTACCCGGGCTTCGAAGCCTTCCCGTACAAGGAGTACTCGGAGGTGTTCTTCGGGCCGGAGTACAAGGTGCTGCGCGGCGGTTCGTTCGCCGTGGACCCGGTGGCCTGCCGGGGGACGTTCCGCAACTGGGACTATCCGATCCGCCGGCAGATCTTCTCCGGGTTCCGCACCGCCCGCTCCGTGGGAGACGTCTGATGTGCCGTCACCTGGCCTATCTGGGTCCCGAGGAACCGCTCGGCCACGTCCTCGTGGAGCCCGCGCACAGCCTCTACCGCCAGTCGTGGGCACCGCGGCGGCAGCGGTACGGGACGGTCAACGCCGATGGTTTCGGGGTGGGTTGGTACGCCGAGGGTGATCCGGTGCCGGCCCGGTACCGTCGGGCCGGGCCCATCTGGGCCGACCTGTCCTTCGCCGACCTGGCCCGCGTCGTGCGCTCGGGGGCCGTCCTGGCCGCCGTACGGGATGCGACCCTGTCGGGCGCCGACGCGGAGGCCGCGGCGGCGCCGTACGCCACCGGGCCCTGGCTGTTCAGCCACAACGGCGCCGTCAAGGGGTGGCCGGGCTCGCTGGCGCCCCTGGTGGCGAGCCTGCCCGCGGTCGACGTGCTGTCGATGGAGGCCCGCAACGACTCGGCGCTCGTGTGGGCGCTGGTCCTGGCGCGGCTGCGCGGCGGCGACGACGAAGCTCAGGCGCTGGCCGACACGGTCGTGGAGGTCGCCGAGGCGGCCCCCGGCTCCCGGCTGAACCTGCTGCTGACCAACGGCGAAACCATCACGGCCACCACCTGGGGCGACACCCTCTGGTACCTGTCCCAGCCGGGCCGCAGCACCGTCGTGGCCTCCGAGCCCTACGACGACGACCCGCACTGGCAGGAGGTCCCCGACCGCACCCTGCTCGCGGCGAGCCGCACCGATGTGCTGCTCACCCCCCTCAAGGAGCCGAGCGACGCCTCGGTCCCCGCACTGCCGAAGGAGCCCCGTACGTGAGTCCGTTCCTTCTCACCCGCACCCTGCCCGAGGACGCCACGGACGCCGCCCTGCGCGCCGACGTCCTGCAGGGCCTCACCGGCACGCCCAAGACGCTGCCACCGAAGTGGTTCTACGACGCGCACGGCAGCGAGCTGTTCGAGCAGATCACCGAGCTGCCCGAGTACTACCCCACGCGCGCCGAGCGGGAGATCCTCATCGCCCGCTCCGCCGAGATCGCCGCAGCGACACACGCCCGCACCCTGATCGAGCTCGGCTCGGGATCGTCGGAGAAGACGCGCCACCTGCTGGATGCGCTGACCGACCTGCACACGTACATCCCCGTCGACGTGAGCGAAAGCGCGCTCACGCAGGCCGGGCAGGCGCTCGTCGCCGAGCGTCCCGATCTCCAGGTCCATGCGCTGATCGCCGACTTCACGGCGAGCGTGACGCTGCCGGACACGCCGGGCCCCCGCCTGATCGCGTTCCTCGGCGGCACGATCGGCAATTTGCTGCCGGTCGAACGGGCCGCCTTCTTCGCCTCGGTCCGCTCCCTCCTCTCCCCCGGTGACGCGCTGCTGCTCGGCACGGACCTGGTCAAGGACGAGAAGGTGCTGGTCCGGGCGTACGACGACGCGGCCGGTGTGACGGCGGCGTTCAACAAGAACGTCCTGGCCGTCGTCAACCGCGAGCTGGGCGCCGACTTCGACCCCGGCGCCTACGACCACGTAGCCCTGTGGGACACCGCCGACGAGTGGATCGAGATGCGCCTGCGCTCGCGCACCGCGCAGTCGGTGAAGATCCCCGCGCTCGACCTCGCCGTCGACTTCGACGAGGGCGAGGAGCTGCGCACCGAGGTGTCGGCGAAGTTCCGCAAGGAGGGCGTGCGCACCGAACTGTCCGCGGCAGGGCTGGAGTTGGCCCACTGGTGGACGGACGAGGAGGGGCGGTTCGCGCTGTCGCTGAGCGTGGCGCGCTGACGTTCGCCGCACAGCTGGGGCAGGTGCCTTCGGGCACCTGCCCCAGTTCTTTTTGGTCCGGAACTTCTTCGAAACATTCGGAGATTCATATCCGCATGTGATCTACCCAGTGCGGGTGTCAATGAATAATCCCTGCACAACAAAACGAATGTTTCGCGATCATTGTCGAAACTATTGACGCTTGACGGGGACAGGCCAACACTCTTGGACCAAAACCCGGCCTCAATCCGGCCTTGGACCACGAGGAGGAACCCCGCACATGGACATCGCACCCGCACACCCGATGACCCGCAGGGGCGCCTGCGCGCTGCTGCTGGGCACCACCGCAGCGCTGGCCCTGCCCGGCACCGCCCGCGCCGCCACGGTCGTCACCACGAACCAGACAGGCACCAACAACGGCTTCTACTACTCGTTCTGGACCGACGCGCAGGGCACGGTCTCCATGACCCTGAACTCCGGCGGCAACTACAGCACCAGCTGGAGGAACACCGGCAACTTCGTCGCAGGCAAGGGCTGGAGCAACGGCGCGCGCAGGAACGTGAGCTACTCGGGCAGCTTCAACCCGTCCGGCAACGGCTATCTGTCGCTGTACGGCTGGACGTCGAACCCGCTCGTCGAGTACTACATCGTCGAGAACTGGGGCACCTACCGGCCCACGGGGGCCTACAAGGGCACCGTCTCCAGCGACGGCGGCACGTACGACATCTACCAGACGACGCGGTACAACGCCCCGTCCGTCGAGGGCAACAGGACCTTCAACCAGTACTGGAGCGTGCGGCAGTCGAGGCGGACCGGCGGCACCATCACCACCGGCAACCACTTCGACGCCTGGGCCCGCGCGGGGATGCCCCTCGGCAGCTTCAAGTACTACATGATCCTCGCGACCGAGGGTTACCAGAGCAGCGGCAACTCCAACATCACGGTGTCGGGATGAGCACCGGACGAGGTCTCCCGTTACGTCCCTGGACGACGGCCCTGGCCGCCGTCGCACTGGCCGCCACGGGCACCCTCACCCTCCACGCCGCCCCGGCGCAGGCCGCCGCCTGCAACGGCTACGTCGGACTCACCTTCGACGACGGCCCGTCCGGGAACACACCGGCCCTGCTGGGCGCGCTGAAGCAGAGCGGGCTGCGGGCCACGATGTTCAACGAGGGCCGGTATGCCGCCGCCTACCCGGCGCAGGTCAAGGCCCAGGTCGCCGCGGGCATGTGGGTGGGCAACCACAGCTACACCCACCCGCACCTGACCCAGCTCGGCCAGGCGCAGATCGACTCGGAGATCTCCCGCACCCAGCAGGCCATCGCGGCCGCGGGCGGCGGCACGCCGAGACTGTTCCGGCCGCCGTACGGCGAGACCAACACGACGGTGAAGGCCGTGGAGGCCAGGTACGGTCTGACCGAGATCCTCTGGAACGTCGATTCGCAGGACTGGAACGGCGCCAGTACGGATGCGATCGTGGCCGCCGCCGGCCGGCTCACCAACGGGCAGGTCATCCTCATGCACGACTGGCCCGCCAACACGGTCGCCGCGATCCCCCGCATCGCACAGGGCCTGGCCGCCCGCAGTCTGTGCACAGGCATGATCTCCCCGCAGACCGGCCGCGCCGTGGCCCCGACGGGGGCCTGACCGCGACCACCTGCACCGATACCGGCCGCCACCCCGGTCAGGATCCGACGGGGTGGCGGCCTTCCACGGCCACCATCACGACGAGTACGACCAGAAGCAGCACGACGTAGGCGATGGAGTGGACGCGGTCCGGGACCCGGGCGGTGAGCCGCCTCGCCAGGGCGATGGTGGGCAGCGAGCCGAGCAGGAGGGCGGCGCCCGCGGTGAGGTCGACGTAGCCGAGTCGGCCCGTGCAGGCCGGGGCGGTCGGGGCGAGGGCGTAGACGAGGGTCGCGGCCACGGCGACGGGGACGCTGAGGGGGTTGGCCATGGCGGTCGCCTCGGCCATGGGCAGGCCCCTGCGGCGCAGGAGCGGGACCGTCATGACGCTGCCGCCCACGCCCAGGCCGGCGGCCACGAGACCGATTCCGGTTCCGCCGAGGGTGGTCGTGGCGCGGCCCAGCGGCTTCGGGCCCGTCCGGTGCGCCACCGCGAGGAAGCCCTTGCGCAGCACACTGTCGGCGATCGTCACGAGCAGATAGGCGGCGAACAGCAGTCGCAGTGCCGTACCGCCGATCAGGGTGGCCGCGAAGGAGCCGGCGGCCGCACCGATGGCGATGAACGCGGCCAGCGGCCACACATACGCGCGGTGCAGTCGGCCCTGACGCCACTGGGCCAGCGCAGCCGCCACGGCATTGACGACCATGACCGCCGCCGAGGTCGCCACCGCGACATGCATGGCGTCGGCCGCAGAACACGCCGTGACACTCAGAACGCCGTAGACGACGGGAACGGTGATGAAGCCGCCGCCGAAACCGAAGAGGACCGTCGTGAGGCCGGTCAGGCAGCCGAAGAACAGGAGGGTGGAAAAGGAGATCAGCACTGGTCAGACGCTAGGGATCGGGCGGCGTGGCAGGCAATCGATGAATTGCCAGTCTCCTACGCGCAGCAGACACATCCGCGTGGTTGCGCTTAGTCTCGCGGCATGCGCAACATCCCGGTCGCGGAGGTGGACGACCTCGACCGTGCCGTGCTCGCCATCGGCACCGACTATCCCCACGACCATCTGCTCGTCTGGCACGAGCACCGCCGGGCCCAGGTCCTGTATGCGGCCACCGGCGTCATGCAGGTCGAGACGGACGACGGCAACTGGACGATCCCCACGGCCCGCGCGGTGCTGATCCCGCCCCGGACCAGGCATCAGGTCACGATGGCGGGCGTCAGCACCCGCAGTCTCTACATCGAACCTGCTGCCGTGCCGTGGTTTCCCGCCCGCTGCCAGGCCGTCGACGTCTCCGACCTGCTACGGGCGCTGATCCTGGCCGCCGTCGACATGGAGCCGTGCTACCCGGAGCACAGCCGCGACGCGGCACTCGCCGCCCTCCTCCTCCACGAGCTCAGGAACCTCACCCCGCTCCCCCTCGACGTGCCGCTGCCGTCCGAGCCGCGGCTGCGCGGTCTGTGCGAGGCGTTCCTGCAGAAGCCGGACATCCATGAACCGCCCGCACGGTGGTGCGGGGTCCTCAACGTCAGCGAACGCACCCTGGCCCGCCAGTTCCGCAGCGGCACCGGGCTGACCTTCTCCGAGTGGCGCCGGCGTGCCTGCATCCTGCACTCCCTGAAGCACCTCGCCGCGGGCATGCCCGTCACCCGCATCGCGGCCCTGCTCGGCTATGACAACCCCGCCGCCTATACGGCCGCGTTCAAAGAGCTCCTCGGCCGGCCGCCCACGGCGCACAAGCCTCAACTCGCCCCGTGAAAAATGCCGTTATTGGGTCGCCGGGTGAACGCAGGGTGGTAGGCGGGACGTAAAGAGATATGCCGGGCCTGCGTCGAACGTCAGGCGATCCCGTAGCGATAGGACGACCTTGCCGAACACGGTTTCCCCGACATCCGAAGACCCGCCGCGGAGGTCCCTGACCGGCAACTGGCCCGTGGCCAGGCGTCTGAGGGCCGTGCTGCTGATCCCGGTCATCGTCGCCCTCGTCCTCGGCGGCATACGGGTCAAGCACTCCGTGGACACCTGGCAGGCAGCCGACGACGCAGTCCGGGTGGCCGAGTTGGTGCAGGCGGCGAACAAGTACGCCAGCGACGCGATCAACGAGCGTGACGTGTCCGTCATCCCGCTGCTGAAGGGCGAACGCAACGCCGCCGCGGTCGTGCAGGCCCGCAGTACCACCGACGAGGATGCCAGGGCCTTCGACCGGGCCGTCGACCGCATGCCGCAGAACGCCGGCCTCCTGCGGCGCGTCGGCCTGGTCCGCGCCGGTGAGAAGCAGCTGCCGACGGTGCGCGCGAACGCGTTCACCTCACGCCTGACCGGTGTGCAGACGGAGGAGAGCTACCACCTCGTCCAGCACCCCCTGATGGAGATCTCGAACGAGCTGGGCTTCGGCAGCAACAACCAGGCGAGTTTCGGCCGCACCCTCTACGCCATCTCCCTGACCCAGGCGGCCGAGTCACTGATCCGCTCCATCGGCACCCATCTGCTGGCCGAGGACCGCGGCACCCTTGCCCCGGGCGAACTGGACAGCCAGCTCGCGTCCTTCCGCTCGTACGCCTATCTCGAAAAGGTCGCGCTCCAGGAGTACGCGGGTGCCGGCACCGCCGACGACATGGCACGGCTGCGGAAGGCACTGACGGCCGCGGCCACGCGGGGTGCGCAGCAGCGCGCCGACGCGGCGGCCAAGGCCAGGGCGGCAGGCCGTAGTTACGTCACCCCGCCCGACCTGGACAAGATGACCAGCGAGATCGCCGCCGGCCGGACGACCGCGCAGCTCGCCGCCGAGGGCATCACGCCCGAGTCGTTCTTCGCCGCCTCCACACTCGGCTTCGACGCCTACCGCAGCATCGAGGTCCACCTCACCGACACGGCCCTCGCGGGCGCCCGCGACATCGCCGACGACGCCCGTCGTGACGCGATCGTCAACGCGCTGCTCGTCCTCGCGGCCGTGCTGGTCGCCTTCCTCCTCGCCGCCTGGGTGGCGCGCACGATGAGCCGCCGTATGCGCCGGTTGAGTGCCTCCGCCATCGAGATCGCCGGACAGCGGCTGCCCGCACTGATCACCCGGCTGTCGCGGGCCACCCCCGTCCAGGTCGACTCGCGGGTCGCCCCCATCCCGATCACCAGCACGGACGAGATCGGCGAGGTCGCCCGCGCCTTCGACCACGTCCACCGTGAGGCCGTGCGGCTCGCCGCCGAACAGGCGCTGCTGCGCGGCAACATCAACACGATCTTCACCAACCTGTCCCGGCGCAACCAGTCCCTGATCGAGCGTCAACTGGCCCTGATCACCGACCTGGAGGACCACGAGACCGACCCGGACCAGCTGGAGAACCTGTTCAGGCTGGACCATCTCGCCACCCGGGTCCGTCGCAACGGCGAGAACCTCCTCGTACTCGGCGGCGAGAAACCCGCCCACCAGTGGGACCGGCCCCTGCCGCTGATCGACGTCATCCGTGCCGCCTCCTCCGAGGTGGAGCAGTACGAGCGCATCACCTTCTCCGGCGTACCGGAGGCCGAGATCCACGGCCGGGCCGTGACCGACCTCGTCCATCTGCTGGCCGAGCTGCTGGAGAACGCCACCTCGTTCTCCTCCCCGCACTCGGAGGTCCGGGTGACCGCCGTCCAGCTGCCGGACGGCCGCATCATGCTCGAGATCCACGACCAGGGCATCGGCCTGCCGGCGGAGGACTTCGCGACGATCAACCGCAAGCTGGCCAATCCGCCGACCGTGGACGCCGACATCTCCCAGCACATGGGACTGTTCGTGGTCGGCAGACTGGCGGGCCGGCACGGCATCCGCGTCCAGCTGCGCCCCGCCAGAGAGCAGTCCGGCACGACGTCGCTCGTCATGCTGCCGGACACGATCACCTACCGGACTGCGGCAGAGCAACCCGACACCGAGACCCTGGCCCTGGCCCTGGCCGCCGTGAAAGAGGCCTCCTCATCACGGCACAGCATCGCGGCTGCGTCCATCGCCGCACAGGGGGCGCCGCCGGCCGGTTTCGACGGGCTCCACGGATACGAGTCCTGGAACGACCGCCCGTCCGACCCGCCTCCGCCCGGCCGCGACGAGGACGCCCGCAAACCCCGGGCCAAGGGCGCCCGCTCACGACGGCGTGCACGGCGCGGGCGGGGGCAGGAAAGCGGCCCGGACGTGTCGCGCTCCGCGCCGCCTTGGGGCACGGTGGAGTGACGCGTGACGCAGGTGTCACGGCGGAGAGGAGTACCCGCATGACGAACCACACCTACCGGGTCACTGAGATCGTCGGCACCTCACCCGAGGGAGTCGACCAGGCCATCCGCAACGGCATCACCCGCGCCTCGCAGACCCTCCACAACCTGGACTGGTTCGAAGTCACCCAGGTCAGGGGCCAGATCGAAGAGGGCCAGATCGCCCACTGGCAGGTCGGCCTGAAGGTGGGCTTCCGTTTGGACGAGTCGTCCTGACGGGGTGGGTTCGGCGGCCGCCGAACCCACCGGGCAGACGGAACAGCTCATGGCGAGCGCTGGACGGGCCGAGCAGTTGAAGCAGGTTCCGGGCAGGCACCGAACGGGCCGGCGAACCTCCCTTCCAGGGCAGACGGCACAGGTTCGGGCGGGCACCGGACCCGCCAGGCAGACCAAGCAGGTTCCGGGCGAGCGCCGGATGGGCCGGGCAGACGGGTCGGCCTGCGGCCAGACCATTCGCATCCGGCCAGAGGGCGCCCTCCGGCTTGGAGCCCAAGCCGGGTGGGCAGGACGGCCCGTGGAGAGGCCCGCAGGGCGAACAGACGACGCCGTCGGCGGGCTGCGCCAGACGAACCGGCCTCCGCGCTCGCACCAGTCGGGCCGGCGACAAAGACCAGCCCGCGGATGAGCCCACGAGCCCCGCAAACACGCCGCCCCGAGGACCAACATCCGCTGGACCAGGTAGATGAGCCGGCCCGCACACCCGCTTGCGGACAAGCATGCCGCGCAGTCCGGCGAAGTCGACCTGCCACCGCCGACGGCACTGCGGCCGCGCCGAACCTGCCGGGCGCACCAAGCCCGACGAACCCGCGCGGACAGGCGCCCAACACGCCGGGCAGGAGGCGCCCACCGGGCCAGCCGCGAGGGCCCGCCGGTCGTCGCACTGGTGCATGACGCGCCGGGGCACCTCAGTCGGCCGCCGAGGAGGTGCCCGGCGGCAGGATCCCTGGCAGGACCGCTCAGGTCCGCCCCTCCGCCTCCTGCGCCGTCTCCAGGGCGGACGAGGGGGCGATCCAGTGGGCCAGTACGACCGGGAAGCCGGCCCGTTCGGCGTCCTCGCACACCAATTCGTCGTCGTCCACGAGCACGCGGACGTCCCGGGTGCGGGCCAGGCTGCGCAGGATCTCCAGCTTGGTGCGGCGGGCGGGCCTGCGGTCGTCGTTGCGGCGCATGTGGAGGCGCCCGTCGGGCAGGCCCTGCGCGGCGAGCCAGGTCAGCGTGTCGCGTCGGCAGCGCTCGGGCCGGCCGGTGAGATAGACGATCTCGCACTCCTTCGCACTCTCCAGGACCAGCGCGATGCCCTCCGGGATCGGCGGATCGGCCGGTGCGGCGGCGAAGAACGCGTCCCAGTCGCGCGGCTTGCGTTCCAGGAACCGCTGGCGGTGGGCCGTGTCGGCGAGGGTGTTGTCCAGGTCGAACACAGCGATCGGGCGCTTGCTGCTGTCGGTCACACGCCCACCCTAGATCTGTCCCGCTTTCCCGGTTCAGGGCGTGACTCCGAAGGTGGGAGCGAGCGATGTGTGTCGACGATCAGCGAGGGGCTGCCAGCACGGCCGCGAGGCCCTCTTGCAGGTCCTTGACGAAATACTCGGGAACTTCCAGCGCCGGGAAATGTCCCCCGGTTTCGGGCGAACTCCATCGGACGATCTGCCGGTACCGCTCCTGTGCCCAGGGGCGCGGGCACTTCTCGACGTCGCGGGGATACATGGTGAGTGCTGACGGCACGTCGACCCGAAGCCCGGGGTCGAGCGAGTTGTGGCTCTCGTAGTAGATGCGGGCCGCCGACGCACCCGTCCGCGTCAGCCAATACAGGGTGACGTCGTCGAGAACGCGGTCCCTGGAGATCGTCTCGAACGGGCTGTCCTCGGTGTCCGACCACTCGGCGAACTTGTCGAGGATCCAGGCGAGAAGGCCGACCGGCGAGTCGACGAGCGAGTAGCCGATGGTCTGCGGCCGGGTCGCCTGCTGCTTCGCGTAGGCCGCCCGGTGACGCCAGAAATCGCGGGTCTCCTCGGCCCACCGGCGCTCGACGGCCGTCAGCCCGTCCGTGGACAGCCCAGGCGGTCCCTCCGCGAACGTCGTGTGGATACCGAGAACGTGCGCCGGGAACCTGCCGCCGAGAACCGTGGTGATGTTGCCTCCCCAGTCGCCGCCGTGGGCCAGGAACTTGCTGTAGCCGAGCCGCCCCATCAGTTCCACCCAAGCGGCCGCGATCTTTTCGGTTCCCCACCCGGTGGTGGCGGGCTTGTCGCTGTAACCGAATCCCGGCAGCGAGGGGACCACGACGTGGAACGCGGGCGCGTCTGCGTCCTTTGGATCCGCCAGCTCGTCCACCACATCGATGAACCGGGCGATGCTGTCCGGCCAGCCGTGCGTCAGGATCAGAGGCGTGGCGTCCCCGCGCGCGGATCGGCGGTGCAGGAAGTGGATTCCCAGATCGCCGACGGTCGTGCGGAACTGGCCAATCCGGTTGAGGCGCTCTTCGAACGTCCGCCAGTCGTACCCGGTGCGCCAGTAGTTCACGACATCGACGAGGTCGGCGAGAGGTACGCCCTGTTCCCAGCGGCGAGGGCCGGGCGCGGCGCGAGAGACCGTCTCGGCCTCCGGTAGCCGCGCCGCGGCCAATCGCGCGCGTAGATCGTCGAGGTCGGCGTCAGTCGCGTGGGCTTCGAATGCTTGTACGTCGTTGGCTGGACGGGGCATGAGACCTCCTGGCCATCGCGGAACTGGCTAAGACGGTTCTAGCAGTTCTCCGAGGCGCACTGCAACCGGCTAAGGTGGTTCCATGCGCGATGGGTTCCCTGACTTCCGCCTCGGCAGCGTCCTTGCGACCAGCTTCACGGGGACTCTGTCGGAGCGTCACGGCAACGCCGTGGAGCGCATTCCCACGCCGCAGCGACTCGTCGACTGGCTGACCGTGAGCGGCCTCGCAGTGGACTCCTGCACCCCTGCCCAGCTCGACCTCGCCCGGGAACTGAGGGAGTCGATCCACGCCGTCGCGACAGCGGCCGCGCTCCAGGACGCGCTCCCCGCGCCTGCTGTCCTGGTCATCAACGACCGCAGCGCCCAGGGCCGGGCCTCGGCGTTCCTGACAGCCGAGGGCAAGCGGCAGTGGCGGCTCGGTTCGGCGTCCCTCGTGGAAGACGCCCTCGGTGTGATCGCCGCCGACGCGATCAGCATCATCGCGGGCGAACGCGACGGCAAACTGGCCTTGTGTGCATCACCGACCTGCCGAGCGGCCTTCTTCGACACCAGCCAAAGCCGCACCCGGAAATGGTGCGACATGAACACGTGCGGGAATCGTCAGAAGAAGGCGCGCTTCCAGGCCAAACAACGCAACCCCAGGTCAGCGGAGTGATTGTTGCCTTGCCCAAGCCTCAGTCGGAGGCGTCAGGGGCGCTCTGCAGGAAGTCGACCAGGACCGCGGTGAGTTCGGCGGGGGCGTCCTCCTGGACCAGGTGGCCTGCGCCCGTGATGGGTTCGAGGCGCGCGCCCGGGATGCGGGCGGTGAGTTCGTGGCCCTTCGCCGGGGGGATCCAGGTGTCCTCCTGGCCCCAGCACACCAGGGCCGGGATGCCGATCTCGCCGTAGCGGTCCTGTATCTCGTCGGTGTGGCGCTGGTCCGCCTGGGCGATCTGCCGGTAGAACGCCGCCTGGCCCACCTCCCCGAGCCAGGGCCGAGCGAGCCGGTCCAGCACGGCGGGGTGCAGGCCGGGGCTGCTGGCGGAGCCGATGTACTCGCGTACCAGCGCGCGGTGCAGGGCGGGCGGCAGTTGCTCGAAGACCTCCCAGTGCCCGCCGACCAGCCTGAAGAACGGCGATCCCCACGGTGCCAGCGCGACCGGGTCGACGAGGGCGAGCGCCCGGTAGCGGGCTCCGTGCAGCAGATGCGCCCGCAGGGAGACGGCACCGCCGAAGTCGTGGGCCACCACCAGCGGTTCGGCAAGTCCCCAGTGCGCCAGGAGTTCGGCGAACACCCTGCCCTGGGCGGCCAGGGAGACATCCTGCCCGGCGTACATCTGCGATGCGCCATAGCCGGGCATGTCCCACACGAACACCTGGTGCCGGCGCGCGAGCGAACGTGCCACGGCCCGCCAGACGTACGAGGAGAAGGGCGTGCCGTGACAGAGGACGACCGGGGCCTGTCCCGGTTCCCCGAGGCTGTTCCAGCGAATGTCACCGGAGGCACTGCGGAAGGTCCTGGGCAGCAGCCACTCACTCACGGGTCAACTCCTGCTGTCTCTTCGGCGGGCTCTTTGATCGGTTTCCTCAGCGGCTCCTGGGATAACATCACGCAGGCTGTTGATCGTCCCGATAGCCGTCGTACCGAAGAGGGAGCCATGTGGCGAACGCTGGCCGGTGTGGTGTCCGGTCTGCTCATGCTGTTCGTCGGCAGTCTCGCCTTCAACGCGGCATCCGGGCAAAGCCATTGGCCGGGACCGCTGGACCTGGTGCGGGTCCACCCGTGGGTGGTGCTCCTCCTCCTGATACCCGTGTCGCTGGTCGGGCTGTGGCAGGCGCCGCGCCGGGACCGTCGTGAGAGTCCGCCCGCGCCCATGACGTACCAACTGCCGCCGCGCAACGCCGACTTCACAGGCCGCGACGCCACACTGCGGGAGCTGCGGCAGCGCCTCACCTCGGCGGATGACGTCGCGAGGCTGGTCGTGCACGGGATGGGCGGGGTCGGAAAGACGCAGCTGGCGGTCGAGTACGCCTATCGCTACCTCGAGAAGTACCGGTTCATCGCGTTCGTGCATGCCGAGAACCCCGATCGGGTGGCAGGGCAGTTCGTATCCCTGGCCGGGGAGCTGGGGCTGACGGAAGCAGACTTCGACCAGGTCATCCCGCGGGTGTACGGCAAGTTGGTGGACCGCAGGCCCTGGCTGATCATCTTCGACAACGGGGAGCAGCAGGACACGCTCACCCACGCGCTGCCGCCGGGTGGCCTGGCGAGCAACGGCCATGTCATCGTCACCACCAGGGTGAGGAACTGGCCGAGATGGGCCGGTCTCATCGACCTGGACGTGTTCGCCAGGCAGGAGTCGGTGGGGCTGCTGACCCATCGGGTGCCCAGCCTGACGGCGGCGGTGGCGGACCGGATCGCCGAGGAACTGGGAGACCTGCCCCTGGCGTTGGAGCAGGCAGCCGGACACATGGACTACAACCAGACGCCGCCCGACGACTATCTGGCGCTGGTGACGTCCCAGCTGGAGGAGATGGTCTCGCTGCGTGCGCCGGGAGACCCGTCGGCGGTGAAGGTCGCGGCCCTGTGGCAGCTCAGTGTGCAAAGGCTGCAGGCGCAGCAGCCACAGGCGGTGCGGCTGCTGAGGCTGTGTGCCCTGCTGGCGCCGGAGCCGATCCCGCTGGACCTTTTCACCCGCAGCGCCGAGATCCTGGACGTGGGCGCGGCCGACCCGCTGGGGTGGGACAGGACGGTCGGTGCCCTGGCCGGTCTGGGGCTCGCGCGGCGCGGGAACGCATCCCTGGTGGTGCACCGGCTGGTGCAGGCCGCCATCCGGGCCGATATGCCGGAGGAGACGCACACCGACGCCCGCGTCCAGCTGTGCCGGGCGCTGGTCTCGGCCGTGCCGCACGACATCCACGGGGAACCCGACGCACGGCCGCGCTGGCAGGAACTGCTCCCGCACGTCCTTGCGGTGACCAAGGACGATCCACCCGCCGAGTGCGCTGCGGAGACGGCGGTGCTGTTGAGGTTGGCGTCGGAATTCCTGATCCAGATCGGGGACTACCAAATGGCGCTGCCTCTGTGTGAACGTGCCCTCGCGATCGACGAGTCGCTCGAGGGCCGGGATGCGGAGACCGGCTTCGATCTGATCACCCTGGCCCAGATCCACCGGGAGCTCCACGCTCCCGAGAGGGCACGGCCACTGGCGGAACGCGCGCTGCGGCTGCACGAGGACTGTCTGCCGGCCAACGATCCCGCCATCGCGACGGACCTGGCCACGCTGGCTCGGACGCTGTGCCTTCTCGGTGACCACCGGGCGGCGCTGCCACTGGCCGAGCGGGCGCTACAGATCGACGAGGCGGCGCACGGGCCCAACGACCCGTACGTAAGCTTCGACCTGATTGCACTGGCGAACGTCCATGTCGACCTGGGCGACCACGAGACGGCTCTGCCGCTGATCTCACGGGCACTGCAGATCCGCGAGGCCGTCTACGCGCCGGATCACCTGTACATCGGCTACGTCCTCATCTTCCAGGCCAAGGTTCTGCACGCGATGGACAACCCGGCCGCTGTGGATTTCGCACGCCGGGGCGCGCAGATCCTGCAGACCCGGCTGGGCAGGACCCACCCCAAGACCGAGGAAGCATTCGCTCTGGTCGACCGGCTGCGGTGACGCCGCCGTGCCGGCGGCCCGCGGCATTGGCCTCGGGCAGCCGCGTGACCTGGGCCGATCCGAGGTCGTTGACCCGGCTATGAAGAAGATCAGCGCGCTCGCCGCGCTCACCATGACCGGACTCGCGCTCGCCGCCCCGGCCCACGCGGACAACGGCAACCACTCCGGCGGCCACATCAACACCGTCAGTCACCGAAGCCCTCTTGCCACCGGCCTCTGCAAGGAAGCCCTTGCGCTCGTTCCCATCTTCGCAACGGGAACCGACCAGGCGCTGGACGACGCCTGCAACAACCGGGACCACGACGATCTACGCGGCTAGTCCGAGCACTCCGGCTCCGCATCCCGCCGACAGTGCACCTACGCAGGCCGGGCGCCGGTGGCGGGCAAACTTCCCGCCGCCGGCGCCCACTGCTGAGCGACACCAAGGCGCAGGCGGGAGAACCTATGCACAGGAATGCGGCGACCCGGACCGCGGCGGTCGAGAGCCCGGCACTGATGACGGGATCAGGGACTGCGGGCGAGGTGTCGGCCGCCCCGAAGACCCTGGTCCTGGTACGGCGGACGCGCCGCCACCCTCGGCCCGGCGACCTTCCCCAAGGGCAACTCCTGCAACCTGGGCGGCTCTTGGAACGCCGCTTCGGACTTCAGCACGGGCCCGGCCGACTCGCGGGCCGCGCGCGCCCGGCGGTTCGCTTCCGTCGGCACCGCAGTTCCCGGCCCCGCGGGGCCGGGCGACCCTCGGCGCCCGGTTCTGATCACCCGCCCCGGTGCTGCGGGACGCAGGGGCTATGGATCATGCTTCTCCCATGCCATCCGCCCTCCCCTCCCCGCGCCGCACATTGATCGGCGCGGCCCAGCAGCGCCCCTGCACCCTCGTCGTCTGCCGGGGCTGCTGCTGCGGCGACGCGCGCAAGCACCCCGGCACCGACCACGCCTGGCAGTTGGACCGACTGCGCGCCGCGGCGGCCGAGCACGGCTTCCAGGTCCGTACGACCGACTGCCTGGGCCCCTGCGACCAGGCGAACGTCATCGTCGTCCAGCCCTCGGCGGCGGGGCGCCGGGCCGGCGGGCGGGCCACCTGGGTCGGCTTCGCCATGGACGACGACTGCACCGAGGAGGTCGCCGGCTGGGCGGCGGCGGGTGGTCCGGGCATCGCCGAGCCGCCCGTGACGCTGGAGCTGCAGTTCATCCAGCCGCCGCGGGACGCACGCGTGCGCAGCCGCCGGTGAACCGCCGACCACCCAATTGTTAATGGGATCCATTTTCATGTAGCGTCCTCGGTGCTTGCCCACCGAGGAGGTTTCCCATGGCTGTCCCCAAGCGGAAGATGTCCCGCAGCAACACCCGCCACCGCCGCGCCCAGTGGAAGGCGGCCACCCCGCAGCTCGTCCCGCTCACCCTCGACGGCGTGCGCCACCTCGTGCCACAGCACCTGGTCAGGGCGTACGAGCGCGGGCTGCTGCGCCCCGAAGGCTGAGCCCGCAATGCCGTACGACAAGCCGTACACCCGCCTGCCCCTCACCGTCCTGTCCGGCTTCCTGGGGGCGGGCAAGACCACGCTGCTCAACCATGTCCTCGCGAACCGCGAGGGCCTGCGGGTGGCCGTCATCGTCAACGACATGAGCGAGGTCAACATCGACGCCGCGCTGGTGCGCGGCGGCGAGGCAGCGCTCTCGCGGACCGAGGAACGCCTCGTCGAGATGACGAACGGCTGCATCTGCTGCACCTTGCGCGACGACCTGCTGGAAGAGGTCGACCGGCTGGCCCGCGAGGGCCGCTTCGACCACCTCCTGATCGAGTCGTCCGGCATCTCCGAACCGATGCCGGTCGCCGCCACCTTCGCCTTCGCCCGCGACGACGGCGCCACCCTGGGAGATGTCGCCGAACTGGACACCATGGTCACGGTCGTGGACGCGGCGAACTTCCTGCCGGAACTGGAGGGCGGTGACGAACTCGCCGAGCGCGGACTCGCCCCGTACGAGGACGACGAGCGCACCGTCAGCGATCTCCTCGTCGACCAGGTCGAGTTCGCTGACGTCATCGTCCTCAACAAACTGGACCTGGTGGATTCCCAGGCCGCCGACCGGCTGTGGGCGACACTCGCCCGCCTCAACCCCCTCGCCCACATCGTCCCGGCCACCCACGGACGCGTGGACCTGCACCAGGTCCTCGGCACCCGCCTGTTCGACCTCGAACGCGCCCAGCAGGCGCCGGGCTGGGTGCGGGAGCTCAACGGCGACCACGTACCCGAGACGGAGGAGTACGGCATCTCCTCGACCGTCTTCCGCTCCGAACTTCCCTTCCATCCCGGTCGGTTGTGGACCTTCGTGACCGAGGGGCTGGACAGCGGCGCGTACGGACACGTCCTGCGCTCGAAGGGCTTCTTCACCCTGGCGGGCCGCTCCGGAGTGACGGGACTGTGGTCGCAGGCCGGTTCCGTGGCCCGCTTCGAGCCGTCGGCCGCGCGCGATCCCGAGGCGCCGTACGCGCAGGAACTGGTCCTGATCGGCGTGCAGTTGAACGCGGACAGGGTTCAAGCCGCCCTGGCGGACTGCCTCATGCGGACCGGCGAGCACCTTCCGGACGTCGACCCGTTCCCCGCATGGGACACGTACGGCATCGACGACATCTGCGAGCACGAGCACCAAACCCGTCATCTGCCGACTCCTGCCGACATCCTGGACACGGTCCGCACATCTGAGGATGCTCGAGTGCAAGCGGTGTGACAGCGCGGCACGCCACCGTGGGCGCGCCCTCCAGGAGGAGCGCGCGGTGCGCAGCCGCAACTTCCGCAACCGGCTCATCCGGGCCGGCCCGTTCCTCTGCCTCCTCGTCGCCTCCGTCCTGTGCGCCGCTGTGGGTCGACGGTGCCGTCCCCGTCTGCGAAGCGGGCCGCAACTGCCCGGACGCTCTGGCGCCCGGTGTGCGCGAGGTCGGTGCGGTCATGCTGCTCGGCGTGCTCGGCGCCGCCCTGCACGTCGCGGCGCGGCTCCAGCAGATGGGCGGCAGCTGGAACCCGTACGGGCTGCCGTTGTTCCAGGAGCTCATCAAGCTGCCCATCGGCGCCCTGACCGCGGTGACCGGGCTGGTGCTGGTGGACACCGCCGCCCTGCCCGTGATCCAGGCACCCGACTCGTGGCGTGGCGTCATGGCGTACGCCGTCGTGTTCGGGGTGGCCCAGCTGGCGCTGACCCGCACCATCGACCAGCGCGCCGAGAAGCTCCTGGCGGCCGAGCCCGCCCCGGACGAGGTGCAGCTGGAGAAGGCACCGGAGGATCACCAGGACGTCACGTGACCGGCAGCCACCCGGCGGGCGGGAATGCCGTGGCCCGTCACGCGTTGAACCCCGTGTGAGTTCCCTGATCGCCACCACCCCCTTCTCCGTCCTCGACCGCTCCCGCACCCGCGAGGGCCACACGGACGCGGAGGCGCTGCGTGACACCGTGCGGCTGGCCCAGGAGCTGGAGGATCTCGGCTATCACCGCTTCTGGGTGTCCGAGCATCACGGGGTGCCGGGCGTGGCCGGTTCGGCGCCCACCGTGCTGGCCGCCGCCGTGGCGGGTGCCACGCGCCAGATCCGGGTCGGCACGGGCGGCGTGATGCTGCCCAACCACCAACCCCTTGTCGTGGCCGAGCAGTTCGGGGTTCTGGAGTCCCTCTTTCCCGGGCGGATCGACATGGGGCTCGGGCGGTCGGTCGGCTTCACCGGCGGGGTGCGCAAGGCGCTGGGTAGGGACAAGGACGACGCCGAGGACTTCGGGGCGCAGCTGGAGGAACTGCTCGGCTGGTTCCGCGGGACGTCCCCGACGGGCGTGCATGCGCGCCCCGCGGAGGGCCTGACCGTGCCGCCGTTCGTGCTGGCCATGGGCGAGGGCGCCGCGGTTGCGGCCCGCGCGGGCCTGCCGATGGTCATCGGCGACCTCCGCAACCGCGAGAAGATGCAGCGCGGCATCGACCACTACCGCGACCGCTTCCGGCCCTCCCCGTGGGCGAGCGAACCGTACGTCGTCGTCTCCGGCACGGTCGCCGTGGCCGCCACGCCCGAAGAGGCGCGGCGGCTGCTGGTCCCGGAGGCGTGGTCGATGGCGTACTCCCGCACGCACGGCACCTTCCCGCCGCTGCCGCCCGCCGAGCGAGTCGAGGGGCTCGCGATGACCGGGAAGGAGCGCGGGTTCTACGAGTCCGGGCTCGCCGGCCACATCGCGGGCACCGAGGAGCAGGTCGCGCACGAACTGGAGACGGTGCTGAAGGAGACGGGCGCACAGGAGGTGCTGGTCACCACCAGTACGTACGACCGTGCGGCGCTGGTCGAGTCGTACCGGCGCCTGGCCCGTATCACCTCCCGGTAGTGATCACCATGCGGAAGCGGGCGGTGCCGGAGAGCATCTTCTGGTAGGCCTCGCCGGCCTGGTCCAGGGGCACGGTCTCGGTCATCGGGCGGATGCCGTGCAGGGCGCTGAAGGCCATGGTGTCCTGCACGTCCTGCGCGGTGCCGGACGGATGGCCGCGGACGATCCTGCCGCTCATGAGCAGCTGGAGCGGGCTGATGCCCAGGGGTTCGGGGTCCGCCCCGATGGCCACGAGTTCACCGCGGGGCGCCAGCCCGTCCACGGTGGCCGTGATGGCCTGGGAATTGCCCGCCGTGGCCAGCACGACCCTGGCGCCGCCGAGGGACTGCAGCGCCTCCGCGACGGGCGTGGCAGCCGTGCTGTCGACGTAGTGGTGGGCGCCGAGCTGTTTGGCGAAGTCGGCCTTCTCGGCCCCGCGGGCGATCGCCACGGTCTCGAAGCCCATCGCCACCGCGTACTGCACGCCGAGGTGACCCAGGCCGCCCAGACCCAGCACCGCGACCAGATCACCCGGGCGGGCCGCGCTGCGCCGCAACCCGTTGTAGGTCGTCACGCCCGCGCAGGCCATGGGCCCGGCATCATTCGCGGACAGGGCGTCGGGGATCCGGGCCAGGGCGTCGGCCGGCGCGACCAGCATCTCGGCGAAGCCGCCGTCGTACGCCCAGCCGGGCACCTTGAGGTTCACGCAGACGATGAAGTCGCCCTGCCGGCAGGGCGTGCAGTGGCCGCAGCTGCCGCCGAACCAGCCGACCGTCACCCGGTCGCCCACCTGCCAGCCCCGTTCCTCGGCGCCCTCGCCGAGCGCGTCGATCCGTCCGGCGATCTCGTGTCCGGGGACCACCGGGAAACTGATGCCCGGCACTCCGCCGTTCACGAAGAGGGTGTCGCTGTGGCAGACCCCGCAGGCCTCCACCGCCACCCGTACATGGCCGGGGCCCGGCTGCGGCACCTCGCGCTCGACGATCTGGAACGGGCCGCCGGCCTCGATGGCCTGCGCGACTCGATAGGTACTGCTCATCTGTCCCTCCGGGATGTCGTCTGTCCCTCCGGGGTGGGCGGGAAATGTCACTCCGGGATGGCGGGAAAGGGGCGAAAGCCCCAGGGTCCAGCACACCAGCTCGAAGCCGATCCCGCGCGCGAAACAGACGAACCGATCAAGGACGGTTGGCCGGCTCTACGAAATGGCCCGGAGCCCACCGCGGGAGCGGCGGCGGAGTTGTTCGACGGCCTGGGCCGTCTGTTCGTCGGCGGGCAGCAGGACGACCAACTGCTGGGCGTCCGAGGGGAGTTCGAGCATCTCGCGGACCAGCCGGAGCTCGCATCCGGCCGGGTGGTTGAGGCGGAGGTCCCCGCGCTGCGGAACCACGTGACGGTGCAGGCGGCGTGTGAAGTCGGGGCCGGCGACGGGGGCGAGTTCGGTGCTGAACCATTCGGAACTCTCGACGGACGGTGCGAGCCACAGGTCGAAGGCCTGCTGGTCGGCGACGTCGTCCCAGTCGGCGAAGAACGTCCGGGCGCGGGCGTCGGTGAAGACGTAGCGGGTGAGGTTCGGGGTGTCCGCGTCGAGCACTCCGGTGCCGCTCATCACCGACTCGTAGCCGCTGGTGTGGGCGAGGACGTCGCCCAGCCGGTTGGTGACCATGGCGATGCCCGGCTCGAGGAGGCGGAGAGTCTCCAGGACCGAAGGACGGACCTCGCGGCGCGGTGGCGCCGGCTGGGTGTGGGCGAGACACTCGCCGCCGCTGATCTTCGCGAGGTAGCGCAGGTGGTTGCGCTCGGCCGGGTCGAGGCTGAGCGCATCGGCGAGCGCGTTCACCACCGCCACCGAGGGGTTGCGGTCGCGGCCCTGCTCCATGCGGGTGAGGTATTCGACGCTGATGCCGGCCCGCGCGGCGAGATCCAGCCGTCGCAGTCCGGGTGAGCGGCGGCGGCCGTGGTTCGGCAGTCCCAGCGATTCGGGCTGGATGCTGTCGCGCTTGGCCCTGATGAAGTCCCCCAACGGCGTGCCCATGGGGCGAGCATAGGCCGCGGTCCGCTGATCGCGGAGGGCTCAGCCTGGCCCTGCGGGGGCCAGCCTGAGCACGGTCTGGCTGGCGTCAGGGCGCGGCGTGATCGTGGTGGGCATGGACAACAACGAGCAGAGCAAGCACAAGCTGGTGATCATCGTCGGAAGCGTCCGGGACGGACGTTTCGGCCCGGCGGTGGCCTCGTGGGTGGCCGAACAGGCGGGCGCTCACGGTGGTTTCGATGTGGAGGTCGTCGATCTGGCCGAGGTCGACATCCCGTTGGCGCTGCCTGCGGAGTCGCCGAAGTTCGCCGGTGACGCCTATCCCCGTCCGGCCGGGATGGCGCCACTGACGTCGGCTCTGGAGGGCGCCGACGCGTTCGTCGTGGTCACACCGGAGTACAACCACAGCTATCCCGCCTCACTGAAGGCGGCCATCGACTGGCACTTCACCCAGTGGACGGCCAAGCCCGTCGCCTTCGTCAGCTACGGCGGCGCGGCAGGCGGCCGGCATGCCGTGCTGCACCTGGAGAACGTGCTGACCGAGCTGCACGCGGTGACGATCCGCGACGGTCTCGCCTTCCCGAACTACTTCACCGCCTGGCAGGACGGTCGTCCCCTCGACCCCGACGCCGCCGGGTACGCCAAGACGCTGCTGGAGCAGCTGGCCTGGTGGGCCGGGGCACTGCGCTCGGCCCGCGAGGCCGCGCCCTACCCGGCGTGAGCTGGGACGACGCCCCACAGGCGACGCCGACGGCTTAGAATCGCGGCGTTTGTCCCGCCGTAGCCGAAGACCCGTACGGAGCTCCCGTTCATGCACGACCCACACGACCCGTACGTCCGCGTCCGCGGCGCCCGCGAGCACAACCTCAAGGGCGTGGACGTCGACATTCCGCGGGACGTGTTGACCGTGTTCACAGGAGTGTCCGGGTCCGGCAAGTCCTCGCTCGCCTTCGGCACCATCTACGCCGAGGCCCAGCGCCGCTACTTCGAGTCCGTCGCCCCGTACGCGCGCCGCCTGATCCATCAGGTCGGCGCGCCGAAGGTCGGCGAGATCACCGGGCTGCCGCCCGCGGTCTCGCTCCAGCAGCGCCGCTCGGCCCCGACGTCCCGCTCGTCCGTCGGCACGGTCACCAACCTGTCGAACTCCCTGCGGATGCTGTTCTCCCGGGCCGGCGACTACCCGCCCGGCGCCGCACGCCTCGACTCCGACGCCTTCTCCCCCAACACGGCCGTCGGCGCCTGCCCGGAGTGCCACGGCCTGGGCCAGGTCCACCGTACGACCGAGGAACTGCTGGTCCCCGACCCGTCGCTGTCGATCCGCGAGGGCGCGATCGCCGCGTGGCCGGGTGCCTGGCAGGGCAAGAACCTCCGGGACATCCTGGACGCGCTCGGCCACGACGTGGACCGGCCGTGGCGCGAACTCCCGGCCGACCAGCGGGAATGGATCCTCTTCACCGACGAGCAGCCGGTCGTCACGGTCCACCCGGTACGCGACGCGGACCGCATCCAACGGCCCTACCAGGGCACGTACATGAGCGCCCGCCGATACGTCCTGAAGACCTTCTCCGACTCCAAGAGCCCCACCCTCCGGGTCAGGGCCGAACGCTTCCTGACCAGCGCGCCCTGCCCGGCGTGCGGCGGCAGCAGGCTGCGTCCGGAGGCGCTGGCCGTCACCTTCGCGGGCCGTACGATCGCCGAGCTGGCCGCGCTGCCGCTGACCGACCTCGCGGGCTGTCTGGTGGCGGGCGACGAGACCGCCCGCGTCCTCACCGAGGACCTCACTTCCCGTATCGCACCGGTCCTCGAACTCGGCCTCGGCTACCTCAGCCTGGACCGCTCCACACCCACCCTTTCGGCGGGCGAGCTGCAGCGGCTGCGCCTGGCCACGCAGCTGCGCTCCGGACTGTTCGGCGTCGTCTACGTCCTCGACGAGCCGTCCGCCGGCCTGCACCCGGCGGACACCGAGGCCCTGCTGACCGTCCTGGAGAGGCTGAAGTCCTCGGGCAACTCGGTGTTCGTGGTGGAGCACCACCTCGACGTCGTGCGCGGCGCCGACTGGCTGGTGGACGTGGGCCCGAACGCGGGCGAGCACGGCGGAGAGGTGCTGCACAGCGGGCCGGTGGCGGAACTGGCCTCGGTCCCGCAGTCCGCGACGGCCCGGTTCCTCTTCGACCGCTCCCCCACCGCCGTACGCCAAGTACGCACCGCTCGCGCCCAGTTGAAGGTCGGGCCGGTCACCCGGCACAACCTGCGCGGGGTGACGGCCGAGTTCCCGCTCGGTGTGTTCACCGCGGTCACCGGCGTGTCCGGGTCCGGCAAGTCAACGCTCATCGGCGAGATCACCGAGGACCTGGCGGGTGTGGAACGGCTGGTCTCCGTCGACCAGAAGCCCATCGGCCGCACGCCACGCTCCAACCTCGCCACCTACACGGGCCTCTTCGACGTCGTACGCAGGGTGTTCGCGGCCACCGAGGAGGCGCAGACCCGCGGTTACGGCGTCGGCCGCTTCTCCTTCAACGTCGCCGGCGGGCGCTGCGAAACCTGCCAGGGCGAGGGGTTCGTCAGCGTCGAGCTGCTGTTCCTGCCGAGTACGTACGCGCCGTGTCCGGACTGCGGCGGGGACCGCTACAACCCGGAGACGCTCCAAGTGAGACGTACCGGGGCCGGAACATCGCTCAGGTGCTGGACCTGACGGTGGAGAGCGCGGCTGAGTTCTTCGCGGACACCCCGGCGGTGGCGCGCAGTCTCACCACCCTGCTCGACGTGGGCCTCGGCTACCTCCGCCTGGGCCAGCCCGCCACCGAACTGTCCGGCGGCGAGGCGCAGCGCATCAAGCTGGCGAGCGAGTTGCAGCGTGGCCGCCGCGGCCACACCCTCTATCTCCTCGACGAGCCGACCACAGGTCTGCACCCGGCGGACGTCGAGGTCCTGATGCGGCAGCTGCACGGTCTCGTCGACGCCGGCCACACCGTGATCGTCGTCGAGCACGACATGTCGGTCGTCGCGGGCGCGGACTGGGTCATCGACCTGGGGCCGGGCGGCGGGGACGCGGGCGGGCGGATCGTGGCGGCGGGCACACCGACGGAGGTGGCGGGCGTCGCGGGGAGCGCTACGGCGCCCTATCTGGGACGGGTGCTGCCACCGCGGAATGCGTGAGCGCAGGCGCTGCCCGCATCACAGGGCTGCCAACCATGCGGCGGTGTCGTCGGGGTGCGGGAACCGGACCGTGCGGAGGGGCGCGAAGCGAGGATCGCTGGTGCGCCGTGCGATCTCGCTGCGGCGGCCCGCGTGCTGGGACCAGGCCCACCACACCGGGTGTTCCCTGCTGAGCCAGCCCGCCCAGGTCTCCCTGTTGCCACCGAAGACACGCTCGCGGGTCACCGTGCGCCGCAGGGAGCGGCGAAGGACGCGCGGCATCACGACGCACTTGCCGTAGTCCAGCCAGAGCACGGTGTCGGCCTGCTCCCAGAGCAGGTCACGGACCTCCGGGTAGCCGATGCTGTCGATGATCCAGCGGGGTTGGGCCAGGATGCGTGACACCGCCTCGCCCAGCCTGTCGTTGACTGCCCAGTCGGGGCCGACGAAATACATCGCGTCCATCTCGTGGTAGGGCACATCCAGGCGCTCACTCACGGCCCGCGCGAGCGTGGACTTGCCCGCCCCCGTGACACCCACCACCAAGATCCGCTGCATGCGGGCAATGTACAGCGCAGGCAATACCGCCACCTCACCTGTCAGTCCCCGGACAGCAGACCGGCCACCAGGTCGCGCGGCAGGCCGTGGGTGTCGTGGAGGTAGTGGTAGTCCTCATCCCTCAGCGGGCCCTTGAACTGCCGCCGGGAGAGCACGCGTTGGCCGCGTTCGAGGAGCTGGGTGAAGCGCTGTTCCTCGTCCAGGAGGAGTCTGCGGACGTTGTCGGTTCCGCAGGGCTGATGGAAGTGGTTCAGGGTGTGGTCCACGAGTTCCAGGGGCAGGTCGGTCAGGGTGCGTGAGGGGTCGTCCCGGCGCAGTGTGGTGAGGAGGCGGCGGATGAGGCGGCGAAGTACGTGACCGCGGCCGGTGTTGGACGGGCGTACGCCGTCGCCGAGTACGACGATGCCCGAGCGCAGGTGGTCGCAGACGAGACGGGTCGAGGGCTCGTCCAGGTCCCACAGCGGCGGGAGCAGCCGCAGCCACGGTTCGAACAGGTCCGTGTCGTAGACCGAGCGGTGTCCTTGCAGGACGGTCGTCAGGCGTTCCAGGCCCATCCCCGTGTCGATGGAGGACTGGGGCAGGGGTTCGAGGGTGCCGTCCTCATTGCGTCGGTAGCGCATGTTGACGTGGTTCCAGATCTCCACCCAGCGGGGGTCGGTGGTGGGGGTGCCCTGGGGTGGGGTGCCGATGTCGCCGGTCCAGACGAAGATCTCCGAGTCCGGGCCGCAGGGGCCGACGGGGCCGTTGGACCACCAGTTCTCGTCGTCGGTGAGCTCCACCGGCAGCCCCAACTCCTGCCAGGTGCGCAGTGATTCGGCGTCGGGGCCGACCTGGTCGTCGCCGCCGAAGACCGTGACGTGCAGCCGCTCCTGCGGAATGCCGAATCCGTCGCGCAGCAGTTCGTATCCCCAGCGCAGGCTCTGTGGGTGGCCGTAGTCGCCGAGCGACCACGAGCCGAGCATCTCGAAGACCGTCAGGTGGGTGGAGTCGCCGATCTCGTCGAGATCGGTCGTGCGCAGGCAGCGCTGGACGTTGATCAGGCGCCGTCCCTGGGGATGGGGGCGGCCCTGCAGGTAGGGCGTGAGGGGGTGCATGCCGGAGGTGGTGAACAGCACCGGGTCCGAGGGCGGCGGCAGGAGGGAGCTTCCGGTGATGAGGTGGTGGCCGCGTTCACGGTAGAAGTCGGTGAACGTGCGCACGGTCTGGTCGGTGTTCATGGCGGTGTCCGTTCGGGTCATGGGGACCGGAAGGGACCGCGGGAGCCGCCTGCGAGCCCTGCGAGCCTGCGCAGAGGAGTGGCACCACATCCCGGCGATCCGTTTCCGGCCGCCGGGGAAAGGTGGAGAGGTCAGGCGTCGGCAGCCGGGGAGCTGGTCGCTCGCGCGGCTGCGGTGTGGGTACAACAGGTCCTGACCTTCATGGGGGAACGCTAACAGGGGGCGGTGCGGCCCGTCTTCCGGGTTTCCGGGCCTCGCATCGGGGGCTCCTGCATGCGACTGGATAGGGTCTCGTGACATGCGACTGACGGTTCTCGGCGGCTGCGGCGCCTGGCCCACGGCGGTCCAGGCATGCAGCGGCTATCTCGTCGAGCACGACGGGTTCCGCCTGCTGGTCGATCCCGGCTACGCCAGCCTGCCCCGCCTGCTGCACCACCACACCGTCGACGCGGTCGACGCCGTGCTGGTCAGCCACGGGCACCCCGACCACTGCGCCGACCTCAACCCCCTGCTCCGGGCCCGCGGGCTGAGCGACGATCCTCCGCCGCCCCTGCCCGTGTACGCCCCGCACGGGGCCCTCGACGCGGTCCTGGCGCTCGACAAGCCGCGCATGCTCGCGTCGGCGTACCGGCTGCAGGAGTTCACCCCCGGCGACCGTTTCGCGGTTGGCCCGTTCACGGCCGACACTTGGCTGCTGCCCCACTTCGTGCCCAATGCCGGCATCCGGCTCAGCACCCCGGGCGGCGTGCTCGCCTACACCGGCGACACCGGCCCCAGCGCCGACATCCTGCGCCTTGCAGAGGGCGCCGACCTGTTCCTGTCGGAGGCCACCTACGTCCACGAGGCGCCGGCCGACGATGCCCCCTACCTGCTGACCGCACGTCTGGCCGGACAGTACGCCCACCAGGCGGGCGCTGCCCGGCTCCTGCTCACCCACCTGTGGCCGGGCACGGATCCGACGGCCGCACGGCAGGCGGCCGCGGAGTTCTTCGGGCAGCCGGTCGGCATCGCCACCCCGGACCTCGTCAGCGAGGTCAGCCGGGCTGCCCCCTGATCCGGGCGCTGCGGGACGGGCCGGGCGGCCGGAGCGTGCACCGGACGGTCCCGGAAAAAGCTTCCGCTGACGAGGGCTCTGGTCCTATCGTCTGAGCCCGTGATCAGAAACAGCGTTCCACTGCCCCCGACGGTCTACCCGGTCGCGAAGGGACGTGTGTGGGCCATGCTGGCCGGCTCCCTGGTCTTCGTCGCCCTGGGCATTGCTTTCCTGGTCGCCCACAGCACCTTGAAGATGACTGTGGCGGGGGCTGTGGCCGTGCCCTTCTTCGGGTTGTGCTCGGTGATCATCGTCCAGCGCCTGCTCCGCGACCGACCCGAGTTGGTGCTGGACGACGCGGGAGTGGACCACGTGAGGCTGGGCCGGTTCGGCTGGGACGAGATAGCCGCCGTGCGGATACGCGAGCAGTGGGTGCGCAACACCTCGCAGTTGTTCATCGAGCTGGTGCTGCACGACCCGGACGCCTATCTGGCTCGGGCACCCAAGCTCGTCCGCAGCACCGCGTCCATGAACGCACGTCTCGGCTTCGGTCCGGCCAACATGGCCACGAACACCTTGCCGGTGCCGCCTGGGGCGGTCCTGGACGCGATGCGGCGCCACTGCCCCGGACTCGCAGTACAGCACTGAACGCGTCCGCAGGCGGTGGCCGAGATGGTCGACGGCGCGGGACGGAAAGGCCCGGTCGGTCACCGCGGCGCAACTGATCAACCCGTCAAAGAGACACGCGCTAGGCCACCAGCGCCGCGTGGATCCAGTCCGCTTGAACCGTCGTCCCCGGCTGGGCGGCGCGGGCCAGTGAGCGGCGGTCCGGGTGGCTGCCGGGCGCGATGGCGTCCCGTACCTCGACCTCGGCCACCAGCCCCCGCGCCGACACCACCCGCCACACCGACGCCAGCAGCGAGTCCTCGCCGATGAAGGCGGGCGCCGTGCTGGCCGTACCCCCGGCGATCCGGTAGTGCAGACGTACCGGCTGTACGGGAACGCCCGCGTCGAGGGCGGCCTGGAAGACGGCGCGGCGGAAGGTGCCCTGGGCGCGTCCGCACCAGGTGCTGCCCTCGGGGAAGACCCCGACGGCCTGCCCTTCGCGCAGCGCGTCCGCGATGCGGGCGACGGTTTCCGGCAGGGCACGCAGCCGGTTGCGGTCGATGAACAGGGCGCCGCCACGGGCCGCCAGGGGGCCGGCCACGGGCCAGTCCCGGATGTCGGACTTGGCGAGCATGCGGGCCGGGCGGACGGCGGCAAGCAGCGGGATGTCCAGCCAGGAGATGTGGTTGGCGACCAGGAGCAGTCCCCCGGTGGGCGCGGTGGTGCCGGTGATACGGACCTGGACCCCTGCGGCCCGCACGATCCACCGGCACCACCGCTTCACCAGCTCGGCGGGGATCCTCCCGCCGAGCGGCGACAGCACGACCCCGGCAAGCACCAGGGTCACGACTGCCGCCATCCGCAGCACGGCGCGCGGTACGGCCGTGGCGGACCCCGCCGCCTCTATGCACGCCCCCGGGGTGCAGGGCGCGCTGGGCTGCCAGACGCTCATCAGGCGGGCACGAGGGAGAGGAAGTGCCGCAGATAGCGCGGGTTGACCCGGCGCATCGACAGCAGCACATACAGGTCGGCGACCCCGAAGTCCGGGTCGTGGGCGGGCTGCGCGCACACCCAGGCGCCGAGGCGGAGGTAGCCGCGCAGCAGGGCGGGCAGTTCGGCGGAGGCGGCGGCCGGCGTCGCGCCGTCCGGGACCCAGGGCAGCAGCGGCCGTACCCGGAACTCCTCCGGGGCCAGGTACTTGCCCCGCACCTTCTCCCAGGTGGCGGAGGCGAGCGCGCCGCCGTCGGCGAGCGGGATGGAGCAGCAGCCGGCCAGCCACTCGTGGCCGCGGTCCACCATGTAGCGGGCGATCCCGGCCCAGATGAGGCTGATGACGGCGCCGTCGCGGTGGTCGGGGTGGACGCAGGAGCGGCCGACCTCGACCAGGCCGGGGCGGATCGCGTCGAGCGCGGTCAGGTCGAACTCGCCCTCGGAGTACAGCCGTCCGGCGACCGCGGCGCGCTCCGGCGGCAGCAGCCGGTACGTGCCGACGACCTGGCCGGACACCTCCTCGCGCACCAGCAGATGGTCGCAGTACGCGTCGAAGGCGTCGATGTCGTAGCCCGGCTGCGGGGTGGCCAGCAGGGCCCCCATCTCGCCGGCGAAGACATCGTGCCGCAGCCGCTGCGCGGCACGCACGTCGGCCTCGTCGCGGGCGAGGGTGACGGTGTAGCGGGTGGGTGCGGCGGGCTTCGGGGGACGGTCCAGGGTGGTGACGCCGGTCATGGCTCTCTCCAGGTCGACGGCCGGGGACGGCGGAGCGGGAGCAGACCGTTGGCGCATGATCTGCCGCCCCTGTTCTTCCGATGCCGGCTGACCTTCGCGTGACAGGCGCAGAGAGAGCGGGTGTGGGCTTGTTGAACGACTCGCTCAGATGGGGCGCCGGGCGGTGCTGTTCACTTCGTGGCCACGCGGCGCTCGCAGAACTCCCCACCTTACAGACCGCACACGTGCGAGACGGGGCCGGGGAGCACCACTCCCGGCCCCGCCCGTCCGCACGTCCGGCGAACGTTCCTTGTTAGCGCTTCGCCGCCTTCCGCGCAGCCCGCAGCCACTCCTTGTTCATGCTCGTGATGGACACCAACGGAATGCCCTTCGGGCAGGCAGTGGCGCACTCCCCGGTCAAGGTGCAGCCACCGAAGCCCTCTTCGTCCATCTGCGCCACCATGTCCAGCACCCGCGTCTCGCGTTCGGGCGCGCCCTGCGGCAGCACGTTCAGGTGGTTGATCTTGGCGGAGGTGAACAGCATCGCCGCCCCGTTCGGGCAGGCCGCCACGCACGCCCCGCAGCCGATGCACTCGGCGTGCTCGAAGGCGAAGTCGGCGTCCGGCTTGGGTACGGGTGTGGCGTGGGCCTCGGGTGCCGAGCCGGTCGGGGCGGTGATGTAGCCGCCGGACTGGATGATCCGGTCGAACGCCGACCGGTCCACCACCAGGTCCTTGATCACCGGGAAGGCGGAGGCCCGCCACGGTTCGATGTCGATCGTGTCGCCGTCCTGGAAGGACCGCATGTGCAGCTGGCAGGTCGTGGTGCGCTCGGGCCCGTGCGCGTCGCCGTTGATGACGAGCGAACACGCACCGCAGATGCCCTCGCGGCAGTCGTGGTCGAAGGCGACCGGGTCCTCGCCCCTGAGGATGAGCTCCTCGTTGAGGGTGTCGAGCATCTCCAGGAACGACATGTCGGAGGAGATGCCGTCCACCTCGTACGTGGACATGGCGCCTTCGGCGTGGGCGTTCTGCTGCCGCCAGACGCGCAGGGTGAGCTTCATGCATAGCTCCGCTGAGTGGGGTGGACGTACTCGAAGACCAGGTCTTCCTTGTGCAGGGTCGGAGCCTCGCCGGTACCGGTGAACTCCCAGGCGGCCGCGTACGCGAACTCGTCGTCCCTGCGGGCCGCTTCACCGTCCGGGGTCTGGGACTCCTCGCGGAAGTGGCCGCCGCAGGACTCCGCGCGGTGCAGTGCGTCGAGGCACATGAGCTCGGCGAGCTCGAGGTAGTCGACGACACGGTTGGCCTTCTCCAGCGACTGGTTGAACTCCTCGCCGGTGCCGGGCACCTTGATGCGCCGCCAGAACTCCTCTCGGATCTGCGGGATGCGCTCCAGCGCCTTGCGCAGACCGGAGTCCGTACGGGCCATGCCGCAGAACTCCCACATCAGTTCGCCGACTTCGCGGTGGAAGGAGTCGGGGGTACGGTCGCCGTCCACGGACAACAGGAGGTTGAGACGGTCCTGTGTCTCCGCCAACACGTCCTGGACGACCGGATGTTGGACGGTGACCGGCTCGTGGTGCGGGTTGCGGGCGAGGTAGTCGTTGATGGTCGCGGGCAGTACGAAGTAGCCGTCGGCCAGGCCCTGCATCAGTGCTGAGGCGCCGAGGCGGTTCGCGCCGTGGTCGGAGAAGTTGGCCTCGCCGATCGCGAACAGGCCCGGGATGGTGGTCTGCAGGTCGTAGTCGACCCACAGTCCGCCCATCGTGTAGTGCACGGCGGGGTAGATCCGCATCGGGACGGTGTAGGGGTCCTCGGCGGTGATCCGCGCGTACATGTCGAAGAGGTTGCCGTACTTCTCCTCGACCGCCTTGCGGCCCATGCGCTTGATGGCGTCGGCGAAGTCCAGGTAGACGCCCTGCCCGCCGGGGCCCACGCCCCTGCCCTCGTCGCAGACGTTCTTGGCGGCGCGGGAGGCGATGTCGCGCGGGACCAGGTTGCCGAAGGACGGGTAGATGCGCTCGAGGTAGTAGTCGCGCTCGTCCTCGGGGATCTTGTTCGGCTGCCGGTCGTCGCCCTTGGCCTTGGGCACCCAGATCCGGCCGTCGTTGCGCAGCGACTCGCTCATCAGGGTGAGCTTGGACTGGTGGTCGCCGGTGCGCGGAATGCAGGTGGGGTGGATCTGGGTGAAGCAGGGGTTGGCGAAGTGGGCGCCGCGCCGGTGGGCCCGCCAGATGGCGGTGGCGTTGGAGTTCATGGCGTTCGTCGACAGGTAGAAGACGTTTCCGTAGCCGCCGCTGGCCAGGACGACGGCGTCCGCGAAGTACGTGTCGATGCGGCCCGTGACCAGGTCGCGCGCCACGATGCCGCGCGCCTTCCCGTCGATGACGATCAGGTCGAGCATCTCGGTGCGCGGGTGCATCTCGATGTTGCCCGCGGCGATCTGCCGGCTGAGCGCCTGGTAGGCGCCGAGCAGCAGCTGCTGGCCCGTCTGGCCGCGGGCGTAGAAGGTCCGCGAGACCTGTACGCCGCCGAAGGAGCGGGTGTCGAGCAGGCCGCCGTACTCCCGGGCGAAGGGCACGCCCTGTGCCACGCACTGGTCGATGATCTCGACGGAGATCTGCGCGAGCCGGTGCACGTTCGACTCGCGGGCGCGGAAGTCGCCGCCCTTGACGGTGTCGTAGAAGAGGCGGTGGATGGAGTCGCCGTCGTTGCGGTAGTTCTTGGCGGCGTTGATGCCGCCCTGCGCGGCGATGGAGTGGGCGCGGCGCGGGGAGTCCTGGTAGCAGAACTGGACGACGTGGTAGCCCTGTTCGGCGAGCGTGGCGCCGGCGGAGCCGCCCGCGAGACCCGTGCCCACCACGATCACCGTGTGCTTGCGCCGGTTGGCCGGGTTGACCAGCTTGGCCTCGAAACGGCGCTTGTCCCAGCGCTCGTTGATCGGTCCGGCGGGGGCCTTGGTGTCGACGACCGGCTCTCCGGTCGTGTAATCCACGTACTCAGCGGTCATGTTCAGTTCACCACTCCGGTCATGACGCCCACGGGTACGGCGATGAAGCCGGCCGTGAGCAGCAGTGCGAGGACGTTGGCGACGGTCTTGAGCGCGCGGTCGCGGCTGCGGCTGCCGACGCCGAGGGTCTGGGCTGCGCTCCAGAAGCCGTGCCGGATGTGCAGGCCGAGGGCGAGCATCGCGACGATGTAGATGACGTTGCCGTACCAGGTGGAGAAGGTGTCCACGACGTTCTGGTACGGGTGCCCCTCCTGGAAACCGCCCGAGTGCACGGTGCCGGTGGTCAGGTCGAGGATGTGCCACACGATGAACAGGCCGAGGATGATCCCGCCCCACCGCATGGTGCGCGTGGCGTAACTGGCCTTCGCCTTCTTGTGGACGTACTTGCTGGGCCGCGCCTTGATGTCGCGGCGGCTGAGCTGGTACGCCGAGACGGCGTGTGCGACGACGGCGACGATCAGCACCACGCGGACCAGCCACAGCGTCCACTCGTAGTGCATGAACGGCTCGCCCACGGTGCGCAGCCAGTGCGCGTAGTGGTTGAACTCGCCGGCCCCGAAGAAGATCTTCAGATTGCCGATCACGTGGGCGACCAGGTACAGCAGCATGATCACGCCGCTGACGGCCATCACTGTCTTCTTGCCGACGGAGCTGTCCCACACGGTGCGCGCCATCGACGGCCGTCGGTCCGTCCGCGTTGCCAGAGCCATGACTCAAGACGCTAGAGCCGAAGGTCCCGATCGGTCCAAGACATGGTCCGGCTTGATTCCATAGGAAGCAGCTATCGTACGAGGATGCAGTTCCAGCAGCTCCAGTACTTCGTGGCGGTCGCCGAGACCCGGCACTTCACCCGGGCCGCGGACCTGGTCCATGTCGCGCAGCCCTCCCTCTCCCAGCAGATCAAGGCCCTGGAGCGGGAACTCGGGGCCGATCTGTTCCTGCGGGCGCGCGGCAACATCACCCTCACCGACGCGGGCGAGGCGCTGCTGCCACTGGCCCGACGCATCCTGGCCGACGCGGACACCGCCCGGCACGAGGTGCAGGAACTGGTGCAGCTGCGCAGCGGCCGGGTCCGGCTGGGCGCGACCCCGAGCCTGTGCACGGGCCTGCTGCCCGACGTCCTGCGCTCCTTCCACGACCGCTATCCCGGCATCCGGCTGCTGATCGAGGAAGGCGGCTCCCACGATCTCGTACGGGAACTCGCCCGCGGCGCCCTCGACCTCGCCCTGGTCGTCCTGCCGCTGCCGACGCCGTCCCCGGCGCTCACGACGGTGGAGCTGCTGCGCGAGGACCTGGTGGTGGTGTCGTCCCCCGAATCACCCGCGCCCGCCGGCCCGGGCCGGCGCACGGTGCGCATCGCCGATCTGGAGAGCGAACCCCTGGTGATGTTCCGGCACGGCTACGACCTGCGCGAACTGACCGTGGCCGCCTGTCGCGCCGAGGGCTTCGAGCCGGACTTCGCGGTGGAGGGCGGCGAGATGGACGCGGTACTGGGCTTCGTGCGCGCGGGTCTCGGCGTGGCCGTCGTCCCCCGCATGGTCGCGACACGCTCCGGGCGGGGCCTACGGGTCACTCCACTGGCCCGCCCAGGCCTCCACCGCACGATCGCCCTGGCCCACCGCAGCGATGTGGCTCCGCCGCGGGCGGCTCGGGAGCTGCAGCGGATGCTGTTGGAGCGGTGAGCGGGCGTACCGCCGGCCGTATGGCCATACGTCCCTCCTTCGGCATCTCGTCCTGGGCGGTTCTGCCACGGTTTCCTTGTCGGAAGTGGGTAGCCCGGGCGGCACCGGCGTGCCCTGGTGGTAGTACATGCGCCAGCCCGTCTCCTCGTCCCGTTTGCGCCACAGGGAGCTGCGCCGGGCCCGTCGGCCCTCGAAGACCGTCTCGAACGTGAGGTGCACCAGGCCTGGGGCGAGCAGGACCCCCGTGATCTCCGACGGCTCGTAGCGCGGGCCGTCCACGGCGCTCCCCGGCTTGTCCGGCAGCCCGGCGATCGTCTCCTCGTAGGTGTACCGCCGGCCCGAGGCACCGACCTCCACGAACTCGGGGTCGATCAGGCGGGCGCCCTCGGCTGAGGAGCGGACGGCGGGATCCATCAGGCTCAGTTCACCCGCGATGGCCTGGTTCACTGCGTCGGTTTCATCGTTCACCCACGCATCCTCGCGCCCGAACCCGGCGCATCCGCAACCGGGTTGCGCGGCCGCCGGGCTACAGGTGAGCGCGGCCCGCACCGTCTTCGCCGTTGAAGGCGGGTAGAGCGGGCGGGGGCTGCGGGTCACTCCGCCGGCGCGATCCGGTCTGCATCGGACGATCGCCCTGGCGCACCGCAGTGACACGGCTCCGCCGCGGGCGGCACGGGAGTTGCAGCGGATGCTGCTGGAGCGCTGAGCGGTCTTAGCATGGGGTTCTCTCACACGGGGGTGGGCGGGGATGAAACGGCGGATCGTTGCGGTGGGCGCGGCACTGCTGGTGCTGGTGGGGTGCGCGGGGAACACCGCGTCCGGCGGACCGAACAGCCCGGCGGCCCCGTCTCCGTCCGGCGGCTCCGGGCCGACGGCGGAGACGAGCTCGACGTCCGTCTCCGGCCCGTGGCGCGCGTGGACGGCGTCCCTCTCCAGCCAGGAGGCCCACGGCAGTTGCGGCGCGACGGCGCACCAGGTGGTGTGCGCGACCAACTCCGGCGGATTCGTGGGGCGTTCGCGGGCCGACGGTCGTATCACCTGGACCGTGCCCGCGGGCGACCACGGCAAGAGCGCCGGACTGGTCGTCGACGCGGCCGACGAACGGGCCGTGACCGGGGTAGCGGGTGTGCTCCGCGCGGCGAACCTGCGGACGGGTGCGCAGGCGTGGACCCATCGACTGCCCACCGGCCGCACCTACTTCGCCATCGGCGCTGCGGAGGGAGTCGTCTACGCTCTCGAAGCGGCAGATCCCTTCACCCACACCCCCGTCCTCGACGCCGTTCGCGCGTCCGACGGCACACCCCTCTGGCACCGGACCGTGGCCTGGAGCACGGGCGAATCCCTGGCCGCCTTCCGGGGCCGCGTCTACACGGCCGACGGCACCCGGGTCACCGCCCGCGACGCCCGCACCGGCGACACCCTGGCGACCAGCCCCACGGGCGTCGAGTGCCCGCACCTCGTCACCGGCGGCCACTATCTGGTCTGCACCGGCAGTCCGTTGTCCGCCGGGGACACCTTCGCGCGCATGCGGCGCCTGGATCCGGCGACGCTTCGGCCGCTGCCGACCCCGAGGAACACGGCCGACAAGCCCGTCCACGGGGTGATCTCCGACGACGGGGTCCTGGTGCTGTACGAGGCCGGCGCCGAGGACACGAGCGCGGGCAACTGGTTCGCGTACGACCTCGAGAACGACCGCAAACTGTGGAGCACGTACGCCACCGAGGCGGACGCCACCGTGGCCGACGGCCGGTTCGTGACCTTCACCCCCGTCAACGACCGCACCACGCGGGGCCGCGTGATCACGATCGACCTGCACGCCGGTCCGCAAGGGACCGGAACCGCCGCACCCCGCATGTCCCCGGCGTACTCGCAGACCAGGGACGGCGAACACCCCGTGCTCGTCGTGCCGGGCGGGGACACGGGCCACGTCGTCGTCATGGCCCGTACCCACGGTTCCCTGCGGTCGCTGCCGCTGCCCTAGGACCGGGCGGGGCTCAGCCCGTCGCGTCCACCAGCGCCAGCTCGTGCAGCCGGTCCGGTGGGCCCGGGCGGGCGTAGTACCAGCCCTGGGCGGTGTCGCAGCCCAGGATCCGCAGCTGCTCGGCCTGGGCTCCGGTCTCCACGCCTTCGACCGTCACCGCGAGGTCGAGGGAGTGGGCGAGCGCGACGATCCCTTCGACGATCTTGAGGTCGACGGGGTCCGCGGGGAACTGCTGCATGCTCTGGGTGAAGGAGCGGTCCAGCTTGAGGATGCTGACCGGGAGGCGGCGCAGGTTCGCCAGGTTCGAGTAGCCGGTGCCGAAGTCGTCGAGGGCGATGTCGACGCCCATCTCGGCGAGCCGGCGCAGCGGCTTGAGGAGGTCGTCGTCGGCGCCGATCAGCGCCGACTCGGTGACCTCAAGGCAGAGCGCGTCCGGGTCGACTCCCGTGCGTTCCAGGATGTCGACGGTGTCCTGGACCAGGCCGGGGTGGGTGAGCTGGCAGGGCGAGAGGTTGACGTTGATGCGCAGGGGGCCCGCATCTTCGTAGCGTTCTCGCCATTCGCGGGCCTGGCGGACCGACTGTTCCAGGACCCAGCGGCCGAGCGGCACGATCAGGCCGGTGTGTTCGGCGAGCGGGATGAAGCGGTCCGGGCCGAGGATGCCGTGCTGCGGGTGCAGCCAGCGCACCAGGGCCTCGGCACCGCGCACGCTGCCGTCGCCGAGGTGGACCAGCGGCTGGTACTCGATGAAGAACTCGCCCCGGTCCAGGGCCGTCGGCAGCGCGGTGGTCAGACCGTGCCGGGTGATGGCGCGGGCGTCGGCCTCCTCGTCGGCGAGCTCGAAGCGGTTGCCGCCAGCCGACTTCGCCCGGTACATGGTGATGTCGGCGCTGCGCAGCACTTCCGCCGGGCTGCGCTCGCCCGCGGGGCCCTCGACGATGCCGATGCTGCCGCGCACGGTCAGTTCCCGGCCGTCGATGCTGATCGGGGCGATGAGGGCGTTCATGATGCGGGCGGCGAGCTCGTCGACCTCGCGCTCGGTGTCGGTGCCGGTGGTCAGCGCCACGAACTCGTCGCCGCCGAGCCGGGCGACCATCTCGCCGGGTGCCGTCGCACACCCCTGCAGCCGGTCGGCGACCTCGACGAGCAGCCGGTCGCCGGCCGCGTGGCCGAGGCTGTCGTTGATGGTCTTGAAGCCGTCCAGGTCGAGGTAGCACAGGCCGTAGCGCTGGCCCCTGCTTGCGCCCAGCGCCTTCTCCAGGCGTTCGAAGAAGAAGGTGCGGTTGGGCAAACCGGTGAGCGCGTCGTGTGTGGCCTCGTAGCGCAGTCGCAGGTTGAGCAGGCGCCGCTCGGTGGTGTCCTCCATGAGGGCGAGCTGGTACTGCGGGTTGCCGTCCGCGTCGCGCAGCAGGGAGACCGTCAGGTTGGTCCACAGGACCGTTCCGTCAGGGCGGTAGAAGGCCTTTTCGACGTGGTAGTGCTCGCGCTCGCCGCGGACGAGCTCGTCGTAGAGCTTCCAGGTCTGCGGCGCGTCCTCGGGGTGGGTCCACTCCTGGACCTTGCGGCCGTAGGCCATCGTGTCCGTGATGCCGAACATGCGCAGCAGGGCGCCGTTGACCTGGAGGATGTTGCCCTCCAGGTCGGCGATGCCGATTCCTATGGCCGCGCCCTCGAAGACCGCGCGGAAGCGGGCCTCGGTGTCGTGCAGGGCCTGCGCGACGACGCCCTGCGCCTGGAGGGCGGCCGCGGAGATCGCCTCCTGCTCGGCCAGCGTCCGCTCGCGCAGCGCCTCGGCGAACCCGGCGGCCATGGCGTGCTGCAACCGCGAGGAACGCGCCCGCAGTTCCTCCTGGTCGCCGTCCTCACCGCAGTAGAGCACCAGGTAGGCGTCGACGCAGTCCAGGGTCCGGGTCAGCGCGTCCGGGTCGGTGCAGTGGGCTGCGACCAGGGCGGCGCCGACCGCCTTGCCCGCGCCCGCGTCGAGGGTGCGGGTGTGCAGCGCCTGGCTCAACCGACGGGCCAGCGGCAGGAGTTGTTCCTCGAACTCCGGCCTGGTCAGCGACGTCGAGGTCACCGGGAACACCGCCCGGCTCCAGATCGTCGCGAACCTGCGCAGTCTGTCCGGCTGCCCGTCCGGCTCCGCGATCACGCCGTACGCCCCACGCCGGCGAACCCGGAGAAGGCATACGGATCCTCGTCCTCCGGCGCCTCCTGCGGCCGCCACAGCGGCGGCGCCACCAGTCCCGGTTCCACCATGTCGTACCCCTCGAAGAACCGCGCGATCTCGTCGCGCGAGCGCATGATCAGCGGGTTGCGGATGTCCTTGTACACGTCCACCGCGCCCTCGGCCCGCTCCGCCGGCAGCGGAATACCCTCGTACGAGGCGTGCGTGAGAACGAGCAGGCTGCCCGGCGCGAGCGCGTCACGCAACTGAGCCACCGCCTCGTACGGGTCGTCCGCGTCTTCCACGAAGTGCAGTATGGCAACGAGAAGCAGCGCCACTGGCCGGTTCAGGTCGATCAGGCGCTCCACTTCGGGGCTCGCGAGGATCTCCTGGGGCTTGCGGAGGTCGGCGGCGACGACTCCCGTGCCGTCGTTGCCCGCGAGGACGGCCTGGCTGTGCGCGACGGCGACCGGGTCGTGGTCGACGTAGACCACGCGCGCGCCGGGGTCGGCCGACTGGGCCACCTCGTGGACGTTGCCGAAGGTGGGGATGCCGGAGCCGACGTCCAGGAACTGGTCGATGCCCTCGCCGACCGCGAAGCGCACCGCGCGCCGCATGAACGCCCGGTTCGCCTGCATGATCTTCGGGAGTCCCGGCATGAACTCCATCGCCTTGCGGGCCGCCTCCCGGTCGACCTCGAAATTGTGCGAACCGCCCAGGTAGTAGTCGTAGATCCGCGAGACGCTGGGCACCGAGATGTCGATGCTCCGGGGGGCCCAGGCGGGACGCTCCATCTATCTCTCCAAGGCGTAGGCGATCCAGTGTTCGAGCTGAGGCTACTGATCGCCCGCCAACGGGGCGAGCCCAAACGGAAATTGACCGTCCGTTCCCGGTCACTGCCTGCGGCACTTGCCGCATTCGCCCGGTACTGCGCCGTCCCGGGGGGCCGACAACCGCCGTCCTCAGCTGCAGAACGCCAAAAGGTCCGCCCCCTCCGTGCGGTGCGGAGGGGGCGGACCGGGGCCGAACGCGCTGTCCGATGCAATCAACCCTGGGGAGGTGATGGCTACTTCTTCGGCGCGCCGACCGGCTTTCCGCTTGGCGCCATGGCGTACCAGGTGCCGCCCACGCCCTGACCGTTGGTGTCCCCTGGCTTGGTGTCGCCGGAGAAGGTGTACGCCGGCCAGCAGTCGACGGTCATCTGCTTGACGCCGTCGGGCCGGGTGAAGCCCATCAGGCCCTTCTTCTCGATGCCCTTGGTGTCGTCCTTCGAGACGATCCCGACCGCCGGCCACTTCTCCAGGCAGGAACCGGTGCAGTTGGAGATCGGCTTCGGCCAGGCCACGTCCTTCAGGAAGCGGTAGACCGTCATGCCGTTCTTGTCGACGACGATGTCACCCAGCTTGGGGTCCTTGCGGACGGACAGGCCGGGCAGGCTCGCCAGGGTGGCCTTCTTGCCGTCGGGGGCCAGCGCGAACCACTTGCCGCCCACACCCTGACCGGCCAGGTCCCCGGCCTTGGTGTCCTTCGCAAAGCGGTACGCCGGCCAGCCGCCGATGGTCAGCTGCTTGGTGCCGTCGGCCCGGGTGACCTCGCCGAGCAGAGCCTTGTCGATGCCCGCGCCGGCCGCGGCGTCGTCCGCGGCAACCGGCGGCCACGCCTTGGCGCAGTCGCCGTCGCAGTTGGACTTGGGCGGCTCGGCGGTGTCCTCGTCGAAGCGGTACAGGGTCATGCCGTTGCCGTCGGTCAGCACCTTGCCGAGCTCGGCGTTCTGGGTGACGGCGAGCTTGCCCGCGGCCGAGGACTGGGCCCCGGCGTTCTGGCCGTCGGCACCGTAGCCATTGCTGGGGCTGGCGCTCGCACCCGCGCCGGCTCCGGCGCCCACGCTGCCGTAATCGCCCGCCGCGGCGGTGGCGCCCACGTTCTGGCTGCCCACCGCGGACGTGCCGCTTTCCTGACCGCACGCCGTCGTCAGCGCCAGTACAGCCGCAGCGCTTGCCACGAGTGAGGCGCTCCGCCAGGAGGTCTTCATCGTCAACTCCCCATTATCGCAAAGGTGTTGCAGCGCCCTGCTGCGTCGCCGCACGAGCATGGGTACGAATGGGACCCGCGGTTGTGTTCAACCGCCTCACAAATTTCTTTTTGGATCCTGTGGCACCGGTGCGGCAGATCGCACGTACGTGCGTGTCTTCGTGCGCCGGGGTGCGCGGCGATCAAACCGCCGTACGGGCCTCGTCCCCCGTTCGAGCCAATCCCTGCGCACTGCGGCGCGCCCCGGCGTACGAGGGTTCATGATCTCCGTCGTGTATGGACCCGAACCGACTCAAACTGCCTCCGATGCAAGGGCGTTGGTGCATGGCGCTCCGCGGGATGGGGGGCGACCGGTCGTCATTCGTCTGTGGCGCCTTCGTGGCTGGTCGCGCCCCGCGGCGGAGCCGCAAATCGATGCAGCCCCGCGCCCCTACGGGGCGCGCCTGAGCTGCCTTGCGATGCTGACCTGGCTACTGGTGGGGGCGCCGGCCGGTGTCGCCGTGGCCGATGCCTGTGCGTATGCCTCGGTCGGGCCGGACGGCACTCAGGCCGTGGCGGTTGCCGGAGACCTCGCCTGGCCGACTCCGCCGATCTGCCCCCAGCCCACGCCGACACCGACGCCGACACCGACCCCTACACCGACTCCGACGCCCAGGCCCGCGCCACCCGAGCCGAAGCCGCCGCCTCCGGCGCCCGCCCCCACACCGAAGCCGACGCCCAGGCCGGAACCGCCGTTGCCTGCCCCGCCCGCTCCGAAGCCCGCGGCACCGCGCCCGCGCGTCACTCCCCCGGCCGCGCCGCCGCCGGCCCCCGCCCCGAAGCCGTCGGCCAAGCCCACCCCCCGTCCGGTCGTGACCCCGGTGACCTATCCGCACTACCGGGCGCCGGCACCCAAGCGGTCGCCGCGCGGCGGTCCTTCACCCGTCACCTTTGTCCTGCTCATCACGGTTCCCGCCGTGATCGCCGTCGCCGCGCTGCGGCCGCGCTGATTCCTGGAGGAATCTCTTGTCGGAATGGCTTGTTCTCACCCTCGCGATGCTGGCCGCCTGCGCCGTGGTGGTCATCATCACCTTCGTACGGCACCGGGCCGCACCCGTGGACGAGGACCCCAGCGAGACCCCGGACGTCATCGAGTACATGACGATGTGGATCGGAGTGGTGTACGCCATCGTCCTGGGCCTGGCCATCGCCGGGGTGTGGGAGGGCCGCAGTGCCGCCCAGGACCATGTGCAGTCGGAGGCCGTCGCGCTGCACGAGATCTCCGAGCGGGTGCGGGTCTATCCGGCCGACATCCGTGACCGCATTCGGGACGATGTCAACGCCTATGTCGGACACGTCGTGAACACGGAGTGGAAGACGATGGCCGACGACGGGCACGTCACCGCGCGCGGCGGCGAACTCTTCGACCGCATCCGCCAGGACGTCACCGACTACCAGCCGAAGTCCGACTTCGAGGCCCAGGCCTACCAGCCGCTGCTGGACCAGGTCACCGCGGCGGACCAGGCCCGCAGCGCCCGGGCCGACGCCATGGGGGCGACCATGCCGGGCGTGGTGTGGTTCGGGCTGCTCGCCGGGGCCGTGGTCACCATCGGCATGGTCTTCGCGCTGCAGATCCGGCGCACCCTGCGCGAACTGGTCCTCGCCGGGCTGTTCTCCGCCCTGATCGCGTTCCTGCTCTTCCTCATCTGGGACTTCGACGCGCCCTACACCCGGGGCATCACGGCGTCGGCGGCACCTTTCCTCACTCTCTTCCCACACATCCAGGCCTGACCGGCAGGCCGTCACACGACGGGCCACCCGGGGAAGCGCGCCACGCCGCCGCCGTCCCCTGGGTGGCCCATCCGTTTGCCCCATTCGCTCTACAGCGATCGCGCGATCGGACACCCGTTCCTAGCGTTTCGGTTATCGAGGTGCATTCAGCCCCACCGCGGAACGGGTCCGCAGCTGCCCCTCGGGGACCGGAGGAACCACCATGCGCGCGATACGCATTGCTTCGGCCGCTCTGCTGGGCGTCTGCGCCCTCGCCCTGTCCGCACCCGTCGCCGTCGCCGTCGCACGAGACGACAGCCACAACATGACGCCGTTCGGCTTCAGTGTGCTGCCGTCGACCGTCGCGGCGGGCAGCGAGGTCAAGCTGCATGTGAACCGGGACGGCGACTGCAAGGGGCCTGCGAGGGTCACATCGGTGGTGTTCGACACGGTCGTCATTCCGCCGGGACGGTCCTGGGCGACGGCGGTGGTGGACCGGGACGCGAAGCCGGGTGCCGTGTATCAGGTGACATTCTCCTGCGACGGCGCGAGCGGATCCACGGATCTGACCATCGTGGGCGGCCGCCCGCACCACCCGAGACCGGTGCCGGTCGACCCCGTCCCGGTCCCGGACCACCCCCACCGGGGTGTGCACGCCGGCGTGGGCGGCAGCATCGCCGGCTTCGACCTCAGGGAGATCGGCATGGGTCTCGCCCTCATCACGGGCTCGGTCGGCGCCGCGTACCACCTCTCGCGCCGCCGCAGCGGCGAGGAAGGTGCCTGACAAAGGGCCATCGCCCCGGCTCCTCTTGGGGAATCGGGGCGAAGGCCCTTCAACGTGCGTTCTGCTCAACGGACTTGACGTGCGATCCGCTCTGGGAATTCGTTGTGCGGTCTGCTCTCCGAAGGGGAAAGGGTCAGATCCGCTTCTCGGACCTCCGGCGCAGCCAGAACGCTCCGCCGGCGATGACGGCCGCGGCCACGAGCCCGCCGCCGATGGCCACGTCGGTCGGCGTCGCCCCGGTGGAGCTGCCGCCGCCGAACCCGCCCTGGACACCGCCGATGACGGTGAAGGCGGCGGGGTTGGTCAGGGACTTGCCGCCGCAGGTGACGGTGATGGGGTGCGAACCGTTTCTCGCGTCCCTGTTCACCGTCGCGGTGCCCCTCGCCGTGTTGCTGCCTGCGACCGTCATCAGTTGGGTGCTCGGGAACGCGTCCGAGGTCGCAGTGGCTCCGCCCGGGCAGCCGTCGACGGTGATGGTCAACTGCCCGCCACGGGCGATGACACTGGGCAGCGCGACGATGTTGCTGGGGTTGAAGTTCATGCCGTCCCGCGCGACGGCCGCCGGTGCGGCGAGGCCGAGGGCGGCGACCGCGGCGGCTGAGACCGCCAGGGCACGATGACTACTCATGTGATCCTCCGCGGAAGACGCCCCGGGTCCCGTCCCCGGCAATGTCGGCGAGAAAGCGCCTCCCAGAAAGACAGTCAGATGCAGTGGACGCGCCCGCATTTCGGCGATGGTCCGTCCTGGTGAGAGGACACGCCGAGCAATAAGCAGATAATCAGATATTTCCGCAGGTCACGGACCGTCAGAAATTTCCTGTGCGCGGCAACTCGGATGGCGCACCGCCGTCGGGCGGGCCACCCGTTCGCATCCGCCCCGTCGCCGGTTTCACACGGGCCATCTAGCGTTGCGTCATGCGCGAATTGACGCGGCGACGGCCTCGTCGAGAGGGGAAACGAATGTCTGCGTCCGAACTGGCCGAACTGGCTGAAGAGGAGGAGCGACGGAAGAAGCGCGCCCCCTGGGGCGTCATAGCGCTTGTTCTGCTGACCGGCATCGCGCTCATTCGGAACGGTTCGGGGGAGTTCGACGTGGGCCCGCCGCAGCCGGCCAGTGCGGCAGCAGCGGACAGGCACGTCCCCGCCGTCGTGGGCGCCGCCGACGCCGTTCAGCCGCTGCCGTACTCCCCGCCCGACCGGGTCAGGATCCCCACGATCCGGGTCGACGCACCGGTGCTGCCGGTCGGCCTGGCCGCGGACGGCTGGGTCGGCGCACCGCCGCCCGAGGACCCGAACCTGGCTGGCTGGTTCACCGGTGCCGTCACCCCCGGCGAGAAGGGCACCGCGGTGGTGGTCGGCCACGTCGACAACAAACAGGGCCCCGCGGTGTTCTACAACCTCGGGGCGCTGAAGAAGGGAAATCGCGTCGAGATCGCCCGCAAGGACGGAAAGACGGCCGTGTTCGAGATCTACGGCATCGAGGTCTTCGAGAAGAACAACTTCCCGGGCGACCGCGTCTATGCCTCCAAGGGCGCCGCTGAATTGCGGGTCATCACCTGCGGCGGCGGTTTCTCCAAGAAGCACGGTTACGACGGGAACGTCGTCGCCTTCGCCCGCCTGGTCGAGGTCCGCTGAGCGTGCCCCGGCCGGGCGGGCGGAGTCCGGCTATACGTGCCGCCGTCTGGGCACGGTGATGTGGTAGCCGGAATCCAGCAAGTACGGCAGATAGTGGCGCAGGGCCAGGACACTCTGGGAGCGGTTGCCCCCGGCATCGTGCGAGAGCACCACGACGCCGGGGGCTGCCCCGTCCTCGACCCGGTCGACGATGGTGCGGGTGCCGGGGGTGGACCAGTCGAGGGTGTCGACCGTCCAGGCGAGGGGCTCCATGCCCATCTCGGCGCCGAGTTGGAAGGCCGCACGGTTCCAGGCGCCGTAGGGGGCGCGGAACCACAGGGGCCGCTCGCCGTAGGCGTCCTCGATGACGTCGCTGGTGCGTTTCATCTCGGAGCGGATCTCGGACCGCTTCAGCCGGGTCAGCAGGGGATGCGTCCAGGTGTGGTTGCCGACGATGTGGCCCTCGTCGGCCATCCGGGCCAGCAGGTCCTGGTTGTCGACGGCCATCTCCCCGCACACGAAGAACATGGCGCGGACGTCGTGCTCGGCCAAGGTGTCCAGGATGTGCGGGGTGTAGCGGGGGTCGGGCCCGTCGTCGAAGGTCAGCACCATGGTGCGACCGCGTCCGTACACGCGCAGGAACGGGTGATGCCTCACCCGGGTCCTGCGGGGTGCCGGGCGCACCTGCCCGTATCCGGTCAGTGGCTGGAGGCGGTAGTCGGAGGGCTCGAGCGCAGAGCTCTCCTGGGGCGCGGGATCGGGGGCGGGGGCGGGAGCGACGGGCCGAGCCGTCTCCTCGCCCCCTCCCGACGCGAGCACCCCGGCGGTGCCGGCCGCGCCCAGAGCGGCGGCACCGGCGATCAACGCCCGGCGTCTCGTGAGCAACTGATCCTTCTTCATGACTCATCAGTCGCCCGAACCAGGTCCGGCGGTCCCCCACGACACCGCAGCGGCGGCAGGAAAACACACGCCCGGCCCAAGCCGCCTGGCGTGTCTGCGACGGGCGGGGTAGTCCGCGGCCCACGCGTCGAATTCGCTTTCCTTCATACCGACGTTGCGGATAGCGTCGGGTCCGTGCAGTGATCTCCCGCGCGGCGTCCCGGATGCCGCACAAGCGAACCGGCCCGTCTTCGTGTCCGCGGCCGTCGTCTTTCGGCCGTACACGTTTCCGCTCGGAGAGATCACCGATATGCCTGCGCTTCCTCCTGCTCCCGGCGACACCCCCGAGGCCACCTTGGCGGCCTTCGTCGCCCGGGCCGGCGCCGACCCCGCAGTCGCCGGACTGGTCCTCAGCGGCTCCCAGGTGCACGACGGGATGCCGACCGTCCACTCCGACCACGACCTGCACGTAGTGCTGCGCGACCGCGACGCCTCGCCGCTCAGCGAGCTCGACCGGTTCCGCTCGGCCCATCTGGACCTGGTGGTCATCACGCTCGCCGAGTTCCGCCGGCGTGGACTGCCCGGCGACCCGGCGGCCTTCAGCCGGTACTCCTACGTGCACGCCCGGGTGCTCCTGGACCGACTGGACGGAGAGATCGCCGCCGTCCTCGACCGCAAGCGGACCCTGCACCCCGACGAGGCGCGCACCGCCGCGGCCGGATACCTCGACGCCTACGTCAACCAGACCTACCGCTCCCTGAAGAGCTACCGCGACGGCCGCGACGCCATGGGTCACCTGGATGCGGCCGAGAGCGTGCCGTACGCGCTGGAGGTGCTCTTCGCTCTGCACCGGCGGGTACGGCCGTACAACAAGTACCTGCAGTGGGAGCTCGAGCGGCAGCCCCTCGGCGAGGACCGGTGGAGTGCCGGGCGGCTGCTGCCGGTGCTGCGCCGCATTCTGGCCGACGGCGATCCGCACACCCAGCGCGCCTTGTTCGGCGACCTCGCACGGACCGCGCGGGCCGCCGGGCACGGCGACGTCCTCGACTCCTGGGGAGACGATCTGCGGCTGCTGCTCCCGCGCCCCTGAGCCGTCAGCGGCGGCGCACCAGCGGGAACGGCAGCGTCTCACGGATCGTCAGTCCGGTGAGGAACATGACCAGCCGGTCGACGCCGATGCCCAGGCCCCCGGTGGGCGGCATGGCGTATTCGAGGGCGTCGAGGAAGTCCTCGTCCAGTTCCATCGCCTCGGGGTCTCCGCCGGCGGCCAGCAGGGACTGGGCGGTGAGGCGGCGGCGCTGCTCGACCGGGTCGGTCAACTCGGAGTACGCGGTGCCGAGTTCGGTACCGAAGGCGACCAGGTCCCAGCGCTCGGCCAGCCGTGGGTCGGTGCGGTGCTGGCGGGTCAGCGGGGAGACGTCGGTCGGGAAGTCCTTGTAGAAGGTGGGGAGCCGGGTCTTCTCCTCCACCAGGCGTTCGTACATTTCGAGTACGACGTCGCCGCGGCCGTCGTCCGGCGTGTACGGCACGCCGGCGCGGTCGCACAGCCGGTGCAGCGCCGACAGCTCCGTGTCCGCGTCGACCTCCTCCCCCAGCGCCTCCGAGATCGCGCCGTGCACCGTCTTGACCGGCCATGCGCCCGAGATGTCGTACTCCTGGCCGTCCTTGTGGGCGATCGGCGCGCCGAAGGCGGCGGTGGCCGCGCCCTGGATCAGTTCGCGGGTGAGGTCGAGCATCACGTCGTAATCGGCGAAGGCCTGGTAGGCCTCCAGCATGGTGAACTCGGGGTTGTGCTTGTAGGAGACGCCCTCGTTGCGGAAGGTGCGGCCCATCTCGAAGACCTTCTCCAGGCCGCCGACGCACAGCCGTTTCAGGTACAGCTCGGGCGCGATGCGCAGGTAGAGGTCGAGGTCGTAGGCGTTGATGTGGGTGGTGAAGGGGCGGGCGTTGGCGCCGCCGTGGATCTGCTGCAGCATGGGGGTCTCGACCTCGAGGTAGCCGCGGCTCAACAGGCCCTGGCGCAGGGCCTGTACGGCGGTGGAGCGAGCCCGGATCACCTTGCGGGCGTCGGGGCTGGAGACCAGGTCGAGGTAGCGCATGCGGACCTTGGCCTCGGGGTCGGCGAGGCCGCGGCGTTTGTCGGGCAGCGGGCGCAGGCACTTCCCGATCAGTTGCCAGGAGGTGACGAAGACGGTCGGTTCGCCCTTGTCGCTCACGCCGGCCCGGCCGGTGACGCTGATGTGGTCGCCGATGTCCGTGTCGGCGGTGAAGCGGTCGAGGGCGGGGCCCAAGTCCTCGCGGGTGAGGGCGAGTTGGTGGTCGCCGGACCAGTCGCGCAGTGTGACGAAGACAATGCCGCCGAAGTCGCGCACCAGCATGACGCGGCCCGCGACGGTGACCTGCTGGCCCTCGCGGACGTCGGCGAGGGCGTGAGTGCGCTGCGGGATGCCGACGGGGTAGGGGTCGGTGCCGTCGGCGCGCAGCCGGTCGAGGGTGCGGTGCCGGATGCGGACCTGTTCGGGCAGGCCCGCATGGGGATCGCCGGGCCCGGCCTCGCCCCCTCCGTCGAGGCCGAGCGCCGACAGCGACGGCAGGCCCTCGGTGGTCGCGGGCCTGGACGCGCCCTTCGGGTGCCCCTTTCCCCAGAGTTTGCGCAAGGACGGTACCGAAACGAAACCTTCGGCGATGCCGGAGGCCAGACCGATGCGGGCGAGGGAGCCGGCGTCGCCGTAGCAGATGAAGCGCGGGTACCACTCCGGCTGGTACTTGGCGTTGGAGCGGTACAGCGCCTCCAGCTGCCACCATCGGGAGAAGAACAGCAGCAGGCGCCGCCACAGGCGCAGCACCGGTCCGGCGCCGATGCGGGCGCCCTCCTCGAAGGCCGAGCGGAAGACCGCGAAGTTCAGCGAGATCCTGCGGATCCCCAGCTTCGCTGCCGTCGCGCACAGTTCGGCGACCATGAACTCCATGACGCCGTTGGGGGCACTGCGGTCACGGCGCATCAGGTCGAGGGAGACGCCGTCGCGGCCCCAGGGCACGAAGGAGAGCAGGGCAAGGAGGCTGCCGTCCTCGCTGAGGGCCTCCACGAGGAGACAGTCGCCGTCGGCCGGGTCGCCGAGGCGGTCCAGGGCCATGGAGAAGCCGCGTTCGGTCTCGGTGTCGCGCCAGGCGTCCGCCTTGTCGATCACCTCCTCCATCTCCTCGTCGGTGAGGGTGGCGTGGCGGCGGACGCGGCAGTGGGCGCCGGTGCGGCGCACCCGGTGCACGGCCTGTCGGGTGACCCGCATGTCGCGGCCGTCGAGGTCGAAGTCGGACACGTGCAGGATCGCCTCGTCGCCGAGTTGGAGCGCGCCGAGGCCCGCGCGGGCGAAGGCCTTGGCACCCTCCTCGGAGGCGCCCATCGCGGCGGGCGCCCAGGCGTGCCGACGGGCCACGTCCAGCCAGGCGGCGATGGCGTGCGGCCAGGCCTCCCGGTCGCCGACGGGGTCGCCGCTGGCGAGGCAGACGCCGGCCTCGACGCGGTAGGTGACGGCGGCCTTGCCGCTGGGCGAGAAGACGACGGCCTTGTCGCGGCGGGTGGCGAAGTAGCCGAGGGAGTCCTGCTCGCCGTAGGCCTTCAGCAGGGCGCGGATGCGGGGTTCCTCGTCGCCGTGCAGGGCGCCTTCCAGGCGTTGCGAACGGAACAGGGTGGCGGCGGCGTTGAGCAGGGCGAGGGCGCCGAACAGGCCGAGCAGGAAGTACAGGGCGCGGGGCGGGCGGCCGTCGAAGGAGCGGCCCGAGACCAGGCCGCCACAGACCCGGTTGGCGGCCCACAGCAGGTGCTGGCTCTCGGGCAGGGTGCCGGGGAAGAGGGCCACCAGGCCCCACCCGACGAGGATGCCGACGGCGATCCCGGCCAGCAGCACCACCAGCGCCCGGCGTACGGCGGCACGGCGGGAGGCGGCGTAGAACTCCTTGCGGGCGACGATCAGCACGGTCAGTGCGAGACCGCAGACGACGAGGGACGGGATCGACTCGACATACAGGCCCAGCGCCACGCCGAGGATGTCGTCCAGGACCAGCAGGCCGAGGTAGACGACCACCAGCCACCAGGCGATCTTCTTGCGGGCGGCGGTCGCGGCGGCGAGCAGGAAGAGGAAGACGGCGTAGGCGAGGTTGGCGCTGACCGGGACGATGAGGACGTCGAGGAAGCGGACCACCGGGCGCAGCAGGACGCGCAGCGGAGGGATGAGGGCCAGCAGGCCGCAGAGCAGGCCGAGGGCGCCGAAGAAGGCCGCGAAGACCTCGGGCACCTTGCTCATCGGACCGCTTCCGGGCGGCCGTATCGGGCCCGTGGTGTCCTTGGGCGGGGAGGCCTCCGCTGTGGCACTCATGGTTCCGACTGTAGGAAGGGCTCGGCCGCCTCGCCCGTCGAGAGGCCCCGCAGGGCGGCGGGACCTGCGGCTTCCGATAGCCTCACAGCCGTGACGGAACAGCACTCGCACCAGTTCGAGCGGGGCACGGACGGGCCCAAGGTCATCGTGGTCGGGGTGGACGGCTCGGACACCTCGATGCGCGCCGCGGCATATGCCGGTGGCCTGGCCAGGCGCCAGCACGCGCTGCTCGCCGTGGTCTATGTGCAGCCGGTGATGGCCGCGGGCGCGGCGATGGGCGCGCCAGTCGCCGAGACGACGGACGAGATCGCCGAGGACCTCAAGACCTACATCCGGGACGCCACCGAGCGGCTCAAGGGGATATTCGAGGTCCGCTGGGAGTTCCACACCTTCCGCGGCGACCCCTACAGCGGCCTGGTCAAGGCGGCTGACGAGCTGAAGGCGGACGCGGTCGTGGTGGGCGCCTCCGAGCAGGCCGGGCACCGGATCGTGGGTTCGGTGGCCGTGCGGCTGGTGAAGGCGGGGCGGTGGCCGGTGACGGTCGTTCCGTAGCCGAAGGCCGACGGGAGCGGGGGCCTGTCGGGCCGGTACCTGCCGGAACCGTGCTCACACCGTTTCTGACGTCCTCCGTACCGGGCCGGCGCGGAATCTCGCCCGGTACTCACTCGGCGTCGTGGCGAGGCGGCGGCGGAACGCACGGATCAGGGTGTCGACGGTGCCGAACCCGCAGCCGGAGGCGACGCGTTCCAAGGTGTCGTCGGTGGTCTCCAGCAGGTTGCGGGCCATCTCGACCCGGGCCGACTCGATGTAGGCGTGCGGCGTCGTGCCGAGTTCGGTCTTGAAGATCCGGGTGAGCTGGCGGTCGCTGACATGCGCGTACGCGGCCAGGTCCGGGACGGTGAGGCGCTGGTCGAGATTGCCGAGGATGTGATGCCGGAGGTCCTCGATGCGACGCGTCGTGGACACCTGCTCCAACGGCACGCTGAACTGGGACTGCCCGCCGGGCCGTTTCAGGTACATCACGAGCTCACGGGCGACGCGCAGCGCGACCGGCTCGCCGAAGTCCTCCGCGACCAGCGCGAGCGACAGGTCCAGGCAGGCACTGATCCCCGCCCCGGTCCAGACCTCACCCTGCTCGCGGATGAAGATCGGATCCGGGTCGACCCGCACCGCGGGATGGTCGGCGGCCAGCCGCTGCGCGGTCGACCAGTGGGTCGTGGCGCGCTTGCCGTCGAGGAGCCCCGCCGCGGCGAGGATGTGCGCACCGACGCACACCGAGGCCACGCGCCGGGAGCGATGGGCCAACGCCTTCACCCGGGCCACCGTGCCGGGCTCGACGACGGGCTGGACGAGCTGCTCGCCGTCGACCTCGACGGACTCCACGGAGCCGGGCACCAGCAGGGTGTCGATCGCCCTTGCACCGACCTCGTCGAAGGTGGCGTCGGGCAGGATCCGCACGCCGGCCGCCGTGGTCACCGGTTCCAGGGTCTCGGCAGCCAGGACGACCTCGTAGCCGGCTCCGTCCGTGGTCTCGTGCCGGACGAGGGAGAACACCTCCGGCGGGCCGGTGACGTCGAGGAGGTCGACGCCTTCGAACAGCACGATCACGATCAGCCGATTCACGGTCCCCATCCTGCAACCCCGCTTTCGCACCCGGCCGCGGGCGTCGTTTTCTGCAAGTAGCGCGTCATTGCCGACACCGCGGTTCGCGCCATAGCGTCGCACATGTGTTCAACAGGTCGTTGAACAACCGCTCAAGTCCCCGGAAGAACCCAGGAGAAGACCTGTGGCAAGCAAGACGCTGCGCGAACTCGACAACGCCGATCAGACCCCCGCCGCCCTCGCGTCCTCGACGCTCATCCTCGTCGACTACCAGAACACCTACACCCGCGGGGTGATGGAGCTCGACGGCTGGAAGGCCGCCCTGGACGCCGCCTCGGACCTGCTCACCCGTGCCCGCAGGGCCGGAGCCGGCATCATCCACGTCCAGCACGACGACGGCGAGGGCTCGCCCTACGACATCCGCACGGAGATCGGCCGCATCCACCCCAGTGTGGCGCCGGTCGAAGGGGAGCCCGTGGTCGTCAAGCACGCTCCCGATGCCTTCCACGGAACCGACCTCGGCACGCTCGTGGACGAGGCCGGGAACGAGAGCGTCATCGTCGCCGGTTTCATGACCCACATGTGCGTCGCGTACACGACGGCGTCCGCGGCCCTGCGCGGCAACAGGCCCACCGTGCCGGCGGACACGTGCGCCACCCGGTCGATCGTGGACGTGTCCGCGGACGAGCTGCACCGCAGTGCGCTGGCAGCCGTCGCCGACGCGTACGGCGTCGTCGTCGCCTCCGGAAAGCAGCTGGCCTGACGGCTGCAGCCGGGTTTCACAACCGGGCGGGGGACGGAACGAGGACCTGGATCCCGGGTCGGTGTACAGGCCGCTTCGGGGGCCAATGATGCTGCCGTGACTGGTCGCCCCTTCGACGTGGACTCCTTCCTGCGCCAACCGCTGACCGCACGGATCGCGACCAACGGGCCCACCGTGCGGCCGGTCTGGTTCCTGTGGGAGCAGGTCGGCGAAGAGCGGCGAGACCTCCGGGGCGCGGCGCTGCTCCGCCCCCATCCCCGGTGTGAACAGCTCATAACTGCCGTGCAGCGAGTCGGTGTTGCTCAGCAGCCGCCTGGGGCCGAACGACCGCTGGCTCGGTGTCATCGACAGGTCGTAAGGGCCGAAGAGCAGCTGGGCCGCCCGGAACGCGCCTGTGATGTGGTGCCGGTCGCGCAGGCGCAGCAGGGTGACGACGCTCAGGTGGGCGCCGGCTGATTCGCCGCCGATCAGCAGCCGCCCAGTGCCGAACTCGGCTGCGGCGTGGTCCACCAGCCATCTCGCGGCGGCCTCGCAGTCGTCGGGCCCGGCGGGGAACGGGTGCTCCGGCGCCAGGCGGTATTCCACGCTCACCACGGCCAGCCGCGCCCGGACGGCAAGCCGCCACAGCCTCTCGTCCTGCCCGCCCGCGGAGCCGAATGCCCAGCCGCCCCCGTGCAGGTGCAGATATACGCCGTCGACCTCGTCCGGCACGAACATCCGGACTCCGACCCCGCCCGCAACGACGCGGTCCTGGCCCTGCGGCAGGCGCACCGGTGGTGTGTGGCCGCCGAGCCGGTTGCGCCGCAGGAGCGCCAGCATGGTTGCGTCGGGCGCCTGTCCGCGGGCCGGGCGGTTTGCGGCAGTGGCCTCGAACTGCTCGTTGAATGCCAGGGTCTCGGCGAGGCAGTCCTCGTCTGTGATCGTCATGACGTCGACGGTCGCAGCTGTCCGCGACAACGTCCTGTCACCCTTTTCCGGTGAGCTGCGTCACGGCACTAGAGTTCTGCGTCGGCCCGGGCAACACCGGTGCGACACGGGGGGATTGAGAACTGATGGGATCAGCTGGAAGACGCGACGGGCGTGGGGCGGTCGTGGCCGCCGCGCTCGGTGTGGTGGCCGTGCTGCTGCTCGGCGGGTGCGGGACGCAGGTGGCCGGCCGGCAAGCGTCGCCGTCGGCGACCGGGCCGATCCCGTGGACCACTTTCGAGCCCTCGGGGGTCACCGGGGCCCGCCTGGCCGACGGTGGCCGTACGCTGCTGCTCGACGCGCAGGTGCCCAGCGGTGCGCGCGCGTGCGTGCGGGATTTCAAGGCGGTCCTCACCGACCCCGTGGAGAAGGACCTCGTGCGGGTCCAGCTCACGTTCTCCTCACCGTCGGCGGACCGGAGTTCCGGCTGCACCAAGGAGCGGTCGGCCACGGCGCGGGTCCGGCTGCCCGTCCCCTTGGGCAGCCGGAAGGTGGTCGTCGACCACTACGTGCAGTTCACCGCCGACGGCGCGAAGGCGCCCGCGTTGCGGCTGTGCGGGAAGCTGGGCTGCACCCCGCCGGCGACCGGCTGTACGGACGCCTCCTACGACCAGGCGCTGATGGCGGTCGACGCACCCGAGCACACCTACCGGGACTCGCAGGAGTGCGACGGCAAGTGGCTGGTGCTGGACTTCTCCTGGCGGACCGGACCGGCCTGCAGTGACGGGTCGGCGCCCGGCTGCTCGTCCCGGCTCGGTGACCGCTGGTTCTTCCGGGCCGAGAAGTCCGGGTGGGTGCCGATCGTCGAGGGGGCGGCCGGAGGCTGCCGGGTCGTACAGCTCAGGGCGCCGGCCTTTCCGGCCTCGCTGTGCAGGGACCTGGCTCCGCTTTCTTCCTCCCTGCACCCGAGTTATCCGCCCGCGTCCGCCTCTCCGAGCCCGTCCCACTCGCCGAGCCGCCCCTCCTAGAGAGCGCGGAGGAACTCCAGCAGGATCTTGCTGAAGACCTCCGGCTTCTCCATGTTCAGGTAGTGGGCGGTGTCTTCGACGGTCCGCGCACGCCCGTCGGGGACGGTACGTGCGAGGCGCTCGGCCGCGTCCAGCAACTCGGGGGGCTCCAGAGTGCCGTTGACGGTGAGCACGGGGACGTCGATCTTCGGCAGGCGGGACCAGGAGTCGGTCACGCGCACGTGCCAGTCCTTCTCGCCGGGCGTGTGCTTGGAGATCGAGTTGAAGGCCATCTCCCGCAACCGGCGCGCGATGCCCGGGTCGACGTCGTCGGCGCTGCGGTACGGGCCGGGCACCACACGCACGAACACATCGAGCCAGCCCTCGATGTCGCCGGCGCCCAGGGTGCGGGCGTACTCGGCCTGGATCTGACGGGTCCAGTCGTCCGTGTACTGGAAGTCGCCGGTCGCCGCACCGCAGGTGACCACAGCGCGCACGAGCTCGGGGTACTCCAGCACGGTGTCGGTGGCGATCACGCCGCCCATCGACAGGCCGACGAGGGCGGCGGGGCCCGCGTCGAGGTGGCGGAGCAGGGCGGCGAGGTCGTCGGCCCAGCGGAAGGGCTTGGTGGCGTTGGCGGAGGAGCCGTGGCCGCGTACGTCCGGGGCGATCACGCGGTACTCGGCGGCGAGGGCCGGTATCTGGTCGTCCCAGACGCGGTGGTCGACGTATCCGGAGTGGAGGAGGACGACGAGATCACCGGAGCCGGTGTCGAGGTAGGCGAGGTCACCGTCAGAGGACGGGAAGAGGCGAACGTCCGAAGCACCATTCATGACAACCAAGGTGTCATATTCGGAGGGTTTTGACAACCGGGATGTCATGATGGCGGGGTGAACGACATCGACAGGCCCCTCACCCCCGACGAGCTGGGCCATCGCCTGACCGAGGTGTTCGACCTGGTCGGCCCGCTGTACCGGCGTGCTCTGCGCAAGGTCGAGCAGGGCGAGGCCGTCGAGGGGGTCTCGGTCGGCGTACGCGCCGTACTGGACCTGCTGCGGCAGAGCGACCCCATGACGGTGCCTCAGATGGGCCGGATCCTGGCGCTGAGCCGGCAGTTCGTGCAGCGCATGGTCAACGACGCGGCGGCCCAGGGGTGGGTCGAGGTCACCCCCAACCCCGCTCACCAGCGGTCGTCCCTGATCCGGCTCACGGAGGAGGGCCGGGCGACCATCACGGCCGTCCTGGGCCGTGAGCACTATCTGAACCGGCAGGTCGGCGGCGATCTGACCGACGCCGAAGTCCGGGCGACCGTGCGGGTGTTGAGGGAGATCCTCAAGACCTTCGACCACGTGGACGTGGACTGACCTACTGCCCCATGGTCAGCCCGCCCTTGGCCGCGCCCCGGCTGAGCACCACGTTGCGGATCGCGTCGCGCACCGCCTTCACCTCGGCGCCCTGGGCGATGGCCTGGTTGAGGTTCACGGCCCGCCCGGCGTCGACGTCGAACATCAGCGGGACGAACTCCGCCTTGGTGACCTCCCAGCGGCCGCCCTCCCGAGCGGGCCGGGTGAAGGTGAAGCGGCCGAGCGTGGACTGGTTGCCGCGCGGGTCCTGGGCGCCCGACCTGTTGGACATCTCGCCGGCGATCTGGTCGCCCAGTCCGTAGACCACCCAGGTGCCGTTGACCTTCTCGTATGCCTGCGGGACATGGGCGCGGGTGCCGAGGACGAGGTCGACGTCGGGGCGGCCGCCGGTGCGGGAGGCCGTGAGCTGCTGGGCCAGGGCGAGTTGCTGCTGGTCGGGCGCGTCCTGCCATTCGGTGCCCCAGTGCACGGAGACGACGACCACGTCGGCGCCTGCCCGCCGGGCCGCCCGGGCGTCCTCGATGATCCGGTTCTCGTTCAGGAGGCTGACGGCCCACGGCGCGCCCTGGGGCAGCGGGATGCCGTTGGTGTCGAAGGTGTAGGCGAGGTGGGCGACCTTGGCGGGGCCTGCGCGCAGGATCGTGACGGTGTGCGCCTCGGCCTCGGTGCGGGCCGAACCGGCATGCCGTACGCCCGCGCCGTCCAGGGCGTCGAGGGTGCGGCGGACGCCGTCGGCGCCGTCGTCGAGGCTGTGGTCGGAGGCGGTGGAGCAGCCGTCGTAACCGGTGGCGGCCAGGCCCTGGGCGATCTCGGGCGGGGACTTGAACAGGGAGCGGGCCGCGTAGTGACCGTTCGCCCCGTAGACGGTGTCCATGTGACACAGCGCCAGATCGGCACGGGAGACGACGGGCTTGACGCCGGAGAACATCGGCCGGAAGTCGTAGCCGGCGCCGCCACCGTCGAAACGGGCACGGTCGATGATCGAGCTGTGCGGGATGATGTCGCCGGAGGCGACCAGCGTGAAGGCGCCATCCGCGGACGCAGCCGGGGCCCCCGGCTCTCCGATCCGCGTGGACGCCTGCCGATGCTGGGCATGGCAGGCCGCGCCCGCGGTCAGAACGGCCATCAGGGCCAGGGCAACCTGTCGTCTCCGTGCAATCATCAGCTCACCCCACTGTTGTCACATTTACGCATAAATAGGTACGAACCTGAACGCGCGGCCAAACAACCGCGCCACCCCGATTAGCCCGTCCGGTGCCCGCGAACAGACCCCCCGGACCGCTCGCGGGGCGCACGCGGGACCGTTCGTCGTACCGTTCGTCGACGCGATCGACCGTCCGCCGCAGATCCCGGTGCGGACCCTGTCCCGAGGCGGCACCCTGCGGTGCCATACGGCCATGACGGCCGGAACCACCCTCACGAACGCGACGACCGCCGAGCACGAGCTCGCCGCGCTGCAGCGCGAGCACGGCCGCCCCCTCTTTGCGCTCCTGCTGCGGCTCTGCGACGGCGACCGGCAGCGCGCCGAGGACCTGGTGCAGGAGACGCTGGTGCGCGCCTGGCAGCATCCCGAGGCACTGCGCGCCGACGACTTCGACTCCGTACGGCCGTGGCTCATGACCGTGGGGCGGCGGCTCGCGATCGACGCACGGCGGGCCCGGCAGGCGCGGCCGCCCGAGGTCGGCGACGCGGTCCTGGAGAACGCGCGGGTGATCGGCGACCACGCCGAGCGGGCCGCCGCCACCCTCGATGTCCGCGAGGCTGTGAAGACACTCACTCCGGAGCACCGTGAAGTCCTGGTGCTCGTGTATTTCCAGGGGGCGAGTGTGGCGGAAGCCGCCGAAACCCTCGGAATTCCGCCCGGTACGGTGAAGTCCCGCGCGTACTACGCGCTGCGCGCCCTGCGCCGGGTGCTTCCGGGTTATGCGGCCGACCTGCGGTGAAACCGACGGCTGAGTCAAACCTCCGTAAAGCGCCTTGCTGAGGACCCCGGTTGAGCAATCAGCTGTCCTCATCCGTGTTCCGGACTGGGGGCTCGGGGCCCCGCGACCGGGGCCCGGAGTCGGGCGACGCGCACGCACCGGAGGAAGGCAGGAAGGGATGCTGCACAGAGGTCAAGAGAGCACGGACGGCACCGGCGGCGGTGAACTGGTCGTCCCGATGGCCTGGCTGTACGCCGAGTACATTGCCGACGAGCTGCTGCGGACGGGCGACCTGATGCCGCCGACGTCCATGGAGTTCCGCGCCGGGCGCGACGCCCTGGCGCTGACCGTCTTCCTCTCGGACACGGACGGCGAACTCCCGGGGATCCGGGTGGTCTCCCAGCTGGAGACCTGGCTGTCGCTGACGGCGTACGACCAGCCGTGGCAGGACTGGGTGCGCGAGCGGATGGCGAAGCTGGTCGCCCAGGCGGCCGAATCCGGCGGCCCCGCTCCCGACGTGGAACTGGCCCGGGCGGCCTGGCGCTGGCTGGAGGAGACCGAGCTGCTCGCGCCGGACCTCAACGCGGTGCCTGGCGGCGCGGCGATGGTCGGCGAGGACGAGGGTCCGAAGGTGTGGACGAAGGCGTGGCAACTGGGCCTGCCCCTGGGCCACCTCGCCATCCACCTTTTTTAGACTCGTTTTGATTTGGACCAATCCGCGGGCCGGGCGGCTCCGAATCCGTTGGTTGCGATTCTCCGCATGCCTTGAGTGATTCGACTGTCTGGTGCGTACCGGTGGGAGCAAGGAGTAACCCCACCCGCACCCAACGGCACGAGGATTCGGCATGAGGTCCCAGGAGAGGCATCGCGACGTCGCCGCGTACGCGCTCGGCGTGCTGGACGAGGCGGACGCCTTCCGCTTCGAGGACCACCTCATGGAGTGCGCGCGCTGCGCCGCTCACGTGACCGAATTCGGGCCCATCACCCGGCAGATGATGCTGTACCGCCGGTCGACGCCACGGTTCGTGAGCCCCATGACCAGGCCCGGCCCGCAGCTGCTCGACCGGCTGCTCGGCGCGGTCGCGGCCCGGCACCGGGCCGGCCGGCGGCGCTTCCTGTACGCCGTGGCCGCGTCCCTGGCGATCGGGGTGGCCGGGCCCGGAATCGCGATGACGGTGGCCGGCGGCGGCACCGCCGACACGGTGCGGATCGCGGCGACCGACGCGAAGTCGGGCGTGTGGGCGCAGGTGACCACCCAGGACGAGTATTCGGGCAGCCAGGTCAAGCTCGAGGTGAAGGACGGTGCGGGCCCGCGCCCCTGTCGTCTGATCGCCGTCGGCCGCGACGGCTCCGAGCAGATCCTGACCAGCTGGACCGTCCCCAGCCACGACGCCCGCCCGATCACGATGCAGGGCAGTTCCTCCATGCGCACAGGCGAGATCGCCCGCTACGAGCTCCGCACGTCCGCCGGGGAGCATCTCGTCACGCTCCAGTCCCGCTAGCACCACCGCCGCAACGCCTCACCACCAGGTGTGACACCCCCGCCCGACGCTGCGCTGTAGGCAGTGGCGATGTCGGAATTCGGGATGGGTGTGCACGTGCTGCTGGCGGACCGCTATCAGCTGGAGGAACTGCTGGGAAGCGGCGCGATGGGCGAGGTGTGGCGCGCGGCCGACCAGGTCCTGGGCCGTCCGGTGGCCATCAAGCTGCTGAAGGCGGCGGACACCGCCGACATCGAGCGGTTTCGCATGGAGGCGCAGACCACGGCCCGCCTCAACCATCCACATGTGGTGGGCGTGTACGACTTCGGCTCCGATCACGGCCGGCTCCATCTGGTGATGGAACTCGTGGACGGCTGGACCCTGGCCCGGGAGAGGTCCCAGCGCGGGACCCTGGCAGCACAGGAAGCGGCCGCCATCGCCGCGCAGGTGGCGCAGGGGCTGTCCGCCGCGCACCGCCAGGGTGTGATCCACCGGGACATCAAGCCCGCCAACGTCATGCTGACCACCGACCGCACCGTGAAGATCACGGACTTCGGCATCGCCCGCTTCACCGACGAGAGCGCCGGCACCGCGACCGGCACCGGGAAGATCCTCGGCACCGCCGACTATCTTGCTCCCGAGCGGGCCCTCGGGCGGTCCGCGCAGCCCGCCTCCGACGTCTACTCCCTCGGCTGCGTGCTGTACGAACTGCTCACCGGCCGGCCGCCGTTCACCGGCACGACCTCGCTCGCCGTGGTGCAGCAGCACGTCGACGCCGCACCGCCGCCGCCCCACCGGTTGAGCGCGGGGATACCCCGGCAGCTCTCCGACTACGTGCTGCGTCTGCTGGCCAAGGACCCCGCGCAGCGGCCGACCGCGGAGGGGGCGGCCGAGTGGCTGGGCGCGCAGGAATGGGAAGCAAACCCGACAGAACCGACGGAGCCGCTGGACCCGGTGGACCCTGCGGAACCGGAGAGCGTGACTCTCAGCCCCACGTCTGCACCACCGCCCCGAACCCGCACCCCCGCCACGCATTCCCGCCGCCGCAACCGGCGAAGGCAGGCGTCCAAGGCCCTGCTCGGTGGCGCGGCCGTCGCGCTGTTCGCCGCGGCGACGGCCCTCGGGGCCGCGCTGAACTCCGGCGGCGACAACCCTGCCTCGACCGTCTCGCCGAGTCCGGCGCCGACTCGGACACCGTCCTCGACACCTACGGCCGTCACCTCGCGACCCGCGAGCGGGACCGCCACCGCCCCCGCCACGCCGCCCTCTGCCGTCCCGTCCACGAGGCCGACTCCGCCGAAGCCGAAGGACCACAAAGACAAGCAGCACGACGGGAAGGACAAGCACGGCAAGGACAGGACGAAGGGCCGGAAGGGGCCGGCCGGCTGAGCCGGGCGGCTACTTCAGCAGCCGCGACATTCTGCGGTCCGCGAGCGGTTTGCCGCCCGTCTGGCAGGTCGGGCAGTACTGGAGCGAGGAGTCGCTGAAGGAGACCTCGCGGATGGTGTCGCCGCACACCGGGCAAGCCTCGCCGGTGCGGCCGTGGACGCGCAGGCCGCTCTTCTTCTCCGCCTTCAGACGGCCGGCCGCCAGGCCCCGGGAGCGCTCGACCGCCTCGGTGAGCGTGCTGCGCAGAGCCTCGTAGAGGCGCGCGGTGTCCTCGGGGGTAAGGGTCGCGGCCAGTTTGAAGGGGGACATCTTCGCCGCGTGCAGGATCTCGTCGCTGTAGGCATTGCCCACGCCGGCGATCAGGCTCTGGTCTCGCAGGGCGCCCTTGAGCTGGCGGCGTTCAGGTCTGAGGAGCACCGCGAGGCGGCTTTCGTCGAAGTCGTGCGCGAGCGGGTCGGGACCGAGGCGGGCGACGCCCGGGATCTCCTGGGGGTCGTGGACGACGTAGACGGCGAGGCGTTTCTGGGTGCCCGCCTCGGTGAGGTCGAAGCCCTCGCCCGTCTCCAGGGCCACGCGCAGGGCGAGGGGGCCCTTGCCGGGGCGGGGCGGGCCGTCCGGGAGCCGGTCCTTCCAGTGCAGCCAGCCCGCGCGGGCCAGATGGGTGACGAGGTGCGGGCCGCCGTCCGTCTCCAGGTCGAGGAACTTGCCGTGCCGGTGCACGGCGGTGACCTCGCGGCCCTCGACGGCAGTCAGCGGGGGGTCGTACGTCTTGAGGACGCTGATCGCGACGGGCAGCACCCGCACGATCTCGTGACCGACCAGGTGCTCGGTGAGGAAGTCCTTGAGCGCTTCGACCTCGGGGAGTTCCGGCATACGTCCAGAGTGCCACCCGGCACCGACAGTGGCGGGCGGGACCGGTGGCAGCGGATTCAGTCGCCTTCGGGGACCACGAACTCGCACCACACACACTTGCCGCCGCCGCGCGCCTCCACGCCCCACACGTCCGTCAGCAGGTCGACCAGCAGCAGGCCCCGCCCGGACACCCCCGACTCCCCCGCCTCGCGGCGGCGCGGCAGGGCGCTGGAGGAGTCCTCGACCTCGACGCGCAGCCGCCGCTCGCTGCCGCCGAGGACCCGGAGGGTGACGATGGCGGATCCCTCGGTGTGCATCAGCGCATTGGTGATCATTTCGTCGGCGACCAGCTCGATCTCGTCGGCACGCTCCTTCGCGCCCCAGGCGCGGACGGCGGCCCGGATCATGTGCCGGGCCTCGGTGAGGGCCTCGGGGTCACCGGGGGCCACATGCTGCTGGAGCCGGCCGCCGGACCGCTGGGCGTCCAGGCCGCGGCGGCGCAGCAGGAGCAGGGCCACGTCGTCGTCGCCGCCGCGTTCCTCGGCCACGGAGATGAGACAGTCCGCGAGATCCCGTACGTCGTCCGGGCCGCCGGTGATGAGGGCGGTGAGGGCGCGCATGCCGTCGTCGAGGTCGGCGCCAGGCTGTTCGACCAGGCCGTCGGTGCACAGCAGGAGCGTGTGGCCGGGATCGAGTTCGAGGGTGCCGACCGGGTACTCAAGGCGCCCGAACTCGGCGGACAGACCGAGCGGCAGTCCGCCCGGCAGGGAGATACGGCGGCAGCTGCCGTCGGCGGCCCGGATCAGCGGGTCGATGTGACCGGCCCGGACCACCTGGACCACTCCGGTGGCCAGGTCGGCCTCCGCGTACAGGCAGGTCGCGAAGCGGTCGGTGTCGAGCTCGTGGAGGAATACGGAGGCACGGGCCATCACGGTGGCGGGCGTGTGGCCCTCGGCGGCGTAGGCGCGCAGCACGATGCGCAGCTGGCCCATGACGGCGGCCGCGTGGGTGTCATGGCCCTGGACGTCGCCGATGACGGCGCCGACCCGGCCGCCGGGCAGCGGGATCAGGTCGTACCAGTCACCGCCGATGTCCCGGCCCAGGGAGCCCGCTGCGGAACCGGACCGGTAGCGGACAGCGACGTCGGCGCCGCGGACGCTGGGGATGGTGCGCGGCAGCATCGCCTGCTGGAGGCCGGTGGCGAGGTCCTTCTCCTGCTCGTAGAACATGGCGCGCTGCATGCTCTGCGCGATGCTGCTGCCGAGGGCGAGCAGGACGTTGCGCTCCTCGGGCGAGAAGCCGCGCCGGTCGCTGTAGAGCAGGCCCATGGCGCCGATCGGCCGGGCCTGGACGATCAGCGGCAGATAGGCGGCCGCCGTGATGTTCAGGCCGGTGAGGTGCGGCCACAGCAGGGGGTAGCTCCCGGCGAACTCCTCCGGCGACTCGATGAAGCGGGGCGTGAGGGTCCGTACGACCTCGCTCATCGGGTACGGCTCGTCGATGCGGGTGAGGTCGGTGCCGGGGACGAAGCTGCCCGCGGGGCCCTCGGCTATCAGCCGGATGCGGCCGGCCTCGACCAGGCCCACGACCAGGCTGGTGGCGCCGAGGTGGGTGAGGCCGTGGGTGTCCTTGAGGACGTCGATGACGTCCTGGACGGTGCGGGCGTGCGCGAGGGCGGCCGTGGTGAGCTGGACGACGTTGGTCTGCTCGCGCCGCGCCGCGTCCTCGGCGGCCTCCTCGCGGCGGTCCTGGCTCTCGCTCAGCTCCTGGGTCGCGTCCCGGACGATGCCGATGATCCGGCGTGGGCGGCCCGTCTCGTCACGCCGGATGTAGCCCTGGGTGTGGGTCCAGCGCAGGGTGCCGTCGCGGCGGCGGATGCGGAAGTAGGCGCCGTAGTTCTCGCTGCCGTCCTTCAGGGCCTGGGCGACCAGGCCGTCGAGCCGGTAGGCCTCGGGTCTGGGGACCCGGACGGCGAGTGTCTCGGGATGGTCGTCGTATTCGTCGGGGCGCAGGTCGAAGACCTCGTGGGCCTGGGCGTCCATGTGGAACAGACCGGTGTCCAGGTCCCAGTCGAAGCTGCCCATGCGGTTGAGCGCCAGGATCGGATCCGGGTGGGCGGGCCAGTCGTCCGGGAGAGACAGGGCGCTCACGCCCCGATCAACCATGGGCCCACCTTGCCAGGGTTCACGCGATTCTTCGACCGGGATGCGACGAGGAATTCCCGGCTCTCCGGTGGCCGTCGAGGTCGGTGGCGGCGCAGGAGTCGGCGCCGGGGTCGCGCAGCCGGTGGCGGTGGAGCGTGTGAGGGCCTCGACTCCTGGCCTCTGTCATCACTTGGAGTAATTCCTCACCATTGTCTGCGTTACAGCCGTTTGGCCTGGGACTCGAGGGAGAGGCGTCATGATGGAAGCAACGAATACCGCAGCCATCCATTGCGGAACGACGACGGCGAGCAACCACGTCCGCGAGAGCGGCGGCGGTTCAGTGGCAAAGAGGGGCGCGCACGGCCGTGGAGTGGTTCATCGCACCCGAGTACTGGTGGAGCCGGCTGGTCTTCCAGCGGGCCTTGGCCGGGCTGTACCTCGTGGCGTTCCTGACGGCAGCCCTGCAGTTCCGTGCGCTGATCGGCGAGCGGGGCATGCTGCCGGTCCCCCGCTTCGTCGGCCGGGTGCGCTTCAGGCAGGCCCCCAGCCTGTTCCAACTCCACTACTCGGACCGCTTCTTCGCGGCCTGCGCCTGGACGGGCTGCGCGGTCTCGGCGGCGCTGATCGCCGGACTGGACTCCCAACTCCCGCTCTGGGCAGGGATGTTGCTGTGGCTCATCCCTTGGGTGCTGTATCTGTCGATCGTCAACGTCGGCCAGACCTGGTACGCCTTCGGATGGGAGTCGCTGCTGCTGGAGGTGGGCTTCCTGGCGGTCTTCCTCGGCAACGACGAGGTGGCCCCGCCGATCGTGGTCGTCTTCCTGCTGCGCTGGATCCTGTTCCGGGTGGAGTTCGGTGCCGGCCTGATCAAGATGCGCGGCGACGCATGCTGGCGGAAGCTGACCTGCCTGTACTACCACCATGAGACACAGCCGATGCCGGGCCCCCTGAGCTGGTTCTTCCACCATCTCCCCCGGCCCCTGCACCGCATCGAGGTGGCCGCCAACCACGTCACCCAACTCGTCGTCCCCGTGCTGTTGTTCACCCCTCAGCCGGTCGCCACGGCCGCCGCCTCGCTGATGATCGTCACCCAGTTGTGGCTGGTCCTGTCGGGCAACTTCGCCTGGCTGAACTGGATCACCATCGTGCTCGCCGTCTCCGCGCTCGAGCTCCCGGCCGGCGCACCTTCCCCCGTGCCCGGCGCCCCGCTCTGGTACGAGGTCGTGGTCCTCGCGGTCGCCGCACTGCTCCTCGGGCTCAGCTACCACCCGGTCACGAACATGATCTCCCGCCGCCAGATCATGAACCGCTCCTTCGACCCCCTCCACCTGGTCAACACCTACGGCGCATTCGGCAGCGTCAGCCGGATCCGCTACGAGGTGGTCGTCGAGGGCACGGACGACGCCGTACCGCACGAGGACTCGGACTGGCGGGAGTACGAGTTCAAGGGCAAGCCGGGCGATCCACGGCGCTGGCCCCGCCAGTTCGCGCCCTACCATCTGCGCCTCGACTGGCTGATGTGGTTCGCCGCGCTCTCGCCCTCGTACGCCGGCGCATGGTTCGGCGCCCTGGTGGAGCGGCTCCTGGAGAACGACCGCGACACACTGCGCCTGTTGCGCCGCTCCCCGTTCCCGCCCGACGCCCCGCCGCGCTACGTCCGGGCCCGCCTCTTCCGCTACGAGTACACGAGCTGGCGGGAGCTGCGGGAGACGGGAGCGTGCTGGGAGCGGACGTATGTGCGGGAGTATCTGCCGCCCACCCGGCTGGCGGGGGTGGCTCAGAGGTCCTGAGCGGGGGATTGCACCGCCCCGGCTTCACCCGGATGGCCTGCGCGGGCTGCCGCCGCCGACAGCTCCTCCTGGTGTCGGGGCAGCGGCGTCCGCAGACCGCCGAGGAGCACTGCCATGGGCCAGGTCTGGTGGTACGGCGACCCCGCCAAGAAGGTGCTTGCCCCCGTGCAGGACTACGCCGCAGGTCAGGTGGGCATGCGGTGACCCGTCCGGAAGGCTCCTCGAGGTCGCCGGGCAGGCCTTCGGGCCATCGGCCACCGGCCTGTCCCAGCACCTCGTGCGCGGAGGGCACTTCACTGCTGGGTGTGACGACGGCGTCGGGCCGCCTGGCCTGTCTGCCCGATCCGGTGGTCGTCGACCGCGCTCTCGCCGATCGTCTGAAGGCATCCGGGCGGCCCGAGAGCCGCTACCGGTTCACCGGGTCGTGCACGGAGGAGGGATGCGCACAGTGGACCGGCCGGCGGTGCGGTGTCGTCGACCACATCCTTGACGATCCACCGGACCCGGGCCGCGGTCCGCAGCACCCAGAGACCCCGAACGTCGGGCCCTTGCCCGTCTGCGGCATCCGGGCGGACTGCCGCTGGTTCGCGCAGCGTGGTGCGGCCGCATGCCGGGTCTGTCCCACGGTCGTCGCCGATGTCGGCGGCAACGCCACCTACCGTTCCACCCGTCCTGATCAGAGTCCGTAGACGCGGATGGCCGTCCCCTCGAGGATCGCGAGGCGATCCTTCTCGGCAAGGTGGGCGGTCAACTCGCCTGTGGTGGACAGGACTTCACCATAGGTCGCCTTTTCCGTGCAGACCGGCCAGTCCGAGCCGAACATCAGGCGGGCGGGGCCGAAGGCCTCCAGGGCGGTGTCGGTGTACGGGCCTAGGTCGTCGACGGTCCATGAGTCGGGGGCGGCCTCGGTGACCAGGCCGGAGAGTTTGGCGACCGTGTTGGGCAGGGCGGCGAGGGCGTGGAGGTCGGCCGCCCAGGGTTTCAGGGCGCCGGAGGCGATGGGCGGCTTGCCCAAGTGGTCGAGGACGAAGGTGAGTTGGGGGAGGGCGGCGGCCGCCTTGGTGCAGGCCGGCAGTTGGTGCGGGAGGACGACGAGGTCGTAGACCAGGCCCGCTTCGGCCACGGCCGCCAAGCCCCTGCGTACGTCAGGGCGCAGCAGCCACTCGGGGTCGGGTTCGCCCTGGACCTGGTGGCGGATGCCCTTGAGATAGTGGCCGCCGGGGAGTTCGCGCAGGCGGGAGAGTTCGTCGGTGATGTCCGGGCGGGTGAGGTCGGTCCAGCCGACGACCGCGGCGATCAGGTCGTGGGCGGCGGCGAGTTGCAGGAACTCCGGGGTTTCCTCCGGCACCGTGATCGTCTGTACCAGCACGGTGCGGTCGACCCCGGCCGCGTGCGCCTCGGGAGTGAGGTCGTCGAGGCTGAAGTTCCGGCGGAGCGGGCTGTGTTCGGGGATCCAGTCCTGGTCCCGGACGGAGAGGTCCCACACGTGGTGGTGGGCGTCCACCGTCATGGCAGCTCCCAGACCACCGGCAGGCCCGCGGCCGCGCCCTCGTCGGAGTAGTCGTGCACGACGTCCAGCAGTTCGGCCATACGGGCCTGCCAGGCGATGTTGACCGGGAGTTTCTCCAGTTCGGCGAGGAGTCGGGCGTAGTCCTCGCACTCCAGGACGTGGAAGAGGTCGGTGCCGCTGCGCCAGATCGTCCAGGAGGTGGCTCCGGCTGCGCGGATCGCGTCCGTGAGTTCCCCGGGGACCTCGCGGTGGGCGGCCTCGTACTCGGCGATGCGGTCCGCGCGGACCTTGGTGTGCAGGGCGACTCTCATGACGGTTCCTCGGCGGGTACGGGAGCTTCGGGCGGCAGGAGCCCTTCCGCGCGCAGCTGCTGCCAGAAGGCGGCGGGAGGGGGTGCCGCGAACTGCTCGGCGCAGTCGCGTACTTCCGCAGCCGAGCGAGCTCCTACGAGGACGCTTGCGACTGCCGGATGGGCGGCGCAGAAGGCGAGGGCGGCGGCGCGCAGCGTGGTGCCGTGCCGGTCCGCAACCGCCTTCAGGTGCAGGGCGCGGTCCAGCAACTCGGCCGGAGCGGCCGCGTAGTTGTACGTCGCGCCGGGCTTCGGGTCGGCGAGCAGACCGGAGTTGAAGGCGCCACCGATGACCACCGACGTGCCGCGTTCCTGTGCCGCGGGCAGGAGCTCGGTGAGCGCCGGCTGCTCCAGGAGCGTGTAGCGGCCGGCGCACAGGACGACGTCGACGTCGGTGTCGCGGACGAAACGGGTGAGCATCCCGGCCTGGTTCATGCCCGCGCCGATGGCGCCCACGACGCCTTCCGAGCGCAGCTTCTCCAGCGCCGGGTAGCCCTCGTGGAAGGCCTGTTCGGCGTGGTCGTCGGGGTCGTGGAGGTAGACGACGTCGACGCGGTCGAGGCCGAGCCGCTCCAGGCTGGCTTCGATGCTGCGGCGTACGCCGTCGGCGCTGAAGTCCCACACGCGGCGATGGGTGGCAGGCACGGCGAAGCCGTTCGAGAGGTCGTCGCCGCCCTCGCCGGAGGGCTCCAGGACACGGCCGACCTTCGTGGAGATCGTGTAGGCCGTACGGGGGTGTTCGCGCAGGGCGGCACCGAGGCGGCGTTCGGACAGGCCGAGGCCGTAGTGCGGGGCGGTGTCGAAGTAGCGGATGCCGTGCTGCCAGGCGGTGGCCACGGCCTCGTGCGCCTGTTCCTCGCTGACCTCGGTGTAGAGGTTGCCGATGACGGCGCCGCCGAAGGCCAGGGCGCTGACCTCGACGCCGCTGCCGCCGAGCCGGTTCACTGGCTCACCGGCCTCAGGCGCAGGCCCTGCATGCCGCCGTCCACGGCGAGCGAGGTGCCGGTGGTGGCGCCGGACAGGGGGCTGGCCAAGTAGGCGATGGCGCCCGCGACTTCGGCCGCGCTGACGAGTCGGCCGGTGGGCTGGCGGGCCTCCAGCGCGGCGCGCTCGGCGGCGGGGTCGTCGGCCGCGTCCAGCAGGCGGCCGATCCATGGGGTGTCCGCCGTACCGGGGTTGACGCAGTTGACGCGGATGCCCTCGCGGACGTGGTCGGCGGCCATGGCGAGGGTCAGCGAATACACCGCGCCCTTGCTCGCGCAGTACAGGGCGCGCTGCGGCAGACCCGCGGTGGCGCCGATGGAACAGGTGTTGACGATCGCCGCGTGCTGCGACCGGCGCAGGTGGGGCAGGGCGGCGCGGGCGACGCGGACCATGCCGACGACGTTGACGTCGAGGACGCGGTGCCACTCGTCGTCGTCGTTGTCCTCGATGGTGCCCTGTGCGCCGATGCCCGCGTTGTTGATCACGATGTCGAGGCCGCCGAGCTCGGCGACCGCGGCGGCGACCGCCTCCCGTACGGACGTGTCGTCGGTGACGTCGGCCCGGTGGGCCAGCAGCGGTTTGCCGACCGAGGCGGGGTCGCGGTCGAGGACGGCGACCTGGGCGCCGCGAGCGGCGAGGAGTTCGGCCGTGGCCCGTCCGATACCGGAGGCTCCGCCTGTGACAAGGGCCCTCAGGCCCTCGAAGTCGGTCATGCCGCCCGTCCTTTCTTCTCTTCGAGGTCGGCGACCCAGAAGTCGCCGTCGGGGAAGGTGTACCGCGCGATCGACTCCGGACGCATGGCGGCCGAGAAACCGGGCGCGATCGGTGCCGTGTAGTGACCCTCGCGGATCACCACCGGATCGAGGAAGTGGTCGTGCAGATGATCGACGTACTCGATCACCCGGTCCTCGGTGGTGCCGGAGACCGCCACGTAGTCGAACATCGACAGGTGCTGGACGAGTTCGCACAGGCCGACGCCGCCCGCGTGCGGGCACACCGGCACCCCGAACTTGGCTGCGAGCAGCAGGATCGCGAGGTTCTCGTTGACGCCGCCGACACGGGCCGCGTCCATCTGGAGGACGTCGAGCGCACCCGCCTGCAGGAGCTGTTTGAAGACGATCCGGTTCTGGACGTGCTCGCCGGTCGCCACCTTCACCGGAGCCACCGCCGTGCGGATGGCCGCGTGGCCGAGGACGTCGTCGGGGCTGGTGGGCTCCTCGATCCAGTACGGGTCGAACTCGGCGAGGGCCTTGGTCCAGCGGATCGCCTCGTCGACGTCCCAGCGCTGGTTGGCGTCGATGGCCATACGGATGTCGGGGCCGAGGACCGCGCGGGCGACCCGGCAGCGCCGGACGTCGTCGTCGAGGTCCGCGCCCACCTTGAGCTTGATCTGGGTGAACCCGTCGGCGACCGCCTGCGCGGCCAGCCGGCTGAGCTTCTCGTCGCTGTAGCCGAGCCAGCCGGCGGAGGTGGTGTAGCCGGGGTAGCCGCGCTCCAGCAGTCGTGCCGTGCGCTCTTCGGAGCCGGCGCGGCCCCGGCGCAGGATCTCCAGCGCCTCCTCGGGGGTGAGCGCGTCCGTGAGGTACCGGAAGTCGATCTGCCCGACCAGCCACTCCGGGTCGGCGTCGGCGAGCAGCCGCCACAGCGGCTTGTCGGCGCGCTTGGCCGCCAGGTCCCACACGGCGTTGACGACCGCGCCGATCGCCATGTGCATCACGCCCTTCTCGGGACCCAGCCAGCGCAGCTGGCTGTCCCCGATCAGGTCGCGGTAGACGACTCCCGGGTCGGCACACACCTCGTCGACGGACCGTCCCACCACGTGGTGACGCAGCGCGTGGATCGCGGCGACCTGGACATCGTTGCCACGCCCGATGGTGAAGGTGAATCCGTGCCCCTCCTGCCCGTCCTCGCAGTCGGTGCGCAGCACGACGTACGCGGCCGAGTAGTCGGGGTCCGGATTCATCGCGTCGGAGCCGTCGAGCTCGCGCGAGGTCGGGAACCGGATGTCGTAGGTGTCGACCGCGGTGATGCGGCAGAGGGGGCCGGGCGTCGAAGACACGGAGGGCCTTTCGGTCGGGGGCAGGGGCGGAAGTCAGTCCTGGGCGCGGCCCGTGGTGAGGCGGGCCAGGATGAGCGCGAGCAGGATGATTCCGCCGTAGATGGCGTCGATCCAGAACGACGGCACCTGGGCCATGGTCAGCATGGTCTTGACCACGCCCAGCAGGAGTACGCCGGTCAGGGCGCCGAACATGGTGCCCTTGCCGCCGTCGAGGCTGATACCCCCGATCACGGCGGCGGCGAACACGGTGAAGATCATGTTCTGGCCCTGGTTGGCGCCGATGGCGCCGACGTACCCGGTGTACATGAGACCGCCGATCGAGGCGAGGACACCGGCGACGACGTAGACGCCGAGCCGGACGCGGTCGACGCGGATGCCGGCGGCGCGGGCCGCCTCGAGGTTGCCGCCGATCGCGTACAACGAACGGCCCACACGGTGGTACTTGAGCACCAGCCCGGCGATCGCGAAGGCCGCGGCGGCCACCCACACGGAGATCGGAATGCGCAGGAACGTGGTGGTGGCCAGCGAGAAGAACGCGTCGGGCATGCCGAACAGCGTCTTGCCCTTGGTGGCGCCGACCAGCAGCCCGCGCAGGATGATCAGCATGGCGAGGGTGACGATGAACGCGTTGAGCTTCACCTTCACGACGAGGATGCCGTTGAAGGCGCCGATGGCCGCACCCACCAGGGGGATGGCCAGCAGGGCGAGCCCGGCGGGGAGTTCCGTGCCCCAGCCGGCCTGGGCGGCCGGCAGCACCAGGAGCGCCGCCACCGCCGGCGCTATGCCGACCACCGACTCCAGCGACAGGTCGAACTTGCCGGTGATCAGGACCAGCGACTCGGCCAGCACCACCATCGCCAGCGACGCCGACGAGGCCAGAATGGAGATCAGGGTGGCCTCGGTGAAGAAGGAGTCGTTCAGGACGGCACCGAGCAGAAGCAGCAGCAACAGCGCCGGTACCAGGGCGAGTTCGCGGGCGCGGCGCAGCAGCACCGCCCTCGCCGCCCGGGCGTCGGGCATGCTCACCGGCTTCACCGGCGGAGCCTTGGTGTCAGCCATGGTCCACTCCTTCGATGGAGGCGATCAGCTCATGGTCGCGCCAGCCCGCCGGGTGCTCGGCGACGACGCGGCCGTGGAAAAGAACGAGGACGCGGTCGCAGCGCCGCAGGTCGTCGAGTTCGTCGGAGACGACCAGGACCGCGGTGCCGTCCTCACGGGCGCTGTCCACGCGGGCCAGCAGTGACTCCTTGGACTTCACGTCGACGCCCGCGGTGGGGTTGATCAGGACGAGCAGCCGCGGGTCGGAGGCGAGGGCGCGGGCCATGACGACCTTCTGCGCGTTGCCGCCGGACAGGTCGGAGACGGGCTGCTCGGGGCCCTCGGTGTGGATGTCGAGGCGGTCGATCAGCTCGGTGGCGAAGCCGCGTTTGCGGTCGGTGCCGATGAAGCCGAATCGGCCCAGCCGGTCCAGGACGCTCATGGTGGCGTTGTCGCCGATGGTCATCCCGGCGACCAGGCCCTGGTCGTGCCGGTCGCGCGGGACACAGCCGACACCGGCCTTCAGGGCGGCCTGCACCGACCCGAACTGCAGCCGCTCACCGTCCAGTCGGGCGGTTCCGCGGGTGGGTGTGCGCAGGCCGGCGATGGCCTCCGCCAGCTCGGTCTTGCCGCTGGCGCTGGATCCGGCGAGTCCGACGACCTCGCCCCGCCGCACAGTCAGGTCGACGTCCTCGTACGCGTCCGAGGTGAGCCCGCGGGCGTCGAGCAGGACGGGCGCGTGATCGTCGACGAGCCTTTCCTGTACGGCCTGTTCCGCGATCACCTCGATGGACTCCCCCGCCATGGCCTCCACCAGTGCCGCCCTCGGCAGGTCGGCGACGGGGGCGGTCGTGATCCAGCGGGCGTCGCGCAGCACAGTGACGGTCTGGCAGACCTCGTACACCTCCTGGAGGTGGTGGGAGATGAACAGGAACGTGACACCGGAGTCCTGGAGCGCGCGCATCCGGCTGAAGAGCCGCTCGATCTCGCGCTTGTCCAGCTGGGCGGTCGGCTCGTCGAGGACGATGAAGCGGGCGCCGAAGCTGAGCGCCCGGGCGATCTCCACCATCTGGCGGTCCTCGACCTTGAGGTCGGCCGTGCGCGCCTCCGGGTCGACGTGCACGTCCCAGGTGTCGAGGAGCCGGGCCGCCTCCGCCTTCAGCCGGCGCCAGCTGATGAAGCCCCGTTGCAGCGGCTGCCGGTTGATGAAGAGGTTCTCGGCGACCGTCAACTCGGGGACGACCGTGGGGTGTTGATAGACGCAGGCCACCTTGCGACGCCAGGCGTCGCGGTCGGCGAGCGGGGGCGCGGGTTCGCTGTCGAAGCGGACCGTGCCCTCGTCCGGCGCCTGGAGTCCGGTGAGGATGTTGACCAGGGTCGACTTGCCGGCGCCGTTGCGGCCGACGAGGGCATGGGACTCGCCGGACAGCACGGTGAGCCGGCCGTCCGCGAGGGCGGTGGTGGGGCCGTAGCGCTTGACGATGCCCCGCGCCTCGACGAGGGGCACGGGCGGGTTGTCCTGGACGCTCACTTGACCGTGTTCCCCCACAGCTTGGGGTCGTCCACGTTGTCCTTCGTCACCAGCGGGGCGGGCAGCTGGTCCTCGAGGATGCCGCTGGGCAGCTTGACGATGGTCGAGTCGTGGTCGGTAGGGCCCGGCTTGAAGGTCTTCCCCTCCATCGCCGCCTTGATGTAGTACATGCCGTACTTGGCGTAGGCGTCGGCGGGCTGGGAGACGGTCGCGTCGATCTCGCCCTTGCGGATGGCGTCGAACTCCTGCGGGATGCCGTCGTTGGAGACGATGGTGATGTGGCCCGCGGCGCCGGCCTTCTTCAGCATGCCTTTGGACTTGAGGGTCTGCAGGGTCGGGGCGAGGTAGACGCCGCCGGCCTGCATGTAGATGCCCTTGATGTCGGGGTTGGCGTTGAGGAGGGTGTTCAGCTGGGAGGCCGCGGTGTCGGACTCCCACTTGGCGGGGATCTCCAGCACCTTCAGCTTGGGGTACTTCTGCTTCACACAGGACCGGAAGGCCTCGGATCGGTCGCGGCCGTTGACCGAGGCGAGGTCGCCCATGATCTGCACGACCTTGCCGCTGGTGATGTGCCGGCCGAGGTAGTCGCAGGCCTTGGTGCCGTAGGCGACGTTGTCGGCACGTACGACCATGGCGACCTTGCCCTTGTCGGGCGCCACGTCGACCGCGACGACCGGCACGCCCTTGCGGTCGGCCTGGTCGAGGCCGGCCTCGATGGCGGCGCTGTCCAGCGGGGCGACGACCAGGCCCTTCACGCCTTGGTTGAGCTGGTTGTTGATGTCGGTGATCTGCTGGGAGGGATCACTGTTGGAGTTGACCGTCTTGAGCGCCTCGACGCCTTCGGACTTCGCCATCTTCGGCACGTAGTCGTTGTACGACTGCCAGAACGGCGAGGTCAGCAGGGGCAGGATCACCCCGACCTTGCCGGTGCCGCCGCCTCCGGCGCTGCCGGAGCCGCCGGTGTCCTTGGTGCTGCCGCACGCGGCGAGCGCGAGCGAGGCGCTCGCGGCCACGGCCAGCACACCGACCATTCGAAAACTGTTCCGCTTCCCCACTGTCCTGCCGGGCATCTGGCGGCTCCTCGTTGAGCGTGTTCGAGCAGATGCCCGCATATTTATCAGACCACTTCCCCGGAACAACACCCTCCGACGGCAGATTTTCGCCGTTCCTGACAGTATTGGTAGGACCACCCCCGCGGTTAGACTGCGGCGCACCGGGTGACAGGAGGAACGGCGTGGACGAGACCGCCCCGCAGAAGGGCACGGTGACGCAGCGCGCCATCGAGCGGATCAAGGCGATGATCGCGGAGGGCCGTCTGGAGCCCGGCCAGCGGCTGCCCACCGAACGCGACCTCGCCGTCCAGCTGGGCATCTCCCGCAGCTCGATGCGCGAGGCGATCCGCGCGCTCACGGTGCTCGGCGTCCTGGAGGCCCGGCACGGCTCCGGTATCTACGTCACCCAACTGGAGGCCGGTGACCTGCTGGAGACGTTCGGCGTGGTCGCCGACCTGTCCCGGGGCCCACGCCTGGTGGAGCTCCTGGAGGTGCGCCGCATCCTGGAGTCGACGGCGACCGCACTGGCGGCGGCCCGCATCACACCGGACCAGCTCGCCGAGGTCGAGAAACACCTCACGGCGATGAACGCCACCGACGACCCGGAGGAGATCCTCGCCCACGACCTCGCCTTCCACCGCGAGATCGCGGTCGCCGCCGGCAACGACACCATGGCCGCCATCCTGGAGGGCCTGTCCTCCCGCACCTTCCGCGCCCGCGTGTGGCGCGGCTACCAGGAGGAGGGCGCCTTCGCCCGCACCCGGCGGGAGCACGCGGCGATCCACCGGGCACTGGTGGCCCACGACCCGGAGGCGGCACGGGCGGCGGCGGCCGCGCATGTGGGCGAGGTGGAGGAGTGGCTGCGGGCGCAGCTCGGAAGGTGACCGCTGCTGCGCCGGGCGCTTGACTCCGACCCCTCAGGCGTTCGGCGGAGCCGCGCCCTGCCCCGGGGCCGGCGCCTGTGTCTGACCCTGTGTGTCCGACCACTCCCGCAGTTCGTGATTGCCCACCTCCTCGATGGTCGCCTGCAGCGCGGCCTGTGCGGCCGCGTCGCGTTGCGCGGGGGGCAGCAGCCGGTAGCGGTCGACAGCGCGTCGCAACGTCTCGTGGGACTGCCCGCACACGACCCATCGCGCGGCGGGGCTGAACAGCTGGCGCACCCCAGTGAAGAAGACGGCACCGCCCGCGATCAGGGCGGTCAGCCACGCCGGAGCATGCAGCCCCGCCGCCACCACCGTCGAGGAGGTGGCGGCGAGGGCACCCAGTTCCGTCGCGTAGTGCATCCGTCGCGACCGGTCCCGGGTGCGGGCGTAGAACGCCAAGTCCTGCTGCGCGAGGGCCAGTACGGGATCCGGTGCGGCGGCCCAGTCCCGGTCGGTCACCGTTCTTCTTCTCATCGGCACATCATGCCTGCGCCGGGCCGCCTCAGGCCCGCCGGAACCGCAAGGTCACCAGCTGGAAGGGGCGCAGCCGCACAGCGACCCGGCCGCCCTCCCTCCGCTCGATCGCCGCTTCGGGCACCGGGCGTTCCAGCAGATCCGTCTCCGTCACGCCGGCCACCTCGAATCCGGCCGTGAGCATGGCCCGGGCGCGTCCCCCGTGGGCCTCGTGGAAGCGGACCACCACGTCGCCGCTGCCGTCGTCGGCCAGCTTGACCGCGGTGACCACGACCGCCTCGCGATCGACGGTCACCAACGGGGCGACCTGCGCTGCCCCGTTGATCCGCCTCTCCCGCACATTGATCCGCCACCCTTCGCGCACCGCGTCCCCGATCCCCGCCCCCGGCACCAGCGCATGCCGGAAGCGGTGGACGCCCTGGTCGGTCTCCGGGTCCGGGAAGCGCGGGGCCCGCAGCAGTGACACCCGGACCGTGGTGGTCGTACCGCGATCGCCGTCGGTGCGGACCGTGCGGGTCACATCATGGCCGTAGGTGGAGTCGTTGACGACCGCCACCCCCCAGCCGGGCTCCTCGAAGTGGACGAAGCGGTGGTTGCAGGCCTCGAACTTGGCCGCCTCCCAGGAGGTGTTGGTGTGCGTGGGCCGGTGGAAGTGCCCGAACTGGGTCTCCGACGCATACCGTTCGGCGTGCACGTCGAGCGGGAAGGCGAGCTTGAGGAACTTCTCCGTCTCGTGCCAGTCCACCTCCGTGTCCAGCACCAGCCGCCGCTCCCCCGGCGGCAGCGACAGCACCTGTGTGACGCGCGACGCGCCGGAGGACCGCACGATCCGCACCGACACGCCGTCCTCACCGGGGACCACCTCATCGGCGTCCGTGAGATCGGTGACCGTGTTGCGGTAGAACTCGTCCACGTCCCAGGCGTCCCACATGTTGGGGAAGTCGGGATGGATCTGGAGGAGGTTCGCGGCGCGCCCCGGAGCGATCGTCTCCCGGTCGGCTGCGATGTCGTAGGCCGATACGACGAGGCCCTCGGCGTCGATCTCGATGCGCAGCAGGCCGTTGTGGAGGGCGAATCCGCCGGCTGGGCGCGGGGTCACCGTCGTCCTGCCGTCGGTGACCGCCGTCCCCGCGCCGCCCGCCGGGATCCCGTGACGGGTGTGCGGCGCCGAGTTGAAGACGAGGGGCGTCGATCCCTCGCCGGCCAGGGCGCGCTGGGCCGCATCGATGATCGCGTCCAGTTCGGCCGCCACCCGCTCATACGTCGCCCGCGCCTCCCGGTGCACCCACGCGATCGACGAGCCCGGCAGGATGTCGTGGAACTGGTGCAGCAGCACCGTTTTCCAGATGCGGTCCAACTCCTCGTAGGGGTACGGGAATCCGGTGCGTACGGCGGCCGTGGCGGCCCAGAGTTCGGCCTCGCGCAGGAGGTGTTCGCTGCGCCGGTTGCCCTGCTTGGTCCTCGCCTGACTGGTGAGGGTGGCGCGGTGGAGTTCGAGGTAGAGCTCGCCGACCCAGACGGGGGGCTCGGGATACTCGGCCTCGGCCTTCTCGAAGAACTCCTGCGGGGTCTCCCACGCGACCCGCGCCGAGCCCTCCAGGTCCCGAAGCCGCGCCGCCTTCGCGACCATCTCCCGGGTGGTGCCGCCGCCTCCGTCGCCCCAGCCGGTCGGGGCGAGGGAGTGCCGGGCGACTCCCTTGTCCTTGAAGTTGCCTGCCGCGTGGGCGATCTCGCTGCCCTTCATGGAGCAGTTGTAGGTGTCGACCGGCGGGAAGTGCGTGAAGATCCGGGTGCCGTCGATGCCCTCCCAACGGAAGGTGTGGTGCGGGAACTTGTTGGTCTGGGACCAGGAGATCTTCTGCGTCAGCAGCCACTTGGAACCGGCGGCCTTGATGATCTGCGGGAGCCCGGCGGCGAAGCCGAAGGTGTCGGGCAGCCATGCCTCCTCGTTCTCGATGCCGAACTCGTCGAGGAAGAACCGCTTGCCGTGCACGAACTGGCGGGCCATCGCCTCCGAACCGGGCATGTTGGTGTCCGACTCCACCCACATCCCGCCGGCCGGCACGAACCGTCCGTCCGCCACCGCCTTCTTCACCCGCGCCCACACCTCGGGCCGGTGCTCCTTCACCCACGCCCACTGCTGGGCCTGCGACATGGCGAACACGAAATCGGGCTCGTCGTCGAGGAGCGCGGTCATGTTGGAGGTCGTACGGGCGACCTTGCGGACCGTCTCGCGCAGCGGCCACAGCCAGGCCGAGTCGATGTGGGCGTGACCGACGGCGCTGATGCGGTGGGCGGAGGGGGTGGCGGGCGCGGACAGGACGTCGGCCAGGTGTGAACGGGCCTCCTCTGCCGTGCCGTTGACGTCCTGCAGGTCGATCGCGTCGAGTGACCGCTCCACCGCGCGCAGGATCTCCCAGCGACGCGCCGACTCCACGGGCAGCTCGGCCATCAGCTCGCCGAGCACCTCCAGGTCGATCACCAGCTGCCACACCGTCTCGTCGAAGACGGCAAGATCCATACGGGTGAGGGTGTACTGCGGTTCGCTGCCCGCCGTCTCCTTGTCGCCCAGCTGGGTGGGCAGGAAGGGGTGGTAGTCGAGGATGACGGGGTTGGAGGCCGCCTCGACGTGCAGGCGCACCTGTTCGCCGCCTTCGACCGGGGCGCCGATCCGTACCCACTGGTTGCGCGGGTTGAGGCCCTTCACCGGGGTGCCGTCGGGCCGGTAGACCAGGCCCTCGCACTGGAATCCGGGCATGTTCTCGTCGAAGCCGAGGTCGAGGATCGCCTCGACGGTCCTGCCGGCCCACACCTCAGGGACCGTCCCGGTGACGCGGAACCAGCTGGTGCCCCACGGAGCACCCCACCGGGCGCCGACCGCGATCGGCTCGGGCTCGGCCGCCAGGGCCTCGGCCACCGGCACCGGCTCGCCGGGCGCGTGCCACACCGCCACCTCCAGCGGTACGGACTCGGGGTACACGGCGGGGCGGATACGCTCGTCGAGGACTCGCTTGAGACGGGCTTCGACCAGGCTGCGGTCGTCATGCATACGGGGTGCTCCGTAGGTCTACCGGGGCTTCCGGTGGCGGGTGGTTACCAGGGGTGGGTCACGGTGACGGGGGCCGACGCGGTGTACAGCTCCCCTACTGCGCGCAGCTCGAACCGGGCCGCCTGCTCTCCCTGTTCGGGCTGCAGGCCACCGAGGAAGTAGGCGCGCTGGCCGGTGGCCCCGACAAAGCGCCGGGTGCCGTCGGGCATGAGGCGGTGCAGCGTGTAGTGGCGTACCGCGCCCGGGGCGGGGTTCCAGGCCAGGCGCAGATCGCCACCGGAGGCCGCGGTGATCCGCAGCCCGGAGGGAGCGGCGGGCGTGTCGACGGTGTCGCGCACCGCCAGCCCGCCGAGCCGCCACTTCACCGGGCCGTCGGTGGCGGTGAGGCGCACACCGATCGCATGGAGCGTTCCGGAGAGGCCTGTGAGCGGGACGGTCACGGTCTCCCAGCCGTTGACCGACTTCACAGTCGCGCCATGCCTCCTGTTGACCGAGTTCACAGGCAGATAGCTGTACGGCGGTGTCGCAGCCGGAGCGCTCGGATCGGCGGTGGCCACGGCGAGCTCCACGTTCACACCGCCCGCCTCGGTCCGGTGCGTCAGCTCGACAACCGTGTCAACAGCGATCGGCAGCCGTGTCGCGTACAACTCCACGGTCGTGGGTTCGTCCAGTTCACCGTTGACCAGCACACTGCTGCCGCCACGCCACGCATCCGCGAAGTCGAACGACACAACGGGCCGCTCCCCCGCCGTCCGCACCACCCACCGCCGCGAGGGCAGCCGGTCCTGCAGCCCGAGGTGATTCCAGGGCGCATCCGAGGTGACCGCCCCGTCCTCGTACCACCGCAGCCCGTGCCCGGTGTTGAACACGCTCGCGAACGGCACGGTGGACACCGTGGAGCGGTCGGCGACCGACACCGCGGGTGCCCGCCACGGGTCGGAGGCGTCGGGCTGCGACGGATCGAGCGAACGGCCGGTCCAGAACCGGTCGTCGGCGGCGTGGAAGTCTGCCGGAGTCCGGGAGGCCGGCAGGTGGTTGCGGGTCCACTCGGGCCGGTAGAAGCCGATCGACGTGACGTGGGCCTTGGTGGTCGGCACGATGGCCTCCCAGCTCACGCTCGTGTTCGACCCGTTGGACTCGACATCGACACCGGCCCACAGTTCGTAGCGGCTGCGGCCAAGTTGCTCGGCCTTCCGTCCGGACGAGGCGAGGGTGCCCGCGCTCCACCGGAAATCCACGAACATGTCGTCGGCGGCCTGGAAGAACGCCTGGTTCTGGCTGTCGAGCGCCCCCTGCCAGCTCACCGTGCCGTTCACGGTCATCGCGTCGTACCAGGTCACCCGCTGCCCACGGGCGGCCGCAAGCGACTTCAGCTCCTTGACGAAACCGAGCATGTCGGCGCCGAGCGCCGCATTCCCGCCACCGGTCTCGGCGTTGACGAACCACCCGTCGAACCCGTACGCCGCCGCGACGGCGACGAGTTGGGCGGCGAGCGGACAGTGCCCGGCGGAGTCCTTCTGCACCAGGTCCCGTGTCCACTGCAACTGCCCGCCGTAGGCGGTGGGCGGCAGGAAGATGTTGCCGAGGACCGGGACGCCGTGCCGGTGGGCGGTGTCCACGATCGGCGCGTTCGGGGCGAGGATCAGCCCCTCGCCGGACGAGCCGCCCCAGAACACAAGCTCGTCCACGTACGCCCAGTGCGTGAGCGCGTAGTAGTCGGCGGTGGCAGAGCCCTGGGAGGGGTTGCCGGAAGTCGGGCCGAAGGACACCAGCGACTGGATGCGGGCCTGTCCGGAGCGGGCGGTGGCGTTAGCCGGCGTCGGGGTGAAGCGGGGAGCCAGCGGCACGGACGCGGTGTTGAAAGGGAGGTCGGTGTCGTCGGCGGCGCGCCAGGCCTTCAGGCTGCGCCAGGTGATGCCGGTACCGGGGCTGCCGGAGGGCAGGGAGTCCGGGTACCAGTAGGAGGCGTACGGCGGGGTCGCGGCGGCGGCCTTCGGCGCGGCGAAGGCGGGCAGCGGCGGCACCAAAGCGGCCGCGGCGCCCGCGCCGGTGAGCAGGACTGTGCGTCTGGTGGGGTTCACGAGCTGGCTCCTCCTTGTGGGGTGCGGAGTACCTGTTCGGGAGTGACGACTTCCGTGATGCCGCGTGCGGCGAGGTGGTCCTTGTCGTCCGCGCGGCTGTCCAGGACGGCCGTGGGGCGGGAGCCGTCGGCGGTCAGCCGGAAGAAGGCGTCGAAGACCGGCCCGCCGGGGGCGCACAGCGAGCGCGTGGCCGGATAGGCGGGGACGACGAGCGCGGTGGTGCGGGCGGCGGGAGGCGTGTGCTCGCGCGCTGCCGCCTGCGCCAGCACCCGTGCCGTGTCCTTGGGCCGCCGGTCGTTCGTCAACAGACCGAGCCCGTATTCGAGTTCGGGGAAGTCCGCCAGGTCCCGGGACACGTCGTGCGAGCACCACCAGGTGATGCCCCACAGGTCGGGGCAGTCCAGGGCGCCTGCGACGGTGGCCTGGGTGAAGGCGGCGGCGTGCTCGGGCGGGATGAGGGGGGCGGGTGCGCCGACTTCCTGGAGCCAGACGGGGCGATGCGGGTCGTCGGACCAGGCCTTGCTGAGTTCGACGAGGTAGGCGGCGTGGTGTTCGGTCGGGACGGCGGTGCGGCCGTGGCGCTGGGCGGTGCCGTTGAAGACCCAGGAGTGCACGGCGGTGACGGCGCCGTGGTGGGCGGCCTGGGCCGGGGTGAAGGGCATGTCGTCCTGGTACCAGGTGGCGTCGTACTCGGCGTGCAGGTGCAGTTTGCCGGGGGCGCCCTCGTCGCAGGCGGCGAGCATGCGCGCGAGCCACGCGTCGATCTCGCGGGAGGTGGCTCGGTCCGGATCGGGATGCGGTCCTGCCGAGAACTGGTTGACCTCGTTGCCGAGGGTCATGCCGAGGAAATTCGGCCGGTCGGCGAGGGCGGCGGCGAGCGTGCGCAGGTAGGCGGCCTGGCCGTCGAGCACGTCCGGGTCGGTGAACAGGTTTCGGCGGTGCCAGGTGCGTGTCCAGGCGGGCAGGAAGTCGAAGCTGCTCAGGTGCCCTTGCAGACCGTCCACGTTGACGTCGAGCCCACGCTCGGCCGCGGCGTCCACCAGTGCGACGAGCTGCTCGACGGCGCGGGGCCGGATGAGCGTGCGGTTGGGCTGGAAGTACGGCCACAGCGGGAAGACCCGGATGTGGTCCAGGCCGAGCGCGGCGATGGAGTCGAGGTCGGCCCGTACGGAGTCGAGGTCGAAGTCGAGCCAGTGGTGGAACCACCCTTCGCTGGGGGTGTAGTTGACGCCGAAGCGCACGGCAGCAGGCATGCGGAGGTCCTTGAACTCGATGGCGGCGGTCAGCCCTTGACGGCCCCCTCGCCGACGCCGCGGAAGAAGTACCGCTGCAGACAGGCGAAGAGGGCGATCAGCGGTGCGACGGCGATGACCGTGCCCGCGGCGACGAGCCGTTCGTCGCCTGCGAAGGTGCCGTGCAGATAGTTGAGGCCGATGGTCAGTGTGAACTTGGAGGGGTCGCTCAGCACGATCAGCGGCCACAGGAAGTCGTCCCAGGCGCCCATGAAGGCGAAGATGGCGACGACGGCGATCGTGCCCTTCACCGCGGGCAGCGCGATGCGCAGGAACCGCTGCCAGACGTTGGCGCCGTCGACGTAGGCCGCCTCCTCGATCTCGTAGGGCAGATTGAGGAAGGCGTTGCGCATCAGCAGCACGTTCATGGCGCCGATGCAGCCCGGCAGCACCACGCCGACCAGGGTGTTGTTGAGGCCCAGCTCCCGCATGGTGGTGAACTGGGCGATGATGATGCCCTCCACCGGCACGAGCATCGCCAGGATGAAGGCGAGGGTGGCCACCCGGCGGCCCCGGTAGCGCAACCGGGCCAGGGCGTAGCCGGCGAGGGCCGATCCGACGCAGTTGGTGACGACGTTGGCGGTGGCCACCTTCAGCGAGTTGAACGCGTAGTCCCAGACGGGGATGGTGTCGGCGACCCGCTCGTAGTTGTGCAGGGTGGGGTGGCCGGGCAGGAAGGTCGGCGGGGAGCTGTAGATGTCCTCGGTGGGCCCCTTGAGCGAGGTGGACAGCTGCCACAGGAACGGGCCGACGGTCAGGGCGAGTACGGCGAGCAGGAGCACGTAGCGCAGGGCGAGTTCCCACGCCCGGATGCGGCGGCCGTGCTCGTCGGTGACGCGGACTCGGGGCTCCCGTGCCGGAGCCGGCGCCTGCACGGGTCGTACCTTCTCGACGACGCTCACCCCTCCTCCCTCCGGTCGGCGCGCAGCACGAGCAGCATCAGGGCGACGGTGACGACGAAGACGACGACCGAGATCGCGGAGGCGTAGCCGACGCGGCCGGTGAGGCCGGTGCCGGTGCGCTGGACCAGCATGACGAGGGTGGTGTCCTCGCCGGCCGGTCCGCCGCTCGGGCCGGCCATCAGGTACACCTCGGAGAACACCTTGAAGGCGGCGACCGAGGAGAGCGCGCCGACCAGGACCATGGTGGAGCGGACGGCGGGCACGGTGACGGTGCGGAAGCGGCGGACCGCGCCCGCGCCGTCGACGGCGGCGGCCTCGTGGAGTTCGCGTGGCACGTTGGCCAGCGCCGCCAGGTAAATGATCATGTAGTAGCCGAGGCCCTTCCAGACCGTGACGGCCATGGCGCTCAGCAGAAGCAGCCACTGGTCGCTGAGGAAGCCGACCTGTCCGACCCCGATGGTCTCCAACAGGGAGTTGATCAGCCCGCGTTCGTCGAGCAGCCACACCCAGATCAGCCCGACGACGACGATCGAGGCGACGACCGGGGTGTAGAAGGCGGACCGGAAGAAGGTGATGCCGGGGATGTTCTTCTGCACCAGCAGCGCGAGCAGCAGGGGCAGGACGACGAGGGCGGGTACGACGCCCAGGACGTACAGCGTGCTGTTGCGCAGGCCGATCCAGAACATGTCGTCGTGGAGCAGTTCGCGGAAGTTGGCGAGGCCCACGAACTCGCCCGGGATCAGGGTGCGGCGATCGGTGAAGGCGTTGATCAGGGTGGAGACGAACGGGTACAGGATGAACGCGCCGGTGATCAGCAGTCCGGGTGCGGCGAACAGCCAGGGGCTGGTGGGCAGTTGGCGCCGCACACGTTGCACGCCCCGCTCCTGGGACACGGCAGAGGTGGCCATGGCGGGCTAGCCCTGCTGCTGGAGGAGCGTGTTGCAGGCCTTGACAGCGTTGTCGAGCGCCGTCTTGGGGCTCTCCTTGCCCTGCAGAGCCCTGGCGACCTCGTTGCGCAGTGCCGTCTTCATCTGCTCGCTGAACAGGACGGGCGTGTAGTTGACCGCGTTCTTCAGCGACTTGGCGGCGGCGATGCGCACGCGTGTCTCGTCGGTCCCGTCCTCCTTGGTGAAGTACGGGTCGTCCAGCGAGCCGGCGGTGCTCGGGAAGATGGCGACCTTCTTGGCGAAGGACATCTGGTGCTCGGCGTCGGTGACCCAGTGCGCGAAGGCGACCGAGGCGGCTGTGTGCTTGGTCCTGGAGTTGACCATCACGCCCATCACGTACATGTTGACGTGGCCGGTGCTGGTGATCTGGTCGGTGATGCCGATGTTCTTGTACAGGTTGGGCGCCTGCTTCTTGAAGTTGCCGAGGTCGAGGGCGCTGCCGGGGTTCATGGCGACGGCCTCGGTGAGGAACTTCTTGCCGGACGACTCGGGCGTCGCGGTGAGCGCCTGCGGGTCGAGGGCCTTCGCGTCGTACAACTCCTTGTACTTGGCCAGGAGTTGTACGCCCTTGGCGTCGTTGAAGGTGAAGGCGGTGCCCTGCTTGTTCATGAGCTCGACGCCGTAGCGGCCGAAGTCCTCGATGGTGGGCACGTTGGCGAGGGTGGCGACCTTGCCGTTGCTCTTCTTCGCCAACTCCAGGGCGTCGGCGAAGAGTTCGTCGTACGTCTTCGGTGGGGTGTTCGGGTCCAGCCCGGCCTTCTTGAACAGGGACTTGTTGTAGAACAGCGGGCCGGTGTTGAGGTACCAGGGGAAGGCGTACGTGCCGGTCATGCCCGGTATCCGGTGGCTGGCCCAGGCGCCCGCCAGGTACTCCTTCTTGTACTTCCCGGCGGTCTTGTCGAGGTCGAGGGCGAGTCCGGCCTTGGCGAGCGGGGCGACGAGGTCCGGGGAGACGTTGACGACGTCGGGCAGGGTGCCGCCGGCCGCATCGGCGCTGATCTTGTCGGCGTAGCCCTCGGCGGGCTGGTCGACCCACTTCACATGAGTGCCCGGGTGCTTCTTCTCGAAGTCGGCGATCACGCCCTCGAAGTAGTCCTTGAAGTTGGCGCGCAGGTTCCAGGTCTGGAAGGTGATGTCGCCCTCGATCTTGCCCGAGGTGTCGCCCGAGCCCCCGCCGTCGCTCCCGGAGCCGCAGGCGCTCAGCGGCAGGAGGAAGGCGGAGACGGCGACTGCGGCGAATGTTCTGCGGGATGTGGGCACGGTGACACGGCTCCCTTGGCGGCGTCGGCGGCTGGGACGCCAGCGACCATGCCCGCGGCTCTCGGGGAAAGTCAATGGACTGATCCCAGCTAAAGAAATTCAGCCGACATTAGTGCAGGTCAGAGATGTTTGGCCGGAAACTTGCCAGCCATGACTAATGCGCTTTAGGGTTCTCGCACTTAAGCGCATTAGCTACTGACCCGGAAGAAATGGGGAGCAACGTGCCGGCCAAGCGTTCCCCGGCCCGTCGGCCGACGATGAAGGACATCGCGCAGCGCGCAGGTGTCTCCGAGAGCGCGGTCTCCTTCGCCCTCAACGGCCGCCCCGGAGTCTCCGAGGTCACCCGCGACCGCGTGCGCCGGGTCGCCGAACAGCTGGGCTGGCGGCCCAGCACCGCGGCACGCCAGCTGTCCGGGGAGGGCGCGGCCACGGTCGGCTTCGTGCTCGCCCGCCCCGCGGACACGCTCGGCGTGGACTCGTTCTTCCTCCAACTCGTCTCGGGCATACAGGAGGTGCTGGCGGAGCGTCATCTCGGCCTGCTCTTCCAGGTGGTGGAGGAGGTCGCCGACGAGTGCGCGGTCTACCGGCGCTGGTGGGCCGAGCACCGCGTGGACGGCGTCCTGGTCGTCGACCCGCGCACCGACGACCCGCGCCCCGACCTGCTGGACGAACTCGGCCTGCCCGCCGTGGTGATCGGCGGCGCCCCCGACGAACGCCACCCCGGCCTGTCCACGGTGTGGGCGGACGACGCGGGCGCGATGGCCTCGGTGGTGGACGAGCTGTACGCGCTGGGTCACCGGCGGATCGTGCACATCGCGGGCCTGCCGGGCCTCGCCCACACCGAGCGCCGCATCCGCACCCTGCGCGCCGAGGCCGAACGCCGGGGCCTGACCGAGGTGGAGTCCGTCACCACCGACTACTCGGACGCGGAGGGCGCGGCCGTCACCCGGCGGGTCCTCGGGCGGCCCGCTCCCCCGACCGCCCTGATCTACGACAACGACGTGATGGCCGTCGCCGGGGTGGCCACCGCGACCGAACTCGGCTTCTCGGTACCGGCCGACGTGTCGGTGGTGGCCTGGGAGGACTCGGCCCTGTGCCGCATGGTCAAGCCCTGGCTGTCCGCCCTGTCCCGGGACAGCGTGGAGTTCGGGCGCACGGCCGCCAGGGAGCTGACCGCGCTGGTGGACGGCGGACCGGCGCGGACGGTACGGGTGCCGGTGCCCCGGGTGATCGTGCGGGACAGCACGGGGGTGGCCCGCAGGGCCGCCGGGATCGACGGGGAAGGCCCCTGAGCCCGCGCCCACGGCGGTGCTGCAAGAGGAGCGCTGTCTCTCCCTTGCGGTAGCCCCATTCCGGCGTATTCCCGACCCCCTGGTTCTCTGCTTAGCTGCCTCTCGACAGCCGCGGAGCCCGGGGGTTGCCGCTGTCGCTCAACTACGGGGGTACGGCTGTGAAAGCCTCTCAGAGAATGTGATCCCGCCCAGGCGGGAGCCGGCGAGCAGCGCCGTCCGTACCGCCCTTCAGTAGTTGCCACCGCTTCCAGCGTTTTCCGCCGTGCGGCGACGTGTGCCCGCACGGCGTGACGGACGCGCCCCGCCCCGTCCGGGCCCGGTCGCGCTCCGCCCTGCCCTGCCCTGCCCGCCGTGCGGCGGCCGGCAGGGGCACCGACACGCCCCGAGCACGAAGGAGGGTTCCTCATGCCTGTCAACGACCCGCTGGACCTCGACCACCTCAGGTCGGTACTCGACCAGGCGGGCAATCCGTGGCACATGACCACGACCAGCATGACGGCGCTCACCGAGGAGCAGCGCGTCGTGCGCCTCGGTGTCCCCGTCGAGTCCGGCGACCGCTCCGCGATCGAGAGCGCCAAGCAGAGCAACATCGCAGCCGCCCTGTCCGCCACCGCCGACTCGGTGGGCGCGCCCGCCGCGTTCGACCTGCGCAACATCGGAGGCGTCAACTACACGACGCCGGTCAAGAACCAGGGCTCGTGCGGCTCCTGCGTGGCCTTCGGCACCGTGGGCATGATGGAGCACGTCACGCGCTTCAGCTACGGCGCGCCGTATCTGCCGGTGGACCTGTCCGAGGCGCAGGCGTTCTACTACTACGGCCGCCAGGCCGGCCGGACCTGCTCCACCGGCTGGTTCCCGGAGCCCCTCGCCGACCAGGCGCGCGACAACGGCATCACCATCGAGGAGTACTTCCCGTACGCGGCGGGCGACCAGGACGCCTCCAAGCTCAACGCCGACTGGCCCAACCGGCTGGTGAAGATCCGCTCCTGGCAGTCCGTCACCAACAACCCGGCGGCGATGAAGGAGAACATCGCACGCTACGGCTCCATCACCGCCTGTTTCCTGGTCTACCAGGACTTCTTCAGCTACTCCGGCGGCGTCTACCGGCACAAGACCGGTGACCTCGCGGGCGGCCACTGCGTCACGCTCGTCGGCTACGACGACGCGCAGCAGTGCTGGATCGGCAAGAACAGCTGGGGTCCGGGCTGGGGCGACCAGGGCTTCTTCCGCATCGGCTACGGCGAGTGCGGCATCGAGACCTGGCACAACCTGGCGGCGCTCGGCACGCTCATCCACAACTGGCTGCCCGACCAGCGCATCCTCGCGCTGTGGAGCAACGAGGCCGACGCCAATGTGTGGGCGTACGGCGAGCTGCGCGGCTGGCTGAACCTCAACGGCTCCGTCGGCGCGACCGACGCGGCGATGCTCGCCGAACTCGCCGCGTCCAAGGCGAACGGCGCCAAGGTCGGCCTGTACGAGGACAACGGCAGCGTCCAGCAGATCTACGCCTGGTGAGACCGGGCAACCAGGGAGAGGAGAGTACGACATGAGCCCGCAGAACAGCGGCCCCGAGCAGCCCAAGCAGCAGCCGCCCACAACGCAGGCGGTCCGCTCCGCGGCCGAGCAGGACGAGGCCGGCCGGCCCGTGCTGCTGCCGCCGGGCGTGGACGTCGGCCTGAACGGCAGCGCGCTCACCGCGCCGGGCAAGCCGGCCAGTGATGTGATGGTCGCGCGGTTCGAGCAGACGGCGTCCGGCGAGGCCCGGCCGACGATCACGCCCGAACTCCGCGGCGACCTGCAGGCGTTCGCGGCGGCGCAGGCCGCCACGGCGTTCACGGGCACGTGGACGCAGAACGCGATCGTCGACGCGATGTGGTCCATCAACCAGCCCCGCAACGCCTTCCTGCACGTCAAGGGCGGCGCCTGGAAGAAGATCTTCAACGGCAGCGACTGGGCGTTCACCGCGCTGACGACGCTGGCCTCCCAGGCCCGCCAGACGGGCCGGCCGATCTCTTTCCGTGAGGAGGCGGACGGCCTGGTCCACGAGATCTACCTGCTGTAGCCCTGCCCGGCGAGGGGCCGCGTCCGAGCGTGCCGGGCGCGGCCCCTCGCGTGTCACTCGACGGTGACCCGCAGCGCGTACCGGTCGGCCACGTCGTCGCCCCAGGGCTGCCTGAGCACGAGCTCCAGCCGCCCCTGACCGGCCTTGGTCGGCCGCAGCCGCAGTACCCGGGTGCCGCCGGCGCCCGGGGCGAGCTCTCCCGGCGGCGCATAGTCGCTGGCCGCCACCTTCAGGCCGCCCTCGACGACTTCGACGTGCCACCGGTAGCCGGTGGTGGCGTTCTCGGCCAGCCGCACCACGAGGTCGTCGCCGATCCCCATGCGCACCTCGCCGTCCTGCGCCGACACCTGTACCTCACCCACGGGACCGCACCTCCTCGGCTCTGGTCCTCTCGGTGTACCCCGCCTTCCCGGCCCTGGCCAGCCGGAGCGACGGCCGAACCGGCCGCGGCGTCAGAAGCGGGACTCAGAGGCGGAACAGGGCCCACACGAGCTTTCCGCCGCGGGCCCGCGGGTTCCATCCCCATGCGTCGCTCAGCACCGAGACGACCTGCAGTCCCCGTCCCGACTCCGCGAGTTCATCGGCCTGCACGGCGACGGGGATCAGGTCGCTCTCGTCGGTGACCGCGCACACGGCGCAGGACCAGCGGTCCCAGTACGCGAGCCACAGCGCCGGCTGCAACTCCGCCTCGCCGTCCGCTGCTCGGCCGTAGCGCAGGGCGTTGCTCAGCAGCTCCGACACGGTGACCGCCACGTCCTCGACGCGTTCGTCCGTGGTCCGGTCGACGAGCGTCGTGCGCGTGAAGTCCCGGGCCATGTGGGCGGATTGGGCGATCGGCGGTACGACGAGCACCGAGCAGTGGGCGGGGCCGGGCCCGTCCTCGGAGCTTGGGACGAGAGGAAGGCTCAGCCCGGGCCCGGGCCGGCCGATGTGGTCCACGGCCTGGCTCAGCCACTGCCAAGTCTCCTCGATACGCAGGGGGTTGACCGGTTCTGCGACTTGCTCTGCGGACATCGCGACCCCTGGTACCCCTGCGGAGAGAACAACCGAGCGCTACACCTGTGCGAAGTATCGTGCTACGTCCGGCAGTCCGTACGCAAGTGCATCGGCAATTACCCCTGCAATTGCAGATGATCTTGCGGGCAGCGGGCGCCGGACGCTATCGTCCCGCACACCACCCGTGGATGCAATTGAGGATGCAATTGCAGCGCCGACCACGAGTCCACTCAACGCGACTTCATCTCAAAGAGGTTCAGATGCAGCACGTGAGCAACGGCATACCTGCCACCGAGCTGGCAGGGGCGGTCTGGCGCAAGAGCCACCACAGCAACCCGGAGGGCAACTGCGTCGAACTCGCCGCCCTCCCGGACGGCAGCGTCGCCGTCCGCAACTCCCGCCACCCCCAGGGTCCGGCGCTCGTCTACACCAGCGCCGAGATCTCCGCCTTCGTCCGCGGTGTGAAGGACGGCGACTTCGACGGCCTACTCCCCGCCGGCTGAGGTCGGGCACACCCGCGGACAGCCGGAGGGTACCGGCCACCGGTCTGTACCCTCCGGCCACTTCACGCACCGCAGCCGAACGACGCCTCGGTGCTACCCTCCTTGGTTGAGTCCCGAACACATGCACACGCAGCCGGTGCGGCGGCCGAGGGGATGACCATGACGGCAGTTCAGCGAGAACCCATTCCCTCCGACGTCGAGGTCCTGAGCCGACGCCACGGCGGGCCGACCGTGCAGCGCATCATGCTGGGCACCCGCCTGCGCCGCCTGCGCGAATCCCTCGACATCAGCCGGGACACGGCCGCTGCGGCCATCCGCGCCTCGGACGCCAAGCTCTGCCGCATGGAGCTGGGCCGCGTCGGCTTCAAACAGCGCGACATCGCCGACCTGCTCACGCTGTACGGCGTCCAGGACCCCGCCGTACGCCAGGAGTTCCTGGACTCGGTACGGCGGGCCAACGAACCCGGCTGGTGGCGGGCGTACGGAGACGCCTTCCCGAGCTGGTTCGAGCAGCACCTGGGCCTGGAGGAGGCCGCCTCCCTCATCCGTACCTATGAAGTCCAGTTCATCCCGGGCCTGTTGCAGACCCCGGCGTACGCCGAGGCCGTCATCCGGCTCGGCCACCCCATCACCTCCCCGGACGCGATCGCGCGCCGGGTCGAGCTGCGCATGACCCGGCAGGAGCTGCTCTCCCGGCCGGACGCGCCGAAGCTGTGGGTCGTGGTGGACGAGGCGGCGCTGCGCCGCCCGCTCGGCGGGGCCGAGGTGATGCGTGCCCAGCTGCAGCACCTGATCGAGGCGGCCGCATGGCCGAACGTGACGCTCCAGGTCCTGCCCTTCCACGTCGGCGGTCACGCCGCGGCCGGCGGGCCGATCACCGTGCTGCGCTTCCCCGTACCGGACCTGCCGGACGTCGTCTACCTCGAGCAGCTCTCCAGCGCCCTGTACCTGGACAAGCCCGAGGAGGTCGACCACTATCTCGCGGTCATGGACCGCCTGAGCCTGGTGGCCTCGCCGGCCGTGGACTCGGTGCCCTTCCTGGAACAGGTCCTCAAGGAGATCTGAGCCCGCCGCGCCGCGAGATCGACTCACCCGGCGGCTATCGTGCCGCCAATGACAGCACCGACCACCACACTGAGCGAGGCGGACTTCGTCGTACCCATCGAGGACCGCTATTTCGAGGACTACGTGCCGGGCGCGGTCTACGTCTACGGCAGCATCACCATGACCGAGGAGGACATCCTCCGCTTCGCCCGGGAGTTCGATCCACAGGGCACCCACATCGATCCGCAGGCCGCACTGCAGGGCCCGTACCAGGGGCTCATCGCCAGCGGCTGGCACACCTGCGCCGTCATGATGCGGCTCTACGCCGACCACTACATCAGCAAGGTGGGCGGCCTGGCCTCCCCGGGCGTCGAGGAACTGCGCTGGGTACGACCGGTGCGGCCCGGCGACGGTCTCTCCCTGCGCACGACCGTGCGGGAGACTCGCCTCTCCCGTTCCAAACCGGACCGCGGGCTGGTCCACACCGGAATCGAAGTCCTCAACCAGCACGGCGAGCCGGTCCTGACCATGACCGCCGTGAACTTCCTGCTGCGCCGGACGGCCGCGGGCCAGGCCGCCGCTGCCGGGTACTCGTACCCGGCAGAGAAGGGGGTCGGCAGATGGACGCTCTTGTCGACTGGCTCGCCGACCTGTCCGGTCCCGTGGTCTACGTCGTGGTCACGGCCCTGGTGTTCGCCGAGGACGCGCTGTTCTTCGGGTTTGTCCTGCCGGGCGAGACCGCGGCGATCGTCGGCGGGGTGCTGGCCCGGCGGGGCAACGTCGACCTGGCCTGGATGACCCTTGCTGTCGTCCTCGCGGCGATCGCCGGGGACAGCGTCGGCTACAAGGTCGGCCGGCGCCTCGGACCGCCGCTGCTCTCCAGCCGCCCCCTGCGCCGACGGGCCGAGCGGGTGGACAAGGCGCGCGACCTGATCCGCCGGCGCGGTCCGGCGGCGGTCTTCGTCGGCCGTTTCGTCGCCTTCTTCCGGTCCTTCGTTCCCGCGATGGCGGGTGCGTCGAACATGCCGTACCGGCGCTTCCTGCTCTACAACGCTCCGGGCGGCCTGGTCTGGGGTGTCGGCAACGTCCTCCTCGGCTATGCCGCGGGCGCTGCCTACGAACGCGTCGAGAGCATGGTCGGCCGGACCGTCGCCCTGGCCTTTGCCGCAATCGTCGTCGTGGCCCTTGTCGTCTGGCGAATCCGCCGGCACCGCCGCTCCCACTCCTGAAACGCACCGGTGAATAACGGCCGAGTTGCCGGGCGCCGAGTTGCATGGAAGCATAAAAAGAGGTATTCGCGTGTCCGGATCGGAGGTTTCCGATGCGCCTCGGACCATTCACCGGCATTGTTGCCGTCATTCTGATTGTGGTCGCTTTCGCCGTGGGCGGGTCGACACCGGACGTCGGAGATCCCGGTCCGCAGATCAAGCTCTTCTACCACCATCACGACACACGACAGGCAGTCGCTCTGTATCTGCTGGTTCTGGCCGCGGCGGTCCTGGTGTTCTTCGCCGGGAACCTGCGCCACCACCTCGCCGAGGCCGACCGGCACGGCTGGCTGCCCCAAGTCGCCTTCGCCGGCGGCATTCTGTCGGCCGTGGGGTTCTGGACCGCATCGAGTCTCACGCTCGCCATGGTCGACGCCAGCGACAAACGGCGGGTCGGCGGCCAGGCATTTCAGTCGATGAATGCCATCAGCACCGATTTCTTCATTCCCTTTGTCGCCGGAATCGCCATCATGATGCTCGCTGCCGGTCTTGACACAGCCCGCAGTGGAACGCCATTGCCGCGCTGGCTGGGCTGGGCCGGAATCGTTCTGGGCGTGGCCACCTTCATTCCGTGGGTGGGATTCTTCGCCTTCCTCGCGTCCGGTCTGTGGATCATCGCCGCGAGTGTGTTCCTCGCCCGCCCGCCGAAGGTCAAGGCGCCCGCAGAGCCTCCCGTCGCGGCGCCCGCCGGATGACCACACGGCCGCCGGCCGGCAGCGGGGCGGTCACCAGAGCGCCGACAACCCGGTGACCGCCCCGCCGCGGGTACGCCTCAGACCCGGGACCGGTACAGCTCGAACCGTGCGATCCGTACGGCGTCCCGCGCCCCTGTCACCCGCAGCCGCCACCGCCGGGCCCGTACCGGCGCCGGCAGGAGCAGGATGCGGCTCGCGCCGATCGTTCCGGCCCGGGTCACCTCCGCCCAGGCCCCGTCGCGGTACGCCTCCACCACGAAGGTCTCCACCTGCTGGCCGTGGCGGATGTCCTCCGCCAGCCGGATGCGGTCCACTTCCTGATCGGTGCCGAGATCGACGGCCCGCGTCCGGGACGAGCCGGTGACGCGTGCCCCGCGTGCCAGGTCCCCGGGCAGTTCGCGCTCGATCCGCTCACGGAACTCGCGCAGCCGGACGACGTCGGTGTCGTGCAGCCGGCCGTCCGTGTCCGGGGGGACATTGAGCAGCAGGACGGAGTTGCGGCCCACTGAGCCGAAGTAGATCCCGGTCAGGTCGTCGACGGACTTGGGCTGCTGGTCGGCGTGGTAGAACCAGCCGTCGCGGATGGACACGTCGCACTCCGCCGGCCACCACTGGAGGTAGTCCGTCTTCGGCTGAGCGGCGACGAGCGCGGCTCGGCTGCCCTCGTCGGGGGTGTCGTAGGACAGGGCCCAGTCGGTGCGGCCGTACTGGTTCTCCTTGACCGGGATGACGCTCCACTCGTCCTCGCGGGCCAGCCCGCTCTCGTTGCCGACCCAGCGCAGATCGGGTCCGGTGACGGCGATCGCCGCGTCCGGGGCGAGCGCGCGGACCAGGGTGTACCAGCTGTCCCAGTCGTAGTCCTCCACGTTGCCGGGCGGGATGCGGCCCTGGGCGCCGTCGAACCACACCTCGTCGACGGGTCCGTACTCGGTGAGCACCTCGTAGAGCGTGTTGAGCATGTGGGCGCCGTACTCGGTGGCGGGCAGGGTGAAGGTGCGGTCCAGGCTGCGGTCGTCGCCCGGCACCGGGGTGGGGATGGTGCGCTCGGTGCGGGCGCTGCCGTTGGCGTACACGCCGTGCAGGTACTGGTTCTCGTCGGCGGGCGAGATGTAGACGCCGACCTTGATGCCGTGGCTGCGCATGGAGTCGGCGAAGGAGCGCAATACGTCGCCATGGCCGCCCTGCCAACTGCTCGACGCCACGGTGTGGTTGGTGTAGCGGGACGGGTAGAGCACGAACCCGTCGTGGTGTTTGACGGTGAGGATGGCGAGCTTGAAGCCGCCGTCGCGCAGGGCGCGGGCCCACTGGTCGGTGTCGAGGCCGGCGGGCTGGAAGACGTTGGGGTCCTCGTCGCCGGTGCCCCATTCCAGGCCGGTGAAGGTGTTCACGCCGAAGTGCAGGAACGCCGCGGTCTGCTCCAGGGCCTGCCAGGCGATCTGCCGTGTGGTGGGCCGGACTTGGGAGGCCTTGCGGAGCAGCTCGTCCGGGGTGTCGTCGGGGCTGACGGGGATGCGGTGGCGGAGGTCGGCCGGGACGGGCGTCCCGGGCGCGGCGGCCGCGGGATGCCCGGAGGCGGCGAGTGCGGCGGCCGAGGTGATGGCGGAGGAGAGGAAGAGGCGTCTGGAGAGGGCCATGGCGGACTCCTCGGTTCAGTGAGCGGTCAGGTGCCAGACGGCGGGTGTGTGCTGGTCGGGCGGGTACTGCGCGAGGTGCCCGTCGTCGGTCACGCTCAGCGCCATCCGCGTGATGGCGTTGAGGAGCCGGTAGCCGCCCGTGGCCGGTTCCAGCTCCCAGCGCTGGAGGGTGTTCGCGGGATCGCAGGTCTGGGCCGTTGCCTGCTCTCCGGGCTGGAGCGGCACGTTGAGCGTGAGTTTGCCTCCGCGGACTTCGAGGCAGCCGTCCCCGGTGCGCACGGTGGCATAACCGTCCGCCGTGCGCCGGACCTGGGCGTCGAAGGACGTGCCCGCCGTCCGGAAGGTGTACGTGCCGTCCGCGACCGGCAGCCGCGTCAGGTCCCGCCGGCCGGGCGCGTGGCCCACGGCGGTGCCGCGTGCCGTGAACTCGGCGTAGGTGGCGTCGGGGTGCGGGGCGCCCCAGGTGGCCTGGGCGATGTGCCGTAGCGTGGGCCGGAGTTCGACGGCGACCTCGTTCTCGGTCTCGCCGCGGCCGTTGTCGGGCCAGAGGCTGATCTTCGCGCCGGTGATGCCCTTGTCGGAGGTCAGCTTCTCGCCTTCGAAGCTGCGCGGGTCCCAGCTCTGGTCGTACAGCGCCTTGGTGTCGCTGTGGAAGCCGCCCCGGACGAGGTAGAGCGAGTAGGCGGCGTTCATCAACGGGTAGCCCTGGGCGATGAGTCGGCTGGGTTTGGTGGTCACGTTCAGCCAGTGCTCTACCGTCGTGCCCGCCGCGACCGGGACGGTGTTGGCCCCGGTGAGGCCGTCGTTCCAGATGCGCAGTTGCCTGCCCTTGCTCGCGGCGTAGGCCTGGACGAGGTTGATGAAGTCGACGTAGGCGTCCTGCGGGGTGGCGTTCGCTCCGTACTTGGCCTGGGCGTAGCGCAGCATCTGCGGGTACTTGGAGTAGTCGGAGCCGAGCATGTACTCGTCGGCGCCCATGTGCCAGGACTTGGCGGTGAAGACCTGCGCGTACTCGTCCATCAGGCTCGTGTAGTAGTCGAAGGCGGCCTGCTGGGTGACGTCGAGGCGGGCGGGCTGCTTGTTGCCGTCGGAGTCGGTCAGCTGCAGGTCCGGGCGGTTCTCGATCCACGGGTCCATGTGCCCCGGGGAGTTGATCTCCGGAATGATCTCGACGTGGTACTTCTCGCCGAGGGCGACGAGGCTGCGGATCTCGTCCTTGGTGTAGTAGCCCCAGGTGTCGGCCTCGGGGTGGGCGTCGCTCTTCACCTTCAGTTCGAGGAGCAGCTGGTTGAGCTTGTGGTACGCCATCTCTCGGACCAGGTTCTCCAGCCAGGGCAGCGAGATGTGGATGTAGCAGGCGCAGACGCCGACGCCGCGTTCCTTGTAGCGCGGTACGTCGACCGTCCGGCCGGCCGGGATGCGGTCGCCCTGGGCGAGGAGCTGGAGGACGGTGCGGGTGCCGTGGAAGGCGCCGGTCTCGGTGGCGCCGGTCACCGTCAGCCGCCGGCCGGCGTGGAGTTCGTAGCCCTCGGCGCCGAGTGAGGTCGTCGCGGGCCGTACGTCGATCACGATGTCGCCGGTGCGGGCGCCGTCGCCGATGACCGGGACGGTGCCGTGGCCCGCCGCGCGCAGGTCGTCGGCGAGGGTGTCCGCGACCCGGCGCTCGGCGGGGCTGCCGGCCACCAGCCGCGTGCTCTTGCCGTACTGGTAACTTCCGCTCTCGGCCGTCCAGTTGGACAGCGCGGGGACTGTGACCGGCGTCTTCTCCTGGTCCTGCGCGACCGCCGACGTCGGCGCCACGAACAGCGTCAGCGCCGCCGCGACACCGAGCAGCCGCAGCTGTCTCCTTCTGAACTCACCCATGCCACTCCACCTTGAACACCCACACGTGCTGTCCCGCATTCCGGGCTGTCTCGGGTACGTCGATCACCAGTGCTCCCTTGCTGACGGTCCAGGTCAGCGGCCGGTCGTGGCCGAGCATCGTCACCTTGTCGCCGCCGCGGACCGGCACGGGCGCCTCGACGGTGAGCTTCGCGCCGGGGCGGGTCAGGGAGTGGATGTAGAAGGCCTGGTCGGGGCGGACCGTGAAGCGCAGGTCGTCGCCGAGCTGCGCCATCCGCGACCAGTACGTCGTGTCGTAGATCGCCTCGCCGTTGACCTTGAGCCAGGCGCCCGTCTCGCGCAGCCGCATCTGCATGATCTGCGGGATGGTGCCGTCGGCGCGCGGGCCGATGTCGAGCAGGAAGTTGCCGTTCTTGGAGACGATGTCGACGAGACTGTGCACGACCTCCTCGGCGGTCATGTAGGCGTCGTCGGGGGTCGCGCCGTTGTAGCCGTAGCTGAAGGGGTCCAGGCCGCGGCTGGACTCCCACTTGGCGACAACCGTGTTCTCGTACGTCGTGTACTCGGGTGTCGTGAAGTCGTGGAAGGCGATGCCCGAGCGGTTGTTGACCGTGACGTCGATCGGACGGGCCCGGTTCTTGGCGTGGTTGAAGTACTCGGCGAGGACGTGGAGGCTGTCGTTCACGCCGCCGATGTCGCACCAGATGAGCTCCGGGTCGTAGCCGTGGATCAGCTCGAGCAGCTGCGGGGCCTGGTAGTCCTTCACGTAGTCCTTGCCCGCGGTGTATCCGGTGTACGGGACCGGTTCGAGGGTGTACGGATTGCGCGGGGCGTGGCCCATCCACGGGTTGTCCGGGTTGAACCACTCGGGCATCGAGAAGTAGAGGCCGCGGTGGAGTTCGGGGGCGTAGCGCCGGGACGCCTCGAACAGCTCCTTGACCAGGTCCCGTTTCGGGCCCATCTTCACGGCGTTGCGGTCGGAGACCTTGGTGTCCCACAGGGCGAAGCCCTCATGATGCTTCGAGGTGAGCACGTGGTACTGGGCGCCCGCGTCCCGGAACAGTTCCACCCAGGCGCGCGGGTCGTACTTCTCGGCGGTGAAGCGCGGGATGAAGTCGTCGTACGCGAAGGCCTCGCCGTAGGTGGCCCGGTGGTAGGCGTGGGTGGGGTTGTTCGGGTCCTGCATCTGGTCCCAGTACCACTCGGCGTACTGCTTGCCGACCGGCGCCCAGGCGGGCACCGCGTAGACCCCCCAGTGGATGAAGATGCCGAACTTGGCGCCCTGGAACCAGTACGGGGCCTGGTGGCCGGAGAGGGAGGCCTCACTGGGCTGGTAGTCGGCCGTACCGAGCGTCAACCGGCCGTTTTGTACGGCGACTTGAGTGTCCCGTCCGGCGACGGTCACCGAGCCGTCCCGCTGCGTTCCGGGGGCGGTGCCCGTGCGGTTGCGGATGCCGACGCGGACGCGGGCCTGTTCGCCGGGGTCGAGGCGGCGGATGCGGGCGGGTTCGACGGTGCGGGCGCCGGGGACGTCGACGCGTACGGACACCCCGTCGGCGGCCAGGACGGCGACGGTGCCCGCGTTGACGACGGTGGCCTCGACGCTCTGGGCGCCAGTGGAGGGCAGCAGGGAGGAGGTGGAGCGGGCGTCGCGCAAGGCCAACGCCCGCCCCTGGGCGACGGGTTGGAGGGAGAGCGCGAAGACGTGCAGGGATGTCTTGTTCGCCTCGGCCGGGTTGGTGACCGGCAGGGTGACGGCGACGGCCTCGCGCTGCGGGTCCGTCCACACCTGCGAGGTGCCGATGCCGACGCTGTGCCCGTCCTTGGTGCCGTCCGGCTTGTAGCGGTAGGGCGCGGACAGGGCGCCGCCCGCCGCGTACCAGTCGGCGCCGCCGAGGCCGGCGGTGCTGGTCGAGCCGTCGGCGTAGTGGACGGTGGCCTTGCCGGAGGCGTTGCCGTAGCTGCCGGCGGTGAGGAAGACAGCCGACAGATAGCGGCCCTTGGGCAGTTCGATGCGCTGGCCGAGCGCGACGACGTTGTTCCTGGCGCCCGCCGTCGCGGCCGGGAAGAGGAAGGGGATGCCGTCGACCTCGACGCGACCTGCGGGGAGCTCCTCGCCCGGGAACGTGTAACCGGAGCCGTCGAAGTCGCCGCCGGGGGCGGAGGCGGTGTCGATGCCGTCGTTGTCGTAGAGGCCGTCGAGCGGGACGGGGACCGGGTCGGGGACGGGGACCCAGGGGGAGGATCCGGCCGGGTCGTCGGCCGGTGTGGCGGCGTGTGCCTCGGGTGCGGTGGTGAGGGGCAGGGCGGCCGCGGCGGCGACTCCGGCGGCGGCCGTCAGGACCTGACGTCTTGGACAGGGACTCATACTCATGAGCGGCTCCCGATTCATCCGATGTCTGATGATTGGGTGGACCCATAAGCCTGTCAATGGGGCGTGATCGCACAGGAGTTGACCCATTGATCGGATGACCTGCGAGTGAAGCCGCCATGCCCGACGGCCGCCCCGCAAAAAGTCCAAGAAGAGCCGCCCGAATGTCCAAGAGCGAATGCTCTCGACGCGGAGCCCACGGCGGGGCAGAGTGCTCTGCGTACTCATGAGTAGTTCCACGTCACGCACCCCGAGGAGCGCCCGTGACCAGCTGGGTCGGCCGGACCGCCGCCGAGATCGCCGCCGCCGTACGTGAGAAGCGGGCCACGCCCCGCGAGGTGGTGGCCGAGCACCTCGACCGGATCGAGCGGCTCGACGGCCGGATCGGGGCGTTCCGGGTCGTGCGGGCCGAGGCGGCGCTCGCGGAGGCCGACGAGCTGGCCTCCCGTGACGATCTGGCCGGACTGCCGCTGGCCGGGGTGCCAGTGGCGGTCAAGGACAATCTCGCGGTACGCGGTGAGTCCAACCGCGTGGGCTCCGCCGCGACGCCGGACACGCCCGCCGCCGACGATCACGTCACGGTGGCGCGGCTGCGGGCGGCAGGTGCGGTGGTGGTGGGCCTGACGAACGTGCCTGAGCTCTGCGTCTTCGGCACCACCGAGGGCGTCCACGGCACCGCCCGCAACCCCTGGGACCCGACCCGCACGGCGGGCGGCTCCTCGGGCGGCAGTGCGGCAGCGGTCGCCGCCGGCCTGGTGCCGATCGCCCTCGGCAACGACGGGATGGGCTCGCTGCGCATCCCGGCCGCCAACTGCGGTCTGGTCACCATCAAGCCGGGCCACGGGGTCGTCCCGGCGGGCATCAGCGACGGCGACTGGTTCGGCATGTCCGAGAACGGTCCGCTCGCCACGACGGTCGAGGACGCGCGCCTGATGCTGTCGGTGCTGGCGGACACCGAGACGGCGCCGCCGTCCGAACCCGCCATGCGCAAGATCGCCGTCTCGCTGCGCAGCCCCCTGGCCGGCGTCACGATCAGCCGGCCGTACACGACCGCGGCCCGCGACGCCGCCGGCGTCCTGATCAAGGCCGGCCACCAGGTCCGCCGGGCCGACCCGCCCTACCCGCTTTCCCTGAGCACCATGTCCCTCGCCCACTGGACCGCGGGCACTGCGGTGGACGCCCAGGGCCTGGACCCGCGCCTGCTCAACCGGCGCACCCGGGTACACGCCACCATCGGCCGCCGCTTCCTGAGCAGCATCCGCAACGGTGACAGCCGGGACCGACTGCGCCGCCGGATGGAGCCGTTCTTCGCCGAGTACGACGTCCTGCTCACCCCCGCACTCGCCCGCCGCTCCCCCAGGTCGGTGGCCTGGCACGAGCGGGGCTGGCTGGCCAACGTCCTCGCCAACACCAACTACTCGCCCCTGACCCCGCCGTGGAACCTGACCGGCTGGCCCGCCATGTCCGTCCCCTTCGGCACCCTGCCCTCCGGAGCCCCCTGCGCCGTCCAGCTGGTGGGCCGCCCGGGCTCGGAGGCGATGCTCCTGGAGGTGGCACAGCAACTGGAGAAGCTGCATCCGTGGCAGCGGACGGCACCGCTGGACCAGGAGGTCTGCAAAGGCGTGGATCCGGGGCGGTGGACGCCGGGAAAATGGAGCTGAAGAGCGGCCCCTGCCCGTGCTTGCATGGATCGCATGATGTCCACCGACCGTCTGCTCGCCTTCGCGGCGCTGTCCTTCCTGCTGATCGTGATACCCGGGCCCAGTGTGCTGTTCGTGATCGGCCGGGCGCTCGCGCAGGGGCGCCGGGCCGCGCTGACCACCGTCGTGGGCAATACGCTCGGCGCCTATCTGCTGGTGGTGGCGGTGGCGTTCGGCATCGGCTCCGTCGTGGAACGCTCGGTGCTCGTCTTCACCGTGCTCAAGCTGGCCGGCGCGGTCTACCTGGTGTACCTCGGCGTGAAGGCATGGCGTGAACGCGGGTCGCTGCGGGCTGCGTTCGCGGGCGGCGAGGTGCCCGCGCACAGCGGACTGCGCACCTTCTGGGAGGGGTTCGCGGTCGGTGTCACGAACCCGAAGACCATCGTGTTCTTCGCGGCCGTACTGCCGCAGTTCGTGGACCGTGACAGCGGACACGTCACGGTGCAGATGCTGCTGCTCGGGCTGGTCTTCAACGTGATCGCGCTGGCTTCCGACAGCGTGTGGGGCCTGATCGCCTCCACCGCCCGCGGCTGGTTCGCGCGCTCCCCGCGCCGGCTGTCCATGGTCGGCGGGGTCGGCGGCCTCACCATGATCGGCCTCGGGGTGACCGTGGCCGTGACGGGGCGCAAGGACTAGCGGGGCCCTACAGCGCCCGGTACATCACATGCAGCCCCACCCGCCCGTAGCGCGGATGCTCGTACGCCTCCGGCACCGTGCCCAGGATCTCGAAGCCCAGGGACGTCCACAGCTGCACGGCCGGGTTCGTCTCGACGACGGCGTTGAAGACCATCGCCCGGTAGCCGTCGGACCTGGCGGCGGCCAGGACGTGTTCGGCGAGGGCGCGGCCGATGCCGCGGCCCGCCCGGTCGGGGTCGACCATGAAGCCGGCGTTGGCGATGTCGGCCGCGGGGCCGCCGTAGTTGGGCGTGACGTATGCCGAGCCGACGACGGAGCCGTCCTCGTCCTCGACGACGTAGACATGCTTGGCCGGGTTCATCCACAGGGCCCGGGCCGCCTCCTCGGAGGTGTCCGGGTCCCAGGTGTAGGTCTCGCCTGCGGCGACGATCCGGTGCCAGAAAGGCCAGATCCGCGGCCAGTCCTCGGCCGCGGCTTCTCTGATCTGCATGGGCGTGAGTGTCGCACGCCCATGCAGCCGGCGATCGCGAAGGTCCTGCCGGGGTTCAGTCCACGCTGGGCAGGATGTGGGGCTCGGCGAGGTCGTCCTCGTAGCCTGCCAGGCGGATGGGGGCCGCGTGGGCCCAGACTTCCAGGCTGCCGAGTTCGTCCGACCGTCGGCCGGGGCGCTCCGTGCGTTCCTTGGGGCGCTGTTCGCGATTCGTCTTCTCCGGTGTCACCGCGCACTCCTTATGTGTCGGGTCACCCTCGGGGCGTGCCGGTCACTTTGCGGTCCGGCGCCTGACGCCCGCTCGGGTGTGAGTCGAAAGCAGTTCGGACGCGGTGGCGCCGGTAACTCGTGTGAGAACAGGCCGTTGTCTGCCGGCTTGCCCCGGGACGGACGTGGGTGTGGGTTGGACCCGGTGGAACTGTCCGTCCCCTACAGATTAACCAAATGAGCGGCCATCCGCTCTATGGGGCTGAAAACTTGGGGTTACTGTCATAAGTCGTCCTGTTTCAGACCCCTCTCCTGTCACTCGTTCGGTCTACAGGCCTGCCGAAGGGGCAACACCCGTTCCATGCTGGGTGCGAAGCCCTGTCCGGGAGGGGGATGTCATGGCGTCTGTCACCTTCGACCAGGCCACCCGGTGCTTCCCGTCGATGGAGCGGCCTGCCGTGGACTCGCTCGACCTCGAGATCGGGGACGGTGAGTTCATGGTCCTGCTCGGTCCTTCCGGTTGTGGAAAGTCGACCTGCCTGCGCATGCTCGCCGGGCTTGAGGACGTCGACTCGGGATCGATCCTCATCGGCGTCCGGGACGTGACCCATCTTCCGCCCAGGGACCGCGACATCGCGATGGTGTTCCAGGACTACGCCCTGTACCCGCATTTGTCGGCTGCCGACAACATCGGCTTCGCTCTGAGGATCGCGCGCATGTCCCGGGTGTGCGCCCGGCAGCGTGTCGAGTACGCCGCTTCCGTCCTCGACCTCGACCAGTTCCTGGGCCGTCGGCCCAGGTCGCTGGCGGGCGGCGAGCAGCAGCGTGTCGCGACGGGGCGGGTGCTCGTGCGGGACCCGCGGGTCTATCTGATGGACGAGCCGTTGTCCAATCTCGACGCCCGGCTGCGGGCGCAGACCCGCATGCAGATCGTCCGGCTGCAGCACCATCTGGGCATCACCACGGTGTACGTCACTCACGACCAGGCCGAGGCGATGGCCGTGGGCGATCGCCTCGCCGTGCTCAAGGACGGTGTGCTGCAGCAGGTGGGCACGCCGAAGGAGATCTACGCGCACCCGGCCGGCACGTTCGTGGCCGGTTTCATCGGCTCGCCCGCGATGAACCTCTTCCGGCTGCCGCTGTCCTCGGCCGGGGCCCGGTTCGGCGCCCTCGACGTGCCGCTGCCCCGTGGCACGTTGCGCGCGGCCGCAGCCGGGGGCGTCGGCGAGATCGTGCTCGGCGTCCGGCCCGAGAGCTTCGAGTTCCTCTCGCCGGAGGACCGGGAGACGCCGGGACTGGACCTCGTGGTGGAGAGGGTGGAGGACACCGGCGCCGTGGTCCACCTCCATGCGACGGCGTGGTCCGGCGAGGGGCTCGCCCGCATCGTCGTCCGGCTCCCGGGACGCCCCACGTACGGCGCGGGGGCCACTCTTCGGGTGGCGGTCCGCGCGGACGGCGTGCACTGCTTCTCGGCCGTGACGGGGCAGCGGCTTCCCTAGGACGCGGATGCCTCACCGGCGACGTGAGGTCACGGAGCGCGGTGAACTGGCCACGCAGTTCAAGTCCCGTTGGCCGAATCGCAAGGCGGCCATGATCTGCTGACGGGAAGGCAACGGCTTGTCCGGCGGAAGGACTGGCGCATGGAGCTGCGCAGTGTCGAGGAGCTGATGGATCTGCTGTACGCCTGCCGGGGCTCGTGGGATGCCCCGGGCCTGCGAAGTCGCCGGGTCGATCTGCACCAGCACGCGCTGCAGACCGCCGCACTGCTGCGGCGCCGCCGCCCCGCCGACAAGGAGCTCCAGGTCGCGGGCCTGGTCCACGCCATCGGCCCGCTGCTGCGGCCGGGCGACGAGAGCGCCCACCCGGACTGCGCGGCCGACGCGGTGCGGGGCCTGCTCGGCGAGCGGGTCGCCCGGCTGGTGCGCGAGCACCATCGCGGCGAGCTGCCCGCCGACGATGATCTGCTGCGCCTGCGCCAGGCGGACGAGGAGGGCAGAAGCGCCGGCTTCGACGCGGGGGTGCTGGAGGACTGGCGCACGGTGCTGGAGCTGGTCGCCGCACGCAACTCCCGTCTCGGGGCTGTCGACTGACGATCCGTCATGAGACCGTACGGTGATGACGTCGTCGTACGCACTCAAGGGGCACGCAGCCGACGGGTACGGGCTCGAGGGCAGGGCTGCCGTCGTCACCGGGGCGACCCGCGGGATCGGACGTGCCGTCGCCGGGCAGCTGGCCGCGGCGGGGGCGCTGGTGTGTGTGACCGCGCGGGACGTGGACGAGGTGCGCTCCACGGCCGACGAGCTGGGCGGCATCGGGGTGAGCGGCAGCGTCGCGGATCCGGATCATCTGCGGGAGGTCACGGAGCGGGCCCTGAGCGCGTTCGGCCGGATCGACGTCGTGGTCAACAACGCGGCGACGAACCAGCCGTACGGACCGCTCATGGAGGCCGGTCCCGATGCCTGGCGGGAGGCGTTCACCGTGAACGTCGAGGCGCCCCTGCGGCTGGTGCAGTGGGCGTGGCGGGCCTGGATGCGCGAGCACGGCGGCTCGGTCGTCAACGTCTGCACGGAGGGTGCCGCACATGTCGGGCCGAACGTGGGCGCCTACGGCACGAGCAAGGCGGCCCTGCTGCATCTGACGCAGCAGCTGGCCGGGGAGCTGGCACCCAAGGTGCGGGTCAACTCGGTCTCCCCCGGGCTGGTGCGCACCGAGATGGCGCGGTTCGTGTGGGAGCCGGGCGAGCAGGAGCTGGCCGCCGGGCTGCCGCTGGGGCGGATCGGTGAGCCGGAGGACGTCGCGCGGGCCGTGGTGTGGCTGGCCTCGGACGCGGCGCAGTGGATCACCGGCGCGGATCTGCTGGTGGACGGGGGTACACGCGTGAGGACGGCGTACTCCGCGCGGGAGTACGCCGTCCACGACCGCCTTCGCTCATACGCACCACCTCGCTCGTGACGGTGGCTGTGGCTCCCTCACGGGAACAGTGCGATCCCCAGGAGGATCAGCAGGATGATGCCGGCGACGAGCGCGACCGTGGCCCACGTGCCGCGGTGCTTCACCGGACTCGTGCCCCCGCCGCCGCGTGGCCGGTCCTCCGGCAGTACGGCGTGGTCGGGGCGGTCGCTGCCGTAGAACTGTTCGTCGGTCGGATAGCGGTTGCGCGGGTCGTTCTGCGCTCGCGGATCAATGCTGTGTGGACTGCTCATGGTCACTCCCTGGCGCGGTAATCACCAGGGTCCGGGTTCCCTACGGGCCCCGGGCCACACGTCACGGCGGGTGGTTCACCACTTGCCGGGCGCGTAGTCCTTCAGGAAGACGCCGTACAGGTCCTCGCCCTGCTCGCCGCGCACAATCGGATCGTAGACCCGTGCGGCCCCGTCGACCAGGTCGAGCGGGGCGTGGAAGCCCTCTTCGGCCAGGCGCAGCTTGTCGTAGTGGGGGCGCTCGTCGGTGATCCAGCCGGTGTCGACCGAGGTCATCAGGATGCCGTCGGTCTGGAACATCTCCTGGCCGCTGGTCCGGGTGACCATGTTCATGGCGGCCTTGGCGGCGTTGGTGTTGGGGTGGCCCGCGCCCTTGTAGCCGCGGCCGAAGACGCCTTCCATCGCGGAGACGTTCACGACGTACGCGCGTCCGCTGGTCGCCTTCCTGGCGGCGTCCGCCATGACCGGGCGGAGCTTGCTGATCAGGATGAACGGCGCCGTGTAGTTGCACAGCTGGGTCTCGAGGAGCTCGACCGGGGAGATCTGCTCGATGGTCTGCACCCAGGTGTTGCTGTCGACGACGTCGGGGACCAGGCCGCCCGCGTCGATGGCGGTCCCGTCGAGGTGCCGGGCGACGCTGGCGTTGCCCGCGACCAGCGCGAGGTCGGCGACCTGTTGTGCGTCGAGGCCGCTGGTGCCGAGGGGCAGGGCGGCCAGGCCGTCGACCGCGCCGGAGTTGAAGGCGCCGATGACGTGGTGGGCGGGCAGCTCTCCGGCGGGCAGCGGGGCGCTCTCTCCGTCGACCAGGGCGGCGTAGGCGGAGGGCAGGCGGCGCACGGTCTGCGTCGCGTTGTTGACGAGGATGTCGAGCGGGCCCGCCTCGGCGACCTGGTCGGCGAGGGCCACGGCCTGGGCCGGGTCGCGCAGGTCGATGCCGACGACCTCCAGGCGGTGCATCCAGTCCGCGGAGTCGTCCATGGCCTTGAAGCGGCGGATGGCGTCCTTGGGGAAGCGCGTGGTGATGGTGGTGTGCGCGCCGTCGCGCAGCAGCCTCAGCGCGATGTACATGCCGATCTTGGCGCGGCCGCCGGTGAGCAGGGCGCGCTTGCCGGTGAGGTCGGCGCGGGCGTCGCGCTTGCCGCGGTTCAGGCCGGCGCAGTCGGGACAGAGCTGGTGGTAGAAGTAGTCGACTTCCACGTACCGGGTCTTGCAGGTGTAGCAGGAGCGGGGGCGCTGGAGTATCCCGGCGATCTTGCCCTGCTCCGTCGCCGACGACGGCAGGATGCCCTCGGTCTCGTCGTCGATGCGCTGGGCGGAGCCGGTCGCCGTGGCCTCCGTGACCGCCTTGTCGTGGGCGGTCTTGGCGGCCCGGCGCTCCTGGCGGCGGCGCTGCTTGACCGTGCGGTAGATGCCCGCGGTGGCCCGGCGCACGGCGATCGCGTCGGGGTGGTCGACCTCCAGCTTGTCGAGCTCCTCCAGCACGCTGAGGCAGACGGCGAGCCGCTCCGGATCGATGCCGGGGCCGTACACGACCTCGTCACCGGGCTCGTACACGACCTCGTCCGTGATCGCCGAGCCTTCGTCTGTCACCGTCATCGCGCTGCCGTTTCCCTGATCACCCGCGCGGCGCTCCGACCGCGTCCGCTTTCGAACGGGGAATTGTACGGAGCGCCGGGCCGGTCCTCCAAAATCCGGGCGAGAGAGCCCATACGGAGGTCAGGAGCCGCAGGCGGTGATGAGCGTCTCGACCTCCTCGGTGAGGGCGGCGGCCAGCCGGTCCAGGTCGGGTACGGCCTTGGCGTCGGCGACGAGGCCGTAGTGGACGTGTCCGCGGTAGGTCGAGACGGCCACCGCCAGGGACTGGCCGCGGGCCAGCGGCGCGAACGGGAAAACCTGCGTGACCGGGTTGCCGCCGAGCTTCAGGCCGAGGCTGGGCAGCGGCACGCTGGTGACCAGGATGTCGAACCACAGCCGGGCGGCCTGGCTGACCAGCGGTCCGCCCAGCCGGTGGCCGAGCGCCGGCACATGGTCGGCGAGCAGGGCGACGGCGCCCGCACCCCGGTTGGGGCCGGCGTCCTTGTTGCGGTCCATGGCCGAGCGGACCGTGTCGAGGCGGCCGAGCGGGTCGGGGTCGTCGACGGGAAGCCGTATCACGTAGCCGGAGAGCCGGTTGCCCTGTGGGCTGGCGCTGCGCGGGCGGCGCTTGGAGACGGGGATCAGGGCGCGTGGCCGCACGCCGTCGCTGCCGTCGCCGCGCTCGTCGAGCCAGCGGCGCAGGGCGCCCGCGACGAGGGCGATCAGCACGTCGTTGACCGTGCCGCCCTGGGCCTTGCGCACGCGGTGCACGTCGTCGAGGTCGAGGACCACGCCGGCGGTGCGGCGGGTTCCGCTGGCCTCGGCGGTGAACGCCGTCGAGGAGCGCACCCCCAGGCTGGACACAGCCAGCGAGGCGCCGATGTCGAGGGCGCGCCCCACGTCGGACAGGGTGCCCCTGACCAGGCCGGGCAGCTTGCGCACGTCGGGCAGCAGGCCGGGCCTGGGCTCCTCGGGGCGGGGCTTGCGCGCCGGCATGTCCATCGGGTCCAGGATGGCGGCGGCAAGAGTCAGCGCGCGCAGGCCGTCGGCCAGGGCGTGGTGGAACTTGAACAGCACGGCGAAGGACGCGCCGTCCTCCCCCGGCAGCACATGCGCCTCCCACGGCGGCCGGCCACGCTCCAGCGACCGCTCCATGAGCCGGCCGGCCTCGGCGTGGAAATCCGCGGTCGGGGTGTGCAGCCGCACATGGTGGAGCGGATCGAAGCCGGGGTCGGGCTCACGGGTGGCGCTGCCGAAGGTCAGCGGCCGCAGCGCGGACGGCTGCCATATGTCCCGGATGCGCATCCGCAGTCCGGGTACGGCCGCGGCCCGCGCGGCGAGCAGGTCGGCGGCGTGGGCGCCCGCGGTGGGCGAGTGCGCCGAGAAGATCCCCAGCGCGCCGAGGTGCATGGGGTGTTCGGCGGACTCGATGTTCCAGAACGCCAGGTCGAGAGGAGCGAGCAGGTCAGAAGTCAATGGCTTGCCTCGCGTCGACGAAGGGTGAGCCAGCAGTCAACCCCCCCTTGGCGATTACGGTCAAGTACGATCAAGCTACGCACAGTTAACAGCAGATTAAGTCCCGCCTCTCCGTGAGAGGCGGGACTCAAGAGACACCTGAGGTCACTTCAGTGCAGGTGGCGCCGCCTGGGCCGATGTTCCCCACTCAGACGGGCGCGGGCCGACCGTGAAGTCGAGCGAGCGCAGGGAGCGCAGCGAACCGGTCGTCAGGTATGTCCGGTCATAGGCCACCCCGTCCGTCCGGGCCGACTGGATGTATCGCTCGGCGGTCGAGGTACCCCGCGCGGTGATCGTCAGGGCGCCCTGCGGGAAGTAGCGGCGGTCCAGTGTCAGGTCGACGCGGTCGAAGACCGGCGTGGACAGCCCCCAGGTGTCGTAGCCGGGCTGCACCGGGAAGATCCCGATCGACGACAGCACGTTCCAGGCGGACATCGTGCCGAGGTCGTCGTTGCCGGTCATGCCGGTCGGCGCGTCCGTGAACAGGGTCAGCGCCGCGTGCACCACGTCGGTCGTCTTCCACGGCTCGCCGGTCGACAGATAGGTGTACGGGGCGATGAGGTCGGGCTCGTTCTGCGGGTTGTACTTGTCGGCGTTGTAGTAGTCGTACGGGCCGTTGACCCACACCTCACGGGCCGTCTTCGCCGGGTCGGCCAGCAGCCGGTCGTAGGCGAAGAAGGAGTCGAGCCGGTCGTTCGCGGCCCGCTCGCCGCCGATCAGGGAGACCATGCCCGGCAGGTCCTGCGGCACCAGCCACTGGTACTGCCAGGACGTGCCCTCGTGGAAGCCCTCGCTCTGCGCCGGGTCGGCCGGCCCGGTGAAGGCACCGGAGGCGTCGCGGGCGCGGAAGAAGCCGGTCGAGGGGTCGAAGAGGCGGCGGTAGCTCTGCGCGCGGGCGGCATAACCGTCGGCGTCCGCCGTATGCCCGAGGTGGCGGGCCATCTGGGCGAGCATCGCGTCCGACAGGGCGTACTCCAGGGTCGCCGAGGCGCCGTGGTCGTAGTCCGAGTCGCCCGGCTTCACATGCGGGCGGCCCTTGATGTACGGCGCGAAGCCGTTCGCGATGTACTCCTTGTCGGCCTCGCGGCCCACCGCTGGCGAGTCCGCGGGCGGCGTCCCGTCGGCGTTCTGCTTCAGTGCCCGGTAGGCCCGCTCCTCGTAGCCCGTGAGCAGGCCCTGCTGGTAGGCGTTGGTGAGGAACGGGGTGACGGGGTCGCCGGTCATGATGTTCGTCTCGACCGTGCCGTAGCCCCACTTCGGCAGCCAGCCGCTCTCCTCGGAGATCTTGATCACCGAGATCGCCATGTCGCGAGCCTCGCGGGGCGCGAGCAGGGACAGCAGCTGGGACTGGGTGCGGTAGGTGTCCCACAGGGACCAGTTCTGGTAGTAGGTGAAGCCGTCGGTGCGGTGGATCTTCTGGTCCCAGCCGGTGTAGCGACCGTCGGCGTCGCTGCCGATGTTCGGCGCCAGGAACGAGCGGTACAGCGACGAGTAGAAGGTCCGCCGCAGGCCGTCGGCACCGCCCTTGGCGCGCACGTCGTCGAGGCGGTCCTCCCACGCCTGCTGCGCCTGGTGACGTACGGCATCGAAGGAACGCCCGCCCTCCGCACGGAGGTTGACCGCAGCGCCGTGCGTGTCGACATAGGACAGCGCGGTGGTCGCCTCGACCGTGCGGTCCTTGGTCGCGTCGAAGCGGACGTACGCGCCGTCGCGCCCGCTCTTCGAACCCGAGGTCACCGTGGAGCCGTCCCAGGTGCCGTAGGCGGTGAAGGGCCGGTCGAAGCGAGTGATCGTGTAGACGGTGTAGGGCTTGGTGTCCTGACAGAAGCCGCGGCCGGTGATGGCGGTGCGCACGGTGCGGCTGTCGAGGACCTCGACCTTGGTGGAGACCGTGGAGTGCAGCGACTGGGCCGCGTTCAGCAGGACGTTGGCCTTGTCGGTGGCCGGGAAGGTGTAGCGCTGCACGCCGGTGCGCGCGGTGGCGGAGAGCTCCGCCTCGATGCCGGTCTTCAGGCCGACCCTGTAGTAGCCGGGGCTCGCCTCCTCTTCGTCGTGGCTGAACTCGGCTGCGTACTTGGCGTAGTCCGTCTGTGTGACGTCGCCGGTGGTGGGCAGCACGGGCAGATCCCCGCCGAGCCCGCAGCCCACGCCCGACAGATGGACCAGGGAGAAGCCGCGGATGTGGTTCTGGGAGTAGTCGTAGCCGGTGTTGTGGCCGGTGTCCGGCGAGAGCTGCACCATGCCGAAGGGCACGGCGGCGCCGGGATAGGTGTTGCCCTCGTTCTCGGTTCCGATGAACGGGTTGACGAGATCGGTGAGTCGACCGTCGTTCGGCTCGGTGGCTTGGGCAGTGGCAGGTGCGGCGAACAGCGCGGACGCTGCCAGCGCACCTGCCGCGCACAGGCGCAGGTGCCGGGTCCATCTCATGTCGGAAGTCCTCCGGGGTTCAGGGGGTCGGGCAGCCTTCGGGAGTCGCCTGGGAAGCGTCGCGGATCAGGGCCTGCTGGGACGTGCGCACACGCTGGACGTCCGGCTTGAGCACCTTGCGGTCGTACGTCAGCAGGCCGTTCAACTCGCCCTCGACGTCCGAGATCTGGGTGTAGACCGCACCGTTGCTCCCCTTGCAGGCCAGGGCGCGCACTTCGGCGAGCTCGGCCAGGTAGTCGTCGGTGTAGGCCGCCGGGTCGACGTCGACGTACGACTGCTGCACGGACCAGGCGTGTCCCGGCACCGCGAGGCCGAGGCCGCCGTACTCACCGCTGACCAGGGCGCGTCGGCCGTCGGGGTGGGGCGGCAGCGCTGGGCTGGGGTAGCCGTGCTCGTCCATGACGTCGCCGGTGCCGCCGTCGGCCCCGAGGTTGAGCCCGGACATGGAGTTGACCAGGCGGGTCGGGTCCCAGGCCTCCGCCTGGTCGGCGATGCGGGCCTCGTCGTACTGGCCCCAGCCCTCGTTGAAGGTGACCCACATGACGATCGACGGGCTGCTGATGTGCTCGTCGATCATCTGCTTCATCTCGCGCTCGTACTCCGCGCGGGCCTCGGCGCTCGGGTCCACTCCGGCTGTCATCGCGGGCATGTCCTGCCACACCAGGAGGCCCAGCCGGTCGGCCCAGTGGAACCAGCGGTCGGGCTCGACCTTGATGTGCTTGCGCACGGCGTTGAAGCCCAGCTGCTTGTGGACCTTCAGGTCGTACGCGAGGGCCTCGTCGGTCGGTGCGGTGTACAGGCCGTCGGGCCAGAAGCCCTGGTCGAGGGTGGCCATCATGAAGACCGGTTTGCCGTTGAGGAGGGTGCGCGGGACGCCGTTCACCTTCTCGACGGCGATCGAGCGCATGCCGAAGTAGCTGCCGACGCGGTCGGCGCCCACAGTGACCTTCAGGTCGTAGAGGAACGGGTCGTCCGGCGACCACAGGCGCGGTTCGTGGATGGTCAGGGTGAGCGGGGCGCCGGTGCGGCCGCGGGCCGTGGCGACCTTTCGCCGTCCGTCGTACGCGGTCGCCGTGATCGGGACACCGTCGCGAACTCCCTTTGCTTCGACGGTGAGTTGGCTCTTGGCGACGTCGGGGGTCAGCTTGAGGGAGTCGACATGATCGCTCGCCACCGGCTCCATCCACACCGTCTGCCAGATGCCCGAGGTGGGCGTGTACCAGATGCCGCCGGGGTCCAGGCGCTGCTTGCCGAGCGGCGGGTTCTCGCCGGTGGCCGCGTCGGTGGGGTCGTACACGCCGACGATCAGTTCCTGGGTGCGGCCGGGCTTCAGGGCGTCGGTGATGTCGACGCCGAACTTGTCGTATCCGCCCTGGTGTTGGGCCACCTTGATGCCATTGACGTACACCTCGGAGCGCCAGTCGACCGCGCCGAAGTTGAGCCGCAGCCGCTTGCCGGAGCCGATGTTCCAGTCGGCGGGGACGGTGAAGGTGCGGCGGTACCACATGCGGTCCTCGTGCCGCTCCAGGCCGGAGAGCTGGGACTCCACGGGGTACGGGACGAGGATGCGCTCGGCGAGTGTCCTGCCGACGGGCGGCCGCTCCCCGGCCGTGGCGGCGGCGAACTGCCAGCGGCCGTTGAGGTTGCGCCAGGCGGGGCGGGTCAGCTGCGGGCGCGGGTACTCGGGAAGGGCGTTGTCCGGGCCCACCTGGTCGGTCCATTGCGTGCGCAGCTCGTACGTGGAGTGGTTGGGACCGCTGCTCCAGAACGCTTTGACAACGTTGCCGTCAGCCGTGATGAGACCGCCGTTTCCGTCGTAGCGGACGTCGGCGGTGCCGCGTGCGGTGCCGGTCTTGTTGCCGACGACGGGTTCCTTCAGGGCGACGAGCAGCGCCCTCGGGTCGGCGGGATCCGGCTGGGCAGCTGCCAGGGGCCACTTTGCCCCACCGATCACCGCTTCGAGGTGGTCGGCCAGGCCGGCCGGGGGCGCGGCGAGGCGCTGGGGGAAGTCGAGCTTGAGGGTGCGGCCGGCGCCGGTGACCGTCGCGGCGGTGGCGCCGTCGTAGGCCCATCCGTCGGGGAGGCGGAACGCGGACTGCGGGACGGCCTCCTTGCTGCCGCCGGGCTCGGTCCAGCACAGGTGGAGGTTGGAGCCGCCGTAGTGCTCGAAGTACTCGACCTTGATGTCGTAGGCCCTGCCGGCGGTCAACTCCACGGGTTCACCGGTCTGTTCGCGGTCCCAGTCGTCCACCCAGTGGTCTATGACGATCTTCCCGTCGATCCACAGCCGGAAGCCGTTGTCGCCGATGATCGAGAAGGTGTGGGGGCCGGTCCTCTCCGGGACGATCTTCCCGGTCCAGCGGACGCTGACGTCGTCCGACTGGCCGGTGGTGAAGGCGAGGCGCGGCTCGAGGTTGCCGAAGTCGAGGTTCGGGTCGAATCCGGTGGCCTCGAGCCGGTCGAAGTCGAAGGCGCCGGGGGCGGACTGGGTGTAGTACTCACCCTTCAGGCCGTGGATCTCCACGGGGTCGACGGCCGCCGCAGTCGCGGTGGGGGCGGCGGCGAGGCCGGGGGCGCCGAGCAGCACGGCGAGCAGTAAGGCAAGTCTGTCTCCGAGGCGGCGGAAGTGCACGGAACCTCCCATAACAACGTTGTCATGGACAGCAGTTGGCATGACAACACGGATTCCAGTGCACGTCCAGGGACATGACAAGTCCTACCGGATGCCGTTCGCTGGGCGGGCGCGGAGGATGGGCAGAGAAGCCACCTCGGCAGAGAGAAGGCGACGATCATGTCGAAGGTATCCAGGGAGACGGCCTCCCAGGGCGGCGACTTCGGAATCGTTCTCGACCGGTCCGAGGAGTTGGACGACTACACGGTGGACTTCATCACCTTCCGTGAGAACGTCGATCACACGCCGCTGCTCAAGGGACTGCCCGACGACCGGTGCCAGTGCCCGCACTGGGGCTATGTCTTCAAGGGGCAGCTGATCTTCCACTACGCGGACCGCGACGAGGTCTATGAGGCGGGCGACGCGTACTACGCACCGCCCGGACATGTCCCCGTGCGCACCGCGCCGGGCACCGAGGCCCTGCAGTTCAGCCCGACCGAGGAGGTGCGGCCCACCAGCGAGGCCATCATGAAGAACTTCCGGGCGATGCAGGAGACCTCCGGCTGACCGGCCCGCCGGCTACGGCACCACCTGCCCCTTCCCCAGCGCGATCACTCCGCCCTTGGAGACGGTGTACAGCTCCGCGTCCCGCTCCGGGTTGACGCCGATCGTCGCGCCCGGCGGCACCTCGACGTTCTTGTCCAGCACCGCCCCGCGCACGACCGCGCCCCGCCCGATGTGGACGTTGTCGTGCAGCACCGAGCCCTGGACCACCGCCCCCGGGTCGACCCTGACTCCGGGCGACAGGATCGAGCGGGTGACCTGGCCCCGGATGAGACAGCCGGCGCTGATGATGGACTCGCTGGCCATGCCGCCCGCATTGAAACGGGCCGGGGAGAGCTGGTAGGAGTGCGTGTAGATGGGCCACTGGCGGTTGTACAGGTTGAAGGCGGGGCGCTCGGCGATCAGGTCCATGTGGGCGTCGTAGTACGCGTCCAGGGTGCCGACGTCGCGCCAGTAGCCGCGGTCGCGGTTGGTCTCGCCGGGCACGTGGTTGGCGCTGAAGTCGTACAGCTGGGCCTCGCCGCGGTCGGTGAGCTGGGGCAGGATCGAGCCGCCCATGTCGTGCACGGAGTTCTCGTCGTCGGCGTCCCGCTGCAGCGCCTCGATCAGGGCCTTGGTGGTGAAGATGTAGTTGCCCATGGAGGCGAAGATCGTCTCCGGGTCGTCCGCCAGGCCGGGCGGGTCGACGGGCTTCTCCAGGAAGCGCTCGACCGTCAGGCCGTCCGAGCCCGGGGTGATCACACCGAACTGCGAGGACTCGGCACGCGGGACCCGGATGCCCGCGACCGTGACGCCCGCGCCGCTCTCGATGTGCTGGGCGAGCATCTGCCGCGGGTCCATGCGGTAGACGTGGTCGGCGCCGAAGACCACCACGTACTCGGGGCTTTCGTCATGCACGAGGTTCAGCGACTGCAGCAGCGCGTCGGCGCTGCCCAGGTACCAGCGCGGGCCGAGCCGCTGCTGGGCGGGGACCGGGGTGACGTAGTTGCCGAGCAGGCTCGACATCCGCCAGGTGGTGGTGATGTGCCGGTCCAGCGAGTGCGACTTGTACTGCGTCAGCACGCAGATGCGCAGGATGTCGCCGTTGACGAGATTGGACAGGACGAAGTCGACGAGGCGGTATGTACCGCCGAAGGTGACCGCTGGTTTCGCGCGGTCCGCAGTCAGGGGCATGAGGCGTTTGCCTTCTCCGCCCGCCAGTACGATCCCGAGCACCGAAGGTCCGCCACGACGCATGGCCGCTCCCCTCACCGTGGTTGATCCATCCCTGCCCCTGCCCAGGGCGGAGTAAGCCTGTTCGAGGAAGTCCCCTTCGTTCTAGTCCTGCTTGAGGATCTCCTCGTAAAGCCGGACCGTACGGCGGGCGACGGCATCCCAGCCGAACTCCCCCACCGCTCGCTCGCGCCCCGCCTCGCCCATCCGCCGGGCCGCCTCCGGGTCGCCGGTCACCTGGTCCAGCGCCCGCGCGAGGCCCGCCTCGAAGTCGTCGTCCACATCGACGAGCAGGCCGGTCTTGCCGTCGTCCACCACCTCGGGGATGCCGCCGACCCGGGAGGCCACGACCGGTGTCCCGCAGGCCATCGCCTCGAGGTTGACGATACCGAGGGGTTCGTACACCGACGGGCAGACGAACGCGGCAGCGTGGGTGAGGAGTTGGATCACCTCGGGGCGCGGCAGCATCTGCGGGACCCAGTGCACATGCTCGCGGACGCGGCTGAGCTCCTGGTAGAGGTCGCGGAACTCCCGGTCGATCTCCGGGGTGTCGGGCGCCCCGGCGCACAGCACGACCTGCACGCCCGGGTCGATGTCCCGCACCGCACGCAGCAGATGGGGCACGCCCTTCTGGCGGGTGATGCGGCCGACGAACAGGATGTAGGGACGGCCGGTGTCCAGGCCGATGCGGTCGAGGACATCGGTGCCGTGGTCGGGCCGGTAGAGCGCGGTGTCGATGCCGTTGTGCACGACCTGCACCTTGGCCGCATCGAGCGTCGGGTAGCAGGTGAGGATGTCCTCGCGCATGGCCCCCGACACGGCGATCACGGCGTCGGCGCTCTCGATCGCGGTGCGCTCGGCCCAGCTCGAGAGGGCGTATCCGCCGCCGAGTTGCTCGGCCTTCCAGGGGCGCAGCGGCTCCAGCGAGTGCGCGGTCATCACATGCGGTATGCCATACAGCAGCTTGCCGAAGTGGCCGGCGAGGTTGGCGTACCAGGTGTGGGAATGCACCAGTTCGCGGCCTTCGAGGCCGGCGGCCATCGCGAGGTCCACGGAGAAGGTACGCAGCGCGTCGTTGGCAGTGTCCAGGGCGGCCCAGGAGCGGTGGCGCACCACGCCCACTCCGCGGCCCTCGCCCCAGCAGTGCACCTCCAGGTCGACCAGGGAGTTCAACTCCCGGGCGAGGAACTCGACATGGACACCCGCGCCGCCGTACACGTCCGGGGGGTATTCCCGGGTCAGCAGTCCGACTCGCACCCGCAACCCCCATGTCTTGGCGACCGGTTCCTTCATGGTCACCCAGATGCGCCGCGCGCGGAAGGGCGCGGGGCTCGTGTGAAGCAACAGTCACCGCATACACCCCCGCCGGGCACCCGGTAGTAGAGGCAGCAGCTGCGGCGCCGGAAGGCGGTGCCGGTGAGGGTGCCGGTGTCCGACAGGAGGGGGTGCGCGAGGAGTTCCGCGGCGAGGGCGCGGGTGCGGGCGGCGGCCTCGGTACGGCCGTGCAGACGCGCCCAGTCGTCCAGTTGCCGGGCGGCTCCGGCCAGCGCGGAGGCCGCGTTGCCCCACAGCAGACCGGGGGCGATCCGGTGGTGCGCCCGCAGCGCCGTCACCAGTGGGGCGAGGTGGCCGTGCAGGACGACGTCCACCAGGGTCGCGAAGTCCGCGGGCAGCGGGCGGACCTCCGTCAGCCACAGGTCGTCGGGGGCGGAGGCGTCGGGGTCCCAGTGCAGCAGCCCGGCATCCAGGTCGGGCACGCGGCCGTACAGTGCGGCACAGCCGAGCGCCACCGACCACAGCCGTGCCGCCAGCCCCTGCTGGGCCACGGAGGCCGCGATCCGCAACTCGGGGGCGCGGAGAACATGCGCCACCTTTTCGACCCGGAAAGTAATAGCATTTCCGTATACATCGGAAGACCGGTTCTCGTACGCGTGGGCGAGCGTCGGCAGTGGCGTGCGTGACGCTCCGCCCGTCCGCAGTACGAAAAAGCCGCCGAGGGGTCCGAGGGCGGCGAGATCCTGATCGAGGTCCACGAAGAGCAGTAGTACCAAGGTCCCTAGGGGTTCCCACCGAGGGGTGTCCACCCCGTGTCGCCCACCCTGGGGAGGACGGCGCCCGATTCATACTCCATCGGCAGTAGGACCCATTGCCTGCTCTGGGACGACGACGGGAACAGATCGACAAGGCATCGTGTTCGCTATGAAGGCCGACCGTTCGTCGCGCAGGGCTCAGCGCCCCCGCCACACGCAGAGGAGCAACTCATGAGTGCCCTCGCGTTGTCCGTTCTCCTCTCGCTCGTCTCCGCCGTCGCCTACGCCGGCGGGGCGATCGTGCAGGAGTACGTGGCGGTGTCCTCGCCCGTTCAGGAGTACGCGCCGCTGCGCCGGCCGACCTGGTGGGCCGCGGTGGCGCTCAACGGCCTCGGCGGACTGCTGCATGTGGTGGCGCTGGCCTACGGCCCGCTGAGCCTGGTGCAGCCGCTGGGCGCACTGACCATCGTGTTCGCGCTGCCCATGGCGGCGCTGTTCGTGGGCCGCAAGGCGGGCGCCACCGCCTGGCGGGGCGCGATCATGGCGACCGTGGGCCTGGCCGGTCTGCTGGCCCTGGTCGGCACCTCCGACGCGCAGTCCCTGGACACGGCGCAGCGGATCGCCGTCGCCGTGGTCTCCGGCAGCGTCGTCGTGGCCCTGATGATCGCGGGCCGGGCCGCCCACCGGCACCCGGCGGTGCGCAGCATGCTGCTCGCCACCGCGTCCGGCATCGCCTTCGGCATGTCCTCGGTGTTCACGAAGACCGTCGCGGTCGACTGGACCGCCGGGGTCTCCGCGGCCGACATCCCCTCCCTGGCCGTGATCGGCGTCTTCGCCACGGCCGGCATGCTGCTCTCCCAGGCCTCCTACCGGGGCGCCGGACTCGCGGCCCCGCTGGCCACCCTGACCGTCGTGAACCCGGTGGTGGCGGCCGCGGTCGGCATCACGATGTTCGGCGAAACCTTCCGCTACGGCAGCACAGGCACCGCGCTCGCCCTGAGCTGCGGCGTCGTCGCGGCCGGCGGCCTGATCCTGCTGACGACGGAGCGCCTCGCCCGCACCACCGCCGAGACCGCGCCGCAGCCGGCCGCGCCCGCCACCGAGCCGATCCCCGTCACGGAATCCATCGGGGAATCCGTCGAGGAACTGCTCGCCACGATCCCCGAGCAGCCGGTGGCCCCGCTCCGCGAGGAGATCCTCATCCCCGCCCAGGTCGGCCCCACCGTCCTGGCGGTGGCCTACGACGAGGACGACGAGCTGCCTCCGGACCCGGCCCGCTACCGCTTCTACGGCCCCTTCTACGGCGGCTCGTACATCCCGTCGCCGGACGGCGACCGGCACCGGGTACGCGTCAAATCCTGACGCCACCGGCCCTGAGATACGCGAGAGGGTCGATGTCGGAACCGAAATCGGGCCCCGTCCGCACCTCGAAGTGCAGATGCGGGCCCGTTGCGTTGCCCGTCGCCCCGGAGCGGCCGATGCGCTGCCCGCCGCCCACGCCCTGCCCGGCCTTCACGGAGATCGCCGAGAGATGGCCGTACTGGCTGTAGCGGCCGTCGGCGTGCCGGATCACCACCTGGTAGCCGTAGGAGCCGCCCCAGCCGGCGGAGACGACCCGGCCCGCGGCGACCGCCTTCACGGTCGTGCCGGTGGGCACGGGGAAGTCGACGCCGGTGTGGTAGCCCTTCGACCAGGAGGAGCCGGCCACGTGGTACGGAGTGCCGATCGGGCCGCTCACCGGGGCGACGAGGGAGTGGCCGGTCGTGGCCTTCTCCTCGGTGGCCGAAGAGGCCTTCTCCGTCGAGGGCCTGGAGCCGGCGTGGTGCGTGGCGGGGGCCTTCGCCCGCAGGTTCAGCCGCTGCCCGGGAAGGATCAGGTCGGGGTCGGCTCCGATGGTCTTCCGGTTCGCGGAGTACAGCCGCTGCCAGCCGCCCCGGACGTGCTCGGTCTCGGCGATCCGGGAGAGGGAGTCACCGCGGACCACGGTGTACATCTCGGCCGTAGCGGCCCGGGACTGGGGCGTGGAGTGCGGCTTCACGTCCTCGACGGAGGCCTTCACGGGGGTCTTCTTGGCGGCGGAGGCCAGGTGGATGTCCGGGGTGGCGCCGTCCCGCGTCAGCCCCGCCTGCTGCGAACACACCGGCCAGGCGCGCGGCCCCTGCCCCTGAAGGACCTTCTCCGCAACGGCGATCTGCTGGTCCTTGGTGGCCAGATCTGCGCGCCGCGCGTACTTCGCACCGCCGTAAGACTCCCAGGTGGACTGGGTGAACTGCAGCCCGCCGTAGAAGCCGTTTCCGGTGTTGATGCTCCAGTTGCTCGTCGACTCGCAGGCGGCGACCTTGTTCCAGGTGGACACGTCGGCCGCGTGGGCGGTGCCGGTGCCGATCAGCGGGATCGCCATGCCGGCGCCGCCGACCGTGACGGTGAGTGAGGCGCGGTTGATCCTGTTCGGCTGATACCGGCGGTGCCGGCCGCGTACGGCCATGAAGATCCCCCTCGACATATGCCAGAAGGGCCAAAAGTAAGCGCCCCGAACAGGCCATGACAAGACGTCAATCAGCCGCCCTGCCCCTCAAACAACCAGTGATGCACGCCAGTTGCAGAACGGCTGAGGCAGCTGGGGCCCGTCGTGCGTATCTGCCTGCGGAAAGTCGGCCACCCCGGACATGCGCTCGGCGTACCGGCAAGTCAGGATGGTCGGTGGGGCGATACTGGCGTGCACGACCGGCACCACCGATACCGGATCCTTTAGGAGCCAACCGAATGAGCAACTCAGCCCAGATCGGCGTCACGGGACTCGCGGTCATGGGCCGCAATCTCGCCCGCAACTTCGCGCGCAACGGCTACACGGTCGCCTTGCACAACCGCACAGTGGCGCGTACGAACGCCCTGGTCGAGGAGTTCGGGCACGAGGGCGACTTCATCGCGGCGGAGACCGCCAAGGAGTTCGTGGCGGCGCTGGAGCGGCCGCGGCGCCTGGTCATCATGGTCAAGGCGGGCGACCCGACCGACGCGGTGATCCAGGAGTTCGCCCCGCTCCTGGAGCCCGGCGACATGATCATCGATGGCGGCAACGCGCACTTCGCGGACACCCGCCGCCGGGAGCGCGAACTGCGCGAACAGGGCATCCACTTCGTCGGCATGGGCGTCTCCGGCGGCGAGGAGGGCGCGCTGAACGGGCCGAGCATCATGCCGGGCGGCCCGAAGGAGTCGTACGACTCGCTCGGCCCGATGCTGGAGAAGATCTCCGCGAAGGCGAAGGACGGCGCGCCCTGCGTGACGCACGTGGGTCCCGACGGCGCCGGGCACTTCGTGAAGATGGTCCACAACGGCATCGAGTACGCCGACATGCAGCTGATCGGCGAGGCGTACCAGCTGCTGCGCGATGTGGCCGGATACTCCCCCGCGCAGATCGCGGAGATCTTCCGCACCTGGAACACGGGCCGCCTGGACTCCTACCTGATCGAGATCACCGCCGAGGTGCTGTCCCACGTGGACGCGGCGACCGGCAAGCCGTTCGTGGACGTGGTGGTGGACCAGGCGGAGCAGAAGGGCACCGGCCGCTGGACCGTCCAGATCGCCCTCGACCTGGGTGTTCCGGTGTCGGGCATCGCGGAGGCGGTCTTCGCCCGCTCGCTGTCGGGTCACGCGGCGCTGCGCGAGGCCTCGCGCGGGCTGGCAGGACCGAAGGCATCCCCGCTGTCCGAGTCCGAGGCGGCGGCCTTCGCCGACCGCGTGGAGCAGGCCCTGTACGCCTCGAAGATCGTGTCGTACACCCAGGGCTTCCACGAGATCGCGGCGGCCCGCGAGGAGTACGACTGGGACATCGACCTGGGCGCGGTCTCCGCGATCTGGCGCGGCGGCTGCATCATCCGCGCGGCCTTCCTGGACCGCATCCGCTCCGCGTACGACACCCGGGCCGACCTGCCGAGCCTGCTGTCCGACGAGACGTTCGCCCGGGAGATCGCGGACGCCCAGGACGACTGGCGCGAGGTCATCATCGCCGCCACCCGCCAGGGCGTCCCGACCCCGGGCTTCGCCGCGGCGCTCGCCTACTACGACGCCCTGCGCGCGGAGCGGCTGCCGGCCGCGCTCACCCAGGGCCAGCGTGACTTCTTCGGCGCGCACACCTACCGGCGCACGGACCGGGACGGCTCGTTCCACACGCTGTGGGGCGGGGACCGGTCGGAGGTCTCCGCCTAGGACGCGACCTCGGCCGGGGACGTCGGTCGTCCGGCGTCCCCGGACCGTGGTCCCTGGACGGGGCAGAGGCCGCAGCAGACCGCGGACCACGACGCGGCGGGCCGCCGGGACGCTTTGCCGGGCTCCAGCAGATGTCGTACCAGTTCGGCGCGCAGGCCGAGCAGGCGCTTGTCGGTGGTGTAACCGCGGTGGCCGTCGATGGGCGGGAAGACCGGCGCCTCCTTGGTGCGCTCGCACACCATGTCGTGCGGGCCGCCGCAACCCTCGCCGTTGTCCGACCAGCGCTCGTCCACGCAGTCCAGGCCGACGGGGCCGCCCAGCGGGTCGGTGTCCCGCCAGACGTTGATCCACCCCGCGAGCGTTCCCGTGCCGCCGCAGGGCGCCAGGCAGGCGATCGAGTCGGTGCAGACGAACCCCGGGTAGAGCCGGGTGAAGTACGTCCGCGCCGGACAGCCCGTGGTGAGCAGAGCGATGCGCTCACGCAAGGGGTCCTTGAGCTGCCACACCGCGGCCATGGCCAGGACGGCCCCCATCGAGTTGGCCCGGATCAGGACGCGCCTGTCCTTTCCCTCCTCCTCCAGCAGCGCCTTCAGACGCCATACGAGCTCCGGTACGGCCCGCACCGTCCACGGCGGCGGGGCGAAGGGGTGGACGGCCCGGGGCCAGAACGCACCGAAGGCCCAGGCGAGACCGGCGTTCTGGCGCATCTCCTGCCGCATCGCCATGGTGCGCAGAGCGAGCACCATCAGTGCGGCGAGACCGGCGAGCATGGGGCCGCTCACGGTGCCGAGCACGTCGTACACCAGATTCCTGGCGCCCTCCTGGGACTTCTGGATGCCCCAGTGAAGGTAGTAGGCAGCCACCAGGATCAGGATGAGCGGTGCTGCGAAGGCCATCAGCCAGTCCAGTTCGCGCAGCAGATAGGTGTGGCGGCGGTGGGCCGCCCGGACCTCCCGCATGTGCCGCCAGTCGTCCTTCGACATCCGGGACGCCGGACGGGGGCCGCGGATCAGCCGGAACAGCGCCTGCGTCGCACGGGGCAGGGACAGGGCGGCCGACAGCAGCGTCCGGGCGACGCGGACCGGGTGCAATCGGCGCATGAACTCGCGGAGGGTCCCGGAGCGGCGGCGCTGGTCCGGCGGCACCGGGGCACCGGGCCGGCGCGGCGGCAGGAAGCGGACCAGGGCGGTGACGGCCGTCCAGAAGGCCCCGGCGGCGATCAGGAGGGGGACCAGCATCATGCCCATCAGGTGTGCAGGGTCTGGGATCTCGGGCCCTTTCCCCTTCTTCACCCCGAGCCAGGAACTGGTCCACTGGGCGACCGCGTCCGTGTACAGCCAGCCCACGAAACAGGCGAGCACCGCGGTGGCCGCACCAGCGAGCCCGTACAGGGCCATGCGGCGCCGGCTCTTCTCCCCGGAGGAGGTGTGGTGATGCCCTGCCGTCGGGGCTTGCCCGCCGGCTGGGGAGTTCTGCGCGTTCTCCGCGTTCTTGATCCGGCCGGTGCGGCTGCCTGCCCGTCCGGGCAGGAACACGGCGCCGATCACGAGCAGGAGGATCCCTGAGCCCTGGGCGACGAGCAGAGCTGTCGACTGCACCAGGATGCCCGGCAGTTGGCCGCCCAGGTGCCATTGGCGTCCGGGCCAGAGGCAGTACGCCACGGCGGCGGCGGTGACCGCACCGCAGCTGATCCCGGCGAGGAGCAGGTGGCGCGTCGGCCAGAGCGGAAGGAACTCCACGAGCTCCACCTCTCGTTTGAGGCGAAGTGTCTCGTCGTCCTGCCCTCCGTGCACGAGCGACGTCCGCCGACGCAGCCACGCCGCCGGCCGAGCGCGCCGGGTGACCACCGGTCGTTGGACCGGGAACCGCTTGCCGTAGAGGAACGGCACATGTTGTGCCGATCGTCGACGCAGGCTCCCCTCGGGGAGGGTGACGCCGAAGTGGTTGTGGAGCCAGGGCACGGAAAGGACCACGACCAGGGCCATGACGAGGATGACTCCGAAGAGCGCGAGACCGACCGCCTTGCGGCCGCTGCCCTGCGGGTCCTCGTGCATCGGTGTCCATGTGAGCAGGGCGGCGGTGGTGAGCACTCCCGCCCACACGTGCTGCGCGGCGATCCCGGGAGAGCGCCGGTTGTGCTCCCAGAAACCCTCCAGTTCCAGCGGGTGGCCGTCCTCGCCCTGCGTCGCGCGTTTGCGCCTTGCTTCCTCGGCCTTCTGTGCCGTGACGGTCTCCTTCACCGGCAGGTACTCCTGCCGGGAATCCCGCGCGAAGAACAACAGGACGAAGACCACGGCGGCGGGCACCATCGCCGCCAGCACCAACGCGACCGCCGGTCCGGGCAGTTGGCCGAGGGCCTTGACCGCCTCATTGCCCGAGGCGCACACCGTACTGGGCCGGCCGGGGCCGCGCGGCGAGCACTGCCAGGCGAACTGGTCCATGGCGACCTGGCCGAAGGTGCCCACCACCAGCACGGTGAGCGACAGTGCCAGCAGCCGGGCACCGAACTCGTAGACGGCGCCGGCCACTTTGGTGTGCAGCTTGTCCGTGCCGCACGGCCAGCGCGGCTGCATCCACGCCACCAGGTTGATCAGCAGGAAGGGCAGCAGGAACAGCCACAGCGCACGCCATGCGCCCCCGATCGTCAGACGTGTCCAGTCGTACAGCTCGCGCTTGAGCTGCACGACCTGACGGCCTTGATCGTCTGTGACCAGGCCGTCGTCCGGTTCCACGCCGCGGTACAGGCCCGCCTTGTTGTCACCGCTGATCCGGTCGACGCCGGTGGGCCGCAACAAGGCGTCCCGGTCGATCGTCCCCAGGCCCGGCACCAGGATCTCCACGACCTCCACGGCCGACTGTTCCTGTCCGGGCCTCTCCCCCTGCGCGTTCTCAAGCTTCGCGACATCGATCATCGCGGGACCCCCGTCCCCCGTTCGTCCCCCATGAGGCCTTCCTGGCAACAGGTTGGCAGGGGAACGACTCGTCACGCAACGGAGTTACGGTACGAGAAATTCTCACCCTCCGTGAGATCCGCTCACCTCAGAGGGGGCCCCGGCTCCGGGTTCGGCACCGGTTCCGGCCCTGGCGGGATCGGTGACGGGGACGGCTCAGGTGTCGGGTTCGGGGGTGAGGGCGGTGTGGGTTCCGGGCCCGGAGGTGCGGGCGGGGTCGGTTCCGGTCCGGGTGGTGCCGGTGGTGTGGGCTCCGGGCCGGGCGGCGGCTGGGGGTCGGGGACCGGCGACGGGTACGGGTCAGGGGGCTGGGGGCCCGGGCCAGGTGTGGGACCCGGTGGCACGGGGTCGGGGTGCGGATCGGTCATGGTGTCCTCCGGCCAGTCGGTCGACGTCGGCTCTGGACTACTGCCCCGCGTACCCGGCGGCCGCCTTCGCACTCACCCGCCCGCAGGACGGCACGCCGCCCAGGTGGGCCTACCCGGCACGCACCGCCTGCGCGGCCGCCGCGAGACCCGGGCGCGGGCTGGACAGCACCGGGACCGCCGTGCTCGTCAGCTGCTGGGCCGGGGCCATGGAGCCCTGAGCGAGGACGATCGCATCGGCGCCGGTGACCGCATCGGCCTCAGCCGCCACGAGCCGGGCGCAACCCTCGCCGTCACCTGCCGCGAAGCGGTCCCAGGCACCCTCGACGAGCCGGGTCCGCACCTCGACGGGACGTCCGGCGCGACGCGCCTCCTCCTCGATCAGGGCCACGGTCGGCCCGAAGGTGCTCTCCACGCTGGCGAGCACGACGACCCGCGAACCGGCGGCCACCGCCGCGGCCGCCATCGGACGGTCGCTGCGCAGCACCGGCACGCCGGGGGTGGCCGCCTCCGCGATGCCGCCGATGGTCGAGCAGGTGCACAGGACGGCCCGCGCGCCCTCCCCGACCGCCTTGTCCAGCGCGGCCCGCACCTCGTCCGCCACCGCCTCGGGCCCCTCGCGGCGGGCCCGCGCCAGCAGCTCCTCGTCGACGAAGTGCCGCAGTTCCAGGCCTTCGTGATCCTCGTCGCGCAGGGCCTCGAAGACGGGGATGTGCGCGGGCGAGGTGTGCAGGAGGGCGAGCATGCGGGCCGCAGGCCTTTCTACGTCAGGGGAGGGAGACGGGTGACTCAGAAGCGACCGGGGTGCGCCACCAGCCACTCCTTCGCCGCCCGCAGCAGCTCCGGGTCGGCGGCCGGGGCCTCATCGGGGTGCCGTTCGGCCCACTTGGTGACGTACGGGCACAGCGGCGCCACGACGACGCCCTCGCGCCCGGCGATGGCGTACAGCTCACGCGCCAGCGAACCCGCGATGCCCTTCCCCTCGTGCGCCGGTTCCACGATCGTGTGGACGGGGACCAGGGCTCGCCCGGGAGATTCGAGGACGAAGTACTCGATGTGACCGACGACTTCGCCGTCCGTACCGTCGCCGATGGCCTCCAGGCGGCCCGCCGCCCGGTCGTCGCGGATCTCGATGTCGCTCATGGGCACGCTCCTGGTCCGAAGGTCGGGGAGGTCAGGGAGGTCGGGGAGGACGGTGATCAGGCCGGTACGGCCTGCGGGCTGCGCTCCTGGTCCGAGCCCGGTACCGGCTCGGACGGGTCGGCGCCCAGGGCCACGATGCGGTTGTCGCGGTCCACGTGCACGACGCGGGGTTCCAGCGCACGCGCCTCGGCGTCGGTCACCTGAGCGTAGCTGATGATGATCACCAGGTCGCCGGGGTGGACGAGATGGGCTGCGGCCCCGTTGATCCCGACCACGCCGGAACCGCGCTCACCCTCGATGACGTACGTCTCCAGCCTGGCACCGTTGGTGATGTCGACGATGTGCACGAGCTCGCCGGGCAGCAGGTCGGCGGCGTCGAGGAGATCGGCGTCGATGGTCACCGATCCCACGTAGTGCAGGTCGGCCTGGGTGACGGTGGCTCGGTGGATCTTGGACTTGAACATGGTACGCAACATTGAGGCACTCCAACAAGTATGCTCCCTGCCCGCGTTTTTGCAGGTCAAGGGCTGTTTCGACACCCTACAACGAGTCGCATGTTCGGGCAGCTTTCCCCAGCTTTTTCAGGACTCATGCTGACCACTTGCCGACTTTTCTGATACATCGTCAGGCGACTGCAGGAAAACCTTCGTCGGTTCTCGCCTACCCCGTCGCGACAACGGCACAAGCCTACGCAGCACCCAGTGAAGGGCGTCCGTGATCACCGTCACTCGGGCGGCCCCTGTGGTCAACCAGAAGAGGAGGCACACGTGGGGCCACACGGAATCTGAGGGGCCGAGAGCGCGGCAACATAGCAGCAGATCGCCGGTTAGCCAACCGGCGATTCTCATGACCATGGCTATAGCTCGTCCGGCGGTGCTTGGCGGTGGCACAGGGCGAGTATTACCGGCATTTGGAATTGACCCAGAGCAGAGCGCGAACCGATGGCGCGATCACGCTCAGGCCGACCTCAAGGAGCCATCTTGCCCGTGGACCCGCAGTCCCACCGGGACGAGATCAGCGCGTCGCGCCGCAGCGTCGAGCCCGTCCTTATGGACGCGTCTGAGGTCGCTGCCATGCTGAACATGTCCACGAGTGGATTTATCGGGAGGCGTCGAAACTGGGCTTGAACGATACAAATTCTGCCGAGGTAGGAACGCCAAGGTCCTGTACAAGAGGACTGGGATCTTCAAGTGGCTGGAGCAGCAGAAGATCCATTAGACAATATCCTCGCAAGGTCATCAGGATCTTCCTCAGCGGTACCGGCGCTTGGCGCAGCGTCGGAGGATCCGCGGGACGAGCTGCCACGGTGATCGCCCCCCGGCGGTCACCGCCGCCTCCGGCCTGCTCGCCGCCCGCTGGTTCACGGAGCAGCGGCCTGCTACCCGCTGAACGCCCCACCCCTCCCGTCTGCTCCCAGGGAAGACTCCGGGGTGACCCGCCGAAGTCACCTTGGTAACTCGGCGTTGCCGATGTCCGGGTGCGACAGCGACGGCCGGGTGGACGTGAGCGGCAGGGCAATCCCATGGGCATGGCCATCGCCAGGTCCGTGCCCACCCGGTCGTCAGCCAAGGGTGAAGGGCGCGGCAGGCAGCTCGCTGGTGGTGATCTGCCGGCGGGCGGGTGTCAGGAGGGCTTGGCGGTGGCGGACGCGGGCAGGAAGGGGATTCCGGCTGCGAAGGGGCCTCAATCGGGCCGGATCCACACCGTGGCGACACCACGGCCGAGCTGGGCAAGGAAACGAACGACGGGTTGCGCCTGCTTCTCCAGGGCAAGCGGGTGCAGGACAACCGGCTCGACGACGCGTAGGCGCGAAACGCTGACCAGATGAAGCCGTTTGCCGGTGGACAGCACCGCCAAGTCGTCGAGGGAGATGAGGCAGGGTGGGCAGCACCCCGTGTTGGCAGCGAGCGCGGCCGCCCAGCTCATGGAGGCCGGGTACAGACCGGCCCTCGCGTCGGCGACGGCCCCCAGTCACAGGGAACAAGCCGACTACGACGCCGTCGTCGCCGCCTGCGCGATGCGCTCCGTGTCGGCGCATCCCCTGCCTGCGGTCACCTGCTGGATATTCAGGCTCTTGTCATCGCAGGGTGGTCAATGCCGTCCCTTGATAGGTGGCTCCGGCGTTCCAGAGCAGGAAGGAGTTCATGCCGTCCCCGGCCGCTGCTCTGATCTGGTCGGCGACTTCGGTGGGGCCGTAGTGGACGCCCAGGGAGAAGTCCTGGAGCCAGGGGACGATTGTGGCCCTGGTGCCCTTGACCTGCTTGGCGAAGTCGGCCAGCGACCGTTTGACGATCTCGTAGGGGCTGGCATTCGGACTTTCGAGCCCGTACTCACCGGCGGCCCAGTGCGAGGGGTAGACCATGGGAGCGATGTAGTCGGCGTGTTGGGCCATGGCGGGGATGTCCTGGGCGATTTCGGTGGGCCGGGTGGCGGCGATGCCAAAGACCGAGACCCCGAGATATTTGCCTTCGGGCTGGATGCGGCGCTGGGTTTCGGCGACGAACTCGGCGATGGACTTTTCGGGGGTCTGGTCGCCCAGGCCCGGGAAGCGCAGTGTGGAGAGCTTCCCGTCGGGGCGGCGCACGTAGTCGTACAGGATGTCGTCGAAGCCCAGCTTCGCCGCTTCGGTGGCGAGGGCGATGTTGTACTGGCGGACCTCGGGATCGGCGAAGTTGGTGAACGAGAGCGTGCCGTAGTGGCCGCCGTCGTACGGGCTGCCGTCAGGCGCCTGGACCAGGCGGTCATCCTTGCCCTGGCGGTGGGATGCCTGGGCAAGGATGGGATCACGGAAGGCGACGATGCGGCCGATGACGCGGGCTCCCATGCGGTGCAGGGTGTCGATCACCTTGTGTGCGTCGTAGCGGTTCTTCACGGCGCCGATCTCGCGGGCCAGCGGCACGGAGGAGTCGTAACCGACCTCGCCGTTTTCGTCCTTCACGTCGAGCTCGACGGCGTTGAGCTTCTTCTCCTTGACGAGCTGGAGAACGGGGTTGCGGACCTCGGATGAGGACCATCCGATGGCGGTCAGGTGCGCGGCCCGGGTGATGGGATAGGGCGCGACCGCGTTCACGTGCTCGCGGGTGACGTTGCCGGCCGCGTCCGTGGCCGCCACCTCGATATGGGCGGGGGGCCTTTCCAACCGGCGGGAGAAGGTGCCGTCGTTGCCGACGGACACGGGCGCACCGGCTATGGAGACCTTCACCTGGCCGGGGTCCTCGACCCGGCCGCGTACCGTCACCGGTGCGCCGGGCCCGGTGGTCTGGGCAGGAAGCAGCCGCAGTTTCGGGGCAGTGGTGTCCACGGTGAACGTCCGGGACATGTCGTCCAGGAACGGCAGGCCACTGCGGGATGTGGCCGTCAGTTCGTGCTTCCCCTCGGCGAACGAGGGGATGTCGAGTATGAGGCGGCCGTGGGCTTGGTGGGTGTGCACCGGATTACCGTCGAGCCGCACTTCCAGCTCGGACAGGTCGGCCCCTTCCTCGGCTGTGATTGCAAGGCGCGGATTGCGGACGTCGGCTCGGCCCAACACATCCTTGCTGCTGAGTCCTTCGACCCGGAGCCGACTGGAGGAGGCCTGTATCGCGAAGGCCCCGACGGCCGCGCAGAGGGGGACCAGCAGGGAAATGGCTATGACGGTGAATCGCGTTCGGAGTCGTTTTCCGCGCATGTTCACTCTGCCGTTCTCGAAAAAGGGTTCCTTGCGATATGGCATAGCCGCCACGCCGTCCACCCAAGTGGTTCCGGGTGGGTAATCATGCATTCGGCCTATCGTGCCGGGGTGTGCATCACGCTGTTGCCCGAGGCTTGGAGGCGACGGGAAGCATCTCGTTCACTCCGGAGGCATCATGCGTCAAACCCACCGAAGCGGCGGCGCGATCATCGTCGCATCGGTCATGCTGCTGGCCACCGCCTGCTCGGCAGCTCAATCCCGGCCGGAAGAGGGCCAGGACGGGCCGTCAGTACGGGCGCTCAAGGCCGACGGGCGGGCAACGGTCGCCAACCCTGCGACAGTGCAGGCCGACGAGCTCGGCGCGGTCCCGGTGCTGATGTACCACCAACTGGTGGCCGAGCCCAGGAGTGTGTACGACCGCACGCCGCAGGACTTCCGCGCCGAGCTGGAACGGCTGGCACGGGAGAGATATGTACCTGTCACCGCACGAGCGTTCAGCAGTGGGAAGATAGACATTCCCGCCGGTACCCACCCTGTGGTGCTGACCTTCGACGACTCGACGGTCACCCAGTTCCGTCTGGACGCGGATGGCCGACCCGCGTCCGACACCGCGGTGGGCATCCTGCTGGACGTCGCCCGGAAGCACCCCGGATTCCACCCCGTGGCCACCTTCTTCGTCAACGCCGACCCGTTCGGCGAGCCAGGCGGCCGAAAGTCGTTGAACTGGCTCGTCAAGCACGAATTCGAGGTCGGCAACCACACCCTGCGGCACACCGCGCTGGGGACGGTGGACGACGACACCGCCCAGAAAGCCATCGCCGACAACCAGAGGGTGATCGCCCAAGCCGTGCCCGACTTGTCGGTGGTGTCGATGGCACTTCCCAACGGTTCGATGCCCCACTCCCGGCAACTGGTGCGGCAGGGAGCCGCCGACGGCGTGCGCTACCAGCATCAGGGCGTCTACCTGGTGGGGGCCGACCCCGCCCCCTCCCCCTTCTCGACCGCCTTCGACCCGGGCGCCATCCCGCGGATCCGCTCCCAGGCGGCGACCGGCCCGGAAGCCCAGTTCACCTCGACGGTCTGGCTGGACAAGCTCCGCGACGGGACGGTCAAGCGTTACACCTCGGACGGAGACCCGAAGAAGATCAGCTTCCCCAGGTCCGAGGCGGCCCGCCTCGCCCCGGCTCACCGGCAGGCCGCCCGGCCGTACTGAACGCGCCGTACACCTCGGCCTGTTCGTCTCCAAGGCCCCGTTGCCCCCGTGAAGCCGACCGCCCCGATCGCCGAGTTTCACGACATCCCGGTCCCGCCTGCCCCCTGCCGGTGAGGACTGCGTCAAGAGGCGCAAAGCAGGCTTGCAGCGGCGCGTGGGGACGATCGGAAGCTCCGCGCCAATGCTTCCGCACGCGCTGTGTTGGGACGTCACCTACGCGTTGGGCCCCACCTGATCCGGCGAGGCAGCGGATCGGTCATCAACGTCGCATCCATCGCCGGCACTACCGCGCCGGCCTGGCCGACACGGGCCACTCCGCGGTCGAAGCGGCGCTGCGGATCCTCTCCGACGAGTTGCGAGCCATGACCTCCTGGATCGCCGCGCAGGACGACCCCCACCAGGCCGCCGCCATGATCGGTGACCGCCGACGTCGGCCGCGCAGCCAGACTCATCGACGCTGGCCTGGCCTCGTTCGAAGTCGCCACTCAGCCCCGCTGACTTGCCCAGTCGCAGATCGCGTCCGTAGTTGGGGCACGGACGCGGGCGCATCGCCATCGCCGTCAGCGGCACCCCTGATCCCGGTCCCGCGCACGTGGGGTGCGACACGTGGGGTGAGAACTGCACACGGTGTCCGACGGGAAATCATCTGGGGAAGTTTTCCCGCCTTCCAGTAGCCGTCGAGGACCTTGAACAGGCACTCGGGGTCGTCGAAGACCTCGCTGATCCGATCACCGAATTCCGCGAGGAGCGGGTCGCTCTCGACCATCTTGCGACCGGCGCCCGTGAAGGACGAGGAGTAGGCGTGGCAGTTGCCGCACCACAGGTAGTTGATCCATGACGGTTCGCTTCGGCCGTATGTCGTGTGGTGGTAGAGGCGCATGGTCGTGTGGCCACAGAGCGGGCACGTCCGTTCAGCCAAGGGCGGTGCAGTTGAGCACCGAGGGCCTCCCTGTGCAGTTGGTCGTAGGGGCGGGTCATGAAGTTGGGGACCTCTCTGTGAGGGTGGCGGTGTCCGTCTGGAATCCGTCACTTGTCCTCCGGCCAGTGCCTTCGGACTTCGGACCGGACGGCGTCGATGAACTCGGCGGGCGGTCCGTAGAGGTGGTCGACGATGTAGTGGATGATCAGGTTCGGGGCGACGTAGAGCACACCGTCGTCCGAGACCGCCCTGATCTCCGCATGGCCGAGCCGGTAGGTGATCCCCGCCCGCTTCGAGGTCGCCGTGTGCTCGGTGTACTCCCCGCAGAGCGTGCACGAGTGCCAGCCCCTGCTCCGGTGCTGCCGCAGCGAACCGAGATCGACGATGTTCGCGAGGTCCTCCTCGGAGACCTCGTCGACGGGATAGTCATGGCCCTCCTCGAGCCAGCCGATGGTGAGACCCTCGGGCTCTTCGTGGAAGTCGTAGTCGTAGAGCGAGAAATCCGCGTAATAGGTCATGTGTCGATTCTCGGGTGAGGCCGGACGCCGCGGAGAAGGTGCGTTGCGGAGGTCTCCGCGGCGCCCGGTCGGTCGGTCAAGTCACACCATGTATGGGTCGAACTCACGGCACATGGCCATGTGTACCTCGCCCATGCCCTGTGTGATCAGTGCGCTGATTCCTGTCGGACGAGTCACGGTTCTGCTTCCACTCATGATGTTCAGGTCGGTCGGGGGCCCGATGACGTAGTCGGGGAGGATGTCCCCTGGGCCGAAGCTCTCGACCGCGCCGGGCGCGTCAACTCCGCGCTCCACGGCCAGTCCTGCCGAGTCGCCGAGCTTCCGGCCGTGTGGGACGTAGAAGTGAAGCCTCGTCCCCTGGGGCACCGTGAAGTTGCCCGTGTTCCTGCCATAGGTGCCGTGCCCCGAGTACACCTTTGCCCCGTCCGCACGGCGACCGGTCGTCACACTCTCGGGGCCCTTCTTTTCGACTCCGACGTTCTTCTGGTCACGTCCCTTGACCTCCAGCGGCTGGTCGTTGGCCTCCTTCCCACTGCCGCCCGGTTCCTTGCCGCCCTTGCCGGTGCCCGCCTTCGGTGTCGACGGAGCGTCGCCGTTCTTGGGCGTCGTGGGTGCGGGGTCGGCCGGGGTGGTGGTGGGCAGGTCGCCGGAGAGGAGTCTCTTGACCGCTCCGACGAAGTCCTCGCCCTCCGACATGGCGAGCTTGACCGCCTTGACGGCCTTGATTCCGCCGCTGACCGCCTTGTAGGCGCCGTAGCCGTCGACGGCGAAGGTGCCGACCACGCCGGTCCATTGGCCGGCCACGTAGGAGGTCGAGCCGGTGTCGACGCCGAAGAGGTTGCCCAGCGGGTGGTCGTCGACGTAACCACTACTCCAGCGGCGCATACGCCTTTGCCTTCGGTCACGCCCACGCGGACGACACCGACGGCAGGTTCACCAGCGCCTGCGGACCCACGACGGGGGCGCAGAGCCCCAAGACGCACATGTGGTTCCACCTGGTGGGCGTCTTCGACGCCGACACGCAGCAATTGCGTCTCTACGTCAACGACGACCTGGCCGACACCGCCTCCTACGACGGCACGCTCTGGAACGCGACTGGGCCGCTGCAGATCGGGCGCCGCATCTTCCAGGGCGCCTACGGGGAGTACGCGGCCGGCAAGGTGGCCGACGTGCAGCTCTTCACGGAGGCGCTCACTCCGGGAGGTGTGGCCTCGCTCGGCAGGAACCGCCCGGTTTCCACCCAGCTCTCCTGAGCCCGGGTTCCACACATGGCGGTCCGGGGCACGGCAGGCGCCGCGCCCCGGACCGGCCACCACGACCTGCGTCTCAGGGACAAAATGGGCCTCCGATCTGGAGGAGGCCCGGGATGGGTTATGACCTGCACGCAGTGATCGCCGAAGAGGACGTGCTGCGCACCGCGGCACAGGGCCTGCCTGCCACCCGGTTGGCGTCGATCGGGCAGGGCCTCTCGCTGATGCCGGTGACAGGCGCTCTGTTCGATTCCGTCGCCGATGGCAGCGGTACAGGCGTGTTGGGGTTCTGGCGGTTGCCAGGAGGCTTCGACAAGATCCTCGCTGATTAGTCAGCCCGTGGGCCTGTGGCCTACGTGGAGGCTGAGTACTTCGGCGGCGTGGGCGAGCAGCGGGCTGTCGTATGGGACAGGGGGACAATCGCGCTGGGACCTCTCCATGTGGCGGAGAACCAGCCCTTTCCGCCCGCCGGCAGCCCGATCTCTCAAGCGCTACGGCAGTTGGGCGTAGCGGCGAGTGCTGAGGAAGACGAGTTCTCGGCCGTTGGGTTGCACCGGCATCGACACAGCGAGGCATGGATCGGCTGACACGGTCTCTTCCAAGCCCGTGGGATCAGCGGGTGCGGATCCAGACCGTCTTCTCGCGGGTCCACTGGTCGAAGGCGTTGGTCGACTTCTCCACACCGCCGAAACCGGACTGTTTCCAGCCGCCGAAGGGTGTGGTGATGTCGCCCTCGCTGTAGGAGTTGACGGAAACCACGCCGGCCTGGACGCCGCGTGCCAGTCGGAGAGCGGTGTCGAGGTCGCGGGTCCATACCGAGGCGGCGAGGCCGTACTCGGTGGCGTTCGCCAGGTACAGCGCCTCGTCTTCGGAGGTGAAGGTCTGGACGGTGACGACGGGGCCGAACAGTTCCTTGGTGAGTACGTCGCTGCCTTCGGGGGCGTGGGTGATCACGGTGGGCGGGTAGTAGGCGCCGCGCTGGGGCAGGCCGTGCGGCAGGCCTCCGGTGTGGATACGGGCTCCGTCGGCCCGGGCGGCTTCCACCGCCGTCGCGACCCGGTCGAAGGCCGACCGGTTGATCAGCGGGCCCAGTTGTGTGCGAGGGTCCACCGGGTCGCCAATGACCAGGCGTTCTGCGGCGGTTGTGAACCGCTCCAGTATCTGGTCGGCGATGGTGTGGTGGACCAGGACGCGGGAGCCGGCCGTGCAGTTCTGTCCCATGGTCAGGAACGCGGCCTCGATCATGTGGTCGATGAGTTCGTCGCCGTAGGCGAGAGCGTCGGCCATCAGTATTTGGGGGCTCTTGCCGCCCATCTCCAGTGAGACTCGCTTGAAGTTGGTGTCGGCCGCGTCCTTGAGGATGCGGCGGCCGGTGTCGGTGGAGCCGGTGAAAGAGAGGGCGCCCACGACGGGGTTGCGGGCCAGGGCGGTGCCGGTGACGGAGCCGTGACCGGTCAGGACCGTGAGCACTCCCTCGGGCAGGCCCGCCTCGGCGGCGAGTTCGGCCAGGTGCAGCGCCGAACGCGGAGTCGCCTCCGCGGGCTTGACCAGCAGACTGTTGCCCGCCGCCAGCGCCGGGCCGACCTTCCAGGCGGTCATGGCCAGCGGGTAGTTCCAGGGCAGGATCGCCGCGGCCACTCCGACCGGTTCCCGGGTCATGAGGCCGAGGCCGTCCGGTCCGCCGGGGGCGATTCTGCCGAACACCTTGTCGGCCGCTTCGGCGAACCAGCGGATCGACTCGACGGCACCGGGTATGTCGCCGGTGAGGCACTCGGTGATCGGCTTTCCGGCGTCCTCGCTGTCAAGCCGGGCCAGGATCCCCGTGTCGCGTTCCATCAGGTCGGCCAGTCGCAGCAGCACCGCGCTGCGCTCCCGGACCGGCAGCCCGGACCACACGCCGGATGCGAAGACCTGCTCGGCCCGCTCGGCGGCCTTGTTGACGTCTTCGGCGCTGGTGGCGGGCACCGTGGTGATCAGTTCTCCGGTGGCCGGGTTGACGACCTTCAGCGTGGTGGGACTCTCGACTGCGGTCATTTCTCCTCCACCAGTTCCCAGCGTCCGTCGGTCTGCCGGGCCAGTCCCCGGCGACGCAGGTCGTCCAGATAGCGGGCCATGCCGCGCTCCCCTCTCCGCTGGAACAGCGGGAACACCTTCGGCAGCAGGTTCGGCGCCAGCATCGCGAACCGGACGAGGCGGGACTCGCCGGTCCGGGGGTAGGCCTCGAGGCGGGGCTTGTCGAGCAGGCTCACCACGGCCGTGACGACGTCGGCGGGCTGTTGCGGCGGATCCTGGAACTGCATGGAGTTCCCGCCGTCCACGGCCTCCTGGCGCAGCATCCGGGTGTCCGTCGCCGACGGCAGCACCGATCCGGCCAGGATGCCCTTGCTCCTCAGATCGAGCCCGACGGCGAGCATCGCCCCGCGCAGCCCGAACTTCGAGGCCGTGTAGATCGGGGTCTCCCCCAGCGGGAAGATCCCACCGAGGGAGACGGTGGTGACCACGCGGGCGTCCCGGGAGGCCTGCAGCAGCGGGATCGCGATCCGGGTGGCGACCAGTGGCGAGGTCAGGTTGAGGGTGATCTCCTGCTCGATGCTCTCGACGCTGCGCACGTCGAAGCGTTCGGCGCTGGTCATGCCCACGTTGTTGACGAGGACGTCGAGACGGCCGTACGCATCGGCTACCTGGTCGAAGAGGTGCTCCACCTGGGCGCGGTCGACGAGGTCGCAGCCGAGAGCGGTGTGGCCGGCGCCGGGAAGCTCGGCGACGACGCGCTTGGCGCGGGCCTCGTCGATGTCCACGACCACGCAGCGGGCGCCCCCGGTGGCGAAGCGGCGGCACATCGCGCTGCCGATCCCGCCGGCGCCGCCGGTCACCAGCATGACCTTGTCACGGAAGTCGAAGCCGCTCACGAGACCGCCTCCACGCTCCGCAGGGACCGCACGCGCGGCGCCCGGCCCTCGGTGCGCCAGCCCATCTCGGCGGCGACCTTGGCGAGGTGCTTAACGAAGGCTCCGCTGTCGACGTAGCCGGTGTGCCGTGGCGAGTCGACGAACTTGAGGCCGCCGGACAGGTCCGGGCGGTCGGTACGGATCATGCCCGCGAAGCGCTGCGCGTTCGGCAGCCCCTGCGCCACGTCGTCGATGTGCCCGGCGATCATCTGGGCCTGGGTGTCGAAGAGCTGGTACGCGCCGGAGTTGGTCTCGACGAAGCCGACCCCGAACAGTCCCTGGTGCTCGCGGGAGAACGACGACAGGTACAGGTCGGGATGTTGCTCGTCGCCGAAGTACTTCTGCGCGACCGGGACTTGGTGGACGTAACCGGTGGCCAGGAGGATCAGGTCGAAGTCGTCGCGGGTGCCGTCCGTGAAGTGGACCGTGCTGCCCTCGGTGCGGGCGATCCCCGGCTTGGCGGTGATGTCGCCGTGCTGGAGGTGGTGGATCAGCATCGAGTTGATCGTGGGGTGGGTCTCGAAGAGTCTGTGGTCCGGCTTCTGCAGGCCCAGGCGTGTCGGGTGGCCGTTGATGATCCGCAGGAGGGTGCCGAAGACCCGCTGGGCCAGCCACATCGGCAGGTGCGGCCCGTCGTTGGCGATGGTGTCCACGGGGCGACCGAAGAGGTGCTTGGGGATGAACCAGTAGCCGCGGCGCATGCTGATCACCGCGTGGTCCGCGCTGCGGGCCGCGTCGCAGGCGATGTCGCAACCGGAGTTCCCGGCACCCACCACCAGGACCCGCTTGCTGCGCAGTTCCTCCGCGCTGCGGTAGCCGACCGTGTGGCGGACCTCGCCGGTGAAGTTGCCGGGCAGTTCAGGGACGTTGGGGTGCCACTGGGACCCCGTACACACCACGACCTGGCCGTGCACGGTCTGCCGTCCGTCCGTCCGGGTGACCGTCCAGGTGCCGTCGGCGTTCTTCTCCACGCTCTCGACCTCGACGCCGAACTGGATGCGCTCCGTCAGTTCGTAGGCGTCGGCGAAGGACGTCAGGTACGAGAGGATCTGCCGGTGCGGCGGATAGTCGGCGAATTCGTCGGGCATCGGAAAGCCTCCGAAACCCGAGAGGGTTTTGCTGGAAATGAAATGGGCCGACTCGTACATCGGGCTGCCGGTGTTGTCTATGTCCCAGATACCGCCCGGCCCGGTGTGCCGCTCAAGATGCGTGTACGGCAGGTTCCGCTCCGTCAGGGCTCTGGCGACCGCGAGCCCGGCAGGTCCCGCTCCGATCACACAGGTGTCGTACTGGATTTTTCCCATGAGGCGGATCCCCTTTTCTATCGGTTTGCAGGCCCGTTCCTGAAGGGCCAAAAAACTCAAGGACTGAAGGACTGAAGGACTGAAGGACTGAAGGGAACTTATTCATCTGCAGTTCAGCGGGAAATGGTCCGTGCGGTCAGAGAGGGGGCCTGGGCGGCCATGCGAAAGACCGCGCGGTCGCCAGGAGCGCGAGGACGAGTGCGGCCGGTATCGCGTAGGCGAGGCGGAAGTGGCCGGTGGACCCGAGGATTCCGCTGGCGGCGCCGCCGGCGAGCACGCCCGTGTAGTTGAAGACGTTCATACGGGCCAGGACTGCTTCGGTCGCCCCCGGTCGCAGGCGTCCGGCGGAGGCGAGGCACAAGGGCACGAGTGCGGAGACCCCGAGCCCGGTGCATGCGGCGGCCAGGACGGCGTACGGCCAGGCGGGGGCTGCTGCCAGTCCGCCCAGAGCAGCGGCGGTGAGCAGGGTGGCGGCACGGATCACCGCCACCGGACCGATGGTGCGTACGAGGTGGTCGGCGCAGGCCCGCCCGGTGACGGTGCCCACCTGGTAGGCCGCATAGGCCAGGGGTGCCAGGGACAGGGCGGTGTCCAGGGTCTGGTGGAGATACAGCGTCGACCACGAGGAGACCGTGGAGTCGATGACATAGGCGACCAGGAGGACAATGCCGAACGGGGCGAGTCTGACCCACAGTTCGCGGCCGAGCGCGACGGACTCTCCGTGGGACTGCTCACGGGCGGACACGGCGATGAGTGAGTTCGCGGGAAGCTCGTGCGCGCGGACGGTCAGGGCGAGGGCCAGAACGAGGCCGGCCTGTGCGGTGAGGGTGTATTCGGAGGGCCAACCGAGGTGTGCGGTGCCCGCGGTCAGCAGTGCGGCCGCGATGCCGGCCGCGCTCCAGGCGGCGTAGAAGGAGGCGAAGATGCTCCGGCCGTAGTGGCGTTCGACGGCCGCCGCCCGGGTGTTCGCCGACACGTCGATGCAGCCCAGCGCCATGCCGAACAGCCCGTAGGACACGGCGACCACGGGCCGGCTGGGTGCCCAGCCGATCAGAAGCAGGGCCGCGGCGGTCGCCACGACGGCGGCCCGCATCGCGGCGACCAGCCCCACACGCCGGATCACGGCCAGTCCGGCGAAGCTGCCGACGCCCGCGCTCAGCGCGACGGTCACGACGAGCACGGTCATCGTCAGCGGGGAGAGCGCGAGGCGCTCCTTGACAGCTGGCACCGTGGTGGACACCGCGGCCACCGCCGCCCCCTGGGCGGCGAACACCGTCGCCACGGCCCGTCGGGCCGCCGCGTGGGGGCTGCGGCGCACGGATCGTCGGCGGGCCGGGGTCTGAAGAGGTGCGGTCATGGTGAGCCTTCGTTACACCGGCGCGAGAGCGCAAGACGGGCGGATGTGGCAAAAGGTAGGGAGGGCGACAAGGTCGTGTGCAGCGCGCCGGAGGCCGAAAAGGGGGCTCCGGCGGCCACACCCGCGACAGGCGGGGCCCGGCTGCTTACAGTGAGGCGAGAAACGCCCTGGTGAGAGGGGACGCGCGATGCCCGATGCTCCCGGCCCGGTCACATCTCCGGGAACGAGCCGCAGCACCTCGGCCACCATCGCGCCGAACATCCTGCGCTACCTCGCCAGGGTCGCCGGCGAGTCCGGCGTCGATCTGCAGCCGCTGCTGACCCGGGTGGGGCTGGACCCGACGGTGATGGGCTCCGCCGCGCTGCGGGTCTCCTACCGGCAGGGCAGCGACGTCATCCGCCAGGCGGTGCAGCGGACCGGGGACGAGCACCTGGGGCTGCGGGTGGGCTCGGCGCAGCACCTCACCGCGTGGGGGCTGATCGGCCTGGCCATGATGGCCGCCGACACTCTTCAGGACGCCATCGAGACGGGTGTGCGCTATCAGAACGTCTCCGGGGCGATGACGGTGTGGTCGGCCCGCTGGGAGGATGCCGGCTATGTGCTGCGTGCCGAGCTGCCGGACCCCGCGCTGGATCCGACGGTCGCCGTCTTCCTGACCGAGGAGGCGTACTCCAGCGTCGTCACCCTCACCCGGCTGAGCGTCGGCGCCGCGTTCGCCCCGCAGGCGGTCGAGTTCGCCTTTCCCGCCCCGCGCGACACCCGCCCGTTCGACGACCTGTTCCGCTGCCCCCTGCGCTTCGACGCCGCCGGCAACCGCATGGTGTTCCCGGCCCGGTGGGCCCGTGCGGCCATGCCGGGCCGGGATCCCATCACCTACGCCTCGGTACTGGAGGTGCTGGAGAAGGAGACAGCCTCACGGCGCGACCAGCAGGACCTGCTGGAGGTGCTGGAGATCTCCATCGCGCAGAGCCTCCCGGCCGTCCCCTCCTTCACCGAACAGGCTCGCAGACATGCGTCCAGCGAACGCACCCTGCGCCGCCGCCTGGCCGAGTGCGGCACGACGTACGAGGCGATCGTCGACGGGGTACGCCGCGAGCAGGTCGAACAGCTCCTGCGCCGCGCGGAACTGACGCTCCGTGACATCACCCGCCAGGCGGGCTTCGCCGACGTGAGCGCATTGCGCCGGGCGGTGCGCCGCTGGCACGGCCTGACCCCGCTCGAGCTGCGCGCCGGACTGCTGGAGCGGGAAGCGCCGACCGGCCGGCTGCAGGCGTGAGACCGCAGTCGAGCGTCGTGTCAGCCACGGCAAACTCCCTGGTCACGCCCCTGGACGTCGCAACCGGGACGACGCATCGCAGGGGCCCCGACCCCAGCGCGGTGCTGTGGCGGCGTACTAGATCGGCTGGGGCTCGAAGTCCCAATAGGGGCGGGCCCGCGAGCGCATATAACGCGTCTGGTCGTGCTCAGGGCCGCGGCTGACGGACAGCGTCATGAGCGCCGTCCTTTCCATGGTGTCAGCTTCCTCCGCGCGGCCCAGCGCGCGAAGGTCCTGGGCGAGTCCAGCCTGCAGATTGGCCGAGAGCACGTGCCCGGAACCGACCGCGGCGACCGCCCTGGCCAATGCGTCCCTGCCCAGTCGCTGCGCGGCTTCGACATCACCGGACGCAGCCAGCGCCGAGGCACAGTTCATCGCGCAGCCCACCGACCATGCATGGCCGCGCCCTATCTCGGCTTCCAGCTCCCGCATCGACCGGTCCGCCATGCGGCATGCCGCCTCCACCTCTCCGTCGTCCAGGACGAGCAGCGCGCAGTTGTTGCGTGCGCCTATCGCGTACGGATGGAGCTCGCCGAGCCTGTGCCCGTAAGCCCGCGCGGTGGTTTCGGCCAGTCCGCGGGCCTTGCTCCGCTCCCCGAGGGCGCGCAGCAGCATCGCGTAGTCCAAGGACACCATGAGGACATCGGGGTGGTCGGCACCGCTGAGCAGGATGAGCCGCCTGCGGGCGTGGCGCATGGTCTCGCGGGCCTGTTCCAAGTCGCCGTCGCGCCGCAGGCACAGGGCCAGGTTGTGCTCGGCCAGGAGAGTCTGCCGGTGGGCCTCGTCGAGGGTCCTGCGCAGCAGGTGCACGTTGTAGGCCTGCAGGCTCTTCGCCTCGCGCAGTCTGCCCAGCAGACGCAGCATGCGGGCCGTGTAGTAGCCGGACTGGAGCGTGCGTCGCGCCCGTGACCCGAGCAGCCCTACCCTTCGGTCGTACACCTCGCGGTGCAGGTTGCCGGACTGCTCGTAGTGCCCCTGCAGCCCCATGGCCAGCGCCAGATTGGTGCGGAACTGCAGGGTCTGGGGCACATAGCGCTCGCCCAGCCAGTCGGCGGCGTTCTGCGCGGCCTCCTCGTACAGGTCGCGCGCCTGGTCGTACCGTCCGCGAGCCATCAGCGTGGCACCGAGCCCGTCCTTGGCACGCAGCAGCTCGATGCCCCTGTCGATCCCGGCCTCGCCGAGGAGCTGCAGGATGGACCGGTCTGCCTTCTCCGCCTCCTCGTATCGGCCCAGGCCGCGCACCATCCGCGCCTCCTGGTGCGCGGCCGTCAGCACACTGCGCTCGGTGGGCTCGAAGGTCGACCGCCACCTGCTCAGCACCCGCCTGGCCAAGACCCAGCCGTCCTGGTACTCGCCGCGCACGCGCAGGTAGTCGATGCAGTTCAGCAGGAGCTGGCGTACGTCGCCGTCGTCCGAGTCCAGCGCGCCAGACGGTTCGAGGTGCGGGAGGATCTCGGCGTAGCGGTGCCAGTTCCGCGGAGATCCGGGCTCGCCCGGATCGGAGGCGACCAGCACCCGTGCGGCCGTCGCGGCATAGTCGCGCTCCGTGTCACTGGAGAGGCCGCTGCGGATGAAGCGACGGAAGCTGCGGTGCATGCGCAGCGAGACGACGCTGGCGGAGTCCCCTCGGGCTTCAGCCGCGAACTCCACCCGCATCGAGGCCAGTTCGGAGATGGTCAGCAGGGCGGCATCCCAGTTGCCGGGTTCGGTGGCCAGGCCTGCGAGGTGGCTCGGCAGATCGCTGGGTCGGGCCGAGCGCAGCAGACGGACGGGCAGCATGTCGGGTGAGAAGAAGGTGAGCAGGAGCAGCAGTTCGTGTACCGACGGCGATCGTGCGGCCAGCGAGCCGAGGGTCTTTTCCCACACCTGCCGATGGGCCGACGGCACCTCGGCGGGGCCCGCGGGTCCGTCCGCGCCCGTGCCGAACGGGCCGCCCGCCTTGAGGGCACTCAGATAGCGGGGGATGTCGGCGCCGGGGTGGGCGTCGATCCAGGCTGCGCTCTGGTCGATGACGAGCGGGAGGTCGTCGAGCACGGCAGCCAGTTCACCGGCCTGCGCCTCGGTGATGCGGGGCGCCCGGCGGCAGGCGAACGCGACGCTCTCCTCACGTTCGAAGGGCAGCAGTTCCCGCAGCTCGGCCCCGTGGCGCGACCACTGAGTGTTCTGTGCTGTGAGCATGACCTGGCCGCATCCTGCGGGGAGCAGTGGCGCGATGCCGTCGACATCCTCCGCACCGTCGAAGATGATCAGCCACCGGCCCTTCTCATCGCGCTCAAGAGCCGTTTGCACCGCCTCGATCTGTCCCGTCAGTTGGTCGCCCTCGCCCAGGCCCACCTCCCTTGCCAGCGCCGCGAAACCCTCCCTCGCGGCCGCCTTCGTCGCGGAGGGGATCCACCAGATCAGGTCGTACTCGCCGGCGAACCGGCGTGCATACTCGGCGGCTGCCTGGCTCTTGCCCACGCCGGGCGGCCCGTGCAGCAGTATCCGGCGGCCTCGGCCATCGCCCGAACTCAGCACATCGTGCACCTCGTTCAGGAGGTCCTCGCGTCCGGTGAACCGCGGGTTGCGGCGCGGAGTGTTGGCCACGTCGGGCGGGTCCTCGGGATAACGCGGGCCCTGCTCCTGCCGCGCGTACGGGGAGCGGGGCACCCGCCCCACCTTGGCCAGCACCCGACGCCGGGCCTCTTCCGGGCCCACACCGCGCAAAGTTACCGCGCCGAGGCTCACCGCCTCGTCCGGCAGGACGCGGGTGGTCACAGTGACCGCTCCCACCCGGTCGTGCAGCCGGGGCATCACCTCACGCAGCACCTGAGCCCACTCCTGGTTGCGCCCGGTGTCGAAGCGTAGAAACCAGTCATCCAGCACCAGCAGTACGCGTCCGGGCTGGGCGAAGAAGTCCTGCAGCGCCGCCACTTCGGGCAGGCGACTCAACGGGGACCACCGCACCTCGCCGACCGTGCAGCCCTCCTCGGCGAGCACCCACGCGATCCACTGCGCCCACCCGTTGCTCACCCCGGCATAGACGAGTGAGACCGGAAGGGGGTGGGCCGATCGCCCTGCGGTCATGGGCAGGCTCCTGAAAGGAAGTGGCGTGAACAGAGCCGATCGCCTCTGATCTTCCAACAAATACCCTGATTTACCGAATACTTGCAGAACCAGATGCTTCCAGGAACGATTCCGACCACGGGAAGGTTCCCGAGGCGTCCTGGTGGTTTTGCCGGGCCTCCCTCACTGGGGCTGCGGTTCGAAGTCCCAGTACGGGCGCACGCGGCGCTGCGCATCCCGGGTGTGCGGATGTTCGGGGCCAAGGACGTCGCTCAGGGTGCGTACGGCCTGCCGTTCGTGGCGCGCCGCCTCGGCAGCCTGTCCCAGGCTCCGCAGATCGTCGGCAAGGGCCGTCCTCGCGGAGAGGGTCAGCGGATGCATCGCCCCGAGCACGCGGGCCGCTCCCTGCACGGTGTCCCGGCTGACTTCCCACGCGCCGTGGACGTCGTAAGCGAGACTGCGCGCGGCGCTGAGGTTGAGCGCGCACCCGACGGTCCACGGATGGTCACCGCCGACCGCCTCGGTCATGTCTTTCAGCGCCACCTCGGCCAGGCGCAGCGCCTGCTGGTGGTCGCCCGCGTGCCCCAGGGCCAGCCCCAGGTTGCCCAGTGTCCCGATGGTGTAGGGGTGTTGGGGGCCCAGCAGGTTCTCGTACCGTTCGGCGACGGACTCCGCGCACCGCAGGGCAGCGCCCAATTCGCCGTGTTCCCGCAAGAAGGTGGCGTAGTCGGCCTCGACCACGAGAGTGTCCGGGTGCTGGGGGCCCAGCACTTGGGCGGCTCGGCCGGCGGCACCGGACAGCCGCTCGCCCGCCTCGGCGACGTCTCCGGCCCGCCGGCGCGACAGACCGAGCTGGTGGTCCGCCATGATGGACTGCGGATGACGCTCGTCCAGGATCTGCCTCAGGGTGCGCACGATCTGCTCCAGCCGAGAGACTGACTCCGGGTAGTCACCCAGCAGGCGGATCAGCCGTGCGTAGACGGTGCCGGAAAGCAGGGTCAGGTGGTGCTGCGAGCGCAACCGGCGTTGCCGGATCTGCAGCACATCCCGGTGAATCGCCCTGGCCTCTCCATAGCGGCCGAGCATCAGCAGGGCGAGGCCCTGGTTGTGGCGCGAGGCCAGGGTCTGCGGGGCCTCCGTCCCGAACTGGTCCGCGAAGCGGACCGCCGCCTCCGTGAACAGCTCCCGAGCCGGGGTGAACTCTCCGAGAGCGAGCAAGGTGCTGCCCAGCCCGTCCTTGGCGCGCAGCAGTTCGGGGTGGTCCTCGGGCCTGGTCGCGGCCAGCCGCTGCACGACCGCTCGGCCGCGTTCCTCGGCCTCCGGGTAACGGCCGGCCAGACGCAGGATGCTGCCGAGCTTGTGTTGCAGCGACAGCAGGGCTCCGTGTGCGGGGTCCAGCTCGCGCTCCCAGTATGCGAGCACCTCGTCACAGAGTTTCAGGGCCGTGCGGTACTCGCCCCGCACCCGCAGGTACTCGATGCAGTTGAGCACCAGTTCCTGTACGGCCGTGCGGGTCGAGTCGAAGGCCCCGGCGAACCCCAGATGCGGGATGATCAGCGCATAGCGCTCCCAGTCGCGGGTGTCCGCCGGCCGGCGGGGATCGGCCCCGACCAGCACCTGGCAGGCCGTGTCCGTGTACGACTGGCGTTCCTGCGCGCTGAGCGTATCGCGCAGGAACCGCTGGTAGAGCCGGTGCATCCGGACCTGCTCCACCGCCGGGTTCTCGGCCAGGTCCTGCTCGTAGTCCAGCCGCACGGCCGTGTACTCGGACAGGCGGCGCAGCGCCAGGTGCCAGGAGCGCGGGTCGCGGACCAGTTCGTACAGCGACGGGGGCAGATCCCCGTAGCGCACCTCGGTGAGCAGTCGCACCGGGATCTCGTTGGGGGCGAAGAAGGCCATCAGGTTCAGCAGTTCCGCCGCCTTCGGGTGCCGGTCCCGCAGCGTGGCGAGGGTGGTCGACCATGCTGTCTGGAAGCGCAGCGGGTACTCGGCATCGCTCTCGGCGCTCCCGGTCGGATCGCGCAGCAGCTGCAGGTACTCCGACGCCGACACATCGTTGGCGTCCAGCCAGGCGGCGGTCTGGGCAAGCAGCAGCGGCAGGTCGAGGACGGTGGAGGCAAGTTCGTCCGCCTCCTCGGGGGTGAGCCGGGGGGCGCGGCGCCGTACATAGGCGACGCTCTCGGCCCGGGTGAAGGGGCGGATGCCCATCGCGCGGGTACCGGGCAGGTCGGACCAGTCCGGTCCGAGGGCGGTGAGCAGGACGTGGGCGTGGCGGTCCGGCAGCAGGTCGGACAGCTGAGCCGCGTCCTCGGCCCCGTCGAAGACCAGCAGCCACCGCCCGTGGACGGCGGAGCGCGCAGCCTCGTGCACGGCCCTGATCCGCTCTCCGATGCGCTCGCCCACGGGCAGCCCCAGCCGAGGGGCCAGCGCGGCAAGGCGCTCGCGCGCCTTGGCACGGTGCGTGGCATCGATCCACCACACCACGTCGTAGTCGTTGCCGAAACGGTGGGCGTATTCGGCGGCTATCTGGGTTTTGCCGGTCCCGCTGATGCCGTGCAGCACGAGGCGGGTGACCGGTTCACGCCCGCTCTCCGGCGTGGTCAGCAGGGCGCGGATCTGTTCCAGCTCCGCATCCCGGCCGGTGAAGCGCCGGTTGCGCCGGAGTGTGTCGAGCACCTCCGGCGGCTCGTTGGGGAAGCGGGGCGCGGCCGAGAGTTCCGCCGGGTGCTCCGTGTCGATCGACAGCCTGCGCAGCAGCCTGCGGACCGCCTCCTGCTCGTCCAGGTCGCGCAGGTCGGCGGGGTTCAACAGGGACACCGCGTCGGGCACCTTCTGGGTGGCCACGGTGACCGCGGCGAACCGGTCGGCGTACCGGGGCACCGTGAGCCGTAGCGCCCGGTCCCAGTCGGCCTCGGGAATGGGGCCCAGACCGAAGTACCAGTTGTCCAGGACCAGAAGTATCCGTCCCGGCGCGGCGAGCAGGGCGCCGAGCTCTTCCTCGAACGGCACGTCGACCCGCGGGTCCCAGCGCTCCATCGTCACCTCGTTGCCGCGCACACTCAGCTGGTGCGCGATCCAGGTCGCCCACGGCCGGTTGAATCCGGCATAGCTGATGGTGACGTGTAGGCCGTCGGCCGTCCTCCGGCTGTCCATGCGCCTGGTCTCCTCCACGGCTGCCGTACCCGGTGCAGTTTTCTGATGATGCGTCAGATGGGTTGTGGTTCGAAGTCCCAGTGAGGTCGCTTCAGTTCCTCCGCCGACCGTGTGTGCGGATGCTGCGGCCCGAGGGTCTCGCGCAGTCGGGCGACAGTCCCCCGCCGCAGCTCCTCGGCCTCCTCGGTCCGGCCGAGCGTACGCAGGTCGCAGGAGCGGGCCGTGGCCGCGGCGAGGCTGAGAGGGTGGTCCGCTCCGAGCAGCCGGGCGGCGACACCGAGGAGGTCGGAGTCGTGCTCCAGGGCGATCTGGGCCTGCCCCGACAGGGCGAGCCTTGCGGCCAGGTTCAGCCGGCAGCCCAGGGTCCAGGGGTGCTCGGGCCCCAGGGCGCGCACCATCAGCTGCCAGGCGGTGTGGGCGGAGGCATCCGCCTCGCCGCGTTCGTCACCGTCGGCCCACTGAGCGAGGGCCAGGTTGCCGAGCGAGCCCGCGGTATAGGGGTGGTCCGGGCCCAAGAGGCGCAGGTAACGCTCGGACACGATGCGGGCCAGTTCACGAGCCTCCCGCGGGCTGCTGCCGCGGAGCAGGGTGGCACGGTCGGACGCCATCATCAGTGTGTCCGGGTGGAGCTCGCCCTGTGCCTGCTGTGACCGGCCGACGACGCTGGTGAACAGGGCCGTGGCCTCCTCCAGCCGTCCGTCCCGACGCAGGCACTGGGCCAGGTTGTGCTCGGCACGCAGGGTCTGCGGATGGTGGGGGCCGAGGACGCGGCTGTGCAGTCTGGCGTTGTGCTGCTGCAAGGACAGTGCCTCGCGGTAACGTCCGAGCAGCCTCGTCATCCATGCCAGACACAGGCCCGAGTACAACGTCTGATAGTGGTCCGGTCCGAGTTCGCGGCTGCGCAGGTCGAACAATTCCCAGTGGATCTCCAGGGATTCGTCGTAGCGGCCGAGCAGGCCGAGCGTCAGGGCCATATTGCTCTTGGCGTCGAGCGCACGCGGCTCCTCCGGTCCCGACCGGTTCGCGTGCCCCCGCCAGACCTCTTCGAACAACTCCTGGGACCGCTGGAACTGGCCGAGGGCCATCAGGGTGCCGCCCAATCCGACCTTGGCACGCAGCAGTTCGGGATCGTCGGGCTCACGGGTGCCGGAGAGCTCGTCCACGACTGCCTTGCCGACGGCCTCGGCATCTCGGTAACGGCCCACGCGGCGCAGCAGGTTGGCGTGCTGGTGCACCAGGACCAGCATGTCCGCGTCGGTCTCCGGATGCCGGGGCCGCCAGCGGGCCACCGCCTGCTGGCACAGACGCAGGCCGATGTCGTGCTCGCCGCGCAGCCGGAGCGTGTCCACGCAGTCCAGTACGAGTCTGCGCACCCCGGGCTCGTCGCGGTCGAGCGTACCCGCGTAGTCGAGGTGCGGGATCAGCGCGGTGTACGCCCCCCACTCCCGCCGGTCCGCCGGACGGCCGGGGTTCGCCGCGGCGAGGACTCCGCTGGCGGCGCCCGACAGTTGCGTCCAGCGGCTCCGCGTGAGGTTGCCGCGGATGAAGCGGTGGTAGAGCCGGTGCATCTGGGCGGATTCGACGCCGTATTCCAAGGACGGGTCCTGTGTGTACCTGAGGTGGATTGCCGTGAGGTCGGCGAGGCCCGCCAGAGCGTTCTGCCAGCGTGTGGAGTCGGACACGGTGCGGGCGAGGCTGCCGGGCGGGAACACGGTGGCCGGGGCGGCCGCGATCAGGCGCAGCGGGATCGCATCCGGGGAGAACAACACCATGAGGTCGATGAGTTCCGCGGCCTCGGGATTGCGCTCCCGCAGAGAGTTGAGCAGGAGCCTCCAGGAACGTACGAACCCGACGGGGTAGTCGTCCTCGATCCGCACCGCGAGATCTTCCGGGGACTGCCGGTCCAGCGCTTCCAGGTACGCGTCGACGGACTCGGCGGGGTTGGCACTCAGCCATGCGGTGGTCTGGGCCAGCACCAGCGGCAGGTCCTGTGCGGCCTCGGCCAGGCGCTCCGCCTGGGCCTCGGTCGCTCTGGGGACCCGGCGGTGGATGAAGACGGCGCTCTCGTTCCTGGTGAAGGGGCGGACCGTGCACTCCTGGAAGCCCAACATTCCTGCCCAGTCGCGGCTGAGGCTGGTGATGAGCACATCACCCCGACCGTCGGGGAGCAGATCCCGTATCTCACCCACATCATCGGCCCCGTCGAAGATCAGTAACCAGCGCTGGCGTGGTCCGCTCATGCCGCGCAGCGCGGTGTGCACTGCGCGAATGCGCTCACCGACGTCACGTCCCACCGCGAGATCCAGGTGGACCGCGAGCGCCGCGAACTCCTCGCGGGCGGTGGCACGTTGGCCGGCCGTGATCCACCACACGACGTCGTAGCCGTCGCCGTAGCGATACGCGTACTCGGTCGCCAGCTGACTCTTGCCGACGCCGGAGATGCCGTGCAGGACGACGCGGGCGCCTTCCGGGCCGGGTTCGGCCAGCAGCTCCGACAGCTCCTCCAGATCGTCCTTGCGTCCGGTGAAGTGACCATTGCGCCTCGGCGTCTCGCGTACCTGGGGCGGGTCATTGGGAAAACGAGGCCCGTCCGGCGACTGGGATTCGTCGCGCGGCTCGATGTCCAGCCGCTCGAGGATCTTGCGCAGGGCCTCCCCTTCGTCGAGCCCGGCCACGTCCACCGGGCGCAGCATTCCCATGCCGCCGGGCAACGGCTCGTACGAGAGAGCGATCGCCGCGAAGCGCTCGCTGTGCGGTCGGACGATCAACCGGAAGGCCTCCGACCATTCCGAGTCGTCGTGCAGATCGGGGCGCAGGGCCCGTTCATTGATGAGCAGCAGAACCCGCCCCGGTGCGGCCAGCAGAGCTCCCAAGGAGTCGGTGGCCGTGCGCGAAGCGGTGTCCCAGTGCAGCAGGGTGGTGGTGCAGCCCGCGTTTTCCAGCTGGTGGGCCGTCCACTGGGCCCAGGGGCGGCCCTCCCCGGCGTAACAGATGCTGATGTGCCCGGGGCCGGTGCGTTCGGCCGTGCTCTCCTCCCCGGGCTGCGGGGGGCGCGCCCGGCGGTCCTCCAGCAGCGCCGGTTCGGGTTGGCGGACGATCGAAGAGGGCAGCGAGTACGTCGCTCCGTCCGCGGTGTTCAGCAGTCCCCCCGCCGGCCCGACCCACTCCTCGACCGCCATGTCCCGGCCCACGAGGATGGTCCTGACGGAACTGGAGGTCACCAGCTCCACGACCCGCGGGTCGGTGTCCGGCACGGTGATGGCGAACTGGTCGGGGCCGAGGGGGCCGTCGCTGAGCATGAGCCTGGGGCCGTCCCAGCCGAGGTGCAGCCGCGCCTTCGGCAACCCCTCGGCAATGACGGCGACGTCGTCGAGCGCCAGTCGCAGCGGTCGTGGCGGCACCGGCGGATCGAGGGAGAGCCTGACCGCGGAGAGAGTCAGCAACTGCCAGGCCGTGGTCGAGCGCTGCACGCGCTCCGGCAGGGTTTCCCACGCCTCCGTGAACCAGCGGGCGACGCCCTCGCGTTCTTCCTCGACCAACGCACGCAGGGCGGGCTGCAGGGCTTCCTCGATCTGTCGGTCGGCGCCCGGGTGTCCGCTGACGGCCTGCCAGGTCGCCGTCTCCTGGGCGACCATGGCCGGGGACTGTCCCGCGCGCAGCTGCCGGACGGTGGGCCACAGGCGGTGGATCGGGTCGTCCTCGGCGGCCTGCCGCAGTTTTTCGGCGAGTTCGGCACGCAGCTCGTCGAGCAGCTGAGGGTTCAGCACAACGTAGCCGAACCCCCCGTGCGTGACGAGGTCGCCGAACCAGAGGTCCACCTCCGCTGCGACATCGAGGCCGGGTGCCACGCGCAGGCGTACCGCACGCATCAGCTCAGGTTCGATGCGGGCGGCGATGCTGAGCAGAACCGCCAGCGCCCGGCCCGGCCGTTGCTCCCCACTCAACGCCTGGCCCCCAGCGCCTTGCCGACGGTGGTGCCACGGTCCCAGGTCAGCATGGGCAGCAGCCCACGTGCCCAGCGGGGCAGGTACCGCTCGGGAAGCGGCACCAGGGCCACGGGTTCACAGCCTCGCTGGCGGATGGTGTCGATGGTGGTCCGCCACTCCTGTTCGGTGGCACGCCACGGGTTCAGAGCGGGCCCACCGGCGCCGAGGTCGGAAAGTATCAGCACGCGCACGCCGGGCCGGGGCGGCCTGTACGGCCGCTGCCAGGTCGCCCGTGCACCGGGACCCGCGCCGCGACTGGGCACGTCCGCAAAACGCAGCACCTGGGTACCGGCAACGCCGGCGAGCGCGCGGACATGGGAGATCACGTCCTCCACGTCCCGGGCGAAGGGTTCCATGGCGCCGGAAGTGTCGGCGAGTATCTGCACTCCGTAACGGAGCGTGGGCAGTGGCCGCCGGGGAATGGCGGTCAGCGGCCGGGCGCGGGCCAGTTCCTCCGTGGCGCGGTCGACGTCGAGTTCGCCCTCGGGGGTGACCCTGGACAGCACCATCGTGAGCAGTGCCGCCGTGGAGCGCGGTGCGAGCAGCGGTAAGTGCGGAGGCCGTTGGGCTGCTTCGCCCCTCCCCCGGGGGCGTGGCAGCGAAGGCGTGGTCCAGCTGTGCGCGGGCCGGCTGCGCTCGTCGACGGGCACGAGGACGGTGACCGTGCCGGAGCGGGCGGGTTCGTCCCGCCTGCCGAAGACCGACTGATCAGTGTCCGGCCGTGGCCGTCCGGCGTCCTCCTCCTGCGCCGGTGCCTGCCAGGCGGGAGCATCCGGGGCCGCCTCCTCCCGGCCGGTCGGCGCCGGTTCGGCCGGTGAGCCGCCCATACCCAGCAGCGCCGCGATCCGAGCCAGATCCTCCGGAGAGCGAGTGCCGAGGGCCCGTGCGGCCCGCGCGACATCCCCGAGCCAGGCCTCCCCCGTCATGCGGGGTCACCTGTCATCTGCTGTGGTTTGATCAGCACGTTCTGGGTCAGCAGCTGCCACTCTTCGTCGCCCGGGCGGATGCCCAGCGACCGGCAGGCAAGCAGGGCGTCGAGGAACTCGGCCGTGCTCGGCCGCCGTACGTCCTGTTTGTCGGCCTGCTCCCGCACCTTCATCAGCTTGTCGGCCACCGCCTCGGCCAGCTCCTCGTCGGCCGTGGTGACTTCGCCGGGCCAGACAGCCATGTGTTTCTTCGCGATCCGTACGAGCATCTGCTTGTCGTGTTCCGGAAGCACATGCACCACACACCGCCGTAACAGGGCCTGGGGCAGCTCGCGTTCCTCGTTGGTGGTCAGCACCACGAGGTGGCGGGCACGGTGCACGTTCTCCTGGGACGGGTCCGGTGCGACGGCCTGCTGCTCGGTGCGGATCGCCTCGCCGATCTCCGCGACGACGAACCGGTGCGAGCCGAGCGGGACGAGGAGGCTGTTCGGCACGTCCGGATCCGCCTTGTCGATCTCGTCGATGAGGACGACGGCGTGGTCCGGGCTGCGGTCCGCGTTGGTCTTCTCGAACGGGTCCGGGCAGGGGTCCGGGACCTCCGCGCCCTCGGGCCTGCCACGCCTGCGGGCCGACCGCGGGGCAAGGGCCCACCAAAGGACGCCCGGCTGAACGTAGCTGGCGTCGTCGGGCCTCTCTCCCCGACGTGCGGCAACCTGGGCGTCGCCGAGCCTGCGTACGCTGTCGAAGCTCCACAGCAGTTCGCGCGGTTGTGTGCGGTAGGTGACCACGTGCTCGTAGTACCGCCAGCCCAGCTGCCCGGCGATGAACGGCGCCAGGGAGGACTTGCCGGATCCGGGCATGCCCCGCAGCAGCAGCGGCCGTCCGGTGGCGAGGGCAACCTTCACCGCGAAGTCCAGTTCGGACGGCATCACATAAACCCGTCCGTCGCCGCGGTCGGGAGTGTCGAGCCATTCGGCCCCCGTCAGACGGTCGCCCTGCTGTTGCGCGCCGGTCTGTTCCTGGCTCACCACGCCCCCCTGTCGTTCGGACGCACGCAGTCGTTCACGCGCCGCATGACGGCCTTGACCAGAGTCTCATGCCTCTGCTCGAACGGCGGGTCGAGAACCAGCACTTCGTCGTGGCTTCCCGGCCAGCTCTCCCATACGTCGACGTCCCGGCCGGGAATGACCAGGACATGCATCCACGGGATCTTCTCGTGCAGTTGGGCGATCACTCGCTGCACGATGCCCAGGTCGCACCGCTTGGCGTCCAACAGCAGAAAGAAGCGTCCGAAGCTGCGCGGCTCCTCCGGGTTGTCGAGCTCCTGGTCCGGATCCAGGCCGATCGCCTGCTTGACCGCCTGCTCGCACTGATCCAGCAGATAGAACTCAGGGTCGTCGTCGCCCGGGGGACGTCCCGCCGCTTTGGCTATGTAGTAGCTCCTGATGTCGACGCAGAAGGCCCTGGCCAGGTACTGCTCCCCGATCAGCGGGCTGTCGACGTTCAAGATGACGACACGGCGGATGGAGCCGTCGGTCTCCTTCACGATGCGCCTGGCCTCGTCCCGGTCGACCCAGACCGGGAGGATCATCGTCGCCAGCCGGCCCACCCGATCCCTCTCCAGACCGCCCATCCGGGCCACCAGCACCGCGTTGCCCAACTTCACGACGTCGTGCGTGTCGAGCATCTGCGAGGCCAGCAGCACGGGGGCGAGCCCGGGAATCAGTTCCTCGTGTTCCTCGGCGGGGATGTCCAGCTCCGTGGCGATCCGGGCAAGGGTCGACTGGTCCTTGATCTCTCTGAGCTGGATGCCGATGTTGTCGAGCCAGGCGCTGACCGCGTCGTCCCACAGTCGGCGAATCCGGGGAAACTGCCCAACGAGCCGGTTGACCTCCTCGTCCGCCCAGGTCCTCACGCGTTCGACGTCGTCGTCGGCGAGGTAGCGCAGCTCGGACGCCCGCAGTTGTCCGGCGGTGACTCCGCCCACCAGCACGGTGACCAGCACCATGCCGGGATGCAACGTCTTGCGCCAGTGCAGGATGTTGCTCTCGCGGCGCACCCAGGACGAGCCGAGGGCGGCCTCGTTGACCAGGACAAGGGCCGCGTCGCACTCGCCGAGGAACTTGGCGAGCTTCAGCTGCCAGGGCCGGCCGGGCTCCTGGAGACGTACGTCCAGCAGCACCGTGTGGTGCCGTTCCTCCAGACCCTTCGCGATGGCGTCCCGCAGCCGGGCGGTCTGTTCATCCGAACTGGTGCTGTGGCTGATGAACACCTTGACCACCCTCGCCCCGCCTTCGGTCCGCGATCCACTTGGCCATCCAACTCTCGCTCTGCACCGAGACGACGTGTTCCTGCCGCTCGGCGAGCTGATCGGCATCCGCATCCGTGACCGGATCACACGGCTTCCACCACGGCGACGGCCGTTCCGGCTCACTTGCGGTTCTTCTGAACTCGACCTGCTGGGCCATGTGGCGCGCCGACGGCCCATGGGAGATCACGACGGCCGAGACCGCGGCCACGACAGGGATCCAGCCGGCGGTCTGCTCCGCTTCGATGGCGCCGGCCACGGCGCCGAGCACCACGGAGACTGCCGCCAGTACCTGCTCCCACCGCTCGACCGGCCGAGCCCGGCCGGCCATCTCTTCGGCCTTCGGACGGTCGTAACCGCCCAGCTCCGCATCCCGCCCCACCGTCTGCCGGCACCGGGCCATGAGCGGCGCGGCTCCCGCCGCCATGAGAGCCAGGAAGGCGGACCCCGGGCCGACCTGTGGGGCGAGCAGCATGACTTGTACGGAGGCTGCTCCGAGCACCCCCGCAGCCACCAGCGCGGTCGTGCGTGCCAGGCCGATCACTGCCTTGTGCCGCCCCGCCGCCTGCGACCGGATGCTCTGGGCCCGCCAGATTTCCTCCGCCGCGGCCGCTCCCCCGCCAGTGTTCACGTCAGGATTCTGACGCGGCTTCAACTGCCTTGCAATGAGAACTGATTCAATCGGGCAGGAGCGGTCCCGACCGCAGAACCGATTCGATTCTGTGTGCGACATGTCTGATGAGCAGCTCGAGATCCGCGCAATATACCGATCTGTTTCGAAATCCGCTGCCCTTCCGATAGCGGTGGGCGTAGTGGCCGCCTCCGCAAACGCGCAACATCGGACAGTGCAGGCAGTCACCGGAGAGCGCACCGACTCCCAACTGCCGTGCCACGATGCCCGGATGCTCCAGCACGTCGTCAAAGCTGTTCCGGAAGACACTCATGCCGGTCGAGGGCGCCTGAGGATACGCCGCCTTGAGGGAATCCACCTGCTCGATGTCACCGTCCGTCTCCACGAGGACGGCCGCAACCGGGGAGAGCCCGACGGCTTCCGCCCCGCTCGAGAATCCGAGGAGCAGTCCGATGATTTCGGTGAAGAGCCGGATCCGGGTCCGATACCGGCCGTCGTCGAACCAGCGGTCGAAGACGCGGGCGAGCCACTCCCCGTAGGGCGCCGAGCCCGCGCTGGAAGGGCCCTTGCCAGGTGGCGGTGATTCCCAGTTCGCGTGCGGCAGGAGCAGGTCGAGGGCGGCAGGACTGAACTCCATCAGGGAGTCGTAGACATCCTCCGGGTCCAGATCGAGATCGATGGTGGACAGGATGCCGGCGTAGGCCTCGGGATGGCGGGCGAGCAGCACGAGGCCACGGCTGGCGGCCTCCCAGGCGGGCCGACCGGCATGGTCGACGCGCCGCTTGTTGTGCTCGGCCCTGCCGCCGTCGAGGCTGACGCCGACCCGGATGTCGGCCTTCGCCAACCGGCGTACGGCGTCCGCGGTCAGCAGCGTGCCGTTGGTCTGGACGCTGACGCACACCTCGCAGTGCGCGCCGGCGGCCGCCCGCACCGCGGCGCGCACCTCGGAGACCTGACGCAGTGCCGTCTCCACGCCGCCCAGCAGCGGCTCACCGCCATGCAGTTCGATACGGATCCGTCCGAGTCCGTGGGCTGCCACGTGCTCACCGATCCGTTCGGCACTGCGTTCGAGCACATCCTGCGCGACCCTGGGGGGACGGCCTCTCCAGGAGTCGTCTGCGGAGTTGTACACATAGCAGTAATTGCAGAGCAGATTGCAGCGACTGTTCAGTTTCAGGACGAACTGGTGGAAGGGCATCGGCGGTGTACCCGCGTGGCGGAGGGCCGGCACATCCAGCAGCCGGTGAGGCCACGGAGCCGACGCGTGCACGTCTGCCGAAGCCGCCGCTCCCCCTTCGGGACTTTCTCTCACCTCAGGGACTGTCCTCGTAGTACGCGATCGGCCGGCCGGCCGCCTGCCTCTCCCTCTCCAGCAGGTGGCGCAGCACCTCCGTCAGCACTGGGTGTCCCAGGCCGCGCCGCAGCAGCTCCAGGCCGCCGCCCGAAGCGGGGCTGAACCGAACCGCTTGATCGGGGCCGTCAGCCACGAGGTGGCCGTCCAGCCGAGGATTGGACACTCTGCTCCCTCCGCGATCAGTCACTACGTGACGTGGCTGTGCCATATCCCGTCGCTCACGACACGACGACGGGCCAATGGTAGAGCCCGCCGCGGGCCTTGGGGCCTCCAACGGCCCTTCCGCCCCAGGCGAGTCCGGCCCTCCGCTTTGACTTCGCGATGTTGATCACGCCGCGGGAGGTCTTCGCCGGTGCGCCTGGCGGCCGCGACACCCTCCGTCGCGCCGGTAACGTGCCCGATCGGCCCGGTCCTCGATGAGCCGGACTGCGTTGATCACGAGCCCTCCTCACCCGAAGGTGAAGAGGGCTCGTCCTGGGCCGTACGCCAGACCGATCTGTGCTGGCCGAGCCGCTCACACACGAACCCGTGGCTGCCGGGCCCGAGGTCCGACACAGTGATCACCCCGCCCGTCACTTCCACGCCCCGAGTCGACGCCCGACGCCCGTCCCACAGTGTCTGCCGGCCGGCGCGCACGCTCTGCCGGTGCGCGTCGCCGGGGAAGGAGACCGACCCCCGCGTGTGTGCCGGTACGTGGGCGGTGAGGCGGAAAGCCTGATCGCCGTTGTCCCACTCGACGCGCAACGGGCCGTGTGGCGTGGGCAGTTGACCCGTCGCCCAGTCGACGTCTCCGGGCTGCGGGCGTATCTCCCAGGTGGCGTAACCGGGCGAGGTCGGGCGGGCTCCCAGCAGGTGGTGCGTCAGAGCCGGCAGGACGCCCGTGGACCAGCCGTGGGCCATGCTCGTGTACGCGCCCTCGTACAGGGAGCCGCCGGGGCCGATGCCTTCCCAGTGGGTGATGCCGGGGTCGTTCTGGTCCATCCAGCCGTAGGTGCGCCGGATCTGGTCGAGCGCGGATGCGGCCCGGCCCGTCAGGAAGCGGGCCTCGATCTCGGAGTAGGAGGTGAAGGCGTACACGCGCTGGGAGGCCTGGTCGAAGAGGGTGTCGTTGTCCATGAAGGCGTTGCCGTACGGCCGCCGCGTCGTGGCGTCGAGATGGGCGAGCGCCGAGGCGGCGCGGTCCGCGTCGGCGATGCCGGTGACCACGGCCAGTGCGTTGCCGTCCTGGGCATGACGCACCGGGCCGGTGGTGGAGTCCAGGTAGGCGCCCGCCGCCGCGTCCCAGAGCAGCGCGTTGACGGCCTGGGCGACCTTGTCCGCCCTGGCGGTCCAGCGCTCGGCGTCGCTTCCGCGGCCCAGCAGGCGGGCCAGCCGGGCCCCGGCCCGCAGGGCCTGCACGTACAGGGCGTTGTAGTAGGTGACCTGGCCGGTGCGGCCCAGGAAGGCGTAGTCGCCATAACCGCCGGTGCCGTTCAGGCCCTTGCGCAGCAGACCCGCGTCGTCCGTGACGCCGGGGTACCAGGTGTCCAGGACCTTGACCAGGTTCGGGTGGTGGCGGGCGGCGTAGGAAGTGTCGCCGGTGTAGAGGACGTAGTCCCAGCTGCAGGTGACCCAGTACAGCGGATAGTCGAAGAGGGGCAGGGTGTAGTTCGAGATGGAGGCGGGCGGGATCCAGCCGTCGGAGCGCTGGTGCGCGGCGAGGTCGGCGAGCACGTTGCGGGCCGCTTCGGCGGTGTCGTCGTGGGTCAGGTACAGGGTGCGTGCGGAGACCGCGAGGTCGCCGACGTAGGGGTCGCGGTCGCGTTTGGCGCCGTCGTGCAGGACCAGCTTGCCCTCCAGGCCGGCGCTCCAGGCGCCGCGCGGGTCGACGTCGTCCTGGCGGAAGGTGTCGGTGACCAGTTCGTTGGTGTACGACGCCCCGTACCAGTAGCGGTTCAGCTCCTCGTCGGAGCACAGGAACCAGCCGCGGTAGGTGCTGGGCGTGCCCAGGTATCCGGTGAACTGCAGGGCCACCGAGTCGATCTCGACCTCGCCCCACGGCTGTGCCGCGGGAGCGTCCGTGGCGAGGGCGTCGAGGGCGATCCTGAGGTAGCGGAAGCCGTGCAGCCCGTCCGCGAAGACCTTGTCACCGGACTGGAAGCCCTTGTGGTCGGTCCAGTCGGCGCCGGTTGCCGGGACGGCGAACTGGTCCGTGCCCTGTCCGGTGCCGCCCGCCTGGTCGGAGCGGGTGAAGTCCGAGCGGTCGGTGAGGAACTGGCGGGTCTCGGAGAACGCCAGCCGCACGCCCGGGGAGTTGTCGGAGGCCGAGGTGAAGTTGATCCGCGGGTATCCGACCACGACCTTGCCGAAGTCCACGGTGACGCTCGGCACGGGGATCGGGTCGACGGGCGCGGGCCAGACTTCGTTGATACGGGTGAAAGCTCCGCGCGGTGTGTCCTGCACAGCCGTCACGGTGATGCGTACGCGGTCGGTCGTGACCGGCGAGGTGAAGGGCACGGCCTTCTGGATGACATCGTTGTCCACGACCGTGGCTGCGGTCTGCCATGCGCCGTCGCGCCACACCTCGACGGTGAACGTGGTCGGTACGCCGTCGCTGTTGGAGACGACTGTGACGCCGGGCAGCTGCATGGTTTGCGGCAGGAGGATGGTGAGGGTGTCGGGGAACGCCCCGACCGTGTCGTCGTTCCAGAACGTGTCCGGGTTGCCGTCGATGGCGTTGGCGGCGTCGTAGGTACGCGGCTGACCGTCGTTGCCGTTGTTGCCGGCATGGGCCGAGGAGGCCTCGGCAGTGGTGCCGTCGGGCCAGCGGGGTGCCGCCGCGGCGCGGGGACGCCGCAGGACCGTTGCAGCTGCGCCGGGCTTGAGCAGCGCCTCGGCATTGTCGACCTCGCCGCTGGTCGCGGCGATCCGGGCGGGCCGGACGGTGCGCGAGGACGGCGCCTGGACGTAGCGGTGCCAGCCCTTGGCGCGACGGGCCGCGTCGTCGGCGACAGGGGCGGCTTCCTCCTCGGCGGGGAGCGCCGCCGCTGCGGGGAGTCCGGCGGAGGCGAGGGCCGCCGTCAGCCCGACCGCGCCGACCCTGGCCATCACGGTGCGTCTGGGGATGTCGTTCTCCGGTGTGCCGTTCGACGTCACTGCGCCTCCCTGAGCAGACGGGGATTGAATCGTTTCAGACGATGGTGGTGACGTGACGGTATCCCGAACACCGGGCGCCCGTACAGAGATTGGACAGGAGTCGGGCGGCCCGGCGGAGAGGGCCGGAGTCGTCAGGACCGGGCCGGGAGCGCCCTCACTCGGCGTCGGCGACGACCGAGCCGACCCGCTCGGCCAGGCCCGGATCGCGGCGCACCAGCAGGCTCGCGTAACCGACGGACAGCAGCAGGGCGACCAGCGCCGCGACGGGGAACCAGCTGTACGGCGCGGGCTGGCCGGGCTTGGCCAGGTAGTACAGCGGCACCAGGATCGCGAGCGCGCCGAGGGCGGGCAGCACCAGGTGGCGGCCGGTGCGGAACTCCTGCGGCCGGTAGCGGCGGTAGTAGAGCGGCAGGGCGATGTTGGACGCGAGATAGACCAGCAGGATGAGGATGGAGCCCAGGCTGGAGGACTCGGTGAAGAAGACGACGGGATTCATCGGGCCGCCGTCGGCGCCGAGCAAATGGCCCAGCCCCCAGCCGCCGATGATCAGCAGGGAGATTGCGGCGAAGGTGACGATCGCGTTGTTCGGCGTACGGCGGGTGGGGTGGACGTAGCCGAAGAACGACGGCAGCAGTCCCTCGCGTCCGGCGTTGAACACCAGGCGGGCCTGGGAGTTGATGCCTGCGATCAGCACACCGAGGGTGGAGGTCAGACCGCCGAGGTAGGCGAGGAACGCGAGCGCGCCGAGGGTGTCGTGGGCGACGTCGATGAACGGGATGCGGGCCTCGCCGAGCCGGGCGACGTCGTAGTCGAAGCCGGTGACCGTGGCGTAGGAGAAGAGGATGTAGCTCACGGTCATGATCCCGATGGAGGAGAACACGGCGCGGCCGACGTTGCGCCGGGGGTTCTCCGTCTCCTCGGCCAGGGCCGCGGAGTTCTCCCAGCCGATGAAGAGATAGACCGCAAGCGGGAAGCCCGCCGCCAGGCCCCGCAGGCCGTGGTGGATGTGGTCGGGCAGGAACGGCGCGGCGGAGAGGTTGCCGCGGTGTTCGACGAGGGCGGCGACCGAGACCACGACGAGGACCAGCATCTCGACGCCGAAGAAGTAGCCGGCCCACTTGGTGGAGACCACCACCCCACGCAGCATCAGCACCACCGACAGTCCGGTCAGCAGCAGCGTCCAGATGATCCAGGGCAGGTCGACGCCGGTGTAGTGGTGCAGGGTGATCTGCACGAAACCGCCGGAGATCGCGATGACGGAGGCCATCGCGATGATGTAGCCGAGTACGGCGAGCAGGGCCGTGGTCACCGCGCTGACCGGCCCGAAGGTCTTGCCGACGAAGGTGATGAAGCTGCCCGCCGAGGGGTGGGCGCGGGAGAACTGGGCGAGCGTGTTGCCCAGCAGGGCGACCGCGATGCCCGCCGCGAGGATGGTCAGCGGGGACGCGACACCGGCGGTGGTGGACAGGAAGGCGAAGCCGAAGAAGAAGCTCATGGCCGGGCCGACGTTGGCCATGGTGGCGGCGGCGATGTCGGCCATGCCGAGCACGCCGCCGCGCAGCCGCTGGGGCGTGCCGCCGACGGCGCCCGGCGTCGGCGGCGGACCGACGGCTTTGGGGTCGGGCATGGCGGCGGCTCCTTCTGATCCGGTGCGTGCGGCGGTGCGAGCGGTGCGCGGGGGATGTCAGCCGGGGTGGGTGTGCTGGTGTGCCTTGACCGCCTGAACGGCGGGGTCCAGTGCGCCGCGGCCGAGTTCGGTGAGCAGGTCGGCGTGGCAGCGGTTGCGTGCCCGTACGACATCGGGGGCCGGAGTGGGCTGCACCAGGCACAGCCGGCCGAGGAGGTCGGCGGTGAGTTCGCGGACGCCCGCGCCGCCGAGCGCCTCGGCGAGGTCGAGGTGGAAGCGGGTCTCGAGCATGAGCAGTGGTCCGGGGTCGTCGGTCAGGTCCATCTCGTCGACCAGTGCCTGCAGACCGTCGAGCCGACCGGCCGGCACCTCGCCCGCACCGTGGGCCACGAGGCCGCACTCCAGGAGCAGATGGAAGGCGTTCAGCGAGGCCGCCTCGCCCTCGTCGTGCAGCGCCGGGACGATCGTGTCCCAGCCCTGGGCGACGAAGGTGCCGCCGGTCCGGCCACGCCGGCGGTCGAGCAGACCGTCCTGGCACATGGCCTCCAGCGCCCGCCGCACGGTGATCTCCCCGATGCCCAGCTCTTCGGCCAGGACGCCGGCGTCGGGCAGCCGGTCCCCCGGCGAGACGGAGGTCAGGCGCACCTGCAGGGCGATCCGTGAGCGGACGAGCTCCGCGCCGGTCTGGCCGCGGCCGGGCAGCACTCGGGCGTCGTGCACACCGGCCACCGACGCCGGAGCCGGCTGACCGTAGGGCCCGAACTTGCCCGCTGCATTCACCACGACGTCACCTTAACGGCCTGCTGAGCGGGGGTTACGGCGGGCGGCGGAGCAGTGCCCTGTGCGCGCTCGGATGCATGCTCGGAAAATAGAGCATGGTGAACAGTTAAACAAGACTGTTCTTTTGGATCGTACTGAACTAATTTCCCCGGCACGGCGCCCGTCCCCTTCGTCCGCACTCCCTCAAACGAGAGATGTCGAGATGACCACACGTCCCCCTGTTTCCGCTCCGCCCCCGGTGACCAGCACCGATGGCACTCCGGCAGACTCCGGTCTGCAGGCCGGCCTGAAGAACCGCCACCTGTCGATGATCGCCATCGGTGGTGTCATCGGCGCCGGCCTGTTCGTCGGCTCCGGCTCCGGCATCGCCGCCGCCGGCCCCGGCATCCTCGTCTCCTACGCCCTCGTCGGCATCCTCGTCGTCCTCGTCATGCGGATGCTGGGCGAGATGGCCGCGGCCAACCCCACCTCGGGCTCGTTCTCCGCGTACGCCGACCGGGCGCTGGGGCGCTGGGCCGGGTTCACCATCGGCTGGCTGTACTGGTTCTTCTGGGTCGTGGTGCTCGCGGTCGAAGCGACCGCCGGCGCGAAGATCCTGGCCGGCTGGATACCGGCGGTCCCGCAGTGGGGCTGGGCGCTGATCGTGATGGTGGTGCTGACCGTCAGCAACCTCGCCTCGGTCGCCTCCTACGGCGAGTTCGAGTTCTGGTTCGCCGGCATCAAGGTCGTCGCGATCGCCGCGTTCATCGTGGTGGGCGGTCTCGCGATCTTCGGTCTGCTGCCCGGCTCCGACCACCCGGCGTCCGGCTTCTCCAACCTGACCGCGCACGGCGGGTTCCTGCCGCACGGGCCGGGAGCGATCCTCACCGGCGTGCTGATGGTGGTCTTCTCCTTCATGGGCAGCGAGATCGTCACGCTCGCGGCCGGCGAGTCCGCGGACCCGCAGGGCGCGGTCACCAAGGCCACCAACAGCGTGATCTGGCGCATCGCCGTCTTCTACCTGGGCTCGATCCTGATCGTGGTGTCGCTGCTGCGCTGGGACGACCCGGCCATCCTCAAGGACGGCTCCTACGTCGCCGCCCTGAGCTCCATCGGCATCCCGCACGCGAGCCAGATCATGAACGCCATCGTGCTGACCTCGGTGCTGTCCTGCCTCAACTCCGGCCTGTACACCGCCTCACGCATGGCGTTCTCGCTAGCCAGGCGCAGTGACGCCCCCGCCTCCTTCGGCCGCACCACGCAGCGCGGTGTGCCGCAGGCGGCCATCCTGGCCTCGGTGGTCTTCGGCTTCGTGGCGGTGGCCTTCAACTACCTGTGGCCGGACACGGTCTTCCAGTTCCTGCTCAACTCCTCCGGTGCGATCGCCCTGTTCGTGTGGCTGGTGATCTGCTTCTCGCAGCTGCGGATGCGCAGGATCATCGAGCGGGAGACGCCGGAGAAGCTCGTCGTGCGGATGTGGCTCTACCCCTACCTGACCTGGGCCACCATCGCCCTGATCACCTTCGTCCTGGGCTACATGCTCACCGACACGGCCGACGGAGGCGGACGCGACCAGGTGGTCCTGTCCACCCTGGTGGCCATCGCCGTGGTCGTGTTCGCGCTGGTCCGCGAACGGGTGGGCCGGAAGCGGGAGGCGCTGGTCTCGTCGTAGGACCCGGGCCTGCTGGGTGACAGTGGTGGTGCGGCCCGTGTGCCGCACCACCACCGCGTCGTTGCCGCTACGGCGCACACCCCCGGATCAGGCCTCGCTGCCGCCCTCCGCCAGCTCCCTGATCGCCTCGAGGCGCTGCTCCCACCGGTCGGCGAGCACGTCGAGCCACCGTGTGGCCTGCCTGAGCGGCCGCAGCTCGGCCTCGTAGTGGACCTCGCGTCCGGCCCGGCGGGAGCGGACGAGGCCCGCCCGATCGAGGACGGCCAGATGCTTGGCCACCGCCTGCCGGGTGACGGGGAGGACGGCAGCCAGGGATGTCGGTGTCGCGCCGCCGGTACGAGCGAGGGCCGCGAGGATCTCCCTGCGGACCGGATCTGCCATGGCCGTCAGTACGTCCTCAGGGGCCGGCACGGCCTCTGCGGTGCCGGTCATGCTGCGGCCTGTTCGCATTCCGTGCGCAGTTGGTCGAGTTTGGCGGGCCAGTTCCCTGCGTTGGCGCGGTGGCGGTCGGCGGCCTCGTCGTCCGGCAGTCCCAGGCGGCCGAAACCGCTCTCGACCATCGTGAGCCGGGTGCGGTCCGCGGAGTCGTCCCGGGTGAGGGTGAACTCGACCCGGGTGGCGTTGCTGTCGTCCGGCTCCTCACCGGCGGCACCCTGGGACCAGCGCCAGGCAAGGACGCGGGGCGGATCGACTGTCTCGATGCGGGCCGGGATGACTCCATGCACTCCATGCTCGAAGACCAGCAGGCCGCCCGGGCGAAGGTCGATCTTGACCGGTCCGCCATTGCCGAACCAGCGGCCGAGGAAGGCGGGTTCGGTCAACACGGTCCACACCCTCTCCGGCGAGGCGTTGATCAGTACGGAGCGTTCGATCGCGTCGGGAATCATGGCGGCCCAGTCTCCTTCGAACCATCGGGATGCGCAACCCAACGGTTGCACATCCCGGTCCGATGCGCAACCAGATGGTTGCGCATGGGCGCTATGCCACCGCCTCGACGTCCGGCGCGCCACCCTCCCGGTCGCGCTCCTCGAACTGCGTCCGGTACAGCTCCGCATACCGCCCGCCGGCCACCAGCAGTTCCTCGTGCGTCCCCCGCTCCACGATCAGACCGCCCTCGATCACCAGGATCACGTCCGCCGCCCGCACCGTGGACAGCCGGTGGGCGATCACGACCGCGGTGCGGCCCTCCAGCGCCTCCGCCAGCGCCTCCTGGACGGCGGCCTCCGAGGTGTTGTCGAGGTGGGCGGTGGCCTCGTCGAGGATGACCACGCGCTGGCGGGCCAGCAGCAGCCGGGCGATGGTCATGCGCTGGCGTTCACCGCCGGAGAGACGGTAACCGCGCTCGCCGACCACCGTGTCGAGACCGTCGGGCAGGGACCGTACGAGATCGTCGAGGCGAGAGCGGCGCAGGGCGTCCCACAGTTCGTCCTCGGTGGCCGTGGGGGCGGCCAGCAGGAGGTTGGCGCGGACCGAGTCGTGGAAGAGGTGGCCGTCCTGGGTGACCATGCCGAGGGTGGCGCGCAGGGACCGTGCGGTCAGGTCGCGGACGTCGCTCCCGCCTACGCGCACGGCGCCCCCGTCGACGTCGTACAGGCGCGGAAGCAGTCCGGCGATCGTCGACTTGCCCGCACCGGACGAGCCGACGAGTGCCACGGTCTGGCCCGGTTCGGCCCGGAAGGAGACGCCGTGCAGGACCTCGGCGCCGCCCCGGGTGTCCAGACTCGCCACCTCCTCCAGGGAGGCCAGGGAGACCTTGTCGGCGGACGGGTAGGCGAAGCGCACGTCGTCGAACTCGACGGCGACCGGGCCGTCGGGCACCGCGTGCGCGTCCGGCTTCTCCTCGATGAGGGGCTTGAGGTCGAGCACCTCGAAGACCCGCTCGAAGCTGACCAGGGCGCTCATCACCTCGACGCGCGCCCCGGCGAGCGAGGTGAGCGGGGCGTACATGCGGGTCAGCAGGAGCGCCAGCGACACGACCGCGCCCGGCTCCAGGCTGCCGCGCAGCGCGAACCAGCCGCCGAGGCCGTAGACCAGGGCGAGGGCCAGGGAGGAGACCAGGGTCAGGGCGGTGATGAACACCGACTGAGCAGTGGCTGTGCGCACGCCGATCTCCGCGACCCGGCGGGCGCGGGCCGCGAACTCCATCGACTCCTCCTCCGGCCGCCCGAAGAGCTTGACGAGCGTGGCTCCCGGAGCGGAGAACCGCTCGGTCATCCGGGTGCCCATCGCCGCGTTGAGCGTCGCCGCCTCCCGCTGCATACGGGCCATGCGGCTGCCCATGCGCCGGGCGGGGATCACGAACACCGGCAGCAGCACCAGCGCGAGCAGGGTGATCTGCCAGGACAGCGTCAGCATGACGGCAAGGGTGAGCAGGAGGGTGACCAGGTTGCTGACCACTCCGGACAGTGTGTTGCTGAACGCACGCTGGGCGCCGATCACGTCGTTGTTGAGACGGGAGACCAGCGCTCCCGTACGTGTGCGTGTGAAGAACGCGACCGGCATCCGCTGCACATGATCGAACACAGCCGTGCGCAGATCGAGGATGAGTCCCTCCCCGAGCGTCGCAGAAAGTCTCCTGCCGAGGATGCCGAGGGCCGCCTCCGCGACCGCGATGAGCGCGATGAGCAGGGCCAGGCGTACGACCTTGGCCTCGTCGCCGCCCGACACGATCGCGTTCACGACACGCCCGGCCAGTACGGGGGTCGCGACGGCGAGCAGTGCGGTCACCACCCCGAGCACCACGAACTGCACCATGCGGGCGCGGTGCGGGCGGGCGAAGGCGGCGATACGGCGCAGCGTGGCGCGCGCCAGAGGGCGCCGTTCCTGCTCGGCGTTCATGACACTGTGCAGCTGCATCCAGGCTGTGGTCTCCATGCTCATGAGAGAGACCGTAGGACCTCAAGCGACATTGAGGTCAATGTTTTCCTGACGTCCCCCGCGAAGGACCCGATGACCGTACGCAAGCCGCTGTCCCCGCTTCAGCCGCTGTCCCCGCTTCCGCAACCCGCCGTTGGCACGGCCTGGAAACCCTCTCCGGATGTGACTGCGGTACACCTTCCCCAAGGGCCACTGCCCCCAGGACGATTCCCCCGACGCGTCCCGGCCCGCGTGCTCCGGCAGATCCTGTGCCTGCTGCCGCTGCTGCTCGTGTCCGTCGTGGCCGTGCAGCACCGCTCGGTCCTCGTCGAGGGCTTCGGTCATCTACGGGCCGCCGAGTGGCCCTGGCTGCTGGCGGCGGCCGGCGCCACCTGTCTGACCTGGGTGGCGGCCGCCTTCACCCGGCAGGGCGCGGTTGTCGACCGGCTGCCCAAGCGGCGGCTGCTCGCCACCCAGTTCGCGGCGGGCTCGGCCAACCACCTGCTGCCGACCGGCCTCGGCGCGGGCGCGGTCAACCTGCGGTTCATGACCGTGTGCGGGATTCCGCTCGCCCGCTCCTCGGCCGCGCTCGCCCTGTATCTGCTGGCTGAGACGGTCGCCCGGCTGAGCCTGCTGGCCGGGCTGCTGCTCGCCTTCCCGGGCGCGCTGCACCTCGGCACGCTGCTGCCCGACGGTGCGGTGGGCCCGCTGCTGTTCGCCGTCGCCGGGGCCGTGGTCGTGGCCGCGGCCGTCCTGGTTCTCGTACGACGGCTGCGCACGGCCGTCGTGTCCTTCCTGCGCACGGCGCTGTGCGAGCTGCGCTCGGTGCACACCCGCCCGTCCCGCGCGCTCGCGCTGTGGGGCGGTTCGCTCGCCTTCCCCGCGCTGCAGGCGGCCGGGCTGGTCCTGGTCGGCATGTCGCTGGGGCTGCCGGTGCCGCCCGTGCACATGGCGGTCGCGTATCTGGCGGCGACGGTCGCCGTCGCGCTGGTGCCGACGCCGGGCGGGCTCGGCTCGGTGGAGGCGGCGCTGGTCGTGGCGTTGGTGGCGGCGGGCGGTCCGGTGGCCGTGGCGACGGCGGTGGTGCTCGCCTACCGGATCATCACGGTGTGGCTGCCGCTGCTGCCGGGCGCACTGACGCTGGGCGCGCTGGTACGGCTGAAGGTCATCTGAGCCGCCTCCCCGGTGTCACCACGGCACCGGCTTGCCGTCCCGGAAGAAGCCGCCGGTCGGCCCGTTGTCGGGCAGCGTGGCCGCCCACACGATCCCGGCGGCTCCTTCAGCGACGGGACGTCCGCCACCGCCGCCCATGTCGGTGGCGACCCAGCCGGGACAGATCGCGTTGACAAGAACGCGATGCCGGCGCAACTCACCGGCCAGCAGGCAGGTCAGGGCGTTCAGCGCGGCCTTGGAGACGCTGTAGGCAGGGGTTCCGCCGCTCATCGACTGCAGCGAACCGCCCTCGCTGCTCACCATGACCACCCGCGGGTGCGGGCTGCGCTGCAGCAGCGGGAGCAGCGCCTGGGTGACCCGCCAAGCACCGAACAGATTGGTGTCCAAGGCCCTTTGGACCTCGCCGAGATCGGCCGACCGTGCCTGCGCCCAGGTGTCGTACAGGATCGCCGCGTTGTTGACGACCACGTCCACACGCCCCAGGTTCCCGCCCACCCAGTCGGCCATGGCGGCCACGCTCGCCGCGTCGGAGACGTCGAGCTGTACCGCACTCACCCGCTCGCCACCCGGGTCGATACGCGCGGCGGCGGCACGCCCCTTGGCGAGGTCGCGGGAGCCGAGCACCACGTGGTGGCCGCGGGCGGCGAGCTGCCGCACGACCTCGTACCCGATACCGCGGTTGGCGCCGGTCACGACGGCGACCGGCGGCGCGCCCGCAGGTGCAGCTGCCATCAGGAACACTCCTCTGTACGGTGTTCCAGCCTCGCACAGCCGTTCCACGATCGCCCCGCCGGTCACCGACCGCACCGGCACTGTCGGAGAAAGGGGCCGCCCCATGCCGGTCCGTACCGAACGCCAGGGACACGTCACCACCGTCGTCCTCTCCCGCCCCGAGGCCCGCAACGCGGTGGACGGTCCGACGGCCGCCGAACTCGTAGCCGCCTTCCGGGCGTTCGAGGCGGACGACGAGGCGCGGGTGGCGGTGCTGTGGGGCGAGGGCGGCACGTTCTGCGCGGGCGCCGACCTCAAGGCGATCGGCACCGAGCGCGGCAACCGGGTCGCGCAGGACGGGGACGGCCCGATGGGGCCGACGCGGCTTCGGCTGTCCAAGCCGGTGATCGCCGCGGTCGCGGGGCATGCCGTGGCCGGCGGGCTCGAGCTGGCGCTCTGGTGTGATCTGCGGGTCGCCGAGGAGGATGCCGTCTTCGGCGTGTTCTGCCGCCGCTGGGGCGTCCCGCTGATCGACGGCGGCACGGTACGGCTGCCCCGGCTGATCGGGCAGAGCCGCGCACTGGACATGATCCTCACCGGGCGGGCGGTGCCGGCGCGGGAGGCATACGAGATGGGCCTCGCCAACCGGCTCGTCCCCACCGGCACGGCACGCACCGAGGCGGAGGCGCTGGCCGCCGAGATCGCCCGCTTCCCACAGGCCTGTCTGCGGGGCGACCGGGCGTCGGTGCTGGAGCAGGACGGGCTGGAAGAGGAGGAGGCCATGCGGGGCGAACTCCGCTATGGCAGGGGGGCGTTGGCGGAGAGCCTGGAGGGGGCGGCACGCTTCGCTGCCGGTGCGGGACGACACGGGTCGTTCACGGACGGGTGACGGATGCGCCTCCGGCCGGGGGCGCGACATGCGGCTTCGAAGAGGTGACAAAGGCGTACAGCAACGTCCGTGAGGTCGTGCGTTCCTGGTCGAGCTCCGCCCGGGTCCCGGCGCGGTTGATCCGGTCGATCGACTCCAGTGCCTGCCGGCCGGCCTCGACCGGACCCGGCTCCTCCGTCAGCAGCTCCACCCGGAACATCGCCTCCAACGCGGCCGCCCGCAGGGCCTGTTCCTCTCTGCGCAAGTCACGCAGCTCGGATTCGGGCAACCGGTCACGTCTTGCGAACCAGAGGTCCATCTGGCCGCGGCGGTAGTTCGCGAGCGCGCCGGCGAAAGCACAGTAGGCCTCGATGCGTTCCTGCCGCAGCCGCTCGTTCCTGGTGAACTGCTGGGCCCGGTCGGCCGTGCGCCGCTGGAACACGTAGGTCAGCGCGGAGCCCAGCAGCGTGCCGAACACGGCTATGACGCTCGTCGCAACAACTTCCATGCCCTAGAGATATCTTGCGCCCCTGTCTCTTGGCTCGCCCGGTCGAAGCTCCCGGACCTCCGCCCGCACCGGCCCGCCCTTCGGATCAACGCGGCGCGCCCAGCCGGCGGCGAGGCGCAGGGGGTCACCCCGGTGCGGACGACTGCTCCGGTGCGTACGGCCGCGTCGGCGTCCGTGACGTTGGCGCCGGTGAGGCGGTGGATCAGCCAGGCGTCGCTGGTGGTGACGACGCCCTCGTGGGTGCGGTGCCGTCGTATCCAGGACATCTTGGGCGCGGCGAAGTACGGGTCGAGGGGCAGGCCGGTCAGCTGCCGTAACTCGTCGGCCTGCGGGGCGAGTTCGGTGCAGACGGGCTCGGCTCGGCGGTCCTGCCGGACCAGGGCGTCGGTCAGCGGGCGGCCGGTTGCCGGGTCCCGGGCGAGTACGTTCTCGCCCTGGTTGGCAAGGCCCAGTGGGACAACGGGTTCGCGGGCCTCGGACCCGGGCCCGGCGGCCCGCGTCGAGCACCGAGCGGTACAGCTCCTCCGGGTCGACCTCCATCAGGCCGCCGGGAAGATGGCGGGGGTGCACCTCGGCGAACCCGGTGCCGACGACGCCGCGCTCGGGGCAGACGACCAGCGCCTTGGTGCCGGACGTGCCCTGGTCGACCGCGAGGACCGCACCCGTCATCGCGCCTCTCCCCCTTCGAAGCCCTCGCCGCTCCGGCGCCCTGGACGCCGTCGGCGATCACTGCGCGCCGGCCTGCCGCCGTCCCCGGGCGCAGGACGTCGTCCGAAACCGCACCGTCCGGGCGGCCACCAGGTACGAACTCCTGTGCGGAATAGGGCAGGATGAGCGGCTGCACATCCTGAACTTGGAGGTAACCGGTGAACCGAGCGCTCACCGTGGACGACCTGGTCATCGCCTCAGTCGCGCTGGCGGCGGGCCTGTTGGCCGCGTTCCTGCTGCGCATGCTGCTGCGCTGGCTGGGCAAGCACGCCGACCGCACCCGCTGGAGCGGCGACGACGTCATCGTCGACGCGCTGCGCACGGTGGTGCCGTGGGCGGCGATCGTGGGCGGAGCGGCCTCCGCGGGAGCGGTGCTGCCGCTGACCAGAACGGTCCAGAACCACGTCAACCAGGTGCTGACGGTGGTGCTCATCTTCGTCGTCACGGTGACGGCGGCCCGGGTGATCGCCGGTCTGGTACGGGCGGTCACCACCTCCCGCTCCGGGGTCGCCGGGTCGGCCACGATCTTCGTGAACATCACCCGGGTCCTGGTCCTGGCGATCGGCTTCCTGGTGGTGCTGCAGACGCTGGGCATCTCGATCGCCCCGATGCTCACCGCCCTGGGCGTGGGCGGTCTGGCCGTCGCGCTGGCGCTGCAGGACACCCTCGCCAACCTCTTCGCGGGCATCCACATCCTGGCCTCGAAGACCGTGCAGCCCGGCGACTACATCCGGCTGAGCAGCGGCGAGGAGGGCTACGTCGAGGACATCAACTGGCGTCAGACGACCGTGCGCGCGCTCTCCAACAACCTGGTCGTCATCCCCAACGGGCAGCTGGCGAAGACGAACATGACCAACTTCATGCGCCCGGAGCAGCGGTTGACCATCCTGGTCCAGGTCGGAGTCGCCTACGACAGCGACCTGGAGCAGGTCGAGCGCGTGACCATGGAGGTCATCGCCGAGGTGATGACCGGGTGCAGCGGCGCGGTCCCGGACCACGAGCCGGCGATCCGCTTCCACACCTTCGGCGACTCCCGGATCGGCTTCACCGTCATTCTGGGCGTGGGCGAGTTCAGCGACCAGTTCCGGATCAAGCACGAGTTCATCAAGGCACTGCACAAGCGCTACCGCGACGAGGGCATCCGCATCCCGGCGCCCGCGCGGACGGTGGCGCTGCAGCAGGGTTCGGTCAGCATCCCGCAGCAGCGCGGCCCGCAGGAGGCGATCGTCGAGGCGGGCGAGGTGTCCCCCGCCCGCCTCGACTGAGAGCCTGAGGGCTCGGCGAGGTCAGAGCGTCGCCGAGTTCTCGTGCCAGTGCCCGCCCCGGCGGCTGTGCGGGGAGGCGAGCGCCGAGTTCACCGGCTTGACCGTCCAGTCCGGGTGGCCGGGCATCCGCGGCGTCTTCGTACCGTAGAGCCAGTCCTTGAGGAACCCGGACAGGTCCTGCCCATAGACCTCCGAGGCGACCGCGATGTAGTCGTCCGTCGTCGCCGCGGAGTTGCGGTGCCGGTCCAGGAAGCACCGCTCGATGGCGTGGAAGACGTCCTCGCCGACGACCTGGCGCAGCGCGTACAGGACCAGGACGCCGCCGGTGTAGCGCTGGCTGTCGAAGAGGTTCACCGCGTTCGGGGCCGCGACCGGCCCCGAGTCGTGGCGCCACTGGTCGCCGAGCCCGTAGGTGTACTTCATACGGTCCTCGAAGGTGCTGTAGCCGAGCGAGTCGGTCCAGCCGCGCTCGTAGCGGTACAGCAGTCCGTAGAAGTCGGCGTGGCCCTCGTTCAGCCACAGGTCGGCCCAGTTGGCGGGGCTGACGAGATTGCCGAACCAGGAGTGGACCAGCTCGTGCATCATGTGCGAGCCGATCTTCTTCTCCTCCTGGAGCAGGAAGTTCGGCTTGTACAGGGTGAGGGTCTGGGTCTCCAGACCGGTGAAGTCGAAGGCGTTCGGGTTGTCGGAGTTGCAGGGCAGCAGTCCGTACGTCTCGAAGGGGAACGCGCCGAGCCGCTGCTCCAGCCAGTCGACCAGCCCAGGGGTGAGCGCGAGCGCCGGTTCCAGGGCGGCGGCCCGGGCGGTGGGCACGACGTCCCGCAGCGGCAGCCCGTGCGGGCCCTGCCGGTCCTTGACGACGTAGTCGCCGACCGTGATCTGCACCAGTTCGGTGGCCATCGGCTCGCGGGAGCGGTACGAGTACGCCGTGCGGCCGTCGGCGAGGGTCTCGGTGCCGACGAGCAGGCCGTTCGCGACGCCGCGCAGGCCGGCGGGGACGGTGACGCGGAAGGTGAAGGCCGCCTTGTCGACGGGGTGGTCGTTGCAGGGGAAGACGGTGTGCGCCGAGTTCGGCTGCGGGCAGATCGCGAAGCCGTCCGGGGTGACGACCCACGCGGTGTGCGCGAGGGTGCGGCTCGGGTCGGCGCCGTACTCGATGCACACCGTCGTCCGGGCCCCGGCGGGCAGCGGGCGGGCGGGCGTGATCCGCAGCTTCTCGTCCGCCTGCTCGAAGGTGGCGGTGCGGCCGCCGACGCGCACGGAGCGTATGTCCAGGCCGAGCGCGTCCAGGGAGAAGCGGGTGAGCGCCTGGGTGGCGCTGATCCTCAGGAGGGCGGTGGCGTCGACGAGCTTGGTCGTCGAGTCGTAGGAGAGGTCGAGGTGGTAGGCCCTGACGCGGTAGCCGTCGTTGCCGAGGCTCGGGAAGACGGAGTCGCCGAGGGTCTCGGGGCCCGGGGTGCCGTCGTCCTTCGGAGTCCCCTTGTCCTTCGGTGCGGCGGACGCCGTACCCCCCACGGTCAGTGCCGCGGCCGTGCCGATCAGGGCAGCCGCGGGGGCCGTCACTCTGCTGCGATATCTCATGGTCAGCTTTCGCTCGGGCGGCCGGGTGGTCGGTTCCGGCCGTCGACGATCAGATGCACGATCTACATGCAGGACCACGGGATCGGACGTTTGGTTGCAGCCCGGCCGCAGGTTCGCGCTCCGCAAGTGCGGGAAGCCTGCGGGGAGTTCTTCCGGCGGCCGGGCAGACCTGAGTGTCAGGCGTGGCGGACGACGTCGTAGAACGTCTGGGACGCCGGCGCCGGGTGCGGCGTGTCGTTCCAGCCGATTTCCTCGGCGCGCCGCTCGATGGCCTCCCGCGCCGCCGCAGCGGCGGCCTCGTCCTCGAAGAACGCGATGGCCAGGCCGTTCCCCGTGGCGGGGTCGATCAGGTGATACGCGCCGTGGACACCGGGAACGGCCGCCGCGGCCTCAAGGACCCAGTCCCGGTCGTCTGTCGGCATCGGTTCCCACACCGCCACCCTCGCGATCATGGTCTTCTCCTTCGTCCGAGTTGTGGGCCTTCAGAATCGCGCGCCTTTCGTCACCACAGGCCGATATCGCTCGGTTGTCCCGGCCGGGGCAACCGATGTCACCGCCCACCCCTGTCGAGCCTCCCCCGATCACGAGATATCTTGATGTCGAGCAATGTTGCAGACGTGGAGCGGAGCACCCGGTGACTGACTCGACCATCTTCTATACGCACACTGACGAGGCCCCGGCCCTGGCGACGTATTCCTTCCTGCCGGTGGTCCAGGCATACGCCTCGCAGGCGGGTGTCGCTGTGGAGACCCGTGACATCTCGCTGGCCGGGCGCATCATCGCCCTGTTCCCGGAGTACCTGACCGAGGACCAGCGGATTCCGGACGCCCTCCACGAGCTGGGCGAGCTGGCCAAGACGCCCGAGGCCAACATCATCAAGCTGCCGAACATCTCGGCGTCGATCCCGCAGCTCAAGGCCGCGATCGCCGAGCTGCAGGGCCAGGGCTACGCGCTGCCGGCGTACCCGGACGACCCGAAGACCGACGAGCAGCGGGACATCCAGGCCCGCTACGACAAGGTCAAGGGCTCCGCGGTGAACCCGGTGCTGCGTGAGGGCAACTCCGACCGCCGCGCCCCCGCCTCGGTCAAGAACTACGCCAAGACCCACCCGCACCGCATGGGCGCCTGGACCGCGGAGTCCAAGACCAACGTCGCGACCATGGGCGAGAACGACTTCCGCTCCACCGAGAAGTCCACGGTGATCTCCGAGGCCGGCGCGCTGCGGATCGAGCTGCTCGGCGAGGACGGCAGCACCACGGTGCTGCGCGAGTCCGTACCGGTGCTCGCGGGCGAGGTCGTCGACGCCTCCGTGATGCGCGCCGCCGCGCTCAACGAGTTCCTCGCCGCGCAGGTTGCCCGCGCCAAGGCCGAGGGCGTGCTGTTCTCCGTGCACCTCAAGGCCACGATGATGAAGGTCTCCGACCCGATCGTCTTCGGTCACGTGGTGCGCGCCTTCTTCCCGAAGACGTTCGCCAAGTACGGCGAGACCCTCGCCGCGGCCGGCCTGTCCCCGAACGACGGTCTGGGCGGCATCTACAAGGGTCTGGAGGGCCTGCCGGAGGGCGCCGAGATCAAGGCCTCCTTCGACGCCGAGCTCGCCGAGGGCCCGGCCCTGGCGATGGTCGACTCCGACAAGGGCATCACCAACCTGCACGTGCCGTCCGACGTGATCGTCGACGCCTCGATGCCGGCCATGATCCGCACCTCCGGCCACATGTGGGGCCCGGACGGCCAGGAGGCCGACACCCTCGCGGTCCTGCCGGACTCCTCCTACTCCGGCGTCTACCAGGCCGTCATCGACGACTGCCGTGCCAACGGCGCCTACGACCCCGCCACCATGGGTTCGGTCCCGAACGTCGGCCTGATGGCGCAGAAGGCCGAGGAGTACGGCTCCCACGACAAGACCTTCGAGATCAAGACGGCCGGCACGGTCCGTCTGGTCGACCAGGCCGGCAACGTCGTCCTGGAGCAGCCGGTCGCGGTCGGCGACATCTTCCGCGCCTGCCAGACCAAGGACGCGCCGATCCGCGACTGGGTGAAGCTGGCCGCCACCCGCGCCCGCGCCACCGGCGACCCGGCGGTGTTCTGGCTGGACGAGACCCGCGGCCACGACGCCGTGATCATCGAGAAGGTCAAGCAGTACCTGCCGGAGCACGACACCGAGGGCCTGGACATCCGGATCCTCGCCCCGGTCGAGGCGACCAAGCTGTCGATCGAGCGCATCCGCCGCGGCGAGAACACCATCTCGGTGACCGGCAACGTGCTGCGTGACTACCTCACCGACCTCTTCCCCATCCTGGAGCTGGGCACCAGCGCCAAGATGCTGTCGGTCGTCCCGCTGATGGCGGGCGGCGGCCTGTTCGAGACGGGCGCCGGCGGTTCCGCACCGAAGCACGTCCAGCAGCTGGTCAAGGAGAACTACCTGCGCTGGGACTCGCTGGGCGAGTTCTTCGCGCTTGTGCCGTCCCTGGAGCAGTACGCCACGGCCACCGGCAACACCCGCGCCAAGGTCCTCGCCGACACCCTCGACCGCGCCACGGCGACCTTCCTCAACGAGGACAAGTCCCCGACCCGTCGCGTCGGCGGCATCGACAACCGCGGCAGCCACTTCTACCTGTCCCTGTACTGGGCGCAGGAGCTGGCCGCGCAGACCGAGGACGCGGACCTGGCGAAGGTCTTCGCCCCGCTCGCCGAGACGCTCACCGCCAATGAGCAGAAGATCGTCGACGAGCTGCTCGCCGTCCAGGGCAAGCCGGCCGACATCGGCGGCTACTACCAGCCCGACCCGGCCAAGGCCGCCGCGGTCATGCGCCCCTCGGCCACCTGGAACGAGGCGCTGGCGTCCCTGAGCTGACGCGCCAGGCCTCGACGGCCCGTTCCTGACTCCGCCCCGGTCGGCACACTGCCCGGCCGGGGCGGAGCCGTGTCACGAACGGCCTACCACGGCAGGTGACCGCTGTCCCAGCTCGGTGTACTGGTCAGGGGGAACCGGACAGAGGAGGCAAGTCATATGGCTGTTGTGTTGTCCTTGACCTGGCCAGGGGTCTCGCCCCAGCAGTACGACACCGTGCGGCAACTGGTCGACTGGGAGCAGGACCAACCGGACGGCGCCGTCATGCACGTGGCCTGGTTCGACGGGGGCGCGCTGCATGTCACCGACGTGTGGAACGCCCAGTCCGACTTCGAGCGGTTCTTCGCCGGCCGGCTGGCACCCGCCGTCAAGGAAGCCGGCATCACCGGCGAGCCGGAGTCCACGTTCACGCCGCTGCACCGGCGTTTCGTGGCCTCGGGAGTCAGCGGCGGCGGCAGCTGACGACAGGCCGGTCGAGCCGTCACAGGCCGGGCCGTACGAGCTCAAGCTGGAGCCAGCGGGCCAGGTCCTCGATCTCCCGGCCGATCTCCGCCGCCATGGCCGGGGTGAACGGGACGTCCTCATGGACGGCGCCGACCCGCAGCACTCCGGCCCTGCGGTCCGCGGTGGCATCGAGTTTCCCGACCAGCCGGTCCCCGTACAGGACCGGCAGCGCGAAGTAGCCCCAGCGGCGCTTGGCGGCGGGCTTGTACATCTCCAGCTGGTATTCGTACTCGAACAGCTCGGCGGTGCGTCTGCGGTCGTGGACGAGGCGGTCGAAGGGTGACAGCAGTGCCGCCCGCCCCTCGAAGGGCAGGCCCAACTGGGCAGGATCCACCCGCCACTTGCCCCGCACACCGTCCACGACCGCGGGCTCACCCGCCTCCCCCACGTCCGCCGGCTCCACCTGGCACTCCGGGCCGCGGGCGCGGGCGATGCCGAGGGCGCGCAGTCGCCGCTCGTCGCGGACGCGCAGCGCCTCCTCCACCGGGATCGGCGGGAGGTCGGGGTAGACCCTCCCGGCCAGGTCCCACAGCCGCTCCCCGCCGCTGCGCCCGGCGACGGCGACCTCACCGCGCTGCACCATCAGTTCCAGCAGCTTGGTGACATTGCGGTTGTTGGTCCAGCCGCTCGACTTCCACGGTGTGGCGCAGGTGTCCGGGAGGGCGCGGGAGGGCAGTGGCCCTTCGGCGCCGAGCCGGTCGAGGATGTCCCGGCGGCAGGCGTCGTTCGCCGCCACCCACGACCGGTGATACTCACGCCACGACGAGGGCGTCCCCCGCTCCGGCCATTCGGCCATCTCGGCGCGGTACAGGGCGAGATCCTCGGCGGGCCGGATCATCGCCTGCAGCTCCAGCAGCCTGCGCTTCTCCCGTTCAGCGCTCAACTGTTCTGGCGCGTACGGCGATCCGAGCCGGCTCCACGCCACCAGGTCGGCGTTGGGCGCGACGGCGGCGGTCGGGTCGATCTGCAGCAGCGTCAGCCCGCGCACCACGTCGAGCAGCCCGGCCGGCCGTACGGCGTCCAGGAGTTGGGCGCGTACGGCGATGCGGCGGGCGTCGATGCGCGAGAGCTCATGGACGGTCATGATCCGACGGTAGGCGACGGCACTGACGACGGCCCGCCGCTCCTCCGGAGTGACATCGCCGACGGCTCACCACTCCCGGGTGGCGATCAGCTTCTCCGCGTCCGCGTCCTCGAAGCCGTCGGCCTGGGAGATGAACCAGAAGTCGCCGCCGATCTCCTCCCGCGCCACGGTCTCGATCTCACTGCCCGCCGCGTCGAACTCGGCCTCCAGGGCGTTGAACTCCTCCGCGGCCGCCTGCGTCACGCTGCACCCGCACCTGTGCCCGTCGAACGAAGGTGGGCCACACCGTAAGGCCTTGGGGGCGCACGGATATCACGCGGCGACTCATGGCGGGTGCTGGCAGGCTGTGGCCATGGAGTTCTTCTGTTACCACCGTGACCGGCCCGGATCCGTCCCTTTGCGCGAGAAGCTGGCCGAGGAGCACTGGTCCTACATGGACCGGTACGCGGCCGAGCTGATCGCCCGGGGGCCGACCTTCGCCGGCGACGATGAGACGCCCTCCGGCAGTGTGCACATCGTCGATCTGCCGGATCCCGCGGCGGCCCGCGCGTTCGCCTTCGACGAGCCCAACTACCAGGCCGGCGTGTACCGCGACGTGCTGCTGCGGCGGTGGCGGAATCTGCTGGGGCGCACGATGTGGGACTTCCCGGGTGGCGCGACCGGCGGCAACCGCTACCTGGTGCTCGGCTTCGGCTCGGGGCAGGCCGCCGATCTCGACATACCGCCCGACCGGGACGAGCTGATCGCGTACGGGCCGCTGCTGTCGGACGACGGCTCCGCCTGGCTCGGCACCGCGGCGCTGGTCCGGGCCCCGGACACGGCCAAGGCGCGCGCCGTCCTGATCGCGGAGCGGTACGCCGACATCGAGGTCCACGCCTGGGAGTTCGGCGGGCGGCGATGACCACCTCCGCCGTCCCGTCCTTCGAGCTCCTGCCGGGCGCGGACGACTCCCCCGTAATCCTGCATGTGCCGCACTCCGCGCGGGAGATTCCGAACCACGTGCGCTCCCAGATGGTGCTGGACGACGCCGCCCTGGAGCGGGAGTTGGACCACATCACGGACGCGCACACGGCGGAACTGGCCGAGGCAGCGGCCCCGTTGTCGAGGGTGGCTCCGTGGCGGTTCGTCAACCGGTTCTCGCGACTGGTGGTCGATCCGGAGCGGTTTCCCGACGAGCGGGAGGAGATGCTCGCCGTCGGGATGGGTGCCGTGTACACGCGGACCACGCACCGGGAGGTGCTGCGGGGCGACGACACCGACCCCGCGCCGCTGATCGAGCGGTATTTCCGGCCGTACGCGCAGGCCATGACGGACGCCGTGGCCGGTCGGCTGGCCGCCGCCGGGCGGGCCGTGATCGTCGACGTCCACTCGTACCCGACCGCCCCGCTGCCCTACGAGCTGCACGGCGAGGGCCCGCGGCCGCCCGTCTGCCTGGGCACCGACTCCTTCCACACACCGCCAAAGCTGCTGGCAGCGGCGCGGGAGGCGTTCGCGGTGTGCGGAGAGACGGGGCTGGACAGCCCGTTCAGTGGGACGTACGTGCCGCTCGACTTCTATGGCCGGGATCCGCGAGTGAGCGCGCTGATGGTGGAGATCCGCCGGGACACGTACATGAGGGAGCCGGGCGGGCCCGTCGGCCCGGGGCTCGACCGACTGGCGTCGGCGCTGGCCGTACTCGTCGATGCCGTGACGGGCTGAGTGCCTGCGTCACGTCCCCGGTCGGATCAGCGCGCGTCGTACGGGGGGGTCCCCTCGCTCGGGCGAGGCCGAGAGCGAGGGAGGAGACACGGGGGGCGGTTCGGCGACGCGGCGGCGTGCCCGGACGGCGGGCGCCCGGCCGGGGAGGTTACGCCGGCTCTGCGGTGCGGTCCCTGACCTCCGGCTGGAGCACTCCCGCGCGACAGGCGCCCGGGCCGCGGTGAGGGTGGAGGGCATGACTGAGGAGACCACCACGCTGACGGAGCAGGTCCCGCCCCCGGTACGGGAGTGGCCCGCGCACGACCTGACCGGGACGGAGTTCGACCCGGTGCTCGCGGACCTCATGCGCGAGGGCCCGCTCACCCGCATCCGGCTGCCGCACGGCGAGGGCTGGGCGTGGCTGGCCACCCGCTACGACGACGTGAAGCTGATCACCAACGATCCGCGGTTCAGCCGCACGGAGGTCACCCGCCGTCAGGTGACCCGGCTCGCCCCGAACTTCGCGCCCCGCCCGGGTTCGCTCGCCTGGGCCGACCAGCCCGACCACAACCGGCTGCGCAAGCCGGTCGCCGGCGCCTTCACCGTGGGCGCCATGAAGCGGCTGCGGCCCCGCGCGCAGCAGATCCTCGACGAGCTGCTCGACGGGGTCGTGCGCGACGGGCCGCCGGCCGATCTCGTCGAGCGGGTCCTGGAGCCGTTCCCGATCACCGTGGTCAGCGAGGTGATGGGGGTGCCCGCCGAGGACCGGGAGCAGGTGCATGCCTGGACGCGGCAGATCATCTCCACCTCCGGCGGGTCCGAGGCCGCCGACCGTGCCAAGAACGGCATGTACGGATGGATCAGCGACACCATCCGCGCCCGGGCCCACAGCAGGGACGAGGACGTGTACGCGCTGCTCGGTGCAGCTGTGGGCCGCGGCGAGATCAGCGAGGAGGAGGCCGTGGGCCTCGCCGGGCCGCTGCAGATCGGTGGCGAGGCCGTCACCCACAACTGCGGGCAGATGCTGTTCCTGCTGCTCACCCGGTCGGAGTTGAGGGAGCGGATGCGGGAGCCGCACGCGCGCGGGCGGGTGCTGGACGAGCTGCTGCGCTACATCCCGCACCGCACCTCGGTCGGTCTGGCCCGCATCGCCCTGGAGGACGTGGAGCTGCACGGCCACCGCATCAGCGCCGGCGAGCCGGTGTACGTCTCCTACCTGGCCGCCAACCGGGACCCGGACGTCTTCCCCGAACCGGACCGGATCGACCCCGACCGCGACCCCAACCCGCATGTGGCGTTCGGCAACGGCGCGCACTACTGCACCGGCGCCGTGCTCGCCCGTCTGCAGACCGAACTCCTCGTCGACACGGTGCTGGAGCAACTGCCGGGCCTGCGCCTCGCGGTCCCCGCCGACCAGGTCGTCTGGCGCCGCAAGACCATGATCCGCGGGCCGCAGACCCTGCCCGTCACCTGGTGAGGGCAGGGCCTCGCGTCAGGCCGTCACCCAGTCCGTGACGAGCACTCCCTCGCCGGTCCGCAGCCGCAGCGCGAAGGGGCCGGCGGGGGGTTCGTCATAGGTGAAGCGACCCATGTCGTCGGTGGTCAGCGGCGAGCCGGCCTGCGGGCCGCTGAGCACCTCGATGCCGGCCGACTGCGGCGGCAGCACCTGACCCATCAGCCCCTGTGCGGTCAGTTCGACGTCGACCGTCACCCCGCCCACGTGGAACGTGAGCATCCGCGGCACATCCGTCGCTCCCCTGACGGGGATGGCGTCGACCACCGAGTCGAAGGTCAGCTCGGCGATGCGGGCGTCGAGGTCGTGCAGTGCGAAGGCCTCGACGGCGATCTGCCGCAGCCCGGCCGGCACCGGGTCCAGGATGGCCGCGGCCCGCCGGAGCTCCTCCTCCACCAGGTCGTACGCCATCTCGTCGATGCCGTTGATGTCGTCCAGCTCGTTGATGTCGTCGTTGTGGTCGGCGTTGTTGTTGGCGTTGTTCATGTCGGTCACACCGCTCCCCGTGCTTCCAGTCGTGCCCGCAGGCGCCGCAGACAGCGCTGGCGGAGCGGTCCGATGCTGCCCACGGCGATGCCGAGGGCCGCGGACACCTCCTGGTAGCTGGGCGGCGGCGAGGCCATCAGGACGCGCAGCAACTGCCTGCAGCGATCGCCGAGTTCCTCGAACTCCTGCCACAGGTGCCGGATGCGCTCGGTCTCGGCGGCCGCCTCCTCCAGGTCGAGGAACGACTGCTCGGGCGTACGGTCCTCACTGACCCGGTCCAGCAGTTGCGGATCGTCCGTCGGGGTCAGCCGCCTTAAGCTCTTGAGGACCTTCAGGGACTCGTGGCGCGCGGTGCTCGCCAGCCACGAGCCGGCCTTGTCGGGTTCGCGGATGCGCCCCAGGTGCTGGGCGAAGCGGAACCATACCGTCTGGTACACCTCGTGCGCGTCGGCGTCGGAGAGCCGGTGCGCGCGCACGACGGACCACACCAGTGGGCTCAGCCCCTCCACGAGCGCCTTCCAGGCCGCCGCGTCGCCGTCGACGGCAGACTGGACCAGCGCGCCGACATCTGCTCGGTCCACGGCCCCACCCCTCGTGTACGGCAAGTCATCGTACGCCGTGGAGGGGACCGTTCCGGACGTCATGCGGGAGGTGCCAGCTGCGTGACGGGCGTGGGGCGCCAAGTCGGCGGGCGCAGCGCCGGCACATGCGCCCCGCGCACCTCCGCGTACGCCCCGGTCTCCGCCAGGAGCTTCTTGCGGGCGGCGCGCGCATCGCTCAGTTTGTTGGCGGTCATGTAGGCGACGACCATGCCCGCGGCGACCGGCGCGGCGAACGAGGTGCCGCTCCAGTGCGCGTAGCCCTCGAACATCACCTGGTCCGCCTTGCCGGCCGTGGGGGTGCCCGCCGTGCTCAGCACGCCGGTGTGCCGCGGGTACTGGCAGGTGCACGCGTATGTGAAGTGGTACCGGCACTCGTCGTAGGTGGAGTGCTGGTAGAGGTACGGCACGGGTGCGTCGAAGCCGGTCAGCGTGCTGGTCAGCCGCTCTCCGGGAGCGTAGGCCTTCACCCAGGAGCCGTAGTTGGAGAAACAGGCGCCGAACTCGCCATCGCTGCGCAGGGCTCCGACCGACAGCACGGCGTCCTCGTAGTCGGGCAGATCGGCGTAGGCGGCGGGCCAGAACTTCGACGCGCTGGAGTTGTTGCCGGCCGCCGCGACCAGCAGGGTGCGCTGCCTGCGCAGTTCCTGCATGAAGCTCTGCACGCCGAGCAGGCCGTCGTCGCGGCCGTTGGCGGTGCCGGCGGAGAGGCTGATGACATCCGGCCAGCCGTGCTCGTCGACGGCGTCGAAGAGCCGCTGCCCGAACTGGTCCTCCAGGATCGCGCCGGCGTCGTTGAGGGTGCTGCGAACGGTGATGTTCGTGTTGGGTGCGACGGCCGCCAGCAGGCCCGCGATGAAGGTGCCGTGGCCGACGTACTGCAGGAGGTTGCCCTGCGCATCGGTCTCGGTACCGTGCAGGTCGCCCTGGACATGGGCGAGCAGCGGCACCGTCCGGTAGTCGTGGGTGAGGCCGTTGTCGATGACGAGGACGCCCACGGCGGTGTCCGCGTCGTAACCGGCCTCGGCGGCGGCCGGGTTGGTGCCCTGGGTGAGCGGGGCGGGCACGGGCTCGTCGCCGGGACAGGAGTTGACCGCGATCGACACCACGTGGTTGCGGCTGACCAGCCTGCGCCGGGCGCGTCCCTCGTGCTCGCGCATGGCCCGCAGGGCGTGCGCGACCGCCCGGTCGCCGCGCCGGTCGCCGTGGCCGGGGTCACCGACCTGGATACGGGTGATGCCGGATCGGTTGGTCTCCGGGCTCACCCGCTGCACGTGGTCGGCGGTCAGTCCGGTCGCCTCGGTGAAGTGGCCGCGCACGGTGTCCTCGACGAGCCGAGCCTCCTCACCGTCACGGGCCAGGACCACGCCCTTCTCGTAGATGAACTCGGCCGCGTCGTCGGGCCCCATCGCCAGGGAGACGTCCGGCATCGAACGCTGGATCTGGTCGAACTGTTCGTGGAATCGCTGAGGTGCCATGGCGTGTCCTCCCCCTTGAGGCGACTGTCGTCAATCAGAGTCGCGCAGCCGTCGATTGATACAGCGCCAAACCGGTGTGGGGCGCAACCACGGCCACTACCATCCTTTGAGTGACAGCGGGAAGCGACTCGGTTCTCGAACTGCTGCCGATGGTGTTCGCCGACCCGGGCGAGGCCCGGGCGCGGGCGCAGGGCGTGCTGGACTCCGATCCCACGCCCTGGCGCGCCTCCGTCGCGCACCAGGTGATCGGCATCTGGCAGCGGGACTGGGGCGACATGCGGATCGCGCTGCACCATCTGCGCCGCGCCCGCGATCTGGCGGCCCGCGCCCAGACACCCGACCGGGAGGCGGACGTACTGGCCACGCTCGGCGTGGCGCTCGTGCACGCGGGCCGCACCCGCCAGGGCCTGGAGGCACTGCAGCGGGGTGTCGCGGTGAGCAGCGGGCACACCCGCGCGCGGGTCCTGTTCCGGCGGGCCTACGCCTCCTGGGTGCTGGGCCGTCACCGGGAGGCGCTGGAGGACGTACGCCGGGCGATTCCGGTGCTGCGGCAGGCGGACGACGTCATCTGGACGGCGCGGGCGCTGACCCTGCGGGCCACGGTGCATCTGGCGCTCGGCGCGGTGGACCGGGCGGAGGCGGACTTCACCGCCGCGCACGCGCAGTGGGACACCACCGGCCAGGAGCACGACAAGGCGGACGTGGTGGAGAGCCGGGGGCTTGCCGCGTTCCGGTCGGGCGACATCCCGGTGGCGCTGCGGCTGCTGGACGAGGCCGAGGAGCGCTACGCCAAGCTCGGCACGCCGTCGTTCATGCTCTACATCCGGCGCTGCGAGGTGCTGATGGCCGCCGGGCTCGCCCGGGAGGCGCTCGCCGAGGCGGACACCGCCACAGGGGCGCTCGACGGCATCGGCGGGCAGTCCACCCGCAAGGCGGAGCTGCTGCTGGTCGCGGCCCGCGCGGCGCGTCTGGCGGGCGATCCGCACACCGCGATCGCGCGCGCGGCACTGGCCGTTCGGCTGTTCGCCGGGCAGCGGCGCACCTGGTGGGAGACGCACGCCCGGCTGGTGCTGATCGAGGCGCGGGTGGCCGCAGGGCGCGGCTCGGGTCGTCTGGTCGCGGACGCGGCGGCGGTGGCCGAACGGCTCGCCTCGTTCGGCGCGCCGGCCGCCCCGGAGGCCTCGCTGCTCGCGGGCCGGATCGCGCTCTCCCTGGGCTGGACGGCGGACGCGGAGCGGCATCTGGCCGTCGCCGCCCGCAGCCGGCACAGCGGGCCGCCGCTGGCGCGGATGACAGGCTGGGCCGCGCAGGCGCTGCGCGCCCGGGCCGCAGGCTCCGGCCGGGGTGTCCTGGAGGCGTGCCGGCGCGGCCTCGACGTGCTCGACGACCACCGGATGACTCTGGGCGCCTCCGAGTTGCGGGCCCGCGCCACCGAACAGGGCGCGGAGCTGGCCGCGTTGGCCCAGCAGGCCAGCCTCGACTCGGGCAGTCCGCGCCGGCTGCTGATGTGGAGCGAACGCTGGCGGGCCACCGTCCTGTCCACGCCTCCCACCCGGCCGCCCGCCGATCCGGTCCTGCTCGGCAACCTGACCGCGTTCCGGGAGATCGCCGCCCGCGCCGAGGAGGCCCGCAGCGACGGCCGCCCGATCCCCACCCTGGAGCGTGAACAGCGGCGTCTGGAGCGGGAGATCCGCTCCCGGACGCTGCACATGCGCGGCGACGCGCCCGGTGCCGAGGACCGCTTCGACCCCGGGCGGCTGCTGGAGCGGCTGGGCGAGGTGCGGCTGGTGGAGCTCGCCGTGCTCGACGGGCGGGTCCAGGTGCTGCTGTGCGGGCAGGGGCGGGTGCGGCGGTTCGAGGCGGGGCTGCTCGCCGACGCCGAGACCGAGGCCGAGCATGTGCAGGCCGGGCTGCGCCGGCTGGCCCACCCGGGGGCGGAGGCACGCCTTCCGGTGGTCGAGGCGATGGGCCGCCGTCTGGAGGAGCTGCTGCTCGGCCCGGCCGCCGCGCAGCTCGGCTGCGGCCCGGTGGTGGTCGTACCGCCCAGCCGGCTGCACCGCGTGCCGTGGGCGCTGCTGCCGTCGCTGCGGGAGCGGGTGCTCAGCGTGTCGCCGTCGGCGAGCAGCTGGCTGCGCGCCCACGGGACCGAGCCGCCGCCCGGTGGCCGCCACGTCCTGGTCCGCGGGCCGGGGCTCGCCACCGGCGGCGCGGAAGTGCCCGAACTCGCCGACCGCTACGGCAGACCGACCCTCCTGGAACACGACGATGCGCGCGTGCCGCGCGTTCTGGAGGAACTCGACGGCGCCGCGCTCGCCCACATCGCCGCGCACGGCACCTTTCGCGCCGACAGCCCCCTGTTCTCCGCCCTGCGAATGGCCGACGGCCCGCTCATCGTGCACGACTTCGAACGCCTGGACCGCAGCCCGTACCGGATCATCCTGTCCAGCTGCGACACCGCCCGCCTCGCCTCGGTCGGCGCGGACGAACTCCTCGGCCTGGTCACCGCCCTGCTGCCGCTGGGTACGGCGGGGGTGCTGGCCAGCAGCGCACCCGTCAACGACCATGCCGTGGTGCCGCTGATGCTGGCCCTGCACAAGGGCCTGAGCGCGGGCCTGTCCCTGGCCGAGGCCCTGCGCGACGCGCGGGCATCACTGCCGGGGGATGCCGTGCACCAGGCCACGGGGTGGGCGTTCACGGCGTTCGGGGCGGCCTGAGAAGCCACCGAGCCTTACCGATCACGACTTGGTCACCCGCCCCATACATCCTGTGCAGCGGGCGAAGGTCGGGTGGGCGCGGTGCCGGCGGTATGGGTGCGGTGTACGGGTTGGTCATCGCGTGGCGCAAGCGTGTGTGGCCGGGCGGCGCCGGTCTGCTCCTCGGGGGCGTGCTCATCGGCGCCACGGGGAACACAGGGCAGCAGCTCGTCGAGACCAAGGTCAAACCGGCGACGACCATCACCGCGACCGTCACGGCCACGCCCCGACCCGGCCCCACGGTCACCGAAACCGTCGAGGTCAAGGCCAAGCCGACCCCCACGGTCACCGTCACCAGAACCGCCGCCGCCAAAGCCGCAAGCAGCGGCTGCGGGGGCAGCAGCAGCCATAACAGCGTCGGCACCTGCTCGATCAAGTCCAACGCGGGCAACTGCTACTCGGCGGGCCGGTTCTGCCGCAACAGCGACCACGGCGCCGTCACGACCACCGCGGGCGGCACACCGATCAAGTGCACGTACAGCTCGAACGCGTGGCGCTGGAAATACGCCTGACACGCCCGGCGCTCCGGGCAGGGGTCGGCGGCCTGACCCCTCCCCCGAATACTGGGGGTCAGACCGCCGGTTCATGGGCGCGGCTCAGGCCGGCTGCGCGTCCGGCAGCTCCACGAGCCACGGCAGGGAACCCCGGTCGCTCGCGCCGAGCCGGGCGTAGGCGCTGTAGAGGTGGTTGCCGACGGTGCGGATGGACAGCGTCAGCTGTTCCGCGATCTGCCGGTTGCTCAGGCCCGCCGCCGCCAGGGTGACGATCTGCCGCTGGCGGGCGGTCAGTTCACCCAGGACCAGCCCCGACAGGGCCGGGGTGCGGGCGCCCTGGCAGCGGCGGGCCAGGGCGACGGCACGTGTGCGTGAGGTGCGTGCGGCGCGCGGGTCGCGGTGCGCGCGTACGGCCTGCGCGTGCGCCTCGGCCGCGAACAGCAGGAACCCACGCCCCTCCAGCGCCTCCGCGGCCCGGTCCAGGGCCGGTCCGTCCCCACGGGCCAGCGCCTCGGCATGCTGAGCGAACACTCCGTCGGCCGGGAGGCGTTCGGCGACCTTCTCGGGCACCCCGAGGCGTACGGCGTCGTAGAGGATGAACGCGCTGTCGGTGCCGGCGATTTCGGACGTCGCGGTGGCCGTGCGAGGGGATTCGGCGGTCATACGGTCGCTGCCGTCGCCGTACCGCTGCACCATGCCGTCGGTGGCCTCGCCGATCGCCGCGAGCGCCCCGTCCATGTCTCCGCGGGCCGCGATCAGCCATGCGGACGGCTCATCCAGGTCCGGGCAGCCCGCCACGGCCTCCTGGGCGGTCGCCGCATCCCCCGACTGCGCGGCGGCCAGGGCGAGTTCGGTGCGGCAGGGCACGTCGTCCACAGCGCCCCGCAGTCCTTCCCGCGCCCAGGCCGCCGCCTCCCGCAGCTCCCCCCGAAGCCGCGAGAACCGTGCCCGTACGGCCGCGTACCCGGCGGGCACCGGTGCGCCCTCCTGCGCGAACCACTCCCCCACAGGCGTCGGCAGCGGCCGTACGTCCGCCTGCTCGATCCGGCGGGTCAGCGCGGCCGACTCGACGGCGAGGGCCGCGGCACACTGGGCGGGTGTGCGGGCCAGCCGCCGGGCCCTGAGCCTGCCCGCCGCGGCGCGCAGCACCGGGCCGTGCAGGGGGTGGGCGAGGCGGACAGTGCCCTGGTCGTCCCGGTCGCCCTGGTCGTCGATGCGGATCAGCCCGTCGGCCTCCAGGTCCTCCAGGATCCGCAGGTCGAAGTCGTCCACATGCAGGGCCAGGGGCTCTGCGAAGGCGAGGCGTTCGAGCGTATTGCTCTCCTCGGGGCCGGAGCGTTCGAGGAGCTCGGCGGTGCGCCGGCGGACGGTCGCCGTCACCGGCACCGGGCCCCGCCACGCCCATTCCCCCGCGTCCGGGAAGAGGCGGGTCAGCAGGCCCCGCTCGCGCACCGCGTCCACCAGTTCGCGCAGCAGCCTCAAGTCTCCCTGGCACAGGTGGTGGAGGCGGTTCAGGGTGAGCGGCTCCAGGTGACCGCCGACGCCCGCCGCGAGGAGCTGTTCGGTGTCCTCGTGCGGCAGCGGCTGCAGGGCGAGACGCGGCAGCAGCTCACCGGTCCACAGCCGGGAGATCGCGCCGGGGTACGGGCCCCCGTCGGCGGCGACGACGATCAGGCGGGTGCGGCCGTGCACGGCCAGCTGGTGCACGAGGGCGGCCGAGGCGTCGTCGAGCAGATGCGCGTCGTCGACCACCAGCAGCCGTACCCCGGACAGGAGTTGGACCGCACGGTGCAGAGTGACCGCCTCAGGCAGCAGGTGGGCGAACGCGGCGAAGGGGATGTGCCGGGTCTCGGGTGTCCCGGCCGCGCGGGCGCGGTCGCTGCCCCGCACGGCCTCGGTGACGAGCCGGGTCTTGCCGCAGCCGGCCGGTCCGGTCACCACGATGCCGTGCCGGCCTGCGGTCAGGGAGCGGCGGATCAGCTCGAGCTCTTCCTCACGTCCGGTGAACTGCCAGGGCAGCTCAAGGGTCTTCGCGTCGCGTTCGAAAGTCGTCACGGGAGTATGAGCGCGAGTACTCAACCCTGATACAGGGTGACTTGAGTAGCCCCCGACTCAGGCGCCTGTGTCCCTGCCCACGGCAACCTGTGCGCATGACCGGACGCTACTGCTCCCTCGCGCAGCAGTCGGCCCCCGCTTTCACACCGGGGCTGACCGCCGAGCGGCTCAGTGCGCTCATCGGCGGACGGTCGATGTGGGTCAACGGCACCGTGCTGCACTACTGGTTCTTCGACGGCGACACCGACGGGTCGGTCATTCCCGTACCGGGAACCGGGCAGTCCCGCCGGGTGTCGTGGGTCGGCGCCAAGGAGCAGCGGGACGTGGTGCGCGAGTGCTTCGAGGAGTGGCAGGGCCTCGGCATCGGTGTGTCCTTCGTCGAGGTCGGCGACCGCTCGGAGGCCGAGCTGCGCATCGGGTTCCAGCTCGGTGACGGCTCCTGGTCGATGGTGGGCAAGGACTGCCTGCAGGCCGGGCAGAACGAACGGACCATGAACTTCGGCTGGGACCTGACCGCGCCCGGGGAGCGCGGGACGGCCCTGCACGAGATCGGGCATGCGCTCGGCATGCTGCACGAGCACCAGAGCCCGTTCGCCGGCATCCACTGGGACGACGAGGCCGTCTACGCCGAGCTGGCGGGCCCGCCGAACTTCTGGAGCCGGGACAGGACGTACTTCAACATCCTGCGCAAGCTCGACCCGGACGAGGTCAACGGCTCCGTCTGGGACCCGCAGTCGATCATGGAGTATCCGTTCTCGGACGGGCTGATCCTGGAGCCGGAGCAGTTCCGTGGGGGCCTGAACCCGCCCGGCACGCTCTCTCCCGCCGACAAGGAGTTCGTGCTGCGCTGGTACCCGCCGGCCGACGTGCCGCGGCCGCCCGCGCTGGTGCCCTTCCGCTCCGCGCCGCTCGGTCTGGGCCCCGGAGAGCAGGCCGACTTCACCGTCGATCCGCCGGAGACCCGCGAGTACACGATCGGCACCTTCGGTGCGAGCGACTGCGTCGTCGTGGTCTTCGAGGAGCGGGACGGGGAGCCCCGCTACCTCGCAGGACGGGACGACGGCGGAGCACCGCACAACGCCACCATCAAGGCCCGGCTCGTCAAGGGCCGCAGCTACTTCGTCCGAGTACGTCTGTACTCCGCGTGGGGTCCGGGGGAAACAGCGGTCATGTGCTGGTGACAGCACAGACCCGCGCCCACGCGGTCAGCCGGCCCACAGTCCGGCGCCGGGGGAGCGGTCGGGGAACGGTACCTTCGGGGGAGGGAACCGTTCCCCGACCCATGTCCGGGGTCGGGGACGTGAGCGGCCGTTCCGGGGTGATGTCAGTGGCGGCCGATAGCTTCGAGGCATGAGTCGATCACACATCAGTGGATACGTCATCGGCGAGAGTCTCCGGCCCGGAGCGGTCTTCCAGCCTGCTGGGCTGCGTCTGCGCAACGTCACCCGCCTCGACGTCTCGGCAAGCGTGAGCGCGGCGCAGCCCGGGCTGTGGACGCTCGTCGAGTGGGAGACCGACAGCGACGACGTGAGCGGCCTCGCGGAGGCGCTTGCCGAAGCGCTGAAGCCGGAGAACGGCTGGTACGCGGACTTCACCGCGGGGGACGAGCGCGTGGTCGTCTTCGCCGGGAAGGTGTTCAGGTATCGGCGTGGCGATGCGGCGGGGCGCGCCGAAGCGATTGCGTACGGGCGGTCGGTGGGGACGCCCGAGCATCAGCTCGACTGGAAGGAGTGAGCCGGGCAGGGGTCAGGCGCTGCCCTTGTTCACCGCCGCGTCGAGGACAGGGCCCAGTTCCTGCACCACTGCCGTCAGGGCGCGGACGCTCTGCTCGGCGCGGGCGATGAGGAGCGCCCCCTCCAGGGCTCCGATCATGAGCGTGGCGAGCGCCCCGGCCCGTTCCTCGGGTGCGCCCATGTCCGTCAGGGCCCGGGCGACCGAGCCGGTCCAGGTGGCGAACGCGGCAGCCGCGGCCTCCCGTGTCGACACCGTGGACTCGGCGCAGTCCACCGTGGCGGCCGCCACCGGGCAGCCACCCGCAAATCCGGCGGTCTCGTACTCGTCGGTCCACTGGCGCACCATCTCGGCGAACAGCCCGCTGGGCGTCGGCGTGGGCAGCGCGGCGAGGAAGCGGTCGATGCGGTTGCCGGCGTATCTCCCGGCCCAGCCCACCGCCTCGTTGACGAGCTGCTCCTTGCCGCCGGGGAAGTAGTGCTGGAGGGAACCGCGTGGCGCCTGCGCGTACGCGGCGACGTCCCGCATCCCCGTGGCGGCCACCCCGTCGCGCCGGATGAGCTGGGCCGCACCGAAGACCATCCGCTCCCGTGGTCCAGGCCGCGGCGCCTCTGCCGCCGTCATTCTCGGTCTCCTCCCACCGCTCCGTGCGCTGACGAACCTCCCCTGCACTCTATGACCGCCGTCATAGTGCGGGCTACTATGACCGCTGTCATAGTCGGGCGCAGGGACAGCTCGGACCCCGCGTGAGCCAGGACGGTGGTACATCGTGTACGTGGGTTTCGTCGGCCTCGGGGTCATGGGTCGGCCCATGGCGCTCAACCTCGCCCGCGCCGGGACACGTCTGGTCGTCTTCAACCGCACCCCGGCCCGGTGCGAACCCCTCCGGGCCGCCGGAGCCGAGGTCGCGGCGAGCGCCGGCGAGGTCTTCGACCGGGCGGAGACGGTGATCCTGATGCTGGCCGACGAGAGCGCCGTCGACGCGGTCCTGGGGCGCGGCGGCCCGGACTTCGCCGTGCGGGTCGCCGGGCACACCGTGGTCCACATGGGCACGACCTCGCCGGAGTACTCGGCCGCCCTGCAGGACGACATCCGAGCCGCCGGTGGGTGTTACGTCGAAGCCCCGGTCTCCGGGTCCCGAGTCCCTGCGGAGGAGGGGCAGTTGGTGGCGATGCTGGCGGGGGACGACGACGCCGTGGAGGCCGTACGGCCCCTGCTGGCCCCCATGTGCCGGGAGACGTTCGGCTGCGGCTCCGTGCCGGGCGCGCTGCTGATGAAGTTCTCGGTGAACCTGTTCCTGATCACGCTTGTCACCGGACTGACGGAGGCCTTCCACTTCGCCGACCGGCAAGGGCTCGACCCGCGGCTGCTGCGGGATGTCCTGGACGCGGGGCCGATGGCCAGCGCCGTCTCCCGGATGAAGGCGTCCAAACTGCTGGACCGTGACTTCAGCGTTCAGGCAGCGGCTGCGGACGTCCTGAAGAACAACCGGCTGATCGCCGAGACAGCCCGCAAGGCGGGTCTCGCCTCCCCTCTGCTCGACGTCTGCCATGCCCTGTTCGGCGAAGCGGTGGCGCAGGGCCATGGAGGCGAGGACATGGCGGCTGTCCTGCGGGCACTGGAGGCACGCTCCGACGGCACCGCCGCATCCGCCCGCCCCACGCCTGCTGCGTCAGATGTTTCGGCAGGGTTTCAGGTGCACTGAGGTGCCCCCTCGATGGTCAAGACTTGTACAGGAACGCTTGTGCGGTTGTGCAGCGGCGCAGATCATGGCCGGATCGCACCCGCTTACCCCGCGCGCACGCAGGAGCCCCAGTGACCGTTGGCCAGATAGCGTCCGAGCCGGCAACGGCCCAGACGGAGCGGCAGAAGCTGCGCAAGCACTTCGGCCGCTTCGACATCCTCTTCTTCCTCCTGTGCACCATCGTCGGCGTGGACACCATCGGCACGGTGGCCTCGTCCGGTGCCGAGGCGTTCACCTGGCTCATCGTGCTGGCCGTCGTGTTCTTCGTGCCCTCCGCGCTGCTGACCGCGGAGCTCGGGGCCGCGTTCCCCGAAGAGGGCGGTCCCTACATCTGGACCAGCCGGGCCTTCGGCCGCCTCGCGGGCGCCGTCAACAACTTCCTTTACTGGATCACCAACCCGGTGTGGCTGGGCGGCACGCTCTCGGTCTCCGCCGTCACGGCCTTCACCACCTTCTTCAACGACGGCAAGGACCTGAGCACACCGGCCTTCTACGTCTTCACCCTGGTGTTCGTCTGGGTCGGCGTACTCGCCGCGATCCTCTCCTTCGACGTCGGCAAGTGGATTCCCACCATCGGCGCCTGGAGCCGTTTCGTCCTCCTCGGCCTGTTCACCGTCACCGTCGTGATCTACGGGATCAAGCACGGCCTGCACGGCTTCGGAGCCGGCGACTTCTCGCCGACGTACGCGGGCTTCGTCGCTCTGGTGCCGGTCCTGATGTTCAACTACGTCGGCTTCGAACTGCCCAACACCGCCGGCGACGAGATGACCGACGCCCAGAAGGACGTGCCCTTCGCCATCTTCCGCAGCCAGCGCTGCCCTCTCCGTTGCGCTGTACGCACTGCCGATCCTCGGCATTCTGCTGGTCCTTCCGGTCAAGGCCGTCACCGGTCTCGGCGGGTTCATCGACGCGATCCGCCAGGTCTTCACCGTCTACGGCGGCCACGTCGCCGCCGACGGCACGGCCACGCTCAGCGGTGCCGGCAGCCTGCTCGGGCATCTCGCCGCGATCATGTTCATCCTCACCGTGCTGTCCTCCGGAGTCACCTGGATCATGGGCTCCGACCGCGCGCTCGCCGTCTCCGGCTACGACGGTGCCGCGCCCCGCTTCCTCGGCGTCATCTCCAGCCGCTTCGGCACCCCGGTGCGGGTCAACATCCTCAGCGGCCTGGTCTCCACCGTCGTCCTGGTCCTGGCCCACGAACTGACCCACGGCAGCGCGGCCAAGCTCTTCGGAGCGGTCCTGGGTCTCGCCGTCTCCACCACCCTCGTCAGCTACCTGGGCATCTTCCCCGCGCTCGCGGTACTGCGCCGCAAGGCCCCGGACGTTCCCCGCCCGTACAAGGCGCCCCTCCCCCGCACCATCAGCGTCGTCCTCACCGCGCTCATCCTGTTCGCCAGCGTGCAGCTGGTCGCCCCCGGGCTCGGCGACCACTGGTTCGGATCCGCCTACGCGCCGGACGGCTGGAGTCACGCCGAGCGCTGGAAGTACCTGCTGACGGAGGCCGTCCCGCTCCTCGGGTTCATGCTCCTGGGCGTGCTCTTCTGGGCGCTGGGCAGGCCGACCCGCGCGTCACTCGCCGCCAAGAAATGACCTGATCCGCTCCCCCTCGGACTGCACGTCCCACCACCGCAACTCGCCGATCATCACCCGGCGTCTCAATTCGCCGAGACGGCCGTGGAATCGGCGGCGTGGGCCGGCGCACCGGTCACTGCTGCCGGATGCGCCGGGCGATCTCGCTGTTCTCGGTCTCCCACCACGGGCGTACGAGGTCGGGGGACTCGGTCTGCCCCTGCGCAGGCGTGGCCGGGATCAGTTCGGTTGCCAGGCGGCTGTCCAGCGCGGCGGTCGTCGCGCGTTCCGTGCGGGCCCACTGGACGAGGATGGCGAGGAGGAAGGGCAGGGCCACCAGCTCGGCGATGCCGACCATCGCGCCGCCGCCGAGCTGCTGGTCGTGGTGCACGTCCGGTGACCAGGGCGGGGCGTGGTGCAGATACCAGGCGCCGGCGATCAGCGTGCCGTGGGTCATGACGACGATGCCGGGGACGGCGTCGACGATGCCGTCGAGGAACACCAGCGCCGCCCGCACGGGGTGGGTGCACCAGGCGGGCAGTGCCTCCTCGCGGGTGAGCACCGGCACCACGAACAGGCAGCCGGCCAGCAGCAGGTGCAGATACATCAGCTGGTGCAGCCAGCCGTGGCGCAGGGCCGTCTCGAAGTACGGGGTGAAGTACACGGTCAGTTCGGTCGCCAGCACCAGGGCCGTGCTGACCAGCGGGAAGGTGAGCAGGCGTACCAGGCGTGCGGTCATCGCCCGTTGGACGCGCCCGGCGGCCCGTTCGGGAAGGGCGCGGACGGCCAGTCCCAGGGGGTCGCCCAGCGCCAGGCCGAGCGGTGCGACGAGGTCGAGCAGGATGTTCTGCACCGCGGCCGGCCAGAACAGCACACGGTCGTAGACGGCGAGGGCCGACATGGTGGCCACGACCAGCGTGCCGAGGCCGAGCACCGCGAATGCGGCGATGCGGGATGCGGGCCAGCGTTCGCCCCGGCGCCGCAGCCGCAGCACGCCCCATCCGTACAGGGCACCCAGCAGCAGGACGAGCAGCAGCGCGGGCAGGTCCGGTTGCCATGAGGACAGCAGCCGCCCCATGGTGAGTTCCGGCGGACTGGCCATCGCGCGCTCCCTCCACGGCATGCCGGGCCACCCGACCGGACCCGGCCAGGCACTTTACGCCGCCCCCGACCGGCCGGACCGCGCTGTGCCGGGCGATCGGCGCCCGTCATACCGATCTCATGCCGAACCCTTACCGAGATCTCCGGGCCGATCATTTTCGGCCAGGGATCGGCTACGCTGGCCGCCGACCTCAGGGGGAGACATGTTCATGACGCGTCGGCTGCTGGCGGCCGGGGTGGCGGCCGTTCTGATGGCCGGGCTCGGCGCATGTGCGAGCGGCGGGACCGACGACGGCACGCAGGACGGCGTCGCCGGGTACACCCGGCCCAGCCCGGAAACCGTCTCCGGGCTCCGGGACGCCGTCCGGCACCTCTCCCGGAAGACGGTCACGGACACGCGGGCGCACCTGGTCAGAAAGTGCACATCCGCCACCAAGCAGGTCCGGCACACCTCGCGTTCGGGCTCCGGCACCCGGAAGACGACCCGCGTCTGGTACACCACCGAGCACTACCGGAGCTGCAGGAAGGTCCGTCAGGGTACGGAGATGTACCGGCGGGTCGTCCGGCCGGAGCGGTGGTGCGTGAGCGTCGACGACGTGAACGGCGTCAAAGCCGAGGACGACGTCTGGTACCAGGTCACCCGCGAGATCTACGACCGGGCACAGGCGGCGGACCGGCACACCCGTATGGTGTTCGCCCCGACCGGTTCCGGCTGCTGAGGGTCACCGCCGCTTCCGCTCCTGCGCCGGCAGCTCGTACGACACCCGGTCCGCGTCGGCCACCCGGCCCGGGGAGCCGACGAACCGGGTGTCGAGGCGGTCCTGGACGAGGACGCGGTCCTCGTCGGTCCAGGTGTGGGCGCGTGCCTCCTGCGGCGTCGGGAACTCGATCGCGCCGTCGGCGATGCGGATGCTGCGCACCCACGGACCGTAGCCGGTGGCTGGTTCGCGGGCCGTCTCGTCGTCCTCGGCGACCACGACGTCCGCGGAGACGCTGACGTACGGCTTGTCGAGGTCGTCGGAGGGCTGGAAGAAGGGACCTGCGATTCGGCGCGCGCCGTGCCAGACCCCGGAGCGGCTGCTGTTAGGGGCGCGGCCACACCTCCGTCTCCTCCAGCTCGGGGCGGAAGCGGGTCGCCGGGGTGACCCTTGTGCTGCCGCCAGAGCTGCCGGAAGTCCTCGTCGCTCTCGGCGTTGCGGTTCCACTGGTCCTCGGGCGTGGCGTGGAACAGGTCGCGCTGGGCAGCGCCGTTACCCTTGCCGGTGATCAACTCGCAACGGCTGCTCGTGCCGCTCCCCCACGCCGAAGCCGTCGCAGCCCAGCTTCACGACGCCGCCCGCCGGTCGGCGGCCACCTCGTCCGGGTGGGCGAGGCCCAGGTGGTGGCGGAGGGTCGGGCCCTCGTACTCCGTGCGGAACACGCCCTGTTCCTGGAGCAGCGGGACGACCTGGTCGGCGAAGACGTCGAGGCCGCTGGGTGTGATGTGCGGGACGAGGATGAAGCCGTCACTGGCGTCGGCCTGGACGTAGTCGTTGATGGTCTTGGCGACGGTGGCCGGGGAGCCGATGAAGTTCTGGCGGTTGCCGGTCTCGATGACGAGGTCGCGGATGGACCAGTTGTTGGCGGCGGCCAGTTCGCGCCACTCGCGGGCGGTGGCCAGCGGGTCGCGGTACATGCGCACCTGGGCCCGGCCCTTGGAGATGTGGTTGTCGCTGACGTCCGGGTCGATGTCGGGCAGTGGACCCTCCGGGTCGTAGGAGGACAGGTCCCGGTTCCAGACGAACTCCAGGTGCTTGATGGCGGTGGCCCCGCTGACCTGCTGGCGGCGCACCTCCTTGGCCAGTTCCTCGGCCTCCGCGTCGGTGTCGGCGAGGATGAAGCTCGCGGCGGGCAGGATGAGCAACTGGTCCGAGCGGCGGCCGTACTTGGCGAGGCGGTTCTTGACGTCCTTGTAGAAGCTCTGGCCCGCCTCCAGGGTGGCGTACCGGCTGAAGATCGCGTCGGCGGAGGACGCGGCGAACTCGCGGCCCTCGTCGGAGTCTCCGGCCTGGAAGATGACCGGGCGGCCCTGCGGGGACCGCGGGACGTTGAACTGACCGTGGATGTCGAAGTGTTGGCCGGAGTGGACGAAGGAGCCGGCTTTCGCGTCCCGCAGGAAGGTCCCGGACGCCTGGTCGGCCACGATCTCGTCGCCGTGCCAGGAGTCGAAGAGTTCGTGCGCGGTGGCCAGGAACTCCCTGGCACGGGAGTAGCGCTCGTCCTGCGGGAGGAAGCCGCCCCGGCGGAAGTTCTCGCCGGTGAAGGCATCCCAGGAGGTGACGACGTTCCAGGCGGAACGGCCGCCGGAGAGGTGGTCGAGGCTGGCGAACTGGCGGGCCACCTCGTAGGGCTCGTTGAAGGTGGAGTTGATGGTGCCGGTCAGGCCAAGGTGTTCGGTGACTGCGGCGAGCGCGGCCAGGATGGTGAAGGTGTCGGGGCGGCCGACGACGTCCAGGTCGTAGATCTTTCCGCCCTGTTCGCGGAGCCTGAGCCCCTCGGCGAGGAAGAGGAAGTCGAACTTGGCGCGTTCGGCGGTCTGCGCGAAGTGGACGAAGGAGCTGAACTCGATGTGGCTGCCGGCCTTCGGGTCGCTCCACACGGTGGTGTTGTTGACGCCCGGGAAGTGCGCGGCCAGATGGATCTGCTTCAGCGGCTTGGTCATGTCGGTGCGGTCCTTCCGGCTCAGGCGGTGGCGGCTGCGGCGTAGCGGTTGGCGGGGCGGGGCAGGCCCAGCAGGCCGCGCAGGGTGTCGGCCTCGTAGGCGGTGCGGAAGGCGCCCCGGCGCTGGAGTTCGGGGACCAGGCCCCGGGTGATGGCGGGCAGGTCGTGTCCGGCCACGGCGGGCCGCAGCCGGAATCCGGTCAGTCCCGCCTCCCCGAACTCCTGGAGCAGATCGGCGAGTTGGGCAGGCGTACCGGCGAAGATGCGTGCGTCGCTGGTGTACGGCTCTGCCGCGAGGGCGTCGAGGCGGGCGCGGCGGTCCTCGGCGGCGGCCTGGTCGTCGTCGAGAAGGACCACCAAGTCACCGAAGACATGGAGGAGTTCGTCACCGCGTCCGGCTGCCTCCTGCTCCGCGCGGATCTCGGCGACGATGGCACGCGCCTGGTCGGTGTCGTGCGGGGTGACGTAGCCGACGTCCGTCTGGCGCGCCACCAGGCGGTAGGGGACGGTCTGGTGGGCGAGGGAGGTGACGAGGGGCTGGCCCTGCGGCGGGCGCGGAGTGATGGAGGGGCCCTTGATGCTGAAGTGCCTGCCCTCGAAGTCGATGTAGTGCAGTTTGTTGCGGTCGACGAAGCGGCCGGTGGCGACGTCGCGGATCTCGGCGTCGTCCTCCCAGCTGTCCCAGAGCCGGCGCACGACCTCGATGTAGTCGGCGGCCTCGTCGAACAGGTCGGTGAGCCGTTCCTGTCCGGCCGGGCTCCGGAGTTCCTCCAGGTTGACCGGCGGGAAGGTGCGGCGGCCGAAGTGGTCGGCCTCGTGCGGGCGGGCGGTGATCTGCACCCGTAGGCCGGCGCGGCCGGTGCTGACGTAGTCGAGGGTGGCGATCGCCTTGGAGATGTGGAACGGCTCCGTATGGGTGGCGATCACGGTCGGCACCAGGCCGATGTGCCGGCTGAGGGGCGCGATGCGGGACGCGATCAGTACGGCGTCGAGGCGGCCGCGTACCTCGTCGGTGCGGCCGTCCGGCTCGCCGTAGTCCGAGGACTGCAGGCCTAGGCCGTCTTCGAGGGTGACGAAGTCGAGCAGTCCGCGCTCGGCCTCGGCGACCTGATCGGCCCAGTATCCGGCGGTGAACAGCTCCCGGGGGCGGGCCACTTGCTCGCGCCAGGAGGCGGGGTGCCAGCCGGTGCCCTCAAGGGCGACGGCAAGGTGCAGAGGGGAAACGGGAGTTGAGGACACGTGGGTGCCTTCCTGGATGTCCGTACGAGATCGCCGGCCCGGGCATCACGCACTCAGGGCACGGCGGCGGGGAAACGGGGTCAGGGGCGACAGAGAGCGCCGGCGACACGCTGGAGGTCGATGTGCAGGCGCTGGTAGGGGGTACACACGTCCCTGCCTCCCGCTTTCTCGGCGCGTGCCTCGTCCTGGATCACAACGCCCCCGCCACGGCATCTGTTCCTGGTGTACGCACCTGGAGGATGGTCGTCCGGCGGCGCAGGGTGAAACCGATCGACTCGTACAAGCGGATCGCCCGCGCGTTGTGCGCGGCGGCGTGCAGGAACGGGGTCTCCCCACGCTCCCTGATGCCCGCCGCGACGGCACGCACCAGCCGGGTCCCCAGACCACGGCCGCGGTGTTGCGGGTCGGTGCAGACGGCGCTGATCTCCCTCCAGCCGGGCAGGTGAAGCCGTTCACCCGCCATGGCGATCAGCCGGCCGCGGTGCCGGATGCCGAGATAGGTGCCGAGGCGGACGGTGCGGGGCAGGAAGGGTCCCGGTCGGGTGCGGGCGACGAGATCCAGGATCTCCGGTACGTCCTCGGGGCCCAGGCGTACGGCCTCCGGGGCGGGCTCGGCTCGCAGCCGGGTGTCGATCAGCTGGACGCCCTGGCCGCTGCCGACGACGACCCACCCTTCCGGGACGTCGTCGACTCCCTTGAGCCGGACAGTGGTTGCCGGGCCGAGCAGGGCGTGCAGGTCGGCCCAGGCGGCCGGGTCCGCCGGGTCGGCGAGCGCGGCGAACGCGTACACGTCCGCCGGGTAGCGCGCCGCCCGGCCGACCCTCCCCCGGCCTTCGGCCGGCGGTGCCCCCATCTCGCGGCGCTCGGCGAAGACCGCATGCGGGCCGTCCAGTGCCGCCCAGACGGGGTTGTCGAGCGGATGGGTGCCGAGGGATCCGCCGCCGCGGACGTCGATCTGTTGGAACACGGTGACGAAGTCCCCTCCGGATACAGGTCGATGACGGATAGTCAGGAGTTGTCGAGCGGCAGGCCGGGCGGGTTGACCTCGGACTTGGCGACGGCCTCGTTGGAGAGGTTCCAGGCCTTCAGCCACTTGGCGTACTGGCCATTCTTGATCAGGTAGTTGATGGCGTCGGCGAGCGGCTTGGCGAGGCCGCTGTCCTTCTTGGCGGTGGCGGCGATCAGGCCCTGCAGCGAGGCACCGGCGCCGGAGTAGGTGCCCGCGTTGCGGGTCGGGTTGGGCGTGCTCGCGGACTGGGTGATGTGGTACGCGATGCCGGGGTTGGGGCCGAAGAAGGAGTCGATCTTGCCGCTGTTCAGGGCCAGGTACGTGCCGTTGCGGTCCGGGTAGTACTTGACGGTGAGCTTCTTGCCCTCGCTCTCCAGCTTCTTCTTCCACTCCAGGAGGAGCTTCTCCTGGTTGGTGCCGGCGCCGACGGAGACGGTCTTGCCGGCGAGGTTCTCGTAGTTGCCGTCGAAGTTCCACTTACTGGACTTGAGCACCTCGAAGCCGAGGTTGTCCTTGCGGTAGGAGGCGAACTCGTACTTCTTCTTGCGCTCCTCGGTGTCGGTGACGTTCGAGAAGGCCACGTTCACCTTGCCGCTGTCGATGCCGACGAAGAGGTTCTCCCAGGTGAAGTTCTTCAGCTCGGGCTTGAGGCCGAGGACCGCGGCGACCAGGCGGCCGAAGTCGGGCTCGGCGCCGGTGAGGGTCCTCTGGTCGCTGCCGACGTAGGCCAGCGGCGCGAAACCGGCAGGCAGCGCGCCGATGCCGATCTCCAGCTTGCCGCTGCTCTTCACGGACTTGGGCAGTTCCGCGCTGATCGACTTCACCTCGGAGACCTTGAGGCCGGTCTGCTCGGCGGCGCCGTTGGAGAGCTGACCGACGGTCACGCTGCCGGAGGCGGCGCCGGTCGTGGTGGCGGCGTCGCTGTCCCCACCGCAGGCGGCGAGCCCGGTGGCGAGGGAGGCGACCGCGGTCGCCGCGGTGATGCCGCGTATCAGGCTGCGTCGGGTGAAGTGGACAGACATGGCCGTTCCTTGTCGCTGAGAGGGAGAAGGTGATGAGGGAGAAGCGGTGCGGTCAGAGGACCTTGCTGAGGAAGTCCCTGGTCCGCTCGTGCCGGGGCTTGTCGAGGACCTCGGAGGGCGGGCCCTGTTCGATGATCTTTCCGCCGTCGATGAAGACGACCCGGTCGGCGATCTCGCGGGCGAAGCCGATCTCGTGGGTGACGATGACGAGAGTGGTGCCGCTGGTCGCCAGGTCCTTGATGACGGCGAGGACTTCGCCGACGAGTTCCGGGTCGAGGGCGGAGGTGGGCTCGTCGAAGAGGATGACGCCGGGGCGCAGGGCGAGGGCGCGGGCGATGGCGACGCGCTGCTGCTGGCCGCCGGAGAGCCGGCGCGGGTAGGCGCCGGTCTTGTCGGCGAGACCGACCCGGCCGAGCAACTCACGGGCCAGTTCCTGCGCTTCGGGCTTGCTGAGCCTGCCGGTGGCGACGGGGGCGGCGGCGACATTGTCCAGGACCGTCAGGTGCGGGAACAGGTTGAAGTTCTGGAAGACGAAGCCGATGCGGCCGCGCTGGGTGAGGATGGCCCGCTCGCTCAGCTCCTTCAGCCGGTCGCCGTGCCGCTTCACGCCGATCAGCTCGCCGTTGATGCTGACGTGGCCGATCTCCGGCTTCTCCAGGTGGTTGATGACCCGCAGCAGGGTGGACTTGCCGGAGCCGGACGGGCCGAGGATCACGGTCACCTCGCCCGGGCGCACCGTCAGGTCGACGCCGTTGAGCACACGGTGGGCGCCGTACCACTTGTGCACGTCGTGCACCTCGACGGTGGCGGCCTCGACGTCGGCCAGGGGCTTGAGGGTCTGGGCGCTCATACGGCGGCCTCCCTGCGGATGCGGGCTCGCAGATCGCTGAGACCGGCGCGGAGCTTCTGCAACGGCGTCGGCGGCAGGCTGCGGGTGGCGCCCCTGGCGAAGTACCGCTCGACGTAGAACTGGATGACGGAGACGATGCTGGTCAGGATCAGGTACCAGACGGTTGCGACCAACAGCAGCGGCACGATGTCGCCGGGGTAGGTGGCGCCCATGGACTGCGCGGTGCCGAACAGGTCCAGCAGCGACACGTAGAAGACCAGCGAGGTGCTCTTGATCAGACCGATGAGCTGGTTGACGTAGTTCGGGGTGATCGAGCGCAGCGCCTGCGGGAAGACGATCCTCGTGAACTGGTAGCTCTTCGGCAGGCCGAGGGCCGCCGCTGCCTCGTGCTGGCCCTGGTCGACGGAGAGGATGCCGCCGCGGACGACCTCGGCCGCGTACGCCGCCTCGTTGAGGCTGAGGCCGATGACGGCGACGACCATGTCGGTGGCGAGCCTGGACTCGTCGAAGGAGACGAAGGCCGGTCCGAAGGGGACGCCGACGCTCAACGTCTTGTACAGGGCGCTGAAGTTGTAGAGGAAGAGCAGGACCACGATGAGCGGGATGGAGCGCAGCGCCCAGATGTAGGTCCAGCTGACGGCGCGCAGCACCGGGCTCTTGGAGAGCCGGGCCAGGGCGAGGACGATGCCGCCGGCCAGGCCCAACACCGCGCTGTAGGCGGCGACTTCGAGGGTGATGAGCAGTCCGTCGAGGATGTTGGGCCGCAGGAACCAGTACCCGAAGCGGTCCCACTGGTAGAACGGGTTGGTCGTCAGGCCGTGCACGAACTGGGCGGCGAGGACCAGGACGACGGCGGTGGCGATCCAGCGTCCCGGCCTGCGCAGCGGCAGAACTCGCTGGGCGGCCAGGGGTTTTGACGGTTCGTCGGCGGGCGGCGCCTCGGCGAGGGCGACGGCCGCGCCAGGGGGTTCACTCATGGTGGGCTCCGGCGGAGTCGGACACCCCCGCAGGCCGCGGCAGCCGTGCGCGGGAGCGGATTGCTCAGCGCACGGGTGTGCAGGGGCACCGGGGGTGGGGAGGACAACGGCACACCGCACGGGCGGTGTTCGTCAGGGAGTGCGGGGGCTGCGGGGAGGTGTCAGCCCCGGCAGCGGGCACAGCCCGGTGCGGTACACAGTGCGCTGCTCACGCGGAGCAGATCGACGGCCCGGTTGGCGGCGAACAGGTTCAGCAGGTTCGCGTACGGCTGTACGCAGCCCTGAGGGCGGCGGGCGGCCGTCCTGGGAGCTGCGTACATGGCGTCACCATCACTGTTCCGGCCCTTGTGGGCCTCGCACTTACCGAAAGGTGGGCAAAGTTAAGACAGTTGCCGGAGGGAATGTCAACGCCGGTCCACCGAGTGGAACGGCTAGCGGGCGGCGTGGGCCGTCCAGTCCAGGATCTGGACGGCGGCTCCGGCCGCCTCCAGGCCCTGGCAGCGGGCGTGGTGGCGCCGGGCGATGCCGTCCAGGTCGAGGTGGGTGCCGAAGGCCGGGTGGGCGGCCAGACGGCGGGCGTAGGCCCACAGGGTGGGATGGTCGGCGATCTGTTGGACGGCACAGGCGTCCAGGTGATTGCGGTGCACGGTGTCGAGTTGGACCAGCGCGACCCACAACTCGACGTCCGCGGCGGTGACTTCGTCACGGATCATGTACGTCCGCCCCACCAGCCACCGCTCCAGTGCACCGAGGGTTTCGAGCAGCGTCCCGAGCGCCGCCGCGCGCTCCGACTCCTCACCGCCGGCCGATCCGGCGCGCTGCGCGGCGTCCTCGATGCCCTGCGCGCACATCCGCTCGACAGCCTCGATCTCCGACTCCGCGCCGCACGGGTAAGGCGAGGGTCGGTCGCTGCCGAAGCGGCGGGCGAGGTCGCGCATGATGTCCGGGGCGTGCGTGCTGACGATCCGTCCGGACCAGTCGTCGCTGAGCACGGGTGCGACGGCCGGGCCGGTGTAGTGGTGGGCGCTCGCCTCGTACAGCGGGCGCAGGGCGCGGTGGCTGCCTTCGGGGGTGTCGGGGACGGCGGGCAGGAAGGTCGCCGGACAGACGGTGTCCAGGCCGAGCAGGCTGTGGGTGACGGCGATGCGCAGGCCGTCGGGACACGCGGTCGACAGATGGAGGCGGTAGCGGCCCGGTACGGCGTAGTGGCCGCTGCGGGCGTCGCTGCCGATCCGGCCGCGGAAGGCGGGCGCGGGCTGGGCGAAGGTGTGGGCGGCCAGAGGCGTGACGGACATGGATCTCCCCGGGAGAGGGCGCGGACGTACGCGCGGCGGAAGCGACGTCGGGCAACTCAGCCCTGGGGGCTGATCGCACTGCAGACACGCTGCAGATCGATGTGACGGCGGCAGGTGAGGAGAGGCGAACGGATCACTCGGACGGTGACCGGCTCAAGGCGCCCCATGCGTTTCCCTACCCATTCACTAGGATTCTCCTCTGGAGTGTCGTTCCGGCTCGCAGCCACGTCAAGAGGGCCGTCCCGCAATGCGGACAGCGCGGTGGACACACCCCACCCCCTGGCGTCACCGCCGCATCGCCGACCCCGGTGCAACCATTAGCCGCCCACGCATGTCTCCTGTGGGTGAACTGGCGTTACCGCGCGGTTCGTTCGTCCGTCGCCGATGCTTCACCCAGAGGACCCCCACATGCTGCACCGCTCCCCCCGCCTGCGCCCGCTCCGACAGACCGCCGGCGTCCTCGGCGCCGTCGCCCTGATCGCACTGGGTGCCGCGCCGGCCGTCGCGGACGACGACTCCGGAGCCGTGCTGACGCTGGGAGTCATCGACCCGATCGACGGGGTGAAGCCGGGCAGCACGGTCGCGGTGCCCGCCACGTTCACCAACAGCGGCAGCGCCGCCATCGACAAGGTCTATCTGTCGTACTCCGTCACCCGCGGCCTCAGCCACACCGAGCTGCCCTCCAACTGCCTACGCTACGAGGTGGCTTCGTTCGACGAGGAGCCGAGCAAATCCGTTGCGGTCTGTGAGTTCGACCAGACGGTGAAGACCGGCGTCGTCTACGCGCCCGAGAAGCCGTTGACGCTGAAGGCCCAGGACCACGCCCTGTACGACAGGCTGCGCGTGACCGTCGACACCGACGACCCCGCCCCCGGTGACGGCGCCTCCGCACCCGTCCGCGGCACGGCCCCCGCGGTCAGGCTGGCCGAGCAGCCCGGCGCCACTGCGGCCCGTCCCGGCTACCGGCCGCACCCGAGCTGGGACGCGGAGGACGCCAAGGTGACCTCCGACAACACCGCCGACTTCCAGGTGACGGGAGCCCGGCTCAAGGGCAAGGTCGGGGACACGGTCGGGCTGACGGTGAAGTTCACCAACGCCGGGCCCGGCTGGGTGCTGCGGGACGGGGACATCCCGGTCACCAAGGTCAGGATCAAGGTGCCGGCCGGTACGACGGTGACCAAGGCCCACGACTACTGCGACAAGGTGGCCACCGGAAGCTACGAGTGCGGCACCAGCGAGTCCTGGGAGGACGAGGGCGAGGGAGAGACGTACACCTTCAAACTGAAGATCGACAAGGCCGTGCCGGGCGCCAAGGGCTCGGTGGCGCTCGCCGGTGCCTCCCGGCCGTTCGACAAGCACAAGGCGAACGACACGGCCGACATCGCGCTCGACGCCACCGGCAGCAGCGCCTCGACGGGCGGTACCGGCTCGACCACGTCCACCGGGGGCAGCGGCACGGCGTCCACGGGCGGCTCCGGTTCCAGCGGTAACTCCACCTCCACCGGGGGCGGCTCGTCCACCGGCGGCACCTCCACTGTCTCCTCCTCCGACAGCGGCGACCTGGCGAGCACCGGCTCCGGCGCGACCCTGCCGATCGCGGGCGCGGCGGCAGCGGCCCTCGCCGTCGGCACGGGAGCCGTCGTCGTGGCACGCCGCAGCCGCGTCGCCCGGCGGTAGGCCCGACGGCGAGACGCACCCGGGATCAGCGCAGCCGGTCCTTCGCCTTGTAGTACGCCCCACCGAACGGCAGGAACCAAGCGGTGCCGTTGTAGAAGGGGACCGGGACCTTGGGGAAGCCGAGGCCGCGCAGTGGGTTGGCCTCCGGGCGGCCGTCCATCATCTCTGCGACCGCCCGGCCCATGTACGTGGCCATCTGGACGCCGTGGCCGCAGTACCCCATGGAGTAGTACAGGCCGTTCGCCTCGCCCGCGTGCGGGAGGCGGTCCCAGGAGAAGCCGACCATGCCGCCCCAGACGTAGTCGATCCGCACGTCGGAAAGCTGCGGGAAGATCTCCGCCATCTCCCGCTTCAGGATGTCTCCGCTCTTGATGTCGGAGTCGGGGTTGGAGGGGGCGAAGCGGGCCCGGCCGCCGAAGGCGAGGCGGTTGTCGGGGGTGAGGCGGATGTAGTGGCCGATGTTCTTGGAGTCGACCACCAGGCGGGCGTTCGGGATCAGCTCCTTGGCCCGGGCCTCCCCCAGCGGCTCGGTGACGACGATGAAGCTGCCGACGTTGATGAGCCGTTTGCGGAACCAGGGCAGCGCCTTGTCGGTGTAGGCGTCCGTGGCCGCCATGACCTGCTTGGCGCGGATGGTGCCGTGCAGGGTCTCCACCAGGAAGCCGCCGGCCGGGAGGCGGGTCAGGCCCGTGGCCGCGTTGCGTTCGTGGATCTCGGCGCCGGCGCGTTCGGCGGCCTCGGCGAGGCCGTGGACGTACTTGCCCACGTGCAGTCCGGCGCTGAGGGGGTCGAGCAGGGCGCCGTGGTAGTAGTCCGAGCCCAGCTCCGACCTCAGTTCGCTGCGGGTGAGCAGCCTGGTCTCGTGGCCGAAGTTGTCGGCCAGGTCGCGCTGGGTGGCCTGCATCGACTCGAAGTGCTGCGGTTTGAAGGCGACTCCGAGGCGTCCCGAGCGGTGGAAGTCGCAGTCGATCTGCTCCTTCTGCGTCAGCTCCTCGACGACGTCCACGGCGTCGCGGAAGGAGTCGTACAGCTCGCGGGCCCGCTGCTGGCCGTAGCGCTTGCGGGCCTCGCCGACACCGATGGTGATGCCCTGGGTGCACATGCTGCCGTTGCGGCCGGAGGCGCCCGAGCCGACCTTGTCCTTCTCGACGAGGACGACCCCGGCTCCCTTGCCGGCGGCGTGGTAGGCGGTGGACAGGCCGGTGAGGCCGCCGCCGACGACCACCACGTCCGCCTCCTCGGGCAGGCCCTTTCCGGAACGGTCGGGCAGGGCGGGGGCGGTGTCGAGCCAGTAGGGGATCTGTTTCATGCCGTGCGTCCTCACATCCGTCTCACATCCGTACGAAGGTTCAGCAGCCGAGCAGCGCCGGCAGGCCCGACAGGTCGCGCAGCTCGTCGTACGGCTGGTAGTCGGTGCTGCCGGGGCGGCCGTAGCGGTTGATCCACACCCGGCGCTTCAGGCCGAGGTCGCGGGTGGGGATGAGGTCGTACTCCCAGCCCTGGGCGGTGTGGATGACCTGGGAGGCGTCGACACCCATGGTCTTGTACGCGTGCTCGAAGGTCTGCCGGTCCGGCTTGTAGGCGCTCGCTTGCTGGGCCGTGATGACGTGGTCGAACTCGACGCCGATGTTGGCGACGTTCTGCGCGATGAGGTTGTCGTCGGTGTTGGAGATGATGGCGATCTCGTACCTGCTCTTCAACGCGCGCAGGGCGTCCGGGACTTCGGGGAAGGGGCCGAAGGTGGGCACGGCCTCGACGAGGGCGTCGCCGTCGGACGTGCGGTACTCCAGGCCGTGCAGGCGCATGGCGTTCCGCAGGCTGGAGTGCAGGACCTCGTGGTAGGGCCGGTACGCCTCCAGGACGGCCTGGAAGCGCATGACGCGGAAGTCGTCGAGGAACTCGTCGACGTCCAGGCCGTCCAGATCGAGCCGGTCGGCGAGGACCTTCAGGGTGGTGGGGGCGAGCTGGAAGTCGATCAGCGTGCCGTAGGCGTCGAAGGTGACGATCTCTCGCATGGTGCGGTCAGCCTCAATTCGCTTGGTTTGTAGGGGAGTTGACTGCTTCAGACGATGCGTTCGCCGGGGGCGACGATCGCGTCGAGTGCGGTCAGGTCGGCCGCGTCGGGGATCCAGTCGGCCGCCGCCGCGTTGGTGGTGATCTGCTCGGGGGTCATCGCGCCGCAGATGACCGAGCCGACGGCGGGCAGTGCCGCGAGTGAGCCGACGGCGACCTGGAGGAGGGTGAGGCCGCGTGCGGCGCCGTACGCCTTGAGGGCCTCGACCAGGTCGAGGGCCGCGTCGGTGAGCCAGCCCTGCCGCCAGGACAGGCGGCTGCCGGGAGGCGGCTGTTCGCCGCGCCGGTACTTGCCGCTGAGGAGGCCGTTCGCGAGGGGGTAGTAGGGCAGCAGGCCCACACCGTGGTGCAGACAGGCAGGGATCAGGTCGATCTCGGCGCTGCGGTCGAGCAGGTGGTAGCGGGCCTGGGTGGAGACGAAGGCGTCGGTGAGTTGCCCGGCCGGAAGGTTGGAGCAGCCGAAGTACTGGATCTTGCCCTCGCCGACCAGTTCCCGGAGCGCGGCCACCGTCTCGTCGAGCGGGGTGACGCCGTCCGGCTCGTGGTACTGGAACAGGTCGATCCGGTCGGTGCCCAGGCGGTGGAGGGATGCCTCGACGGCGTGCCGGATGTAGGGGCGGGCGCCGCGCGGGCCGTACCGGTCGGCGTCCGGACCCATCTCCATGCCGAACTTGGTGGCCAGTACGACCTGGTCGCGGTGGCCCTTGAGGGCGGCGCCGAGGAGTCGTTCGCCGTCACCCCGCGCGCCGCCGCGGTCGCCGGATCCGCCGTACATGTCGGCCGTGTCGAACAGGGTGATCCCGGCGTCGAGGGCCGCGTGGACGACGGCCCTGGTGCCCTCCTCGTCCAGACGGGAGCCGAAGTTGTTGCCGCCGACGCCGACCACGGAGACGGCCGGGCCGCGGTCGCCCAGCGGGCGGTATCTCATGGCCGGGCCTCTCTCTCGGCGGTCATGTCCGGTCTCCGAAGCCGATGCAGACGTTCTTGGTCTGTGTGTAGCTCGCCAGTGCTTCGAGGCCCTTCTCCCGGCCCCAGCCGCTGTGCTTGTAGCCGCCGAAGGGGAGTTCCACGCCGGTGCCGACGCCGGTGGCGTTGACGAAGACCTGGCCGGCCCGGATGCCTTCGGCCAGGCTCATCGCCTGGTCGAGGTCGCGGGTCCAGACGTAGGAGGACAGGCCGTAGGGGCTGTCGTTGGCGATCTGCAGGGCCTGGTCGGCGTCGTCGAATTCGATGACCGTGACGACGGGGCCGAAGATCTCCTCGCGGGCGAGTCGGGACTGGTTCGTCAGGCCGGTGAGGACGGTCGGCTCGATGTAGTAGCCGCCGGCCAGTTCGGGGGCGGACGGGGCGCCGCCGCCGACGCGGACCGTCGCGCCCTCCTGCCGGGCCAGGTCCAGATAGCCCAGCACCCGGTCGCGCTGCCGGGCGGCGACCAGGGGGCCGATGTCGGGGTCCGTCAGGCCGGGACCGACGCGCAGGGCGGCGATCTTCTCCACCAGTCGGTCCAGGAAGTCCTCGGCACCTCGCTGGAGCAGCAGCCGCGTCCCGGCCGAGCACATCTGTCCGGCGTTGCTGAAGGAGGCGCCCATGATGGCGGTCAGTGCCAGGTCGAAGTCGGCGTCGGCGAAGACGACGAACGGCGACTTGCCGCCCAACTCCGTCACGGCAGGTACGACGTTGGCGGCGGCCGCCTGGGCGACCTTGATGCCGGTGGGCACCGAGCCGGTGAAGGTGACCTGGTCGATGCCGGGGTGTCCGGCGAGGGCGGCGCCCGTCTCGCCGTCGCCGGGGACGACGTTCAGAACCCCGGGTGGCAGGCCGCATTCGAGGGCGATCCTGCCGATCTCCAGCGGGGTGAGCGGCGCCTCCGGCGACGGCTTGAGCACCACCGTGCAGCCTGCGGCCAGCGCCGGGGCGGAGCCCCGGGCGGTGTTCTGGAGTGGGTAGTTGAAGGGGATGATCTGCCCGGAGACACCGATCGGCTCGCGGACGGTGTAGTCGATCAGGCCGGGGCCGAGGGGGATCGTGGAGCCGCTGAGCTTGTCGGCGAAGCCGGCGTAGAACTCGAAGTAGCGGGCGGCGGCCTCGACATCGGCCTCGGCCTGGCTGAGGGGTTTGCCGACGTCCTGGCTCTCCATCCGGGCCAGGTGTTCGCCCTCGGCTCGGATCGCATCCGCGATGCGGTGCAGCAGCCGGCCCCGGTCGGCTGCGCGCATCTTGGCCCACTCGGGTGCGGTGAAGGCCGCGCGGGCCGCCGCCACCGCCTGGTCCACGTCCGCCGGACCGGCCTGCGCCACCCGGGCGATGGTCGTGCCGTCGGACGGGTCGAGGACGGTGAAGGTCCGTCCGTCGGCCGCGGGGGCTTCCTTGCCGTCGACGAGTAGCAGCCGGGTCATGGCCGGATCTCCCCCTGCACCTCGCCGAAGATGACGACCTCGTCGCCGGGCCGGACCGTGCGGATGCGGCGCACCCACAGGATGATGCCGTCCTGCGGGGCGCGGACCTCCTCCAGCGTGTTGCCGTAGTGGTCGACGATGTGGGCGATCAGATCGCCTTCCTTGCAGCTCTCCCCCGGCTCGGCGTGTCCGACGAAGAAGCCGCCGGCGGCGGCGCGGGCGAAGGTGCCGGAGACCGTGGTGTAGGTGTCGCGGAGCTTCGACTCGCCCTCAGTCATGTCGAGTTGGCGCATGATGTTGCGGATCGAGTCGATGTGCAGTTCGACGGTCTGCTCGCGATAGGTCCCGCCGCCCGCCTCGATGGTGATCGCGGGCTTGCCCGCCGCGAGGGTGGGGTGGCGGACCGTGCCGCCCCACTTCCCACCCTTCCAGACCAGTTCGTGCCCGGCGGCGAGGGCGAGGTCCGTGGCCAGGTCCTCGTATCCGCCCTGGAGGATGACGAGCGGGGCGATCTCGCCGAAGGTGCCGCCGGTGTGCAGGTCGACCAGGGCGTCGATGGCGGGGACGACCTGCTCGACGAAGGTGGCGGCCAGCCGCAGGGAGTACGAGCCGTCCGCGTCGCCGGGGAAGATGCGGTTGAGGTTGAGGTGGTCCAGGCCGCCGGCGCGGGCGGCGGCCTCGAAGGCGGGGGTGTTCATGCAGGGGATGCCGACGACGGTGCCTCGCAGCGTGGACGGGTCGATCTCGGCGAGCACGCGGCGGACGGCCTCCTGGCCGTCGTACTCGTCGCCGTGCACACCCGCGTCCACGCACAGCACGGGGCCGTCCTGGGCACCGTTGACGACGATCAGCGGGATGCCGAGTTCCACACCGTAGGTGCTGGTGCCGACCGGGATGAGGCCCTGGGCGCGCTCGCCGGGGGCGACGGTCAGCGGACCGATGGAATACATGAGGTGCTGCCTTTCGAGTGCGGGGGTCACAGGCGGGCGGACGCCTCGTCGAGGGTGTCCGCGATGATCTCGGCGATACGGTCGAGGAGCCCGCGGTCGCTGATCAGCGGGGGCGCGATCTGGACCAGCGGGGCGGTGCGGTTGTAGACGCGGGCCAGCAGTCCGGCCTCGCGCAGCCGGCGCGGGATCAGGCCGGCGATCAGGTCGGTGCGGGCGGTGTCGCTGAAGGCGCCGTCGTCGAGGTCTCCGGCGAGTTGGAGGGCGTAGAAGAATCCGGCGCCGCGGACGTCGCCGACGATCGGCAGGTCGGCGAGGGAGGCCATGCGCTGCGCGAGGTGGTCCTGGTGGCCGCGGACGTTGTCCAGGATCCGGTCGCGCTCCATGATCTCCAGGCTGCGCAGGGCGATCGCGGCGCTGAGCGGGTGACCGGCGAAGGTGTAGCCGTGGTTGAGGACCGCGCCGGGTTGATTGATGACCTCAACTACGCGGTTGCTGACCAGAGTTGCGCCCATGGGGGCGTATCCGGCGGTGATGCCCTTGGCGACGGTGACGATGTCCGGGCGGGCGTCGTAGCGGTCGCCGCCGAACCACTCCCCCAGTCGCCCGAACGCGGTGATGACCTCGTCGGCGACGAGCAGGAAGCCGTAGCGGTCGGCGAGTCGGCGCAGCCCCGGCCAGTAGCCCTCGGGCGGGGTGATGCAGCCGCCGCGGTTCTGCACCGGTTCGGCGATCAGCATCGCAATGGTCTCCGGGCCCTCGGCCAGGACCGCGGCCTCCAGCTCGGCGAGCAGCCGGGCGGTGTATGTCTCGTCGTCGACGTATTCGGGCGCGAGGCCGAAGCGGTTGGTGTGGGACACGAACCGGGTCTCGATCGCGCCGGGGCCGTAGGGCTCGCGCAGCCCGGGGTCGTCGGTGAGGGAGAGGGCGCCGATGGTCAGGCCGTGGTAGGCGCCGCGCCGTGCGATGGCCTTCACCCGGCCGGTCTCGCCGCGCAGGGCGTGGTAGCGGCGGGCGATCTTCCAGGCGGTCTCCACCGCCTCCGCGCCGCCGCCGGAGAAGAAGGTGTGCTCGATGTCGGCCGGGGCGATCCGGGCCAGCCGTTCGGCGAGTTCGATGGCCGTGGGGTGCGCGGAGGCGGACCACAGCGGGCTGAAGCACAGCTCGCGCAGCTGCTTGTCCGCCGCCTCGGCGAACTCGGGGGCGTAGGAGTAGCCGAGCTGGCAGCAGTACAGGCCGGAGAGGCCGTCGATGTAGCGGCGGCCGTCCGCGTCGTCGACATACGGTCCCTCGCCGCGCCGTATGACGAAGAGGTTCTCCCCGTCGGCACCGAGCGAGCCGTTGGGGGTCATGTTGAGCAGGAGGTGTCTGGCCGCGGTGGCGGACAGTTCACCGGCGGGGGTGCGGGTGCTGGTGGTCATGGAGTCTCACTTCCGGCGGGCAGGACCACGGCGGGCTCCGTGGGCAGCAGGCCCTGCTGCCTGCCGGAGCCGCTGAGCCGGCGGACGACGCCGACCAGGGCGAGGGCCACGACGGCGACCGCGATGAGGATCGCGCTGACGGCGGTCACGGACGGGTCGACGTTGTACTGGAGGACGTTGAACACCTGGACGGGCAGGGTGACGGTGTCGACGGAGGACAGGAACTGGGAGATGAAGAACTCGTCGAAGCTGGTGATGAAGGAGAAGATCGCGGCGGCCACCACTCCCGGCATGGCCAGCGGGAAGGTGATGCGGCGGGCGATGGTGAGGCGGCCCGCGCCCATGCTGGCTGCCGCGTCCTCCAGGCGTTCGTCGATGCCCTTGAGCGTGGCCATGAGGATCATCACGGCGATCGGTGAGGCGAGCACGGTGTGGCCGAGCGCTATGGCGATCGGGCTGCCGAGCATGGCGGCCGGTTCGAAGAGCAGGAACAGGCCGAGGGCGATGACGACCTGGGGGATGATCAGCGGGGCGAGGACCAGGCCGTAGACCGCCGAGCGCAGCGGCAGTTCGCTGCGGACCAGGGCGGTGGCCGCGGTCATGCCCAGGATGAGGGAGAAGACGGTGGTCATGGCCGCCACCAGGGCGCTGAGGGCGAGCGCGGCGGGCCACTTGCTGCCGTCGGCGAACAGCTGCTGGTACCAGCCGAACGTCCAGGCGCTGGGCGGGAAGTTGCCGAAGGCGTCCTTGCCGAAGGAAGTGACGACGATGACGACGATCGGCAGGGCCAGGAACAGCAGGATCAGGGTGGACAGGACGGCCAGGGTGATACGTCCGGCGACGGTGGAGCGAAGCTCGATCATGACGTCGTACCCCGCTTCTTCAGCGCCTCGCCCGCCGATTTCAGCAGCCTGAGCAGCAGCAGTCCGGCGAAGGTGAGCAGCAGCAGGATGATGCCGAGCGCGGAGGCGCCGTTCCACTGGTTCTGCTTCATCACCTGCTCGTCGATGAGCGAGGCGACCATGGTCTGCTTCTCGCCGCCCATCAGGGCGGGGGTGAGGTAGTAGCCGAGACAGAGGATGAAGGACAGGACACCGGCGTTGACCAGGCCGGGGGCGACCAGTGGGACGTACACCCGGCGGAAGATGGTGATCCGTCCCGCGCCCATGCCGGCCGCGGCCGCCATCAGCCGGCGGTCGATGCCCTTCATGACCGCGTACAGCAGCAGGACGGAGTACGGCAGCATCACGGCGGTGGTGCCGATGACGACGCCGGTCTCGTTGTAGAGCAACTGGAAGGGTGCACCCGGGAAGTGAAGGTCCGTCAGGACGTTGTTCACGACGCCGTTGTCACCGAGCAGGATGATCCAGCCGTAGGTGCGCACCAGCGCGCTGATGAAATGCGGGACAACGACCACCAGCATCACCAGGCCCGCCCACAGGGGCTTGAGGCGGGAGATCGCGGAGGCCAGCGCGAAGCCGACGACGAGGGCGAGCAGTGAGGTCTCGACGGAGATCCGCAGGGTGGTGAGGAGGATCTCCAGGTTCGCGCCGCGGAAGGCGTCGGTGTACCAGTGGAGGGTGAAGCCGCCGTCCGCGCCCTTGAGGCTCAGCATCAGGGTGCTGAAGATCGGATAGACGAAGAGGATCAGCAGGTAGACGACGACCGGGGCGGCATTGAGCAGTCCGAAGCGGGTGCGGCGGTCGGACAGCGCGCGGCTCAGCCGTTTCCTGCGGGGCACCGGAGCGGCGGAGCCGGACACGGGAGCGAGTACGGCCATGGCTGTCACCCTCCGTGTTCCGCGTCGGAGAAGACGCTGACGTTGGCGGGGTCCGCGGTGAGGCCGACGCGCTCGCCGAGGGCGGGGGCGTGGCCGGCGGGCAGTTCCAGCCTGACCGGTTCGGTGGCCGCGCCGCCGGCGGGGCGGACGGTGACGCGCACGAGGGTGCCCACGTAGGTCACTGTGTCGACGGTCCCGGTACAGAACCCGTCGCCCGGCGGACACAGGGCGAGCCGGCCGGGCTGGATCGCCGCACGAACGCGTGCACCGGCGGGGACGTTCTGCGGGCGGGCCGTGAGCAGGCCGCCGTTGTCCAGCCGTACCCGCGTGTAATCCGCCGTGTGCTCCTCCACCTGCCCCGGAAGGAAGTTGGCGGCGCCGAGGAAGTCGGCGACGAACGGAGTGCGAGGACGCTCGAAGAGCTCCTGCGGGGTGTCGAACTGGTCGATCCGCCCGTCCCGCATCACCGCGATCCGGTCGGAGAGGACCAGCGCCTCCTCCTGATCGTGCGTCACATAGATCACCGTCAGGCCGAGTTCCTGCTGGATGCGCTTGATCTCGGTCTGCAGCTGGTCACGCAGCTTCTTGTCGAGGGCGCCGAGCGGCTCGTCCATGAGGATCACCGGGGGCCGGTAGACCAGGGCCCGGCACAGGGCGACGCGCTGCTGCTGGCCGCCGGAGAGTTCGCGGGGGCGGCGCCGCGCCATGGCGGACAGTCCGGCCATCTCCAGGGTCTCGCCGACCCGGCGGCGCAGCTCCGCCTTGGGTGTACCGCGCAGTTGCAGCGGGAAGGCGACGTTGTCCCACACCGTCATGTGCGGGAAGAGCAGGTACTGCTGGAAGACGAAGCCCAGGCCGCGCTTCTGCGGGGCCAGGCGGGTGACGTCACGGCCGCCCACGACGATGCTGCCGGAGTCGGGCTCGCAGAAGCCGGCGATCATCATCAGGGTGGTGGTCTTGCCGGAGCCGGAGGAGCCGAGAAAGGTGACGAACTCGCCGGCGGCGATCTCCATGGAGACCTCGTCGACGGCCGTGACGCCGCCGTAGGTCTTGCGAAGTCGCGTCACCGACAAGGGTTTTCCGCTGCCGGTCAGAGTCTGCGACACGGCTGGTGAAGGCCTCACGTCGGTCTCAGGCATGCGACCACTCCTGCCAGCGCTTGGACACCGCGTCCTGGTTCTTGATCCACCACTCGACGTTCAGGTCGAAGCCGGAATCCAGGTGCGCGGGCGAACTGCCCAGGTTGGCGGCCGTGGTGGCGGAGAGCTTCTTGTACGCGGCGGGCACGGAGGGTGCCATGGGGTAGATCTCGGCGTACGCCGCCTGCACCTCGGGCCGCAGCGAGAAGTCGACGAGCTGGTAGGCGGCGTCGAGGTTGGCTGCGCCCTTGGGGATGCCGAGGCCGTTGCTCTGCCGGCGGGCGCCGTTCCACTGGTAGGCGAGCGGCGCGCCGCCCTTGATCAGGGCGTCCAGCCGGCCGTGCCAGACGCTGGAGGCGTCGACCTCCTTGCGGCCCAGCAGGACTCCGGGCAGGGCGCCGGTGTCCCAGAACTTGCGGACGTGGGGCTTGATTTCGCCGAGCAGCTTGAAGGCGCGCTCCACGTCGAGGGGGTAGAGCTTGTCCAGCGCCACACCGTCCGCGAGGAGCGCGAACTCCAGCTCGGGCAGGTCGGCGTCCAGGGCCTGCAGCGAGCGGTTGCCGGGGAACGCCCTGGTGTCCCAGAAGTCGGCCCACGAGGCCGGCTTCTTCCCGCCGAAGGCGTCGGTGCGGTACGCCATCACGCTGGCCCAGTAGTTCTTGCCGACCGCGTTGGAGGTGACGAGGTTCTTGGCGATGCCGGCGCTCTTGAAGTTCTTCAGCCGGTCGTAGTCCAGTTCCTCGGTGGCGCCCTCCTTCTTGAAGAGCACGAAGTCGGCCATCGAGTCGTCGATCACGTCGAACTGCGGGCGGCCCTGCTTGATCTGGGCGAGCATCTGGGCGTACTCGATGTTCACCACCTTGACCTGGATGCCGGTCTCCTTGGTGAACGTGTCGTAGACCGCTTGCTGGTTGGCGTCGCCGTAGGTGCCGCCGCTGTTGCGGACCACGAGGGTCTTGGAGCTCTTGCCGCCGCTGCCGACGGACCGGCTGGTGCCGGTGCCGCAGGCACTGAGCGAGGTGGCGGCGGCCATGCCTGCGGCAAGGCCGCCGACTCCGCGAAGGAACGCTCTGCGGTCTGTCCGGACTTCTCTCACCGGGATCCTCCTGGTGGTGCGGTACGTGATCAGGGGAGCGTGGGGGGCGGGGTCAGTGGGGAGCGGGGGCTGCGATGGCGGCTAGTTCGGCGCCGGGGGCGACCGTCAGGCCGCGCATGCCGTAGAAGATCCGCCCGCTGGCGGGGGTGTGGACCTTGTGCTCCTGGCCGTCGACGGGGTCGATGACGTGGCCGATGACCTGGCCCTCCGTCACGTCGTCGCCGACGGTGAATTCGGGGTACCACAGGCCCGTGGCCTCGGCGGTGACGCCGGCGGCCCAGACCCATGCGCGCACGCTGGGCGTCTCTTTCGGCTCCGTGTCCGTCGCGCCGAGGCGGCTCAGCACGCCGTAGAGGCCGTCGACGAGCCGGCGGGCGGTCTCGGGGTCGCGCTCGCCGAGTTGGCCGGTCTCGACGAGGATCGCCGGGACGCCCTGGCGGGAGGCGGCCGCGTGGCTGTTGCCACCGTCGGCATTCAGGCCGACGATGACGTCCTCGATGCCGACGGAACGGGCCATGTCGGCGGTTGTGGCGTCGAGTTCGGGGTCCTGGGTGAGGCGGTATCCGACGAAGTCCGTGAGGCCTTCGTCGATGCCGCCGGAGTGCAGGTCGACGTATGCGTCGGCGCCGTCGAGGAGATGTGCGAAGAGCCAGGCGGCGAGCCGTTCGGTGGGGCTGCCGTCGGGGTCGCCGGGGAAGACACGGTTGATGTTGATGCCGTCGAGCGGGGAGCTGCCGAGGCGGCCCTGGTAGACGGCCGGCGGGTTGGCGACCGGGCAGACGATCAACTGGCCGTGCAGCTCGCCCGGTTCGAGCAGGGCCGCGAGCCGGGTGGCCGCGTCGATACCGACGAACTCACCGCCGTGCACGCCTGCCGTGATGACGACGCGAGGGCCGGGACGGGCACCGTTGACCAGGGTCAGCGGAATGTCCACGGTGAGGCCGCCGAGGTCGACGGGGACGCTGCCGCGCACCTTGGTACCGGGCTCGGCGCACAAGGCGCCGATGGACAGGGCATCAGTCATGGTGGTCAGGCCTCCGCTCGGCCGAGAAGGCACAGACCGGCCCGGACACTGCCGCGCACCTTCGCGCAGGGCTCAGCACGCAGAGCGCCGACGGACAGGACGTCAGTCACGGCGGAAGTCGGTGGGCTGCGGCGAGGTGCCGTCGAGGGCGAGGTCGGCGGCGATGTCGCCGAAGGCGGGCGAGAGCTTGAAGCCGTGGCCGGAGAATCCGGCGAGCAGGACGACGTTCTCGGCGCCGGGCAGCGGGCCGACCAGCGGGCGGCTGCTCTCGGTGTAGCCCTCCATGTAGACGGAGAGGCGGATCGGGTCGGGGTCGAGGTCCGGCAGGTAGCGGCCGATCAGCTCGGTGAAGATCTCCAGCTCCGCCGGCTCCACCGTCCGGTCCAGCCGGTTCGGGTCACCGGCCGGGCGGTGCAGGGCGCGGGAGAGGCCGAGCTTCACGGAGACGCCGTCCGGGGAGGGCAGGCCGTAGCAGTGGGTGGGCGCGGTGCGGATGAAGGCCGGGCGCTCCTCGCCGGACCAGGCGTCGACGGTGGGCACGTACCAGGCGCTGATCAGCCGTCGGACGTCCACCTCCCACGGCAGGTCCGGCAGCAGGTCGTTGACCCACGGGCCGGGGCTGACCACGGCCGCGTCGAAGCGCTCGGATCCGGTGTCGGTGCGGATCTCCACGCCGTTCGGGAGAGGGACGATCTCACGGACTGTGGTGTAGCGGTGGATACGCGCGCCCAGTTGCTCGGCGCGGCGGGCGGCGGTCTGGATCGTCAGCTCGGGTCGGATGAAGCCGGCCCGGCGGTCCAGTACGGCCGCGTCGCCGTCCTCGATGCGGAACTGCGGGAAGCGCTTCGCCAGGGATTCCGCGTCGAGCACCTCGTGGTCCAGGCCGTGCTCGGCGATGGACTGAAGGACGGTGGCCATCTGCTGGTGTGCGGTCGGGCCCATCAGCAGGCAGCCGGTCAGGCGGCGCAGTTCGCGGCCGGTCTCCTGCTGGAGCTGTTCCCACAGTCCGTCCGCGTGCTGGAGCAGCGGCACATAGCGGGAGTCCTCGAAGTGGGCGCTGCGGAAGATCCGGGTCTCGCCGCCGGCGGCGCCGCGGTCGTGGCCCGGGGCGAAGCGGTCGTAGCCGACCACCTCCGCTCCGCGGGCCGCCAGGCGCCAGGCGGCCTGGCAGCCCATCGTTCCGACGCCGACGACGGCAACGCGCTTGCTGGCTGACACGAAGGTTCCTTTCGTACGCCGGGGGCAGAAGTGCTGAACGCCCGGTATGCGGACTCTTGGCTTCCGGCGGAGGCGGCCGCTGCGGATTCGGCGGCTACGAGGTCGCGTCTGGCGCTGTCCGGAGCGATGGGCTCAGGTCGCTCTCTTGAAGGACCGTGCCACATTGTGGAACGCTGTGCTAGAATCTGGCACGAGCTTGACAGTGGCTTTCGGAGGGAGTCAAGGGGTGTGCGCTAGGGATCCGCAGAGTTAACGGGGGAAATCAGATGGAAATGAAGAGCGTCACGAGGTCACTGCGGATCCTTGAGGCAGTGGCGCAGCACCAGCCGGTGACCGTGGGGGAACTGACCAAACTCTTCGGGCTGCCCAAGTCGACCGTGCAGCGCACCCTGGTCACGCTCAGCGAGGCGGGATGGCTGCGCGCGAACCGCAAGGACACGACACGCTGGGAGATCGGCGCCCGGGTGCTCGCCGTCCGGCCTGCGGCACTTCAGGGATCGAGCCTGTTCGCGGCCGCGCGGGAGCCGATGATCCGGCTGCGGGACGCGGTGAACGAGACCATCCACCTGTCGGTGCCGGACGCCTTGCAGTGCATGGTGGTCGTGGACCGGGTGGACTGCGATCACGCGGTACGGACCTTCCACACCATCGGCGACACGTCGCCGCTGCACGCCACGGCCACGGGGCGCGCGATTCTCGCGCATCTGCCCCCGGCCGACGTGGACGAACTCATCTCGCGCGGCCTGGAGAGCTACAGCGAGGACACACCGGCCGACGCGGATGCGCTCCGTGCGGAGCTGCAGCGGGTCCGGGCCGACGGCTACTCCGTCAACCGCAACCAGTACCGGCCCGACGTCTGCGCCGTGGCCGCGGCGATCCTGGACGACGACGGCACGACGCCGCTTGCCTCGGTGGCCGTGTCCATGCCGGATTCCCGCTACGAGGCCGAGCACCTGCCGGAGTTGGGCCGGCTGGTGGCGGACACGGCGACGGAGATCGGAGCGCGGCGCCGGGGGGCGTGAGGGGGCGGTTCGGCCGCACCTCAAAGGGTCGCGGGGCTGCCCTGACATGCGGCTCCGCCGCGCGGGCGCGACCAGCCACAGCGCACCCGCAGACAATTCACCGCACACCCCGCGGAGCGCTCAGCTCTTCTGCAGGGCGCGACTCACGCCCGCGATGACGGCCGTCGTCAGCACCCAGCCGAAGGCGATCAGCAGATAGGCCAGCCACTGGAGGGTGCCGCTCGTCCAGTACCAGGTGGTGCGCTGGCCCAGACCGCCGATCGGGATCAACAGGTCGAGTGTGTAGACGAGGGGCTGGAACCGCGGCCCCTCGCCCGCCTGCACGCGTGTGGGAGTGTGAGCGCGGAACGTCAGGGTGCCCAGCAGGGTCAGCACGAGCAGCCAGACACCCGCCAGCCAGGGGCGGTAGCCGTAGCCGACGGTGGCGTCCAACAGCTGCCCCCAGGCGCGGGCCGCCGGCCGCAGCGTGCGCCGCCGGTGCCGCTGCTTGGCCAGCAGCACCCGGCGGGCGTCGTCGTCGTGGCCGGCCTTGCGGTACCAGCTCGCCAACTGCTCGTACGGCTGGGGGCTGTAGCCGGGGCTGCGTCGTATCCACCGCAGACGGTGGGCCACGGAGTCCGGCCGCCCCACCGCCTCCCGCCGTTCGCCCGCCACAGCCACCCTGATGGAGCCGTAGACGAAGCCGTCCAGCTCCACCGTCTGCGGCCAGCTGTGCTCGCTGTCGTGGAGATACGACACCTGTGCGCCCCGCAGATCCACTGTCCCGGACGGCGGGCGGGCGAGGGTGAGGTCGAAGTCGACGGCCTGCATGAGCATGCAGAGCAGGGCCGGACCGTCGCCGTCGGGTGGCCCGTTCAGGACGGCGCCCTCGAAGGTCACGTTGTCGGAGACCCGGGTGCCGCGCAGGCGGACGGTGCCGTTCGCGGTGAACCCCCGGGAGAACTCGAGCGTCGAGGCCACGGCGTTGTCCAGGGCGAGGGCAACACCCCGCGGGCCGGGGCGCTCCAGCCGCGCGCCCCGCATGAACAGCCCGCCCGGCAGCTGCGCCCCCAGCAGCCGGACTTCACCGTGTGCGACGAAGCCGCCCCCGCAGAAGACACCCCCGTCCGTGACCAGGCCACCGGCCGACAGGGCCCACCCCTCGGGCGCGAGCAGTTCTGCCTTGTTCAGGATCACTCCGCCGGTCACATGAGTGTGCGTGAGGGAGAGAGCGCTGAGCTCCCGGTGGAAGGCGGAGACCGGGCCGGCCTCCACGGTCGACCGGAGCAGGTCGAGACGTCCTTCGATACGGGCCGACCCGGCTTCGAGCCCGGGCACCCGGCTGCCGGTGATCGCGACGGTCCGGGTCTCGGCCCCGAAGAGGCTGACGTCCTGCTCGAACCAGCAGTCCTCGAACCAGAGGGGGTGATCGATCCGTGCGCCGGCCAGGTTGATCCGGCCGGAGATCCGCGCGCCCGCGAGGGTCAGAGCGCCCACCGCGCCGGGCTGCGGGGAGTGCGCACCGAGCAGCAGCGCGACGATCACCTCGGCCCGGACGGTACGCCCGGGACCCCACTGCCCGCCGCCGGCCACCCGGTCGTCCTCGGCCACACCGGACCGCAGGTCCACGCGGCGCCCTTCGGGGAACGCGTCCCACAACTCTCGTTCCGGTGGAGTCAGTTCGTCGTATGACAGCACACGGACAGGGTAGTGATCTTTCCTCGTCGGCGGCCTGCCCCTGCGCGCTCCCGGCCTGGCTCACCTCACCGGGATCGCGAGGTACTGGTACTACAGGAACTCCTCGGGTGCTCCGGTCCTACGAGCGTCCCGGCCGCCGCGCGGCGGCCACAACGCCTGAACTGTCCGGCCGGAGCACCGTGTTCGGACGTTGTGTCAGCCGCGCTGCGCGGCAATGCGCCGATTCGGGGCGCCCGGACGCGGTCCGGTGCCTCTTGCGCAGGTCAGCGCCGCTTGTCACAGTGTCCAGGCAGGCAGGCCGATGCCCGGAGGCTCCATGTGTGAGAACGCCGACACGGCAAGCCGTCCGTTGACGGTCGCCGACGCGCTGGCCCTGCCCGTGCTCGCCGCGGGGCAGCCGCAGGTCGTCACCGGGGTGGACCGCCTCGACCGGCGGGTGCGCTGGGTCCACATGACCGAACTGACCGACCCGGCGTCCTTCCTCAAGGGCGGCGAACTCGTCCTGACCACCGGCATGCCCCTGCCCGAGGAACCGGCCGCGGTGCGGCGGTACGTGGACGAACTCGCCGACGTCGGGGCGGCAGCGCTGGTCATCGAGCTGGTACGGCGCTACCACCGGCCGCCCGAAGCACTTGTCGACGCCTGCCGGGCCCGCGGTCTCCCCCTCGTCACGCTCGCGGCGGACGTCAACTTCCTGGAGGTCACCCAGGTCGTCCATGCCCTTCTGCTGGGCAACCAGACGGACGCGATGCGCCGTACCCAGCGCATCCACGAGGCGTTCACCGCGCTGACGCTGCGCGGTGCGGGGCCCGAGGACGTGGTACGCGCGGCGGCGGAGATGAGCGGCCGTACCGTCGTGCTCGAGAACCTGGTGCACCAGGCGCTGATCTGCGAACCCTCCGGCAGCACGATGGAGGAGGCGCTCACCGGCTGGGAGCAGCGCTCCCGGGGCGTGCCGTCCCGCGAGCGCACCGAGGTGTGCGGCGGCGAGGGCTGGCTCGTCGCGCCGGTGGAGTACCAGGGCGAGCGCTGGGGCCGCGCCGTGATGCTCCCGGCCCGCAAGGGGGACTTCGGGGCCGAGGACGTCACCGTGCTGGAGCGGACCGCGATGGCCCTGACCATCGCCCGCCTCATCCACGCCACCCCCTGGGAACGCACCGCACACCGCAGCGCCCTGCGCGAGCTGGCCGAACAGCGCCACCACTCCCCCGAGGACGCCCGCGCCCGCTTCGCCGCGCTGGGCCTGCCCGCCGAGGACTGCGGCTTTCTCGCCGTACTGGTGGGCACGCGCGCGGCGGACGACGCTGCGGAGGGCCGGCTGTCCGAGGAGCTGCGGGCCGCAGGGGTGCCGGCCCTCGTCGGTGTCCTGGCCGCAGGCCGGCTCGGCATCCTTCTCGCCCTGCGCGCCACCCGGCCGTGGCGGCCGACGGTCGAGCGGCTGAGCCGCACCGCGTTCGCCCTCGATCCGGAGGCGGTGGTGAGCGTCGGCTCCGAGGTCACGCAACTCGCCGACGCCGCCCGCTCGTTCCGCGAAGCCGGCCGCGCGGCGGAGGCGGCCCTGCCCGGACTGCCCCTGCCCGAGGGCCGTTCCTACCACGAACTGTCCGACATCGGTCTGCGCCGCCTGCTGTATGCGCTGCGCGAGGACATCCGCGTCCAGGACTATGCCGAACGACAGCTCGGCCGACTCGTCGACCACGACACCCGGCACGGCACGGACCTGCTGACGACCCTGCGCCACTACCTCGACTCGGCCGGCAACAAGACCACCGCGGCCCGCCGCGGCGACCTGTCCCGGGAGACCGTCTACCAGCGCCTGCGCACCATCGAGAGGCTGCTGGAGTGCGACCTGGAATCGGGCGAACAGCGCACCGAACTGCATGTGGCGCTGGCCGCCCTGGACGTCATGCGGGCACGTTGACACAGCCCTCGCGTGCCGTCCTCGACCATGGTCCGGTGTCCCGCAGCGGCATAGCCCGGCCGTCCGCCTGACAACCCACCCCGCGGGGCGCCTCAGCGGCCGCCCGTGCCGACCATGGCCCGAAAGCCTTCGCCGATACGACCGCCATGCCGCCGCCCACCTCACAACCCACACCGCGGGGCGCCTCAGCGGTTGCCCGTGCGTACCGCGCCCACGCTCGCCGTGACGACCAGCGCGATCGCGGCGCACTGCGGCAGCGACAGCGCCTGGCCCAGCACCAGATAGCCCGCCAGAGCGGCAAGGGCGGGCGCCAGGCTTGTCAGCACCGCGAACGTCGCCGCGGGCAGTCGGCGCAGGGCGAGCAGTTCGAGGGTGTAGGGCAGTGCCGAGCTCAGCAGGGCGATGACCAGGCCCAGGCCGAGCACGGTGGGCTCCAGCAGCGTGCCGCCCGCCGCTCCGATGCCCAGCGGCAGGCTGACCAGTGCGGCGACGGTCATCGCGATCGCCAGGCCGTCCAGCCGCGGGAAGCGGGCGCCCGCGCGGGAGTTGAGCACGATGTACGCCGCCCACATTGCGCCGGCGCTCAGCGCGAGGGCCACACCGGCGACGTTGAGCCGGTCGAAGCCGTCCTCGCCCAGCAGGAAGACCCCGGCCAGCGCGAGTCCGGCCCACAGCAGGCCGGCGGCGCGGCGCGAGGCGAGAACGGACAACAGGAGCGGGCCGAGCACCTCGACGGTGACCGCCGCACCCAGTGGGATGCGGTCGATGGCCTGGTAGAAGAGCAGGTTCATGCCCGCGAGGGCCAGACCGAACCCGCATACCACGGCCCAGTCGGCGCGCGAGTGCCCGCGCAGCCGCGGCCGGGTGACAACCAGCAGCAGCACCGCGGCGAACGCCACCCGCAGGGCGACCGCCCCGAACGCACCGGCGCGGGGGAAGAGCAGCGCGGCGCAGGCCGACCCGAACTGTACGGACACCGCTCCGGCCAGCATCAGGCCGACCCCGCCGAGGCTGCCGCGGCCGGGCGCATGACGGACGAGGACGGGCGCGGGCGTCGCCGCGGACGAGGTGCGAGCGGTGGAGGTCATGCCGTCCACGCTAGGAACCCGGCTGCGGCCTGTGAAATGCCGATTCGGCTGCGGTTATGCTCCGGAGGCATGACCATCGAGCTGCGGCATCTGCGGGCCTTCCTCGTCATCGCCGAGGAGGGCAACATCACCCGTGCCGCGGCCCGTCTGCGGCTGAGCCAGCCCGCCCTCTCCCGCACCCTGCGCCAGCTCGAGGACCACCTGGGCGGCCGCCTCGTCGACCGCTCCACCCACCACCTCGAACTCACCGCCGAGGGCCGCACCTTCCGCGACAAGGCCACCGCCGCTCTCGCCGCCGTGGACACGGCTCTGGACGCGCGCAGCCTGCGGAGCTGGCCGCTGCGTCTGGGCCACCCCTGGGCGGCGCTCGGCGACCACACCATCGCGCTGCTGCGCCGCTGGGACGAGACCCACCCGGACGTACCGCTGCACCTGCTGCGCATCGACGACCGTACGGCGGGCCTCACCCAGGGCAGGGTCGACGCGGCCCTGCTGCGCGGCACGGTCCCCGCGGCCGGGCTGCGCACGGAGCTGCTGGTGTCGGAGGAGCGGGTGGCGGTGATGTCGGCGGACAGCCCGCTGGCCGCACTCCCCCAGGTCACCCTGGCGGACCTCGCCGCCCATCGGATCGCCCTCAACACCGTCTCCGGCACCACGACGATGGACCTGTGGCCGGCCGCGGCCCGCCCCGCCGGCACCCTCGAGGTCACCAACACCGACGAGTGGCTCATGGCCATCGCAGCGGGCCGCGCCGTGGGCATCTCGACGACGGCCACCCCGGGCAACCACACCCACCCGTCGCTGGTCTTCAGGCCGCTCGTGGACGCGCCGCCCGTGCCGGTCGTCCTCGCCTGGCGCGAGGGCCCCGGACACCCGGCCGTCCCCGACCTGCTGGCGCTCAGCCGGGAGGTACTGGCGGACGGAACGGCCGGTCAGCGGGCCGGTTCGCCGACCCCACCGCCGGTGGAGTAAGTGCAGTTCACCCTGGTCGGCCGTGCGACGCTGGTCTTGGGCTCGGGTCAGGAGGCGGCCATGACGTGAGACAGCCTTCCGCTTCCAGCTGGCGGGGGCCGCGCCCTGCGCGCCGGCCGTGTCGACCTTCGCGATCATCGCCGCGGCCCGGGAATCGGGCCCGTTCGACTGTCACAACCTGCTCACCGACATGATCACGCTGCAGGCGTTCAACGGCTCCGCCGCAATGACCGCGCTGCTGCTGGGGGCGGTCGTCAGCGAGCGGATCCAGACCCGGCAGGAGCTCGCCCGGGCCTGCGGGCAGTTCGCCGACATGGTGGCCAGGATGGCCACCGGAGACCTCCGCCCCGCGCTTCCCCACCGGCACAACAAGAGGGAAGGGCAGGGCGGACAGGCCCCCAGACGGGCGTGATCCGCCGGTCAGTGCAGGTCGGCGCGGGCGGGGCCGTCTTCCAGGGCAGTGTCTTCCAACGCGGTGTCTTCTGTCGCAGTGTCTTCCACGGCACTGCCTGCGACGCCACCGTCGTCCACGGCACCGTCGTCGAGGAACCCGCCCGACTGGTGCTGCCACAGCTTCGCGTAGGCGCCCTCCGCTGCGAGCAGTTCCTGGTGCGTGCCCTGCTCGACGATCCGTCCGCGGTCGAGTACGACGAGCCGGTCCATGCCGGCGACCGTGCTCAGCCGGTGCGCCACCACGAGCGCCGTCCGACCCTCCATGAGCCGCCACAGCGCCTCCTGGACGAGGACCTCGCTCTCGGAGTCCAGGGCGCTGGTCGCCTCGTCGAGCAGCAGGATCGGCGCGTCCCGCAGGATCGCCCGGGCCAGGGCGACCCGCTGGCGCTGTCCGCCGGACAGCTTGATGCCGCGCTCGCCCACCATGGTGTCGAAGCCGTCCGGCAGCACGTCGGCGAACTCGGTGACGTGCGCCGCCTCGGCTGCGCGGCGGATCTCGGCGTCGGTGGCGTCCGGCCGGGCGAAGGCGATGTTCTCCTTCAGCGTGCGGTGGAACATCGCCGGGTCCTGCGGCACGTAGGCGATCAGGCCGCGCAGGTCGGCCTGGCGCATCCGGCTGATGTCCTGACCGCCGACCAGGATCCGGCCGCCATCGATGTCCATCATCCGCAGGAGGAGGCGCGACAGTGTGGTCTTGCCGCCGCCCGAGCGGCCGACGAGCCCGATCTTCGTCCCGCTGGACACGGCCAGGTCGAGCCCCTGGAAAAGCGGATCCCCTCCCCCGTGGGCGAAGGTCACCCGCTCGAAGCGGACGTCGGCGGGCCCCGGCAGCAGCGGCTCCGGCGACGGCGGGTCGAGCACGGTCGGCGGAACCAGCAGCAACTCGGTGAACTGCGCGGCCTCCGTCATCGAGCTCTCCAGGCGGCGGTAGATCTGGTTGAACTCGAACATGATCTTCGTGGCGTTGCTGTAGTACGTGAACGCGACCACGACCGCCTCCACCCCGTGCTCACCCCCGCCGAGCGCGACCGCGAGCAGCAGGCCCAGCACATTGGTCAGTACGGACATCGGCGCGACCAGCGTGTCGATGCGCAGGTTGCCGTAGTCCCACGACCTCAGCGTGAGCCGCCGCGAGTGGGCGACGCGGGTACGGTGCTCGGCGGCCTCGCGGCGCTCCGCGGCGAACGCCCGGACCGTGTCCATGTTCATCAGACTGTCGGCGACATGCCCCGACACCCGGGCGATCGCCTCCTCCCGCTGGTCGACGAGGCGCTGGCGGCGCCGGATGAGCGGCGCCACGCACAGCGCCGTCACCGCGATCATCGCCAACAGCCCGACGACGAGCAGCGGTTCGTAGCGCCACAGCACCACCGACCCGAACAGCAGCGGTACGAGGCTGCCCGTGACGTTGAACGTCAGTGTGTCGGCGAACTCCTCGAAGCGGGAGGCAAAACTCAGCACCCGCTTGGTGAGGGCACCGGCGAAGTTGTCGTGGAAGAACGCGGCGTCCTTGGCGAACAGCTCGTCCATGCCGAGCACGTACAGGTGCTCGATGCCGAGGGCGTCGAGGCGGTTCAGGCAGTGCAGACCGATCCGCCACAGCGCCTCCGCCAGCAGCAGGACACCGGCGAAGGCAAGGACGTACGGCAGCGTCGAACCGATCCCGATACCGGCGTCGCCGGCGATACGGCCGACGAGCTTCGCGACGACCAGCGGCGCGATGTAGCTGATCCCGATGTTGCCGAGTGCCGGGAGCAGCATGCCGGGCACGGCCCACAGCCGAAGCCGGCCCAACTCCCGTCCGTAGTAACGAAGTGCGAGGAGCACAGCGCCCCTGCGCGGGGGCACCTTGCTTGCTTGAGGTAATCCCATCCCGATCCCGTGTGGTTGTGCGGCGGGATGGGAGTGTCCCGCGACGACACCCACGGCGTCCAAGCGTTTTCCGGGCTGATGGGGCCTTCGCCCCATGTGTCACTCGGGCGCGACGGCCACAACGGTTTCCCGGCAGACAGGGCCGCTCGGCGCTCCTCCGGTCGGCTGCGGGCCGGCTCAACCGTCCTGTTCGGTCTGCCATCCGCGAGGTCACCGAGAACAGTCTGCGCCACCTCGGCACCGACCACATCGACGTCCTCTACCAGCACCGCATCGACCCGGACGTCCCCATCGAGGACGTGGCCGGCACGGTCGGCGAGCTGATCGCGGAAGGCAAGGTGCGCTACTTCGGCCTAAGTCCTCCCGGTCGTCCGCGAGTTGGGCATCGGTTTCGTGCCCTACTCCCCGCTGGGCCGCGGCTTCCTCACCGGCGCGATGAAGCCGGCCGGCGAGTACCCGGCCGACGACATGCGCAGCTGGGACGAGCGCCGGCAGCCGGGCAACCACGAGAAGGACCTGGCCGCCGTACGCGAGTTGACGGCCCGCGCGGAGGACAAGGGCATCGCGGTGACCCAGCTCGCCCTACGGCCTCAATTACGAGAACGAGTTTCGAACACGGCGGCCGACCGCCACGTCCAGATCGTCGCCGCCATGGTGCGCGACGGGCTGTGACACCGGGACCGGTCGCCTGAACAGGAGCGATGCGGGCAGGGTCAGCGGTCGAAGTCCTCGGGGCAGCCGCCTCACACGACTGACATGAAGCTGTCACACACGGAGCGGAATGCGGGTTCACCAAGCGTCCGTTCTGACTGACATGACTGTGGGAGTAGCACTCAACGCATCCGACGCACAGAACCAGGTCGACGCCACCGTGCAGCTGGCCCAGGAGGCCGCGGAAGCCGGGCTGCGGTCGGCCTGGTTCGGTCAGACCTTCGGCGCGGACTCACCCCAGCTCGCGGCGATCGTCGGACGCGAGGTGCCCGCACTGCAGGTGGGGACCTCCGCGATCCCCGTCTTCGGCCGCCACCCGCTGCTGGTCTCCAGCCAGGCCCAGACCGCCCAGGCCGCGACGCACGGCCGCTACCACCTCGGTCTGGCCCTGGGCACGAAACTGCTGACGGAGACCGGCTTCGGCCTGCCCTTCGAACGCCCCATCGCCCGCCTGCGTGAATTCCTCACCGCACTACGGCAGTTGACCGCAACCGGCACGGCCGACTTCCACGGCGAACTGCTCACCGCCACCACTCCGATCCCTGCGCTCGTCCCGGGCGCCGGGAGCGGCGTCCCCCTGTTGGTCGCCGCGATGGGGCCGCAGGCGCTGCGGGTCAGCGGTGAGCTGGCGGACGGGATCCTGCCCTATCTGGCGGGACCGCGCGCCCTGGCGGAACACATCGTCCCCGCTCTGACCGCAGCGGCCGAGGCCGCCGGCCGTCCCGCGCCCCGGATCGTGGCCCTGGTGCCCGGCGTGGTCACGGACGACGTGGACGGGGTGCGGGCGAAGGCCACCGAGAACCTCGCGTTCTACGAACAGATCCCGTCCTACGCCCGCGTCATCGAACTCTCCGGCGGCCGACGGGCGGCCGACCTGGCCGTGATCGGCGACGAGAAGACGGTCGAGGCCGAGGTACGGCGTTACCGGGACGCCGGCGCCACCGAGGTCGTGTTCTCGGGCACCGAGATCGCCGGCGAAACGGACCGCCGGCGCACCTGGGCCCTCCTCGGCGAACTGGCCGGCTGAGCAAGCCCGTCGACCGCCCGAACCTCAGCTCCCCTGCACGCCCGTACCCCTGCGCGAGGCCGAGCCTCGCGGGACGAAGGAGACCGTATGACCATCGAGGCCACCGCAACCGACCTCCAGACCTTCACCGAGAACTGGCTGGACTGGTACCGCGCTCAGGAGGCCCGGCTCGCCGACCCGCACGGTTTCCTGGCGATCACCGGCCAGCACTGGCTCGACGACCGGCCGCAGCGCTTCCCCGACGCACCCGGCGCCTGGCACACCGGCCCCGAGGGAGTCGTCGTCACCCTCGCCGAGGACGAGGAACTGGTCGTCGACGGAACCCGGGTGCGCGGTGAACACCGCTTCGGCGTGCTTCCCGAGCGCAGCGACGTCCACGCAGTCTGGGGAGACGCCGTCATCGAGGTCGCCAAGCGCGGTGGCAACGACATCGTTCGCCCCCGGCACCCGGACGCGCCGCTGCGCACCGCATTCATCGGAACACCCGCCTACGCGCCCGACCCGCGCTGGGCCGTGACCGGCCGGTACATCCCCTTCGACGAGCCGCGGCCGACCACCGTGGGCGCCGCGGTCGAGGGCCTTGAGCATGTCTACGACGCTCCGGGCAGGGTCGAGTTCGAACTGGACGGGCGGCAGCTGTCCCTGACCGCGTTCCCGGGACGTGGTGCGGGCAGTCTGATGCTGCTGTTCACCGACGCGACCTCCGGGGTCACCACCTACGCCGCCAACCGGTCCCTGGCACTCGATCCGCCCGCCGCCGACGGCACGGTGGTCCTGGACTTCAACCGCGCCGCAAACCTGCCCTGCGCGTACACGGACCTGGCCACCTGCCCGCTGCCCCCGGCCGAGAACCGGCTGCCGGTGGCCATCGAGGCGGGCCAGAAGATCCCCCACGAGCGCGGCGGTTCCTGAGCACCACTGCCTTCCGACCGGGATGCCGACGGAGAGTCGGAGACGACCGCCGCCCTTCCGGCCGGGATGCCGACGGAGAGTCGGAGACGACCGCCGCCCATGGTCGACATGGACGACGGCCGCCCGGCGCGAGGAATCGCACTCTCCCCTGGTACGGCATCTCGCGCGGGATCGTCCTCGCGACCTGGGGCGTGCGGGAGTCCGCCCCAGCTCGAAGCCGCCGCGAGGACGAGGGCTGGGCCTTGCGGATCGTGCGCCGTGCAGGCAGCCCTCGGCACCGCTGGTCGGGTAGCCGGATTTCCGGTCCGAAACCCTGAACGTGGCAACAGCAGGACCGACGGGGCGCATTTCGGCCTGCCCGGCCCGCATGCAGCCTGCGCAGATATTCACATGCGCAACCACCCCTTGGTCTGCTGCGAGGCCTCGCGCACCGCACACGTGACCGACGCTGCGGACCTATGTGGTCATCCGGCGTGTGCATGCCCGGCCGCCGGTACCCGGGGCCAGTCGTCCTCACCCGAGCGCAGGGACTCAAGGGACCGTAGCGTGAGGGAGTGGGGGCGGCCGGAGGTGGTTGCGTTGCCGGAGATGGATTACGCGGCGTTGTTCGCCGCCACGCCGAGCCCCTATCTGGTGCTGGGCCCGGACCTGGTCATCGTGGAGGTCAACCAGGCGTACCTGGACGCGACCGGCCGCACACATGAGGAACTGCTCGGCAAGCACATCTTCGAGGCGTTCCCCGACAACCCTGCCGACCCCGAGGCGGACGGCGTGCGCAACCTCAGCGCCTCCCTGCACCGGGTGCTGGGCCTGCGGAAGCCGGACACCATGGCGCTGCAGAAGTACGACATCCCGGTCATGGACGAGCACGGAGCGTTCGAGGAGCGGTGGTGGTCCCCGATCAACACACCGATCCTCGCCCCGGACGGAAGCGTGCAGTGGATCATCCACCGTGTGGAGGACGTCACCGCCTTCGTGCAGTCCCGCGTGGCCGGAAACCGGCCGCCGGTACAGCAGCTGACCAAGCGCGACGCGCTGGAGGCTGAGCTGTACGCACGCGCCCGTGAGCTGCAGCGGCTGAACGAGGAACTGCGACTGGCCCACACCCGCGAACGCCAGGTGGCCGTCGCCCTGCAGGAGGCCATGCTCCAGGTGCCCGACCTGGCTCGGCACTCGGACGTCGCGGTGCGCTATCTGCCCGCGACCGGGTCACTGAACGTGTGCGGCGACTGGTACGACATGGTCGACCTGTCCGACGGCCGGTTCTCGGTGGCGGTCGGCGACGTCGTCGGCCACGGCCTGGAGGCGGCCGCCGTGATGGGCATGCTGCGCAGTGCACTCAGTGCCGCGATCCGGGCACTGGAGTCGCCCGCCCGGGCACTGGAGGTGCTGGGCCTGTACGCACGGTCCGTCGACGGCGCGCTGAACACCACCGCCGTGAAGGCACTCATCGATCCGCGCAGCCAGTTGATCATCTACAGCAACGCGGGACACCCGCCGCCCGTCCTGATGCACGCGGACGGCACCTGCGAACTGCTGGACAAGGCCACCGACCCGCCGCTGGGAGCCCGGCCCCAGCACGTGCCCCGCCCACAGGCCGGGCAGGCCTACGGGCCCGGGGCCACGCTCGTGCTGTACACCGACGGGCTGATCGAACGACGCAGCGAGGACATCGACAAAGGGATCGCACGACTGGCCGAGGTCGTGCGCCTGCACCGCACCCTCGGACCGGAACGCCTGGCCGACACTCTCCTGGGCCACCTCGGCGTAGCAGGAGGGGCCCACGACGACATCGCCCTCGTCATCGTCCGGCTGTGACCTTCCGGTGCCACGTGACCCCGAAGCCGGAGACCCGCACAGAAGAAGGGCCCTCACAGGCTCTCGCCTGCGAAGACCCTTCGCACCGTCGGGACGACAGGATTTGAACCTGCGACCCCTTGACCCCCAGTCAAGTGCGCTACCAAGCTGCGCCACGTCCCGGTGCGCTTCCCGCGGTGCACCGCGGGATCACGCAGGTCAACCTTACCGTACGTACACCGGTGTTACCGCCGGGCCCGGTGGCCGACCCGACAGTCCGGGTCGGCCACCTGCGTCAGCCGCGGGTGCCGGATGCGACCGCTTCCGGCTCGGTGGATGTCCGGTCGGCGGCGCGGGCCGGACCGGTGGGGCGTGCCGTGCGTGCCGTCGGGACCAGCAGGGCCGCCAGTGCTGCGGCCAGGCACAGCGCCGCCAGCAGGGCGAAGCCGTGGGTGTAGCCGGAGGCGTACGGAAGGCCGGAGGGCTGGAGCCGGCCGGTGACCAGGACGCTGGTGACGGCGGCGCCGATGGAGCCGCCGATGGTGCGGATGTTGGCGTTCATGCCGGTGGCGGCGCCGGTCTGGGAGGCCGGGACGCTGCCGACGATCAGGTTGGCCATGGAGGCGAAGGCCAGTCCGATGCCGAGGCCGAACACGCCCGAGACCAGGGCGACTTGCCACTGCGCGGAGTGCCAGAGGGCGAGGATGCCCAGGGCGAGGGCACCGAGTGCGGCGCCGGTGGTCAGCAGCGCCTTCGCGCCGACCACGGGCTCCAGACGGCCGCTCAGGATCCCCGAGAAGAACATCGCCACCAGCATCGGCAGCATCAGGAGTCCGGAGGCCGTGACGCTCGCGCCGAAGCCGTAGCCCGCGGCGGGGGGCGTCTGGACGAAGGCAGGCAGGAAGGACCAGAGCGCGTACATGCCCGCACCGAACAGCAGGGCCGCGGTGTTGGTGGTCCACACGGTCGGCAGCCGCATGACGCGCAGGTCGATCAGCGGGGTGCGGGAGCGGGCCTCGGACAGCAGCCACAGGGCGAACAGGGCGCCGGCCGCGGCGAACAGGCCGATCACCTTCGCCGAACCCCAGCCCCACTTGCTCGCCTGACTGAGCGGCAGCAGCAGGGTCACCAGCCAGGCCGAGAGCAGGCCGGCGCCCAGCCAACTGACCTTGCCCTCGGCCCGGTTGGGCGACTCGGGCACGTAGCGGAGCGCAATGAGCACCGTGACCGCGACGACGGCGACCGGGATCCAGAACAGCCAGCGGTAGTCGAGCGCGGACACGATGGGTCCGGCCGCGACGATGCCGACGCCGCCGCCCGCGGCGATCACGGCAGACAGGTTGCTGATGCTACCGCTGACCTGGGACGGGGCGAACTCGTCACGGATGATGCCGAAGGAGAGCGGGAAGAGGGCGCCGCCGACACCCTGGACGACCCGGGCGACGATCAGGACGCCGATGGTCGGGGCGAGCGCGGCGAGCAGACAGCCGAGCAGTACGACGAACAGGACGGCGACCAGGGTGCGCTTCTTGCCGATCAGGTCGCCGACGCGGCCGAGGATCGGAGTGAAGACCGAGGCGGACAGCAGATAGGCCGTCATCACCCAGGTCGCGGTGGACTGGGAGGTGTGCAGCGCGTGCTGGACGGTCGGCAGGGCCGGCGCGATCAGCGACTGCAGCATGGCGAACACACCGGCGCCGGTCGCGAGGACCGCGAAGGTGAGACGGGTGGACTTGCGGGGCATGAAGGGCCTCTCCGAACGAGCGGGGTGCGGCCGGGGTTCTCGGGCCACGGTCGTGCGGGCCCGGAGCGCCGGTGGGCGGATTCGGGCACGCCGACGGCCGCGGTGAGCGGTCGCGGAAAGGTGGTGGACTTGCCCTCCACTGGTAAAGTGGAGGAGTACCTCCACTCTAGCGGAGGCACACATCCGCTTCAAGTACCGGAGGCATTCCTCCGTATCGATCCAGCCCTGGAGGCACCCGTGACGTTTCCCGTCGGCGAGATCGTGGCGTCCCGGCGGCCGCACCGTAAGGACGCCGCACGCAACTACGACGCCCTGCTGGACGCGGCCCGCGAGGCGTTCGCGGAACACGGCGCCGACGCGTCCCTGGAGGACATCGCGCGTCGCGCGGGCGTGGGCATCGGCACGCTCTACCGCAATTTCCCGACCCGCCGCGACCTGTTCGAAAGCGTCTACGCGAACGACGTCAACGAGCTGTGCCGGGTCGCCCAGGAGGTCGCCGAGCTGGAGCCCTGGGAGGCACTGACGGCCTGGCTGCGCCGGTTCGCGGGATACATGGTGACCAAGCGGGCGGTCCGGGAGGCCCTCAACGACGAGTCCGAGATCTTCCAGGCCTGCCGGGAGTCGATGTACGCGGCGGGCGGACCGCTGTTCGAGCGGGCCCAGGAGGCGGGCGAGGCGCGCAAGGACATGGACTTCGTCGACCTGCTGCGGATGGTGGCCGGCATCACGGCCACGGCCTTCGACGACGACGCCCAGCGGGACCGCGTCCTGGCGATCGCGCTGGACGGGGTGCGCACCACCGCCCGCTGACACCGGCGGCGCGGCTCACGGGACCGCCGGCGCCGCTCCCCCGCCCTACCGGCCGTGTTCGCGCAGCAACCCAACGGACAGGCCCCGCTCCTCGCAGGTGTCGAGGATGCGGGGCAGTGCACCGAGGGGGCGACACCGAACTGGCCGTCCTGGACGACGCGTCACCGGCCGCCTTCGCCCTGCCCGGCGCACCCGGGCGGATCGTGGTCTCCCACGGCAGGCTGCGCTGCCTCGGCGACAGGTTACGCGAGGCGCTGCTGGCCCACGAGCGGGCGCATCTGGGCGGCAGGCACCATCTCTTCCAGACCCTTTGGCGGCTGACCGCGGCCGTCAGTCCACTGCTGCGCCCGCTGGCCGACACGGGCGGTTTCATCCTGGAGCGCTGGGCCGACGAGGAGGCCGCCGCGCAGGTCGGCGACCGGCGGACCGTCGCGCGCTCGGTGGGCCGCGCCGCCCTCGCCTCCGCGGCGCACCCGCCCCGCACGGGCATGCAGATCGCGGCCGGAGGCGCCGTACCGCAACGGGTACGCGCACTGCTCGCACCGCCTCCACCACGGCGGGCGCTGCCGTTCCTCGGGGGCGCGTTGCTGCCGGCGGTGTGCTGCACCAGCCTGGCGAACGCCGCGTCCGACAGCGAGGACATGATCGAGAGCGCGCAGCGGCCGGGGTGCCCGGCGGGCCGGTGCGGCAGCTTGGGCACCGGCACGGGTGGTGCTGCCTGCGCGATGGGCCCGGGCACTGAGTGTTGGGCCGTCAGGCGGAGAGCCCCGGTCCGGCTATGTAGCGGATGCGACGGTCCGTGTGGTTCCGGTCGGTGACGTCGGTGCTGTCCACGTACTGGTCGATCGAGCCGACCGGGGGGAGCGTGCGCAGGGCGGGATCGCCGATCGAGGCCATCAGGGCATCGGTGAAGCGGTAGGCGTCCAGGACCAGGAACGGCCTGGTGTGGAAGTGACGGACCTTCACGTCAAGAGGTTCGGTCAGCCCGAGGCTGTTGTGCATGCCGGCGGCCAACTCGTATGCCGGGGACAGGTTCTGCTCGCGTTCCTGCCAGCTGCGCGCCGACAACGCGTCCGCAAGGAGCGGGGTGAGTTCCGCGGCGCAGGGCAGTGCGGCGAACGCGGTGCCCAGCCACTTGCTGTAGGGCGGGTACACCCGGTGCATCAGGAGGCACAGCTTCATCAGGTCGCGCACCTGCCGGGCGGCGACCACCGCGGAACCCAACTCGTCACCGACCTCGCCGCAGCGCCCGACGAACGGTTCCTCCTGAGACAGGCGCATCCACTGGCAGGCCAGCACATAACGCCACACGTCATCGGGATACCAGGCCAGAGTGATGCGGTAGGACTCGAGCAGGCCGAGGCCGTCGTGGAAGACCGCGCCGCCGGTCAGCTCCCGCAACAGTTGCGTCGGAACCATCAGCCATTCGCGCACCGACAACCCCTGGGCCGGGTCGGCGCCGAGCTGCTCGGTGAAGAAGGCCTGCAGATCGTTGACGTGGACCCAGTGCCGGGCCGGTGTGCCGTCGGGAAAGGAAAACCGAACCGGGTAGCCGCGGAACTCCGCCGGCAGCCGCCGGTCGAGCTCCGCGTCCAGGTGCTGCGCACGGGCTCGGAAGTCTTCGCCGGCGAGGAACACCTGCAGGCGCGGCCCCCAGGCGTGGTCGGTGGAGCGTACGGTGTCGAGACCCTGCACCTCCGAGCCGTAGCCGATCAGCGCCGCCGAGTACGCCACGCCGTGCAGCGCGTTGTGCAGGATCGGGGCGACGACCTGCCTGTAGAACAGCTCGGCCAGCTCGAGACCGGGAAGGAAGTGGCGCGTCACGCCCGCCACCCTGGCAGAACCCCGTGGATGGCGGCCAACTGTTATCAGCATCCGCGTCGTTCCGCGGGCACGTCCGAACGGCGACGGCGGGACCTGAACGCGCAAGGATGGCCGCCATTCCGCGCCTGCGGTGCCGTAGATCAGGCACGTGCGGCGCGGAATGCCGGTCCTGCGTCCGGTCGTGGCGAGCACGAGCGTGCAGACGCCGTTCGACTCGTGTCGCTCCGTGCCACATGAGGACAGCCATGACGGACGGTCCTTCTGCAACGGAAGTCTGGCGCCCCTGGGACGTGCCGGCGCACTGGTCTCGACACAACCTGAGACCGAGTCCGCGAACGCCGGCGCGTCGGTGTCAGCGCGCGGAGCCTCGGCGCAGGACCTTGTCGACGGCGACCGTGACGACGACGAGGGTGCCGGTCGCGACGTCCTGGTAGAGGCTGTCGATGCCCGCCTGGGTGAGGCCGGAGCGGAGCACGGTGACGATGAGTGTTCCGATGAGCGTGCCGGCGACGCTTCCCCGGCCGCCGAAGAGGCTGGTCCCGCCGATGACCACGGCGGTGATGCTCTCCAGGTTCGCCGTCTGGTAGGAGTTCGGGTCGGCGTTGGGGATACGGCCGAGGGCCTGCCAGGCGGCGATGCCGTAGAGGAGACCGGCGGTGACGTAGACCGACAGGACCGTGCGCTGCACGTTGATGCCGGTCAGGCGGGCGGACTCGGGTGCGTTGCCGACGGCGTAGATGTGCCGGCCCCAGCCCGTCTTGGCGAGGCCGTACCAGAAGAACGCGTACAGACCCACGAGCAGGAACGTCCCCCAGGTCACGAGGACACTGCCGACGTGGACGCCGTTCCCCCAGAAGACCAGCAGATCGTCGGTGACCGGAAAGCTGCGGGAGTTGGAGTAGAGCCTGCCCACGGCGTAGATGACGGTCAGCGCACCCAGCGTCACGATGAAGGGCGGCAGGCCCAACCGGGCCACGAGCAGGCCGTTGACCAGCCCGAGCAAGGTCGCTGTGACCAGGCCGAGCAGCAGCGCCGCCACAGGGCCGTGCCCCTCGAAGACGAGCTTGGCCATGACGAGCGTGCCGAGGACCGCGATGGCCCCGTTCGCCAGGTCGATGCCCGCGGTGAGGATGATCAGGGTCTGGCCCAGTGCCAGTGTGCCGATCACGATGGACTGCTGCAGCACCAGGGCGAGGTTCTCCGGCGTCAGGAACGTGTCCGTCGTCAGCGAGAAGACCAGTACGGCGACGGCCAGGGCCGCGAGGGGACCGACGGTCGGTGTGCGCAGGGCGTACCGCAGCGCGTCCCGCAGTGCGGTGCCCGGCTCGCCGTCGGCGGCAGCACTGGTGGTCACGGGAGATCTCATGATCCGTTACTGATCCCTTCGCCCGGTCGGCGCCCGAAGGTCACCCCCAGCAGTGCCGGAGTCCCCAGCCCGTGTCGCGGGACGCCAGCCCCTGCACCGGCTTGTCGGTGATGAGTTGCGTGCCCGTGTCCGTGAAGCCGGAAGGTTTCTTCCCGTGCCTGGCGAACTCGGTGACCGCGGCCACGCCCAGGTCGGCCATCCTGACCGGGAACTGCATGACGGTGGCGGCGTACTTGCCGGCTCTGACGTCGCGCACGCCCTCGCATCCGCCGTCGATGGATCCGACGGTCACCCGGTCGTCGAGACCGCGTGCCGCGAGGGCCGTGTAGGCGCCGTCGGCCACCGGTTCGTTGATGGTGTAGACCGAGTTCACGTCGCTCGTGCGCTGCAGCAGGTTCTCCATCGCGGTCTGTCCTCGGTTGCGGTCGCCGTTGGTGATCGCCCGTCCGCGGATCGCCGGCGAGTCGTCCGTTGTCCCGAAGCCGCTGAGGAAGCCGTCGTGGCGCTGTTGACTGACCGTGGAACCCTCCGTGCCGTCGAGCATGAACAGCTTGGGGTCCCGGCGGCCGAGCACAGCCCTTACATAGGCACCCTGGAGGCGTCCGGCCTTGAAGTTGTCGGTCGCGTACGTGGCCGCCGCTGCGTTCTCCGGGTCCGTCGCGGTGTCCAGCGCGATCACCAGGATGCCCTGCCGACGGGCCTCGGCGATGGCGCCCAGGATCCCCGTCGTGTTGGAGGGTGTGATCAGGATTCCCCGCACATGGCGGGCGATGAGGCTCTCCACCGCGTTGACCTGGCCTTCGTTGTCGCCGTCGAACTTGCCGGACAGCGCGATGAGCTTGGCGTCCTTCCTCTTCGCCGCGTCCTGGGCGGCCTCGCGCAGGGCCACGAAGAACGGATTGGTCTCGGTCTTGGTCACCAGACCGATCGTGACCTTCCCCGTCCGCCGACCCTCCGTGGAGGCCTGGTTTCCGCCGCAGGCCGCGGCGCCGAGCAGCATTGTTCCCACCAGGAGGAGCGTCGGCACCGGTCGGGAACGCCGTGGCCGGCCGCGCCTGCGGACGGTGTAGTGGTGTGCCATCGGTGACACCCTCCTCCGGCCGATTCCAACGTCGTGGGAGTCCCTACGATCCACACCATGTGTCCGGATTGTTCATACATATCGCACTGTGTCGCTCCAGTCTCCTCTTCGGCCGACCGCGGCTGGAGGCGCCGGTCGGACGGCTGCGTGCGTTCTGCGTTGCGTCCGTCCCGGTGGCGACGAAAGATGGTGGTCGGAACGGGGTGCCCGCTGGTCCTGTCGAGGGGTGGGCCGGACTCACCCGCGGCCGGGGTTCCACCGGGGCCGTGCGGCGTCACCTCGGTCGCGCGGAGAAGGTGAGGTTCGCGTGACTGGGCCGCCGTTGCTCGCGCTGCGCGGGATCTCCAAGCGGTTCGGCGCCGTCCAGGCCCTCAAGGACGTCGACCTGGAGGTCCACAAGGGCCAGGTCGTCGCTCTTCTGGGCGACAACGGTGCCGGCAAGTCCACCCTGATCAGGGTCATCTCGGGTGTGGATCCCCCCGACAAGGGCGTCATCGAATGGGAGGGGCGGGCCGTCCAGATCAGGACTCCGCGGATCGCCCAGCGCCTGGGCATCGCGACCGTGTACCAGGACCTGGCATTGTGCGACGACCTCGATGTCGCCGCGAACCTCTTCCTGGGGCGGGAGCGGCGGTGCTCCGGTGCCCGGGGCCGCCTGTTCCGGTCGATGGACGACAGCGGGATGCGCAGGGAGGCACGCGCGCAGCTCGACACGCTGGGCATCCGCGTCCCCGATGTGCGTGCTCCGGTCGCTTCGCTGTCCGCGGGCCAGCGGCAGACCGTGGCGATCTCCCGCGCGCTCCTCGGCCGGCCGAAGGCCGTCCTCCTGGACGAGCCCACCGCGGCGCTCGGCATCTCACAGGCCGGCCACGTCCTCGACCTCGTCGAGGAGCTCCGCGAGCAGGGCATCGGAGTGATCCTCATCAGTCACAACCTGGGAGACGTCAAGGCGGTCGCGGACGAGGCGGCGGTGCTGCGCCTCGGCTGCAACAACGGTTTCTTCCATGTGCCGACCTCCCCGCAGGACCGGATCTTCTCCGCCATTGTCGGCGCCACGAGCAACTCCTGACGCTCGCTCACCCGTCCTCCGTTCGACCTGCGGACCCATCGGAATTGGGCAGCCGATCTCCCCGCTATGGATCTCCCCGCTATGGTGCACCGGTGTCATCACTCAGACAGTTCCAGGTCACCTTCGACTGTGCAGAACCCGAGCGCGTCGCTCGCTTCTGGTGCGAGGTGTTGGGGTACGTCGTACCGCCGCCGCCCGAGGGGTTCGCCAGTTGGGACGATTTCGATCGCTCGCTGCCGCCCGAGGATCAGGGTGCCTCGTTCGCCTGCATGGATCCCTCTGGCGTCGGCCCGCGAATGTACTTCCAGCGCGTTCCCGAGTCCAAGGTCGTCAAGAATCGGGTGCACCTCTGCGTGCGAGCCGGTACCGGGCTCGTGGGTGAAGAGCGCCTCGCCACACTGGAGGCGGAGTGCGCACGGCTGGTCGCGCTCGGTGCGGTGCGCGTGCGTCTGCTGCGTGCCGACGGCGTCAATGAGTCGTGCATCGTGATGCAGGACATCGAGGGCAACGAGTTCTGTCTCGACTGAGTTGCCGTTGGGCCTCTGCCGGGCGGTGGCTGCTAGTCGGTCCCGCTCTGCAGGACACGGCGAGCCGCCTCGGCCTCTGCTGCCGGCGGCGAGAGTTCGTCGAGGGTGTCGAGCTCGTCATCCGTTTCCAGTTCCCGTTCCCAGGCCGCCGCAAGGCGTTCCTGCTCCTGGCGCGACTTGGCGCCGACGGCCTCGCGCTGCTCCGGGTCCAGGGCTGCCAGGAATCGTCCGACCGGGTCCGTGCGCATACGGTGCTCCTTGCCGCAGGAAGAGGTGCCACCCTGCCCCAGCATGGCTGAACGCTCCCAGGTCGGCCGCTCGACGCTGCCGGAGAACACCCCGTTGGGTCTCTTCGCAGCCGGATCAGCGGGTGGCAGGCCGGCTACGGGTGGCGATGGGCCGACGTACCGTGCTTCGTGGCGATCCCGGGCAGGTACCCAGGCCGGCCCACCCGTCCTTCTGCTCGGCGAATTCCTGTCCCCACCGGGGCAGCGGCTCATCCGGCACCACCAGGTCAGGACCGAGTTTCTGTCCTTGGAATGTCTCGAATGCGCCGTCGCCGGTCGTCTGGTGAATCAGCAGCCGGGCGGGGCCCGGGTTGGCGCCGGCACTGCGCTGGGTGCCCGCAACCGCGCGCAGACCGTCGATGTAGTAACCGTGACTCATCCGGATCGAACCCCGGCTTCTGCCCTTGAGGTCACGGCCCAGCGGTCCCCAGCGCACTTCGTGCATGCTCGCCGAGTCGACCGGATCGTCGCTCTTGGGGAGTGCGGTGTACGTGACCGCCATGTCCACGCGGCCGTCGTGGTCGAAGTCTCCGAACGCCGCCCGGAAGCCCTCCTCGGGCGATGCGTGGGCCTTCAGGCGGCCTTTCGCCGCGGTGACGATCGACCACACGGGCTGCCGGGCCCGCTTGTTGCCAGGTCCCTCGAACGTGACGACCGTGCGCCCGTCGCGGTCCTTGCTGTCGTGCACCTCGTCCACCACGCCGTCGCCGTCCACGTCCGCGTACAGCGTCCGCCCGTCCGGCGAGGCGCAGATCGGCTGTTGCCTGCCCGGGTTGCGCACGTGGGGGTCCGCGCTCGTCTCCTGGCTCGTGGGCCACAAATACCAGCCCACCCCCACCGCTGCGATCACGGCGATCGAACCGCCCAACAGCCATCTGCCACGCCGCGCTGCCAGGGCGCCGGGCGCGTTCACGGGCGTGTTCTTGCGCTCGGATATGTCGTCACCACGCATTTGAAGACCCTAGACGAATGGTGGCGACATGGGCCGTGAAGATCACGATCAACAGCGGGATCATCCGTCGTCCGCGACCCGTACGACCGCCAGCGTGATGTTGTCGGGCCCGCCCGCAGCGATCGCGGCCTTCCACAGCTCGAAGGCCGCCCGGCCGTCGTTGTGGTCCCTCAGCAGCTCCTCGATGACGTCCGTCGTCAGCGGGTCGGTCAGGCCGTCCGTGCAGACGAGGTAGCGGTCGCCGGGTGAGAGGGGCGCCGCCGTCACATGGGGGCTGATGGCCCGGTAGCCGGGGCTGCCGCCCAGGCACTGGGTGACCAGGGACGTGGTGCGCTGCCCGGGGGCGAGCGGGGGGCTGTCGTCCACGCTCACCTGGCGCAGGCCGTCGCGGGAGGCGGCGAGGACCCGGCTGTCGCCCACGTTGAAGATCAGCAGCGAGCCGGGCCGTACGACGATACCGGCCACCGTCGTTCCCATGGCGGTGAACTCGCTGCCCTCTGCCGCGGCCTGGTACACGGCACGGTTGCAGGCGTTCAGCACGGCGCGCACGGCTTCCTCGTCGTCCATGGCAGGGCCGATCGACGCGATCCGGCGGGCGACCAGGGCGCTGGCCACGTCGCCGCCGGGATGCCCGCCGAGACCGTCGGCGACCGCGACGACCAGGGGCGTCCCGAGCGGGAAGACCAGGGTCTGCGGACTCTCGGTCACGGTGGCGCACAGGGTCCACGGCCCGACGACGAGGCTGTCCTCGTTCCGCTCGCGCAGCAGCCCGGGATGGCTCACCGCACTCACCGCGACGTACTGCATGGAGCGCCACCACCCCCTTCCCGCGTCGGAGGCACCAGGGGATACCGGGACATGTCACTGGAGGACGCGCTCCCACTGCAAGTCTAGGAGCGGCTCGTCGTTTCTGCTGGTCAGCAGCCCTCTCCAGGCGTCAGCCGCTCACGCCTCCAGGTAACGCAGCACCGCCAGCACCCGACGGTTCGCGTCCTGAGAAGTCGCAAGGCCCAGCTTGCCGAAGACGGCGGCCACATGTTTCTCCACCGTGCCGGCCGACACCACCAGGGTCTGCGCGATCGCGGCGTTCGACCTGCCCTGGGCCATCAGCGCCAGCACCTCGCGCTCGCGTGCCGTCAGCGTTTCGAGGTCCTCGCCCCGGCGGCCGGCACCGGCGAGCTGGGTGACGACCTCGGGGTCGAGGGCGGTCCCTCCGGCCGCGACCCGCGTCAGGGCGTCGGTGAACTCGGCCACGTTCGCGACCCGGTCCTTGAGCAGATAGCCGACACCGGCCGAGCCCTCGGCGAGCAGTCTCTTCGCGTACTTCGTCTCGATGTACTGGGAGAACAGCAGCACCCCGGTCCCGGGACACTCCCGCCGGATGTCGATGGCGGCGCGCAGGCCCTCGTCGGTGTGGGTGGGCGGCATACGGATGTCGACGACGCCGACGTCCGGCCGGTGCTCGGCGACGGCCTCCCGCAGCCCCTCGGCGTCGCCCACGGCGGCGCACACCTCGTGCCCTCGCTCGGTGAGCATCTGGGCCAGCAACTCCCGCAGTACGGCGGCGTCCTCGGCAATCACGACACGCATACCGGCATGCTCCCTCACCTCTCGCCGCCCGCTCACGCGTGCATCGGCAATGCCACGGTCACCGACGTCGGCCCGCCCTCGGGGCTGCTGACGTGCAAGGTGCCGTCGACCGTACGTACCCGCTGCAGCAGGCCCGTGAGACCACTGCCCGCACCGGGCGCGGCGCCTCCGGACCCGTCGTCGGTCACACACAGCCGCAGCAGGCCCTCCTCGTGGGTGACGCGCAGGACCGCACGTCGGGCGCCGCTGTGCTTGATGACGTTCGTGAGCAGTTCGGCCGCGCAGAAGTAGGCGATGGTCTCGATTGCCGGCGTGGGCCGCTCCGGGACGTCGACAGCCAGCTCCACGGCTACGGTGCTGCGGGCCGCCAGCGTGGCGAGGGCGTCGGGCAGGCCGTCGTCCAGTACGGGCGGATGGATGCCGCGGGCCAGATCGCGCAGCTCGCTGAGGGCTTCGGTGGCGTTGGTGTGGGCGGTCTCGATCAGGCGGCGCAGCCGCGCGGGGTCGGCGACCGGTTCGCCCTCCGCGCCCAGCCCCTCCTTCGCCATGTCGAGGCTCATGGCCAGCGCGACGAGCCGTACCTGCGCGCCGTCGTGCAGGTCCCGCTCCAGTCGGCGCAGCAGGGCCGCGGAGTCGTCGACGGCGAAGGCGCGGGTCTCCTCCAAGTTCCGTACACGCTGGGCGAGTTCGCCTGGCCCCAGCAGGGCACGCACCAGCCAGCGGTCCACGGCGACGATGGCGCGGGTGACCCACGGCGCCGTGAGGAGCGTGACCGCACCGATCGCGGCGGCCACGAAGGTCCCCGCGAAGGTGGTGCTGTGCGGGGCGCCGCCGCCGGCCGGGACGGGCGTGATGGTCGGCATGCCCTCCCCGCCGGGGTGCGGACGCTGCCCGAGCGCGGCCCAGCGCAGCGGAGCGGACAGATTGAGCAGACCGGTGAGCCACCAGCTCACGGCATACAACTGCACGACTGCGACGGGCAGTTTGACCAGCACGTACACCACCGAGCGCCATCCGGCGGCGTCCCGCAACCGCGCGTCGAGCCGCGCGAACGCCTTGCCGACGGGCCGGAGTTGCGACGGAGGCGGCACCCTTTCCCCCAACAGCTGGGCGGCCAGCCCTCGGTGCAGGGTCGCAAAGGTCCGGGCGAGCCCCGTCGAGACGACGACGAGCAGCAGCCCCAGCACGGCGCCGACGAGGGAGACGGTGAGGCCGGCTCCGACGGCGAGCAGAACGAGGACGAGGACGAAGCCGACGACGGCAACCGGAAACCCGGCCAGGCAGTAAGCCACTTCGGCCCAGGCACGAGCGGTGAACGGCGCTCGTAGCACGGCCCGCGGCCGGGTGAACCCGGTGGCCGCATCATCGGCGACACGTTCAGATGTGTCGTGCATGGCTCCAGTGTCCCGTCAGTCGTCTGCGGCAGCGTCGTGGCTGGTCGCGCCCACGCGGCGGCAGCCGCAGATCAGACCGCGAGGAGTCGGCCCTGGCCGATGACGATCAAGTGGTCGGCGGTGAGTGCCATTTCGCTGATGAGGTGACTGGACAGCAGGACGGTGCGCCCCTCGTGGGCGAGGGATTGCATCAGGTTGCGGATCCTGCGCACGCCCTCCGGGTCGAGCCCGTTGACCGGTTCGTCGAAGAGCAGCACGGCGGGGTCGCCGAGCAGCGCGGCGGCGATGCCGAGCCGCTGCGACATGCCGAGCGAGAAACCACCGGCCCGTTTCCTTGCCAGGTCGGTGAGGCCGACGGTGGCCAGGACGGTCTTCACCCGTGCGCGGGGAATGCCGCCCGCGGCGGCCAGCGCGGATGGATGCGTCTCGGCGCTGCGGCCGGGGTGATGGGTGCGCGCCTCGAGCAGCGCGCCGACCTCGCGCAACGGCCAGCGCAGCTCGTCGTAGGGCCGGCCGTGGATGCGGACGGTGCCCCGGTCGGGGCGGTCCAGGCCCATGATCAGGCGCATGGTGGTGGATTTCCCGGACCCGTTGGGGCCAAGGAAGCCGGTGACGGCGCCCGGCCGGACGTCGAAGCCGAGGTCGTCGACGGCGAGAGTGGATCCATGGCGTTTGCTGAGACCGCGCGCTTCGATCACGGCTGCTCCCTGGTGGCTGCTGCACTCATGCCGTCGAAGCTAGGCGCGCGCCGCGACGCCCGGAACGCGGTTGGCCTCCGTGTTCACCTGGGGGATTTCCCCCAGCCTGAGCTTCAGCGCGCCGCGGCGACCGCGTCCACGATCACGTCGGCGACCCGTGCGGGCTGTTCGACCAGGACGAGGTGCCCGGCGTCGGGCACGGTGACCATCCGGACCTGCGGGCAGGCCTCAAGGCCCCGCCGTTCGACGTCGGTCAGGCCGATCTCGTCGTGGTCGCCGCGCACCACCCAGGCCGGGACGGCGGCCTCGCACAGCCGTGGGACCAGTGCCGGATACCGGTCCAGGTATTCGTAGTAGCGGCGCACGATGCGGCGGCAGGTGGCCGGGTCGTTGTCGGCCATGTCCGCCGCCAGCGCCTCGGCCCGGTGTGCGGGCATTTCGCGTTTCATGGCCTTGGGCAGCATCTTCAGCATGCCGGTCCAGGCCGCGATGCCGAGCCCGGGCACCCGCCCGAGAGTGTTCATCACCGCCAGGAACTTCGCCTCGTCGCCGCGCGAGAAGGTGGGCGACAGCAGCACCAGCGGTCCGTGGAACAGGCCGGCCGCCGCCATCTCGATCACGACGTTCGCTCCGAGGCTGTGCCCGACGGCCACGTCGCAGCCCGATTCGGCGGCGAGGTCCGCCATGAGCCGGGCGTAGTGCTCCATGCTCACGTCCTCGGGCGCCGTGGTTCCGCCGAATCCGGGCATCGTGGCCGCGACCAGCCCCAGTTCCGCCAGCGCCGGTTCGGCCATCACATCGGCGTAGAACTCGGTCGAGCACAGCCCGCCCGGAATCATCAGCACCCGGTGCGGCGCCTGCTCCGGCCCCGCACGGCGGACATCCCACCGCTCGCTCATACTCCGAGCCTGACGCCGGACGCCGGCCCCCGCATCCGCTGCGGGGGCCGGTGTCCGTCCTCCTGCCCCGTCACCCGGGTACGGCCGCTGGTCAGTGGGCGGTGGCCAGCTCCTGGCCGGTGCTGCTCGGGGTGTCGGACCTCGGGCTGCGCAGTGCCGCGATGCCGATGAAGACCATGGACGACAGGCCGGCCAGCGCGAAGGCGGTGAAGCCGAAGTCGCCGTTGCCCGCGGCGAGCAGCTGCCCGCCGAGCCACGGGCCGAAGACCGCGCCGAAGCGGCCCATGCCGGAGGTCCAGCCGACGGCGGTGGCGCGGTTGTCCGGGGAGGAGCGGATCGAGACCGTCGCGTAGATCATCGTCTGGGCGCTGTTGAGGAAGACGCCGGTGAGGAAGACGACCAGGGTGGTCACGGCCATCGGCATGTGGACGCTGAGCAGGAAGACGCCCGCCGCGGTCAGCGCGAACCAGATCGCCGAGATGCGCGGGGCGCCGAAGCGGTCGGCCGCCCGACCCGCGACCAGCATCCCCACGATGCCGCCGAGGTTGAAGACGACGACGAAGGTGAGGGCGTTGGCGAGCGCGTAGCCCTCGGTGCGCATCAGAGTGGGCAGCCAGGTGGCGACGCCGTAGACCAGGAGCAGTCCGCCGAAGGAGGCCAGCCAGTACAGCAGGGTCTGGATCCACTCGCCGCCGCGGAACAGACCGACCAGCGCGTCCCAGCGGTCGGCGGCGGTCTTCTTGCCGGTTGCGGCAGGCAGCTCCACGTCGTAGCGCGCGGCGAGCGCCTGCGCCTCTTCATCCCGTCCCTTGGCGACGAGGAAGCTCAGCGACTCGGGAAGCAACTTGGCGAGCACCGGGGCGAAAGCGATCGGGACGACGCAGACCCAGAAGGCGGCGCGCCAGCCGACCGGGTCCACCAGCCACTTCGCCACGTATGCGGAGAGGATGCCGCCCACGTGGTGCGCGGTCATCAGCATGCCGATGACGATGGCGCCGCGGCCGCGCGGGGCGTAGTCGGAGACCATGCTGATCGCGGTGGGCAGCAGACCGCCGAGGCCGACGCCCGCCAGGGTCCGGCCGAGGCCGAAGACCTCGACGCTGCCGGATATCGCGCAGAGCCCGGAGGCCAGCGAGAACAGCGTCACGCAGGCCACCATCAGTGTCTTGCGGCCGATCCGGTCCGCGACCGTGCCCGCGGTGAGAGCGCCGACCAGCATGCCGAAGGTGGCGTAGGAGCCGAGGTCGCCGGCCTGGTCGGCGGTGAGGCCGAAGGTCTTCGTCTCCAGCAGGTGGGGCAGGACGGAGCCGTAGATGAACATGTCGAGGCCGTCGAAGAGCACGGCCAGCCAGCACAGCCCGACGACCAGGAGGGCCAGTCTGCTGCCGCGAGCGGTCAGGGAGGGGGAGGAGGACATCTTCGTTTTCCTCTCGTGGAACAGGGTGCCCCGACGCTAAGGAGAGACCGCAAGATTCGTCAACGTTTTTGTCAACAATCTCATCGACAATAAAGCCGCGCCGGGGCGACAGGGGCCGTCAGGCGACCGGCGGCGTGCCGTGCGTGTGGAACGACTCGATGGTCTTCAGGCCCCAGGCCTGCCCCTTCTTCCGCTCCTCCTCGGTCCAGGTGACCAGCGGCCAGTCGGGCGCGAGCACGAGGCGGGTGAGCGGGTTGCACAGCTCGATGCGGTTGCCGCCCGGCTCGTAGACGTAGAGGAAGAACGTCTGCTGGATGGCGTGCTTGTGGGGGCCCGTCTCGATGTACACGCCCGTGTCGATGGCGAGATCGGCGGCGCGCAGGATGTCCTCGCGGGTGTCGGTCGCAAAGGCGATGTGGTGCAGCCGCCCGGTCGAACCGGTCCAGTCCTCGGTGTAGACGACGTCGTACGACTTGTTCGTGTACGTCAGCCAACGCGCCGCGATCCGGCCGGAGTCGAGCCGGATCTGCTCCGTCGGCCGCGCCCCGAGCACGTGTTCCTGGAACTCGGCGCTCGCGAGCACATCGGCCGCGAGGAAATTGATGTGGTCCAGTCGCCGCACACCGACACCCCGGTTGGGCTTGGCCTGCGGCTGGTTCTTCAGCGCGGGCCTGAGCTCCTCGGGCGCCCGGTAGTGCTCGCTCTCCCAGTACAGGGCGTGCTCGTGCCCGTCGGGGTCTGTCGTCAGGTACAGCTTGCCGAGGCCGGGTTCGTCCTCGACCCACTTGCCGGAGCCGCCCGCCTCCTCGATCGTCTTGACACGGCGGTGCAGCGCCTCCTCGCTGGAGGTGCGCAGGGCGAGCCGGCCGAGGCCCGGCTGTTCGCGGGCGGTGAGGACCAGGCTGTGGTGCTCGTAGTCGTCGAAGGTCCGCAGCCGGACCGTGTCGCCGTCCTGGCCGTTGACCGTGAGGCCCAGGTAGTCGGTGAAGAAGGCGACGCTGGCGTCCAGGTCCGGGGTGAAGAGCTGGGCATGGCCGATGTGGGCGATGTCGCCGAGCGGCGGGGTCATCGGTGACCTCCTCGGGGGTGCGGGGGGATGGGTGCCGTCTCGGCGGACCGCGGGAAGACGGTTCCGTCGAAGATCTTGCGGGCCGTACGGACCACGGCCGTCCGCCGAGCGGTGGGCAGGCCGTCGGGAGTGGTGGCGAGGCTGCTTTCGATGTCCAGGAATCCGGTGGGGTGTTCGATACGGATACGGTCGCCGCCGGCATCGAGCCGTGCGAGTTCCGCCGCCACTCCGCCCTCGATCCGCAGGCCGGCGGCCACACTGGCCGCGCCGAGCACACCGATCGACGTATGGCAGCGCACCGGGATGAAGGTGCGGGTGGAGATCGCGCCACCGGCGCGGGGCGGTGCGAGCAGGGTGAGCTTGGGCACGGTGGTGTCGGAGACGTCGCCGAGGCCCATCAGCCGGCCTGCTTCCAGGCGGATTTCACGCAGCCGGCCGGCGAGCGCGAGGTCCTCCTCCAGGTCCTTGGGCGACTCGTAGCCGGTCACCTTCAGGGACGAGGCCGCGATGAGCACCGTCGGCATGCCGTTGTCCACGCAGGTCACGGGTGTGCCGTCGATGTCGTCCAGGACCTTGCCGGTGGGCAGCAACTGCCCTGCCCCGGCCGGGAATTCAATGACCACAGGGGCTGCCGTCCCCGGCACGCCCGAGATCTCGGCGTCTCCCGTGCAGTCGACGCGACCGCCGGGGGTCGGGAAGGTCGCCGTGGCGAAGTCTCCGGTGTTGACCATACGGATGCGGACGGAGGTCTCCTCCTCCCCCGCCGTCACCAGACCGCGTTCGACGGCGAACGGCCCGATGCCAGCGAGAATGTTCCCGCAGTTCTGACGGTCACTCACTTCTGCTCTGTCGACGGCGACTTGAAGGAACAGGTAGTCGACGTCGGCGCGCGGGTCGGCCGAGACGGACACCACGGCCACCTTGCTGGTGAGGGGGTGTGCGCCGCCGAGCCCGTCGATCTGCCGCTCGTCGGGGCTGCCCATGATGCGCAGCAACAGCGCGTCACGCAGGGCCGGTTCGGCGGGGAGGTCGTCGGCGAGGAAGTAGGCACCCTTGGAGGTGCCGCCCCGCATCAGCAGACAGCGGACCCCCTCGGGCCGACCGGTCACGGCCGCTCCCCCGCGTACTCCTCGTACGTCCGGTACTCGACGCCGAGCCGTTTGAGGGTGTCCCTCAACCCGTAGCGGTCCAGGCCGAGTTGGCCGTCCAGGAAGGCGGCGCGGGTGGCCGCCTCCTTGGCCTCGCGGGCCTCCGCCTGCTCCGCCGTCTCGCGGGCGCGTTCACGGGGGACGACCACGACGCCGTCGTCGTCGGCGAGGATCACGTCGCCGGGGCGGATCACCTGGCCGTCGATGGCGATCGGCACATTGACCGAGCCGCCGGTGGCCTTGACGGTGCCCTGCGAGGAGACGGCCCGGGACCAGGCGGCGAAGCCCATGTCCCGGAGCTCCTGGGTGTCGCGGATCCCCGTGCCGAGGACGACACCCCGCACGCCGCGCTGCTTCAGGGCGGTCGCGAACAGCTCGCCGAACAGACCGTCCGTGCAGGGCGAGGTGGTGGTGACGACCAGGATGTCGCCCTGGCCGCACTGCTCGACGGCGGCGTGGATCATGAGGTTGTCGCCGGGCCAACTGAGCACGGTGACGGCCGTACCCGCGACTCGTACACCCTGCTGGACGGGGCGGATGTCCGGGCCCAGCAGGCCGGTTCGGCCCATCGCCTCGCTGACGGTCGCCACACCGAAGCCGGCCAGCGCCTCGACGTCCTTCGCGTCGGCCTTCGGCGGGTTGGTGACGATCACGCCGCTCATGCCAGCTCCTTCGCGATCTGCGGGAACGGCCGCATGTACGCCTCGGCCATGGTGTTGTGCGCAAGGCCCAGGTTCGGTCCGGCGTTCCGTTTGAGCTGGACGCCGCGGCGGACGGCGAGATCCGTGTAGTACGCCCACAGGTGCTGCTGGGCGGCCAGGCACTCCATGGCCTTGCGCTTGGTGTCCCACACCTCGGTGATGTCGAGGAGGACCTCGGGCCGGAAGCCGCTCATCTCGGGCTGGTGCGGCTCGAAGTAGAAGACGGGCGGGGCCCCGATGATCTCGCCCTCGCCCGGGTAGCCGATGGCCTGGGCGAGGATGCGGGCCTCCAATGCCATGCGGTTGGCCGCCGGGTGGTCGCCGTTGTACGGGTCCTCGACCGGGTGGGTGAGCACCACGTCCGGCTGCGTCTCGCGGTACACGGCGACGAGTCGGTCGGTCAGCTCGGCGGTGGGGATGAGCGGGTAGTCGCCGGCGTCGAAGAAGCGGACCTCGGCGCCGAGAGTGGCGGCGGCGCGCTCGGCCTCGTCCCGCCGTATCGCCTTGATCTCGTCGAGCTTCCTGCCCTCGCGCCATGCCTTGGCGGACTCGCCGCGCTCGCCGAAGGTCAGACAGGCGATGGTGACCTTCTCCCCGCGGGCCGCGGCCAGGGCGATGGCGCCGCCTGCCCGCCACACGAAGTCCCCGGCATGCGCCGTGACGACGAGGGTGGACCGCGGGGAGGCGGGCGCGTTGGCCTGGGTCATGCTGGCATCTCCCAATTTTCTGGGCGGCTCACCTCCGGGGTGCTCCAGCCGGTGTCGGGGCTGCGACCGTGCTCAGCCCTTCGGGCCTCCGCGCGCTCGCAGCCTCGACACCGGCACACCCCTTCGGCTCGCTCGCCTCGGTGACAGGTGGGCGCCCGCCCTGTCAGCGGCTCTCGGCCGCGCGGCTGTCAGTCGCGCAGCGCCTCGATCACGCTGGTGAGGTGGGCGCGGACGGCCGTCTCGGCCGCCTGCGGGTCCCTGGCTCCGATCGCCTCGATCATCGCCAGGTGCTCCTTCAGGGAGTGCTGCGGACGCCCCGGCCGCAGCGCCAACTGGAAGCGGTGTCGCACCAGTTGGGCGTTGAGCCGCTCCAGCAGGTCCACGGCCGTCTGCTGGCCGGAGAACTCGCGCACCTTGGCGTGCAGCTCCTGGTTGAGCTCGGAGTAGGTCACCGGCTCACCGTCGGCCACCGCCTTGGCCATCGCCGTGCCCAGCTCCGTCAGCTCGGCGAGCTGCTCGTCACTGGCCTCCACGGCAGCCTTCGCCGCGCACAGTCCTTCCAGGACCATGCGGCACTCGGTGATGGCGACCGCTTCCTCGACGGTCACCACCCGCACCCGCGAGCCGCGGTTGCGGATCCGCTCGACGAGGCCCTGGGCCTCCAGATCGATGAGTGCCGCGCGGATGCTCGCCCGTGTCACACCGAACTGCTCGGCGAGCTCGTTCTCCACCAGCCGCTGCGCCGGTGCCATCTCGCCATGCAGGATCGCCTGCCGCAGCTGCGCGAGCGCGTGCTGTTTGGCCTGCTCTCCGGTGCTCGGACGGGCTTCTTTCGGCATCGCTGCCCTCCCTGAGTGAGTGCCTGTCGAACCTAAATCTAGCCAGACAAGATTGTCAACAATTTTGTCTGCCACATTGCGGGCATGCTTCGACACCTCCTGCCGCGAGAGGACGGGAGGCCCAGGGGTACGTCAGTGCCGGTCAGACGGCCGGAGGCCCCGGCAGCGGATTCTCGGCGTGGGCGACGAAGTCGTGCACCAACCGGCGGAAGAGCGCGGCGAGTTGCTCCAGATCCTCCCCCGACCAGTCGGCCAGGGCCATCTGCAGCCCGCGGCGGTTCACCTCGCGGATGCGGTCGACCGCCGCCAGGCCGAGGTCGGTGATCTGCACCCGCTGGGCCCGCCGGTCGTCCGGGTCGGCGATCCGGACCACATGACCCCCCTCCTCCAACTGCCGCAACTGCCGGGTGACATGCGAGGCCTCCACGGACAGCCGCACCGCCAGCACTCCGGGGCGCATCGGCTCGCTCTCGGCGATGTGCCGCAGGATGGCGACGGCGGCCCGGTCGAGCGCCAGCCCCGCCATGGCCATCAGGCGCTCATGCTGCCGCGCCCGGCCGGCCAGGTACGTGACGCGCGTGAGTGCCCGCTCGATGTCGTTCACGTTCGCCGGGACCGACGTTGAGGCGGATCGCTGTGCCGGCATGCACCGAGGGTAAATCTAATTGCCTGACTTAAGCAACATGAAGATGATTGCTTGACTTAAGTAATGTTACCGTGCTTGCCTGAGTCAAGCACGCCAGTGGGACACAGACCGGGGCCGCACCGAGCGGAGGCGGCCCCAGCGCGCCGGCTCCGTGGGGACGGGGAACGGCGCAGTCACCGGGTCCGGCCGCCTGCACACTCCCCCGGCCGGCGCCGGGCCCGGTGACACCTCACGGGTCCGCGCAGCGACACCCCTCACTCACCTCACCCACCCCGGAAAGCGAGTCTGCCGATGCCCACCATGAAGTCCGTCAGGACCGGTGCCCAGAACCACATCGACCTGGTCGACGTCGAGCGTCCCGCGCCGGGGCCGAAGGACGTGCTGGTCAGGATCCGCGCCTGCGGCATCTGCGGCACCGACACCTTCTTCCTGCATCTCGGCGGCATGCCCGCCGGTGCCGACGGGTCGATGCGCTCCATCCCGCTGGGCCACGAACCGGCCGGCGAGATCACCGAAGTGGGCGCCGAGGTCACCGAGCTGAAGGTCGGCGACCGTGTGGTGGTCAATCCGCAGGGCGTGCCCTCCGGGATCATCGGCTGCGGCGGCGAGCACGGCGCGATGAGCGAGGGTGGTGGCCCTCGTGTGCGGCGCCGTCACCGCCGCGCTCGGTTACCTCCTCACCGTCCTGCTGCTCGGGCCGCTCATGGTCGCGTTGTACTCGCTGGCCGTCGGAACGGACCGTAGGACCGCCAACTCCTTTGCCTTCAGCGGCATCGCGCTGCTGGTCGGCACGGGACTGATCACCGGTCTCGCCGCTGAACCGCTGGTTCTCAAACTGCTGGGCCCCACCGCCTGGCTGCTGCTGCCCACCTCCCTCGGCACGGTGACCCGGCTGCGCGCGGCCTATCTGGACGCCGTGCAGGAGCGTGCCGAGCATGCCGAGCGGACCCGGGAGGAGGAGGCGCGGCGCCGTGTCGCGGAGGAGCGCATGCGTATCGCGCGCGATCTGCACGATGTCGTCGCCCATCACCTGGTGCTGGCCAACCTTCAGGCCGGCGCCGTCGCCAAGCAGTTGCCCGCACGGCCGGGCGAGGCGCTGCGGCTCGCCTCCGCCCTGAGCGGCACCACGGCATCGGCACTGCGTGAACTCAAGTCCACCGTCGGCCTGTTGCGGCAGGCGGGCGATGCGGACGAGCCGCTGGGGCCCACCCCGGGGCTTGCCCAACTGCCCGATCTGGCCGCCTCGTTCCGGCACGCCGGGCTCGAAGTCACCGTCACCACCGAGGGCGAGCCCGGGCCGCTCTCCGCGGGTGCCGATCTCACGGCGTACCGCATCGTGCAGGAGGCCCTGACGAACGTCACCAAGCACGGCGCCACCCGCGCGGCCGAGGTGCGGCTCGTCTACTCCCGGGACCGGCTGGCGGTGACGGTCGCCTATGACGGGGGCCCAGTGCCGGTGTCGTCCGCTCCCCCGGGCGGCGGGTACGGCGTCATGGGCATGCGGGAGCGGGCACGTTCGGTCGGCGGTCGCTGCCGTGCGGGGCCGCGGGCCCGGGGCGGTTTCGAGGTGGTCACCGAGCTGCCGCTCGCAGCGCAGGAGCGGGAGGAGACCGCGGCCCGGTGAACCGCCCTCCCCGCGTGGGCCTCGTCACATGGACACCCCGACCCATTCGCTTGCTTAACTCAATCAATCCCTCTTATGCTTGCGTAAGTCAAGCAATAAGCCCTTGCTGGAGGCCCTGCCATGTCCGAAGCGCCCGCCCGACCCGCCGCCGCGGGGGCATCCGCCCCGCCCAGGCCGAACGCCGTGGTGGCGGTGCTGGCCCTGGCCGGGGTCGTCGTCTCGTTGATGCAGACCCTGGTCATTCCGATCGTCCCGGAGCTGCCGTCCCTGCTGCACGCCTCTGCGTCCAACACCGCCTGGGCCGTCACCGCCACCCTCCTGGCGGCCGCGGTGGCCACCCCGGTCGTGGGCCGCCTCGGCGACATGATCGGCAAGCGGCGGATGCTGCTGGTCAGCATCGTGCTGCTGGTCTCCGGTTCGGTGGTCTGCGCACTGGCCGACTCGCTCCTCCCGATGATCGTCGGTCGTACGCTGCAGGGTCTCGCCGCCGCCGTGGTGCCGCTGGGCATCAGCATCATGCGGGACGCACTGCCCGCCGAGCGGCTGGCGGGTTCCACCGCGCTGATGAGTGCCTCCCTGGGTGTGGGCGGTGCGCTGGGCCTGCCGGCTGCCGCGTTCATCGCCGACAAGTGGGACTGGCACATCCTGTTCTGGACCTCGGGCGCCCTGGGTGCCGTCGCCTTCCTGCTGGTGCTGCTGATCGTGCCCGAGTCCAAGGTGCGCACCGGTGGCCGCTTCGACCTGGTCGGTTCGCTCGGTCTGTCCGCCGGTCTGGTCTCCCTACTGCTGGCCGTGTCCAAGGGCGGTGACTGGGGCTGGACCAGTGGCACGACGCTCGGCCTGGGCACCGCCGCCGTCGTGATCCTGCTGGCCTGGGGCTGGTGGGAGCTCAAGGCCAAGCAGCCGCTCGTCGATCTGCGCACCACCGCCAAGCCGCAGGTGCTGTTCACCAACCTGGCCTCGGTCGCCCTCGGTTTCTCGATGTTCGCGATGTCCCTGGTGCTTCCGCAGCTGCTGCAGCTGCCGACCCAGACCGGCTACGGGCTGGGCAAGTCGATGCTGACGGTCGGCCTCGTGCTCGCCCCGCAGGGCCTGGTCATGATGGTCATGTCCGCCGCGTCCGCGAAGCTCACCCAGGCCAAGGGCCCGAAGGTCACGCTGATGATCGGCGCACTGATCGTGTCCGCCGGCTACGGCCTGAACATCCTTCTGATGTCCGAGGTCTGGCACCTCATCCTGGTCTCCTGCATCATCGGCGCCGGTGTCGGCTTCACCTACGGCGCGCTGCCCGCCCTGATCATGGGCGCGGTCGACCCGTCCCAGACCGGTGCGGCCAACAGCCTCAACACACTGATGCGGTCCCTGGGTACGTCGTTCGCCAGCGCCCTGGCCGGCGTCATCCTGGCCCAGATGACCACCGACTTCGGCGGTCACGCCCTGCCCTCGGAGAACGGCTTCAAGGTAGTCATGGCGATCGGTGCCGTGGCCGCCCTGCTCGCCTTCCTGGTCGCCTCCTTCATTCCGCGCCGGCAGCCGGCGGCGCAGGCCCCGAAGGACGCGCCCGAGCAGGTGGAGGCCGCAGCCGGGCAGGCATGAGACCCGACCGTCCGGCGGATGCCGTCGTCCCGCACCCGCGGGCGACGGCCCTTCCGCGTCAGGCGGCGGGGAACACCGGTGCCGCGCCCTCGTACGCCGCCCGCAGCACGGCGAGCGCCCCGTCGGCCGTGACCTCGCGGGGATTGGCGTAGGCCTGGCCCGCGGTCTGCGCGGCCGCAACCGCCAAGTCGCCTTCCTTCAGGCCGAGTTCGGCAAGGGAGCGGGGTGCGCCGAGGCGCCCGGCCAGCTCCCGCAGGGCGTGCGGGGCGTCGTCCGTGTCCAGCGCTCGGGCGACGGCGGCCGCCGCGTCCGGGGCCGCGGACGCGTTGTACGCCAGGGCGTACGGCAGGACCACGGTGTGGGTCTCGGCGTGGGGCAGACCGAAGGTGCCGCCGAGGACGTGGCACAGCTTGTGGTGCAGGCCCATGGTGGTGGCGCCGAGGCAGGAGCCGCACAGCCAGGCGCCGTACAGGGCGCGGCCGCGGGCCTCCAAGGAGTCCGGGTCGGCAGCCACCTCGGGCAGGGCGCCCGCCATGGCCCGAACGCCCTCCTGGGCCATCAGCGCGATCAGGGGCGAGGTGTCGGGGGCGTACAGCGCCTCGACGGCGTGGGCGATCGCGTTGACGCCGCTGGTGACGGAGAGCGGCACGGGCAGCGAGAGGGTCAGTTCGGGGTCGTAGACGACGCTGCGTGGGAGGACGACGGGGTCGCGGCCGGTGCGTTTGGCGCCGTGTTCGGTCAGGCCCCAGACCGGGGTCATCTCCGAACCGGAGTATGTGGAGGGCACGGCGATCAGCGGCAGGCCGGTGCGCAGGGCGATCGCCTTGCCGAGGCCGATCGAGGAGCCGCCGCCGACGGCCACACAGCCGTCCGCACCCGCCGCCCGGGCCGCCTCGACGCCCCGGTCGGCGACCTCGACGGGCACATGCATCCGGGCACCGTCGTGCAGGCCCGCGCAGGCGGGGCCCAGCGAATCGGCGACCGCGCGTGCCGTCTGCGCGCCGTGGCTGCCGCACACCACCAGCAGCCGGCGCAGGCCGAGCGCCGCCGCCTCGCCGGCGGTCGCGGTCGTGGCGGCCCCGGGCCGGAAGACGACCCGCACGGGCCGGGACTCGTAGGAGAAGTCGAGGCGGTGTTTCACGAATGCTCCAGTACGAGGTCGAAGCGGGCGTGGCGGAACGGGTTCGGGACGCCGAACTCCCGCGCCAGGGAGGAGTCATCCGTTCGGGTGAACTCCTGGACCAGGCTCGGCTTGACGGCGAACACCGCGTCCGAGTCGAGGTAGTCGCTGCCCGCGACGAAGATGTGCGTGGTCACCGGTACATGATCTTCGGCCGAGGCGATGAAATGGATGTGCGCGGGCCGGTAGGGGTGGCGGGCGGTCGCACGCAGCAGGTCGCCGACCGGGCCGTCGGTGGGGATCGGGTACGGGCTCGGTACACAGGTGCGGAACCAGAAGCGGCCCTCCGCGTCCGCGGTGAACAGCCCGCGCCCGTTGCCGGGAGGCTGTACTTCCGGGCGCTGGACGTCGTAGAAGCCGTTCCCGTCGGCCTGCCAGACGTCGACGACCGCGCCCGGCAGCGGAGTTCCGTCCCGGGACAGGACCCGGCCGCTGACCACGCACGGCTCGCCGCCGCCCACCAGGTCGATGTCGGCGCCGAGTTCGCGGGCCGGGGACTCGGTCATGTGGAAGGGGCCGAGAACCGTCGACTCGGTGGCTCCGGCGGCGCGGTCGGCGTTGTTGCCATGGATTGTCTCGACGAGCATCGACAGGCCGAGGACGTCCGACAGGAGGATGAACTCCTGCCGGGTGTCCGTGCAGGTCTGCCCGGTCGCCGTGAGGAAGCCGATGGCCCGCTCCCACTCCTGCTGTGTCAGCCGGGTCTCACGGGCGAAGGCGTGGAGGTGGCGGATCAGACCGGTCAGCAGTTCGCGCAGGCGCGGGTCGGTGGTGGCGTGCAGACTTCGTACCGCCTCGTCCGTGACCGTCGTGTCGGTGGCGTCGGTGGTCATGTCGGCTCCCTTCACCGGTGTGCGGGTCAGCCGAACCAGACGACGAGCCGTACGTCCTCGTCGCCGTACCTGGCCGCCAGGTCCCGCATGGCGCTCCATACCTGTGCCCAGCATCCCTCGTCCGGAGGGGCGAGCATCCGCGCCGTGAGGATCACGGGGCGGTGCGCCACGTCGTCCAGGCGCACCTCGGCGCCGGGGGGCCACTCCGGCGGGGCCAGCAGCAGGTTTCCGCCGAACGTGTCGGCGGCCGCCGCGCGCAGGCCCGGAGTCACCCGCACGAGTTCGTCACCGTCCGGCAGGGCCCGCACCGCCCAGTTCCAGGCCGGGCCGTGGGCGAGCGGGGCGTCCCAGTCGACCTCCTCGACCTCGGCCCAGGTGGCGTAGGTGTGGTCGTGCTGGAATTCCCCGATGGCCGACTCCCGTACCGGATCGGAGATCCCGTCCGGCAGGCCGCGGCCCGCGAAGAGCGGACGTTCCACGTCCCCCGCCCCGCGGACGCCGAAGAGACACTCCCAGGCGACGTAGTCCCGGGGTGGCTGGAAGTCCAGCAGATCGGCCGTGAACCGCCAGTGCCCGTCGGGCGAGCGGCTTTCGATGACACCGTCGATGTCCGTACCCACGAGGGATGACCATACGACAGTCCGGGCGCCAATCGGCCCCCGGGAGCCGTTACTTGATGATGGCGTTCGCGACGACCACGACGACGCCGAGCAGCGCGTCGACCACTCCGGTGCACAGGGCGACGGCCCAGGAGCGTCCCGACCGCCGTGCCGCCACCACCCCCAGGCCGAACAGCAGTCCGATGTTCAGCGTGAACGCCGGATCCTCCACCCCGTCCGCCGGCCACCAACCCCAGCCCGCCCCCGCGAGGATCGCCACGGTCGGCAGCACCGCCGTGACCAGGGGCCACTCGTCGGCGAGGGCGCGCAGGGCGTCCCAGCGGCGGTGCGGTGCGCGCTCGGCGATGTAGTGGGCGTAGCCGTGGGCGAGGGCGGAGGCGAGCGCGGTCACCAGCAGCCAGATGGCGTCGTAGCGGCGGCTGACGCGGGAGCTGTGGCCGTACTGGCTGAGCGCCGCGACCATCGAGCAGGCCAGCACGGCACCGTAGACACCGCCGAAGAGGACTCCCTCGCCGCTGTCGTGCTGCCGTTGCCCGGGGGCGGCCGTCGTTGTCCGCGCCATGTCCTCCACGATCACCCGGTACCTGCCCGGCCGCCAGTCGCGACCCGACGAAGTGTCCTCCTACCTGGGACGATGCCGCACACAGTGTCCATGCACAGGCTCCGGGCGGTCTCGCTAGGGTCGGTCCATGACGCACAGCTTCGTTCTTCACATCCCCGACGCCGAGCTCGAGCCCGAGCCCCTCGACCCGGAGCAGATCGTCTCCGGGACGCCGGAGGTGACCGGGAAGGTGGTGTGGGAGTCGGCGGACGGCCGTCAGGTCCGCGGGGTCTGGCAGATCACGCCGGGCGTCGTCACCGACACGGAGGCGGACGAGCTGTTCGTGGTGATCAGCGGGTCGGCGACCATCGAGGTCGAGGGCGGGCCGACACTGACGGTGGGGCCCGGGGACATGGCCGTCCTGCGTGCGGGCGACCGCACGACGTGGACGGTGCACGAGACGCTGCGGAAGGCGTACGCCATCAGTCTGTGAGCGGTGCCGCCGTGGTGCCGCGGATCTCCAACGTCGGTGCGGTCAGGTGAAGTCGGCCCGCTCCCCCGGAGCGTTCGAAGCGGTCCAGGAGGCAGCGGGCGGCGCGGCGGCCGACCTCGTGGCTGCCGTTGTCGACCGTGGTCAGCCAGACGTGGCGCAGCCGGGCGATGCTCGTGTTGTCGTAGCCGACCACGGACACGTCACGCGGGACGCGCAGGCCGAGCTCCTCGGCCGCCGAGAGCGCGCCGACGGAGGTGATGTCGTTGACGGCGAAGAGGGCGGTGGGCCTCTGCGGGCGGCTGAGCAGCCGGACGGTGGTGCGGTAGCCGCCCTCCTCGGTCATGTCTGCGGCCTCCACCAGGGCCTGGTCCGCGAGGCCGTGCGCCCGCATCGTCGCCTCGAAGCTGCGGCGGCGCAGTTCGCCGACGGCGCCGTAGCCCGCGATGTGGGCGATGCGGCGGTGGCCGAGGCCGATGAGGTGTTCGGTGACCAGGCGGGCGCCCCGCTCGTCGTCGCCCGCCACGACGTCCACGCCCGCCGGGGCCGCCTCGCGGGCGCCCGCGACGACGACCGGGATCCGCTCGGCGGCCGTGCCGAGGGCGGCCGGGTCGGGCAGCGTGCCGACGACGACGAGGCCGTCCACCCGCAGGTCGAGGAGCGGGTCGGCGGGGTCCTGGCCGGTGCGGCGGTTGAGGCGGGCGTCGGCGAGCAGCATGCGCAGGCCGTTGTCGTGCAGCAGTGAGTTGAGGCCGTCGAGCAGGTCGACGAACCAGGGGTTGCGCAGGTCGTTGAGGAGCACGCCGACCGTGCGGGTGCGCTGCTCGCTGAGGCTGCGCGCAGCGGCGTTGGGCCGGTAGCCGAGTTCCCGCACCGCCCGCAGCACGGCCTCCCGCTTCTCGGGCCGCACCTGCTCGGAGCCGCGCAGCACGAGCGAGACCAGCGACTTGGACACTCCGGCCTGCTCGGCCACGTCGCGGATCGTCGGCGGTTTCATGCTGTGGACCGTTCCATGGGCTGGTGCGACTTGTCAAAGAGAACGGGGAGGGTTGACAGCCACTGAGCGGGGGCTTCAGGGTGGCCTGGACAGATTATGGACCGGTCCAAAGAGGGGCTGTCATGGTGGATTCGCTCGGTGTCGCCGTCGTCGGGTTCGGCTGGATGGGCCGGGTGCACACCCAGGCGTACGCCCGCGTCCTGCACCACTACCCGCAGCTGGGGCTGCGCCCGCAGCTCATCACGGTCGCCGAGGAGGTGCCCGGCAGAGCCGAGGAGGCGGCCACGCAGTTCGGGTTCGCCTCGACCACCCGGGACTGGCGTGATGTCGTCAAGGACCCGCGCATCCAGGCGGTCAGCATCACCGCCCCGAACTTCCTGCACCGCGAGATCGGCGTCGCCATGGCGGAGGCGGGCAAGCACATCTGGATCGAGAAGCCGGTCGGTCTGAGCGCGGCGGACGCCAGGGCGGTCGCCGACGCGGTGGCCACCGCAGGCGTCCAGGGCGCCGTCGGCTTCAACTACCGCAACGCGCCCGCCGTCGAGGCCGCCCGCGAGCTGATCGCCTCCGACGCCATCGGCACCGTCACCCATGTCCGCATCCGCCTGTTCAGTGACTACGCCGCCCATCCCGAAGGCGCCCTGACCTGGCGCTACGAGAAGGAGCGCGGCGGCAGCGGCGTCCTGGGCGACCTCGCCTCGCACGGCGCGGACCTGGCCCGCTACCTGCTGGGCGACATCGAGGCGCTGACCGCCGACACGGCCGTGTTCATTCCGGAGCGGGCCCGGCCCACCGGCGCCACCGCCGGTCACACCCGAGCCACGGGCGGCGAGCTCGGCCCGGTCGAGAACGAGGACTACGTCAACTGTCTGCTGCGCTTCGCCTCCGGCGCGCGCGGTGTGCTGGAGGCCTGCCGGGTCTCGGTCGGCGAGCAGAACAACTACGGCTTCGAGGTGCACGGCACGAAGGGCGCGGTCTTCTGGGACTTCCGGCGCATGAACGAGCTGGGCGTCAGCCGCGGCACGAGCTACCAGGACCAGCCCGTCAGCACGGTCTACGTCGGCCCGGGCGACGGCGAGTTCGGGGCGTTCCAGCCGGGCGCGGCGAACGCCATGGGCATGGACGACCTGAAGGTGATCGAGGCCCACCGCTTCCTGCGCTCCATCGCGGAAGGCGAGCCGCACGGGGCCACGCTCCCGGACGCCGTGCACAGCGCCGCCGTACTGGAGGCGATGGTGCACTCGGTCGAGAGCGGCTCCTGGGTCAGTCTCCGGGCATAGCCGCGGTCAGGGACTCCACGCCCTTGGCCAGGGCGTCGATCACCGACCGCGGGGGTGTGTCCGGCACTCCCGGCGCCCATCGCCTTCGCTCGGTCCTGGCCGCGAGCGGGAGTTCCACCTGGACCCCGCCTTGGCGGGTCAGGTTCACCGGGTTCCTGGAGTGCAGGCCGCGCAGGGCCACGGGGATCTCGTCCAGGTCGGTGACCGGGTCGAACTCCGGCCGCAGGGCGTCGAGTTCGCCGGCGACGAGGCGGGCGGCCCGCCGGTTGCCGCCGCCGAGGAGGATGGCCCGGGGAGTCGCACTCCTGTTGTGGCCGTGCAGGGAGACCGTGAGCGCCACCCGGGACAGGAAGTCCCGCAGCAGCGTGCAGTGCCCGACCGCCATGCGCGGGGAGGGGATGTGCACCGGATCGGGCACGCCCGGCTGGGTGAAGACCAGGCTGGTGGCACCGCACCGCTCGGCCACCGACCGCGCCAGCTCGGCCGTACCGCCTTCGTTGCTGCCGTGCAGCGCCAGCAGTCCCAGCTCGCTGCCCGTCGTGAGCGTGGCGAGCAGCCGGACGCCCTCGATCTCCACGTATTCGCTGCTCGTCGTCACCCGGCTCCTCGGTTCGTCGCCTGCGGGGGCATGTTGTACGGCGTCACCACCTGGATCGCCGACGGCAGCGTAGGCCCCGCGGGCGGCAGGGCGCCGTGGGCGCGCATCACGATGTGGCAGGCCTCGCGCACGTCCTGGCGCAGATCGTGGTGGAGGACGGCGGACAGGCGGTGCTCGCGCAGCAGCCGGGTGTTGTCGTGGTCGAGGTCGTGCGCGACGAACACCGCGCACTCGCGGCCCAGATCCTCGAAGGCGCGCAGGGTGGCGTTGTTGCCGCCGCCGATCGAGTAGACGGCACGGATGTCCGGGTCGCGTTCGAGGGCGGCGCGGACCAGGTCGTACTGGGTGGCGTCCAGGCCGTGTCCCTCGGCGATCTCGACCAGGGTACGGTCCGGGTGACGGCTGCGCATGGCGCTGCGGAAGCCCATCTCGCGCTCTTCCTCGTTGCGGAAGAAGCCGCTGCTGAGGCTGGTGAGAACGTTGCCGGGCCGCTCGCCCAGCCACTGGCCCATGAGGTAGGCGGCGGTCGCGCCTGCGGCCCGGTTGTCGATGCCGACGTAGGCGAGGCGGGCGGTGGCGGGCAGGTCGGTGACCAGGGTGACGACGGGAATGCCGGCGGCGGCGAGGCGGCCGACGGCGGCCGTCACCTGAGGGACGTCCGGCGCCTTGAGGATCACGCCCTGCGAGCCGCGGCGGGCGATCCGGTCCAGCGTCCTCGTCAGCTCCGCCACCGGGCCGGTCTCGCGGAAGTGGAAGCGCGAGCGCACCACGGCCGGGTGCAGGGACGGCAGCTCCGCCTCCAGCGCGGCGCGTACGGCGGTGGAGAAGCGCTCCGGCGTCTGCATCACGATGTCGATCATGAAGGTGCGGCCGACGAGCCGGACCTGGGTGCGCTGGCGGTCCAGGTCGGCGATGGCCTGCTGGACCTCCCGCGCGGTGCTCTCGCGGACGCCGCCCCTGCCGTTGAGGACCCGGTCGACGGTGGCCTCGCTCAGGCCCGCCTGACGTGCGATCTCCCGGATCGGGAAGGGATGGCCCACCGCGGGCTCCTCTCGCCGGCTCTTGAGGGGTTTTTGATGGCTGACTGCTGGTTGTTCGACGGGTTTGTAATGACAAGAATGACAGGGCTGAGTCGCCCCTGTCACCGAGAGGACACCGATGTCCTTCACCGCCGTACACCACCGTGCCTGGCTCTCCGAGCAGGACTGCGACCTCCACTCGTTCCGCGCGCTCGTCGAGCGGACGGCCGACCCCGCCGACTACCCGCACGCCTCCGGGGTGGAGCGGAACGTCCTGCTGTACGACGCCGAACGCCTCGGTGCCGCCGAGGACCGCCGGGGCATCCAGGAGGAGCTCGTCAGGGCCCTCACCGACGGACCCGGAGTGGTGGTCTTCCGGGGCGCCTTCCCCGATCACGCGGTGGTCGACCGGGCCACCGAGGTGTTCGACGCGCTGATCCGCGAGCAGTACGCGGCGGGCACCACGGCCGGCGACCACTTCGCCAAGCCCGGCGCGAACGAGCGGGTGTGGAACGCACTGGAGAAGGCGGCCCTCTACGACCCGGTGGCGTTCGCCGACTACTACGCCAACCCGGTCCTCGCACTGGTCTGCGAGGCCTGGCTCGGCCCCGGCTACCAGGTGACCTCCCAGGTCAACGTGGTCAACCCGGGGGGCCTCGCGCAGACCGTGCACCGCGACTACCACCTCGGCTTCCTCTCCGACGAGACCGCCGCGGCCTATCCGGCACACGTCCACCGCCTCTCCCCCGTGCTCACCCTGCAGGGCGCGGTCGCGCACTGCGACATGCCCGTGGAGTCGGGGCCGACGCTGTACCTGCCCTTCTCGCAGGCGTACGAGCCGGGCTATCTGGCGTGGCGGCGCCCGGAGTTCCAGGCGTACTTCAAGGAGCACCACGTCCAGCTGCCGCTCGCCAAGGGCGACGCCGCCTTCTTCAACCCGGCGCTGTTCCACGCCGCCGGGACCAACCGCACCACGGATGTGCGGCGCATGGCCAACCTGCTCCAGGTGTCCTCCGCCTTCGGCAGGGCGATGGAGACCGTGGACCGGGAGGCGGTGACGAACGCGGTCTACCCCGTGCTGCTGCGCCGCAAGGCGGACGGAGCGGACGAGGGCTGGCTGGAGAACGTGATCGCCGCGAGCGCCGAGGGCTACCCCTTCCCCACCAACCTCGACAGCGACCCGCCGGTCGACGGCCTGGCCCCGCCCTCGCAGGCGGACCTCGTACGCCGGGCGCTTCGCGAAGGCCGGCTGCCGCGGGCTCTGCGGGACGAGCTGCGGGCGAGCACCGAGCGCCGCACCAGCTGACGTCAGCCGAAAGGACAACAAGGATCCATGGGACTTCTCGACGACAAGGTCGTCCTCGTCAACGGCGGCAGCCAGGGAGTCGGGGCCGCCATCGCGCGCGCCGCCGTGCGTGAGGGTGCGGTCGTGGCCGTCACCGGCCGGCGTGCGGAACCCGGCGAGGCGCTGGTGACCGAACTGACGGCCGCCGGCGGCAAGGCGATGTTCGTGCGCGCCGACCTGTCCGACGCCGAACAGGCGAAGACCGCAGTGGGCGAGGTGGTCGCCGCGTACGGGCGGATCGACTGCCTGGTCAACTCCGCCGGTCTGACCTCCCGGGGCACGCTGCTGGACACCACGCCCGAGCTGTTCGACCAGCACATCGCGATCAACCTGAAGGCGCCGTTCTTCGCGATGCAGGCCGCCGTCGCCGACATGGTCTCCCGCAAGGCGCCCGGCACGGTCGTCAACATCATCACGTCCTCGGCGCACGGCGGCCAGCCGTTCCTGGCGCCGTACGTCGCCGCCAAGGCCGGCCTGATCGGCCTGACCCGCAACGCCGCGCACGCGCACCGCTGGGACCGGGTGCGGATCAACGGCCTCAACATCGGCTGGACGGCCACCGAGGGCGAGGACGCCACCCAGAAGACGTTCCACGGCGCCGACGACGACTGGCGCGAGGCGGCTGCCGCCAAGCTGCCGATGGGCAAGCTGGGGCAGCCGGACGAGATCGCGGACTTCGTGGTGTTCCTGCTGTCGGAGCGGTCGGGCGTGGTCACGGGATCGGTGATCGACTGGGACCAGAACGTTCTGGGCGGCCTGGACTGATATTTCAAGCCCGTCCGGCGATTGAGGACGAGCCCGAAGGGCGATCGGGGTCCGGGGCGGAGCCCCGGCAACGGACAGCAACAAACACCAGAAAGCAGCGGAGCTCATGCGTATCGGAATCCTCGGCCTCGGCCGCATCGGCGCCTTCCACGCCGAAACCCTCTCCGGACTCGACGCGGTCGAGTCGCTCGTCCTGACCGACCCGTTCACGGACGCCGCCAAGTCCGCGGCGGAGCGGTTCGGCGGCGAGGTCGTGGACTCCCCGGAGGCCCTGCTGGCCGCCGGCGTCGACGGCATCGTGGTCGCGGCCGCGACGGACGCCCACCCCGGGCTGATCCTGGCCGGGGTCGAGGCCGGCATCCCCGTCTTCTGCGAGAAGCCCGTCGCCAAGACGATGGCCGAGGGCGTCCAGGTCCTCAAGGCCGTCGAGGGCAAGGACGTGCCGATCCAGATCGGCTACAACCGCCGCTTCGACGCCGGTTTCGTCGCCGCACGTGCCGCCGTGCAGAGCGGCGAGCTGGGCAAGCTGCACACCGTACGGTCGACCACGCTGGACCCGGCGCCCCCGCCGGCCGGATACATCGCCGCCTCGGGCGGCATCTTCCGCGACTGCTCCGTCCACGACTTCGACATCATCCGCTGGGTGACGGGCCGCGAGGTCGTCGAGGTGTACGCCGTCGGCGGCAACCGGGGCGCCGAGTACATCAAGGAGGCGGGCGACGCCGACACCACCGGTGCGATCCTCACCCTCGACGACGGCACCATCGCGGTGGTCTCCAACTCGCGCCACAACGCCCGGGGTTACGACGTCCGCATGGAGATCCACGGCTTTACGGACTCCATCGCTGTGGGTCTGGAGGACAAGCTGCCGCTGCGCTCCGTCGAGCCCGGCGTGACCTTCCCGGCCGGTACCCCGCACGACTTCTTCATGGACCGCTTCACCGCGGCCTACCGCGCCGAACTCACGGCGTTCACCGAGGTCGTGGCCGGCACCCGCCCCTCGCCCTGCACGATCGCGGACGCCCTGGAGGCCGGCTGGATCGCCGACGCGTGCACGCTGTCGCTGCACGAGCACCGCCCGGTGACCATCGCCGAGGTCCGCACCGCCTGAGCGGCGGCTGCAGTCTCTCGTGCTCCGGGCGCCGGCCCGGCCTCCGGCGCCCGGAGCACGAGTGTGCGAATCGCCACGTTGTCCTTGTCGGTCACGACCACGAGATCTCCCCGTACGACCATGAGATCCACGCACGTCGGACCGAACGAGGAGCAACGACATGAGTACCGGCGAGATATCCCGGCCGCACGCCGACAACCGTCAACCCGCCCTGTCCGGCGGGCAGTTACGCAGCGAACGGCGTGTGGTCGTCATCGGCGCCGGGCCGGGCGGCCTCACGGTCGCCCGTGAACTGGAGCGTGCCGGGCACCGGGTGACCGTTCTGGAGGAGCAGGAGACGGTCGCCGGGAAATGCCAGAGCGTGCACGTCGACGGCCGGGCCCACGACCTGGGCGGCCACATCTGCACCAACCGGTACGAGCGGACGGCAGAATTGCTGACGGAACTGGACATGGAGACGGAGCGCACCACCCGCTACCGCGTCCTCGACGCCGAGGGGCGCACCGCGACCCGCCAGGCCATGTCGTTCCTCCGCGACGGCGCCTTCCAGCGCTACCGGGCGCTGCGCGAGCGGGACTTCCCGCGCATCGCCGAACCCGGGCTCGCCCACTCGGCGCGGGCCCTGGCCGCCCCGGTCACCCGCTGGCTCGCCGAGCACGGCCTCGAGTCCATGGCCGAGTCGTTCGGCACCGGATACACCGCGGCCGGGTACGGCTACCTCGACGAACAGGTGCCCGCGCTGTACTTCGTCAAGTACGCCGAGATGACCGGACTGCTGTCCGACACTCCCCAACTCCTCGGCCACGCAGGCGCGTTCACCGTCACGGGCGGATTCGCCACCCTGTGGCAGCGGGTCGCCGAGAAGCTGAAGGACGTACGGTGCGCGGTGCGCGTGGAGTCGGTCGAGCGGCACGAGGGCGGGGTGCGGGTGCGCACGGACTCCGGTCCGGTGGAGGCGGACGACCTGGTGCTCGCCGTCACCCTGGACCGCATCCTGCCGGTCCTGGACGCCACCGACGAGGAGCGCGACCTCGCCGGGCGGATCCGCAGCAACGCCTACCACACCACCCTCGCCACCGCGTCCGGCCTGCCCCAGAACGCCTTCTACTTCCTCGACCGCCACACCGCGACCCGCGAGGCGGCCGGCCACTGCGTCTCGTACCACCACCGCTACCCGGGCAGCGACGTGCGGACCTTCTACTCCTACGGCCGCCCCGAGGACGTCTGCGCGCTGCTGGGGGACGACGTGGCGGGGCTCGGCGGGCGGCTGGAGGAGGTGCATCTGCACCGCCAGTGGGCGTTCATGCCGCACTTCGGCAGCGACGACCTCGCGGACGGCGCCCTGGACCGGCTCGACGCGCTTCAGGGCCGCGGCCACACCTATTACGTCGGAGGCCTGCCCGCCTTCGAACTCATCGAATGCACCATCGCCCACGCCCAGGACCTGGCCCGCCGCCATTTCCCGTCCGTCGGCGGCACACTGACCCTGCACGAACGGACAGAGAAGGAAACGACCTCATGAGCGAACCGGTCCGCGAACCGCTCCGCATCGGCGTCCTGGGCGCCGCCCGGATCACCGAACGCGCCCTGATCGACCCGGCCCGCACCACAGGCCACCGCCTGGTCGCGGTGGCCGCCCGCGACCGCTCCCGCGCCGAGGCCTTCGCCGCCGAGCACGGCGTGGAGCGGGTCGCGGACTCCTACGCCGCGCTGCTCGCCGACCCCGAGGTCGAGGTCGTCTACAACCCGCTCGCCAACGGCCTGCACGGCCCGTGGAACCTCGCCGCCCTCGCGGCCGGCAAGCACGTCCTGAGCGAGAAGCCGTCGGCGAGCAACGCCGAGGAGGCCGCCGAGGTGCGGGAGGCGGCGGCCAAGGCCGGCACCGTCTTCATGGAGGGCTTCCACTACCTCTTCCACCCGGTCACCCGGCGCCTGCACGAACTCCTCGCCGACGGTGAACTGGGCGAGCTGCAGCGGGTGGAGACCACGGTCGCCATCGAGGCTCCCGCAGACGCCGACCCGCGCTGGTCCCTGCCGCTGGCCGGCGGCGCCGTGATGGACCTGGGCTGCTACAGCCTGCACGCCGTGCGGATGCTGGCCCCCTGGGCGGGCGGCGCACCGAGGCTGGTCTCCGCGCGCGGCGGGGAGCGCGCGGGCGCGCCCGGGGTCGACGAGTGGCTGGACGCCGACCTGGCCTTCCCGAACGGCGCCACCGGCTCCGCGCGCTGCCACATGGCGTACGACAGGCTGGAGATGAGCTGCCGGATCATCGGCAGCCGCGGTGAGGCGCTGGCCCCGAACTTCGTCCTGCCCCAGATGGACGACCGGATCGTGGTCCGCACCGCGGACGGCGAGCGGACGGAACGGCTCGGCACCCGGTCCTCGTACACGTACCAGCTGGAGGCGTTCGCGGCGCGGGTGCGGGAGGGCACGCCGCTGCCGCTGGACGCGGACGACGCGCTGGCGACGATGACCCTGATCGACGAGAGCTATCGGGCGGCGGGGTTCGAACCGCGGCCGCGGACCCGGGTGTAGGCAAGCTTCTGACACGGCCATGGCTCTGCGATGATCGACGCCATGGCCGTACGTATCGCACCCGCGCGCGTCCCCGACATCCAGCAGGTCCTCGCCGACCACCCCCGCTACTGGGGCGAGCGTGATCTGCGCGAGCTTCATCTCCTGGCCCTGCTGCAGGAGTTCGGCGAGACCTGTCTGGTCGCCCGCTCCGACGACGGCATTCTCGGCTATCTGATCGGCTTCGTCACGCCCGGCGGCACCGGATACGTGCATCTGATCGCGACGCGGGACGACGCCCGCGGCAGCGGTCTGGGGCGGGAGCTGTACGCGGCGTTCACCGAGGCCGCGCGGCGGCAGGGGGCGGTCCGGCTGAAGGCCATCACGAGCCTCGGCAACAAGGGGTCGGTGGCCTTCCACCGCGGTCTCGGCTTCGAGGTCCGTGTGGAGGAGGACTACAACGGGCCCGGCGAGGACCGGGTCGTGTTCAGCAGGGTACTCGGCTGACGTCGTACAGCGCGGGCCGCTGCACCAGCTCGACCTCCGCCCGGCCGCCCTCCTCCAGCGCGCGCACGCCCGCCTCGCACACCGCGGCCACCGCGTAGCCGTCCCACACGCTCGGGCCGATGACCTCGCCGCGACGGGTGGCGTCGACCCAGGCCTGGATCTCGCGGTCGTAGGCGTCGGCGAAGCGTTCGATGTAGTCCTGGGTGATGGTGCCGCCCCAGCGGCCGGCCATGTTGGTGACCATGGCGTGGCCGTCGCCGATGCGGGCGGTGCCGCGTTCGCAGACCACCTCGGCCTGGACCTGGTAGCCGAAGCCGCAGTTGACGAAGATCTCGACGTCGACGATCGCGCCGCCGTCGGTCTCGAAGACGACGAACTGCGGGTCCTGCACGCCGTCCGGTGCGTTCGCGGACGGCGTCGGGCGCAGGACGGTGACGGCGGTGATCTCCTGGCCGAGCAGCCAGCGTGTCACGTCCATCTCGTGCACGACGGAGTCGTTGATGAGCATCTCGCTGCGCCATCCGGGCGGGGAGGCGAGGTTGCGGTGCCGGTTGTGCAGCATCAGCGGGCGCCCCAACTGGCCTGTGTTCAGGAGGGACTTGAGCTTCATGTACTCGGTGTCGTAGCGCCGCATGAAGCCGACCTGGACCCGGCGGCGGCCCAGCTTCTGCTCGGCTTCCAGCACCCGTAGCGCGGAGGCCGCGTCCGGGGTGAGCGGCTTCTCGCAGAGCACGGGGAGATCGTGCTCGAACGCCGTCAGCAGGGCCGCCTCGTGGGCGGGCCCCGGGGAGGCGATCAGCACGGCGTCGACATCGGCCGCCGCCATGGCGGCGGCCGGGTCGGAGTAGGCGGTGCAGCCGTCGATACGGGCCGCGACGTCCTTGGCGCGTTCCGTATCGACGTCCACGACAGCGGTCACCCTGGCCCCGCTGATGACCTCTTGAATACGGCGGACATGGTCGGCGCCCATCTTGCCGGTGCCGACGACCGCGACCTGCAGTGTTCCTTGCCCAGCCATGGTCGTTCGTCCCCCTTCGGAGGGTCAGGCGCCGCAGGACCTCAGGAACTTGCGGGTGCGCACCGCGATCGGCAGCGGCTTGTCCGGTTCGCACGGGTACATGTCCTGCTCGACGATGGCGAACAGCTCCACGCCGAGCTTCTGTGCTGCCTCCATCACCGGCCCCAACTCCGGGACACCGGCGGGCGGTTCGCACATCACCCCCTGCGCCACGGCAGGCCCGAACGGTGTGCCCTTGGCCTGGACGTCGGCGAGGACGGCCGGGTCGACCTGCTTGAGGTGCAGATAGCCGATGCGTTCGCCGTAGGTCTCGATCAGCTTGACGCTGTCGCCTCCGCAGTAGGCGTAGTGCCCGGTGTCCAGGCACAGGTTGACCAATTCGGAGTCGGTCGAGTCGAGGAAGCGCTCGACGTGGTCCTCGGTGTCGATGTGGGTGTCGGCGTGCGGGTGTACGACGATGTCGAGGCCGTACGCCTCCTTCACCTCGTGCCCGAGCCGCTCCATGCCCTTGGTGAGGTGGGCCCACTGCTCGCCGGTCAGCTCCGGCGGCTCCAGGATCTCGGCCGTCTTGTCGTCCCGCCAGAAGGACGGGATGACGACGAGATGCTTCGCGCCCATCGCCTGGGTGAGGGCGGCGACCTGGCTGACGTGCTCCCAGGTGGACTCCCAGACGGAGGGGCCGCGGTGCAGGCCGGTGAAGACCGTGCCCGCCGAGACCTTCAGGTCACGCCTGTCGATCTCGTCGGTGAGGCGGGCCGGGTCGGTGGGCAGATAGCCGTACGGGCCCAGCTCGATCCACGCGTAGCCGGCCTCGGCGACCTCGTCGAGGAACCGTTCCCAGGGCACCTGCCGGGGGTCGTCGGGGAACCAGACGCCCCAGGAGTCGGGGGCCGAGCCGACGCGGATGCGGTCCAGAGCGCCTGCCATGTCAGGAGGTTCCTTCCGGGCTTGCCGCCACGGGTGCGGTGAGGTCTTCCTGCTCCGGGAGCTTCTCGACGTCGACGCCGCTGACCTGGGACAGCTCGTGCTTGAGTGCGGCGAGTTCGGCGCCGCCCGCCATGTGGTTGGTCAGTTCTTCCAGGGTGATCTGGCTGCGTTCGGCGGACAGTTCCATGGTGCCCAGGCGCAGCACGCTGAAGTGGTCGCCGACCATGTAGGCGTGGTGGGGGTTGTGGGTGATGAAGATGACGCCCAGGCCGCGCTCGCGGGCGGCGGCGATGTACTTCAAGACGACACCGGACTGCTTGACGCCGAGGGCGGCGGTGGGCTCGTCGAGGATGAGGACGCGGGCGCCGAAGTAGACGGCGCGGGCGATCGCGACGCACTGGCGCTGGCCGCCGGAGAGGGTGCCGATGGGCTGTTCGAGGTTGTCGAGGACGATGCCCATCTCGCGCAGCTCGTGGTCGGCGGTCTTCTTCATCTTCTCGATGTCCAGGCGCCGGATGGGCCAGGGGCCCTTGGTCATCTCGGAGCCGAGGAAGAAGTTGCGCCACACCGGCATCAGCGGGACTGTCGCCAGGTCCTGGTAGACGGTGGCGATGCCGCGGTCCAGGGCGTCACGCGGGGTGGTGAAACGCACCGGGGTGTTGTCAACGAGGAACTCGCCCTCGGTGTGCTGGTGCAGCCCGGAGATGATTTTGATGAGGGTGGACTTGCCGGCGCCGTTGTCGCCCAGCACGCAGGTGACCTGGCCGGGATGCACCTTCAAGCTCACGCCGTGCAGGGCACGGATGTTGCCGTACGCCTTGCCCGCGTTGCGCAGTTCGACGATCGCGCCGTCCGTCTCCGCCGGAACGGTGTCCTGGAGGATGGCTCCGTGCGTTCCGCTGTTCTTGTCTGTCATCGGATTCACCTCCGGGTCATGGTGCGCTGGACCCACAGATTGATCAGGACGGCGCCGAGCAGCATGACGCCGAGGAAGGCCTTGAACCAGTCGGGGTTCCAGCCGGCGTAGACGATGCCCTGCTGCACCATGCCGAACATGAACGCGCCGAAGACCGGGCCGATCGCGCTGCCGTAGCCGCCGGTCAGCAGGCAGCCGCCGATCACCGCGCCGGAGATGTAGATCAGCTCGATGCCGACGCCCTCACCGGACTGCACCGTGTTGAAGGAGAACAGCTGGTGCATGCCCACGAACCAGGCACCGAAGCCGACCAGCATGAACAGGGAGATCTTCGTGAACGCGACGGGCACACCCACCGCGCGGGCGGAGTCCTTGTTGCCGCCGACCGCGAAGGTCCAGTTGCCGTACTTGGTGCGCAGCAGCACCCAGGTGGCGATCGCCGCGAACAGCAGCCACCAGAACACGGTGATCTTCACCTGGACGCCGCCGATGTCGAAGCTGGAGGCGAAGACCTTCTTGGCCTGGTCGAAGCCGTCCATGTTGCTGATGTCGTCGGTGGCGACGTTGCCGGTGACCAGCTTGGTCACCGCGAGGTTGACGCCCTGCAGGATCAGGAAGGTGCCCAGGGTGACCAGGAAGCTGGGCAGTCCGGTCTTGACGACCATCCAGCCGTTGAAGAAGCCGATCGCCAGCGACACGACCAGGGCGGCGATCACACCGACCCACACGTTCATGGTGAGCTGGTAGCTGATCATGGCCGCGGTCAGCGCCGAGGTGATCACCCCGACACCGGCCGACAGGTCGAACTCCCCGCCGATCATCAGCAGCGCGACCGGGATCGTCACGATCCCGAGCGTGGAGGACTGGTAGAGGATGTTCGCCATCGAACTGGCGTCGCGCACCGGCGGCGCCGAGATCAGGAAGAACACGTACACCGCTACGGCACCCAGGAACACACCCACCTCGGGGCGGGCCAACAGCCGTACGACAAGAGGCCGTTCAGCGGTGCGCCCGTCGGTCTCCTTGGGGCCGGGGGCCGGCGGTGAGGACACCGCCGGCTCGGCATGCTGGGTCATGCTCATCACCGCGTTCCGTTGGCGGCAAACTTGGAGACCGCCTCGACATTGGACTTGTCGACGAAGGCCGGACCGGTCAGCACCGGCTGCTCACCGCCGCCCATGTAGTTGCCGTTGTTCTTGTACAGCCACAGCGAGTCGATCGCCAGGTAGCCCTGGAGGTAGGGCTGCTGGTCCACCGCGAACTGGATCGTGCCCTTGCTGATGGCGGCCGTCAGGTCCTTGTTGAGGTCGAAGGTGGCGATCTTCGCCTTGCTGCCGGCGTCCGAGACCGACTGCACCGCGGTCAGCGCGTACGGGGCGCCGAGGGTGGTGACGTAGTCGATGGAGGAGTCCTGCTTGAGCTTGGCGGTGATCGTCGACTTCACGGACGGCATGTCGGTGCCGTTGACGTAGAGGACGTCGGTCTTGCCGGAGAAGGTCTTCTTCACACCGTCGCAGCGCTGGGTCAGGCCGACGTTGCCCTGCTCCTGGATGACACAGACGGTGTGCTTGGCGCCGAGGTCGTTGAGCTTCTTGCCGAACGCCTCGCCGGCCACGGACTCGTCCTGGCCGAAGAACTCCATCAGGCCGAGCTTCTTCCAGTCGCTGACACCGGAGTTGAGGCCCACCACGGGTATGTTGGCCGACTTCGCCTTGCCGACGACGGTCTTGAGGGCGTCCGGCTTGGCCAGGGTGATGGCGATGCCGTCGACCTTCTGGTCGATCGCGTTCTGGACCAGGTTGGACTGGTTGCCCGCGTTCGGGTCGGCCGAGTAGATGAGCTTGATGTTGTCCTTGGCCGCGGCGGCCTCGGCGCCCTTGCGGACGATGTCCCAGAAGGTGTCGCCGGGCGACTGGTGCGTGACCAGCGCGACCGTCATCCGGGGCGTGGTGGCCTTGCCGGCCGATGCGTTGGCGCCACCCTCCTCGGACTTCTTGCCCCCGGAGCTGCTGGAGCAGCCGGCGAGGGTGAGGGCAGCCGCCGCGGCCACCGCGACAACGGGGGCGATTCTGCGGGAGCGGGGGTGAGAAGAGCGGTCCATCTTTCCTGGCACCTCACTGTGCGTTGCGGGGGAAAGGGAGAGGGGGATCACGATGATCCAGCGGCCCGGGATCTTGGCATGCCCGGGTCGTCTGCCGCAAACGCGGCGGTCGGCCTGGGACGGGATCAAACTCCTGGCCGCGCCTGCTGTCAATACTTTGTTAAGACATCATTTCACGAGCTAGTCCGAATGTAAGTACAAACTATTGACAGCGTCGCCCTTCGAGGCCTACACCTGGGAGGCGGCAGGCCCTCTGGGACCCGCACCCCCAGACCAGCTCGAGGAGCGTCGCGCATGGCCGAGTCAGACCAGTCCTTCGACTTGATCACTATGGGCCGTATCGGAGTCGATCTCTACCCTCTGCAGTCGGGGGTGCCCCTGGCGCAGGTCGAGACCTTCGGCAAGTTCCTCGGCGGTTCGGCCGCCAACGTGGCGGTCGCCGCCGCCCGGCTCGGCCGGAACACCGCGGTGATCACCCGCACCGGGGACGACCCCTTCGGCGCCTATCTGCACGAGGCGCTGAAGGAGTTCGGCGTCGACGACCGCTGGGTTGCGCCCGTCGCCGCGTACCCGACACCGGTGACCTTCTGCGAGATCTTCCCTCCGGATGACTTCCCTCTGTACTTCTACCGGCAGCCTAAGGCTCCTGACCTGGAGATACATTCCGAGGAGCTGGACTACTTCGCCATCAGGGCGAGCCGGGTCTTCTGGATCACCGGCACCGGCCTGAGCGAGGAGCCCAGCCGCTCCGCCACGCTCGCCGCCCTCAAGGCACGCGACAAGGCGGGTACGACGGTCTTCGACCTCGACTGGCGGCCCACGCTTTTGAATGACTCAGCCTGGCGCGACCCGGCAGAGGCCCGCCCGTACTACACGGAGGCGCTGCGGCACGTCACGGTCGCGGTCGGCAACCTCGACGAGTGCGAGGTCGCCACCGGCGTCCGCGAGCCGCGGGCCTGCGCCGAGGCGCTGCTGGAGGCGGGCGTGGAGCTGGCGGTCGTCAAGCAGGGCCCCAAGGGCGTCCTCGCGGTGCACCGCGACGGCACCAGCGCCGAGGTACCGCCGGTGCCGGTCGAGGTGGCCAACGGTCTCGGCGCGGGCGACGCCTTCGGCGGCTCGCTCGTGCACGGTCTGCTGGCCGGCTGGGAGTTGGCCGAAATCATGCGGTACGCCAACGCGGCCGGCGCCCTCGTCGCCTCCCGTCTCGCCTGTTCCTCCGCGATGCCCACCGAGGCCGAGGTCGAGGACCTCCTCGCGCGAGCCACCCTCTGAAACGGAGCTTCCCCTTGTCCCTCAGCATCCCCGACCTCGTCTCGGTCAGGGCCCGGCATCCCGAGGCCGTCGCCGAGGCTGCCGCCCGGCGCGCGCGCCGCCCGCTCATCGGCGACAGCGGCCGCCTGATGATCGTGGCCGCCGACCACCCGGCCCGCGGCGCTCTCGGCGTCGGCGACCGGCGGCTCGCCATGGCCGGCCGTGCCGATCTGCTGGAGCGCCTGTGCATCGCGCTGTCGCGGCCGGGCGTGGACGGGGTGCTGGCCACCGCCGACATCCTGGAGGACCTCCTCCTGCTCGGGGTGCTGGAGAACAAGGTCGTCATGGGTTCGATGAACCGCGGGGGCCTGGCGGGCGCCGTCTTCGAGATGGACGACCGCTTCACCGGCCACCGCGCCGAGGACATCGCCCGGCTCCGCTTCGACGCGGGCAAGCTGCTGCTCCGCATCGACTACGACGACCCGGGCTCGCTGACCACGCTGGAGTCGACGGCGCGCGCGATCGACGCCATGGCGGCACACCGGCTGCCGCTGTTCGTCGAGCCGTTCCTCTCCCGCCGGATCGACGGCCGGGTCAGCAACGACCTGTCCGCCGAGGCCGTCACGAAGTCCATCGCGATCGCCGCGGGCCTGGGCGGCACCTCCGCCTACACCTGGCTGAAGCTGCCCGTCACCGACGACCCGGACGACATGGGCGAGGTCCTGGAGACCTCCACGCTGCCGACCGTGCTGCTCGGCGGCGAGGTGGGCGGGTCCGCAGCGGAGCAAGCGGGCGCGTACGAGCGCTGGCGCAAGGCCCTCCGGCTGCCGACCGTGCAGGGCATGGTCGTCGGGCGGTCGCTGCTGTACCCGGCGGAGGGCAGTGTGGAGACGGCGGTCGACACGGCCGTGGGACTGCTGTGACGGAGGAGTGCTGTATGACATACCACCGGAGTGCCATATGACATACCACCTGCCCGCCGGCAAGGCCCTCGGCGGCCCCTACGTCGTGGACGTCACCCCGGAGAAGGCCGGCTGGGGCTACTCCAGCCTGCGCGTGCTGGAGCTCCCCCCGGGCGGCACGCACACCTTCGACACCGGCGACAGCGAGTGGATCGTGCTGCCGCTCAGCGGCGGCTGCACGGTCGCGGCCGCCGACGACTTCGGCCACGACACCTTCGAACTCACCGGCCGCGACAGCGTGTTCAGCTCCGTCAGCGACTTCGCTTACGTGCCGAGGGACGCCCGTACGACGGTCACGTCCGCCGGCGGCGGACGGTTCGCGCTCACCGGCGCCCGCTGCACCCGGCGGCTGCCCGCCCGCTACGGACCCGCCTCGTCGGTGCCGGTGGAGCTGCGCGGCACCGGGAACTCCTCCCGCCAGGTCAACAACTTCGGCGCGGCCGCCCGCGCCGGAGGCGCTGATGGACAGGGTTTTGAGTGCGACAAGCTCATCGCGGTCGAGGTGATCACGCCGGGCGGCAACTGGTCGTCGTTCCCACCGCACAAGCACGACGAGCACCGACCCGGCGAAGAATCAGTGCTCGAAGAGATCTACTACTTCGAGTTCGCCGACCACGAGGGCACCCCCGGCCTTGGCTACCAACGGGTCTCCCCCTCCGGTCAGGGCCGCAACACCGACGTGCTGGCCGAGGTGCGCGGCGGTGACGTCGTGCTGATCCCCGACGGCTGGCACGGGCCCTCCATGGCCGTGCCCGGCCACCACATGTACTACCTCAACGTCATGGCGGGCCCGGAGCCCGAGCGCGCCTGGCTGATCTGCGACCACCCCGATCACGCCTGGGTCCGCGAAACCTGGCCCGAGCAGCCCGTCGACCCCCGCCTTCCCCTCTACACGGCACCGGAGAAGTCCTGATGAGCACCACCACCCGCCGCCTGACCGTCGCCCAGGCCCTGGTGCGTTTCCTGTCCGTCCAGTACACCGAGCGCGACGGCGTGCGCCACCGGCTGATCGCCGGTACCTGGGGCATCTTCGGCCATGGCAACGTTGCCGGGATCGGCCAGGCCCTCCTGGAGGCGGGCGAGGACACCATGCCGTACCACCAGGGCCGCAACGAGCAGGCCATGGTGCACGCGGCCGTCGGCTACGCCCGCCAGCTCGACCGCCTCTCCGCGCAGGCCGTCACCACGTCCATCGGCCCCGGCGCCACCAACCTGGTCACCGGCGCCGCGCTCGCCACCATCAACCGCCTGCCGGTCCTGCTGCTGCCCGGCGACTACTTCGCCACCCGGGTCGCCGACCCGCTGCTGCAGCAGCTGGAGCATCCGACCGAGGCGGACGTGTCGGTCAACGACACCCTGCGCCCGGTGTCGCGGTACTTCGACCGCGTCACCCGCCCCGAGGCCCTGATCCCTTCCGCCCTGAACGCCATGCGGGTCCTCGCCGACCCCGCCGAGACCGGTGCGGTCACCCTGGCCCTCCCCCAGGACGTGCAGGCCGAGGCGTACGACTGGCCGGAGGAGTTCTTCGCCGAGCGCGTGTGGCACGTACGGCGGCCCGTGCCCGACCCGTACGAGCTGGCGGAGGCGGTGGCTGCGATCCGGGCCGCCGAGCGTCCGCTGATCGTCGCGGGCGGCGGCATCCACCACAGCCGGGCCGAGGAGGCGCTCAAGGCGCTGGTGGACGCCACCGGCATCCCGGTCGCCTCGACCCAGGCGGGCAAGGGCTCGCTGCGCTACGACCACCCCGCCGACCTCGGCGGCATCGGCCACACCGGCACCGCGGTCTGCGACGACATCGCGCGTACGGCCGACCTGGTGATCGGCGTCGGGACCCGCTACACGGACTTCACCACCGCTTCCAACTCGCTCTTCCAGCGGCCGGAGGTCCGGTTCGTCAACCTCAACATCGCCCCGTTCGACGCGCACAAGCTGGCGGCGCGGACCGTGGTCTGCGATGCGCGCGCAGGGCTCACAGCGTTGACGGAGGCCCTCGCCGGTCACCGCGTGAACTCGGTTTACGAGGCCGAGTACCGATCCGGCAAGGAACGCTGGGAGCAGGTGGTCGACGCCGCTTTCACCGCCGCCGACGAGAGCGCCGTACCCACCCAGACCCAGGTGCTGGGCGCCCTGGACGCGGTGGTGGGCGACGACGACGTGGTGATCAACGCGGCCGGCTCGCTCCCCGGCGACCTGCACAAGCTCTGGCGGGCCCGCAGCCCCCGCCAGTACCACCTGGAGTACGGCTACTCCTGCATGGGCTACGAGATCCCGGCCGGCATCGGCGTCCAGCAGGCCGCCCCCGACACCCCGGTCTGGTCCCTGGTCGGCGACGGCACCTACCTGATGATGCCGACCGAGATCGTCACCGCCGTCCAGGAGGGCCTGCCCCTCAACCTCGTCCTCATCCAGAACCACGGCTATGCCTCCATCGGCGGCCTCTCCGAGTCGGTGGGCGGCGAGCGCTTCGGCACGGCGTACCGCTACCGGAGTGCCGACGGCACCTTCTCCGGCGCCCCGCTCCCCGTCGACCTGGCCGCCAACGCGGGCAGCCTCGGCATGGACGTGCTGCGCGCCAAGACGGTCCGCGAACTGCGCGAGGCGCTCGCCGCGGCCCGCGCCTCCGACCGCCCGACCTGCGTCTACGTCGAGACCGACACCGCCACCCCGACCGCTCCCCCGGCGGCGGCCTGGTGGGACGTGCCGGTCGCCGAGACCGCCTCCCGCGAAGCCGCCGTACAGGCCCGCGAGGAGTACGAGCGCAACGTCGCCGACCAGCGCCGCCACCTCTGACCTCCCTCCGCACGACCCCTTGTGAAAGGCCCCGCACCATGAAGACCATCACCCACTGGATCGACGGCAAGCCCGTCGAGTCCGCCTCGGGCCGCCACGGCGCCGTGTTCAACCCGGCGACCGGCGCGCAGGAGAAGCAGGTCGGATTCGCGACCGTCGACGAGGTGGACGCCGCCGTCGCCTCCGCGAAGGCCGCCTTCGAGACCTGGGGCGCGTCCTCGATCGCCAGGCGCACCGCGGTCCTCTTCAAGTACCGCGAGCTCCTTGACGCCCACCGCGACGAGATCGCCGAGCTGATCACCGCCGAGCACGGCAAGGTGCACTCCGACGCGCTCGGCGAGGTCGCGCGCGGCATGGAGATCGTGGAGCTGGCCTGCGGGATCAGCGTGCAGCTGAAGGGCGAGCTGTCGACGCAGGTCTCCACTCGTGTGGACGTCGCCTCGATCCGGCAGCCGCTGGGCGTGGTCGCGGGCATCACGCCGTTCAACTTCCCGGCCATGGTGCCGATGTGGATGTTTCCGCTGGCCATCGCGTGCGGCAACACGTTCGTGCTCAAGCCGAGCGAGAAGGACCCCTCGGCCTCCTTCCGCCTGGCCGAACTGGCCACCGAGGCAGGCCTGCCCGACGGCGTGCTGAACATCGTGCAGGGCGACAAGGTGGCCGTGGACCGCCTCCTTGAGCACCCGGACGTCGAGGCCGTCTCCTTCGTCGGCTCGACGCCGATCGCCAAGTACATCCAGCTCAAGGCGGTCGAGCACGGCAAGCGCGTCCAGGCTCTGGGCGGCGCCAAGAACCACATGCTGGTCCTGCCCGACGCCGACCTGGACTTCGCCGCCGACCAGGCGATCAACGCGGCGTACGGTTCGGCGGGCGAGCGCTGCATGGCCGTGTCGGTGGTGGTCGCGGTCGGCGACACGGGCGACGAGCTGGTCGCGAAGATCGCCGAGCGGGCGAAGGACCTGAAGATCGGTCCCGGCAACGACCCGTCCTCCGAGATGGGCCCGCTGATCACCCGCGAGCACCGCGACAAGGTGGCGTCGTACGTGGCGAGCGCCGCCGAGCAGGGCGCCGAGGTCGTCGTCGACGGCACCGGCTACACGGTCGAGGGCCACGAGGACGGCTTCTTCCTCGGCGTATCGCTGCTGGACCGGGTGCCGCTGACGGCGGACGCGTACCGGGACGAGATCTTCGGTCCGGTCCTTGCGGTGGTCCGTGCGGAGTCGTACGACGAGGCCATCAAGCTGATCAACGACTCCCGCTGGGGCAACGGCACCGCGATCTTCACCCGGGACGGCGGCGCCGCCCGCCGCTTCCAGATGGAGGTCAAGGCGGGCATGGTCGGCGTGAACGTGCCGATCCCGGTTCCGGTCGGCTACCACTCCTTCGGCGGCTGGAAGGACTCCCTCTTCGGCGATCTGCACATCTACGGCAACGACGGCATCGCCTTCTACACGCAGGGGAAGGTGATCACCACGCGCTGGCCGGACCCGGCCGACGCGGGCATCAACCTCGGTTTCCCCAGCCACTCCTGACGTCTCGTCAGCACTCAGAGGGAGGTACGCCCATGGCGAAGACCGGCGGTACCGCACGTGCCGCGACGGCCGCTGTCGACTCGCTGGACTTCGCCCTGGACCGGGGCAGTCCGGTGCCCCTGTACTACCAGCTGGCCCAGCAGCTGGAGGCGGCGATCGAGCACGGGGCCCTCGCCCCGGGCAACCTCCTGGGCAACGAGATCGACCTCTCGACGCGCCTGGGCCTGTCCAGACCCACCGTCCGCCAGGCCATCCAGTCCCTGGTCGACAAGGGACTGCTGGTGCGCCGCCGAGGGGTCGGCACGCAGGTGGTGCACAGCCAGGTCAAGCGCCCGCTGGAGCTCAGCAGCCTCTACGACGACCTGGAGTCGGCGGGGCAGGGCCCCACCACGAAGGTGGTGCGCAACGAGCGCGAGCCGGCGTCCCCGGACGTGGCGGCCGCGCTCGGCATCGCGGAGAGCAGCGAGGTGATCGTCCTGGAGCGGCTGCGCCTCACCCACGGCCAGCCGGTCGCCCTGCTGTGCAACTTCCTTCCCGCGACCCTCCTCGACCTGGACACCGTCCGCCTGGAGTCGACCGGCCTGTACCGGATGATGCGCACCGCCGGCATCACCCTGCACAGCGCCCGCCAGACCATCGGCGCCCGCTCCGCCAGGGCCGAGGAGGCCGCCCGCCTCGACGAGGAGGAGGGCGCCGCCCTGTTGACCATGCAGCGCACCGCGTATGACGACACCGGCCGCCCGGTGGAGTACGGGACGCACATCTACCGGGCATCGCGCTACGCCTTCGACTTCCAGCTGCTGGTCAGGCCGTGACCGTGTCCGGCTGAGCCCGTCCCCTTGACTCCGGGCGGCAACGGGCGCACAGTCGTGAATATACGCCGTAAACATACGGCGTCACCCAGCTCAGGGTCCGGTCTCAAAGTCCGGTGAGGCACCGTGGACAAGGAGCGGCCAGCGCATGCGCGCCCGGGGGCGGAGTCCCCGTGGGCCCCATCCACCATCCTTGTCACCGGCGGCGCGGGCTTCATCGGCAGCCATGCCTGTGTCGAGCTCCTCGACCACGGCTACGAGGTGATCGTGGTCGACGACTACGCGAACAGCACGCCGCACGTCTTCGCCCGGGTGGAGCGGATCGCGGGCCGGTTCGTGGGGGCCGTCTACGAACTGGACCTGCGGGACCGGCGTGCCCTCTCGGCGGTCTTCGACCGGCATTCCGTGGACGCCGTCATGCACTTCGCCGCGCTCAAGTCGGTGAGCGGATCGCTGGAGGCCCCGGTCGAGTACTACGACACGAACGTGGGCGGCACCACCGCACTGCTGCGGACCATGCACGAGCACGGGGTGCACCGGCTCGTCTTCTCCTCCTCCGGCGCGGTCTACGGCGACGCCGGCCCCGGCCTGCTGGACGAGTCCGCCCCCGTCCGGCCTGCCAACCCGTACGCTGCCTCGAAGTGGCTGTGCGAGCAGATTCTCGCCGACGTCTGCCGCCGCCGGCCCGAGTACACCGTGCTGTGCATGCGGTACTTCAACCCGGCGGGTGCGCACCCCAGCGGGCTGCTCGGGGAGGACCCGCACGGCGTCCCCGGCAACCTCGTGCCCTACGTGGCTCAGGTCGCCGTCGGCCGCAGGGAGCGGCTGCACATCTTCGGCGGCGACTATCCGACCCCCGACGGCACCGCGATCCGCGACTACATTCACGTCATGGACACGGTGGAGGCGCACCGCGTCGCGCTCGACCACCTCTCCGACGGGCCGGGCATGCGCGTGTTCAACATCGGTCTGGGACAGGGCAGTTCGGTCCTCGATGTGGTCGCCGTGTTCTCCGAGACCTGCGGTGTGCAGGTGCCGTACGACATCGTGCCCCGCCGCCCTGGAGACGTCGCCCACGTCGTCGCCGACGCGAGCGCCGTGACCCTCGCCTGGGGCTGGCGGCCCGCCCGGAACCTCGCGGACATCTGCCGGGACGCCTGGCGTTTCCAGCAACTCAACCCGCGCGGGTATGCCGGCGCCGGGCGGGGCCCCGACTCGAAGCGCTGAGGTGGAACGCCGTCTCGACCAGGGCGATGTGGCTGAAGGCCTGGGGTGCATTGCCCAGTTGACGGCCCGCGTTCGGATCCCACTGCTCCGAGAGCAGCCCGACGTCGTTGCGGACGGCGAGTACGCGCTCGAAGGCCTCCCGGGCCTGTTCGGCGTGGCCGGTCGCGGCGAGGGCGTCGGCGTACCAGAGGGAGCAGGACACGAACGCGCCCTCCGAGCCGTGCACGCCGTCGCCGTTCTTCGCGTACCGCCGCAGGAAGCCTCCGTGCTGCAGCCGCCGCATCGCGCGGACGGTGCCGCGCACCCGCTCGTCGCGGGCCGGCAGGAAGCCGAGCCGCGGCATCAGCAGCGCGGAGGCGTCCAGGGCCGGCGAGCCGTAGGACTGCACGAAGGAGTGCTGCCGGGGGTCCCAGCCCTCCCGGCACACCTGGCGGTGCACCTCGTCCCGCATGGCCCGCCATTCGCCGGAGGAGCCGTTTCGGCCGAGCAGCTCCCCCATCCGCAGGGCGCGGTCGGCGGCGACCCAGGACATGACCTTCGAGTGCACGAACTGCCGCCGGGGGCCCCGTAGTTGCCACAGCCCCTGGTCCGGTTCCCGCCAGTGCCGCTGCAGATAGCCCATCATCGCCTCCACCAGATGCCACACATGGGCCGGCATGGGGATCCCGGCGCGCAGTGACAGGCAGAACGTGTCGAGGACCTCGCCGTAGACGTCCAACTGGAACTGGTTCACGGCGGAGTTGCCGAACCGGACGGGCCGCGAACCCTCGTAGCCGGGCAGCCACGGCGCCTCGGTCTCCGGCAGCAGGCGCTGCCCTCCGACGCCGTACACGGTCTGCAGATCGGCGGGGTTGCCGGCGATGGCCCGCACCAGCCAGTCCAGCCAGGCCGTCGCCTCCTCCCGGTAGCCGCTGCGCAGAAGACAGGACAGGGCGAGGGTGGAATCGCGCAGCCAGCAGTAGCGGTAGTCCCAGTTGCGCTCGCCGCCGATGCATCCGGGCAGGGAAGTGGTGGGCGCTGCGACGATGCCGCCCGTGGGACCGTAGGTGAGCGCCTTCAGTGTGATCAGCGAGCGCACCACGGCGTCCCGCCAGGGGCCGGTGTAGCGGCACTGGGCGGCCCAGTTCCGCCAGAAGTCGGCGGTCTCCTTCAGCAGGGTCTCGGCCGGGACACCCAGTGGCGTGGGCGGCTCGGGCAGGTGCGAGGGCGACCACACCAGGGTCAGCGCCAGCCGCCGGCCGGCCGGGACGGTGAAGTCGTGGACCGTGGAGTCGTCGTCACCGCATGCCTGTACCGCCCCGTCGGTGCCCAGCCAGACGGCGTCCGGGCCGGCGACCCCCACAGCGCACCGGTCGACGGCCCGGACCCAGGGCACGACCCGGCCCTGGTGGAAGCGCAGCCGCAGCTCGCTGCGCATGGACACGGCGCCCGCGAGTCCCTCGACCACGCGGACGAGGCAGGGCAGTTGGGCACGGGGCGGCATGAAGTCCGTCACCCGCACGGCACCGGTCGGGGTCTCCCACCGCGAGTCCAGGACCAGCGTGTCGGGCCGGTAGGACCGGTGCGTGCAGGGGCCGGCGCCGAGGGGGGCGACCCGCCAGAACCCGTTGTCCGGCGTGCCGAGCAGCGCGGCCAGACAGGCCGGGGAGTCGAAGCGGGGCAGGCACAGCCAGTCCACGGAGCCGTCCCGGCCAACCATGGCGGCGGTCTCCAGGTCACTGATGAGGGCGTAGTCCTCGATGAGAGTACTCATGATCACCAGAGCCGTATATTTACGACGTATACGTACATCTTCGCTTCACGAACACCTCGCGTCAACCCCAGCCCCTTTCGCTCTTGACGACATGCCCGAATGGGGCGAAAGATGTACGTATACGCCGTAAATATATGGTGTTTCGGATCTTGAGCACCGGAACGGAGCACCGATGTACCACCTTCCTGCCGATCATGCCGCCGAGGCCGTCGCCGTCGTCGGCCTCGGATACGTCGGTCTGCCCACGAGCCTGGCCCTGCTCGCAGCAGGCAACGAGGTCATCGGCGTCGACGTCAGCCAGAGCCGGCTGGATGCCATCCGCCGCCTCGAGGTGGACCTGACGCCCACCGACCACCAGCGCCTCGCCGCCTACGTGGACGACCCGCGCTTCACCATCACCTCGGACCTCGCTGCGACGGCCCGGGCGCGCACCGTCGTGATCTGCGTGCCGACCCCGATCGACCGCCACCTCGTACCCGACCTGCGCGCGCTCTCCGCCGCCTGCGCCTCGGTGGTCGAGCACGCGGTGCCCGGCCAGCTGCTGATGCTGACCTCCACCACCTACGTGGGCGCCACCCGCGATCTGCTGGTGGCGCCGCTGACCGAGCGCGGATTCCGGGTCGGCAGCGACGTCTTCGTGGCCTTCTCGCCGGAGCGCATCGACCCGGGGCTCGTCAACGACCACCCCGGTGTCGCCCACGACGGCACCCCGCGCGTGGTCGGCGGCACGGGCGAGCTCAGCACCGACCTGGCCGCGGCCGTGCTGCGCCGCACCGCGCCCGCCGTCCACACGGTCTCCTCGGCCGAGGAGGCCGAGATGACCAAGCTGTGGGAGAACACGTTCCGGGCCGTCAACCTCGCGCTGGCCAACGAGTTCGCGGAGGACTGCCGGGCGCTCGGCCTGCAGCCCCTGCCGATCATCGAGGCGGCGGCGACCAAGCCCTACGGTTTCGTGGCGCACTACCCCGGGCCCGGAGTGGGCGGCCACTGCATCCCCTGCGATCCGCACTACCTGCTGTGGCAGTTGCGGGCGCTGCGCGTGACCTCGCCGCTCGTCGAAACGGCCATGTCCGCGATCGCGGCCCGGCCCCGGCAGGTGGTGCGACGCATACGCGACATCCTCGCCAACCGGGGCACCAGCACCCTGGGCGCCCGGATCCTGCTGGTGGGCGTGTCCTACAAGCCGGGCGTCGCGGACCTGCGCGAGTCACCCGCCCTGGAGATCCTCGCGGAACTGGCCGCGGAGGGCGCCCAGGTGCACTTCACGGACCCGCTGATCCCCGTGCTCAAGCTCGGCCCCGCGACGTTCGACGCGATCGCCGAGCCGGAGGCGGAGCAGTGGGACCTGGTCGTGGTGCACACCGTGCAGCCCGGCACCGAACTGGAATGGCTCGCCGATCAGCCGGCCGTACTGGACGCCACCTACCGGCTCGGCCCCCTCAAGGCCAAGGCAGTCCTGTGAGCGCCGCCTACACGGACCGCAAACAGCCCGGGGCGGTGTCCGCCTCCGCCCCGCAGCGGCTGGCAGAGCACGGGGCGCCGCACCTCGCTCCCGTGCCGGCGCGGTCCGAACCGGGCCGGGGCGTCCTCACCGCACCGAAGCCCAGGCCGGCGCCGCCGCCGTTGCCGCCGCTGCGCTCGGCGCGGCCGCAGCGGCCCGGACCGATACGCCGCCAACTGGACCGGATGGACCCGGACACCCGCTACGACGCACGGCGCGTGCTGACCCTGATCTGTCTGCTTCCGCTGCTGCTGCTCCTGGCGCGGGGGGCGTACGCACTGCAGCGGGACCCGCTGCTGCTGAGCTACGGCTTCACCGTCCTGCTCGGCACGATCACCATGTTCTACCTCGCCTTCACCCGCTACGACGACCCCTCGGTGCGCCCCATGCGCAGGCGGCCGAAGGATCTCGACAGCTTTCCGGCCCTGCCCACCACGCCGAAGGTGAGCTTCCTGCTCGCCGTCAAGGACGAGGTGGACTGCATCGAGAACTGCGTGCGCTCCATGGCCACGAGCGACTACCCCGACCTCCAGGTCGTCGTGGTCGACGACCTGTCCGAGGACGGCACCCAGGACGTGCTGCTGCGGCTGGCGGAGGAGCTCGACATCACGGTCATCTGTCTGGAGAAGAACCTCGGCAAGAAGGGCGCGCTGGTCCGCGCCTGCGAGGTGGCCGACGGCGACATCATCGCCATGACCGACTCCGACTGCTTCCTGGCCCCCGACGCCCTCTCCCGCTGTGTGCGCGCTCTGGTCACGCACCGCGAGCTGGGCGCGGTCAGCGGCCACGCCCGCGCGCTCAACGCGGACTTCAGTTTCTGGACGAAAGCCCAGGACGTGTGGTTCGAAGGCCAGTTCAGGATCGGGAAGGCGACCGAGTCCACCTGGGGGACCGTCACCTGCGTCTCCGGCCCGCTGGCGGTGTTCCGACGGGACGCCATCTACAACTACCTGCCCGCCTGGGAGAACGACCGCTTCATGGGCGCGCCCTTCCGCTTCTCCACCGACCGCCAGCTCACCGGTTACGTCCTCGGCCAGAAGTGGAAGGGCCAGTCCCTCAAGGCCCAGTACGCGGACTCGCCGTTCGTCACCGAGCGGGACTACCCGGAGCGCAGATGGCGCATCGGCTACTGCTACTCGGCCAAGGTGTGGACCAACGCGCCGCCCCGTTTCCGGCCCCTGATGAAGCAGCAGATCCGCTGGAAGAAGAGCTTCATCCGCAACCTGTGCTTCACCGGCACCTTCATGTGGCACATGGGCCTGGGGCCGGCCACCCTCTACTACGGACACGTCCTGTGGGTGACCGCCGCACCTTTCATGGCATTCCGGCACATGATCTGGGCCCCGGCTCACGGAGCGGGCTTCCTCACCCTGCTCTACCTGTGCGGAATCATCCTCAAGGGCTGTGCCTACGGCCTCGCCTTCAAGATCGACAATCCGGGGGACACCCGCTGGATGTACCGGCCGGCGATGGGCCTGCTCTCCACGCTGCTGCTGGCCTGGATGCTGCCGTACTCCCTTGCCACCATCCGGCGAGGGGTCTGGTCGAGGAGCGCCACATGATGAACCACCTGCACAAGGCAGACCTGCGCGCAATCGACCCGGGCCGAGTCGACCTGCGCAGGATCGGGCGACAGCTCGGCCTGTTGCTGGCGCTCGCCGTGGTCGTCTTCCTGTACCTGATGGTGCTCACTCGAGGAGGCATCCTGCGGTGACCGCCACCGAACCCCGGCCGAAGCTCAAGCCTCTGTTCGACGACGTCCGGGACCGGGCGAGGCGAAGCGCCCGGCTGCTCACGCACTGGTGGGTCCGCACCGCACTGATCCTGCTCGCTCTGGCCGTGCTCGTGCTGCCGTTCTTCGCGGCCACGCAGTACTACCTGTACCAGCGGTACATGAGCAAGCAGGCCGTCCCGCCCGTGACCCACATCGACGCCACCACCGCCGCGGCGGCGACGCGGATGGCCCAGGTGCTGCCGGCCGCCACGGCCCCCGTCGTGCTGACCTACCACGACATCAACACCCGCAACCCCAGCCAGTACGTGGTCACTCCGGCCGCCTTCGACACCCAGATGGCCGCGCTGGAGAAGGCCGGATACCGCAGCATGACCGCCGACGAGTTCGTCGACTACCTCAGGGGCGGCCCGGCCCCGCCGAGGTCGGTCTTCATCACCTTCGACGACGGGCCGCGCGGCCTGTGGGCCAACGCCGACCGCATCCTGGGCCGCCATCATCTGCACGGCACGGTCTTTCTGATCACCTCGCGGGTGGACGACCGCCCCTACTACCTCTCCTGGCGGGAGGTGGGGCGGATGGCCCGCTCCGGCCGCTGGGACTTCCAGGCCCACACCCACGACCTGCACCGGCGCAAGCAGACAGACGCCGCCGGACACCTCGCCTCGGCCCTCTCCCACCGGGTGTGGCTGCCGGACCGGCACCGGCTGGAGACCCGGTCGGAGTACCAGGCCCGGGTGACCGCCGACATCGCCAAGAACCTCGCAGAGTTCAAGCACCACGGTCTGCCGAAGCCCGAACTGTTCGCCTACCCCTTCGGCGAGGCCACGGACCGCGGCAACCTGCCTCCCGGGGTGACGCTGCAGGGCCTGCTGTACCAGCACTACGCGGCCGCCATGTCCAACGAGTCCCCCGACCCGCTGCTGCCCCCGGTCGCCGCCAGCCGCCGCGCCGCGGCCGAGCGCACGGTGCAGCGGCTCGAGGTGCTGAACTCGACCACCGCGAACAAGCTGCTCACCGAGATGGGCCAGTGGACCCAGACTCCGCCCGCCGCCACCGATCCCCTCACCCAGCCCGCGCTGTGGATCCGCAACGACGGCGCCGGCCGGACCGGCATCGGGGTCTTCACCCGGGGCCGCCGATTCCCCGGCAAGGAGCGCTACGCGGCCGCCGAGTACCGAGCGCTGGGGAGCGTGGACTGGACCGACTACCGGGTGGACGCCACCGTCACCCGGCTCGGGGACGGAACCAACCAGGCCGCCGTCGCCGTGCGCGACCGCAGCAACGACCCGGTGGTGATCAGCGTCAGCCAGGGCACGGCAACGCTGCAGCACTCCGGACACCGGGCGGTCGTCCGCCGGCTGGTACCGAACAGCTCGCACACCCTCAGCGTCAGCGTGCACGGCCCCACGACCACGGCCCTGGTGGACGGCGCCACCGCACTCAGCTGGACCGCCAAGGGCATCAGCCCCTATGAGCTGACCGGCGGCTTCGGCATCCGGGTCGGCAGCAACCAGGCAGGGGTCGCACCACCGGCCTTCAGCGCGCTGCACCTCTCCGCGCTGCCCGAGAAGACGCCTGCCGCCAGGAAACCCTCGGTCCCCCTCGGCCGTCAGGCCCTGACCGCATCGGCGCCGCCGGCGCCCGTCCCGTACTGGGAGAGCAGCCCCGGCGTGCGGGCCCCGTTCCAGATCAAGGACGACGCGATCACACCGCTGAGCCGTAGCCGACTGTCCGTCTACGGGGCGTATCAGCCCGCCCGTACGCACGAATGGACCGCCTACACGGCGAGCGGCACCGTCTCCAAGCTTTACGATCCGAGTGTGAAAGGTGCAATTCAGGTCAAGGTGGGCAGCCCGCAGGTGATCAGTGTGCAGGTCTCCCACAGCCTGCTGGAGGTGCTCGTCGGGAACGCCGACAGCCAGCGCCTGGCGGGCACACGCAGTCTGAAGGCGGCGGACTCCCACGACGTGTCGGTCACCGTGAACCGCCGGTCCACGGTGATCAGTGTGGACGGCAGGACCGAGCTGACACTGCCGGCCAAGGGAGAGAGGGGAGGCGTGGCCTACGGCGCGTACCGGCAGACCACCCGGACCTCCTGGCCGACCGTGTCGCACCTCAACGTTGTACCGATGGCGGGCGGATGAGCGACGAGCCGGGGCACCGGGAGATCCTGAAGCCCAGGCGCCGGGGGATCTCCCGGCGGACGCTCGTCGCCGTCCTGCTGCTGGCCATCGCGGCGCTGGTGGCGACCGGCACGGCCCTGTTCATCAAGTCGTCGGAGAAGGGATCGCCGAAGGCGACAGCACCGTTCGCACCGGCCTTCGCCAAAGCGGGCCTCGTCACCAACGCGTTCGCCTTCCTCCACCCCCATGACCCGCACGCACGTCTCTCCCCCGACTGGATCACCACCAGCGGTTCCCTCTTCGCCCGGAACGGCGCCGGCTGGACAGGGGTGCCCGACGCCGACAACACCGGCCCCTACTCCGACCGGTACACCGACTCGGCCGTCTTCCGCCTGGTCACGCGCCGACGGGACTTCGGCCCGGTGACGGTGCATCTGTGGGTCCGGCTGGATCCGCCCGTCACCACGCCGAGCACTCCCGCCCGCGCCTGGGACGGCGGCCACGTCTGGCTGCGCTACCACAGCCCGCAGGAGCTGTACGGACTCAGCTTCCGCCGCCGCGACGGAACGGTGGTGATCAAACGCAAGATCCCGGGGGTCGGCCCCGAGAACCCCGTGAAGGAGGACACCGGGGCCTACGCGACCCTGGCCGAAGGCAGGCACGCCATCCCCTACGGCACCTGGCACCAGGTGACGGCGAGCGCGGTCAACCTGCCCTCGGGATCCGTACTGCTCCGGCTGGACATCGACGGGAAGAGGGTCCTCACCACCCGGGACCGCACCCCTGGCCGGCTGCGCCGGCCGGGCGGAGTGGGCCTGAGGGCGGACAACACCGACATGCTCTTCCGGGACTTCCGTGCCACCCCGATGCCCGAACCGGCGTCCGGCTGACCGGACTTCGGCTGTCAGATGCCCGCCGTGAAGCGATCGATCAGGGCGTCCAGGCCCGCAGCCGGGGGAGTTCCTGCGCGGGCATGAGATGCAGGCCGAGCCGGAACGCGGGTTCGGGCTCCTCGGGGTTGTCCACCATGGCCCGCAGCTCGACGAGGATGCAGCCGAGGAGCCAGCCGGTGACGGCCTGCAGGAGCAGCGCGGCGGTGCGGTCGTCCAGGCCCGCCCGGTCGAACAGTGCGAGGAGACGCTCGTGGAACCGCAGCACGGCCAGCGGGCGCCGGGCCAAGGGCACGGCCAGCATGCGGGTGGCAAGCAGCGGTACGACCTGCGGGTGCGCCAGCGAGACTCTGCGGCCCTCCTGGGCGATGCGATGCAACTCGTCGCGCCACGGAGCAGGTTCACCGGCCCCCTCCCCCGCTGCGGACGCGGCGGCTGCTTCCAGGCTCTCCTCGAGCTCGAGGTACAGGGCTTCGACCAGGCCGTCCAGCAGCGCCTCCTTGCCGGCCGCATAGCGGTAGAGGGCCATGGCCTCGACATCGAGCTCGGCGCCGAGCCTGCGCATGCTCAACGCGGACAGCCCCTCACGGTCGACCACGTCGAGAGCAGCAGCCAGCACCCGCTCCCGGTTCAGGCCCCCGTAGCGCCCGCGGTCGCTGACGCGCCGCCCCCGGCTGGGGACTGTCCGACTGGTCATGCATCGCCTCCGAGCCTCGGCCGGCCCGTCGGGGCCTGTGCTGTGTCACATCGCACCTCCTGTGCCGTGTGACATAGCACTGCCTGTGTCATGCGGCAGAGGACCGCTCGAGTGAGGTGCTGATCCTTCTGGCAGTGAACCCCGTCCCGCACACGAACCGCAGCAGCGGCCCGAACGTAGGAGCGGCGGCCAGTCCCGCGAAGTACAGGCCCGGCACCGATGCCTGGAAGTCGGCGGACAGCTGCGGGGCACCCGCCAGCTGCGGCGGGGCGGCTGCGCTCTTGCGCAGCGCGCGGCGCAGCCCCGGGCCGAGCAGTTCCATCCTGTCGACGTCGACCAGGTAGCCGGTGCCCGCGATGACGTGGTCGGCGTACAAGGTCTCCACGTCTCCGCCCGCATTGCGCAGGTTCAGCCGCACGCCGCCGTTCTGGCGCGCCGCCGAGTGGAGGCTGCGGCCGGAGAGCACCGGGACGGCGCCCTGCACGCGCTCGCGCAGCCACCATGCGCCGGACGGCCCGAGGACGGTGCGCAGGAGGTGGGCACGGATGCGGGCCGGCAGGTGCCGGATGGCCTCGGGCCCGCGGCTGCAGACCACCAGCGGCCATCCGGTGCCCATCACGGCCTCCGGCCACAGCAGTCGGGCGTGCAGCGGACGGTCCTTGGCCCAGTCGGCCTCGGGGGGAGGGCCGAAGGACGGGCGGGTGCGGGCGACCACGGTGGGCTGCGCACCGGCCTCGTGCAGCAGGGCCGAGGTCTCCAGGGCCGACTGGCCGCCGCCCACCACGACGACGCGCCGGCCGGCGAACACCGACAGGTCCGTGTGGTCCGCCGTGTGGGAGACGAGGCCGTGCTCCCGCAGCCCGGTCAACTCGCGCGGTATGTGGGCGAAGGGGCTGACACCCGCGGCCACGACGACAGCGGGGACGGTGAACTCCTCCCCGGAGTCCAGCGTGACCCGGAACCGGCCGTCGGGGGGCCGGTCGATGCGGCGCACCGCGGTCCGCTCCAGCTCGGGCACGCAGTTCTCCTGGAACCAGAGCCCGTAGCGGACGAATTCGGACAGCGGCACCGGTTCCCGTTCGCGGCCCGGGTGGCGCCCCTCCCGGGTCCGGAATTCGCCGAGCCCGTACCCCGGAGCGGGGGCGGAGATCGACGAGGAGAACGGGGAGGACTTGAGGTACATCTCGCGCGGCATGTGCGAGCGCCAGCCCTCCATCGGCTCCCCGAAAACCCGGCACGGCACTCGGCGGGCCTTGAGGTGGGCGGCGATGGCGAGCCCGTAGGGGCCTGCCCCTACCACGGCGACTTTGGCGGCTCCTGGAGGCTTCATGGCTCTGGGTGCCCTTCCCATCAGCGAGTTCTTGACTATTGCCCTGTATGCGGCGTATGTATATATACATCGTAAACATACGGGTTGAGGCAAGCAAGACCGGCCAAGAGGTGAGGTACAAAACCGTGGCCGTCACCGACGAAGTGACCCGCACCGGACGGGCGAGGACCTCGGGAGGGACGCGCAGGCACGATCGCCGCCGCTCTTCGGTCCCGGTACTGCTTGCGCTGGACGCGCTCGCCGCGGCCCTCGCCGCGGGCGGGGTGCATCTGCTCTTCCAGCGCTGGTTCGTCCCGGCCGTGCTGGTCCCGCTGTGGCTTCTCCTGCTCGCCTCCCAGCGGGCGTACGGGGCCGGTGCCGACGCGGAGTGCCTGCGCCGGGTGCTGCGGGCGGCCTGCCTGGCCGCCGCCGTGGCCGGCGTCGCGTGGTGGTTCGTACCGCGTGACGCGTTGCTGCACGACACGCTGGTCGCGGTGCCGCTCGCCGCCGGGCTGACATTCGGGCTGCGCCACTGCCGACGGGCGGGCACGCGCACGGGCGCAAGCCGGGTGCTGGTGCTCGGGCCCGCCGAGTCCACCGCCGAGTTGATGGCGGCCCTGCACAGAGGGCACGGGCCCGGGCCGCAGGTCGTCGGCGTCTGCGGCACCGGCCCGCCGGCCCACGACGGCACCGCGGTGGACCTGCTCCATGCGGTACGGCGGACCGGCTGCGACGCGGTCATCGCGCTGCCGGGCCCCGAGCTGGGCGCCGAACGACTGCGGCAGCTGTCCTGGGAGCTGCGGGCGGCAGGCGTCGAGCTGATGCTCGCGCCGATCCTCGCCGACGTCACAGCCGCGAGGCTGGCCGTGTGCCCGGTCGCCGGTGTGCCGCTGCTGCGGCTGCGCCCGCCGAGGCTCTCCGCGCTGCCCCGCATCCCCAAGGAGCTGACCGACCGGCTGCTGGCCCTGCTGGGCATCCTGCTGCTGGCTCCGCTGATGGTGGCCGTCGCGGCCTGGATACGGCTCGACAGCCCGGGGCCCGCGTTCTTCCGGGAGCGCAGAATCGGGCGCGACAACCGTGAGTTCACACTGCTGAAGTTCCGGACGATGCACCGTGGTGCGGAGCGGCGCAGGGCCGAACTCGCCCACCTCAACCGCTATGACAGCGAACGGTACTTCAAGATTGCCGACGATCCGCGGGTCACCAGAGCCGGGTCGTTCCTGCGCTCGTACTCACTGGACGAACTTCCGCAACTGTTCAACGTGCTGGTGGGCCAGATGTCCCTCGTCGGGCCGAGACCGCTGGTGAAGAACGAGGTCGCCGCCCTGAGCGAGGACGGCAGCCACCGGCATCTGGTGAAGCCGGGCATGAGCGGGCTCTGGCAGGTCAGCGGCCGCTCCTGTCTGCCGACCGAGGAGCGCGACCGGCTCGACGTGAGCTATGTCGAGAACTGGTCGCCCGCCCTGGACCTGTCCATCCTGCTGCGGACGCCGTCCGCGGTGGTGCGCCGCACCGGCGCATGCTGACAGGAGACCCCGATGACCGGCCAAGTTCCCGCGCTGCTCGTCAAGTTGGGGCGTTTCCCCCAGCTCCACGGCGGGCTCGGGGTGGTGCGCACTCTGGGGCGCATGGGTGTCCCGGCGTACGCCATGGTCGAGGACCGTTTCACTCCGGCCGCCCTCTCCCGCCATCTCGCCGGCCGCTTCGTCCGCCCCACGACCGGCCGGGAGGAGGAGTCGGAACTGGTCGCGGCCCTCCTGCAGATCGGCCGGGAGATCGGACGCCCCGCTGTTGCTGTGGCGGAGGGCGACGAGGCCGCCGTACTGCTCGCGGAGAACGCCGACCGCCTGGCCGAATGGTTCGTACTGCCCCCTGTGCCGCCCGCGCTGCCGCGCAGGGTGGCCAGCAAGGAGGGCCTGCACCGGATCTGCCAGGAGCACGGGATACCCACCCCGCGGACCTGTGCGCCCCGCGACCGCGCCGAGTTGGTCGCCGTGAGCCGCGCGTGGGGGTATCCGGTGGTTCTCAAGGACAGGGAGCCGTTCACCAAGCTGGACGACTCCGCCATGGGGCACACCACGATCGTGCAGGACGAGGGTGAGCTGCTCGACCGGTGCGGGACGGCCGAGTTCCCCTCCGTCATCGTGCAGGAGTACATCCCCCTCGACATCGCCGAGGAGTGGTTCACCCATCTCTACGTCGGCGCGGGAGGCACCCCCCGGCTCGTCTTCACCGGGCACAAGCTCCGCTCCTGGCCGCCCGGTACCGGGCTGACCACCCGGGCGCGGGCCCGGCCCAACCCCACGCTGGCGGCGCTGGCCGCCGAGTTGTGCCGGACGATCGGCTACTGCGGGATCGCCGACCTCGACTGGCGCTTCGACCGACGCGACGGCCGCTACAAGCTGGTGGACTTCAACCCCCGCTTCGGGCAGCAGTTCCGTCTGTTCAGGACCGCACGGGGGCTGGACGTGGTTCGCGCGATGTACCTGGACCTGACCGGTCAGCACGTTCCGGACGGGTCGCAGATCCACGGCCGGGGTTTCATCGTGGGCAATCTGGATGCGGTCTCGGCGACCGTGAGTGCCTGGCGCGAACGCCGGCTCCCGGCGGCGCTGCCGCGGCGGAACCTCGAACGGGCCTGGCTGAGCCGGGACGATCCGGTGCCCGCGGTCGCCGAGGCGGTGCGCTTCAGCGGCACCGTGGCACGGCGGCTCACCAAGCCGGTGCGCACCATGGTCGCAGGCCCCCTCCTGCCCCAGAAGGGCGCGGTGCCGTGAGCCTCGCCATCCTGCACATCGCGCAGCCCGGCGAGGCGGGCGTCGCCCGCGTGGTCGCGGACCTGGCCGCCGAACAGTGCGCACGCGGCGACCGCGTGGTGGTGGCGTGTCCGGGCACCGGCACGCTGGCGCGGACGGCCGAGCGGCGCGGCGCCCGAGTGCTGCGGTGGGACGCCGCACGCTCCCCCGGCCCGGCGCTCCCGCGCGAGGTGGCCGCGGTGCGGCGCATCGTGGACCTGGTGCGTCCGGACGTGGTCCATCTGCACAGTGCGAAGGCGGGCCTCGCGGGCCGCCTGGCGATCCGCGGGCGCCTGCCCACCGTCTATCAGCCGCATGCCTGGTCGTTCGACGCCGTGTCCGCCGTGCTGCGGGCCGCCGCCGTCGGGTGGGAGAGGGCGGGAGCGCGCTGGGCGCACCAGGTGGTGTGCGTCAGCGAGGGCGAGCGGAGCCACGGGGCGGCCGCCGGCGTCCCGGCCCGGTACACCGTCGTACGCAACGGGGTGGACCTCGGCTGGTGCACCGCGCCGGACGCGTCTTCGCGTGCAGCCGCGCGGGACCTGCTCGGGGTCTCCTCCACCGCACCGCTGGCGGTGTGCGTGGCGCGTCTTTGCCGGCAGAAGGGGCAGGATGTGCTGCTCGACGCCTGGGCGGAGATCGAGGACCGGATGCCTCAGGCACGGCTGGTCCTGGTCGGGGGCGGGCCGGACCGTCCGGTGCTCGCGGCACGGGCATCCCGGGCCGTCGGTTTCGCCGGCGCCGTCGCCGACCCTCGCGACTGGTATCTCGCGGCCGATCTCGTGGTGCTGGCCTCGCGCTGGGAAGCGGGACTGGCGCTCGCGCCCCTGGAGGCCATGGCCTGCGCCCGGCCGGTCGTCGTCACCGATGTACCGGGGGCGCGGGAGTTCCTGCCGCCCCGTCATGTGCCGTTCGCCGTCGTGCCGTTGGAGGCTCCGGGTGCGCTCGCGGCCGCGGTGGTGCGCCTGCTGTCCGATCCGGCGGCCGGCCGCGCACTCGGCGAGCAGGCGCGGGCACACGTCCGCCGCCATCACGACGTACGGCAGGTCGTGGAGCGCATGTACACCGTGTACGAGGATGCGTGCCGCGTCTGGTCCGCGGGCGTAAAGGGCCCGGACAGTACGACGGTCCGGGCGCGGGAGGCCTGGGCGCGCTCAGGGTCGCTGGGCGAAGCCGATCAGTGAGTGCACGGCGGGGCGCAGCAACGGTACGGCCCCCGACATCCGGCGGGCGGCGCGATAGCCCCGCCAGGTCTTCAGGCGGAAGGTCGCGTCGACCTCGGTGGCGTTGATGTCGACGCGCGGCACGGCGTAGCGTCCGGCTCCGTCGTGCACGCTGAACGCGATCTCGAATCCGGCGTCGGCCACGGCTCTGCGGGCGGCGGCGTCGTGCGTGCCGTACGGGTAGGCGAAGGCGCGGGCGCGCCTGCCGGTGATGTCGGCCAACGCCGTTGCGGCATCGGTGATGTTGCGGGTGAGGGTCTCGGGCGAGGCGTTCGCCAGGTCGCTGTGGTCCCATCCGTGGCATTCGACGTCCAGCCCCGCGTCGGCCAGTCGACGCACGCCTCGGGCGTCGAGCAGCGGCTCGTCGGGCATGTCGGCCATCCATGTCGAGGTGCCGCCGAGCACGCCGCTGAGCACGAAGGCGGTGGCGGGGAACCGCAGCTTGCGCAGGACCGGCACCCCCTCGTCCAACAGACCCTGGTAGCCGTCGTCGAAGGTCACCAGCACGCTGCGCCTGGGGCAGCCGCCGCGCAGGTAGCGGCCGAGCGTCAGCGGCGTCCAGCCCCGGTCGAGCAGGCCTCGCAGTTGTCTGTGGAGGGTGTCCGGTGGGACGAACAGGCAGAACGGGTCCCGGTGGGCGGGGCGGGTGCCGACGCCGTGGTACATCAGCACCAGCGGCCGGCTGACGGTCATGGGGTAACTCATCGGGGATCGCCTCCATCCGTGGCATCCGTGGCAGCCCCCTCCGCTCTCCTCCACTCGATCAGTCCACGCCCGGCCCCGGCCGCCTTGGCGAGGTCGCGCACCACCGCGGCGAAGGGGACGAGGGGCAGCGCCGTCCAGTGGTGCCGGCGGACGGCCCTGGTGAGCGGCAGCGACAGGTACGCCGCGAACGCAGTGGCCGCGGCCGACCGGGCGCGCGGGCCCGTCAGCACGGCAGCGAGGGCGACGGCGTAGGCGCACGCCCGGGCCGTGTCCCGTCCCCACAGGCGCGGGGTCGCCGACTGCCCGCCGCCCTCGCCGTATCGGAAGTACATCGCCGCCGTGCGGCGCAGCGTCGGCCGCTGCTCCCAGCGGACCTCGGCGCAGGAGGCCAGGACCGCCCGGTGGCCGGCCCCGGCGACGGCGCGGCCGAAGAGCACGTCCTCGGCGGCCCGCAGGTGTTCGGGGAAGCCTCCGGCGTCCTGCCAGGCGGCGCGGGTGAAGGCCATCGAGCGCCCGGTGGGCATCGTCGGGTCGAATCCGCGGCCGAAGAGCCGGCAGTGCACTCGGGTCCACGGTCCCGGGTGCCGGGCCTCCTCGGGGACCGGATAGCCCACCGCCGACATGGCCCGGGCCTGCGCTCCCTGGCCGTCCACCCGGTAGACGCCGGTGATCAGGGCGGCCGGGACGGGTTCTGCCGCCGCCGCGCGCAGCCGGTCCAGCCAGTCAGGGTCGGGGTAACAGCCCGCGTCGGTGCAGGCGATCAGTGAGTTGCGTGCCGCCTTCACGCCGGCGTTGCGGCCGGCCGCGATGCCGGAGCCGGGAAGGCGGAGCAGGCGGATGCGGGCGTCCTTCGCGGCCCATGCCTCGACCCGGTCGGCCGTGTCGTCGGTCGAGCCGCCGTCGACGACGACGAACTCGTCGCCGTCCTCGGTCAGTTGGGGCATCAGCAGGCCGAGCAGCCGGTCGATCACGCCGGCTTCATTGAGCACGGTGGTCACCACCGAGACCGGCGCTTTCCCGGTCAGTCCCGCGCCGGGCAGGCGGGCGGCCTCGGACAGGATCTGCACCAGCCGTGCGGCGCACTCGGCCGGACCCGGATGGGAAGCAGTCAGCCGGTGTCCCTCCGCGCCCATGGCGGCGCGGGTGTCGCGGTCCGCCAGGCGCCGTAGCGCCAGGCCGACTTGGGCGGGGTCGCCGGCCGGTACGGCGACCCCGGCGGGCGCCGCACCGGGCTCCGCCACCCGGTCGGCGACAGGGCCCGGCGTGGTGATCACAGGCACTCCGGAGCGCATCGCCTCCAGAGCGACCGCGCCGAACCCCTCCGGATAAGGCTCTGCCGGGGTGGGCTTGGTCAGCACTGCTGCCGCGTCGGCCCCGGGGATGATCCGCCACGCGTCCTGGATCCAGCCCGTGAAGTCGACGCGGTCACTCACCCCGAGGTCGGTGGCCAACTGTGAGAGCCGGCTCTGCGCTCCCGGTTCGGTCGGGGTTTCGCCCCCGACCACCGCCAGCCGCCAGCGCTCGCCGCCGGGCTTCGCCAGGGCCTGGATGGCGTCGTCCACGCCCTTGTTGGCGACCAGCCGGCTGACGGTGAGCAGCAGGGGCTCGTCGTGACCGTTCAGCCGCGCGCCCCGTCGTGCCAGCTCCTGCCGGGCGGCCTCGCGGGACAGTGCGGTGCCCTCCGGCGCGGGGAACGGCACGAGTACGGCCCGGGGGTGCCGCGAGGCGACGGCGAGTCCTTCGGCGGTCGCCACGCAGTCGTCGATGAGCGCGGCCAGGAGCCTCATCAGACGGGGGTGGCTGTAGTCGTGCTTGACCCACACACAGCGCATCCCGGTCAACCACGCGGCCGGCCCGCACACGCATGCCGCCTTGATCCCGTTGGCGAGGACCACGTCCGGCGGATCCGCCCGCAACCGGCGCGCGACGGTCACCGCGGACGCGGCGATCGCCGCTCCGGTCCGGCCCGTGGGGCACGTGACCCAGGGGATGCCCCGGCGGCTGAACTGCTCGCCCAGCGGCCCCTTCCCCAGCATCACCGCGTCCACGTCCAGCCGGCCGGTGGCGTCGAGCAGAGCGAGCAGCCAGAGTTCCGCGCCGCCGAGGATTCCGGCGGTCGTGACCACCGTGACGCGCAGGGGACGGTTCATGGGCCCTCCTCCATGAGGCTCGGAAGGTCGGGCGGGTGGAGTCGCGGCCCTGGTCTGCCGCCGACCCAGGGACGGCAGACCAGGGCCGACCAGAGGATTCACGGCAGCTGTCTGCGTATATTTACGATGTATACGTATAGATTAGACCGAAAGGGGCACGCGGTCAAGGCGAGGTCTCGGAAGATGCCGGGACTCCCGTCGCTGCCGGGTAGCATCCGTGTTTACGTCGTATACAGACGGTGACCTCATGAAGACCGGCCGCATGACGAGGAGACGCGCAATGGCGAATGGCCCGCAACCCGTCCCGGCACGTCGCGCCAGCGACCGCGGCCGCTACGGCAGGCTCAACCGTGAGCGCGTACTGACCGCCGCCCTTGCACTGGTGGACCGCGAGGGCCTGTCCGCGCTGAGCATGCGTCGGCTGGGCGCGGAACTGGGCGTGGAGGCGATGGCGCTCTACCGGTACGCGGCGAGCAAGGACGCTCTTCTCGACGGCCTGGTCGAAGCCCTGTACCTGGAGCTCGAGGAACGCCTGACCACCGAGACGGACACCGCCGCCGAGGCACCGTCGTGGCGCAGCGAGCTCCACCGCATCGCCCGCGCCACCTACGACATCTGTCTCGACCACCCCCAGGCAGTCCCGCTGCTCACCACCCGCATGCTCGCCGTCCCGCTCGCGCGTCGCCCGCTCGCCGTGCTCAAGGACCACGAGAGAGTGCTCGCGCTGCTCAGGGAGGCCGGACTCGACGACGCCGCAACGGCCGCCGCCTTCCGGGCCTTCACGGCCTGGCTGCTGGGCTATGTGTCCGTGGAGCTGCGGCCGATGGTGGACAACCCCGACGAACAGGACCCGGCGTTCCGCCTCGGCCTGCACCGCATGCCGCCCCAGGAACTGCCCGGGCTCCGGGAGGTCACCCCCGCCCTCACCGAGCCGGGCGGACCGGAGGGCCTGGCCGCGGGCCTGGACGCCCTCCTCGACCGGTTCGGGAAGAGCGCCGGAAAGTAGGCATCCGTCTGAACGTATTCTTCGACGGTGGCTGAGACCGACCTGATGCGGCTTCCCGACATGCCGCTGCACGATCCGTACATCGTCGCCGACAGGGCGACCCGGACGTACTACCTCTACACCTCCAACGAGCCGTCCGTATCGGGCGTGGACGGCACCGGCACGATGGTCTACCGCAGCCACGACCTGCACGACTGGACGCGCCCCGTGGTGGTCTTCCGGGCCGGCGAACAGAGCGGAAGCTGGGCGACGGACGGCGCTTGGGCACCCGAGGTCCACGAACTGGGCGGCAGGTACTACCTGTTCACCACCCTCCACAACGAGGACAGACCGCTCCCGGTGCCACCCGCCAACCAGTGGGGCACACCGTTCCAGCTCCGCAACTACATGCGCGGCACGATCACCGCCGTGTCCGACTCGCTGCTGGGCCCCTTCACTGCCGTCGACCCGACACGGCCCACCCCGCCCGGGAACCTGATGACCCTCGACGGCACACTCCACGTCGACCCGTCCGGCCGGCCCTGGATGGTGTACGCACACGAGTGGCTGCAGACCATCGACGGAACCATGGAGGCGATCCGGCTGACCCCGGACCTGTCCGCCACCGTCGGAGATCCGGTCTTCCTGTTCAAGGCCTCGGACGCGTTCTGGCTCGGCGAGCAGATCCCCGCCGGCGTCCCCAACCAGCTCCCGCCCTACATCACCGACGGCCCCCAGCTGCACCGCACCCCCGACGGGTCGCTGCTCATGCTGTGGTCGACGTACGAGAAGAACACGCTCGGCAAGGACGGCACCGTCAGCGGCGGCTATGTGCAGACGTACGCCGTCTCCGAGTCCGGCGAGATCACCGGGCCCTGGCGGCAGCAGCGGCCGCTGGTCCGGGACGACAGCGGTCACGGCATGCTGTTCCACACCTTCGACGACCTGCTGATGATGGTGCTCCACCGCCCCTTCGAGAACGCGCGCGGGAAGCTGTACGAGATGCAGCTCGTCGGCCACGAACTACGGGTGCTCCGGCAGCGGACGGACCTCGACGGCGGCGGATGACACGCCTCGCACAGCACATGTGGCCGTCCGGCAGCGGCGCCGGACGGCCACATGTCTGAGAAGGGCCGTCAGCTCTTGCCGAGGAGCCGCCAGATCTGGTTCCTCTTGCTGTTCAGCGCGCTCGCCGGGTCACAGGTCCACTGGTGGATCAGCGCGCCGGGTGTGGTCGAGACCCCGCTGACGTCCACGCACTTGCCGCTGTGCACCGCGACCAACTGGTAGTCCTTGCTGTTGGCGAGCGCGGTGACCGGGTTGAGGGTGAACATCTGGTTCGTGCTGCCGCTGCAGGTCCACTGGATGACGGCGGCGCCGTCGGCCGTGGAGGCGCCCGAGACGTCCAGGCACTTACCACTGTGCTCATTCACGATGGTGTAGGTGTTCGCCCGGCCGACCACCGGCTTGAAATCGAGCATCTGCTGGTAGCCGCCCTCGCAGGAGTACTGCTGGTACTGCGTGCCGTCGGCGGTGCTGAGGTTGGTGTCGTCCAGGCACTGACCACTGTGCTGGGCCACCGCGACAGTGGAGACGGTGGTGTTAGACGGCGGCAGCAGCGTGACCGTGTAGCCGTCCGCGGAGTCCGTCCACGGCACGCTCACCGAAGCCGAGTTCCCGCTCACCGTCAGGGTCTGGTCCAAGACCGTCACCGGACCTGTCACCGCGCCTCCGCCGTTGTTCGGTATGCGCTGGACTATCGCGCGCACCCGGCTGTTCTCCACGACCGAGGTGGTGTCGAGACGGTTGAGGCTGACGGTGACATTGCCGGTGTTGCCGTTGCTTCCCAGCAGGATCTTCGCGTTCCGCGCGGAGTTGTCCTTCGTCGCCAGCCCGTCGGTGTTCGTACCGGGCGTGAGGTTCACGATGTTTCCGGTCTGGGAGCCGTAGTACCGGTACAGGAACCACTCGCCGAGCGGCAGGTACTGGCCGGAGCTGTTCTTGGTGAGCAGGTTGGCCGCGTAGTCGTGCAGGCTGGGGCCCCCTCCCCAGTTGGAGCGCAGGCCGTCGGCGCCGGCCCGCTCCAGGCGGCTGATGAACCAGCCGCCGCCACCGGGGTTCTGCTGTTCCCGCCCGGCGTACTCATTGATCTGGTACGGGCGGGTGTTGGTCAGGCCCGCGGCGGCGATGGTCGAGTTGGCGTTGCTGACGGCCGGGACGGGGTCGTGCGGAATGGCATGCCAGCTGTAGATGTCGGGGGCGACGTTGTTGGCCTTGACGTAGTTCAGGTAGGTGGTCCACCAGGTGTTGGAGGAGCTGGGCGGGTTGGCCATGCTGGGGCCGACGATGAGCTGACCGGGGAGGTTGGCCCGCACGGCGGCGTGGAACCGCGACCACATCTGAAGATACTGGCTCTGGGACCGGCCCCAGAAGCCGCTGAGCTCCGGCTCGTTCCACAGGTCCCACTCCACCGTCATGTTGTTGGCCTTGACGTCGGAGATGAGCTGGTTGACGAAGTTGTCGAACAGCGTCCAGTTGCCGTTGTCGCCGGGAAAGCCCTGGCTGGTGGTGCCGTCGGCGCCCCACAGGTCGTGCGGCAGGATGACGAACGTGCCGCCGAGCGCCTTGGTGCGCTTGTACTGGGCGAGGGTGGCGTTCCAGCGGGTCTGGTAGTCAGCGAGGCTGGTGGCGTAGCCGCCACCGTTGAGCTGGGCGCCGCCGGCCCGCTCGAAGTGCCACTTGATGTCCTTGAAGAAGTGGTCCGGCGGCAGCGACCCGTCGGGAGTCAGCCCGTAGATCATGCCCGAAGCGCGGTAGGTGGGGGCGCCCCCGGCGACGGAGAAGTCGACGGCAACGGTGGTGTCCGCGGCCTGTGACGGGCCGGCGGGCACCAGGGTGGCGGCCAGGGTGGCCAGGAGGACGGCCGCGGACGAGATGGCTCGGCGTCTGGTGCGCGATGCGCGTCCGGGCGGTGCGGGGAGCGACTTCATTGTGCGACTCCTAACAGGGGGACGGACCGGGGACCGAACGGCCCCGGAGCTCGCGTAAGGCGGCCGGTCAGCGGCTGCCCCGGTGTGCGTGGGCTTCGGCCAGCAGGAGGTAGCTGCTGGCGGTCCACGTGTAGGCGCGGTCGCGCAGGCCCGTTCCGGTGAGGGCGTCGAAGTTCTCGGCGAACCCGTGGGTCTCGCACAGGGCGCGGAAACGGGCGCTGACGTCGTCGGCCAGCCGGTGGTGCCCTGCGCGGCGCAGTCCGTCCTCGACGAGGACCGTCGCGGGGGCCCAGATCGGGCCGCGCCAGTAGCCGTCGGCGAGGTAGTGGGGAGAGGAGGGCAGTTCGGTGGCCAGTCCGTACGGGGTGAGGTGGGCCTTGATGTGATCGGCCAGCGCGCTGCTGACCTCGCCGGGCAGATGCTCGCCCAGCACGATGGGCATCAGGTCGAGGAGGCTCGCGCTGCCCCAGGTGTCCCCGCCGGCGGCTCCCCGGGCGACGAACCGGTCACCGGTCCAGAGCTGGTCCAGCAGCGCCCTCTGTGTCTCCTCGGCTACGGCCGTCCACCGGCGCGCCGCCTCCGCCTTGCCCAACTCCTCGGCCAGGTCGGCTAGTTCATGCAGCTGCAGGACGAGGAAGGCCGCCAGGTCGGCGGTGACGACCACCCGCTCCGGATCGAAGGTGGTGGCGTTGTCCCAGCCGCTGTCGTTGCCGTGCTGGTAGTAGGCCAGTTCGGCGCCGGGGGCTCGTCGTGCGGTGAGCCAGAAGTTCGTCCAGCGCTCCAACCGGGCGTACACCTGGGCCAGTTGATCCTGGTCGGGAGGTGTCGGCAGGCGGCGGCGCAGATGGCCGAAGGCCCAGCCGTGGATGGGCGGCTTGACGAAGTTGTACAGGACCTCTGAGTGCGTCACCGAGTCGGGCAGGGCGCCGGCGGCGTCCTGGTGGTCGAAGGGCAGGTGGAACTGATCCAGCGCCAGCCCCGGCGAACCCGGCGCCAGGGCAAGCGCGTTGAAGCAGTGGTCCCAGCTCCAGACCTTGTCCATCCAGTGCTTGGACATCAGCACCGCGGGCCGGGTGACCAGGCCCTTCGCCGCCACGGTCGCCGACCAGACGACATAGGCGGCAAGTTCGGCGGCCGGTGTGGCGGACGAACGCCAGGGGGCCACCGCGTCGACGAACGCCGCGAACGCCCCTTGTGCACTCTCCGCGATCTCCACGAAGCTCGCCGGGGACGCGTACGGCGGGCGGGCGGTGTCGAGTTCCTCGACCGCGATCTCCCAACCACCGCCCGCCTCCTCGGTGACGGCGAGTCCGCGGTCGGCGCTGCCCAGGGCCTGGGCTCCGGCCGCCTCGGCGAGGGTGCCGGACAGCACGGTTGCGCGGTAGCGGCGCCCGGTCTCGTACGACGTGAAGACGTGCGCCTCCGCCGCCGGGTCGTGGAAGAAGTACGTCCCGCTGAACGGGGTCAGTGCCTGCGCGGCGGCGAAGACTCCGATGCCCAGGCCGCTCCCCCGCAGCCGTACGGTGTCCGGCGACTCGTAGGCGAGGTCGACACGCCCGCTCTCACCGATCCAGCTGAGCAGGCCCGGTGTCACCTCGACGCGGGTCTCGGCGCGGTCGCCCGTCGCCGGGTTCAGGGGGACCAGGCGCAGAACGCCGTGCATGCCGTTCTGGTGCGAGACGAGGTGGAGGTCCTCGGCGTACGTCTTCTCCGCGATCACGGGCGAGATGTCGAACCAGGATCCGTACGTGCTGAACGGGATGTCGTGGACGGAAAAGGCCGGGCCGGATCGGGCGGCGGTCATGTGGCGTGACTCGTTTCTGGAGCAGGAGGCAACAACGGGGGCTCTGAGCAGGTCAGGGGGACAGCGCTCCGCAGGGGCGCGGGGAACTGCGCGACCGGCCACGACGGACCCGCAGAGGGCTGACGGCGCGTCGGGCGGACGGCTCAGTCCTTGACGGCTCCGGCGGTCACGCCGGCGGCGACGTAGCGCTGGGCGAGGACGAGGATCACCGCGGCGGGCAGGGAGGCCACGACGGCGGTGGCCATGATGGCGTTCCACTGCTGGTTGTTGTTGCCGATGTAGTGGTAGATGCCGAGGGTGATCGGCTCGTGGGCGCCGCCGTTGACGAGGGTGCTGGCGAAGACGAAGTCGGACCAGGACCACAGGAACGCGAACAGCGACACCGTGACGACGGCGTTGCGGCTCATCGGCAGCACCACCGACCAGAAGGTCCGCAGCGCTCTCGCCCCGTCCATCTGTGCGGCCTGGAGGAGTTCGCGGGGGATGCCGGACATGAACGCGGTGAAGATCAGGACCGCGAACGGGACGGCCAGGGTGGAGTCGGCGACGATCAGGCCCAGGACGGACTGGAGCAGCCCGAGCTGGAGGTAGATGGCGTAGAAGCCCATCGCCATGATGATGCCGGGGATCATCTGGGCGGCCAGCAGGACGAAGCTGAGGATGCCGCCGCCGCGCGGGCGCAGCTTGGCCAGCGCGTAGCCGGCGGGGGCGGACAGCAGCACGGTCAGAACGACGGTGCCCAGGCCGATCACGAGGCTGGTGCCGAGGTAGGGCAACTGCTCGTCCAGGACGGTGCGGTAACCGGCCAGCGTGCCGTGCAGCGGCAGCAGGTCCGGTGGGCTCTTGCGCATGTCCTGGTCGCGGGTGAAGGACACGTTGATCATCCAGTACACCGGGAACAGCATGATCGCGGTCAGTATGACGCCGATCGCGGTCTTTCCCCCCGTACGCCTGCGGATGCGGCTCATGACAGCGCCTGCTTTCTCTGCACCCGGACGTGGACGAGGCCGAAGACGAGCGCGGCGACGACGAGCAGGTTGCCGACGGCGGCTCCGGGGCCGAAGGCGGGCAGGAGGTTGCCGAAGCCGAGCTGGTAGGACCAGGTGGCGAAGGTGGTGGAGGAGTCGGCGGGGCCGCCCTTGGTCATGATCCAGATGATGTCGAAGACCTTGAGCGTGTAGACCAGGCCGAGGAGGAGGGTGATGGCGGACACCGGGCGCAGCAGCGGGAAGGTGATGCTCCAGAACCGGCGCCAGGCGCCCGCGCCGTCCAGGGCTGCGGCCTCGTACAGGCCGGCCGGGATGGACTGCAGGCCGCTGTAGAGCACGACCAGGTTGAAGGGGACGCCGATCCAGATGTTCGCGATGATCACCGAGGTCAGCGACCAGGACGGTGAGGTCAGCCAGTTGACCGGGCCGATGCCGAGGGCGTGCAGGGTTGCGTTGACGATGCCGGAGTCGGTGTTGAGCATCCACGACCAGGTGGAAGCCGACACGATCAGCGGCAGCAGCCACGGCACCAGGAACAGCGCGCGCAGGGTCGCCGAGAGCCGGAAGTGCTGGTGGAAGAAGACCGCCAGGGCGAGCCCGATGGCGTACTGGAAGACCAGGCAGACGGCGGTGAAGAGCGTGGTGTGCAGCAGGGCCGGGGCGAAGGTGGGGTCGTCGAAGACCTTCCGGTAGTTCTCCAGCCCGGTGAAGGGGGCGTCGCCCTGGACGAAGGAGCGGACGGTGTAGTTGCGCAGGCTCAGGTCGAGGTTGCGGTAGAGCGGATAGGCGTAGAAGAGGGCGAGGTAGAGGGTGACCGGGGCGAGGAAGCCCCAGGCCGCCCACTGGGTGGAGGCAGGTCGGCGGCGCTTCCTGCCGCCGGCCTGGGGCGGGGCGGCGGTGGCCGCCCCGTTCCGGGCGTCCGCGGGCCGGTGGTCCGGCGGATGGGTCGTCTGCTTCATCTGCTTCATCGGGCTCATGTCACTTGGCCGCGGCCTGCGCCGAACTCAGTGCGTCCTTGGGCGACTTGGAGCCGCTGAGGGCGGACTGGACGGCCTTCCACATCTGCTCGGAGATCTTGGGGTACTTGGTGCCCAGGTCGTCACTGGTACGGCCCTTGGCCGCCTTGACCGCCTCGACCCACGGCTTCAGGTCGGCGTTCGCGGCCACCTGCTTGTCCTGGACCTCGCTGGTGGGCGCCACATAGGACAGCGTGGTGTCGGTGGCGTTGAGGTTGTCGCCGCTGGTCAGGCAGGTCACCAGCTTCTGGGAGGTGGCGTAGCGGCCGGTGTCCTTCTGGACCGGGACGGTCACGAACTCGCCGCCGGTCGGGGCAGCCGCGGTGCCGCCCGTGGCCGCCGGGACCGGGATCACGCCGTAGCCGAAGCCGGCCTTCTTGGCATTGGCCAGCTGCCAGGTGCCGTTCTCGGCGAACGCGTAGTCGCCGCTGGCGAACTCCTGCCAGCTGGTGGTCTGGGTGTTGTTGAGCACCGAGTTCGGCGCGTAGCCCTGCTTCAGCCAGTCCTTCCACAAGGACAGCGCGGACACGGCCTGGGCCGAGTCGAGTTCGGTCAGCTTGGCACCCGCGCCCCACAACCAGGGCAGGAACTGGAAGCTGCCCTCCTCGGTGCCGATCGCGGAGAAGGTGATGCCCTTCTTGCCGGCCTTCTTGACCTTGGCCAGCGCCGCCGTCAGCGACGTCCAGTCCTTGATCGAGGCGACGTCCACGCCGGCCTTCTTCAGCACCTCCTTGTTGTAGTACAGGGCCAGGGTGTTGGCGCCGATCGGGGTGCCGTAGGTCTTGCCGCCCGACTGGCCGGCCGCGAGCAGGTTGGGATCCACCTTGGAGGTGTCCAGCTTGTTGTCGTCGGTCGTGGTGAGCACCCCCGCCTCCGCGAGGGTGGACACCACCGGGTTGTCGACGATGAGGACGTCCGGGGAGTTGCCCTGCTGCGCCGCCAGCAGCGTCTTGTTGCCCAGGTCGCTGGTGTCGAACGCGGTGCGCTTGACCTTCACGCCGGCCTTGGTGCCGCACTGGTCCAGCAGCTTCGCCCAGTCCGAGGTCTTGTCGAACTGCGGGTACGGGTCCCAGATCGTGTACGTGCCGCCGCCGGCACCCTTGGTGTCGGTACTGCCCGAGCCGGAGGAACAGGCGGTGGCGGAGACGGCCACGGCGAGCGCGGTCACGGCCGCGGCGGTCAGACGACGCTGTCTGGAGGAGCTGTTCATGGCGAGGGTTCCTTTGTTCTGGGCATGCGGGTGCCGAAGGCACGGGTGAGTGAAGGCACGGGTGGGTGAAGGCACGGGTGAGTGAAGGCATGGGTGGTACAGGCCTGTCCTGGCGTGGCGAGGACAGGCGGGCATGACGGACGGAGCCCTGTCGAGCGGTGTGAACGTCCGGTGAAGTGAGGTGAGTTGAGGAGAACTACGCGGGTGGGGTCAGGGCGCGGTGACGGGCCCGGTGCTGGCCCGTAGGGAGATCGGCGGGGCGAGGAGGTGGTGGCGGGGCGGCGCGTCGGGATGGTCCAGCCGTTCCACCAGCAGGTCGACGGCACGTCGGCCCATCTCCTCCGCCGGTACGTCGGCCGCGGTGAGCTGCGGGGTCACCGTCTCCGCCCAGCGGCTGGCGACGACCCCGGTGACGGAGAAGTCACGCGGCACATGACGGCCCGCGTGCGCGAGCCCCCGGTAGAGGCCACCCAGGGCGGCCTCGTTCAGGGTGACCAGGCCGGTGGTGGCCGGGTCGTCGCGCAGGATCTGTTCCAGGCAGGCCTGGCCGGACGCCGGGTCGTCCCCGCAGCAGTACGTCCGCACCGTCAGCCCACGCTCGGCCGCGGCTTTCGTGAACCCCTCCAGCCCCCGGTGCGCGGACTCGTACCCGGCCCGCAACAGCTGCTCGGGCCGGTTGACGAAGGCGATGCGGCGATGGCCGAGGTCCGCCAGGTGGTGGACGCACGCCGCCGCCAGCGCGGTGTGGTCCAGGCCGACCCACCAGCCGCCTTCCGGATGGGCGGTACGCCCGATGGCAACAGAGGGGAAACCCAGGTCGGCCAGGTGGTCCACCCGGTCGTCCTCCAGCCGGATCTCCATCAGGATCGCGCCGTCGACCCGCCGCTCCCCCAGCAGCCGCTGGAACGAGCGGTCACTGTCCACGCCGCTCGGGGAGAGCAGTACGTCGTAGTCGTAGGCCGCGGCGGCCTCCACCACACTGCCGATGAAGTCCAGCTGCATACCTGTGTAGTGGTTCCCGGCCGGCGGAAACACCAGACCGATCGTGCTGGTCCGCCCGTTGGCCAGGGCACGTGCGCTGGCGTTCGGCCGGTAGCCCAGCTCGTCGATGACCTCCTGGATCTTCCGACGGGTGTCTTCCGAGACCGGACGCTTGCCGCTCAGCGCATACGAGACGGTGCTCCGCGAAACACCCGCCCGGCGGGCGATCTCTCCGATGTTCACGGCGGCTCCTTGCTCGGAATCCTTGCCCGAACCGGTTCGAGTCCTCGGTGGAGAGAGTACTCGCCGGACGTGAAGGTGTGGGGTGGAACGGAGAGCGAGAGCCGGTTGTCGAACCGGTTCGCGTGAAGTGAAGGTAGGAACTGACCGGACGCCTGTCAACACCCCTGGCGACACTTTCCAGCCCGTTCGAAGGTCCCGCTTTTCTTGATGTCCAGGGGATTGCTGGCCGGGATTCCCGGTGCTAGCTTGCCGAACCGGTTCGATGAAGTGATCCTTCCGACGACCGTGGGCCGGTTCCACCCCCTCTCCGGGCAGGTGCAGCCTCCGCCCCGGCCGACCGGACGAGCTCCCTCGCATCCGCGGCGAACGGGAGCGGAGCGAACCGGTTCGACACACGAGACGACACACCGCCAAGCCGATACGCCGTCACGCCGATACACAAGGATTGAGGACGCAATCCATGCCATCCGCTGACAGATCCGCCCGGCGCCGGGCGCCGGCCGCCATGGTGCTGGCTCTCGGTGCGGGCCTGCTGGCCGCACCGGCCGTCCCCGCGCAGGCAGCCGACACGCCCCAGCCCGCCGCCCACTACACCTTCGACCAGGACGACCTCGACTCCGGCAGGATCACCGACAGCTCCGGCAACGGGCTGACGGCGACCCTGGTGAACGGCTCCACCGCCCAGTCCGTCGCGGGCCCGGACGGCGGCAAGGCACTGTCGCTGCCCGGCGGGGCACCCACCTCGGACGGCGCGTACGTCCGTCTGCCCCGCGAAGTGCTCGGGGACGCAAGCGACTTGACGGTCTCGGCCCGCGTGAAGTGGAGCGGCGACAAGTCGGCCTGGCAGCGCATCTTCGATCTGGGCACCGACACCACCAAGTACCTGTTCACGACGCCGTACAACGGCAGCGTGCTGCGTACCGCCGTGACCACCGGCGGAGGGGGCGCGGAGGCGCAGGTATCCGGGTACGCGCCGCTGCCCGCCGACGGCTGGCGGACCGTCACCGTCACCCTCGACACCGCCGCCCACCGGGTCACCACCTATCTCGACGGCGTGGCGGTCTCCTCCTCCGCGACGAACGTCAAAGCCAAGGATCTGCTGGACGGTTCGGCCACCGCGGCCGGCTACATCGGCAAGTCCTTCTACCCGGACCCGCTGCTGAAGGGCGCGGTCGACGACTTCACGGTCTGGCACTCGGCGCTCACCGCCGAGCAGGTGGCCGGTACGGTCGGAACCCTTCCCACTCTCCAGCAGCTCTCGCAGACGTCCTTCGAGGTCCGTACGACGACCGGGACGGCCCCCTCCCTGCCCGCCTCGGTCCGCTCCTCCTTCTCCGACGGCTACGACCGCGACACACCGGTCACCTGGGACGCCGTACCGGCCGAGAAGTACGGCCGGCCGGGCACCTTCACGGTGGCCGGAACCGCCGCCGGGCAGGCCGTGAAGGCGACCGTCACCGTGGTCCGCGAGGGAGCCCTGACCGTCGATCTCGGCTCGGACACCGGCAGGTTCCACGGCGGTGCCTCCGGCACCCTCTACGGCGTGTACGGACCGGGCGTCCCCACCAACAACCTCCTCGAGGGCATGGGTCTGCGCACCGTCTCCACCAAGGCGCAGGACGGCCCGCAGCACCCGGGTGCCGACGCGCTGGACGTGGTCAAGCCGCTGGCCGACTCCACCGATGGTGACGTGTACATCTACATGACGGACATCCACCGCGGGTTCCCGTACGAGTGGCCCGGCGGCACCCCCGAGGAGAAGCTCAAGCTCTACGAGGAGAAGATCGCCAAGCAGGTCGACCAGGTCCTGAAGCTGCCCAAGCAGTACCAGGACAACATCGTCTTCGTGCCGTTCAACGAGCCCGAGGGCAACATGTTCGGCACCGGCGAGTGGAGCTACAACAAGGTCAGCTGGCTGAACGACCCCAAGGACTACTTCGCCGCCTGGGATTCCGCCTACAGGCTCATCAAGGGCAAGATGCCCGAGGCCCGCGTCGCCGGTCCCAACACCAGCATCCTGTACGACCAGGTGAAGGGCTTCCTCACCCACACACTGGCCGCCGGCACCCTCCCGGACGTGATCACCTGGCACGAGCTGAGCCACCCGGAGGCGGTGCGCGAGAGCGTGGCCAAGTACCGGGCGTGGGAGAAGGACCTGTTCAAGGGAACCGCCCGCGAAGGAACCCGACTCCCCATCAACATCAACGAGTACGCCTTCAACTACCACACCTCCGTCCCCGGCCAGATGGTCCAGTGGGTGTCCGCGATCGAGGAGTCCAAGGTGGACGCCGACATCGCATACTGGAACATCGACGGCAACCTCTCCGACTCCGCGGTGCAGTCGAACCGCGGCAACGGCCAGTGGTGGCTACTGCACTCGTACGCCTCGATGAGTGGGCACACCGTGAAGGTGACGCCGCCGTTCCCGGGCCAGAACTACACCATGCAGGGCGTGGCCACCCTCGACGAGAAGAAGAAGCAGGCCCGGCTGATCTTCGGCGGCTCGACCGGGAAGGGCCACATCACCTTCGCAGGCGTCCCCAAGAAGGTCTTCGGGGACCAGGTCCACGCCTGGGTGCGGGAGATCGACTGGAGCGGGCAGGTCGGCGACAACTCCGGCCCGAAGCTGCTGACGGAGACGAACCTCAAGGTCGGTGACGACGGGACGGCCGTCGTCGACTTCGGCGACGGCACCCTGCCGAAGCTGAAGGAGTCCTCGGCGTACGAGATCGTCCTCAGCCCGGCCGGGAAGGCGAAGGGCACCCAGTCCGCGCCCGTGCGCTGGCAGGGGTCGTACGAGGCGGAGGACGCAGCCCACACGGGGGCCGGCTACTCCAAGAACGGCCCCGAGGGTTCGACGAGCGACGTGTCGAAGTTCTACACCTCCGGCGGCTACGACGTCGGCGGCCTGCGCACCGGCTCGGACGTCACACTCGACTTCGCCGTGGACGTCCCCGAGGACGGCATGTACGACCTGAGCGCCTTCGCCAACTCCCTGAACACCTTCGACAAGGTGAAGGAGCAGGGCCCCACCAACGTCTTCCTGCGCGTGGACGGCAAGGCGGACAGCGAGCAGGAGCTCTTCCTGCCGCTCGGCTACAAGTGGGTGGTGTGGGACCACACCGACACCAAGGTGCATCTCACCAAGGGCAGGCACACCCTGACGCTCGCCGCGAAGAGCCTCGACGGCAAGCGCACCACCAAGGGCGACGCCATCGTCGACCGCCTCACCCTGTCCCTGCCGGACCCGTCGGCAGCCACCGAGGTGTACGAGGGCGAGCTGGCCTGGCTGGGCGGCGGGGCGCGGCCCGTCTACGACCTGCCGAAGCAGGCCGGAACCCCCGCCACGGGCTCGGGAGCGGCCCGGCTCACGAAGGGCCAGACCGCCACGTTCTGGGTCTACTCCCCCGCCGACCGCGAGGCCACCCTCGACGTCGACACCCTCGGCGCCGCAGACGCACGCCTGGCGGTCAACGGGCACGACGTCCTGAACGTGAGCAAGGCCAGGCACGAGGTCGCCGTCTCCCTCTCGGGCGGCCTCAACAAGGTGACGGTGACCGGCGGTTCGGCCGCCACCCTCGTCGACCGGCTGACGGTCACCCCCACCGACGGCACGCTCAAGGCACGCACGTACGAGGCGCAGGACGCCAAGCTCGCGGGTTCGACCACGCTGACCTCGCTGCCCCTGGCGACCGACGGTACGGCGATCACGGGGATCGGCGGCGACCCGGGCAACGGCAACACGGCGACGTTCACCGTCGCCGCGGACAAGGCCGGCCTGTATGCGCTGCGCATCCGCTACTCGAACCCGGAGCAGTCGGAGGCCACGCACTACAACCCGGACCCGCTCGCCCGCCACGCCGACCTCACCGTCAACGGCGGCGAGATGCAGCGCGTCGGCTTCCCGCACACCTTCCACCAGGACAACTTCTGGGAGCTGACCGTCCCGGTCCAGCTGAAGAAGGGGCAGAACACGATCGCGTTCCACTCCGAGGAACTGCCGAACTTCGACGGCACGACGTACGCCTCGGACACCTTCCCGGGAGTACTGCTCCGCTCCCGCTACGCACCGCTGATCGACCGGATCGTGGTCGCGCCGTACGCGCGGGAGGTGCGATGAGTTAGCCGCCGAAGCCGCAAGCAGGGCCCGGGTCCGTCAGGGCAGGCGGAACCGGGCCGCTGGCGTTGCCGACGGGCCACGGTGAGCCGCTCCGGCGGACCGCCGCGAGGGAGACGACGACGGCGGAGCTGAAGCCGTGCCGGCTTCCGTCGTCCGTACGGGCACTTCACCTGCGCTCAACCCCGGTTGAGAGCCGGGCCCGCGGATGCCTACGCGGCCGTCCTCACACCCAGCGAGTCCAGGGCGGCGGTCACCGTCTTTCGCAACGTCGCGGCGTCAGCACCGGCACGCGAGCGCAGGTTGACGCCATAGGCGAGCAGGGCCAGCAGATCCGCGGAAGCATCGGGGGCGGCCCCTGGGGCAAGCTGCCCCCGGCGCTCGGCGGTTACCAGCGCCGCGTACATTGCCTCGCGCAGCTCCCGGTGGTGCCGGTCCAGGAGGGCACGCACGTCCGGATCGCTGTTCTCGACCCCGGCGTGTGCGTTGGAGACCATGCAGCCCCAGCGGGCGTACTCACCCGAGCAGCGCGCCTCGATCAGGCCGGCGAAGAACTCGGAGACGGCCGGCAGACCCCGCTCGTCCTCGGCCAGGCGCCGAAACACCGGCTGGGATCGCTGTTCGAGGTAGCGGCGCAACGCCGCGAGGTAGAGCTCCTGCTTTCCGCCGAACGTGGCGTACAGGCTGGAACGGTTGAGCCCGGTCGCGCTCACCACGTCCTGGATCCCGGTCGAGGCCACGCCCTGCCGCCAGAACAGCCGCACCACGGTCTCCAGGGTGGCATCCGGATCGAAGTGCTTGATGTCGGGCATGGCCCACCCCGCTATCCTGAAATGAGGGTTCCAAGATACTTCCGCTTCAGCACGCCGCAAAGATTTCGGCAGGCACGCAGCAGCCCGCCGGGCGCTCCTGAACGGGTCCCAGCCCTCCCACCTTCGCCGACACCTCACCCATCGCGCAGTCCAACTCGCCGCGTTCATCAAGGCGTTGACCCTGACCGACCGTCATCCCTTCACCGACCTCCGCCCATTCGCACCTCCGTACGGGCTGGCGGTGGACCACGAACACCCTTATCTTGGAACGGTCATTTCAAGATTGACCGGTCCCGCCCGAGTCACCGACCACAAGGAACGAGCACCATGACCACCCTCAACACCGAACTGCGCGCTTTCTACGCAGCACGTCAGCAGCAGATTCCCGCCGAGATCCGGACAGTCATGCAGCGAGCCGGCCAGGAACTCGCCGACTCCGGCCAGGCCGACCGCGCCCTGACCGTCGGCGCCCAAGCCCCACGCTTCAATCTCCCCACCGCGACCGGACACACCCTGGCCCTGGACGACCTGCTCACCGACGGCCCGGTCGTGCTGACCTTCTACCGCGGCGCCTGGTGCCCGTACTGCAACATCGCCCTGCGCTCACTCCAGCAGCACCACGAGGCCATCACTGCCCGCGGCGCCCGCCTGGTGGCCGTCTCCCCGCAAATCCCCGACGAGTCCCTCACCCTGACGGAGAAGCACGACCTCGCCTTCGACGTCCTCAGCGACATCGGTTCCGACACCGCCAAGCAGTACGGCCTCGCCTTCGACCTCCCCGACGACCTCGCCGCCGTCTACGCCAAGCTCGGCTTCGACCTCCAGCGTGTCAACGACGGCCACCCGCGCACGCTCCCGCTGCCCGCCACCTACGTCATCGACCGCGACGGCGTCATCCGCTGGTCCTTCGTCGACACCGACTACACCACCCGCGCCGAACCGGCCGACATCCTCGCCGCCCTCGACGCAATGCATTGATCCCGACCTGATGGACGATGCCTGCCCTGGGGCCGCATCCGCTCTCGCCTGCTCGACCTGGAGCATCCAACCGAACGTGCCGCCCAGAGCCCACCGGTGGAAGCGGGGGGAGCGTGACCCACGGGCCGTGCCGCTCGGGCACAGCCCGCCGCCACGGAACACCCCGGCGCGTCCCATCGGCCTGACCTGGCGTCACGCGAGTTTCAGAGCAGGGCCGTTCCGTGTCAGGTCCAGGGCGCCACGAGGACGAAGGAGCGACTGGCCCGGTAGGCAGCGGTGTTCTCGGAGGGGTCGAGCCACAGCTGGAGGTTGCCCCGGTGGCGGAGGTAGCGACCGGCGTAGTTGTACGACTCCAGGGAGACCGAACCGGCCATGGAACCGGAACGGGGGCAGAAGGTGGCGTCCTTCCGGAAGAGGGCGGATCGGTCGTCGCTGTCCAGCCGGATGCGGAAGGCGTAGTGCCGCAGATACCTGCCGGTGGCGTCCCTGAGTGAGTAACAGCGGGAGTCCGCCAGGCCGGGAACGAAGGTGAAGGTGGCCGCCTGCCGGGTGGCCGCGGAGCTGGTGGCGCCGACCGGCCCCAGGATGCCGAGCCGGCCGGACTGGCTCACGTAGTCGCCGGGGTTGTCGACCGACCGTAGGGCGTGCCGTCCCGAGAACCGCACCGCAGCCGTCGTCGCCGGGACTGCTGTCGGCGCTGACGTGGGTGCCGGTGTCCGGGAGGCGGACGCTCTCGGGGTCGGCGGCACGGACGAGGCGGCGGGCGAGAGCGGGGCCGCGGCGGCGGGCCGCGGGGCCGGCTCGTGAGACCCCGCGACGGTGTACCAGGCCACTCCTGCGGCCGCGAGTGTCACGGCACCTGCGGCTGCCGCCGCCGCGGGCTTGGCGGCCAGCTTGCCGATCGTCCGCGCCGTACGGCTTGCACCACTCGCCGTCCGGGTGCCCGCGCCGACGGTCGCCCCTGCCGAGTCCGCCCTCAGCACCCTGGCCACTACCAGGCCGGCCAGGCCGAGCGGCACAGGCACCAGCGCGAGGCCGGCCAGCAGCCCCTCCGCCGGTATGAGGTCGGACGAGCTCGACAGGCACTGCGGACAGTCGCGGACATGGCGTGCCAGCCGCTTGCGCCACAGCGCCGACGGCCGCCCGTCCCATGAGGAGAGCAGGGCGGTCAGGTCCGGGCAGCGTGGCGAGGCCGTCACGGCACGTACCACTGTGCGCGCCGCCTCCAGCCGCTCCTTGACCCGCTGGATTCGGACCGCGGCATGCCGACGTGTGAGGCCGCAGGCCGCCGAGAGCTCGCCGCGGGTCAGTTCACCGGCGCTCTCCATCCACCACAGCGCGAGTACCTCGCGTTCCTCGTCCTCCAGCCAGCGGGTCGCCTCCACCGCTTCGCGCCGCTGGCCCGACAGCGCAAGCCGAAGAATGACGAGCTCGGAGAAGTCGGCCTGCGGGTCCGGCTCCTGGGCCTTCTCCTCCAGGGGGTCCGCAGTGAGCCCGGTGCGCCCTCTGCGCCACCGGTCACGGATCTGCCGCACGGTGATGGCGACGAGCCAGGACCGGAACCGATCCGGTTGCTCCAGTCCGGGCAACCCGTCCAGGACCCGCATCATCGTCTCCTGGACGACGTCGTCGACGTCGCTGTGACCGTCCAGCGCCCGCCCGACGATGTTGTAGACCAACGGCAGACAGTCACGTATCAGCTGTTCCGAGGCCTGCCGGTCCCCGGCCCGCGCCGCCATGACGACGGTGATGTCCGGCTGTTCCTGCGTGCCCTGCGAGCGCACCCCGTCCCACCTGTCCCGTCGCCTTGTCGATGTGTCGAGGGCGACAAGTGTGTCAGGAGCGGATCCGCAGGATTTTGCGCGGGTCGCTCCCCCCCAGGTGCCGCCTCCACGCGTTCGCCCGTTCCGTGTTTTCCGTTATGCGCCGCACGCCGGCGCGTCTCCTTTGTGTACGACCCCACGGGTCCGTCCGGCACATGCCGGTGCTGAGATACCACGTCGATGCGTCGCGGACGGCCACCGATGTATGCCGACGTGTCGGATCCGGACTGTCGCCCGCCGACTGGCAGCACAGCCATGGCCGGCTCCATCTCCCCGTGCTCGGAGCGATGGCCGTCCGATCCGCGCCCGCATGGCGATGCGCGGCGAGAGAGGCGAAAATGAGATCGGAACAAGAGCCACCCGATCATCGGAGACGGCGTCGCCGCCGGCGCGAGGGACGCCCACCATCCTCAGTGCCCTCGAGCCGAGCCGGCAGAGCAGCGGGGTGCGGCAGCCAGGTGACCGGCGGACTCATTGAAGACTCCGGGCGCCGCGGGCGGGACATCAGCGCAGTCCCGCAGGTGCAGCTGGGAACACAGGTGATCGCTCATGTGCCGATGGCTCGCTTACTGGGGAACACCCCTGCTTCTCGACACCATCCTCTACAAACCGGCCCACTCGCTGATCGATCAGAGCCTCCACTCCAAACTGGGTGTCGAGACGACGAACGGCGACGGTTTCGGCATCGGGTGGTACTCGCAGGAGAGTATCGACACCCCGGCCTTGTTCAGGGACGTCGGCCCCGCCTGGAACAACCGCAACCTGAGGGAGATCGCGGATCATGTCCGCTCCCCGTTGTTCTTCGCCCACATACGGGCGACGACCGGCACGGCGGTGCAGCAGACGAACTGCCACCCGTTCCGGCACGGCCGATGGATGTGGATGCACAACGGCGTCATCACAGATTTCCACCTCATGCGTCGCGAGTTGTCCCTGCTCGTCGACCCTGGGCTGTACTCCGACATCGAAGGAACGACGGACTCGGAGGTGATGTTCTACCTGGCGCTCACCCTCGGCCTGGACCAGGACCCGCCGGGCGCTGTGTCCCGGATGGTGGGAGTGGTGGAGCGCAGCGGCCGCAACCACGGTGTGGAGTTCCCGCTGCAGATGACAATCGCCGTGACCGACGGCGAACGAGTATGGGCCTTCCGCTACTCGAGCCAGGGCGCTTCCCGGTCTTTGTTCTACAGCACCCGCGTGGACGCACTGCGCAAGCTGCACCCCGATGCGGCCTTCCTGCAGGAAGTGTCGGACGAGACCCGCCTCATCGTTTCCGAACCTCTCGGCGACCTGCCTGGCGCCTGGAACGAGGTACCGGAGAGCAGCTACGGCGTCGTGGAGGCAGGGGCCGACGCGTTGTATCCCTTCGTCCCGGAACCGGCATGACACGTGGACTGCTTCTCATCAGCCCGAGGCCCCCAGCACGACTCATGCCGTTCTTGTGGCGGACCGCTTCGCGCTCTTGCCCCTGCTGGTGCCCGTGCCGCTCCGACCGGGCTTGGCGGGCACGTTCTTCCTGCTCGTGGCCTTGGCGGTGCCTGCGGCCGGCTGCGACGGCGCTGTCCGGCTCGGTGCGGTCGGCCACTTGAACTCGATCTCCAGCTCGATCTCCCCGTTGCCTACCTCGACTTCCACCTCGCTGCGAAGGTCGTCGGGAATCCGCAGGCTCAGCGTCGCGGGGCCGATTTCCAGTTCGGCATCCCCGCCCTCTCTCAGTGCAGCTGCAAGTGCGGTGAGCTGGTCAGCCGCCTCAATGCGTGACAGCGAGGCCTTCTGCTCGAACTTGAGATCCTTCATGGGTGCCTCCGATCCGGAACAAACAGGGCATAACGCCAATTCTGAGGCCATATGCAGGATCGGACATCCTCACGGCCGGGCGAAGAGCCCGCACTCGCGCCGCCGGAGTGGACGAGTGATCGTCGCCGAGCCGGCATCGCCCAAGCGCAGAGGAAGCGCCCGAGCTGGTCTTTCGTCCGTCCGGCGCCTCCCCCGGTTCGATCATCGGCGTCAGTAACGTCCGTTCTGGTACACCTCTTTGCTGTCGCCGACGGCGGTGGTCACCACGGCCCATATGTCGTGGCCCGTGTCGCGGGTGCCCTTGTCGTGGTTGTACTGGAACTCGAAGACGTATGTTCCGGGGTCGAGGGTGATGCCCGCGTTGAGCGTCACGACGTAGTCCGCTCCGCCGTCCGAGGCTCTTCCGGTGTGCACCGTGACCTTGCCGCCGAGGGACGTCCAGACGCCGGTGTTCGCCACGCCGCCGGTCTGGGCCACGTGCAGGACGACTTTGAGCGCGCTGAGCTTCTTGGTGGTCGTGACGCTGACGTTGCTCTGGCTCCAGTAGTCGTTGGGGGACGTCACGGAGGTCCGTACGGAGAGGTAGCTGCTCTGCCCGGCCGTCGAGGACTTGGCCGCGGCCTTCTGGGGTGAGACCGCGGCGGGGTGCCCTGACGAGGGGGTGTGACCGTTCTGGGCGTCGGCGGCCGCCAGGCCTACGGCGGGGGGCGCTGCCGCGGCTGCCTTCCCGGCCCCTGCCGCAAGGCGTCCTTTCGCAGGCGTCGTCGGGGTCTGGGTCGGGGTGCCCGCCTCGTCGAGGCCCTTGCCGGGGCCCAGGATCGGCTCCGGCTTCTCCTTGGCCGTCGCGGTGGAGGAATGCGAGCCCAGTCCCTCGGTCACCCCTACCGCCGCGAGAAGGGCACCGGCCGCGACGGCCACGCCGAGAAGCCACTTCGAGACGGCGTGACCGGCGACGGCCCCCGTGGGAACCGGCGCCGCGTGCGCACCGCGCTGCTGCTCGGCGACAGCCGCCTGCCACAGTGCCACCGAAGACCCCTCGCCGGCAGCCTCCGTGTCGGCCTTGGTGTCGTCACCAGCCGGCTGCGCGGAAGGGGGTGCCGGGGCCGCCGGCTGCTCGGCCTGCGCAGACTTCGGCTCAGCGGTGCTCTCGTCCTGGCCTTCGGCCTGCGGGGCGGCCCACGGCAGGGGTTGATCCCACACGGCGCCCGTCTGCGCGGCAGCCTGGTTGCCGGTGTCGGCGTCCGGTGCTGTGGGCGCCGGGGCGAGCGCGACCTGCGCCTGGGACTGCCCGGCGGATCTGTCCGTCCCGCCGGGTTCCTTGGCGGACTGGTCTCCTGCTGTCATCTGAGCTTCGTTCCCTTCGTCATTGCATGTCGGTACTGCTGCCGGTGTCGGCAGCGTGTTGATCACCGTTGATTCGCGTGAGGAACCTTTCCGCGCTGGCCTCGGCGGTCTCCGCGCCGTCCGCCTGGTGCGCCGGGCCGGCGGATCCGCTCCCGGGCGCCGTCTCCAGGGGCGGCTGCGGTGGAGAGTCGTCCGGCGCGGTATCGCCGTTGACCCGGGTCAGGAACCCCTCGACGAGGCCGTCCGTCGTCCGCTCCGCGCCGGACGCCGCCCCGGCGTCGTCGTCGACGTGTGCGGTGGTCGTCTCCGGTGCGGTGACGAGGACTTCCGCCAGCGCGGGTGAGTCCGCGAGGTCGATGGGGAGCATGAAGTACAGGCCGCCTGGAACGTTGACGAGCAGCTTTCCGTGCGGGCCGGAGAGGACGACGTCCAAGTCGGCCTTGTAGTAGCGGAACGGCCGGACACTGGCGACGTTCCGCTCCAGGATCTCCTCGGCCTCCGCGGCCCGCTCCCCGGACGTCTCCGCCTCGTAGCGCAGGGGTGCCGAGTCCCGGAGCGAGTGGCCGTCGATGTCTCCGCCGAGGTCGGGGCCGGCCCCGGCGAACCATGCGCCGGTCCGGCCATGGACGTGCTCCTGTGTCTCTCGGCCCTGGTTGAAGTGGCGCGAGAGGATCTCCACGTCGGACTCCGGCAGGACGGTGACACGGGTGATGCGCATGCCTGCGGTCACCTGCTCGCCGCCCACCTGCACCTGGTACCGGTGCCGCAGCAGGCGTTCCAGGCTCAGCCGCAGCTGCACCTCGTTGGTGAGGTGGTCGTACAGGATGCCGGGGAGCGTGGTGCGGTCCGGCCGCCAGGTCTGCGGCGCCTCGGGCCGGGGGCGTGTGGTGGTGGGCGCCGCGGGCAGCGCGACCCAGCGGTTGATCTCGGTCGCGGCGGGCAGTGCCCAGGGATGTCCGTGCTCGGACATCAGGTCCACCAAGGCGTCGTTCAGGGGATGTTCCTGGGGCTGCCACACCGGCGGGGCGGCATCCTGGGGGTGGTCGGGCGTCGGTTGCGGTGCCTGGCCGGGCTGGACGAGGTGCTCGGGGATGACGACGCGTACCCAGCCGTCGACGGTGCCGTCCTCGGGCCGCTGCGGGAACCGGGCGAGGTACGACCGGGGCCGGGAGCCGGCCGCCGCCCAGCGCCGGCGCCCCATCAGGCTCGAGACGGCGAGGGGCACCCCGTGGAGGAGTCGGACGGGTGCGGAGAGCACCTCGGGCAGTTGTCCGGTGAGGGTCATCTCGACCCTGAACCGCTGCCGCAGCCGGAACTCGACCGACGGGTTGCGGGTCTGGCCCCAGTAGACCTCCACGTTCTCTTCGTGCTGCTCGTGGGCCGTGCTCGCCTCACCGGACCAGCCGCCCGCGACCTGGAGGCCGCCCTGTGTCCCCCCGCCGACCCTGCCGTGCAGTTCGCCGTGGACCTCGACCTCGGTCGAGCGGGAGGTGCTGGTCGTCTCCTCGGTGATCGCCTTGCCCCGCAGCAGCATGGTCAGCTCGGGACGGGCGTGCTGCGACAGCGGTTCCAGGGTCTCGGCGGTGACCTTGGTCCACAGGTAGCGGGTGGCGCCGAACGCCGAAGGGATGGGCAGCCACCGGGTGACTCCGCCTGTGTTGAGCAGGGTGAACTGGTCGAGCAGGGCGGCGGGTGAGTAGGAGGCCTCGATGGAGCTCAGCAGCAGGCTCGGGCGGTGACCGAAGCCGTCGGCGTCGGGCCGTAGCAGGCCCTGCTCCGTCAGCCACTGCTTCATCGTCTCCAGCACGCCGTCCGCCTGCAGCACCTCCGGGTGGGTGCCTCCGGGCAGCAGCGCCAGGTCGAAGTGACCGGTCGGCGGCTGCGGTTCGACGGGCGCCACGCCGTCCGGCACCGGCAGAGACAGGTCGAAGATCCGCCGCTCGGGGACCACGAACTCCAGGCCGTGCCTGACCTCCAGCACCCGCTCGACGTCGGTCGTGCCGGATGCGCTGCGGGTCAGTGCGTCGGTCAGGTGGGGGCTGCGCCAGCGGTGCAGGGTGATCCGGAACACCGCGTGGGCGCGGTAGGTGTGCTTGGGCCCGCCGTATGTGCCGCGGGTGATGCCGACGGGGCCGACGGCCGTGCCGTGGCCGCTCTCCCAGCCCCACTGGAGGCCGCCGCCGAAGGTGGCGCGCAGTTCGCCGGTCAGCGGGTGGTGCTGCTGGGCCGGGGACTGCCGCTCGCCGGTCGTGAGCCGCTCCACGCCGGTCGCCGCCGACTGCTCGCCGTCCTCCTCGCCGTGGCCGAAGTGGAGGGCCGGACCCAGGCGGCCCGCCACGCCGACGGTGCGGGTGCGCTCGGCGGTGCGTTCGTAGTGGGCGGTTCCGCTGGTGTTCTGCCACAGCTGGAAGGCGGCCCCGGTGTGCGCCTGCACATGCTGCGGTTCGGCGGCGACGAGCTGCAGCCGCAGGGCCTGGTGCCACCCGTCGGGCCCGTCGGGCAGCTCCACCAGCCGCCCCTGGCTGGTGGTCAGGGACGGGAAGTGGGCCACCAGTTCGTTCGGCGCGAACGGCTTCTTGATCTCCGCAGGCCAGTTCGCCGGGTCCGCCTGCCACTCGTCCGCAAGTCTGTTGGCCTGCTGGTACATCGTCGCCGCCGTACGTGCCACTTCGGGCGCGGACAGGAACGACCGGTACACGACTGCGGAGCCGTGGCTGGTGAAGTCCACCAACTGGTCGGCGGCCGGCAGGGATTCGAGGGGCCGCACCCGCCCGGCCTCAGCCAGCAGCTGCGCCGGGATCCTCCCCGACGGCACGTGCAGATGCGGCATGGCCACCCGGGCCACCACCTCGTCCGGCCGGTCGATCCACCACTTCTGCTCTCGGTGGCCGTCGGTGCGTACGGACAGCTCGTACACGGCGTCGTAGACGTGCTCGTCGGCCTTGCCCCCCATGTCGGCGCGCTGTGTGGACTTCGCCGCGCCGGAGAACTGGTGCTCGGTGCCGCGCCCGATGCTGCCGGTCAGCCCCGCCTGTCCGAGGCGCAGCCGCAGGAGCTTGGTCGGTCCGGCATCGCCGCGGGCGCCCACGAAGGCCCGCAGCTTCCAGGCGTTCTTGCGCTCTCCGCTGACCGTGGCGCCCTGCCCGGAGCGGATGTTGAGCGACATCGGCCGCGTCTCGTCGCCGGTGGCGCCGCCGACGCGCTCCCGCAGCCGGGCGGTCACCGACACGTGGTACGTCCGCCCGCTCAGCCGCACGGAGTGCTCGACGCCCGACATCAGCTGCGTGAGGTCGGTCTCCAGGGACGGCCGCCCGAACGCGGTGAGCAGTTCCCGGTCCGCGCCCGCCCAGTTCACCCTGGGGCGGCCCAGCTTGAGGAAGGGCAGGTGGCCGGTCAACTTCAGTCGGCGGCCGGTCAGTTGCTGGTGCGTCTGGCCGATGACGGTGCGGATCTGGTCGTGGACCAGTTCGGCGCCGGGCAGGCCGAGGAGGGTTCCGAAGCCCAGACCGCGCCGCGTCGCCAGGGCCAGCGGTTCGCGTTCGTGCGGCTGCGGCAGGGGTGAGTCCAGCCGCTCCGGGCGCCGGTACGCCGCCTGCGGCAGGCCGACGCCCAGTTCGGCCGCCTCGGCGAGCAGCGCCCGCACATAGGGCCGTGCCTCCACCGGACCGACCGGCTGGGGCTGCCGCAGCAGCGGGGCGTCCGCACCGAGCACGCGGCGCTCGAAGTCGGCGGCCTCATGGCTGGGGACGCCCAGTTCGGCCGGCACGATGCGGGTGAGCGGCTCGATGCGGTGCGTGGTGGAACGCACCTCGAGGGAGACGTTCAGCGAGGCGCGGTAACGCGCGTGGTCGTCCGTGGTCTGGACGATGGTGTGGAGGGCGGTCGACACGGCCAGGCCCTGGCTGGTGCCGCGCTGGACCTCGCCGGTGAGCGAGACGAACTCCGCCGGCCCCACGACGACCCGGCCGCCCAGCGAGACGCTGCTCTTTGCGCCCTCCTTGCGGTGCGCCACCAGCGTGCTGGCGGAGTCCTCGCGCACGGGGACCTTGGCGGTGTCGCCCAGGTACTCCAGGCCTTCGATCGTCGCCCTGATCGCCACATGGCCCTGGAAGGACCGGCCGAGGCCGGTGGAGAGGGACACCCGGTCCGTGACCAGCTCGTTGCCCAGCAGGTAGCGGCTGCGGTTGATGGCGGAACGCTCGTTCAGCTGGACGAGGGTCCGTTCCATCAGTGTTCGTACGGCTTCGGCGGGCAGTCCGGCGGCGTGCAGCCGACGCTCGAACTCGGCGGCCAGCGGTGTCAGGTCGATGGCGTTGAGGATTGTACGGGCCCGATGATGCCCGGCGTCCTGCTGTTCGCCCTCGCGCACGGGGGCGGCGTGGGGCACGTGCTGCAGAGCGCCCGGGACCGTCAGCGACTTGGGCAGCCGCACGGTGAGACGTTCAGGGATGACCCGGTCGTGCCGGCGTTCCTCGCCGTCGACGAAGATCCGCAGCTGCAGGCCCGCACGGAACGGGGTGCTCTGCTGCATCCAGATCTTCCGGTCGAAGACCACCCTGCGGCTCGTCTGTGTCTGGCCGGTGCGGTGCGCCTCGACGCTCAGCACCGGCGCCGGCGTCACCGACGACACGACCCTCGATCCGGTGGAGATCGCCGTCAGCAGGGAGCTCGCGCCGGACCAGCCGCCCTCCCCGGCGGACTTGTGAGTGGTCGCCAGGGAGCCCCAGTTGAGGGCGTACCCGTCGACCGGGGACGCCTCCTGCGGCAACGGCTCCACATTGCGCAGCACCGGCCGCACCCACACCACATGACCGTCCGCGGTGAGCAGCCGGCCGCGCTGGAGGGCCGCCTCCCAGAAGTCCAGCAGCCGCTCCCGGTCGGCCGCGGCGTTGCGGGTGTCCTCGCCGGCCGCCAGTGCCTCGGGCACCTCCCCACTGCGGAGCAGTGTGCGAAGGGCCTCGCGGATGCCCGTCTCCAGCTCGGCGCTGTCGCCGTCGTGCCGTACCGCATACGCGATGTTGTTGGCCCACTGCCGGATCAGCGCCTCGTCCCAGGGGTCGACGGCGGTGACGTTCAGTTCGCCGTGCGCGTCCATGCCGTTCCCGCCCATGTACCAGGGGACTTCGGCGTGCGGCGGGCTCGCAGCGGCGTCCGTCTGCGGCTCGCGCTCCTGTACGGCGTGGGCGGCGGCCGCGTCGGACTGCTCGCGCACCTCCGTCACGTCGGCGGCAGGCCGGTCCGGCTGCTCGGGCTCGTGCACCGTGGACGGTGAGTTCCCCGGGGTGTGAAGCGGCTCGGTCGGTGTGCCTTCGGCGCCGAAGAGGAACGTGTCTGCGGTGGCCTGGTTCCCGATGACGAACTGACGGCGGGGATCCGTGCTCGTCCCGGTTTCGTCGCCCACCCAGCCGATGGTGAGGTGGCCGCCGACCTGCGCGGCGTCCGCCCACGCGAATCCGAGTTCCCCGTCCGGGTGGTGGCTGACCTGGACCGGCCGGCCCGACAGCTCCGGGGGGACCTCGTGCAGGTAGATCTGGTGCGAGACCAGTTCGCCTCGGGGCCCGAACACGGTCTCCAGGCCCGTGGCCTCGTGTGTCACCGGCCGCAGCCCGTCCGGCCGAGCGGGCAGCACGGTGAATCCGTTCACGGAAAGTCCCGCCGCGTCCACGACCGGCCCGGCCTCCTCCAGCGCCCGGCGGGCGGCCGCCCACAGCGCCTCGTGCGCCGCGGCCCGCAGTTCGGCGAGCCCGTCGGGGTCCGCCCACGGATTCAGCCCGGAACGCCGCAGGAAGTCCGTGGCATCGCGCGAGATCAACGGCACCAGCACCTGCGCAGGCTCACTGCGCGGGCCGGACGACCGCTCCCCGGGCAGCATCTCGTCGAAGATCCGGGCCAGCTCCTGGTCGTACTCCACGCCGACCGTGCCCACATGGTTCTGCGGCCGTGTCCGGGGCGCACGCCTCGCCGGCAGCCCCTCGTTCAGCCTGCGCAGCCAAGTCCGCCACGGCACCGCACTGTTGTGGCGCGCCGGGACCAGAATCCCGTCCGTGCCGAAGCGGAGCGCCTCGCCGGTCACCCGGTCGGTGAGGACGTATCCGTCCGAGGTGGTCTGCAGGCCGTGGGACGCCACGACCAACGGATCGTCGGCGACCAGCTCCGCGACCCAGCCGTGGGGTGCGCCCTGCGAGACGGGGACCCGGAGCCTGCGGATCAGCGCACCGGCCAGGTGCTCGGGCAGGCCCTCACCGTAGAGCGGGACCTCGACATCCCGGGGCACGCCGTTCCCGTCGACCCGCCACCCCAGGTCGTCCCCAGGGGCGTTGATCCAGACCTCGGTCAGCGTCCCCGACGCGTCGCGCACCTCGCCCAGTTCGTAGTGGTCCGCCCCCACCACCGACAGTTCGGGACCGTCCTCGCCCGCGGCGAACCGCAGGAAGTCCTCCGTTCCCGTCAACCGCACGTCCAGCGCCTGCGGCACCCCGTCCACGGCGAACTGCCAGCGCACCTCTCCCGCCGCGTCGGACGCGGTGTACCCGCCGTCCGCCCGCGACGTCACCGTCCAGCCGGGCAGCGGCCTCATCTGCGCGTCCACGGCCTCCGGGAGCGCCGGCAGTCCCAGCAGCTCGTACCGGGCTACGGCCTCCGGGGACGGCACCACCAGCCGGAACCCGGGAACCGCGGGCAGTCCCTCGGGAACGGCCGGCAGTCCCGGCCGCCACTGCGCCCGCTGTCTGCCGCGGGACTCCGCCTGCCCGGACTGCTCCTCCCGCAGCTCCTCGTGCGGGGCGTCACCGGACGCCTCCGGCACAGCGGGCTGCTCGTGCCGCGCCTCGGCCGACGGCGCCTCAGCCTCACCCATCGGGGTCTTCCCGCGGTCCGAGTTCGCGCTGCCGGACGACTCGCCGGCCTGCGGCAGCCTCTGACGGACCAGCACGCCCCGGGTGTCGAAGCGCCACTCGGCCACCGCACCCTCGTACGGGCCCGCCAGCGGCAGCGTGACGGTCAGACCGTCCCTGAACCGGGCCATCCGCCCGCCCTCGACCGGAACGCCGTCGCGGTCCAGCAGTGCCAGCGGGCCCTCGATACCGGCCGGCTCCCGCAACCGCACCACATGGTCGACACCCGGCAACTCCAGTTCGCGGTACTCGAAGCGGACACGGGAATCGAGGAACAGGGCGCCCTCGGCCCCCTGGACAACGAACCCGCCGCCCTCACGCGGCAGCACCGTGCGGTCCGGTACCACCGCACCCTCGGCGTCCGCCAACTCCAGCCGCGAGGACGCCTCAGAGGTGCCGGTCGCCCCGGTGTCCGTCCGCCGCAGTCGGTACCCGGCCAGCGGCGTGGCACCGTGCAGCGGCTCCTCCACCACACGCACCGCCGGAGCGGCGGCGGGATGCGGCACCTGCTCCGGTCGGTCGCTCTCGGGGGCGTCGGCTAGCGTGTGCGGCTGCTCGTCGACGGACAGGGCCTCGTCCTCGGACCCGTCGCTCGGTGCGGTGGCCTCCGCGTCCTGCGTGCCGTCCGCGTGCTCCGCGGGCTCCTCAAGCTCCTCGGGCACGGTCGACAGCACCGGCTGCCAAGTCCGCCCGGTGCGGCGACGCTCCCGCACCTCCCCGGTGCTCGGGGCGGCGTCGTCACCCGGCTCCGACAGACCCAGTCGGCCCAGTCCCTCCCGGTCCACCACGACCAGGATGGGCTCGTCCGGCCCGGTGGTGATCGGCTCCCGCCACTGGGCGGGGAGCTTCTTGGCGCGGTAGGCGGGAGTGACCGTCCACCGGGGTGTCAGCCGTACCAGGTAGCGGGGCCCGGCATCGCCCTCCCCCTCGGGCTTCGGCTCCTTGCGGGTCGTCTCGCCGGTGACCGACTGCGCTCCCCCGTACGTCAGCCAGGTGCTGTACGCGTCGTCGCCCAGTACGAAGGGCCGGTTCGCCGCGGTGTGCTCCCCGAGACGGATCGTCGGTTCGCGGAGGTCGGCGTACCACGCGGGGCCCGCTTCACCGGAGCTCGTCCAGCTCGTCTCGGCCTTCGAGGTGTCGGAGGCGGTGGTGGTCAGGGAGCCTTCGCGGATCGTCCGGACCACATCCCGCGCCACCACGTCGGCCTTGACGGTCACCTTCTCCAGTGCGCTCCCGGTGATCTCAATGACGTGTCCCCGCGGCGACAGGACGTCCGGCAGCTTCGACCGCAGCACCGCGGCCCCCGTGCGTGCCTGCAACTCGAAGCCCGCACGAGGACGCAGCACCGGCCGCCCGTCCTGACCCCCGAAGGCCAGCTCGTCCAGCACGGTGCGAAGCCCGGGTGCGTCGAACTGGCGTACCAGCGCCTTCGCGGGCAGGCCCACTTCGAGCCCGGCACCGTGCGGCCACTCGGCCAGCGAGCCGTGGACCGGCGCCGCCACCGACGGGCCCGCATCGTCCGCCAGGGGCAGCACCTCCTCCGCCGGCACCGTGGAGCGCGCCGCGCCGGGCAGCGTGAACCGCGCGGTCCACGAGCCGCCGAACGAGCGGCCGCCCAACTTGGGCATCCAGTCCGGCAGATGCCTGCTGTAGTGCCCCGGACGCGCGTACGGGTACACGTCCATCGTCACCAGCAGGTCGTGAAGGAACTGCACACTCTCCCCCGGCCCGGAGCCGGGCCTGGACCTGGACCTGGAACGGGAGCCCGACCGGGCCGTGGCCCCGGAGCCCTCCGCGGACGCGGCGCCGGACTCGGAGTTGATGACCGACGCCGTGTGCTCCTTGGTCACCTCAGTCTTCGTGGCCCATGAGTGGGAGTGGCCGAATCCGGCCATGAGCAGGGAGGCAGGACGGTGCGCCACGCCCGGGTTGGCGATGGCGTACACGCTCCACGAGGCGGACAGACCGGACTGGGTCGTGTCGGTCGTGCGCTCGGTCGTGTCCAGGCCGTCCTTCGAGGTGTGGCGCGAGAGCGTGGCGTGGTAGCGCCCCTGGCCGAGCCGGGCCCGCAGCACCACCAGCTGCTCCACCTTGCCGAAGGGCGTGTCGCCCGCCAGGAACACCGGCCGTCCACCGTTCAGCATCTCCTCGATCACCGTGCCGAATCCGGACGCGGTCAGCGACGGGCCCAGCACGTCGTGGATCAGCCTGTCGTTGATGCGGTCGAACTTCGCCACCCGTGCCGACGCCGTCCGCCCGTTCTCCACCGACCACTGGTCGAGCCGGCGTGCGATCTGCTGGACCAGCTCTCCGCCGGCCTCCAGCCGGTACAGCTCGACGTGCCCGTTGCCCCGGCCCGTGTTCGCCGGCGCCCTCACCGCCTCCCATACGTCCGATGTCGCGGCCACCTCGGACGGTTCCTCCAGCCGTGTGTCCACGGCCGGTTGTGCCGCCGGTGTACTGCCGACGGGCTGCGGTTCGGCGTCCGCGTCGGTCTCGGCCGCGTCGGTCTCGGCCGCCGCCGCGCGGTACCGTTCGGCGTCGTCGGCGATCAGACTGGCGATGTCCTGCTCGGTCAGCTCGCCGATACGGTGGATCTCCCGCGCCGGTACCCACAGGGTGGCCGCGTCAGGCACGAGTGCCCAGCTCGACCGCTCGTCGGCCGGGGTCCGGTGGACCATGGTCGCAAGGTCCTGCCAGGCCGCGTCCTTGCGTGTGCGCACCTCGTACGTCACGTCGAAGGTGACCAGGTACCCGCGTTCGACCCACTCGTCGGCGGACATGGCCTCAGCACCATGTGCGGTGGACGTGCCCTGTGTCCTGGCGTAGATCAGTGAGCCGCCGAGCTCGGCGCCGACGGAGGTGTGGAGGTCGTTGAGCGGGGTCATGACGCCGCCGGCGAGCTTGCCCTTGACGGACCACCCTCGCTGGGTGTCCGACGTCTGCTCGACCTGGCCGACGCGCGTACCGCCGAACGTGTGCTCCTCGTCGACCGCCACGATCCGGGGGTCGCCGAGCCGGGCCGACAGGTCCACGCGCGCGAGCAGTTCGCGGTTGCCGGCGAGTCCCGCCCGGTTGTGGCTCTTCAGGGTGACGGTGTCCTTGAATCCCACGGTCCGCTCGAACCCGGCCATGCGAGCCGCCGGACCGGTGAAGTTCTCCAGGACGTCCAGGGCGGCGTTGCGCTCGTTGATCTCGTCCGGTGTGCGCTCCAGCCAGTTCTTGCCCTGGTGCTGGTCGAACCCGGCCGGGGCACTGCCCAGCAGCGGCCGGCGGTAGAGCTCCCGCCAGCTCGTTCCGCCTGGTGCGGACAGCATCCCGGCCACCGTGCTCTGCAGCCCCGGGACCGGCTTGAGCGAGTCCAGCCGGTAACCGGCGGGCAGGTGTCCCTCGCGTTGGACGGGCCGCGGCGTGTCCCCTTCCCGCCACAGCGGGGCGGACGGTTCGGCCGGCGCCGGCGTCGGTTCCGCGAGCGGCACCAAGGTCCGCTCGGGCACTGCCACCTCGACCCGGCCGGGAATCGTCGCGGCCGCGTAGCCGGCGGCCGCGTCCGCCTCACGCCACCGCGCCACCTCGCCCGGCGCCGACCAGCGGCCACCCACCCGGACCTCGAAGTCGACCGGGAAGTCGAAGTGATGGATTCCCGTGCCGCCGCCCAGGGGCTGTTCGGCCCGCAGGCTCTGGGTCACCTTGCGGGCGACGACCTGGTTGGCCTTGTAGGCCAGTCCGGTCCCGAGGTACTCGACCTCGTGCGTCGGGGCGATGGATCCGGCGCCCGCCACCCCGACGGAAGCGTCCTTCCGCCGGGTGACGGCGGTGTTCTGGGCGTGGCTCGCGGCGACGGTTCCGCTGAGCGTCACCTGCGCGCCGTCGCCCAGGTACCGGCCGTCCGCGGGTCGTAGTGCACCGCGGACGAAGACGTCCGGGGCGCCGCTGCGCCATGCGCTCAACGGGAAGCGTACGCCGTCTCCGCTGTGCGCCACTTCCCGCGCGTGCTCCCGCAGGAAGCTGCGGAACTCCGTCGCCACGTCCGGCAGTCGGGCGGCGTCCAGCAGCCCTTCCGCCTCCAGGCGGTGCAGAACCCGGCCGGCGATTTCCTCCACCGTCTCGTCCGCGAGCCGGTAGGCGGCGTCCAGCCGGTCCGCCACGGTGAACCGGCTCGCGCCGGCCGGCTCCGGAGTTTCCGTGGGGGGTTCTTCGAGCGCCGCGGCTGCAGGTGTGGCGTCTTCGGGTGTGGCATCCGTGGACACCGTGCTCCGGGTGTCGTCCGCCGGCGCCGCGTCGTCACGCTCCCGCGTCCACAGCGTCGCCACACCGCCGTCCACCCGCTGCGCCACGCCGTCGTGGCCGCCCACGCGGACGACGAGGGTGAACTCCGCCTGACGCTTGTGGACCGGTCCCCTGTACGTCTCCTCTTCGGTGCGTTCGCGCGTGTCGGTGACGTCGGTGACGTTCTTGGTCATGCGGTAGCCCAGAACGACCGGACCGAGAGTCCCGGCGATGTGGGTTGTGTTGCCCACGCCCAGCGTAATGCCACCGCCCCAGCGCCGGGTCACTCCCTGTCCCCAGGTGCTCTCCGCGCTGATCCGGTGGGTACGGGTGACCGTGCCTTCCGCCTCGGGGAGGTCCCGTACGACGATGTCCTTGGCGATGGCCACCGCGATCTGGGTCCTGCCCCAACGGCCCTTGAACGGGAAGGACTTGCGGACCACCTGACCGCCGAACAGTTCCGGCGCACGCCCTGGAAGCTGATCCAGCCAGGCACGCAGTTCCCGCGCCACGGGATCGTTCACCCGGAACGTGCTGCCCAGCGCACCCTCCACGGCCTGGAGGACGCCGGGGCCGACGCCTGCGAACTCGGCGTGCAGCACCTCCTCGGTGCGCCGCTGCCCCGCGTCCTGCGCCATGGCGGGCGGCGTGACGGTGTCCGCGGTCGGCTTGGGCCAGGCGAGCGTCACCGGTATGTGGACGACGTCCTCCCGGTTCCTGGCCCTGCTCCAGGGCCAGCGGCCGGGCTTGCGCACCGAGACGCGGTACGTCACCGTGTGGCCGGCCTGCGCGACCGGTACCCCGGTCTCGGCGATCTCCGTCTTCATGTCGCGCTTGGTCTTCGTGGACAGGCTCGTGTCCCGGGCGTTGATCAACCCGGCGATCTTTCCGGCGATCTGCAGGAAGGGCAGGGGGATGCGGGCCGCCCGCGGCTCGAGGGCCGGTTGCTGGCGCGTGACCGACGCGCCGCGGTTCTCCGCGGCGCGGGTGCGGCTGAATTCGAAGTCGTCGGTGGCCGACGCCACCCCGTGCGGGGTGCCGAGACCCACGGCTTCCACCACCACCTGCGGTCCGCCGTTCGCACGGGCGCTGAAGTCGACGCGGTATCCGCCGTCCAGGGAGTGGTGGAAGTGCTCCTTGAGCTGCTCGTCCGAGAAGGCGCTGTCGATCAGGGCGTACGTGGCGTGGTCGGCGGCGGTGCGTCCGACCATCCGGACGATCGCGGTGCGCACGTCGAAGCCGTCGATGTCACCGGTCACCTTGGGCCGGTCCGCCCGCGCCCGCCGCATCAGTTCGGCGGGGTCGAGCGGGTTGTCGCTGCGGCCGAGCACGTCCTCCAGGTCCGCCTCGGCGAACAGCTGGGTCAGCATCCGCCCCTCGGTGGCGGACCGGTGCGTGACGGCGGGCGCCGGCTGCACCAGGTCCGTGGCGCCGCCCGGCGCTGCCGGCTCGGCGGACTGGTGCGGCTGCCCGGTGGTGGTGTCGGCCGTGTCCTGCTCGGGGAGCTGCTCCTGCCGTGCCTCGGCCGCCGGTTCCTCCACCGCGTCCAACGGCAGGTCCGGGCCCGCTGCGTCCGTGTCCCCCACCGGCTCCGGCCGCGAGGACACCGCGGAATCCTCGCCCGCAGCACCGTCCGTCCGCGGCGGCCGAGACCCGGCAGGCTCCGCATCGCCGTCCTGCCGCTCCGGCTCCTCCACCGCCCGCGCCGCCGACTCGGCGTCCGGCTGCGGCGGCTGCTCCGTGAGACCGTCCGGCTGCTCCACGACGGGCCGCTCGAACAGCACTCGGGGCGCCTGCCCGTCCGGCCCCGGAAGAACCGCGCGCACGTCGCCGCCGTCGGTGGCCTCCAGTACGGCGTGGTCGAACCGGCCGCCGGCGAAGGTGACCGGCCTGCCGTCGTCGCCGACACGCAGGGCGATACCGGCCCGGTAGTCGAACTTCCAGTGGCTGCCGGGGAGTTCGTGGCCGCCGGGCGCGGCAACGGTCTCCTCCAGGCGGTGCCCGGTCTCGGCGTCGACCACGATCCGCTCCAGCGGCGACGTGCCGGACGCGGTGGGCACCAGGGCCACCCTCTCGCCGTCGAGGTCCTCCGCCCGGTGCAGCGTCGACGGCTCGCCCGTCGGGTCCAGCAGTCGGGGCTTCCCGCCCGGGCGGGCCATGTCGAACCGCAGCTGTCCGAGCCCGTCGGCGAGCGGCTGGTCCTTGGCGATCACCCTGCCGTCGGCGAGGTAGTGCAGCCACCGGCCGCCGTCCTGCTCCAGGACGCTGAACGCCGCCTGGTGACGGTCTCGCAGGTCACGGGGGGCCTCACGGACGACGAACCGGTCCACGACCTCGGGGGCGCCGTGGAGCCGGTACCGCACGTCGATGCGGCCGTCCTCCTGCCGGACGTGGTCGACGGCCACCTTGAGGCCACGCAACTCCCTGGGCCCGAAGTCCGGAACGGCCTCGTGGTGGACGACCTCGTGCCGCTCGCCGGCGAACCGGGTGACCAGGCCCGTGGGCGTGTGGACGACCTCGTGGCCGTCGTCCACCGCGGTGATCGTGAAGTCCTGGTCCGATCGGTTCCGCTGCCGTGCGCCGAGGTGGTCGGTGAGGGCCTGGCGGGCGTCGTCCACCGGGTCGTAGGCCGCGACGCCGGGGCCGCGCACCAGTTCGTCGGGGAACAGCCCCTCCGGGGTGACGTGCTCCCGCAGTTCCTGCTCCGTCAGAGGGCCCAGGTGGCGGTACCGCTCCCAGTCGTCCTGGTACCGGAAGCCCAGGGCACGGCGGGTGCCGGCCTTGCGCGCCCACGCGTCGGCCCCCGCGAGAATCTCGTGGAGCGTGTGGTGACCGGCCGACAGCATGTCGCCGACGATCGCGAGCCGGAGCCATCTCAGGTCGATGTCCGCGTTCCAGACGCGGTTGGCGAAGTAGGCCTCCTTCAGGAAGATCTGGGTCGTGCCGGAGATCCCGGACGCGACGAGTCCGCCGGTGCGCTGCGCTTCCGCGTGCGGCCCCGCACCGAACACCCTGTCGTCGAACGGCACCGGCTCGCCGTCCTCCGCGACGGGCAGGAGGCGTATGCCGGTCTTCTCGGCTCCGCTCTTCCACGACGTCCCGCCGTCCGACCAGTCGGCCTCCCGCTCGCTCAGGGGGACGGTCTCCCGGTACGCGCCATGGACCGGCTCCGGAACGGTGGGGTTCTTGTCCTCCCAGGGCTGCTCGGCGTCCTTGCCCTGCCGGATGTCATCGAAGTCGATGCCCAGGGCCTTGGGGATGACGTTGTTGTAGCTGCCGTTCATGAGGAAGCCCATGTGCTCACGGATGTTGCCGTGGCGTACGACCTCCTCCGCACGGTCCTCGCCCGGACCGACGGCCCCCACGGAGGCGCGGCGCTGGGTGGCGAACTTCGCCCGGTCCTCGGGATCCGCGTGTTCCCAGGCCGCCTCGACGAACTTGCGGACCGCCCGCCGCACCTCGGGGTGCTGCACCAGGTAGGCACCGAGCCTGCGCTCGAAGCGCTCGGCCTCGCGCTGGAAGGCCAGCCGCTCCCGGTCGGCTCGGCTCGCGGGGGCGTGCGTGGCCGCCTCCGCGGGGGTGGGTGCCCCGAAGCCTTCGGGGTGCAGCCAAGCGACGCTGTCGTTCGTGCCGGGCCGCTCGAACAGGACGCGCCGCCCCTGGTCCTCGTCAGCCGGCCGGATCACCCGGAGCCTGCCGTCGTCGGCGAACTCGATCAGGCCGTGGTCGAGCGGACCGTCCACGGACGCGCCGTTCTCGCCGTTCGCGGCTTCCTCGCCGTGCTCGCCGTTCTCGCCGTCCTCACCCAGGCGTACGGCCGTTCCGGTCCGGAAGTCGAGCTTCCAGTGCGTATAGCCGTGCAGTTCGCCGCGCTCGCGCGGCGCGGCGACGGTCTCCTCCAGCACACGCGCCTTCCCCGTGTCGACCACGAGACGAGCTTCCTCCCGCCCCGCGCTGTCCTGGCGGATCACCGCCGTCCGGCCGTCGCCCAGATCCCGCGTCGTCACCACGAAGTCGCCGTTCAACGGCCCCGAGGGCCCGACGAGTTGCGGCTCCCGGTTCTCGCCGAGCCGCAGGAACAGCGGTGCGAGGCCGGCCGGCACGCGCTCGCCGGCCGCCCCCGGAGACAGCGGTATGTCCCGCGCCACCAGTCGCGCGCCGCGGCTGTAGTGGTGGCGTATGCCCTGGCGGGAGTCGGTGACGGTGAACTCGACCGCCGGGTGCTGTCCGAGGTCCGCGGATGCCGGGCCGATACGGAACCGTTCCAGCGCGGCCTCGGGGCCGTTCAGTGTGAGGTTCGGCCCGCCGGAGGTGTGCCGTACGACGAGCCGAAGGTCGTCGAGGGCCGCGTCGTCGCCGCCCAGCAGCGGGAGTTTCTCGAAGCGCGGCCGGCCCCTGAGGCTGAAGTCGTACTGCGCCTTGACGCCGTTGACCGCACCGGGCACCCCGACTTCCACGGTCAGGATGTCCGCCCGCGAGAACCGCACCGGCACGTCGATCCGTTCACCGCTGCCCTGGTCCACCAGACGCAGGGCCTCCGGCTCTCCCAGGGGCGCGTCGATGCGCACCGACCGGTCGCCGTCGGCGAACCCGATGCGGAAGCCGAACGCTCCGGGACCGACCGGCAGTCGGCGGCCGTCCGCCATGACGTCGCCCAGCGGCGGGCGTTCGAAGAGCAGCGTGGAGTCGGGCCCGTCGCTCAGCAGTCTGAGGCCGCCCTCCTCCTCGGTGACCACCGAAGGGTACGAGGAGCCGTCCGCGGTGACGGGACGCCCCGTCTCGTCCAGGCGCACCGCCCGGGCGCGCGGGTGGTCGATCTCCCAGTAGCCGGTGACCTTCCCTCGTCTGCCGCGGATCGCGACGGTCTCCTTCAGCAGCCGGCCGGTGGCGCCGTCGACTTCCAGGTGCTCGATCGCGTCGGCCGCCGCGTCGGAGCGCACCAGCTTCACCCGACCGCTGCTGTCCAGCGGACCCGCGCTCCATTCCTGCGACGGCGTACGGTCCGCCTCCAGCACCTCGGGACCCTGGCCCGGGAGCGTCGCGTCGTACCGGAGACGACCCAGTCCACCCTCGATCCGGACCTGACGCTCCATCACGACAGCCGTGGCGTCGACCGTGTAGCGGTGGCCGTGGACGTCGTCGACGATCTCCAGCCCGCCCTCCTCCTCGAGCCCGGTCGTCTCGTTCGGGGATGCGGCATAGAACCGCGCGTTCGCCCCTTCCCCGCTCTCACCCGCCAGATCGCTCCACAGCGCATCCGACCCGTCTCGCTCGAACTCCCGGTGGACCACGAGCTTCACGGAGGCCATCTCCGAAGGCGCGTCCACCAGCCGGAACTCGCGCGAGGTCCACGCCGGCCCACCGTCGACCAGCTCGAAGGTGGCGCGCAGCCCGGTCGTGTCATGCACCGCGGCGATGTCGCCGTCCTCCAGCGCGGCGACGGTGAAGCCGTCGACATGCGCCCCCTGCGACCGCTGGGACGCGTCGAGCCACTTCTGCGTCGCCTCGGCCGCGTCCTGGAGCAGCTTGTCGTAGGCAGCTTCCCGCCGCTCGACCGCCCGGACGTAGTCACCGGAATCCACGTCGGCCGCGGCCAGTCGGGCCCTGGCGTCCAGTACCGCCCGGTCGACCATGTCGAGGGTCTGCCGGGTCTCGCCGGAGCCCTGCTCGGAGCCGCTCTCGCGACTCACCGGCTGCGAGGGCGCCTCGTCGGGGATCGGCGACTGCGTACGCGGCTCTTCGGGAACGGCGGCGGCCCCTTCGGAGCGCACCGTGGACACCGCCTCCTGCTCTGCGCCCGGCTCCGGCGCCTGCGAAGGCTCGGCCGTGGTCTCGGCAGGCTCGAGCAGCGCCCGGGAAGGCCCGTGCGACACCGCCGTCCCGCCCACGGCGCGCGCCTCTTCGGGGCTCGCCCCGTCCTCGACGGCACGGGCCTGCTCCGCCGTACGCGCCTCATCCGGGATCACCGCGTCCTCGGCAGCAGACGCCTCCTCGGCGCCGTGCACCTGCTCCGGCGCACGCACCTCTCCGGGAACCGTTGCCTCGCCGGCGGCAGGGACCCCGTCGGGCGCAGGCCCTGCCTCGGCCGAACGCCTCTGCTCCGGCGGACGCACCGCCCCGGGACGCGTCACCTCACCAACGGCAGGCACCTGCCCTGACGCCCGCACCTCCTCGGAAACCCTTGCCTGCCCGGCGGCAGGGACCCCGTCGGGCGCAGGCCCTGCCCCGGCCGAACGCCCCTGCTCCGGCGGACGCTCGGGCTCTTCCTGGGCAACCGTCCCGTCCCCAGCCGATTGCGCCGCCCCTCGCCGGGGCGAGCTCGCCAAGAGGTCCGCCAAGGTCGGCCGTGGGTGGGTGATGGTGATGACCGCGCGGCGGAGGGCGCCCGCGCCGTCGGTGGGGCTGGTGCCGGGCGGGTACTCGCGGCCGCGGGACGTGACGACGACGCGGAAGTGGGCGGCGTTCAGTGTGGCGGGCGCCCCTGCCTCCGTCAGGTGCCTGCGGAGGCGTTCGGTGAAGGCCCCGGCCACCGCCTCGGCTCGGTCCTGGCCGCGCAGGACGGCCCGGCCGTAGTGGGGCCGCCCGAGTACGGTGCCGTTGCCGTGACCGCTGATCGACACGACGGGCAGCGGCCGTCCCCGCTCGGCGGCCGCGATGCCCTCCTGGGCCGTGCTCGCGGCGAGAGCGTCGATGGCACGCACGGCATCGGTGGTCAGCCGGTGTGATCCCCGGTCGAAGAGGATGTGCCGGGTGACCGGCTCGGGCGCCGGCATCTGCTGTGCCGAGTGATCGAAATGGCGTGCGTCGGTCTGGACGGGCCTGGGCCTGGAGCCCGGCGCGGTCGGGGCGGCCGCGACGGGGCCGTCCGCCAGGTCGGAGCGGCTGGAGACCGGGTCGAGGGCGAGCGTGCCGGGGTCGGCGAGGAGCGCCGTATGGGCGGGCGTCTCCTCGTTGCCGACCGCCCGGATCCGGTCCAGGGAGTCGAGGACCCACGTCAGCTCCGGACCCGGCTGCTGCCCGCCCAGCGCCTCGGTGATCCGGCCGCGCATGCCGGCGGCGAAGGCGCGGTACTCGTCGTTCCTGGCTGGGAGGACGGTGCTGTCGCCGACCTTGAACCGGTAGTCGTCGACTATCTCCTTACGGCGTTTGCCCAGTTCGCTGAGCGCAATGCGGACGTCGCGCGGCGGGTCCTCCCCCAGCGCGGCCGCGGCGTGCTCGCCGAGGGCCTCGAAGCCGGAGCGGATCGCGAACCGCTCAGCCAACAGCTCACCGTGGACCCGGCCCAGTTGCCGGTCGGCGGTCCTGCGCTGCCCCCGCAGGGTGGGCTGCACCTCGGTGAGGCGGTAGTCCACCGGCCTCTCCGACGGGTTGCTGGTGAGGAACTGCTCGTACTCCTTGTAGAGGGTCTGCGCGATACGCGCCTGGGAGGCCCAGAGGCTCACGTGGTCGCGGACGAACGCGTCGACGGCCGCCCGCTTGCCGGCACGGTCGTCGATGCCGTTCTTGAGGTGCTCGGGGGCGTGCTGGTCGAAGTACGCCTCCACCTGCTTTCTCGACAGGTACTTGTCACCGGGCTCGCGCAGCCCGGGGTTGTTGTAGTGGGCCGCGACGATCTCCCGGAGTGTCCTCGCGTTGGCCTCGTTCGTGACGGGACTGACGAAGCCGTTGCCCTCGGTGAAGACGGGGAGCCCGGGCATGCCCTCGTTCGGGACGCCGAGCCTGCCGCGGAGTTCGCCGATGGGCCGGACGTCGCCCCAGGAGTCGGGACGACCCTGCGTCGGTCCGTCCGTGTAGGTGCGCACCGAATTGGGCAGCGCCGACCGGCGGAGCAGTTCGAGGGAGCGGGGGTTTCTGATGCCGAACTGGTTGGACGCGTAGGGCTTGTCGACGTTGAAATCGTCCATGATCTCGCCGGGCCCGTACGCGGAATCCCCGGCGTTGTGCTCGGTGACCGCGCCACGCGAGATCTCGTTGGCGATGCGGAGCGGCACGAGGAAGGACCGGATCATCGGCTCGGTCGCGCCCTGGGTCTTGTACTTGTCGATCCATTTGATCTGGCGCAGGGGCTGGCCGATGCTGACCCAGAAGACGCTCTCCGTGGGTTTCTTGGCGTCGTAGTTCGGGGTTCCGGTGTGGATCTGGACAACTCCGTTGGCGTCCAGACCGACTTCCTTGTACTGCGGTTTGTCCGCGCCCAGTTCGTCCCCGAACACGGCCGAATAGACCGTCACATACGGTTCACCGTCGATGACGACGACCTCGGGGATGTCGCGGTGGACGAAGCCGGCTCCCCTGGGGGCCGTTACGCGGCTCGCGCTCACGTACTGCGCGCCGGGGACGGCCAGGGTGCTCCGGTCGGTGTCGAAGGCGTTCAGAGCCCGGTGGGCGGCGTTGACCGACTCGTCGGTGTACTGCGTGTCGGGCAGGGTGTCGATCAGCTGCCGTGTCTCGTGGACCCAGGCCGCCCGGCGCTGCGGAGCGACACCGTCCAGGAACGCGCCGATGCTCTGCCGCAGCTGCTCGGGATCAGGGTGGGGCCTGACCACCAGGCGCTTCAGCTCGTCACGGAACCGACCGAACCGCCGGTGTTCCGCAGGGTCACCGGTGGTCTGGCGGACGCCCTTCGTCCTGGCCCTGGTCGACGAGGACTCCGTCAGCGGGTGGTCGCGCACTACCGGGCCGGAGTCCACGGCGTTCTCGATGGCGGCCAGGTATTCCTTCGGAACGCCCGGAGAGGGTGCCTCGACGACATCGGCCATGATGCCGGTACGGCTGGACTTCCCGGCGGTGTTGCGGAAGACCGACTCCGGCGCGTAGTAGGTGTCCGGCAGGCCGATGAAGTGGCCGAACTCGTGCAGGCCCAGCAGGTCGTTGAGCTGTCGCCGCTGCGCCAGCTCCTCGGGGCGAAGCCCGGGGTCCTCGCTGTGCATGCGGAAGTGCAGCTGGTCGGAGCGGCCGGGCTCGGGCGACGTGCTGATCTCGATCGCCTCGGGGTGGTCCGGGACGTGGCTGAGGTTGAGATCGATGTGAAGCTGATCGCCGGAACGGGGCAGCCGTAGACCGGTGTTGAAGTGGTCGTCCAGCGCCTGCCGCCAGCGCGCCTCGTACCGCGGAAGCATGTCCTGGTGGAAGCCGTCGCCGAACCGCACCGGCAGGTGCAGGTTCAGGTTGCGCACCCAGCGGCCGTCCTCGGCCTGGATCCGGCGCACCCACGCCCGGATGAGGGTGCTGCTGCCGGGCAGCGTGCCGTCACCGGCCGGCCGGCCCCGCTCCGGATCGAAGCGCTCGGTCCGCAGTTCGCTGCCGACGGCGTCTGCCCGGCGATGCCGCCACTGCTCGGGTCGTACCGGATCCGCCGCCGGGAACACGAGTGCCTGCGACGGACGACCGACGTCGCTCTGTACGGCCGATGCCCCGGCCGGTGCCTGCGAAGGCCGCTGGCCCCCGGTGCCCAGGAGGCTCTCGAGCGTCGCGCCCTCGCGCCGGCCCCTGGCCAGCCTCTCGGCCAGCATCACACCCTCGACGGTTCCCCGGCGGGGACCGCCGTGCAGGTGGATCTCCTGCGCCACCCGCATGGTGTGCCAGTACTGCTCGGGATCGCGCTTGAGCAGCGACGGACTGATCAGACGGTGCCCGACCAGGGGAGGCAGGGGCTCGTCGACCACCGTGTCGAACCGGTTGTAGGTCCGGGTGACGAAGACGGCGCTGTCCCAGAGGGCATGGGACTTGCTGATCGTCATCTCGGCCAACTGCTGTGCGAACCGCCGCAGTTCCTCGGGTACCTCCACCGGCGCCGACATCTGCGTCCCGGCGATCGCGGCGGACGTCGCCCGCTCCAGGATCTGTTCGACCTCCTGCGTGGTGACCGGCCGTCTCACCTCGGTGTTGACGGAGGTGGGGTCGAACGCGGGGTTGGACTTCCACTTGCCCCTGAGGTGGCTGCCCTGCGCGTCCTTGATGTGCTGCGCCCGTCTGATGAACTGCGGGCGGATACCACCGGGGAACGCGATCTCGTGCTCTTCGGTGTGCGGGTTTCCGACCTTCGCGCGTTGCGGCTCATGGCCGAGCTCATCGCCCAGTTCGTCGAACCGGTGGTCCTTGAGCGTCTGGTTGACGTCGATGCCACCCGGCGCGTGGATCTCGTACCGGAATTTCGCGGGGTGGGTGTAGTTGTCGTCCTTCGACGTGCTGACGAACATCGAAGGGCCCCACGCGACCACGTACTGCGCCAGGTCGGCCCTCTCGCTGCCCTTGGCCTCGAAGCCCTGCTTGAAGACGACCTTCGGCGGCCTGAGGTCGTAGCGCCACAAGGGTTCGTACGAATCGCGCCATACGACGCCCTCCGGACGCAGACCCGAAAGGTCCAGTGTGCTGTCGACGGCCGCCGCGAGCCGGTCCGGCACGATCAGCGACTGGTCGCGCAGCGCCCCGTCCTCGTCGAAGTCCCAGCGCAGCCGCGTCTCCTCCTGCCCCGGCACCGGGAGGGTCACCGCCACACCGCCGTGACCGACGCGCCGGATGTCCGCTCCCGGCACCGGCGAACCGTTGCTGTCGACCAGTCGCGGCGCGGTATCCACACCGGACGGTGTGTTGAACCGCGCGACGTGGCCGGTGCCCGGCAGCGGCACGTCCCGGTGCGTGAAGTCGCCGTCCGCGGTGAAGTGCAGTTCTCCTCCGGTGCCGGTGACTGTGAAGCCTCCGTCCGGACCGGACCCCACCGCGTGGCCGGGCAGCCGCAGACCGTCGGGGCCCACGAGCTCCAGCCGATCCGGGGCTCCGGAGGCGGCGTCACCCGCGGCCCGCGTGATCCGCACCCCCTGCTCCGACAACACCCCGGCTCCGCGCAGCGGCAACACCTGCCGCGGCGTCCTCGCGTCGGACGCCGAGGTCGAGCCCTCCCCGGACGAGTGGACCTCGGCAGGGGCGCCGGGGACGTCAACCCGCTGTGCCGCAGGCGTTGCGGACTCGTAGGTCGGGGTCGGGGGCGGGCCGTCGGCCTGACGGGTCCGGTCCGCGGTCGCGGCCTCTGCAGCACCGCCCCGCAGGCTCTCCCGCACGGCGCCGACGCCACGCTGTGCGGCCAGATCCCTGGCCGCGGCCTCGGCCCGGATCTCCCGGTCCGCCGCACCCTCGTTCTGGTGCAGTGCCTGCGCCACCCGCATCGTCGCCCAGTACTGCTCCGGGGCGCGCTCCAGCAGACCTCCGGAATTCTCGTCGATCGTGAGCCGGAACGGGAAGTGCTCCGCGGTGATCTGCGACGCCTCGGCCCAGAGCTGACGGGCCTTCGGCTCGCTCAGCTTGCCGAACTGCTGCTCGGCGAACCGGCTCAGTGATGCGCCGGGCTCGACGTCGCGGATGTCCTGATCCGTCGTGTCGTCCCGCGCGTCCTGAGCGGCGGTAATCGTCTGCCGCTCGCGCTCGGAGGCCTCTCTTTGCGCAGCCGTCTCGTCTTGCGGGGCATTCTTGGCCTGCGCAGCTGTCTTGGCCTGCGGGGCTGTCTTGGCCTGCGCAGCTGTCTTGGCCTGCGACACCGCGGGCGGCTGCGCTTCTTCGAGCCGGGAGACCATCTGCTGGGCCGCGTCCGGGGTGGGTACGGCGTCCCGCGCATCGTGGGGCGCGGCCTGCTGTTCGGGTGTACGGACCGGGGACTGGGGCTCGGCCGGGGTCGAGGAGGTCGCCGGTTCCTCCGCGGCGGCCGCGGGTGCTGTGTCGGTGGTGTTGCCGGGTGTTTCGGCGGCCTGACCGAGCCTGTCCGGCGCCACCGGCCTGGGAGCATCCCCCGGCTGCTCGGACCCGCCCGACACCACCGCCCCCGGAACATCCGCCGTCCGCGGCGCCGCCGGTCCGCCGGACTTGGCGGCCGTGTCGGGGCCGTCGGCCACGGTCTGTTCCGTGGACAGCACCTGCGGACGCTCCGGCTCGCCGGACCGTGCGGCCGCGTGCGGAGCGGACGCCGCCGAGTCCGGCGACTCCTGGCCGTCCATCCGGCCCGGTCGGGACGCGGGGGCGTCGGCGGCGGTCCGGCCGGCGCGTACTGCGGTGCCTGAGCCGGCACCACCATCCGTGCCCGCGCTGGTGCGGCCCGCGTCGCCATTGCCCGTACGGCCGACGACTGGCACCACCCTGGCGCCGCTGTGTGAGTCGGCCTGGGCGGTGTCGGAAAGGCCTGTGTCGGCAAGGGAGTTGCGACCGCCCACACGGGCGTCGTCCGCCACGCCCGTCCTTCCGGCATCACCGTCGACCGCCCGGTCCGCCGCGGGCGAGGACACAGGCGCGCTGCCGGGCGCGGGTGCCCGCTCTGTCTCGGAGAGCTTCTGGGAAGGCGGGGCGACATGCTCCGCAAGCCGGCCGGGTTCAGTGCTCTGCGCCGTCGGCGCGGCGGGGTGCTCCGTCGGACCGGTGGCGTGCTTCGTCTGCCCGGTGGCGTGCTCGGGCTGCGTCGCCGAGGTGCCGCGGGCAGGCACCGGAGACACGTCCTGCTGCTCGTGCGTCGCCGAAGTGTCGTGGGCGGGCGCCTGGGCCGCGTCCTGGTGCTCGATCTCGGCAAGCGTCCTCTCGAGGTCCGAGACCTGCGGGACACGCGAGGGCATGGTCGCCCGGTCGACGCGTGGGCCGGAGGCCGGCGCGGGCGGCAGCTCAGAGTCGGCGGCCGGGCGGGGCCGCTGGGCCTGGGTGACGTCGGACCCGGGACGGGGTGCGGACGGTTCGACACGCACCGGCCGCGCCTGTGAGGACGTCTCCGTGTGGCCTTGGCCGGTCGGCACATCACCCGGACGCCCCAAGGGACTCAGCGGCGCGCTCGGCAGCCCCTCGATCTCGGAGGCGATCCGGTCGGGCGCCTCGTGGGACGGCGGCACATGCTGCTCGTCCCCGACGGGGTGCAGCTCGGGCGGGACCGTCGCATCGGGTCTGGCGCCGCTGCCCGGCACGTTCCGCATGTCCGGCAATGGATCGGGCCCGCCGATGGTCGACGGCTCCGGTCGGGTGGCCGGCACACTCGGCGGGACCTCCGGCTCGACGGTGTGGACGCTCGGCAGAGCGTCCGGGTCCACGGCGTGGGCGCTCGGCACGGACTCCGGCCTGCCAGTCGGCACCTCGGGCACACCGTCCAGCCCGTCGGTGTGGACGCTCGGCAGGACGTCCGGCTCGACAACATGGGTGCTGGGCATGGCGCCCGGCTCGACGGCCGGGGCGCTCGGCACGGACTCCGGCCTGCCGGTGGGCACCTCGGGCAGACCGTCCAGCCCTTCGGTGTCGATGCTCGGCGAAGCGTCCGGCTCGACAGCATGCGCGCTCGGCAGCGCGTCCGGCTCGACAACATGAGTGCTCGGCCTGCCGGTGGGCACATCGGGCAGCCCGTCCAGCACGTCGGTGGGGGCGGTCCGCAGGGGCTCGGGCGTGGTCGTGGGGGTGCTGGGCAGGTCGTCGAGCTCGTCGAGAGTGAACGGGACATGCTCGTCCGGCTCCTGGTGCAGGGTCTGGTGGTCCTGCTCGGACTGCCTGGAGATGCCTTCCTGGACCAGTCGGTCCAGCCGGCTCCCGGAGCCCGTACCACCGGACTCCGTTCCGCCGCCGCGGCCGGACCCGGCACCGGGGCGGTCCGAGCCCGGTGCCAGGTGGTCGATCTGCTGCTGGAGTTCGTGGCGCAGCGCGGCGGTGTTCTCGTCGGGGGTGCGCGTCGTGGCCAGGCGCTGTTCCGCCTGGTCCAGGTGCTGCTGGGCCTCCCGTACGGCCTCCTCCGGCGCGCCGGACCGGCGCTCCTGGGTGAGCTGGTCGCGCAAGCGGGCGACTTCCTGCTCGTGGACACGGACCTGCGCCACCCGCTGCTGCTCGGCGTCCTGGCGCTGCTGCTCCCGCTCGCCGAGATAGTCGTTGAGGTGCTGTTCGGCGGTACGCGCCTCCTGCGGGCTGTCCGCCGCCTCCATCCGGCGTATCAGCTCGGCCTCGCGCGTGTCCTGATGCGAGCCGTCGCCGCGCAGCGCCTCGAACCGCCGCATGAGATCCGCGTGGGCCGCCGCGGCAGCCGACCCCGCACTGCTGCCGCCCTGCTGGCGCAGCCGTTCCTCCAACTGCCGCGTCTGCTCTTCGATCCGGCGGTCCGTGAACTGCTTGAGCTCCTGCTGTGCCTGACGCGCTTCCTCCGGCGTCCGGGCCTGCTCCACCTGCCGTACAAGGTCCGCGCGGTGGGCGTCCGCCTCGGGCGCGCCGCCCGGGTTCAGCACCGTACGCAGCTCGGCCATCCGACGCTCCACCGGCGTCCAGTTGTTGAACCCCGCCTGCGCGTCGAGCGCCTGCCCCCGCTCCTGTGGCGTCGTCGCGGCCTCGACCCGATGCTGCAGCACTTCCTGCTGGTGCACGCCCAGCTCATGGGTGATCCGGGATCGCTCCTGCGGGCTCGTCGCGGCGTCGAGCTGCTGACGCAGTTCGGCCTGGCGCGGATCCTGCGGCGTACCGCCGTTCAGACGGTCGATGCGCCGCAGCAGGTCCTCGTCCGCTGCATGCGTCCGGGCGTCCTCCTGCGTGTGCAGGCGCTCGGTGAGCGTCTGCTGCTGCTCCTGGATCTGACGGTCCGTGTACTCCTTGAGCTCCTGGTGCGCCTGACGCGCCTCCTCCGGCGTCCGGGCCTGCTCCACCTTCTGCACCAGCTGCTCACGCTGCGAGTCGTCGACGGGCAGCAGCCCCTCGCGCAGGGTGTTGAGCTGCCGCTCCTGCGGCGCCGACTGGTTGTGCGCGACCAGGTCACGAAGCGCCTGCTCGTGCTCCTGCGGCGTGTTCGCCTCCAGGACCCGCTGCAGCAGCTCCTGCCCGCGCGTGTCAGGCAACGCCCGTTCGCGCAGCGCATCCAGCCGTTGCTCCAGCCTGGTCTCGGCGCTGCCCCGGCGCACGTCGTCCAACCGCTGCTGCAGATAACGCTGATCCTGGAACTCCCGCAGCCCCTCACGGGCCCGCGCCGCCTCCTCCGCCGACCCCGCCGAATCCTCCAGCGCGACCGTCCGGCGCCGCATGATGTCGGACGCGGGGTCGGACTGAGCCAGCCCGTCCAGACGCTGCTGCATCTGCTGATGCCACTCCAGGTCCCTCTGCAGCGCCTCCCGCACCGTCGGGTCGCTGACGGCGGCGATCTCCCGGCGAATGTGTTCCGCAGCCGGGTCGAAGGACCGCGGACCGTTCTCGGAGACCACCTCGACCGGGAGGTGGCGCTCGACGAAGTCGGTGTACTCCTTCAGCGCGCTGTCCAGCAGGACCGGCTTACCCGTCCGCTGCGCCCGCTCCACGGCGTCCACCTGGGAACGCCAGGCGCGCTCCGCCACCCCCAGCTCACGCAGCCGGGAGAAGCCGCCCTCCACATGGGTACGGAAGTCCGTCATCCGCTGGTCGAGGATTCCGTGCTCGACCGTCGTACGGAATGTGTGCAGACGCCGGGCCGCCCCACCCCAGTCACCCGCCCCGGCCGCCTCGCGCACCGAGTCGGCCTGCCGTCGCCACTGCGTCTCGGGCAGCCCGGCCGTCCGCGCGATCGTGCTGAGCCCGTCGACACGGCTGCGCACCTGCTGCGGCAGCGGAGCCTGCCTCCCGGTCGGAGCGGAAGGAAGGTCCGTGACCAGCGCGCGCGGCGACGGGTCCGGCAACACGGACGCGTCGAACGGCTTCGGGGCGTCCGGCAGATCCAGGTGTTCCTCGTCGGGACGCTGCCCTGTCGCGTCCGGCGACCGGTCCTGCGAGGGGTTCTGCGACGGGTCCGGCGACAGTTCCGGCAACGCGGCTGCGTCGAACGGCTTCGGAACATCCGGCAGATCCAGCTGCTCCTCGTCCGGACGCTGCCCGGTCCCGTGCTCCTCGGGCAGCTGCTCCGAAGCCTCTCCTGGCACCTGCCCCGAAGCCTCTTCGGGCACCGACACGGGGTGGTCGGGGGTGCCCGGTCCGAGCTCGCTCTCCAGGCTGTGCTTGAGCGCCTCCGAGAACGACTTGTCGACCGTGGGTACTTCGATGTGCTCCGGCGACTTCCCGCCGTGCAGGGTGTGGCCGTGGGCGATGGCCCCGCCCAGTGCTCCGGCCGCGGCGCCCAGCCCGAGATCCTGGCCGGCGTCGAAGATGAGATTGGACGCCTCCGCCGTGCCGAGACCGGACAGAGCGCCTTCGACGGCATTGCCGAGGAAGGACTTGGAGAACCCCGGGGCCAGGTGGCGCATGAGCTGCCCCATCCCGCCGCCGACGAGCCCACCGAGGGCCCCCATCTCCGCCGCGCTCTTGGTGGAGTTCCAGTCCCAGTGCTTACGGTCGCCCTTCAGGAACTGGAGGACCTGCACCGCGGCGTCCATGCCGACCTGCATCACGATCGACGTGATGACGGCGATGAACAGCTCGCGCAGGATCGTCTGGACCGCGAACCGGCCCATCGTGACCACGGCCGGAACCGCCGCCGCGCCGAATCCCGTGGCCGTCAGATACGCGATTTCCGCGGCCATCCACGCCAGCTGCAGGATGATCATGTACTTCGCGTACTCGATCTCCAGCGCGATCTCCTGCGCCATCTGCCCGAGCTGCTCGGCCGACGTGGCCATCACGGGCAGCGTCGAGCTCAACTGGTTGACGAACTGCCCGAACTCTTCCGCCGGAGCCCCGGCCAGACTCTCGAACGTCGCGGCGGTCGCCGGATTGAGCTCACCGAGCAGCTGGTTCAGCTCCTGGGCCGTCGAATTCCACACCGCACCCAGTTCGGCGAGGTGATCCTCGTTCCCGGTCGGAAACTCCTGACCGACGGTAATCTTGGCGAAAGGCTGCAATTCCGGCGGAATTATTATGCTCATGAATTGCGGGCCTTTCTACCAGAAAACCACAAAAAAAGTCAGTGATGCGCAGGGCCGTGGCCGCGCGAACCACCGGACGGATTCGCGTTCCCGGCGGGATCCGCGTGCGTGTCGGTGCCGCGATCGAGGCCACGCGCCGTCGCCTTTGCCTGCTCCTCGGTCTGGTGGAATCCCTTCGCCATGGTCTCCAGACCGTCAGCCGTGCTGTCCAGCACGTCCACGATCCCCTTCAGCCCGTCGATCATCTGATCCCGGGGGGTGAGGTACTGCTGCGCAAAAGCTTTTCCCATCGGGTCGTCGCCCCAGCAGTCGCCGAGCTCGTTCATGCGAGACTCCAGTTGGCTGAGGACCTGCCTCATCTGGTCGGAAAAGGCCCGCACCTGAGGGGCGTTCTTCGCCAGACCGTCGGGATCCACAGCGAAGTAGTCGGAAGACACTGCGATCTCCTGTCTCGTGTCGACTCAGCGGGGAGAAATCCCGGGATTCCAGGGTTTCTGGGACTCCGGGGCTCCGGGGCTCCGGGGCTCCGGGGCTCCGGGGCTCCGGGGCTCCAAGATCACGGGTTTCATGAATTCCACTCTTCAGGAATTCAATTCCTGGGTTTCAGGCGAGCGGAGGCCGCGCGATCCGGGGACCGCCCGCGCCTCGGCCGGGACGGCCGTTGACGACGTACTCCTGGACCTCGTCCGCCATGGCCGGCGTCTCAGGCAGCAGTCCGCCCAGGTCGGCCTTGCCCTGCAGCAGATCGGTGGCGGAGATCCCCTCGGGAAGGTGGCCGGACAGCACCTCGGCCACTTCCGCCATGGCGGTGGTCCGGGCCTTCTGGATGGTCGAGACCAGCATCTGCGAGAGCTCCACAGGAGCCATGCGCTTGTAGGCGCCGGTGGGGAACTCGATCGCGGTCACCTCGCCCTGCGAGTTCACCGTGACCTTCAGCGCCTGCCGAGGCGCCGTCGCGCTCGCCTTGACCTCACGCATCCTGCGCTGCAGTTCGCCGATCTGCGCCCGCTCCCTGCGGTACGCGCCCAGCAGCTCTTCGATGTGCTGGTCGTAGGGACTACTTGGCACGTTGCTCCTCTCCCACCTGTCGTCACGCGCCCCGTACTGTCGGGGACGCTGCCCGCGCCTTTCGCGCGGAGTTCGTGGAGACAGGAAACCCGGCACCCTCAGGCCGCGGAAACGGATCGGCCGACGGGTGACCCGACGGACACCGACCTCTGCCCCAACGACCAGGTGCGGCGAAGACGGCGGGATGTCCCGGCGCGCTCCGCCGCACCTTTCGCGGCACTGGACGGTCAGCCGAGCATGTCGGCCTCGTCGGGGACGGCGCCCCAGGAATCGGCGCGCTGCCTCAGCAGGTCGGCGATGCCGTGGCTGTTCTTCGCCTCCTCGCCGTCCTCCTCCGTCTCCTCCGCCTGCTCGTCCTCCTCCTCGTCATCGGGCACGTCCGCGGTGCTGAGCAGCATCCCGGCGTACGCCGTGACCGGCATCGGCGGCTGTTCGGCGGCTGGGGCCTGGGAGCGGTCGGGCCGCCAGGTGGCCAGGGCCGGAGCGGTGACAGGCTCGGCGGAGCTGCTGTCGGGGGCGGGGGTCTGCGGGAAGCCGAGCCCGGCGGCGAAGGCCGCGCCGTCCTCGTCGCTCCACCCCGGTTCCCGGGCAGCGGTGTCCTCGTCGTCCTGCTGGCGCTGCTGCTCGTCCTCGTCGGCGCCCATGCCCGCCTCGGGCGCGGCGCCGTCCTCGTCGCTCCACCCGTCGTCGTCGCTGAGGACGTACTTGGGCAGGAGCTCTTCCTCCTCCTCGTCCTCGGTACGACGCCCGCCGGGCGCCCACAGCATCGCGGGGTCGGAGGCCTCCCAGGCGCTGGTGTCCTCCACGGTCTCGGCACTGCGGACCATCGCGACACGGTCCTCGGCAAGCTCGTCCGACGCCGCGGACCCGGCACCGCGGAGAAGCGCCCCGCCGGCCGGAGCCCCCTGCGTCTCGCTCGGCAGGTCCTCGGCTCCGGGATCGGCCCAGCCCTTCTCGGTGTCCCCCAGCAGCCCCGAGGAGTCCGAGCGCTCGTCACCGCCCTTGGAGGCCCCGCCGGGCATGCCGTACGGCGGCATCATGCCCCCACCTGCCTGCGCAGCCGCTTCCTCTCCTGTCTGCGCTGCCGCTTCCTCGGATGCGGCAGCCGCACCGAGACCGGCCTCCTCGGCACCCTGCTGCGCGCCGGCGACCGTCTCACCCTCGGCGGGCACCGACGCCCCGGCGACACCCACGCGCGCGGCGGTGGGCAGCGGGCCCGGACGCACCGCGGAGGGCTCGTCCACGCCGTCCTCCTGGGTCGTCGCCGGCACCGGCGGTACTGCGGGCGGGGTCGGCTGAGCGGCCCCGGTCAGCGTGCCGGGCAGAGGAAACAGTGCGGGAACGGCCACCGCGTCGTCGTGCTCGTCCTTCTTCTTGGGCGCGGGCATGCCGGCACCCGTGGCGCCGGGAAGTGTCAGACCATCGACGTCGGAATGTGGCGACACGGTCGCACCGGTGGTCTGGTGCACCAGTCCGGGACCGCCCGCGGACGCCCCTCCGGACGGGGCAACCTCGCCGTCACCGGGTACGTCGCCGTGCGCATCCGCCCACGGCTCGACCCCGCGCGACACCAGTCCTGAGGCGTCCGAACGCTGCTCCTCCTTCGGCGCACCACCAGCACCGGGCGCCATGGGCATGAACGGCATCCCTGCACTGGCCCCCTCCGGCACTGCCCCTGGGACGGGAGTCGCGCCCAACGACACACCGCCGGCGCCGGCGCCACGCACCCCACCACCACTGCCGTGACCCAGCGAGTCGGCCGGCGCAGGGGAAACAGGCGCGTGCGGCACCGATCCACTGGACACCGACAGGTGCCGCGCGGACACGGTGGGCGCCGACGCACTCGGCACCGACACATGCGGCACAGATCCCGCGGGGAGCGACCCCTCGGGCAACGGCGCCATCGCCCCCGGCACAGACCCGGCGGGCAACGACCCGTCAGGCAGCGGCGCCACAGACCCGCTGGACACCGACTCGTGCGGCACAGCCCCGGCCGGTAGTGACCCATCAGGCACCGACACATGCGACACGGACCCGGGGGCCAACGACCCCTCGGGCAGCGGCGCCACCGACCCGCCCGGCACCCCGCCGGCGACCTGGCCCGGCATCACCAGCCCAGGCCCACCGGCGCCGGCACCCGCGGTCGGCGACAGCTCACCCTCAACGGGCGACACCGCACCCTTGCCCGACCACGGCTCAACACCGCGCCCCACCAGTCCGGACGCATCCGAACGCTGCTCCTCCTTCGGCCCACCCCCAGCACCCGGCGCCATCGGCAAAAACGGCATCCCCGCACCAGCACCCACACCGGCACCGGCACCGGCACCAGTCCCGTTCGGAACAGACCCCAGACCAGGAACCCCGCCCAACGACACACCACCAGCACCAGCCCCGCGCACCCCGGCACCGCCCGCACCACCATGACCCAACAAGTCAGACGGCAACGGAGAAACCTGCGGCACAGATCCGGAGGGCAACGACACATGCGGCACGGACCCGGAGGGCAACGCACCCTCAGGCAGCGGCGCCACCGACCCCGGCACAGATCCAGCGGGCACCGACACTTCCGGCACCGAACCGGACGACAGGGCCCCGTCGGGCAACGGCGCCACTGACCCGCTCGGCACAGACCCGGCGACCCGGCCCGGCATCACCAACCCAGGCCCGCCAGCGACGGCACCCCCGGTTTGCGACAACTCACCCTCCACGGGTGCCACCGCGCCCTTACCCGCCCACGGCTCAACACCACGCCCCACCAGTCCGGACGCATCGGACCGCAGCTCTTCCTTCGGCGCACCCCCAGCACCCGGCACCATCGGCATCCCCGCACCCATGCCAGCACCGGCACCGGCACCCGTCCCCTCCGGAACAGACCCCAGACGGGGAACCCCACCCAACGACACACCACCAGCACCAGCGCCGACACCGCGGCCCCCGACACCACCCACGCCACCATGCCCCAACAAGTCAGACGGAAACGGAGAAACCTGCGGCACAGGCCCAGAAGGCACCGACACACGCGGCACAGCTCCGGAGGGCAACGACCCACCCGGCAGCGACACGTGCGACACGGACCCAGCAGGCAGCGACCCCTCGGGCAACGGCACTACCGGCCCGCTCGACACCCCGCCGGCGACCTGGCCCGGCATCACCAGCCCAGGCCCACCGGCACCAGCACCGGCGGTCGGCGACAGCTCACCCGCAACGGGCGCCACCACACCCTTGCCCGACCACGGCTCAACACCACGCGCCACCAGTCCGGACGCATCCGAACGCTGCTCCTCCTTCGGCGCACCACCAGCACCCGACGCCATCGGCAAAAACGGCATCCCCGCACCAGCACCGGCACCCGTACCCACACCGGCACCAGCACCGGTCCCCTCCGGAACAGACCCCAGACCAGGAACCCCACCCAACGACACACCACCAGCACCAGCACCAGCACCGCGGCCCCCGACACCACCCACGCCACCATGACTGAGCAAGTCAGACGGCAACGCAGAAACCTTCGGCACGGAACCACCCGGCATCGCCAGATGCGACACAGCACCACCGACACCAGCACCACCCAAACCGCCGTGACTCAGCGCGTCGGACGGCAACGGAGACACATGCGGTACCGACCCAGCGACCTGGCCCGGCATCACCAGCCCAGGCCCACCGGCACCGGCACCCGCGGTCGGCGACAGCTCACCCGCAACGGGCGCCACCACACCCTTGCCCGACCACGGCTCAACACCGCGCCCCACCAGTCCGGACGCATCCGAACGCTGCTCCTCCTTCGGCGCACCACCAGCACCCGGCGCCATCGGCAAAAACGGCATCCCCGCACCAGCACCGGCACCCGTACCCACACCGGCACCAGCACCCTCCCGAACAGAATCCAGGCCAGGAACCCCACCCAACGACACACCACCAGCGCCAGAGCCGACACCAGCACCGCGCACCCCGGCACCACCCACACCACCATGACCCAACAAGTCAGACGGCAACGGAGAAACAGACACACCCGGCACCGACCCGCCCGGCGCCGTCACCCCGCTCGTCGGCACATGCGACGAGAGGGACACGGGCTTGATGCCGGCGAGGCCACTGCCGGTCGGCAGGCTCACGCCGCCCGCGTTGACACCCTGCGAGGTGGGAAGCACGCTCCCGAGCTTGCTGCCCTTCAGCAAACCCGACGGCATCGGCGACGGAGAGCCGAGAGTGGGCGACGTACGCCCATCGGCGGCGCCCTTGCGCTGGCTCGACGGCATGGTCGGCAGAGGCATCGCACCAGGGCCGACCAAGCCCCCCGTGGGCGACAGCCCTCCACCGGCGGTCGGGACTGAGCCGAGGGAGACGGGCTTGACGCCTGCGCGGCCGCCGGCCGGCACGGTCACGCCACCCGCGTTGACACCTTGCGGGGTGGGAAGCACGCCCCCGAGCTTGCTGCCCTTCAGCAAACCCGACGGCATCGGCGACGGAGAGCCGACCGGCGGCGACGAGGGCATGCCCTTGGTGCCGGGCGCCGTCGGCATCATCGCGTCCGGCGCGGAGCCAGGGTTGAGGGCCGCGTGCATCGCCGGGTTCAGTTTCCCGGGGAAGGGTGTGGGTGACGGCAGGGACGCCGGCAGGGGCGAGTTCACCGGCGCCGAAGCCAACTTGGTCGACGTCACCGGCGAGCTACCCGGCAACCCCATCGGCGGCGCCCCCAGCACAGGCGAGGTCAGCGGCGTCCCGCCGCCAACGCCCGACGGATCCGGCAAGCCCGACGCACTCGGCGCACCCTGCAGCGCGGGCCCCCCGAGTCCCCCCGGGGAGACGGACGTCGGGGACGACAACCGGGGCACGGATATCGGCGACGAGGGCCCCACAGGCGCGGATATCGGGGACGAGGACAACTGGGGTACGGATACCGGCTGCGAGGACCCCGGGGACGGGGACAGCGAAGGCACGGATACCGGGGACGGGGACACCGAGTGGATGGTCGGCGTGGAGGGCGTGTTGATGGGGGGGAGAGCGACGCCGTGGTGAACATCCGGCAGCTGACGGATCTCCGGCGGCGTGAGATTGGGGTTCGAACCGCTGGTCGGAGACGAGATGTCCGCCGGGGAGACCTGGCCGAGCGCGCGCGTCTGGACGGAGTACTGCCGGGCCAGCGAGTGCAGCACACCGCGCATGTCGTCCGTCATCATCTTGACGATCTCCGGCTTCTTGCTGACCGGAATGAGCCCGTTGTCCATCGGCTCGACGCCGAGGTTCAGCGCCTGCTGCGCGTACCAGTGGTCGATGGTGGCGATGTTCGCCTGGGCCACCGCGAGGTTGTTGCCGGCATCGACGAGGGTCTGCGCGACCGATGCGCCCATACTGCCCCCGGACAGCGCGTTGGCGCCGGACGCCACCTGCTTGGAGAAGGTCTGCATCATGGTCATGAAGGAGTCCGCCGCGGCGCCCTTCCACGGTGCGTCCTGGTGACCGGCCAGGGCGTTGGCCTGCGCGACGATGTTCTCCGAGACCATCTGCAGGACTTCCTGCACGAACTGGAACGTGTCACCCGCGTCATAGAGGCTCTGCGGGGAGACCACGCTCTCCGCCCGATGCGCGTCCTGCTGGGAAGGAAGGTTCGAACCACCGACGATGACCGCTTCGATCTGTTTCCAGTTCCAGGTGTCGTAGTCACTCGAGGACCCCATGACGGCGTTGTTGCCGAAGATCCCGGAGGTGTCCGACTCCTGGGTGGTGTTGCCGGTGTTGTAGTTCTTGCTGTCGGGTTTCCATCCCATGGCGTCCAAGCTCCCGTTCGTGCTTGTATGGGCAAACGCCTAAAGCGGCGTCAGGTAAACACACACCTGACGCCGCCCGCGGCAGCCGTACGGCTTGTTCTCATCCGCCAGTCCCCATCTTGGTGAAATCGCTCTGGGCGGACTGCATCGCATTGTTAAGATCCTCGGCCGTCATCTTGGCCTCTTCCTCGGTGGTCTTGTACTTGGTGCTCAGCTGGCGTACGCCGGTGCTGAGATCCGCCAGACCCTGGCCGAGATCGTGGAGCATCTTGAGGTATTTCGCCTGGAGTCCCGAGTCGCCGTTGGCTCCGCACGTGACCTGCCGGAGTGCGTAGCCGTCGTAGAAGGCGCCGGGATTGACCCTTTCAAGCTGCATGAGCTTTTCGTACGCCTCCTTCACCGGCCCGGCCAACTTCTCCATGTTGTCGGCGAAGAGTTCCATGGACGGCGTGTCGACGGATGTCTTTCTTCCGCCGGCCGAACCGCCAGGAACCGACGGCGGCGTGGGGTCGAAATGGCGCGGTCCGGATCGGGTGTCCGGCGCGTGGAACGTCGTCGGATCCCACTCCTTGGGGGACGGCTCGGGCTTTTCCTTGCCGTACGAGCCGCCGTTGTCGCCCCAGTCGATGGAACCGTGGTCCGGCATCAGCGGTTCCAGATGTTGACGCCGGACCGCTCACCATCGGCGTAGTGGCCGGTGATCTGGTTCAGTGCGTTCTGGGCGTTGACGGCCTGCGTGGCCATGTCGGCGGCACCCTGCGCCCAGATGGTGCGCTGCTGGTCGAACAGGTCGCGCGCGCCGCTCTCCCATTCGATGATGGACTTCATCGTGCCGCTCTGCAGCTCCTGCAGAAAGTCGTTGATCTGCCGGGAGATGGTGCCCATCTGGGTGACCGCCTGCTCCAGGCCGTCAAACTGGAGGCTGTAATCCGCCATTTCTTTCTCCTGTTTCTTTTCCGTGCAAGCCGTGCAGGTCGTGCAAGCTCTTGAATGGTGACTGTTTCTCAGAACCCGGGCAGGCGCGGCGCGGTGATTCCGGCTGCGGCCTGCTGGGCACGCTCGATGGTCACCTGGTTCGTCTGGTCCAACACGCTGGTGTTCTGGGTCAGGGCGTTCTCCATGCCGTTGAGCACCTGGATCACCTTGTTGAAGTCGACGAGCCAGTTCTGCAGCGCCCGGTCGAATGCCTGGTAGGCCTGGCCGGTCCACACGGACTGGATGTTGCTGACCGTCTGGGACATCGACCTGTACTGGCTGTCGAAGTTGGAGACGCCATTGGAGAAGACGTTGATGGCACTCCGGAGTCCGGCAAGGTCGACCTGCGTCATGTTGCCCGCCATGGAATCCTCCTGTTCGGGTTTCGAGTTCCTGGTGGAACCTTGTGCTCATACCTTCTCGGAGCCCGGGGGCGACAGGAATGGCATTCCGCGTCCCTTGCCCCGTCCACCAGCGATCGTTGCCCCGACGACTCCCGTCAGGCGCCCGCGCCCGCGCCGGCCAGAGCCGGGCTGCCCTCCTGCCCCTCCACCTGACCTGCGCCGACGGGCCCGGAGGCATCCTCGCGGGGGGCCGGACGGATCGCCGGGGAGTCGGCCGCGGCAAGACGTTCGGCGAACTGGTGCGCGCCGTATACCCCGGCCGGAGGAGGCGAGTCGGTGAAGTGCTCGACGAGCGAGCCGCGGACATGGTCCTCGACCGTGAATCCGCGAACGGTCAGGTAGCGCAGCGAGAGCTCCGCAAGCTCCGCTCCGGAGTAGTCGGCGAACGGCAGGTACTCGGCGAAACACGTGGCCAGTTCGGAGCCGGGGCGCGCGTTCAGCGCCTCCGCGAGGGTCGACTCCTCGCCGCAGAGCACCAGCGCGACCTCGGCGTCGGCCGCCGCGGCGGCGCGCAGGGCGCCTGTCACGGCGCTGCGCTCGGCCTCCGGGCGGGCCTGGAACGCCTCGTCCAGTTCGAGCAGCAGCAGCCCGCCCGCCGCCTCGTCGAAGAGGGCGGCGGCGTACGTCTCGGCCTGCTCCCGCCAGCGCGCCGGGAACGCCGAGAGGGCCTGCCGGTGCACCGCGCCGGTCGCCAGGAGGCCGTGCTCGGCGAGGCATCGCGCGTACAGTCCGGCCACGGCGCTGCGGCCGCTGCCCTGCTTGCCGGCGAACACCAGGTTCATCAGCCCGGCGACCGGCTGGCGCTGCCGGTGCAACTCCGCAAGCCCGGCGAGGCGTTCGAGCAACGAGGTGCGGACCGTCTGAAGTCCGACCAGGTTCGCCAGGCGCCGACTGCTGCGCGCGGTCGGCTGCCGGCTGCCCCCGGAGCCGGGTGCGGAGGGCTCCGCCCCGGGCGGCAGCTCCACGTCGTCGGCCGTCAGACGCGTGAACTCGCAGTCGGCCGTGGGTGGTTGAGTGGCCAGCCGGGATGCCTGCCGGTTGATCATCGACTCGAACAGCTGGCGGGCCACACGGCCGTTGCCGAAGGTCGGCCCCTTCGGGATCCGCTCGAAGTAGGAGGTGAGGCGGTCCAGGGCGGAGTCGGTGAGCTCGTAGTAGTGCTTGCCGCACAGGCCCCGGACGATCGTCACCAGCTCGTCCACCGAGTAGTTGGGGAACTCGACGGTGCGCGAGAAGCGTGACGCCATGCCGGGGTTGGAGGACAGGAACTGGTCCATCTGCTCGGAGTAGCCGGCGACGATGACCACGATCTCGTCCCGGTGGTCCTCCATGAGCTTCATGAGGGTCTCGACGGCCTCCTGGCCGAAGTCGGGGCCGCTTCCCTTGGCCTGGCTGGTCAGGGTGTAGGCCTCGTCGATGAAGAGCACACCGCCGATCGCCTTGGTGAAGACCTCCGTGGTCTTGATGGCCGTGGCGCCGATGTACTGCGCGACGAGATCGGCGCGTGCGACCTCCACGATGTGGCCCTGGCTGAGGATGCCGAGTTCGGCGAGGACCGCGCCGTAGAGCCGGGCCACCGTGGTCTTGCCGGTGCCCGGGGGGCCGGCGAACACCAGGTGCCGGCTCATCGGAGGCATGGGCAGGCCCATCTCCTCCCGGCGCTGGGCCATCTTGTTGAGGTTGATGAGGCCGGTGACCTCCTGTTTGACGCTCTCCAGCCCGACCAGCGCGTCCAGTTCGGCCAGCGGGCCGGTGCCGGTGTGCTGTGCGGTCTCCGGCGCGCCGGGCTCCTGCGCGCCCTCCTGCGGCCGCTGCTTCCCCTTGGCCCCGGACTTGTTCTTCCGGTCGCCGCCGGTCAGGTTGGTCGCGGTGAACTGCGGGTTGTCCCGGAGCTGGTGCACCTGCCGGCCGCCGTTGTCCCGCACCTCGCAGTCGCGGACGAGGACGGGCTCCTCGGTGTTGGTGCGGACGCCGTCCCCCGCGTTGTCGAAGATGGTGCAGTTGCTGATCTCGGCCCGCGCCTTGGCCTGGATGTTGAGGCCGTGCCCGCGGGCACTGTGCACCCGGCACCCGATCGCCGTGACCGATCCGCCGCCGGTCACCCGGACGGCGTCGGTCCCGGAGCCGACGACCTCGCTGTCGCGCAGGGTGAGCGCCGCGCCGGTCCCGACGAGGATCTCGCAGCCCTGGAGCCTGGCGGACACCACCTCCGCGGAGCCGTCGGTGACGGAGATCCCGGAACCACCGGCGGTGCGCAGACGCAGCCCCTGGAACGTACCGGTCCCCTTCTCGGCCAGCTCGACCGCGTTCGCCCGCTCGGTGGCGATCTCACTGTCCCGCAGCGCGACCTTGGCACCTCCCACCACCCGCAGTCCGACGCCGGCGCCCTCGGCCACCGTGAGCCGCTCCAGCTCGGCGGTGGCGCCCTCCGAGACGACCACGGCGGCCTCGGCCGCCTCGCGTACGGACAGCCGGCTGAGGTCGGCCGTACTGCCGCCGTCCACGGCGACGCCCACCGACGCCTGCGCGATCTCGCAGTTCTCCAGCCGGGGCCGCGACTTCCCGGTGATCCGGACCGCGGTACGGCCGGGGGCGGCGACGTGGCACTCCTTGAGCAGCGGGCTCGAACCGCCGGCGATGTGCACCGACTCCGCGCCCGCCCCGGAGAACCGGCACCCGGCGAGGGTGATGCGGCCCTTGCCGGTGAGGTACGCGTCCACGCTCACGCTGTCCGTCACGGTGAGGCCCGAGACCTCGGCCGCGCCGTTCTGCTCGACGACCAGCGCCGGCTTGCCGCTCCCGGTGACCGTCGTGTCCTTGATCTGAGCGCGCCCGTGTCCGTTGACGCAGATCCCGTTGCCCGCGGCCCGCTCGACGACGCTCTCCCGGACCGTCAGCCGTCCGCTCTCGGCGACCACGATCGACGACGAGCGGGTCTCCTTCACGACGGTCCGCTCGACGGTGTTGCCACCGGCCGAGGTCACCACGATCCCGGCGCCCTGCGCCTCGTCGATCCGGCAGTCCCGTGCGACCAGTGTTCCCTGGTGCCACGCCAGGATCCCCGTCCAACCGGCGCCGGTGATCCGGCAGGTGTCGAGCGCGGCCTCGCCGCGCCGGATCTCGACGGCGGCCGTGTCGTCGTCCCCACCGGAGATGGTCAGTCCGGAGAGCTGCACGGCCTCGGCGTCGATGACGACGGCGCTTCCCGAGCCGCTCCGGATGAGCACCTCGCCCGCGCCGCTCTCGGCGGCGAGGGTCACCATGCGCGTGATGACCAGCGCTTCCTCGTACGTCCCTGCGGCCACGGTGATCAGCGCGCCGTCGGAGGCGGCCCGCAGTGCCTCGCCGATGGACTGGTAGGCGCCGGGTCGGTCCCGGGAGACCAGCAGGACCTGCCTCGTCATGGCGTCGTTCCCTTCCTGGGTGGTGCGGTGTCGGTGCCGCGCCGTGCTGCGCCGCGGTCGGTGAGGATCAGCCCCGGCGGATGCCGCAACGCGCCGACGGCCGTCGCCGGGAGCCGTACGGCGGGTTTGGTGTCCCGCCACTCGGTGGCGGCCTGCTCCAGCCGGGTGAGGGCGATGTCGTCCAGCGGGAGGCGCCGGAGGTCGACGTTCCCGTCCGCGCCGATCTCCGGCCCCGTCAGCTCCCGCAGCAGCAGCACGCGCCGTTCCTCGTCGCGCACGCCGAGCACCTTGAAACTGGTGCCGGGCAGGTAGAACACCCGGTCGGGGACGGTCGGGTCGAGCAGCGCGGTGCGGCGCGCGGTCATCGACCAGATCATGACGTCGACGTCGCCGGGCAGGTCCGGATGCGCGGTGGTCAGTGCGGAGCAGAACGCCCACTCGGTGACGACCCGGCGCTTGCCGTACCACTGCCACTCCGCCTCGCTCAGCGTGGTGCGCAGCATCGTGGCACCGCGGCAGGAGGGCAGTCGGCGCAGCCCTGACGCCACGCAGCGGGCCAGCGGCACGTGCGGGCCGACGGCCGCTCTGCGCACGGCGCTGTCGATCCGGTCGGTTCCGCCGGACAGGTACAGCCGGACCGCGACCAGGTCGGTGACCACGTCGTCGGCCGACTGCCGGGATCCGCCCCGCAGCCCGGGCGACTCCGACAGCACCCGCGCCACGTGGTTGGCGGCGCCGTCGTACTGCTGCTGGAACGTCCGCCGCAACCAGGTGCGCTCCTGCTCGATGCCGCGCTCCGGGAGGGCCGCGCAGGCTTCGGCGGTGGGCACGGGCTGCACGCGGACCGCCGACCGCTGGGCCTTGGGCCGCGCGGCAGGCGTGGCAGGCGGCGCGGGCGTCGCCGAAGGGCCGGGCTCAGGGGGCGCGGGCGTCGCCGGGGCAGCCGTTGCAGGAGGTACGGGGGATGACGTCGGTGCCGGTGACGCAGGGGGCGGCGGTGAGGTCCGCGGCGCCCGGTGGTCGTCGGACTCGGGGTCCACGGTGTCCGCACCCGTGGCGGGAGTCTCGAGCCCGGCGGACGGAACCTCGGCCCGACCGGCGGAAGCTGGATCGGCCGCACCGCCGAAAGGGCCCTCGGCCGATTCGGCAGGTGCGGGCCCGGAGGGCGGGGCGGACTCCAGGCGAAGGCCCAGCGGGCGGATGGGCGCCGGTAGGGGCGGGGGCGCCTGCGCGGTTGGTGCGCCCGGCGTCGCCGGTCCGGTGAGCGGGGGTTCGGCCGCGCCGGGCGCGGGGCCCGCGCCGACGACGTCAGGGATCGAGGTGTGCGCCTCCTGCTCGCCGACGGTCCCCGGCCCGTCCACCGCGTGCTCCGGTACGGAGCCGACCGGCCCCGGCGCACCTGATGCGGACGCCGACACGGCCGCGGGCACACCATCCGCCGCCTCGGGCGCCGCGACGTCGGTCGCAGGCAGCGCACCGCCGACTCCGGGAACTCCACCGCCGGCTCCGGGCACCCCACTCGCAGGCCCGGTCAGGCCCCGCGCAGGATCAGACGCTCCCACCGCCGGATCAGGCTCTCCTGCCGCAGACCCTCCGCCGGAGTCAGCCCCTCCTGCCGCAGTCCCCTGCACAGAATCAACCGCTCCTGCCGCAGCCACCCGCGCGGACGCCGCGGCTTCACCCGCAGCCCCCGAGGACGAACCGAGCCCCCCAGGGCCCGCAGGCACCACCTCGGACTCCGCGGACCCGCCAGAAGCCGCGAGTTCGGCAGAACCCGCAGGACCCGCAGAACCCGGCTCCCCAGCCACGGATACGGGCCCCGCCACCGGGCCCCCGGCCCAGCTCCACGGCGCCCCCGCACCCCACCCCTCCACGGAACCCCCGCCGGAGTCCGTGTCAGGCGTGTGCTTCGGCGCAGGCAGCACCCGGCAGCGCTCGCCCAGCACCGGATCGAGCCCCCGCCGTACCTGTTCGGCCAGCGACCGCATCCGTTCCGCCGACTCGGGGGTGCCCGCGTCGAAGTGGATGACCATGCGGGCCGGGTCGGCGGGCACCCGGTGCACCGCCGGGGCGTCGGCCGACGCTGTCGGCGGTCGTAGCCACAGACCGCTCTGGGTCACCTCCAGCACGGCGTCGGGCGTGTACCGGTAGACACCCGGGGAGACCTCCGGCAGGCCGTCCGCCGGCGAACGGCAGCCACGCAGCTCGGGCTGCGGCGCGACCCCGCCGGCCGCACCCGCGGGCCGGTAGACCAGCTCGCGCACGAGGGCGGGCGGTCCGGGCGTGCCGTCGGCGCCCGGTACACGCGGTTGAGGCCCGTCCGTGCCCGGCTCGGCGGGCGTCGGCAGCCCGGCGTAGACGGTGATCTCATGGCCGAACCGGTCGGCCAGCACCTGACCGAGTGCGCTGCCCTCCGGCACGGCGACCGGCCCGTAGGGCGCGAAGCGCACCAGCGGCCGGGCGTCCGGCGCGACGCATCCCCAGAATCGTTCGATGTCCTTCAGCGACAGGTCCGGGCCACCGGGGCAGCCCAGCACGACGGTGAGCCGGTCGGACTGGCTGAGCAGGCAGACCGCGAGCCGCCTGCGGTGCACGTCCTGCTCACGCTCCCGCTGGTCCGACCGCCTGATCCAGATGCCGGCGGGCAGGGGTTCGGCCGTTGCGTCCGCGCCGGTCGCGAAGGAGCGCTGCGGTACGGCCTCGTCCCAGTCGGGCACGGGAAAGCGGCGCGACACCCGGGCGACGCGCTTGTGCGACACGAGCCGTGACCAGGCGGAGGGACGGGTCGGGTGGAAGCCCAGCCAGCCCGAACCGGCGTCCTCCGGCACGAAGAGCACGCCCCCCGGTGCGGGAAGCATCCAGCCGTCCGGGGCGAGCACGGTCCGGTCGAGCCGGTCGGCCAGGAGTTGCCCGACCTTCTGGGCGCTCTCGCGACACGGCCGTCCCGTGATCAGCCGGAAGGACCGCCCTCGGCGTCTGAGCAGTCGGGCGACCGACTCCCAGTCCTCGGCCGGCGGATCTTCCGGGAGGTCGACGACGACCAGAGTGTGCTCCGGGTCCTGGGCCAGTCCGCCGACGAAGGCACGCACCTGTGGGTTGAGCTTCCCCTCGGGATGGACCAGCAGCGCATCGCCGATGCTGCGGCACTCCAGGGGCGTACGGTTCACGTCGCTCGGCCCTCGCTCGAGTTGCACCATGTCGCGCCCCCCTAACCGGCACGGGCCGTGACGGCGGCCCTGGCCTTGTTGGTGTCCAGCGTCGGGCCGGTGGGTGCCAGGTCGAGCAGTTGCCCGGGCAGGGTCCGCACCTTGGCCTGGCCGTATCCGAGCGCCGTGAGTGCGTTGGTGTCGGCGAGCGGGTACTTCTCGCCGCTGTCGGTGATCAGGAAGATCCGCGAGGCCGAGTCGGACGCCTTCTGCGCGGACCGTGCCGTGACGAGCAGGCCCTTGGCCGGGGGCACATACAGACCGGAGGGCCGTGAAGCGGCGACCGGCTCGGTCACGACCGAGCCGCCGGTGGAGCTGTCGGCCTTCTGCAACACGCACAGAGCCGAGTCGCCGGGATCGAAAGCCGGCCTCGACAGGAGGTCGGGCACGGCGGTCAGCAGGGAGCGGTCCCGCGAGAGCGAGGCCGCCGCGATGTCGGCCGCGCTCACCTGCCTCGGCGCGCTCGTGCCGGGTACGGCGCTGAGCAGGGCGAACTCGGTGCGGTTGACCGGGGCGAGGCCGTCGGACCGCAGGACGTACATCTCCTGGGCGCCGGCGGCCGTGGTCTGGAACAGCTGTCCCACCTTCGCGGAACGGCCGGCCACCGACCGGCCCCGGGAACCCGCCCCGGGGATGTGCGGTGCGCTCAGCGTCCCGCCGGACGGCAGCCGGGCCAGCCACGCCGAGGAGACCGGGACGGTCTGCTGGGCCATGAGGCCGAGCGCGACCAGTTCGCCACGGGAGCGCAGCTTGAGCGTGCGGCCGTTCCACAGGATGTACGTGGTGCGATCCGGCCCGGAGAGCAGGATCCGCCGATTGCCCGGGACGGGCGTGGCGCGGCCCGCGGGGGCGAGGTCCACCAGTGTGTGCGCGCTGCCGGGCGACAGGCACACCGCGCGGTCTCCGGAGAGCAGGTCGGCGGCGCCGGGCACGTCGTCGGGTGCACCGAGGATGCCGAGCTGCGGGCCGCGCCGGACCTGCGCCAGGGACTCCCGTGCGACGGAGACGGTCTTGCCGCCGTTCCCGGCGGCCAGCAACGCGGAGGCGTAGTTGGCCATGGGGTAGAGCTGATCGTCGATGTAGAGGTACCGGTTGCCGGTCTCCTGCTCGATGATGATCGCCCCGGGACTGCGCCAGGCCGTGCTCTCCTTCGGGCTGATCAGCCCGAAGACCGCGAAGCCCGCGGCGAGCAGGACCGCGACCAGCGCGCCGAACTGCACACCGAGGCTCCCGCGCCGCATGGGGACCTCGACCGGGCCGGGGTCACCGGCCACCAACGCCGACACGAGCCGGCCGACGGCGAACCGGTGTGCCTGGACGTGATCGCGTCGATTCTGCACCGCAGCCCCCTCAGCCGGCCAGCGAGCGGAAGTACGCGTACGCGTCCAGGACCTGCAGCAGCAGGGGGATGAGGGCGAGGGCCGTGAGGCCCTCGAGGATCTCACCGAGTCGCCCCCAGATGGGCCGCAGCCTCGCTCCGGGCAGTCGCCGGGCACCCGTCAGCAGCAGTGCGGCGGCGGCGCACAGCCCGAGCATGGCGGCGGCCCGTACCGGCGGGGAGGCGTGCAGCGCGAAGGACAGCACGACCAGGATCGCCCCCAGCCCCCCGGCGACCACGAGCGCGATGCGTTGCACCGCGTTGCCCACGCCGCGTGCGCGCAGCAGCACCGCGGCGCTGAACACGCCGGTGAACAGCGGGCCCGACCAGTGCGGGACCTGCACCAGCAGTGCGAAGGCCACCGTGAAGACGCCGGCGGCGGAGAGGGAGTAGACACCGAGGTAGCCGTCCGCCACCGCGACCCGGCGGGTGACCAGGGCCTCCGGCAGAGGGTCGATGCCCTGCTGGAGCTCCTCGGAGTTGTGCGGGAGTTCCACCACGCGCAGTCCGGCCGCGAACAGCGCCAGTCGCGGCAGCACCGGGGACACGGCGAACATGGCCGCCGCGAGGACCGCGGCGACCCTCGTGGCGTCCCACGCGAGGACGATCGACAGGAACGACCCGATCTCGATCGTGCCGGCCAGCATGAGCAGCGTGCCGAACACCGCGATCGGCACCCTGCCGGTGGCCAGGACCGCGGCGGCCGCCACTCCGGTGAGCGCGGCGGTGACCAGCCCGTCGAGTCGCCCCGGTACCAGCAGCCCGGCCGGGCCGGCCGCCACGGACAGTCCGGCCAGCGCGGCGAACAGACATGCCCCCAGACCGGTGATGGTTCCTGTGGCCCGGTCCTGGAACGTCTTGGTGACCACGGCGCAGCCGACGACCAGTCCCAGGGCGAGCACACCGCAGGTGAGCCCGGTCAGCAGGTGCGGGCGGGCGACGACGACCAGGGCGGCGAGGGACGCCAGTGTCAGACAGGCCAGGAGGAGGCAGAGCAGCCGGGTCAGCTCCGGTCGCCAGCGGTCGCGTCGGGCGTTGATCGTGGTGGCGACCCCGTCGGCCACGTCGTCGAACTGCAGCTCCGACAGAAGGGCGTCCTTCGGCCGCAGGTACAGGACGTCACCGTCGCGCAGGCCGAGGGACTCCGGGGTGCCGTCCAGGTCGAGCGGGGCCTCGCCGAGCCGCTGGAGCGCCCACCGGTCACCGCGATCCTCCTCGCTCACGGCCCGCTGCAACACCACGGGCAGGACGCTGCCCACCGTGGCGGAGACGGGGACCGCGAGGTCGGTACGGCCCTTGGCCGCGCTGATGGTCAGCCGGCAGACGTCGGCGGTCCCCCGGGGCCCGGTGCGGGTGGGGGACGACGCGGCGGTGCTCATGATTCTCCTGCGGTGCGCGAACGGGGAAACAGCGATGCGGGACGCGAGGCCGAAGCGGGACGGGGATCCGAAACGGGACGCGGGCGCCGCACGCGAGGGGCGGGGCGCCCGGGGGGCGGGCTCATGGCAGTGCCGCCGGTCCGGCTCATGACGGTGCCACCAGTCCGGTCTGGAGCAGTCCGACCCCGCGCCGGGTGACGAACTGGGCGCGGCCCGGGGGAAGGGTGCGCGGCTTGGCCTCGCCGATGAACTTGCCCTCCTCCTTGGGGTAGGAGAAGAGCAGCGCCGGGGTTCCCAGTTCCCACATCCGGCGCAGCAGCGGGTCCATCATGGCGCGCATCGCTCCGGAGGTACTGCGCGCGACCACGATGTTCAGTCCGATGTTGGCCGCCTGGGACAGCAGCGGCACCATGGACGACATCGGGTTGTCCATGGCACCGCCGGTGGCGAACAGGTCGTAGTCGTCGATGAGCATGAACAGCCGTGGCCCCTCCCACCAGTCGCGCTGCGCCAGCCGCTCGGGGGCGATGTCGGGGCCGGGCACCCGGCCGCTCACCGACACCGCTGCGCTGCCCGCCAGTTCCGCCAGGGCCTCGGTGCCCACGGCGTAGCCGACGCGGTACTCCTCGGGGACGTCCCGCAGGAGCTGCCGACCGGGGTCGGCGAGCAGGATGCGTGCCTCGGCGGGGGTGTAGCGGGCGGTGATCGCCTTTGCGGCCAATCGCAGCGCGTTGGTCTTGCCGGTGGCGTCGTCGCCGAAGAGCATCAGGTGCGGCACCTTCTCGAAGTCGTGCCAGACGGGCTGCAGGCGCTTCTCGTCCCACCCCAGGCAGACGCGCAGGTCGCCGTTCGGGGGCGGCAGCTGGTCGACCGGAAGGCTGGTGGGCAGCAGCCGGACGCCGGGGGCCGATCGGCCGGTCCAGAACGTCTCGATCTCCGCCGCCGCGGACTTGGTCGCGGTGGTGAGGTCCTCGATGGCCGACGAGCCGTCGAGCCGGGGCAGCGCGGACAGGAAGTGGTGGCCCGAGCTGGTGAGGCCGCGGCCTGGACGGGAGGGCACCCCGGCGGCCTGACGTGTGCCGACCTCGGACTCCATGCTGTCGCCGAGGCGCAGTTCCAGCTTGGTGCCCATCAGGTCGCGTTGCTTGGGGCGGATCTCCGACCAGCGGACCGCCGAGGCGACCACGTGCACGCCGAAGGAGAGCCCGCGGGCGGCCAGGTCGGCGACGCGGTCCTCCAACTCGTCGAAGTCCTGCCGGAGGGTGGCCCACCCGTCGACCACGAAGAAGACGTCGCCGTACGGGTCGTCGATCTGCCCGCTCCTGCGCAGCGCGCGGTAGGCGGACATCGACTCCAGGCCCATGCTGGTGAAGAGCTCCTCGCGCGTCTCCAGCACCTGGGTGATCTCCTCGACCGTGCGCAGCACCCGGTCGCGTTCGAGGCGGGTGGCCACCGAGCCGACGTGCGGCAGGCCCGCGATGGACACGAGGCCGCCGCCGCCGAAGTCCAGGCAGTAGAACTGGACCTCCTCCGGGGTGTGCGTCAGGGCGAGGGAGAGGATCAGGCTGCGCAGCAGGGTGGACTTGCCGGTCTGCGGGGACCCCGCGATGCCGACGTGTCCGTCGGCTCCGGAGAGGTCGGCGACGAGCAGTTCGCGTGCCTGCTCGTAGGGCCGGTCCACCAGGCCGAGCGGTACTCTCAGGGCGCCGAGCGCCGGGTGGTCTCCGGCGCTCATCCCGCGCACCGGGTCGGGCACGATGCCCGGCAGCAGCTGGTCCAGGCTCGGCGACTCGTCCAGCGGCGGCAGCCACACCTGGCGGGCCGGCGGGCCGGCGTCGGTGAGCCGGTCGATCATGATGTCGAGCAGGCTCTCGGACTGCTCCTCGTCGTGGTCCGGTCCGTCCGGTTCCGGTACGCCGGCCGCAGGGTCGGCGTGGTCGGGGCCGGCCGGCAGCGGCGGCCGCTGCTCCAGCCCGAACGGGACGATCTCGGCGGCCGGTCCGCCGGGGCCGTCGTCCGTGGCGGCGTGGGTCTGCGGCTGCGGACAGGGCCCGGAGACGTAGGCGGCCTTGAACCGCACCAGGTTGGTGGTGTCGATCTTCAGATAGCCGTGGCCGGGCGCCGAGGGCAGCTCGTAGGCTCCCGTGATGCCGATCACGCTGCGCGATTCCATGGAGGAGAAGGTGCGCAGGGCGATCCGGTAGGAGAGATGGCCGGCGACCTTGTGGATGCTGCCTTCGTCGAGGCGCTGCGAGGCGAGCAGCAGGTGCACGCCGAGGCTTCGCCCGACGCGTCCGATCATCACGAACAGCTCGATGAACTCCGGCTTGCTGGAAAGCAGTTCGGAGAACTCGTCGACGATGAGGAGCAGCGAGGGCATCGGGGCGAGCCGGGCGCCGCCGAGCCGGGCCTTCTCGTAGTCGTAGAGGTTGGCGTAGCCGGCCTCGCGGAGCAGTTCCTGGCGGCGGATCACCTCGCCCTGGAGGGAGTCGCGCATCCGGTCGACCAGCGGCAGCTCGTCGGCGAGGTTGGTGATGACGGCGGAGGTGTGCGGCAGCTTCTCCATGTTGAGGAAGGTGGCGCCGCCCTTGAAGTCGACCAGGACGAGATTGAGGATCTCGGAGGAGTGGGTCGCGCACAGGCCGAGGACCAGGGTGCGCAGAAGTTCGCTCTTGCCGGACCCGGTGGCGCCGATCAGCAGGCCGTGCGGCCCCATGCCGTTCTGGGCGGACTCCTTGAAGTCCAGCTCGACGACCTCGCCGTCCTCGGTCACGCCGAGGGGCACCCGCAGCCGGGCGTGCTGAGGGGTGCGTGGCCGCCACTGGCCGGTGACGTCGAACGCCCGCGGGTCGCGGATGCCGAGCAGGGCGGTCAGGTCGAAGTCGTTCTCGAAGGGTTCGTCGACGAGGTCCACGATCCCGCTGGTGCGCATCGGGGCCAGGTATCTGGCCAGGCGCTCGGCCGCGGCCGGGCTCAGCTCGTCGGCCCGCGCGGACGCGGTCGAGTCACCGGAGGGGAACGACACCCGTCCCTTCTCGGTGGTCAGCCGCAGCACCTTGGGGCCACCGGTCATGGCGCCGGTCAGGTCGAGCAGGACGACGTTGCGCAGCCCTGCGCCGAGCAGCCGGGAGCCGGGCGGGATGCGCTCCCCCGCGGCGACGATCACCACGAACGGCTCGGAGGTGCTGGGGGCCTCCGACTTGTCGTGGTCGGGGCGGTCGCTGACGTCCTGGCCCAGCAGCTCCATGAGGGCGTCTTGGTCGGTGGCGACGAGCCGCAGCGCACCGGCCGAGTCACCCTCGTGCGGGTGGGCGTTGTGCGGCAGCCACTTCACCCAGTCCCAGTCCGCGCGCCTGTGCTCGTCGGTGAGTACGGCTATCCGCAGTTCGTCCGGCGAGTGGAACACGGCCAGCTGACAGAGGATCGCCCGGACCATGCCGTAGGCGGCGGTGCCGTCCCCGGCGAACTCGACGCTGCTGAAGCTGCGCAGCGAGACGGGTACGGCCATGCCCTCGACCGTCTGGTGGGCCTTGATGAACCTGCGCAGCGAGATCGCCGTGAGCGGTTCGAGGTCCTCGACGGGCTTGGTCTCGGGGGGTACGAAGCGCAGCGCGGCGCGCCGTGAGCCGAGCCCGACCCGGACCCGGGCGAAGTCGTCGTGGCTGGCGCGGCGCTCCCACAGCCGGGGACCCATCGCCAGGGACCACAGGTCCTCGGGTTCCGGGTGGTCCCAGCAGACCGCGGCCCGCTGCCCGGCCGCCGCGTCCCTGGCCTGCTTGCGCAGTTGGGCGAGGTAGCGCAGATAGTCCCGACGCTCGGCCCGCATCCGGCGTTTGCGTTCCTTGCCGGACTGCCCGAGCTGGGTCAGGCTCATGGCGATCATGGAGATGCCCATCATCCCGGACATCATGTACGTGGTGGGCGACCCGTGGCCCATGGAGAGCCCCACAGCCATGACCGCCGAGCCCAGTCCCATGGGCAGGAAGGCCAGGGCGGACCCGAAGTCGGCACTCGCCGGCTCGCCGAGCACAGGCGGCTCGGCGAGCTCGATCTCGCCCTCGGGCATCTCGGGTCCGGTCGCGCGCGATCCGCGCTTCACCGCCACGGTGTTCGTCATGGTCGTCCTCCACCGCGCAGCCCGCGGGAGCGCTCCCAATAGCTCACAGCGCCCCGCACCGCATCGCGTAGGCGACCGCGTGCGAGCGGTTGCGCAGGTTCAGCCGCGTCAGCATGCCGCTGACGATGTTCTTGATGGTCCGTTCCGAGTAGTTGAGCTGCTGCGCGATCTCCACGGTGTCCAGGCCGTCGGCGAGCAGCCTCAGGACCTCGACCTCCCTCTCCTGGAGACCGCCGACGGTCAGGCCCTGCGGCACGAGCACGGTGCGCTGGATCGTCCGGACCTGCTCGAGCAGCCATCCGACCATCTTCTCGGGGACGACGGCCCGGTCCCTGCTGCAGCCCCGGATGGCCTTGACCACCCGGTCGCGGTCGGCCTCCTCGCGCGGCACGAAGCTCACCAAGCCGCTGGTGACTGCCCGCATCAGATGGTGCTCACTGACGGTCTCGGCGACCAGCACGATGCGCATCTCAGGGTTGGTCGACTCCGAGGCGCAACGTTCCATCCAGAGGACGACCTCCTCAGTGGTCTCGTGGACCGTCACCAGCAGGACGTCGGCCTCGCATCTTCGCTCAGGTGGGAGCAACGTGATCCCGGGCACGGAGCGCAGACAGGCGACGGCGCCCTCGCCGGTGACGGGGTCACCGGCGTGCACGGCCACGGTGATCGCCTCGCGCCGCTCCCCCACCGGGTTCGCCTCTGCCGTGCGGGCGGTCATATCGACCAGTCCGCGTCGACCGGGTGATGCGCGTCAGCCACGATGGGCACCGCAGGGGAACAGACACTGCTCATGGACGCTCCAAACTGTGGTGGTGCAGCCCCCCAAAACTCGCCGCGCACCCAGATGTTGACCTGTCCCTCACCATGCCGAACGAACCGGAACGACCGGCGAGGGTAAGCGGTTTAACTCTTAAGCCCTTTCACGCAGGACGGTCAAGCAAAGGTTGGGCAATTCGGAGCCTGCCGGAGGCACCCCTGAATTCCCGGCCGATCCACGGCCCGGCGGTACGGTGCACAAGAGGCAGCCACCGCCGCAATGACCCCCCGGACAAACGCGCGGCACTTCATGGAATGTTCACCAGTAGGCCACCAAAATTGGTGAAAATTGACGGACATGTCGGATTAGGAATCCGCTTTCGCAGCCCCTTGCAGCGCACGAAGTGTCCAGTGCATCCCCTCCCGACGGGAACCCCTCGCTCCGCCACCCCTCGGGCAGCAGAAGGATGTGAAGTCCGTCACCCGGGATCGGCCTAGCCACGGAATGCTAACGATCCCCAAACCTGGAACCGGTATAAGCCGCGGGCGCGTCCAGGCCTGGAGAAAAGGCAAGCGGAATCATCGGCGACGAGTAATTCCACGCCTTTCCATCTGCGCGTCCATCGCAAACCAATTGGTATGTGATACCTAAACTACTGATCCGGCAGACGACCCTCAGACGGGCGCCGATACCGTAGGCGCCCATTCCTCGCCCTGACCAGGCGGCGCCCTGCCTCCCCGTCCGGCGCGCCGACACGGCATGATCAGTGGATGGAAGCCATGGAAGACCCGACAGGCGGTGGCGACGTGGGCGAGCAGGCGGACATCTCCTCGGCGAAAGAGGCGGCGAACGACCCGCTGGTGCTGGCGTTCGGAAGGCTGCAGGGGGCGGCGAACCGGCTGGAGTACGTCCTGGGGCGGGCCCTGGAGGAGGAGTGCGGGATCAGCCACCTGATGTTCGAGGTGCTGCTGATCCTGGGACGGGCGGGCGAGCCGGGCCTGTCGATGCGGGCCATCGCCCAGGAGCAGGTACTGACCACGGGCGGCGCCACCCGGCTGGTGGACCGGATGGAGGCGGCCGGACTCGTCGAGCGCGCCGAGGATCCCGGCGACCGGCGTGGCCGCCTGGTGCGCCTCACGGAGTCGGGCGAGCAGACCGCGGTCCGCGCCTCCCGGTTGCACGTGGAGAACATCCGCCGCTACTTCCTGGCTCCGCTGCCGGCCGAGGATTACGAACGGTTCGCCGAGGACCTGCGCATCCTCAGCCACTCGGCCCGGGACGTACTGCCACGCCTCCCCTGAAAGACATCTGAGCTCGCTCGAACAGCGATGTGTCCGGCGTCACACGTACAGGGAAATATCTGACGAGTCAGTTACTGTTTTCTCAGGCGAACCGCTCGCAGTAGGCGAGCGCACCCTCCCCTTGCCGAGGTCTTCAATGAAGCTGGTCTACGTCTTCGACGCCTACTGCGGTTGGTCGCACGGATTCTCCGGAACGCTGCTCGACGTCGTCTCCCGTCACCGCGGCCTCCCGGTCGAGGTGGTCTCCGGTGGCCTGTTCACCGGAGGTCGCCGGGTGCCGATCCGGGAGTTCGGCTATGTCCAGGGCGCGAACGCCAAGATCGCCGAGGTGACCGGCGCCGAGTTCGGCGCGGCATACGAGCGGCTGATCGCCGACGGTTCGTTCGTGATGGACTCGGAGGCCGCCGCGCGTGGGGTCGCCGCCCTGCGCCAGGCAGCTCCCGCCCGCGCGGCGGAACTGGCCGCTGCCCTTCAGGATGTCTTCTACGTCGACGGCCTCAGCCTCGCCGACCCGGCCACCTACCGGAAGGTCGCCGAGCAGGCCGGGCTGGACGCCGAAGCCGTCGTCGCAGCCTTCCAGAGCGGCGAATCGCAGCAGGCGGCCGAGGCCGACTTCCGTCGTGCCGCCGAACTCGGCGTCACCGGCTTCCCCACCCTCCTCGCCGTCGACGGCGACCACGTCACCCCCTTGGCCTACGGCCGCGCCGACGCCGACGAGATCGACCGCCGGCTCACCGCCCTGCGCACCCGCTGACCGCCTCCCCCGTCCCCACCCGGCCCACTCCCCTCAAGGAGCCCTCCATGAGCACCCTGTCCTTCAAGGTCCTCGACCTGGACTTCCCAGCAGGCAGCAAGAACAAGACCGCCACCCTCGTCACCGGCGAGAACGAAGCACTGCTGGTGGACGCCGCCTTCACCCGCGCCGACGGCCACCGCCTGGCCGCCGAGATCCTCGACTCCGGCAAGACCCTCACCACCGTCTTCGTCTCCCACGGCGACCCCGACTTCTACTTCGGCGCCGAAGTCGTCGCCGACGCCTTCCCCGAGGCGAAGTTCGTCGCCACGCCCATCGTCATCGAGCACATCGCCCACTCCTACGAGGGCAAGCTCAAGGCCTGGGCCGCGCTCGGCCCGAACCTCCCCACCCGCCTGGTCGACCTGGAACCGCTGACCGGCGACCTCACCCTGGAGGGCCACCGCTTCGAGCTCAAGGGCGGCCCGGCCGGACTGCCCGACCGCCACTACCTCTGGCAGGCCGAGCACCGCGCCCTCCTCGGCGGCGTCCTGCTCTTCCAGCAGGAGCACGTCTGGGTCGCCGACACCCCCACCCCCGGCGACCGCGCCGCCTGGATCGACCTGCTCGACGAAATGGCCGCCCTCGACCCGGAACTGGTCGTCCCCGGCCACCGCCTGCCGGGCGCGCCCGCCGACGCCTCCGCCATCGCCGCCACCCGCGAGTACCTGCTCGCCTTCGAGGAGGAGCTGGGCAAGGCGGCCGACGGCGCCGCACTGACCGAGGCGCTGGTCAAGCGCTACCCGGGCAACGGCATGCAGATCGCCGCCCAGATCGGTGCGAAGGTCGCCAAGGGCGAGATGAAGTGGGGCTGACGATGAGCGAGTTCGCCACCTCCACCGCCCCGGCCGATGTCGTACGCCGTCAGTACCTGGCCTCAGCGACCGGCGACCCGGAGGCCCTGCGCGCCACCCTCGCGCCCGACGTGGCGTGGACGGAGATGGCCGGCTTCCCGCTGGCCGGCACCTACCGCACCCCCGAGGGCGTCACCTCGAACGTCATGGAGAAGCTCGGCCAGGACTGGGACGGCTGGACGGCCCACGACGACACCTACGTCGTCGACGGCGAGAACGTAGTCGTCCTCGCCCGCTACACCGCCGTCAACAAGGCCACGAGCAAGCCGATCGACGTCCGGGTCGCGCACCACTTCGTCGTACGCGGCGGCCTGATCGTCCGCTTCGAACAGTTCGTGGACACCGCGCTCGTACACGAGGCCATGGTCCCCTGAGGCAGTACGAGGCGGCCGCGGCCGTGGTTCAGGCCGTGGCCGCCTCGTACTGCGGGCGGCCGGTGGTGCGGTAGGTCTGGATCGTCAGCCCCTTCGGGGTGGACTGCAGGTCGACCAGGTCGAGTCCCAGGTCCGGGCCGGTGGCGGCGAACAGGCGCGTGCCCTCACCGACGACCACGGGATAGGTGAGCAGCACGATCTCGTCGACCAGCCGGTGGTCGAGCAACCAGCGGATCAGGGTGCCGCTGCCCCACACCTGCAGCTCACCGCCCGGCTCGGCTCGCAGCTCACCGATGGAGCCCGCGACATCACCGGACAGAACGGTCGTGCCCTTCCATTGCGGGTCGGTGAGGGTGGTCGAGGCGACGTACTTGGGCCGTCTGTTCAGCGCCTCTCCGACGGGGTTTCCCGGATCCATTCCTGCTCCCCAGGAGCCGGCGAAGATCTCGTAGGTCCGCCGGCCGAACAGGAAGGCGTCGGCGCGCTGGAAGGCCTGGCCGATGAACGTCGAGGCCTCCTCGTCGAGCAATGGCGGGGCCCATCCGAAGCGCTCGAATCCGTCGCTGCCGTCCTGGTCCGACGCGTCGGCTGCGCCCCGGGCCCCTGCATCGATCCGTCGATGTCCTTGCGTCACTCCGTCGACGGAGACGTTCGTGATGGTCGTCAGTTTCATGGTGGCCGTTTCCTTCGCGCCGGTGTCGTCGTCCGGTAGGACCGGTCCGCGGCGCTTACCTCATCGGTCGTGCACGGAGCTTCCGGCGAGCCGCGCGGCGGCCTCACCCCGTCGGCCGGTCCTTCGCGCGGGGTCGGATCTCCCCCGGCGTGTGACCGAAACGGCTGCCGAAGACCCGGGTGAAGTGTGCCTGGCTGGCGAAGCCCCAGTGGTGGGCGATCTCGGCGACCGTGAGGTGGCGGAACGCCGGGTCGCCGAGCTGCTCGCGCGCTCGCGACAGCCGCTGGTCGAGGATGTGGCGGGCGGGAGTGACACCGCTCGGCTGGAAGATGCGGCTCAGGTGCCGGGTGGAGACGCCGAGTGCCTCAGCGACCCGTTCCGTGCTCAGGTCGGGGTCGGACAGGTGCCGGTCGATGTGGGCCCGGGCCATGGCCAGCCGGGAGGACGCGGCCGGCAGGGTGGAAGGGTCACCCAGCCTCGGGGCCGCGAGCGTACGGACGAGGTCCAGCACCGTGGCCTCGGTCTGCACGGGATCCTGGCAACCGCGTCCGGCGGCCCAGTCGGCGAGCACCGACTCCAACGCGCGTGCCGCCGCATCCCGTCCGAGGAGGAGGGGCGCCGTCAGGTCACCCGGTGTGCACCGCTCGGCGAAGACTTCGCGCGGGATGTCCACCAGCAACTGGCGCATGGCTGTGGGGAAACCGAACAGGTACGACCGGCGGGTGTCGTAGAGGACCAGGTCGCCCGCCCGGACGGTGAGACAGCCGCCTTCGTGGAAGAACACCGCTTGGCCGGTCGTCAGCAGGCTGACGAAGACCGAGTCCTTGGGCAGGTCCTGGCAGCTGCGCGGAGTGCGTTCGATGACGTGCTCGTTGCCGGTTATCTCGGCGAGGCGCAGGCCGCCCAGCAGGAGGTTGGTCTGTGCGGCCAGTAGGCCGTCCGGCGAGTAGGAGGAGCAGGTCAGGCCGACCAGCGCCTGGCGGTTGTACTCCTCCCAGAAGTCGATCCGGTCGGCGGGGTCGACGGACCGCGTCGACACCCGGGAGACGATGCGGGAGTTGAGGTGGGGGCCGGCATCGGGGACGCGGGGGACGCTCACCGGGGGTCTCCTTTCCGGCCGATCCGGTCCGGATCCCGAGCGTAACCGGGCAGCGCCCCCCGGCGAAGAGCTCTACCTGAACAGCGAGTTCACATAGTCGGCCCCGAGGCCGACCTTGTCGTAGTGCGTGCGGCACATCTCGATGTAGTGGTGGACGTCGAAGAAGCCGTCGGGCTCGCCGTTGTCGTCCAGCCAGATCAGCGGCCCCTTGACGATGAAGAACGCCTTCATCGGCTCGTCGCTCTCGTACGCCACCAGTGTGTGTCCCTCGCCCGGCGCCTCGTAGACGAAGTCGCCGGCGCGGGCGGTCCACGGCCGCTCCAGATAGCCCCACTTCCCGGAGATCGTGTACGCGAACACCTCGTGCGGGTGGTAGTGCCGGTTGACCAGTCCCGCTTCCTTGGCGCGCAGGATGTCGGCCCAGGAGTTGTCCTTGACGTTGATCCACAGCGGGCGTGAGCCGACGGTGTCGGTGAACGGCACGTAGTACCGGTCGTCGTCGGTGGCCACCTGGGAGAGGTAGACCTCGGGCAGGGCGTCCGGCTTGAAGGAGTTCTGGATCGGCTTGAGGTTCTTCCAGAACTCGGTGCCGGCGGCTTCGGGCATGGTCGGCTCCCTGTGTGTCGTGGGTGGGTGGCAGTCAGTGAACCCGGTGATCGGTGGCAGGTCTTTCCTGTGGCGGACAGCTCGTCTTGCCTGTTCGGGACATGGGGATGGGGCGGCACCGCTGAGGGCGCCGCCGCCCCATCTTTGACGTTTCGTCAGGATCCCGTGAAGGCTGTCGAGTTCTGGGTATGGCGCCCTGACGTGGTTGCGCCCTCGCGTATCCAGAGGGGCTTGAGGCGGTAGGTAAGCAGGTAGAGCACCGCGCCCGCGCCGGCCGCGACGAACATGCTCAGACCACCCGCACCCGGGAACACCTTCGAGCACGGCCCGGTGTAGAAAGCTGGACTGCCAAAACGGCACCGACGCTGCTACCCACCCGCCCCAGTGACCACAAACCCCAGTCCAGCCCCCGATGCGGGGTGAGATCCTCGACGAAGCCCTGACCGGCCCAAGGGTTCTCGATCACCGCAGCGACGACGGCGATCCGCGCGGGACGGGCGAGCTCCCGGCCGCCCTCGCGTGGATCTCCTCGACGACGGTGACGATCCTGCGGACGCTCATCAGGGAATTACCTCCAGGGCTTCCGTGGTCACGACGGGGCCGGTCAGGCGGTCCCCGATCCGGCGATGCGGGCGCGGGCCGGTCGAGGCGGCCGCGATGACGACGATCTCGTCGGCACGCGGTCCGTCGGAGACGCGGGCGCTGATGGTCCGGTAGTGACTGCGCGTCGCGGCATGGGTCTTGTGCCACAGGGGGATGATCAGCGACTCCCCGGCCTCGGCACGCGTGTCGGCGAAGCCGATGATGGACTCGCCCCGGAGGAACTCGCACACCAGGGGGCTGTTCGTCGTGCCGGGCACCGGTCGAGGACCCGACCCGCCCTGTCGGGAAGCTGCCCCCACAAACCACCGTCACAGGCATGGTTCGGCCACAAAGGGGAAATTGCTATTCCATTAGTGGTATTTACGGCACTTCGGAGCGGCGCGCCGCGTCCGGTACGCGCCCCGAGGCGCACCCCCCGACCCTGCCGGCCTGAAGAACGGCGCAGGTATGAACAAGGGGGACGGCAAGACGACGGGTAGAGCCGTCGCCGCCTGGCGCAGGCAGCTGCGCACCGCGCGGCAGACGCGCCGACGCGCCCGGCTGCTGCGCAAGGCGGCACGCGAGGCGATGCCCTGGTGGCGCAGGATCTTTCCCACCTGGCGCATGGTGCTCAGCAGCCTGCTCACCATGGTGCTGCTCGCGGTCGCGGCGTTCTTCGCGCTGTACGTGACCGTCCAGGTCCCCGACCCCAACGCCGCGGCGGTGAGCCAGAGCAACGTCTACTACTACGCCGACGGCACCGAGATCGGCCGCACGGGCGCGGTCAACCGCGAGTCGCTGCCGCTCTCGGAGATCTCCGTCGCCATGCAGCACGCCGTGGTCGCCGCGGAGGACCGGACGTTCTACTCCAACAAGGGCGTCGACGCCCGCGGCATCCTACGCGCGGCCTGGAGCACCGTCACCGGCAAAGGGCTGCAGGGTGGTTCCACCATCACCCAGCAGTACGTGCGGAACTACTACCTCACCCGCGAGCAGACCCTCGACCGCAAGGTCAAGGAGGCGATCATCGCGATCAAGGTCAATGAGACGCAGAGCAAGGACTCCGTCATGGCCGGGTACCTGAACACCAGTTACTTCGGCCGCAATGCGTACGGCATCCGTGCCGCCGCAGAGGCTTACTACGGCATCCGCGCCTCCCAGCTGAGCGTTCCTCAGAGCGCCTACCTCGCCGCGCTGCTCAAGGCACCCAGCAGTTACGACGTCTCCACGGCGACCCCGGCCCTCAGAGCCGCGGCCGTCGCCCGCTGGAACTACGTCCTGGACGGCATGGTCGACCTCGGCTACCTGGACAAGGACCGGCGCGCCGGAATGACTTTCCCGGCACCCCGGGCGCCCCGGCCCACGCCCGGTGTCGGCGGCCAGGCCGGGTACCTCATCGACATCGCCCGCAAGTACCTGGTCGACAACGACATCGTCGACGAGGCCACGCTCGGCTCGGGCGGCTGGCAGATCACCACCACCTTCGTGAAGAAGGACCAGCACGCGCTGGTCGCCGCGGTGAGCAAGGGGCTGCGGAAGCTGCCGGACACGCGTAAGGCCAGGTCCATCCGGGTCGGCGCGGCATCCGTGGACCCGTCGACGGGACGGATCGTGGCCGCCTACGGCGGACCCGACTACGCCGTCCGGCCCTACAACGACGCCGTTCGGCACGACCTCCAGGTGGGTTCCACCTTCAAGCCGTTCGACCTCGCGGCCGCACTGCAGCACCACGCCATCACCCAGGACGGCCGTGCCATCACCCCCCGGACCCGCTACGACGGCACCAGCCGCCACTGCGTGCAGGGCCTGCCCCGCGGACTGCACTACTGCCCGCCCAACGAGGACGACCGCGACTACGGCCGGATCAGTCTGCGTACGGCGATGATGAAGTCCGTCAACGCCGTGTACGCGCAGGAGGGCGCCGACGCCGGTCTCGCCCGTGTCCGCAGGGCCGCCGTCGCGGCCGGACTCCCCGCCGACACGCCCGACATGGGCGCCACACCCGCCCTCACCCTCGGCGTGGCCACGCCCAGTGCGCTCGACATGGCCGGCGCGTACGCGACCTTCGACCACCACGGCCGGCACATCGCCCCGTGGGCGGTGCAGAAGCTCACCCGCGACAACAAGGCGTACGACCTGCCCCGTCACGAGGCCACCCGGGCGTTCTCCCGCACCGCCGCCGACCAGGTCACCTCGGTGCTGAAGGGCGTCGTCAGCCCCGGGGGGACCGGCTACCTGGCCACCGCTCTGGGCCGGCCGGCCGCCGGCAAGACCGGTACGACGGACAACAACCTCTCCGCCTGGTTCGTCGGCTACACCCCCGAACTGACCACGTCGGTCGCCATGTTCGCCGAGAACCCCAAGGACCACACCCGGATGTCGCTCGGCGACGCCGCCGGCATCAGCCGGGTCAACGGCGGCTCCTATCCGACCCGGATCTGGACCGCCTACATGACCGCCGCGCTGAGAGGCCGACCGGTGGACGACTTCCGTCTCAAGCTGCCCGCACAGACCCACAGCCCGCGAACCGAGGCCAGGCCACACCCCGCGAACCCGCCGAGCCACACCAGGCCCCCCACTCACGGGCCGACGACTCCCGCCCCCACGACGCCTACACCCACGCCGCCCCGGAGCACGCCCCCTGCGACCACTGCTCCCCCTACGCCCACGCCGAGCGAGACCGAACCGCCCGCTCCCACGGACCCGCCGTCCACCCCGCCACCGAGCGGGACCGGCACCAGTCCCCCGCCCTCCTGACACCGGCACGTCACGACCGCTTCGTCGGCTGGATCCACCCCAGGGACCGCTCGACTGCCCGCTTCCAGCTGGCGTACTCCCACTCCCGCCGTCCGGCATCCATGTCCGGCAGCCACTGGGCGGCCATGTGCCAGTTGCGGCGCAGGACCTGCAGGTCCGGCCAGTAGCCGACCGCGAGCCCCGCCGCGTAGGCGGCGCCCAGCGACACCGTCTCGTGGACCAGGGGCCGTACGACGGGAACGTCGAGCACGTCGGCCAGGATCTGCATGAGCAGATGGTCGGAGGTCATGCCGCCGTCGACCTTGAGCTGCTTCAGGGCGAGCGCGGAGTCGGCGTTCATGGCGTCGACGACCTCGCGGGTCTGCCAGCCGGTGGCCTCCAGGACGGCCCGGGCCAGGTGCCCCTTGGTGATGTACGAGGTGAGGCCGACGATGACGCCGCGGGCGTCGCTGCGCCAGTGGGGCGCGAACAGACCCGAGAAGGCGGGGACGATGTAGCAGCCGCCGTTGTCCTCGACGGTGCGGGCCAGCGTCTCGATCTCGGGTGCGCTGTGGATCAGGCCCAGCCGGTCGCGGAACCACTGGACGAGCGAGCCCGTGACGGCCATCGGGCCCTCCAGCGCGTACACCGTGGGCTGGTCCGCGATCTTGTACGCGACGGTGGTGAGAAGCCCGTGCTGGGAGCGCACGAGGTCGGTGCCGGTGTTCATCACCAGGAAGCTGCCGGTCCCGTACGTGCACTTCGCCTCGCCGGGCGAGAAGCAGGTCTGTCCGAACAGGGCCGCCTGCTGGTCGCCGAGGGCGGCCGTGATGGGCACGCCCGGCAGGAGCGAGCGGGCCTCGCCGTAGCGTTCCGCCGAGGAGCGGATCTCCGGGAGCATCGAGTGCGGCACGCCGAAGAAGTCCATCAGGGCGTCGTCCCAGGTCAGCGTCCGGATGTCCATGAGCATGGTGCGGCTGGCGTTGGTGGCGTCGGTGATGTGCAGGCCGCCGTCCGTGCCACCGGTGAGGTTCCAGATCAGCCAGCTCTCGATCGTGCCGAAGAGCACCTCGCCGTCCCGGGCACGCTGCTCCAGCCCGTCGACGTGGTCGAACAGCCAGCGGATGCGGGGCGCGGAGAAGTACGTCGAAGGGGGCAGGCAGCAGTGTTCGAGGAAGAACTCGTCTCCGGGCTGTTTCCTCAGCTCCTCGACGAGCGGGGCGGTGCGGGTGTCCTGCCAGACGATGGCCCTGACCAGCGGGGCCCCGGTCCGCGGGTCCCAGAGCACCGTCGTCTCGCGCTGGTTGGCGATCCCCATGGCCGAGATCTGTCCCGCGTCGACGCCGGCGTTCGACAGTGCCTCGGGGACCACGCGCTGGAGGTTGCGCCAGATCTCGACGGCGTCGTGCTCGACCCAGCCCGGCCGCGGGAAGTACTGCTGGTGCTCCCGCTGGGCGACCGACACCAGCCGTCCGCTGTGGTCGAACAGGATGCATCGTGTGGAGGTGGTGCCCTGGTCGATGGACATCACATACCGCTCAACCATGATCGGCCCTGCCTTCCGATGTGTCGCGGAGGTGCTGGGGACCTACCAGCGGGCCGCGCCCAGGTCTCTGGAGATCGCACGTGCCGCCTCCCGGAGCACGGTGATCAGGGCCGGCTGAGGCCGGCCTTTGGTGTCGCAGATCCGCTCGACGGCGCCGGACACCCCGATGGCACCCACCACCAGACCGCCCTGCCCCCGGATCGGCGCGGCGATGCCGGCTTCGCCCATGCTCATTTCCTGCACCTCGGCGCCCCAGCCGAGATCCCGTATCTCGGCCAGCGCCCGGTTGAGCTCCTCCGGGTGGACCAGGGTGTGCCGGGTGTACGACTCCGGTGCGGCCTCCAGCATCGCGTCGAGCGGCGTGACCCCGAAGGCCAGCAGAACCTTGCCGAGCGAGGAGGCGTGCAAGGGCAGCAGAGCACCGACGTCCAGGGTCTGGAGGGTGTCGTCCGGCCGGAAGACATGGTGGATGACGAGCACCCTGCCCTCCAGGGGCGTGCCCAGGCGTACGGCCTCCCCGCTGCGGGCGGCCAGGGCGTCGGCCCAGTTGATGGAGCGCGAACGCAGTTCGTTGACGTCGAGATAGCTGGTGCCGAGGTGCAGCAGAGCCGCCCCGAGCTGGTACTTTCCGGTCGCCGGGTCCTGCTCCACGAAGTCCACATGTTGCAGGGTGCGCAGGATTCCGTGGGCGGTGCCCTTGGCCAGACCCAGCGAGGACGCAACCTCGCCCAGTCCCATCCGACGGGATCCGCCGGCGAGCAGGCGCAGGATCGCCGCCGCTCGCTCTATGGACTGGACTGGGCCGGCCATGAAGCGATGGTAGTCCGAGTTTTGCCGGTTTGGGACTGTCGTTCGGTAATGCCGACCGATGTTCATTGACCGCCGGTATTTCCCTCCTTAGCCTGCATCACGCCCGGACTGCAGGCCCCAACGTTTCCCCGAGGAGGACACATGACAGCAGCGCAGCTCGATGCCGCGCCCCGCGGGGAAGCCGAACACGTCTTTCCGCTGCCGCACGCGCCGGGGGCCGTCTCGGCCGTACGCCACCACATACGGCAGATCCTCACCGGCTGGAACCTGGCCACGGACTTCACCGAAGACGTACTGCTGGTGGCCTCGGAACTGCTCACCAACGCCATCGTCCACGCCCTGCCCCCGGCGACGCTGGCCCTCTCGCGGAGCGAGGTGGACAGGTGCAGAGCCATACGCGTCGAGGTGACCGACATGGGGCCGGTGAGCCCGGCAGGGCTGACCGCCTCCGCCCTCGACCCGGACGAGCACGGCCGCGGCCTCGCCATCGTCACCGCACTCGCGACCCGGTGCGGCGTACACGTGCACTCGGCCGGGTCCAGCCGGTGGGCGGAGCTGCAGATCGGGCGGGGCTGAGGCTCGCAGCCCTTGGCGCTGGTGCAGTCGTCACTCGAGCCAACGGGCAGCGGCCTCGTAAGTAGTGGCGGGGGTGCCGTTGAACGCGATGGCGGCATCGGGAGCGTGCCGCCGAACCAAGTTGATCACCTGCTCGAGGAGTTCAACCTGATCGTCCGAGTGCCGCAGGCCACCGCCGATGGTGACGCACTCCCACGGGTGGGCTCTCAGCGCGTCCCCGACGACCGCTTCCACGTCGTCACTTCCGTCGAGGCCGATCAGGCAGGACTCCACGCCCACGCCGTGTTCGGCGAACTTGGCCAGTCCCGCATCGATCGCCTTGGCCACCGGCTCGGGATCCCACGGCCCGGGCACCCGATATGGATCGAGCCCGATGACGAGGACGCGAGGTGAGGCAGCGGAGTCCATGTCTGGACGATAGGCGACCGGGTACGTCGGCGACGCCGGGCGGTAGGTGAGCGAGTCGCCGTGATCGGAGGCGCGCGTCGCCGCTCACCCGCGTGCCTCGGGGGCGACGTACTCGAAGGTCGGGCCGGCTGTCGTGCCCTCGCCGTCCGGCATCTCCAGCAGGCGCTGGGCCTGCGCCTTGAGCGCGTACATCATGCCGATCGCAGCCCCGAGCATCTGCGGGCTGCCGTTGAATGCCTGGTCCAGCTGGTGGAGCATGCCGCAGTAGGTCCGATTGAAATCCTGCTGCGCGGTGCGGATCGGACTGCCCGAAAGGTGGTCCGTCATGCGCTGGTTGGGGCGCATGGGGCGGACCGCGGTGAGGTCGACGGCGACCGCCTCACCCGTGGGGCCGGACCGGGGTGTGTCGCCGCGGCGGTAGCGCCGGCCCAGTCTGAGCTCCTGGAAGCGGTAGTAGTGGGAGACCTCGTCGCGGTCGGGGTGGAAGATGTCCTGGTCGCCGTCCCAGACCTCGCCGCGTGCCGTGCCCTCGCCCTGCTCGACGATCTCCTCCAGTGCCGCCAGGGCCGAGGCGAGGTCGTTGATCGCCGTCAGTCGTCCGCCGGTGTGGGAGAAGGGACCCGCGGTGACCTGACGGGTGGGGTCGCCGCAGAAGACCTCCTTTTCACCGAGTCCGGCGCACAGATGACGCAGCCCTTTCCCTATCGCGTCGTAGAACTGGCCGATCGTCTCGTAGTCGTCGCCCTCGGCCGGAGCGCCCGGCAGCGCAGGCTGTTCGAGGCGGAGGAACATCTTCAGCGCCTCCGGGCCGAACGGGACGAGAGAGAGCTGCAGGGAGCGGTCGCCGTGCGGCAGGGGCCGGGGGTGGGGCGGCAGCATCTGCGGTGTGTCCAGGCGCGGTTGGCCACCAACGGCGTTGAGGAGATTCGCTGCCAGCGCCAGGTGGATCATCTCCTCGACGAAGACGCCGCCCACCGCCTCGACGGCGTCCGGGTTGCTCGACGGGTCGAGGGAGTAGAGGGCGCAGAGATAGGGCGGGAGGGTGGCGTGTTCCAGTTCGATCGCCCACTGCAGGTGCTCACGGAGGCTTTCCAGGCTCGTGATCCGTGCAGTGGAAGGTGTCTCGGCGACGTCAACTTCCGGTTGGGGCATGGGTGTTCTCACTTCGGCTGTCGGAAAGGGGCGAGTGATTCGCCTGTCGGAGAGGCGTGAGTGCGCGAAGGCCGGGGAGCTGGACGGGCGTTCAGTCGGTGGGGCGTGGTGCGCGCAGGTGGGCGCGGTGTTCCAGCTCCGCCTCGTCGACCAGCGTGAGCATCGGCCGGCCCGGCGCGCACAGCATGGTCACCACGAACCGGGTCCGTGCGTCGGCCAGTGCGTTGCCGTCCTGGTAATGGATCACGTCGCCGCCCGGCTCCCAGAACGTTCCGCCGGCCTCGATCACCCGCTCCGGCTCGCCCTCCAGCTCGAAACGCACCGCACCCTCCAGGACGTACCCGAACGCCGGTCCCGGGTGACGGTGTGGCGGGCTCCCCGGGTCTCCCGGTTCCCACTCGACGAGAATGGTCATCCCCGAGGCTCCCTCGGGGACGGAGAGCGGGGAAGCGTCCTGCAGCACCGTCACCGCGGTCTTCCAGCCCTCCGAACGTGACCGCACATCGGTCCCCTGCGCCGATTCGTCGTTCGCCATCGTGCCGCACCTCCACACATCGGTGGCGCCATGGCTTCCATGGCATCCGTGTTTCTCAGGGATGACCGGGCTCGGTGTGGATCTGTGACACCACGGGCCGCTCCATCCGCCGTGGCCGTACGGCCCGCACAGCCATGACATGCTCTGAGAGACCGAAGGGGGCTGCATGAGCACCGGGGACGACACGGACTCCCTCGACGAGGCGACCAAGGTGTTCGTGGCGGCGCGTCCCCAGCTCTTCGGCATCGCCTACCGCGTGCTCGGCAGCACCGCGGAGGCGGAGGACGTACTGCAGGAGGCGTGGCTGCGGTGGCAGCACACCGACCGCGCCGCCGTCCGCGAGCCCAGGGCGTTTCTGACCACCGTCACCGCCCGTCTGGCGATCAACCTCGCCCAGTCGGCCCGGGTGCGGCGCGAGTCGTACACCGGGCCCTGGCTCCCGGAGCCGGTCGACACCGGCGCGGATCCGCTTCTGGGCGCCGAGCGGTCCGAGGCGCTCGACCTGGCGGTGCTCTTCCTGCTGGAGAAGCTGAATCCCGTGGAGCGGGCCGCGTATGTGCTGCGGGAGGCCTTCGACTATCCGTACCAGGACATCGCGGAGATGCTGGAGACGAGCGAGGCCAACACACGGCAGTTGGTCAGCCGTGCCCGCAGGCGGCTGTCGTCGGACCGCCGACGGCCGGTCAGCGCCGCCGCGCACCGACGGCTGATGGGGGTCTTCCTCGCCGCGGCACAGACCGGCGATCTGGCCGTGCTGGAGAACGTGCTCACCGAGGACGTGGTCAGCTACTCCGACGGTGGAGGCATCCGCGGGGCGTCCAGGATCCCGGTCATGGGCCGGCTGCGTGTCTCCAAGTACCTGGCCGCCTTCGCCCCGCGGTTCTGGCCCGACAAGGGCGTCCGCTGGGTCGAGGCCAACGGCGGCCCGGCCGTGCTCGTCCTGGCCGACGGGGTGGCTGTGGCGCTGCTAGCCCTGGACGTTTCGGAGCGCGGCATCGAACGCATCATGTGGGTCATGAACCCGCAGAAACTGGCACCGTACATGGCATCCCTGGACGGCGGCGGCACCGAATAGGCAGCTGTCACAAAAGCAGGCCCTGCTCTGTCTCCTCTGGTACAGGCATCTCGTACGGCATCTCGTACAGAGATCAGGAAAAACCGGAGAGGAATTCCGTCATGAAGGTCGTAGTGATCGGTGGGACCGGGCTGATCGGCTCGAAGGTGATCGCCAGGCTCGGCGAGCACGGGCACGAGGCGGTCGCGGCCGCGCCCGGTACCGGCGTCAACACGCTGACGGGCGACGGGCTGGCCGACGTCCTGCAGGGCGCGTCGGTCGTGGTCGACGTCTCCAACTCGCCCTCCTTCGAGGACGAGGCCGTCATGGAGTTCTTCCGCACCTCCACGACCAACCTGCTGAAGGCGGAGACCGAGGCCGGCGTCCGGCACCACGTGGCGTTGTCCGTGGTCGGCACCGACCGCCTCCAGGGGAGCGGCTACTTCCGTGCCAAGCAGGTGCAGGAGGACCTGATCAAGGCGGCGGGCATCCCCTACTCCATCGTCCACGCCACGCAGTTCTTCGAGTTCGGGAAGGGGCTCGCCGACGGGATGACCGAGGGCGACACCGTGCGGGTGCCCGAGGCCAAGATCCAGCCCATGGTCTCCGACGACGTGGCCGCGGCCGTCGGCCGCACCGCTGTCGGCGCCCCGGCGGACGGCGTGGTGGAGGTCGGGGGTCCGGAGGCGTTCCGGCTCGAGGAGTTCATCCGTATGGCCCTCGCCGCTCACGACGACCCCCGCACGGTCGTCACGGACCCTCAGGCGACGTACTGGGGTGCGGAGTTGACGGAGAACACGCTTCTGCCGGGGTCGGACGCGCACATTGCCGAGACCAGGTTCGCCGACTGGCTTGCCCAGCAGAAGTAACCGTCTCCCAAGGGCCCTTCCTCTGCGGACAAAGGGCAGGACGGTTCGCGGCCGTCCCGCCCTGATGGTGTGTGCCGGTCAACGGACCATGCGTGCGGGACAGGAGCGTCGCTTTCTGCTGGATGTCGCCCCATGGATGCTGAGCGCCCCGGGCACGGCGGAGAGCACGGTCGACGAGGCCTGTCGCCGGTGGTAGGGGCTGTCCGATACGACGCGACGGCAGATCACGGTTCCCCGGTCATGGCCGGCGAAGACCGTGGGCGGGATCTGTCTGGGCCGGCTCGCCCTGCCCGGCCGGGGCAAGGCCGCGCGCGAGGAGGAGCAGCGGGCGCGGCCGAGGAGAGGGAAGGACGAGGCCGGCCGGGTCGTGCTGAACGCGCTGGAGTCGCTGTCGCCGGTCGAGCGGGCGGTGTTCGTGCTCCGCGCCTTCGGGATGGGCCCCCGCACGGTCGCCGCCCTTGTGGGCCGCTCGGAACCGGAGGTCGCCGAACTCGCCGACCGGGCCAGGCGGTGGCTGCGGGTGCAGCGCTCGCGGCCCACGACACCCCAGCAACAGGATGCCGTCGCCCATGCCGTGCGCCGGGCGTGCGTCACGCAGAACGGCGAGTTGCTCGCGTCACTGCTGTGCTCGCACGTCACGGCGTTCTTCGACGGGGGCGGCGAGGCACGGGCGCTGACCGGGCCGGCCACGGCAGCCGGCGGGTCCCCGACAGCCTGCTGACGCTCCTGGCCGACCGTCCGCGCACCACCCTGGCCACCCGTTCCGTCAACGGCCGTACCGGCCTCCTCGTCCGCTACGGCCGCCAGGTCGGCGCCGTCATCAGCCTCGATGCCGCCGACGGCCGAGTCACCCGGGTCCGGGTCGTGCTCAACCCCGACAAACTGCTGTCCTGGAATCCATCGCATCCGGCGTGAGAGCAGCGGCAGTTGAGAAGCGGGTACGCGAGTCGAGGAAGGCGGCGATCTTGCTTGGGCTGAACACCCACATGAGCTGGTGGATGCCTTCCTTCGAGGCGGCCATCGTCATGAACGCGGTGGGCTCGCCGTCCCGGTGAAGCAGCACGCCCGTCAGGCCGTTGGCGTCGACCAGCCCGACCTCCGCCTCCCGCCACAACGGCCGGTAGGTCGCCAGGTGGGCCACCCGGGCACGGCCCAGCACGGGAATCCGGGCGCAGCCCCGCATGCCGTTGCCGTCGGACAGGCTGACGGCATCGACGGTGAGCAGGGCCTCCAGTGACGCGACGTCCCCCGTCCGGGCCGCCGAGACGAAGGCGCTCAGCAGGCGCCGGTGTTCGTCTGCCTCAACGCTCTCCCGCCGCTCCCCCGACAGATGACGGCGGGCACGGCTCACGATCTTCCGCACGTTCACGAGGCTGAGCTCGAGGATGTCGGCGATCTCCGCGTAGGCGTAGTCGAACGCTTCGCGCAGTACGTACGCGGCGCGTTCGGTGGGGGACAGTTTCTCCAGCACCAGCAGCAGCGCCATTTCGAGGGCCTCGGCGCGCTCGGCGCCCACCTCCGGGTCCGCGCTCGTGTCGACGGGCTCGGGCAGCCAGGGGCCGATGTAGGTCTCCCGCCGCACGCGGGCCGACTGGGCGACGTTGATGGCCAGGCGGGTCGCGGCGCTGGAGAGGAAGGCCCTGGGGTTGACCACCGCCGAGCGGTCGGTCTTCTGCCACCGCAGCCACACCTCCTGGACCACGTCCTCGGCCTCGGCCGCGCTGCCGAGCATGCGGTAGGCGATCCCGAAGAGGCTCCTGCGGTGCTGCACGAAGACGGAAACTGCCTCGTCCAGGTCGTCAGTCGTCGCAAGGGACGATTCATGATGCATGATCCTTGGGCCTCCGTTGCTCCGCTGCCGCTGCATCTGCTTCATTGACCGCGGCCGCCCCGCGCCTGTGACAGAAATCAGGAAAACCAAAAACACGGGAAGCGGGCGCGCACGGTGGGCGGCGCAGAGGACGACCGCCGGTCACCAAGCCTCGGCTCTGCCGGTCGTTGCGGACCACGTCCGGGATCTTGAGACCAGGAACAGCCCATGACAGGCTCATGCCGCATGATCGATGAATTCGCGAAAGACAACCTGCACGGGAGACTGCGGCGGGACCGCAAGGCGCTGCTCTGGAAACTCGACGGCTTGTCCGAATACGACGCCCGCCGACCTTTGACAGCGACCGGGACCAACCTCCTCGGCCTGGTCAAACACGTGGCCAACGTCGAGGCCAGGTACTTCGGCGAGGTCTTCGACCGCCCTTCCCCGCAACCGCTGTGCCGGTGGCAGGACCACTCCAACGGCAGCGATCTGTGGGCGACCGAGCACGAGACGCGCGATCAGATCATCGGGTTCTACCGGCGCACTTGGGAACACTCGGACGCGACGATCAACGAGCTTCCCCTAGACGCCCCCGGCCACGTGCCGTGGTGGCCGGAGCCTTATACCAACACGAACCTGTTCGCCGTCATGGTCCATGTCCTCGGCGAGTCCATCCGGCATGCCGGGCACGCCGACATCCTGCGCGAGGGCCTCGACGGCCGGACCGGGCTGCGCGCCGAAAACGAGCAGCAGATCGACGAGGAAGCCCGTGCGGCCTACTGCGCGAAGATCGAGCAGGCCGCCAGGTCGGCCGCACCAATCAAGGCCTAGAGGCAATCCCTGCATTGCCTCTAAGACCGACCGGCAACAGGCAGCCGCGGCCGAGCGGTCACGGCAACCACGTGGTGGTGATTTCGTCACCTTCGTTGAGGGTCTCCCGGTGGTGGGCACCTCTGGATTCCATGAAGGACAAGGTCACGGGCGGAGGTTGCTCCCTGGCACGCGATGAGCAACCATCGGTTGATCAGGGGGCGAGACCGGCGTCGCGGGCGAGGAGCGCGGCTTGGACGCGGTTGGTGACGTCGAGCGCGGACAGGATGCGGCTGACGTGGGCCTTGACGGTGCTTTCACGCATGGCGAGGCGGGTGGCGATGTCGGCGTTGGTGTCCCCATGAGCGAGGAGGGCGAGTACGTCGCGTTCGCGGGGGGTGAGCCGGTCGAGCCGGGCCTGGGCCGCGGTGGCTTGGGGCTGGTTGGTTGCGTGGTAGCGGTCGATGAGACGACGGGCCGCGGCGGGGTGGAGCATGGCCGAGCCGGCGGCCACCAGGTGGACGGCGCGGAGGATTTCGGCCGGGTCGGTTTCCTTGAGCAGGAATCCGTCGGCTCCGGCGGCGAGGGCGTTGTACACGTACTCGTCGAGGTCGAAGGTGGTCAGGGTGATCACCTTCGGCGGGTGGGTGAGGGCTCGGAGCCTGGTGGTGGCGGTGATGCCGTCCATGCGGGGCATGCGCACGTCGACGAGGGCGACGTCGATGCGGTGCGCGGTGGCCTGTTCGACGGCCTGGAGACCGTCGGCGGCCTGGGCGACGAGGTCGATCTCCGGGTCGCTGTCGAGGAGGTCGGCCAGGCCCAGGCGGACGAGGGCGTCGTCGACGACGATCATGGCGCGGATCATGTGCGGGGGCCGTTCTGTTCGATGCCGGCGGGGTGGGGGATGCGGGCGGCCAGGCGCCAGGCGCCCGCGCCTGCGGGTCCGGTGTTCAGATGGCCGCCGAGGCGGTGACGCGTTCCCGTAGGCCGATGAGTCCGTACCCGGACTCGACGGAGCCACCCTCCCCTGGCGTGCCGGCCGTGTTGGTGACCTCGATGAGTGTGGTCGGCGGCCCGTGGTCGACGTGTACGGTCACCAGGGCGCCGTCGGCGTGTTTGCGGGCGTTGGTCAGTGCTTCCTGGACGATGCGGTATACCGCCAGGCGATGGGTGGTGGGGGCCTGGTCCGGGTGGCCCTGGGTCGTCATCCAGACGCGCTGGCCGGCGGCGCGGGCTTCGTCGACCAGTTCCTGCACATCTCTCACGGCCGGGCTCAGTGCGGCAGATGCCTGTGTGGTGTCGGGCTCGCGCAGGGCGCCGAGTACGTCGCGAAGGTCGGCCAGGGCATCGGTGGAGGCGGTGCGCAGCAGGCCGAGCCGTTCGGCGACCGGCGCGGGGAGCATGTCACTTCTGGTGATCAGCACGCCGGTGTGCAGGGCGATCAGGCTGAGCCGGTGGGCGAGGACGTCGTGCATCTCCGCCGAGATCCGGGACCGCTCCGCGACCCGCGCGGCCTCCTCGCGCAGCTGCGCCTCGACGCGCAGGTGCTCCACATCGGCGGCCAGCGCCCTCATCAGACGCCGGCGGCTGCCGATCCACATGCCGACGACATACGCGAAGGCCCATAGGAACAGCGCGGTGACGTACTGCTGCTGGTGCCACATCCGGGTCGGTGGATAGCCGACGAGGTTGGCGCCCAGCGCGGCGGCGACGCAGAGGACCGCCGGACGCGTCCGGCGGGCCGCGGCCAGGTCGTACAGGACCAGAGCCAGCAGCAGTGTGCCGATCCACCCCCACCACGCGGTGACCACGGTGACCACGATGGGCGCGACGGGCCAGCGCAGCCGCGGCACGAGCAGCACCACCGCGCACGCCACGGCCGAGGCACCGATGGGGACCACTTACCGGCCGTCGCTGACCAACTGCGCGCCGTTCACTGCGGCGACGCCGGCGAAGAACGTCACGGCTGCGCCGCGCCCGACGGCCGCCACCCACGCCTGGATCTTGCTGCTGTTCACCGTCAGAATCCTAGGCAGGTACCCGCCTGCCGCCCCTCGACGATCGGCGACGCCCACCCCCTACTTTCGTCGGGGGACGCCGTCGAAGAACGGCGGATCTGCTGCAGGGTGGCGATTCCTAGCGTCATTTGCATGGATGACTGGACCACCTCCCACCAACGTGTTCTGGCGCAGCGCGAAGCCGACGGCTGGATGTTTCTGATCGAAGCAGCCCGTGATCTGCGCACCACCGGCGCGATCGCTCCCAGCGGCAGGGCCCTGGCCCGCGCCCTGACCGCCCCCGTGCGGGCCCAGGCGTCCCGTCCGCTGGCCGTCCTGGAAGCCGGCGCCGGTACCGGTCCCATCACCCGGGCCCTGATCCCCCACCTGTCCGGGGGCAGCCGCCTGGACATCGTGGAGGCCAACCCCCGCTTCGCCGCCCAGTTGCGCCGCCTCATCGCCGCGCACACGGACCTGGTCCACGCGTCCGGACGGGTAAGCGTGCACGAGACGTTCGTCGAGCAGCTGGACATCGACCAGCGCTACGACGTCATCGTCTCCGGCCTGCCACTGACCAACTTCACCCCCGACCAGGTCGAGCGGATCATGGCCCGCTACATGGACTTGCTGCACCCCGGCGGCACTCTCACCTACTTCGCCTACGTCGGCACCCGCAAGGTCCGCACGCTGACCGCCTCTCGAACCGAATCCCGCCGCCATGCCGCCGTGGACGAGGTCATGGCCTCCTACCAGCGCCGCTACGCCACAGGCCGCTGGACGGTATGGGCCAATCTGCCTCCCGCCCACGTCTGGCACCTGCGACGCCCCCTCGTCCGCGGCGACTTCCCCGGGCAGCAGTCCGACAGGGCACGACCGTGAACGCGCTCTCCGACCTCGTCGGCCACCTCCCGCCGTCCTTGGCCTACACGGTGGTGGCCCTGGCCGTCCTCGCCGAGTCGATCCTCCTGGTCGGCGCGTTCATCCCCACGCTCTCCCTGCTGCTGACCGCCGGCGCCCTGGCCTGCGCCGGTCACCTCAGCTTTCCACTGGTCATCGCTGCCGCAACAGGCGCCGTGGTGGTGGGCGACTTCCTCGCCCACCGCACCGGCCGGCTCCTCGGTGATCAGCTGCGCGCGGGCCGCGTGGGCCGTCGCATCCCCGGTGCCGCCTGGCACCGGGCCGAGACGCTGATGACCCGGCACGGCGGCCGGGCCGTCCTCCTGGCCCGTTTCCTGCCCGTGATCCGAACGCTCACCCCTCACTTCGCAGGCGCCACCCGACTCCCCTACCGCCACATCGCCCCCTACAGCGTCACCGCCGCCTGCCTGTGGGCCACGGCCGAAGCCGGCGTCGGCTACGCCGCAGTGACGTCTCTTCAGCAGATCCTCATTCTGGGCGGCCCCGCCGTTGCTGTGGCCGTCCTGATCACCATCGGGTTCACACTCCTCTGGCGTCGCTCCCGCCACCCAGCACGACAGGCCGACGCGGCCTTGCGCGCTGACTCCGACCGCCGGGACGGGGCTTGAGCCTGCCAACCGGAGCTCCACCGTCTTTGCTTTCCGATCCTCGGCGGAATCTGACCGGCCACACCCCGGCACCGCCTCGCTGACCTGATGATCGCCGCCGTCGCGCCGCCGGGCCCCGGGCCTCCGGATGTGCGCCGTCAGCGGGAGTGGCCGAGTTGGGTGAGGGCCAGGTCGAGCATGTCGGCGAAGAAGTCGGCTGCGGTGGTGTCGATGCACAGCGGAGGCTTGATCTTGAGGATGTTGAGGTGGTCCCCGGTGGGCTGGACGATCACGCCGAGGTCGAGCATGCGGTCGCAGAGTTCGGCGGTCTCTTCCGTGGCGGGTTCCAGGCCGGCGCGGTCCCGGACGAGTTCGAGGCCGAGGTAGAGGCCCGAGCCGTGGACGGCACCGATGATGCCGTAGCGGTCGGCCAGTGTCTCCAGCCGGCTTTTCAGATGGCCGCCGACGCGTGCCGCGTTGCCCTGGAGGTCTTCGTCGCGCAGGGTGTCCAGGACGGTGAGGCCCACGATGCTGGAAACGGGGCTGCCGCCGGTGGAGGAGAAGAAGTAGCCCTGGTCGCGGTACCGGTCCGCGACCGCCCTGGACGTGATGACGGCGCCGAGAGGGTGTCCGTTGCCCATGGCCTTGGCGACACAGACGATGTCGGGGACGGCCTGCTGCTGCTCGAAGCCCCAGAACCAGTGTCCCAGGCGGCCGTATCCGACCTGGACCTCGTCGGCGACGGCCAGGCCGCCGTGCCGCCGTACCGCCGCGTACACCTGGGCGAGATAGCCGTCGGGAAGGGCGACTCCTCCGGCGTTGCCGTAGAAGGTCTCGCCGATGAATGCTCCCGCCGGGTGGCCGGCAGCGGCCAGTTCGTCGATCACCGCGACGGCCTCGGGTGCGTAGCGCACGGCATCCGGTCCGCGGTGGCGGCCGCGGTAGGAGTTGGGCGAGTCCACGGTGTGCACCCAGCTCGGGCGGGTGGCCAGGGCGTTCGGGTTGTCCTGGAGCGAGGTGGAGACCGCGTCGGAGGCGTACGTCCAGCCGTGGTACGCCTCGCGCAGCGCGACGACGTCGTGCCGGCCGGAGGCCCCGATGGCCAGGCGAAGGCCCAGATCCACCGCTTCCGAACCGGAGTTGACGAGGAACACCGTGTCCAGGGGGTCGGGGAGGAGGGCGGCGAGGCGCTCGGTGAACTCGACCACGGAGGCGTAGTGGAAGCGCGAGTTGGTGTTGAGCCGCCGCAACTGCCGGGAGACAGCCTGCTCGACACGGGGGTGGGCGTGGCCCAACGGGGTGACGTTGTTGACGATGTCGAGGTACGCCCGGCCGTCGGTGGACAGCAGATGGTGGCGCCAACCACGTTCGATACGGGGAGGGTTGGCGTAGTAGTGCTCCTGCACGGGGGCGAACGCGGCGTCACGCCGGTCGAGCAAATCACTGCCGCGCGTGCGGTCGGAGTCGGCCGGGAGGCCGAGGAGCGGGGCGGGGTCGGCGGTGAGCGCGAGCCAGCCGGCGGCGTACTCGGGACGGACCAGACGCGGGGCGGCGGGGCCGTCGGCGTGGCGCAGCGCAACGTGGACCGAGGCATCGGAGCCGAGGTGGGCGATGTCGTCGCCCACCTGCACCGCCGCACCGGCGGTGACCACGGGCTGGACCGTGCGGGGGAAGGACAGCGACAGCGTCTGCGCGCCGTGGGTGAGTTCCACGTGCCCCGGCGCCGCGGCGAGGACCTCCCCCGCGGCGGGCGCCTGCACCACGGCATCCCGGCCGAGCCAGAGGTCGATTCCGGTGGGCACGGTGGCGGTGGACACCGCCGACAGCGCGGGTGTCCGAGTGAGTCGCGCCTGGGCGTACCGGGTGGCGACGGCGGCCGCTCCGTCCGCGAACGCGGAGGCCACCAGCCGGGCCTCTGTGCCCGCGTCCATCCAGGCTCCGTGGTCCCAGGAATCGGCGTCGGTGGACAGATCGAGGAGGGTGATGTCGTCGGTGGCGAGGTCCCGCAGGAGAGGGCGCGCCGGAGCATCGGCCTGCGCGGTCCGAGCAGGGACGTCGGCCATGCCGGTCGCGTGCCCGATGAGGTGGATCATCACCGGCAGGGGCAGCGAGGTGGCCTGTTCGAAGATGCGCCATTCACGGTCGAGCGCGGCCTTGGCGTAGACGTTGTCCTCGTCGACGGCGGCCTGGTGCCGTCCGCTGGCCACCAGGACGGCGGCGCGCAGGACCACTAGCGGCCACACCGCCTCGGCTTCCTCGGAGGAGAGCGGCCGAACGGCGTGGAAGGCGCGGACGGCCGGCAGCACATGGTGAGGCTCCATACCGTCGTGGTGGAGCATCGAGGACAGTGACACGGCGAGTTCACCGACCGCCCAGCTCGTGGTCACGTCACCGAAGTCGATGACCCCGTCCGGCATGGGCGGACGGCTGTCGGGATGGCGGATCAGATTGTCGTCGGTGAGGTCCAGGTGCACGGCCTGCACCGGCAGCGCGGCGGCGAGCTTCCGGACATGAGCCCAGGCCTCGGCGGTCGCCGTCCGGACGGCGGTGCGCCGGTCGGGTTCGTCGATGTGCCCGGCGAGCTTGGCGACGACGCGGTCGGCGTGCTGCGGGTCCCACTGGAGCACGCGGTCGAGGCCCGGGTGCCGGAAGTCGCGCAGGGCGGTGCTGACCTTTCCGGCGATCGTGCCCATGCCCGCCACGGTGCCGGAGGACAGATGCCGTGGTCCCGAGAGCGTGCCGCCGGGCAGGTGGCGCAGTAGACGCGCCAAGGCCGGACCGTTCTCGGTGTCCACGGTCGTGCGCCGCGGGGAGCCGTCAGGGCGGCGCAGGACCGTGGCGATGCGCAGTTCCGGGCAGGCCGAGGCGACGAGGTCGGCTGCCGCGTCCTGGGCTTCGACCTCCACCGTGCCGAAAGCGGGGTTGGCGATCTTCAGAATCGCCGCGGGCGTCCCGTCGTCGGCGTGCAGCAGGAAGTTGGCGTCCTGCTGGCTGCCCAGCGCCTGCGCGCGAGCAGTGAGGCCGAGGTGTTCTGCAGCGATGAGCTCAGCCTCGGCCGGCGTCATGCGGGGTGCGGGAAGGGCGTCCTCGGTGAAGAAGTCGATCGTGCGGTACTCGTCGGGCAGCATGCAGGTTCCTCGGCTGGTGCGGGCAGACAGGGCTCGGACGCTTCGATGCCTCAGTCGACGTGCCACAAGAAGCGGTGCGTGTGAATACCGAAGTAGGGGAAGTTCTCCACGGATGCGACACCCTCGACAGGCCGCACGACGTCGTTGATGAAGTCCAGAAGATCCCGGGGCTGAGGGCACACCACCTCCGCGAACAGGTCGAAGCCGCCGGCCGTCAGGACCGTGTACACGACTTCGTCGTGCCGGGACAGTTCATCGGCGACCGCCCGGGGATCGCCGTCGATGCGCAGGCCCAGGAGTGCCATCGCCTGCTGGCCCAGGGTCATCGGGTCGGTCACTCCGACGACCTGGACCGCCTTGGCGTCGATCAGCCGCTGCAGCCGCAGCCTCGCAGCCGAGGGTGACAACCCCACCTTCGGCCCCAGATCGGCGTACGGGATCCGGCCGTCGACCTGCAGCTCCCGCAGGATGGCCCGGTCGATGTCGTCCATGCAGCACCTCCCTCTCCTGCGTGAACGGCAGACATTGCGCTTGTTTCAAGCACGATGCCGGATCCACGCGCTCGATTCAAGTGTGAAGACGACGGAATCGAGCGAAAGGCGCTGACACCCGACGAGGTCCAGGCTCACAGCGCCACACGGCCCGCCGACCGCATGGGGCGATCGACGGGCTTCAGTGGCCACGACGACCTCCCTCGATCGTGCGGGGGTCGACACCTCCACCCTGGTGGCTCCCAATGGCGCCGAGGTCAAGATCTCGAACACCTTCGCCGCCGACAGGTCCAGGCGCGGGTGACCGTCTGCGGGCTGTCGACCTCCCGGGCCGTCGCGGCCGACGCGGAGGCGAGTGGGGTGCGGGCGAAGACGTCCCGGTGCACCGACACGGCTTCCTCTCCCTCTCCGGTGTGGCGGGCCGATCCCTGGGCTCAGCTCTGGTGCAGGGGAGTCAGGATGAATGCGAAGTCCGCCGGGGCGAGTTCGAGCCGGTACTGGGGAAGGACACCCGGTCCTACAGCGGCGGTGCCGAGGCCCTGGACGGCATGGTCGGTGTGGAGGTGGATCGCCGGGCCCGGGACGAGATCGCTGTGGTGCCGTGCGGCGTCGAGGTGTCGGTCGGTCCAGCGTCGGGCGGCGAAATGGAACGGCTCTTCGCTCGCGACGTGCAGTCCGTTTCCGGCTCCGTCAGTGAAGGTGGCCCAGCGGGTGTCCGCACGGTTGCCGTTCTCCTGGGGGCGCACGTAGGGCGTCTGCAGTTCGTCCACGGTCGCACGGAACCGTCCGACGCGTACCGCCTGCCGCGAGTCGGGGTAGGCCTCGCCCGGGCCGGTGCCGAACCACTCCGCCTGGGACAAGCCGGCGGGCAACTCCCAGTCGAGTCCCATGCGGGCCAGTGATCGTGACCTGTTTCTGCGGACCAGTTCCCGGTACTCCTCCGGCGGGAGTTGCGGGTCCGCCATGACGTCCGGGAAGTCGTCGCCCCGCTCCGGCCAGTGACCGTCGGGCTCGGCGTGCACCCGCACGCGCAGGCTGTCACCGTCGCTGTCCCAGCGGTAGGTGGTGAGGTAGCCGGAGCTGCTCGCGGCGGCGGCGCTGCGGACGACGACGGTCATGCCCTCTGCGTCGGCGGTGACGGAGACGGTGCGCTGCCGCAGCCTGTCGAGTCCGCGGTCTTTCCAGTAGGCGGCGTCGCGCTGGTGCCATCCGCGGTCGTTGTCCGTGGGGGCGCGCCACAGGTTCAGCCGTGGTCCGCAGAGAGGGAGTTCACCGAGGGAGAGCAGAGTTCCGCTGGTCCGGTCGAAGCGGCCGGGGCCGAGCAGAATGTGCTCTCCCTCTCTGCGGGCCGGCCCCGGCAGGCCGACCGCTCGCCGGCGGTCCGTCGCGGAGAGCTGGAGCTGCCCCCAGGCGACCACGTGACCTTCGGGGGCCCAGTCGGCGGGCTTGGCCAGCTCAGCCTGGACGGTGAGCCAGAGCTCGCCCGCGCCGCCCTCCTCGCCCTGCGGGTCAATGCGGGGCAGCGGCAGCCGGCCGCGCTCGCCGGCCGCGACCTCCGGTGTGGGCAGCACGCCCTGGGCCAACTCGACCCCTTCGCGGGCCAGCGACCAGGTGAACCGCAGATGGGACAGGTCAAGCAACTCGTAGCGGTTCTCCACCACGAGGGCGTCCACCTCGGGGCCGGGGACGATGCGGACGGGGGCGATCACCTTCGCGTACTCCAGGAGACCGGGGGAAGGGGTTCGGTCGGGGAGGACCAGGCCGTCGCAGATGAAGTTGGAGTCGTGCAGGTCTTCGCCGAAGTCGCCGCCGTAGCCGAAGAACTCGCGCCCCTGTGCGTCGTGGGTGCGCAGTCCCTGGTCCATCCACTCCCAGACATAGCCACCCTGGAGGCGCGGGTACTCGGCCCACAGCCGCACGTATTCGGCGAGCCCTCCGGGCCCGTTCCCCATCGCGTGGGCGAACTCGGTGAGCAGGAAGGGTTTGCGGTTGCGCGGGTCGTCCGCCGGGTCGCCGGAGCCGGCCTGCGGCGGGTAGTTGACCTCCCCCGGCAGCAGCTCGCCCCGGCCGATCCGGGCGACGGCGGCGGGCGGCCGGTACATCTCGGCGTGAACGTCGGTGTACTCGCCGAGCCGGTCGCCCTCGTAGTGGATCGGGCGGGACGGGTCGCGCCGCCGGACCCACTCGGACATGGCCCGGAGGTTGCGGCCGTCCCCGGCCTCGTTGCCGAGCGACCACAGGATGACGCTCGGGTGGTTCTTGTCCCGTTCCACGGTCCGCTCGATGCGGTCAAGGTACGCGTCGTGCCAGCGGGGGTCGTCGGAGGGGTTGCGCTGCCAGGGCTCCGGATCGGCCTGCTCGAAGCCGTGGGTCTCGAGGTCGCACTCGGTCATGACCCACAGGCCGAGCTCGTCGCACAGGTCGAGGAAGGCGGGATGCGGCGGGTAGTGCGCGGTGCGCACGGCGTTGATGTTGTGCTGCTTCATCAACTCCACGTCACGGCGCATGGTTTCGAGGGAGAGCGTACGGCCGTGATGGGGGTCGAACTCGTGCCGGTTCACGCCGCGCAGCACCACCCTGCGGCCGTTGACCCGGAGCACCCCGGCCTCGTCGACGGCGACGCTGCGGAACCCGACCCGGATCCGGACCCGCTCCCTGGTGGTGGCCACGTACGCCTCGTAGAGCTGTGGATCCTCCGCGCTCCAGGGCCGTACGGCCGCGAAGGCGAACCCGGCCTCAACCGGCTGGTTGTGGATCCCGAGGGAAGGGAGGTCGATCCGCACCGGCGCATCCGCGTCGACCTCCACCCGGAGCCGGCCCGCGCCGGTGTCCGCGTCGTAGTCGGCGTGCACGAAGACGTCGCGGATGCCGCCCGCGGGGCGGGCCAGCAGGGACACGTCGCGAAAGATGCCGGACAGGCGCCAGGTGTCCTGGTCCTCGAGGTAGGTGCCCGCGGAGAACTGGTGCACCCGGACTGCGAGGACGTTCCGGCCCGGCCGCAGCACCTCGGTCACATCGAACTCGGCCGGCAGCCGGCTGCCGTAAGTGACGCCCAGCTCCCGGCCGTTGAGCCAGACCCGGGCGCAGGAGTCCACGCCCTCGAAGCGCAGGACGGCCGGAGTGTTCGCCCAGGTGTCGGACAGATCGAAGATCCGGCGGCAGTCCCCGGTCTCGTTCTCGTCCGGGACGAAGGGCGGGTCGACCGGTATCGGATAGGCGATGTTGACGTAGATGGGCCGGCCATGACCGTTCAGCTGCCAGTGCGCGGGGACGCGAAGGGTGGCCCACGACCGGTCGTCGAAGTCCGGGGCCTGGAATCCGTCCGTTTCCGCGCGCAGGACGGGCGAGAACCGGAACGCCCAGTCCCCGTTGAGGTCGATTCGGGGGGCGTCGGAGTCCAGGGCCGCACGCGACGCGGCCCTGCCGCGGCCGGGTGCAAAGTCCTCGAAATAGCGTGCGGACATGCGGAATCCTCCGGCGGTTGTGGGTGATCCGCGTGACCGTACTATCGAAGGCGTCTTGCGGGAAGCGCCGCCATCACCGAAGCCGAGTCAACTCCGCGAGCGGGAAATCGGGTTGAGAATTCCGTCATGCACGAGAGGTTGACGTTGCCTACGGGCTCCTATGATTCACGGCGTCCGGAGCTTCGCTCACCGTCCGAGATAACGACCGTTTCAGCGACAGCACCCGCAGCACGCAGTCCAGGCCGTACGGCCGCAACTGGCCGGCCTGCGCGTGAGACACCAGGGCCCGTACTCCTACGGGGGAAAGATGACGAGGTCCTGCCGGAGCTTCTCTACCGAGGGATGTCGATCAGGACGCGGCCGCGGCCTCCGGCGTCGATGCGGTCGTGGGCCTTGGCGATGTCGGCGAGCGGGAAGCGGGCGCCGACATCGACGGTGAGGGCGCCGACGGCGGCCGCGGCGGTGAGGTCGCGGGCGGCCTGTCGTCTGGCCTCGGCTGGGAAGTCGTCGCTGCCGAGCAGGCGCAGGGTGACGTTGTTGAACAGCAACGTCCAGAACGGGATCTCGGTACGGTCGTCGCGGGTGGCGTACGCGGCGATGACGGCGCCGTTGGCGGCGACGGCGTCGTCCAGGTCGGCGTTGTCGGACAGGGCGACCTCGATGATCCGGTCCACGCCGCCGGGTGCGTGGGCGCGGATCGCGGCTGCCGGGTCTCCTGAGTCGAGGGCGACGGCGTGGGAGACGACCGCGGGATCGATCCGGTCCAGATCGGCGGAGTGCCGCACGGTGCCGATGACTGTGGCCCCACCCCAGTCGGCGAGCTGGGCGGCCAGCGAGCCGACGCCGCCCAGGACGCCGTTGACCAGGACGAGTCTGCCGTCGACGGGGCCGTCGGCGAAGACGGTGCGGTGCGCGGTGATGCCGGGGATGCCCAGGCTCGCGCCGAGGTCGTCGGAGAGGTGGTCGGGCAGCGGGACTGCGAGGTCGCCGGGGACGACGGTGTACTGGGCGGCGGTACCGAAGGGGCGGTAGGACTGGGCGCCGTACACCCACACGCGCTGCCCGACGCGGCGCACGTCGACGCCGTCGCCGACGGCGTCGATGGTGCCGGCGGCGTCGCTGTGGGGGATCACCCGCGGACAGGGCATGGCCGAGCCGGTCCAGCCGCGTCGCTTCTTGGTGTCGCCGGGATTGGCGCCGGAGACGGTGACGCGGACACGTGCCTCACCGGGGCCGGGGGTGGGGTCGGGCAGCTCACCGAGCTGGAGCACCTCGGCGGCCGGGCCTTGCTGGTCGTACCAGGAGGCAAGCATGTTCAGTCCTTCCGGTCATGGGTGCGGGGTCCGGGGTCGGGGCTGCTCGTCTGCCCCTTGGCTGCCGTCGCCGTCCAGGACCTCGTGGAGCCAGGCGCGTTCGGCGCGGCTGGTGGCACGGGCGGTGAGCAGCATGCCGCGCCGGTAAGGGTCGCCGGCCTGCTCGGCGCTCAGCGGTGTGTCGCCGTCGTAGAAGAAGCTGGCAGGCGCCTCCAGGAAGTCCAGGCGGCGGCGCAGCACGGCGTGCTGCTCGGCCCGGTCGGGCAGCAGCGAGAGGAACGCCAGGATCACGAACCAGCGGGAGAAGTCGGTGATCTCGTGCTCGGCCGGTTCCCGCAGCCGCCGCAGCATGTCCTCGCGTCCTGCCGTTGTCAGGTTCAGCACATACCGGCCACCCCCGGCCTCGGGGGCCGGGCGCCGTTCGATCAGCCCGGCCTTCGTCAGCCGGGTGATGGCCGGGTAGAGGGTGCCGTCGCTGACCGGACGGCTGTAGCCGGTCAGGTGCGTGATGCGGCGGCGCAGCTCGTGACCGGGCAGAGGGCCTTCGGCGAGGAAACCGAGGATCGCGAGTTCGAGCATGCCCCCAGACTCTCACATCGAAACGATGTGCACATCGTTTCGATGTGACGTGGGCCAGGGCGCGGATGACGGGCGTGTGGCGGGCGGTGCGCGCGGCGCCCATGAGCACCCGGGATGCGGCGTACGCATGTGCAGCCCGGCGCTCACAGGCGGCGCGCCCCGCAAGTGACGTCCGTGGCCGGGAGGCGGCCGGTGGCGAGGTAGGTATTGACCGTGGCGTCGACGCACGGGGTGCCGTAGACGCCGTACACCGCGTGCTGGTCGGCGCCGCGCAGGGTGACCAGGCGGGAGGCGGGCCACGTCCGGCGCACCGCTGTGGCGCCGTCGTAGGTGGTGCGCGGGTCTCCGGTGGCGTTGACGAGCAGTGCTGGGAGGTCGTCCCTGATCGTGGTCGGGTGCTCGCGGGGCGGGTCCCAGAAGGCGCAGGGGTTGAGGTTGTTCGTGACAGGGCCGAACAACGCGTCCCGCACGCGTGCGTGCTGGACGTCGCGCCAGTAGACCTCCGGATCCCGCGGGGCGGCCATGTCACCGCACAGGATCGCCATCTGGACGCTTCCGTAGTGGGAGTCGGCCCCGGTCAGCTCGAACTCGAGAACCTCGGCGAGCCACGGGGACGGGATGACCCGGTGCCCGTCCGCCGCGCGCTGCATGTCCCGTACCCCCTGCGCAAAGTCCCCGTAAGCGGCGTCGTTGTCCTGCGAGAGGCCGTTGAAGACGATGAGGGGCACTACGTGCTCGTCCACTCGGTGGGCGCCGAGCCGCAACGGTGTGCGGGCGGCGACGGCCTGGACGCCATCCACGACCGCCAGCACCGCCCCTCGGGTACGGCCCAGGCCGTAGGTCGCGTCACGGGCGGCGGCCCACGAGGCCCAGCCTTCCAGTGCATGGCGGTTGGCCTTCTCGGTGCCCCGCAGCAGCCGGGGACCGTACCGGCCCGGGTTTATGACACCGTCCAGGACGACCCGGTCGGTGCGGCCGGGGAACATCGTGGTGTACACCTCGCCCAGGTAACTGCCGTACGAGTACCCCAGATAGGAGATCCGCCGTTCACCGAGCGCGGCGCGGATGACGTCCAGGTCGCGCGCGGTGTTCCGGGTGGTGACGTACGGCAGCACGTCACCGGCGCGCTGCCGGCAGCGCTGGGCGAGGTCCTCGGAGAACGCCGCCATGCGCTCGAACCCGTCGCGGTCGACGCCCGCGCTCCGCAACGCGGAGCCGGTCGGCCAGTGGCAGTCCAGCGGGGTGCTGCGGCCGACGAAGCGGGGATCCACGCCCACCACGTCGTAGCGTGCGCCGACCTCCTTCATCGCCTTGCGCACCCATGGCGGGTCACCGAGCGTCTGTCCGCCGGGGCCGCCGCCGTTCAGCAGCAGCGGGCCGACGCGGTGGGCGGTGTCGGTGGCGGGGATCCGGGAGATCGCGACGGTGATCGTACGGCCGTCGGGGGCGCTGTAGTCCAACGGCACCGTCACATCGGCACATTGGGCGCCCGCCTGCTCCAGCTCCTTGCCGGTCGCGTCGTTCGGGCCGAGCACACAGCTCTTCCAGTCGAGGCGCTGGTGGTGGTAGCGGGCGAGGGGGTCCGAGGCTGCCTGGGCCGGGAGGACCGTGGCGGGCAGCGCGGTGAGGGCGAGAGCGGTGGCGGCCAGGCCCAGGGCGGCCTTTTTCGCCGTTCCCGACGCACACGGCAGCGAGCGGGCCAAGCGGATCACTGATGTTCCCCTTCTGTTGGTTCTGTTCCTTCGGAAGGCCGCTCTTCGCAGAAGGCGGTCTGGACCGTGTCGAGGAAGTCCTGTTCGGCCTGGAGCGTGGCCGGTATCTCGTTGAGCGTGACGGCGACGCTCCGCCCGTCGGGGCCCACGGCGGTCAGCGCCCGGTGGCCTCCCGGCACGGTCCCTGCATGGCCCCACCACAGGCCGCCGCAGCGCAGCGGGGAGGCGATCAGGCCGAGCCCGTAACGGGCGCCGGGCCACAGCCGGTCGGGGTCGGCTGCCACCGTCCGCCGCATGTCGGCCAGTTGGTCCGAGGGCAGGAGACGGCCGCCGAGAAGCGCGGTGATGAACCGGGTCAGGTCGGCGGGCGTGGAGACCAGTGCGCCGCCGACCCCGCCGAAGGTCGTGTTCCAGGCGGTGCCGTCGGCGAGGCGGCCGTCCTCGGCGGTGAAGTAGCTGCGCGAGTGCGGTCCGTGGATGCGCGTGTCGTCCCCGGGCCAGTATGTGTCGTGCAACCCGAGGGGCCGGATCACGCGGCGGGTGATCTCCGCCTCCGGAGAGTGGCCGGTGACCTCGCGGATGATCAGGCCCGCGAGGAGGTAGTTGGTGGTGGCGTAGTGCCACTCACCGTGCGGGCGCGGCAGGCCGAGGGCGCGGGCGACGAGCTCACGAGGCTCGAAGTGGCGGTACCGGATGCGTTCGGGGTGCTCCCATTCGGGGGCGTCGAGGTAGTCGGGCAACCCGCTGGTGTGTTGCAGAAGCTGCCGTACCGTGATTCGGCGGCCGTCGTAGCCGTTCTGCCGGATCAGACCGGGCAGGTAGCGGTCGACGGGAGCGTCGAGCGCGATCCGGTGCTCGGCGGCGAGCTGGAGGACGACCGTCGCGGTGAACGTCTTGGTGACGCTGCCGGCGCGTAATCGGTCGGTGGCGTTCATGGGGCGGCGCGTGCTCAGGTCGGCCGTCCCCGCGGTCTCCGTCCAACTCCCGCAGGATGCGCCCGCGGTGTCGGTGACCAGGACAGCGGCACCGGTGATCCGGTGGCGATCGGTGAGCGTGCGCAGTGCCTGACGCAGTTCGCCGTGCGGTCCACAGACGGCGTGCTGCCGGGCAGCGGTCGGCTGTGCGGCAGCCGGAGCGACGGGCACGACGACGGCCGCCAACAGGACCGCCACGCCTGTGCGTCTGCCCAGCGTCGAGATGATCAGGGAGGGTGTCATGCGCCATAACGCTAGGCACGCGCCGCGACGGGGTCACTCGGGCTGGCAGCCGATTCGCGGGTGGGGGCAGCCACAGTGCGCGACAGGGGGCATGCCCCCGGGCGAAGAGAAACGCCGCCGACTCGGCTGCCTCGGCCCCACTTCCGGGCCGTGCACCCGCGGATGCACGTGGTTCGCCGGCCGGGCCGGTCAGGTGCGTCGGTCCCCAACTGGTCCCCAAAAATGATCAAGGGGCCGTTTCAGATCTCCTCTGAAACGGCCCCTGACCTGCGACTTCGCAAAGTCGGGACGACAGGATTTGAACCTGCGACCCCTTGACCCCCAGTCAAGTGCGCTACCAAGCTGCGCCACGTCCCGGTGCGCTTCCCGCGGTGGACCGCGTGATCGCGCGGACAGCACTTTACCCCACGTGCGGGGTGGTGCCGAAGCGGGCCGGAGGCGCGGGACAATCGGGCGTATGGGCAGTACGGGACGCAGAAGCAGCGAGTCGTTGGGCCGGGTGGCCGGGGCGCGGGACCGGGACGGCGAGGGGCGGGCGCGCAATGCACGGCCGCGGGACGGGCTCGGGCGGCCGTTGCCGTACGGCGCGGACGGGGTGGCCCGGCAGCCCGAGGGAGTCGTGCGCACCCCGGAGCAGAGCGTCGCCGAGGCGCAGGAGCTGTTGGACGCCGGTAAGCCCTTCCATGCGCATGAAGTGTTCGAGGATGCGTGGAAGTCGGGGCCGGAGGAGGAGCGGGAGCTGTGGCGGGGGCTGGCGCAGGTTGCCGTGGGGCTCACGCATGCCGCTCGGGGGAATGTCACCGGCGGTGCCCGGCTGCTGCGGCGGGGCGCCGGAGCCGTGGAGCGGTGGGCGGCGGAGTCGGGGCGGCAGCGGCCGTACGGGCTGGATCTCGTGGAGTTGGTTGGGTGGGGGCGTGCGCTCGCAGATGACGTGGAGGGCGGCGGAACCGTCGATGCCGGGGCGCGGGCGCCGCGGTTGCGCGGGCGGACCTCGTAGGGCCGGTAGCGCCTGCGGCGTCCGTACCCGCTCGGTAGGGATGCGGTGTACGGACTGTCAGTGGTGTGGGGCAGACTCGGGGTGTGCGAAAGATTCATGTCATCGGTATCGGCGCGGGCGACCCCGACCAGCTCACCCTGCAGGCGGTCAGGGCGCTGCGGAGCACGGACGTGTTCTTCATTCTCGAGAAGGGTGAGGTGAAGGACGACCTCACCCGCCTCCGCCGGGACATGCTCGACGCGCACATACCGGACGGGACGTCGTACCGGGTGGTCGAGGCGCGGGATCCGGAGCGGGACCGGAAGGCGGGCGGTGCGGCCTACTCCCCAGCCGTCGGGGACTGGCGCAGTGCCCGCGCCGACATCTACGAGCGGCTGATCGCCGAGGAGCTGGGCGAGGACGAGAGCGGCGCGTTCCTGGTGTGGGGGGATCCGGCGCTGTACGACAGCACGATCGGGATTCTGGAGGAGGTGCGGGAGCGGGGTGGTGTTGAGTTCGACTATGACGTCGTGCCTGGCATCAGTAGTGTCTCCGCGCTTGTCGCCCGGCATCGCACCGGGCTGAACCGGGTGGCCAGGCCCGTTCAGATCACCACCGGGCGGCGGCTCGCCGAGGGCTTCCCGGAGGGCGTGGACGACGTGGTCGTGATGCTGGACGCCCACCAGACCTTCCGGCAGTACGCCGACGAGGACATGGACATCTACTGGGGCGCGTACATCGGCACTCCGGACGAGATCCTGGCCTCCGGGCCGATCCGTGAGGCCGCGCCGCGGATCGAGCGGCTGCGGGCCGAGGCCCGGGAGCGCAAGGGGTGGATCATGGATACGTATCTGCTGCGCAGACATCCCGGGGAGCGGTAGGCATGCGCCACCCGAGTGGATCGCCCCGCATGCACCGGTAGTCCACCGGTGTGATCGTGACCTCGTGACAGTGACCGAGGACGCCGCCCCGCCTGCCGCCGCACCGCAGCCGCCCGTGCTGGACCCGCGCCGCCGCAACGTCATCTTCGTGACAATCATGCTCGGGATGCTGCTGGCCGCCCTCGACCAGACGATCGTGGGCACGGCCCTGCCGACGATCGTGTCGGATCTCGGCGGTGCCGCGCACATGTCGTGGGTGGTGACCTCGTATCTGCTCGCGGAGACCGTCTCGACCGTGCTGGTCGGCAAGTTCGGCGACCTGTTCGGCCGCAAGGTGGTCTTCCAGGTGTCGGCGATCGTGTTCATCACGGGCTCGTTCCTGTGCGGTCTGGCCACGAACATGTCGCTGCTGATCGCCTGGCGGGCGATGCAGGGCGTCGGCGCCGGCGGGCTCATGGTGACCGCGATGGCGCTGATCGCCGATGTGATTCCGCTGCGGGAGCGGGGCAAGTACCAGGGCGCGATCGGGGCGGTGTTCGGGGTGGCCACCGTCATCGGGCCGCTGCTGGGCGGGGTGTTCACCGACCATCTGACCTGGCGCTGGGCGTTCTACGTCAACGTCCCGATCGCGATCGTCGTCGTCGCCGCGGCCGCCCGCACCATCCCGGTGGTGAAGTCGGCCTCCCGGCCCGTCATCGACTACCTCGGCATCGCGCTCGTCGCGGTCGGGGCAAGTGCCCTGATTCTGGCGACCAGTTGGGGGGGGCAACGAGTACGCGTGGGGTTCGGGCGTCATCATCGGCCTGTTCGTCGGGGGTGCGGTGGCGCTCGGGCTGTTCTGCTGGGCGGAGACCCGGGCGCGTGAACCGATGCTGCCCATGCGGCTGTTCGGCAACCCGGTGTTCACGGTGTGCTCGATCCTCAGCTTCATCGTCGGCTTCGCGATGCTCGGCGCGATGACGTATCTGCCGACCTATCTGCAGTACGTCGACGGCGACTCCGCGACGATCTCGGGCGTGAGGACGCTGCCGATGGTGATCGGACTGCTGATCGCGTCGGTGTTCAGCGGCAATGTGGTCAGCAAGACCGGCCAGTACCGGTTCTTCCCCGTCGTCGGCTCCCTGGTGATGGGCCTCGGCCTGTATCTGATGTCGCTGATGGGGCCGGGGACGGGGGCCTGGCTGGAGTCGCTGTACATGTTCGTGCTCGGCACCGGCATCGGACTGAGCATGCAGGTCCTGACGATCGCCGTGCAGAACACCGTCGACTACGCCGACCTGGGCACCGCGACCTCCGGTGTGACCTTCTTCCGTACGCTGGGCAGTTCGTTCGGCACCGCGGTGTTCGGCACGATCTACACCAACAGCCTCAAGCCCAACCTCGCCGACGGGATCGCGACCGCCGCGAAGACCGGCGCCGTCGGCCCGGCCGCCCTCACCAAGGCCGCTACCAGTCCGGAGGGTTTGCACAGGCTGCCGGCAGCCACCGCCGCCCCCATCGTCGAGGCCTACGCCGACACCATCCAGACCGTCTTCCTGTGGACCGTGCCGGTCGCGGCCGTCGGCTTCCTGGTCTCGCTGTTCCTCAAGCAGGTCGAGCTGCGGGACAGCGCCCGCAAGGGCTCGACCGACATGGGCGAAGGTTTCGCGTCACCGCACGGCGCCGACTCGCAACGGCTGCTCGAAGCGGCCGTGGGGAAGCTCATCGGCGGCACGGATCTGGACACCGTGCGCCGGATCATGGCGGAGTCCGACACCCGGCTGGACATCGCCGGTGCCTGGGCCGTGATGCAGGTCGAACTGCACACCCGGCTGGTGGGACACGCCAGTCTCGGCATGATCGCCGCCCGTCGTCATCTGCCGCCGGAAGTACTGCTGCCGGTCTTCGACCGCATGGTCGAGGAGGGCTGTCTGACCCGCGACGGCTATCTGCTCTCCCACACCGAGACGGGTGAGCGGGAGGCCGCAGTGATCAGCAAGGCGTGGGGCAGCTGGCTGGAGGCAAGGGTGCAGGAGGACGTGGGCCGCCCCACCGGAACGGACCTGCGGGCAGCGGTGGACACCATCGCCAAGCGTCTCCTGGTCGAGGACCTGAGCACCGGGCTGCCCCAGCGGTCGCGGGAGACGGCCACGGCTGCCGCCGCCTGAAAACGGGGTGCTCCGCGCGGCGGACGGTCGCCATACTCGGCCCCATGTCTCCCGCACCCGTCCGCTTCCACGACACCCGCCGCACGGCATACGACTTCGCCGAGTCCGCACTGGTGCGCTGCCCGCGCTGCGACCGCGTCGCCCACTTCGAGCAGCGGCCGGGCCGGACGGCGGACGCCCGGGGCCGGACGTATCCGGAACGGCGTCTGGTCTGCCGCTCCTGCGGCCTGTCCCGCATCGGCAACGGACCGCACTGTGGGCCGCGGCGGCCCGGGCAGCGCTGTTACAGGCCGGCCCTGTGGCTGCGGGCGGAGACCAGGCACGGTGAGCTGTGGGCGTACAACCTCGAACACCTCGACCTGATCAGGCGGTTCGTCGTCGCCGATCTGCGGGAGCGGGCTCCCTGGTACGACACGGGGAGGAAGATGACGCTGGTCGCGAGGCTGCCCGCCTGGATCAAGAGTGCCAAGAACCGCGGTGAGGTGCTGCGCGCGATCGATCGGCTGCGGGCGTCGGTCACGTCGGGCTGAGGCCCAGCCGGGCGAGGGCTTGCGGCACGTCGGGGACGGCGGTCACGCCTTTGGGCAACGGCGGCCTTTGTACGACCACGACCGGCAGCCCCAGTCCGCGGGCGGCCGTGAGCTTGGCGGCCGTCGCCGCTCCGCCGCTGTCCTTCGTCACCAGGACGTCGACCAGGTACTCGCGCAGCAGCGCCGTCTCGTCGTCCACCGTGAACGGCCCGCGGGCCAGCAACACTTCCGTGTGCGGCGGCATCGGCGGCTCGGGGGCCTCCACGGACCGTACGACGAAGTGACGGTCCGTCAGATGAGCGAAGGCGGACAGGCCCATGCGTCCCGTGGTCAGGAAGACGCGGGGGCCGAAGCGCGGCAGCAGGTCCGCCGCCGCGGCGAGGGACGGGACCAGGTGCCAGCGGTCCTCGGGGCCGGGCCGCCAGCCCGGCCGGCGCAGGACGACGGCCGGGACGCCGGTGGCCGATGCGGCCTGTGCCGCGTTCGCCGTGATGGCCTCGGCGAAGGGGTGCGTGGCGTCCACGAGGGCGTCCACGTGCTGCTCGCGCAGCCAGTCGGCCAGCCCCTCCGCCCCGCCGAAGCCTCCGACGCGCACCTCCCCTGCCAGCGCGCCCGGCCGGGTCACCCGCCCTGCGAGTGAGGTCGTGACGCGGACGCCGGGGTGTGCCGTAAGCGCGGCGGCCAGTTCGCGGGCCTCGGTGGTGCCGCCGAGGATCAGGACGTGGGGGGACATGGGTGCGAGCGTACGAGGTCGGCGGTGGGCGCGAATGCGGGGGATGCGGGACGGCCGCCCGGTGGGTGCACCGGGCGGCCGTCTCATCTGGCGCTCAGCCCTGGCGGGCCTTGAAGCGGGGGTCCTTCTTGTTGATCACGTAGACCACGCCCCGTCGGCGGACCACCTGGGCGCCGGGCTTGGACTTCAGTGAGCGCAGGGACTTGCGGACCTTCATGGTTCTGCTCTCCTCGGGTAGGGCGCGGGGCCGCGTCAGTGACGGGTCGCCGGGGAGCGGCCGTAGCGGCGCTCGAAGCGCTCCACCCGGCCGGCCGTGTCCAGGACCCGCGACCTGCCCGTGTAGAAGGGGTGGGACGCCGAGGAGATCTCGACGTCGATCACGGGGTAGGTGTTGCCGTCCTCCCACTCGATCGTCTTCGACGAGTCGGCGGTGGAGCGGGTGAGGAAGGTGACGTCCGCGGTGCGGTCGCGGAAGACCACGTAGCGGGAGTCGGGATGGATGCGGGGCTTCATGGGGTTTCCTTTCCGGGGCCGCGGTCCTGAGGTTGATACCTCGGGGCCTCGGCCCGGTCGTCGCGGGATGCTTCAGCGCTCCTCGCGGAACTCGACGTGCGCGCCGGCCACGTGGTCGTACTTGCGCAGGACGAGTCGGTCGGGGTCGTTGAGGCGGTTCTTGCGGGTCACGTAGGTGACGCCGGTTCCGGCCGTCGACTTCAGCTTGACGACGGGGCGCGCGGTGCTGCGTGCCATGAGGTTCTCCCTTCGCCCACGCCACGGATCTATGATCCGAGCATGTCAATCACAGCTGGTCCAACAACGCCTTCGGCCGTCGCATTCCCGGGGTGGCGGGTGGTGCGCGGTTATCGTCCAGGCATGGAGTCAGTACGTGAGTCCGTGCGTGGGTCCGTGCGTGCCGTCCTCATCGACATCGACGGGGTGCTCACCGTCTCGTGGGAGCCGTTGCCGGGGGCGGTCGAGGCGCTGCGGGAGCTCAGGGAGGCCGGGTTCGGGGTCGCGCTGGTCACCAACACGACGTCGCGGACCCGGGCGTCGATCGCCGGGACCTTGCGGGAGGCGGGGTTCGCGGTCGACGCGGACGACATCTTGACCGCGCCCGTCGCCACCGCCGCCCACCTCGCCGAGCAGTGTCCGGGTGCGCGGTGTGTGCTGCTGAACAGTGGGGACATCCGGGAGGATCTCGACGGGGTCGCGCTGTTCGACCCTGCGGATGCCGCCCCGGAGGCTGTCGACCCGGACGATGCGGAGAGCGTGCCGGACGTCGTGATCGTCGGGGGCGCCGGGCCGGAGTTCGACTACGACGCGCTCAACCGGGCCTTCGGGTATCTGCAGCGCGGGGCCCGGCTGGTCGCCGTACACCGCAATCTGTACTGGCGTACCGATGCCGGACTACAGCTCGACTCCGGGGCGTTTCTCGTCGGGCTGGAGCAGGCCGCCCGGACGGAGGCGGAGGTGACCGGAAAGCCGTCGGCGGCGTTCTTCGAGGCGGGGCTGGCTCGGCTCGGGGTGGGGGCCGGTGAGGCGGTGATGGTCGGGGACGACATCGAGTCCGATGTGCTGGCGGCGCAGCGTGCGGGGATCACCGGGGTGCTGGTGAAGACCGGGAAGTATCTGCCCGAGACGCATCGGGATGCGAGCGGTACGCCGGATCACGTCATCGAGTCGTTCGCGGATCTGCCGGGGCTGTTGCGGGGTTCGGCGGAGGAGTAGCTCGGTCAGCGCAACAGCAGCTGCAGGCCGCCCACGACCGTCGCAGCGATCACGAGTTGTTCGAAGAGGCGCTGGTTGATTCGGTTCACAGCCCATTTGCCGAACAACGCACCGGGCACGACGAACACCGCGAGTGCGGCGTCAAGGAACAGCGAGCGGCCGTCGATCAGGCCGAGGCCGGCGCTGAAGGGCACCTTCGACACGTTCACGATCAGGAAGAAGAACGCCGAGGTGCCCAGGAACCCGAGTTTCCGGAAGCCCGCCGAGAGCAGGTACATCGACATCACCGGGCCGCCCGCGTTGGCGACCATCGTGGTGAAGCCGCCGAGGACGCCGTACGAGCGGGCCTTGACCCGGCCGGACCTCGTGGCCACCGAGTCCGGCTCTTCGTCGGCCTCCGCCGTGCGCCGCCGCCACACCGTCACGCCCGCCATGAGCAGCAGGATCGCGCCGATCGACGTCCGTACGATCCCGTCATTGGCCCACATCAGGAACACCGTGCCCACGACCACGCCCGCCGCGACCGCCGGGAACAGCCGCCACAGCGTGGGCCAGTGGGCGTGCCTGCGGTAGGTGAGGACGGCGAGGACGTCGCCGACGATCAGGACGGGCAGCAGGACGCCGGTGGAGGCGCGGGCGGGCAGGACCGCCGCGAAGATGGCGAGGCTCACCGTGTTGGCCCCGCTCACGGCGGTCTTGGAGAAGCCGACGAGGAGGGCGGCGAAGGCGAGGGCGGCGAACTCCCAGCCGGTTATGTGCCAGAGCGTCATCGTGTTCATGCGGGGACCGATGCTATGTGCAGCCAACGGGGCGTGTAAGTACCGTCTCGCTGGTTGGCGCCGGCGGTGGTGCGGCCGTCACTGGGGGCTGCCGCCCCCAGACCCCCGCTTTCAGCCTGAACGGCCTCGTCCTCAAACGCCGGACGGGCTGAATTACCTGAACCGGCGCCCAGAAGTGCCGTCTAGTGCCGCTCCACCAGCACCGCGCTCCCCTGCCCCACCCCCACGCACATCGTCGCCAAGCCCCGCTCCGCCCCCGTTCGCCGCATCCGATGCAGCAGCGTCGTAAGAATCCGGGCTCCCGAGCAGCCCAGTGGATGGCCCAGGGCGATCGCGCCACCGCTCGGGTTGACGAGGTCGGGGTCGATGCCGAGCTGGTCGATGCAGGCCAGCGCCTGGGCGGCGAACGCCTCGTTGAACTCGGCCTCCTGGATGTCGGCGACGGTCCAGTCGGCGCGGGCGAGGGCCTTGCGCGTGGCGGGGACCGGGCCGATGCCCATCACGTCGGGGTGGACCCCGGCCGAGGCGCCGGCGACGTAGCGGCCGAGGGACTCCAGGCCCAGCTCGTTGAGGGCTTCCTCGCTGACCAGGAGGAGGCCGGCGGCGCCGTCGTTCATCGGGGACGCGTTGCCCGCCGTGACCGTGCCTCCGGTGCGGAAGACCGGCTTCAGGCGCGCGAGTTTCTCGTACGACGTGTCCTCGCGGATGCATTCGTCGGCGTCGACGAGCACGCCGTCGGGTCGTTCCACCGGCAGGAGTTCGTCGTCGAAGTGGCCGTTCTTGCGGGCGTCCGCGGCTAGTCGGTGGCTGCGCAGGGCGAACTCGTCCTGGCGTTCGCGGGTGATGCCGTGGCGGTCGGCGACCTCCTCCGCGGTCTCGCCCATGGACAGCAGGCCGTGGAGGTCCTTCATCGCCGGGTTGACCAGGCGCCAGCCGAGACGGGTGTCGACGGTCTCGATGCGGTGTGGGAGGGCCTCGTCGGGGCGGGGCAGGACGAAGGGGGCGCGGCTCATCGACTCGGAGCCGCCCGCGAGGACGATGTCGGCCTCTCCGGCGGCGATGGTGCGGGCGGCCGTCGTCACCGCCTCCAGGCCCGAGGCGCACAGTCGGTTGACCGTGGCGCCGGGGACGGATTCGGGGAGGCCGGCGAGCAGGGCGGCCATGCGGGCGACGTTGCGGTTGTCCTCGCCGGCCTGGTTGGCGGCGCCCCAGTAGACGTCGTCGATGCGCGCCGGGTCGAGAGCGGGGACGTCGGCGACGAGGGACCGGATCACGTGCGCCGCGAGGTCGTCGGGGCGCACGGAGGACAGGGCTCCGCGCAGCTTTCCGATGGGGGTGCGGCGGGCGGCCGCGAAGTGGACGGGGCGCACGACAGGACTCCTGACCGACGGCACACTTAATTAGCGCTGCTAGTTTTGGAGTGTAGACCGCTGCCGCGTCGCCTGGGAAGATCCCGGAAGGTCACCAGGTCACCAGGTCACCAGGACACCAGGACACCAGGGGCCAGGACCTTCACCGATGCAGCTGGAGGAGACATGGCCGACGCCCGCGAGCACGTCGTCACGGGGAGCCACGGATCGATCGCCGTACGCGAGTGGCTACGGGAGCGGCCCCGGTATCTGGCGCTGGTCGTGCATGGCTACGGGGAGCACGCCGGCCGGTACGAGGAGGTGGCCGGGGTGCTGGTCGAGCACGGGGCCGCGGTCTTCGCGCCCGATCATGTGGGGCACGGCAGGTCGGCGGGTGAGCGGGTGCTGGTCGAGGACTTCGAGGACGTGGTCGGTGACGTCCACCTCGTGGCGGAGCTGGCACGGTCCGTGCACCCGGGGGTGCCGGTCGTGCTGATCGGGCACTCCATGGGCGGGCTGATCTCGGCCCGTTACGCCCAGCGCCACGGCGACGGGCTCGCGGCGCTCGTACTGTCCGGGCCGGTGATCGGCGCATGGGAACTGCCGGGGCAGCTGCTCGCGCTCGACGAGATCCCCGATACGCCCATCAGTCCGGCCTCGCTCTCCCGCGATGCGGCGGTCGGGGCGGCGTACATGGCCGACCCGCTGGTCTGGCACGGTCCGATGAAGCGGCCGACCGTGGAGGCCTTCGCCCGGACGCTGGAGACCGTCGTCAAGAGCGGTGATGTCGGCCGCCTGCCGCTGCTGTGGCTGCACGGCGAGGACGACCGGTTGGTTCCGCCGGCCGGGAGCCGCGTCGGCGTCGAGCAGCTCAGCGGCGGCGACCTCACCGAGCGGATCTATCCAGGCGCCCGGCACGAGGTGTTCAACGAGACCAACAAGGCCGAGGTCTTCGCGGATCTGTCCCGATTTCTGGACGGCGTGCTCACACACTGAGACGTCATTAGGCGGCCCGGCGTCTTGTTTGCACCACTTCGCCATGGGCACCCGAGCCCGCGTGGAGTGACCGCAACGACTGGAAGGAGAAGCGCCCTATGACTGCGGTGAAGAGCACACTTCCGGAACCGGCCCGCAAGATCGCCGGTGACGCGCTGCAGAGCACTCTCGTGGATCTTCTCGGGCTCTCACTGATCGCAAAGCAGGTGCACTGGAACATCGTCGGCCCGCGGTTCCGCTCGATCCACCTCCAGCTCGACGAGGTGGTGGCCACGGCCCGCTCGTACGCCGACACGGTCGCGGAGCGCTCCTCGGCGCTCGGCCTGCCGCCCGACGGACGGCCCGAGACGATCGCGGCGGCCTACACGCTGCCGGGTCCGAAGGACGGCTGGGTGCGCGACGCGGACGTCGTCCAGCTGATCGCGGACGCGCTGGAGGCGGCGATCGGACGGCTGCGCGAGCGCATCGCCGCGACCGCCGAGCCGGATCCCGTCACCCAGGACCTGCTGATCTCCCTCACCGCGGAGCTCGAGAAGCAGCGGTGGATGTTCGACGCGGAGAACTGGCCTCGCGACGACTGACCCGTCGACGGCCGGACCATGCACGTACGGAAGGGGCACTCGATGACCGACGCCCTCGAACTCGACGCGCTGTGGGAAGACTTCCACCGCGCGGTGAACATGACCTCCCAGGAGCTTGCCGCCTGGCTGCGGGTGAGTGACGCCGACGAGAGCACGGAGTCCCTGCCCGACCAGGCGGGCTCGCCCACCGGGCAGCACGTGCTGGCGATCCTGCAGAAACGGCGCACGGATCTCACGGACGACGACATCCGTGTGATGTACGAGGTCGTCGACACGGTCACGGACCTGGAGAGCGAGCCCGAGGCAGAGGACACCGACCGCCGGCACCGGCTGATGACGATCGGCCACGACCCGCTGAAGCCATGAGCGGTCAGAAGGACGTCGTACGCGAACTGGTGTGGGCGCATGGGCAGACGTTCGCCGAGGAGGCGGGCATCACGCTCAAGGACACCCCGCAGCCGCTGTACCGGCTGCTGGTCCTTGCGCTCCTGTTCAGCGCCCGCATCCGCGGGTCCATCGCCGTCGACACCGCCCGCGAGCTGTACCGGGCGGGCCTGCGCGACCCGCGCCGGATGGCCGAGGCCGACTGGCAGCAGCGGGTGGACGCGCTGGGCCGCGGCGGCTACCGCCGCTACGACGAGCGCACTGCCACTCAACTCGGCGACGGCGCCGAGCTGTTGACCGAGCGGTGGGGCGGGGATCTGCGCCGGCTGCGGAAGGAGGCGGACGGCGATGTCGACGAACTGCGCCGTCTGCTCCAGGAGGTCCCGGGCCTGGGCCCGGCCGGCGCCGACATCTTCCTGCGCGAGGCACAGCAGGTGTGGCCGGAAGCCGCACCGTACCTGGACCGCAAGGCGCTCGACGGAGCGGAACGGCTGGGGCTGCCGAAGGACCCTGACCGGCTGGTGAAACTCGCCGGGGACACCCAACCGGCCGTGCTCGCCGCGGCGTTGGTGCGGGCGGCGCTCGACAAGGAGGTGGCCGAAGACAGTCTCCGCCGCGCGGCATGATCGTGTAACACTGCTCGCACGCACGCCTTTTTGGGCCTGTCGAGCAGAGGAGCGTCACGTGACGGGGACCGAGCCGGCCGCACAGCGGATCGACACGACCAGGCCGCACCCGGCCCGCGTCTACGACTGGTTTCTCGGCGGCAAGGACAACTATCCCGTCGACGAGCAGCTGGGCCGGCAGATCGCGTCGATCCAGGGAGACGCGCCGCGGGCCGCGCGAGCCAATCGCCGGTTCATGCAGCGCGCCACGCGCAGGCTCGTGGAGGAGTCGGGAATCCGCCAGTTCCTCGACATCGGCACGGGCATTCCCACCGAGCCCAACCTGCACCAGATCGCCCAGCGTGTCGCACCGGACGCGCGCGTCGTCTACGTCGACAACGACCCGATCGTCCTCGCCCACGCGGGCGCACTGCTGCGCGGCACCCCGGAAGGCGTCACCGAGTATTTGCAGGCCGACGCCCGCGACCCCGCCGCGATCCTCGAACAGGCGGGCCGGATCCTCGACTTCGACCGCCCGATCGCCCTGTCCCTGATCGCCCTGCTGCACTTCATCGCCGACGAGGACGGCGCCTACGACCTGGTGAGCACCCTCGTCGACGCCCTCGCGCCAGGCAGCTGCCTGATCCTGTCCGCGATGACGGCCGACTTCGAGCCGGAGAACGTACGGCGGGGCATCGAGGCCTACGCGGCAGGCGGAGTGACCCTGGTGGCCCGCACACACGCCGAAATGGGCGGCTTCTTCAAGGGACTTGATCTGATCGAGCCGGGGATCGTGTCCGTGGTGGACTGGCATCCCGAGCTCGGCGTGGACGAGACACCGGACGGTGAGGGGCCCGTGTCGCTGTACGGGGGCGTCGGCGTCAAGGGCTGACTGAAGGCCGTCGGTCACCGCGGAGGAAGTCGGCCAGTGCACTCAGGTCCCGCTGGCCCAGGCCCTGTTCCACCGCTTCACCCACCAGCCGTCTGTTGGCGGCGGCCTGGTGCATGGGCGCACCCACGCGCTCGGCGAGCGCAAGGGCCAGGTCGAGGTCCTTGGCGACGAGTTCGAGGGTGAAGGCGACCGTGGCGCTCTCCGGGTGCAGATACGCGTCCTTCTTGTACTGCACGAACGGCGCCCCTGCGGCGCCGGCCGCGAACACCTCGTATGCCGACTCCCGGGACACTCCGGCCCGTTCGGCGAGGACGAGTGCCTCGGACAGGGCCTGGTTGAGGCCGAGAAGCAGGGAGTTGACGGCCAGCTTCATCGCCGCGCCGGTGCCGGCGGGACCGACATGGACGACGTGGGCGGCCAGGACGTCCAGCGCGGGGCGGGCTTGTTCGAGGGCCGACAGGTCCCCGCCCGCCATGACGGTGAGCCTGCCCTGTTCGACGAAGACGACGCTGCCGGAGACCGGGGCGTCCAGCAGGAGCGCGCCCGCCTTCTCGACCAGGGGTGCCAGGGCGGCAACCGTCTCGGGGGCGACGGTGCTGGTCTCCACGACCACCGCGCCGGCACGCAGCCCCGCGGCGATGCCGTCCTCCCCGCCGTACGCCTGCCGTACGGCCGTGTCGTCGGCGAGGGAGACGAGGACGACGTCTGCCACGGCGGCCGCCCGGCGGGGCGTGTCGGCGACCGCGGCCCCGGTCGCCTCGGCCTTGGCGCGCGTGCGGTTGTACGCCGTCACCGTGAAGCCGGCCTCGCGCAGCCGTACCGCCATGGCCGCGCCCATCCGGCCGGTGCCGATCACCGCGAGGTGCGGTCGCGCAGCGCTCGTCCCGGTGTCGCTCACCCCAGCAGCCACCCCCCGTCCACGCTCAACTCCACTGCGTTCACTGACCTGTTGCGCAGCAGGAAGTCCACCGAGTCCACCACGTCCGTCATGGTGGCGAGCCGTCCGGTCGGGGTCCTGGCGCGCAGGGCGGCCAGGACCTCCTCCGGCTTGGACTGCCAGTAGGGGCTGTCGCCCACGACTCCGGGGTGGACGGCGTTGACGCGGACCGGCGCGAGTTCGACCGCGAGGGTGTTCACCAGGCCGCGTACGCCCGCATTGACCGTGGCCACCGTGGTCGCGCCGGGGTAGGGGCGTTCCTTGGCCTGGCCGCCGAAGATGACGATCGCGCTGTCGTCGGTCATGCGCGGCCGCAGCACGTGCACGACCTCGGTGTAGCCGACGAGCTTGAGCGTGACGAGGCGCAGGGCTGCGGCGATGTCGTAGTCGGTTGCCCGGTTCTCGTCGCGGGAGACGCCCGCGAGGACCAGATGGTCGACGCGTTCGACGTCCGCCAGCGCCGCTGCGATCTCGTGCGGCCGGGACAGGTCGAGGGCGAGGCCTCGCGCGCCGATCTCCTTGGCGACGGCGTCGGCCCGGTCGGGGTCGCGGCCGGTGAGGATCACCTCGTCGCCCCGCTCGGCCCGGACCCGGGCGAACTCGCGGCCGATGCCCGACGTACCACCGACGACCAGGACGCTGCTCATGACTCCAGTGCCTCCCTCAGGTACTCCCAGTCCCGCGTGAACCGGTACGAGTGGCGCGGCGGTGGCTGCGGCGCCTGGGTCTCCAGCCAACGCAGCGGCCCCGTACCGGCGTTGGCGAAGCCGTGCACGCAACCGGCGCCCGCCCAGGCGCAGTCGCCGGGGCCGAGCCGGTGGCTTTCGCCGTCGAACACGGCGTCCGCCTCGCCTTCGAGGAAGTAGTAGGTCTCCTCGAAGGGGTGGTCGTGGGTGCCGGCGACGCCGTCGGGCGCGTACTGGACCATGAACATCGTCGAGGCGACCGCACCGAGGTCGCTGTCGACCATCATCTTGACGGTGATGCCGCTGTAGACGAGCAGCGCGGTGCGCATGCTCGCGGAGACGGCGAGGAGGTCCTGGGACTGCTTGCCCGGGTCCATCTGTGCGGGTTCGAAGTGGCCGAAGGAGCGGGTGCGCGGGTCGCGGACGTCGATGCGGGCGGGGTTCGTCGCCGGCAGGTCGCGCACGGCCTGGGTGTCGTACCCGTAGCGTGCCCGCGGGACCGGCGCCAGCATGTCCGCCCAGCGTGCGGGCGTGTCCCCGGTGCCGCGCCAGGCGTGCGGGACACCGGTCGGGAGGATGCCGTAGTCGCCCTCCTCCAGGAGGTACGAGCCGTCGGGCACGTCGAGGATCACGGTTCCGTCGAGGATGTGGAAGCTCTCCTCGTAGGAGTGCACATGCGCCGACACCGCGCCGCCCGGGCGCAGTTCGCAGAGGCCGAAGCCGGTGTGCACGCTGCCGTCGTCCTCACCGACCAGGGTGCGGCGCCGGTAGCCGTGTGCGTCGTACGGCGGCTCGGCCGCGTCGGCGGCCCGCCGCACCAGATGCCGGGTCATGCGGTCGGCTTCGCCTCCTTCGCCTTCGCTTCCTTCGCCGCGAGGAGCCGGTCGCGGGACTCCTCGACGAGTTGCCGGGCCCGTGCGACGTCGGCCGTCAGCCTGCCCTCGCGCTTGCGGATCACGCCGTCGACGATGACCGTCTCGACGTTGGAGACGTCCGCGCACAGCGTGACCGCGGACGCCGCGTCGTGCACCGGCGCGATGTTGAGAGCGGTCGCGTCGAGGGCGACGACGTCGGCGCGCTTGCCGGGGGTCAGGGAACCGGTGCGGTGCTCCAGTCTCGCGACGTGCGCGCCGTTGCTCGTCGCGATCTCCAGCATCTGACGGGCCGTCAACATGGTCTTCGGCACGGGCATGTTGGCCTGCCAGCAGTCCGCGTTGAGCCGGCCGCGCTCGGCGCCGAAGGCCGCGCGGATCTGGGTGAACATGTCGCCGGGCACGGTGGTGACGACGTCGATGCTCAGGGACGGCCGGAGTCCGTGCTCGATCGCCGCCATCACGGGCGGCCAGCCGTGCCCCATCTGGATCTCCACCTGCGGCGCGACCGAGACCGTACCGCCGCTGTCGGCGACCATCTGCCACTCGTCCTCGTGGAGGTAGCAGCAGTGGATGTAGGTGGTGTCCGGGCCGAGGAGCCCGAGGTCGTTGAGCTGTTTCACCATGCCGAAGCGGCCGGCCAGCCGCCCCATCGCCACATGCACGGTGATGGGGATGTCCAGTTCGCGGGCGAGGGCCCATTCGGAGGTGACGACGTCGTTGACGCAGAATCCGGGGCCGCGAGTGGCCAGCGCCATGGTCAGCAGGCCGTCATCGGAGGAGAAGTACTTGGCGCGGATACGCCGGACGTCGTCGCCCGGGATCGCGATCTTGCTCTCGAACCAGTAGTCCGCGAGGGAGGTGTTGGCGCTGCCGTAGGCGTACTGGGCGCGGATGCCGGTCTCCGTGAGCGCCTGGACCGCGGCGTCCGGGTGCTCGGGCGTGTTGTTGATGTGGGACCAGTCGACGAGGGTGGTGATGCCGGCGTTGAGGCACTCCAGGGCGCCGGCGAGGTTGGCCGCGTACACGTCCTCGGGCGTGTACAGCGGGGCGAAGGTGTCCAGGATGTCGACGAAGTAGTCGTCCAGGGTGGCGTCGGGGGCGACGCCACGGATCGAGGCCTCCCAGGTGTGGCGGTGGGTGTCGACGAAGCCGGGGATCACGATGCGGCCGCTCATGTCGAGGACCTCGGCATCGGCGCTGATCTCCGGTTGCACCGCCGCGATCCGGCCGTCCTCGATGAGGACGTCACCCTTCGGCAGATCCCCGACGGAGGGATCCATCGAGAGCACGTGCCCCGCGCGAAGCAGTATCCGATCGGTCATCGCGCTTCCTCCTCAGGGGTGTTCAGTACGTTGCGAGATTCCGCACCGCCGCCACGACCTTGTCCACGGTGGGAATGACCTGCTCCTCCAGCACGTCGGCGAACGGCAGCGGCACGCACTCCCCCGCCACCCGGCGCACCGGCGCGTCCAGCAGTCCGAAGCCCTCGTCGGCGACGACCGAGACGAGGGTGGCGCCCCAGCCGCCCTGGTAGGGGTTCTCCTCCACGGTCACCAGCCGTGAGGTCCTGTCGAGGGAGGCGAGGACGGTGGCGACGTCGAGCGGGACGAGACAGCGCAGGTCGACGACCTCGGCCTCGATGCCCTCTGCGGACAGCTGCGCGGCGGCCTGCAGCGCCACCGGGACCATGGCGGCGAGCGCGACCAGGGTCACGTCGGCGCCTTCGCGCACCACGGCCGCCCGCCCCAGCTCGACCATGTGATCCGGTGGCGCGGGCGCGCCCTTGCTCGCCAGCAGCCCCTTGTGCTCGAAGAAGACCACGGGATCGTCGCTCCGAATGGCCGCCGCCATCATGCCGATGACGTCGGCGGGCGTGGCGGGGGCCGCGATCTTCAGCCCCGGGACGGTCAGTGCCCAGTTCTCGGTGGCCTGCGAGTGCTGCGCGCCGAAGCCGAGACCGCCGCCGTTGGCGGTGCGCACCACGAGCGGCACGGTGACCTGACCGCCCGTCATGTACCGCACCTTCGGTATCTCGTTGGCGAGGTAGTCCCAGCAGCAGGCCAGGAAGTCGGAGAACATGATCTCGGCGACCGGCCGCATCCCGGTCATCGCGGCGCCCATCGCCGCGCCCACGATGGCCTGTTCGGAGATGGGCGTGTCCCACACCCGCTCGGGCCCGAACTCCTTGAACAGCCCGGCGGTCGTCTTGAACACCCCGCCGGCCTCGCCGATGTCCTCGCCGAGGCAGACGACGGCCGGGTCGCGGCGCATCTCCCGCGCGATGCCCTCGGCGACCGCCTCGCGGTAGGTGATGACGTCACGGTCCGCGCTCATGTCCGCCATGCCGCACCTCCGTCCGCCCATACGTCGGTCAGCGCCTCGCCCGGATCGGGCGGCGGCGCGTTCTTGGCCGCCTCGACGGCTTTCTCCACGACGTCACGGGCGCGCTCGTCGGCCGCGGTGATCGTCGCCTCGTCCACCCCCAGCTCGACGAGGCGTCCGCGGGCGAGGTCCAACGGGTCGTGCTTGAGCCAGCGTTCGACCTCCTCGGCCGGGCGGTAGGTGGCCGGGTCGGCGCGGCTGTGCCCGAAGTGGCGGTAGGTCTCGGCCTCCAGCAGAGCGGGCCCGTCTCCTGCCCGGGCCCGCTCGGCGAGGCGGGCCACCGCCTCCTGCACGGCGAGGACGTCGTTGCCGTCGACGACCTCGCCGGGGATGCCGTACGCGGGCGCCCGGTCGGCTGCCGGGCGGGCGACCGCCGTGACGTCGGCGATCGGCGTGTACTCCATGTACAGGTTGTTCTCGCAGACGAACAGCACCGGCAGCTTCCATACGGCGGCCAGGTTGAGCGCCTCGTGGAAGGCGCCGATGTTGGTGGCGCCGTCACCGAAGAAGGCGACCGCGAGCTGCCCGGTGCCACGCAGCCGTGCCGACCAGGCCGCCCCCACCGCCATCGGCAGGTGGGCGCCGACGATGGCGTACGAGCCGAGCATGAACGCGTCCGCCTTTGTGAGGTGCATGGAGCCGCCCTTGGCCCTGCACAATCCCGTAGCCCTTTGCATGAGTTCGGCGAGGCACTCCTCGGGGGTGGCCCCGCGGGCCATCGCGTGGTGGTGGCCGCGATAGGTGGCGAAGACGAAGTCGTCGGGGCGCAGGGCGGCGCTCGCGCCGACGGCGATCGCCTCGTGCCCGGCGGCGAGGTGGGTGGTGCCCTTGACCAGGCCGGAGAGGAACAGGTCGTGGGCGGCCTTCTCCGTACGGCGGATGACGGCCATCTGCTCGTACAGGGCGAGGAGTTCGTCGCGGTCGGCCATCAAGTACCCCCGTTGGTACGGGAGTTGAGGTGGGACTGTGCCTCACGGCGGGTGTTGAGCTCGCCGCCGACCGTCCAGTACTTGCGGCCCGCGACCAGCAGTTCCTCGGCGGGGAACTTGGTGATGACCTCGCAGCCGTCGGCGGTGACGACCAGCTCCTCCTCGATCCGGGCCGCGGACCAGCCGTCGGCGGCCGGCCAGTAGGTCTCCAGGGCGAACACCATGCCCTCTTCGAGGACTTCGGGGTGGTCGAGGGAGACCAGACGGCTGAAGATGGGTTTCTCCCAGATCGACAGGCCCACCCCGTGGCCGTACTGCAGGGCGAAGGCGGCGGTCTCGTCGGCGAAGCCGAACTCCTCGGCGCGGGGCCAGACCTGGACGATGTCGGCGGTGGTGGCGCCGGGCCGGACCAGGGCGATGGCCTCGTCCATGTACTCGCGGCAGCGGACGTAGGCGTCCCGTTGGGCGCGGGAGGCGCTGCCGACGGCGAAGGTGCGGTAGTAGCAGGTGCGGTAGCCGAGGTGGCTGTGCAGGATGTCGAAGAAGGCGGGGTCGCCGGGGCGGATCAGGCGGTCGCTGTAGACGTGCGGGTGGGGTGAACAGCGTTCGCCGGAGATGGCGTTGACGCCTTCGACGTACTCGCTGCCGAGGTCGTAGAGGACCTTGCTGACGAGGCCGACGCACTCGTTCTCGCGCACGCCGGGGCGCAGGTGGCCGTACAGCTCCTCGTAGGCCGCGTCGACCATCGCGCAGGCCTGGGTGAGCAGGGAGATCTCGTCGCGGGTCTTGGTGCGGCGGGCCTCCAGGAAGACCTGCTGGCCGTCGACGACGTCGATGCCCTCGGCGCGCAGGGCGGCGAGGACCGGCATTTCGGCGACGTCGATGCCGAGCGGCTCGTTCGCGAGGCCGTGCTCGCGCAGCTCGGTGGCGATCTTGGCGGCGACGTCCTCGGCGATGCCCGCCTGCGGGTGGAAGGCGCCGCGCAGGGTGGAGATGCCGGCGCGGGCGCCGGTGGGCGGGCCCTCCTTGCCGTCGCTGTAGTCCAGCCACGGGTTGTACAGCTGGTGGTGGCGGGCCGCGGAGCCGAAGTCCCAGACGACCGGTTCGCCGCCGCGCACCAGCAGGGCGAAGCGGATCAGCTTGTCCATCGCCCAGGTACCGATGTGCGTGGCGGTCATGTAGCGGATGTTGGCGAAGTCGAAGCTGAGCACCGCGCCCAGGGAGGAGCGGTTCAGGGTCTCGTTGAGCCTGGCCAGGCGCTGTCTGCGCAGCCGGTCCAGGTCGATGCGCTCTTCCCAGTCGACGGCGTTGGGTCCATATGTGCGGATCGCCATGGCGACCACCCCCACTCCGGAGTGAACGACCATGCCGGGCAGGTGTCAAGTGCTACTGAACGCTCTGGCTGAACACGAACCAGACCCCGACGGCCGGTTCAGCTCCATCATTGCGGTAGCGGTGCGGGGTCGTCGACTCGAAGCAGACGGCGTCGCCGGGGCGGAGGGTGTACTCGTCGAAGCCGAGGGTGAGGACCAGCTCGCCCGAGGTCAGACAGCCGTACTCGGTGCCGGTGTGCCGCATCAGACCGCCGGAGCTGGACGAGGAGCCGCCGGGCCGGTAGGTCACCAGCAGGAAGTCCACGTCGGTGCCCGGAACATGCCCGAGCCGCTCCCACACGACCCCCGAGTCCAGCTCCAGCTGCTCCCGCTCCCCCGGTGTGACCAGCGGTCCGATGCGCCGGCCGGGGTCGGCGGCGAAGGCCGCCAGAGCATGCAGGACGGTTGCGGGGGCGGCGGCCGCGGCCACGACCGGCGAAGCGGCGGCCTCGTCCTCGTAGGCGTCGAAGAGCGACTCCACGGAGATCGACAGTGCGGTGGTGATCGCGTACAGCGTGCTCACCGACGGCTGGCTCTTGCCGGTCTCGATCTGGGAGACCAGGCTCGCGGAGACGCCGATCTCCCGGGCGAGGGCGCGCAGGCTCACGCCTTTGGCGACGCGCGCCTGCCGGATGCGGGCGCCCACCGGCGGCACGGGGGCAGGGGTCACTGGCGTTCTCCTCTCGCCTCTCGGCGCGGGTGTGTGCAGCTCCATTGAACAGCGAGCAGCGGCCGCGGGGCTACGTCTGGCCGTCGATCGTCTGCCTGTACGTCGTGGCTGGTCGCGCCCCGCGGCGGAGCCGCAAATGGATGCAGCCCCGCGCCCCTTCAGGGCGCGGCCGAACCGCGGGCTGCTTGGAACACCGCCCGTACTTCCCACCCGACCCCTGCCCGAGGCCCCGCGTGCAGTTCGCCGCCGAGGGCGGTCACCCGCTCCTTGAGGCCAACCAGGCCGAAGCCGCCGCCGTGGGCCGCGGCGGGGAGTTGGGTGCCGCCGCGGCCGTCGTCCGTGACCGAGACGCAGAGGTGGCCGGCGTCGTAGCGCACCTGGACGGTGATCTCGGCGGCGTCGGCCGCGTGGCGCCGCACGTTCGTCAGTGCCTCCTGGACGACCCGGAAGGCTGCCGCCTGAACCTCGTGCGGGAGGTCGTCGGGGACGGCGGGGTCGTGGTGCAGGGTGGCCTTCTGGATGGGGCTCGCGAAGCCTTCCGTCAGGCCGGCGATGCCCGCCAGGTCGCCCACCGGGCGGCGGTCGGCCTCCTCCCCGGTGTCGCGCAGCACGCCGACCGTGCGCCGCATCGAGGCGAGCGCCTCGGTCGCGGCGCGCTCGATGCCCGCCAGGACGGGATCCAGTTCCCGCGGCCGGGTGTCCGCCATCATGCGGGCCACCTGGGTCTGCACCAGGATGCCGGTGACGTGGTGGGCGACGAAGTCGTGCAGGTCGGCGGCGATCGCCACCCGCTCCTCTCGGCGGGTGTCGGCCACGGCGACCGTACGGCGGTAGTCGAGGGAACGAAGGTAGGCGGCGAGCCCCGCGACAAGACCGGCGAGGGCCAGGCCCACCACCATGAAGCCGAGGGCTTCGCCGCCCTCCGTGCCGCCCAGGGAGTGGGAGTAGCGGACCGGTGTGGCCAGCAGGACGACCAGGTCCAGCAGGCCGCACACCACGGCCGAGCGCGGCGGGCAGTCCCGTACGGCGATGAACAGCAGACACAGCAGGATCGCCGTCTCACCCGGGCCGAACAGGTCCGCCCGGCCGGACACCAGGGCGCCCACCGTGTAGAGCGCGGACAGCAGCGCGGGCACGGCGGTGCGCAGTTGCGGGGTGAGCCAGGCGGGGCGGCGCCGGGGCGGCCACAGGACGGCGGCCAGTCCGACCAGGAGCAGTACGACCGTCGGCCATACGCTCTGGCCCGCGTTGCCCGCTCCCGCGATGTCGGCGAGCGACGCCGCGAGCAGGAAGCCGACGCCGAATCCCTGGGCGCAGCCCCGGCCGGAGATGGAGGTCATGCGGCTCACCGTAGGCGAGGGTCTGCGGCGCCCGGATCGGCCGAATGGTCGAGGCCCCGCCGCCCGACCATGGCCGTATGACCGAGGCGCGCGCACATGCCCGCGGGCGAGGGTGAAGGCACCTCGTCGGAGGTCACCTCGTCAGCGAGCCACCTCGTCGGCGGTTTCCTCCCCAACCATCAGGAGTACGTGATGCAGCTCGGCAAGTTCCTCGTCGGCGCCGTCGGTGGGGCGACCGCCGTGGTCGCTCTGGGCGGTCTGGGCACCTATCTGCTCTCCGGGACCGAGTCGACGACCCACCTGGACGAGTACACCACCGCGCAGGTCGACGGGCACAAGGCGCTGGCCGCCAACATCGTCGCGGGCCGCACCGAGGGCAAGTACCACCCGCTGCCGTGGGTCGGCAAGGACGTCTCCGGCGTCACCTGCCCGACCGGACTCAAGGCCGTCGCGGGGGCCTCCGTCACGTGCACCGGCAAGACCGGCGGCGGCAAGAGCGTCGACATCCGCGTCTCCGTGGTCAAGGCCACGAGTAAGTCCGTGACCTGGAAGTTCGAGCGCTGAGAAGAACCGGCGACCTGGGGAGACCATCGTGAACACCGTTCTGGCCGGACCCGGCCTGACCAAGAAGTACGGCTCGACCGCCGCCCTGGACGGCGTCGACGTGGAGGTCCGCGAGCGGGACTCGCTGGCCATCATGGGTCCCTCCGGATCCGGCAAGTCGACCCTGCTCCACACCCTCGCCGGGATCATCCGCCCCGACGGCGGCACCGTCCTGCTGCGCGGGCAGGCCATCGACGGCCTGAGCGAGAACAAGCTCAGTGCCCTGCGCCGTAAGCGCTTCGGCTTCGTCTTCCAGTTCGGCCAGCTGCTGCCGGAGCTGCCCGCCGAGGAGAACGTCGCGCTGCCGCTGATGCTGGAGGGCATGCCCCGCCGGCAGGCGGTCCGGCAGGCCCGCCGCTGGTTCGCACCGCTCGGCCTCGACGGCCTGGAGCAGCGCCGGCCCGGTCAGCTCTCCGGCGGGCAGGCCCAGCGGGTCGCCATCGCCCGCGCCCTGGTCGTCGAACCGGACGTGGTCTTCGCCGACGAACCGACGGGCGCCCTCGACCAGGCCACCAGCACCGAGGTCGTGCGCCTGCTCACCTCCGTCGCCCGGGAGCAGGGCGCCGCCCTGGTCATGGTCACGCACGACGCGGACGTCGCCGACCCGATGCGGGTGGTCGTGGTCACCACCTTCGACCTCGACGAGTACGTGTACGGTGCGCTGCGCGGCGGCGCCTGCGGGTTCCTGCTGAAGGACTCCGGGCCGACGCTGCTGGCGGAGGCGGTGCGCGCCGCGGCGGCCGGTGACTCACTGGTCTCCCCGTCGGTCACGGTCCGTCTGCTCAAACACGTCACCGCCGACCCGAAGACGGATGTCCGCGCGCGGACCGCACCGCCGACCGAGTCCCTCACCGACCGCGAGCTGGACGTGGTCCGTCTGGTCGCCCTCGGCCGCACCAACGCCGAGATCGCCGCCGAGCTCTATGTCTCCCTCTCCACGGTCAAGACCCACCTCTCCAGCGTCCAGCTCAAGCTGGACGCCCGGAACCGGGTCGAGATCGCGGCCTGGGCGTGGCAGAACGGGTATGCGCAGCCGAGTACCTAGAGGTGCAGCACGCGCGCGACGGTGCGCAGCACTCCGTTGTCGTTGTTGGACGGGGCCAGGTGGCGGGCCCGTGCGATGACGTCCGGGTGGCTGTTGGCCATGGCGAAGGACCAATCGGCGGCGTCGAGCATCTCCAGGTCGTTGAGGTAGTCGCCGAAGACCATGGTCTGGGCTGGTGTGATGCCCAGTTCGCGCTGGAGGCGGCGCAGGGCGGCGCCCTTGTTGGCGGTGCGGTTCATGACGTCGACCCAGTGCTCGCCGGAGACCACGACCATGGGGGTCCCCCCGCTCGAGCGAAGTCGAGAGTGGGGGAGGGTGGCGGTGAAGGACTCCAGCGCGGGCGCGGTGGTGTGCGCGGCGGAGCCGAAGTCGAAGAGGGCGACCTTGATGACGTCGTCGTCGAGCGCGGTGGCGTCCTCGACGACGCGGTGCTCGACGTAGTACTTGCGTACCTCTGCCAGGAACGCCTCGTCACTGCGCTCGACGTAGGCGGAGCGCTTGCCGCAGACGACGGCGCCCACGTCCACGCCTTCGGCGGTCAGCCGCCGTACGGCCTGCACGACGCGGGCCGCGACACCGGGCTCCAGCGGGTCCGAGCTGAGCTCCACGCCGTCGCGCACCACGTACGTGCCGTTCTCCGCGATGAACACCATGCCCTCGGCGACCGCGGCGAACTCCCGTGCCAGCGTGGCGTACTGCCGTCCGCTCGCCGGGCTGAACAGCACCCCGCGGCGGCGCAGTTCGGCCAGCGTCTCCCACAGCCCCGGCGGGATCCGCTTGGCGTCGTCCAGCAGCGTGCCGTCCATGTCGGTGACGACGAGGCGTATGTCGGCGGGGCCGGTGGGCGGGCCGGAGGCGGTGAGGAGCGGCGAGGCGGCGGAGGACATGACCTGCTTCCGGTGGGGCGCGACGGGGCGCGGGCTGGCTTACGGCGGTCCCGTCACCCTACGCGAGCTGCGCGGACGCTCAGCTTCCGGACCGGATCAGGCCCGCCAGGTAGCGCCACAACGACGAGCGCCGCTTGGCGGCCTGGTCCGGTACGGCGGGTGCATCGGGTACGTCCGCTGCAGGCGCCGGCGGGAGGGGCAGCGGCGGCCCGGACAGTTCGTAGCGCACCGGCAACGAGCGCAGCCCCGCATGAACGGCGAGGAACGCCACGGCAGTTGGTCGACGGGGAGGGCGAGCTCCAGGTGCCCGAACCGTTCGAAGACACGGCTCACGCCCGCTGCCGCGATCGTCGAGGCCAGCTCGCGGGCCGGGCACTGGCGGGGGCCCGCGCCCCACGAGAGGTGGGCGCGGCTGCTGATGCCGGCGCCGGGTGCCATCTGGCCGGCGAAGAGGGGGTCGGCGTGCGCGGCGGCGGAGGAGACCCACACGGGGTCGCCGGTGCGGATGGTGTAGTTGCCGAGCCGGGTGTCCGCGGCGGCGAACCTCGGCACGAAGTTGACCAGCGGCGGTTTGCGCATGACCACCCGGTTCATGGTCTCGCGCACCATGCCCGCGGACAGGGTGGTGCGGACCCCGCCGTCGCTGTCTCCTGCGATCACCTCGACGACCGTGTTGGAGATGAGGATGCCGACGTGGTCGGAGGTCATGCCGAGCAGCATGAACAGCTCGCGGGCCAGCGCGTCGACGGACAGGTCCGGGTGGGCGGCCAGCAGCTGGGAGGGGAAGTCGTCGCCCGGCTTCTCGATCTTGGCGGCGGCGAGTTCGGTGAGCGTGACCAGCAGGCGTTCCAGGGCGGGTTCGGCGTCCGGGCCGGCGTCCAGCACCCGCCACATGTCCATCAGGGCGTCGTCGCCCTGCGAGCCGGGGAAGCCGAGCAGATGGCTCGCCGCCATCAGCGGGAGCGGGCGGGAGAACTGCGCCGAGAGGTCGGCCATGCCCGTGGCGCCCCCCTGGGCGAGCAGGCTGATCAGCTCGTCGGCGTAGCCGGTGACGGCCGCCTTGAGCCGCTTGGCCTGCGGGTTGTGGGGGTCCTGGAAGGGGCGCAGGGCGGTGTCCCAGGCGCCGCGCAGCGTGCGGTGGCCGGGGCCGCCCTGGATCAGTACGTGGTTGACCTCGAGGGAGGGGCCGAGCGGCCAGTCGGCGGGCACGCGGCCTTCCGTGCGGGCCCGCCAGTTCTCCAGGCCCTTGGGCCACCCGGAGTCGTCCTGGAGCATCTGCAGCGACTCGCGGTAGCCGAGCACGAGCCAGGCGGGCACTCCCAGCAGGTCGACCGGCGCGACCGGGCCGTGGCGCTCCCGCAGCCGCTCGTAGACGAGCGCGGGGCGGGTCTCGTAGTCCCGGGTGAGCAGGGGTTCCGGAGCCAGGTCCTCCAGCCGCGTGCCGCGCCGCTCCGCGCTGCTCTCGTCGACCAGGTGGAACTCCATGCCTCCGCCGCCCCCTTCGACACCGCCCGTGACAGTCCGCGGCGTGCGGGTACGCGCGGATCCCGGGGACCGTACCTCAGGCGTCACAGAGGTCACACGGCAGGGTACTCACGGGTAGCAAGGCAGGCGCCTGCCTTCAATTCCGCTCGCCGCTCCCGGCCACCATCCGCTCCAGCCGGTCGAAGCGTTCATGCAGGGCATGGACGGTCTCCTCGCCCAACTCCTGTGCGTGCAGGGCGAGATGGTGGCGGCGCCGTTGCTCCCGTCCGACGAACCAGGTCGCGAGGGCCGCGGTGACCATGCCGTACGTGGTGATCCCTACGACCATCACGACGGCGCCGATGATGCGGCCGCCGAGGGTCACGGGATAGAAGTCGCCGTACCCGACGGTGGTCGCCGTCTCGATCGACCACCACAGCGCCTGCGGGTACGTCCGCAGGTTGGCGCGCGGTGCGCCGTGTTCAGCGACGACGACGGCCCACGAGCCGATCAGCATCACCACCCCCAGGACGGCCGTCGCCCCGCCCGCCGCCTTCAGATGCAGCGATCGGCCCTGCCGGCCGAGCAGCAACGCGACTGCCCTGGCCAGGAATCCGGGCAGCATGGTCACTCCTTGGGACACGTCGGCATGAGGTCAGTGTCACCGCGGGCGGGATTGCCGGCATGCCGGGCGGGGCGTTCGAGTTGCCGTGCGACGTGGCGCGTTGTGCGCTGGAGGGCATGTACTTCTCGTCACCGGGTGAAGGACCGGGGCCATGACGGCGGATCCCCCCTCGGTGCCGGAGACCTACGGCTTCGACTGCACGGACTGCGGCCACGCCTGGCGGGCCGTCTTCCAGCTCATGTTCTTCACCGACCCGATGGACTTCACGGGACTGACCACCCAGGAGTACGTCGACGAGGCCGGCCGGGCCGTGCGGTCGCCACTCGCTGACGCGGTCTGCCCGGAGTGCGGCGGGCGCAGGGTCCGCGTGCACGCGGAGCGGGGGACGCCTTGACGGCCCGCTCACCCGAACGGGCTTGTGTGCCTGGTGGGGCGGTAGGGCCGGTGGTGCGCTGAGGGGAGGTCCCCCAGCTGCTCCGGAGGCATCCGCAATGAGCCCTAGACCGTCCCCTCTCCTCGGTGTGTTCGCCTCGGCCGTGGCGGTGAGTGCGCTGCTGGCCACCGCGTCGTGCTCGGGCGAGGGAGGCGGCTCCCAGGCCTCCGACGCCGCCGCCTCACCCCTCGCGGCCCGTACGTCGGCCCCGGCCCCGACCCGCACGTCCGCCCCACCGCGTCTCACCCAGGCCGGAGCACAGGCCGCGCTCATCACCGAGGACGACCTGGAAGGCAACTGGAACCAGGTCAAGGGCGCCGCCGCCTGGGGCGACACCCTGCTCATCGGCAAGGTCGACGTCGCCCAGTTCATCACCGCCAAGGCCGACGCGGCCGACTGCCAGCGGCTCCTCGACGCGCTCTACGACGACGACCTGCTGGGCAAGCCGGCCGGCGCGTCCGCGCTGACCGGGTTCGAGCAGGGCGATTCCCGTCTCCTCCACCAGGTCGCCGCCTACAACCGCGTCCGGCTGAGTGCCGCGCTGGCCTGGCTCAAGACCCTGCCGGCCAAGTGCGACCAGTTCACCGCGACCGACGCCAAGGGCGGCAAGCGGACGGTCCAGGTGACCTCCGCCACGGTGCCCAAGCAGGGCGACGCCCGGCAGGGTCTGCACGTGACAGTGCAGGGCACCGCGAACGGCGAACCCGCCACCCTCACCCTGGACGTGGCCGCCGTACGCGTGGGCAGCGACGCGATCACCGTCACCGCCGGCGGCCTGGCCGGGGGCGCGCACGACTCGCTGGAGCCGGCGGTACGCAAGGGCGCCCAGCGGCTCAAGGACGTCCAGGCCGGCAAGACGCCCGCCGCCGGTCCCGGCCGGGCCGGCTGACGGCCGTTCAACCCGCCCATTCCGCACACCTGATCGGCCGATTCCCGGGACAGCGTGATCACCGGGCGGCACAATGGCGGCGACAGCCACAGGTGTTGAGAAGGAGCAGAGTTGTGAGTGAGAGCCACACCCCGGGCGGGTCGGCGAGGCTGAACACCGGTGTGGCGCACAACGCGCGCGTGTGGAACTACTGGATCGGCGGCAAGGACAACTACGAGGTCGACGCGCAGGTCGGCGAGCACGTCGCCGGGATGTTCCCGATCATCCGGGAGATCGCCCGCGCGGACCGCTGGTTCCTGGGCCGGGCGGTGCGGTTCCTGGCCGAGGAGCGCGGGGTGCGGCAGTTCCTGGACATCGGCACGGGGCTGCCGACGGCGGACAACACCCACCAGATCGCCCAGCGCATCGCACCCGACGCGCGGATCGTCTACGTCGACAACGATCCCATCGTGCTCGCCCACGCCCGCACCCTGCTGACGGGCACCCACGAGGGCGTCACCGACTACATCGACGCCGACGTCCACGACCCCGACGCCATCCTCGAACGCGCCTCCGGGACCCTCGACTTCACCAAACCGGTCGCGGTGATGATGCTGGGCATCCTCAACTTCGTACTGGACGCGGAGAAGGCGCGCGAGATCGTACGGAAGGTCATGGCCGCGATGCCCGCCGGCAGCTTCCTGGTCCTCACCCATCCCACCTTCGACGACGACCTGGGCGGCGCGGGCCAGATCCCGGCCATGAAGTTCTGGAACGAGAACGCCACCCCGCCGATCACCGCCCGCAGCGGCGAGGACATCGCGGCCTTCTTCGACGGCCTGGACCTCCTCGAGCCCGGCCTGGTGTCCTGCTCGCAGTGGCGCGCCGAGCCCGGATCGCCCGCCGTGGTACCGCAGTTCGGCGCGGTGGCCGTGAAACCCTGACGGAGCAGCCCTGACGGACGTGCCGAGCGTGGAGGACGTATGACGACCCTTGCCGATCCCGTCCCCGGCGGGCGCCCCGGTGACGTCGAGCGGGCCACCGCGCTCAGCGAAGAACTGTCCGGGCGGGGCGTGCACGGCATCGTCCTGGCCTATGTCGACACCGCGGGCGTAGGCCGGGTGAAGACGATCCCGACGGCCCGCCTCGCCTCGGCGGTGGCCTGGGGCGTCGGCATGTCGCCGGTGTTCGACACGTTCCTGGCGAACGACTCGATCGTCTCCACCGACGTCCTCGGCTCCCCGGACGGCGATCTGCGCCTCTACCCCGACCTCGGCCGACTCGTCGTCCTGGCCGGGCAGCCCGGCTGGGCCTGGGCTCCGGTCGACCGGATCACGCAGGAGGGCGAACCACATCCGGGCTGCAGCCGCACGATCCTGCGCCGCATGGTCTTGGCGGCCGCCGAACGGCACGGCCTCACCTTCAAGGCCGGCATCGAGATCGAATGGGCCGTCGGGCAGGGTCCGACGGAGGGCGGCGACTTCGTGCCCGCGACCTCGGGACCCGCGTACAGCGCCACGCGCCAGGTCGAACTGAGCGACTACACCGCCGACCTGCTGGCCGCGTTCGCCGCGCAGGGCGTGGACGTCGAACAGATCCATCCCGAGTACGCGGCCGGGCAGTTCGAGGTCTCGGTGGGCGCGCTCGACCCGGTGGCGGCAGCCGACCGGAGCGTGCTGGTACGGCAGACCATCCGGGCGGTGGCCCAGCGCCACGGGCTGGTGGTGTCCTTCGCCCCTGCGGTCTTCGCGCAGGGCGTCGGCAACGGCGGCCACATCCACCTCTCCGTCTGGCGCGACGGCGTCAACCTGCACTCCGGGGGCGAGGGCCGCTACGGCATGACCGCCGCCGCGGAGTCCTTCGCGGCCGGGGTGCTCGCCCGCCTCCCGGCCCTCACGGCCGTGACCGCCCCCAGCCCGGCGAGCTATCTGCGGCTCAAACCCTCCCAGTGGGCCGGGGTGTTCACCGCGTGGGGCCGCGAGACCCGCGAGGCGGCGGTGCGGGTCGTCACGGGCACGGCTGGCCTGCGCGACCAGGCCGCGAACCTGGAGGTCAAACCGGTCGACCTGGCCGCCAACCCCTACCTCGCCCTCACCTGCCTGCTCGCAGCCGGAGTGGAGGGCCTGACCTCGTCCACGCCCCTGCCCGAGGAGATCACCGGCGATCCGGCCGGTCTGGACCCCGCGGACGCGGCGGCCCGGGGCGTGCGCCGCCTGCCGACCTCACTCACCGAAGCCGTCGAGGAGTTCCGCAAGGACGAACGGCTGCGGGCCGCGCTCGGCCCGGTCCTCGCGGACGCCGTGATCGCCGTACGACAGGGGGAGATCGCGGCGGCGCACGGGCTGGACGACGAGCGGGTGGCGGCGGCGTACCGCTGGAAGTACTGACCATGGGCGGGCCGGTCCAGGAGGCGCTGGACGCATTGGAGTTGGTGGACCACCACTGCCACGGCCTCGTCGACGCCGACCTGACCCGGGAGGACTTCGAGGACCTGATCACCGAAGGCGCGGCCTGGCCCGGCATCTCCCCCTTCGACTCTCCCGTCGGCGTGGCGATCCGCCGCCACTGCGCCCCGCTGCTGGACCTGCCGCGCCATGCACCGCCCGATGAATACCTGGCCCGGCGGGCGGAGTTGGGCGCACACGAGGTGCATCGCCGCTTCCTCACCGCCGCGCGGACAAGCACCTTCTGCGTGGACACCGGCTACGCCCCAAAGCTCCTCACCACGCCCGCGGAACTGGCCGGGACCGCGGGCGGGACGGCGTACGAGGTCGTACGGCTGGAGGGCGTCGCCGAGGCGGTGGCGGCGCAGGGCGTGGAGCCCGACGACTACGGCGACGCCTTTCAGGCGGCCGCGCTGGAGGCCGTACAGCGGCCGGGCGTGGTGGCGGTGAAGTCCGTGGCCGCGTACCGCACCGGCTTCGACCTGGACCCGGCCCGCCCCTCCGACGCAGAGGTCACCGAGGCGGCCCGGCACTGGCCGGCGCGCGGCGGACGGCTGGACGATCCTGTCCTCGTACGGCACCTGCTGTGGACCGCGGTCGACCTCGGCCTCCCCCTCCAACTCCACACCGGCTTCGGCGACAACGACATCCGCCTGCACCGCGTCGACCCCAGCCATCTCACCGACTGGCTGCATCTGACCGCCGGCGCCATCCCGGTGCTGCTTCTGCACTGCTGGCCGTACCAGCGCCAGGCCGCCTACCTCGCCGCCGTGTTCGAGCACGTGTACCTGGACGTGGGCCTCACCCTGCACTACGTCGGCCCGGCGCGCGCCCGGGCGGTCCTGGAGGAGGCGATGGAGATCACGCCGTTCCGCAAGCTGCTGTACAGCTCCGACGCGTACGGTGTGGCGGAGTTCTACTGTCTGGGCGCGCTCTCCTTCCGCCGCGGTCTGGCCGGTCTGCTGCAGGACCGGGTGGACGCCGACGAACTGGGTCTGCCCGACGCGCTGCGGTTCGCCGAGTGGGCGGGAGCACACAATGCCAGCCGGGTCTACGGCCTTTCCGGCCCCTCCTGAAAGTATGATCAAGCAATGTCTGACATGACCGATACCACGCCGGGCTGGCTCAGCCCCGACGACCTCGAGCTGGCACGCGCCCGTATGCCGATCCTGTACGTCGAGGCCGTGCCCGTGCGCGTCGACGACAGCGGCGAAGTCACCAGCGTCGGCCTGTTGCTGCGCATCGGCCCGGACGGGACGGTCAGCCGGACCCTGGTCTCCGGTCGAGTCCTGCACCACGAGCGGGTCCGTGACGCCCTGCTGCGCCACCTGGAGAAGGACCTCGGCCCGGTGGCGCTGCCCCGGATCCCGGCCTCGCTGCAGCCCTTCACGGTCGCGGAGTACTTCCCGACGCTGGGTGTCACGCCGTACCACGACCCGCGCCAGCACGCGGTGTCCCTGGCCTACGTCGTCCCGGTCACCGGCGACTGCCGGCCCCGGCAGGACGCCCTGGACCTGGTGTGGTTCAGCCCGCAGGAGGCCGTCTCGGAAGCGGTGCAGAGCGAGATGCCGGGCGGGCACGGGGTGCTGCTCAGGCAGGCCCTCGCCCACGTCGGCTGCTCTGTTTGAGCATCGCGCTGAAGGGTGTGGCGGGGCGCTCCACGCGCTCCCCGTCCACGGTGATGTCGACGACCTCGTTGTAGAACGCGAGGAGTCCCTTGACCGGGCCCACGGCGGGCAGCGGCGCCGGGTAGCTCCAGACGATGTTCGGCGGTGCATCGGCCTCGCCCCGCACCGACCAGTACTGTGCCGTGCCCTTGTAGGGGCAGCCGGTGTGGTGCTCGGTGGGTTCGAGGAGGTCGAGGCGGACGTCCTCGGGCGGAATGTAGTAGCGGGTCGGCAGGCCGGTCTCGAAGAGCAGCACGGGCCGGTGGGTGTCGGCGACGAGCGTGCCGCCGACCGAGACCTGGACGTGCCGGCTGCTCGGGATGGCATCCACCCGCTTGTGCGGGTCGCGGGGGTGGATGAAGATCTCTTCCTCCTCCTCGTACCAGTGGTCCAGGCCACTGCCGCTGCGCCGGAACCACTCGAAGGCGATGTACTCGGCCAGGTCGGCGGCCGGGAAGGTCCAGGCGGCGTTCTCCAGCAGCTCGCCGTCGACCTCGAGGTCGTAGAAGATCCTGGATCCGGTGTGGGCGCCCGTCCGCGGGTTCTTCGCGGGGCGCAGGAGGTCCTCGCGTACGTCCGCGCGCGGGAAGGCGTACTGCGGTACGGGCAGCGAGGGCTCCCAGACGAGGACGGGACGCCGGCTGTCGACGACGGTGACCTCACCCTTGCGGCCCCGCACCCAGCGTTCACTGGGCTCCCACAGGAGGCCTTCGGGGGTGGTGCGCAGGGAACGTTCGGTGGGGAGTGCACTCATGACCGCTCTCCTTCGGCTCGTTCTGGACCAGAACCAGCTTCGCCGCATCGGCGCCGGGAAGCGAGGACCGGGTCGGTCAGGCGCGGGAGCGGCGGGAGAACTCGCACCACCGGTTGTCGCCGGGGTCGCCGAGTACGGTGCGGAGGGCGATCGAGTCCCCCCTGCGGACGTAGTCGAGGTCGTAGAACTCCTCGCCGATCTTCAGGTCGAAGGTCTGCGGGGTGGCCCCGGCCCCGGCGTACAGATACCAGGTCCCGTGGCCGGCCGGCAGGCGCTTCACGGTTCCGGAGACCAGTGCGTAGTCCACGGGGAAGTCCCTGACCGTGAAGCTGCGGTCCGCTTCGACCGTCAGCGTCGATCCGCAGTCGCTCGTCCAGCGACCCACGACGTCCGCCGCCGTCATGTGCGGCACCGCCTTCGGGGCGCCACCGCAGGCGCCGGCCAGCAGGGCGACTGCCGCGGCGCACAGGGCGCTCGCCGTTCGGTCTCTCACCACATCCCACTTCCTGTACTGGATCCGGCTCGCCAGGTGGTCACTTCCGCTCCAGCGCGGCCAGCCGCAGCTCGAGCTGGTCGACCCGGTGTCGTAGCAGGGTGACCTGGGCTTCCAGGCTGACTTCCCGCTCCGCCCGGCGCTGAATGCGCGGGGACGCGGCGGCTCGCTCGATCACGGCGTCCAGCTGGACCAGGCGCTGCGGCCCGTTCGGGCCGTCCACCAGCCGGGACTGGATCTCGCCGTTGCGGTACCAGGACCGCAGGGCCGAGCGGGAAACGCCGGTCTCCGCTTCGGCCTTGGCCAGTGTGACCCAGGGTTTCTCGTCCAGCTGCTCGAACAACTCCAGCTCGTTCTGCCAGCGTGCGAGCCGGTCCTCCCAGTCCGACGGTGACTCCATCACACCCTCCCTTCACCACGGTGACCCTATCAATATCAGTGTATTGACAGGGTTGAGACCATGGAGCCATGACTTTTGAGAGGTTCACAGTGAAGGCCCGCCGGGTGGTCGTCGCGGCCCAGGAGCAGGCGAGGCTCCTCAAGCACGACCACATCGGCACGGAGCACATCCTGTTGGGGCTGCTCGAAGTGCCGGACGGCATGGCGGCGAAGGTCCTGGACCAACTCGGATACGACAAGGAGACCGCGCAGGCCGACATCGCCGCGGTGGTCGAACCCGGCACGAAGGAACTGAGCGGCCACATCCCGTTCGCGCCGCGCGCGAAGAAGACGCTGGAACTCGCCCTGCGCGAGGCGCAGCAGCTGCACCACAACGACATCGGTACGGAACACATCCTGCTCGCCCTGGTCAGGGAGGGTGAGGGCGTCGGCGCGAAGGTGCTCGCCCAGCGGATCAGCCCGATCAGCAAGATCCGTACCGCGGTGCTGGCCTCCGTGGAAGGAGCGCAGGACGCCGCGGCCGGCCCATGGCCGGCCGGCACACCCGCCACCGAGGACACCGTGTCCACCGCGAGCGCACTGGCCGGTGGCGCACCGGTCGGCAGCCACCACCTGCTCGAGGCGATGCTGCGGGCGGAGAACAGCATGGCGGCCAGGGTGCTGCGGGAACTCGGGGTCGACCCGGACGCCGTCGCCGCCAAGATCGACGAACTGGATCCGGAGACGACCACGGACGCGAACCCGGAGGAAGCCGCCGCGCGCAGGATGGAGATCCGGCTGGTCGACGACGAGGTGCACCTGATCCTGCGGGACCCGGCATCGGTCGCGGCGGCCAAGAAGGTGACCGAGCTGTCCGGCGGCCCGATCCAGGGCGTCGGGCCGGTCGCCGGCCTGTTCGTCCCGCTGTGGCGGTCCGCCAACCAGGTGCTGCAGCGGATCCAGCGCACGCTGGAACCGGAGCCCGAAGAGGACGACGGATCCGCCGCGAGCAAGGTGGCCAAGGCCGTGCGCACGGTCCTCGCTCCCCGGCTGCGCCGGTGAACCGGCTGGTCGGTGGGCCGAGGCCCGGGTGAGCGCAACCATCTCCATCGTGTGAGCCGGCTAGGGCGGCGTGGCAGATGCCCGTGTGCTGCGCGTGCACGGGCATCAGCGCCGTGGTGTACGCACGTGATGCCTCGCGCGGCGCGCGCGGTCAGGGCAGCATGCTCGATCTGCACTTCGGGGCCGGGCCCGAGCCACGCCCGGCATGATGGCCCCCATGGACCTTGAGCCGTACCGGGGCGAGTTGGTGGCGTACTGCTATCGGATGGTGGGCTCGTTCCACGAGGCCGAGGATCTGGTGCAGGAGACGATGCTGCGGGCGTGGAAGGCCCGCGAGCGGTACGACGCCTCGCGCGCGTCGGTGCGGACCTGGCTGTACCGGATCGCGACCAACGTCTGTCTGACCGCGCTGGCGGGGCGGGCGCGGCGGCCCTTGCCGTCCGGGCTCGGGGCACCGAGCGAGGACCCTGGGGCGCCGCTCACGCCGGCCTTCGACATCCCGTGGCTGCAGCCGTTCCCCGACGCCAGGTACGACGTCGAGACCCGGGCCGATCTGCGGCTGGCGCTGGTGGCGGCGATGCAGCTGCTGCCGGCGCGGCAGCGGGCGGTGCTGGTGCTGCGGGAGGTGCTGGAGTTCAGTGCCGCGGAGGTCGCGGAGCAGCTCGGGACGACGGTCGCCGCCGTCAACAGCTCGCTGCAGCGGGCCCGGGCCGCGGTCGCCGAGGCGGGCGATCCGGGAGAGGTCCACGAGCCGGACGACGCCGAGGCGCGGGAGGTCGTCCGGCGGTACGCGCGGGCCTTCGAGGCGGCCGATGTCCCCGCCCTGGTGCGGCTGCTGACCGACGCGGCCGTCCTGGAGATGCCGCCGGTGCCGCTGTGGTACCGCGGCCGCCGCGACTACGGCCTGTTCATGGAGCGGGTCTTCGAGATGCGCGGAACGGGGTGGCTCACCCGGCAGCTCACCGCCGGCGGACAGCCCGCTCTCGCCGCCTACGCACGCACCCCGGACGGCGGGCACCGGCTGCACACGCTGCAGGTGTTCACGGTGGCCGGCGGGCAGGTCGCACGGAACGTGGTGTTCGCGGACCCGCGCGTCTTCGAAGCCTTCGACCTGCCCGGAGAGATTTCCTCGGACGACTTCGGCCGCGGGCGATGAGTCCGGGCGGTGGCGCCGGTACGTACCGGTGACCACCGATCGAGACATCCGAGAGGACATCGCCATGAGCGTCATCGTCATCGCATTCACCACCCTGGACGGCATCGTCTCCGATCCGGACGGCCGCGACGGCACACCCGGCGGCGGCTGGATGTTCCGGCACGGCCCCGAGGCGGTGGCCGGGGACAAGTTCCAGCTCGGGGCCGCCCTGGACGAGGGGGTCCTGCTGCTGGGCCGCACCACCTGGGAGGTGTTCTCCCAGCTGTGGCCGCACCGCGACGACCCGTTCTCCGCGCGTATGAACGCCGCCCGGAAACTCGTCGCCACCCGCACCCTCACCGACGTCTCCGCCTGGGAGAACTCGCAGATCCTCACGGGCGACCTGGTGGACGCGGTCAAGCAGGAGAAGCGTGATGTGGTCGTCGCCGGGAGCCTGAGCGTCGTCCGTGCACTGATGGCCGAGGACCTGGTCGACGAATACCGCCTGATCACCTTCCCCACGATTCTCGGCACCGGCGACCGCCTCTTCCCCGCGGACACCCCGCCCGTCCACCTCGAATGCGAGTCGGCGCAACAGACGGGCCCCACCGTCCTCACACGCTACCGGAGGACGGGGCGATGACAGCACGCTTTCTCGTCCTCTACGAGACTCCGCCCGACCCCGCGGCTTTCGACCGGCACTACCGCGAGGTCCACCTCCCGCTCGCCCGCAAACTGCCCGGGTTGCGCCGGTACACGCTCGGCCGCGAGGCCACCGCCGTGCGCGGGGGCGAACCGTGCCATCTGGTCACCGAGTTGGAGTGGGACACGATGGCAGAGCTGCGCGCCGCGTTCGCCTCCCCCGAGGGCCGCGCCTGCGCCGAGGACTCGGAGCGCCTGCAGGAGCTCGCGCCGGTGCGCAGCATGGTCTTCACCGTGGGCGAGGCCTGACGTCGCCCGTGGTCACGGAGGTCAGGCAGGGTCCTCCGTCCTGCGCTGGGTGGTGCCGGGGGCGCCGGTGTCGCGGTGCCATTCGACGACCAGTTCGTCCTTGGTGCCGAAGCGGACCAGGTGGCGGCCGACGACGTCCTCGAGCAGGTCGAGGTGCTCGGCGTCGGTCTCCACCGAGAGCAGCAGGGCTCCCTCGGTCGCGGTGAGGGAGCCCGTCCCGTTCTGGAAGACCAGCTTGCCCTCCCCCGCCTCCTCGTCCCAACTCGCCTGGCTGCGGCGGCCGAGGTGGGAGGCGAGCTGCTTGGCGTAGCGGTGCGGACGGTCGGTGCTGACGCGGGCTTGTGAACGGGGCATGGCGGACTCCGTGGGTTCGCGGTGGGGCGGCTGGAGTCGATGGTAGGGAATCAGCGGTGTTCGGGGTTCTCCGCGTCGAAGCGGCAGCCGGCGTCCCATTCGGAACGCTGGTTGCCGTGGGCCGGGATGCCCTTGGCGCGCTTCAGCATGGCTGCCAGATGCATCAGGTTCCAGGTCATGAACGTGGTGTTGCGGTTGGTGAAGTCGTTCTCCGGGCCGCCCGATCCGGGGTCCAGATACGAGGGTCCGGGCCCCGCCGCTCCGATCCAGCCGGCGTCGGCCTGCGGCGGGATCGTGTAGCCCAGGTGCTGGAGGCTGTAGAGGACGTTCATCGCGCAGTGCTTCACGCCGTCCTCGTTGCCGGTGATCAGACAGCCGCCGACCCGGCCGTAATAGGCGTACTGTCCGGCGGGGTTGAGCAGCGACGAACAGCTGTAGAGCCGCTCGATCACCTTCTTCGTCACCGAGCTGTTGTCGCCGAGCCAGATCGGCCCCGCGATGACCAGGATGTCCGCGGCCATCACCTGCTCGTACAGCGCGGGCCACTCGTCCGTCGCGAAACCGTGCTCGGTCATGTCGGGGTACACGCCGGGGGCGAGGTCGTGGTCGACGGCACGGACCTCGGACGTCGTGACCCCGCGCGACATCATGATCGCCGCGCTCTTGTCGATCAGCCCCTGGGTGTGGCTGACCTGGGGCGACGGCTTGAGTGTGCAGTTGATGAACAGGGCGCTGAGGTCGTCGAAGCGGTACGCGTCGTCGGTCGGGGGCGATGCGGTCATGAACGCACTCCTTCACAGGGGACCGCCGGGCGGGTGCCTGGGCGGGTCCGAGCCGCGGCTCAGCAGCAGCGTCCCGCCCCGGCGGCGATTTGTCCTGCTCTGGCGCGGTCGCGTAAGAGACCCGTCATATCGGTGTACGCCGCGCGTTCGCACTCCCACGCGGGGATCCTGGAGGCATGGCCGTCGACGTGTCCGTGGAACGCGTGCTTCCGCTGCCACCCGAGCGGGTGGCGGCGTACGCCATGGACTGGCGCCACGACACCGACTGGACCCAGGGCATTCGTACGGCCGAGCTGACCCGCGAGGCGGACGGGGGCGGCTTCGGCGTCGGTGCCGAGGTCACCCGGACGGCCTTCTTCCTCGGCCGGCGCATCGACTACGTGCTGCGCGTGGCCGCCTACGACTTCCCGCGGCTGCTGGACATGGTGTCGGTGGCGGGCCCGCTGCCCATGCATGTGACGTACTCCTTCGAGCCGGACCCGGCCGGCACCCTGGCCCGCATCCGGGCCCAGGGCGGCTCGGGCGGCTTCTACCGGCTGGCCGCGCCGCTCCTGGCCCGCCAGGTCCGCTCCTCCCTGCGCAAAGACCTCCGCGACCTCGAACGCAGACTCATGCAACGCACGGATTGAGGCTCCTCATGGCGTACGACGAAGGACTCGCCGAACGGATCCGGCAGCACCTGGGCGCCGATCCCGGCGTTGCCGAAAAGCGCATGTTCGGCGGCATCGCCTTCCTGCTGCACGGCAACATGGCCGTCGGCGTGACCGGCGACGACCTGATGGTCCGGGTCGGCCCCGACGCGACGGACGCCGCGCTGGCCCGGCCGGGTGCCCGTCTGTTCGACATGACGGGCCGCCCGATGCGCGGCTGGGTGGTCGTGGACTCGTCCGCCCTCGCCGAGGACGAGACGCTCGGCGAGTGGATCGGCGAGGGGTACGCCTTCGCCGCGGGGCTGCCGCCCAAGTGAAGGGGAGCAGTCTCAGTGCGCGGCGTCCAGCCGGGCCCGCTGCTCCGCCGTCAGGTCCAGGTCGACCGCGGCCAGGTTCTCCTCCAGTTGGGCGAGCGTCGAGGCACCGGCAAGCGGGACGACCGGGAGGTCTCCGCCCAACTGCCAGGCCAGCACGACCTGGTTGGCGGTGGCGCCGGTCTCGCGGGCGATCTCGTGCAGGACGGTGAGGCGGGCCGGGGTGCCGGGATGGTCGTAGTCCGACGGCAGCCGGTCGGGGTGCGTGTAGCTGCCCTTCAGGAGGGGTGAGTACGCGACCAGGGTCAGGGCCGGGTCGGCCCGGAGATACGTCCGCAGGTCGGGGCCCGCGTGGCCGAGGCTGCCGTCCGGGAACAAGTCGCTGGGTACGTCGGAGCGGGGGCGCAGGTAGCTGTGCTCGTACTGGAGGACCTCGTAGCCCGGCAGGCCGGCCGCGGCGGCGATCGCGCGGGCGCGCTCCACCCGCCAGGCGGCCTGGTTGCTGACGCCGAGCAGGCCGACCGTGCCCTCGGCGACCAGCTCCGCGAAGCCCTCGACCGTCTCGCGCTGGGGCACGGTGGGGTCGTCGATGTGGGCGTAGAGCAGGTCGAGCTTTTCGACGCCGAGGCGCTCGCGGCTGCGTTCGGCGGACTCGCGGATCACCTTCGCCGACAGACCCTCCGCGTTGTCGATATAGCTGGTGCCGGGGGCCAGCGGGCGGGCGCCCAGCTTGGTCGCGATGAAGATCTCGTCGCCGATGCCGCGGCTGCGCCGCCAGCGGCCGAGGAGTTCCTCGCTCTGGCCGCCCTGGCCGCCGTCGACCCAGAAGGCGTAGTTGTCGGACGTGTCGATGAAGTTGCCGCCGGCCTCGACGTACCGGTCGAGCAGGGCGAAGGACGTCTCCTCGTCCGTCCGCGAGCCGAACAGCATCGCGCCGAGCGCGAGCACGCTCACCTCGCGGCTGGTGTGCGGGTCCGTTCCGATGGTGCGGTACTGCATGCCGGGTCCTCCCGTTCGCGCCCGCGGTTTCGGGTACGAACGGGAGTCTTCAGCTTGAAGCGCACACGAAGTCAAGGGGCCCCGCGCGCACTACTTGCTGAACGGGCCCTCAAGCGCCGCCCACTGGAGCAGCATGATGGTCTTGGCGTCGTTGATCTCGCCGGTGCGGATCATCTCCAGGGCGCGCCGGAAGGGCAGTTCGACGATCTCGATGTCCTCGCCCTCCTCGTCGAGGCCGCCGCCCTCGTGGGTGCGGGTCGAGGGGCCGTAGGCGGCGGCGTAGAAGCTGACGCGTTCGGTGACCGAGCCCGGGCTCATGTAGACGTCGAAGACGTGCCGGACCTCGCCGATGGTGTGCCCGGTCTCCTCCACCACCTCGCGGCGGACGGCGAGTTCGGGGTGCTCGTCCTCGTCGTCGAGGAGTCCGCCCGGTGTTTCGACGAGCATGCCGTCGGGGTGTCCGTTGACGTACACCGGGAAGCGGAACTGCCTGGTGAGCAGCACGGTTTCGCGTTCGGCGTCGTAGAGCAGCATGGTGGCGCCGTTGCCGCGGTCGTGTGTCTCGCGCTGCTGGGTGGACCAGGTGCCGTCGGCGTGCCGGTAGTCGAAGGTGGTGGCGCGCTCGACGTACCAGTGGCTGGAGAGCAGTTTCACCTCGCGCACCTTCACGCGGGAGTTGCCGGTCAGGTCGAGTCCGGTGCGGTCCAGGCCGGTGCGGCCGCGGCGGTCCGGGGTGTCGATGCCGGCGGTCATCGCGGACCGCCGGCCGTGTGTGCGTAGGTCATGGTCGCTGTCTACCACGGCCGCCGGTCAGGTCGGGGTCAGCACGTGGGAGTGCCAGGCCGGCAGGTCGACGAACAGGCCCGGGGTGAGCAGGTGGTCGCCGTCGCGGTCGTAAGTCTGGTCCGTGAGCAGGTCGGTCAGTCGGCACGGGCGGCCGGCCAGGTCGGGCCAGGGCAGGGGCACCTGTCCCTGGGCGGGGGCGTCGGAGTAGTTGACGATCACGAGGTGGCGGGTGCCGGGGCCGGTCCAGCTCCAGGCGAGCAGGCCCCGGTGGGTGTCGTTGTCCGGCCAGCCGGTGGTGGTCAGCAGGCGCCAGTCGCCGTCGCGTACGGCGGCCGCGGCGGGGAGCAACTGACCGTAGAAGGCGCGGAGTTGCTCGTCGGGCGGTTCCTGTGGGCGGCGGGCGAGGAAGACCGGCGGGCGGACCTTGCGGCCCTCGAACTGGCCCTCGTGCCAGAGCGTCGCACCCGGCAGGGTGGCGACGGTGACGGCTGCGGCGCGCTCCTGCGCGCCCGGGATGGTGGCGGCGGCCCGCGGCTCGTCGTGGTTCTCCAGGAAGCGGACCAGGCCGCGCTGGTAGGTGAGGTCGGCCTGGAGGTGGGTGCGGGTGGATCCGGCGTCCTCGTGGAGGAGTCGGTCGTAGAGCCGCTTGTCGTAGCAGTGGTCGAAGCCCTGTTGCTGCAGGGCCCATTCGAGGTCCCAGTACGCCTCGGCGACGAAGAGGAGGTCCGGGTGGTGTGCGCGGACACGCGGGACGACGTACGGCCAGAAGTCGTCGGCGGGGAGCGGGCCCGCCCGGTCGCCCCAGGTCTTGGCGAAGACGTCGTTCATCAGCAGCATCGCCATGTCGCAGCGCACGCCGTCCGCCTGGTCGCCGATGGAGACGAGGGTGTCGACGGCCGCGGTGCGCAGGTCCTCGCTGAAGGCGTTGAGCTGGACGACGTCCGGCCAGGGTGCGAAGTACGGGTCGCGGCCGTTGGCGTAGATGTGTCCGTCGACGTCGAGGAAGGCCCCGGGTGACCGGTCCATGTCTTCGCGGGTGCCCTGGATCAGGCGCTCGGGGTGCTCGGTGAGCCAGGGGTGGTCGGGAGCCACGTGGTTCGGCACGTAGTCGAGGATCAACCGCATGCCCCGGGCGGCGAGTTGGGCGCGTGCCTCGGCCAGGCCGTCCGGGCCGCCGAGGGAGGGGTCGACGACGTAGTTCCGTACGCAGTAGGCGGAGCCGGCGATGTCCGTCCCGGTCAGGTCGGGCAGCGCCCGGCGGAACGACGCGAGCAGGGACTCGTCGCGCAGGGCGATAGCGAGGCCTGCCGGGCTGCGCTCCCAGACGCCCATCAGCCAGACGGTGTCGAGGCCGGGCCGGGCGACCTCGTCCCAGATCTCGGCTGGGACGTCGCCCAGGGTGACGCGGCGCCCGTACCGCGCGCTCAACTCACCCAGCCAGACAAGGGTGTTGATCTCGTAGATGACGGTCATGACAGGGGCTCCTCGTCGCCCGAGCCCTCGAACCGTCGGTCCACCGGGCGCAGGGACTCCCGGCCGCCGCGGTGCCAGTCGTCGGCGCTGATGGCGTGGAAGAGGGTGGCGGTGGCGGCCACCAGTCCGGTCCAACCGGTCTGGTGGGAGGCGCCCAGGCCCGCGCCGTTGTCGCCGTGGAAGTACTCGTAGAAGAGGATCAGGTCCTTCCAGTGGGGGTCCTTGGCGAACTTGGGCTGTGCGCCGTGGACCGGGCGGTGACCGTCCTCGCCGGTCAGGAAGGTGGCGGTGAGCCGGTCGGAGATCTCGCGGGCGACCTCGTAGAGGTTCAGCTGCCGTCCGGAACCGGTCGGGCACTCCACGGTGAAGCCCGGGCCGTGATAGCCGTGCAGGTTGAGCAGGGCGCGGATGAGGAGGAGGTTCATCGGGAACCAGACGGGGCCGCGCCAGTTGGAGTTGCCGCCGAACATGCCGGAGTCGGACTCGGCGGGCAGATAGCCGACACCGTACGTCCGGCCGTGCACGTCGAAGTGGTACGGGTGCTCGGCGTGGTAGCGGGAGAGGGACCGGATGCCGTGCGGGCCGAGGAACTCGTCCTCGTCGAGCATGCGGGCGAGGATGCGGCGCAGCCGGTCCTCGCCGAAGAGGGCGAACAGGTAGCGGCCGTTCTCGTCGGCCGTCCCCAGGTCGTGCTGTTGGACGACGGCCTCGACGGCCGGGTGGCGCCGGATGAACTCCTTTGCTCCCTCGACCAGTTCGGGGAAGGTACGGTCGGCGCGTCCGCCGATGACGCTGGTCGCCGCGAGCGGTATCAAGCCGACCAGGGACCGCACCTTCAACCGGGTGGCGCTGCCGTCGGGCAGTCGCAGCACGTCGTAGAAGAAGCCGTCCTCCTCGTCCCACAGGCTGGCGTTGTCCTTGCCGATGCGGTTCATGGCGACCGCGATCCAGGCGAAGTGTTCGAAGAGCATCTGCGCCTGCTCGACGTAGACGGGGTTGTCGACGGCGAGTTCGATGGCGATGTCGAGGAGGTTCTGGCAGTACAGCGCCATCCATGCCGTGCCGTCGGCCTGGTCGATGTGGCCGCCGGTGGGCAGGGGTGCGCTGCGGTCGAAGACGCCGATGTTGTCGAGGCCGAGGAAGCCGCCCTGGAAGACGTTGTTGCCGTCGACGTCCTTGCGATTGAGCCACCAGGTGAAGTTCTTCATCAGCTTCTGGAAGGCGTTCTCGAGGAAGGCGCGGTCGGCGTGGCCGGTGCGGTGCTTCTCGAGTTCGTAGACGAAGAGGACCGCCCACGCGTGCACGGGCGGGTTGACGTCGCCGAAGTTCCATTCGTACGCGGGGATCTGGCCGTTGGGATGGAGGTAGAGCCGGCGCAGCAGGAGCTCCAGCTGCCCCTTGGCGAAGCCGATGTCGACCATGGACAGGGCGAGGGTGTGGAAGGCGAGGTCCCAGGCCGCGAACCAGGGGTACTCCCAGGTGTCCGGCATCGACATGACCTCGTCGTTGACCATGTGGTACCAGGCGCTGTTGCGGATGCCGGGGTCGGCTGCAAGGGGGTCGACGCCGTGCTCGGCGAGCCAGCGCTCGACGTCGAGGTAGTAGTACTGCTTGCTCCACAGCATCCCGGCGAGTGCCTGGCGCACCAGGCGGCGCTCGTCCTCGCCCATGCCGTCGGGGACGACGTCCTCGTAGAAGGCGTCGGCCTCGGTCCGGCGGATGTCCATGGTGGCCGCGAACTCCGCCCAGGGCTCGCCGAGTTCGGAGTCCGTCAGCCGCAGCCGGAGGGTCGCGCTGTCACCGGCGGGGACGGTCAGGGTGTGGTGGAAGGCAGCCTTGGTGCCGGTCTGTGCGGGGTTGACGGCGCCGGTCTCACCGTGGACGACGCAGCGGTCGATGCCGTCCTTCACGTAGGGCGTGCTGTTCGGGCTGCCGAAGATGCGCTGGTTGTTGGTCTCGTTCTCGGTGAACAGGGCGGGGGCGTCGGTGTCGCAGTACAGCCATCGCGGGCCGAGTTCCTCGTGGTCGGCGCGGATGGCCTCCGCCGTCTTTGTGAGACTCGGTACGGCTGTGCCGCCCGCCCAGGACCAGGTGTGCCGGAACCAGAGCGTCGGCAGCAGGTGGAGGGTGGCCTCGTCGGGGCCGCGGTTGTGCGCGGTGATCTCGATCAGCAGGTCCTCCGGTCCTGCCTTGGCGTACTCGACGAAGACGTCGAAGTAGCGGTCCTCGTCGAAGATGCCGGTGTCGAGCAGCTCGTACTCGAAGTCGCGGCGACCGCGGGCCTTGTTGGTGTCGACGAGGTCGGCGTAGGGGAACTCGCCCTGCGGGTACTTGTACAGGTACTTCATGTACGAGTGGGTGGGCGTGCTGTCGAGATGGAAGTAGTACTCCTTGACGTCCTCGCCGTGATTGCCCTCGGCGTTGGTCAGGCCGAACATCCGCTCCTTGAGGATCGGGTCGCGGCCGTTCCACAGGGCCGGCGCGAAGCACAGCCGCTGCTTGTCGTCGCTGATGCCGGCGATGCCGTCCTCGCCCCAGCGGTAGGCGCGGGAGCGTGCCTGGTCGTGGGTGAAGTACGACCAGGCCTCACCGTCGGGGCTGTAGTCCTCCCGGACGGTGCCCCACTGACGCTCGCTGAGGTAGGGGCCCCAGCGGCGCCAGGCCACCCGGGACGCGTCGGCCTCCGCCAGCCGCCGCCGCTCGGCGCCCACCGTGCCCGTGTCCTCCACCATCGCCGCCTCCTCCGCCCAGCCCGGCATTGTTCCCAGACTCGGACGTCCTGGACGGGGCCGCAATGGGTGGGGGGCGGAGGGGGGACTTCCCTATGCGGAGGTGACGGCGGCCGCCGGTTCCGGCTCTGCGACCGGCGGATGCGTGAGGTCGTAGGCGCTCTCCGCGTGCAGGTGGACGTCGACGCGGCCTTTCTCGACCTGGCCGCGCCGGCCTGCTCAAACGGCAGCGCCGACGAGTTGGGGCCCGAGGCGCGTGCCCTTCAGCGGCGGATCACGGAGGCCTTCGATCCGTACGGGATTCTCAACCCGGGAAGAGCCTGTGCGCCGGATGCCGTGGAGGATCAGCTGTCGGCCGGCATCACTCTGTTGATCTTGCCCTTCGTGTTCGCCACCAGATAGCCCGTCTGGCCGTAGTCGTTACTGAGGTAGATCCTCATCCCGGTGGGAAAGCCGAAGGCGTTGCCGGGGAGGTCCAGCAACAGGTAGCGGGTGTTCGCCTTGGGCACCTTGAGTTTCCTCTTGGCCTGGACCAGCAGTGAGGGGACCTTGTCCCAGTCGAAGCCGTCCAGGCGGACGGGCGTCCCTTCGCTGGACAGTGTGCCTTTGATGATGTCCTTCTGTACGCCTTGGCCGGGGCTGTATGTGTACTCGTCGTACGCGGTCTCGCTGCCCTTCACCATCACCCTGGCCGAGACGTGCTCCGGGTAAACCGTCAGGTCGCCGAAGCGGTCCCGGCCGGTCTCCTTCTCGATGGCCGCGATCGCGGTGCGGATGCCCTGCGGGGTCAGCAGGTCGGTCGTGGGGGTCTGTTCCTCGGCCGTGGGGGAGGCGGTGGATCCGGCCGAGGGCGATGTCGTGGTGCCGGAGCCCGCGGACTGGGAGCCGTGGGTGCCGGAGCCCGTGGCCCCGGACGCATGCCTGCCCGACCCCGGCAGCAGGGTCCACACGAGTACGCCGGCGAGGGCAACTCCGACGGTGGGCAGCACGAGCAGCGTCCAGCGGCGGCGACGGGCAGGCACCGGGGTCGTCGGCGGGGCGTACTGCGGTGGGGCGTCCTGCGGCGAGGTGCCCCACGGTGGGACGGCCGGGGGTTGCAGGGGGAAGGACGTCGGGGTCTCGGTCTGAGTGCGCCGGGCCGCGTCGGCCAGCATCCGTTCCAGTTGCCTGGCGTCGGGGCGGGCCTGGGGATCGCGGACGAGGACGCGGGCGAGGAGGTCCGTGAGGGGACCGGCCTTGACCGGCGGCGGTATGTCGTCGGTGAGGACCGCGGCGAGGGTCGCAAGGGTCGTACCCCGGCGCAGTGGATGGTGGCCCTCGACGGCGACGTACAGCATCATCGCGAGCGACCAGAGGTCCGAGGCCGCGCCGCCGTCCTTGCCGGAGACACGCTCGGGTGCCATGTAGTCGGGGGTGCCGATGACCGAGCCGGTGGCGGTGAGGGCGGTGGCGTCGCGGATGGCGGCGATGCCGAAGTCGGTGAGAACCGGGCGGCCGTCGGGGCGCATCAGGACGTTGGCCGGTTTCACGTCGCGGTGTTCGATGCCGGCCTCGTGGGCGGCCCTCAGCGCGACCAGCACCTCGAGGCCGATGCGTGCCGCCTCGATCGGATCCATCGGGCCGAGGGCGAGACGGTCGGCCAGGGAGCCGCCGGTCACAAGTTCCATGACGATCCACGGGTAGGTCCCGGGGCCACCGTCGACGATGTGATGGATCGTCACCACGTTGGGATGGTCGACCCGGGCCAGTGCACGGGCCTCCCGCAGCACCCGCTCCCGCAGCAGCCGTGCGGCCTCCGGGTCGTACTCGGCGAGGCCGGGGTCGGACGGCCGTACCTCCTTGATGGCCACACTGCGGTGCAGCATCAGGTCGGTGGCCCGCCAGACCATGCCCATGCCGCCGCCACCGAGCCGTGCCACCAGCTCGAACCGTCCGTCGACAACCCGTCTCGCGGGGGTGTCTCTGCCATCGTCACTCATGCGCGGGAGCCTAATGGGCCCCGCCCTGACAGCCTCGCATCCAGCCCAGTGAGGGACCCCAGCGACTGTGCCGTTTCGGCGCACTCCGGGTGGCCCCGGCCTCAGCTCGGCTTGGCGGTGTCGGAGCCGGGGGTGGCCGTGGTGTCCTTCTTGGGCTCGTGCACGAAATACGTGGTGTTCGGGGGAAGGCTGATCGTGCGCTGCGGGCAGTTCCTGCCGCTGCCGCTGCAAGCCTCCCGGCCGGGCGCGAACGAGTAGGCCTCGCAACTGCCGCATGCCGTCGGGGCGGCTGCGGGTGACCGGGCCGGTATACAGGACTGTGATGTCGTCGGGGCTGTCGCTCTTGCCGGTCACGGAGATGTGATCGCGCCCGCGACCTCGCCTTGTCCGGACTGCGAAGATGCGCTCCAGGGCCTTGTCGTCGGAATGGTCGGATTCCTCTGCCGGGTGGCGTGCTCGGCCGTCGGCGCGTCTATGCCGTGCGCCCCAGCCGGAAGCGTGGATGGGCCTCGGCGCGGCCGGTCGCAAGGTCGGCGGCCATCGCGCCGATGAGCGGGGTGAACTTCGCGCCGTGTCCGGAGCACGGGGAGACGATGACGAAGGGGCCGTGACGGTCGAGGACGAAGTCCTCGTCGGGAGTGGTGGTGTAGAGGCAGGTGGCCTCGGCGACCGGGTCGGGGTCGAGGCCCGGGAGACGGTCGCGGACGAAGCCGCTGACCCGCGTCCGAGACGACGCATCGACGATCCCGCTGCGGGTGCGGGCGGTGGTGGGCGTGCCGCGGTCGTGTTCGGCGACCTTGAACGTGGGCAGCGGGCCGCCGTCGCTTCCCGACGGCAGGCCGTAGAGGTGCAGCTCGCCGTCCCAGATCAGGGTCGGCCACTGCACGGACGGATCCCGCTGCGGGAAGTGGAAGACCTGCTGCTGGGTGACCTCCAACGGCGGTAGCGGAACGGGAAGTTCGAGCTCGGGCAGCCAGGCACCGGCGGCGATCACCACGGTGTCCGCGCGGACCTCGCGCCCGTCGTCGGTGCGCAGCAGGACTCGCTCGCCGCCCTGGACGTCGAGGCCCGTGACACGTGTGCCGATGATCGCTTCCGCACCGTGCTCGATCGCCTGCCGGACACAGGCCGCCACCGTCTGGTCGGCGTCGACGACGCCCGCGTCCGGGTGGTGGAGCACGGGGCCCGTGATGCGGATGTAAGGCCAGCGCTCCGAGGCTTCCTCCGGGCCGAGGAGTTCATGGGGCACGCCGGCCGCGGAGAGGAGCTCGGCGATCGCCTTCGGGTCGCGCTCCTCCCCCATGTCGAGGCCACCGGTCCTGCGCAGCAAGGGAGTTGAGCTGTCGTTCTCCAGTTCCCGCCACTTCTCGTACGCCTGCCCGGTCAGCTGTACGTAGAAGGGGTCGGCGTACGCCCGTCGGACGATCCGTGAGCTGCCGTGCGAGCTGCCGTGCCGGTGGCCGATGTCGTACGCCTCGATCAGCGTGACCTCGTGGCCGCGCCGGGCGAGCTCCCAGGCGGTGGCCGCGCCCATCAGCCCGGCACCTACGACGGCGATCACGGACCCTCCCCGGAGATCCAGTTCGTGCCCGCGAGCGGGACGCGGGCCATGGCAGCGGATTCGATGGTAAGGGCAACCAGGTCCTCGGGCTCGAGATGCAACAGGTGGACCCAGCCGCAGGCACGGGCGAGGGTCTGGGCCTCCTTGGTCATCACACGGAGGTGGTTCGTCGGCCGGTGACCGGCCTCGACGGGGTCCGGGCGGGACGTGGAGCTCCTCGTCCCGGTTGGAGCTGCCGGCCGGGTCGCGGCAGTCAGGGTAGTCGTCGAGACGCGTTGTCGGAGACGTTCGGCGTCAGCCGCACCTCGATCCGCGAGGCGCTGAAGCAGCTGCAGGTCGAGGGGCTGGTGGAGGTGCGGCCCCGGGTCGGCACCTTCGTCGCCGTGGCGTCGCGGCGGGAGATCACCGAGTTGTTCCAGATGAAGGAACTGCTGGAGGGTGCCGCGGCGCGACTGCCGGCCTTCCGGGGCAATGTGCCCGAGGTGGAGCGCCTGGCCGAGAACATGCGCGAGCCCGACGAGGCCGTGCGCGAGGGAGATGCCGAGCGGTACGCGCCGCTGGTGCACGAGTTCCACGACCTGCTGGTCACCGGCGCAGACAGCACCAAGCTGGAGGCGCACCACCGCACGCTCATGAACCAGCCGGCCTACGCCCGCCTGGTCCAGACGTCGCTCTCCCAGCCGGGCCGGCTCAGCAAGTCCGACCACGAGCACCACCGCGTCCTCGACCTGATCCTGGCCAAGGACGGCGACGGGGCGGAGCGCGTGATGCGCGAGCACGTCCGCCGCAGCCACCAGGCCCTGATGGCCGGCATGGACGACCGGCAGCACCAGGGCTGAGAGGTACGGGAGTTGGACCTCAGGCGCCCGGCACCGGGAAGAGCATGCAGCTGCTGGTGGCGTGCGCGAGCAGGCGGTCCGCCGAGTCGAAGAGCTGTGCCTCGGCGAGTGCGGTGCGCCGGCCGCCGTTGATGACGCTGCCGACGGCGCGGACCTTGCCCGTGTCGGCGGTGATCGGGCGCAGGAACTTCACGGTCAGGTCGAGCGAGGTGTATCCCATGCCCGGCGGCAGGGTGGACTGGACGGCGCAGCCGGCCGCCGAGTCGAGCATCGTGGCGTAGATGCCGCCGTGGACGCTGCCGATGGGGTTGTAGTGCTCCTCACCGGGCTCCAGGGAGAACACCGCGTGGCCGTGGTCGACCTCTTCGATCGACATGCCCAGCGTGGCGGCGATCGGCGGCGCGGGCAGCCGGCCGGCGAGGATCTCGCGGAGGAAGTGCAGGCCGGAGCCCTGCCCGACGGCGCCCGCCGAGATCGCGGGGTCGTCCCAGTCGTACGTACGAGAGCGTTCCATGCGGCTGCGTCTCCTCGCTGACCCACTGACTATGTTTCTCGAAGCTAGCTCTGCGGTCAGCTGACTGTCAATGCAGAAGCCAGGTGGCTACGATGGCGGTATGAAGTGGCTCGAGATGAGCACCGAGAACTGCCCGATCCAGCGCAGCCTCAATCTGATCGGCGAGAAGTGGTCGCTGCTGCTCCTGCGTGACGCCTTCAACGGGGTGCGCCGTTTCGACGACTTCCGCCGCCATGTGGGGCTGTCGGAAGCGGTCCTCTCCGACCGCCTGCGCAAGCTGGTCGCGGCCGAGATCCTGCGGACGGTCCCTTACCAGGAGCAGGGCAGCCGGACGCGCTACGAGTACCGCCTCACGCCCAAGGGCCGCGATCTGTGGCCGGTCATGGTGGCACTGCGGCAGTGGGGCGAGGCGTACGTCGGGGATCCCGAGGGCCCGGTCCTGGAGATCCGGCACCGCGACTGCGGCGCGCCGGTGCGGGTCGTGGTCGAGTGCCCCGACGAGCACACCGAGCTCTCCCCGAGGGAGGTCACCGTGACGCCGGGGCCGGCGGCGCGACTGCAGGCCTGAGGGCCTGTCCGGCGGGTCTTGCCGGACAGGCCAGTGTGCCCAGACGGACTCAGCGCTTGAGCGTGAAGGTGAAGTCGCCGGAGAGCCTGCCGCTCAGCCGGACTGCCGAGACGAGCTTCCCGTCCGTGATCAGTCGCTCGACCTCGGCCCGCGGGAGACCACAACCGTCAGCGATCAGACGCACCGGCCGGACAGGAATCCGCGCCGCGAAGCGGACGGATACGTCGATCACCTCGCGGTCCAGGTGATCCGATCCGCCGGTGTCGAGGCGCCAGGCGTCGTCCCAGTCGAGGGCTGTGCGATTACGGCGCTGCAGGACCGGATCCTGGAGCAACTCAGCTGCCAGGTCGAGGTCGTTGGCATGCATCCGGTCCAGCAGCTCAGGTCGTATGGAGCGGACGTTCATCCGTTCCAGGACCGTGAGCTTCGCCGTGTCCCCGCAACGTGTACAGAGCACGAGGAGCCACGCGTCGAGGAGCTTGTGGTTTGCGTTGACCCGAAACTTGCCGTTGGCCCGGAAACGCTCGGACGTACACGCGGGGCAACGGCGGAGAACGGTCGGCAGGCAGGTGGGCATGACCACCCAGGTGTTGAGCACAGAAGTACACCGGTTTCAGTGAGAAGTCCGCAGCAAGAAGCAGCGCGGCGCAGATGCGCGACGCGCGACAGATCAGCTCTCGGGGGGTCTCACACGGTGTACAACGGCACGTCCTTGCCTGGGCGACTTGGTTCGGCAGCACGTTAGGGCGGCACAGTGGCACTGATCCACTGGTTTTCGACCGCGGACGTCAGCCGCCTTCAGCGACCGCCCGCCGCCAAGCACCCTCCCCCAGCAGCCGCAGCCCGTTGAGGCCGACGAGGACGGTGGAGCCCTCGTGGCCGGCGACCCCGAGTGGCAGCGGCAGGGTGCCGGCGAGGTCCCAGACGACGAGGCCCGCGATGAAGACCCCGGCGATCACCAGGTTCTGCACGACCAGGCGCCGGGCCCGGCGGGAGAGGGCGATCACTGCGGGCACGGTGGCGAGTTCGTCGCGGACGATCACCGCGTCCGCGGTCTCCAGCGCCAGGTCTGATCCCGCCCGGCCCATGGCGACACCGGTGTGGGCGGCCGCGAGGGCCGGGGCGTCGTTGACGCCGTCCCCGACGACCAGCACCTTGCGTCCCGCGCGCTCCAGTTCCGTCACTGCGCTCACCTTGTGCTGCGGCAGCAGTCCCGCCTGGACGTCCTCGATGCCGACCTCGGCGGCCAGGTGCGCGGCCGCGCGAGGGTTGTCGCCGGTCAGCAGGGTCGGGGCGGTTCCGGTGAGGTGCGTGAGGGAGGCGACCGTGGCGGCGGCGTCCGGGCGCAACCGGTCGGCGAGGCCCAGGAGTCCGACGGGCGCGCCGTCGACCACGACGAGGACAGCGGTACGGCCGGACTCCTCCAGGTCGGCCGCATGGACCGCGGCGTGCGCCGCCACGGCGTCGGTCGCGCCGCTGAGGAGCCTCGCCGGTGCGCCGACCGTGACCCGCCACCCGTCGACCCTCGCCGTCACTCCCACGCCGGGCGTCGAGGCGAAGTCCTGCGCAGGTGGCAGGGGAAGTCCCCGCTCGCGCGCCGCCTCCACGACGGCCCGCGCCAACGGATGCTCGCTGGGGTGCTCGGCCGCCGCGGCCAGTGCCAGCAACTCCCGCTCCCCCATGCCGGATCCGGGCAACGACCGTATGTCGGCCACCCGCGGCACGCCCTCGGTCAGCGTGCCGGTCTTGTCCAGCGCGACGGTGTCGACCTGGCCGAGGCGCTCCATCACCACCGCCGACTTGACCAGCACCCCGTGCCGTCCGGCGTTGGCGATGGCCGACAGCAGGGGCGGCATGGTGGCCAGGACCACCGCGCACGGCGAGGCCACGATCATGAAGGTCATGGCCCGCAGCAGCGCCCCGGTGAGCTCGGCGCCGAAGGCGAGCGGCACGAGGAAGACGGCGAGGGTCGCCGCCACCATGCCGAGTGAGTAGCGCTGTTCCACCTTCTCGATGAACAGCTGGGTGGGCGCCTTGGTCCCGGACGCCTCCTCGACCATACGGACGATCCGCGCCAACACCGAGTCGGAGGCGTCGCGTTCGACGCGGACGCGCAGCGCGCCCGTGCCGTTGACGGTCCCCGCGAACACCTCGTCGCCGGGCTCCTTGAGGACGGGGAGCGGTTCACCTGTGATGGTCGCCTGGTCGACCTCGCTCGCCCCGTCCAGTACGCGGCCGTCGGCGCCGACCCGCTCACCGGGCCGTACGAGAATCGTGTCCCCGACCGCCAACTCCTCGACGGATACGGCCCGTTCGGAGCCGTCCGGGGCGGTCCGGGTCGCCGTGGCCGGTGCCAGGTCCAGCAGACCGCGCACCGAGTCGGCGGTCCGGGCCGTGGCCAGTGCCTCCAGTGCGCCCGAGGTCGCGAAGATGACGATCAGCAGGGCGCCGTCCATGACCTGCCCGATGGCGGCCGCGCCGAGTGCGGCGACGACCATCAGCAGGTCGACGTCGAGAGTCTTGTTGCGGAGCGCCTTGAGTCCTTCCCGGCCCGGCTCCCATCCGCCGGTGACGTACGCCGCCGCGTACAACAGCCCCCAGGTCCAGGCCGGCGCGCCGCTCAGCTGCAGCGGCAGAGCGAGCAGGAAACAGACGGTGGCCGCGACGGCCCAGCGCACCTCGGGCAGCGCGAGCATCCGGGTGCGTCGCCGGGGCGCAGGCGCGGATGTGACCGGGGCGGCCTGCGGCGCAGTGAGCGTGGAGGTCATGCTCCGACCATACAGGAACACATGAAGACCCATTCATTTCTTCATGAGTACATGGGTAGGGGGCTACGACCGCTCACCCTCCGTAGGATGAGCGGCATGGGCCACGGAGCTGACACCACCACCGCCGCAACGGCACGCGAGCGCCTGGAGACAGTGGGTGCCGCCGATGTGGCCGCCACCCTCCAGGCCCTGGCGACCCCGTCCCGGCTGCGCATCCTGGCCCACCTGCAGGAGGGCCCATGCGCGGCGACCGAACTCGCCGACGCCGTGGGCATGGAACAGTCCGCCTGCAGCCACCAGTTGCGCCTGCTGCGCAACCTCGGCCTGGTCACCGGCGAGCGCCGCGGCCGCTCGGTCATCTACGCGCTCTACGACAACCACGTCGCCGAACTGCTCGAGCAGGCCCTCTACCACGTGGAACATCTGCGGCTGGGCCTGCGCGACAGTACGTCCTAGGCTTCCTGGCCGTCCGGCTGCCGCACGACGGCCCGGGGCTCGGCGGAGGGACGGCGTCGCAGCAGCAGGCGTCTTGCGGGGCGCTCCACCGCCTCGTACAGGACCCAGGACAGACCGAGGGACACGGCGAACGCGACGGCTGTGACGGCCAGCCCCGCCGTCGGGCCGAAGAGAGGCTTCGTGCCCAGCACGTTGGTCCCGGCCCGCAGCACGAGCAGGTGGACCATGTAGAAGGCGAAGGAGAGCTCCCCCAGCCGTACCAGTCGCCGGTGGCGCCACATCGAGGGCAGACCGTGCAGGTCGGCGACGGCCGCCGCCGCGATGAGCAGGGCGAAGCCGATGACGGTGCAGACGGTGGCCGGGTAGCCGTCGGTGATGTGTGGGACGTGCGGGACGAGGAAGTAGCCGATGATCGCGAGGGCGAGCGAGGCTTCCAGGCCGGGTCCGCGCCACCGGTCGAGCAGCACCAGCCGGGCGACGGCGACACCGAGGACGAACTCGGGCAGCCGCGCGGCGGGGAAGGAGTAGATCTGCTGGCCCAGCCAGCGGTGCGCGTCCACCCACGCCAGCCCCAGCACCGCCAGCACCGACGCCCCGGCCAGCGCGGCCGCGCCGCGGGCGCCGAGACGGCGCAGGAGCAGCGCCAGCAGCGGGAAGACGGCGTAGAAGAAGGCCTCGCAGGCCAGTGACCAGCTGACCGGGTCCAGCGTCTGCCACCAGGGCCGCCACCAGGAATGCACCAGCAGGACGTTGGCCAGCCCCTGGCTCAGGGTCGGCTTGGACTGGTGGGCCAGCGTGTACGCCATGAGCAGCGCGATCGCGGCGGTGACCAGATGCACCGGCAGGATGCGGGCGATGCGGCGGCGCCAGAAGGCAGGCGCGCGGTCGCCCGGCCGGGCCGACCAGGTCAGGACGAACCCGGACAGCACGAAGAAGAACGACACCCCCGTCGCGCCGGCCCCGAACGCCCAGGTGACGAGGGAGCCGGCGGTGCCGTCGAAATAGTGGAAGTTGTGCACGTGCAGCCCGAAGACCAGCAGTGCGGCCATCCATCGCAGACCGGTGAGGGACGGCAGCGAGGGCGCCGGCGCGGACGGGGAACTCCTGGTGGTGGTTGTGGTCGCGGTGGCTGACGGCGTCCGGGGCGCCCTGGTCGCCGTCGTCATCGAATCACCTGCAGGGGACAGTTCGTGCTGTGCATGAAGCGGGGCATGAAGGGGAACGTTGCCCGTTCAGCACCTTTCATTCATTCCCGTACCCCACGTCACACCAATGGGGCCGAACCTGGGCGCCCTGGCGCTCAGCCGCGGCCGCGCCCCTTGTCCAGACGTTCGAGAACGGCACGCGCCATCGCTTCCTCACCCTTGGCGTTGGGGTGCGCGGGCGCGGCGGGCGAGGCCGGCTGCAGCGGTTCGATCCAGCGGACGTCGGGCGCCTTGCACATGTCGTGACCCACCGTGGCACCGTAGGTGTCGACGTACTGCGCACGGTCCCAATCGGCGACCAGCCGAAGCATCAGGTTCAGTCGCTTGCCGGTGTCCCGCAGATAGGCGAAGTCCTTGGCCGCGAACGGCACCGAGGGGTAGCAGCCGCTGCCGTCGTCGGGCAGCAGGTCGGGGTAGCCGACGACGAGCACCCGGGCGTGCGGCGCCCTGGCGTGCACGGCCCGCAGCACCGCGTCGATCTTCGGCGCCGTGCGCGCGACGGCGACCGCGAGCTGGTCGATGCCGGACGAGGCGTAGTAGCGCCGGCACGGGTCTCCCGTCGGATCCTGGGAGCTGAGGCGGGCGCAGGTGCCGATGATGGAGCTGAAACCGACGTCGTTGCCGCCGATCTGGACCGTCACCAGGTCGGTGCCGCGGTTCAGCGCATCCAGCTGGGGCCCGTTGGTGCCCTGCGCCTTCCACATGTTGTCGGTCGTCGCGCCGCTGCAGCTCACGTCCTTGAACGCGGTCACCTTTCGCTCCGCCGCCACGATCGAGGGGTAATTGTGGTCGGAGCGGGCGCAGTTGGCGTCCACCTGCTGCGGGATGAGGGGGCCCGCCGTGTAGGAGTCCCCGAGCGACACATAGCGGGTGTCCCGGCCGTGTCCACCGCCGTACGCCGCGGCAGGCGTCGTGGACGCGGCGACGAGGGCGCAGCCGCCGAGCGCCGCCCCCACCGCGATCCCCCTCCTCCGGCGTCTCGCCGCTGAGCCCGAACGCGTGTCGTCCGCCATGCGATTCCTCCCCCTGAGACCCGGACGTCGCGCGGAGCCGCACCGAGGCGCGGCATCACACGCGACGCAGCCTGTATACCGCCCGGTATGTCTGCGGGGCCAGAGGCAGGAAGCAGGCAACTGGCCTTTCCGGCAAAGGGAATCCATCGGTTCCGGGGGCCGGACTCCCCGCCGGCCGCGGACGAAGGCGTCCCTGCGGCGCGCGCCGAACCGACATGCCCGTTGGGTCCCCGACCCAGGTAGGTCTATCGTCTGAATCGTGGGCCAGAACATAGGAGAGCGGCCATGATGCCGCAGGACGAAGCCGTGATCGGCTGCACGGGGAAGGTGCTCGTCGGAACCCGCGGGTCCGCGGGGCCCGGCGAAATCCTGGTGCGGGTCAGAGGCGGTTCCGAGACCTTCCTCGCCTGGTCCGAAGATCCCCTGCCCACGGGGGCGACGGTGCTCGTGATCGAGTCGCGCGGATGTCGTGAGGTCGGCGTCATCGAGTGGGTGGATCCATTGGACGCGCTCGGCGGCGACGCCGTCGGCGCAGACTGAGGAGTAGAAAGAAACATGTTCGGATACCGCGTTCCCGCTCCCGACGAGGCGATGTTGATCTCGGGAGGCAGGCGGGGACTGGGGGGCGCGCCGTTCCGAGTGGTGACGGGCCACGGCAAGTTCGTGATCCCGTTCTTCCGCAAGACCCGCTTCCTGACCCTGTCGATGTGCGAGTCCGAGGTCACGGAGACCTGTGTGACCCGGCAGGGCATCGCCCTGCACGTCCGTGCAGTCATCGCGTTCAAGGTCGGCAACGACCACGAGAGCATCATCAACGCGGGCCAGCGCTTCCTCTCCGACCAGGACCAGATGTCGGTCCTGACCGGCCGTATCTTCGCCGGTCACCTGCGGGCGATCATCGGCTCGATGACGGTCGAGGAGATCGTGACCGAGCGGCAGAAGCTCGCCGCGGAGGTCCTGGACACGTCCAAGACCGAGATGGCGAAGATCGGCCTGATCGTGGACTCGCTGCAGATCCAGTCGATCGACGACGGCGACGCCGGATACATCGACGCGATGTCCGCCCCGCACAAGGCGGCCATCCAGCGGCAGGCCCAGATCGCCCAGGCACAGGCCACCCAGGCCTCCGTCGAGGCGGAGCAGGAGGCCGCCCGCAAGCAGGCCGAGTACGCCCGGCAGACCGCCATCGTGAAGGCGGAGTACTCCGCCGAGGTGGACCGCGCCCAGGCACAGGCCTCCCAGGCCGGACCGCTGGCCCAGGCGCACGCACAGCAGGAGGTGCTCGCCGCGCAGACCGAACTGGCCCAGCGCCAGGCCAAGCTCCGTCAGCAGCAGCTGGTCGCCGAGATCGTGAAGCCCGCCGAGGCCGAGGCCGAGCGGATCCGGGTGCTCGCCGCCGCCGACGCGCAGCGCATGAAGATCCAGGCCGAGGCGGCCGCGTCGTACGACCGGGTCGCGCTCGACCGGATGCTGATCGACCAGCTCCCGCAGATCGTGAAGGAGGCGGCGGGCGGCCTGGCCGGCGCCAACGTCAACGTCCTCAACGGCGCGGACGGCCTGGGCGAGATCGCCGCCGGCCTGGTCTCCCAGGGCCTGACCATCCTCGACTCGGTCCGGCAGAACCTGAACGGCCAGGACGCCACCGACGGCCGCCGACCCGAGGAGGGCAGCGGCGGCGCCGGCGGCAGCGGGCTGCTGCAGCTGCACTCGGGGAAGAAGTCGGACGACGGGCCGGTCGACGTCGACTAGGCGCTCCGCTGGTGGTACCCCGACAGGTCGTCTGTCGTCCGCGGCGCCGTCGTGGCTGGTCGCGCGGTTTCCCGCGCCCCTTCGGGGCGCGGGAAACCGCATATCGATACAGCCCCGCGCCTCGGCCTGCCATAACGTAGATGGTGATCACCATCTGCCCGGGAGTTCCCATGACCGGTAGCCGCCCGAAGAGACCCGTCGAAGTCTCCGACGCCATCGAGCCCCCGAGCAACGCCGAGCTGGTCGTCGGCGTGGTGTCGGTGACGGTTCTGGTGGAGGTCCTGGGGGTGCTGTCCGGGTCCGAGGTGTGGCTGCTCGGGCTGCTGGTCTTCCTGCCGGGGACGGCGTCGGCGCTGTGCACCGTCCGACAGACGGGGTTCGTCGCCGCCTGGACCTCGCTCGTCGTCACCACCACTGCAGTGGTACGGGCCCCGGTCGGCGGCCACTGGCTCGACCGGCTGCTGCTGGTGCTGTTCACCCTCGCGCTGGGCGTGGCCTCCGTCTACGCCTGTCATCGGCGCATCAGGCGCGAGCACGAGATGCTGCGGCTGCGTTCCACCGCCGCGGCCATGCAGCGGCACATCCTGCACCCACTGCCTCTGGTCACCGAGGACGTGCTGGTCAACGGCGTCTACGAGCCCGTGCAGGAGGACCGGCTCGTCGGCGGTGACATCTACGACGTCGTCGACTCGCCGTTCGGCACCCGGGTGCTGATCGGCGACGTGCAGGGCAAGGGCCTGGCCGCCGTGGGCGCCGCGTTCGCCGTCATCGGCGCGTTCCGTGAGGCGGCCCACCGCGAACCCACGCTCACCGCGCTCGTCGACGCCCTGGACGCGGCGGTCGTGCGGCACAACTCCTACGCCGAACAGACCGGCGACGACGAGCGGTTCGTCACCGCGCTCATCCTCGGCGTCGACGCCGACAGCGAGGTGCAGGTCGTCAACTGCGGGCACATTCCTCCCCGGTTGATGCACGAGGGCCTCGTCACCACACCGCCGCTGGACTCCGGTGTCCCGCTCGGTCTCGCCGAACTGGCCGCCGAACCCACGACCGTGGACTGGTTCGACTTCCCGGCCGGTTCGACGCTGCTGCTGACCACCGACGGTCTCACCGAGACCCGCGCCGACGACGGCACGTTCTACCCGCTCGACGAGCGGCTGACGAAGCACCTCGGCCTCTCCCCCACCGAACTGCCCCGGGCCCTGCACGAGGACGCCCTCGCGTTCACCGACGCCGACCGCCGGCACGACGACATCGCCGTGCTGACCGTCCGCCGCTCCCCGCGTCTGTGAGCCCGGTCGCTCATGCTGCGCTTCGGACCTGCTGACCGGGCCGGTTAGCATCAGAGCTCGGCATGGCTCCCAGCAGAGGCGACAAACATGGATCCGGCCGCGGTCTCCCCGCCCCCTGCCGGCGTCAGCCTGCGCCAGATGCTGATGACCCTGGGCGACTCACTGGTCGAGGTACAGGCCGCTCCCGCCGGACTGGACGTCGAGATCCAGGGCGTGGCGCTGCTCGATCCCGAGGACCCACCGACGGCACAGCCCGGCGAGCTGGTCCTCGTCATCGGTGCCCGTGGCCGGGCCGCCTTTCCCGCGCTGCGGGCCGCCGGGCGCGACGGAGCCGCCGCCGTCGTGGTCAAACTGGACGGCGCCGGCCAGGCCGCCGCGCTCAGCGAGACCGCCGCCGAGGCCGGGGTCGCCCTGCTCTCGCTGCGCAGCGAGGCCCGCTGGGAGCAGGTGAACGCGCTGGCCCGCGCTTCTCTCGACGACGCACCGCCGGGCGAGTACGAGGCAGGGGCCGAGGAGGGCGACCTGTTCTCGCTCGCCCAGACGACCGCCGTGCTGACCGGCGGCATCGTCAGCATCGAGGACGCCGCCAACCGGGTGCTGGCCTACTCCCGCTCCACCGACTCCGACGAGATCGACGACCTGCGGCGGCGCTCCATCCTCGGCTGGCAGGGCCCTGAGGCGTATCTGGCGAAGCTGCGCGAGTGGGGCGTGTTCCAGCATCTGCACTCCAGCGACAAGGTGATCGGTATCGACAGCCACCCGGAGCTGGGCATCCGGCGCCGGCTGGCGGTGGCCATCCGCTCCGGTGAACGGCAGCTGGGCACCATCTGGGTGCAGGAGGGCTCGACACCGCTGTCCGAGCACTCGGAGCGGGCACTGCTGGGTGCCGCCCGGGTCGCCGCGCACCACCTGGTGCGCCGCCGCCGGGAACTCTCCGACGACCTGACCCTCACCCGGACCCTGCTGGCCGGACTGCTGGAGGGCAGCACCGGCCCGCAGCCGCTGGCCACCCACCTGGGCCTGGACGCCACCCGCCCGGCCGCCGTCCTGGGCTTCTCCTACGGGACCGCCGAGGCGGTCACCGCCCCGGAGCTGACCCACACCGAGGTCACCAACCTCATCTCGGTGCAGATCGCCGCCCGGCACCGCAGCGCCCTGGTCACCCAGGTCGACCCCCGGATCTACGTGCTGCTGCCCCAGCTGCCCCGCAGCATCGACACGGACACCCTGCGCGGCTGGGCGCAGGAAATCACCGATGCCGCCCGCCGCCACCTGGGCCTGCCGCTGCGCGGCTCGATCGGCTGCCTGGTGTCCGGGCTCGGCCGGGCCCCCGACTCGCGCCGCGAGGCCGACCGCATCCTCGACGCGATGCTGGGCGCCGGCGTCGCCGCCGCGGTCGCCGCACTGCCGGACATCCAGGCGGAAGTCCTGATCAGCGAAATGCTGACGCTGCTCGCCGCCCACCCCGAAATACGGGACCCACGGCTGACCGCGCTGGTCGCCCACGACAGCCGGCACCAAGGGCAGCTCGCCGAGTCCCTCCTGGCCTACCTCAACTGCTTCGGTGACGTGCGGGCGGCTGCCGCGCAGCTGCATGTGCACCGCAACACGTTGCGCTACCGCATTCGCCGGGCCGAGGAACTGACCGGTCTCGACCTGAGCCGCCCCGACCAGCGACTGCTGGCCATGCTCCAGCTGCGGCTGCCGCCCGGCGCCTGAGGCCGACCCTGCGCATTGTCCGGCCGTACAGCCATTGAGAACGACTTCGTCCCCGCGAACAAACCCGCCCTCCCGCGGCCGCCCATACGCTTGCGCAAATCCATTTCCGCAAGTGAAACGGATCACTTCCCGCAAGGGAACGGAACGCGGCGCGGACCCCTCCCCCGCAGCCCTCCCCACCACTCAATGGATGTCGACATGACTACACGTCCCCCAGGTTCTGTGGCTCCTGCCACCGCGCCTTCCACCAGTGGTCAGACTCCCGAGCAGACAGCTCTGCGGCCCGGCCTCAAGAACCGCCATCTGTCGATGATCGCCATCGGCGGGGTGATCGGTGCCGGGCTCTTCGTGGGCTCCGCCTCCGGCATCGCCGCCGCCGGACCCGGAATCCTGCTCTCGTATGCGCTGGTCGGCGCGCTGGTCGTGTTCGTGATGCGGATGCTCGGCGAGATGGCCGCGGCGAACCCGAGCTCCGGCTCCTTCTCCGCCTACGCGGACCGCGCGCTCGGCCGCTGGGCCGGGTTCTCCATCGGCTGGCTGTACTGGTTCTTCTGGGTCGTCGTGCTCGCCGTGGAGGCGACCGCGGGTGCCGTGATCCTCGAGGGGTGGGTGCCTGCCGTACCACAGTGGGCCTGGGCGCTGATCGTGATGGTCGTGCTCACCATCACGAACCTCGCCTCGGTCGGCTCGTTCGGCGAGTTCGAGTTCTGGTTCGCCGGCATCAAGGTCGTCGCCATCACCGGCTTCATCGTCCTCGGCAGCCTGGCGATCTTCGGTGTGCTGCCCGGCTCCGACCATGCCGCAACGGGCTTCGACAACCTCACCGCACACGGAGGCTTCCTGCCGAACGGCCCCGGTGCGATCCTCACCGGCATCCTGCTGGTGGTTTTCTCCTTCATGGGCAGCGAGATCGTCACCCTCGCCGCCGGTGAGTCCGCCAACGCGCGGCAGGCGGTCGCCAAGGCCACCCGGAGCGTGATCTGGCGGGTCGGTGTCTTCTACGTCGGCTCCATCCTCGTCGTGGTCTCGCTGCTGCCGTGGAACGACCCCGCGATCGCCAAGAAGGGCTCGTACGTGGCGACCCTCGACTCGATCGGCATCCCGCACGCCGGCCAGATCATGAACTTCATCGTGCTGACCGCCGTGCTGTCCTGTCTCAACTCCGGCCTCTACACCGCCTCCCGGATGGCGTTCTCCCTCGGACAGCGCGGCGACGCCCCGCGCTCCTTCGTACGGACGAACTCCCGCGGCGTGCCGCAGCCCGCGATCCTGGCCTCGGTGGCCTTCGGTTTTGTCGCGGTCGGCTTCAACTACCTGTGGCCGGACACGGTCTTCCAGTTCCTGCTGAACTCCTCCGGCGCGGTCGCACTCTTCGTCTGGCTGGTCATCTGCTTCTCACAGCTGCGGATGCGGGGGATCATCCTGCGCGAGGCCCCCGAGAAGCTCGTCGTCCGCATGTGGCTGTTCCCGTACCTGACCTGGGCCACGATCGGGATGATCTCCTTCGTCCTCCTCTACATGCTCACCGACGACAGCAAGGGCGGCGGACGCATCCAGGTTCTGCTGTCCGTGCTGGTGGCCGCGCTGGTGGTCGCGATCTCCCTGGTTCGCGAACGCATCCGCCGCAACGACACCCAGGACGCACTCGCGTCCCGGTAACCACAGCGAACTGCCGCACCGTCTTCGGGGCTCCCCGCCGCTGCGGCGGGGAGCCCCGGCGCGTCAACTGGCCGCATCCGGCCGGGGTTTCACTGACATCAGCTGTGAGCATCCACACCTCCTTCACCATTGCGCCACCCGCCCCCGCACGGCAGAGTGTTCGAACTGCCGGAGTCGGCAAGCGAGTTGCCCGTACACGTCACGGCATGGCGTCGCGGACGAAGCGGAAGGAAAAAGTGTGAGCCCGATTTCGGTCCGGGGACTGGCAGTGGCTTCGGCCTCCGCGGTCACCGCTGTCGGAAGCGTCGTCGGAGCTGCCTCGCCCGGCACCACGCACACGAACGACGCCGAAGCGACGGCAGCCGACTCGACCCTGCTCGCGGACCTACCCGCGGGGCAGCAGGCCCAGGTCCAGACCGCGTCCCTGACGCAGCAGGCCGACGCCCAGGCCGTCCAGGCGGACGCGAGCGCCAGGAAGGACGCCGAGCAGGCGGCCCGCAAAGCTGCCGCCGAGACCGCGGTCGCGAAGAAGGAAGCCGCGCAGAAGGCTGCGGCGGAGAAGGAGAAAGCTGCAAAGGAGCAGACCGAAGCCAAGACGGCCGCCGGCCACAGCAGCACAGTCGTCCCGGCCAAGAGCTCGTACACCGTCGCCGAGATCCAGGCGATAGCCCGGCAGATCGTGCCCAGCGGCCAGTTCCAGTGCTTCAGCAACATAGTGGACCGCGAGTCCGGCTGGAACATGCAGGCCCTCAACGCCTCCTCCGGCGCCTACGGCCTCATGCAGGCGCTGCCCGGCTACAAGTACGCGTCCGCCGGCTCGGACTGGCATACCAACCCCGCCACCCAGATCAAGTGGGGCCTGAACTACATGAACAGCCAGTACGGCAGCCCCTGCCAGGCCTGGGCCTTCTGGCAGACCCACCACGCGTACTGAAGTGCAGCGAACGCCATCCACCTGGCGGTGCGAATGACCGGTCGCACAGCTGCGGTACACCTGATTCTCACCTGAATGCGAACCGATCCCAGGCAGCCCAAGCGGTGTCCTCGCCCTCTTGAACGGCGTACGGCTGACGCATGTTTGGGAAGGTTCGTCCATGGGGGCCACCACCTCAGAGCTCATCAGGCCGGTCCAACGCACGGGTGGCCCGCCGCCTGCGCGCAGGAAGGGGTTCGACGCCAGACTGGCCTGGTGGGCGATCATGCTGGCGGCGACGGTGCTGTTCACCTGGGACATCCAGCACAGCACCTACCACTCGTTCTACTCCGAGACCGCGCGCAGCATGACGGAGAGCTGGAAGGGCTTCCTCTTCGGCTCGTTCGACCCGGCCAACACGATCACCATCGACAAGCTCCCGGGTTTTCTCTGGCCGCAGGCCCTGTCCACGCGGGTCTTCGGCTTCCATCCGTGGGCACTGACACTGCCGCAGGTCGTCGAGGGCGTCCTCGCCGTCGCCGTGCTGCACCGCGCCGTGCGCCGGTGGGCTGGGGAGAGCGCGGGACTCCTCGCCGCCGGCGCCTTCACACTGACTCCCGCGGTCGCGGGAATGTTCCGTACGGAGGTCGAGGACCCCGCGTTCACCCTGTGTGTCCTGCTGGCCGCGAACGCCACGCTGCGCGCCGCCCGTGAGGCCCGGCTGCGTCCGCTGCTCATGGCCGGGCTGTGGGTCGGCCTCGGCTTCCAGGCCAAGATGCTGGAAGCCTGGGCGGTGCTTCCCGCACTCGGCCTGCTCTACCTGTTGTCGGCCCCGGCGCCGCTGCGCCGCAGGCTGATCCACCTGGTGACGGCCGCAGCGGTGTGCATCGCGGCGTCGGCGTCCTGGATGGTCCTGGTGGCCCTGACCCCGGCCCAGGACCGCCCGTTCATCGACGGCACGACCGACGACTCGGCATTCAGCCAGGTCGTCGGATACAACTTCCTCAACCGTTTCGCCGGCCTCGGCATCAGCGCCAAGTCCACCGGCAGCGTCGCCGCCACGATCATGGCCGGCGCCGCACCGGCACACTCCGGCGCAGACGGCCGGTCCGCCGCCCTGTGGGCCAAGATGTTCGGCCCGTCGCTCGCCTCCCAGGTCGGCTGGCTCTACCCGGTGGCCGCGCTCTCCGTGGTGTGCGGCCTGGTCTGGCTGCGCGGCAGGCACCGTACGGATCCGCTGCGGGCGGGCTTCCTGCTGTGGGGCGGGTGGCTGACCACGTATTTCCTGGTCTTCAGTGCAGGCGCGGTCGGCGCCCACACGTACTACATGGGAGTGGTGGCGGTCCCGCTCGCCGCGCTGTTCGGCGGCGGCATCGTGCAGTTCTGGCGGGCGTGGCAGCGCGGCGACCGGACCCGCTCGTGGGCGCTGCCTACGGCGGTTGTCAGCACCGTGGCATGGTCGGCGTTCATCGCGACGCGGTACTCGTTCCTGCCCTGGCTGGCACCCGCTTCGATCGTTGCGGGGACCGGAGGGCTGCTGCTGCTCGCACTGTCACGCACCACCGGCCGACGGGCGCCCTCCCGGATCGCGGTACTGGGCATCGGTGCGGTCATCGTGGGCATGCTGCTGCCGTCCGCCGCCTGGGCGTCAACGGTCCTGGACCCGAAGTACGGCCACTCGGGCATGGGCGCGGCCGGACCGGTCTCCACCTGGCACCACCACCGGCACGACCGGGCCAGGACCCGCGCCACGACGCACGAGCCGTACACGCACACAGTGAGGTACGGCTACCGGACGGCACTCACCCGCGAACAGCAGCGCTTCCTTGCCTTCATGAAGGCCCACCAGGGCCATGCCACGTTCGTCTTCGCCACGACCAGTTGGCGCTCGGCCTCCCCCTACATCCTCTTCGCGGGCGCCAAGGTGCTCCCCATGGGCGGCTTCACCGGCGCCGCACCGACGCCCACCAACGCCGAGTTCCGCAACCTGATCGCCACCGGCCGGCTGCGCTACGTCGTCCTCGGCGGCGTACCGACCGCCCCGGGCCGCGCCGCCGCGCACTGGGTACACGGCCACTGCACACGTGTGCCCCACCAGACGTTCCGTGTCTACGACTGCGCGCCGGCATCCGCCACGTCAAGCGAGGGCACCTCGGTGACGTTGCGAAGTCCGGTGTCCGTAAGGGTTTCACAGGAAAATCTCAGCTAAGTCGAGCGCTTGCCCTCACCTTCGTGAGACAGAGTGATCACCGATGGAGCGCATCTCACGCATCTTGGTCACCTCGCGTCACGCGTTGCTCGGCGTCGTGATGATGTTCACCCTGGCCTCGTCCGTGGCGGCCGCGGAGATCGGGCACAGGCCCTCGGGGCCTGCGTCGGAAGTCCCGTCGTCCGCCGGGAAAGCGGGCCCCGCGGGGCAGGCGCGACCGCCGACACAGGCCCTGGGGGCCACCGTCGACGTCGTCGCCACTCGTCAGACGGCGCGGATCGGCGCACTGTTCGACGCGGACCGGGCCGACGACCTGGCCGGCGGACACCTCTGCACGGCCTCGGTCGTGCACAGCCCTCAGCGCGACCTCGTGGTCACCGCCGCGCACTGCGTGAGCGACACCGATACCGACCTGGTGTTCGTGCCGGGCTACCGGGACGGGCACGCGCCGTACGGAGTTTGGAAGCTGGGGCACCGCTATCTGCCCGACGGATGGACCGAGGACCAGGACGAGGACAGTGATCTGGCCTTCGCCACCGTCGACGAGCAGGACGGCAGGGCGATCGAGGACGTCGTCGGGGCAAACCGGTTCACGCCCGGCACGGCCACGGGCGCCACCGCCGTGACCGTCGTCGGCTACCCCGACTCCCGCGAGGCGCCCATCAGCTGCACCAACAAGCCGACCTCATACGGCAGCACCCAGCAGCGCATCGACTGCCCCGCCTTCACCCAGGGCACCAGCGGCAGCCCCTGGATCAACGACGACGGCCAGGTCGTCGGCATCCTCGGCGGCTACGACCAGGGCGGCGACACCGACGACGTGTCCTACAGCGTGACGCTGGGCAGCCAGGCGGCCGACCTGTACAAGGCCGCCACCAGCGATCCGTGATCCTTCCGGCGCCGCACCGCGACCGTCCGGCGTGGTGGCTTCACCAGCCACGACGGCGCCGAGACGCGCTGCGGACGTTCCTGGCGGGCGAAGCAGGAGGGTTCAACGCCGACCGGCCCGGCCGAAGCAGCTGCGCTCACCACGCGACCACCAGCCCTCCAGGAACACGAAAAGCCGCCCTCCCGCAAACGAGAGAACGGCCTCCGACCTGCATCAAAGCTGGTCGGGACGACAGGATTTGAACCTGCGACCCCTTGACCCCCAGTCAAGTGCGCTACCAAGCTGCGCCACGTCCCGGTGCCCGTCTGACCTGGGGTTTCCCCCGGCCGAACGTGCATGGAAACCATACCGCACTCGGGTCGATGGTCGCGCATGGCTTTTGTGCGCGGCCGACGAGGAGCAGTCGACGACGCTTGACCTGAAGTTCGGTTGAGGTTGCACGATCGTCCGCATGACGATCACCGAGGAACAGCGGCGTACGTACGCGTACGAGGACCTGCCCAGGCTCATGGGGCTGATGACGGGCGACGAGAAGCACGGCCCGGCGGCGACGTCCACGCTCGACGTGCTGTGGGTGCTGTACGACCGGGTGCTGGCGGTGGGGCCGGAGCGGGTGGGCGACCCGGGGCGGGACCGTTTCCTGCTGTCGAAGGGGCACGGCCCGATGGCGTACTACGCGGTGCTCGCCGCCAAGGGCTTTGTGCCCGTGGACTGGCTGCCGGGGTTCGGCTCGTACGACTCTCCGCTGGGGCACCACCCGGACCGTGTGCTGGTACCGGGGGCGGAGATCGGCAGTGGGTCGTTGGGGCACGGGCTGCCGATGGGCGTGGGTACGGCGCTGGGGCTGCGTGCCCAGGGGTTGCGCGAGCCGCGGGTCTGGGTGCTGATCGGGGACGCCGAGCTGGACGAGGGCAGCAATCACGAGGCGATCGCCTTCGCGGGGCCCGCCGGGCTCGAGCAACTGCACACCGTCGTGGTCGACAACTCCTCCGCCAGCCATGCCCGGCCCGGCGGCATCGTCGCGCGGTTCCAGGCGGCGGGCTGGTCCGCGGTCACGGTCGACGGCCGCGATCACGAAGCACTCCACGCTGCCTTCACCGCTCCGCATCCGGGCCGCCCGCATGTCGTCGTGGCCCGGGTGGAGCCGAAGAGCGCCTGAGACCCGCTGCCTCCTGCGGTACTTCCTCCACCACGAGAAAGGCCAGACCTTCCATGGACACCATGCGTGACCGTTTCGCCCCCGTCGTCTCACGGCTGCTCGACGAGAACCCCCGGGTCGCGGTCGTCCTCGCCGAGATCGGCAAGGACGGTTTCGCCGAGGCACGGCGGCGACATCCGGACCGGGTCCTCAACGTCGGCATCCGCGAGCAGCTGCTGATCGGGGCCGGTGCGGGGCTGGCGCTGACCGGGCTGCGACCCGTCGTCCACACCTTCGCCGGCTTCCTCGTCGAGCGGCCCTTCGAGCAGGTCAAGCTGGACCTCGGGCATCAGGACGTGGGCGCGGTGCTGGTCAGTGCCGCCGGGTCCTTCGACTGGCCGGCCGGTGGATACACGCACATGGCTCCCGGCGACGTAGCTCTCCTCGACACCCTGGACGGCTGGACCGTGCACGTGCCCGGGCATCCCGACGAGGCCGAGACGCTGCTACGGCATGCGGTCGCAGCGGGCGACGACAAGGTGTACGTGCGGCTGTCCGTGCAGGCGAACACGGAGGGGCTTCCGGTCGACGGCGGGCGTTTCCTCACCGTCCGCGAAGGTCGCTCCGGTGTTGTCGTCGCCGTCGGACCGATGCTGGACGCCGTGCTCGCCGCGACGGAGGGGCTCGATATGACCGTGCTGTACGCGACGACCGTACGGCCCTTTGACTCAACCGCACTGCGCCGGGCAACGGAGACGGCCGGGACTGATGTCGTCCTCGTGGAGCCCTGTCTGGCGGGCACGTCGACGACCGCCGCGAACGACGCGCTCTCCGACCTGCCCCACCGCGTACTCGGACTCGGCGTGGGCCGCCGTGAGCTTCGCCGGTACGGCCGCATCGAGGAGCATGTGGCCGCACACGGCCTGGACGCCCGGTCACTGCGGGAGCGGATCGGCGGGTTTGTATCTGGCGGGCGGGTGGCGGCGCAGGTCGGGTGAGGCGGGGCGCCGGCGGGTGAGCCAGGAGCGATGGCGGTGAGCCAGGGCCTTTGGCGCGTGGCGGCTTGGCGTGTCGCGTGTAGGAGAGAGCGAGCCCAGTAGGTGGATGTCCACCGTCAGCCCGTCATCTCCGGGCGCGACCGCCCGTCTGCCGCACCCGTGCCGGCGCCGGTGCGTCGGCGCGTATCCGGAGAAAGCGAGCCAAGCAGGGGGAGTCCGCAGTCAGCCCCTCGCCTTCGAGCGCGGCCGCCGGTCTGTCGCTTCCGTGCCCGAACGCCCCGTCAGTGCGTCGGCGCGTATCAGGTTGCGTATCGCCGGTACCGACAGGAGGGAGATCGGGATGGCGAAGCTCATCGCTCCGGCGGCGAGGAGGACGTGGTCGGCGCCGACGGCCGTGGCGGCGGGGCCGGCGAGGGCCTGGCCGACCGGCATCATCGCGAGGGAGCCGGCGACGTCGTACGCGTGGATGCGGTTGAGGACGTCGGGCGGGACCTGGGTCTGGACGCTGGTCGCCCACATCACGCCCCAGAAGGACATCCCGGCCCCGGCGGCAGCCGCTCCCGCCGCCATGGCGGGTACGCCGAAGCCGGCACCGACGGTCGCCGGGAAGCCCGCGAAGGCGAACAGGGAGATGGCGCCGGCGCGCAGCATGCGGCGGGGGCGCAGGCGCAGGGCGAGGAGGCCCCCGATGACGGTGCCGGCGCCGAGGGCGGAGTTGACCAGGCCGTAGGCGCGCGGACCGTGCTGCTGCACGACCTCCGCTGCGACCAGCGGGACGGAAGGGCCCCAGACGGCGATCATGTACACGCACCAGACGGCGATCACGGCCCACAGCCAGGTCCGGGCTCTGAACTCCCGCCATCCTTCGATCAGATCGGCCCGGAAGGCGCTGCCGCCGCCGTGCCCCGTCGCGCTGGTGCCGGGAGCGAGCGGGGGCAGACGGAGCAGGAGGAGGCACAGGGCGCTGACCGCGTATGTGGCCGCATGGGCCGCGAAGACACCGCCGGGTGAGGCGAAGCCCACCAGGACGCCTGCGAGCGCGGGGCCCGCGAGCTGGGCCGCGGACTCGGCGATGCGTATGGCGCCGTTCGCGCCCTGGATGTCGGAGGCTAGCCGGGGCACCGTGCTGGCGACGCCGGGCTGGAACACGGCGCCCGCGACGCCGTTGACGAAGCCGATGGCGCAGATTTCCCAGAGCACCACGTGACCGGAGTAGAACAGCACCGCGGCCAGGGACTGTGTGCCGAGGCGTACGAGGTCGGCGCCGATCATCAGCTTCTGCGTACTGATGCGGTCGGCGATCACCCCGCCGAAGACCACGAGGCCGGCGAAGGCGACGGAGGTCGCGGCCATTGCGAGGCCGACCGCGCCCGCTCCGTACCCGTGCTGCAGGAGGCCCGCGGCGAGGGCGACGGGCAGCATGGTGTCACCGAGCCGGGCGATGGCACGCGCGACGAAGAACAGCGCGAAGTCCCGCGACCACACTGGCCGCACATCCCTCTGCCGTCCCTGTCGTCCCTGTCGTCGTCCTTTGCCGCCCGCCGCCTTGCCGCCCGCAACCCGGGCTTCGGCAACGATGTCACGCGGTCCGCGGACCGCTCCTTCCGAGCCGCCCTGTTGACCGCCTGCGCCCGCCCCGGCCTCCGGGTCCGATGGCTGTGATGGCGTCCCGGTCACCCCGTCCAACTCCCCTCCCCGCTGCCCGATCCCCCACAAGCCCCGCGCCCCGACCGCTCGGTGGTAGCCGAAGCCCCCTCCGCCCCGGCTCCCACACCCGCCTTCGGATCATGCCACGCACCACTGACAACGCTCGAAGCGTTTTCAGTCCGCTTCCGGCAGCCCCAACTCCGGGTAGGCGTCCAGCAGTCGGGGCGGGGCCGCCTGGCGCCAGGAGTCGGCGAGGATGTCGCGCAGTTCGCCCTCGTCCTCGATCGCGGCGAGGCGGGCTCTCACCCAGGCGAACTGCGCCTCGTGGTCGGCGATCCAGAACTTGCCCGGCTCGGCCAGCACCAGTTCGTCGCGCTCCTCCTTGGGGCAGCGCACGGCGATGGAGGTCTCGTCCTCGGGCAGCGTGGCGAACATCTTCCCCGCCACCCGGAACGTGGGCATGCTCCAGGCGATCTTCTCCGTCGTGTCCGGCAGGGCAAGGCAGATACGGCGTACGTCTTCGGCATCCGGCATGCTCCGCACCGTAGCGGCTGCCACTGACAATCACCTGGTGAGGGCATGGGGCAACCGTTTGGCGAGAGCGTCGGGCGATTACGTCACGAGGTCGGTGGGCGCCAGCTTCTTGAAGTAGATCGATGTCGGCCGCAGCACGCCGTCCGGCGCTGCCGCGTAGTCCGGTATCGCGCCGATCCGGGTCCAACCTGCCGCACGGTAGAGGTGCTCGGCGAGGCTGTCGGTCTCGGTGTCCAGGTGCAGCAGGGTGAGACCGGCCGCGGCGGCCGCCTCCTCGGCGGTGGTCAGGAGTGTGCGGCCGAGTCCTTGTCCCCGGGCGTCCCGGTGCACCATCAGTTTGACCAGTTCGGCGCGGTGGCGGCTGTTGGGCTTGTCCGGGAAGGCCAGGCTGACGGTGCCCACCACTCGCTCCCCGTCGCGCGCCGCCCACACGGCGAGCTGCCCGGCGGCGACGGCCGCAGCGCGCTCCTTCCACCAGGCGAGCGCCGCCGCTCGGTCGAGCGGTGCGAGAAAGCCGATGGAGGCGCCGCCGTCCACGGTGTCGACGAGGAGGTCCGCCAACGCGTCCACACGCGCGTGCAGTTCATCGCAGTCCAGTCGGTTCACGATCACGGCAGCACCACCGCCAGGACGTACCGCACATCGTCCGGTCCCGTGCACCGGAACCGCGTCGGCCCCCATACCCGAAGCCGCAGACAGTCCCCGGTGCCGAGGTGGTGCTCCATCTCCTGTGCCGTCACCTTGAGTGCTCCTTCCAGCACCCAGATGTGCTGTTCGAGACCCGGCACGGGCGGCCGGTCGTACGCGATGTCCGCGCCCGCGGTCAGCCGTCCCTCGACGAGTTCGCCGCGCAGCCCCGCGTGCGGCGGCGACACGGATCGTCGTACGAACCCGGAGGCCCGGTCCTCCCAGACCTGCTGCTCGGCGGCCGGTACCAGCAGCGCGGGCTCTGCCTCCACCTCGCTGAGCAGCTGGGACATGGTCCGCCCGTACACACCGCACAGTCGGTTCAGAAGCGAGGCGGTGGGGCTGATCTCGGCCCGTTCGGCACGGGAGAGAGTCGACCGGCTGACCCCGCTGCGCTCCGCCAACTCCCCCAGCGACCAGCCCCGTTCGGCCCGCAGCTCGGCCAGCCGGGTACCGAGCCGGGCGTCGACCGGGTCGGGCCCGGTCTGAGCAACGTCCTGTTTCATATTCGGGATGCTATCCCGAATCAGAGACGATCGGCGCCGTGGCTTCTGTCACTCCATCCACTGAAAAAAACACTGCCGCATGCATGACAATCCAGACCGGATGCGGCCGGCGGCCGAGTCTCTATATCCGCGCCGCCTCGTCGAGTGCCTCCAGCACCGGCCGGATCAGCGGGTGCTCCTCGGCACCCCGGCGTACTGCCGCGAAGACCCGGCGAGTGGGTGCGACCCCGTCCACCGGCCGCACGACCACGCCCGTGAGGTCCATCCCGCGCAGCGCAGAGCGTGGTACGAGGGCCACGCCCGCGTCCGCCGAGGCAAGCGCGACGACGGCCCGGAAGTCGTCCGAGGAGTGTTCCAGGCGCGGCTGGAATCCGGCGCTCTCGCAGGCCAGCACGACCACTTCGTGGCAGGGGTTGCCGGGGTACGGGCCGATCCACGAGTCCTTGGCCAGGTCGGCCAGCGGGATCTCGGCGGCCTCGGCCAGCCGGTGACTCACCGGGACGACCGCATCGAAGGGTTCGGCGTACAGCGGTACGTGCGTCAGGCGCGGGTCGTCGGCCGACGGCGCCCCTCGGTACTCGACCGCCACCGCGACGTCGACCTGACGGTCCAGGACCATCGGCAGGCTGGCGTCACCCTCGGCGTCCTGGACGCGGATGCGGATGCCGGGCGCGGAGGAGGCGAGGCGCGCCACGGCCGGCGCCACGACCAAGGCGATGCCGGTCGCGAAGGAGGCGACGGTGACCGTGCCGGCAGCGCCTGAGCCGTATGCGGCGAGCTCGGCCTCCGCCCGCTCCAGCTGGGCGAGAACCGCGTTGGTGTGGCTGAGCAGGATCTCGCCGGCCGGCGTGAGCCGTACGCCCTTGGCGCTGCGCTCGACCAGGCGGTGTCCCGTCTCCTGTTCCAGCGCCGTCAGCTGCTGGGAGACGGCGGAGGGGGTGAGGTACAGCGCGGCGGCAGCCGCCGTCACCGTGCGGTGGTCTGCCACCGCACGGAGGATGTGGAGCCGCCGCGCTTCGATCATGAGATCGATTATCTCAATATGTCCGGGACGGCCGGATCAGGCCTCCAGTTCCGCCCGTGCCGCCACGAAGGCGTCCACGGCCCGGTTGACGTCGTCCGTCGAGTGCGCGGCGGAGAGCTGCACGCGGATGCGGGCCTGGCCCTGCGGCACCACGGGGTACGAGAAGCCGATCACGTACACGCCCCGCTCCAGCAGCAGCTCCGCCAGGCGGCCCGCCCTGGTCGCGTCGCCGATCATCACGGGTGCGATGGCGTGGTCGCCGGGGAGGATCTCGAAGCCCTCCTCGGTCATCCGCCGGCGGAACAGCGCGGTGTTCTCGGTGAGGCGGATGCGCAGGTCGTCGGCCGACTCGAGGAGGTCGAGGACCTTCAGGGAGGCTGCGGCGATCACAGGGGCGAGGGTGTTGGAGAAGAGGTACGGCCGCGAGCGCTGGCGCAGGAGCGCGACGATCTCGGCGCGGGCCGCGACGTAGCCGCCGGACGCGCCGCCGAGCGCCTTGCCGAGGGTGCCCGTGATGATGTCGACGCGGTCCATGACGCCGTGCAGTTCGGGGGTGCCGCGGCCGCCGGGGCCGACGAAGCCGACGGCATGGGAGTCGTCGACCATGACCATGGCGTCATAGCGGTCGGCGAGGTCGCAGATCTCGCGCAGCGGTGCCACATAGCCGTCCATGGAGAAGACGCCGTCGGTGACGATCAGGCGGCGCCGGGCGTCGGACGCATCCTTCAACTGCCGTTCCAGGTCGGCCAGATCACGGTTGGCGTAACGGAAGCGGCGGGCCTTGGACAGGCGGATGCCGTCGATGATCGACGCGTGGTTCAGGGCGTCGGAGATGACGGCGTCCTCGGGGCCCAGCAGCGTCTCGAAGACACCGCCGTTGGCGTCGAAGCAGGAGGAGTACAGGATCGTGTCCTCCTGGCCGAGAAACGCGGACAACCGCGCTTCCAGCTCCTTGTGCACCTCCTGGGTGCCGCAGATGAAGCGGACCGACGCCATGCCGTAGCCCCAGCGGTCCAGGGCCTGGTGCGCGGCCTCGACGACCTCGGGGTGGTCGGCGAGGCCGAGGTAGTTGTTGGCGCAGAAGTTGAGGACCTCGCCGGGGCGGCCGCCCGCGGTGACGTTCACGGTCGCGGACTGCGGGGTGCCGATCACGCGCTCGGGCTTGTGCAGGCCGGCGGCGCGGATCTCGTCCAGGGTGGCGCGCAGGTCGTCGCGCACGGAGTCGAACATGGGGAAGCTCCTGAAAGTGCTGACGGGTGAAGGGAGTTACACGGTCCAGTCGAGGATGACCTTGCCGCCACGGCCGCTCGCCGCGTCGGCGAACGCCGCCTCGAAGTCGCCGTGGCCGTACCGGCCGGTGATCACGGGTGACAGGTCGAGGCCGGCTTCCAGCAGCACGGACATCGCGTACCAGGTCTCGAACATCTCCCGGCCGTAGATGCCCTTGACGGTGATCATCGAGGTGACGATGCGGGCCCAGTCGACCGGGAACTCCTGGGCGGGCAGGCCGAGCATGGCGATACGGCCGCCGTGCGTCATGTTTGCGATCATGTCGCGCATGGCCTCGGGGCGGCCGGACATCTCCAAGCCGATGTCGAAGCCCTCGCGCAGCCCCAACTCCCGCTGTCCGTCAGCGATTTCCGACTCCGCCACGTTCAGCGCGAGGCTCACACCGATCTTCCTCGCCAGCTCCAGCCGCTCCTCGCTGACGTCGGTGATCACGACGTTGCGGGCGCCCGCGTGCCGTGCCACCGCGGCGGCCATCAGGCCGATCGGGCCGGCCCCCGTGATGAGCACGTCCTCGCCGACCAGCGGAAAGGAGAGGGCCGTGTGCACGGCGTTCCCGAACGGGTCGAAGATCGCGGCGACGTCGAGGTCCACCGGCGCCCGGTGCACCCACACATTGGCGGCGGGCAGCGTGACGTACTCCGCGAAGGCCCCGTCCCGCCCGACGCCGAGCCCGACCGTGGCCCGGCACAGGTGCCGCCGCCCGGCCAGGCAGTTGCGGCACTTGCCGCAGACCAGGTGCCCCTCGCCGCTCACCCGGTCACCGGCACTGACGTCCGCGACATCGCGCCCGGTCTCCACGACCTCGCCGACGAACTCGTGCCCGACCACCAGCGGCGTACGGATGGCCTGCTGCGCCCAGCCGTCCCAGGCCCGGATGTGCAGATCGGTGCCGCAGATGCCGGTGCGCAGCACCTTGATCAGTACGTCGCCGGGTCCGACGGCCGGCTCCGGCACGTCCGCGAGCCACAGCCCGGGCTCAGCCTTCTCCTTGACCAGCGCCTTCAACGCGGCTCCTGTGGGTGCGCCCCCGGGTCCGGGCACGCCGAAGGCGCCCGTATCCGGGGAGAGGGGTGGAATCGCGTAGCAATCTGCCGTACGACGCCACCCGCGGTCCATCGAGGTTTTCTTAACCCGCGCCGCAGCTCCGCTTCACACCCGCCCCGCCCGCCGCACACCTGCCCCTCGACATGCTCATCGCGATGCGGAACACCCGGCCGTTCCCGGCGCCGGCCCTGGACGAGCTGCCCGCCTCCCTGCGCGAGCAGCTGCACGCGTACTCCCGCCTGATCGACGGACGCCTGCCGCCCGAGGCGGTGTACGTGTACGTGATCAGCCGACCAGGCCCTACGGACTGCTACTGCTGTGCCTGGAAGTCCTCCACCAGATGGACTTCGCCCTGACCGACATGGAACCGAGCGCGTGGTTTTGTCCCGGGTGCGGCGCCCTGCCGGGTATTGGCCGGGGCCTCCGCCGCCCAGCCAAGGAACCGAGTGCAGCGGCTGGTTGCTTCGGTGCTCAGTGGTACATGCTCAGTCGAGGACTGCGGTGGCTTCGATCTCGACCAGGTGCTCGGGGATGTCCAGCGCCGCGACGCCGATCAGCGTGGTCGGCGGCACCGGAGTGATCCCCAGCTTCGCAGCCGCCCGGGTAATTCCCTCCAGGAGCGGGGGCAGCTTGTCGGCGGTCCAGTCGACGACATGGAAGGTCAGCTTCGCGACGTCGTCGAAGGAACCGCCGGCCTCCGCCAGGGCGGTGGCGATGTTGAGGTAGCACTGCTCGACCTGCGCGGCGAGGTCGCCCTCGCCGACGGTGGCCCCTTCCGCGTCCCAGGCGACCTGCCCGGCGACGAAGACCAATTTCGAACCGGAAGCGATCGCCACCTGCCGGTAGACGTCGATCTTCGGCAGTCCGTCGGGGTCCTTCAGCACGATTGCCATGGTGTCCGTCTCCTTGCGCGGGCTCCTGTGAGCCGCTGTTCGTCAAACCGGCTCGCGGTCTCTTGTGGTTACTCAGGAACGGTAGGAGAGTCTGTATTGACATGGAAGAACGCACTTTTCAGTGACTGGGGAACCGGATGGTGACCAAGCAGTTCAGCGGCTCGGCCGAGGACGCCGACCTACGGCGCGCCGACTCCCTGGGGCGGGAGATCTTCTCCGACGTCGCCAACAAGTGGGCGCTGTTGATCATCGAAATGCTGGGAGAGGGCACGCTGCGCTTCAGCGAGCTGCGCGGCCGGGTCGAGGGCATCAGCCACAAGATGCTCACCCAGAATCTGCGGATGCTGGAGCGCAACGGCCTGCTCGTGCGGACCGTCCACCCCACCGTCCCGCCCCGCGTCGAGTACACCCTCACCGAAGCGGGCCACGGCCTGCGGGCGACGGTCGACGGGATGTGCGAGTGGACCTACCGGTACTTCCAGCACATCGAGTCCGCCCGGCGGCAATTTGAAGCTTGACTTGACGCGGCGCAGAGCTGATCGGAAATCTTCTGCGGCCACTGCGAACCCACAGGACCAATGGCATGAATTGGAACCGATGGCGCGAATACATGAGCTCCGCTCCTCGATCTGTGGTAACGTGCCAGATGTTGCAGTTTTGGTTACCAGAGACATCAGAAATCCCGGGTGCTCTTACGACTTTGCGTCGATGAGCACCCTTTCTTGTTTCCGAAGCTTTCCGGTTCTTTTCGGAGGGGCGATCATCGCGGCAACTCCAGATCGGCAAGGGTTCCGGATTCCGCTAATCCATTGGGACAAAACGGGGAGCCGAAGCCCCTTCCCGTCCATCTGAGGTCGGACCGAATGTTCGCAAGAACCATTCCGCCGTATTCCGCAAGAAACTCACGCTGCCGAAAGCCGTCGCCCCGCCGCTGTCGGCTGTTGACACTTTCGACGACCTCGATCTGCCCCGCCGGACCTGGCCGGGCGGGCCGTCCCGCGCCCCAGGTTCCCGCCGAGCACGGACGCACAACGCCCATCGGCGTTCGGATGAACCATCCGGTCGTCATGACCGCCCGCCCCGACGGAAACCCGTCGTAGAGGAGAAGCCATTGACGCCGGATCGAACTCGTTGGCCCCGTAGGGATGCTGAGACCGCCGACACCGGCCTGACGGCCCGGGACGCCATGGATGTCCCCGGACCCCAGGTCGACGAGCACATGACGGTCGACGTGGCCCTCTCCGTCCTCATCGGCGCCCGCGTCCCGCACCTGCGGGACGCGGACGGCCGGTGCGCAGGTCTGGTCACCAGGGCTCAGCTCTCCGGCCACCGCGGCGACGCGTGCTACCACGACCGCACCCGACTGCGGGACATCCCGTACGACCGGGGGCCGTTCACCTCGTCCGCCGCCGCCCTCGGCGCCGAGGAGGCCGCCATGCAGGTGCGCACGCTGCGCGCCTCACCCGTGGTCGGCGAACACGGCTACGCCCTGGGCGTCCTCGCTCTCATCCCCTGACCTACCGCACGGCGTCGGGCCGGGCTGGTCCGGCATCTCCCTCTCAACCCTGTGGAGGCATCATGCGCTGCGTCATCGCCCGTTTTCCCTTCGACTTCACCAAGTTCGAGGTGGAGCAGTCGATGCAGGGCATCAAGCCGGAACCCGTCACCGGGGTGTCCGTGACCATCGGCCGTCGCGTCTACCCGGTCATGCAGGTCGGGGAAGTGATCACCAGACAGAACCGCCGCGACTTCACCGTGGGCGAGGTCCGCAGGGCGCTGACCCAGCTCGGCTTCACCTGCCACGACGCCCCGCCCGCCCCGCCCGTGCAGCGGCCGGCGCCCTGGCAGGCAACGGCCGCAGAGTGGGACTGACCGGCGTCATGGGCTGAGCACCAGGGCCCTGCGCGAGGCTGGCGGGTGCACCCCGAACCCACCCGGGAGGCACCGCCAGCCCCAGGAACGCAGGGCCTCCAGCGTCGCGGTGTCCCCACGGCACACGAGCGTGACACCGAGGGCCGCGCCGTGGTCGCGGAGCAGCTGCTTCTGGAGGCGCCGGGCGAGGTTCCAGTCGCGGCCCTGGTACTGCCGGCACACCTCGGGCGGGACGACGATCTCGGGGATGGCGAAGAGCCGCCCCGCGGCGGCGAGGCGGAACAGGCCCATCGGCAGGTACGCGCCGAGTCCCTCCCCCGGGGTGCCCTCGCCCCGTACGGGGAATCCGTAGGCCAGTCCCGTCGGGTGGGTGTTCCCGGCGAGCACCAGGGCGAAGCCGGGCCGTTGTACGGCGGTCGCCAGCCGTCGCAGGAAGCGGGCGCGGGCCGCCTCGCCACCGTCCGAGGTGTGCGTGTACACGTCGCCCAGCTCCTGCAGACGGTCGTCGACCTGGCATCGGGTCAGCGGGCGGAGCACTGCACCTTCCCAGGGGGACGAGCCCCGTTCCCTGCCCGGCGTCGGCTCCGGCGCGTGCGCGGCCATGACGCGGTCCCTGCTCCGGGGCCGGACGCATCCACCCCGGCATCGTCGCTCGCCGGGGACGGCACCGGCGACGGAGCCGATGCGCGTGACATCCTCGGTTCCTCCACCGTACTCCCGGGATGCGCGACACCCCGCGCGTGCCGGAGCGGGCGCCTTCAGGCGCCGCGCTCCACCGCCCGGACCATGAGCCGGTCGCCTCCACCTCCCAACGGTCCTGATTCCTTCGCAGGTACAAGTCAACCCGCCCGAAAGGGGGCGGCAGTTCGGCCGCCAGGTCGTACGAGCGTGGCCACCAGGCACCGCCGATACGGCGGGCCGGCGGGCGCGCCCGGGCGTTGACACCGGCCGCAGCCGGTCGGCGCCGAGGGGAGGGAGTGGGCCGGGGCTCGTGTTGCCGTGTCTATGAGAGTTCCTGACGAGCGGGCCCACCTGCGCTTCCCCCGCTCGGTCGCCCTGATGACCGCCGGATACTCCGTCGGCCCGATCCCGGCCCGCTCGCCGTCGCCCCGCTGCTGCACCACGGCTACCACCGGGCACTGCTCCTGGCCACCCTCGTGGTCCGCGCCGCGGCCGCGGCCGCCGCCGTGCTGCGGATCGGCTTCCCGCACCACATGGTCGTAGTACGACACACAGCGCCGCCGCGACAGCGAGAATCGACCGAGGACGCCCGGCTTGCTCAGTGCCTGTCCGGCGGATCAGGGCGGCTGTAGGTAACCTCGCTTTGCAGCCGTCCAAGCGGGGTTCGGTGCGTGCAGCTGCAAGGCGGAGGAGGGCGGCGACGCGGAGCGTCGGCAACCGACGACAACGCCCCAGATGCACGCACCCAACCCCGCGACGTCGGCATGATCCGCCGGACAGGCCTTGAGGCCGGCCCCGACGCTTTCGCCCCGCACTCGGTCAACTGACGTGGAGCAGCCGATGAACACCGCACGGGACCTCGCGATCGTCGCCCTGGATGCGGCGCCAAGCCGTCAGGTCCAGCAGGGCGAGTTGTCGCTCGCGCTCGCGGGAGCCGAGGTGCTCGACCTCGTCGAGGCCCTGGCGCTCGCCCTGGACGGCGACCGCATCCTCCCCAGCGCCCCGTCACCCACCGGCGACCGCCTGCTGGACGAGGCCGTCTCCTCCCTCGTACGGCAGGAGCCGTACGAGTCGGTCGAGGAGTGGCTGTGGCGCCGGGGCCGCGGGCTGTCCTCGGCCTATGTCGACGACCTGGAGCGGGTGGGGCTGACCGCCCGGCCGCGCGGGCGCCGGATTCCGCTGCGGACCGTGCGGGCGGAGCTGGTCGACTCGCCGGCCCGGCGGCAGGCCGAGGAGCGCTGGGCTTCGGGCGAGCCGGTCCTCGCCGCCCTTGCTGCTGCCGCGGGGATCCACGAAGAACAGGCCGAGGACCAGGACGACCTCTCCGGTGAGGCGGTCACGACCGTGCTGGCCGCCGTCGGCGACGCGGTGATGGAGCTGGAGGCCGTACGGCAGCGGAAGGCGATCGAGGACTCCGCGTTCGACAACGTGTGGCGCGGCTACTAGTCGCTCCGCGGGTTGCGCCGATATTGGCCGTAGATCGTCTGCGGGCACGTTGTGGCTGGTCGCGCAGTTCCCCGCGCCCCTCGGGGGCGCTGCCGTACCGTCGGACTTCGCCCGCCGCGGACGGCCTCGGCCCGGTTGCTCAGCTCCAGGGTGAGTTTGCCGAACAGACAGCCCGACACGGTGCCGCAGCCGCTGCAGGGGTTCCGCGTCGCCGCCCACAGCGCGCGCCCAGTCGCGCTGTTGGGCCGTCCCCAGTGCTGCCCTTCGGCACCCGGCCGCCTTGCAGATCTCGGCCACTCCCAGCGCCGTGTAGCCGCGACCCTCGATGAGCGGGCGTGCGGCACCGAGGATCTGGACCGGTCGGCCGGCGACTGACCGTGCCCGCCGTCACAGCAGCGGGAGCCCGTCCGCCTCCCGTCGCTCCAGGCGGGCGACCAGGTCGGCCGCCATCGCCTTGATGGTGTCCAGGCCGGGCCTGCCCCAGGGCCGTGGCTCCACGTCGACGACACACACGGTGCCGAGCACCATTCCCGTACTGTCGATCAGCGGTGCGCCCAGGTAGGAGCGGATGCCGAACTCGTCGACCACCGGATTGCCCGCGAACCGCGGGTAGTCGCAGACGTCCTCCAGGACCAGCGCCTTGCGCCGGACCACCACATGCGGGCAGAAGCCGTGGTCGCGGGCCAGTTCGCGGCCCAGGACGGGAGTGGTGCCGTCCGCCTTCACCACGGGCCGGGGGACGTCCGAGAGATGCAGGCCCGCGAAGAACTGCCGGTTCTCGTCGATGAAGTTGACCATGGCGTACGGCGCCCCGGTGAGCTCGGCGAGGTGGTCCGCGTAGGCGTCGAGGGCGGGGTCCGGGTGTTCTGCGAGGCCCAGTTGACCGAGGCGCCGGGCCCGGGCGGGGGCCTCCTTGTCCTCGGGGGTGAGCAGCAGACGACCGGCCGGGCGCGACGGGTCGTACCTCATGGGCGGGCTCCGTCACTGTGGACGCAGGGCATATACGGGCTCCGTGGCGGTGTGCGGGGATCACATGTGGGCGCCGTGGCTCGGCGCGTGCGCCGGCGCGTGGGCGATGAGGTGCCGTACGAGGGTGAGCAGGGTCTGCACTCCTGAGCTGGAGATCCGGGCGTCGCAGCGCACGACGGGGATCGCCGGGTCGAGGTCGATGGCGGCGCGGACCTCCTCGGGGTCATAGCGGTACGAGCCGTCGAACTCGTTGATCGCGACGATGAAGCCGAGGCCGCGCTGCTCGAAGAAGTCGACCGCTGCGAAGCACTCCTCCAGACGGCGGGTGTCGGCGAGGATGACCGCGCCGAGCGCGCCCTCGGAGAGCTCGTCCCACATGAACCAGAACCGCTGCTGCCCGGGCGTGCCGAACAGATACAGCACATGTTCCGGGTCGAGCGTTATCCGGCCGAAGTCCATGGCCACCGTCGTCTCGACCTTGTTCTCGATCCCTTCGAGAGAGTCGGTCGCGGCGCTGACCGTGGTGAGCAGTTCCTCCGTGCTGAGCGGCGCGATCTCGCTGACCGCGCCCACGAAGGTCGTCTTGCCTACTCCGAACCCGCCCGCCACCAGGATCTTCAGTGCGGTGGGGAAGGGGTCAGAGCTGTCGTCGTAGTCCATCGAGCACTGCCTCCAGAAGGGCCCGGTCAGTCGGGTTGTGGTGGAACTCGGGTGGCTTGGTGGTGAGCGCCCCGCAGTCGACGAGGTCCGACAGCAGCACCTTGGTGACCACCGCCGGCAGCTTCAGCTGGGCGGCGACCTCGGCGACCGAGACGGGCGCCCGGCACAGGTCGAGCGCCTGCGCGTGTTCAGGGCCGAGGTAGCCGAGGGGGGTGGCTCCGGTGGCCATCACATGCGACAGGAGGTCGAGCGCGATGGTGGGCCGGGTGCGTCCGTTGCTGACCGTGAAGGGGCGCACCAGCCGACCGGCCGCGTCGTCGAGCCAGGGCCCGTCGCCGACCGCCGCCACGCTCAAGGCCTCATCGCCGTGGGTTCGACGGCGTGCTGCCGGGGCGCGGTGACGAGGTAGGGACGGACGCTCTTGACCAGCATCGCCATCTCGTAGCCGAGCACCGCCGCGTCGGCCTCGCGGCCGGCCAGTACGGCGAGACAGGTGCCGGAGCCGGCGGTGGTCACGAACAGCAGGGTCGAGTCGAGTTCGACGACGACCTGGCGGACGTCGCCGCCGTCGCCGAAGCGGACCCCGGCGCTGCGGCCGAGGGAGTACAGGCCGGAGGCCAGGGCGGCCATGTGGTCGGCGCTGTCCGGGTCGAGGCCGTGGACCGACTTCACAAGCCCGTCGCAGGAGAGGAGTACCGCACTGGTCGTGTGGGGTACGCGCTGCACGAGGCCGCTCATCAGCCAGTCGAGATCGGATACATGGCCGGTCGGCGCATCGCTCGCCATGGTGGATCGACTCCTTGGGGTACGAAGGTCTGCGGGAGCGGTGGGGGCGGTAACGGGGGTGGGGACAGGGGTGGTCATCCGGCTGGTGCGCTCCCGTCGTGCCGGGTGGGATGGTCGGTGCCGCGCGCGGACACGGGGCGTGCCTCGGCTATGTGGGCCGGGTCCATGTGCGATACGTCCACGGACGGCGGCGGAGTGGTGGCGGTGACGTCCGTGCGGAGAACGTCCAGGGGCGAGCTCGGGAGGATGGACGCGGCCTCTGTGTGAGCCGGGTCGGTGAGCGGACGCGACTCGATGCGCGGCGCCTGCTCCATGGGCTCGGCGGCCATGTAGGCAGACTCCATGTGTGCCGAAGCCATGTGCGCCGACTCCATGTGTGCCGAAGCCATGTGGTCCGGCTCCAGGTGCGCGGTCGACGCTGTGTGTGCGGCCCCCGTGTAGTCCGAGTGTTCCGCGTACTCGGCGCGCTCCGACTCGAGGTTCTGCTGGGCCTCCGCCAGGCCGATGCCGCGCTGGAAGGCGGCCATCAGGCCCGGGTCGTGGCCGGCAACGTACTCGGACTCCAGGCGTGGCGCCGGGCCGTCCCGCAGCTGGGGTGCGATGTGCTCCTGGGCGCGGCGGCGCGGCAGTTGGGGCTTGCCCATGGTGCCGCGGACGGTGCCGGTGCGGGGCGTGGGCGGCGTGGCCGCGTTCTCCGCGACCAGCCGCCGGTCGTCGGGCCGGATGCCGGGCAGAGCCTCCGCGGGATTGGCCCGCTCCTCATGGGCGCCGCGCACCGGGAGCGGTCCGGGTCCGCTGCCGCTCTGCGTGCTGTCGTTGAGCGGGCCGGCGTTCGCCGCGGCGGCCGTGGACTGCGCGGGCGGCGGGGGCGCGACGCGAGGCCCGACGGTCTCGGGTCGGGGCCCGGGCGGCGCCTGCGGCTGGGACCGCGGCGGTACGGACGGCTCGGGCATCCCCATCACGCCTGTGGCACCGTGCGGCTGCGCTGCACCCCCGGGCACACCCGGCGTCGAACCCAGCAGCCCCTGCGGTACGACGAGAACGGCCTGCACTCCGCCGTAGATGTTGGTCTGCAGCCGGACGTTGATGCCGTGCCGCCGCGCGAGCTGCGAGACGACGAACAGTCCGATGCGGCCGTCCGCGAGCAGGCTCGCCACATTGACCTGGTCCGGGTCGGCGAGCAGGGCGTTCATCTTCTTCTGCTCGGCGACCGGCATGCCGAGGCCACGGTCCTCCACCTCGACGGCGAGTCCCGAGGTGACGAGGTTGGCGCGCAGCAGGACCTGCGTGTGCGGTGCGGAGAACACCGTGGCGTTCTCGACGAGTTCGGCCAGCAGGTGGATGACGTCGGCGACGGCGTGGCCGCGCAGGGTGCCGTCGATGGGGGGCACCAGCTTGACCCGGGAGTACTGCTCGACCTCGGCGATGGCGGAGCGCAGCACCTCGGTCATGGAGACGGGGTTGCTCCACTGCCGGCGGGAGACGGCGCCGCCGAGGACGGCGAGGTTCTCGGCGTGCCGGCGGATCCGGGTGGCGAGGTGGTCGACGTGGAAGAGGCCCTTGAGCAGGTCGGGGTCCTCGATCTCGTTCTCCAGCTCGTCGAGGATCGAGATCTCCCGGTGCACCAGCGACTGCAGGCGCCGGGCGAGGTTGACGAAGACCTCGAGCTTCTGTTCGCTGCCCGCCTGGCTGGAGAGCTGGGCGGCCTGCACGACGGCGGTGACGGCGCCGTCGTGCGCGCGGGTCAGGTCGGCGGCGAGCAGCTCGAAGTCGTCGGCATCGTCCGCGGGAGAGCTGCGCGGCTTGCGCGGGGGCGGGGTGTCGCCGCGGCGCAGCGACTCGACGAGGCCGCGCAGATCGGCCTCGCCGCGGCCGCTGATGCGGCGCAGGGCGCCGAGGCGGTCGGTCACCGACCGGGCGGCACGGTCGGCGGCCACGGAGGCGATCAGGATCCCCGCGAGGGCCACCGCGGCGGCGCCGGCCAGCACGCCCCACAGGGTGAGGCTGGGCCGTGCTCCGGTGGTGCGGACGGTGAACAGGACGGCCGCGCTCGCGCTCAGGGCGACCGCGATCGGCGGCAGCACGGCGAGCCGCAGCAGCTGGGGCCGTATGTGCGTCTCGGGCAGCGAGGGTACGGGACGGGCAACCGGCCGTCCGTGCCGCCCGCCCTCGCGGCGGTCTGCGCGGGCGGCCGGTGCGCGAAGGTGAGACATCGGTGTCCTCGTCGTACTGATCCGTCGGTGCCTGGGGCGCGTGCTGCGCGGTTCGGGCATGCGTTGCCCGATGGACACTCACAGTAGTCGCCAACGCATCATGTGCGGTGGGCAGTTGACAAAGTCCCCCGGCGAGCGTCCCGCTCTGGTATGAGACTTCGTACGACAGACCGATAAACCCAGCGGGCACATGATCCTGATCAATAAAGAATCGATCAGAGCTGGTCAGAAGCAGTCGCCAGGAAACGGTGAGGGCCGGGGAGCGACTGCTCCCCGGCCCTCACCGAATGCCCTTTTCTGTCCGCCCGACAACCCGCCGGGACCGTTTCGGGACGCTCACACGCCTCCAGAAGTCATCCCCCGAACGTCACTCAGTGTATTGAACTAAGCCTTCGGCTGGGTGAACCTGATGCTGTTGCCGAACGGGTCCCTCAGACCGCAGTCGATTCCGTACGGCCGCTCGGTGGGCTCCTCCGTGAACTCGACGCCCTTGGCCTTGAGGGTCTCGTAGGTCTTGCGGCAGTCCTCGGTCCGGAAGATGAGGAAGCCGCCCGTCGCGCCCTTGGTCAGCAGCTCGCGGACCTGTTCCGCGGTCTCCTCGGACAGCCGCGGCGGGCCGGGCCGCTCCAGCAGGACCTCGCGGTCCGGCTGGCCGGGGACGTTGACGGTGAGCCAGCGCATGAAGCCGAGGTCGGCGTCGGTGTTGACCTCCAGGCCGAGCTTGCCGACGTAGAAGTCGAGGGCCTCGTCCTGGTCGAGGACGTAGATCTGCGAGTGCGTGATTGCTGTGAACATGTGCATCACGCTACGAGCCCGGCACCGCGAAAACTTATCCAAAACTGCTCTGTCCACCGAAGAACGAGCACAAGGACGAGCACAAGGAGGACGGGGCCGTCAGGCGCTCGGCCGCATCCACGCCATCGTGAAACAGGTGGGGACGTCCAGGGCGACGGCCTGTTTGCGGTACTCCCTGGGCGAGCGGCCGACGACGTCGCGGAAGGTGCGGCTGAAGGTGCCCGGGCTGCCGAAGCCGACCTCGAAGCAGATGTCCGTGACGCTGCGGTCCGTCTCCCGCAGCAGGAACATCGCGCGCTCGACGCGGCGGCGCTGCAGATAGCGGTGCGGTGTCTCGCCGAACGTGGCGCGGAAGGTGCGGGCGAAATGCGCCGGGGAGACATGGGCGATCCGGGCCAGGGCGGGCACGTCCAGCGGCTGGGCGTAGGCGCGGTCCATCGCGTCCCGGGCCCGCAGCATGCGGCGGTTCGTTTCTTCTGCGGCGCGGCTCACGGCGCCATCACACCATGGTTCGCCGAAGGGTTCCGCTCTGGTGGTGGGGCGCCTGGCTAGCCTGGGTGAGGAGACAGGCCGCCGTTCGACGGCCCGAGCCGAAGGAGCCTTCATGGAGCTTCCACGCGACGAGGTGGCCGTCGCCCGTCCCGGCGACCGACGGCCCGGGCCCGCAACAGCGGGAATGGACCGGCAGGAGGCGTTCGCCACCGACGGAATGTGGTCGGGATTCGTCCGCACCGAACCCGGGACGGTCTCCGGCTGGCATCACCACGGCGAGCACGAGTCGGTGATCTACGTCCTCACCGGGGCCCTCAGGATGGAGTTCGGCCCGGACGGCTCGCGCACGGTCGATGCCGGTCCCGGCGACTTCGTCCACGTACCGAAGGGCGTCGTGCACCGGGAGAGCAACCCCTCGGCGGAGCCTGCCGACATCATTGTCACGAGGGCGGGGACGGGGCAGTCCACGTTCAACGTGGACGGGCCCGCACAGGGCTGAGACGCCGGCTCCGCCCACTCCGGTCGGCGGTGTCTTCAGCGAAGGGCGGCCAGGTCCCCGCCCGGCAGGTGGATCCAGCCCTCCTGCCGGGCGGCGGCACGCTCGTCCGCGGTGCGCGGCCACCGGGTGTCCCCGACCAGGACGGCCCTCGCGACCAGAGCGCAGAGCAGGGCGTCGAGATGGTCGTGGCTGTCGGCGCACATGGAACGCACGGGCTCGGGCAGGGCCAGTTCCAGGCCTTCCTCGACCGCGAGAAGAATGTGCTCGCGGACCTCGCGCGCTTCGGGCGTGGCGCTCTTGTAGCTGCGGGCCGGGCGGATGCCCCACCGCCGCAGCGCGGCGGCCGGGTACACCTCGGCGACCTGGCCCGACCCGTCCCGGGGCACAGGGGTGCCCGTCGTCGCGAGCGCGTCCAGGAGACGGGCCGCACGCAACGCCACGACGCCCAGCAGATCGGTGGACACCGACAGCGGAGGGCGCATCGAGGTCGCCTTCCAGGTGAGGTCGTCGGTCAGCCGGAACCGCAGCGCGTCCAGGCCGGGGCGGCCGTCCGTGCGCTCCTGGAACCGGGCCTGCGGCGGCAGCCGTAGGCCCTGGTGGTGGGCGAGGACCGTGGCCACGAAGCTCGACGGCCAGCCGAGCGGACAGTCGAGGCCGGTCTTGTCGGCGGCCCGGACCAGCGCCAGCAGGTCCTCGTCCCCTTCCGGTACGACGAACTCGGTCGTCACGGCGCCGTCGGCTGCCCACAGCACGCGGCACACGGCGGTACGCCGTGCACTCGCCGCCAGGTCGACCCCGACCGTCACCGTCTGCTGATGACTCATGCCGGGATCCTCTCCCGGCATGCCGGGTCGGGTCACGGCCGCCCCGTCGAGGTCAGCCCGCCGATACCGGCTCGGGCTCCCCTGTGCCCTCCGCGGACTTGCCGTCGGCTTCGGCCTGGGTCTCGGCGCCGGAGTCGGCGGTCGTCTTGATCGCCGCCTTCGTCAGCACGTCCGCCGTCGGCCAGCCGCCGGCCGGGGCCTGGGCGACAGCCCGCCACCACGGTTCGGACGGAACCGTCTCCGCGGTGGGCTCGAAGGGCTCTCCCGGGCGGGGCAGGGCGATGCGGGAGCCCGTGGCGCGGGCGGCCGCGACCGTGCCCTCGCCGGGCTCCGCCCAGGGGTGCGTGGCCAGGTTGAAGGTGGCCCAGTGGATCGGCATCATCACGCCGTGCGGCTCGCCGCCCTGCAGGTCGAGGTGGGCGCGCATGCCCTCTTCGGGCGTCATGTGGATGTCCGGCCAGAAGTCGGAGTAGGCGCCGATCTGGATCATCGTGGCGTCGAAGGGTCCGTGCTCGGCGCCGATGTCCTTGAAGCCCTCGAAATAGCCGGTGTCGCCGCTGTGGAAGATCCGGTGCTCGTCCCCGGCGATGGACCAGGAGGCCCACAGGGTGTGCTGGGTGTTGCGCAGACCGCGGCCGCAGAAGTGGCGGGCCGGGGTGGCGGTCAGGGTGAGGCCGCCGACCTTGGTCGCCTCGTGCCAGTCCAGCTCGCGCAGCCGGTCGGCGGAGACGCCCCAGTGTTCGAGGTGGGCGCCGACGCCGAGGGGGACGGCGAACAGCGTGTCCGTGTCGGCCAGTGCCTTGATGGTGGGCAGGTCAAGGTGGTCGTAGTGGTCGTGCGAGATGACGACGACGTCGACCGGGCCGAGCGCGGCGATCGGCAGCGGCACCGGGTGCAGCCGCTTGGGTCCGACGAAGGAGAACGGGGAGCAGCGCTCGCCCCACACGGGGTCGAAGAGCACCCGCTGTCCGTCGATCTCGGCGAGCACGCTGGAGTGCCCCATCCAGGTCAGCCGCAGTCCGGTGGCCGGCGGCTTCGCGATGTCGGCGAGCGTGGTGGGATGCACGGGCACCGTGCCCTTGGGGGCGCGCCGGGGCCGCTCGTCCTTGTCGAAGAAGACCTTCGCGAAGTCCATCGTGGAGCCGGAGGGCCGGGTCCGGGCGGTGCCTCCGGGATTCTGGAAGACCCCGTCCTTGAAGTGCGGTGATCTGCGGATGCGCGCGAGACGCTCACCGCTCGGGTCCGCGCCGAAGCCCGCGGGCTGCAGCGCACGGAGCCCGGAGCTCAGGGAACGGAAACCGGACACGGTACCTCCAGGTGGAGTCGACGAGGCATTCCATTATGGTCGGCTCCTCCGACAACACCTGCGCCGTCCGGGTCGCTGCGGGCTCATTCCAAGCAAAGCCCAAAGATTGCCGACAGCTTGGTGAACCGCGGACCGCCGGCGTCCATTCCCGTCCTCCTGCCGGCGCCGCGGTGATCGATCCGCCCGTTGACAGAGGGTCCTGCCGATTCCGATACTGACTGTCGATTCAGTAATCGAGGGACCTTCGTCCCTCCGCCGCCGCCTCTGGTCACCATCCGCGAGGAGATCGCATGACCGCCCCCCTGATGTCGGTCACCTGGACCGACCACCTCACCGGCCGCCAGGGCTTCCTGGTCGTCGACCGGCTGGTGCGCGGCGTCTCCAGCGGCGGACTGCGCATGCGCGCGGGCTGCACCCTGGACGAGGTCGCCGGGCTCGCGCGCGGGATGACCATGAAGGAGGCGCTGCACTACAACCCCGAGGGCCGCTACGTCCCCCTGGGCGGCGCCAAGGGCGGCATCGACTGCGATCCCCAGGACCCGCGGGCGTACGCCCTCCTGGTGCGCTACCTGCGGGCCATGAAGCCGTACGTCGAAAGCTTCTGGACCACCGGGGAGGACCTCGGTCTCAGCCAGGACGTGGTGGACCGGGCGGTGGCCGAGGCGGGGCTCGTGTCGTCCGTCCAGGCCGTGTATCCGCTGCTCGACGACGAGGCGGCGGCGCGCCGGCGGCTCGCGGACGCGTTCGCGATCGAGGTGGACGGCATCGGGCTGGACGAGCTGGTCGGCGGGTGCGGGGTCGCCGAGTCGGCGCTGGCCGCCCTGGACCGGGCGGGCGTGCCGTACACGGGAACGCGGGTCGCCGTGCAGGGTCTGGGCACGATGGGCGGGGCGACGGCGCGTTTCCTCGCGCGGGCGGGGCTCACCGTCGTCGCCGTCGCCGACATCAAGGGCACCATTGCCAACCCGGCGGGCCTCGACGTCGAGGCGCTGCTCGCCGCGCGGGACGCGTACGGCACCGTGGACCGTGCGGCCCTGCGCCCCGGCGACCGTGAACTGCCCGGCGACGCCTGGCTGTCGGCGGAGGCGGAGGTGCTCGTACCCGCGGCGGTCTCGTACGCGATCGACACCGCCGACCAGGAGCGGATCACCGCCCGCTGGATCGTCGAGGCGGCCAACATGCCCGTTCTGCCCGAGGCGGAGGAACTGCTGGCCGCGCGCGGGGTGACGGTGCTGCCGGACGTGATCGTCAACTCCGGGACGAACGCCTGGTGGTGGTGGACCCTGTTCGGCGACATCGGCCCGGACGCGGAGGAGGCGTTCGCCCACACCCGCCGCTCGATGCGGGCCCTGACCGAGCAGATGCTGGCCCGCGCGGAGGCCGAAGGGACGACCCCGCGCGCCGCCGCGCACGCCATTGTCGCGGACCGGCTGCCGGTGATAGCGGAACGGTTCGGCTGGTACCGGTGACGACGGTCCGGGCATCCGTGCCGGACATCCGGCCGCCTCGGAGAGTACAAGCAGCTGTACGGCCGCACCGCGCACCCGCTCGAACCCGCCAACTGCTGACCTCGCCCGGCGTCACCAGCGGCGACGGAATAGGGTGACCGCGTGGCGAGAGTGCGGTTGAGCGTGGCCGAGCGGCGCGAGGAGTTGCTGCGGGCCGCCATCGGGCAGATCCAGGCGCGGGGCGTGGCGGCGGTCAGGATCGCCGACGTGGCCTCGGCACTCGGCGTGAGCAACGCGCTGGTGCTGTACCACTTCTCGACGAAGGAGAAGCTGGTCGCCGCCGCGTTCACCTTCGCGGCCGAGGACGACCTCGGGCATCTGCGCAAGCTTCTCGGCCGCCGTACGACGGCGCTGCGGCGGTTGCGGTCGGCGGTGCGCTGGTACGCGCCGACGGGCCAGGCCAAGGGCTGGCGGCTGTGGATCGAGGGCTGGGCGGCGGCGCTGCGCGAGCCCGCGCTGCGGGAGGTCACGCGCGACCTCGACAAGCAGTGGAAGGCGGCCATCGCCGAGGTCATCGCGGAGGGTGTGGCCGCGGGCGAGTTCCGCTGCCCGGACCCGCACGGCGCGGCCCTGCGGCTGACCGCCCTGCTGGACGGGCTCGCTGTGCAGCTGACCTCGTACGCCGGTGCGGTGTCGCGGGCGCGGGCGCAGGAGTGGGTGGACGAGGCACTGGCCCGGGAACTGGGACTGGAGCGGGCCGCGTTGACGGCTTCGGAGCACTGAGCCCCCGCACTCGGCGGGGGCTCAGTGCCACCGGGCCGCTGTTCCGCCCCCCAGCGAGGGCCCTTCTCAAGCCATTTCGAGGGCTCGGCCCAGGACGGTCTCAGGCGGCTGTCAGGCCACCGAAGCGATCCGCATCTTGATGTCGTCCGGCGACAGTGCACCCTTGGCCGTGACGTGGTCCCCGGACGACTCGCCGCGCAGCCGGCGGCCGATCCACGGCACCAGGTACTCGCGCGCCCAGTGCACGTCGTCCCGTCGCACGTCGAGGGTGCCGCGCGGCGGGAGCGGCGGCCAGGGCTGGTCGGGGTCGGCCGGCACCTCGAGGCCGAGGACCTGCCCGGCGCGCAGCGCCACGCGCGTGTGCCCCTCGGGCGAGAGGTGGAGGCGGTCGCCGTCCCACGCCCTGCGGTCCTGAACGGTCCTCAGGGACCACAGGTCGAGCACGGGACAGCCGTACCGGTCGGCGATGGCCCGCACATGGCCGTTGTAGGTGGCGATCTTGCCGCGCAGGTGCTTGAGCACGGGGACGCCACGGGTGTCGAAGCCGGTGGTCACCATGACTGTGCCGGCGACTTCGGTGAGCCGGGCCACCGCCCGCTCGAAGCGCTCGGCGACCTCGTCGGGGTCGGTGCCGGGACGGATGATGTCGTTGCCGCCCGCGCAGAAGGAGACGAGGTCCGGCGCCAGTTCGACGGCCTGCGGGACCTGGTCCTCCACGATCTGGTCGAGCAGTTTGCCGCGCACGGCGAGGTTGGTGTAGCCGAAGTCGCCCTCGGGTCGCCGGTCCGCGAGAAGCACCGCGAACCGGTCGGCCCAGCCGACGAATGCCCCGTCGGGGCCGGGGTCGCCGACGCCCTCGGTGAAGCTGTCCCCCACCGCAACGTACGACCCGATCACTGATCTGCTGTCACTCTTCGAATCGTCTGTCACATCGACCATGATTCACCTTCGAATGTGACCTACGCGACCGTAGGAAAGGGTTGACGTGCGGTGAGATAAGCCACTTCTAAAGTGTTCGCCAAGCCCGGAATACCCCGCCCATCAGCGACGTTGAAGCGTCGTCAAGGCATCAGAGACGGTGCGGGGCGAGCCGGCGGACCTTGAAGTCGGCGATCCGGAAGTGGCTCCAGGTGGTCCGGAAGGCGAAGTGCCCCCTTGTGTACGGCTGCTGGTCGGTGTAGTCGAAGACGAGCCGCCCGTTGTTCCACCAGCGGACCGCCGAGCCTTCGGAGACGATGCGGACGCGGTTGGGTTCGTTCGCGACGAGGAGCGGCTCCGTGTAGTCGTGGATCAGCGGGCGGACCCCGGGCTCCCCGACGTAACGGCGCAGGCGGGTCGTGGTGTTCGTGTTGGCGCCGTAGCCCACGTAGTACGTCTTGAGGTAGTCGTACTCGGCCAGTGCCCCGTTGCGGCGGGTGGCGAAGAGGTCGTCCGGGGAGCGGACGTCGGTGGCGTTCCAGAAGTTGTTGAGGTCGGACACGCGGTCGTTCGCGCCGCCTTGCGACACGGGCGTCGCCGTGTACTCGATGACGTAGGGCCCTTCGAGCCGCTGTCTGAACCAGACCGTCGCCCCGGCGGGTACGTCGACCTCCAGCACCCCTCGGGAGGCGGTCACGGTGCCGCCCTGCTCCAGTTCGACCGCCCACTTGCCGAGGCCGTGGCGGAAGTCGTCGCGGGCGATGAGGCGGCCACGGGGCGAGGCACTGGCGGCCGGTGCGGGGGCGAGGGCTGCCAGGGCGGCGCCGGCAGCCAGGGCTCCGAATGCTCTACGGGTGCTCGTCACGGGGGGGGGTGGCTCCTTCGGGTGGAGTGAGGGGTGGATCCGAGAAGGGTGAGCAGGTGGTCGGCCGCATTGCGGTGGCCCTGAACGCCGGGTGGACGGTGCCGTTGAAGTCCACGTCCGCCAGGGAAGCCAGTCGGTGGTGTCGACGAACTCGGTGTGCGGGTCGGCCAGTTCACGGGCGTGCCGCGCGGCTTCCCGCAGCCGGAGGAGGCAGGCGCGGTAGGCGGCCGGGAACTCGGCCGAGCAGCAGGCCGTGCCGCTGGCGGCGAGAAGACGTCCCTGACGGCCAGAAGCGATGCCTCCTGGCGGTGCGTCGACCGACGCCGGGCACGGGAACCTCCGCAGGCCTGGGAAGACAGAGACGGGGAAAGCGCTTTCATCGCTACGGAGTTCACTGTGCCCCCGCCTCCCGCCGCTGTCGACACCCGTGCAGCCCCCGCCACAAGAACGCAATACGGCAAACATGAGCGCAGCCGGACACACCGAAGGCCGGACCCGGGGATCGGGGTCCGGCCTTCGGCAGCGTGTCAGGCAGGTGGTTCCAAGGGGATGTCAGCCGACGCCGACGCCCTTCGAGCGGAGGTAGGCGACCGGGTCCACGTCGGAGCCGTAGTCGGGCGTGGTGCGGATCTCGAAGTGCAGGTGCGGGCCGGTCACGTTGCCGGTCGCGCCGGAGAGGCCGAGCTGCTGCCCCTCGGTCACGGTCTGACCGGCCGAGACGGAGATCTGGGACATGTGGCCGTACTGGGCGTAGTAGCCGTCGGCCAGCCTGATGACGACCTGGTTGCCGTAGGCGCCACCCCAGCCGGCGGAGACGACCGTGCCCGCACCGACGGCCTTGAGGGCGGTGCCGGTCGGGACGACGAAGTCGACACCCGTGTGGTAGCCGCTGGACCACATACCCCCGGGCACGTGGTAGCCGGTACCGACGGTGCCGCCGGCCACTGGGAGGGTGAAGCCGGTGGGGGCGGACTCGGAGGCCTTGGTGGCAGTCGCCCTGCCGGCGGACGAGGCCGTCTTCGAGGCGGACGAGGAGGACGAGGACTTGGTGGTGTCCGTGGCGGCCTTCCGGCCGATCGTCAGCTTCAGGCCCGGATGGATCAGCGACGGGTCGTCGCCGACGGCCCGGCGGTTGTCCGAGTACAGCTTGTGCCAGCCGCCGGAGACATGCTGCTCGTCGGCGATCTTCGAGAGGTAGTCGCCGGCCCGCACCGAATAGGTCCGCACGCCCGCATTGCCGGCGGCGCTCTTCTGGGCCGCCTTCTTCTCGGAGACCGGAAGGGACTGGACGGCCTTTTCCGAAACCGCCTGGGAAGCGGAATGGGTTGTGGCGGCATGGGCGCCGGTGGCCCCCATGAGCGGGAGAGCGAGTGCGGCGCCACCGGTTCCGGCGACGGCGATGGAGCGAGTGAAGCGCTGGGGCTTCGGACGGCGGTGTTTACCCTTCGCGGGCATGACGAATTCCTCTCCGGCGCCTGCGAGGTGAGCTGTCGGGTTCGGGCTGGAGATGCCCGGCCGCGCATGCGACGCGGCTTTACCCCTAGCCGTTCCGGAGACCGGAACAGGCAGTTGTACCTGTGGGTCCCCCGCTCCTGCCGTTCACGGGTGAGTTCTGCGGGCACCGGGCGGCGGCAGGATTGGGCGTCCGTCCGGATTGGTGGCGAACGTAAGCGACCAAGACGCAAAGCAACAAGTGCCGGTTCCCCGTGAATGCTTTTCTATTGATCCCTTGAGAGAAAACCCGGTGACCCTGCGTTGATTCCGGAGTGATCGTCTCGACCAAAAGCCCTTGTAAAGCACGCTAATTACGTGGACATGACGCGCCACGCACCGTCATGGATATGACGCTCCTCACGTGCCGCTGCTCCAGGATCCCCCATTCGGGAGCGAGTTGGAATGAAGAGGCAGAAGGAGCGCCAATCCGGACAGAAGGCTCAGATGCGCCGCAGACGGAACACTGCCGCGTCGAGGTCACCACGCAATCCGGTGCGCAGTCCGTGATGCAGCAATACGGCACCGCTGTGGATTTCACCCGTTTCGGGGCATTCATACGAGGCTGTCGGGTCGAGGCCCCGCAGTCGCAGCGCCGGCACGGGCTCGCCGTGGCTCTGCGCCTGGAGCCAGGCGAGGACGACCGCCTCGTCCCCGCGCACGTACTGCACCGCACTCAGTCCGCCCCGCGGAGGCCGCAGCCGGTAGAGGTCCCCGTGCTGCACCAGCGGCCGGATCTCCTTGTAGAGCCCCACCCACTCGCCGGCCTCGGCGAGCTCCTCCTCGGTCCACCGGGTGAGGTCCCCGCCGACCCCGAGCACGCCGGCCATGGAGCTCACGAACCGGAAGCGCAGCGAGCTCACCCGGCCGTTGAGCTGGGTGTTCGGGCTGTCGGTGACCCAGGCGGCCATCACGCGCGCGGGGTGGACCTGACTGAAGCCATGCTGGATGGCGAGCCGGTCGAGCGGGTCGGTGTTGTCGGAGGTCCACACCTGGTCCGTACGGCTCATGATCCCGAGGTCGATCCGTCCCCCGCCGCCCGAGCAGGACTCGAAGGCGACATTCGGATGGGCCGCCCGCAGCCGGTCCAACAGGGCGTACAGGGCGCGGACATGATCGACCCAGAGCCGCTGCGGATAGGACTCGCCGGGCCAGCCCGCGTCGGTGAAGCAGCGGTTGAAGTCCCACTTCACATAGTCGACGGGAGCGCTGGAGAGGAGCGCGTCGAGCTGCTCCCAGAGGTATTCCTGGACGTCCTCCCGTGCCAGGTTCAGTACGAGCTGATTGCGGAATTCCGTCCGCTTTCGTCCCGGCTGGAACTGCACCCAGTCGGGGTGGGCGCGATAGAGCTCGCTGTCCGGGTTGACCATCTCGGGCTCGACCCAGATGCCGAACTGCATGCCGAGGGCGTGCACGTAGTCCGCGAGAGGCTTGAGGCCGTTCGGGAATCGGTCCCGGTTGACCGTCCAGTCGCCGAGTCCGGCGCGGTCGCTGGTGCGCTTGCCGAACCAGCCGTCGTCGACCACGAACAGCTCGACGCCGATCGCCGCGGCCCGTCGCGCCAGGGTTCCCTGCTGCTCCTCGGAGATGTCGAACTCCGTGGCCTCCCAGGAGTTGAACAGCACCGGCCGGTCCTGCTCGGCGTCCGGGATGACGTACGCACGCTGGTAGGCGTGCCAGGCGCGGCTCGCGCCGCCGAAGCCGCCGTCGCTCCACAGCCCGGCGAAGACGGGGGTCGTGTACGACTCGCCCGCCTCCAGGCGCAGCAGCCCGGAGTCGTCGTAACCGGCGCCGCCGGTGATCTGCACGCGCGCGTCCGGGAGTTGCGCCACCGCGATCCGCCAGGAACCCGACCAGCCCAGAGCGCAGCCGTAGACCTCGCCGCGTTCCTCGGTGGCGTCGGTGTCGAGGGCGACCCAGGGCAGGTGCTGGTGTCCGGTGTGGCCGCGGCGGCTGCCGATGATCTTCTCACCGTAGGTGAGAGGCGCGGCGGTCAGCCGGGACTCGGCGGCCCAGCGGCCGTGCAACTGGGACAGCCGCCACTCCTCGCGCTCGGGCAGCGTCCAGGTGGCGGAGTCGGCGCGCAGCAGCTCCAGGGCGGGCCCCTCGTTGTCGAGGGTCACCCAGCGTTCCACGACGTCGTGCCGCATCCGGTAGTGCAGCGTGATCGCGAGACCACCGTCCCGGAAGGCCAGCCGGAGGTGATCGCCGTCCACCTCGTACGTCTCGAAGCGCCACTCGGTGCCGCGCCGCTCGTCGCTGCGCACGGACAGGGCGGGCCGCACGAAGCGGGGGCCGCCCTCCACCGGGTACTCCTCGCGTCCGTCGAGCGGGGACTCGAAGGGCCAGTAGTCCGGCAGCGGGCGGACGGCGAGCGCCTCGGCGTCGGCGAGCGCGATCCGGGGGCCCCAGTGCAGGTGCAGCAGTTCGTCGTCCTCGGTGAGGTGCACGGCGTAACTGCTGGCCGGCCCCGAGAGGAGCCACGTACGGCCGTTGTCTGCGATCTCCAGCATCAAGCCCTCACACATCTGAACAGGTGCGACCAATCCCCAACATCATCAAGCCACGTGTGCCCTGGTCGCAACGCCTGTGGACAACTCATTGCCTCAGGAATCCATGTCGTATCGTCGGGAGGGTGCCCGTCGACGAGCCGCGCCGGCCGGGCGGACTGGGAGGAGCCCCCGTGACGCAGCAGATCCCGTCGACCGAGCCCGAGCTGGCCGGAGTCCGCAACTTCCGTGATGTGGGTGGACTTCCGACCGTGGACGGACGGCGGGTGCGCTACGGGGTGCTGTTCCGCAGCGGTCACCTCGCGCACGCGACCGAGGAGGACGCCGAGTTCCTGTCCTCCCTGGGGCTGCACACGATCTTCGACTTCCGCAACGCGGCGGACCAGAAGCTGGAGGGCCCGGACGTCGAGCTGCCGGGCGTGCGCAATGTGAACCTGCCGCTGTCGGACCCGGCGGACGGCTCCGGGTTCTGGAAGATGGTCCGCGACGGTGAGATCGACCAGCTGCGCGAGCTCCTCGGCGACGGCAAGGCGGCGAACCGCATGATCGTCTCCTACCGCACGATCATCAAGGAGCGCACCGCCGAGCACGCGCGCGTGCTGCGCTCGCTCGCCGACGACAGTGTGCCCGCCCTGATGCACTGCGCGGCGGGCAAGGACCGCGCGGGCCTGTCCATAGCCGTGACACTGCTCGCCCTGGGCGTCGAGCGCGAGGCGATCGTCGCGGACTACCTGGAGTCGAACGCCAAGCACCGCCGCTACAAGGTGCACCGCAGCGGCAGCTCCGCCTCGGCCTACTCCCCCGAGGTGATGGAGCTGCTCAGCCCCCTCTTCGAGGCGCGGGCCGAGTATCTGACGGCGGCCTTCGAGACGATCGAGGAGACGTGGGGCGACGTCGACACCTACCTGGAGCAGGGCCTCGGGCTCACCCCCGAACTCCGCGGGCTGCTGCGCGAACGGCTGCTGGACTGAGCCGGGCCGTTTCTCTCTCGACCGAGTCGGGCGGCTATTTCGCCCCGATCTCGAACAGCAGGTAGATGAAGGCCGCGAAGAGGTGCCCCACGGCGATGTAGATGATCAGGCGCACCCACAGGGCGCGGGGGAACTTCTCCTCCATGTTGCTGTTGCTCATGGCATCTCTCCGGTGATCGGGCCCAGGCACAGCGTGGCCGTCGGGCTCTGCAGCAGGGTGTGGACGAACAGGAGCTCCACGCCGTCGGGATCCTGCGCGGCGATCCGGTGCGGGGTCAGCGAGTCGAAGTGCGCGCTGTCGCCGGGGGCGAGCCGGTGCGTGGTGTCCCCAAGGCGCAGCCGCATCCGCCCCTTGAGGACGTACAGCCACTCCTCACCGGGGTGCACCCGCACGATGTCGCCCTGGGAGCCGTGCGGTACGTGGACGCGCAGGGCCTGCATGCCGCGGCCGGCCGCGCCGGCCTGCCAGTAGGTCCAGCCGCCGGCGGCGGTCGGTTCCATGTCGGCGGCGCGCACGACTGCGTCCCGTTCGGCGACCGTCTCGCCCAGAAGCTCCGAGACGGTCGTACCGTAGATACGGGCGAGGGCGAGCAGCACCGGCAGCGAAGGCTGGCGTTGCCCGGTCTCCAGCCGGGAGAGATGGGCGGCCGACAGTCCCGCGGTGCGCGCCGCGGCCTCCAGGGTGAGGGAAGCGCGGCGGCGCAGGGCGCGGAGCTGGGGTGCGACCACGGGCAGGATCTCGTCCGGCCCGGCCGACGCGTCCGCCGAGGCGGGCCCGGTCTCGGGAGAGCTCATGCTCTCCATTCAGCCAAAGCATTACCCCTGCGGCAAATTTCTTGCCTCAGAGGCAAAAAGGCTGCCTCACGTGCGCGCTGTCGCGCCTCACGTGCGCGCTGTCACTCCGACGCCGTCACCGTCTGATGTGCCTGGTGCCGTACATCGGGGTCCTGATGTGTGCGCAGCTGCCGCAGCAGCGTCCGCCACTCCTTCGGCCAGCCGAGGGCGCCGGCCGTCCCGACCACCAGCTGCACCGCGAGCAGACCGGTGACGGTGCCACCGTCTCCGGCGAGCCGCTCGGCCGCCGCCAGCAGAGCCGCGACGCGCTCCGGCTGCGCCCGGTGCGCCCCGCCCGTCGACAGGCGCCCCGCAACCTGGAGGGCGACCGCTCTTCCGGCGCCCTCCAGCGCCTGCGCCAGATCCAGCAGCCGCCCGAGCAGCCGGTCCGGCTCCTCGGTCCGTTCGACCAACCGCCCCAGCAGCGCGGCGCGTTCGGCCACCAACAGCGGTTCCGGCGCCAGCAGTGCGGCGATCGTCGCCAGCCCCTCGGGCCGCCCGGCCACGTTGAAGGACGGTGACACCAGGGTCCGCAGCCGTTGCAGCGCCGGCAGGTCCCGGTCCGCCAGCGCCTCGCCCCCTCCTTCGGGCGTGTGCATCGCGGCCAGGAGGCCGGTCACCGCACCGTGGAAGGCGCTGCCGGCCTCCGTGCCGCCCACCGGGTGCGGGAGGTCGGAGAACGCCAGGTCGCGCAGCACCCAGGTCGCGTACTGCCAGTGCGCGCGGCTGCCGAGGTCGGACACGGTGCCGGAGATCCGGCCGGCCAGCCCGGGCGCGTACCGGGCCCAGGGGGCCAGCCCCTGCAGGAAGCCGTATCCGGTGAAGCCCTCGCACGAGGCCAGCCCGGCGTCGTAGACCGCGTCGACCACCGCCGCGTATCTGGCGCGGTGCGCCTCGGCCAGTTCCCACGGCCTCACCTCCACGACGGCCTGGAGCACGCCCGGGGAGTCGTCCTGTGCGGCGGTGTCGAGCAGGCTCCAGGCCTCCGGTACGCCCAGCAGCGGCGGCAGCGTACGGATCACGACGGACCGTACATCGGGGTGCGAGTCGGGGGCGAAGCCGCCGGCCAACAGCGCCACCGCCTGCCTCGGCGGCAGGAACCGGGCCGCGAGGCGTACGGCCTCCTTGCGGGAGGTCACCTTCACGGGCCGCTCCCCGTTCAGCAACGCGCCGAGCGCCGAGGCGAGTTCGGAGGGGCTGCTGAAGCAGGCGGCGCGCGTCGCCGCGTACACGGCGACGCGGGCCCGGTCGCCGCCCGCCTCCTCCAGGAGCACCGGCAGCGCGTCCTGCGGGCGGTCGGTCCAGGGCAGCGCGGCGAGCGCGGCCTCGGCGACGACCACCTCCTCGTCGTCCCGGTGCCGCGTCGCCAGAGCCCAACCCAGCTCCGGCACCGGCGCGACGGCGCGGATCGCGGCGGCCCGGTCGTCCAGCGGCAGCGAGCGGTCCGCCGCCACCTGCTCGGCGAGGTGTGCCGCCGCCCGCTGCTGGCGGGGCAGCCAGCGGTCGGCGGAACTGAGGTCCGGCAGCGGCCGGGCGGCGCCGGGGACCAGGAAACGCCCGTACGGCGGGGTGTCGGCCAGCAGCGTGTCCAGCAGGTCCGTCCGGCTGCGGGACAGCACGCGGCGCACCGGCGCGAGGACGACGGCGGACGGCTCCTGCCCGACGATCACCGCCGCGCGTTCCTGACGGGTGGCCGGGGCGGCCAGCCACAGCTTCGCTGCCACCTCGAACGTCATGTCGTCGCCGCGCTCCAGCGCCGTGGCCAGCATGTCCTGGAGCGCGGGCATCCGCCGGGCCCGCGGACCGAACGCGGCGGCCAGGCCGAGCAGCAGCCGGAAGTCGGATCTGGCCGCCGCGGCTTCCAGCCAGGGGCGCAGCGCCTCGAACACTTCGTGTTCCTGGCCGCGCCGCAGGACCCGGTGCAGCGGCCCGAAGTCCGGTACGCCGACCCGGCCCGTCATCCGCTCCAGGGTGTTCAACGCCCAGGTCCGCAGGGCCGTTTCACCGTCCCTGGCGTGCTCGACCAGCACGCGCTCGGCGAGGGTGCGCAGCGACGTCAGACTCGCGGCCGAGCAGTCCCGGGCTTCGAGGGCGTCGACGGCGATGCGGTCCAGCGGCTCGGCGTCCTCGGGGGCGAACAGCCGCGGGTGCACCTCGGCGAGTGCCTCCAACGCGGCGGCGCGGACGGGGTCCTGGTCGTTGCGCAGGCGGGCAGCCGTGCCGAGCACCTCGGTGACGGACTCCCGGCCGCCGTCCCGTGCTGCGCAGGCCACCAGCAGCGGCCAGGCGGCGGCGCGGTCGTCCGCGTCGGACCGCCGGATCGCGGCGAGCAGCGCGGAGCGGGCCTCGTCGTACGGACCGTGAGCGAGCGTGTCGAGGTCGTCCCACCAGTCGCTCCGGTCGCCGAAGTCGGCCGCCGCGCGCCGCACCGTCGCCCAGCGACGTTCGCGCGGCAGCAGGTCCAGTACGGCCAGCGCCGGGTCCCAGCCGGTCCCGTCGGCGGTCACCGCGTCGAGGAAAGCCGCCCGCCTGCCCGGGGCCATGGCCTTCAGCAGCGCGGCGAAGTGACGGTCGCGGTGCAGCCAGTGGCGGCCCAGCAGCGGCAACGACTGCGGCTCGGCCCGCGCCAGCCGACGCAGCACACCGGGCGGCGGGGTGGCCGGGTTGCGCGGGGTGTGGCGGTCGGGGGAGATGATCCAGCGCACTACACGCTCGGCCTCGGCGTCGACCAGCGCGCCGAGGGCTCCGAAGAGACCGGGCGGCATGCCGGGCGGCCCGTACCGCTCCAGCAGTGCCAGGACAGCCGAGGGACGGTGCGGGGTGAGGGCCGCGACCGTCGTGGCGTTCAGGCGCCACCAGTCCTCCCGCTCCCGTCCGTCGGAGCGCTCGGACAGGGCGCGTTCGGCGTGGTCCAGGACGGGCCCGGGGTGGCGCCGGGCAAGCCGGGTCCAGCCGTCGACGGCGTGCGCGAGCCGCGGCAGTTCCTGGGCGACGAACGGGGTGGAGCAGGCGGCCAGCAGCCGGGCGGCCTCGGCCTCGCCCCACTCCGAGCCGAGCCGGGCCACCAGCCGCTCGGCGAGCGCCGTACGGCCACCGGAGGCGAGAAGGCGGGCCAGCCGCCGGCGCAGTGCGGCCGATGCGTTGTCATATGCCGCCTCGACCGCCTCGTCCGGCACGGGCAGGATCCGGGCGCCGCGCTGCGCGTAACCGGCGACGACCGTGTCGGGGTCGGCGAGCCGCTCGGCGAGGAAGCCGGCGTCCCGGCCGACGAGGGCGGCCAGCGCGGCGAGGCGCCGCTCGTAGGGGCCGCGCGCGTCGAGGTCGGTGAGCAGAGGAGCGAGTCGGCCTTCCGCGACGAGCCGGCGTGCGGTCGTGGCGGTGAGGGCGAGGCGGGCCGGGAACGGCAGTGGTTCAAGTGCGGAGAGCAGTTGCTCCGCGGTGGTCGGCATCCGGCGATTGTGCCCCACGGTGATCGTTCATGCGATCGATTATTCGAGTGGGGAGCCTGCAGGCCGGGGCCGGTGGAGCCCCGTCCTGCAGGGCGGCCTACCGGTTGGCGACCGCCTGCTTCACCAGCGTCTTGCCGAAGTCCCACATGAGGCCGCCGCCGCTGTGCGCGTCGTCCATGACGTCGGTGAAGGCGTCGATGAACCGGTCGACGTCCTGCTCCCCGATGGTCAGCGGCGGGATCAGCTTGATCACCTCCAGATGGTCGCCGGAGACCTGGGTGAGGATCCGGTGCCGCTCCAGGAGCGGCACCACGACCATCTGCGCGAACAGGCCCTTCCGCGCGGCCTGCAGCATCGTCCAACGGCTGCGCAGCTTCAGCGACTTGGGCCTGCCGAACTCGATGCCGATCATCAGGCCGCGGCCGCGTACGTCGGCGAGCAGCTCGTACTTGTCGATCAGCGCCGCCAGCCGGGACTTCAACTGCTCGCCCACGACACGGGCATGGGCGACGATCTGCTCGTTCTCCATGACGGACAGCACGGCGAGGCCCGCCGTCATGGCCTGGGCGTTGGACCCGAAGCTCGCCGAGTGGACCAGCACCCGGTCCATCGACGAGTAGACCTTCTTGAAGATCCAGTCCTTGCCGAGGGTGGCGCCGACGGGCACATAACCGCCGGAGAGCGCCTTGGCCACGCACACCAGGTCCGGCTCGACGTCCTCCTCGTGCTGGTAGGCGTAGAAGTCGCCGGTCCTGCCCAGGCCCGTCTGCACCTCGTCGGCGATGAGCAGCGCCTTGTGCTTGCGCAGCAGGTCCTGCGCGGCGCGCAGATAGCCGGGCGGCGCCTCGTGCACGCCCTTGCCCTGGATCGGTTCCACGATCAGGGCGGCGACGTCGCCCTTCTTCAACTCCCGTGCCAGGGCGTCGAGATCGCCGAGCGGTACGGCCGTGTCGGGCAGCAGCGGGGCGAAGCCGTCGCGGAAGCCGTCCTCGCCGTTGACCGACAGCGACCCGGTGGTCAGGCCGTGGAAGGCGTGGTCGCAGTACAGGATCCGCGGCTTCCCGGTGACGTACCGGGCGAACTTCAGCGCGGTCTCCACCGCCTCCGTACCGCTGTTGCCGAAGAACACGCGGTCCAGGTGCGGGCTGTGCGTGAGCAGTTTCTCCGCCAGCAGTCCGGGCAGCGGCTGGCAGTCGAAGCGGGTGAGGTCGGCGAGAGAGGCGTCGAGGACGTCGTGCAGTGCCTTGCGGACGACGGGGTGGTGGCGGCCCAGGCCCATCACCCCGAACCCGGCGAGCATGTCCAGGTAGTCGTTGCCGTCCGCGTCCCAGAAGTGGGCGCCCTCGGCGCGCTCGTAGACCTTGTCGAAGCCGATGGTGTGCAGCATGCGCGGGAGCTGGTGGTTCAGGTACTTCCCGTGCAGCTCGTAGCGCTCGGCTCCGCGCTCGGCCAGGAGTGCGCCGAGGTCGAACTCCTTGGTCATTCAGCCTTCTCCTTGACTGTGCCGTCCAGCTGTTCCTTGACGGCCAGGGTGTCCTCGGCCTCCTTGACGGCGAGGCTCGCGCTGATCCGTCCGGCCACCTCGACCGGAGTGAGGCCGATGTCGGCGAGCAGCTCCCCGCGCTTGGCGTGCGCGAGGAACTGCTCCGGGATGCCGAAGCGTCGTACGGGGACGTCGACGTCGGCATCACCGAGCGCCAGCGCGACCGCGGCTCCCACCCCGCTCGCACGGCTGTTGTCCTCGACCACGGCCACCAGCCGGTGTTCGGCGGCGAGGCCCGGGAGCGACGGGTCGACGGGCTTGACCCAGCGCGGGTCGACGACGGTGCATGAGATGCCGCGCGCCTCCAGCAGCTCGGCGGCCTGCAGGCACACGGGCGCCATCACGCCGACGGCGACCAGCAGCACATCGGGGGTGTCCGGGCCGCGGTGCAAAACGTCGAGGCCGCCCACCCGGTCGATCGCCGGGATCTGCGGGCCGACCGACTCCTTCGGGAAGCGGACCAGCGTCGGCGCGTCGTCGACGGCGACGGCCTCGCGCAGCTGCGCCCGCAGCTGGTCGGCGTCGCGCGGCGCGGCGATCCTGAGCCCCGGCACGACCTGGAGGATCGACATGTCCCACATGCCGTTGTGGGACGGCCCGTCGACGCCGGTGACGCCGGCCCGGTCCAGCACGAACGTCACCCCGCAGCGGTGCAGCGCCACGTCCATCAGCAGCTGGTCGAAGGCACGGTTGAGGAAGGTGGCGTAGACGGCGACCACCGGGTGCAGCCCGCCGGTCGCCAGACCGGCCGCGGACACGGCCGCATGCTGCTCGGCGATGCCGACGTCCCACACGCGGTCCGGGAAGCGGGCGGCGAACTTGCCGAGCCCCACCGGGTGCAGCATGGCCGCAGTGATCGCCACGACGTCCTCCCGCTCCTCCCCGATCGCGACGATCTCGTCCCCGAACACCGAGGTCCAGGAAGGCCCGTTGGAGGGGGCGAGAGGCTCACAGGTGAGCGGATCCATCACGCCGACGGTGTGGAAGTGGTCCTCCTCGTGGGCGATCGCGGGCTCGTAGCCGCGGCCCTTCTCCGTCAGGCAGTGGACGAGGACCGGTCCGTGGAAGCGCTTGGCGCGCCGCAGCGCCGACTCGACGGCCCCGATGTCGTGTCCGTCGATCGGGCCCACGTACTTCAGGCCCAGGTCCTCGAACATGCCCTGCGGGGCGAAGGCGTCCTTGAAGCCCTTCTTCGCGCCGTGCAGGGACTCGTAGATGGTGTTGCCGACGACCGGCGTGCGCAGCAGCACGTCCTTGCCCCAGGCGAGCACCTTCTCGTAGCTGTCGGTGGTGCGCAGGGTGGCCAGGTGGTTGGCGAGCCCCCCGATGGTCGGCGCATACGAACGCTCGTTGTCGTTGACGACGATGATCAGCGGGCGGTCCTTGGCGGCCGCGATGTTGTTCAGCGCCTCCCAGGCCATGCCACCGGTCAGCGCGCCGTCGCCGATGACCGCGACGACGTGTCCCTTCTCGCCCTGCACCTGGCGGGCCTTGGCGAGTCCGTCGGCCCAGCCGAGCGCCGTGGAGGCGTGGCTGTTCTCGACGATGTCGTGCTCGGACTCCTCGCGCGAGGGATAGCCGGACAGGCCGCCCTTTCCGCGCAGCTTGGAGAAGTCCTTACGGCCCGTCAGGATCTTGTGCACATAGCTCTGATGGCCGGTGTCCCACACGATGCGGTCGACGGGTGACTCGAAGACCCGGTGGAGCGCGATGGAGAGTTCCACCACCCCCAGGTTGGGCCCGAGGTGTCCGCCGGTCCTGGCCACCGCGTGCACCAGGAACTCCCTGATTTCTTCGGACAGTTCGCGAAGCTCCGTCTCGGACAGCGCCTTCAGGTCGCGTGGTCCCCGGATGTTCTCCAGAATGGTCACGCTCGGGCCCCCTTCGGTCCGTGCTGTTCAACTCACGGTGACGGCCGGCTCCCCCGACGCGCCGTCCTGTTCCATCTGTTCGGCGATCTTCATCGCCTCCTCGATGAGGGTCTCCACGATCTTCGACTCGGGTACGGTCTTGATGACCTCGCCCTTGACGAAGATCTGCCCCTTGCCGTTGCCGGAGGCGACCCCCAGGTCCGCCTCCCGCGCCTCACCCGGGCCGTTGACCACACAACCCATCACGGCCACCCGCAACGGGACTTCCATGCCGGTGAGGCCCGCCGTGACCTCGTCGGCCAGCTTGTAGACGTCGACCTGCGCGCGGCCGCAGGACGGGCAGGAGACGATCTCAAGGCGCCGCTGCTTGAGGTTCAGGGACTCCAGGATCTGCAGGCCGACCTTGACCTCCTCGGCGGGCGGGGCACTGAGCGAGACCCTGATGGTGTCGCCGATGCCCTGCGAGAGCAGCGCGCCGAAGGCGACCGCCGACTTGATCGTGCCCTGGAAGGCGGGCCCGGCCTCGGTCACGCCGAGGTGGAGCGGGTAGTCGCACTGCGCGGCGAGCTGCTTGTACGCCTCGATCATCACGACCGGGTCGTTGTGCTTGACCGAGATCTTGATGTCCCGGAAGCCGTGTTCCTCGAAGAGCGAGGCCTCCCACAGGGCGCTCTCGACGAGCGCCTCCGGAGTCGCCCTGCCGTACTTCTGCAGCAGCCGCCTGTCCAGCGACCCGGCGTTGACGCCGATCCTGATCGGCGTGCCGTGGTCCTTCGCGGCCCGCGCGATCTCCTTGACCTTGTCGTCGAACTGCTTGATGTTGCCCGGGTTCACCCGCACCGCGGCGCACCCGGCCTCGATCGCCGCGAACACGTACTTCGGCTGGAAGTGGATGTCCGCGATCACCGGGATCTGCGACTTGCGGGCGATGGTCGCGAGGGCGTCCGCGTCGTCCTGCGTGGGACAGGCGACCCGCACGATCTGGCAGCCGGACGCGGTGAGTTCCGCGATCTGCTGCAGGGTGGCGCCGATGTCCGAGGTACGGGTCGTCGTCATCGACTGCACCGACACCGGGGCCCCGCCCCCGACCGCCACCGGCCCGACATGGATCTGCCGCGACACGCGCCGCTCGGCGATCGGCCGGGCCGGTACCTCGGGGACGCCCAAGGAGATGGCGGTCATCGTGTCACTCCCGGTTTCCGGAGACCGTCTCGCGCATCGCGCGCAGGGACTCCTTCAGGGATCCCATGGTGGCGAGGACGGCGGTGGGCTCGTAGCCGCAGTGCGCCATGCAGTTGGCGCAGCGCGGGTCCTTGCCGCGGCCGTACTTGTCCCAGTCGGTCTCCTCGATGAGTTCGCGGTACGTCGGCACGTACCCGTCGCTCATCAGATAGCAGGGGCGCTGCCAGCCGAAGAGCGAGTAGTTCGGGATCGCCCAGGCGGTGCACGGGAAGTCGACCTTGCCCTCGAGGAAGTCGAGGAACAGGGGCGAGTGGTTCAGCCGCCACTTCCTGCGGTTGCCGCCCGCGAAGGCCTTCTTGAACAGTTCGCGGGTCTGCTCCACGCCCAGGAAGTGCTCCTGGTCGGGGGCCTTCTCGTAGGCGTAGGCGGGCGAGATCATCATCTCGTCGACCTTGAGGTCGTCGTTGAGGAAGTTGAGCACCTCGATGATGGTCTGCGGGGTGTCCGTGTTGAAGAAGGTCGAGTTGGTGGTGACCCGGAAGCCGCGCCGCTTGGCCTCCTTGATCGCCTCCACGGCCTCGTCGAACACACCCTCCTTCGCCACCGACTCGTCGTGCCGCTCGCGCAGCCCGTCGATGTGCACGGCGAAGGCGAAATAGGGAGACGGCTTGAACTTGTCCATCTTCTTGCGCAGCAACATCGCGTTGGTGCAGAGGAAGACGTACTTCTTCCTCGCCACCAGCTGCCGCACGATCTCATCGATCTGAGGGTGCATCAGGGGCTCGCCGCCCGCGATGGACACCATGGGGGCACCGGATTCAAGGACCGCCCCGACGGCCTGCGCGACCGGCATGCGCTGCTTGAGCACACCCGCCGGATGCTGGATCTTGCCGCAGCCCTCGCACTTCAGATTGCACGCGAAGAGCGGTTCCAGCTCCACGATCAGCGGAAACTTGTCCCGCTTGCGGAGCTTCTGTTCAGCCAAGTACGTAGCGACCTTGATGGACTGACGCAGCGGCATGGCCATCTGGCTCACCTCCTGGGGAGCAGCAAGGAACGGTGCCATTCAAAGAAAGCTGGAAGTACGGCACGAAGGACACGGAAAGCTGATATTCCACCGCGGACCGTGCCGATTCGAACAAGTTCATGTTCAGGAGCGTCCACGACCACCCGCACGGCCGCAACCGGGCGCGCGCCGGTGCGCACGGCGCTCAGAAGCGTCGCCGCGGACTCCATGTCGACCGCGATCGCGCCGGTCGCGAGCAGATCCGACCGCTCGTGACCACGTACGACATGATCGGAGCCGGTGACGGGGCCGGTGTGGACGGTGCGCCCGGGCACCGCGCGCCCGAGCTCCTTGACGAGCAGGTCGGTCCCCACGCACGGAACGGTTCCGTCCGGATCCCGGGTCTCCTCGGCGACGACCAGGTCCCCGGGGTGCATACCGGGGGCGAGCCCCGCACAGAAGCCGGTGGCCAGCACGGCCGCCCCGCTCCAGTCCGGGTCCGCGAGCATCCGGGTGACGGAGCGCTCGGCCGCCCTGGGCCCCATGCCTGTACGGAGCAGGGTGACGGGCCCGCCGGCCCCGCCCCGGTCCCCGGCGCGCAGGGCGAGGTGCTCGATGCCGAGCGCGCAGGCGATCAGCAGCGGGGCCGGGGCGGGCTGGGTGCTCATCAGCCCCCCTCGGCCTCGGCGAGAGGCTTCTTGGTGAAGGGCTCCCCGTTGACGTACCTGCCGAGTGCGGTCAGCGGGAAGACCTGCCGGTAGAGGTGGTAGTTGATCGAGAAGTCCCAGGGGAAGCCGGTCCCGGTGAAGTACGGCTCGTCCCAGGAACCGTCGTCCCGCTGGGTGGCCGCGAGCCATTCGACACCGCGCTCGACGGCCTTGGAGTCCTGCTCCCCCGCGGCCAGCAGGGCCATCAGCGCCCAGGCCGTCTGCGAGGCGGTGGAGGCACCCCTGCCGCTCCATTCCTTGACGTACTTGTAGGACCGCAGGTCCTCGCCCCAGCCGCCGTCGTCGTTCTGCACCGACTCCAGCCAGGCCACCGCCCGCCGGATCGCCGGGTGCGAGCCGGGGAAGCCGGCCGCGACGAGGGCGGGTACGACCGATCCGGTGCCGTAGACGTAGTTGACGCCCCAGCGCCCGAACCAGGAGCCGTCCGGTTCCTGCTCGGCGAGCAGCCACTCGATGCCGCGCCGGGTGCGCGGGTCGTGCGAGAGGCCCTCGACGGCCAGCATCTCCACCACGTGCGCGGTCACGTCCGCGGACGGCGGGTCGATGACCTCGCCGAAGTCGCAGAACGGCAGCCGGTTGGGGAAGGGGCTGGTGTTGTCGACGTCGAAGGCGCCCCACGCCCCGTTCTTCGACTGCATCCCGAGGTTCCAGCGCACCCCGCGCCCGATCGCCTTCTCCACCCGTTCCGGGTCGTGGTGCTTGACCCGGCGCAGCGCGAGGACCACCTCGGCGGTGTCGTCGATGTCGGGATAGTTGTCGTTGTGGAACTCGAACGCCCAGCCGCCGGGCGGCAGCCCGGGCCGTCTGACGGCCCAGTCGCCGGGCCGGACGATCTCCTCGCCGAGCATCCAGTCCGCCGCCTTGACGAGCTGCGGATGGTCGGCCGGCACGCCCGCGTCGACAAGCGCGATGGTGGCAAGGCAGGTGTCCCACACCGGCGACTGACAGGCTTCGATCATCCGGGCCCCGTCCTCGCGCCACACGGCGAAACGGTCCAGCGACGCCAGCCCCTCGCGCAGCACCGGATGTTCGAGGTCGTAGCCCAGCAGATACAGGGCGATCACCGAGTACACGGCCGGCGGCTGGATACCGCCCCAGCAGCCGTCGTTCTCCTGCCGCTCGATGATCCAGCGGGCGGCCGAGTTCATGGCCGCCTTGCGCAGCCTGCGCGGGATGACCTTGCGCGCCTGGTGCAGCACCTTGTCCAGGCGCTGGAAGGCTCCGTCCCAACTCGCCGCCGGGGCAAGGGGCTTGCGCGGGTTCGGGTCGGCCGGGTCGGTGTGCAGCTCGTCGAGCGGGAAGGGCGCGGGCCGCACCGGCCGCTTCGCGGAGACGACCGTCAGCGGGACGATCGTCTGCCGGGCCCAGCACCCGAAGTCGTAGATGTTGAGCGGTACCCACGTGGGGAAGTAGATGAGCTCCGGCGGGAGTTCGGGCAGGTCCTCCCACTTCCACCAGCCGAACAGGGCGAGCCAGATCCGGGTGAAGACCCGGGCCGCGGCGATGCCGCCCTGCTCGCGGATCCAGGCGGAGGCCTGTGCCATGTGCGGGGCGTCCGGCGTGTCGCCCGCCAGCCGCAGGGCGACGTATGCCTCGATGGTGGTGGAGAGTTCGCCCGGTCCGCCGTAGAAGGTGGCCCAGGTGCCGTCCTCGCGCTGCTCACCGCGGATGAACAGGGCGGCGGCGCGCGCGGTGTCCTCGTCCAGGATGCCCAGGAACTGCCGTAGGAGCAGGTCCTCGGCGTCCATGGTCACGTTGGTCTCGAGGTCGCCCTTCCACCAGCCCTGGGCGTCCTGCCGGGACAGCAGGAAGTCGGTGGAGCGTTGTACGGCGCGTACGGCGGCATCGCGCACCCCCGCCGCCACGGGGCTCGTGCTGTCGCTTTCGCTGGCCGAGGCTGCCCGGGGCGGCAGGGCCCCGGTGCTTCCGTCGGTCGTCGCTGTCATGGCTTCCCCTTCGTGCAGTCGTACAGATCGTGCTGCTGTGGGTCCGCCGTCGGCCGGTGCTCGTGTTCCCGCGACACCGGCCGGCGACTACGCGAGGGCTATTCGACCGATAGTGATCATCTCTTTCGTACGACGACGAAGTCGGCGAGCGCCGTGAACTGTGCCCGCACCCGGTCGGGCATGTCGATGGCGTGCAGGGCCTGGATGGCGGTGTTGTGCTGACGGCGCGCCTCTTCGGCGGTCCACTCGCGGCCGCCCGCCTCCTCGATGAGCGCGGCGCGGGAGGCGAACTCCTCCTCGGAGAAGTTCTCGAAGTCGCTGCTCTTGGCGTCGGCGGCGAGGATCTCGCCGAGCCGCTCGGAGGCGGATCCGCCCGCCGCGAGCGCGGCCACGACCGGCAGGGACTTCTTGCGCTGGCGCAGGTCGCTCCAGGTCTGCTTGCCGGTGGAGACCGGGTCGCCCCAGATGCCGAGCAGGTCGTCGACGGCCTGGAAGGCGAGGCCGAGGTGGTAGCCGTACTTCTCCAGGGTGTCGGCGGTTCGGTCGTCCGCGCCGCCGAGGACCGCGCCGATGGAGGAGGCGCAGGCGAGCAGGGCGCCGGTCTTGTTGCCCTCCATCTCCAGGCACTCCTCGACGCTGACGCGGTCGCGGTGCTCGTAGGAGATGTCCTGCGCCTGGCCGTCGATCAGGGCGCGGGTGGCGGTGGTCAGGCGGCGGGTGGCGCGACCCGCCTCGACGGTGCCGAGCTCCAGCAGGATCTCGTTGGCGAGGGCGAACAGGGCGTCGCCGACGAGGATCGCCTGGGCGGGGCCGTGCACCTTCCAGACGGTGTCACGGTGGCGGCGCTGTTCGTCGCCGTCCATCAGGTCGTCGTGCAGGAGGGAGAAGTTGTGGACGAGTTCGACGGCGACGGCGCCGGGGATGCCGATCTCGGGTGCGGCGCCGGTGACCTCGGCGGAGAGCACCGCGAGGGCGGGGCGCACGGCCTTGCCGCCGTCGCCGTCGGCGGGGTTGCCCTCGGCGTCGATCCAGCCGAAGTGGTAGGCGGAAACGGTGTCCATGGGAGGGGCCAGGCGGTCGACGGCCGCCCGCAGTACCGGTGTGGCAAGGGTCCGGCCGCGCTCCAGGAGCGCGGTCACGTCCACCGCGGTCCTCTCAGCGGCCGCTTCGGCCGGGGGCACAGTGGGCACAGTTTCTCCTTTTTCTGCGGTACCGGGGGTGCGGGGGCCTGCCGGATGCTGATCGAGCATCACGCCGCCTCCTCGAGCTCGAAGAGGCGACTCGGACGGGGCCGGCCCAGGGCGGCGAGGGCGGCGTCCGCCGCACTCACTCCACTGCGGACCGCACTCTCCATGGTCGCGGGCCACCCTGTGGCGGTCCACGCTCCGGCCAGGTAGAGGCCGGGGGCTTTGGTACGGGCGCCGGGCCGCAGCCGTCCGACGCCGGGGGTGGGAGCGAAGGTGGCCGTGCGCTCCCTGGTCACGAAGAAATCCTTCACCTCGGCGCCGCGCGTACCCGGAAGCAGCCGTTCCAACTCGGGCAGATAGCGCTCGCGCAGCACGGCGACCGGCTCGTCGATCTCGTCCTGCGCCGCCGACTGGGACAGGGCGAGGTACTGGCCCTCGCGCAGCCCGGAGGCGTCGGTGCGGTCGAAGACCCACTGCACGGGGGTGCCGAGGGCCGCGAAGAACGGCTTCTCGAGCACCTTGCGGTCGTAGACGACATGCACGTTGAGGATCGGCACGGTGCCGATCTCCAGAAGATTTTCGGGGGCGTCCAGCGCCCCCTGAGGCAGCAGGTCGTGGGCCTCGCGCTGGGGTACGGCGAGCACGACGGCGTCCGCGGCGAGGATCTCGCCGGGAACCTGAACGCTCCAGCGCCCGTTTTCGTCAGTGGAGATGGAGGTGACGCGTGTACGGACCTCGGTACGGACGCCCGCGGAGTCGAGCGCCTTGCGGGCGAGCCGGTCATGCAGTTCGCCCAGCGGGACGTGCGCCCATCCGATGTCGGCCGCGCCCGGGTCGGACAGCAGACCGGTCTTGAACACCATCGCGGCGAGCCCCAGCGAGGCGTCGCCCGCGACCGCGTTGAGGGTGGCGACCCCGACCAGGTCCCACAGGGCCTCGACGGCACGCGCCGACTGACCGTGCGCGGTCAGCCAGCTGCCGAAGTCCTGCGTGTCCAGGTCCGGATCGGCGAGGTCGAGCCCCTTGAGCGCGAGCGCGGCCCGGCCCACCTTGGCCCGTTCGGCGAGCGAGAGATGCGGATACGTGGCGAGGCTGCGCCCCAGGTGCAGCGGCACCGGCAGGGCGTCGCGCCGCAGTCTGCCGAGCCTCCGCCCCTCGGGCTTGTCGACGTCGAGTACGGGCACGTCGAGACGATCCTGCAGCGGCGCCAGCGCCGTCCCCTCGATGCGGTCGAGGAACCAGCGGTAGGCGGTGCAGCAGCGCAGGTAGACGTGCTGTCCGTTGTCGACGGTCAGGTCGCCGCGCTGGAAGGAGAAGGCGAGGCCGCCGAGGCGGGGCCTGCCCTCGATCAGGGTGACGCGGACTCCCGCGTCGGCGAGTGCGAGTGCGGCGGTGATTCCGGCCAGCCCGCCGCCGACCACGACGGCGTCCCTTGCGGAACGCCCCGCCGGATCCGCGAGCGGCTCGTCCGCCCGCGTGCCGTCGTCGCTCATCGTGCACCCTCCCCTGCGCGACCGCCGTGGTTGAACGGTGCACGGCAGACCGCTGCAGTCAGGGACGCCGTCCCCGCCCGGAGGGTTGCGTGCCGCTTTTCATCGGTGACATCACCTTGGCCCTGTTTGTCCATCAGGCGCGCCTCCTGACGGTCCTCCGCGTCACATGCCGGGCATCCAGTCCGGACAGGCCGCGTACGGCGACGTAGGCCTTCTCCCGGCCGGGCAGCGAGACCCGGCCGCGCAGCACGGCCTCCGGGTCGCGCTCGATGCGGTCGAGCAGCCGGCGGTAGATGCCGGCCATCGCGGCGACACAGGCGCCGCTGCGCCGGTCCAGCATGGGCAGCAACCGGTAGCCCTCGGCGAAAAGGGCGCGGGCCCGTCGCACTTCGAAGTGCACGAGGCCCGCGAAGTCGGAGCCCTCCGGTGGGGTCGGCCCGCTGAACCCGGCCGAGCACCCGAATTTCGCGAGGTCGTCGGAGGGCAGATAGGTGCGGCCGCCCTCGGCGTCCTCGCGGACGTCTCTGAGGATGTTGGTGAGCTGCAGCGCGAGGCCCAGGGTGTCGGCGTACTCCGGGGCACGATCGGCGCCGCGCGCCCCGGGTTCCGTGCCGAACACGCCGAGCGAGAGCCGTCCGATGGCGCCCGCGACGCAGCGGCAGTAGACCTTCAGGTCGTCCCAGGTCTCGTAGGTCTCGCCGCGTACGTCCATCAGCACGCCGTCGATCAGCTCGTCCAGGCCGTCGAGCGGGATCGGGAAGGTCTCGGCGGAATGGGCGAGGGCGACAGCGACCGGGTCGATGTCGTCCTCGGCGACCGATCCGTCACGCACCCGGGCCAGCAGCGCCCGGGTGTCCTCGAGTCTTGCCGCCTTGACCTCGCCGGCCAGCGCGCCGTCGCCGATGTCGTCGACGCGCCGGGAAAACGCGTAGAGCGCCGACATCGCGCGGCGCTTGGGCGTCGGCAGCAGCCTGATGCCGTAGGCGAAGTTACGGGCCTGCTGTCCGGTGACGGCCTCGCAGTAGCTGTAGGCGGCGAGTACCGGTGCGGACGCGTGTTGTTCCGACTCCACGGTCCGGATCACCCCTCTCCTCGCAGAGTCACGCCCACCTCGCGCAGCAACTGGACCTTGCCGGGCTTGGGCGGGCCGGGAAGTACGTCGTATTCCACGGCGGCGATCGCCTTGATCGCCGCCCTTCCCCCCGCCACGAATCCCGCAAGCAGCAGCTTCAACCTGCCGTGGACGCTACCCACGAGGGGGGCGCCTTCATTCAGGAGATCGCGGGCGCGTTGCGCTTCGTATGCAACCAGTGCGCGCAACGATGCGCCCGCGGTGGAGGTGGCGAGATCCGCCTCTTGAACATGGAACTGCTTCATGTCCTCTGCGGGCAGATAGATGCGGTCGCGGCCGAGGTCCTCGGCGACGTCCTGCAGGTGTTCGACGATCTGGAGGGCCGTGCAGATCGCGTCCGAGAGGCGGATGCGTTCGGGGGTCGAGGTGCCGGTGACGGACAGGACCAGGCGGCCGACGGGATTGGCCGACAGTTCGCAGTACGCGAGCAGGTCGTCGTAGGTCTCGTAGCGGCTGACGAGCTGGTCCTGGCGGTTGGCGGCGATCAGGCCGAGGAACGGCTCGGGGGTGAGCGCGCAGCGGCGGACCGTGTGCTGGAGGCGGCGCAGGAGGGGGTGGCGCGGGGTCGAGTCGAAGACCCGGTTCAGGTCGGCCTCGAAGGCGTCCAGGAGCAGCAGCCGGTCCTCGGCGTCCTCGGGCGACACGCCGAGCAGACGGGCGTCGGTGCCGCCGGGGGCCAGATCGCCGTCGCCGATGTCGTCGACGAGGCGGGCGAATCCGTACACGGCCATGAGGTCGGCGCGCCAGGCCCTGGGCAGGAAGAAAGGTGCCACGGGGAAGTTCTCGCCCGCGGCCTTGTCGAGCGTGTCGCGCTCCGGATCAACGGCGTGCGACATGCCGGTTCCCGTCACCGGTGACTGCCCGGGGCGGGGACGGCACATGCTGCGTTCAGCTGGGGAGTTTCCGTAGCCATTGCCGTCACATCTCCCGTTCTACACTGCCGACCCAATGCATACTATTTCGGACACGCCGCCCGGCCGTCCGCGCGGCTGTCCCGCTTGAGGCTGTCGCGCATTATCGCCCCAGTTTGCCGCGTTTCGGGACCGGTACAGCTTACGTTGTACAACGCAGCCGGGATCCCTGGGGTGTCCTGCACATCACAACAACACACCGATTGGCGTCAAGATTCCTTGGGCGAAACCGAGTTGACGTTTCCTTTGCAGACGCGGGGCCCCGCCGCAGAGGTTGCGGCGGGGCCCCGCGATCCCTCCTGGCCGGTGTGTCCAGGCCGGGGTGGACTACTTGCCGGTGAACTTCTCGTACTCCTTGAGGACCTCTTCGGTCGGCCCGTCCATGCGCAGCTCCCCGCGTTCCAGCCACAGGACGCGGTCGCAGGTGTCGCGGATCGACTTGTTGTTGTGGCTGACGAGAAACACCGTGCCGGCCTCCTTGCGCAGCTCACGGATGCGTTCCTCGGAGCGCTTCTGGAACTTGCGGTCGCCGGTGGCCAGCGCCTCGTCGATCATCAGGACGTCGTGGTCCTTGGCGGCGGCGATGGAAAAGCGCAGGCGGGCCGCCATGCCGGAGGAGTAGGTGCGCATCGGCAGGGTGATGAAGTCACCCTTCTCGTTGATGCCCGAGAAGTCGACGATCGACTGGTAGCGCTCCCTGATCTGCTCGCGGGTCATCCCCATGGCGAGCCCGCCCAATATGACGTTGCGCTCGCCTGTCAGGTCGTTCATCAGGGCCGCGTTCACGCCCAGCAGCGAGGGCTGGCCGTTGGTGTAGACGCGGCCCTTCTCCGCCGGGAGCAGGCCGGCGATGGCGCGCAGCAGCGTCGACTTGCCGGAGCCGTTGGAGCCGATGAGGCCGACGGCCTCACCGCGGTAGGCGACGAAGGAGACGCCCTTGACGGCGTGCACCTTGCGCACCCCGCGCTCCTCGCCGCGCTTGACGATGCGGCTGAGGGCGGCGGTGGCGCTGCCCTTGCCGGTCTTGGCGCCGTGCACGCGGTAGACGATGTGGAGCTCGTCGGCGATGACGGTGGGGATCCGCTCCCCGGTCTGCTGGTCGGTCTGCTCAGCCACGGCCGTACCTCTCCTCCGCCTTCCAGAAGTACACGAACCCGCCGAGGGCGATCAGGGCGGCCCAGCCGCCCGCGACCACCCAGACATGGTCGGGCAGGTTCTCCGAGCCGTAGCCGTCGATGAGCGCGAAGCGCATCAGGTCCATGTAGATGGCGGCCGGGTTCCACTGCAGGACGTTCGCCAGCCACTGCGGCTTGTCGGCCAGCATGATCGGGATGGAGAACATCACGCCCGACGCGTACATCCACGTCCGCATCACGAACGGCATCAGCTGGGCGAGGTCCGGGGTCTTGGCCCCCGCGCGGGCCATGATCAGCGCGAGGCCGGTGTTGAACAGGAACTGCAGGGCCAGCACCGGGACGATCAGCAGCCAGGACAGGTCCGGGTAGCTGCCGAAGGCGGCCGCCACGGCGAACAGCACGATCATCGAGAACAGCAGCTGCTGCAGCTGCTGCAGTGCGAAGGAGATCGGCAGGGAGGCGCGCGGGAAGTGCAGCGCGCGGACCAGGCCGAGGTTGCCGGAGATCGCACGCACGCCCGCCATCACCGAGCTCTGCGTGAAGGTGAACACGAACACACCGGTGACCAGGAACGGGATGTATACCTCGCGGGGCAGTCCGCGGTTGGCCTTGAGGATCATGCCGAAGATGAAGAAGTACACGGCCGCGTTCAGCAGCGGCGTGGCCACCTGCCACAGCTGGCCGAGCTTGGCCTGGCTGTACTGGGCGGTCAGCTTCGCCCGGGAGAAGGCGAGGATGAAGTGACGCCGGTCCCAGAGCTGGCGGACGTACTCGACAAGGGAGGGCCGGGCGCCGCTCACGGTCAGCCCGTACTTCTCGGCCAGCCGGCTCGCCGGGAGGCCCTCGTCGGGCGGCATGGCCGCGCCCAGGGCGACCGTGCCGTCGTGCGTTGTCTCACTCACTGGTGGAAACTTTCGTCTTCGGGATGCGCAGCCTGTGCGGGCATGGGCAAGAGCCTGGGGCCCGGGTGGGGCCGATTGCTCACAGGAACGAGCTTGTCAGATCACCGGAGGTCGGCCCAGCCGGGTCAGCCGCCACACCGTACGCCACTTCATCGGCCTGCGTGGCCCGCACGGAGTGGTCCAGCCTTCCCGGAACCCGCCGAACCACGCCTTCAGGGCGGGCCGCGAGGGGCGGCGGACAAGGGTGAGCAGCAGCCAGACCCCGAGGTAGACCGGGACCAGCAGGGCCGGAAGGTTGCGGCGGGCCAGCCAGACCCGGTTGCGGGCGACCATGCGGTGGTAGACCGCATGCCGCGAGGGCGCGGTCGTCGGGTGGTACAGCACCATGTCGGACCGGTAGTCGATCATCCAGCCCGCGTCGAGGGCCCGCCATGCCAGGTCGGTTTCCTCGTGGGCGTAGAAGAATTCGTCCGGGAGCCCGCCGACTTCGGCGAAGACCTTCGTGCGGACGGCGTTGGCGCCGCCGAGGAAGGTGGTGACCCGGGAGGAGCGCATCGGGTCGGCGGCGCGCAGGCGCGGCACGTGGCGGCGCTGGGTGACCCCGGTGTCGGGGTCGGCGATGCGGAAGCTGATGATGCCGAGCTTCGGGTCGGCCTCGAAGGCCTGGCGGCACAGCTCGGCGGTGTCGTGCTGGGCGAGGAGTCCGTCGTCGTCGAGGAACATCAATATGTCGACGTCGCGGCCGCTGGGGCCGAAGGCCTCTATGCCGACGTTACGGCCGCCGGGGATACCGAGGTTCTCGGGCAGCTCGATCGTACGGACGCCCTCGGGGACGTCCGGGACGGGCGAGCCGTTGCCGACCACGACCACCTCGACCCCGTCGCCGTCCTGCTTGGCGACCGAGTCGAGCAGGGCGCGGAGCTCGTCGGGGCGGTTGCCCATGGTGATGATCACCGCGCCGACTCGCATGCCGCTCACTTCAGCCTGCTGGAGGCGAGGATGGACACGAGGTGCAGCAGGGTCTGCAGCAGGGCGATGCCGGCCAGCACCGCGACGCCCAGCCGGGAGAAGAACAGGTCGCCGTGCATCTGGTCGACGATCGCCAGCACCAGGATGAGCAGGGATGCCTCGATGCCGAGGATCAGCCGGTGGAACTTGAACGCGGCGGCGGCCCGGCGGGCCAGCGCCATGCCGGAGGAGCGCATCTCGGCGGCGGCCTCCTGCACCGGCGGCTTGCCCGTCTGGTGGCGGGCGACGCCGACCAGGTCGGTCTCGGCCTTGATCAGGATGGCGCCGAGCGCGGCCAGGGTGCCGAGAAAGGCCCACAGCCAGTCGATACGGCCGCTGCCCCACAGGTCGGCGGCGCGCAGCCCGAAGCCGACGAGGACGGCGGCGTCGGTGAGGTAGGCGCCGACCCGGTCGAGGTAGACGCCGTTCAGCGAGTACTGCTTCTTCCAGCGGGCGATCTCGCCGTCGACGCAGTCCAGCAGCAGGTACATCTGCACGCAGACCACGCCGAGCACGGCGCCCGTGATCCCCGGCACCAGCAGGGCCGGGGCGGCGAGCACGCCGAAGACGGTCATCAGATACGTGAGCTGGTTGGGCGTGACCCTGGTGTTCACCAGGTAGCGGTCGACCCGCAGGGACACCTCACGCATGTAGAGGCGTCCCATCCAGTGCTCACCGCTGCGCCGGTCCTTGACCCCTGCGGGGTGGACGACCGGGCGGAGTTCAGCTACCGATGGCCTTGACATAGTCGGCGTAAATGTCCTTGATCTGGTCGGTTGTGAGGTCGAGGTGTTCGAGGATCGTGTAGCGGCCGGGCCGGGTCTCCGGAGCGAACTCGACGGCACGGACGAACTCGTCCACCGTGAAGCCGATCTCCTCCGGGAGCACCGGAAGCCCGTGCCGGCGCAGCACCTCGGCCGTGTACGCCGACTCCTCGTGCGCGCCGCGCAGGTACATCGCGAAGGCGGCGCCGAGGCCGCACTGCTCGCCGTGGCTGGCGGCGCGCTTGGGGTAGAGCAGGTCGAAGGCGTGGTTGATCTCGTGGCAGGAGCCCGAGGCGGGGCGCGAGTCGCCGGAGATCGACATCGCGATGCCGGTGAGAACCAGCGCCTCCGCGAGCACCTGGAGGAAGTCGTTGTCCCCGATGCCGCCGGGGTGGCGGAGCACCGCCTCGCCCGCCTGGCGGGCCATGGCGGCGGCAAGGCCGTCGATCTTCTCGCCGTTGACGCGGTTGGACAGCTCCCAGTCCGCGATGGAGTTGATGTTGGAGATCGCGTCGCCGATGCCCGCGCGCACGAAGCGCGCCGGAGCCTGGCGGATGACGTCGAGGTCGATGACGGCCGCGATCGGGTTCGGCACACCGTACGAGCCGCGGCCGGCGTCGTTGTCGAGGGTGGCGACCGGCGAGCACAGCCCGTCGTGCGCGAGGTTCGTCGGCACGGCCACCAGGGGCAGGCCGACCCGGGCCGCGGCGAACTTGGCACAGTCGATGATCTTGCCGCCGCCGAGGCCGACGACCGCGTCGTAACGGCCGGCCTTTATCTCGCCGGCCAGCCGCACCGCGTCGTCGAGGGTGCCGCCGCCGACCTCGTACCAGGTGGCACCGGGCAGGGTCGGGGCGATGCGCTCGCGCAGCCGGGCGCCGGAACCGCCGCTGACGGCGACGGCGAGCCTGCCCGAAGTCGAGATGCGTTCGTCGGCCAGCACGCAGGCCAGATCGTCGAGGGCACCCGGGCGGATGTCCACGACGAGCGGCGAGGGGATGAGCCGGGTCAGTACTGGCACGCGATCTCCCGTCCGCGGGCGAGATCGTCGTGGTTGTCGATCTCGACCCACTTGACGTCGCCGATCGGCGCCGCGTCGATGGTGAAGCCGACGTTGATGAGCTCCTGGTAGCCGTGCTCGTAGAACTGCTGCGGGTCCTTCTCCCAGACGGTCTTCAGCGCCTCACCGAGTTCCTCGGCGGCCGAGCCCTCAATCAGGGTGACGCCGATGTACTCACCGGTGGCCTCGGCCGGGTCCATCAGCTTGGTGATCCGCTGGACGCCCAGGCCGGGGTCCACGACGACCTTCATCTCCTCGTCGGCGAGGGGCTTCACGGTGTCCACGGCCAGGATGATCTGCTTGAACTCGTCCCGCGCCGCGAGCAGCGTCTTCTCGACGGAGACCGGGTGCACGGTGTCGCCGTTGGCGAGGATCACCCCGTCCTTGAGGGCGTCACGGCCGCACCACAGGGAGTAGGCGTTGTTCCACTCCTCGGCCTTGTCGTTGTCGATGAGGGTGAGCTTGAGGCCGTACTTCGCCTCCAGCGCGGCCTTGCGCTCGTACACGGCTTCCTTGCGGTAGCCGACGATGATCGCGACCTCGGTCAGACCGATCTCGGCGAAGTTGCCGAGTGTCAGGTCGAGAACCGTGGGTTCGCCCTCTATGCCCGCGGGCCCCACCGGCACCAGAGCCTTGGGAAGGCTGTCGGTGTAGGGGCGCAGACGGCGTCCGGCGCCGGCCGCCAGCACGAGGCCGATCATGCGGGTTCTCCTTCATCGTGTACGGCGGGGGCCCCGGAGGACACCCAGAAGCGGATGCTCTCGACGAGCACCACCAGGGCGACGGCCACGGCAACCACCGCGAGCGCAACCTTGAACTGCGAGGCGGTGAGCACCGCGGCCAGGACGGTGACGAGCAGCGTCCGCCCTTCGTGCCCCCCGATGGCGCGCACCAGCCAGGCCGGGGACGCTCCGGCGTTGCCGCGGATGCGATACACCGTGTCGTAGTGATGGTAGGCGACGGCCGCCACCAAGCCGAAAGCCGCAGGAAGGGCTCCGTTCACGTCCGCTTTGGCCGCGAGGATCAGGACGGTGCCGTATTCGGCGAACCTGAACAGCGGGGGGACCAGCCAGTCGAGGGCGCCCTTGAGGGGCCGGTACAGGGCCTGACCGGCGGCGTTCGCGTACACGAGGGCTCCGACGACGGGTGCCCAGGTCACGTCGGAGAAGAGGGAGACGGCGAGGACCGCCGTCCCGGCAGCCGCGACCAGCAGCGGGGCGCCGAGGCGGGCCCGTGTGGCACGCGCCACGAGGGAGGCGAGCGGTCCGTTGTCCGCGAGGTCCGCGAGCGCCTGCGCGGCACGGTCGGTGCGCTGTGCCTTGCGGGTCAGCGAGCGCAGCACCCGGCCCGCAGTGGTGTACGTCGCGGCGAAGGCGCAGCCGATGAGCAGGACGTAGAAGGTGATGCGGGGGGTCGTGACCGCCGTCAGGACCGCGATCATCGCCCAGCGCTCGCCGATCGGCAGCACGATCATGCGGCGCACCCACACCGTCCAGCCGACGCTGTCCAGTTTGTCCGAAAGGGCCGCCGTGGGGCTGGTGTTGGCGGTCGCGTCGTGGTTGGCCTCGTTGAAGGAGAAGTCGACGACGTGCCGGCAGGTCTGAAGGATCATCGCGCCGAGCGCCAACGCCCAGACGTCGTCGCCGCCTCGGGCCGCTCCCAGCGCCAACCCCGCGTAATAGGCGTACTCCTTGGCCCGGTCGAAGGTGGCGTCCAGCCAGGCGCCGAGCGTGGAGTACTGCAGGGAGTAGCGAGCCAGCTGGCCGTCGGTGCAGTCCAGTACGAAGGACGCGATCAGCAGGACGCCCGCCGCGACGAAGCCGAGCCGGGTGCCGGTGGCCGCGCAGCCCGCCGCGATCAGCGCGGTGAGCAGGGAGGCGGTGGTGACCTGGTTCGGAGTCAGCCCGCGGCGGGCGCACCAGCGGGCGATGTAGCGGGAGTACGGGCTGATGAAGAACGTGGTGAAGAAACCGTCGCGGGACTTCACGGCCGACTTCAGACGTACGGCCTCGTCGTCGACGTTCGCGACCGCCTGCCGTGCCTCGTTGCGGGACTGCGGGTCGGCGGGGACGGCGGCGACCAGACTGCCGAGTTCCGGGTGGTGCACGTCGGCGCCGTCGCTGTCGAGGGCGGTGACGATGCGGTCGGCGAGGCTGTCGACCGCGAGTGCCGTGCCGCCGCCGGCCGAGTTCTCGCGGGCCATCGCACGGGTCAGGGCCTGGCGGCCGGCCGGCTGGGCGGTCACGGCGCCGGGGACCGCGGCGAGCGGGAAGCGGGGGTCGGTGAGGCCGAGGCGCAGTGCGTGCAGGTGGCCCACGAAGCGGGCGTCCACCACGGCGACCCGCTGGTCACCGGGTACCTGGGCCAGCAGCGTCTCGGCGTCGGCGGTGTCGGCTGCGATCCGTACGTCGAAACCGAGGGACCGCAGATCGCCCTCGATCGACGATCCGGGGACCGGCTGACCGGTGAGGATGGCGGTCGACAACCGAACTCACTCCCTGGGTGCCGGCGCGCCGGCGCCGGTCATGTGCATGGTGGGCGCCCCTTGGCTGCACCAGGCGGGCGGCATGTCGGCAGAGGCTATCGGATGCCCGGAGAGCGGAGTTCACCGCCCGTTCACGGGCCGATCAACGCCATCTCCACTGGCCTTTGCCGCGATCATCATCGGTGATCCGGGGTCCCGCCGACAAACCGCGCTGCCCAGATCAGACATCCCGGGACATTGGGGATCGCCGGGTTGCGTCGGCATAAGGTGGGCGACCATGACATGGCTGATCACAGGCGGAGCGGGATACATAGGGGCCCATGTGGTGCGGGCCATGACCGGCGCCGGGGAGCACGTCGTCGCGCTGGACGACCTCTCGGCCGGGTTCCCCGAGCGGCTGCCGGCGAACGTGCCGCTCGTCGAGGGCTCGACGCTCGACGGCGATCTGCTGAAGAGGGTCTTCGCTGAGTACGGGGTGACCGGCGTCATCCACCTCGCCGCGCGCAAGCAGGTCGCCGAGTCCGTGGCGCAGCCCACCCGCTACTACCGGGAGAACGTCGGCGGTCTCGCGACGCTCCTGGAGGCGGTCGCCGAGGCCGGGGTCGGGAAGTTCCTGTTCTCCTCGTCCGCGGCCGTCTACGGCAACCCCGATGTGGACCTCATCACCGAGGACACCCCGTGCGCGCCGGTGAACCCGTACGGCGAGACCAAGCTCACCGGCGAGTGGCTGGTCCGGGCGGCGGGCCGCGCACACGACATCTCCACGGTCTGTCTGCGCTATTTCAACGTGGCGGGCGCTGCCGCACCCGAGCTGGCCGACACGGGCGTCTTCAACATCGCCCCCATGGTCTTCGACCGGCTCACCCGTGACGAGGCCCCGCGGATCTTCGGCGACGACTATCCGACACCGGACGGCACCTGCATCCGCGACTACATCCACGTCGCCGACCTGGCCGAGGCGCATCTGGCCGCAGCACTGCGGCTCGCCGGCCGCGGCGGTGACCTCACGGTGAACATCGGCCGCGGCGAGGGTGTCTCCGTCCGTGAGCTGATCACCGTCATCGGCGACGTGACCGGCGACCGCCGCCCGGCCCTCGTCGAGGGCCGCCGCCCCGGGGACGCGCCCCGCGCGGTCGCCTCCGCCGCCCGGGCCGCCGAGGAACTGGGCTGGACGGCCCGGCGCGGGGTGCCCGAGATGGTCGGGTCGGCGTGGCGGGGCTGGCTGCTGCACCACGGCAGGTGACAGCACCGCAAGGGAACTGAGGCTGCCCTGACCTGCATATCGTTTCCGCAGGTCAGGGCACATGACAACGGTGTTCAGTGCCGCGTTGCCGGATACCCCCCGCCCGTAGTTCACTGTCATCCCGGGCGCAACACAGGAAGGCGGCTGCCATGGGGGCTGGGCACGATCACGGGCACGGGCACTCGCATGCCCCGCCCACCGGTACGGCCGCGGCGGCGTACCGCGGGCGGCTGCGCGTCGCGCTGTCGATCACGCTCACCGTCATGGTGGTCGAGATCGTCGGCGGTCTGCTCGCGGACTCCCTCGCTCTCATCGCGGACGCCGCCCACATGGCGACCGACGCCCTCGGACTGGGCATGGCCTTGTTCGCGATCCACTTCGCCAACCGGCCGCCGAGCGGCAACCGCACCTTCGGCTACGCCCGCGCCGAGATCCTCGCGGCGCTCGCCAACTGTCTGCTGCTGCTCGGCGTCGGCAGCTACGTCCTGTACGAGGCGATCCAGCGGTTCGTCACACCGGCCGACACCGCGGGCGGCCTGACCATCGTGTTCGGCACGATCGGTCTCGTCGCGAACATGATCTCGCTGACGCTGCTGGTGCGCGGCCAGGCGGAGAGCCTGAACGTGCGCGGCGCGTTCCTGGAGGTGGCTGCGGACGCGCTCGGGTCCCTCGCCGTGATCATCTCTGCGCTGGTGATCCTGGCAACGGGCTGGCAGGCCGCCGACCCGATCGCCTCGCTCGTGATCGGCCTGATGATCGTGCCGCGCACCTGGAAGCTGCTGCGCGAAACCCTGGACGTCCTGCTGGAGGCGGCCCCCAGGGACGTCGACATGGCGGACGTACGGACCCACATCCTGGACCTGGACGGGGTCGAGGACGTCCACGACCTGCACGCCTGGACGATCACGTCCGGGATGCCGGTGCTGTCCGCGCACGTGGTCGTGCGTTCCGACGTGCTCAGCGCGATCGGCCACGAGAAGATGCTCCACGAGCTCCAGGAGTGCCTCGGCGACCACTTCGACGTGGCGCACTGCACCTTCCAGCTGGAACCGGGCGGGCATGCGGAACACGAGGCGAGGGTGTGCCATTGAGGCAGGTGGGACACATCTTGGCCGGAATGCAGCCGTCCGGCGCGACCCGGCGTCGTTAAGCCTCACAGCGATGCCCTGGAACGGTTCCCTGCCGGGCGCCACGGGCACGATCAACTACCGGGCCCCTCTTCCGGTCTTCCACCGGTGACGGCCGTGCCCGCGCTGCGCGCGGGACATGCGGGCGCGCCGCGAAGTGCCGGGAGTGCCGGATTCGTACGGCAGACTTGGGGCGCGAAGACCGATGTGAAGGATGGGTATGCCGATCACACCTGCCACCGCGACGCACACCTCGTCGAACGGCGCCGCAGACGCGATTTTGCTGGAACTGGTCGACGAGAACGGCGTCACGATCGGCACCGCGGAGAAGCTCGCCGCCCATCAGCCGCCGGGGCAGCTGCACCGCGCCTTCTCCGTCTTCCTCTTCGACGAGCGCGGCCGGCTGCTGCTGCAGCAGCGGGCGCTGGGCAAGTACCACTCCCCCGGTGTGTGGTCCAACACCTGCTGCGGCCACCCCTACCCCGGCGAGGCGCCCTTCGCGGCGGCGGCCCGGCGCACGTACGAGGAATTGGGTGTGTCCCCCTCGCTGCTCGCCGAGGCGGGCACGGTCCGCTACAACCACCCGGACCCCGACTCGGGCCTGGTCGAGCAGGAGTACAACCACCTGTTCGTCGGCATGGTGCAGTCGCCGCTGCGGCCGGACCCCGAGGAGGTCGGCGCGACGGCCTTCGTGACGCCCGCCGAGCTCGCGGAGCGGCACGCCAAGGACACCTTCTCGTCCTGGTTCATGACCGTGCTGGACGCGGCCCGCCCGGCCGTCAGGGAGCTGACCGGCCCGTCGGCCGGCTGGTGACCTCCGTCAGAGCACCCTCAGGGGTTTGAGCGGCAGGGCGGCCCAGATCACCTTGCCGCCGCTCGACGTGTGCTCGACGTCGCACACCCCGCCCGCCTCCCGGGCGACCTCGCTGACCAGGAGCAGCCCCCGGCCGCCCTCGCCGCTGTGATCCGTCTCCAGAGCGGTCGGGCGGTAGGGGTGGTTGTCCTCCACGGACACCCGCACCCACTCGGCGCCGACGGCGACTTCCACGGCGAGCATCGGGGACAGCAGCGCCGCGTGCCGGACGGCGTTCGTGACCAGCTCCGAGACGATCAGCAGCAGGCCGTACACCAGGTCTTCGGAGACGGGCACCCCCTGGCGGTAGAGCAGGTCCCGTACGGCGTGCCGCGCCTGCGGGACCGAGGCCTCGATGGCGGGCGCGGTGAACCGCCAGACGCCTTCGTACGGCAGCGGCACCGCAGGCGGCCCCGGGGCGCGGGGCTCGTCGGCGCCGCCTTCTGGGCGTGGGCCGGACCCGCGCCCATGGTTGTCCATCGTCCGGTCGCCACCCTTGCGCTCGATTGTCACCACACGTCGAGTGTTGGGAACGACCCGCAACACTCCGGATGACTGAACACAAGTCAGCAGGTATCGAGCACTTATGACCGTTGGCGTATGACACGGTCAGTTGTGGGACTGGTCTTTTCACCCTTCAGCCGACTTCGCGAACTCTTCGGGTTGTACGGGTTAGGGCGCCCCCTTCTTGATCACGTGCCCGGCGCGGCGGCTAGCATCCGGCCATGGAGCCCCAGCTGCTGCACAGCGTCACCGACTCGGTCGCCACCGTCGTCATCCACCACCCGGCGAAGCGCAACGCCATGACGGCCGCGATGTGGGCCGCCCTGCCGCCGCTGCTCGACGCCCTCGCGACCGACCCGGCCGTACGGGCGCTGGTGCTGACCGGCGAGGGCGGGACGTTCTGCGCGGGGGCCGACATCTCCACGCTGCAGGGGTCTCCGGAGGAGGCGCAGTCGCTCGCGGTGCGGGCCGAGGAGGCCCTGGCCGCCTTTCCGAAACCGACGCTGGCCGCGGTCCGCGGGCACTGCGTGGGCGGCGGGTCGCAGCTGGCGGCGGCATGTGATCTGCGGTTCGCCATGGAGGGGGCGCTGTTCGGGGTGACGCCGGCGAAGCTCGGCATCGTGTATCCGGCCTCCTCCACCCGCCGGCTGGTGTCGCTGGTGGGTCCGGCCGCCGCCAAGTACCTGCTGTTCTCCGGCGAGTTGATCGACGCGGAGCGGGCGCTGCGCACCGGCCTGGTGGACGAGGTGCTGCCGCAGGGCGAACTCGCCAAGCGGGTCGCGGAGTTCACCCGGATCCTGGTGTCGCGTTCGCAGCTCACCCAGGCCGCGGCGAAGGAGTTCGCGAACGGGCGTACCGACCGGGACGCGTACTGGACGGAGCAGGCGCGCGGCAGCGGCGACACCGTGGAAGGCGTCGCCGCGTTCCTGGAGCGCAGGCAGCCGCGCTTCACCTGGACTACGTCAGGATGAAGCGGCTCTTGGAGCGGAACTCCTCGACGAGGTGCGCGGGCGCCTTCTCGGGCGACCCCGCGTCGTAGGGCGGCTGCGGGTCGTACTCGGTCAACAGCTGCACGGCCTGGGCGTGTTCGTCGCCGGCGATCCTGCCGAGCAGGGTCAGGCCCATGTCGATGCCGGAGGAGACACCGGCCGCGGTGACGTACTTGCCGTCGAGGACCACCCGCTCCCCCGTGGGCTCGGCGCCGAACTGCTTCAGGAAGTCCAGGGCCAGCCAGTGGGAGGTGGCGCGGCGGCCGCGGAGCAGCCCGGCCGCGGCGAGGAGCAGGGAGCCGGTGCACACCGATGTCGTCCAGGTGCTGGTGGCGTCGGCGGTGCGCAGCCAGTCCAGGAGGGTCTCGTTCTCCATCTGCGGGGTCTGTCCCGGGCCACCCGGGACGATCACGATGTCGGGGTGCTCCACCTCGGCCAGGGTCCGGTCGGCGACGATCGCGAGGTTCCCGGTGTCGGTGCGGACGGGGCCGGTCCGCTCGGCGACGAAGACGGTCTCCGCGTCCGGGAGGCGCCCCAGGGTCTCGTACGGGCCCACGGCGTCCAGGGCGGTGAAGCGGTCGAAGAGCACGATGGCGATCTGCATCGGGTTCCTTTCAGCGGGTGGATACGGGGCGGAAGCGGCGGCGGTACTCGGCCGGGGCCGTACCGAGGGTCCTGACGAAGGCGCGGCGCATGGCCTCGGGGGTGCCGTAGCCGCTGGCTCGGGAGATCTCCTCGATGCCGTCGGCCGTGTCCTCCAGCAGGCGGCGGGCGTGTTCGAGGCGCACACGGTCGACATAGCGGCCCGGTGTCATGCCGGTCTCCGCCTGGAAGGCGCGGGCGAAGTGGCGGGGCGAGAGGGCGGCGCGGGTGGCGAGGGACTCGACGTCCAGGTCGCCCGCCGGATGCTCAGTGATCCACTGCTGAACCTCGCGCAGCGGCTCACGCCGGGCGGTCTGGGCGGCGAGCTGGGCGCTGAACTGGGCCTGGTTGCCGGGCCGGCGCAGGAAGACGACCAGGTGGCGCGCAATGGTCAGCGCGGCCTCCCGGCCCAGGTCCTCCTCGACCAGGGCGAGCGCGAGGTCGATGCCGGAGGTGACGCCCGCCGAGGTGAAGACGTGTCCGTCGCGCACGTAGATGGGGTCGGGGTCGACCTCGACGGAGGGGTGGTCGCGGGCGAGCTTGTCGCAGTACGCCCAGTGGGTCGTGGCGCGGCGCCCGTCCAGCAGTCCCGCCTCCGCGAGCAGGACGGCACCGGTGCAGACGGAGACGAGGCGCTCCGCACGCGGGCCGCACTCGCGCAGCCAGTCGGTCAGCCGGGGGTCGCGCCCCGGCCGGCGGGTGCCCTGGCCGCCCGGCACGAGAAGGGTGTGCGGGGCCTGCGCGTCCGCCAGGCTCTGGTCCGGTACGAGGGTCAGGCCGCTGGAGGTGCGGACCGGGGCGCCGTCCAGGGAGGCCGTGCGGATGCGGTAGGTGCCCGGAGAGTGCTGCTCGGCGCCCGCGAAGACTTCAAGTGGGCCGGTGACGTCGAGGCTCTGGACGCCGTCGAAGAGGACGAGCAGGACGGTTCGCTGCGGCATACCCACGATTCTTGGCAGCCGGGCGAATGGCCGCAATGACGAGTTCCCCACCTTTCCTGCCATCCGGCGCACGCAACTGGAGCCCGTACCGACCAGTCGGTAACCTGCCGGTCATGACTACTGCCGCCCTTGATCCGCACGCCGGCCGCCGCTGCCACAACGCGCTCAACTCCCTGCACGCGACGTACTACTTCTCGCCCGACCTGGGCAGGGAACTGGGCGCTCTCGGCATCACCCACCCGAGGGCCGTCAACCTCGCCGCGCGGGCGGCAGCGCTGGGCCCGGTCGGGCCGGGTACGGTGACGGCGACGTTCTACAACTACAAGTACGAGCTCGTGGCCCGCTATGTGCCCGCCGTCTGGGAGAGCGCCGCGCCCTCGCAGATCCTGGCCGCACGCGCGCGTGCCGTCGATGCGACCCTGCGCCGCCTGCTCGGCGAGGACACCGTGGCGTCCGAGGAGATGGCTCAGGCGGCGCGGCTGGCGCTGCGGGCCGCCGAGGCCTGTTCGCGCGCGGCCCGGCCGCTGTACTCCGCGCACGCCGACCTGCCGGTGCCCGACCAGCCGCATCTGGCGTACTTCCACGCCACCACGCTGCTGCGCGAGCACCGCGGCGACGGGCATCTCGCCGTGCTGATGTCCGCGGAGCTGGACGGCCTGGAGGCCGTGGTGACGCACACCGCGACCGGCAAGGGCATGGCACCGAAGTGGGTGTTCGGCAGCCGCGGCTGGAAGCAGGAGGACTGGGACGCGGCCTGCGGGCGGCTGCGCGAGCGCGGGCTGCTGGACGAGGCGGGCGAGCTGACGGAGCGGGGCGTCGCGCTGCGGGCGGAGATCGAGGCGGAGACGGACCGGCTGGACCGGGCGCCGTACGAGCACCTGGGGGCGGAGGGCGTCGCCCGTCTGACGGAGCTGGGGGCGGGCTTCGCGCGGGCCGCACTCGCCGCCGGGGCCTACCCGGCGGATCTGATCGGCAAGCGCTGACGAAACCCGGGTGCCCGGACCTCGCCCGGCCGCCGCGGCCGGGCGGGAAACCGGGAGCGGAGAGGGGAATTTCGTGTTGCGCGCCATTGCAGACGTGCTGCGGCAGATCGGCGGCGCGATCGCCACCGTCGTCACACTGCCCTTCCGGGCGCCGGCCCGGCTCTTCGGCGGAGCCTCGGGTTCCGCGCGGGGCCACCGGGCCTGATTTCGCCGTCCCGCCTCGCCGGTGGCCGCCCTGATCCCCGACTGTCGGTGCCGCCTGCCACAATTGCGGCGCAACCTCAGTGAGAAGGCGGTACGGGATCGTGACGACACCCGGGTCCAGCGCAGTCGGGACCATCGAAGGCAGGATCGCCGAGGAGCTCGGCGTACGGGAGCGGCAGGTCAAGGCTGCCGTGGAGCTGCTGGACGGCGGTTCGACGGTGCCCTTCATCGCCCGCTACCGCAAGGAAGCGACCGAGATGCTCGACGACGCGCAGCTGCGCACGCTCGAGGAGCGGCTGCGCTATCTGCGGGAGCTGGAGGAGCGGCGGACCGCGATCCTGGAGTCGGTGCGCGAGCAGGGCAAGCTGACCGCGGAGCTGGAGGCGCAGATCCGTGGCGCCGAGACCAAGGCGCGGCTCGAGGACATCTACCTGCCGTACAAGCCCAAGCGCCGCACCAAGGCGCAGATCGCGCGCGAGGCCGGGCTCGAACCGCTCGCCGAGGGCCTGCTCAGCGATCCGACGGTCGAGCCGCTCGCCGCGGCCGCCGCGTTCGTCGACGCGGACAAGGGCGTCGCCGACCCGCAGACCGCCCTGGACGGCGCCCGCGCGATCCTCACCGAGCGGTTCTCCGAGGACGCCGACCTGATCGGCGAGCTGCGTGAGCGCATGTGGGTGCGCGGGCGGCTGGCGGCCAAGGTGCGGGACGGCAAGGAGGAGGCAGGCGCCAAGTTCGCCGACTACTTCGACTTCGCCGAGCCGTTCACCGAACTGCCCTCGCACCGCATTCTCGCCATGCTGCGCGGCGAGAAGGAGGAGGTCCTCGACCTCGTCCTGGAGCCGGAGGAGCCCACGGACGGCCCCTCGTCGTACGAGGGCATCGTGGCCTCGAAGTTCCAGATCGCCGACCGCGGCCGCCCCGCCGACAAGTGGCTGACGGACACGGTCCGTTGGGCCTGGCGCACCCGCATCCTGGTGCACCTCGGCATCGACCTGCGCCTCAGGCTGCGCACGGCCGCCGAGGACGAGGCGGTGCAGGTGTTCGCGGCGAACCTGCGTGACCTGCTGCTCGCCGCCCCGGCCGGCACGCGCGCGACGCTGGGCCTGGACCCCGGGTTCCGTACGGGTGTGAAGGTCGCCGTCATCGACGCCACCGGCAAGGTGGTGGCCACGGACGTCATCTACCCGCACGTCCCGGCGAACAAGTGGGACGAAGCGATCGCCAAGCTGGCCCGCCTCGCGAAGGAGCACGCGGTCGAGCTGGTCGCGATCGGCAACGGCACGGCGTCCCGCGAGACCGACAAGCTCGCCGGTGAACTCATCACCAGGCACCCGGAGTTGGGCCTCACCAAGGTGATGGTGTCCGAGGCGGGCGCGTCCGTGTACTCGGCGTCCGCGTTCGCCTCGCAGGAGCTGCCCGACATGGACGTGTCGCTGCGCGGCGCCGTCTCCATCGCGCGCCGTCTCCAGGACCCCCTGGCCGAGCTGGTGAAGATCGACCCCAAGTCGATCGGCGTCGGCCAGTACCAGCACGACCTGTCCGAGGTGAAGCTGTCGCGCTCGCTGGACGCGGTGGTGGAGGACTGTGTGAACGGCGTGGGCGTGGACGTCAACACGGCGTCGGCCCCGCTGCTCGCCCGTGTCTCCGGCATCACCTCGGGGCTGGCCGAGAACATCGTGGCGCACCGCGATGCCAACGGCCCCTTCAAGTCGCGTACGCAGCTCAAGAGCGTGGCACGGCTCGGCCCGAAGGCGTACGAGCAGTGCGCGGGCTTCCTGCGGATCCGCGGCGGCGACGACCCGCTGGACGCCTCCAGCGTGCACCCGGAGGCCTACCCGGTCGTCCGGCGCATGGTGAAGACGTCCGGGCAGGAGGTGGCGTCGCTCATCGGCAACACGGGCGTACTGCGTTCGCTGAAGCCGGGTGAGTTCGTGGACGAGACGTTCGGTCTGCCGACCGTCACCGACATCCTCAAGGAGCTGGAGAAGCCCGGACGCGACCCGCGGCCCGCGTTCAAGACGGCCACCTTCAAGGAAGGCGTCGAGAAGATCTCCGACCTGGCCTCCGGGATGGTCCTGGAGGGCGTGGTCACCAATGTGGCGGCCTTCGGGGCGTTCATCGACGTCGGTGTCCACCAGGACGGTCTGGCGCACGTCTCCGCGCTGTCCAAGACGTTCGTCAAGGACCCGCGGGATGTGGTGAAGCCGGGGGACATCGTCAAGGTGAAGGTGCTGGACGTCGACATTCCGCGCAAGCGGATCTCGCTGACGCTGCGGCTGGACGACGAGGCCGCACCGCAGGGTGACGGCGGCGACCGTCGGCAGCGGGGAGCGCGACCGCCTCAGCAGCGGCAGCAGCAACAACGGCAGGGCGGCGGCCGGGGCGGACAGGGCGCAGGCCGGGGCGGACAGGGCGGAGGCCGGGGCGGACAGGGCGGAGGTTCGCGGCAGGCGGCGGCGCCTGCCAACAGTGCGATGGCCGATGCTCTGCGCCGGGCCGGGTTGCTTGATCCGAAGGGTAAGCGGTGAGCTGAGGGGCGGGTCGTGGGGAAGCTGCGGGCCGGTTGTGGCTGGTCGCTCCCCCACTCTCGACTTCGCTCGAGCGGGAGACCCCCCGTCGCGGCGGAGCCGCATATCGAGACAGCCCCGCGCCCCTGAAGAAGGGGCGCGGGGCGCCCTTTCAGACCTAAAGTGGCCGACATGGTCGCTGCGCACGCCGTCACCTGGGAAGTACTGGAGAGCCGGGGGTACGAGACCGCCTGGGTCGAGTTCGCCGACGGCTCTCTGCGGGCCCACGGCCGGGCCGTCGGGACCGTTCCGGAGCCGTACTGGATCTCGTACGAGCTCGAGACCGGTGAAGGGTTCGTGACCCGGCGGCTGGTGGTCACTGCGGAGACCGAGACCAGTAACCGCACCCTCGATCTGCGGCGCGACGACGCCGGGCGGTGGACCGCGGACGGCGAACCGGTGCCCGGTGTCGAGGGTGCGCTCGACTGTGATCTGGGACTGTGCCCGCTCACCAACACCATGCCGGTGCTGCGGCACGACCTCCATCGGGCGCCCGGCGAGCGGGAGTTCCTGATGGCGTGGGTGTCGGTGCCGGGCCTGGTGGTACGGCCGTCGCAGCAGACCTACACCCACCTGGGGCGCACCGACGGCGGCGGCCATGTCCGGTTCGCATCCGGCGAGTTCCGCAGTGACCTGGAGTTCGACGCGGAGGGCTGCGTCGTCGACTATCCCGGGCTGGCGACGCGCCTGCGCTGAAGCCGCGCTCTCAGCCGTTCCAGGCGGGGTTCCTCCCGCTGGCACCGAGCGCCCGGTGGAAGGCGGGGGCGCCGGAGGGAACCGGCACGGGCGGGCCGTAGCTGCCGTTGCTGCGTGCCTGCTCGGCTAGCTGCTCGACCACGTCGACCGCTGCCCGCTCGGTGTCCTGGCCGAGGTCGAAGGGGTGGCCGGTGGCCTGTGCCAAGTCCCAGCCGTGCAGGGCGAGTTCGTGCAGCGTGATCGAGGCGGCCAGGGAGGCCGGCATCTCCCCCGGGCCGAACTCGGTGGTGCCGTCGTAGGCAGCCGGGTCCGACCAGGCCGCCGCGGCCCGGCCCGCGGAGTCGGCCAGCGCCTGCGGTGTCATGGCCGGGGCAGCGGAGCCCTCGCCGGGCTGCGCCTCCTTGCGGGCGGCGCGCGCGGCGGACAGGAGGGTTCCGCCCAGGTGGTCGACGAGTTCGGCGACGGTGAACTTCTCGCACGGGGTGCGGTCCTGGAGCTGTTCCTCGCGGATGCCGGAAGCCGTCGCTGCGACGGCTTCGGCGCACTCGCGGATGGCGGGGTGCAGTGTGCTGTGCTGGGTGGCGTTCATCGGGTTCTCTCCCTGCGGGGGTCTCTGACGGGCCGGCTGGGTTGCGGTTGCGGTTGCGGTTGCGGTTGCGGTCAGGCTGTGAAGAAGGGCGCGGGCTCGCCAGTCTCGGCGTACCGCTTGAGCTGCACGAACTTCGTCGCCCAGCCGTAGGTGAAGTCGCGGTGGGCGTCGTCGAGGGCGGGGAAGCCGCTGTGCGTGAAGCGCAGGGTGACGCCACCCTCCGGGCGGGACAAGATCTCGTAGATCTGCTCGGTTCCGGTCCAGGGGCCGTTCTGCCCCGCCAGGACCAGCCGTTTGCCGGGCTCCGCCTCCGTGACGCCCAGCCGCCACGCCCCGGGCACGCCCGGAAACTCCAGCTCGCGCAGGCTTCCCACACCCTCGCCGGCAGTTGCCGTGGTGGTGAACCAGCCGTGGATCCCGTCGGCCGTGGAGATGGCGGTATACACGGTCTCAGGGGCGGCCTCGATGGTCAGTTGCATCGCGATGTCGGGCATGACGTGTGTTCCTTCCGCAGGCGCTCAGGCCGGGAACTTCCGAGACCTTCGTTTTAGTGATGACTAAAATGTAGGCACGAGGCTCCGGCAAATTCAAGTGGCGACTAAAATGAACTCCATGGACGCGGTACAGGTGGTCGCCGAGCCCCGGCGACGCGAGATCCTCCGCCTGGTGTGGGACGAGGAGCGGTCGGCGGGTGAGATCGCCGACCGGTTCGACGTCACGTTCGGCGCGGTCTCCCAGCACCTCAAGGTGCTCAGGGATGCCGGTCTGGTTACGCTGCGCCAGGACGGCAAGAAGCGCTTCTACCGTGCCGACCGTGAAGCCCTCGGTCCGCTGGCCGCGTATCTGCAGTCCATGTGGGCGGAGAGGCTGGACACCCTCGCCGAACTGTCCGAGGCGGCGGAACGCGCTGAGCGCGGCGAAGGGACGGACACGTGAGCGTCAATGCGGTCACCCTGGAGCGGCTCATCGCCGCGCGACCGGAGACGGTGTTCTCCTTCTTCACCGACCGGGACAAGTGGCTGTCCTGGATGGGCGCGGACGGCACGTTCAGCTTCGAGCCCGGTGGCGCCTACCGGACGCGGGTCAACGGCGACAACGTCGCGGAGGGCCGTTTCGTGGAGATCGACCCGCCGAAGCGGGTGGTCTTCACCTGGGGCTGGGCCGAGGGCGAGATGCCCGTACCGCCCGGCTCCACCACGGTCGAGATCACCCTGGAGCCGGTCGCCGAGGGCACTCTCCTCCGCCTGGTCCACCGCGACCTGCCGTCCCCCGAGGCGTCTGCCGCGCACGAGGAGGGCTGGACGCACTACACCGGCCGACTCGCCACGGTGGCGGCGGGCGGCGACCCAGGGCCCGACGAGTGGATGTGAGCCGACCCGCTCAGCTCTCGTTGGGAGGCGGCGCGGTGCCGCCGTTCATCCGGACGCCGTTCTCCGCGAGCAGTTCCTGAACGCGCCGCTCGACCTCCGCGGGGTCCACACCGAGGGAACGCCCGATGTGAACGGCCCACACCTCCGAGCGCACATTGGTCTCGAAGTCCAGGTCGGCGCGGACGTTCTCGTGGGCGGCCTGGCGGTTCTGGCTCACCATCACGAAGGTGGACAGGAAGATCGCTTCCAGGCTGACGATCATGGTGAGCAGTCCGAAGGGGTACGGGTCCCAGACCGCCCCCTTGCCGAAGACCCCCTCGTTGCACACGATCCACACCGCGAACCACAGGGCGTGCAGATAGACGAAGGCCATGGTCCCGGCGAAGGCGGTGATCGCGTCCGCGATCCGGTCCTGGGTCCCGCGCATCCGTGCAACGACGTCCCGCTCGTGCACGATCCGCACGGCCGGCCGCTTCGCCTCAGAACCCATGCCCCTCCTTGTGACGCGATGTGCCGTCGATCACCTGCGGCACCATGGTGGCTGGTCGCGCCCCTCAGCGTTCCGTGACTTTTCCGTCCGCCACCTCAAGCCGCCGGTTCACATGGACCGCGTCCAGCATGCGGCGGTCGTGGGTGACCAGGAGGAGGGTGCCCTCATAGGCGTCGAGGGCCGACTCCAGCTGTTCGATGGCCGGCAGGTCGAGGTGGTTGGTCGGCTCGTCCAGGACGAGCAGGTTGACGCCCCGGCCCTGCAGGAGCGCCAAGGCCGCGCGGGTGCGTTCGCCCGGGGAGAGGGTCGCCGCCGGGCGCAGGACGTGGTCGGACTTCAGGCCGAACTTGGCCAGCAGCGTGCGTACTTCGGCCGGTTCGGTGTCCGGTACGGCGGCGCAGAAGGCTTCCAGCAGGCCCTCCGTGCCGTGGAACAGCTTGCGGGCCTGGTCGACCTCGCCGACCAGGACGCCGGAGCCGAGGCTCGCGTGGCCCGCGTCCAGCGGGATCCGGCCGAGCAGGGCGCCCAGCAGGGTCGACTTGCCGGCGCCGTTCGCCCCGGTCACCGCCACCCGGTCCGCCCAGTCGACCTGCAGGGAGACCGGCCCGAAGGTGAAGTCGCCGCGCCGGACCTCCGCGTCCCGCAGGGTGGCCACGACGGCGCCCGAGCGCGGGGCCGACGCGATCTCCATGCGCAGCTCCCACTCCTTGCGGGGCTCCTCGACCACGTCGAGCCGCTCGATCATGCGCTGGGTCTGCCGGGCCTTCGCGGCCTGCTTCTCGCTGGCCTCGCTGCGGAACTTGCGGCCGATCTTGTCGTTGTCGTTGCTCGCCTTGCGGCGGGCGTTCTTGACGCCCTTGTCCATCCAGGAGCGCTGCATCTGGGCCCGGTCCTGGAGGGCGGCGCGCTTGTCGGCGTACTCCTCGTAGTCCTCGCGGGCGTGCCGGCGGGCGACGTCCCGCTCCTCCAGATAGGCCTCGTAGCCGCCGCCGTAGAGCGTGATCTGCTGCTGGGCGAGGTCCAGTTCGAGGACCTTGGTGACGGTGCGGGTGAGGAACTCCCGGTCGTGGCTGACGACGACGGTGCCGGCGCGCAGGCCGGAGACGAATCGCTCCAGGCGTTCCAGGCCGTCCAGGTCGAGGTCGTTGGTCGGCTCGTCGAGAAGGAAGACGTCGTAGCGGGAGAGGAGCAGGGAGGCGAGGCCGGCGCGTGCCGCCTGGCCGCCGGACAGGGAGGTCATCGGCTGGTCCAGGTCCACCGCCAGGCCCAGGGAGTCGGCGACCTCCTCGGACCGCTCCTCCAGGTCGGCTCCGCCCAGGTCGAGCCAGCGCTCCAGGCTGGTCGCGTACGCGTCGTCGGCGCCGGGGGCGCCGTCGACCAGGGCCTGCGTGGCCTCGTCCATCACGCGCTGCGCCTCCGCGACGCCGGTGCGGCGGGCGAGGAACTCCCGGACGGTCTCGCCCGGGCGCCGCTCCGGCTCCTGCGGGAGGTGGCCCACGGTCGCGGTCGGCGGGGAGAGCCGCAGCTCCCCCTCCTCCGGCACCAGGAGCCCCGCGAGCATCCTCAGCAGCGTGGACTTGCCCGCGCCGTTGGCACCGACCAGCCCGATCACATCGCCGGGCGCGACGACGAGGTCGAGCCCGGAGAAGAGGGAGCGGTCGCCGTGGCCGGCGGCGAGGTTCTTGGCGACGAGAGTGGCGGTCACAGGGGGCGATCCTAATGGGCGGGGCGGGTCGGACGCGCCCCGAAGGGCGCGGGGCTGCATCCATACGCGGCTCCGCCGCGATGGGGGTCCCCCCGCTCGAGCGAAGTCGAGAGTGGGGGAGCGACCAGCCACGACGGACCCGCAGACGGCTGACGGCATCTCGCGGCACCCCCTCTCCCGTCGCGGCCACCAAAGCGGAGCGCTACCGCGCCATCGCCTCCACCAGCACGCTCCCCGCCGTCCGTGCCACCACGAACGACTCCCCCTTCACCGCCTTGGCGTCCAGGGCGATGCGGTGGCGGCCCGGTTCGAGGACGCCGTCGAAGACCTCATGGGTGTGGGTGCGGTAGAGGCGGTCGAGGCGGTACGCGGTGAGGCGGACCCGGCAGGGGGAGGTGACCTCGACTCCCGCCTCGCCGTCGGCCGCCACCAGGCGGGTCAGGCGGCGCTGCTCCGCCGGACTGCGGTCCAGGGCGTGTTCGATCTGGGCGACGAGGAGCGGGACGATCGGGGCGAGGCCCTCGACGTACACCACGTCGACGCCCGCCTGCTCGAAGGAGCTGCGTACGGCGGCACGTTGTTCCCGGGTGATGGCGCGGCCGAAGGCGACGGCGCCGTAGGCGCGCAGTTCGTCGGCGGGGACGCCGTCGGCGTCGTGGGCGATGTCGGCACCGATGCCGATGGTGCGCAGGGCGGCGGCGAGCTTGGCGAGCAGGGCGACTCTGGCGCCGATGAGCAGGACGCGGCGGCGGGCGCCCGGGGACTCGCCGTCGAGGAGCGCGGCCAGCGCCTCGCGGTACTCGGCGCCGTGGAAGCGGAAGGGCCCGATGCCGTGGTAGCCGTTGAGTTCGAGGTCGGCGTGTTCGTCGGTCTGCCAGGCGAAGTCCCGCCAGACGTAGTCTTCACCGTCCTGCTCGATCATCGCGGTGACCGCACCGCAGGCCAGATCGGCGCACTCGGGGCAGCCGTAGATCACGTAACGGCCGTCCGGAAGCGGTGGGTCCGCCTCCAGAAGGAGGCTGCGGACCTGTTCGGTGAAGATCGCGGGTGGGATGTCGGAGGCGAGCGGGGAGACGGCGTCGAGGTCGGAGAGCTGGAACAGCAGCGGGCGTCCGTCGACGATGAAGTCCACGAAGTCCCGGTGCACTTGGTAGTCACCGTTGGCGAGGACTCCACCGGCACGCATCGCCGGTGCCAGGCCGAAGGTCGCGTACTCGGCAGACATGCTGTGAGTATCCCCAGAGTGGGAGCTTTCTGAGCACGGCATGACACATTCCGCTAACGTCCCCGCGTGGAGAGCCAGGGGAACAACGATGTCATCGTGGTGGGCGCCGGGGTCATAGGGCTGACCACGGCCGTCGTCCTCGCCGAGCGCGGCGTACGGGTGCGGGTGTGGACGCGGGATCCCGTGGCGGCGACCACCTCGGCGGTTGCGGGCGCACTGTGGTGGCCGTACCGGATCGAGCCGGTCGCGCGGGCGCGTGCCTGGGCACTGCAATCGCTCGACGTGTACGAGGAGTTGGCGACGCGGCCCGAGTCGACCGGCGTACGCATGGTCGAAGGGGTACTGGGCGAGGCGGATCTCGACCGGGCCGAGGCGTGGGCGGCCGCCCGGGTGCGCGGGCTGCGGGCGTCGACGGCGCAGGAGCACGCCGGGAGCGGGCTGTGGGCGCGGCTGCCGCTCATCGACATGTCGGCTCATCTGCCGTGGCTGCGGGAGCGGTTGGTGAAGGCGGGTGGGGTGGTCGAGGAGCGTACGGTCGGCGATTTCACGGAGGTGGACGCGCCGGTGGTCGTCAACTGCACCGGTCTTGGCGCGCGTTCGCTCGTTCCGGATGCGTCCGTGCGTCCCGTGCGTGGGCAGTTGGTCGTGGTGGAGAACCCCGGCATCCGCACGTGGCTCACTTCCACCGGCGTGGACGGGGAGATGGCGTATTTCTTTCCGCAGCCCGGACGGCTGTTGCTGGGCGGCACGGCGGATGAGGATGCCTGGTCCCTGGAGCCGGATCCGGCGGTGGCCGAGGCCATCGTGCGGCGGTGTGCGGCGCTGCGGCCCGAGATCGCGGGGGCGCGGGTTCTGGAGCACCGGGTCGGGCTGCGGCCCGCGCGGGATGCTGTGCGCCTTGAGCGGGAAGTCCTGCCGGACGGGCGGGTGTTGGTGCACAACTATGGCCATGGCGGGGCCGGGGTGACCGTGGCCTGGGGGTGTGCGGGGGAGGCGGCCGGGCTGGCTTGCCCGGCCGCGTAGCGCTCCGCGGGGTGCGCCGAGATACGTCGTTGGTCATCTGCGGCGCCGTTGTGGCTGGTCGCGCCCCGCGGCGGAGCCGCTGATGCAACAGCCCCGCGCCCCTGAAAGGGACGCTCCCGAACCGTAGGGACACCGCGTACCCCTGCTCAGCCGATGGGCGGCCAACCGTCGCCGGGGACACGGTGCGCGGCGCTCGGGTCGCGTACGCCCTTCAGGGGTGTTGCCGAGGGTGTGGCCGGTGACTTACCGGACGTGGCGTGGGCGAAGGCCGGCGCGCCTCCGACCAGCGGGACCTTGGCCGCCGTGCGGGTCAGGTCCAGGGTGAGGGTCGGCTTGTCGGTCGGCGGGTCGATGAGGTCCTTGTCGGTGCCCGCGACGATCAGGGCGAGGCGGTGGCCCGCCGGGACGACATGGTCGGTGGCGGCGAGGTCCAGGGTGATGGTGTACGCCTTGCCCGGGGTGAGCGGGACGCCGTTGAGGTCGGAGGCGTAGTTGCCGAGGTCGGCCCAGCCGCGGCTGAACACCGTGTAGTCGACGGCGGTCTTCTTGGCCTCGGTGGCCTTGAAGCAGGCGCTGTCGCCCGCCGTGCTCGCGCCCCAGCAGGTGCGGTCGGTGAGGGTGGTGATGCCCTCTGCGGAGTCGGCGTAGTCACGGATGGTGTCGGGGCCGAGGTCCACGAGGACGGCGGAGAGGTGGGCCGTCTTCGTGGTGGGGGTCGCGGTGACGGTGACCTTGGAGGAGCCGGACAGGCGCAGCTCGTGGGTGAGGGGCTTGGTGACGAAGCCGGCCTTGTCGGGGGTCGACGTGTCGATCTTCGCGGCCCAGTCGGTCTCGCTCAGCTGCGGGTTGTCGGTGAAGGTCTCGCTGCCGTCGCCCTTCGTGAGGCCGAGGGTGCCGACGCCCGCCTGGGTGCCCTGGGCGGGGCGCAGGGTCGTGGTGCGGGTGCCGCTCGGCGGCCAGGACTGCGAGGTCACCCACTGGTCGGGGTGGCGCTCGATGTCGGCCATGGGTGCGCGGTCGATGCCGTTGTCGTAGCCGAGGAGCTCGTGGTCGAACCAGCGGTGCAGGGTGTCGACCCAGGTGGCGCGGCGGAAGTCGAAGGGGTCGACGTGGCCGGTCTGGGAGAGCCAGATCTTGCGCTCGACGCCGTTCTTGGCGAGGGCGTCCCACCACTGGCCGAAATGCTTCGTGCGGACGTTGAGGTCCTGCATGCCGTGCACGAGGAAGACGCTGGCCCTCACCTTGCTCGCGTTCCTGACGTAGTCGCGCTCGGTCCAGAACGGAGTCCAGTCGCCGGTGCGCGGCGCCCCGTCCACGATCTTCTTCTGGACGGCTGCGCACTTGGCCTGCGCGTCGGGGCTGTCGACGTAGTTCGAGAGCCAGTCGGGGCCGGAGTCGTAGAGCGGGGCGCCCTTGGCGAAGTAGTAGTCGTACCAGGAGGAGATGCCACTGATCGGGACGATGGTCTTCAGACCCCGCACGCCGGTCGCGGCGACGCCGTTGGCGATCGTGGCGTCCCAGCTCTTGCCGATCATGCCGGTCTTCCCGTTGGTCCAGGTCGCCCTGGCGGTGGTGGTGCCGGTGCGGGTCGTGTACGCCCTGGCCCTGCCGTTCAGCCAGTCGACGACGGCCTTCGCGGACTGGATGTCGCTGCGGCCGCCGACGTCGACACAGCCGTCGGATCGGTTGGTGCCGGCGAGGTCGACGCCGACGAAGGCGTAGCCGCGGGGCACGAAGTAGTTGTCGTAGAAGAGCGGCATCTGGACGACGTTGCCGTTCGCGTCGTACGTCTTCTTCTGGCTCTCGTTGCCACGGCCGCAGCAGGAGTAGTAGGGGCTGGCGTCCATGATGACCGGGATCTTGTGGCCCTGCCGGGCGGGTTCGCGGGGGCGCACGATGTCGACGGCGACCCGGTCGGCCTTGCCGTCGCCGTCCCCGTCGAGTCCGGTGTCCACCCATACGGCCTCGCGGATGGCGTTGTCGTAGGAGTAGACGGGGCGGCTCTCCTGCGGGGCACTGTGAGCCGCCGCGGGGGTGAGAAACGCTGCCATGAGGGCGGCGACGGCCGCCGCTGCGAGCGGTCTCCAGGTCGTGAAGCGCATGCGTATGGGCATGCGCGGACGGTACAACGGTCAACTCCCGTACAGAAGAGTGCAATCGGACGCCTGCGAGATCCGTGAGGAACCGGGGGCTGCTGCTCATGTCGGCCGAATGGCGATCGTGTGACACGTGGGGCCATGGACATGCCCGGGGACACAGGGACTGAATAGGCTCCGAACAGACCTCGTACTCCTACGACTTGGAGCTTTCGTGCACCGCAGAATCATCACGCCGGGCGCACTCGCTGCCGCGTCCCTGATGCTGGCGATCCCGGCGTCGGCCGCGAGCTACTCCCCCGGCGCACCGGGCATCGGCGACCCCTACTACCCGGCCTACGGCAACGGCGGATACGACGTCTCCCACTACGACCTGCGTCTCCAATACCAGCCCGCCACCGACGAGTTGACGGGTACGACGACGATTTCGGCCAGGACGACGCAGGATCTGTCGAGCTTCGACCTGGACTTCCTGCTCGACGTCAGCGAGGTGCGGGTCAACGGCGTCAAGGCGTCCTTCGCCACCTCGGGCCAGCACGAGCTGGTGGTGACGCCGAAGACGCCGCTCGCCAAGGACACGCCGGTCACCGTGGTCGTGCGCTACAGCGGGGTGCCGTCGACGAAGAGCGCGTACGGCTTCAACGCCTGGCATCGCACGCCGGACGGGGCGGTCGCGGCGGACGAGCCCGAGGCGGCCTGGTGGTGGTTCCCGAGCAACGACCACCCGCTGGACAAGGCGACCTACGACGTGTCGGTGGCCGTGCCGGACGGCACCCAGGCCATCTCCAACGGCACGCTGCAGTCGACGAGTTCGAAGCTCGGCTGGACCCGCTACAACTGGCGGGAGAACAAACCGCAGGCGACCTATCTGGCCACGCTGGCGGTCGGCAGGTTCGACATCACGACCAGCACCTCCGAGGGCGGCGTGCCGGTCGTCAACGCCTACAGCAAGGACCTCGGCGACAACGACGGGGCCGCGCGGGCGAGCGTGGAGCGCACCGGGGAGCTCGTCGACTGGCTGAGCGGCTACTTCGGGCCGTATCCCTTCAGCTCGGCCGGCGGGTACGTGCCCAACACGACCACGGGCTACGCGCTGGAGACGCAGACCCGCGTGTACTACAGCCCGAAGCAGTTCGCGAACGGCTCCAACACCTCGGTGGTCGTGCACGAGCTGGCGCACCAGTGGTACGGCGACAGCGTGTCGCTGAAGGGCTGGAAGGACATCTGGATCAACGAGGGCTTCGCGCGGTACGCGCAGTGGCTGTGGTCCGAGCACGAGGGCGAGGGCACGACGCAGCAGCTCGCCGACTACGTGTACGCCTCGCACCCGGCGGATGACGCGTTCTGGACGGTCAAGCCGGGTGACCCCGGTGCTGACAACCAGTTCGACATCGCTGTCTACGACCGGGGTGCGCTGGCGGTTCAGGCGCTGCGGAACGCGGTCGGCGATGACGCGTTCTTCGCCATTCTGAAGGGGTGGCCGCGGGATCACGCGTACGGGAACGCGTCCGTCGCCGACTTCCAGGCCTACGCCGAGAAGGTCTCCGGGAAGTCGCTGGGCGCGCTGTTCGACGCGTGGCTGTTCCAGCCGTCGAAGCCTGCCGCGCCGGCGGCGCGTTCCGCGTCGATCGCGAAGTCGGCGGCGGCTGACGTGCAGCCCAAGTCGTGGAAAAAGATCGAGGCGACGAACGACGTGCACGGGCACGGGCACGGCGAGCGGTAGGGCAGGAGGCTGCGGGGCGGTCCCTCATCCCTCGACACCGGTCGAGGTGTGGGCCGCCCCGACCGGCTGCCGGTCCGAGCAGTAACAGGAACACCAGGGCTCCTGCGCTACGGCCGCGGCTCCGTGCCCGCCACGAGGGCGAGCAGTGCGTCCCGGCTGATCGCCTCCGTCTCCGTCGAAGGGATCGTGCAGGCGTGGGCGCCGGCAACGGTGCCGTACAGGGCGCAGCGCTGTGGGGTTTCGCGGTTCAGCCAGCCGTGGAGGAAAGCTGCGGCGAAGGCGTCGCCCGCACCGTTGGAGTCCACCACCGGGGCGGGCGGTGCGAAGGGCGGTACATGGGTCAGCTCCTCGTCGGCCAGGAGGTAGGCGCCCTTGGCACCGGCCGTGGCGACGACGACCTCGGCCCGGCCGCGGTCCGCGATCCGGCGCATCGTGCGCTCGGGGTCGGCCAGGGCCGCGGCGGACAGGAACACCACGTCCGCCGCGTACGCGAACGGTTCGTGGTAGGTGTTCTTGCCGTCCCAGTCGTGCAGGTCGGTGGACACGGTCACGCCGGCCTCGCGCAGCACCGGCAGGGCGTGGGCGCAGGGCTGGGTGATGGCGACGTGGGCGTGGCGGCTCGCCCCGGCCAGAGCGCGCACCGTGTCCTCGGGGAAGCGGTCCTCGCCCTGTGTACGGCTCACGTCGTACAGCGACAGGCGTCTGCCGTCGGGGCCGACCAGGTTGACCGCGCGCTTGGTGCCGGCGGGGTGGGGGACGGCGGTGAGCGCGATGCCGTTGTCCCGGTGCAGGGCGCGGACGAGGTCGCCCTCGGGGTCCTCGCCGAGCATGTCGAGGTGATGGACGCGCAGCCCGAGCGCGGCGAGCCCCAGGGCGACGAAGTCGCCGGTCTGTCCGGCCCGGGTCTGGATCCCACGCTCGATCATGTAGCTGTCGGCGTACGGCAGCGGCAGCTCCGGCACATACACGATGGTGTCCACGCCGGCGCCGCCCAGCACGAGGACGTCTGTCTCCCTGCTCAACTCGAGTCCTCCCCATGGTCAGAGACCGTGACCTTGATGCCCCGCTTCACCAGTCGCTCCGTGACCAGCGGCTCGACACGCGGCCATGTGCCGCCGGCCAGACCGCACCCTATCCGAGGAGTCTCGCTCCGCTGGGCAGGGCGGACCGTCTCGCCGCAAGCCCACCGGGCAGTGGGTCTCTGCAGGTCGTGCGTGGTTGCTCGCCCCCACGCGGCGGAGCCACATATCGATACAGCCCCGCGCCCCTTACGGGGCGCCCCCGCTACTTCGTGAGCTCGGTCAGTTCCCGGTCGCCGTCCCGGGTGACCCTGCGCCGTACCGCGAACCAGCCGGCGACCAGCATGGCGGCGATCACGGGGATGAGGAGGAGGGTCTTGCGGCCGACCTCGGGGTCGTTCCACATCAGGGCGAGCACGGCGAGCAGGAAGGCGATCGTGGTGATCTCCGTGACCGGGCTGCCGGGGAGGCGGAAGGACGGGCGGGTGACCAGGCCGGCCTTGGCGCGGCGGACGAAGACCAGGTGGCAGATCATGATGATCACCCAGGTCGAGACGATGCCGAGCGAGGCCACGTTCAGCACGATCTCGAAGGCCTGGCTCGGCATGAGGTAGTTGAGACCGACGCCGAGCACGCACACCGCGCAGGTGAGCAGGATGCCGCCGTAGGGGACCTGGCTGCGGTTCATGCGGGCCGTGAACCTGGGGGCGGAGCCCGCCGTCGCCATCGAGCGCAGGATGCGGCCCGTCGAGTACAGGCCCGAGTTCAGCGAGGACATCGCGGCCGTCAGGACCACCAGGTTCATCACGTCGCCCGCCGCCGGGATGCCGATCTTCGACAGGACCGTGACGAAGGGGCTCTGGTCCGCCGAGTACACCGAGCCCGGGAGCAGCAGGGCCAGCAGGACGACCGAGCCGACGTAGAAGAGGCCCACCCGCCACATGATCGAGTTCACCGCGCGCGGGACGACCTTCTCCGGCTCGGCGGTCTCACCGGCGGCGACGCCGACCAGTTCCAGGGCGGCGTACGCAAAGATCACGCCCTGCATGACGAGGACGACCGGCATCAGGCCGTGCGGGAAGACTCCGCCGTGGTCGTTGATCACAGACAGGCCCGGTGTGTGGCCGCCGACCTCGTGCCGGGTGGCCAGCAGGAAGATGCCGATCAGCATGAAGCCGACGAGTGTGGCGACCTTGATGATCGCGAACCAGAACTCCATCTCGCCGAAGATCTTCACCGAGATCAGGTTCACGGCGAGCACGACGGCCAGCGCGATCAGGGCGAGCACCCACTGCGGGATGCTCGTGAACATGCTCCAGTAGTGCGTGTACAGCGCGATCGCCGTGATGTCGGCGATTCCTGTCGTCGACCAGTTCAGGAAGTACATCCAGCCGGCGACGTACGCACCCTTCTCGCCGAGGAACTCGCGCGCGTACGACACGAAGGATCCGGAGGAGGGGCGGTAGAGGACCAGCTCGCCCAGCGCCCGGACGACGAAGAAGGCGAAGATCCCGCACACCAGGTAGGCGAGCGCGAGGGCCGGGCCCGCGTTGTGCAGACGGCCGCCGGCGCCCAGGAAGAGGCCGGTGCCGATGGCGCCGCCGATGGCGATCATGTTGACGTGGCGGGCCTTGAGGTCCTTGCTGTAGCCGGCGTCGCCCGCGTCCGCGGGCACCTGGGCCGCGTCGGTCCGGGTGACGGCCTGTGCCGTGTCCACGGCGTCCTTGCTCACAGGTGGTTCCACTCTCTGGTGCGCCCGAGCGGGTCGCGCTCGGGTGTCCGGACTTACTCGGTCGGCGCGTTCGGTGGGGCGCGGACCAACGCGGCACCTTCCCCCAGGTGGCTAGGCGCATGCGATGGCATAGATCACAGAGCGGCACTTCTCACAGGCCCCACCGGCCCCACCCAGCGGGTTTCGCAGTACTGGTGTGACAGCGATACTGCTGCACATGACGACGGACACCGACACCGGCAGCGACACCGCGGAGCCGACGCTCACGATCGACGAACTGGCCGCGCGGGCCGGCGTCACGGTCCGCACGGTCCGCTTCTACGGCACCAAGGGACTGCTGCCGCCGCCGGTGATCGGTCCGCGCCGGGTGGGCCGCTACGGGCAGCAGCACGTGGCCCGGCTGGCGCTCATCGAGGAGCTGCAGCACCAGGGCATGACGCTGGCGGCGATCGAGCGTTACATGGCGCAGCTCCCGCCCGGTCTGAGCCACCACGACCTGGCGATCCACCGTGCCGTGGTGGCGTCCTGGGCACCGGACACAGTGGAGACGGTCACGGCGGCGGAGCTGCGGCGCCGGGCCGGGCGGCCGCTGACCGAGGACGAGGTCGAGCGGCTGTGCGCCATGAACGTGATCCGGCGCGACGGGGAGTCGTACCGCGTCGACTCCGGTCTGCTCCGGCTCGCCGTGCAGCTCCTCGACGTACCGCTGTCGGAGCAGGCGATCCTCGCGGCGCGCAAGGTGCTGATCGAGCACTCGCGGGCCGCCGCGCACGAGCTGTCACAGCTGTTCAGGGGCGAGGTGTCCGAGCGGGCGGAGGAGGACGTGAAGTCGCTGTCCGCGCACATGCAGCCCATCGTGGTGCAGGCGCTGCTGACGACCTTCCAGCGCTCGCTCAGGGAGGAGGTGCACCAGTGGCTCGACGCCTCACTCGACCTCTTGGAGCAAGGCATCTCCGAGGAAGGCGTCTCAGAGGAAGGCCGACCCTCCTGACACGGTGAGCGTCCTGCCGGTCGCGGATGAACTCGTCGTTTCCGGGTGGGCTGACAAGGAGGCGGGGTGGCAGAAGGCGGGCGGGAGTGTCCGGGTGGGCACGGCTCGGGCCGTCACTGTCGCAGAGGTACGTCCACCAGCAGCGGCCTCGTCAGCTCACCCGCCCCGGCGACCAGTTCACGCAGGTGGTCCGCGCTGTCCGCGCGTACCGCGTCGACCCCGAAGAAGCGCGCCGCCTGGGTGAAGTCCAGTGGCCCCAGCTCCGTGCCGGGGCAGACGCCCTGGTTGCCCATGGCCCCGTAGGTGTCCTGGACGGTCTTGTAGACGCCGTTGCTCATCACCACGAACAGGACGGGGACGTTCTGGCGGGCGGCGCTCCACAGGCCCTGGAGGCCGAACAGGGTGCAGCCGTCGCCCAGGACGGCGACCACCGGGCGGCCGGGCTCGGCGAGGGCGCGGCCGACGGCGGCGCCGATGCCCCAGCCGAGGCCGCCGCCGACGGTGTGCGTGTAGCTGCCGGGGCGATCGAGGCGGACGAATCGGCGGAGCAACAGGCCGACGGTGATGGCCTCTTCGACGACCACGGCGTCGGACGGCAGTCCGCGGGCCACGGCGTGGGCGGCGGCCCACGGGGCGAGGGGTGCCGGGGAGTAGGCGGCGCGGGCGGCTGACTCGGCGCGGTCGCGTTCGGCGGTGTGCCGTTCGCCGGCGCGCAGGGCGCGGGCCTTGGCGGTGTGGGCGGGCACACGGTCGGGCAGCAGCTCGGCGAGGCGATGCAGGGAGGGGCCCAGGGCGCCCACGAGCCCGGCAGTGGCCGGGAAGTTGCGGCCGATCTCGTGCGGGTCCGAGTCGAGCTGGACGACGGTGAGGCCGGGCGGCAGCGCGGGCCCTGGGGTGTATTGGTGGGGTGTGAAGGCGTGCGCTCCGGCGATCAGCACGGTGTCGTACGCGGCGAGCGCCTCGCGGATGGCGTCGTGGCGGGGCGGCAGCATCCCGGCGTAGAGGGGGTGTGTGGTGGGGAAGTTGAGGCAGTCGGCCATCGGCTGGTGGTGGACCACCGCACCGCACGCCTCCGCAGTGCGCACGAGCGCGGCGACGGCGTCCTCGCGGCCCACCCCGTCCCCGGCGACGATCACGGGACGGGCGGCGGCGCCGAGCAGGTGGGCCGCGCGCTCGAGGCCGGGGGCCGGTCCCGGCGGGGGTGTGGGGGTGCGGGCCGGGACTTCGACCTCGGTGTCCTCGCCGAGCAGATCCGTGGGCACGGACAGGAACACGGGTCCGGCGGGCGGCCGTTGGGCCAGGGCGAAGGCGCGGCGCAGGGCGAGCGGGAGGTCGTGGGCGTGCTGGACGTCGTACGTGGCCTTCACTGCGGGGGCCGCCAGGCCGATGAGGTCGCCGGACAGCATGGGGTCCTGCTGGAGGTGGCGGCGGTCCTGTTGGCCTGCCGTCACGACGAGGGGCGTGCGGGAGCGGCGGGCGTTGAGCAGGCCGATCAGGCCGTTGGCGAGGCCGGCAGCGATGTGCAGGCTGACGAAGGCGGGGCGGCCGGTGCCGCGGGCGTAGCCGTCGGCCATGGAGACGACGGAGCCCTCGTGGACGCCGAGCACGTACTCGGGGGCGTCCTGGGCGTCCGCCAGGGCGGCCAGGAAAGGGAGTTCGGTGGTGCCGGGGTTGCCGAAGACGCGGTCCACGCCCTCGCCGCGCAGGATCTCCAGCAGGGCGCGGGCGGGACGGTATCCCATGGGGGCTCCTCGGGGGCGGGGGCCGTGCGAGCCTTTCGGGGATCAGCGTGCGGGGCGCATGCCGCGGCAGGCAAGGGGCCGCGTCGCCCGCACCGACGGATCTCGCCCCCGCCGCCCCTACCCATTCCCGTCCCCTGGGGGGCTGCGCCCCCAGACCCCGATCGGCCTGAACGGCCTCGTCCTCAAACGCCGGACGGGCTGAGATTGGCTGCGCCAAATCCAGCCCCTCCGGCGCCAGGGGTCACGCGTCCGCGAACCGCTCCCCCTTCTCCGCCTTCTCCACCAGCAGCGCAGGCGGCGTGAACCGCTCTCCGTAGCGGTCGGCAAGCTCGCGCGCGCGTGCCACGAAGCCCGGCAACCCGCCCTCATAGCCGTTGATGTACTGCAGCACGCCCCCCGTCCAGCCTGGGAACCCGATGCCGAAGATGGAGCCGATGTTGGCGTCGGCCACCGATGTCAGGACCCCCTCCTCCAGGAGCTTGACCGTGTCGAGCGCCTCGGAGAAGAGCATGCGTTCCTGCATGTCCCGGAACGGGATCTCGTGGCCCGGCTCGGTGAAGTGCTCGCGCAGCCCGGGCCACAGCCCTGCCCGCTTGCCGGCCTCGTCGTAGTCGTAGAAGCCCGCTCCCCCACTGCGCCCGGTGCGCCCGAACTCGTCGACCATGCGGTCGATGACCGCCTCGGCCGGGTGCGTCGGCCAGGTGCCGCCCGCCTCCTCCACGGCCCGCTTCGACTCGTTGCGGATCTTGCGCGGGAGTGTGAGCGTCAGCTCGTCCATCAGGGAGAGCACCTTGGCCGGGTAGCCCGCCTGGGCCGCCGCCTGCTCGACGGACGCGGGCTCGATGCCCTCGCCGACCATCGCGACGCCCTCGTTGATGAAGTGGCCGATGACGCGGGAGGTGAAGAAGCCGCGGGAGTCGTTGACGACGATCGGGGTCTTCTTGATCTGGCGGACCAGGTCGAAGGCGCGCGCGAGGGCCTCCTCGCCCGTCCGCTCGCCCTTGATGATCTCGACGAGCGGCATCTTGTCGACCGGCGAGAAGAAGTGCAGGCCGATGAAGTCCGACTGGCGCTCGACGCCTTCGGCGAGAGCGGTGATCGGCAGGGTCGAGGTGTTGGAGCACAGCAGCGCGTCCGGCTCGACGATGTGCTGGATCTCCTGGAAGACCTTGTGCTTGAGCTCCGGGTTCTCGAACACGGCCTCGATGACCGCATCGCAGCCGGCCACGTCCTGCGGGTCCGCCGTCGGCGTGATGCGGGAGAGCAGTGCGTCCGCCTTCTCCTGCGTCGTACGGCCCCGGGAGACCGCCTTCGCGCACAGCTTCTCGGAGTAGCCCTTGCCCTTGACGGCCGCCTCGGGCGACACGTCCTTCAGGACCACGTCGATGCCCGCGCGGGCGCACGAGTACGCGATGCCCGCGCCCATCATCCCGGCGCCCAGGACGGCGACCTTGCGGACCGGACGCGACTCGATGCCCTTGGGACGGTTGGCGCCGGAGTTGACGGCCTGGAGGTCGAAGAAGAAGGCCTGGATCATGTTCTTGGAGGTCTGGCCGGCGGCCAGCTCCACGAAGTAGCGCGCCTCGATGACCTGCGCCGTCTCGAAGTCGACCTGGGAGCCCTCGACGGCCGCGGCGAGGATGTTGCGGGGCGCCGGGTAGGGCGCGCCGTTCGTCTGCTTGCGCAGACTGGCCGGGAAGGCGGGCAGGTTGGCGGCGAACTTCGGGTTGGCGGGGGTGCCGCCCGGGATGCGGTAGCCGGGCTTGTCCCAGGGCTGCTGCGACTCGGGGTTGGCGTCGATGAAGGCGCGGGCCTTGGCGAGCAACTCGTCCTGGGTGGCGGCCACTTCGTGGATCAGGCCGTTGTCGAGCGCGCGCTGCGCGTTGTACTGGGTGCCCTGCAGCAGCACCTTCAGCAGCGCGTCGGCGATGCCCAGCAGACGGACGGTGCGGACGACGCCACCGCCGCCGGGGAGCAGACCGAGGGTGACCTCCGGGCAGCCGATCTTCGTGCCGGAGGTGTCGAGTGCGACCCGGTGGTGGCAGGCCAGCGCGATCTCGTAGCCGCCGCCCAGGGCCGCGCCGTTGATCGCGGCGACGACCGGCTTGCCCAGGGTCTCGATGCGGCGCAGGTTGCGCTTGATCGCCAGGCCGCCGTCGAAGAGGTCCTGCGCGGTCTCGGGGGTGACCGGGATGAGGTCGCGCAGGTCGCCGCCTGCGAAGAAGGTCTTCTTGGCGGAGGTGAGGATGATGCCGCGGATGGAGTCCTTCTCGGCCTCCAGGCGGTCGGTGATCACGGCGAGGGAGTCGCGGAACGCCTGGTTCATGGTGTTCGCGGACTGGTTCGGGTCGTCGAGGACGAGGGTGACGACGCCGGTGCGGTCCTGTTCCCAGCGGATGGTGGTGCTCTGCGTCATGACGGGGGTCTCCGTTGAAGTCTGTGAAGTCTCTTGGTTCCGCCGGGTGTTCAGAGGCGCTCGACGATCGTGGCGATGCCCATGCCGCCGCCGACGCAGAGGGTCGCGAGTCCGTAGCGCTTGTCCTGGCGCTCCAGCTCGTCGATCAGGCTGCCGAGGATCATGGCGCCGGTCGCTCCGAGCGGGTGGCCGAGGGCGATCGCGCCGCCGTTGACGTTGACCTTGTCCAGGGACAGGCCCATGTCCTTCACGAAGCGCAGGACGACCGCCGCGAACGCCTCGTTGATCTCGACGAGATCGATGTCGTCGATGGTGAGGCCGGCCTTGGCGAGCGCCTTGCGGGTGGCGGGCGCGGGACCGGTGAGCATGATCGTGGGCTCGGAGCCGGAGACGGCGGCGGAGACGATCCGCGCGCGCGGGGTGAGGCCGTGGCGCTCGCCGACCTCCTTGGAGCCGATCGCGACCAGGGAGGCGCCGTCGACGATGCCGGAGGAGTTGCCCGCGTGGTGGACGTGGTCGATCTTCTCGACCCAGTGGTACTTCTGCAGCGCCACGGCGTCGAAGCCGCCGAGGTCGCCGATGTCGGCGAAGGACGGCTTCAGCTTGGCGAGGGAGTCGGCGGTGGTGCCCGGGCGCAGGTGCTCGTCGTGGTCGAGGACGACCAGGCCGCTGCGGTCCTTGACGGGAACGACGGAGCGGTCGAAGCGGCCCTCCTTCCAGGCCGTCGCCGCCCGCTCCTGCGAGAGCGCCGCGTACTCGTCGACGTCACGGCGCGAGAAGCCCTCGATGGTGGCGATCAGGTCGGCGCCGATGCCCTGCGGCACGAAGTTGACGGCGAGGTTGGTCATCGGGTCGTTGAACCAGGCGCCGCCGTCGGAGGCCATCGGCACCCTCGACATGGACTCGACGCCACCCGCGAGGACCAGGTCCTCCCAGCCCGAACGGACCTTGGCGGCGGCCATGTTGACGGCCTCCAGACCCGACGCACAGAAGCGGTTCTCCTGTACGCCGGCGACCGTGTCCGGGAGGCCTGCGGCGACGGCGGCGATGCGGGCGATGTCGGAGCCCTGGTCGCCGACCGGGCCGACGACGCCGAGCACGATGTCGTCGATCGCCGCCGGGTCCAGGCCCGGGAAGCGGTCGCGGATCTCGTGGATGAGTCCGACGACCAGGTCGATGGGCTTGGTGCCGTGCAAGGAGCCGTTCGCCTTGCCGCGGCCGCGCGGGGTGCGGATCGCGTCGTACACGTACGCTTCGGTGCTCACTGGAAAGCCTTTCGGGGTGAGGGTCGGCCGGGCGATGAGCTTCAGCCCAGCAGGGAACGGCCGATGATCTCCTTCATGATCTCGGTGGTTCCGCCGTAGATGGTCTGGATACGGCCGTCGGTGAAGGCCCGGGCGACCGGGTACTCGGTCATGTAGCCGTAGCCGCCGTGAAGTTGGAGGCAGCGGTCGGCGACCCGCTTCTGCAGCTCGGTCGCCCACCACTTGGCCATGGAGGCGTGCACGGCGTCGAGCGTGCCGTCCGAGTGGTCCTCGACGCAGCGGTCGAGGAACGCGCGCGTGACGGCGCACTCGGTGGCCATCTCGGCTATCTCGAAGCGGATGTGCTGCTTGGTGGCGAGCGGTCGGCCGAAGGCCTCGCGCTCCTTGACGTACTCGGTGGTGATCTCCAGCAGGTGCTCGGCCGCGGCGATCGCGGCGACGGCGATGCTCAGGCGCTCCTGCGCGAGGTTGGTCATCAGGTGGCCGAAGGCACCGTTGAGCGTGCCGAGCAGGTTCTCCTTGGGCACGCGCACATCCGTGAAGAACAACTCGGCCGTGTCCTGTGCCTTCTGGCCGATCTTGTCGAGGTTGCGGCCGCGCTCGAAGCCCTCCGTGCCGCGTTCGACGACGAGCAGCGACAGCCCGTGCGCGCCGCCCTCCGGGGTCGTTTTCGCGACGACGACGACCAGGTCGGCGAGGATCCCGTTGGAGATGAACGTCTTGGCGCCGTTCAGCAGCCAGTGGTCGCCCCGGTCCTCCGCGTGCGTACGGATGCCCTGGAGGTCGGAGCCCGCGCCCGGCTCGGTCATGGCGATGGCGGTGATGATGGAGCCGTCGCAGAAGCCGGGCAGCCAGCGCCGCTTCTGCTCCTCGGTGGCGAGGCCGGTGAGGTACGGGCCGATGACGTCGTTGTGCAGGCCGAGGGCGAGCCCAGGCGCGCCGGCCCGGGTGAACTCCTCGGCCAGGACGGTGGCGTAGCGGAAGTCGGAGGTGCCGCCGCCTCCGTACTCCTCGGGCACGGCGAGTCCGAGCAGGCCCTGCTTGCCGGCCGCCCGCCAGGCCTCGCGGGAGACGATGCCGTCCTTCTCCCACTGCTCGTAGTACGGCAGCACCTCCCTGGCCAGGAAGGCACGCACGGTCGCGCGGAACGCGTCGTGCTCGGGGGCGAAGATCTGCCGCTTCATTCGGGGCCCTTCGTGGGTTCCTGGTCCTTGAGGAGCTCGGGTACGTCCCAGTCGCGTGCCACGTCGGCGGTGTCGGCGCCGGGCTGCGCGGGACCGGTGCGTACGGCCGTGGGGGTGGCGGAGAACCGGGGGGCGGGCGCGGGCTGGGTGATGCCGCCGTGGTCGGTGAAGGTGCCGCGCGCGGCGAGGTGCGGGTGGTGCGGGGCCTCGCGCAGGGACAGCACGGGCGCCACACACGCGTCGGAGCCCTCGAAGACGGCCGCCCACTCGTCCCGGGTGCGGGATTTGAAGCGGGCCGCGACCGCCCCGCGCAGTTCGCCCCAGCGGGTCCAGTCCTTGCGGGCGTCGGCGTGTTCCGGGATGCCGAGGACGCGCACGAACTCGTCGTAGAACTGCGGCTCCAGGGCGCCGACCGCCATGTACTTGCCGTCGGCCGTCTCGTATGTGCCGTAGTACGGGCAGCCGCCGTCCAGGAGGTTGGCACCGCGGCGGTCCTGCCAGCCGCCGGCAGCGAGCATGCCGTGGATCATCGCGGCGAGGTGGGACGTGCCGTCGACGATGGCCGCGTCGACGACCTGGCCGCTGCCGCCCGCGCGCGCGTGGTGGAGTGCGGCGAGGACGCCGACGACCAGGTACAGGGAGCCGCCCGCGTAGTCGCCGAGGAGGTTGGCGGGGACGGCCGGGGGCTCGTCCGGGCTGCCGATCATGCCGAGGGTGCCGGTGAGGGCGATGTACGCGATGTCGTGGCCGGCGCGGTGCGCGAGGGGGCCCTCCTGGCCCCAGCCGGTCATGCGGCCGTAGACGAGTTCCGGGTTGCGGGCGTGGCAGTCCTCGGGGCCGACGCCCAGGCGCTCGGCCACTCCGGGGCGGTAGCCCTCGATGAGGATGTCGGCGCGTGCGGCGAGGTCGAGGACCCGCGCGGGGCCGTCCGCGGACTTCAGGTCGACGATCACCGAGCGCTTGTTGCGGTTGGTGACGTCGTAGTCGGTGTTGATCGCGAGCCCGACGCCGCCGGGGCGGTCCACGCGGACGACGTCGGCGCCCAGGTCGGCGAGGAGCATGGCGGCGAACGGGCCTGGCCCGATACCGGCCAGCTCCACCACGCGCACGCCGGAAAGCGGGCCGTGTCCAGGCGTCTTTGCCTTTGCCATGCAGTCCCCAGGGGTTGTGACACAACTGCTGTAACACTAGTGATGTTAGGAACACGTTCCAGCGGACACAAGACCCGGGAGAGCAAGCGCTTAGCCAAGTGTGCCGGAGGAGCCATGCGGATCAGCGTGCATCCAGCGGGACACGGACCCAGTCGGCCTTGCCGGGCCGTATCCGGCGGATTCCGCGACCGGCGAGGTACGCGTGGGTCGCCTCGTCCCTGAGCTTCACCGGCAACCCGAGGGCGAACTCGCGCACTTTCCCCCACTTCTTCAGGGCGCTTCTTGGCACGGACACCGCTTACCTCCGGGCTCGTCGTCGGGCTCCGCACCCTTCACGCTAGCCTCGGCCACCGACAACGGCGCGTGCTGCGGACCGAGGGGTGTCATGAGCAGGCTGAGCAGGACGGACCGTCCGTACGACATCGTGCTCTTCGGAGCCACGGGCTTCGTCGGGACGCTCACCGCGGAGTACCTGGCCGCGCATGCGCCCGAGGACCTGCGCTGGGCGATCGCCGGCCGCAGCGAGCGGAAGCTGGAGCAGCTGCGCGAGCGGCTGCCCGGCACCGGGAAGGTCGGGGTGCTGCGGGCGGACGTGGCCGATCCGGTGTCGCTGCGCGGACTCGCCGAGCACGCGCGCGTGGTGGCCACGACCGTGGGGCCGTATGTGACGTACGGCGAGGAGCTGGTCGCCGCCTGCGCGGACAGCGGTGCGGACTATCTCGACCTCACCGGTGAGCCCGAGTTCGTGGACCTGACGTACGTCCGCCACGATGCACGCGCGCGTGAGACCGGTGCGCGGCTGGTGCACGCCTGCGGGTTCGACTCGATCCCCCACGACCTGGGCGCGTACTTCACCGTGCGGCAGCTGCCCGAGGGGGTGCCGCTGACGGTGGACGGGTTCGTGACGGCGGACGCCACCTTCTCCGGCGGTACGTTCGCGTCGGCGTTGAACCAGTTCTCGCGGGTGCGGCCGATGCTGGCAGCCGAGCGGGACCGCAAGCGGCACGAGCCGCGCCTGGTGGGGCGGCGGGCGGCCGCGCCCACGGGTGTGCCGCGGTTCGCGAAGGAGGTGGGTTCGTGGGCGCTGCCGCTGCCGACCATCGACGCGCGGATCGTGGGCCGCTCCGCGAAGGCCCTGGAGCGCTACGGCCCCGACTTCCGCTACCGCCACTACGCAGCCGTACGACACCTGCCCGTCGCCGTGGGGGGGATCGCGGCCGTCGGCGGCCTCTTCGCGGCCGCCCAACTGCCGCCCGCGCGGCGCTGGTTGTCCGACCGTCTCAAGCCCGGCGAGGGGCCGAGCGCCGAGAAGCGGGCGAAGAGCTGGTTCCGGGTCCGCTTCGTGGGCGAGGGCGGCGGCCGCCAGGTGCTCACGGAGGTCGCGGGCGGCGACCCCGGCTATGACGAGACGGCGAAGATGTTCGCCGAGTCGGCGCTGTCACTGGCCTTCGACGACCTGCCGCCGACGGCTGGTCAGGTCACCACGGCGGTCGCGATGGGCGACGCTCTCACGGAACGGCTGCGACGGGCGGGGATCACCTTCAGGGTGGCGTCGAGCCGGTGAATCGGCGCGGCTGAGGCGCAGGCACGAGCAGGACCGGCGCGCGACCGCACTCGGCATCCTGTCCCCCCGCCTGGCTCGGGCCGAGCGCCTGGGCGCGGGAACGGTGCACCCTCGTCGTCTGCACCGGCCCCCGGCACCGGCGTGCAGGGAGCCAACCGCGAACAGCGAGCGGACCCGGTGGCGGACCCGGCACCGAGGGTGCGTACGCCCGGTACTGCAGCAACCGGGGAGCCGCCACGACGGAGCGTCCGACTGGCCGGCCGCCCTCAACCTCACATCCTGGTCGGCGGCAGGGTGCCTCCTGGCGGCACCTGACAGCGCGTTCCCGACGGGTGTCCCGTCAGCGTGGCGAGGTCGGGGTTCCGAGGCGGCGCCGCAGGAAGGGTTCCTGGGACAGTACAGCGCCCGCGCTGAGCCCGACGGCGATGGCCACGGAGACGACGATCAGCCAGGACAGCAGGACGAAGACGGAACCCGCGGAACCGTAGTCGGACAGTGCCCGGTTGAGCGCCCGTGGCATGTAGAAATGGGCGGTCACGGACAGGCAGCCGACCGCGATCGCCGTGAGGACGGCGCCTGGCAGGAGGGGCGCCCAGCGGACTGCTCCACCCAGCAGAAGATGCTGGGTCCACCACCACATCGCCGCCTGTACGACCAGGACGATCGGAACTCCCAGCCAGGCCCCCAGGCCGAACCCGTCGCGCAACAGCCCTTGTGCAACCAAGGCGCCGAGCCACAGGCCGATCCATGACAGCCACCTCCATGGAGCGACTTTCGTTCCTCCGTGGGGCAGCTGCCAGGCCCGTCTGCACAACCGCTGCACCGCGCGGCTCACCGCGGTGGCCGACAGCAGCACCATCAGCCCGCCGACCACGCCGATCGCCTGGCGCACATCGTCGGTCGGGGGCTGGAACGCCCGCTCCACCTCGGCCTTCGACTGCCCGGTCAGACCGAAGACGGCGCTGACCGATTTGAGGACCTGGGTCTGCACCGTATCGGGCGCGTACGCGTCCAGCACGAACAGCAACGGGACCGCGGTGAGGAAACACTGCGCCGCGATGCGGGTGGCGGAGTCGAAGATGTTCACCGACACCATGCGGTCCAGAAGTGCTGTGATGACGGGGAAGCGGATCTCCAGACGCGCGTGGACGGCTTTCAGGCAGGCCGTCAGTTCTCCGAGACGGCCACGCCACCGTGACGCGCGCGTGTCCGTGCCCGCATCCCGGCGCCGCATCAGCCGCGAGTCTCCATCGTCGCCCCTTCCATCTCCAGAGTGCGCGACGAAGCGTGCCACGGCACCCTGCAGCGGGCACGGGGCAAGGCCGGCTCAACCGTCACATGAGATGCGGTGGGTCACAGCCGTGCATAGGCTCGGCCCGTACGGTGCCTGAGGGGATCGCCCATGGTCTTCGACCTCCTGCTCATCGCCCTCGCCATCACGCTCGACCCCCTCCCCCTCATGGCGTTCGTCCTGGTGGTGGCATCCGTCAGAGGCGTTCGGACGGGGCTCGCCTTCATCTCGGGATGGATGACGTGTTTCGTCGCGGTGATCGTTCTGGTCCTGACGGTGACCGGCGGGCAGCCCCCGGACCGGAGGTCGCCTCCGTCCACGGCAAACCTCGCGATCAAGGTCGCCATCGGAGTGTCACTCGTCGTGTACGGCATCCACCGGCACCGAAAGGCCCGTCACCACGATCCGTCCCACACCGTCACCTCGGCGCCGAACGGCAGGTCGTCCTCTTTCCTCACCTCCCGGATGGACCGGGGCGCACTCTGGCCGGCGGCGGGACTTGCCGTCCTTCTCCAGCCGTGGGGCCTCGTCGCCGCCGGCGCCGTGACCGTGGTGGAGGCCGACGGCTCCGACCCCATGACCTGGCTGGTACTGATCGCGTACTGCATCCTCGCGACCGCCACGCTGCTCGCCGCGGAGCTGTATGTGGTCTTCAAGCCGGCGTCCGCCCGACACCGACTGCGGGAACTGCGCTCTTGGATGCAGGGCCACGCGGAACAGGCGATCGTGTACGGCAGTGTCGTGGTCGGCCTGTTGCTGGCGGGAAAGAGTGCCTACGCGCTGGCCCATTGACGTCATGTTCAGCGCGGGTCGGCTTGCCCGTCGAGCGCGCGGTCCAGGTCCCGTGCGAACCTGTGGCCGGCGGCCCGCTCGTGCTCAGGCAGGTCGCGAGCGGCGACCACGGCTACGACGAGACGGCCAAGAAGTTCGCCGAGTCGGCGCTGTCGCAAGCCGCCGAACAGGAGCTAGGACCACCCCGCCACCGTGTAGAGCATCCCGGCGATCCAGCCGAGTCCCGCCAGCACGGCGAGGATCAGCGCGGCCGTCACGGCACGCTCGACGGGACGGTTGGGATCGGCGAGGGGCTTCGGAGCACGGTGCGTCGTCATGCGGCACAGCCTGCCGACCGGCGCACCGCACCCACATCCGTACGGGTACTCAGTCCGGGTACTCAGATCACCCGTCGAGCGGCTCCGGCGGCCGGTCGCCCAGCGCGTCCGCGATCCGGTCCCGCACAGCGGGGTCGGGCTCGACAATGGCGAGCTGCCAGGCGAGAGGGCCGATCTGCCACCCCGCGTGGTGGTCGAAGAACGGAGGAGGCCCGGCCTCATTGTGGGCGACCTTGCCGACCAGCTCCGCCAGGCGGAACAGGATCCGTTGCTCCTGCGCGCACTGCTCCTCGGCCGCCGAGCCTCGGCGGACCAGCTCGAACACCTCGCGTCCACGGCTCCACCGGTCCCGGTCCGCCGCAAGCTCCAGAGCCGTCTCGATCTCGGGCACCCAAGGGTGCTCGTCGGCCGCCGCCCGGAGCACACGGCCCGCCCAGGTCACCGGGTCGGACTGACGCTCGAACAGGGTGCGTCCCCACGACCGGGCGGGGTCCGCCGCCGCAAGGTCGGCAAGGGGTTTCCTCGGGGCAGTGGCATCCGGCAACGCCCTTCGGCACAACGCATCCGCCCTGCGCGTCGTCTCCGGCAGGCGGTACTTCGGGGTCAGGGCCAGGGTGTGGGCGCAGGCGTTGTCGAGGTTGGTGCGGTGGCCGACGGAGACGAAGACGGGCTTGACGGCGTCGCGGGTGCGCAGCGCGCGGCCGACCTCCTCGGTGTCCGCGAGGAGGGGGGAGGTGCTGCCGCGCGGGGCGCCGGGGTCGTCGTGGGCGAAGGTGAAGGGGTTCTTCGCGACGCCGATCGTGGGCAGGCCCGTGAGGACGCCGAGGTGGCTGGCGAGGCCGAAGCGGCGGGGGTGGGCCAGCCCGTAGCCGTCGCAGACGACCAGGCCGGGCGGGCACGGCAGGGCGTCGAGGGCGGCGAGGACCGTGGGGATCTCTCGGAACGCGAGCAGACCGGGGACGTACGGGAAGGAGATGCGGCCGACCGCCGTGGCCTCCGCGACAACCGTCAAAGTCGCCGCGTCCAGAACGACCGCCGCGGCCGCAACGACGTCCCGCTCGTCGTCGTAGGCCACGTCGACACCGGTGACATGGCCGCTGCCGGGCGGCGGTCCCGGCTCGTCGAGCACCACCTGTGTCCGCAGTTCGTCCTGTACGGCGCGGGCCTGTTCCTCGGTCGCGGGCCAGCCCGCGGGGATGCGTACGGTCGTCATGATGGGGACGAGCGTACGGCCCGTGAGCGGGCGGCGGACGTTCGCCGCCGGGCGCAAGAACCCCCGCGACGGCGGGATAGTCCTCGCTGTCGCGGGGGACGAGAGCTCAGCCCTTCTTCGCGTTCAGCGCGCGCTGCAGCTGCCCCTTGTTCATGTTCGAACGGCCCTCGATACCGCGCTGCTTGGCCTCGTTGTACAGCTGGTCGCGGGTGGGGCCCTGGGAGCCCTGGCCGGACCGCTGGCCACCGCGCTTGCCGGAGGACATGTCGTTCGTGGAGCTGCGGCTGGCGGACTTGGACTCGCCGGACCGGGCGCGCTCCTTGTTCACCGTCCGCGCCGCGATCTCCTTGGCGCGCCCGGTGCTCTCCCCCCGGTCCTGCGCGCTCTTCTTGATGTGCTCGTACTGGCGTTCACGCTTGGAGCTGGAACCTGCGGGCATCGTCGCTCACTCCTCTCGCAGTAGGCGCCCGAGTACCCGCATCCGAGTCCCATGCGTCATCGTTCCAGGCGAGCCACCCGGCCCTGCTCTCCCGCGGCCCAGCAGCCGAGATCCGGGGCGCAGTCCACGGTGTCGTACGAGCCCGTGTCGACCGTCCGCCAGGTGCGGCCGCCGTCGGTGGTCAGGTCGGTGCCGGTGGGGCCGACCGCGAGGGCGGCGGTGCGGCTGTGCGGGAGCCAGGCGGCGCCGGAGCGGTAGGCGGGCGGCGGGGTGGCGGCGGGCTGCCAGGTGCGGCCGCCGTCGGCGGTGCCTGCCGCGGCCTGCGGGGAGGTCTGGTCCGGGCGGTAGTCGCCGCCGACCGCGAGGCCGTGGGTGCGGTCGCGGAAGGCGAGGGCGAAGACGCCCTTCGCCGGGTCGCCCGCCGGGATCGGTGTGTCGGTGGCCGTCCAGGTGAGCCCGCGGTCGGCGGAGTGCAGCACGCGCGCGCGTGCACCGCCGCCGGTGGCGAGCCAGACGTCCGAGGGGCCGGAGGCGACCAGGCACTGCCCGCTCGCCGCGAAGCCCGCCTCGCCGTCCAGGGCGGCCGGCATGCCGTCGCTGGGGAGCACCTTCCAGGAGCGGCCGCCGTCGCCGGTCGACAGGATGCGGAACCTGCCGTCGACCGGGTCGCTCATGGCGAGGCCGTGGCGGCGGTCGAAGAAGGTCAGGCAGTCGTAGAAGGCCTTGGTGTCGGTGTTGCGGAATGATTCGGTCCAGGTCGTGCCGCCGTCGTCGGTGCGGTACACGCGGGAGGCCTCGCCCTCGCCGATGGCCAGCACCACGGCACGGCGCGCGTCGAATGCCTCGATGTCCCGGAACTGCAGCTCGCCGGCGCCCGGCGGCGAGACGTTCCGCCAGCTCGCCCCGCCGTCGGTGGTGCGCAGCACGGTGCCGCCGGTTCCGGCCACCCAGGCGGTGTCCCGGCTGACGGCCGACAGCCCCCGGAAGCGGACGCCGGTCGCGCCGGTGTCCTTCAGTTCCCAGTGCGGCGCCCGGTGTCCGGGCTCCTGTGCCTGTGCGGGTACAGCGGTCAGGGCGGCCAGCGCCGCCGAGCACACCGCCCCTGCGGCCACTGTCCGAAACGTACGCCTCAGTCGTCGCGTGTTCCCCATACGCCTCATGGCGGGCGAAGCTATCCGACGCCCCGGACCCCGTCCAGACGGCGACCCTCGCCACAACTGCCCGTCGGTGCACGGGAAATGGACTGCGTCACTCCTGTGCATGAATGCGGTGACGCAGGTCACTCGAAATCGGTGTGCACGGATTGGCTGATTCCAGCGTCTCTAGCAGTGCCCCGCTCAATCCACCCGGAAGCCCGTCCAGACGTCACAAGGGAGCAAGGCGTTGTCCACCGTCATCGAACAACCCGTGGAGGCCCGCCTCGTCGCCGCCGCGCCGCGCATGCCGAGCATCCCGGCGAAGCTGCACTACGACCGCAGCGACCCGTTCGCGGTCCGTATGACCTTCCCGGCCCCGGCCACTCTGGAGGGCGTGGAGGTCTGCTGGACGTTCGCCCGCGAGCTCCTCGCGGCCGGTCTGCACGAGCCCGAGGGCCACGGCGACGTGCGCGTGCGGCCGTACGGCTACGAGCGCACCGTCCTGGAGTTCCACGCCCCCGAGGGCACCGCCGTCGTGCACGTCCGCTCGCACGAGATACGCCGGTTCCTCGACGCCACGAGCGCGCTGGTGCCCGTGGGGCTGGAGCATCTCCAGCTGGATCTGGATCATGACCTGGCGGAGCTGATTCGGGACGCGTGCTGAGCGCTCCGCGGGTGGGGCGCGACAGGGCGTATGTCGTGTGCGGGCACGTCGTGGCTGGTCGCGCCCACGCGGCGGAGCCGCAAATCGATACAGCCCCGCACCCCTAAGGGTGCTCAGCGCACCCGCCGTACGTCCCCGCCTCCATCAGCTCCCGGGTGGCGCGGTGGACCAGGGGGCGTTGACGAACAGCGATGCGCTCGGCGTGCTCGCGGCGAGGGCCCGGTCATGGTCCAGCCGGTCGCCGTCCCGCCGAGCCGAGGTCCCAGGCGAGCCGCGCGCTGGTGCCGGAGGCCTCAGTCGCCCGTCGCCGCGGCGGCCGCCGTCAGCGACGCGGCCAGCGCCGTGTGCACCTCGGTGACGACCTTCCGCAGCGCGGGCGCCGCGGCCCCACTGCGCTCGGTCAGCTCCGCCACGCGCGCGTGGTGGCGTCTGCGGTCCTTGCCCGGCGCCAGCGTGGGCAGCTCCGCGGCCGCGGCGAGGGCGACGACGGCCGCGTCCCGCTCGGAGACCTCCGCCACCGGCACCGGGCCCTCCAGAACCTGCCGCGCCGCCGCACGCAGCGTGTCCACGACGTCCGCCCGCGCCAGCACGTGCTCCACGCTCGGGAAGACCCCGAGCACCCGCTTCCGCTCCGCCCGCAGACAGCCCTGGGCCGTCAGTTGCTCCCGTACGGCGTCGAGCGTCACGCGCGCGTGCAGCGTCACCCAGGTCTGCCAGCGGTGCGGCCGGGACTCGCGGACCAGTTCCAGGAGCCCGTCGAGGACGGCGTCCCCGGTGAGGGAGTCCATGTCGGCGGGCGTGGCGATGCCGTCGTCGTCGACGAGCAGACCGCGCTGGGCCAGTTCGGTGAGCGCACCTGCCCGCACCAGGTGGTGGAGGCGGGCGGCAGCGGTGACCTCGGTGGGGTTCGTGTCCCAGGCCAGCAGGTAGAGCCGGGCGGGCAGTGAGAGCGGGCCGTTGGGCACGGAGACTCCTTCGTGCGGTGAGGGCGGGGATCACGTTAATCCGTTGACAGCCCGCCCACCGCTTCCTACGGTGTACAGCGGTTCTGTTGCCGTCGATTGGAGAAGGACGTTGCTCGTCTGAGGTCCTGAGACACCGTGTCACACACGTGAGGTGTGTGCGCTGCGTGCGACCTCGGCAGTCGAGCCGTCCCGACGGAGCAGGGCCTTTCTCGTGCCCCGGTTCCGTACTCCAGGGTTCTCCTCTCCCGCCGCTGGTCTCCGGTGTCTCCATACGCGTTTGCCCCTGACCGCACCGAGCAACCGCGAGGCCCGCATGTCTACTTCCATCACTTGTACGTCCCTGTCCTTCACCTGGCCCGACGGCACCCCCGTCTTCGAGGGCCTCGATGTCGCCTTCGGTCCCGGCAGGACGGGGCTCGTCGGCGTCAACGGGTCAGGAAAATCGACCCTGTTGAAGCTGATCGGCGGTGAGCTCGCCCCGGCCGACGGCGCCGTACGCGTCGCGGGCGAGGTCGGCTACCTCCCGCAGAACGTCACGCTCGACACCCAGCTGCGCGTCGACAGGGCGCTCGGTATCGCAGCGCAGCGCGCCGCGCTGCACGCCATCGAGACGGGCGATGTGGCCGAGAAGCACTTCGAGACGGTCGGCGACGACTGGGACGTGGAGGAACGCGCGCTCGCCACGCTCGGCGAACTCGGCCTCGGGCACATCGAGTTGGACCGCACCATCGGCGAGGTCTCGGGCGGCGAGTCGGTGCTGCTGCGGCTGGCCGCACTGCTGCTGCGCCGCCCGGACGTCCTGCTCCTGGACGAGCCGACCAACAACCTCGACCTGTACGCGCGCCGGCGGCTGTACGCGGCCGTCGAGTCCTGGCCGGGAGTGATGGTCGTGGTCAGCCACGACCGCGAACTCCTGGAACTGGTCGACCAGATCGCCGATCTGCGCTCCGGGGAGGTCACCTGGTTCGGCGGCAACTTCTCCGCGTACGAGGAGGCGCTCGCCACCGAGCAGGAGGCGGCCGAGCGGATGGTGCGGGTCGCGGAGGCCGACTTCAGGAAGCAGAAGCGTGAACTGGTCGACGCCCAGGTCAAGTTGGCCCGGCGCAAGCGATACGGGCAGAAGATGTGGGACCAGAAGCGCGAGCCGAAGATCGTCATGGGGGCGCGCAAGCGCGCGGCGCAGGAGTCCGCGGGCAAGCACCGCATCATGCACGAGGAGCGGCTCACCGAGGCGAAGGAAAGGCTCGACGAGGCGGTGGACGCCGTACGGGACGACGACGAGATCCGCGTCGACCTGCCGCACACGGCCGTACCGCCGGGCCGCACCGTCCTGACCCTCATGGACCTACAGCTCGCGTACGGCGCGCGCGTGGCCGGCGGGCTGGATCTGCGGGGCCCGGAGCGGGTGGCCCTGATCGGACGCAACGGCGCGGGCAAGACGACGCTGCTGCGGACGATCGCCGGGGAGCTCGCACCGGTGGCGGGCGAGGCGCACGCGCACGTGCCGCTGCGTTTCCTGCCCCAGCGCCTCGACGTGCTCGACGACGAGCTGTCGGTCGCCGAGAACGTGGCCCGGTTCGCGCCGGCCGCCACCAACAACCGGGTCCGGGCGCGCCTTGCCCGCTTCCTGTTCCGGGGCGCCCGCGCCGACCAGAAGGCGGCCACCCTGTCCGGCGGCGAACGCTTCCGGGCGGCCCTCGCCGCTTTGATGCTGGCCGAGCCGGCACCGCAGCTGCTGATGCTCGACGAGCCGACGAACAACCTCGACATGGCGAGCGTGCGGCAGCTGACATCGGCCCTGGAGTCGTACGAGGGGGCGCTGATCGTGGCCAGCCACGACCTGCCGTTTCTGGAGTCGATCGGGATCACCCGGTGGCTGCTGCTGGACGGCGAGCTGCAGGAGACGACGCCGGAGGCGATCGGATAGCTCCCGATCGCGCATCTCAGGAGGGGCACAGCCTGGCAACGAGGGTTTTGCCGTCGTGGATCGGCGCTGCATGATGGCGGACCGGGCGTCGCGTCATGGGCGCCCGGTCTGCCGTCCCGCCGATTCGGAGTTCCGTCGTGCCCAGCAAGAAGGCCCTCGTCCGCCGCCCGAGCCCCCGCCTCGCCGAAGGGCTGGTGACGCACATCGAGCGGGAGAAGGTCGACTTCGATCTCGCCGTCGAGCAGTGGGAGGCGTACGTCGAGGCCCTGCGCGAGCACGGCTGGGAGACGGTGGAGGTGGACCCGGAGGACAACTGCCCGGACTCCGTGTTCGTCGAGGACACGGTCGTCATGTACAAGAACGTCGCGCTGATCACCCGGCCCGGCGCCGAGTCCCGGCGGGACGAGACGGCCGGCGTCGAGGAGGCCGTGGCGCGCCTGGGCTGCTCGGTGAACTGGATCTGGGAGCCGGGCACCCTGGACGGCGGCGACGTGCTGAAGATCGGCGACACGATCTACGTCGGCCGGGGCGGCCGCACCAACGCGGCCGGTGTCCAGCAGCTGCGGGCCGCCTTCGAGCCGCTGGGGGCGCGGGTCGTCGCCGTACCCGTGAGCAAGGTGCTGCACCTGAAGTCGGCGGTCACCGCGCTGCCCGACGGGACGGTCGTCGGGAACATCCCCAAGGTGGACCGGCCCTCGCTCTTCCCGCGCTTCCTGTCGGTGCCCGAGGAGTCGGGCTCGCACGTGGTGCTGCTCGGCGGCAGCAAGCTGCTGATGGCGGCGAGCGCGCCGAAGTCCGCGGAGCTGCTCGCCGATCTCGGTCACGATCCGGTCGTGGTGGACATCAGCGAGTTCGAGAAGCTCGAGGGCTGTGTGACATGTCTCTCGGTGCGCCTCAGGGACCTGTACGCCTGATGGGTGAGCCGATCGCCCCTTCAGCCCTGGGACCTGCGGTCCTGGGCTCTCCCGGCAGATTCTTGGAAGTCCTAGGAAACATGGTCTGATCAGGGATCTTTACACGGCACTTAACCTACGGCAACGTAACCTACGGTTTCGTAGCCTACGCTCACGTAGGTTCCGGCACCGCTCGCCGGTTTGTTCCACTTAGGTCGTACGTCCCCTGGAGTTCCTATGACGATCACTTCCCCTCACCTCAGCAGCCCGTCCTCCGCCTGGACCGACGCACGACTGCTGTACGCACTGGAGGAAGTGGTCGAGACGGAACTCAACCGGCATCTGAAGGTCGCCAAGGACTGGATGCCGCACGAGTACGTGCCATGGTCGGACGGCCGCAACTTCCCCGGCCTGTTCGAGGACGGCGAGGCCTGGGACAAGGAGCAGTCCAAGGTCACCGAGATCGGCCGTATCGCGCTGGTGGTGAACCTGCTCACCGAGGACAACCTGCCCAGCTACCACCACGAGATCGCCTCGCTGTTCGGCCGTGACGGCGCCTGGGGCACCTGGGTGCACCGCTGGACCGCCGAGGAGGGCCGGCACGGCATCGTGATGCGCGACTACCTGCTCGCCTCGCGCGCGGTGGACCCGGACAAGCTGGAAGCGTTCCGCATGGCCCACATGAGCGAGGGCTTCGAGTCGGACAACCGCCACTCGATGCTGCACTCGGTCGCCTACGTCGCCTTCCAGGAGCTCGCGACCCGTATCTCGCACCGCAACACCGGCCACCAGTCCGGCGACCCGGTCTGCGACCGCATGCTGGCGCGGATCGCGACCGACGAGAACCTCCACATGGTCTTCTACCGCAACCTCCTGAAGGCCGCCTTCGAGCTCGCTCCCGACCTGACCATGCAAGCGGTCCGGGACGTCGTGGTGAACTTCCGGATGCCCGGCCACGGCATGCCCGGCTTCGAGCGGTTCGCCGCCCAGATGGCGATCGGCGAGGTCTACAACATGCGCATCCACCACGACGACGTGCTCCAGCCGGTCCTGCGCCACCTGAAGGTCCTGGAGATCGACGGCCTCGGCCCCGAGGGCCTCAAGGCCCAGGAGGAACTCGGCCTGTTCATGGGCGGGCTGGACGCGGAGGCCCTGAAGTTCGACGAGAAGCTGGCGGCACGCAAGGCGCGCATGGCGGCGCGCGCCGCCGGCTGACGGCACACCCGACTGCGGGCCATGACGCGGCCGGTACGCACGCGCGTACCGGCCGCGTCAGTGTGTCCTCCGCCTGAGTTCCAGGCGCTCCTTCTCCGACAGGCCGCCCCAGACGCCGAAGCGTTCGTCGTTCTGCAGGGCGTACTCGAGGCAGGCCGGGCGCATCTCGCACATGCCGCAGATGCGCTTCGCCTCACGCACCGAGCTGCCCGGCTCGGGAAAGAAGAAGTCCGCCCCCGTCTGCGCGCACAGTGCCTGGGCCTGCCAGGCGGAGTCGGCCGGGGTGATGGTGTCGATGTGCATGGACGAGATCGTGCCGGGGGCCGAAAAACGTTCGATCAACGCGTCATCAACGCCGCCCGGCGGGGCCCCCGGCCACCCTGATGGTGGCGCCCTGCCACACCGCGGCGCACGGCGGCGCGCGGAAAGCGGCGGGAAAGAGCGCTCCGGCAGCGATTGTCAGTGGGCGGTGCAAGACTCGGCAGTGCAGAGAACGGGACCCTTCCGAGGAGGGCGAAGATGCTCACCACCCGTTTCGTCAACGGCGCTCCCAACTGGATCGACGTCGGCACCTCCGACATCGACGGCGCCATCTCCTTCTACGGCGGCCTCTTCGGCTGGCGGTTCCAGTCGGCCGGGCCGGACGCCGGCGGATACGGCTTCTTCCAGCTGGACGGGAAGACCGCGGCGGGCGGTGTGCAGACCACGCCCGAGCAGGGCCCGCCGTCCTGGACGGTGTACTTCCAGAGCGGGAACGCCGAGGCCACCGCCAAGGCGGCAGAGCAGGCGCACGGCAGTGTGCTGATGCAGCCCATGGACGTGATGGGCGAGGGACACATGGCGATCCTCGCCGACAAGGCGGGCGTGCCCTTCGGTATCTGGCAGCCGGGTCGGACCAAGGGCGTGGACGTGGCGAACGAGACCGGCGCCCTGGCCTGGGTCGAGCTGTACACCCCGGACATCGCCGCGGCCGCCTGGTTCTACCACGAGACGCTCGGCCTGGAGACGGCGGCGGTCGACTTCCCGGGCGGTACGTACACCACCGTCAACCCCGCCGGGGGCGGCGAGGACTCCATGTTCGGCGGCATCGTCCCGCTCGCCGACGACCCGTCGGAGGACCGCGCGTACTGGCTGCCGTACTTCGAGGTCGCCGACACGGACGCCACGGTCGCCAGGGCGAGCGAGCTGGGCGGCGAGATCCGCGTCCCCGCCACCGACATCGAGGGCGTGGGCCGCTTCGCCAAGCTCGCCGACCCCTACGGCGCCCGCTTCGCGGTGATCAAGAGCGCACCGCCGCAGACGTGAGGGAATGACGAGCCCGGACTGTCATGCCAGCGGGGCGGCCGCGCGCGCCTGGGCGACCGCGGCCGCCAGCTGCTGCTGCACGTCCTCGGGCAGTGGCGTGCCCTGAACGGTGCCGACCAGGTCCTGGGCCAGGCGGTGCAGCTTGGTGTTGGTGTTCTGGGAGGCCGTGACGAGCACGGTCCACGCCACCTCGGGGCTCAGGCTGAAGGTGGCCATCAGGATGCCGCGGGCCAGATCTATGGAAGGCCGCGTCTGCATCGCCCTTCGCAGCTCGGCGACCTCCTTGCGCAGCTCGTGATCGACCGCCTCCGGCGCGCTCAGGCTGTCACCGGCGGTATCCGGCTCGGCGCTCCCGGCACCGGAGGCGGGGTGTACGAACAACTCCCGGGCGCCGGTCAGCTCCAGGATCCGGTCGACCGAAGGGCCGCTGGCGCAGATGGTGACCGTCTTGCCCTCGTCGAGCGCCTTCCGGCGCAGACCGAGCAGAAGGTTGAGACCGGAGCAGTCGCAGAAACCGATGGCGCTCAGGTCCAGGTCGATACCGCTCGCCGAGTTGTCCAGGGCTTCGTCCAGGCCGCGTTCGAGCTGCCGGCCGCCGTGGTCGAGCTCACCGCACACCCGGACGTTCATGCGATCGCCGTCCGGCACGACGTCGATCGTCACCAGGCATGTCTGCGCGGACTGCGCAGGCTCCGACATGGCCTCTCTCCCTCGAATGCTCGTCTACCTCCGCTCCCAAGGTTCCCCTCTTCCGCCGCACACGTCAAGAAATACATGAAATCCAGTGCGTGCTTTTGAATGCGCGAATACTGACTCGCTACAGTTGGGACATGGATGGAGTGCCCGAGCCACACACCGGATGGACGTTCGTCACCAATCACGCGCGCGTACTGGCGGCCATCGCCGACAACCACACCGCCCGGATCCGTGACATCGCCGCGCACTGCCGCCTCACCGAACGCGCCGTCCAGAAGATCATTTCCGACCTCGAACAAGCCGGCTATCTCTCCCACACCAGGGAGGGACGCACCAACACCTACCGGATCGATCCCAGCAAGGTCCTGCGCCATCCCGCCGAGGCGGGACTGACCGTGGCATCACTGCTCTCCCTGCTCGTGCAGGACGAGGCAGTCCGCTCCACCAGCTCCCCCGGCGGCACACGGCCCCACGCCACGGCCTGACGGCACCACCGCCCGGCCGAGCGGTGTCGGTGAAGTCCGCGCGGTACCGCCCCCCGTAAGGGGCGCGGGGCCGTATCGACATGCGGCTCCGCGGCATGGGCGCGACCGGCCCCCACCGGCCCGTGCGCGGTGGAGACGCGATGCGGCTCAGGCCGAGGCCCGTCGCACCAGTGTCGTCGGCAGGACCACGCTCGACGGCGCGCCTGCGACGCCCTCGTCGGTGCCGCGGGGACCGAGGCGGCGCAGCAGCAGCCGGGCCATCAGCCGGCCCATCTCCTCGATGTCCTGACGGACCGTCGTCAGCGGTGGATCGGCCTGCTCGGCGACGGGCAGCATGTCGTCGAAGCCGATCACGGCGACGTCGTCGGGCACCCGCCGCCCGCGCTCACGCAGCACGCGCAGCGCGCCCGCCGCGGTGAGGTCGTTGGCGGCGAACACGGCGTCCAGGTCGGGGCGGCGCTCGATGAGTTCCCGCATCGCCCGCTCACCGCCGACCGGGGTGAAGTCGCTCTCGACGATGAGCCGGGGATCGGCGTCGACCATGACGTCCCGGAAGCCGTCGAGCCGGTCCGCCGCGGACGTCTGGTCGAGGGGCCCGGTGATGTGCGCGATCCGGGTGCGGCCGAGCCCGACGAGATGGCGTACGGCCTCGCGGGCGCCGCCGCGGTTGTCGCTGTCGACGTACACCACCCCGCTGCGGCCGTCGCTCCAGCCGGGCCGCCCGCCGAACACGGTCGGCACGCCCGCGTGCTGGATCAGGCCGGGCAGCGGGTCGTCGAGGTGCAGGGAGAAGACGAGCGCGCCGTCCACATGGCCCCCGGCGAGGTAGCGGCCGACGCGGGCGTGGTCGTCGCGGCCCTCGGTGAGCAGCAGCACGAGCTGGTTGTCGTGTGCCGTCAACTCCTTGCTGATGCCCCTCAGTTGCAGTGCGAAGAAGGGGTCGGCGAAGACGCGGGTCTCCGGCTCGGCGATGACCACGGCCACGGCGTCGTGCCGCCTGGTCACGAGGGAGCGGGCGGCCTGGTTGGGCACGTATCCGAGTTCTTCAACCGCCCGCCGGACCCGCGCGACCAGGGGTTCCCTGACTCCGTCGCCGCCGTTCACCACGCGTGAGACGGTCGCCCGGGACACGCCCGCCCGGGCGGCCACGGCCTCCAGTGTGGGGCGCGGCGCTGTGTCGGTCACTTCGGGCTCCTGCTCCTGCTCGGCGGTTGCCGATCAGGATAGCTCCGGGCGGGCAGCGTCGTGAGAGCGCTCTCGGACCACCGGGATCCCTCGTATGCAGGAGTCGTCCGCCCATGACCTCAGCGTTCGTGCGGCTTGTACCCCCGGCAGTTCAGCTGCCGCCCATCGGACTGAGCGGCAGTGATGGTCACGCCCCGGTCGATACCGATGACCTCGCCCGTGACAGGCGGTGCCCCGGAAGAACTGCAGGTGCACAGCACGACGGATGTCGTTTCCTACCGGGACATCCGGATCAAGGAGTTGTAGGACCCGACGGAGGCGCCTGGGCCTCAGGCGCCTTCTTCGCCCTGCTCGGCTGCACCCGCTTCGGCTCGCCCGGCATCTTCGGGTACTCCGGCGGATACGGCAGATCGCCCAGCCCGTGGTCGTGTTCGTCGCGGCGGGCCAGTTCGAGCAGGTCCTCCAGCGAGAAGCGTCGGTCGTCCATGTCCGCGTGCACGTCGCCGAGTTCGGCGAAGCGCGCGGGCATGGTCGCGATGTCGAAGTCCCGGGGGTGGGCGACCCCGACCTCCTCCCAGGTCAGGGGCGCCGAGACCGGGGCGTACGGGCGGGGTCGTACGGAGTAGGCGGAGGCAATGGTGCGGTCGCGGGCCGTCTGGTTGTAGTCGACGAAGATGCGCTCGCCGCGCTCCTCCTTCCACCACTTGATGGTCACGTGGTCCGGCATCCGGCGCTCCAGCTCCCTGCCCACCGCGATGGCGGCCCGCCGGACCTGGGTGAAGGTCCAGCGCGGCTCGATCGGCACGAAGACATGCAGGCCGCGGCCGCCGGAGGTCTTGGGGAAGCCGCGCAGGCCGCCGAACTCGTCGAGGACGGAGCGCAGTTCGTGGGCGGCGCGGACGGCGTCGTCGTAGTCGGTGCCGGGCTGCGGGTCGAGGTCGATGCGCAGTTCGTCGGGGCGGTCGACGTCGTCGCGGCGCACCGGCCAGGGGTGGAAGGTGAGCGTGCCGTACTGGGCGGCCCACAGGACGGCGGCCTCCTCGGTGGGGCACATCTCGTCGGCGCTGCGGCCGCTGGGGAAGGTGATGTGGGCGGTCGGGATCCAGTCGGGCATGTTCTTGGGCGCCCGCTTCTGGAAGAAGTTCTCGCCGGTCACGCCCTCCGGGTAACGCTCCAGGGTGGTGGGCCGGTCGCGGAGGGCGCGCAGGATGCCGGGGCCGACCGCGATGTAGTACCGGGCGAGATCCAGCTTGGTGAAACCGCGCTCCGGGAAGAAGATCTTGTCCGGGCTGGAGAGGCGGACGGTGCGGCCGCCCGATTCCAGTTCCACCGCTTCACCCATGCGGCCACGGTAGGCGCACCTGGTCAACCTCGCACACCGGGCGACAGGCTGCGTATGCGAGCAGAATCGGAACCATGGATCTGCCGGTGATGCCGCCCGTGAAGCCGATGCTCGCCAAGTCGGTGGCGAAGATTCCGCCGGACATGCACTACGAGGCGAAGTGGGACGGCTTCCGGGCGATCGTGTTCCGCGACGGGGCCGAGGTCGAACTGGGCAGCCGTACGGGCAAGCCGCTGACCAGGTACTTCCCCGAGCTGGTGGTGGCGGTGAAGGAGCGGGTGCCCGAGCGGTGCGTGCTGGACGGGGAGATCGTCATCGCGCGGGAGGGGCGGCTCGACTTCGACGCGCTCACCGAGCGTATCCACCCGGCGGACTCCCGGGTACGGATGCTCGCGGAGAGGACCCCGGCGTCGTTCGTGGCCTTCGACCTGCTGGCCCTGGCCGACGAGTCGCTGCTGGACGTGCAGCTGACCGACCGGCGGGCGCTGCTGGAGCGGGCGCTGGCCGAGGTGACCGCGCCGGTCCACCTCGCGCCGGCCACGACCGACATCGACGTGGCGCAGAGCTGGTTCGAGGAGTACGAGGGGGCGGGCCTGGACGGCGTCATCGCCAAGCCGCTCACGCTGCGCTACCTCCAGGACGAACGCGCCATGTTCAAGATCAAGCACGAGCGAACGGCGGACGTCGTCGTCGCGGGCTACCGCTTCCACAAGAGCGGCCCGATCGTGGGCTCGCTGCTGCTCGGCCTCTACGACGACAGGGGCGCCCTGCAGCATGTGGGCGTGTCGGCGGCGTTCCCGATGAAGCGGCGCGCGGAGCTGGTCGAGGAGCTGGAGCCCTTGCGGATGGAGGACGCCGAGGGGCACCCCTGGGCGGCCTGGTCCGACGAGACGGCGCACGAGACGGCCCGGCTGCCCGGCGCCCCCAGCCGCTGGTCGGGCAAGAAGGACCTGTCCTGGGTGCCGCTGAGACCGGAGCGGGTGGCCGAGGTGGCGTACGACCACATGGAGAACCGGGCACGTTTCCGGCACACGGCCCGCTTCCGCCGCTGGCGCCCGGACCGCACCCCTCAGAGCTGCACCTACGCGCAGCTGGAGGAGCCGGTGCGGTATGACCTGGCGGAGATCTTGGGCACTTGACCGGCAGTGTCCAGGCTGCCCGGAGGCTCCGCCCCCAGACCCCCGTTCGGCCTGAACGGCCTCGTCCTCAAACGCCGGACGGGCTGAATTGTCCTACGGCGTCATGAGGACCTTGACCGCGCCGTCCTGCTTGCGCTGGAACATCTCGTACGCGTGCGGCGCGTCGGTGAGCGGCAGCCGGTGGGTGGCGAAGTCGTCGACGCCGAGGGGGTCCTCGTCCGTCAGATACGGGAGGATCTCGTCGCTCCAGTGGCGCACGTTGGCCTGGCCCATGCGGATCTGGATCTGCTTGTCGAACATGGTGAGCAGGGGCATCGGATCGGCCGTGCCGCCGTAGACGCCGACGAGGGAGAGCGTGCCGCCGCGGCGGACCAGTTCGATGGCGGTGTGCAGGGCGGCGAGGCGGTCGATGCTGAAGCGTTCGGCGAGCGGCCCTGCGAGCTTGCGGGGCAGCAGGGCCGAGGCCTGCTGGGCCAGCCGTGCGGCCGCGCTGCCGTGGGCCTCGGTGCCGACCGCGTCGATCACGGCGTCGGGGCCGCGGCCGTCGGTCTCGTCGCGGATCGCCTGGACCAGCTCCTTCTCGCTGTCGAAGCTCCGCAGGTCGTATGTCTCCACGCCCCGCGCCTTCGCCCGGCGCAGCCGCTCGCCCACCAGGTCCACCCCGAACACCCGCCCGGCGCCGCGCACCTGGGCGACACGGCAGGCCATGTCACCGATCGGCCCGAGACCGAGCACGGCGACGCTGCCGCCCTCCGGGATCCCTGCGTACTCGACCGCCTGCCAGGCGGTGGGCAGGACGTCGGAGAGATAGACGAAACGGTCGTCGGGCGGACCCTCCGGAACCTTGATCGGCCCGTACTGCGCCTGCGGCACCCGCAGATACTCGGCCTGGGCGCCCGGCACCGCGCCGTACAGGCGGGTGTAGCCGAAGAGAGCGGCACCCATGCCCTCGCCGGTCACCTGTGTGGTCTCGCACTGCGTGGGCAGGCCTGTCAGGCACATCCAGCAGTTGCCGCACGCGATCTGGAACGGCACCACGACACGGTCGCCCGCCGCGAGGTCCGGCACGCCGGCCCCGACCTCCTGGACGATGCCCATCGGTTCGTGTCCGAGGATGTCGCCCGGTGTCATGAACGGCGTGAGCACCTCGTACAGATGCAGATCGGAGCCGCACAGCCCCGTCGAGGTGATGCGGATGACGGCGTCGGTCGGCTCCTGGATCCCCGGATCGGGCATCTCCTCGACCCGTACGTCCCGCTTCCCCTGCCAGGTCACAGCCTTCATCGCGTGGCGCTCCCTCCGTCGCATCGGTGTGTCTGCTGCCGCGGTGCCGCCCGGGTACCCGCCCCGCCGCTTCCCGAAGCGGGATCAGGAGCAAGGCCGGAAACAGGGCCCAGGGCTCTCAGCCGGACCAGGGCCAATGGGCGTATCGAACGCGCGCAATCAGAACCAAGCGGGTATGGCCATCAATGAACGTATAAGCGCACAATCATTCACACGGGATGTGGTGGCCACGGTGAGCACGGGACGGTTGGCGCGTCCGCGACGCGCCTCGATGACAGTGGCGCTGCTGGCCGCCACGGCGACGGCCGCGCTGGCGGCGGGCTGCACGGATCAGCACGGCCCGGCGCAGGACGGACGCGGCCGGACGCAGGCCCCCAGGCAGCCGGAGGAGATCGTCAGCGGCACCCCCGTACTCGCAGTGAAGATCGACAACGCGCCCGCGGCCCGGCCCCAGACGGGACTCGACTCGGCGGACGTCGTGTACGCGGAACAGGTCGAGGGCGGGCTGAGCCGCCTGATGGCGGTGTACGCGAGCACGCTACCGAAAGCCGTCGGGCCGGTGCGCAGCGCCCGCGAGTCGGATCTGGAGCTGCTGCGCCAGTTCCACAATCCGACGCTCGCCTTCTCCGGGGCGCAGCACAAGCTGCTGCCGCTGATCAACAGCGCCCCGCTGCAGGCGGAGCCGCCCGAAAAGGCGTCCGGCGCCTACTTCCGCGGCACCGGCAGACCAGCACCGCACAACCTCTTCCTGCGCCCCGCCCGCCTGATGCCGTCGCCACCGGGCACGAAGGCGCTGACCACCGGTTTCCGCTACGGCGCCGCACCGGCCGGCGGCAGACCCGAGAACACGCGCACCATCCGCTTCCCCGCCGCCGGCTTCACCTTCACCTGGTCCGCAGGCCTGCACCGCTACCTGGTGGCGATGGACGGGAAACCCACCACGACGGCCGACGGAAAGCGGGTGGCGCCTGCGACGGTCGTCGTGCAGTACGTGAAGGTGCGGCAGTCCGCCTTTCACGACCGTCTCGGCAACAACACGCCGTACACCGCGACGGTCGGCTCCGGGAAGGCGCAGGTCCTGCGCGACGGACGGGTCTACGACGTCAACTGGCAGCGCAGGAAGGCCACCGACGGCACGCACTTCACGACGAAGGACGGCAGGCCGGTGAACTTCGCGAAGGGTCAGGTGTGGGTGGTACTGACGAAGGCACCGTGATAGGTCCGGCGCGCTCAGCCCTGCGCCACGAGGGGTTCCGCCGGGTTGCGGAGCCCCTCGGCCGCATCGGCGACCCGCCCGATCAGATCGAAGAACACCGACTGCTCCTCGGCGGACAGCGGGGCCAGGAAGACCTGGTTCATCCGGGCCGTGCGCACGGTCAGCTTGCGGTGGGTGCGCACACCGTCGTCGGTGAGACGCAGCAGGAAACGACGGCCGTCCTGCGGATCACGCACCTTGTCGAGCAGCCCACGACGCCCGAGCCTGCTGATCACCTCGGCGATCGTCGACCGGTCAAGACCCACCCGCTCCCCCACCGTGCGCTGGTCCAGGCCCGGCTCGGCGACGAGCGCGTTGAGGACCGCGAACTGCGGCGAGGTGATCTCCTCCGAGACCATCGTGTTCCACAGCAGGTAGTGGGCCTGCTGCAGCCGCCGGGCCAGGTGCCCGGGGTGGGTGGTGAGGTCCACCGCGGCCATGTGCGCTCCCGAGGTCGAATTCGTTGGTGCACTGAACGATACCTGTCGCCCAGTCGACTGTCTGTAGAGCTGCACCCCGCTACTGACCTTGCTGTTCTTCGGGGTCTTGACGTCCAGCGGCTCGGGTGGCAGCGTGAAGGAAACTTCACCAAAATACTCAGTGCCCTGATTAATTCGTGACCGGGCGCTCGGACGGGATGGGGCTTCACGGATGGACAAGGTGGTCGCCACAGCCGCTGAGGCGGTGGCGGATGTGCCGGAGGGTGCGTCGCTGGCGGTGGGCGGGTTCGGCCTGAGCGGTGTGCCGAACGTGCTGATCGGGGCGCTGTACGAGCGGGGCGTGTCCGGGCTGAGCGTGGTCTCCAACAACTGCGGGGCGATGGACACGGGGCTTGCGGTTCTGCTGGCGGCCGGGCGGATCTCGCGGGTGACCGGCTCCTACATCGGGGCGAACAAGGAGTTCGCGCGGCAGTATCTGGCCGGGGAACTCGAGGTGGAGCTCATCCCGCAGGGCACGCTGGCGGAGCGGCTGCGGGCAGGCGGGGCCGGGATCCCGGCCTTCTACACCCCGGCCGGGGTGGGCACGCAGGTCGCCGACGGCGGGTTGCCCTGGCGCTACGACGGCGAGGGCGGGGTCGCGCTGGCGTCGCCGCCCAAGGAGGTGCGGGAGTTCGACGGCACCGAGTATGTGCTGGAGCGGGGCATCCGGACCGACTTCGCGCTGGTGCGGGCGGCGAAGGGCGACCTGCACGGCAACCTGGTGTTCAACAAGTCCACCCGCAACTTCAACCCCCTCGCCGCGATGGCCGGGCGGGTGACGATCGCCGAGGTGGAGGAGCTGGTGGAGGCCGGGGAGATCGATCCCGACGCAGTGCATCTGCCGGGGATCTTCGTGCAGCGGGTGGTCGCCCTGACACCGGAGCAGGCCGGCGACAAGAAGATCGAGCAGCGGACGGTGAGCAGCTGATGGCCTGGACACGCGAGCAGATGGCCGCGCGGGCCGCGCGCGAGCTGGAGGACGGGCAGTACGTCAATCTCGGCATCGGGCTGCCGACGCTGATCCCGAACTACCTGCCGGCGGGGGTGGAGGTGGTGCTGGAGTCGGAGAACGGGATCCTCGGCACCGGTCCGTATCCGGCCGAGGACTCCGTCGACCCGGATCTGATCAACGCGGGCAAGGAGACCGTGACCGTTCTGCCGGGTGCCTCCTTCTTCGATTCGGCACTGTCGTTCTCGATGATCCGCGGCGGGCACATCGATGTCGCAGTGCTGGGCGCGATGCAGGTCTCCGCTCGTGGTGACCTGGCGAACTGGGCCATCCCCGGGAAGCTGATCACCGGGATCGGCGGAGCGATGGACCTGGTGCACGGCGCGCGCACGGTGATCGTGGTGATGACGCACACCGCCAAGGACGGCTCGGCGAAGATCCTGGAGGAGTGTGCGCTGCCACTGACCGGCAAGGCGTGTGTGAACCGGGTCATCACCGATCTCGGCGTGATCGATGTGACACGGGACGGGCTCGTGTTGACCGAGGTCGCCCCCGGCGTGAGCGTCGACGACGTCATCACCCGGACCGACGCCAAGCTGACCGTTGCGGAGGACCTGCTGTGAACACGGTTTACATCGTCGACGCGGTGCGCACCCCGATCGGCCGCTACAACGGCGGCCTCGCCTCCGTCCGCCCGGACGACCTTGCCGCCCACGCGATTCGTGAACTCCTCAACCGGACACCGCAGTTGGAGCCCTCCCGGATCGAGGACGTCTACTTCGGCAACGCGAACGGGGCGGGCGAGGAGAACCGCAACGTCGCCCGCATGGCCGCCCTGCTGGCCGGGCTGCCGACCTCCGTGCCGGGGGTGACCGTGAACCGGCTGTGCGCCTCCGGCCTGGAGGCGGTCATCCAGGCCGCCCGCGCCATCGCGGTGGGCGACGCCCACATCGCCGTGGCCGGCGGAGTGGAGTCGATGACCCGTGCCCCGTACGTGCTCCCCAAGAACGACAAGCCCTTCCCCGCCGCCCACACCGAGCTGTACTCCACCACGCTGGGCTGGCGCATGGTCAACCCGCAGATGGACCCGCAGTGGACCATCCCGCTCGGCGAGTCCGCCGAACTGATCGCCGACAAGCACAAGATCAGCCGGGAGCAGCAGGACGAGTTCGCCCTCGCCTCCCACAGCAAGGCGGCCTCAGCCCAGCAACAGGGCCTGTTCGACGCCGAGTTGGCGCCCGTCCCGGTCCCGCAGCGCAAGGGCGACCCGGTCGCCTTCGCCGCCGACGAGTGCGTCCGGCCGGACGCCTCCCTCGCCGCGATGGCCAAGCTGAAGCCGTCCTTCCGTAAGGACGACGGGACGGTCACCGCGGGCAATGCCTCGCCCCTGAACGACGGTGCCGCCGCCCTGCTGCTGGTCGACGAGGAGGGCCTGAAAGCGGTCGGCCGCGAGCCGCTGGCCCGCGTCTCGGCGACCGGCGTCAACGCCGTCGACCCGCACTACTTCGGGCTCGCCCCGGTCGAGGCCGTCAACCGGGCCCTGGCCAAGGCGGGCAGGACCTTCGCCGACCTGTCCGTGCTGGAGCTGAACGAGGCGTTCGCCGCCCAGGTGCTGGGCTGCGTCGCCGAATGGCCCGAGTTCGACCCCGCGATCCTCAACCCGCAGGGCGGCGCCATCGCCCTCGGCCACCCGCTCGGTGCCTCCGGTGCCCGGCTCGCCGGCACCGTCGCGCACCAGCTCGCCCGCCGCGGCTCAGGCACCGGCGTCGCCACCCTCTGCATCGGCGTCGGCCAGGGCCTCGCCCTCGTCCTCGAACGTTAACAACACCAGGCGTCAAGAACACCCAGGAAGCCCCAGGGACCCCCATGACTCTCACCCAGCAGGACATCGACCAGGAGATCGCGGCCGAGCACGCCGCGTACGAGAAGCGGCTCGCCGACGGGGCACCCGTGGAGCACCAGCCGCGACGCGACTACGCGCCGTACCGCTCGTCCGTCCTGCGTCACCCGAAGCAGCCGCCGATCACCATCGACGTGGCGAAGGACCCGGAGCTGGTGGAGCTGTCCTCCCCCGCCTTCGGCGAGCGCGACATCACCGAGATCGACAACGACCTCACCCGGCAGCACACCGGCGAGCCGATCGGTGAGCGCATCACCGTCTCCGGACGGCTGCTCGACCGGGACGGGCGGCCGATCCGCGGTCAGCTCATCGAGATCTGGCAGGCCAACTCGGCCGGCCGCTATGCCCACCAGCGCGAGCAGCACGACGCCCCGCTGGACCCGAACTTCACCGGCGTCGGCCGCACACTGACCGACGACGACGGGCACTACCACTTCACCACCGTGCAGCCGGGCCCGTACCCGTGGCGTCAGCACCTCAACGCCTGGCGGCCCGCGCACATCCACTTCTCGCTCTTCGGCACGGCGTTCACGCAGCGGCTCGTGACACAGATGTACTTCCCGAGCGACCCGCTGTTCCCGTACGACCCGATCATCCAGTCGGTGACCGACGACGCGGCCCGGCAGCGGCTGGTCGCCACGTACGACCACAACCTGTCCGTGCCGGAGTTCTCGATGGGCTACCACTGGGACATCGTGCTCGACGGGCCGAACGCCACCTGGATCGAAGAAGGGCGCTGACCTGCCATGACGAAGATCGACACGAGCCGTCCTGAGACCGTGCTCCCGACCCCGTCGCACACGGTCGGCCCCTTCTACGGCCACGCCCTGCCCTTCCCCGGCGGCGGCGACATCGCGCCGGTCGGCCACCCGGACACGATCACCGTCCAGGGGTACGTCTACGACGGCGAGGGCAACCCGCTGCCGGACGCCTTCGTGGAGTTGTGGGGCGCCGACCCCGACGGCAACATCCCCCAGGTCGACGGTTCGATCCGGCGCGACCCGGCGAGCGGCGGCTACCTGGGCCGCAACGGCGTGGAGTTCACCGGCTGGGGACGCATCCAGACGGACGCCAACGGCCACTGGTACGCGCGGACGCTGCGGCCCGGCGCGCGCGGGCAGAGTGCGCCGTACCTCAGTGTGTGCGTGTTCGCGCGCGGACTGCTGGTGCACCTGTTCACCCGGATCTATCTGCCGGGTGACGAGGCGGCGCTCGCCGCCGACCCGGTGCTGTCCCAGGTGCCGGACGGACGACGCGGCACGCTGATCGCGACGGACGACGGCAAGGGCACATACCGTTTCGACATCCGCCTTCAGGGCGAAGGTGAGACGGTCTTCCTGGAGTTCCAGTGACTTCTGTCGGCTTTGACGACACCGGCCTGCTCGCCCCCGGGTGGGCAGGCTCCCCCGCCGCCTCCGCGACCGGCGACGCGGCATTTCTGCAGGCCCTGCTCGACGCGGAGGCCGCCCTGACCCGGGCCCAGTCCGCTCTGGACCTCGCGCCGTCCGGGGCGGCGGCCGCGGTGACCGAGGCGGCCGACGCCACCCGCTTCGACCTACGCTCCCTCGCCGAGCGGGCCCGCGCCGGCGGCAACCCGGTCATCCCCCTGGTCGCCGACCTGACGAAGGCGGTGGGCGAGGAGTACGGGCCGTACGTCCACCGGGGCGCGACCAGCCAGGACATCATGGACACGGCGACGATGCTGGTCGCCGTGCGCACCCTGGACCTGGTCCTCGCCGACCTCGTCCGCACCGAACGGGCGCTGGCCCGGCTGGCCGCGGACCACCGTGACACCGCGATGCCGGGACGGACGCTCACCCAGCACGCCGTACCGACGACGTTCGGGCTGAAGGCGGCCGGCTGGCGGTCGCTCACCCTCGACGCACGGGACCGGATCAAGGCCGTACGGGATTCACTGCCCATCCAACTCGGTGGCGCTGCAGGCACGTTGGCGGCCTTCACCGTGTACGGCGCCCGGGACACGCAGGTCCTGACGGCGGCCTACGCCCACGAACTCGGGCTGCGGGAGCCGCTCCTGCCCTGGCACACTTTGCGCACGCCGATCGCCGACCTCGCCGGATGCCTGGCCTTCACTGCCGGGGCGCTGGGCAAGGTCGCCGCGGACGTGCTGGCCCTCGGCCGCACCGAGGTCGCCGAGGTCGCGGAGGGCAGCGGCGGCGGTTCGTCGGCCATGCCGCACAAGGCGAACCCCGTACGGTCCACGCTGATCGCGGCCGCGGCCCGGCGGGCTCCGCAGCTCGCGGCCACGCTGTACGGATCGCTGGCCGCCGAGGACGAGCGTCCGGCCGGGGCCTGGCACGCCGAGTGGGAACCGCTGCGGGATCTGCTGCGGCTGGTCGGCGGTGCCGCACGGGACGCCGCCGAACTGGCCGAAGGGCTGCGCGTGCACGCGGACGTCATGCGTGAACACCTGGGTCTCACGCACGGTTTGATCGTCTCGGAACGGCTGTCAGCCGAACTGGCCCCCCTGCTCGGCCGTGCCCGCGCCAAGGCCCTGCTCACCGACCTCGCCGAGCGCACGTACACGGAAGGCCGCCCGTTGGCCGAACTGCTCGCCGAGGAACCGGAGTTGAAGGACCTCGTCGACCTCGACGAGCTCACCGATCCCGCCCGTTACACCGGCTCCGCCGGAGTCCTCACCGACCGTGCCCTGGAGCGACGTTGACCGAGAAACTCCTCAACCACCGTGCCGAGGGGCCCACTTCCGCTCCCGCGCTGCTGCTCGGGCCCTCGCTCGGGACGTCGTACGCACTGTGGGACAAGGTGGCACCCGAGCTGTCCGTCACCCACCGGGTCGTCCGCTGGGACCTGCCGGGGCACGGCGGTTCGGCGCCCGGCCTGATCGGTCCCGGCGCGACCGTCGGTGACCTCGCCGATCTGGTGCTGGCCCTCGCCGACTCGCTGGGCATCGAGCGGTTCGCGTATGCGGGGGTGTCGCTCGGCGGTGCCGTCGGACTGCATCTGGGCCTGCACCACCCGGAGCGGGTGTCGTCGCTGGCCGTCATCTGTTCGTCGGCGCACTTCAACGGCTCCAAGCCGTGGGAGGAGCGGGCCGAGCTGGTGCGGCGCGAGGGGCTGGGCTCGCTGGTGGCGAGCGCCGATGCCCGGTGGTTCACGCCCGGGTTCACCGTGCCGGAACTGGTGCGGGACCAGGCAGAAGCCGACCCCGAGGCGTACGCCGCCTGCTGTGACGCGCTGGCCGCCTTCGACCTGCGCGACCGGCTCCCGGAGATCTCCGTGCGCACGCTGCTGATCGCCGGGCGCGAGGACAAGGCGACCCCGCCGCCGCATCTGCGGGAGATCGCGGACGCCGTGTCCGGCTCCGCGCTGGTCGAGCTCCCGCACGCCGCGCATCTGGCGCCCGCCCAGTGCCCGGAAGCCGTGCTGACAGCCCTGCGGACCCACCTCGGCGGAGCTGCCAGGCGCGGCATGGAGGTACGGCGGGAGGTGCTCGGCGATGCGCACGTGGACCGGGCCCAGGCCCGGCAGACGCCCTTCACCGCCCGCTTCCAGGACTTCATCTCGCGCTACGCCTGGGGCGAGATCTGGACCGACCCGACGCTCAGCCGCCGCGAACGCAGCATGATCACACTGACGGCACTGGTCGCACACGGGCACTACGACGAGCTGGCCATGCACGTACGGGCAGCCCGCCGCAACGGGCTCACCCCCGAGGAGATCGGCGCCGTACTGCTGCAGACGGCCGTGTACTGCGGGGTCCCGGCAGCGAACTCGGCGTTCGCGGCGGCCCAGCGGGTGCTGGCGGAGGAGGACGGCCTCTGAAGCCTCTGAAGGTGACCCTGCCGGTCGTAGCTTCAGCAGCATCTCGCACATGCCTCCACCGCGTGCCTACGGTGGAGGCATGTCCACCATCCTGATCACCGGCGCCACCTCCGGCCTCGGGCGCTACGTCGCCTTCGAGCTTGTCCGCTCGGGACACGTCGTCCTCGCTCACGGCCGCGATCCGGGCCGTACGGAGCAGCTGGTCGAGGAGCTGCGCGCCGAGGGCGACGCGGAAGGCTTCGTCGCCGACCTCGCCTCACTGACGCAGGTGCACGAGCTGGGCGCCCACGTCGCCGACGCCCACCCCGACCTCGATGTCCTGATCAACAACGCCGGTGTGGGAGCGGGCGCGCCCGGCGCGGGGCGTGAGCTGAGCGCCGACGGGCACGAACTGCGGCTCGCCGTGAACTACTTGGCACCGGTCGTACTCACCCGCGCCCTGCTCCCGGTGCTGCGCGCGAACACACCCGCCCGGATCGTCAACGTCGGCTCGGTCGGCCAGGACCCCCTCGACTTCGACGACATCGAATTCAGGCGCCAGTACGACGGCTTCGCCGCCTACCGCCGCGCCAAGTTCGCCCTGGCGGCCCACACCTTCGCCCTCGCCGAGGAGCTGGCGGACACGGGCGTCTCGGTGAACGTCCTGCACCCGGCCACCTTCATGGACACGGCCATGGTCCGCGAGGGCGAGGTCACCCCTTGGAACACGGTGGCCGACGGGGCACCTGGTGTGCTGGCCCTGGCGACTCAGGACTTGGGCACAGGCGGCTATTACGAGGGGACCAGCCGAGCAAGGGCGCACGAGGCAACGTACGACCGCGAGATACAGAAACGTCTGTCGACAGTCACTGATCAACTGCTTGCGCTGTAGCGCCCTTCAGGGACGCGGGGCTGTGTCGGTATGCGGCTCCGCCGCGTGGGCGCGATCAACCACGGACAACCCGCAGCCGCCGTACAACCTTGCGCCCCGAGCTCTTCAGCGCACCCCGCGCCCAACCTCCAGCGCCTCCCGAGCCTTCGCCATCAACCCATCCGCCCCGCACGACCGAGCCAACGCCAACCCCCGGTTCAGCTCGGTAACAGACCTCGCAGCGATCCCGTACTCGATACGGGCCGCCGCATGCTCGTACTGGCAGGGCGAAGCCTCCAGATACGCCACAGCCTGCGCCAGCAGCCGGACAGCCCGCTGCCCGGTCTCCAGCGCTGCAGCGCACCGCAGAGCCTCCCCGATGGCGGTGTCCGTGCCGAACCGCTCGGCCTGCCGGCGGGTGTCCGCGACGAGCCGAGCCGCACGGGCCGGGTCCTCGGAGGCGAGGGCCCGGGCGAGATCGAGCGCCCAGGGGACGAGCACCGGGTTGTGGTGACCGCGTGCGGCCACGGCCTTCTCGGCCTCCTCCAGTTCGTTGATGCCGTCCTTGGTGCGGCCGACGGCGAGCAGCAGCCGACCGCGCACGGACCGCGGATCCGGCATCACCACGCCGGAGGTGTACGGCGGTGCGAAGCCGTACTGGTCGGCGATCGCCCAGGCCTCGTCGACATGGCCACGGGCGAGCAGGACCTCTACGAGGTTGCAGGTGACGCACCAGTACAGGGGCAGTCCGCGGCCGACGGGTTCGGCGAGGCGCAGGGACTCGCGCAGGGAGGCCTCGGCCTCCCGCAGGCGGCCGCGCCTGCGGTGTCCGATGCCGACGTGGGCGTGGGCCAGGGCGAGGTGGCCGCCGCTCCAGCCGGCCGACTCGTAAGTGCGCAGGGCCTCGTTGTAGAGGCTTTCCGCACGGTCGAGGCGGTCGGTGTAGGTGTAGGAGTTGCCGAGCATCAGCAGGAGTTCGATGCCCCACTCGGTGTCGGTCCAGCCGAGTCCGGGTGCGAGGCGGCCGTTGACGAGGGCGCGGTCGCACAGGTCGACGACCTCCTCGGCGCTCTCACCGCGGATCAGGGCGTCGAAGCCGCGCAGCATGAGCAGGGCGCGTTCGGAGTTGTCGCGGCCGGTGCAGGTCGAGGCGAGGTCGGCGAGGCGCTGGGAGCGCCCCTGCGAGGTCGCCTCGCCGGCATAAAGGCTCTCCCACATGTACTGCACGGCCTGCAGCCGCATCTTCGCCGGCCCCTCCGCGTGCCGGGCGGCCTCCGCCTCGACCGTGCGGACCGCCTCCTCCATCTGGTCGTTGTGGAGGAGCGCCTGGGAGAGGCGGAAGACGGCGTCGACGCGCTCGTCGCCGTCGAGGCCCGGCATGCCGAGCGCGGACTGCAGGTGATCGATGGTGGTGGCGGGCGCGGTGAGGAGGGTGGCGCAGCCGAGTTCGTAGAGCACGCGCGCGTGGACCTCGGGAAGGGGCGGTTCCAGCAGGGCGCGCTCCAGGCAGCGGCGGGCCGCGTCGGGGGCGCCGACGGCGAGGTGTTCGCGGGCTGCCTCACGCAGCTGCTCGACGAGTTCCTCGTCGTCGTCCGGGTGCACCTGGAGGAGGTGCCGGGAGGCCATGGCGGCGCCGCGTCCGGACTCCGTGACGACCTGGGCGGCGATGCCGTGCATGGCGGTGCGCAGGGCGTCCGGGATGGAGTTGTAGACGGCGGTGGCGATCAGCGGGTGCACGAACTCCAGGTCGCCGTCGTCGGCCTGGGCGCTCGCCGGGTCGGGTTCGGTGAGGATGCGGGCGTCCTGCAGCAGTTCGGCGCAGCGCAGTGCCTCGTCGTGGTCCATGGTGGCGAGCTCGGCCACCAGGTCGACCGAGATGCCGGTGCCGAGGATGGCGGCAGCCCAGGCGAAGCGGGTGGCGTCGATGCCGAGTTCCTCGAGGCGGGCGACGAGGCCGCCGCCGCGGGCCGAGCGGTTGAGGGCGCGCAGTTCGGCGGCCGCGCCCTCGGTCGGCTCCAGCTCGCTGTCCTGGACCTTGGCGAGGAGTTCCACGGTCTCGTACGGGTTGCCGCCGGTGACGGCCCAGACCTCGCGGCAGAACGGGGCGTCGGCGTGCGCGCCGAGGGTGGCGCGGGTGAGGCCGGCGGTGGCGTCCGGGGTGAGGGCGCTCAGGTTGGCGTCGGGATGGCCCGAGGCGGCGGCGATCGCTTCGAGGTGACGGGCGCTCTCGCCGCCGACCTCGCCGGGCCGACGGGCCACGACGACCAGGACGGACAGGTCGTCGAGACGCTCGGCGAACGCGGCGAGCCAGCGCAGCGTCTCCTGGTCGGCCCAGTGCGCGTCGTCGATCAGCAGGACCAGCGGCCAGTCCCGGCGGGCCAGCCGGCGCACCCCGGCGACCAGTCCGTCGCACACGCCCTGCGGGTCGGCCTGGCGCTCGCCCGGTTCCGTGATGCCGAGGGCGGGGCCTGCGATGTCGTACCAGTCGCCGAGGTATTCGCGGGCCTCCTCCGGCATCAGGGACACCAGCGCGGGCTGCAGCAACTGCCGTACCACGTTGAAGGGAACGGATCTGAGGGTCTCGCCGCCGCGGGTCGACCACACCGTGCAGTTGCGCCGCTCCGCGATGCGGCGGGTCTCGGCCAGCAGGGCGGTCTTGCCGAGCCCCGCCTCGCCCCGGACCACCAGCACGCTGCCCGAGGACGAGCGGTCGGCGCACAGCGTGTCGATCGCCTGCTTGACGGCGGCGATCTCCTCGTCGCGCTCCCACAGGGAGGCCGAGGCGGCCTCCATGGGCCGGACCTCCGTCATCCCGCTACCTCCCCAAGTCGCCTGAACGACGTACAGACATCGAGCGTAGCCGTCCGATTGCAGAAGTGGAGGGGGGTCCGGGTAGCTGTTGCCGTTATGGGTGACAGCGGGTGCGGGCAGGCGACGCATGAAGCCTGTCATCTGCCTGTGTGAAGGTAACCGACAGTCAAAAGGCGCTGAAATGACGCTGCTTTTCGGACAACGCCGGGCCGTGCCGGACTCGTCTGCGGTACGGGCGCTGGCGGCCGGGTCGGTGGGCAACTTCGTCGAGTGGTACGAGTTCGGGGTCTACGGCTACTTCGCGACCGTGATCGCGGCGCGGTTCTTCACCCCGGAGGGCGGCAGCGAGGCCGAGGCGCTGGTGAGGACGTATGCGTCGTTCGCGCTGGCGTTCTTCTTCCGGCCGGTCGGGGCTGCCTTGTTCGGGCGGCTGGGGGACCGGATCGGGCGGCGTCCGGTGCTGATCCTGGTGATCGTGGTGATGACGGTCGCGACGACGCTGATCGGTGCGCTGCCGACGTATGCGACCGTCGGGGCTCTTGCTCCGTGGCTGCTGACTCTTCTGAGGGCGGTTCAGGGACTGTCTGCGGGTGGGGAGTTCGGTGGGGCGGTGGCGGTGATGACGGAGTTCGCTCCGCCGGGGCGGCGTGGGCTGTACGGGTCGTGGCAGTCGTTCACGGTGGCGCTGGGGCTGTTGGGCGGGGCGGGGGTGGCGGCACTGTTGGCGACTCTGCTCACCCAGCGGCAGCTGGGCGACTGGGGGTGGCGGGTGCCGTTCCTGCTGACGCTGCCGCTCGGGCTGGCGGCGCTGTGGCTGAGGCTGCGGCTGGCGGAGACGCCGGAGTTCCGGCGGGAGACCGAGGCCGTGAGGCTTCCTCCGGGCGAGGTCGCCGGCGCCATCGCGCTGGGCGCGGCACGGATCATGGGCTGGGCGGCGGCGGGGTACACCTTCCTGGTCGTCCTGCCGTCGTATCTGCAGAGCACGCTGGGCGCAGGCTTCCAACAGGCGCTGATCGCAACCGTGTTGGCCAACCTGGGCTTCGCGGTCACGATCGTCCCGGCAGGTCTGCTCAGCGACCGGTTGGGGCGGCGAGCGGTGATGCTGACGGGCGCGCTGCTCGTGGCGCTCCTGTCCCTGCCACTGCTCAACCTCCTGCAGGACCCGGGAACTTCGAACACCGTTAAGGGTGCGGCGGTGTTCGGGGCGGGTGCGGTGGTCGGCCTGATGGCAGGGCCGGGACCGGCGATGCTCTCGGAACTCTTCCCCACGCACGTGCGCCACACGGGCCTGGGACTCGCCTACGCCCTCTCGAATGCCGTGTTCTCCGGCTGTGCCGGGCTCATCATTACGGAAACCGTCAAGCGGACAGGGAGCGTCGACATCCCCGGGTACTACGCGGCGGCGACGTGTGCGGTGAGCGTCCTCGCCCTGGCCAAGGCACCGAAACGGAAGGCGGGTTGAGCAGATGCGGTGGACAGGCCTGACGCCAGTGGAGGAGGTGCAGGACACGCTCGCAGCCGCACCGTCGCCGGGCATCACCCCGCCACCGGAAGTCACCCGCCGCAGCACGACGATCCGGCAGACCCACGCGGTGAAAACCCGCACGCCAGACATCCTCGCCCTCACCACGACAGCGCAACGGAAGGCAGGGTGGACCGGATGCGGGTGATCGGCCTGATGTCGGGCACGTCCTACGACGCCATCGACGCGGCGGCGGCCGACCTGAGGCTCGACGGCGACCGCCTCGTACTGGAGCCGCTGGGGATGGTGAGCGAGGCGTACGACGAGGAGCTGCGGGAGGCGCTCGCGGCCGCGCTGCCGCCGGCTGCGACGTCGCTGGCGGAGGTGTGCCGGCTCGACACGGGGATCGGGCAGGCCTTCGCGGCGGCGGCCGTGCGGGCGGATCGTGAACTGTGCGGCGGGCAGGCCGAGTTGGTTGCCTCGCACGGGCAGACCGTCTACCACTGGACGGACGGCGGCAAGGTGCACGGCACCCTGCAGCTCGGGCAGGCCGCCTGGATCGCGGAGGCGACCGGGCTGCCGGTGGTGGCCGACTTCCGGCCGCGGGACATCGCCGCGGGCGGCCAGGGCGCGCCCCTGGTGGACCTGATCGACCTGCTGTGGCTGCGCGGCCGTCCGGGCACGCCGGTCGCCCTCAACCTCGGCGGCATCGCCAACCTCACCGCCCCCGACGGCACCGCCTTCGACACCGGGCCCGCGTGTGCGCTGATCGACGCGGCGGCCCGGGGGTTCAGCGGCGGGACCATGGCCTACGACGTCGACGGTGCGCTGGCCGCCCGCGGCACCGTCCACGAGCCCCTGCTGCGGCGGCTGCTGGAGGAGCCGTACTACGCGCTGCCCGCGCCCAAGACGACGGGCAAGGAACTGTTCCACCTCGGCTATCTGCGGGACGCGCTGGCCGGGTTCGGGACGCTGCGGGCCGAGGACGTGGTCGCCACGCTGACCATGCTCACGGCGCGGACGGTCGCGGACGCCGTGCTCGCCCTGGGCACCGGCGAGGTGATCGCCTCGGGCGGCGGGGTCCGCAACCCGGTGCTCATGGGGATGCTGGGGCAGCGGCTGCCGGGGATTCCGTTGCGCGCCTCCGACGAGCTGGGGCTGGCGTCGGATGCGAAGGAGGCGTACGCGTTCGCCGTGCTCGGGTTCCTGACCGCGCACGGTCTGGCGGGCACCGAGCCCGCGAGCACCGGGGCGCGGCATGCGAGCGTGCTCGGCTCGATCACACCCGGCCGGGACGGACTGCGGCTGCCGCCACCGGGGGCGCGGGCGCCGAAACGGCTGGTGGTGACCTGAAGCCGGATTCCTCTCATGCCGCTTTCACCGAGGCCTCATACGGTGGGGGCATGACGCAGGTGACTCCTCCCGGGTGGTATCCCGACCCCGGGCAGACAAGTGAGGCTCCCGCCACCGAGCGCTGGTGGGACGGCAAGGCATGGACGGACCGGACCCGCCCCGCGGGGTCGGCCGCCGTATGGGGTCCCCCGGCGCAGGCGCCGACGGCCGGGGCGGATCCGGCGGACGCTGCCCCTCCGACGGTCCCGGCCTATGCGGCATACCCGGACTATCCGGCCTATCCCGCCCAGCCGTCGGCCGCTCCGCGGCGCGGCCTGCACACGGGCATCGCCGTCGGAGCCGCCGTGGTCGTCCTCGCGTGCATCGGTGTGGGTGTGTACGCGCTGGCGGGCAACGACGGTTCGGGCGGCAACGTCAACTCGCAGCAGGGGCAGGGCGGCACCGGCGGCCAAGGGGGGCCAGGCGGCGGTCAGGGCGGTCCGGGCGGGGGGTCCAGTGGCTCCGGTGGCTCCGGGGGTTCAGGTGGCTCGGGCGGATCCCAGTCGCCCGGCCCCGGCCTGCCCGAGGCTCCGAAGATCAAGAGCGGTTCGGTGTCCGACCCGATCAGCGGGATCAGTCTGCCCATCCCGGACGACTGGTACGGCCAGCAGATCGCGGTGGGCGCGTCGATCACGTCCAACGGCTCCTACAAATGCCCCGGGGACACCTCCAAGACCTGCACGAAGGGCGGCGCGTACTCGGCGCCGGCCGCGGTCCTCAAGACCGCGGGCAGCACGGCCGAGGAGGTGGCGAAGGCCGACATCAAGGCCAACGCCGAGGAGTCCTACGGCGGCAAGAGCTACGGCTCGATCACCTCGCACAAGGTGCTGGACTCCAGGGCGGTCACCGTGGCCGGGCAGAAGGGCTACCTGGTCCGCTGGCAGGCGGTCACCAGCAAGGGCTCCGACGGCTACGTCGAGTCGCTCGCCCTCCCCTCCCCCGCGAACCCGGCGCAGATCGTCGTGGTCCGCTTCGGCGTGGACGTCGCCGAGAAGCAGTCGGTCATCGACGACATCACCAAGGGCATCAAGGTGTCGACCGGCGGCGGCAACGGCCAGACGGTGTGAACCACCCCGGACACCGATCGGCCGGGTGGGGCGCCCCTCCGCTCAAGAGGAGCCCCACCCGGCCGGGGGGTGCGCGCCGCCCCCGTCCCCACGGTGCGGCGCGAGCAGGTCACCGTCCAGTCATCCCACGGACGGCGACCTGATTCTCAGGTGAGGCCCAGTGCCGGCAGCACCGCGGCCTCCACGAAGCGGACCAGGTACTCGGGGTCGGCGTACTCGCCGTCCACGACGGGCCGGGCGCGTACGACGCCGAACATCTGCGCCGGGATGTACTCCAGCGCCGGATGGCCGGCGGTGATCTCGCCGCGCTCGACCCCGCGTCTGAGGATCTCCTTCAGCGCGGCGATCTCCGGGTCGACGAGCGCCTCCCGCAGCGCCTTGGCGAGGTCGGCGTCCTGGGTGACGGCGTGCCCGAGGGCCTGCAGCAGCTTGGTGTCGTTCTGCGACCAGCGGCCCACGGCCCGCGCGGCCTCGCGCAGGTCGTCCGCGAGTGATCCGGTGTCGATGCCCTCGAAGCGGGCCTTGCGGCGGGAGCGCAGGGCGGCCACCACGAACTGGGGCTTCGTCTTCCACTGCCGGTACAGCGTGGACTTGCTGCAGCGCGTGCTGGCGGCGACCCCCTCCATGGTGACGGCTTCGTATCCGCATTCGCGGATCTGCTCAAGGACGGCGTCGAAGAACTCCTGCTCACGCTCGCGCGTGATCTTGGAGCGGCGCGAGGCGGCGACCGTCTGCGGTCCGTCCGCGGCCTGCGACGTCATCTGCTTTTCTCCCTCACTCCGAGTGCCGGCTTTATTCGCGCTTTATTCCCGGCTTCCAGTGTGTCGTACCTCAATCGATACGCCAGTGTACCGGAACGGCCGCGTATCGGTACACTGCCGTATCGGAACGCTTTCGTTTCGGCACGCAAGCGTACCGATGAGTTCGGGCTCCGGCCCGGGTCTCACCACGTACCAGCACACGCACCACCGTCAGCGAAGGGGCCGGGGGATGAATGCCCGCACCGAGCCTGCAGAAGGAGAGACCGACGCGATAGCGCGGCCTCCGGTCGTCCGTGAGTTCCTGCTCGTCGCAGGGCTCTTCCTCGTCTACAAGTTCGGCCGTCAGCTGGCGACCGGCCACACCGGCGAAGCCCTGCGCAACGCGCACCGCGTGTGGGACCTGGAACGGACGCTCCATCTGCCCGGTGAGGGCTCGGTGCAGTCCCTACTGCTGCACAGCGACACCCTGGTGCACCTCGCGAACACCTACTACGCGACCGTCCACTTCCCGGCCACCGCGGCCTTCCTGGTCTGGCTCTATCTGCGGCGCCCCGCGCACTACGTGTGGGCCCGCCGGGTCCTCGCCACGGTCACCTCCGCGGCCCTGGTGCTGCCCTTCCTGTTCCCGCTCGCACCGCCGCGGATGCTGGCCGCCACAGGCCTCGTCGACACGGCGCACGTGTACGGGCCGTCGGTCTACGGCCCCCCGTCCTCGGACCACCTCTCCAACCAGTTCGCGGCGATGCCGTCACTGCACTTCGGCTGGGCCCTGATGGTCGCCGTCGGCCTGATCGCGGCGACCCGGTCCCGCTGGCGCTGGCTGTGGCTGCTGCACCCGCTGGTGACGCTGCTGGTCATCGTGGGCACGGCGAACCACTACTGGCTCGACGCGATCGTCGCGACCGCCATGCTCGGCGCCGCGCTGGCGCTGGTACACCGGCCACACCGCACGGTCACCACGGCCGTGCGCGGCGGCGAGAAGCTCGCCGCCCCCGTCGCCGACGACCACGTCCTCGTAGGAGCGGGCCGATGACCGCCACACTCGTCGCCGTCGCCCTGTCGCTGGTCTCCGCCGTCGCCTATGCGGCCGCCGCCGTGGCCCAGGAGCGGCTCGCCTCCCGCAGCTCCGGCACCGGCATGCTGCGGTTGCTGGGCACGGGCGCCTGGTGGGCGTCGGTCGGGCTCAACGCCGGCGCGGCCCTGCTGCACGTCGTGGCCCTCAAGTACGGCCCGCTCACCGTCGTCCAGCCGCTCGGCGCGCTCACGCTGGTCGCCGCGGTGCCGATGGGGGCACGGGCGGCCGGGCGGCGGGTCAGCGCGACCGAGTGGCGGGGCACCGCGCTGACGCTGGCCGGGCTGGCCGCGCTGCTGGTCACCGCGTCCGGGTCGGCGCCCGAGCAGGTGCTGAGCCTGACCGAGGCACTGGCGGTCGCGGGCACCACGGCCGCGCTGATCGGGCTGCTCTCACGGCCGGGCGCCCGGCCGGGCCTGCGGCACGCCACGGCGTCCGGGTTCGCCTCGGGCGTCGCGTCGGCACTCACGCAGACCGTGACGGTCGCCGCGACCGACCGGTCCGGCTCCGCACTGAGCTTCCAGGTCGTCCTGGTGGCCGTACTGGTGGCCGCCTTCGCAGTCGGCGGACTGCTGCTGTCCCAGACGGCGTACCGGGGTGGGCTCGGCGCCCCCCTCGCCATGGTGACGCTCTCCAACCCGGTGGCAGCCTCGGTGATCGGCCTCACCCTGCTCGGCCAGGGCCTGCGCGGCGGGCCGGAGGGCATCCTGCTCGCCCTCGCGGGTGCGGCACTTGCGTCATGGGGTGTCGTACTGCTGACCCGGGCGACACCCGCTCCGGTCACTCCGGATGCTGCGGTGCCAACGGTCGACGAGGAGCACCCCGTGGCCGCGGTCCTGGCCCTGAAGCCGGAAAGCGCCACGCCGGAACCGGCTTTGGTGCCCAGGCAGTCCGCCGCGCCGGGGCACCTCACACCACTGTGAACGCCACTCGGAGCAGCGTCAGCCGAGACCTCGCGAGTCCTGCTTGAGCGCCGTGTCCACGGTGAGTGCCGTCGCGACGACAAGGCTCAACAGCGGCTCGGGCAGCTGGTAGTGGATCTGCAGGACGTAGTTGTCCGCGGTGGTGAACATCGTCTTGGCAAGGCCCTCCCAGGTCTTGGTGATCCGGGCGACCTCGTTCTCCGCGTGGTCGACGATGGCGAAGTTCCAGGCCCGCCAGTTCTCCGCCTTGATCGCACCGACCTTCCGGCCGTCCACGTTCATCGCGAAGTTGATCTTCCCGATCATGTTCTCCTGGACTATCTCGCCCACCGGCGAGCCGTCCGGACGGGACACCAGAACCTTGGACTTGAAGACCTTGGCGGGCCGCGTCAGCACCAGCTGCGGCTGACCGTAGGCGTCCCGGATCTCCAGCCGGTGGGTCATGAACTGGTCGAGGCTGGAGACGAAGCGCGCGACCTTCTTCAGCGTGCTCTGCCCGACCTCCATCACCGAGCCGATCTGGTTGCCGTTCTGATCCATGACCCTGTACTCGTTGGTCACCTCGATCAGCTTGGCCTTCTGGTTGACCACCAGGACCGGCTCGGTGAACAGGCTGCCGCCGCCGGGGCCGCGGGCGGCGACCCCGGCCTGCTGCTGGACCTGACGCTGCACACGCGGGTCCGGCCCGGCGGCCTGCTGCGGTACCTGCTGGGCGGCCTGGGCCTGTTGGGCGCCCTGGTCCGGGCTGGTGTGCTGGGTCCACTGGGCGCCGTCCCAGTAGCGGAGGGTCTGGGGCGCTCCGTGCGGATCCGGGAACCAGCCTGCAGGAGTGTTCGAATGCGTGGTCACCGGGGCACACTACCCCGGGCCCACCGGCTCCTGGCCAGTCCCCGCGATCCGCTGTCACCAGCCTTTACCCGACAGTTCAGCCGGTGATGATCGCCGGGTCGCTCACCCCCGGGCGCCCGTTCTCGACATGTCCGGCGAACCGCCGCAGGAACGTCGCGTCCGCCTCGGACGTCACGGTGAGGTCGTACCAGCGTCGGCTCGCCGCAAGGTCGACGGTGTGCGTCACCGTGGCTCCGGGCCGCACCGTGAAGGTCCGGGGCTTGCAGCCGTATCCACCCGTCAGCTTCAGACGGACCGTGCCGGAGCCCTTGTTGGTGAAGGTCAGCTCGATGTCGTCGCCGCTGTGGCGGGCGGTGACCTCGGGCCCTGCCACCTTGTTCGGCCCCTTGAAGACGCGCAGGAAACCGTTCGGGCCGTGCACGGCCAGGTCGTACGAGCCGTTCGAGTACACCGAGTTCCAGGCGTCCGAGACGGTCTTGCCGGCCTCGGTGGTGTAGCTCCAGGGCCCGTCGGTGCGGTTGCCGGAGGTCACCAGGAAGGCGGCGCCCGCCTTGGCTCCCGAGGCGAAGGTCAGGGTGAACTTCCCGGAGGCCATGTCCGCCGAACCGTCCACGTACGGGGCGTACTTGAGGGGACGCGCCGGACGCAGGCCGCGCTCCTGCTTGGGCAGGACCGGGTTGGCGGGCGGGGTCGGCACATAGTCGGGGTGACGGTTGTGATCCGGCGGCTGGTAGCCGTCGGTGCCCGGGAGGGCGACCGGCTTGGTATCGGTGCGGGAGAAGTCGAACGCGGAGGTCAGATCGCCGCAGATCGCCCGACGCCAGGGCGAGACGTTCGGCTCGTGCACACCGAAGCGACGCTCCATGAACCGGATGATCGAAGTGTGGTCCATCGTCTCGGAGCAGACGTAACCGCCCTTGCTCCAGGGCGAGACGACGATCATCGGCACGCGCTGGCCGAGCCCGTAGGGGCCTGCGGGGTGGCTGCTGTTGCCCTTGAACAGGTCGAGGGCGGGGTCCACCGTGGACTTGCCCTGCGCCGCGGAGCCCGGTGCGAACGGCGGGACCAGGTGGTCGAAGAAGCCGTCGTTCTCGTCGTACGTGATGAACAGGGCTGTCTTCGCCCACACCTCGGGCGAGGAGGTGAGCGCGTCGAGGACCTGGGCGACGTACCAGGCGCCGTAGTTGGCGGGCCAGTTGGGGTGTTCGGTGAAGGCCTCCGGGGCGACGATCCAGGAGATCTGCGGCAGCTTGCCGCCCTTCACGTCCGCCTTCAGCTGGTCGAAGAAGCCCTCGCCCTTGCGGGCGTCGGTCCCGGTGCGGGCCTTGTCGTAGAGCGGGCTGCCGGGCTGCGCGTTCTGGTACTGCTTGAAGTAGAGCAGCGAGTTGTCGCCGTAGTTGCCGCGGTAGGCGTCCTGGATCCAGCCCCAGGAACCGTTCGCGTCGAGACCGTCGCCGACGTCCTGGTAGATCTTCCAGGAGACGCCGGCCTTCTCCAGGCGCTCGGGGTAGGTGGTCCAGCCGTAGCCGGCCTCGTCGTTGCCGAGGACCGGGCCGCCGCCCTGGCCGTCGTTGCCCGTGTAACCGGTCCACATGTAGTAGCGGTTCGGGTCGGTCGAGCCGATGAACGAGCAGTGGTACGCGTCGCAGATGGTGAAGGAGTCGGCGAGCGCGTAGTGGAACGGGATGTCCTCGCGGGTCAGGTACGCCATCGTCGTGGACCCCTTGGAGGGAACCCACTTGTCGTACTTGCCCCCGTTGAAGGCGGCATGTCCGTCGTTCCAGCCGTGCGGGAGGTCCTGGATGAAGGCCAGGCCCAGGTCGTCGGCGTCCGGGTGGAAGGGCAGGATGTCCTTGCCGTTCGCGTCGGCCTGGTACCAGACCGGCTTCCCGTCCTGCCGGGTCACCACGGGACGGGGGTCACCGAAGCCGCGAACGCCTCTGAGCGAGCCGAAGTAGTGGTCGAAGGAACGGTTCTCCTGCATCAGGACGACGATGTGCTCGACGTCCTCGATGGATCCCGTGCGGTGGTTCGCGGGCAGCGCGGCGGCGCGCTGGATGCTGTTGGACAGGGCGGTGAAGGCGGTGGTCGCGCCCGCGAGTTGCAGGAATCGGCGCCGGTTGACTTCGGGCATGGGTGAGTGCCTCTCATCCTGGTACGGACGGCCGGAACATGACGGATTGTGCGCGGTGCGAGTGTTCCAAGAGCACCAAACGTCAGGGAAGGGTCCGGTGGCGCCTATGTGAAAGTCGTCGGTACGCGAGGTGCGCCGCGACGGCCGCGTCTGCCGACCGATCGGTCGGGCGGGCAGAGGGAGAAGGGCCTCCGACGGCAACTCGGCGGCAGGCAGTGCCACTTGGTTGCGGCAGGGGCGCGGCGATGCCCGTCGAGCTCGTCGGGCACGGCGACAGCCGCAGAGCTGTCGCCTGCCCCACGATCAGGCGGTCAGGGCGCCGATGAGGGCCCTGGTCACGTCCTCGGTGGCAGCTGGTCGACGTCGCGGGTCAGGATGCCCGCGGCCGTCGTCGCCTCGATCGCCCGGTTGAGGCGGGCCACCTGCTCCGGCAGGCCGAAGTGCTCCGGCATCGGGGCCGCGCTGCCGACCTCGCCGATCGGGTTGGCCGGGCCCGGAAACACATCGATGCCCTGCATGAGCGCAGCCCATGCGTCCCGGCCCGGGCGGCGAGGCGTTTCACCGGTCGAAAGTCCCCCCTGATCTCGCCTGAGCGGACCTTCCTTACACTCACGGGATGAACAACTACACGTGCACCCACTGCGGCACCGTGGGTCTGGCGCCGGGCTTCATCGAGGACGGCGGCGAGCACTCGCGCGGGTACGCGCGCTGGATCGAGGGCGCGTTGGAGCGGGGGATCTTCGGGGGTGCCAAGCGGATGGGGCGGCCCCGTCGGCAGATAGAGGCGTACCGCTGCCCCAAGTGCGGACACCTCGAACTGTTCGCCGCCGCCGAGGTGTAGCGGGCAGGGGCGCCCGGCCCTCGCACGGACTCCTATGGACCCGCGTCCTCGCCCAGCCGTGAACTTCCGGTACTGCGCCGGTCATCGACCTGAAGCTCAAGGTCCGGCCACATCGTCGCCAGACCCTTGAGTTCGTGCCCTGCCGACGCCTCCACGGGACGAAACAGGGCGTCCGGTCTGAAGTGGACGAGTGTGCCGGTGGTGCCGTCGGCCTCGACAGGCTCCAGGTCAGTGACCGGGATGCCGCGCTCATAGCGTTGGGTCCAGGCACCGTTGAGACGGCGGTTGGTGTGGACGAGCCATTCACTCAGCGCTGCAACCACGGACATGCCCCGACGCGGATGGCCGTCCGGAAGCCGTTCCGCGTCCGGGGAGTCGAAGAACCGGAGATCCTTCGACGCCATGACGGGCTTCTTGACGATCCGACCGTGCTCGTCCGCCCGGGTATCAGTGCCCCGCCCGTCATCCGCCACGGACAAGGACCCGTCCGGACAAAGGGTGATGAGGCAGCGTCCGCCGCCCCTGCTGGATGCTTCGTCGGCGGCGTACGCAAGCACCTCGAGGAGAAGATGCCATGCGCCGCCCGGCGCGAACTCCTCCGCAGCTTGTCGTATGGATGCCAGATGGTCCAGATCGACGGCGCTGGACCAGTCGTGCGTGGTGTTGACCCAGGAACCCCTAGAGACCTGCATCGGGCAAGTATCCAGGGTCCGGGGTGTCAGTGGATGTGGGGACCGTCCGGCCGGTGTTCCTTGTCACGCGTCGACTCTCGTTGTGCCGCCAGGCGCCCGGGGGTTCGCCGTGGTGGCGGCGGAAGGCGGCTGCGAACGCGTCGGGCGAGCTGTAGCCGACGCTGCGGGCGATGCCCGCCATGCCGAGTTCGCCGGTGCGGAGGTGCTCGCGTGCGAGGACCATGCGCCAGTCGGTCAGGTACTGCATGGGGGGGGCTGGCCGAGTGCCTCCTGGAAGGTGCGTGCGAAGGCGGCTCGGGACAGGCCGCCGATCGGGGCGAGTTCGGGGGCGGACCAGGGGTGGCCGGCGTCCTGGCGCGACCACCTCAACCCCGTCGCGGTGTTCCGGGCGCTCGGATGGCCGGCAGAGGCGCGCCGGCGGTCCGGGCGAGCGGACCTCAGCTCTTGACGGCCTCGGCGATCTGCAGGGCGGCCTCGGCAGGCGTGAGGTGGGTGGTGTCGACGACCTCGGCCTCGCGGTGCAGCCATGTGCGGGCCGCCTCGGCGTAGGGCTCGAGGTACTTGAGGCGGAACGGGGAGGGGTAGGGGCCAAGAACCCTGTCCCCCTCGATGCGTCCGCGCAGGGTGTCCTGGTCGGCGTGGAGGACGAAATGCCGTACCGGGATGGCATGTTGGGCGAGACCGGCGCTGATCTCACGCCAGTACTCCTCGACCAGGACGGTCATGGGCACCACCAGAGTGCCGCCGGTGTAGTCGAGTACGCGGCGGGCGGTCTCCACGACGAGCGGCCGCCACGGCGGCCAGTGCTGGAAGTTGTCCGTCTCGGGCAGCCCCGGCGCGATGTCCATCAGCGTCTCGCCGACCTTCTCGGCGTCGAACACCCTGGAATCCGGGATCAGTTGCTGCACGAGTGGACTGGTCGTCGTCTTGCCGGCGCCGTGGGTGCCGTTGATCCATACGATCATGGGGCCCGATGCTAGCGCCGTGCGGTGTCGTCCCCGCTGCTGTCGGCGGGTGAGTTGCCGCACCATCGGCAGGCCGGGGCTCCCGACGAAGCGGTTGACGGCGGCCTCGTCGTAGTCGGTGGTGAAGGATGTGGTCGGCCACAGCCCCAGCGCCCAGGCCGGTGGATGTCGTTGCGGCTTCCGCGTGACCATTACGTCAGGCTGGCCGCCGACGACTGCTCGGTGCACCCGTCGGCCATCGGCCACCTGGTCGAGGTCGCCGCGGGCCTGGAGCGAGTGCGGGTCGCATGCGGCGGGCAGACGGTCGCGTCCCACCGGCGGCGCCGGGCCGCCCACCAGACCCTGACCGGCCGCCCGGCCCAGGAACCGGCCACCGGGGATCTGCGCCACCGGCACCACCGCAGTTGACCGAGGTCCAGCGGCGCGGTCCCCGGCCGGGCGGGCCGGCCTCGTCGAGCGGCACTCGGCCCGCTCGCGATCGCGCCGGCCCGGTGCTTCGAGACGCCCCGACCCCGAACAGTGCCCCCGTGACGTATGGCATGGAGCCTGGCTCACTTCGGGGCATCGCGGCCGCTGTCGAGCGGGGCGCGAAAGCCCGAGCCCCGTTCACTCCGGCACCCGGCACCCGGCACCCGGCACCCGGCACCCGGCAGCCCGAACGCACCCATCGCAGCGCCGTGGCACGCGGGCGCGAAAGCCCAAGCCCCGATCCCTCCGCCACCCAGCAGCCCGAACGCACCGGTCGGAGCGCCGTGGAGCGGGGGTCGATCTAGGCTGGAAGCAGCCGCTGGAAACCAGCCCTGACGGGCACGGCTGTCCGGACGGAGGCGTGGCGCGTGGAGATGGCCGGCAAGCAGGACGTACCCACTGCCGTTGCCGTGGTGGACCCGGACGGCATGGTGAGCGGCTGGAGCGAGGGGGGTCGGCTGCTGCTGGGCTGGACGGCGGAGGACATCGTCGGCCACCCCGTGACCGACCTGCTGGTCGATCCCCCGCCACCCGGCTTCCCCGAGGGCTACGGCGTCGGCCCCGACCCCACGGGATTCATCCTCCTGCGTCACCGGGACGGTTCCACGCTGGACGCCGTACTGGCGGCTCACCCGCTGTTCGGCCCCGGCGGGCGGGTGCTGGGCCACGCGGTGACCGTCCAGCGCTGGGGACGCCGCCCGGTGATCGCCGACCGGGCCTTCGAGCAGAGCCCCTTCGCTCTCGGCGTCTACGACCCCGATCTGCGGTTCCTGTGGATCAACGCCTCCTCGGGCCGGGTGATCGCGCACTCCGAGGAGCAAGTGCTCGGTAAGAAATACCGCGATCTGTTTCCCGAATTCGACCGCGAGCTGTTTCCCGAAAGGGACGACAAGCCCTACACCGACGCGCTCGCCCAAGTGGCTAGGACGGGCGAGCCCACGCGTCTCATCACCGTCTTCCGCCCGCTCGGCAGTAACTACGCCAACGCCTGGGCCACCAGCATCTGGCCCGTGCGGGATGCCGAGGGCAGGGTCCGCGCGGTCGCCAACTGGGGATTCGACATGAGTGCCGAGTACTGGGCCCGGCAGCGCCTTCTGATCCTCAACAAGGCCAGCGGCGGCATCGGCCGGACACTCGACGTGATCGGCACCGCCCACGAACTGGCCGGGACCCCTGTGCCGGGATTCGCCGACCTCGTCAGTGTGGATCTCTTCGAGGAGGTGCTGCGCGGAGAGGAACCGCCCTCCGTGTCCGCCTTCACCCCCGGCGAGGTCATCGTGCTCAGCCGTGCCGCCCAGCACGGCGCGAAGGAGGACACCGACCGGGCTCCCGGGCCCACGACGCCGGTCAGCCACCCTCCCGGTTCCGTCGCCGTCCGCTGCATGACCACCGGCAGGTCCACGGTCGAGCTCGCCGCCGAGCCCGGCGAGGGCGGCGAGTGGGCCTTCGGGCCGGGGCTCGCCTCCGACCCGGCCCACTGGCCGCCGGGCAACCCGGTGATCGAGGAGTCCCTTGCCGCGGACGGGCTGACCGGCCGGATCACCGTGCCGCTCCGGGCGCGCGGCGCACTGCTCGGCGTCGTCACCTTCTCCCGTCTCGACCGGCCCGAGGCCTTCACCGCCGACGACCTGATCCTCGCCGAGGAGCTGACCGCCAAGGCAGCCGTCGCCATCGACAACGCCCGCAGGTTCTCGCGCGAGCGCACGACCGCGCTGACCCTGCAGCGCAGCCTGCTGCCGCAGGGGCTGCCGAACCAGGAGGCGGTCGACGTGGCAACCCGCTACCTGCCCGCCGGGACCGGCGCGGAAGTGGGCGGTGACTGGTTCGACGTCATTCCGTTGTCCGGGGCCCGGGTCGCCCTGGTCGTCGGCGACGTCGTCGGTCACGGCCTGCACGCCTCGGCCAGCATGGGCCGACTGCGTACGGCGGTCCGCACCCTCGCCGACGTGGACCTGCCGCCGGACGAACTGCTGACCCACCTGGACGACCTTGTCCTCCACCTCGCCAGCGACCTCCAGCCCACCGGTCATTTCCAGTCGGCCGGGGAGGCCGGGGCGACCTGCCTGTACACCGTCTACGACCCCGTCTCCCGGCGCTTCACGCTGGCGAGCGCCGGCCATCCCCTGCCGCTGATCATCTCCCCGGGCGGCACCGGGACCCCGGTACCCGCCCATCCGGGACCGCCGCTCGGCATCGGCGGGCTGCCTTTCGAAGCCACCGAGCTCGAGCTGCCCGAGGGCAGCCTGCTCGCCCTCTACACCGACGGACTGCTGGAGAGCCGCGAGCGCGACGTCGATACCGGGATCGTCGAACTGCAGCGGGTCCTGAACCAGTCGGCCACCTCGCTGGAGGCCCTGTGCGACACGGTGATCGACGCCATGCTCCCCGATCGCCGCACCGACGACGCCGCCCTCCTGCTCGCTCGCACGCACGCGCTGGATCCCCACCACGTCGCCGACTGGGACGTCGAGCCCGACCACGCGCAGGTGCCGCGCGCCAGGAAGTTCGCCGTCGACCAGGTGGACGCCTGGGGCCTGGAGGAGGCGTCATTCGTCACCGAGCTGGTCGTCAGCGAACTGGTCACCAACGCCATCCGATACGGCGAGCCGCCGATCAAACTGCGGCTGATTCGCGACACTTCCCTGATCTGCGAGGTCTCCGACGCCAGCAACACCGCCCCGCACCTGCGCCGGGCCCGCGCCTTCGACGAGGGCGGCCGGGGCCTGCTCCTCGTCGCCCAGCTCACCCAGGGGTGGGGCACCCGGCACACGACCAACGGCAAGACGATCTGGTGCGCGCAGAACCTCCCCCAGCCTTGAGGGCGCCGTAGCTCGCATCGGAGTCGGTGCTCGGCTCGAGCTGGTCCGAAGTGCAGGTGAGGGCACCCGGCAGCCACCTCAGGAGTGATCCACCCAGCGGCGCGACCGCGCAACCCCCCGCCCGTGCCGAGCACGACACGCGACAAGGCCCTGACCAGTTCTTTCGTGGAGACGCTTCCGCCTGGCAGAAGCCGTCTTGCGCGCCCACCGCAGCCGTCAGGACGCTGAGTCCAACCACGGCACGCGGGGCGACGGCGCCCCGCCGACAGGGACGGGAACCCCATGCCTCACATGACCGCCTTCGCCAGGAACCAGTGGTACGTCGCCGCCTACAGCCACGAGGTCGGGCGCGAGGAGTTGCTCGGACGGACCATCCTCGGTGAACCGCTCGTGTTCTACCGGACGGAGGAGGACGGGACGCCGGTCGCGCTCGCCGACCGCTGTGTGCACCGCCGCTTCCCGCTCCACGAGAAGCCCAGCCGGCTCGACGGTGACAAACTCGTGTGCGGCTACCACGGGTTCACGTACGACACGACGGGTACCTGCGTGTACGTGCCCGGTCAAAAGCGCGTCCCGCGCACCGCCCGGGTCGCCTCCTACCCGGTGGTCGAGCTGGACTCCCTGGTGTGGGTGTGGATCGGCGACCCGGCCCTCGCCGATGCGCAGACCATCCCCCGGGCCCGGCACCTCGACGCGCCCGGCTGGGTCACCGTCCGCGGCATGGAGCCCATCGACGCCGACTACGGGCTGCTCGTCGACAACCTGCTCGACCTCTCCCACGAGACGTATCTGCACGGCGGTTACATCGGCACCCCCGAGGTCGCCGAGACGCCGATCACCACCGAGGTCGACGAGGGCGCGGGCATCGTGCGGGTGAGCCGGCACATGGACGACGCCGAGTGCCCGCCGTTCTACGCCAACTCCACCGGCATCCAGGGCCGGATCACACGCTGGCAGGACATCGAGTACCACGCGCCCTGTCTCTATCTGCTGCACAGCCGGATCGCACCGGTGGGCGTGCTGCCGGAGGCCGACGGCAGCGACCCGAACGGCTTCCACACCGAGATCACCTACGCGATCACGCCGTCGACGGACGGCAAGGTGTACGACTTCTGGGCCGTCTCGCGCGACTGGGCGACGGAGAACACCGAGGTCACCGAGTTCATGCGGAGCAACAACCACACCGTGGTCATGCAGGACGTGGTCGCGCTCAACCTGCTGCACAAGACGCTCGGCACAGAGCGGACCGGGTACCAGGAACTCAGCATCAACATCGACACCGGCGGCCTCGCCGCCCGCCGTATCCTCGCCCGGCTGGTCGAGGAGGGCGACAAGCCCGTGGAGAAGGTCCTGTGAGCAGCTCCACCGGCGAGATCTACCGCATCGACTGGCTGCCGGGCACCGACATCCTGCACGGCACCTGTCACTGCGGCGCCGAGCACAGCGCCCAGGATCCGATCGAGATGTGGGAGTGGATGCTCGGCCACCCCGAAGGACACCAGCCGCGAGGACACGAGCCGCAAGGAAACAGCTCATGACCGTGTACGAAGCCGAACTCGTCGTCGACCGCAGGGAGTTCGCGGCCGACGGCGTGCTCGCCCTCACCCTGCGCCACCCGCTCGGCGAGGACCTGCCGGCCTGGGAGCCGGGCGCCCATGTCGACGTGGTGCTCGGGCCGGAGCTGGAGCGGCAGTACTCGCTGTGCGGGGATCCCGCGGACCGTTCGGTGTGGCGGATCGCGGTGCTGCGGGAGCCTGACGGGCGCGGTGGATCCGCCCATGTGCACGAGCAGGTGGGGCAGGGCGACAAGGTGCGGGTGCGCGGGCCGCGCAACCACTTCCGGCTGGAGAGTGCGCCTCGCTACCGGTTCGTCGCGGGCGGCATCGGCATCACCCCGATCCTCCCCATGCTGGCAGCCGCGGAGGCCGCGGGCGCCGAGTGGACACTGCTGTACGGCGGCCGCACCCGCAACTCCATTGCGTTCACTGAGGAGTTGGGGCGATACGGGGACCGGGTCAGCGTCTGCCCGCAGGACGAGGCGGGGCTCCTCGACCTCGGTTCGGTGCTGGACGACCTGCCCGAAGGCACGCTCGTGTACTGCTGTGGTCCCGGGCCGCTGCTGGATGCGGTCGAGCGGCGGTGCCCGGCCGAGCAGCTGCGGGTCGAGCGGTTCTCGCCCAAGGCCCAGAAGGACGGCGAGAACGGCGAGTTCGAGGTCGAGCTGGCGCAGAGCGGCCGTACCGTCACGGTCGCGCCGGACGTCTCCGTGCTGGATGCCGTCCGTGCGGCCGGCGTGGAGGTGCTGTTCTCCTGCACGGAGGGCACCTGCGGCACCTGCGAGACCGACGTCCTCGACGGCACCCCGGACCACCGGGACTCGGTGCTCAGCGCCGAGGAACAGCAGAGCGGGGAGACGATGATGATCTGTGTGTCCCGCTGCCGTGGGAAGAAGCTCGTGCTGGACCTGTGACTCCGAGGCCGGCACGCTCCTGGTCGACGATGGCGCCCCCTGACGCAGCACCCGTCAGGGGGCGCAGCTGTGTGCGGGTGTGCCGGAAAAAGTGTCAACAATGTTGTCGGCGAACCCATTGACCGCACCCGTTGCGGCTTCTACCTTCCCGCTCAGCGAGTCCGCGCACTACTGTGCGCGTTGCGCACGACCTGTCGGAACACCGATGCACCGCGAACTGCACCGTTCTCTGCACAGGAGGAGCCATGCGCCGTCTGTCCGCCGGTCTCACCGCCGGCGCCTTCCTGCTCGTCTCGACGGCCTGCGGCTCGTCCGGCGGGAGTTCGTCGAAAGCGGGTGAGTCGTCCGGGGGCATCACCACCGTCAAGGTGGGGCTCATCCCGATCGTCGATGTCGCACCCCTCTACCTCGGCGAGAAGAAGGGCTTCTACGAGAAGCAGGGCCTGAAGCTGTCGCCGACGCTCGCCGCGGGCGGGGCCGCCATCGTGCCGGGCGTGGCCTCCGGCCAGTACCAGTTCGGCTTCTCCAACGTGTTCTCGCTCATGGTCGCCCAGTCCAACAACGTGCCCGTGAAGGCGATCTCCAACGGTGTCGCCTCAACCGGCGTACAGGGAAAGGACTTCGGGGCAGCCCTCGTGAAAACGGACAGCTCCGTCAAGACCGCGAAGGACCTCGAGGGCAAGAAGGTCGCCGTCAACACCCTCAAGAACATCGTCGAGTTGTCCATGCGCGCATCGGTGAAGAAGGCGGGCGGCGACCCCGACAAGGTGAGCTTCGTCGAGATCCCCTTCGACCAGATGCCCGCCGCACTCGACAAGGGCCAGGTGGACGCCGCCATGGCCGTCGAGCCCGCGCTCACCACCATCAAGGACCAGGGCGGCCGTGAGATCGCCTCACCACTGGTCGACGTGGCGCCCGACCTCACCGTCGCGATGTACTTCACGTCGACGCGGTACGCGCAGCAGAACCCGGGCGTGGTGAAGAAGTTCCGGACGGCCACCGCCGAGTCCCTCGCCTACGCCAACGCCCACCCGGACGAGGTCCGCCGGATCGTCACCACGTACACCAAGGTCCCCGCCTCGGTGCTGGCCAAGGTGACCCTGCCCAAGTGGCCGGCCGAGGCGAACCGTGCCTCGATCGAGGCGCAGGAGAAACTGGGCCAGGAGTTCGGCTTCTTCAAGAAGACTCCCGACCTGGACACACTGCTGCCATGAGGGGCGCGAACGCCGCACTCGGCGCAGCCGGGCTCACGGCCTTCCTCGCCCTGGGCGAGGCGGCGCCGCGGCTCGGCCTCGTCAAGGAGGCCTACTTCCCGCCCACCAGCCGTATCGCCTCCGCGCTGTGGGACGAGGTCACCGAGGGCGCGTTCTGGTCGGCGCTCGGCGACACCCTCACCGGCTGGGCGATCGGTCTCGCGATCGCGGTCGGCGCGGGCGTCGTCGTGGGCGTGGTCATCTCGATCGTGCCGTATCTGCGCGAGGCGACGGCCTCGACGATCGAGTTCCTGCGGCCGATCCCCTCGGTCGCCCTGATCCCCCTGGCAGTGCTGTTGTACGGCGCCGAACTCAAGTCGGTGCTGCTGCTCGTCGTGTACGCGTCCTTCTGGCAGGTGCTGATCCAGACCCTGTACGGCGTCCAGGACGTCGACCCGGTCGCCGAGGAGACGGCACGCTCGTACGGCCTGGGCACCTGGGCTCGGGTGCGCCATGTGCTGTGGCCGAGCGCGCTGCCGTACGTCATGACGGGCGTGCGGCTCGCCGCGGCGGTGGCGCTGATCCTCGCCGTCACCACCGAACTCGTCATCGGCGCACCGGGGTTGGGCCAACAGATCGCGGTCGCACAGGCCTCGCAGGCGGTGCCCGAGTTGTACGCGCTGATCGTGGTCGCCGGGCTGCTGGGGCTGCTGATCAACGTCGGTGCGCGCACGGTGGAGCGGCGGGCGCTGGCCTGGCACCAGTCGGTGCGCGGGGAGGTGACGGTGTGAGGCGCGCAGTCCTCCGGCTGTTCTTCGTGCTCGCCCTGCCCGTGGTGCTGGTGGCCGTCTGGTGGGCCGCGTCGTACGGCAGCACCGACCCGTTCTGGCCTCCCCTGCGCACGGTCTTCCAGACCTTCCCGGACGTCTGGACCGCCGACCGGCTGCGCTCGGACGTCCTGCCGAGCATCGTGCGGCTGGCAGCGGGTTATGCCACGGCGACCGTCGTCGGCATCGCACTCGGCACCGTCATCGGCTCCTACCGGCGGGTGCGGGCGGTCTGCGAGCCGGTCCTGGAGTTCCTGCGCGCGGTGCCACCCCCGGTCCTCATCCCCGTCATCATGCTGTTCGCGGGCATCGGCGACACGATGAAGATCGTGGTGATCGCCGGCGGCTGCGTCTGGCCGATCCTGCTCAACACGGTGGAGGGCGTGCGCGCGGTCGACCCGGTGATGCTGGAAACGGCCCGCTCCTACGGCATCACGGGCCTCGCCCGACTGCGCAGCCTGGTCCTGCGCTCGGCGAGCCCGCAGATCTTCGCGGGCCTGCGCCAGGCCCTGTCCATCGGCATCATCCTGATGGTCATCAGCGAGATGTTCGCGGCCGGCAACGGCATCGGTTTCACCGTCGTCCAGTTCCAGCGCAGCTTCGCGATCCCCGACATGTGGACCGGGATCCTCGTCCTCGGCCTGCTCGGCTTCCTGCTGTCCGTGGTCTTCCAGGCCGTCGAGCGCAGGGTGCTCGCCTGGTACCACGGCCTGCGCGCATCCACCCGGCGGTCCTGACATCGTGAAAGGGCGATCCATGCTCGACGTACGCGGCCTCAGGAAGGTCTACGAGGGGTCCGGCCGCCGCGTCGAGGCGGTCCGCGACCTCACCTTCACGGTGGAGGCCGGCGAACTGGTCTGTCTCGTCGGCCCGTCGGGCTGCGGCAAGACGACACTGCTGAAGTGCGTGGGAGGACTGCTCACCCCCACCGCGGGCCAGGTACTGCTCGCGGACAAGCCGGTGAGCGGGCCGCCGCCCGGGATGGCGTTCGTCTTCCAGGAGTACGGGCGCAGTCTCTTCCCCTGGATGCGGGTGGCCGAAAACATCGAACTTCCCCTGAAACAGAAGGACTTGAGCAAGGCACGGCGCAAGGAGCTGGTCGCGGACGCGCTGGAGTCGGTCGGGCTGGCGGACGCCGCGGGGGCGTACCCGTGGCAGCTGTCCGGCGGTATGCAGCAGCGCGTCGCGATCGCCCGGGCCCTCGCCTACGAGCCCGACGTCCTGCTGATGGACGAACCGTTCGCGGCGGTCGACGCGCAGACCCGCGCCGATCTGGAGGACCTGGTACGACGGCTGTGGCGCGAGCGCGGGATGACGATCCTGTTCGTCACCCATGACATCGACGAGGCGGTCTACCTCGGCGAACGGGTGGTCGTTCTCTCCGCCTCCCCTACCGTCGTACAGGAACAGCTGAAGGTCGATCTGCCCGACGAGCGGGACCAGTTGCACACCCGCGTGGCCCCGCGCTTCGCCGAGCTGCGGACCCATGTGTACGAGCAGATCCAGGCGGCGAAGCGCGGAACCCCGCAGGACGCGGTCACGAAGTCGGATACGCCTCCACCTCACTGAACTGCCCTGCGGGCCAGCCGGTGTTGGCGCTGACGGTCAGCCGCAGATGGCGCAGGCTGGTGCCGGCCGGCAGGGAGACGGTGGCCGTGTTGCCGGTCGCCGGGTCGAAGCGGTAGCCGGTGGAGCCGACGACGGTCGAGTAGGTCGAGCCGTCGGTGCTGCCGAGCACGGTGATGGTCTGGGTACGGGCGCCCCAGGCGGACGACGGCGGCAGCTTCAGCACCAGCCGGCGCACGTCCTGCGGGGAGCCGAGGTCGACCGTCCAGGACTGCGGGAAGGCGTTGTTGGTCGACTCCCAGTAGCTGTTCGCGTCGCCGTCGACCGCCTTGCCCGGCGTGTAGACGTCCTGCGAGCCGGTCGCGGTGGCCGGGCGGCCCTTGGCGAGATTGCGGTTCGGGTCGGGGTCGGGGTTGCCCTGACCGGGCTGCGGCCAGGTCGAGCAGTCGGCCCAGGTGCTGCTCCAGCCGGAGTTGCCACCGCCGTCGTCGAGGGTGAAGCTCCCGGAGCCGGACGGGTAGGGGCAGTTGTAGATGCCGGCCGCGCCGACCCCGGTGGCCTGGACGTTGCTGAACTTCGCCGAGCCCTGCGTCTCCGCCTGGACGACGACCGTGCCGGTGTTCTTCACGGTCGCGCCGCTGACGGTGACGTTGCTGGTCGGGTAGCCGTGCCCGCCGCCGGAGACGAACTCGAAGGCGCTGTACGGGCTGTCCGTGACGGTCGTGTTGGTGATGTTCACGGTGGCGTTGACGGCGCTGTCGTAGGAGTCGACGCGCAGCGCGCCCATCGGATGGTTCCAGTTGGGGTTCATCGCGCCGGTGCGCACGAGCGTGTTGCCGTCGACGGTGATGGTGCCGGCCAGTGGGGAGAACGGGTCGAGGAACTTCTGGTTGGAGATCGCGATGCCGCTGCCGAGGGCGTTGGTGTCGGCGACCAGGTTGTTCTTCACCGCGATGTCGGTGCCGCCGTAGATCGCGATGCCGTTGGCGAGGTTCGGCTGCGAGATGGTGTTGTTCTCGAAGCTGCTGTCCGTGTCGGGCGCGTACAGCGACCACATGGCGAGCGAGTCGTCGCCCTGGTTGCGCAGGAAGTTGTTGCGGACGCGGACACCGCGCGCGTTGCCGTTGAGGTTGAGTCCGTCGGCGGTGGTGTCGAGGATGCGGTTGTTCTCGACGACCAGGTTGTCGTTGTTGCCCATCAGCCAGAGGCCGACCTTGAGGTGCTGGATCCACATGCCGGACACCGAACTGTTCGGCCCGAGCGAGCCGTTGACGAAGTTGTCCGGGTTGGAGTCGACGCGCTCGGTGACCTCGCCGATGACCGCGAAGTTCTTGATGTGCACGCCCCCGGAGGAACTCGACTGGTCGATGAAGCGTGAGGTGTGCACGACGGAGTACCAACTGCCGGCGCCCTGCAGGGTGACGTTCTGGACGCCGCTGAGCGAGGACGTCAGCCTGTAGTCGCCCGGCGGGATCCACACCACTCCCCCTTGTGCGGCGGAGATCGCGTCCCGGAAGGCCTGGGTGGAGTCGGCGTTGCCGCTGGGGTCGGCGCCCTTGGAGGTGACCGAGACCGAGCCGGCGGGCTGTGTGGCTGCGGCGTCGACCTGCTCGAAGTCGGCCACGTCGACGGTGACCTGGGTGCCGGTCGACTGGAAGGCGATCTTGTCACCGGCCTGGACGCCTTGGCCGAGAAGCAGCCGGGCGTCGTCGAAGAAGTGGTGCGTCCTGGCGCCCGGGATCCAACCGGTGTCGATGTACGAGTACTTGGAGGTGACCGCGAGTGTCTTGGCGATCTTCTGGCCGTTGACGTACACGTCGAGCGTGCCGGACTGGCCGTCGGGGACGCTGTAGGAGATGTTCACGGCGTTGGCCGCGCGCGGCACGGTGAACTCGACGCGCTGGCCCGAAGTGAGACGTACGGCCTGGCGGCCCGAGGCCTCGGAGGCGAGGGTGCCCTGGGTGTAGTCGGGGCCGATCCTGGTGCCGGTGGTGGTCGCGGACTCCGCCTCGACCGAGGTGAAGGGCAGAGTGGCGCCGGAGGCGGCGTGCGCCGCGGGGGCCGTGGCCGTGAGCAGACCGGCGGACAGGGCAACGATCATCGCTGCTGGCATGCCCCTGACAGTCCTGTGCATGTGCTGATCCCTTCGTGGTGGGGGTGCGGGGATAGCGGGGAGGGTGCGGTGCAGGCTCAGACGCGCAGCCAGACCGCGGTGTCCTTCGGCAGTCGTCCCTCGGCATCCAAGGGGCCGCTGGCGAGGAGGACTTGGGTGTGGGCGGGAAGGTCGACGGGGGTGTCGGCGAAGTTCACCAGGCACCGGACCCCGGCCCGGCTGAAGGCGAGCACGCCCTCGGGTGCGGTCAGCCAGCTGAGCGGCCCGTCGCCGAACAAGGGGCGCAGCCCGATGGCCGTGCGGTAGAGGGCGAGCATCGAGCCGGCGTCCGCGTCCTGGCGGTCGACGGCATACGACGCCCAGCCGGCCGGCTGCGGCAGCCAGGGCTCCTCACGGCTGCCGAATCCCGCATACGGCTCCCCGGCCGCCCAGGGCAGCGGCACCCGGCAGCCGTCGCGTCCCGGGTCGGTGCCGTTCGACCGGAAGTGCATCGGGTCCTGGATGCGGCCGAGGGGGATGTCGGCCTCGGGCAGGCCCAGCTCCTCGCCCTGGTAGACGTAGACCGCGCCGGGCAGGGCGAGTGACAAGAGGGCGGCCGCGCGGGCGCGCCGGGTGCCGAGGGCGAGGTCGGCCGGGGTGCCGAAGGCCTTGGCGGCGAAGTCGAAGCCGGTGTCCGTGCGGCCGTAGCGGGTGACCGTGCGGGTGACGTCGTGATTGCACAGCACCCAGGTGGCCGGGGCGCCCACGGGTGCGTGCTCCGCGAGGGCCTCGTCGATGGACGTACGCAGCCTGCGCGCGTCCCAGGGGCAGGTCATGAAGGCGAAGTTGAAGGCCGTGTGGAGTTCGTCGGGGCGCAGATAGCGGGCGAAGCGTTCGGTGTCGGGGAGCCAGACCTCGCCGACGAAGATGCCGTCGTACTCGTCGGCGACGGCGCGCCAGGAGCGGTAGATGTCGTGGAGTTCGTCCCGGTCGACGTAGGGGTGCGGGTCGCGGCCCTCGGTGAAGTCCGGCAGGGCGGGGTCCTTCGCGAGGAGGGCGGCCGAGTCGATGCGGACTCCGGCGACGCCCCGTTCGAACCAGAACCGCAGGATGTCCTCGTGTTCCTGGCGGACCGCCGGGTGGGCCCAGTTGAGGTCGGGCTGTTCGGGGGCGAACAGGTGCAGGTACCAGTAGCCGTCGGGCAGTCGGGTCCAGGCGGGTCCGCCGAACTGGGACGTCCAGTCGTTGGGCGGGAGTTCGCCGTGGGCGCCGCGGCCGGGGCGGAAGTGGAACAGCTCTCGTTCGGGGCCGCCGAGGAGGGCGGCGCGGAACCAGGGGTGCCGGTCGGAGACATGGTTCGGAACCATGTCGACGATCGTGCGGATGCCGAGTTCGCGGGCTTCGGCGATCAGCTTCTCCGCCTCCGCCAGGGTGCCGAAGGCCGGGTCGATCGCGCGGTAGTCGGCGACGTCGTAGCCGCCGTCCTTCATCGGTGACAGGTACCAGGGGCTGAACCACAGGGCGCCCACGCCGAGTTCGGCGAGGTAGGGCAGTCGGGCGCGGACGCCGGCGAGGTCGCCTGTGCCGTCGCCGTCGCCGTCGGCGAAACTGCGGACGTACACCTGGTAGATGACGGCGGAGCGCCACCACTCCGTGGGGGCATGGCGGGGCTGTCCCACTGTGCTTGCCTTTCTGTCGGAGGAAGGGCGTCAGCCCTTGGTGCTGCCCGCGCTGATGCCGGCGATGATGTGCCGCTGGAAGAGCAGGAACAGGGCGACCATCGGGATGCTGGCGATCACCATCGCCGCGATGAGCACGGTCAGTTGGATGTTCTGCGACAGCTGGACGAGTGCCACGCTGATCGGCTGTCTGCCGGTGTCCGAGAAGACCATCAGCGGCCAGAGGAAGTCCTGCCACACGGCGACCAGCGCGAAGATCGACACGACTCCCAGGACCGGCCGCGACATGGGCAGCACGATCGACCACAGGGTGCGCAGCTTCCCGGCGCCGTCGATCTCGGCCGCCTCCAGGACGTCTCGCGGGAGCTGGTCGAAGAACCGCTTGAGCAGGTAGAGGTTGAAGGCGTTGGCGACGGCCGGCAGCCAGATGGCCAGGGGGTCGTTGAGCAGGCTGGTGTGGATCAGGGGGAGGTCGGCGACGGTCAGGTACTTCGGTACGACCAGCGCCTGCGCCGGGACCATGAGGGTGGCGAGGATGCCGCCGAGGATCACCTTGCCGAAGGCGGGCCTGAGCCTGGACAGGGCGTAGGCGGCGGCCGTGCAGAAGACCAGCTGGAACAGCCAGGCGCCGGCCGCCTGGACCAGCGTGTTCCACAGGTGCTGCGGCAACTGCATGAGGTCCCAGGCGTCGGTGTAGCCGCCCAGGCGCCAACGCTCGGGGACGATCGTGGGCGGGGTCCGCGCCACCTCGTCCGGCGACTTCATCGCACCGGTCACCATCCAGTAGACGGGAAACAGGAAGGCCAGCGCGAACAGGACGAGAACGACGGTGAACACCGTCCAGTAGACCGTCTTCCCACGCGGGCGGGCGAGTGCCGCCGGAGAGACGAGGGTGCGGGTGGCGCTCATGCGTCCTCCTCTCCGGATCGGGTCAGGCGCAGGTATACGGCGGAGAAGGCGCCGAGCAGCACGAGGAGCATGACGCTGAGCGCGCAGGCGCCGCCGAAGTCGTTGTAGAGGAAGGCGTACTTGTAGATCAGGTAGAGGACGGTGACCGTGGCGTTCTCCGGGCCGCCGCCCGTGATCACGAACGGTTCGGTGAAGACCTGCATCGTGGCGATGATCTGGAGGAGCATCAGCATGAGGATGACGAAGCGGGTCTGCGGGATCGTCACGTGGCGGATGCGCTGGAGGAGGTTCGCGCCGTCCAGTTCGGCGGCCTCGTAGAGCTCGCCGGGGATGGACTGGAGGGCGGCCAGATAGATCAGCACGGTGCCGCCCATGTTGGCCCAGGTGGCCACGATGACCAGGGAGATGAGGGCGGTGTCGGTGCCGTTGGACCAGTTCGAGGTGGGCAGGTGCAGGAAGCGCAGTGTCTCGTTGGCGAGGCCGGCTCCGGGGTCGTAGAACCACTTCCACAGCAGTGCGCTGACCACCGGCGGGATCATCACCGGCAGATAGACGACGACTCTGAAGAAGGCCTTCCAGTGGCGCAGTTCGTTGAGGACGAGGGCCATGGCGAAGGGGATCGCGAAGCCGAGCAGCAGGGCGAGCAGGGTGAAGGTGAGCGTGTTGCGCCAGGCGGCGGTGAACTCGGGGTCGTGCCAGACACGGGTGAAGTTGGCGGTGCCCACCCACTCGGGCGGTGAACCCGGCGTGTACTTCTGGAAGGCGATCACGACCGCGCGGATCGCCGGGTACCAGGAGAACAGGGCGAAGCAGACGAGGCCGCCGAGGAGGAAGGCGTAGGCGCGGGCCTGGTCGGCGAGGCGACGCCGTGCCCGGCCCCCTGCCGGGGACGGCGCCTGGACCGGATGGACGGCGGCAGTCTGGACGGGTTGCCGCTCGGCCGTCTTCGTCATGTCGTCAGCCCCGCGCCAGGATGCCGTCGATCTTGCCGGAGGCGTCCTTGAGCAGCTGGTCGATGTCCGCGTCCTTCTTGGTGAGGACAGCGGAGACGGCGGAGTCGAGGACGGAGTAGATCTGCTGGGCGTCCGGCGGCTCGATCTTCAGCTGGAGGGTGTGGTTGCCGTCGAGGAAGGCCTGGTAGTTCTCCACCGGCACATTGGCGTTGGCCTTCTTGACCTGCTGGTCCTTGGCGTCGGCGGCGCCGGTGAACAGGCGCGGCTCGGGCAGTCCGACGGGGGCGTCCGCCTTCTTGGCGCGGGCGTAGTCGCCGAGGAAGCCCGTGCCGGGGGTGAGGAACATGTGGTCGAGCCACTTCAGGCCGGCGCGGATCTGGGCGGGCGTGTCGTGCTTGTTGAACATGTAGCCGTCGCCGCCGATGAGCGTGCCCTTGCCGCCGGGCATCGGGCCGAGGGCGAGGTCCTTGTAGTTGCCGCCCTTCTCCTTCACCAGGATCGGGATGTTGTCCGGCGCGGAGAGATACATGCCGAGCTTGCCCGAACCCATCAGCTGCTGGACGTCGTTGATGACCAGGAGCTGCTTGCTGCCCATCGAGTCGTCGGCCCACCGCATGTCGTGCAGGTTCTGCAGCACGGCATGACCCTCGGGGGTGTCGATGGTGGCCTTCCTGCCGTCCGCGCCGACCACGTCGCCGCCCTGGGAGTACAGCTCCGCGGTGAAGTGCCAACCGCCCTGGTTCTGGGCGCTGTAGTCGGCGTATCCGACGGTGCCGTTGCCGAGTGCGGCGATCTTCTTGGCGTCGGCGCGGACCTCGTCCCAGGTGGCCGGGGGCTTGTCGGGGTCGAGGCCGGCCTGCTGGAAGAGCTTGCGGTTGTAGATCAGGCCCATCGAGTAGCCGGTGCGCGGGATGCCGTAGATCTTCCCGTCGACGGTGTAGATGTCGCGCAGCTGCTTCTGGAGGGTGTCGTAGCTCTTCAACTCCTTGATGTACGGCGTGAGATCGGCCGCCTGCCTGATGTCGACGACGTGCCTGGCGTCCGTGAAGTACGTGTAGAAGACGTCCTCCATCTGCCCGCCGGCGAGCTTGGCGTCGAAGGTCTTGGGGTCCTGGCAGGGGAACGCGTCGTGCGCGACGACGTCGATGTCCGGGTGCTGCTTCTCGAAGGCGGCGACGTCCTGCTCGAAGAACCCGCGGTCGACCTTGGCGCTCTTGGGCGGCTCGCAGTTGACGGTGATACGGGTCTTTCCGCTCGCCGATCCGTCGTCGCCCGATCCGCAGGCGGAGGCGGCGAGTGCGAGAGAACAGACGCTGAGCGCGACGAACGTACGGCGGAACCCGGTGCTTCTCATCGGTGGACCCCTCGTGGCAGGAGCGGTGGGCGCCGCACACTCAAGCACCGCCGACATCTGGCCGCAAGATGTCGCGCAGAATCTGTAATTATTCGACAGGCCGATGGACCTCAGGCACGGGTCGCTTGCGCGGTCGACCCGCGGACCACCAGCTCGGGCTCGAAGAGCAGCTCTTCGGGTGCTACGGCACTGCCGTTGATCTGGGCGTTCAGGAGCTCCACGGCCGCCCGCCCCATGGCCTCGATGGGCTGGCGGACGGTCGTCAGCGGGGGTTCGGTGCAGTTCATGAACGCGGAGTCGTCGTAGCCGACGACCGAGATCTGCGAGGGGACGCCGAGGCCCTTGCGCCGGGCGGCCCGGATCGCGCCGAGAGCCAGGGGGTCGCTGGCGCAGACGATGCCGGTGACGCCCCGGTCGATCAGACGGGAAGCGGCCGCGTGACCTCCCTCGATCGAGAACATGGCGCGGGCGACACGCTCGTCGGGCAGCTCCCCCATGCTCTGTGCCGCGGCCAGTTTGCGGGCCGACGGCATGTGGTCGGCCGGGCCCAGCACCAGCCCGATCCGCTCGTGTCCGAGGGAGGCCAGATGTCGCCAGGCCTGCTCCACCGCCACCGCGTCGTCGCAGGACACGCCCGGGAAGCCGAGGTCGTCGATGGACGCGTTGACCAGCACCACCGGGATGTTGCGCTCGGCGAGCCGGCGGTAGTGGTCGTGCGGGGCGTCGGCCTGGGCGTACAGGCCGCCGGCGAAGACGACACCGGAGACCTGCTGTTGCAGCAGCAGCTCCACGTAGTCGGCCTCGGAGACGCCTCCCTTGGTCTGCGTGCACAGCACCGGAGTCAGGCCGAGCTGGGCGAGGGCCCCGCCGATCACCTCGGCGAACGCCGGGAAGATGGGGTTCTGCAGCTCGGGCAGGACAAGACCCACGAGCCGGGCGCGTTCGCCGCGCAGCTGCGTGGGCCGCTCGTAGCCGAGGACGTCCAGGGCACTGAGCACCGCCTGCCGGGTGACCTCCGAGACCCCGGGCTTGCCGTTCAGCACCCGGCTGACCGTGGCCTCGCTGACCCCGACCTTCTTCGCCACCTCAGCAAGTCGTCGCGTCATGCACGCAAGAATAGCGCAAGAAATGCAAACGGCTTGCGTAATGGCGAACGTGAGCTCTCAGTGGGCTGCCCAGAGCCCCCGGACGTGGCCTAGGTGCCGCGTCATCACCTCGCGCACGGCCTCGGTGTCCCGCGCGAGCAGCGCGTCGAGGAGTTCGAGGTGCTCCTCGGCGGAGGCCTTCAATCGTCCGGTCTCGACCAGGGCTGTCAGTCCGTACAGCCGTGAACGCTGCCGCAGGTCCCGTACGACTTCCACAAGATGGTCGTTGCCGGCCAGGGCGAGCAGAGCGAGGTGGAAGTGCAGGTCGGCCTCGACATAGTCGGTGAGGTCGCCTCGCGTGGCCGAGGTGACGATCTCCATGGCGAGCGGGCGCAGCGCCTTCAGGTCGTCGAGGCCGGCGGTGGTCGCGAGCGCGACGGTCGTCGGGATCTCGATCAGGGACCGGATGTGGGTGTACTCGTCGAGCTGCTTCTCGGAGACCTCGGTGACCCGGAATCCCTTGTTCGGGACGATCTCGACCATGCCCTCCTTCACCAGCTCGAGCATCGCCTCGCGCACCGGGGTCGCGGAGACGCCCAGGCGGGGTGCGAGGGCCGGTGCCGAGTACACCTGGCCGGGGCGCAGTTCACCGGAGATCAGCGCGGCCCGCAGCACGTCCACGACCTTCTCCCGGAAGTTGGGCTTCCTGCCGCCGAGCGAGGGGATGGCGGGGCGGTGCTGCTGGGCCATGGTGATCGTCCTCCTAGGGTTACCGGACATTATCGGGCCGCCTACAGCACGAAACCCGCCGGGAACGGGTCCTCCGGGTCGAGCAGGTACTGGGCGGTTCCGGTGATCCACGCACGCCCGGTGAAGCTGGGCAGGACGGCGGGGCGGCCCGCGACCTCGGTGGTGCCGAGGAGGCGGCCGGTGAACCGGGTGCCGATGAAGGACTCGTTGACGAACTCGGTGTGCAGGGGCAGTTCGCCGCGCGCGTGCAGCTGGGCCATGCGCGCGCTGGTGCCGGTGCCGCAGGGTGAGCGGTCGAACCAGCCGGGGTGGATCGCCATCGCGTGCCGGGAGTGGCGGGCGTCGGAGCCGGGCGCGTAGAGGTGGACGTGGTGACAGCCGCGGATGGACGGGTCCTCGGGGTGGACGGGCTCGTCCTCGGCGTTGATGGCGTCCATCAACGACAGCCCTGCCGCGAGGATTTCATCCTTGCGAGTGCGGTCGAAGGGGAGGCCGAACTGGTCCAGGGGGAGGATGGCGTAGAAGTTTCCGCCGTATGCCATGTCATATGTTACTGACCGCCCGTCAGCCAGCGTCGCCTTCCGGTCCAGCCCCACCGCGAACGACGGCACATTCCGCAGCGTCACCGACCTGGCCGCGCCGCCCTCCACCGCCACCTCCGCGACCACGACTCCGGCCGGGGTGTCGAGGCGGATGGTGGTGACCGGTTCGACGACCTCGACCATGCCGGTCTCGACGAGCACGGTCGCGACGCCGATCGTGCCGTGCCCGCACATCGGCAGATAGCCGGACACCTCGATGTAGACGACACCCCAGTCGCAGTCGGCCCGTGCCGGCGGCTGCAGGATCGCGCCGCTCATCGCGGAGTGCCCGCGCGGCTCGTTCATCAGCAACTGCTTGATGTCGTCGCGGTGTTCGCGGAAGTACAGCCGCCGCTCGTTCATCGTCGCGCCCGGGATGGTCCCGATCCCACCGGTGATCACGCGGGTGGGCATGCCCTCGGTGTGCGAGTCGACGGCGTGCAGGACGAGTCTGCTGCGCATGACCTGCCTCCTCGTGGGTTACGCCAGTCCGGCGGCGACGGCCTTCTCGGTGGCCGCCCGGACGGCCGCCTCCTGCTCGGGCAGCAGCGGCATACGGGGCGGCCGGACCGGCCCGCCGTGTCGCCCGACGACGTCCATGGACAGCTTGATCGCCTGCACGAACTCCACCTGGGAGTCCCAGCGCAGCAGCGGATGCAGCTGACGGTAGAGGTGATGGGCGGTCGCCAGGTCGCCGTCGACGGCCGCGTGGTAGAGCTCCACGCTCGCGGCCGGCAGGGCGTTCGGGTAGCCGGCCACCCAGCCCTTCGCGCCCGCGATCGCCAGCTCCAGCAGGACGTCGTCAGCACCGATCAACAGGTCTAGTTCCGGGGCGAGTTCGGCGATCCGGTAGGCGCGGCGGACGTCCCCGGAGAACTCCTTGACGGCGTGGATGTACCCCTCCCCGTGGAGCTTCGCGAGAAGTTCCGGCACGAGGTCGACCTTGGTGTCGATCGGGTTGTTGTACGCCACCACCGGCACACCCGCCTTCGCGACCTCCGCGTAGTGGGCGAGCACCGAACGCTCGTCGGCACGGTAGGCGTTGGGCGGCAGCAGCATCACCGCGTGGCAGCCGGCTTCGCGGGCCTGCTCGGCCCAGCGGCGCGACTCCGCGGACCCGTACGCGGCCACCCCGGGCATGACGCGCTGCCCGCCGATCGCGGCGACGGCCGTCTCGACGACCTTCGCGCGTTCCTCGGGGGTGAGCACCTGGTACTCCCCCAGCGAGCCGTTGGGGACGACGCCGTCGCAGCCGTTCTCGACGAGCCAGGCGCAGTGCTCGGCGTACTTGTCGTGGTTCACGGTGAGGTCGTCGTTCAGCGGCAGCGCGGTGGCGACGAGGACTCCGCGCCAGGGACGGTGGTCGGTCATGAGGATCCTTTCTCGGTGGGGTGCGTGTCCTCGCGGGCGAGGACACCGAGCGGTACGGGACGCGCGAACGGCCGTCTGGAGGGGGTGAGTTGGCATCCGGCCAGCCCGGCGACCGCGGGTGCGCACACCCGGCCCTGGCACCAGCCCATGCCGGCCCGGGTCAGCAGCTTCACCGTGCGGACGTCACCGGCGCCGAGCTCCGCGACGGCCTCGCGGATCGCGGAGCCGGTGACCTCCTCGCAGCGGCACACGACGGTGTCGTCGGTGATCAGCTCGCTCCACTGGGCGGGCGGCGCGTACACGGCGTCGAGGGCATCAGCGAACTCCCGCAGCCTGGTACGGGACTTGGCGGCCGCGGCCCACTCGTGCGGGTCCGGTGCACGGCCCGCCAGGCGGGCCGCAGCCGAGCATCCGGCGATGTGGCCCTCGGCCAGCGCGAGGGCCGAGCCGCCGATGCCGGTGATCTCGCCCGCGGCCCAGACGCCGGGGACGTCGGTGCGCTGCTCGCCGTCGACCTGCACGTTCATGCCGTCGAGGCGGCAGCCGAGGGTCTCGGCGAGGTCGGTGTGCGGGAGCATGCCGTGGCCGACGGCGAGAGTGTCGCAAGGGATGCGACGCGCGGTGCCGGGCCGGACCCGCCCTTCGCCGTCGAGCTCGGCAACGGTCACCGCCTCCAGTTGCTCGGTGCCATGTGCCTCGACGACGGTGTGCCGGGTGAGGGTACGCACCCGGTACCGGAGCAACTGGGCTGCGTATCCGGCCCCTTCGGCGAGCTTGCCCGGCTGTGCCGCGAGCGCCCGGGACCGTCGTACGAACGCCTTGGGGTCGGCGGACTCGACGAGCGCGGCGATTTCCACTCCCGCCGCGGCGAGCCCGGTCGCGACCGGCAGCAGCAGCGGTCCGGTGCCGGCGACCACGGCGGTGCGTCCGGGCGCTGCGAGGTTTCCCTTGAGCATGGCCTGGGCGCCGCCCGCGGTGAGGACGCCGGGGAGGGTCCAGCCGGGGAAGGGCAGCACCTTCTCGTAGCCGCCGGTGGCGAGGAGCACGGCGTCGGCGTGTACGGCGGCCGGGTCCTCCTGCTCGGGGCCGAGCAGGGCGTGCACGGTGAACCGGTCTGCGTGGCGTTCGACGAACCAGACGTGATGATCCGTCAAATGCGTTACGGCACCTGCCTTTACGTGTGTGTGGAGCCCGTCCCGCAGTCGCTCCCAGGTCCGCCAGTCGTGATGGAGCGCCTGAGGGCGCTGCACGCGCAGTTCGGCGGCGGGCTGCCGGTAGAACTGGCCGCCCGGTTGTGCGGCCGAGTCGAGGAGCGTGACCCGCACGCCGTGCGCCGCGGCGGCCACGGTCGCCGCCAGGCCCGCCGGGCCCGCGCCGATGACGGCGAGGTGGGGCCGGTCAGTCGTCATGGCCGGTCCCCTCCTGGGTGCGGATCGCGTCGCCCGGCTGCAGGGAGACCAGGCAAGCCCGTTGGTTGGGACGGTCGTTGACGGTCACCAGGCAGTCGAAGCAGACGCCGATCCCGCAGAAGACGCCGCGCGGGCGGCCTCCGCCCCGGGTGGTGCGCCAGGAGGTGACGCCTGCTGCCCAGAGCGCGGCGGCGACCGTCTGGCCGGGCAACGCGTCGATCTCGCGGCCGTCCAGCGTGACCGTGAAGGCCGGGCGCGGGTGGGCCTGTGCCAGGTCCAGCGGAGAGCTCACGGGGTCTCCTCGGGGAAGCGGTCGGGGCGGAACGGGGCGAGGTCCAGGTCGGGTGTCTTCGCGGTCAGGGTCTGTGCGATCAGGTGCCCGGTGCCGGTCGCGAGTCCGATGCCCGCGCCCTCGTGCCCGCAGGCGTGGAAGAGGCCGGGGACACGAGGATCGGGGCCGATGGCGGGCAGATGGTCGGGCATGTAGGGGCGGAAGCCGGCGTAGGAGCGGATGGCGCGGACGTCGGCCAGGAACGGGAACAGCCGGGTCGCGCCCGCCGCGAGGGCCCGCAGGGCCGGCAGCGAGAACGACCGGTCGAAACCGACCCGTTCCCGGCTCGCGCCGATCAGGACCGGTCCCGCGGCCGTGCCCTCCACGACCGGCGAGGTCTGCAGCTCGGCCGAGTCGCTGGCCACGTCGGCCACGTAGTCGGCGGCGTACACCTTGTGGTGGACCATGCGGGGCAGCGGTTCGGTGACGAGGACGAAGCCGCGCCGCGGGAGGACGGGCAGGGAGGTGCCCGCGAGGGCGGCGAGTTCGGCGCCCCAGGTACCGGCCGCGTTGACCACGGCCGGAGTGTGGATATCGTCCTTGTCCGTGCGAACTCCCCACACCTGCCCGTCAGTTGTACGCAGAACGCCCGTCACTGTCCGGCCCGTGAACAGGCGCGCGCCGGACGCCCGGACCAAGTGGGCGGCGGCCAGGGCGGGCATGACCTGGGAGTCCTGCGGGTAGTGGACGGCGCCGGGCAGGCCGGGGGCCAGCTGGGGCTCGAGTTCGTACAGCTCGGTGCCCGCGACTGTCGTGGCGGTCACTCCGGCGGCTCGCTGCCCGGCGGCGAAGTCCTCCAACGCGACGAGACCGCCGGGGGATGTGGCCACCACCACGCCGCCCTTGGCCTCGTACTCGATGGCCTCTCCGAACTCCTGGGCCAGTTCGGACCACAGGCGGTTGGAGAGAAGCGCAAGGTCGAGCTCCGGGCCGGGCTCCTTGTCGGAGACGAGGAGGTTGCCCTCCCCCGCGCCGGTGGTGCCGCCGGCCACGGGGCCACGGTCCACGACGATGACGTCCAGTCCTGCGCGGGAGGCGTAGAGGGCGCAGGCGGCGCCTGTCATGCCGGCTCCGACGATCACGACATCGCAGGTCAGTGGCTGACTCACGGCAGTACTATGTCACATACCACTGATTCTGAACATGGTGCGCGCACGGCCGGCCGCAATCCTCCCCGCGGTGCCGCTGATACGGACATCACCTGCAGTGATCAGGCGGCCTGGGAACGTCTCCGCATCACCAACGCGACGGCTGTGCCGATCCCCGCGGCCAACAGCCCGAGCCCGCCGAGGACCAGCGGCGCCAGCCACAGCGAGGCGAACCCGTTGATCCGCGCATCCTGCGGGGAATCTGCCCGGTAGAGCACCTCGACCCGCTCACCCGCCTCGTACGACGGCGGATTGGAGCCCACAGAACTCCGGAACGTCCTCTGCTTGCCGTCCGCCGAAGTGAACTCGACCACCGGGTACGCCATGCGCTTGTCGCTCGACCGGTTCTTGTGGAATGAGCTGCTGTGTTCGGTCCGCCACTCCAGGGACACCACCGCGCCCCGGGCACGCTTCGCATCCGCCAGCAGCGAGACCGACTGCCCCGCAAGAATCAGCCCGACGACCAGGAACAGCGCCCCGAACGCGATCACGCCGAAGGCGATCCACCTGCGGACACGCCGCCCCCGTACCTGAACCTGCACAATGCCCCTCTCGCTTCTCCGGCCTCGCTCGTCCGGAGCTTCAGGGACGTTATCCCAGGTAGCTCGGTCGCCCGACCCTCGCCGGGTGCAGTCAAACCCGGCTCCCGGTCGCCGTGTCCGCCGACAGCCGCTGCGCGACGTAGATCGGAATCACCGAGAGCAGGACGAGCACGGCCGCCACCACGTTCACCACGGGTGCCTGCTGCGGGCGGGTCATGTTGTTGAAGATCCAGATGGGGAGCGTCTCGATACCGGGCCCGGCGGTGAAGGTCGTCACCACGATCTCGTCGAAGGAGAGCGCGAAGGCGAGCAGCCCGCCCGCGAACAGGGCCGAGCGCACCAGCGGGAAGGTGACGTCGGCGAAGGCGCGGAAGGTGTTCGCACCGAGGTCCATCGCCGCCTCCTCGTACGACCCGGCGGTGCGTCGCAGCCTGGCCACGACGTTGTTGAAGACGACGACGATGCAGAAGGTGGCGTGTCCGACGACCACCGTGAACAGGCCGAGACCGAGGCCGAGCGGCGCAAGTACCGTGCCGAAGGCCGAGTTGAGGGCGATGCCCGTGACGATGCCGGGCAGGGCGATCGGCAGGACGACCACGAAGGAGATGCCGAGATCGAGGCGCCGCTGTGTCTCGTGCTCGGGGACGACGAATATCTTGAATCCTCCCCTCCTTGAAGCTGAAGGAAGGGGATTCCTGGTTCAGGCTGCCTGCCGGACCGGCGGTCCGGGAGGTCTTACGCCCTCGACACCATCCGGGTTGAGACCAGCCCGATGAGTACAGCCTCACACTGTCCGCGCCGGTGCAGATGGAGGGGCGGTTCGCCGGAGTCGCCGCGGCGGACGTGTACCTGCGGCACTTCGAGGCGGCCGTGATGCCGATGCAGCGCCGGCTGCCCGGGCCGGCCCATCCGGTGAACGCCCGCGGACGGGTGACCGCCTCCGCCGACCCCGCCCATCTCGCCGGATCCCTCACCAAGGGGCCGGATTTCGCCGCCGTACTGCAGCGGGCGCGGCCCGGAAGGTTTCGCGGACTGCGGCTGGTCCCCTGCCGGGACATCCCCCTCGTGCTCGTGATCTCCCCACGCTGACGGTGGCGGCCGTCAGGCCTCGGGGGCCGGCACCACCCTCAGGTGCGCCGCCGCGTGGCGGGCCTTGCGGGCCCTGGGACGGGCGGGGCGCGTCTCCCGCAGCACCAGCGTCATTCGTGTGTACCCCATGTCCTGCAGCGTCCTCGGGCTCTCGTCCACCACGCGGCAGTCGGTGGCGCCCCAGCGCGGATCGGGGTGGGTCAGGGGGCGTACGGCGCCGTCGTGCGCCACGGCCTGTTCGCCGACCGCGCGGATCCAGTGCGGCAGGCCCTGCCGGTATGCGGCCTCCATGATCGGATCCTGGGCGATGTCGCGGCGGATGGACTGCAGTCCGTGGTCGTGGCCGTAGCGCTCGACGGCGGCCGCGAAGTGCGCGAGCATCGGCAGGCACCAGTTGGACTCGTGCTCGCCGAGGACCGTGCCCGCGTCCGGGTGGAACAGGACGAATCTGAGGAAGTTGTCGCCGGGCATCGCCGTCGGATGAGGGCTCACCTCACGGAAAAGTGACGCGAAAGCATTGTTGGAGAGAACGACGTCCCAGCGGTGGTCGAGGACGACGGACGGAAAGGGAACGGCCTCCAGGAGGGCGGCGTAGTCCTGCAGATACGCCTGGGCCTCGAGACTCTCGGGGACGGGCCGCGGTGCCGGACGCTGCCCTCCTGCCTGATACGCCATCGGGAGGTCACCCCTCTTGCCTCTGCGGCCTTCACGCGGCGCCTTGATCCTGCGGCCCCGGATCGAGTCGTGTCAACTATCGTGGCATTTCATGCTTGTTGACGGCTGAAATTGGCCACAGTTGTGGCGACACCTGGATGTGAGTTCGAACTACCCGGTAATCTCCGTCGAGTTCACGGCAACCGCTTGTGAGAAGCCTGTGAGAAACGTAGGAGATCTGTCGGTGACGGATGGCTTCGAGGGTCCGGGCACCACGGCTGCGACCGCTGCGCTGCCGGCCGTCGTCGCCCGCGTCACCGCGCTCGCCGACCGGCTCGGCGTGCCGCACGCGGAGGTCTTCGACACCGGCCGCCTGTCCGCCGCATCGGGCGTGCCCGAGCCCGTGGTCAGAGCCCTGCTGAGCGGCCGTCCCGCGGGCGAGCCCGATGTGCAGGAGCGGTTTCTGCAGCGCCTCGACCTGCTGCGCCGCACCCGGCTCAAGCCCAACGGTCGCAAGTACACCCAGCAGGAGATCGCCGACGGTGCGGGCATGTCGCGCCAGCAGGCGGGTGCGCTGATCAACGGCGACCGGCGCCCCACCATGGAGCACTGCGACGCCATCCAGCGCTTCTTCCGGGTGCACGCCGGATTCCTCACGGCCGAGGACCCCGAGGCTCTCACGGGCGCCCTGCAGAGCACAGAACAGGAACTCCTGCACAAGCTCGCGGAGCGGGAGGCTGCCGCGGCCGCCGACGACCCGCTGGAGCGGCTGCTGCAGGACCACGGGGTCCGCGGAATCGCCTGGCGGGCCGCGCAACTGCCCACCGACCAGCACCGCGACAAGGTCGCGGAGTGGCTGGACATGCTCCTGGAGAGCGTCAAGCGGCCCGAGTCGTGAGCCTGGGGAGAGCTGTGGGCATCGGAAGGGAAATGCGCCGTCTGTGCGGCGAGCTGGTCGCGGAGCTCACCCTTGCCGCACCGGCACCGCCCGAGGACCTGTACGGCGCGCTGTGCGAGGCGATGAGCAGACGGCGCGGCCGCCCGGTCCACTTCCGCACGGCCGCCTTCCCCACCGGCACGGCGAGCGGGCTGTGGCTCGACATGACCGACCAGGACCTCGTGGTGATCGAGGAACGGACCGCGCCGGACCACCAGTTGGTGATCCTCGGCCACGAGCTGTGGCACATGAAGGCCGGCCACTGCGGCCATCACGTCGAGGGTGCCCGGGTCGCGGCCCGCCTGCTCAGCGACGGCGCGGACCTGCGGGACACCGTCCGCAAGGTGGCCGCCCGCAGCCGTTTCGACCTCGCCGAGGAGCAGGAGGCCGAGTCCTTCGGTCTGCTGCTGGCCAGCAGGTGCCGTACGTGGCTGGCCGGTTCGGGGGTGCGGGGGCCGGTGCAGCGCGATCATCTGGCGGGGCGGATCGAGGCGTCGCTCGGGTATCTGGGGCCGCAGGGCTGAGTACGCGCCGGTCGGCTCTGTCACGTGGTGCGCAGACGGGCTGTCGCACCCGCCGCGGTGAGGAGAGCGGCGGTTTCGGGGTGAGGACCGTTGTTCGCCCAGTCCAGCGGGGACCAGCCGGTGCCGTGGTCCTCGCGGAGATTCGGGTCGGCGCCGTGTGCCAGCAGCTCGCGCACCGCCTCCGTGTGCCCCCAGCACGCGGCAGCGCACAACGGTGTGCCTTCCGCGCCGATTCCACGGCTCTCGGTGTCCGGGGCGGCGCCGGACGTCAGGAGCAGACGGACGATGGCGGCTTCGCCGTGCACTGATGCCACATAGAGGGGCGTGGTGCCCTCGCCGTCGGCTCTTTCCGGATCGGCCCCGGCCCGCAGGAGAGCCCTCGCGCGGGCTGTGTCGCCCCTCCAGATCGCCGCGAAGAGCTGGCCCGAGAACTTCTTCTGCCGCCGACGGTTCATGAGAGCCGAGGCTACCGACCGGTCACCTGAGCGGGCGAGGCAATATCCACTCGCCGCCGGTCGCGACCAGCAGTGATATGTCACGTCGCACTGCGTTCGCTGGCCTCTCTCATATCGCGTTCCACCGCGCGGCTGCGGGGGGTGTCGGGGCGCCCGGCGCTGGTGCCCGGCCGGCCCCCGACAAGGAGTTCACGCCAGCGCTCCCGGCTCCAGCCGGCCGGATGCGTGCTCGCCGTGAACTCCTCGACCAGCGACACGAACCGCGCAGGGTCGCTGTGGAACGGGAAATGGCCTGCCTGTTCGAAGATCTCCAGCCGACTGCCCGGCATCGCCTCGTGCGCCCCGTACGCGTGCCGCACCGGCACCACGCTGTCCCGGTCGCCCCACAGCAGCATGGTCGGCATGCCCTCGGTGAGATAGCACCGGTCGAGCATGGTGACGACCTGGCCGCGCCAGTCGACGACCGCGCGCAGCGTGCGGATGAACGCGTTGCGGGAGGTGTCGTCCGGCAGGGCATCGACGAGGGTGAGCAGTTCGGGTGCGTCCTGGCCGAGATCGGTGTCCAGGAGCTTCATCAGACGCACCGCGAGCCCCACTTGCAGCCGCATCCCCGGCAACCGCAGGGTGGACAGCATCAGGTGGGCGCCCGGCAGGGAGACCAGGCGCAGCACGGGATTGACCTCGCGTCCCACCCCGCCCGCGCTCACCAGGACGAGCCGCTCGGTGCGCTCGGGGAACTGGTAGGCGAACTGCATGGCCACGCCCCCGCCCAGCGAGTGCCCGACCAGCGTCGCCGACTCGATGCCGAGCGTGGTGAGCAGGTCCCGTACGCCGTTCGCATACGCGGCCACCGAGTAGTCGGCGCGCGGTTTGTCCGAAGCGCCGTGGCCGAGCAGGTCGGGCGCGATCACGGTGTGGGTGCGGGCCAGGTCGGGGATCAACTCGGCCCAGGTCGCGGAGGAGTCGCCGATGCCGTGGATGAGCACCAGTGCCGGGCCCTCGCCGGCCATGCGGAAGGCGCGCCGGTATCCGTGCACCACGCGGTACTGCAACTCGAGTTCTCCGTCGCCCACCGGGCGCAGTCGTACGGCGCGCACCGGGCGCCGTGGTGGGACGTCGACCACGCACTTGCCTCCCCGTTCCAGGGCCGCGCACAAGCGGCCGAAAGCCCTTGTCCTCCAGCGTAGAACTGCTTTCCCACAAGGGATTTCGGGGACGTTTCGCCTCCGCTAAGCGGGCGAACCGACCGGTGCCCGGACCCCATTGTCAGTGGCGGGCGGCAAGCTGGAGTTGCACCCCCTTGTGCGGGGTGCGACCGACGACGCCGACGCGGGGAGAGCCGACCGATGCCCACTGCCCTACTGACCGACCGCGAGCGCACCGCCGTGCAGGCCTACCTGCGGCTCTTGCACACCGTACGAGCCGCGTTCGACGGTCCCCCCGGCTCCCCGCGACCACCCGTCGTACCGCCCGCGGTGCTCGCCGAGGCGGAGCAGGCACTGGCGGCGGCGGGCCTGGCGGGGAACGAGGAGGAGTTCTTCCGGCTGCTGCAGAGCTGGTGCCCGGAGCCGTGACGGCCGACGGCCGACCGACGGGGGCTCAGCGGGTGTGCGGCACCGCGATCGCCGTCGCCACCAGCCCCCGCCGGACGGTCCACCGACCCTCGAAGCAACCAAGCCGACGGCCGCCGAGCAACACGCCGGAACACCGGCGGCCAGGGCAGCGGGAGTGCGGCACCGCAATCGCCGTCGCCACCAGCCCCCGCCGGACGGTCCACCGACCCTCGAAGCAACCAAGCCGACGGCCGCCGAGCAACACGCCGGAACACCGGCGGCCAGGGCCGAGCCGGCGGCCGCCGACCAGCGGGCCGGGGACGAGGAGTTGGGCGCGGAAGCCGCCGTGCAGCCGCTCGTCGGGGTCGGCGAAGACCTCGATGTCGGCCTCGGCGAACTCCAGCCACAGTCCGGTGAGGGGGAACCACGCCTTGTAGACCGATTCCTTGGCGCTGAACAGCAGCCGGTCCCAGTGGACCTCGGGGTGCCGCACGGCCAGGCGGCGCAGCCTGGCCGCCTCGGCGGGCAGGGCCACCGCGTCCAGGACTCCGTCCGGGAGTGGCCGGTGGGGTTCGGCGTCGATGCCGACGGAGGCAAGGTCGGTGGCGCGGACCAGGGCGGCGGCACAGTAGCCGTCGCAGTGGGTCATGCTGCCGGCCAGGCCGGGCGGCCAGCCCGGTGCGCCGCGTTCGCCGGGCAGCAGGGGCTGCGCGGGCACGCCGAGCTTCTCCATGGCGCGGCGTGCGCAGGCCCGTACGAGGGCGAACTCGCGGCGGCGCTTGTGCACCGCCTGCGCCACGACCTCGGCCTCTTCGGGGTACAGCGGCGCGGGCTCGCTCCCGTCGTCGCCGTGCACCTCCACGGCCACCACCTCGTCCGGCAGCAGCTCCTCGATCACCCGGCCCCGACCTCCTTCGACAGCACACGGCGCAGTTGCCCCGGCGGCTGCTGCCGCTTGCGCCATTCGCGGGGGTAGCCGACGGACACCTCCTCGAAGCGGACACCCTCGTGCCAGGTGGTCCGCGGGATGTGGAGATGCCCGTACACCATGGTCTCGACGCGGAAGCGGCGGTGCCAGTCGGCGGTCAGTTCGGTGCCGCACCACATGGCGAACTCCGGGTGCCACAGGACGTCGCAGGGGTGCCGGTCCAGCGGGTAGTGGTTGACCAGGACGGTCGGCAGGTCGGCGGGGAGCGCGGCGAGTCTGGCTTCGGTCTCGGCGACCCGGGCCCGGCACCAGGCCTCGCGGCTCGGGTAGGGGTCGGGGTGCAGCAGGTACTCGTCGTTGCACACGATGCCGGTGCCGTGCGCGTACTCCAGTCCCTGCTCCTTGGTGGTGCAGCCGGCCGGGAGGAACGAGTAGTCGTAGAGGAGGAAGAGCGGTGCGACGGCCACCGGGCCGCCCTGGCCCTCCCACACCGGGTAGGGGTCCTCGGGTGTCGTCACGCCGAGTTCGCGGCACATGGCGACCAGGTGCTCGTAGCGGTCGACGCCGCGCAGGGTGACGGGGTCCGACGGATGGGTCCACAGCTCGTGGTTGCCCGGTGCCCAGACGACCTTGCGGAAACGGCTCGCAAGCGTCTTCAGGGCCCAGCGGATGTCGGCCACGTTCTCCGAGACGTCGCCGGCCACGAGCAGCCAGTCCTCGTCCGACTCGGGGCGCATCTCCTCGACCAGGGCGCGGTTCTCGGCGTATCCGATGTGCAGGTCGCTGATGGCCAGCAGCTGTCCGGCACCACCGGCCGTCGACGTCACCTTCCGCCCCCTCCGTACACGCTGCGCACCCGCGCACTCACGAATGGGACCACGAGAACACATTTCCCGGCTTCCCGACAAGGCGGCAAGATCCTTGAATCCGTAACACGTACGTTGCACGCGCGGCCTCTGGGAAGCCGTATGATCGCCCCAACACCACCGCCATGAACTTCCCTTCATTCAAGGGCGGTTTGGTGACCCTCCAACTCCCCTGCCCGGGCACGGGCTGCTCAGCCGTGCCCGCGAACCGTGAAAGGACGGCCCTGCATGGTCTCTCGCGTACGCGTCTGGCTCAACCGCACGTACGCGGAGAACGTGTTCTTCATGGATCAGCTGCGGCGAAATCCCAGCGATCGGGCCGTGGAGATCCATGCGACGCACGGGGACGCGGACTCCCCCGTGCTGGCCGCCGCCGACACCGCCGATCTGGAGCCGGAGGGCCTGTCCCCGGCCGCGTACGTGGAGTACGCCCTCGACCAGTGCCAGCGGCGCGGCATCGACGTGTTCGTGCCCCGGCTGCAGCAGTCGGCGATCGTGGCGCACCGCGCCGACTTCGAGGCGGTCGGTACGGCGCTGCTGGCGCCGCCTCCTCAGGCGGTGGCCGTCTTCCACGACAAGGTGATCGCGTACGAGGCGGTCCAGGCGATCGGGGTGCCCGTGCCGCCGTGGTGGCGGGTGCGGACCGCGAGTGAACTCGTGGCCGCCGTGGAGGAGTTGGAGGCGGGCGGGCACAAGGCGTGCTTCAAGCCGGCGTCGGGCGCGGGCGGCGTGGGCTTCCGCATCGTCACGCGCGCCCCCTTCTCGCTCGTTCACCTCAACGGCTTCCCGGGCCCGCATGTGCCGCTGGATCTGGTCGTGGAGGCGCTGCAGCAGGCCGACGAGCCGGTCGACTGGCTGGTGATGCCGCGGCTGGAGCAGCCGGAGGTCTCGGTGGACTGCCTCACCGGGCCGGACAACCGGGTGCGGCTGGCGATCGGGCGCACCAAGAACGGCCGGCGGCGCGGGTTCACGCTGCACGAGCAGTGGCTGGAGCCGGCGCGGCGGATCGCGGAGGGGTTCGGGCTGCACTACCTGTCCAACATCCAGTTCCGGATGTTCGGCGACGAGCCGGTGCTCATGGATGTCAACACCCGCCCGGCGGGTGGCCTGCATCAGCTGTCCCTGTGTGGCGTCAACGTCCCTTGGGCAGCAGTGCAGTTGGCGCTCGGCGAGGACCCGGGTGAGATGGCTCCGCCGTTCCTCGGGCAGGACTACACGGTGGTGTCGGGGCCGCGGCCGCTGCGGGCGGTTTCGCTGCCGCAGCAGAGGGTCGAGGCGGAGCCTCTGCTGCCGGCGGTGCCTGCGCCCGTCGACTCCGTCGAGGTCTCGGCCCAGGTACTGCCGCTCTAGGTTGGCCACGCGGCGGAGCCGCAAATCGACACAGCACCGCGCCCTGATCGGGGCGCTCCCACTCACCGGTATGGACCAATTCCGTCCTTCTCCTTGACAGGCGGATTGGTCCATACCAACTTGGTTGCGCACCCCTCTGCAGTTCTCTCTGCACTCCCGAACACCCCCATTCCTCCAGGGAGATCGCGTGCGCAACACACTCAGACGTTCCAGACATCGGCTCCTCGCCCTGCTCGGCTCCGCCGCTCTCGCGCTCGCCGGAGCCATCGCCCTTCCCGGTACGGCCCAAGCGGCCAACATCCTGACGAATCCCGGCTTCGAGTCGGGCAGTCTCTCCCCCTGGACCTGCACCGGCAACCTCGGTTCGGTCGCCTCCTCCCCCGTGCACGGCGGCTCCAAGTCCCTTGCCGGGGCGGTGAGTTCGAGCGACAACGCGCAGTGCAGCCAGACCGTCTCCGTCCAGCCGAACACCACGTACTCGCTCAGCGGGTGGGTGCGCGGCTCCTACGTCTACCTCGGCGTGAACGGCGGCGCCTCCACCTGGACGACGTCCCCGTCGGCGTACAGCCGGCTGACCGTCTCCTTCACGACCGGCGCCTCGCAGACCAGCGCCACGATCTACGTCCACGGCTGGTACGCCCAGGGCACCTACTACGCCGACGACATCAGCCTCGACGGCCCCGGCGGCGGGGGCGGCGGCTCGGACACCCAGGCGCCGACCGCGCCGACCGGGCTGACCTCCACCGGGAAGACCTCGTCGAGCGTGTCGCTGAAGTGGAACGCCTCGACGGACAACGTCGGCGTCACGGCGTACGACATCTACAGCGGCTCGAACAACCTGCTCACCGTCTCCGGTACGTCCGCCACGGTCAGCGGGCTCTCGCCGAGCACGTCGTACACCTTCACCGTCAAGGCACGGGACGCGGCCGGGAACACCTCCGGGGCCTCCAATTCCGTCTCCGTCACCACGGACGCGGGCGGCGGTGGCGGCACCGGATTCAAGCAGGCCGCGCCCTATCTGTACGAGGGCTGGGGCGACCCGCCGAGCCCTTCGACGGTGATGAGCGCGACCGGCATCAAGTGGTTCACGATGGCCTTCGTGCTGGACTCCGGCGGCTGCACCCCGGCCTGGGACGGCAGCCGGCCGCTGACCGGCGGCGCCGACCAGTCCGCGATCAACGCCATCCGCTCCGCCGGCGGTGACATCGTGCCGTCGTTCGGCGGCTGGCAGGGCAGCAAGCTCGGCGCCAACTGCGCCTCCGCCAGCGCGCTCGCCGGGGCCCTGCAGAAGGTGATCGACGCCTACTCGCTCAAGGCGATCGACATGGACATCGAGAACTCCGACGAATTCGAGAACGAGGCCGTCCAGGCGAAGATCCTCACCGCCCTGAAGACGGTCAAGGCCAACAACCCCGGCCTGAAGACCATCGTCACCTTCGGCACGTCGACGACCGGCCCGACGTACTACGGCAACCGGCTCATCGAGCAGGCGCAGTCGCTGGGCGCGAACATCGACGTCTTCACGATCATGCCGTTCGACTTCGGCGGCGGCTCCGACATGTACGGCAACACCGTGAACGCGGCGGAGGGCCTGAAGGCCAAGCTGAAGTCGACCTTCGGGTGGGACGACGCCACCGCCTACTCCCACATCGGGATCTCCGGCATGAACGGCCTGTCCGACCAGCAGGAGACCACCACCCCGGCGATCTGGACCCAGATCAAGGACTGGGCGAACTCGCACCACATCGCCCGGCTCGCCTTCTGGTCGGTCAACCGTGACCGGCCGTGCCCGGGTGGCGGTGTGGTGAGCAACTGCTCCGGCATCAGCCAGAACAACTGGCAGTTCACCTCCATCACGGCCGGCTTCACCGGCTGAGTGGCCTCCGGGCGGCGGCCGGTCCCACGAGGGCCGGCCGCCTCGGCGCATCAGAAGCGGCCCGACCCCCGGTACAGCTCCAGCTCCCCCTCCAGCTCCACGGCGAGCACAGTCGCGTACGGGTCCAGGTCCGCCTGCGCCGGCGGGTCGATCCACAGCACCCCCACCGCGTCGTGCAGCCCGCCGACCACCCGGTGGGCGAGCTCGGTGCCGGTGCCGAGGACGGTGACCTTGCGGACCCCCGTCGCCAGCCCCCGGACGCCGATCTCGGCGCGGGGGATGTCGAACAGGGTGAGGTAGAGGGTGCGGCGGTCGGCGGAGAGAGTGCTGGGCCCGTAGTGGTGCCCGGCCGGAAGCCCGCGCACCGTGCCGTACACCGCCTCCGCGTGCCTGCGGATCCACTCCCCCAACCCCTCCAGCCGCTCGACCTGCGGCTGCGGGATGGTGCCGTCCTCCATGGGGCCGACGTCGAGGAGCAGATTGCCGCCCCCGCCGATGGTCTCGGTGAAGTAGCGGATCAGCTGGGCGAGCGACTTGTGGTTGTGGTCGTGGTGCTGGTAGCCCCACGAGTCGTTGATCGTCAGGCACAGCTCCCAGGGGCCGTCCGGCGGCACGATGGGGGCGCCCTGCTCAGGCGTCGCGTAGTCGCCCTCGCTGAGCATGCGGGCGTTGAAGACGACGTCGGGCACGTACGAGCGGATGAGCGCGGCGAGTTCGGGGATGCGCCACTGCTCCTCGCTGCGGTCCCACTCGCCGTCGAACCACATCAGGTCGGGCCGGTAGCGGGAGGCCAGTTCGCGGATCTGGCCGTCCCGGTAGGCGATGAACCGCTCCCAGGCGTCCAGGTCCTCGGCCTCCGCCGCGACCTCCGAGTAGCGGTTGTCCTCCTGCTCCGGCGGGCGGCCCGGCTTGCGCGTGGACGCGTAGTCGGGGTGGTTCCAGTCGGAGTGGGAGTAGTAGAAGCCGACCTTGAGGTCCTTCTCGCGCAGGGCCTCGGCGTACGGGCCGAGATAGTCCTTGCCGAGGTTGAGGTCGCCGTACTCCGTGTCCCACAGGGCCACGCCGTCGTGGTGACGGCTCGTCAGCACCGCGTACTTCGCCCCGGCGCGGGCGAACAGGTCCGCCCACGCCTTCGGGTCGTACTTGGCGCCGGTGAAGCGCTCCAGCTGGGACATGTACCGGTCGTGCGGCACGATGTCGTCGTAGAACGACCAGGACTCCTGGACGCCGTCGACGGCGTAGATGCCCCAGTGGACGAAGATCCCCAACTTGGCGTCGGTGAACCACGGTTGCATGGGCACGGGTCAGCCCCTCCGCAGCCGGAGCGTCAGGATCTGGAAGGGGCGGAGCGAGACCGGGACCGTGCCGGCTTCGACGTCCGCGTCCTCCAGCGGGCGCTCCAGCAGGTCGGTGACCTGGGCGCCGGCGAGCGGGAAGCCCGTGCGCAGGACGCCCTGGGCGCGGCCGCCGCGGGACTCGTAGAGCCGGACGACCACGTCGCCGGACTCGTCGTCGGCCAGCTTCACGGCCTCGACCGTCACACCTTCCCCGGCCACCGACACGACCGGCTCCGGCGTGCCCGCCGAATCCGCCACCCGCAGGGGGAGGTTGAGGGCGTAGCCCTCCGCGACCGCGTCCTCGATGCTCGCGCCGGGGAGGAGGGAGTAGACGAAGCGGTGGCGGCCCTGGTCGGCCTCCGGGTCCGGGATGCGCGGGGCGCGGACCAGGCTCAGGCTGACCCGGGTCGTCGTACCGCCGTCCTCGCGGACCGTGCGGGAGACGTCGTGACCGTAGGTCGAGTCGTTGATGACCGCGACGCCGTAGCCGGGCTCGGCGATGTGCACCCAGCGGTGGCCGGAGACCTCGAAACGGGCCGCCTCCCAGCTGGTGTTGGTGTGTGTGGGCCGCTGGATGTGGCCGAACTGGATCTCAGCGGAGGAGTGCGGGGCGCGGATGTCGACCGGGAAGCCCGCCTTGAGGATCTTCTCGGCCTCGTGCCAGTCGATGTCGGTCTCGAAGTCGATACGGGGGCTGCCGGCGCGCAGGGTGATCGTCTGGGTGAGCTTGGAGCCCTTGCCGAAGCTGCGCTCCACGCGGATCGCGCCGAGCAGCGGGTCCTCCTCGACGACCGCGACCGAATCGGCGTCCAGCAGGTCGGTGTAGCGGTTCTTGTAGTGCTTGTCGATGTCCCAGGCGTCCCAGTAGTTCGGGAGGTCGGTGTGCAGACGGAGCAGATTGCCCTTGTCGGCAAGGACCTCGCGGCCTCCGGCGCGCAGATCGCGCACCGAGGCCAGCGTGCCGTCCTCGGCCACCTCGACGCGCACCAGGCCGTTGTCGAGCACCCGTCCGGCCACCGTCACCGCCTGCGGCGACTCTGCGGCCGCGAGCGGGGCGCTGCCGCTCGCCGGCACCTCGACGTACGTCGGTGCGCCCTCGGCCGTACGCACGACCTCGGCCCGGTCGAAGGGGCTGGTGTTGAAGACCCGGGCCGCGCCACCGCCCAGCGCGGTGACCGCCTCCGCCGTCAGCTCCTCCAACTCCTTTGCCACACGGGCGTATTCGGCCTCCGCCTCGCGGTGCACCCAGGCGATCGACGAGCCCGGCAGGATGTCGTGGAACTGGTGCAGCAGCACCGTCTTCCACAGCCGGTCCAGCTTCTCGTACGGATAGGCGTAGCCCGGCGCGTGCAGTGCGGCCGTCGTCGCCCACAACTCGGCCTCGCGGAGCTTGTGTTCGGAGCGGCGGTTGCCCTGCTTGGTGCGGGCCTGGGAGGTGTAGGTGGCGCGGTGCAGCTCCAGGTAGAGCTCGCCGTTCCAGACCGGGGCGTCCGGGTACTCCTCGCGGGCCTTGGCGAAGAAGTCGTCCGGGTGCTCGACGACGACCTTGGGCGAGCCCTCCAGGTCGGCCAGCCTGCGGGCGCGTTCCATGATCTCGCGGGTGGGGCCGCCGCCGCCGTCGCCCCAGCCGAAGGGGGCCAGCGAGCGCGTACCGGCGCCCTTCTCCTGGTAGTTGCGGACCGCGCGGTCCATCTCCTCGCCGCTGAAGCGGGCGTTGTAGGTGTCGACCGGCGGGAAGTGGGTGAAGATGCGGGTGCCGTCGATGCCCTCCCACCAGAACGTGTGGTGGGGGAACTTGTTGGTCTGGTTCCAGGAGATCTTCTGGGTGAGGAACCACTCGTTGCCGGCGAGCTTGGCGAGCTGCGGGTATGCGGCGTTGTAGCCGAAGGAGTCCGGCAGCCAGACGCCCTTGGTCTCGATGCCGAAGTGCTCGATGAAGAACCGCTTGCCGTGGACGAGCTGGCGGGCGATCGCCTCGCCGCCGGGCAGGTTGCCGTCGGACTCGACCCACATGCCGCCGACCGGCGCCCACTGGCCCTTCTTCACGGACTCCTGGATGCGCGCCCAGACCTTGGGGTAGTTGTCGCGCACCCACTCGTACTGCTGGGCCTGGGAGCAGGCGAAGATGAAGTCGTCGTACTCGTCGGCGAGCGAGGTGACGTTGGAGAAGGTGCGGGACGTCTTGCGCTTGGTCTCGCGGATGGGCCACAGCCAGGCCGAGTCGATGTGCGCGTGGCCGACGCCGGAGACGGTGTGGGCGCTGGCGTGGGCGGGCTTGGCGAGGACCGGCGCGAGCACCTCGCGGACGGCGGCGGCGCTGCCGGAGACGTCGTCCAGGTCGAGGGCGTCCATGGCCCGGTCCAGGGCGTGCAGGATCTCGTGCCGGCGCGGCTCGTGCTCGCCGAGGTGGACCATGAGCTCGCGCAGTACCTGGAGGTCCAGGTCGAGGTGGAAGACCTCCTCGTCCAGGACGGCGAGGTCGGCGCGCCGGAAGGTGTACAGCGGCTTGTCGCCGGCCGTCAGGATGTCGCCCATGGGGGTGGGCTCGGAGAAGTTGTTCGCCAGGATGTCCGGGTTCGAGGCCGCCTCGACCAGGTAGTCGATCTCCTCACCGCCCGTCGCCGGGTTGGCGATCGCCACGTACTGGTTGAGCGGGTTGACCGCCTTCAGCGGCGTCCCGTCGGTGAGGTGGACCAGGGCTTCTGCCTGGTTGCCCGGCCAGTCGCCGACGAAACCGAGGTCGATGACCGCCTCGACGCGCCGGCCGGCCCACTCGGCGGGCACCTGCCCGCGCATCCGGAACCAGGTCGTGCCCCAGGGCGGCCCCCACGGGGTGTCCATCGCGAAGGGCTCGTACGAGGCAGCCGCGGCCTCCTCGAACGGGACCGGCTCGCCCGGCGCCTGCCAGGCTTCGACCGTCAGGGGGACGGTGGCGGCGTAGACCGCGGTCTTGATGCGCTGGGTGTGGAGGCGCTCGGCGCGCTCCTCGATCCGGCGGCGTTCGTCGTGCATGGGAAGTCTCCAGAAAACCAGGGAGCCGAGAGGGAGGGAGGGAGCGGGCGGGCAGCGGGTCGGGCGGACGGGCGGTCCGAGGACGGGCAGGGAGAAAGCGCTTTCCGGTGGCGTGCCTACCTAAGGTACGCCAGTCCGGGGTGCACGTCGGTGTAGCCCTCGACCAGCCGTCGGGCCACGTTCACGGAGTCGACCAGCGGGTGCAGTGCGAACGCCTTCACAGCCGTCGTACGGGAGCCGGACTCGGCAGCGGCCAGCACCTCCCGCTCGACGGCCTTCACCGCGCAGACCAGGCCGGTGGCGTGCTCGGGCAGCGGGGCGACGGCGACCGGGTGCGCGCCGTTGGCGTCGACCAGGCACGGGACCTCGATGACGGCCTCGGCGTCGAGCACCGACAGGGTGCTGCGGTTGCGGACGTTGAGGATCAGGGTGGTGCGCTCGTCGCGGGCGATGGCCCGCATCAGGGCGAGGGCGACCTTCTCGTAGCCGCCGGAGAGGTCGTCGGCGTCGCGTTCGCCGGCGCCGGCACTCTCCCGGTTCTCTGCCATGTACGTCGCCTCGCGCTCGGCGCGGGTGCGGTCCCAGGCCGCGAGGGCGTGTGCGCCGGGGTCGCGCATCTCCTCGTAGAAATGGGCCTGCTGGTCGCGGAGGAAGGCGCCGCGGGTCTTCTCGGCCTGCTGGTAGGCGCGGACGGCCTCGCGGTTGAAGTAGTAGTAGTGCAGGTATTCGTTCGGGATCGCGCCGAGGGACTGGAGCCAGTCGGCGCCGAAGAGCTTGCCCTCCTCGAAGGAGCCGAGCAGGTCCGGGTCGGCGAGCAGACGCGGGAGCTCGTCGCGGCCGGCGATGTGCAGTCCGCGGACCCAGCCGAGGTGGTTGAGGCCGACGTAGTCGATCCACGCCTCCTTCGGGTTCCCGCCGAGCACGCGGGCGATACGGCGGCCGAGGCCGACCGGCGAGTCGCAGATGCCGATGACGCGGTCGCCGAGATGGCGGGACATGGCCTCGGTGACCAGGCCGGCCGGGTTGGTGAAGTTGATGACCCAGGCGTCCGGGGCGAGGCGCGCGACCCGCTGAGCGATGTCGACGGCGACCGGGACCGTGCGCAGGCCGTAGGCGATGCCGCCGGCGCCGACCGTCTCCTGGCCGAGGACGCCCTCCGCGAGGGCGACGCGCTCGTCGTTCGCCCTGCCCTCCAGGCCGCCGACGCGGATCGCAGAGAACACGAAGTCGGCGCCGCGCAGCGCCTCGTCCAGGTCGGTCGTGGCGGTCACCTCGGGGGCGTCCGCCATCTGCGCGGCCTGCTCCGCGAGGACGCGGGTCACCGCGGACAGCCGGCCCGCGTCCAGGTCGTGCAGGACGACCTCGGTGACCCTGCCCTCGCCGCGGTCGCCCAGCAGGGCCCCGTACACGAGCGGCACGCGGAACCCGCCGCCGCCCAGAATCGTCAGCTTCACCGGGTCCCTCCGAAGCATTCGCCCTTTGGGCGGACATCTGCCCACATGAACGAGTAGGCTCCACGCAGTGCGTTGCGAGAACCAAGCACGCGCTGCCTCCTTGCACTTGTTCCAAGAACCCGGGCTGGTTTCAACCCGGCTGGTGTTGATCGCGTAAGACTCGATCGCTCACTGAGCGTTCGCGCAGCGTGAGCCAGGAATCTCCTTCGACCACGAGGGAGAGGATTCAACCTTGCACCTTTCCTGCCACGACCACCTCGACGCGGGCCTCCTCCAAGGAGGCCCGCGTTGCTGCGTCGACCGGCGCGTTCGTCACCACCACGTCCAGGTCCTCGGGACCGCAGACCTTCGCCATCCCCGTACCCGGGAACTTCGCCGCGTCGGCGAGCAGCACCACCTTGTCGCTCGCCTTGATCATGGCGCGCTTGACCGGCACCTCGACCACCGTCGTGTCCATCACCTGCCCGCCCGGACGCACTCCACTGGTGCCGAGGAAGAGCCAGTCGGCATGCAGCTGGCGCAGGTTGTCCTCGGTGAGGAAGCCGACCAGGGAGCGGTACTCGCGGCGGACCATGCCGCCGAGCAGCACCAGCTCGATGCCCTCGTCGTCGGCGAGCTCCTCGTAGACCACCAGGTTGCTGGTGATCACGGTGAGGCGGCGGCCGTGCAACTGGCGGGCGAGCCGGAAGGCGGTGGTGCCGATGTCGAGCAGCACCGACTGGCCGTCGGCGACCATCGCCGCGGCGTGCGCGGCTATGGCGTCCTTCTCGGACACCCGCACCTCGGCGACCTCGGCGAAGGGCTGGTCGCCCTCTTCCACCACGGCGCCGCCGTGCACACGGGTGAGCAGGCCGTCCTCCTCGAGCTTGACCAGGTCGCGCCTGATCGTGGCGGGGCTCACACCCAGCTGCTCGGAGAGGTCGGTCACAGCCGCGGGCCCGCCGGAGCGCAGGGCCCGCAGGATGAGTTGGTGTCGTCGTTCTGCCAGCACGGCGTGAACACTACTCGTCATCTTCAATCAAATCCATGCTCAGTTCTGCTCGGGTATTGACCAATCTCGTGGATCAGCGCACGATTCCGGTCATCGAAAATGACGAGTTTTGACGAGAGGCTGTTTCGCGTGGACGACGACAGGCCCGACGTGCTCCTGACCGGGCTGCTCTTCTACGACCTCGTCCTCACCGGGCTCGGGAAACCGCCGACGCCGGGCGAGGAGATCTGGACGGGCGGGATGGGCTGCGGCCCCGGCGGCATCGCGAACCTCGCGGTGGCCGCGTCCCGGTTCGGTCTGCGCACCTCGCTGGCCACGGTCTTCGGCGACGACTTCTACGGCGAGTACTGCCGGGACGTCCTGTGCGACCAGGAGGACATCGACCTCTCGCTCTCCCGCACCGCGGACGCCTGGCCCACCCCCGTCACCGTCTCGCTCGCCACCGGTCACGACCGGGCCCTCGTCACCCACGGCCAGGAACCCCCGTACTCGCAGGACACGCTGATGGGCGACCCGCCCGAGGCGCGCACCGCCCTCGTGCACCTGGAGGCCGAGCCCCGCGAGTGGCTCGCCAAGGCCGCCGCGAACGGCACCCGGATCTACGCGGACGTCGGCTGGGACCCGACCCAGGAGTGGTCCACCGACCTCCTCGACCAGCTGAAGCTGTGCCACGCCTTCCTGCCCAACGAGGCCGAGGCGATGGCCTACACCCGCACCGACACCGCGGTCGCCGCGCTCGGCACGCTCTCCGAGCTGGTGCCGGTGGCCGTGGTCACGCGGGGCGGCGACGGCGCCGTGGCCGCCGACCAGATCACCGGCGAGTACGCCGAGGTCCCGGCCCTCGACGTCGACGTCCTGGACGCCACGGGCGCCGGGGACGTCTTCGGCGCGAGCTTCGTCGCGGCCTCGCTGGGCGGCTGGCCCCTGGAGGAACGGCTGCGGTTCGCCGTCCTCGCGGCCGGCCTGTCCGTCCGGCACCACGGCGGGGCGCTCGCCGCTCCCGGCTGGTACGGCGTCGACCGCTGGTGGCGGTCGCTGAAAGATCCCGCACTGCGGCGCGCGTACGGCTTCCTGGCCGACCGGATCCCGGCCGACCCCGGACCGCCGGTGCAGCACGCCCCTGTCACCCCGCCCGCCCACACGCCCGTCGGCCCACACGCCTGAGAACGGCGGCAGTGACCCTCGAACCCCCTCTCCACGTCGAACAGGAACAACAGGAGTGACCCGTGGACCTTTCTCGTAGAGGCTTCCTCCAGGCCGCCGCGCTCACCGCGGCCGCTTCCGGCCTGACCGTCGCATGCGGCGGCAGCTCGGGCTCGGGCGGCACCAAGAACGGCAAGGACCTCACCTTGTGGTACTGGGGCGGCGCGCTCAGCGACAAGGTGGTCGCGGAGGCGAAGACCCACTTCAGCAGCACGGTCAAGCTGACCTCCGCCTCCATCGGCGGCGACTTCAAGCAGAAGCTCACCACCACCATCGCGGCGGGCACCTCCGTGCCCGACATCACCGGCATCAAGGGCGAGGACATAGCGTCCTTCCTGCCCAACGCCTCCCGCTTCCTCGACCTGAACGACCTGGGCTTCAAGAAGCTCTCGTCCCAGTACCTGGACTGGAAGACCAAGCTCGCCCAGACCGAGGACGGCAAGCAGATCGGCTTCCCGATCGACATCGGCCCCACCGCGCTGTACTACCGCGAGGACTTCTTCGCCAAGGCCGGGGTGCCCACCGACCCCGACAAGGTCGCCGCCCTGGTCAAGACCTGGGAGGACTACTTCACGCTCGGCACCGAGCTGCAGAAGAAGAACCCCGGCACCTACCTGGTCAACAACATCGGCTCCATGTTCGACATGACCGTCGGCCAGGGCACTCAGCGGTTCATCGACAAGAACAACCACTTCATCGGCGACCAGGACCACATCCGCGCCGCATGGACCACGTCGGTGCGCCCCTACACCCTCGGCCTCGACGCCAAGATCAACGACAACACCTGGAACGCCGCCGTCGGCAAGACCCTCCTCACCGAGCTCGGCGCGGCCTGGCACGCGCTGGACATCGAGCAGGCCGCCCCGCAGACCAAGGGCAAGTGGCGGGTGTGCGCGATGCCCGTCGGACCGGCCAACCAGGGCGGCTCCTACCTGGCGCTGCCCAAGCAGTGCCGCAACCCCGAAGAAGCGTTCAAGATCATCAGCTGGATCCTCAGCCCCGCCAACGACGCCCGCGGCTTCACCGACGCCGCCATCTTCCCCGCCGCCCCCGCCGCCTACACCATGCCGGCCATGACGGGCCCCGACGCCTTCTTCGGCGGACAGAAGATCATCGAGGTCTTCGGGCCGGCCGCCAAGGCCGTGCCGCTCGCGTACGAGGCGCCGGCCGACGCCGCAGTCATGGCCCCCTACAAGACGGAACTGACCAACATCGAGGCCAAGGGCAAGAAGCCCGACGACGCCTGGAAGGACGCCGTCAGCCAGGCCAAGCAGATCGCCCGCCGGCAGGGGGTGAGCTGAGGTGTCGTCCCCTCCGGTCACCGGCTCCGCCGAGGTGCCGCAGCGCCTCGGCGGGCCGGGCCCGGCCCGGTTCCGCCCGCGACGCACACCGCCCGCGGGCACCGCTCGGCCCAGGCGGCGCGGGCCGCTGTCGTACTGGCGGCAGTACCTGGCGATCTCACCGTTCTACCTGATCTTCGCCGCGTTCTCCTTCTTCCCGGTCTTCTACTCGCTGTACCTGGCCTTCCAGCGCTGGGACGGCATGGGCACCATGCAGTTCGTGGGCCTGCAGCAGTTCAGGTTCCTGTGGGACGACCCGGTCTTCTGGCTGTCGATACGCAACACCCTGGTGATCTGGGTGCTGTCGACCGTGCCCACCCTCTTCGGCGCCCTGATGCTGGCGACGCTGCTGCACTCGGTGCGCCGCTTCAAGGGCTTCTACCGCATCGCGCTGTACGTCCCGAACGTCACCTCGATCGTCGCCGTGGCGATCTTCTTCGGCGCGGTGTTCAGCAACAACTTCGGTCTGGTCAACGCGATCCTGGGCATGGTCGGCATCTCGCCGGTTCCGTGGCTGAGCAACCCGTGGCTGATCAAACTGGTCATCGCGCTGCTGATGACCTGGCAGTGGACCGGCTACAACATGATCATCTATCTCGCCGGTCTGCAGGCGATCCCGAACTCGATCTACGAGGCGGCGAAGATGGACGGCGCGGGCCCCATCCGCACGTTCTTCCAGATCACGATCCCGATCATGCGGCCGATCATCCTGTTCACCGTCATCATCTCGACCATCAACGGTCTGCAGAGCTTCAGCGAACCCCAGGTCCTGTTCGGCAGCAACGCCGCCAACGCGAACCTCGGCGGCCCCGGCCAGGCGGGTCTGACCACGTTGCTGTACTTCTACCAGTCGGCCTTCCTCAACAACGACTACGGCTACGGCGCGGCCATCGTGTGGGCCTTCTTCGTACTGATCATCGTCCTCGTCGCCGTCAACTGGCGCATCACCACACGAGGGAGGAAGGCATGACGGCAGTGGACACCGCGCGGCCGGCCACGGGCGGCAGGCGGCTGCGCCGCCCCAGGGGCCTGACGGCGCACATCATCCTCGTCGTGGCCGTCCTGATCTCGGTCTTCCCCTTCGCGTGGACGATCGTCATGGCGACCAACACCACCCAGGACATCTACAAGAGCCCGCCGAAGTTCACCTTCGGCTCCCATCTGCTGGAGAACATCCGGCATGTGCTGAACACCATCGATTTCTTCGGGTCGATGCTCAACACGGTGATGGTCGCGACCGTCACCACCGTCCTGGTGCTGTTCATCGACTCCCTGGCGGCCTTCACCTTCGCCAAGTTCGACTTCCCCGGACGCAAGCTGCTCTTCGGCACGCTGCTGCTGTTCATGATGCTGCCGCTGCAGCTGGCGATCCTGCCGCAGTTCATCCTCATGTCGAAGATCGGCTGGGTCGGCATGCTCAAGGCGCTGGCCCTGCCCTCCCTGGCCAACGCCTTCGGCATCTTCTGGCTGCACCAGTACATCCAGAACGGCGTTCCCGACGAACTCCTCGACGCCGCGCGCATCGACGGCGCCGGGTTCTTCCGCCAGTACTGGAACATCGCACTGCCGATGATCAGGCCCGCGCTGTCGTTCCTCGCCATCTACGCCTTCGTCAACTGCTGGAACGACTACATCTGGCCGCTGGTCGTGCTCACCAACCCGGGCCATGTCACGCTCCAGGTGGAGCTCGCCGAGCTCAACGTCGGCCACACCACCGACTACAGCATGGTCATGGCCGGTGTGCTGATGGCGGCGCTTCCGCTGGTCATCGTGTTCAGCATCTTCGCCCGCGGGTTCATCGCGGGGGCGACGGAGGGGGCGGTGCAGGGAAGCTGACCCGACGTGCCGCGCCGCGATGGGGGTCCCCGCTCGAGCGAAGCCGAGAGTGGGGGAGCGACCAGCCACAGCGGGCCTGCGGCCAACAACCGGCAATCGGCCCCGAGCTCTTGGATCTCGGCCATGCCGGTGCAGCAGGCACGAACGACGAGGGAGGCAGACAGTGAGGGACGCCGAGGGTCGGCACGGCAAGGTACTCGTCGTGGGCATGGACGGCCTGCGCTACGACCGCCTGACCCGCTCGCCGTCCAACGCGCCTGTGCTGCACGGCCTGATGGCCGCGGGCGCCGTGGGCACCAGCCTGCTCCCCTACGGCGAGGCCGACGGTCAGTCCGAGCACGGGCCGTCGACCAGCATGGCCTACACCGACTCCGGGCCCGGCTGGTCGAGCATCCTGACCGGGGTGTGGCCCGACCGTCACGGTGTGAGGGGCAACGACTTCGCCGGCGCCGACTACGCCCGTTACCCCGACTTCCTGACCCGCGCCGCCGCAGTCCGCCCCGGTCTGCGCACCGCGGCCGCGGTGTCCTGGCCGCAACTGGTCCGCCGCGGCGTCCTCGGCCCCGCCATCGACCGGCGCCGGCGCTACAACGGCGAGTTCCGCGGCTACCGGACCGCGGACCGCCGCGTTGCCCGCACCGCCCTGCGCTGGCTCACCAAACACGACCCGGACGTCGTGTTCGTGTACTTCGGCGCGACGGACGAGGCCGGCCACGACACCGGCCCGCTCTCCCCCGCCTACGACCGAGCCCTCCTCGCCCAGGACGCCCACCTGGGGCGGCTGCTGGAGGCGATCGACGCCCGGCGCAGCGACCCGCGCCGCGCCGACGAACGCTGGACCGTGCTGGTCACCACGGACCACGGCCACCTCGACACCGGCGGCCACGGCGGCGACACGCACGCAGAACGGGAGGTCTTCGTCATCCTGGCCGAGCCCGGCAGGCCCGACGGCTCCCTCCTCGACTCACCCCGCCTCATCGACGTCGCCCCCACCGTCCTGGACAGGCTCGGCATCCCCGTCGACCCCGCCTGGGGCCTGCAGGGCCGCGTCCTCCCCCGGCCCACCGCACCGACTTCGGACAGGTCATGACCGACGCACTTCCCGCCGATCCCCTGATCGCCCTCCGCCCCTGGCAGGCACCCGAGGTGACCTCCTGGGGCCGCCTCCCCATGAACGCCGTCGACCGGCGCTCCGGAGCCCTCTCCCTGGACGGCGACTGGCGTTTCCAGTTGCTTCCCGCTCCGGACGCGCCGGTCGGCGGTGACTGGTCCTCGTCGTACGTCCCCGGCGTCTGGACCATGCAGTCCGCCGGCGCCGGCGACCTGCCGCAGTACACCAACGTCCGCATGCCGTTCGCCGACTTCCCGCCCGGCTCACCGGACGCCAATCCGACCGGCGTCCACGAGCGCGAGGTGGACGTCCCCGCCGACTGGGCCGGACGCCGGATCGTGCTCCAGGTCGGGGCCGCCGAGAGCGTGCTGCTGGTGCAGGTCGACGGGCGGCCCGTGGGAATCTCCAAGGACTCCCATCTGGCCGCCGAGTTCGACCTCACGGACGTGGTGCGGGCAGGCGAGCGGTCGGTCGTACGGCTCACCGTCGTGAAGTGGTCGGACGCCTCGCACATCGAGGACCAGGACCAGTGGTGGCACGGCGGCATCACACGCTCGGTGCTGCTGTACGCGACCGATCCCCTGCACCTGGCCGACGTGACCGTGCGGGCGTCGTACGACGGCGAGCTGCGCGTCGACTGCCGGGTGCGGGATGCGCGCGGTGCGCTGCCCGACGGGTGGTACGTCAGCGGCGAGCTGGAGGGTCGACTCCTCGGTCAGGACCGGGAGTTCGACCGCGCCAACGCCGAGGACGAGCGCGTCTCCGACTTCCTCGGCGAGGCCCGCATCCACACCACCGTCCCCGAGGTGCGCACCTGGAACACCGAGACGCCCGAGCTGTACGACCTGACCGTCCGCCTGCACCGCGCCGACGGAACGGTCGCCGACACCTCGCGGCACCGCATCGGCTTCCGCGACGTCGAGATCGTCGGACGGGACCTGCTCGTCAACGGCGAGCGGGTGTTCATCCGGGGCGTCAACCGGCACGACTTCCATCCGCTCACCGGCCGCACGGTGTCGTACGAGGACATGCGCGCGGACCTCGTCCTGCTGAAGCAGTTCGGTTTCAACGCGGTCCGCACCTCCCACTACCCGAACGACCCGACGCTCTACGACCTCGCCGACGAGCTCGGCTTCTACGTCGTCGACGAGGCGGACATCGAGTCCCACGACCACGCCCACGAGATCGCCGACGACCCGCGCTATCTGGGCGCCTTCGTGGACCGGGTCTCACGGATGGTGCTGCGGGACAAGAACCACCCGTCGGTCATCATCTGGTCGCTGGGCAACGAGTCCGACTACGGCGCCAACCACGACGCGGCCGCCGGGTGGGTACGGCGGCACGACCCGACGCGGCCGATCCAGTACGAGGGTGCCGCGAAGCTGGACTGGGCGGCGACGGACGACGCGTCCGACATCGCCTGCCCGATGTACGCGCCGTTGGAGGACTGCGTCGCCCACGCGCTGTCGGGCCGGCAGACCCGGCCCCTCATCCAGTGCGAGTACTCGCATGCGATGGGCAACAGCAACGGCACTTTGGCGGACCATTGGGCGGCCATCGAGTCCACGCCAGGTCTTCAGGGCGGGTTCATCTGGGAGTTCTGGGACCACGGAATTCTGCAACGCGTGAACGACGGAAGACCGGCCGGGCGCGCGGGCGCCGGACTGTATGACAACGGTGTCGCCGCGCCCGGCCACCGCTGGGCGTACGGCGGCGACTTCGGCGAGACGATCCATGACGGAGCGTTCATCGCCGACGGAGTCGTCTTCCCGGACCGCACCCCGAAACCGGTGCTGTACGAGCACCGGGAGATCGCGGCGCCGGTGCGCATCGAGTGCTTCAAGCACGAGGGCATCGTGCTCGGCAACCACCAGCACTTCCGGGGCCTGGACTGGCTGTCCGGTGAGTGGGAACTGTCCCTCGCCGACGGCCGCACGCTGACCGCCCCCGCCGAACTGCCCGCCCTGCGGCCCGGCGAGACGGCCGCCGTGCCACTGCCCTTCGACCTCCCGCGCGACGGCGGCGAGGCCTGGCTGACGCTGCGGGTGACGACCGCGCAGGACCAGCCGTGGGCGCCGCGCGGCACGGACATCTGCGCGCCGCAGGTCCGGCTGCGCGGACCTTCCGTGTCCTGGGAGGTCCCCGTGGACGGCGCCGTCGAGGTCGACGACGAGGGCCTCCTGGTCCATCCGCTGCTGACGGCCGCCCCCACGCTCTCCCTGTGGCGGGCGCCCACCGACAACGACGAGCTCGGCGGCATCGCGCTGCGCTGGCGGACCTGGGGACTCGACTCGCTCGTCCGCAAGGTCGTGTCGGTACGGCAGGACGGCGCCCGGGTCACCGTGGACGCCGAGTACGCGGGCACGGTCGGCGTCGTACGGCACCGGCAGGTGTTCACACCGGTCGAGGGCGGCATCCGCATCGACGAGGAGGCCGAGCTGCCCGACGAGTTCCACGATGTGGCGCGGGTCGGCTCGGTCTTCGAGACAGTGCCGGGGCTGGACCTGCTGGAATGGTTCGGGCAGGGTCCGTGGGAGTCGTATCCCGACCGGAGCGTCGGCGCACCCGTCGGCCACCACTCCGTGCCCGTCGACGCGCTGTTCACCCCCTATCTGCGTCCGCAGGAGAGCGGCGGCCGGCACGGTGTACGGCACTTCACGCTGTCCGCGGCGGATGCGACCGGCCTCGCGGTCGTGCTGGACGAACCGCGCCAGGTCTCCGTCACCCGCCACCGCGCCGAGGACCTGACCGCCGCCTCGCACCACGACGAGCTCGTGCCGCGCTCAGGGTGCGTGGTGCACCTCGACGCGGCGCACCGGGGGCTCGGCACGGCGTCGTGCGGCCCCGACACCTCCGCCCCGTACCTGATCCCGCCGGGTGTCCACCGCTGGAGCTGGACCCTGCGCGTGCTCTGAACCCCCCGCCTTGCCCCGCCTCACCTCCCGCCTTCCAGTCCTATGTCACATGTGACATGTCACATCCCACGGAGCACACGTGTGCACTTCGCATGACCACAACCAGGGCGAGGCCGCACAGGCCGGTGCCGCACGACGCAGTTTCCTCAGAGCCACCGCCCTCCTCGGCGCCGCCGCCGGCGCCGGGGTCGCGCTGCCGGCCGTCGCGGAGGCGGCTACGGCGAGCACAGACAGCTGGCGGCCCGACGCCCACAGCCGTCGCTTCACGCTCGCCGTCATGCCCGACACCCAGTACCTCTTCGACGGGCCCAGCATCGACAAAGCACCGGTCGAGGCCTCCCTGCGCTATCTGCTGCAGCACGGCAAGGACGAGAACATCGTCTTCCTGTCCCACCTCGGCGACCTCACCCAGAACGGCGCCAAGGACGAATTCGCAGCGATCAGCGAGGCGTTCGGGCTGCTGGACCGCAAGGGCGTCGGCTACAGCGTCCTGGCCGGCAACCACGACGTGAGGTCCTCGACGGACGACCAGCGCGGCTCGACGCCGTACCTGGACGCGTTCGGGCCGCAGCGCTTCAAGGGGAAGAGGACGTTCGGCGGCGCGTCCGACGACGGCTACAACACCTACCACCTGTTCAGGGCGGCCGGGCGCGAGTGGCTGGTGCTCGCGCTGGACTGGCGGCTGTCGGCGAAGGGGTACACCTGGGCGAAGGACGTGCTCGCCAAGCACCCGAGGACGCCGGTCATCCTCACCACGCACGAACTCGTCGTCGAGGACGACCAGTTGTCGGCGTACGGGCAGCAGCTGTGGGACCAGCTGGTCGAGGAGCACGACCAGATCTTCCTCACCCTGAACGGCCACTACTGGCCCGCGGGCCGCGCGACCCGCAAGAACGCGGCGGGCAACGAGGTGCACCTGCATCTCACGAACTACCAGAACCGCTACTTCGGCGGCGCCGCGATGATCCGCCTCTACCGCTTCGACCTGGACCGGGGCGTCATCGACGTGGAGACCGTCTCCCCGTGGATCCTCGGCCGGGCGGGCAAGGGCCTCAACGAGCTGGAGCGGCAGGAGATCGAGCTGAGCGGTGACGCGGACCGCTTCTCGGTGGAGATCGATTTCGAGAAACGTTTCGCCGGATTCGCCCCGGTCCCCGCACGTCCGGCCCGCCCCGCCTCGAAGGTCGTCATCCCCGGCACGGTCGCGTACTGGCGATTCGACAGCCACGAAGACAGCGGCGACGCCACGCCGGTCGGCGGCACCGTCCGTGACCTGTCCGGGCGCGGCAACGACCTCACCCTCGTCACGGTGGGCGGCGGCGCCCTCACCTGGTCGTCCGACCACCACCCCGACCAGCCCGGCCACGGCAGCCTGGAGTTCCAGGGCTTCAAGTCGCCGCTCAAGGGCGCGTACCTGAGGACGGTCGACGGCGCCCCGCTCAACTCGGCGACGTTCAAGGACGGTTACACCATCGAGGCGTTCTACCGTCTGCCCGCCGACTGGGACCCGGACCACCACGCCTGGTCCGGCATCGTCAGCCGCACCGGCACGGGCGGCGCGGCGGGCAAGACCGCAGACGACCCCGACGAACCCCTCGCCACCCTCTCCCTGTCCAACGACCGCGAACCGCAGTGGGCGATGCGCCCGCTCAACCAGCAGGGCATCGCCACCAACTGGGGCCAGGAGACCCCGCTGGAGACCTGGTGGCACCTCGCGGTGGTCAACGACGGCAAGTACACGACCCTCTACGTCGAGGGCTGCCCGGTCGTCCGCAACCCGAAGGCCGCCGCGACCGGCATCACCTCCGTCGGACTGCCGTGGCTGCTCGGCGGCTACGAGTACGCGGGCAAGATCGACCAGATCCTGCACGGCCGCCTCGGCGACGTCCGGATCGTCTCCCGGGCGCTGCCCGTCACCGCCTTCATGAACCACTGACCCGCGACAGGGATTCACGATGACCGAGCAGCAGCTGCCCGCCTGGGCCGACCCGTCCGTCTCCCCCGCCCACCTCGACGCCCAGGGCATCTCCCGCCGCGGGCTCCTGCGCCGCGCAGGCATGTTCGGGGCGGCCTTCACCCTCGGATCGGTGGCCACCCCCGCCTTCGCCGCATCCTCAGGGCCCCGCTTCGGCGGCGACGACCCGCGCCTCGCCTACCTCGTCGGCGACCACCACGTCCACTCCGTCTACAGCCACGACGCCAAGTACACGTTCTCCCAGCAGGCACAGGCCGCCGCCAAGTACGGCCTGGACTGGATGGTGTTCAACGAGCACTCCAACTTCGGGCACGCCCACTACGGCGCCGCCCTGGAGCACCAGGAGATCCTCAAGGCCCGCGCCGAGAACCCGCGCCAGCTGATCTTCCAGGGCCTGGAGTGGTACATCCCGGCCGCCGAGCACTGCACCGTGTTCGCCGCGCCCGGCCCGAACGAGGTCGACCTGCTCACCCAGTTCGAGCTCGCCTACGACGGCAAGCTCCTCGGCTACACCGACGGCTCAGCGACCGGCACCGACACCGCCCGTAACGAGGCGCACGCCGTCAAGGCCATCAAGTGGCTGGCCGAGCAGCGCGATTCGGGCTACGTCGACGACGTCCTCGTCCTCGCCAACCACCCCCTGCGCCTCGGCATCGACTCCCCGCACGAGATGCGCAACTGGCGTGACGCGGCCCCCGAGATCATGATCGGCATGGAGGGCGCACCCGGCGCCCAGGGGGCGGCCATCCCCGGCTGGCGCGGCGCCACCTCGATCCGCGGCGAGTACGAGAACAAGCCGTCGGCGCAGTCCTGGGCGGGCTACCCGGCGGACGCGTATCTGACGTACGGCGGCTTCGACTGGGCGACGGCGACCGTCGGCGGCCTGTGGGACTCGATGCTGGCCGAGGGCCGGCTGTTCTCGATCACCACCAACTCCGACAACCACCGCACGGTCTTCGACACCTGGAAGAACGGCGACTGGCCGACCGGCCAGAACTTCGACAACACCGGCAAGCTGCCCGACCCGGTCAGCACCGACACCCCGCAGCCCGGCAGCGACTTCTGGCCGGGCGAGTTCAGCCGCACCCACGTCGGCGTGACCCGCTACGGCTACCGCGCCGTGATGGCGGGCCTGCGCGCGGGCCGCGTCTGGCTCGACCACGGGCATCTGCTCGACGGCCTCGACGTCCGCCTGAAGCGGGACTGCGACGCGGGCCGGGGCGTCACGCTCGGCGGACGGCTGCGGGTCCGCAAGGGCGAGAAGATCACCCTGTACGTCACCGTCACGACCGCCTCGCGGGCCAACCCACAGGGCATCCTGCCCGAGTTGGCGCACGTGGACGTCATCCGGGGCGCGGTGCGCGGCCCGGTGACCGACCGGGACGGCTGGAAGGCGCCCGACACCAAGGTCGTACAGACGAAGGACGTGTCCGGCCGGAAGGGGACGTACACCCTGCGCATCCCGCTGACCGCCGGGGACGAGTCCTTCTACGTCCGGCTGCGCGGCAGCGACGGCAACCGCCACGGGGCGGGGTACCTGGGCGCCTCGATCGACCCTCACGGGCCGATTCCGCACGAGCCCGGCAACGGTGATCCGTGGGCGGACACGTGGTTCTACTCGAACCCCGTTTTCGTCGACGTGGCCGGAGCCTGACCGGCCGTCCACTCGTACCGCCAGGTCACGAAGTGATCCATCGCGTCGTACCGTGGCCGCATGACCGGTGAAGAGTCGTTGCGGCCACAGTCCCTGCTGCTCACTTTCCTGGGTGACCAGGTGCTGGGGCGGGACGTCTGTGTGTACTCCGGCAGCGTGATCGACGTCTTCGCGCGTGCCGGGGTCGGTGAGCAGGCGACCCGCTCGACGCTGACCCGGATGGTCAAGCGGGGGCTGCTGCGCCGCCAGCGCGAGGGCCGCAAGATGTATTTCGGGCTGACCGAGCACTCGGCGGCGGTGCTGCGGGACGGCGAGCACCGTATCTGGCAGACCGGCGCGGTCAACCGGCACTGGGACGGCACCTGGACCCTGCTCGGGTTCTCACTGCCCGAGTCCTGGCAGCGTCAGCGCCACGATCTGCGCTCCAAGCTCACCTGGAGCGGTTTCGGCCCGCTGTTCAGCGGTCTGTGGATCGCGCCGGGCGAGGTCGACGTGGCGGAGCTGGTGACCGAGCTCGGGCTCGCGGCCCATGTGAAGGTCTTCCGTGCGCATGCCGACGCCGGGATGGACATCGGCGCGATGATCGAGGAGACCTGGGAACTGTCCGAACTGGCCGCGGGTTACGAGGAGTTCGTGCGGCGCTGGGAGGTCTGGGAGCGCCGGCTGCCGGACGCCGACGACGCCCTCGCCCTGCGGCTGCGGCTGCAGGCCGAGTGGCTGCAGGTCATCCGCCGCGACCCGCGCCTCCCGGTCAAGCATCTGCCGGACGACTGGCCCGCGGAACGGGCCGAGAAGACGTTCCGGGCGGTGTACGACCGGCTCACACCGCTCGCACGGGAGGCCTCGGAGCGCCTTCTCGACCTGATGCCCGTACGCCCCGATCAGGCGTAGAAGCGCGACAGGCTCTGCAGTACGGCCGCGGGCTTCGTGCCGCCCTCGATCTCGATCGTGCCGTCCACGGTGATCTGCACGCCGCCCGGTACCTCCTCGACCTCCGCCAGCTTTCCGACCAGGCGGATACGGGAGCCGACCTTCACCGGGGAGGGGAAACGGACCTTGTTCAGGCCGTAGTTGACCTTCGTGGTGACTCCCTGGACGTCCAGGAGTTCGGTGAACAGGGGGATGAAGAGGGAGAGGGTGAGGTAGCCGTGGGCGATCGGGGCGCCGAAGGGGCCCTCCGCGGCACGCTCGGGGTCCACGTGGATCCACTGGTGGTCGCCGGTGGCGTCGGCGAAGGTGTTGATGCGCTCCTGGGTGACCTCGATCCATTCGCTGGTGCCCAGGTCGCTGCCCGCGAGCTTCTTCAGTTCGTCGATGCCGTTGACGGTGACGCTCATGTAGCTGTCCTTACTCGGGAGTCTCAGGAATTGGTGCCGTAGCGCTTGCGCACACGGGACTTGAGGAGCTTTCCGGAGGCGGTGCGCGGGAGTTCGTCCGCGAGGACCACCGACTTCGGGATCTTGTACTTGGCGAGCTGTCCGGCGAGGGAGGCGAGGATCTCGTCGGCGTCGACCGTGGCGCCCTCGCGCGGCACGACGACCGCGCGCGGCACCTCGCCCCACTTCTCGTCCGGCACGCCGATGACGGCGCACTCGACGATGTCGGGGTGGGCGAGGAGGCGGTCCTCGATCTCGGCGGGGTAGATGTTCTCGCCCCCGGAGATGATCATGTCCTTGATGCGGTCGACGATGTAGACGTAGCCGTCCTCGTCGACGCGCGCCGCGTCGCCGGTACGGAACCAGCCGTCCGCGAAGGAGGCCGCCGTCTCCTCCGGCAGACCCCAGTAGCCGGACATCACGCTGGGCCCGCGCACCAGCACCTCGCCGTTCTCTCCCGGTGCGACCGGGGAGAGGCCCGGTCCGACCACGCGCACATCGCTGAAGAAGTGGGGGACACCGGCCGAGCCCGTCTTGCTGACCGAGTGCTCCCCGTCGAGGAAGAGCACGCCGAGCGCCTCGGTCATCCCGTAGCCCTGCAGGAAGGCCAGGCCGCGTGTCTGGTAGGTCTCGATGAGCGGGGTCGGCACGGGGGCGCCGCCGCAGCTGAGCATGCGCAGGCTGGACAGGTCCGCCTCCGCCCAGCGCGGATGGCGGGCGACCTGCTCGAACATCGCCGGCACCCCGAACATGTAGGTGATCCGGTGCTGCTCGACCAGTTCCAGGGTCTCGCCCGGGTCGAAGGCCTCGACGAGGACGCAGGTGCCGCCCTTCATCAGTACGGGCAGGGTGAGCACCGTGAGGCCCGCAATGTGGAACAACGGGGCGGAGACCAAGGCCCGTTCGTCGGCGTGGAGGTCCTTGTCGATGAGGAAGTTGACGGAGTTCCAGGTGACGTTGGCGTGCGAGAGCATCGCGCCCTTCGGGCGGCCCGTCGTCCCCGAGGTGTAGAGGATGAGGCAGGTGTCGTCGGCGGCAACGGGCTCGTCGATCGGTTCGTCCGTGGACGCGGCGAGCAACTCCTCGTATTCCGCGCCCACTTCGAGATACACGCGGACGTCCGTGCTGCCCGGCAGCCCGGCGACGAGGCCCGCGTGCGAGGAGCCGTAGACGAGGACCTTCGCGCCGGAGTCGGCGAGCTGGTAGGCGATCTCGGGGCCGGCCAGGCGGGTGTTCTGCGGTACGAAGATCGCGCCGAGCATGCCCGCTGCGAACAGGGTCTCCAGGAAGGAGGGGTGGTTGGGCCCGAGATAGGCGATCCGGTCGCCGCGCCGCACACCCCGGGCACGCAGGGCGTGGGCGAGGCGGGTGGTGCGGGTGTGCAGCTCGCCGTAGGTGACCGTCGTGCCGCCGTGGACCAGTGCGGTGCGGTGCGGGGTCTTGCGGGCCCGGCGTGCGGGCCATGACCCCAGTCCCTCGTTGCGCATCTACGGCCCCTTACGGCTTCGTCAGCCCGAGCAGACGGGCGGCGTTCTCCTTGAGGATCTTCGGCTTCACCTCGTCCTTGATCGACAGCTGCTCGAAGTCGCGGAGCCAGCGGTCGGGGGTCAGGACGGGGAAGTCGGAGCCGAAGAGGACCTTGTCCTTGAGCAGCGTGTTCGCGTACTGCACGAGCTGCGGCGGGAAGTACTTCGGCGACCAGCCGGACAGGTCGATGTGCACGCCCGGCTTGTGTGTGGCGACGGCGAGGGCCTCGTCCTGCCAGGGGAAGGACGGATGCGCCAGGATGATCTTGAGGTGCGGGAAGTCGGCGGCGACGTCGTCCACGTGGAGGGGGTTGGAGTACTTGAGCCTGATCCCGCCACCGCCGGGGACTCCGGCGCCGATGCCCGTCTGGCCCGTGTGGAAGAGGGCGATGGTGCCCGTCTCCTCGATCACCTCGTAGAGGTCGTACGCCACCGAGCGGTCGTTGGGGAAGAAGCCCTGGATGCTGGGGTGGAACTTGAACCCCTTCACCCCGTACTCCTCGACGAGGCGGCGAGCCTGCTTCACCCCCGCCTTCCCGCGGAAGGGGTCGATGGAGGCGAAGGGGATGAGGACGTCCGCGTTGGCGGCCGCGGCCTCGGCGACCTCCTCGTTCGGGACGGGCGCGGTGCCGGTGGCGGACTCGGCGTCGACCGTGAAGATCACGGCGGCCATCTTCCGCTCACGGTAGTAGGCGGCCGTCTCCTCCAGCGTCGGCTTCCGCTTGCCCTCGACCTTGAAGTAGGCGGAGGACGCGTCGTGCAGGTCGTCGTCCAGGGAGGAGTGGCCCTTGGAGGAGACCTCCGCGTGGGTGTGGACGTCGATCGCGACGAGTTCCTCGACATTGAGGGTCGTCATGCTCAGGCCTCCGGGAACTTCGGGGCGGGGACGCCGACGCTCTGCAGTTCGGCGCCGACCGAGGTGGGGAAGGCGTCGGCCAGGCTGTCGGGGGTCCAGCCGCCGTCGGCGTAGGCCGCCTTGATCTCCTGCGGATGCGACCAGAGTGCCACCTTGTCGCCGCCGATGCCGATGGCCTGGCCGGTGATCCCGCGCGCGGCCTCGGAGGCGAGGAACGGGACCAGGGCCGCGCAGTCCTCGGGGGTGCCGAAGCCCTCGCCCTTGCGCAGGAAGTCCGGGAGCGGCTCGCCGTTCTTCATGGCCTCGATGTACGGGGCGAAGGCGGGGATGGTCTCGGTCATCGCGGTCGCGGCGACCGGCACGATCGCGTTGACGGTGATGTTCGCGCGGCCCAGCTCCATCGACCAGGTGCGGGCGAAGGCGGCGATGCCGGCCTTGGCGGCGGAGTAGTTGGTCTGCCCGAAGTTGCCGCGCTGCCCGGCCGGGGAGCCGACCAGGATCAGGGTGCCGCCCTCGCCCTGCTCGCGCATCCGGATCGCGGCGGCGCGGGCGCAGGTGAAGGTGCCCTTGAGGTGGGTGGTGATCACCGCGTCGAAGTCCTCGTCGGACATCTTCCACAGCACCTTGTCGCGCAGGATGCCGGCGTTGGTGACCAGGATGTCGAGCCGCCCGAACTCCTCGACCGCGCGGCCGACCAGCCGGTCGGCGGCCTCGCTCGTCCCGACCGGGACCACCTCGGCGACGGCGGTGCCGCCGGCCTCGGTGATGGACTTCACCGCCGCCTCGGCCACGGCCTCGTCGACGTCGTTGACGACCACGGACGCGCCGTGGGCGGCCAGGGCGTGCGCGTAGGCGAGGCCGAGGCCCCGGCCGCTGCCGGTGACGACGGCGACCTTGCCGGTGAGATCGATGCTGGGCACGGGTGGGTCCCTTCACGAGGTGATGCGGATGGTGCGGCTGCTGCACCGCGACGTTCCGCACTGCGGCTTCGAGATCGAAGCTAAGAGCAATAATTGTTGACGTCAATAGTTGTTGAAGACCTCCGGGTGCGACATGCTGGAATCTGCACGAAGAACCGCGCCCCCGAGGGGCCGAGACCAGGGAGCCCGCCATCACCCGCCAGCACGCCACGAACGCAGCCTCGATCGACGCGGACGAGCCATGGATGCGTGGGCTGCACGCGGACACGGGCTACCTGCTCTACCGCCTGGGTCTGCGCTCCGGACAGCTGTTCAACGCCTTCCTGCAGGAGTCGGGGCTGCGCCTGCGGCACTACGCGGTCCTGCGCTTCCTCGCCACCTCCGACGGCGCCCTGCAGCGCGAACTCAGCACCCGCCTCGGCTACGACCCGAGCGCGATCGTCGGCCTGGTCGACGACCTGGAGAAGCTGGGCTTCGCCGAGCGCCGCCCCTCTCCCGACGACCGCCGCAGCCGCATCGTCGTCCTCACCGAGGACGGCCGCGCCTTCCTGCGCGACAGCGACGAGGCGGGCCTGCGCGCGACGAACGAGCTCTTCGAGCCACTCGAACCGGCCGAACGCGAGACGCTGCACGCGCTGTTGCTGCGGATCGCGGAGGATGGGCTCGGCTGAGCCGGAGGCTGATGCTGTGGGAGACCGCCCGGCCATGACCACCCGCTCCGCCCCCGACCGGCTGCTCGCCGTGCTCGCCGCGTTCGACCATGAGCACCCGGCACTGTCCCTCACGGACATCAGCCGGCGGGCCGGGCTGACCCTCACCACCGCCCACCGTCTGGTGGGCGCCCTCACCGACTGGGGCGCCCTGGAGCGGGACGGATCCGGCGTCTACCACGTCGGGCTCAGACTGTGGGAGGTCGCGGCACTGGCCCCGCGCGGACTCGCGCTGCGGCAGATCGCGCTGCCGTACCTGGAGGACCTGTACGAGGCGACGCACGAGAACGTGCAGTTGGCGGTGCGGGACGGCGGGGAGGTCGTCTACATCGAGTGGATCTCCGGTCGCAGCGCCGTCGGCGTGCACATACGCGTCGGGGCGCGCTGGCCGCTGCACGCCACCGGGGTCGGGCTGGCGCTGCTGGCGCACTGCGGTCCGGAGGTGCAGGAGGAGTACTGCGCGGGCCCGCTCGCGTCGTTCACGCCGTACACCATCACCGAGCCGGTGCGGCTGCGCCGGGTGCTGGCCGAGGTGCGGCGCACGGGAGTCGCGGTGAGCAGCCGGCAGGTCACCGACGACGCGCTGTCGGTGGCGGCCCCGGTGCGCGGGCCGGGCGGGGCGGTGGTCGCCGCCGTGTCGGTGGTGGTGCCGCAAGCCGAAGCGCAGGTACCGGTGTTGGCGCCCGCGGTGCGGCTTGCGGCACGCGGCATTTCGCGCGCCCTGGGGTGGCGGCCGGCGAAGGAGCCGTAGAGAGGTCGCTCAGCAGTTGCCGTGCATCGGTCTGCCCGCTAAGCGGTCGGTGAGCCAGTTGACCGAGTCGCCGATCGCCTGCGGGTCGCCGAGGAGATGGTCGCCCGCGTACGAGGTCCACTGCGTGGCCATCCCCGCGTCGCAGTAGGCGCGGCGCGTGCCCTGGCCGGTCTCGGCGGGGATCACCTCGTCGAGGAGACCGCGGTACTGCAGGACCGGGAAGCCGATCTCGTATCGGGCCCCGGATCCGGACGGGCCCACGCCGACGCCGAGTTTGTCGGTGTCGGCGATCTCGCCCCAGGTCGTGCCGTCGGGGCCGCGCAGGGCGTAGAGCTGGTCGAGGGTGAGCTTGTCCTTGGTGTAGTTCTCGATGTGGGCGCCGGTGAAGCGCGCGACGGTGCCGACCGCGCAGAGCGACTCGGCGTCCTTGACCGCCTTGCGGCCCGTGTCGTTGAGGAGTCCGTCGAACGGCATGTCCGGGTGGGTGACCGACAGTCCGATCACCGCGTCCACCAGGAACCCGGCAAAGGCCCCGCCGTCGAGCGCGTTCCCCACCTGCTTCAGGTCGCCCGGAACCCCGCCGGACGCCACGCCGGCCACCTTCACCTCGGGGGCGTACGACTTGGCGAGCTGCGCGGCCCACAGGCTGCCCGCACCGCCCTCCGAGTAGCCCCAGATACCGACCTGCGTGTCCGGGCTCACCCCGCTGCCGGGCAGCCGGGAGGCGGCGCGTACGACGTCGAGGACCGCATGTCCGGCGTCGGCGCCGGAGACGTACGGGTGGACCTGGCCGTCCAGGTATCCGGCGCCGTCGGTCGCCGCGACGGCGAACCCTGCCTTGAGCAGCGCCGCGATGTTGGGCCCCTCGTAGGCGTCCTGGTACTCGCCGGCGAGCTGCTTGGAGAAGGCGCACTGCGGTCCGATGCCGAGGGTGCCGGGTACGAACGCGACCAGCGGCCGCTTGCCCGGGCCCTGCCACGCCTCGCGGGGCACGATCACCGTGCCGGCGACGGTGTCTCTCCTGCCGTGGCCGTCGGTGGAGCCGTACTGCACCTTCCATGCGTTGATCGGGGTGCCGTTTCCCACCATGGGCAGGGAGTCGACCGTACGGCAGGCGATGACGTCGCCGGGGGCGGCGGTCGCGCTCACCGGTGGCCGGTAGATCGCGTCGTCGGGATCGGAACACGCCCCGCCCGTCCCGGCCGAAGCGGTCACGGCCGGAACGGCCAACAGCCCGCCGAGCAGGGCTCCGGTCCCGATGAGTGCGGCTCTCCCCTTCAGCGGTTTCCTCTTCGTCCTCTGTGCCGTCACCATCACAGCGTCCCTTTCTGCGCGATGAGTGAGGCCGCGAGATTACGAACGAGTTGGTGAGCACTGCTAGTTAAGGGATGACAAACCCGCCCCGTCCGGCTGCGCTCCGCTGACTAGCGCCCGACCGGCGCCGGATATCCCTCTCACCGGCGAGGCCCCGCCCCCGCACCCCTCGCGATACTGGAACGGCCCTTGCCCCGAGGAGCCGCCCATGTCCCCGCAGTCCTGGTTCACGCAGACCGCCGCGCGCCTGCGGACGGCGAATCCGTACGCCGTCGACGCCGCCCTCGCCGCGCTCGTCCTGTTCGCCGTCTCGCTGCAGTGGCTCTTCCCCGACGAGGGGGACGACCGGCTCACCTGGCAGGGCTGGCTGCTGGGTGCCGCGACGGCGGTGCCGCTGGTGTGGCGGCGGCGGGCACCGTTCACGACCGCGTGGGTCGTGTCGGCGGCCACGCCCGCGATGGCCGTCTACCACGCTCCCCCACCGGATGTGATGTACGGCGGGCTGGTCGTCCTCTACACCATGGCCGCCCGAGGTCTGCCCTGGCAGCGGCGCGTGATGCTGGCCGGCTGGGCGATCGGAGCCACCGTCACCATGCAGCACAAGGAGGACGCCCGCCCCTTCGAGTACGCCTTCCATCTGCTCTGCATCGCCTGCGCCTACGCCCTCGGACGGCTGGCCCGCGTCCAGCGCGCCTACACCGCGGAGCTGGAGGACCGGGCCCGGCGGGTGGAGCGGGAGCGCGCCGCGGACACCGCGCGGGCCATCGCCCAGGAACGCGCCGGGATCGCCCGGGACATGCACGACATCCTCGCCCACGCGGTGAGCCTCATGGTCGTCCAGGCGGAGGCGGGCCCGGTCGTGGTGCGCAGTGATCCGGAGCGTGCGGAGGCCTCCTTCGACGCGATCGCGGCCGCCGGGCGGGACGCGATGGCGCAGTTGCGCCGGATCCTCGGGGTGCTCAAGGAGGAGCAGGGCAACGGCACTTCACCACAGCCGGGCGTGGCGGCACTTCCGCGACTGCTGCAACAGGTCGGCGAATCGGCGGGCCTGCGGGTCGAGCTGCACACCACGGGCCGACCGCACCCCCTGCCCGCGGACGCCGAGGTCGCCGCCTATCGCGTGGTGCAGGAGGCCCTGACCAACACCGTGAAGCATGCGTACGCCGCTTCCTGCGCGACCGTCGAACTCGACTGGACGGAGGACCTGTTGACCCTCACGGTGACCGACGACGGACAGGGCCCCGCGGCACCCGGCGGCGGGCACGGGCTGATCGGCATCCGGGAGCGGGCCGCCGCCTGCGGGGGCAGCGCCGAGGCCGGACGCGGTCCCGACGGCGGCTTCCGGGTCGTCGTACGCCTGCCTGCCGCCGCCGACCGTCAGGCGGCCCTCGGGTGAGCATCCGGGTGGTCGTCGCCGACGACCAGGAGCTGGTCCGCAGCGGTTTCAGCATGATCCTGGAGGCGCAGCAGGACATCGAGGTGGTCGCCGAGGCCGGCGACGGCGCCCAGGCGGTCGCGGCCGTCCAGCAGCACACGCCGGACGTGCTGCTCCTGGACATCCGGATGCCGCTCATGGACGGGCTGGAGGCGGCACGGCGGGTGTGCGCGCAGTCCTGCTGCAAGGTCGTCATGCTGACCACCTTCGACCTGGACGAGTACGTGTACGAGGCGCTGTACGCGGGCGCCAGCGGCTTCCTCCTCAAGGACGTGCGCCGCGACGACCTGGTGCACGCCGTACGGGTGGTCGCGGCCGGCGACTCGCTGCTCGCGCCGACGGTGACGCGGCGGCTGGTCGCGGACATCGTGCAGCGGCGCCGCGAGCAGGCCGCCGCCTCGGTCACCCCGCAGCGGCTGGACGCGTTGACCGCCCGGGAGGTGGAGACGCTGCGGCTGCTGGCCCGCGGCCTGTCCAACGCCGAGATCGCCACGGCCTTCTTCGTGAGCGAGCACACCGTCAAGACCCATGTCAGCAACGTGCTGAGCAAGCTGGGGCTCAGAGACCGGGTGCAGGCGGTGATCTGCGCGTACGAGACGGGGCTGGTGACGCCGGGGTCCGCCTAGCCGCCGAGCTCCTCGAAGAGGGTCAGTTGCAGGGCGCCCGGGGCCTCGAGCCGGGAGTTCAACGAGTTCCACGGGGTGCGTGTCGGTTCGGCGACCACGTCCGCTCCCGCCGCGGCCAGCTTCGCCGTTGTGGCGGCCGAGTCGTCCACCTGGAAGGCGACCCGGATGTGCCCGGCCACGCGGCGGCCCACCTCGACCTCGTCGATGAAGTCGGCATGGTGGGGGTCGGTCAGCTCCAGGGTGGCCCGCCCCGCCTCGAGGATGGTGACCCGGCCGTCCGGCGAGGAGAACGCGGCACGCTCGGGCAGGCCGAGGACGTCACGGTAGAAGCGCAGTGCCTCGTCGTAGTCGTCGGCGGTGACGACGAGGCGGAGTTCACGGACAGCGGGTTCGCCGGACATACGGGCTCCTCGAAGATCGCGGCTGCTTCGTTCCGACAACCGCCCCAACCGTACGAACGATTCCCGCCGCTCCCTCTCCGGAGGGAGCCGGGGTCCCGCCTCCCCCGCACGACCGATGCCTCGAAACCGCTCCCTCCGGCGATTCGGTACACCCCCGTCGGCACGAGCCTGAGGGCAATGGCAACCGACGACCCGCCGGGAGGGACCGTGCTCTCCACACTCGCCCGGGCAGCTACCCGCCGCCCGCTGACCGTCATCCTTCTGTGGGTGCTCTTCCTGCTGCTCGGCTTCGGGCTGGGGACGGGCGTCTTCGGGCGGCTCTCCGACAACGTGCCCGAGGTGCCGGGCACCGAGTCGGAGCGGGCCGCCCAGTACCTGGACCGCGTCGACCCGACGGGCGAGTCGATCACCGCCGTCGTCGCGGGGACCGCCGTCTCCGACCCCGGACTTCACGAGCAGGTCGAGCGGGCCGTGGCCGACGTACGCGGTATCACCGGTGTCGCCGCGGTCCCGGACCCGTACCGGACCCACGGTCTGACCGCCGCCGACGGGCAGGCCCTGATCGTCCCCGTCACCTTCAAGGGCGGTCTCGGCGACGACGCCGAGGAGAAGGCGGTGGACGCGGCGGCCGACCGGATCAAGCAGATCGACGCGCCCGAAGTACACGTCAGCGGCGGCCCGATGCTGGGCAAGCAGCTGGGTGAGCGTGCCCAACAGGACGTGAAGAACGCCGAGTTGATCTCGCTGCCCGTCGTACTCGCCCTGCTGCTCGTCGTGTTCGGCGGGCTGCGCGCGGCCGGGCTGCCGCTGGTGATCGCGGTGAGCGGGATCGCGGGCGCCTTCCTGGCACTGTTCGGCTTCAGCCAGGTCACCGACATCTCGGTGTACGCGATCCAGGTGACGACCATGCTGGGCCTCGGACTCGCCGTGGACTACGCCCTGTTGATGCTGGTCCGCTTCCGTGAGGAGCGCCGCAGCACCGAGGATGTCGTGGAGGCGGTGCACCGGACGGTCGCCGCGGCCGGGCGGACGGTGCTGTTCTCCGGGCTCACGGTGGCCGTCAGCCTGACCGGTCTGCTCGTCTTCCCCAGCGTGTTCCTGCGCAGCATGGGCCTGGCGGTGGCCGCCGTGGTCGTCATCGACATGCTGGCCGCGCTGACGCTGCTGCCGGCGCTGCTGGCCAGGTTCGGCGCGAAGATCGCCCCTGCGAAGGCCCTGCCGGAGGGCGAGGAGGGCCGCTTCTTCGCCCGCGTGGCCCGCTTCTCGGCCCGCCGCCGCCTCGCCGTCCTGGCCACGGTCGTCCCGGCCCTGCTCGTCCTGGCGCTGCCCGTCACCGGCATGAAGATCGAGATCGGCGACGCGACCCAGCTGCCCGCGAGCACCGAGGCACGGCAGTTGTACGACACGGTCGACGCGCACTTCCCGGCGGGCACGGGGGTCTCGCCGGTCACCGTCGTCCTGAAGCCGGGCACCGACTCCTCGACCGCGGACCGGATCCGCGCCCTGTCCCGGACTGCGCAGTCCCGCGAACTGCCCGGCGGCGCCACGGTCGTACAACTCCAGCCGTCCGGCAGGGTCGACGGCAAGGAGGCCACCGACCTGGTCAAGCAGGTACGGGAGCTGCGCGGCACCGCACCGGTCCAGGTCACCGGGCCCGCCGCCCGTCTGGTCGACTTCCGCGCGATGCTCTCCGACCGGGCGCCCTGGGCCGCCCTGACCGTGCTGGCCGGCATCTTCATCCTGCTGTTCGCGTTCACGGGCTCGGTGCTGATCCCGCTGCGCACCATCCTGACCACGCTGCTCAGTCTGGGCGCCGCGCTCGGCGTGGTGGTGTGGGTCTTCCAGGACGGCCACCTGGCCGGCGCGCTGGGCGCCGAGGGCCTGGGCGCGCTGAGCCTGACCGCCCCGCCCCTGATCGTTGCGATCGCCTTCGGACTGGCCATGGACTACGAGCTGTTCATCCTGGCCCGGATGCGGGAGGCACGGGGCCGGACGGGGGACGACCAGGAGGCCGTGGTGACCGGTCTGCGCCGCTCCGGCCGCGTGGTCACCTGCGCCGCCCTGCTCCTCGCCGTCGTCTTCGGCGCCTTCATGACGGGCGGCTTCTCCCCCATCCTCCAGATCGGCCTGGGCCTCACCCTCGCGGTCCTGATCGACGCGACGGTCGTACGCATGCTGCTGGTTCCGGCGACGATGACGCTGCTGGGACGCCGGGCGTGGTGGGCGCCGGGGTCGCTGCGGCGGGTGCACGACAGGTTCGGCTTGCACGAAGTTCCCGCTCCACGCCGGGAGTTGACGCACACCTGAGGGCACAGCCCAAGGCCGCGCGGTTCACTGCGCCCCTTCAGGGGCGCGGGGAACTGCGCGAACAGCCACGACGCACCCGCAGACGCCCAACAACAAATCGCGGCAATTCCGATTGCGCCAAACACAGCCTCAGGCCGGCAGGCCGGCCCGCATCCGCCGATCGCGCGGCGCCTCCTTGCGGTCCAGGCGGGTGTCCAGCAGGCGGCGGGCGGCGTCGCAGCGGCCCGCCGACACCAGAGCGTACAGAAGCGTCTCCTCGACGACTTCGCGTTGGGCGGCGCTGCCGCCGACCCTGTGCAGCACCGGCAGCAACCCGTCCAGCCCGCGCGCGGCCTCGTGGAAGCGCTCCTCGACGAGTGCGGCAAAGGCCTCGCACAACGGCACGATCACCTCCCGCTGCACGGCGTCGGCGCCCGCCGCATGGTCCCGCAACCGATGCAGCGCCGCCAGATCCCCCGCAGCGGCCAGCGCCACAGCGGCATGCAGGGCCGTGAAGGCGGTCGCCGGACGTTCCAGGACGTCCCGGGCGACCGTGTCCAGGACGTCCCCGGCGGGCAGCTCGCCCCGCCAGCTGTCGCTCAGCCGGGCCCGCCACAGCAGCGACCCCGAGTCGACCAGCGCCCGCACCCCGGTCACCACCCGGCCCGGTGCGAGCTGTGCGAACCAGCGCCTGCGCACCGCCGCCGGGTCGTCGAGGGCGAGTTCGTGCAGGGCGATGTGCCAGGAGAAGTGGGCCCTGTGGACGGCGCCCCGGCCCTGCCCGGACACCCAGCCGTCCAGCCAGTCGCGGCCCGCCTCGTGCACGCCGGACTCGTAGTGGACGTGGGCGAGGGCGTGCACGGCATGCCCCGAGGCGGGCTCCAGGGCCAGGGCGCGGTGGGCGAGTTCACCGGCCTCGTGCAGCCGGCCCTGCTCCTGTCGCAGAAAGGCGAGCAGCGAGGTGTGGAACCAGTGGCCGTCGTAGGCGGGGGTCGTCCGCTCGACCAGCCGCAGTGCGTGGTCGTCGTCGAGGTCGGTGACGCCGGAGAAGGCGATGGTGGGCACGGCGGCGGCCAGCGCGAGCGCATCGGCGGGGTGCGCGTCGAGGTGGCGTACGAGGGCCGTGTCGCCGTCGTCGCCGTGCACCCGGCGCGTGACCACGTCCACGAAGGAACGCTCCCGCTCGTCGGCGTGTTCGCGCGCGGAGCGCTGCGCCTCGGCGAGTGCCCGCGGTACGTCGACGGCGGCGCCGCACTCATGGCCGAGCAGGGCGAGGGCCGCGTGACCGAGAGCGAACCCGGGGTCGAGGGCGACGGCTCTGGCGAAGGCGTCCTCGGCGCCGGCGCGGACCTTGAGGACCCGGTTGAGGCCGGATCGGTAGGCGGCGGCCGCCTCGGCGTGGGTGGAGAGGGCGAGTCCGTGTCCGTCGACGGGACGCCGGGAAGTGCGGGGCCTGCCCGTCCTCCCCGTCAGCGGGGCGAGCAACTGCCCTGCCAGGGCTGCCGCCTGGACGCGTATCTCGGGGATCGCGGTGGTCTCCCACAGTTCGCCGCGGCGCGGGGCGCCCAGCGTGAACAGCGGCCGGTCCGCGCGGCCCTCCGAGTCCAGCAGCCGCCCGTCGCGGGTGGCCACGCCCATGCCGAGCGGGCCCGGCACCGCGGCCCCGGAGGCGAACAGGGAACGCCACAGGGGGTCGTCGAACCGTCGGCCCGGGCCGGTGCAGTCGATCACCCAACCGACGTGCAGGGTACGGCCGTTGGAGAGGGTGACCCTGAGTGAACCGTCGTGCTCCACCGCGTCCGTCACCGCGCCGGTGTGGACGGTGAGCCGTCGGGCCGTACGGGCCCGGGCGACGGACTCGGCGGTGGCGGGGGCCATGCGGTGGCGGTGGGTGTTCCACAGGGCGCCCTCACGGGCGAGGAACTCGGCCCGGTCCTCGGGGGTGAGGCTCTCCCAGAGGCGGGCGGTGTGCGGGCGCAGGCTGTCGAGGGCGGGGCGCCAGTCTCCGTGGGTGCGCACGGACCGGCTGATGTGGCGGTAGACGGCCCGGCGGAGGCGGCCCAGCGAGGCGTCGTCGAGGCCCTCGGGCGCGCCCATCTGGCCGGCCGGGGTGAGGGCGTGCGGCTGGGGCAGCAGGCCGCTGCGGGAGAGGGCGTGGACCGTGCGGCCGGGACGGTCGAGGGTGAGGGAGAGGTCGACGGCCGTCAGTCCGGTGCCGACGAGGAGGACGTCGGCGGTGTCGGAGAGCGGGCCGTCCAGCGCGCCCGTGGCCCAGGGTGCGGCGACGAAACGGGCCGAGGCGCGCAGTGCCGGCGGGGCCCAGGTCGGGGAGGGGGCGGCGGGCCCGGTGGCCAGGACCGCGCTGTCGACGGTGAGGTGTCCTCCGTCGGCGAGGTGGAGCGTCGGCCGGCCCTCGGGGGTGCCGGTGCAGCTCTCGGCGCGGGTGCGCAGCCGTCGTACCGTCACCGTGCCCTGGGCTCGAACGATGGCCTGCGCGAGGGTGTCGGCGAGGTAGGCGCCGTAGCGGTAGCGGGTGGCGAAGTCGGCCGCTGTGACGGACGGTTCGCCGTGGCGGCACAGCCAGCGGGTGAAGTGGCCGGGGTCGTCGGGGTAGCAACTCATGCCGCCCGCGGGCACGTTGAGGCGGTGGCGCGGGTCGCGTGTGGCGTACGCGGCGCCGCGGCCTGCCTCCGGGGCCGGGTCGAGAAGGACGAGGCCGAGCGGTGTCCGGCGGCGCGTCGCCGTCTCGCAGAGCTGGACGGCGGTCAGCGTTCCCGCCGCGCCTGCTCCTACGACGGCCACGGTGTGCGGCTCGCGGACTTCGGTCACGTCATACCTCCGGCGGTGGTCGGTCGGCCCCGGTCGGGCCGCTCATACTCTGTTCACAATCCCCGGACCCTCCACAACCGCGGTTTCGGTCCTTCTCACGGCGATTCCTCACAGGAATCTCAGGAATCGATCGAGAAATTCAAAGGATCAACAAATCTGCGCGGCGCAGGATGCACCCGGAAAAGGTGGACATCCCAGAAAGGCCTGCCGTGGGCGTCTCGCACATATCGAACCGGTCTCAGCAGTCGCAGAAGTGGTCCCGGCGTGGAGTACTGAGCGCGCTGGGCGCGGTGCCCGCCGCCGCGGCACTGACCGGATGCAGCAGCTCCGCGGGCGCCTCCGAGGGGACGACGAAGTCCGGCGAATCCGCGGCCGCCGCCTCAAAGAAACCGACCGTCTCGGTCACACCCGCCGACGGCACCAGGAAGGCCGCCTTCACCAGCCCCGTCGAGGTCACCGTGACCGACGGCATCCTCGCCTCGGTGAAGGTCACCGGCAACGACGGCTCCGCACTGGCCGGTTCGCTCAACGACGCGAAGACCAGGTGGACGTCGGCGAAGAACCCGTACTCCGGGATGAAATACACGGTGACGGCCACCCCGGAGGGCGCCGCGGCACAGACTGCGACCTTCACCACCAGGTCACCCGGCGAGACCTTCGTCGGCTACTTCACGCCCGAGGCGGGCTCCACCTCCGGCGTCGGCATGCCCGTGTCGATCAACTTCACGCCCGCCGTGAAGGACCGCGCCACCGTCCAGAAGGCCATCACCGTCACCGCGGAGCCCGCCGTCGAGGTGGTCGGCCACTGGTTCAGCGACACCCGCCTCGACTTCCGCCCGCAGACCTACTGGGCCTCCGGCACGAAGATCACCCTCAGCCTGCGGCTGAAGGACGTCGAGGGCGCAGGCGGCGTCTACGGCGTGCAGAACAAGGACGTCACCTTCCACATCGGCCGCGCCCAGATCAGTACGGTCGACCTCGCCACCAAGGAGATGGCGGTCGAGCGGGACGGCGAGACGCTCGCCACCTACCCGGTCAGCGGCGGCAACGCCCAGCACACCACCTGGTCCGGAATCATGGTGATCAGCGAGCGGTTCAAGCAGACCCGCATGGAGTCCTCCACGGTCGGGCTCGGCGACGAGTACGACATCTCCGACGTGCCGCACGCCCAGCGTCTGACCACGTCCGGCACGTTCGTGCACGGCAACTACTGGGCGTCCGGCTCGGTGTTCGGCCACCAGAACACCAGCCACGGCTGCGTGGGCCTGCACGACGCGAAGGGTGCGGACGACAGCTCCGTGGCGGGCTACAAGTTCTACGACTCCTCGATGCTCGGTGACGTGGTCATCGTCAAGAACTCCGGTGAGAAGACCGTCGACCCGGCCAACGGGCTCAACGGCTGGAATCTGTCATGGTCGGAGTGGAAGGCGGGGAGCGCGCTTTAGCACGTTTGCACCGTTCAGGGGGTGAACTTCGGCCGCCGGAAAGGACTTTCCTTGCTTTAACTCTTGACGGTTCTGGTGGCGGAGAGCACATTGGGCCCACTTTGAGAGCGCTCTCAAGGGCACCCCACAGCCCATCACTCCGCAACCGGGAGGCACCCCCATGAGTGCAACCTCCGGCATACCCAGACGGCGACGCGCGCTCCTCGCCGTGCTCAGCACGCTCGGCCTGGCGGCCGCGCTCGCCACGGCCGCCACCCAGTCCGCCGACGCCTCGGCGCCCACACCCCCGTCGGGCTGGACGCAGGTCTTCCTCGACGACTTCAACGGCTCGGCCGGAACCGGCGTCAACACCTCCAACTGGCAGTACGACACCGGTACTTCGTACCCCGGCGGCGCCGCCAAATGGGGCACCGGCGAGGTCGAGACGATGACGAACAGCACCAGCAACGTCTCGCTCGACGGCAGCGGCAACCTCCGCATCACCCCGCTGCGCGACTCCGCGGGCAACTGGACGTCCGGCCGTATCGAGACCAACCGCACCGACTTCCAGCCCCCGGCCGGCGGCAAGCTGCGCGTCGAGGCCCGCCTCCAGATGCCCAACGTCACCGGCGATGCCGGTGCGGGCTACTGGCCGGCGTTCTGGATGCTGGGCGCCCCCTATCGCGGCAACTACCAGAACTGGCCGAGCGTCGGCGAGCTGGACATCATGGAGAACGTCCAGGGCATCAACAAGGTCTGGGCGACGATGCACTGCGGTACGAACCCGGGCGGCCCGTGCAACGAGACGACGGGCCTCGGCAATTCGACGGCATGCCCCAACACGACGTGCCAGTCGGGCTTCCACACCTACACCATGGAGTGGGACCGCTCGGTCACCCCCGAGGCGATCCGCTTCTACGTCGACGGCGTCAACTACCAGACCGTCACGGCCAGTCAGATGGACGCCACGACCTGGGCCAACGCCACCAACCACGGTTTCTTCGTCATCCTGAACGTGGCGATGGGCGGCGCCTTCCCGGCCGCGTTCGGCGGCGGCCCGACCAGCGCCACGGAATCCGGCCACCCGATGCTCGTGGACTACGTCCAGGTCCTGTCGAGCGGCGGGAGCACGACCACACCCCCGCCCTCCGGCAACCGTGACGCCTACAGCGCCATCCAGGCGGAGTCCTACGACGGCCAGTCCGGCACCGCCACGGAGAGCACCTCCGACACCGGCGGCGGCCAGGACCTCGGCTCCCTGGCCAACGGTGACTGGGCCCTCTACAAGGGCGTCAACTTCGGCTCCACGGCGGCCACACAGTTCTACGCACGCGTGGCGAGCGGCGCCGCGTCCGGGGTCAGCGGCCTGGTCGAGGTACGCCTGGACAGCCGTACCGCCACACCGATCGGCAGCTTCGCCCTCGCCAACACGGGCGGCTGGCAGTCCTGGAGGACGGTCCCGGCCAACATCAGCGCGGTGACCGGCACCCACGACGTCTACCTGACCTTCACCAGCGGCCAGCCGGCCGACTTCGTGAACGTGAACTGGTTCGACTTCGGGCACTGACACGGCTTGCAACGCTGCCCCGCGGGGATCCGCCCCCATGGGGCAGCGCCCAAAGGGGGCGCGGGGAACTGCGCGACCAGCCACGAACTGCCCGCAGACCGTCGACGGCACCGGCCCCCACGACGGAGCCGCACTTCACCGAAGCTCCGCACGGAACGCCGCCGGCGTCACATCCGTGTGCTGATGAAAGAACTTCGAGAAGTTCGCCGCGTCGGGAAACCCGACAGCCACCCCCACCCGGCCGATAGGCATATCGGTATGGGCCAGCAGCCGCTTCGCCTCCAGAATCACCCGCTTGTCGATGAACCCCTTGGGGGTCTCACCGGTGGCGGCGCGGACCGCGCGGACGAGGGTGCGCCGGGAGTAGCCGAGGGAGTCGGCGTAGGCGCTGACGCTGTGGTTGGTGGCGAAGTGCTTCTCCACGGCGTCCCGGAACAGGGTGAACGTCGTGTCCGACTGACGGCGGACCGCCTCCGCCGAACTGGCCGCCAGGTGCGCCAGCCGCAGCAGGAAGGCCGTGAGGGCGTGCCGCAGCACGGCGGTGTGCAGGCTGAGCGGCAGGGTCGTGGTGTCCTCGTACTCGCGTTGCAGTTGGGCGAGGGCGGACTTCAGGGCGGTCAGCTGCGCCTGGTCGGGGTGGAGCAGGGGCGGCAGGTCGTAGCGGTAGAGGCCGGTCGCCTCCACCGTGGCACGGGGCAGGAAGCCGGGCTGCATGGCCAGGACGGTTCCGCGGTACTCGCTCGCTTCCGAGAAGCGGTGGACCTGGCCGGGGCGGATCCACAGCACGTCGCCGGGCGAGGCCTCGTACTCCGCGAAGTCGATCATGTGGCGGACGGGGCCGTCGTCGAAGAACATCACGACGTGGAAGTCGATCCGGTGCACACGCTCCAGGGGCGCCGCCCCCTCGGCGTGCCAGGTGCGATCGGCCCCCATCGGGCCGACTCGCATGCCGACACCGCCCAGACTCAGCTCGACCGGGAAAGGGAACGTTCGGATGCCGTCCACCCCGCCGTCACCGTCTCCACCTTGGATGGTTCTGCCCGCCATGTCCTACTCGTGCCGCCTCGGTCGCGCTGTCGGTGTCCCACTTTCACCACAGGCTGACACACAGCGACCTTCCCCCGTAAAAGTCAGACTTTTAAGTTTGAACACATCAGAGCAGTTCAGCCGCTTCGATCGAGGACTTCTTGAAGATGAGTACGCAGACACCGGACAGCTTCGAATGGACCGAACTCGACCGGCGCGCCGTGGACACGGCCCGTCTGCTCGCCGCCGATGCCGTGCAGAAGGTCGGCAACGGCCACCCGGGCACGGCGATGAGCCTGGCCCCGGCCGCGTACACGATCTTTCAGAAGGTGATGCGTCACGATCCCGCCGACCCCGAGTGGACCGGTCGGGATCGTTTCGTTCTGTCCCCCGGCCACACCTCGCTGACTCTCTACACGCAGCTGTTCCTGGCGGGCTACGAGGTCGAGCTCGATGACCTGAAGGCGTTCCGGACGCACGGTTCCAAGACGCCCGGTCACCCCGAGTACGGGCACACCGCCGGTGTCGAGACCACCACCGGTCCGCTCGGCCAGGGGGTCGCCAACGCCGTCGGCATGGCGATGGCCGCCCGCTACGAGCGCGGTCTGTTCGACCCCGAGGCGCCCGAGGGCACCTCCCCCTTCGACCACACCATCTGGGCGATCGTCTCCGACGGCGACCTGGAGGAGGGCGTCTCCGCCGAGGCCTCCTCGCTGGCCGGCCACCAGAAGCTCGGCAACCTGGTCTTCCTCTACGACGACAACCACATCTCCATCGAGGGCGACACCGCGACCGCGTTCTCCGAGGACGTCCTGAAGCGCTACGAGGCCTACGGCTGGCACGTGCAGCGCGTCGAGCCCTCGCTCGGCGGCGACATCGACGTACCCGCCCTGTACGCGGCCCTCAAGGCCGCGCAGGCCGAGACGGAGCGGCCCTCGATCATCGCAATGCGCACGATCATCGCCTGGCCCGCCCCGAACGCGCAGAACACCGAGGCCTCCCACGGCTCCGCGCTCGGCGCCGACGAGATCGCCGCCACCAAGCGCATCCTCGGCTTCGACCCCGAGCAGTCCTTCCAGGTCGACGCCGACGTCCTCGCCCACGCCCGTGAGGCCCTCGACCGCGGTGCCGAGGCGCACGCGGCCTGGGACAAGCAGCTCGACAAGTGGCGCGGCGCCAACCCCGAGCGCGCGGAGCTGTTCGACCGGATCGTCGCGGGCCAGCTGCCCGAGGGCTGGGAGGACGCCCTGCCGGTCTTCGAGGAGGGCAAGGCGGTCGCCACCCGCGCCGCCTCCGGCAAGGTGCTGCAGGCGCTCGGCGCGATCGTCCCCGAGCTGTGGGGCGGCTCCGCCGACCTGGCCGGCTCGAACAACACCACCATCGACAAGACGTCGTCCTTCCTGCCGAAGGGCAACCCGCTCCCGGAGGCCGACCCGTACGGCCGTACCGTCCACTTCGGCATCCGCGAGTTCTCGATGGCCGCGGAGATGAACGGCATCGCGCTGCACGGCAACACCCGTATCTACGGCGGCACCTTCCTGGTGTTCTCCGACTACATGCGCAACGCGGTGCGGATGTCGGCCATCATGCAGCTCCCGGTGACGTACGTCTGGACGCACGACTCCATCGGTCTCGGCGAGGACGGGCCGACCCACCAGCCGGTCGAGCACCTGGCCTCCCTGCGTGCCATCCCGGGCCTCAACATCGTCCGCCCTGCCGACGCCAACGAGACCGCGATCGCCTGGGGCGAGATCCTCAAGCGGCACGCCACCAACCCGGCCCCGCACGGACTCGCGCTCACCCGCCAGGGCGTGCCGACGTATGCCCCCAACCCCGATACGGCCAAGGGCGGTTACGTCCTGAAGGAGTCCTCGAAGCAGACCCCGGACGTCGTCCTGATCGCCACCGGCTCCGAGGTGCAACTCGCGGTGGCCGCGCGCGAGCAGCTGGAGACCGAGGGGATCGGCACCCGGGTCGTGTCGATGCCGTCCGTGGAGTGGTTCGAGGAGCAGCCGCGGGAGTACCGCGAACGCGTCCTTCCGCCGTCCGTGCGGGCCCGCGTCGCCGTGGAGGCCGGGATCGGTCTGACGTGGTACCGCTTCACAGGTGACGCAGGACGCATCGTCTCCCTCGAGCACTTCGGCGCCTCCGCCGACGCCAAGACCCTGTTCGCCGAGTTCGGCTTCACCCCTGAGAACGTCGCCGCCGCAGCCCGGGAATCCCTCGCTGCCGCCCGCGGTTGATCCGATCGCCAGAAAGAAGATGATCAAAGTGACCGAAGCAACCGCGACCGCGGGAGCACTCAAGCGCCTGTCCGACGAGGGCGTCTCCATCTGGCTGGACGACCTGTCGCGCAAGCGGATCGAGTCCGGCAACCTCGCCGAACTCGTCGAGAACAGCAACGTGGTGGGCGTGACCACCAACCCGTCCATCTTCCAGGCCGCCATCGGCTCCGGCGAGGGCTACGAGGAGCAGCTCGCCGACCTCGCCGTCCGCGGCGTCACGGTCGAAGAGGCCGTACGGATGATGACCACCGCCGACGTCCGCGCCGCCGCCGACATCCTGCGGCCCGTGTACGACGCCACCGGCGGCCGCGACGGCCGGGTCTCCATCGAGGTCGACCCGCGCCTCGCCCACCACACCAAGGCCACGATCGCCGAGGCCAAGCAGCTGGCGTGGCTGGTCGACCGGCCCAACGTCATGATCAAGATCCCGGCGACCAAGGCGGGCCTCCCGGCCATCACCGAGGTCATCGGCCTCGGCATCAGCGTCAATGTCACGCTGATCTTCTCCCTGGAGCGCTACCGCGAGGTCATGGACGCCTACCTGGCGGGCCTGGAGAAGGCCGCGGCCAAGGGCCTCGACCTCTCGACCATCCATTCCGTGGCCTCCTTCTTCGTCTCCCGCGTCGACTCCGAGATCGACAAGAGGCTGGACGGCCTCAGCTCCCCCGAGGCGTCCGTCCTCAAGGGCAAGGCGGCGCTCGCGAACGCGCGTCTCGCCTACGAGGCCTACGAGGAGGTCTTCGCCGGTGAGCGCTGGACCGCCCTCGCCGGCGCCAAGGCCAACAAGCAGCGCCCGCTCTGGGCCTCCACCGGCGTGAAGGACCCCGCGTACAAGGACACCCTGTACGTGGACGAGCTGGTCGCGCCCGGCACCGTGAACACGATGCCGGAGGCCACGCTCAACGCCACCGCCGACCACGGCGACATCACCGGCGACACGATCACCGGCGGCTACGCGCAGGCCCGCGCCGACCTGGCCGCCGTGGAGGCCCTCGGGATCTCCTACGACGAAGTCGTGCAGCAACTCGAGGACGAGGGCGTCGCCAAGTTCGAGACGGCCTGGCAGGACCTGCTGAACGCCGTCACGAAGTCCCTCGACAGCAAGGGAGTTGAGACGGAATGACCGAGCACGCCACGGTCGAGTCGGCGCTCGGCTGGACCAACCCCCTGCGCGACGACCGCGACCGCCGGCTCCCGCGCATCGCGGGCCCGTCCGGGCTCGTCATCTTCGGCGTCACCGGCGACCTGTCCCGCAAGAAGCTGATGCCCGCCGTCTACGACCTCGCCAACCGCGGGCTGCTGCCGCCGGGCTTCTCCCTCGTCGGGTTCGCCCGAAGGGACTGGGAGGACCAGGACTTCGCGCAGGTCGTGCACGACGCGGTCCGCGAGCACGCGCGCACCGAGTTCCGCGAGGAGGTCTGGCAGCAGCTCGCCGAGGGCATGCGGTTCATCCCCGGCGACTTCGACGACGACACGGCGTTCAAGCAGCTGAAGTCGGCCGTCGACGAGCTGGACGCCTCCCGCGGCACCGGAGGCAACTTCGCCTTCTACCTCTCCGTACCGCCGAAGTTCTTCCCCAAGGTCGTCCAGCAGCTCAAGAAGCACGGCCTTGCGAGCCCGCGCGAGGGTTCCTGGCGGCGCGCGGTGATCGAGAAGCCGTTCGGACGCGACCTGGCGAGCGCCCGTGACCTCAACGCGCTCCTGCACGACGTGTTCGAGCCGGACCAGGTGTTCCGCATCGACCACTACCTCGGCAAGGAGACCGTCCAGAACATCCTGGCGCTCCGCTTCGCCAACCAGATGTACGAGCCCATCTGGAACCGGTCGTACGTCGACCACATCCAGATCACCATGGCGGAGGACATCGGCATCGGCGGCCGCGCCGGCTACTACGACGGCATCGGCGCCGCCCGTGACGTCATCCAGAACCACCTGCTGCAGCTGATGGCGCTCACCGCCATGGAGGAGCCGATCGCGTTCGACGCCGAGTCGCTGCTCACCGAGAAGCTGAAGGTCCTGAAGTCCGTGCGGCTGCCGGAGAAGCTGGGCGAGCACACGGTCCTCGCGCAGTACGCGGAGGGCTGGCAGGGCGGCGAGAAGGTCCTCGGCTATCTGCAGGAGGACGGCATCGACCCGGGCTCGAAGACCGACACCTACGCGGCCATCAAGCTGGAGGTGGACAACCGCCGCTGGGCGGGCATCCCCTTCTACCTGCGCACCGGCAAGCGCCTGGGCCGCCGGGTCACCGAGATCGCGGTGGTCTTCAAGCGGGCCCCGCACTCCCCCTTCGACTCCACCGCCACGGAGGAGCTCGGGCAGAACGCGATCGTCATCCGCGTCCAGCCCGACGAGGGCATGACGGTCCGGTTCGGTTCCAAGGTGCCGGGCACCTCGATGGAGATCCGGGACGTGTCGATGGACTTCGCCTACGGCGAGTCCTTCACCGAGTCCAGTCCGGAGGCGTACGAGCGCCTCATCCTGGACGTGCTGCTCGGCGACGCCAACCTGTTCCCCCGTCACCAGGAAGTGGAAGAGTCCTGGAAGATCCTCGACCCGATCGAGGAGTACTGGGCGCGGCACGGCAAGCCCGCGCAGTACCCCTCGGGCAGCTGGGGACCCGAGGAAGCCGACGAGATGCTCGCACGAGACGGACGGAGCTGGCGCAGGCCATGAAGATCGACCTGACCGACACCACGGCAAGCAAGATCAACAAGGCGCTGGTGCAGGGCCGCCGCGCCATCGGCACACCCGCCGTGGGCATGGTCCTGACGATGGTCATCGTCACGGACGAGGAGAACGCCTACGACGCGATCAAGGCGGCCGAGGAGGCCTCGCACGAGCACCCCTCGCGCACCCTGGTCGTCATCAAGCGGCACGCCCGCACCCCGCGCGACCGCATGGCCTCCAAGCTGGACGCCGAGGTCCGGGTGGGCGCCGACGCCGGCACCGGCGAGACGGTCATCCTCCGGACGTACGGCGAGGTGTCCGACCACGCCGACTCGGTCGTGCTGCCGCTGCTGCTGCCGGACGCGCCGGTCGTCGTCTGGTGGCCGGTGGACGCACCGAAGGTGCCTGCCAAGGACCCGCTCGGTGCCCTCGCGCAGCGCAGGATCACCGACCTGTACGCCGTCGAGAACCCGGCCGAGACCCTGGAGCAGCGGGCCCGCTCCTACGCGCCGGGCGACACCGACCTCGCCTGGACCCGGCTGACGCCGTGGCGCTCGATGCTGGCGGCGGCCCTGGACCAGGCCCGCACCAGGATCGTGTCGGGGGCCGTGGAGGCCGAGGCCGACAACCCGGCGGCCGAGCTGCTGGCGCGCTGGCTGGAGGCACGGCTGAACGTGAGGATCGACCGCGTGGTCACCGCGGGCCCGGTCGTCACGGCCGTGCGGCTCGGGACCGCGGACGGCGAGATCGTCATCGACCGCCCCGAGGGCCCACTGGCCACGCTCACCCTGCCGGGCCAGCCCTCGCGCACCCTCGCGCTGAAGGTCCGCACCACCTCCGAACTCATCGCCGAGGAACTCAGGCGCCTCGACGCGGACGAGATGTACGCCGTCGCCCTGCGGGGCGAGGCCACCAAGGAGACCCTCTCTCATGTCTGACTCCCCTCAGCTGACGCGGCGCCCCGAGTGGGCCGCTCTGGAGGACCACCGTGCCCAGGGCCAGCCGGTGCTGCGTGAGCTGTTCGCAACCGACCCCGGGCGTGCGGAGCGCTACGTCGTGCGCGTGGGCGACCTGCGCATCGACTACTCCAAGCACCTGATCACCGACGAGACCCTGGCCCTGCTGCAGGAACTCGCCACCGCCGCCGACGTGTTCGGGCTGCGCGACGCCATGTTCCGCGGCGAGAAGATCAACCTCACCGAGGACCGGGCCGTCCTGCACACCGCACTGCGCGCCTCTCGGGACGCGGTGATGGAGGTGGACGGCGAGAACGTCGTGCCCGGCGTGCACCGCGTCGTCGACAAGATGGCCGCCTTCGCCGAGCAGGTCCGCTCCGGGCAGTGGACCGGCCACACCGGCAAGCGGATCAGGAACGTCGTCAACATCGGCATCGGCGGCTCCGACCTCGGCCCCGCGATGGCCTACGAGGCACTGCGGGCGTTCACCGACCGCTCGCTGACCCTCCGGTTCGTGTCGAACGTGGACGGAGCCGACCTGCACGAGGCGGTCCGCGACCTCGACCCGGCTCAGACGCTGTTCATCGTCGCCTCCAAGACCTTCACCACCATCGAGACGATCACCAACGCGACCTCGGCCCGCACCTGGCTGCTGCGCGGGCTCGATAGGGACGAAAAGGCGGTCGCCAAGCACTTCGTCGCCCTCTCCACCAACGCCGGCAAGGTCTCCGAATTCGGCATCGACCCGGACAACATGTTCGAGTTCTGGGACTGGGTCGGCGGCCGCTACTCCTTCGACTCGGCGATCGGCCTGTCGCTGATGATCGCGATCGGCCCGGACCGGTTCCGGGAGCTGCTCGACGGCTTCCGCATCGTCGACGAGCACTTCCGCACCGCCCCCGCCGAGGCCAACGCTCCGCTTCTGCTGGGTCTGTTGGGCATCTGGTACGGCAACTTCTTCGACGCCCAGTCCCATGCGGTGCTGCCGTACTCGCACTACCTCTCCAAGTTCACGGCGTATCTGCAGCAGCTGGACATGGAGTCCAACGGCAAGTCGGTGCAGCGCGACGGACGACCGGTGGGCTGGCAGACCGGTCCGGTGGTGTGGGGCACGCCCGGCACCAACGGGCAGCACGCCTACTACCAGCTGATCCACCAGGGCACCAAGATCATTCCGGCGGACCTGATCGGCTTCGCCCGCCCGGTCGACGAGCTCAGCGACGAACTCAAGGCCCAGCACGACCTGTTGATGGCCAACCTGTTCGCGCAGGGCCAGGCACTCGCCTTCGGCAAGACCGCCGACGAGGTGCGCGCGGAGGGGATCCCCGAGGAGCAGGTGCCGCACCGCACCTTCCAGGGCAACCACCCCACCACCACCATCCTGGCGAAGGAACTCACCCCCTCCGTCCTCGGCCAGTTGATCGCCCTCTACGAGCACAAGGTGTTCGTCCAGGGCGCCGTCTGGAACATCGACTCCTTCGACCAGTGGGGCGTCGAGCTCGGCAAGGTCCTCGCCAAGCGCGTCGAGCCGGCTCTCACCCAAGGCGCGGACGTCCCCGGCCTCGACCCCTCCACCACCGCTCTCGTGGCCGCGTACCGCGAGCTCAAGAACGCTCAGGAAGAAGTGAACTGACCATGCAGATCGGACTCATCGGGCTCGGCAAGATGGGCGGCAACATGCGCGAGCGGATCCGCCGCGCCGGCCACACCGTCATCGGCTACGACCGCAACCCCGACCTCTCCGACGCGGCCAGCCTCGCCGAACTGGTCGACAAGCTCGAAGCGCCGCGCGTGGTGTGGGTGATGGTCCCGGCGGGCGCCCCCACCCAGTCCGTCGTCGACGAGCTCGGCGGCCTCCTCTCCCCCGGCGACACGGTCGTCGACGGCGGCAACTCCCGCTGGACCGACGACGAGAAGCACGCCGAGGAGCTGGGTGCCAAGGGCATCGGCTTCGTCGACGCGGGCGTCTCCGGCGGTGTGTGGGGCCTGCAGAACGGCTACGCGCTGATGGTCGGCGGCGACAAGGAGCACGTCGAGCGGCTCCAGCCCATCTTCGAGGCGCTCAAGCCGGAGGGCCCGTACGGCTATGTCCACGCGGGCAAGGTCGGCGCCGGGCACTTCTCCAAGATGGTCCACAACGGTATCGAGTACGCGATGATGCAGGCCTACGCCGAGGGCTGGGAACTGCTGGAGAAGATCGACTCGGTGACCGACGTCCGCGAGGTGTTCCGCTCCTGGCAGGACGGCACGGTCATCCGTTCCTGGCTGCTCGACCTCGCGGTCAACGCCCTCGACGAGGACGAGCACCTGGACAAGCTGAAGGGCTTCGCGCAGGACTCGGGCGAGGGCCGCTGGACGGTCGAGGCGGCCATCGACAACGCGGTGCCGCTGCCCGCCATCACGGCCTCCCTCTTCGCGCGGTTCGCCTCCCGCCAGGACGACTCCCCGCAGATGAAGATGATCGCGGCCCTGCGCAACCAGTTCGGCGGACACGCCGTCGAGTCGAAGTAGGTCTGCCGTGGGGGACCTACTCCTGGTCCGCCACGGCGAGACGGAGTGGAGCGTGTCGGGACAGCACACCAGCTGGACCGACCTGCCCCTCACCCAGCACGGCGAGGAGCAGGCCAAGTCGCTCGCTCCACTCCTCTCGCAGCGGACCTACGCACTTGCACTGACCAGCCCGCTCGGCCGTGCGATACGCACCGCCGAACTCGCGGGCATCCCCGCGGCCGTCGTCGAGCCCGACCTGCACGAGTGGGACTACGGCGGCTACGAGGGCATCACCACCGTCGAGATCCACCGCACCCGCCCCGACTGGTACCTGTGGACCGACGGCGTGCCGCCCGGCCCGGACGGACACCCCGGCGAGTCCCCCGAACAGATCGGGCAGCGCGCCGACCGCGTACTGTCCCGCGTGGACGCGGCACTCCCCGACGGGGACGTGATCCTCGTGGCGCACGCCCATTTCCTCCGGGTGCTCACGGCCCGACGGCTGGGTCTTCCTCCGACGGACGGCCGTCTCTTCCAACTGGCGACGGGCACGGTCAGCCGCCTGTCTACGGAGCACGACCGCCCGGTGATCGCCGAGTGGAACATCAGGCCCTGAAGCTCTCCGGTTCCCCGCGCCCCGGAAGGGGCGCGGGGAACTGCGCGACCAGCCACGACGGCGCCGCAGCCAAACGACTGCACATCGCGGCCCCGCGGAGCGCTACAGCACGTCTCCGAACTCGCTCAACACCCCCGGCGGAGCAAGCGCGTTGACATAGTGGCCCGGGCCGTGGTCGTCGAAGGAGTACTTGAACGGGATGGTGCGGGTCAGCGCCAGGCGGGTCGCGAAGAACGCCAGCGGGGCCACCACGGCGAGACCCGCCAGGCTGTCCATCTGGGGGTAGTGCAGGCCCGGTTCGGTGACCTCCGTCCAGCCCTCACCGCCGGCCCGCAGCAGGGGGCGTACCGACCGCCGTATCCCTTCGGTGGCGCGGAGCAGCAGCCCGCCCCAGTCCCGGTCGACGGCCGTGCGCAGGACGTCGCCCGGCAGGGTCAGGCCCTCGATCGCCGAGTCGGCGACGAAGGTGAGCGTGGCGTCTGCCAGGCCGTGCCGCCTGCGGTAGTGGAACTCGCGGCCGAACGGCTGGTACGGGCCGACCGGCCGGGGGGGCAGGGCGGGCACGACGTCCCGGTCGAAGATGTAGCGGATCAGACGGTCGCGCAACACGTGGTTGTCCAGCGGGCCGGGTGTCTCCTCGCAGGCGCGGGCCAGATCGGGGCCGCCGACCATGGGCTGGCCGAAGGTGTAGACACCCTTCAGCTTCTCGGCGATGTGCCGGTAGCGCGGCTCGTGCACGAGGGTGACCGCCATGATCGCGGCCATGGCCGCGCCGAGGCTGTGCCCCGTGATGTAGAGGGCCTCCAGGCCGCCGCCGCGGGTGCCCTGCTCCTCGGGGTTCAGGGACTCGCCGCGCACGGCCCGCTCCAGGGCGTCGATGACCAGATGGCGGGTGGCGCGCACGTTGCGGTAGAAGCCGGCGTGGACCTCGTACTTGCGGCCCTCCAGTTCGACGCAGAGCATCTCGGGCCGTACGTCGGCGTCGGTGAGGATGCTGATGACGTCCTCGGGCTGGGTGCCGCGGTAGCAGAGGATCGCGACCCTGCGGTCCTTGTCCTGGACCAGATAGGCGGCGGACGCGATGTACAGGGCGTCCACGCGCTGTTCGAAGGCCCGGCAGCCGTTCTCCTCCAGGCCGAGCCGCGCCATGATCATCGAGACGGTCTCCACATCGCTGTGCTGCTCGAACCCGGCGTACGAGTAGGCCGCACAGGTCGCCAGCACATGCGGGATCACTCCGTCCGGGTCTGGCTGGTGCTTGTCCTCGACGAGCCGTTCCACCAGGTCGGGGTAGACCGGGAAGCTGCTCGGATCGGTTTCCGGCTTGCACGGGCGCAGCGCGGCATAGCTGGGCCCTTTGACGTAGGTGTCCCGCATCTGGGACCTCCCCCGGGACGTCTGCGGGTGGTGGGCACCCACCATGGCCCCGAACCGGCACCGGGAAGGAGTCGTTCCCCGGCCACGGCGGGGGCGGCGGGTGGGGTTGCTGGGAAGCGGGAACGCCCGCGGTGCGGGCACAGCAGGTTACGGCTCTCTCACAGGCCCGGCTGACGTGCCCAAATGCCGTTCACCGTGCAATTGTTCGCATGGGGCGCAAGGTGGCGCACATCGGCGCGAACCATCGCTGTGAGCGCGCCCCGGCCGCCAGTAGCGTGCGGGGCCCTGTCCCGTACGCAACGTGCGCGTGAGGAAACGACCGATGGCCGAGACCGGGCAGCAAGGACCACAGTACGAGCGGTACGAAGGCGGTGGTCCCGAAGCGGAACGGCTGATGTTCGAGCAGCTGGCCGCCGAACTGATGAAGGTGCAGGTCAAGAACCGGCGGGCGGGGGGCGGCGGGATCGCCCGGACCTTCCATGCCAAGGCGCCGGTGGCCGTGGACAACGCGCGGCTGCGCTTCCACGACGATCACCCCGCCGCACTGCGGGTGGGGTTCGCCCAGCCGGGCGCCGAGTATCCGGCGACGGTACGGCTGTCCAACGCGAGCGGGATCCGGCAGGGCGACGGTTCGCCGGACCTGCGCGGGGCGGCCGTACGCGTGCTGGTGTCGGACGAGGAGAGCCACGACCTGCTGGCGACCAGCTATCCCGTCTCGCATGCCCGCAACGCACGGGAGTTCGTCGCCTTCGCGAAGGCCATGGCGGGGGCGAGGAGCCCGGTGCAGAAGGCGTTCGGGCTGTTCGTGAAGCTGCCGCTGGCCGTGGGCCTGGGCACCGCGAACCGGATGCGCCGCAATGTGCAGGCCGCCACCCGGCACACCGTCGACTCCCTTGCCAACGAGACGTTCTGGAGCCGCGGCGCGGTGCTGTGGGGCGAGGCGGGACCGGTGCGGTTCCTGTTCCGGCCCGCGCCCGGCACACCGCCGGCGCCCGCTGCGGACCGCCGGGACGCGGACGCCCTGCACCGGGAGTTCGCGCACCGCCTGGCCCAGGGTGACGTCAGCTACGACCTGTGCGTGCAGCGCTTCGTCGACGAGCGGCGCACTCCGGTCGAGGACGCCTCGGTGGAGTGGAAGGACGGCGTGTCGCCCGCGATCGCGGTGGCCCGGCTGACGATTCCGAGCCAGGACCTGAACACCGCCGAGGCCCGCGCGACCGCCCGCCGGATCGAGGACCTCGCCTTCAACCCCTGGTACACCACGGACGACTTCCGCCCGCTCGGCAACATCAACCGGGCCCGGAAGGCCGCATACCAGGCGGCGAGCGCGCACCGGCTGGGGCTGAGGTTCGTCACCGAGGAGCCGCTGCGCAACCGCATCCTGGGCCGCCCGACAGAAGCGGCCTTCGCGCTGCTGAACCGCTATGTCCCGTGGCACCGGCTGCCGTTGCAGCTGAGCCTGCTGAACCTGGTGTTCCTGCGCAAGGTGCTGCGCCGCCGCAACCTGATCGACACCGAGCCGCGCGAGGCGCCGCCGAGCGCCCAGCGGGTGCCGGCGCCGATCCCGGAGCAGCTGCGCGGGGAGCGGTCGTACGAGGGGACGTACAACGATCTGTCGGCCCCGAAGATGGGCGCGGTGGGCGCCGCCTTCGGCCGCAACCTGAAGCCGGACTACCGCCCGGACCTCTTCGACACCCCGAATCCGGTCACGGTCAGCCGGCAGCTGCTGTACCGCGAGAGCTTCGTGCCGGCGACCTCCCTCAACATCCTGGCCGCCGCCTGGATCCAGTTCCAGGTGCACGACTGGGTCAACCACCGCCGCTACAAGCCCGGCGAGCGCAGCGTCGAGGTGCCCCTGCCGCCCGGCAGCGGCCCCTGGCACAACACGCCCGGCGGACCCGGCGAGAACGTGATGAGGTTCGCGGAGAACGAGGGCATCGAAGTGCCGGGCCGGCCCCCGATCCTCTTCGGCAACAACGCCTCCCACTGGTGGGACGGCTCCGAGGTGTACGGCGAGGACGAGCACACCGCCCGCTTCCTGCGCGAGGCCGACGGACGCGCCGAACTCCGCCTGGAGGACGGCCACCTGCCCGGCGGCAGCAACGGTCACATCCCGCTCACCGGCTTCAACGAGAGCTGGTGGATGGGCCTGAGCGCCATGCACACCCTCTTCGCCCGCGAGCACAACGCGGTGTGCGCCGCGCTGCGCGCCGAGTACCCGGCGATGAGCGAGGAGCGCATCTACCAGACCGCCCGGCTGGTGGTCTCCGCGCTGATCGCGAAGATCCACACGGTGGAGTGGACGCCGGCGATCCTCGCCACCGAGGCGATCGACATCGGCCTGCACACCAACTGGCAGGGCCCGCCGAAGAACTGGCTCAACCAGCTGGGCCTGTGGCTGCTCGACGCGCACTCCCTCACGGGCATCCCGAAGACGCTGCCGGACCACCACACTGCGCCGTACTCGCTGACGGAGGACTTCGTCACCGTCTACCGCATGCACCCGCTGGTCCCGGACGACTTCGAGCTGCGCGAGCACCACTTCGGGCAGCGACTGGAGACGGTGGGCTTCCTGGACATCCAGGGCGGGGCGGCCGAGTCGCAGATCCGCAAGACGGGCCTCGCGAACACGCTCTACTCCTTCGGCATCGCCCATCCGGGCGCGATCACCCTGCACAACTACCCTCGTGCGCTGCAGCAGTTCGAACGTGACGGGGAGATCATCGACCTGTCGGTGGTGGACCTCGTACGGACCCGCCGTCGTGGCGTGCCGCGCTACAACGACTTCCGCGAGGGCCTGCACAAGCCGCGCATCCGCTCCTTCGAGGAGCTCACGGAGAACGCCGAGACCCTGGCCCGCCTCAAGGACGTCTACCGCTCGGTCGACGAGATCGACACGGTGGTGGGCCTGTTCGGGGAGAACCCGCCGGCCGGCTTCGGCTTCAGCGACACGGCATTCCGCATCTTCATCCTCATGGCGAGCCGGCGGCTGCAGTCCGACCGCTTCCTCAACGTCGACTACCGGTCCGAGGTGTACACGCCGCTGGGCATCGACTGGGTGGAGCGGGGCGGCATGAACTCCGTCATCCTGCGGCACTGTCCGGAGCTGGCGGCGTTGCTGCCACGCGCGGCGAGCGCGTTCGCGCCGTGGCGGACGGTGCGAGCGACCAGCGACGGGGACATGCACGGAGGCCGTGAATGAGCACCGTCGACGGTCACCCGGGGCTGGCCGACCTGTTCGGCCGGCCCCTGCTGGACACGGTCTGGCACCGGCGCACCCACCGCGTCAGCCGCGGCGCCTCGGTTCCGGCCGGGTCGATGAGCTACCGCTCCCCGCACACCCAGCAGCCGCTGTCGGAGCTGGAGGAGGCGGTGCTGATCGCGATCACCGGCTGTACGGGCCTCACCATGCCCGACCGGCCCTTCGAGGACCCGCGCGACGGCAAACCCATCATGGCCAAGCCCAACCTGACCATGGCGGGCCGCACCGCGGGCAGCCCCGACAACGCGCAGGGCACCCACTTCTTCATGATCAACGACACGGGGACCTACTACCTGCGGAAGCTGCCGCCGGCTCCCCAGGAACCCTTCGGCGCCGAGACGTTGGCGACACGGGCGGCCCGGTCCAAGGTGAAGGTCCTCGACCACCGGCTCGACGTACCCCGGAACAAGCGGGACTTCCCGGCGTACCTGGACTCGAACCGCTTCCTGTCGAATCTGGCAGGAACGACGGTGTTCTTCCCGGTGGTAGACCTCTCCCATCAGTACATCAACGCCTTGATGTATCTGCTGACCCAGCCGGACGGAGCACGCCCGACGCTGGTGGACGACCGCAACTTCTACCGCCCCGCCGGCGTGAAGAAGTGGGTCAAGAACGGCTTCCTCAACGGAGATCTGAAGCTCCCGCTCGGCGCACTCGGCCCGATGCGCACCCAGATCGAGGCGGACCTGCTGCTGCAGAACCTCATGCTCACGGCGGAGGCCATGGGCCTCGGCGCCTGGATCCACGCGTCGATCAACCCCCAGATAGCCCTGGGCGACCCGAAGTTCTCACGCACGTACGGCAAAATGCTCGGCTTCACCTTCGTCACCCCGCGCTGGCGGCTCGCGGACGTATGGCGCTGGCACGTCCCGCTCCCGGCGTACGCGAACCTGCGCTCCCATCCGGTGGGGCTCACCTCCCGGGACGGCGAAGCCCTGATCGCGGCCGCGTGTCCACCCGCGCACAAGTCGATGTCGGACGCGGTGGATTCGGTGATCAGCGCGAAGTTCGGCACCGGCGGCACCTACACCGACAAGGACGTCTTCACCCGCATCTACAAGGAGGACTACGGGCAGCGCTATCTCGCGGAGGCGAGCGAGTACCAGGAGCGGGTGATCGACTGCGCCCGCGACATCTGCGAGTACGTCATCCGCACCCACCGCAGGTTCCCGGCGCACACGGACGCGATCCACGTCCCGGGTATCTGGCTGCAGACCCATCACGTGGAACGGGAGTACTACGAGCGGTTCTTCGTGAACGGACTGACCGACACCCACCGGCGGCACGCGGAGCTCTGGGATTAGAGTCCCGCTCTGTGGAGATCAACGATCTGACGCCGGCCGAGCAGCAGGTGTGGCGGGCGTTTTCGACGGGGGCGACGGTCGACTTCCTGGAGGGGGCCGACGAGGATGTGGCGGAGGGCGCGAGCTGGGGGCCCGAACGGACGGTTCGGGCAGCCGTGTTGCGCGCCCTTTTGCTCAACGGGCCGCAGGAGCCGGGAGAAGTGGCGGCCCTCCGGCTCTCGGGGGCCCGGATCACCGGAAAGCTGAGCCTCATCTATGCGGGGGTCGACCACGCGGTCCGGCTGAGCGACTGCTACTTCGACGAGGCCCTCGATCTCTATAGCTCGCGCCTGCGTCAACTGAATCTGAGGGGCTCGGTTTTTCCCGCTCTCACTCTCGGCAGTTCGCACATCGACGCGCCGTTGCGGTTGACGGGCTGCCGGGCACGAGGGGTGGTGAAGCTGGGCGGCATGCGGATCGCCAATGCCGTATTTCTGGATGACGCCGAGATCACGGCACCCGACGCGGGGATTCCGGCGCTCCAGCTCAACCAGACTTCCATCGGCCACGACTTCTGGGCGCCCGGACTGCGCGTGCACGGCGAGATGCGACTGACCGGGGCCACGGTGGCCGGCCTGGTCAACCTGGAGCGCGCCGAGTTGCGCGACTCCGGAGGCACCGCTCTACGCGCCGACGGCCTGGACGCGCAGGCTGATGTGCGTGCGCGGGGGCTGCGTGCTCACGGAAGGATCGAACTGCGGGGCGCTCACGTTGCAGGCCGAGTCGATCTTTCGGGCAGCCATCTGTTGAACCCCGACGGCACGGCCCTGCGTGCCAGCAGTGCCGTGATCGGCGAGCTGTGGCTGTACGGGAGCGATCCCATCGAAGGCACCCTGAATCTGCGCCGCTCCCGGATCGAGGTCCTGAACTTCGAACCGGAGGTGCTGCCGGGCGATGTGCGCCTGAACAACCTGAGCTATACGACACTCAACCCGAACAGACCCGCTGATGAGCGACTTCCCATGCTCAAGAACGACGGGGACGGGTATGTCCCCTACGCATACGAGCAGTTGACGAACGCATACCGCCGCATAGGCGACGATCACGCCGCCCGGCTGGTCCAGCTCGCCAAGCTCCGGCGCCTGCGCAGCACCCGCGCATGGTACGGCCGCCTCTGGGGATACCTCCAAGACGCCACCGTCGGCTACGGCTTCCGTCCGCTCTGGGCCTGCGCCTGGCTGCTGTCCCTGCTCGCCGTCGGCTCGATCACCTACACCCTGCACCACCCGCCCGCCCTCAAGCCGTCCGAGGCCCCGCACTTCAACCCGGTCTTCTACACCCTCGACCTGCTGCTGCCAGTGATCTCCTTCGGCCAGGAGGAGGCGTTCGCGCCGGACGGCTGGTACCAGTACCTCGCCTACGCCCTGATCATCACCGGCTGGATCCTGGCCACGACGGTCGTCACCGGCGTGACCAGAACCGTCAGCCGCCAGTGAGCCGCCGCGCGGCATGCTGCGCGGCCAGACGCACGGGTGCGTTCTGGGCGCCGTACCCCTGGTATCCGCCGTCACGCTGGACGAGCTCGAAGAAGACCCGGCCCACGGTCCGCGTGTAGCAGTGCCGGAACTCCCCGTACCGGTCCCGGTCGTAGAGGATCCCGAGCTCGCGATACGTCTCCAACTCCCCCTCGGCGAACTCGAACCGGGCCGCCAGGTCGTCGTAGTAGTTCGCGGGCATCGCCAGCAGCAGCCCGCCCGCCTCGCGGTAGCGGCGCGCCGCGGCCACCACGTCGTCCGTCGCCAGCGCGATGTGCTGGGCATGGACCGTGTCGTCGGCGGGCGCCGCACCGACGGACAGGGCGATACGGACGCTGCCGTCGGCGGCGGTGACGGCACGGCTGCGCAACAGGCCGTAGGGGTCGGCGACGTCCACGCTCTCCTGGGCGGACAGGCCGAGGACGCTGCGGTGGAAGAGGGTGGCCTCGTCGAAGTGGTGCCAGGGCTGGACGAGAGCCAGATGGTCGATGCGCCGCACGCCCGGGGCCACCGGGCCGGCGTGCTCGACCTCCTCGAAGTCACCGCGCCAGTCGGTCAGTTGGGGCCGACCGGTCGCGCAGAAGAACAACTCCGTGCCGTCCGGGGCCGCCACGGCATCCAGCGGGGCGTCCTCGCTCGCCCGACGGCGCGGCAGCACGGGCGCCAGCAGCGCCTCTGCGCGCCGCGCCGCGCCCGCCGGGTCAGGGGACTCCAGACCGATCGCGGCGAGCCCGGTGCCGTCCCGTCGGGCGGCCGGGCCGGTGTTGACGAGCACTCGGGCCTCCCCCGCCTGCCACAGATCGACCGGCTTGCTGCGGTGCCGCGCGGTCCGGACGAGACCCAGGGCCCCGAGCACCTCGCTGACCGGCTCGGCGTCGGGAGTGACCAGCTCGGCGAAGGCAATCCCCGCGGGAACGACAGGGGCGGGCAGTTCGGCCAGCCCAACCGCCTCCTGGAGGACCAGGAGCGACCGCTGCGCGTCCACGGCCGTCGGCCCGGCCTCGGCCTGCCGGAAGACGTCGTTGAAGACCTCCAGGGAGAGCGGCCCGGCATACCCCGTGCTCAGCACATGCCGCACGAGCCCGGCGACGTCGAAGCCGCCCTGCCCCGGGAAGCAGCGATAGTGGCGGCTCCACTGCAGCACGTCCATCGCAAGCAGCGGGGCATCCGCGAGCTGCAGGAAGAAGATCTTCTCGCCGGGAATGTCCTCGATGCCCTTGGGATCGGACCCACGGGAAAGAATGTGGAAGCTGTCGAGACAGGTGCCGAGCGCAGGATGGTCCGCGGTCTCGACAATGTGCCACGCATGGTCGTACGTACTGACGTGCCGCCCCCAGGCAAGCGCCTCGTAGGCGACGCGGATCCCGAAGTCCTCTGCGAGATCGGCGAGTTGACTCAGCTGCTCGGCGGCGAGCGCGTCGTCGTCCACGGCCAGGGGACTCACGCTGGAACAGACGAGGACGGTCTCGGCCCCCAGCCGCCGCATGACCTCGAACTTGTGCCGGGCCCGACGCATGTTGCGCGCGAACTCGTCCTCCGGGACGGCCTCGATGTCCCGCATGGGTTGGTAGAGGTCGATGCTGAGGCCGAGATCGGCACATCGGGCCCGGATCTCCTCCGGCCTGAGGGGACTCGCCAGCAGGTCGTTCTCAAAGATCTCAACCCCGTCGAACCCGGCCCGGGAGGCGGCCGTGAGCTTCTCGGTAAGGGATCCGCTCAAGGAGACGGTGGCGATGGACGTACGCATGGGTCGTGCTCCTTCACACTGCCGGGTACTACAGCGCCCCGACAGGGGCGTGGGGCTGTATCGATATGCGGCTTCGCCGCGTGGGCGCGAGCAACCACGAACAACCCGCAGCGTTCAAACGGCCTTGCTCACCGAGCTCTCGACACCACCAGCCAGCTCCGCAATGTCCGCAAGCATCCGCCCACTGTCGGGCTCCCGCCCGGTGAACAGCCGAAACGCATCCGCGGCCTGGAAAACAGCCATACCGCCCCCGTCCAACGTGGCGCAGCCACCCGCCCGCGCGGCACGCAGCAACTCCGTCTCCAACGGCCGGTAGACCACCTCGGCAACCCACAGGTGGGGGTGCAAGAGCTCCGCAGGAAACGGCAGCCCGGGATGCGCAGCCATCCCGGTCGGCGTGGCATGCACAATCCCGTCGGCCGAGCCGAGCAACTGGGCCAACTGGTCAGGGGCGGCGGCAGCCGCCCGCCCTGCACCGAAGTGCCGATTCAGCCCCGCTGCAAGATCCGCGGCCCGGTCGGCCAACGCATCCACGACAGTGACCCGCTCCGCCCCCAGGGTGAGCATCGCGTGAGCGACAGCCGCCCCCGCACCGCCGGCACCGAGCTGCACCACCCGCTCCAGCGAAGCGTCCGGCAGCCCCCGCGCGAACGACGCGGCGAAACCCGTGACGTCCGTGTTGTGGCCGACGGCGCGACCGTCCTCGAAAACGACGGTGTTGACCGCCCCCAGCGCCTCGGCCTGCGGAGCAAGTGCGTCCAGGTGCTCGATCACCAGCTGCTTGCACGGGTGTGTGATGTTCAGCCCGTCGAAGCCGAGGTCCCGGGCGGCCCGCACCAGGTCGCCGACCGCCTCCGGGGGCACGCCGAGGGTGTCGATGTCGATGAGCCGGTACAGACAGCGCAGGCCCTGCCGGTCCGCCTCCCGCTCGTGCAGCGCCGGGCTGAGCGACGGGCCGATGCCGGAACCGATCAGTCCGACGAGATACGAGTCCTTGGCCACGGGGCCTCCTGAGCCGAGCGCTAATGTACGAACTAGTACGTTAGCTATATCAGCCCGGCGGTTCCCTGGGAAGACCTCGCCGACGCCACCCGGCCCGCCTTCTAGAATCTGCGGCACTGGCCGCACTCCCGAAGGAACCCGATGACCAGCGTCGACGAACCGGCACGACCCAACGGGCGGATCCGCGACGCCGCCCGCACCCAGGCCGAGATCCTCGACGTGGCGACACAGGAGTTCGCGCGGGCGGGCTACGACGGCGCCCGGGTCGACGAGATCGCCGCCCGCACCCGCACCACGAAGCGGATGATCTACTACTACTTCGGCGGCAAGGAACAGCTGTTCACAGCCGTCCTGGAGCGGGCGTACGGCGTGATCCGCGAGGCCGAGCAGAAGCTGGACGTCGAGCACCTGGACCCGGTCGCGGCCATCCGGCGCCTGGCCGAGCTGACCTTCGACCACCACGAGCAGCACCCGGACTTCATCCGCCTGGTCAGCATCGAGAACATCCACGGCGCCGAGCACATCGCCGCCTCCGAGAAGCTGGGCAGGATCGGCTCCCCCGCGCTCGACGTGATCCGCCGCATCCTGGCCACCGGGCAGGAGTCGGGCCTGTTCACGGCCGACGTCGACGCGGTCGACCTGCACGCGATGATCAGCTCCTTCTGCTTCTTCCGGGTCTCCAACCGGCACACGTTCGGCGCCCTGTTCGGCCGCGACCTGGTCGACCCGGCCCAGCGCGAGCACTACCGGACGATGCTGGGCGACATGGTGATCGCGTACCTGACGGCGGACCGCGCGACCGACTGATCACGTTCCGATCACACGCACGACAGCGGCAAGATCCTTCGGCACCACCCCTTGACACCCGGGAAACGTGGGCGCAACATCCGTAGCCAACCGCTACTAACTATCCAGTGGGTTAATTAGCCGGGTAGCACCCGGCGCGGCCGTCCCGTCACCCCAGGGATCCGGCACTTCTCCCCCGCCGCTCACTCCGCTTACGTTGGAGTTCCCTCGAAGGAGCAAGCCGTGTCCGTCCCCGCCGAAGCCGTCGGGCAGCCGAAAAAGGCGGCCACCGCCGCCTGGATCGGCAGCGCCCTGGAGTACTACGACTTCTTCATCTACGGCAGCGCGGCCGCGCTGATCTTCCCGAAGGTCTTCTTCGACGAGTCCGACCCGGCCACCGCGACCCTGCTGTCCCTGGCCACGTTCGGCGTCGCGTACGCGGCCCGGCCCGTCGGCGCGCTCTTCCTCGGCCACTTCGGTGACCGTGCCGGCCGTAAGAAGATCATGGTCTTCACGCTGATCCTGATGGGCCTGTCGACGTTCCTCATCGGCTGTCTGCCCACCCGCGCCCAGGTCGGCACGCTCGCCCCGGTCCTGCTGGTCGCCTGCCGCGTCCTGCAGGGCATCTCGGCGGCGGGCGAGCAGGCCAGCGCCAACTCGATGACCCTGGAACACGCGCCACCGAACAGGCGCGGCTTCTTCACCAGCTTCACCCTCAGCGGCACGCAGGGCGGCCAGCTCATCGCCACCCTGGTCTTCATCCCGGTGGCCGCGCTCCCGGAGAGCCAGCTGCTGTCGTGGGGCTGGCGGGTTCCGTTCTGGGCGAGCGTCGTGGTCGCCGTCGTCGGCTATGTCATCCGCCGCAAGCTGGAGGAGACACCGGCCTTCGCGAAGCAGGCGGCCACCGAGGGGGTCGTGAAGCTGCCGCTGGCGGTGCTGTTGCGTGAGCACTGGGTGGACGTGCTGCGGGTGATCGGCGGCGCGCTCATCGCTTCCGTCTCCACCATCTTCACGGTCTGGGCCCTGGCCTACGCCACCAGCGACTCGGTCGGCATGTCCCGCTCCTCCATGCTGTGGGTGGGCGCGCTCGCCAACCTCGTGGCCCTCGCCGCGATCCCCCTGTGGGCCTCCCTGTCGGACCGCATCGGCCGCCGCCCGGTGTTCCTGATCGGCGCGGCGGGCAGCGCCATCGCCATGTTCGGCTACCTGTGGGCGATCTCGACGGGCAACTACCCGCTGACCCTGATCCTGGGCATCGTGACCTTCGGCATCGTCTACAGTGCCGCGAACGGCGTCTGGCCCTCCTTCTACGGCGAGATGTTCTCCACCCGCGTCCGCCTGTCCGGCATGGCGATCGGCACCCAGATCGGCTTCGCCGTGGCCGGTTTCGCGGTCACCTTCGCCGCGCAGATCGCGGGCCCCGACGGCAACGACTGGTCCTCGGTCGCCCTCTTCACTGCGGCCCTCTGCATCCCACCGGTCATCACCGCCCTCTCGGCCCGCGAGACCCACAGGATCCCGACGGAACACCTGGGCGAGCGCGCCACCCGGGGAGCATCACAGCCGGAAACGGTCACCGCCTGACGCGTCCACGAACGCCCCCGGGCACCGGATGCCCCACCGGCTCCGGCACCCGGGGGTTCCGGCATGCCCGCCCCACACCCACCCGACCGACAGCGCCACCCCCGGCCGCCGACGTCACAGCCGGAGACCGTCACCACCTGACGACACCCCACGCACACCCCGGGCGCCGGACACCCGCACCGGCTACGGCACCCGGGGGCCCGGCATGCTCACCCGGCCGACGCGCCGTCCACACCTCGGCGACGCGCTCCGGCGTGGCCCCCTCCCGAGCCTGCTCGCGCGCCACCGCGCCGGCGGGGCCTGCCGTGCCCTCGGCCTCCGCCGGGGCCTGCCCCGCCAGGGAGGCGATGCCCGGGCTGTCGTGGATCCACCGCCGGTCGTGGATATCGTCCGCGCCCGGCCACAGCAGCGGCACGGGTACGGCGCCGGGGGTCATCCCGTCGGCCGGGGCGAGGTGCTCCGGCCCTACGCCCGCGGGTGACGCGGCTCGTAGAGGCCGACCTCGCCGCCGCCCGGCAGCCGGAAGCGGGTCACGCGGCCCCAGCGCGCCTCCTGCAGGGGCAGGGTGAACTCCACGCCCTTCTCGGTGAGTTCGGCGGTCGTCGCGTCGATGTCGTCGCACATCAGCATCAGTTCGTGCGACGGTTCGCCCTCGGCCGGATGGAAGGCGACCTCTGCGGGCGGCGCCCTGAAGATGAGCCAGCCGTGGCCGGCGTCGACGTGCGCCCAGCCGAGGACGTCCCGGAAGAAGGCGCGGTCCGCCTCGGCGTCGCGGGTGTAGATCACCACATGTGCACCATTGATCACGCGCGGAGGCTAGGTCCCCGGCCCGGGGCACGGCAAGGGCGGCGCGCGGTCGGTCATGTGGAGGAGGCGGCCACGCAGAACTCGTTGCCCTCCGGGTCGGCCATCAGGATGTGGTGTCCGCCGAACTCCTCCAGGACGCTCCCGCCCGCCTTCACCAGGCGCTCGGACTCCGCCCGGATACGGGCCCACCGCTCGTCGGGACTGCCGCCCCCCGGCACGCGGACGTCGATGTGGAGGCGGTTCTTCGCCGTCTTCGGCTCGGGGACCTTCAGGAGGGACAGCCGGGGGCCCACGCCGTCGGGATCGCAGAGCCACGCGCCGTCGTCCGCCGAGTCGTCCTCCGGCAGGTCGAACTGCGCGAGCCACTCCTCGCGCGTGGTGAAGGGAGCGGGCGGCGGCTCGTCGACATAGCCGAGCGCCGTCTTCCAGAACCCGGCGAGGAGCTGCGCGTCCGCGCAGTCAAGCGTGAGATCGAAGGTGGCTGCCATGCGAGGACCGTACTGCGCACCACTGACAGCAGGACCGCCGTCGGAGCCTGATCAGGCGTTCGACCAGCCCCGCTCGCACAACACGAGCCGGTAGCCGTCCGGATCCTCGATCGTCACGCCCCACCGGTTCCAGTAAGGATTGGGCGACGGCACCCGCTTGCCACCGTGCTCCTCCAGCCGGCCCACCAGGTCTTCCGGCACCGGCCCGTCGACGTAGACGACGAGGAGGTCCTCCTCGGTGGGCCGGGGCTCGACGGGCCGCACCGGTTCATGAACGAGTTCCAGGTGCCATCCGGCGTCCGGCCAGCCGAGCATCAGCAGGTCGTGCTCGCCGGGTTCGGAACCGCCCTCGGTCCGCCACACCACACTCAGCCCGAGCCCCTGCGCCCAGAACCGCTCGGCGGCCGCAAGGTCGCGGGACGGGCGGGCGATACGAATGTGGCTGCGGCCGTCGACCGGCATCGTGACCTCTTCCTGAGCTGCGGCATCGTTCCTCGCAGCCTAGGCAGTCCGTGATCCGCGAACCATCGGTCCTCCGCCCTGCGCCCCGGGACCTAGGTCCCCACCCGCCGTTTTCGTCGGCCTTCGGACGAAAGGCGCTGTTGAGGCATCGCGCGCACTGGGGTAATCATGAGGAACCTCCGCGCGCTCCGGCCGGATTCAGGGGCGGCCGGGGTGCGCGGACCGACGTTGACTATCGTTGCCCGATCACACGGGCGGGCGGCGAGAGGCGGACGAGGACGTGGCGGGGGCCGGGTGGATACGGGTGCCGGTCGGCAACGACGCCGCACGGTGGGCGACCCGCGGGCGCAGCCACAAGGTGCTTCTCGTCGTCCACAACGTGACCGCGGCGACCCGTCTGCTGGACGTCCTGCCGCTCTTCCACGACGACTTCAGGGTGCAGCTGCTGGCCACCTGCCCGGGCTCGTCGGCGTTCCGGGCGGGCGTCGCCGAACTGCTGGACGGGACCGGGGTGCCCGTACTGCCGTGGGAGCAGGCAGTCGAGACGCCGGTCGCGCTGGCCGTATCGGCGAGCTTCGGCGGTCAACTCCGGTCACTTTCCGGCGTATTGACCGTCTTGTCGCACGGTGTCGGATACACTAAAACACTGGCGACACCCGACACCCGACACCCGACACCGGGCAGCGGTCAGGAACGGTCGGATCCGGTCTTCGGAATGTCGCCCGAGTGGCTTCTCGACGAGAACGGCAAGCCGATCGCGGACACCCTCGTCCTCTCGCACCCCGAGCAGTACGAGCGACTACGCACCGTCTGCCCCGAAGCCGCGCCCACGGCCGTGCTCGCCGGAGATCCCTGCTGGGACCGCATGCTGGCGGCCCGCCCGTACCGCGACCGCTTCCGCCGCGCCCTAGGGGTGGCCCAGGGGCAGCGCCTGATCGTCCTGAACTCCACCTGGAACCCCGAGTCGCTCTTCGGCGACGGCGGCGGCGATGACGTACTCCCTTCTCTCCTCCCCCGTCTGACCTCGGAGTTCCCGGCCGACGAGTACCGTCTCGCGACCGTGCTGCACCCGAACGTCTGGCACGGTCACGGCTCCGGCCAGATCCGCGCCTGGCTCGACCGTGCCCGCCGCGCGGGACTTTCCCTGATCGACCCCCTGGAGGGCTGGCGCCAGGCGCTGCTCGCCGCCGACGCCGTGATCGGCGACCACGGCTCCGTCACCTATTACGCAGCCGCCCTCGGCACACCGGTCCTCCTCGGCGCCGCACCCCTCGCAGGCCTGGACCCCGAGGCCCCGGTCCACGCATTCGTCCGCACCGCACCCCGCCTCGACCCCGCATGCCCCCTGCGCCCACAGGTGGACGCGCTCGTCGACCACCACCAACCACCGTCCGGGCTCTCCGAGTTGGTCAGCTCCGCACCCGGCGAGTCCGCGACCCGACTGCGACGGCTCTTCTACGACCGCATCGGCATCCCCGAACCGGACGCGCCCGCCCGCCTCGAACCACTCCCTCTCCCGCCGTACGAACCCGCGACGCACACGGTCCCGTTGCTGGTCCTCACCCGCCTGCTCGGCTCCGGCGAGGTCTGCGTCACCCGGTACGCAGGCCCGCATCCACCACCGGACAACGCGGGCGAGGCCCACACGGCGGCGCACGAGGACACCCGCGAGAGCGAGCAACTCACCCTGGCCGACGTGGTGTTCAGATACGGCGACGAGAACGACCCACGCTTCGTCTCCCCCGCGCACTGGACGGCGGAGATCCTCGCCCGGCACCCGCACTGCGCGCTGGCCGCCTACGTCACGGGCCCCGGCTCGTGCGTCGTCCGCACCCGATCGGGCACGTCAATACGCCTGGACGCCGGTCCCGGCGCGGACGCCGATCCGGCCGCGTACGCCTCCGCCCTGCACGCGTGGCTCGCGGCAGGCAAGTCACTGGATCAGCCGGCCAGGCACGGGCTGACCGTCCGAATCGGGATGACAGCCCACCTCATACGGCTCACTCCGGCCTGACACACCACTCCCGCAACCACGCCACCGGATACTCGGCCTTCTCCCGCCCAAGGCCTCAAAGCACCTCACCCAAACGCGTGGCTCGCAGCAGGCAAGCCTCCCACCCGCCAGCCGGACAGAAACCGACCGTCCGAATCGGGAACGCGGCCCACCCCGTACGTCTCACTCCGGCGTGACACACCGCTCCCGCAGCACCCGCAGCCACGCCACCTGGTATTCGGCGTTCTCACGTCCGAGCGCCGTGAGCGCCTCGTCGATCAGTGGTCGTGCGGTCTCCGATTCGCCGCCGTCCAGGTGGGTTTCGGCCAGGTCGGTGAGGGTGCGGGCGGTGTTGTAGGCCTCGCCGGTGTCACGGAAGAAGCGCAGGGCGCGGTCCAGCCGCTGCACCGCCTCCTCGCGGCGGCCGAGGCCGCGCAGGGCACGTCCCCGGTGGCGGTCCAGCAGGGCCCGGGCGCGCGGGAGGTCGGCGGCTCCCTCGTCCTCGGGGCCGATGCCGTCGAGGATGCCGTACGCCTCCTCGAAGCATGCGTACGCCTCCTCGAAGCGCCACTGCCGCAGCCGCAGCAGTCCGAGGAACTCGACCGCGGAGGCGTGGCCGCGTACATGGCCGGCCGTCTGCTCGTCCCGGGCGGCGGCGAGCGCTTCGGGTTCGGCCTCGTCCCAGCGGCGCAACTCCGTCAAGGTATGGGCGAGTTGGGCGTGCAGTGCGCCGGCCGTGCGGGTGCCGGGGAAGTGCTCGTCGGCGGTGCGTGCTCCGGCTCGCAGTGCGGGCAGCAGGACGTCGTGGTGGCCGGCCTTGAGCTGGAGCGGCCACAGGGCCTGGCAGAGCAGTACGACCGTGGCCCAGTCCCGGAACTCCTCCGCCGCGTGCACCGCCTCGACGAGAGCGGGCGCCTCGGCCGCCAGAGCGGCGACGGCCGTGCCCCGGTCCGGGAAGGACACGGGCGAGTCGGCGGCGGGCACCCGCCAGCTCTCGGGCAGTGCGGCCCGTGCCGCGCCGACGGCCAAGTTCCGGTAGCCGGCGACGACGCGGGTGACGGCGGCCGAGCAGGCCGCTATGCCGTCGAGGGCGGCCGCCGTGTGCTCGGCGTGGGCACGGACGGCGGGGCGGTAGCGGTAGCGCCCGGCGTCGGTGCGTTCCAGGAGGAGGGCCTCGGCGAGTTCCTCCAGGTGGCGGGCGGCTTCGCTCTCGTCGAGGTCCGCGGCGCGGGCGGCCGCGGCGGGATCGAGGGCGGGCCAGTCGCGCAGGGCGGCGAGCCGGTAGAGACGGGCCGCGGCGGGTGTGAGCAGACGGTAGGAGTCCTCGGCGGCCGCTCGGACGGGGTCGTTCTCGGGCCCGGCGGGCGCCTCGGTGTGCACGGCCAGGCGGGGTGCGGCGGCGCGCAGTGCGTAGGGCGAGCCGGCGCAGCGGTCGAGGACCGCGGGCAGGGCGGCGCGGGCAGCGCTGATCGCGGGTTTGCCGACGAGGTCGGTGAGCAGCCGTACGGCGTCCCGCCGTGCCAGCGGGCCGACCGGGATGCGCAGGGCGTCCAGGCCGGTGAGCGGCTGACGGGCGACGACGATGGTGAAGACACCGGGCGCCGAGGTCAGCAGCGGCCGGAGCTGCGCGGCGGACCGGGCGTGGTCGAGCACGAGCAGCAGCCGCCGGTCGGCCAGACAGCGCCTCAGGAGCTCCGCGCGGTCGGCGGCGGCCGGGGGCACCTCCTCGTCGGGCAGGCCGAGTCCGCGCAGCAGGGTGCCGAGAACCGCTTCGGGCGCGCGGGCGCGCAGGTCGGCGTAGAGCTGACCGTCGGGGAAGCGGGCGGTCTGCCGCCAGCCCCAGTGGAGGGCGAGGGTGCTGGTGCCGATGCCTTCGGGGCCGTGGAGGAGCACGAGCCGGGGGCGTCCGGCGAAGGCGCGCGTTGCCTCCTTGTCCAGTGCTTTCAGGGCCTTTTGACGATCCGTGAAGAAGTGCGGGGCGGTGGGCAGGCAGGGGCGGTGCGGTGCTGAACCGCTGCCGGGAGCTCGCACGCGGTCAGCGAACTGCGCCCAGGCCTGCGCCAGTTGAGGATCCCGGTGTATGCGCTCGTGCACCAGGCGGGCCACGTCGTCCATTTGGCCGGGGGTGGTGGGGGCGGTCACCTCGGCCCCGGCAATGCGGCGGACCAGACCGCCCGCCGACTCCCACGCCCACTTGCCGGCTTCGTTCGCCATGCCCGATCCGACGGCTCCGAGCACCGCGCCGATGGCGCCCAGCGAAACCGGATCCACCATGCCGTGCACTCCCCGTCTTCCGTTCTCGGCTGTTCCACCTGTCGCTCGCGGTGATCAACCCTAGCCGTAGTGACGGGACATGACAGGGCATCACCCGGCACGGGCTCCGGACCCGCCGGACGGGTTCATGTCCTTCAGCGCCTGCCGGGCTCCGTCAGCCCCGGTTGGCCCCCTTGGGGATGCCATACGTCCGCTCCACCTTCAGCCGCACCACCAGGCGCCGGTCGCGGACCATCGCGGCACGGTAGTCGTCCCAGTCCGGGTGCTCGCCCAGGACGTCGCGGTACAGACGGATCAGCTCCTCGACCGTGTCGTCGTGCGGGTCCTTGGCGACGGGTGCGAGCTCGGCGGTTCCCTCGACGACCGTGTAGGCGCGGCGGTCCGCGGTGGACACGTGGTACGACGCCCGCGCGTCCCGGCGCAGGTTGCGGGTCTTGGCCCGGTCGTCGGTGACGGAGATCCGGATGACGCCCTCGTCCGGGTAGTAGTGATGGCTGACGTTCGACAGCTGGGGCCGGCCGTCGCGCTTGAGCGTGACCAGCACGCCGCTGCGTTCGTCGGAGAGAAGCTCGAGCAGTGTGTCGTGAGTCATACCCAGCTAACCCATCGGACCGATCTCCGCATTCCCGTTGGGTAGACACTGTCTACGAGCGGCTGGTAGACAGTGTCTATGGATGCGTCGGAGAGTGGACTACGGGACCGGCTGGTCGAGGTCGGAGTGGATCTGGTCGCAAGGGAAGGCGCGCAGGCGCTCACCCTGCGGGAGATCGCGCGCCGGGCGGGCGTCTCGCACGGGGCGCCCCGCCGCTACTTCCCCACCCACCTGGAGCTGCTGTCCGCCATCGCCCGCCGCGGCTTCGCAGAACTGTCCGAGCGGGCGACGGGGGCGACCGGCGACGGCACGGCGACCCCGCGCGAGCAGCTGACGGCCCTGGGGAAGGTCTACCTGGAGTTCGCCGTCGACAGCCGCGGCATGTACGAGTTGATGTTCCGCCACGATCTGCTGGAGAGCGGGCACTTGGGGCTGCGCGACACGAGCTTGCCGCTGTTCGGGCGGCTGGTGGAGCTGGTCGGGCGGGTCCGGCCCGACGCGGACGCCCGGGTCGTCGCGGGCGCGCTGTGGGCGAACCTGCACGGCATCGCCCAGCTGTGGGTCTGGGGCAGCCTCCAACTCGCCACGGGCGCCGACGACTTCGTACCTCTGCTGCGTTCGGCCCTCGACGCGCACCTGGGCGACGCCGCATGAGCGGGCACCGCGCGCTGACGCTGACGTGCAGTGTGGTCGGGGCGGTGATCGTCGCCCTGGACGGCACGGTCCTCACCGTCGCGCAGCCCACCCTGCAACGGGACCTGGGCGCGTCCTTCACGCAGGTCCAGTGGACCAGCACCGGCTATCTCATCGCGGTGGCGGGCCTGTTGGTGTTCTCGGGGCGGCTCGGCGACCGGTACGGGCATCAACGGGTCTTCGCCACCGGGATGTTGGGCTTCGGGGTGATGTCGGCGGGCATCGGTCTGGCGCCCGGTGTCGGCTGGGTGATCGCTCTGCGGGTCCTGCAAGGTGTGTTCGGGGCGTTGCTGCAGCCTGCCACGCTCGGGATGCTGCGGGCCGCGTTCCCGCCCGACCGGCTGCGGATGCCGATCGCCGTGCGGGCCGGCGCGATCGGGGTGGCGGCCGCGGCGGGGCCCGTGCTGGGCGGGGCGCTGGTGGCCGGGCCGGGCTGGCGGGCGGTGTTCTTCCTCAACGTCGTACCGGCACTCGTCTTCGGCCTGCTCGCGCTCACCCTGCGCGGCCCGCGCCCCCAGCAGTCCTCGCCCGCCGCTCTGGACCTGCCCGGCGCGCTCCTGCTTGCCGCGACCCTGGCCGGTCTGGTCCACACCCTGGTCACGCTGCCGGATGGCGGGTGGACGACGGCGAGCGCGCTCGGCCTGGGGTCGGCCGCGGTCGCGGGTACCGCCTTCGTACGGCATGAGCTGCGGACCGCAAGCCCGCTGGTGCCGCCGGACGTAGTGGGCTCGGCCGCCGTGGGTTCCGCGCTCGGCATGCTGGTCGCGGCGTCGGCCGCCCTGAACGGCACGCTGTTCGTCGCCACCTTCCTGCTCCAGGACACGCTCGGTCTCGACCCTGTGCACATGGCCCTGCTCAGCCTGCCGCTCGCGGCACTGATGATCGTCGCCGCGCCGGGGTGCGCGGTGCTGCTGCACCGGGCCGGGGCCCGCCGTACGACCGTGGCGGCGATGGCCGTCCTGGCCGCCGGGATCCTGGTGCTGGGCCGGGCCTCGGGCACGGTCGGCTTCTGCATCGGGTTCGCGCTGCTGGGGGCCGGGTTCGGCACGGTGATGGTGGCGGCCACCCACGTCGTCGTACGCCAGGCCGCCGTCGGGTCGGCCGGGGTGGCGGGCGGGCTGCAGCAGACCGCGATGAACGTCGGCCCGGCGCTGGGCGTGGCCGCCGCGACGACGCTGATGGGGCTGGGCCACGGGTACGGGCTGCCGCTGTCCGTCCTCGCCGTGGTGGCCCTGGCCGGGGCGGTGGCGGGCCGCGCGCTGCCGGAACGTTCCGCCGAAACGATCAATCATGGTCATCCGGGGGCCAACGCCGGCGTTCCTGAGCGACGATGAGACCAGGCAGAACAGGCAAAGTCCGCTCCGGTTCGACGCGCCCCGAAGGGGCGCGGGGCTGTATCTTTATGCGGCTCCGCCGCGTGGGCGCGACCAGCCACAGAGATGCCGCAGCCGACTGCCGGTCTGTCGCGGCACTCACACCGGAGTGCGTTTCGGAGGAGAGCGATGACACAGCTGCGACAAGAGGTCGACCCGGGCGAGGCCGGCCTGGACGCCAAGGCGCTGGACCGCCTCGACCAGCACTTCGCCCACTACGTCGACGAGGGCCGCCTGCCCGGCTACCTGGTGGCCGTGGCCCGCGGTGGACGCGTCGCCCACCTCACCACCCACGGTCTGCGTGACGTCGCGGCGGGTCTGCCCGTCGAGGCCGACACCCTGTGGCGGATCTACTCCATGACCAAGCCGGTCACCTCGGTCGCCGCGCTGATCCTGGTGGAGGAGGGCCGCCTGTCGCTCGACGACCCGATCGGCCGCCACCTTCCGGCCTTCTCCGACCCCCAGGTCTACGAGAGCGGATCCGGCGCCGGCCTCCGGACCCGCCCCGCCGCCCAACCTCCGCTGATCCGGCATCTGTTGACCCACACCGCGGGCCTGACCTTCGCCTTCTACCACAATCACCCCGTCGACGCCCTCTACCGCGAGGCGGGCCTGGACTCGGCCGTACTGCCGGGCTCGGACCTGGCCGGGACCGTCGACGCGTACGCGCGCCTGCCGCTGCAGTTCGAGCCGGGCACAGAGTGGAACTATTCGGTAGCCACCAATGTCCTCGGCAGAGTGATCGAGGTCGTGTCCGGGCAGCCGCTCGACGTCTTCTTCGCCGAGCGCGTCCTCGGCCCGCTCGGCATGACCGACGCCGGTTTCTGCGTCACGGACGAACAGGCCCCGAGGCTCTCCGAGTTGTACGGCGAGACCGACGCCGGCGGCATCGAGCCGATCGCCGGGCTGCCGCTGCGCGGGCGGCCCCGCTTCCTGTCCGGCAGCGGCGGCATGGTGGCCTCCGCGTACGACGTGCACCGCTTCATGGAGCTGCTGCGCCGCCGCGGCGAGCTCGACGGCGTCCGCCTCCTGGCCCCCGAGACGGTGGACCGGATGACCCGCAACCAGCTGCCCGGCGGCGCCGACCTGCGCGCCTTCGGCAGCCGCCCGGCCCACGACGAGCCCGGCAACGACGGCGTCGGCTTCGGCTTCGGTGTCTCCGTCGTCATCGACCCCGACCGCACGCAGGCGCCCTCGGGCCTGGGGACGTTCGGCTGGAGCGGGGTGGCGACGACGACCTTCTGGGTGGACCCCGGCCGCGATCTGACCGTGCAGTTCATGACACAGGTCCGGCCGAAGTCGTCGCTCAGGCTCTTCCCGGACCTCAAGCGGATGGTCCACGAGGCGGTCACGGACTGAACGTGCCTCGGGGCCGCGACCGGAACACCTCGCCGACCGGCAGTGTCGGCGAGGTGGTGCGCGATCCTGCTCAGGACAGGTGGGCCACCGCGTCCAGGTGCGGCAGGACGTGGTCGAGCCGTTCCCGCTTGGTGCGCAGATAGGTGATGTTGCTCTCGCACGGCGGGATCAGCAGCGGGACCGTCTCCGCCACTTCGATGCCGTGCCGCACCAACGCCTCCTGCTTCCGCGGGTTGTTGGACATCAGACGCACCGAGTTCACGCCCAGGTCCTGCAGGATCTTGGCGGCGACGCCGTAGTCGCGGGCGTCCACCGGCAACCCCAGCGCGAGGTTCGCCTCGACGGTGTCCAGGCCCTCCGCCTGCAGCGCCATCGCCCGCAGCTTGGCGAGCAGACCGATGCCGCGGCCCTCGTGGCCCCTCAAGTAGACGACTATGCCGCTGCCTTCGGCGACGACGGCCTTCAGCGCGGAAGCGAGCTGGTCGCCGCATTCGCAGTGCTGGGAGCCGAACGCGTCACCGGTCAGGCACTCGGAATGCAGCCGGGTGAGGACACCCTCCGTCCCGATGTCACCATGGACGAGGGCCACTTGCTCGTCGCCGAGATCGTGATCCATGTAACCCACCGCCCGGAATTGCCCGTACACCGTGGGCAGCGGGGCATTCACAACACGTTCCACGCCCGTGCGCTGTGGGGACTTCTTGCCGAGGACGCCGATTTTATCTGTCATGATCTGATTCCTAAGCAGAGACGAAGGGCCGTGAAGAAATGAGTGTTTCGGGCGCGCGTACGGCGGCATACGGGCTGGTGCCGGCGGACACTACGGAAGAGGTACGGACCAGGGCGGCGGGTGTCTCAACGCAGGTCGCGGTCCTTCCGGTCGGGAGCTTCGAGCAGCACGGTCCGTTCCTTCCGCTGGCGACCGACACGCTCGTCGCCTGTGCCGTGGCCCGGGAGATCGCCGCGGCGTACCCGGTGCATCTCCTCCCGCCCGTGACGATCTCCTGCTCGCACGAGCATGCGGCCTGGCCCGGTACCGTCAGCATCTCCTCGGTGACCCTTCATGCGGTGGTATGTGACATTGCACAGTCGCTGCGCCGCTCCGGCGTCGACGCCCTGGTGGTGGTCAACGGGCACGGCGGAAACTACGTACTGGGCAACGTCGTTCAGGAATCCTCCGCCCGCGGCGAGCGAATGGCACTGTTCCCGGCCGCGGAGGACTGGGAAGCGGCACGGCAGCGGGCGGGGGTGACCACCTCGCTGCTGACCGACATGCACGCGGGAGAAATCGAGACCTCCATCCTTCTGCACGCTCACCCGGAATTGCTCCGCCCCGGTTATGAGACCTCCGATTTCGTCGCGGACGACCGACGTCATCTACTCACCCTCGGTATGTCCGGCTATACCGATTCGGGCGTCATCGGACGCCCTTCGCTCGGTTCCGCGGAAAAGGGGAAGGAACTGCTGGCGAGCCTGGCGGATTCCTTCGGCGCGTATTTCTCGTTGCTCACCTCGCAGGACGTGTCCGCCGATTCCGACGGTTCCGCGAGCGCCTCCGGGGAAGCGGGCAGCGCCCGCGGCTGAGCGGTGCCGGGTTCCGGCGTCGTCGCCCCGGAACCCGCCCGCAGGCCCGTGTACCAGCGGGCGACGAGGACGACGGCGCCCGGCAGGGCGGCCACGAAGCTCAGCACGCCGTACACCACGGCGACGGCCACACCGCTGCTCGCGCCGAGGCCGGCCGCGCCGAACGCCCAGGCGGTGACGCCCTCCCGGGGGCCGAACCCGCCGATGTTCAGTGGCAGTCCCATGGCGACCAGGGCGAGGACGGCCAGCGGCAGCAGGACGGCTACGGAGGCGCCGGAGCCGGCGACCCGGGCGGCGAGCACGAACATCCCGAGGTGCCCGGCCAGGATCAGCAGCGAGGAGACGGTGACGCCGGGCCAGTTGCGGCGCGACAACAGGCCCACGCGCGCCTCGGCGAGCGTCCTGCGCAGGGCCGTTCCGCGGCGGGACGGCGCCTTGTTCATTCGCAGGGCGACGACGACGGCGAGTGCGCCCACGGCCGCAAGGCCGACCAGCGGTGCGAAGTGCCGTACCTCGCCGAGCACCGGTGACTCCATCGTGAGCAGCATCGCCGTACCGACCACCGTCAACGCGACCTGTCCGGCGACACGTTCGAGCACCACCGAGCGCACTCCGCGCCCGAGGTCGCCGGCGCTCTGTCCGTGCCGGACGGCTCGGTGGACGTCGCCGAGGACGCCGCCGGGCAGGGCGGCGTTCAGGAACAGCGCGCGGTAGTAGTCGGCGACGGCCGGTCCGAGCGGCAGGTGGATCTTCAGGCCGCGGGCCACCAGCGCCCAGCGCCAGGCGCTGAGCACGGTGGTGGCGACGCCGATCAGCAGGGACACCACCAGGGTCGTCGCGTCGATGCTGCGCAGCCCGTCCAGCAGGACGCCCGTGCCGAGGCGCCACAGCAGCGCACCGAGGATGACCACACCCACGAAGGTGCCGAAGTGGGTACGTACGGCACGGGAGTTGAGCCGGGCGAGGGCGGCACGCCACCAGGGTGCCCGCGCGGTGGCCGGCTCGGGCCGGGCCGAGGAGACGATCACGCCGATACGTGCTTCCGAGACGGCGGGCCCGGTGGGTGCGGCGGATGCGAGGACATCGGCCCGCGCCCGCAGAGCGGCGTCCCGCGCGGCGAGACAGGCCAGGCCGTCCTCCCACACCTCGACCGCGACGGAGGCGGCACCGCCGGCCGCACCCGCCTCTGCCGGGCGGACGGCGCCTTCGGCCCGCGCCCCGGCACGGGTTCGCTTCGGCAATCCGGCCCGCACCTCAGCACCGGCTTCTGTCGGCAAACCGGCCCGCACCTCAGCACCGACGCCCGTCGGCGCCCCGGACACGACATCCACACCCCGCCGGGCCTCCACGGCGCCGCGCCGGTCGGCCCGCACCACGAGCGCCCGCACCGTCTCCACGCTCATGACGCGCCGCCCGTCGGCCGGGACAGTGCCAGCAGGTCGCTGTGGTGGACCACGACGTGGAGTTCGCCCGCCTCGCAGGCGGCCAGGCGGTCCTGCAGATACCGTTCTGCACGGGCCTTGAGCTCGGGGCGTTCCTCGACGGCCGCGCCCACCCAGCCGCGCAGCCACTGGGCCGTCAGCGCGGCCTCGCCGGGGCCGAGGCGCCAGGGGCTGGGGTTGACCCGTACCGTCGCGCCCCGTTCCGAGAAGGCCTCGCAGGCCACCGTGATCGCGTCCGGGCCGAGCAGGCCGCCGCGGCGCTGGTGGGCGTTGAACGCCTCGGTGATCTCCTCGTCCATCGGGTCGGACGGGGTGAGTTCGATACGTCCGGCCACCGAGAGCGTCAGCAGAGCGGGGCAGCCGGCCCCGGTGCAGGCGTCGGCGAGGGTCTCGATCTGCTCGCGGGTGAGCACGTCGAGCAGTGCGGACGCCGTCACGAGCGAGGCGCCGGCGAGCGCGTCCGGGGTGAGCCGGGCGACGTCGCCGCGGCGCGTCTCCACGGTGACCCTGCTGCCGTCGGCGGCGGAGCGCGGGGAGGCGACTGCCGCGAAGTGCAGCAGGTACGGGTCGCGGTCGTGCAGGATCCAGTGCTGGGGACCGTCCAGGCGGGGTGCGAGCCAGCGGCCCATCGAGCCGGTGCCGCAGCCGAGGTCGTGGATGACGAGCCCGGCCTTGCCCGGCAGGTTGGCCAGCCGGATCCGCAGCGGATCGAGCAACTCGTGCGCCCGCCCGGACGCGTCGGCGGGTTCGCGCAGCTCCAGCCACTCGGGCGCGTAACGGGGCGGCTCCTCGGGCCCGCTGTCCCGCAGTCGCACGGTGGCGCGCTCGCCGGGCCGCGGGGCGGGGCCCGCGCCGGGGATCACGGAGTCCGCCGTCTGGGAGCCGTCGCGATCGGCCGGTTCGGAGCCGCCCCACGCACCGGGCTGTGCCGGGATCTTCCCGTCGATCTGTGCCGTCCTGTTCATGCCGCCCTCCTGGGTTCGCTCGGTAGCCGGCCCAGTACTCCGGCAAGGCTTCGGGCCGTGGTCGCCCACCCGTCCAGGGCGGCCCGCCGGCCCCGGGCGGCGGCCTTCAGCCGGCGTCGTACGTCGGCCTCGCCGAACCAGCCGCGCAGTTCCGCGGCGAGGGCGGCGGGGTCCTCCGGCGGCACGAGGATGCCGGGGACGCCGCCGTCGGGGGCGCGTCCGACCGCCTCCGGGAGACCGCCGACATCTGTGGCCAGCACCGGGATGCCGCGCGCGAGGGCCTCCGTCACCGCCATACCGTACGTCTCCGCGTAGGAGGTGAGGACCATGAGGTCGGCGGCGTTGTAGCTGGCGTCGAGCTGGGCACCGGCCTGCGGGCCCGCCAGCTCGATGCGCTCCTCCAGACCGTGCTCCTTGATCAGCAGCCGCAGATGGGCTACGTACTCGGGGTCGCTCCCGAGCCCGCCGACGCAGACGCAGCTCCACGGCAGGTCGGCCGCCGCGGCCAGCGCCTGCACCAGCCGGTGCTGCCCCTTGCGCGGGGTCACCGCGGCCACGCACAGCAGCCGCGAGACGCCGTCGGTGCCGGAGGCGAGGGGCGCGATGTCGGCGCCGGGGGCGGCGACATGCACCCGCTCGGGCGCGAGACCGTGGTGCGCGACAAGGCGTCGTACCGCCCAGTCGCTGGTGGCGATGACAGCGGGCACGGCCCGCAGCACGTCACGCTCCTTGGCGTCCAACTCGGCGGCCACGGCGGGCTCGAGACCCCTCTCGTCCCCGAGCGGAAGGTGCACGAGGACCGCGAGGTTCAGCCGCTCCGTCTCCGGGACGACGATCTCCGGGACCCCGCAGGCGACGATCCCGTCCAGCAGGACGACCGAGCCGTCCGGGAACTCCCGCAGCGTCCGCGCGAGTTCCGCACGGGCCGACGCTCCGGGCCGGGGCCACTCGCCGGCCACGGCGTGCTTGTGCACCTGCCAGCCGAAGCCGGGCAGGTCCAGGCTGACCCGCCGGTCGTAGGCGTTGCCGCCGCTCGGCGCGGCCGGGTCGTCGACACCGCCCGGCATGACGAAGTGCACGGAGCGCAGCGACATGGGGATGATCTCGGCGTTCTTCAGGGCGGAGTTCTGTACGGGGACGTACGCGAGCGCCGCCTTCTGAGGCCGCTGCACCTTCTCCAGGGTCACGTCGGTCACAGGGCACGCTCGTAACTCGCCCAGGCGATGTGCGACTCGTGCAGGGTCACCGAGATGCCTGCGATGCCCTTGGCGCCCTCGCCCAGCGCGCCCTTCTCGATCCGCTCGGCGAGCCGGTCGGCGATGACCTTGGCCAGGAACTCCGTGGAGGTGTTGATGCCTGCGAAGTCGGGCTCGCTGTCGAGGTTTCTGTAGTTCAGCTCGCTGACGACGGCACCGAGTTCCTGGGTGGCGAGTCCGATGTCGACGACGATGTTGTCGTCGTCCAGCTGCTCGCGCCGGAACGTGGCGTCCACCAGGAACGTCGCTCCGTGCAGGCGCTGCGCGGGTCCGAAGACCTCGCCGCGGAAGCTGTGGGCGATCATGATGTGATCGCGGACGGTGACACTGAACAACGGACGACCCTCCAGGTGCGGCGCGTCTGGTCCTCCGGCCGTTGGCCGCCGGAGGATGCCGTGTAGTACGGCTCTTCGCTTCCCCGCGTTCAGCCGAGTCTCACTCTTTTCTCAGGTCAGACCGTTTCGGGGTACCTCACACGGTGACACAGCGCGGGAATCTCACCGGAGGCCAGCCGGGGCATCACCTCAGGCAGCTCCTCGAACGCGCTTTCCCCCGTGATGAGCGCGTCGAGCGCCGGGTCTGCGAGCAGGTCGAGGGCGAGGGCGAGCCGGTCGGCGTAGCTGCGGTTCGCGCGGGCCGGGGAGACGGTGCCGACCTGGCTGCTGCGGATCGTCAGCCGCCGGGAGTGGAAGGCCTCGCCGAGCGGGAGGCTCACCTTCCGGTCGCCGTACCAGCTCAGTTCGACGACGGTGCCTTCGGCGGCCAGGAGTTCCAGGGCCCGGGCGAGGCCCTGTTCGGTGGCGCTGGCGTGCACGACGAGGTCCCGTTCCCCCAGCGCGTCCTCGGGCAGCGCGAAGTCGACTCCGAGGGCCTCGGCGGTCTTGGCGCGGGCCGGGTCGGCGTCGACGAGTTGCACGCGTACGCCCGGGAAGCGGGCCAGCAGGGCGGCCACCGAGCAGCCGACCATGCCGCCGCCGACCACCGCGATCCGGTCGCCGACCAGCGGCGCGGCGTCCCACAGGGCGTTCACGGCGGTCTCCACGGTCCCGGCGAGAACGGCCCGCTCGGCAGGAATGTTCTCCGGCACGACCGTGACGGCCGAGACCGGCACCACATACCGCGTCTGGTGCGGATACAGACAGAAAACCGTACGCCCCACCAGTTCCTTGGGCCCCTCCTCCACTCTCCCCACACTGAGGTAGCCATACTTCACGGGTGCTGGGAACTCGCCCTCCTGGAAGGGCGCCCGCATGGCCGCGTGCTGGCTCTCCGGAACGCCGCCGCGGAAGACGAGCGTCTCAGTGCCGCGGCTGACTCCGGAGAAGAGCGAGCGCACCAGCACCTCGCCCTCCTCGGGTTCGGGCAGGTCGACGCTCCGGATCTCGCCGATACCCGGACGACTCAGCCAGAACGCGCGTGCGATGCGGTTCATCCGGCCTCCTCCTGAACGATCGGGAAGTTGTTCACGTACCGACATGTGCACAGGCCGCGCACAGTACGCGGCGTTGATCGACTTTGTCATTCGGCCGGAGGGTGTGCGGTGGCCCTGAACAACACTTACGACGCAAGGCTGGTCCAGCAGGAGACCGCTGTGGGAGCGGGCGTTCAGATCCTGTTGCTGGCCCTGCTCGGCACGGCGATCGGCATGGGGCCGGCGGGCTGGCTGACCGGCCTCGTGTTCGCCATCGCCATGTGGGCGGTGCTCTCGCGGGCACTGCACCGCACCCGGCCACGCTCGTTCGGCCCGGCCAACCGCGTGACGCTCGGCCGGGCGACCCTGGTGGGCGGTGTGACGGCCCTGGTCGCGGACTCCTTCGAGAGCTCCCCGCCGGTCACCGCCCTCGTCGGCCTCACGGCGGTCGCCCTCATCCTGGACGGCGTGGACGGCAAGGTCGCCCGCGCCACCGGCACCTCCACTCCCCTGGGCGCCCGCTTCGACATGGAGGTCGACGCGTTCCTGATCCTCGTGCTCAGCGTCTACGTCTCCATGCAGCTCGGCCCGTGGGTCCTGCTCATCGGCGGCATGCGCTACGCCTTCGTCGCCGCGGCCCGCGTCTGGCCGTGGCTGAACGCCTCACTGCCGCCGAGCACGGCCCGCAAGACGGTCGCCGCGATGCAGGGCATCTGCCTGCTGCTGGCCGCCTCGGGCTACCTGCCGCCCATGGCGTCCCTCGGGGTCGTCGTACTGGCCCTGGGCTCACTGATCTGGTCCTTCGGCCGTGACGTCCTGTGGCTGCGGCGGACGTCCCGGGTCCGGGACGGCGAGGTGGAGGAGATGCTGGAGCTGGAGTCGGAGCGGGAGACGGTGGCCTCCTGAACAGCCGTCACCCGTAGTCGCCGTCCACCCGGCGACGGCGACGTCCTCGGGCGCGCTGCCCGGGGCCGGGTCAGCTGTCGAAGGCCAACCGGTACACCGTCGACTCCCGCACCCGGAATCCCAGCCGCCCGTACAACCGGTTCGCCGCCTCGCGGTCGGGCCGGGATGTGAGGTCGACAGTGCGGGCCCCTGCGTCACGGGCGGTCTGCAGGGCCTTCTGCATGAGCAGTCCGGCGACTCCGTGGCCTCTGGCCGCAGCGTCCACGACGACGTCCTCGACACGAGCCCGCAGGCCGGACGGTACGGGGACCATGACGAGGATCAGGGTGCCGACGATCTCGCGGTCGGCGCGGGCGATGAGCACGGTGTTCGCATCGCAGGCCACGATGCGTCCGACCGCCTCGGCGTCGAGCGGCCTGGCGGACGTCGACAGCTGCGGCAGCAGTCGACTGAAGACTTCCACGAGTTCCTGGTCCGCCTGCCGGGCGATCTCCACCTCGATCTTCATGGCGCCGCCCCTATCGGCGCGGCAACAGCCCGACCGCCGCGACCGGCACGGCAGCCAGCACCAGCCAGGGCACGGCCACCGGCAGCCCCACGTCGAGGAGCGTCCCGGTCGCCGAGCTGCCGGCCAGGACGATGAGGCCGGACACCGAGGGCAGCGCTCCCGTGTACAGGCCGAGCCGTCCTTCCTCCGCGAGGTCGGGAACCCAGGCGCGGGCGACGGGTGCGACGAGCATCTGGCCGAGGGTGAGCAGGACCACGAACCCGGCGGCAGGCAGCAGGCCTGCCGGGCCCGTCCAGCCGGCCGGACGGGCACACCCCACGACGGCGAACCCGGCCGCGATCAGCAACAGCCCGGCCGCCATGGAGCGCCGCAGTGTGAGCCGCACCCCGGCCCAGCGCGTGACGGGCAGCTGGGCGCTCACCACCAGCAACGACGACAACGCGAGCAGCCAGGCAAGCGGCGCCTGCGAGCCCGTCGCGCGCTCCACCTCCGCGGGCAGGGCGAGGTAGAGCTGGTTGTAGGCGAGCAGATAGGCGCCGTACGCACAACACAGCGCCAGGAAGCGGCGGTTGCGCAGCAGCCCCCGCAACCCGCCCCGCCCCCGGGCACGCACCCGCCCGGGAACGTGCTGCGGCAGCAGCCAGGCATGACCGGCCAGCACGCACACAAAGATCCCGGCCCCCGCCAGGCACACCGCACGGAAGTCCACCGCCAGCAGCAACGCGCCCAGCAGCGGACCGACGAACGCCCCGGCCTGCCCCGCCACGGTGAACAACGCCAGCACGCGGGTACGCGACCCTCCGCCCGCCTCCTCCAGCACCACGGCCTGCCGGGCGACTTCGGACTCCACGGCCGGTGAGAACAGTGCCGCGGCGAACCCGATCAGCAGCACCGCACCGACGACCGCCCAGGTCTCCCCGGCGTACCCGAGCCAGACGAAGCCGACGATCCGCAACACGCAGCCGGCGAGCACCACGGGCCGGATCCCGTACCGGTCGGCCAGCGCCCCGCCCACGACGAACAGCCCCTGCTGACTGAAGGTCCGCAGCCCCAGCACGAACCCGACGAGCCAGCCCGCCATCCCCATCGCCCGGCCGAGATGCTCGGACAGGAACGGCAGCACGGCGAAGAAGCCGATGTTGAAGGCGAGTTGGGTGAGGATCAGCAGACGGAGAAGGGGCGTCAGCCGAACACCGCCTTGCGTACGGCGACGCGGGCCGATCGACAATGACGTCACCTTGCTCACCTGGCTCCCACCAACTCCCTTGTATCGGCGGTACGACGCCGGAGCCGCCCCTCTCCCCCACCCGCGCTCACCGCCAGTGCACCGAGCAGGCCGAGTACGGCGGCGGGCGCGAGAACCGCCCAGGGCGCACGTTCCGCATAGGACTGGTTCTCGGCGAGCAGCAGGCCCCATTCCGGGGAGGGCGGCTGGGCGCCCAGGCCGAGGAAGGCGAGCGAGGCGAGCGCGAGTGCGGTGCCGGGCAGGCGCAGCAGGGCGTGGCGGGTGACGGCCGGCAGGATGGCCGGCAGCAGCCCGTTGCGCATCAGATACCAGCGGCCCGCGCCCAGACCGCGGGTGGCGGTCAGGTGCACGGCCGCCCGCTCCTGCCGCAGCAGCGCGGAGGTGTGCGCGGCGAGCGGCGCCCAGGCGACGGCGCTCACGGCGAGCGCGGGCGTCGCCGCTCCGCTGCCCGCGACGGCGGCGACGAGAAGTGCGCCGAGCACCGGCGGTACGGCATTGACGGTGTCGACGAGCGGCCCCGACAGCCGGGGCAGGAGCCCGAGCAGTACGCCGGCGACCAGGGCGACGGCGCCGATCGCGAGGGCGAGCAGGAGGGTGTCGAGGGCACCGTGGGCGACCCGGGCGAGCAGGTCCCGGCCGAGCGCATCCGTGCCGAACGGGTGGGGCCAGGAGGGAGGTCGGAGCCGCTCACCGGTGTCGAGGGCGAGCGGGTCGCGGGGGAGGCCCAGCCCGATGACGAGGAGCAACAGCCCACCGTAGGCAGGAAACCGGATCCCGCGGACCGGCGCCGACGGCCGGTGCAGGGTGGGCAGGGCCCCGTCGCGAAGGGCGGGTCCGATCAGCAGACGGGCCGCGAGCCGGGCGGCGCCCGCCGCGACGGCGCCGAGCAGGACGAGTACGAGCACTCCGGCCTGCAGGACGGACAGGTCCTGGGCGAGGGCGGCCTGGAGGGTCGCCCGGCCGAGCCCGGGGATGTCGTAGATCTGCTCCACGGCGACGGAGCCGCCGGTCAGCCCGACCACGAACAGCCCGGCGTTGGGCAGCAGTCCGGGCAGGCAGCGGCGTACGGCCTGGCGGGCGATGCTCCGGCGGGGCAGTCCGCGGGCGGCGGCGGCCGCCGCCGTCCAGGGTTCGGCGAAGGCGCCGGGCAGCAGGTCGTCGAGGAGCCGCCCGAGCACGGCCCCGGCGGGCAGACCGAGCGCGAGCGCGGGCAGCACTGTCCAGCGGGGCCCGTACCAGCCGAGTGCGGGCAGCCGGCCGAGCTGCACGCCGACGACGGTGGCGAGCACCGAGGCGATGAGGAATTCGGGCAGCACGGCGAGCACGGCGGAGCCGGAGCCGCCTCGGCGCTCCCGCCGGCACAGGGTCCGGGCGCAGACCAGACCCGCCGTCACGACCGCGACCACGAGCGCCACAGCCATCAGCAGCAGGGAGACACCGAGGGCCTGGAGCACGGCGGGCGTGACCTCGGCCCCGGAGATCCACGACCGCCCCGCGTCCCCGCGCCACAGCCCGCCGAACCACTGCCCGAGCAACCTCAACGGGCCATCGTCCAGGCCGAGTTGGGTCCGGATGTCGGCCAGCACCTCAGGGCTGGGGTTTCGTTCGGCCGAGCGCGCCCTGAGCACGGTGAGCGCCGGGTCGGTGCGCGAGAGCCAGGGCAGCAGGCCGACGCAGCACACGAGGGCGACGGCGAGTCCGGCGCGCCACAGGACCGCAGTGGCTTGGTGCCGCATGTGTCAGCGCCGGGTGCCGGTGCCGACGAGGGTGCGCTCGTACGGATCGAGAAGCGCACCGCGGACCGAGCCGGCGACGCCGGTGATGACGCGCTGGTGGACGAGCGGCACGACGGCGTCGGTGCCGAGGATGTCCGCCTCGGCCGCCATGACCGCGTCCTGCCGCTGCGCGGTGTCGGTGGCCCGCTCGGCCTTCGCCACCGCCCGGTCGACGCCCTCGTCGCACAGCAACGCCAGGTTGTAGCCGCCGGCGCAGGTGAAGTCGCTCGCGAGGACGGCGACGGGATCACCGGTGTCGACGAGGGTGTTGCGGGCGAGTACGAACGCGTCGAACTTTCCGTCCAGCGCGTCGCTCTCCAGCCGTGAGTATTCACGCACCTCCAGTTCGACCTGGAACCCCGCCTTCTCCAGTTGCTGCTTCAACACCTGTGCGACTTCCGGGAGTTCGGGCCGGTTGTCGTACGTGGCGAGGGTGAGCTTCGTGCCATGGGGGGCCGCGGCCTTCGCGCGCCCGGCCGGCGGCCTGCGCCTGCCCTCGGCCCAGGTGACGGCGGGCCCGTAGATACCGGCTCCGGCATCGGCGTGCCCCTCGTGGACGCCGTCGGCGAGGGCGGAGGTGTCGACGGCCCGACGGGCGGCGGCGCGCAGCCTCGGCTCCTTGAAGGGACCGAACCCGGTGTTGAGGAGCAGGCTGGTGGTACGGGTCGTGGCCGTCTCCTTGCGGGTGGCCCTGGCGAGAGTGGCGGCCTGCGCGACGGGGATCGCCTCGGCGAGGTCGACCTGCCCGGTGCGCAGGGCGGCCGTGCGGGCGGTGCCGTCGGCGATGAACTTCACGTCGATGCCGGAGGACCGGGCCAGTCCGCCCCAATGGTCGGCGAAGCGGTCGAGGGTGGCGGAGGTGGTGCCGGTGACCTTGGTGAGCTCGAAGGGGCCGGTGGCGGTGCCGATCGGGTCGACGCGACCTGTGGCGCCGTAGGCCTTCGGAGCGAAGATCGCGAGGCTCGGGCTGGACAGGCGCAACGGCAGTACGGGGTCGGGGCTGCCGGTGGTGATCCGTACGCCCGTGCTGCCTTCGGCCGCTGCCGTGAGACGGACGCCGGAGAGAGCGGCGGGGGCGGGTTTCGCCTCGGTGGCGTGGGTGAGGGAGGCCGCGACGGCGGACGGGGTGACGTCCGTGCCGTCCTGGAAGGTGGCCTCGCGGAGGGTGAACAGCCAGGTGCGGTCGTTCTCCCGGCGCCAGGAGGCGGCGAGCGCGGAGGTCGCGGCGCCGTTGGCGTCCAGGGCGGTGAGGCTTTCGGTGACGCCGAGGCGGCTGAGGGTGGTGGCGTCGTCGCCGTACGGCGAGAGATTCTCGGCGGGCGGGAAGGCGAGGGCGACCCGCAACCGGCCGCCGGCCGTCGCGTCACCCGCCGCGCTGCCGGAGCCGCCGGAGCCTTCGGGGGCGAAGCAGCCGGTCAGGGCCGGGGCGAGCAGGAGGGCAAGGAGCAGTCGGAAACGGCGCACGGCGGCTATCGCCCCATCGGTATCTCGAAGTGGACGATCCCCTGCCCGCCGCCGGGATCCTCGCGCTCGTCGTGCACGACCTTGCCGAGCGACCGCCAGAAGGCCTCCGCACCCGGGACCATCGGGTCGGTGTGCAGGTAGACGGCGCGGTATCCGCCGTCCGCGGCCGCGAACGCGAGCAGTTCGCCGACGAGGCGCCGGGCCAGGCCGCGCCGACGGTGCTCGGGCCGGACGTAGATCCGGCGCAGTTGCGCGGTCTCGCCGGAGGGAAAGCGCTCGGCGAGGTGGCGCGGGTTCGGCGGGTGGGCGGGACCGCGGGAGTCGAGGGCGGCGGTCGCGACGACATCTCGGTCGGCCGGGTCGAGCGCCACCAGCAGGGTGTGGCGGGGAGAGGCGAGATAGGCGGCGGCCGGATCGAGGATGTCGCCGTGCCAACGGGGCACGTAGCCGGTGCCGAAGTCACGGTGGACGGTGTCGAGCATCACGGCTCGCGCACCGTCGAGGTCGTCCGGGCCTGCCGCCCTAATGCAGTAGTCAAGCACTTGCACATCATATGCATTAAGCCGGACGTCCTTGATCGCCACCTCATCACCCTCCGGCTCCCGCCGATTTGACAGACCGTCGGAAGCTGCCTAAAACCTAGCCACATGACATTCATTTTCAAAATGAGGTCGGCCCGGTAATGCGGGTCGCGTTCGTCGGCAAGGGCGGCAGCGGCAAGACCACCCTGTCAGCGCTCTTCACCCGTCATCTGGCCCGCTCCGGCGCGCCGGTACTCGCCATCGACGGCGACATCAACCAGCACCTGGCCGAGGCACTGGGACACGACGAGGCCCATGTGGACGCACCGCCCCTGGGCGCCCACCTGCCCGAGATCAAGGACTATCTGCGGGGCGCCAACCCGCACATCGCCTCCCACGAGGCGATGATCAAGACGACCCCGCCCGGCCGCGGGTCCCGCCTGTTGAGGTTGCTCGGCGACGACGAAGTGCACGCACGGCACGTCCGGCGCGTGGGTGACGTACCGCTGATGGTGACGGGCGAGTTCGACGAGAGCGACCTCGGGGTGGCCTGCTACCACTCCAAGCTCGGGGGCGTCGAGCTCTATCTCAACCACCTGGTCGACGGCCCCGGCGAGTACGTGGTGGTCGACATGACGGCGGGCGCGGACGCCTTCGCGTCGGGCCTGTTCACCCGGTTCGACCTCACGTTCCTGGTGGCGGAACCGACCCGCAAGGGCGTCTCCGTCTACCGCCAGTACCGCGACCACGCCCGCGAGTTCGGGATCCGTATCGCCGTGATCGGCAACAAGGTGACCGGCGAGGACGACCTGCTGTTCCTGAAGGAGCAGGTGGGCGACGACCTCCTGACCCACCTCGTCCACTCCCCCTGGGTACGGGCGGCCGAGCAGGGACGCGCGGAGGGCGGGTTGGACACCCTGGAGCCGCACAACCGCCACGCCCTGAACATCTTGCGCGAGACCGTCGACGCCCACCCCAAGGACTGGCCCGCCCTCCACCGCCACGCCGTCGAGTTCCACCTGCGCAATGCCCGCGCTTGGGCGAACGAGGCGACGGGCCTGGACCTGGCCGAACAGGTGGACCCGGGGTTCGTCCCGGGCCCCTCGGCGCTCACCTGACCCCTCCCTCCACCGTCAAGCACATCCACCAACTCCCGGAACGGACGCCCTTTTTCATGTCTCTCGACGTCTCCCCGAAGCTCCTCGCCGAAGCCGAGTCCGGTGACATCCGCGAGGAGGACTTCGTGGACACGGTCCGCACGTCCCTCCCGTACGCCTACGACCTGATCGCCTCCCTCGCCACCGAACTCAAGGGCGGCACGGCCGAGTTCACCGACAACCAGACCCCTCCCCCCTCCGAGCAGGAGCGCGGCCAGCTCCTGCGCGCCCTCGCCAGCGACGCCATCCGCGGCAGCCTGGAACGCCACTTCGGCGTGGAACTGGCCTTCCAGAACTGCCACCGGGTGGCGGCGTTCCGGCCGGGGGCACGGGACGGCGAGACCTACGGGCGGTTCACGTCGGTGCGGTCGCAGGTGCTGAACCAGTCGCCGGAGTTCCGGGACTGCTGACGCGCGCCGCACCCTGCCGGCCGGCCGGTCCGCGGGCCCCGGTCAGAGGATCTCTTCCTCCTCGGGGACGACGACCTGGTCGATCATGGCCTGGATCTTCTCGGCCGGCAGGGCGACCGCCATGGCCCAGTAGTAGATGACGAGGCTGAAGACGCCGGTGACGACCATGTCCCACCACAGCGGGAACCACGGATGCTTCAGGGGTCCGAAGTCGCTCAGGTAGACGATCAGACCCATGCCTACCAGGTACACCGGCAGCCACTGCGCGGCACGCAGGTCCAGTTGCGGGGTGATCGGGTTCATCTTGAACACCCTGTTGGCGACCAGGATGACGTAGCCGATGAGGATGGCGACGCCGAGCTTCCAGTCGGTGGTCCAGCCCGACCAGAGGATCAGCAGGTTGGCGACGACGAACGCCAGCGGCGACATCCAGCTTCCGCCGGGCAAGCGGTACGGGCGATGGGCCTCGGGCAGACGGTTGCGGAACACGCCGAAGGAGAGCGGCGCCCCTGCGTACATCAGCACGCTCGCGCTGGTGATCAGCCCGACCAGGGAGCGCCAGCTCGGGAAGGGCAGGAAGCAGATGCAGCCGATCACGAAGGCGGTGATCAGGCCGACCCAGGGGACACCGCGGTTGTTGGTCTTCTCGAACGCGGTCGGCACATAGCCGTTGCGGCTCAGGCCGTACGAGACCCGGGAGGAGCCGGTGATGTAGATCAGGCCGGTGCCTCCGGGGGAGATCACCGCGTCGAGATAGAGGATCGTGGCCAGCCAGCCGACGCTGATCAGCGTCGCGACCTGCGCGAACGGCCCGCTCAGGGCGTTGAACGCGGAGTTGGCCCAGGTATGGCCGATCTGGGACGCGGGCAGCGCCGCGAGGAAGACGACCTGGAGGGCGATGTAGATGATGATGCCGATGATGATCGACCCGATCACCGCGCGCGGGATGTCCCGCTTGGGATTGGCGCTCTCACCGGCGAGCTGGTCGGCCTGCTCGAAGCCGAGCAGAGCGAAGATGATGCCGCTGGTCGAGACGGCGGACAGGATGCCCTTCGCCCCGTAGGGGTTGAATCCGTCGGCCGCCGTGAAGTTCGCGGTGTGGAACTGAACGATGGCGAAGACGAAGATCGTCAGCAGGGGTATGCCGACCTTCCACCAGGTCGCCGCGCTGTTGGTACGGGCCAGCAGCCGGATGCTGAGGAAGTTGATGGCCGTGATGACCGCCATCAGCCCCACCGCGACGGCGATGCCTGGCCCGGTGAGGACGTGCTCGCCGCCCTTGATCTTCTCCCAGCCGTGCGCCCAGGAGTAGTGCTGGCCGTAGGTGATCATGGCCAGCACCTCGATGGGTGCCACCGTGGCCGCCTGCAGCCAGGAGAACCAGCCGAAGGAGGCTCCCGCGGCGCCGCCGTACGCGTAGTGCGGGAAGCGGGCGGTGCCGCCCGAGACCGGGTACATCCCGCCGAGCTCGGCGTGCACCAGCGCCAGGATCAGGATGGCGAGGCCGCCGATGGCCCAGGAGATGATGGCCGCCGGTCCGGCCGCTGCCAGGGCCCCCTGGGCGCCGAACAGCCAGCCCGACCCGATGATCGATCCTTCCGAGGCCCAGATGAGGCCCACGAAGCCGATCTCGCGCTTCAGGCCAGGTTTGGTTCCCGCGCCGGGCGCTTTTTCCGATATGGCCATGACATACACCCCCTCATAGGGTGATCCTCATCACATTATCGTGCCACGCCGGTGCATCCCCGACGGCCGCCCATGCGTACACGACTCGGCAAAATGCCCATGCGCCGGGCGACCGCGACGGTGCCGGACCCGGGCTGTCGCGGCCGGGTGCGGTCCCGGGCCAGGTCCAGGTGCGGGTCCAGATCCGGGTCCGGATCCGAGTCCGGGTGCGGTCCAGGTCCAGGTCCGGCCCCAGGTCCGGGTCCGGGTCCAGGTGCGGTCCGCGTCCGGGTCCAGGTCCGGGTCCAGGTGCGGTCCGCGTCCGGGTCCAGGTCCGGGTCCAGGAGCGGTCCGCGTCCGGGTCCAGGTCCGGTTCCGGGCAGGGTCCGGGCCGGTTCCGGGCCGGGTCCGGGCCGGTTCCGGGCCGGGTCCGGCAGAGGGGCCCGTCTCAGGCCGCCTTGCGGGTACGGCCCCGGTGGGCGCGGACGATCTCCGCGTACCGATACCCACTCCCCTTGATCGTCCGCACCTGCGTCCGATAGTCCACATGCACCAGCCCGAACCGCTTGTCGTAGCCGTACGCCCACTCGAAGTTGTCCAGCAGCGACCAGGCGAAGTATCCGGCCAGCGGGGCGCCCTTGCGGGCCGCGGATGCGCAGGCCGCCAGGTGGCGCTCCAGGTAGTCCTGGCGCTCGGGGTCGTCGACGGTGCCGTCCGGGCGTACGACGTCCGGGTAGGCGGAGCCGTTCTCGGTGACGTACAGGCGGCGGGCGCCGTACTCCTCGGTGAGGCGGAGCAGGAGCGTCTCGATGCCGTTCGCGTCGATCTCCCAGTCCATGCCGGTGCGCGGGACGCCGAGGCGACGGACCGAACGGACATGGGGCGCCGGGGCCGAGGGGTCGTCGGCGACAGTCGCCGGCATGTAGTAGTTCAGGCCGTGCCAGTCGAGCGGGGCGGCGATCGTCGCCAAGTCGCCTTCCTGCTCCGGGAGTTCCACCCCGTACACCTCGCGCATGTCGGCCGGGAACCCGCGGCCGTACACGGGGTCCAGCCACCAGCGGTTGACGTGGCCGTCCTGTCGGCGGGCGGCCCGCACATCCTCGTCGCGGTCGGTGGCGGCGTGCACCGTGGAGAGGTTGGTGACCAGGCCGACCTGCGCGGACGGGGCCGCGGCGCGGATCGCACCGACGGCGAGGCCGTGGCCCAGCAGCAGGTGGTAGGAGGCGCGGACGGCGGCCGTCAGGTCGGTCAGGCCGGGAGCCATCCGGCCTTCCAGGTGGCCGATCCAGGCCGAGCACAGCGGTTCGTTGAGGGTGGCCCAGTGCGACACGCGGTCGCCGAGGCGTTCCGCCACGACCGCGGCGTACTCGGCGAAGGCCAGCGCGGTTTCCCGCTCGGGCCAGCCACCGCGGTCCTGGAGGGTCTGCGGGAGGTCCCAGTGGTAGAGGGTGACGGACGGCATGATGCCCGCCTCCAGCAGAGCGTCGATCAACTCGTCGTAGAAGGCGAGGCCCTTGGGGTTCACCGGTCCGTTCCCGCCGGGCAGCACCCTCGGCCAGGCGATCGACAACCGGTAGGCGTTCGCGCCCAGTTGACGCATCAGGCCGATGTCCTCGCGCCAGCGGTGGTAGTGGTCGCAGGCGACGTCGCCGTTGTCGTTGCCCGCGACCTTGCCGGGCGTGTGGGAGAAGGTGTCCCAGATCGACGGGGAGCGGCCGTCCTCCGCGACGGCTCCCTCGATCTGGTACGCGGCCGTGGCCGTACCCCACAGGAAGTCGGGCGGAAAGGCGGCGAGGTCGATGCGGTCGGACACGGAAGTCCTTTCGGAATCGGTGGAGTTGGTTTCCCGGCGGTTCACTTGACGGCTCCCGCCGTCAGCCCGGCGACGAGATAGCGCTGCAGCAGCAGGAAGCCGGCCACGACGGGCACGCTGACGACCAGCGAGGCGGCCATGATCTGGTTCCAGTAGACGTCGTTGAGGGTGGAGTAGCCCTGGAGGCCGACGGCGAGCGTCCGGGTGGTGTCGTTGGTCATGACGGAGGCGAAGAGCACCTCGCCCCAGGCGGTCATGAAGGCGTAGACGGCGACGGCGACGATGCCGGGGATCGCGGCCGGTACGACGATCCGCAGCAGCGCGCCCAGCGGCCCGCAGCCGTCCACCAGCGCCGCCTCGTCCAGGTCGCGTGGCACCGAGTCGAAGTACCCGATCAGCATCCAGATCGAGAAGGGGAGGGAGAAGGTGAGGTACGTGAGGATCAGTCCGCCGCGGGAGCCGAACAGGGCGATGCCGGTGGCGTTGCCGATGTTGACGTAGAGGAGGAACAGCGGGAGCAGGAAGAGGATGCCCGGGAACATCTGCGTGGACAGGACGGTGACCGTGAAGACGCGTTTGCCGCGGAAGTCGTAGCGGCTGACGGCGTAGGCGGCGAACACCGCGATCACCACCGAGCAGACGGTCGCCGAGCCGGCAACGATCAGCGAGTTCACGAAGTAACGCGCCAGCGGGACCGTCGACCAGATGTCGATGTACGGGCGGATCGTCAGACCGCTGGGCAGCCAGCGGAACTTGCCCGTGACGTCGGCCAGCGGCTTCAGCGAGCTGGAGACCATGACGTACACCGGCACCAGGACGAAGCCGGCGAGCAGGGCGAGGAAGATCCGCCGGGACCAGAGGAACGAACTCGGCGGGGACATGGGCGACTTGACCCTCTGGGCCTCAGACATCGGCCGCCCTCCGTCCGCGCGAGGTGAGCACCAGATACCCGCCCGTCACGACCAGCAGGAAGAGCAGCAGGAGTACGGACATCGCCGACCCTGTGCCGAAGTTCCAGGTGACGAACGACGCCTGGTAGATGTGGACCGAGATGAGGTCCGCTGCCTCGGGGGCTGCCTTGCCGAACAGGACGTACGGCGTGTTGAAGTCGTTGAAGGTCCAGAGGAAGAGAACCAGGACCAGGACCTGGTTCACGGGGCGCAGGGACGGCAGTGTGATGCGGCGGATCTGCTGCCACAGCCCGGCACCGTCCAGGGCGGCCGCCTCGTACAGCTCGCGCGGGATGTTCTGCAGGCCGGCCATGACGATCAGGAAGGCGAACGGCCAGCCCTTCCACACCGACACGGTGAGCAGCGCGTAGAAGCTGTTGTCGCCGATCAGCCAGAAGGACGGTTTGTCGGTCACGTGCAGTTGGTCGTGCAGGACGTGGTTCACCAGGCCGTTGTCGTGCTGGAACATGAACACCCAGGTGATGACGGCCGCGTACACCGGCAGGGCGTACGGCACCAGGAACAGCGCTCGCAGCAGGCCGCGGCCGCGGAAGGTGTCCTGCATGAATACCGCGGCCGCCGTGCCGATCAGCCAGCACAGGCCGACCGACAGCAGGGTGAAGGCGACGGTGACGAAGAAGGAGTGCAGCAGTGCCTCGCCGACGGGGGCGTCGAAGTCCACCGACACCTTGTAGTTGCCGAGGCCGGTCCAGGGCGCGGTGCCCCAGTCCCGGATGTAGAACTGCGTGAGCTCCTTGAAGCTCATCACGATGCCGATGACCATCGGCACGAGGTGGACCAGGAGTTCGAGGATCAGGGCGGGCAGCAGAAGCAGGTAAGGGAGTCCGATACGGCGGATCCGGCCGGGGCGGCGGTCACGCGGCTCGCGTGCCGCCGCCCCGGGGGAACTCCCGCTCACCGAAGGCTCCTTGAGGGCGGTGGTCGTCATCGGATCACTTCGCCGGCATCTGCTGCTGGGCCTTCTCGAGCGCCGCCTTCACCGAGTCGGCGGTCACCGCGCGCCCGGCCGCCGCGTCCGCGAACAGGTCCTTGACGGCCGTGCCGACCGCCGTCTCGAACTGCGACTCGTCGGCGACCTGCGGCAGCGCGGCGGCGCTCGTCGCGAGCGTCTGCTTCAGCACGGAGTTGGACGCGCTGTTGAACGCGGCATCCGATTGGGCCGCCTTCACGGGCGGGATCGAGCTGTACGCCGTGTTGAGGATCTTCTGCTCGGCGTCGCTGGTCATGAACTTCACGAACTTCGTGGCGCCGTCGAGGTTGTGGGTGTTCTTGAAGACGGCGAGGTTGATGCCGGCGACCATCGAGTTGACCTGGGTGCCTGTGCCGGGGGCGCCGGACTGCACGGGCACGGGCGCGATGCCGTACGAACTCTCGCTCATCCCCTGGGACTTCAGATTGGCGGCGGCGGACTGCCACAACAGCATGGCCTGCTTGCCCTTGGCGAAGTCGCTCACGGACTGGTTCTGCGCGTACTCGGCGTCGCCGGTCGGGATGACCTTGTCCTTGGCCATCAGGTCGACGTACTGCTTCACGGCGGTGACCACGCCGTCGCCCGTGAAGTCGGGTTTGCCGTCGGCGGTGAAGAAGTCGGCGCCGTGCTGCTTGGCGAAGACGAAGACGTGGTGGATGTTCTCCGCGAGGTTCGCCCCCTCCGCGCCGAGCGGCGACTTGCCCTTCGCCTTGATCTTCTTGCCGTCGGCGAGCAGTTCGTCCCAGGTGGCCGGGGGCTTGGAGATGCCCGCCTCGGCGAAGATCTGCTTGTTGTAGTAGAGGGCGTAGGCCATCGAGTACAGCGGTACGGCCGCGGGGTCCTTGCCCGCCGCGCCCGTCGAGCCGAGTGCCGAGTCGACGAAGCGGTCCTTGCCGCCGATCTTCGCGAGGTTCTTGGCGTCCCAGGGCAGCAGGGCACCGGTGGCCTGCAGGGAGGCGCTCCAGGTGTTGCCGATGTTGAGGACGTCGGGGCCCTGGCCGGAGGTGGTCGCGGTGAGGATCCGGTTCAGCAGATCCGACCAGGGGACGACCTCCAGCTTCACCTTGATGCCCGTCTGCTCCTCGAACTTGTCGAGCTCCGGCTGCAGGACCTTCTTGTCGACGGCGATGCTCGCGCCCTGGTTTGAGGCCCAGTACGTGAGCGTCTTCGGCGAGTCGTCGGACCCGCCGCCTGTCGACGAACCGCCTCCGCAGGCCGAGGCGGCAAGGGCGAGTGACATGGTGACGGCGCCTACGGCCGCGGCTCGGATGCTGCGCATGGCTCCCGGTGTCCCTTCGGGGATTGCAGTCATGACTTAATTTAGGACGTGAGTTAAACCTCAAGGGATGGACTAGTCAAGGGGTACGGCAACCCTTGCGGAACTCCGGTCGCACCCCTTGACGCGCCCGTTCGGGAAGTTGAAGCATTCACCGGCGAGAGAGCGCTCCCAAACCCCACCTCGTTCACTTTCTGAACAGGAGAGCCGCCCCATGCCCCTGCCTGACTCCGGTCTGCCCGCCCTGCGCCGCAGAACCGTCCTCGGCGCAGCCGCCGCATCCGCCCCCGCGGTGCTCGGTCTGTCCGCCCGCGCGTCCGCCGCCCCCTCCGCCAAGAAGCCGCGGCTCCTCCCCGGCGGCGGCGACCTCGGCCCGAACGTCCTGGTCTTCGACCCGTCCACCCCGGGCATCCAGGCCAAGCTGGACGAGGTGTTCACACAGCAGGAGTCGGCCCAGTTCGGCACCGGCCGCTATGCACTGCTGTTCAAGCCCGGCACCTACAACGGCCTCAACGCCCAACTCGGCTTCTACACCTCGATCATGGGCCTGGGCCTCTCCCCCGACGACACCACCATCAACGGGGACGTCACCGTCGACGCCGGCTGGTTCAACGGCAACGCCACGCAGAACTTCTGGCGCTCGGCGGAGAACCTGGCCCTGGTTCCGGCCAACGGCACCAACCGGTGGGCAGTCGCACAGGCGGCCCCCTTCCGCCGTATGCACGTCCGCGGCGGCCTCAACCTCTCGCCCACGGGCTACGGTTGGGCCAGCGGCGGCTACATCGCCGACAGCCGTATCGACGGCCAGGTCGGACCGTACTCGCAGCAGCAGTGGTACACCCGGGACAGTGCGATCGGCAGCTGGCTCAACGGCGTCTGGAACATGGTGTTCTCCGGCGTCGAGGGCGCCCCGGCGCAGAGCTTCCCGAACCCGCCGTACACCACACTGGACACGACCCCGGTCTCCCGCGAGAAGCCCTTCCTGTACGTCACGGGCTCCTCCGACCTCCGTGTGTTCCTGCCGGAGAAGCGGACGAACGCCCGCGGTGTGACCTGGGGCAACGGCACCCCGCGAGGCACCTCACTCCCGCTGTCGCAGTTCTACGTCGCCAAGCCGGGCGTGACCGCGGCCACCCTCAACCAGGCGCTCACACAGGGGCTTCACCTGCTGCTGACGCCGGGGATCTACCACCTCGACCGCCCGATCCAGGTGGACCGCGCCAACACGGTCGTGCTGGGCCTGGGGTACGCAACTCTCGTACCCGACAACGGCGTTACGGCCCTGCGCGTAGCCGACGTGGACGGCGTGCGCCTGGCGGGCTTCCTGATCGACGCCGGGCCGGTCAACTCCCCCACCCTGCTGGAGATCGGCCCGCGCGGCGCGTCCCGGGACCACTCCGCCAACCCGACGACCGTGCAGGACGTGTTCGTCCGCATCGGCGGGGCGGGCGCCGGAAAGGCCACCACCAGCATGGTGATCAACAGCCGGCACACCATCGTCGACCACACCTGGGTGTGGCGCGCCGACCACGGCACGGGTGTCGGCTGGGACACCAACCGGGCCGACTACGGGATCGTCGTCAACGGCGACGACGTGCTGTGCACCGGCCTGTTCGTCGAGCACTTCAACAAGTACGACGTGCAGTGGTACGGCCAGCGGGGCCGCACGATCTTCTTCCAGAACGAGAAGGCCTACGACGCCCCGGACCAGGCCGCGATCCAGAACGGCTCGGCGAAGGGCTACGCGGCCTACAAGGTCGGCGACGGCGTCACCGCGCACGAGGGCTGGGGCCTGGGCAGTTACTGCTACTACAACGTCGACCCGACGATCGTGCAGCACAACGGTTTCGCCGCGCCGAACCGGCCCGGAGTGCGCTTCCACGACCTGCTGGTGGTCTCCCTGGGCGGAAAGGGCCAGTACGAACACGTCATCAACGACACGGGCGCGCCCACGTCGGGCACCTCCACGGTGCCGTCCACGGTGGTGTCGTATCCGTGAGCGAGCGGCGGCCCCGCCCGTTAAGGGGCGGGGTCGCCGTGTCGATCACCGGATCGCGGTGGCGGTGTCTTGTCCCTGAGCGGCGGCCCCGCCCGCGTACGGGAGGGGCCGCCTTCTCAGTCACCGGGCCGCGGTCGCGGCCGGCGCCTGCGCGTAGCCCGTGGGGCGGGCCGTGAAAGTGCCGCGGCCCTGTGTCCGGCTGCGCAACCGGGTTGCGTAGCCGAAGAGTTCGGCCAGCGGCACCGTGGCCGTGACGACCGCCGCGCCGCCACGCGTGGCCGAGCCCGAGACCCGGCCGCGGCGGGCGGCGAGGTCTCCGAGCACGCCGCCGACGGCGTCCTCGGGGACGGTGACCGTGACCTCGACGACGGGTTCCAACAGGACCATCGCGCAGGCCCGCAGGGCCTCTCGGAGACCGAGTCTGCCCGCCGTGCGGAAGGCGGTCTCCGAGGAGTCCTTCACGTGGGTCGCCCCGTCGCTGAGGGTCACGCGCAGCCCGGTCACCGGATGACCGCCGAGCGGTCCCTCGGCGAGTGCGTCCCGGCAGCCGGCCTCGACCGCGCGGACGTACTCCTGCGGCACCCGCCCGCCGACGACGGCCGAACGGAACTCGAAACCTTCGTCGAGGGGCTCGACATCGAGGACGACATGCGCGAACTGCCCTGCTCCGCCGTCCTGTTTGACGTGCCGGAAGACCAGACCGGACACCCCGCGGCCGACCGTCTCGCGGTAACTCACCCTTGGACGGCCGACGTTGACCTCAAGACCGTGGGCGCTCCGCAGCTTCTCCGCCGCGACCTCCAGGTGCAGCTCACCCATCCCGGACAGCACCGTCTGGCCGGTCTCGGGGTCGGTCCGCACGACCAGCGAGGGGTCCTCCTCCGTCAGCCGTGCGAGCGCCGAGGCCAGCTTGTCTGCGTCGGTGGACCTGCGGGCCTCCACGGCCACGGAGACCACCGGCTCGGCGACGCCCGGCGGTTCGAGCACGATCGGCGCGCCGGGGGCGCACAGGGTCGAGCCGGCGCGGGCGGACTTCAGGCCGGCCACGGCGACGATGTCCCCGGCGACCGCACGGTCCACATGTGCGTGCCGGTCGGCCTGCACCCGCAGGATCCGCCCGATCCGCTCGGTACGGCGCACTCCCGCGTCCCACACGGCTTCTCCCTTCTCGATCGTTCCCGAATACACCCGCACATACGTCAGCCGCCCCGTCGGGGTGGCATTCACCTTGAACGCCAGCGCCGCGAACGGCGCTGCCGGATCGGCCGCCCGCTTCTGCTCCGTACCGTCGAACGTCCCTTGTACGGGGGGCACGTCGAGCGGCGAGGGCAGGTACGAGACGACGGCGTCGAGCAGCGGTTCGATGCCGCGGTTGCGGTAGGCCGAGCCGCACAGCACCACCACGCCGTCACCGCTGCGGGTCAGTTCGCGCAGGGCGGCGACGAGGGTCTGCGCGGACACGGCCGCCCGCATGCAGAACTCGTCCAGTGCGCCGGTGTGCAGCTCGGCCACCGCCTCCTCCAGCAGCCGCCGACGCCGCTGCGCCTCCTCGCGCAGCTCCTGAGGCACCGGCCCCTCCACAGCCGTGTCGCTGCCGTCGTCCCAGACCAGCGTCCGCATGCGGACGAGGTCGACGACACCGCGGAACCCGTTCTCCGCGCCGATCGGCATCTGCACGACCAGCGGCGCCGGATGCAGCCGCTCGCGGATCGAGGCGACGGCCGTGTCGAGGTCGGCGCCCGCGCGGTCCAGCTTGTTGACGAACGCGATTCTCGGCACGCCATGCCGGTCGGCCTGCCGCCACACGGACTCGCTCTGCGGCTCGACCCCGGCGACGGCGTCGAACACCGCGACCGCGCCGTCGAGCACCCGCAGCGAGCGCTCCACCTCGTCGGCGAAGTCCACATGCCCGGGGGTGTCGATGAGGTTGATCCGATGGCCTTCCCAGGCGCAGCTGACCGCCGCGGCGAAGATGGTGATCCCGCGATCGCGCTCCTGCGGATCGAAGTCGGTGATGGTGGTGCCGTCGTGAACCTCACCGCGCCGGTGTGTGGTTCCGGTGGCGTACAGGATCCGCTCTGTGACGGTGGTCTTGCCCGCGTCGACGTGGGCAAGGATGCCGAGGTTGCGGACGAGGGCGAGAGTGTTGAGGTTGGTGCGCACGGCCCGTTGGCCTTTCTGGTGATCGCTGATCATCGGCGATGATCGGAATGGGCAGCGCGATTCCCGGACGAACGGGCCCGACCAGGGGTGCCGGTGAATACGGCAGGCCGCGTCAGACGTTCGTCACGGGCATCCGGTACCGGCCGCGCAGCGGGCACCGGACGGACGGGGACACGAGGATCACCTCGAACTGCGAGCAGGGGACGACGACTGTGGTGCAGTAACGCACGGCCGTCCTCCTCACTCGTCCCGCGCGTCACGGCGACGCACGGTGCGTGGCGAGTGTAGGGAGCGCCGAGGGGGCGGGGCACCCGATTTTCCGGCGGCGCGCAGCAGGTGAACTTTCCTGAAACGTCCGGAACTTCTCTGCCGCGCCACTAGTTTCCACGGTGCTGTAGATCTCTTACGACACCGAACACATGGAGTTCTCATGGCCCTGTGGGACCGCATCAAGGAATCCGCGACGACGATGCAGACCCAGCTCGTGGCGAAGAAGAACGACCTGAAGAGCGGAGCGTTCCGCGATGCCAGCATGGCGATGTGCGCCCTGGTCGCAGCCGCTGACGGCACCATCGACCCGGCCGAGCGGCAGCGCGTGGCCCAGTTGATCGCCACCAACGAGGTCCTGCAGAACTTCCCCGCCGACGATCTGCGCCGCCGCTTCGAGGAGAACCTGAACAAGCTGACGACGGACTTCGCCTTCGGCAAGGTCAGCGTGCTGCAGGAGATCGCCAAGGCGAAGAAGAAGCCCGCCGAGGCCCGTGCCGTCGTCCAGATCGGCATCGTCATCGGGGGCGCCGACGGCGACTTCGACAAGACGGAGCAGGCCGTGGTGCGGGAGGCGTGCTACACCCTCGACCTGCCGCCGCACGAGTTCGACCTCTGATCCGGACGAAGCCGGCCGGCACCGCCCCCTGGTCGGGTCGCCGTCCAGCACCCGGCGCATGCGGTGCGCGGCGAGCCCCGCCTCCACGGCGGCGGCTGTCCACTTGGGGGAGCGGCATTGAGCGCTGCAGCGCTCAATGCCGCTCCCCCAAGTGAGACGCAGGCTCACCTCTGCGGGTGGTTTACGTCGCGCAGAACCGGTGAGGCGCGTAGGATGTCCCACCCCCAGACCACAGCCGTAACCCAGGTAAGACACGCATCAGAGAGCGCAGGTTCCCCACGCGGTGCGCAGCAAGGGCGGGTGAAACAGCGCGACGCCTACTTCGACAACGCGAAGTATCTGGCGATCGTGCTGGTGGCGATGGGCCACGCGTGGGAGCCGCTGCGGGACGGCAGCCGGACGGTCACCGCGCTCTACAACCTCGTCTACGCCTTCCACATGCCGGCGTTCATCGTGATCTCCGGCTACTTCTCCCGCGGGTTCGACGCGAGCCCGGCCAAGATCAGACGACTTGTGACCGGCGTCGCCGTTCCCTATGTGGTCTTCGAGACGGCATACACCCTTTTCACTCGCTGGACCGACGGTGTCCCGGACCGGCCGATCACCATCCTGGACCCCTTGTACCTGACGTGGTTCCTGGTGGCGCTGTTCATCTGGCGGCTGACCACCCCGCTCTGGCAGAAGGTGCGCCGGCCACTGCCGGTGGCGCTCGTCGTCGCGATGCTGGCGACCGTCTCCCCGTCCATCGGCAACGACCTCGATCTGCAGCGGGTGCTGCAGTTCTTGCCGTACTTCGTGGTCGGTCTGTGCCTGCGGCCGGAGCACTTCCGGCTGGTACGCCGCTGGAAGGTGCGCGTCCTGGCCGTTCCGGTGTTCGTCTGTGCGCTCGTCGCGTCGTACTGGGCGGTGCCGCGGATGACCGGCGCCTGGTTCTTCCACCGCGACAGCGCCCAGGAGCTGGGCGCGCCCGCCTGGTACGGGCCGGTGATGACACTGGCCGTGTTCGGCTGCTCGATGGTTCTGGTCGCCTGCTTCCTGGCCTGGGTACCGGGTCGCCGCCTGTGGTTCACCGCCCTGGGCGCGGGCACGTTGTACGGCTACCTGCTGCACGGCTTCGTCGCCCAGGGATCGAAGTTCTGGGGCTGGTACTCCCCCGCCTGGATCCACGGGCCGCTCGGCGAGATCACCGTCACGCTCGCCGCCGCCGCGATCGTGACCGTGCTGTGCACACCGCCCGTCCGGCGGATCTTCCGCTTCGCCGTGGAGCCGACCATGGAGTGGGCGTTTCGACGGGACACACGCACGGCGCCCGGAACGGTCCGGGAGCAGGGGCCCCGGATCGGGTCACAAGCGTTGTCCTGACGTCACCGGCATTCCAGAAACGCAAAAGACCCCTGCTGAGCAGGGGTCTCACTGGTGTCCGAGGGGGGACTTGAACCCCCACGCCCGATAAAGGGCACTAGCACCTCAAGCTAGCGCGTCTGCCATTCCGCCACCCGGACCAGGTGTCTGCCGCCTGACCGGGGGTGTTCCCCGCGGCGACATGGACAACAATACCAAGGTTTCGGAGTGCCTTTCACCTGCATATCCACCCCTTGGGCGGCGCCCGCGGGCGGCCGGGAGCGGGCTGCAGGACGCGTCACCGGAGGTGACTCCACGACTACGGGCTTGGCCGGATCACGCCGTGCCGAGGTGATCGCCGGGTGGCGCTCCCGGAGCGGGGCGCCACCCGAGCGTCTCTCATGGCATGAGGTGGTAGTCCGGGAAGTTCCCCGGCAGCCGCTCTCCCGCCGGCCCCTGGGTCACGGCGCGCACCAGCAGCTCGCCGCCGACGAAGGCGCCGCGCCAGGACGCGCCGAAACCGCCGAACAGTTCGTCGCGGTCGCCGCGTGAGCGGGGCTTGCCGTGGCCGACCTTGAACGCCCGGACCTGCGGGGCCAGACGGTCGAAGGTCGCCCTGTCGTCCGTGGACAGGGTGGCCACCAGCGCGCCGTTGGACGCGTTCATCGCGGCCAGCAGCTCCGCCTCCGTGTCGACCAGGACGATGCTGTCGACCGGGCCGAACGGTTCCGCATGGTGCAGGGGTGAGGACCGCGGCGGGTTGAGGAGTGTCACGGGATGGACGTACGCCGAGGTGTCCTGGCCGGGCAGGAAACGGCCGTCGCTCTCGCTGCCGCGGTGCAGCGGGACCGCGCCGCGGTCGATGGCCTCGGCGACCTGGTCGCGCAGCTCCTTGGCCTTGGCCGCGTTGATGACCGGCCCGAAGTCCAGCTGCGGATACGGGTCGTCGCTGTGCTCGACCGCGAGCGGGTGGCCCACCCTGAGTGTGCGCACCGCCGGAAGGTACGCCGCCAGGAACTCGTCGAACTGCTGCCGCTGGACGACGAAACGCGGGTACGCCGTGCAGCGCTGCTTGCCGTAGTCGAAGAGCTTCGGGATCACGGCGGTGAGTGCGTCCCAGTCCGAGTAGTTCCAGATGCCCCAGGTGTTGAGTCCTTCCTGTTCCAGTACGTGGCGCTTGCCGAGGTCGGCGACGGCCGTGGCGACCGCCGCACCGGTGTCCCGGCCGCCGACGAAGGAGACGCAGCCGATCTCGGGCGCTCGTACCAGCGCCTGTGACAGCTCGCCGCCGCTGCCGCTGACGAGGGTGGCGGGAATCCCCTCGCGGGCGGCGAGCGCGCAGGCCAGGGTCAGACAGGCGAGGCCGCCGTCGGTCGGGGTCTTGGCGATCACCGCGTTGCCTGCCAGTGTCTGGACCAGCATTGCGTGAACGAGCACGCTCATCGGATAGTTCCAGCTCGCGATGTTGGACACCGGGCCGTCCAGCGAGGTGCGCCCTTCGAGCATCGGGTCGATGCCGTCGACGTACCAGCGCACGCCGTCGATCGCCCGGTCGACGTCCGCCTGCGCGAGCCGCCAGGGCTTGCCGATCTCCCACACCAGGAGCAGGGCGAGCAGTTCGCGGTGCTCGGTGAGGGCGTCGAGGGTGGCCGCGACACGGGCGCGGCGCTCTTCGAGGGGGACGTGCCGCCAGGCGCGGTGCTGGTCGAGCGAGGCCCGCACGGCCTGGTGTGCGGTGTCGCGGTCGAGGCGGGGCGGGCCGGCGATGGGGCTGCCGTCGACGGGGCTGGTGGCGGGCAGGGCCCTGCCGTCGGCCTGCCAGGTGGAGTTCCAGAGGTTGAGGACGCGGTCGTCCTGGAAGGCCTCCGGGGCGACGGACAGGCAGCGCTGCCAGGCGTCGGCCCAGGACGTGCCTGATTTGAGGGTGAGGGTTGTTGCCATAGGGGTTTCTCCGCTCTCGGTGCACAGTCGGGGGCGGGGGGTGCATGGCTCGTCGCGCGCCGGCTCGCACTGCCGTGCGCGGACGTCGTACGAAGGACGCCGTGACGCACGCGGTGGTGCGTCACGGTCGCCTCACATCAACTATGAGCGGCCGCGCGACCGCGTTCGAGACACGCGAGCACAAGTTTCGCCGTCTCGGTCGGTGTGTTTCCCACACTCACCCCGGCCGCCTCCAGAGCCTCCTTCTTCGCTTGTGCGGTGCCCAAGGAGCCGGACACGATCGCGCCCGCGTGCCCCATCGTCCTGCCCTCGGGGGCGGTGAAACCGGCGATGTAGCCGACGACGGGCTTGGTGAGGTGCTCGCGGACGTATGCGGCCGCGCGTTCCTCGGCGTCGCCGCCGATCTCGCCGATGAGGACGATCAGTTCGGTGTCGGGGTCGTCCTGGAAGGCGGCCAGGCAGTCGATGTGGCTGGTGCCGACGACCGGGTCGCCGCCGATTCCGACACATGTCGAGAAGCCGATGTCGCGGAGTTCGTACATGAGTTGGTAGGTGAGCGTGCCGGACTTGGACACCAGGCCGATGCGGCCCGGTTTGGTGATGTCGGACGGGATGATGCCCGCGTTGGACTGGCCGGGGGTGATCAGGCCGGGGCAGTTGGGGCCGATGACGCGCGTGCCCTTCGCCTTGGCGTGGGCGTGGAAGGCGACGGAGTCGTGGACGGGGATGCCCTCGGTGATGACGACCGCCAGGCCGATGCCGGCATCGGCGGCCTCGACGACGGCCGCCTTGGCGAAGGCGGGCGGCACGAAGACGACGGTGACGTCGGCGCCGGTCGCGTGGATACCGTCGGCGACGGATCCGAAGACGGGAACGCTGCGGTCGTCGAAGTCGACGGTGCGGCCCGCCTTGCGCGGGTTGACGCCGCCGACGACGTCGGTGCCGGCCGCGAGCATGCGACGGGTGTGCTTCATGCCTTCGCCGCCGGTCATGCCCTGGACGAGGACCTTGCTCTCCTTGGTGAGGTAGATGGCCATGTCGGGCTCCTTCAGCCGCTGGTGGCGAGTTGGGCGGCACGGCCGGCGGCGCCGTCCATGGTGGTGGCCTGCTGGACCAGGGGATGCGCGCGCTCGTCGAGGATGGCGCGCCCGCGGGCCGCGTTGTTGCCGTCGAGCCGCACGACCAGCGGCTTGGTCAACTGCACGCTGTCCAGGGCCTGCACGATGCCCTCGGCGACCGCGTCGCAGGCGGTGATCCCGCCAAAGACGTTGACGAAGACCGACTTCACGGCCGGGTCGGACAGGATGACCGAGAGGCCGTCGGCCATGATCTGGGCGGAGGCTCCGCCGCCGATGTCGAGGAAGTTGGCGGGGCGGGCGCCGCAGCCAGCGACGACGTCGAGGGTCGACATGACCAGGCCTGCGCCGTTGCCGATGATGCCGACCTCGCCGTCCAGCTTGACGTAGTTGAGGCCCTTGGCGGCGGCCGCCGCCTCCAGCGGGTCGTCGTGCTCCACGTCTTCCCCGCCCCAACGCGACTGCCGGAAGCGGGCGTTGTCGTCGAGGGTGACTTTGCCGTCGAGGGCGATGATCTGCCCCTGCGTGGTCCGCACGAGCGGGTTGACCTCGACGAGGACGGCGTCCTCGCGGACCAGGACCTCCCAGAGCCTCATGAGGACGTCGGCGGTCTGCGCCGGCAGCCCCGCCGCCTCGGCGATCTCGTTCGCTTTGGCCGAGGTGACGCCCTCGGCAGGGTAGATGTGGATACGGGCCACCGCCTCCGGGCGGCTTGCGGCGACCTTCTCGATCTCCATGCCTCCCTCGGCGGAGGCGATGGCGAGGAAGCGGCCCGCCGCCCGGTCGAGCACATAGGAGACGTAGAACTCGGCCTCGATGTCCACGGGTTGGGCCAGCATCACCTTGCCGACTGTGTGGCCCTTGATGTCCATACCGAGGATCTGGCGTGCGGTCAGCTCCGCGGCGGCCGGGTCCGCGGCGAGCTTCACCCCGCCCGCCTTGCCGCGCCCACCGGTCTTGACCTGGGCTTTCACCACCACTCGCCCACCCAGTCGGCGGGCGATCTCACGTGCTTCCTTGGGCGAGTCGGTGACCTCGGCCCTCGGCACCGCGATGCCGTGTTCCTCGAAGAGTTCCCTTGCCTGGTGTTCGTACAGGTCCATTTCGGCTCCTGACCGCTGTGTCTTCTGGGGAGCGACCCCCAGGCCCCCGAAAAGTGCCGCACGCCCCCTGGACACCACCCACCGGATGCGGGATAACAAGGTTCATACAGTATTCGTCGACTGTATGCAATGTACCGAGAGAGCAGTTCGAACCCCTACGAAGGGACAGGACTTCGCCATGCCCGACGACACCCAGGACCTGATTTCCGGTGGTCATCTCGTTGCCAAGGCACTCAAGGCCGAGGGGGTCGACCGCATCTACACCTTGTGCGGCGGCCACATCATCGACATCTACGACGGCTGCGTCGACGAGGGCATAGAGGTCGTCGACGTCCGCCACGAGCAGGTCGCCGCCCATGCCGCCGACGGTTACGCCCGCCTCACCGGCAAACCCGGCTGCGCCGTCGTCACCGCGGGTCCGGGCACGACGGACGCCGTCACCGGTGTCGCCAATGCCTTCCGCGCGGAGTCCCCGATGCTGCTGATCGGCGGCCAGGGGGCCCTCACCCAGCACAAGATGGGGTCCCTGCAGGACCTGCCGCACGTCGACATGATGACGCCGATCACCAAGTTCGCGGCGGCCGTGCCGGACACGGCCCGCGCGGCGGACATGGTGTCCATGGCGTTCCGCGAGTGCTACCACGGCGCGCCCGGCCCCTCCTTCCTGGAGATCCCGCGCGACGTGCTGGACGCCAAGGTGCCGGTGAGCAAGGCGCGCATGCCCAAGTCCGGCGCCTACCGCGCCTCGACCCGCTCGGCCGGCGACCCCGAGGCCGTCGAGAAGCTCGCCGATCTGCTCGTGCACGCCGAGAAGCCGGCCATCCTGCTCGGCAGCCAGGTGTGGACGACCCGCGGCACCGAGGCGGCCATCGACCTCGTGCGGACCCTCAACATCCCCGCCTACATGAACGGTGCAGGCCGCGGCACCCTCCCGCCCGGCGACCCGCACCACTTCCAGCTGTCGCGGCGGTACGCCTTTTCCAACGCCGACGTCATCGTCATCGTCGGCACGCCCTTCGACTTCCGCATGGGCTACGGCAAGCGGCTCTCCCCGGACGCGACCGTCGTACAGATCGACCTCGACTACCGGACGGTGGGCAAGAACCGCGACATCGATCTCGGCATCGTCGGGGACGCGGGACTCGTCCTGAAGTCGGTGACCGAGGCGGCTTCCGGACGCATCAACGGGGGCGCGGCCAAACGCAAGGAGTGGCTCGACGAGCTGCGTGCCGCCGAGCAGACCGCCCTCGAGAAGCGGCTGCCGAGCCTGAAGTCGAACGCCTCACCGATCCACCCGTACCGCCTGGTCAGCGAGATCAACGACTTCCTCACCGAGGACTCCATCTACATCGGCGACGGCGGTGACATCGTCACTTTCTCCGGGCAGGTGGTCCAGCCGAAGTCACCCGGGCACTGGATGGACCCGGGCCCGCTCGGCACCCTCGGCGTCGGTGTCCCCTTCGTACTCGCGGCCAAGCAGGCACGGCCCGACAAGGAGGTCGTCGCCCTCTTCGGCGACGGTGCCTTCTCCCTCACCGGCTGGGACTTCGAAACCCTCGTCCGCTACGACCTCCCCTTCGTCGGCATCGTCGGCAACAACTCCTCCATGAACCAGATCCGCTACGGCCAGGCCCAGAAGTACGGCCTGGAGCGGGAGCGGGTCGGCAACACCCTCGGCGACGTCCACTACGACAAGTTCGCGCAGATGCTGGGCGGTTACGGCGAGGAGGTCCGCGACCCCGCCGACATCGGCCCGGCGCTGCAGCGAGCCCGTGAGTCGGGCAAGCCGTCCCTGATCAACGTCTGGGTCGACCCGGACGCGTACGCCCCCGGAACCATGAACCAGACGATGTACAAGTGAGGTGGCCCGCATGACTGGAACGCCCACCAAGGCCCTCGCAGGCATCCGCGTCCTCGACATGACCCACGTCCAGTCCGGGCCCTCCGCCACCCAGCTGCTCGCCTGGCTCGGGGCAGACGTGGTCAAGCTGGAGGCTCCGACCGGTGACATCACGCGGGGGCAGCTGCGCGACCTCCCGGACGTCGACTCCCTCTACTTCACGATGCTCAACTGCAACAAGCGGAGCATCACCCTCAACACCAAGACCGAGCGCGGCAAGGAGATCCTCACCGAGCTGATCCGGCGCTCCGACGTCATGGTCGAGAACTTCGGACCGGGCGCGGTCGACCGCATGGGCTTCACCTGGGACCGCATCCAGGAGATCAATCCGCGGATCGTCTATGCCTCCATCAAGGGCTTCGGGGACGGCCCGTACACCAACTTCAAGGCGTACGAGGTCGTCGCACAGGCCATGGGCGGGTCGATGTCGACCACCGGTTTCGAGGACGGGCCGCCGCTGGCGACGGGGGCCCAGATCGGGGACTCGGGGACGGGCGTCCACGCCGTGGCGGGGATACTCGCGGCGCTGTTCCAGCGGGAGCACACCGGGCGCGGTCAGCGGGTGAACGTGGCCATGCAGCACGCTGTGCTCAACCTCTGCCGGGTGAAGCTGCGCGATCAGCAGCGCCTGGCCCACGGCCCGCTCGCTGAATATCCCAACGACGACTTCGGCACCGAAGTTCCCCGGTCCGGAAACGCGTCCGGCGGCGGCCAGCCCGGCTGGGCGGTCAAGTGCGCGCCGGGCGGCCCCAACGACTACGTGTACGTCATCGTGCAGCCCGTCGGCTGGAAGCCGCTCAGCGAACTGATCGGCCGGCCGGAGCTGGCCGAGGACCCCGAGTGGGCGACGCCTCAGGCCCGGCTGCCGAAGCTCAACAAGATGTTCCAGCTGATCGAGGAGTGGTCCTCGACTCTTCCCAAGTGGGAGGTGTTGGAACGGCTCAACACCCACAACATCCCGTGCGGGCCCATCCTGTCCACCAAGGAGATCATCGAGGACGACTCGCTGATCGCCAACGAGATGGTCGTGACCGTCCCGCACCCCGAGCGCGGCGAGTTCACGACGGTGGGCAGCCCGCTCAAGCTCTCCGACTCGCCGGTGGACGTGACCAGTTCACCTCTGCTCGGCGAGCACAACGAAGAGGTCTACATCGGCGAACTCGGCCTCGGCGACGAGGAACTGCGCCTGCTCAAGTCGAACGGAGTGATCTGACGTGATGGCCGAAGACCGGGAGCTGAGGGTGCGGTCGCTCCTCGACACTGTGCGGGCCGAGGGGCGCACCGCGCTCACCGCGCCCGAGGGCAAGGTGATCGCCGACGCCTACGGGATCGCCGTACCCGGCGAGGAACTGGCAACCGACGTCGACGAGGCCGTCTCGTACGCCGCGCGGTTCGGCGGGCCCGTCGTGATGAAGATCGTCTCTCCGGACATCCTGCACAAGACCGATGCCGGCGGTGTGATCGTCGGCGTCGAGGGCGCCGCCGACATCCGGGCCGCGTTCCACAAAATCATCGAGAACGCGCGCGCGTACAACGCGTCCGCGCGCATCGAGGGCGTACAGGTCCAGGAGCTGCTCCCACAGGGGCAGGAGGTCATCGTCGGCGCGGTGACGGACCCTACGTTCGGGAAGGTCGTCGCCTTCGGGCTCGGCGGGGTGCTCGTCGAGGTCCTCAAGGACGTCACGTTCCGGCTGGCGCCCGTGAGCGCCGACGAGGCGCTGTCCATGCTGGACTCGATCCGCTCGGCGGAGATCCTGCACGGGGTGCGCGGCCGGGCGGGCGTGGACCGGTGGGCGGTCGCCGAGCAGATCCGCCGGGTCTCCCAACTGGTCGCGGACTTCCCGGAGATCGCGGAGGTCGACCTCAACCCGGTGATCGCCACCCCTGAGGGCGCGGTCGCCGCGGACATCCGCGTGATCCTCGCCGAGTCGATGCCGAAGCCTCGACGCACGTACACACGCGAGGAGATCCTCACCTCCATGCGCCGCCTGATGCAGCCCTCGTCCATCGCCGTCATCGGTGCCTCCAACGAGCAGGGCAAGATCGGCAATTCGGTGATGCGCAACCTCATCGACGGCGGCTTCGCCGGAGAGATCCACCCGGTGAACCCCAAGGCCGATGACATTCTGGGCCGCAAGGCGTACAAGAGTGTCACGGACGTTCCCGGTGAGGTGGATGTGGCGGTCTTCGCGATCCCCGCCAAGTTCGTGGCCTCGGCCCTGGAGGAGGTGGGACGCAAGAACATCCCGAACGCCGTGCTGATCCCCTCCGGGTTCGCGGAGACCGGCGAGCACGAACTCCAGGAGGAGATCGTGGCGATCGCCGAACGGCACGGCGTGCGCCTCCTCGGGCCGAACATCTACGGCTACTACTCGACGTGGCAGGACCTGTGCGCCACGTTCTGCACGCCGTACGACGTCAAGGGCGGCGTAGCGCTGACCTCGCAGTCCGGTGGCATCGGGATGGCCATCCTGGGTTTCGCGCGCACCACGAAGACGGGTGTGTCGGCGATCGTCGGCCTCGGCAACAAGTCGGACCTGGACGAGGACGACCTGCTGACCTGGTTCGGCGAGGACCCGCACACCGAGTGCATCGCGATGCACCTGGAGGACCTCAAGGACGGCCGCGCCTTCGTGGAGGCCGCGCGGGCGACCGTGCCGAAGAAGCCGGTCGTCGTCCTGAAGGCGGGGCGTACGGCGGCGGGTGCGAAGGCCGCCGGTTCGCACACCGGGGCGCTGGCGGGCGACGACGCCGTGTACGACGACATCCTCCGGCAGGCCGGGGTCATCAGGGCGCCCGGGCTGAACGAAATGCTCGAGTACGCGCGCGCGTTGCCGGTGCTTCCGGCTCCCCAGGGCGACAACGTCGTGATCATCACCGGGGCCGGCGGCAGCGGGGTGCTGCTGTCCGACGCCGTGACCGACAACGGGCTGTCCCTGATGGAGATCCCGCCGGACCTGGACGAGGCCTTCCGGAAGTTCATCCCGCCCTTCGGGGCCGCGGGCAACCCGGTCGACATCACCGGGGGCGAGCCGCCGTCGACGTACGAGGCGACGATCCGGCTGGGCCTGGAGGACCGGCGCATCCATGCGCTCGTCCTCGGCTACTGGCACACCATCGTCACTCCCCCGATGGTCTTCGCGGAGCTCACCGCGCGCGTGGTGGCCGAGTTCCGGGAGCGCGGCATCGAGAAGCCCGTGGTGGCCTCCCTCGCGGGCGACGTCGAGGTGGAGGAGGCCTGCCAGTACCTGTACGAGCGAGGGGTCGTGGCGTACCCGTACACGACCGAGAAGCCGGTGGCCGTGCTCGGTGCGAAGTACCGCTGGGCGCGGGCGGCGGGACTGTTGGGGGGGCGGTTCATGAGGTGAGCGAAGCGCGGGGCCGGCCGACAGTGCGGTCGGCCGGCCCCGGGACCCGTGCGCACGCGAAAGGCATTGGACAGGGGGCGCTGGCCAGAGCTTTCGATGCAAGGGGTGCTGAGCGATGACAACCACCGACCACACGACATCCGTCCCCTACAGGGAGGTGACGGATCGCAACGGCCGCGTGTACCGGATCGGTGAGTCCGATACCGACCTCATGGGCCGAACACGCAAGTGGATGGTCATCCTGCCCTGGGTGGGCATGATGGGCATCAGCTCCGCCGAGTACGCGTTCACGTCGGCGGAGGACACACTCCACGAGGCTCATCTGTGGAGCAGCGGACACATCTTCTGGCTGATGGGCGTCTGGGTGTTCTTCCAGGCGGCCGTGGCCTTCCCCGCCGGGCAGCTGCGGGAGACCGGCAAGCTGCCCGCCCGTACGGCGATGATGATCGGCGCCGTGGGCACGATGGTCGGCCATGTGTCGCTGGCGTACGCGCCGAACGTGGCCGTCGCGTATTTCGGCTTCGGCATGTGCAGCGGCATCGGCGCCGGTCTTGTCTACGCGACCTGCGTGAACATGGTCGGCAAGTGGTATCCGGAGCGCAAGGGCGGCAAGACGGGCTTCGTCAACGGCGGTTTCGCCTACGGGTCCGTGCCCTTCGTCTTCCTGTTCACGTCGTACATGGACCTGAGCAACTACCGGACGGTGCTCGCCTGTGTGGGCATCGGGCTGTGTCTGGTGGTGGCCGCGGCCGGCCGGTTCTTCAAGGACCCGCCGAAGAACTGGTGGCCCGCGCACGTCGACCCGCTGAGGATGACCGACGACCCGAAGATCCGCCGGGCCCTGGAGAAGAACCCGCCCGCCGTCAAGCAGTACACCCCCAAGGAGGCCGCCCATACCCCCGTCCTGTGGATGATGTGGTTCTGTCTGCTGTGCACGGCCGGCATCAACATCTTCGGCATCGCCTTCCAGGTGCCGTTCGGCAAGGACATGGGGTTCGCGGGCGGGATCGTGGCCACCGCGATGTCCCTGAAGGCCATCGTCAACGGCACCGGGCGCGGTGTCATCGGCTGGATCTCCGACCGCTACGGCCGCCGCAACACACTGATCATCGTCTGCATCGTGCTCGGCACGGCGCAGTTCGGCGTGCTGGTCTCCGGCCAGATGGGCAGCATGCCGTTCTTCCTGTTCTGCTCCATGGTCTCCGGATTCGGCGGCGGAGCGATCTTCCCGCTGTTCGCGGCCATGACGGCGGACTACTTCGGCGAGAACAACAACGCCACCAACTACGGAATGGTCTACAGCTCGAAGCTGATCTCCGGGCTGGTCGGCTCCGGCCTGGGCGCGGTCGTCGTCGGCGCCTGGGACTACCACGGCGCGTTCGTGCTGGCGGGTTCCATCGGCCTGGCCTCCGCGGTGCTGGCGCTCTTCCTGAAGTCCCCGGGCCGGCCGAAGGCCCGGCGCATCGTCCCCAACCCGCACCCGCTCGGCGAGGAGATGGCATAAGCATGACAGCAGACCCGCTCTCGGCCGATCCGACAGCCGCGAACCGTCCCTACCGCGAAGTGACCGACGCCCGTGGCCGCGTCTACCGCATCGGCGAGACCGACCGGGACATCCTCGGCCACTCCCGCAAGTTCATGGTGTACCTCCCGTGGATCGCCATGATGGCCATCAGCGTCTTCGAATACGCGTACGGCTCCGCGGAGGACACGCTGTCCCACGCACACGGCTGGACGCAGTCCAACACCTTCTGGATCCTCAGCGTCTGGGTGTTCTTCCAGGCCGGCATCGCCTTCCCGGCGGGCTGGCTGCGAGAGAAGGGCATCCTGACGGCCCGCCGGGCCATGTACATCGGCTCGGGCATGTGCCTGGTCGGTTTCCTCGCCCTGTCGCACCTGAGCAACGTGTGGCTGGCGATCCTGGGCTTCGGAGTCATCGGCGGTCTCGGTGCCGGCCTGGTCTACGCGACCTGCATCAACATGGTCGGCAAGTGGTTCCCCGAGCGCCGCGGCGCCCGCACGGGCTTCGTCAACGGCGGCTTCGCCTACGGGTCGCTGCCGTTCATCTTCATCTTCAACTACGCCTTCGACACCGGGAACTACCACCGCGTTCTGGACCTGATCGGCTGTTACATCATGATCGTGGTCTTCGGGTGTGCGTTCTTCTTCAAGGACCCGCCGAAGAACTGGTGGCCCGCGGACATCGATCCGCTGACCTTCTCCGGGGCCCAGAAGAACGCGGAGAGCCTCGCCAAGAACCCGCCCGCGACGAAGCAATACACGCCCAAGGAAGCCATCAGGACGGGCATGCTGCCCCTGATGTGGATCTCCATCGTGATGACCGCCGGTGTGTCGATCTTCGGTATCTCCTTCCAGGTCGACTACGCCAAGGACGTCGGATTCGGCCCCCTGGTGGCGGCGTCCTCCATGGGTGTCATGGCGGTCATCAACGGCGTGGGCCGCGCGGTGGTGGGCTGGCTGTCCGACAAGTGGGGCCGCAAGATGACCCTGGTGTTCGTCATCGTCGTCCTGGGGCTGGCCCAGTTCGGTGTGATCCTTGCGGGCGAGATGAAGAGCGAGTGGCTCTTCCTGTTCTTCGCCTTCCTCTCCGGTTTCGGCGGCGGCGCGTTCTACCCGATGTTCGCGGCGCTCACCCCGGACTACTTCGGAGAGAACTACAACGCCACCAACTACGGCCTGGTGTACAGCGGAAAGCTGGTCAGCGGCCTGTTCGGCGGCGGCCTCGGCTCCATGGTGGTCGCGGCCTGGGGCTACAACGGGGCGTACGCGCTGGCCGGCGGCGTCTCGATGGTCGCGGCGGCGATCGCTCTGCTGCTGCAGCAGCCTGGACACAGCAGTTCGGATGCGCTGACTCCGCAGCCGCAGCCCGCAGGCTGACGGTTGACGGCACGCGCGCGTGAGGAGGCCCTCCCGGGATTGCAGGGAGGGCCTCCTCACATGTGCGCCCTTACGTCGCCGTCAGCACTTCTTGCGCAGTGAGTGCAGGTATGCGCTGGAGCGGCGCGCGAAGGTGAACGACTCGGTCGGCTGGTCGTGTTCGGTCTGCCAGTGGTGGGCGAGTCGCTCACCGCGCAGCCGGGTCACGGCGGCGATGAAGCGCTGGTAGTCGATGTCGCCGTCGCCGACGTCGACCATGCGGTAGCCGAACTGGTTGGAAGGGTCACTCACCCCGTCCTTGACGTGGAAGAGCGGGTAGCGATGGGGCTGCCTGAGGACGTAGTCGAGGGGTTCGAAAGGGGCGGGGCTGCCGTCGGGCCGCTTCGAGAAACGGAACTGGCCCGCGTACGCCCAGAAGATGTCCATCTCCAGGTACACGAGGCCCGGATCGGTCTCGGCGAGCAGCACGTCGTAGAGACGGACCTTGGGGTTGTCGGTGGCGAACGCGAACTCGTCGGAGTGGTTGTGCTGGTAGAACTTCATGCCGCGCGCCTTGGCCGCCGCGCCGTATGCGTTGAACTCCTCAGCGGCCCGCTTCCAGGCGTCCACGGTGTTTCCGTAGCGCCCCGGGCCCGATGCGGTGCCGATGTGCTTGAGGCCGAGGGCCTGGGCGTCGTCGAGGACCTTGGTGAGGTTCTGGGCGAAGGTGTAGGCGCTCGGGTCCGAGGAGTAGTAGCCGACATGGCTGCCGATCGGGTTCAGGCCGTGGTCCTTCGCCAGCCGCCTGAGCTGCGCGAGGGTGATGGGGCCCGCCGAACCCTGGGTGTAACCGGCGAACTCGACCTCGTCGTACCCGTACTTCTCCAGTTCGGCGAAGACGGGCGCGAAGCCCAGCGTGGAGACCTTGTCACGCAGGCTGTACAGCTGGATGCCGAGCCGCCCGGGCGGCAGGACCGGACGGCCACCGCCGGCGGCGGAGGTTTCGGCGGCGGTGGCGGGGGCGGTGGCGGCGCCCAGCAGTGCGGCGGCGGTGGCGCCCGCGGCCACGCCGAGCATGCCTCTTCTGGTGAGGCGGTGGGTGAGTTCGGGATCGGTCTGGGAGATGCGGCTCATGCCTGGAACTCCTCGGTGTCGGAGGGCGTTGTCAGTGGCGAGTGCTTCACTTGTGACCAGTCAGGAAAGACCGGCCAGTTGGAGCAGCAGTGACTTCACGTCGGTGGCCGCGAGGCGGTCGCCGACGGCGCGGGGGGTGGAGCAGATGAGGAGCGGACCGTCGTCGTCGCTCGCAGGAAGGCGGCCGTGGCTGCCGCGAATAGGTGAGGGATCCAGGGGCACGACCGCCATCCGGTAGCGCATGCCGATTTTCTTGCGTGCCAGGGCGGTGGCTGCCTTGACCTTGACGTAGGGGTCGAGCGGATCCATGAACAACTCGACCGGGTCGTAGCCGGGTTTGCGGTGGATCTCGACGAGCTGCGCAAAGTCGGGCGCGCGGGCGTCGTCGAGCCAGTAGTAGTACGTGAACCAGGCGTCCGGCTCCGCGACGGCGACCAGTTCGCCCGAGCGCGGATGGTCGAGGTGGTGGGTCTTCTTGCCCTCGTCGTCGAGGAGTTGGCCGATACCGGGCAGGTCGGCCAGGGCTGCCCGCGTGGCCTCGAGGTCCTCGGGGCGGCGCACATAGACGTGGGCGATCTGGTGGTCGGCAACCGCGAAGGCGCGGGAGGCCATCGGGTCGAGGTACTCCATGCCGTCCTGCGTGTGCACTTCGAGGAGGCCGGCGCGGCGCAGGACCCGGTTGATGTCGACGGGGCGGTCGGCGCGGGTGATGCCGTACTCGGACAGCGCGACGACGGTACGGCCCTCGGCGCGTGCGTCGTCCAGGAGCGGGGCCATGGCGGCGTCCAGGTCTGCGGCCGCTTTCAGGGAGCGTGGGTCGTCGGGGCCGAAGCGCTGCAGGTCGTAGTCGAGATGAGGGAGGTAGCAGAGCGTCAGGTCGGGGTGGCGGGTGCGCAGGATGTGGCGGGTGGCGTCGATGATCCACTGGCTGGAGACCAGGTCCGCGCCGGGGCCCCAGAAGTGGAAGAGGGGGAAGGCGCCGAGTTTGTCGGTGAGTTCGTCGTGCAGGGCCGGGGGCCGGGTGTAGCAGTCGGGTTCCTTGCGGCCGTCGGCGTAGTAGACCGGACGGGGGGTGACGGTGATGTCGGTGTCGGCGCCCATGGCGTACCACCAGCAGATATTGGCGACCGTGTAGCCGGGGTGCGCGCGGCGGGCGGCGTCCCAGAGTTTGTCTCCGGCGACGAGTCCGTTGTGCTGCCGCCACAGGAGTACGTCGCCGAGCTCGCGGAAGTACCAGCCGTTGCCGACGATGCCGTGCTCGGACGGGTGGGTGCCGGTGAGGAACGTGGACTGGGCGGCGCAGGTGACAGCGGGCAGGACGGTGCCGAGCGCGGCGCGGGAGCCGGACTGGGCGAGCGCTTTGAGGTGGGGCATGTGGTCGAGGAGGCGAGGGGTGAGGCCGACGACGTCGAGGACGAGGAGGGGAGTGGGGTCCGGACCGGCCCGGTGGGTGCTCATGGGAGTTCCTTCAGGCCGAGGTCGGTCAACAGGTCACGGGCGAGGGTGAGTTCGGCGGCAATGCCGTCGGCGAGCTGGGCGCGGCCGCGGGGCCGCAGGTCGGGAGGCAGGGCCTGCCAGGTGTAGGTCTCCACTTCGAGGTGGCGGGTGAGCGGGTGCCGGCCGCCCACGAGCCGGGTCAGGGCGGTCTTGAGCACGGGGAGCGTTGAGGTGAGGGGCGCGGCGGGGGCCGCGTGCAGCGGGACGTGGAAGTGGGCGCGCCAGGGCGCCGCGTCGGGCAGGGCGCCGGCTTCGAGGGCCTCACCGAGGTCGTCGGTGCCGCGCAGCCCGGAGGCGACGGGGGCCCCTCCCGCTCGAACGGAGTTGAGAGTGGGGGACGTGCGGGTCTGGTGCAGGAAACGGGGTTCGTCGAAGGCGGCGAGGGCTGCGCGGACCTCGGGGAGATGGGGGTGCTCGGCGTGCAGGGCGGCTGAGAGCTGGGACTTGACGATGGGGACGCGGGCCGTCGTGAGCGCGTCCAGGGCGGTGTGCGGGTCTTCGAAGGAGGTGGCGAGGTGGCAGGTGTCGACGCAGATGCCGATGCGGTGGTGGGCGATCGCGGTGAGCGGGGCGAGGGCGTCGCCGGTGGTTTCGACGACGCAGCCGGGTTCGGGCTCGAGGCCGACGCGGATGGAGCGGCCGGTCAGCTCGGCGAGGGCGTCGAGGCGTTCGCCGAGAGTGAGGAGGGCTGCTTGGGCCTTCTCCGCGCGGGCATCGTCATAGGCGGTGCGCCAGGCGAGCGGCAGCGTGGAGACGGTGCCCTCGGTGATGTCGTCGGGAAGGAGTCCGGCGAGGACGCGGGCCAGGGCGGTGGTGTGGTCGAGGCGTTCCGGGTCGGCCCAGTCCGGCCGGTACACGCGGTACTTGACCTCCTCGGCGCCGAAGCCCTCATAGGGGAAGCCGTTGAGAGTGACGACTTCGAGGCCGCGCCGGTCGAGCTCGGTGCGCAGGCCACGCAGCGCGGACGGATCGGTGACCAGGGCGTGCGCGGCGTCCTTGGCGAGCCACAGGCCGATGCCGAGACGGTCGCGGCCGAGGCGGCGGCGTACTGGTTCGCAGTGGTCGCGGAGCTGGGCGAGGACCCCGTCGAAGGTTTCGGCCGGGTGGACGTTGGTGCAGTAGGCGAGGTGGACGGTGGAGCCGTCGGGATGGCGGAAGCGCATGGCTCATGCACCGCCGCGCAGGATCGAGTTGCCTTCGTGGGTGGCTTCCGTGGGCGTGATGTCGAGGTTCAGGCGGCCACTGAGCCCGTAGAAGGCGACGGGGTTGCGCCACAGCACCCGGTCGACCTCGTCCTCGGTGAAGCCCTCGGCCAGCATCAGGTCGCCGACGCTGCGGGTCTTGAGGGGATCGCTGCGGCCCCAGTCGGCTGCGGAGTTCACGAGCACCTGCTCGGTGCCGTACGTGCGCAGGATCGCGACCATCCGCTCCTCGTCCATCTTGGTGTCGGGATAGACGGAGAAGCCGAGCCAGCTGCCGCTGTCCTTGGCCTCCTTGACGGTGGTCTCGTTGAGGTGGTCGACCAGGACGCGGTCCGGGGCCAGTGCGGACTCCCGCACGACGTCGAGAGTGCGGCGCAGGCCGGCGAGCTTGTCGCGGTGCGGGGTGTGAACGAGCGCGGGCAGTTCGTGGTCGGCGGCGAGCTGGAGCTGGGCGGCGAGGGCGGTGTCCTCGGCGGGGGTCATCGAGTCGTAGCCGACCTCACCGACGGCGACGACCTGGTCCTTGACGAGATAGCGGGGCAGTTCGTCGAGGACGGGCACGCAGCGCGGGTCGTTGGCCTCCTTGGGGTTGAGGGCGAGCGTGCAGTGGTGGGTGATGCCGTACTGGGCGGCGCGGAAGGGCTCCCAGCCCAGGAGGGAGTCGAAGTAGTCGAAGAACGAGGCAGGTGAGGTACGGGGCTGGCCGAGCCAGAAGGCGGGTTCGACGACGGCGCGGACGCCGGCGGCGTGCATGGCCTGGTAGTCGTCGGTGGTCCGTGACGTCATGTGGATGTGGGGGTCGAAGATGCGCATCAGGACTCCTTGCCGTCGCTGCCGCGGGCGCCTTGTGGCGAGGCCTGCGCGGGTGGGGTGGCCGTGGGGTCGGTCAGGGTCAGGACGCGATACAGGTCTTCGGGCACGGGACGGCCCGCGGCGGTGCGTTCGGCGGCGTAGTCGCCGAGCATGCGGGCGAGTTCCGAGTCGGCGTGGGCGCGCCGGTCCAGGTCGGTGACCTCGTCCACGGGAACGCCGGTGAACAGGCACTTCAGGACGGCATGGCGCCAGGGGTGGGGGGCGAGGTGCCGGGCTGCGTAGGGGCCGACGGCGGCGGCGAGGAGCCTGGTGTCGTTGGTGCGCAGGGCGTCCTCGACGAGCGGGAGGGCGTCGGGGCCCGGGACGAGGTGGGGCAGGGCGTACAGGACGGAGCGGCGTTCGGCGGCGGTGCCCTGGAAGTAGACGCGGGTGAGGGCGTCGGTGCCGGCGCGGGCGGTGTGCAGGATCAGCACGCGGGCGGCGTCGGCGTGTTCGGGACCGCATCGTCGCCCGGCTTCGGCAAGGCGCAACTCCCATACGGAGATGGGCCCATGGATGCCCGGCTGGGCGGCGGCCTCGTCGAGGGCCTGGTCCAGCCAGGTGCGGGCGGCTCCGCGGAGGTGAGCCATGAGGTGGCCGTGCAGATCGGCCGGCGAGGTGAGGGCGAGGGTGGTGCCCTTGAGGTCCGCCGCTGGGGTGCCCCAGGCGGTGTGCGGGTGCGTCATGCGGTGGTGCTCCCTTCGGGGGTGGCGGAGGGATCGCCGTGAGGTGGGGCGGGGTCGGACAGGGCGACGGCCGTTTCGGCCGCGCGGTGGAGGAACGGAAGGGAGTGCTCGGCGAAATGGGGGCCGGCGTGGGAGTGGCGGGGCAGTTCGACGACGGTCAGACCCTGGTAGCCGGTGGCGGCCAGGGCCGCGAGGACGGGTGGGAAGTCGATCTCCCCGTCTCCGAGTGGGAGGTGTTCGTGGACGCCGCGGCGCATGTCCTCGATCTGGACGTGCCGCAGCCAGGGGGCGGCGGCGCGTACGCAGTCGGCGGGAGAGAGGGGTTCGAGGCACTGGCAGTGACCGATGTCGAGGGTCAGACCGAGGTTCTCCGGGTCACCGAGGATGCGGCGGAGGCGGTGGAAGTCGGCGAGGGTGGCCAGGAGGTGGCCCGGTTCGGGCTCGACGGCGAGGGGCACGTCGGCGGTGGCGGCGGCGTCGAGGACGGGGGTGAGCGCCTCGGCCAGGCGTTTCCACGCCGTGCCGGTGTCCGTTCCCACCGGTGTGAGCCCGCTGAAGCAGTGCACGGCGTGGGCGCCGAGCTCGGCGGCGACCTGGACCGCGCGGATCAGCAGGCCGACGCGTCGGGCCCGCTCGTCCGGATCCGGGTCCAGCAGCGAAGGCCCGTGCTTGCGCCGCGGGTCGAGCACATAGCGGGCACCCGTCTCCACGGTGACGTCAAGGCCGAGCGCCTCCAGCCGTCCGGCGAGCCGGTGGGTGCGGGCGGCGAGGTCGGGCGCCAGCGGGTCGAGGTGCATGTGGTCGAGAGTCAGGCCGACGCCGTCGTAGCCGAGGTCGGAAAGCAGGGTGAGGGCGTCGTCGAGACGGAGGTCGGCGAGCCCGTTGGTGCCGTAGCCGAAGCGGAGGGAGGGGGCGGGGTGGGGGCGTCGGGGCGGGTCATGGGGCTCGCTGTTTCCCCGAGGCCGGGTTCCGGGGCTCATGTGAGGCTCACCTGCCTCCCGAACCTCCTGCCGAGCGGGGCGAGAGCAGCGACGAGCAGGGCGGTGGCGCCGGCGCCGGAGCGTGCGGTGAGCGCGGCCTGGAGGGGGATCGTGGCGCGGATGCCGCCGGTGACGGCTCGTTGGGTGAGCGGGGGTGACGGGTTGAGAGTGGCGTGGAAGTAGGGGCGCACGGCGGTGGCTGCGTAGGCGGCGGCGAGGGCCACGCCGAGAGCTGCGGCAGGCGGTTGCGGTGCAGGGTCGTACGTCGGCCGGCTCCGTGGGCCGGCACCGGATGCGTGGCCGCTTGCGTGGCGTGTGGCTGGGGCGCCGGGCAGGCCCGGGGCGGCTTCGCGTGCCCCGACGGCGGCGGCCGGCATCCGGGCGGCCCGCACCGTCGACCGACGCCAAGTGGCCACGGCAGGTCGGCGACCGACCAGCCGGGTCAGCAGGCCCGTGGCCGCGAGGGCGGCCAAGGGGGTCAGGGGTGTGCCGCCTCTCGTCTCCTGGCGGGACACGGCTGTCACGGCGAGGGTGTGTGTGCCGAGCAGCGCCGCGGGACCCAGCGCCTCACGGGTGCGGCCCGTGGTGGTGGCGGCGCCGAGGAGCAGGTCCAGTCCGCGGGCGGTGGCCATGGCGACCGGTCCCGCCGGGGTGTGCTTCAAGGCGAGGTCGTATGCCCAGATCGTGGCCGCGAGGGGTGCGGCGACCGCGAGGGCGGGTCGGCCTGCTCGGGCGGCGAGGGCGAGTCCGGCCCCCGTGAGGGCGCAGGCGGCGGACAGGGCGGCGGCCGGGTGGATGCGGCCTGAGGGGAGGGGGCGGTGCGGGCGTTCGGCGGCGTCCTCCTCACGGTCGGCCCAGTCGTTGAGGGCCATGCCGGCTTCGTAGAGACAGAGGGAGGAACCGATGGCGAGCAGGGTGCGGGGGTTCGGGGCGGCGGCGGTCGCTGCCGCCCCGGCGAGGGCATCGCCCGGAACTGTGAACAGCGCCGGGAGACGCAGCAGTTCAGCCCAGGCAAGCCTGCGGTCCGGGTGGTCGGCGCTTCTCCGCTGCGGGCTCGGTGCGCTGCCCGCCGTGGTTGCCCCGCCGGCGTCGGAGACCCGCCGCGTCATCGCGGCGCCGCCGCTCACCGCAGCTCCTCCGGTCGGCCGGAAGGATCGTCAGGACCGGAACGCCCCGAGGGACCGCTCCGCGCACCCGCGCCCCGGCCACCCCGGCCCCCTGCGGCTTGGTCCTCCCGCTCGCCCGCCAACCGCCCCGCAAACCCCGTCAGTGCCGCATACTGCTCCGCCAACGACGAAGGCCCGTCCCCCACCGGGTCCTTGAAGTAGAAGCCGAGCTCGCCGAGGGGGCCGGACAGCCCCGCCTCCTCAGCCCGGGCGACCAGGCGGGCCAGGTCGAGTATCAGAGGGGCCGCCAGGGCGGAGTCGCAGCCCTGCCAGATGGTCTGGAGGATCATGCGGGTGCCGAGGAAGCCGTCGAAGGCGATGTGGTCCCAGGCGGTCTTCCAGTCGCCGAGTACGGGGACGTCGTCGATGTGGACCTCGCCCTCGGGGGTCGTGCCGAGGGTGTCGGCCAGGACGCGCTCCTTGCCTGCGTTCTTCGCCGCGGCGGCGGCAGGGTCGGCCAGGGCGGCGCCGTCGCCTCCGCCGAGCAGGTTGGTGCCGGACCAGGCGCGGACCGCCAGGGCGCGCTGCGTGAACATCGGGCCGAGGACGGAGCGCAGCAGGGTCTGCCCCGTTTTGCCGTCGCGGCCCGCGTACGGCAGTCCGCTCGAGGCCGCCGCGGTTGCCAGCGCCGGGTGGTGGAGGCCGGTCGAGGGGGTGAAGTTGACGTACGGGCAGCCCGCGCGCAGGGCCGCCGCCGCGTAGAGGGAGCTGGGCGGGAGGGCGCGGCCCGTGGCCGGGGGCTCGGTGGAGGCGACGTTCACCACCACGGCCCGCGCCAGACCGCACCGCCGTAGGAAATCGGTCATGTCCTCGGCGAAGGCGGCGATCAGTTCGTCCTCGGTGCGGGTGTCGCCCGGGACCGGGCCGCCGCGTCTGATCTCCCGGTCGGCGGCGGCCAGTTCGGCCGCGACCGCCGCGGGGAGGCCGGGTGGGAGGACGCCTCCGGCGGCGAGTGCCTCCGCGCGCTTGGGCAGCGGGCAGTCGAGTGTGTCGTGGCCGCCGAAGACGAGGGAGGACAGGGGCGGCAGCCCGGTGCCCGCGAACGCGGCAGTCCCGGTGACCATCCCGGACGGCGGGTGCAGGCCCGCGGTCAGGGCGGCGCAGCCCGCGACAACCGTCGTGGCGACGGATCCGCGCGCCCCGATCAGCCATACACCGACGCCCTGGGGGGAGACGGAAACGGATTCGGACGCGGACATGGGCAGCCTCCTTGTCGAACGCGTCATGAGTGAGCCCCGGGAAGAGAGGGATAAGACGGCGGGCGGAGGTCCGGCGTCCCCCGCCCGCCGCCGCTCAGTTGCCCTTGACGGGCAGTTCCTTGATCCGGATGTCGCGGAAGGACACCTGGTCGTCGGCTCCGTGGTTCTGGATGCCGAGGTGTCCGTCGACGAGGCTCCGGGCCGGATCGGTGTTGGTGAAATCGTTGATCTTCACGCCGTTGAGCCAGACGCGGAGGCGTTCGCCCTCCACGCGGATCTCGTACGTGTTCCACTCCCCCGGCGGGTTCAGCGCACGGTCGCGCTTCTTCAGGTCGGCGGACCGGAAGCCGTAGACGGACCCTGTTGTCTTCTCGGGTACGTCGGTGGCGTCGATCTGGATCTCGTAGCCGTTGTTCACGGCCGACCACGGGTCGTCCGAGGGCGGGAAGCCCACGAACACACCGGAGTTGTCGTCACCGTCCGCGCCGGCCATCTTCCAGTCGAGCTTCAGTGAGTACGAGGAGAAGCCCGAGGTGGCGTACCAGAGCAGTCCCATGCCGCCCGCCGACGTCAGCGTGCCGTCGTCGGCCAGGGTGAAGGAGCCCGGGCCTGCCTGTTTCCAGCCGTCCAGCGAGGCGGCCGTACCGTCGAAGAGCGGCCGGTAGCCGTTCTCGGCGCGGCAGTCGGCCTGGGCGTCACCGATCGCCCAGCGCAGCCCGCCCAACAGGTGCTGTCGGAAGGCGGGTTCGGTGTACGACTCCTTGGTGTGGCCGCCGCCCGTGTAGAAAGCGCGGCCGCCCTGGTAGTTCTGGCACCAGGCGATCGGATGGTCGCCGTTCATGGTGCCGCCGGTGTACGAGGACTCGTCGAGCGAGGCCAGGACATGGACCCGGTCGCGGGGATTGGAGCGGTAGTTGTACCACTCGTCCGTGCGGTCCCAGGTCCGTTCCAGTCCCGAGGTGGCGGGGTGGGCGCGGTCCTCGACGTTCACCGACGCGGGCTGGATCGCCGGGTGCCCCTGGAAGTAGGCGCCGACCAGGCCGCCGTAGAACGCCCAGTCGTACTCGGTGTCGGCGGCGGCGTGCACGCCGACGTAGCCGCCGCCGTGCCGGATGTAGTCCTCGAAGGCGCTCTGCTGGGCGTCGCCGAGGACGTCTCCGGTCGTCGACAGGAACACGACCGCGTCGTAGCGCCGCAGGTTCTGCGCGGTGAACGCGCCCGCGTCCTCGGTCGCGTCCACCGTGAAGCCGGCGTCGGCGCCGAGTTGTTTCACCTCCTCCACGCCGGTGGGGATCGAGTCGTGCCGGAAGCCGGCCGTCTTGGAGAAGACCAGCACCCGCTTCCCGGCCTGCCCGGGGTTCGAGGCGGCTGGGCCCGAGACGCAGCCGAGGAGCAGCGCGGCACCCAGAACAGCGGTTGTCAGTCGGCCTGTTGACCGCATTGCGTCCCCTCCTTTCAGCCGGTCGTGAAGGTGAAGTCGTCCACGTCGAACAGAGCACCCGATCCGCCCTTGAAGACCAGGTAGAGCTTGGTCGTGCCCCTGGGTGCGCGGGACAGGTCGGCGCTGACGTCCTGGAAAGTCTCCCAACCGCCCGTCACCGGGACGGTCGCCTTGCCGAGCAGCGTGCCGGTCGAGGAGCCGGCGCGGACCTCCAGCGTCCCGCCGGCGCCTCCTGACGCGATCCGCGCCGTGATCTTCTTGGCGTTGCTCAGCACATACGGCGTGAACGAGATCCAGTCGCCGTTGTCGATGTCGCCGACCGTCTTGCCGCCGTGCGCGGTGGCCTTGGTGATCACGGAGACGCCGGCGGCGTTGCCGAAGTGCTCGGCCTGACGGTGCCTGGGCTGCAGGACGCTCTGGTCGTGCGAGGTGAGCGGGGCCTGGCCGCCGCCTCCGCCGTCGGTGTACTCGGCGTCGAGGACCCCGAAGATGTTGGCGTCCTCGTCGTGACCGCCGTCCGCGCTGGTCTGGATGGTGCCCGTGCAGCCGCTTGCCGAGGTCTGCGGGTGGCCGTGGGTGTCGTGGCCGAGGATGAAGTTGACCTTGACCTTGGAGCAGTCGACGGCGGCCCCGTCCTCCGGATCGGTGACCTTCACCTTGAACGGGATCGCGTCACCGAAGCTGAACAGCTGTCCGTCCTGGGGGAGTTCGAGCGTCACCTTGGGCGCGGTGTTGCCGACGACGATCTGCACACTTGCACTGCCCGTGCGTCCGGCGGGGTCCTTGGCGGTCAGGGTCGCGGTGTAGGTGCCGTTCTTCTTGTACTTGTACGTCGGGTTCGACGCCGTCGTCTTGCCGCCGTCGCCGAAGTCCCAGCTGTACGTGAGGGCGTCACCGTCCTGGTCGGAGGTGCCCGCGGAGGAGAACTGCACCTTCAGCGGTGCCTGCCCGGAGGTCCTGCTCGCAGCCGCCTGCGGAACCGGTGAGTGGCCGTCGGTGGCGTTCTCGATGCGGTACAGGGCCGAGTGGTCGTCGCCGCCGAACCAGGCGGTGCCGTAGTCGAGGACGTACAGGGCGCCGTCGGGGCCGAAGGCCATGTCCATCACCTGCGTGCCGGTCCACGGGAAGGCGTTGATCGACTGCACGGTTCCGCTGCCGTCGCTGACGATCCGTTTGATCCAGCGGCGGCCGAACTCCCCGGCGAAGAAGTTCCCGTCGTAGGCCTCGGGGAACTTCACCGGCGAGTCGAGCGAGGCGTCGTAGTGGTAGACCGGGCCGCCCATCGGGGACTCGGAGCCGTCGCCGAACTCCGGTACGGACGGGCCGTTGTACGGGATCCAGGCGGGCTGGGCCGGGGGGAGGTCCGTGAGTCCGGTGTTGTGCGGAGAGTTGTTCTTCGGGGCATTGCAGTCGAAGGAGGCGCCGGAGGTCTTGGTCGCGAAGTCGTAGTCGACGTAGGCGTCGTCGGCTCCGGTGCAGTACGGCCAGCCGAAGTTGCCGGGGCCGGTCACCCGCGCGAACTCGACCTGGCCGGCGGGGCCGCGGGCCGGGTCGGCGGCGCCCGCGTCGGGGCCGTAGTCGCCGACGTAGAGTATGCCGGTCTTCTTGTCGACGCTGAAGCGGAACGGGTTGCGGAAGCCCATCGCGTAGATCTCGGGGCGTGTCTTGTCCGTGCCGGGCGCGAAGAGGTTGCCGTCGGGGACGGAGTACGAGCCGTCGGCGCTCACCTTGATGCGCAGGATCTTGCCGCGCAGGTCGTTGGTGTTGCCCGCCGAGCGCTGGGCGTCGAAGGCCGGGTTGCGGTCGGCGCGCTCGTCGATCGGGGTGTAGCCGTCCGACTGGAAGGGGTTGGTGTCGTCACCCGTCGACAGGTAGAGGTTGCCGGCCGCGTCGAAGTCGATGTCGCCGCCGACGTGGCAGCACAGGCCGCGGGAGGCCGGAATGTCGATGACCTTCTTCTCGCTGGCGGTGTCGAGGGTGCCGTCGGCCTTCAGGACGAAGCGGGAGAGGCGGTTGACGCCGTCGAAGGGTGCGAAGTCGGCCGCGGTTCCGGTCTCCGGGGCATCACCCGCCGGGGTGTTCAGAGGTGGCGCGTAGTAGAGGTAGATGGCCCTGTTGGTCGCGAAGTCCGGGTCCACGCCGACGCCTTGGAGGCCTTCCTCGTCGTGGGAGTAGACGTCGAGCTTTCCGATGAGCCGTGTGTTTCCGGCCGCGTCCGTGAGCCGGAGTTCGCCGTCGCGCGAGGTGTGCAGGACCGAGCGGTCCGGGAGGACGGCGAGGGACATGGGTTCGCCGACCTCTGCCTCCCCCTTGGCGAGGGTGACCTGCTGGAAGTCCTCCGCGGCGGCTGCCGCGGGGGCTGCCGCGGGGGCTGCTCCCGGGTCGGCGACGGCTGCGCCGGCCTGGGGAGCGGTGAGGGTCAGCGACGCGCCCGCCAGCAACACGCCACTGAACAGGGCGGCTGCCTTGCGGAAGGACGGGCGTCGTCTGTGGGTCTCGATTCTGTCGGTGCTGGTGGTGCGGTCGTTCCCGTGCACGAATGCCTCCAGTGAGGGGCCGGTTGTACGGGCGGGTGCGGTACGCCGGGATGCGCCGTCATCCCGGAACTCACGGAAGAAAGAACGGAGTTGGTCTAGTCGTTGCCACCGAACGCCGCGTCGAAGGACGCCGACGGCGGCTCGAAGTCGTAGGCCTTCAGGCGGGTCAGGGCCTCGGGGGCGCCCTGGAGCCGGTCCATGCCGGCGTCCTCCCACTCCACCGAGATGGGACCCTGGTAGTCGATGGAGCGCAGCATCCGGAAGACGTCCTCCCAGGGGACGTCACCGTGCCCGGCCGACACGAAGTCCCAGCCGCGGCGCGGGTCGCCCCAGGGCAGATGGGAGCCGAGCCGGCCGTTGCGGCCGTCGAGGCGTTTGCGGGCCTCCTTGCAGTCGACGTGGTAGATCCGGTCGCGGAAGTCCCACAGGAAGCCGACCGGGTCGAGGTCCTGCCACACGAAGTGCGAAGGGTCGAAGTTCAGACCGAAGGCCGGGCGTCCGCCAACTGCCTCCAGGGCACGCCAGGTGGTCCAGTAGTCGTAGGCGATCTCACTGGGGTGGACCTCGTGCGCGAACCGGACTCCCTCCTCGTCGAAGACGTCGAGGATCGGGTTCCATCGTTCGGCGAAGTCCTCGTAGCCGCGCTCGATCATCGACTCCGGGGCGGGCGGGAACATGGCGACCAGGTGCCAGATGGCCGACCCGGTGAAGCCTATGACGGTGTTCACTCCGAAGGCGGCCGCTGCCCGCGCGGTGTCCTTCATACGGTCCGCCGCGCGCCGCCGCACCCCCTCCGGCTCGCCGTCGCCCCACACCTCGCCGGGCAGGATCGCCCGATGACGCTCGTCGATGATGGCGTCGCAGACCGCCTGGCCGACCAGGTGGTTGGAGACGGCCCAGCACTTGAGGCCGTACTTGTCGAGCAGTTGCTTCCTGGACTCGATGTATGTCGAGTCGGCGAGCGCCTTGTCGACCTCGAAGTGATCGCCCCAGCAGGCGAGTTCGAGCCCGTCGTAACCGAAGTCGCGGGCCAGGCGGCAGACCTCCTCGAGCGGGAGGTCGGCCCACTGGCCGGTGAAGAGCGTGAACTGACGCGGCATGTCTGCGAACCCTTCTCGGACGGCGATTCAGGCGATTCAGGCGATTCGGACGGCGATGGGCGTGTAGACGGAGTTCTTCTCGGCGCTCTCCTCCACCGCCGCCAGTACGCGCTGCACCTGCAGGCCGTCGGCGAAGGAGGGTTCGGGCCTGCGGCCCTCGGCGATCGCGTGGACGAGGTCGCGGGCCTGGTGGACGAAGGTGTGCTCGTAGCCGAGGCCGTGGCCCGGCGGCCACCAGGCCTCAAGGTAGGGGTGGCCGGGTTCGGTGACGAGGATGCGGCGGAAGCCGGCGTGCGCCCCGGGCTCCGTACCGTCGTGGTACGACAGCTCGTTGAGGCGCTCCAGGTCGAAGGCCAACGAGCCGCGCTCGCCGTTGAGTTCGATGCGCAGGGCGTTCTTGCGGCCGGTCGCGTAGCGCGTCGCCTCGAAGGAGGCGAGGGCGCCGGAGGTGAAGCGGCCGGTGAACAGTGCGGCGTCGTCGACGGTGACCTGTCCCGTGCCGGCCGAGGCGACCGAGGACAGGCCGCTGCTGGCCCCGACGGGCAGCGGCCGCTCCCGTACGAAGGTTTCCGTCAGGGCGGAGACCCCGGCCAGTCGCTCCCCCGCCAGGTACTGCGCGAGGTCGACGATGTGCGCACCCAGGTCGCCGAGCGCGCCCGAGCCGGCCTGGTCCTTGCGCAGCCGCCAGGTGAGCGGGAACTCCGGGTCCACGAGCCAGTCCTGGAGGTACGTCACCCGGACGTGCCGCAGGGCGCCGAGCCTGCCCTCGGCGACCATGTTCCGGGCGAGCGCGGTGGCGGGCACCCTGCGGTAGTTGAAGCCGACCATGGCCAACTGGCCCCGGCTGTACGCCTCTTCGGCCGCGTCGGTCATCGCCGAGGCTTCCTCCACCGTGTTGGCGAGGGGCTTTTCGCACAGCACGTGCTTGCCGGCGGCGAGGGCGGCCAGGGCGATCTCGGCGTGGCTGTCGCCGGGGGTGCAGATGTCCACGAGGTCGATGTCGTCCCGGGCGATCAGGGTCCGCCAGTCGGTCTCGGCCGACGCCCAGCCGTGCCGGTCGGCTGCCGCCTGCACGGCGCCGGAGTCGCGTCCGCAGACCGCGGCCAGGACCGGGCGGCGGGGCAGGTCGAAGACGCGGCCCACGGTGCGCCAGCCCTGGGAGTGGGCGGCGCCCATGAACGCGTAGCCGACCATGCCTACGCGCAGCGGCGGCTTCGCGGCCTCCGATCCGTCCGACTGCTGGGGCTGTCCCATACGGATGTCCTCCTCGTCCTCGTCGTGATGGCGCCGTGGGGGGTGCGGGGCGGGGTGCGGCCTAGCGGAAGCCGGTGGGCATGTACTGGTCGACGTTGGCCTTGTCGACGACGGCCGAGTAGAGCGTCAGCGAGGCCGGGATCTCGAACTCGGCGAGACCGCTGACGCCCTTGCCCTGGCCGAGCGCGCGGGCCAGGTCGATCGCGGAGGCGGCCATCGTCGGCGGGTACAGGACGGTCGCCTTCAGGACGCCGTTGTCCTGCTTGATGGCCTGGAAGGCGGAGAGCGCGCCCGCCCCGCCGACCATCAGGAAGTCGTCGCGGCCGGCCTGCTCGATGGCGCGCAGGGCGCCCACGCCCTGGTCGTCGTCGTGGTTCCACAGTGCGTCGAACTTGGGCTGGGCCTGCAGGAGTTGGGCCATCTTGGCCTGCCCGGACTCCACCGTGAACTCGGCGGCCTGGCGGGCCACCTTCTTGATGTTGGGGTAGTTCTTCAGGGCGTCGTCGAAGCCCTGGGTGCGCTGCTTGGTCAGCTCCAGGTTGTCCAGGCCGGCCAGTTCGATGACCTTGGCGTTCGACTTCCCCTTGAGCTTCTCGCCGATGTACGTGCCGGCATTGAGGCCCATGCCGTAGTTGTCGCCGCCGATCCAACAGCGGTACGCCTGCGGGGAGTTGAAGACCCGGTCGAGATTGACGACCGGGATGCCCGCGCGCATCGCCTTCAGTCCGACCTGGGTGAGGGCCTTGCCGTCGGCGGGCAGTACGACCAGGACGTCGACCTTCTTGTTGATCAGGGTCTCGATCTGGCCGATCTGCGCGGCCGTGTCGTTCGAGCCCTCGGTGATCTCCAGGGTGACGTCGGAGTACTTCTTCGCCCGGCTCTCGGCGTTGTCGTTGATGGCGTTGAGCCAGCCGTGGTCGGCCTGTGGTCCGGCGAAGCCGATGGTGACGTGCTTGCCGGGCTTGTCGTCGGCGGCGGACCGGTCGTTCGCGGCCGGGCTCTCGTCCTTGGACTCGTTACTCGTGCAACCGGCGAGGAGGGCGGTGGCGGAGACGGCTGCGGTTCCGAAGAGGAGGCCTCTGCGGCTGGTGGTATGTGACATGGCACTGCGCGACACAGCACTTGTGGAACGTGACATATTACTGACCCTTTCCTCAGGTCGAGCGGGCAGTACGGCGCTGAACCAGCACGGCGGCCACGATGATCGCGCCCTTGGCGATCTGCTGGACGTCGCTCTGCAGGTTGTTCAGGGCGAAGATGTTGGTGATCGTCGTGAAGATCAGGACGCCGAGCACGGAGCCGGTGATGGTCCCCCGCCCTCCGCTGAGCAGCGTGCCGCCGATGATCGCGGCCGCGATGGCGTCGAGCTCGTAGAGGTTGCCGTTGGTGTTCTGGCCGGAGCCGGACAGGATGATCAGCAGGAAGGCGGCGATGCCGCAGCACAGTCCGGACAGCAGGTACAGGTAGAGGCGCTGGCGCCGTACGTCGATGCCGGCGAGCCGGGCTGCTTCCGCGTTGCCGCCGACGGCGACCGTACGGCGGCCGAAGGTGGTGCGGTTGAGGATCAGCCAGCCGATGATCGTCACGATCGCGAAGACGATGACGAGCGGGGGGACGCCGAGCACATAGGCGTCGCGTTCGCCCAGGTCGAGGATGCTGCTGACGGCGACGATCTGCGTCTTGCCGTCTGTGATCTGCAGCGCCAGCCCGCGCGCCGAGGCCAGCATGGCGAGCGTGGCGATGAACGGGACCATTCCGCCGTACGCGATGAGCAGGCCGTTCACCAGGCCGCATCCGAGGCCGACGATCACCGCCGTGAAGAGGATGCCCGCGAAGCCGTAGTCCTGGGTGGCCACCGTCGTCGCCCACACGGAGGACAGGGCGACGATCGCGCCGACCGAGAGGTCGATGCCGCCGGAGGTGATGACGAAGGTCATGCCGACGGTGACGACGCCGATCACCGAGGCCTGGGTGAGGACGAGTTGGAGGTTGCGGGTGTCGAGGAACTCGTCGGGCTTGGTGATCCCGCCGATGAGGACCAGCGCGGCGAGGACGCCCAGGAGGGAGAGGGTGCGGACGTCGGCTCGGGCCAACAGGCCGCGCCAGGCCGGAGGTTGGCCGGTCGTCGGCACCTTGTCGGTGTTGTCCCGTGGCGGGGAGGCATGCTGCGTCATGACGCCGGGCTTCCTTCCATGACCAGGTCGAGTACGCGGTGTTCGTCGAGTTCGCGGGCGGGCGCCGTGTGGACGACGCGGCCCTCGCGGAGCACCAGGACGCGGTCGGCGAGGCCGAGCACCTCGGGTACTTCGCTGGAGACCAGAAGGACGGCGAGGCCCTCGTCGGCCAGGCGGCGGATCACCGCGTACAGCTCGGCGCGGGCGCCGACGTCGACGCCGCGGGTCGGTTCGTCGAGGAGCAGGACGCGGCAGCCGCGCAGCAGCCAGCGGGCCAGGACGGCCTTCTGCTGGTTGCCGCCGGACAGGGTGCGGATCGGCACGGAGGGGTTGTCCGGGCGCAGTGACAGTTCACGCGTGGCCGCCCGCGCCGCCCCCTTCTCCGCGCCCCGGTCGATCCAACCCCCGTGGGAGAAACGGGACATGGAGGAGACCGAGACGTTGCGGGTGACGGACTCCAGCATCAGCAGGGCCTGCGCCTTGCGCTCCTCGGGGGCGAGCCCGAGCCCGGCGCGAACGGCGGCGCGCACACTGCCGGGCCGCAACGCCCGTCCGTCGACGCGGACTTGACCGGAAGTGGCCTTGCGGGCGCCGTAGATCGTCTCCAGGATCTCCGAGCGGCCCGACCCGACCAGCCCGGCGAGTCCGACGATCTCGCCCGGCCGCACCTCCAGGTCGAACGGCGCGAACTCCCCGTCCCGGGCGAGGGCTTGGACCTCCAGCACCGGCGCACCGTCCGCAGCCGAGGCCGGCCGCTCGGGAAAGACGTACTCGACATTGCGGCCGGTCATCAACGCGACCACCTCGCGGGTCGGAGTCGACTTCGCAGGCAGTCCGCCCGCCACCGCGCGCCCGTCCTTCAGTACGGTGACGCGGTCGCCGATGCGCCGCATCTCCTCCAGGCGGTGGGAGATGTAGACGACGGCGACGCCCTCGGCGGTCAGGTCGCCGACGATGCGGAAGAGGCTGTCGACCTCGTCCGGGTCGAGGGCGGCGGACGGCTCGTCCATCACGATGAGCCGTACATCGTGGGAGAGCGCCCTGGCCATGGACACGATCTGCTGCTGGGCCGCCGACAGGTCCCCCACGAGCCGTGCCGGGTCGATCTCCGGATGCCCAAGTCGCTTGAGCAGTCGAGCAGTTGATGCCCTGGCGGCCTTCCCGCGTACGACGAAGCCGGCGGCCGTGGGTTCATGGCCGAGGTGGACGTTCTCGGCCACCGACAGGTGCTCCACCAGGTCGAGTTCCTGGTAGATGGTGGCGATGCCGAGACGCATGGCGGCGATCGGCGAGCGGAGGGTGACCTCCTCGCCGTGCCAGTGGATGGTGCCGGTGTCGGGCTGGTGGGCGCCGGCCAGGACCTTGATGAGGGTGGACTTCCCGGCTCCGTTCTGGCCGAGCAGGCAGTGCACTTCACCGGCCTGGACGTCGAGGTCGACGCCGTCGAGGGCCCGGACTCCGGGGAACGACTTGGTGATGCCGGACATGCTGAGCAGCGTGGGTTCTGGTGCCATGAGGTCCCCTTGGCGGGCGTGCGGGCCGGTTTCAGGGTGCTTTCGGGCAGGCGTGTTCAGGGCAGGGCGAAGCAGGACGCCGTACTGGTGATCTTCAGGAACGGGTTGGTCACGCAGGCGAGAAGAGGTGGTCGCTGATGAGCCGGGCCGCGCCGATGACGCCGGCGGTCGGGCCCAACTCCCCCAGCACGATGGGCAGGTTGCCCGTCGCGAGGGGCAGCGACTGACGGTAGACCTGGGTGCGGATCGCGGCGAGCAGGGTGTGGCCGAGGCCGGTGACCCCGCCGCCGATCACCACCAGGCCGGGGTTGAAGAAGGAGACCAGTCCGGCGATGACCTGGCCGGTTCGGTTGCCGCCCTCGCGGATCAGATCGAGGGCGGTGGCGTCGCCCGCGGCGGCCGCGGCTGCGACGTCGACGGCCGTGAGCGTGCCGTTCGCCGCGAGCCGCGAGGCGAGTTCCTCGGACAGCCCCTGCCCGGCCGCCTCCACGGCGTCCCGGGCGAGGGCCGCCCCACTGAAGTGGGCTTCCAGACAGCCCCGGTTGCCGCAGGCGCACGGCCGTCCGTCGGGCACGGCCTGGATGTGCCCGATGTCGCCCGCGCTGCCTGTCACCCCGCGGTGGACCTCACCGCCGGCGACGATGCCGCAGCCGATGCCGGTGCCGATCTTGACGCAGAGGAAGTCGCCCACGGAGCGTGCGACGCCCGCGTGCTGCTCCCCCATGGCCATGAGGTTCACGTCGTTGTCGACCATGACCGGGCAGCCGAGTTCCTGGCTGAGCGCCTCCCGTACGGGGAAGCCGTCCCAGCCCGGCATGATCGGCGGAGCCACCGGTACGCCCTCGGGGAAGCGGACCGGTCCCGGGACGCCGATGCCGGCGCCGTCGAAACCCTCCGCGAGCCCGGAGGCCCTCAACTTCGCTGCCATGGAAAGGACTTGCTCGAAGACCGCGACCGGGCCCTCGCGTACGTCCATGGGCTGGTTGAGATGTCCGAGGATCTCCAGCTCGGCGTTGGTGACGGCGACGTCGACCGAGGTCGCGCCGATGTCGACGCCGAGGAAGCGCAGGCCGGGTGCGAGCCTGATGTTGTGGGAGCGGCGGCCGCCGCGCGAGGCGGCGAGTCCGTCGGCCACGACCAGGCCCGTCTCCAGCAGCCGGTCCACCTCCACGGCCAGTTTGGACCGCGACAGGTCGACCTGATCGCCCAGCTGTGCACGGGAGTTGGGTCCTCCGTCGCGCAACAGCCTGAGCAGCTTGGCCTGATGGGCGTTCGCGGGTCGTGCCGTCATGCGTCTCACGTGCCCCTCCCCGCCTCAATCGGCCGCCATTGTTGGGGCTTTCGAGGGGAACGTAGCAGTGGCGGCCGAACCTGGGAAGAAGCTGTGCATGAATTGGCAGCCACTTTCTCCACTCCCAGGACAAAGGACGGTGCGTCTGCCGTCCCCGACTCGACCCCGGAGTGCCGCATACCATCTGATCAACGTCGGTTCAGGGGGGACACGTGGACATCGCCATGCCGGAGAGCACCGCGAAGCAGGAAGAAGGCCGCCGGGTCACGACCCTCGAGCTCTTCTTCGACCTCGTCTTCGTCTTCACGCTCACTCAGCTCACCGTCCTGCTCGCCGGCGATCTGACGTTCGCGACGGCGGGCCGGGTCGCGCTGATCTTCGTGGTGCTGTTCTGGATGTACGGCGCCTACGCGTACCTGACGAACCAGGTGCCGCCCGACCGGCCCTCCCGCCGCCTGCTGTTGATGCTCGGCATGGGTGCCTTCCTGGTGTGCGCGCTGGCCATCCCGCGTGTCTTCGACGACACGGGCGTGCTCTTCGGGCTGGGCTTCCTGGCGGTCGTGGTGGTGCACACCGCGCTCTACACCCGCAGTCACGGCCGGGACGCGATCTGGTACGGCGTCCCCAACGGGCTGGCCGCGCTGTCGGTGACGGCGGCGGGCTTCTTCGACGGACTGGCGGCGGACGGGCTGTGGCTGCTGGCGCTGGTCCTGCAGTCCGTGACACCGCTCCTGGCCGAGCACGGGCCGGGCAGGGCGGACGGACGGTCGGCCGCCGTCATGCGTGTTCAGCTGGGCAGCCTGGACCCCGCGCACTTCGTGGAGCGGCACGGTCTGCTGCTGATCGTCGCGTTCGGCGAATCCGTCGTCGCGATCGGCACCGGGATCGGCCAACTTCCGCTCACAGCAGGGTTGTTCGTCGGCGCGTTTCTCTCGCTGGCGCTCGCGATCGCGCTGTGGTGGACGTACTTCGTGCGTGACGAGGAGGCCGCCGAGGCTGCGTTCCGTGCCACGCCGGCGCCGAACCGCTGGCGTCTGGCGATGAACGCGTACTACTACGCCTTCCTGCCGATGCTGCTCGGCATCGCCTACTTGGCCGCGGGTGTGAAGAAGACGCTGGGCCACCTCACCGAGCACCTGCACACGGGCCCGGCGCTGGCCCTCGCGGGCGGGGTGGCGCTCTTCCTCGCCGGGGACGTGATCTTCCGCGCGGTCCTGCGCCTGCGTCCCGTCGGCTTCCGGGCCACGGCGGCACCGGTCGCCCTCGCCGCCACATTGATCGGCGTCCACGTCTCAGCGGTCGCCGAACTCCTCGCCCTGGTGGGCGTGTTGGTGGGCATGCTGGCGGTGGAGGCCCGCTGGTGCAGCGGCAAGAGCTCGGGACCTCAGGACTTCGCCCGGTCGTGATACGACCGCCGGGTGTGCTCCGTGTGCTCGCGCATCAGCTGCGTGGCCCGCTGCTCGTCCCGGTCGGAGATGGCGGCGATCAGCTCCCGGTGCTCGATCCAGGACTGCTGTCCGCGCTGCCGGGCGACCGGCGTGTAGTACCAGCGCACCCGGCGGTCGACCTGGGCGGCGAGTTCGGCGAGGACCGCGTTGCCGGCGAGGTCCATGACCTTGGCGTGGAAACGGGCGTTCATGGCGACGGCGCCGTCCACGTCGTCCGCGGCGACGGCCTTCTCGCCCTCGGCGCACAGCTCCTCGAGCACCGAGATGCCGGCGCTGCCCGCGTTGGCGGCGGCGAGCCGGGCCGCCTCGGCCTCCAGCAGCGTGCGGACGGTGAGGAGCTGGTCGGCCTCCTCCTCCGTGGGTTCGTGCACGAACGCGCCCTGGGCGGGCCGCAGATCGACCCATCCCTCGGTGTTCAGCCGCTGCAGCGCCTCCCGCACGGGCTGCCGGGACACCCCGAGGTGGCCTGCGAGTTCGCTCTCCACGAGGTGCTGGCCGGGCTGCAGGGCGCGTGTGGTGATCAGTTCGAGGAGCGCCTCGTAGACGCGGTCGCGCAGCGGGCCGGGCCGTTCGAGCTTGGGTACCGCACCCTGCGGCAGTCCTGTCGACAACATCGGTCGGTCCCCCTCCTGAGCAGCGCGGAGCAACTGCAGCCGGAAAGCCAGTATGGATTGTCTTTCGTCTACAGTCTACGGCGCACAGTGGCCAGGGGTACGGGGGGTCGAGTGCGTCACATCGGACCGTACGCGCAGGTCACGGGCAGCGGACGACCTGGCCGGCGTACGACAGGTTCCCGCCGAAGCCGAACAGCAGCACCGGGTCCCCGCTGGAGATGGAGCCCTGCTCGACGAGCTTGGAGAACGCGAGCGGGATGCTCGCCGCAGAGGTGTTCCCGGACTCGGCGACATCCCGCGCGACGACGGCGTTGACGGCGCCGATCTTCTCGGCGAGGGGTTCGATGATGCGCAGGTTCGCCTGGTGCAGCACGACCCCCGCGAGGTCCTCGGGGGCGAGCCCGGCGCGCTCGCAGGCCTTGCGGGCGATGGGCGGCAGCTGGGTGGTGGCCCAGCGGTAGACGCTCTGCCCCTCCTGCGCGAACCGGGCGGGCGTGCCCTCGATGCGTACGGCATGCCCCATTTCGGGCACGGAGCCCCACAGCACGGGCCCGATGCCGGGCTCGTCCGCGGCCTCCACGACGGCGGCCCCCGCGCCGTCGCCGACGAGCACGCAGGTCGTGCGGTCGCTCCAGTCGGTCACGTCGGACATCTTGTCGGCGCCGATGACCAGCGCACGCATCGAGGCACCCGCCCGGACCGCGTGGTCCGCGGTGGCCAGGGCGTGGGTGAACCCGGCGCACACGACGTTGACGTCCATCGCGGCGGGCGAGGGGATGCCGAGCCGGGCGGCGACCCGGGCGGCCATGTTGGGCGAGCGGTCCACGGCGGTGGAGGTGGCGACCAGGACCAGGTCGATGTCGCCGGGCGCGAGGCCCGCCGCCGCGAGCGCCTTGGCCGCGGCGTGGGCGGCCAGCTCGTCGACCGGCTCGTCGGGCCCGGCGATGTGGCGTGTGCGGATGCCCACCCGGGAGGTGATCCACTCGTCACTGGTGTCGACCAGGCCCGCCAGGTCCTCGTTGGTGAGCACCTTGGCGGGCTGGTAGTGGCCGACGGCGGCGATGCGCGAGCCGTTCATTGGATGGTCCCCCTCGTTGCCTTGGGTAGCGGGATCCACCAGTCTGATCAGTGACTCACGGGTACGACGGCAGCCAAGACGACAGGATTCGGGCGCCAGGGTTGTCGGCTTCTGTCAGGCCTTCGGACGCCCGAACACCTACCGAACAGTCACCCGGTGAACAGCTTCGTCGCCTTCTGGACGAGCTCGTACACACCGTAGGCGAGCGGCGCCCCCACCCACAGCCAGGCGAAGGCGATCAGCGGGCGCCGGTCAGGCGGACTCTGGCTGCTGTCGTTCGACATCGACGGTCTCCTGACTGGGGGCGGGGATGTGGTGGCGTGCGTTGACGGGCCGCACGAGTTCGTTGGCGACGAAGCCGACGACGAGCAGCCCGATCATGATGACGAAGGAGAGTCCGTACAGGGACGCGCCGCTCTTGCCGGCCTCCTTCTGGTGGTCGGCGATCCAGTTCACGATCAGCGGTCCGAGGACGCCGGCCGTGGACCAGGCGGTGAGCAGCCGACCGTGGATGGCACCGACCTGATACGTCCCGAAAAGGTCTTTCAGGTAGGCCGGGATGGTCGCGAAGCCGCCGCCGTAGAAGGACAGGATCACCATCGCGCACAGGATGAACAGCGGCTTGGAGGAGTCGCCGAACAGGGCGATCAGCGCATACATCGCCGCACCGAAGCCCAGGTAGACGCGGTAGATGTTCTTGCGTCCGATCAGGTCGGAGGTGGACGACCAGCCGATGCGGCCCGCCATGTTGGCGGCGGAGAGCAGCGCCACGAAACCGGCCGAGGCCGAGACGGACACCGGCGTCGACGTGTTCTTGAAGAAGTCCTGGATCATCGGCGCGGCCTTCTCCAGGATGCCGATGCCGGCGGTCACGTTCATGCAGAGCACGACCCACAGACACCAGAACTGGGGGGTGCGGATGGCCGTGTTGGCGGAGACCTGCGGCCCCTGGAAGGCGCTCGGTGCGCCCTCGACCGGCCGCTCGCTGCGCGGCACCCGCACCAGCAGCACGCCCAGTGCCATGAAGACGGCGTACGACAGCCCGTGCACGAGGAACGCGAGCGCGATCCCGGAACTGTCGGCGCCGAACGACTCGAGCATCTGCGTGGACCAGGGTGAGGCGATGAGCGCGCCGCCACCGAAGCCCATGATCGCGATGCCGGTGGCCATGCCGGGCCGGTCCGGGAACCACTTGATCAGTGTGGAGACGGGCGAGATGTAGCCGATGCCGAGGCCGATGCCGCCGACGAAACCGTAGCCGAGGACGATCAGCCAGTACTGCTCGGTGGCCGCGCCCAGCGCGGATATCAGGAAGCCGGACGAGAAACAGACCAGGGCGACGGTCATCGCCCAGCGCGGCCCGTTGCGCTCCACCAGCGTGCCGCCGAACGCGGCCGACAGTCCGAGCATGACGATGGCGAGCTGGAAGGGCAGCGCGCTCTGCGTTCCACTGAGGCCGAGCGAGGACTCCAGGGGCGGCTTGAACACGCTCCAGGCGTAGGCCTGGCCGATGGAGAGATGGACGGAGAGAGCGGCGGGGGGAACCAGCCAGCGGCTCCAGCCGGCCGGTGCGACAGGGGGACTCATGATCCTGAACGTAAGGGAGCGGCAAGGGAGTTGAGAAGGCGGCACGTCGACCGTATGCGATGAACGGTATGCGGGACGCGCCGAACGGTCCTACCGACCGGTTTTCCGAACCGTGCGCGAACCCTTGCTGGGGCCATCACCATACTGTAGACAATATTCAGTCGACAGAGTTCGACGGTGCGGCCATCTCCGCGGTATCCCTCGACCGAACGGAGCTCCCTCGTCATGAAAGTCGCAGTTCTCGGCGCCGGTGCGATCGGCGCCTACGTCGGTGCCGCGCTCCATCGCGCCGGCGCCGATGTGCATCTCGTCGCCCGTGGACCGCACTTGGCGGCCATGAGGCAGCACGGAGTACGGGTGCTCAGCCCACGCGGCGACTTCACCGCGCACACCCACGCCACCGACGACCCGGCCGAGATCGGCCCGGTCGACTACGTCTTCCTGGGTCTGAAGGCCAACTCGTACGCGGCGTGCGGGCCGCTGATCGAGCCCCTTCTGCACGACAGCACGGCGGTGATCGCCGCCCAGAACGGCATCCCCTGGTGGTACTTCCACCGGCACGGCGGCCCCCACGACGGCCACCGCGTCGAGAGCGTGGACCCGGACGGCGCGGTCAGTGCGGTGCTCGCGCCCGAGAGGGCCGTCGGATGTGTCGTCTACGCGGCCACCGAGCTCGAAGGACCAGGTGTCGTACGGCATTTGGAAGGCACCCGGTTCTCGATCGGCGAGCCCGACCGCAGCGTGTCCAAGCGCTGCCTGGCCTTCAGCGAGGCCATGGTCGCCGGTGGGCTGAAGTGCCCCGTCGAGTCCGACCTGCGCAACGACATCTGGCTCAAGCTGCTCGGCAACATCTCCTTCAACCCGATCAGCGCCCTCGCCCGCGCCACCATGCGGCAGATGTGCCTGCACGGCGGCACCCGCAAGGTCATCGAGACCATGATGGCCGAGACTCTTGCGGTCGCCGAGGCTCTCGGCTGCGAGGTCGGCGTCTCCATCGAACGCCGTCTCGCCGGCGCCGAGCGCGTCGGCGACCACCGCACCTCCACGCTCCAGGACCTGGAGCGCGGCAAGCCGCTCGAACTCGACGTACTCCTCGCGGCCGTCGTCGAGTTGGCGGAGATCACCGGCGTTCCGGTGCCCACCCTGCGCACCGTGCACGCCATCTCGGACCTGCTCGCGCTGAGGAGCGCCGCATGAGGAGTGTCGTATGAGGAAACGCGACCGGACCCCGAAGACCTACACCCGGCTCACCCACCCCCTGGTCCGCGACTCCCGTGACGAGCCGTTCCGGCAGGCGAGCTGGGAGGAGGCCCTGGACCGTGCGGCCCGCGGCCTGGAGCGCAACCGCGGCGCGTTCGGCGTGTTCTCCTGCGCCCGCGCGACCAACGAGATGAACTACGTGGCACAGAAGTTCGCGCGGGTCGTCATGGGCACCAACAACGTCGACTCCTGCAACCGGACGTGTCACGCCCCGAGTGTCGCCGGCCTGAGCGCGGCCTTCGGCTCCGGCGGCGGCACCTCCTCGTACGAGGAGATCGAGCACACCGACGTGATCGTCATGTGGGGCTCCAACGCCCGCTTCGCACACCCGATCTTCTTCCAGCACGTCCTGAAGGGGATCAGGAACGGCGCCCGGATGTACGCCGTCGACCCGCGCCGTACGTCGACCGCCGAGTGGGCGGAGAGCTGGCTCGGTCTCAACGTCGGCACCGACATCCCGATGGCGCACGCGATCGGCCGCGAGATCATCCACGCGGGCCTGGCGAACGAGGCGTTCATCGAGCGGGCGACGACCGGCTTCGAGGAGTACAAGGCGCTCGTCGAGCCGTGGACGCTGTCCCTCGCGGAGAAGGTGACGGGCGTACCGGAGCGTGCCATACGGGAGTTGGCGCACGCCTACGCCCGCGCCGAGCGCGCCCAGCTGTGCTGGACCCTCGGCATCACCGAGCACCACAACGGCACCGACAACGTCCGCGCCCTCATCAACCTCTCCCTGCTGACCGGCCAGGTCGGCCGGTACGGCGCCGGGCTGCAGCCCCTGCGGGGCCAGAACAACGTGCAGGGCGGCGGCGACATGGGCGCCATCCCCAACCGGCTCCCCGGCTTCCAGGACATCCTCGACCCGGACTCCCGGCTGAAGTTCGAGTCGGCCTGGGACACCGTCATCCAGCCCCACTACGGGCTGAACCTGACGGAGATGTTCGAGGCGATGGAGGAGGGCTCGCTCAAGGCCGTCTACTGCATCGGTGAGAACCCGGCGCAGTCGGAGGCCGACAGCGAGCAGGCCGTACGCCGGATGCGGCAGCTCGACTTCCTCGTCGTGCAGGACATCTTCCTCACCAGGACGGCCGAGCTGGCGGACGTCATCCTGCCCGCGACCGCCGGCTGGGCGGAGACCGACGGCACGACCACCAACAGCGAGCGGCGGGTTCAGCGCGTACGCCGGGCGGTCACCCCGCCCGGCGAGGCGCGCGAGGACATCGACATCATCTGCGAGCTGGCGGCACGCCTCGGCCACGACTGGAAGTACGCCGACGCCGAGGCCGTCTGGAACGAGCTGCGCTCGGTCTCTGAGGACCACTACGGGATGACGTACGAACGCCTGGAGGAGCACCAGGGCATCCAGTGGCCGTGCCCGAGCACCGACGAGCTCGAACCGACTTATCTGCACGGCCGGTTGTGGGAGAAGGACCCCGTCAGGCGCGGCATGCCCGCGCCCTTCGGGGTCGTCCAGCACGATCCGCCGGTCGACCTCACCGACGAGGAGTACCCGATCCGGCTGACGACCGGGCGGCGCCTCGACTCCTACAACACCGGTGTGCAGAGCGGCAGTTTCGCGTCCCCGCTCAGGCGCGGTGAGTACATCGAGCTGTGCCCGGAGGACGCCGAGCGCTACGGGGTCGTGGTCGGCGAGGAGGTCCAGGTGTCCTCGCGGCGGGGTTCCGTGGTCGCGCCCGTGTGGGTGGACACCGCGCTGCGGCCCGGGCTCGCCTTCATGACCATGCACTTTCCCGACGAGGTGGACACCAACCAGCTGACGATCGAGGCCAACTGCCCGATCGCGGGGACGGCGGAGTTCAAGGCGTCGGCGATCCGCATCGAGAAGCTCCCCGTCGCGACCATCGTGAGGTGACCTGGTGGATCTGCACTTCGGCGACAGCAAGCCGACGGACGACGAACGGGCCGCCGTCGACGCCCTGTTGGGCCCCCCGGAGTCCTCCTGGGAGGGCGCCGACCGGTCCGACGCCGACCTGAGGTGGGCGCGGGGCGGACGCGAGGCCCGGGACCGGCGCGACCTGCTGTTGCCGGGGCTGCACGCCATCAACGACCGGATCGGCTGGGTCAGCGAGGGCGCCCTCGACTACCTGTGCCGGCGGCTGACCGTACCGCCGGCGGAGGCGTACGGCGTCGCCACCTTCTACGCCATGTTCTCGGTGAAGCCCCGCCCCGCCACCGTGCTCCACGTCTGCACGGACCTGGCCTGCGCTGCCGCCGGGGCACCCGGGCTGTGCGCCGGGATCGAGTCGCGGCTGGGCCCGGGCAGCGGGGTGAGCGTCGAGCGCAGCCCCTGCCTGGGCCTGTGCGAGCGGGCCCCGGCGGCACTCGCGATCAAGGCGGGCGACCCGGTGCGTACGGCCGTGTCGGCGCCGACGACGGTCGAGGCGGCGGTACTCGCCGCGAGCGCGCCCGACTCGGCGCCGGAGGAACCGGCGGCGGCCATGGCGGTGCCCCAGGCGGGACAGCACGGGCTTGTCCTGCTCCGGCGGGTCGGCACGGTGGACCCGGAAAGCCTCGACGACTACCGGGCCCACGGCGGCTACACCGCCCTGCGCCGGGCCTTCGAGCTCGGCCCCGCCGAAGTCATCCGCGAGGTCACCGACTCCGGCCTCGTCGGGCGCGGCGGCGCCGCCTTCCCCACCGGCCGCAAATGGCAGGCCACGGCGTCCCAGCCCGACCACCCGCACTACCTCGTCTGCAACGCCGACGAGTCGGAGCCGGGCACCTTCAAGGACCGCGTGATCATGGAGGGCGACCCGTACGCGCTGGTCGAGGCGATGACGATCGCCGGGTACGCGACCGGCGCGCACAAGGGGTTCCTGTACCTGCGCGGCGAGTACCCCCGGGCCCTGCGTCGCCTCGAGCACGCGATCGCGCAGGCACGCGCGCGTGGCTTCCTCGGCGACGACGTCCTCGGCCAGGGCTACGCCTTCGACATCGAGATCCGGCGCGGCGCGGGCGCCTACATCTGCGGCGAGGAGACGGCCCTGTTCAACTCCATCGAGGGCTACCGGGGCGAGCCGCGCTCGAAGCCGCCCTTCCCGGTGGAGAAGGGCCTGTTCGGCAGGCCCACGGTCGAGAACAACGTGGAGACGCTGGTCAACGTCCTGCCGGTCCTGACCATGGGCGCTCCGGCCTACGCGGCGATCGGCACCGGGAGGTCCACCGGACCGAAGCTGTTCTGCGTCTCGGGCAGCGTGGACCGGCCGGGCATCTACGAGCTGCCGTTCGGGGCGACCCTCGGTGACCTGCTCACCCGGGCCGGGGTGCGATACCGTCTGCGGGCGGTGCTCCTCGGCGGCGCGGCGGGCGGCTTCGTACGGCCGGACGAACTGGACATCCCGCTCACCTTCGAAGGCACCCGCGAGGCGGGCACCACGCTCGGCTCGGGTGTCGTCATGGCCTTCGACGACACGGTCCCGCTGCCTCGGCTGTTGCTGCGCATCGCGGAGTTCTTCCGCGACGAGTCGTGCGGCCAGTGCGTGCCCTGCCGGGTCGGGACCGTGCGCCAGGAGGAGGCGCTGCACCGGATCGCCGAGCGCACCGGCGCGGCGGCCGCCGAGGACATCGCCCTGCTCAGGGAGGTCGGCCGCGCGATGCGGGACGCCTCGATCTGCGGCCTGGGACAGACCGCGTGGAACGCCGTGGAATCCGCCATCGACCGTCTGGGGGCGTACGAATGACCGTGACACCGCTGGGAATCCCGCGCCGGCTGCTGGAGTTCACCCTTGACGGCCAGGAGGCCAGGGTCCCGGAGGGCTCGACCATCCTCGACGCGTGCCGTGCCGCCGGGAAGGACATCCCGACCCTCTGCGAGGGCGACACCCTCAGGCCCAAGAACGCCTGCCGGGTCTGCGTCGTCGAGGTGGAGGGGGCGAGGACCCTCGTTCCGGCCTGCTCCCGCAAGGCCGAGCCCGGCATGGTCGTACAGACCGGTACCGAGCGCGCCCGCCACAGCCGCAAGATCGTCCTCGAACTCCTCGCCTCCTCGGTCGACTTGTCGACGACTCCACAAGTCGCTGAATGGATCAAGGAGTACGAGGCGAAGCCGGACCGCTTCGGCCCGGACGCGGCCCGCCTCGACGAGGAACCCAAGGTCGACAACGATCTGTATGTGCGCGACTACGACAAGTGCATCCTCTGCTACAAGTGCGTGGACGCCTGCGGCGACCAGTGGCAGAACACCTTCGCGATCTCGGTCTCCGGCCGCGGCTTCGACGCCCGGATCGCCGTCGAGCACGACGCCCCGCTCACCGACTCGGCATGCGTGTACTGCGGGAACTGCATCGAGGTGTGCCCGACGGGGGCGCTGTCGTTCACGTCGGAGTTCGACATGCGCGCGGCGGGTACGTGGAACGAATCGGCACAGACGGAGACGACCACTGTGTGCGCCTACTGCGGAGTGGGCTGCAACCTCACCCTCCACGTGCAGGACAATGCAATCGTGAAGGTCACCTCACCGCACGACAACCCGGTGACCCACGGCAACCTCTGCATCAAGGGCCGCTTCGGCTACCAGCACGTACAGAACCGGGACTGAGACACGACATGGGACGAGTCACGGAACGACGCAAGGTGATCCGCATCCGGGACGGGGCCATCTCCACCCGCCCGGACACGCTCGTCGCCGAGGAACCGCTGGAGATCCGGCTGAACGGCAAACCGCTCGCGATCACCATGCGCACCCCGGGCGACGACTTCGCGCTGGCCGCGGGCTTCCTGGTCAGCGAGGGCGTGCTGGCCGAGCAGGACGATCTGCAGAACATCGTGTACTGCGCGGGCGCCACGGTCGACGGCTCGAACACGTACAACGTGGTGGACGTGCGGACCACGCCGGGCGTCGTGATCCCCGACATCACGCTCGAGCGGAACGTGTACACCACCTCGTCCTGCGGTCTGTGCGGCAAGGCGAGTCTCGACGCGGTCCGTACGACGGCCCGCTGGCCGATCGCCGACACTCCCCCGGTCCGCGTCGAACCCGAGCTGCTCGCGAGCCTCCCCGACCGGCTCCGCGCGGCCCAGCGGGTCTTCGACCGGACCGGGGGCCTGCACGCGGCGGCCCTGTTCACGGAGGACGGCGAGCTGGTCGACATACGGGAGGACGTCGGCCGGCACAACGCGGTCGACAAGCTGGTGGGCCGCGCCCTGCAGAACGGCGACCTGCCGCTGTCCCGCACGATCCTGCTGGTCTCGGGCCGTGCCTCCTTCGAGCTGGCCCAGAAGGCGGTCATGGCCGGGATCCCGGTCCTGGCGGCGGTCTCGGCATCCTCGTCCCTCGCCGTCGACCTGGCGGCGGAGACCGGCCTGACCCTCGTGGGTTTCCTGCGGGGCAGCTCCATGAACGTGTACGCGGGCGAGGACCGCATCGCTCTGCGGACCGCGGCCGCCCAGGGGTGACCGGCTCTCCGCGACACGGCGGCGGGGCCCCGGCCGGCGGGGAGCGCCCCCTGCGCCGCAGGGGCCCCGCCTCAGACGAGCGACTGCGCCGCCTCGGCGAACGCCGTGATCAGGGGTGAGCGCCGGCCCGTCTCCCAGGCGAGGAACACCTGGTCGGGTTCCGCGTCCGGCACGGGCACGTAGGTGATGTCCGGGCGGGAGTACTGCTCGGCGATCGACACCGGCACGAGCGTGATGCCCGTGCCCGCCGCCACCCGCTCGAACTTCTCCTCGACACTGCGAATCGGCACGTCGTCGGGCCCGGGGTCGGCGTAGCGCAGCCAGGTCTCGCCGGCCAGGTCGGACAAGGCCAGCTCCTGCTTGCCGGCGAGCCGGTGCTCGGCGGGCAACATCGCCACCCGGGCCTCGGTGAACAGCGGCAGCAGCATGAGGCCGCGCTCGTCGACCGGCCTGCGCACATAGGCGAGGTCCACGGTCCCGTCGAGGATCATGCGCTCCTGGTCGTCCCACTCCACACGGCGGGCCTGGACGTCGACGTCGGGGTGGGCGGCACCGAAGGCCCGCAGGGCCTGCGTGACAACGACCCCCGCGCGGAACCCCACGACGAGTCGGCGCGGGCCCCGGGCGGTGCGCCGCACCCGGCGCCGGGCCGCGTCGGCTGCGGCGAGCAAGGGGACCGCGTCGTCCAGGAGTTGGCGCCCGGCCGCCGTCAAGGTCACGCCGTGGCTGTCCCGTTGGAAGAGCTCGGCACCCAAGTCCTTCTCCAGGGCCCTGATCTGACGGCTCAGCACGGGCTGCGCGATGTGCAGCCGCTCGGCGGCACGCCCGAAGTGCAGCAGCTCGGCCACCGCCACGAAGTAGCGCACTTTCCGCAGGTCGAGGTCCACGGCCGCCCCTTCTGTCGGCGATGCCTTCAGGGTATCGCCGACGCCGGAAGAGGTCTTGGACGGCAGGTCGGGGGTGAACGCAGGCTGGATGACGTCGAGCAATCGCGTGCAGCGCGTGAATCGTGAGGAGAACGGCATGAGCCTGCAAGGACAGCGGATCGTCGTCATCGGCGGTACGTCGGGGATCGGACTGGCGGTCGCGGAGGGCGCCGCCCGGGACGGCGCGGAGGTGGTGGTCGCCTCGCGCCGGCAGGAGAGCGTGGACGCGGCGCTGAAGCGGCTGCCGGAGGGGGCCGAGGGGCACGTCCTGGACGCGACCGACGAGGAGTCCGTACGCGCCTTCTTCGCCCGGGTCGGCGGCTTCGACCACCTCGTCTACACGGCCGGCGAGTCCATCCTGATGGAGAGCCTCGCCGAGTCCGACCTGGGGCGGGCCCGGCGCTTCCTGGACACCCGGCTGTGGGGGGCGTACACAGCCGTGAGGCACGGCGCCCCGGCGATCCGGACCGGCGGCTCGGTGGTGCTGACGACGGGCACGGCGGGGCGGCGCCCGATGCCCGGCACGACCGTCGCGGCGAGCCTGTGCGGGGCGATGGAGTCGCTCACCCGCGCGCTGGCCCTGGAGCTCGCCCCGGTCCGGGTCAACGTCGTCTCGCCCGGTGTGATCCGCACCGACCTGTGGCGAGATCTGCCTCGGGAACAACGCGAGTCCCTGTACGCGTCCGCCGCCGACTCGCTCCCCGTGGGCCGGGTCGGCGAGCCGAGCGACGTGGCCGAGGCGTACCTCTATCTGATGCGCGGCGGCTACAGCACCGGCTCGGTCGTCACGGTGGACGGCGGCGGAACCCTCGTCTGACGCTCAGGCCACGAACCGCACCTCGGCCACGGTCACCACGGTCCCCAGCCGCGGGAAGTCCAACCGAACCGACGCATCGTGCTCGGCGGCCGTGAGTGCGGACATGGCGTCCTCGACGAAGACCAGGTCGTAGCCGAGGTCTCCGGCGGCGCGGGCGGTTGACTCGACGCCGAGGTTGGTGGCGATACCGCCGAAGACGAGCGTGTTGACGCCGCGGTCGCGCAGGAGGTCGTCCAGTCCCGTGCCCTGGAAGCCGCCGATGGTCCGCTTCACGACCTCCAGGTCGCCGTCCCGGGCCAGGCCGGCCACCAGCCCGCTGCCGGGCGGCTGTTCGGCTACGCCGGGGCGTTCGACGCGGACAAGGACGACGGTCGCGCCCGCCGAGCGGAACGCGGTCGCCAACTCCTCGGCGGCGGACAGGACTTCGGTGCCCTTGTGGGGCTCCAGGGGCAGCGCGACGATCCGGTCCATCAGATCGACGAGGACCAGGGCGCTGCGCGCGGAATCGAGTGCGAGGGATACGGCCATGACGGAACGTTATCCGCCGTCAGCTCTCCGTACCGGAAATCCGGATCAACAGGCCCATGAACTGGTCGCGTTCGACCGCCGAGAGCGGCGCGAGCAGCTCGTCGTTGGCCGCGCGCGCCGCGCGCTCGCAGCGCTTCAGCAGGCGTGCGCCCTGCCCGGTGACCGACACCGCGTTCTTGCGCCGGTCCCTGGGGTCGGGCTCGCGTACGACGAGGCCCGCGGACTGCAGGTCATTGAGGACACCGACCAGGTCCTTCGGGTCGAGCTGCACGCTGCGCCCGAGGTCGGCCTGGGCGACGGGGCCGAGGTCGCGGACGGCGGAGAGCACCACGTGGTGCCACATCTTCAGGCCCTCCGCGGCCAGCGCCTCGGCCACCAGCGCGCGGCCGCGCGCTGCGGCACGGCCGAGCAGCCAGCTGGGGAGGGAGCGGATCTCGGCGAGGGGCGCTTCGGACATGGGGACAGCCTAGCGAAAAGTCATTGGACTTCCCAATGAACATCGGATTATCGTTGGGACTCCCAATGAATCTGTTGGGGGTCAGAACGATCCCTGGAGGTGTGATGCGCCGCGTCCGCTACGAGTCCACCGGCGGCCCTTTGCTCCTGGAGGAAGCGCCGGTCCCCGAGCCCGGCCCCGGCGAACTCCTCGTCCGCTGCGAGGCGGTGGGCGTCACGCTCCCCGTCGTACGCAAGGTCACCGAGGCCGCCGAGCCGATCCCGCTGGGCGGTGAGATCGCGGGCGAGGTCGTGGCCGTCGGCGACGGCGTCACGCGCTTCCGCACCGGCGACCGCGTGACCGGGCTGTGCTTCGGGCACGGTTACGCCGATTTCGCGCTCCTGCACGAGGCCATGACCTCCCCCGTACCGGACGGCGCCTCAGCGGTCGACGCGGTCGCCCTTGTCCGCAGCGGCCTCGTGGCCCTCGGCGCACTGACGGCCGCGCGCCCCGGTCCGGGCGAGACGGCGCTGGTCACGGCCGCCGCCAGCGGAGTCGGCCACTTGGCCGTGCAGTTGGCGAAGGCGCGGGGCGCGGCCCGGGTGGTGGGTGCCGTTTCCGATGCGGGGAAGGCGGACTTCGTGCGCTCCCTCGGCGCAGACGACGTCGTCACGTACGGCGCCGGCAGCTGGGGAGATCCTGTCGACTACGCATTGGATGCCGTCGGCGGCGAACTGCTCACCCCGGCGATCGCCGCACTCGCTCCGGGCGGACGGCTGGTGGCCTACAGCTCGGGCGGCGGCACCATCCAGGCGTACGACCTCCTCGTCGGCGCCAAGTCCGTGATCGGCTTCCAGATGGCGCGGATCGCCCGCGGGAAGCCGGAGCTGTACGAGCGCTGGCGTCAGGAGCTGTGGCAACTGTTCATGGAGGGCATGCTGAAGCCCGCCGTGCACGGGGAGTTCGCGCTGGAGGACGCGGCGAAGGCGCATGCGGTGATCGAGTCGCGGAGCAATCTGGGCAAGGTGGTTCTTCGCCCCTGAAATCCGACCGCGTCTCCCGGGCGATGCTCAGCACCTCGCCCGGGTTGGTGAAGAACCACTCCGCACCCACCGCCGCCGCGATCCTGTCGAGTAGCTGCACGGTCCTTGTGAGGCTCCGGAGACCCCAACTAGCCTCTGAGACACGGACATTGGACGTGGGATGTCCAGATGTCCAGACCTCTGAAGGGCAGGTTCGCACCATGCCGTCACGTCTTCGCGTCCGTCTGAGAACCCTCGTCGCAGCAGTCGTCGCCACCGCCGCACTGGCCGTGTCGCCGCATCCCGCGCAAGCCCAACCCCCCACCGCAGCATCCGACTTGGAACAGCAGGTCATCTTCAAGGCCTCCCAGGACCCCGGCTATGCCTGCTTCCGCATACCGGCGATCGTGAAGTCCGCCGACGGCACGCTGCTGGCGTTCGCCGAGGGCCGTGTCCGCAACTGCGGGGACGCCGGCGACATCGACATCGTCCTCAAGCGCTCCACGGACGGCGGCCGCACCTGGGGCCCGCTCCAGGTCGTCAACCACGGCGGCGGCGACACGCACGGCAACCCGGCGCCGATCGTGGACCGCCTGACGGGCCGCGTTCTGCTGGCCGAGACGTACAACACGGGCCGTGCGGACGGCTCCAGTTGCGCGGTGCCCTGCGACCGGACCCCGCATCTGCAGTACAGCGACGACGACGGGCTGACCTGGTCCGAGCCGCGTGACCTGAGCTCCGAGATCCTGCCCCCGGACTGGAACTCCTGGTACGCCACCGGGCCCGTGCACGGCATCCAGCTCACCCGTGGCAAGCATGCCGGGCGGCTGGTCTTCGGCGTCAACACCGAGACATGGAACGGCAGTCGGGTCACTGCCAACCATGCGGCGCTGATCGTCAGCGACGACGGCGGCGACCACTGGCGGATCGGCGCCACCGACTCCTGGCCGATCGCGGACGACGGTACCTTCCGGCAGAAGCCCTCCGAGGTCACGCTCACCGAGCGCTCCGACGGCTCGGTCCTGGTCAGCGGCCGCGAGCAGGACGGCACCGACCTCGGCCACCGCACCCAGACGGTCAGCCGCGACGCCGGCGACAGCTTCGCCACCCCGTTCCGCGACCTGCCCGACCTCTACACGCCGCAGGTGCAGGGCTCGATACTGCGTCTGGGCGACCGCACCCTGCTGGCCTGCCCCGGCGACCCCGACCGCCGCCGGACCATGATGATCCGCTCCTCGTACGACGGCGGACGCACCTGGGACAGCGTGGACCGCGGCACGGTCGTCACCACGGACTGGTCGGGCTACTCCGACATGGTGCGTGTCGACCGCGACACGGTGGGGCTGATGTACGAGGGCGGGGCCGTCGACGCGCGTGACGAGATCCGCTTCGCCCGCTTCACCGAGGAGTGGCTGCAGCCGCGCCGCGGCCCGGACCCGACCACCGTCGACCGGGCCCCGTACGCCAGGCCCGCCGCCGTGCTCGGCGGTGCCGAGGAGACGGACGGCGTGTTCGGCGGGGCGCTGCAGTTCGACGGTGTCGACGACGCCGTACGGCTGCCGTATCGCAATGAACTGCCGCTCGGGACGAAGGACTTCACGGCGTCGCTGTGGTTCCGCTACACGGCCACGACCGGTGAGCAGCCGCTGCTGTGGATGGGTGGGATCGGCACCACGCAGCCCCAGGTGTGGCTGCGTGGCGAGCCCGCGAGCAACCGCATCCAGGGCCTGATCACCGTGCGCAACGGCGCGTCGGCCCCGCAGTCGGCGTCCGTCCGCACGACCGGGGCGTACAACGACGGGCAGTGGCACCACCTGGCGCTGCGACGTGGCGGCGGGCAGCTGACGCTGTTCATCGACGGTACGGAGCTCAGCACCGCCGACGTGACCGGTTCGGTCAGCCGCAACTCGCCGTTCGGTGTGCACATCGGGCAGCGCATGGACAGCCGGGCCTTCTTCACCGGTGCGATCGACGACGTCCATGTGTGGGACCGGGCGCTGAGCGACGAGGAACTCGCCGCCCGCGACACATCCATGAAGGACACCGTGCTGTGGCTGCCCATGGACCATGTGGGCAACAGCCACTAACGTCCCGTGGGTGCCCGACGACGTACGAGCACGACAGCGGACGGGAACCGGCCTCGGCCTGCTGCTGGCCCTGGTTCTCGGGGCCGTGCTGCTCACCGCCCTCCCGGACCACGGTCGACGGGAGGGCGGCGCCTGTACACCGCACACGGTCTCCTCGTGGTCGGCCGACGACCGCCTCACCGGTGAGTTCGCGCGTTACGGCGACGACGCGACCCGTAACGACGACTGGACCGGCGGCGACGGCACCCATTCGGTGCGGCTGCCGGACGGGCGGGTGCTGTGGCTGTTCTCGGACACCTATCTCGGCCAGGTGCACCGCCCGCCCAATCCGGTCGGTGAGTCGTCCGCCTGGCGGGACACGACGGCCCCGCTGGTGCGCAACTCGGCCGTGGTGATGGACGGCAAGGGCCGCCTGGAGAGCACGCTCCCTGCTCCGGTCTTCCCCGACCCCGACCGGAACCAGTGGCGCTGGCCGGTCGCGGCCCGGGTCGAGCCGCGCTCTCCCGGTTCCTCCGAGAAGGTCGTCCGGGTGCTGCTCTGGGTGCGGGCGGCCGGGCAGTCCCCGTGGATCTACGGGGTGCCCACCGCCACCGAGGTCGCCACGCTCTCCCTGCCGGAGCTGCGGGTCGAGTCGGTGGTGAAGGTGCTCGACCAGAGCCTGGTGCCCGACCCGTCGCGTCGGATCCTGTTCGGTACGACGCTGGTGGAGAAGGGCGGCTGGACGTACGTCTTCGGCGGCGACGACGGGCGGGCGGCGTCCCGGCCGGCCTCGTCGGCGTATGTGGCGCGGGTGCCGGAGGGGCGGCTCGGGGACGTGGCCGCCTGGCGGTACTGGGACGGTTCGGGGTGGGGTTTCCGGCCGCGGCCGGTGAGCGGGGCGAAGGTGGGCAGCGCGTTCTCGGTGGTGCGGGTGGGCGGGACGTATGTGCTGTTCACGATGGCCGCGGGGACGGCGGGGCTGACCACCGTGACCTCGTACTGGGCGTGCTCCCCCGCCGGGCCGTGGCACGGCCCGACGAGGAACTTCAGCCCCTCGCTGCCGACGGCCGGTGTCGCCGCGTACAACCCGCAGGTGCATCCCGAGCTGAGCGGCGACGGGCGGCTGGTGCTGAGCTACGACGTCAACTGGCTGGAGACGAGCGGCGCTTCGGCGAGCATCAACGCGAACGTGACCCTGTACCGACCGCGGTTCGTGACGGTGCGGGTGGCGCGGTCACCGTGACCTCGGCGGTTTCCTCCACGGGGTCGTTCGAGCGGCGCTTGGCGATCACCGCGCAGACCATCAGCTGCATCTGGTGGAAGAGCATCAGCGGCAGTACGGCCAGCGAGGCATGGGCGCCGAACAGGACGCTCGCCATGGGGAGGCCGGAGGCGAGGGACTTCTTGGAGCCGGCGAACTGGATGGCGATCCGGTCCTCGCGGCCGAAACGCAGCGCCTTGGCGCCGTACCAGGTCAGGGCGAGCATCACGGCGAGCAGGACGGCCTCCACGACCAGCAGGCCGCCCAGCCGGATCGGGCTCACCTGGTGCCAGATGCCCTGGACCATGCCCTCGCTGAACGCGGTGTAGACGACCAGCAGGATCGAGCCACGGTCGACCAGGCCCAGGACCTTCTTGTGCCGGGCGACGAACCCGCCGATCCAGCGGCGCAGCAACTGCCCGGCCAGGAACGGCACCATCAGCTGCAGCACGATCTGGACGAGCGAGTCCGCCGAGAACCCGCCCGCGCTGCTGCCGAGGACGGCCGCGGCGAGCAGGGGTGTGATGACGATGCCGACGAGGGAGGAGAAGGAGCCCGCGCAGATCGCGGCGGGCACGTTGCCGCGGGCGATCGAGGTGAAGGCTATCGACGACTGGATGGTGGAGGGGACGAGGGTGAGGAAGAGCAGGCCCTGGTAGAGCGGGTGCGTGAGGAGGACCGGGACGAGGCCGCGGGCGGCCAGACCCAGCAGCGGGAAGATCACGAACGTGCAGGCCAGGACCGTGACGTGGAGCCGCCAGTGCTTGAGTCCGTCCAGTGCCTCGCGGGTGGACAGCCGGGCGCCGTACAGGAAGAAGAGGAAGGCGATCGCAGCCGTGGAGGCACCGGAGGCCACGTCGGCCGCCGTCCCGCGGGCCGGGAAGAGGGCTGCGATGCCCACCGTCCCGAGCAGCAGCAGGATGTACGGGTCGATCGGCATCCAATTCGGCCAGTGCAGGCGTTTCACGGTGCTCCACTTGCTTGTTGCTGTCGGCGGTCCGGGGCCTGTGCCCGGTGGCTTTCCGGGGCCGGAGGGCCCCCGTTCATCGTCCTCCTCCGGCAGCCGATCGGGAATCCGTCATACCGCTCTGACTGCCATCGCGATTCACGATAAGCAGCTACCGTTGTTCCATGTACGACCCCTCCCATCTTCGGACCTTCCTGGCGGTCGCCCAGACCTTGAGCTTCACGCAGGCCGCCCGGCGGCTGGGGCTGCGGCAGTCCACCGTCAGTCAGCACGTGCGGCGCCTCGAGGACGCCACCGGGCGCCAGCTGTTCTCCCGGGACACCCACTCCGTTGAGCTGACGGAGGACGGCGAGGCGATGCTCGGGTTCGCGCGGCGGATCCTGGAGGTGCAGGAGCAGGCGTCGGCGTTCTTCACGGGCACGCGGCTGCGCGGCCGGCTGCGCTTCGGCGCCTCGGAGGACTTCGTGCTGACCCGGCTGCCGGAGATCCTGGAGGGCTTCCGGCACAACCATCCCGAGGTCGACCTGGAGCTGACGGTCGAGTTGTCCGGGACCCTGCACGAGCAGCTGGCCGCCGGGAAGCTGGACCTGGTGCTGGCCAAGCGGCGACCGGAGGACCCACGCGGCGAGCTGGTCTGGCACGACGAGCTGGTGTGGATCGGTGCGGAGCGGCTGCGCCTGGACGCGGACCGGCCGGTGCCGCTGATCGTGTTCCCGCCGCCGGGGATCACGCGCGCGCTCGCCTTCGAGTCCCTGGAGCGTCAGGGCCGGCCGTGGCGCATCGCCTGCACGAGCGGCAGCCTGAGCGCCCTGATCGCGGCGGCCCGGGCCGGCCTCGGTGTCCTGGCGCACTCCCGCGGCCTGGTCCCGCCGGGCCTGGTCCGCGTCCCCGACCGCTTCGGCCTGCCCGAACTCGGCCGCGTCGACTTCGTCCTGGTCCACGGCACGCGCCGCACCTCGGCGCAGAGCGCGGCGGACGCGCTGGCGGCGACGATCCTGGCGGGCGGGGTCCGGCTGCAACGCGCTCCGCGGGGTGAGCCGCGATAGGCCGTCTTTTGTCTGCGGCGCCGTCGTGGCTGGTCGCTCCCCCACTCTCGACTTCGCTCGAGCGGGGGACCCCCGTCGCGGCGGAGCCGCAAGTCGATACAGCCCCGCGCCCCTTCGGGGCGCTCAACGGAGCATCGGTCGGTACGTCAGCTGCTTGACCTGGCGCAGGAACGGCGTCGCCTCCACGTGCTGGACGCCCTCCAGATGACCGAGGGGGCCGCTGAGGTAGGCGTACAGATCGGAGGTGCTCCGGACGACCGCCGTCGCCGTGAGGTTGGTGGGGCCCGCGGTCGCGGAGACATGGGCGATCGGGGTATGGGCGGCGAGAGCCTCGCCGACGGAGTGGAGAGCCGCGGGGGCGACGGTGACCCAGAGAGCGGCGTGCAAGGGGTGGCCGATGGCCTCCACCCGGTATTCGCAGTCGAGGTAGATCGCCCCGGAGGCGATCAGCGTGGCCAGGCGTCGTTTGACGGCGGACTCCGAACGGCCGGTCGCGCGCTGGAGTTCGGGGTAGGTGGCGCGCGCGTCGCGTTCGAGGACGGCGAGCAGGGGCTCGTCCTCCGGGTCGAGGCGGGCGGGGCCCGGGGCGGGCACGGGATCGGGGGTGAGGGCCTCGATCTGGTCCGGGGCGAGCGCCGCGAACTTCTGCAGCCAGCCCTGCGGGCCACCGAAGAAGCGGTGCAGTTGCTGGTAGGCACGGATCTCCAGCACGTGCGGGGTCCGCGGGAGCTTGCCCAGAAGCAGGTCGTCGCGGTCGCCCGCGTTGCGCGGCCGGGTACCGAGCACGACCTCGGTGCCGCCGGAGGCGAGGCCGATCCAAGTGGTGTCGGGCCGTTTGGCGAGCGCGTCCGCGATGGTCGGCGCGCTGTCGGGGACACAGCGCAGCCGCAGCGTCCAGTGGTCCAGGCCGAGCACGACGCCGTCCCGCATGGCGACGACGCGCAGGCCGCCCTCGGCGCACAGCCGCCGGTAGCGGCGCGCGACGGTCTGGTCGGAGACCCCGAGGACCCCGCCGATCCGGCTGAAGGAGGCCCTGCCGTTGACCTCCAGAGCGCTCAGCAGCTGCAGGTCGAGCTTGTCGAAGACGTGGGATTCCATCTCCATCCCGGCTACTCCCGTCGAATTCCGTCGCCAGACGCCTTGCTTCCGGTGCGATCTGCCGCTCGCCATCCATCGTACGGAGCGTTGCGCATTCGGCGTACGGAAAGCACTGGGAGTTGAAGGACATGCGTACATGGGGGCCGCTCACGGCGGTGTGCCTGAGCACGTTCATGTTGCTGCTGGACGTGACCATCGCGGTGGTCGCACTGCCGGACATGGCGGGTTCGCTGCACGCGTCGCTGAGCGATCTGCAGTGGGTGATGGACGGGTACGCGCTGGCGCTGGCCGCGCTGCTGCTCGGGACAGGGGCCGCGGCCGACATCCTGGGTCGGCGGCGGGTGCACGTGGTGGGCGTGGTGGTGTTCGCGACGGCCTCGCTGCTGTGCGGTCTTGCGGGCGGGCCGGGGATGCTGATCGCCTCGCGCGCCCTGCAGGGTCTCGGCGGGGCCGCGATGCTCGCGACCACGCTGCCGCTACTGGGCTCCGTCTACCAGGGCAAGCGGCGTTCGGTGGCGCTCGGCGTGTGGGGTGCGGTCAGCGGGGCGGCGGCCGCGGTGGGGCCGGTGCTCGGCGGGATGCTGACGGACGGGCCGGGCTGGCGGTGGATCTTCTACGTCAATCTGCCGGTGAGCGTGGCCGCGGTGTGGCTGACGCTGAGGGTCGTCCCGGAGTCGCACGGCTCGCGTGAGCGGCGCGTCGACTGGGCGGGCACGGTGACGTTCGCGGCCTTCGCGGGCGGGCTGACGTACGGGGCGGTGCGGGCCGGGGAGCACGGCTGGGGTGAGACAGGCACCCTCGTGGCGTTCGCGGCGGCGGTCGTGGCGCTGCTCTGTTTCGTCGCTGTGGAGCGGCGCGGTGCCGACCCGCTGCTGGATCCGCGGCTGTTCCTCAAGCCCGCGTTCTCCGTCGTGATGGTGGGTGCGCTCGCCTTCAACGCGGGGGCGTTCGGCCTCATGGCGTACGACTCGATATGGATGCAGTCGCTGCTCGGGATGAGCCCGGTGCGCGGCGGTGCGGTGTTCCTGTGGATGTCGCTGGCGGCGTTCGTGGTGGCCGCGGCCGGCGGGCGGCTGCTGCACGGAGTGCCGGCGCGGATCACGGTCGGCGGCGGGCTGCTGCTGGTCGGCTCGGGGCAGTTCTGCATGACGGTGCTGGACGCGGGGTCGACGGCGTCCGTGCTGGCGCCGGGGATGGTGCTGGTCGGTGTCGGTACGGGGCTGGTGGCGCCCGGGATCGCGGGCGCGGCGCTGGCCGCCGTACCGCCGGAGCGGTCCGGGATGGCGGGCGGCGCGGTCAACACCTTCCGACAGCTCGGCCTCGCGCTCGGCATCGCCGTCTACGGCACCGTGCTGACGTCGCGCATGCAAAGCACGCTGCCGCACGACGCGGCCCATGCGCTGGCAGGAGGCGCGGCCGGAGCCCTGCACGGCGGCTTCTCCGAGCATGCGCTGCGGTCGGCGTTCGCGTCGGGGCTGAACACGGCGGCGATGGTGGCGGGGCTGACCGCGACGGCCGCCGGAGCGCTGGTGATCGTCCTGGTCAGGACGGCGCGCCCAACCCGGACGGAAGTAACGGAATCCTCCGCTCCGACGCTGACGGAGGAGAGGACGACACCCTTCGGGCAGGGCCGCTGACGGGCGCCATGGGCGGTTATCAGGTCGTACAGATTCGGTGGAGATTACGGGACCGAAACTTACTCAACCGTCAGTTTTCTGTCCGACCCTTCCGGATGTGAGCGCATTTTCCGGCCGTGACCAGCGTGTGCCTGAGCACTGCTCGGATTCGGCCCCCCTCCCGCCCTGTCGCCGTCTGGGGTAGCTTTCACGCCCTGTGCGGAGTAGCACTAAATCGGGCACTGAGGAGCGGGGAGCGGGTTTGCGCGAGTTCACCAACCCTCCGTTGACGTTGTCACCGCCGGTGGGCGGACTGGCCGACGTCGTCTTCGAGCGTGCCCAGGAAGACCCGCTGCACATCAGCCTCGGCCGCAAGGACGACCAGGGGCAGTGGCGTGATGTGACGGCCGCGGAGTTCCGGGACGAGGTACTGGCCCTGGCCAAGGGGCTGCTGGCCCGGGGCATCCGCTTCGGCGACCGGGTCGCGATCATGTCCCGTACCCGCTACGAGTGGACGCTGTTCGACTTCGCATTGTGGACGATCGGCGCCCAGGTGGTGCCGATCTACCCCACGTCCTCGGCCGAGCAGTGCTTCTGGATGCTCTACGACGCCGAGTGCTCGGCGGCGATCGTGGAGCACGAGGACCACGCGATGACGATCGCCAGCGTCATCGACCGGCTGCCTCAGCTGCACCAGCTGTGGCAGCTCGACCTCGGGGCCGTGCAGGAGCTGTACGACGCGGGCGCGTACATCGACGACGACGTGGTGCACCGGCACCGGCAGGCGGTCACCCCCGAATCGACCGCGACGATCATCTACACCTCGGGCACCACGGGCCGACCCAAGGGCTGCGTCATCGCCCACAGCAACTTCATGTCCGAGGCGGATATAGTCGCCGAGCACATGGAGCCGGTGTTCCACTCCAAGAAGGGCGACGAGGCGTCGACCCTGCTGTTCCTGCCGCTCGCGCACGTCTTCGGGCGGATGGTGGAGGTCACCGCGATCCGCCACGGGATCCGCTTCGGCCACCAGCCTCAGATGAACGCCGCCACGCTGTTGCCCGACCTGCAGGCGTTCAAGCCGACGTTCATCCTCGCGGTGCCGTACATCTTCGAGAAGGTGTTCAACGCCTCCCGCCGCAAGGCCGAGAAGGACGGCAAGGCCGGGCCGTTCGAGAAGGCGGTCGAGATCGCCGTGAAGTACGCGGACGCCGTCGAGGCCAAGGCCTGGGGCATCGGGCCCGGTCCGTCGGCGGGCCTGCGCGTGCAGCACCAGCTGTTCGACAAGCTTGTCTATTCCAAGCTCCGGGCCGCGATGGGCGGCCGCATCCGCAACGCCATCTCGGGCGGCTCCGCGATGGACCGCCGGCTCGGCCTGTTCTTCGCGGGCGCGGGAGTGCAGATCTACGAGGGCTACGGCCTCACCGAGTCGACGGCGGCCGCGACCGCCAACCCCCCCGAGCGCACCCGCTACGGCACCGTCGGCCAGCCCATCCCGGGCGTCACCGTGCACATCGCGGACGACGGAGAGATCTGGCTGCACGGCCCCAATGTCTTTCAGGGCTACCTCAACAACCCGAAGGCCACCGACGAGACCCTGCACGACGGCTGGCTCGCCACCGGCGACCTGGGTTCCCTCGACGAGGACGGCTTCCTCACGATCACCGGCCGCAAGAAGGAGATCCTGGTGACCTCCGGCGGCAAGAGCGTCTCCCCCGCTCTGCTGGAGGAGCGGGTGCGCGACCACCCGCTGGTCAACCAGTGCATCGTCGTCGGCAACGACCGCCCCTACATCGCCGCCCTGGTCACCCTCGACCAGGAGGCCGTCGAGCACTGGCTGACCATGCGCGGCAAGCCGCAGATGTCGCCTGCCCAGCTGGTACGGGACGCCGACCTGGAGACGGAGGTGCGGCGGTCGGTCGTCGCCGCCAACACCCTCGTCTCGCAGGCCGAGTCGATCCGCACCTTCCGGATACTGGCCCAGCCGTTCACCGAGGAACACGGTCTGCTGACCCCGTCCCTGAAGCTGAAGCGGAAGGCCATCGAGAACGCCTACGCCAACGAGGTCGAGGCGCTCTACCGGGCCTGAGCCGGGTCCTGACGTACCGTCAACTGATGTTGATCCGGAAGAGCTTGTCCGATCCGTCGGGCTGGTTTCCGTTGTTGTCGCAGTTGGTGGTCGACAGCCACAGCTGGTCGGCGCCCGGGACCTTGGTCACGGTCCGCAGACGGCCGTACGTTCCCACGTAGTACGCGGTCGGTGTGCCGACGCTCTCGTTGTCCCCGTTGATCGGGATCCGCCACAGCCGCTCGCCGCGCAGGGACGCCATGTAGACGACGTTGCGGACGATCGCGATACCGCTGGGCGAGGCCTCGGAGACGTTCCAGGTGGCCTTCGGGTTGGTCATCCCCGAGGTGCTGCAGCTGCCCTCGCAGATCGGCCAGCCGTAGTTGGCGCCCGGCTTGATGAGGTTGAGTTCGTCCTTGGAGCTGTTGCCGAACTCCGCTTCCCACAGGCGGCCGCCCCGGTCGAAGGCGAGACCCTGCGGGTTGCGGTGGCCGAGGCTGTAGACGTAGTTGCCGAACGGGTTGCCCGGGGCCGGCTTCCCGTCCGTCGTCATGCGCAGGATCTTGCCGTTGAGGGAGTTCTTGTCCTGCGCCAGGTCAGGCGTCTGGGCCTCGCCGGTGGACACGTAGAGGTAGCCGTCGGGGCCGAAGGCGAGACGGCCGCCGTTGTGGTAGCGGTTCTTCTTGATGCCCTGCAGCAGGATCTTGTAGTCGCTGAGCGAGGTGCCGTCGTAGGTCATGCGGACCACGCGGTTGCCCTCGGCCGCAGTGTGCATGAAGTAGACGTAGTGGTTGCTCTCCCACTTGGGGTCGACGGCGACACCGAGGAGACCGCCCTCGCCGTTGGTGGTCACGGCGTTGGGCACGGTGCCGACCTGCGTCCTCGCCCCCGCCTTGGTGACCTTCCAGACGCGGAAGTCGTCCCGCTCGGTGACCAGCGCGGTCTGGCCGTCGGGCATCCAGTAGGTGCCCCAGGGGATCGTCCAGCCGGTCGACAGCGTGGAGATGGAGCTCGGTACGCCTCCGTCGGTGGCGCACGCCTTGGTCGTGAAGGTGACGGTGTTGCTGGGCTCGGAGGTGTTGCCGGCCGCGTCGCGGGCGACGACGTTCAGCGCGTACGGGCTGTTGCAGGCCAGCCCGGTCAGCGTGGTCGACGTACCGCTCGTGACCGTCTTGTAGACCGTGGTGTCGCTGCGCACGTCGTACGCGACGACTGCGCGGTCGTCCGTCGAGGCACCCCAGGCCAGTTGGGCGCTGTTCGCGGTGACGTCGGAGGCGGAGAGCGTGCCCGGTTTCGTCGGCGGGGTGGTGTCGGAGCTGGGCTTGGTCGTGCAGTCGACGACCGGGCTGGCGGCGGAGGTGTTGCCGGCCGCGTCGCGGGCGATGACGGTGAGGTTGTAGGTGGTGTTCGGGGTCAGACCGGTCAGCGCCTTCGACGTCGAACTCCAGGCCGCCTCGCCGATCTTGTTGCCGTGCTCGTAGAGGTCGTACGCCGTCACGCCCGTGTCGTCCGTCGAGGCGCCCCAGTTCAGCGTGAGGCCGTCCTCGCCGATGCCGGAGCAGCTGGGCTGACCGGGGCGGGTCGGGGCCTGGGTGTCGGTCGCCGTCCCGATGGTGATGCGGTCGAGATTGGGGCCGCCGTTGGCCGTGGTCGCGGTGGCCCGGATCTTGTTGGTGCCCGCGGCCAGCGGGACGGTGACGGCCTTGGTGGCCCAGGTGTTCCAGTCGGTGGTGGCCGGGAAGGACAGGGCGGGCGAGACGACCGTGCCGTTGGCGGAGATGTCCATCGGGCGGTCGGTGGCGGTCCCGTTGGCGTACCGCAGGGCCACCGAGGCGGTTCCCGCGGAGGCCGCGCTCACCGTGAACTCCACGGACGAGCCCTTGACGTTGGTGTAGTCGACGAAGCCGGTGCCCGTGTATCCGCTGTGGTTGGTGGCCACCGTACCCTGGGTGATGGTCGCGTCCTCCGCCTGATAATCGGTGGCCGCCTGTGCCGCGCTCGCGCCGGTGAGGCCGGCGAGCGGGACGGCGAGGGCCAGGGAGAGGCCCCAAGCCAGAGCTCTGTCGCGTTTCATGACTGCCCCCTCAGGGCGCTGTTGACGGGGTTCACACGGATCAGGCGTGTTTCGCCCGGCCGCAGCGTCGCGCTGTACGAGTTGGTGATCACACCTTTGTGGGAGCCGGACCAGAGGTCCGTGACGTCGCCGGAGCCGGTAAATCCCACCTGCGACCAGTTCACAGAGACCGTCGTGCTGCCGGACGTTCCGGTGTTGAACAGCGCCACCACGTAGTCACCGCTGTTCTCGCGTTTGCTCCAGACCTGCTTGACACCACTGTTCACAACCCGTTTCGCGGCCACCCCGTCCTGGTCGACACCGATCAGCCGGTCATTGGTCAGCATCGCCTTGTCCACGGAGTCGAGGTGGGTGAGATCGGTGCCGAGCAGCAGCGGCGAGGCAGCCATGGCCCACAGGGTGAAGTGGGAGCGCCGCTGGTCGGCGGTGAGGCCGGCCTGGTCGCCGTTGCCGACCTCCAGGGAGTCCAGGTCGTTCCAGCCGCCGGGTCCGGCGTACGACTGCCAGTTCGCGGCCGAGTCGAACCGCTTGAAGACATGGGACCAGTCGGTGAGTGGATAGCCGCTGCCGTTGGGGCCGGATCCGCAGTAGCACTCAACGTCTCCCTGGGTGCGCCAGCTGTTGGCGAGCCCCCGCCAGGTAGCGGCATCGGAGATCGGAAGGTTGTTGGAGAGCGCGAAATTGACGGGCCGTCCGCTCGCCCGCAGCGCCTTGTCCCAGGCCCGCACGTCCGGGATGTCCTGGCTGCCCACACCGTCGATCTTCAGGTAGTCGACTCCCCAGGAGGCGAACTGCCTGGCCCAGGAGTTCACGAACTCCTGGGCGCCCGGCTTGGAGTAGTCGATGTAGTACATGTTCTTGCAGTTGTAGTTCTTCTCGGTCTTCGAGGTGTCCGCGATGTCCTTCGCGTGGTACGAGGTCCCCTCGATCGGCGTGTTCCGGGTGACGGCGTTCTTCGCGATGCCGGGCGTCACGTAGAAGCCGAACTTCAGGCCCTTGGAGTGGATGTAGTCGGCGAGCGCCTTGATGCCGTCCGGGAACTTGGCCGTGTCGACGGCCCAGCGGCCGTAGTTGTCGACGACGAAGCCGTTGGAGTCGCACTTCTGCCAGAAGTCGTCCAGGTTGACGTACACGAAGCCGTGGTCCTTCAGACCGCTCGACACCAGCGCGTCCGCCTGCGCCTTGATCTTCGCCTCGGTCGGTGAGCGGCGCACGAAGCTCCAGCTGCTCCAGCCCATGGCCGGGCGCAGGGACTGCCCGTTGTCCGACCTGGGGGTGAAGGCCGCCGGTGTGGCGTACGAGGTGCCGATCCACGCCTCGTCGATCCGCAGCCGCTGGTAGCGGGTGGTGTCGGTGGAGGCGGCCCAGGTGGTGTCGACCTCCAGGCGGACGTAGCGGGCCTTGGCCGAGGTGAGGTCAATGCCCTGGATTCCGCGGCGACTTGGGAGCTGACCTGTCTTGACCGCGCTCCCCCAGGTCGTGCCGTCGTTGCTCAGGTACACCTTGTAGTCCTTGATCCGCGCCGACTGCTCGGTGTCCGAGCGGGCGTAGGCGACGGAGTCCTCGCGCTGGTTGAGCCCGAGGTACTGGACCTTCCTGGCCGAGCCGAGGTCGAAGGTGAGGTTGACCGGCAGGGTCTTGTTGTTGTCCCAGTAGGTGAGGAAGTCGCCGTCGCCCGCGGCCGCCCCGGTATGTCCGCTCGCGGAGGCGCTCGCGGTCACCTTGACGCCGGTGAGGATGCCCTGACGGCCGGCGGTGGTGACCTTGAAGACCGTGTCGTACGGGTCCCAGTCGCCGAGGCCGGTCAGCGTCAGCACGCCGCCCGACTGCGACCACGAAACCGCCTTGCCGGTACGGAGGTTGGTGACGGAGGCGACGCGGTAGCCGTTGTCGCGGATGCGCAGGGTGCTCGTGCTCGGCGGGGTCAGGACGTGGATGTACTGCCGGTTCGGGTCGCCCTTGGCGATGGTCGTCACGCCGTGCGCGCCGTCGTTCCAGAAGCCGGGCTTGAGACCGCCGTACATGTAGCCGCCGCCCTCGGTGCCGTGCAGGGACTCCCAGATGGGGTCGAGATAGGAGTCGGCGAAGGTGTTGAAGGAGGCCTGGTTGGCCGGGAACCTGCCGTTGACCTGGGCGGTCTCGGCCATCAGGGCCTTCACCGAGGACCCCGCGTTGGTGATCAGCCGACCGAGGGTGAGCTTCTTGTCGACGGCCGGGTCGGAGCCGTCGTACCACCAGGCGCCCGTCGAGGGCAGCTTGAAGTCGGCCTCGGTCAGGCGGGGCTGGGCGGTGTAGATCGCCTGGGGGTAGTCGTAGGCCGGCGTCATCCCCGTCTTCTGCTCGTTGCTGATCATGTCCATGATCGGCGTGTCTTCGTTGTTGTTGCTGAGCGTGTAGTTCGGGCGCTTCTGGTAGATCTGCCGGTAGAGGTCGTGGCTCTCCCAGTACGCGTTGTCGTTGTCGATCCAGAAGCCGCCGAGGTCGGGATAGCGGTCCATGACCTCGAAGAAGTTGTCGTAGCTGAACTGCCCGAAGCCGTCGCGGGTGGTCAGGTCGACGTTCTTGCCCTTGTAGGCGGAGTAGGCGGCCGAGTCGAGCCACTCGTGGCCGCCCTCGTCGTGCCACTTCGGGTCGTCGGTCATATAGAGGATGACCTTCATGCCCTTGGCCTTGGCGGCGGTGATCAACTCGCCGAGGAAGTCCCGCCTGGTGGAGCAGGAACCGGGGATCTTCGAGGGCCAGGGGCGGGCGTAGCCGAGCCGGCTGTGGAAGGTGGCGAGGACGAGGTACTGGGTGTGCAGCTTCTTCGCCTCGTTCACCCAGTAGTCCGGTGTCCAGCCGCCGCTGGTGACGTCGTTCTCCCAGGCGGTGCAGCCGGTGTGGGCGGGCGCGGTGCGCAGGCCCCAGTGCAGGAAGAGGCCGCCGACGGAGTTGCGGAGGAAGTCCTGGCGGGGGTTCTCCAGGTCGAGGGGCCGTACGGGGCTCGCGCAGTTCTCGGTGGATCCGCTGCTCGACACCCGCAGCGTCACCCCGGTCAGGCAGTACCCGTCGACGTCCTGGAAGCCCATGTCGTACGGCGAGTGGGAGCCGCGCCCCGCGGTGAAGCCGGTGAAGCGGATGCCGCTCGCCGCGTTGGCGATGACCGCAGGCCGGCCGTCGTCCGTGGCGAACTTCACCGAGCTGTCGGTGAACTGGACGTTGTCGGCGTTGTGCAGATACCAGCCGTAGGCCGGTCGGGTGCCGATGGCCTTCGGGTTGTAGTCGCTGGGGTCGTTGCTCGGCACCGAGGTGGACATGGTGCCGTGGCCGCCGGGCACGGCGATGTGGACGTTGTTGAAGGTGACGTCCTTGATCCGGTGGCCGGTCTCGCCCCAGAGGGTCGGGCTCAAGGACGGGCTGTTGCCGGTGGCCATGATGTTGTCGTAGGTGATGTCGCTGATCGATCCGATGCCGGGATGGTTGCCGCAGCGCTTACGGGTGCCGATTTTCTGCATGATCGGTGAGTGGACGTTGGTCATCGTGATGTCGCGGTAGTGGACGTCCGAGATCTTCGCGCCGTCCATCGACACCATGCCGAGGCCGGACTTGTCGGCGCCCTCGATCCGGATCTTCTCGAACCGGTAGTCCGAGAAGTCGCCGCAGGTCTCGGAGCCGAACATCAGGGCGTTGCAGCAACGGGCCGACAGCTGGGAGTCGTTGACGCGGACGTGGCCGTTGGGGAGCTTGGCGCCGAGGGCGTAGTCGCTCTTGAAGACGAGCGCGTCGTCGTTGGCCTTGATGTTCGCGTTGGTCACCGTGACGTCGGTTGTGGAGATGATGTTCCAGCCGTCGCGGTCGCTCGCGGTGTCGATGGTCAGACGGTCCGAGGTGACGTTCTTGCAGCCGTTGACCAGCGCGGCGAAGTGACCGCCGCGGCGCAGGGTGAGTCCGTCACCGATGCGCAGTCCGTCGCAGCGGGTGAGCGAGATGATCTTGTCGGCCTCGCCGGACTTCGGGTTGCCGGTGATCAGGTTGCCCATGCCGTCGATGACACCCTGCCCGACGAAGCCGATGTCGGTCAGCCTGTCGCCGTAGATCATCGCGTCGCGGAAGTGGCTGTGCCCGTAGTCCTGGTAGGCGTCGTACGGGTTGGCCTCGGCCTTGTCGTAGGTGTCGGCGCCAGAGGCCTGGATCGTGGCGCCCTTGTCGAGCTGGAGCGTCACATGGCTCTTCATGTGGATGGTGTTCTGCGACTTGTAGGCGCCGGCGGGGAAGCGGACGATACCGCCGCCGCTGGCCGAACTCGCCGCCGTGATGGCCTTGTTGATGGCGGGGGTGTCGTTGGCGGAGCCGTCCGCCTTGGCCCCGTAGTCACGGACGTCGTAGACGGCGGCAGTGCGTGGGGTGGGGTGCGGGGCCGCGAGCGCGGCGGGGTGGGCGAGTCCGAGGGCGACGGCGATGACGAAGAACACGATCGCCGCCGCCCCCGTCCGCTGTGCGGTGGGGGGTCTCATATGACGGTCCCTCAGACGAGTTGGTAGCCGCGAAGATTGGTGAGCAGCAGGTATGTGTCCTGGAGTGAACCGGATGTGTCGCCGAGGGAGCGGTAGATGCCCCACTTCGGGCGCACGCGGTCGGCGAGGAAGGTGTCGACCCCGGTCTTCGACGCGTCGATGACAGTCGAGCCGCCGGACTTGAGGATCCAGCGAACCGAGCCCGCCGAGCCGTTGCCGACCTTGATCTGGAAGTCGACGTCCGTCCATTTGTCGTGCAGCGGGTCCAGGTCGGTGCGGCCGACGAGGATGTCGTCGATGGCGAGCTTCAGCTCGATGGTCTGCCTGCCGTTCACCCGGCGCAGGGACTGCACCACGATGGGCGAGGTGCCGTTGCCCGGCTGCTTCATCTGCATGATGTGCGTGAAGGTCGTCGTCGCCTTCAGCGAGCTCGGGATGTACATCGAGTACGTGAGCCGCCAGGTCTGGCCCTGCGTCCACTTGAGATAGCTGCTGCCGCGCGTGCGCAGCCCCGTGACCTCCTGGCGCTGGCGGTCCGTCGAGGTGTCGCGGTCGACGGTGTGCATGTTGAAGCGCCAGTTGTTGCCGGTGGCGAAGATGTGCGGATGACCGGCGGGGTGCGAGTCGGCGCGGTCGTCCTCGACCGTCTCGAAGGCGCCGAGACCGTCGCCGCTCGCGGACGGGGCCCACTTCTGCTGCCAGGAGGCGGCGTGGGCGGTGGCGGCCGGCAGGCCGACCGCCGCTGTGGCCGCGCCACCGAGAGCGGCGCCCAACAGCACCCTTCTGGATGTGCTCATGACACTAATCACCTCGCAGTTGCTCGTTCATGATCAGGAAGGCGCCCAGGCCGTGGAAGTCGTTGGTGGCCCGGGTGCGGGCGACGTAGTACGCGTAGTCGCCGACGTTCGTGCCGACCGAGATGTCGGCGAGGTCGGTACGGCCGTCCGGGCCGGTCGAGAGCTTGGCGAGCACGCCCTGGTAGCCCCGGCGCGCGACATCCGCGTAGTGCGGGTCGAGGTAGTGCTGCTGAGTTCCGCGCGACAGGGCGTAGGTGAACATGCTGGAGCAGGACGTCTCGGTCCAGTTCCCGCTCCGGCCGCCCTTGTCGATCACCTGGAACCAGCGGCCGGTCGCCGGATCCTGGTACTTCTCCAGACCGGCCGCCAACTTCCGGAAGATGCCAAGGAGTTGGGCCCGGCGCGGGTGGTTCGCAGGGAGCGCGTCCAGCACATTGACGATCGCCATGGAGTACCAGCCGACCGCCCGGCACCAGTGCTCGGGGGCGAGCCCGGTCTGCGGGTCGGCCCAGCTCGCGCTCTTCGACTCGTCGTAGGCGTGCCTCAGCAGACCGTTCGCCACCTGCAGATGGCTCCCGTACACATACAGCTGCTTGGCCGCCTCGTCGTCGGTGTACGCGCTGTCGCCGAACTCCTTGCCGTACTCGACGAGGAACGGGTTCACCATGTAGACGCCGTCCGACCAGAGCTGGTGGGCGCGGCCGGCGGAGTCCGCGTGCCAGAAACCGCCGTCGGCGGTGCGCGGGTAGCCGGCCAGCCGGTCGAGGATCTTCTTCGCGGCCTTGCGGTAGCGGTCCTGGCCGGTCTCGTGGTGCAGGATCACGAGCAGGCGGCCGGCCTGCATGCTGTCCAGGCTGTTGAAGGACTGATCGATGGAGCCGTCGCTCTTCACGAACCGGTCGACATAGTTCTTGATGTACGTCAGGTAGCGGGCGTCATGGGTGCGTCTGTAGGTGAGGTACTGGCCGTAGAGGTAGAGGCCGACCGGGTAGGACCAGCCGCCGATGGTGCTCGGGGTGTAGCGGGCCATGGTGGAGTCGACGACGGCCACGGACCAGTCGGGGGCGGCGGCCCGCAGGTGTGCGGAGACGGGAGCGGCGGGCGGAGCCGGTGTCGCCGCCGGCAGGGTGACGAGGCCGGCGGTGACGAGGGCGAGGGTCGTCAGTGCCGTCCGCAGACGTCTGGGGCTCATGTTCCTCCCTTTCGGTAGGCGTACGCGAGGTCGCCGCGCGGCCCCTGCACGAGATCGCGTACGAGGTGATGGTCGGGGGCGTGCCGGCAGGCGGGGTCGGTGCGGCCGGCGTCGCCGGTAAGGGCGTGGGCCTGGCAGCGGCAGCCGCCATGGTCACCGGCGCGCAGGGCGCAGCCGCGGCAGGGCTCGGGCATCCAGGACTCCCCGCGGTAGGCGTTGAAGGCCTTCGACTCCCGCCAGATCCAGGCCAGTCGGTGCTCGCGCACGTTCGGCGGGTCGAGGTCCGGCAGCGCGGCCGCCGCCGGGCAGGGCAGGACCGTGCCGTCCGGGGCGACGGTGAGCGAGACCGCGCCCCAGCCGCCCATGCAGGGCTTCGCGGTGGCGTCCACCCAGTCCGGGGCCACCCACACCAACTCCACTGCCTTGTCCAGGAGTTCGCGCCAGCGGGAGACCGACGCGCGGGCCTGCTCGACCTGTTCACGGGTGGGCAGCAGGGCCGCACGGTTGCGCAGGGCCCAGCCGTGGAACTGCGTGTGGGCGAGTTCGATGCGGTCGGCGCCCCACGCAAGACCGAGGGCGATCAGGTCGTCGAGGGCGTCGAGATTGGCGCGGTGGAGCACGATGTTGAGGCCGAAGGGGAGCCCGCAGGCCCGGATCAGCCGGGCGGCGCGCTCCTTGGCTGCAAACGAGCGGGCGCCCGCAATGCGCTCGGAGGCCCGGGCGTCGGCGTGCTGCACCGAGAGCTGGACGCTGCGCAGCCCGGCCTCGGCGAGCTCCGCCGTGCGCCGCTCACTCAGACCCACCCCGCTGGTGACCAGCTGGGTGTAGAGGCCCGCGGTGTCGGCGGCCGCGACGATCCGCGGCAGATCCCGTCGGAGCAGGGGTTCGCCGCCGGAGAGGTGTGTCTGCACGACGCCGAGGTCGGCGGCCTGACGGAACACGTCGGACCACTGCCCGGCGTCCAGCTCCCTTGACCGACTGATCAGTTCGACGGGGTTGGAGCAGTACCCGCAGCGCAGCGGACAGCCGTGGGTGAGTTCGGCGAGCAGCGCCCAGGGGGCGTCCACGGTCATGCGAGCCAGCCCTCCTTTCGCAATGTGTCGAGGAAGTCGGGGACTTCGTCGGCGACGGGCGCGCCGGGGTGCCGTTCGCCGAGCTCGGCGACGACGTCGTCCACCGCGCGCGTGCCGTCGCAGAGGCGGAGGACGGGGCCCGCGCTGCCGCGCAGCACCACCACCCGCTCGGGGAGCAGCAGCAGATCGGTGCCCCGCACGCGGTCGTGACGCAGGACCACACCGCGGGAGAGTGCCGGACGCCAGGTCATGGGCCGCCTCCGTCCACCGCGTCCAGCAGCGACCACAGCACCTCGCACTTGAACTCCAGGGCGGCCAGCGCGTTGTGCTGCTGCTCGCGGGTGCGGGCGAGATCGAGGACCAGGGCGAGGGCCTCGGCTCCGTCGCGGCCGCCCTGGTCGATGCGGGTGCGGAAGTAGGCGAGGCCGTCCGGGTCGATCCAGGGGTAATGGCGCTCGAAGGCGGCGATGCGGATGCGCATGAGGTCGGGTGCGGACAGCTCCGTCAGCGAGGCGGCGATCGCGTCCGGAGTCGGTTGCAGGCGGCAGAAGTTGACGTATCCGTCGACCGCCAACCGGACGCCGGGCAGCACCCGGGAGCCGTCCCACAGTTCGTCGCGGTGCAGGCCGGCCGCCTCGCCGAGCCGCAGCCAGCGTTCGATCCCGCCCTCCCGCTCGGCCGTGCCGTCGTGGTCCTGGATGCGACGCAGCCAGGATCTGCGCAGCTCGGGCCGGTCCAGCTTGGCGAGGATCAGGGCGTCCTTGACGGGGATGTGGCGCTGGTAGTGGAAGCGGTTGGCGATCCAGCGGCGCAACTCGGCCTGGCTCAGTTCACCGCGGTGCATCCGCACGTTGAAGGGGTGGCGGTCGTGGTAGCGCTCCGTGGCGACGGCGCGCAGCCGCTCGGTGAACTCGGCGGTTCCCCAGGCGGTGGCGCCGTCGATGGGGGTACCTCCCACGCCCTTGAAGCAGTGGGGGAGGACGGTTGTCGTGGTCACGGTGTGGTCGCCGTACGACGGGTCAGCGGTCGCCGAGGGCGTACGCGGTCACTTCCAGAGCGGTCTCGACCACCTCATAGCCAGGCCTTTGCCAGACGTTTTCATCGGATGTCTCCCACTCTTCCGGGACGGCTCGTTCCGTACGGGGGGCACGAGGGAGCGTGTCGTTCATGTGGCCGTACCTGCTTTCCTGAGGGGTGGGGGGGCGAGGAGGCCCAGACAGGTGCGAGGTGTTCACATGCATGCACCGAGTTCATGAACTCGTTCGGTGGCGCGATCCAGAGTTACGGGAGGAAGGGCCGGCGTCAATGGTCCGGACCGAAGACGTCGGATGCATTTCCGGACAATCCCCGGATCCCTCAACTGACTCATCGGTCAGTTCGCACGGATTCTCCCGTCAGGAATGCATTACCGCCCGTGATCGTTGACGATGGGAGTACCACCTGACGACAACCGTAAGGATCAAGAGCTCGTGAGCAGCAAGGTCCCCCCGATCATCCTCAACAACGGCGTCGAGATGCCCCAGCTGGGCTTCGGCGTCTGGCAGGTGCCGGACGACGAGGCGGAGCGGGCCGTCGCCACCGCGCTGGAGGCCGGGTACCGCAGCATCGACACAGCGGCGATCTACGGCAACGAAGAGGGCACCGGCAAGGCGATCGCCGCCTCCGGCATCCCCCGCGAGGACATCTTCCTCACCACCAAGCTCTGGAACAGCGACCAGGGCTACGACTCCACGCTGCGCGCCTTCGACGCGTCGCTGGACAAGCTCGGCGTGGAGTACGTCGACCTGTACCTGATCCACTGGCCGACCCCGGCCCGGGACAAGTACGTCGACACGTACAAGGCGTTCGAGAAGCTGCACGCCGACGGCCGTATCCGGGCGATCGGCGTCTCCAACTTCGAGCCCGACCACCTCCAGCGGCTGATCGCCGAGACGTCGGTCATCCCGGCTGTCGACCAGATCGAGCTGCACCCGCACCTGCAGCAGCACGCAGCCCGCGAGTACCACGCGGAGCAGGGCATCGCCACCGAGGCCTGGTCACCGCTCGGCTCCGGCAAGGGCCTCCTGGAGGTCCCGGCGATCGTCGCCATCGCCCAGAAGCACGGCCGCACCCCGGCCCAGGTCGTGCTGCGCTGGCACCTGCAGCTCGGCAACGTCGTGATCCCCAAGTCCGTGACCCCGTCCCGGATCAAGGAGAACATCGAGGTGTTCGACTTCAGCCTGGACACCGAGGACCTCGCCGCGATCAGCGCGCTCAACGAGGACCGGCGCCTCGGGCCGGACCCGGCGACGTTCAACATGGCCTGACGGCTGCCTCGGTACACAGGTCGGCCCCCGCCGTTCGGCGGGGGCCGGCCCGTGCCCGGAGCCGGCGCTCCGGCCGACTCCCGCACGGGACCCGTCAGTTGCCGCGCACATCCGCGTAGACGACCTCGAACTCCTCCAGTCCGATCACGGTCACATGCGCCTTGGCCGCACCCTCGTGCCGGGCCGACGCCTGGGGTCCGCGGGACGCGACGAGGGAGCCGCGGTCTGTGAACGTGGTGCCGACCAGGCCGCGTCCGCGCTCCCGGTCGACGAGCAGCACCGCCCTGGCCAGCCCGGACAGGGTGTCGAGCCTGGGCACCACCGACGCGCGGAAGGTCTCGGCTAGCAGATCCGCGTCCATGGGGTCGAACTCCAGCCTGGTGATCCGCAGTCCGCCGCCCGCCTCCGGCTGCCGTACCTGATGGAAGACGGCCGCCTCGTAGTTCTCGACCGCAGTCGTCGCCGCGAACGGCTCCAGCAGCGCGCCGCGCCGTTCACGCATGACCTCGTCGCTGTTGCGCCGGGCGTCCTCGGACTCCCACCAGCTCGCCGCCAGCAGCTTGCCGAGTTCCCGGTCCACGAAGATGCCGGCCCCGCGATAGCCCGGACGCTCCTCCAGCAGCTCCCGCCCCTGCGAGTTCAAGGCCCTGATGGCCGTGTCGACCTTCGCGGGATCCCCGGTCACAAACACCGTGCGAACGAACATGACGCCTCGCCTCCCAGAAGTCAGGCGCATATCTGGATATTCCGTCTCTCCAGTCTTCTCCTCCGGGCAAACCACTGCAATCAGGGCTGGATGCGGCGTCGTGGCACGGAAGTCCAGACCAAGGGGTTGACGGGGACACGCAAAGGGGGCCACCTTGTACGGCACCCAAGTAAGGAAACTTTCCTAACAGAAGGGTCCCCCACAGTGCGCATACGAACACTGACCCTCGCCGCGGCCTCCGGGGCCGCACTGCTCGCCGCCGGAGTGCTCCCCGCCAACGCCTCCGGTACGGCAGGACCGGCGTCCACCCAGGAGGGCTCGGTCAGCGCGGCCGACCTGCTCGCCAAGGTGACGTCGTGTCAGCAGATCTCCCACGGCAAGTACAAGACGGACGACGAGACGTCGGCCACGATCCCCGTCTGCGGCAAGAACGGCGCGGTCTTCTGGAAGGCCGACATGGACATCGACTGCGACGGACAGCGCACCTCGAAGTGCAACGAGAACACCGACCCCTGGTACCAGGACGACACGGCGTTCCACCAGTCCAACGGCAAGCCGCTCAAGGCCGATTCACTGCCGTATGTGGTCGTGCCCAGCTCAAGCAGCATCTGGAACTACGCCGGCGCCGGCATCAAGGGCGGCGGCGTGGTCGCCGTGATCTACAACAACAAGGTCGAGTACGCCGTCGTCGGCGACACCGGCCCCACGAAGATCATCGGCGAGGCCTCGTACGCCACCGCCCACGCCCTCGGCATCGATTCCAACCCCGAGACGGGCGGCACCGACTCCGGAGTGACCTACATCCTCTTCAAGAACTCGCAGGTGTCCCCCATCGAGAGCCACAGCGCGGCGGTCTCCCTGGGGGATCAGCTCGCGAAGAAGTTCCTGCAGAACAACTGAGGCGGCGGGGCACGCAAGCTTCAAGGCAGTCCAACTGACCTTGCGCCAAGGGCCAGTTGGACTGCCCCTCACATGGCATGGGCAGCCGTGTGCACCGTGTGCGCAGCCAGCACGAACACATCCGGGCGGTGGTGGACGCTCGCCTTGTCGTCGGGGTCGAGGAGCTGGTCGAGGGTGGCGCGGTCGGTGGCGTCGAGGTGGTCGCCGAGACCCTCACGCAGGCGGGAGAGGGAGGCGGCGACATAGGCGCGGGCGCGGTCCTTGGCCGGGGCGGGCAGGTCGAGCAGGAAGGTCCGGGTGCCGGTGAACCTGAGACCCGCGGCGGCCATCAGGGCCGGCCAGTCCTCGGTCTCGGCGACCGCGCCGGGCAGGCTCGACCGCATCTCGGCGAACCACTCCTCCTCCAGCACGTCGAGGCGGGCCTGCAGACCGGGGCGGCCGATCCCGATGTCGCGCGGCAGGAACCGCGCGGGCAGACCACCCTCCATGAGAGCGAGTGTGCCGCCGGGCGCGAGCCGCGCGGCGAAGGCGGCCAGAGCCGCCCGCTGGTCGCCGATGTGGTGCAGGCTGCGGCTGGCCCACAGCAGATCGGCGGGGTAGTCCAACTCGTGCAGCACGCCGGGCAGTTCACCGGTGAGCGTTCCGAAGCGATCGCCGACCCCCAGGCGGTCGGCCCGGGCACGGGCCCGCTCCAGGAGCGGCGCCGAGCCGTCGACCGCCACGACCCGGGCCCCCGGGAAGGCCTCGGCGAGGAGACAGGCGACGACACCGGGTCCGCTGCCCGCGTCGACGATCAGCCCCGGTTCGGTCTGCTTGTCGGTCAGCCAGGTCATGGCCCGCTCGTACAGGGACGTGAACAGCTCCGCCTGCGATTCCAGCAGCGGAGCCATCTCGGCCCAGTCGATGTCGGTGTGGTCGTGGTGGCCGTGGCTGTGCGTGCCGTGGTCGTGATCGCCGTGCTGGTGGTGTCCGTGCGCCATGGTGGTCAGCCTCTCTCCGGGTGCCGCCCAGAGTGCGCCGACGCACCGTATGAGGGCCAGCGCTGTTGCCGTCATGGCAAAAAGCGGCGGCAAAAATCGGGTGCGTGCGGCCGACCGTGTCGCCCACGATGGCCCGATGGACGACGAACTGGTGGAGAGCTTCCTCACGGACGGGTTCGTGAAGATCGAGGGGGCGTTTCCGCCACGGGTCGCCGAGGACTGCGCGCGGCTGCTGTGGAAGGAGACGGGGTACGACCCCGAGGACCCCGCAACCTGGAAGGACCCGGTGGTGTGGGTGGGCGGCATGGCCCAGGGACCGTTCGCCGCAGCCGTCAACTCCCCTGTTCTGCATGAGGCGTTCGACCTGCTGGTGGGCGAGGGCCGCTGGATGCCGCGCTACTCCCTGGGCAGCTTCCCGCTGCGGTTCCCGCACGAGGAGGAGCCGGACGACGCGGGCTGGCACATCGAAGGGAGTTATCTGCCCGACGGTGTCGAGTCCCGCTGGTACTACACCAATCTGCGCTCACGCGATCGCGCCCTGCTGATGCTGTTCCTCTTCTCCGAGGTCACCGAGCAGGACGCACCCACCCGCATCCGGGTCGGCTCACACCTCGACATACCTCCCGTCCTTGAGCCGTACGGCGAGGAGGGCGTCTCCATGCTGAAGATCGCCCCGCAGATCGTCGAGGCTTCCGCACACCGCCCCCTCGCCCACGCCACCGGCAGCCCCGGCGACGTCTACCTCTGCCACCCGTTCCTGGTCCACGCGGCCCAGCCGCACCACGGCACCCGGCCCCGCTTCATGGCGCAGCCGCCGCTGATGCCGGCCGTTCCGTATGAGCTGGAGCGGCCGGACGGCGACTACTCGGCGGTGGAGTATGCGATCCGCCAGGGGCTGGGCCGGGAGGGCTGACCCGGCGGATCGCAACAGTGCCATGTCACATTCCACTGCCTGGTCGCATGTGACATGGCACTGCCCCCTTGCTCAGCTCTACAACGGCGGGTACGCGTTCTGCATCAGCTGCTGGAACTGCGCCGAGAACCAGTGCCCCGACAGCGGAGCGTTCGGCAGCGCGCCCGACATGCTGTTGCCGTTGCGGGGGTTGCCCGTATACGTCGGGTCGCACATGCGGTCGAAGCCCTTGCCCTCGTCGTTCGGGATGGCGGAGCTGGAGCCGTCGGACTCGCCCGGCGGCTTCATCCACACATACGCGTCGATCCCGGTAGCCGGGTTCGCCTGCGGACGCTCACCGAGGCCGGCCCCGGACTGGTTGCACCAGTTCCCGACGTGGATACGGCGGTCGTAGCGCCCGCCGTCGACGTATGTGTCCACACTGGTCTTCGGACCCGGACCGGCAGGCCGGGCGGTGCCGCCCCACCCGTTCCTGGACGTGTCGATCAGCATGCCGATGCCGGAGTTGAAGCCGACGGAGACCAGCTCGTTGCGGAAGGCCTGCGCGTACGACAGCTCGTCGACGTACCGGTTCCAGTCGACCCACTTGGACTGCCGCACCGATGTGCCGTTCACCGTGTCGTTGATGGTGAAGTTGTTCTCCTTCAGGGCGCTGTAGTTCGCCGTGTTGGTGATGAAGCCCTGTACGTCGTCGACGGTCGCGCCCTCACTGGTCGCCGCCTGCTTGAGCACGTTGGCCGAGGGCGCGAAGTTGTCGTCCCAGCCGAGCCAGCCATGGTGGCCTGCGTCGATGTAGTTGTAGACGTTGGGGATCGCGCCGAGCTTGGCCAGCGCGTAGCCGACGCCCTTCACGTAGTTGCCGTTGGCGAGCATGGTGTCGCAGGCCGGCGTGGCGGTGGCGCGGCTGCCGGTGTTGGTGACCAGGTTGGGCAGCGAGTCGAGCTCGACGGTGGTCACGATCCGCAGCGAGCTGTACTTGCTGTCCGCGAGGATCGCGGCGATCGGATCGATGAACTGCGTCTTGTACTTGTCGATGTCCGTCGGACCGAGTTCGCCGTTGGAGGCGAGAGCCGAGCAGTCGCGTCCGGGAAGGTCGTAGACGACCAGCTGGACGACTTCCTCGCCGCTGCCTTTCTGCTGCAGGGCCGCGTCGAGGTGCGCGCGCAGGCCCATGCCGCCGCCCACGCCGTTGATGGCGGCGATGCGGTCGAGCCAGACGCCAGTGGGCTGGTTGGAGACACGGCTGCCGCCCGGCTCTGCGGCGGCATGCGCGGACCACTCGGGGTTCACGTACACCTTGGCACCGGCGTACGGGTTGTCGACTCGACCGCTCGGGTCGGTACCACCGCCCCCGCCGCCTCCCCCGCTGCCGTCATCGACGTTGCAGGTCACGCCGTCGAGCGTGAACGTGGCCGGAATCGCGTTGGTGCCGCTGTAGGAGCCCTGGAACCCGAAGCTGACCGAACCGCCGGTTGCCAGCGAGCCGTTGTAGGTCTCGTTGGCGGCGGTGACGGCCGTCCCGCTCTGGGTGAGCTTGGTGTTCCAGAAGTTGGTGACCTTCTGGTCTCCTGCGTACGACCACTTCACCGCCCAACTGCTCTTGGCGGCACTGTTGTTGGTGACCGTGACGGCGGCGGTGAAGCCGGAGCCCCAGTCGTTCTGCACCTTGTAGTCGACGGTGCAGGGCACGGAGGCCGCGGAGACGTCGCCGGGGACGACGGCCGTCGCGGTCCCGGCGGTCCCGGCGACCAGCGCCAGGGCGGCGAGTATCGCTGTTCTGGTACGACTCATGAGTGCGGGTTTCCTTCTCCGATGCGGGAATTGCGGGGATACGGGACTTACGGGTTGATGGCGCGCAGGTGATCGCGCAGCCCGATGCCGTACGACGTGGGGGTTCCGTCGTAGTGGGAGATCAGGGAGGGACCGGAGGAGCAGTCCCAGGTGTTCCAGGTCCAGCCGAGGTACGACAGGCCCCGGTCGTCGAACCACTTCATGGCCTGGTCGATGAAGGAGTGCGAGCAGGTGTTCTCGCCGATCTCCCCGGCCATCAGCGGCACTTGGGCCGCGACCGGGGCGAGGGTGGAGTTCCAGCAGCTCTCGTTCGCGCAGGTGTTGAAGTTGTAGACGTGGTAGGCGGCGACGAGATTGCCCGTCGGGTCGGTGGGCTTGTACGTCAGCCACTGGCCGAGGTCGTTCGAGTACGCCAGTCCGCCGGCCATGACGACGTTCTTGGCGCCGGTGCCGCGCACGGCGTCGACGAGGTCCTGCATCCCGGCGACCTGGTAGCCGATGCCGGGGCAGGTGCCTCCGTCCTTCCAGCACTGCCAGGCCTGGGTGGCGTTGGAGGTCGCGCGGTCCGGATACGGCTCGTTGAACAGGTCGAACACGACCGCCGGGTCGGCCTTGAAGGTGCTGGCAACCGACGACCAGAACGACGGGGTGTACTGCATGTCGGGCATCGGCTTCTGGCAGGTGGCGTGCACGTCGGAGCAGCCCGCCGAGTTGCCGGTGTACTGGCCGTAGGTCCAGTGCAGGTCGAGGACCGGCGTCATGCCGTGCGCCTCCGCCTTGGCCACCAGGTCCTTGACGGCAGCCATGTAGTTGGCGCCCGCGTACTCGGGTTTGATGTTGGAAAGACCCAGCCAGCACTCCTCGTTGAGCGGGATGCGGACGGCGTTCGCCTTCCAGTCGGCAATCGCCTTGATCGCGGCGTCGTCGACCGGGCCGTCCCAGATGCCGCGGCCCTGCACGCACATGAACTCGCCGCCGGAACGGTTGACGCCGAGCAGCCGGCGGTTCCTGCCGTCGGCGTCCACGAGCTTGTTCCCGGAGACATGCAGGGCGGGTGCGGTGCCACTGGCAGGCGGCTCGGTCGGCGTCGGGGACGGCTCCGAATCGACGTTGCAGGTCGTCCCGTTGAGCTTGAACGACGTCGGTACGGCGTTCGTCCCCGACCAGGAGGCGAGGAACCCGGCGCTGACGCTCGCGCCGGTGGCCAGCGAGCCGTTGTAGCTCTCGTTGGCCGCGGTCACCGTCGTACCGGACTGGGACCACGTGGCGTTCCAGCCCTGGCTGACCTTCTGGCCGTTCGCGAAGTCGAAGCTGACGCTCCAACTGCTGACGGCCGCGGTGTTGTTGGTGATCTTCACGGCACCCTGGAAGCCGGTGTCCCACTGGCTGGTGACGGAGTACTCCACCGAGCAGGCGGGGGCGGCTCCCTGTGCCGTGACGACCGGTGCGACCGCCGTGCCCACCAGGGCCACGGCTGCGGCAACAAGTAAAAGACCTGAACGCGGGGGGTGTCGCATGAGCGACTCCTTGCAGTTCGGGCGCGCCGTGACGGACGCGTCGACTGATGGAATCGCTCCCACTGGTGTCCATGAAGCTAGCGCCAAGTGACGGCAAAGGACAGGGGAGTCACACACTTTCCTGACTTTCCCTCAGCTGAAGCGCGTCGAATCTTTTCGACTCTTCAAGCACCTTGACCGACCCCACCCCCATCCCCACTATGGGAGCGCTCCCACTGGTTCAAGGCTTGTTGCTCCTCCCCTCCCCCACTCTTTTCCGAGCCGCAAGGAGGAACCAGCACATGCAGCCCAGAAGGAGACGCAGCACTGCACGGCGGTTGTGGACCGCCGTGGTGGCGGCCCTCGCTCTTCCGCTCACCATGCTCGGCACGGGAACAACTCCCGCTCATGCGGCGGCACTTCAGTGCAGTGTCGACTACAAGACGAACGACTGGGGCTCCGGTTTCACCGCGGACCTGACCCTCACCAACCGCGGCACGGACGCCATCGACGGCTGGACGCTGACGTACGCCTACAGCGGCAACCAGAAGCTGACCAACGGCTGGAACGGCACCTGGTCCCAGTCGGGCCAGTCGGTCACCGTGAAGGACGCCGGGTACAACGCGAAGATCGCCGCGGGCGCCGCCGTCTCCACCGGCGCGCAGTTCACCTACAGCGGCACCAACACCGCCCCCACCAGCTTCGCGATCAACGGCACCACCTGCGCCGGCGCGCACCAGCCGCCGGTCACCGTGCTGACCAGCCCCACCGCGGGCGCGGTCTACACGCAGGGCGACGCGGTCCCGCTCGCGGCCACCGCCGCCGCGGCCAACAACGCGACGATCAGCAAGGTCGAGTTCTACGACGACACGACCCTGCTGGGCACGGACACCAGCGCGCCCTTCACGCTCTCGGCCTCTGGATTGTCCGTGGGCAGTCATTCACTGGTGGCGAAGGCCTACGACAGCCTGGGCGCGTCCGCGGAGTCGACGCCTGTCGGCATCACGGTCGCCTCGGGTCCCGCCGTGGTGACCTCGCCGACCCAACTGGGCGTCCAGCAGGGCAAGACGGGCACGTACGACGTGAAGCTGTCGACGCAGCCGATCGCCAATGTGACCGTGACGACGGCCCGTGCGAGCGGCGCGTCCGGCCTGTCGGTCACCGGCGGCGCGACGCTCACCTTCACGCCCTCCAACTGGAGCACCGCGCAGAAGGTGACCATCACCGCCGACGCCTCCGGCACCGGTTCGGCGTCCTTCGAGTCGACGGCGACGGGCCACACCAAGGCCACGGTCACGGTGACGGAGCTGGCGGCCTCGAAGGCGTACGACGCCCGCTTCCTGGACCTCTACGGGAAGATCACCAACCCGGCGAACGGCTACTTCTCCCCCGAGGGCATCCCCTACCACTCGGTCGAGACGCTGATCGTCGAGGCCCCGGACCAGGGACACGAGACCACCTCGGAGGCCTACAGCTACCTGCTCTGGCTGCAGGCGATGTACGGCAAGGTCACCGGTGACTGGTCCAAGTTCAACGGCGCCTGGGCTCTCATGGAGAAGTACATGATCCCCACCCACGCCGACCAGCCGACCGGCTCCTTCTACAACGCCTCGAAGCCGGCGACGTACGCACCCGAGCTGGACACCCCGAACGAGTACCCGGCGAAGCTCGACACGTCGGTCTCGGTCGGCTCCGATCCGATCGCGGGCGAGCTGAAGAGCGCGTACGGCACGGACGACGTGTACGGCATGCACTGGCTGCAGGACGTCGACAACGTCTACGGGTACGGCAACGAGCCGGGCAAGTGCGAGGCAGGCCCGACGGCCACCGGCCCGTCGTACATCAACACCTTCCAGCGCGGCGCGCAGGAGTCGGTGTGGGAGACGGTGCCGCAGCCGACCTGTGACGCCTTCAAGTACGGCGGCACGAACGGGTACCTGGACCTGTTCACCGGCGACTCCTCCTACGCCAAGCAGTGGAAGTACACCGACGCCCCGGACGCCGACGCCCGTGCGGTGCAGGCCGCGTACTGGGCCGACGTGTGGGCGAAGCAGCAGGGCAAGGGCAGTGACGTCTCCGCGACCGTCGGCAAGGCCGCGAAGATGGGCGACTACCTGCGCTACGCCATGTACGACAAGTACTTCAAGAAAATCGGCAACTGTGTCGGGCCGTCGACCTGTGCGGCCGGGACCGGGAAGGACGCCTCGTCCTATCTGCTGTCCTGGTACTACGCGTGGGGCGGCGCGACCGACACCAATGCGGGCTGGGCCTGGCGGATCGGGTCCAGTCATGTGCACGGCGGCTACCAGAACCCGCTCGCCGCGTACGCACTGAGCTCCTACGCCGACCTGAAGCCCAAGTCCTCGACAGGCGCCTCCGATTGGGGCACCTCACTCACCCGGCAGCTGGAGTTCTACCGCTGGCTGCAGTCCGACGAGGGCGCCATCGCGGGCGGTGCGACCAACAGCTGGGCGGGCCGGTACGCGACGCCGCCGTCCGGTACGTCGACCTTCCACGGCATGTACTACGACCAGCAGCCCGTCTACCACGACCCGCCGTCCAACCAGTGGTTCGGCTTCCAGGCATGGTCGATGGAGCGGGTCGCCGAGTACTACCAGCAGACGGGGAACGCACAGGCCAAGGCGGTCCTCGACAAGTGGGTCAAGTGGGCGCTGTCCAAGACCACGATCAATCCGGACGGCACGTACCGGATTCCGGCGACGCTTCAGTGGTCGGGGCAGCCCGACACCTGGAACGCGTCAAGTCCCGGCTCCAACAGCAGACTTCACGTCACCGTCGCCGACTACACCAATGATGTCGGTGTGGCGGCCGCGTACGCCAAGACCCTGACGTACTACGCCGCCAAGTCCGGTGACGCCACCGCCAAGTCGACGGCGAAGGCGCTGCTGGACGGCATGTGGAGCAACTACCAGGACAGCCTGGGCATCGCCGTGCCGGAGACCCGCACCGACTACAGCCGGTTCGCCGACAGCGTGTACGTGCCCAGCGGCTGGAGCGGCAAGATGCCGAACGGCGATGCGATCAACTCGTCGTCGACCTTCTCCTCGCTGCGGTCGTTCTACAAGAACGACCCTGCCTGGTCGAAGATCCAGGCGTATCTGGCGGGTGGGGCGGCGCCGTCGTTCACGTATCACCGGTTCTGGGCTCAGGCGGATATTGCCTTGGCCATGGGCTCGTATGCGGAGTTGCTCGAATAGGTGCTCCGCGAGTCGGGCCGTTTTTGACTGCGGGTCCGTCGTGGTTGGTCGCGCCCGCGCGGCGGAGCCGCACATCGATGCAGTCCCGCGCCCCCACCGGGGCGCTTCCGCACCGCCCTGTTCCGTTGAACCGCCGGGCGGTCCCCACCCGCACTGGGGGCCGCCCGGCACTCGCGCGTTCCCTCATGGAAGGACCCCACCGTGCGAAGAACCCGCATTCTCACGGCTGTGCTGACCCTGGCCGCCGGCCTGCCGGCGGGCGCACCACCCGCTCTCGCCACCAGCGCGCCGGAAGTGGCGCTCGCTGCCGACACGTACACCTGGAAGAACGCCCGGATCGACGGGGGCGGTTTCGTTCCCGGCATCGTCTTCAACCGCAGCGAGAAGAACCTGGCCTACGCCCGCACCGACATCGGCGGGGCCTACCGCTGGCAGGAGTCGACCAAGACCTGGACGCCGCTGCTGGACTCGGTCGGCTGGGACGAGTGGGGGCACACCGGGGTGGTCAGCCTCGCCTCCGACTCCCTCGATCCGAACAAGGTGTACGCGGCCGTAGGGACCTACACCAACAGCTGGGACCCGACGAACGGCGCCGTGCTGCGCTCCTCCGACCGCGGTGCCGGCTGGCAGAAGGCGGATCTCCCGTTCAAGCTCGGCGGCAACATGCCCGGCCGGGGCATGGGCGAGCGACTTGCGATCGACCCGAACAAGGACAGCGTGCTGTATCTGGGGGCGCCCAGCGGCAAGGGGTTGTGGCGTTCGACGGACTCCGGAGCGACCTGGTCTCAAGTGGGCAATTTCCCCAACGTCGGCAACTACGTGCAGGATCCGAGCGACACCAGCGGGTACGCCTCCGACAACCAGGGAATCGTCTGGGTCACCTTCGACGAGTCGACCGGTACCTCCGGCACGGCGACGAGGACCATCTACGTCGGTGTCGCCGACAAGGACAACGCGGTGTACCGCTCGACGGACGCGGGCGCCACCTGGACCCGGCTGGCCGGGCAGCCGACGGGATATCTGGCGCACAAGGGCGTGCTGGATGCGAAGAACGGCTATCTGTATCTCGCCTACAGCGACAAGGGCGGCCCCTACGACGGCGGCAAGGGCCGGCTGTGGCGGTACGCGACCGCGAGCGGCACCTGGACCGACATCAGCCCGGTCGCCGAGGCCGACACGCACTACGGCTTCAGCGGACTGACCGTCGACCGGCAGCATCCCGGCACGGTCATGACGACCGCCTACAGCTCCTGGTGGCCGGACACGCAGATCTTCCGCTCCACCGACAGCGGCGGCACCTGGACGAAGGCGTGGGACTACACGTCGTACCCCAACCGCTCGAACCGCTACACGATGGACGTCTCGTCGTCCCCCTGGCTGACCTTCGACGCGAACCCCTCACCCCCCGAACAGGCCCCGAAACTGGGCTGGATGACGGAGTCGCTGGAGATCGACCCGTTCAACTCGGACCGCATGATGTACGGGACGGGGGCGACGCTCTACAGGACCGAGGACCTCACCCAGTGGGACAGCGGCGGCCGGTTCACCGTGAAGCCCAGGGTGCAGGGGCTTGAGGAGACGGCGGTCAACGACCTCGCCTCTCCCCCGTCGGGCGGCGCCCAGCTGTTCAGCGCCCTCGGTGACATCGGCGGCTTCCGGCACACGGACCTGACCAAGGTCCCCTCGATGATGTTCACCTCGCCGACCTTCACCACGACGACCAGCCTCGACTTCGCGGAGGCCGACCCGAACACGGTCGTGCGGGTCGGCGACCTCGACTCCGGTCCGCACATCGCGTTCTCGACGGACAACGGGGCCAACTGGTTTGCCGGGACGGACCCTTCGGGCGTCTCGGGTGGCGGAACGGTGGCCGCGGCCTCGGACGGCAGACGGTTCGTCTGGAGCCCGGCCGGCACCGGCGTGCAGTACACGACAGGCTTCGGCTCGTCCTGGGCGGCGTCGAGCGGCATCCCCTCCGGCGCGACCGTCGAGTCCGACCGGGTCGACCCGAAGACCTTCTACGGCTTCAAGTCCGGGAAGTTCTACGTGAGTTCGGACGGTGGCGCAACCTTCAGCGCGTCCTCGGCCACCGGCCTCCCCAGCGGCGGCAGCGTGCGTTTCAAGGCGCTGCCCGGCGTGGAGGGTGACGTCTGGCTCGCGGGTGGCGCCTCCGACGGCGCGTACGTGCTGTGGCACTCCACGGACGGCGGGGCGAGCTTCAGCAAGTTGTCCGGCGTCGAGCAGGCCGACACCATCGGCTTCGGCAAGGCGGCGACGGGGGCCTCGTACCAGACCCTCTACACCAGCGCGAAGATCGGCGGCGTACGCGGCATCTTCCGCTCGACCGACAAGGGCGCGACCTGGACCCGCGTCAACGACGACGCCCACCAGTGGGGCTGGACCGGCGGGGCGATCACCGGTGACCCGCGTGTCTACGGACGGGTGTACGTCTCGACGAACGGCCGGGGTGTCATGTACGGCGACACCTCCGACACGAGCGGAGGCGGCGACAACGGCGGTGGTGGCACGGACCCGACGCCGACCGGTGCCTGCACGGTGACGTACAAGATCACCAACCAGTGGTCGGGCGGCTTCCAGGCCGACGTCCAGCTCACCAATACGGGTGCGAGTGCCTGGAGCGGCTGGTCACTCGGCTGGACCTTCGCGGACGGCCAGAAGATCACCCAGCTGTGGAACGCCGATCACACCCAGTCGGGCGCGGCGGTGACGGCGAAGAACGTGAGCTGGAACGGCACGGTGGCGGCCAATTCGTCCGTGGGCTTCGGGTTCACGGGCAGCTGGTCGGGCGCGAACACGAAACCGACCTCGTTCAAGCTGGGCGACCAGACCTGCACGGTCGCCTGACTGGGCCGAACGGTTGCCCGGCGTGATCCTCGAGTTGCGGAGCGCAGAGGGCCACCTGAATCTGATTGAACCTGATCAAGGAAGGTCCGGTCCCACATGCCCGTCGAAAGGACAGTGATGTCGCAGCGCACACGCAAATCGACCCGCTCCCGCGTCGCGGCGGTCCTCGCCGCTCCCGTAATCGCCCTGACCCTCATGGCGCCGAGCGCCTCGGCGGCTCCGGCGCCCTCCAAGTGCGAAGGAACAATCCACATCTCTCTGCTGGGCCACCAGACGTGCGTGTCGTCCAAGGGCGACAACGACGACCACCATGACGGGCTCTCGGGCCTCCTGGGCGTCGTGACCGGCCTCCTGGGCGGCCTGTTGGGTGGCGTCCTGGGTGGCTGAATAGCCGACCCGGCGAGGTGAGGCGGTCGCCCGCGATCGGTGGGCGACCGCCTCCGTTTCACGGGGTGTGGACCGTCGGTCTCGGCGCCGTCGCCATCCCGTCGCCGATGAGGAAGCTCGGGTGCGGCGGCTGGTTGTAGGCCGTGTTCTGCCAGGCCAGGGCCGTGCGGTACTGCGTGTCGTGCAGCAGGGTCGTGATCCTCGTGCTCGTCTCGTACGGCGTGGAGTAGATGCGCAGGGCCGTGTTGTCGGTAGTCGCCCAGACGACCTCCTCGCGCCAGTCTCCGAGTATGTCGCCCGACAGGGACGGCGTCGCCTTGGTGCTGTTGTTGGAGTGGATGCCGGAGCCCGTCAGCAGGCGGGTGTCGGACGAGGTGCCGTACTTGTCGATGTGGGTGTCGTCGAGGAGCTCGCGGACCGTGTCTCCGTCCCACCAGGACAGGAAGTTGACACTGGAGGGCTCGCGGCTCGCGACCACGGTGCCCTTGGGGTCCCGTACGCCGTCCGCGTGGGAGGACCACGATTCGGCGCCCGCGCTGCCCGCCCAGATGTCCCCCGAGACGCCTCGGCCGTTGTCGCCGTCCGCGGGCGTGGACCAGATGATCTGACCCGTCTTGGCGTCCGCCATCCAGGACGCGGGCTTGGAGCCGTCCTCGTCGACCTTGAGCTCCTCCAGGCCCGGGCGGGACGGGTCCAGGTCACCCACATGCATGGCGTCGCCGTGGCCGTTCCGGGTGGTCCACAGGCCGCTGCCGTCTTCGTCCACGGCCATCGAGCCGTACACGATCTCGTCCTTGCCGTCGCCGTCGACGTCGGCCACCGACAGCTGATGGTTGCCCTGACCGTCGTACCCCTTGCCGGAGTTGGTCGAGGAGTTGGTGTCGAAGGTCCAGCGGCGGGGGAAGGCGCCGCCCCGCCAGTCCCAGGCGGCGATCACCGTTCGGGTGTATTGACATGCTCCTCGGGCTGAAGCCCGGGGATTCCTTGGCTTCCTGTTTCTTCGCGCTGTGCCGGGACAAGTCCCGGTCTTACCGGCGCTCCGCAGGCTGATGCCGCCAGTCCGGCGGCCTGTTTGACGTTGATCGCGGCGTTGTGGTCGCGGTCGTGGAGGGTGTTGCAGGCGGGGCAGGTCCACTCCCGTACGTCCAGGGGTTTGGGCCCGTCCCGATGTCCGCAGGTGGAGCACACCTGGCTGGTGGGATCGAACCTGCCGATCCTGACGAAGGTCCGCCCGTACCGCTGCGCCTTGTATTCGAGCATGCCGACGAACTGTGACCAGCCCGCGTCCTGCACACTCTTGGAGAGCTGGTGGTGGAACTCCTTGCGCGCATCAGCCACAGCGGCATGAGCGCGGGCAACCTTCAGCCGGGCCTTCGCCCGGTTCTTCGACCCCTTCTGTTTGCGGGCCAGCTCCCGCTGGACTTTCTTCAGCTTCTTCTCCGCCCGGCGCAGAAACGCCGTCGGAGAGGACCGCGATGGGGGTCCCCCCGGACGGAGTCTGGGGGAGGGTGAGGCCCAGGTCGATGCCGATGGCGCTGCCCGGGTCCGGGTCACCCCAGCGGGCCCGATCGGTGTCGGGGTCGGTGTCGGGGTCGGTGTCGATGACGAAGCTGGCGAAGTACCGGCCCGCCGCATCCTTGATCACGGTCACGCTCGACGGCGTCACCGGCAGGACCCGTGACCACTTGACCTTCACGTCGCCGATCTTCGGCAGCGACAGCCGCCCACTGCTCGTGATGTTCCAGCGGGCGTTGGCGGTGAACCGGATGGCCTGCCGGGCATCCTTGCGCGACCTGAAACGCGGCGCGCCCACCGTCGGGCCCTTGCGCTCCCCCTTCAGCGAGGCGAAGAAGTTTCTGTACGCGGCCTCCACGTCCCGCAGGGACTGCTGCAGAGCAACCGACGAGACCTCACCCAGCCAGGACCGCTCCACCGTCTGCTTCGCCTCGGTAATCAGCCTCTTCGACAGCTCTGCGGCTTTGGGGAAGGGCTGCTTGGCCGCGCGGGCATCCTCACGGGCGCGCACCGCGTCGTTGAACACGACGCGGGCACACCCGAACGCCCTTGGCAACGCGACGCGTTGACCAGGCTCCGGGTACAACCGGAAGGCGTACCGAAGCTGCATTCGACGATCGTACGAACACACGACACCCCCTGTCGCCGGGAACATCCGTTCCCCACCTCACCCCTCGTGACCGCAACGTCCGGCCCCGTTACGGCCGCACCGTCCGGCTCCGCCGGAACGACGCAGCGACGCTCCGCGCCGCGATCACGAGATTCGCTTCACCACCGGGCTGAAGCCCGATGCACTACGAATGAAACTCGGTAGCCGGACTGGGAGTTGTCCTTGGCGTTGGTGGGCTGCCACTTGAGGACGAAGTCGAGTTGGCCGTCGCCGTCCAGGTCGCCGACGGAGGCGTCGTTCGCCGTGTAGGTGTACGAGACCCCGTCGGGGGTGGTGCCGCCTGCCGGTTGGGTGATCGGCACGTCCTTGTAGCCCGTGCGGAACTGGATCGCGTGCACCGAGTCGGCCTGGGCGGGGGCGCCGGCGTGGAAGAAGTTCGTGGAGCCGGTGATGGGGGCCGCGTTGACCTTCGTGCCGGCGCGGTAGACGTTGAAGGAGACGTCGTTCGGGTCGGTGCCCAGCCAGCGCCAGCTGACCAGGTTGCCGCTGTCGGTGTGCACGCTGACGACGCCTCGGTCGAGCTTCTCGACCTGGCGCGCGGTGGCGGCGGCTGCAGTGCCGGGGGACAATGAGATGAGTCCGGCGGCGAGGAGGGCCGCGGTCGCTGTCAGCGCCGAGAGGAGAACACGGCGTCTGCGGTGCCTGCGCGGGTGCTGCACGTGACGAACCTCCAGTGAGGGCGGACGGGTTCTGTCACCTCAGTTGCCGCAGAGGAACGGCGGGTTGCCGGTCGGGCGGCTGATTCGGGTAAGCCGAAGGGCTGGTATCGGCCACGTCAACCTGCCCCGGCTCGGACGTATTTGATGGCAAAGCCCGCCCACCTCCGCCCACCACTCCGATACAGGTCTCGTACGGGCCAATGCGGCGAGGGACGCCCCATGGGCCTCAGGGGGACGTCATGAACAATGCCGCGGAACAACCACCCGTGCCCCGGGAGCCGGAGAAGGACCCCAGGCTCGGTATCCCCGTCGACACCAGTGCCTGGCAGGGACAGCCCCGGCACCGGCTGGCCGCCATCGGTGATTCGCTCACCCACGGGTTCCAGAGCGGCTCTGTCTTCCACACCGATCTGTCGTACCCGGCCGTCGTCGCCTACGAGCTGGGCTGGGCCGACCAGTTCCGTTACCCCACCTACAACGGCTTCGGCGGGCTGCCGTTCAACATCGAGCAGTTCCTGCGCGCGCTGGAGGCCAGGTTCGGGCAGGTGCTGGACTGGTGGGAGGTGGCGCCCGCGCTACTGTACGCCCGGAGTCTCATGGACCGGGTCGAGGACTACTGGGAGCGTGGGCCGGGCACCGCCGTCCCGGTCACGGATGCGGTCAACCACAACCTCGCCGTCTTCGGCTGGGACCTGCGGGACGCCCTGGACAGGTCCGCGGCCGTGTGCCGCAAGCGGATCGGCACCGCTCACGACAACGTGCTCCGCCAGTTCGTGGAGCACGGCGACGACCGTGCCGCCCTGCGCGTCCTGCCCACGGCACTGGACGACACGCTGACGCAGCTGACCGCGGCCGCCCTTCTCGGCAACGAGGTGGGGAACACGGATCCGGAGCACGGCATAGAGACGCTGATCGTGTTCTTGGGCGCCAACAACGCCCTGCGCTCAGTCGTGGAGCTGAAGGTGGTCTGGAGCGACGCCGACTACGCCGACCTGGACGCCAAGGGGAAGTTCACGGTCTGGCGCCATGACCACTTCGCGGCCGAACTGACCGAAGTCGCCGCCAGGGTACGGGACATCAAGGCGCGACACGTGATCTGGTGCACCGTCCCGCACGTGACGATCGCACCCGTCGCGCGGGGCGTGGCCGGGAAGATGGCGCTGGGGTCGCGCTACTTCCCGTACTACACCCGGCCGTGGATCAGTGACCGGGACTTCGACCCGACGGAGCACCTGCACATCACGGGCGATCAGGCGCGGGAGATCGACGCGGAGATCGACCTCTACAACCACGCCATCACCGAGACGGTGCGCGAGGCCAGGCGTGGCGGCCTGGACTGGTACCTCCTGGAGACTGTCGCCGTCCTCGACCGCCTGGGGGCGAGGCGCTACCTGGAAGACCCTCTCGCGCGCCCGCCCTGGTGGACGCCCTACCCCCTGCCGCCCGCGCTCGAGGCTCTGGATCCGGTCCCCAACACCCACTTCCTCGCGAGCAACGGGAAGGACCGGAGCGACGGCGGGCTGTTCTCCCTGGACGGCGTCCATCCGACCACGGTCGGCTACGGGATCGTCGCCCAGGAGGTGATCAACGTGATGCGCCTGGCCGGCGTCGAGTTCTTCCGGCCCGACGGGGTGACACCGCGTCAGGACCCGGTGCTCGTCGACTTCCAGCGCCTGATCCGGCGGGACACGCTCGTCAACCACCCGCCGGAAAACCTGACTTCGGGCTTCTCCGTTCTCGCCTGGGCGGACGAAACCCTCGACTTCCTGCGCCGGTGCCTGCGGTTCGGCTTCTGATCACCGCCCAGTGCGTGATCACCGGGCGTAGCGCGCCGCCAGCTCCCCTACCGTCGCGGCGATCCGGTCCCGCAGCTCGGCCGGCTCCAGCACCTCGGCATCCGTTCCCAGCCGCAGGAATTCGCCGTGGGCGTGCTCGACGGACTCGATGGGGACCGTGGCCAGGGTCCAGCCGTCGTCTTCCGTGCGGCTGTCGACCGCCCTCGGAAACCGCACGCCCGGCGCCAGCCGGACCAGTGCCTCGCCGCGGTACAGCCGGTCGTGGAAGTCGCGCTGGTACGCCGCCCAGTAGGCGGCCAGGTCGAAGTCGTCCGGGCGGGCGAACTCCTCGTCGGAGGAGGCGAGTCGGAGGATCTGGTCGACGCGGAAGGTGTGGGGGCCGGGGCCTGCGACGACGTACCAGCGGCCGGCCTTCAGCACCAGCCCGTACGGCTCCAGGCGGCGCTCCACGTCGGTGGGTTCGGCCCAGCGGCGGTACAGGACGTTCAGGACGCGGCTGTTCCACACCGCGTCGGCCACCGCCGGCAGATACGGCGCCTCCTCGGCGTCCGCGTACCAGCCGGGGGCGTCGAGGTGGAAGCGGCCGCTGATCCGGTCGGCGTGCGCGCGCAGCTCCGGCGGCAGGGCGGCGCGGACCTTGAGCTGGGCGGCGGCGAGCACCGAGCCGAGGCCCAGCTCCGCGGCCGGGCCGGGCGCGCCGGCGAGGAAGAGGGCCTCGGCCTCGTCGGCGGTGAGGCCGGTCAGACGGGTGCGGTAGCCGTCGAGCAGCCGGTAGCCGCCGGCATGGCCCGCGTCGCCGTACAGCGGGACGCCCGCCGCGCCCAGCGCCTCGACATCCCGGTAGACCGTGCGGACCGAGACCTCCAGCTCCTCGGCGAGCTGGGCGGCGGTCATCCGGGCCCGGGTCTGGAGCAGGAGGAGGATCGAGACGAGTCGGCCGGCCTTCACTGACACAGGATGTCAGTGAAGGCCGCCTAGCGTCCTGTCCATGGCTTTCACGGAGAAATTCCTGACCGTGCCGCCGCCCATCGAGGTGGCGGGACGGCGGATCAAGCGCTACCACGTCACGGCCGACCCGGCGGGCATCGCACCCGACGTCGAGAAGGCGGCGTACGCGATCCTGCCCGAGCTGCTGCCGGAGGCGGACGGCACTGCGCCGGCGACGTTCGTCGTCGTTCACCGGGGAAACGACGACGGCGCGTACATCAACGCCTACAGCTGGGTGTGGGACAACGTCCTGCACTACGCGAACGCGGCGGCGGGCCAGCCGGTGCTCGGCTGCCCGGACAGCGACCCCACCCACTTCATCAGGCCCGACCTGCCCTGGATCGGCTGCGTCTTCGAGCTGCCACCGATCCAGCACGAACGGGACGCCTGGGTACGGCACATGCTCATACCCGAAGTCCCCGATCTCGACGCCTACTTGGCCGACTCCCTGCCCGCAGGAACCACTGGAGACCACTCATGAGCAGCCCGCACGACTTCGACTTCTTCCACGGCGAGTGGCAGGTCGCGAACCGCCGCCGCACCGACTTCCTCGACCCGGACAGCGAGTGGGTGGAGTTCCCGGGCACCCACTGGTGCCGGCCGCTGTTCGACGGGGCCGCGAACATCGACGAGATCGACATGCCGTATCTCGGCGCGAAGGGGCTGACCCTGCGCCTGTTCGACGTGGAGCGCGAGGAGTGGTCGCTGAACTGGTCCTCCAGCCGCAGCGGCAAGCTCTTCCCGCCCGTGATCGGGCGTTTCGAAGGCGACCGCGGCGAGTTCTACGGCGACGACACACTCCCCCACTCTCGGCTTCGCTCGAGCGGGGGCACCCCCATCGGCAAGGACGTGCGGGTGCGGTTCGTGTGGGCGGACGTGTCGCCTGTCTCCGCCCACTGGGAGCAGGCGTTCTCCGTCGACGAGGGCCGGACGTGGGTGACCAACTGGACCATGGACTTCAGTCGGCCGCCGGCTTCCTGAAGGCCCGGAGGCTGAACTCCGGGTCGGCGCGCGGTCGTTCCTGGTCGGGCAGCGCCTGGAGGCCGGCGACGAAGTGTTCGGTGAGCGGATCGCCGGGCGGCAGCTGGGTGAACCAGCCGCGCCGCAGATCGGCGGCCGTGCGGCGGGGGCTGCGGCCCTGGCCGAGGCCCGGGAAACGGGCCTGCCCCGCCGGGTGCAGGCGGTGCGCGGCGGCGTACGACTCCACGAGCTGGGCGGCGTCCGGTGCCGGGCGCCGCGGGCGCGGGGCGAGGACCGCGTCGATGTCGCTGCCGACGTCGTGGGCGGCGGCCTTGTCGACCGTGGTGACGTACACGCCGCCGGGCTTCAGGACGCGGGCGCACTCGGCGACGACGGCGCGGACGTCCTCGGGTTCGTCGAGGAGGTGCAGCAGCCAGACGCTGGTGACGGCGTCGAACGTCCCGTCGCGGAACGGCAGCCGGCGGCCGTCGGCCAGCACGACGGAGCCGGGCAGGCGTCCGGCGGCCATGCGGGCCATGCCGTACGTCAGGTCGGCGCCCGTCACCCGGGTGGCGGGCCGCGCGGCAGCGAGGCGCCGGGTGACGATCCCGGTGCCGCAGCCCACGTCGAGGAGCCGGCCGGCGGCTGCCGGGATCAGGCCGAGTACGGCGTCGGCGGCTGCCGCGGCCCTCGGCTCACCGCCGCGGGTGACGTCGTACGCGTCGGCTTCCTTGTCGTAGTCGAGCACCCGGGTCAGCGTGCCCCGTGTGCCTGTGCGAGCTCCTCGACCCTTTGCGCGAGGCCGAAGTCGAGCTCGGTGACCTTGCCGCCCGCGCTGTGCGTGTTCACCGACAGGGAGACGGTGTTGTAGCCGAGGGTGAGGTCGGAGTGGTGGTCGAGCTCGTCCTGGACCTGGGCGATGTGGATGACCATCGCCGTGGCCGCGAAGTGCGAGCCGAGCCGGTAGGAGCGGGTGAGCCGGTCGTCCTCGGCCGACCAGCCCGGCAGCTCGGCCAGTCGGTCCTCGATCTCCTTCAGCGACAGGGGTTCGACGGGCATGGGCTCGCTCCTTCCTCGGCACCGGGTGCTTCTTCAGCGTGCCACAGCCACTGACTGCGGTCCTGGTCAGAAGGGTCCCCCGGGGGCGGGCGGGGGACACCTCCGGGCGGAGAGGAACGGCTGCCCCGGCCGCCTCAGAGCCACTGGTGCAGGAACTCCGCCGCCAGGTCGTCCGCGATCGCGGCGATCCTGGCCCTGCCCTCGACCTGCTCGACCCACTCGTGCGGCAGACGGACGTCTCCGTGCACCGCACCGACGAGGTTGCCGCAGATGGAGCCCGTGGAGTCGCTGTCGCCGGAGTGGTTGACGGAGAGCAGCAGGGCGGCCCTGACGTCGGGCTCGGCGAGGGCGCAGTAGACGCCGATGGCGAGGGCCTGCTCGGCGACCCAGCCGGCGCCGAGGTTCTCGACGTTTCCGGCCGTCGGCGGTCCCTGCGCGGCCAGGTCGAGGGCCTTTTCCAGGGCGGCCGTCGTCTCCTCATGGCCGGGATGACGTGCCAGCAGTCGGAGCGTGCGCACTACCGCGCCCTCCAGCGAGTCCCCCTTGACGACATACGCCACGATCGCGGCCAGCGCGCCCGCCGCGTAGTAGCCGGTCGGGTGACCGTGGGTGATCTGGGCGCCGCGGGCGGCCATGTCGAAGGCACCCTCAGCGGAGTTGATCAGGCCGAAGGGGGCCGAGCGCATCACGGTGCCGCAGCCCTTTGAGTCGGGGTTGACCTGCCCCGGCTTGCCGTCGAGCGTGAGCCAGGGGTCGGGGGTGTAGGCCTGGGCGACCCCGGAGAGGCAGGCGTTGCCGGGCGCACGGCGGGAGTACAGCCAGGGCTCGTCGATCAGACCGCCCGTGGGGGTGCCCTGCTCCGGGCCCGGCCTGGACTGGGTCTCCAGCCAGCGCTCGTACGCCTCGCGCAGCATCTGCGCCCAGGCGCCGCCGATCCCCCTGATCCGCTCCCGGGCGTGCGCGTGGATCAGGGCCTCGACGGTGAACAGCGTCATCTGCGTGTCGTCGCTGATCAGGCCCATCGCGCCCTGCGCACCGGGCACGAACCCGGTCACCCCGCGTTCGCCGTGGACCGTGCGGATGCGGTCCAGGGACAGGAACTCGATCGGGTAGCCCAGCGCGTCCCCGACCGCCCCGCCCAGCAGACACCCCCGCACTCTGGCCCGGTACACCGCCGCGGCCTCCAAGGTCGGGTTCTTCTGCGGCCAGCTCATGCTCTGCGCTCCTCGACTACGGTCGTACGTATGACCATTGTCGCGACGGGAACCAGCACCTCGGCCACCGCCCCCACCGACAAGGGCGTCGGCCCCCTCCTGCGGGCATGGCGGGAGCGCCGCCGGATCAGTCAGCTGGAGCTGGCGCTGCGGGCCGACTCCTCGGCGCGGCACATCAGCTTCATCGAGACGGGCCGTTCGCGGCCGAGCGAGGAGATGGTACTCAGGCTCGCCGAGCATCTCGACGTCCCGGTGCGGGAGCGCAACTCCCTGTTGCTGGCGGCCGGTTACGCCCCGCACTACCCGGAGACCCCGCTCGACTCGCCCGCGCTGGACGCCCTGCGCCAGGGCATGGAACGCCTCATCCAATGCTACGAGCCCTACCCGGCGTTCGTGGTCGACTCGGTGTACGACGTGGTCGCGGCCAACCGGGGCATGATGATGTTCCTGGACGGCGTTGCGGAGTCGCTGCTCGAACCCCCGCTGAACGCCATGCGGTTGACGCTGCACCCCGAGGGTCTCGCGCCGCGGATCCGTAACCTCCCGGAGTGGCGCGGGCATCTGCTCGCCCAGATGGAACGGGAGATCGCCCTGCACCGCTCCGCACCGCTGCGGGCGCTGTACGAGGAGGTGGCGGCCTACCCGGTGCCCGAGCCGGAGTACAGCCACGACCACGAACCTGCGGACCCCGTCCCCTACTTCGCGCTCCCGATGCAGATCGAGCACGAGGGCCGGACGCTGTCCTTCGTCTCCTCCATCTCCACCTTCAACACCCCCATGGACGTGACGGTCGCCGAGCTGGCCATCGAGACGCTCCTTCCGGCCGACCCGGCGACGGTCAAGTACCTGCAGTCGCTGATGCCCTGACGGGTGTCCTCCGGACGGCCCGCGTGGCGAGCGCCTCACCACCGAACCGGTGAGACTGTCACCGGAACATGGCACACTGCTGCGCGGTTACTTCGGCGCGTAGGGGAGGCGTGGCGTGAGTGAGCGGCGTCCCGCGCCCACCGTGGGCCAAGTCGTGCTCGGAAGGCGCCTGCAGGAGCTGCGGGAGGCGGCCCGGCTCAAGCGTGAGGAGGCCGCACGCGTCCTTCGGGTGGCCCCCGCGACCGTACGGCGGATGGAGATGGCCGAGGTCGCCCTGAAGATCCCGTACGTCCAGGTGCTGCTGGAGACGTACGGCGTCCCGGACGACGAGGCGGCCGCGTTCGTCGCCCTGGCCGAGGAGGCCAACCGGCCGGGGTGGTGGCAGCGGTTCCACGACGTGCTGCCGGACTGGTTCAGCCTGTATGTGAGCCTCGAGGGCGCCGCCGGCATCATCCGCTCCTACGAGCCGCACTTCGTGCCCGGGCTGCTGCAGACCGAGGACTACGCACGTGCGGTGATGGAGGCGGGCACGGTCGGCCAGACCGGTCCGGAGACCATCGACCGGCATGTGTCACTGCGGATGGCCCGGCAGCGGCTGCTGGAGCGCCCGGACCCGCCCCACCTGTGGGTGATCATGGATGAAACGGTTTTGCGGCGCCCGGTGAGCATCCGCGGCGAGGTGATGCGCGAGCAGCTGGACAAGCTGCTGGAGTTCGCCGAGCGGGACCGGATCACGCTGCAGATCGCCGAGTTCAAGGACGGCCCGCACCCGGGGACGTATGCGCCCTTCACACTGTTCCGCTTCGGCGAGCCCGAGCTGCCGGACATGGTCTTCACCGAGTATCTGACCGGCGCCCTGTACCTCGACTCGCGCAAGGAGGTCTCCGCGCATCTGGAGGTCCTCGACCACATGACGGCGCGGGCCGCGTCGGCCCAGCGCACGAAGAAGATCCTGCGGGAGCACCGCGAGGACTTCTGAGTCACGCACCGCACCTGTCCGACTGGAGGAGAAGACGCCGCATGACCGGATCCGACGCCGCACCGCAGATCGACACCAGCCGGCCGCACCCTGCCCGTGTGTACGACTGGTGGCTGGGCGGCAAGGACAACTACCCGGTGGACGAGGAGCTCGCGCGGAAGATCCTCGCCCTGGACAGCAGCGCGGTGCGTGGGGCGCGGGCCAACCGGAGGTTCATGCACCGGGCCGTCCGCGCCGTCGCCGAGGCCGGGATCCGCCAGTTCCTGGACATCGGCACGGGCATCCCCACCGAGCCCAATCTGCACCAGGTGGCGCAGGACGTGGCGCCGGAGTCCAGGGTCGTGTACGCGGACAACGACCCGATCGTGCTGCGGCACGCCCAGGCGCTGCTGCGCGGCTCCGAGGAGGGCCGCACCGACTATGTGCACGCGGACGTGCGGGACATCGACACCTTGCTGCAGCAGGCCGCCGAGTCGCTGGACTTCTCACGGCCGGTCGCGCTGTCGCTGGTCGCGCTCACCCACTACCTGGGCGGGGAGGCCGACGGCGACGACGTCCACGGCCTGCTGCAGAAGTACGTCGCGGCGCTCGCCCCGGGCAGCTACCTGATCCTGTCGCAGGTCACCCCCGACCTGAACCCGGAGGCCATCGCGAAGGCGGCCGCTGCCTTCCGGGCCGGCGGCACCCCCTTTTATCCGCGCTCGATCACCGAGTTCCAGCGGTTCTTCGAGGGGCTGGAGCTGCTGGGGCCGGGCGTGATCCCGGTGACCGGATGGCGGCCGGAGGCGGAGGACGTGACGGCGCAGGCGGAGGGTGTCGTGCCTGTGTACGCGGGGGTGGCCGTCAAGAGGTGACGTCCAGTGGTATGTGACATAGCACCGGCCGCCTCCCTCAGCACCCATACGGGTGCCATGAACAGGTGCGTTCCCCCGCCCGCCCCTAGCGTCGAAGCACAGGGCGAGCAAGGGAGCGACGCAGGTGGCCGAGACGCGAATACCGCCCGCCGAGCCGGGAGCGGCCCTGCTCCGCGCAGGACGGTGCTTCCGCCCCGGAGCCACCGCCCCCGACCGGCACGGCATCGCGCTCACCGGCGGACGCGAGGCTGACGTCTTCGCTCAGACGGACCACCCGTCGGTGGACGCCGACCGGCCCGAGTACGAACCCCACGGCTGCCCGCGCTGCGCCGCCTTCAAGGGCGGCCTGGTGCGGGCGAGTCGGGACGAGGCCGTGGAGATCGTCGCCGCCGCGCACGTCCACACCATCAGGACGTACGGCCCCGACCGCATCGCCGGCTTCTCCCCCATCCCCGCGATGTCGATGGTGTCGCACGCTGCCGGCGCCCGCTTCCACTCGCTCATCGGCGCCCCGATGCAGCAGGGCTGCAGCCTCGACCACAAGGGCGGCCCCGGCGCAGGCGGCGACGGGCCGTTCGGCCGGGACTCGGGACGCAGGCGACTGCCGCTGGTGCCGGTGGAGAACTTCCACGCCCTGCGCGGACGCCAGACCGCGGTTGAGACCAAGGAGACCTGATGCCCTCGGACGGCGTGCTGTACCAGGCGGCAGCGCTCTGCCTGACCTATCCCGACGACGACTTCCGCGCCCGGCTGCCGCTGCTGCGCGAAGCGGCCCCGCAGCTGCGGGAGTTCACCGACCACGCGGCCGTCACACCGCCCCGGGAACTGGCCGCCCACTACGTCCGGGTCTTCGACTTCAAGAACCGGCACAGCCTCCATCTGAGCTGGTGGCGGGACGGGGACATCCGGCGGCGCGGCATGTCGCTGGCCCGCTTCAAGGACGTCTATCGCGCCGCCGGCCTGGAGTTCACAGGCGAGGAACTGCCCGACTTCCTGCCCGCCGTACTGGAGTTCACGGCCCGCACCGGGAACACGGACCTCCTCACGGAACACCACGAGGCCCTGGGGCAGCTCCGGGCCAGGCTCACCGACTTCGGTACCCCGTACGCGTCCGTCCTGGATGCCGTATGCGCCACACTGCCGATCCCCCACACGGAGGTTCGCTCATGACCACGCTCCTGTGGGGCGTCCTGCCGTACGTCGCTTTCGCCCTGCTCGTCGCCGGCCTGATCTGGCGCTACCGCTACGACAAGTACGGCTGGACCACGCGTTCGTCGCAGGTGCACGATTCGAAGCTGCTGAACATCGCCTCCCCGGCCTTCCACTACGGCATCCTCTTCGTACTCGCCGGCCACCTCGTGGGCCTGTTCGTCCCGAAGTCGTGGACCGACCCGATCGGCGTCGGCGAGCACACGTACCACGTGTTCTCGCTCTACGGCGGGACGGCGGCGGGCGCGCTCGCCGTCGCCGGGGCCCTGTTGCTCGTCCACCGCCGACGCACGCACGCCCCGATCTTCCGGGCGACGACCGTGAACGACAAACTCATGTACGTCGTCCTGCTCGCCGCCATCGCGATGGGCATGGCCGCCAAGCTCACCCACAGCACCGGCGACGGCTACAACTACCATGCCTCCATTGCCCTTTGGGCCCGCAGCCTGTTCACGCTCCAGCCGAAGACCTACCTGATGGAGGGCGTGCCGGTGCTGTACCGGGTCCACGCGACGATCGGCATGGCTCTGATCGCCCTGGTGCCGTACACCCGCCTGGTCCACGTGTTCAGCGCGCCGGTGCAGTACCTGTTCCGCCCGTATGCGGTGTACCGCGGCCGCGACCCCAGGCAACTGGGGTCGCGGCCGGAGCGGCGGGGGTGGGAGAGGACGGGCGTCTGACGGTTATGCCGCGCCGCCTTTCGTGTCGCGGTCCTCGTCGACGATCTCGGCGTCGACCACACCCTCCTCGTCCTGCGGTGCGGTGTCCTGCTCGGTGCCGCTGCCGGAGTCGCCCTGGTCGGCCTGGGCGTACATGGCCTGGCCCATCTTCTGGCTGACGGTGGCGAGCTTCTCGACGCCGGTGCGCAGCTCGTTGGTGTCCGCGTTCCGTTCCAGCAGGCCCTTGAGCTCCGTGGCCGCCGTCTCCACCTCCGACCTGGTGTCGGCGGGGATCCGGTCCTCGTTGTCCCGGATGAACTTCTCCGTCTGGTAGACGAGTTGTTCGGCCTGGTTGCGGGTCTCGGCGGCCTCCCGGCGCTTTCGGTCCTCCTCGGCGTACTGCTCGGCCTCCCGCATCATCCGGTCGATGTCGTCCTTGGGGAGCGCCGAGCCGCCGGTCACCGTCATCTTCTGTTCGCGGCCGGTGGCGAGGTCCTTGGCCGACACATGCATGATGCCGTTGGCGTCGATGTCGAAGGCGACCTCGATCTGCGGGACGCCGCGCGGGGCCGGGGGCAGACCCGTGAGGTCGAAGACGCCGAGCTTCTTGTTGTACGCGGCGATCTCGCGCTCGCCCTGGTAGACCTGGATGCCCACCGAGGGCTGGTTGTCGGTGGCCGTCGTGAAGATCTCCGAACGCCGGGTCGGGATGGTCGTGTTGCGCTCGATCAGCTTGGTCATGATGCCGCCCTTGGTCTCAATGCCGAGGGACAGCGGGGTGACGTCGAGGAGCAGCACGTCCTTGACGTCGCCGCGAATGACGCCCGCCTGGAGGGCCGCGCCGACGGCCACGACCTCGTCGGGGTTGACGCCCTTGTGCGGGTCCTTGCCGGTCAGTTCCTTGACGAGGTCGGTGACCGCGGGCATCCGGGTCGAGCCGCCGACGAGGATGACGTGGTCGACGGCGGACAGCTTGATGCCGGCGTCCTTGACCGCCTGGTGGAAGGGGGGCTTGCAGCGGTCGAGAAGGTCGGCGGTGAGCTCCTGGAACTGGGCGCGGGTCATCTTCTCGTCGAGGTGCAGCGGCCCCTCGGCGGAGGCGGTGATGTAGGGGAGGTTGATCGTCGTCTCGGACGAGCTGGACAGTTCGATCTTGGCTTTCTCGGCACCCTCGCGCAGTCGCTGCACGGCCATCTTGTCGTTGCCCAGGTCGATGCCGTACTGCCCCTTGAACTTCTTGACGAGGTGCTCGACGATCCGCTGGTCCCAGTCGTCGCCGCCGAGGTGTGTGTCGCCGTTGGTCGCCTTGACCTCGATGACGCCGTCGCCGATCTCCAGGAGCGACACGTCGAAGGTGCCGCCGCCGAGGTCGAAGACCAGCACGGTCTGCTCCTCGCCGCGGTCGAGGCCGTAGGCGAGGGCTGCGGCCGTCGGCTCGTTGATGATCCGCAGGACCTTCAGGCCCGCGATCTCCCCGGCTTCCTTGGTCGCCTGCCGCTGGGAGTCGTCGAAGTACGCCGGTACGGTGATCACCGCGTCCGTGACGTCCTCGCCGAGGTAGGACTCCGCGTCCCGCTTCAGTTTCTGCAGCACCCGCGCGGACAGTTCCTGCGCCCGGTAGCGGGTGCCGTCCACGGAGCCCTGCTCGGGAAAACGCCAGCTCGTGTCGCCCATGTGCCGTTTCACGGAACGGGCGGTCCGCTCCACGTTGGTCACGGCCTGCCGCTTGGCGACCTCCCCGACGAGCACCTCGCCGTTCTTGGCGAAGGCCACGACCGAAGGTGTGGTCCTGGCCCCCTCCGCATTCGCGACGACGGTGGGTTCGCCGCCCTCCAGCACTGCCACCACCGAGTTCGTGGTCCCCAGATCGATCCCGACCGCTCGTGCCATCTCCGTCCCCTTCCGCCAGGGCACTCCTCACACACCAGCACAAAACTTGAGTGCGCTGTTGTCAATGCCGCGTACTCCGGGTACCCGGAAACGACGGTGCCGCGCCCCCTGTCTCGGGGGGCGCGGCACCGGGCGACGTCAGGGACGCACGGGGGCGTCAGGCAAGCTTCGCCGACAGGGTGATCGTCGTGCCGGTGAGGGCCTGGCTGACCGGGCAGTTCTTCTTGGCGTCCTCGGCGGCGGCGACGAAGGCGTCGTTGTCGATGCCGGGGACCGTGCCCTCGACGGTCAGGTGGATGCCCGTGATGCCCTCGCCCGGCTGGAAGTTCACGTCGGCCGAGGTGATGAGCTTGGTGGGCGGGGTGCCGGCGCCGGCCAGGGCGTGCGACAGCGCCATGGAGAAGCAGCTGGAGTGGGCGGCGGCGATCAGCTCCTCGGGGCTGGTCCTGCCGTTCGCGTCCTGGGAGCGCGAGGCCCAGGTGACCGGCTGCTCGGCGATGGCACCGGAGGAGTCGAAGGAGACGACACCGTTGCCCTCGAGCAGGTTGCCTTCCCAGACGGTGTGTGCGGAGCGCGTGGTTGCCACGATGAATCCCTTCGAATTCTGGCTGTTCCTGTAGGACACCATCCGATCACATTCCGGCTCACTGCACCCGGAACACCGGGCCACGCGCGGAGAACGGCAGCCGCGCCCCCTGGGGAATCAGATACGCGTGGTCGCGCCGCACCCGCAGTACGTCGCACCAGCCGTCCGTGATGACGAGGACGGGTGCGCCGGGCGGGAAGTCGTCCGCGCGGTGCAGGAGGTCGATCCCGGGCTGCAGGACCGTACCGCCGCGGCCGTGGACCCGTACCCGGCCGGCGATCTCCGTGACCGGCACGTAGCCGGCGTCGTGCGGGGCCGCGTCGCAGAAGACGACGCGGGCGGCCGGCACCTCGCGGGCCTCCGCGTAGGAGGCGATGGCGCCGAGGGCCTTGCCGAGCAGGGTCCGGTCCATGGAGCCGGAGGTGTCGAGGACCACGCCGAAGGTGCAGCGGGCGATCTCCTCAGGCGGGAAGTAGCGGCCCGCGCGGGGAATGTCGGGGGTGGAGGACTGACGGCGGGAGGGGCGGGCGTACGACCGCACGGGCTGTGGGCTGGGTACGAACTCGTCGAACCAGCGGGCGAGTTGGGCGTCCCAGGGCAGGGGCGGGTGGCTGAGCGCGCGGATCTCCTCGACCAGGCCGCCGGGGAGGAGGCCGCGCTCCTGCTGCTGGTGCAGGTCCAGGCCCTGGCCCAGGCCACGGCGGTAGAACTCGTCGAGGTCGACGTAGTCGCGCGGGCTGCCGAGCGGACCGCCGAGGATGTCGCCGGCACCCTTGCCGCGCAGCGTGGCCAGGCGTCGCATCCGCCGCAGGTCGCCGGCGATGCGGTCGTAGACCTCCTCGGCGGACAGGTCCTTCAGCTCCGGGTCGTACAGCAGTCCTTCGGGCATCGTGCCGACCTGCATCTCGCAGAGCCAGCCGTTGATGACGTAGTCGCACGCGATGTTGAACAGGTACGGGTCGCGGGTGCCGCAGCGGTCGCCGTGGCGCAGGGCGGCGTGCAGCATCTCGTGGGCGAGGATGAACCGCCATTCCTCGTCGTCGAACCGGCGCAGCGGGTTGATGTAGATCTCGGCCGCTTCCGGGTTCACCGCGGCCACGGAAATGCCGTGCGCGCGGGCGAGTTCGGCGTCGGCGACGAGGGTGATGCCGGCCGCGATGCCGCCGAGCAGCGGGTAGGAGGAGATGAACCAGCTCAGGGCCTTCTCCCAGGGGCGTGGCGGGACCACTTCCCCGTCGAGGGAGTCGCGGCGGCCGCCCGCCATGTCCATCGCCGCGGACACGGTCCGGGTCAGGGCGGTGGCGAAGGTCAGCTGGTGGTCCGGGGGTTGGGACCAGCCCACCCACGGCAGGAGCTGCTGGTCGGGCTCGTGGCCCGCGGTGCCGCAGCGCTCGTAGGCGGGCGGGAGACCGTCCCGCCGCCAGCGGGCGGCGAGCTGCTCCTCGTCGCCGTCGGGGTAGGAGGCGGGGAGCGCCTCGGGGGTCTCGCCGATGGTGAAGTTCAGCAGGAATCGGTTGACGACGACGCAGCGTGCGGCGAGGTCGAACCGGTCCGGCCGGGTGCGCTCGCCCTTGGCCGCCGGGACGTGTCCGAAGCCCAGGTGCAGGACGGCGTGCGCGAGCGCCCAGGCCCAGGCGGCCGGTTCGGCGAGCCGCTTCGGGTGGACGTGCAGGGCGGCGTCGGAGTCGACGACCACGAGCCCGTCGCGGGGCGCGAACCTGCACTCCTCCTGCCGGCAGACGTCGAAGTTCACGGCCGCGAGCGCCGGGTTGGCCTTCACCAGCCGCAGCCCCTCGGCGAACGCCTCGGCAGCCGGGTCCCGCTTCTTCTGTCCCTTGCCCCGGGTGCGGCTGCTCATCGCCTCGCTTCCACCAGCCGCGGCATGTCACGCGCCGCCTCGATGAGGAACCAGGAGGGCAGGACGGGGTTGCCGTCGGCGTCGGATGCGATGACGGTCTGCGCGACCTCGACGGAGATCTCGGCGAGCTGCACGAGCAGCGACTTGGCGCGGTACGCGGTCTGGCGGCCGTTCGCCGACATGTGCTCCTTGCTGGCCGGCAGCTCCTTGATCAGGCGTCCGCGGAAGGACTCGGCGAGGTAGTAGAGCAGGTCGCGGTCCTCCGGCCGGCCCGGCCAGCGGGCGTCGCCCTTGATGACGGCCTCGATGCCGAACTGGCTGCGCACGATCTTGACGTAGCCGCAGAACGCCGTCGCGTGCCTCGGTGTGAGCGTGCCGTGTGCGAGGACCTTCAGCGTCTCCTCGTCGAGGCCCTGGCCGAAGGAGTGCAGCGCGTCGGAGAGCATGTGCCAGGAGCGGGGTGTGGAGAAGGGCTCCTCGGTCTTCGGCGGCTTGGACCACAGGTGGTCGGGCCGGTCGGTGAGGTGGTCGAGGATCCAAGGGTGGATGCCGTTGTCCGCGGCCCAGGTCAGCCAGTCCTTGGCGGACGCCTCCAGGTGGACGTGGGTGAGGCGGTTGACGAGGGCGGAGGCGATGGGGCGGGCGAGCGCGTTGTCCGTGGCGCGGTTGCCGGCGCCGATGACGATCGAGCCCTTCGGCAGCTCGTAGCTGCCGATCCGGCGGTCGAGGATCAGGGAGTAGAACGCCTTCTGCACATCGGGTGTGGCCGCGTTCAGCTCGTCCAGGAACAGGCAGTACGGCTCGTCACGGGCGATCGCCTCCGGCGGGCAGAACACGGACCGCCCCTCACGGATCTGCGGGACGCCGATCAGGTCCTCCGGGGCGAGCTGGGTGCCGAGCAGGCTCACGCACTCCAGACCCAGCGACTCGGCGAACGCCCTCACCAGGGAGGACTTCCCGATGCCGGGGGCGCCCCAGATGAAGACGGGCCGGACGGTGGCCAGGCCCAGCAGCAGCTCGGGGATGCGGGCGGGAGTGACGGATACGGCAGCCTGCAAGAGCGGGCTCCTTCAGGGTGTTCGAGAGGTTTGCGACTCGAACAGTGTGTGCGTACGACCCCCGCAGGCGCAGCCGAATTTCAGGCGGCCCGCTCCTGCTCGCCCTCGTCGGTGACCGGTACCTGGGGACCGTCCGTCTCGCGCAGCCACCGCCGCAGCACCCGGTGCACCTCCTCGGCGCCGACCAGTTCCCGCCCTGCCTGCACCGGCTCGGAGAAGACGACCGGCGACAGCAGGAAAGGCCTTGCCTGCGCGCCGCCGAGCCCGCCGTGCGAGCCGATCTGTTCCTCGAAGGCGAGGACCTCGCCGTCGGCCGGGTCGTGGAAGGAGTTGACCATGATGTCGGCGGTGTGCGGGAAGGAGTGGGTGCGGCGCACGGCGTCGGCGGCGCCGGGCCCGAAGGCCTCCAACGGGCCTGGTTTGTCCTCGAGTTGGCCGAGCGGGATCTCGGCGCCGTACGCGCCCATCACGACCCCGCCGTGCTCCTCGCTGCGGACGAGCAGGAAGCCGACGCCGGGATGGTTGGCGAGGGTGGTCAGCAGCGCGGGATGGCGAGCGTCGATCTCCTCCTTGCTCATCCGGTGCGGGACGTCCGGGAAGGAGACCAGGCCGAGGTTGCCGGAGGCCAGCACGAGCGGCTCCGAGCGGCGGGAGGGCCGGTGCTGCTCCTCGCCCTCCTCGACGGGCCGGCGCAGCGCCGCGCGCACGGCCGCGCGTGCCTCGGCTCCGCTGTGCGTGCGCTGCGCCCTGCGCGGCACGGGCAGCCCGCAGCCGGCCCGCACCAGATCGCCGAGGCCCAGGCCGTAGCGGGCGCGGAAGGTCTCGCCGGGGCTCTGGCCGTGGTCGGACAGGACGACGATCCGGTACGGCCGCGGGGCGTGCTCGGCGACCTTCGCGATCAGAGCGAGGGCGCGGTCGAGGCGTTCGAGGACCTTCTCCGCGTCGCGGCTCGTCGGCCCGGAGTGGTGGGCCACTTCGTCGTACGCCACGAGGTCGGCGTAGACGGCGGTGCGTCCGGCGAGCATGTCGCCCATCACCGCGGCGACGACGACGTCCCGTTCGACGACGGTCGCGAAGGCGCGGACGAAGGGGTAGAGGCCGCCGCGTGCGACGCGCGGGCGCTGCTGCCTGATCCGGGCCCGGGTGGACTCGACTGTCTCGCGGCCGACTTCGGCGACGAAGGACAGGGCGGTGCGCACGGCGTTGGCCGGGTCGGAGAAGTACGCGAAGTAGCCCGCCCGGGACCGGTTCTCCCGGCCGCGGCGACGGGTGGCGATGGACAGCACCAGGGCCTGCTCGTCGGCGCCGCCGCTGAAGAGGTTGCCGCGGCTCGCGCCGTCGGCGGTGAGCAGGCCGCCGTCGCCGGTGTGCTCGACGGCCCGGCGCTGGAGTTCGGCGGCGCTGGTCGGCCGGTTGCAGACCATCACCTCGCGGGTGTCCTTCTCATACCAGCGGAACGCCGGGACGTCGTGGTTGCTGCCGTGCAGGATGCCGAGCTGGCTGGCGCCGGTCTGGCTGGACCAGTCGGTGCGCCAGGGGGTGAGCCGGTGGGATGACCCCAGCCACTGGGCGACGGTGGGCATCAGGCCCTTGCCGACCGCGGCCAGCAGGACGTCGTGGCCGACTCCGTCGAGTTGCAGGAAGACGGTGCCCGGGGCGGACGGGCCGGGCGGTAGACGTCTGCGACGGCGGTCGGCGAGGCGGTAGAGGCGCCGCCGGTACGCGTCGTCGTCGCGCACGGCCAGGGCGGCGCCGGTCGCGGAGGCCACGGCGGACATCACGGCGGCCACCACCACGGCCGTCTCCGGAGCGGCCTCGGCGCTGCTGGACGGGTTGAGCCGCAGCGCCACCAGCAGCAGGGACCCGTTCAGGACGAAGACGAGCAGTCCCAGCACCAGCGCCGGCACGAGCAGCAACAGCCGTACGAGCAGCGGCCAGACCAGGGCGGACAGCACACCGAAGGCCCCGGCGCCGAACGCGGCGGTGACGGCGATGTGGGTGGCGCTCTCGCCGTCGGCGGACTGCAGGCGGAAGTCCGGCAGGATCCCCGCGAGCACGAGCATGGTGACCGTGGAGACCGCCCATACCGCGACGCTCCGCCCCGTCTGACTGGCGACCCGCCGCCACCGCCCGCCACGCACGCCCAGCCCACCTCACGTCCTGGCCCGTCGTCGGTGCGGGCTTGTATTCAGATTGTCACAGTGGTCCGACAACGGGTTCCGGCAACGGGCGGTCCGGTGATCAGCTGCGGTTCCGCAGCGTCCCAAAGGGGCGCGGGGCTGCATCGACATGCGGCTCCGCCGCGGGGCGCGACCAGCCACGACGATGCCGCAGACGAAAGACGGCGCATCGCCGCACAGCCCGCGGAGCGCTCAGCGCCCGTCGTATCCGGCCGTCGGCATCGACAGCCGCCGGTGCACCCGGGCCTTCATCTGGGCGTCGTAGCAGGGCTCCTCGAACCCGACCGTCTCCACCCGCACCCCGCGCCGTGCGCACTCCGCGGTGAACTCCTCGACGGACGACAGCGCGCTCTCCAGCACCCGGCGGCTGGGCGCCACGAACAGGTCGATCCCCGGCCGGACGCCGTCCCACAGCACACAGTGGTCGGCCCGCACTCCCCGCACCAGGAGTTCCCGGCTGACGATGTAGCCCCGCTCGGCGGCCCAGCGGGCGCACATCGCGTGCTGGCTGCGGGAGTCCACCAGGAAGGGATCGTCGTCCAGCTCCTGCAGCGGCGTCAGACTCGCGATCGCCGTGACCCGCACCGGTCCCATGGCGTCCCCCTCACCTCCGGGTTTCGGCGCCGACCCTACTCCTGCCCGTAGGCTTCGGGGAGTCGCGCGAAGGAGGCAAAGAGGTGCCGGTGGAGATCACCTGGTGGGGTCACGCGACCTGTACGGTCGCGGACTCGGGCGTACGGCTGCTCACCGACCCTCTTTTCGCGCGCCGTCTCGCACATCTCCGCCGCCGTCGCGGGGCGCTGCCGCCGCCCGGCGCCTGGCGCGCGGACGTGGCGCTGGTGTCGCATCTGCACGCCGACCACCTGCATGTTCCGTCTCTGGAGCGGCTCGCCGAGGGCACGCGCCTGCTGGTGCCCCGGGGCGCACCCCGGGCCGTGCCGGGGCTGCGCCGGCTCACCCACCTCACGGTGCGCGAGGTGGCGCCCGGGGACCGGGTGACGGTCGGTGACGTGGTCGTACGGGCCGTCCCCGCATGGCACGACGGGCGGCGGCTGCCGCTCGGACCGCATCGCTCGCCCGCTCTGGGGTACGTCATCGAGGGCGAGGCACGCACGTACTTCGCCGGGGACACCGGGCTGTTCGACGCGATGGCGCAGGAGGTCGGGCCGGTCGACGTGGCGCTGCTGCCGGTGGGCGGCTGGGGGCCGTACCTCGGCACCGGACATCTGGATGCGGGGCGGGCGGCCCAGGCGCTGGCCCGGCTGGCCCCGCGCAGTGCGGTGCCGGTGCACTACGGCACGTACTGGCCGATCGGGATGGACGCTGTGCGCCCCCATGAATTCCACGCGCCCGGCGACGAGTTCGTGCGCCTCGCGGCCGAGCACGCGCCGGATGTCGCGGTGCACCGGCTCGGGCACGGGGAGAGCGTGCGCCTGGAGGTCGCGCGGTGATGTGGCTTGCCGCTACGGCGGCGATCGTGCCTCCCGAGTCGACCCAGCGTGCGATCGGCTATCCGTCGCTGTTTCTGCTGGTGCTGTTCGGGGCGCTGGTGCCGGTGATTCCCACGGGGGCGCTGGTGAGTTCGGCGGCCGTGGTGGCCTTTCATCAGACGGCGCCGTTCGCGTTGGCCCTGGTGTTCGTGACCGCGTCGCTGGCCGCGTTTCTCGGGGATGCGGCGCTGTACTGGCTGGGGCGGCGCGGGATGGGGTCGAAGAACGGGTCGCGGTGGCTGGCGGCGATTCGGGCGCGGGCGCCGGAGGAGCGGCTCGCGCAGGCGCAGGGGAAGCTGGCCGAGCACGGGGTTGCCGTGCTGGTGTTGTCCCGGCTGGTGCCGGCTGGGCGTATTCCGGTGATGTTGGCTTGCCTCATGGCCAAGTGGCCGTTGCGGCGGTTTGCTCGGGGCAACTTGCCGGCGTGCCTGGCTTGGGCTGCGACGTATCAAGTGATTGGGATTCTGGGTGGTTCCCTGTTCCCGGAGCCTTGGGAAGGCGTGGTGGCTGCGGTTGCGTTGACCGTGGTCATCAGTGTCGTGCCGAGTGTCTGGCGACGCCTGTGCAGAGGCGCCCAAGGGGCGGGGATCTGAGATCGTTTGGCGACTGCGGGCCGGTGGGGGCCTGTCGCGCCCACGCGGCGGAGCCGCATATTGATACAGCCCCTCGCCCCTAAAACAACGGCGCTACAGGACCCGGGAGCCTCCCACTGGGAGGTCCCACAAGTCATCGCGATCCAAGCCCGCCTTCTCCCAAGCCGTCCGTACCCGTGTGAGGGGCTCAAGTACCGGCTCCGCCGACAACACGAACGTGCCCCAGTGCATCGGGGCCATCCTTCGCGCGCCCAGGTCCTGGGCCGCCCGTACCGCCTCCTCCGGGTCGCAGTGGACGTCGCTGAGCCACCAGCGGGGGTCGTAGGCGCCGATGGGGAGGAGGGCGAGGTCGATGTCCGGGTGGCGCTCGCCGATCCGGGAGAACCAGTGGCCGTATCCCGTGTCGCCCGCGAAATAGACGCGTTGGCCGTCGGGGGCCGTCAGTACCCAGCCGCCCCACAGGGAGTGGCAGGCATCGGTGAGGGTGCGCTTGGACCAGTGGTGGGCGGGGACGAAGTCGAAGCGGACGCCCTTCAGTTCGGCCGCCTCCCACCAGTCCAGTTCGGTGACGGCGGTGAAGCGGCGGCGGTGGAACCAGCGGGCGAGGCCGGCCGGGACGAACACCGGAGTGGTGCGCGGGAGCCGGCGCAGGGTGGGGGCGTCCAGGTGGTCGTAGTGGTTGTGGCTGACGACGACCGCGTCGACGGGTGGCAGGGACTCCCAGGGGATTCCGACCGGGGTGATGCGGGCGGGGGTGCCGAGGATGCGGCGGGACCAGACCGGGTCGGTCAGGACGGTCAGGCCGCCGATCCGGACGATCCAACTGGCGTGTCCCGCCCAGGAGACGGCGACGGTGCGGGCGTCGACGCGGGGCAGCGGGGCGGGTGCGAAGGGGAGCCGGGGGATGTCGGCCAGGCCTTCGCGTCCGGGGCGGATGGAGCCCTCGCGGGCGAAGCGTGCCATGGCTTTCAGGCCGGGCAGCGGGGCGGTCAGACGGTCGTGGAAGGTGCGCGGCCACACCCTGCGCTCGCCCAGCGGGCGGGGTTCGGCGAGCGGCGGAAGGGCGGGCGCGAACCCTGGCCGGGACGCCGTCTCGTCGGCATCCCGGGTGGTCGTACTCGTACTCGTACTCGTGGTGGTGGTCGACTCGGACTGCTGCGTCATCGAGGAGGCTCCCATCGCTGAGCTTCGTCGCGGAGATCGTCGAAGACCGACTTCACATGGCTCAACGCGCGTTGCACGTGTGGCAGTTCCAACGGCGCGGGTGATGTGAGACATTCCGCGCGTTCCTCGTCCGTGCTGCCCAACAGCGGGCCGGTGGACAGGCGGACGCGCAGGGCGCCGAGTTCGTCTCCGAAGCGGTGGCCGCCCGGTGCGGGCATGCCGAGCCGGGCGGCGAGGAAGTCCTCCAGTTCCTGCGCGTCGCCGACGCCGTGCGCCGAGAGCGCGGAGCGCAGCGGGCCGAGGTCGGCGTAGAGGTGGCGGCCGGCCTGCGGGGGACGGGACAGGGTGCCCGCCGCGACGATCGCGGCGTGCACGGCGGCGGCCACGCGCGCATGCAGGCGCACGCCGGCGGCCACGCGCGCGGTGACCGGCTCCGGCTCCCCCAGCGCGTACGCGGCCGGGGCGGCGACCGGGCCGGCGATGCGGGCGCCCAGCGCGGTGAGCACGTCGAGCACGCGCGCGTGGAGGTCACGGCCCGTGTCGCCCGCCGGGACGCGGGCCATCGCGGCAGGCCAGCCGGGCGGCAGCAGCGCGCCGGCCAGGTCGGTGACGACGGTGACGTGGTCGGGCAGCATCTCGGCGGGGCTGAGCAGCACCGTGTCGTGCGGTGCGTGCAGGGTGTCGCGCCAGGTCTCGTCGCTGACCAGGTGCAGTCCCTCCCCTGCGGCGGCCTCGACGCACTCGTGCAGGAACTCGGGCGGGGCGACGGTGGCCGTCGGGTCGTCTGCGACGGACAGCACGAGCAGCCGCGGGTCACCGCCCTCGGTGCGCACCCTGCGCACGGTCTCCAGGAGGGCGTACGGATCCGGTACGCCACCGCACTCGGCCGGCGTCGCCACATGGAAGACGGGTCTGCCCAACAGGCGTGCGTACGGCGCCCACCAGGCCGCGCAGGGCCTCGGCACCAGGACGTCGCCGCCGAGCGCGGCGGTCAGCGCGAGCAGCAGGGCGGGGGCGCCGGGGCCGGCGGCCACGCGGTCGGGTGCGGCGGACAGGCCGCGTCGCTCCCAGTAGCCGCACGCGGCCTCGATCAGCTCGGGTCCGCCGCCGATCGGCTCCCCGTCGGCCCGTGCGGCGGCCGCGGCGAGCACGGCGGTGAGCTCGGGCGGCACGGGCAGGCCGTCCTCGGGCAGCGGCGGCCCGTAGCGGACGGGTCCGTGGCCTTCCGCGTCCGTCCGCCGCATGCGTACCTCCGCGCAGTCCCTGTGCCGTGTCCGTCGCTGTGCTCCGAGTACCCAGAGTGCCGCTGCCGCATCGGAGTGCGCACGGGTTTCGCCGGTCGCCCCGCGGGTCAGTGGTCCCAGGCGGAGTCCTTGGGCCACAGCCGGTAGGCGGCGGCGCCCAGGGCGACGGCGATCAGGAGGCCGCCGGCGACGAGCGCGGGCACGGAGTCGGAGAAGGTGCCGCCCGCACCGGCCTCCACGCCGTGCTGCCTGCCGTTCTGCATGCCGTGCTCCGTCCCGTTCTGCATCCCCGCGCCGCCGCAGGAGTCGGCGTCCGGATCGGTGCAGGGCTTGCCTTGGTCATGGCCGCCACCGCCGCCGACATCGCCGCCGCCGAGATCGGCGCCGCCACCGCCGCCGTCGTCTCCGTGTCCGACGCCACCGCCGCCGTCGTCACCGAGTCCGCCGGCACCGCCCCCGTCGTCGCCACGCCCGCCACCACCGTTGTCGCCGGCCAGACCACCGTCACCCCCGACGTCACCACGCCCGGCACCCTCGCTGCCGTCGCCGCGGTTCACGCGGGAAGCGGTGCTCCACGCCTTGTCCTTGCCGCCGGGCGCCGTCGCACAGGTGCCGTCGACGGTCGCGGAGTTCCCGCGCCGGGCGTTGGCCTGTGAGACGGCGTCGACGGTGGCGGGCGGCACTCCGGCGGTTGCTTCGCAGGCGACCGAGACGGTGACGCTGCCGCCGGGGGAGGAACTGCTCGGGCCGGCCTCCGCGGCCGAGTCCGCGTAGGCGGCCGAGGCGAAGCCGAGTGTGGCACCGGCCAGGGCGGCGACGGACAGGACACGGGCGGTGCGAGGCATGGGGAGGGCTCCTTCGACGGGTGACTTCTCAGGAGCACGGAGTCGTGCCCCATAGCCCATCACAGCCCGCCCGGCGGCCAGGCGCGCGCGGCCGAGCCCCATTCGCGCTACAAGGGCCGCCGAGCGGGTGACACAGCCCGCGTCCCGCCCAGGTGTCAGGACCCCGGTTCGCGGGACCTCAGTTCAGAAGAGCGGCCAGGTCCCTCTCCAACCCCCTCCCCCGCCGTTCGACCACCCCCGCCGCCACGTCGGACAGCTTGCGGTTGCTGCCCTGCGAGATGCGGCGCAGCACACCGAAGGCGGCGTCCGCGTCGCAGCCGAGCACGTGCATGACGATGCCGCAGGCCTGGTCGACGAGGGGACGGGAGCGCAGCGCGGTGCCGAGCTGGTCGAGTTCGGTGAGCGCGGCGCGGTAGGAACGGTCACGGACCAGGCACGTCATGGCGAAGTCGCCGAGCGCCCGGGCCGGCCCGTGCGGGGCGTCCTCCAGGGCGCCGGGCCGGAAGCTGTAGAGGCTGAGCGTCACCGCCAGGCCGGAGCGCCGGAAGGGCAGTGTGACGCTGGAGCGCACCCCGGAGTCGAGCGCGAGGGCGCGGTACTCGGGCCAGCGGTCCTCGCGCAGCAGGTCGGAGCAACGGGCGGGCTCCCCGCGTTCCAGGGCGGCCGGGATGGGTCCGTCCCCGGAGCGCAGTTGCACGGCGACGAGCGGGGCGAGGTCGGGGTGGGTGACGGCCGCGGGCCGTTCGCTGCCGCCCTCGGCCACCAGTCCGCTCGCTCCGCAGCACTCGACGGTGCAGCGCGCGGCCTCCTCGACCAGTTCCGACAGCCGCCGCCCCGGGAGAGCGGGCTCGGTCGCCTCCGCGTCCCAACGGCCGGTGTGATGCCCGGTGTCCTGCATGGTGCACTCCTCCTCTCACCCGCGCACCTTCCCGCTCGCCCGGTCCGAAAACGGTGGTCTCGAACGGGAGTCGCGCTACGTTCGTCGCATGACGCAGACGGACGAGTTCGGGGAAGACCTCGCGGATTTTGTGCGCCGCGTCGCGGAGTTGAAGACGGCGAGATCGGTCTCGAGCGGGGACCTGCCCACGGTGCTGGACGCGGCGATCTTCGAACTCGACCATGTGGTCGGCCAGTTGTGGCCCCGGTACGAGCGGCTGACGGAAGCAGGCCCGGTACGCACCGGCGCCTCGCCGGACCGTCAGGAGCAGCAGCTGCTGCGCACTGTGTTCCAGCGTCTCCCGCTCCCGGTCGCGCTCGTCGACAAGGAGACGGTGGTGCGGCGGCTGAACGGCGCGGCGACCGCCTTCACCGGCGTGCGCGCCGGTTATGCGACGGGCCGCCCGCTGACCGGTTTCCTCGCCCATGCCGACCGGGCCGCGTTCCGTTCCCAGGCCGCGGCGGTGGCCCGCGGCGAGGGCGACCGCAGTCTCACCGTCCGCCTCCAGCAGCAGCCGTCCGTCCCGGTGCACGCCACGCTGGCGGCCGTGCGCCCGAGCGGCGAGCCCCGCACAACGGTCCTTGTCGTCCTCCAGCCGGTCGGACCCAGCGGCCCCGCCATGCCGGTGGACCCGCCGGCGCGGCAGCTCCCGGACCTCGCCGAGACCACCCGGCACGCGGCCGTGATGGACCTCCTGGACGCGATGACCACGGCCCTGCTGACCACGGACCGCCAGGGCGCCCTGGAGGCGGCGGCACGGGTCCTGCACGGCAGGTTCGCCGACTGGGTGATCGCCGATGCGGGGTCGGGCGGCCTGTCGCGCACGGCCGTGCTGGCCCCGCCGGACGGGGACGCGGCCGCGCTCGAAGGGCAGGATCCGGCCGACTGCCCCCTGGTCGTCGAGTCGGCCCGGACCGGGTCGCCGGCGCTGCAGATCCGTCCGCCGGACCCGGACGCCCTCGGCCGGACCGCGACGGGCGCCCCCGTCCTCGTAGCAGCAGACGTCACTTCACTGCTGTGCGTGCCGCTGAAGGACGGGGACGCCGTGCGAGGCGTGCTCACGTTGTTCCGGTGCGGGCCCCGCCTGGCGTTCTCGATGGCGGAGGCGCAGGCGATGGACCTGATGTCCCGCCATCTGGCACTGGCTATGCGGCCTCGCGCATGATCTGGTCCCGCATCCGCGTGCAGCACCGGCTGATCAGTCGTGACACATGCATCTGGGATATACCGAGTTGCTCGGCGATCCGGCTCTGCGTCATGTCGCCGAAGAACCGCATGTACAGGATGGCCCGCTCCCGCTCGGGCAGCGCGGCCAGCCGGGGCTTGACGGACTCGCGGTCCACGACCGTGTCCAGCGCGGGGTCGGGCGAGCCGAGGGCGTCGCTCAGCGAGTAGCCGTCCTCACTGCCGGGCAGTTCGGCGTCGAGCGAGAGCGCGGTGAAGCTCTCCAGCGCCTCCAGTCCGACCAGGACGTCCTCCTCGCTCATGTTGGCGTGTTCGGCGATCTCCGCGACGGTGGGCCTGCGGCCCGGGATGGTCTGGGAGAGGTCCTGGCTGGCGAACCGGACGCGGTTGCGCAGGTCCTGCACCCGGCGCGGTACGTGCAGGGTCCACATGTGGTCCCGGAAGTGCCGTTTGATCTCGCCCGTGATGGTGGGCACGGCGTAACTTTCGAACGCGTTGCCGAGTTCGGGGTTGTACCGGTCGACGGCCTTGACCAGGCCGAGGGCGGCGACCTGCCGCAGATCCTCGAAGCTCTCGCCCCGGCTGCGGAAGCGTCCCGCGAGGCGTTCCGCCATCGGCAGCCAGGCCTCGACGATCTGCTCGCGCAGCGTGTCGCGCTGCTGGCCCGCGGGGAGCTTGGCGAGTTTGCGGAAGGCGTCGGCGGTATCGGGGGCGTCGTCGTGCGGGTGGTGCTTCGCGCTCACTTTGGTGGGCATGGTGCGTCGCAACTCCCTTGAAGGTGCTCTGGGGTGGACGGTCACCGTGGGAGTGCGGCCGCGCGTTCGAGACAGGCGCGGCCGGGGCGGCTCAGATGCCGTTCCCACGGACGTGCCTCCTGTCCGAAGCACTGGAACTGCGCCTGCCCCGGGCCCTCGGCCGCAAACACCCCCACATGTTTTCCGGGGGCCCACCGGGTGACTCGGCCCGCAGACGACAGCTGTCCGATCACGTCAAGGCCCGGGAGGTCGACGCATGAGCACCAAGGTCTCCGACCACGTCCTGCAGCGACTGCGCGAGTGGGGTGTGGACCATGTCTTCGGCTACCCAGGAGACGGCATCAACGGTCTGCTGGCCGCCTGGGGCCGGGCCGAGAACAAGCCTCGCTTCGTCCAGTCCCGGCACGAGGAGATGTCCGCGTTCGAGGCGGTCGGCTACGCCAAGTTCAGCGGCCGTCTCGGAGTGTGTGCGGCGACCTCGGGCCCCGGCGCGATCCACCTGCTCAACGGCCTCTACGACGCCAAGCTCGACCATGTGCCGGTGCTGGCGATCGTCGGCCAGACGCACCGCACGGCGATGGGCGGCTCGTACCAGCAGGAGGTCGACCTGCACACCCTGTTCAAGGACGTCGCCTCGGACTTCATCGAGACGGTGACGGTCCCCGAGCAGCTGCCGAACGTCATCGACCGGGCGATCCGCACCGCGTACGCACGCCACGCCCCCACAGCGATCATCATCCCCGGGGACGTCCAGGAGCTGGACTACTCCCCGCCCACGCACGAGTTCAAGATGGTGCCCTCCAGCCTGGACCGCTCCGCCTGGACGGCGATCCCGTCCGAGGAGTCCATCCGGCGGGCGGCCGAGATCCTCAACTCCGGTGACAAGGTGGCGATCCTGGTAGGCCAGGGCGCCGCAGGGGCACGCGCCGAGGTCGAGCAGGTCGCCGAACTGCTGAAGGCCGGCGTGGCCAAGGCGCTGCTCGGCAAGGACGTCCTCAGCGACGAACTCCCTTACGTCACCGGCTCGATCGGCCTGCTGGGCACGCGCCCTTCGTACGAGCTGATGCGGGACTGCGACACCCTGCTGACCATCGGTTCCTCCTTCCCGTACACGCAGTTCATGCCGGACTTCGGCAAGGCACGCGGGGTGCAGATCGACATCGATCCGCACATGGTCGGCATGCGTTATCCGTACGAAGTGAATCTCGTCGGAGACGCGAAGGCGACCCTGCAGGCGCTGATCCCGCTACTGAGTGAGGAGCGGGGGCGTGAGTGGCACGACCTGGTGTGTGCGAACGTGACGCGCTGGCGCGAGGTGATGGGGCGGCGGGCGGAGCTGTCGGCCGACCCGATCAACCCGGAGTACGTCGCCCATGTGCTGGACGCGCTGCTGCCGGCCGACGCGATCGTCAGCTCCGACTCGGGCTCGGCGGCCAACTGGTACGCACGTCACCTGACCATGAGGCCGGGCATGCGCTCCTCGCTGTCCGGCACGCTCGCAACGATGGGCTGCGGGGTGCCGTACGCGATAGGCGCGAAGTTCGCGCACCCGGACCGGCCCGCGATCGCGCTGGTCGGGGACGGTGCGATGCAGATGAACGGCATGGCGGAGCTGATCACGGCCGCCAAGTACCGGGATCTGTGGGAGGACCCGCGGCTGGTCGTGGCCGTGTTCAACAACCACGACCTCAACCAGGTGACGTGGGAGATGCGGGCCATGGAGGGCGCTCCGTCCTTCCTGCCCTCGCAGGAGATCCCGGACGTGCAGTACGCCGCGTTCGCCCGTTCGCTGGGTCTGACCGGCATCCGGGTCGAGAAGCCGGAGGACGTCGAGGCGGGCTGGCGGGCCGGTCTGGAGGCGGACGGCCCCGCGGTGATCGAGTTCCTGACGGACCCTGCGGTCCCACCGATCCCGCCGCACGCCACCTGGGAGCAGATGGAGGCGACGGCCGCCTCGATCCTGAAGGGCGACGCGGACCGCGGAGGCATTATCAGGCAGGGCCTGAAGGCGAAGGTGCAGGAATTCCTGCCGGGGCGGGAGAAGCATTAGGCCCCATCTGTTGAATGGCCTCGAACAGTTCAGTAGCGCATGAAACAGTTCAGTGGTCAGTTCAGTAGCGCAGTGTGGCGCGCGGACCGCTGCCGAAGCTCCGGAAACCGCAGCTCAGGCATGCCCTCCACGTCCACCCGTTGCAACTCCCGAAGTAGGTCGCCGAACCAAGGGACAATTCCCCAAACCGCAGGTCAGGGGCCTTGGCGGTCGACTCATGGATCGCCACACACTCCAGGTGACGCGTCATCGGGAAGGTATGCAGTCTGACTCCACCCGGGAAACATGCAGCTCAGAGGCGCTTTCAAGGACGAATCCAGGCCCCTCGGAAGGCTTCGTGCGTCATCGCCACAGCCGTGCGTCAGCAACCGCTGGGGCGCGCGGGCCGACTTCATCGACGAAGCAGGCGGTCACCGCATCTACCACACACCGTGTGATTCAACCCGTTGCGGCGTCGCCGTCAATGCGTGTCGGCGGCTGCTGAGCGCCCGGCGCGCCTGCCGAGCACCGAACCGGCGGTGAGGCCGGAGCCTCCCGGGTAGTTGAACCAGAAGAGCCCGCCGACGAGTTCGCCGGCCGCGTACAGACCAGGGACGGGGCGGCCGCTCAGGTCCAGCACGTGCGCGTCGGCGTCGATCCGCAGCCCGCCGAAGGTGAAGGTGATGCCGCAGGTCACCGGGAAGGCGATGTACGGAGGAGTGGTCAGCGGCTGGGCCCAGTTGGACTTGGGAGGGGTGATGCCCTCGGTCCGGCAGCCGTCCTTGACCGTCGGGTCGAAGCGACCGGGGACAACGGCGGCGTTGAACCGCTCAACCGTCTCCGCCAGCCGGCCCTCGTCCATGCCGAGTTCCTTGGCCAGGCCCTCCACGGTGTCGGACTCCACCCTGGTGATGCCCGCAGAGGCGTACTCCTCGGGGCGCAGCAGCGGCGCGGACGTCGCGTCGAAGAGCTGGTAGGCGACGCCTGCCGGTTGCTTGAGGATCTCGGCACCGTACTTGGCGTAGGTGTAGTTGCGGAAGTCCGCTCCCTCGTCGACGAACCGGCGCCCCTCGGCGTTGACCACGATGCCGAACGGGTAGCCGCCGCGGGTGAGTTGGTTGGTCAGCTCCCGGTCGCCGGTCGCTCGGGCCTGGCTGTCCCAGGCCACCGCGTGGCAGCCGCTCCAGTGGCCGTAGGGTTGCGCGCCGGCCGCCAGGGCCATGCGGATGCCCTCGCCGGTGTTGTACGGGGTTCCGCGCACCAGGGCCAGGTCCCAGCCCGCGCCCAGGTAGCCGGCCCGCATCTGCGGGTTGGCCTCGAAGCCGCCGCTGGTGAGTACCACGCCGTCGGCCTCGATGCGCTGCCCGTCGGCGAGCATCACGCCGCCAACGGAGCCGTCGGCTGCGGTGGCCAGGCCGGTGACGGGGCTGTCGAAGCGGACTTCGATGCCGCTGCGATCGGCGGCGGCAAGGTGCTGGTCGATCATTCCTTTGCCCCCGCCGACCACGCCGACGGCCAGTCCGCCCCAGAACCGGTAGCGCCCGTCCACCTCGTAAGCCTGCCGGTGGAACATGAGCTCGAATCGCAGGCCGAGGCTGCGCAGCCAGGTCATCGTCTCGCGGGATTCACCGACCAGGATCCGGGCGAGTTCGGGGTCGGTCCTTCCCTGGGTCACCCGGGTCAGGTCGGCGAGGAAGTCGTCGTCGGTGTAGGGGGCGAGGTCGACGCGTCCTGCCCGGTCCGCGGGAAGTGGCTCGACCAGTGAGGTGAGGTCGGTGAGCCCGCCGTGGCTGGTGCGCATCGCCCCGGCAGTGAAGTAGGAGTTGCCTCCGGCCCATTGGCGGGGGGCCTTCTCCAGCAACAGCACCCGTGCTCCCTGCTGTCGGGCGGACTGAGCCGCGCTGAAGCCGGCGTTCCCGCCGCCGACCACGACGACGTCCCACTGCTCGGTCATGTGTACTCCCCTGGGTTCGGACAGCAGTTGCCCGGATCGGAGATCTTTTCGGGGCTGGGGCGTACGGATCAGGGACTGTGTGCGTACGCGACCGCAGCTTGAATCTCTTTCACCAGGGCCCGGCGGGCGGGTTGACGGCTGCGCGGCCCGCCCGCCGGGCAGTACGACGATGCGCCAGCAGCACCATCAGTACAATCGAAAGAAACTGAAGCTGCTTTCACAAATGCTTAAGGCGGTCGCGATGAGCCTCGATGTACGCCGCATGCTGGTGCTGGCCGAGGTGGCTCGCCGGGGCTCCATCACGGCGGCCTCGATCGCCCTGAGCTATACGCCCTCGGCGGTGTCCCAGCAGATCAGCAGGCTGGAAGCGGAAGCCGGGCAGCCGCTGATCGCGCGGCACCCCCGGGGCGTCACGCTCACCGAGGCCGGCCGCACTCTGGCCGAGCATGCCGCACGGATCGATCGCCAGTTGCGAGCCGCACGCCGATCCCTCGATGACATCGCGGGCCTGCACAGCGGGACCTTGCACATCGGTACCTTCCCCACCATCGCCGCATCCCTGCTGCCCCGCGTCGTGCGCGCCTTTCGCACCCGGTACCCGCAGGTTGAGCTGGCCGTGCACAGCGACCGCAACGCCGGCCTGACGGACCTCCTCGAGAGCCGGGAGATCGAGCTGTCCTTGATGTGGGACTACCCGTGGCGGCGCCTGGACGAGACCAACCTCGATGTCACCCATCTGCTGGACGACCACACCTGCCTGGTCGTCGCCACCAGCCACCCGCTCACCGCCCGGCACTCCGCCGGTTTCGAGGAGCTGGCCGAGGAGAACTGGATCGTCCGGGGCGATCACCCGGTCGCCGAGCTGCTCACCCGTAGCTGCCGTGCCGCCGGCTTCGAGCCGAAGATCGCCTACCGGGCACACGACTACCAGGAGGCCCAGGCCATGGCGGCGGTCGGCCTGGGCATCACGCTCGCCCCCAGGTTCGCCCTGGCCAGCCTGCGGGACGACGTCACCACCATCGACCTGGGCCCCGCGGCCCCGGTTCGCCGCATCCTGCTCACCCGGCTGCGCGACAATCCACCGACACCGTCGGCCAAGGCCATCGCGGAACTGTTCATCGAGACCGCCGGGACACTGCGTTCCTAGACAGGCGTTCCGCGGCGTGACGGCCGGCGATCGCCGCCGTCCCGCGGGGCATGCCCAGGACCCCGTGACCGCCGAGCTGCGCGAACGGACGCGGGCGTCGCCGTCGAGGCCTGCATGCCCTCCGGCGCCAGGCGAGGATGATCGACCTCAGGCCGTGGAGTCCGCGCGGTCGCACCGACGGGCGTCAAACCTCTCGCCGACCAGCGGGAGCTATCGCGGGATGGGCGGGACCCACGTGAGCGTGTCGGCCGTGCAGCCGATGGTGTGGCAGCGTGAGTCATGAGAGTCGTCTCGCGCCGGTCCTCGACCGGTAAGCACGTCCGGGGCCTGTCGAGCCCAGCCGTCTCGCAGGCCCCGGACGTCGGCGCGGGCCGCCCCAGCCCCGGGGGAGTGCAAGGCCGGTGTGCGATGGCCGCCCGCGCGGAGCCGGGGAGGGGCGGCCGCCGCCCTCACAGGGGGCTGCCCGTGCCCGGCCGTACAGGACGCGTCAGCCGACGGTCATCGCCGTTGCCGCGTACGTCAAGGAGATCAGGGCCAGTACGGCGGCCGGGACGGCCCGGACCGGCGGGTCGCCGTGGCGCAGGTGGACCACCGCCGCCGCGGCCATCAGCAGGGCGAGGCCGGTCGCTGCGGCCACGCCCAGCGGCATCCAGGTCAGCCCCGTCAGCAGACCGGCGACCCCGGCCACCTCCAGCGCGCCGACGACGCGATAGAGCCGTACCGACATGCCGAGATGGGCCGCCGCCTGGCGCATGACCGGCGCCGAGGCGAGCTTCGCCAGCCCCAGCGGAAGGAAGACCAGGGACAGGGCGACGGCGAGCACGGTGGTCATGAGGCGGACCTGCCCTTGCGGCGCTCGGCGCCCAGCCGGACGTAGTGGTCGATGAGTTCGGGGCTGTCCACGGTGGCCGGGTTGACGACCTGCTCCACCGTGGCGCCCTGGAGCAGTCGCTTGATCGGGACCTCCAGCTTCTTGCCGGTGCGTGTGTGCGGGATGCCCGGCACTTCGAGGATCTCGTCGGGGACGTGGCGGGGTGAGGCGCCGGTGCGGACGGCGTCGCGGATCTTCTCGCGCAGGGAGTCGTCCAGGGTCACCCCGGCCGCCGGGACCACGAACAGCGGCATCCAGTAGCCGCCGTCCGGCTCCTCCGCGCCGATGACCAGGGCCTCGGCGATCTCGGGGAGACGTTCGACGACATCATGGATGTCGCCGCTGCCGAGCCGTACACCGTTGCGGTTGAGCGTCGAGTCGGAGCGGCCGTGGATGATCACCGAGCCGTGACCCGTGACCGTGATCCAGTCGCCGTGTCGCCACACCCCGGGGTACGCCGAGAAGTAGGCGTCGTGGTAGCGGGTGCCCTCCAGGTCGTTCCAGAAGTACAGCGGCATCGAGGGCATGGGCCGGGTGACGACCAGCTCGCCGACCTGGTCGAAGACGGGGAAGCCCTCGGCGTCGTACGCGGCCAGCGCCACGCCCAGGTGCGGCGCGGACAACTCGCCTGCCCAGACCGGGGTGTTGGGGGCGCTGCCCGCGAACCCGGAGACGATGTCGGTGCCGCCGCTGATGGAGGCCAGCAGAACGTGCTCGCCGACGTGCTCGCGGACCCAGGGGTAGGCGGAGGCAGGCAGCGCGGAGCCGGTGCAGCCGACGACGCGGATCGACGACAGGTCGTGGACGGACGGGTCGATGCCGAACTTGGCCATGCCCAGCAGGTATTGGGGGCTGGTACCGAAGACGGTGACCCGGTGGCGGGCGGCCAGCTCCCACAGGACGTCGAGCTTGGCGAAGGGCGCCGGGCTGCCGTCGTACGTACAGGTCGTCGCGCCGGTCAGGAGAGTGGAGGCGACAAGGTTCCACATCATCCAGTGGGTGGTGGTGTACCAGAGGAGGCGGTCGCCGGGGCCCAAGTCCGAGTGCAGCCCCAGGGTTTTCAGGTGCTCCAGCAGCACGCCGCCGTGGCTATGGACGATGCCCTTGGGCAGGCCGGTGGTGCCGGAGGAGAACACGACCCACAGCGGGTGGTCGAACGGGACCGGTACACAGGCGAGTTCCTCGGTACGGGTGGAGGCATCCTCCCAGGGGACCACCAGCGACGGGTACGCCTGCGACGGCCAGGGCAGGCCCATGTGGTCCACCAGCAGGGTCGCCTTCAACGTGGGGAGGGCGTGGGCGAGTTCGAGGACTGCGTCGCGGCGGTCGTGGGTAGTGCCGTTGAAGAGATAGCCGTCGGCGGCGATCAGGACGGTGGGTTCGAGCTGGGCGAAGCGGTCGGCGGCGGCCTTGGGGGCGTAGTCCTGACCGCACACCGACCACACGGCGCCCAGGCTCGCTGCGGCGAGGAACGAGACGATGGCGTGCGGGGTGTTGGGCAGATAGCCGACCACCCGGTCGCCCTTGCCGACACCGAGATCGCGCAGGGTGGCGGCCACGGACGCCACCAGGGCACGCAACCGGGCGCCGGTCACCTCGTATCCGGCACCGGTCTCGTCGAGGGCGATGATCGCCACGTCGTCGTCGGCCAGGTTACGCAGGGCATGGTGGGCGTAATTGAGGGTGGCGCCGGGGAACCAGCGGGCGCCCGGCATCCGCTCCTCGGCCAGCACCTGGTCGTACGGGGTGTCGGCGTTGATGTCGAAGTACTCCCACACCGCGCCCCAGAAGCCCTCCAGGTCGGTGACCGACCACTGATGCAGGGTGGCATAGTCCTCCGGGTCCATGCCCTGGAGCCGGGCGAAGTCCGCGATGCGACTGGCGGCCGCCGTCTCCGGATCGGGTGTGAAGAAGGGCGTGCTCATCGCGTCGTACTCCTCAACAGGCTTTTCGGGGCCGTCCGTTCGGAAGGGACAGGGCTTCGGGTGGTGTGCAGGAGGGTTGCCCAGGCGGCGGTCGAGGTGAAGTCGCGGCCGCCTGCCGGGACGATGTCCATGACGACCCGGTCGGGCCGCAGCAGGACCGCATCTGCGTGTCCGGCGCGCAGCCAGGCTGCGAGGGTGCCGTCGTCGCCGAGGTCGGTCACCGGTACGGCGTGAACGCCGAGACTGTGGGCGAGCGCGGTCAGGGAAGGGCCGGGCTCGGTGGCGGTCAGTACGGCGAAGGAGTCGCCGAGCGCCTCGTCGAGCCGGGTGGGCCGTCCGGCGACGCTCACCCATGGTTGGGGGCAGTGTGTGCCCGCCAGCCTTCGGCGGACACTGCGCCGTACGAGCGGTCCGGTGGTCAGGGGTGGGCTGAGGTCGCGGCCGGCCAGCTCGGTCAGGCCGGGTATGCGGCAGGCGGCGGCCAGCGCTCGGCGGCGGAGCGCGGCGGCACCGTCCTGGCCACCGGTCATGGCCCAGCCCATGGCGACCGCGAGGCGGACCACACGCCGTGCGTGCGGCCTGCGTTCGCTCTCATAGCTGTCCAACAGCCGTTCGTCGCCGCCCTGCTGGAGGACGCGGGCGAGTTTCCAGGTGAGGTTGTAGGCGTCTCGCAGTCCCGAGCACAGGCCCTGTCCGATGAACGGCGGGGTGAGGTGGGCGGCGTCTCCGAGCAGAAAGACCCGTCCGCTGCGCCAGCGGTCGGCGACGCGGGCCCGGAAGGTGTACTGCGTCTCGCGGACCACCTCGAAGTCCCCGTCGTACGAGGGCGGCAGCCACGGGGCGATCACTTCGCGGACCGTCTCCTGCCCTTCTCCTTCACGGAGCCGGAACTCCCAGCGGTAGCGGGTCTCGTTCACCCGCATGAAGGTCCCCGGCTGGTCCGGGTCGCAGACCTGGTCGACGCCCTCCCAACAACGGACGGGGCCCGTGGTCTCGGCGTCGATGACGGTCCACTTCTCCTCGAAGTGCAGGTCCTCCCAGGCGCCGCCGATGGCTTCGCGGGTGAGGCTGTTGGCGCCGTCGCAGCCGAGGACCGCGTCGGCCCACAGCTCATGCTCGCGATCGTCGTCACGGTAGGTGACGCGTACGGGGCCTGTGGTGTCCGGGCCGACGGCGGTGACCTCCACGCCGCCGCGCAGTTCGCACTCCGGGCGCCGAGCCAGGGCGTCGCGCAGTACGCGTTCCAGCTCGGGCTGGTCGAACATGCTGGACTGCGGATACCCGTGGTGCCCTTGCGGGGAGCGGCGGAACTCGGCCATCACCCGGTGCCGGGCATCCAGCAGCCGTAGTCCGTTCGCCGGCCGGGAGATCGCGGTGAACTCCTCGCCGACTCCGGCGGCCTGGAGGATCCGGTGGATCTCGTCGTCATTGGCGACGGCGCGCGGGAGCGGATAGACATCCCGGTGGCGTTCGAGGACGACACTGCGGACTCCGCGCCGGGCCAGCAGAAGGGCGGCGGTCACGCCCACCGGCCCGGCCCCGACGATCACGACGGGCACACGTGCGGCTTCATCGACGGTCATGTGCGGCTCACCTCGGGTATTAGTTCGCGGCCGCGACGGGCGTGCGCTGCCCGCCGAGGTCGATGCGGCCGTCGGGGGTCGCGATCGTCGCCGTGATCACGTCGCCCGGACTCAGGTAGTGCGGGTTCTTCGCCTGGCTCTTGAAGAACGCCTTCCACTTCACGGCGGGCGGCAGCAGCGCGCCGATCTTCTCGACGGCCTTCGGCGGCGCCTTCAGGGCCGTGCCACCGGGAGTGCCGGTGAGCAGCAGGTCGCCGGCGTCCAGGGTCTGGAAGCGGGCCAGCAGGGTCAGCGCCTGTGCCGGGCGGACGATCATGTCGGCCAGGGTGCGGTCCTGGCGGAGCTCGCCGTTGACGCTCAACTTCAGCCGCAGGTCCAGGAGATGGGCGAAGTCCTCCGGCTCCAGCAGCGTCAGGTACGGGCCGGTCGGCGTGAAGGTGGGGTACGACTTGCTCTCGTAGAACTGCGTCTTGGTCAGCTGCACCTCACGGGCGCTGACGTCGTTGGTGATCACCAGTCCGGCGACGTACGACGGCAGGTCCCGCTCCTCGACCACGGTGCCGACGGGCAGCGGCGCGCCCATCACGAGCCCGAGCTCGATCTCGTAGTCGAGGAACTTCACATGGGAGGGGCGGACGACGGCGTCGCCGGGGCCGCTGACTGAGCCGGACGCCTTGCGGAAGAACGCGGGCGGGATGTCGCCCTTGAAACCCGAATCACGGGCGTGGCTGCGGTAGTTGACCATCTGGGCGACCACCCGGCAGGGCGTGGTGACCGGCGAGAGGGCGGCCAGATCGGCGACCGGAGTGCCCGGCCCGCCGGAGGCAGCGGCCTCCCGGACGGCGTCCCGGTCGGCGAGCAGTTCGGCGGTGGTGGCGGCCTTGGTGTCGACCGGGACGGCGCGTTCGCCGAGGACGACCCACCAGCCGTCAGCGGTGCGCAGGACATTGGTGCTCATGTCAGTGCCTTTGTGAGGGGGATTCGCGTGCGGGGGTCAGGAGTTGGCGGCCTTGAGCAGGCCGAACAGTCGTGCCGGGTCCATCTCGTTGTCGCCGCGCAGGGCCTCGATGACATCGCGGACCCGCTGCGGGGAGGGGCTCGCGCCGAGGAAGTCGCGGGTGGCCGGCGGGCCCCACTGGGCCAGTCCGCTGGTCGACATGGGCGCCCAGCCGGGCTCGACGTCGCAGGAGAACAGGTCGCCGTCGGCGAAGTGCTCCAGCATGAAGTGGTCGGGGTCGCGCCAGTAGTCGAAGAGCTGGCTGCCCTGGATGTGCCGGCCGATGCCCCAACTGCGCTTGTATCCGCGCTCCTTGAGGTATTCGCCGCCGGCGGCGATGGAGTCGAGGTCGGTGACCTGGTAGGCGGAGTGGACATACCCCGTCCCCGGCCCCAGGTGCATCGCGAGGGTGTGGTGGTCGGCCGGCACACCGCCCAGGTCGCAGCGGATGAACGCCATCGTCGGCCCGCGCCCGCGCTGCCCGTCCAGGAACAGGAAGTCGGACACGATCATCCCGAGGGTGTCCAGGTACCAGTCCAGGGCCCGGCCGAACACCCGCGTCTCCAGCACCACATGGCCCAGCCGCTGGATGCGGGACGGCTCGCGCGGCGGCCGCTGCGTGGTGTTCGTACGACGGTGATCCGTACCGAAGTTGAGCAGCAGCGGCTGCTGTTCCGGCAGCGCGGGCAGCCGCTCGCTGCAGTGCACCACACGCACCGGGAAGCCCGACGGGTCGAGCAGGTCGACCACCTTGCCACCACCAGGAACGTCGGCGTCCCGCACGTCCCTGCCCGTCGCGCGGGCCAGCCGGTCCAGATCGCCCCGCTCGGCGGCGCGAAACGCCGGACCGATGAAGCGGGACGTGCGGCCGCGCCGGATCACCATGCAGGGCGAGCCCGCGAAGGTGCCCCGCAGCCACAGCTCGCTCGCGGTGCGCCCGGCGACGCCGAAGCCGAAGTCGCGGGCGAAGACCTCCGCCCGGTCCAGGTCGGGCTTCTCGAACTCCAGCCAGGCCAGGTCCGCCACCTTGATCACGGGATTCCGGGAGCGGCCGGGGTGCTCGCCGCGCAGGGCGCCCTGCTCACTGTGGAGGTCCTGGTGGGCCGTGATGACGTCCCCGTTGACGCGTGTTTCAGACATGGTGCCCTCCGAGCAACATTGCCGTAATGAGGAAATCATCAACTGTGACAGTTCCGTCGTCAAGACGTTCGCCGCAGGAAATGATGAATTCATCAGGACTGCGATCGCCATCGTGCAACCGTTAGACTCTGCGCATGTCTACGTCAGCCCCGCCCAGCAACCGGTTCGAGCGACGTCGCGCAGAGACCCGTGGAGCTCTCGTGCGAGCGGCCCGGCAGATACTCGCCGAGAGCGGCGACACCAGCGCGAGCATCCAGGCGATCGCCGAGCGCGCGGACGTGGGCTTCGGCTCCTTCTACAACCATTTCGACTCCAAGGCGGAGTTGTTCGAGACGGCGGTGATCGACGCCCTCGAGGAGTTCGCGCAGGAATTCGACGAGCGTCTGACGGGGATCGACGACCCGGCGGAGCGGGTCGCGGGCGGCTTCCGGCTCAGTGCCCGCATGGCCGACTCCCACCCGGAGCTGATGCAGGTCCTGCGCCGCCGTGGCCTCGCGCACATCCACTCGGGCAAGGGACTGGCCCGACGCGCCCTGCGTGATCTCCAGGTCGGCATCGCCTCCGGCCGCTTCACGCCCGTCGACCCCGTGGTCGCCCTGTCCGCACTGGGCGGAACCCTGCTGTCCCTGGTGGAGCTGCGGTTCGCCCGCCCCGAGGTGGACGGCGACGAGGCCGCGGTCAACCTCGCCGAGATGGTCCTGCGGATGCTGGGCCTGCCCGCGGACGACGCCTACGAGGTCGCCCGACGCCCCCTGCCTGACGCCGCCTGACGACCTCACGCGGACGACGAGTCCGGGTGGAACGTGACCGAGCGGCCTGTGAAGCGGGCGTCGATTCCGTCCTCGCTGGTGGTGACCGACCGCAGCTGGAGCCCTTCGGGCACGTTCTGCAGCGGTATGGGCTCGTCCAGGGCCTTGTCGAGCAGTGACTTCAGCGGAGGGAGCAATTCACCCTGCTCCGCGCGTACGTCCGTGAAGGCGATGCGGTTGCCGCCGGCCGCCGAGACGGCCGCGCTCACGGTCACGTCGCCGACGAGCGGCAGACTCGCGGTCGCGTCGACCCGGCGGGACTCCTCCCCCTGCGACACCCGCACGCCGAGCGCCCTCGACACGTCCGCGTACGACAGGAACGCGGTCGCCGTGACGCCGTCCGCGTGAGCCTCGTCGGCGCTCCCCGACGTCTTCAGCCCGTCCATCCCGACCGTCAGCTTCGTCACCGGGAGGGGCCGGGTGCTGCCGGCGGCCGGAATGTCGTGGGCGGTCAGGTCGACATGGTCCAGGCTGCCCGCAGCCAGTTCGTTCAGTACGGGAAAGCCCCTGACGTGCACTGACGGCCGATCGGCGGTTCCCATGCCGTCCTGGAACGCCTTGGCCGTACGGCTCTCCGCGCGAGCTGCGGCGATCCGGTCGACCGAGACTCCGCCGACCAGCAGGGCCGCCAGGGACGCGGCGGCGATGATCATGCGCCGCCTGGTCCGGGTCGGAGGGCTCGCATAGATGGAGCCGTCGCCGTAGTAGGGCTCGCCGGCGTACTGCTCGTCGTGGTGGGACTGATACATGGTGTTCCTCTTCGAGTGGTGTTCGGGAAGTGCGTGCCTACGCGGCGCCGCCCGCGGGGCGGACAAGCCCGTGGACGCATGCCGCAGCACTGTCTCCGGCCACGCCCATCGCGATCAGGGCGGCGGTCGCGGTGCTGGTGCCGTCGTCGCTCCAGACCTCGCTGTTCACGCAGTCCAGAAGCCCTAGCAGGTACCCCTCCAGTGCCCGGGTCAGGACGACCGGGGGTGCGCCGGTCTGAAAGGCGCCCTGCCGTTGCCCCCGGCCGATGATCGCCTCCGCCATGTCCCGCGCGGGGGCCAGGACTTCAGCGAGCCGGTCAGCCCCGAGGTCCTGGGGAGCGAGGCGGAGCAGGATGCGGTAGCGATCTCCGACGGGCCACACCGCGAGGACGAAGCGCGCCAACTCCGTGACGGCATCTGCCACCGGTGCGCGTGGGACCGCGAGCGCCTGCCGCAAGGCCCACGTGGCCTCCTCCACCAGCCCCTCCATCAGTGCGGCCCGGCCGTTGAAGTGGCCATAGACCGTACGGCGCACCACCCCTGCCGCCTCGGCGATGTCGCCGAGGCTGCTGTCGGGGTCACGGCTGAGTTCCTGCCGGGCCGCCTCCAGGATGCGGGCCCGCGTGAGCAGGGTGCGGCTGCGTTCCGGGGCGGCTGTCAGGTGTGCGTGGATCATGTCGAACCTCCGGTAGGCGGGGGAGGGCGACTCGATAGTTGCACATTGGCGAGCAATAAACTAGTCTGCACATCAACGGGCAATTAGCTGCCCCTGGTGCCGGGCCCCTCTTGGCCCCGCGTGCACCGATCCCATCGATTCCGCACCCCCGAAGCCTCCGCTTCACCTCCTGCTGAGGAGCCTGACCATGCCGCTCTTTCCGAACACACCCGTCGAGAAGATGACGGAGCCCTACCACCGCCGCTGGTGGGCCCTGCTGGTCCTGTGCCTGAGCCTGCTGATCGTCGTCATGGCGAACACGTCACTGGTCGTGGCCGCCCCCGACATGACCAAGGCTCTGGGGCTGTCCAGCAGTGACCTGCAGTGGGTGATCGACGGCTACACCGTCCCCTACGCCGCGCTGATGCTGGTGCTGGGCGCGATCGGCGACAAGTACAGCCGCCGCGGCGCCCTCGTCCTCGGCCTGCTGATCTTCGCCGGAGGTTCGGTGATGGGCGGCCTGGTCGATGAGACGAACCTCGTCATCACCGCCCGCGCGATCATGGGCGTCGGTGCCGCCATCGTCATGCCGGCCACCCTCTCGCTGCTGGTCGCGATCTTCCCGCGCGCCGAGCGCGCCAAGGCGATCACCGCCTGGTCCGCGACCTCCGGCCTCGCCATCGCCGCCGGTCCGCTGGCCGCCGGCTGGCTGCTGGAGAGCCACGCCTGGGGCTCGACGTTCCTGATGAACGTCCCCGTCGCCGTCCTCGGCGTCGTCGGCGCGCTGCTGCTCGTGCCGCCGTCGAAGGCGGAGGGCATGGGCCGCATCGACTATGTCGGCGGTCTGCTGTCGATGGTGTCGGTCGGTTCCCTCGTCTACGCGACCATCGAGGGCCCGCACTTCGGCTGGGGCGTCGGCCCCATCACCGCGGCCGTCGTCGCCGGCGTGGGCCTGCTGGCCTTCGTCGCCTGGGAGCTGAAGCACCCCAACCCCATGCTGAACGTGCGCAAGTTCACCGAGCGTCCCTTCAGTGGCTCGATGATGGCGGTGCTGTTCTTCTTCTTCGGCACCTTCGGCTCGATCTACTACTCCACCCAGTTCCTGCAGTTCGTCCTCGGCTACGACGCCCTCGACACCGGCATCCGCCTGCTGCCGCTGGCCGGAGCCGTGTTCGTCGGCGCCGCCGTCACCGGCAAGCTGGCTCCGAAGCTCGGCGTGAAGATCATGGTCGGCACCGGCATGGTGATCGGCACCGTGGGCGTCTTCCTGCTCACCCGGATCGAGACGGGCTCGACCTACACCGACTTCCTGACGCCCCTGCTGCTCCTCGGCTTCGCCATCGGCCTGAGCCTGTCCCCGGCCACCGACACCATCATGGGCTCCTTCCCCGAGGACGAACTGGGCGTCGGCGGCGGCGCCAACGACACCGCCCTGGAACTCGGCTGCGCCCTGGGCATCGCCATCCTCGGCTCGCTGCTGGCCACGTCCTACAAGGACAAGCTCACCGACCTGGTCGGCGGCCATCTCCCTGCCGCGGCCATGGACACCGCCAAGGACTCCGTCGGCGGTGGCATCGCGGTCGCCGAGCAGGTCGCCAAGAACCCCCAGGGCGGCGCCGAGCAGGCCCAGACCCTGCTGGGAGCGGTGCACGAGTCCTTCGCCCACGCCATCGCCCACACCAGTCTCATCGGCGGCATCATCATGGCCGCCGGAACCCTGATCGTCGTCGCCGTCCTGCCCGGCCGCAAGCACACCACCAAGCACGGTGAGGAAGATGTGGCAGCGGCCACCGAGGAGCAGAGCGAGACCGTGGACGCCTGAGCCTCGTACGTCGGAGGCCGGAACCTGATTCCGGCCTCCTCCATCCCCAGAACGGGCTGTGCCTGAGCGGCGCACGGCCCCGGGACGGTGCCGGGAGGGGACATCCGGCACCGTCCCCTTTTTTGCTGACCGTCCCGGATGGCTGGGGTGGCATTCAGCGGACCTCCGAAGTGACCCCGACCGGGCCCAGTTCCAGGATGACTGTCGAAGATCAGGCGCTGTGGGGTGGCTTCGGGGGCGGCTTGGTTTGGGACCACTGGCTTGACGCCGAGTTGGGCGGTGCAGCGTCGGGGAGCTGGAGATCCTCAACCGGGTCGCAATGGTGCAGGCCCAGGCGGTCGAAGCGCGTGCCTGGCGGCGTCCGGCCATGCGGGTGGCCGGCCAATGTGCCGCGTCCGTGCCCCGGCAGTGCCACGGGCCAGCGGCTCGTCTTGAAGACGCGTCCGCCGGGCCGCTCGCGGTGGAGCGCACTGCGCAGGCACCATTCGAGGGCTGGCAGCCAGGGCGGGAGGACGGCGCTCTCGCTGAGCCCCGTCACCAGATCACGGATGGGACGTCGGAACACGCCCCGGAGGAGTTCCGAGCCGAGGTACGGGAGCCCTTCGAGCGTTCATTCCCCGACACCCGGGACCCGGTCATCGACAGGGTGACCTTCCCAAGGAAGACAGCAGAGGGCCCTCAACCGCGCATGGCCGGTTGAGGGCTCGATACAGTCCGGTGGTGTCAGCGACGTCTCACTGGCCGCCGTTCGTCGCCCCCGGCGTCGTCGCCGTGTCGTCGGTGGGTGTCCCGTCGTCCGACGACGCGTCCTGGGCCTCCTCGGTGACAACGACCACCGCGCTGCCCGCCTCGACCTCGCTCCCGGCCGCCGGGGTGCTGGAAGTGACCACGGCGTCGGAGGCCTGGGCGTACCCGGAGGCGACGGTCACCTGGAGGCCGAGGCCACCCAGTTCGTTCTGGACCTCGGCAAGAGTCTTGCCGATGATGTCCGCCGGAATCTGCACGGTCTGCACCGACTTTGCGATCCGGACGTCGACCGACGAACCGGGCTCGACCTCATCTCCCGCGGCGACGCTCTGTTCGACGACGGTCCCGGCCGCGGCGCTGCTTTCCACCTCGGTGCTGTCGCCCAGTTCGAGGTCGTGCTCGGCGAGCAGCTTGCGGGCCTCGCTCAGGGTGCTGCCGGTGAGGTCGGGAACCGTGGCCTTCTCGGCCTCCTTGGCCACCGTGAGGGTGATCTCGGTGCCCTTCTCGACGCTCTCGCCGCCGGCCGGATCCTGCTCCAGGACGGTCCCGGCGTCCTCGGCGGACACCTTGTGCCGTAGTTTCACCTTGAAGCCCTTGTCCTCCAGGATGCGCGACGCGTCGTCCTCGTCCTTGTCCGTGACGTCCGGCACCTCGACCTTCGGTGCGCCGGTGGAGACGGTGACCGACACCGCCTCTCCCTTGTCGAGCCGGCCGTCCAGTGGGGTCTGCTCGCAGATGTGCCCCTTGGGCTGGTCCGCGCAGGGCTCCTTCTTGGTGACGGTGAGCGTGAGCTCGACGTTGTCCGCCGTGCGCCGGGCCTCCTCCAGGGTCTGGCCGACGAAATCGGGTACGTCCGTCCTGCCGCCGACGGCCGCACCGCGCCCGAACATGAACCAGCCGAGCACGAGCGCCACGACGACGAACGCGACACCCATCCCGATCAGCACGGCGCTGCTGCTTCTTCGGCGACCTGTCCCCGCCGCGTCATCGCCGTCCGGCTCCTCGTCGACGCTGTCGAACGCCCGGTCCACGACGGTCTGCGCCCCGAGGCACGCATCCACGTCGGCGAGCATCTCCTGCGCGGACTGGTAGCGGTACGCGGGATCCTTCGTGAGGGCCCGCAGGACGATTGTGTCGACCCTCGGTCCGACCTCGGGGTTGTAGAGACTCGGCGGTCGCGGTTCCTCCTGAACGTGCTGGTACATCACCGCCATCGGCGATTCACCGGTGAACGGCGGGCGCAGGGTGAGGAGTTCGTACAGAAGGCAGCCCACCGAGTACAGGTCGGAGCGGGCGTCGACGGCGTGTCCCATCGCCTGCTCCGGGGAGAGGTACTGCGCGGTGCCGATCACCAGGGAGGTCTGGGTCATGCCGACGTCCCGTTCGTCACGGGCGATGCCGAAGTCCATGACCTTGACCTGACCGGACCAGGTCACCATGACGTTGGCCGGCTTGATGTCCCGGTGCACGATGCCGTGCTGGTGGGAATGGGCGAGCGCCTCCAGGACGCCCGCCGTCACCTCCATGGCGCGTTCGACGGTCAGCGGTGGTCCGGAGTGCAGGGCCTCGCGCAGGGTGGTGCCGTCGACGTACTCCATCACGAGATACGGCAACTGCCACCCGTACGAGAAGTGTTCGCCCGTGTCGTAGACGGCGGCGATGGCCGGGTGGTTGAGCGAGGCGGTGGACTGGGCCTCCCGCCGAAACCGCTCCATGAGCGCCGGATCGTGGGCGAGGTCGGTGCGCGGAGTCTTCACCGCGACGCTGCGGTCGAGCCGGAGATCGTGCGCGAGATGCACCTCGGCCATGCCCCCGGAGCCGAGCAGCAGCCGCAGTTCGTACCTGTCGCCGAGGACCGCCACCGGCGCAGGCTGGGAGAAGGCCAGATCGTCTGGGCCACCGAAGTTCATGCACAAGATAATTGCACATCTGAGGGTAACTAAAGAAGTGAGGGCGGACACGGAAAGACCCCGGCGCTTCGCACCGGGGTCACGTCGGACTGCGGGAGGATCTCACCCCTCGGCGGCGGCCACCTCTTCGACGACGATCTGTGCCCGCTTCTCCGGCACACCGGCCGCGATGAGCGTGGTGACGGCCACCCGGGCGCCGTCGTCCTCCAGGGCCCCGGTGTTGACCTCCTCCAGCAGGGCGACCGTCATCGCCTCCAGGCCGACGCTCAGCACCGGGGCCGACAGGTGGGTGTGGAAGACGCCGTCCCGTTGTCCCTGCTCCAGGATGGCCGTGACCCTGACCCGGGCGGGCTCCAGGATCCCGGCGACACGCTCCATGCCGAGGTCCCGTCGGGCCAGCGCCAGGAGCATCCGGTACCGGTCGCCCACGGGCCAGAGCGCCAACGTGAAGTGGGCGAGCGCCCGGTCGGCCGGTTCCGTCACCCCCGCGCCGACCGCGACGGCGGCCTGAAGGGCCTCGGCGGCCTCCTCGGCCAGCGCGTCCAGGAGCGCTGCCCTGCCGGGGAAGTGCCCGAACAGCGTGCGCCGTACGACACCGGAGGCGCGGGCGAGCTCCTCCAGGGTGATGTCGGGGTTCCGGCCGAGCTCCTGGCGGGCGGTGGCGAGGATGCGCGCCCGGTTGGACCGTGCGTTGCGTCGCTGGGGCACACGGCCGACGGGCTGGGACACGGCGAGAACCTCGAAGAAACCGGGATGGAGAAGGGACTTCTCCATTCTGGCATGCGGGTCCCGACCGACCCGCGGCCGCATCCGGGGTCGGTCGGGACCTGGTCAGGCGGGCAGCTCCTTGATGTCGGAGGGTTCCTGCGGCTCGATGCCGTTGAAGCGGTGCCGGAAGTCGCTGGAGGCGGGGTACGCGGCGCGGCGGGAGCGCATGATCGAGCCCAGCGGGCGGTGGGCCTCCAGGGCGTGCCAGGGGCTGAAGGACAGGACGTCGTCGGCGTAGCGGCGGCGGGCGTCGCTGTAGGCGTCCTGGGCGGGCAGATGCAGCACGGCCACGGTCTGGTGCGGTGACAGTTCCTCGGGCCACAGGACCGAGGCGTCCTCCACCGGCATCCGGTCGATGTCCGTGCACAGCTGGGCGCGGATGTCGTACTCGGCGCCGTTGCCCGCGAAGAAGTCGACGACGAGGTCGCGCAGAGCCGACTCGCCGGCGTTCTTGTCGACGTGGCTGCCGGTGAGGGCCTTGACGTTCGCCGAGCGGGGCGCGGCGGACATCTTCGCCACGTGGTCGCCGTAGCGCAGCGCGGCCATGGAGTGGAAGGTCTCGCCGAGGATGTGGTCGTTGGCGGCGGCCAGGGTCTCGACGGCGGGCGGCAGCGGACGTCCGACGCGTGTGAGGGCCTTGGCGGCCACTCGGGCGGCTGCGCCGGTGAGCTGGAGCTGCTGGTCGCTCTGGCCGGGCTGTTTCTCCAGGATGCCCTGGAGTTTGGCGTATTCGGCGATGTTGCCGAAGGGCAGGGTGGGGTGGTTGACGAGGAGGAAGTCCTGGGTGGTGAAGCCGTCCTCGATGGCGCGCGGCCCAGGTGCGCCGATCACCTTCATCGCGAGGCCGCGCTGGACGGGCACCTGGTCGGAGCGCAGGTCGCCGGGGGCGGAGGAGAAGCGGACGATCACCGGGTAGGTGACCGGTGCGGCGAAGAGCCCCTGGGCGAGGTGGGCGGGCAGGTCGGGCTGGATGCGCAGCTCGCCGGCGAGGACGCCGTGGCTCTTGGCGTGGGCGTCGCGCAGGCCGTGGCGGTGTTTGTCGGCGACCTGCTGGTTGGCCTTGCCCATGGCCGCGACGACCTGGCGGACGAGTTCGTCCTCGTCCGGAAAGGGCTGTTCGAGGTCGGGGCTGTAGCGGACGTACGAGGTCATGGGCAGTGCCTTCGCGCGAGGTGGGGGGGTCAGTTGCTGCCGAGCCAGCGGATGGCGGACAGGCTCGGCATGAAGAAGTACTCGCCGCCGAGGAGGGTGTTGAAGGACTGGATGTTCTGCACCCGGCGCGGCGGGGTCCCGGGCACGGTGAAGTAGGCGCCCTTGTCCTGGAGCGAGATCATCGGGTCCTTCTCCTTGCCCAGGCCCATGAAGTTGCCGGAGCCGACCCATTCGCTCTGCAGGAACTCGACGTTGTCGATGGCCCGGGCGCCGAGGGCGATGAAGTCCAGGCCGCGCGGTGTGCCGTCGTCCTTGAGGCGGTCGGGGGGCAGCGGGGTGCCGTAGGAGGTGCCGCGCCGGATGATGCGGCGGATGTTGACGTCGCTGAGGACCGTCAGCTTGGTGTCGCGCGGGTTCATCCGCCGGATGTGGGAGCCGAGCGGGGTGCGCAGCCCGCGCGGGTCGGCGGAGTAGTCGAAGTCGTTGATCCGGTTCGGGTCCTCGCCGATCGCGGGGGTGTCCCGTTCCGGGGTCAGGGCGAGCGGTGCGCCGCTGCGCCAGCGGCCGACCAACTTGGCGGCCAGCAGTTCACGTTCGGCCTCGGTGGAGGCGTTGTCGTGCAGCCACTTGTTGAAGGCCGCGACGTGGGAGTGGTACTTGCGGAAGACGACGTACGTGCCGTTGCGGCCCAGAACGTCCGGAGCGGGTACGGGCAGCGGTACGCCGGTCTCGCTCGGGTAGCCGAGGACGAATTCGCCGGCCTTGATGGGCCGTCCGTCGCCGGGCAGAGGTTCGGCGCCACTGCCCTCGACCACCGGCTGGCTGAAGCCGTCCCGGTAGCCGAAGACGTTGAACCCGTCGGCCGCGAAGTCCTGGTGCGACAGCAACCGTACGCCAGGGACCTCGCCCAATTCCTTCTCGTAGGCGGCGACTTCAGCCCGCCAGTCGTCCTCGCTCGCGGCATACACCGTGACGGCGGCATGCACGCGCGGGGTGCCGAAGGGGAACTCCCAGCGGTCCGGCGCGTTCACGCCGGTGTCCCGCAGCCGCTCGGCGCGGGCGGCCATCCCGGCGCGGAAGTTGGCCGGGAAGGAGGCCAGTGAGCTTTCCGGCAGCCCCAGTGCGACCAGACCCTGGTAGCTGAGGGCGACGGCCAGCCAGGACGGCTGCGGTTCGTCCCAGCGCGCCGCCGAGGTCACCCGCGGCGCCAGTCGGCGCAACAGTTCCCTGCCCGCGGCCGGTTCGGTGATCTCCAGGATCGCGTGGGTGCCGAAGTAGGGTTCGGGCCGGGCCCGCAGCAGGGTCGCCTGGATGTCGTCGAGGTCCAGGGTGGGCGGGCGGCGCAGCCGCCGGAACAGCGGGGAAGGCATGGTGCGCCTGCCTTCAGTTGAGGTCTGACAGGAAACGCTGCACGGCGGCCTCCTGCCGCTTGAGCCGGTGGCCCTCCGCGACGGTGAGGTTGGGGTGGGCGACGAACCACGCCTCCGCCGGGATCTGGTACTTGACGATGAAGTCCTTCACGTCCGGCGCGGCGATGCCGGGCCAGCCCTCGACATTGCTGAACAGGTAGTCCATCATCTCGGGGATCTTGGTGGCGAAGTCGTCGATGTACGCGTCCCACTCGCCGTCGAAGGCGGTCGCGAACAGCAGCTTCGTGTCGTTCTCGAGGAACACGAACCGCATGTTGTGCAGGGTGCCGACCTGACCGGCGCCCGCCAGGTTCCCTCCGATCAGCCGGAAGAACTTCCGCAGGTGCGCCGCGCCGTTCGGCTTCAGCGGCAGGATCGTCGTCAGCTCGGACACCTCACCGCTCTTGGCACCGATCCGGCCGGCGGTGGTGACCGCGTGTTCGGCCATCTCCGCCTTGTCGACGAGGATCTCGGCGGCCTTGACCTTGAGGGCGATCGCCGCGTCCCACAAGGCGGTCTCGACCTTCTCGCGGACCGCACCGGGGAACTGCTGGAACTTGGCGTGCAGGTCTGTCTCGCTCATGGCGCCTCTCCTTGGGCGTGGGCGGCAATACTTCATGTATCGCCACAAATAGGCCACCGCAGGGTGGCGTGCAAGCGGAATGGGTCCCACTTTCTGACCATCCCCGCAGGATTGATTACATCATCAGTTCGCTGCTTCGGGCTTGTCAACGCGCTACTCGCAGGTAGTCACATGACTCGCGCCACTATGAGACAGATTGACTCGCAGACTCTTTGTGAGTCATTCTGTCTCACAGAGGCGCACCTCGACACACCCATCACTCGAAGGAGCTCCCGATGGCGGATCACTTCTCCGGACCGCGCATCCTCTTCGACCCCGCGTCCGACGTCGCTGACGTCTTCGCCTTCCCCAGCCCGGACCGCCCCGGCTGCCTGGTGCTCGTCCTCGACGTGTTCCCGGCCGCCGCTCCCACCGCGCTGTTCTCCGACGCGATCACCTACCGCTTCCGGGTCCGGCCGGTCGCCCCGGCGGCAGGCCGGGCCGCGTTCACTGTCGGCGACCCCGAGTACGGCCTCGACTTCACCTTCGCCAAGCCCGGTCAGATCCCCGGCAGCGACGAACCGGTCCAGATTGGCACCTGCACGACGCCCAGCGGTGAGCAGGTCCTGTTCCAGGTAGGCGGCGACACACCCGCCGAGGCCGAAGGGCTGAGGATCTTCGCCGGACCGCGACTCGACCCGTTTTTCATCGACCTCGCAGGCGTACTGGCCGCCGACGCCACCCAGAAGCTGGCCTTCCGTCCCGGCGCGGACAACGTCCTCGAAGGGATGAACGTGCTGAGCATCGTCGTCGAGGTGGACCCCGAGGTGGTGTTCGGCCTGGACTGTGGCCCCCTGCTCGGCGTCGTGGGCGAGACCGTCACCTCCGGCGGGCGCCCGGTGCGGCTGGAACGCATGGGCCGCCCCGAGATCAAGAATGTCGTCCTGGCGAGCAAGAGCTACGACCCCGTCAACAGCGACCTGGAGATCCGCGACCTCTACAACGAGGAGGACGCCTTCGCTCTACGGCCGGACTACGTCGAGGCCTACCGGGCGCGGTTCAATGCCAACCTGGCCTTCTTCGACCGCCTCGACGGCAAGCTCGTCTGGCCGCCGGACGACCACGGCACCCACCCGCTGACGGAACTCCTCCTGGCCGACTTCCTCGTCGTCGACATCTCCAAGCCGTTCGCCGAGGACAGCTGCTTCGAGATCGAGGCCGCGCTGCTCGCCGGACGCCCCCACACGACCTGCGGCGGGCGTGCGCCCAACGACGACATCGTGGACACCCTCTACACACTCCTGGTGGGCGGCGTCGACGGCCCGCGCATCAGCGACGGCGTCGACCAGGCCACCCGGCCGGCCACGCACGACTTCCCATACCTCGTGGCCCCCAACCCGAACCCGCCGGACCTCATGACGGTGATGACCGCGCTGCTCGCCCCGCCGGAGCCGGAAGAGGAAGCAGCATGAAGAACCGGCGCGAGCCGACCGACCAGGAACTGGTCACGACCGACGGCACCCTGGCCCTGGTGAACCTGTCGGCCCAGATCGACGGCCTGGCCGCACCCGTACGCGGGGCGGACTCCACCGCACCCCTCGTCATCGCCCAACAGGCCGTCCTGGTCGACCTCCTGACCATGCGCGGGCACCTCCTGGGCCGCGTCGCCGACTACGAGCAAGCCGCCCAGCTCTCCGAACAGATGGTGTGGAACGCACCTGACGACAGTGCCGCCCTGCTGGCCCGGGCCCGCACCCGGGCAACCCTGCACCGGTTCGCCGAGGCCATGGCCGACCTCGACGCGGCGGGCCGGGCCGGCGCGGCGCAGGCCACTCTGGACGCGGAACGGGCGGCGATCCTGCAAGCGGTCGGCTGCTACGCCGAAGCCCACTCCTTGCTGCGGAGCGCAGCCCTCCACCAGTCCGACTTCACGATGCTGTCGGCTCTCGCCGTGCTCCAGGCGGAACGCGGCGAGACCGCCGAGGCGGAGCACGTGTTCGACGAGGCGCGCGCCGCTCACCGGGGTGTCTCGCCCTTCCCGCTTGCCCAACTGGACTTCCGCCGCGGGGTGATGTGGCTGCGCGAAGGTGACCTGCCCACGGCTCGGTCCTGGTTCGACGCGGCCCGGCGCCGCGTGCCGGGCCATGCCCCGGCGACCGGTCATCTCGCCGAGGTCGACCTGCTCCTGGGTGACCCCGAGACCGCTGTGACCCGCCTGCGCCCGCTGGCGGAGACGAGCGACGACCCCGAGTACATCGCCCACCTCGCGCTTACCCTGCGAGCGGCAGGCCGCCACCAGGAGGCCCAACCGTGGCGGGACCGGGCAGCGAGACGCTACGAGGAACTGGTGACACGCCACCCGGAGGCGTATGCCGACCACGCCGCCGACTTCTGGCTCATGGTCGGATGTGATGTCGACCGAGGGCTCCAACTCGCCCTGCAGACCATGGTCATGCGGCAGACAAGCCGCTCGTACGCGCTGGTCCGGCGCGCCCGCGAGGCTAGCGGCAGGCTGACAGATACCTCCGGACCAAGAAGCCCTGCGACTAGCATGTGAGGCAACTTGTCTCACACGAAGGGCGGCGCATGCAGGAGGAACGAGTCGATCCACGCCAGGTGCGCAGCCGCGAGGCCATGGTGGCCGCGGCCACCACGCTGCTCACCGAGGGCGGCCTGGAGGCCGTCACGCACCAAGCGGTTGCCACCCGAGCCGGGGTCGGCCGGGCCACGGTGTACCGCCACTGGCCCGACGTGCTCGGTCTCCGTCTGGCGGCGCTGCAGGCTGGTATGCCGCCCCTGTCACCGGCGCCCGAGGACGTGCGGGCGGCGTCAGGTGATGAGCCGCGCGCCGAGCTGGTCCATTACCTGCGCCAGCTCGGCGAGCGGCTCGACGACGCCCAGGCCGGGGCGGTTCTCGCCGCCGTACTGGGCGGGGCACAGTACGACGACGGGATGCAGCACCTCCGACAGACACTGCTGACCCAGATGGTGGACGCCCTGCGGCCCGCCATCACTGCGGCCGTCAACCGGGGGCGGCTGCGCGATGACGTCACGGCCGAGACGTTCGCCATGACGGCTGTCGGCCCACTCGTCTACCAGCGTTTTCTTGTGGGCGCCCGGCTCGGTCACGACACGGTGGATGCGGTGGTGGATGCGGCACTACGGGCGTGGGCGCCGTAGCGATTCCGGTTCGACCCCACTACGTCGACTGCTCGCTCCCGTGGAATGGGCGGCGGTCACCATGACCGTCCTGTGCGCCGGCGGCCCCCTCGGGACAGTCGGCGCACAAGCCGTGACAGGAGGCGCGCTCCTGCTCGCGCTCGTGGCCTTCCTGGCCGACCGGGGACGAGGCGTCTGGATCGTCGACCGCGCCCCCGATCCTCAGAAGCCGTATCCCAACCGAACGTGATCCCTTGATTCCTGCTGGTCAGGCATGGTTTCGCTTGGGTTTGAGGGAGGCATCGCGACGTCTTGTGTCCGCTGCATGGTCGAGGGGTGCGCGGTGGCGTCGGTGCTGGGAATGCTGGAGGAGCGAGAGTCGGCAGCCTGCGGTCGGGTGGAGGGCTTACGGGAGGAAGTCGCGCGGTTGGCTGAGGTGTTGGAGGTCACGGAGATCGAGCTGGACTCCGCTCCTGGAAACGCCGTTGATCGGCATGTCACCGGCACATAGGTTCCGGGCATGACGAACGTACGGATCGGTGTGATGTACGACCGCGACTGGGCGCCGGAAGAGCTGCCCGGGTTCGCGCGGCAGACCGAGGCGCTCGGGGTGGACGACCTTTGGGTGGTCGAGGACCTCGGGTGGAACGGCGGCGTGTCGGCGGCGGCCGTCGCTCTGGGAGCGACGGAACGCATCCGGGTGGGCATCGGCATCGCGCCCGCCCCGCTGCGCAGCCCGGCGCTGCTGGCGATGGAACTGGCCACGCTGGCACGGGTGTTCCCGGGGCGGCTGGTGGCCGGGATCGGGCACGGGGTGCGGGAGTGGATGGCCCAGGTGGGCGTCGCGCCGCGCTCGCCGCTCGCCCTGCTGGAGGAGACGGTCACCTCGGTGCGCAGCTTGCTGCGCGGGCAGCGGGTGGAGCTGGCGGGGCGTGAAGTCCGCCTGGAGGGCGTCGAGTTGGTGCATCCGCCGGCCGAGGTGCCGCCGGTGGTCGCGGGCGTCGTACGGCCCCGTTCGCTCGAACTGTCCGGCCGGGTCGCGGACGGCACCGTGATCACCGAGGGGCACGGACCCGCGGACCTGGAGAGCGCCCGCGCGCTGACCGCCAAGGGCGGCGCCGCGCCCGACCACACCCTGACGGTCCTCGCCTTCGCCTCCGTCGGCGACGACGCCGACGAGGTGGCTCGCGCCCTGCGCCCGCACATCGAGGGGCACGCCGCCTGGCTCGGCCGCCCGCAGGACGAGGTGTTCACCGTCGCGGGGCCCGCCTCGCAGGCCGCGGAACGGATCGGCGAGCTTGCGGCGGCCGGCGCGGACACGGTCGTCCTGCGGATCGCGGGCGCGGAGCCGCTGCGGCAGTTGGAGGCCCTGTTGAAGGCGACCGGGCGGCGGGGCTGAGGGTCAGCGAGGAGAGTGCGGGGCAGGGTGGCGGTGGCGCCCCCGGCGCGCGGGCCTGGCCGCACTCGTTCCTGAAGCAACCACTCGGACCGGGCGTCGCGGGACCCGCAGGACCGGGAGTGGCACTGTCGCGCCGAGGGGGCCGACCGGGGCGTCATCGCTCGGGTCGGCCTTCTTCATGGGCAGCAGGAGCTCCTCGTAACGGCCCAGTGCAAGCACCATGCCGAGCATGAGAAGCGGGATGATCACGGCGAGCAGTGCCATGGCCGTTTCCTCCCCGAGGATGTGCGTGGAGGGCGATTGACGGGTTCCCGGCTTTCGGGGCGCAAACCCTGTGTCGGCCTCCGGTCTTCGGGTACGCGGTGCCCACCCTGAGGATCTGGAGTGAGTCATGCAGCGAGGCAGTGACCGGCTGAGCGTCCACCGTGACGAAGAGATGAAGCACGAACTGCAGGGTCTGCTCCGGTCCGGGCACCCCACTCGGACCGAGGAATGGCACGACCCGGAGCCCACCGCCGACGACGACCCGGAGGTCGCGGGCGGGCCGATCACACCCGGACGTTCCCGCGCGTCCCTGGCCGCGGTCCGTACCGAACTGGCCCGGCACCTGAACCGCCGTGTGTTCCCCGCGAGCCCCCGCGAGCTCGTCCACGAGCTGCGCCGGGCCTACGCACCCGACGCCCTGATCGACCCCGTGGAGCGACTGCCGCGCTCGGCGCGCTACGCCACCGTCCAGGAGCTGGCGGAGGCCCTCGCCGGGACCGGACGGGAGCGACGGACGTAGACCCGGGCCCGGCCGGATCCTGCGGCCTGCCGGATTACGGGGGCCGCCGTCACGCATAGGCCCCGGGCCCAGGGGTACTGCGGGCGGCGTCACCCCGACGACGGCCACGGGCCGGGAACGGAGGAACGACCCACAGTGATGGCAGTGAGCGCGGTTTTCGTCAGGGAGGTCATGACGCCGGGCGTGGTCGCCGTCCGCCCGGACGCGTCACTCGTCGAGGCGGCGCAGTTGATGCGGGCACAGGGCATCGGCGATGTGCTGGTGGCCGACGGGCAGCAGGTCGTGGGGGTGCTCACCGATCGTGACATCACGGTGCGGGCGGTGGCGGACGGCGCCGATCCGCTGACGGTGAGCGCACAGTCCGTGTGCACCCCGGATCCGGTACTGGTCGGCCCGGACGATCCCGTCTCGGCCGCCGTGGCGCTCATGCGCGCGCACGCCGTCCGCCGGCTGCCGGTCGTGGAGGACGGGCTGCCGGTCGGGATGGTGAGCCTCGGTGATCTGGCCACGGTGCAGGACCCTGACTCGACGCTCGCCGAGATCAGCCTTGCCGTGCCGGACGGCCGCGGCAGCCTATGAGCCGGGACCAGGCCGCCGAGATCAGCGCCGCCGGGGTCAAGGTCGACGTCGGTGATGTGACCACCCGCTACCTGCTGTACGGGCTGCTGCCCGGCTGGTTCGTGCCCGGCCTCGCCGACTGGGTGATGCACCGGCGCAGCCGCATCGAGGACACGGCGGGCACCAAGGAGTCGCTCATCCATTCTCTGATGATGGCGGAGGTCGGCATCCCCATCGCGCTGACCTTGCGCTACGAGGTCAACCCGCTGCTTCTGGCAGTGCAGTTGGGCGGCGCCGCGGTGCACGAGGCGACCGCGCTGTGGGACGTGCGTACCGCGGTGAAGAGCGACCGGGAGGTCACGCCGCTGGAGCAGCACATCCACAGCTTCCTCGAGTCGCTGCCGTACGGCGCGCTGTCCGCGCTGATGTGTCTGCACGCCGACCAGGTCAAGGCACTGCTGCGCGGTGGCGGAGGCCGCACGGACGCCTGGCGTCTGGTGCCGCGCCGCCGCCCGCTGTCCCGCGGCTATCTCGCGGGCATCGCCGCCGCGATCGGCACCTGTGTGGTGCTGCCGTACGGCGAGGAGCTCGTGCGCTGTGTGCGCGCGGGCCGCCGCAACAGAAGCGCGCCACGTCCGACGAAGCCAACTGGCTTGCTGGGAAAGGACGTTGAACCATCATGCGTATCGCATTCCTGACCGCACCCGAGGGTGTCGAGCAGATCGAGCTCACCGATCCGTGGCAGGCGGCGAAGGACGCGGGCCACGAACCAGTGCTGGTGTCGACCAAGCCCGGCCGCATCCAGGCCTTCGACCATCTCGACAAGGCGGACACCTTCCCCGTGGACGAGGTGGTGGGCGAGACCTCGGCCGCCTCCTTCGGCGCACTGGTCCTGCCGGGCGGTGTGGCCAACCCCGACTTCCTGCGCATGGACGAGAAGGCCGTCGCGTTCGTACGGGACTTCTTCGACCAGGGCCGTCCCGTCGCAGCGATCTGCCACGCCCCCTGGACGCTGGTCGAGGCGGACGTCGTACGGGGCCGTGAGCTGACCTCCTGGCCGAGCCTCAGGACCGACATCCGCAACGCGGGCGGCACCTGGGTCGACGAGCAGGTGAAGATCGACGACAACGGCACCGGCAAGCTGGTCACCAGCCGCAAGCCGGACGATCTGAAGGCGTTCTGCGACGCCTTCCTGCATGTGTTCGCAGAGGGGGCCGGCTGATGGGCTCCCCCGCCGACCGGAAGCAGCAGCAGCGCGTCTCCTTCCACGCCGCCGACTCGCCGGCCGCGGGCGAGCGCTGACCCATTTCGACCACAAACGCATCCCCGAGCGGGTGGAGCATGCGCGGGGCGCAGGCGCGTACGGCTTCTTCGAACCGTATGAGTCCTGCGCGGAGTTCACTGCCGACAGTCGCCTCCGTGCTGTACGACGCGGTGCTGCTGCCCGGCGGGGACGACGGAGCCGGGCTGCGGCGAAGGACCCGGACGCGCCTGAGATTCGTGCGGGACGCCTGCCGGTGGGCGCGCTCGGCTCGGGCGTGGGCGTCCTGTCCGCCCTGGAACCCGAGGGCCTGCGGCTGTCCACCGGGGACCGGCACGTGGTGACGGACACGCCACCGGGCACCACGGACACCGAGCTCGTACAGGCGTTCGTCAGCGCGATAGTGGCGCACCGGCACTGGGACCGCGGTGCACCACTGAGGAGGCGCCGTGGTTCAGGGAGTCGCCGACTCCCCGCACCGGCGGTCCCGTGCGCCTTCACGGGTGCGGCCCGCGGCCACCATGCGCCGCGGGTTGCGGCGCAGGTACTCGCCCTCCAGCTGGGCCATGCGATCGTTGTGGGCCCGCAGCGCGTCCGTCGAGGCGTACAGCAGCGTGTCGTGGCGCGTGCGGTGGATCGTCTCCAGCTCCTTCATGAGCTGCTGGTCGTCCAGCCGGCTGGGGTCGACTCCGGTCATGGTGGCACCCCGCTCGTCGTGTTCGTCCATGCGGTCCGGGTACCCACCCGGTGCCAGTTCCGAGCGGCATCCGGGAGGGAGCCATGGATCTCGCTTTCCTGCATCCACTCTACGAACATCCGGGCCCCTGGGCCTCCGTCTACGTCGACACCTCCCGGCATACGGAGGACACGCCCCACGAACGCCACCTGGCGGCGGTGGCGCTCGCCCGCGACCTCGACGGGCAGGGGGCCGACCAGGCGACCTGCCAGGCCGTCCAGGAGGCCCTCGACGAGCTGCAGCACTCTTCCGAGCCCAACGGGCGAGCCCTGTTCGCCAGGGCCGGCCAGGTCGTGCTGGACCCGCCGCTGGCCCGGCCCCCGCTGGGGGCACCTCCCACGCCCTTTAGGCAGTGGGGGAGCAACAGCGCCCACTGGGCGCCGCTGCCGCACACCGCGCCCCTGCTGGAGCTGGCCGGTGAGAACCCGGCCTGCGTGGTGGCGTACATCGACCGCAAGGGCGCGGACTTCGAGCTGCGCACCTCGCTGGGCCAGCAGGGGGCCGACACGGTCAGCGGGCGGCAGTGGCCGGTCCACCGTACGAGCACGCGGGACTGGTCGGTGCGGCACTTCCAGCTGAAGGTGGAGAACACCTGGGAGCACAACGCGGCCGAGATCGCCGACGCGCTCGTCGTCTGCCAGGAGGAGACCCACGCCGACCTGCTGGTTCTCGTGGGCAACGAGCGGGAGAAGCGGGCGGTGCACGACCGGCTGCCCCGGCGGCTGCAGGACATGGTCGTGGAGGCCCCGCACGGCACCGGCAGCAGGCTGCTCGACGAGGATGTCGAGCAGGCCCGCACGGAGCATGTACGGCAGCGGGCGGAACGGGAGCTGGAACGGTTCCTGGCGGCCCGCGAACCGGACTCCGAGGGGCGCTCCGGGGCCGTGGAGGGCGTTCCCGCCCTGGTCGAGGCCGCCCGCGAGCACCGCATCGACGAGCTGCTGATCCGTCCCGACGGACCCGACGCCCACCGCGAGGTGTGGATCGGCGAGGACCCCGACCAGCCGGCGGTCCGCCGCACGGACCTGAAGATCCTCGGCGAACAGCGCTCCTGGCCGGCCCGCGCGGACGACGCCCTGATCCGATCGGCGGTGACGACGGGCGCCCCGGCCCTGTCCGTGGCACCGGCGGCGGAGGCGAGCGGCGGCCAGATCCCGGCGGGCGGCCTGGGCGCACTGTTGCGCTGGACGTGAGCGTCCGGGGGCGGCCGCCCCCAGACCCCCGCCTCGGCCCTGAACGGGTCTCGCCCTCAAATGCCGGACGGGCTGAGTGGTGCCTACCGGACGCGCTCCACACGCCGCTCGTCCCACACCGGCTCGGCGGTCTCGCGGACGCGCCCGTCACTGCCGAAGACCAGATACCGGTCGAAGGACCGAGCGAACCAGCGGTCATGCGTGACCGCAAGCACGGTGCCGTCGAAGGCCTCCAGCCCCTCCTGGAGCGCCTCGGCGGACTCCAGGTCCAGGTTGTCGGTCGGCTCGTCCAGCAGCAGGGCCGTGACGCCCTCCAACTCCAGCAGCAGGATCTGGAAGCGGGCCTGCTGCCCCCCGGACAGCCGATCGAACGTCTGCTCGGCCTGGGCCGTCAGCTCGTAGCGGCGCAGTCGGGACATCGCCGCGCCCCGGTCCTGGGAGTGTTCCTGCCACAGGATGTCCAGCAGCTTGCGGCCCTGGAGCTCGGGGTGGGCGTGCGTCTGCGCGAAGTGCCCGGCCACGACCCGCGCTCCGAGCTTCCACTCCCCCGTGTGCGCCACCTCGTCGCCGGCCAGCAGCCGCAGGAAGTGCGACTTGCCTGAGCCGTTGGAGCCCAGGACGGCGACCCGCTCGCCGTAGAAGACCTCCAGATCGAAGGGCTTCATCAGGCCGGTCAGCTCAAGTCCCTTGCAGGTGACGGCCCTTATCCCGGTGCGTCCGCCCTTGAGCCGCATCGTGATGTCCTGCTCGCGCGGCGGCTCCGGCGGCGGGCCCGCCTCCTCGAACTTGCGCAGGCGGGTCTGCGCCGCCTGATAGCGGGACGCCAGCTCATGGCTGATGGACGCCGCCTGACGGAGGTTCAGGACCAGCTTCTTCAGCTGGGCGTGCTTCTCGTCCCAGCGGCGGCGCAGCTCCTCGAAGCGGGCGAAGCGTTCGCGCCGGGCGTCGTGGTACGTGGCGAAACTGCCGCCGTGCACCCAGGCGTCCGCCCCGGCCGGCGAGGGCTCCACCGACACGATCTTCTCCGCGGCGCGGGCGAGGAGTTCACGGTCGTGGGAGACGAAGAGGACCGTCTTGCGGGTCTCCTTCAGCCGCTCCTCCAGCCAGCGCTTGCCGGGCACGTCGAGGTAGTTGTCGGGCTCGTCGAGCAGCAGCACCTCGTCCGTGCCGCGCAGCAGCGCCTCCAGCACGAGCCGCTTCTGCTCACCGCCGGACAGCGTGCGCACCTGACGGAACTGCGCCTTCTCGTACGGCACCCCGAGCGCGGCCGTGGTGCACATGTCCCACAGCGTCTCCGCCTCGTACCCACGCGCCTCGGCCCAGTCCGCGAGGGCCTGCGCATACTGCAGCTGGGCCGCCTCGTCGTCGACGGTCATGATGCCGTGCTCGGCCTTGTCGACGGCCTGCGCGGCCTCGCGGATGCGGGGCGGCGCCACGGACACCAGCAGGTCCCGTACGGTCGTCTCGTCCCGTACGGACCCCACGAACTGCCGCATCACGCCGAGGCCGCCACTGACGGTGACCGTGCCGCCGTGCGGTTTCAGCTCGCCGGAGATCAGCCGCAGCAGCGTCGTCTTGCCTGCGCCGTTGGGTCCCACGAGGGCCACGGCGGCCCCTTCGCCCACCCGGAACGACACATCGCCGAGCAGCGCCCTCCCGTCGGGGAGGTAGTACTCGAGGTGCGCGGCTTCCAGATGTCCCATGAGGAGGCATTCTGCGGGGCGTGCCGGGGGTCGGGCAAACGCTTATGCGGTTTCGTCCAGGGGGCGGCCCGCGGGTCCGCCCTCGCCCGCCGGGGCCACCACGGCGCCCGCCCACGACAGGGCCTTCCAGCCGTCGGCGGGCGAGCCCTCCAGGATCACCACGCCGGTGTTGTCGAGGGGGCGGGCGGCGGCGAAGGGGACGTCGACGTTGTCGGCGCGGGCCGCGGTCCACATGCGGATCGCGGCGCCGTGGCTGACCATGGCGACCGTCCCGGCGCCGCTGCCCGCGGCCTCGGCGACGACGGCGTCGTAGCGGGCGAGCGCCTCGGCGCCGCTCTCGCCGCCCGGCATCCGCAGCTCCGTGTCGCCGGCCGCCCACGCGAACACGGTCTTCATGTAGAGCGCGCCCTGCTCGGTGTCGCCGGGCAGCATCTCCAGGTCGCCCGCGGTGAGCTCGCGGATGCCGTCCCGGACCAGGACGTCGAGGCCGCGGGCGGCGGCCAGCGGGGCGGCGGTGAGCTGCGTGCGGACCAGGGTGGAGACGTACAGGGCCTCGATGTCCTCGTCGGCGAGCGCCGCGGGGAGGGCGGCGGCCTGCTGCTCGCCGAGTGCGGTCAGGCCCGGTCCCGGGACGGCGGTGTCGAGCAGGCAATCGACGTTCGAGGGGGTCTGACCGTGACGTATGAGGAGCAGACGCATGCAGGGGCCCTCCGGGTGTCGATCACCGCCCGCGGGACAAGAAACGGGCACTTCAGGGTACCCGGCATCACATGAGCCCCGACGTCGACCTCACCGTCCCGAAGCCCGGCCCGCACCCGCTGCGCAGCCGGCTGCTCGCCCTCGACTGCCGTCTCTTCGAGTTCGCCGCCGAGCGGAACTGGCCGGCCGCCGAGCGTGTGCTGCCCCGGCTGAGCCGAAGCGCGAACCACGGTGTGCTGTGGTTCGCGGCGGCCGCCGCCATGGCGGCGAGCCGTACCCCGCGGGCCCGGCGGGCCGCCGCGCGCGGTCTCGCCTCGCTCAGCCTGGCCTCCCTGACGATCAACACGCTCGGCAAGCGCTCGGTGCGCCGCCCCCGGCCGGTGCTGGATCCCGTGCCGCTGGTGCGGCAGCTGAAGCGGCAGCCGATCACGACCTCGTTCCCGTCCGGGCACTCCGCGTCGGCGGCGGCGTTCGCCACCGGCGTCGCACTGGAGTCGCCGGCCTGGGGTGCGGCGGTGGCCCCGGTCGCCTGGTCCGTGGCGCTCTCCCGCGTCTACACCGGGGTGCACTTCCCGAGCGACGTGCTCGCGGGAGCCGCCCTGGGCGCGGGCGCCGCCTACGCCGTACGCGGTCTGGTGCCGACCCGCGCCCAGCTCGTCCCGCCGGCCAGGCCCCGCGCCGAGGTCGCGGCGCTGCCGGACGGCGAGGGCCTGGTCGTGGTGGCCAACAACGGCTCCGGCACCGCCGACCGGGTGCGCGCCCTGCGGGACAGCCTGCCGGCCGCCGAGGTCGTCCAGTGCCAACCCGGCGACCTACGGGCCGAGTTGGAGAAGGCCGCGGCCCACGCCCGGGTCCTCGGCGTGTGCGGCGGCGACGGCACGGTCAACACGGCCGCCGAGGTCGCCCTGCGCCACGACCTGCCGCTCGCGGTGCTGCCCGGCGGCACCCTGAACCACTTCGCCTACGACCTGGGGGTGGAGGACGTCCGCGATCTGAGCCGGGCCGTCCAGCAGGGCGAGGCTGTGCGCGTGGACGTCGGCCGGTTCGTCTGCGGCAAGCAGCAGGGCGTCTTCCTCAACACCTGCAGCCTGGGCGTCTACCCGGAGCTGGTGCGCGTGCGGGACCGCTGGTCGCGCCGGATCGGCGGCTGGCCGGCCGGGGTGCTCGCGGTCCTACGCGTCCTGCGCACGGGCCGGCATCCGCTGGAGGCCGAGTTCGGCGGCCAGACCCGCCCGCTGTGGCTGCTGTTCGTCGGCAACGGCACCTACCACCGGATGGGCCTGGCGCCCGGCCGCCGACTCGATCTCGCGGACGGACAGCTCGACGTACGGGTGGTGCACGGCGGCCGCCGTCCCGCGCTGCGGCTGCTCGCCGCCGCCCTGGCGGGCCCACTGACCCGCTCCCCCGCCCACGCGGCGGTCCAGGTGAGCCGCCTGCACCTGGAGGGAGTCGCCCCCGGCACACTCCTCGCCCACGACGGCGAAGTCACCGAGGCGGAGGGCGAAGTGACGCTGGAGAAGCTCCCCGAGGCGCTGACGGTGTATCGCCCGCTCACCACCGGCTGACGCCCTGTCAGTCCACATTGCAAAACGCTGGTCTCACAATTCGACATGCGCGCGTACGGTGATGCGTACCGACCGGACAGGGGAGTTCAGCCATGTCGAAGCCGCAGGAGACCGCCGTCTACACGCACGGGCACCACGAGTCGGTGCTGCGCTCCCACACCTGGCGGACCGCCGCCAACTCCGCGGCGTATCTGCTCGGTTCGCTGAAGCCCCACATGCAGATCCTGGACATCGGCTGCGGGCCGGGCACGATCACCGCCGACCTGGCGGCACTGGTCCCCGACGGACACGTCACCGGCGTGGACCATGCGCCGGGAATCCTGGACCAGGCCCGGGCCACGGCCGCCGGACGGGGCCTGACGAACGTCGGCTTCGCGGTCGCGGACGTGCACGCCCTGGACTACCCCGACGACACGTTCTGCGTGGTCCACGCGCACCAGGTGCTGCAGCACGTGGGCGATCCGGTGCAGGCGCTGCGGGAGATGGTGCGGGTGACGAAACCGGGCGGGTTCATCGCCGTCCGCGACTCGGACTACGCGGCCATGGCCTGGTATCCCGCGTCCCAGGGGATGGACGACTGGTTGGACCTGTACCGGCGGGTGGCCCGCGCCAACGGCGGCGAGCCGGACGCCGGGCGGCGGCTGAAGGCCTGGGCGCTGCAGGCGGGCCTGGCCGACATCACCGCCACGTCCAGCACCTGGACCTTCTCCACGGCCGAGGAGCGCGCGTGGTGGAGCGGGCTGTGGGCCGACCGGACGCTGGCGTCGGCGTATGCGAAGCGGGCCACGGAGGGCGGGCATGCGACGGTGGAGCAACTGACGGCCGTATCGGACGCCTGGCGGGAATGGGGGCGCCGGGACAACGGCTGGTTCTGCGTACTGCACGGAGAGATTCTGTGCCGAAAGAGTGCCTGAATCCCTGCTTTTGGGATACCCGGAGAACAGGAGGTTCAAATTATGGTTGCCGTCCTGCTCGTATTGCTCCTGGCGCTGATTCTCTTCGGCGCAGGATTCGCACTGAAGGCACTGTGGTGGATTGCACTGGCGGTTCTCGTGGTGTGGCTGCTGGGATTCCTGGTACGCGGCACGACAGCGGCCGGACACCGGGGCCGCTGGTACCGGTGGTGAGTTAAGCGGGAGTTATTCCCTGGGAAGCAACGGTCCGAGCGGCCCGAGGTCCAGATTGAGGTCCTCGGGCCGCAGTCCGTAGCGCTCGCGCAGTTCGGTCATGCGGTCGTCCAGGAGCATGAGGGTGAGGCCGATCCGCTCCTCCTGGTCCTCGCTGAGCTCGCCGGTGTCGAAGCGGCGCAGCGCCTGGCGTTCCATGAGCTGGCGCAGCAGTTCCACGACGGTCAGGACGAGTTTGACGAGGTCGCGCTCGACGGTGTCGGGTTCCAGGTCCAGCCGGTTGCGGCGCTGGGTCATGTCAACTCCCCCCAGGGAGACGGAACTTGCTCGTTGACCGAGCTGATCAGCGCGTTCAGGTCGATGCGGACGAGATCGACGTCCGCGATGCGCAGGGTGATGTCCCCCGTGATGACGACCCCGCCGGCGAGCAGCCGGTCGAGCAGGTCCACAAGGGCGATCTCACGGCGTTCGACGACCGTCACGACTCTTCCCCCGCAAAGGAATAGGCGGCCCACGGGCCGGTGAGTTCGACTCGTATCTCCGGACTGTTCAGCTTTGTTTCGTCCTTGCTCCGGTCCAGCAGTTCCACGAATTCCTCGGAATCACGCCGGGACACCAGATAGGCGGCGTTGAGAACATTCCGGCCGGAGACTCCGGACAGTGCGGGATTCTGCGGAGCGTGCAATCGGGAATCATCGGCGTACGCGGAAAGCGCCGCGTGCAGGTGCTCGGCGAACTCCTCGGTCTGCTTCCACATGTCCTCGTTCTCCCGCACCCGCATACGCCGCTGGCGCAGATATTCCCGGCCCGACGCCGCCTTCTGTGCGGGTGCGTCGCGTTCCTCGGGCTCGATTTCGGCGTACACCTTGACACCCCATTCCACCCGCCCCTCCAGCCGGTCGAGGGTGCGCCGGAAGTCGTCCTCACGCGCCTCCATCATCACGCGGACACCGCTGTCGTCCCGGAAGACGGTCGCGAGCCGCAGCGGCAGCGGAGTGGTGACGACGGTGAGCGCGTCGATCACACTCTGATGGGCCCGCGCCGTCTCCGTCAGCCAGTCCAGGTCCTCCAGACGCCTGCGGAGCGGTTCCTCAGCGAAGTCCCGCTCCGGCACATGGCTGACCACGGCGATCAGACCGTGGTGGGTCAGCAGTCTGGGCGGGTCGCCCGCCACGCCTTTCAACTGGGACTGCAGGGGCGCACCCAAGGGGCGGCAGACGGCGTAGACGTACCGCAGTCCGGTCATGGGGCCTCCTCTTCGCGCCTGTCTTCGCGCCTCTCTTTGCGCCTGTCTTCGCGCCTGTCTTCGCGCCTCTCTTCGCGCCTCTCGCGGCCGGGCTCCAGCTGTGCGAGGCGCTCGCGCAGCTCGGCGTTCTCCCGGGCGAGTTCCTTGCGGCGGGCACCGGAGGACAATGCGGGATCGTCCTCCCACCAGTCGATACCCATCTCCTTCGCCTTGTCGACCGAGGCGACGATCAGACGGAGTTTGATGGTGAGGAGCTCGATGTCGAGCAGGTTGATCCGGATGTCACCGGCGATCACAATGCCCTTGTCGAGAACGCGCTCCAGGATGTCGGCAAGGTTGGCGCCCGACCCCTGTCCGTAGGGCTCGGGCAGCCGGCCGGCCATGCTCATCGACGGCCTCCGCCGTCGGCGTACTCGTACTCGGGCTCAGGCTCCTCCTCGCCGTCCTCCTCGCCCTCCTCCTCGTACTCGTACTCGTCCTCGGGCTCCTCGCCCTCTTCCAGTTCCGCTCGGCCCGCTTCTTCCTCCTCGGGCTCGTCCTCCCCCGTGGCCTCCTCTTCCTCCTCGTACTCGCCGTTCTCGTCCTCGCCCTCGTCCTCGTACGACTCGTCGCCCTCCTGAGCGGCCTCCTCCTCGGCGATCGCGTCCTCGTGGCTCTGGACGACCTCACCGTCGCGGATCTCGCCGCGCCAGCTGTCCGCGGCCTCTCCCTTGAGGGTGACGAAGCGGACGAAGTTCTTGAGGTCCAGGCGGGCCCGGCGGCCCTGGGCGCGCCAGATGTTGCCGGTCTTCTCGAACAGACCCTTGGGGTAGTACTCGATGACCAGCACGATGCGGGTGAGGTTGTCGCCGAGCGTGTGGAAGGAGACGACACCCTTCGTGGTGCCCTTGGAGCCCTCCGAGGTCCAGGAGATCCGGTCGTCCGGCACCTGCTCGGTGGTCTTCGCCTTCCAGCTGCGGTTGGACCAGAAGATCTTCAGCTGCCAGTCGGACTGGGTGTCGTCGGCGCGGTTCGCGCTCTTGACGCCCTTGGCGAAGGTGCTGAAGTCCTGGTACTGGGTCCACTGGTCGTAGGCCGTGCGCAGCGGCACGCCGACGTCGACGTACTCGAGGATGACGGTGGGCTTGTTGCCCGACCCGCCCTTGCGCTTGCCCTTGCCGCCGCCGAGGTTCTTGAAGGCACCGACGACGTTGTCCTTGGCACGTGTGGCGCCGACCTCCAGGGCGGTACGCAGCGGGCCCTTGCCCTCGGCGAGCTTGCGGCCGCCGTCGAGGGCGAGCTTGGCGAAGCCCGGGCTGTTCCCCTCGGCGATGTCGTTCAGCTTGCCGGTGGTCTCGCCGAGCTTGCGGCCGACGCCGACGAGCAGGCGCGTGGTCTGTGCGGCGAGGTACTCCTGCAGTTCGGCCTTCAGCCGATCGGCGGCCTCGCTCTTCGCCATGTCTGTCAGCGGGCCGGTCGCCCCTTTGGCGCCGCGCGCCTCGGAGGTCGCCGATCCAAGTGTCTCGGTCATCGCTCACCGCCTCCCTTCGGCAGGCGGGCCCGGGCTGAGCGGGCGCCGCCCCTGGCGGCGGCCGTCTTGCGGGCGGCCGTCTTCTTGGCGGTCTTCTTGGCCGGCGTCTGCTTCGTCGCGGTCTTCTTGGCCGGCGCCTTCTTGGCAGGAGCCCGCTTCGCCGCCGTCTTCTTGGCAGGGGTCTTCTTCACAGCCTTCTTGGCGGTCTTCCTCGCTGGAACCCGCTCGGTCTCTTCGGCCGAAGGCTCCTCCTCGGCCTCCGACTCCTCGTCCCTCTCCTCGTTGTCCGGCTCCTCGTCCTCGTACTCGTCCTGCGGCTCCTCGTCCTCGTTCTCCTCCGACTCCTCGTTCTCGTCGTCCTCAAGGAGGTCCGTCGCCCCGTCCGTCACTCCCGAGAGCTGGTCGCGGACCTGGGCGGTGCGTCCGTGGAGGCGGTCGGCGAGGGCGTCGATCTGCCGCTCCACCATCGCGCCCGAGGCCGCCTTGCCGACGCCGCGCAGGTCCTCGCGCAGCTGGTCCCCGATCTCCTTGAACTGCGGATTGTTCTGCAGCTGCTGGGATGCCAGGTCCGCGAGTGCCCGCGGGCTGAGATGCATCCGCTTGCCGGCCACCAAGGTTCCGACGGCGAACGCCAGTTTCATCTTCTTCGTACGTCCGAGGACGTATCCGGCCCCTATTGCGAGGCCAAGTCCCACTCGGTTCATCCTGTCGTCCAGTTCCCTGGGGCCGCGCCACCGCGCAGGCCGATTTCCATCCGGTCCAGAAGTTCGTCCTCCTGTCGGTCGAACTCCTCCTCGTCGATCTCGCCCGCCTCCAACTGCTCCTCGAGTTGGGCGAGTTCGGCCCTGATGGTGGCCGGGTCGTAATAGATCCGTTCCGCCTCTTGCAGCACCTGCCCGATCACCCACCCGCTCCCGCGTACCGGGGCGAAGGGCAGCAGGACCAGCTCCTTGATCAGCCCCACGGCCTCACTCCTGGGCGATTCCCGGGCCGGCGGTACTACCCGCGTGCTCGGCGGGACCGGGCTCGACGAAGCTGTACGGCGGCAGGGGGCCGTTGACGCGCAGCTCGATGTGCGGATGTCCCTTGCGGACCTGCTCCACCTCCGCCAGGAACGACTCGGCGGAGTCGCGGTCCACGAGGAAGGACAGGTTGCCCAGCCAGCCGCTGGACTCGGGGCCGGCGCTCACATCGGCGGCGACCGGCTCCAGGGCGCGCTGCAATTCGGATGCGTCCTCGGCCTCCCGGTCCTTCACCGCGGCGACGACCATCTCGCCGAGCCTGAGCCGCTGCTCGTAACTGCCGCCGCCCGCCTGCCGGTTGGCGTCGGACATGGCGCGGATCTCCGGGTTCTCGGACATCACGCGATGCAGAACAGCCTCTTCCTGGTGCGTGGCCTTGACGTTGTACTCGACCTTGCCGTCCAGGGCTTGCAGGCGCTCCTTGTAGTGCTCGGCGCGGTCGGCGAGCACGCCGGTGACCGTGTCGTCGTCCGGGGCGACGCTGCCGAACCGCATGGGCAGCACGACGCCGGCCGCGCCCGCCTCGGCGAGCACGTTCTGGTGGGCGAGCAGGTCCTTGCGCTTGGGCCGCAGACCCTCGGGGGCGTCGCTCACGACGGCCGCGAGTTCACCCGTCTCGAGGACACGCACCGGGAGGGGGGGGTCCCCGACGCCGCCCATGTCCCTGGGGAGCGCGGGATGCGACTTCGCGGTGATGCCGTACACGTAGGTGCTCACTCCTGCTCCTCCTTCCTGCGCGAGGACGCCGATGACGAGGTCTTGCGGGCGCGGGGCCGGGACTCGGTCTCCTTCTCGCGGCCCTCGTCACGTGCCTGCTTGAAGGCGTCGGAGATGGTCTCGGCGGCTCCGGAGAGCGCGCCCTTGGACTTGCCGCGGCTGCCGGACTCGGTGATCTCGCCGACGAGGTCGGGCAGACCCGGGTCCTTGCGCGGCCCCGCTTCCAGGTCGAGGCGGTTGCACGCCTCGGCGAAGCGCAGATACGTGTCGACGCTGGCCACGACGACACGTACGTCGATCTTCAGGATCTCGATGCCGACCAGGGAGACTCGTACGAACGCATCTATGACCAGACCCCTGTCGAGGACGAGCTCCAGAACGTCGTAAAGGCCACTGCTGCCGCCCCCTCCGCCGGTCTGCTGTGCCGGGACAACGGTCATACCGACCGCACCTCCTTGTCCGTGAACTGGTAAACGGATGTGTGTTCCAAGCGGACGACCTACCGGGCGCCGTGCCCGCGCGGATCGGACCGCCCGCGTTCGTAACGGCGAACGCGCCGGTAGCCGGTGAGCTGCCCCTCGGTGTCGAGCTCGACCTGGTAGCTGGCCAGCAGGCTCATCGTGTCGGGCACCCTTTCGAGCTCCAGGACCTCGACCTCCAGCGACCAGCCGTCCTCCGTCTGTTCGAAGGCCGAGGCGCCCTCGACGGCCATGCCGGTGAGCTCCGCAAGCTGCGCACACGCATTGCGCAGCACCTCCATGGGGCTCGGCCTCTTGTCCGCCACGCTGTTTTCCTTGTCTGTGCTCCGCTGCGAGTCGGAGTTCCGTGAACTTTGTGACTCTTGCGTGTTTCTTGTGTTCGACATGGCCACCTCTGCGACCGGGTGGCCGCAATGGCGCTGGCCAAACCTTCAGGAGCCACGCAACGCGTCGAGCCTGCGCCGCGCCGGTCCCAGAGCGCGGCCGTGGCTCATGATTCCGGCCCAGGGATCGGTGCGGGCCTGCTCGACGGCGTCGGCGATGGTCCAGCGTCGGGCGGTCAGGTCCGGGTCGTCCAGCTGGTCCCAGGTGATCGGGGTGGCCACGGGGGCGCCGGGCCGGGCGCGGACGGTGAGGGGCACGACCGCGGTCTGCGCGTAGGCGTTGCGGCCCACGTCGAGATAGAGCCGGTCGCCGCGCTCCTTCTTGCGGGCGGCGGTGGTGAGCCGGTCGGGATGGGCCCCGGCGAGGGTGTCGGCGACGTCGCGGGCGAACTCGCGGACCTCGTCGAAGTCGTGCCGGCCGGTGAGCGGCACGACGACGTGCAGTCCGCGCGAGCCGGTGGTCATCAGTCCCGAGGGGAGTTCGAGCTCGTCGAGGAGTTCCCCGAGCAGCAGGGCCGCCTCACGCACCGCCACGAAGTCGTCACCGGCCGGGTCCAGGTCGAAGACCATGCGGTCGGGCCGGTCGAGGCGGCCGACCCGGGACAGCCAACGGTGCATCGTGAGGCCGGCCTGGTCGGCGAGGTAGAGCAGGGTGGCGGAGTCGTCGCACACGGTGTGGCAGACGGTGCCGCCCTCCTTGGGCACCTCGATGCGGGTGATCCACTCCGGGTAGTTCTCCGGGGTGTTCTTCTGCATGAAGCGCGGGCCGTCCAGGCCGTCCGGATGCCGTTCCAGCATCAGCGGGCGGCCGCGCAGATGGGGCAGCATGAGCGGGGCGGCGGACCGGTAGTAGTCGACGAGGTCGCCCTTGGTGTACTCCTTCGCATGGCCGTCGCCGCCGCCGCTGCCGTTGCCCGGGAAGAGCACCTTGTCGGCCCGGTGGACCTCCACGGTGCGGCGCCCGGCCCGCACGGTGCGGACGGTCTCGTCGCTCACCGCACGACCGCCTCCTCCACCAGCAGTTTCCCGGCCGCCGCGATCGACTCGGCGTCGATGCCCGCGGCGTGCAGCTGCTGGTCCGCGGCGGCCGAGCCCGGCATCGTACGGACGGCCAGGCGCACCAGCCGCGGCACCGGCCGCCCGTCGAGGAACGCGTCCAGGACGGCGTCGCCGAGGCCGCCCTCCTCATGGTGGTCCTCGACGGTGACCAGGCACCCGGTGTCCTCGGCGGCACGGCGCAGAGTGCGCCGGTCGACGGGCTTGACCGAGTAGAGGTCGATGACGCGGGCCTGGATGCCGTCACGGTCCAGCGCGTCGGCCGCGGCCAGCGCCTCGGCCACGGTGACCCCTGCAGCGACGAGGGTCAGCCGGTCGTGCGGGGAGGAGCGCAGCACCTTGCTGCCGCCGATGGGGAACTCCTCGTCGGGCCCGTAGATCACCTCGCTCGCCCCGCGCGAGGTGCGCAGATACCGGATGCCCTCGCAGCCCGCCATCGCGGCGACGAGCTGCGCGGTCTGGTTGGCGTCGCACGGGTACAGCACGGTCGAGCCGTGCACCGCGCGCATCATCGCCAGGTCCTCCAGGCCCATCTGGGACGGGCCGTCCTGGCCGATGGCGACGCCCGCGTGCGAGCCGACGAGGTTGATGCCGGCGCCGCTGACGGACGCCATGCGCACGAAGTCGTAGGCGCGGGTCAGGAAGGCCGCGAACGTGGCGGCGTACGGCACCCAGCCGCGGGACGCGAGTCCCACCGCCGCGGCGACCATCTGCTGTTCGGCGATGTAGCACTCGAAGTACCGGTCGGGGTGTTCCTTGGCGAACAGCTCGGCCCGGGTGGAGTCGCCGACCTCGCCGTCGAGGGCCACGATGTCGCCGCGCCCGGTGCCGAGGGCGGTGAGGGCCTGCCCGTAGGCGTCGCGGGTGGCGACCCCCTTCTCGGGGGTTCCCTTCTCCCAGCGGGGCAGTTCGAGGTGCCCGGCGCGCACGGCGTGCAGCATGCGGGTGGCGGTCGGCTCGTGGACGTGGACGCGCAGGTCGCGGAGGCCACCGAGTTCGGCGATCGCCTCGTCGGCGTCCTTGAGGGGCTTGCCGTGCAGTCCCTCGCGGTCCTGGGCGGAGCTGACGCCCTTGCCCTTGAGGGTGCGGGCGAGGATCACGGTCGGCTGCCCGGTGGTCGAGAGCGCCTCGCCGTACGCGCGGTCGACGGCATCGACGTCATGCCCGTCCACCTCGATGGTGTGCCAGCCGAACGCCTGGAAGCGGCGGGCGTAGGCGTCGAGGTCGTGCCCGTGCCGGGTCGGCCCGCGCTGTCCCAGCCGGTTCACGTCGACGATCGCGGTGAGGTTGTCCAGGTGCTCGTACGCCGCGTGCTCGGCGGCCTCCCAGATCGACCCCTCGGCCAGCTCGCTGTCCCCGCACAGCACCCACACCCGGTACCCGTTACGGTCCAGCCGCTTGCCGGCCAGCGCGATGCCGACACCGACGGGCAGCCCCTGGCCGAGCGAGCCGGTGGCCGTCTCGACCCACGGCAGCCTGCGCGGTGTCGGATGCCCCTCGAGGCGGCTGCCCAGCTTGCGGAAGGTGAGCAGCTCGCCGTCCTCGATGGCACCGGCCGCCTTGTAGGCGGCGTAGAGGAGGGGCGAGGCGTGCCCCTTGGAGAGCACGAAGCGGTCGTTGCCGGGGTGGGCAGGCCGGTCGAAGTCGTAGCGGAAGTGGTGCGCGAACAGTACGGCCATCAGGTCGGCGGCGGACATCGAGGACGTCGGGTGCCCGGACCCCGCGGCGTCGGCCGCGCGCACACTGTCCACACGCAACTGCTGGGCGAGCTCCACGAGTTCGTCGGTATTCATGAGTCTCCTTCCGCGGGAATGTCGGGACGTCGCTTCACTGGCCCCGGAGGTTCGGCCGCTACACCGCCGACCAACTCCTCACCGGGCTCGGACCCGGGCTGAGCCTTGGCGGGTTCACCGCCCGGCTGGTTCTTCGCGGGCTCGGTGGTGTGCCCCGGTGGCGAGGCGTCCTGGTGGGCCGTGTCGGCCGCTGTGGCGGCGCCCGGGCCCGAGCCGGCCGGGGCCGTCTCCCGGGGTTCCGGTCGGCCCGGTACGCGGGCCAGTTCCGGTGATGACGTGTCCAGGGGGACCGACCACGACCGTACGAGCCCCAACTGGACTGCCTGGCGCGGGAGTACGGAGTCCAGGAGCCAGTCCGCGGCGACGCGGACGCGGTTGCCGGGCATGGCCGCGAGGTGGTAGCCGCGGGTGACCGCTCCGGCCAGGGGGCCGGGCAGGGGGACGCCCAGCGGGTTGGCGGCGGCCTTCGTGCCGCCCAGGTCGACGACGAAGCCCAGGTCGCGGTGGCGGTAGGCGCGCCGTTCACCTACCCCGAGGGACGCGGCGACGTTCTGCGCCGCGACCTTGCCGTGCCGCCAGGCGTGCTGCGCGGTCATCGGCGTGTACGTCCCGGGGTTGTTCAGGTCCGGCACCGCGGCCGCGTCACCGCACGCGAACACCTCGGGGCGGCCCGGCACTTGCAGATGCGGGTCGACGAGGAGCCGGCCGCGTTCCAGCGGCTGCCCGGTGGACTCGACGAGCGGATCGGGCCGTACGCCCACGCACCACACCAGGGTGCGGGTGTCGACGAACTCGCCGTCGGTCAGCAGCACTCCGCCCGGCGTGGCCTCCTTCACGGAGGTCCCCATGCGCACCTCGACGCCGCGCTGCCGCAGCACCCGGTCGGCGGTGCGCGAGAGCCGTTCGTCCATCTCGGGCAGGACACGCGGCGCGATGTCGAGCAGCATCCAGCGCGGCTGCATGCCGTGCCGCAGGGGGTGCCGGCGTACCTGCGCGTCGGTGTACATCTGCCCGTGCGCCGCGACCTCGGTCCCGGTGTATCCGGCGCCGACCACCACGAAGGTGCAGCGCGCGGCGCAGCTCTTCGGGTCGTCCGCGTTGGCGGCGAGTTCCACCTGCCGGGTGACGTGATCGCGCAGGTACAGCGCCTCGGGCAGCCCCCGGAAGCCGTGCGCGTACTCGGCCACGCCCGGGATGGGCAGCAGCTTGTTGACGCTGCCGACGGCGAGCACGAGCCGGTCGTACGCCAGCGTGCCGCCCCCGCCCTCCGGGTCGGTGTAGTGCACGCTCTGCCCGTCGAGGTCGACGGAGTCGGCCTCGCCGAGCACCAGCCGGACGTGCGGCAGGGTGCCGGAGAGGGAGACGGACACCCGGCGGGGTTCCAGGATCCCCGCGGCGACCTGGGGCAGCAGGGGCAGGTACAGGAAGTAGTCGGTCGGATTCAGCAGGGTGACGTCGGCCTTGTGCCGCATCAGCCGGGACAGGGTGCGGGCCGTCCGGTACCCGGCGAATCCGGCACCGACGATCACGATGCGGGGTCGACTCACGGTTCGCCTCCGGCGCTGTCGCGTACGTCGTGCGGAGCCTTCCGCGTCCCCCTGGTCAGGACCCCCAAACGTCCGCCGGTTTCCGCTGCGGGCGCCGGGTACCCGGAGCGGACCGGCCCCCAGGCCCAGTGCCTCCCGGAGGTGTCCCCCATGCCCGAGTACGGCTACTTCCTCTCGTGCGAGGGGTCCGGTCCCGCGGAACTCGTCGAACAGGCGAGGACGGCGGAGCAGGCCGGATTCCAGTCGCTGTGGATCTCGGACCACTACACGTGGAACGACGCCCAGGGCCAGAGCCCCTTCGTGTGGTCGGTGATCGGCGCGCTCTCGGAGGCGGCGTCGCTGCCGGTCGAGACGGCGGCGACCTCGGCGGTGATGCTGACCGGCCGCTTCCGGCTCGACGTGGGCACCGGTGAGGCCCTCAACGATGTGCCGCCTGTTCACCGGCGAGAAGGTCAGCCACCACGGCATCCACTGCACGGTGCTGCCACAGCTGCAGCAGTCCTGAGGGATCAGCGATGAAACTCCACCGCCCCGTCGTCTCCGTCTACACGGTGCCGACCGACGCTCCCGAGGCCGACGGCACGCTGGCCTGGGAGTCCACGACCATGGTGATCGCCGAGGTGACGACGGGCGACGAGACCGGCACGGGCTGGACGTACGGCCCGCCGGCGGTCGGCGACTTCCTGCGCGACCACCTCGCCCCGCTGGTCGAGGGCCGCTCCGCCCTCGACATCCCCGCCCTGCACGACGCGATGTGCCGTTCCGTCCGCAACGCGGGCCGCCCCGGGATCGCCGCGGGCGCGATCTCCGCGGTGGACATCGCGCTGTGGGACCTCAAGGCGCGCCTCCTCGAACTCCCCCTGGCCCGGCTGCTCGGCGTGTGCCGCGAGCGGGTCCCGGTCTACGGCAGCGGCGGCTTCACGACGTACCACGACACGCATCTGGCCGCGCAGCTCAACGGCTGGGTGCACGGGCAGCACATCCCCCGGGTCAAGATCAAGATCGGGGAGAGCTGGGGCCGTGCGGCCGCCCGCGACCTGGCCCGCGTGCGGGCGGCACGCCATGTCATCGGTTCCGAGGCCGAGTTGTACGTCGACGCGAACGGCGGCTACACCCGCAAACAGGCCGTCCGCGTCGGCCGTGCCCTGGCCGAGCACGGCGTCGGCTGGTTCGAGGAGCCGGTCTCCTCGGACGACCTGACGGGTCTGCGCCTGGTCCGTGACGCCCTGGTGTGCGATGTGACGGCCGGCGAGTACGGCTACGACCTCCCCTACTTCGCCCGCATGATCGCGGCCGGCTCGGTCGACTGCCTGCAGATCGACGCGACACGCTGCGGCGGCATCACGGAGTTCCTGCGCGCCGCCGCGCTCGCCCAGGCCCACTGCCTGGAGGTCTCCACCCACTGCGCCCCGCACGCCCACGCCGCGGCGGCCGCCTCGCTCCCCAACCTCCGCCACATGGAGTGGTTCCACGACCACGTACGCATCGAGGACATGTTCTTCGACGGGGCGCTGGACCCGACGGGAGGCACGGTGCGCCCGGTGGCCGGTCTGGGCCACGGGCTGACCCTGCGGACCGACGAGGTGGAGGAATACCGGGTCGGCTAGGCCCGAACGACAGGGCCTAACGGCGGGCGAGCCGGGTCAGCTTCCGTGCGGCCACCACGCCGGCGCCGACGGTGAGCGCCGTCCCCACCCGGCCACGGTTCCGGGAGAGCCATTCCTGCGCACTGTCCGGCCGGGACTCGTCGTCGAACCGCCCGTGCGCCCCGAAGTCCCGTCCGTGCGCGCCGTCCGCCGGGGTCCACAGGTTGCCGATCTCGCCGTGCTCGCCCTCGTCCTGCTGGGCGTCGAAGCCGGTGCGTGCGAGATAGCGGTCGAGCACTCCGGGAGCCACCGCGTTGGCGAGCAGGGTGGCCACCGTGGAGCTTCCGACCCAGTACTCGCGCCGCCGACCGTGGGAGGCGGCGTGCACGATCGCGCGGGCCGCGACCTCCGGCTGGAACACCGGTGCCACCGGTCGGGCCCGCCCCGGCATCCGGCTCAACACCCAGTCGAACTGCGGGGTGTTGACGGCCGGAAGCTGCACCATCGTCGTGCGGACGCCGCTGCCGGTGTGCAGCAGCTCGCACCGCAGCGACTCGTTGAACCCCTGGATCGCGTGCTTGGCCCCGCAGTACGCCGACTGCAGCGGAATCCCGCGGTAGGCGAGCGCCGAGCCGACCTGCACGATCGTGCCGCGGTCGCGCGGCAGCATGTGGTGCAGCGCGGCCCGGGTGCCGAACACACAGCCCAGATACGTCACTTCGGTCACCCGCCGGAACTCGTCCGGGGTGATCCCGGTGAACGGAGCGAACACCCCGGAGAAGGCGTTGTTGACCCATACGTCGATGTGCCCGAACGCGTCGGCGACCTGCTGGGCCGCGTCGTCGACCGCCTTGGCGTCGGCCATGTCGACGGTGACGACAAGGGCCTCACCCCCGGCACGCTGCACCTCGTCAGCGGCCGCGGCGAGGCCTTCACGTCCGCGGGCGAGCAGTGCGACACGGTCGCCCCGGGCGGCGAAGGCCAGGGCCGTGGCCCGCCCCACGCCGCCGCTGGCCCCGGTCACGACGACGGCTTTGCGACCCCCCGGCACGGGCACCCCCAAACGCATGCGCACGACTCGTCACCCCCGGTGGTGCGGCTGCTCGGGGTCGATGTCGTCCTGGCTCGGCGCCGGCGTGCCCGCACCGCCCGGTTCACCCGCGAGGGGCGCACCGGCGGCCCCGCCCACACCGCCGGGCGCGACCGGCGGCATCGGCGGATACGGCGCCCCCAGCCCGCTCGGCGGCGCTGCGGGTGCCCGGCCGCCGACGACGGGGTCGCCCTGGCTCGCGGCGGCCTGCTCCGCCTCCCGCTCCGGCGTGGGCCGGGACGTGGAGGGGCGGGCCATGCCGCGCAGGACGTAGGCGACGACGCCGAGGACCGCCCCGGTGATCAGTGCCGCGGCCCAGTCGGGCAGGCCGATCGCCAGGGCCAGTCCGAGGGTGAGTGCGAGGGCCGCGCCCGCGTACAGGGCGACGGCTCCGGACACGGCGTAGAGCATGGCCCTACGCCGCTGCTTGCGAGTCTGTTCGCGCAGTTCGTCGCGCACGGTCTCGCGCGCCACCTGCGCCAGCTCGTCGACCAGGTGCCTGTCCAGGTGCTCCAGATGATCCAAGCCTTCCATGGCCGCCGAGTACCCGTACGGGCGTACGGATAACGCGGTCCGTCACGGCCGGAAAGCAGTGCGTCAGCCCCCGGCCGCCGGGTACCCGGCCCACTCGCACGACCAAAACCCTCACAGACCCCTTTACAGGAGTTGCAGGATGACCGAGCGCACCGATGTGGTGGAGCTGCTCAAGGGGCAGCACACCCGGATCCGAGAACTGTTCGACGAGGTGGCGAACGCCAAGGGCACGGACCGAAAGCGGCACTTCCACGATCTCGTCCGGCTCCTCGCGGTGCACGAGACCGCCGAGGAAGAGGTCGTCCATCCCTTCGCCCGCAAGAACATCGACGGCGGCGAGCTGGTCGTGAAGGACCGGATCGAGGAGGAGGAGAAGGCCAAGGCGGCCCTGTCCCGGCTGGACGACATGGATCCGGACTCGCCCGAGTTCCTGGACCAGTTCGCGGCCCTGCGCCAGGACGTGCTCGCACACGCCGACAACGAGGAGCGGTACGAGTTCGCCCACTTCAGGCGGGTCGCCGACCGCGACAGGCTGGAAACCCTGGCCCGTGCTGTGCAGGCGGCCGAGGCCCTGGCACCCACGCGTCCGCACCCGGGCACCGACACCGCCCTGAAGAACGTGGCGGTGGGCCCGGTCGCGGCCGTCGTCGACCGCACGCGTGACGTCGTACGCAAGGCGATGGGCTGATCCACACCCCGGGGCGGCCGGGCCGAGGACGATCACCGAAACGATCGGAAAAGATCTCCTCGCCCGGCCGCCCCAACTAGGCTTTGCGCATGGACATTCTGGGAGCCACGCTGCGCATCTGCGTCGACGACCTGGAGACCGCGGTCCCCTTCTACGAACGGCTGGCGGGCGGCAGAGCCCAACGCTTCGAACGCGGCGGCGTCCAGGTGGCCGCAGTCGGCTGTTTCCTGCTGATGAGCGGGCCCGAGGCAGAGCTGGAGGTGCTGCGCAAGATCTCCGCGACGATCGCCGTCAAGGACGTCGAGGAGACCCACCGGGTGCTCACCGAACTCGGCGCGCACATCGTGGCGGGCCCGGTGCCGACGCCGGGTGGCCGCAACCTGATCGCGATGCATCCGGACGGCATGGTGTACGAGTACGTGGACCGCAACGTGTAGTTCCCTACGCGTCCGGGGGTCGCATGCGGAAGTCGTAGTGGGCCGGGAGCGGTTCGTCGGTCAGTCTCGACCACAGGCGGCCGATCGCCTCCGCTCCCTCCCGCAGATCGGCGGCTTCGAAGCCCACGCGGAAGACGTCCAGCGCCTCCTCCCGCCGCCCCTCCGCGAGCAGCAGCCCGGCCTCGATCAGCCGGAACCGGCCGCGCTCCCGGGTGGCAGGGTGCAGCCGCTCCCAGACCCCGCGCGCCTGAGCGGTGCGGCGTACGGCGAGCATGGCCTCGATCGCCTCGCGGCCCAGCGCGGCCGTGGCAGCCGTCCACCGTTCCCCGCCGTCGCGCCGCTCGTGGCACAGGTCGTCGAAGGCGTCGGCGTACCGGTCCGCGGCCCGCTCGTGGTTGCCGCTCTCCTGGTCGGCGACGGCGAGGCAGCGCAGCAACGGCCAGAGCGACGGGGCGAGTTCGAGGGCCCGCTCCCAGCTGCGCACCGCCTGCGCCCGGTCACCGGAGTGCCACTGGGCGACACCGAGGTGGTACTCGGTGAGCGGGGTCGCGGGCGCGGTCTCCAGCATGTCCCGCCAGTGCGGGGCGACCAGTGTCTCGCCGGGCGGCCGCACCCGGCGTGGCTCGGGGAAGGCACCGGCCCGCAGCAGTTGCAGCCAGGGCTCCTGGGCCTCGCCGAGCGTGCCCTCGTCGAAGGGGGTGCCGGGCAGCTTCCAGTCGGCGCGCAGCACTTCGAGCGCACCCCAGCCGGAGCCGACGGCGAGGATCTCACCGGGTTCGGTGTCGGCGTGCTGCTTCCAGGCGGCGTGGGCGGCGTCGACGCCGGCGCGCGGGAGTGCGCTCTCCAGGCGGGCCTCCACTTCGTCGGCCGCCTCCGGAGAGCTCAGCGGACCGTAGGCCTCCAGCCACGACACCTCGCTCTGCGCTTCCAGCCGAACATGCTCCAGCTGGGTGCGGGCGAGCCCGGCCTGGATCTCCGAGTAGCCGCCCGTGCCGGGTTCCGTGAGCCACTGCTGCCAGCGGCGCCCGCCGGGTCCCTTCCCCCAGACGAAGAGCTTGCGTCCGCGCAGCAGGTCGGTGGAGGTCTGCACCAGACCGTGCCCGTCCTCGTCGAGGGCGGCGATCCAGCGCCGTCGCGCATCGGGCAGGTCGTAGAAGTAGTCGGCGGCGCAAGGGAGTTGCCGTATCCCGGCGCACGACGGTGCGGGCACCTTCCGCAGGCGCCGCTCGTACCCGAACTGCCAGGCCTCCTCCGCGGGGGCCAGCACCCGGCGCTCCTCCGGCACGGCGATGTTGGACCACCAGTACGTCGACACGGGCCGCTCGTGCGGGTTGCGGATGCGGACGCCGACGTACAGGAAGTCGGAGTCCTCCGGCAGCCACAGGTCGACCTGGAAGGGCAGGTCCCGCAGGCGTTCCCACTCCCACAGCCGGAGCATCTCGCCGCCGTCGGGGGCGGGGACGCGGGCGGCGTGCAGTGGGGAACAGGAGAGGGTGGTGTGGCCGGTGGCGCCGATGTTCCATTCGATTCCGCCGGAGTACCAGGCGCCGTTGAGGGCGAAGTTCGCGGGCTGGAACACCGGGTTGCGGTACAGGAGTTCACGACCGGTGGGCTTGTACACGAGGGAGGCGACACGGCCGCCGAGACCGGGCAGTACGGTGGCGCGCAGCCGGCCGTTCTCGATCACGAGGGCGTCGAACTCACGGGGCTCGCGTGCCCGCCCGTACCCGTCCCGGACCCGCACCGGCAGCAGGCTGCGGAGGGGCTCGTAGCCGGCCTGCCGGGCGATGTCCCGCGGCAGTTCGTCCCGGTCCCGGTCCTCGATGCGGTGAACCTCGTGCAGCAGCCGCAACGGGGGCAGCGGATTGTCCGGCCCCAACTCCGCGGCGGGCAGCGTCAGTACCTCACGTCGGATGGTCGTCACGATCACCATGGAAGCCGCTCCCCGCCGACCTGACCAGGGGACCTACCGGTCAGGATTCCGCAAAGGCGGCAACGTCTGCCCTGGGGGAGCTTGCGGCGCCCTGAAGGGGCGCGGGGCTGTATCGATATGCGGCTCCGCCGCGTGGGCGCGACCAGCCACGACGGGCCCGCAGACGAACCGATACCCGTCGTGGCACTACCCGACTCGCGGCTCCCGGCGCGGAACGTCCTCCGCAGTGATCGCCCACCGCTCGTGATCCCGCCAGTCCCCGTCGATAAAAATCATCTTCGGCGAGAACCCCTCGAGCCGAAAACCACACGCGCGCGCCAGCGCAATGGACGCCGCGTTCTGCGGCTGAGCGTTGATCTCCAGCCGATGCAGCCGCATCGGCCCGAACGCGTACCCCACCACCAGGTCCAGCCCCTCCCGCATCAGCCCGCGCCCGGCGGCGTGCGCGAAGGCGCCGTAGCCGAGCGCGCCGCACTGGAAGCCGCCCTCGACGATGTTGTTGATGTTGATGTACCCGGCGATGGCCCCGGCCCCCTGCGCGCCGTCCTTCTCGCAGACGAGGAACCCGGCCTTGGTCGGGTCCTCGATCAGCCGGCCCGCGTAAGCGGTGTACGCGCTCGCCGTGTCCGGCGGGAACAGCCAGGGGTGATGCAGGTCCTTGCTCTCGCGGGCACGGGCGGTGAACTCGGCACCGTCCTCGTAGGTGAAGTGACGTATACCCACGCGGGAGCCTTCGGCGAGGTAACCGGATGCGGTGTGCGGCATCCCGCCACCCTACGGCGGTCTAACGTCGCCGCCTCATGAAATACGCCCCGAAGAACGAACCGATGGCCGCCGCGGCGAGCAGCGCCGTCGACAGCGGCATCGTGACCTCGGGGATCAGGAGGCGGATCCTGGTGTGGCGGGTGTTCTGGAAGATGAAGACCAGGGCGAAGACGGCGAGCAGCAGGACGGCGACCCGGCCGGGCGTCACGGCTGGGCCCCTCTCGCCGCTGTGCCTGGCACCCGGCTCGGAGGTCTTCGGGCTCATGCCACCAGGATGCGCCCGAAGACCCCCTCACGCACGGTGAGGACTGCCCGTGAGGGGCCTCACCCGCCGAGCACGGGCAGCTCCAGCACCCCGGTGTTCCCGGGCGCACTGACCACGGTCACCGGTTTGATCCCGCGGTTGCCGAAGTAGGCGTCGTCGCTCGCCGCGATCACGAACTGCAGCCGGTGCCCCTTCTGGTACCGGTGCACGATGCCCGGCAGGCTCACGGTGAAGCTCTTGGTCACGTCCGGGACCCGGACCGGCGCGACCAGCCGGTGCACCAGCGTCGTGGTGCCGTCGGGCGCGACGTCGTACAGCTTGGCGAACAGGACGAGCCGGTCGGCGGCGTTGCCGGAGTTCTGGGCCTTCTCGGCCTGCGGGGAGACGACCCTGAGCGTGACCCGGGGTGCGCCGACGACATCGGTGGTGCTGGTGAGCGGTTCACCGGTCCAGCCGAGGTAGGTGCCGTCGGTGTCGAACGGCGCCGGGTCCGGCAGCCCGCCGATCGCCGCCAGCGAGGTCTCCGAATGACTCGTCGGAGTCAGCCGGTTGGTGTACGTACGGCTGCCGAGGGCCACCTTCTTGCTGTTGTCGACGAGTTTGCCGTCCCCGGAGAGGTAGAGCTTCCGGCTGAGGGCGGGGAGGCGGTCGGCCGTGGCGTAGGTGTGTCCGGGGTCGGTGATCCAGTCGCGGTAGTAGGCGAGGGCCGGTCCGGTGTCGGAGTGCTGCCCCCGGAGGTAGTGGCCGAACCAGGACAGGATCCGCCTGCCGACGTAGCTGGTGTCCAAGTTGCCCTGGGTGAGGTTGAGTTCGCCGTCCACCATGCCGCCGCTGTGCCCCCAGGACTGCCAGATCATCGCGGCGGGTGTGCCTTGGGCCTTCAGTGTCCTGTAGGTCGCCGTCGCCTCGTTGAGGTTGAAGAGGCTGTCGGCCTGCCCCTGGATCAGCAGGGTGGGCGCCTGGACCCGGTTCAGGTACGAGGCCGGGGAGACGCTGTGGGCGTAGGTGAGCATCGCGGCGGTGGGCCCTGGGCGGTAGCTCCCGGAGTTCAGTGTGCGGATGGTGGCGCAGGCCCGGGTGACGAAGTGCAGACAGGTGAGGGAGTTGATCCGGGACGGGTCGAGGTTCGGCTGTGTCAGTGCCTGGCCCTCGCCGAGGAGGTAGAACCCGTTGGTCCACTGCCATTTGAAGGCGCCGGGGACGGTGCCGCCGGCGTTGTTCGGGTCCAGCGCGTAGGCGAGGCTGTTCCAGGTGATCAGGGGGACCAGCGCGTCCACCCGGTGGTCGACGGCGGCCGTCGCCAGCTGGATGGCCCCGCCGTACGAGCCGCCGATCATGCCGACCCGCGGGTCGCCGGCGCCGTCGAGGGTGACGAAGTCGGCCCTGGTGCCGTCGTCGGCGGCACTGCTGCCGCCCAGGAAGTCGATCAGCCGGGAGGCCGCGGTGCCGTCGATGCCGGGGTCGTCGAGCGAGATCAGACAGCCCGAGCGGCCGAAGCCGAGCCCGGAGTAGATCAGTGACACATAGCCGCGTGAGGCGAGCGCCTTGCCGATGGCGTCGGTCGTGCCGTCGGACTTGCTGCCACCGAAGCCGTTCGTGGCGAGGACGGCCGGGGCGCGGTGGGCGCTGTCGACGCCCGCCGGGCGGTACAGATCGGCGTCGACCGCGCAGCGGCGGCCGCCCGCCTGGACGGTGAACTTCAGTGCCGTGACGCTGTATTGGCCTGCTGCGGACACGGGATCGGTGAGGGCCTGGGGTGCGGCGAGCGCCGCGCCCAGGGCGAGAGCGAGCGCAGCCCGGGATCTGAACACGCGTCGGGACACTGAGACCTCCACACTCAGGACAGCCTGCTTACCGACCAGTAAGTAATCACCGCTTGTCATGGTGTGACACGTGTCATACGAGGTCAATCGCCCAGACGAGTGTTCTTGACGGATATTCAGTGAAGACGGCCCGGCGGAGGCGGTTCAGCGCAGGGCGGGCTCATCGAGCGTCAAGGTGCCCGCGTCGGCGTCGAGTTCGGCACTCACGCCGAAGGGGATGGTCAACGCGCCCTCGCAGTGCCCGAATCCGAACTCCTCGACGACGGGCACGCCGAGGCTCCCGAGCCGGTCCACGAGCAGCGCGCGCACCTTCTCGTACGGATCGCACCGCTCCCACGACCCGAGCAGTACCCCCTGCACGCCGTCGAGCCAGCCCGTGCGCAGGAGTTGGGTGAGGTAGCGGTCGAGGCGGTACGTCTCCTCGCCCACGTCCTCCAAGCACAGCAGCCCACCGCGCGCGCCGGGCCTCGCATGCGGAGTGCCCAGCTCGGCGGCGAGCAGGCACAGACATCCGCCGAGGGTGACGCCCCGCGCCCGCCCGGGGACGAGGGTGGTGCCCGATGAGGTGATCGTGCGGACCGTCTCCGGTGCGAAGAGCGTGGCCTTGAGGTGGTCCTGGGCGTGGGCGTTCTTGATGAAGTCGATGCCGGCCGCCATCGGCCCGTGCAGCGAGACCAGCCCGAGCCGGGTGGCGAACGCCTCATGCAGCGCGGTGATGTCGCTGAACCCGACGAACACCTTCGGACCGGCGGCACTCATGGCGTCCCAGTCGAGCAGTTCGACCATGCGCTGCACGCCGTACCCGCCCCGCGCGCACAGCACCGCGTCCACCGAGGGGTCGCACCAGGCGGCCTGCAGATCGGCGGCCCGGTCGGCGTCCGTGCCCGCCAGGTAGTCGAACTCGCCGTGCCGGTCCAGCACATGGGGCGCCACCACCGGGTCGAGGTCCCACCCCCGCAACACGTCGAGCCCGGCCTGCACCCGCTCCTCCGGCACCGGGCCGCTGGGCGCGACGACGGCCACGCGGGCGCCGGGGGCGAGGCGGGACGGACGCAGGAGTTCTCTCACTTGGTCAGCTCCAAAGTAGGGATACCGCGCGGATTCAGCCCGAAGACCTGGGCGTAGAGGGAGAGTTCGGACTCCAGGACACGGATCATGGTCTCCGCGCGCCGGAACCCGTGCCCCTCCCCCTCGAAGGCGATGTACGCGTGCGGCACCCGCCTGCCCTCCATGCGCGCCAGGAACCGTTGGCACTGGGCGGGCGGGCAGATCACGTCGTCCAGGCCCTGCAGCAGCAGGAAGGGCGCGGTGATGCGGTCGGCGTGCTCGGCGGGCGACCGCTCCGCGTACCGGCCGGGGACCTCGGCGAGTGGCCCGACCAGGGTTTCCAGGTACTGCGACTCGAAGTCGTGGGTCTCCCCCGAGCCCCAGCCGGCGAGGTCGAGGATGGGGTAGAGGATCGTGCCGCAGGCGTAGACGTCGGTGGCGGCGAGGGAGGCCGCCGAGGTCCAGCCGCCCGCGCTGCCGCCACGGATCGCGAGCCGCTCGCGGTCGGCTGTCCCCTCGTCGGCGAGGGCGAGCGCGACGGCCGCGCAGTCCTCGACGTCGACGACGCCCCACTGCTCGCGCAGCCGGTTCCGGTACTCGCGCCCGTGCCCGGTCGAGCCGCCGTAGTTGACCTCGGCTACGCCGATGCCCCGGGAGGTGAAGTAGGCGATCTCCAGGTCCAGCACGAGCGGGGCCCGGCTGGTGGGGCCGCCGTGCGCCCAGACGACGTACGGGGGCAGCTCGTCGCCGGGCGAGACGCATCGCGGGTTGTGCGGCGGGTAGATGTGTGCGTGGATGTCGCGTCCGGCGGGTCCGGTGAAGGTGCGGATCTGCGGTTCGGGGTAGTACGCGGGGTCGACCGCGTCCTCGTGCTCGGCGCCGATCACGCGGGCCCGGCCGGCCCGGGTGTCGAGCTCCACGACCTCGTACGCGCTGCGTGGGCTGGCCCCGACCGTGACGACGCGCTCGCCGTGCGCTGCGAGCGTGGACGCGAACTCGGTCCAGGGGCCGGCCGCGTCGACGACCTCGCCGGTCTCGGGGTCGAGGATGCCGAGCGCGGTGGCGCCGCGGCCGTGCACCACGGCGATCAGTCCGCTGTCCAGCGGAGCGAACCAGCGCTGCCCGAGCTTCCACAGCGGCCCGCCGAACTCCTCCTCGCGCGGGCAGAGCGGTACGCCGTCGCGGTAGAGGTTCCACCAGCCGGTGCGGTCGCTCGCGTAGAGGAGCGAGCCGTCCGGGGTCCAGTCCGCCTGGGCGATCGACTCGTCCGGACCGCCGGCGAGCGTGCGTGCCTCCCTCAGGGTGCCGTCCTCGGTGACCCCGGCCAGGACCAGTTCCGTGCCGTCCCACGGCATCCGCGGATGGTCCCAGGCGAGCCAGACCGCGCTGCGTCCGTCGGGCGAGAGCCGGGGACCGGTGACGAACCGGTGCCGGCCGTCGGTGAGTTCGCGCACGGCATCCCGGTCCTGGGCCGCCGAGCCGTCCAGCGGCACCGCGGCCAGGACACGGCGCACGTCGGTGGGCCCGTCGCCGGTGAACTCCTCCAGCACGCACCACACTTCACCGCGGTGGACCTGCAACTGCGGCTCCACCCAGCGCAGTCCGCCGCCCACCAGCGACACGGGTGTGAGGGGACGCGGGTCGCTTCCGGGCTCGTACCGGTAGAGCCGCTGGTCGGCGAAGTTCACGAACACCACGAGCGGCCGTCCGTCCACGACCGTCCCGGCCCAGGGCTGCCCGCCGTACTCGATGACGCGGCTGCGGACGTTCCACGGCGTGGGCAGCAGCGGCTCCTCCCGGCCGTCGGCGCGCCGCCGCACCAGGGTGCGCCGGCCGCCCTCCGCGGGCCGTGGCTCGGTCCACCACACCTCGTCGCCCACGAAGCCCACGTACTCGGGGCGCCCGTCGTGCGCGGCGGCGAGCGCCGCGTCGATGGGCGAGGGCCAGGAACCGTACGGCAGTCTCTGCACGTTCTCCCCCAACTCGCCTAGGCCGTCCGCAGGAAGCGGTCGAGTACCCGTACCCCGAAGTGCAGCGCCTCGACCGGGACCCGCTCGTCGACCCCGTGGAACATGGCCTGGTAGTCGTAGCCCTCCGGGAGCCTCAGCGGCGTGAACCCGTATCCGGTGATGCCGAGCCGCGAGAACTGCTTGGCATCCGTGCCACCCGACATGCAGTACGGCACCACGTGCCCCTCGGGCGCGAACTCCTCGACGGCGGCACGCATCTTCGCGTACGTCGGCGAGTCCACCGGCGCCTGGAGGGCCACCTCACGGTGGTGGAACTCCCACTCCACGTCGGGTCCGGTGAGCTGGTCAAGGGTCGTGCGGAACTCGTCCTCGCCGCCGTACAGATACCGCCCGTCGACATACGCGACCGCCTCCCCCGGGATCACGTTGAGCTTGTAACCGGCCTGAAGCATGGTCGGGTTGGCGCTGTTGCGTACGGTCGCCTCGACGAGACTTGCCGCCGGGCCGAGCTTTTCGAGCAGCCCGTCGATGTCGTCCGGGTCGACGTCGAAGCCGTAGAGCGCGGCCAGCTCGGCCAGCGCGGCCCACACGGTCGGAGTCGGCCGCAGCGGCCACTCGTGCTCTCCGATGCGGGTGATCGCGGCGGCGAGACGGGTGACCGCGTTCTCCCTGTTCACCTTGGAGCCGTGCCCGGCACGCCCGCGCGCGGTGAGCTTCAGCCAGCCCGTGCCGCGCTCACCGGCCGCGATCGGGTAGATCTGCCGCCCGCTGCCGTCGTGGAAGGTGAACGCCCCCGACTCGCTGACGCCCTCGGTGCACCCCTCGAACAGCCCCGGGTGCTGATCGGCGAGGAACCCGGAACCGTCCCGGGCGCTGTCCTCCTCGTCGGCGGTGAACGCGACCACGATGTCACGCCGGGGCCGCACGCCCTGCCGTGCCCAGCTCCGCAGCACGGCCAGGATCATGGCGTCCATGTTCTTCATGTCGACGGCGCCGCGCCCCCACACCACCCCGTCGCGGATCTCCCCGGAGAAGGGGTGCACGGTCCAGTCCTCGGCCCGGGCGGGTACGACGTCCAGATGACCGTGGAGGAGCAGCGCGTCGGCGGCCGGGTCGGTCCCCTCGAGGCGCGCGACGACGTTCGTACGTCCCTTGGTGCGCTCCAGGAGAGTGGGTTCGAGTCCGGCCCCCGCCAGCTGCTCGGCGGCGTACTCGGCGGCGGGCCGCTCCCGGCAGTCGCCGCCGCCGTGGTTGGTGGTGTCGATACGGATGAGGTCGGAGGTGAACCGGACGACCTCGTCCAGAGCCTGCTGGTCAGCCATACTGCTCCTCCACGGCGGCCGAGACGATCGTGGTGACCGCCTTGAAGGTACGGATCCCCTCGTACATCGTCTCGCTGGTGTACGCCACCTTCCGCTCCCCGGTCCGGCCGACACCCGGCACGACGGTGGCGGCCATGGCGAGATGCTCCGCGTCGAATTCGAGGGCGACGGTGAACGGCCCGGCCTGGACGGGCCGGTGGCGGACCGCCAGCTGCGCCGCCTCCTTGGCGGCGGCCCGGATGTCGGATGCCGTCCTGGCCGGCGTACGACACACGGCCGCGTACCGCGACACATGGTCCTTGACCGCGACCTTCAGCGCCCCGGGCGCATACCCGAGGGCGTCCTCGCAGGCCACGTCGTCACCGGTGACGAGGACGACGGGTACCCCGTACTCGGCGACGACATGCGCATTGAGCAGCCCCTCGCTGGCCCGCACGTCGTTCAGCCACACCCCGGTGACGGAGTTGGCGAGGTACGTGTGCGCGAGCACCCCCTCCATCCCGGCCCCGGCGTGATAGCCCACGAAGGCGATGCCGTCCACGTCCCCGTGCTGCACGCCCTCGACCATGGAGAGGGACTTGTGCCGCCCGGTGAGCATCTCCGTCCGCTCGTCGAGCTGCTCGAGGAGCAGGTTGCGCATGGTCCAGTGGGCCTCGTTGACGAGGACCTCGTCCGCCCCGCCGTCGAAGAACCCCAGCACGGCGGCGTTGACGTCCGAGGTGAACATCGAGCGGCACCGCTCCCACTGCGGTGTCCCCGGCAGCACGTCGGCCGGCCAGGTCACCCCCGTGGCGCCCTCCATGTCGGCGCTGATCAGGATCTTCATGGTGCGTCACGTTACGCGCCGCGGGGGAAGCGGGCCAGGAAGCAGAGGTCAGAGCGTTCGGCGGAACAGCTCAAGGAGCGCCGCCCAGTGCCGCAACCTGGTCGACCTGCTCGACGAGGCCTTCAGAGCGATACAGCGACCGCGGTGAACGTCGTCTGCGGCGTCTGCGGACTGGTGAAGCGCGCGTTGACGAGGTACAGGCGGTCGCCGTACCGGGCGGCGGTCGTGGGGACGTCGAAGCGCGGGTCGGTGATCGTACGGCGCAGGGTGGCCGCGGTGACCTTGGCGTCGAGCTCGAACACGCTGATCAGGTTCAGGCGGTTCTGTACCACGTAGAGGGTGCGGCCGATGCGCCACAGGCCGTCGCCGCCCGCGACGTCATCCGTGCCGGCCAGGGTTATCTCCCTGGCCGATCCCGACTTGAGGCTGATGTTGTACAGCTTGCCGGGCGTGCTGCTGACGACGATCAGACCGCGGCCGTCGGGGGTGGAGACGATGCCGTTGGCGTTGTTGACGTCGGGCGTCTGCACCCAGTCGCCGGTCAGCGGCAGCGCACGCACCTGGCCGTCGCGGCCGCGCGGCACCCCGTACAGGACGGCGTCGAGCGAGTCGGTGAACCAGGCGCGGTCGCCGAGCAGGGTGACGTCGTTGATGAAGTGACCGGTGGCGCCGGTCAGCTGGAATCTGGTCACGAGTTCGCCGGTGCGTGAGTCATGGACGCGGGCGGCTCCAGCACTGTCCGCGACATACAGCAGGCCATCGCGGTCCAGCTTCAGCCCGACGGCCGCCTGCCCCGTCGCGCCCGCGTAGAGCACTTCACCCTCGCCCGTGCGCAGATCGGTGCGGTGGATGGCGCCGTTGGCGAGCGAGCCGATGTACGCGTACGGCTTGCTGCCGATGGTGATGCCCTCGGGGCGCCAGCCGTCGGGAAGCGGGAACTCGGTGGGCCAGGTGGCATTCGAGGTCGCGTTCGCAGTACCGGCCGTCACTGCGAGGGCGGCCAGCGCCGCACCGCCGAGCACGGTGCGGCGGGCCGGGCGGGGAGGAGTCGGGGTCATGGGCGGGCCTCCATGGCATCGGTCTCGTCGACAACTGCTGCACCAACTACGCTGATACTGCGACGAGTTGACAACGATCCGGCGCCTCTGAGGGTTCCCTGAACCCCGACCGCCGCCCCTGTCACACCATGCGCCCCGCCACCAGCCACTTGGACGGCAGCACGATCCGGTCACCGTCGGGGCCGAACTCCGTGGTGGTCAGAGGGAGTTCGCCCCCGGCCAGGACGGTGAGGCCGGCCGTGCGCAGATACCCGGACACGGCGTCGTCGGCCACTTCACCCGGGGCGATGCCGTGCTGGAAGATCGGTGCGAGCTTGGCCGGCGGTCCGGTGGGGCTCTGTGCCAGGCCCAGCAGCACGGGCTTGGCGGCCTCGGAGAGTTCGACGAGGAAGACCCGGCCGCGCTCGCCGACGAGCGCGGCGATCCCGTCCACCATGGGCTGCCGGTCCTCCGGTTCGGCCTGGTGCAGGACGCCGCGCATATAGACGTTGGCGTCGCCGATCTCGGCGTGCAGCGTCTCCGTCTCACTCTTCTCGACTGCGTCCAGCACGCGGTACGTCGCCTGCCCGGCAGGGTCGGCGTGCTGTGCGTGGTCGACAGCCGCGGGGGACAGATCCGCGCCGACCACGCGCCTGAATCGGTCGGCAAGGAAGCGGGTCTGGGTGCCGTTGCCGCAGCCGAGGTCCACCATCACCAGACCGGGGTCGGCGAGGTGCGGCTCGAACAGGCCCAGGTGTATGCCGACGGTCAGGGTCGGATCCGCGTCCCAGAACACGGCCCCCTGTTCCTCCGGTGCCGCACGCCAGAAGCCCTCCCAGGCCTCCCGGTACCGACTCGTCACGCTCATGCCCACTCCCCAGGGTGCGACGTACTGGCCCGATTCAAGTGACGGGCGAGTACGGTCTATCGCGCCCTGGTCACGGCTACAAGCGCGCGGCGCATTCCTTCACTCCGCATTCGAGAGGCGTACGCCCCCGGGCGCCCCTCACACCTCTGATGCACAGTCAGCACGGGCCCGTTGTGCGGTCAGCGCCGGGGCAGGGTCAGTTCGAACCAGACGGTCTTGCCCGCCTTCGTACGGCTGGTTCCCCACTCGCGGGCGAGGGCGCTGACCACGCGCAGTCCGCGTCCGAACTCCTCCTCCGGGCCGGCGCTGCGCAGGGTCGGCAGGTCGTGGTCGTCGTCGTCCACTTCGCACAGCAGGGTGTCGCCGCGGACGAGCCGCAGTTCGACCGGGCGGCTGTGCGAGTGCCGTACGGCGTTGGTGACGAGCTCGCTGACCAACAGCTCTGCGTTCGGGGCGAGTTTGGCGAGCCCCCAGTCGTGGAGCTGTTCACGGACGACGGCACGCGCGCGGCCGACCTCGATCGGGTCGAGGGCGAGCCGCCACTCGGCGACGTCGTCCGGCTCGATGCCGTTGAGGCGGGCCATCAGCAGGGCCACGTCGTCCTTGCGGCCGCCGCGGGTGTTGAGGGCGCGGATGATGGAGTCGCAGGCGTCGTCCATGGACGCGGCCGGGTGGGCGGCGGACTCGCTGAGGGTCGCCAGGCCCACGCCGATGTCCTCGCCGCGCACCTCGACGAGTCCGTCGGTGCACATCACGATGCGGTCGCCGGGCTCCACGCGCACGCGTACCGCTTCGAAGGGCACTCCGCCGACACCGATGGGCGCGCCGGTCGGCAGGTCGAGCAGCTCGCTGCGGCCGTCCTCCGCCCGGACCAGCACGGGTGGGATGTGGCCCGCGTTGGCGATGTGCAGTTCGCCCGCGATCGGGTCGTAGACGGCATACAGACAGGTCGCGAGGTAGGTGTCGCCGAGGCGCTGCGCGAGGTCGTCGAGATTGCGCAGGAGCTGGGCGGGCGGCAGGTCGAGCGCGGCCATGGTCTGCACGGCCGTGCGCAACTGGCCCATCATGGCTGCCGAGTTGAGGCCGTGGCCCATGACGTCACCGACGACCAGTGCCGTGCGGGCACCGGGCAGCTTCACGGAGTCGAACCAGTCGCCGCCGACCCGGCCGAGGAGCGTGCCCGGCAGATAACGGGTGGCGATGTCGCAGCCCGCCATGCGCGGCGGGATGTGCGGCAGCATGCTGTCCTGGAGGGTCTCGGCGACGCTCTCCTGGTACGTGTACATGCGCGCGTTGTCGAGCACGAGGCCCGCGCGGGCGGCGAGTTCGGCCCCGGTGACCCGGTCCATGTCGTTGAACTCGACGCGCTCGGGGTGGCGCAGCAGGATCATGAAGCCGAGCACCACGTTGCGTGCCTTCAGGGGCACGATCAGCATGGAGCGGTTGGTGATCAGCGGCCGGATGTCCCGCTTCTCGAACTGCGAGGCGATGGCGTGGCCCATCTCCTCGCTGATGCGCGGCACGAGGACGGGCTCGCCGCTGGTCATGCACTGGAAGAACGGCGTGTGCGCCGGGAAGGGCATGGCCTCGCCGACCGGCACGACGTCGTCCCAGCGGCCGGGCTCGTCGGTGTGCTCGAGGGCGACCCGGTGCCACATGGTGGTGGTGTCCGGAACGCCGTCCGGGAACCCCTCGCCGGCCACGACCTGTTCGCGCAGATAGGTGCCGGCGACGTCCGTGAAGCGCGGGACGACGGCCTTGCTGACCTCGATGATGGTCGTGGACAGGTCGAGCGAGGTGCCGATCTTCCCGCTGACCTCGTTGAGGAACTCCAGGTGTTCGCGTACGGCGGCGTACTCGAGGTCCTCGGCGTCGTCGGCGAGTTCCTGCGGTACCGGCAGGCCCTCGGCCGCCGCCCGCGCGGCCCGCTCGCGGCGGGCCTTGCGCTCGATGCGCCGCGGGACGCCCCAGTCAGGGGTGACGGGCACCCGGTCGTTCTGGCTGAACTCCAGGACGGGATAGCCCAGTTCCAGGACCTGCGCGACGATGCGGGCGCTTTCGTCGACGCTCATGCTGGGCAGGATCTCGGGCAGCCGGCGTGCCAGCTCCTCGGCGCCGGGGAAGTCCGTGTGCAGGGCGAAGCCGGGCGCGATCCGCTCGAACGCCAGGTCCCCTTCGCTGCCGTCGGCTTCGTCCTGGCGGAGTCCGGCGGTTTCGGCGGCGAGCACGAGCAGCCGCTCGTACCCGGGTCCGACCAGGGGGTAGGCCCACCACAGCACGTCCACGCGCGCGTGGAGGCTGTCGTGTTCGGGGACGGTGAGGCGGGCGCGGCCCGCGGCCGGGTAGGAGAGCCTGCCGTCGAGGGACGACTCCAGGTCGGGGCCCAGTCCGTCGTACGCGCCGTATGCCCCGTACGGGGTGATGTCCTCGTCCTCGGGCAGTGCGCCGGAGACGGGCAGCAGGTCCACCGCCGCGCGCCCTATCGCGTCGTCCTTGGGGACTCCGAAGAGCCGGCCCGCGCCCCTGCTCCAGTGGGAGACGAGGCCGTCACGGTCCACCACGACCACGGCCAGCGGGACGCGGCCGGCCGCGGTGGACTCCGTCGCCGCGCCGTTCCCAGCTCCGCGGCTGGGAGGCGCATCCCTCTCGGTGCCACGGTCGGTGCCATTGTCCATGGCCCAGGCCCTCTCTCCCCACGGCTCCGCAAGATCTGTGCCGCCTGCTCCACCGTACGGCTCCGCCCGGTGGTGATGTGCGGCAATGCGGGAATTGGTGCAACGGAACGGCCCCGGCGCGCGGGGGCGCGCGCCGGAGCGCATGACGCTGCGTCAGTCTTCGTGTCCCAGCTGCAGGTCCCGCTCGGTCCGGCCGCCTCCCGCGACCTGGAGCACGGTGGCGACCGGCGGGTAACCGGCCGCGATGACGGTGTACTCGCCGGAGGACAGGTCGACGAACCGGAACGTTCCGTCGAGGCCGGTGGTCAGCGTGTCCACCACGTTGCCCGCCGCGTCGAGCAGGGTCACGCGCGCGTCGTCGACCGGCCTCCCGCCGCCGGTGCGCACGGTGCCGCGCAGCACGGCGCCGCCCGCGAGTTCGACGTCCTGGCGGGTCTCCCGTGAGGCCTGGACGGTGACCGGGAACGCGGCCGGGCGGAACCCGGGCGCGCTCGCGGCGAGGGTGTACTCGCCGGCCACCAGCTCGGTGATGGCGTAGCCGCCCTCGCGTCCGCTGCGGGTGGTGGCGACGACCTCGCCGCGTACGTCGGTGAGCGTGACGGTGGCGTCGCGCACGGGGGTGCCGTCGGCGGTGAGCACGCCGCCGGCGAGGCGGCCGGCGCCGCCGAGGACGACATCCAGCTCGACGGGGCGCTCGCCGACGGTGACGGAGACGGCCTGCGGCTGGTGGCCGCCCGCGGCGGCGATGAGGACGTACGATCCCGCGCCGGGCGTGGACAGCGCGTACCGCCCGTCCTCGCCGCTGGCACCCCGACCGATCTGCTGTCCGGTGGCGTCGATGAGCGTGAGCGCGGCGCGCGGGACGACGGTCCCGTCGGGGTGCTGCACCGTGCCGCAGACGGGTACTCCGGCGGCGTACGGCGAGCGAAGCGAAATGGGGGTCCCCCCGCCCGAAGGGTGGGGGAGGGCCTGCGGGATCGCGGCGGTCGCGGGCTCGGTTTCGGCGGCGTGGTGGGACACCAGGGGTTTCTCCTTGAGGAAGAACGCGATGAGCAGGCCGAGGGCGAGCACCGGCACCAGGTAGAGGAAGATCCGGGGCATGGCGTCGGCGTACGCCCGGATGTAGTCGTCGCGCAGCGGCGCGGGCAGCGCGTGGACGAGCTGCGGGGTGATGGACTCCGGGTCGGGAAGCTGTGCACCCGCGCGCGCGGGGAGCCGTTTTGTGAGGGCGTCGGTGAGCCGGTCGGCGAACAGGGTGCCGAAGATCGCGGCGCCGACGCTGCCGCCGATCTGCCGGAAGTAGTTGTTGGCACTGGTGGCGGTGCCGAGGTCGGCGGGGCGCACGGAGTTCTGCACGGCGAGGATCAGGACCGGCATCACCATGCCGATACCGGCACCGAGGACGGCCATCCAGAGGCTGTAGTGCAGTCGGGGCGTGTCGACCTCGAGGCGGGAGAGCAGCCACATGCCGACGACGGAGACGGCGCTCCCGAGGACGGGGTAGATCTTGTAGCGCCCGGTGTGGCTGATGAGCTGCCCGGAGACGATCGAGGCGCCGACGATGCCGCCCATCATGGGCAGCATCAGCAGACCCGACTCGGTGGCGGAGGCCCCGTCGACCATCTGCAGAAAGGTCGGCAGATAGCTGGCGGCGCCGAACAGCGCGACGCCGGTCACCAGGCCCACCAGACCGGTGACGTTGAAGACGGAGTCCCTGAACAGCCGCAGCGGGATGAGGGGTTCGGCGGCGAAGTGCTCGGCGACGAGGAAGAGCACGGTGGCGGCGACCGCTCCAGCGCCGAGTCCGAGGATCACCCGCGAGTCCCAGGCGTACTCGGTGCCGCCCCAACTGGTCAGCAACACAAGGCAGGTGGAGGCGGCGGCGAGCAGCAGCGCACCGAGCACGTCGAGCCGCGCCTTGGCCTGCGGCTTCGGAAGCTTCAGGACGACGGTGACGACGGCCAGGGTGACCAGGCCGAAGGGGACGTTGAAGTAGAAGCACCAGCGCCAGGAGAGGTGGTCCGTGAAGTACCCGCCCAACAGGGGCCCGGCAACAGACGCAAGGCCGAACGCGGCGCCGATCAGGCCCATGAAACGACCGCGCCGACGGGGCGGCACAATGTCCGCGATGATCGCCTGCACGCCGATCATGAGCCCGCCAGCGCCGACCCCCTGGACCGCGCGGAAGGCGATCAGCTGGTCCATGCTCTGCGCCCGGCCCGCGAGCGCGGCGCCGATCACGAAGACGACGATGGCGAACTGGAAGACGCCCTTGCGGCCGAGCAGGTCGCCGAGCTTGCCGTAGACCGGGAGGCCCACGGTGGCCGTGAGGAGGTAGGCGGTGATCGCCCAGGACATCCTGTCCAGGCCGTGCAGCTCGCCGACGATCTTCGGGAGCGCGGTGGCGACGATCATCTGCTCCAGGGCGGCGAGCAGCAGCGCCAGCATCAGCCCTAGGAAGACCAACCGCACCCGGCGCGGGCTCGGTTCGACCGGGTGGGGCGGTGCGGCGGGGGTCTGCGGGGGCGCCAGGGCGGGTTCGCCCCGCAGCTCGCCCTGCACCGTTGTCCCGCTCACGTACCGCTCCCCTCGCCGCGCTGCCACACAATTCCGCTCAGGGCGGCAACTACGGGCAAGCGCGACGAGTTACGGCGGACCGGTGCGGCGCAAGGAGATCCACTCGAACCGGTGAGGGGCGTCAATGGCCCCCGAGTGGCCGGGACTTACTTCTCGACCTCGGTGGCGAGCTTGGCGAGCACGGCGTCGTAGATCCGGCCGAGGCCCTTGGGCGCGAACGTCTTCTCGAAGAAGCCGCCGATGCCGCCGGCGCCGTTCCAGACGGTGGTCACGACGACGCGGGACTTGCCCTCCCCCGCCGGGGTGACCCGCCAGGTGGTGACCATCGAGGAGTTGCGGTCCTTCTCGACGAGCTCGCCGTCGGTGGGCTCGCTGACCTCCAGGAGGCAGTCACGCACGCGCTTGCTGGTGGCCTGGAGCTTCCAGTGGACGAGGGTGCCCTCGCCGTCGCCGCCCTCGCGCACCTCGTACTCGCTGAAGTGCTCGGGCAGCACCTTCGCGCGCGTGCCGCTGTAGTCGGCGAGGGCGTCGAACACCTTCTCCGCGTCTGCCGCGACGACCCGCTCGGTAGTGGCCTCGACCTGCGCCATCGGTTTCCTCCAGGACTTGCTTTTCTCGGGGTGGGGGCAAGCCAACCACCCCCGCCCACGGCCGCCCAAATCGGGGTGGCCCAGGAGGCCTGTGGGGCTTCCGAGGGATCGGAAACAGGCCTTGCACGGGAAATCGAACACGTGTTTCACTCGGGGCAGCGCTACCGAGGAGGCGTCATGCGGTGGGAGAACCTCACAGTGGAGTCCGGCGGGCACAGCCGGGCGGCGGACGCCGCGTTGTTCGGCGCGGACGCGGTGGTCAGCCGTACCTTCGACACGCCCGAATTCCGTGGAATCACCTTCCACGAGGTGCGGGCCCGCTCGATCATCAACCGGGTGCCGGGCGCCTCGCGCATGCCCTTCGAGTGGACGGTCAATCCGTACCGCGGCTGCTCGCACGCGTGCGTGTACTGCTTCGCCCGCAAGACGCACACCTATCTGGACCTCGACTCGGGGATCGACTTCGACTCGCAGATCGTGGTCAAGGTGAACGCCCCGGAGCTGCTGCGCCGCCAGCTCGGCTCGCGCCGCTGGCAGGGCGAGCACATCGCGATGGGCACGAACGTCGACTGCTACCAGCGCGCCGAAGGGCGCTACCGGCTGATGCCGGGCATCCTGTCCGCCCTGCGCGACCACGCCAACCCCTTCTCGATCCTGACGAAGGGCACACTGATCCTGCGCGACCTGGATCTGCTGGTGCAGTCGGCCCAGGTGACGGACGTCGGCATCTCGGTGTCGGTCGGCTTCACCGACCCCGAGCTGTGGCGCACGGTGGAGCCGGGCACGCCCGCCCCGGAGCGCCGCCTGGACGTGGTCCGCACACTCGCCGAGCACGGCATCGGATGCGGCGTCCTGATGGCCCCGGTGATCCCGTTCCTGAGCGACCGGCCCGCCCAACTGCGCGCCACCGTACGGGCGATCGCAGCTGCCGGGGCCACCTCCGTCACCCCGCTGGTGCTGCATCTGCGGCCCGGCGCCCGCGAGTGGTTCATGGCTTGGCTGGCCCAGCACCACCCGTACCTGGTGCGCCGCTACGAGCGCCTGTACGCGGACGGCTCATACGCCCCCAAGTGGTACCAGCGCCGAATCACCCGTCAGGTCCACGAGCTGGCCCAGGAGTACGGGATCGGCCCCACGCGCGCGGGGATGCCACGGCGGATCCGGCCGCCCGAGGCACCCGAGGCGGGGGTGTCCGAACCGACCCAACTCACGCTCATTTGAGAGCATACGAGCGCATCCCGCGACCCGATCGGGTCAAGTCTTGCCAGAACGAGTTCTTCCGGGGCGGCTTTCCGGGAGGATGCGGCGAGGACCGTGAGCCTCGCGGTCCGAAACCCTCCGTCCTGGGAGGACTTCATGAGAAAACGCGCAGCGGTGCTGTGCGGTGCCGTCGTCGTCGTGGCCGGGAGCTTCACGGCTCTCCCCGCCGGCGCGAGCACCTCGCAGTCCCCGCCATCCGCTCCCGCGGCGAAACTCACCTGGAAGAACTGCGCCACCACGAGCTATCCGACGCTCCAGTGCGCATCGCTCGACGTGCCGCTCGACCACCGGAACCCGCACGGTAAGCAGATCACCCTTGCGCTCTCGCGCGTGACGCACACCGCGCAGAAGAGCCAGGGCCCGCTGCTGGTCAACCCCGGCGGTCCCGGCGGCAGCGGCCTCACGCTCGCCGGATTCGTCGCGTCCTCCCTGCCCAAGGCGGTCGCGGCCCAGTACGACGTCATCGGCTTCGACCCGCGCGGGGTGGGCAAGAGCAAGCCCGCCCTCGACTGCAAGCCGGGCCACTTCAATCCGGTGCGCCCGGACACCGTGCCGAGCACACCGGCCCTGGAGAAGACCAACCTCGACCGCGCCAAGTCCTTCGCCGCCGCCTGCGGCACCAAGTACGCGAGCCTGCTGCCGTACATCAACACCATTCAGGCCGTGCAGGACATGGACTCGATCCGCGCGGCCCTGGGCGCCCGGCAGACCAGCTACTTCGGCTACTCGTACGGCACCTACCTGGGCGCCGTCTACGCCAAGCTCTTCCCGCAGCGGGTGAAGCACCTGGTCCTGGACTCGATCGTCGACCCGACCGGCGTCTGGTACGACGACAACATCGCGCAGGGCTACGCCTTCGACGCCCGCCAGAAGGCCCTGATGGCCTGGATCGCCAAGTACGACTCGACGTACAAGCTCGGCACCGACCCGGCCAGCGTCGAGGCCAAGTGGTACGCGATGCGCAAGGCGGTCGCCAAGAAGCCGGCCGGCGACAAGGTGGGGGCCTCCGAGCTGGAGGACACGTTCATCCCCGGCGGCTACTACAACGGCTACTGGCCGTACCTGGCCGAGGCGTTCGCGGCGTATGTGAACGACAAGAACCCCGACCCGCTGGTCGAGACGTACCAGAACTTCGCCGCCGTCGACGCGTCCGGCGACAACGGCTACAGCATCTACGCCTCCGTACAGTGCCGTGACGCCTCCTGGCCGCGCGACTGGAACCAGTGGCGCAAGGACAACTGGGCGGTGTACGAGAAGGCGCCGTTCATGGCTTGGAACAACGCCTGGTACAACGCGCCGTGCGCCTTCTGGCCGACGGACTCGCTGAAGCCGGTGCACGTCGCCAACGACAAGCTGCCACCGGTACTGCTGTTCCAGGCGACCAACGACGCGGCCACCCCGTACGAGGGCGGCGTGACGGTCCACCGTCTGCTGGCCGGCTCGAGCTTCGTGGTCGAGCAGGGCGGCGGCAACCACGGCATCACCCTGAGTGGGAACGCCTGCCTGGACAAGTACCTGGCGACGTACCTGTCCGACGGCACGGTGCCGCGCAGCGGCGGCCCGATCGACGCGGTGTGCCCGAAGAAGCCCGACCCCAAGCCGCTGAGCACCAAGGAGGCGCTGAGCACGAAGGCGGCGCCGACGTCCGACGGCGGCGCCACGCTGCACGGCCTGATCGGCTTCCGCGGCTGAGCACGACCCGAAGGTGAGGTCCCGTCGGGGGCGTTGTCAGACCCATGGTCCACGATGGACGCATGAGTGAGCTGACCAGGATCACCGCCCCCGACGGGGTCTTCCCCGCCGCGCAGTACAGCCACGTCGTCATGGGCACGGGCCGTTTCGTCGCGATCGCCGGCCAGCTCGCGCTGGACGAGGACGGCAAACTCGTCGGCGAGGGCGACCCCGAGGCCCAGGCCCGCCAGGTCTTCGAGAACCTCCGCCGCTGCCTGGCCTCCGTCGGGGCGACCTTCGACGACGTCGTCAAACTCACCTACTTCGTCACGGACACAGCACACCTGCCCGCGATCCGCACGGCCCGCGCCACCCACATACCCGACGACCGGCTCCCCGCCGCCTCCGCGGTACAGGTCACCGCGCTGGTCCGACCCGAGTTCCTGATGGAGATCGAGGCGTTCGCGGTCGTGGGCGGGTGAGCGGGCTCCTGGTCCGGGAGATGACTCTCGCCGACTGCGAACGCGTGGCGGCGATCCGAGTCGGCGGCTGGCAGTCCGCGTACCGGGGGATCATCCCGCAGTCCTACCTGGACGCGATGAGCGTTCCGGAGGACGCCGAGCGACGACGGGTGCGCTTCCTGCAGCGCAACCCCGGAGTACTGAACCTGGTCGCCGAGCAGGCCGGGGAGGTCATCGGCTGGCTCTGTCACGGCCCGCGCCGGGACGTCGAAGTGCACACGGGAGATGCCGAGTTGTACGCGATCTACGTCGCCCCGGGCCGGTACGGCGGCGGCATCGGGCGAGCCCTCCTCCAGGAGTCCACGCGTCGGTGCACGGCCGCCGGACACGGCCGCCTGTTCCTCTGGGTCCTCAAGGAGAACCATCGCGCGCGCCACTTCTACGAGGCATCCGGCTTCCGTCCGGACGGCACCGAGGAGCCTTTCGAGGTGGACGGAGTCGAAGTACCGGAAGTCCGGTACGTCAGGGAGCTTTCGGCCTGACGCGGCGTCACCTCTGTTTCGGGATCCGGGCCAGCGCCCGGACCGCCGCCTCCGCCAGGGCCGGGTGGGCCAGCGCCTCGTTGAGGACGGGTCTGGCGCGGGCGTCCTCCAGAGCGCCGAGGCCCTCCACGCAGGCGAGCGCCACCCGGCGGTACGGGTCGTGCGGGCGCAGCCTGCGCTCCAGGGTGGTGATCAGCGCGGGCACGGACTCGGGGGCGCGCAGCTGCGCAAGGAGCCGGACCGGGTGGAGGGCGTAGGCGACGCGGAGTTCGTTGGTGGCGAGGGCTGCCGCCGCGCGGGCGGTGCGCGGATCGCCGAGATGGGCGAGGGCGTGGGCGGCGGAGGCACAGCGCTGCGGATCGCGGTGGTTCAGAAACAGGACGAGGGCCTCGAAGGCACGCCGGTCACCCGCAAGCCCCAGCCGGAACGCGGCCAGCTCCCTGGCCCACAGCGGCTGCCCGGACTCGGTGAGCACCCGCGCCAGCTCGTCGGGGTCCTCGGTGGCCACGAGACGGTCGTACGCGGCCGTCGCCCCCGACTCCGCCCGTAAACGCTCCGTGAGTGATCGCAACTCTTCGTCCATGACACCGAAGATTAGAGGGGACGCCGATCTCTCGGGACGTACATCACAAACACGGGGACTAGCGCGCTCGTTACCCGCCGGTTAAGCTCAGACGAGCGAGTTACCCACTCGCATCTCCTTACGGCGGCCTGGTGACGCAGCCGTCGTAAGAGCAGTCGGTTCGGTACCTCAGGTACCGCAGCACGACCCGGCCACGGGACAGGGCCGGTCGGATTTCCCACCGTTCGCTCCAGGCGTGTGCACGCCCACGGCGACGGCACCGGGCGTGTGCGCTTGCAGCCCGGCAACACCCGCATTCCTTTCACGCACCCGGTGCGCCAGGTCCGGCTTCGGCCGGATTCCCTCGGCGCACCCGGGCGCTCTCCCAGTCGTCACCCTCATGCCTGGAGTCCCGCGATGGCCACTCCCCTGTCCCACACCCCTTCCTCTTCGCTCACGACCATTGCCGTCGTCGGCCTCGGCACCATGGGCACCGGTATCACCGAGGTCCTCGCCAAGGCCGGCCGCGAGGTCGTCGGCATCGACATCAGCGAGGCCGCGGCCGCCAAGGCCCTCGCCACTCTGGAGGCGGCCACTGCCCGTGCCGTGGAGCGGGGCCGGCTGACCGAGCAGGAGCGCGCGGACGTCCTCGCCCGCGTCCGCACCTCCACCGACCTGCAGGCCGCGGCCGACGCCGACCTCGTCATCGAGGTGGCTCCGGAGTCGTACGAGATCAAGCACCAGATCTTCCGTGAGCTCGACGGGATCGTCCGCCCGGAGACGATCCTGGCGACCGGCACCAACGCCCTGTCCGTGACCCGTCTGGCCGCCGACTCGGCCCGTCCGGAGCGCGTGCTGGGCCTGCACTTCTTCAACCCGGCGCCCGCGATGAAGCTGGTCGAGGTCGTCTCCTCCGTCCTCACCGCGCCGACTGCCGTCACCGCGGTCACCAACCTCGCCCTCGACCTCGGCAAGGAGCCCGTCGCGGTCGGCGACCGGCCCGGGTTCGTCGCCGACGGCCTGCTGTTCGGCTACCTCAACCAGGCCGCCGCGATGTACGAGGCGAAGTACGCCTCCCGCGAGGACATCGACGCGGCGATGCGGCTCGGCTGCGGTCTGCCGATGGGCCCCCTCGCGCTGCTCGACCTCATCGGTGTCGACACCGCGCGCACGGTCCTGGAGGCCATGTACGCCGAGTCCCACGACCGGCTGCACGCCCCCGCGCCGATCCTCAAGCAGCTCAGTGAGGCGGGCCTGACCGGCCGCAAGTCGGGCCGCGGCTTCTACACCTACGAGGCCCCGGGCAGCGCCACCGTCGTGCGGGACGCGCTGACGCCGCTGGACGGCGCGGCCCTCACCCCGGGCCGCGAGGTGCGCTCCGTCGGCGTCGCGGGCTCCGGCACCATGGCGTCCGGTATCGCCGAGGTCTTCGCCAAGGCAGGCTACGAGGTCGTCCTCGCCGCCCGCAGCGAGGAGAAGGCGCAGGCCGCCAAGGCCCGTATCGGCAAGTCGCTGTCGCGCTCCGTCGACAAGGGGCGGATGACCGCCGAGGCGGCCGCGCAGACCCTGGACCGGATCACCGCGGCGGGTTCGTACGAGTCCTTCGCCGACGTCGACCTGGCCGTCGAGGCGGTCGCCGAGGACCTGGAGATCAAGCAGCAGCTGTTCGCCACGCTGGACAAGGTCTGCAAGCCGGGCGCAGTCCTGGCCACCACGACCTCCTCACTGCCCGTGGTCGCCTGCGCCCGCGCCACCTCGCGCCCGCAGGACGTGATCGGCATGCACTTCTTCAACCCGGCACCGGCGATGAAGCTGGTCGAGGTCGTCCGCACGGTGTTGACGGCCGAGGACGTCCACGCGACGGTGCGCGAGGTGTGTGGACGGATCAAGAAGCATGCGGTCGACTGTGGAGACCGTGCAGGCTTCATCGTGAATGCACTGCTTTTCCCGTACCTCAACAACGCGATCAAGATGGTGCAGGAACACTATGCATCTCTTGACGACATTGACGCGGCGATGAAGCTGGGCGGCGGCTACCCGATGGGTCCCTTCGAGCTCCTGGACGTCGTCGGGCTCGACGTCTCCCTGGCGATCGAGAAGGTCCTGCACCGCGAGTTCCGCGACCCGGGCCTGGCCCCCGCGCCGCTCCTGGAGCACCTGGTGGCCGCGGGCTGCCTCGGCCGCAAGACGGGCCGTGGCTTCCGCGAATATGCCCGCCGCTGACGGCGCCGGCGACTGGTTCAGAGGCGAGACGGACTGGGGCGGACTGCTCGGCCCGACCGGAGGACCCCCGCCCGCGCAGGGCGGGGTAACCCCCGTACATGCGCATCAAGCTGCGCACATGCAGTACGTTCGGGTCATGTCCCAGCCCGCCAAGTCCTCACGTACACCAGCTACGCCCGACGCGCCGGAAAGTGCCGCAGGCAGTCGCGCGGCCGCCCAGCGGCTCAAGATGCGCCGCGAACTGGCGGCCGCGGCGATGGAGCTGTTCGCGACCAAGGGGTACGAGGCGACCACCGTCGACGAGATCGCGGCCGCGGCCGGGGTCGCGCGCCGCACGTTCTTCCGTCACTTCCGCTCCAAGGAAGAGGCGATCTTCCCCGACCACGACGACACGTTGATCCGTGCGGAGGCCGTGCTCAATGCGGCTCCCGCGCACGAGCACCCGCTCGACACGGTGTGCCGCGGCATCAAGGAAGTCATGCGGATGTACGCGGCGCGGCCGGAGATCTCGGTCGCCCGCTACAAGCTGACGCGTGAGGTGCCCACGCTGCGCGAGGCGGAGATCGCGTCGGTGGCCCGTTACGAGCGCCTCTTCACCCGCTACCTCCTCGGCCACTTCGACGAGCATGCGCACGACGACGACGCCAACGACGACCCGCTGCTGGCCGAGGTCGCCGCGTCCGCCGTGGTCACCGCCCACAACCACGTCCTCAGACGCTGGCTGCGGGCGGGCGGGCAGGGCGACGTGGAGGCGCAGCTGGACCACGCCTTCGCGATCGTGCGCAAGACGTTCGGGACGGGCATCGGGGCGGGGCGCAGCACGACGACTACGAGGCCGACGGCTCCCGCGGCCGTCTCCACCCAGGGCGAGGTCCTGGTCACCGTAGCCCGCACCGACGCCCCGCTGGACGAGGTCATGCGGACCATCGAGCAGGCGCTCAAGGAGCGCTGAGGCCTCTCCAGACCTGTGATGACGGCCACCCTTCGGGGTGGCCGTTTTGGCATGTCAGAGCCCCTTTTCCCACACCTTTCAAGCCCTGTTTCGATCGATCATCGCTCATTTGTTACGTAAAGATTTCACCTGAGGGCAATCTCTGGCACTCAGTGCCTTGCGAGGTGACACGCGGTGTCATACGTTGAAGGAGTCCGGGCGGCCGGCGTGCAGAGACCTACCGCACGTCGGCTGTCCCCTCAAGCCCATGGCTTGCGCGCCCGGACGCCTGCGTCACAGGCAACCTCCCGCGCCACAAAGCGCTGCCGAACAGCACCACCGCCGAACCGACGGCACTTCTCAAAAAACCTCAGCAGCACCGACGTAACCCTCAGCGTCCCTCCCTCAGGACGCGTATCGCCGGAGGCAACACCGTGACCACGAAGGACATCCTGGACGCGATCCAGTCGCCGGACTCGACGCCGGCCGACTTCGCCGCCCTGCCGCTCCCCGAGTCGTACCGCGCGATCACCGTGCACAAGGACGAGACGGAGATGTTCGCGGGCCTGGAGACCCGCGACAAGGACCCGCGCAAGTCGATCCACCTGGACGAGGTTCCGCTGCCGGAGCTCGGCCCGGGCGAGGCCCTGGTGGCCGTCATGGCCTCCTCGGTCAACTACAACTCCGTGTGGACCTCGATCTTCGAGCCCCTGTCGACCTTCGGGTTCCTGGAGCGCTACGGCCGCCTGTCGGAGCTGACCAAGCGCCACGACCTGCCGTACCACATCATCGGCTCCGACCTCGCGGGCGTCGTCCTGCGCACCGGCCCCGGCGTCAACGCCTGGAAGCCCGGTGACGAGGTCGTCGCGCACTGCCTCTCCGTCGAACTCGAGTCGTCGGACGGCCACAACGACACGATGCTCGACCCCGAGCAGCGCATCTGGGGCTTCGAGACGAACTTCGGCGGGCTCGCCGAGATCGCGCTCGTCAAGTCCAACCAGCTGATGCCGAAGCCGGACCACCTGTCGTGGGAGGAGGCCGCCGCTCCGGGCCTGGTCAACTCCACCGCGTACCGCCAGCTGGTCTCCCGCAACGGCGCCGGCATGAAGCAGGGCGACAACGTCCTGATCTGGGGCGCGAGCGGCGGTCTGGGCTCGTACGCCACGCAGTTCGCACTGGCCGGTGGCGCCAACCCGATCTGTGTCGTGTCCTCGCCGCAAAAGGCGGAGATCTGCCGGGCGATGGGCGCCGAGGCGATCATCGACCGCAACGCCGAGGGCTACAAGTTCTGGAAGAACGAGCACGAGCAGGACCCGCGCGAGTGGAAGCGCTTCGGAAAGCGCATCCGCGAGCTGACCGGCGGCGAGGACGTCGACATCGTCTTCGAGCACCCCGGCCGCGAGACCTTCGGCGCCTCCGTCTACGTCACGCGCAAGGGCGGCACCATCGTCACCTGCGCCTCGACCTCGGGCTACAACCACGAGTACGACAACCGCTACCTGTGGATGTCCCTGAAGCGGATCATCGGCTCGCACTTCGCCAACTACCGCGAGGCCTGGGAGGCCAACCGGCTCATCGCGAAGGGCAAGATCCACCCGACGCTGTCGAAGGTCTACTCCCTGGAGGAGACCGGGCAGGCCGCGTACGACGTGCACCGCAACCTCCACCAGGGCAAGGTCGGCGTGCTGTGCCTGGCCCCCGAGGAGGGCCTCGGCGTGCGCGACGAGGAGCTGCGCGCCAAGCACATCGACGCCATCAACCGCTTCCGCAACATCTGAGACACCCGGGGTCATAGATGACTGAGCGTCAGCCCGCCGAAGGCAGGCGGGAGAAGGACCGGCCGTGGCTCATGCGCACGTACGCCGGTCACTCCACGGCCGAGGCGTCCAACGAGTTGTACCGGCGCAACCTCGCCAAGGGCCAGACCGGCCTGTCGGTCGCGTTCGACCTGCCGACGCAGACCGGCTACGACTCCGACCACATCCTCGCCCGCGGCGAGGTCGGCAGGGTCGGAGTGCCGGTCGCGCATCTCGGTGACATGCGCCGGCTGTTCCAGGACATCCCCCTGGAGCAGATGAACACCTCGATGACGATCAACGCCACCGCCATGTGGCTGCTGGCGCTCTACCAGGTCGTCGCCGAGGAGCAGGGTGCGGACATCACCCGGCTCCAGGGCACGACCCAGAACGACATCGTCAAGGAGTACCTGTCCCGCGGCACGCACGTCTTCCCGCCAGGGCCGAGCCTCCGTCTGACGACGGACATGATCGCGTACACGGTCTCCCACATCCCGAAGTGGAACCCGATCAACATCTGCAGCTACCACCTGCAGGAGGCGGGCGCCACGCCGGTCCAGGAGATCGCATACGCGATGTCCACGGCGATCGCGGTCCTGGACGCCGTGCGCGACAGCGGCCAGGTGCCGCAGGAGCGCATGGGCGACGTCGTCGGCCGCATCTCCTTCTTCGTGAACGCGGGCGTCCGCTTCGTCGAGGAGATGTGCAAGATGCGGGCCTTCGGGCGGATCTGGGAAAAGATCACGCTCGAGCGGTACGGCATCCAGAACCCCAAGCACCGCCGCTTCCGCTACGGCGTCCAGGTCAACTCCCTCGGACTGACCGAGGCGCAGCCGGAGAACAACGTCCAGCGGATCGTGCTGGAGATGCTGGCCGTGACCCTCTCCAAGGACGCACGCGCGCGTGCCGTGCAGTTGCCCGCCTGGAACGAGGCGCTCGGCCTGCCCCGCCCCTGGGACCAGCAGTGGTCCCTGCGCATCCAGCAGGTCCTGGCGCTCGAGAGCGATCTGCTGGAGTACGAGGACATCTTCGAGGGCTCGCACGTCATCGAGGCGAAGGTCATGAAGCTCGTCGAGGAGTCGCTCGCCGAGATCGAGCGGATCCAGGAGATGGGCGGCGCGATGGCCGCCGTCGAGTCCGGCTACCTCAAGTCGCAGCTCGTCTCCTCGCACGCCGAGCGCCGGGCCCGTATTGAGTCCGGTCAAGAGAAGATCGTGGGCGTCAACATCTTCGAGACGACCGAGCCCAATCCACTCACCGCGGATCTCGATACAGCCATCCAGACAGTTGATCCAGCTGTCGAGGCCCGTGTCATCGCCTCGCTCCAGCACTGGCGCGACACCCGCTACCAGCCGCCCTTCAACCACCCGCGCCCCTGCAAGGCGCTGGAGAAGCTGAAGGAGGCCGCCAAGGGCACCAGCAACCTCATGGAGGCCACCCTGGAGTGCGCCCGCGCGGGCGTCACCACCGGCGAGTGGGCCGGGGCCCTGCGTGAGGTGTTCGGCGAGTTCCGCGCCCCCACCGGTGTCTCGTCCGCGCCTGTGGCGATCCCCGCCGAGGAGGGCTCGGCCATGTCCGACGTCCGCCGCAAAGTCGATCTGACGGCCAAGGACCTCGGCGTGGGCAAGCTGCGCTTCCTGGTCGGCAAGCCCGGCCTGGACGGGCACTCCAACGGCGCCGAGCAGATCGCCGTGCGGGCCCGTGACGCCGGCTTCGAGGTGGTCTACCAGGGCATCCGCCTGACGCCCGAGCAGATCGTGGACGCGGCCCTCGCCGAGGACGTGCACGCGGTCGGCCTGTCCATCCTCTCCGGCTCGCACGCCCAGCTGGTCCCGGACGTGCTGGAACGCCTCCGTGTGGCCGGTGCCACAGATATACCGGTGATCGCCGGTGGCATCATCCCCAATGGCGACGCCGAACAGCTGCGGGCCGCCGGAGTGGCCGCGGTCTTCACCCCGAAGGACTTCGACATCACCGGAATCATCGGCCGCATCGTCGACGAGATCCGGAAAGCGAACAAGCTCGACCCCCTGGAGGTCCCCGCATGACCACGCCCGTCAACCGTCTGCGTCCGCGACGCTCCTGCCTCGCGGTCCCCGGGAGCAACCCCCGCTTCCTGGAGAAGGCGCAGGGCCTCCCCGCCGACCAGGTCTTCCTCGACCTCGAGGACGCGTGCGCCCCGCTCGCCAAGCCCGAGGCGCGGCACACCATCGTCAAGTTCCTCAACGAGGGCGACTGGACCGGCAAGACGAGGGTCGTGCGCGTCAACGACTGGACGACCGAGTGGACGTACCGCGACGTCGTGACCGTCGTCGAGGGCGCCGGCCAGAACCTCGACTGCATCATGCTGCCCAAGGTGCAGACCGCCCAGCAGGTCGTAGCCCTGGACCTCCTCCTCACCCAGATCGAGAAGACCATGGGCTTCGAGGTCGGCAAGATCGGCATCGAGGCACAGATCGAGAACGCTCAGGGCCTCAACAACGTCAACGAGATCGCGACGGCCTCCCAGCGCGTCGAGACGATCATCTTCGGCCCGGCCGACTTCATGGCGTCGATCAACATGAAGTCGCTGGTCGTGGGCGAGCAGCCGCCCGGCTACCCGGCGGACGCCTACCACTACATCCTGATGAAGATCCTGATGGCCGCCCGCGCCAACAACCTCCAGGCGATCGACGGCCCCTACCTGCAGATCCGCAACATCGACGGCTACCGCGAGGTCGCCCAGCGCGCCGCCGCGCTCGGCTTCGACGGCAAGTGGGTGCTGCACCCGGGCCAGGTCGAGGCGTCCAACGAGATCTTCTCGCCCTCCCAGGAGGACTACGACCACGCCGAGCTGATCCTGGACGCGTACGACTACTACACGTCCGAGGCGGGCGGCAAGAAGGGCTCCGCGATGCTCGGCGACGAGATGATCGACGAGGCCAGCCGCAAGATGGCGCTCGTCGTCTCCGGCAAGGGACGCGCCGCCGGCATGCAGCGCACCAGCAAGTTCGAGATCCCGGAGGCCTGAGCGCGATGCAGTTCGGACGCACCTACGAGGAGTTCGAGGTCGGGGCGACGTACAAGCACTGGCCGGGCAAGACGGTCACGGAGTACGACGACCACCTGTTCTGTCTCCTCACCATGAACCACCACCCGCTCCACATGGACACGAACTATGCGGAGAAGACGACGGACTTCGGCAAGAACGTCGTCGTCGGGAACTACATCTACTCCCTGCTGCTCGGCATGTCCGTCCCGGACATCTCCGGCAAGGCGATCGCCAACCTGGAGATCGAGTCGCTCAAGCACGTGGCGCCGACCTTCCACGGCGACACGATCTACGGCCAGACGACCGTGCTCGACAAGTGGCCGTCGAAGTCGAAGAACGACCGCGGCATCGTCTACGTCGAGACCAAGGGCTACAAGCAGGACGGCACGCTGGTCTGCGTGTTCCGCCGCAAGGTGATGGTGCCCACCGAGACGTACATCAAGGAGCGCGGCGGCGAGCAGCCCGGCCGCCCTGAGCTCACCGCACCTGCGGAAAAGAAGTCGGAGAAGTAAGCCATGGCCCGTCTCGCCCAGACCGCCGGTCTGACCGACATCCAGCAGGAGATCCTCTCCACCGTCCGCGACTTCGTGGACAAGGAGATCATCCCGGTCGCGACCGAGCTGGAGCACCGCGACGAGTACCCGCAGCAGATCGTCGACGGCCTCAAGGAACTCGGCCTGTTCGGCCTGATGATCCCCGAGGAGTACGGGGGCCTGGGCGAGTCGCTCCTCACCTACGCCCTGTGCGTCGAGGAGATCGCCCGCGGCTGGATGTCGGTGTCCGGCATCATCAACACCCACTTCATCGTGGCGTACATGCTCAAGCAGCACGGCACGCAGGAGCAGAAGGACCACTTCCTGCCGCGCATGGCGGCCGGCGACATCCGCGGCGCCTTCTCGATGTCGGAGCCGGGCCTCGGCTCGGACGTGTCGGCCATCACGTCGAAGGCGGTCAAGGACGGCGACGAGTACGTCCTCAACGGCCAGAAGATGTGGCTGACGAACGGCGGAACGTCAAGTCTGGTCGCCGTACTGGTCCGAAGTGATGAAGGACACCCCGAGGGCACCGCGCCCCACAAGTCGATGACGACCTTCCTGGTCGAGAAGGAGCCCGGCTTCGGAGAGGTCCGCCCCGGCCTCACCATCCCCGGGAAGATCGACAAGATGGGCTACAAGGGCGTCGACACCACCGAGCTGATCATGGATGGCCTGCGGATTCCGGCCAACCGTGTGCTCGGCGGCGAGACCGGCCGAGGTTTTTACCAAATGATGGACGGCGTGGAGGTCGGCCGCGTGAACGTGGCGGCGCGTGGCTGCGGCGTCGCTCAGCGTGCGTTCGAGCTCGGCGTCCAGTACGCCCAGCAGCGTCACACTTTCGGCAAGGCGATCGCCCAGCACCAGGCCATCCAGTTCAAGCTGGCCGAGATGGCTACCAAGGTCGAGGCCGCGCATGCCATGATGGTCAACGCAGCACGCAAAAAGGACTCAGGGGAACGAAACGACCTTGAGGCCGGTATGGCCAAGTACCTCGCCTCCGAGTACTGCAAGGAGGTCGTGGAGGACGCCTTCCGGATCCACGGCGGCTACGGCTTCTCCAAGGAGTACGAGATCGAGCGCCTCTACCGTGAGGCCCCGATGCTGCTGATCGGTGAAGGTACCGCCGAGATCCAGAAAATGATCATCGGTCGCAGGCTGCTCGAAGAGTATCGGTTCCAGGGCTAGATGTCCGGATACGGGGTGTTTTCTTGGAGAAGAAGATCACACCCCGTCAGCACTCTTCAGCCGCCGACTCGGCTTCCTGGCTTGCCCAGTTGCGGCCCGCGACCGGTACCATCCCGGGAAAGCCGCCGTCCCCCGTTACAGCGCGGCATCATCCGCTACGAAGGTCATCCATGCCCCACAGCCAAACCTCTGCACCACGCGACAGCCGGGCCGGCGTACGCCTCGCGCGCGGAGCATCGCCGTGGCTTCTGCCGACCGTCGCCACCGCAGCCCTCAGCCTGGCCCGGGCGCGCCGCTCCGGCGTCGCCAAGGCCGTGGCCGTGCCCGCCACCGCGCTCGCGGCGGGCATGCTGTGGTTCTTCCGCGACCCCGAGCGCGAGATCGCCCCGGGCCGGGTCATCTCGCCCGCCGACGGTGTGGTGCAGAGCATCATGCCGTGGAAGGACGGCCGTACCCGCGTCGCGATCTTCATGAGCCCGCTCAACGTCCACGTCAACCGGGCGCCGCTCTCCGGCACGGTGACGTCGGTCGAGCACATCCCCGGCGGGTTCGTGCCGGCGTTCAACAAGGAGAGCGAGAACAACGAGCGCGTAGTCTGGCATTTCGACACCGAACTCGGCGACATCGAGATGATCCAGATCGCCGGCGCGGTGGCCCGTCGCATCGTTCCCTACATCCCGCAGGGCACGAAGGTCGAGCAGGGCGACCGTATCGGTCTGATCCGCTTCGGCTCGCGCGTCGACATCTACCTGCCCGAGGGCGTGGAGGTCGCGGTCGAGGTCGGCCAGAAGACCGTGGCTGGGGTGACTCGCATTGACCGTGATTGATCCTGATACCCAGGCGGGCTGGGTGCCCGAGGCCGACGAGGTGGACGAAGAGGAGGAGATGCCCCTCTCTCTCCGCCTCTCAATAGCGGACACCCTCACCCTCGGCAACGCCACGTGCGGCTTCATGGCGGTGTACTTCACCACCACCGGCATCCTGATCCCGCACCTCACCGGCGACCAGGAGACCGGCATGGCCCGCCACAGCGCGGCCACGGCGGTCATCCTGATGCTCTGCGCGGCGGTCTTCGACCTGTTCGACGGCCTGGTGGCACGCAAGCTGCGCTCCTCCCCCATGGGCGCGGAACTGGACAACCTGTCGGACCTGATCAGCTTCGGTCTGGCGCCGGCGTACTTCGTCCTCGTCTACGGCATGGTCGCGGACGACGCACATCAGCGGGTGGCCGCGGTCGGGGCAATCGTGGTGCTCCTGGCCGTCGTGCTGCGTCTGGCGAGATTCTCCTGCGTGACCGTCCCGAACGGCATGTTCCAGGGCATGCCCTCGCCATTCGGTGCGCTGACTGTGGTCTCGATCGTGCTCCTCGAGCTGCCCTTCGTGGCGACCCTCCTGGCGATCCTGGGCACGGCCTGGCTGATGGTGAGCCGGGTCGAGTACCCGAAGCCGCGGGGCCGTCTCGCGGTGGCGATGCTGTCCTGGATCGTCGTGTCGATGGGCCTGCTGGCGGCCTGGGCGTTCGACGCCCCGAGCGGCCAGCTGCTCCTCCAGACGGGGTGTGCACTCCAGCTGGTCACCGGTGCGGTGATTCCCCTGTTCGCCACGGCTCGCCGGGTTAACAACTTCCGCGACAACCGGCGCGAGGCGCGGGCGGCGCAGTTGCCGTAGCGGCGCTTGTACGACGGCGAAGGGCCCCGAACCATTGGTTCGGGGCCCTTCGTGTGGCCGTACTTGGCGTTGGCGTCGTCCGGGGGCTGCCGCCCCCGGACCCCCGCTGTCGGACTGGACGGCCTCGTCCTCAAACGCCGGACGGGCTGACTGATGCCTGCCCTCAGGTCAGGAAGTCCCGGCCGATCTGCTCCGCCACGCGCTCAAGGATCGGTCCGGCGTCCGCGATGCACTTGGCGACGTCCGGCTCCACGGACGTCAGCGGGTACGCCCGTCGGATTCCCGCCCGCCCCAGCGCGTCCGGCGGCAGTGCCAGGCGGCCGCACACCGCGACGACCTCCTTGTCCGCGGCGCGTGCGGCGGCGGCGACACCGGCCGGAGCCTTGCCGTGCAGGGTCTGTTCGTCCAGGGAGCCCTCGCCGGTGATCACCAGGTCGGCCCACTCCAGCGCCGGTGCGAAGCCGAGCACGTCGAGCATCACCTCGATGCCGGGGCGGAAACCGGCGCCGAGGAGCAGGGCGCCGTAGCCGATGCCGCCCGCCGCCCCCGCGCCCGGGGACGCGGCGAATTCCGCCGCCTTCGCGCCGACCGCTTCCTCCAGGACCTTCGCGTAGTGCGCGAGGGCCGTGTCCAGGGTCTCCACGTCGTCCGGGGAGGCGCCCTTCTGCGGGCCGTAGACGGCGGGTGCCCCCTTCGGGCCGGTCAGCGGGTTGTCGACGTCGCTCGCCAGGACCAGTTCGACGGAGGCGAGGCGCGGGTCCAGGCCGGACAGGTCGGCGGAGGCGAGCTCGCTCAGTCCGCCGCCGCCCGGGGGAACCGGCTCCCCGTCCGCATCCAGGAACCGTGCCCCCAGCGCGGACAGCATGCCGACGCCGCCGTCGGTGGTCGCGCTGCCGCCGACGCCGAAGACGATCGTGCGCGCGCCCGCGTCCAGCGCGGCCCGCAGCAGTTCGCCGGAGCCGTACGTGGACGCATTGAGCGGTGCGAAGACGCCGGCCGGCAGTCGCTGCAGCCCGCTCGCCTCCGCCATCTCCACCACCGCCGTGCCCGCGCGCAGTGCGAAGGCCGCCGTCACCTCGTGGCCCAGCGGCCCCGCGACGCGCACCTCCTGCCGCTCGAAACCGGCCGCGACCGCCGCGTCCACGGTCCCGTCACCGCCGTCGGCCACGGGCAGCGACTGCACCTGGAGCTCCGGCACGACCCGGCGCAGCCCGGCCGTCACCCGCTCGGCGACCTGCACGGCCGTCAGCGACCCCTTGAACTTGTCCGCGGCGATGAGCACGCGCTGTGTCACCTGTTTCCCCTTGCTCTCCGGGCCTCGCGCATGTCAAGGCCAGTCGCGCCGCTGCGACCTTAACCGGCGGATGCCGCCGGCGTCATTCCGTGACCGGACCCTGGGACACTCCGCGCGCCGCGGGATGCACTGACGGGCGGCTCCGCCGCGGGGCGGCGATGTGCCGTCTTTCGTCTGCAACATCATCGTGGCTGGTCGCGCAGTTCCCCGCACCCCTTGTCGAACCCCGCGCAGCCTGCGCCCAAATTGGGTAAACCTTCTGCTATGACCCCTGTGGGCACTGAGCCAGAGCTCGGAGACCGCATCCTCGGGGGCTGGCTCGGCCGGATCTCGGGCAACATGCTCGGCAAGCCGGTCGAGCAGGGCGACCTGTGGACGCGGGACCGGATCGACCGCTATCTGCGGCAGGCCGCCGCCCTGCCCCTCACCGACTATCTCCCCGAGCCCGCCGACGAGAGCGACGGCTTCGAACTGCGCCCCGAGTGGCGTCAGTGCGTGCGCGGCCGCATCCACGGCAGCTGCCGCGACGACGACGTCGACTACGCGATCCTCGGCCTCGACCTCCTGGAAACGCACGGCTTCGACTTCAGCACCGAGCAGGTCGGCGAGCTGTGGCTGCTGCGGCTGCCGTATCTGCAGACCTTCACGGCGGAGCGGGCCACGTACCGCAATCTCGCCAACGGGCTGAAGCCGCCGCTGACCGCCACGTACGACAACACGCGGATGACCTGGGAGGACACGCTCACGACGGTCGCCGAGGAGACCGCCGGGCTCGGCTGGATCCACACCATCCCGAACGCCGCCGTCCTCACCGCGGGCCTCCTGTACGGCGACGGCGACTTCACCCGCACCATCACGCTCACCGTCCGCGGCGGCCTGGACACCGACTCCAACGGGGCGACGGCCGGCTCGGTGGCGGGCGTGCTGACCGGGGCGGACGCGATTCCGGTGCAGTGGAAGGAGCCACTGGAGGACACCGTCCGCAGCGCGGTGTTCGGCTTCGACGGGGTGCGCATCAGCGAACTGGCGGAGCGGACGGTGCAGCTGGCGCAGGCCGAGCCTTAGAGGCCGGGCTGGTCTGGATGACCTCCACGCCAGACTTCGTTGGGATGTACGCCTTGGTGAGGAGTTCACTGATGGCGTTGACCGCTGCGGAGATCGCCGACATTCGGCGCTACGCCCAGGAACCGGCGACCAGGCGCCCCCACTCACCCCCGAGCAGCGAGACCGCCTGAAAGCCCTGCTCCGGCGCAAGCCGACCGAGTCGAAGCCGATCGCCGCCTAGAAGCGGCCCCCACCAGGCCGGTGTTCCAGCACCAGACCGACAGGGGCCAGTCCATCCAGCACATACCGAAGGCCCGGCTTCTCGCTCGCCAGCGATCGGGCCCCCACCAAAAAACGGCCGCCACCACTACGGCAGACGCCAGCAGCGACTTTGACGACATCATCTCGGCGATCTCGACCACCGGCAGCCTCTACCCCGCCGCGCTCGAAGCGCGGGCCAAGCTGCAGTGCCGTTGCAGTTGAGGATGCCCCGCTCGTTGAGGTCGGCGGCCATGCCGGAGAGGGCCGCTCCGGCGAGCAGCGCGTGAAAGCAGTCCTTGACCTCGGCGGCCTCGTCTTCGACGAGCTCCGCGCACTCTGCGGTGTATCCGAAGCAGCGCGGCCCGGTCGGCGGCAGGCCGCTGACGCGCTGGCGCATCTCCCGCTGCTCCCGCTCGGCATCTGTTCGACCTCGCCGAGGAGGCGGCCAGCGGCCGTCGTGAGGTCCAACTCGGGGCCCTTGACGCACAGCACGGACACCTCGCGCTTGCGGAGAATCTCGATTCCCTCGGCCCGTTCGCGCCGGTTCCGCCAGAGCATGTAGACGATGATGACGTCGACTTCGCCGCGCTGTACGGCAGCCATGAGGAGCTCTCGCTTGCGAAATCACACCTACCGACCGTCCCTCAACCCCTGACCGAGGGAGGCGCAAGCAGCTACCTCAATCGCCTCCCCGGGCGGGTATACCCGATGCATTCTGTCAGGCATGGCACACACAACGATCAAGGTCGAGAGCAGTGTCCGGGACCGGCTGGCGATCCTGGCCGCCGAGAAGGGCACAACGATCGCGGGACTCGTCGGCGAATTCGCCACCCACACCCTCACCCAGAGCGAGCGGGACGAGCAGGTCGCGAAGACCCTCGAAGTCCTGCACGCGCGCGCTCTCCGGCTACGCCCCGGATCCCGAGCAGGACCGCGCAGCGGACGATGAGCTCACGCGCCGGCTCGGCAGCGCCGCGTGAACCCTGTCGCCCCTGTCGATGTAGTCCTCGACGACAGCGCGCTGCTCGCTCTGGGCTCAGGCAACGCCCTGGCCTCCCGTCTTCTGTACCAGGCCGCCGAGACCGGGGCCTGGCGCGTCCACGTCGCGCTGGCCACACTCACCGAAGCGGACCGGGTACGCACCGGACTCGCCGGCCACCTCGGCATGCTCGACCAGGTGGTTTTTCATCCGCTCGATCTCGCCGCCGTCTTGGCCGCCTCGGGCCACGAGCGGTCTCTGGGCTGGTGCCACACCCACCATGTGGCCATGCCCGGCCCCGAGCGCCTGGATGGGGCACGCGTCGCCACCGTCCAGCCCAAGGCCTGGGACGGGGCCGGCGTCCGGGTGCTCGACCTCGCTCCGTGAGATACACCTAACCCCTGAGTTACTCAGGGGTCGTCCGCCTCCCGGCGGACGACCCAGAGCGCCTGCTTCCCCTTACTCGGTACTATCCCTGGTCCTCTTCCGGAGCGAGCGGTTCCTCATCCGGTGCCTCAGTGCCGTCACTAGAGTCTTCGTCCTTCTTCGGCCAAGCGTCCTTCACCTCAAGGGCCAGTGAGCCCACAGCGGCCAATGCAGTGGCCCACGTGGCGAGAGTTTCTGAATCCATACTCGGTCCTCTTCGAATAAGCAGGACCTCTCACCCGACTACGCGGTCAAGCGCCGTCCACGCTCTCCGCATCCATGAAGTTGGTGGCGGTCCCTGCTGATGGAACGACGGAGGACCGCCCCTCCCGGCGCTCGGGGGACTCGGGGCTCGGCGAGGACGAGTTCGCCTGGCGGATGGCACGGATGGACAGGAACTGGGACTTCTTCGCGCTGCCCGAGGGGCACTCGGCCAGCCAACTGCGCGACGCCCTGATCAGTGTCCTCAGCCGGCTGCCGCAGCAAGCGCGACAGAGTCTCCCCTGGGACCAAGGCTCTGGCGGGGCTTGTCCTCGCCGAGGAACTCCGCCGCCTGCCGGACGATCGCCAGCTCGGTTTCCAGCTCTCGGATCCGCCGGCGAGCGGCGCCGGTCTGCTCGGGCGGGCTCCATCGACGGTCAGCCGTGAGTTGCGGCGCAACAGTCGCCCGCACGACTACGGCCGCTTCTTTCGCAGTGGCCGGCCAGTGCGGAGTTTCCTCGTCATTCTTGACCTGCCCCACCGCTGAGGTTCCAGTTTTGGTGGCTAACTGACAGCCCTTCACGGAAGGCTGGCAGTCATGCCTCGTCCCTATCCTCCGGAGTTCCGGGCGCGATGCCTTTGTCCAAGCGCACCTGCACGACCCACAACTGACACTGCGCACCATCGCCGCCGCGCACCACATCTCCACCAGCTACCTGCATCGCCTGTTTGAGCATCACGAAGAAACGGTGGCTGTCTGGATCCGCCGCCAGCGCCTGGAGCGCGCGTGCCGCGATCTGGTCGATCCAGCCCTCTGCGACATCCCCATTCACGTCATCGCCGCCCGCTGGGGTGTCGGCGACGCGTGAATCGTGACCCAGTTCCGACGCTTGGGTTCTAAGGTGGATTCGCATGATCGTCGCAACGATGCAGGCTCATGGTGCCAGAGCGGCGGCGAATGCCAGTTCGCCGGTCGCGTTGAGTTCGGCGAGCAGGATTCGGTGCAGCTGGTCGAAGACGCTGGCCTGCTGCCAGCGTTCCAGGCGCCGCCAGCAGGTCTGCCCGGAGCCGAAGCCCAGCTCCAGGGGCAGGAGTTGCCAGGCTATGTCGTTGTGGAGCACGTACAGGATGCCCTGCAGACACAGCCGGTCCGCCACCGGCCGAGGCCCCGGTGATTTCTCCGGCCACGGAGGCAGCAGCGGCTCGATCAGCATCCACAAGTCGTCATCCACGATCCACGGCCGAGCACTCACACCCTCCCGAACGGCCGAACCGTCACATCGGTCACGCCCGACCAGGGCACCTCAACAAGATCGTGTTACGAGCTCTTGGCGGAGTACTCGCCGACCAGGTCAGCTATCGCTTCGCCCTGTCGATCGGACTGTCCGGAGCAGTCATCCAGGCACTCGTATCGCGGGCGGTGAGCGCTGCTGTGGCGGTGGTCATCGGTCCTCCGCTGGTTTACTTCCTGACCCCTTCCAGGGGTAGCTCTAAGAACGGGGTTTTAGCGTGCAGAAGCCGGTGTCGCCGTGGTCGAACTGACGGGTGACGTCGGCGGGGTCGCCGATCCACACCGGCGCGTCGCCCCGTATCGCCTCGTACACCGTCGGGTTGGCGTGCACCGCCTCCTCGCCGACCACGACCGAGCCCGGCAGCAGGGCGCCGAGGGCCTTGGTGAGCTGTTGCTCGGCGAGCCGGTCGGCGTCCGTCACCAGGTTGTGCGGTCCGCTCTTCTGGTCGACCTCGTGCGCGGCGAGCTACCGGAAGCGGGGCATGATCTCGGCCGCGACCGCCTTGCGGACCGCGAACGCGCCGGGTACGGCGGCGGCGAGCGGCCCCGTCCCGGGTACCAGCTCCAGGCCGAGCCCCCGGTAGTGCGCGACCGTCGCCCCGGCCGGCGCGACGCCCTGCCCGCACAGCACCCGCACCTCGCCGCCCGCCGGGGCGAGCAGGATCGGCGCCTCCCCGGCCGGACCGTTGAGATGCGGCTCGACGACATGCAGCACAAACGCACCCGCCACAGCCGCGTCATAGGCGTTCCCACCGTCTTCCAGCACGGCCATCGCCGACTGCGAGGCCAGCCAGTGGGTGGAGGACACCATGCCGAAGGTGCCGCTCAGGGTGGGACGAGTCGTGAATCGAATATCTGACCTCGGCGGTTGTGAACGTCGGTGAATCTCCGTCTTACTGTCTATCGCACCGGCCTGTCCGCGGTACCGGGCCTCGGACCAGGCGAACCGGCCACCGCCGAGGAGTCGTTCGCCGCGGCCGAGATCTCGTGACATCTGCCGGGCCACAGATGCCGTACCTCACGCAGCCCGACACCTGACCGGTTGCCGGTCACACCTGGCCGGTTCGGATCATGCCGCGCGGGGACTCCGAAGCCGACGCTGCGCTGCAGCCGGGTCACGGCGACCACGGCGAGGGCCGCCCGCAGGGTGCACAGGCCCCGCAGACCGTCGGGGCGCTGGCCGGTGAGCTGCGCGATCCGCTGCAGACGACGGTCCAGCGTGTTGCGGTGGATGCCCAGGCGCGCACAGGCACGATGACGGACACCGTCGGCGGCAATGAGGGCGGTCAGGGTGTCCCAGAGCACGGGGTGCTCGTGCAGCGGCTCCACCATGGCGAGCAGCCGCTCCGAGACGGCCGGGGTCTCCGCGGCGCCGTACTCCACCAGGACGTCGTCGAGTTCATATACGCCCGGCGGGCAGGCGAGCGCGAGCAGCGTGGCACAGATGCCGTCCGCGACGGACACTCCACCCGCGTCCGGCACGGCCTGCACCCCCGGGGCGTGGGGGGTCGAGGCCTGCCAGTGCACCGCGATCCATACATCGCCCGGAAGGTCGCCATGCGCCTTGCGGGCCACGGCGACCGCCTCGTCCTGATCGGCCGCGGGCAGCACCACACGAACGCCTTCGTCGGAGGCCAGCACCATCGCGGCGGCATGGTTCCGGAACGCCTGGTCGATGTCGGCGAGCGTGCAGGAGGGCCCGTGCACGGCCAGCATCGCGCGGGCCCCGGCGGCACGCTCGGGGATGCGCTGCACGGGGGCCCGCCCCGATGACACCGGGTCGGTCTCGGGGTCGCTCTCGGACTGGAAGAAGCCACAGTTCAGTTCCCGCCCCACCCGGCGGCCGGCGTCACCCAGCCTCAGCACCATGACCTCGTGCGTCAGAGCATCCTGGCCATGTCCGCCGACCGTGCAGCGATTGATGAGGTGACGCGTCATGCCCCACACCATGCTGAGCAACTCGTCGACGGACCCGCCACGTTGCGCCCACGCCCGGCCTTCGGCGCGGATGCGAGCGACGCTCTGCGCGCTCCATTCCCCATGGCCGGACACCACCTCGGTCAGGGCCGAGAAGATCTCCCATCGGACTCTGCGGCGCGCGTCATCGACTTCGTCGTCCCCCTGTGACGCGGACAGTGGGTGAAGGTCAGGTATCGCCCCCGCGCATGTCGTCATGTCCGGACAGCCAAGTCCACAAAGTTCAGAGTTACATCAAAGTCCGGTCAGAAAGCGATCGGAGTACGAAGCCAAGGGATCATCCCTGTGCCATCATGACCACGAGGGCATGCGACCTCCATCCCCCCTGATCAGGCCGAAGGTTTCGACGGCAACGGGTTCGACCGACTTCATGGTGCGCACACGATGAACAAGAGCGACACGTCCGCGAAGACGACTGTGCTCGTCGTGGAGGACGAGTCCGGCATCGCCTCCATGCTCACCATGGCGCTGCAGTTCCTCGGATTCGAGGTGGTCACCGCCGACCGGGGGGCCAAGGCGCTCACTCAAGCCGCTCAGCACGCCCCGGATGTGATCCTGCTGGATGTCGTGCTGCCCGACATGGACGGCTTCGAGGTCTGCCGGCGCCTCCGGGAGGCGGGTGTCAGCGCCCCCGTCCTGTTCGTGACCGCCCGGGACACCGTGCAGGACAAGGTCCGCGGCCTCGAACTCGCCGACGACTACGTCACCAAACCGTTCGACCTCAACGAGGTGGTGGCACGGATCCGGGCCGTCATGCGCCGCGGACGCGAGCTGACACCGTCCAACGGCCCCAGGCTGCGGGCGGGGTGGGTGGAGCTGGACCAGGACACCCGCGAGGTCTGGCAGCACGGCCGGCCGGTGCAGTTGTCCTCCACGGAGTTCGCGTTGCTGCGATATCTGCTGGAGAACGCCGACCAGGTCATCTCCAAGGCACAAATGCTCGACAGCGTATGGAGTTACGACTTCCAGGGTGAGTCGGCCATCGTCGAGACCTACATCTACTATCTGCGTCGCAAACTCGGCGACACCGAACAAAAGCTCATCCGCACCGTTCGCGGGGCGGGCTATCTGCTGCGCACGACGCCTTCCACACATTTCACGAAGGGCTGAGGCGATGCCCACCGAAGCCGGCGCCGCCCAGAGCCGTCGCAAGGGCGGGGCGGGCCGGTCCGACACGGCCCGTAAGCGCATGTCCCGCCGGTCCGACAAGACGGGCAAGACCGGCAAGTTCCTGTCGCGCAGGCTCACTCGGGGCTTCCTCGCGACCACCGCGTTCGGCGTGCTCGGCGCCGGCGTCTCCTGCGTGCTCACGCTTTCGTACTGTCTGCGGGACCACACCGACCAGCAGATCGTCCAGAATCACCATTTCCGGCTGCAGGCGCTGCGCGCGGGGAACGGTCTGCTGCCGGCCATGGACGGATCCGCATCCGTGGTGATCGACGCCAAAGGTGCCGTACGGCTTTCGACCGGGGCCACGTCCCTCATCGGAAACCGGCCCATCCCGGCTGCGGAGTTGCGCGAACGGGCCGCCTTCGGCCGTCCCGCGGCGGTGGCCGACCGATCGGCCCGGGCCATGGTGAGCCGCCTGCCGGGCGGTACCTACCTCGTGACCGCCCGGTCGACGGCCTCGGACGAGGCGACCGTGAAGACACTGGTGGGCATCGAGACCGCCATCAGCATCCCTCTGATCGCCGTGCTGCTGTGCGGCGCCCTTCGGAACAGCCGATCGGTCCTGGCCCCTCTGCGCGACCTGTCGCGCAGCGCCCGGCGGATCGCGGAGGGCAGTGATGAGCCGCTGGAGCGCATGCCGGTCGTGACGCAGCCGCTGAGGGAGTTGCAGGGTACGGCCGACACCCTCAACTACCTGCTGCGCCGCATCGAGGAGGGGTCCGTGCGACACCGGCAGGAGGAGAGCAGGCTGTGCGAACTCGTCGGCGCCGCCAGTCATGAACTGCGCTCTCCGCTCACCGCCATCACCGGGTACGCGCAACTGGCCCGGCTAGGGGGGCTGGACGACCCACACCGCCTGGACCAGGCGATGGAGCAGGTCGAACAGGAGACCTCGCGCATGACCTGCCTGGTCGAGGATCTGCTGCTGCTGGCCCGGGCGAGTCACGGCCGAATACTCGAACAGCGTCCGGTTGACCTGGCCGAGCTCTGCGTCCAGGCGGTGGCCGACGCTCAGCCCCCCGGCGCCCGGCGCACCGTGGCCTGTGTGGTGGAGTCCGCCACACATCTGGTGGCGGGCGACCGGCGCCGGCTGGAGCAGGCGGTCGGCAATCTGCTCGCCAACATATGTGTCCACACCTCCGAGGACACCTCGGCCGAGGTTCGGCTGCACTTGAAAGGAGACCGGCATGTCATCGATGTCATCGACGACGGCCCCGGTGTCCCGGAGACCGTGCGGGAGCGCATCTTCGAGCCCTTCTTCCGCGCGGAGACCGCCACAGCGCCGGGCCCGGCCCCCAGCCCGGGCCGCGGACTGGGGCTGAGTGTGGCGGCGGCGGTGGTCCAGGCACACGGCGGTCACATCGGACTCGAACCGTCCGAGCGGGGCGCGTGGTTCCGTGTCAGCCTGCCCGCCCTCGAAGGGCGGCGCCGCGTCGACGCGACGCCACCGGTGGCGCTCCCCTGAGCCGAAGCCGGACAGGGTCCCCCCTCACCACATCGGCCGGGCAGCCGCGGCACGGCAGGTAGCAGAACGAAGGATTCCCCTGGTTTCAGGGATTCCCCTAGTCTTCGAGGGCCGGGCTCGTCGGACACGACCCGCGGCGTGGTAGCCCCGCGACGAGGCTGAGGCAAGGCCAGGTGGCAGGCCACCGGAGCGGTCCGGGACACCGGCGGAGGCCTTGAGCAGTGCTTTCGGCCTGCCGTCGAGGTGGCCCTCCACCCTTCCGACATGTGCGTGTCTGGCTGTCAATGGCAGTAGCGCTGCGAACCACGCCGGTCTTACTGATCACCCCTGATATGAACCGACCTTGGGTATGGTGCGGCCAAGTAAGGCTTCTTCTCGCGCAGCTTCGATGCCGCGACGCTGATCGGACGGTTAGTGGACCATCAACGGACCCGTGAGCAGAGCGGCGTGTCGACACTCCGCCTCTCGAACGCGGCACGGTCCCGGCGCGGTTGCGTGGTGATCGGGGTCCTGTTCCCCGTGGTCGCCTACTTCCTGCAATCCGGATCCGCCCTGCGAGTCCCCGTTCCGCACGGGCTCCTCAGACTGGCGCTGATACTCCTGCCGTTACTCGCGGGTCTCGGGTTGGGCGCCCAGCTGCGAAGGGAGCGCGACACCCGCCGTAAGACCGAGCATCGGCTGCTGGAGTTCCTCGCCACCGCGGGGCACGAGTTACGCACTCCCCTCACCGCGATCTCCGGCTATATCCAGTTGGCCCAAATGGGCGGCCTGGCCGATGTGGAGAAGTTCGACCTGGCCATATCCCGCATGGCGGACGAGGCCCGCCGCATGTCGGCACTCCTCGACGAGTTGGCCCTGCTCGCCAAGATCGGCCTGGGCCAACCGCTGCGTCGTGAACCGGTGAACCTGGCACGCCTCTGCCGTGAAGTGGTGGCCGACGCCCGGGCCTGCTCCCCGCATCATCCGATCCGGCTGACGATACTGCCGGGCAACCACTCGGTCATCGGCGACAGGGACCGCCTCTACCAGGCTGTCGCCAACCTGTTGGCCAATGTGCGTCATCACACGCCCCATGGCACGCGCACAGCAGTAGGCCTGGGCACGGAGGAGGGCTACCGGGTCATCGAGGTGATCGACGACGGCCCGGGCGTACCTGTCGAGTTGCGCGGCTCGGCCTTCGAGCGGTTCGTCCATGGCAGGCAGGCGACAGCCGCCCACGTTCCGGACGATGCCGCGGGTGGTGGAAACGGCCTGGGACTGAGCGTCGTCGCGGCCATCGTCACCGCGCACGGCGGCAAGGTGACCCTCGATTCCACCTACCGCGGGGCATGGTTCCGCATTCGACTACCTGCCTGAGTCACACGACGACGTCCGCCCCGGCGGCTTCTCAAATCCATGGGCAGGAGTCGACAACTGATGGAAAAACAAAGCGCTTCCCCACCCTCGGCCGCAAATTCTCCCGACCCGAGGGCGCTCTCGGACCGGACCGCAAGGGATGGATCGAACGCCACACCTCCCCCCTCTTCACATATCCTACAAACTCGACCGAGACGCGCACCACACCCACAGACCGCCCCCTGACCAGCCTTGCATGTCGCAATAACGGGACGGATCGGATGAACAAGACACAAATCCGCGCCGCAACAGGTGACATCTCGTCCTCCTGAAGTCGGCGCGACACCCGTCAGCACATTCAGGCCGGCCAGTAATTCACACAACAGACACAGCCAAGAAGCTAGATCGGCTACGATCCTGGACATTGTCTAACTGCAAGGATCCGAGATTGAAGCGCCGACATCCCCTCGGACAAAGCGCCTGCCTTTTCCCCGTCCCACCTCGCACAGAGCCCATCAAGTGTCCGTCCCCCACAGAACATTCGGTGGCACCGTGAACTCCTCTTTGGCTGCCTTGCCGACGGATTACCCGCCGCCCCAGGGTGAACCACCACCAGGCGCGTCCGCGCTGCTCTCGGCGCTGATCGGCCTCATGCCCCGGGCCGGCTCGGGGCCGACCCCCGCCGTGATGCTGACGGGACCGGCGGGTATCGGCCGCAGCACACTGCTGCAGACCTTCTGCGAAACCGTCGGGTCCTGGGCCACGGTGCTGCGCGCCGGCCCCGTCGACGGAACCTGGTACGGCACGGTCGGTGCCGCACGGGCCGACGCGGCCGCCGTTCAAGCGCCGGTCCACGGCGGGCCTCTGTCCTCCCCCCGGCTCCACGAGACGGTGGTGGAGTTCTGCCGGCGCGGCCCCGTGGTGCTGGCCATGGACGACGCGCACCTGTGCCGCCCGCGCTCCCTGCGCGCACTGGACTACGTGCTGCGCAGGTCCACCGGGCTGCCCCTGCTGCCGGTAATCACGGTGCCCACTCTTTCCGGTGTCACCGAACACCCCGCCGTCACCTCGCTGCTCACCCACCACGCCTGGACACCACTGCAGTTGAAGCCGCTGCCCGCGGCGGACGTCGCCGAGCTGCTCACCCAAAGGATGGGCCGCCGACCCGACGAGGCGCTGCTGCGGCGATGTCTGGAGCACTCGGAGGGCGTACCCGCGGCCGTCCACGCGTTCGCCGACCGGCACGCCGGCACGAATGCCGTCAGGGACACGGGGGGAGGCACGGACCGGATCGCGCCGACAGGTCCCGGCGCACTGTCCGGTTCCGCCGCCGCGGTCCTGTCCGCGGTGGCCGCACTCGGCTCCACCGACCCGGAGCTCGTCAGCGAGTTGATCCGGATGCCCGTGTCGGACGTACGGCGGGCCATGGACCACCTCGCCGGGCACCGGATCCTGCCCCCCGAGGCTCTGCGAGCAGGCACCGGCGGATCCGCCGGTGACGTACCGCATGGCATATCGAGCGACGACCTCCTTCCGCTGTATGCCCGTGCCGCGCGGCTGCTGGAGGACGCGGGGCGCCCACCGACCCAGGTGGCGGACGTCGTCCTGCGGATCCGGTACGGCGCCGAGCCCTGGATGCTGGAGGCGCTGTACAGCGCGGCCCTGGACGCCGACTCGCCCGGTGGCGCCGTGCGTTACCTTTCGCACGCGCTGGACATCGGTATCGGCCAGGACACCCGCACTCTGCGCCGTATCCGGGCCCGGCTGGCGGAGACACTCACCACCACCGACCCCGCCGTCGCCCTCCGCCATCTGAGCACGCTGTTGGCCAGCAGCACCGACGGACGGGAACTGGCCGACTTCGCCTTGCGGTACGCCGACACCCTCCTCGTCCTCGGGCTCAGTGAGGAAGCGGCCCGACTGCTCGCCCAGCTCCTGGACCGCCCGGCCGGCTCCGGAGCGGTCACCGTCCCGGAGGACTGCCGGCCGGCCCTGGAATCGGCCCTGCTGCTCAGCGGGGCGTTGCGGCCCGCATCCGTACTCTGGCTCAGAGAGCGCTCTCAGCAATGCGTCGAGCCTGCCACCGACAGCCCCGGCAATCGGCGCCTGCGGCTGGCACGCGCCGCGCTGTCGATGCTCAGCGGCCTGCCCGCCGCCCCGGCCGACACCCCCGTCCCGATGGCCTCCGGTGCCTCCGGCACCCCGCTGGACGACCTGTCGTTGATCGCCTCCGCCGTCGTTGCGCACCTCACCGACCACACCACCACGGCGCTCGCCACCCTCGACCGGCTCCTGCGCCGCCCGGTCCGCCAGGGACTCGATCCGAGCCGGGTCCAGGCGCTCATGGTCCGGGCACTGGTGCTGAGCGGCACGGGTGACCTGCCCGCGGCCGAACACGATGGCCGACAGGCCCTGGAACTCTCGCGCCGAAGTGGCGACGGCCCGGCCGCCGCTCCGGCCGTCATCCTCGCCTACGTGCTCGCCCAACGCGGCGAGACAGCCGCCGCCGAGCACGTGCTCCGCGAGATCAACGGCCCGGATCTTCAGCCGCTGTTCTACGTCCACCCCATGTACTGGTGGGCCACGGCAGCCGTACGGCGAGCCCGCGGCGACCTGCGCGGCGCCCTGGTCGCCCTGCGCTCCAGCGGCCGGGTGCTCGGCCCGGGAGGCTCGGAGTCACCGGTGGTCCTGCCGTGGTGGCTGGAGGCGGCCGACCTGCTGACCGAACTCGGCCGACCGGCCGAGGCGTGCCGGGTCGCCGCTCGGGGCAGCGAACTCGTCGCCCGCTGGGACACCCCGCGCGGCGCCGGACTGGCCCTGCTGGCCCGTGGTCTGGCCACGCCCGGCCGGGCCGGACACCGGCTCCTCGACCAGGCATGTGCCCAACTCGCCGAATCCCCGGCCCGGTTGCTGCGGGCACGCGCCGAATACGCACTGGGCGCGGCCCTGCTGGACGACGGCGACCCGCTGGCTGCCCGGCCCCGGCTCCGCACCGCGCTGGACCTGATGATCGGCTGCGGGGCGGGCAACGCCGCGGAAGGCGTTCGGCTCCGTCTCGCCGAGGCCGGCGGCCGGCCCCGTCGGCTCACCGGCCGCCCCGGCGACGCCCTGACGGAACGTGAGCGCCGGGTCGCCGCCCTGGCGATGGCCGGCCGTTCCAACCGGGAGATAGCGGAGGCGCTCTACATCACCCGGCGCACGGTCGAGCTCCATCTGACCCACACCTACCAGAAGCTCGGCGTGAGCGGCCGGGAGGAACTCGTGGGCGTGTTGCGGGAGGCGCCCGGCGTGTGTGCGTCCCGACCGGATGGTGTGGAGCGATGAGCGGCACATCGGACAGTCGGCCGGCCCCCTGCAGTCGTGCCCTGCGCGAGCGGGCCGCCCGGGACGACCTGGCACCGCTGTACGGGCGGGAGGCCGAAGAGGCGGCGCTGGTCCACATGACAGCTCGGCTCGGCGCCGGCACTCCGGCTGTGACGGTGATCCACGGCAGCCCGGGCAGCGGGCGCACCCGGCTGCTGCGGCACGGCACGGCCCTCGCCCGGGCCGTCGGCATCCAGGTCCTCACCGCACAGGGCTCAGCTCCGTCCTCTCCCGTTCCCTTCGCATTGGTACGGCAGTTGATACCGCCTCGGTCGACGACGCCCGGCCCGTCCCTCGCGGCGGCGGCGTCCGCAGAGGGCTCAGTGCAGGGGTGGTGCCGCGCGCTGCAGTCGACGGCGCACCGGCCGACGCTTCTCGCCCTGGACGATGTGCAGTGGGCGGACCCGGAGTCGGTTCAGGTGATCGCGGGACTGCTGCGGCGGCTCGCCTCGGTGCCGCTGGGGGTGCTGCTGACCGTGACCAGCGCCCGCGGGGAGTTCCCCGATGCCTGCGCCGAACTCCTCGACCAGGCGGCCGCGTTTCGGGACGGTACGGAGCTGCGGCTGGAACTCGGACCGCTCGGCGCCCCCGAGGTGCGCGCGATGTGCGCCGCGCCGGGACTGCCCGTTCCGGCGGCGTCGGACGGCATCTGGTGGGAAGGGGCCGCCCGGCTCAGCCACGGCAGTCCTTGGCTGCTGCGGCGGGTCCTGAGCGAGCTGCGCCGGGAGCGGGGCGAGAGACACGACATCGGGCTGAGGACCGCGTTCACCGAGCAAATCGCCGCGGCGCGAGCGGCGCGGGCGGCCGAGTCGGCGGCGAAGCTGGCCGCGGGACCGCTTGCGCTGTTGCGGGGGCTGGCCGTTTGCCGGGGGTTGGTCGCGGTGGACCGGGTGGCCGCCCTCGTGGGCCTCGACGAGAGCGAACTGCCCGGTGCCCTGCGGGAGTTGCGGGTGCAGGGCCTCATCGACTTCGGCGAACCGCCGCGGCTGCGGCTGACGGACGACACGGCCCCCTTGCTGGTCGGTATGGACGGCGACGAGCGCAGGCGGCTGCACGTGGAGGCGGCCCGCTGGGCGCACCGTTGCGACGCCGACGAGGAGGTGCTCACCGCGCTGCTGCTGAACACCATGGTGTTGGGCGAGCCCTGGGTTTCCTCGGTGCTGCGTCGCACCGCCCGGACCCGGCTGGAGCGGGGCCACCACACCGAGGCGGCGGAACTGCTGGAGCGTGCGCTGCGCGAGCCGCTCCCCCCGACCGTCCGCGCCGAGGTGCTGCTGGAGGCCGCCGAAGCGTACACGATGGCCGCGCCCGAGGCGGCGGACCACCGCATCGCCGAGCTGCTGTCCGGAACGCAGGCCCGTCCGCACGTGCGCACAGCCGCCGGGGACCTCCTGCTCGCACGCGGCGAATCCGATGCGGCGCTGAACGTCCCCGCCCTGGTGCACGCCAACGACCGCGCAGCATCCGCGGACATACGGCGTGCGGCCCGGCTTCGGCCGTCGGACATCGTGCACCGGCCCGGACCCACGGCACAGGACGCGGGGGCGGTTCTCCACGGTCCGCCGGACCCGGATGCCGATCCGGCCGCACTCGCCGCCGCGGCGTGGCGGCGGACGATGCGGTGCGACGACGTTTCCGAGGTGCGGGAGATGTGCCGACAGGTGCTGCGGGCGCCGCTCGACGGAGCGCTGTTCCCCCGGTTCACCGCCTGCTGCGTGCTGTCCCTCACCGACGCGCACGGCGCGGCGCTCAGCGAGCTGGACGCCACGCTCGCCGAGGCCGGGCACCGCCGCAGCCCCGCGCTGGTGGCGTGGGGGCTGGTGCTGCGCGCTCGCCTGAACCTGCGGGCCGGTGCCCCGGACACCGCCGCCCACGACCTCGCCGCCTGCCGCTCCCTGCCACCGCCGGAGGTGTGGCATCCCAGCCGGCTCGCCATACTGCGGGCGACGCAGATCCAGCTGCTGGTCGTGCGGGAGCGCTACGGGGAGGCCGACCGACTGGCCGGTGAGGAGCTGCCGCTCCGCGCCGAGGAGAGCAGCGCCTGGATCCATGTGCTGTATACCCGCGCGCAGTTGCTGCTCTGCCAGGGAAACCCTCGGCAGGCGCTGGCGGCGGCCGAGGAGTGCGGCCGGCGGCTGGCGGCCCGGGAATGGGGCAACCCGGCGCTGGTGGCGTGGCGTTCACTGGCGGCCCTGGCCCTTCGGGGCTGCGGTGACCATGATCGGGCGGCGGTTCTCTTCGCCGAGGAGTCGCGGTTGGCAGAGCGTTGGGGTACCGACTCCGCGCTCGCCTGGACCGAACTGCGTCAGGGCCTGGGCTCGCTGACCCCGCAGGCGGCCCGGCTGACCGAACGCGGGCTGCGTCGGCTCGGCTGGGCGCCAGCGGCCCGGCGTCTCGTGCAGAGCGTCGTGGCCCGCGAAGCGGCCGGATCGCGTCACGAGGCACGGGCGGACACGGCAGCGCCCGCAGCGGTGCCCCGGGACGGCCGTATTCCGGTGAATCCGTAAACCGATCCCACACAACGCACCACTTTTCACCCCCCATGCTCAACCAGACCGTGCAAGGAGGCCGCTGGCATGTTGCTTGAGCGGCAGAACGAACTGAAAGTGGCGGCAGAGGCCCTCCGGCTCGCCGTGCAGGGCAGCGGATCCCTCGTCGTGATCAGCGGGCCGCCCGGCATCGGCAAGTCCGCCGTGCTCAAAGAGATCGGTGAACTGGCCACGCGACTGACCGTCGGCTCGGTTGCCGGGTCGGCGGCACCAGTGCGGCCCCTGGTGATGCGGGCCTACGCCGCACCCGCGGAGCGCGACTTCCCCCTCGGTGTCGCCCGGCAGTTGCTGGAGCCCGTCGTCAAGGCGGGCCCTTTCGTGCGCAGGTGGTGCTCGGGGCCCGCCCGGCCCGCGCTCCCCTTCCTGCAGAGCGACCCGGAGACGCCCAAACAACACACCCCGACGATCACGAGCGCCCTGCTTTCCATGGTGGAGAACATCAGCCAGGACCGTACCCCGGTTCTGCTCGTCGACGATCTGCACTGGGCGGACGAGGGCACCCTGGACTGGCTCGACGAGCTGGTGCAACAGGTGGTCCACCGGAGGATCCTGGTCGCGGTGACCGTGTGCGAGGGAGAGCCCGCGGCGGAGCCGCCCGTCATCCGCCCGGTCGCGTCCGCCGAGTACACCCTGCTGCCGGCCCCGCTCGCCGTGACATCCGTCGACGCCCTGATCCTGGACCACCTGGGCGTTCCTGGCGACGCCGAGTTCACGGCCGCGTGCCACGATGTCACGCGCGGCAACCCGCAGTATCTCGTGTCGCTTCTCCAGGAGTGCCGGACCCATGGCATCGCCCCGGTGGCGGCCGCGGCGCCGCAGGTGGCCGGGCTGGTGCCTCCGGCGCTGCGCCGGCGCCTGCTGCTGAGTCTGCGGGAGCAGCCGCCGTCCGTGCTCGCCACGGCCCGTGCACTGCTGGTCCTCGGGGACGACGCCGACCCGCAGGTGCTGGGCGCACTGGCCGGGCTGGACCCGGTGGACCGGGACGACAGTCTGCGGCGGCTGCGCCGGCTCGGGTTGGTCACTTGGCAGGACGGCCTGCGGCTGGCGCATCGGGCGGTGCACGAGGCGATCGAGGACATCACACCGCCGGCCGAACGCAACCGGCTGCATCTGGAGGCCGCCGCAGTGCTGCGCTACCGGGGCAGCACCCCCGAGCGGGTGGGCGGCCATCTGCTCGCCACCACCGCCCAGTTGGACGACGACGCGGTGGCGGCACTGCGGCACGCGGCCGTCACGGCCGTGCGAAGCGGCGCACCCCGGACGGCCGCCCGTTATCTGCGCCGGGCACTGCGTGACGCCCTGCCGCACAGCAAGGCACGGGCCGCGCTGCTGGTGGAGCTGGCGACCGTGGAGCGCAGCTTCGCTCCCTCGGTCGCCGTACGGCATGTCGCCCAGGCGTTCCCCCTGCTGCCCAGCCCGCTGGCCCGGGCCGAGGCGCTGACCGCGCTCACCCCGGTGTCGCCCGGTGCCACGCTGCTCTCGCTGGGCGATCTGTTGCGGCAGACGGCGCAGGAGCTGGCGACCGCCGAGGCGCTTCCGGCCGACCGGCGCCCGCTGGAGCTGCGCCTGGAAGCCCGGCTGCGTTACCTGTGCGCGAACGATCCAGCGGTGCTCGCCACCACCCTGGACCGCTTGGCCTCGTTGGGCGAACGACCGGAGATGTCCGGCAGCGGCCAGCGGGAGCTGCTGGTGACGCTGCTGCACTCGGCGACGGCGTCCGCCAGGCTGACCGCCGCGGAGGTGGGGGCGCTCGCGCGTCGTGTGCTGGACCACGAGCCGGCCTCCGCGGCACATGTGCACACGATGCTGCCGCTGATGGTGTCGGTCGCAGTCACCGCTGACTCGGTGGCGGGGCTGGCGCCCTGGCTGGACACGGCCCTCGGGGACGCGGTGCGCCGGGGAGGGCGACTGGAGGAGTCAGTGATCCTCAGCGAGCAGGCGCTGGTGCTGCTCGCCCAGGGCCGGCTCACGGCCGCCCGGGAACGGGCGCTGAAGGCCTGCTCAGTGGTGGACACGGAGGAGGTGAGCACACTGTCGGCGCTCGCCCTGGTGATGGTGGCGCTCAGGACCCGGGAACCGGAACTGGTCGGTTCGTTGCCGGAGCCGACCCGCGGACTGTACGAGAGCTGCAGGCTGCCGGGGCTGTTCACCCTGGTGCGGGGAGTGATGGCGGAGCAGCGGCACGAGCCGGGCGTGGCGATGGAGCACTTCCTCGACGCCGGGTACGCGCTGGAGCGATCCGGCTGGCGCAATCCGATGCTGGCACCGGCGGAGTACTGGGCGGCGCGCGCGCTGCACCGGATGGGTGAGGTGGACCGGGCCGAAGAGCTGTGCGCACAACACCTCGAGCAGGCGCGGGCCTGGGGTGCCCCGGCGGGCGTGGGCCGCGCGCTGGTCTTGCAGGCAACGGTGACGGGCAAGGCCACGGCACCGAGGTTGCTTCGGGAGGCCGCCGAGGTGCTGGAGGGGTCCGCCGATCTGCACGCGCGGTCGGTGGTGCTGCTGCAGCTCGCGGAGGCGGTGGCACCGCGCCATGCCGGCGAGGCGGAGACGGCGCTTCGCACGTCGTACGAGCTGGCCGTGGAGTGCGGGGCGTCCGAGGTCGCGGCTCGCGCACAGGAGATGCTGGGGCCCGCGGCGGTCGCCGGCACGGCGCCGGCACGGCTGACGTCGGCCGAACGGATGGTGGCTCAGATGGCTGTGCAGGGTCTGACCAACCAGGCCATCGCCGACGCCCTCGGCGTCACGCGGCGGGCCGTGGAGAAGCATCTGACGAGCTGCTACCGCAAGATGTCCACGTCCGGCCGTTCGGGCCTCGCCGACGCCCTCAAGGAAGCGGGGCTGTTCGACCCGGCGGGCGCGCCGCCGCCCGGCGAGGAGATCCGTCCCCATGGAGTGGTCTGAAGAGGACCTCGGGAACGCCGTACCGGAACCCCGGGCCGGCAGCGGCTCCGACCGGCAGGTACCGACCCGGCCGACCTCGCCGGGAGCCCAGCTTCAAACGCCCGTTCCCGCCGCCGGCGGATCCTCCTCCGGCGCGGCGGTACCCGCGAGGCGCCGTGGTCATGACGCCCCGCGCCAGCTCACCGGCGACCGGTAGAAGGGGCGGCGTTCCGGACGGCTCCAGCGGGCGTCGCCGCGGGAGGGGACGGCAGGGTGCGGATCGGGGCGGCCGGCGACGGCACGCGCCAGCAGGACGGCGGTCAGCGCAGCGAGTTCCTCCTGGCTGGCCGTGCCCCGCTCGACCCGTACCAGGGCGGTGTCGTCGGATGTGCTCACCTGATCTCCTTCCTTGTGTCGGGTCGTGCTCCCGGCAGGGTGCCGGTCAGGCGCCCCGGGTCGCGGCCTGTGCCGCGAAGTGGTCGTCGAGCACCTTCAGCACGTCCGCGGCGCGGCTGTTGAGGTAGAAGTGGCCGCCGGGCAGGATCCGCAGGTCGAAGTCCGCGCTGGTGTGCTTCTCCCAGTCCTGGGCCTCGTCGAGGGACGTCTTGGGATCGCTGTCGCCGACGAGGGCGGTGATCGGGCAGGCGACCGTGGCGCCCGGTGCGCTTCGGTAGGTCTCGACCGCCCGGTAGTCACCTCGCAGCGCGGGCAGGATCATCCGGATCAGCTCGTCGTCGTCCAGCAGCCGGTCGTCGGTGCCGCTCATCGCCTTGACCTCGGCGACGATGCCGTCGTCGTCGCGCCGGTGGACGTTCTCGTCGCGGTAGCGGGAGGGGGCTCGCCGGCCCGAGGCGAACAGCCGTACCGGACCGCTGCCCTCCCGCTCGAACCGCCGGGCCACCTCGAAGGCGACGAGCGCGCCCATGCTGTGTCCGAAGAAGGTCAGCGGACGGTCGTCCCAGCTGCGCAGCACGTCGTACACGTGGTCCGCGAGCGTGGCGATGTCGTCGATCAACGGCTCGTTGCGCCGGTCCTGGCGGCCCGGGTACTGCACGGCGACGACGTCGACGCGGGGGGCGAGGGCCGTGGAGACCGGCAGGTAGTAGCTGGCCGAGCCGCCCGCGTGGGGGAAGCAGACCAGACGGTGGGCGGCGTCGGGAGCCGGGTGGAACCGCCGGCACCACAGGCCGTCGTCGACGGGGGAAACACTCACGCTGCTCGTCCGTCCTCTGTTGGCCGATTCCAGTGGTCTTGAGCACTGGCCTGTTCATGTGGATCTTCCGCCACTATCCGGCACCGTCGGCCCCGGACGGCCGTGCCGGGCGGAAGTCTGGGCGTTTCCCAAGTACTCCGCCCTCAGGGGCGTCAGCGTGTTGTGCGCTCGGCCGGGGCGGTGACATAAAGCTGAGCGCCGGACGCGTATTCGAGGCTCCGGACGCGCAAACGAGGAGTCTCCATGCCCAGCACCACCGATCCGCGGCCCGCGCCCGGCGAGAGAGCGAAGAAGCGGTGAGCCGTGTCCCGGGCGGCAGGCTCTTCGCGGTCAGTGACCTGCACGTCGCCTACGAGCAGAACCGTGCCGTCGTACGGGACCTGCGCCCCCGCGATCCCTCCGACTGGCTGATGGTCGCCGGTGACATCGGGGAGCTGGTCTCGGACATCGAGTGGGTGCTGCGGCTGCTCGCCGAGCGGTTCGCCACCGTGGTGTGGGTGCCGGGCAACCACGAACTGTGGACCCACCCGGACGACCCGGTGACCCTGCGCGGTGAGGCCCGCTATCGCAGGCTGGTCGAACTGTGCCGGTCCCTGGGGGTGTTGACCCCGGAGGACCCGTACGCGCAGTGGCCCGGCCCCGACGGGCCGGTGGTGATCGCACCGCTGTTCCTGCTCTACGACTACTCGTTCCTGCCGTCCGGTGCCACCGGCCCCGCGGACGCGCTCGCCCGGGCGGAGGAGGCCGGGGTGGTGGCCAACGACGAGTTCCTCCTGCACAGCGACCCCTACCCGGACCGCGCGGCCTGGTGCCGGGCGCGGCTGGCGTACACCCGAGAGCGGCTGGACGCCTGCCCGCCGGATCTGCCGACCGTGCTGGTGAACCACTTCCCGCTGATCCGCGAGCCGACCCGCATTCTGCGGTACCCGGAGTTCGCGCTGTGGTGCGGGACCACCGCCACGGAAGACTGGCACCGGCGTTACCGGGCGGCCACCGTCGTCTACGGCCATCTGCACATCCCCCGCACCATCTGGCACGACGGGGTGCCGCACCGGGAGGTGTCGCTGGGCTATCCGCGCGAGTGGCAGGCGCGCGGGATACCCGATCCGCTGCTGCGCGAGATCCTTCCCCGGCGAGGTTCCCGATGACGTCGCTGATGCGTCGGCTGCTGCCGGACCACGTGGAAGTGACCGAGGTCCTCGGCGAGTTGGTGGCGCCCCCGCTGTTTCCGGAGGAGGCGGCGGTGGTGGCGCGGGCGGTGGACAAGCGCAGGCGGGAGTTCGCCACCGGTCGCCGGTGCGCCCGGCTGTCGCTGGCCGCACTGGGGATCGAGGCGGTGCCGCTGCTGCCAGGACCGCGCGGTGAGCCCGGCTGGCCCGCGGGGGTGGTCGGTGCGATCTCCCACTGTGACGGCTACCGGGTGGCGGCGGTCGCCCGAAGCACCGACCTGGTGGCGCTCGGCATCGATGCCGAGTCGGCCGCCCCGCTGCCGGACGGCGTCCTGGAGGCAGTGTCGCTGCCCGAGGAACGCGCCGACCTCGCCCGGCTGCGGCGAACGGTGCCGGAAGTGCCCTGGGACCGGCTGCTGTTCAGCGCGAAGGAGTCGGTGTACAAAGTCTGGTTCCCGCTCACCCGCAGGCCGCTCGGGTTCGAGGAGGCCCGGGTGCGCTTCACCTGTGAGCCCGATGCCGCCGGCGCGGCACGGGGTACGTTCTCGGTCCGGCTGCTGATACCGGTGCCGCTCGCTTTCGCGGGTCCGGTCGGCGGTGGCGCCGAACTCACGGGGCGGTGGCTGGTCGACCAGGGCCTGGTGCTGACCGCGCTCGCACCCGCCGCGCGCCCCGCGGGAGACGGCCCATGTGCCGGTGTGCCAGGGGACCGGTCCATGGCCGGCGCATCCGGGGCGTCGACGCGTCCCGGCCCAATCTTCCCGCCGTAGTGACCCCACGGTCCGCGGCGGGCGCCGTGGGCCGACGTCGATTCGAAGGAGAGGCAGCGATGCCCCAGTTCAACGCGACCGGTCCCCAGTCCGATACCGAAGCGGTCCTCGCCGCGCGGCTGGCCGCCTCGGCGACGGCCACCGGCGGCGAGGCGATGTCCGACGTCCAGTTCTTCGACTGGCTGGACGAGCGGCGCCGCAAGCACAGCCAGGAGGTGCGCCGCACCACCTTCGCCGACCTGTCCGGTTGGGGATTCCACCCGGACACCGGCGACCTGGAACATCACAGCGGGCGGTTCTACGCGGTGCGCGGGCTGCAGGTGCGCACCGACTTCGGGCCGGTCCCGGAGTGGAGCCAGCCGATCATCCGGCAGCCGGAGATAGGCATCCTGGGCGTCGCGGTCCGCGAGATCAACGGGGTGCTGCACTGTCTGATGCAGGCGAAGACCGAGCCCGGCAATGTCAACGGGGTGCAGCTGTCCCCGACCGTGCAGGCCACCAAGAGCAACTACACGCGGGTGCACGGTGGTTCACCGGTGCCGTATCTGGACTCCTTCCGTGAGCCGCGGGCGCGGGGCCATCGCGTACTCGCGGATGTGCTCCAGTCCGAGCAGGGCTCGTGGTTCTTCTGCAAGCGCAACCGCAACATGATCGTCGAGGTCGGCCCGGAGGTGGAGGCGGGCGAGGACTTCTGCTGGCTGACGCTGCGTCAGGTCAATGCTCTGCTGCACTACGAGAATCTGGTCAACATGGACGCACGTACGGTCCTGTCCTGTCTGCCCGACTGGCATCACAGCGCCGGACCGGCTCCCGGCATCCACTCGGACGAGGCCGTCCGCAGCTGGATCACCACACAGCAGAGCGAGCGGGAGGTCAGCGCCGAGCTGTTGCCGTTGCGCGAGATCGAGGGACGCGGCTGGATCCGCGCCGAGGACCGCATCTCGCACGAGCGGGGCCTGTTCTTCAGCATCGTCCCCGTGGACGTCGTCTCGAACCGGCGTGAGGTGGCGTCCTGGTCGCAACCGCTGCTCGAACCACACGGTCTGGGGGTGGCGGCGATGCTGGTGCGTCGGATCGACGGTGTGCTGCACTGCCTGATGCGTGCCCGGGTCGAGCCGGGCTATCTGGACGTCATCGAACTCGGCCCCACCGTGCAGTGCACCCCGAGGAACTACGCACATCTGCTGCCGGGGGACGGCCCCCTCTTCCTCGACGTGGTGGAGGAGGCCCGTCCGGAGCAGGTGCTGTTCGACACGCTGCTGTCGGAGGAGGGCGGCCGGTTCCTGAACGCCCAGAACCGCTACCTGATCATCGAGGCGGACGACAGCGTCCCCACCGACGTGCCGGAGGACTACCTCTGGGTGACACTGCGTCAGCTCGGGGAGCTGCTCAAGCACAGCCACTACGTCAACATGCAGGCACGGACCCTGGTCGCGGCCCTGCGCACCGTCGCGGGCATCGCCCCCGGACTGCCCGTGGCCGGCATCGGCGCTGCGGGGATCGCGGGCACCGCCCAGGGGAGGGGAGAGATCCGTGCGGATCATCGGTGACGGCTTCCTGGCCCGCAATCTGGCAGCCGCGTTCGACGACCGCTTCCCGGAAGTGACGGCACTCGCCTCCGGCGTCTCCAGCACGGCCACGGCCGCCTTCGACGAGTACGACCGCGAGGCCCGCGTCCTCTACGACGTGCTGGAGGAGTGCCGGCGGCACGGTCGGCGACTGCTGTTCTTCTCCACGGCCTCCTTCTCCATGTACGGCTTCCCGCCCGGCCAGGCCTCCGAGACGGACCCCGTAAGGCCGCCGAACGCTTACGGGCGGCACAAGTTGGCCCTGGAGAGCGTGGTGCGCTCCTCCGGTACCGAACACCTGATCCTGCGGCTGAGCCATGTGGTGGGCCGCCATCAGCGGCCGCACCAACTGTTGCCCACCCTCGTCAGGAACATCGTCGAAGGCGAGGTGACGGTCCTTCGGGGCGCGCACCGGGATCTGCTGGACATGCGGGATCTGCTGCACGCGGTCGAGCGGCTCCTCGAGGACGGGGTCAGCGGGGAGCTCCTCAATCTGGCCTCCGGAGTTCCGCAGCCGGTGGAGTCGATCGTGACGGCCATCGAACAGCGCCTCGGTGTCACAGCCCGCCGCATCCATCGCCCGGGCTCGCCCGCGATCACTCATGCCTCCGTGGAACGTCTGCGCCGACGGGTGCCGGACTTCCGCACCGCCACCGCGGACCAGGACTATCTGAGCGCCCTGTTGGACGCCTATCTGCCCTACTACACCGATTTGCCGGTGGACTTGGGGGCACGGCTCGGCCTGTGACGGCGCCGTCGACTACGAGAACCCCTAGACAAGTTACGCGAACACAGGTCGGAGGACACTCCTCCGCTTAGCGTGAGCTGCATGATTGAGCTTGCCGGAGTGACCAAGCGGTACGGCGAGAAGGTTGTGGTCGACGACCTCACCTTCACGGTCCGGCCCGGCTGCGTCACCGGATTCCTCGGACCCAACGGAGCGGGCAAATCCACCACGATGCGGATGATGCTCGGTCTGGACCGCCCCACCTCGGGCCATGTTCACATCGACGGCCGGCCCTACGCCCGGCTCAAGGAGCCGCTGCGTCAGATCGGTGCGCTGCTCGACGCGAAGGCAATGCACGGCGGACGCAGCGCGTATCAGAACCTCAGGTGCCTGGCGCTCAGCAATGGCATACCCCTGACCCGGGTCGACGAAGTGCTTCATGAGGTCGGTCTGGACTCGGTCGCAAGGAAACGACCCAAGGGCTTCTCCCTGGGCATGGGGCAGCGGCTCGGCATCGCCGCGGCGCTGCTCGGAGATCCGGAGATCGTGATGCTGGACGAGCCGGTCAACGGCCTCGACCCGGAGGGCATCCACTGGATCCGCACCCTGATGCGACGGCTGGCCTCGCAGGGCCGCACGGTGTTCGTCTCCAGCCATCTGATGAGCGAGATGGCGCTGACCGCCGACCACCTGGTCGTCATCGGCCGCGGCAAGCTGCTCGCCGACACCAGCATGGAGGACTTCATCGACCGCAACTCCCGGTCGTCCGTGCGGGTCCGCACGCCCGAACCGGAGAAGCTGCGGGACGCGCTGTCCGCCGTCGGCATCACCGCCACCGAGAACGGCTCCGGTGCCTTCGAGGTGACCGAGGTCCCGTCGGAGCGCCTCGGTGAACTCGCCCTGGCGCACGGCATCCTGCTGCACGAGCTGAGCCCGCAGCACGCGTCCCTGGAGGACGCGTTCATCGCGCTGACCGGTGAGGCGGCCGAGTACCGCACCGGTCCGTCCGCCGCGGCCGCCGAGTCGCCCGGCGGCGGGCCCGCACCGCAGACCACCGGCAAGGAGTCCTGACCCATGTCCGCACCCATCGCGACCCTCCGCTCCGAGTGGGCCAAGCTCACCACGGTCCGCTCCACGGGGTGGACCCTGTTCGCCGCCTTCGCCGTCACCGTGGTCTTCGGCACGCTGGTGAGCGCGCTGTCGAACTCCCAGTACGACGACCTGTCGCAGCAGGAGAAGCTCTCCTTCGACGCCGCCGGCACCAGCTTCGCCGGCGGCGTTCTGGGCCAGCTGGCGATGATCGCGTTCGGGGTCATGGTCGTCGGCGGCGAGTACAGCAGCGGCATGATCCGCAACTCGCTGGCGGCGGTGCCGCGGCGCGGTGTCTTCTACTTCGGCAAAGTGACGGTTGCGACCGGTGCCGCGCTCGTGGTCGGCATGGTCACCAGCTTTGCGACCTTCTTCGCCGGGCAGGCCGCGCTCGGTTCCCACAGCACCACGATCGGCGCGGACAACGTGCTGCGCGCGACGCTGGGCGCCGGGCTCTACATGACACTGATGGCCGTGTTCTCGATGGGCGTGGCCACCATGCTGCGCAGTTCCATGCTGTCCATGGGCATTCTCATGCCGTTCTTCTTCCTCGTCACGCAGATCCTGGCCTCGGTGCCCGGCGCCAAGGACGCCGCGCATTACCTTCCCGACCAGGCCGGTCTGGCCATGGCGCGGGTGGTCGAGAAATCGGATGTGCCGTACGGGCCCGGTGGCGGCCTCGCCATCATGCTGCTGTGGGTGGCCGCGGCCGTGCTCGGCGGGTATCTCGTGCTGCGTAACCGGGATGCCTGAACAGCCCGTCCAAGTCTAGGAAATTGCTGGTGTTCCGCGAGGCACACTGAGCAGCAATCCACGGCTCAGGGAGCACTTCATGACCGACATCAGGTCAGTTCAGGTCGCTGACGGCGTTTCGTTCTTCGTTCCGCAGACGGAGGGCGCGCTGTTCTCCGAAGTCGACTTCATCTACAACGAGATATTCGTCGAGCGCACGTATCTCAAGCACGGAATCCAGCTTTCCGATTCCTCGCGGATCGTGGACGCCGGAGCGAATGTGGGATTGTTCTCCCTCTTCGTCAAGCAGGAGTTCCCCGGCGCGAAGATCCTGGCGTTCGAGCCGATTCCGGCCATTCACCAGGCGCTGCTGGAGAACCTGGACAGCCACGGCGCGAAGGACGTGGAGGTGGTGCGCTCGGCTCTGGGCCGTCGGTATGAGGAGCAGGTCCGCTTCACGTTCTACCCCGCCCTGCCCGGCAACTCCACGCGGTACCCCGAGCAGAAGAAGGTCGGGCAGGAGCTGACGGTGGAGCAGATCGGCCAGGAAGCCCTGGACCGCATCATGGCCGGCTTCGAGGTGGAGGCCGAGGTGAACCGGCTCTCCGACAAGCTGCGCACATGGGCGCCCGAGGGTCCGATCGACCTGCTGAAGATCGACGTCGAGGGCGCGGAACTCGAGGTCATGGAAGGACTGGACGCGGCGGACTGGCAGCGCGTGCGCCAGACCGTCATCGAGGTGCAGGACCTCGACGGCCGCCTGGACGCGGTGCGGGACATCCTCGACGCACAGGGCTTCTCCGTGACGGTGGAGAACGCCGCGCACCTGCCCGAGGTCTTCCGCTATTCCATGGTGTACGCAAGGCGCGAGAACTGACACTCCGGGGCCGCCTCGCTGCCCCGGCCACCGCGAACAGACCCGGCACCTCGTCCTCGCGGTGCCGGGTCTTTCGCTGCCTCGATGTCCCCGTTCAGGAGACCGGCTGCTCCTGGGCCCAGGCCGGCAGTTCGAGAACGGTGAGGACGGCCGAGGTCGACACCCAGCCGGACGCCGACGTGGTCATCAGGATGTGGTCGCCCGGAGACAGCAGCCCGTTGACCAGCAGGTGGTTCAGGGAGACCGCCATGTCGCAGGCGCCCATATGGCCGTACTCCTTGCCGAAGTCCCAGGTGGAGCGGGACATCGGCAGGCCCAGCGGCTGCATCTTCATCTGGTCGATCATGCGGGAGTCGCTGTTCGCGGCCACCACCCACCTCAGGTCCGACGCGTTGAGCCCCGCGTCCACCAGCGACCGGTGCACGATGTCCAGCTCGAAGTCGCGGATCATCTCCATGCACTTGTCCAGGGGCATCACGTGCTGGTTGAAGTAGGACAGCAGTTCCATCGTGCCGGACGCCTTGCGCTGTTCCCCGCGGAACGGCAGCAGCGACTCCTCGCCGCGATGCCACTGTTCCAGTTCCGGCTGGGTCCCGGAATTCACCGCGCGCAGCGCCGCGAACCCTCCTTCGCCGCTGAGCAGGACGGCGGCGCCACCGTCGCTGGCGGTGAATCCGGTACCGAACCCCGTCCACCGGTCGATCAGCGGACTGGTGAAGTTCTCCGCCGCCGTCACCAGCACGGTCTCGGCGCCGGCGGCGCCCGTCAACTGGCCGACGGCGACCTCGATACCGGCCAGCAGGCCGTTGGAATGCTGGCGCACGTCCGTGCTGGCCACCCCGCTCACGCCCAGCTCACGCAGCAGATAGCCGGGCGGGTAGAACCCCTCGGGGCCATGCTGCACGGCGGTGCAGTGGACGTGGTAGTCGAGGTCCTCGAGGTCATTGGCGGACCGGCGGAACGCCTGCCGGGCGGCCAGCACCGCCATGTCCAGCGCGGGCAGGTCGTCCGCGATGTACGCGGCGGTCAGGCCGGTGCCGTACTGGACGGAGTACTCGTCGTAGAGCCCTTCCCGCACCGCCTGCTCGACGCTCACCCACCGGTCCGGGATGTAGGCCCCGACCGTGTCGACATAGACGCCGTCCGTTTTCATCTGTGCTTCTCCTCCTTGGGTGTCGGGCTACTGCTGGCGTGCGGTGCGGTGGCCGGTGTCACGGGCGCAGGAGTTCGTCCTTGAGGTGCGCCGCCAGCCGTCCGGGGGTGTCGACTTCGAACAGCAGGGCGGCGGGCAGCCGCAGTCCAGTGGTCTCACGCAGCCGGTTGCGCAGGGCGAAGGCGGTGAGCGAGTTCAGGCCGATGTCCCGGAAGGCGCGGGTGGCCTCGACGGCCTCGGGCGACGGGTAGTCGAGCACCGCGGCGACGTCCGTACGAACGATGTCCATGAGGACGGCTTCGCGTTCGGCGTCGGCCAGACCGGCGAGGCGGCGCCGGAGCATGCTGAGGGTTCCCGCGCTCCCCCGCTGCCCCACCCGGCGCCTGGCCGCTGGTCCGGCCAGGCCCCGCAGGGGCGCCGGCAGGCTCTCGTCGCCGGATCCGCCGACGAGGGCGGCCGCGTCCGGACGAAGCAGCACGGCGGTGGGGGCGTCGAGGGCGCAGGCCGCGTCGAAGAGGTCCAGGCCCGCGGCTCGGGGCAGCCGTGCCACACCCGCGAGCGCGCCGCTCGCCACGCCGTCCCCGATGTCCCACGGTCCCCACGCCACCGACATCCCCGGCAGCCCCGCCGCACGGCGGCGCAGGGCGAGAGCGTCGAGGAAGGCTCCCAGTGCGGCCTCGCCGCCCCGGCCGGCGGCGCCCAGCGTGCCCGCGGCGGACGACAGGAAGACCAAGGGGGCCCCGGCGGCGGGTATCCGGTGATCGGCCAGTTCGACGAGGTTCGAAGCCGACCGCAGCTCCTGCGCCAGGAGTTCCTCCGCCGTCTCGCCGTCCTCCGGTAGCTGCGCCGTGTGCACGACGGCGGTCAGCGGGTGCCCGGCGGGCACCGACTCCACCAGCGCGGCCAGCGCCGCCCGGTCGGCCGGGTCACAGTCCGCGACGGTCACCTCGGCACCCAGCGCGGTCAGTTCCGCCGCCAGCTCGGCGAACCCGTCGCCGTGCGCCGGGGCCGCGAGCAGCAACCGCCGCGCGCCTCGCTCGGCCACCAGGTGCCGCACCACCGTGGCGGCGGCCGACCGGGTCGCGCCGGTGACGAGGACGGTGCCCGACGGGTCCGTCAGGACTCCCGTGCTGCCTTCCGAAGTCTCCACGGGGGCGAGCCTCGGCACGTGCACGGCGCCCCGGACGAGGGCCAGTTGCGGCTCGGGCGTGGCGAGCGCGGCCGGCAGGGCACGCCAGGTCGCTCGGGTGCCGTCCAGGTCGGCCAGGACCAGTCGGCCGGGGTCGACCAGCTGTGCGGAGCGGATCAGGCCCCATACGGCCGCCGCCGCCGGGTCCGGTGCCCCCGTTCCGTCGACGGCGGTGAGGGAACCACGGGTCAGGAACACCAGCCGCGCGTCGGCGAACCGCTCCTCGGACAGCCAAGTGCGGGCCAGTTCGGACGCGTGGCCGACCGCTTGGGCCAGGGCGGTGTCCGCGAGCTCGGGTGCACAGCCGACCAGCACCGCGTCGGGCACGGCCACCCCGGAGTCCACCGCCTTCGTGAGGGCGCCGAGGGTGGGGTACGCCTCGGTGTAGACGCCTGCCTTCATCAGGGCCGACCGGGCGCCGAGCGGATCGGGGCCGACGAGCGCCCAACGGGGTTTGTCCTTGGGGTTCTCGCACGCCGTCCCGGTCCAGCGCAGCCGCAACAGCGGGCCGTGCTGGGCGGTGCGGGCACGGGTGAGCCGTGCGGGGTCGGCGGGACGGAACTGGATCGCGCCGATCGCTGCGACAGGCACGCCGGTGTCGTCGGCCGCGTCCACGGCGACGGTGTCGGGGCCGGTCCGGGTCAGCCGTACGCGCAGTGTCGAGGCGCCCTCGGCGTACAGCGCCACCTGGTGCCAGGAGTCGGGCAGCGGCGGGCGGACGGTGTCCTGTGGGGCGGTCTCGTCCGTCATGGTGAGGGCGAGGGCGCGCAGGGCGCTGTCCAGCAGGGCCGGGTGCAGGCCGTAGTGGGCGCTCTCCGGCCGCTGCTCGGCGGTCAGCGCGACCTCGGCGAACACATCGTCACCGTGCCGCCACAGCCCCAGCAGGCCGTCCGTCCGCGAGGTGGGCAGGTCGTCCAGGTCGACTGTCTCCGCCTCGGCGGGCGGCCAGAGTTCCAGGTCGAAGGAGGCCGGGCCGCCGCCGGAGCACAGCACCGCGCGGGCATGGCGGGTCCAGGGGGTGCCGGGCAGCGCGCCGGCCGGCCGGGAGTACACCGCCAGCGGGCGTTCCCCCGACGCGCCGGCCTCGCCGACGGTCACCCGCAGCTGGACTTCGCCGTCCTCGGGCAGGACCAGTGGTTCCTCCGCGGTCAGTTCGGTGATCCGGTCGCAGCCGACCCGGTCACCGGCCTGGACGGCGAGTTCGACCAGGAGCGACCCGGGCGCCGTGACGGTGCCGGCCACGGTCCGCGCGGCGGCCCACGGCTGGCCGGCCCGCGACAGGCCTCCGGTCAGCAACAGCCCGCCCGTTTCGGGGAGTTCGACGACCGAGTCGAGCAGCGGGTGCCCGTCCGCCGCCGGTCCGGCCGATCCGGCGAGCGGCGTGTCGCCGTCCGGACGGGGAGCGGCGGGCATCCAGTAGTGGCGGCGCTGGAAGGCATACGTGGGCAAGGGCACCCGGCGGGCTCCGGTGGGCGCGAACACGGCCTCCCAGTCGATCTCGACGCCCCGGACGTGCAGGTGCGCGAGCAGAGCCGTCAGGTCGGGCACGTCCGGGCCGGCCAGCGGCAGCAGATCCGTATGTTCGCCCGCCCCGGGGTGACCGGCACCTGGCTCCGTGCCGCCGGCCGGCTGCTCCCCGCCGAGGACGACCATCGTGCGGTGCCCGCTGTCGAGCAGCGCCCGCAGTGCCTCCTCGAAGCGGCCGGAGCCCTCGGCCAGGTCCGCGGCCCACCGTTCGGCGTCGGTCTCCTCCCCCGCGTCCAGCCATCCGCCGGTCGCCGCCGAGTGGAACGGCACCTCGGCGGGCCCGAACCGGACCGAGGGGACGCTCTCATCCGTCGTACGGCTGTGGTGGACGGCCAGCCGGGCGCCGGCCTCCGGGGACAGCAGCCCGCCGGCGCAGGCCGCCGCGATCTCGCCGTACCCCTCACCGGTCACCGCCGCGGGCTCGATGCCGTACGAGCGCAGCAGTGCAGTGATGGCGACGGCCACCGCCCAGCCGAGCGGCCGCGCGATCTCGGGCCGCTGCTGCCAGTCGGCTGCGGTGCGGCCGGCCAGGACGTCGGCGGGGGTCCAGCCGACCAGGGGGGACAGGGCCCTTCCGCAGGCCGTGAGTGTCTCGGCGAACACCGGGGCGGAGCCCGCCAGAGCGGCTGCGCTCGCCGTCCACCGGGCGTCGGGCGCCGGGAAGGCGAGTACGACGGGTGGCCGGTCCGAGCCGGCCCTGGCGGCGCTGATGACGGGGAGGTCGGGCTCGGTGCCGTCCGCCAGCGCCTTCAGGACGCGCAGGGCCGTGTCGTGGTCGGTGACGGTGAGCACGGCGCGGTGTTCCAGTGCGGACCGCGTGGTGGCCAGCGACAGGGCCACGTCGTGCAGCAGTGCCGTCGGCTCCTCCGCCAGGAAGGCGTGCAGCCGGGCCGCCTGCCCGCGCAGCGCCACCGCGCTGCGCGCGGACAGCGGCAGCGGGATGCGGCCGGGCAGCGCCGGGGCCCCGGTCCGGGTGCCGCCGGCGGTGTGGGCATCGACAGGGGTGTCGGCACCGCCGGTGGCGTCTTCCCCGTCCCGGGGCGGCTCTTCGATGATCACGTGCGCGTTGGTGCCGCTGATGCCGAAGGACGACACGCCGGCCCGGCGCGGGCGGTCGCCGCGCGGCCAGGCCACGTCCTCGTGCAGCAGTTCCACCGCGCCCGCGGACCAGTCGACGTGCGGGGTGGGCCGGTCCGTGTGCGGGGTGCGGGGCAGCAGGCCGTGCCGCATCGCCATGATCATTTTAATCACCCCGCCGGCCCCGGAGGCCGCCTGGGTGTGGCCGATGTTGGCCTTCATCGAACCCAGCCACAGCGGCCGTTCACGGTTCTGCCCGTAGGTGGCGACGAGCGCCTGGGCCTCGATCGGGTCGCCGAGCGGGGTGCCGGTGCCGTGTGCCTCCACGGCATCCACGTCGGCCGCGGTGAGTCCGGCGGAGGCCAGCACCTGGCGGATCAGCCGCTGCTGGGCCGGCCCGCTGGGGGCGGTCAGTCCGTTGGAGGCGCCGTCCTGGTTGATGCCGCTGCCCGCGATCCGGGCGAGCACGGTGTGGCCGCGCCGCCGGGCGTCGGAGAGGCGTTCCAGGAGCAGCAGGCCCACGCCCTCGGCCCAGTTGGTGCCGTCGGCGTCGGCCGAGAACGGCTTGCACCGGCCGTCGGCGGCGAGGGTGCGCTCGCGGCTGAAGGCCACATAGGGGTCCGGCTGCGACATGACCGCCACCCCGCCGGCCAGTGCCAGGTCGCACTCCCCGGCGCGCAGCGCCTGCGCCGCCAGGTGCAGGGCGACCAGCGAGGACGAACAGGCGGTGTCCACCGCCACCGAGGGGCCCTCGAGCCCGAACACGTACGACACCCGTCCCGCGGCCACGTTTCCGGCGGTGCCCATCTGCATACCGGACGCGTAGTCGTGGTAGGTCACGCCCGCGAACACACCGGTGCGGCTGCCCTTGAGGGAGACGGGCGCGATCCCCGCCCGCTCGAACACCTCCCAGGCCGTCTCCAGCAGCAGCCGCTGCTGCGGGTCCATGGCCAGCGCCTCTCGGGGCGAGATACCGAAGAGTTCGGCGTCGAACTCGCCCGAGTCGTACAGGAATCCCGCCTCGCGCACATAGGTGGTGCCGGGGCGGTCGGAGTCCGGGTCGTACAGCGCGTCCAGGTCCCAGCCACGGTCGGCGGGGAAGGGGCCCAGCCCCTCGGCGCCGGTGGCGACCAGCCGCCACAGCGCTTCCGCGGAATCCGCTCCGCCGGGGTAACGGCAGCCCATGCCGACGATCACCACCGGGTCGTCGTCGGGTACGGCGGCAGCGGGGCGTGTCAAGGTGCCGTCGCTGTCGTTCTGTTCGGCGTCCAGCCCCAGTGCCGTGACCAGGTGGCGGGTCAGGGCGCTGGAGGTCGGGTGGTCGTAGACGAGGGTGGCGGGCAGGCGCAGTCCGGTCTCCTGGCCGAGCCGGTTGCGCAGGTTGACGGCGGCGAGGGAGTCGAAGCCCAGTTCCTTGAACGGCTTGTCCGAGCCCACCAGGTCGGCGCTGTCGTAGCCGAGCAGGGCGGCGACCTGGCCGGTGACCAGTTCGGCCACCGCCCGGTGCCGACGCGCGCGGGGCAGTGCGGCGAGCCGGCGGGCGAATCCGCCGCCCTGCCCGGCCGCGGTGGCCGCGTCCCGGCGGACGGTGACCCGCAGCAGTCCGCGCAGCAGCGACGGCAGCTCACCGTTCTGCGCGTGGGAGCGCAGGGCCCCCGTGTCGAGCCGCATCGCCAGCAGCAGCGCCCGATCGGCGGCCGTGCCGCTGTCGAACAGGGACAGTCCGTGCTCCGCGGAGAGCGGGATGACGCCCCGGGCGGCAGTCCGGGCCGTGTGCGTACGGTCCAGGGTGGCCGTCATACCCGCGGACCGCTCCCACGGTCCCCACGCCAGTGACGTCATCGGCAGTCCGGCGGCGCGGCGGTGCTGGGCGAGGGCGTCGAGGAAGGTGTTGGCGGCCGCGTAGTTGGCCTGTCCGGGATTGCCGAGCAGGCCCGCCGCGGAGGAGAACACCACGAAGGCGGACAGGGGTTGATGCTTCGTCAGCTCGTGCAGGTGTGCCGCGGCGGAGACCTTGGCGGCGAAGACCGTGGTCAGGCGCTCCGGGGTGAGGGAGGTGAGCAGGCCGTCGTCGAGAACACCGGCGGTGTGCACGACCGCGGTGACCGGGTGCTCGGCCGGCATTGAGGCGAGGAGCGCGGCCAGGGCGGCGCGGTCGGCGACGTCGCACGCCATGACCGTCACCTCGGCGCCGAGCACGGTCAGTTCCTCCCGCAGTGCGGCCGCCCCCGGTGCGGCGGGCCCGGACCGGCTGACCAGCAGCAGCCGTCGTACGCCGTGCCCGGTCACCAGGTGCCGGGCGGCCAGGGCGCCCAGTCCGCCGGTGCCGCCGGTGACCAGAACCGTGCCGTCCGGCCCGAACGCCGCGGCCGTCTCCTCCGTCTCCTCGACCGGACGCGCGGCGCGGACCACCCGGGGTGCCAGCAACGCGTCGCCGCGTACGGCGATCTGGGGCTCGTCGTCGCGTACGGCGGCCGGGGGAAGGGCGTCGGCCGTGTCACGGTCGACGAGCAGGAAGCGGCCGGGGTGCTCCGACTGGGCCGTACGGACGAGTCCCCAGACCGGGGCGTGCGCGAGGTCGGCTACGCGGTCGTCGGCGCCGGCCGCCACGGCGTGGTGGGTGAGGACCACCAGCCGGGCGGCGTCGAGGCGCTCGTCGGCCAGCCACTCCTGCAGGGTGGTCAGGACGGCCGCGGTGGCGTCCTGGGCCGCGGCGGGGAGGCCCGCGCTGTCGGCGGGTCGGCCGGTGGAGCCGACCGGCAGCAGCACCGTCGTGGGCAGCGCGGCACCGTCGTCCAGGGCGCTGCGCAGGGCAGCGAGGTCGTGGTGAGCGCGGACCGGCAGGCCCTGCGCGGTCAGGTGAACCGCGAGACCCGCACCGACCGCTCCCAGGACCGCCCAGCCGCCGTCCTCGCGCCCGGCCGCGCCGACGTCGGTGGTGCGGTCGGACAGCGGCGCCCACTCCAGCGTGTACAGCCCGTCGGCCGGCCCGTCCGTGGCGAGGTCCGCGACGGGGACGGCGGTCAGGGCGACGGAGTCGACGGTGGCCAGTGGCCGTCCTTCGGCGTCGATCAGGGTGAGCCGGACATGATCCGTGCCCGCGCCGGTGACCCGCAGTCGCGCGGCTCCGGCTCCGGTCGCGTGCACGGTGACACCCTGCCAGCCGAGCGGCAGCACGATCCGGCCTCCGCCCGCCTCGGGCACGGCGGACAGGGCGGTCTGCACGGCCGCGTCGAGGAGTACCGGGTGGAGGCCGAAAGCCCCGGGGTCCTGGTCGCGCAGTTCGTCCGGGACGGCGAGGTCGGCGAAGAGGTCGCCGCCGCGACGCCACAGGGCGCGCACACCGCGGAAGGCGGGACCGTAGGAGTGGCCGTGCAGCGACAGCAGTTCGTAGAGGCCGTCCACGTCGACCGGCTCAGCGTCCTCGGGAGGCCAGGCTCCGGTGGCCGGTGCGTCCCCGGCGGGCCGGTCGGCCGTGCCCAGGGTGCCCTCGGCGTGGCAGCGCCAGGGCTGGTCGCCCTCGTCGTCGTCCGGCCGGGAGTGGACGGTCACTGTACGCCGTCCCGTGTCGTCGGCGGCGCCGACCAGGATCTGCATCCGCACCGCTCCCCGCCGGGGCAGCGGCAGCGGCTCGCGCACGGTCAGCGACTCCAGGACCGTGCAGCCGGCCTCGTCGCCGGCCCGGACGGCCAGTTCGACGAGGACCGACTCGGGCAGCAGGGTGGTGCCCGCCGTCTCGCGATCGGCGAGCCAGGGCCGGGACCGGGCGGAGAGCCGGCCGGTGAGCAGGATGCCGCCGGCGTCGGCGAGTTCGACGGCGGCGCCGAGCAGCGGGTGCCGGGCGGCGCCGAGGCCCGCGGCACGGATGCCGGCGGGGCCGGACGAAGCGGTGGGCAGCCAGGCGCGGCGCCGCTGGAAGGCGTAGGTCGGCAGCGGCTCCGGCGGTGCGGGCGCGGGGGCGGCGCCGTCGGCCGTGACGGTGCCGGTGCTGGTGCCGGTGCCGGTTCCCGTTCCGGTGAGGAGGCCGGTCCAGACGACGGCGGCGCCTCGCGTGTGCAGGGCGGCGAGGGCGGACTCGAAGGCCCGGGTGCCGGGCTGGTCCTTGTGCTGGGCCGGGACGGCGAGCACCTCGTCCTCGGACGGCAGGCTCTGCGCCGCCAGGGCGGACAGGGTGCCGTCGGGGCCGAGTTCCAGGCAGCGCGTGACGCCGAGGCCGGTCAGGGTGCGGACGCCGTCGGCGAAGCGGACGGCATGGCGGACGTGCCGCACCCAGTAGTCGGGGTCGGTCAGTTCGTCGGGGTCCGCCGGACGGCCGGTGAGGTCGGAGACCACGGTCAGCCGTGGCGGGTGGTACTCCAGCGACTCGGCGACGCGGCGGAAGTCGCTCAGCATCGGTTGCATCAGCGGTGAGTGGAAGGCGTGGCTGACACGGAGCGCGGTGGCCCGGTGGCCCTGCGCCCTCACCTGCTGCGCGATCTCCTCGACATCGGCGGCGACTCCGGCGATCACGGTGGCGCCCGGTCCGTTGACGGCGGCGATCCCGGCCCGGTCGGCGCGCCCCTCCAGCAGGGGCAGCACCTCGGCCTCCGGGAGTTGCAGGGAGACCATGGCGCCGCCCTCGGGCAGCGCCTGCATCAGCCGGCCGCGGGCGGTCACCAGCCGGCAGGCGTCGGCGAGGGACCACACCCCCGCCACGTGGGCTGCCGCCAGCTCGCCGACGGAGTGGCCGAGCAGCACGTCGGGGCGTACGCCGAAGGACTCGGCGAGCCGGAACAGGGCGACTTCCAGGGCGAACAGGGCGGGCTGCGCGTACTCGGTACGGTTCAGCAGGTCGGGGTCCGTGCCGAACACGACGTCCTGCAGCGGCCGTTCGAGGGTCGTGTCGACCTGGGCGCACACCTCGTCGAAGGCGTCCGCGAACACCTCGTACGCGTCGTACAACTCTCGCCCCATGCCGAGGCGTTGGGAGCCCTGGCCGGCGAAGAGGAAGGCGGTCCGGCCGGTCTTGGCGGCGGATCCGGTGACCAGGCCGGGTCGTGCGTGACCGGCGGCAAGGGCGTCCAGGCCGCGCAGCAGCTCGTCCTGGTCGGTGCCGAGCACCACGGCCCGCTGTTCGAACACGGACCGGGTGGTGAGCAGCGCGGCGGCGGTGCGCGCCGGATCCGTCCCGGGGCGGGAGCGTACGAAGTCGGCGAGCCGCCGGGCCTGTTCGCGCAGGGCGACAGGGGTGCGGCCGGTGACCATCCACGGCACGGCCGCGGAGGGCAGGCGCAGGACCGGCGGCACGGGAGCGGGGGTGTCCGGGTCGGCGGCCGGCTCCTCGGGGGCCTGTTCGAGGACGACGTGGGCGTTGGTGCCGGAGACACCGAAGGCGGACACCCCCGCACGCCGCGGTCGGTCCCCGTCCCGGGACCAGTCGGTGTTCTCGTGGAGCAGCCGGACGGCGCCGGCCGTCCAGTCCACGCGGGACGTGGGTTCCTCGGCGTGCAGGGTGCGCGGCAGCGTCCCGTGCCGCATCGCCAGGACCATCTTGATGACACCGGCGACACCTGCGGCGGCCTGGGTGTGCCCGATGTTCGACTTCACGGAGCCCAGCCACAGGGGCCGTTCGCGGTCCTGGCCGTAGGTGGCCAGGAGGGCCTGTGCCTCGATCGGGTCGCCCAGCGCCGTACCCGTGCCGTGGGCCTCGACGGCGTCGACATCGGCGGGTGCGAGGCCGCTGCCCGCCAGTGCGGAACGGATCACCCGCTGCTGGGAGGGGCCGTTGGGGGCGGTGAGGCCGTTGGACGCGCCGTCCTGGTTGACGGCGGTGCCGCGGACCACGGCGAGCACCGGATGCCCGTTGCGGCGGGCGTCGGACAGCCGCTCCACCACGAGCACGCCGACACCCTCACCCCAGCCGGTGCCGTCGGCGCCCTCGGCGAACGCCTTGCACCGGCCGTCCGCGGCCAGTCCGCGCTGCCGCGAGAACTCCACGAAGGCGCCCGGTGTCGACATCACGGTCACGCCACCGGCCAGGGCCAGGTCGCACTCGCCGGCGCGCAGTGCCTGGACCGCCAGATGCAGGGCGACCAGCGAGGACGAGCACGCGGTGTCGACGGTCACCGCGGGCCCTTCGAGGCCGAGCACGTACGACACCCGGCCCGACAGCACGGACGCGGTGATGCCGGTGGTCAGATGCCCGTCGGACTCCTCGGGCCGGCCCAGCATCAGCGCGAGGTAGTCCTGGCCGTTGGTGCCCGTGAACACGCCGGTCCGGCTGCCGCGCAGGGACCCCGGCTCGATGCCCGACCGCTCCAGTGCCTCCCACGAGGTCTCCAGCAGCAGCCGCTGCTGGGGGTCCATGGTCATGGCCTCGCGGGGGGAGATGTCGAAGAACGTCGAGTCGAACAGCGGGGCGTCGTAGAGGAAGGCTCCCTGGCGGGCGTACGTCGTACCGGTGCCGCCCGCCGCGTCGAAGATGCCGTCGAGGTCCCAGCCCCGGTCGGCGGGGAAGTCGGCGACGGTGTCACGGCCCTCGGCGAGCAGCCGCCAGAACTCCTCGGGAGTGTCGGCTCCGCCGGGGAAGCGGCAGCCGAGGCCGATGATCGCGACCGGCTCCTGACGGCTCGCCTCGACGTCATGAAGGCGCTGGCGGGTCTGCCGGAGGTCGGCCGTCGCCCTTTTCAGGTAGTCCCGCAGCTTCTCTTCATTGCTCGCCATCGTGCCCCATTTCCTTGCCTTCCTCGCAAAGCCGTGCGTGGACCCCGTCGCCGGAGCCGGGTGGTCAGGAGGTTCCGAGTTCCTTGTCGAGCAGCTCGAACATCTCCTCGTCCGTCGCCACGTCCAGTTCCGCGACCGCGTCGTCCGTCTCGTCGGCGGCGTCGGCGCCGGTCCACATCGCCAGCAGTTCCCGCAGCTTCGCCGTGATCTCCGGGTGTGCTTCGCCACCGGCCCCGGCCTGAGCCGAGAGGACCTCGGCGAGCCGGTCGATCTCGGCGACGACACGGGTTCCCCCGGCCGAGTCGCCGTCGGGGCCGGCGAGTTCGGCCTCCAGATACCGGGCGATGTCCACGGGTGCGGGGTAGTCGAACACCAGGGTCGCCGGCAGCTTGAGGCCGGTGGCCGCGCCGAGCCGGTTGCGCAGTTCCACAGCGGTCAGCGAATCGAATCCCGCCTCCCGGAAGGCGCGGGCCGGGTCCACCGCGCCGGCCTTGGCATGTCCCAGGACCAGGGCCGCCTGCTCCCGCACCAACTCGACCAGCGCCGCGGACCGTTCGTCGGCGCCGAGCCCGGCGAGCCGCTGCCGCAGGGCATCGGAGTCCGCCCCGGACACAGCGTCCGCCAGCGCGACTTCCGCCTCCGGTATCTCCCCGAACAGGGTGGTGGCGCGGCCGGCGGTGAACGCGGGAGCGAACCGCGTCCAGTCGGCCCGCGCCACGACCGCGGCCGGATCGCCGCCGCCCGCCAGCCGCTCCATCGCCATCAGTGCCAGATCCGGGTCGAGGCCCGTCAGGCCCCGGCGGCGCAGATACTCCTCGACGCTGCCGTCGGCGGCCATGCCGTCTTCCGCCCACGGCCCCCACGCCACGGACGTGGCCACCAGCCCGGCCGCCCTGCGACGCTCGGCCAGGGTGTCCAAGTAGGCGTTGGCGGCGGCGTAGTTGCCCTGGCCCGGGGAACCGATGGCGCCCGCGAACGACGAGAACAGCACGAACGCCGACAGCACCCGGTCCCGCGTCAGCTCGTCGAGGTGGCGCGCGGCGACGGCCTTGGCCCGCAGGACGGCCGTGAAGCGTTCCGGGGTGAGCGCCTCGACGAGACCGTCGTCGAGGACACCCGCCGTGTGCACCACGGCATCGACCGGGTGCTCGGACAGCAGCACGGCGAGCGCGTCCCGGTCCGCCGCGTCGCAGGCGGCCACGGTCACCCGTACGCCCGTGCCGGCGAGGTCGTCGCGCAGCTGCGGTGCGCCGGGCGCGTCGAGCCCGCGCCTGCTGATCAGGACGAGGTGCTCGGCGCCCTGCGCGGCGGCCCAGCGGGCCACCCGGGCACCCAGCGCGCCCGTACCGCCCGTGATCAGTACGGTGCCCGACGGGCGCCAGCCGGCGCCGAGTGCGCCGGGTGCCGTCCGGCCGAGCCGCCGCCCGAACACACCGGTCGCCCGGATCGCCACCTGGTCCTCTCCCGTGCGGCCCGTGAGCACACCGGCCAGGCGGGCCGTCGTGCGCCGGTCCATGACCTGGGGCAGGTCGACCAGACCGCCCCAGCCGTCCGGGTGCTCCAGCGCCGCGACCCGGCCGAGGCCCCACACGGCGCCCTGCGCCGGATCGGGCGCCCGGTCGGACCGGTTGACGGAGACCGCGCTCCTGGTCAGCGCCCACAGCGGGGCGGCGATGCCGGTGTCGCCGAGTGCCTGCACGAGTACGGCGGTGGCGGCGGGGCCGGCCGGCACGCCGTCACCGGCATCCTGACCGTCGGTCGCCTCCGTGGCGTTCGCGCCGTTCGGCTCGGGCAGCGCCAGGAAGGACAGGATCCCGGCGACCGGCTCCTGCCGCGCTGCCGCGGCCAGCAGTGCGCCCAGCGCGCCCCGGTCGGTGCCGGGCTCGTACACGACCCGCACCGGCTCGGCACCGTTCGCCGTGAGACCGTCCAGGACGGCGCCGCTCCACGCGTCGTCCCGCAGCCCGGCGGGCAAAACCGCCAGCCAGCGGCCCGGCAGCGCCGCGGCGGAGACCGTGCCGAGCGGCTTCCAGCTCGTGCCGTACAGCCAGTCGTCCACCCGGGACTGCTCCCGCTGCCCACGCCACCACGACGACAGCGCCGGCAGCAGTCCGTCCAGGGCGTCCTCGGCCACGCCGAGCGAGTCGGCCAGCGCACCGGCGTCGCCCTGTTCGACGGCCGTCCAGAATGCGGCGTCCGCGCGGTCGGCGGCGCCCGCTGCCGACGGACCGCCCGGCCTGGCTCCCTCGGGCCAGAAACGCTCGTGCTCGAAGGCGTAGGTCGGCAGATCCACCACGGCCGCCCGTGTCGGTGCGAACAGGGCGGGCCAGTCGACCTGCCCGCCGTGCAGATGCAGCGACGCGACCGCCGAGAGCAGGCTCATCGGCTCGGCACGGTCCTTGCGCAGGGTCGGGGTCAGCAGCCGCTCCCGCACATCGCCGTCGAGGCTGCCCTGGGCGAGCGCGGCCAGCGTGCCGTCCGGCCCCAGCTCCACGAACCGGGACACACTGTGTGCGTCCAGGCGGCGAACGGCGTCGGCGAACCGGACCGGCCGGCGTACGTGATCCACCCAGTGGGCCGGGGACATCAGCTCCTCGGCCGTCGCGAGCTCACCGGTCAGCGTGGACACGATCGGTATCCGCGGCTGCTCGTACGACAGGCTCTCGGCCACCTCGCGGAAGTCGTCGAGCATCGGCTCCATCAGCGGCGAGTGGAAGGCATGGCTCACCCGCAGGGCCGTGACCTTGCGGTCCTGGGCGCGGAAGTGGGCGGCCACTACGTCGACGGCCTCGGCCGTACCCGAAATCACCACCGCCTGCGGCCCGTTGACGGCCGCGACGCCCACCCGGTCGTCGAGCAGGGGCGCCACCTCGTCCTCGGTGGCCTGCACGGCGGCCATCGCGCCACCCTCGGGCAGCGCCTGCATCAACCGGCCCCGCGCCTCGACCAGACGGCACGCGTCCGCGAGCGACCACACCCCCGCCACATGCGCGGCGGCGATCTCCCCGACCGAGTGACCGGCGAGCACGTCCGGGCGCACGCCCCACGACTCCAGCAGCCGGAACAGCGCCACTTCCAGGGCGAAGAGGGCGGGCTGCGCGTACTCCGTCCGGTTGAGCAGGTCCGCGTCCCCGCCGAAGACGACCTCTCGCAGCGCGAACGGCAGCTCCGCGTCCACCGCGTCAAAGGTCTCGGCGAAGACCGGGAACGCCTCGTACAACTCCCGTCCCATACCGAGCCGTTGCGAGCCCTGCCCGGCGAACAGGAACGCGAGGCGTCGGCCGACGGAGCCGGCGGGGGTGCCGGCGAGGACGCCGGGGTCCTGCCCGCCCACCGCCACGGCCCGCAGCCCGCGCAGCAGCTCGTCGCGGTCGGCGGCCAGGACCACCGCGCGGTGCTCCAGCCAGGGCCGCAGCGCCGACGACAGAGCCAAGTCGCTCAGTCGCAGTGCGCGGTCGGCGTCGACGCGGGCCCACAGCCGTTCGGCCTGGCCGCGCAGGGCGCCCTCGGACGCGGCGGACAGGGCGATCGGTGTCACCGGCAACTCGTCAACTGCCGTGGCCGGTTCGGGGGTGACCGCGTCAGCGGCCTGTTCGATGATGACGTGGGCGTTGGTGCCGCTGATCCCGAAGGACGACACTCCGGCCCGACGGGGGCGGTCCTGCGGCCGCGGCCACTCCACGTTCTCTGTCAGCAGGGTGATCTCGCCCGCCGTCCAGTCGACGAAGGGAGAGGGCTCGTCGGCGTGCAGGGTGCGCGGCAGCATCCCATGCCGCATCGCCATCACCATCTTGATCACACCACCGACACCGGCAGCCGCCTGCGTGTGGCCGATGTTCGACTTCAACGAGCCCAGCCAGAGGGGCTGTTCACGGTCCTGGCCGTAGGTGGCCAGCAGCGCCTGCGCCTCGATCGGGTCACCCAGCGGCGTCCCGGTGCCATGCGCCTCCACCACGTCCACATCGGCGGGCTTCAGCCCGGCACCGGCCAGCGCCTGCCGGATCACCCGCTCCTGCGAGGGACCGTTCGGCGCGGTGAGACCGTTGCTCGCACCGTCCTGGTTCACCGCCGAGCCGGCCACCACCGCCAGCACCCGGTGCCCGTTGCGGCGCGCGTCCGACAGCCGCTCCAGCACCAGCATGCCGATACCCTCGGACCAGGCCGTACCGTCGGCTCCGGCCCCGAAGGACTTGCAGCGACCGTCGGAGGCGAGGCCTCGCTGCTGGCTGAAGTCGACGAAGGTGTCCGGCGTGGACATCACCATGACGCCGCCGGTGAGCGCCAGATCGCACTCCCCCGACCGCAGCGACTGGGCGGCCAGGTGGAGGGTGACCAGGGAGGACGAGCACGCGGTGTCGACCGTCATCGCCGGACCCTCGAGACCGAAGCTGTAGGCGATACGGCCGGAGTGGACGCTGCTGGTGTTGCCGGTCAGCAGGTAGCCGTCGGAGTCGTGCTCGCCCTCGCTCAGGCAGGAGTTGTAGTACTGGCCCATGACACCGGCGAACACCCCCGTGCGGCTGCCGCGCAGCGCCGTCGGGTCGATGCCCGCGCGTTCGAAGACCTCCCAGGACACCTCCAGCAGCAGCCGCTGCTGCGGGTCCATCGCCAGCGCCTCGCGCGGTGAGATGCCGAACAGCCCGGCGTCGAAGGACGCCGCGTCGTACAGGAATCCGCCCCGGCGGACGTAGCTCTTGCCGAGCCGACCGGGCTCCGGGTCGTACAGCGCCTCCAGGTCCCACCCGCGGTCGGTCGGGAAGTCGCCGATCGCGTCGCCACCCTCACTGACCAGCCGCCAGAGATCGTCCGGCGATTCGACGCCGCCGGGGAACCGGCACGCCATGCCCACGATGACCACCGGATCGTCGTCCACGCCCTTCCCGGCGGGCAGCACGACACCCTGCGGGTCGGCGGCGTCTGAGCCGAGCGCGGTCAGCAGATGCCGGGCGAGTGCGGCGGGCGACGGATGGTCGAAGACCAGCGTGGCGGGCAGCCGCAGCCCGGTCGCCGCGTTGACGCGGTTGCGCAGTTCCACCGAGGTCAGCGAGTCGAAACCGAGCGTCTTGAACGCCTGGCCCGGTTCCACCTCGGCGGCCGAGGCATGGCCCAGCACCTGGGCCACCAGACCGGAGACCAGGTCCAGCAGGAACGGTTCGCGTTCGGCGGTGGGCAGGGCCGACAGCCGACTCCGCAACTCGTCGCCGCCTCCCCCGTGCCCGCCGGTGTGCGCGGTGCGCCGCGCCGGGCCGCGCACCAGGCCACGCAACAGCGCGGGAACCTCGGAGAGTTCACGCAATGCCGCGAGGTCCAGGTCGACCGGAAGGAGAAAGGAGAGCTCGGTGTCCCGCAGCGCGGCGTCGAGGACCGCGAGGCCCTGTTCGACGGCGAGCGGCCGTACGCCGCCGCGTGCCATGCGGCGCAGATCCGCGTCGGTCAGCTCGGCGGTCATTCCCGCGCCCGGCGCCCACGGGCCCCAGGCGAGGGAGACGGCGGGCAGTCCGAGGTGGCGGCGGCACACGGCGATGGCGTCCAAGTAGGCGTTGGCCGCCGCATAGTTGGCCTGGCCGGCGCCGCCGAAGGTGCCGGAGACCGAAGAGAACAGCACGAACGCGGCCAGGTTCAGATCACGGGTGAGCGCGTCGAGATGTTCAGTCGCGTCCGCCTTGGGACGCAGCACCGCACGCAGCCGTTCCTCGGTCAGCGACGCCGTCACACCGTCGTCGACCACACCCGCGGTGTGGATCACTCCGGTCAGCGGACGGTCCGCCGGGATCGACGCCAGCAGGGTCTCGAGCGCCTGCCGATCGGCCACGTCACAGGCCGCGACGGTGACATCGGCGCCCAGGTCGGTGAGTTCGGCGGTGAGTTCCGCCGCGCCCGGGGCGTCCGGTCCGCGCCGCCCCGCCAGGAGCAGGTGACGTACGCCGTGTTCGGTGACCAGGTGACGCGCGGCCAGGGCGCCCAGACCGCCGGTGCCGCCGGTGACGAGGACGGTGCCGTCCGCGAGCCGGACCGGCTGAGTGTCGGAGGGGGCATCGGTCACGGACGGGGCCGGCAGCGCCGCGGCAACGAGCCGCGGGACCAGCGGCGTGCCCCCGCGGACGGCCAGTTCGGGCTCGGCGGCGAGGGTGTCCGTGCCGGCGAGCAGCGCGACCAGGGTCTCCCAGGACTCCGGTGTGCCGTCCAGGTCGGCCAGCGCGAAACGGCCGGGATTCTCGGTCCGGGCCGAGCGCATCAGGCCCCACAGAGCGGCGAGCGCCGGATCCGCCCCCTCGTCCGGCGTCACCGCCATCGCGCCCCGCGTCACCACCACGAGCCGTGTGCCCATGAACTCGTCGGCCGCCAGCCAGTCCTGTACGAAGCTCAGTGCGGCGGCGGTGACGGCATGGGCCGCGGCGACCGAGCCGTCGAACGGGGCGTCCGTCGCACCGCTCCAGGGAAGCAGCACGGTCTCGGGGGCCGGGTCACCGTCGTGCACGGCCCGGGTCAGCTCGGACCAGGTACGGACGGGCACTGCGGGAAGCCCGGCGGTCGGATCGTCATCCGGGGTCACGTGGTCCGACAGCAGGATCGTACGGCCGTCGGCGAGGGAGGCCTCGTCGGCGGGAGCCGGGGCGAAGGACGAGGACGAGGACGAGGACGAGGACGAGGACGAGGACGAGGACGAGGACATGATCGCGGTCGGCAGTGGCGTCCAGTCCATCCGGTACGTCCCGGAGGAGGCGGCCAGGCCCGCGCCCGTCGCCAGTTCGGACGGCACCTCGCGCAGCGCCAACGAGTCGACGGCAGCGACCGCGTCACCGGCCGGGTCGGCCAAGTGCAGGGTCACCGCGTCGGGTCCCGCCGGGGCCACCCGCACCCGCAGGGCGCGCGCCCCGGACGCATGCAGCGACAGCCCGTTCCAGGAGAAGGGCAGCCGCCCGGCACCCGCTTCACCGAGCGGGCCGAAGAGGACCGCGTGCAAGGCCGAGTCGAGCAGTGCCGGATGCACTCCGAACCGGCCCGCGAGCCCCTCGTGCTCCTCCGACAGCACGACCTCGGCGAACACCTCGTCGCCGCGCCGCCACACCGTGCGCAGCCCCTGGAACACCGGGCCGTACGCCAGCCCGGCCGCCGCGAACCGGTCGTAGACGTCGGCGACGGGGCGGGGCTCGGCACCCTTCGGCGGCCACTCCGCGAGGTCGAACGCCGCGTCGGCGGTCGCCTCCGTCGTCGTGTCAGGGGCCAGCACACCGCCGGCATGCAACGCCCACGGTGTCTCGTCGGAGGCGTCCTGCGGACGTGAGTGCACCTCGACGGTGCGGCGTCCCGTGTCGTCCGCCACACCGACGGTGACTTGCAAACGGACCATGCCCTGCTCCGGCACCACCAGCGGCACCGCGATCGTCAGCTCCTCGACCCTGGCACAGTCCACGTGGTCGCCGGCGCACAGCGCCAGCTCGGCGTAGCCGGTGCCCGGGAAGACCGCCGCGCCCAGAACGGTGTGGTCCCGCAGCCACGGGTGCGAACGCAGCGACAGGCGTCCGGTCAACACCACTCCCCCGCCGGCCAGTTCCACAGCGGCGCCGAGCAACGGGTGTCCGGCCGCACCGACTCCGGCGGCGGCCAGGTCACCGGGCCGGTGAGAGGCCTGAGGCCAGAACAGCTTCCGCTGGAAGGCATACGTCGGCAGCTCCACTGCGCGAGCCCCGCTGCCGGGGAAGAGAGCGCGCCAGTCGACATCGGCACCGTGGGTGAACAGCCCGGCCACCGCGGCGAGGAGAGCGGGTGCCTCGGGGCGGTCCTTGCGCAGGGCCGGTACGAGCAGTGCCTCGTCCGCGTCGTCGAGGGAGGCCTTGGCGAGGGCGGTGAGGGTGGTGTCGGGGCCGAGTTCGAGATAGCGACCGATGCCCTGTTCGGCGAGGGTGCGAACGGCGTCGGCGTAACGGACCGGCTGACGCACGTGCCCGACCCAGTAGTCCGGCGACATCAGCTCGTCGGCGGTGGCCGCCTTGCCGGTCACCGTGGAGACGACGGACAGCTTCGGACGCTCGTACGTCAGGCTCTCGGCGACCTTGCGGAAGTCCGCGAGCATCGGCTCCATCAGCGGGGAGTGGAAAGCATGGCTGACCCGCAGAGGTGTCGTCTTGCGGCCCTGGGTACGGAAGTGGTCCGCGACCTCCTCCACGGCGTCCGCGGTGCCCGCGATCACGACCGCCTGCGGGCCGTTCGCGGCCGCAAGACCCACCTGGTCGTTCAGCAGCGCAACGACCTCGTCCTCCGTCGCCTGTACGGCGACCATCGCACCGCCGGCCGGGAGCGCCTGCATCAACCGGCCGCGTGCCGTCACCAGTCGGGCCGCGTCGGCCAGCGACCACACCCCCGCCACATGCGCGGCGGCGATCTCGCCGATGGAGTGACCGGCCAGGACGTCGGGGCGCACACCCCAGGACTCCAGCAGCCGGAACAGCGCCACTTCCAGGGCGAACAGGGCGGGCTGGGCGTACTCGGTCCGGTTCAGCCGTTCCGCGTCCTCGCCGAAGACGACCTCCCGCAGCGCGAACGGGAGTTCCGCATCCACGGCATCGAAGGCGTCCGCGAAGACCGGGTACGTCTCATACAGCTCCCGGCCCATACCCAACCGTTGAGAACCCTGGCCCGCGAAGAGCAACGCGGTCTTCCCGGCACGCGTCTGCGCACCCCGTACCAGCCCCGGCGCCTGGTCGTCGTCCGCCAACGCCCGCAAGCCTTGCAGCAGTTCCTCCTGGCTCGCCGCGAGCAGTACGGCACGATGCTCCAGCGCGGAACGCGTCGTCGCCAACGACAGCGCGACATCACGGTGCGACAGCCCCGAACCGGACGACAGCCACGCCGCCAGCCGCTCCGCCTGACCCCGCAACGCCGCCGCACTCGCACCCGACACCACCACCGGC
>NZ_JODC01000008.1 GCF_000720765.1 Streptomyces sp. NRRL S-646
GCTCGGCGAAGACGGCGCCGGCCGCCTCCATGATCGCGGCGCGGTTGCGTTCGGCGTCGGCGCGGCGGCCGCGCGGTGCGGGCTGTTCGGGTGCGGGGGGCGGCTGGTCGGCGAGGGTCACGGCATTCAGGGTACAGCGAACTTCCAGCCTTGCGGAGCAATCGCTCCGGTTGTACCACACTCAAGGGGCAGCGGCGGACCGCACGGCTGTGCGTGGCGTCAGCGTGCGAACTTTTCCCTGGCCGCCGGCGTGACGGGGGTGAAGAAGTTGACGAGGTTGCCGTCGGGGTCGCGGAACAGCAGCGACCGGTTGCCCCAGGGCAACGTGGTGGGCTCGGTGACGAAGTCGGTGACGAAGCCGGTCAGGCTCTGGTGAACGCGGTCCACGTCGTCGACGAGGAACTCGGTGATCACGCTGTGGTTGTCCGCCGGGCGGGCAGAGCCCGGGGCGAACAGCGGGACGGTGCGGGTGCCGGCGATCGCGAGGGTGGCGCCCGCGGTCTTCAGCTCGGCGAAGTCCTCCGTGGCCCACGCCGCCCGCGCCCCTGTGGCTCGCTCGTAGAAGTCGACGAGGCGCGCCACGTCGCTGGTGATGATGCGGATCGAGACGAAGTCCATGGGAATCTCCTTGGCTGTGCTGGAGGCGTGCATGTCGCAGGCTAGGGGAAATAGTGGACAGAATCGGTCCTGTATTCGCGTTAGGCTGCGAACATGCCTCGACCCACCGGCCGCGTGCTGACACTCCTGGAGCTGCTCCAGTCGGGCGGCACCCGGACCGTGGCCGAGCTCGCCGACCGGCTCGGCGTCGAAGGGCGCACCGTGCGCCGGTATGTGGACCAGCTGATCGACCTGGACGTGCCCGTGGAATCGGTGCGCGGCCGCTACGGCGGGTACCGGCTTGCCCCGGGGTACCGCTTGCCTCCGCTCATGCTCAGCGACGACGAGGCGCTGGCCGTGCTGCTCGGCCTGGTCGCCGGCCGCCGGGCAGGGCTGACGACGACGGAGCGCACGGCAAACGAGACGGCATCGGCGAAGATCCGGCGGGTGCTGCCCAAGCACATCGCCCGCCGGCTCGACACGCTGCTGGAAGCTCTCGCCTTCACCGATGAGCCCGGCGAGTCGGACCACCCGGACGCCGGGCTCCTGCTCACCCTCGCCGATGCGGTGCGCCACCGCCGACCGGTCTCGATCCGCTACACCGACCGCGACGGACGGCGCAGCGAACGCACGCTGCACGCGTACGGGATCGTCGCCCATGCGGGCCGTTGGTACGTCACGGGCAAGGACGCCCAGGTCGGCGAGGACCGAACCTTCCGGCTCGATCGCATCGCAGACGCAAGGACCCTCCCCGGCTCGTTCGAGGCGCCTGTGGGTCCCGGTCCGGCACAGCGCGTGTTGTCAGGGTTCGCCACGGCCGAGTACCGGCATGAGGTGACCTTGCGGATCCACGGCACAGTTGAGCAGATCCGCGCCCACCTTCCCGCCGGCGTCGCGAGCCTGGAGGAGCACGAGCCCGCGGCCGGCGAGGACCCGGCGGCCGAGCGCTGGATGCGCGTCGAGCTGCGGGCGGAGCGGCTCGACTGGTTGCCTCGGATACTCGCCGCACTCGACCGGCCGTTCGTCATCGAGCGCCCCGCTGAACTCCGCGACCTCGTCATCGCGCTTGCCGATCGCCTCACGTCCTACGCCCGCCAAGCCTGACAGTGAGGAACTCCCGGATGCATTACGACCGCCGGCGCGCCTAGGGCAAACGCCACGCCAGGCCGTAACCGCCCTCGCTCGCCGCACAGTCAGCGTCTTGTGGGCCCTGATCCGAGACGGCCGCCTCTACGTAGTCGCCGCGCCTCAACCCACCGGTGGGTCACCGCGGTCGTCCGACCGCCACAACCAGCGGAGGGCGTCGGGAAGCAGGACCCCGCCGTGGTTGGGGCTGTGGCCACCGTCGCCCAGGACGAGGCGGAAGTCGTAGCGGGCTTCTGCCAGTGCGGCCGCGACGCGCAGGTTGTTGGCGAGCCAGTTCGCCTCGGGTTCGTTCCAGCGCAGGTCACGGTGGCCCGCTTGCATGAAGATACGCAGCGGCTTGTGCGGGACGCGGGGGATGAGTTCGGGGTATGGGTTGCCGCCTGGCATCTGGGTGAAGCTGGACAAGTACGCGATCACCCGGCGGAATTTGTCCGGGCGCAGCCAGGCTGCGGTAAAGGCGCAGTTGCCGCCGCTGCTGCCGCCGCAGATGCCCCACCGGTCGGGGTCCTCGACGATCGAATAGCGCTTCGTGACCTCTGGGATGATCTCTGCCAGGAGAAAGCGGACGTACCGGTCGTCGTAGGCGTCGTACTCGGTGTTGCGGTTCTTCGGATTCTCAGCATCTGGGAAGACGCCCGGGTCGACGAACAGGCCGATGGTGATCGGGATGTCACCGCGGTGGACGAGATTGTCCAAAACGATCGTGCCTCGGACCTCCCCTTCAGGGTCCAGGTACCACCATCCGTCCTGGAACACCATCAGCGACGCCGGTTCCGAAAGGTCGTACCGGGCGGGCACGTGTACCCAGAACTTCCGTGAGGTTCCCGGGTAGATCGCGCTGTCGCTCCAGTCGAACTCGATCGTCTCGCCGGCCGGTACGCCAGGCTGCACGGCGGAGTCGGGGCCATGGGCATAGCGCACGTCTGACAGCTGAATCGGGAGCGGCTGGTAGGGCACCTCGATCGTCACGCGGCCCAACCTAGGAAGGATCAGGAACGATCTCAACGGGGTTTGTGAACACCGCGATGCCGGACGCCCGCAACTACTGCGCCGAGGTGTCGCGCGAGTAGCGGCGGCGCAGTGCGCGCAGCTTGGCCGCGACACGGAGATTGGTGCTGTGGAAGCGGGGGTCGCCGGCGGCTACCCGTACATCCTCCGTGATCGGTCAACGTCATGATGCTGCCATCCCGCCCGCCGTCGCCTCCAATGCGCCGACCTGGAGCCGGCCGCGAGCTTCCCGATGCCCGACGGGGAGGAAGTGCGGCCTGTCGTCGAGCGCTGACCCGGGCGGGGCTGCCGCCAGGCGGGCATCCACAGCGCCGTCACCCTGATCGAACAGGCCGCCGCGCCGCGCCGCCCGGGCCGCTACCACCTCTTACACGCCACCCGGGGCAGCCCTGCAGCGAGCCCTCGGCCGCACCGACCAGGCCCTGAAGCTCACCATCAATCCGGCCCAACGCCCCCTGCCCGCCACGCGATTGCACCCACCGAGGGCCTCCACTGACTTTGGGGCTGCGGTCAGAACCAGTGCAGGCAGTGCGGGGAGCGCTCGGCGCGGAAGAGAGTGTCGGCGAGGGCGGCCGCGCCCGGGCGGTGGGCCTGGATGTGTCCCGCACGTACGAGCGTGCTCGGGGCGGTGCCGCCGAGGTAGATCGAACCGAGGTCGCTCGCGTCCAGGGACAGATCGGGCTCCCGGTCCGTGGGGACGCATTCGGCTTTGCTGTCGCGCACCGTCAGCAGGTAGCGGCCGTGCTCACCGAGGAACGGGTCGTCGACGTCGAGGACGAGCTCGCCGTCCATGGACCAGCCGCGCGCGGTCAGCGCTCGCGGGACGTCCAGCAGCCGTACCCAGAGCCAGTCGGTGTCGTTGCTGACCTGGCCGGCGCGGAAGTCCGCAAGCTGCCAGCGCAGCGGATTGTCGGGCGGGATGTGCTTGAACACCACCTGACGGACCAGGTCGTGTCCGAGCACGAACCGGGCCAGGGCCGTGAAGACGGCGTCGTCGGTGGCGATGGTCTCGTCGACCGTCAAGGCGTCGCCTTCGCCGATTGCATAGCTGGCGTACCCGTCCGGGACGCCCTCGGCGTCACGGTGGACGGCCACGTAGCGCGGCGCCGGAGAGATGGGGGGCTGCCCCGCGCCCGAGGCCCACCAGCGGTGCGGCCTGGACAGCGCACCGGGCTGGGCGCGGCGGTAACGGTCGTAGACCTCCTCCAGGATCTCGCCGCACTCGGCCCGCCGCAGCAGCTCGACCGAGCCGGTGTCCCGACCGGTCGCCGGTGCCTCGGCCGTTCCGTGTGCCCGGGGGAGGGCGAGGGCGGCCTGGTGGCGCGGCACCGTCAGCCGCTGTGTGTAGGTGGCCGGCCCGTAGCCGAACCTGCGGTAGATCACGGCCTCGGAGGCCAGCAGTACGGAGAGGAACTCCCCTCGGGCCCGCAGTTCGGTGAGCTGATGCCGCATCAGCGCGGTGAGCACGCCCTTGCGTCGGTGCGAGGGCAGGACGCCGACGGCGGTCACCCCCGCGGCCGGGGCGAGGATCTCACCGGGCAGCGTGAGCTCGAAGGAGTACGCGCCCGCGGTGCCGACGGGCCGTCCGTCCGCCGTAACGGCGAGCAGGTTGCGGTCCATTTCGAGCGCCGCCCACCACACTCCGCCGCCGCCCTCGGCCGGGGTTTCCGGGAAGCGCCCGAACGCGGCATACATGGTGTCGACGAAGACGTCGAAGTCCTGGTCGGTCGTGGAACGGATCTCCATTGGTGCCGCTGCCTCCCCGGGCTACCGGCACCACGACCCGCGGTGCCCCGCCACAGTGCAACGCCGAGGCGTCGCCGGGTCAAACGAATTACGGCCGGGCCTGCGGCCGTTCAGATCTGTTGGCGATCCTCAAAGCGGTCGGCATGATGCCGGTGACCGGAGCCCTGCGCGGTCTCGACGGCCCGTGCACGTCTCACGGTCACCGGCGTGCTGTCGCGCCGGAAGGCGCGGTCCACCTATGCGGCTTGGGTGAGTTCGGCGCGGCCGAACAGGAGCGCGTAGCCGGAGGGAAGCCGGCGCAGGATGCGGGTCACGAGGTCGCGGCCGGCATAGGCCGAGACGGCGGAGAAGACGGATCCGGTGTCCCAGCGGGTGGTGGCCAGGGCGGCGCCGGTACGGGCGGAGAGGTCCTTGACGAAGGCCCAGCCGGTCAGTGGCCGGATGTCGGGGATCTGGGCGGTGAGGATGCGTGCGGCCTCGAGGGGGAGGCGGCCGGCGAGTTCGACGCGTTCGTCGCCGGTCAGCTGGCGTCCCAGCCCGGCGAGGACGAGGCGGACGGCCTCCTCGGCCTTCTCGCGGGTGGGGTAGGCGCCGTCGTAGCGGACCTTTTCCAGCATGTGTTCGTACGCCCTTCCATAGGGCTGCTGGAGCGGTGCGCTGTGGTCGGACATCACTGCGGTGGTTGCCTTTCTGTCACCGGGGTCGTGGTGGCCGGCTGTGCGGCCACCGGTGGGTGGGTGGTCAGGTGGGCTGAAGGCGGCCGAAGAGCGCGTCGTAGCCCGCTGGGAGTTGGAGCAGGATCTCTTTGAGGAGGTCGTCGCCGACGGCGTCGGCGGCCGTGGACAGGACGGCGCCGACGTCCCAGGCGGCGGTCTGTTCGGTCGCCCCTTCGATCCAGGCGGCGGTCGCGCGCACGAACCGCTCCGGGGGCAGCGGTTCGGCGCTCTGCAGCGGATTGAGCAGGATCAGGGCGAAGTCTTCCGGCAGACGCGCCGCCAGCCGGGCGCGTACCTCGCCGACCAGGTGTGCGCCCAGCAGGGCGAGCACCACGCGGGCCGCGCGGTCGGCCTCCTGCAAGGTGGCGTACTCACCGCGTTCCTTCACATGGTTGAGGAACGCTTCGCGTCGCACAGTCATGTCGGGCGCCACCCTTCCTCGGTCCACGGGGAACGGAGGACAGGCCCTGGGGGGAGATCAGGTACCTGTCCTCCGCCGTTGTTCAGCCTTCGGCCGTCCGGCTCAGCCGGAGATCTCCTTGCGGCCGGATCCGACGCCGATGGTGATCTTGCGGGGCTTGGCGCGCTCGGCGATCGGAATGCGCAGGGTGAGCACGCCTGCCTCGTAGTCGGCCTGGATGTGCTCGGTGTCCAGCGTGTCCGCCAGCACGAGCTGGCGCGAGAAGACGCCGAGCGGCCGTTCCGACAGCTCCATCTGTACGTCGTCGGCCTTCGTCACGGGCCGGCGCTCGGCCTTGACGGTCAGCATGTTCCGTTCGACGTCGATGTCGATCGCGTCCGCGCTGACGCCGGGGACGTCGAAGGCCACCACGTACTCGTCACCCTCGCGGTAGGCGTCCATCGGCATGGGGGACGGCCGCGACCAGGTGCCCGGGCCCATCAGCTGCTGCGCCAGCCGGTCCAGCTCACGGAAGGGGTCAGTGCGCATCAACATCGGAAAACACCTCCAGGAAGGTTCAGGCAGTTGCTGCCAATGCGCCTCACTGAAACCGTTGTACCATGTCATCCAATGGATGACAAACATGGTGTCGTCCAAAGGATGACCAACTGAGGAGGTGCCCATGACCCAGGCTGACCAGCCGGCATCGTCCGGTATCGGAGCGCCGAGCCCGGCGTCGTTCCTGGCCGCCGCGGCAGCTCTGCACGCCATAGACGATGCCCTGCAGGCCGCCAGGCACGAGGACCACGACACCGCCGACACCCAGGACGTCGCCCCGGAGAAGGCCCTGGCCTCGCTTCTGCTGCTGCGGCAGGTACGCGAGCAGCTCGCCGAATGGGAAACCGGCCTGATCGAAACCGCCCGCCAGGCGGGTGCCAGCTGGGCCGACCTCGCCCACCCCCTCGGTGTCTCCAGCCGCCAGGCCGCCGAGCGACGCTATCTGCGGGGCCGGCCCGGTCCCGAAGGAACCACCGGCGAACAACGAGTCCAGGCCACCCGCGAGCGCCGCGCCGCCGAGCGCACGACCGCCGCCTGGGCCCGCCGCAACGCAGCCGACCTGCGCCGCATCGCCGGCCAGATCAGCGCCCTCACCGACCTGCCCACCGCGGCCCGCAGCCCGCTCGGCCAACTTCACGCGGCCCTCGCCCACGACGACCCCGCCGCCCTCATCCACCCCCTCAACGCAACCCGCCCCCATCTCACCCCCGACCACCCCGACCTCGCCGCCCAGCTCGATGCCCTGGCCAACTCCGCCACGGACCCGGCAGCCCCTGGGCGTTCGAAGCGGTAGTCGGCGGCGATCTCGGCTGACATCTGAGCAGCGTGATCGCCACACACAGCCGCCCCACCCCGGCGACGATCCGGCAGCTGAACCGGATCCGGGATCGGTCATGTGATCAGGCGGCTTCCGGCATCACGAGGCCGTGGGCGACGACGCGCCGTGCGCCGGCACGGTTCTTGCGACAGAGAGCTGCCGGGCCGGGCGGCTTGCAGCCGCGCGCGGACCACGCCGTACACCCCCCGGTGGCGCGAGCGGGCAGCCACGCGGCAGACGGACGCTAGTTCCGGCTCAGCGTCCGGGTCACCCCCGCCACGACCGCCGTCGTCAGGATCCAGCCGATGGCGATCAACGCGTACGCCAGACCCTGTACGCCGCCCTGTGCCCAGTGCCAGTGGTCGCGCTGGCCGAGGCCGCCGATCGGCACCAGCAGGTCAAGGGTGTAGGCGACCGGGTTGAACGGCGTGTCCTCGCCCTTCGTGTTCGCCACGGGGTTGTGTGCCGAGAACACGAGCGAGCCGACGAGCGTGAGCAGCGCCAGCCAGATTCCTGCGATCCACGGGCGGTAGCCGTATCCGACGGTTGAGTCGAGCAGCCAGCCCCAGGCTCTGCCCGCCGGGCCCAGTGTCGCCCGTCGGTGCCGCTCCCGCACGAGCAGCACCTGCCGTGCCTCGTCCTCGTGCCCGCATCTGCGGTAGTGGGAGGCGAGTTGCTCGTACGGCTGCGGGACGTAGACGGGCTGGTGGCGCAGCCACGCCAGCCGGTTCTCGACGTCCTCGCGCCGGGTGGGTGCCGTCTCGCCGAGCCAGCCGTACGTCAGTCCGTCCAGGCCCAGCGTCTTCGGCCAGGTCGACGGGTGGTCCTGGATACGGTCCGCGTGCGCGTTGCGCAGGTTCACGCCGCCCGCGGGCCGGTACCGGAAGCGCAGGTCGAGCGCCCCGGCCTGCATCCCCACGCACATCAACGACGTGCCGGAGCCGAGCAGTTCGGCATCGTCGAAGGTCAGCAGGTCCTCTATCCGTACGCTGCGCAGCCGCACCCTGCCGTCGGTCGTGAATCCCCGTGACAGCCGTACGGTCGACGCCTTGAGCATGTCCCCGTGGAAGGCGAAGGCGTCCGGCGCGCCCACCGTGATCCGTGCCCCGCGCATCCACAGCCCCCCCGGCAACTCGGCCCCGGGGAAGCTGACTTCGCCTTCTGCGACGAATCCGTCCTCACAGAACACCCCGCCCCGCATCACCAGGCCACCGGCGTCCACCGCCATCCGTCCCGGCGCGATCAGCCGTGCCCCGTCGAGCCGCAGCGCTCCCGCGATGTCCGCGTGCACGAGTTCGAGAGCGTGCTGCCCGTCCCCGCCGATGGTCGAGCGGCGCAGGTCAAGTCGTCCGCCGAACTGTGCCGTGGGCGCCCGGAAGCCGGGCAGCGTGCAGTCGACGACGCTCACCCCGAGCGTCGTCGTCCCCTCCAGGCTGACGGCCTCGTCGAACCGGCACCCCTCGAACCGCACGGACCGCCTGATCTCCGCCCCGTCCAGCAGCAGTGCCCCGGTGACGTGGGCACCGCGCAGGATGTACGGCTCGGCTCCGGCGGCCTCGTCGAGGATCTCCTGCCTGACGCGCTCCGCGTCGACAGTCCGGTCGGGCTCAGGCGACACGGGCGGTGCCGAACTCGGTCCAGGCGCCGGCCTCGTGCTCGAACCGGGCGAGTGGGGCGGCGCAGTTGTGCGGTCGGCTTGCGGTGTTCATCGGGCTCCAGGCGGTCCATCCGGCAGGCGTGCACTCTCCGCGGGAGACAGTGCCTAGGACCGCAGCATTCCACACCTCTCCGGAGCGGGTCGGCGGTCACTGTCCTGGCGTGAGGACGTACGTGTTGAGGCTGCCCACCGTGGTGAGCGGGCGCGGGGAGCCGAGGTCGTAGCGGTCCACGGCGAGGTAGTTGGGCTTCTTGCGGGCGGCGGGTGTACAGAAGTTCTGTGCACGGTTGAGGAGTTTGCCGTTGTCGGTCTGCGCGGTGGAGCCGATGGTGTAGTCGCGGAAGTGGTTCATCACGAACAGCGGGTGGAACGCGGACGAGTCCGTGGTGAGGGGGCGGGTGTCCCAGCGGCTGTAGCAGGACCAGTCCGAGGCGCCGATTCCGCCGCCCATGGACCAGTAGTTCTCCACGGTCCACTCGCGCTGGTACATCACCCCGAAGGTGTCGCGGGTGCTCCAACCGCTCGCGGTGTCGCTCGCCCGGGTCCGGTCGCTGAAGATCAGCAGCTGCTTGCCGCGGGCGGCGAGGTCGGCTACGGTCGGCCAGCCCTTGGTCGCCACGCCCTCCTGGTCGGGCCGGTACAGCACGTCGTAGAGGCCGTTCACCGAGGCGAGGGAGGACTTCAGCACGTCGGAGGAGGCGTAGTCCTCGAGGAAGACGGTGGCGAACTGGCCGGGGTTGGCCTTGAGGAAGCCGACGATGCGCTGCAGGTCGGCAGCGAGCGGGACGGGGCTGCCGACGCCGTCGCAGCTGTTGTGGCAGAGGACGGCCTGTCCGGAGACGGTGTAGTCGTCGAGCATGAACCCGCGTACGCCGTCGGCGAGTTGCTTGCTGATGCCGGAGTTCTGGTTGGGGAACCAGCTGACCGGCCACGAGGCGAAGTTGCCGTCGACACCGTTGGCGAAGGCGTTGTGCGCGGTCAGGAAGGTGACCTGGTCCAGGGTGCGGGTGTCGGCGGAGGGCATCGCCGTGGTGGCGTAGGCGACCGGGGTGAGGTACCAGCGGGCGAGGTCGCCCGCGGAGCCCAGTTGTACGGCCGCGGTGTCGGAGGCGGAGCCGGTGAGGTACTGCGAGGTGCCGGGGGCGGTGATGGTGTACGTGCTCTCGGCGCCGGAGGTGATCATCCAGGTGGTGCCGTCCGCGCCGCAGGTGGCGGTGACCGCGGAGGTGCCGCTGCGGCCGATGCAGGTGCCGGACTCGTCGGCGTTCTGCAGCTGGTAGCCGCCGCTGACCGCGACCGGGGTCCACTGCTGGTGGTCCTCGTTGCCCTTGGGATTGTGCGCGGCGACGGTGCCGCCGGCGTCGGCGGCGTTGCGGCCGGTGGTGTAGTTCTGCAGGTAGACCGAAGAGGTCGGGACCGCCGCCGAGGCCGTGCCGGGAAGCAGGGCGGGTGTGGACAGGGCGAGGGCGGCGGAACAGCACAGGACGCGCAGGGGGCGCAGGCGCACGGGGGGTTCCCTTCACTCCGGCACGGGCGTGCCGATGATGACCGAGACATGACATATCCGGTGACACGTGCGTTACACCAGAGGACATCCGTGAATTCCTGCTGTCACTCCGCCTTTTGACGACCTGTCAGGCTGCGTAAACCCACCATCCGCGTTGTCGTGCGCCACCGCACTGCGTTGCCGAGACCCCGCCGATGTGTCCTACAGTGACTCTCACCTGACCTGGCACTTTAGGGACCTGCGAGGACACACGAACCATGTCGACCGAAACGTTTGAGTTCCAAGTAGAGGCCCGTCAGCTGCTCCAGCTGATGATCCACTCGGTCTACTCGAACAAGGACGTCTTCCTGCGGGAACTCGTCTCCAACGCCTCCGACGCGCTCGACAAGCTGCGCCTGGCCGCGCTGCGGGACGACAGCCTCGACGTCGACACCTCGGACCTGCACATCGAGATCGAACTCGATCCGGACGCCCGCACGCTCACCGTGCGGGACAACGGCATCGGGATGTCGTACGACGAGGTCGGCAACCTCATCGGCACCATCGCCAACTCCGGCACGGCCGCCTTCCTCAAGGAGCTGAAGGAGGCCCAGGACGCCGCCGGGGCCGAGGGGCTCATCGGACAGTTCGGCGTCGGCTTCTACTCCGGTTTCATGGCGGCCGACGAGATGACCCTGGTGACCCGGCGCGCCGGGGAGGCCGGCGGCACCCGCTGGTCCTCGCGCGGCGAGGGCACCTACACCCTGGAGAGCGTCGACGACGCACCGCAGGGAACCGCCGTCACGCTCCACCTCAAGCCGGCCGACGCCGAGAACCAGCTGCACGACTACACCTCCACCTGGAAGATCAAGGAGATCGTCAAGCGGTACTCCGACTTCATCACCTGGCCGATCCGGCTGGTCCCGCAGCCGGGCGGCGACGGCGAGGACACGCCCGAACCGGAGACGCTGAACTCGATGAAGGCCCTGTGGGCCCGCTCGCGCGACGAGGTCTCCGACGACGAGTACCACGAGCTGTACAAGCACGTCAGCCACGACTGGCGCGACCCCCTGGAAACCATCCGCCTCCAGGCCGAGGGCACCTTCGAGTACCAGGCCCTGCTCTTCCTGCCCGCACACGCCCCGCACGACCTGTTCACCCGGGACTTCCGGCGCGGCCTCCAGCTCTACGTCAAGCGTGTGCTGATCATGGACGACTGCGAGGCGCTGCTGCCGCCGTACCTCCGCTTCGTCAAGGGCGTCGTCGACGCGCAGGACCTCTCGCTCAACGTCTCCCGCGAGATCCTCCAGCAGGACCGGCACATCCGGATGATCCAGCGCCGGCTGACCAAGAAGGTCCTGTCCTCGGTCAAGGAGATGAAGGCCAACGACCCCGACAAGTACACCGCGTTCTGGCGGGAGTTCGGCGCCGTACTGAAGGAAGGCCTGTTCGGCGACCCCGACAACCGCGACGCCCTGCTCGCCGTCGCGTCCTTCGCCAGCACGCACTCCGAGGACGAGGCGACCACCCTCCAGCAGTACGTGGAGCGGATGAAGGACGGCCAGAACGACATCTACTACATGACCGGCGAGTCCCGGCAGAGCCTTGAGAACTCACCGCACATGGAGGCGTTCCGGGCGCGCGGCGTCGAGGTCCTGCTGCTCACCGACCCGGTCGACGAGGTGTGGGTCGACGCCGTGGGCGAGTTCGAGGGCAAGGCGCTGCGGTCCGTCGCCAAGGGCGAGATCGACCTCGACGTCCAGGGCGACGAACAGGCCGAGGCCGAGCGGGAGAAGCAGACGGAGGCCTACGCCGGTCTGCTGGGCTGGCTGAAGGAGCAGTTGGCGGACGACGTGAAGGACGTCCGGCTGTCGACGCGTCTGACCGTCTCCCCGGCCTGTGTCGTCTCCGACGCCCACGACCTGACTCCGGCGCTGGAGAACATGTACCGGGCCATGGGCCAGGAGGTCCCGCCCACCAAGCGGATCCTCGAGCTCAACCCGGCGCATCCGCTCGTGCAGGGCCTGAACCAGGCGTACCAGGAGCGCGAGGACCGCACCGAACTTGTGGAGACGGCGGAGCTGTTGCACGGTCTTGCCGTCCTCGCGGAGGGCGGCCAGCCCAAGGAGCCCGCGCGTTTCGTGAAGCTGGTGGCGGAGCGGCTGGAGCACGGCCTGCGCTGACGGGGGCCTCGCGCAGAGGCACTCGGCACGGCCCGTCCGTGCCGAGTGCCTGCCCTCAAGCAGGTACGGTTCCCGGGCTCAGCCGCTCGTGCCGGTCACCGTGTTGCCCGTCTTGGTGACGTGGTAGATCACCTTGGCGCCGCTCCAGAAGTGGAAGGTGAGCGTGACGCGGGAATCGTCCTTGAGGGAGTTGACGAAGTCGGAGGTCAGCTTGATGGAGTCGCCGGTGTACGCCGTGAAGGCGGCGTCCCACTGCTGGTAGGGCGTCCAGCTCGCCGGGCCTGCGTTGCCTCCGCCCTCGTAGGTGGCCTCCATCGTGGCCAGTTGGTCGCCCCGGAACTGCGTGGGGATGGTCAGGCCGCCGGTGTCCCCGGAGGCGGCGGACAGAAGCGGGGTGTCGTACGTGATCACGTCGATCCGCCACGGGACGCCTCGCGAAAACCTGGCCTGCAGTGTTGCGTTGGTCCCGTACGCGCGGTCGCCGGCGAGTTCGGTGAGCGCGGCGGGTGTCAGCGTGAGCTGGTTGCCGGAGACGGTGTAGTCCCTGCCCCTCAACAGGTTGCGGGAGCCGTACCGCAGGCCCTGGAAGTCCGTGCCGTTCGCGTTGAGGGTGAGGCTCTGGGCGGTGATGTCACCCGACTTCGCCAGGAAGACCAGGTCGTTGGAGGCGGTGTCCGAGCGAGTGCTCCAGCTCGACCTGATCTGGGCGAACAGCTCCGGGTCCCGCCATTGCAGCGTGGTCCGGTTCAGGAACTGCCCCGCGTCCCACAGCATTGTGGTGAGCTTCCGCTCGCGGGCGTAGTTGCCGAGGAACTCGAAGTACTTGCGCTGCTCGCCGCGTTCGATGATGCCGGGGCGGTTGTGGTCGTAGGCGAGCAGGGCGTACTCGCCGATGATGACCGGGATGCCGTGGGCGACGAAGGTGTCGTGGACGCGGTCGAAGGTGTCCGTGAGGTCCTTCTGGGCGGTGGCGTCGAACCGGGTGTAGCCGGCGATGTTCACGCTGAACGGCCACCAGCCGTAGAAGTGGACGGTCGTGGCCACCATGGGGTCGTGCAGGGCGGTGAGGCTGGTGGCCAGCGCGTCGAGCCGCCCCTGGTCGGCGTTGGTGTACAGGGTGGGCAGGACGAGCAGCCGGTCGGTGTTGCGGCCGCCGGAGGCGCGCACGATGCGGTGGAAGTCGGTGTTGAGCTCGGCCAGCAGCCGGTAGTTCTCGTCGTCGCCCGAAGTGCCGCTGAACGTCGGCTCGTTGATGCTCTCGAACGCCAACCGGGAGGGCTCGTCGCGGAACGCCGCCGCGATCTGGGTCCAGGTGGCGCTGTAGCGGGCGAGAACGGCGTCGTGGTCCGTGGAGAGGTTGTCGACCCACATCCACGAGTCGTGGTGCATGTTGAGCAGCACGGAGAGGTTTTCGTCCAGCGCCCAGTCGACGACCTGCCGCACCTTCGCCAGCCAGGCCGGGGCGATCGTGTAGTCAGGGGCGGCGCCCTGGTGGGAACCCCAGGTGACGGGCAGCCGTATGCTCCTGAAGCCCTGCGACCTGATCCTCTTGAACAGCGCCCTGGTCACGGGCGGGTTGCCCCAGGACGTCTCGTCGGGGATGGCGTCGTAGGTGTTGCCCAGGTTCCAGCCGGGCTGCATGGCCGCGACCGCACTGCGGGCGGTGGCGGAGCCGGCCGGGGGCGGGGCGGCGGCTCCTGCGGTTGCGGGCATCAGCGGCAGGAGGGCGATCGCCAGCAGGAGCACCGCGGCGAGTCTCGGCACCAGTCTCCGCGTCATCACGGCACCTTCCGATGAGGGGGCGTAGACCGCGCAGGAAAATGTGAACTTGGTTCGATGGAAACTTTCTCCGTGGGCGGCGGAGAAATTGACATGAAAATGTGTCCGGGGCCACAGGTTCGTCGGTACGAGATGCGAGAATGACGCGGCAACACCTGTACGAGGCTGTTCAACCGGCTTTCGCGCCGGGCCCGCGTCCGGCGCGAACGGTTCGACGATCGGGAAGGCCACCTTGGCGGACAACGCAGCAGACGGACCGGCCACTCGGGAGCGCGAGGAGCGTGACGCGCCCAAGTCGGTCACGATCGCGTACATCGCCGAGTCGGCGGGTGTGTCCGTGCCGACCGTGTCCAAGGTGCTCAACGGAAAGTCGGGGGTCTCCGCGGACACGCGTGCCCGGGTCGAGGAGCTGATCAACCGGTACGGCTACCGCAAGCCCGCCGGAGCGGGCCGAAGCAATGTCGTCGAGCTGGTGTTCCGTGAGCTCAAGGACATGTGGGCGGTCGAGATCATCCGGGGTGTGGAGCGGGTGGCGCGCCGGCACCGCGTCGGCGTCATGGTCTCCGAGTTCGGCCTGCACGACAGTTCGGCGCCGACCTGGGACGACACGGTCGCCCGGCGCCCCAACTGCGTGCTGTCGGTGGCGCAGCTCTCCGAGGCCGAACGTGAGCAACTGACGGCGAAGGGCATCCCGTTCGTCGTCTTCGACCCGATCATGGAGCTGCCGGACGACGTCCCGTACGTGGGCGCCACGAACTGGTCCGGCGGCCGCGCAGCGACCCGCCACCTCACCGAACTCGGCCACCGGCGCATCGCGATGATCAGCGGGCCCGAGGACCAGCTGTGCTGCTCCGCCCGGCTGGACGGATACCGCTCGGCGATGCAGGCCGCGGGCCTCGCGGTCGATCCGGAGATCGTCGTGCATGCCGGCCTCACCCGCGACGACGGCTACGAAGCGGCCCGCACCCTGCTGGCCCTGCCCGAACGCCCGACGGCGATCTTCGCCGCCAACGACCTGCAGGCCCTCGGCGTCTACCAGGCGGCGCGCGAGGCCGGTCTGCGCATCCCGGACGACCTGAGCGTGGTCGGTTTCGACGACCTCCCGGTCGTGGCCTGGGTGGACCCCCCGCTGACCACCGTCCACCAGCCCCTGACCGAGATGGCGGTGGCGGCGACCGAGCTGGCGCTCACCCTCGGCCGCGGCGAGCAGGCACCCCAGGCCGGCTTGGAGATCGCGACGACCCTGACGGTCCGGGGGAGCACCGCTCCGTTGAAGTAGGCCCCCTCCGAGGAGCAGGACCCGTCCCAAGGGTCGAAACTTTCGCATATCTGTTACGACACTTGCCAAGTGGTTCGGCCTCGTAGACCGTGGTGCGCGTCCCCCGTCCACCCGCCCGCTCGTCACAGCGCTGGAGGGCACATGCGCAGGCCGGTCCAAAAGCACCGCACCCGCCTGATCGGGCTTGTCGCAGCCATCTCGCCGGCCGCGGCGGGCTCCGTCTCCGCCGCCACCCCGCCGGCGGACGCCGCTTCGGCTGCGATCACCGCCTCCGTGTCGGTGGACGCCGGCCGCACCCTGGCGAGCATCCCGGCAACCGGTGTCGGCATGAACGTCGCCGTCTACGACGGCGACGTGAACCACCCGTCCGTTCCCGGGCTGCTGACCCGCAGCCAGTGATCCAGTGAACCAGTGAAGGGACTCGATCAGGGTGTCGAGCAGGCCCAAGACGGCCACCACCACCGTCAACAACCCAGTCATCCCCGGCTTTCACCCCGATCCGAGCATCTGCCGGGCGGGCGAGGACTACTACCTCGCCTGCTCCAGCTTCGAGTACTTCCCCGGCGTGCCCCTCTTCCACAGCCGGGACCTGGTGCACTGGACCCAGATCGGCAACGCGCTGGACCGGCCCGGCCAACTGCGCCTGCCGCTGGACTCGCGCTCCTCGGGCGGGATCTACGCGCCCACCCTGCGCCACCACGACGGCCGCTTCTGGCTGATCGTCACCAACGTCAGCAGCGACGGCAACCTGCTGTTCACGGCCACCGACCCGGCAGGCCCCTGGTCCGATCCGGTGCGGCTGCCCGGGGTGCACGGCATCGACCCGGATCTCGCCTGGGACGAGGACGGCACCTGCTGGTGCACCGTCGCCGGGGTGTCCCAGGTCCGCCTCGACCCCTACACCGGGGAGGCCTTCGGGCCTGCGCGGAAACTCTGGTCCGGCATGCCCGGCGCCAAAGCCCCCGAGGCACCGCATCTGTACCGGATCGGCGGCTACTGGTACCTGCTCATCGCCGAGGGCGGCACCGAACGCTGCCACGGCGTCTCGATCGCCCGAGCCCGCACGCCCGACGGCCCCTTCGAACCGTGCCCGGCCAACCCGATCCTCACCCACCGCGGCACCGACCACCCCATCCAGAACACCGGCCACGCCGACCTGGTCCAGGCACCCGACGGCTCCTGGTGGATGGTGCTGCTCGGGGTGCGGTCGGGCGGCGGCACCCCGGGCTGGCACGTGCTGGGCCGCGAGACGTTCCTGGCACCGGTGACGTGGGTGGGCGACTGGCCGGTCGTCGGTGAACTTTCCCTCGAGGCGCCCGTGCCCCCGTGGCCGCTCCGGCCGGGCCCCGGCACGCCGGTGCGGGACGACTTCGACGTGACCGAACTGGCCCCGCACTGGGTCTCACTGCGCCATCGCCCCGCGGAGCACTGCACCACCAAGGAACGGCCCGGCTGGCTGACCCTGCGCGCCCGCGGAGCCTCGCTCGACGACACCGACGTGACGTTCGTCGGCCGACGGCAGCAGCATCTGTCCTGCCGGGTGCGGTCTCTGGTCGACGTGGGGGAGGGGCGCGGCGGCCTGGCCGTACGCCTCGACGAGCAGCACCACTACGACATCGAAGCCGTCGCCGGTGAAGTGCAAGTGCGCGCCCGTATCGGCCCGTTGAACACAGTCGTGGCGTCCCGGCCGGTACCGCCCGGCCCAGTGGTCCTCCGCGTCGAGGTGGCCGCCGTCGAGACCCTGAACGACGCGCGCACCGGCCCCGACACCGTCTCGATCGGCATCGAGGAACCGGACGGCACCTTCGCCGAACTCACCTCGCTCGACGGCAAATACCTGTCCACGGAGGTCGCCGGCGGCTTCACCGGCCGCGTCTTCGGAATGTTCGCCTCAATCGGCTCCGTTCACTTCGACTGGTTCGACTACGAGCCGCTCGACGGCTGAAGGCGGGCCCCGCGCGTGTGGGGACACTGCATCGGTGACCGGTTCTGCACTGCCTCAACCGCTTCGGGTATTCCCTCCGAAGGGGGGAGCCTTTTCTCCTACGCAGACCGTGCCCAGGAGAAGGCTCTCCCTTCCTCGTGTACGGCACTCCTGGCACGCTCATGGCGAGGCCGGCCGCGCGCGCTCTGACCCCGGCTCGGCCTCTTCTGGCCGGTTCCTCAGCGCCGAGGCGTCGGACCCGCCCGCTCCCTTGCCAGGAGAGAGATTCCTTCCGCATGTCCCTGACCCAGTCCCGTCCCGGGACGCTGCCCGCGCCTGCCGCCGAGCCCCGCTGGACCGCCCGGCTGTGGTGCGTGCTCGCCGTTCTGTGCCTCGTGCTCTTCCTCGGCGGCCTTGACGTCTCGATGGTCGGCATCGCCCTGCCCTCCATCGGCCACGACCTCGGCCTGGCCCCCAGATCCCTGCAGTGGATCGTCAACGGATACGTCCTCGGCTACGGCGGACTGATGCTGCTCGGCGGCCGTACGGCCGACCTGCTCGGGCGCCGCCGGGTCTTCCTCGCCGCGCTGGCCGTCTTCGCCGCGGCCTCCCTGCTCGGCGGGCTGGTCGACGACGGCACGCTGCTGATCGCCACCCGCTTCGTCAAGGGTCTGGCCGCAGCCTTCACCGTGCCCGCCGGCCTGTCCATCCTCACCACGACCTTCCGCGAGGGCCCGCAGCGCAACCGGGCGCTGTCGGTCTTCAGCCTCTTCGGCGCCCTGGGCTACTCCTCGGGCCTGATCCTCGGCGGCCTGCTCACCGGGATCGGCTGGCGCTGGACCTTCCTCATGCCGGTCCCGCTCGCACTGCTACCCGGCCCCTGCTGGCCCCGGCCTTCACCATCAACCTGATGCTGTCGATCATCGGCGGGATCAAACTCTTCGACCAGGTCTACGCGTTGACCGGCGGCGGCCCCGGCCACGCCACCGACACCCTGTCCACCCTCATCTACAAGGACGCCTTCACCCTCGGCGAGTTCGGCTACAGCATCGCCCTCGCGGTCGTGTTGACGATCATCGTCGCGGTCGCCTCCACCGGCCAGTACGCCGTGCTCTCCCGCAGCGAGAGGGCCGCGTCGTGAACCGCTACCGCCCTCGCACCCTCGCCCTCGAACTGGCCATGATCGCCGTCGCCCTGCTCGTCGGCTTCCCCGTCTACGTCCTGGTCAACCTGGCCGTACGGCCGGCCTCGGACACCTCCTCGCCCATCCACCCCACCACCTCGCCGACCCTGGGGAACTTCTCCCACGCCTGGCAACAGGGCGCGCTCGGCGGGGCGTTGGCCAACAGTGTGCTGGTGACGGCCTGCAGCGTCGTGATCGTGCTGGCCGTCTCATCCCTCGCCGCCTACCCGCTGGCCCGCGTCACGGCCCGCTGGTCACGGGGCACCTACCTGCTCGTCCTCCTCGGCCTGGTGCTGCCCTTCCAACTCGCCTCGCTCCCGCTCTACCAGACCATGCGCGACCTCGGCCTGCTCGGCACCCCCTGGGCCCTCGTCCTCTTCTACTCCGGCCTCCAAGTCCCCTTCACCGTCTTCCTCTACGTCGGCTTCCTGCGCGCCCTGCCCCGCGACTTCGAGGACGCCGCCCTCATCGACGGCTGCACCCCGCTGCAGGGCTTCCGCCATGTCGTCCTGCCGATGCTCAAACCCGTCACCGTCACGGCCCTGGTGCTCAACGCGGTCGCGATCTGGAACGACTTCTTCACCCCGCTGCTGTACCTCAGCGGCAGCGCCCAGCAGACCATGCCGGTCGCGATCGCCGGTTTCGTCGGCCAGTACGTCACCGACTGGAACCTCATCTTCGCCGCGCTGGTGATCAGCATCCTGCCCGTCCTGCTCGTCTACTTCCTGCTGCAGCGCAGCATCATCAACGGCTTCGCCGGAGGGCTGCGGGGCTGATCCCCGCCTTCTTCTCCTCGAGGGAGACATCATGAACACACGCACAGTCACGGCCGCCATCGCCGTGACCACAGTCGCTGCCCTGCTTGCCGCCTGCAGCGGAGGGACCAAGGCGGGCGGATCCGGCGGCGGCTCGAAGACGCTGACGCTCGCCTCCGTCGACCAGGGGTCGATCGAGGACGTCGTCAAGGCCTTCGAGAAGGCCAACCCGGGCGTCAAGGTCCGCTACACCACCAGCGGCGCCGACCAGTACCAGCAGCAGATCCGCACCCAGCTCTCCTCCGGCACCGCCCCGGACGTGATGTCCGTCTGGCCGGGCAACGGCAACCCCGGCGCCACCTATGTCCTGGCCAAACCCGGCTACCTGCGTGACCTCTCGGACCAGCCGTGGGCCGCCAAGATGCCCCCGGTCATCAAGTCCGTCGCCCAGTACCAGGGCAAGACCTACAACGCGATCTTCGGGCAGAACGGCATCGGCGCCGTCTACAACCAGCAGGCCATGGCGAAGGCAGGCCTGACCCCGCCCGACACCTGGACCAAGCTGCTGGACTTCTGCAAGGCCGCCAAGGCCAAGGGCACCCCCGCCTTCGCGCTGGGCAACCAGGACAACTGGGTGACCCAGCTCGTGCTGTACGCCCTGGTCGCCACCAGCGTCTACAGCCACGACCCCGACTTCGACAAGAAGATGCAGTCCGGCCAGGTCACCTTCGCGACATCGCCATGGACCACCGCCCTGGACAAGTACCTGACGATGGAGAAGACGGGCTGCTTCCAGAAGAACCCGCTGGGCACCAACTACGAGGCCGGCCAGCAACTCGCCGCCACCGGCAGGACCCTCGGCATCGTGCAGGGCAACTGGGTGATCGCCCTGCTCAAGCAGAAGAACCCCAAGGCCACCTTCACCCTCAAGGCGCTGCCCGCCACCGACACCCCGTCCGAGACCCTCATCCCGGCCGCGGCGGGCGCAGGCTACGGCGTCAACGCCAAGGCCAAGAACCCCGAACTGGCCCTGAAATTCGTGAACTTCGTGATGTCGCCGCAGGGCATGAACCTGTTCGTCACGAAGCAGGGCGGCCTGCCCTCGCTCCCGGACACCGGCTTCCAGGTCGACCCCTCACTCACCGAACTGTCCCAGTTCATCCGAAGCAACCGCACCGTGCCGTTCATGGACCAGCGCTGGCCCAACGCCAAGGTGCAGCAGACCATGCTGAGCGGCCTCCAGGAGATCTTCAGCGGCCAGTCCACGCCCCAGAAGCTCCTCAAGGAGATGGACGGCGACTACAAGGCCGGCTCGTGAATGCCGTGCCGACGACCGAAAGGACAAGGGCGTGACCGATGAAACCCGCAACACCGAAGGCAGGGAATCCGAGATGCGAGGAGACGGCACCGGACAGAGAAGGAAGGGCATTCACCGCAGAACCGTCCTCGCCGCCACGGCCGGCGCGGTGCCCACGGTGGCCGGAGTGATGGGCGTCGGCGCGATGGCGCACGCCGCACCGATTCGCCCCGTGGAGGACGGCGCCGTGTACGGACTGACCGTGGAACACCGCACCGACCCGCTCGGCGTGGACGCCGCACACCCCCGCCTCGGCTGGCGCATGCGGTCCGCCGGACGCGGGCGCAACCAGGGAGCGTACGAGGTCCTCGTCGCGAGCTCACCGGGCAGGCTGACCAGTGACCGCGCCGACGTCTGGAGCAGCGGCCGCGTGAACTCCTCCGAGTCGGTGGCCGTGCGCTACCAGGGCGGGCCGCTGAAGGCCTCGACCCGCTACTACTGGACTGTCACCGTCTGGGACACCGAAGGGCGTCGGCTCGGCAGCGGACCCGTGGCCTGGTTCGAGACCGGCCTGATGAGTACCGACGGCGTCACCGGCTGGGACGACGCCCAGTGGATCGGGATGAAGGGCAAGGCGCCCAACACGCCCGGCGCACCGATGCTCCGTACCCAGGCACCGCTCAGGGGCCGGGTCCGCGAGGCACGGCTGTACATCTCCGCCCTCGGGGTCTACGACGCCTACGTCAGCGGCCACCCCGTGACCGTCCCACAGGACGGCGACACCACCCGCGAACTGCTGCCCCCCGGCTGGACGAACTACGACGTTCGCGCCAACTACCTCACCTACGACGTCACCCACCTCCTGGCCCGGGAGAAGGCCGTCACCCTGGCGGCCGTCCTCGGCAACGGCTGGTACAACGGCCGGATCTCCGACGGCAGTACGTACTACTCCAAGGACGGCAACGCCCTCGCCCTCAAGGCCAAGCTGCTGATCCGCTACGCCGACGGCACGACCCAGTCCGTCGTCACCCGGCCGGACGGCTCGTGGAAGGCCACCGACACCGGGCCCTGCCGGACCGACGACATCTACGACGGCCAGACCTACGACGCGCGCAAGGAACTGCCGGGCTGGACCTCGTCCCGCTTCGACGACTCCACCTGGTCGGACACCGAACGCGTCCCCTACGAGACCAAGTACCCGAACGCCCGCCTGCTCGCCTACCCGGCCGAGACCGCCCGGCTGATGAGCCGCTGGGACCGGCGACCGCAGTCGATCACCGTCTACACCGGGGTGACCGGCGAGGGCAGGGGCCGTATCGTCGTCGACCCCGACCGGACCGTGACCGACCCGCACCGGGCGGCCTCCTCCCCGGTCACCATCGGCGCCGGCGACACCGCAGTCTTCGACCTGGGCCAGAACATGGTGGGCGTCCCCCGCTACAGCCTGCGCGGCCCGGCCGGCGCCCAGGTCACCTTCCAGTTCGGCGAGATGCTCAACGACAGCAGCTCCGGCGCGGACGGCCCCGAGGGCTCCCTCTACCGGGCCAACCTCCGCAGCGCCAAGGCCACCAGCACCTACATCCTCAAGGGCGACCGCGCGGGGGAGACCCACCAGGACTCCCTGACCTTCTACGGCTTCCGCTACGTGTCCGTCACCGCGACCGAGACGGTCACGATCACCGGCCTGACCGGCAAGGTCGCCACCTCCGCCAGCCACGAGACCGGCACCGTCACCACGGACGACCCCGACACCAACCAGCTGATCAGCAACATCCGTTGGGGACAGCGCGGCAACTATCTCTGGGTGCCCACCGACTGCCCGCAACGCGACGAGCGGCTCGGCTGGACCGGCGACACCCAGGTGTTCTCCACCACCGGCCTGTACAACGCCGACGCCGGCCCTTTCCTCAGCCACTTCCAGGACACCGTGGTCGACTCCCAGACCATCTACGGCCAGGACAAAGCCCAGTTCACCGGGGTCGCCCCGAGCGGCCGCTACAACTTCCCCGGCGGCGGCAGCGGTTGGGCGGACTGCGGGGTCATCCTCCCCTGGACGCTGTGGCAGATGACCGGCGACCCGGCCGTCATCGAGAGCAGCTGGCCCGCCATGACCCGCTACCTCGACTGGATCCGCCGGCAGACCGGCGACACCTACGCCGGCCAGGGCTCCCTCACCGGCGACTGGCTCGCCCCGCAGAAGACCAGCGCCCAGCTCATGAGCGACGTCTACTACGGCTACGTTGCCCACCTCATGGGCCGCATGGCCCGAGCCGTCGGCCGCCCCGCCGAGGCCACGACGTACGAGCAGCTGTTCGCCGACATCAAGAAGGCGTTCATCACCAAGTACCTCAGCACCGAGGGCGGCACCGTCACGGTGAAGTCCAGCCTCGGCGACGCCTCCCCGATCGAGCCCGGCTCGGACCCCAACCAGAAGACGGAGGACAACACCCAGACCGCCCTGCTGTGGGTCCTCAAGCTCGGCCTCTACGACACCGAGGCCCAACGCCGCGCTCTCGTGGGCCACTTGGCGGACAACATCGGCAACGACGCGGCCTACAAGGCGGCGCACCCGAACAGCAGCCGGGTCAAGTACGCCGAGAACACGCTGTCCGTGGGCTTCCTCGGCGTCAACGTCCTCGCCCCGGTCCTCAGCGACGAGGGCCGCTCGGACCTGGCGTACAAGCTGCTGCACCAGGATGCGATGCCGTCCTGGCTGTTCTCGGTGAAGAACGGCGCCACCACGGTCTGGGAACGCTGGAACTCCTACTCCAAGGAGGCCGGCTTCGGCCCGGTCAGCATGAACTCCTTCAACCACTACGCCTACGGCGCGGTCATGGAGTGGATGTACGCCTACATGGCCGGCATCGCCCGCGACCCCGACAGCCCCGGCTTCAAGCACTTCCTCCTGCAGCCGCACCTCGACCCCACCGGGCGGATCACCCATGTCACCGGCTCGCACGAATCGCCGTACGGCGAGATCAGAAGCGAGTGGCGGGTGACGGACGGCGGCGGCGCGCTGTCGTACGAGGCTGTGGTGCCCGCCAACAGCGAGGCCACCCTGCGTCTTCCGGCGCTCTCGGGCGACTCCGTCCGCGAGCAGCGCACCCCGCTGGCCCGGGTCGACGGCGTGCGGTTCCTCGGGCAGGCGGACGGTGTGGCTTCCTACCGGCTGCCGTCGGGCGCGTACCGGCTGACGAGCAGGCTCCGTTGACTCCCTGGTGCTGAAGCGGGCTCTTGCACACCCTGGACTGAAACGATTCAAACCCTCCTTTCGAAGGGAAACCCCTGGTGAGAGGCACCACTCGCACCAGTGCCGCCGCGGCCATCGCGGCCGCGCCGGCACTCACCGTCTGCGGCCCGGCTCCGGCCGCGCCACAGACCCCCAGAGCCGCAGCTCGGTCCGCCGTGGACCTGAAGACGGACAACAAGGTCGACCCGATCGGCATCGACGACCGCGCGCCCCTTCTCTCCTGGCGGCCGGCCGGTGCCGAGCAGAGCGCCTACGAGATCAGGGCAGCCCGCTCGGCGGACGCACTGCGCACAGGGCGGGCGGACATCTGGCGGACGGGCAAAGTAGTGTCGTCCCAGTCCGCCCACATCCCCTTCACCGGCACCCTCAGCGCCCGCGAGCCGGTCGCCTGGCAGGTACGCGTGTGGGGCCGCGATGGCCGTGTCTCGCCGTGGAGTTCACGGGCGACCTTCGAGATGGGCCTCCTCGACTCTGACAAAATGACCACGGGGGGGGTGTGTCTGGTGCTATTTGCCTTGCTGTGATGGCATCGGCCAGCGACCCTGGGCCGGTGCCAGGACAGCGGAAGAGGAAGCGGCAGCAAGAGGTCGCGAGGCGGCAGCTTGCTGCTCGCGACGCGGTGGGCGCGGGGCGGTGGGAAGTGATCTTTGAGACCCAGGACGAGACGGAGTGGCAGGCTTATGTGCGCCGTCTTCGGGCTGGGGAAATACGGATCGACGGATCGGTGCTCCGGGTCGACACGCTGTGCGGGCGTCTGGTGCAGCCGACCACTTATCGGCTGAGTCTGTTCGTGGCGGACCCTGCATGCGAGCCCGACGTTGGAGACCGCGATCATTGATGTCGTGGTGGGTCGTGGGGAGTTGACGGATGCGGCGTGGGAGCGGATAGCTCCGCTCTTGCCGCAGGTCACATGCAACGCGCGCTCCTTTCGGGCCTTCCCCGTCCGTCGGTGTCGGGCCGTGGCAGGACCACCCGGCGACCTACTGATCTCTTCGGGTTGTTGTCGGGGGTGACGTGTGGTGATCCCTGCGGTAGGCCGGTGGTATGCGGTACGCGCAGGGTGGTGGGCTGACCGCGGAGCGGCGTCGGTTTCGCGAGCGGATCCGGTACGAGGCCGGCGAGCGGTTTGCTCGCGGTGGGAGAACCGCGGTGATCGCGAAGGATCTGCGGGTGAGCGAGCGGTCGGTGGAACGCTGGCGGCGTGCCTGGCGGGAGGACGGGATGGACGCCCTGGCCTCCACCGGGCCTGCGAAACTGCCCAAGTTGTCCGATGGGCAGTTTGCCGAGCTGGAGCAGGAGTTGGCGCGGGGGCCAGCCGTGCATGGCTGGGAGGACCAGCGCTGGACCCTGGCCCGGATCCGGGAGCTGACCGCCCGGACGTTCCAGCTGGAGTGCTCGTCGGCGGCGGTGTGGCGGCTGCTGCACCGGCACGGCTGGTCCTGGCAGAGTCCCGCCCGCCGGGCGCTGGAGCGTGACGAGCAGGCGGTGGGCCTGTGGAAGAAGGACGTGTGGCCGCAGGCGGAATGACTGCGGCGGTGCTGGGCGCGTACATCGTCTTCGAGGACGAGGCCGGGTTCTCGATGACGCCACCGCGGGCCCGCACCTGGGGCCGGCGGGGACACACGCCGGTGGTGCGGGTGCGGGGCCGCTCCTGGCGCCGCTGGTCGATCGCCGCCATGTGCTGCTACAAGCCGGCCGAGGTATCGCGGCTGATCTACCGGCCGCGCCGCCACCGCAAGCATCGCGGCAAAGGGCGTGACACCTTCGCCTGGAGCGACTACCGCGACCTGGTCGTCCGCGCGCACATCCAGCTCCATGCCCCGATCGTGCTGATCTGGGACAATCTCAACACTCACCGGGCCGCCGGGATGCGTGAGTACGCAGCGGCACACGACTGGCTCACCATCGTGCAACTGCCCTCCCACGCACCCGACTTGAACCCAGTCGAGGGTGTCTGGTCACTGTTACGGCGTGGCCCGCTGGCCAACACCGCCTTCACCGACGACGAGCATCTCGAACGCACCCTCCGCCGAGGTCTGCGCTACATCCAGCTCCGCCCCGACCTCATCGACGGCTGCCTTACAGGCACCGGACTCACCCTCACCCAACGGCCGACAACAGCCCGAAGAGCTCAGTAGGCGTATTCGTTCCCGCGCGATCCGCGCCTGGTGCCGCCGCCACGGCATCGCCGTGACCATTCCCGAACGGGCCGACCAGGCCGCCAACCGACGACGACGTGGCGGGCGTGGCGGACGCCCGCCCGCGTTCGACATCGAGGACTACAAGCACCGCAACGTCGTCGCACGCTGCTTCAACCGCCTCAAACAATTCCGGGCAGTGGCCACCCGCTTCGACAAGCTCGCAGACCGCTACCGCGCCGGACTTCGCCTCGCAGCACTCATCCTCTGGCTCCGCGAACCAGCCGGGTGATCATTTGTCAGACAGGCCCTAGGCCGGGACGACGAGGTGTTCGGCGCAGGCCCCGGCGGGGAGGCCCTGGAAGCGTTGCGGCAAAAGACAAAGGCAAGGAGAGATCTCTCCTTGCCTCTCTCAACTTATAGCGCACTGGGGGGCTTGCCGCAAGGCCCCGGTCGCGGTGCAGAATCGTCGGCCGGTGCCACAACCTGCGGAAACGGGGAGTAATGAGGGATGAGGACGCAACGGAGCACGGCTGCCTCGGAGGTAGCGCAGTGATCGAGCAGTACGTGCTGGACCTTCAAGAGGTGGACGAGACGCGGGTTGCAGTGGTCGGTGGCAAGGGCGCGCACTTGGGCGGGCTGTCGCGGATCGAAGGCGTCCGCGTGCCGCGCGGGTTCTGCGTGACGACCCATGCGTTCCGCCGGATCATGGCGGAGGCGCCGTCGATCGACGATCGGCTCGATGAACTCTCCCGCACCAACCCCGACGACCGGGAGGCGATCCGCACGCTCAGCGCGCAGATCCGCCGGACCGTCGAGGAGATTGCCATCCCGGCCGATCTCGCGGCGGAGGTCACCCGCGCACTCGGCCGGCTCGGCGAGCAGGCCGCCTACGCCGTCCGGTCCAGCGCGACGGCGGAAGACCTGCCGACGGCCTCGTTCGCCGGCCAGCAGGACACGTACCTGAACGTCATGGGGCCGACGGCAATCCTGCAGCACGTCAGCCGGTGCTGGGCCTCCCTCTTCACGGAGCGGGCCGTGACCTACCGTCAGCGGAACGGCATCGACCACCGGACGGTCCACATGGCCGTGGTCGTGCAGCGGATGGTCTTTCCGCATGCCGCGGGCATCCTGTTCACGGCCGACCCGGTCACGGGCAACCGGAAGGTCGCCACCGTGGACGCCGGCTTCGGCCTCGGCGAGGCCCTGGTCTCCGGCCTGGTGAACCCGGACGTCTTCAAGGTGCAGGACGGCGAAGTCGTCACCAGGACGATCGCCGCAAAACAGCGTGCCGTTCATGCACTGCCGGCCGGCGGTACGCAGGAAGTCGCGGTCGACTCGCAACGGCAGGAGCAGCCGGCGCTGACGGATGCACAGGTCGTGGAACTCGTGCGGCTCGGGCGGCGGATCGAGGCGCACTTCGGCCACCCGCAGGACATCGAATGGTGCCTGGTCGACGATGGATTCCAGATCGTCCAGAGTCGGCCGATCACCACGCTGTTCCCCGTCCCCGAGAGCGGCGACGAGGAGAATCACGTCTACCTCTCCGTCGGCCATCAGCAGATGATGACCGACCCCATGAAACCCCTGGGCATCTCCGTGTGGCAGCTGACGGCCATGGCGCCGATGCACGAGGCCGGCGGGAGGCTCTTCGTCGACGCCACCCGCCGCCTGGCCTCGCCCGCGAGCCGAGCCGGCTTCCTGGAGCTTGTGGGCAGAGGCGATCCGCTGATCAGGGACGCCCTGGAAACCGTCCTGGAGCGCGGTGATTTCGTCCCGTCGCTCCCGGATTCGGGCCCCGTCGGGCCGCCGGCCGGCGGCGCGTCCCTTCCGACCGAGGCCGATCCCGCCATCGTCGGCGAGCTGATCGAGCGCAGCCGGGCGTCCATCGCCGCCCTGGAGCGCGACATCCGGACCAGGACCGGACCGGCGCTGTTCGACTTCCTGCTGGAGGCCTTCGAGGAGCACAAGCGAGTCCTCAGTGATCCGCTGAACATGCAGGCGATCATGGCGGGGATGGAGGCCACGTGGTGGCTCAACGACAAGCTGGAGGAATGGCTGGGCGAGAAGAACGCAGCCGACACGCTCACGCTGTCCGCCCCCGACAACGTCACCTCGGAGATGGGACTGGAGCTGCTCGACGTCGCCGATGTGATCCGCCCGCATCCGGAGGTGGTGGCGTTCCTGCAGGGCGTCGAGGACGAGGACTTCCTGGACGATCTGGGGAAGCTCGCGGGCGGGGCCGAAGCGCGCGATGCCATCGAGGCCTACCTCGACCGGTACGGGATGCGCTGTGTGGGCGAGATCGACATCACGAGGCCGCGTTGGCGCGAGCGCCCCAGCACGCTCGTGCCCGTGATCCTCGACAACGTCCGGAACTTCGAACCGGGTGCTGCCGAGCGGCGCTTCGAGCAGGGGCGGCACAGGGCGCAGCAGAAGGAACAGGACGTGCTGTCACGCTTGCGAGCCCTGCCGGACGGGGACCGGAAAGCCGACGAGACCAAGCGGATGATCGACCAGGTCCGAGCCTTCATCGGGTACCGGGAGTACCCGAAGTACGGCATCATCAGCCGCTACTTCGTCTACAAGCGGGCCCTGCTGGCGGAGGCCGAGCGGCTCGTGCAGGCAGGCGTGCTCCCTGAGCAGGAGGACATCTTCTACCTCACGTTCCAGGAACTCCACGAGGTCGTGCGCTCGCACCAGGTGGATGACCAGCTCATCCAGCAGCGCAGGGACGCGTTCCGGTCGTACCAAGCGCTCACACCGCCCCGCGTGCTCACCTCGGACGGTGAGGCCGTCACCGGGGCGTACCGGCGCGACGACGTACCGGCCGGCGCCCTGATCGGCCTGCCGGTTTCCGCCGGGACCGTCGAGGGAAGGGCCCGCGTCATCCTTGACATGGCGCAGGCCGAGCTCGAAGCGGGCGACATCCTGGTCACACGCTTCACGGACCCCAGCTGGTCACCGCTGTTCGTCGGAATCGCGGGCCTGGTGACGGAGGTCGGCGGCCTGATGACCCATGGCGCAGTGATCGCCCGCGAGTACGGCTTGCCGGCCGTCGTCGGAGTGGAGCAGGCCACCCGGCTGATCCGGGACGGGCAGCGGATCCGCGTGCACGGAACCGACGGGTACATCGAGATCCTTCCTTGATGCTCCCTCAGCCGGTGTGCAGGACCCGAAAGCGATCAGGCTCCACCGGATCCCGATCAACGACCTGGATCGGCGTCCCGGCCCATTGCCACACGCTGATGCCCGGCGTGCGGGAGAACCGGATCAGCCCGCGGGTGCCTTCGACTGCGACGCGCGGCCAGGATTCGGCGGTGCGCGCCCGGTCCGCGCCGTGGGAGCGCAGCACGTCGGCGAGGACGGCGATTGTGTCGTAGCCCTCGAAGGCGACGAAGGAAGGCGCCTCGGCCAGCCGGTCACGGAGGGCCGTCTCGACCCGTGCACCGAGGGGGCTGAGGCGCTCGGGCAGGTAGCGCAGGAACGGGATCGCGGCGCCGTCGTCACCCAGCAGCGTCGCCCATTCCGCGAACTCAGGTTGCCCGGCCGGAGCACCCGTCATGATCTCGGCGAGGCGCCGGTCGCGGCGGACGGCCTTGACGAGGGGCACGGCCGGCTCCGGGTGGCCGACCAGAAGAAGGAGGGCTGTCGCACGATTCTCGACGAGTTCGTCGCACACGGCCGCCGGGGTGAGCGCGCTCATGTCGAGTTCGATGACGGTGCCGCCGCGTGCAGCGAGGTACTCGCGCAGAATGCGGGTCCCGGTTGCCCAGTAGACACTCGGCTGGGTTGCCACGGCGACACGACTGTGGCCCGCGCCGAGGAGGAAGTCCGCGTAGGTCCGCCAGCCGCGCGACTGCGGTGGGGGGAGGCGCGCGACCCATCGCGTCGGCTGTTCGGTGAGCGCGTCGAGAACCGCTGACGAGCAGAGGTACGGCAGGCCGAGGGCGTCGGCCCTGGCGGCAGCGGTGCGAGCGACGACGCTGTGATACTCACCCGCCAGGGCGGCCACGCCCAGGCCGGCCAGTTCGTCCACGGCCGCCGACGCCCTGTGCGGATCAGCCGCGGTGTCCCGGACCACCAGTTCAAGTGGCCTTCCGCCGATCCCACCGGCGTCATTCACGTCGCGGACGGCCAACTCGAGCCCGGCGAGCAAGTGTTGACCTGCCTCGACCCAGCCGGGCCTGGTCAGGGGAACGAGAGCGCCGATCCGGACGGAGGATCCTTCGGTCCGCGCCGATCCGGGTGGCGAGAGTGGCGTATTCATGCGGCGGCCTCTCCCGAGCGGCGATGCGGCTGCAGCCGGCCCGGATCGCAGAGTGGCAGAGCCCGGTAATTCGCGTTCGTATCATCTCGCCGCGGCGGGCGCACCTGGGTGATCATGCCGCACATTGCATCCACCACCCTCACGGACAGACAACCGATTATCGTCACCTGCGCCTCGTTGACGGGTCGGGTGGATGACGGGGCGGGCTGGTCCGGGACCCCCTGCAGCAGTGCCCCGTCGGCCGTGGCGGCCCAGCCGGCCGGCAGCCTGATGTGCTTGAGGCCGGTGTAGTGCAGGCGCATGTTGTGCCTGGCCCAGGCGGTGCGGAAGTCCTCGCTGCGGGGGACGAGTTCGCCGATGAGGTCGGTCAGGGCCTTGCCGCAGGCCCGTGGCGGGAAGATCCTCGAAGCCCACCCCGGCGACGTGATCCGGACCCCGCCGGGCTGGGAACACCGGCACGGTGCCGCTCCCGACCACTGCATGGCCCACATCGCCCTGTGGGAGACCGACGACGTCGACTGGCCGGAACACGTCACCGACAGCGAGTACGGCGGCTCCCGCCACAGCAGTCGGATTCGCCAACTCCGGCCGCGCCCCGCTGTTGCTGGTGGCCGGCACCGCCGACCACATCGTGCCGGCGGCTGTCGTCCGCGAGACCCACCGCCGTTACCGCCGCTCTTCCGCGCCCACCGAATACCGGGAGTACCCGGGCCGGGACCACGGCACGGCCTTCCACGACGGCTGGGAAGCCGTCGCGGACGACACCCTCGACTGGGCCCTGCGGGCGCGGTGACCCGCACACTCCGCTTGGAACTTTGGAGCGCGAGTTCGCCCGGCCGCACTGGTCCCGCCTACGGATCCGCCAGGCGGTACGTGACGACATTCAGGGGGCATTGCTGCGGCGACTGCACGATCTGCAGAGCGAGGGCGGGCTAGCCCTCCCGCGCCCACGGCCGCAGCTTCTCCGGATTGCGGACCGCCCAGATCCTGGTGACGCGCCCGCCGGAGACGTCGAACGAGGCCACGGTCATGACGACGCCGGCACGCCGGGCCACCAGGCCCGGTGCACCGTTGACCGACCGCTCCAGGAGTTCGAGCCCCGGAGCCCTGTCGGCAATGGCGATCATGTACTGGGCGATGCGCGCGCCGCCCTCGACCGGGCGCAGAACGGCGCCGACCAGGCCGCCGCCGTCGGCGGTCATCACTGCGGCCGGGTCGAGGAGGCCGACGAGGGCTGCGATGTCCTTGGTCTCCCAGGCCTCTTTGACGTGCCTCACCACGTCGGCCCGGCCGCTCGCCGCCACTGGAGCACGCGCGACGCTCACCCGCCGCCGGGCGGAGGCCGCCAGCTGCTTGCAGGCCGCGGGGGTCCGGCCGAGAACGTCGGCGACCTCGGCGAACGGGTACCGGAAGACGTCATGCAGGACGAACGCCACCCGCTCGGCGGGCGTCATCGTCTCCAGGACGACGAGGAAGGCCATGGTCACCGACTCGTCCAGGACGATCTGGTCGGCGGGGTCTGCGGGGTCTGCGGGGTCGGTGGGGGCGGCACCGCCCACGTGGTTCCACTCGGTGCGGTCGGGCAGCGGCTCGGGCAGCCACGCGCCGACATAGCGTTCACGGCGGGACCGCGCCGAGCCGAGCAGGTCCAGGCAGATGCGGCCGGTCACCGTCGTCAGCCACGCGCCGGGGGACAGGATCTCCTCCTGCCGGCTTCGTGGCAGCCCGTACCAGCGTGCGTAGGCATCCTGGACGGCGTCCTCGGCCTCGGTCACCGAACCGAGCAACCGGTAAGCGACATTGATCAGTTGGCGTCGCTCGCCGGCTATCTCCTCTGCGCTGCTCCCCGCACTCCCCATGATTACGGCCGCCCCCCGCCTTACCTTCCGCCGACCCACTTCGTCGGGCTGTTGAGACCTTATCGATCTACTGCCCGAGGGCGGAAAAGGGGACTGTGACATGGCCACTGAGGTGACGGCGACGGCGAACGCACACCGCGGCTCCTCGTTCCTGAAGATCGCGATCGTCCTGCAGACCCTGACCATCTTCCTTCAGGCGGTCTCCGCCGGACTGCTGCTGACCGCGTCCTACGGAGAAACGCTGCACAGTGCCGGAGCCCGTGTGATGTACGGGGCGTCGATGCTGTACGTGCTTGCGGCGGTGCTGGCGTGGAAGCCCGGCGGCGGCTCGCCCCGGCCCATCTGGCACGCGTCAGGCTTCCTCGTACTCGCCTCGGTCCAGGTCGTGCTAGGCATCGCGCACGTCCCGTCGGTCCATCTCCCCCTGGGGGTCTTGATGTTCGGTCTGAGTGTGCTGGCGCTGGGGCAGGCCTTGCGCCGACCGGTGACCACCTAGGAAACCGCTGTTCACGGCGGCGAGCACAACGGCGCCGACTACGCTGCCGTGTCATGCAGGAGACGCGCCTCGACACTGCTCGGATCAGGGCGGCCCGCCGGGTGATCGATCCCGTTTTTCTCGACACTCCGCTGTACCGCTGCGAGGCACTGGAGCCCGGCCTCGGCTGCACGGTGAGCATCAAACTCGAAACGGCGAACCCGGTGCGCAGCTTCAAGGCCCGCGGCACCGAGCTGGTCGCGAGCCTGCTCGCCGACCAGGAGTCGCGCGGTGTGGTGTGCGCCAGCGCGGGCAACCTCGGCCAGGCCCTCGCCTGGTCCGGCCGCGGCCGCGGGCTCGACGTCACCGTCGTGGCCTCCCGCTTCGCGACCCCGGCCAAGCTCGATCGCATCCGCGCCTTGGGCGCCACACTGGAACTGGTGGACGGCGACCACGAGTTGGCCCGCGAGCGGGCGGCGGCCATCGCGCGCCACGACGGCATCCGGCTGCTCGAAGACAGCCTGGATCTCGAGACCTGCGAGGGCGCGGCGACCATCGGTCTGGAACTGGTGGACGTGATGCCCTCGTTCGACGCCGTGCTGATCGCTCTCGGCGGCGGGGCACTGGCCACCGGTGTGGGGCATGTGGTGAAGGCCCTCGCGCCCGCAGCCGAGGTGATCTGCGTCCAGCCGCTGGGCGCACCGGCGATGACCCGGTCGTGGCGCAGTGGGCGCGTCGTCACCACCGACTCGACCGAAACCATCGCTGACGGCGTCGCCGGCCGGTTTCCCATCCCGGCCGTCCTGGACGACCTCCTGCTGGTCGCCGACGACGCCGTCCTGGTCCAGGAGGCGTCGATCATCACCGGTATGCGGATGCTTTTCGATGACGCCGGCCTCGTCGTCGAACCGTCGGGCGCGCTCGGCATCGCGGCCGTCCTCGAGGACCGTGACCGCTTCGCCGGCCGCCACGTGGTCACCGTCGTGTGCGGCAGCAACGTCGACGTGGACGCCTACCACCGCTGGATCGGTGCGGCTCCCGGCCACGGGAGTTGACGACTGCCCAAGCCGCTCGTCGCTCCCGCCGCGTCCTGTGCCCCGGCCGTCACGCCCCCTGAGGGAGAAGCGGACGGCGTCTGCCGGGCCGCACGGCCCGGCAGACCAGCCCTGTCACACCTCCGCGCCGCTAGGGCCTGTCGTCACATCTGCAGCGTTGTCGTCGGTTGCCGACGCTCCGCGTCGACTCCCTCCTCCGCCTTGCAGCTGCACGCTCCCCATGGCCCCGCTCGGGGCGGCGGCAACGCACCGATCCCCACAGCCGACCGGGGCCAAACGACATGCCCTAGCTGCGGCGTCCCGCAGGATCGTGTGCGACCGAGTTCCGGCCCGGTCCCGGGGCCGGGCCGGAACCGTTGGATCCGGTGTCCGCGTCCGCCGATGGCTCCGCACGGTCCCCGTGGCCCGGCCACCACGCCGCATGGCCGATCAGCGCGGTGAGGCTCGGGGTGAAGAACATCGCCATCACGAAGGCCGCGACCGCGATGCCGAAGGAGACCGCGAAACCCATCTCCGTGAGCAGCGCGTTGCCCGCCAGCATCATCGTGGCGAAGGTCGCCGCCAGGATGAAGCCCGCGGCGGCCACCGTCGGCCCGGCGTGCCGGAGCGCCATGCCGGCCGCCGCACGCGGGTCGCGGCCCTCCCGGGCCTCCTCGCGCAGCCGGGCGATCATGAGGATGTTGTAGTCGGTGCCGATGGCGACCACGAAGAGATACATGATCACCGGGAGCATGAACATCAGCCCGGAGTGCCCCTGCCCCTCCTGGAAGATCCACACCGTGGCGCCGAGGGTCGCGCCGAAGCCCAGACCCACGGAGGCGATCAGATACCAGGGGGCGACCACGCTGCGCAGCAGCAGCCCCAGGATGACCATGATCAGGACGGCGGCGACGGGGAAGACCGTCCGGTAGTCGTGGTTGACCGCGGTGTTGATGTCCTTGTAGATCGAGGACATGCCGCCGACGAGGGCTTCGGTGCCCTCGGGGGCGTCGTCATGCGCGATGTCACGCACCCTGCCCACGGCGTCGATCGCCTTGTCCGTCGAGGCCTCGTACTTGAGCGTGACGGTGAAGTCGGCGGTCGTGCCGCCCTTGCTCACCTGGGACATCCGGGCACTCGCCACACCGTCCACGGCCCCGAGCTTCGACGCGTACGCGGTGAATCCGGCCCTGTCGAGCGGCTTGCCGTCGGTGCTGGACAGATAGACGTCGGTGGGGGCGGCCGCGCCCGCCGAGTACGCCTTCTGCATCTCGTCCTGGACGACCATGGACTCCTTGGTCTTGGGCATCGAGCCCGAGGCCAGGTCGAAGGTGGCCTTGTAGCCGAACGTCCCGAGCGTCAGCGCGATCAGGACCAGGCCGGATGCCACCGCGGTGAGCGCCGGACGACGCTGCACACCCCGGCCGAGGGCGGCGAACCGGGCGTTGTCCGGCTCGCGCTGCCAGGACTTCGAGGGCCAGAAGACCTTCGGCCCGATGAGCGAGACCACGGCCGGGATCAGGGTCAGGCCCGCGACCAGGGTGGCGGCGACGGCGATGGCGAGCGCCGGACCCATCTGCTTGAGGAAGCCCAGCGTGGACAGCGCCAGCGCGAGGAAGGCGATGACGACGGCCCCGGCGGCCGAGGCGATCGCCTCGCCGACCCGGGCGACCGCGTTGACCATGGCCTGCTTGGGTTCGTCGCCGGCGCGCAGGCGTTCGCGGTAACGGAACATCAGGAACAGGAAGTAGTCCGTTCCCACGCCGAACAGGACGACGATCAGGATCGACGAGATCGAGCTGTTGGCCTGCAGGTCGAACAGCTTGGTGGCGTAGGCGATCAGTCCGTTGGCGATCGCCGACACCAGGCCGATCAGGACCAGGGGGAGTACGGCCAGGATCGGCGCCCGGAAGATGATCAGCAGGGTCACCAGAATGATCACGAAGGTGCCGATGCCGATCAGGGCCTGACCGCGCTTGGATGAATCCTGCTGGTCGAGGGCCTGTGCGGCGGAGCCGCCGAGCTTGACGTCAAGATGCGTGCCCTTGGCCAGCGCCTTGACGTCCTCGCGTAACACCTTGGCTGCGTCGGCCTGTTTGGGCTGGCCGGCGTTCTTGCTGTCCATCTGGACCAGGGTCAGGTCGTACCTGCCGTCCTTGGACGGCTGGCCGGGGACGACCTTCTGCACCTGGTCGATGTGCTTCTTGCCCAGTTCGGTGGTGATCCGGGCGACGTCCTGCTTGTCCTCGGCGGTCAGCCTGCCGCCGTCGGTGCGCTGGTACAGCGCGATCGCGGACGGGGTGAAGGCGCTGGGGAACGCCTTTTCCTGGAGATCCGCCGCTTTGATCGATTCGTAACTCTTCGGCAGAAAGCTGCTCTCGTCACTGTTCGAGGGCAGGCTCGGCGCGGTGGCGACGATCGCCACCGCCGCGATCAGCCATGCCACGATCGTCCAGACGGGATGTCGGACGACCGTGTTGCCAATACGTCGGAACATGCGGGAGGGTCCTCCTGGGTAGGAAGATCACCGCAGCCCGGGGAGCGGTCCCTGGCACCGGCGACCCCGACCGGCACGCATCCAACGAGCCGGTCGAATGGTTGTCTTGGGCTCCAATGGTAGTGATCGGACCACATCCGCCCCTCAGGGGTCGGTGGTCGCAGGTCGGCCAAATCCCCTTGGTCCTCGGCCCGTTGCCCGTCCGCCCCCTCAACATCCCGGCCAGGCCGTGGAGATGCCCAGCTCACGGCTTTGTGCAGCGCGCTCACGCCGAAGCGGCGCTCCCCTTCTGCACGGCTGCGACAAGTGAGTCGAGCTGTCCTCGGACTCGGGCGGCGGTGACATGGTCGAAATAGTCGCGGGAGCTGATGATCTCGCCGTCGCGCACCCGTAGGACGAAGATGCCGGGCAGCGCGAAGGGCTCTCCAGTGCCTTCGACGGTTCCCTGGTACTCGAACTCGGCGACGATGACCTCGGGGTCGGTCGTCTCATGGATCGTGATGTTGGTCGCCCGACGGTGCAGCCGGGGGCCGGCACCCGTTGGCCTGAAGTGTTCGCGCAGTTCGTCGCGGGTGCGGAGTGCCGCAGCGCGGAGTGGGTCGAAAGGGTGCACGACATGGGTCTGCTCCGCATACAGGTCGGGCAGGTCCTTCCAGCGGCCCTCCGCAACACCGTTCACGAGCGCGAGGAAAACCTCTCTCGGGCTGAGGACTTCGGTCATCGGCACTCTCCTGTCGTCTGCGCCGGCATGCGGTGGCGTCGAAGTACTATCCGAAGTGCTGACTCCGATTATACGGAGTGGCGACTCCGGACAGCGGCAGATGAGTGAAAGCGCGATGAGCACCCCAGGCAACCGAGAGACCGGCGGCAGACGGCCGCAGCGCGCCGACGCGCGAAGCAACCGCGAGCGGATCCTGAATGTCGCCGAAGAGGTCTTCGGCAAGGGCGGAGAGTCCGCGTCCACCGAGGAGGTGGCCCGCCTGGCCAACGTCGGAATCGCCACGGTGTTCCGTCACTTCCCCACCAAAGCGGCGCTCCTGGAAGCCGTACTGGTGCAGCGGTTCGACCGCCTGCGCGAGCAGGCCGAAACGCTGTTGCACGCCACGGACCCGGGTACCGCGTTCTTCGACTTCTTCCGCCACCTCGTCGCCGACGCGACCGGCAAGATCGCCATCACCGAGGCCCTGCTCGAGGTCGGCGGTGACCACGGCAGCGACGCCGCTCAGGCATCGGACGGACTGCGCCGAGCAGTCGGTGCCCTGCTGCAGCAGGCCCAGCGCGCCGGCGCCGTCCGGAACGACGTCGAACTGCCCGAGGTGTACGCCTTGCTCGTTGCCACCTCACGAGCCTCCGCACCCGCCCACGTCGAGGAAGAGGTACGAGACCGGATGCTGGCCATCGTCTTCGACGGCCTCGCCCCGCGCCGCACCTCGCGGCGCAGGTGAACGCGGGGCACGCTCCTGTCCCAGCCGTTCAGATCTCCACGGACTCCAGCGGGATCGTCGGGTACATCTCGGGTTCCTGGTCCGGGGTCAGCGCCGTGGGGCCGTAGATCCAGTCCATGAAGGAGTAGTCGTACGTGTCGCGCGAGCGCATCGCGGAGTTGCGCTGCTCCCGCTCGACCCCGACGTGATGCCACAGGTCGCCCCACGTGCGTGCGGTGAGGACCACCCGGCGGCAGTGCTCGGGGCGTACGGCCTCATACGCGGCGAGCGCCGTTTCCCAGTCGACTCCGGATCCGCCCGCGGACCGCTTCGCGCGCTGTGCGCCGACGTGCCGGGCCAGCACCCAGCCGTCCTCGATGGCCATCACCGCCCCCTGGGCCATGTACTGCAGCGGGGGATGGGCCGCGTCGCCGAGCAGGGCGACACGCCCGCTGACCCATGTCATCAGCGGGTCGCGGTCGAACATCCGCCACCGGCGGTCCCGCCACATCAAGGGCAGACCCTTCTGAACCTGCTCGCAGGTGCCCTCGAAGGCGCGGTCCAGCTCGTCCGGGGTGCCCCAGTCGTCCTCACCGGCCAGGGCCTTCGGCGACCGGAACACCGCGACCTGGTTGAACATCCGGCCGCCGCGCAGCGGGTACTGGACGAAGTGGCAGTGCGGTCCGACGTACAGGACGACGTCCTTCTCGTGCACCTCGTTCGCGTGCACCTGCGGGAAGGGGACCGCGCCGCTGTAGGAGACGTACGCCGAGTCGACGGGCTCGTCGTCGACGAGCAGGGTGCGGGCGACCGAGTGGAGGCCGTCCGCGGCGATGACGACCTCGGCCTCGTCGGTGCGGCCGTCGGCGAAGGTGACGCGAGCGCCGCCCTCGAAGTTCTCGTAGGACTCGCAGCGTGTACCGGTCACCAGATCCACGCCCGCCCGTTCGCAGCCGCGCAGCAGAACACCGTGCAGGTCGCTGCGGTGGATGACCATGTACGGGAAGCCGTAGCGGCGTTCCATGTCCCTCAGGTCGACCCGGGTCAGCTCGGCGGCATCGAGGGCGTCCTTCATGATCATGTGCTCGGGCAGGACCCCGAGCTGGACGGCCTCGTGCAGGAGCCCGTACTCGTCCAGGATCCGGGTGCAGTTGGGCGCGATCTGGAGGCCCGCGCCGACCTCGCCGAACTCGGCGGCCTGTTCGTAGAGGCGGACCCGCAGTCCCTGGCGGGTGAGGGCGAGGGCGGCGGAGAGGCCGCCGATTCCGCCGCCGATGACCAGGACGTCGGGGCGGTGAACGTGCGTGGTGTTCATGTCTTGCTCCGGCGTGGTCACAGCCACGGACTCAGGGGTTGGGCGGGGGAACCCTCCGGGGTCGTCACACCGGTGTACGGGCGGCCCGCCAGGTAGGCGGTCAGGTCGGCGTCGCTGCCCCGGACCGTGGGGACGGCGTCGCTGCCGCGCTTGGCGACGATGTCGTGGCGCAGTTCGGCGCGGAACTCCTCTGGCAGGTCGGCGAATTGGATGCCGGTGCCGAGGTCGACGGCATGCACCATGACCTCCCTGCTGCGCATCCACGGGACCTCACTCGCCGGCACGGTCCGCCCCTGGGCGGTCAGCACCTCCGCCCGCCACTGCTCCTCCGTCAACTCGGCCATGGCGTACGACAGCAGCTGCGCCGACTCCTCGAACCAGGCGGTCAGCCACCTGGCAGGCAGGTCTGCCCCGGACTCGATGTCGGCCAGGCGCTGCTCGGGCGAGTCGTACATCGGGGTGGGCTCACCCGTGCGGGCCCAGTGCATGAGGTTGCGCAGGGCACGGGCATTGGCGGCCACGTGGGCCACGACGTGCTTGCGGGTCCAGCCGGGCAGCAGCGAGGGCGCGCCGTACGCGGCCTCGTCGAGGTCGGCCACCGCCTTCCCGAACCGTGCGGTGCCCTCGGCCACCCACGCCAGCGTGGTGTGCAGGGTTCGCATCACGCACCCTCGGAGACGACGCGGTTCACGAGGCGGCCCACGCCCTCGATCTCGGTGACGACGGTGTCGCCCTCGTGCAGGAAGACCTGTGGTCTGCGGGCGTGGCCGACGCCGCCGGGGGTGCCGGTGGCGATGATGTCGCCGGGGTTGAGCCGGATCATCGTGGACACGTAGCGGACCAGGTCGACCGGGTCGAAGAGCAGGTCGCCGGTGTTGTCCTGCTGCATGACCTGCCCGTTGACCTCGCAGCGGATGTCGAGCGCGGGGCGCGGGCCGCCGACCTCGTCGGTGGTGACCAGGAAGGGGCCGACCGGTGTCGTGGAGTCCCAGTTCTTGCCCTGCAGCCACTCGCGGGTGCGGAACTGCCAGTCGCGGCAGGTGACGTCGTTGAGCACGGTGAACCCGGCGATCGCCGCCTCGGCCTCACTCTCGCTCGCGCGCCGGACCTGGCGGCCGACGACCACGGCGAGTTCGGCCTCCCAGTCGAACTGCTCGGTCTCCACCGGACGCCGCACGTTGTCGCGCGCGCCGACCAGCGTGTCCGCGAACTTGCAGAACAGCGTGGGGTATTCGGGCAGGTCCCGGCCCATCTCCTTGATGTGCTTCTGGTAGTTGAGGCCGACGCAGACCACCTTGGTGGGGCGGGGGACGAGCGGCGCGAACCCGGCGTCGGCGCCCGCGTACCGCTGACCGTCGGCCGCCGCCGCGGCGTCGAGACCGCCGGGCGATGCCAGGACGGCACCGACGTCCGGCAGACCGAGATCGACGAGGCTGTCGCCCTCGACGCGAACCGCCGTGGTGCGGTCCCCGAGACGGATGGTGGCGAGCTTCACGCGTTCTCCTCGATGTGGGTGCGGAACAGGTTGAGCTTGGTGAACAGGGGGGCGTCGCTGAACTGGAACAGGTCGAGCGCGCCGGAGTCCGAGTCGGACGGCGACGCCTCGGACCGGATCGACAGGGGCTGCCACGACGGGACGACGAACAGGTCGCCGCGGGTGACCGACCAGGAGAAGTCACCCACGCTGACGCGGCCGGAGCCGTCGAAGACCTGGTAGACCGACGAACCCGTCTCCCGCCGCGGCGCGGTCTCCACGCCGCTGACGATCCGGTGGAACTGTGCGCGGATGGTCGGCAGCACATCGCCCGCGGTGGTCGGGTTGGTGTAGCGCACCAGCGCATGGCCGGGGCCGACGGTGCCGGGGTGGCCCGCGCGCTCCAGCTCCAGCTGGTCGGTCAGTGCGGCGTCGGTGTCCGCCCAGCGGTAGCACAGCAGGGGAGTGCCCTCCTGGCGGCCGAGCTGCGAGACCGGCGCCAGCCCCGGGTGCCCCCACAGCCGCTGTGAGCGCGAGCGGTCGGGTGTCGTGTGCTCCTGCGCGGACAGCTCGTCCCGGCCGAAGTCGAAGAACTGCGCCTCGATGTCGTACTGGAAGGGAATGTCCAGGCCGTCGATCCACGCCATGGGCCGGTCGGCCGAGTTGTGGTGGGCGTGCCAGTTCATGCCGGCCTGCGGCAGGAAGTCACCGCGTCGCATCGGCACAGGGTCGCGCTCCACCACCGTCCACACGCCCTCGCCCTCCACCACGAACCGGAAGGCGTTCTGGGTGTGCCGGTGCTCGGGCGCGTCCTCGCCAGGCATCAGGTACTGGATGGCCGCCCACAGCGTCGGGGTGGCGTACGGCCGGCCGCCCAGGCTGGGGTTGGCCAGCGCGATCGCGCGCCGCTCGCCGCCGCGGCCGACCGGCACCAGGTCACCGGAGCGGCCGGCCAGATCGAGCAGCGTCTGCCACTCCCACAGGTGGGGCTGCGCCTTCGACCTGGGGTGTGCGGGCATCAGGTCGCCGATCCGGGTCCACAGGGGCACCAGGAGGGCCTTCTCGAAGCCCCGGTAGAGCTCCTCCAGCTCGGGAGTGACCGGCGGCTGGTCCGGCCTGTCCTCGGCGGTGAGCGAGACGGGGGAGACGACGTCGTCTTGGGCGGTCATGCCCTCACCGTGCTCCGCACCACGCCGATCGGAACAGTAGATTCTGTCCTGCGGAACAGACAGGAAGAGGCGACGGTCATGGCCAAGTCGATGAAGAACCCGCCGGCGTACGGCGTGACCAGCGTGGACCATGCGCTGCAGCTGGCGGTGATTCTGCAGGTCGAGGGCCCCATCACGGTCTCCGAGGCGGCCCGGCGGCTCGGCATCGCCCGCTCCAGCGCCCACCGTCTGCTGTCGACGCTCGTCTACCGCGACTTCGCGGTGCAGAACGAGGACCGCAGCTACCGCGCCGGACCCGTCCTCGAGATCGCCGCCAAGGCCCAGTCGAATGTGGGCGCCCTCCGCTCCGCTGCCCTGGGCCCGCTGCGGGCTCTGGTCGACACCCTCGACGAGACCGCCAACGTCAGCATCCGCACCGGCCGCACCGTCCGCTTCATCGCCTCCGTCGAGTGCACGCAGGCCCTGCGGGTCGGCAACCGCGAGGGCATGGTCTTCCCCGCGCACCAGGTCACCGGGGGCCTGATCATGCTCGCCGCGCTCGCCGACGACGAACTGACCGCGCTGTACGCGCACGCCCCCACCGACGGGACCGAGGAGCTCCCCGACCTGGCAGAACTGCGCGCCGAACTCAGAGCCGTCCGCAGCAGCGGCGTCGCCGTCAACCTCGAACGCTCCGAGCTGGGGCTCGTCGCCATCGGGCGCGGAGTGACCGATTCGACCGGTGCCACGATCGCGGCCGTGTCCGTGTCCATGCCGAGCGTGCGGTACTCGGCGGACCGGGTGAAGGAGATCGTGTCGGCTCTGACCGTGGCGGCGGAAAGGATCTCGGCCGGGATGGACCAGGAGGGGCGGTAGCCCTCGCCTGCCTCGGGGCGGAATGGCAGCCTTCCCCCGGCGGCGGCCGCGCTCACCTCACGGCCGCACCGAACCACTTGGGCAGCCGGTCGAGCAGATCCCGCTGATCGTCACCGGCCCACGCCACATGACCGTCCGGCCGCAGCAGGACCGCGGGCACCTCCAGCTCCTCGCTGACGTCGACGACATGATCGACCCGGTCCGCCCACCCCGTCACCGACAGCCGGCCGGTCTGGTCGAGCAGCAGCCCGCGGCCGCCGTGCATCAGCTCGTAGAGGCGCCCCCGCCTCAACTGCACGTCCCGCATGCGCCGGCCGAGCAGTTCGTGGCCCTCGCTGAAGTCGTAGCGGATCCCGATCGCGGTGATCTTCTCGATCAGGTACCGGTTCACCTCCTCGAAGTCCATCAGCTGCGACACCAGCCGGCGCACCGCCTGCGGGCCGGGCTCCGTGGACATCAGCTCCATCTGCGCACGGGTGTTGTCCAACACGTCGGCGGCCACCGGATGGCGTTCGTCGTGGTAGCTGTCCAGCAGGCCGTCCGGTGCCCAGCCGCCCACCTCGGCGGCCAGTTTCCAGCCGAGGTTGAACGCGTCCTGGATGCCGAGGTTGAGACCCTGGCCGCCGGTCGGCGGATGGATGTGCGCCGCGTCGCCCGACAGCAGTCCCCGGCCCACCCGGTAGCGCTCGGCCTGCCGGGTGGCGTCACCGAAGCGGGACAGCCGGCGCGGTGAGTGAACCCCGAAGTCGGTGCCGGCCACCGCCCGCAGGCGTTGCCTGAACTCCTCGAAGGTCGGCGGGACCGTGCGGTCCGCGGCCAACCCCTCGGCGGGCACGACGACGCGGAACACTCCCTCCCCGAAGGGCCCGACGCCGAACCGCTTCTGTGTTCTGCGGACTTCGGCCACCACGGCGGCCACCTCATCCGCCGGCGCGGCCACCTCCATCTCACCCAGCAGCGTCTCGACCCTGCTGGGCTCGCCGGGGAAGCCGACGCCGAGCAGGTTCCGCACCGTGCTGCGGCCGCCGTCGCAGCCGACGAGGTAACGCGAACGCAGCCGGGTGCCGTCGGCCAGTTCGGCAGTCACCCCGTCCTCGTCCTGACTCAGCCCGACCAGCTCGCAGCCGCGCCGGATCTCGGCGCCGAGCTCGATGGCGTGCTCTGCCAGCAGACGATCGGTGGTGGGCTGCGGGATGCCGAGGACGTAGGCATGCGCGGAGTCCAGCCGCTCGGGCCAGGGCTTGCCGACGGCGGCGAAGAAGCCGCCGACCTTGTCGTGGCGCCGGCCCTGCGCGAGGAACCGCTCCAGCAGACCGCGCTGGTCCATCACCTCGATGCTGCGCACATGCAGACCGAGCGCGCGCACGTACGTGGTCGGCTCCGCCTCCTTCTCCAGCACGACCACGTGTACGCCGTGCAGACGCAACTCGGCTGCCAGCATCAAGCCGGTCGGCCCGCCACCCGCAATGATCACGTCGATCATGAACCCCCCATTCAACAAGCGGCGTGGCGGTGGGGCGGTGAGGCAGGCCTCCCGCCGGATTCGCCAAGTGACCACAGGGCAGCCCCGTACTGACGTACAACGGCAACCACATACTCACGCACCACGGAAGGGCCCGAGCCCATGACAGGAACACGCCCCGTCCGCTGGGGTGTCCTCGCCACCGGCGGCATCGCCCACACCTTTGCCGAGGATCTGCGTCTGATCCCCGACGACGCCGAACTCGTTGCCGTCGGCTCCCGCAGCGCCGACGCCGCCCACAGATTCGCCGACCGGCACGGAATAGCCCGGGCCCACGGCAGCTGGCAGGACCTGGCCATGGATCCCGAAGTGGACGTCGTGTACGTCGCCACCCCGCACTCGGCCCATCGCGCGGCGGCCGCGCTCTGCCTGGAGGCCGGGATGGCGGTGCTGTGCGAGAAGCCGCTCACCCTCAACCTCGCCCAGGCGCAGGACCTGGTGACGATCGCCCGCAAGCAGAACGTCTTCCTGATGGAGGCGATGTGGACCTACGTCAACCCCGCCGTGCTGCGGATGCAGGAGCTGATCGCCGACGGCGCCATCGGTGAACTCCGCTCCGTCCACGCCGACTTCAGCATCGCCCTGCCCTACGACGCCGCACACCGCCTGCACGACCCGGCCCAGGGCGGCGGCGCCGTGCTCGACCTCGGCGTCTACCCCGTCTCCTTCGCCCAACTGCTGCTGGGCGCCCCCGACGCCGTCTCGGCCTGGGCGCACCTCAACCCGCAAGGAGTCGACGACAACACCGGCATCCTGCTCGGCTACGACAGCGGAGCCGTCGCGGTGCTCTCCTGCTCCCTGGGCACCCAGACGGCACAGCACGCCTCGGTCAACGGCACCCTCGGCCGCATCGAGTTCGCCCGCGACTTCTTCCACGCAGGCGGCTTCGTCCTGCACCGCCAGGGCCACGAGGCCGAGGAGATCCGCCTGCCGGAATCCCCGGGCAACGGCTACACCCATGAGGCACTGGAGGTGGCCCGCTGCCTGCGCGCCGGACTCACCGAGTCGCCGTACGTCCCGCTGGACGGCACGCTCGCTGTCATGGCGACCCTGGACGCCGTACGCGCGAGCATCGGAGTCCGCTACCCGGGCGAGTAAGTCATCTCACCATGCGGTACTTCAGGTGGGTGGCGAGGGGCGTGTCGACCACGCGGACCGGCTCGACCTTGCACCGCAGGGCGCCGAGCCCCTCGAAGAGCCGCAGCCCGGCGCCGAGGAGCGCGGGCACGACGTGTAGCTGCAGCTCGTCGATGAGCCCCTCTCCGAGGTACTGCTGCACCGTGCTCGCCCCGCCCGCGATGTCGACATTCCTGTCGCCGGCGGCGGCCTTCGCCCGGTCGAGGGCACTGTGGATGCCGTCGGTGACGAAGGTGAAGGTGGTGCCGCCCTCCTTCACCAGGGTCGGCCGGGGGCGGTGGGTGAGCACGAAGACCGGGGTCCGGAACGGCGGGTTGTCCCCCCAGAACTCCTCACCCGTGTCGTACATCATCCGGCCCATGACCACCGCTCCGGTGACGTCGAACCACTCGCGCATCAGCTCGGAGTCGAGGTTCTCCTCCCCGCCGGTCATGCCCTGGCGCTGCCGCCAGCTCGCCAGGTTGTGGATCCACTCGAAAAGCGGCTCGGCGCCGTCGCCTCCCGGGTTGTCGACGGCGACGCCGGTGCCGGCGATGAAGCCGTCGAGAGAGATGGCCATGTCTGCGGTTACGGTCATGAGGGGGTGCTCCTGGAGTGCTGGGAGGTGTTGCCGTCACCCCCACGTCGATCGGGGAGCGGCGCATTCGACATTTCCCCGGTCGGTGCAGATGATCAGGCCCGCCTCGCACCCCTCGTACGCTGTTCCCTGTGCCCACCCCCCGCCTCCACCGCGTCGCCGTGCTGGTCCTCGAAGGCGCGAAGCCGCTTGATGTCGGCATTCCCGCGCAGGTGTTCACGACCCGCGCGAGCATGCCGTACGAGGTACGGGTGTGCGGGGCGGCACCCGGCCTTGTGACCGGCGGCGACGGGCTGGCGTACCACGTCGCCGACGGGCTCGACGCGCTCGCCTGGGCAGACATCGTGTTCGTGCCGGGCTACCGGTTCCCCGACCGTGAGGACCCGCCGCCGGCCGTCGTCGACGCGCTGATCGCCGCCCACGAGCGGGGCGCGCGCCTCGCCGCCATCTCCACGGGCGCCTTTGCGCTCGCCGCCACCGGCCTGCTCGACGGCAGGCGCGCCACGACGCACTGGCACTACACGCGGGCCCTCGCGGAGAAGCATCCGCTGGTCCAGGTCGACGAGAACGTCCTGTTCGTCGACGAGGGCAGCGTGCTCACCTCGGCCGGCGCCGCTTCCGGCATCGACCTGTGCCTGCACATCCTGCGCGGCGACCTGGGCGTGGCCGCCTCCAACCACGCTGCCCGGCGCCTGGTCGCGGCTCCCTACCGCAGCGGAGGCCAGGCGCAGTACGTGCCGCGCAGCGTGCCCGAACCGCTCGGCGAGCGCTTCGCCGCCACCCGCGAGTGGGCCCTGCACCGGCTCGACGAACCCCTCAGCCTCGACACCCTCGCGCAGCACGCCGCGGTCTCACCCCGCACCTTCTCGCGGCGCTTCGTCGAGGACACCGGATACACGCCGATGCAATGGGTCATGCGCGCCCGCATCGACCTCGCCCGTGAGCTGCTCGAACGGTCGGAGCGCAGCGTCGAGCAGATCGCCAATGACGTGGGCCTGGGCACCGGCGCCAATCTGCGCATGCACTTCCAGCGCATCCTCGGGACCACGCCGAGCGAGTACCGGCGTACCTTCACCCGCGGCGAGTAGCCGCCTCATCGGCGACCTGGCGCGATCCTTTCGAACCATGGCGCTCACGCCACGGCCGCCCGCGGACCCCGCACGCGAGGCTGGTGGGGAACCCAGACGAGCCGCAGAGACACCAAGGGGTATTCATGACTCGCGTCGCCATCAACGGATTCGGCCGCATCGGACGCAATGTGCTGCGCGCCCTGCTGGAACGCGACAGCACCATCGAGATCGTCGCCGTCAACGACCTCACCGAGCCCGCCACCCTCGCCCGGCTCCTCGCCTACGACTCCACGGCCGGCCGGCTCGGCCGCCCGGTGACCGTCGACGGCGACACCCTCGTCGTCGACGGCCGGCGCATCAAGGTCCTCGCCGAACGCGACCCGGCGCAGCTGCCCTGGGCCGAACTCGGCGTCGACGTCGCCCTGGAGTCCACCGGCCGCTTCACCTCGGCGAAGGCCGCCCGCGCCCACCTCGACGCGGGCGCGAGGAAGGTCCTCGTCAGCGCACCCTCGGACGGCGCCGACGTCACCCTCGCCTACGGGGTCAACACCGACGCGTACGACCCGGAACTGCACACCATCGTCTCGAACGCCTCCTGCACGACCAACGCGCTCGCCCCGCTCGCCGCGGTCCTCGACGAACTCGCCGGCATCGAGCACGGCTTCATGACCACGGTGCACGCCTACACGCAGGAGCAGAACCTCCAGGACGGCCCGCACCGCGACGCCCGCCGCGCCCGCGCCGCCGGCATCAACATCGTGCCCACCACGACGGGCGCCGCCAAGGCGATCGGCCTCGTGCTGCCCGGCCTCGACGGCAAGCTGTCGGGCGACTCGATTCGCGTACCCGTTCCGGTGGGCTCGATCGTCGAACTGAACACCACGGTGGCCCGCGACGTGACCCGGGAAGACGTGCTGGCGGCCTACCGTGCCGCGGCCGAGGGCCCGTTGGCCGGCGTCCTCGAGTACTCGGACGACCCGCTTGTGTCGTCCGACATCACCGGCAACCCGGCCTCCTCCATCTTCGACTCGGCCCTCACCCGCGTCGACGGCCGCCACATCAAGGTGGTCGCCTGGTACGACAACGAGTGGGGCTTCTCCAACCGGGTGATCGACACCCTGGAGCTCCTCGCCGCCGGCTGACCGGCGCCCGCCGCCCTCGCTTCGGCCGTGGTGAGGGCGGCCGGCCGCGCCGGGACCGTATGCGGCACCTGTGATGCGGCTGTGACCCGGAACTGTGGCCTCCACCACGGTCTGCCGTCCTCGGCCCCTGATGAGCTGGCCCAATGCGCGCAGCCGCCCCGCTCTTACTGCTCCTGGCCTCGGCCCTCATCCTCGCCGGGTGCGGGCAGCCGTCCGGCTCGCCGACGCCCGAGGCCCGCCCCACCTCGTCGAACGACCCGCGGTTCCTGCCGCTGGCCGCCTACGACCTGTCCGACGACGGACACACCGTCGGTACGGCCCGCTGGACGCTCGCCAAGCAGTGCATGGTCCGCCTCGGGTTCGACGACCTGAAGAACCTCGACATCGACCCCCTGCCCGCCTGGCCCCAACGCCCGGCGGGCACAGGCGTGTTCACGGCCGTCGCGTACGTCGACGACGACCTCCGCTACGGCATCCAGGACCCCCGGCAGGCCGCGCGCTACGGCTATCAGGCGGCGCGGGCCGCATACGAGCGCCGCAACCCGCAGAAGAAGTGGACCCTCTCCCAATTCCTGGCGCTGACCGGCGAGTTCTTCGGCGCAGATCCGAAGTCCGTGCACGGCCACCGCATCCCGCGCCGCGGCTGTCTCGGCGAGGCGGATCGCGCGATCTACGGCAGTAGCCCGCAGGACCGCAGGAACCCGGTCCTGGAACTGAAGTCCAAGAGCCTCCAGCAGGGCATGAAGGACCCCGTCTGGAAGAAGGCGGACAAGGCGTGGTCGTCATGCATGCGCAAAGCGGGCTACCACTACGCCACTCCCAGGGACGCCGAGATCGGCGAGGACCGTCAGCGGGAGGAGCTGGAGGCACGGCTGTCCGCGCCGCCTCGAGACCCCGACGCACCCTCGGCCTCGGAGAAGCAGACGGCGACGGCCGACGCCCGCTGCAAGCAGCACACCGGCTACGTCCGCACCGTGCACGCCGTCGACGTACGCATCCAGAACCAGCTCATCGCCAACAACCGGGCGAAGCTGGAGAAGCAGCGCCGCTGGAACCGCGACGCCGTCCGCAAGGCCCACGACATCCTTGAGGGCCGGTCGTGAAGACCGGTCCTCAAGGGCAGCCTCAGGGCTTCCGCGCCACCCCGCAGAACTGCGTCACGTCGACGATCTCGCCGACCTCGGGCTGCTGCGCACGCCAGCGCGAGCACGACACCACGCCCGGTTCCAGCAGCTCCAGACCGTCGAAGAAGCGCAGCAGCTGCTCGCGGCTGCGGAGTTTCATCGGCGCCGAGCCCTGCTCGTTCCAGCTGGCCACCGCCGCCGTCATGGCCTCGGTGTGGACCTCGGCGGTGGGATGGGCGAGCGCCAGATAGCTGCCGGAGGGCAGGGCGGCCACGAGCCGGTCGACGATCTCGTACGCCTGCTCGTCGTCGCTCACGAACTGCATGATGCCCAGCAGCATGAGTGCCACCGGCTGCTTGAAGTCCAGTGTCCGGGCGGCGCCTTCGAGGATCGGGCCCGGTTCGTGGACGTCGCCGTCCAGATAGTCCGTGACGCCCTCGGGGCTGCTGGTGAGCAGGGCCTGGGCATGCACCAGGACCAGCGGGTCGTTGTCGACGTAGACGATCCGGGTCGCGGGGGCCAGCCGCTGGGCGACCTCGTGCGTGTTGTCCGCGGTGGGCAGGCCGGTGCCGAGGTCGAGGAACTGGCGGACGCCCGCCTCGCCGACCAGATGGCGCACCGCGCGGCCCAGGAACGCCCGGTCGGCCCGCGCGGAGTCGACGATCTCCGGGAAGTACTCCAGGACTTGGTCGCCCATGGCGCGGTCGGGGGCGTAGTTGTCCTTGCCGCCCAGCCAGTAGTTCCACACCCGTGCCGAATGCGGGGTGGTCAGATCCAGCCGCGCCAGCACGGCCTCACGGTCGGCGGCCGGTTCCTCGGTCATGACACGCTCCTCGTCCTGGACCGGCGGCCCCCCTCGACCACCGCCCCCTTGCGCCTGTGGGCAAGCGACAACGTAGCGGGCGGTATCAGTTCAGGCCACCGATTCCCCGATCTTGACAGCCGCCGCTCAGCTCTCAGAAGTACCGTGCTTCCGGATGGCAGCCGGACGCCCCGTCCCACAGAGCGTCGTCGTCCCGGCCGCGCAGCCAGCGGTCGAAGAAGGCGGCGACGTAGGCCCGTTGGGCGGTGATCGCGAGCCGCGGGGCGATGGTGCCGATGTTCTCGACGACGGTCTTGCGGGGCAGGCCGAGCCGCCGGGCGATCTGCGGAACCATCGCTTCGGCGTCGGTGTACGTGGCGTGTTGCGCGCCCCGCAGGCTCAGGCCCCGGTGCCATCCGGGGCTGTTGCGCCACAGAGCCTGCCAGGACGGCACCGTGCCGAGGTCGTTGCCATCCTTGCCGATCAGCAGGAAGGGGCGGTCGAGGCCGTCGGCGGCAACGGAGGACAGGTTGCCGGGGGCGCTGTCGTCCTGGACGTACGCGAGTACCCCGTCCAGGTTGGCCGCTGCTGCGATGCGCGGGTCGTCGTGCATGGTCTGCAGGGCGGTGAAGCCTCCTGCCGACTGGCCGAACATGCCGATGCGGCCGAAGTCCAGCCTGCCGCACAGGACTTGGGGCAGCGCGCTCGGCAGTGCGTCGAGGAGGAAGCGGGCGTCGGCCACGCGTACTGCCATGGTTTTCCGCAACAGGGCGGTGATGCGCTGCTGGTCCGGGTACGCCTTGGCGAACTCCGCGGGGAGGACGGAGCGTTCGACGCGGCCGCCGGGGAACTCGACGGCCGAGGCGTCGTAGGTGTGATCGAGGGTCACCACGGCATAGCCCCGGGAGGCAAGGTCGTCGCAGAGAGTGGTGCCCAGGGAGCGCGGGTCCCCGGCACCGGGGGAGTAGCAGAGCACCGGGAGCGGACCACCGTGAGCGACCGGGGCACCTTCGTGAGCGTGCGTGCGGGTGGCCGCCCAGTCGACCCGGCTGCTCGGCACATCGGTGAAGCTGTTCAGGGCGGCGAACCCGGAGGCCTCGCCGGGAAGCATCTGGGGTGCGGCCGGACAGCCGCCGACGGTCCGGGCCGGATAGCGGATGCCGACCATGAGCTCCCGGTACGGCTGCGACGCGACCCAGGGATCGGCCCGCGAGGCATCGACGAGGCGCAGCGCGACCGTCCCCACGGGATATGGGCCGCTGGGCGCGGGCAACGTCAGTCGCACCAGCCCGGCCGGGCGCGGCTCGCCGGCCGCCGCTCGTGCCGGGACGGCGGACACGGCGAGTGCTGCAATGGCCGACAGCATGGTGGCGCGACGGGTCTGCATGCCTGAACTCCCTTGTCTGTACGGGTGAAAGGACCACGTACAGCCTTGTGGAGCGACCGGGTCGCGAACCATGCGGCAGGCCGGTCGATGCGCATGGGGGTTATCCCACAGACGCTTCTCACGTCTCATGCGGGGTGTGCGCGTGCCCGTGCCCGTGCTCTGTTTCCCCGGCGCCGGGTGAGCCGCCCATCATCCGCAGCATGGCCGGGCCGCCGGTGCGCCAGAACCGTAGGAGCAGAGCCGCCGCCAGCAGCAGGAAGACGAGGACGACGTATCCGGCGACGGCCATCGCGGCGAAGAAGGTGCCGAGGAGGAAAACGGCCGTGCGGGCGCCGTAGTGCTTCCGGTAGATGTTCAGGATGGGGAGGATCGGCAGGCCGGCGTAGATGAAGGCGATCACCCCGCCGAAGCTGATGCCGCCCTTCCACAGCACCACGGCCGGCGGCACCTTGCCGATCGAGCAGACGAAAGTGGCGATGGCCACCAGCGTCCCGACCAGGGGGCCGATCAGTTTGGCGGCGAGCGGATGGTCCGCCAGGACGAACGTGCGCCAGAAGTCTTCCGGCACCCAGGCCGCGATCGCCCCCGCGATCAGCAGCCCCGCCACCAGGTCCCGCACGATCGCCGCCCACTCCATGACGAAGATGTGCGACACGGAGCTGAAGCCGTCCCGGGAGAACAGACGCCGGACGAAGCCGCCCTCGGCCCGTACCAACATGTCCATGGCCGCGTGGCCTTCCATCGACCCCGCGATCCCGCGCTCGGCCTGCTCCCGCGTGGCGATCTCGAACGCCATCGCCGCCGTGAAGTTCGCGCCCTTGCGGAACAGCGAACGGGCCAGAGCCGCGGCCGCATACGAGCAGGACGACGAGGCCGCCCCGAAGCCGGACAAGAATTGAATCGCCGTGATGTGCCGGAACGACGTTTACAGGGTGATTTGTCAGGTTTAGCGTAAAAGTAAAGGACGACGCTCGCCGCCATCATCATCGGAAAAGGGGAGCACTCATGTCGTGGACGATATCCGGCACCTATGTGGCCGGTTGCTCTTGTGCGGTGTTGTGCAGCTGTCCCTACGACGGCCAGCCGCGGGATGCCGAGGGGCGCACCGAATGCCGGGGCACCGCCGTGTTCCATGTGGCAGACGGGAATCTGGACGATCTCGACCTGTCCGACGTGGACTTCGCGTTCTACAACCTCTTCCCGTCCAATCTGTCCTCCGGCAACTGGAAGGTCGGACTGGTCGTCGACGCCTCGGCCAGTGATGAGCAGGCCGAGGCCCTGGAGCGCATCCTCTCCGGCCGGGAAGGCGGACCGTTCGGCCAGCTGTCGCAGTTCTACGGCGAGTACCTGGGCATGGAGCGGGCGGCCGTCTCCCTCGGGGAAGGAGACAGGCCCGGCCTCACGGTCGAGGGCCGGACGGAACTCTCCTACGAGCCGCTCACCGGGCCCGACGGCAGCTCGACGAAGATCAGGAACGCCATGTTCGGGTTCGCGCCGGAATTCGAGGTGGGCAGGACCAGCGGCCGTTCCGACGCCTTCGGGATGAGCTACGAGGCGTCGTACGGCGAGACCGCCGACTACGTCTTCACCAGCGAGGAGACCGAGGAGACCGCCCACGGCCGCATCTGAGCGAAACGACGGGTCCGAACCGGGCGGCGGGACCGAGCGGGCCGGCCACGAGACACCCATGAGCGCCGGCCACGAGACACCTAGGAGCGCCGGCGAGGCACCACGTCTGCTTGCGACCGTGTTCTCGGCGGCCTCGCTGTCGAGGTGCGTACCGATCGCCCTCCTTGTGGGCACCCTGCTCTCCCTGGTCAACCAGGGGGCGGTGATTGCGTCCGGCGACGCCACCGCCGCGACCTGGCTGCGGGTGCTGTTCAACTACCTGGTGCCGTTCTGCGTGTCCAGCGCGGGCTTCTTCAGCTGCCGGCGGGCCGCCTGGCGGACCGTACGGCCTTCGAGGGCCAGGTCTTCGTGGACCCGGTGAGTTACATGCCGCCCATCGACGGCATCGACCCCTGCAGCCCCGGCAGCAGCCAGTCCTGGAACGGGGCGAGCACGGCCAGCACGAGGAAGGCGACCCCCACGGCCCGCGCGAGCAGCGGGCCCCGGGACCAGAGCTTCTCGACGAAGATCACCACCGCCAGCCCGGCCATCGCCGCCACGTTCATCACCCCGAGCGGGATCAGGACGACCATCAGCCCCGCGCAGCAGCCGACACAGTAGGCGCCGTGATGGACGCCCACCCGAAGATCTCGGGCCGGCCGGCGGAAACCGGCGTAGTGCACCAGATGGCTCAGGGGGTCTCGGCAGTGCCGCAGACAGACGTACTTGAGGGGCCCGAGCTGATACAGGCCCGCGAGCAGGAAGGCCACCGAGCCGATCCAGCGTCCGGCGGTCGGATGGTCGTCCACCAGACGGCCGGTGAGGGCCAGAGCCGCGTAGGCGAGCAGCCCGAACGCCGTCCACACCAGCAGATATCCGCCCACGAACTCGACCGTGCGCGCGGTCCGCGTCCAGCCGGAGGACTGCCGGCCGATGCCCCGCACCCAGGTGATGGCCACCGGCGCCATGGACGGCAGCATCATGGCCGCCATCATCGTCACCCACAGCAGCAGGAACAGCGGCAGCGCCATCCCCATGGTGCCGGGCTCGACCCCCATGTCCCGGGCCTGCCCGATGGTCAGCGCCCAGGCGGGCACCGCGATCAGGACGACCAGAAGCCAGGCGACCGCCAGATCCCGCGTCGGCAGCAGGCCTCCGCCCGTTCCGGTCGGCGCGGGTGACCGGGCGGATGCGAGGGTGGAAGTCCGGATATGACGCATCGGCGTGCTCTCCTACAGACACTTCCAGGAGAGCACGCCACTGTCGGGGGCGCCAGCGCCCGTTGTACCGGCTCTTGCAGGTTCTACGGCGCACCACATAAGTTACCTGTCGGTAGTAAAGGTGAGTGCCCGAGGGAGCCGCCATGCCCGTACTCGACCGCCAGGACGATGTCTACGTCCTCGATCTCGGAGACGGCGAGAACCGTTTCCACCCCGACTGGATCTCCGCCGTCGAGGCCGCCCTGGACGAGGTGGAGAAGGCGGAGGGGCCTCGCGCGCTGGTGACCACCGCGACGGGCAAGTTCTACTCCAACGGGCTCGACCTGGACTGGCTGTTCGCGCACGCCGACCAGCACATGGACTACGTCGTCTCCGTGCACGCCCTCTTCGCGCGGCTGCTGTCCCTGCCGGTGGTCACCGTGGCCGCGCTGCAGGGGCACACCTTCGCCGCCGGAGCCATGTTCTCGCTGGCCCACGACTTCCGTGTGATGCGCGCCGACCGCGGCTTCTGGTGCCTGCCCGAGGCCGACATCGACATCCCCTTCACGCCCGGCATGTCCGCCCTCATCCAGTCCCGCCTGGCGCCGCGGACCGCCCACGAGGCCATGGTCACCGCCCGCCGCTACGGCGGCCACGACGCCCTGGCCGCGGGCATCGTCGACCACGCCGTCGACGAGGACGCCGTACGGACGACGGCTCTCGGTCTCGCGCAGCCCCTGGCCGCCAAGGCGGGCGACACCCTCGCCACCATCAGGACCCGTATGTACGCACCCGCCCTCGCCGCCCTGCGCGACACGGACGACCCCCTGGGCTGACCGCACGGGCTCAGCCGCCTCAGTCCGCGGGTGGAGACCTCTCCATCGACCCGTGGGTGGTGGTGATCCACTGGGTGCGCGGAGCAGGCTTGAGGCATGGGTCCACTCCACTCGGCACTCGTCGCTCTCACCGGTGTCTGCGTCTTGGTCTTTGTCGTGGCCTGGATCGGCGGCGCCGTCTACTTCGGCGTGAAGAGCCAGGCCGGCCTGCGCGGCTGGGCGCATGGACTTCGACGCACGTTGCCTCGCCGGCTTCTGCTGACAGCCGGCGCCCTTGCCCTGTCCACGCTGGTCCGTCACTCGCGGGGCTTCTGGCGCCATCTGCAGTTCTGGCAGCCCGAACTCGCCCTCCTGGGCGGTCTGCTCGCCGTCGCCTCCACCGTGTTGCTGCTGTGGGCCCGCTGGGTCCTGGGCACGATGTGGGCCAGCGTCCCGATGGTCCAGGAGCACCACGAACTGCGCACCGACGGCCCCTATCGGCTGGTCCGCCACCCCATCTACACCGGCCTGCTCGGCCTGATCACCGGCTCCATGCTCGCCTGCGGCTTCGGCGTCTGGATCGCCTTGACGGTGGTCGCCACACCCTGGCTGCTGCGCCGGGTCCGGATCGAGGACGGCCTGATGGCCGGCCAGTTCGGCCCGTCCTACGACACCTACCGCGCTCGCGTCCCCGCACTGATCCCTTGGACGCGGCCCGCTCCTGTGGGGCTCCGCCGGGCCGGCAGCGAGCAGCATTAGCGGGTCGTACGAGTGCGCATCGGCGATGACGGCACGGTTCTGCAGATCCGCCTGCACGACGCCCACGAGTCGTTGGCGGCCGACGGACTGAACGAGGGCCGGCTCGCCCTCTACATGCCGGCCCAGCGGCTCTCGCTGACGGCGGGGCCGCTGCGGCTCCTCGACGGTGACTTCGCCCGGCTGCCGAGCGTGCAGACCTGGTCCCTGGCCGTGTCCCACGGCGACGGCGACGGGCACGTCGACGTGGCGGCTCGCAGGGATCCTCCTCCGCGTGGCACTCGTCGGCCGCAGGTACGGCCGCTCGGTCAGGACGTGGTGGCAGGGGCCTGGAAATAGTGGCCCTTGTCGAGGTCATCGAGGAGACCGGGGCCGGTGGGCTGCCAGTCCAGCAGTTCGCGGGTCAGGGCGCTGGACGCCGGGCCGTCGAGTGCCAGGAAGTGACCCAGCCAGGCGAAGTGCTCCGCCGCGGCCTCGGGTGCCACGGAGGCCACCGGCACATCCAGGTGACGACCGATCACCTCGGCGATGTCGCGGATCGGGACGCCTTCCTCCGCGACGCCGTGCAGCACCGCGCCCGCGGGGGCCTTTTCCACCGCCAGACGGAACAGCCGTGCGGCGTCGAGGCGGTGGACGGCCGGCCAGCGGTTGGCGCCGTCGCCGATGTAGCCGGAGACTCCCTTGTCCCGGGCGATGGCGACGAGGGTCGCCATGAACCCGTTGTCTCCTTCGCCATGGCAGGTCGGAGACAGCCGCACCACGGATGAGCGCACTCCGCGTGAGGCAAGCGCAAGCATCGCCGTGGCGGTGGCCGAGCGGATGGACACCGGCGAGCCGTCGACCGCGGGCATGTCCCGCTCGCTCGACACCTGCCCCGGCTTCAGGCCGACCAGCCCGGAGGCGAGGACGAAGGGACGGCCGGTGCCGGCCAGCGCCTCGCCGAGGGTCTCGACGGCGCGTCGGTCGGCCTCGGCGGCGCCCTGGAAATTGCCGGTGAAGGCGAGGTCGTGCTTGAAGGCGAGGTGGACCACCCCGTCCGACGTGGCAGCGGCGCCGGCGAGGACGTCGAGGTCGTCGACGGTGCCGCGGACCACGTCCGCACCGGCGGTGGTGAGTGCGGCGGCAGAGGCGTCGGAGCGGGCGAGTCCGACGACCCGGTGCCCGGCGTCCATGAGTTCGGGAACGAGGGCGGAGCCGATCCAGCCGGACGCGCCGGTCACGAAGATGCGCATGGGAGAGCCCCAAACTGTCGATGTCAGTGACTGTCATCGACGCTAACACGGGATGTCAGTGGCTGTCATCACGTAGGATCTGCTCATGGGTAGATGGGAGCCGAACGCGCGCGAACGCCTGGCGAGAGCGGCGCTGGAGCTCTACAGCGAGCGCGGCTACGAACAAACCACGGTGGCGGAGATCGCCCAACGGGCCGGCCTCACCGAGCGGACCTTCTTCCGGCACTACGCCGACAAGCGCGAGGTGCTGTTCGGCGGCTCAAGTGCGCTGCAGGAGCTGTTCGTCAATGCGGTCGCCGAGGCTCCGCCGTCCGCCGCCCCGATCGACGCGGTCGCGGCGGGCCTCGAGGCGGTCTCCGCCGTCTTCGTCGGCCGCCACGGACACTCCCGGCGGCGACACGCCGTCATCGTGGCGAACGCGGTACTCCAGGAGCGCGAGCTGATCAAGCTCGCCTCGCTGTCGGCTGCGCTCGCCGACGCCCTGCGCCGACGCGGCGTGCCGGAACCGGCCGCAAGCCTGACTGCCGAGGCGGGGGTCGCCGTCTTCAAGATCGGCTTCGAGCGCTGGGTCGGGGCGGCCGAGGAACGCACGATGGCGCAGTTGATGCGGGAGTCATTGGACGAGCTCAAGGCCGTGACCGCGGGCGGCTGAAGCCTCGTGGTCCCGTCGGGTCAGGACAGGCTGTTGATCTTGCTGCGGACCTGGTTCACGATGGCGGCCGGGAGCGTCGCGTAACCCTGGAAGCTCAGGTCCTGCTGGCCCTTCACGCCGGCGATGTACGTCAGGAACGCCTTGGTGGCGGGCCATGTGGCCGGCTTGTTGCCCTTGTCGCAGACGATCTCGTACGTGACCATGTCGATCGGATACGCGCCCGGGGTCTTGGTCGCGTAGTCGAGCTTGAGCACGAGGTCGTCACCGGTACCGACGATTTTGGCAGTGGAGATCGCCTTGGAGGCCGTGAAGACACTGGCGTCGACGGGAGTGGTGGCGCCGGTGTCGATCGCGACCGTGGGAATGCCTCGGGCGATCGCGTACGACAGCTCGACGTAGCCGATCGCATCCGTGGTCTTCTTCACCTGGTCGACGAGGCCCGAGGAACCCTTGGCCGACTGGCCGCCCTTGGCCTTCCAGTCCTTGCTGTGCCCGTGGGGCCAGGCGCTCGGCGCGGCGGCGCTGAGATAGGAGGTGAAGTTGTCCGTCGTGCCGGAGGAATCGGATCGGTGGGACGCCCGGATCGACGTCGACGGCAGCTTGGCGCCGGGGTTGAGTTTCGCGATCGCCGGATCGTTCCACTTCGTGATCCGGGAGTCGAAGATCTTGGCGAGCGTGGAGGCGTCCAGGACCAACTTCCTGAGTCCCGGGACGTTGTAGCCGATGGCGATCGGGCCGCCGACCATCGGCAGGTGGACTGCCCGGCCGCTGTTGGAGCAGACGCTCTTGGACTGGGTGATCTGGGCGTCGCTCAGTGCGGAGTCGGAACCCGCGAAGGCGGTTCTGCCCTCCAGGAAATCGGTCTGGCCGGCACCGGAGCCGTTGCCCTCGTAGCTGATCCGAGTGCCGGGGCAGGCTCGCATGTAGTTCTTGATCCAGAACTTCATCGCGAACTCCTGCGCAGTCGAGCCGGAACCCGACACATGGGCCGCCTTGCCGCACTTGACCCCGCTTGCGGCCGTGGTGGTCGGCGCGGCGGCCGTGGACGATCCGCCGGACGGCCCGGAGCTGTCGCTCGAGCCGCAGGCCGTCAGGAGCAGGGCGCCGGAGACAACCGCCGAGCCGGCCGCCAGGGCGCGCAGCCTGCTCTTCCGTAGAGGCTTCACTCTTCGGTGCTCCTTGCTTGTGGGCGGCCGGGGTCGGTGCGGCGGAGGGGTTGATGACCGTGGATCAGTTGGCGGTCACGGCCCGAACCTTCGAGGAACTATACGCAGCAAAGCGGACATTTTCGGTGATTATCTCTTCGGGCTGGAGCTGTTTGTGGGCGCGGTGTACGCCTCCACGGTGCGCGCGTGGCGGCGGCCGCCAGGCTTCTGAACCTGCCCGGCTCATGGAACCGTCCCGGCCCGGATTCTCGCCGCCGCTCGGGCCAACTGGCCTCCCGCGCTACACCATCCGGTGGCTTATCGCCGTCAGAGCGTTAATCATGTCTCCGATTTTCTGATCATTCCACTATCCGGGTCTTGGTACTGACCGGCCGTCACGAAGCCCCGAACCGAGTCGAGGAGAGTGGAGAAGATGACGAAATCGCCGCGATGGCGATCCGTTCTGGCGCCAGCTGTCATGGCTGCCGCGCTTGGCGCTGCCGCGCTGTCGAGCGCGGGAACCGCCTACGCCCAGGACCTCACCACCCCGAACCCGCCTTCCCCGGCGCCCCCCGCTCATCCGGAACATCCGGGGAAGCCTGGTTATCCGGCTCAGCCCGGGAAGCCTGCGTATCCGGAGAAGCCTGGCCATCCGGCTCAGCCGGTGAAGCCTGCGTATCCGGCTCAGCCGGTGAAGCCTGGCCATCCGGCTCAGCCGGTGAAGCCTGCGTATCCGGCTCAGCCGGTGAAGCCTGGGTATCCGGCTCAGCCGGTGAAGCCTGGGTATCCGGCTCAGCCGGTGAAGCCTGGGTATCCGGCCCATCCGGTGAAGCCTGGGTATCCGGCTCAGCCGGTGAAGCCTGGCTATCCCGCTCAGCCGGTGAAGCCTGCGTATCCGGCTCAGCCCGCGAAGCCTGCTTATCCTCAGCAGCCGGTGAAGCCTGCCTATCCCGCTCAGCCCGTAAAACCTGCGTATCCGGCTCAGCCGGTGAAGCCTGCGTATCCGGCTCAGCCGGTGAAGCCTGCGTATCCGGCTCAGCCGGTGAAGCCTGCGTCTCCGGAGAAGCCTGCTTACCCGGCTCAGCCGGTGAAGCCTGCGTCTCCGGAGAAGCCTGCTTACCCGGCTCAACCGGTCAAGCCCGCGTACCCTGAGCAGCCGGTGAAGCCTGCGTCTCCGGAGAAGCCTGCCTATCCGGAGCACCCGACGAAGCCCGCCTCTCCGGAGCAGCCGGTCAAGCCTGCCTATCCGGAGCACCCGACGAAGCCCGCCGCGGAGTACGGGCGGCTCGCCCCGCTCGCGAACACCTGTGAAAACGACGAGGAGTGGCTGATCCCGGGTGGTGCGGCCGTCAGACGTGGTGTGGGCGCCGCACGGTCGCCGGCGTGACGGTGATGAGTCCTCGCCCTCGACACGACAGCCGGTGTGGGGGGAACCGGAGGGGCGTTGCGCGGAGCCTGACTGGCCCTCGGGGGGATGTCGTAGATCGGCTGTTGTGCCGGGCCCGGAGTACCCGGGCCCGGCACACCGTCCAGCTGGGGGTCACAAGCCGAATGCGCCGCCCTCGACGAGAATGAGCAGCCCGAGGGTGATCAGGACCAACGGGAGCAGGACGTGCCCCCACCGGCTGAGCGCCTTGGCGATGGCCGGCCGGGTGGCGAAGAAGCGGCCCGCGAAGCACCACAGCCCCACCAGTGCCAGGAAGACGACGGCATACACGCTCATCCCGCCCAGGCCGGCGGTGGCGAACACGGGGACGTAGACGCCGATGTTGTCGCCGCCGTTGGCGAAGGTGACAGCGGCGACCTCCAGCGCTCTCGGCCCGCCCTCGGCCCTCTCCTGCGCGTCGTCCTCGTCCTTGTCGTCGCGGTGCTGCCACGCGTGCCAGGCCGACTTCAGGCCGAGTGCGAGGGGGAGCAGTCCGAGATACGGGATGGCCGGCTCGGGCAGGAAGGCGGCGCCGAACGCCGCGGCGACGGCTACGGCGAGGATGGCGGCGAAGCCGACGTACTGGCCGAGCGTGATCCGGCGGGCGGAACCACGGTGGCCCGCGCCCTGCGCGAAGAACAGCGACAGCAGCAGGATGTCGTCGATGTTGGTGACGGCGAACAGCCCGGCCGCCTGCCCGACGATCCCCAGGTTCACCGATGAACACCCCTCACGCTCGGTACGCGGTCAGTTCGGTCGGCGCAGCCCTGCGATGAGGAGTTCGACCAGCCGGCGCGCATCGTAGCGGGGGTCGCTCTCCGCGCCGATGCAGAGGTTGCCGACGCCGCGCATGAGCTCGTAGGCCTTGAGGTCGGACCGGATCTCGCCGGAGGTGGCGGCCGCGTCGAGCAGTTGGGTGCACACGGGCACGAGGCGGTCGAGGAAGTAGGCGTGCAGTGTCTCGAAGCCGGCGTTGTCGGACTGCAGTACGGCAGCGAGTCCGTGCTTGGTGACCAGGAAGTCGACGAACCGGTCGATCCACTGCCCCAGTGCGGCGTAGGGGGTCGGGCTGCTCCCCAGCAGGGCCGGGCCGGCCTCGGCGCAGGCCTCGACCTGGTGCCGGTAGACGGCAACGATCAGGTCGGCTCTCGTCGGGAAGTGGCGGTAGATCGTGCCCATCCCGACACCGGCCCTGGCCGCGATGTCGCGGACCGGCGCTTCCACGCCCGAGGTGACGAAGACCGCGGCGGCCGCATCGAGCAGGGTCTGCTCGTTGCGCCGGGCGTCCGTCCGCTTGGGCCGGGCTGCGCGTCCTGCGTCCTTGCCGCTGTCGCTCACCGTGCCGTTCCCTCCACCATTGGGGCTTGCTGAAACGGAGCAGCGTTCCGTATCGTAATCGGAGCGACGTTCCGCTTTGCGCATGATGCCAGAGCCGGAGCCCCGCGACCAAGTCATGCCTGGTCGCAACGCACCGCCACCCACCCGCAATGGAGGAACACGGTCATGCAGTACCGCACCTTGGGCCGCACCGGTGTGCAGGTCAGCTCGCTCGCGCTCGGCGCGATGAACTTCGGCAGGATCGGGCGCAGCACCCAGGACGAGGCCACGGCCATCGTCGATGCCGCGCTCGAAGCCGGGATCAACCTCATCGACACCGCCGACGTGTACAGCGACGGCGAATCGGAGGAGATGGTCGGCAAAGCCATCGCGGGCCGCCGCGACGACATCGTGCTGGCCACGAAGGCGGGCCTGCCCATGGGTGACGAGCGCAACCACCGGGGCAGTTCGCGCCGGTGGCTGGTCACCGCGCTGGACGAGAGCCTGCGCCGTCTCGGCGTCGACCACGTCGATCTCTACCAGATCCACCGGTGGGACCCGAGCACCGGAGACGAGGAGACGCTGTCGGCCATGACCGACCTGCAACGCGCGGGAAAAATCCGCTACTTCGGGTCCTCCACCTTCCCCGCACACCGCATCGTGCAGGCCCAGTGGGCCGCGCGCGAGCATCACCTGGGCCGTTACGTCACCGAACAGCCCAGCTACTCGATCCTGCAGCGCGGGATCGAGACGCACATCCTGCCGGTGACCGAGGAGTACGGGCTCGGAGTGCTGGTGTGGAGCCCGCTGGCCTCGGGCTGGCTGTCGGGCGCCGTCCGCTCAGGCCGCCCCATCACCACCAGCCGCTCGACATTCATGCCGGAGCGCTTCGACACCGGCCTGCCCGGGAACAGGGCCAGGCTCGACGCCGTCGAACAGCTGGCCGAGCTCGCCGACGAGGCCGGACTGACGATGATCCAGCTCGCGCTCGGATTCGTGACCGCGCACCGGGCCGTGACCAGCGCGCTCATCGGCCCCCGGACGCCGGAGCACCTGCACTCCCAGCTCGCCGCCGCCGACACCGTGCTGCCGGCCGACGTGCTCGACGCGATCGACACGATCGTGGCCCCCGGCACCGACCTGGCCCCGCACGAGAAGTACGACACCCCGCCCGCCCTGCTCGACCCGTCACTGCGCCGCCGCTGACCGTCCGAGGAGGAACGACAACCCCATGACGCCCGCATCGCGAGTCCGTTTCGGCATCATGACCGCCCCCATGCAGGTCGACTACCACGACGTCCTGCGGGTGTGGCGCGAGGCCGACACCATCCCGGAGATCGAGCACGCCTGGCTGTTCGACCACCTCATGCCCATCGCAGGCGACCCGGACGGACCGATCTACGAGGGCTGGACGCTGCTCGCGGCCCTGGCCGCACAGACCCACCGCCTGCGCCTCGGCCTCCTGGTGACCAGCAACCGGTTCCGGCCGCCCGCCATGCTGGCCAAGATCGCCACGACCGTCGACGTCGTCTCCGGCGGCCGGCTCGACCTCGGTCTCGGCGTCGGGTCCCGGCCCGACCCGCCCGAGGCCCGGCGTGAGTACCCGGCCCACGGCCTGCCCTTCCAGGACACCGCCCAGGCCGTGGAAAGCCTGGCCGAGGCGTGCACCGTGATCCGGCGCCTGTGGACCGAGGAGAAGCCGTTCGACTTCCACGGCACTCACCACCACCTCACCGGAGCGTTCGGCAACCCCAAACCCGTCCAGCGCCCCCATCCGCCGATCCTCATCGGCGGACGCTCAACGGCGACCCTGCGCGTGGCCGCCGAGCACGCGGACCTGTGGAACATGCCCGGCGGCGACATCGACGTGGCCGTCCGCCGCAGCGCGCTGCTGGACCGGCACTGCACCGAGATCGGTCGCGACCCCGCCTCGATCACGCGCTCGATCGTTCTGCACGTTTCCTACGACCGTCCGGGCGCCGCAAGGGACGTGGTCGCCGAGGCGATCGACGCCGGCTTCCGGCACATCGTCCTGGGCCTGCCGTCGCCCTACCCCGACGGTGTCGCACGGTGGCTGACCGACGAGATCATCGGCGCGTCGGCCCTCGTACGAACCGCGGAGCACGGCCGGATTTCCCCTCCCGGAGGGTGAGGTGCAAGCTGGAACAGAGGCCGCTTCGCGATCCCGTGAGCGGGCTCGGGAAACCCGGTCTCGCCACTCCGAGTGAGCCCTCCGGGCTCGGCAGGAGGGAAGCGAGATGACAGAACAGGTCACCACCGATACGAGCTGGCACCTGGTCGGCGACTGGTTCGACGTGTGCAACTGCGCCATACCGTGCCCCTGCACATTTGCACAGCCCCCCACCTACGGCGACTGCGAAGGCGTCATGGCCTGGCACATCCGGGAGGGCAATTACGGCGACGTGCGGCTCGACGATCTCAACGTCGTGATAGTCGCCTCGTTCACGGGCGACGTCTGGTCCGGCGCACACACCGACCCGTACGCCGCGGTCTTCCTCGACCAACGCGCCGACGAACGGCAACGCGGCGCGCTGCAGGCCGTCTTCGGCGGTGAGGCCGGCGGATGGCCGGCGCAGTTCGTGGGGATGTTCCACCCCGAGATGCGCGGCATGGACGTCGTTCCCATCCATGTGGAGATCGACGAGGACCTCGCCGGCTGGAGGGCCGAGATTCCCGACCGGGTCACGGCCACCGCCGAGGCACTCACCGGCCCGACGACTGCGGACGGCGCACGCGTCCAGGTCCACAACGCCCCGGGCGCCGAGGTCGGCCCGGGCCAGATCGCCACCTGGGGGCGGGCCACGACCGACCGCGCCAACGTATTCGGCTTCTCCTGGGAGCGCTCGGGGAAGTCGAGCAAGTACTTCCCGTTCGACTGGAGCGGGCCGGACTGAGCGGACGTACCCTCGCCCCGGGACCCCCTCCGTCGAGAGGTCGTCCTGGCACGTCGCCGAGCTGCTCCGGCTTGCCCGCACGATCCTGTCGGGCGTGCCGGCTGGGCAGGCCGAGCTGCTCGCCGACCTTCAGGCCACACAGGTGGAGGGCAGGCCGCCGTCGTAGGGGCGGCGAACGACGGTCGTTGGACAGCGCTCTGCCGCAGCGGATCGTAACTCCTGTCGCCGGAATGGCCATTGGTCATCCGCGGAGGGGCCCTCACCCTGTCCGGCAGGGGTTGCTGGAGGCGGCGGCATCGCGGTCTTCACCGTCACCGACGTCGGCCACGGCAACTACGCGACCACGGCAACTACGCCACCACGGACGACATCACCTGCTACCGGCACCGCAGCTGATTCTCAGCTGGTTCCTGCGTCGACACCTCCTCGCAGCCCCCACTCATCAAGCCCCGAGTAGATCAACGCCGTGCGGCCTCCGGGGAAGCCGAGCGCCTCGGCCTCCCCGGAGTGAAACGCCACCAGAGAGTCGGGGCCTCTCCACCAGGTGTCTGCAAGGCCCATCACCTCGCGCACCGGCTCGTAGCCGTCCAGCTCGATGTCATCGACTTCGTCGCCGACGAGCCTGGTGACCTGCTTGGCCCACAGGGATGCGTGATGGGCCAGCGCCAGCGACTCCACCCAGCCCTCGACGGTCGAGTGGAGAGGCGCCCATCTGTCTGCATGGATTCCGAACTCGCCCGACGGACTGATCATGAATGCGTAGGGGACCGCGGTCCGTTGCATCCCGGCTTCGAACCACCACCCCTCGGAGTCCGATTCCGGCGAGTCCGGATCGAAGTACTTGGGGCCTCCGTCGTACTGGGATGCGGGTGGCAGGAGCAGACCGCCCCATCTCTCCTGGTAGGCCGCCATTCGGTCGATCACTGCTGCGGGGATGCCTCGCTCGAGCCACCACTGCCGGTGCCCCTCCACAGGCCGGACGTCGACCTTGACGGCGTGCGCGCGGACGAACGATCGGGCTCGTCGAGTCAGGCCGTCGGGCACATCGTTGAAGAGGTTGAGATTCACCAGGGCGACGCTACACAGTGGCCCGAGGGACGGCGGGCCGGGGCTCGGCGACCTCGTTCGTGAAGGCCGCCGAGCCCCGGCTGCCTAGGCCGATGCCCGCCCGGCCGCCCGCTCCAGGCGCACGATCACGCTCTTCGACGTCGGGGTGTTGCTGATGTCCGCGACGCTGTCGAGGGGCACCAGGACGTTGGTCTCCGGGTAGTACGCGGCGGCCGAGCCCGGGGGAGTGGAGTAGCCCACGACGCGGAAGGCCTCCGCGCGGCGCTCCGAGCCGTCCGACCAGATGCTGACCAGGTCGACGAGGCTGCCGTCGGCGAGACCGAGGTCGGCGAGGTCGGCCGGGTTGACCAGGACGACGCGGCGGCCGCCCTTGATGCCCCGGTAGCGGTCGTCCATCGCGTAGGGGATGGTGTTCCACTGGTCGTGCGAGCGCAGGGTCTGCAGGACCAGGTGGCCCTTGGGCGCCTGCAGCATCGTGAAGTCGTTGACGGTGAAGACGGCCTTGCCGCTGGGGGTGCGGAAGACGCGGGAGTTGACCGGGTTGGGCAGGCGGAAGCCGCCGGGGTGCCGTACCCGCTCGTTGAAGTCGTGGAACCCCTCGACGACTTGGGCGATGCGGTCGCGGACGAGGTCGTAGTCGGCCTCGAAGTCCTCCCAGGGGATGTCCGGTTCGGAGCCCAGCACCCGGCGGGCGAGACGGCTGATGATGGACACCTCGCTCAGCAGGTGCGGGGAGGCGGGGGCGAGCCGGCCGCGGGTGGCGTGGACCTCGCTCATGGAGTCCTCGACCGTCATGAACTGCTCGCCGCCCGCCTGGACGTCCCGGTCGCTGCGGCCGAGCGTCGGCAGGATCAGCGCCGTCCGTCCGCACACCGCGTGGGAACGGTTGAGCTTGGTCGAAATGTGCGCCGTCAGACTGCAGTTGCGCATGGCACGCTCGGTGGCGCCGCTGTCGGGCGTGGCCCGCACGAAGTTGCCCGCGACCCCGAGGAAGAGCTTGGCCCGGCCGTCGAGCATGGCCCGGATGGAGTCCACGGAGTCCAGGCCGTGCGCGGTCGGCGCGGTGAAGCGGAACTCCCGCCCCAGCCGGTCCAGGAACGCCTGGGGCATCCGTTCCCAGATCCCCATCGTGCGGTCGCCCTGGACGTTGCTGTGCCCGCGCACCGGGCACACCCCCGCGCCCGGGCGGCCGATGTTGCCGCGCAGCAGAAGGAAGTTGACGACCTCCCGGATGGTGGGCACACCGTGCTTGTGCTGGGTCAGGCCCATGGCCCAGCAGACGATGACACTGCGGCTCTGCAGCACGCGCGCGTGCACCTGCTCGATCTCGTCGCGGGTCAGCCCCGTGGCGTCCAGGACGGCATCCCAGGACGTGGCACGGATCTGCTCGGCGAAGGCGTCGTAGCCGGTGGTGTGCTCGTCGATGAACGCGCGGTCCAGGACCGTGCCCGGCTCCTTGTCCTCCGCCTCCAGCAGCAGCAGGTTCAGCGCCTGGAACAGGGCCAGGTCGCCGCCGGGGCGTATCTGCAGGAACTGGTCGGCGATGTCCGTGCCGCGGCCGATGACCCCGCGTGCCTTCTGCGGATGCTTGAAGCGCAGCAGTCCCGCCTCGGGCAGCGGGTTGACCGCGACGACGCTGCCGCCGCGCAGCTTGGTCTCCTCCAGCGCGGACAGCATCCGCGGGTGGTTGGTGCCGGGGTTCTGCCCCACGACGAAGACCAGGTCGGCGTTGTAGAGGTCGTCGAGGCTGACGCTGCCCTTGCCGATGCCCAGGGTCTCGCCCAGGGCCGAACCGCTGGACTCGTGGCACATGTTGGAGCAGTCGGGCAGGTTGTTGGTGCCGAAGGCGCGGGCGAACAGCTGCAGCAGGAAGGCCGGCTCGTTGGCCAGCCGCCCGGAGGTGTAGAACAGCGCCTCGTCCGGGTGGTCCAGGGCGCGCATTTCCCGGGCGAGCAGGTCCAGCGCCTCGTCCCAGCCGACCGGCTCGTAGTGGGTCGCGCCCTCGCGCAGCACCATCGGCTCGGTCAGCCGGCCCTGCTGGTTGAGCCAGTAGTCCGACTTCCGGCTCAGTTCGTCCACCGAGTACTGCCGGAAGAAGTCCGCGGTCACCCGCCGGGAGGTGGCCTCGTCACTGATGTGCTTGGCGCCGTTCTCGCAGTACTCGTTGCGGTGCCGCTCGCCCGGCGCGGGCTCCGGCCAGGCACAGCCCGGGCAGTCGAAGCCCTTCGCCTGGTTGATGTTGAGCAGCGTCAGCGCGGTGCGCTTCGGCGAGGTCTGGCCGAGCGCGTACTGGAGAGCGTGCACGACGGCGGGAGCGCCGGTGGCCCAGGTCTTGGGAGCCGAGACCGACAGCTCGCCCTCTTCCGCTCCGTCTTCTTCGAAGCCCCGCATCGAACACCACGCCCTCTCATCCGCACGCCACTCTTCGTCAGCGCCTCGGACCAGGTCAAAGCGGAAGGTCCTATCGCGTGACAGGTGGCGCCGATCAGTGCAGCGTGTTCGGGACCGGCGGCGCCACGCGGCCGTGGGCGAGGGATCATGGGAAGGTGCTGCTGCGTCAACTCGAATACCTCGTCGCCCTCTCGCGGGCCCGCCACTTCGCGAAGGCCGCACAGGCCTGCTACGTCTCCCAGCCGACCCTGTCCGAGGGCATCCGGAAACTGGAGGACGAGCTCGGCATCCCCCTGGTCCAGCGGGGCCGCAGGTTCGACGGCCTCACACCGGAGGGCGAGCGTGTCGTCCTGTGGGCGCAGCGCATCCTCGCCGACCGGGACGCCATGCAGGGCGAGATCCAGGCGCTGCGGGCCGGGCTGACCGGACGGCTGCGCATCGGCACCGTCCCGACCGCCGCCACGGCGGTCGCGCTCCTGACCCAGCCGTTCTGCGTCGCCAACCCGCTGGCGACCGTGCAGGTCTTCGCCGACCTGCAGTCCGTGGACATCGTCGACCGTCTCAAGACGTACGAGCTCGACGCCGCAGTGACCTATCACAGCACCGTCGTCGAACACGGCTTCAAGTTCGTCCCGCTGTACCAGGAGCGCTACGTCCTGCTGATCCGGCACTCCGCCCGCGACTCCGGCCCGGCCGAGATCTCCTGGGAGGAGGCATCCCAGTACCCGCTGTGCCTGTTGCATCCCGGAATGCAGGGGCGTCAGGTCCTGGAGGCGGCCTTCGAGGCGGCGGGCGTCTCCGTGACCCCGCGTGTGGAGACGGACTCCATCGCCTCGCTGTTCGCGCAGGTCAGAGCCGGGCACTGGGCGAGCGTGGTACCGCACGCCTGGCTCCACGTCTTCGGCGTGCCCGCGGGTATGCAGGCCGTCCCCCTGGTCCGCCCGGTGCGCACGGAGCGCATCGGCCTGGTTCTCCCGGCGCGCGAGCCCGTCTCGGTGATCGGCCAGGCACTGATCGACGCCGTCGGCCAGGCGGGCGTGGCGGCTGCGCTGGAGCGCCTGCCCTAGCGCACCGCCGGAGTGCGCTCGTCTGCGGCACCGTCGTGGCTGGTCGCGCCCACGCGGCGGAGCCGCATATGGATACAGCCCCGCGCCCCTTTGGCGCGCGCCCGGCGCGTCGTACCTCCGGAGGACGGAACCGGTGGCGGCTACGGCGCCTTCACTACGGCCGGTGCCTGCACAGGGACGACGACGGGCAGGGCCCTGCCCGGCGAGCCTGAGCCGTGTCCGTGTCCGGAGGGGCCGGGTCGGCGGAAGGCGGGACCGCGGATGAGAACTCGTACAAGGCTCGGGCTGGCGGCGGCCGTCTCGTGTGCCGCGCTCGTGACCGCGGTCGCTGTCGGCCGCAGCGGTGGCGGCGGCGTTGCATCGTCCCTGATCGCACTCCCGAACGGGCCCTATGTCGCACTGGGTGACTCCTATACGGCCGCTCCGAAGGTCCCCGGCCAGAGCGGGAAACCCGCCGGCTGCGAGCGCTCCGACCACAACTACCCCGCCCTCGTCGCCCGCGAACTCGGCCTGAAACAAGGCGAGTTCCATGACCTGAGCTGCAGCGGAGCCACAACGGCCGACCTGTCTGCGGCCCAGTCCACCGACCAGGGGACCAATCCGGCCCAGCTGTCGGCGGTGTCCAGGGCGACCCGGCTGGTCACCCTGGGCATCGGCGGCAACGACATCGGCTTCAGCTCGATGATCACCACATGCGTCCAGGCCGGCCTCGGCTACCAGCTGGAGAACCGCTTCGGGGGCCCACCGCCGGACAAGGCTCCCTGCAAGGCGCGGTACGTGTCCGACGGCACCGAAGACATCGCCGCGAAGATCGAAGCAGCGGGCGGGCGGCTGACCGGCGTGCTGCACGACATCGAGCGCCGGGCGCCCGAGGCCAGGGTGTTCGTGGTCGGCTATCCGGCGATCCTGCCCGCCGAGGGCGCCGCCGGCTGCGGGCGCGCCATGGGGCTGGCGCCCGGCGACGTCAGCTTTCTACGGCAGCAGGAGCAGCAGCTCAACGCCATGCTGCGGAGCCGGGCACACGCCGCCGGGGCCTCGTACATCGACACCTACACGCCCTCCGCCGGACGTGACGCCTGTGCGCAGCGGGATGTGCGCTGGGTCGAGCCCCTGGTCCCGGCGGCTTTGGCGGCGCCGGTGCACCCCAACGAGCGGGGTGAGCGCGGCATGGCGCAGGCCGTGCTCCGCGCGGTCCGCGCCTCCGGCTGACGCGCTCGTCGTCGTACCGGCGCACGAGACGACCAGCCGGACACGTACTGCGGATTCAGTAGATGCTCCTGCGACTTCAGTAGGCCGCAGTCCCAGTAGCCGGACGACGACGAACAGACCCCTGCCAGGACAGCCTGAGTGGGCAAACGAGAGCAGATGTGGGGTTCCCTGACGTGGCTACTTTTCTGTATCGACTGGGCCGGCTGGCCTTTGGGCGGCGCTGGTACGTCGCCCTGATGTGGGTGGCGGTCCTGGCCGCCGTCGGACTGGGCGCCATGAAGGCCCCGGCCGCCGCCGACGAGGGGTTCTCGATGCCGGGCATCGAGTCCCAGAAGGCGTACGACCTGCTGGGTGAGCGCTTCCCCGGCACGACCGCCGAGGGGGCCACCGCCCGGGTCGTGTTCGTCGCCCCGGACGGGCAGAAGGTGACCGCGTCCGACAACCGGGCGGCCGTGGAGAAGGCGGTGGCCGAGCTGGGCGACGGAACGCAGGTCGCCGACGTCGCCGATCCCTTCCGGGCAAAGGCGGTGAGCAAGGACGGCTCGACGGCGTATGCGACCGTCACCTTCAAGGTGAAGTCCGCGGACGTCACCGACGCGAGCCGGACGGCGCTGCAGAATGCCGTCGACCAGGCACGGGAAGCGGGCCTGACCGTCGAGGCGGGCGGATCCGCGATGGACAGCGGCGGGGGACCGGGCGGAGTGGCCGAGATCGTCGGCATCTCGGTGGCCGCCGTCGTGCTGCTGGTGACCTTCGGTTCGCTGGTCGCCGCGGGGCTGCCGCTGCTGACCGCGATCCTCGGCGTCGGCGTCAGCCTGTTCACGATCATGACCCTGGCAGAGCCGCTGGGCCTGTCCACGACGACCAGCACACTGGCGATGATGCTGGGCCTGGCCGTCGGCATCGACTACGCGTTGTTCGTCGTCTCCCGCTACCGCGAGGAGCGCGCCAGGGGCCACGACCCCGAGGAGGCGGCCGGTCTTGCCGTCGGTACGGCGGGGTCGGCGGTCGTCTTCGCAGGGCTCACGGTGGTGATCGCGCTGGCCGGTCTGGCCGTGGTGGGCATCCCGATGCTGACCAAGATGGGCCTGGCCGCGGCCGGGGCGGTCGTCGTCGCCGTACTCATCGCACTGACCATGGTTCCGGCCCTCCTCGGCTTCTGGCCGGGCGCGGTGCTGTCGGGGGCTGCGCGCGGCAAGGGACGCGGCCGCCGGCTGCCCTTCGCCAGGACCAGGAACACCGGGAAGAGCGGGAGCGACAACGGCGGAACCCGCTGGGCGCGGCTCGTCCTGCGTCGCCCCGTCCCGGTCCTGCTGCTGGGCGTCCTGGGCCTCGGCGCCCTCGCCATACCCATGACGGGCCTGCAGCTGGGCATGTCCGGTGACGAGGCCAAGTCCACCTCCACCACCGAACGCCGCGCCTACGACGACCTCGCCGACGGGTTCGGCCCCGGCTTCAACGGGCCGCTGACCATCGTCGTGGACGCCAAGGGCACCGCCGACGCCAAGAGCGCCGTGAGCGCGATCAGCGAGAAGGTCGCCGGCACGAAGGGGATCGTCTCTGTCTCCCCGGCCCACTTCAACAAGGCCCAGGACACGGCGGTGTTCACCGCCACCCCGTCCACCAGCCCCACCGACGAGAAGACCAAGACCCTCGTCAAGACCATCCGCGCGGAACGTCCCGCCATCGAAACGACGGCCGACGCGTCCTTCGAGGTCACCGGCACCACCGCACTGAACATCGACATCGCCGGGAAGGTCCAGGCCGCGCTGGTCCCCTATCTGATCACCGTCGTCGGGCTCGCCGTCGTGCTGCTGCTGGTGGTCTTCCGGTCCCTGCTCGTCCCGCTGAAGGCGGCGGTCGGCTTCCTGCTGTCGGTGCTGGCGGCCCTGGGAGCCGTCGTCCTGGTCTTCCAACAGGGCCACGCCGCAAGCCTGTTCGGGGTGGAGCAGACCGGGCCGATCATGAGCCTGATGCCGATCTTCCTGGTGGGCATCGTCTTCGGGCTGGCCATGGACTACGAGGTCTTCCTCGTCTCGCGGATGCGGGAGGCGTACGTCCACGGTGAATCGGCCGAGCAGGCGGTCGTCTCGGGCTTCCGGCACAGCGCCCGCGTCGTCGTGGCCGCCGCCCTGATCATGGTCGCGGTCTTTGCCGGATTCATCGGCGAGAGCGACTCCATGATCAAGATGATCGGCTTCGGCCTGGCCTGCGCCGTGCTCTTCGACGCCTTCGTCGTCCGGATGGCGATCGTTCCCGCCGTGCTCGCGCTGGTCGGCGACAAGGCCTGGTGGCTGCCGAAGTGGCTGGACCGCATCCTGCCCCGCGTCGACGTGGAGGGCGAGGCCCTCACCCGGCATCCGGCCGAGCCCGTGCCCCTGGCTGCAGCCGAGGACGAGCCGGCCGAGGCACGCGTCTGACGGGCCATCCCCGCCCGTTCCCGGGCCCGCTCCTGGCGAAGGCCGGGGGCGGCCCGTACGGCACTCCACACCGCACCTGGTCCACCATGGACCCACCCTCTTCATCTGGAGAAACGATGACCAGCAGCCTGGAGCGTCCATCGGCGCGCTACCGGCGCGCCATGGACGCGGTGCTGGGACTGGGGCTGTTCGGCTGTGCGGTCCTCGGTGCCTCGCTCAACATCCCCGGCGCCGACCAGCCACGCGAGCAGTGGCCCGCCGAGCTCCTCGCCGCGATCTCCTGTCTGGCTGTGCTGAAGGGGCGCAACCGTCCGCGCACCGCCGTCGTCGTGGCCACGGTCTGCACGGTGATCACCGCTTCCCTGGGCTATCTGCTCACCCCGCTGCTGCTGGCTCCTCTGATGCTCGCCCTGTTCTGGCTGGCTTCCGGCACCGACGTTCGGACGACGCGTGTGTACGGCGCGGTGTCCATGGCCCTGGTCGTGAGCACTGGCGTACTGAACAATCACTCGACCTCTATGGTGCTGCTGCGGACCGTCGGCCCGATCCTGTGGCTGATGCTGCCCCTGGTCGGCGGCGGAAGGGCCCGGCTGCGGCAGGCCTACCTGGAGTCCGTGCACGCGCGCGCCGCCCACGCCGAACGCACCCGAGAGGAGGAGGCACGCCTGCGGGTGGCCGAGGAGCGCATGCGTATCGCCCGGGAACTCCACGATGTGGTCGCCCACCACATGGCCGTCGCCAACGCCCAGGCGGGCACCGCCGCCCACCTGGCTTCCACGCACCCCGAGCAGTCGCAGAAAATCCTGGCCGAGCTGGCCGCCACCACGTCCTCGGCGCTGCTCGAACTGCGGGCCACCGTCGGCGTGTTGCGTCAGGCGGGCGACCCCGACACCGACTCCCTCGAACCGGCTCCCGGCCTGGACCGGCTGCCCGACTTGATCGCCGCGTGCGAGTCGGCCGGCCTGGATGTCACCGTCAGCACCGAGGGAGAGCCGCGGCTGCTGTCACCGGGCGTGGACCTGACGGCGTTCCGCATCATCCAGGAGGCCCTCACCAACGCCACCAAGCATGCCGGAGACCGGGCCGCCCACGTCAGGCTCGCCTACTCGGGCTCCCGCCTGCTGATCACGGTCACCAATGAGGGCACCGACACCGCCCCGGCCGTCCTCGGCGGCGGCTTCGGCCTGATGGGCATGCGGGAACGCGCCCACTCCGTCGGTGGCGACCTGCGGGCGGGCCCCCGTCCCGAGGGCGGCTTCGAGGTCGCCACCGCTCTGCCGCTCCACTCCCAGGCCCCAGAAGAACACGAGGCGACTCCGTGACCGTCCGCGTCCTGCTCGCAGACGACCAGGCCCTGCTGCGGGGCACGTTCAAGCTCCTGATCGACTCCTGTGCGGACATGGAGGTCGTCGGCGAGGCCGCCAACGGCCAGGAAGCGGTGGACCTCGCCCGCGCCCGGCACCCCGACGTCGTCCTGATGGACATCCGCATGCCGGGTACCGACGGTCTGGCCGCCACCGCCGCCATCTGCGACGACCCCGAACTGTCGGGCACCCGCGTGCTCGTCCTGACCATGTTCGAGACCGAGGAGTACGTGGCCAAGGCACTGCGCGTCGGTGCGAGCGGCTTCCTGGGCAAGTACGTCACCACCGACGTCCTGTTGTCCGGCATCCGCACCGTCGCCTCCGGCGAGGCCCTCCTCTCACCCGGCGCCACCCGCGCCCTGATCACCCGTTTCCTCACCGGACCGGCCCCGGGCCCCCTCCTGGCGCCCCCGGAACGCCTGGACGACCTCACACCGCGCGAACGGGAGATCACCGCCCTCGCCGCCGAAGGCAAATCGAACGACGAGATCGCCGGGCAGCTCTTCCTGAGCGTCCTGACCGTCCGCTCCCACATCCAGCGCGCCCTGACCAAACTCGGCGCCCGCGACCGCGCCCAACTCGTGGTCATCGCCTACCAGACCGGCCTGGTACGCCCCACGCCTCGGGGGACGTGAGCACCAGGCCCGCGCCGCATCCATGCCGTCGCGTTCGCTTCACGGAATTCCCACAAAGCCCCATGAGAGCTTTAAGTTTCAAGCGGTACGCTCGTTCGCAGTTCGAGTGGCCGAGGAAGCCCCCACATCGCGGCGCTCGCATCCCCCACAGGCACAGGAGACGCGTTGTGCGCGACGGCGACGTAGTAGTGATCGGCGGCGGCTACGCGGGAGTACGGCTGGCGAAACGACTTGACTCGGTGGCGCGGGTCACGCTGGTGGACCGCAAGGAGGTCTTCTTCCACCGTATCGCCTCGCTGCGCGCCGGAGTTCGCCCGGAGTGGTCCGTGACCCCCTTCATCCCGTACGACCGACTGCTGCGCAACGGCCGGGTGGCCGTGGGCAAGGCGGTCCGTGTCGACACCACGGAGCGCCAGGTCGTCCTGGCGACGGGGGAGAAGCTGCCGTACGACGTGGTGGTGATCGCCACCGGCGCCGACTACCCCGAGCCGGCCCGCTTCACCGGCACCACCACCGACGAGGCGGTCAAGTCCTTCGCCGGGCATCAGGAGAAGGTAGCGGCGGCCGGGCATGTCCTCGTCGTCGGCGGAGGCCCCTCCGGCGTCGAACTCGCCGCCGAGGTGCGCCTGGCCCGGCCGGATGCCCGGGTCACGCTCGCCCACTCCGGGCCGGCGCTGCTGCACTCCACCGGCGTCGAGAGGGCCGGCCGCAGGGCGCGGGCCTGGCTGGAGTCCCACGACGTCGAAGTGCGCCTCGACTCGTTCATGTCGCCCGGTAACGACTTCGGCACCTATCGCGACGCGCACGGCACCGTCATCGAGGCCGACCTCTCCTTCTGGGCGACGGGCACCACGCCCAACACGCTCTGGCTGCGCCTGGGCGGACACGGCGACTGGCTGAACCCGGCCGGGCACGTCAGGGTCGACCGCACCCTGCGGGTCGAGGGACGGCTGGACGTGTTCGCCGTCGGCGACGTGAACGACGCCACCGAACTCAAGATCACCCCCGCCGCGCTCGCCCAGGCCGACCTCGCCGCCTGGAACATCCGTACCTACCTGAACAGTTCCGGCAAGCACCGCAAGGAACCCCGGCTCTACCGGGCGCTCCACCGCACCCCGCTCATCGTGCCCTTCGGCCCGGCCGACGGGCTGACCCTGCTGCCCGTGCCGGGCGGCGAGAGCGCGGTCCTCGGCGGCCGCACCTCGGTGCTGGCCAAGGCGAAGACCCTCATGACGCCGTACATGAGGCGTCAACTCGGGTACACCGCAGCGTGAGCGCTCCGCTGGGCGTGCGGCGAAGGGGGTGCCGCGAAGTGCAGTCTTGCGTCTGCGGCGCCGTCGTGGCTGGTCGCGCAGTTCCTCGCGCCCCTTCGGGGCGCTGTGCCCGGCGTGTCTAGAGTGCGGGCATGATCTCGCAGACATACCTCTCCGAACTGTTCTCGCTCGACGGCCGCAACGCCTTGGTGACCGGCGGGAGTTCCGGCATTGGGCGAGCCATCGCCGGGGCCCTCGCACGCGCCGGGGCGAGTGTAGTAGTCGTCGCGCGCAAGGAGGCCGAGCTGGCCGCCACGGTCGATGAGCTGACGGCCGACGGGTGCCGCGCGGCCTGGGTCAGCGCCGATCTGGGCAGCCGCGAGGGCGTGCGTGCGGCGGCCGAAAAGGCGGCCGGGGTGTTCGGGGAGCCCGACATCCTCGTCAACAGCGCCGGGATCAACCTGCGGCCGCCGATGGGGGAGTTGGGCGAGGACGTCTGGGACACCACCATGGCGGTGAACCTGGAGGCGCCCTTCCTGCTGGGACAGCGGTTCGGCCCCGGCATGGCCGAACGGGGCTTCGGACGGATCATCCACGTCACCTCCCAGCAGGCGCACCGGGCGTTCGTGCAGAGCGGTGCCTACGGGGTGTCCAAGGGGGCGCTGGAGTCCCTGGCCCGTTCCCAGGCCGAGGCGTGGTCGCCGTACGGCGTCACCTGCAACACGCTCGTGCCGGGTTTCGTGATGACCCCGCTCAACGAGCGGCTGTCCTCGGACCCCGAGAAGGTGGCGGCGCTGGCCGCGCGCACCATGGTCGGGCGCAATGGCCTGGCCGACGACTTCGCCGGCGCGGCGGTTTTCCTGGCGAGCCGCGCCTCCGCCTACGTCACCGGGCAGGCCCTCTTCGTCGACGGCGGACTGTCCGTCCACTGATCACGTCACAGGTCACGCGAGTTCGGTGAGGAAGTCGATGAGCGCCTCGTTCACCTCGCGGGGACGCTCCTGCTGCGTCCAGTGACCGCAGCCCGCCAACTTGACGGGTTTGCGGCGCAGGTCGGGCATCAGGTCCGGCAGGGCCGCGATGAGTTCGGGTGTGCCGGGGAAGGCGGGGACCAGGTCGCGGTCGCCGTACACGTACAGGGCGGGCGAGCCGACGACCGCGCCGTGCCAGGGCGCGGTCAGTTCCCAGTTGCGATCGAGGTTGCGGTACCAGTTGAGCGCCCCGGTGAAGCCCCGGGAGAAGCTCTCGGTCAGCGCGTCGAGGTCCTCCTCGGTGAACCACTCCGGCAGGGTCTCGGGCTCCGGCATGGTCGCCAGCCAGCCCTGGCCGGGTTCGATCAGCGGCTGTTCGCCCGCGCCGGCACCGGGCGCGTCGCCGGAGGCCATGTAGAAGAACTTCCGCAGCGTGGTGCGGGTGTCCTGCGCGAACTCGGCGTCGGCGACACCGGGTTGGTTGAAGTAGTTCCAGTAGAAGCGGCCGTCGAACCTCTCGTCCATGACGGCCAGCGGCGGCCGGGAGCCCCGGAACGGCGGCGGCACGCTCAGACCGGCCACGCCGCGCACGACGTCCGGCCGCAGCAGCGCGGTGTGCCAGGCGACCGGGGCGCCCCAGTCGTGCCCGACGACGAACGCCTTCTCCTCGCCGAGTGCATGGATCAGCCCGACGACGTCGCCGACCAGGTGCAGGATGCTGTAGGCGCTCACCTCGGCGGGGTGGTCGCTGCGTCCGTATCCACGCTGGTCGGGGGCGACCACGCGGAAGCCCGCCTCGGCCAGCGGGCCGAACTGGTGGTGCCAGGAGTGCCAGGACTCGGGGAAGCCGTGCAGCAGCACGACGAGGGGGCCTTCGCCTTCCTCCGCCACGTGCAGCCGAATGCCGTTCACGTCAACCATTCGATGCTCAACCATGTGCCTGAGCCTACGTGCCTCATGATCTTCGGGCGCTGATATAGTCAACAATGCGAGTAAGAGATTAATCACCTATGCGTCGGTGGTCGTGCGGTGTCAACGGAAGGCGGTAGGTCCGTGGCCGGCAGTGGATATCTGCGGTACGTCGCTGTCGGTGACAGCCAGACCGAAGGCGTCGGCGACGGCGACGACGTCCGGGGGCTGCGCGGGTGGGCGGACCGGCTCGCCGAGCAGATCGCGCGGGAGAGTCCGGGCCTGCTGTATGCCAACCTCGCCGTGCGCGGGCGGCTGGCCGGGCAGGTGCGTGCCGAACAGCTGGCGCCCGCCCTGGAGTTGCGGCCCGACCTCGCCACGGTCGTCGCCGGCCTCAACGACGTGCTGCGGCCCCGGTTCGACGCGGACGAGGTCGCCGGCCAGCTGGAGGCCATGTTCGCCGCGCTCACCGGACAGGGCGCCCGCGTCGCGACGGTCACCTTCCCCGACCCCGGCCGGCTCGCCCCCTCGGCCCGGCTGCTCGCACCCCGCGTCCTCGCCCTCAACGCCCGCATCCGGGAGGCGGCCCGACGGCACGGCGTCGCGGTGGCCGACTCATGGCCCCACCCGGCGGTGACCGATCCCCGGATGTGGAGCGCCGACCGGCTGCACGCGAGCCCGCGCGGCCACGCCCTCATCGCGGCCGCCGTCGCCCACGCCCTCGACCTGCCCGGCAGTGACGACAGCTGGACGCGGCCGCTGCCTCCCGAAGCGGTGGCCCGCACCGGCCTGCGGGCCGCCGGGGCCGAACTGCGCTGGGCCGGCGCCTTCTTGGGGCCCTGGATCGTACGGCGGGTGCGGGGCCGCTCCTCCGGTGACGGGCGGCAGGCCAAGCGGCCCGCGCTGCTCCCGGTGACCGCACTCGCCGACGGACCCTCCTGAACCGTAGGAGGAACCGGGTCGGCAGGCGCGGGGTCAGGGGCGCGGGGGACGTGGCGGGCGGGGAGTGCGCCGCCGGATCGCCCTCATCCCGAGCGCCAGGACGCCCAGCGCCACGAGCGCGATGACGGCCTTGAGCACGAGGTCGAGCAACAGGTGCTGCAGGACGTCCGAGGAGCCCGCTGCCAGGCCGGTCATCGCCGGCCGTCCTGCCGGCGCGACCAGGACGCGCCCTGCCCGCCGCCCTCCAGCCGCCGTGCCGCGGCCCGTAGTCCGGCCCGCGCGGCGGGCTCCGCATACCGGCGCACCTCGTCCAGCCTGCCCCTGCGCCTGAGCCTCAGGGCGACGGCGAAGACCAGCAGTGCCAGCACCACCAGACCGCCCACGACCACACCGAACCTGATGAGCATGAGATTGAGGTATGTCTCCACGAAGATGCCTCCACCCGTTGGTATCACGCCTGTGATAAATCCTTTGTAGCACGGCTGTGATAAAAAAGCTCCATGCCCAAAGTTGTGGACCCGGACGCCCGCCGCCGCCACGTCGTCGACGCCCTCTTCCGAGTCGTCGTCCGTGAAGGCCTGCAACGCACCTCGCTGCGGGCCGTCGCCGACGAGGCGCAGCTCAACATCGGCTCCCTGCGCCACTACTTCGCAGGCCAGCAGGAGCTGATGCGCTTCGCGATGCAGTCCATGCTCGACCGGGTCGGCGGCCGGCTGCTCGAACGCGTCGAGGCGATGGGGGAGTTGGGTAGCCACCCGCGCCCCGAACAGCTCCGGCTCGCCGCCGGGCTCCTGGCCGAGCTGCTGCCCCTCGACGAGCAGCGCCGCGCCGAAGTCACCGTCTTCCTGGACTTCAACACCGCCGCCCGCACCGACCCGGCCTTCGGTGACCTGACGCGCCGGACCGCCGAAGGCACGAGAGCGCTGGTGCGGCGTGTGCTCACCCGGCTCGACTCAACAGGCGTCCTGCGCCCGGGCCTTGACCTCGGCCTCGAGACCGAGCGCCTGACGGCGCTGCTGGACGGACTCGGCCTGGGTGCCGTTCTGCATCCCGGGATCCTGACCCCGCAGACCTGCACCGACGTGCTGCACGCACACCTCGGCGACCTCTCTCGGGCCGCCGGGACGCCGGGCCCCACACCGCATTAGTCGTCCTATTGACTAATCAACAAGGTGTTAAATTGGGGCAATGGCTCTGCGCAACGCGGTGATGGCCGCGCTTCTGGAGGGTGAGGCGTCCGGATACGACCTCGCGAAGGGCTTCGAGGCCTCCGTAGCCAACTTCTGGATGGCCACCCCGCAGCAGCTCTACCGCGAACTGGAGCGCATGGAGAGCGAGGGGCTCGTCTCCGCGCGGGTCGTCCAGCAGGAGCGCCGGCCCAACAAGCGGCTCTTCTCGCTCACCGACGCCGGCCTGCAGGTCCTGCGCGACTACGTCGGCGAGGCCCCGGCCAAGCCGCCGGCCCTGCGGGACGAGCTGATGGTCAAGGTCCAGTGCGTCGACATCGGTGACGTCGGGGACTTCGAGGCCGTACGGGCCTCGGTCGCCGAGCGCTTCGAGCGGGCCACCGCCAAGCTCGCCCGCTACCGGCGCATGCAGGAGCGCATGCTCGACGGACGCACCGAGGACGAGTACCTCGCCACCGCCGAGCGCATCGGCCCCTACCTCACCCTGCAGGGCGGGATCGCCCTCGAGCGGGCGAACCTGCAGTGGAGCGAGACGGCCCTGAAGAGGCTCGAACAGCGCGCCGCCGCACTCGCCGAATCCTCCGGCGGCTGACGCGGGCGGTGCGCTACCTGCGCGGCTTCTGCAAGCCGGCGACGGTGTGCGGGCGGGGGTGGCGGACCAGGGCCCACACGGTCTTGCCGTGGCGTCCGCGGGGCCGTACACCCCAGTTCTGGGCGAGCTGGTCGACGAGGTGCAGGCCGCGCCCCTTCTCGTCCTCGCCGGTGGGCACGTCATGCAGGACCGGCTGCGCAGGGCTCTCGTCGGAGACGGCTATGAAACAGGAGCCGTCCGCCCGCGCCGTCACCGCCATCTCGAACTCGCGCTCCAGGATGGGCCCGTGACGCACGACGTTCGCCGCCAGCTCGGAGGCGAGCAGGACGACCCGCTCCGTCATCTCGTCGTTCGATGCGTGCCCCCAGCTGGCCAGATGCTGCCGTACCCGGTACCGGGCGAAGCCGACCGAAGCCGGATGCCGGGGAAGCCGGAACGCCTCACGTCTCAGCACACGCATCCCTCCCGAATGACGTCGAAAAGATCTCGACACTCGAATAAGCGCACAGTGACAGATGAATGTCACTCCGCACACGGGGGATGGTTGAATCTGGCCATATCTGGCCGAGTGTCGCCTACTGCCTGCTGCGTAGCCGGTCTCGTCAGACGGGCGCCGTGCCAAAATGGACGCCATTGCCCCTGCTCGGCCCGCCCGCCCACACACCGCCGAGGTTGATCCGTGACCAAGCCCGCCGCCCGTGTGCCGCTGCGCCGCAATTCGCGGTCCAACCGGGCGCGCATCCTGGCCACGGCCCGCCGGGAGCTCGGCCGAAACCCCGACGTCACCCTCGAGGAACTCGCGCGCGCCGCAGGTGTCGTGAGGCGCACGCTCTTCGGCCACTTCCCCGGCCGCTCGGCCCTGCTGGAGGCACTCGCCGAAGAGGCGTCCGAGACGTTCAAGGAGGTGCTGGTGGACGGGGTGCGGCCCGAGGAGACCGCCGACCGGGCCCTCGCGTACTTCATGCTCCGCATCTGGCCGGTGGGGGACCGCTATCGCATGCTGCTGGGCCTGGCCCGGCGGGACCTGGGCGCGGAGCGGGTGACCGAGGTCCTGGCCCCGGCCCGCGAGGTGGTCACGGCCATCCTGGAGCGCGGACAGCGGGACGGTGTCTTCCACTCCCATCTGCCGCCCGCAGTGCTGAGCGCCGGACTCGAGGGGATGACGGTCGCGCTGCTGGAGGACGTGAACACCGGGGCGCTGGAGGACGACGGGACCCGTACGGCCGTCGCCACGCTGATCGCGGCCGGCGTGCCGGAGAAGCAGGCGAGCGCGGTGGTCGAGGAGATCGCGGCGATCGTCCCGCGCGAGGAGCCGGCCGCGGACGAGTGAGCTGCGGATCCGGGTGATCTCGTACCGGGCACGGATTGGTTGCGGCCCGCACGTCCCGCCGTATCGGTCGTGCGGCTGCGGCAGCATGACGAGGCATGAGCCGAGACCGGTACGTCGACTTCCTGCGGGCATGGGCGATCGTCCTGGTCGTGCTCGGCCACTGGCTGATCACCGCCCTGCTGCACGGGTCCGACGGTGAGCTCACCGCCCCCGAACTACTGGCGAGCGTGCCCTGGACCCAGTGGCTGACGCTGCTCTTCCAGATCATGCCGCTGTTCTTCCTGGCCGGAGGCCATGCGGCGGCGGGCTCCTGGGCGCGGACGCGGTCGGCGGGCGGCACGGCCACCGGCTGGGTGGGGCGACGGGCGGTGCGCCTGCTGCTGCCGACGGCCCTGTACAGCGGCCTGGTCCTGCTCGCCGTCGGGGTCTGCTCGACGGTCGGCGTCGACCCGGGCACCCTCGCGCTCGTCGGGTGGGCCATGGCGATGCAGTTCTGGTTCCTGCCGGTGTATCTGCTGCTCAGCGCCCTGACGCCGATCCTGCACGCGGCGCACCGGCGCTGGGGGCTCGCCGTCCCTGTGGCCATGGGCGCGGTCGCCCTGATCGCGGACACGGTGGTGCTCACGGCGCACGCCCCCCGCGTCGGCCTGCTCAACTACGTCCTGGTCTGGGGTGTCGCCTACCAGCTCGGCTTCTGCTGGCGCGACGGCCTGCTGACCGGGCGCCGCACGCTGCTGCCGACGGTGTTGACCGCGGGCGGCGGACTGGCCTTCGCTTTGCTGGTCGAGCTCGGCCCCTTCCCGCTCAGCCTGATCCTGGTCACCGGGCAGACGCCCAGCAACACCAACCCCCCTTCGGCGGCGATGCTGTCGTGGGCGGCCGCCCAGGTGGGCGCCTGCCTCCTCGCCGCACCGGTGCTCCGACGCCTCCTGGAGCGCGAGCGGGTGTGGCGGGTGGTGCGTCCGGTGGGCGGCGTCAGCATGACGCTGTATCTGTGGCACATGCTGCCGGTGCTGGTGGCCGCCGCCGCGTTCTACCTCACCGGCCTCGCGCCCGAACCCGCCCTGGGATCCGCCGCCTGGTGGGCACTGCGCGTGCCCTGGCTGCTGGTGCTCGGCCTCGTCCTGGTCGCTGTGGTGTCAGCCCTGCGGTCGTGGGAGGGCGCCCTGGTGAAGTGGTACGAGCGGATCCGCCCGGACGCCGGCCCGTACCGCCCCTGGCTGCTCTGGCCGGGCCTGGCCGGGTGCACCACCGCCCTCAGCCACTTGGCCACGCACGGCTTCACCGACGACGGCCGCTTCCCTGTCCTGCCCGCACTGGGCCTGGCCGTGGGTGTGGCGCTGGTACTGCTCCACCGGCGGCGTGAGCGGAGGCTGCCGGAGCCGGAGAAGTACGCCGCAGCCCCCGGCCCCTGCGGTGGTGAAGTCTCCTTCAGCGGTGCGGAGTTCGGGATCGGTGAAAAGTGACGATCAGCTGATTGAGATGCCCAACATCCGCTGTAATGGGGCATGTCCGTAAACAGACCGGTACCCAACGTCACCGTTGTGTCCGTGGCAGAGGACGCGGTGACAGCGCGATCGCTGCGGGATTTCCTCGTGGCCGCAGGGCTCTCCTCGGTCGACGAGGCCGCCGCGGACGTCGTGGTCGTCCTGATTTCCGAGGCCGCCGTGGACGACCAGGAGTGGCGGGATCGGATCGAACGGCTGCGTGGGGTGCGGCTGGTACCGATGCGGATCGACGGTGTCCGCAGCAGCCGGGCGCCCGAGCACCTGCGCCCCGTCAACTGGGTGTCGCTGGATCCGGCGTCACCTGTCACCGCGTTCGGCACGGCGTTGGCCGCCGCCCTCAGCGACCCCGAGCAGGTGCGTGGACTGCGGAACCTACGGGCCGAAGCCGAGGCATGGATACGTGGGGGCCGGAATGCGGACCGCCTGATTGGCGACCACGGCCGGGCGGCCGAGGCCCGCGAGTTGCTGGCAACGCTGCGGGAGGACAACTACATCGACGCCGGGGGACCCGTCGGCGAGTTCGTCGAGGCGTCCTACCAGTACACGCGAAAGGCCCGGACTCGGCGGCGGCGACGGCGCGGGCTCGGTACGGCCCTGGCGGCCTTCATGGCGTTGGTCGTCGCCGTGACGGTGCCGCGGATTCTGCAGGTCAGGGGAACGAACTTCAACGCCACGGTCACATTCGGTGAACCGGCGACCGCGCGTGAGATGCCCGAGTGGTCGTCGCTGCAGTCCGCTCGGCTGCTCCTGCGCGGCAACGCCTCTCAGAGAGTGCTGGCCCGGCAGACGCTGGCCTCACTGCTGTCCGTGCCTTGGTCGTTGGGCGGGCCGGTGGTGGGCCTCGGCGAGGACGACCACACGACGATCGACGGGATGTCGCTGTTACCCGACGCCCGGCGCGTGGCCGTCCTGGTGCGCGACGTGTCGAAGGGCGTGGACAGTCTCGGTCTGTACGACATCCGTGCGGGCGCGGTGCTCTGGCAGGTGCGGCTGGGGCCCGGGTACGCGGACATCTCCGCCGCGGCCGACGGCCGGACGGTGGTCGCGGTGGGGAAGAAGGGAACCGCGGTCGTCGATGTGCGAGCCCGGAAGGTGCGTCGGCTCGGGCATGTGGAGAGTGGTTACGCGGCCCTGCGTATGACAACCGCGGGCGACGTGGTGGTGGGGCGCGAGCACCGGCTCGTCGTCGGCTCGCTGGACGACGGGCACTTCCGGACGGTCGGCGCCCGGTACGACAGCCTGTTGTCCCTGGAAGCGACCGCGGACGGCGGCGCGCGGGCACTGGTCACCGTGTCACCGGGAAGGTACCGGCTGGTGGACGTGCTCACCGGGAAGGTGCTCGCGAGTGCCGACGTCGACAGGCCACTGATCGCCGCCGGCGCCGTCGCACCCGACCAGGTGTACGCGGTCTTCACGGGAGCCGACCGCCAACTGTGGGAGATGCGCCCCGGCCGGGCTCCGGCCCCCACCGGTGTGGCCGTACCCGAACGCACGACGACGGTCGGCCTGTTGAGCGGGCACAGGGTAGTGGCGGGCGGCCAGGACCAGCGGGCCCACGTCATCCGGCTGGCCGACGGAGGAGACCTCGGCGTGGTGTGCCGCGACGTCCCCCGCCTGAACGGGCTGGTGCTGTCCCCGTACAGGGATCTGCTCGGCTGCTTCGGGGCCTACAACAGCACCTGGTGGCAGGCGCCGGCGGGACCGCGGACGGTGAGCACGGCCGGCTCCCTGCACACGGGGACCCGGGCGGCGAAGGCAAGCGTCGCCGTACGCGCGGACGGCGGCCGCGTCGTCGTCGAGACGCCCTGGCAGGGCATGTTCAGGATGCGGCTGTTCGCCGGTGACCTGGTCGCCTCCGCGGTGTCGGAGGACGGCTCCCAACTCGTGGCTGCGGCGAAGTCGGGGGACGTTGCCGTCGTGTCCCTGCGGATGTCCGACAACATCCCCCGCGTGGTGGCACGGTGGCGGATCCCCGGTGGTGATCCCGCCGTGGCCGTCGGATGGTCCGGTACCACGCCGCTCGTGCGGGCATGGGACGGCGGGCTCTGGCAGGCGCCGGGGTGTCCGGGCTGCACCACCGACGCCGGGCTCATCGCCCTCCTCAGAGAAAGGCTCTCCGGCTGCTGGACGGACCGCCAGCTCACCCAAGTCGACGACGACACACGCCGCGTGCTCGGCATCGGCGTGTGCCGGCCGCTGCCCGCACCGGTGGAGGACTGAAGTGCTGCATCACGTCTTCATCTCGTACAGCCGCCGCGACCAGGCATGGGTCGATCTGCTGCTTCAGGAACTCGCCGGGCGTGAGGTGAAGTACTGGATCGACCGTCAGGGCATCCCGTTCTCAGTCCCCTGGCGGGACGAGGTCGAGGACGCGGTCCAGGCCTGCGACCTGTTCCTGGTCTGCGACAGCGACCACTGGCGTGCCTCGGCCCCGTGCGCGACCGAGGCGGCCTACGCGCTGCGCTTCGACAAGACGCGTCTGGAGGTGCCGGTCGGTCAGGACCTCACCGCCGCGGCGGAGCAGGTGCGCCGTATGTGGCAGCACAGCGGTCGTCTGCATGGCACGGCTACCGAGCTGTCGGTCCGGGCACGGGACTGGGATCGCGACGGACGCAAGGGAAAGGGGCTGGCGCCGCGACGCCTGCGCCGGCGGTTCGAGGCGCTGCGGGGCGAGCGTCAGCTGTCACCGATCGAGTGGGCCTTCATCGGGGCGAGTCGGCGCCGCACCAGGCGACAGGCAGCCGTGTCCGTGGCGCTGACGTTCCTGCTCCTGGTCGCCTACGTCTCCGGCCGGGTCGCGCCCGGTACCGAGAAGGAGGTCAACGCGCGGCTGGCACGGCAGGCCGAGGTGTATCTCAGCACCCGCGGCGCGCTCGCCGTGATCGAGGACGACCCGTACAAGGGTCTGGAACTGGCCGCCACGCGGGGAGACAAGGAGTCCGTGGCGTATGCCGTGATCCAAGAAGAGGCGCTGGCGGTCGACCTGCCCGACGACGCCTTCACCCTTCCCGAGCCGGCCCTGCGGTTCACCGACGCGACTGTTTCCTCCAAGGTCCGCGTCACCGCGCGGGACGGCTCCCGCTGGGCTCGCGGAGCGGACGATCACTCCGAGCGCTCAGCACGCCGGGTGTCCGGCGGCCCGGCGCCCGCGCCGGACGGCGCCGAGACGGGCGGATCCTTGGAGGTGCGCCTGCATGCCGGCAAGGCCCAGGTCCAAGTGCTGCGCCGGGGTGAGCTGTGGCGCACCGTCGTTCTCGGATCCGCGGCACGGACGGCCCGGCTCTCACCCGACGCCAGGTGGGCGGCGGTCGCCACGGACGCCGGGGTCGCCCTCGTCGACCTCGCCCGCGGCACGGTGCGGGACCTGCTGCGCGGAGCACCCGCTGCCGTCACTGACTTGGTGTGGACCCGGCGGGGCGATCGCATCTGGGCGCTCGCAGGCCGCCGCGTCGTCTCCTGGCGCTTCGCCGACGGAACGGTCGTCCTCGACCGGCCCGAGGAATGGTTCCAGGACGTCCTCCCTGCACAGGATGCGGCACACCTCTGGGTCGCGAGCCGGGAGGGCAGGCTGCGCATGGTGAGGCGCGACTCGGGCACGGTCGTCCGCACGCTCGGCGTCGAGGGCACGGTGAACTACGCCGCCGCAGACCGAGGCGGAAGGAACGCGGCCGTCGTGGACACGGACGCGGCGCGGGTGCGGATCGTGGATCTCACCACGGGTACGACCCGCCCACTCGCCATCCCAGGCGACTGCACTCCCGTCAGACCCGTCTTCTCCCGCACCGGGGACACGCTGTACCTGCCCTGTCTGTACGGCGACGTACTGGTGGCGGACGCCCGCTCCCGTCGGGTCACGGGGAGGATCCACGTTCCCGAGCCGGGGGTACGCGCGGTCGCTGTGGCGCCGTCCGGAGACGGGCTCTTTCTGGGCACCCCCAAGGGAGACGTGTACTCCCTCGCACCCGGCTCCGGGAAGTCGCTCACCTGGCTGCACCGGGTGGGCTGCGGCCCGGACATCGAAGCCATCGCCACCGGTCCCGGGCCGCAGCTCCTGCCGGTGGGAGAGGGAACGGGTCTCAGCGGCTGCACCCAGGTCACCCGTCCCCGAGGCCACGGCACGTTCGAGTGGGGCTCGATCATCGACTCCCGGCCCGATTCCCAACTCGCGCTCGCCGCCGCGTACGACCCGACCGGGGAAGCCTTCGCGATCGGCTACAGCGACGGCTCCGTGGTCCTGCGCCCCAGCGAAAACATCGACCCGCATCAGGTGCTGACCCATATCGCCGGCGGGGTGCGCTCCATGCTCACCCTGCCGACGGCGGAGGCCGAGGGTTCCACGGGCGACCTCTATGTGGCCACTCGGTCCGGACTGCTGGTCCGTCTCCCCTGGTGTCCGTCGTGCCTGAGCAACAGGGCCATGGCGCGGGTGGCCGAGCAGCGACTGCGGCGGGCAGCCTCCATAGGGTTGTACGACCCACCGGCGACGTCGCCCGCACCCACTTCTACGACTCGGAACTCCACTTGACCATCCAGGTGTCGTTGAGCACCGAGATGACGTGCTCGCACCGAGTGACCAGCGCGTCCTCCGCTTGTGACGTCCGGTCCCCGGACAGCCGCCACTCCGACAGGAGGCGCTCCAGCTCGTCTGCCGTTCGGAGGAACTCCAGCTCCTGGTACTCGTACTTGGCCGCGGTGGAATAGGCGACGACCGTGGCCGAGACCGTGGAGACGACCGCGACCCAGGCAGCGGCCTGCTCCACATGAAAGGCGCCACTCCAGGCACCGAGCAGGACCGCGAGCCCGCCGAGCAGGAGTTCTGTCCGTCGCACCGCCCGCAGGCGGCGACGCATCCGAAGGGCCCGGGGACGGTAGTAGCCGTCGATCTGGCCTCGCACCCTGACCTGCACATAGGAGTCGATGCCGTCGACCTCCGGTAGCGGCCGGGAAGGGGCTACCGGGATGTCCGCGACATGATGAAGCAGATCGGCGGCCTCGGCCCGGATGCCGTTCACGGCGTTGTTCAGTACGGCAGCCGCGTCCGTCGTCCGGTAGGCACCGACTCCGGCGAGACAGGAGTACACCTCGGTCTTGTAAGCCTCGCTCACCGAGCGCAGCCGGGTCCAGTCCTGGATCTGCCCTTGCCCGACGCGGCCGTTCAGCACGGCGATGGAGCCCGCGGCGACCGCCGCACCGAACGCCAGCCACTGGGCTGTGGTTTCGTGGCCCGAACCGACCTGTGCCGCCGACGTTCCCAGCACAGCGGCGAGCACGAAGCACAGGAGGACAGCGGACCGGACTCGGCCGATCAGCCGTTTCCGGCGGTTGGCCGCCATCGACCAACTGGCCTGTTGTGCCCACGAGTCCGACATGACTTCCGGCAACTGAGCAGCCTGCATGGGCCGATTATGCGCGGCGGGAGGGAACTTCGTCGGACTGGCGGAAACTTACGGCGGCTCCGGCCTGTGAGACGAAGGTCTGGGTATGGTGCCGGCCGTGCAGCCGCAGCAGTACGTGGTCGTCGTCGACAAGGTGACGCACCCGTGGCTGACCGCCGCCCTGCGCAAGCAGGGCGTCTCGCGGCGCGGACCGGATCGCGGACGATGGTTCTCAGGCACTCCCGTACGACGCGCTGTCCTGCGTCGAGTTGCTCTGCGAGCCGTCGTCGGCGCGGAAGGTCACCGACTTGCCCGAGAAGTGGGTGCTGAGGCCGGTCGCCGTGGTGGTGACGGAACGCAGGTGCAGGCCGTCGGGGATGTTCCGCAGCCGGATCGGCCGGTCGAAGATCTTGTTGAGCAGCGTCTCACCGGCGGAGGGCAGCGCGCCGCCCGCCACGGTGAACTTCCCGAACGTGATGCGGTTGCCGGAGGCCGCCGAGACCGTCGTCGTCACGGTGATCTCGTCGCCGAAGGGCAGCTGGACCTTCGCGCTGATCCGGCCGGGCCCCGCTCCCTGGGACACCTCCAGGCCCAGGGCGTTGGAAAGGTCCGGGTAGGACAGGAAGGCGGTCGCCCGGGCCGAGCGGGCCCGCGCCTCGGTGTCGTCGTCGGACTTCGTCAGCCCGCGCAGATCGAGGTCGAGCCGGGTCACGGGCAGCGGGCGGTCGGACCCGTCGGCCGGCAGGTCGTGCGCGGTGATCTCCACGTGCCGCAGCGTGCCGGAGGCCAGCTGGGTCAGCACGGGCAAGCCGTGGACGTGGACCTGCGGCCGCTCGGGTGTGCCCATGCCCTGCTGGAAGGCCGTCGCCGTGCGCGACTCTGCGTGGGCAGCCGCGGCCCGGTCGACCGCAAGAGGTATGAGGACCAGCGCGGCCAGGGCGGCGCCGGCTACGAAGGCCGGCCGTCGCCTCCTGCGGGGCGGCGGCGGGATCGGCTCGAACGACGCGTAGGTGACGTCGTCCTCGTAGCCGTGGTCGGGCTGGTGCATGAGCTCCCCTTCAGAGGGGTGGGTGTGCCTGCCCGGTGGTGTGCAGACGGTGAACCCTGGTGACTGCGGCATCGCTGCCGACTCCTGCGGCGATCAGTGCCGCGGTGGCGGCCCGTGTGCCGTCGTCGGCCCAGCTCCCGGCGTTGACCTCGTCCAGGAGCGCGAGCAGGAGCGCTTCGAGGGCTCGGCCGAGCGGAGCGGGCGGGAGGCGGGTGTGGAAGACGCCCTGTTGCTGACCGAGGGCGAGGATCGCGGTGACCCTGGCACGGGCAGGGGAGAGGACCTCGTCGACCTGGTCGGGGCCGAGGTCCTGGCGGGCAAGGCCGATCAGGACGCGGTGGCGGTCGCCGACCGGCCACAGCGTGAGGACGAAGCGGGCCAGGTCGGCCGCGGCGTCGGCGCCCGGAGCGCCGGTGGCGGCGACGGCGCCGCGTATCGCCTCTGCGGCGTCCGCGGCGATGCCCTCGACCAGCGCGGACCGGCCGGTGAAGTGGACGTGGACCGTGCGACGTGCGACCCCGGCCGCCTCGGCTATGTCGGCGAGGGTGCTGTCGGGGTTGCGGGCCAGCTCGTGCCGGGCCGCTTCCAGGATGCGGGTGCGGGTGGAGCGTGCCGCAGGGCGCCCCCGTCGAGCAGGTCGTCAATCCGGCCGCCGTGGACGCCCCCGACCTCGTCCACTACTACGCCCGGCTGGGCGAGGAACACCGGAACAGCAGAACACGAAATGTTTGAAGATTCAAGCGGATATCCGATAGGGTGTCCCCATGTCCACCACGCCACGCTGGCTCAACGCCGAGGAACGACGTGCCTGGCTGGCCTACGTCGACTTCTCCACGCTGCTCGCCGACTATCTCAACCGCCAGCTGAGGCGCGACGCGGGCATGACGCATGCCGACTACAGCCTGCTCGCCTATCTCTCCTCGACGCCCGACGGCGTCCTCGGCATGTCCGAACTGGCCCAGCGACTCAAGATCACCCGCAGTCGGCTCACCCATGCGGTGAACCGGCTGCGGGAGGTCGGCCTCGTAGACCGCCGCGAGGACCCCGCCGACGGCCGCGGCCAGCTCGCCGTCCTCACCGACGAGGGCCACGCCCTGCTGGAGAGGGCGGCCCCGGGCCATGTCGACGCCGTGCGCCGGGCGGTGTTCGACGCCCTCACCCCGGAACAGGTACGGCAGTTCGCCGAGATCGGCGAGGCCATCAGCGACGCCCTGCACCGGGTGGAGAACGCCGAGACCGATCCGGCGGTACTGCCGTGGCGGCGCAGGTAGGACTCAGCGCCGCAGGCCGCTGCGGGCCGGCTCCGGGCGGTGGACGCCTCGCGGGCGGTAGCCGAGCTCGTCGGAGCGGCCCAGCAGGTCGGCCAGGTACCAGATGATGGCCAGCCACATCTCGGTGCCCTGGAGGCCGGGCTGCGGGCCGGGTCCCGTGGGGCCGAAGCCGAAGCCCTTGCCGTCCTGCCGGCGGGGCAGGGCGGCGGCCAGCTGCCGCTCCGCCCAGGCCCGTATGTCGGCCGTACGGTAGCCGCCGCCCGCCGCGCCGTTGCCGAGCTGCCGGGTGCACAGCCACAAGGGGTGCGCGACGTCCAGCACATTGCAGGCGTTCTCCCGGCCCCCGCCGAAGTGGCGGGGGTCGCGGGCGTGGTCCAGGACGGCGTCCACGACCCGTTCCGGATGCGGCACCGGCAGCCCGAACTGGGCGAACGAGCCGCGGGTCAGCCGGTAGTAGCCGTTGACGACCTGCAGCCGCCCGTCCTCGGGCGACGGGTCGCCCCACATGCCGGTCCACGGATCGGCCCGGGACAGCAGCCAGCCGAACAGTGCCTCCACCGCGCCGCCGTCCTGCCCGCCGTGCCGCAGGTTCCAGTGCGCGGCGGTGACCCAGGCGTCGATCCACGCACCGGCCTCCCATGCACCGTCGTGCCACGGCAGCCCCTCCAGGCGTACGAGGAGTTGACGAGCCGTCATTTCCCGCACACCGCGCACGGGATGCGGGAAGGGGGCGCCCAGCAGGTCGAGCGCGTACCCGACGGAGAGGACGTGGTAGAGCGCGGCTCCCTCGCCGATGAAACCGTCGCCGTCCGCGGACGGCGACGGCTCGCCCCACTCCGGCACCAGTCCCGTGTCCGGGTCCTGGAGCGCCGCCAGCCGCCGTACGTGCTCTTCGCCGGCCAGCTGCCCGGGTGCCGAACCCAGCAACAGGTCGGCGATCTCCACGGCATCGCAGTGCGCCCGCACGGTGGGCGCCGCACCGGGGCGGTCGACGTATCGCTCACCGTCCCAGCAGCGCGCCAGGAGGTCGCCGGCCTGCGCGCGGGTGGTGTCCGCGAACCGCGCCAGAGCGCTTCGGGGAGTCGGGGCGGCGCGGGTGTCCCGCCGGTCGCGCAAGGGCCGCGCCGGGTTCCCGGCCGCCACCGTCCAGGCCGGCAAATCCCTGGTGACCACCGCTCCGGCGCCGATCACACAGTGGTCGCCGATCGTCACCCCGTCCACCACGATCACATGCGAGCCGATCCACACGTCGTCACCGACCTTGATCCCTTCGCTGGTGTGCGGCTGCTGGAAGACCGGACGGTCGGGGGCGAAGGAGTGGTTGAAGCCGAGCAACGAGGTATGGGCGCCGATCCGCACACCGTCGCCGAGCACGACCGTGCCGCGCACCGTGGTGAACGGGTTCAGCGTGCAGTCCGTCCCCGTCGTCAACTCCCCGGTGACATACGCCTGCGCCGCGATGTACGAGTCGTCGCCCAGCCGTAGCAGGTCCGGGAAGACCGCCGCGGACTCGGCGACGTAGCACCGTTCGCCGATGTGGCTGTCCCCGCCGATCGACTGCTGCCGCTTCCGCTGGACGCGCAGCTGCTCCTCGGTCGCCTCCTGGGCGAATAGCCACGGACAGTGGTCGAAATGCCGTACGGACGGCTCCTGTTGGTGATCCATACCGGCACGCTAGGCAGCAGGGAGCCCGCACGGAAAGGGACGGGAGGGCTCGCTCAGCCGCGGCCCGCCCTGCCCTCCATGACCTCCACGAGCCGCCCCAGTGCCTTGAGGACCCACTCCCGGTCCTCGCCCAGACCCGCCAACAGCTCCACCTCGGCGGCCAGTTGGCGGGGGAACAGTTCGTCGACGGCCCGGGCGCCGGCCGGGGTGATGGTGACCAGGGCGGCGCGGCGGTCCGCGGGGTTGGGGGTGCGCGCGATGAAGCCGCGGCGCTCCAGCTTGCCGAGCGTCTTGCTCACGCCCGCGCGGGACAGGCCCATGCGCTCGGCCAGACTCCGGGCGATCACCGGATCGGCGGTGTGCCGCAGCGGGATCAGCATGTCGACCTCCGGGGCGGTGAGCGGAGCGCCCGCGTACAGGGGTTCCACGGCGCGGCCGAGTAGACCGGTCGCGTGCTTGAGCAGGCCGACCAGCTCCATGGGCGAGGTGTCGAGCCCCGGATTGTGCTCGGCCCACCGGAGGCGGGTCTCTGCCGGGGAGGCGGGGGAGGAGGGCATGCGGCTCGCCTTCTCGCTGTTCGGGTTCTCACTGCTCGGACGCCATTTCGTTAACCAGTGAACTATTGGTTACCGTTGTGCTCATGATATCCCGGTCCCCGTTCCGTTCCGCCGTCCCGCACGCAACCGATCCGGGCAGCCGGTCGGCTTCCCGGCGCGGCACCGCCGCACTGGTCGCGGTCCTGGGCTCACTGACCGCGGTCGCCCCGCTCGCCATCGACATGTACGTGCCCGGCTTTCCCGCCATGGGGGACGCGCTCGGCGCGAGCAGCTCGGCCGTGCAGCTGACCATGACCGCGTTCCTGGCCGGGTTCGTCGTCGGACAGCTGCTGATCGGGCCGCTCAGCGACGGACTCGGGCGGCGCCGGCTGCTCATGTCGGGGCTGGCCGGCTTCGTCGTGCTCTCCCTCGTGTGTGCCGCCGCCCCGAACATCGCCGTGCTGACCGGCGCCCGCTTCCTGCAGGGCGTGACCGGCGCGGCGGGCACGGTGCTGGCCCGCGCCGTGCTCACCGACCGCTTCCACGGGCCCGAACTGCCCCGCTACTTCGCCGTGTTGTCCCAGATCATGGGCGTGGCACCGATCGCCGCACCGGTGCTCGGCGGGGCCATCCTCAGCGTGTCCACCTGGCGCGCGGTGTTCGCCGCGCTGGCCGTGCTGGGTGTCCTGCTGGCGCTGGCCGTGTTGCGGTCCGTGCCCGAGTCCCTGCCGCCCGAGCGGCGGCACGGCGGCGGGCTCACCGGCACCTTCCGCGCCATGGGCGCGCTGGTCGCCCACCGCACCTTCATGGGGTACGTCCTCGTCCTCGCCCTCGTCTCCGCCGCACTGTTCACCTACATCAGCGGCTCCAGCTTCGTCTTCGAGAACCTGCACGGCGTCTCGTCGACGACGTACTCCCTCATCTTCGCGGGCAACGCCGCCGGCATGCTGATGGCCGGGATGGTCTTCTCCCGGCTGGTCGGACGGGGCGTACGACTGAACACACTGCTCACGGTTGGCGTCTGCGTGGCAGCGGTCGGCGCCCTGACCCAGGTGCTGCTGGTGGTGCTCGCCGGCGAGACCCTCCTCGGCACCTGGGTCACGCTGTTCGTGACCCTCGGCGGCATCGGCATGATCTTCCCGGCGTCGATGAGCATCGGGCAGACCCTCGGCCACCGCACGCCGGGCGCCGCCTCCGCGCTCCTCGGCGGCCTGCAGTTCCTCTTCGGCGCCCTCGCCTCACCCCTGGTGGGCCTGTTCGGGGAGAACAGTTCCCTGCCGATGGCAATGATCATGCTGACCGCTGTGGCGTCGGCGGCAGTTGCCCTGCTGGCGCTGGCACGGCCCTGGCGAGGGGAGGGGGAACCGGCCCAAGCCCGCTGAATTCGTCGGCCCGGCCGAAGTCATCGACCAGCGAACGAAGTTGACACCTGAACGGGAAAGTGCCGACGGGCGCGGAGATCTTGATGGCATAGGTTGGCCGCATGAAGCAGGGGGAGCAGCCCGCGACGCCGACCACGTCGTCGGGCGAAGGAATACGAGGGCGACATGCCGCCCGCCGGAGGAAGGCGGCGACGGGCGGACCGGCCCGGTCGTCGGTGCTGATGGCCCTGGCCACCGTCGTGTCCCGGGCCACAGGGCTGATACGGCAGGTGCTGCAGGCCGCGGCACTGGGCGTGGGCCTGCTGGCCGGCACGTACAACACCGCGAACACGGTGCCGACCAGCCTGTACACGCTGCTGATCGGCGGCGCGCTCAACGCCGTACTGGTGCCCCAGCTGGTACGGGCGCGCGCCACCCATCCGGACGGCGGCCGCGCCTACGAGCAGCGCCTGGTGACCCTCGTGGTGTGCGTGCTCGGCGCGGGCACCGCCCTCGCCGTGTGGGCCACACCGCAGATCGTCGGCATCTACATCCAGGACACCCCCGACCGGCACCAGGCATTCCAACTCACGGTGACCTTCGGGCGGTTCCTGCTGCCGCAGATCTTCTTCTACGGCCTGTTCGGCATCTACGGCCAAGTCCTCAACGCCCGCGAGAAGTTCGGCGCGATGATGTGGACCCCGGTCCTCAACAACGTCGTCCTGATCGGCATGTTCGGCGCCTACCTCGGCCTGATGACCGTCCCGGCGCGGGTCCAGGACATCACGGCGACGCAGGTGCGCTACCTGGGCATCGGGACCACCGCCGGCATTGCCCTACAGGCCCTGGCCCTGATCCCGTTCGCGCGGGCCGCCGGATTCCGCTTCCGCCCCCGGTTCGACTGGCGCGGCACCGGACTTGGCTCCGGCATCCACGCGGCGAAGTGGACGCTGCTGTTCGTCCTGGCCAACCAGGTCTCCCTGGCGGTGATCACCAACTACGCCAACTCCGCCGACGCGCAACAGCCGGAGGCCGGCGTGGGCTACTCCGCCTACATGAACGCGCAGACCATCTGGATGCTGCCCCAGTCCATCGTCACGGTGTCCCTGGTGACCGCGCTGCTGCCGCGGATGAGCAGGGCCGTCGCCGAGGGCCGTGTCGCGGATCTGCGAGCCGACCTGTCGCGGGCGCTGCGCATCAGCGGTGTCGTCATCGTGCCCGCCGCCTTCCTGTTCCTCGCGCTGGGCCCACAGATCGCCACGCTGACGTTCGCCCACGGGGCGTCCGACGCCCTCGCCGTGCAGCCGGGCGGGCACATGCTCCAGGCCTTCGGGCTCGGCCTGATCCCGTTCTCCGCGCAGTACCTGCTGCTGCGCGGCTTCTACGCCTTCGAGGACACCCGGACCCCGTTCTTCATGGCCGTGTGGATCTGCGCGGTGAACATCGCCCTGGCCACCGCCTGCCATGTCCTGCTGCCCGCCCGCTGGTCCGTGACCGGCATGGCCGGCGCCTACGCCCTCTCGTACCTCGTCGGCCTCGCGCTCACCGCACGGCTGCTGCGCCGCAGGACCGGCGGCCCCCTGGACGACGGCGCCCTGCGCCGCACCTACCTCAAACTGCTGTCCGCCGCCGCCCTCGCCGGGGCCGCCGGCTGGGGCGCCGCACACGCCTGCACCGCCTCCCTGGGCACCGGCACCTGGGCCACCGCGGGCGCACTCGCAGCGGGAACGCTCGCTCTGGCTCTTGCGTTCCTCGCCCTGGCCCGTCTCCTGAAGATCGCAGAGCTGCGCAGCCTGCCCGGACTGCGCTGACGCCTGAGCCGTGGCGCTGAGCGATGGCGGGTTTACCCGCTTGCGCTGCGGGCTACGCGGGCGACAGCACTACCTCGCCCTGGAGCTGGGAGCTGCCATGACCCGGAAGATACGCGACGTGATGTCACCCGGCGCGGCCGCCGTCGAGCCCATGACCACGGTGGCGCGCGCGGCCCGCCTGATGCGGGAGCAGGACGTCGGTGACGTGCTGGTGGCCTACGACTGCGACCTGTTCGGTGTGCTCACCGACCGGGACATCGTGGTCCGGGCGCTCGCCGCGGGCCGCGACCCGGCCGACACGACCGTCGGCTCGGTCTGCACGCCACCGCCCGTGGTGACCCTGACGCCGGACGACACGACCGACCGCGCCCTCGAGCTGATGCGCAAGTACGCCGTCCGCCGCCTCCCGGTCGTCGAGCACGGCGGCTGCCCGGTGGGCATCGTCAGCATCGGTGACCTCGCCGGCGCCGAGGATCCGCACGAGGCCCTGACGGACATCAGCAGGGCGGCCCCGAACCGCTGAGGGCCCCGAATCCCTCAGTTCCCACGCCTCGCCGAACCGCAAGGAGTACGTGCGCCCCTCGACGCCCCACTCGCCCACCGGCGGCCTTTGCCCGGCGTCCATGGCCCGGATGCTCGGCCGGCCGATGTGGGCGTGGACCAGCCGCCGTACCCCATGGCGTACGGACTGTTCGGCGACGCTCTGCACGGTTGCATGACCGCCGACGCCACCGCGGAAACCGGATCGGCCGGTCCCGGGCGGCCGCCTCGGCGAACATCAGGTCCGCGCCCGCGGCCCAGGCCGGGAACTCCCAGAACTCCGGTGCCCATACGATCACAAGCTCGCCCGTCTCGATGCGGTAGGCGTAGGCGGGATGCGAGGTGTGCGCCACCGGTATGCACCGCAGCCGTATCGCGCCCAAGTGGAGGTCACCAGCTCGGATCCGGACGCCGCGGGCGGTCGCGCCGCGGCGCAGTGCCGAGCGGAGTTCCGCCTGCTCGTCGGTGACCAGCCAGGCATCCAGCGGTCCGGGCGGTGGGTCGGCGCCGGGACCGCCGTCGAAGAGGATGCGGTGGTCACGGCAGCGCAGCAGCAGCCCGGCGGGTGCGAAACGGGGCGAGTTCATCGCGCCCACGCCCAGTAGCGTCAGCCGCAGCCATCGGTTCACGAGCCCGCCCGGGTTCGGTGTGTCAGCGTGAGAGTGCCGTCGGGATCCAGGGTCACGTGTACGGCGCCGCTGATGCGGTTCAGGGTGGCACCCAGCCAGTTGCGGTCCGCGTCCGATGCGGGCTCGAGCCGCATGCGGCGGGCCTGCAGGGGCACCATGCGCAGGCCGGTCAGGCGCCCGGTGTCCGCCGCGACCGTGACGAGGTAGGCGATCCGCAGGTCGTCGCGGAACTCCTCGTAGCCGCCGATGCCCTCGTAGTCGTCGATGAAGTCGCCGCAGCCGTACAGGATGAGCCGGTCGCGGTAGACCTCGACCGGGCGGGGGTGGTGCGAGGAGTGGCCGTGGACCACGTCGACGCCGCCGTCCACGAGGGCGCGGGCGAAGCGGACGTGTTCCCGGGGCACCCGGTACCCCCAGTTCGAGCCCCAGTGCACGGACACGACCACAACGTCGCCCGCACGCTTTTCCTCCCGCACCCGCCGGACCACCTCCGCGGCCGCGGCCGCCGACACCTCGGGCAGGTAGGCGACCCCGGAGACGGCGGAGGTGGCCGCCCAGCCCGGCGGAATGCCGCTGGAGGGTGCCCCGAGGGCGAACACCAGCACCCGGCCCCCGCCCGACACCGGCATTGCGACGGACGCGTACGCCTCCTCGGCGCTGCGTCCCGCTCCCGCCGCCCGCAGGCCCGCGCGGGCGAGCGCGTCCAGTGTCTCCGCCAGGCCCTCGCGGCCGAAGTCCAGCACGTGATTGTTGGCAAGGACGCAGATGTCGGGGGAGGCCACGGTGAGGGCGGGCAGGTTGGCCGGGTGCATGCGGTAGTGGATCACCTTGTCGGGTGCGAAGGCGTCGCTGCACGTCACGGACGTCTCCAGATTCACGATCCGGACGTCCGGGGCGGCCCGTTCCAGCAGGCGGAGCGCCTCGCCCCACGGCCAGGACGGGGCGACAGGGGCAGGGATCGGACCGCTCACCGCCTCCGCCAGCCGGACATAGGAGCGGGCGTCCTCGACGTACCCCTCCCGCAGTTCCGGGCCGCCGGGATGCGCCAGGATCTGGTCGACGCCGCGCCCGAGCATCACATCGCCGCACAGGAACAGCGTCACCGCGCCGCTGCCCATGCCCCCACGGTAGTGGCGGCCACGCGGCCGGGGCGAGCGTGAGCCCGGGCACTTCGGGTAGGCGCAACGACGACCAGGGAACGCACCGCACCGCGGGAGAAACCCATGAGCGTCACCCTCGTTCACCCACGCCCCAAGTTCGCTCCGGCGCTCCTCACCGAGCCGCCGCCGTCCGGCTACCTCCACATCGCCGCCGCGGTGGAACCTCCGGGCGGGATCGGCAGGCCCGGGCACAGCCGCGACAAGACCCACCTGCTCGACCTGCTGCGGGCCGAGGCGGAGGACCTGGCCAGCCTGGGCGAGGTGAAACGAGCCAGCGTGTACCGGGCCGCCGCCGTGGCCCCGACCGTCGGCCTGCACCCGTCGGACACCGTGCACCCGGCCCGCTACGACGTGGTCGTCCTGGTCGAGACCAGGACACCGCAGGACATCGACCAGGTGCAGGACACCGCTGCCTACCGCCACCTGCGCCACCAGTTGGAGCAGGCCGCCGGCGACGTCCATGTGATGGCGGCCCGCTGCGGCAAGTGCGTCGCGGATGTGGGCCGCAGCCAGGAAGGCCTGTTCCAGTTCAGCTACTTCGTCGGTGACGACCCCGAGCTCATCGCGGAACTCTGGGAGCACCTCGCGGGCTGGTACGCCGCCGAAACCGGTCTCGACAACTCGCTGTTGCTGCAGCCGCTCGACGGCACGACCTCCGACTACTGCTTCGTCGGCCACGCCCACTGGAACCTGAGCCTGGCCGCCGTCGCCCTGCGCCAGTTCACCAAACCGAGTTTCTACCGCTTCCTGCAGCCCACCCTGAAGGAGAACCGCACGACGATGATGCCCGTGCTGTATCACCTCGTGCGGCTGCGGGACCGGTGAGGCACCTCAGGCCTGCTGGTCCGGTCCCATCATGTCGTCGAGACGGGTCGTCTCACCGGCCTGGCGCGTGCGCATCCTGCGGTGGCGGCGATGCGTCGGACGGTGCGAGGCGCCGCTCACCGCGGTGGCCAGCGCCAGGCAGAAGATGAGCGCCAGTGCGAGGCCGGAGCTGAAGACGGCCAGCGTGTTCATGGTGGCGATCTGGTGATCGAGCACCGAGACGGTGTATTCGGGGCCCCCGGACAGGTTGCCGGCGATCGCCAGGGCGGTGAAGGCGCCTGTCGCCCCGAGGAGAAGCAGTCCGATGAGCAGCATCCGAGTCATCTCCCGAAAGAAGTACTTCACCGGTACGGGTACCCGTGACCCAGCAGGCCATACGAGGCCCTGCCGGGCCGGCCACGAGGAAGAAGATGATGGCGATGATCTCCCAGCTGATCTCGGTACCCGCCGGCGGCGCGGCCCTTTCGGGCGATCTGGTCCTACCCGAATCGGCCCGCGCGGTCGTGGTGTTCGCGCACGGCAGCGGCAGCTCCCGGCACAGCCCCCGCAACCGGGCGGTCGCCGCCGAACTGCGCACCGCCGGACTGGGCACCGCACTCATGGACCTGCTCACCGAGGAGGAGGACCGCCGGGACGCATCGACGGCGGAGTACCGCTTCGACATCCCCCTCCTGGGCCGCCGCGTGGTCGCCGTCGTCGACTGGCTGGAAACGCAGCCCGACACCGGGAAGCTTCCGGTCGTCCTGTTCGGTGCCAGCACCGGCGCGGCAGCGGCCCTGGTGGCCGCCGCCGAGCGGCCACGGCGGACCCTGACCGTCGTGTCGCGGGGCGGACGCCCCGACCTGGCCGGCGATGTGCTGCCCGGCGTGCGGGCCCCGGTGCTCCTGATCGTCGGCGGCCGGGACCCGGAAGTGCTCCGGCTGAACCAGGCGGCGGCCCGGCAGCTGAGCGGCCCGCACTCGCTGCGCATCGTGCCCGGCGCCACGCACCTGTTCGAGGAGCCCGGAGCGCTGGAGCAGGTCGCGGAGATGGCGCGGAACTGGTGCGACGACCGAATCAAGATCGCGGGCGAAGCAGCCGCGGAGCAGTGACGGCCGACGGCCGCGCGCGAGGACGGAGGGACGGCCGGGGCGCGTGCTTCGACCGGCGCCTGCGGGGTACGCGGGGAACCGGACCGAGGGGGGCGTCTGCGCGCGGGAAGGAGTGGCGACCGCGATGCAGTTCCATGACCGCACACAGGCCGGGCGGGAACTGGCCGAGCGGCTGCGGATCCAGCAGGAGAAGGGCCTCCTGCCGCACCCGGTCGTCCTGGCCCTCCCACGCGGCGGCGTTGCCGTGGCCCGGGAGGTGGCGCAGGCGCTGGATGCCCCGCTCGACGTACTGGTCGTACGCAAGATAGGCGCCCCCTTCCAGGAGGAGCTCGGTGTCGGCGCGATCGTCGGCGACGACGACCCACTCTTCGACGAGGACGCCCTCGTACAGCTGGGCCTGACCGAGACCATGCTGGCCCCTGTGGTGGAACGAGAACGGAAGGAGCTCCACCGCCGCGAACGGCTCTACCGGCAGGGCCGTCCCGCCCCCGATCTGACGGGCCGCACCGCCATCGTCGTCGACGACGGGCTCGCCACCGGATCGACGGCCCGCGCCGCACTGCGCTGCGTACGGCGTCAGGCCCCCGAGCGGGTCGTGCTGGCCGTGCCGGTCGGCTCGCCGCACGCGGCGGACCAGATGCGCGCCGAGGCCGACGAAGTGCTCTGTCTGCAGCGGCCGGCATCCTTCATGGCCGTGGGCCTGTGCTACGAGAGGTTCGAGCAGCTGACGGACGAGGACGTGCTGAGGGCCCTGCACACGGCGGCCGGCTGAACCGGCTTCCTGCAGCGGGACCGGCGCTGCACCGACGGAAAGGCCGGCCCGACACCATCGGTGTCGGGCCGGCCTTCTTCCGTTCGCAGACGGATGTGCCGGTCAGTCCGTGCCGGATTCCATCGCGGCGCGGTCCAGCAGTGCGTCCTCCTCCGAGACCTCGCCACGGGAGGCGATGGCCTCCGCGCCGCCCTCCGGCAGCTCCGGCATGGTGCCGATCAGACCGGTCGCGGCCGCCTGGGAGGCGCCGATGGTGGGGCTGCCGGTGCCGATCAGGCCGAGGCCGACGTACTGCTCCAGCTTGGCGCGCGAGTCGGCGATGTCCAGGTTGCGCATGGTGAGCTGGCCGATCCGGTCCACCGGGCCGAACGCCGAGTCCTCGGTGCGCTCCATCGACAGCTTGTCCGGGTGGTAGCTGAACGCCGGGCCCGTGGTGTCGAGGACCGAATAGTCCTCACCGCGGCGCAGCCGCAGCGTCACCTCGCCGGTGACGGCGGCGCCGACCCAGCGCTGCAGCGACTCGCGGATCATCAGCGCCTGCGGGTCCAGCCAGCGGCCCTCGTACATGAGGCGGCCGAGGCGACGGCCCTCGTTGTGGTACTGGGCGAGGGTGTCCTCGTTGTGGATCGCGTTGACCAGGCGCTCGTAGGCGGCGTGCAGCAGGGCCATGCCGGGCGCCTCGTAGATGCCGCGGCTCTTGGCCTCGATGATCCGGTTCTCGATCTGGTCGGACATGCCCAGGCCGTGGCGGCCGCCGATGGCGTTGGCCTCCATGACCAGGTCGACGGGGCAGGCGAACTCCTTGCCGTTGATCGTCACCGGGCGGCCCTGGTCGAAGCCGATCGTCACGTCCTCGGTGACGATCTCCACCTCGGGGTCCCAGAACCGCACGCCCATGATCGGCTCGACGGTCTCGACGCCCGTGTCCAGGTGCTCCAGGGTCTTGGCCTCATGGGTGGCGCCCCAGATGTTGGCGTCGGTGGAGTACGCCTTCTCCGTGCTGTCCCGGTAGGGCAGGCCGTGGGCGACCAGCCACTCCGACATCTCCTTGCGGCCGCCGAGCTCGGTCACGAAGTTGGCGTCGAGCCAGGGCTTGTAGATCCGCAGATGCGGGTTGGCGAGCAGGCCGTAGCGGTAGAACCGCTCGATGTCGTTGCCCTTGAAGGTCGAGCCGTCGCCCCAGATCTGGACGTTGTCCTCGAGCATCGCCCGCACCAGGAGGGTGCCGGTGACGGCCCGGCCCAGCGGGGTGGTGTTGAAGTAGGCACGCCCGCCCGAGCGGATGTGGAACGCCCCGCAGGTCAGCGCGGCCAGGCCCTCCTCGACCAGCGCCGCACGGCAGTCGACGAGACGCGCGATCTCGGCACCGTACGTCTTCGCACGGCCGGGCACCGAGGCGATGTCGGGCTCGTCGTACTGACCGATGTCGGCGGTGTAGGTGCACGGGACGGCACCCTTGTCGCGCATCCACGCGACCGCGACGGAGGTGTCGAGGCCGCCCGAGAAGGCGATGCCGACGCGCTCGCCGGCGGGCAGGGAGGTGAGGACCTTGGACATAGGAAGAGTATGCATGATCTCGCATGATCATGCAAAGCCTTGCCTGAAGGGTGCCGATGCACTGCCCCTGCGCACAGGGTTCCTGCAGGTTCCTGCCCCCGGCAAGCCGCCGCTCAGGCACCATGATCGTGTGACATACGCGGTGACTGTGGACGTGGACCTCCCCAAGGGCGCCCCCGAGCTCGACGTTCTTCAGCGGGAAGGCGTCGGCTTCCTGCTGCGCAAGGGGCTCGATTCGATCGCGGCGATCGAGGGGCCCGACGGAATGGAAGTCGACCTGGTGGACGACGTCATCGCCGTCCATCCCACCGGTGTCCTGCTGAAGCTCTTCGTCGACGCACCGGCACTGGAGTTCGCCGAGGACGCCGCCCGTGAGGTCGTCGCAGAGCTGCTGGAGCGCAGCGAACCCCTTTCCGACTGGGAGATCACCCGCTGCGGGGTGGAGCTGCACCCCGACCTGCTGCAGGAGAGCCTGGACGCGGCCGACGGCCCGGACGCACCGCCCGCGGATCCCGCCGAACGCGCACGCCGGCATGCGGCGGCCGAGCCCTCCACCGGGACCGGCCGTCTCGACCGCGACGAGGTCGACGCCATGCGCCGCACACTCCGTGCTCTCGCACCGACGCTGCGAGCCTTCCCGCTCGAGGCCTTCGGCCACCGCGAGGACGAGGAGGAGCGGATCGTCAGCCGTGAGGCGGCGGAGGTCGCGGCCGGTGCCGTCGTGTACGCCATCGACCTGCTGGTCGACGAACTCTTCACGGACCTGGCCGGTCTGGAGGAGGACGGGCCCACCGTCGCGGAGACCGAAGCGCCGTTCATGGTCCTCGACGATCTGCCCCCGCAGTTCGCCCTGCAGTACACGGTCCTGTTCGTCCGCCGGCTGACCGTCACCGCCGTGACCATGACCGGCCGCCTCACCCAGCCGCACTTCGGCCGGCCCAGCTGCGTGGCCGAGGAACTGCTGCTGAAGTTCCTGCTCGCCCAGGCCGAGGTGACGGCCGACCTCTACGAGCTGCTGAGCGACGAGGTCGAAACCGCCCTGCAGGTCTTCACCAACGGCGTGTTCGAGGACCTGGACCACGAGTGGCTGTACGCCCCGACCGCGGACGGCATCGCCAAGGGCGCCGTGCAGGACTGGTTCATCCCCTTCGGAGACGAGCAGTACGTCCATCCCTACGCCGCCAACGACGACGGCGACGACCAGGCCCTGGACTGACCAGCCCTGGACCGACACCGGCCGGCTCGCGGCGGTCCTACGCTGGTGTCCGTGCACATCGGCTTCCCCTCCGACGGCGACAGCGACGGCGTCCACAGTGACGGCGGCGACAACGACGGGCCCGGCGCAGCTGCGGCCAGGATCACCGTGCGCACCGTGCGCGGCGCGCGACGGCTGTCCGCGGCCCTCGCCGAAGTCGGCCTCGACGGCGGGCAGTCGGTGATGGTCAAGCGCAGTGACGATCCGGGCGCGATGCAGGCCGAGGCGGCGGGGCTGCGCTGGCTGGCCGACGCCGGCACGGTCCGCGTTCCGGACGTCCATGGGCACGACCGGCGCTGGCTGGTGACCGACGTGGTGGAACAGGGCCCGCCGACCGCCCGGGCGGCGATGCAGTTCGGGCGTGGGCTGGCCGCGCTGCATGCCGCGGGCGCCCCCGCGTTCGGCGCGGCACCGCCCGGCGGTCCCGTGGACGCGTACATCGGGCTCGCCCCGATGCGGAACGTCCCCGGTGCCGACTGGCCCCGCTGGTACGCGGAGCATCGCGTGCTGCCCTACCTGCACGAGGCCGTCGAGCGGGGCACGATCCGCCCCGCCGAGACGGCCGTGATCGAGCGCGTCTGCGAGCGGCTGCCCGAACTGGCGGGGCCCGCAGAGCCGCCCGCCCGGCTGCACGGCGACCTGTGGAACGGCAACGTGCTGTGGGGAGCCGACGGGCACGCCTGGCTGATCGACCCGGCCGCACACGGCGGTCACCGGGAGACCGACCTGGCGATGCTGCAACTGTTCGGCTGCCCGCACCTGGAGCACGTACTCGACGGCTATCAGCAGGCAGCCCCGTTGGCCGACGGGTGGCCGGAGCGGGTGGGGCTGCATCAGCTCTTCCCGCTGCTGGTGCATGCCGTGCTGTTCGGCCGCGGATACGCCGAACAGGCCCTCGCGGCAGCACGAAGGGCCCTCGCGTGACGAGACGCGAGGGCCCTTGGGCGAAGTGAGCGGCGAGGCCAGCGAGGGGACTGGCATCAGAAGGTTTTTGAGAAGGAAGTCCCGGTCATCGCCTCGCCTGCGGCCCACCCCAACAGTCAGTCGGAGATCAGGTCGCGCAGATTTTCCGAGGTGAAGCCCGACCCCGTCCCCGCTTCACACGCCCCACGACTTATGGCTTTTCCGTGTGGAAGCGGCTCGGAGATCTTTCGCGCAACGCGCCTGACGTGCACAGTCAGGAGCCGCCATCAAGGCGAGTGCCGCGCGCTTGGAGGACCGGTGATGGGAGCCCACGAACACCCGCAGCCGCAGGACGCCGATCCCGCTCCGGGCGGCATCGGGCGCAGGCGCTTCCTGGGATACGTCCTGGCCGCCTCGACGCTGACCGTCGCCGCCGAGCTCGGCGAGGCCGTCCTCGCGCCCAGCCGGGCCGCAGCGGTCGTCCCCTCCGCGCCCGGACCGGCCGAGATCTACGACCTCAACGACATGCTCACCCATGCCACCCTGCCCACCGCGAACCTGATCACCATCCGGGTCGACACCGACGGCACCGCCTCCTTCGCCCTGCCCCGGGCCGAGGTGGGGCAGGGCATCACCACCTCCAGCGCTATGCTCGTCGCCGAGGAACTGGACCTGCCGCTGGACAGGGTCCGCGTCACCCTCGCCGAGGCCCGCCCCGAGCTCCTGTTCAACCAGCTCACCGGCGGATCCAACACCACCATCTCCACCTTCACCCCGATCCGGGTGGCGGCCGCAGTCGCCCGCGGCCGGCTCCTGGAGGCCGCAGCCCTCGAACTGGGCGACGCCGTCGACACCCTCACGGCGAAGCTCGGCGTCATCACCTCCTCCGTGACCGGCAAGAGCCTCACCTACGGTGAACTCGCCGAGAAGGCAGCCGCAGTGACGACCAGTCAGGTCTCGGTCACACTGAAGAAGTCGTCCGAGTTCAAGGTCATCGGGACCGCGCAGCGACGCGTCGACGCGCTGGAGGCGGTCACCGGGCGCAAGAAGTTCGCGATGGACCTGCACGTGCCGGGCGCCCTGCCGGCCATGGTGTGCCGTCCGCCCACGATCAACGGCACGGTCCGTTCGGTCGACAACCTCGACGAGGTGCGGGCCATGCCCGGCATCACCGACGTCGTAGGGATCTCCACCGGCGTCGCCGTCCGCGGCCGCACCTTCGGGCAGTGCATCGACGCCGTGCGCGCCCTGAAGGTCACCTGGGGCCCCGGCACCGTGGACGACGCCTCCGACGACACCATCCGCGCCGAACTGCGCAAGGCCGAACTCCCGCTGCCGGCCCTCGACCTGCTGACCAAAGCGGTCGACGCCCGTTTCATTTTCCACTTCGCGAGCAACAGCGCCCTGGAGACCAACTGCGCCGTCGCCGACGTGCGCGAGGACTCGGCCGAGATCTGGGCCAGCCTGAAGTCCCCGATCACGGCCCAGGAACAGATCGCGCTCAGCCTCGGACTGCCCACGAGCGCCGTCAAGGTGCATGTCACCGAGGGCGGCGGCTCCTTCGGGCGCAAGCTCTTCCACGACGGCGCCGCCGAGGCCGCCGAGATCTCCAGGGCGACGGGCAAACCGGTCCGGCTGATGTGGCACCGCACCGACGACTTCCGTCAGGGCCGCACCCACCCCATGTCCACCTCACGGGTGCGCGCCACCTACGCGCTGGGCCAGGTGCTCACCTACGACCAGCGCCACACCTCCGTGGCCACCGACTTCGGCCACGGCGTCGGCGAGATCATCACCTCCGAAGCCGCGCAACTGCCCGTCGGCGACCTCACCTTCTCCGAGACGATCTTCACGCTCACCCAGCAGACCCCGTACAACTTCGGCGTGGTCACCCAGCTGCTCAGCGAGACCGACAAGGGCTTCCACACCGGCTCCATGCGCAACATCTACTCGCCCAACGTGCGGTGCGCGCAGGAGCTGATCGTGGACGAGCTGGCCAGGCGCATGGGCAAGGACCCCTATCAGTTCCGCCGTACGTTCCTGAAGGACGAGCGGGCCCGGGCCGTCCTCGACAAGGCCGCAGAGGTGGGCGGTTGGGGACGCAGCATGCCGGCCGGCACAGCCCAGGGCATCGCCCTGCACCCCGAGTACCACGCCTACGTCGCCGTCCTCGCCGAGATCGACTGCCGCCCGGGGACCACCGGCCGCAAGGTCCCCGACGCCTGCACCGGACCACGGGTCACCAAGGTCGTCTGCGCGGTCGACGCCGGGCTCGCCATCAACCCGCGCGGCCTCCAGGCCCAGATGATGGGCGGCATCATGGACGGCATCGCGATCACCCTCAGCTCCGGACTGCACCTGGCGGGCGGGCACTTCCTGGAAGGCAGTTGGGACAACTACTTCTACACCCGCCAGTGGAACACCCCGCCGGAACTGGAGATCGTCGTCATGCCGCCGACCACCGGCAAGCCCGGCGGCGCGGGCGAGCTGGCCGTCGCGGGCGCGATGGCAGCCGTGGCCTGCGCGTACGGGCGCGCGACCGGCACCATGCCGACCACGTTCCCGATCAACCACGACGGCCCCCTCGGCTTCGAGCCGCTGCCCACCACCCCGCCGATCCCGGCGTCCCCCACCGACGGCCTGAGCCGCGCCTACTAGGAGCCCAGGAGGTTCTTCGTGCCCGAACACACCTTCATCCTCAACGGCAGACCGGTGACCGTGGACATCGAGGACGACGTACGGCTGCTGTGGGTGCTGCGGGACGTCCTGGGCGTCACCGGACCGAAGTACGGGTGCGGGCTCGGCGTGTGCCAGGCCTGTACGAGCCACATCAACGGCAAGGCGTTCAACCCCTGCAGCGTCCCAGTGAAGGACCTCACCCCGACCGACGAGGTGACGACCATCGAGGGTCTGCCCGCCACCGTCGGCAGGGAACTCCACCCGATGCAGGAGGCCTGGCTGGAGTACGACGTCGCACAGTGCGGCTACTGCCAGCCCGGCCAGATCATGACCGCGGTCGCCAAGGTCCGCCAGGCCCGCGAGGAGGGCCGCGACATCAGCGAGGCCGACCTCGACGAGATCCGCAACGTCTGCCGGTGCGGTACGTATCACCGGATCCGTGAGGCGATAGTGGCGGGGGCGAAGAAGTACTGACGCTGAGCGCTCCGCAGGATGTGCCGCGACGGGTGGTCGATCGTCCGCGGCGCCGTCGTGGCTGGTCGCGCCCACGCGGCGGAGCCGCACATCGATACAGCCCCGCGCCCCTTTAGGGCGCGGCCTGAAGCAGATGGTCGCGGACCAGGGCGACGTGAGGGTTGGCTGAGGCACCCGGGCGCTGCACCAGGAAGGCGGTGTTGATGGGCGGGTCGTCCGGGTCGTGCAGCAACACCAGGGAGCCCGAGGCCAGTTCGGCGGTGCACAGGTAGCGGGGAAGGACCGTGAAGCCCGTACCGCCGACGACCGCCGCCTTGACCGCGTTCAGGTCGGGCATGGTGACCGCCGGCTGACAGACGAGACGTCTGCCGAAGACATGACGCCAGTAGCGGCGCACGATCGGCAGGTCCTCGGCGTAGGCGACCAGGGGCACACCGTGGAGGGCGGCGGGCCCGGCGGCGGCGATCCCGCCCGGCCCGCTGATGCGTTCGGCCCACGCGGGGGCGGCGACCAGCACGAACTCCTCGTCCCCGAGGGGCACGGCGGCCAGGGCCCGGCCGCGCGGCCGGAACGTCGCGACCACCAGGTCATGCCGGCCCGCCCGCAGGTCGTCCAGGAGCGGCTCGGTCAGTCCGGGGGTGATGCGCAGCCGTACGCCTCGCTCGACCAGCGGCGCCAGGCGGGGCATGACGGAACGGGTGAGGAACTCGTGCGGACCCGCCAGGTGCACCGGCTCCGGCGGCTGGTCGTCGGCCGGCCCGCCCCGACCCGTGAGCGTGGCGAGGGAATCCAGCGGCTGCACGATCCGGGAGGCGAGCTCGTCCGCGTACGGTGCGGGGGAGACCCCGCGGGCCTGGCGCTGGAAGAGTTCCCGGTCCAGTTGCCGCTCCAGTGCGCGCACCTGCGTCGTGACCGTGGGCTGCGACAGCCCGAGCAGACGCGCCGCGGCCGTGAAGGAGCCGGTGCGGTAGACGGCGAGGAAGGTGCGCAGCAGATTCAGATCGAGCGCCGCCGAGCTGCCGACCTGCGCTCTCTCCTCCCGGCCATTGGTTTCCCTATCCCTCATATCGATGAGCCTATTGGATTCCAATGGCGGGCGGGACTTACGGTTGGATCACCACCACGCTGACGACCCCTCGGAGACAAAGCATGTCGAAGATCCTTTTCGTGATGACCGGCGTCGACTACTGGACGCTGGCCGACGGCACCCGCCACCCCACCGGCTTCTGGGCGGAGGAGGCCGTCGCCCCTTATGAGGCGTTCAAGGCCGCCGGTCACGAGATCGTCGTCGCCACCCCGGGCGGTGTCGTTCCGACCGTGGACAAGGGCAGCCTCGCCGCCGAGTACAACGGCGGGCAGGAGAACGCCGACCGCGTCGCCGGCGTGCTCGCCGCGGCCACCGAGCTGCAGCGCCCCATCAGCCTGCGGGACGTGAACCTCGACGAGTACGCAGCCGTGTACTACCCCGGCGGCCACGGCCCGATGGAGGACCTCGCCGTCGATGCCGACTCCGGCAAGCTGCTCACCCTCGCCCTGGAGTCCGGCAAGCCGCTCGGCGTCGTCTGCCACGGCCCCGCCGCGCTGCTCGCCGCCGAACGGGACGGCGTCAACGCCTTCGCCGGGTACCGGGTGGCCGCGTTCACCAACGACGAGGAGACCCAGTCCGGCTTCGCAGACAAGGCCAAGTGGCTGCTGCAGGACCGGCTGACCGAGGCCGGGGTGCAGGTCCAGGTCGGTGAGCCGTGGGCGCCGCACATCATTGTCGACCGCAACCTCGTCACCGGCCAGAACCCGGCCTCCTCCGCCCCGCTCGCCGCGGAGCTGCTCAAGACGCTGGGCTGAACAGGGACACATGACGCCCGGGACTCCGGGTAGCCGCCCGTCGGACCACTGGCGGGCACAGTGCAGTGCCCGCTGTTCGACCCGGTGATTGGATCAACCGTGACCGACTACTCTCCCGACGGCTCCGACCCCGCCGTACATCTGGCCCTGCGTGCCGTGGTCGGGGGCGATGCGGACGAGACCGAGCTGGACACCCTGGCCGGCAGCGAGGTACTGGTGCCGACCGGTGCCGTTGCCGCCCAGGAGCAGGATCCCGCGGAGGTGACCCTGCCCGTCTACGCGCAGGAGGACGGCACCGAGCTGGTGCCTGTGTTCACCACCGAAGCGCGCATGCAGCAGGCGCTTCCACAGGTCACCCAGCATCGCCGGATGGCGCTGGGCACCCTCGCCCACCGCTGGCCGTCCCAGAAGCTGGCGCTGGTCATCGACGCCGGTACACCGGAGGAAGTGGCGCTGACGGCTGAGGGGGTCAGGCAACTGCTCGACCGCGGCGCCGCCTGACGTCACACATCACACCGTGCTCGTCCTCCTGAACGTGGGCGTTCCCCCAGGTAAGGGAACGCCCACGCTCACGTCACCGCGACGTCAGCTTCCACAGGTGGTCGGCCGTGCCGTTGTCGTCCCACTGCAGGACCTGCGCCCCGGACGACGTACTCATGTTGTTCACGCCCAGCAGCAGCCCGCTGTTGTAGTTGGCGATCTTGTAGTAGCCGTCGCCGGACGGGATGAGCTGCCAGAGGTGGTCGGCGGTCCCGTTGTCACCCCAGATCAGGGCCTTGCCGCCGTCCGCCGTGCTCATGGAGTCGATGCCCAGCAGCAACCCGCTCGCCCTGTTGGCGATCTTGTAGAGGCCGGAGCCCGCGGCTGCCAGCGTCCACGACTGGCTGCTGCCCGTGCTCGACGTCGCCTGGACGACCGAGGTGCCCTGCGCGGTTCCTGCCCCCGAGGTGTCGAGGGCGAGAGCGCTGTTCTTGTTGGTGATCTGGTACGTCCCGGCCAGCGAGGTCGAGGCGCCGCTCGGGGTGATCACCAGGTGGTAGCCGTCGGAGGCGTTGGTCGTCACCGGCACCGTGATGGAGCCGTTCGAGACGGTGTAGTCGGCGTCGGAGATGGTGACCGGCCCGGACACCGCGGTCGTACGGCCCTTGGAGGGCGTGTACTCCAGCCTCGCGTGCACCTTGCTGCCGAACGCCGACAGCGAGCCGAGCCCCTTGACCGTGACCGCGCTTGAGCCGGCCCCGCCGCCGAAGATGACGCTCACCTGGTTGCCGGCGCTGTTGAGCGAGGCCGCGCCGTCGATGCCCGTCTGCGCCGGGGGAGTGGTGACGAGCATGTTCCCGGACATGTCGCCGTACCACTTGTAGAGCGAGTACGCGCCGTTCGGTGAGGCGCCGGTGTCGGTGAGGGTGTCTCCGAGGGTGCCGTAGTGGTTCCAGAAGGCCATCTCGGCGTCATGCACGCCCGCCCGCTCGAACTTGGCCGCGTAGCTGACCAGCGGCCCGGGCACGCCGACCTCGCTCGTGGTGCCGTACTCCTCGATGGAGATCGGCCGCGGGCTGATCCCGAGGCTGCTTTCCAGTGCGCGGTAGGCGGAGACGTGCGCGGCGATGTCCTTGCTGCCCTGCAGCTCGTGCCAGGCGATGATGTCCGGCACGGTGCCGGAGGCTTTGGCGTCGGTGAGGAACGTGCTCATCCAGGACTGGTTCCACGCCGAGTAACTCGGCCCCTGGATGGGCGTCTTGGTGTCCTTGGACCGCACTTCCTTGTAGGTGCGCGCCCACCCCGCGTCGAACGCGCCTGCGTTGGTGGTGTCCCATGTCCAGTCGGGCTCGTTCCACAGCTCGTACGCGGCGATGTTGGTGGCGCCGGACGACTGGACGGATGCGACCTGCTTGTCCACCGCGGACAGCCAGTCGCTCCAACTCACCCACTTGTAGGGAAAGTTGGGATACCAGTCCGGCATGCGTACGACGACCTTGGCGCCGGCCCGCGCCGCCTTGGACGCCACGACCAGCGCGTCGCCCGCGGGCTTGGGCTCACCGTTGGGCAGCTGGGAGCCGCCCGGCGCCATCTGGACGAAGGTGTTCGGCTTGAGCGGAGTGACCAGACTGTCGGCGGGAGTGGTCGCGTCGGCGAGGCCGTAGAGACTGCCGGTCGCCACATGGGTGACGGGGCGCAGTGCCTGGTCGGCGTTGACGACCAGGGTGGTCGACGCGGTGGGGGCAGCCTGGGCGGGGGCGGCCACGGCCAGGGCGGCTGCACCGAGGACACAGGCGCCAAGGACGGCTGTCAGACGTAGGGGGACGGGGGTTCTTGTGCGGCTCATGACAGATCTCCTCGGGGAGGGGGGTGGGGCAAAGCAGGCCGGACAAAGCCGCCTACGGTTCGGCAGCGCCCCCAAAGGGGCGCGGGGAACTGCGCGACCAGCCAGGATGGCGCGCCAGGCAAACAACGACCCATCGCGGCACCACCAGCGGAGCGCCGAGCGCTCAGTCCTTCACCGCGCCCGCGGTCACACCCGCGGCGACATAGCGCTGAGCGAGCACCAGCAGTACCGCGGCCGGGACGGACGCGACGACGGCGGTCGCCATGATCGCGTTCCACTCCTGGTTGTTGTTGCCGATGTACTTGTAGATGCCGAGGGTGATCGGCCTCAGATCGCCGCCGCCGTCGAGGGTGTTGGCGAAGACGAAGTCGGACCAGGCCCACAGGAAGCTGAACAGCGAGACGGTGACCAGGGCGTTGCGGCTCACCGGCAGCACCACCGACCAGAAGGTGCGGAAGGTGCCGGCGCCGTCGATGCGGGAGGCGGCGATGAGCTCGCCGGGGATGCCCGACATGAACGCCGTGAAGATCATGACGCCGAAGGGCACCGCGATGGTGGAGTCCGCGATGATCAGGCCCCACCAGGAGTTGAGCAGACCGAAGTCCAGGAAGATGCCGTAGAAGCCCATCGCCATGACGATCCCGGGGATCATCTGCGCGATCAGCAGCCCCAGGCCGAGCGCCCCGCCTCCGCGTGGTCGGAGTTTCGCCAGCGAGTAGCCGGCCGGGGCGGCGAGCAGCAGGGTGAGGGCGACCGTGCCCAGGCCGATCAGCAGGCTCGTGCCGAGATACGGCAACTGGTCGTCCAGGACGGCCCGGTAGCCCTCGAAGGTGGGGTGCAGAGGCAGCAGGTCGGGCGGGTCCTTGCGCATGTCCTGCTGCGGGGTGAGGGACACGTTCAGCATCCAGTACACCGGGAACAGCATCAGCGCGGTCAGGACGAGCCCGATGAGCGTGTAACGGCGGGCAGGCCTACGGGACTTCATGCTTCCTGCCTCCTCTGGACGCGGATGTACAGCAGCCCGAAGACGAGCGCGATGAGGATGAGGATGTTGCCGACCGCCGCGCCGGGCCCGAACTTGGGCAGCAGCGTGCCGAAGCCCAGCTGGTAGGACCAGGTCGCCAGGGTGGACGAGGCGTCGCCCGGACCGCCCTTGGTCATGATCCAGATCAGGTCGAACACCTTGAGGGTGTAGACCAGCCCGAGGAGCAGGGTGATCGCCGACACCGGCCGCAGCAGCGGGAAGGTGATCCGCCGGAACTGCTGCCAGGCACTCGCCCCGTCCAGTGCCGCCGCCTCGTACAGCTCGGCCGGGATGTTCTGGAGACCGCTGTAGAGGATGACCAGGTTGAACGGGATACCGATCCAGATGTTGGCGACGATCACCGAGGTCAGTGCCCAGTCCGGCGAGGTGAGCCAGCCGACCGGGTCGACGCCGAAGAAGTGCAGGAAGTAGTTCACCACCCCGGACTCGCTGTTGAACATCCACGACCACGTCGACGCCGACACGATCAGCGGCAGCAGCCACGGGATCAGGAACAGCGCGCGCAGGGTGGGCGCGAGCCGGAAGTGCCGGTTGAAGAAGACCGCGAGGGCGAGCCCGATGACGTACTGGAAGGCGATCGACACGAAGGTGAAGATCATCGTGTGCCGTATGGCGGGGCCGAACGTGGGGTCGTCCAGCACCTTCTGGAAGTTGTCCCAGCCGGAGAACGGTGCGTCGCCCGCCACGAACGACCGGACGGTGTAGTCGCGCAGGCTCAGGTCGAGGTTGCGGTAGAGCGGATAGACGTAGAAGGCGGCGAGGTAGGCGAGGAGAGGGGTCACGAAGGCGAGCGCGGTCAGCCGGCTCCTGCGCCGGTGACGGCGGCGCAGGGACAGCGTGTCGGTGCCGCTCGCCCCCGTCGCGGCGGACGCTGCCCGCCGCGGACGGTCGACCCGGGCGATGGTCATACCGGCCCTAGCCCTTCTGCGCGCTCGACTGGGCCGTGTCCAGGGCGTCCTGCGGGCTCTTGCTGCCCGACAGGGCGGCCTGCACGGCGGTCCACATCGGCTGGGAGATGGTCGGGTACTTGGTGCCCAGACCGCCGCTGGTCCGGCCGCGGGCCGCGGCCACCGCGTCCACCCAGGGCTTCAGCTTCGGGTTCTGCTTCACCTGCTCGGCCTGGACCGCGGCCGTCGGCGCGACGTACTGCAGCGTCGTGTCGGTGGGCAGCAGGTTCGCGTCGCTGGTCAGACAGGTGACGATCTTCTTGGTGACGTCGTAGCGCCCGGTGTCCTTCTGTACGGGCACGGTCACGAACTCGCCGCCCGTCGGCACCGGCGCCGAACCGCCGTTCTGCCCGGGGATGTTGATGATCCCGTAGTCGAAGCCGGCCTTGGCCGCGTTGCCCAGCTGCCAGGTGCCGTTCTCACTGAACGCGTAGTCGCCGGTCGCGAACTCCTGCCAGCTGGTCGTCTGGGTGTTCTGCAGGACGTCCTTGGGGGCGTATCCCGCGTCCACCCACTGCTTCCACAGCGACAGCGCGGCAACTCCCTTGGCGGAGTTGAGCTTTGTCAGGTCGCCCCCCGCGCCCCAGAACCAGGGCAGGAACTGGAAGCTGCCCTCCTCCGTGTTGATCGCGGAGAACGTGATTCCCTTCTTCCCGGCCGACTTGACCTTCTTCAGGGCGGCCGTGAGGGAGGTCCAGTCCTTGATGGAGGCCGCGTCGACACCGGCGGCGGAAAGGACCTTCTTGTTGTAGTAGAGCGCGAGTGTGTTGGCGCCGATCGGCACCCCGTACGACGCGTTGTCGATGGTGCCCGCGCCGATGATGTTCTTCTGGATCGACTTCGTGTCCAGGCCGAGGTCGCTGGTCTTGTTGAGGATCCCGGCCTCCACCAGCGTGGAGACGACCGGGTTGTCCACCAGCATCACATCGGGCGCGTTGCCCTGCTGGGCGGCCAGCAGCGCCTTGTTGCCGAGGTCGGTGGTGTCGTACGGGGTGCGCTTGAGCTTCACCCCGGCCTTGGTCCCGCAGCCGGTCACCAGCTTGCCCCAGGCCGAGGAGGCGTCGAACTGCGGGTAGGGGTCCCAGAAGGTGTACGTCCCGCCGGCCTTGCCGGAGGAGGAGTCCGAGGAGCCGGAGCCGCCTGAGCAGGCGGTCAGGGAGGCGAGCGTGCCGACGGCGGCGAGCGCGGCGAGAAGAGTGCGGCGGGTGGGTATCACGGGGTGACCTCGTTGTCGTAGAGCGAAGTTGAGGGTGTGTCAGGAGGTGGGCAGCCAGACGCGCATGGCGCCGTCCTGCCGGTTGGCCCAGGCGTAGTAGGGGATCGCCGTGAGCTCGACGGACTCGCCGTGCGTGGGGGCTTCATGGGTGCCGGCCGGCCGGTACGGCCACCAGCCCGCGTCGGGGATGTCGCGCCGCCGCCCGGCCGCCACGATCGTGGTGACCCCGCCGAGCAGGTCCGGGCGGTGCTTGACGGCGAGCGGACGGCTCGGGTCGAGGACGAGGTCGTCGAGCCCGCCGCCCGGGTGGTCGACCTGCTCCAGGCAGTACACGAGCGGGCCGCGTTCGATCGCCGCGCAGCCGCGCACGGCGTCCACGCGCGGGTCGCCCGCCGTCAGCCGCGGCTCCAGACCGAGCTCGAGGACGACCTGGTCGCCCGGCGCCCAGGTGCGCTCGATGCGCAGCCAGCCCTCGTCGACCGGAGCGTCGGTCTGGTCGTACGTCACCTCGCCGCACCGCACCCGGAACTCCCGGCACCACTGCGGGATGCGCAGCGACAGCGTCCAGGGCCGGTCGGCCGGGGTGTCCTCGACGGTGAGGGCGACCGTGCCGTGCCAGGGGTAGTCGGTCTCGGCGCGCACGGTGATCGGGCCGGACGTGTAGCGCCCGTTGACGTACTGGTGGATCTGCAGGCCGCCGTCGTCGCCGGTGGCGAGGTAGTGCTCCAGGCCGGCCAGCAGCCGCATCACGTTCGGCGGGCAGCAGGCGCAGCGGAACCAGCGGGTGCGGCGGGCCGACTGGTCGCCGCCGGGGTCGGTGTGGCCGTCGCGGACCTGCAGCGGGTTGACGTACAGCCAGCGTTCGCCGTCCAGCGACACCCCGGCGAGGAAGCCGTTGAAGAGGGTGCGCTCGATCAGGTCGCCGTAGCGGGCCTCACCGGTGAGCAGGGCCATGCGCCAGCTCCACTGCACGGAGGCGATGGCGGCGCAGGTCTCGCAGTAGGCGCGCTCGTTGGGCAGTTCGTACGGGTCGCCGAAGTCCTCCCAGTCGTGGTGGGCGCCGAGGCCGCCGGTGAGGTGGGTCTTGGTGGTGGTCATGGCGTGCCACAACCGCTCGGCGGCGGCGCGGAGTTCGCCGTCCCCGGTCTCGGTGGCGAGGTCGGTGGCGGCGGCCAGCAGGTACAACTGCCGTACGGCGTGGCCCTCGACGTTCGTCGCCTCGCGCAGCGGCACCCGGTCCTGGCAGTAGGCCTCGCCGCCGAGCAGACCGTGGCCGTACCGGTCGACGAAGTAGCCGGCCAGGTCCAGGTAGCGGCGCTCGCCGGTCTCCCGGAACAGCTCGACCAGGGCTGTCTCGACCTCGGGGTGGCCGTCGATGCCGTCGATCTCCTTGCCGCTGCCGGGCGGGCCGAAGACCGAGTCGATGTGGTCGGCGAACCTGCGGGCCACGTCGAGGAGTTCACCGCGTCCGGTGGCCCGGTGGTGGGCGACCGCCGCCTGGATGAGATGGCCCGCGCAGTACAGCTCGTGGCCCCAGCGCAGGTCCTGGTACCGCTCGCCGCCCTTGACCAGCTGGAACCAGGTGTTGAGATAGCCGTCCGGCTGCTGGGCGGCGGCGACCAGCGAGATGATCCGCTCCACGTCGGCCTCGAGTTCCGCCGACGGACCCTGCGCCAGTTGCCAGGACGCCGCCTCCAGCCACTTGTAGACGTCCGTGTCGACGAACGGGTAGGCGCCCTGGAACTCTCCCTGAACCGCGCCTGCCGCCAGCCGCAGATTGTGCAGGTTGCCCGCGGACTCCAGGAGGCCGGGGCCCTGCGGGATGGAGGTGCCCGCGTTCACCTCGCGACGGACGTGCCAGAAACCGCCGCCCACCTCGGCGGCTGCGGGTCGCAGGGCGACAGAGGCATCAGGACCCGGACGGACCGGGCCGGCGGGGGAGGGCGGGGTGGAGCGGGTGCTGGGCATGGCTCTCCGGGATGTGGGCGGTAGCTCGGCGGGCAAACTATTGCGCAACCGTTTTCCTCGCCGAAGAGTAGAGTGGAGCAACGGAGTGCCGGTCAAGAGTTCTGCGCGGTTTTCTCAAGTTGCGCAAGGACTGGCACTCCATCCGGGCGCCTGCCACGATGGGCCGCGCTCCACCCGTGAAGAAGGACCGCTGAGAAAAGGATTGCCCGTGACCGAAGCCGCCCCGCGATCCACCTCCACCGGCCGGGCGAAGCTCGCCGACGTCGCCGCCCTCGCCGGCGTCAGCGTCGGCACGGCCTCAAAGGCGCTGAGCGGCAGCGGCCGGATGCGCCCGGAGACCCGGCAGCGGGTGATGGACGCCGTGGAGACGCTCGGCTTCCGCCCCAACCAGCATGCGCAGAGTCTGCACACCGGGCGCAGCTGGACGGTCGGGCTGATGACGACGGACGGCATCGGCCGCTTCAGCACCCCCGTGCTGCTGGGCGCCGAGGACGCGCTCGGCGCGGGGAAGATCTCGGTGCTGCTGTGCGACACCCGGGGCGACACCATCCGGGAGCAGCACCATCTGCGCAACCTCATGGACCGCCGGGTCGACGGCATCATCGTCACCGGCCGCCGCACGGATCCCCGCCCGCCCCTGAAGGGCCTCGACGGCATCCCGGTCGTCTACGCGCTCTCCCCGTCCACCGACCCCTGCGACACCTCCGTGGTCTCGGACGACCGGGGCGGCGCCCACCTCGCCGTCGAGCACCTGCTCGCCACCGGACGCACGAAAATCGCCCACGTCACCGGCCCCGAACACCACGCGGCCGCCCGCGACCGCGCCCGCCACGCAGTCGACCTGCTCGCCCGCTCCTCCCTCCAACTCGCCACCGGACGCGTCCACTTCGGAGAGTGGAGCGAGGCATGGGGCCGCCGGGCCGCCGACGCCGTCCTGCGCACGGCCCCCGACACGGACGCCGTCTTCTGCGGCAACGACCAGATCGCGCGAGGCGTGGCCGACGCCCTGCGCGAGCGGGGCGTGGACGTACCCGGTCAGATCGCCGTCGTCGGCTACGACAACTGGGACACCATGGCCCTGGCCTGCCGCCCGCCGCTGACCACGATCGACATGGACCTCACCGAGATCGGCCGCATCGCCGCCCTGAAACTGCTGGAGGCCATCGACTCCGAGGCTGTCCCGGGGGTGCACACTGTGCCGTGCCGCCTGGTAGTGCGCGAGTCCACCTGACGGCACCTCTCGCTGCGTTGACGGATGTCCGCCGGGGTCCCGACGATGATCGGCATGCGTTTCCTACGGCGACTGCGCGGCGAGCTCTCCACAGGAGAGAACCTTGAGCTCTACGTCACGGCGCTCCTCTCCCTGACCCTCGCCGTACTCGGCGTGTTCGACGTGGCCGGCGGCAAGGTCCTCGCCGCCGCCACCCTGGCGACACTCGCCCTGCCGGCCGGGAGCCTGCTGGGCAGTCGGCGCCAGATCGCGGACCTGTCCGCGGAGGTCCGGGCCGGCCGCGCCGGTGAGGTCTGTGCGGTGGACTTCTCACCAGCGACAAGCCCGACGCCGTCTTCACCGTGAAGCCGGGGCGCGACGGCCACTGGTACGAGCACTTCCACGCCGAGTTCGAGCGCGTGTGGGAGTCGGCCGCCCGGCCGGCGCCGGGGACGGCTTTCCCGGCGCCCGGTGATGAGGTACAGGACATTTCCCTGGACGAGAATGGAATTCTCGCCCGAGTCGTCGAGGTCGAGTGCCGCGGGATGCGCATAGCTGTTCACTGGACGTTCAGGAGGGCGACAGTTTGTTCGGTCCCCAGTGAGTAGGTTCCCTTTCATGGCGACTGCACAAGCAACTGACAACAATCCCGGCGAGCTCAAAGACGTCCCGGGCTGGTTTCCGCCCTTGGATCAGGCCCTGTTCACCTGGTTCCTCGAGCGGCAGGAGACGCGTGGTTTCCGGGGCGACTTGCTCGAACTCGGCGCCTACATGGGCAAGAGCGCAATCCTGCTCGGCCAACACCTTCAGGACGGCGAGGAGTTCACCGTCTGCGACCTCTTCGGCGGCGACGCCCCGGACGGAGCCAACCAGGCCGAGACGGCGAAGTCGTACTCCTCGCTCAGCCGACAGGCCTTCGAGCGCAACTACCTCTCCTTCCACGACACCCTGCCCAGGGTGATAGAGGCCCCCACCTCCGTGATCTCGAAGGAAGTGGCCCCGGGCAGCTGCCGCTTCGTCCACATCGACGCCTCGCACCTGTACGAGCACGTCCACGACGACATCGGCGCCGCCCGCGAGCTCCTGGTGCCCGACGGCATCGTCGTCCTCGACGACTTCCGCTCCGAGCACACCCCCGGCGTCTCGGTCGCCACCTGGGAGGCCGTGCTCAACCGCGGACTGCGCCCCATCTGTCTCAGCACCCAGAAGCTGTACGGCACTTGGGGTGATCCGGAGCCGGTGCAGGAGGAGCTGCTGGCGATGCTCAGGGACCGTACGGACGTCGGCCTGAGCGTCCAGGAGGCTGCGGGGCACTGTCTGGTCCGCACCCGCGCCCAGAAGGGAATGCAGCCGCCGCCCTTCCCGCGCTCCCGGCACTACACGGCGCCCGAGTCGCCCAAGTCCCCGGCGCGGGCCGCTGCCCCCGCTCCCGCCGCCCCTCCGGCTTCCACGACCCGCCGCCCCCGCTCCCGGGTCCGCCGCATCGGCGTGGACCTGCTGCCCCCGATCGTGACCCGGGCGATACGCCGGGCTCTCGCGCCCGGAGCTCAGGGCGCCCCGCGGCGCGTGGCACGTTGAGCGGCGCCGCGCGGTGGGCGTGGCGGCCGGCGAACAAGCCCCGCCTGCGTTCCGGTGTCGGTTCGCAGGCCGTCAGCCGCGCATGAGGCCGTTCGCGCAGTAGTCCCAGATCTCGTCCGCGGTGAGCGGGTGGGCCGCCTCCTGCCCGCTCGACCGGGCGTTGAACATGACCGCCTGCAGGGTCATAGCGGCCGCCCGGCGCGCCGTGAAGCCCGGACGCAGCAGATGTGCGTCCTCGAGCTCCTCCATCAGCTCGGTGAACAGTGCGAGCAGCGGCGCGTTCGCGTCCCGCATCTCGGCCGGGTGCGAGACCAGCAGGCGCAGCGCGAAGTCCGTGAACAGCGGACGCTGCTTCCCCGACGGGCCGGGCCGCGAACTCTCGACGCTTCACGGCCCGGCTGGAACGCTCGACCGCACGCTGCGTCCAGGACCTGGGGCGGCTGTCGAACCCCTTGGCCGAAGCTCCGCTAGACCTTCCCGGCCAGGTTCTGCGTGCCGAGCACGGAGATGAGATCCAGCTTCTCGGCGGGCTCGGTGCCCGGTTCGGCCGAGTAGACGAGGATGTGCAGGTCGTTCTCCTCCACCCGGAGCAGGTCGCAGTCCAGCGTGAGCAGGCCCACCTGCGGATGCTCGACCGTCTTGCGCGAGGCCGCCAGCCGCCCGACGACACCCGCGTCCCACAGCTCCGCGAACCGCTCGCTCTTCGCACGCAACTCTGCTATCAGGAGCCGCAGTTGACGGTCGGCCGGATAGCGGGCGGCGGTCGTCCGCAGCTCGGAGACCATGCCGACCTGGAAGGCACTCCACTCCTCCGGCGTGTGCCGCACTCGGCTCGGAAGGCCGAGGAAGTTGCGCCACACGCCGTTGCGTTCGAACCCGCGCAGGCCCGACGGGTCGCCCATCAGTGCCGCGTACATCGGGTTGGCCATCAGCAGTGTCATGGCTGCGTCGGAGACCGCGACAGGCGTGTCCACCAGCCGGTCCAGCAGCCGCTGGACGCTGGGCGTGATGAACCCGGGCACCATGTCGGGACCCGGCGGCACCAGCTCCGCAAGGCCGTACAGATACGCGCGCTCGTCCCCGGACAGCCGCAGCGCCCGGGCCAGCGACTCGACGACCTGCCCGGAGGGGTTCGCCGCCCGCCCCTGTTCGAGGCGCGTGATGTAGTCGACCGAGATCCCGGCCAGCAGGGCCAGCTCCTCGCGCCGCAGTCCGGCCGCGCGTCGGCGCCCGCCGAAGGGCAGCCCCGCCACCTCCGGGGCGACCCGGTCGCGCCAGCGCCGCAGCGCCCGTCCGAGTTCCGTCGCCGTCATGCCCCCAGTGAACACCGCGGGCCGCACATGTGCCTGGTACTCCGAGTCCCAGGAAAAAGGGTCTCCTGGCTGATCGGGGTGGCGCGCCGCAGTCTTGACGCATGACGACAACACTGATCACCGGAGCCAACAAGGGCATCGGCCACGAGACCGCCCGCCAGCTCATCGCCGCAGGTCACACCGTGTATGTGGGGGCCCGCGACGCGGAGCTCGGACGCCGGGCCGCCGAACAGCTCGGCGCACGCTTCGTCCTGCTCGACGTCACCGACGACGCCACGGTCGAGGCCGCGGTCAAGACCGTCGAGGCCGACGGCGGACTGGACGTACTGATCAACAACGCCGGGATCGAGACCCGCGGCGAGGGAAACAGCGTGCCCACCGCCGAGACCGTGACCGCCGACCAGATGCGGAACACCTTCGAGACGAACGTCTTCGGCGTCGTCCGCGTCACCCACGCCTTCCTGCCCCTTCTGCAGCGCTCGGCCGCGCCGGTCGTGGTCAACGTCAGCAGCGGACTGGCCTCGCTGACCCATCTCTCCGACCCTGACCACCCCGCGCACTTCTACCCGGGCGTCGCCTACCCGACGTCCAAGACCGCGGTCAACATGCTCACCGTGCAGTTCGCGAAGGCGTTCCCGAACATGCGGATCAACTCCGTCGAGCCCGGCTTCACCAAGACCGACCTCAACGGCAACACCGGCACCCAGACCGTCGAGCAGGCCGCCCGGATCATCGTGCGCATGGCGCAGGTCGCGCCCGACGGTCCGACCGGCGGCTTCTTCGACGTCAACGGCCCGCTGCCCTGGTGACCTGTCGGACCGCAGACGCAGGTTCCCTCTGCGTGGGGGCGAGGTAGAGCCCGAAAATGCCCAGTGAGGTCGATGCGGCTGCTGGTCCAATACGCGGATGGAGAACCTTCCGAACGCGGAAACCTCACTCTCCGACCGATGGCTTGCGTACTTCGCCGCGTCCGGGCACATGGGCGTCCGCCGTATCGGCGCCGGTGTTGAGGGCGTCGTTTACTGGCTGGGCGAGGGCCGAGTCGCCAAGGTGTGGAGCGGTCGGTCGCCGGCCGACTTCGAGCTCGCCCGCCAGGTGTACGCGGATATTGCGCGGCACCCGTTGCAGTTCTCCACCCCGGAGATCTTGGATGTCGAGGACCACGAGGGCGTCCTGGTGACGTATGAGCGTGAGCTGCCCGGGTTTGCGATGCGGGTCGACTCCGCACACGCGGAGTACGAGCGCGAGCTGTCCGCCGGGCACAGCGACGGGCTGCTTGCCGTTCTGCGTGGCATGGCCTCCGTGCCCGGCACCGAGGCCATGCGCCAGTTGACCGTCCAGGGTGACGACCGTCCACTGTGGCGCGGTCACGACTGCTTCCGCAACGCGCTCGCGGCTCTGGTCGCCCGGGCTGCGGCCCGGCACGGTACTGCCCTGGCTGCCTACGTGCCCGATTTCTACGCAGGAGTTGCACGCACGCAGAAGGCACTGCGCTCACTCCCCGACGCCCCGGTGACAGCGATCCACGGCGACCTCGTCCCGCCCAACATCCACATCGACGCGGCCGGCCGGCCCGTGGCGGCTCTGGACTTCGGCTTCTACACAACCGCAGGCGACCCGGCCTTCGAGGCCGCAGTCACCGCTGCCATCTGGGACATGTACGGGCCGCACGCCGAGGAGCACACCGCGGAACTCACGCGGCTCTTCGCCCATGAGCTCGGGTACGCGCCAGAAACCCTCACCACCTATCAGGCCGCATACGCTCTGACCACCTACGACCTTTTCGGCCTGGACGACAGCGACGGGCACTTCCGGTGGTGCGCCGAACAGCTACGGCGCAACGCTGTGTTCAGCGCCTGAAGTGAACGTCCGACCGCGCTGAATGTGCCTGGGAAGCCCTCCGGCAACGCGTTGAGCCGGATTTGGTGGGGCACCTGTGGATTTCCGTACCCCTGCATGACGAGTGACGCCCGGATGCAAGGATGAGGCGCCATGACAGCAGGGTGGTGTTCTCGCACGGTGCGGGCCGCGGTGTTCGCGGCCGTCTGTGTGCTGCTCGCCGCCCTGGGCCACATCCTGATGTCCGGCAGCGATGTGCCTGCCTGGGCGCTGGCCGCCGGAGCGGCCGGAACCGGGGGCGTGGGCTGGTGTCTGGCGGGGCGTGAGCGGGGGCTGCCGTCGATCGTGGCGGTCGTGGTCGCCGCGCAGACGGTGCTGCACAAGGCGTTCTCGTTCGCCCAGTCGACGACCGAGGCAGCCGGCTCGTCGGCCTCCATGGACATGAGCGGCTTGGGCTCGGTGCACATGGACTCCATGGACATGGCCCACATGGATCACATGGGTCATGCAGCGACCGGCACTTCGCCGTCGGCGGGCATGCTCCTCGCCCACCTTCTGGCCGCGCTGCTGTGCGGGCTGTGGTTGGCGTACGGCGAGAAGGCCGCCTTCCGTATCCTCCGGGCCGTCGCCGGATGGCTTGCCGCACCGCTACGGCTGCTGCTCGCCCTGCCGGACACCCCAGAGCGCCCGCGCCCGTACCTGCGGCGTCGCCGTTCGGACCGCGAGCCCCGCCTCCTCCTGCTCGTCCACGCGATCACCTCTCGGGGGCCTCCCGTGGGGACGGCTGTCGCCTGACGACAGCTGGTTTCCCGAGGCTGCCCGTACGCGCCTCGGGCCACGGCCGTACGACCGCGCAGGCGCCGTAGCGTCACCGCGGCGTAGGCCGTCTCCCCACTCACCGGACCGCTCGTGCCCTCGCGCGCCCCGGTCCGGATCACGGTCGACCTGAGAAGGACACCAGGTGATTACCTCTGCCCTGCCCACCTCGCGCGCCACGAACGACAAAGCGGCGGCGCTCGACGAGTCGATCACAGCCTGGGCGCTCGCCGCCCGGGGCGGCGATACGGACGCCGTCGAGCAGTTCGTGCGTGCCCTGCAGCGGGATGTCCAGCGCTATGTCGCGCACTTGTGCGCCGACCCGCAGGCCGTGGACGACCTCGCGCAGGACACGTTCCTGCGCGCACTCGGCAGCCTGCACCGCTTCGAGGGCCGCTCCTCGGCGCGTGCGTGGCTGCTGTCCATCGCCCGACGGGCCGTCATCGACAGCTACCGCTACGCCGCCGCTCGCCCCCGCCTGTCCGACGTACCGGACTGGCAACTGGCCATCGAACTGTCCCAGCCGCGCGACCTGCCCGGCTTCGACGACGGCATCGCCCTGCTGGACCTGCTGGCAGCCCTGCCGGAGGAGCGCCGAGAGGCGTTCATCCTCACCCAGCTGGTCGGTCTCCCGTACGCGGAGGCCGCCGAGGCCGGCGGCTGCCCGATCGGTACGGTCCGCTCCCGCGTGGCCCGCGCCCGGGCGAGCCTGATGGACCTGCTGGAGGAATCGGAGGAGCCCGCCGGGCCGGCGGCGGTCTGAGCCGCGCTCGCAGGAGGGTGTCGGGGCGGTCGCCCCGGCACCTTCGGCGGCACTCATTCAGAAGCCCGACCACACACGTCAGACCAGCCGCGCGCCGCGGCGCGCCGTACAGCGGCCGTCCTTCAGGACGCCGGCGGCGACACCACCGGCCGGACCGTCGCCGAGATCGTGGCCCTCGGCCGCGCACCTCACCACGGGCTGCTCGGCCGTGACGGACCCGAGGATCACGGAGCCTTGTCGGACGCCATCGACCGCTGCGGCGTAGGGCCCTTCGCGGACCGCGACTACGCCTCCCCCTCCGGCGGCGAACGCCAACGCGTGCTGCACGCACGGGCGTTGGCGCAGCACCCAGTGCTCCTCGTGCTGGACGAGCTCACCAACCACCATGACAACGGGCCTGGTTCGAACTCCTGGACCTGATCGGCGCCACCGGCGTCACCACCCTCGCCACCTTTGCGGGTGCTGTGCGCCTGAGGTCGGCGGGTCACCTCACGCGGGGTACGCGTGCGTCTGAGCCGCCTTGACCGTCGCCCAGACCGTGGCGCCGGGGTGCAGGTCGAGTTCCGCGGCGGCGACCGTGGTGAGGTCGGCGGCGAGGGGGAGTTCGCCGGTGAGAGCGGCGCGGATCTGGTCGCCGTGGGTCTCCAGGCCGGCCACCTCGCACTGCCAGAGGTTGCGGGCGCTGGCGCCGGTGGGGCGGTCCCGGTAGAGGGTGACCGCGCTGGGCGGGAAGGCCACGAAGACCGGGCCGGTGAGGTCCTCCTCGGTCGTGATGCCGGGGCCGCCTTCGAGGCTGACCGTGTGGCCTTCGGCCTCCCCCCGGTAGAGGTTCAGGCCGACCAGGTGGGCGATGTAGTCGGTGCGGGGGTGGCGGGCGATGTGTGCGGGGGTGCCCTCCTGGACGATGTGGCCATCCTCGATGACGATGAGGTGGTCGGCGAGGACCATCGCGTCGAGCGGGTCGTGCGTGACGAGGACGGCTACTGCTTCGAAGTCGGCCAGGTGGCGGCGGAGTTGGGCCCGGATGTCGAGGCGGGTGCGGGCGTCGAGGGCAGCAAGGGGTTCGTCGAGGAGCAGCAGGCGCGGGTTGGTGGCGAGGGCGCGGGCGAGGGCGACGCGCTGGGCCTGGCCGCCGGAGAGGCGGCGGGGTTTTGCCCCGGCGTGGCCGGTGAGGCCCATGCGCTCCAGCCATACGGCGGCCTCGGCGCGGGCTTCCGCTTTGGTGGCGCCGTGGCAGCGCGGCCCGAAGGCCACGTTGTCCAGCGCGGTGAGGTGCGGGAAGAGCAGGTAGTCCTGGAACACGACGCCGACCGGGCGGGACTCGGGCGGTGTACGGTCCAACTCGGCGCCGTCCAGCCGCAGACGGCCGCCGGTGAGCGGGACGAGTCCGGCCAGGGCGCGCAGGGCGGTGGTCTTGCCGGCGCCGTTGGGGCCCAGGAGGGCGACGACGTCACCGGGCGCCGCGTTCAGCGTCACGTCGAGGCGGAAGGAGCCGCGCTCGACCAGCAGCCGCGCATCAAGCCCCTCGCCGGTGAGGGTGGGAGCGTCCACGGCGGCCTTGTCGATGTCGGTCATGAGGCGGTCATCCAGCGGTCTCGCAGCCCTGCCAGCACCGCGATCGACACGGCGAGCAGGACCAGGCTGAGGGCGATCGCCGCCTCCGGGTCGTTCTGGAGGGCGAGGTAGACGGCGAGGGGCATGGTCTGGGTGCGGCCGGGGAAGTTGCCTGCGAAGGTGATCGTCGCGCCGAACTCGCCCAGCGCCCGCGCCCAGGCCAGCACGGCGCCCGCCGCGACACCGGGGGCGATCAGCGGCAGGGTGACCCGGCGGAAGGCGGTGAAGCGGGAGGCGCCGAGCGTGGTGGCCGCCTCCTCGTATCGCGGGTCGGCCGCCCGCAGGGTGCCCTCGACGCTGATGACCAGGAACGGCATCGCGACGAACGCCTCTGCGACCACCACCCCGGCCGTGGTGAACGGCAGGGTGACGCCGAACCAGGAGTCCAGCCACTTCCCGACGACCCCGTTGCGCCCGAGCGCCATCAGCAGCGCCACGCCGCCCACCACGGGCGGCAGGACGAGCGGCAGGGTGACCAGGGCCCGTACGACACCCCGTCCCGGGAACTCGACCCGGGCCAGCAGCCAGGCCAGCGGCACCCCGATGACCAGGCTTACCGCGGTCGCCGCCGTCGCGCAGACCAGGGACAGTTGTAGCGCCTGCCACACCTCGGTGCTGGTGAGCAGGTCGGGCATGCTCCGCCACGGGGCCCGGATCAGCAGGGCGACGAGCGGCAGGATCAGGAACGCCAGGCCGATCAGCGCGGGCAGCAGGAGAGGCAACGGGGCGCCCCCGCGCACACCCTTGAGGACACGGCGGCGCCGCGGGCCACCCGTGAGGGTGTCCGCGGCGTCGGTCCTGTCCGGGGAGGGAGAGGTCACGGCTTGAGGAATCCGGCCTCGGTCAGGACCTTCTGGCCCTCGGCGGACTGCACCAGGGCGATGAACGCCTTGGCCGCCTCCGCGTTGGGCGCGTCCTTGAGGACGGTGATCGGATAGTCGTTGATGGCGTCGGCGGACTCGGGGAACTCCACGCCCTGCACCTTGCTGCCCGCCGCCTTCACATCGGTCTTGTAGACGACTGCGGCGTCGGCCTCCTTCAACACCACCTTGTTCAGGGCGGACTTGACGTCCTCCTCGTAGGAGACCGGGGTCAGCTTGAGCTTGCTCGCGTCCAGCGCCTTCTGCGCTGCGGCGCCGCAGGGCACCGTCTTGTCGCACAGCACGACCTTCAGCGAGGACTTGGTGAGGTCCTTGAGGGAGGCGACCTTGTCCGGGTTGCCCGGCAGGGTGGCGATCTCCAGCTGGTTGCGGACGAAGGTGGCGGGCGTGCCGACCGCGTCCTTCTTGTCCGTCACGATCTTCATCGTCTTGGGGCTCGCGGCGGCGAACACGTCGGCCGGGGCGCCGCCGGTGATCTGCGCGGCGAGGGTGTCGCTGCCACCGAAGCTGAAGGTCACCTTGGTGCCCGGGTGGGCCTTCTCGAACTCCTTGCCCAGCGTCGTGAAGCTCTCCTTGAGCGAGGCGGCGGCGAATACGGTCACCGTGCCCGACAGCTTCGGCGACGTGGACGCCGACGCCGAAGTGTCGGACTTGGTGGAGTTCGATTCGGAGGACGAACAGGCGCTCAGGGCCAGCAGCGCGGCGGTGCTCACGCCGGTCACCTGCAGCATCCGGCGGTTCCGACGCACGGAACGGGTCATCACGGGTCCACTCCCTCTGGTCCTGACGGACTCAGCTACGGTCTTGCGACCTCTTCTACGGTCTCTCGACAACCACGTTGGTCGACTTGATCACGGCTACCGCCGGAACACCGGGCTCCAGCTTCAGCTCCTCAGCCGACTCTCGGCTGACCATGGCCACCACCCGGAACGGTCCGGCCTGGATCTCCACCTGCGCGGAGACGTCCCCGAGAATCACGTCGGTGACGATGCCGGACAACCGGTTGCGGGCCGAGGAGCCGGTGGACTCCCGTTCCGCCCGGTGTGTCTCGCGGGCGTAGGCCGCAAGAGCCGGCCCGGGGATGATCCGGTGGCCGAGCTCGTCGCGTTCGGCGGTCAACTTCCCTGCGTCGACCAGACGCCGCACGGTGTCGGGGCTCACGCCGAGTAAGGCGGCCGCGTCCCCGATCCGGTAGGTGTGCATGCGCCGATCATACTGCCGCAGATGCAAGGCGAAAGTCTGCTGTCACATCGCATGAGCCGGAACTGTGATCCGATGGCATGGCATGTGCGTTTGTACGGGAGGTCGGTTCGGGTACGGTCATGCGGGAGGTGGTAGCCCGTGAGCCAAACCCTCGCAGCTGCCCGTACGGCCGCCGGACCCGCGGCGGAACTCGTCCTCACCGGCGACCTGGACCGACCGGCCCGGCTGACGGTGCCCGAGCTGCTCGCCTGGCCCCAGCACCGTGCCGACGTCGCCTTCGAGTGCGCCACCAGCGGCTTCCGGCACCACACCTTCACCGGCCCGCTTCTGCACGACGTCCTCATGGACGCGGGCCCTGTCTTCGATCCCGCCCGCCGCAAGGACCGCCTCCGCTTCCTCATCGCCGTGCACGGCATGGACGGCCACCACACGCTGCTCTCCTGGGCCGAGATCGACCCCGACTTCGGCCGCGCCCCCGTACTCCTCGCGGTCACCCTCGACGACACCCCGCTCGACCGTGCCGGCGCCCAGCTCGTCCTGCCCCAGGACCGCTGCGGCGCCCGCTACGTCAGCGGCATCGACGCCATACGCGTGGACGGCGGATACACCGCATGGGCCTGACGGCGACCAGAGGAGCACGGTGAAGCACGGTCCAGCGGTGAACGACGTCCTGGTCCTGGAACACGCGCCGCACGAGGGCCCCGTGCCTGGTCGGCCCCCCTGCAGTGGTTGCTGCAAGGGATCTGGGTAATTACGGTCGGTTTCATGGCGGACGACGAATCCACGCGCGCGGCATGCTTGCTGGACGCCCAGGCGAAGGCCGTGCGGCTCTTCGCGGAGATCGAGGAGCGCGGGCTGGTCGCACCGGGGCAGGGGGAGCGGGCGGTCAGCGACCGGATCCGGGACCTGGCGAACGAGCTGTTCGGCAAGACCCGGCACTGGCACAAGCGGATCGTGCGCTCCGGCCCCAACACGCTGATGCCGTACAGGGAGAATCCGCCGGACCGGGTGATCGGTGCGGACGACATCGTGTTCGCCGACTTCGGGCCGATCTTCGAGGAGTACGAGGCCGACTTCGGCCGCACCTTCGTCCTCGGCGACGACCCCGTCAAGCAGCGGCTACGCGACGACCTGCCGAAGGTCTTCGCCGCGGGCCGCCGCTGCTTCGAGGCCGATCGGGCCATCACCGGCAAGCAGCTCTACGCCGAGGTGGAGCGGCTGGCCGCCGCGGCCGGGTGGGAGCTGGGCGGCTGGCACGCCGGGCATCTGGTCGGGGAGTTCCCGCACGAGTGGATCGACGGCGCGGACGTGGAGTCGTACATCACCCCCGCCAACGACACCCTGCTGCGCCGCACCGACAAGGCCGGGCGCACCTGCCACTGGATCCTGGAGGTCCATCTCGTCGACCGGGGACGGGAGTTCGGCGGGTTCTACGAGGAGCTGCTCACTCTCTGATCACGAGGCCCTGTTCACGCTCCCTTCCGTCACGCCCGCATCACGCAACCTCAGCCATACCCGGTCGCGCGTCAGCGGCACTGCGGGGAAGCGGACGCCGGTCGCGTCGCGCCGGGCGTTGGCGGAGGCGGGAGCGACCGGGTTGAAGGGGCTCTCGCTCATCGACTTCGCGCCGAGGGGGCCGATGGCGTCCGTGGGTTCCTGAACCACTGGGCGTTGAAGGCGACCGTGCGCGGGGTGCCGCTGAAGTGGCCGTCGGCGCTGAACTCGACGCCGACGGCGCGGGCGGGCGGCGAAGTCGGGGAGCGTGTCGGCGAGGGCGCGGGAGCGTCTACGCGGTGGCCGGCAGCACGTGGGTCGGCTCTGACGTGCATGCTCTCGCCCTCTTGAGGGCGGGCCCAAGGCCGAAGCCGTCGTAGTTACCGACGTTGCATCGAACGGAGAGCTGATCACCCTTCGGCTACAGGGCTGAGGAAGCGCGTCCAGGCCAGGGTGCCGAAGACGAAGGTGGGGCCTTTGTCAGTACGTGTTCGTGGACGGCCGGGGTCGACGCTGGAGCAGTCCTGAACGACTGACGAAGTCGGCTCCGGCCCACGTCGAAGAACGCGAGCCGGAGCCAAGCCGGACACGGGAAGGTGATGGTGGTCAGTCCGCGGACCGCACGGTGGGTGTGGCGAGGGCGACCGGGCCGGTGGCGGCACCGGTCTTGCAGGAGTCGTGGCAGTTCTTCTCCAGGCTGCAGCACAGTGAGCAGATCGCCCCGGAGTGGAAGGTGCAGTTGGCCACGTCGGGCCGTTCGAAGTCGGTCGTGCACACGGTGCAGGTCAGTGTGGCCGCGGAGGGCAGGCCGTCCGTCCCGAGCAGCGGTTCCTCGAGGTCGTCGACGCGGGCGATGTAGTACCTGCCCTTCGTGAGCACGGCGAACAGCGGTGACAGGATCATCGCGAGGAACAGGGCGATGAAGGGGGAGTACGCCTTGCCGTAGTCGCCGAAGGCCTCGAAGTACGCGGCGATGGAGACGGCGGAGGCGATGAGCATCGAGCCGAAGCCGACGGGGTTGAAGTTGTACAGGTGGGCGCGCTTGAACTCGATGTACGACGGGCTCAGTTTCAGCGGCTTGTTGATGACCAGATCGGCGACGACCGCGCCGATCCAGGCGATGGCCACGTTGGAGTAGAAGCCGAGGACGGTGTTGAGGAAGCCGAAGACTCCGCCCTCCATCAGGGCCAGCGCGATACCGACGTTGAGGAAGATGTAGACGACCCGGCCCGGGTGCCGGTGCGTGAGGCGGGAGAAGAAGTTCGACCAGGACAGCGAACCGGAGTACGCGTTCGTCGAGTTGATCTTTATCTGGGAGAGGATCACGAAGAACGTCGCCAGTCCCAGGGCGACGGGCGCCGCGAAGGTCTTGAAGCCGTGCACGTACTGCTGGATGGGCTCGTTGGCCTTGGACAGGCCCACGCTGCCGGCGATGTAGAAGGCCAGGAACGCCCCGCCGATCTGCTTCGCCGCGCCGAGAACCACCCAGCCGGGACCGGCGGAGAGCACGGCGCCCCACCACTTCCCCGCGTTCTCGGGGGTCTTGTCGGGCATGAAGCGCAGGTAGTCGACCTGCTCACCGATCTGCGCGATCAGTGACAGGGCCACGCCGGCGCCCGCGCCGACGCCGAGCATGCTGATGCTGGAGCCGGTGGGGGAGTTGCCCGCGAAGTGGGTGAACTGCGAGAACTTGTCCGGCTCCTGGATGGCGATGGAGACGAACGGCGCGACCATCAGCACCAGCCAGACCGGCTGCGTCCACACCTGCATCTTCGACAGGGCGGTCATGCCGTAGATCACCAGCGGCAGGATGATCAGCGAGCAGATCAGATAGCCGACGGCCAGGGGGATATGCAGGCCCAGCTCGAGGGCCTGCGCCATGATCGAGCCTTCGAGGGCGAAGAAGATGAACGTGAAGCTGGCGTAGATGACCGACGTGAGGGTCGAGCCGAGATAGCCGAAACCCGCGCCCCGGGTCAGCAGGTCCATGTCGATGGAGTACTTCGCCGAGTAGTACGAGATCGGGATGCCGGTCAGGAAGATGACCACCGCCGCGGCGAGAATGGCCACCATGGCGCTGGAGAAGCCGTTGGAGATGGCGATCGAGCCGCCGATGGCGAAGTCGGCGAGGTAGGCGATGCCACCGAGCGCCGTCGTGGCCACCACGTAGGGAGTCCAGCGGCGGAAGGACTTCGGCGCGTAGCGCAGCGAGTAGTCCTCCAACGTATCGTTCTGAGCCCAGTTGTTGTACGTCCGTCCGCCTGTACTCGTCGGCGGTGCTTCCTTGTCGACGATCTCCGTCACGACATTCCCTCTTCCCAGCACTGGGGACGACCCGGGCGACCCCGGGTGATTGCATGGAAGAGTCACGCCGAACTGTTTCTTGAACGTTTCGCTTCCTTTAAGGGAAAAGGTCTTTAACGGTCCTTTATTTGACGCGCGTAGATAGTGCGCGACCAGGAGCGCGCTGTGTGGGCGGGGCGCCCGTCGATGAGAGACTGTGGCGAGCGAAGGGCTCGATTGAATACAGATGCCTCGCGTCCGCCAGATGCTTCCCGTAGAAAGTATTTCTGTGGCAGGGTAATGTCAATCAACGGCCAGGGAGCCGGGTCAGAGTTGGGTGACGACGTGGAAGTCGAAGGCATCCGCCCGTGCCAGGTACAGCCGTTGGGTGAGATGGTTGCCGCGCAGCCGCAGTGCGCCGCGCGGGCCCTCGTAGGAGACCGTTTCGCCCACCGTGCACATCGTGTTCACGTCCAGCGACCGCGCCCGCTCGGCCAACGCCGCCAGCAGGCGCACTCCTTCGAAACACGACTCGCCCAGACTACCCACGACGGGTGCCTCCACACCGAACCGCGCCGCGTAACGCGCGCTGAAGTCCAGGCTCTCGGCGGTCGCGAGCGACTCGAAGAAACCGGCCGTCGCCCACAGCCCGTCGGTGGCCTCCGCTCCGGTGGCCAGCAGGATGTTCTCGTCCATGTGGGTGCTCAGCCGCAGGCACCGCTGATGCAGACCGTACCCTGCGAACGCCCGGTTGAAGTGAGCTGCGTCGTCCCCGACCAGCAGCATCAGTACGGCATCCGCCTCGCACCGCTCGATCCGGCGCAGCACGGGCCCGAAGTCGCGTGTTCCCAGGGGCACGAAGACTTCGTCGCGCACCAGGCCGCCACAGGTCCGGGCGTATCGCCGTGCGGCACGGGCGGTCACGCGCGGCCAGACATAGTCGTTGCCCACCGTGCACCAGCGTCGCGCTCCGGTTGCCTCGGCCAGCAGCCGCATCGCGGGCAGCAGTTGAGCGGCGTCGGTCTCGCCCGTCAGGAAAACCCCGGGTGTGCGCTCGCCGCCCTCGTACTGGGCTGTGTAGACGTACGGCACGCGGCCCGCGATCCGCGGCAGCAGCGCCTGGCGCACCGCCGAGGTGTGCCAGCCCACCACCCCGTCAACGGCGCCCAGCGACACCAAGGCCTCGACTTCGGCCGCCACCTGCTCCGGCGACGCCCCGCCGTCCACCGTGACCAGGTGGACCTCCTGGTCCAACACGCCGCCCGCGGCGTTCAGTTCCTCCGCGGCCAGTTGCGCAGCCAGCTCGCACGACGGACCGAAGACCCCAGCCGGTCCCTGCAGCGGCACGACCAAGGCCACGACCAGCGTCGTGCTCGAATCGTCATTCTTTCTCGGCGGCACCGGATGCACAGACCACCTCCGTGAGGGCACTGGGCGCGCGGATCCCGGTCCGGGCCCCGGCACCCTCGCGGAGGCTCGTAATCTGCCCGAACACTAGACCTACGGAAGGACACCGGCAATGCCGTCGGAACCCTCCTCGCCGGACCTGGCCCACCTCCTCAGCCACGCCGAGCGATCCCTCGGCCGGCGCTTGGCCGCGATACTGGCCGAGGAGGGCTGCTCGGTGGATGAGTGGCGCGTCCTGTCGGCCGTCGCCGACGGGCAGGGTCACCCGATGTCTGAAATCGCCGACCACGCACTCATGCCGGCGCCCACTTTGACCAAGCTCGTCGACCGCATGGTCGCCGGCAACCTGGTCTACCGTCGGCCCGACCCCGACGACCGCCGCCGCGTCCTGCTTTACCTCACCGCCCGCGGCCGCATCCTCCACCAGCGCGCCGCCCACCGCGTCCGCTCCGACCAGACCCGGCTTCTCGACGCCATTGGTGACCAGGGAGAACTCACCCGGCTCCTGCCTCTGCTCGCGGCGACGGTCGACGGGTTGCCTGCGGTGGCGCCCAGCAGACCGCAGAGCTGATCTTTTCGATCAATGGCCGCGGCCTCGCCCGTGTGCGGCGAAGGTGGGCCTGCGCTTCAGCGTCCTGGCGGTCGCGCGAGCGAGTGGGGCGACCAGGTTGGCGTGACGGTCAGCGGAGGTGGTGAAGCCCTGCGCTCACGCGCTCGAAGAGGGAGCGCGGCCAGAGCGCGGGCGGGATGACCGGGGCCGAGAAAGACGACGATGCCCGTGCCCTCGGGTGAGGGGTGCGTGGCCTGTGTCCAGCCCCGCCGGCGGTAGAAGGCGACGGCGCGCGGCGAGCGGACGGACGTGAGCAGCCAGGAGCGGCGTTCGGGGGCGTCCTCGGTGACCGCTTCGAGCAGTTCGGCGGCCAGGCCGGTGCCGTGGGCGGCCGGACGGACGGCGAGTTCGTCGATTCGCGGGCGCCGCCATCAGTGCTGCCCGTCTTCCGCCGGTCGACCGGCGACGGACCGGTGTCGGCTCCCCTTTTTTTGCACGGCCGTGGGAGCCGCCCACGCACAACATGGGACCAGTCGCGTTTGCCGGCCGCGTTGAGTTCGGCGAGCAGTCTGCTCAGAAGGCGGGACATCAACTGCCGCGTGCCGTCCGGTCACAGCATCCGACGCAACTGGCTGGTGGTGGCGATGCGGTGCTGGGCGAGCCCGGCCAGCACCTGGGGAGGCCGAAGCCCATCTCGGATCGGGAGGGCGGCGAGAGCTGTCAGTAGGTGTCTGTGGACATCACTGACCGCTGCGCCGCAGCCGCACGCGGTACGAGTAGTGCTCGGGCAGGAAGTGGCTGATGGCCAGTTCGACGAGCTGACCGGCGACCGTCTGGTAGACGCGGTCGATCCGCAGCAGGGCGCGGCCCGGCTCGCAGCCCAGGTGTTCGGCGATCTCCGGGGTGGCTTCGGCGACGGTGATGCTCTGCTCGGCCACCGCGATCGGTTCGGGCAGCCGCTTGTCGAGCAGGCCGATGACGGTGAAGGCGTTCGGCCTGCCCGGCAGCGTCAACTCATCGACGGACTCCAGCAGTTGGCCGACGGGGGGCGGCAGCCAGACCGACGTGTGGCAGAACGCGGCGTCCTCGTGCAGCCGTAGAAAGGCCAGCTTGTGCACCCGGTCCGTGTTCAGGCCCAGTCGTCCGGCCGCGTCGACGTCGACCCGTCGGTGCAGAGGTGTGACGACGTCCATACGGGTGTCGAGGGACAGCCCCATCAGGTCGTCCACCGAGCCGAACTGCCGCAGGTACTGCTCCTCGCGAGGCGTGGCGAACGTCCCGCGCCCCGGCACCCGGTAGACCAGTCCCTCGGCCACGAGGTCCTGGAACGCGCGGCGCACGGTCTGCCGACTCACCCCGTAGGTCTCGGCCAGCTCCGCCTCGGTGGGCAGCCGGACCCCGTCGGGGTAGTCGTGCCGCAGGATCGCCGCCCGCAGCTCTCTCCCGAGCCGCGAGTACGTGCTCTCCCGCTGCGATTGCTCAGCCATCGAGACCGCCCCTTGCCACCAACTGCGCGGCGATCACGTTCCGTTGGATCTCGTTCGTGCCCTCGCCGACGATCATCAGGGGCGCGTCGCGGAAGTACCGCTCCACGTCGAACTCCGTGGAGTAGCCGTAACCGCCGTGGATCCGCACGGCGTTGAGCGCGATCTCCATCGCCGTCTCCGACGCGAACAGCTTCGCCATGCCCGCCTCCATGTCGACCCGGCGCCCGGCGTCGGCCTCCCGGGCCGCGTGCAGCGTCAGTTGGCGGGCGGCCATGAGCTTGGTCGCCATGTCGGCGAGGTAGTTGCCGATGGACTGGTGGCGCCAGATCGGCTTGCCGAACGACTCCCGTTCCTGGGCGTAGCGCAGCGAGTCCTCCAGGGCCGCCCGCCCCACGCCGAGGGCCCGGGCGGCGACCTGCAGCCGCCCGGTCTCCAGCCCCTTCATCATCTGGGCGAAGCCGTGGCCCTCCTCGCCGCCCAGCAGCGCGTCGGCCGGTACGCGGTAGTCCTCGAAGGACAACTCGCAGCTCTCGACGCCCTTGTAGCCGAGTTTGGGCAGATCGCGGGAGACGACGAGGCCCGGGCCGTGCTCGGCGAGCAGGACCGAGATGCCCGCATGACGGGGACTGGCGGCCGGGTCGGTCTTGCACAGCAGCGCGATCAGGCCGGCGCGGCGGGAGTTGGTGATCCAGGTCTTCGCCCCGTTGACGACGTACTCTCCGCCCTCGCGGCGCGCGATGGTGGTCATCGCCTGCAGGTCCGAACCGCCGCCAGGCTCGGTGAGCGCCATCGTGGCGCGCACCGCTCCGGTCGCCAGCCTCGGCAGATACTGCTCCTTCTGCCCTTGTGTGCCGTACAGCAGCAGGAGCCTGGAGACGACGGTGTGCCCGCCCATCGCTCCGGCCAGGCTCATCCAGCCGCGTGCGAGTTCCTCGGTGACGAGTACGAAGCACGGTGTGGAGACCGGGTTGCCGCCGTACTCCTCCGGGACTGCCAGGCCGTAGATGCCGAGTTCCTTCATCCGCTCGATGAGGTTCTCGGGATAGGTGTCGGTGTGCTCCAGCTGCTGGACGACGGGCTTGACGTCCTTGTCGACGAACTCCCGCACGGTCCGGACGACGAGGCGTTCGTCGTCGGTGAGGATGTCCAGGACGCTCATGGGGCGCAACTCCACATCGTCGGGGGTCAGATGACGGCGTCGGCGCGCAGCGCCTGGATGTCGTCGGGGGCGAGGCCGAGGCCGGTGAGGATCGCGTCCGTGTGCTCGCCCACCGCCGGCACGGGATCCATGCGCGCGGGGATGCCCGCGAGGTCGGCCGGTGGGAGCAGCGCCTGCACCGTCGCGCCGGGCACGGCCACCTCGCGCCAGCGCTCGCGCGCGGCCAGCACCGGATGGTCCAGGAACGCGGCGACGTCGTTGACCCCGGCGCAGGCGATGCCGATCTCCTCCAGGTCCTTCAGGTTCTCCTCGGCGTCGGAGCGGGCGCAGCGCTCGGCGACGATCGCGTTGAGCACGTCGCGGTGCGCGACGCGGTCGGAGCCCGTCGCGAAACGCGGATCGTTCGTCAACGCCGGCTCTCCGAGGAAGTCCGCGCACAGGGCGGCCCACTCGCGCTCGTTCTGGATGGAGAACAGCACCTGCTTGCCGTCGGCCGTCGTGAAGGCGCCGTACGGTGCGATGGTGGCGTGCTGGGTGCCGAGCCGGGCGGGCTGACTGCCGCCGTATCGCGTGTAGTTCGCGGGCTGGCCCATCCACTCCGCCAGCGCCTCGAACAGGGACACCTCCACCGGGTGCGTCCGTCCTGTGGTGGCCCTTGTGTACAGGGCGGTCAGGACGCCCGTGTAGGCGTACATCCCGGCGGCGATGTCGGCGACGGAGATTCCGACGCGCGCCGTCTCGTCGGCGGTTCCGGTGAGTGAGACCAGGCCGGTCTGGCACTGCACCAGCAGATCGTACGACTTGCGGTCGGCCCACGGCCCGCTCGTGCCGTAGCCGGAGATCGTGCACGGGATCAGCCGCGGGTAGCGGGCGGCGAGCGCATCGACGCCGAGGCCCAGACGGTCGATGGCGCCGGGCGCGAGATTCTGTACGAACACGTCGGCGCCGTCGAGGAGTTGGTGCAGGATCTCCATGCCCCGTGGATCCTTCAGATCCAGCGTGAGGGACTCCTTGGAGCGGTTGAGCCAGACGAAATAACTGGAGTGGCCGTGCACCGTCGTGTCGTAACGGCGCGCGAAGTCCCCCTCGCCCGGCCGCTCCACCTTGATGACCCGGGCGCCGAGATCGGCGAGCTGCCGGGTGGCGTAGGGAGCGGCCACGGCCTGCTCCAGGCTGACCACCGTGATGCCGGACAGGGGAAGCTGGTGCACCGTCATGCCTCCTGGTCCTCGTAAGGGATGTAGCGGTCAACGGTCTCCCAGGGATTCGGTACCTGTCCCTGCTCAGATTTGTACGGCCAAATCCGTGACCCTGTCAATGCTGTCTCCAGTGCCATGACCTGTGTCTTAGTGCACTGTCCTGATGCGCCGGAGCAGACATCGGGGCCGTGGTCAGACTTTGTACGCAACAATGTGCCCGGCCGCGAGCCGCCGCGACGAAGCCCACGCCGGGCGGGCGCGGCCTTCGTCCGAGGGAAGCTTTCTTCAGTTCTCCCGGCTGGGATCGCACAGCACCATGACCGCGCGGGCGACGAGTTCGCCCGCGCCGCCGAGTTCCCTCCGGTAGCGGTCCGTTATGCCTCGTACCGTCTCCGCGAAGGCCGGATCGCCTGCACGGGCGCGGGCCGGAGCCGGGAGTGCCTGGGCCATCGCGCGGCGTCGTGCGAGGAGCGTGATGATCTCGTCGTCGAGACGCTCGATCTGGTCGAGTGACAGGTCCGCCGTAAGACCGGCCGCGTGGTTCGTCATCAGAAGGGATCTCCGTTCGCCGGCGGGAGCCGGATCGCGGCCCCCGTCCGTCCTCATCGCCATTGGTCCTTCATCACTTTGCCCGCGGCGATGAGCGGCAACTCCTGGCGGAACCCCACGGATCGGGGGCCCGTGAACCCGTGTCCCTCTTGTGGCTCAGGCGGCTTCGTCGATGCTCGGCTGCGCCATCTCTGCGGGGCCCGCGACTCGACGGGGCAGCAGCAGCGGCGTGGCCAGGACGAGGACACCGGCGACGGCGATCGCCGCGCGGGGGCCGGTCAGGCCGGCCAGCAGGCCCCACAGGGCGGTCATCCCGGCGGTCGTCGCCTTGGTGGTGACCGACCAGGCGGAGAGCGTGCGCGCCACCCGGCCCGTGTCCGTCTGCCGCAGTCGAATGGTGGAGTACACCGGGTTGAAGACGGCACAGGACACGATCACCCCCAGCTCTACGACCATGACGAGCACCAGCCCCGCCGTGCCGGGCCCGACGAAGGCGAGGCCGATCGGCCAACACGCGCGCAGTGTCCCCGAGACGAGCAGCACCCGGCGCTCTCCGAACCGCGGCACGAGCCGGCGGGTCAGCCGCGAGCCGATCAGGCCGCCGATGCTGGGTACGGAGAAGGCCAGGCCGTACTGCCAGGCGGAGAAGCCGAGATCGCCGACCATCAGCACGGCGAGCAGCGGAAGCGACACCATGATCAGGGCGTTGTACAGCACCGTGTTGAAGAACATCGGCCGCAGCGTGGGATGGGCCAGGATGTAGCGCCATCCTTCGAGCAGGCTGCCGGCCGGTGCCGGCCCCGGCCCCGGCCCTACGGGACGCGTCTCGGTCCCGCCGATCGCGCGGATCCCGGCGGCCGACAGCAGGAAGCTCACCGCATTGGCCACCACGGTCATCACCGGCCCGAACACGCCCATTGCGGCCCCGCCCAGGGGCGGCCCCAGGATGGTCGCGGTCCACTGGGTCGCCTCGAACCGTGCGTTCGCGGCGAGCAGGTCCTCCGGCGGCAGCAGCGACTTGACGAAGGCCCCGCTTGCCGCGGTGAAGCTGATGTCGGCCGCGCCGACGACGATCGACACAACCAATAGTTGTACGAAGGTGAGCGCGCCGAGCGCAAACGCGACCGGAATGGTCAGCAACACCCCACAGCGGACCAGATCCATGGACATCATCACGGGCCGCTTGCGACGGAACTCCATCCATGGCCCGAGCGGCGTCGCCACCGCCGCCCCCACCGCGAGCCCGGCCGCCGACAGCACCGCCACCTCGGTCGCCCCGGCATGCAGCACCATCACCGCGATCAGCGAGAACGAGTCAAAGGCGAGCCATGTTCCGACCGCGCTGACGGCGTACGCCCCCCACAGCCATCCGAACTGTCGCCCCAGCGCCTGCCCGCCCCGCATGCCGGCCTCCCCGTCCTGCCCGAATCTCGACCGGCGACATCAAAGCCGGTCACCCGGCGCGGGGGCAAACAACCGACGCGCCGGTCGTCCGACAACCGGAAGTTGTAGGGCGACTGACCATCGGACGTTGTAGAAAGGGGCCCGTGGACATCGACGCAGTGCGCACTTTCGTGGCCGTCGCGGATGCCGGGCAGTTCCGGGAGGCCGCCCTGGTCCTGGACGTCACCCAGCAGGCCGTGTCCAAGCGGGTCGCCGCGCTGGAGAAGGACCTCGGCGCGCGGCTGTTCACCCGCACTGCGCGTGGCGCCCAGCTCACCGTCGACGGCCAGGTCTTCCTGCCCCACGCCCGCGAACTCCTGCAGGCCGAGGAGCGAGCCGCAGCCTCCGTACGGCCCGGCCGCCGTGCCCTGCGCGTCGACGTGATCGGCCGCCGGCTCGCCCCGGCCGACCTGATACGGGACTTCCACCGCGCGCACCCCGACTCGGCCCTGGACGTCGTGACGCTATTCGACGCCGACGCGGCGATCTCCGCGGTGCGCTCCGGCACCATCGACGCGTCCTTCCGCGCCCTCACCCTCCCCGCGCGGCAGCTGCCCGAGGGCATCGAGGCGGCCCGAGTCCACGACGAGCCCCTCGAGCTCCTCACCGGCCCCCGGCACGCGCTCGCCTCGGCCCGCGCGGTCACCCCGGCCCAGCTGGCCGGGCACCGGATCTGGATGCCCGGCAACGTCGCCGGCACAGAGTGGGCCGCCTTCTACGACGACCTGGCTGCCGCCTTCGGCTTCACGATCGAGGTCACCGGCCCCGACTTCGGCACCGAACCGCTCCTCGACACCATCGCCGACTCCTCGCTGCTCGCGACCTTCGTCGGCGTACAGACCCGCATGGTCTGGCCGGCCGACCACGACCTGCGCCGCATCCCCGTGCGCGACCCCACGCCCGTCTACCCGCACTCGCTGATCTGGCGCGGCGACAACCCGCATCCGGCGCTGGCGTCGCTCCGTGCCCACCTCGGCACCGCCCGGCGGGACGCGGACACCTGGACCCCGAAATGGGCCCAGTAACAGCCTCGAATCGGCAGTGGCAGCCGCAGCCGCCCGCGCCCCGAACCGGCAGCGTCCGGCCTTCAGTTGAAGGTGTCCGGGTCGGGGCCGGTGCGCAGCCCCCGGTCCAGGGCGGCGATCGCGGTCATCTCCTCGTCGCCGAGGGCGAAGTCGAAGACGTCGATGTTCTCGCGGATGCGGGCGGGGGTGACGGACTTGGGGATCACGACGTTCCCGAGCTGAAGGTGCCAGCGCAGCACCACCTGCGCCGGTGACTTGCCGTGCCGCTCGGCAATCTCCGTCAGCGCGCGCTCGCCCAGCACCGCGCCCTGCGCCAGCGGACTCCAGGCCTCCGTGGCGATGCCCAAGTCGGCGTGCCGGGCGCGCAGTTCACGCTGCTGGAGTCCGGGGTGCAGTTCGATCTGGTTGACGGCCGGCACCAGCGCGCTGCCCTCCAGCAGCCGGCGCAGATGGCCGGGCTGGAAGTTGGAGACACCGGCCGCGCGGATCCGCCCGTCGGCCGCAAGCTTCTCGATGGCCTGCCAGGACTCCCGGTACAGGTCGCGGGCCGGAGTGGGCCAGTGGATGAGGTACAGGTCTACGTAGTCCAGGCCCAGCTTGTCCAGGCTCGCTTCGAATGCGCGGAGTGTGGCGTCGTACCCCTGGTCGGCGTTCCACAGCTTGGTGGTGACGAACAGTTCCCGGCGGTTGATGCCGGAAGAGGCGAGGGCGGCGCCGACGCCGGTCTCGTTGCCGTAGACGGCGGCCGTGTCGATGCTGCGGTATCCGGCCTCCAGTGCGGCGCTCACCGCAGCGGCGGTCTCGGCGTCGGGGACCTGGAAGACGCCGAAGCCGAGCTGGGGGATCTCGACGCCGGTGTTGAGGGTGACGGTGGGGACGGAAGGGGTCATGTGCGTTGCGTTCCTTGCGAGTTGGTGGTTCAGTGCCGCGCGGCGGCCGGGATGTGCTCGGCCGGCGCGGACGCGGCCACGACACGGCCGGCCGGGCGGGTGCGGCGGTCGAGGAAGGCCGCCAGGAGGGAGAGGAGCAGCGCGCTGCCGGCCAGCAGGGCGCCGACCCAACTCGGGGCCGTGTAGCCGAGCCCGGCCGAGATGACGAGACCGCCGAGCCAGGCGGACAGCGCGTTGCCGAGGTTGAAGGCGCCGATGTTGGCGGCGGAGGCCAGCGTCGGGGCGGCCGAGGCCTGGTCGAGCACCCACTTCTGCAGCGGGGGCACGGTGGCGAAGCCCAGCGCACCGATCAGCGTCAGGGTGAGCGCGGCGAGGACCTTGTTGTGGGCGGTCGCCGTGAACAGCAGCAGCGCCAGGGACAGGGAGCCGAGCGCGGTGAACAGCATGGGCATGAGGGCACGGTCGGCGAACCGGCCGCCGACCAGGTTGCCCAGGAACATCCCGGCCCCGAACAGCACCAGCAGCCAGGTCACCGCACCGGCCGAGTAGCCGGTGACCTCGGTCATCATCGGCGTGATGTAGGTGATCGCGGCGAACACACCGCCGAAGCCGAGGACCGTCATCGCCATCGCGATCCACACCTGCACGTTGCGGAAGGCGGCGAACTCGGTACGGATGGTGCCGGACTCCGGGCGGCCCGGCTCGGGCACCAGCTTCGCCACCCCGACGAGCCCCGCGATGCCGAGCGCGGCGACGGCGGTGAAGGTGACCCGCCACCCGGCCGCCTGGCCGATGTACGTGCCCAGCGGCACACCCACGACGTTGGCGACGGTCAGGCCCGTGAACATCAGGGAGATCGCGGAGGCCTTCTTCTCCGGCGCGACCAGACCGGCCGCGACCACGGAGCCGATGCCGAAGAACGCGCCGTGCGCGAGGGAGGCGATCACCCGGCCGGCGAGCATGACGCCGAAGGTGGGGGCGAACGCGGACAGGGTGTTGCCCACCACGAACAGGCCCATGAGGAACATGAGCATCTTCTTGCGGGAGACCTTGGTGCCCAGGACCGTCAGCAGGGGCGCGCCGAGGACGACGCCCAAGGCGTAGCCGGAGACGAGCCAGCCGGCAGTGGGGATGGAGACATCGAAGTCACCCGCGACCTCGGGCAGTACGCCCATGATCACGAATTCCGTGGTGCCGATCCCGAAGGCCCCGATGGCCAGGGCCAGGAGGGCGAGAGGCATGGGAAGTACCTTCCAGGCGATTGCGTGTAACGCTTACAGGCGTCGACAATAGTTGCAGACGCGCGATAAATGCAAACGCATTGAATGATCAGAGCGGGTAGCAGGTGTCTGCAAGTATCTGGCCAAGCGAAAACCCCCGCGGCGAGGACTCCGGCGGCGGGGGTCTCGGGGTCAGGCAGGGACGCGGAGCGTCTCGACCGCTTCGACCAGCGGCGCGAGCTCCGGGCTCCGGGCGGCCTCGTCCAGGGCCTCGCGCAGGGCCGCCTCGTTGGTCGGGCGGGCCCGCTCCAGGAGTCCGAGGCCGGCCTCGGTGACGTTGGTGTAGATGCCGCGCCGGTCCGTGGGGCACAGGTACCGGGTCAGCAGCCCGCGGTCCTCCAGGCGCGTGACCAGCCGGGTCGTGGCGCTCTGGCTGAGGACGACCGCGTCGGCGACCTGCTTCATCTGCAGGTGCCCGCCCTCCCCGTCGTGCTGCCGGCTCAACACGTCCAGCAGGGAGTACTCGCGCACGCTCAGATCGTGCCCGGCCTGCAGGGCACGCTCGATGTGGGCCTCGATCCTGCCGTGCAGCAGCGACAGGGCGGACCAGCTCGAGGCGAGCGCGGTGAGCGCCGGATCCGTCGCGGTCATGGGTCTGGGTCCTCCGTCCCGAAGTGCCTGCGATCCAGGATAGGGCATCTGTGAAATTGTCCGCGAGAGCCGATATGACGCGCATGCAAGGGTGTCGGGTCGCGGTCGCGGGCATCCGCCTGGTACACCCTTGCCATGGCAGACGAGGAATCCGGTCGTTTCGTAGCAGGGCAGACGGCGCTCGTCGTACCCGTACCCGAGGCGGAAGCGGTGGTCCGGCCCTGGCGGGACCGCTTCGACCCAGCCGCCCCAGCCGGTGTCCCGGCCCACGTCACCGTGGTCTTCCCCTTCCTGCCCGCCTCCCTCGTCGACGCCGCGACCTGCGCCGCCCTGGACGAGATCTTCGGGCGCCACCGCTCCTTCGAGGTGCGGTTCGAAGAATCCGGACGGTTTCCCGGGGTGCTCTACCTCGCGCCCACCCCCGAAGCTCCGTTCCGCCGGCTCACCGAGGCGGTCGTCGAGCGCTGGCCGGAAGCCCCGCCGTACGGCGGGAAGTACGAGCCTCATCCGCATTTGACGGTCGCCCAGGGCCAGGACGACGCCGTGCTGGACGAGATCGAGGCCGGCCTGCGCCCCGCCCTCCCCTTCACGGCTCGCGTGCCCACGGTCGACCTCGTGGCCTACGACGGCACCGACTGGCTGCACCGGGCGTCGTTCGCCCTCCGGTAGCCGCCCGGAACGGAAGCACCCGATCGTCGATCGAAACCCCTTGGCCGCGGCGCCGGCCCCGCCTGTACCGTCCGGGCTCCCGACCGGCACGCACCGGCGGCCGATCCCTCGTGGAAAGCGAACGCCATGACCAGCCCGCGACCGACGACAACCCTGTGGCGCCCCACCGGCCCCAAGGAGCTGGACCTGGTCCGTGAGCTGGAGTGGCGCGCGTGGCCGCCCCGCCTGCCCGAGCAGCCGATCTTCTACCCGGTGGTCAACGAGAACTACGCCATCAAGATCGCGCGGGACTGGAACGTCAAGCACGACGGCGCCGGCTTCGTCACCCGCTTCGAGGTCGACACGGAGTTCCTGAGCCGGTACCCCGTGCAGCAGGCCGGCGGCGAGACCATCCTCGAGCTGTGGGTTCCGGCCGAGGAGCTCGACGAGTTCAGCGCCCACATCGTCGGCGAGATCCACGTGGTCCACGAGTTCCGCTGAACCCCGCGCGTCGGGGGCCTACGGCCGCGCCAAGTTCCGCATTGTGAGCGCCAGTTGCAGCCTGAGCCGGCCCTGCGGCGTGCGCAGCGGCCAGCCGAGCAGGTGCTCGGCCTGGGTCAGGCGGTCCTGGAGCGTGGAGTGGTGCACGCTGATCTCGGCGGCCGCCGCCCGCTGGCTCGCCGTGGCGGCCACGGCCTGCAGCGTGGCCAGCAGCCCGGGCAGAGCGCCCGCCGCCGCTTCCAGCGCCCGCACGTCGGGCGGTGGCTCGGCGCCCGGCACGACGAGATCCGCGAGCAGCGCGATGCCGCCCAGCTCGTCGGCGTACACCACACGCGGGCCGGGATCCCGTGCCGTGCCGTCGGCCGTGAACCGCAGGGCGGTGCGGGCAGCCACCCACGAGCCCGGCAGGTCGAGCACGGGGACGGCGGGCCCCACGCCGAGGCGACCGGCGGGCAGCTCGGGGTCGCTCGGGCGGACGCCCGCGCGGGCCGCCAGGATGCGGGGCGGGCCGTCGCCGGGGGCAAGGGCGCGGATCCGTACGGCAGGGTCGGCGGGGTCGATGCCGATTCGGCGGGCCGCGTGCAGCCGGGCCGGCTCGGGCACCGTGGCATCCAGGAGGGTCTCGATCAGTGCCGGGTCGTCGGCGGGGGAGGCCGGGGCGCGGCCCCGGGTGCGGTCCAGTACCAGCCGTATCGCACCGGCGGCACGCTCCAGGATCACCGCGTCGACGACGCTCGGTCCGGTACCCGCCCGCTCCAGCCACAGGGCCGGTGCCCCGCCTGGCTCCAGCGCCGTGCACGGCCAGTCCGGCTCCGGCGGCGCTTCGCTGTCCTTGCGGGTGCCGTCGGGCTCGACCCGCACCCGCACGCGCCGCCCGGCGTCGACGAGCCGCGCCGGACATCCGGCCAGCACGGCCGCCCCGCGCACCAGCGCCTCCAGACCGGCCCTGGTCTCGGCCAGTCGGTCGAAGTAGGCGATGACCCGCACGGCGGCACCGGCGTCGGGATCCAGCGCGGTCAGGCGCCCGGCCAGCTCTTTCATGTTGGCCATCATGCGCCATGGCGCACTCGGTGAGGAGCGCCTGCGAAGGTCCGGCCGTTCCATTTGAGCGGTGCGGCCGGGCTCCGCCGACGATCCGTGCCGGGGCGCCTGCTGCAGGAGACGCACTCGCCCGTGGTGAACTCGCCGCGCGCCGGAGCGGCTGGGCAGCGCTCCGCGCACCTGCCAAGAGGTGTTCATGGCACCGCCGTGGCAGCGCATCGAGACCGCCGTGGCGGCCGACGGGGTCAGGGCGTTGCCGGACACGTTCCGCCCGACGAGCAGCCGGCAGGCCCGCCATGGAGGTCGACTGTCCGTAGACCGAGACCTGGTCCTCAAGGGCCGCGGTCCGCTGCTGGTGCTCTCGTACTTTCTGCCGGCCCCGGCCCGTCCCGTTGGTTGACGAGACCTCCTGCCGGTCCCGGCCCATCCGGTCGACAAGACCGTCGTCCCCGACGCGTCCGTCGCTTCACCCCAACGCGCCCGGTCCCTCGGACCCACCCGCGCGGCCCTGCTCTACGTGACCGCCACGCGAGGCTTCGCCTCCGCCGCCGCACCGGCCGGCCCGGTCGTCGTGTCCGTGCCCTCCGCGAGCCGGCCACTCGGCGTGCTGCGCGAGTCCGGCCTCGTCACCGGGCCGCCGCGACGGCAAGTACGTCCTGCACAGCGTGACCCCGCTGGGCCCGCGACCGCTCGGAAACCTCGCCGGAGCGGCGGTCGAGGCACCCTTCTGACCGCCGCCCGCACCCCGTTACTGCGCCAGCAGTCGGCGCAGCCAGTCCAGATGCGCCGACCGGGCCGCCTGGGACAGCGTCGCCTGCGGGGCGAAGCCGTCGAAGCCGTGGAAGCCGCCCGGCCACACGTGCAGCTCGGCCACCCCGCCGGCCTGCCAGATCCGGGAGGCGTAGGCCACGGTCTCGTCGCGGAAGGTCTCCGCGGAACCGACGTCCAGGAAGGCCGGAGGCAGACCGGTCAGGTCCTCGGCGCGGGCGGGCGCGGCGTACGGCGGCACGTCCGGGCCGCCGCGCTCCTCGCCCAACAGCGCCGTCCAGCCGGTGTCGTTGGCCGTGCGGTCCCAGACGCCGAGGCCCGCCATCTGGTACGTGGACGGGGTGTCGTTGCGGTCGTCCAGCATCGGGCACATCAGCACCTGCCCGAGCGGCCGCGGGCCCTTGCGGTCCCGGGTCAGCAGGGCAAGCGCCGCACTCAGCCCGCCGCCCGCACTGGCACCCGCGATCACGATCCGCTCCGGGTCGGCGCCGAGCTCCCCGGCGTGCTCCGCCGTCCACAGCAGACCGGCGTACACGTCCTCGATCTGCGCCGGATAGGGATTCTCGGGCGCCAGCCGGTACTCCACCGACACCACGACCGCGTCCAGCTGCTGCGCCCACGCCAGGGGTACGTCCACACCGACCCGGTTGTTGCCGATGATCAGCCCGCCGCCGTGGACGTGGTAGACGACGGGCCGCGGACCGGCGGCCGCCGGGGCGGCGGGGCGGCAGATCAGCAGGGAGATGTCGGGCGCGTTCTCGGGGCCGGGCACGGTGCGGTCCTCGACCTCGAAGAACCCGCCGGCGGTCAGGTCGAGCTGGGCGAGCATCTCGATGCCCGGCCCCTGGCGCACCAGGTCGATGTCGTCGAGGGTGAGACCGGGTTGCACCACGTCCTTGATCAGCTCGAGTGCTGCGGCAAGTTCGGGATCGAACGGGGGCGGGACCAGGGTCATGATTCTCTCCTCACGCACGGCGCGGCGGCTCTGGCCGACATGATTCACGCACCGGCCGCCGTGCGGACCGCCGCCGTCCGGCGGAACCTCCCCGCCGAACGGCGGGTGCCCGACCGATACCTGCTCATGACCTTTTGTTCACCTGTGAGGGGTGGAAAGGGCCCTGATCGCCGACAACGCTGTCATATCCCCCACCTGCACCAGGAGCACCATCCGTGAACGTATCCCTCACCGTCTGGCTGCTGACCGTCGCCGCCCTGTGCGCGCTCGTGGCCGTCGACTTCTTCGTCGGGCGCAAGCCGCACGATGTGTCCGTCAAGGAAGCAGGGACCTGGACGGTCGTGTGGGTAGTGCTGGCCTGTCTCTTCGGTCTGGGCGTGTATTTCTACGGCGGTGGCGGGCCCACCGGCGAGTTCTTCGCCGGATACATCACCGAGAAGTCGCTGAGCGTGGACAACCTCTTCGTCTTCGTCCTGATCATGGGGAAGTTCGCGGTGCCCTCCCAGTACCAGCAGCGGGTGCTGATGGTCGGCGTCCTGGTGGCCCTGGTGCTGCGCGCGGGCTTCATCGCCGCCGGAGCGGCGATCATCTCCGCCTTCTCCTGGGTGTTCTACCTCTTCGGCGCCTTCCTGATCTGGACCGCCTGGAAGCTGATCCAGGACGCGCGCAAGGAGGAGCACGAGGAGGAGTACCAGGAGAACAAGCTGCTCAAGATGGTGGAGAAGCGTTTCGGCGTGGCCGACCGCTACCACGGCACCAAGCTGTGGATCGAGCAGAACGGCAAGCGGGTCATGACGCCGATGCTGGTCGTGATGCTGGCGATCGGCTCCACCGACGTCCTGTTCGCCCTGGACTCCATCCCCGCCATCTACGGCCTGACCCAGGACCCCTACATCGTCTTCACCGCCAACGCCTTCGCACTGATGGGCCTGAGGCAGCTGTACTTCCTGATCGGCGGACTGCTGAAGAAGCTGGTCCACCTCAGCTACGGCCTGTCGATCATCCTCGGCTTCATCGGCGTCAAGTTGGTGCTGCACGCGCTGCACGAGTCCGGCGTGCACGTCCCGGAGATCAGCATCCCCTTCTCGCTCGGCTTCATCGTGCTCGTCCTGGCGGTCACGACGATCACCAGCCTGCGGGCTTCGAAGAAGCAGGAGAAGCAGGAGAGGCAGGCGGCGCAGGAGCGTGAGGATGCGGCCGATGCGGGCCGCGCCCTCTGAGAAGGCCGGGCGAAGGCCGCCGCGGTGAGCCCCGCTCCTGAGGTGGCGCGGGGCTCACTTGACTTCGAGAGCGCTCGAAGTTCTGGCGTCGCCAGGGACGGCAAAGGTCCGGGCGGACGGAGACGGTCATGTGGGTGGGCGTACACATCAACCGGTTCAACCACAGTGGCCAAGGCGCCGCCCTCGGCGCTGAACTCGCCGCGACGGGCACCGCCGCTGAGGCGGCGGGGATCAGCCGGCTGTCGGTCATGGACCACTACTTCCAGATGGAGTGCAACGGCGGGGCCGAGGACCCCATGCTGGAGGCCTACACGACCCTCGGCTATCTCGCCGGCCACACCTCCACGGTGCAGCTGGGTGCTCCCCCACTGCCTTAAGGGCGTGGGAGGTACCCCCAGGTGACCGGCGTGACCTACCGGCACCCCGGCCTGCTCGCCAAGATCGCCACCACGCTGGACGTCCTGTCCGGCGGCCGCGCCACCCTCGGCATCGGCGCGGCCTGGTACGACCGCGAGCACGAGGGCCTCGGCGTACCGTTCCCGCCAGTCGCCGAGCGCTTCGAACGGCTGGAGGAGACCCTGCGGATCTGTCTGCAGATGTGGGACCCGGAGGCGAACGGCTCCTTCGAGGGCAAGCACTACCGGCTGGCCGAGACCCTGTGCGTGCCGGCGCCGGTCAGCAGCCCCCACCCCGAGATCATGATCGGGGGCGGGGGCGGGGGCGAGAAGAGGACCCTGCGTCTGGTCGCCCGGTACGGCGACGCCTGCAACCTGTTCGCGACCTCACTGGAGGAGGTCCGCCACAAGCTCGACGTGCTGCGCGGACACTGCGACGCCGAGGGGCGCGACTACGACCGGATCCGCAAGACGGTCGCCTACATGGGCGAGCCGGCCACAGCAGGAGACCTCGACGCCTTCATGCGGGACATCTCCGGCTACACCAAGCTCGGCCTCGACACCGTCATCCTCGTGCCGCGCCTCGGGGAGCCCGCGGCGTGGATCGAGAGCTTCGCGTCCCCGGCCGTTCAGCGGCTGGCCGGGTTGGACTGAGGCTCCGCGGGACCGCTGCGCGAGACGACGCGCATCCCGCAGCCGTCGACCACCCGGACCTGCAGCGAGCCACAGCCGCAACGCGTCCACACCGTGCGGCCCGCCGCGGTGCTGTGCGTCGAGACCACCTGGAAGGGCTCGGCGCCGTCCGGCCAACCGCAGTGCGGGCAGCCGGTGCCGGTCGTGCTGATCATGGCAACTCCTCGTACGTCCTGACTGGTGGACCGTCGCGACACAGCCAGGGTGCAGCGCAGCGTCCGTACACGTCCAGGTTGACTTTGTGGATCTGACCTTGAAGCCTGGACTTCATGATTGATCTGCGCCGACTGCACGTCCTGCGGGCGGTGGCCCACTACGGCACCGTCACCGCGGCCGCCCGCGCCCTGCACTTCACCACCTCGGCTGCCTCGCAGCAGATCCGCCAGCTCGCCCGCGACCTCGGCGTCGACCTCCTGGAACCGCAGGGCCGCGGGGTGCGGCTCACCCCCGCCGCCGAGAGCCTGCTCGCCCACGCGGACGCGATCCAGGCCCGCTGGGAACAGGCCGAGCTCGACCTGCGCGCCGAACGGGGCGCACCGGCGGGGCCGTTGCGGGTGGGCGGGTATCCGGTGGCGATCTCGGTACTGCTGGCACCGATGGCGGTCCGGCTCCAGGAGCGGCATCCGCGGCTGGCCGTACGCATCCAGGAGGCGGGTGTGCCGGAGAGCTTCGACCTGCTCTTCGAGGGCGAGATCGACCTGGCGATCGTCGAGGCGACCCCGCACAACCCGCCGCTGAGCGACGCCCGCTTCGATCAACGGCCGCTCCTGGACGACCCGTTCGACCTCGTCGTCCCCGCCGGTCACTCGCTGGCCGACAAGGAGCGCGTCGACCTGTCGGACGCGGCGCACGAGGACTGGATCGCGCCCATGCCGGAGAGTCCCTGTCGTGCGCATGTCATGTCTGCCTGCGGGGAGGCCGGGTTCAGCCCCGCGGTGGTCCACCAGGCCGTGGACTGGAACGTCACCGCCCATCTCGTCGCCCATCGGCTCGGCGTCGCGCTCATCCCGCGACTGGCCCAGCTCACCCCGCACCTGCCCATCACCCGGGTGCCGTGCACGGGCAACCCGCACCGCAAGCTGCTCACCTGCACCCGCCGGGGCGCCCGGGAGCGGCCCGCGGTCGCGGCCGCACTCCAGGAACTCGGCGAACTGGCGCCGACGGCCGTGGCCTGGAGAACGGACCCGATTGCACGGACATGACACACGTGCTGACATGCCGAGGGGCCGGAGCGATCAGCTCCGGCCCCTCAAGTCTCTGCTGTCGGCTGTGCCGTCGCCGTCAGGCGGCAGCGGCCTCGTCCGCATGGCCGTGAATGCGGGCGATGACCTCGGTCAGCTGCGCGGCGACCTCGGCGTCGTCGGCCGGGTGGGTCTCGGCGAAGCGGACCACGGAGCCGGGGATGGACAGCTTGACGTCCTCCAGCACCTTGCCGCCGGCGATGCCCACGGCCTTGCGGGTCTCGTCCTGCGCCCACACTCCGCCGAACTGGCCGAAGGCGGTACCGACCACGGCGACCGGCTTGCCGCCGAAGGCGCCGGCGCCGTAGGGGCGGGACAGCCAGTCGATGGCGTTCTTCAGGACGGCAGGGATGGTGCCGTTGTACTCGGGGGAGAAGAACAGGAACGCGTCGGCATCCTGAGCGGCCTCGCGCAGCTTGGCGGCGGCGGCCGGGACGCTGCCCTCGACGTCGATGTCCTCGTTGTAGAAGGGGATCTCGGCCAGGCCCTCGAACAGCACGACATCCGCGCCCTCGGGGGCGAGCTTGACGGCCGCCTCGGCGAGCTGACGGTTGTGCGAACCGGCGCGAAGGCTGCCGACGAGAGCAAGGATGCGAACAGACATGGGTACTCCAGAGGGTGCTGAAACATTGCCGTTACGATCCGGACCGAGGTCCGTTTATTGTTCTAGCACCCTAACCGGACCGCGGTCCAGTTTTGTTCCCGATGCTTTACGCTGTCTTCATGTCCGCCACGCTGCCGCCCTTCCCGAGGCCTCAAGAGCCCACTGGCGAGCCCGAGTTGCTGCAGCTCGGCTCGGCCGAGGACGAGCCGTGCCTGCGCGCCGACGCCGCCCGTAACCGAGCTCGGCTGCTGGAGGCCGCGTCCCGGCTGATCGCCGAGCACGGCGCGGCCGGGGTCACGATGGAGGCGGTGGCCGCGGCCGCCCAGGTGGGCAAGGGGACCGTCTTCCGGCGCTTCGGCGACCGCACCGGGCTGCTGATGGCGTTGCTCGACCATTCGTCGAGGAAGCTGCAGGCCGACTTCCTCGGCGGACCGCCGCCGCTGGGCCCCGGAGCGCCGCCCCTGGAGCGGCTGCGGGCGTTCGGAGTGGCGCTGCTCTACCGCTCGGCCGAGCAGCTGGACCTGCAGCTGGCGGCCCAGCCGGAGCCGACCCGCCGGTTCACTCACCCGTCGGTTCGGGCACTCACTCTGCACGTCACGATCCTGCTGCGGCAGATCGTGCCGGACGCCGACTGCGATCTGCTGGGCCGGACGCTGATGGCGTATCTCGACCCCGCCCTGATCCACCACCTCACCGAGCAGTGCGGGATGTCCCTGGAGCGCCTGGAGAAGGGATGGGTCGACCTGGTCGCCCGGGTGACGGGCACCGAGCCGCCCGGCTGAGCTCTGCTCAGCGCCAGGCCGCGAACGCGTCGACGAGCCCCTGCGGCGCGTCGGCGCGGAACAGCAGGACTCCGTTGCGGGCCGATTCGGCGGCGGAGTGCTCGCTGCGCGGGAACAGCTTCTCCTCGTAGGCGGCCAGCGCGGCCTCGGTGGCGCCCGGGTGCGCGGCGAGCGCCAGGCCCAGTTCGGCGCCGTCGAGCATGGCGAGATTGGCACCCTCGCCCGCGAACGGGGACATCAGGTGCGCGGCGTCGCCGAGAAGCGTCACGCCGGGGACGCGCTCCCAGCGGTGCCCGACCGGCAGTGCGTGGATGCGCCGCGGGACCAGGGAGCCGTCGGCGTCCGAGACCAGCGCCCGCAGACTCTTGTCCCAGTCCGCGAAGTGCTCCAGCACGGTCTCCTTGGACGCCTCGGTGTCGGTGAAGTCGATGCCGTCGAGCCACTCCTCTGGTGCCTTCAGCGCCGTGTAGACGTGCAGGCTGCCGTCGGTCTCGCGGTGGGCGAGAAATCCCCGCCCGGCCCCGAGCGCGAACAGCATGCCGCCGCCGACGACCTCGGCGCTCACCGGGTGTCGCAGATCCGCGTCCCGCAGATCAGCCTCGACGAACGAGACGCCGGTGTAGGCGGGCTGGGCGTCGGAGACCAGCGGCCGGATGCGTGACCAGGCGCCGTCGGCGCCCACCAGCAGATCCGTGGTGAAGACGCTTCCGTCGGCGAGCGTCACCTCGTGCCGGCCGCCGCCCAGCGGCCGCGCGCCGGTGACCTTGGCGCTCCAGCGGACGGTGCCTTCGGGCAGTGAGCCGAGCAGCAGGCCGCGCAGGTCGCCGCGGTCGATCTCGGGTCGCCCGCCGGTGCCGTCGTCCGCCTGCTCCATGCGCACCAGCGCGTCCTTGTCGAGGATCCGCAGGGCCTCGCCGCCCGGATGTACGAGCGCCCGGAACTCCTCGTACAGGTCGGCCGTGCGCAGCGCCTCCTGGCCGGATTCCTCATGCATGTCGAGCATGCCGCCCTGGGTGCGGGCGGAGGGGGAGGCGTCCAGCTCGTAGACGGCCGCCTCGATCCCGCGCACATGGAGAACACGGGCGAGTACGAGACCGCCGAGACCGGCGCCGATGATCGCTATGGGGTGATGTGTGGTCATTGCGTTCTCCTTGGGGTCAGTCGGGTACGGCGGTCCGCTCGATGCCGGCGATCAGCGCTCGCAGCCCCCACGACAGGCGGTCCTCGGGCGCTCCGGACAGCAGTGCGCCGCCGAGCGCGGCGATGCGCGGGTGGGTGCGGCCGGAGATGTCGTGCAGGGCGCGGCGCAGAGCGTCCCAGTCCTCCTCGGACGCCGCGTCGGCACCGTGCTCGGCGGCCGTCGCGGTGGCGTGCTGCAGCAGCAGGTCCACGCCCCACGCGGCCTGCGCGGGCGGTACGCCACCCTCGTCGAGCAGGGACAGCAGCGTTTCGATCAGGTTCAGGTAGTGCGGGCCGCTGGGCCGGGCGGTGAGCGCGGAGCGGGCCAGGCTCGGATGCTCGAAGAGCATCGCGGTGTACGCCCTCAGCACGTGCTCCAGCCGCTCCCGCCAGGAGCCCTCCGCCGGGGCCTGCCCGACCGTCCCCAGCAGCTCGTCCAGGACGGCCGCGTGCAGTTCGGCCGTGTTGCGCACGTAGACGTACAGCGAGGCCGGGCCGGTGTCGAGCTCCTGCGCCAGGCGTCGCATGGTCACCTTCTGCAGGCCCTCGGCGCGCAGGATCGCGACGGCGGCAGCCACGATGCCGTCCCTGGTCAGAGCGGGCTTGGCAGGGCGTTCGCGGCGGCTGCGCGGGGTGCCGGGGCGTTGTGTCATGCCTCCACGATAACGAACATGTTCGTTGCGAACAAGTTCGTTGCGAACGTGTTCGTGCATGCCCGCCTGTGGCCCCGGCCACAGGTTCTGCAAAGATGCCGTACGTCATGGTGCAGATACCGAAAACGCCCGCGCCCTCGTCGCCCGCACCGCGCTCCGTGCCCACGAGCGCCGATGTGGCCCGCCTGGCCGGCGTCTCGCGCGCGACCGTCTCCTACGTCCTCAACAACGCCAGCGCCGTACGGATCAGCGAGCCCACGCGCCGCCGCGTCCACGAGGCCGCCAAGGAACTCGGGTACGTGCCGCACGCGGCCGCCCGCAGCCTGCGCGCCGGACACAGCCGCATGGTCCTGATGCCCGCGCCGAGCTTCCCCGTCGGCCCCCTCTACAGCCAGTTCATCAGCGAGCTGCAGTGGGCGCTGGGCCGTCTCGACTACACGGTCGTGCAGTACGGCTCCGTGGGCGTGCACGGCGACGAGGCCGCCCGCGCCTGGGCCGAACTGCGCCCGGTCGCGGTCCTGGTACCCGGCCCCGGCTCCCTCGGCCCGCAGGGCGTGACGGTGCTCAAGCGCTCCGGCGCCCGCGCCGTCGTCACCCTCGGCCCCCACTCCGTCGAGGGCGCCCACGCCCTGCTGATGGACCACGAGGCCGTCGGCCACTGCGCCGGCAGCCATCTCTTCGACCGCGGGCGGCGACGCTTCGGCGTCGTCGTACCCGAGGAGGAGGGGCTGGAGTCCTTCTCCCTGCCCCGACTCGACGGCGTGCGCCGCGCCCTGCACGGCACCGACGCCACCGTCACCGAACTGCCCCTCGGCTACGAGGAGGAATCAGCCGCGCGCCTCGCCGCCCGCTGGCGCGACCTCGACCTCGACGCCGTGTTCGCGTACAACGACGAGTACGCGATGCTACTCATGCGCGCCCTGCAGGATGCAGGGGTACGCGTCCCGGAGGACACGGCCGTGATCGGTGCCGACGACCTCATGCTCGGCCGGCTGCTCAGGCCCCGGCTGAGCACGGTCCACATCGAGCTGCCGTCCGGCCGCGACCTCGCCGAACTCGTCGACCGCGCGGTGCGCAACCCCGGCGCCGCGCCCGAGACGCACAAGGTGCTGGGAGCCACGATGGTGCACCGCGAGTCCAGCTGAACCCAGGGGAGGCGCCCATGCGCACGACGGTCGGCATCATCGGCGGCGGCCCCGCCGGGCTGCTCCTGGCCCGGCTGCTGCACCGCACGGGCATCGACTGCGTCGTCCTGGAGGCCAGGACCCGCGAGTACGTCGAGCACCGCCAGCGCGCCGGCATGCTGGAACAGGGCACCGTCGACGCCCTGCGCGAGGCCGGCGCCGCCGAGCGCCTGAACGCCGAGGGCCTGGTCCACCAGGGCATCGAGCTGCGCTTCGACCGCGAACGCCACCACATCGACTTCCCCGCCCTCACCGGCGGCCGCACCGTCACCATCTACGCCCAGACCGAGATCGTGAAGGACCTCGTCGCCCTCCAACTGGCCGACGGGCCACAGCTGTTGTTCGAGGCGGAGGCCCTGGCGATCGAGAAGCCGGAGAGCGCCTCGCCCGTCGTACGCTTCCTGCACGAGGGCCGCGAGCAGACGCTGACCTGCGACTGGGTGATCGGCTGCGACGGCTTCCACGGCATCTCCCGCGACACCTTCCCCGCCGCGAGCAGCCGCACGTACGCGCACGACTACCCGTACTCCTGGCTCGGCATCCTCGCCGACGTGGCACCCTCCTGCGAGGAGCTGATCTACGCGCGCGGCGAGAGCGGCTTCGCCCTGCACAGCATGCGTTCCCCGCACCTGTCCCGCCTCTACCTCCAGGTCCCGAACCACACCGACCCCGACGACTGGCCCGACGACCGCATCTGGGACGAACTCGCCGCCCGCTTCGCCGTCGACGCCGACTGGACCCTGCACCGCGGCCCGGTCACCGCCAAGTCCGTGACCTCGATGCGCAGCTACGTCCACGAACCCATGCGCCACGGCCGGCTGCTGCTGGCCGGCGACGCCGCCCACATCGTGCCGCCGACCGGCGCCAAGGGCCTCAACCTCGCCGTCTCCGACGTCCGAGTCCTCGCGCGCGCCTTCGCTGAGCTGCACCGCAGCGGATCCGAGCAACTCCTCGACACCTATTCGGAGACATGCCTCGCGCGAGTGTGGCAGGCCACGCGTTTCTCGTACGACATGACTAAGATGTTGCATGCTCAACCAGATGGGGATGCGTTCGAGAACCGCCTGCAGTTGACACGTCTGCGCCGGATCGCCGCATCCCGCCACGCGGCCGCCGAACTGGCCGCCAACTACACGGGACTTCCGCTCATGACCTGAGTCCCGCCGGTGACGAAACGGAGAGCCGTCATGCCGTTGCTCGACCCGAAGACCTGGCAGTCCCGCCCCCTGTCGGGACCGGAGTACGCCGTGACGGAGCCCGCCACCGGGGACACCCTCGCCACCGTCACCCTCGCCTCGGCCACGGACGTCGGCCCGGCCGCCGAGGCCGCCCGCACCGCCCAGGCCGAGTGGGCGCGCGTCCCGCACTTCGTGCGCGCAGGGGTCCTGCGCAAGGCCGGCGACCTGTTCGCCGCGCACGCCGAGGAGCTGCGCGAATGGCTCGTCCGCGAGTCCGGCTCCATCCCCGGCAAGGCCGAATTCGAGCTGCACGTCGCCGCCCAGGAGTGCTACGAGGCCGCCGCCCTCGCCTCCCGCCCGGCCGGACAGATCCTGCCCAGCGAGGCGCCCCGCCTGTCGTACACGCGACGCATCCCGGTCGGCGTGGTCGGCGTGATCTCCCCCTTCAACGCCCCGCTGATCCTCTCGATCCGCTCCGTCGCCCCGGCCCTCGCGCTGGGCAACGCGGTCGTGCTCAAGCCGGACCCGCGCACGGCCGTCTGCGGCGGGCTCTCCCTCGCCGCGGTCTTCGCCGAGGCCGGCCTGCCCGAGAACCTCCTGCATGTGCTGCCGGGCGGCCCGGACGTCGGCCAGGCCCTGGTCGCCGACCCGAAGATCCCCGTCATCTCCTTCACCGGCTCCACGGCCGCCGGCCGCGCGGTCGGCGAGGCGGGCGGCCGCCACCTCAAGCGCGTCCACCTGGAACTCGGCGGCAACTCCGCCATGGTCGTCCTGGAGGACGCCGACCTCGACGCGGTGATCTCCACGGCAGCCTGGGGCTCGTTCTTCCACCAGGGCCAGATCTGCATGACGACCGGCCGCCACCTGGTGCACCAGTCCCTCTACGAGGAGTACGTCGAGCGCCTCGCCGCAAAGGCCGAATCCCTCGCCGTCGGCGACCCGCACCGCGAACAGGTCCACCTCGGCCCCATCATCGACGACGCCCAGCTGACCAAGGTGCACGGCCTGGTCGAGGCCAGCACCTCCCGCGGCGCCAAACTGGCCGCGGGCGGCACCCACGACCGCCTCTTCTACCGTCCGACCGTCCTCGCCGGCGTCGACGACCAGAGCCCCGCCTACGCCGAAGAGGTCTTCGGCCCGGTTGCGCCCGTACGGTCCTTCGCCACCGCCGACGAGGCAGCAGCCCTCGCCTCGGCGGGGGAGTACGGCCTCTCGCTGGGCATCGTCACCCGCGACGCGGCCCGCGGCCTCGACCTGGCCGAGCGCATCCCGACCGGCATCGTCCACATCAACGACCAGACGGTGAACGACGAGGCCGTGGCCCCCTTCGGCGGCATCGCCGCGTCCGGCACCGGCGCCCGCTTTGGCGGCGAGGCCAACCTGGAGGCCTTCACCGACGTGCGCTGGACGACGGTGCGCGGGGACGTGGCACCGTACCCGTTCTGATCCGGGCGGCTACTGGCCGTTCTGCTCGGCCTGCGCCTGCTGTTCCGCGACCGCCTTGCGGACCTCGTCCATGTCCAGCTTGCGGGCCTGGCCGATCACATCCGTCAGGGCGGCCTCGGGCAGCGCGCCAGGCTGCGCGAACACCGCGACCTGGTCGCGGACGATCATCAGCGTCGGGATCGACTGGATACCGAAGGCCGCGGCCAGCTCCGGCTGCGCCTCGGTGTCGATCTTGCCGAACACCAGGTCCGGGTTGTCCTCGGCCGCCTTCTCGTACACCGGCGCGAACTGACGGCACGGCCCGCACCACGACGCCCAGAAGTCGATCAGGACGAACTCGTTGTCCGTGACCGTCTGGTCGAAGTTCTCCTTGGTGAGCTCCACGGTGCTGCTCATGACCTGAAATCCCTCTTCCTGCTGTCGGGGCGAAGCCGTCGGCACAACACGGCCGGCCGGTCACGTATTCCGCGCCCCTACCCGTGTGGCCTGAGGCCACACCACCCACCAGACTGACCCCATGACGGAAACGGAAACCATCGCGTACGACGTCGTGGTGCTCGGGGCCGGGCCCGTGGGGGAGAACGTCGCCGACCGCACCCGTGCGGCCGGCCTGTCCACCGCGGTCGTGGAGAGCGAGCTGGTCGGCGGCGAGTGCTCGTACTGGGCCTGCATCCCCAGCAAGGCCCTGCTGCGCCCGGTCATCGCCCGCGCGGACGCCCGCCGCGTGCCCGGCCTGCGCCAGTCGGTGCAGGGCCCCCTCGACGCCGCCGCGGTCCTCGCCCACCGCAACTACTACACCTCCGACTGGCACGACGACGGCGCCGCCGGATGGCTGGACGGCATCGGCGCCGACCTCCACCGCGGCCACGGCCGCCTGACCGGCCCGCGCACGGTGACGGTCACCGCCTCCGACGGCGGACAGAAGGTGCTCACCGCCCGGCACGCCGTCGCCGTGTGCACCGGCACCGACGCCGTCCTGCCCGACCTGCCCGGCCTGGCCGACGTCAAGCCGTGGACCAGTAGGAACGCCACCAGCGCGCAGGAGGTGCCGGGCCGTCTGGTAGTGGTGGGCGGGGGAGTGGTCGCCACCGAGATGGCCACCGCCTGGCAGGCCCTCGGCTCCCAGGTCACCGTCCTCGTCCGCGGCAAGGGACTGCTCAACCGCATGGAACCCTTCGCCGGCGAGCTGGTCGCCGAGGCCCTCACCGAGGCCGGCGCCGACGTCCGCACCGGCACCTCGGTCGAATCGGTCTCCCGCGAGAACGGCACCGTCGTGGTCGTCACCGACCAGGGCGACCGCATCGAGGCCGACGAGATCCTCTTCGCCACCGGCCGCCGCCCGAAGACCGGCGACATCGGCCTGGACACCATCGGCCTGGAGCCGGGCAGCTGGCTCCCCACCGACGACAGCCTCCGCGTGACCGGCAGCGACTGGCTCTACGCGGTCGGCGACGTCAACCACCGCGCACTCCTCACCCACCAGGGCAAGTACCAGGCCCGCATCGCGGGCGCCGCCATCGCCGCCCGCGCCTCCGGCGAACCGCTCCTGGAGTCGGACCCCTGGGGCGCCCACGCCGCCACCGCCGACCACCATGCCGTCCCCCAGGTCGTCTTCACCGACCCGGAGGCGGCGGCCGTCGGCCTCTCCCTCGCCGAGGCGGAACAGGCCGGCCACCGGGTACGGGCCGTGGACGTCGACATGACCTCCGCATCCGGCGCCGGACTGTACGCCGACGGCTACCGCGGCCGCGCCCGCATGGTCGTCGACCTGAACGAGGAGATCCTGCGTGGAGTCACCTTCGTCGGCCCCGGCGTCAGCGAACTCATCCACTCGGCGACCATCGCGGTCGCCGGCCAGGTCCCGATCAGCAGGCTCTGGCACGCGGTGCCGTCGTTCCCGACGATCAGCGAGGTCTGGCTGCGGCTGCTGGAGGCGTACCGCGACAACTGACCTCCGTGGCAGGGGAATTCACGCGGGCATCACCGGCTCCGGACAGTCCTCGCTCCACGGATCCTCCTCGGACTCCGGCAGCAGCAGCACCCGGTCCGGGCGCAGCGCCGTGACGGCGCCCTCGTCGTGGGTCACCATGACGATCGCGCCCGGATACGTGCCCACCGCCGCCAGGACCTCGGCGTGGGAGGCCGGATCCAGGTTGTTGGTGGGCTCGTCCAGGAGCAGCACGTTCGCGCCGGAGTGGACCAGACCCGCCAGGGTGAGGCGGGTCTTCTGCCCGCCGGACAGCACCCCGACGCGCTTGTCGACGTCGTCCCCCTCGAACAGGAACGAGCCCAGCACGCGCCGGACTTCGACGTCCACGTGGTTCGTCGGCACCGTACGCGTCGGCGCGCATCTCCTGCTCGAACCGGCCTACCAGCGTCATCGGGCGGACGGGTCAGGTTGCCGTCCTGCTGCGAGGGCGACGCTGCGGGGGACCGCCGCACGGCGTTCGCCCGGCCCTACGCCGGTGCCGTGCGGGAGCGGGTCGTGCAGTTCGCTGGGCGCTTCTGAGCCGATGAGGGCCGCCAGATCGCCGTTCGGTAGTTCGAAGTCGGCAGGACAAGTGCCTTCGCTGAGGCACGAGGCGGCGGTGGCCGGCCGTACCTGCGGACACGTTCTTCACGGCTGTGACGGCAGATCGAAATCCAGAGCCTGCGCCGCCTGGTCCGGCGTCGCCTGAGCCCACCGCTCCGCCATCGCCTGGTTGGAGGACAGTGAGCGCAGTTCCGCCCGGTCGAGGTACAGAACACCGTCGAGATGGTCCGTCTCGTGCTGCACGATCCGCGCGGGCCAGCCGCTGAAGACCTCGTCCACCGGGCGCCCGACCTCGTCCTCACCCCTCAGGCGGACCTCGGCCGCCCGTGCCACTACGGCCTGCCAGCCCGGCACACTCAGACAGCCCTCGAAGAAGGCGGCCCGGGCCGCACCGACGGGCTCGTACGTCGGATTGACCAGCACCCGGAACGGCTGCGGCACCCGGCCACGGGCCAGCCGCACCTCCTCCGGCACCGGAGCCGGATCCTCGATCACCGCAATCCGCAGCGGCACACCGACCTGCGGTGCGGCAAGGCCCACGCCCGGCGCCTCGTGCATGGTGACGCGCAGCGCCTCGACGAAGCGGGCCAGCAGGGCGGAGTCGAGCTGTCCGTCGAAGCGCTCGGTGCCCCGCCTCAGGACCGGGTCACCCGCCGCGACGATGGGCAACGGGCCGCCGACGGTGAGGAGTTCCTCGACGTGCTCGGCAAGGGATGCGTGATCACGGGCAGTTGCCATTCGGCCAGCATGCCATGACCGGTCGGCGACAGACGTCTCGCCTTGTGACGCACGCCACTTCCACCTCCGGGAACTCGGCGTCCTCCACCCCCGACTACTGGACCGCTACGCCCCAACACGTCCCCGTCCCCCGGAGAAGCCCGCCGATGTCCACCGCTCCCTCGACAACCAAGGACGAGGCCCCGCAACCGGCCGCTGCCCCGGCGCCGTCCCCCAACCGCCTGGCGCCGCTGCGCCCGCTGATCCTGCGACTGCACTTCTACGCCGGAGTGCTCGTCGCGCCGTTCCTGCTCGTCGCCGCCGTCACCGGTTTCCTCTACGCCGGCGCGTTCCAGGCCGAGAAGCTCGTGTACGCCCACGAGATGACCGTCGCGAAGGTCGGCGACACCAAGCTGCCGATATCCGAGCAGGTCACCGCGGCGCGCAAGGCGCACCCCGAGGGCACCGTCTCGGCCGTACGCCCCTCCCCGGAGGCCGACGCCACCACCCGCGTGATGCTGTCCGGCGTCAAGGGCGTCGACCCCGACCACACCCTTGCCGTCTTCGTGGACCCGTACACCGGCAAGGTGCGCGGCGCCCTCGAACAGTACGGCTCGACGGGCGCGTTGCCGTTGCGCACCTGGATCGACGAGCTCCACCGCGACCTGCATCTCGGCGACACCGGCCGGCTCTACAGCGAGTTCGCCGCGAGCTGGCTGTGGGTGATCGCGGGCGGTGGCCTGGTGCTGTGGTTCTCCCGGCGCCGGGCCCTGCGCAGGGTGCGCGGCACCAGCGGGCGGCGGCGCACGCTCGGTCTGCACGGCGCCGTCGGCGTGTGGGCCGCGGCCGGGTTCATCTTCCTGTCGGCGACCGGTCTGACCTGGTCGACCTACGCCGGGGCGAACATCGACACCCTGCGTACCTCGCTAGGCCAGGCCACCCCTTCGGTCTCGGCGACGGCGGGCGGCGAGCACGCGGGGCACGGCACCTCCGCCACCACCGGGGCCGGCGAACACGGCGTCGGCCTCGACACGGTGCTGGCGGCGGCCCGGTCCAAGGGCCTGTCCGACCCGGTGGAGATCGTGCCGCCCGCCGATGCGAACTCCGCGTACGTCGTCAAGCAGGTACAGCGCAGCTGGCCCGAGAAGCAGGACTCGGTCGCGGTCGACACCGCCACCGGCAAGGTCACCGACGAACTGCGCTTCGCCGACTACCCGCTGCTCGCCAAACTGACCCGATGGGGCATCGACCTGCACACAGGCGTCCTGTTCGGCCTGGTCAACCAGATCGCCCTGATGCTGCTCGCGCTCTCCCTCATCCTGCTGATCGTCTGGGGCTACCGCATGTGGTGGCAGCGCGGCCGCGGCTCCGCCTTCGGCCGGCCGATTCCCCGCGGCGCCTGGCAGCAGGTCCCCCCGCAGATCCTCGTCCCGGCGGTCGCTGTCATCGCCGTCCTCGGCTACTTCGTGCCGCTGCTAGGCATTCCGCTGGCCGCGTTCATCGTCGTGGACGTCCTGCTCGGCGAGATCGCCCACCGGAGGGGGCGGTCCGCACCTGCACTGGACACGGCCGTGAAGTAGCACGGCGGCGGAGGCAGAGCCGGGGCCCGGTTCCTTTGTGGAACCGGGCCCCGGCCGCAGTGCTGTACGGCGTGGCTCAGACCTGTTCGAAGTCGCCCGCGAGCGCCGAGGCGATCCGCATGTGCGACTCGGCCTCCTCGTGCCGCCCCTGCCGCTGGAGCGTGCGGCCGAGCATCAGCCGGGCGTAGTGCTCCACCGGATCGCGCTCGACGATGACACGCAACTCGCTCTCTGCACGCCGCAGTTGGGCCGAGTGGTAGTAGGCCCGTGCCAGCAGCAGCCGCGGTCCGGTCTGCTCCGGCACCTCCTCGACCAGCCCGCCCAGCACGCGCGCCGCGGCGGCGTAGTCCTTGGCGCCGAAGAACATCTGCGCGCGCTCCCAGCGCTCCGCCGGTGTCCCGTGGTCGTAGTACGTCATCTCCACTCGTGACCTCCTTCGTGCACTCCAACCGAACGAGGTCGTTGAACATTCCACTACGCGGGGGGTGTGTCGGTGAGGGGCGCTCAGGCCGCCAGGGCAGCCAGTTCGGTGTTGGCCCGCTCGGCCACCAGGGCCAGTACGCGTCCGGCCGCCGCCAGATCCTGCGCCGGGATGCCGGCATAGATCCGGGCGGAGATCACCGCGGTCTCACTGCTCACTTCGGCGTGGAACGCCCGCCCGGCATCGGTGGCGTGGACGCCGGTCGCCTCGGCGGCCACCAGCCCCTTGGCGATCAGCTCCGCTATGACGTCCTCCACTTCGGCAGCGCCGACCTTGAGCGCACCGGCGACCTGCCCGACGAGCTCCTCACGCTCGAGGGGCCCTTCGGCGGCGAGAGGTCGCAGGGTGATCTGCTGCTGGAAGGTGGCGCCGTGACGGGCCAGTACGTGCTCCAGGACGGCGCGGCCGGCGTAGTGGGCCAGGGCGATGACGCGAGGACCGGCGGGTGGTGCACTGTTGTATGTGGTGGTGGGTGCGGTGGTGGTCATGACTACTCCTTCTTGCTCTCGGTGATCTCGCCGAACGGATCAAGAGGTGCATCGAGCAGGGTCGCCAGATCCCGGGTGAACTCCCGCGTGCGGGGGCTGTCGAGGCCGCCGAGCGGCTGCAGCAACTGCTGCAGAAGTCCCTGTACGACCTTGATCGCGCGCCCGGTGACCTCGCGGCCCTGCTCGGTGAGGGCCAGCTGCACCGCGCGCGGATCCTTGGGGTCCCGGGTGCGCTCGATCAGGCCGGCCGTCTCCAGGGTGCGGGCCAGTTTGGACACGTACAGCGGCTCGAGGCCCGTCACGTCGGCGAGGCGGCGCTGACTGGGGCGCTCCCCGCTGCGCTGCATGCCGTACAGCGAGGCCACCAACGAGTACTGCGCGTGGGTGAGCCCGAGCGGGGCCACCGCCCGGTCGACGGCCACCCGCCACTTCATCGACAGACGCCACACCAGGAAGCCGGGCGTGCCCTTCTCGGAACCTGTACTCATGGCAGATACAGTACATGGCTACTATGTCCATGGCTACTATTTCCTCGAGGGCATGCGAGAACGCCCGGGTGACGGACTGACGAGATGCCCTCGGCGGGGCTAGGTTGGCGCCATGAGCAATCTTGATCGCGAGCCGGTTCCCGCTGTGTGCGGCGGCCGTGGATTCGTGGTGGCCGAGCCCGTGCGAGAACTCCTCAGCCCTCGCCGCGTCAAGCTCGGCGAGTCGACCGAAGTGCGCCGACTGCTGCCCAACCTGGGCCGCCGCATGGTCGGCGCCTGGTGCTTCGTCGATCACTACGGCCCCGACGACATCGCCGACGAGCCCGGCATGCAGGTGCCGCCGCACCCGCACATGGGCCTGCAGACGGTGAGCTGGCTGCACGAGGGCGAGGTGCTGCACCGCGACTCCACCGGCAGCCTGCAGACGATCCGCCCCCGCGAACTGGGACTCATGACCTCCGGCCGGGCCATCAGCCACTCCGAGGAGAGCCCCCGGCCGCACGCCCGCTTCCTGCACGGCGCGCAGTTGTGGGTCGCCCTCCCGGACGGCCACCGTCACATCGACCCCCACTTCGAGCACCACGCCGAACTGCCGCGCGTCACGGCTCCGGGCCTCAAGGCCACTCCCATCCTCGGCACCCTCGACGGCGCGACCTCACCCGGAACGACGTACACCCCGATCGTCGGCGCCGACCTGACCCTCGCCCGCGGCGCGGACGTACGCCTGCCGCTGGAGCCGGACTTCGAGTACGCCGTACTGTCCATGTCCGGTGAGACCCACGTCGACGGGGTTCCGGTCCTGCCGGGCTCGATGCTCTACCTCGGCTGCGGCCGCACCGAACTCCCGCTGCGCGCCGAGTCGGACGCAGGCCTGATGCTCCTGGGCGGGGAGCCCTTCGAGGAGGAGCTCATCATGTTCTGGAACTGGATCGGACGGTCGCAGGAAGAGATCGTGCAGGCTCGCCGGGACTGGATGGAAGGGACACGGTTCGGGGAGGTGAAGGGGTACGACGGCGCTCCGCTGCTCGCTCCGGAGCTGCCGCCCGTGCCGTTGAAGCCGCGAGGAAGAGTGCGCTGACCAGCGAAAATGCCTTGCGCGTCGGCGGCGTTGCCGAGTGAGGTGCCGCCGGGCAATGGCTTCTCCGGTCGACCGCTTGCTGGAGGGCGGTCGACCGCGTTGCCATCTGGGCCAGCGCTGGCGGCGATTCCACGGTGTGGCCATCTGTGGGCGGCTGTGGCAGAGCTCTTGCTGACTTTCCTGATGCCTCGTCAGGCAATGCAGAAGGGTTCTGTCGAAGCCCAGTCGCTAGCGCAGGGCTTTGCGGGACCGGTGGCCACCGGGTGAATGCTGACGTGACGCGTGGTTGAGGCGGGCACCGGTGCGCACCCACGGGGCTCGCACTGTCGCCTTGTGGAGAGTTGACAAGGCCAGATGTTGTCACTGCTCACCTCGTGCGTCGCGACCATCGCTCGGCGTTTGCGTTCTCGGTCCGCGTGTGCGACTCCCGCCAGTGTTCCGTACGGTCCCTGGTCCCGGCGAGCCTGTCGGCGTCTGAGCAGACCGTCAGGCGGTGGTGGGCTGAGAGGCGAACGCGCGCTCGAGCAGTGCGTACAGAGTGTCCTGCTCCTGCTCGCTGAGTCTGCTCAGCCCGGCCAGCGTCTTGTTCATCTTCCCGCGGATCACGTCGATGACCTGCTCGCCCTCCTCGGTGAGCAGGACGTTCTTGACGCGCCGATCGGAGGGGCTCGGCTCGCGGCGCACCAGGCCGCGCTTTTCCAGCCGGTCGACGATTCCGGTCATGTTGGAGGCGTCGCAGGTCAGCGTGGTGGCCAGCGTGCTCATGGAGGAGGGTCCCCGGCGCAGCACGTTGAGCGTCTTGCCCTGGCTGGCCGTGAGGTTTTCGCTCGCGGCGGCGACCGTGAAGTCGCCGTAGTAGGCAGCCAGGGACACCGAGAGCAGCTCCATGAGCCGGGAGGTGTCGACGCGAGAAGGTGCTGTCATGAGCGTCACCTTACGCCTGAAAACTTGACGATCTCAAATATTGATGGCTACGGTCTCGCCCATTATTTGAAGTTCTCAAGCTTCGATGTTCTCAAGTAGTTCGTCGAGCTCTCACGTAGGGAAGAGATCCGTGCCTCACGCGCAGCAGACGGCGCCCCCAGGACGACCGCAGTGTCGGCCGACTTGAACCCGCAGTCTCCTTGAACCCGCAGTCTCCGAAAGGCATGTCACGATGACGACGTCCGACCACACCCAGCACGCGCCCGCTGCCACCTCGGTCGATCACCGCACCGCGGTCGCGGCGGAGACCGCCCGGTTCGTCGCGGCGGTCAAGGACGCCGACCTGGCCACGGCGGTACCCAGCTGTCCCGGCTGGACGCTGGCCGACCTGGTCAGGCACACGGGCAGCGTCCACCGCTGGTTCTCGGTCCTGCTGCGGGCGCGCATCCAGGAACCCCCGCGCACGCGTGACGTGGACCTTCAGCTCCCCGGCCAGGAGGACGGATACGTCGACTGGCTGGCCGAGAGCGCGACCGTGGCCGCGGACGCCTTCGCGGTCACCGACCCGGACCTGCCGATGTGGGCCTGGGGCGCCGACCAGCACGCCCGATTCTGGGCACGCCGGATGCACTTCGAGACCCTGCTGCACCGGGCCGACGCCGAGGTCGCACTCGGACTCCGGCCCGCGATCGACCGCCCGGTCGCGGTGGACGGGATCGACGAGTTCCTCGTCAATCTGCCCTTCGCCACCTTCTTCGCGCCCAAGGTGGCCGACCTACGTGGCTCCGACACGACCATCCGCTTCCGCACGACCGACGGGGACGACGCCTGGGTCGTCCGCCTGCGACCCGACGGCTTCGGGCTCGACTCGGCTCACCCGATCGCGGTCCCCACTGACGCGACCGTCCAGGGAACCGCGGCCGACCTGCTCCTCCTCGTCTACGGCCGACTGCCCTACCAGGCAGAGGCCTTCGCCCACGAGGGCGACGAGCACTTGCTGACCCACTGGTTCGCCAACTGCGCATTCTGAGCAGGCGCCGGCCCCCTCACACGCTCGCCAACTGTGCCTGGCGACACCGCCGTAGGACCAGGTGGAGCCCTTCGACATCTCGAAGTGCAGCTGCGGCCCGGTCGCGTTGCCGATGGCGCCGACCTTGCCGAGCTGCCTTCCAGTACTGACCTTCTGACCGGCCTTCACCTGCCGTTCCGAGAGATGGCAGTACGTGGAGATGTCGCCGTTGTCCGCGTGCAGCCGATCCATTGCCCGTAGGCTTTCCCGTCCGGTTCCGGCTTCCAGGCGTACGGACCACGTGCGTAGAAGCCGAAGGTGACCTTGTGCCCGAGCACGGGCGACGGCACCTGTGCCTGGAAATGGACGTGGTGGCCGAGGGTGGTGGGGGAGGTGCAGCCGGGGTTGCCGTCGGCGTCGGTTCCTTTGAAGCCCTGGGCGAGTTGTTCGGCGCGGCAGGCGGCGCGAGCATCCGCATGACCACCGTCCTGACCCGCCATCCCGCCCACGTCCAGCTCCGCGCCCTGGACCGCCGCGAGATCTCCGGCCGCGAGCTGTTCGATCTCCACCTCGATCGGGTCGACGCCATACCGTCAACGCCGCTGTCACTCGGGACGACGCTGCGGCCAGGGCTGCTGCCTGCGCTGCCGACGAACGCCGCGCCCGCGGTGAGAACACCGGCCTCCTTGGCGGACTCCCGCTCACGGTCAAGGACAGCTTCGAAACGGTCGGCCTGCGCACCACCGGCGGAGCCGAGGAACTGGTGGAATACATTCCTGACCGGGACGCCGACGCAGCCGCGCGACTTCGACACCAGGGCGCGGTGATCACGGGCAAGACCAACACTCCGGCGTACTGCCAGGATCTGCACACGGACAGCTGTCTGCGGGGGGCTGCGGCAGGACTCTTGATGACCTGATGCCGACTTTACTGACGCCCCGTCAGGCTGGGGTGAGGGGCTCCTTTCGCGGCTTCGGCGCTTGCGGAGGCGTTTGGGATGCCGGGTTCGGCTGCGTCCGCGACCGGCCCCCGCCTACGATCCGTCAGCAGGTCGGCACGCCGTGAGAATGCGGGAGGGCGCGGGGGATGCAGGAGCGGCAGCGGATCACCGCCTGCCGGAGCGAACTGGATGCTCTCGCCGAGGAGTTGGGCAAGCAGCTCCAGGAGGCAGGCCGAGCGGCACGAACTGGCGATCGCGGAGCGGAGTGTTGAACTGCCTGGCCGAGCAGGCCCGGGCCGACGCCGGGCTGTCGCTCCGGCATCGGCGAAGGTGGCCGGGCGGGCAGTCCTGCTCATCCCGCACCGCGGCGACGCGGCCGACGAGGGCGGGCTGCCCGGCGACTACCGCAAGACCCTGGCGATCGTGCGGGAGGCGGACGGCCCGGTGCAGGTCAGGACGGTCGGCGAGCGGCTGGGGCTGGACGCCTCGGCACACGGCAAGCTGGAACCTTTGCGGGCGAAGATGACCAAGCTCGCCGCCCGGGGCTGGCTGCACAAGCGGGGCGACGGGCGGTTCACGGCACGTCCGTAGGCGCGCGGGGCGGGCCCGTAACTGACGGGCTCCCGACGGCAATGGGGATCGCCCTCCTGCTAGAGCACTAACGGCCGCTGAAGAAGTCGGTGAGGGCGGCGGCGACGGCCTCGGGCTGCTCCTCGGGGATGTAGTGACCGGCGTCGGGCACGATGACGCCGGTCACGTTCTCGGCCCACGGGCTGATGGAGGCCGCCATATCCGGGATCGAGCCGTGGCTGCTGGAGATTCCGAGGACGGGCGCGGTCAGTCGCCGTTGCTCGAGTGCCGCGCGGTTCTTGCGCGCGGACTCGGCGGCGTCGCGGTAGTAGGCGAGGCCGGCGCGCAGGCCGCCATCGACGGCGAGGGCCGCGCCGTAGTGGTCGAGCTCTGCTTCCTCGAACGCGTCGGGCGCGAGGGACTTGGTCTTCAGGAACCAGCTGATGTACTCCCGCTCGCGGCCGGCTATCAGCGTCTCGGGAAGATCGGGCACCACATGGAACGCGAAGTGCCAGGTCTTGAAGGCCAGAGTCGGGTCGAGGGGGATCGCTTCCGGCATGGTGATACCGGGAATTCCGGCGTCGAGCAGCGCGACCCCGTGCAGTCGGCTCTCGTAGTTCAGGGCGAGGGAGAAGGCGACCCAGGCGCCGATGTCGTGCCCGGCGAGCCAGTAGTCCCGCACGCCGAGAGCGTTCACGGCGGCCTGGATGTGCGCGGCGACCGTGTGCGTGTCGTAGCTGAGCTCCGGATGCTCGGAATTGCCTTGGCCCGGCCGGTCGATCGCTATGACCCGGAACCGATCGGTGAGAGCAGGCATGACCTTTCGCCAGGCCCACCACGTCTGTGGGAACCCGGTGAGCAGGACGACGGCCGGTCCGTCCGGCCGACCGCCTTCGACGGCGTGCAGGCGGACGCCGTCGGCGTCGACCCAGCGGTGCGTGAATCCGGCCAGGTCATGCAGGGGCAGGGCGGGGACGGGGTTGGTCATGCGAATCCTCCATCGAGGCGGGTGGACCGTGACTCGACGCTAGCACGTCTTGAACTGATCAGTCCAAGATGAGAGGATGGGCCGCATGGCAGGCAAGAAGCAGTTCGACATGGACACGGTGCTCGACGCCGCGATGCTCCAGTTCTGGCGCTCCGGCTACGCCGACACCTCGCTCGACGACCTGTCCCGGGCGACCGGCTTGAACCGCAGCTCGATCTACTCCTCGCTCGGCGACAAGGACGCGCTCTTCCTTCGCTGCCTGGATCGCTACGCCACGCGCTACGGCGACAAGTTCGACGCCGCCCTCTCGTGCGCGGCCGAGGACCCCGTCGCCGCGGTCCGTGCGTTCTTCGATGTCACCCTGGGGCGCATCGCCGACCCCGCCGTGCCCGACGGATGTCTGATGGCTCAGTCGGTCATGGCGAGTCCGGCGCTGAGCCCGAGCGTCGCAGAGCGTGTCAAAGAGTTGTTCGGCCTACAGCGCCCGCGCCTGCGCACCGCGCTGAAGGCCGGCGGAATGTCCGACGAGAACGCCGAGGACTTCGCCGTACACGTAGCGGCCGTGAACCAGTCTCTCGCGGTGATGGGTAGGGCTGGGGCGAGCTCGGAGCAACTCCGGGCGATCGTCGGTGTGACCGTCGACGCGCTCGCGCGGGCGCTGAGACCGGTCGGATAGCTGGCATATCAAATGCTCGGTGGCCAGGGAGTTCAGCAGGCTGCTGACGATCTCGGCCGGATTCGATGCGGTTGCTGTGCCGTGCCAGGTCGCTGACCGGTCTTTCGTAGGGGCGAGGGTCCACTTGATGTCGTGGCCTTCGGCGTCGTGGTCGAACAGGGCGCGCAGGGTGAGTGCAACTGCTGGAGCCTGGCCGCGCATGGCTCGGTGGACTGCCGCTGCCGGACAGCGCCCGCCGGGCGGTGGCCGACCGGCTTGAGGTCATCAATGCGCTCCAGGTGGTCATCGACCTGCTGGACGCCGTGCTCGCCCCAGCTGGCGAAGGCGGACCCGCGGGTCAAGGCCGTCACCGAGCTGCCCGGCGTCGGCCCGCTCACCGCGCTGGTCATCGTGGTGGAGGTCGGTGACATCGCGCGGTTCCCCCGGCCCGCAAGCTCGCGTCCTGGGCCGGGCTCACGCCCACGGTCCGCGGTTCGGACGCACCGTGCGCTAAGGGCACATCTCCAAGCAGGGTGACCCCTGGCTGCGCTGGATCATGAACCAGGCAGCGCAGACAGACGGCCCAGCGCACCGGCCGTATGCGGCAGTCAGTTATGACATGGCCGATGGTGCCGCGGCGACAAACGGTCAAGACTCCACCGGCTGGTACTTCGACGACACCGGCTACCGGTGCCGTGTCGTGGTCAGGAACCACAACGACCAGGAGACTTGCAACGCCGGCCGAAGCGTCTGAAGCAGGCACACGACCACTGCCGACGCAGCGGCCCCTGCCTTTCCATGTTCCTCCCGCAGCCTGCCGCCGCGGGAGGAACGCACGCACCGGCCCGACGGGGTACGGCAACAAGCTCCGACTGCCAGCACGAACGCTTCCGTGATGCGCTTGGCCGGCGCCAGCCAGGTGTTGGCGCCGACGACGCCGTCCGGGGGAAGCTTGTTGCGGGCCTGGAAGGCGACCACGGCCCCGTGGGTGGCCGCGCCGAAGGCGCCGTCCACCGGCAACGCCGCGCCATGGGCTCTCAGCTCGGCCTGTACCGCGCTGACGGCGGGGCCGCGATCGCAGTGCTGGACAGTGGTGACCAGGGCGCGCCAGGTCCTGGCACCGACGTCATTCGACGGGCAGCGCGTGTGTGTGAAGTGCGCGGCGTGCACGCACACTTGGGAGGTATCGGTTTCCGGAAAGGACAGTGCATTCATGGGCCTGACCCGTCGGCTTCTCATGCTGCTCTTCGCACCCCTGCTCGCCCTGATGGTGGCGCCCGTGCTGGGGACCGGTTCGGCAGTCGCCGCACCGGAGGCGAAGACGATCTCGATCGCCCAGGCCCGCGGCCTGCCGGTCGGGACGGTGGTCACCGTGGCGGGCTCGGTGACGACTCCCTCCGGTGCCTTCGAATCCAGCTTCGGCGACAAGGGATTCGGGCTCCAGGACAGGACCGCCGGAATATACGTCAGCCTGCACAGCGACGTGCATGCGTCCCCGTACCGGTGCGCACGCATCACCGGCACGCTGCGGGACAGCTCCGGACTGCTGACCCTGGTCCCGGCAGATCCTTCCGATGTCGAGCTCGGTCACAAGGGCCGGCCGGTGAAACCGGAGCGGGTCGGCACCGCCGGGGTCGGAGAGGCCACCGAGGGGCGGCTCGTCAAGGTCGTCGGCAGGATCACTCAAGCACCCACGAGCGACCTCCCCTACGGGTACAAGCTGTCCGTCGACGACGGTTCGGGTCCCGTGCCGGTCTTCGTCAATGTGCAGACGGGCATCGACGTCTCCGGCCTGAAGCAGGGGCAGAGGGTGCGGGTGATCGGCTTCAGCAGCCAGTTCGGCACCCACTACGAAATCGATCCGCGGTCGCCGCACGACATCGCGGTGGTCGGGGCCGGCTAGGTCCTGTCTGGAGTTCGGATCACGCTTCGGTGGATCGTCCTGCGTACCGAGGCCCGGTCTTGACAGATTGTCAGTCATGGCGCGAGGCGATCTCACCGACGAGCAGTGGGCCCTGATCGAGCCCCATCTCCCGATCGCCGCAGTCGGGCCCATCTCCGACCTACGGAACTTCAGCGCGGTGATGTGGCGCTCCCGCACCGGCAGCCCCTTGGCGCGACCTGCCGAACGAGTTTGGGCCCTGGCAGAACACTTACGACCGCTTCCGCATCTGGGTGGGGCAGGGAGCCTTCCAGCAGTTGATGGAGGCGTTGATCGCCGCAGCCGCCTCGGACGCCTCACCGAAGCCCATGCCGCCACGGGTTGCCCGGCCGGCTCGGCGGCCCAGCGTACTGTGGCCGCCCCCGTCGGGCATGCGGCCGAGTTCCTTGACGACCGAGCCACCTGATGGCGCGTCAGCACCATCAGGGCCCGCACCGACGCCGTCGCGTACCACGGATGGATTCGCCTCTCGGTCAGGAGAGAACTGGTTGCAGGGCGGTAGCCCCTGGAGCCGCTCTCCGATAACGTACCGACTAGACGGTACGAATGGGTGTGCCCCACACGCCGTCGCGTGCTCGATGAACAGAAACGCTTCATCCGACACAGGACGGCCAACCCCTCATGACGCAGAACACGGACCGCGACAGTCTGGCCCTCGCACGCCAGACCTGGAGAATCCTTGAGCCCTACCACGGAGCCGTCTACTTCTCGCCCGAATCCACAGGCCAGTACGCAGAGTTGGGCGTCGACGCCAGGACGGGGTACTTCGCGTCCCGCTCCGCGGCACTCGGCGCCGCTCCGGCGGATCTGGTCATCGCCACGTTCTACAACTTCAATCCCCAACTGGTGCGCCGAGCCATACCCGCGGCATGGGAGGCCGCCACGCCGCAGCGGTTCGCCGCCGCCCGGCTCGCCGGGATCGACGCCACGCTCCGTCGTATCCTCGGCGCGGACATCTCCTCACCGGCGCTGGCCCGCGCAGCGGAACTGGCCCGTACCGCTGCTGAGGTGACCGTGCGCCATCCACAAGGCCGCCCTCTCTTCGCCGCGCACGCCGCACTGCCGTGGCCGAGCGCACCCCACCTCGTGCTCTGGCACGCGCAGACTCTGCTGCGGGAGTTCCGTGGCGACGGCCACGTGGCGGCACTACTGGCTGCCGGACTGAGCGGGCTCGAGGCTCTCGTCACGCACGCCGCCACAGGCGACATCGATGCAGAGGTACTGCGCGACTCGCGGGCATGGACGCCAGAGCAGTGGGGGCAGGCCGTCCAGAACCTGAGTGAGCGCGGATGGCTCGACGATGGACCCCACCTGACCTTGACCGAGGACGGTACGCGGCGCAGGGCGGAGATCGAGCACACCACGGACAGACTGGCGGCCCTCCCTTACATCACGCTCGGCCCTTCCGCCTGCGCCGAACTTCGTTCACTGGTGAGGCCGTTCAGCCTCGCGGTGGCCAAGGAGCTGCTGCCCTGGGCAGTCGACCGCCTCAGCGAAGAGAGCGCATGAGAGAAGAGAGGGAGGTCGGGAATTGTCGGCAGCGGCCCATCTCGCCGGCGCCATCTACCTGACCTGCCGCATCTGGGCCAACTTCACGCACTGGCTGACCAACCGGTCCCTCAGGTCGATCGCGAGGGCGACGTGGGCGTCGATGCTGGAAATCACGTGGGGTGTCGTTTCTTCTTCCGGTGGCCGCGCCTTCGGGCCCGGTCACCGGCGTGTGTGGAGTGCTATCGGGTTGCTCGCGCGGTGCGGGAGGCGGACCCGGCCGTGGTGATCGGCGGGCCGGCACGGGGGTTGGGCGTGGGACGCGGTCATGGAGTGGGGGCCGTTCCGGTGGTGTGTTGCCAACGGGTGCGGACCGCGCCGGTGCCGGCGAGGCAGCGGCGCGCGCCGACGACGAGCTGGCACGGGGTGTTCGCCGGGGCGTCGGCGTACGCCTCGATGTGCCGGCCGGTGAGATCGGCAGTGGTCAGGAGGGAACGCTGTAGGGCGCGCTCGCCCCAGTGCTCCACGGATCCAGCTGGTTCGGCCAGCATGCGGAGCACCTCGCCCGGGTCGCTGCAATGCCTGAGGGTTTGGCGGTTCGTGGTGCGCAGAACGGAGTGGTGGGCGGCGGGATGGTGGGTCCCCTGCAGCCGAGTCCTGGAAACGTACGAAGCTTCGAGATCTCGCCTGCGTCTGAGTGCTCCGATGCTGACTTTTGCTGACTTTGCGGGGCTCTCACGCTTCTGACCTGCGGAAACGTCGACATGCTCCGCTGCCTGCTCCGGAGCTGCCGCCTGTGCCGTTGAAGCCGCGGGGCAGAGTGCGTTGACCTGTAGGAATGCCTGCGTGTTGGTAGGCGCTGTCGAGTTGGGCGCAGCCGGGCAGTGCCTGCCGCGGTCGACCGCTTGCTGGAGGGCGCCGCCCGCCGGTCCCCGACGCGCGGGCCCAGGGCGCACGGTCCGCAGCCGCAGCCGCAGCCACACTCCGAGCGGTAGGCACAGCGCCGCAAACTACGTCGCGGCCGGCCCCGGCACCCTCCTGCGCTACCGAACCCGCGAAATCGGGGTCGAGTTCTGCTGCCGCGCTGCACAGGGAGCACAGCCGGGTACTGGGATGCTCTGCGGCGTCCAGCGCCTGGTCCAGGGTCAGCAGCGGTGTACCGGCGAGTGCTTCCTCGCGCTCCGGCGCCTGAGGGTGGTGGCTGTTCGGCCAACTCTGGCGCTGACGTCTCGCACGGCGCACTGCTGCACCAGGGTGCTCGCTGCGCCGTGCCCAAGGGAGATCATGAAGACCGCCGCCGCGTCACTGGAGATCATCAGCACACCGTTGAGGATCGGGGCCTTCCGCCGGAACACGTGGCCGGCATGGTCGTTGATCCGCGTCAGTGGTCCTGGCGTACCCGTCAGGAAAGACTCCACTGCTGGCTCGTCGCGCCCGTGCCCGTTTCCTGCTCCACGGCAGCCCCGCTCGTGGTCGAGGCGTTCGCGACACCGATTTCCAGGTCGCTGCCCACGCCGGCGAGCATGTAGGTGCTGCCGGTGTAGCTGCCGACCAGGTCGAGGAACCACTGCTGGTTGGTCCCGCCGTTACAGGTCCACTGCTCCAACTGGACCCCGGTGCCGGTCGATTGGTTCGGTACGTCCAGGCACAGGCCGCTCTTGACGCTCTTGAGCGTGTAGATGTTGTCCGCCACCCGAGTGAGGTTCCACTGCTGGTTGGTACCGCCGGTGGACGGCCACTGGATGATCTTGGCGCCGTTTGCCGTGGAGCCGCTCGACACGTCCATCAGCAGGGAGCTGTTGAGGTTCTTCAGGGTGTGGATGCCCTCAGCGGGGACCCCGCTGTCGGCAGTCCAGGTTCCCGCTGAGGTGTCGAGTGACCAGGTGGGGTACTGGCCGAGGTTCACCGTGGTGCCCCTGATGGTCAGGGGCAGCCAGATCAGTTTCGACGCACCGAGGTCGGAGGTGTTCCAGCGGTCGCCGGCGTAGATGTAGGTGGTGCCGGAGGAGCCCTGGACGGTGATGACGTTCGCCGTCTGGCTGCCGTAGGTGTGGGTGCCGGGTGCGGCCAGGTTCCGGAAGGACGACCAGGGACCGCCCAGTGACGTGGCGGTGGCGTAGATGTTGTCGTTGAGGCTCCAGCCCGTCAGGTGGGAGCCGAAGACGTAGTAGGTGCCGTCTTTCTTGATCATGGCGGGTGCCTCGACGCTGCCGCTGCTGCCGCCGCTGCCGAGCACGGTCACCGCGCTGTCCACGGACAGGTAGTCGGCGGACAGTTTGTCGATGCGCAGGCCGTTGTTGCGGTCCTCGCTCAGCAGATAGGCGGTGCCGTCGGTGTCCTGGAACAGGCCGAGGTCGCGGCTGAGGTTGCCCAGCGGCCGGAAGCTTCCCCGGTAGGTGTAGGGGCCGCAGGGGGTGCTGCTGGTGGCCACGCCGACCTTGGCTTCGGAGTAGTTACTGCTGTCGATGTGCATGTACATCACGTATGTGCTGGTCGACTTGTTGTAGATGACCTTGGGCCGCTCCACGACGCGGCTGGGGCCGAGGTCGCCGCTGCTCTGCCGGCTCAGGGCCTGGCCCTGGTAGGTCCAGTCGGCGAGATTGGTGGAGGAGTAGCAGGTGATGTCCTGGAAGGACGTGTCCGACGAGGTCTCGCCGGTCTTGTCCTCGCCGTAGCCGTACCAGGTGTTTCCCGCCTTGATGATGCCGAGGCCGTGCAGCTGCAGGGTGTTGCCGTTCTGGTCGGTGCGTGCGGCACCCGTGGTGAACGAGACCGTGGCCGCGTGCGCCTCGGTGGCCGGGAGCAGCAGCGCCGCAAGGCTTCCCAGGAGGGTCAGGAATGCTGCGGCTCCGCGCCGCCATCGTCCGGCGGGGGGCCGGGGAACTCCCTTGAACATGTGCGTCCCTCTCTGCCGAGGTTCGACGATGCCTTGATGTCGCGGGGACCCATGAGAGTCGTGGCACGTTCGTGGCGTCAAGAATCGCGTTCGACTTTGTTTAATCGTGACCGGCTCTGGGGGTGCCTATTGGGGCTTGTCGAGGTCGCAAGTCGCCCGGACTGTCCAGGATTTCGGACAAGTGGGCGGCATGTACGAGGGGGTTGACCTTTGGGTCGGGGGAGGCATACAAACATCGCGACGGTCAGAATCTGTTACTTGCTGGTTGAGTTTGTTGGAAACCATATCCAAGCGAGGTGGACCGACTGTGGACATGTCAGGGCGTCAGGAGCCTTCCCGCCGCAGAGTGCTCAAGGGCGCGGCCGTCACCGCCGCAACGGCCGCGCTGGGCATCGGCAGCACATATCCGGCCGAGGCCGCGGACGCCTCCGTCACCGCGACATCGCTCGACGGCACCACCAGCATCACCATGTCGCTGACGGGCGGCTCGCTCCGGTGGTCGGCCCGGCGTAACGGCGCGACAGTCGTGGCCAGTTCGGCCATGGGGCTGCGGCTGAGCGACGGAACCGCCCTCGGTACCGACGCAGTTCTGACGAACTATCAGCACTGGCACGTCGACACCACCTGGAACCCGTTGTACGGGCGCAACGCGACCGTCTCCGACGCCTACCAGGAGATGCGCTGGAACCTCCGGGACAACCGCACCTCCATCAACTTCGGTGTCCAGATCCGGGCCTACGCGACCGGCGTCGCATTCCGTTACGTCCTGCTGGACCCGGGCACGGCCACCATCGCCGACGAACTGACGACGTTCGTCTTCCCCGACGGCACACTCGTCTACAGCGCGCGGGACGAGGACGACTACAACCCGGTCGCGCCCGGCTCCATCCCGTCCACCGGAACCTCCTCCACGGACACCGGTCCCCTGACCGACCTCCCCCTCACCGCGACGTACAGTGGCGGGCTCATCGCCTGCGTCTGCGAGTCGGCCCGCATCAACTGCCCGAGGATGATGCTCAGTTCGGTCTCGGGACAGCCAAACACCCTCGCGACGTACCTGATGCGGCACACGGCCCGCGGCTCCGGAGCGGTCCAGACGACCTCCACCGTCACCACACCGTTCGCCACGCCCTGGCGCGCCGTGGTGATCGGCTCCACCCACGCCGAACTGGTCGACAACGCGGAGCTGGTGCTCAACCTGGCCCCGGCCGGCGCACTCGCCGACACGTCGTGGATCAAGCCGGGCAAGGTCTTCCGGTGCAATCTGACCACCGCGGACGGGCTGGCGGGCGTCGACTTCGCCGTCGCCCGCGGCCTGCAGTACATCGAGTACGACTCGGGGTGGTACGGCCCGGAGCACACCTCGACCGACGCCACGCAACCGATCTCCGCCATCGACATGCCCAAAGTCATCTCCTACGCCGCCGGCAAGGGAATCGGCGTCTTCCTCTACGTCAACCCCCTCGCAATGAGCAGCCCGGACAGCCTGTTCGCCCTGTATCGGAGCTGGGGCGTGGCGGGTGTCAAGCTGGGCTTCATCAACGACGGCACCCAGGCGATGACGAACCAGATCATCGCCTGGGCCAGGACGGCGGCGACGCACAAGCTGCTGATCGACATGCACGACGACGTGCGGCCGTTCGGCTACGAGCGGACCTATCCCAACTGGATCAGTATGGAGGGCGTGCGGGGCAACGAGCACTTCCCGACCGCCACCCACAACGTCACCCTGCCCTTCGCCCGCAACATCGGCGGGCCGATGGACTACACCATCTGCTACGGCCAGTCCCGCGACCGGACGACCAACGCCCACCAGATGGCGATGGCCGCCGTCTACTACCAGCCCCTGGACTTCCTGTACTGGTACAGTGCTCCCTCGCAGTACTCCACCCCCTCCAAGTGGCCCGGGCTGCCCTGGTTCGACGCCATCCCCACCGTCTGGGACCAGAGTCGGACCCTCGCCGGTTCGATCGGCGAGTACATCGCCGTTGCCCGGCGCAGCGGCACCACCTGGTACTTGGGGGCGATGACCAACGAGACCGCCCGAACCCTCTCGATTCCGCTGTCCTTCCTCGGTAGCGGCACCTACACCGCGACGATCTACGCCGACGGAACGCCGGGCAGCAGCCCGTACCAGACCCCCGTCGCCGTAAGCACACAGACCGTGACCTCGGCGACCACGCTGCGCGTAGCGATGGCCCCCGCGGGCGGCCAGGCGGTCGTCCTGAGCCATGGATGAGCGACCGTAACCTGGGATATCGCCGGATCGGGGCCGCCCCGGAGTCCTCGGCGTATCGCGTGCCTTGTGCCGGCTGGGGCAGCAGCTTTCCCAGTCGGTGGCCGTCACCCTGCGCAGTGCGGCCCTTCGGCTGACGCCTTCCCCCGCTGCGATGCGTGTGATCCTGCGGCATCACGGCTGTGTGATACCACGCCTGGCCCTCGGAGGGTCGATGCCGACCGGCAGGGCAGCCGCCGGGAGCGTCGACGCCTGGCGCGTAAACATGCCATGTTTAGGCAGGGAGAAAACGGAAGTTACTAAGCAGAAAGGGGCAAAAGTTTAGCCGAGAGGCGCTTTTCATCCCTGCACGCCCGTTGACACGGGCATGGTGAATGCCGCACCTTCATGCGTGACATCAGGCACACACAGCTCTGGGGTCTCCGAGAGGATCCGGGAACCGAAAGGGCACGCGGCGGTGCTGCGGTACGGGAACGGAGTGAGGACATGCCGTCGGGAAGCTGCTCCACGAGCCCCCTGGAGTCCGCAGACTCTGTCGCCAGACTCTGTCGCCGTTCGCAGCGGGTGACGCGCTCCATCCCCCCGGGCGCTCGCAGCAGACATCGTCGGCCCCAAGCCGTGGCGCCGCGTCAGCCGCCAGCTGATGGCGTCCGGTTCGGGGTGCGTCGCTTACGTCGCACTCACCGCCACCGGAAGTCCGCCCGCCTGGTCACCGGCCCTGGTCTCACACCACAGCTCTGACGGAGGTATCACCGTGATCAACAGACGCCAGTTTCTGGCGAGCGCCACGGGTGTCGCGGCGGCAGCGGTCGCAAGCAACGTCCTCGCAGCCGGCACCGCCCGTGCCGCGACCACGTACACCGCCACGTGGGCCTCGGTCGACCAGCACAACCCGTCTCCCGAGTGGTTCAAGGACGCCAAGTTCGGCATCTACTACCACTGGGGCGTCTTCAGCGTTCCGGCCTATGGGAACGAGTGGTATGGGCGCCGCATGTACATCAGCGGCGATCCGTGCAACCAGCACCACGTCGCCACGTACGGCGACCCGTCGGCGTGGCCGTACCACAACTTCATCAACGGCGCGAACGACCTGAACGGCAACTTCAACAAGTTCGCCCCGAAGCTGAAGTCCGCGGGCGGGAACTTCGACCCGGACGAGTGGGCGCAGCTCTTCGTCGACGCCGGCGCCCGGTTCGCCGGCCCGGTCGCCGAGCACCACGACGGGTTCTCCATGTGGAACAGCTCGGTCAACGAGTGGAACTCGGCTGTCAAGGGCCCCCGGCTCAACCTGCTCCAGCTGTTCACCGACTCCATCCGCGCCAAGGGGCTGAAGCTCCTGGTGGCCATGCACCACGCGTTCAACTTCAACGGCTTCTACGACCACGTGCCCGCGCAGTCCGACCCGAGCCTGCAGAAGCTGTACGGACAGTTGGGCACCACGGCCGAGAACCAGCTGTGGTACGACAAGCTCAAGGAGGTCATCGACCTCGCCCAGCCCGACATCATCTGGCAGGACTTCGACCTGAACAAGGTCGACCAGACGCAGCGGCTGAACTTCCTGTCGTACTACTACAACCAGGCCCAGGCGTGGGGCCGCGAAGTCGTCGCCACCTACAAGGACGGCTTGAACGGCCACGGCGAGGTCTTCGACTACGAGCGCGGCGGCCCCGGGGACATCACCGCCCCCTACTGGCTCACCGACGACAGCATCTCCAGCTCCAGCTGGTGCTACACGAACGGCATCGGCTACTACAGCATCCAGCAGATGCTGCACTCGCTGATCGACCGGGTCAGCAAGAACGGCAACATGCTGCTCAACATCGCCCCGATGGCAGACGGCACGATCCCCCAGGCCCAGAAGGACATCCTCCTCGGCATCGGCGACTACCTGCGCCGCTTCGGCGAGTCGGTCTACTCGACCCGGGCCTGGACCACGTACGGCGAAGGTCCCACGCACATGGGCGGCGGCGCCTTCACCGCCCCGAAGGTCGGAACGGCGCAGGACATCCGCTTCACCCGGAACAAGAACAACACCGTCCTGTACGCCACGGTCCTCGGCTGGCCGGGCAGCACGCTGACGATATCGTCGCTCAACTCGGCCCGGATCAACGCCAGTTCCCTGACCTCGGCGAAGCTGCTGAACTCCACCGCCGGCAGCTACACGGACCTGCCCACACCGACGCAGGACTCGGCCGGGCTAAACGTGACCCTGCCGTCGTCGTCGGCGCCGTTCGCCGCCCTCGCCTACGTCGTGAAGCTGACCTTCTCCGGCCAGATCCCGCCCCTGCAGCCGCTGTCCGGGGCTGTGCTCTACCAGGACGTCAACTACTTGGGCAACTCCTCCGTGCTCCAGCTCGGCAACTACACCGCCGACCAGTTGTCGCTCGCCGGCCTGCCGAGCCGCAGCCTGTCCTCGCTGAAGCTTGCCCCCGGCTACCAGATCATCGGCTACTCCGGTGACAACTTCACTGGCACCGCCTGGACCTTCACCGCCGACAACGCCGATCTGCGGAACACCGGCAACAACGACGCCGTCGTGTCGATGAAGGTGCAGTTCAACCCCTCGGCGTGGTTCAGGATCACCAACATCACCGACGGGCTCGCGCTGGACAGCGGCGGGAACGTCCCCAGCGGCTCCAACCTCAAGCAGTGGACCTGGAACGGCAGCACCAACCTGCAGTGGCAGGCCGTCGAGCTCGGCACCGGCTACTACAAGCTGGTCAACCGCGCCAACGGCATGGTCGCCGACGGCGGCGGCGCCACCACGAACGGCTCCCCGGCCCTGGAGGCGACCTGGACCGGCGGCAACAGCCAGCAGTGGCAGCTCAAATACCAGGGGGGCGACAGATACTGGATCGTCAACCGCGCCACCGGCCTCGTCCTCGACGGCGGCGGCAACGTGCCCTCGGGCTCCGTCACCAAACAGTGGTCCGGGAACAGCAGCACCAACGTGCAGTGGACCTTGACCAAGGTCTGAGCGGGCGGCTTCTGCGGGGGCCGGGGCAGTTGCTCCGGCATCGGGCAGGGTGACCTTGCGGGTGTTCCGTGCCGTGGGGACGAGTCGGCCGTTGCGAGCCCAGCAGCAGAGTTGCGAGGTGAGGCTGCTGAAGGGGCGCCCCGAGGTCCGAGGTGTCGTGCGATGTCGCGTGTGTGCATGGCCTGTTGGAGTCCCCAGCCAGGACCTGGCAGACCTGGCCCCGGCGACCGGAGGGGGCTCGGCCGGGATCGTGCGTACGGGCGAGGGCCGGTGGATGCACAGCGATCTCGCAGGCCGAACAACGGTTGAGGCTAGCCAGTGACGCGGTGGAAGGTCCATCGCTGGTTGGAGCCGCCGGTGTCGTGGTACTGGATCAGTGCGGGACCGTCGGCCGTACTGCCTCCGCTGACGTCGAGCACCTTGCCGCTGTTGCGGTTGACCACCAGGAACTCGCCACCGGTCTGCGGGCGCAGCTGCCACTGCTGGCTCGTCCGGCCGTCGGCGGTCGTCTGCACGACCCGCGCGCCGTCCGCCAACGAGGACCCTCCCACGTCGAGGACCTTGCCGCTGCTGACGCACATGATGGTGTGGTAGCCGTCCGACGTGGACTGGAAGGTCCACTGCTGGTTCGTTACGCCCTTGTCGGTCCACTGGAGCACGGCGGCGCCGTCCGCCCTGGAGGCGCCGGAGACGTCGGCGACCTTGCCGCTGCGCACGCTGACGCACTTGTAGGCCCTGGTGGGTGCGATGGTGTACTGCACCCAGTCCACGTCGACGTAGCCGGTGCCGTTGGGGTTGTAGGTGTAGAGCCCGACACGGTCGCCGCGGTAACCGCCCCACGTGAGCTGGTAGGTGCCACCGAACGAGGTGAACGAGCTCCCGTCGAGGCTGTAGGAGAACCGGCTGACCCCGTTGACGTCCCAGGTGGTGCGCAGCCACACGGCGTTCTGGGTGATCACCGGACCGTAGGCCAGGCTGCCGCCGACGTTGTGCGCGATCGTCGTGGTGGTCCCCGAACGCCGCACACCCAACCCGGCGTAGGTGGCCGCGTAGTGGCACAGCCCGGTGTGCTGGCCGTCGGCGAGGCCGGCCAGTTCGAGGCGGACGGTCACCGTCGCGCCGCCCGCCGTGCGCAGTGTGCGTTGGGTGAGGGTGTTGCCCACCTTGGTCAGGTTGTCGGCCGCGAGCGGTGTGAACGCCTTCAGCCGCAGGAAGCCGGGGCGTTCGGTCAGCGACCAGTGGTCCGCGCGCGGCTGGTAGTACCACTCCCACTGCGGCTTGAGGCGGGTGTCGGTGAACAGGTCACTGGCCACCACGGAGGGCAGCGCGTCGACCGGCGCACCGGGCGTGCCGCCGGCGGGCACCTGACCCGTCCACACCATGTTGCCTATGCCGTCCGCGCCCACCTGGCCCAGGATCGGCCAGCCGTCCACCCAGGTCACCGGCAGCAGGGACAGGGGACGCCCCTCCCAGTCGCCGTGGCCGTGATGGGTCACGAAGTACCAGTTGTCGTCCGGAGCCTGCACGAGCCCGCCCTGGTTGGGCTCGCGGTCCACCGAGACGTTGACGTGCTCCAACTGCCGGGTCTCGAACGGGCCGTAGAGGCTGGAGCCGCGGTTCATCATGAGCACCCGGCCCTCGGACTTCACCTCGCTGTACAGGTGGTAGTAGAGGCCGTTGATCTTGTAGAGCTTGTTGGCCTCGCTGCCCGGTGACTGGTGGATGACGGTGGACGGGCCGACCAGCGACTTCCCGTCCTCGGACAGTCGGAACAGGTGGATTTTGTAGCCGTCCGAGTAGTGCGTGGTGACCAGATAGCCCTGGCCGTCGTCGTCCCAGAACGGGCACGGGTCGTCCCAGCCGGAGGTCCGCCACACCGTCGTCAACGGCTCCCAGGGCCCGGTCGGTGACGGCGCCGACGTCATGAAGAAGCCTTCGTCGGGGGTGTTGAAGTACACCCAGTACCGCCCCGCATGGTAGCGGATGGCCCCGGCCCACACGCCGCGGCCGTAGCGGTTCATCCGGTCCCAGTTCAGCAGCGGTCCGATGCTGGTGAGATCGTCGACGGCGCCGCCCAGTGTCCGCCAGTTGACCAGGTCCTTCGAGTGCAGGACGGCCACGCCGGGCGAGTACCCGAACGTGCTGGTGATGCCGTAGTAGTCGGCGCCGACCCGGATGCAGTCCCAGTCGCTGAAGTCGCCCGGGAGGATGGGGTTGACGTAGGTGCCGTCGCCCTGGTCGCCCCATGTTCCTGCCGGAGGCACGGCTGCCGCCGCCGGGCTGGGGGGCAGCAGGCCCGGTAGCACAAGGGCCCCGGTGCCGACCGCGGCGAGTCGGCCGAGCTGTCGTCTGGTGATGTCCACGATGTCCGTCCTTGGTCAGGAGTCATCACTTGGATGGGCGGTGTTTCGGCGCGAGTACGCGGTACGCCGTGGTGGAGGTTGGCCGGGGACGGTGCCGGCCCGTGTTTCGCCGGCACCGTCCCCCAGGTCCTCAGTCCACGTTCACTGCCTGCCACAACTGGCTGTCGGCGTTCGTGTCCGTCGTCTGCACGAGCTGAGCGCCTGCTGCCGTCGACGAGCCGGACACCGCGAGCAGCTTGCCGCTGTTCACGTTCTTGATCTTGTAGTAGCCGTTTCCGGCGGCGACCAGGGTCCAGTGCTGGCTCGCACCGTTGTTGTCGGGCTGCTGGATGACGGTCGCGCCGTCCGCGGTGGACCCGTCGGTGACGTCGAGCAGCTGACCGCTGTTCTCGTTGACGATCTCGTAGCTGCCGCCACCGACCGCGGCCCACAGCCAGCGCTGGTTCTGCGCTCCGGTGTCGTTCCACTGGAGGACGTTCGCTCCGGCGGCAGTCGATGCGCCCGAGACGTCGATCGCCTTGCCGCTGTTCTTGTTGAGGATCTTGAAGAGCACGCTCGTGGCGGGGAAGGGGAGGGAGGCGAACGCGTCCAGGGCGCAGACGGTGTTGGAAGAGGCCGTGTTCTTCGTTCCGGCGCACACGACCTTGATCGTGTGGGGGCCCGCGGCGAGATCCGTCTTCTCGAACAGGGGTACCTGCTTCGTCACCGTCGAGGCATAGGCGTCGATGCCCGACTGCGCCAGGGTGCCGTCGACGTAGACGTCGACCTTGCCCATGTTCGGCTGTTTCATGCTGAGATACCGCACGCCCGAGCCGGTGAACGAGTACTGGACGTAGTCGCCCGCCCTGTTCGTGTACTTCTCGGATCCGTTGAAGTCGCGGGAGTCGTTCCAGTTCGACCAGCCGGAGGAGTAGGAGAGACCGGAGTCCTTGTCGTCGACGAAGGCATATCGCTGACGTACGAGGGACTTCGACGCGGGGGACGCGTTCCCCTGGGTGTCCACGACGTAGAGGCGGTAGTCGCCGGGCTTCGGCGGGACGGCGATGGTCGTCGCGGTTCCGGCTGCTTTCGTCATGGTGGGGCCGACGGCGAACGTCGTCGTACCGGAAGGAGCCAGCCAGAGAGCTTTGGTCGCGTCACCGAGGGCGCGGACCGGGATGGACGACACGCCCTTGCCGGTGAACGTGCTCGCGGGCAGGACGTAGTCCTGCAGGCCCAGGTTGCTGCGGGGGACGATGTCCTTGTAGGCGTTCTCCAGGCCGGAGTTCACGGCGATGTCGTAGGCCTGCGACGGCCACACGTTGTCCGGATACGCGTGCACGTCCTGGATGGTGCTGTTCGGGACGTTCTTGTTGGACATCTTGTTGACGGTGCCGTAGGTGTTGGTGATGCTCAGGTCGTGCTGCCGGCCCCAGGTGCCGGAGTTGATGGTGTAGGCCAGGCCCGGGTCGACGTCGAGCACGTTGTCGTGCTCGTTGAGGTAGGCGGAGCCTTCATCGGGGTGCATGCCGTACTTGTGGCCGGCCGGGACGCCCTGGATGTAGTTGTCGCTGATCTCGGTTCCCGGCTGGCTGCCCAGCGTGTAGATGGGAGCGGAGTCGCCGAGCACCTGCATCGTGTCGACGATCTGGTTGTGGCTGATGGTGTTGTTCTTCGCCGTGGTGGTCGGCACGCCCGGTTGGATCGAGTTCGCTGAACCGTCGAAGTTCCACCACCCCCAGCCGAGCGTGATGCCCGCCCACGGGGACTTCTCGATCCGGTTGTGCTGCACGGACAGGGAGTCGACGAAGTACGCCGACACGGGGCTGGACCCCTCGAACAGCACCGCGCTGTCGTAGAGGTAGTTGTCCGTGATCGAGATGTTCTTGCAGACTCCCTCGACGTTCGCCGGGTACTTCTCGTGGTTGGTCGAGGTGTAGTCCCCGATGTACACGTGCTGGGGATGCCCCACCGTGATGGCGGATCCGGCGATGTCGTTGACGTAGTTGCCGGTCAACTGCGTGTCCGTCACGTCGTTGACCATGTTGATCCCGTCGGCGCCGGTGTGCTGCACCGTGTTGCGCGAAAGAACGATCCCGTCGGCGTTCTCGATCTGGATGATCCCCGGCGGCAGGTCGACGTTGCGGTAGGTGTACGCGTGGAAGTTCTTCCTCGCGTACACGGTCGAGCTCGCGTTGCCCTGCTGGCCCTGCCGGAAGACGGAGCCCGCGACATTGACCAGGTTCCAGTCGGAGTGCTCGACCGTAAGCCCGGAGAACGTGATGTTCCGGGCGTGGTCGGCCGTGGACGTGCCGGCGATCCTGATGAGGGTGGACACGTTGTTCGGCGCGAACACCTGCGCCGACGTCATGTCCTCGGAGCCGGCCTTGTAGTAGTACAGCGTGTGCTTCGTCTTGTCGAAGTAGAACTCGCCCGGCTGGTCCAGGAATTCGTACGCGTTCATAAAGGTGTGGGTGCCGCCGCCGGCGTTGAAGTTGCCGTTCGGCGGTCCCTGGGCGATGGCGGCACCCGGCTGCTGGAACAGGGCCACGCGATTGGCGCCGTCGGAGCTCGTGGTGATCTGGCGGACTCCCACGATGGCCGTGGTCCAGGTCGTCGCCGATTTGATCTCCACGTCGTCCTGGTTGGAGGCGACGGCGGGCAGGTCGGAGAGGCTGTACTTGGCTCCGTCGCACTGCGAACCCGACTCCCAGGCCCAGGGAGCCTGGCCGGCCGTCACGGTGTAGGTCCCGTAGCACCCGGCCGAGTTGATCGTCTTCGAGGCCATCTGGGCGCGCTTGCCGTTGACGTAGAGCGCGCGGAGCTTGTTGTCGCGGTTCAGCGGGGCCTTCCAGATGTTCCCGCTGTGCTGTGTCCAGCCGGTGACCTGAACGCCTCCGTTCAGCACCGGCTTCTCGTTCTGGTAGGCGGCGTACACGACATGGTGGCCGTTCGTCCCGGAGTCGGCCGGCGTGAAGCTGATGGTGTTGCTCACCGGGTAGTTGCCGCCGCGGAGATAGACGTCGATGTCTCCGGTCATGTTGCTGTTGACGGTGCGCACGACGTCCCGTGCGTGCTGCAGGGTCTTGAACGGGGCTGTGATCGTCCCGGGGTTGGCGTCGTCGCCGTCGGGGGCGACGTAGTAGGTCGCCTGAGATGCGGCCGAAGCCTGGGTCGGCGTCGTGAGGGATGTCAGCAGCACCGCGGAGAGCGCCGTCGCAAGCACTGCTGACAACTTGCGGATGGTGGAGGTGGCGGGCGTCATAGTCTGCCCCTCCTGTTGTTTCGGACGGTTGGGGAAGCAATCATGTGGCGGCTCCGGAGTGTTGTCGGTGTGGTTGACGTGGCGTGGGCTGTGCAGTCGCTCGGTCGGGCGGCACAGGTGGTCGTGGCGCAGCAGGAGACAGGGCCAGGGGGTGGGGCAGCCGTACGAGGGTGGAAGCAGGCACCGTCCAGCGCACGGTCACCGCGTCGCCTCTATCGCCTCAGCACGGCAGGCATGCGCACCCAGGCGTCCAAGTCGCCGTGGACGCTGTGCAGATCGGTGCCGTGGATACCGACATGGGCGGGGGCCGGCTCCACCTCACCCGGACCGGGCGGCGAACCGGCCGCGTAACGCACGGCGAGGGTCATCGTCTTCTCCAGAGTTCCTTCAGCAGGAGCATCGACGGTCAGCGGCAGCCGGGAAGGCGGTAGAAGGCGGTCGCGGTGCCGGCGAGGAGCGCGTGGATCTCGTTCTGGGAACAGTCGGTGAGCAGTTCGTCCACGGTGGCGGCCCAGCGGTTCCAGCCGCCGGCGAGGTTGGCGACCGGCCAGTCGGAGCCGAACATCAGCCGGTCCGGGCCGAAGGCGGTGATCAGGATGTCCCAGACCGGGCGGATGTCGGCGGTGGTCCAGCTGTCGTGGTCGGCCTCGGTGATCAGTCCCGACAGCTTGCAGACCACTTGCTCGTGTGCGGCCAGCCGTTGCACCTGATGTCGCCAGTCCGCCAGTTCGTGCCGGGCGATGTCCGGCTTGCCCGCATGGTTGAGTACTTGGGGCAGCTCGGGGAAACGCTCGGCCAGGTCGACCGCCTGGTCGAGCTGGTGGCTGCGGACCAGTACGTCGTAGGAGAGCCCGCGGTCCCTGACCACCGTCAACCCCCGCTCCACGTCCGGGCGTTGCAGCCAGCCCGGGTCTCGCCCTGGACGAGATGGCGCAGGGAGCGCAGATACGCGCCGCCCGGTCCGGCGAGCAGCCGGTCGAGCACCTCGCCGATAGCCGGTGACGTCAGGTCTGCCCAGCCGACCACCGCCTCGATCAGCGGCTCCTGCTCCGCGAGGGTGAGCAGGTCCTCGGTCTCGGGCACGTCCGGCATGCACTGCACGGCCACCGTGCCGTGCAGGTGACGGCCCGCGATGGGACGGGTCGCGGTGGAGCGCAGTTCGCCGGAGGTGAAGGTACGGCTGATCGATGCCAGGGCGGGGTCGTCGAGCCAGGGCTGTGGACGCCGGTCGAGGTCCCACAGATGGTGGTGCGCATCGATGAGGACGGGGGCAGGGGCGGTGGTCATGGCGGGTTCCAAGTCGGGTCGGTCTGGCGTGGGCCCCTCAGTCGGTGGCGTCTTCGCCGGGCGGGCGGAGGTGCCAGATCTCGGTCAGTTCCGTCCACTGGCGTGCGTCGCCCCGGTCGGGCCAGGGTTCCTGGCAGGGGTCGGTGAGTTTCCACCATTGCTGGGTTTCGGGGTCGATTTCGAGGATGGCCATGTCGGCCTCGAAGTCCTCGCCGTGGTACTCGAAGTAGGCGAACAGCACATCGCTGTGGAGGAAAATGCTGTAGTTGCGGATGTTCGACCGGTGCAGGGCGGCTTGGACGCCGGGCCAGACGGCCGAGTGGAGTTCGAGGTACTCCTTGCGGTGCTCGGGTCGGAGCCTGATGGTCTGGGCTACGCGCTTCATGCGGTTTCTCCTTCCGCGCCCGGTGAGGGCGGGGCGGCCGGGGTGTCGAACGGGGTGCGGTAGCTGGGTGTGTTGGCGCGCAGCTGGAGGCGCAGGGTGAGCTTGACGCGGCTTGAGGCGGGCAGACGGACCATCAGGAAGGTGCTGTCACAGACCTGCTCCGACTCGGTGACGACGGGCTCGGTGTGGCCGTAGTCGTACATGTCCCCGATCCAGGTGTCGTCCTGGCAGGTGGTGTACCGGACGGCGGTGATGGTGTGCTCGGCGAAGGCGCCGGCCTGGACGATCACCGAGTGCTCGGTTTCGGGGGAGAGGTTCACCAGCTCGACGGTGGTCGCTTCGGGATCGATGGAGGTGACCAGCGCGGCCACGTCCGGCGGCAGGCCGGCCCGGCGGGCCTCGGCGTCGTGGTACCGCAGCCGGGCCTGCTGCAGGCCGCCGTTGTACAGCACCTGGGGACCACCCCAGGTCAACTGCACGAGGGCCTCGGTGACCACGGGGTTGCACAGCTGCCACACGTGGATGTCGGCCTCGGGCACATCCAGGTCGCGGTAGCGGTCGATACGCCGCAGGCGGTGGCGGACCTGGGCCTGGGCGGTGGTTAGGATCCGCTCGGGGTAGCCGGGGTCGTCGCCGGCGAGGAAGGCGAACCAGGCCTTCTCGTGCCCGGACTCCTCCTTGGCCCGGAACGGCCGGACGGTGCGCCAGTCGATGCCGTCGGCCTCACGCAGCCCCTCCAGCCGGGCGCGGTCGGCGTCGGAGGCCGTGTGGTGCCACAGGGCCACCGGGACCGGCGGGGTGGCAGGGTTGTAGTCGAACCAGCCCGAGTCGTTGTGCCGGAAAGGCAGGTGCGGAGTGGGGGTGTGCATGTCGGGGCCGAGTTCGACCGCCCACTTGGAGGGGAGGCTGGAGTCCGCCTCGGTGTGGGGCATCACCTTGCCGCGGCCGATGAGGGCGTCGAGCGAGGTCGCGACCATGGAGAGGTAGTCGTCGTCGCCGGTGACCGTGGCCGCCGCGAGCGCCGCCACACAGGCCGCGTGGCCCACGCTGTGCCAGCCGTGCGGCCAGGACCAGCCGTAGTGGCCGCCGTACCAGCGGCCCTCCAGCAGGCTGCCGACGACGCCGTCCGGACCGGCGTTGTCCGGGATGAGACCGCCGTTCGCCTCGGTGCGCTCCCGCCACGCGCCGACGTACTCGACGATCCAGTCGCGGTAGCGGTCCTCGCCGGACAGGATCCAGGCGTTGAGGACGAGTCCGGCAGCGGCGAGATTGACCGCGGTGTCGCCGACGCCCATTCGATCCCGCATCTGGGCGCCGAGGCGCGGGTCCGAGGAGAGTGGGTACGGGCCGCCGTCGGCCTCGGGGATCCAGTCGAGGGGGAAGCCGTACGTCTGCGCTTCCTTGAGCAGCCACGGGTAGACGTCGCCGTCGAACAGACCTGTTCGGTCGGGGTCGCTGCCGTTGTGCGGGCGGGTGATGACGCGGTGCTCGGGGTCGTAGTTGCCCTTGGCCGGGTCGACGTACAGCTCGGCAAAGCGCAGGGCACGTTCGGACCAGCGGTCGGGGGCGGCCATGCACAGGAAGTAGAGCAAGAGCAGGCTCTCGCCCTGGTGGAACCAGTCGTAGCCGCGCTCGAACTCGTCGTGCAGCATGCCGAGTTCGGTGAGCTGGCGGGTCACGCCCTCCCAGTGCTTCTCACTGGCGGGCAGCAGATCGTCGGCGCCGCCGAGGAGGTAGAGCTGGGGCCAGTTGAAGAACACCTCGTAGAAGGGACCGGCCGGCCGCAGGGGGCGTCCTCGGCCGAGGTGCGGTCCGCAGAGCTGTGGTCCATGGGAGATCTCCGTTCGGGTGGGCGGCAGGACGGCGCACGCCGGGGACGACGGCCGGGCGGTCGGGACGGGCCGCTATTCCTTGGTGGCGCCGGCGAGCATCCCGCTGACCAGGAAGCGCTGGGCGAAGAGGAAGACGATCAGCACGGGCGTGATGGCGACGAGCGTCGCCAGTGCCAGCTGCGGACGCTGGATCGCCAGGTCACCGACGGTCGGATTGAAGGACGGGACGTTGCTGAGCAGGGTGCCGACCCCCACCTGGATGGGCATCTGGCTGCTCTCGGGGAGCATGACGTACGGCAGGAAGTAGTTGGTCCAGTTGGCGACGAAGCTGAAGAAACCCACGAGCGCGATGACCGGGGTCGCCAGCGGCAGGGCGATGTGCCAGAAGACGCGGAACTCCGAGCAGCCGTCCATCCGTGCCGCGGCCAGCAGGTCCTTCGATACGGCCGTGGTGAAGTAGATGTACGTCAGGTACACGCCGAACGGGTAGAACGAGTACGGCAGGATGATCGACCACATCGTGCCGATCAGGTGCACCGCGTTGATCTCCAGGAACAACGGCACCACCAGGGTGGCGTTCGGCATGAGCATCACGACCAGGGTGGCCACCAGCAGGGTGTGCCGACCACGGAACTCGGTCATGGCCAGGGCGTATCCCGCGGGAACGGCCACACCGAGAGTGATGACCAGCGAGATCACCGCGTAGAGCGCGGAGTTGCCGAGCCACTGCATGACGGCGTCGTCCTGGAACGCCCTGAGCGCGTCCCAGTTGGCCTTGAGCGCGTGGAAGGAGCCGAAGGACAGCGGGTTGTCGTGGACCAGCTGCTGGTCGGTCTTGGTCGCCGCGAGGACGAGCCACAGCACCGGCAGCACGAAGAACACGACGAACACCGCCAGTACGGTGCCGGTCTGCAGCTGTGACGCCACGTGCCGCAGGGGACGGGGACGCCGCCGCTCCGGAGCCCGGTGATGCGTTCGGCTCATGACGCTCGGTTCCCCTTCCGCATGTGGGACGGCGACCGAGATGGCAAAGGACTTATTCGGCATCGAAGAACCCCGACCGTGCGACGAAGACGGCGGCGACCGACACACTGACGACCAGGAGCTCCACCGAGACGGCGGCCGCGCCGTTGATGTTGTTCATCTGGAAGGCGAAGTCGTACGTCAGCTGGTTGAGCGAGTAGTCGCGTCCGGCCACGCCCACGCTGGCGAGGGAGAGCAACTGGGGCTCGACGAACAGCTGGGCGCCGCCCGCGAACGCCAGGATCACCATGTACACGATCCACTTGCGGAGCATCGGGATCTGCACGTGCCAGGCGGTCTGCCAGGCGCCCGCACCATCGATGCGCGCGGCTTCCATCACGTCCGTGGGGATGTTGTTGAGCGCGCCGTACATGACGACGATCCAGCCGCCCGCGCCGGTCCAGAACGCGATGATCGTGAACAGCAGGGGCAGGTTGCCGGGCGCGATCACCTCGCCGAAGGTCTGGAACCCCAGCACGCCCAGCAGCGATCTGACCGGGCTCACCGTCGGGTCGAGCATGAACAGCCACACCAGCACGCTCGCGGCGCCGGCGAGCGCTCCGGGGATGTAGTAGAGGAAACGCAGGGCCTTGCCGGCCGGCCCGGAGGCCAGGCTGTGCAGCAGCAGTGCCAGGGCCACCACGAACACGACGAGGGACAGCAGCCAGAAGGCGAGGTAGACGGCGACATGGCTCACGGCGTCCAGGAAGCGGAAGTCGTGTGCCGTGCTGACGAAGTTGGCGAAGCCGGTGACCGTGCCGCCGGCGTCGGTGAAGGCGAAGTAGACCGCGTAGGCAGTGGGGAGCACGCCGAAGGCGACCAGCAGGACCACGTAGGCGGCGACGAAGGCCATACCGGCCCGGCTCTGCCGGGCGGTGCCGCGAGGGCGCCGGGTGGCAGAGCCGGCCCGCGAGTGGGTGAGGGTCACTGCGAGACCTTGTATCCGTTGGACTTGGCGTACTTGACGATGGAGTCCTGCCAGGCGGGCAGCATCGAGACGACGCTCTTGCCCTGGGTCAGGGCCGGCTTGACGGTGGCGGCCCAGATCGCCTCCTGGCTGAACTGGCCCGAGCCCCAGCCCGGCCAGACCTGGGAGGACGCGGTCTTGAGGGCGTTGAGGTCACTGGCGAAGTAGCCGGAGGCGTTCTGCCCCTTCAGCCAGACCTCGGCGGCCGGTGCGTACGCGGGGAAGCCCGGCGCCTTCTTGCCCTGATAGGCGTTGTCGGCGGTGACCCACTTCAGGAAGTCGGTGGCCGCCTTGACGTGCTCGGAGTGCTTGGACAGCAGCCAGGTGCCGCCGCCGACGTTGCCGGTGGACGGCGAGGTCTCACCCTGCCACTGCGGCATGGGCGCCACCGCGATCTGCTTGCGCCGCACTTGCTCGCCCACAGGTAGATCTCGGGGGTGAAGGAGTCGCCCGCGTCGCCCACCAGGTAGCCGGGGTGCTCCTTGGCCACCTTCTCGCCGAGTTGCTGGTACTCCTCCCAGGTCGTCGGAACCTGGTAGCCGAACTTCTTCAGCAGCGGCGCGTTGTACCAGAGCACTGCCTGCGAGAGGTCGTTGCGCAGACAGTAGACGGTGCCGTTGACGGTGCAGACGTCGTTGGCGCCGTCGGCGAAATCGGTCAGGGTCGCGGTGGGGATCAGGCCCTTGTTGAGGGGCGCGGCGAAGCCCGCGTCGACCGCCCAGGTCACCTCGTTGTTCTGGGAGCTGAAGACGACGTCCGGCCAGCCCTTGTGGGTGCGGTTGAAGAGCTGGACCTTGGTCTGGAGATAGTTGGAGCCGTTGGCGTCGCCGTCGTAGGTGACGATGTCCAGCTTCACGTCCGGGTGCTGCTGCTGGTACAGCTTCGCGGCCTCCACACGGGTCGCGTCCACCCAGACGGTCAACGCACCCTGCTTCTGCGGCACCTGGGCGAAGCCGTCCTTGGTCGTCGTACCTGTGGTGCCGCCGCCGCAGGCGGTCAGGGTCAGCGCCGCGGCGGCCGCGCAGCCGGCCAGCAACGCCCCACGACTCTTGCTGGACACCCTCTCCCGGCCGGACGAAGGCTTGTTGACGGTCATGTGCGACTCCACTGGTTTCGCAGGGCGCCCCGAGTGGATGAGCAGGTGGGGCGGGGATGGGCGACGCCGGCCGTACCGGTCGGGCGCCGAGGACCGCGGACGGCCGTCCCGCTTGCCGTCGCGGAAGAAATTAGCCGCCTTATTCAGGGGCCCGTCAAGGGTTTGTGCAGCCTTCTTCTCGGCGATTTGCGTGTGGCACGGCAAAGCAGAAGCAAGAAACACCCCAAAAGTCACCGTATAAAGTAGTTAGAGACCCCGCTTCATGATGTGGATCTACTGGCTTGATGAGTACGACTCATTGACGCTTGGGATACGATGAGCGCGGCTCCACAGCGATCAGCCGCCCAGTTGCGTCAGCCAGGAGGCAGGACAGATGAACGACACGCCCGCGGCCCGGACGGCCTCGCCGGCGCAGCCACCTCCCGTTGCGGCGGCAGCGGTGAACGGCGCGGACACGCGGCCCGACTACCGGCCCGGCTACGAGGTCGTGGCGGAGCGGATCCTCGAGTTCATCGCCGAGGCCCGGCTGGTGGCAGGTGACCGGCTGCCCACGGAGAACGATCTGGCGCAGAGGCTGAACACCAGCAGGGCGGTGGTGCGGGAGGCCGTGAAGATCCTTTCGGCGCTCGGCCGGGTCCGGGCGCACAAGGGGCGCGGACTGTTCGTCGCGGACGACGAGGGCATGCTCCTCACCAGCCGCTGGGGCGGCTTCTTCCGGCCCGTCGACCTCGATCACGTGCTCATGCTGTTCGAGTTCCGCCGGGTACAGGAGACGGCCGCGAGCAGTCTGGCCGCCACCCGTGCCACGCCCGCCGAACTGCGGACCATCGAGGTTGCCGTGCAGCAGTGCCGGCACGGGTTCACCCATGGTCAGGTCGACGTGTTCAACCAGGCGGACGAGGACTTCCACATGGGCGTCGCCGTCGCCTCGCACAACGCCTTCCTCGTCAGCGCGGTGCGTGACGCACGACGACTGCAGCGGCAGTCCAGCGCGATCGGCATCCACGACACGCTCGGTGAAGGCACCGAGTCCGCGGTCGTGGAGCACGAGGTGATCTACCGGGCCATTCGCGACGGCCGGCCCGACGAGGCGGCCGAGGCCACGGCGGCACATCTCGACAGAACACTCGAGGACTACCGGCGGGAGATCCAGCGACGCCTGTTCGGTTAGGTGACTGACACGATCGTGGGGCCGGGGCGGCCACCGCTTTCCGAGGCAGAAACCCGGGTACATCGGCGTATCGATGTCGTCGACCACGGGACACCGCTTTCCTGCCGGGAAGCAGGAGCCCCTCCTTCCCGGCAGGAAAGTCAGTCACCAAGCACGAGCCGAGGCTCCGTTCGCGCCCGTCGGCCCCCGCACGTCAGGCCAGGCCGAACCGCTCGGCGTGTACTTGCCGTTGGGGGACCTCCAGCCTGCGGAGGGTGCTGAGCACGGCAGAGGTCATCGCGGGCGGGCCGCACACGTAGACGTCGCGTTCTGTTACGTCGGGGACCAGGGCACGGAGACTGTCCGGCTCGAACGGCGATGCCCCCTCCCCTCTGGTGCCGGTGAGCAGGTGCAGCCGCCCGCCCCGGTCGGCGACCAGGTCCCGTACCTCGTCGACCAGCACGGCGTCGCTCTCACTGCGCACCCGGTAGAGCACGATGACGTCGCCGGCCGATTCCTCCTCCAGCAGGGCTCGAATCGGCGTGATGCCGATGCCTCCGGCGATCAGCAACGCACCGGACCGGGTTCGGTGCATCGAGGTGAACGCGCCGTACGGACCCTCGACGAACGCGCGGCTCCCGACGGGGAGGTGCCGCAGGCCGGCGCTGGTGCTGCCGACCGCCTTGGCGGTCAGGCGCAGCGTTCGGCCGTCGGGTGCCGCCGACAGCGAGAACGGATTCGCCAGCCACCAGTGGTTGTGCCCGGGGAACCGCCAGATGCAGAACTGGCCGGCCCGAGCAGGCAGCCTGTCGAGGTGGCGGCCGGTGACATGCACCGACACCACGTTGTCCGACTCCAGTACCACCGCCGCGACCTCGAATCGGTGGTGGACGTTGCGCCACACGGGCATGACGAACCGCCCCGTGACCAGGGCACCGAATGCGAACAGCCACAGGGCCCACCAGTAGATTTTCGCGGGCGCGGAGGAACTGAACGTCGTGGTCTCCTGCAACTGGTGGACTAACGCCAGCCCCAACGCCACGTACAGCAGCAGGTGCAGGCCATGCCAGACCTCGTAGCGCAGCCGCTGCCTCACATACCGGGCGGAGACCACTGCGACCACGACCACGACCGCCGCGGCGCACATCCCGAGCAGGGAGGCCGGCACGTCTGCCAGTGAGAAGAACGTCTTCGTCATCGACGTGTGACTGAGCCGCGCGAACCCCAGCACCACCAGCACGGCATGGCTGAGGATGGTCCACAGCAGGGTGAAGCCGACCCACCGGTGCCACACCGTCAACCTGTCCATGCCGATACGGCGGTCGAGCCACGGCAGCCGGGCCACCAGCAGCAACTGGAACAGCATCAGCACGGCGGCGTGCAGGCCGAAGAACTTGGCGACCGTGAGGACCCCGTTCTGGCCGGTCCCGGCGCTGAGGAACAGGACCTCGACGATCATCAAGTTGACGATGACAAACGTCCACAGCGCCCGGCGCGCCGCAACGACCGGAGGTATGGTGCCTTGCCGCACCTGGGTATATGTCGCTTCCACCGCTTCCTCTTCTTGTCTTATGACCCATTCGCGCCCGGCCTGCGAGATCGCGAGAAGCCGGGCGGCCTTGAACCTGTTCCGGCCCCGTTCGGCGCAAGAACAGAGAGTGCCGCTTCTGCCTGGCTGAGCCGAGGCGTGGCGGCCTGGGCGGCTGTACCGGTAACAGCCACCGTGAGGGCGCCTGGCGCGGTCGCGGCGAGAAACGTCCGGCGGTAAGGCGGGCCTCCTGCGGGCGTCGCAGAGGTGCCGTCGAAGGCGTCCGGCATCTGAGTGACTCCTCACCCGGCGGCCGGCCTCGGTCGCCTTCGCCGGGCAGGCTGGTTGATTAAGGTCTTAACCACAAGCCGTCGCAGGGTTGTTGGGAAACATGGGGTGCGCATGACGAGCTCGCGTGTCTGGCGGCGTCCCACGCTGGATGCCGTGGCCGCACGTGCTGGTGTGTCCACGGCCACGGTGTCGAACGCGCTCAACGGCACCGGGCGGCTGTCCGAGGCGACCAGGCAGCGTGTGCTGGCCGTGGCACGCGAACTCGGTTACGCCCCCGCCAGCACGGCCCGTGCCCTGGCCCGTGGGGGGACCGGAGTGCTCGGCCTGACCATGACCACGTACGGCGACCTGCCCGTCCCGTACACCGAGATCCCGTACTACGCACAACTGGTGCTGGGCGCCATGGCGGCGGCGCATGAGCGCGGCTTTCTGCTCCAGGTGATGCCGAGTTCGATGTCACCGTGGATGTGGCTGAACACGGCGATGGACGGCGTCATCCACGTCGCCCCGCGCGCGGACGACCCGGTGGGTGCCATCCTGCGGGAGCGCGGCATACCGATGGTCACCGATGGCCGGCCGCTCCAGCCGCACTGGTACGACGCGTGGGTCGACACGGACCACGAAGTGGGCCTGGGCCTGCTGCTCGACCACCTCACCCAGTCCGGCGCCCGGCGGATCGGGCTCTCCCTGCCCCTGCACGACGACGCCTACCCGCGCCTGATCGCACACGCCTACCGGTCCTGGTGCGACGAACACCGCATGCCCGCCCTCGTGGAGGAGTACGCCGCACTGCCCGACTACTTCACGTCCGAACAGGACGCGGTCGGCCGGCTGCTCGACCACGGTCCACGACCGGACGCCGTCATCGGCGTGTACTCCGACTCCGGTCACAACATCCTCGCCGCCGCTCGCCGCCACGGGCTGCGGGTGCCGCGGGACCTGCTGGTGGCGTGTATCAGCGAGGATCCGGACTACGCGACGACCACTCCGCCGGTCACGGCGCTCAGCCTTCGCCCGGACCGGATAGGCGCCGAAGCTGTCGACCTGCTGATCGCCGTCATCAACACCCGCAGCGGCGTGGAGCGGCGTCGGCTCGTGCAACCCGTGCTGGCTCCTCGCCGGTCCACCCGGCGCCCGGCGACGGATGCACGACGAAGAGGACGACCGGAGTGGATCCAGTGACCGCTGGAGTCCTGCCACGCCCAGCCGCCGCGGCACCGGCCTGATACGGCACAGCGGCGGCCTCGGCGCCGTGGGCGGAAGCCGCGGGCCGTGCACCATGTCAGCGCCAAGGTGCTCCGGCCCGCGACCTCCAGGTCGTCAGCTCCAGGGAGAGGCCGTGAGCCAACTGGTGTCCTGGGCCCAGAACTTCGTGGAGTCCCAGGCGTTGGAGCCGCCGTTGCCGGCTATGTAGCCCGTGTAGGAGTAGTGGCGGATGTACTTCGTCGGGAAGTTGACGGACTGGAAGGAGGTGCCGACCCCGCTGTTGCCCGCAGTGGGGCAGAAGGTGGCGTCCTTCGCGAACGAGCTGCCGCCGGTGTCGGCGCTCACGTAGAGCTGGGAGGCGGAGTGGCGCAGGAACTGGCCGGGGTTGTTGGCGGACTCGAAGGTCAGACAGCTGCTGTCGGCCAGGCCGGCGCGGACGATCCAGGTGGCGTCCGCCTTGTCGGTGGCGGAGCTGGAGGCGTTGATGCTGGAGATGACGACCTTGGTGTCGGCGTCGTCGTGGCGGAGGTAGTGGGAGGTGCAGCAGGGGGCGGTGGTGGCCCGGAGGGAGATCCGGGAGCCGGGGGTGAGGGTTCCGGTGCTGGTCGAGCCGCTGTTGTAGCCGGCGGCGGTGATGTTGGCCTGTACGGCGTTCTCGGTGGCGTCCGAGGGGTAGCCCGAGGTCATGACGCCTTCGTAGAAGGTGCCGGCGCCTGTGTTGCTGTTGTCGCCGCCGATGCCGAGGATGATCGCGCCCTGCTTCTTCATCGGGTTGTAGCCGGAGACGTTGGGGCGCACGCCGCTGTAGTAGGTGGACAGGCTGCCCGACTGGGCGTTGCCTCCGCGGATGGCCCACTGGTTCGGGCCGCCCTTGACGATGGCGGTCCGGAACCGGCTGTTGACGCTGGGGTCGCCCGCGTTGAACCCGCGGTTCACGCCGGAGAACAGGCCGTTCTCCAGGTCTGCCATGACCCAGGGGCCGTTGCCGCTGCCCCAGCCCCAGCCTTTGCTGTTGCCGAAGTAGATGGCCTCCATGGTGCCGTTGCCGTCGTCGTTGCCAGTGGTCTCGGCGTTGCCGTAGTCGAAGCAGCAGCCGGCGTTGTAATGCGTGCCGTCGAAGATCGCGTACATGCCCTCCGGCTGGTCGCCGGTCGCGATGCCATGGGTGTTGTTGTTGCGGTAGCCGGTGCCGGGGGCCACGTAGACGCCGTACGCCTTGTGTCCGCCGACGGTGACCGGCGCCTCGAACGCGTTGGCCAGGTTGTCGTTCCCGCCCTCGGCCGGGCCGGGCCAGTGGCCCTTGAGTGCCTGAGTGAGGTTGTTGCCCTTGCCGGACTGGTCGTAGAGGACGGTGATGACGCAGCTGGTGCCCGCGCAGAAGGAGTCCTGCGCGGCGGCGTCGGCGTATCCGCCGGCGCTCAACAGGCCGATGTCCTTGGTCGCGTTGTCGGAGGCACGCTTGACCTGGTACAGCGGGCCGTTGTACGTCGCATACAGGGCGCGGGTCGTGCTGTGTGCGGCAACGCAGGGGGTGCCGCCTGCGGCGTAGAGGTCGCATGGCTGCTGGGTGGCGGCCTGCGAGGTGGTGGCCCCGGCGGTGAGCAGGCCGGCGGCGAGGGCGGCGGTGGCACCGGCCGCGAGGAGCGCGCGTCTGACGCTGCGGACCCACGGTGGCTTGATCATGAAGTACTCCTTCACAGGGGTGAGGTGAGGCGTCGACGAACCCCCGCTGTCCGGATGGTCGGACAGTGTCCGACTGTCCGGACAGCGGGGGCGCCTTGACGCTTCCGGGTCCGGTGCGGTTTCGGCTCTCTCAGGCACCGGCACCTGCGCCGGGGCTGGCTGTTCGTCAGCTCCAGGGGGCGGCGGCGAGCCAGGTGCTGTCCTGGGCCCACGACGACGTGGTGTCCCAGGCGTTGGTACCGCCGTTGCTCGCGATGTAGCCGGTGAAGCGGTAGTGGCGGATGTACTTGGCCGGGTAGTTGAAGGACTGCAGGGAGTAGCCCGTGCCGCTGTTGCCCGGCTTGGAGCAGAAGGTGGCATCGGCGGCGAACTGGCTGGTGCCGGCATTGGGCTGGAGGTGGAGCTGGAACGCGTAGTGCCTGAGGTAGCTGCCGGGTGTGTTGGCCGACTCGAAGGAGACACAGCTGCTGTCGGCCAGGCCGGCGCGGACGATCCAGGTGGCGTCGCCCTTGTCGGTGGTCGAGCTGCTGGAGGTCACCGGCGCGATCACGACCTTGTCGTCGCTGGTGTCGTGCTGCAGGTAGTCGCCGGTGCAGCAGGAGGTGGTGGCCTGCAGCGACACCTTCGCGCCCGGGGTGAAGGGGTTGGACGTGTTGGTGCTGTAGCCGGCCGCGGCGATGTTGGCCTGGACCGCGGCGTCGGTGGCGTCGGAGGGGTACCCCTTGACCATGGCGCCCTCGTAGAAGGTGCCTGCGCTCGCGTTGCGGTTGGTCTGGCAGCAGTCGCCGCCGCTGCCAAGGATGACGGCACCCTGCTTGTGCATCGGGTTCCATCCGCTGGGCAGTGCGCCGCTGTAGAGCTGGGTCAGGCTCCCGGACTGGGCGCCTGCGCCCTTGAGCGCCATCTGGGTGGTGCCGTTGTTCTTGAGCATTGCGGTGACGAAGCGGCTGGTCTGGGAGACCTGGTTGGGGTTCCACGTCTTGCTGCCGCCGGAGAACAGGCCGTTCTCCAGGTCCGCCTGCACCCACGGTCCGGTTCCGCTGCAGCCGCCGAACCAGCATTCCGTGCCGAAGTTGATCGCGTCCATGGCGCCGTTGCCGTCGGCCTTGTGGTCGATCTCCGTGTTGCCGTAGTCGAAGCAGCAGCCGTTGTTGACGTGGGTACCGCTGGTGACCATGTACTCGCCCTCGGGTGAACTGCCGGTCGGCACACCCCCGGAGGAGTTGTACGCGAAGTAGCTGTTGCCGGGGTTGATGTAGAGCGCGTACGCCTTCTGGCCGCCCACGCTCACCGCTTCGGTGGTCGCGACGGCCGCTGTGTCGGCGCCGCCGGTTCCGCCGGGGCCCTGGTAGACCAGGGTGTTGCCGCCGCCGGTCTGGTCGTAGACGCGGGTGATGGTGCAGGTGGTGCCCGCGCAGAACGAGTCCTGTGCCGCGGCGTTGGCGACGCCTCCGGCCGACAGTACGCCGATGTCGTGCAACGTACTGTCCGACGTCCGCTGCACCTGGTAGAGCGGGCCGTTGTAGGAGGCGAACAACGCGCGGGTGGTGCTGTGCGCCGCGACGCACGGCGTGCCGCCCGCCGCGTAGATGTCGCAGGGCCCTTGTGCAGCGGCCTGCGAGGCGCCGCTGAAGGCGACGAGGCCGGTGAAGGCGAGCGCCGCCGCGGTCAGGCAGACAACCACCCCGCGGCGCAGTTTTCGGAATATGAGCAGCGCAGGCACCATGTACTCCCTTGTTCATCGTTACGGGGACAGCAAGCCGCGCCCCCAGCAGGGTTTGCCATGGGCTCTGGGGGCGCGGGTTGATGGGCTGAGGGCGGGCGGACGCGTCCGGGCGGGGAATCCACCGACGCGTCTGGTCACCCTGTCACTGGATCGTCCAAGCCTGGTTGGACTGGTTCAGCGGCATCCACTGACTGACGGCGGCTCCGTTGGCCGTCGATCCACCACCGACCTCCAGGACCTGCCTGCTCTCGAAGTTGCGGATGACGTACCCACCGCTGGTCGGCTCGAAGTACCACAGCTGGTTGTTGCCGCCGTTGTAGGTGTACTGCTGCAGCGCGGTCCCCGTCCGGTGACTGGAGGCGTTGATGTCGAGGGCCTTGCCGCTGTTCCGGTTCACGATCCTGTAGAGCTGACCGCTGACCGGAACGATGTTCCACTGCTGGTTGGACCCACCATTGCTCGGCCACTGGATGACGCTCGCGCCGTCGGCGGTGGAGTTCTGGTTCACGTCCATCAGTTGGCCGCTGTTGACGTTCTTGAACGTGTAGTACGTCGATGCGTTGACGTTCGGCGTACCGGTCGCGTCCTCCAGCGCACCGCCGGCCTGCTGCACACTGAAGTCCGCGATGAAGAAGTACGCGCCGTCGGTCTTGGCGACCCGCACATAGCGGAACTTCTGACGGACGTCGATGTTGCCCATGAGTGTCGAGGCGAGCGGCAGCGTGTCCGTCTGGCGTCCCACGACGGTGTACGTGGCGAACGACGGGTCGTTGGAGGCCCGGATTTCGAAGTGGCCGCGCGTCTCCGACTGGTCCAGGTCCTGACGGGTCGTCAGGGAGAACTGTCCGAGCTGGTAGGCCTGCCCCAGGTCGACCTGCCACCACGCCGAGGTGTCGCTGCCGGTCGGCGACCAGCCGGTGGCACCGTCGTTGTCGTTGGCTTTGGCCGCTCCCCAGGCGGAACTGCTCACCGAGGAGGAGGACGCCGGCTTGTTGTAGGCGAGGTTGAGCTTCGCCGCCAGCCCCCGGTAGGCGGACTCGAGACCGGAGGCCTTGATCACCGCGTCGCCGGACGTCGTGTTGTTGGTGAGCGTGACGTTGGAGCCGTTGCGGTTCTGGTTGATGAATCCGTCGGTGTGCGACAGCACGTTGTTCGAAAGGGTCATGTTGTTCGACCCCTCGTCCAGGTACATGCCGGACACGGCCGAGCCGCAGGCGGACGGCATGCGTATCACGTCGTGGATGTAGTTGCCGTTGAAGACCGTGCCCGGGTCGTTCGAGAGGTGGTAGACACCGGCGGAGTCGCAGAGCCGGTTCATCACGTTGCCGATCCGGTTGTAGCTGACGCTGTTGCTGCCTTCGGCGTTGGCCGCCGACTGCCAGCCCCAGCCGAGCGAGATGCCGGCCCACGGAGTGTCGGAGATGCCGTTGTGGTCGATGGTGGTGCTGTTGACGAAGCCTGCGTTGATGCCCGCCGTGCCCAGGTAGTCCTCACCGACCCTGGTGATCAGGTTGTTCTTGACGGTGACGTTCTTGACCACCTCCCGGGCGTCCTCACCGGCAGGTGAGGTGGGCGGGTTGTAGACGGTGTGGAACTCCACGGTCGGGTCGGAGAACTTGCCGACCATGATTCCGTTGCCGGCGATGTCGTGGACGAGGTTGCCGGTCACGGTGCTGTCGTGCACGCCGTGGTGCAGGTCGAGGGCGGTGGCGCCCAGCTGTGTGAAGGTGTTGCCGGTGAAGGAGAGGCGGTCGGCGTTCGACGCCTGGACCCCGGCCGGCGGGCGACCCACGTACTGGTTGTTGGAGGTGTCGGCCGACAGGTTGTAGTTGCCGCCCTGGCCGTTGAGGTAGCCGTTGTTCGTCGACTCCATCCAGGTGGTCCCGGTGAAGGTGAGCCCGGAGAAGCGCAGGTCGTGGGCGGGACTGTCGAGGTTCGTGCCCTTGATGTCGAAGAGGGTCTGCAGCGTCGGGGCCTGCACGCCGGCCGTGGACATGTCCTCGCCGGGGCGGGGCTTGTAGTACACGGTCTGCGCGGCGGTGTCGACGTAGAACTCGCCCGGTTCGTTGAGGAACTCGTGGGCGTTCTCGAAGTGCAGGGGAGAGCCGTTGGAGAGGACCGGGAAGGGGCGCGGGAAGAGGATGCCCGCCTCGTGGTCCTGGATCGACACGTCGGCGGTGCCGTTGGCGGAGCTGATCGACTTCAGTCGCAGGTAGCTCTCGCCCCACTGCGTTTCCAGCATCATCTCGACCTGGTTGAGGTGGCCCCAGTTGGAGACCTGTGAACTGAGCACCTTCAGCAGCTTGTTGGTCTTGTCGCTGCCCTGCAGCTGGAAGTCCGAGCCGAGGTCGGGGAAGCGGGCCCGGGTGGCGCGGACCCCGTTGACGTACAACTGCCGGAAGTCGAGGGTGCCAACAGGCGCCTTGTACTCGCCGTTTGCGGCCGCGGTCCATCCGGTGATCGCCTTGCCGCCGGTGATGACGGGCGTCTCGCCGTTGTACGCCTGGTAGACGACTGTGTGGCCGTTCGTGCCCGAGTCGCTGGTGCCGAAGGTGATCGGGGCGGTGAGGGGGTAGGTGCCTCCGCGCAGGTTCACGACGATGTCGTCGGACATGTTCGCGTTGACGGCTCGGACCGCGGCCTTGGCGGCCTGGATGGTCTTGAAGGCTGCGGCGGTGCTGGTTCCCGAGTTGCTGTCACTGCCGTTGACAGGGTCGACGTAGAAGTTCGTGGTGGCCGCGTAGGCGGGTTGAGCGGGCAGTACGGCCGCGAAGACGACAGCCGCCGCTGCGAGCGCCTTGACTGTCCCGGCTCCGATGCGTGGGGGTCTCATCTGTGGTGTCCCTCCTCCGAACCCCTGCTCCTATGAGTTGCATTTATCAATGCAAGGAAGCGGTGCAGTCAAGACGATAGGCATGCCTATTTTTCACTGGCGCAACACGAATGACATGCGGAGGCATCGGGATCGGCGTAGTGCGCACCACCTGCAGCACGGAATTATCCCAGGTGACGGCGTTATTAGTGCTGGCCATCGACCGCCGGGTGCGTCTCGCCCGGCCTATTCCAGCGAAGTCGCCGAGTCTCCGAAATAAGTAGTACTCATTTAGTGGGTCCTGTCGCTGTCAATCTCCTTGAGCGCCGCCGTGACCGTAAGTGCCGTGCCTGAACCTCCGCGGGGCCTATGGGGTATCACGCTCCGGCGCCTCTGCGAAACATGGCATGTCTCGGCAGAACCAATCGTCGCCAAGACGAATAAAACGGTTTCATCTGCGCTCACTCTAAGTACTTTCATCCACTTACCTGTTGACACAGAGCAGTGACGTCATCGAACTTCATGCGTAACTCACCCGGGAGTACACCTATGTCGTCAGGAAGAACACTGTCCCGTCGTAGCCTGCTGGGCGCCGCGGGCGCTGCTGCGGCCGCGAGCGCGCTGCCCGTGGTTCCCGGCTTCTCCGGCCTGCTCCCTCAGGCGGCGGCCGCCGCGGACATGCAGACCAATCTCAGCAACCTGGTGAACATGCGGTTCGGCATGTTCAACCACTTCAACATGGGCACGTTCACCAACCAGGAGTGGGCCGCCCCGAACCAGAACCCGGCTCTGTTCGCACCCACGGCGGTCGACTGCGCCCAGTGGGCGGCGGCCGCGGCGGCGGCGAAGATGAGCTACGGCGTCCTGACCACCAAGCACCACGACGGCTTCTGCCTGTGGCCCAGCGCCTACAACACCTACAACGTCGCCAACAGCTCCTACAAGCACGACGTCGTCGCGCAGTACGTGACCGCCTTCCGGGCCCAGGGCCTCAAGGTCGGCCTGTACTTCTCCATCTGGGACCGCACCTACAACGTGCAGGCCTACGACACCCGCCACAAAGTCGCCTCCGACCAGGCCGTCCAGCCCGGCGACATCACCTACATCCTCAACCAGATCACCGAACTGCTCACGAACTACGGCACCATCGACATGTTCGTCACCGACGGCTACGCCTGGCAGATGGGCCAGCAGGCCGTTCCCTACCAGCGCATCAGGGAACATGTGAAGTCCCTGCAGCCCGACATCGTGATGATCGACCACGGCGGACTGTCGGTGCCCTACCTCGGCGACGCGATCTACTTCGAGGAGCCCCTCGGCATCACCTCACCGACAGGCAACACCTACGCCTCGCTGCAGGGCCAGACGATCAGCAACGGGTGGTTCTGGCATCCGACGACGCCCACGACCGATCCGATGAGCAGGGACTCCATCCTCTCCCATCTGACGGACCTGGAGCCCAAGTACACCTCGTTCATCCTCAACTGCCCGCCCAACCGCAACGGTGTGCTGGACACCAACATCGTCAACCGGCTCGCCGAGGCCGGCGCCGCCTGGAGCGGCCCCAACACCTCCCGGCCGCCCCTGCCCGCACAGATGCTCCGCGCCGAACACCCGGTCACTCCCGTGGCCGCCTACGCCACGGATTACCACACCGGCGAAGGCCCGATGAACGCCATCGACGGCCTCAGTGACAAGAACTTCGAGACCTGCTGGTCCACCTGGAACCTCCCGCTGCCCCAGACCATCACCATCGACCTCGGCGGCGTATGGAGCAACATCTCCACCCTCGAGTACCTGCCCAAGCAGTGGAGCCGCACCAACACCACCGACGGTGACATCACCGCCTGCACCATCTCCACCAGCACCGACGGCACCGCCTTCACCCAGGTCGCCACCGCCCGCTGGGCCGGCGACCGCACCCCGAAACTCGTCGAATGGGCGGGCCGCAACGCGGGCTTCGTCCGTATCCAGGTCACCGCCGGCACCGGCGGCTACGCCAACATCGGCAACCTGCGCATCGGCGGCCGCAGCGCGACACCCGCCCTGGTCTCCACCCTCTTCCCCGGCGACAGCACCGTGTACCGCCTCGTCGCCCGCCACAGCGGGAAGGTCGCCGACGTCTCGGGTGCCAAGACCGCCAACAACACCGCCATTCTGCAGTGGCCCTGGCAGAACCACGCCAACCAGAAGTGGACCATCGCCCGGGCCGACAGCGGCTACTACAAGATCCGCAACGTCAACAGCGGCACGCTCATGGAAATCGGCGGGCTCTCCCGCGTGGACGGCGCTGGCGCCGATATCTGGGGCGACGCCAACGCGCCCCAGCAACACTGGGCCATCACCCCCACCGGCGACGGCTACTACCTGCTCACCAACCGGCTCAGCGGCCAGTCCCTCAACGTCGACAGCGGCTCCACCGCCGACGGAGCCGCCATCAACCAGTGGACCTACACGGCCATCCCCCAACAGCAATGGCAGATCATCCCCTCCTGACAGAGGATCGGAAGAAACGTGTATCCGGCGCACACAGGCGCCGGATATGCGCACTTCTCGGGCGACCGGTGCCGGTCAGTCCGAGTTCACTGCGTCGGGCCTGCCGGGTCGCCGCAGGCCGGATCATCGACGATCTCGGCCCCCGGCCTGGCAGTTCACGGCCTGGGAGGACCCGGCTCGGTCAACTCCCTGGCGGGGTAAGGGCGGTGGCCGGTGATGTCACCGATCCGCAGACGGTGAACGCGCTGGCCGAGGACTCCGGAGCGCACGGGATCGCTATCGCACCGGGCTGGAACTCCCGTCGTCGGGAACGACGGACAGGCCCGCATCTCCTACGAGGACTACGCCGCAGCCCTCGTCGACGAGATCGAAGGACTCGCGCCGTCTCAACCGGCGCTTCACCGCCGGCTCCTGAGCCGAGCGCCTGACCCGTGCATCCGTAGGGCCAGGCGCTCAGCTACCTGTCAGTGCAGGGGGAGCGTCCGGGTGTGTTCGATGCGTACGGCGTCCAGGGACTGGGAGTTGAGGCCCAGGAGCCGCAGGATCGTCGGGGCGATCTGCGTGGTCCGCACCGACTCGCCTACCCGAACTCCCTGCGGGGTGGCGGCGCCGGAGACGATGAGCGGTACGTCGAGGTCGTCGGCGTGGGCGCCGCCGTGTTCGGCGATCTTGCTCTTGCCGCCGGTGTAGACGACGCCGTACTGGGTGATGCCGAACAGGTCGGGAACGCGGGAGTCGCCCGGGCGGGCGTGGAAGTAGCGGGCGGCCTCGGCGCCCGCGTAGAGGGTCTTGAGGCCGCCGGCCGTGAAGGGCTTGGCCGTGCCGTCGATGCCGTTGCCGGTGCCGGACTGGCCGAGCAGGTACGTCTTGGTGAAGTCGGTGGCGGCCTTGGAGCGGTCGGTGAGCCAGAGGAGCATCGCGTCGTCGTCCACGGCGTGCGCTACCAGGTCGCCTGCGCCCGGGTGGGCGGCCTTCCACGCGGCGTTGAGCCCGTCCAGGAGGGCACCGTCGTCGATGCGGGTCAGCGCCTTCGGGTCGGTCGGCGACTGGCCGTGCTTGGCCGAGAGGATGACTGTCGTGCTGCGGTCCAGGTGCTGCTTGTGGAGTTCGGCGAGGAACGCCCCGACCTGCTGGTCTACGAAGTCGAGGTTCTTCGCCAGCAGCGGCCCGGGAACGCCCTTGGCCTGGTAGCCGCCCGTCAGCCCGTCGGAAGAGGGGAGCTTCTGGGCGGTCGACACCGACTGGAAGTTCATGCCGAAGACCGCCGGGGTACCGACCCGGTGGGTGCGGCCGTGGTCGTATCCGTCGATCTCGTTCAGCACGGCCTGCACCTTGTAGCCGTCGTACTGTTCGGTCGCCGCGTTGTCCTTCGTCCAGTCCTTCCCGGCGGGGTAGCCGATGGCCTGGCTGTTGATCTCGGGGGCGAACAGGTCCTGGATGCCGTTGCCGGCCGGGCCGTTGAGGATCTCGTACGCGACGTGCTTGTCGGACCACGCGGTGCGCAGCCCGGCCTTGCGGGCCACGTCGAAGACCGTGTTCACCTTCAGGTAGCTGTGCGGGTAGAGCGGCGTGCACGTCTTCGGGTCGACCGGCAGCTTCGACGGGTCGATGAGGCTCGCGGCGTCTCCGGTCATCTTGAGAATGCTGCCGGGCAGTCCCGCGAGGCCCTGGCCTGCGTCGAGGGAGTCCTTGTTCTTGTCGAGGTCCTCGGTGAGGTCGACTTCGGCACCCCGCTCGGCGCCCGCGCAGGAGGTGGTGCCGGCCGGGAGGAGCGCGGTGTCGTAGGTGTCGTCGTAGTAGACACCGGTGGTGCCCGGGTTGCCGCCGGTGAGCTGGCCGACCATGCCGGGGAACGAGTCGGACGGGACGGTGGTTCTCGCGTGGGTGTACTCCACACCGCTGCCGGCGAGTCGGGCGAGCGCCGAGTCGGGGTGGCGGTCGATGTACCAGGCCAGGTCGGACTGGTGCAGGCCGTCGACGGACAGCAGTAGGACGTGCCGGGCGCGAGCGTGTGCCTGCGCAGGCGCGTGTGCCGCGGCGGGTGCGGTCGCCGTGGCGGTCAGGGCGCCCGCGGCGGCAAGCGCGGCGGCGGCCGCGGTGACGGTACGGGCGGGACGGACTGGACGTCGGAACAACGGTGCTCCTCGGTTGTACGGCGCGGGGGGCGGCGAACCGTGCAACGACATGGGAAGGGCACAACGTGTACGGGAGCGGACGTACGTGCCGGGTCCTGCCCAAGAAACGCATCGGCGCACGCAAAGAGGTGCGCTGCCGTCAGGTTCCGGCCGCGCACGGCGCAGGTGCCGTCGGAGGACGTGACAAGGCGGACGGCGGCTCTGCCGTGGCCGCGCGGTCGAAACCCGCCATGCCCGGGCGGGAACAGCTCCTGACCGCAGGCCGACGACCACCACCGCGATCCCCAGGTGCCCGCTGGAGTCCGGACAACTCCCGTACGGCCGACGGGCCTTCCCGCATCGCCGCGAGCACGGCCGGCATCAAGCCGCCCAGCCGCCACGGGGTTGTGCCGCCCCAGCACCCGCACCGCGAGCACCGCACCTGATCAGCGGAGGGCACCGTTCACCTGGACCTCGATCGGCAGCGCCTCAACGGCCCCCTGGGAGCAGCTCGCCCGCGGCCCGTTCCACGTCGTCCTCCGACACGAGCACCAACTGCGCCGCCTGTCCCAGTGGGACGAAGCTGTCGACGCTGGTGACCCGTCGTACGGCGCCGGTGAATCCGGCGTCGATCAGGGCGGTGACGACTCCCTCCGAGACGCCTCCCGTGCGGCGGGTCTCGTCGACCACCAGGACGCGGCCCGTCGCATGGGCTTCCCGCAGCAGGTCGTCGACCGGCAGCGGGGCCAGCCAGCGCAGGTCGACGACCCGGCAGCCGATGCCCTGTTGCTCCAGTCGGCGTGCGGCCCGCAGCGAGATGCGCAGACCGTTGCCGAAGGTCACGAGGGTCAGGTCCGTGCCTGTGCCGTAGGTGCGTGCCCGGCCGATCGGTACGTGCTGTGCGGCGGGAGGGTAGGCGGTGAGCCAGGCATTGTCCCCGTCTTCGTGGAGATCCCGGTTGTGGTAGAGCGCGATCGGCTCGAGGAAGGCGCTGACGGTGCCGTCCACCTTCGCCGCCGCCACGCACGTGCGCAGCATCGCGGCGGCGTCGTCGGGGCGGGACGGGGACGCGATGACCAGGCCGGGAATGTCACGCAGGACGCCGACCGCGTTGTCGTTGTGGAAGTGACCGCCGAAGCCACGCTGGTAGCCGTAGCCGGCGATGCGCACCACGAGGGGGTTGCGGTACTGGCCCTGGGAGAAGAACTGCAGCGTGGCGGCCTCGCCGCGCAGTTGGTCCTCGGCGTTGTGCAGGTACGCGAGGTATTGGATCTCCGCCACCGGCAGCAGCCCGGACAGGCCCGCTCCCAGCGCGAGGCCGAGGATGGCCTGTTCGTCGAGGAGGGTGTCGAAGACCCTGGCGGTGCCGAAACGCCGCTGCAGGCCCCGGGTCAGTCCGTAGACCCCGCCCTTGCGGCCGACGTCCTCGCCGAACACGACCATCTCCGGGTTGCTGCCGAGCAGGTCGGCGAGTGTGTGGGTGATGGCCTGGGCGACGGTGACGGGCTCGCCCACGGGCGCCGCGGATGCTTCGCTCGTACGGCGTGCTGCAGCCGCCACTAGTTCGGTGCGGCGGGGTGCGATGGCGGCGGCGATCTGTGTCGCTGTGGTCAGGGGCTCGCTCTCGAGCGCCTCCTTGGCGACGCCGAACACCCGCGCGCCCACCTCGTCGTAGCGTTCGAGAATCTGCTGGGGACTGAGGACGCCTGCCGCCGTGAGCAGGCGGGCAGTGGCCAGCAGCGGGTCGCGCCGCAGATCCGCGGCGACGTCGGAGGGCATCCGGTAGGCGGCTTCGGCGTCCGAGCCCGCATGGCCGAGGAAGCGCACCATCGACAGGTGCAGGAACGCGGGTTGGCGGTGCTTGCGAACGTGGGCCACGGCCTCGCGCGCGGTGTCGTAGGCGGCCTGCGGATCACAGCCGTCCGCGGCGAAGTAGGCAAGAGCGGGCCGGTTGCCGTAGGCGCGCCGCACCCAGTCGGGCGGGGTCGGCACGCTGATGCCCAGGCCGTTGTCCTCGCAGACGAACAGGATCGGCATCGGCAGCCCCTGGTAGGCCGCGTGGCAGGCGCTGTTGATGGCGCCCGCCGCCGTGGAGTGGTTGACCGAGGCGTCACCGAAGGAACAGCACACGACTGCGTCCGCGGGCCAGGCGCACTCGGTACCGAGCCGCTTGGCGCGGGCGATGCTCCACGCCACCCCGACCGCCCGCGGCAGATGGGAGGCGATGGTCGACGTCTGTGGGACGACGGCCAGTTCGCGGCGCCCGTACACCTTGTGCCGCCCGCCGGCGATCGGCTCCTCGGCTCCGGCGGCCACCCCCAGCAGCATGTCCCTGACCGCGTCGACGCCGCCGGCCTGCCGGGCGCGGGCGCAGTAGAAGGCGCCGGAGCGGTAGTGCAGCAGCGCCGGGTCGGTGGGGCGCAGCGCGAGGGCGAGTGCGGCGTTGCCCTCGTGGCCGCTCGATCCGATGGTGTAGTAGCCGCGGCCCTGCTGCTGCATCCAGCGCGCGGCGGCGTCGGTGTGCCGGCTCTCCAACTGGGCGTCGAACAGGTCCAGTGCGGTACGGCTGTCCAGTGGGCCCGCAGCCCGGGCGGCAGACCGGAGACCGGCCACCGCCTCGCGGAAGTGCCGGTCCAGGTCCTCGACGCCGCTCACAGGCGGAATTCCATGTCGGGTTCGAGCGTGGCCACGTCCATCTGCGCCTTCTGCAGCCGGCCGGAGTGGTCCCAGTTCATCGACTGCCAGCGGGTGAACTGGTCGAGTACCCACTGCCCCGACTGGCGGGAGCCGTTGCCCGACTTGCCGTTGCCGCCGAACGGCAGGTGCGCCTCGGCTCCGGAGGTGGTGTTGTTGACGCTGACCATGCCCGCGGAGATACCCCGCCGGAACGTCCACACCTCGTGCGGGTCGCTGGTGTAGATGGCGGCGGACAGCCCGTAGCCGTGAGCGTTGGCCAGGTCGAGGGCCTCGTCGAAGTCCCGGTAGGTGGCCACTGCGACGATGGGTCCGAAGGTCTCGCTGAGGAACAGGTCGTCGTCGCGGCGCACTCCGTCGACGATCACCGGGTGGTAGAACATGCCCGCGTCGGGGTCGCCGACGAAGCCCTTGCGCGGGTTGTCGGCCGTGATCCGCCCGATGCCGTCGGAGCCATAGGTGCGGTGGTGGTCCTTGATCCAGCCGAGGAAGGTCTCGTAGCGCTGCGCGAACCGCTCGTCGAGCATCGGGCCGTAGAGGACGTCCTCGAACGCGTCGCCGATCCGGGCCGCGCGGCTCGCGCTGTCGAAGCGGGCGAGGAAGTCCTCGTGCACGGACTCGTGGACGAGGAGCGTCCCGAGGGAGGTGCAGCGCTGTCCCGCGGTGCCGAATCCGGAGAACAACGCCCCCTCCACGGCCAGGTCGAGGTTCGCGCTCGGCGTGACCACCTGGGGGTTCTTGCCGCCCAGTTCCAGGCAGGGGGTTTGAAGGTGGCGTCCGCACAGGGCGCCGATCTTCTGGCCGACGAGCGTGGACCCGGTGAAGCCGACCTTGTCGACCAGGCCGCCGTCGAGGGAGGCCTCCAGGCCGGCGTATGTCTGCTCCCCGTCGGCGAGTACGAGGTTGAGTACGCCGTCGGGCAGGCCGCCGCCGTGCACGAACAGCTCGAAGAGCGCCTTGGCGCTCGCGGCGGCGTACTCGGCGGGCTTCCACACCACGGTGTTGCCGGTGACGAGCGCCGGTACGAGATACCAGGCCGGCACGGCCACCGGGAAGTTGCCCGCGGTGATCACCGCGACCGCGCCGACGGGGTTGCGGAAGGTGAACAGCTGCTTGTCGGGCATCTCCGAGGGCACCGTCTGCCCGTACAGCCGGCGGCCCTCGCCCAGGAAGAAGTCGCAGGTGTCGATGATCTCCTGCACCTCGCCGAGCGCCTCCGCGAGCGGTTTGCCGATCTCTTCGGTCACGATGCGGGCGAGCCGGTCCTTGTTGGCCTCGACGAGCCGCCCGATCTTTCCGATCGCGGATCCCCGCACCGGCGCCGGGACGTCGGCCCAGGACCGCTGCGCCGCCTTCGCGGCCTGGGCGGCCTCGACGAACGTCGAGGCGTCCCCGAGCGAGATCTCGGTGACCAGCTCGGCGGTACGGCCGGGATTGGGGCGCTGAAGAGTCCCGCCGGGAGCGCCGGCGACCTGTTGGCCGGCAACGATCGAGGCGACGGAACGGGCCATGACATTGCTCCTTGTCCGCTGGGAGGCGGCGGTGTCCGCCGGGAGGGTCAGTGCAGGCCGGCAAGGACCCGGTCGAGAGCCCGCAGGGCGACTGCGAGCTCGTCCTGGGTGATGGACAGGGCGGGACGGAAGCGCACCGAACGCTCCCCGCACGGCAATGCGATCACCTGCTCCTCGGTGCGCAACCGGCGTACCGCCTCGTCACGGACGCCGCTGTCCGGCAGGTCGACGGCGCTCATCAGTCCGCGCCCCCGCGCGTTGGACGCCACCGCCGCGTGCCGGGCTTCCAGATCACGCAGTTCGGCCAGGAACCACGATCCCACGGCGGCGGCATGGGCCACCAGGTCGTCCCGCTCGATGATCTCCATGATGCGCCGGGCCCGCACCATGTCGACCAGCCCGCCGCCCCAGGTCGAGTTGATCCGCCCGGAGACCCGAAGGACGTTGTCGGGCACCTGGTCCACCCGGCGGCCGGCCATGATGCCGCCGAGCTGGACCTTCTTGGCGAAGGCCACGATGTCCGGCTCGAGGCCGAGTTGCTGGTAGGCCCAGGTGGTGCCGGTGATCCCCACACCGGTCTGCACCTCGTCGAGCACGAACAGCGCGTCGTACTCGTGGCAGAGCGCCTGCATCGCCTGCAGGAACTCCGGGCGCATGTGGTTGTCGCCGCCCTCGCCCTGGATCGGCTCGGCGATGAAGCAGGCGACGTCGTGCGGGTTGGCCTCGAAGGCCCGCCGCGCCTGTCCGAGGGCCCCTCGCTCGGCCTCCGCCACCTCGGCAAGGTGGCGCTCGAGGGGGAACCGCATCGCGGGGACGTCGATGCGGGGCCAGTCGAACTGCGGGAAGCGGGCCGTCTTGTTGGGCTCGGTGTTGGTCAGCGAAAGGGTGTAGCCGCTGCGGCCGTGGAAGGCGTGGCGCAGGTGGAGCACCTTGGTGCCGAGTTCGGGGGAGCGGCCCGCGGCCTCGTTGCGGCGGCTCTTCCAGTCGAACGCCGTCTTCAGGGCGTTCTCGACGGCGAGCGCCCCGCCCTCCACGAAGAACAGTCGCGGCAGCTCCGGATCGCCCAGCACCCGGGCGAACGTCTCGACGAACTCGGCGTAGTGCGTGGTGTACATGTCGGGGTTGGCGGGCTTGTTGGCCGCCACCTGCGCAAGCAGGGTCATGAACTCCGGATCGTCGACGATGCCCGGTGCGTTGAGCCCCAGCGGAGCGGACGCGAAGAACGAGTAGAGGTCGAGGAACTTCTCGCTGGTACGTGCGTCGACAATCCATGAACCCCGACTGGCGAGCGGGTCGAGCACCAGCTTGAAACCGTCGGTCAGCACATGACGGCCGAGTCTTTCGTGCACCTCGCCCGGGTGGATCGTCGACGCAGCAGCAACCGTCATGGGGCACCTACTCTCGATAGCCGCGAACAGGAGATGTTTCGTCAGTCACGAGGAGTAACGAAATTATCTTAGGTGTGCCGCCGAGATCGCCGCAAGATTTCGTGCACGGGGAGATATGGATGCCACCGGCAGCGGCATGTCCGGCGGCTCGGCCCCTGTTACCGATCATGACTTAGGCCGATTGTCAGTGGTGCGTCCTACTCTCGCCATATGACCTACAGCGTCTGGCACAGGGGCCTCGGCATCACGCTCGACCTCACCGAGGCGGACCTCGGGCACCCCGAATACCCGCGGCTGCTCGACGAGATCTACGGCAATTACCAGCCGGATCTTCTGTACTGCCTGGAAGCCCATGAGGACGAGGGCTTCATCTGCCCCGGCTTCATGGCCATCCGCAAGGTCAACGGCCGGCCGCACGCCATGCACGTGGCCAAAGGGGAACGCCCCGAGACGAAGGCCGAAAGCGATCTCCACAAGGCGCTCAGGGAATACACCGTCAAGGTCGCCTCGGGGGAGGGATTCCGGGTCACGGGAACGGAGGGGGCCGAGAGCGGAAAGCACCGCACGGACGTGACCGTCGAAGGCGGCAGGCGCCGGCTCGCGTACGAAATACAGCTTGCGGCCATAGCCGGCGGTTCCGTCGACGAACGCACCCGCAGCGCATTCCGGGACGGGCTCACCCCGCTGTGGCTCGTCAACAACGAGAACGCGATCCCCATCGACCGTGCGCCCTGGGCCCGGCTGAACGTACAGAGCTGGCGGGACGTGACCGACCGCGCGGCCCTGCCGGTGCGCGGCGGCATCAAGCAACTGCACATGTCCCGCTGCGACTGGAGCAATCCGGTCCCCTGCCCCCAGCAGGGCGCCGGCCGGTGCGGCGGTCGGCATGCGCTCTGGGAGCCCGTGCGCGGCCTTTACTACGACGACGTCATCCGGCGCACGGCCACGGGTGAACTCGTCTCGCTCTACCTGCCCCACCCGGCGGGCCGGCGCGGCTGGCACATGTGGGTCACCCCGACGGACAAGGACGAGTTCCTCGAAGGCCGCCCCGAACCCCTGCCCGGCCAGTCGGCGGTGCTCCGTGCGGGCGGGGAGGGTCTCGTGCCCGCGCCTCGGACCGGCGCGTGGGAGGCGGGTGACCACCTGGAGGCGGGTCTTCGCAGCGAGCTCACCCGGGCGCGTGACGACGAACGGCCCATCGACGCCTCGCTGTGGCACACCGAGCCGGGATCGTCCGAATTCTCGCGGCCCTTCACCGTGGGCGAATTCGTCATACCCGGCGATCTCGTCGCAGCCCGGCGGACCTTCACCCGGGCGCTGGAGCACTGTGCGGACATCGCAGCGCGCCTGCCCAGCGGCGCGGACATCGCGGCCGGGCGGGCCGAGATCACCGCGGAGCAGCGGGAGCGCCTCGCCGACGCGCGGGAGCGCTGCCGACGCCTCGCCGAGGAAATGCACACGCACCCCTGGTGGGAGACGGTCGGCGACCGTCATGCCGCACGGGAGGCGCTCACCCATGCCGCGACCCACGACACGACGTCCTGGACTTTCCGTCCAGAGGCTGGACCAGTAGTCTAAGCGGCATGGCTGATGAGCACGTCCACGACGCCGAGCGGGATGCGATCCTCGCGGCCCTGTGCCCCGTCGTCGACGGGATCGCCGCGACGTTCGGCCCCGTGTGCGAGGTGGTCCTGCACGACTACCGGAAGCCGGAGAAGTCGGTTGTCGCCGTCGCCGGCGAGGTGACCGGACGGGCCGTGGGCGGCGCGATGAGTGAGATCGGCATGAAGGTGCTCGCGCGCGGCGACGAGGCGGCCGACGACCTGAACTACATCACCCGCACCGGGACCGGAAAGCTGGTCAAATCGTCCACCATGGTGCTGCGCGACTCCACCGGAGCGGTGTTCGGCGCCCTGTGCGTCAACGTGGACATCAGCGCGGTGAACGAGGCCCACGCCCTGCTCGGCGCACTCGCCGGCCTCGGCTCCGGGCCTGCCGAGCCGCCGGTCACCGCCTTCGGCAACGACATCGACTCCGTGGTGGACGCGATCCTCGACGCCCACCGGCTCGGGCGGAACCAGAGCTGGGCCGCACTCGACCGGACCGAGCGCCTGGACCTGTTCCGCAGGCTCGACGAACACGGCGTGTTCGCCGTGCGCCGCGCGATCGAGCAGGTCGCCGCCCGGGTCGGCATCTCCCGCGCCTCCGCCTACAGCTACCTCGCCCAGGCCCGAGCCGCCACCGACCCGACCCCCGCTGGAGGACACGCGTGACGACCACCACCCCGCCGGTCACCCTCGACACCGTCCGCGACGCCGCCGACCGGCTCAAGGGCGTCGCCCACCGCACCCCCGTACTGCGCTCACGCACGCTCGACGCACTCGTCGGCGCCGAGGTCTTCCTCAAGTGCGAGAACCTCCAGCGCGTCGGCGCCTTCAAGTTCCGCGGCGCCTACAACGCGGCCTCCCGACTCACCCCCGAGCAGCTGACCCGCGGCATCGCCGCCTACTCCTCCGGCAATCACGCCCAGGCCGTCGCCCTCGCCGCCCGCGAACTGGGCACCACCGCCGTCATCGTCATGCCCGAGGACGCCCCACGCTCGAAGGTGGACGCCACCATCGGCTACGGCGCCGAGATCGTGACGTACGACCGCTACACCGAGGACCGCGTCGCCGTCGGCGAGGCCCTGGCCGCCGAGCGGGGCCTCGCCCTCATCCCGCCCTACGAGCACCCGCACGTCATGGCCGGGCAGGGTACCGCCGCGCTTGAACTCCTTGAGGAAACAGGGGAGTTGGACGCACTGATCGTGCCCGTCGGCGGCGGCGGACTGATCGCCGGGTCCGCCACCGCGGCCAAGGGCCTGCACCCCGCGATCCGGGTGCTCGGCGTCGAACCGGAGGCCGGGGACGACACCAAGCGGTCCCTGGAGGCGGGCCGGCGCGTCAGCATCCCCGTGCCGCGCACCATCGCCGACGGGCAGGCTCTCGACACGCCCGGCGAGCTGACGTTCTCCGTCAACCGGCGGCTCGTCGACGGCATCGTCCTCGTCTCCGACGACGAGATCCGCGACGCCATGCGGTTCGCCTTCGAGCGCCTGAAGATCGTCGTCGAGCCGAGTGGAGCCACTCCGATCGCCGCCCTGCTCGCCGGGCGTGCGGGTTCTCTGCCGCGCCGGATCGGTGTCATCGTCTCCGGCGGAAACGTGGACGCGGACCGCTTCGCCCGGCTGTGCGGCCGGGCGACGGCGTCATGACCAGAACTCGTTGCCCTTGTCGATGTCCGCTACGCACTCGTCGAGGTCGGTGATCTTGTCTCCGACGATCCGGAAGACGATGGCTCCGTCCTCGTCGATCCGCTTGTCCCCGCGCTGGGCGGTGAAGTGGTGCATGGAAACCGCGTGGCCGCGCCCGTCCACGAGGACGTTGCGCAGCTCGACCTTGAACGTGCCGCCCGTGTCCTCGTAGAGCCGGCGGTAGTAGTCGAGGACCGCGTCGATTCCCTTGCAGTCGCCGGACAGCTGGTGGCTTCCGGGTACATGGTGCGTGGCGTCGCCCGTCATCATCGAGCGCAGGGTGTCCATGTCGCCGCGCGAGAAAGCCTCGTAGCCCGTGCGGACGAGTTGTGCGTGGGGGTGTTCAGCCACGGTGATCGCCACCTTTCTGGTGGTTCGGCGAAAGCGGCCTCGCACCATTCTCCGCTTGTTCGACCGAGTTGTCCGCTCATCGACGTTTTCTCCGCATCCCGGATGGCGGTCCCGGCTGGACCGGCGGACGATGGTGTGGTGGGCGGGGCTCGCAAGGAAGGGAGCCGTCATGCTTGAGATCAAGGCCGTCGAGAAGCCCGACGAGCGGCGCGATTTCCCGCGCGGACACCTCGAAGCCGTACACATGACCGGACTCGACTTCGCGGTGGGGACCTTCGAACCGGGCTGGAAGTGGTCGGAGTCGGTGGCACCGATCGCCGGGACGGACACCTGCCAGGTCCATCACAACGGCTACTGCGTCCAGGGACGCATGCGGGTACGCATGGACGACGGCGCGGAGCAGGAGGTCGGACCGGGCGACGTGTTCGTGATATCGCCGGGGCACGACGCCTGGGTGGTCAGCGACGAGCCGTGCGTGGTGTACGACTTCGCGGGCCAGATGGCGAAGGACTACGCGAAGTCGAAGGGCTAGCAGTCACACCGGCAGCAGGCGCGCGATGAGCGCGCCGAGCTGCCGGGCGTTGCGGCACTCGTGCATCTCCACCAACTCCGCGTACTCGGGTGCGGCGGAGTCGCCCGTGCCCCACTGGGCGTGCGGCTCGGCGTTCAACCAGTAGACCCGGCGGGCCCGTTCGGCCACCTGCCGCACCGCCGCCAGGTTCGGGTCGCTCATGTTCGTACGGGCGTCGCCCAGCACGAACACCGTCGTGCGCGGGCCCACCGCGTCGCCGTACCGCTCCGCGAACTCACCCAGTGCGACGCCGTAGTCGCTGCTGCCGTGCCAGCCCGTGAGCGTCGCCTCCGCCCGGATACGGGCGCCCAGCCCCTCCGGGTCGGCCGCACCGTGTTCGAGGAGCCGGGTCACCTCGTCGAGCCGGTTGACGAAGGCGAACACCCGCACCTTGCTGAACTGGTCGTGCAGCGCCTGCACCAGCAGCATCGTGAAGTCCGAGAACCCGGACACCGACCCCGACACATCGCACAGCAGCACCAGTTCGGGCCGAACGGGGCGGCGCCTGCGCAGCACCGGCTTCATCGGCACCCCGCCCGTGGACAGGGAACCGCGCAGGGTGCGCCGCAGATCGATGCTGCCGCGGGCGGCGCGGCGCCGGCGGGCCGCGAGCCGGGTGGCGAGCTTACGGGCCAGCGGCTGAACCGTCCTGCGCAGCTCGGCGAGCTGGAGCTTCCCGGCGTACAGGAAGTCGACCCGGTCGGGCGTCGTGGCCACGGCACGCCGGGCGAGCTCGTCCCGGTCGCGCCGCTCGGCGATCCGGCGCCGCGCCTCCACCGCCACCTGCCTGCGGAACGTCTCGATGCGCCGCCGGATCTCCTCGTCGAGCAGCCGGTCGGCGAACCCGGAACTGCCGTTTCGCGCCTGGACGTTCTCGCGGACGCGGGCGAGGAGGGTCTGCGGGCGAAGCCGGTCGAGCGTCTGGTACGACGACCAGCCTTGCGATCCCGGGGATGCACCGTATCCGCCGAAGCCGTCGACCGCCTCCGCCGCCAGCTGCCCCATCAGGACGACGTCGCCCGCGGCGAGGGCGGAAGCGAGCCGTTCCCGCAGATCCTCCCGGTCCGCGGGCTCCGTCTCCGGCGCGCCGACGCCCCGCGGGAAGTACAGGTCGAAGACCGGGTCGAACACCTGCCGCTGCACCGTGCCGTGCAGCAACGTCGCGGCCAGTCCCTCCCGCAGCAGCTCACGGTCAGCCAGGCCCAGCGCCGCCACCGCCTGCGCCGCGTCCACGGTCTCGCCGGTGCCGATCCGTATGCCGTGCGCGCGCAGCGCCCCGACCAGAGAGGTGAGGCGCTCCGCCACTCCGGGGGCGGTCACACGGCGTCCAGGTCGAGCTTGGCGGCCGCCTTGAGGACGTCCTCCTGATGCTTGAGCAGGACGCCCAGGCTGTCGCGCACGACGCCCTCGTCGAGGGTGTCGGCCCCCAGCGCGAGCAGCGTGCGCGCCCAGTCGATCGTCTCGGCGACCGAGGGCGCCTTGCGCAGATCCATCGCGCGCAGCGCACCGACCACCCGCACCACCGAGCCGGCCAGCGCCTCGTCCAGACCGGGCACCTTCAGCCGTACGATCCGACGCTCCAGCTCCTCCTCGGGGAAGTCGATGTGGAGGAACAGGCAGCGACGGCGCAGCGCCTCGGACAGCTCACGGCTCGCGTTCGAGGTCAGAACGACGAAGGGGCGGCGGGTCGCAGTGATCGTACCCAGCTCGGGGACCGTGACCTGGAAGTCGCTCAGCACCTCCAGGAGCAGGCCCTCCACCTCGACGTCCGCCTTGTCGGTCTCGTCGATCAGCAGCACCTTCGGGTCATCGCCGCGGATGGCCGTGAGCAGGGGACGGGTGAGCAGGTACTCCTCGCTGAAGATGTCCGTGCGGGTCTCGTCCCAGGTCTCGTCGCGGCCCGCGCTGATGCGCAGCAGCTGCTTGGCGTGGTTCCACTCGTACAGCGCCCGGGACTCGTCGACGCCCTCGTAGCACTGCAGCCGGACCAGCCGCGCGCCCGCCACCTCGGCCACGGCCTTGGCGAGCTCCGTCTTGCCGACCCCGGCGGGGCCCTCCACCAGCAGCGGCTTGCCCAGGCGGTCGGCGAGGAAGACGGTCGTGGCGACCGCGGGAGAGGCGAGATACCCGGTGGCGGCGAGACGTACGGAGACGTCGTCGACGGATGAGAACAGCAACGGGGCCTCCAGCTCGGCAGGGATCGGACAGCTCGACACGGATCGCAACCACTATCTAAGCGCTTGTTCACCCACTCTGTCACGCGTCCGAAGGCGGCCGCCGAAGCAGCCGCCCCCTGGTGCGCAGATCGTTCTCATACGGCCAGAACCACCGCCCCGACCGCAGGAGCGCGCAGCACCCGCCGGGCCGTGACCAGGCTCGTCCCCAACTTCCCCTCCTCCTGGCCGACCACAGACACCTCCAGAACGCCGACTTCATCGTCCCGGTCGTCAACGCTCCCGCGAGGGCGGCGAGGACGCCGCCAAGGCACTCGGCAGGCTCAACACAGTCCGCACAACAGGTGACTTGGCGTCCATGAACCAACAGGTCGACAGCTGGGGCGGTCGGCGAAGGACGTGGCGCGGACCTGTCCGAAGGACAAGGGGCTGCTGATAGCAAGGGGCGCCGGTGGTCAGGCCGCAGAGCGGCGTCGGCCCTCCAGCAGGGGCGGCCCCCAGCGGGTGGGTGTGTGCAGGACGGCGCTGCCCAGCCGGTGGGTGCTGACCAGGCCCGCGTCCCGCAGGACCGTCGTGTGGTAGCCGGCGGTGGCCGGGGACATGCCCGTACCGCGGGCCAGCTCCGTCGTCATACGGCCCCGGCGACATGGCCGAGGATCTCCGCCCGGGTCCGCCCCAGCAGCGCGACCAGCGACTGCGACGGTGTCCTGCTGCCCTCGGCCGCCGGGTCGGCCACGTCCAGCGCCGCCTGGTGTGTCATGGGATAGACGACGACCGGGGGCAGACGGGCGTCCTTGAGCACCGTCGGTTACCGCCGGCAGAAGAATGACGGGAGCACAGCACCCCCCGCCCCCGCAGGTGCACGTCCCGCTCCACGCGCAGCCCGCCGATCGTCAGCACCGGCGACTGCCAGCGCAGTTCCGGGTGCAGTGCGCCCAGCAGACCGCCGGGGTCACCGTAGGCCGGCGGCCTGGCGTGGGCGGCGGGTTCGGTGTCGAACCGGGTGCGTACGTGGTGCCGGTACGGGGCCAGACCCTTCTGGAAGTAGGCCCGCAGATTGCCCGCCAGCCATGTCGGATACGCCATGTGAGGTCAGCGAGGAGGAAGTCCGTTGTCAGTGGCGCCTTGTACGTTGCGGGCATGGGGATCTATCTGGTCAGTGTCGATGCGCAGGAGTGGTTCGACGCCGACGAGGAGGAGGGCGGCCGAGGAGCCGTCGCCTCCGCGCTCGACGAAGAGTTGAGACGGCGCGGCCTGCCGCCGTACACCTCGGTGCCCGAGGAGTCGGAGTTCGTACGCGGCTCGGGGATGTCGTTCGAGGAGAAGCTGGTGCCTCCGATGGACGGCTTCAGCGCGCTGTGCCGCTCGCATCTGTCACGGGCGGAAGAGGAGGTGCTCTGCGGCTGGACACTGCTGGTGCCGCTGTCCCTCGACGAGGAGATCTGGCTGCCCGTCAACTCCGCCTACACGGACGAGACGATGGTCGCCGGCGCTCCCCAGGTGCTCCGCCTCGCCGAGCGACTGGCGAAGGCCGTCGAACTGCCGGTGGACGAGATACCGGCGACCAGCGACAACCTGGATCTGACCATGTGGTTCCTGGACGGACCGGCGAAGGACCTGGCCGCCGCCCGGCCCGGACCGTGGAGTGAGGACCTGGACGCCGCGTTCTATGTGGCGGTGTATCTGCGGGCCGCCCAGCACTCGCTGCGCCGCGGCTGCCCGATCGCGTACTGCTGACAGGTACGTCCCTGACAGGTACGTCCTGACGGGACGCCACGGTCCGTGACGTCGGTGACCGTGCCGGTGCGGTGGGGAGGGGCCCCGGGGGCGGGCACACATCGGTACACCTGGCGCACCGGACAACAACGGGGGACTCCACCGGTGGTGGAGCCGGAGCGCACCCGACAGTGAAGAGAATCCCGGGAGGGCGTTGAACGCCCTCCCGGGATCTCGTTGTGTCGGGTCATACGGGGTCGTAGGAGGGTTCCAGGTCTTGTTCGGCTTCTGGCGTGGCGGCGGGATCGCCGCGGGTGTTGGAGGCGCGCAGCGCGATGGCTCCGGCTGCCACGAGGCAGAGGGCGCTGACGAGCAGGGCCCGCTGGAATCCGGCGGTGAGTGCCTCCGGGGGCGGGGTGTGGGCGGCGAGCAGGTGGCTGGTGCGGCTGGTCGCGATCCCGCTGAACACCGCCAGGCCGAGCGCTGACCCGAGCTGGAAAGAGGTGGTGATCAGGGCTGCGGCCAATCCGGCCCGATCCTCCGGCACGCCCGCGTTCGCGGCCGTCTGCACGCCGGCGTACAGCAGCCCGAGCCCGGCTCCCATGACCACCAGCGGGGTGAGCAGGTTGCCGAGATAGGTGCCATCCACCGGAATGCGGGACAGCCACAGGATGCCACCGGCGGCGAGCAGCGCACCGGAGACGATGATCGGACGGGTACCGGTCCGGACGAACATCTTCGTCGCCACCGTCGACCCGAACCCGATGCCGACGCTCACCGGCACATACGAGAGCCCGGACTGCAGCTGGGAGTAGCCCAGGACGTTCTGCATGTACAGAGTGACGAAGAAGAACATCGAGTAGAACCCGGCCCAGGCGATCACCTGCGTGGCATCGGCCGCGGCCAGGCCCTTGATCCGGAAGATCGACAGCGGGACCAGCGGATGGGCGCGCCGCTGCTCATTGACCACGAACGCGGCCATCAGCACCGCCGATGCGGCCAGCCCGCCGACGGTGCGGCCCGCGCCCCAGCCCTCGTCCGGCGCCTTCACCAACGTGAAGATCAGCAGCAGCATGCCGGCGGTGACCAGCACCGCGCCGACCACGTCGAAACCGCCCGGCACGGACCGGCCGTGGTCGGCCTTCAGGATCCTGAACGTCCCGAACAGCACCAGCGCGCACAGCGGGAGGTTCACGAAGAACACCCACCGCCAGCCGAATTCCTGGGTGAGCAGCCCACCGAAGAGCAGGCCGACCGCCGAGGCCATCCCGCTGATCCCGGCCCACGCGCCCAGCGCCTTGTGCCGGTCCGAATCCTGGAAGGTGGTGGTCAGGATGGACAGCGCCGCCGGGGACATCATCGCGGCCCCGAAGCCCTGGGCGAGGCGGGAGCCGACCAGCAACCCCTGGTTCTCGGCCAACCCGCAGGCCAGCGAGGAGGCCGCGAACAGCGCGGTCCCGGCGATCAGCAGCCGCCTCCGCCCCAGCAGGTCCCCGGCCCGACCGCCCAGCAGCAGGAACCCGCCATAAGTGATCAGATAGCCGCTGACCACCCACTGCAGGTTCTGCACCGAGAAGCCCAGATGCGTACGGATGGTCGGCAGCGCGACGTTCACGATCGCGCCGTCCATGACGTCCAGGAACGTCACCGCGCACAGCAGCGCCAGCGTGACCTTGCCGCGCCCGGTGGCCAGGAACGACCCCCGCGGCGGTGCCGTCGATGCGGTCATGGCGTCGCTCACGACCCCGCGACTTCCATCACGGGGCCGACCTCGACCCCGCCGCCCACCCGCAGCACCGGGCAGTCCTTGGCCAGCGCCAGCGCGCAGCCCAGGTCCTCGGCGGACACCACCGAGTAGGCGACCATCCGGGAATCGCTCCCGCCGACCTCGCCGAGCGAGGCGTAACCGGTCACTGCGTTGCCCACGTCCACCAGGGCCGAGCCCAGCCCGCCGAACCAGGCCTGCCACTCGGCCGTCGTGCCGGCGTGGGGCTTGTAGTCGGAGGGCACACGGAAGGAGAAAACGTACTTGGCCATGTCTGTGGTCCTGTTCTGGGTCCGGGGCGCGCCCCGGACCGGGACCGCCTCCAACCGGGTAGACGCCGCCGCCCGCCGGAAATTGGTCGGCGCAGCGCCGCCCAATTCGCCGGACCGACGGCGTCTTCATCTCTGAGCGAGCCGAACGCACCCGACGGAGAGAAAAAGAGCGAGGATGCATGCCGATGGAGATGGACACGACGGACCTGATCGCTCGGGCCCGGGCCGGCGACCACCAGGCGTTCCGCGACCTGGTACAGGGCCACTCCCACGAGTTGCAGGTGCACTGCTACCGCATCCTGGGATCCCTGCAGGATGCCGAGGACGCGCTCCAGGAGACCCTCGTGTCCGCCTGGCGTAATCTCGGCGAGTTCGGCGAGCGGTCCTCGCTCCGGACCTGGCTCTACAAGATCGCGACCAATCGGTGCCTGAGCATGTTGCGCGCCGACAGCCGCCGCCCCCGCAGCGCCGCCCCGCTGCCCGAGACCGACCTGCCCGAACCCACCGGCGCCGGCGACGCCCCGGCCTGGCTGGAGCCCTACCCCGACGTCCTGCTCGACCACCTCGTCGACCGGCGCCCCGGACCGGAGGCCCGCTACGAGACCACCGAGGCCATCTCCCTGGCCTTCATCACCGCCCTGCAACTGCTGCCACCACGCCAACGCGCCGCCCTCGTCCTCCGCGACGTCCTGGGCTACCACGCCGCCGAAGTCGCCCAGATGCTCGGCACCACCCAGGAAGCCGTGAGCAGCGCCCTGAAACGCGCCCGCGCCACCGTCGACAACCACCTCGCCGACCCCAGCGGCAGCGGCAACGGCGGCACCGGCAGCCGCAGGCCTGCACCCCAACCCGACACCGCCGCCGAACAGCGGCTCGTCGCCCGGTTCACCGACGCCCTGGAACGCGCCGACCTGGACGCCCTGATCGAACTGCTCGTCACCGACGTCAGACTCTCCATGCCTCCGGCCATGCTGGAATACCGCGGCATCGAAACCGCGCAGCGCGTCCTGGCCGCCGTCACCTTCCGCCCCGGCCGCTCCTACCGCGCGGTGCCCACCCGCGCCAACGGCCAGCCGGCCTTCGGCTTGTACCTGGCAGACCCCCACGCCGGTGTCTACCGCGCCTACTGCCTCCTGGTCATCACCACCGCCGCCGACCACATCACAGCCATTACCAGCTTCAGCACCGACGTCATGACGCGCTTCGGACTGCCCCGAACCCTCCCCGAAACGGATTGACAGACTTCTGGCGCCACCCTGTTGTCCCACACCTGAAGGCGGAGCCCGGATGCCTGCCGCACGCTGATTCACCGAAGTTCCGGCGCGGGACGCCGTGGCGTCGCTGTCCCACCGGCGCGCCACGAACACGTTCAGCGCCAGACCTTCAGCAGCCGCAGGGCGGCGCAGGCCGCCGTCGGTCGCGTCCGCCTCCACCGACCGACGCAGCATGGCAGTCGTCCTGTCGCGGTCGGAGCTCCGCTCGTCAGCGGAGTCCCAAGACGAGCGGCGGGCTCCGTGTTGAACGCGAGCGCGCAGGGACGGCGACGGACCGCCGACTGACCCACCGCACCCGCCGACATTGCGGAGGCTACGGGTTGACGTCGGCGCTCGCCCGACCGCTGACCAGCACCACCTCCAGAGTGCGCGGACCGTGCACCCCCTCGACCCGGTCCAGCTCGATGTCGCTGGTCGCCGACGGACCGGAGATCCACGTCAACGGGCGGGCCGGGTCCAGGCGTTCGAGGGCCTGGGGCACGGACGAGACGACCTGCTCCGGGACCCGTACGACACAGATGTGGTGGTCGGGGACGAGGGTGATGCGGCGGCGGCCCTGGTCCGGGCTGCCGTCCAGGACGATGGTGCCGGTTTCGGCGATGGCGACCGCGCACCCGGTGACCACGCTCTCGACCTTGTCCAGCTCGTGCGGGGTGCTCACGGCGCGGTCGTGAACGCGGGTGGGATCGGCGGCCGACATCCACTCCGGCGGGAGTCCCGGGGGCACGAGCACATACTGGGGTCCGCGCTCGGCGAGCAGCCGCATGATGAGGTACGGCAACTCCTCCGGATCCGTACGGTGCACAATCGCCCGGTAGTCCGCCAGGTTCTCGGCCAGCAGATCCACCGTCTGTTCGACGCTCCGCGCCCCGTGCTCCCGCAGATAGTCGCGCGAGACAGCCTGCTCGTACTGGGGGTCCCTCCCAGGCCCTTCAGGCACTGGGGGAGTGTCGTCCTGTGTTACGTCCGCCAGTGCCCGCCGCACCCGGCCCAGGATCCGTTCCCTGCTGCTCACTTCGCGCCTCCCTTGCCACCCTGTGTGCGCTGCCACCAGTCGCGGAACGGTTCCGCCGGAACCGCCGGCAGATCCCGGGTGCCGCTCCACGCCTTGCCCGGCCCGGGCAGCGTCCGCGGATGCACCCGACGCGTGCGGGAAGCGAGCCGCTGGCCGGTGCGCAGGGCGCCCGGGTGCGTGAACGCCCAGCGTGCCGCGCGCATGGTCGCCCGCTCGGCCGCATGCCCCTTCGCGGGCTGCAGCACCACCTTGTTGCCCTCGCGGGTCACCTGCCCGCCCTCCACGACCCGCTCCCGCAGATGGACCAGGACCTCCGGGATGTCGATGGCGACCGGGCACACCTCGTAGCAGGCACCGCACAATGACGACGCGTACGGCAGGGAGGCGTCGATCTCGCTTGCGGTGCCCCGGAGTTGGGGGCTGAGGATGGCGCCGATCGGCCCCGGGTAGACCGAGCCGTAGGCGTGGCCGCCCGCCCGCTCGTACACCGGGCAGACATTCAGACACGCCGAGCAACGGATGCAGCGCAGGGCCTGGCGGCCGACCTCGTCGGCGAGGGTGTCGGTGCGGCCGTTGTCGAGCAGCACCAGATGGAAGGTGCGCGGTCCGTCGCCGTCCGTGGTACCGGTCCACATCGAGGTGTACGGGTTCATGCGCTCGGCGGTGGAGGAGCGGGGCAGGGTCTGCAGGAACACCTCCAGGTCCTGCCAGGTCGGCACGATCTTCTCGATGCCGACGACCGAGATCAGCGTCTCGGGCAGAGTCAGGCACATCCGCCCGTTGCCCTCGGACTCGACGACCACCAGCGTGCCGGTCTCGGCGACCATGAAGTTGGCGCCGGAGATGCCGACCTTGGCGCGCAGGAACTTCTCCCGCAGGTGCAGCCGGGCGGCCTCGGCGAGTTCGGCGGGCGTGTCGGTGAGGCCCTCGGGGGCCGGGCGGCCCCACTCGCTCATCTCCCGCTTGAAGATGTCCCGGATCTCGCCGCGGTTGCGGTGGATCGCGGGGACCAGGATGTGTGAGGGCCGGTCCTTGCCCAACTGCACGATCAGTTCGGCGAGATCGGTCTCGTAGGCGCGGATGCCCTCGGCCTCGAGGGCTTCGTTGAGGCCGATCTCCTGGGTGGCCATCGACTTGACCTTGACGACCTCCGACTCGCCGGTCGCCTTCACCAGGGCGGCCACGATCCGGTTGGCCTCGTCGGCGTCGGCGGCCCAGTGCACGATGCCGCCCGCGGCGGTGACCGACTCCTCCAGCTGCTCCAGATACCGGTCGAGATGACGCAGCGTATGGTCCTTGATCTGCTTGCCCGCCTCCCGCAGCGCCGCCCAGTCGGACACCTCCGCCACGGCCTTCGCCCGCTTGGCGCGGATGGTGTGCGTGGCGTGCCGCAGATTGCCGCGCAGCGTCGGATTGTTCACCGCCTCGTGCGCGGCCTTCGGAAAGGCCGGCATCCCCACGAACGTTCCGCTCATACGGCCGGCTCCTCCTCCGTGCTCGCCAGGATCTCCGCAATGTGCACCGGCCGCATACCGCTACTGAGCCGTGTCATCGTCCCGCCGATGTGCATCAGACAGGAGTTGTCGGCCGCACACAGCACCTCCGCGCCGGTCGACTCGGCGTTGCGCACCTTGTCCGCGCCCATCGCCGCCGACACGTCGGGGTTCTTCAGGGCGAAGGTGCCGCCGAACCCGCAGCACTCCTCGGCACCCGGCAGCTCGACCAGTTCCAGGCCCTTCACGGCCTGGAGCAGCCGACGGGGACGGTCACCGAGCCCCAGACCCCGCAGCCCGTGGCAGGTCGGGTGGTATGTCACATGGTGCGGGTAGTACGCGCCGACGTCCGTCACACCGAGCACGTCCACCAGGAACTCGGTGAGCTCGTACGTCTTCGGGACCACCGGAGCCAGCGTCGCCGCGAGCGTGTCCCCGCGCCCCTCGGCCCGCGCCCGCTCACCCATCCGCGGATACAGCTCCCGCACCATCGCCCCGCACGAACCGGACGGAGTCACGATCGCCTCGTACCTTCCGAAGACATCGGAGAAATGCCGCGCCAGCGGCTCCGCCTCATGCCGGTACCCGGTGTTGTAGTGCGCCTGCCCGCAGCAGGTCTGGGCCATCGGGAAGTCGACCTCGACGCCCAGCCTGGTCAGCAGTTTCACCACGGCGCGCCCGGTGTCCGGATAGAGCGTGTCGTTGACACAGGTCAGGAACAGGGCGACACGCATCGCGGCTCCTTGTGATCGATCATCGGATGAGTGAAGCGTAGTCGGGGGAGGAGGCCAGGGGGAGACCCTGCTCACCCTCCGGTGATCCGGGTCTGCGCCTCGCGCCACCGGGCGGTGTCGCCCCGCGGCTCGTAGCGGGTCAGCGGCTGGGTGCGCGTGAGCAGGCGCCGTCCTCCCGCGAGGTCGCCGACCAGCCCGTGCGTCCGGGCCTGGACCAGCACGTTCCCCAGTGCTGCCGCTTCCGTCGGACCTGCCACCACGGGCAGCCCGCACGCGTCGGCGGTCAGTTGGCACAGCAGCGCGTTGCGGGTGCCACCGCCGACGACATGGACGACGTCCACCGGGTGCCCGGCCAGCCGCTGGGCGTCCTCGACCGCCCGGCGGTGGGCCAGGGCGAGCGAGTCGAGAATGCAGCGCGTGATCTCCGCAGGCGATTCGGGCACCGGCTGCCCCGAGGCACGGCACGCCTCGGCGATCCGCTCCGGCATCCGCCCCGGCGCCAGGAACGCCGCATCCCCCGCATCCACCACCGACCGCAGCGCCGGCACCTTGGCCGCCTCCCGCAGCAGCCCGCCCAACTCCGGCTCACCCCAGGCCCGTACGCACTCCTGGAGCAGCCACAACCCCATGATGTTGCGCAGATAGCGGACCGTGCCGTCCAGCCCCAGCTCGTTGGTGAAGTTGGCGGCCCGGCTCTCCTCGCTCAGCACGGGCGCGTCCAGCTCGAGACCGGCCAGCGACCAGGTCCCGGTGCAGATGTACGCGAACCGCTCGCCGTCAGCCGGTACGGCGGCCACCGCGGACGCCGTGTCGTGCGAACCGACCGCCGTCACCGGCACCGGGCCCCGCAGCCCGGTCTCCTCCAGCACCTCGGGCTGCAGCACCCCGGCCGGATCCCCGGGCTGCCGCAGCGGCGCGAACAGACCCAGGTCGACGCCCAGCCGGGAGGCGACCCCGTGCGACCACCCCCGCGTCCGGGGATCGATCAGCTGGGTCGTCGAGGCATTGGTGAGCTCGGTGCCCTGCTCGCCCGTGAGCCAGTAGGACATCAGATCCGGGATGAGCAACAACCGTTCGGCATGGGCCAGTTGGGCCGTCTCCCGCGCCGCGATCAGCTGGTACAGGGTGTTGAACGGCGCGTACTGCAAGCCGGTCGCCGCATACAGCTGCTCGGCGGGCACGCTCGCCCACACCTTCTCCGCGACGCCCTCGGTACGCGAGTCGCGGTAGTGCACGGGATTGCCGAGCAGCGCCCCGTCCTGGTCCAGCAGCCCGTAGTCCACGGCCCAGCTGTCGATGCCGACGGAATCCACCTGCCCGGCCGCCCGCAGCCCGTCCAGGACACCCCCGTACAGGGAGAGGATGTCCCACCGCAGCCCCTCGGGCACCCGGACCGGCCGGTTGGGGAAGCGGTGTGCCTCGGTCAGCTCCAGGCTGTCAGAGCCGACGCGGCCGACCATGACACGCCCGCTGGACGCGCCGAGGTCGACCGCGGCGTACGACTTCACGAGCGCGTTCACCGCAGGAAGGCGGCCGCGACGCCGGCGTCGACCGGCACGTGCAGCCCGGTGGTGTGGGTCAACTCCCCGCCGGTCAGTGCGAACACGGCGTTCGCGACATGCTCCGGCAGCACCTCACGCTTGAGGATGGTGCGCTGGGCGTAGAACTCGCCCAGCTTCTCCTCCGGCACCCCGTACACGGCTGCCCGCTGGGCACCCCAGCCGCCCGCGAAGATCCCGGAACCGCGCACCACACCGTCCGGGTTGACCCCGTTGACTCGGATGCCGTGCTCGCCCAACTCGGCGGCGAGCAGCCGTACTTGATGAGCCTGATCGGCCTTGGTGGCCGAGTAGGCGATGTTGTTGGGCCCGGCGAAAACGGCGTTCTTGGAGGCGATGTAGACGATGTCGCCGCCGAGCTCCTGCGCGATCATCACCCGAGCCGCCTCCCGCGACACGAGGAAGGAGCCACGGGCCATGATGTCGTGCTGCAGGTCCCAGTCCCTGGCCGAAGTCTCCAACAACGGCTTGGAGATGGAGATTCCGGCGTTGTTGACCACCAGATCGACCCCGCCGAAGGCGAGCACGGCCGCCTTGAAGGCCGCGGCGATCTGCTCCTCGTCCGTCACATCCACGGCGACGGCGACGGCCTTGTCCGGGCCGCCCAACTCCTCGGCCACGGCGGCCGCGTTCTCCGCATTGAGATCGGCGACGACGACACACGCGCCCTCACCGACCAACCGCTCCGCGATGGCCTTCCCGATGCCGCTGCCCGCGCCCGTGACGAGCGCGACCCGCGTGGCGAGCGGCTTGGGCTTCGGCATCCGCTGGAGCTTGGCCTCCTCCAGCGCCCAGTACTCGATGCGGAACTTCTCCGACTCCTCGATCGGCGCATATGTCGACACGGCCTCGGCCCCGCGCATCACGTTGATGGCGTTGACGTAGAACTCGCCGGCCACCCGCGCGGTCTGCTTGTCCTTGCCGAAGCTGAACATGCCCACACCCGGAACCAGCACGATCGCCGGGTCGGCGCCGCGCATCGCGGGGGAGTCGGGCAGCGCGTGCCGCTGGTAGTAGGCGGCGTACTCCTCGCGGTACTCGGCATGCAGCTCCTTGAGCCGCGCGATCGCCTCCTCCAGGGGAGCGGCCGGCGGCAGGTCGAGCACGAGCGGCCGTACCTTCGTACGCAGGAAGTGGTCGGGGCAGGAGGTCCCGAGCGCGGCCAGCCGCGGATGCTCGGCCCGCGCCAAAAACTCCAGCACGACCTCGGAGTCATTGAAGTGCCCGACCTGCGGCTTGTCCTGCGAGGCCACGGCCCGGACGTACGGTGCGAGCGCGGCGGCCCGCTCCCGCCGCTCGGCCTCGGGCAGCGCCTCGTATCGGTCGAGCACCGACCCGAACGGCTCCGGCCTGCCCCGCTCGGCGAGGAACGCCTCGGCGGTGCGGATGATGTGCAGCGAGTTCCGCTCGCACTCCTCGGAGGTGTCACCCCAGGCGGTGATCCCGTGCCCGCCCAGAACACACCCGATGGCCTGCGGATTGGCCTCCTTGACCGCCGCGATGTCCAGCCCCAGCTGGAACCCGGGCCGCCGCCACGGCACCCACACCACCGTGTCGCCGAAACACTCGGCGGTCAGCTTCTCCCCGTCGGCGGCACAGGCGAGCGCGATCCCGGAGTCGGGGTGCAGATGATCGACGTGCGCGGCGTCGACCAGACCGTGCATCGCGGTGTCGATGGAGGGAGCGGCACCCCCCTTCCCGTGCAGGCAGTAGTCGAACGCGGCGACCATCTCGTCCTCGTGCTCCACACCCGGATAGACCCCCTGCAGGGCCCGCAACCGATCCAGCCGCAATGCGGCGAGCCCGGCCTCGGTGAGCGTGCCGAGGTCACCACCGGACCCCTTGACCCACATCAACTCGACGTCACCGCCGGTCACGGGGTCGGTGTCGGTGCCCTTCGCGGAGGTGTTGCCCCCGGCGTAGTTGGTATTGCGGGGATCAGCACCGAGCCGATGGGAGCGAGCCAGAAGAGCAGCAGCTTCGGGATGGGATGCCATGTCCATTCAGTCCTTCTGGAGATACGTGCGGATCAGCGCCCCGATAGGGGCGCGGGGCTGTATTGATGTGCGGCTTCGCCGCGCGGGCGCGACGAGCCCCGCAAAGGGGTGCGGGGCTGTGCAAATTGGCGGCTCCGCCGCGTGGGCGCGACCAGCCACATCCGGCCCGCAGCCGGCAAACAACAAAACCCGGCAGAGGAGTGGCAGCGTTCAGGCTCCCCATCCGGCTTGCTGCCCGCCGACCCGTTCCTCGACGATCTTTTCGGCCCATCCGGAGTGGCGGTAGGCGGCGATGGGATTGGGGTCGAGCCCCATCTCCTGGCGGACCTCGGCGAGCAGCGGGCGTACATCCGTGTTGTACGCATCCATCAGCACCGCATTGGCTTCGAGCACGTCGCCCGTCCGCTGGGCTGCCCCCAACGCCTCCCTGTCCACCAGCAGTGCCTTGGCGGTGGCTTCCTGGACGTTCATGACGGAGCGGATGATGGCGGGGATCTTGGCCTCGATGTTGTGGCACTGGTCCAGCATGAACGCGACCTTGTCGGTGTATCCGCCGCCGCGCACGACTTCGTACATGATCCGGAAGAGCTGGAAGGGGTCGGCGGCGCCGACCATGAGGTCGTCGTCGGCGTAGAAGCGTGAGTTGAAGTCGAACCCGCCGAGTTTGTTCTCGCGCAGGAGGGTGGCGACGATGAATTCGATGTTGGTGCCGGGAGCATGGTGGCCGGTGTCGACGACGACCTGTGCTTTCTCGCCGAGCTTGAGGCAGTGTGCGTAGGCGGTGCCCCAGTCGGGCACGTCGGTGGCGTAGAAGGCGGGTTCGAAGAACTTGTACTCCAGCAGCATGCGCTGCCCGTGCCCGAGCCGGGCGTAGACCTCGGCCAGGGCTTCGGCGAGTCGGTCCTGCCGGGCGCGGAGGTCGTCCTGTCCGGGGTAGTTCGTGCCGTCGGCGAACCACAGCTTCAGGTCGCTGGAGCCGGTGGCGTCCATGATGTCGACGCATTCCAGCAGGTGATCGAGAGCCTTACGCCTCACCGCCGCATCCGGGTGGCAGATGCTGCCCAGCTTGTAGTCGTCGTCCTGGAACGTGTTGGAGTTGATCGCCCCCAGCTTCACGCCGTGGTCCTCGGCGTACTTCGCCAGGGCACCGTAGTCGTCCACCTTGTCCCACGGGATGTGCAGCGCCACGGTCGGCGCCACTCCGGTGACGGCGTGCACCTGGGCCGCATCGGTCAGCTTCTCCTGCGGCGTGCGGGGGACACCTTGCTGTGCGAACACCTTGAAACGGGTCCCCGAGTTCCCGTACGCCCACGACGGCGTCTCGACTGCCTGGGTCTTCAGCGCGGCCTTCACCGCGGCGAGCTCGGTCACTTGAGGGCTCCTGTGACGTCTGGCCGGAACGGCAGTTGGATGAATCGATTCAGGACGGGAAGCTTAAAGCTCCCCGCAGGGGTGTCAAGCATTCCGGCAGAGGCTGTTGCCCGTGGCCTGACCGTGACCTTTGGCTCTCGAAGGGCTCTCGAAATTTTTTCGAGGCCCACCCATTGACGTGACATGGCCGACGCGCCTAACGTCCCGGCAACCAAGTTGAAACCTTTCACGACGTCGTGAGCCCCTTGTCGGCGTCGTCGAGGAGCCTCCAATGACCCACCCGTCCGACACGGGTCCGGCCCCGGTGCTGGCGCTCGAGGACATCTCGAAGTCCTTCGGCGCGGTGCGCGCCCTGCGGGACGTTTCCCTGGAGTTGTTCCCCGGTGAGGTGCACGCACTCGCTGGAGAGAACGGCGCGGGCAAGTCGACCCTGATCAAGACCCTTGCCGGTGTGCACCGGCCCGATGCCGGCCGGGTGCTGCTCGACGGTGAGCCCGTCGTCTTCCACGGGCCCGGCGACGCCCGCGACGCCGGCATCGCCGTCATCTACCAGGAGCCCACGCTCTTTCCCGACCTTTCGATCGCCGAGAACATCTTCATGGGCCGCCAGCCCCGGCGCGCCCTCGGCCGTATCGACCACAAGGCCACCCACGCGGCGACCCTGACGCTGATGCAGCGACTCGGCGTCGAACTCGACCCCGACCGCCCGGCCCGCGGCCTGTCCATCGCCGACCAGCAGATCGTCGAGATCGCCAAGGCCCTCTCCTTCGAGGCCCGCGTCCTGATCATGGACGAGCCGACCGCCGCCCTCACCGGCAGCGAGGTGGCCCGCCTCTTCGGCGTCGTGCGCACCCTGCGCGAACAGGGCGCCGCGGTCCTGTTCATCTCGCACCGGCTGGAGGAGATCTTCGAGATCTGCCGGCGGGTCACCACCCTGCGCGACGGGGCCTGGATCTCCAGTGAGCCGATCGAGGGCATGACCGAGGACGACCTCGTACGGCGCATGGTCGGGCGCGACCTCGACGAGCTGTACCCCAAGCAGGACGTCGCGCCCGGTGAAGTCGCCCTGAGTGTACGGCGGTTGACCCGGGAAGGCGTCTTCACCGACGTCTCCTTCGATGTGCGGCACGGCGAGATCGTCGGCCTCGCCGGGCTCGTCGGCGCCGGCCGTACGGAGGTCGCCCGAGCGGTCTTCGGCATCGACCGGTGGGACGCAGGCGAGGTCGAGGTCCAGGGGCGCAGGCTCACCAACGGCGCGCCCTCCACCGCCATGGCCGCCGGGCTGGCCCTCGTTCCCGAGGACCGGCGCGCCCAGGGCTTGGTGATGGACATGTCCATCGAGCGCAACATCGGCCTCACCGGACTTCGTACGACCGTGAAGGCGGGCCTCGTCGACCGCGGCGCCGAGCGCAGCCGGTCCCTCGACTGGGCCGTCAAGCTCCAGGTCAAGTACGCCAGGATCGCCGACACGGTCAACACCCTGTCCGGTGGCAATCAGCAGAAGGTGGTCCTCGCCAAGTGGCTCGCCACCGGCCCGAGGGTGCTGATCGTCGACGAGCCCACCCGCGGCATCGACGTCGGCACCAAGGCCGAGGTGCACCGGCTGCTCAGTGAGCTGGCCGCCGACGGCGTGGCCGTCCTGATGATCTCCTCCGACCTGCCCGAGATCCTCGGTATGGCCGACCGCGTGCTCGTCATGCACGAGGGCCGCCTCACCGCCGAGATCCCACGCGCCGAAGCCACCGAGGAAACCGTGATGGCCGCAGCCACCGGGAGGGCCGCCGCATGACGGTGACCACTCCCAACGAAACCCCCGTGGCCGAGGTGCCCAGGTCCAGCGGCACCCGGCTCGTCGACCGCGTCTTCAAGATGCGCGAACTGGCCATCCTGGTCGTCTTCCTGGTGATGATCGCCATCACCCAGATCGGCAACAGCGACTTCCTGTCCGAGCAGGGCATCAAGGACCTGCTGCTCAACGCGACCATCCTGGTGCTGGTCGCCACCGGCCAGTCCCTGGTGGTGATCACGAGGAACGTCGACCTCTCGGTCGGTTCCACGCTCGGCATCTGTGCCTTCGCAGCCGGTGACTATCTGCACGGCGGCGGCAACTCGCTGATCGCCATCCTGCTGGCGGTGCTGCTGGGCGTGGGCTTCGGCCTGCTCAACGGCCTGCTCGTCAGCCTCGGCCAGGTGCCCGCCCTCGTCGTCACCCTCGGCACGCTCTACATCATCCGCGGCGTCGACTCCATCTGGGTCGGCTCCCGCCAGATCACGGCGGCCGACCTCCCCGGCGGCTTCGTGAACTTCGGCTCCGGCGGCATCTCCGCGGTGCCGTGGCTGGCGCTGATCGCGCTGGCGGTGCTGGTGGCGACGGCGTACTACCTCAAGCACTTCGGCAGCGGACGCGAGCTGTACGCGCTCGGCTCCAACCCCGAGGCGGCGCGGCTCGCCGGCATCCCCGTCCGCAAGCGGATCCTGGCCGCGTACACCTTCTGCGGTGGCCTTGCCGGCCTCGCGGGCGCGATGTATCTGGCCCGGTTCGGCAACGTCGACTCCGGGACCGGCAACGGCTACGAACTCACCGTCGTCAGCGCGGTCGTGGTCGGCGGAGTCGTCTTCACCGGCGGCTCCGGGAGCGTGTACGGAGCCGCGCTCGGTGCCCTGCTGTTGACCTCCATCAACAGCGTGCTGCCCGCCCTCGGCGTCAGCTCCGTGTGGGTGCTCGCCATCAACGGCATCCTGCTCATCCTCGCCATCGCGGTCGACCGGGTCGTCGCGCTGCGCGTGGCCTCCGCCCTGAAGAAGAGGAACGCCCGCCATGCCTGAGTCACTGACGCGCGCGGTCCGCTGGGACACGGTCGTCGGCGCGCTCCTGGTCGTCCTGTTGCTGCTGTCGTTCAGTACGGTCGACGGGTTCGGCAACGCCCTGAACCTGTCGTTCCTGATCGGCAACACCCTGCCGATCGCCCTGATCGCCCTGCCGATGACCCTCCTCGTCGTCTCCGGTGAGATCGACCTGTCCGTCGCCTCCACGGCCGGCCTCTCGGGCGCGGTGATGGGCAAGCTGTGGAACGACGGCATGGCCATCGAGACGATCATCCCGCTGTGCCTGCTGCTGGGCGTGGTGTGCGGGCTCGTCAACGGGCTCCTCGTCACCCGGCTCGGGCTGCCCTCCCTCGCCGTCACCATCGGCACCCTCGCCGCCTACCGGGGCATCGCACAGATCGTGCTCGGCTCCGACGCGGTGACCGACTTCCCCACCCAGTACCTGGACTTCGCGGCCGGACGCATCGGGAACACCTTCATCCCGGAGGCCTTCCTGCCCTTCCTGGTCCTGCTCGCCATCGCGGTGGTCGTCCTGCACGCCACCCCGTTCGGACGCTCGCTGTTCGCGATCGGCGCGAACGAGGAGGCCGCGCGGTTCGCGGGCATCCGCGTCAGGCGGCACAAGCTGATCCTGTTCACGGTGACGGGGTTGATGGCCTCGCTCACCGGGATCTTCTGGGCCCTGCACTACGCAAGCGCCCGCTACGACAACGCCACCGGTCTCGAACTCTCCGTCGTCGCCGCGGTGTTGCTCGGCGGCATCGACTTCGACGGCGGCAAGGGCACGCTCGGCGGCGCGATCGCGGGAGTCTTCCTCCTCGGCGCACTGCAGAACGTGATGAGCCTGCTCAACGTCTCCGCACAGTCGCAGATTGTTGTGACCGGTGTGCTGCTTGTGATCTCCGTGCTCGGGCCGCGAGTTGTTCGGCAGATCTCGATTGCCAGGGCAGCTGCGCGCTCAGCTGGATAGGTAGTTCGTCGGCTGCGGGCCTGTTGTCGCTGGTCGCGCAGTTCCCCGCGCCTCTGAAGGCGCGCGTCTAGCTCACCCTCGTATCAAAGGACTCCATGCCATGCGTAAGTCATCGATCCGCCGCGCCTGCGCGGCCCTCGCCGCCGGAACCTCCCTCGCCCTTGCCCTCACCGCCTGTGGCGGCACCACCAAGAACAACTCCAAGAGCGACGACGCGGCGGCCACCTCGACCGCCAAGGCCGACCCGAATGCCGCGCTCAAGAAGGGCCTGACCGTCGGGTTCCTGCCCAAGCAGGTCAACAACCCGTACTTCACCTCCGCGGACAAGGGCGGCGAGAAGGCCCTCACCGAGCTGGGCGGCAAGTACAAGGAGGTCGGCCCCTCCAGCGCCACCGACACCGCCGGCCAGGTCTCCTACGTCAACACGCTCACCCAGCAGCAGGTCAACGCGATGGCCGTGTCCGCGCAGGACCCGGGCGCCCTGTGCACCGCGCTCAAGCAGGCCATGAAGAACAACATCAAGGTCGTCACCTACGACTCCGACACCAAGCCCGACTGCCGCAACGCGTTCGTCTCGCAGGCCTCCGCCGAGGACCTGGGCCGTACCGAAGTCCAGCTGCTGGCCCAGCAGATCGGCTACAAGGGCGACATCGCGATCCTGTCCGCCGCGCAGACCGCGACGAACCAGAACGTGTGGATCGACTTCATGAAGAAGGAGCTGGCGGACCCGAAGTACAAGAACATCAAGCTGGTCAAGGTCGCCTACGGCAACGACGACGCCCAGCAGTCCTTCCAGCAGACCCAGGGCCTGCTCCAGCAGTACCCGAACCTGAAGGGGATCATCTCCCCGACCACCGTCGGCATCAAGGCGGCCGCCCAGTACCTGTCCGGCTCCAAGTACAAGGGCAAGGTCAAGCTGACCGGTCTCGGCACCCCGAACGACATGCGCAAGTACGTCAAGAACGGCACCGTCGAGGGCTTCGAGCTGTGGGACCCGTCCAAGCTCGGCGACCTCGCGGCCCGTACCGCCGTCGCGCTGGCCTCCGGTCAGATCACCGGCAAGGAGGGCGAGACCTTCAAGGCCGGCTCCACCGAGTACACCATCGGCAAGGACGGCGTGATCACCCTCGGCAAGCCGACCGTGTTCAACGCCAAGGACATCGACCAGTTCAACTTCTGAGCCCTTCCACCCCTGCGGGAGCTGGTACTTCATGCAGCGCGTCTGTTTCCTCCTCAAGGTCCGCGAGGACCGGCTCGCCGAGTACCGCGAACGCCATGCCGCCGTGTGGCCGGAGATGATCGAGGCGCTCTCCGCCACCGGCTGGCACAACTACTCGCTCTTCCTGCGCGACGACGGCCTGCTCGTCGGCTACCTGGAGACCGAGGACTTCGACGCCGCGATCGCCGGCATGGAGGCCACCGAGGTCAACGCCCGCTGGCAGGCCGAGATGGCGCCGTTCTTCGAGTCGCTGGACGGCGCCCGGCCCGACGAGGCCATGAAACCGCTCACCGAGGTCTTCCACCTCGCCTGACGTCCCCTCGCCCCCTGCTGGAGCCGCTCATGAGAAGACGTACCGTGCTCGCGACCGCCATACTGGCGGCCGTGGCAACGCCGGGCATCGCACGGGCCGCCGATCCCGGCCCCTCCGTCAGCAAGAAGAGCACCACCCAACTCGACGGTCAGGCCATCTTCTTCGTCTCCTACGACGGCCTCGTCAACAACAACTCGTTCCAGAAGAACGGCCTGTTCACGTACAAGGGCTACCAGTACGCCGCCTGGTACACCTCCACCGGCAACGCGGTGGTCGGCCGACGGGTGCTGGGCGGCTCCAGCTGGTCGACCGTGACGCTGTCCCATGTCCTCAAGACCAGCGACTCCCACAACGTCATCTCCATGGGCGTCTCCAAGGCCGACGGCCGTCTGCACCTCAACATGGACTCCCACAGCGACGGCTACTTCTACGTGAAGTCGATCGCCGGCCTCCTCGACAACCCGGCGACCACGTCCTGGACGTCGTCCGTCTTCGGCGCAGTGCAGACCTCGCTCGACGGCCTCGCGCTCACCTCCCAGTTCACCTACCCCCAGTTCGTCTCCACCCCGGAGGGCAAGCTGCAGCTCAGCTACCGGGTCGGGATCTCCGGCAACGGCCGCAACGCCCTTGCCGAGTACGACGGTTCGACGTGGACGGCACTGGGGGAGTGGTCCAGCTCCACGGGTACCTACACCAGCTCGCACGGCTCGTCGACCGCCCGCAACATGTACCTGCACGGCATCGACTACGACGTCAACGGCCGGCTTCACTCCTTCTTCACCTGGCGCGAGCAGAACGCCGCAGTGATGTGCAACAGCGGCGGCATCACCAACCACGACACCGGCTACGTCTACTCCACCGACCGCGGCCGCACCTGGCGCAACGACGCCGGCACCGTCGTGGGCACGACCGGCAGCTCCGACACCGTCGCCGTCACCGACAGCGGACTGGTAGTCGACTCCCTCAACCCCGACCACTCGCTGATGAACCAGGAGAGCCAGTTCACCGACTCCTCCGGCCTCCCGCACGCGATCATCAGCTATGTCCCCGGCCGCTTCGGCCAGTGCACCACCAACTACGTAGCCGACCGCACCGCCAACGGCCGCGCCTTCCACGTCCGCAAGAACTCCTCCGGCACCTGGCAGAAGACTGAGATCCCCGTTGTACTGGGCTCCAGCCAGCGCACCAAGCTGATCCTGGACAAGTACGACAACGCCTACGCGATCTTCCCCTTCGGCCGTATCGTCGGCGCCTCGAAGGCCTCCGGATACACGGACTGGACGCTGCTGTACGACGGCAGCGATCTCAACGCCTTCGGTGAGGTCGTGATCGACGAGCTGCGGGTCAGGGCGGACAACGTCCTGTCGTTCATGTACCAGGAGAAGTCGAGCGGTACGACCCCCTCCCCGCTCCACGTCGTCGACTTCGCTCTGCCCGCGTGACCGGGCACGATGCGCCGAACGATGACGGTAATGTGAAGGCCTTCCGGCCGAATCACGTCCCCTTGGAGGTCCCTGTCCGATGAGCCAGTCGGTGGGTATCAAGGACGTCGCCCGCGCCGCCGGAGTCTCCGTCGGCACGGTGTCGAACGTGATCAACCGTCCGGACACGGTCGCCACGGAGACCCGGGCCCGGGTACTCTCCGCGATCGACCGGCTCGGCTACGTCCGCAGCGAGTCCGCGCGGCAGCTGCGCGCGGGCCGCAGCCGGATCATGGGCCTGCTCGTCCTGGACATGGGCAACCCGTTCTTCGTGGACGTCGCGCGCGGCGCCGAGCGTGCCGCGCGCGACGCCGGGCTCGGCGTCATGGTCTGCAACAGCGCCCAGAGCGCGGGCGAGGAGGCCGAGTACCTCTCGCTCTTCGCCGAGCAGCGGGTGCGCGGCGTGCTGCTCACCCCCGCCGACGCGACCGGCCGCAACATCGAGACGTTCCGCCGGCACAACATCCCCTTCGTCCTGGTCGACCGGGTTGCCGAGGGCACCACCGAGTGCTCCGTCTCCGTCGACGACGTGGCAGGCGGTGCCCTGGCCGTGCGCCACCTCGTCGACGCCGGGCACCGCACCATCGCCTACGTCAGCGGTCCGCCCGGCCTCAACCAGGTCCGCGACCGCCGCACCGGTGCCCTGAACGCCCTCGCCGAGGCCGGCCTCGGACCGGACTGCCTGCGCGAACTGCCCACCGAGCGGCTCGACGTGGCGGCCGGCCGGGACGCCGGCGCCCGTCTCCTCGGCCTCGCCGACCGCCCCACCGCCGTCTTCTGCGCCAACGACCTCCTCGCCCTCGGCGTCCTGCAGGCCATGTACGCGGCCGGCATAACGGTCCCCGACGACCTTGCCATCGTCGGCTACGACGACATCGAGTTCGCCGCCGCCGCGGCCGTCCCGCTCACCTCGGTACGCCAGCCCGCCGTCACCATGGGCGCCCTGGCCGCCGAGCTGCTGCTGGAGGAGACGGAGGCTGAGACCGGGACGAAGCGGCACGAGCACCGGCGTGTCGTACTCCAGCCGGAGCTCGTCGTACGACGCTCCAGCCTGTCCGCCCGCTGATCGCCCGGTCAGTAAGTTTCATGATCCCAGGGGTCCGCCGCCGGACGAACATGTGGTGAAGTGGGACGCGGCCCGAAACCCGTCCGTCCCTGGAGACCCGTTGACCGCCACCTACCGCCAGCCCGGCGTCGTCCTCACCGACCGCCACTTCACCGTGCCCCTCGACCACGACGACCCGGCAGGGGAGACGATCGAGCTCTACGCCCGTGAGGTCGTCGCGAGCGACAAGGCCCAGCAGAACCTGCCCTGGCTGGTCTACCTCCAGGGCGGCCCCGGCTTCGGCGCCAACCGCTTCGTGGGCAGGCAGTCCTGGCTGGGCCGCGCCCTCAAGGAGTACCGCGTCCTCCTCCTCGACCAGCGCGGCACCGGCCACTCCACCCCCGCCAACCGCCAGACCCTCCCGCTGCGCGGCGGCCCCGCCCAGCAGGCCGACTACCTGGCGCACTTCCGCGCCGACGCGATCGTCCGTGACTGCGAGGCGATCCGCGCCCAGGTCACCGGCGGCGCCCGCTGGACGGTCCTCGGCCAGAGCTTCGGCGGCTTCTGCACGGTGAACTACCTCTCCACCGCCCCCGAAGGCCTGACCGCCGCCGTGATCACCGGCGGCCTGCCCTCCCTCGACGCGCACGCCGACGACGTCTACCGCGCCGCCTACCCCCGCATCGAACGCAAGGTCACCGCCCATTACGCCCGCTACCCGCAGGACGTCGAGCGCGCCCGCCGCATCGCCGACCACCTCCTCACCCACGAGGTCACCCTCCCCGGCGGCTACCGCCTCACCGCCGAGGCCTTCCAGTCCCTCGGCATCGTCCTCGGCGGCAGCGAGGGCAGCCACCGCCTGCACTACCTCCTGGAACACGCCTTCGTCCGCACCCCGCAGGGCCCGGCACTCTCCGACGCGTTCCAGGAGGACGTCCAGGGCCTCCTGTCGTACGCCAGCCACCCCCTCTACGCCCTCGTCCACGAGGCGATCTACGGCCAGGGCGAGCGCCCCACCGCCTGGTCCGCCGAGCGCGTCCGCGCCGAGTTCCCGCAGTTCGACGCCGCGAAGACGCTCGCGGGCGACGGCCCGCTCCTGTTCACCGGCGAGTCCATCCACCCCTGGATGTTCGACTGCGACCCGGCGCTGCGCCCCCTGCGCGAGACCGCCGACCTCCTCGCCGCCCGCACCGACTGGCCGCCCCTCTACGACCCCGTGCGCCTCGCCGCCAACGAGGTCCCGGTAGCGGCGGCGGTCTACCACGACGACATGTACGTCGACACGACCCATGCCCTCGAGACGGCCCGCACCATCCGCGGCCTGCGGACCTGGGTGACCGACGAGTTCGAGCACGACGGCGTGCGTGCGGGCGGGCCGCGGGTGCTGGACCGGCTGCTGGCGCTGACGCGTGACGAGGCATGAGAATCACCGGGAGTGATGTCGGCGTCACGCACTAGTCTTCGACCATGACCGAGCCGAAGATCACCGAGTTGCAGCCCATGCCCGCCGACTGGCAGCGAGCCCTCGCCGTCGTCGCGCACCCGGACGACCTCGAGTACGGGTGCTCGGCGGCCGTCGCCGCCTGGACCGACGAGGGCCGCGAGGTCGTCTACGTACTGGCCAGTCGCGGCGAGGCGGGCATCGACACACTGGAACCCGCGAAGTGCGGGCCGCTGCGTGAGCGGGAGCAGCGGGCGAGCGCGGCCGTGGTGGGGGTGACGCAGGTGGAGTTCCTCGACCACAAGGACGGCGTGATCGAGTACGGCACTGCCCTGCGCCGAGACATCGCCGCCGCGATCCGCCGGCACCGGCCCGAGCTGGTGATCACCCTCAACCACCGGGACACCTGGGGCGGCATCGCCTGGAACACCCCCGACCACGTGGCTGTCGGCCGCGCCACGCTCGACGCGGCCGGCGACGCCGGCAACCGGTGGATCTTCCCCGAGCTCGTCGAACAGGGCCTGGAGCCCTGGAACGGCGTCCGCTGGGTCGCCGTCGCAGGCTCCGCCTCGCCCACGCACGCGGCGGACGCCTCGGCCGGAATGGAACGCGCGGTGCACTCGCTGCTCGAACACCGCAGCTACATCGAGGCGTTGACCGACGACGACCCGGAGACGTATGTCCGCGGATTCCTGACGGCGAACGCCACGGCGACGGGGGAGCGGTTCGGGGGCCGGCCGGCGGTCGCGTTCGAGGTCTTCAGCCGATAGGCACAGCCGACGAACATGGGGGAGCACATGAACGGCACAGAAGCACTGGCCGACCGGTTCGAGGAGCACCGGGGCCACCTGAAAGCGGTCGCCTACCGCATGCTCGGTTCGGTCGCCGAGGCGGAGGACGCCGTCCAGGAGAGCTGGCTGAAGCTGAGCCGCAGTGATGCGGACGGCATCCACAACCTGGGCGGCTGGCTGACCACCGTGGTCGGACGGGTCTGTCTCGACATGCTGCGCTCCCGGGCCTCGCGTCGCGAGGATCCCATCGACGAGACCTTCGTGCCCGATCCCGTGATCAGGCCCCTGTCGCAGATCGACCCCGAGCAGGAGGTGCTGCAGGTCGACTCGGTGGGGCTCGCGCTGCTGGTGGTCCTGGAGACCCTGGAGCCCGCGGAGCGGCTGGCGTTCGTGCTGCACGACATGTTCGCCGTGCCCTTCGACGACATCGCGCCGATCGTGGAGCGCACTTCGGCGGCGACCCGACAGCTGGCCAGCCGGGCCCGGCGCCGCGTGCAGGGCGCCACCCCGTCCTCGGAACCCGACCTCGGCAGACAGCGGCAGGTCGTCGACGCCTTCATGGCGGCCGCCCGCGCCGGTGACTTCGAGGCGTTGGTCGCGGTCCTGCACCCCGACGTGGTGCTGCGGGCCGACTCCGGTGCGCTGGTCGGGGGCGCCGCCGCGTCCAAGCTGGTGCGCGGGGCGAAGCCGGTGGCCGAACAGGCGCTGCTGTTCCGGCAGTTCGCGCAGTTCGCGCGGGTGGTGCTGGTCAACGGGGAGATCGGTGTCGTCAACGCGCCCGAGGGCCGGCCGCTGTCGGTCATGGGTGTCACCGTCGGCGACGGCCGGATCGTGGCCCTGCACATCCTGGCCGACCCGGAACGGCTCGCCCGCCTGGACCTCGGCGCGTTCGACTGAGGGTCAGGCGGCCACGGCCAGCGGACGGAGGGTGCGGTGCGGGTCCACGACCCGCCCGTCCGGCAGCAGTTCACCGGTGTCGTCGAACACGATCGTCCCGTTGCACAGCAGGCTCCAGCCCTGTTCGGGATGGGCGGACACGATCACGGCGCTGTGGTGGTCCGCGCTGTCAGAGGTGGGGCACGTCGGCCGGTGACTGCACATGATCTCTCTCCTCGATCCGTCTGGCTCCCGCCTGAAGTGGGCTCGTATCTGTGATAGCCGAGCTTGTTTTCCGTTGAATGAGGAGACCCCCACAGCGCCGGAAACTCATCGGTGAGGTTCGGTTTCCCACAGGTCGTTTTCGGCGGGATCCGCAGCGGAGTCTCTGTCACACCGGCGTGGGAGCGTGGGACATGGACAAGCAGTGCGCGTCGAGCCGAAGGGGGCCGGGTCATGGCCGACGTCGATTCGCAGTTCCTGCGTGGCCTGTTCGACGAGGAGGGCAGTCTGCACACCGCGGGCCGCACGGCACTGTACCGGCTGTACGGCCTGGAAGGCCTGCTGTACGTCGGCATCTCGATCTCCCCGCTCACCCGCGTGCGCACGCACCTTCGGGAGCAGTCGTGGGCGTCGCAGGTCGTCGGGATACGGATCGAGTACCCGGCCGACGCGGAGGCAGCCGAACGCGAGGCCGTCTGGACCGAGCACCCCAGGTACAACGTGATCTTCAACGGCCAGAGTCCGCCCGCCCCGCCGGACCGGGCATCGCGCCTCCGGACCGAACTCGCCCTCGAACGACGCCGGTTGGCGGAGTTCGAGTCAACCGTGCCCGAGTCGTCGGCTCACTTGAGGCTCATAGCCCGCGGAATCAAGGCGAAGCAGGCGAAGATCGCGAAGCTGGTCGAGAACATCGAGAACATCGAGAAGGCCGAGAACACCGAAGCCGCACGTCACCACGTCCCGTACCGGAGCAGGCGGATCGGGTCATGACAGCCGCTCACCGAAGCCGTTCTCCGCAAGGACCAAGGAGGCGACTCCACGCCCGACCTGCGCCAGCCCCACCAGCAGGTCGGCGCAGTCGATCAGTTGCGAGCCGGCCTGCTCGACGCGCGCCTCGGCCAGCGCGATCGCCTTGCGCGAGTACGGCGTCCAGGCGATCCGCTCGGCCGCCTGCGAGGCGCCCATGCTCAGCCGCTCGCCGACCGAGCGGTGGACGGCCTCCGCCGACACGCCGGACTCCTGCAGCAGCCGGGTGGCGCTGTTGCCCTCCGCGGTCAGCCCCCACAACAGGTGCTCGGTCCCGATGTAGTTGTTGCGGTGCTGCACAGCCGCTGCCTTGACGTGGGCCATCGCCCGCCGGAGGTCCTCGGTCATCGTCTCGGGGCTGTAGCGCTTGTGGGGGGCCTGGAAGCGTTGCTGCACCGCCTGCCGGGTCACCCCGAGTGCCGCTCCGATGTCCGTCCACGACACGCCGTGCATCCGGCAGTGCTCCACGTAGTCCTCGACCAAGTCATCGGCCAGTGCCTGGAGTTGGCCGGATATGGTGGCGGCGGCGGTCAGTAGCGCCAGCCAGTCGGGCTGTTCCTGGTCACCGGGGCGGTGGGCGGTGGCGCAGGTGCGGTCCACTTCGGCGATGAGCGCGTCCAGATCGGGGAGAGTCATGAGGCAAGTGCGCCTTGACAAAATCCATTTGTCAAGGCGCACTTGCCTCATGGGAGTTGAGGAGAGAACAGTGCGCGAGGACGAACAGCCGCTGTCGGGCGGGAACGTCAGCGACGGCGTCGTCCGCATCGGCGACACCGTGCGCCGGCCCGCAGGTCCGTGGACGCCCGCGGTACATGCTCTGCTCACGCACCTGCACGAGGCCGGCTTCCATGCGGCCCCGCGCCCCCTCGGGATCGACGACCAGGGGCGCGAGGTGCTGACCTTCGTGCCGGGCGCCGTGATCTGGCCCGACCGGTTCGCCCTGGTGGAGCCGACAGTGGGGCTGGTCCGCGTGGCCCGGCTGGTCCGGGACTTCCACGACGCCGTAAAGGACTTCACGCCGCCGCCCGACGCCCGCTGGCAGGTGCTCGTTCCCGCGGAGGGCGCAGACATCATCGCTCACCAGGATCTGGCGCCCTGGAACCTCGTGGTCGGCGGTGAGGAGGAGTGGGCCTTCATCGACTGGGACACGGCCGCCCCCGGCTCCCGCCTCTGGGACGTCGCCTATGCCATACGCGGCTTCGTGCCCCTGTCCGCCCATCCCGACTGGCGGAGCCCCGACGCAGCCGCCCGTCTGCGCCTTTTCGCCGACGCCTACGGACTCGACGAAACCGAACGGCGCACCCTCGTACCGATGCTGGGCCGCCGCACCCGAGCCATGCACGACTTCCTGCGAGACCAGTCGGACCGGGGACATCAACCGTGGGCGAGACTCTGGGCGGAAGGCCACGGGGACGCGTGGCGTGGCGATGCCGAATACATGGAAGAGCGCCAGGAGCGGTGGAAGCGAGCGCTGCTGTCCGGCTGACGGTCACGGATCGTCAGCCGACCGTGCCAAGATCCGCGGCGAACCAGTGCTCCGGCCGCATACGCACCACGACGTGATCGGCGAGTTCGTCCTCGGCAAAGGCCACGAACTCGTCGAGTGCCGCCCCCGACAGATAGCGCCCGGCCATCTCACGGTGCAGCGTGCCGCTTCCCTCGGCCACCTCGGCGACCGGTCCTTCGACCGAGACGTACCTGGTCGTCGGCTCCGTGCGCTGGACCATCAGACTGAAGCGGCCCGCCGCCCTGATCAGGGTCATCTTCCGGGAGTCCGCGCCGGTGAGGATCCACGGCAGTCCGCCGCGCTCGTAGGCGTACCAGATCGGCACCACCAGCGGCCCGCGGTCGTCACCGGCGGTGACACCCAGCGCGGCCACATGCGGCTCAGCAAGGAAACCTTCCCGTTCTTCGCGTGAAAGCGCCATACGACGACTGTACGTACGGCCACCGACAGCGGTCCGCCGCACCCGGTTAGGCTTGGCGTCATGCCAGATCAGACAGCCGACCGGGCCGAGCTGCGCGGCGACTGCGAGCGTTGCTTCGGTCTCTGCTGTGTCGCCCTGCCGTTCGCCGCCTCCGCCGACTTCGCGATCGACAAACAGGCCGGCACGCCCTGCCCGAACCTGCGGGAGGACCACCGCTGCGGCATCCACGCCCGGCTGCGGCAGCAGGGCTTCAGCGGCTGCACGGTCTATGACTGCTTCGGCGCGGGCCAGAAGGTCTCGCAGGTCACTTTCGGTGGACGGGACTGGCGCACGGGCTCGCGGGCGGACGCCCGGCGCATGTTCGACGTGTTCCCGGTCGTACGGCAGCTGCACGAGCTGCTCTGGTACCTCACCGAGGCCCTTGCCCTGCCCCCGGCCCGCCCCGTCCACGCCGATCTGCGCCGTGCCCTGGACAAGACCGAGGAGCTCACCCGCCAAGCCCCCGAGCAGCTGGCCGCGTTGGATGTGGGCGCGCACCGGCAGGACGTCAATACGCTCCTGCTGAAGACCAGCGAGCTGGTACGGGCGGGTTCCGGCGCCCGCGGCCGCAAGAAGGACCGCCGCGGCGCCGATCTGATGGGCGCCCGCCTCAAGGGCGCCGACCTGCGCGGTGCGAACCTTCGCGGCGCCTACCTCATAGCCGCCGACCTGACCGGCGCCGACCTGCGCGGCGCGGACATGATCGGTGCCGACCTGCGCGACGCCGATCTCACCGACGCCGACCTGACCGGCGCCTTCTTCCTCACCCAGCCCCAGCTCAACGCCGCCCGCGGCAGCGCCGGCACCCGGCTGCCGGACTCAGTCACGCGCCCCGTGCACTGGACAGCGCAGCTCTGACGGATCCTCGTCCAGGGCCTCCCCGGAAGAGACCCCGGCGGTGACGGTGCGCCGCTCCAGGTGCAGCCGCAGCCCCTCCGGCATCAGCGTGAGCCGCTCGGTCACCTTCAGCCGGTAGCCGGGGTCGGGGCGCAGGTCGTAGCGGCGCAGCAGCAGGCCGAGCACCAGCGTGGCCTCGTGCAGCGCGAACTGCCGCCCGATGCACGCCCGCGCTCCTGTCCCGAACGGCTTGAAGGTGTGCGGGGCCCGGGACCGTACGGCCTTCGGGTCGAAGCGGTCCGGGTCGAACCGCTCCGCGTCGCTGCCCCACACGTCCGGGTCGCGGTGCAGCATCGCGGTGAGGACCAGCGCCCAGGCGCCCCGCCGCATCGGATGGTCCCCGGCCAGCACGGTGTCCTCGCGGGCCTCCCGGGCGAAGGCCGGAGCGGTCGGCCACAGCCGCAGCGCCTCGTCCAGCACCCGCCTCACATACCGCAGCTTGGCCACCTGGTCGTAGCCGGGCACGGCCGCATCGCCCCAGACGGCGTCCACCTCGGCCCTGGCGCGGGCCGCGATCTCGGGGTGCCGGGAGAGGTAGTGCAGGGCGAAGGAGAGCGCGCCCGAGGTGGTCTCGTGGCCGGCCACCAGGAAGGTGATGACCTGGCGGCGCACGTTCTCGGCGGACAGCCGCTCCCCGGTCTCGGGGTGGGCCGTCTGCAGCATCCGGTCCAGCAGATCCCCGTCTCCGCCCTCGCCCGACGCGCGTCGGGCCCGGACCAGGTCGTCGACGGTGCGGTTGAGATACGCGATGTCGGCCTCGTTGCGGCGCGAGGCGCTTCGCAGCAGGAACGGCGCCAGCGGCGACGGCACCGTGTTCAGACGCTGGGCGTACGTCAGTGTGCCCACCATCGCGGTCACGAACGGATGCAGCCGGGGCCGCTCGAAGGAACCGAAGTCGTGCCCGAACCCGGTGCGTGCGATCGTCTCCAGCGTCAGCTTGGTCATGTCACCGGGCACGTCCACCGCCCGGCCCGCCGCCAGCTCGCGGTCCCAGTGGTCGGTCAGTCGCTCGGCCACCGCCAGCATCATCGGGTGGTAGCCCTCCATCGCCTCCCGGCTGAAGCCCGGGGCGAGGACATCGTGCGCCAGTTGCCAGTTCGGCTCGTGGTTGTACGCCGTGAACAGCGCGTCCCCGACGACCGGTCGCAGATTGGCGACCCCGAGGCCGACATGCTTGGCGAAGCGCGACTCGTCCGCCATGTCGGCCGCCGGCTCGGCGCCCCACACGAACACGAACTCCTTGCCGAACGCCTTGCGCCGGAAGATCGGCCCGAGCTGCCGTGCGTAGCGCATGGAGTCCTGGACCGGCGCGCGCCGGTCGGCGCCGAGCACATCGCCGAGCAGGGGGAGCCGGTGTGGGGGATGCGGAATGCGGTGCAGCTCGGGCCAGCCCTGTTCGGCGCCCCGGAACCCCTTGGGAAGCGTGGCCTGTGTTGCCGGTTCGGCCCCTGACGTCGTCTCCGCCATGACGCGTTCTCCCTTGAATCAGCGGCAGGTCGAGCTTTCGTACAGCTGCTTGGCGCATCTGTTGTACGTGGGTTCAATAGCGTGTCCAGTCTGATCCCGCTGTTGAACCGACGTCAAGTAAAGTGCGGGCATGGCCGCGAACCAGGGCGAGCGCACGCGCCGTCGGCTCAGCACCGAGGAGCGCAGGGAGCAGCTGCTGTCGGTGGGGGCGCGGCTGTTCTCGGAGAGCCCGTACGACGAGGTGTGGATCGAGCAGGTCGCCGAGATCGCCGGTGTTTCGCGCGGGCTGCTGTACCACTACTTCCCGACCAAGCGGGACTTCTTCGCCGCGGTCGTCGAGCGGCAGAGCGAGCGGATGCTGCAGATGACGGCGGCCGTGCCCGGTGTCCCGGCGCGCGAACAGCTCGCCGCCGGACTCGACATCTTCCTGGAGTACGTGCACACCCACGCGCACGGCTTCCGCGCCTTCCACCGTGCGGACGCGGCGGGGGACCAGGCCATCCGCCGGGTCTACCAGCGGGCACTGGCCGCCCAGGAGCGGCAGATCCTGGCCACACTCGCCGCCGACCCCGAACTCGGCCCGGTCGCGCAGCAGCGCGCCGACCTCAAGCTGGCCGTCCGCGGCTGGCTGGCCTTCACCACGGCCGTCTGCCTGGAGTGGCTGCGGGGTTCGGATCTGACCCGGGAACAGGTGCGCGACCTGTGCGCCCGGGCGCTGCTGGGCGTCATCGCACCCTGAGGCGCACACGCTTCGGCCACCTCGTGGTTGGCGTACACCCCGATCTTCGATAGGTTAGGCAAGGCTTACCTAAGGAGGTTTGGGATGGGTGACAGCCCCAACTGGACGGCCGCGCCTGCCGCGGCCGAACGGGCACGGTCGGTACTTGCGGCCGCCTGGTCCTGCGCGGTGACCGCGGACGGCGGTCGCGAGGAGTTCGTCGGCGCGCACAGCGTGGACGAGGACGGCCGGGTGCTGCTGCACGTGCCCGAGGACAGCGCCCTGCTCGCGGCCGCGATCTGCGCACCCCGCGGAGAACCCCATGCGGTGCTGGAGTTCGCCGACGTCGCGCCCGTCCCGGTACGCCACCGGATCCGCGCCCGGCTCTGGCTCGCCGGCTACTTCCTCCCCGAGGACAGCCACCTGGCCTTCCGGGCCACTCGGATCGTGCTGCGGCAGTCGTCCGGCGCGGTGGTCGTCGACCTCGATGATTTCGCCGCCGCCGAACCCGACCCGCTCGCCCTCGCCGAGGCACACCTGCTCACCCATCTCGCCGACTGCCACCCCGACGCCGTCGAGCGGCTCACCCGGCTCGTCGACCACGCCGGCCTCCACGGCGCGGTCCGCGTCCAGCCCGTCGCCGTCGACCGGCACGGACTGACGCTGCGCATCGAACGCAACCGAGCCCACGGCGACGTACGACTTCCCTTCCATGCACCCGCCGACGACGTCGGACAGCTCACCGAACGCATGCACGCCCTGCTCACGCAGGCCGGCGCCGCCTCCTGCCCGCGCGCCCTACAGCGGCAGCGCACAGACGGCGACGGGTGAGGCGAACGGCTCGCCCGCGAGCCGCAGGTCACCGCTCTTGCCGTCCACGTGGAAGACGCTGACCGTGCCGGACTTCTGGTTCGCCGCGAACAACAGTGTCCCGTCCGGCGAGAAGGCGATCTGGCGCGGGAAGTCACCGGACACCGGCACCGTGCCGAGCAGCCGAAGCCGGGCACCGTCCGCCTCGACGGCGTAGCGCGCGAGGCTGTTGTCGCCGCGGTTGGCGAGATAGGCGTAGGAGCCGTTCGCGGTCACCAGGATCTGCGCCGGGTAGTTGGTGCCCGGGCCCGAGCCCGTGGACTGCGGCTCGCCGACGGTCAGACGTCCGGTGGTGACCTCGTACGTGCAGACCGCGACCGTGTTGTCGACCTCGTTGGCCAGATAGGCGTGCCGTCCGCCGGGGTGGAAGGTGAGATGGCGCGGACCTGCACCGGGCCGGGTGTGCGCCTGCCCGACCTCGGTGAGGGTGCCCCGGCGTTCGTCCAGGCGGTAGGTGTAGACGGTGTCCGTGCCCAGGTCGACGGCGAGCACATGGCCGCCGTCGGGGCTGGTGATGAACTGGTGGGCGTGCGGGCCCTGTTGGCCCGGTCCGGGGGCCGGAGCCGAGTGCGTGACCACATCCGTGCGCTCGCCCAGCGCTCCCGACTTGTCGATCGGGTGCACGGCCACACTGCCCGACGTGTAGTTGGCGCTCAGCAGCCAGCGGCCGCTCGGATGTACGGAGAGGTGGCAGGGTCCCGCTCCGCCGGTGCTGCGGGCACCCAGGATCTTGCGGTCGGCGAGGCGTACGGCGGTCACGGCGCCGTCGTCGTGCTCGTTCACCGTGTACAGCGTGCGGCGGTCCGGGTGGAGCGCGAGATACGACGGGTTGACGATGCCCGTCAGGGTTCCGGTTCCGGTGATACGGCCGGACGTGGGGTCGTACGTGGCGAGGCGGACGCCCGTGCCACCGCCCTCGACCGTGGTGTAGGTGCCGAGGTACAGCGGCTGGGGGCCGGAGGTCTTCTTGGCCGGGTGCGGGACGGAGGGCTCGGCGGAAGGCCGCTCGGCGGCGGGCGCCGCCCGGTCGGGCGTCGTGGTGGTGTGGGCGGCCGCGTTCTTGGGTGGCGCGGGTGCCGGCAGTGCCGTCACCGCGGCCGCTCCCGCGAGCGCGCCGACGAGGCGGCGCCTGCTCCAGCCGCCGCCCGCCGCTCCTGTCCCACTGCCCATGTCCACACCTCAGGTGGTCGCTCGCCTCGATCGTGACAAGCCACCATGACCCGCCCCGGCGGGTGTGCGCAAGAAGGGCAACGGCCGTTGCGCAGGGTGCAATGCCTGCGGGCTTACCAGTCGCCGTCCTCGACCGGCTTGCCCGGCGCGTCCTTCAGCGGATTGACCTGCTGCGGTGCCGGATCCTGCCAGGGCTCGTGGTCGTCGCCGAGCCAGTCGCCGACCGGTTTCACGCCCTCCAGCGCGTCCGTGGGTGTGAGATCCCCCGCATCCTGGTCGTAGTACTCGTACCAGGGCAGTCCGGCCTTGGTGTACTCCGCCCGGTTCACGGGCGACGGCGGGGGAGCCTCGCCGGTGATGCGGCGCCACTCCGGAGGCGTCACCAGGTGCACGAACACCCGCCCGGCGGGCTGCTCCGCCCAGTCCTCGAGCGGCCGGTCGTCCCGGTAGACCTCCTGCCGCATCGAACCGCCGACGCCGAGCCCCATGGCCGCGGCGGGACGCGCACGGCCCGCTGGAGCCGCCACCGGCACCGGGCCGCCCGGCGCGGCCGCCGCCATGGGCAGCGCCGCTCCGTAGCCCCCGGCCGCCATGCTCGTCCGCCGCAGCTCAGAGCGGCGCCGCTGCTCCTCGCGCCACTCGACCAGCTTCCGCTCGGTGAGGGGGAAGGACTGCAGTTGTACGCCGCCCCAGGTCTCCTCGCCCGTGACCTGGCCCTCGACGGTCGCCCCCAGGCCCAGCGGAACCGCCACGAACTGGCGGACCGTGCCCTTCCCGGAGTTGATGCCGTCCAGCCAGGGCTGGCGCGGCAGCGCGAGATAGTTCTGCGGTTTCCGGGACAGCCGGTCGCTCCACGGCTTGCCCGAGACCGCGCACACCTTGCCGACTCCGACCTGCAGGGCGGCAGGCTCCGTGGTCCCTCCGAAGCTCAGCCACATCGCCTCGCGCAGATACACCGGCAGCATCACACCGCCCCGCGCACGCCACTGCTCGGGCACCGTGTCGAGGAAGTCCGCGACCCGCCGCACCGGAAACTCGCCCAGCCCTGGCGGCAGCGGATGGGTGCCCGTCTCCGGCAGCCGCAGGGTGCGCACGAACCGCACCGCCACACCGCCCGGCAACCGCAGCGTGTTCCCGTCGATCCGCACGCTCGTGTCCGTCATCCGCCCGCCCCCTTGTCTCCGGCCCCGGACACGTACGCCGCTCCGGTGACTCCGTCAGCTAGAACGACGCCCGGCGCCGTCAGGGTTCCTGCGCAGCACCTCCGGAACCCGCAGCCGCTCGGAATCGCGCAGGCTCTCCCGCAGCCTGGTCAGCCGCGGCATGCGCTCGCCCTGTTCGCGGGACGTGCGGTCCAGCTCCTCGAAGAGGCGCCGGGAGCGGTGCTCGGTGTCCATCTCGTCGAGGATGCGGTTGACCTCGGTCAGCACGGCGCCGTACAGCTGCCAGCTGCGGGCGTCGCGCTGGACCTCCTCCAGCAGCAGCTGGGCGAGCTTGTCGCGGGTGGCTGCGGCCTGCCGCAGCTCCGCGGCCAGCCGGGATTCCGCCGACTCGGCGCTCTCACTGACGTGGCTGGTGACCAGCACGGCGAAGCTGACCACGGCGTCGGCGATCTCCGACAGCAGCCGCTCCACGGCGGCCCCCGTCTCGGGCGCGAACAGCGGCTCGGGATCGCGTTCCTTGGCGAGGTCGGTGAAGGTGCGGGCCAGCACCCGCAGCACCACCGTGCAGATCTCCAGCGTGTCCAGCCCCGTGCGCAGCACCACCCGGTGCAGCAGCCCCTCCCGCACGCGGGGATTGAGCCGCAGACTGTCCTCGGCCTGCCTGAGTGCCGCGTCGACCTCGACGATGTCGTGATCGAGCCGGCGTGCCTCGTGCAGCCTCTCCGTCGCCCGCTCGACGGGCGTGCGGCCGGCGGCCTCCTCGCCCATGCGCAGCATCAGCTGCCGCACCCGGCGGGCCAGCCCCTCGATCGACTCACCGGCCTCGTCCACCCACACGGGTGGCGCGAGCAGCAGATTGCAGCCGAACCCGACGACCGCGCCGATCAGCGTCTCCACCACCCGGGCCCAAGCCGTGTCCCCATGGGTCGTCACCCCGAGCACCAGCATCGCGCTGATCGCCACCTCGGGCACGTACTCCTCGACCCGCACCAGCCGTCCCACCGCCAGTGAGGCAATGATCAGCAGGGCCAGACTCCACCAGGTCAGGCCCACCAGAAGACTGAAAGCGATGGCGACGAGGACGCCGGCCACGACCGAGTTCACCCGGCGGATGCCGTTGGTGAGGGTGGCGTACAGGGTGACCTGGACGACCAGCAGCGCGGTCAGCGGAGCGGTGAGCGGTGCCGGCTCGGGGCTGAGGCGCAGTGCGACGACGTACGCGATCGTCGCCGCGGCAGCCGCCCGCAGGGTCTGCACGACCATCGGGTCCCGGCGGCGCTTCACAAAGCGCACGAGAGACGCCGTCCACTCACGTACATCTCGCATCCTCGGGCCGTGCCCTTCCTGTCCTTGAGGACCGTGTCATTGAGGACCGTAACTGTCCGCAAGGCAGCCTAGATTGTTCATGTCGGTCGAAGGGTGACAGGAGGGGAACAATCATGGAGCACACCCAGGGCATCGAGGTTCTCACGCGGGCGCACGCTTATCTCGCCGAGGTGGTCGCCGGAGTGCCCGAGTCGGCGTGGGGAGCACCGACGCCGTGCACCGAGTGGACGGTACGGCAGGTCCTCAACCATGCGCGGATCGACCAGCAGGCCTACGGGCTCGCGATCACCGGTCGCCGCCCGGACTCGGACCCGTTCCAGCCGGCCGACGCCCTCGACGGAGATCCGGTGGCGGAGCTCGACAAGGTGCTGCGCGCGGTGGCTGACGCGTACGCGGGACTGCCTGCCGACGCCGAACAGGCGCCGACTCCGCTGGGCCCCATGCCGGTGCCGCTCGCCGCGGCCGCAGCGGCCATGGACGCGGCCGTGCACGCCTGGGACATCGCGGTCGCCACGGGCCAGGACCGGCCGCTGAGCGGCGAGCTCGCCGAGGGAATCCGGCCGGCGGCAGACCGGCTCGTCGATCGTCTCCGGGACGCGTATCAGGTGTTCGCGCCCGCGCGGGCTCTCGCGCCGGACTACGACAGTGCCGAGGCGCTGCTCGCCTTCCTGGGCCGCGACCCGCACTGGTCGCCTACGGCGTCCTGACGCGCACGGCGCGGCGCAGCCGAGTCGACGGCCGGCAGCCCACGCCCACCCGCAGGGCAAGCCTCCGATGATGAAAAGGCATCGGACCCCCATCGTCCTGACCCCGCTCATGACCTTGCGCATCACAGTGGCCGTGACCGATGCGACCGGCGCGCCCGTCGGCGCGCCCTCGCGCGGATGATTGTCGGCCCCAGAACGGATCGTCGACCGCGTCCGGTACCGCGACTACGTCCGCGATGTGGGCTCGGCCGGCTCATCGGCCCGCGAGTGGCCGGCGCGCGCCCCGACCCCTGCAGGCACCGCTGCCTGAACGGCCCTACGGCCTCGCGCTCGCCCGCACCCACGGCGTCCTGACCAACCATCACCGGGCGGGGGCGCCCCGGCTGCGGGACCGGTAGCCGGCGACCTTTGCGAGATTGCCGCAGCGGTCCATGGAGCACCAACGGCGGCGCCGGGCCTGGGAGTCGTCCAGGAACAGCAGCGAGCAGCCTGGGTTCTCGCACTCCTTGACCCGCTCCAGCAAGGGGCTGCGCACCAGGAGGACGGCATCGCGGGCCACCGTCGCCAGAGCCGCGCGGGCCGGCTGCCGGGCCGTCCAGCGTACGGCGCCCAGCTGAGGGGCCAGGTCCGGGCGGGCCGCCGCCTCGTTGATCAGCTCCACGTCGGCCGGTTCCGGTTCCTGCCCGGCCATCGACGTGCGCACCAGGCGGTAGAGGGCCTCGCGCAGGACGCGGGCGCCCGCCAGATCCCGGTCGGTGACCCGCACCGGCTCGCCGTCCGCGGCCAGCTCCGCCTCCGCGAACCAACGAGCCAGTGCGGCCGGGTCCGGGAGCCGCTCGAGTGCAGCGGACGAGTGCCGCCGACCGAGCGTCGCCACGAAGTTCAAGCAGGGACGGCCGCCGATGAACGGGAACGCGAGTGCCGGGTCGGGGGCGGAGGTGCCGGTCATACGGGAGAGCGTACACCGGTTCATGAGGTGTCGTCCGTGGCTGAACCCCCTTGACACCGGTTGAAGCGGTGTTGGATCGTGACACCACTTCAACCGGTGTCAGTCGCGTCGGCGGCTGTGGCAGGAAGCGAGTGCGGTATGCGTGCGGTACGGATCGACGAGTTCGGCGGGCCCGAGGTGCTGGTGCCGGTCGAGGTGCCCGACCCCGTGGCGGGGCCCGGCGAGGTGCTGGTGCGGGTCGCGGCGGCGGGCGTGAACCGCGCCGACGCGCTGATCAGGAAGGGCGTCTACCACCGGGCCGGACGGCCGCCGCTGATTCCCGGCGTGGAGGCGGCGGGCGTCGTCGCGGCGGTGGGGGAGGGGGTGACCGGCCTGGAGGTCGGGCAGCGGGTCATGGCTCTGGACGGAGTGAACGCCCCCGGGTTCTACGCCGAGTTGGCCGTCGTGCCCGCCACCCAGGTCACCGCCCTGCCGCACGGCGTCGGCCTGACCGAGGCGGCCACACTGCCCGTCGCCTGGCTCTCCGCCTGGTACTGCCTTCGCCACCTCGCCCGGGTCACCAAGGAGGACACGGTGGTGGTGAAGGCGGCCGCGAGCGGGGTGGGCAGCGCGGCCGTGCAGATCGCCGCGGAGGCGGGCGCGCGGGTCATCGCGTTCGCCGGCTCGGCCGAAAAGGCAGCCTGGGCAGGGCAGTTCGGCGCCCAGGTCACCGTCGACACCTCCGCCCACCCCGACGACGCGGAGGTCGAAGAGGTGCTGCGGCTGACGGACGGCCGCGGCGCCGACCTCGTCCTCGACACCGTCGGTGGCCCGGCGTTCGCCCGCAGTCTGCGCCAAGTGGGCCACGGCGGCCGGGTCGTCGCCCTCGCCAACGTCGCCCTGGAGCCGAGCACCGTAGACACCCGCGACTTCTACCCGAAGAACGCCGCCATCCTCGGCTTCCAGCTCACCAACCTCCAGATCCACGGCTACGACCCCCGCAACGATCTGCGTGAGCTCGCCGAGCGGGTCGCCTCCGGGGCGTACCGGGTCCCCGTCGAAACCGTCGTACCTCTCGAACAGGCCCGTGCCGCCCACGAGTTGCTGGAGCGGCGCAGCAACCGCGGCAAAATCGTCCTGGCGGTGGCCGACCTCTGAGTGATCTCATGGGGGAGCCTCCCGGACTCCTCGGGGCGCCGGGGGATCGGCCCGAGAAGGGAAACGAGTGGATTTCGGGAATGTCGGCTCACCGCGGGCGCGGCAGGCGCTGCGCCATGTCGCCGGCCGCTCGACGGGTCCGGCCCTCGGCGCCGACCTGCGGATCACGCTGAACTTCCACCCCGACCGGCTCGTCGGGGGGCTGCCCATCCTCCAGGCGCTGGCCCAGGACGGCGCCTACCACTCACAGTTCGTCACCGGCACCAGCAACGGCGGGCTCACCGCACACCCCGGCGGTGACCGCTGGCGCTGGGAGAGCCGGATCTTCGGCGGCGCCTACGACGACGCCGACCCGCACGAGCGGCCCGTGTACGGCGCGCTGAACTTCCGGCGCCAAGTGGTCGGCGCCGCCCCGCGGTTCGGCTCCTCGCACTTCCGGCTCACCGCCGAAGCGCTTGCCCGCACGACCTTCTGTTATCCCGACAGCGCGGCAGAGCCGGCCGACTTCGGGGTGGCCGCCGGCATGTCGCTGATCGCGCTCGCCGAGGCCGACGAGCAGGACGCCCTCAACGACTACATCGAGGCCCAGGTCCACGGCGGCGTGCTGCTCGCCGCGCACATGGAGGCGCTCGTCCTGGACGAGAGCTACCGCGGCACGTCCGTCGAGGCCGCCGCCCGGCTGCTGCCCTGCCCCGTCGAGTGGCACCCCGGCTACCGGCTGAGCGTGGCGCAACTGCAGGAACACGCCGACTACCGCGGGGCGGAGTACGCGGAGCTGGGCGCCCGGATCGCCGAGGACGGCCACGTCGACCCGCGGATCATCGGCGCAGCCGCCCGCACCGGCCGCCACGAACTGCAGGACCTGAAGATGGTCTGGCACACCCTCGCCCGCTTCGGCGCACCCGAGGGAGCGGGCACTGCCTACGCGCCCGGCGGCCACACCCCAGGGGCGAGGACGCCGAGCGCATAGGCGCGCGCCACCAGTTCGGTACGGTTCGACGCGCCCCAGCGCGAAGACAGCCGCCGCAGGTGATAGGTGACGCCGTCCGCGCTGAGGCCGGTCTCCTTCGCGGCCCTGGCAGTGGTGGCGCCCCCGGCGAGCAGCGCCAGGATGCGGGCCTCCACCGGCGCGACCCGCTCGGGGTCGTGGGTGAGCGGCTCGCGTTCGCCCCGCACCCGCAGCATCACCAGCAGGGCGGGCGTCTCCTCGACGGTGTCGCTGACCGGGTCGGCGGTCAGTTCCCCGAACCGCTCACCGCCGCCCGGCCCCTCCCAGCACACCGACACCTGATACCGGGACCGGTGCCGCAGCCGCAGCGCCTGCGCGATCCGCTCCACCTGCGTGGCCTCCTGCGGCCGGAACAGCTCCAGCACGTCACGGCCGCGCAGCCGCCCCGGGGCCGCACCGCACTCGGCCGCCATCGCCGGGTTGGCCAGCAGGACGGCGCCGTACGCGTCACACACGGCGACGGGCACGGAGACCCGGTCGAAGAGCGTCAGGGCGCGATTGCGCCACATCACGGCCTCCCGACGGCCCTCTTCCACCAAGACCTCCTGCCACCCGCACGACGGCGACCCGCACGACGGCGAGGCGCACTGCATGCACTACACAATCATGTGGCGAGCCAGGCCGCCTGATCCGGTCCCAGCAGACCATCGTCCAGTGAGCCGCTCGCCAGCAGGACCGAGGTGTGCTCGGGCAGCCGGTACGGCCCGGCCGAGAGGTTCACCACGCACACGAAGCCGGGCTCGCGACCGAGGGCCAGCACGCCGGCTGGAGCGTCGAGCCAGGTCAGGCTGCCGTCTCCGAGGGCCGGGTGGTCGCGGCGCAGGCGCAGGGCGGCGCGGTACAGCTCCAGCATCGAGCCGTCGACACCGTCCTGCGCGGCCACGCTGTGATCCGCCCAGCCGTCCGGCTGCGGCAGCCAGGGCCCGGCCGTCGTGCCCTCCGGGCTGAAGCCGTACGGTGCACGCCGCCCCGACCACGGGATCGGCACCCGGCAGCCGTCGCGCCCCCGGTCGGTGTGCCCCGACCGCTCCCACACCGGGTCCTGGAGGACGGACTCGGGCAGGTCCTCGACCTCCGGCAGTCCGAGCTCCTCGCCCTGGTAGATGTAGGCGCCGCCGGGCAGCGCGAGCATCAGCAGGGCGGCGGCGCGGGCCCGCCGGGTGCCCAGGGCCAGATCCACGGGGCCCTCGGGCCGGTAGGGCTGGTTGGCGACCCAGCGCCGGACGACCCTGCGGCCGTAGCGGCTGGGGTGGCGCATCACGTCGTGGTTGGACAGCACCCAGGTGGCCGGGGCGCCCACCGCCCCGAGCATGGCGAGGGAGTCGTCGATGACGGCCCGCAAGTCCTTCGCGTCCCAACTGGACATCAGGAAGTCGAAGTTGAACGCCGTGTGCAGACCGTCCCGGCGGACGTAGGCGGCGAGCCGCTCCGGGGTGTCCGCCCAGGCCTCGGCGACGAACGAGCGGTCACCGGGGAACTCGTCGGCCACCCGGCGCCAGGCGCGGTAGATGTCGTGCACCTCGTCCCGGTCCCAGTGCGGATGGTCCAGATGCCGCCGCGGCCCCTCGGGCGCCGCTTGCGGGCGGGGCGGCAGGTCGGGCAGCTCGGGATGCTTGATCAGCCCGTGCGCCACGTCGATACGGAAGCCGTCCACGCCCCGGCTGAACCAGAACCGCAGGATCGACTCGAACTCCTCCCGCACTTCCGGGTGTTGCCAGTTGAGGTCCGGCTGCTCGGGGGCGAACAGATGCAGGTACCACTCCCCGTCGGGCAGCCGGGTCCAGGCCGGGCCGCCGAAGCAGGACACCCAGTCGTTGGGCGGCTCGGCGCCGTCCGCACCGCGGCCGGCCCGGAAGACGTAGCGTTCCCGCTCCGGGCTGCCCGGCCCGGCCGCCAACGCCGCCCGGAACCAGGCGTGCTGGTCGGAGGTGTGGTTGGGCACGATGTCCGGGATCACGCGGATCCCGTGCCGGTGTGCCTCGTCGATGAGCAGTTCCGCCTCGGCGACCGTGCCGAACAGCGGATCGATCCGACGGAAGTCGGCGACGTCGTAACCGTGGTCGGCCATCGGCGACCTGTACCAGGGGTTGATCCAGATCGCGTCCACGCCGAGCGACTTCAGATACGGCAGCCGCGAGCGGATCCCCGCGATGTCGCCGACGCCGTCGCCGTTGCCGTCGGCGAAACTGCGGACGTAGACCTGGTAGATGACGGCGTCGCGCCACCAAGGTGCGGTGCTGGTGGACATATGGGTGCGTACTCCTCGTACATCAGTAGGGAGGGAGGGCTATTTGGCCGCGCCCGCCGTGAGGCCGGCGACGATCCGGCGCTGGAACAGCAGCACCACGACCACGAGCGGAACGGTGACCAGGACGCCGGCGGCCATCTGGCTGCCGAACGGTGTCTCGAACTGGGTCGCCCCGGCGAACTTGGAGATCGCCACGGGCGCGGTCTGGATGTCCGGCTTGTTCGTCATCGACAGCGCGATGAGGAACTCGTTCCAGGCCGCGATGAACGTGATGATCGCCGTGGTGAAGATGCCGGGCGCGGCGAGCGGAATGATGACGCGGCGGAAGGCCTGAGCACGGGTGCAGCCGTCGATCATGGCCGCGTGCTCCAGCTCGTCGGGCATCTGCCGGAAGAACGCCGTCAGATTCCACACCGCGAGCGGCAGCGTGAAGGACAGACTGGGCACGATCATCGCCTGGTAGGTGTTGATCCAGCCGAAGCCGACGAACATCTTCAGCAGCGGCACGACGATCGACACCACCGGGAACATCGACGTGGCAATGATCAGCGTCAGCACGAACCGTTTGAAGCGGAACTCCAGCCGCGCCATCGCATACGCCGTGAACGTCGCCAGCAGCAGTGCACACACGGTCGTGATGCCCGCCACGACAAGACTGTTGAACAGAGCCCGGGTGAAGTTCTCGGACGGGTCGAGCACGGCACGGTAGTTCTCGAACGAGATCCGGGCCGGGAACGGGGAGTTGTCGAAGATGTCCGAGGTGCGGCGCAGACTGGAGACCAGCATCCAGTAGAAGGGTGCCAGGCAGTAGGTGACGACCGCGGCCACCCCGAGCCAGAGCAGTGCTCTGCGCAGGACCGGGTGCAGGGTGGTGGGGTTCATGCGGCCACTTCCTTGGGGCGGCGCGGCACCACGTCGGCGCCCAGCAGCCGCACGAACGCCAGCGCGATGAGGAAGACATAGACGAAGAGGATCACCGCATACGCGGCGGCCGGCCCGAAGCGCACGTTCGCGGCCTGGTCCTGGGCGAGCATGGACAGCGTCTCCACGGACGTCTTCTGCGCGCCGATCAGGATGTACGGAAGGTCGAACATGCGCAGCGCGTCGAGCGTGCGGAACAGCACCGCCACCAGCAGCGCAGGCTTGACCAGCGGCAGCGTGATGCTCCAGAACTGCCGGGCCACGCCTGCCCCGTCCATCCGTGCCGCCTCGTACACCTCCTTCGAGATCACCTGCAGTCCGGCCAGCACCAGCAGCCCGATGAACGGAGCCGTCTTCCACACATCGGCCACGACGACCGCGACCTTGGCGTGGAACCCCTCGGTGGTCCACAGGATCTGACGGCCGATCAGGGCGTTGGCCACACCGTCGCTGTTGAAGATCCAGCGCCACAGCAGACCCGTGACGGCGGTGGGGATGGCCCAGGGCACGAGGATGGATGCGCGGACGACCGCCCGGCCGCGCAGCGCCCGGTGCATGATCAGCGCCATCGCGATGCCGAGCACCGTCTCCAGGGCGACCGTGGTGACGGTCAGGAAGGTCGTGTTCCAGAAGGCGTTCCAGAAGCGGTCGCCCGCCGCCCCGAAGATCACCGTGTAGTTGTCGGCGCCGACGAACGGGTCGTGGTCGCGCACGAAACCCGTCCTGGGGTCGAGCCCCGGGGTGCCGTAGAAGGAGTCCTTCAGCGCCACGATCGTCGGATACAGCACGACGACCGCCAGGACCAGCAGCGTCGGCGAGACGAGGAGGGCCGCGATCCTGCCCTCTCCGGAGGTGGCCGTGCGGCGGCGGCCCAGGAGGGCTCGGCCGGCGTTCCACCTGCGCGACCGCGCTGCGGGCCGGTCGACGCTCTCGGGCGGATTGTGGGTGGTCACCATGGTGCGATTCCTCACTTCCCCGCCGCCTGTTGCTGCAGGTCCTTCTGCAGGTCCTCGAGCGCGCTCGCGCTGCTCTTGGCTCCGGTCAGCGCGGCGAAGGCCTCCCGCTGGACGGCCGCCGTGACATCGCCGTAGCCGAAGACCCGTGGCCGCGGCACCGCGTGCAGGATCGACCGCTTCAGGACGGGCAGGTACGGATACTTCTTCACCAGGCGCGGGTCCTGGTACAGGGCCTGGTAGGTGGGCGCGGCCGGGGCATAGGCCAGCGTGAACCGCTGGGTTGCCTGGCTGGTGAAGAACCGGATGAAGTCCAGCGCGGTGGCCTTGTTCCCGGCCGAGGCGGACAGCGCCAGGTTGTGGCCGCCCAGGCTGGAGGCGCCGGGACCGTTCAGACCGGGCAGGGGTGCGACGGCGAACTTCCCGGCGACCTTGCTGGAGCCGTCCTTCTTGTTCGCCAGCGGATACATGTACGGCCACTGCCGCTCGAAGACGAGCCGGCCGGACTGGAAGGCGCGGCGGGCGTCCTCCTCCTGGTAGGTGGCGGCCTCCTTGGGGATGGTGCCGTCGCGGAAGGAGCGGACCAGGAAGTCCAGGCCCTTTCCGGCCTGCGGGGTGTCGAGGTGCGGGCGTCCCTGGGCGTCGGTGACGACCCCGCCCGCGGAGTTCACCGCCTCGGCGAAGTTCACCGTCAGGCCCTCGTACTTCTGGAACTGCCCGGCATAACAGGACACGCCCTTGGCCGCGGGCAGTTTGCGCACCTTGGCGCAGTCCGCCTTCAACTCCGCCCACGTGACCGGCGGTTGGGTGATGCCGGCCTGCCGGAGCAGATCGGTGCGGTAGTACAGCATGCCGCCGTCGGAGCTTGCCGGGACGGAGTAGAGGCCGCCGCGATACATGCCGGTCGCCACGATCGGCCTCAGCATCCTCCCCAGCGGGAAGCGGTCCTCGGGCAGCCGGTCGACCCACCGGTGTGCCGCGAACTCCGAGGTCCACACGACGTCCAGGGACAGCACGGTGAACGCGTCCGACCTCGTTGCCGCGTTCTGGATCATCTGCTGCCGCTGGGCGTCGGGATCGGTGGGCAGCTGGACGAAGGTGACCTTCTCGCCCGGGTGCAGCTTGTTCCAGCGGTCGAGGACCGCCCGCACGGTCCCGGTGTTGTCGGCACCGGCGACGTAGGTGATGGGGCCGCGGCTCGTACTCGACGCGGAGCCGCCGCCGGTGCCGCACGCGGCAACGGCGGCCAGCCCCGCGCACAGAGCACCGGAGCGCCGCAGCGCTCTGGTCTTCCTGTTCTTCAAGGTCACTCCCTGGCAGCGGTTGCAGATAAAAATATGCAGGTCAGAGCGCATCGCCGTTAGATCTGCTCAAGTAATTGGTTCTCGCTGAGACAACGCTTGCAAGCTAGGAGCAAGCCCGGCGGCACGTCAATGCGTTACGCACTAGTAATGCCGTGACAGCGCTGTCACGAAGGAGGGCAGCCCGGTGCACGCTTGTGCTAACGTCCGCCCATGCCAGCAGCTCAACGGCACTCCACGATGTCCGATGTCGCGGAACGGGCCGGGGTCTCCACATCCACCGTCTCCCGCACCCTGCGCGGACTGTCGAGCGTCTCGCCGGACGTCCGCGCCCGCGTCGAACAGGCCGCCCGCGAGCTGAACTTCGCGGTCTCCCGGCAGGCCTCCAGCCTGGTGACCGGCAGGACCGGCGTGGTGGCGGTGCTCGTGCCCACCCTCAAGTCGTGGTTCATGGGCTCGGCCCTGTCCAGCCTGGGCCCGCTGCTGCGCGCCGCGGACATGGAGCTGGCCCTCTACGTGATACCCGACCTGACCGAACGCGCCTCGTTCTTCGAACAGCTGCCGGCCCGGCGCAACGCCGACGCCCTGCTGGTCCACTGCTTCGACCTCACCGAGGAGGAGAGCGCACGGCTCGACGACCTCGGGATGCCGGTCATCTACGTCAGCCAGCACGCCGAGGGACGCCCGAGCGTGTACGTCGACGACGCGGCCGGTGCCCTGAGCGGCACCCGGCATCTGCTGAACCTGGGCCACCGCCGTATCGCCTTCATGCAGAGCCCGGGCGCCACCGGCTTCTCCTTCAGTTCCCACGCGAGGCTGCACGGCTACCGGCAGGCGCTCGCCGAGGCGGGCATTCCCGTGGACGACTCCCTCGTGGTGGCCGCTCCCGCCGAGGACAAGCGCGCCGTCGCCGAAGCCCTGGGGCAGCTGCTCGGCCTGCGCGAGCCGCCCACCGCGGTCTTCGCCGAGCAGGACGAGCTCGCCGCCACCCTGATCTGGACCCTGCGCAAGGCCAGGATCGAGGTGCCGGAGGCGATGTCCGTCCTCGGCTTCGACGACCAGCCGCTGGCCGAGTGGTTCGATCTCACCACGGTGGCCCAGTCGCCCTCCGAGATGGGCCGGGTCGCCGGCGACCTGGTCCTGCGGTTGATCAACGACCCCGAGGCGGACCACGAGCGGCACATCGTCCTGCCGACCCGTCTGATCCCGCGGGGCACCACCGCCCGGCCCTCCGGACCGCCGGCGCAGGACGAGAACCCCTCCTGAGGGCTTCCGCAAGCCCCCGGGCGCATTCTTGACTACACGATCATGTAGTCCCGTGGCGCGGACGGCCGGGTTCGCTCGACCAACCTTGATCGCAGTACTTCCGTACCGCGAAAGGCAGTTGTCGCGCCATGCCCCCCACCGCCCTGCACCCCCACACCGCAGACACCCTCCCCGGGGTCCCCCTCGTCGACATCACCGCCACCGGACCCGGCCGCACGCCCATCCAGCAGGTCATGGACCTCATGCGCGAGCACGGCCCGGTCCTCGTGCGGCGGCTGCACGGCAGGGACACGCTGTTCGTCGGCGACCTGGACCTGGTGGCCGACCTCGCCGACGAGACCCGCTTCGCCAAGCACGTCGGGCCCGCCCTGGAGAACGTCCGCGAGTTCACCGCCGACGGGCTGTTCACCGCGTACAACGACGAGCCCAACTGGGCCAAGGCGCACGACATCCTGATGCCCGCCTTCGCGCTCGGCTCGATGCGCACCTACCACCCCGTGATGCTGAAGGTGGCCCAGCGGCTCATCGCGTCCTGGGACCGGGCCGCCCACGAGGGGCAACCCGTCAACGTCCCCGACGACATGACCCGGATGACCCTCGACACCATCGGCCTCGCCGGCTTCGGCTACGACTTCGGGTCCTTCGGGCGGGACGAACCCCACCCCTTCGTCGAGTCCATGGTCCGCTGCCTGGAGTGGAGCATGACCCGGCTCGCCCGCACCCCCGGCCAGGACTACTCGGCCGCCGACGGCGCCTTCCGGGACGACTCCGTCTACCTCGCCCAGGTCGTCGACGACGTCATCGCCTCCCGCGCCGGCACCGACCAGACCGGCGCCGAGGACCTGCTCGGCCTCATGCTCAGCGCCCGGCACCCGGCCGACGGCACCACCCTGGACACCGCCAACATCCGCAACCAGGTCATCACCTTCCTGATCGCGGGCCACGAGACGACCTCCGGCGCCATGTCCTTCGCCCTGTACTACCTCGCCAAGCACCCCACCGCACTCCAGCTCGTCCAGCGCGAGGCAGACGCCCTGTGGGGCGACCGGGCCGACCCCGAGCCCACGTACGACGAGATCGGCAGGCTGACCTACACCCGCCAGGTCCTCAACGAGGCCCTGCGGCTGTGGCCCACGGCCGCCGCCTTCAGCCGCCACGCCCTGCAGGACACCCTGCTCGGCGGCCGGATCCCGCTGCGCGCCGGGCAGGCCGTCACCGTGCTGGCCCCGATGCTGCACCGCCAGCCCGTCTGGGGCGACAACCCCGAGCTGTTCGACCCCTCCCGGTTCACCGCGGAGGCGGAGGCGGCCCGCCCGGTGCACGCCTTCAAACCGTTCGGCACCGGCGAACGCGCCTGCATCGGGCGGCAGTTCGCGCTGCACGAGGCGACCATGCTGCTGGCGATGCTCGTGCACCGCTACCGCCTGCACGACCACGCCGACTACGCGCTCCACGTCAAGGAGACCCTCACCCTCAAGCCCGAGGGCTTCACCCTGACCCTGACCCCGCGCACCACCGCCGACCGCGAACACGGCGTCCTTCCCGGCGCCCGCCCGGCCGAGACCCCGCAGCGTCTCGACCCGCACCCCCTCGCTGCCCGCGTCCGCCCCGGCACCGGCGTCCTCTTCCTGCACGGCAGCAACTACGGCACCTGCCGCGAGCTCGCGGCCCAACTCGCCGACGAGGCCGGCGAGATCGGCTGCGAGACCGAGGTCGCATCCCTCGACGCCCATGCGGGCGGCCTGCCCACCGACCGGCCCGTCGTCATCACCGCCGCCTCGTACAACGGCCGCCCCACCGACGACGCCACCGCCTTCGCTGCGTGGCTGGATGGCGCCCACGACCTGACGGACGTCACCTACGCCGTCCTGGGCGTCGGCGACCGCAACTGGGCCGCCACCTATCAGCACGTCCCGACCCGCATCGACGACCGCCTCGACGAACTCGGCGCCACCCGTCTCGTCGACCGCGCCGCCGCCGACGCCTCGGGCGATCTGACCGGCGCCGTAAGGGACTTCACGGCGCGGCTGCGCACGGCCGTCCTGGAGCGGTACGGCGACCCGGACGCCGCGGCGGCCACCGAAGAGCCCACCACGGCGTACGAGGTCCGCACCCTCACCGGCGGCCCCCTGGATGCCCTCGCCGAGCGGTACGGGCTCCTTCCCATGACGGTCACCGAGGCCCGCGATCTCACCGCCCCCGGCCACGCGCGCCGCAAGAGGTTCGTCCGCGTCGCCCTCCCGGACGGGACCGCCTACCGCACCGCCGACCACCTCACCGTGCTGCCCGTCAACGCCCCGGCCCTCGTCGACCGCGCCGCCACCGCACTCGGCGTCGACCCCGATACCGTCCTCGACATCCGTGCCACCCTCCCCCGCCGCGACGGCCTGGCAATCGACCGTCCCTTGACGGCTCGTCAACTACTCGCCCACCACGTCGAGTTGCAGGAACGGCCCACAACCGCCCAGCTGGCCGCGCTCGCCGCCACCAACCCCTGCCCGCCCGAGCGCGCCGCCCTGGCCGCCCTCCCCGGCGACGACCCGCGCACCCTTGTCGAGCTGATCGAGGACCACCCCGCCCTGCGCGGCGCCCTCGACTGGCCGCAGCTCCTGGAGATCCTGACCCCGCTGCGGCCACGCCACTACTCCATCTCCTCCTCGCCCGCCGTGGACCCCGGCCACGCGGACCTCATGATCTCCCTGCTCGAAGCCCCCGCACGCTCCGGCAAGGGCGTCTACCGGGGGACCGGGTCCGGGCACCTCGCCGGCATCGAACCCGGCGAGACGATCCTCGCCCGGATCCAGCCGTGCCGGGAGGCCTTTCGGGTGGACCACTCGGCGCCGGTGATCATGGTCGCCGCGGGCACCGGCCTGGCCCCCTTCCGCGGAGCCGTCGCCGACCGCACGGCCGCGCTCGCCGCAGGCGCCGAACTCGCCCCCGCCCTCTGCTACTTCGGCTGCGACGCGCCCGAAGCGGACTTCCTGCACGCCGAGGAACTGCGCGCCGCCGAGGCCGCCGGGGCGGTGTCGGTCCGCCCCGCCTTCAGCACCGCAGGGACCTTCGTGCAGCACCGCATCGCCGCCGAGGCCGACGAGGTCTGGCAACTGCTCGGCGCCGGGGCCCGGGTGTACGTCTGCGGCGACGGTTCGAAAATGGCACCGGGTGTGCGGGATGCGTTTCGTACCCTGTACCGGGACCGCATGCCCGGCGCCGACCACGCGGCGGCCGAGGAGTGGCTCGACGCACTGATCGCGGACGGCCGTTACGTCGAGGACGTGTACGCGGCCGGCTGACCGAAGGAAGAGGTGGGTGGGCGCACGGTGGTGGACTCCTGGGAACGGGCCCGGCGCATCCTGGAGGGCGCACGGATCCCTCCCGGCCGGCTGGCCCACCTGCGCCCCCTCACCGGTGGCACCTACAACGCCGTCGAGGAACTCCGGCTCATCGACGGCAGCCGCTACGTACTGAAGGTCGCGCCGGACACCCCGGGGCTGCGCTACGAGAGTCGGCTGCTCGTCGCCGAGGCGGAGTTCTACGGCGGCGCCGAAACGGCCGGGGTGCCGGCGCCCCGGCTCGTCACCCTCGACGACGACAGCGCCGTACTCCTGATGACCGCATGTCCCGGCGATCCGTGGGACGGATCCTTCACCGAGGCCGAACGGGCGTATCTGCGCACGGAGTTGGGCCGCCAGGTGGCCGCCCTGCACCGCGTCACCGGAACCGCCTTCGGCTATCCGTCCGGCGCACTCGGCCCCCTCGCCCCCGACTGGCGGACCGCCTTCACCGGGATGCTCGACGCGATCCTCGACGACGCCCGCCGCTTCGCTGCCCGGCTGCCCAGGCCGGTCGACGAGATCGCAGTCACGCTCCGCGCCGCGTACGACGCCCTCGACGAGGTCACCGTCCCCGCACTCGTCCACTTCGACCTGTGGGACGGCAACATCCTCGTGGAACGCTCGGCGGACTCCGTCCGCATCGGCGGGCTCATCGACGGGGAGCGCATGTTCTGGGGCGACCCGCTCGCGGAGTTCGTCTCCCTGGCGCTGCTGGGGGACATCAGGAAGGACGAAGCCTTCCTCTCGGGTTACCGGGAGGGCGGCGGGCGCGCCGAGTTCGACCGCCCGGCCCTGCTCCGCCTCGCCCTCTACCGCGCCTACCTCTACCTGATCATGCTGGTGGAGACCGTGCCGCGGGCGATGGGGGAGGGGGACATCCAGTGGCGCGAGGAGGCCGTCGCACCGGAGCTCTTGGCCGCCCTCGACGAGATCGAGGAGGACATCTCTTAGCTCACATCGTGAACTAAGGGTTGGAGGAATGTCGCGCCAAGTCTGTCCGCAGAGGTATGTTGCAGGTCGGACAGGGCGCGAAGGGAACCACATGGCGGGGCGGAACGGGCGCACGGTGCGCGACCTCAGGCGGGCCAACCGCGCGGTCGTGCTGCAGCGGCTCTACTTCGACGGACCCCTCAGCCGCTTCGAGCTGGGCCCGGTGACCGGGCTGAGCTCCGGCTCGGTCAGCAACGTCGTCGCGGACCTGGTCGCCGACGGCCTGGTCGAGGAGGCCGGCAGCGTCGACTCCGACGGCGGCCGCCCCCGCACCCTGCTGCGCGTGGCACCCGGCGCCGGTCACATGATCGGTGTCGACGTCGGCGAGACCCGGGTGCGCGTCGAGCTGTTCGACCTCACCCTCACCGAACTCGCCCGCGCCGAGCGGCCCCTGGAACAGCAGCGCTACGACGTCGAGGTCATCGTCGGCCACATCCGCGACGGGATCGCCGAAGTGCTCGCCGGCGCCGGCATCGACCCCGAACAGCTCCTCGGCGTCGGCATCGGTGTCCCCGGCATCGTGGAGCGCACCCCCGGCAGCGGCGCCGTCGTGCACGGGCAGACGATCGGCTGGGACGCCGTCCCACTGGAGGCACTGCTCCGCTCGACCTCCCAACTCCCGGACGGCGTCCGGTACTTCATCGACAACGGCGCCAAGACCCTCGGCCAGGCCGAGATGTGGTTCGGTGCGGGGCGCGGTGCGCGCAACGCGATCGTCGTGCTGTTCGGCTCCGGTGTCGGCGCCTGCCTGGTCACCCCCGAGGTCGAGCACGGTCGGGCGGTGGAGTGGGGCCATCTGACCGTACGGGTCAGGGGGCGCCGCTGCCGTTGCGGTGCGCTCGGCTGCCTGGAGGCGTATGCGGGTGCGGAGTCCCTGCTGGAGCGCTGGCGGGAGGAGGGGGGACGGCCCCCGGAGGGCGCGGATGAGGAGACGGCGCTTACGGCGATGCTCGCCGCGGCCTATCCCTCCGGGGGTGGTGCGGCTGATCCGGTTGCCCTGGCCGTGCTGGAGGAGACCGCCGAGTATCTGGGTGCCGGGCTGTCCGACCTGATCAACCTGTTCCAGCCCGAGCGGATTCTCATCGGAGGGTGGGCGGGGTTGCAGCTGGGAGCGCGGTTCCTGCCTGCGGTGCGGCGGCATGCGGCCTCGTATGCGCTGCGGCATCCGGCCGAGAAGGTGACCATCGAGCTCGGGCGGCTCGGGCCCGACGCTGTCACCGTCGGTGCGGCGATTCTGCCTCTGGCGGACTTCTTCGCCCGGGGCGGGCGGCGGCTGGAGCCGGCGCCCGAGGGGCCGGTGCCGGCGTGGCAGACGGCGCTGGAGGAGCGACTCTGAGAGTGCCGCGGAGGGCAGTGTGTCGTCTGCGGCGTCGTCGTGGCTTGTCGCGCCCACGCGGCGGAGCCGCATATCGACACAGCCCCGCGCCCCCTCGGGGCGCACCCCCAGGTTTCGCCGGTCGACAGCGGAGGTACTCGCGAGTCGCTCGAACGACGTGAAGGGAGTGCGCCGTGGCCGATCGGCATGACGCAGGCCAGGGCGGCGAGCCCGTGCCGCGGGATCTGCCCGACCAGCAGGTCGGCGAGGGCGAGGACCCGCTGGACATCCCGGTTCCGGAGGTGGACGCCGACGAGGCGGACGACGAGGTGCCCGACACCGACGAGGCCGGTACCGGGCGCCGGGACGGTCCCCGTTCGGCCACCGTCCACCCCGAGCACCCCGCTCCGGACGAGTCCTCCGCCTGACCGCGACAGGGAGCCGGCATGGGTATCGGCGACCGGGTCCGGGCGTGGCCCGTCCACACTGATGTGCTGGCCGCCGACACCGCCGTGCCGGCCTGGCACTCGTCGCCGGACCCACGAGCGAGAACGCACCGGCCCGGTGCGCCGCCGCCCTGGCGGCGCTCGCCGAGGCGGCCGTCACCAGGGCGGCGGAGAAGCGTCTGGGCATGGTCGCCGAGACCTGGCAGGAGGGCCGGGCGGGCGCGCTGCTGCGGGCGGCGCAGGAGCTCACAGCCGGCGGTGCGGTCACCGGCGCCCTCTTCGGCGGGCGGCGCGGTGCCGCGGTGGCCTCCGGGCTCGCGCTGCTGGCGGGATCGGCGTGCACCCGCTTCGGTGTGTTCGCGGGGGGCATCGCCTCGGCGGAGGACCCCAGGTACACGGTGGTGCCGCAGCGCGAACGGCTCGAGGTCGAGCCTGCGTAGGCCTGCGCCGAGCCGGTGCCGCGGGCGGTCAGCCCACCTTGCGTCCCCGCAGCGGCTCGGTCCGCGCCCCCTCGCCGTGCTGCAGGCCCTGCAGGAACTCCTCCAGGACTTCGGTCGCCTCATGCTCCGGATGCCAGCCCAGCTCGGCACGCGCGCGCGTGCAGTCCATCAACGGCAGCCGCAGGACCGCGTCGAACAGATGTGGCGACGCGGGCAGCAGATGCAGCCCCCAGGCGGCGGCGATCGCCGAGCGGGCCGCGACGCGGGGGAGCCGGACCGGGCGGGTGCCCAGCATCTCGCCGAGCAGTTCGGCGTCGACCCACGGCTCGGCCGCCAGGTTGAAGGCGCCGCGGACCTCGGAGCCCAGCGCGAGAACGTAGGCCTTGGCCGCGTCGTCGGTGTGCAGCGCCTGGACCCGCAGACCGTGGATATCCGGGAGGAAGCGCAGCATCTCCGGGCGGGCCAGCGGGCCCGGCAGGAGGCGGCCGCCGAAGATCCGGCGCTGTTCGCTCGCCGACTCGCGCTTGAAGAGGAAGGCGGGCCGCATCCGGACCACCCGCACCTGCGGATGATCGCGTTCGAAGGTGTCCAGGGCGCGCTCCAGATAGGCCTTCTCCCGGCAGTACGCGGCATCCGGCCAGCCGTGCGTCGGCCACGACTCGTCCACCGCGTGATCCTTCGGACCCGGAGAGTAGGCGCCCACCGACGACGCGTGCACGAGCGTCGGCACCCGGGCCGCCGCCACCGCCTCGAACACCCGGATGCTGCCGAGCACGTTCGTGCGCCAGGTCGTCGCCGGATCATGCGTGGGCTGGAACGCCCACGCCAGATGGACGACCGCGTCGGCGTCCGTGAACTCCTTGACCAGATCTGCCTGTTGGGACGCCAGATCGACCGCGGACCACTCCGTCCGCGCCGGCGTCCACTCGGGAATCCGCCGGGCCAGACCCAGCACGGACCCCACCTGTGCATCCTCCGAGAGGAGGCGCACCACACTGGTGCCGACGTTGCCGGTGGCACCAGTGACCACGATCCTGCTGCCCACTGCGCTGCTCACCTTCGGCTCCTTCCGGGCCACACGTCCGAAACGGGGTGACCGAGTACCCGGCCGGGGCGTGCGCACGCGGACTGCGCCCCATGACCTCGCAGGTAATCGACGCCCGTAGCGGCCCCCGGAACCATGGAGGACGTACCCACCCCACCGGATCGCAGGAGGACCTCCCATGCCGTACTTCGCCGGCCCCGCCGACGGCACGCAGCTGCACTACGTCGACTACGGACCGGCCGACGGCCCCGTGGCCGTCTTCGTCAACAGCGCCTACCTGGGCACCGAGATGTGGGAGTTCCAGATGCTGCCGCTGGCGGCCGAGGGTTACCGCTGCGTGGGTCTGGACCGGCGCGGGCACGGACGCTCCGACGACGTGTGGAACGGCTACGACCTCGACACCCTCGCCGACGACCTGTACGGCCTGCTGGACCACCTGGACCTGAGCGCGGTGACCTTGATCGGCCACTCCCTGGGCAGTGCGGAGATCGTGCGCTGCCTCACCCGCCACGGCAGCGGCCGGGCAGCCCGCGTGGCGCTCGTGGCCGGCATCACCCCGGGCGTGGCCCGCACGGTCGACAACCCGGACGGCTGGGACCCCGCGGTCATGCGGGCCGGCAACGCGGCCTTCCTGCGCGACCGGGCTGCGTTCTTCAACGACCCCGACGCACTGCGCGACTTCTTCGCCCTGCACCGGCCGGGCAACGACGTCTCGCCCGCCTACGTCCGCTACCTCAGCGACCGCTGCCTGGTGTCCACCGCACGGGCCTCCAGCGCCGTCCAGGAGACGATCGTCACCCTCGACGTCGCCCCCGAACTGGCCAAGCTCGAACTGCCGTTGCTCGTCCTGCACGGCACCCACGACGTCTCGGCACCCCTGGAGACGACCGGCCGCCGCGCCGCCGCACTCGCCACCGACGCCACGCTCAAGGTCTACGAGAACGGAGGCCACGGCCTGTTCGTCACCCACGCCGAGCAACTCACGGCAGACCTGCGGGAGTTCATGACCGGCTGAGCTCCGAAGGCTGCGGGACGGGCGTCCGGGAGATGATCAAGACATGAGCGAGATCATCCTGATGTCCGACGCCCGGGTCGCCGCCGTCCCCGTCGCGGAGAACGGCGAACCCCTCGTCGACGTACGAGACAGGCTCCTGGTCGACGACCGCAAGCACAAGGACTCCCACGGTGCCGAGGTCCATCTGCGCCGGGGCGTCCTCGACCGCCTCCTCGCCGCCCAGGCCCTGCTTCCCGAGGGCCTGCGCCTGCTGTTCGTGGAGGGATACCGGCCGCCGGCTCTCCAGCGCCGCTACTTCGAGCGCTACGCCGACGAACTGCGCGCCGCACATCCCGACTGGCCCGCCGACCGCATCCGCACCGCCGCCAGCCGCTATGTCTCCCCGCCCGAGATCGCCCCGCACAGCGCGGGCGCGGCCGTCGACCTGACCCTGGCCGATGCCGATGGCCGCGAACTCGACCTGGGCACGGAGATGAACGCCAGTCCCGAGCAGAGCGACGGCGCCTGCTACACGGAGGCCGCCGACATCACGGGCGAGGCCCGCGTCCACCGTGCCCTGCTCGGCGGGGCGCTGACGGCATCCGGGCTCGTCAACTACCCCACCGAGTGGTGGCACTGGTCCTACGGCGACCGCTACTGGGCCCTGGCGACCGGCGCACCCGCCGCCCTCTACGGGCCCAGGGAACGGAGTGGCTCCTAGGCGAAGGCGTTCACGCCCGTCAGCTCCGCGGACAACTCCCAGAGTCGGGCCGCCTGTTCGGGGTCGATCGCCCAGTCCTTGACGCCGCTGGTCCCGCCGTCGACCGCGAGTTCGGCGATGTCGCAGTCCTCCAGGTAGACGCCGCCGAGGCCGTCCAGCTGGGCCGAGGTCGCCGCCCACGTCTGGGTGGCCGCGCCCTGCGGCGGGGTCTTGAAGCCCTCGGGGTTGAGGGTGTTGCCGTCCTCGTCGATCCAGCCGCGCTCGACCATCTCCGCCTTGGGGATGTGTCGCTGCAGCGGGGTGAGGATGCCGCCGGGGTGCAGGGAGAAGGTCCGCACGCCGGCGTCGCGGCCGAGCTTGTCGAGGTGGACGGCGAACAGGACGTTCGCGGTCTTGGCCTGCCCGTAGGCCTGCCACTTGTCGTAGCCCTGCGTCCAGTGGACGTCGTCCCAGCGCATGCCCGAGAAGTGGTGGGCGCGGGAGGAGACGGAGACCACGCGGGCGCCGCCGGGCGCGATCGCCGGCCACAGCCGGTTGACGAGGGCGAAGTGGCCCAGGTGGTTGGTGGCGAACTGGGCCTCCCAGCCCGGCCCCACCCGGGTCTCCGGGCACGCCATGATCCCGGCGTTGTCGATCATGATGTCGATGTTCCGCCCGGAGGTGAGGAACCGTTCGGCGAAGGCGCGCACGCTCTCCAGGTCGCCGAGGTCCAGCTCGTCCACCTCGACGCCGTCGACCCCGGCCAGCGCCTCCTCGGCGGTGGCCCGGCGGCGGGCCGGGACGACGACCCGGGCGCCCGCCTTGGTCAGGGCGCGGGTGGTCTCCAGGCCGAGCCCGGAGTAGCCGCCGGTGACGACGGCGAGCCTGCCGGTCAGGTCGACTCCCTGCAGGACGTCGTCGGCCGTGCTCGTGGCGCCGAAACCGGATCCGATCTTGTGCTGTGCAGTGCCAGTGCTCATGCCGAGAACGCTACGGATTGGAGTGCTCTCGAAGTCAAGCGCGGACCCGCGTGGGCGGGCGCGGGCGTGAAAGAGCCCCGACCGGACGGGGGAGGCCGGTCGGGGCTCGTCAAGTGGTGGGCACGGATGGCGGTCGCCTCTCGGCGAAAGGCTCCACAGGGCTTCAGCCGAACGATCGTCCCTGTGGGCGAATGGTGAGGCCCGGGGACACTGTCCCATCCGCACCCACGGTTGGTTCAACGGCGAACTACCGCTTGGTGTTCCGGTGTTCGGCGCCCTGTGTGGTGATCTGTGTCACCCGTATGTGCCCTTCAGCCCAGCGGGCTGTTCTCCAAGGCGGACAGCAGGTGCGCGGGGTCGTCGTACACGGCCTCGGCTCCCGCCTCCTCCAGGTCGGCGCGCGGGATGCCGCCGCACAGGACGCCCAGGCAGCGCACGCCGGCGTGGCCGCCCGCGCGCATGTCCCACACGGTGTCGCCGACGAAGACCGCCCGTTCCGCGGGCACCCCGGCCAGTTCCAGGGCGTGTTCGACGGGCTCGGGGGCCGGCTTTCCCTCCTCGACGTCGTCCGCGCTCGCGGTGGCGGTGATGGCGTCGTCGGCACAGATCGCGCGGCGGAGCGCGGAAAGTTCCGGGCCGCTCGCGGAGGTGGCCAGCACCACCGTCCAGCCGTCGTGGTCGAGGCGCCGCAGCAGTCGGCCGGCGTCCTCGAACGCGGGCAGCCGGTCGAAGTACTGGCCGTACAACGCCTTGTGCGCGGCGCTGAGTTCGGCGTCCCGGTCCGTGTCCCGCCGGTCGCCCAGCAGCCGGGCGACGAGGTCCTCGGAGCTCAGGCCGACGGAGCGGTGGATGGCGTGCATGGGCACCTTGTGGCCGGCCTGCCGGAAGGCCTCCCACCAGGTCGCCACGTGCAGGTGATTGGTGTCGACGAGGGTTCCGTCGACGTCGAACACGGCCGCCCGTTCCATGCCTGCTCCCTTGCTCTTCTGCTGCTCGAGTACCACGTCAGGGACCTGCCACTCCTGCGGGCGTGCGCCGCGAGCGGGTCCAGGCCAGCAGCTCGTCCAGGCTCCAGGTGTTCACCACGCACCCGGCCGGTACGCCGCATTCCTCGGCCCGGGCACAGCCGAGGATCTGCCAGTCCAGCTGGCCGGGCGCGTGCGCGTCGGTGTCGACCGAGAACAGCACTCCCGCCTCCAGCGCCCTGCGCAGCAGCCGCCGCGGCGGATCGAGCCGCTCCGGCCTGCTGTTGATCTCCAGGGCGGTGCCCGTCTCGGCGAGCGCGGCGAACACCTCGTCGGCGTCGAAGTCCGACTCGGGCCGCCCCCGCCCGGTCACCAGCCGCCCCGTGCAGTGCCCCAGCACATCGGAGTGCGGATTGCGCACGGCGGCCACCATGCGGCGGGTCATCGCGCGGGCCTCCGTGCGCAGCTTGGAGTGCACCGACACCACGACCACGTCGAGCCGCTGAAGCAGCTCCGGCTCCTGGTCCAGCGAGCCGTCGTCGAGGATGTCGCACTCGATGCCGGTGAGCAGCCGGAACGGCGCCCACGTGGTGTTCAGCTCCGCCACCACGTCCAGCTGTTCCCGCAGTCGCTCGGGAGACAGACCGCGCGCCACGGTCAGCCGGGGGGAGTGGTCCGTCAGCACGGCCCACTCGTGCCCGAGGGACTTCGCGGCCCGGCCCATCTCCTCGATCGGGCTGCCGCCGTCGGACCAGTCCGAGTGCAGATGGCAGTCCCCGCGCAGCCTGGCCCGCAGTGCCGCACCGGCCCGGTCCTCGCCCGGTGCATCCTCCTCGCCCTCCAGCTTGCGCAGATAGCCGGGCACCTGCCCGGCCAGCGCCTCCCGGACGACCTGTGCGGTCTTCGGGCCGACGCCCTTGAGCGACTCCAGCGACCCGGTGGACGCCCGCTCGCGTACCTCCTCCGCGGTCAGGGACGTCAGGACGCGGGCCGCCGTACGGAACGCGCGGACGCGGTACGTCGGCGCCAGGGACCGCTCCAGCAGGAAGGCGATCCGCTCCAGTGCCTCGACGGGATCCATGGTGACCTCCTCCTCCAGGGTTCCCCAGTGCCGGGCACCCCGCACCGTTTGTCCCGTGCGCACCCGGGTACTGCGATGCGCACCCGCGCAATGCCCAGGAGGAGGCCGGCGATGTCCACATCAGCTCCCGCCAAGGTCGCCGTGGTCACCGGCTCCGACTCCGGCATCGGCCGCGCCACCGCCGTCCGGCTGGCCCGGGCGGGCATGGACGTCGGCATCACCTGGAACAGCGACCTCAAGGGTGCCGAGGAGACCGCAGAGGAGGTCCGCGCCCAAGGGCAGCGGGCCGCCGTGGCCCAGATGGACCTCACCCGGCTGCCCACCGCCGCCGGCACCGTCGACGAGCTCTGCCACCGGCTCGGCCGCCTCGACGTGCTGGTCAACAACGCCGGGACGGGCACCATGACGCGCTTCCTCGACCTGGAGCTCGACACGGTGCGCGAGGTCGTCGAGGTCGACCTGATCGGCCCCTTCCTGTGCGGGCAGCGGGCGGCGCGGCACATGATCCAGCAGGGCGACGGCGGCCGGATCGTGAACGTGACCTCCGTCCACGAGCACCAGCCGCGGGTCGGCGCCGCACCGTACTGCGCGGCCAAGGGCGGCCTCGGACTGCTCACCCAGGTCATGGCCCTGGAGCTCGCCGAGTACGGCATCACCGTCAATGCGGTCGCGCCCGGCGAGATCGCCACCCCGATGACCGGCCAGGAGGACACCGACGTGCACACCGAGCCCCGCCCCGGCATCCCCGCCGGACGGCCCGGTGACGCCCGCGAGGTCGCCGCAGTCATCGCCTTCCTCGCGAGCCCCGACGCCTCCTACGTCACCGGTGCCTCCTGGAGCGTGGACGGCGGCATGCTGCGCATGGGACCGCAGGCCGGCTCCCACCTCAGGAGCGACGACTGGCGGCGTCCCTGAGCCGACCGGCGCGGGCCCGCACACCACCTCCAGCGACTGTCCCGGTTTACCCGGGTCCGCTGCGGCTGCGGATTCCGCGACCGGGACCAGACCGGCACGCCACTGAAGGACCCCGAGCACCTCGCCCGCATCCGGGCCCTGGTCCTCCCGCCCGGCGGGACGTGTGGATCTGCCCGTGGCCGGGCGGTCACCAGGTCGTCGGCACCGACGACGCAGGCCGCCGCCAGTACCTGCACCACGAACAGATCCGCGCCCAGCAGGAGCCGGCCGAGCACGAACAAGTGCGGGAGGTCGCCCGTGCCCTGCCCGAACTGCGCGCCAGGGTCGCACTGGACCTCGCCGCACGCGGCCTTCCCGTCCTGGGGCACCGCCTGCGCCGTGCGCCTGCTCGTCCTCGGCTTCTTCCGCATCGGCCGCGTCCGGCACACCGCCCGGAGCGAGACCTACGGCCTGACGACGATGCTGCGCGAGCACGTCACCTGCGGCCGTGTGGGCCCTCGTCGACGACCAGCCCCACGCGGTCGTACGCGCCCTGCTGCGCCGCCGCAGCGGCGGGGTCCGGCTGCTGGTGTACCGGAACCGGCACGCCTGGCACGACCTGCACGGCGACGACCTCAGCGAGGCGCTGCGCCGACTGTCCGGCACCGAGATCACAGACCGGCCGCGCGACCCTCGCCCCGTGCTCACCCGGCTGGGTGAACACGGGGACGTCGGCCGTCCCGCGACGCACGGCGCCGTCGAGGCGGCGGTGCTCGATCTGCTGCAGCGCTGACACTCCCGAGCAGCCGGGGCCCGATGCGTCCTACGCTCTATTGCATGACCGAACAAGCAGCTCCCTACATCTCCCATCCGCGGATCATGGTCCTCGGCGTGCAGCCGGGCACCCCGCCGTTCCGGATCGTGGAGATCGACGGCGAAGTGATAGGTGAGGCCAAGTCCGTCACCGACGTCCTGGAGGCGGCCGCCGCCTTCGGTATCACGGTGCACGACATGGACGACCCTGACGTGGTCCGCTGGGTCGGCGGCGACAAGTTCACGTGGAGGTTGCACTGACGGCTCGGCTCAGCCGACCGTCCACTTCTGGTTGGCGCCGCCCGAGCAGGTCCAGATCTGGAGCCGGGTGCCATTGGCCGAGTTGTTCCCGGTCACGTCGAGGCATTTGTTCGCCTGCGGATTGACGATGTCGTTCGCCCCGGTGACCGTCCACTTCTGGTTCGGGCCGCCGGTGCAGTCCCACAGCTGGACGGTCGAGCCGTCCGCAGTGCCGTTCCCGGTGACGTCCAGACACTTGCCGAGCGCGCGCAGGGTGCCGTCCGAGCCCACGGTCCACTGCTGGGCCGCGGTGCCGTTGCAGTCGTAGAGCTGGACGGGGCTCCCGTTGGCGGAGTTCGCCCCTGCGACGTCCACGCACTTGCCGGCCAGCCCCCTGATCGCCGCCCCGGTGGCCGAGTCGCTGGTCGTGACCGACACCGAGTCCACCACCAGTTGCTGCGGGAAGGACGTCGAGCCGTCCGGGTCGCCGGGCCAGTAGCCGCCCACCGCCAGGTTCAGGATCAGGAAGAACGGCTTGTTGAACACCCACGTCCTGCCGCCCAGGTCGGCGGGTGTGCGCCGCTGGTAGACGTTGCCGTCCACGGACCAGGTGATCGAGTCGGGCGCCCAGTCGACGGCGAAGGTGTGGAAGGCGTCCGCGAAGGCCTGCCCGTTCGGGAGGGAGTAGGCGGCGCCGATGCCGCCCGAGCCGGAGTAGCCGGGGCCGTGGATGGTGCCGTGCACGGTGGACGGCTCGTAGCCGACGTTCTCCATGACGTCGATCTCGCCCGAGTCCGGCCAGTTGACCGGCGTGCCCAGCATCCAGAACGCGGGCCACATGCCCTGCCCCCGCGGGATCTTCATCCGCGCCTCGACGTGCCCGTACTGGGCGTTGAACTTTCCCGAGGTGTTCAGCCGCGCCGAGGTGTACTGGCACGTTCCGTACCAGCACTGGTAGTTGGCCGGGTTCTCGCGCCGCGCCGTGATCACCAGATGGCCCTGGCCGTCCAGGGCCGCGTTCTTGTTGCCCGAGGTGTAGTACTGGCGCTCGTGGTTGTTGACGTTGTCTCCGGTCTCGGTCTGCCACTTCGAGGAGTCGACCGCGGCCCCGGCCGGCCCGTCGAAATTGTCGGAGAACGCCACCGCAGCGGCGGCCGCCTCGGGTGGATCCGCCTGCGCCGCACCGGTCGCGGCGGACGCGACCAGCACGGCGGACAGGGCGGCGAACAGACATCTGCGCAGCAGGCGTGGGGAGGCCACGGCACTTCCTTCCGTACGGCGGCCGGGCGCACGAAGGCGCCCGGCCGCGGTGGGGGGTGAAGGCGTCGCCTCTTGATTTAAGTGTTGAGATAAGGGAGCGTCAATACCTTGGTACGGACCAGTAGTTGAGGCGGTGGCGCTATGCGTCCTTTGCCTGCTTCGCCCCCCGTCGCGGCAGCCGCTCCCGCGCGTGCACCGCCCGGCTCAGCCGCCGCCCCAGCAGGACGTAACCCACCAGCGCGCCAGTGGTGTTGAGGATGACGTCGTCGATGTCGAAGGCACGCCCCTCGACCAGTGCCCCCTGCGCGAACTCCACCAGCAGCATCACCACCGCGGTCAGCAGCAGTACTCGCAGCAGCCCGCGCGCCCGCGGCGCGACGACCGGCACCAGGATGCCGAACGGAACCCCCAGCAGCACATTGCCGCCGATCTGCTTCACCGCGTCCCGCAGGGCCGGCTGGTCCAGATAGGCCCTGAGGGTGCTTCCCGGATGCAAGTTCGTGTGGGCCATCGACACCGAGGCGGGGGAGGGCTCCAGGGTCAGCCGGGCCAGCACCACGGCGAACGCGACCATGAACCCGAAGGCGCACAGCATCGCCAGCAGACGTATCGGCAGGGCCAGCACATGCCGCTGACGAGGAGCCGGCCGCGACTTGCTCCCGGGTTTCGCGGAATTCTTCGCCTTCTCCGACTTCTTCGCCTTCCTTGGCCACTTCCCCTTCGTGGACTTCTTCGGCTTCTCGGACGTGTCGGTCTTGGTGGTACGCAGGCGCAACGCTGAACGTGGTCGCAAGGCTGCACGGGCCATCAGGTCCTCCAGTCTTCAACTTCCCTGCGTTGTAAGGCGGTTACCCACTCGGTAGCCGAGAATGCCGCCGCCCGGCCGGCCCTGCCCGGATGTCCCCGCGGTTTCCCTTCCTGCCGTAGGGGCACTCCGGCGGTGGAAGCCAGCGCGCCGCCGCCCGAGGCGCCCGCCGCGATGTTTGGATGCCGCGGGACGGACGTACCGGACATCCCGCCCGTGGCGGTGTGCGAACAGAGCCCGAGGAGGTGGCGCATGACCCCGCGAACGGCCCTGTTCACCGCGGTCGAGCTGCTGGGCTGGTGGCTCGCGCTCGGCCTGCTGTGGCTGGTCCTCATCAGCACCGTCGACACGCTGGAACTCGTCGTCGGCGCGGGCTCCGCCTTCGTGGGCGCCTTTGCGGCCCGGGGCGCACGACGGGCGGTGAGCGGGACGTGAACGGCTGGACGCTCGCCGCCACCGTGGGCCTCGCCGGCGGACTGGGCACCGCGCTGTGGGGCGTGGCCACCGGTCCGCTGCGCCGCCGGGTCGTGGCCCAGAACCTGTCCACCGCACTCGCCTGCCCGGGCCTGCTGCTCCTCTCCCAGGCCTACCACCGCCCGTCCTACGTCGACCTCGGTCTCGTCCTGGCCCTGCTCGGACCGGTCGGCACCCTCGTCTTCGCCCGGCTGCTCGCCGAGGACCTCGCCGAGGGCCCGCCGCGCGCCTGGGGACCGACCCTGACGGTCGCCGGGCTCGGCGCGGCCGCCGTGATCGCCCTGTGCGTCGCCACCGGGCCCAGCCGCGCCATGGTGAAACTGCTGGTCATCGGCGCATTGCTGATCAGCGGCAACATCCTCGCCTCGCGGGCCCTGTCCGGCGGATTCCGGGGGGTCGGCGGTGGCTGACGCGGTGATCGTCGTGGCACTGCTGCTGGTCGCGGGCTGCGCCACCGCGGCCGTTGCCACCCGCGACCCCATGCGCCAGGCACTCGTCCTGTCCCTGCTGGGCATCGTCCTCGCCGTCCTGTTCACCGTGCTCCAGGCGCCCGACGTCGGGCTCTCCCAGCTGGCCGTCGGCTCCGCGCTGACACCGCTGCTGCTGATGCTCACCGTCCGCAAGGTCAGGCGCCGCGCGCAGGGCAAGGAGCGTGAGCGGTGACCCGTCGCGCCCGGCTGTGGGTGCTGCTCGCGGGCGGTGCGGGCCTGGCCGCCCTGCTCGTCGCCGCCTGCCTGCGCCTGCCGCACTTCGGCGGCGACCGCCACCCCTACGGCGACCGGGCCGTGCACGCATCCCTGGCCCGGCGGACCGCCAACACCATCTCGTCCGTCAACTTCGACCAGCGCGCCTTCGACACCCTCGGCGAGATGGCCATCCTGTTCTCCGCCGTCCTCGGCTGCGTGATGCTGCTGCGCCAGACCCGCGACGAACACCGCGCCCGCCCCGAGCCCGCCGAGGTAGCCCTGCCGGTGCGCCGCTACGCCCTCGTCGTCCTGCCCGTCGCCCTGCTCAGCGGCCTGTACGTCATCGCCCACGGCCAGCTCAGCCCCGGCGGCGGCTTCCAGGGCGGAGTGGTCGCCGCGACCGCCCTGCACCTGCTCTACCTGGGCGCCGACTACGCGGCCCTGGAACGCATCAGACCGGTGGGCGCATTCGAGGTCACCGACGCCCTCGCCGCCTCCGCCTACCTGGTCACCGGCATGGCGGGACTGATCGGGGGCACCGCCTTCCTCGCCAACACCCTGCTGCCGTACGGCACCTTCAACACGTTGTCCTCCGGCGGCACCGTCCCGCTGCTGAACGCAGCCATCGGCATGGAGGTCGCCGGCGCGGTCGTCGTGCTGCTCGCCCGCTTCCTGGACCAGGCCGTCGAGATCGAGGAGGAGAGCGGCACATGAGAGCCGTGATGGACGTCCTGCCGTACCTGGTCGCCGCCTGGGTCTTCCTGGCCGGCTGCTACGGCCTGGCCACCAGCCGCAACCTGATCCACGCCGTCGGCTGCCTGTCCGTGTGCCAGGCCGGTACCTACGTGCTGCTGTTGTCCGTGGGCTACCGCGACGGCGCCACCGCGCCCGTGTTCTCCGACGTCAAACCCGGTTCACGGCCGGTCGTCGACCCGGTCGTGCAGGCGCTCACCCTCACCGACGTCGTCGTCGGCGCCACCGTCACCGCGCTGCTGCTCGCGCTCGTCATGCAGATCGCCAAGCGGCACGGCACCGTCGACCCCGACGAACTCTCCGAGCTGCGCGGCTGATGAACGACCTGCTGCCCCTCGTCGTCGCCGTGCCCCTGCTGGGGGCGGCCCTGCTGGTCGCCGCGGGCCGCCGGCTGCCCCGGGTGGTCGCCGAGTCCACCGCTTGCGCCGTCTGCGCCGGCACGGCCGGGCTCGCGATCACACTGCTGCTCAACTCCTCGCCGCCCATGACCGAGTGGGTCGGCGGCTGGCAGCCCGTGAACGGCGAGAGCGTCGGCATCGTCCTGACCGGCGACGGACCGGGCCTCGGCATGGCCTCGCTCGCCTCACTGCTGACCCTGGCCGCACTGGCCTACTCCTGGCACTACTTCGACGAACCGCCCCGCCGCCACGCGGGCTCCTTCCCCGCGCTGATGCTGCTCTTCCAGGGCGGCATGTGCGGCTTCGCGATCGCCGGCGACCTGTTCAACATGTTCGTCTGGTTCGAGCTGATGAGCGCCGTCGCCTACGCCCTGACCGGCACCCGCGTCGAGGAGGCCAAGGCCGTCCAGGGCGCGCTGACCTTCGCGGTCGTCACCTCGCTCGGCGCGTACGCCATGCTGATGGGCCTCGGACTGCTGTACGCCCGTACCGGGGAGCTGGCGATGACCCAGATCGGGCGCGGTCTCGACCGGCACGGCGGGCCCGATGCGCTCGTCCTCGCCGGATTCGTCCTGGTCCTCGCCGGACTGCTGGTCAAGGCCGCCGCCGTACCCTTTCACTTCTGGCTCCCCGACGCCCACGCCGTCGCGCCGACGCCCGTGTGCATGCTGCTGTCGGGCGTGATGGTCGAACTCGGCACGTACGGCGTCTGGCGGCTGTACGGGACGGTGTTCTCCGGGCCGGGCGGGGTGCCGGCCGAGGCCCTGACGCGGGTGCTCGTCGTGCTCGGCGTGCTGACGGCCGTGATCGGCGCCGTCATGTGCTGGTACCAGCGGCACCTCAAACGGCTGCTCGCCTGTTCGACGGTGGCCCACACCGGCCTGTTCCTCATCGGGATCGGCGTCCTGAGGCCCGAGGCGGACGACGGGGTCGCGCTGTACGTCCTCGGCCACGCCGGTGTGAAGGCCGCCCTGTTCGCCTGCACCGGCATCCTCCTCGACCGGTACGGCAGCGTCGACGAGCACGCTCTGCACGGCCGCGCCCGACGCCTGCGCGGACTCGCCGTCCTGTACGCCGCCGGGGCCCTCGGTCTCGCCGGGCTGCCCCCGTTCGGCACCGCACTCGGCAAGTCCGTCACGGAGGAGGCCGTCGGCGGCCCTCTCACCCTCGTGTATGTCGCCGCGAGCGCGGTGACGGCCGGCGCGGTGCTGCGGGTCGCCGCCCGCGTCTTCCTCGGCCTCGGCCCCAAGCCGCCCGACCAGGGCGAGTACGAGACGACCGGCTCCGGCGAGCAGCCCGAGACCGGCCACCGCATCAGCCGGGTTCCCGGCCCGATGACGGTTGTGCCGACCGTGCTGCTCGCCGCCGCTCTGGCCGTGGGGGTGGCCCCGGGCTTCGCCGGGGTCGTGGCACACGGCATGAGCGAGGCGGGGTCCGGCGGGGTGGTGGTCGCCACCCCGCAGTGGACCCTGCCCGGTGTGCTTCTGGGCCTGGCCTCGACCCTGCTCGCTCTGGGCCTTGCCGCCGTGGCCGTCACCCGTCCGAAGCTGCTCGCCGCCCCGGACTGGGCGCTGCCGTTGCGGCGCCTGCAGTCCGGGCACGTCGGGGACTACGTGGCCTGGGTACTGGTCGGGGCCGCTCTGCTCGGCGCGCTGGCCCTGCCAGGGGTGTCAGGGGGTGGCTGATCAGCTGCCGTAGCTGACATGCACCTCCTTGAAACCGAGGGAACGCAGCAGTCCGTCGAGCATGTCGGTGGTGTTGGTCTCGGCGCGCCGGGTCAGGCCGCTGTCCTTGGCCGCGTCACCGATGTGCTTGACCGCCAGTTTCTGTACGGCCTGTTCACTGTTGGGGTTGTCCGAGAAGAGGTCGCCGAGCCGGTCGAGGAGGCCGCGCTGCTTGGAGACGGCGTAGGAGCGGTCGGGGTCGAGGGCCGGCTTGCCGAGCGCCGCGTGCGGCAGCCGGAGCGTGGCGGACGTACGGTCGCCGTTGACCGTCACGTCGTCCTTGCCGACCTTGCCGAGGTCGACGTACGCGTCGACGGTGCCCGCACCGATGTACAGCGTGCGGGAGCCGCGGATCGCGTCGGGCAGGTACTTGGTGTCCTTTTCCAGGTCGACGACGACCTGGAAGTTGCCGGAGGCGGCGTCGTAACGGCTCATGTCCTGGATGGACTGGAGCAGTGCGGGTCCCGAGCGGTCGTGCGTTTCGGTGCCGAACAGGTCCTTGAGGCCAGGGAGCACACTCAGCCGGATCCCGGCGAAGAACACCACGAGCACCAGCACGACGGCGCTCACCGCCTTCGCCCAGCCGGGCATGCGCCTGGACACGCGCCTGATGGGAGTCGTCATGGCGACGGCCCTCCTTCCTACTGTCCGCATGCCCCCCAAAACCCTTGTCAGACCGGGCCGTTGGCTGAATGGCACCGCTGACGGAGGCGTGCAGGGCGCACTAGCGTGGAGAAAACTCTCCGTACCGGCGCGCCTGGAGTCCCGGATGAGTACACACAGCACGTCCCGGTCCCTCTGCCCCATGCACCGCATCGACCTCCCCGAACCCGGACCGCCCCGCCCGGCCACCCTCGCCACCGGCACCCCGGTGTGGCTGGTGACCCGTTACGCCGACGTACGCCAGGTGCTCATGGACCCCCGGTTCAACAGGAGTTCCCTGCACGCCGAGGACGCCCCGCCGCTGCTCGTCGTCCCGAACCTGCTGGACGACCCGAACGGGCTCCTCAACCAGGACGGCGAGGCCCACCAACGGCTGCGCGGCACCGTCCAGCGGGCGTTCACGCCCCGCGCGATCGCCCGCTGGCGGCCCTGGGTGGCCTCGGTGGTCGAGGCGCTCCTCGACGACTTCGCCGCGCAGGACCCTCCCGCGGACATCATCGAGGGCTTCACCCGCCCGCTGCCCGTCTCCGTCATCTCCCGGCTCATGGGGCTGGACCACGTGGACCGCGAGCGCATCCGCCACTGGGCCGACCACGCGCTCTCCGGCGGCGCGCACACCCGCGAGCAAGTCGTCGCGGCCATGCACGAGTTCGGGGCCTTCGCCGCCGACCTGGTCGCCCAGCGGCGCAAGACCCCCGGCGACGACCTGGTGAGCGGCCTGGTGGCGGCGGGCGACAGCCTGGACATCGACGAACGGCAGCTGGTGACCCTGGTGTGCGGACTGGTGGTCGCCGGTCACGAGACCACCATGACGGCCCTCGGCAACATCGTCGTCTACCTCCTCACCGACCGGCAGGAGGCCTGGCCCGGCCTCGCCGAGGACGAGGAGACAGCGGCCGTGGCAGCCGAACAGCTGCTGCGCGCCGTCCCGCTCAGCGAGGGGCGCGTGCTGCCCGGCCTGATCCGCCGCGCCGTCGAGGACACCGAGGTCGGCGGCGTGACGATCCCGGCGGGCAGTGTGGTCGCCGTCCAGACCAACGCCGCCAGCCGCGACCCCGACGTGTTCCCGCCCGGCCCGCCCGACCTGTTCACCCCGCTGACCGCCCCCAGCGTCATCTTCGGCGCCGGCCCCCACCACTGCCTCGGCGCCTGGCTCGCCCGCCTGGAACTCGGCCTCGCCCTGCACCGCCTGGCGGCCCGCTTCCCCGACCTGTGCGCCGAGTTCACGTCCGGGACGATCGAGTGGCGGGAGGGCCAGATGACCCGCAGCCCGAGGCGTCTGCCGGTGTCGTGGTGAAGTTCCCTCATGGGCTCCGCGGCACGGCAGCGCCCCAAAGGGGCGCGGGGAACTGCGCGACCAGGCACAACGGCGCCGCAGACAATCAACGACCTATCGCGGCACAACCGGCGGAGTCCTTACCGTAGCTCCCGATCACCCGATCGACGCGACCACCACACCCCCTCGCCACGCGTAAGCCCCGGCAGCCGCAGCTCGACCTCCCGCACCCGCCGGGCCGGCAGCTCGCCCGTGATCAGCCATGCCGTCGAGCCGCCGGTCGTACCGGCGAACTTCGCCCCGCACGAGGCGAGTTGGGCCGTGACGGGTGCGAGCGCGTCGAGCGGGATCTCTGCTTCGAACGCGTGGTACGGCTCGTACAGCCGGGTCCCCGCCCGCTGCAGCGCGCGGCGCAGCACGACCGGGGTGAGGCCCCGGAAATCCGCGGCCGTGCTGATCGGCGCGCAGTAGCCGGAGCGGATCAGGGTGACCCGGTAGTCCGTCACGGCGGCACCGTGCAGGCCGGTCTCCATGGTGGCGTGCACCGTGTCCTCGATGGCCTGGTGGAAGGCGCGGGGGAGTGCGCCGAGTTCCGTCTCGTAGGTGAACACCCCGCCCGAGCCGCGCAGCCCCGGCTCGACCCGCAGCCCGATCGTCGCCCAGTAGCGCGTACCGAGGTGCCACGGCATCTCCTCCGAGGCCTCGCCGACGCCCCGCGGGCGCTCCACGAAGCGCACCCGGCCCGGCTCGAAGTCGGCCTCGATGCCGTAGTCCTGGGTGAGCGTGGCTGCCAGGACCTCCATCTGCACCTCGCCGTACAGGAGGAGGGTGGTGGTGCCGGCGGAACCGGGGCGGGCGTGGATCAGCGGGTCCTGGTCGGCGAGGGCGAGCAGGGCGGTGCGCAGCGCGGTCGCCTGCTCGGGGCGCCGGGCCCGCACCAGCGTCTCCAGCGTGGGCGGCGCGAACTGCGGGGCACGGTCGGAGAGTTCCCCGAGGCGGTCGCCCACCCGCACGCCTGCCAGACCGGTGAGCGCCGCGATGTTCCCGGCGGTGAGCAACGGTCCGGCCCCGCCGATCACGTCGAGACGGTTCACTCGTCCAAAGACCTCCGTGGTGCGGCCGTCGGCCTCGCGCCGCAGCAGGGTGAGGCGCTGCCGCGGCGTCACCTCACCGTCGTGGAGCCGCAGATACGCCGTCCGTTCGCCGCCCGGCCCGGGGCGTACCGCGAACACCGTGCCGCGCGGGCCGGCGCCCTCGGCCGTGGGTGCCGGCGGGATCAGCCCGACGACGCCCTCGACCAGCTCGGCCACGCCCTGTCCGCCGAGAGCCGAGCCGAAGAAGACGGGGTGGAAAGAGCCCTCGGCGGTGCATGCGGCGAGCACCTTGCGCAGGTCGTCGGGTGTGGGGCCGGGGCCGTCCACGACCGCCGCGAGAACCTCCGGGTCGACCTCGGCGAGTGCCTCGGCCAGCTGCGGGTCTCCGGGCGGGCGTGCCGTGACGCAGGCGTCGGCGGTGCCGATGCCCGTCACGTCCGTGAGCGGCGCGACGTACGGCGTCAGCCTGCGCCTGATGTCGGCCAGCAGGCCCGCGGACCGGGCGCCTGCGCGGTCGATCTTGTTGACGAAGACGAGCGTGGGCAGCCGCAGCCGCCGCAGCGTCCGCATCAGCACCCTCGTCTGTGCCTGGACGCCCTCCACGGCGGACAGCAGTAGAACCGCCCCGTCCAGGACTTCCAGGGCACGCTCGACCTCGGCGATGAAGTCGGAGTGTCCGGGGGTGTCGATGAGGTTGATCTGGGTGTCGCCGACAGTGAACGCGGCGACCGCGGAGCGGATGGTGATGCCGCGCTGCCGCTCGATCTCCCCGTCGTCCGTACGGGTGTCACCGCCGTCGACGCTGCCGAGCCGGTCGATCGCTCCGTGGTCGAACAGCAGCCGCTCGGTGAGGCTGGTCTTACCGGCGTCGACGTGGGCGAGAATTCCGATGTTCAGGGTGTGCATGCGGGGTCGAGTCCTCGAAAACCGTGGGCCGATGGGGGCGCTGGTTGATTCCGAGGAGTCGGCGCATGGGATCTCCTGAGGTGAGGGACTCGGACGCGGACATCATGGCGCGCGGCGGGTGGTGTGCCGCAACCGAATTTCCGCGCTCAATGGCGGTCAGTAGCATGAACCCGTCCCCCGGAATGATCACGCGAGGAGCAGATCGTGCGAGACATCTCCGTGTTCAGCGGCAGCGCCCACCCCGACCTGGCCACGGAGGTCTGTGCGCATCTCGGTGTGCCCCTCAGCCCCACCCGGGTCAGCCGCTTCGCCAACGACTGTCTGGAGGTGCAGCTCCAGGCCAACTGCCGCGAGCGGGACGTCTTCCTGATCCAGCCGCTGGTCCGGCCGGTCCAGGAGCACCTCGTGGAACTGCTGCTGATGTGCGACGCGGCCCGTGGCGCGTCGGCGGCGCGGATCTCCGTCGTCATGCCGCACTATTCCTACGCCCGCTCCGACAAGAAGGACGCGCCCCGGATCTCCCTGGGCGGCCGGCTCGTCGCGGACCTGATGGTCGCGGCGGGCGCGAGCCGTGTCCTCGCCATGACGCTGCACTCGCCGCAGGTGCACGGTTTCTTCTCGGTGCCGGTCGACCATCTGCACGCCCGGCGCGAACTGGCTGCGTACTTCCGGCAGTACGACCTGTCCCGTACGACCGTCGTCTCGCCGGACCTCGGCAACGCCAAGGAGGCGGCCGCGTTCGCCCGGATGATCGGCGCCCAGGTCGCCGCCGGCGCCAAACAGCGGTTCGCCGACGACCAGGTCAGTATCAGCACCGTGATCGGCGAGGTCGCGGACCGGGACGTCATCGTGCTGGACGACGAGATCGCCAAGGGCAGCACGGTGATCGAACTCCTCGACCGGCTACGAGAGTTGGGACCGCGGTCGATCCGGGTGGCCTGTACGCACGGCCTGTTCGCGGCCGGGGCGCTCAAGCGGATCGGCGAGCAGCCCGACGTACTGGAGATCGTGTGCACCAACACCGTGCCGGTCCCTGAGGAGGAGCGCACCGAGAAGCTGCGGATCCTGTCCATCGCCCCCGCCCTCGCCGAGGCCGTGCGCCGCATCCACAACGGGGAGTCCGTCAGCGCCCTGTTCGACGCGGCGCGAAGCGAATAGACATGAGGTAGCGAGCAACGCTCGGCATCACAGGGATGCTCAGGAGGGGTTGCAGTGGCGAAGGCGAAGTTCGAGCGGACCAAGCCGCACGTGAACATAGGCACGATCGGTCACATCGACCACGGCAAGACGACGCTCACGGCGGCCATCACGAAGGTGTTGCACGACAGGTTTCCCGACCTGAACCCGTTCACGCCGTTCGACCAGATCGACAAGGCGCCCGAGGAGCGGCAGCGCGGCATCACGATCTCCATCGCCCACGTGGAGTACCAGACCGAGCGCCGGCACTACGCGCACGTCGACTGCCCCGGCCACGCGGACTACATCAAGAACATGATCACGGGCGCCGCCCAGATGGACGGCGCGATCCTGGTCGTGGCGGCCACGGACGGACCCATGCCGCAGACCAAGGAGCATGTGCTGCTCGCCCGGCAGGTGGGCGTTCCGTACATCGTCGTCGCCCTCAACAAGACCGACATGGTGGACGACGAGGAGATCCTGGAACTCGTCGAGCTGGAAGTGCGTGAGCTGCTCAGCGAGTACGAGTTCCCTGGCGACGACGTCCCGGTCGTCAAGGTCTCCGCCCTCAAGGCCCTCGAGGGCGACGAGCAGTGGGCCCAGTCGGTGCTGGACCTGCTGGACGCCGTCGACACGGCGGTCCCCGAGCCGCAGCGCGACGTGGACAAGCCGTTCCTCATGCCGATCGAGGACGTCTTCACCATCACCGGCCGCGGCACCGTCGTCACCGGCCGGATCGAGCGCGGGGTGCTGCACGTCAACCACGAGGTCGAGATCATCGGCATCCACGAGCAGAAGACGAAGACGACCGTCACCGGCATCGAGATGTTCCGCAAGCTGCTCGACGAGGGCCGGGCCGGCGAGAACGTCGGACTGCTGCTGCGCGGTGTCAAGCGCGAGGACGTGGAGCGCGGGCAGGTCGTCATCAAGCCCGGCACGGTCACCCCGCACACGGAGTTCGAGGGGCAGGCGTACATCCTGTCGAAGGACGAGGGCGGCCGGCACACGCCGTTCTTCGAGAACTACCGCCCGCAGTTCTACTTCCGCACCACGGACGTCACCGGTGTGGTGACCCTGCCCAAGGGCACCGAGATGGTCATGCCGGGCGACAACACCGGCATCCATGTCGTGCTGATCCAGCCGATCGCCATGGAGGAGGGCCTGAAGTTCGCCATCCGCGAAGGCGGTCGGACGGTCGGCGCGGGTCAGGTCACCAAGATCCTCAAGTAGGGAGCCTCACAACGAACCGGACGTGGCCTCGGGCTGTCCCAGGGCCGCGTCCAGGGTCGGGTGTGCGGGCAGCAGTCGGGTCAGTCCGGTGACCCGCATGACGCGCAGGGTGAGCGGGTGCGTGCAGACGAGCCGCAGCTCGCCGCCTTGGTCGAGGACCCGGGCCCGGGCCCGGTAGACCAGGCGTAACCCGGAGCAGTCGAAGAAGTCGACCGGCCGCAGGTCGATCACCAGGCGGACGTCGGGGTGTGCCGTCACCCGGTCCAGAAAGGGGGCGATCTCCAGGGCCGCGGCGATGTCGATCTCGCCGCGGAACTCCAGCACCGTATGGCCCCGGTCGTGATGGACACGCAGATGCCGGGTCAGCGGGGCGGGCTCCTGGTGCACGACGACAACGCCTCCAACCTGCTCCGTCCGCTGCGGGGTTGCAGGTCACCGGGGGCCGGGGTGACATCGTGCAGCGAGCGTACGAGCGCAGACGATCCCCCGGGTCCCTGGTGAGCGCAAATCCGTTCTCCGCCCTGCAAGTTACCCTCGATGGAGTGAATTTGAGCATGTTCGATTGACATATGTCTTCGAATTGCGATGAAGCACTCCCGCGATGGGCGTGACCGCCCTACGACAGCGCGTGCCAGGCCTTGGAGAGCGCCTGGCGCAGCTGCTCGGTCTGGTGCGCCGTGAGGTCCTGGACCATCCGCTCCTCCAGCTCCCGCACGGGTTCCGTGAACTGCTCGAGCAGCTCCCGGCCGGCGTCCGTCAACAGGATCAGCAGCTCGCGCCGATTGCGCGGATTGCGCTCCCGGCGCACCAGCCCGCGGCCCTCCAGGGACCGTACGAGATCGGCGATGGACTGGGCGGTGACGAACGAGTCGCGGGCGAGCTGCGCGGCCGACAGCCCGTCGTGGCGCTCCAGGACGGTGAGCGCGGTGTACTGCAGCGCGGTGATCCCGGACGGCTTCACCAGCTCGTCCAGGTGTGAGCGCACCACCAGCTCCACCTGCTTCACCATGTAGAGCAGTGACGGGGACGTCTTGGTCGCCTGGGTGTCGAGCATGAGTTCAGCCTAGAGCATTGACAGGAAACCTGTCTGTAATGAGACTGCGAACCAACAGGAATCCTGTTGGTTGAAATCTTGGCAATGAGGCTGAGGAGTGGTGATGACCGCCTTCGAGATCGAACCCGGACGGCTGTTTGTCGGGGGGCAGTGGCGCGAGGCCGCCGACGGAGCGCGCACCGAGGTGGTCGACCCGTCCCGGGGCGCGGTCGTCACCACCGTCGCGGAGGCGGGCGCCGCCGACGTGGACGCGGCCGTGCGTGCCGCCCGGGAGGCCTTCGACGGCGGCGCCTGGTCCGGGCTGAGCGGACGCGAGCGCGGCCGGATCCTGCACCGCGTCGCCGAGCTGATCCGCGAGAACGCCGATGAACTGGCCCGCCTGGAGAGCCTGGACGTCGGCAAGCCCATCTCCCTGTGCCACGCGGTCGACATCACCAACTCGGCGAACGACTACGAGTACTTCGCCGCCCTCGCCCACTCCCTGGACGGCGCCGTCCGCGACACTCCCATGAACGCCCTCGCGTACACCAAGCGTGAGCCGATCGGCGTGGTCGCCGCGATCACGCCCTTCAACTTCCCGCTGATCCTGGCCGGTTCGAAGATCGGCCCCGCGCTCGCGGCCGGCAACACCGTGGTGCACAAGCCGGCCGACGAGACCCCGCTGAGCGCCCTCTACATGGCCCGGCTGTTCCAGCAGGCGGGCGTACCCGACGGCGTGGTCAACGTGGTCACCGGCGCGGGCCCGGTCGCCGGCGAGGCGCTGCTGCGCCACCGCGGTGTCGACAAGGTCGCCTTCACCGGCTCCACCGCGATCGGCCGCCACGTGGCGAGCACCGCCGGCGAGGCCCTCAAGCCCGTCACCATGGAACTCGGCGGCAACGCCGCCCACATCGTCTTCGAGGACGCCGACCTGGAGAAGGCCGTCGGCGCGATCATCAAGGCCTTCGTCTTCAACACCGGCCAGTTCTGCATGGGCGGCCCGCGCCTGCTCGTCTCCCGCCCGGTGTACGCCACCGTGCTCGGCATCCTGACCGACGCCGTGCCCGGCGTCCCGGTCGGCGACCCGCGCAACCCCGAGACCGTCGTCGGACCGATGGCGGGGGAGAAGCACCTGAAGAAGGTCGAGGAATACGTCGACATCGCCCGCAAGGAGGGCGGACGCATCGTCTGCGGCGGCGAACGGCTCGACCTCGACGGCGGCTACTACTACCGGCCCACGGTCATCGCCGACCTGTCCAACGACTCCCGCGTCGTCCAGGAGGAGATCTTCGGCCCGGTCCTCACCGTGCAGCCCTTCGACACCGAGGACGAGGCCGTCGAGCTCGCCAACTCCACGCCGTACGGCCTGGCTTCGGGCATCCAGACCAGCAACCTCGCCCGCGCCCACCGCATCGCCGGCCGCCTCCAGGCGGGCATCGTCTGGATCAACGACTGGGCCATGCTCGACCCCGCGGTGCCCTTCGGCGGCGTCAAGGACTCCGGCTTCGGCCGCGAGTACGGGCCCGAGGCCCTCGCCGCCTACACCAAGGTCAAGTCCGTCGTCGTCTCGCTCGACTGAGCCCGGCCGAACACGCCCGAACACGCCTGAACATCAAGGGAGTTCGTACGATGTCCATCACCACCCGCGCCGCTGTCGTCGAGTCCGGCGGTGCGCCCTTCACGCTCGCCGATGTCGAGCTCGACGAGCCCGGGCCCCACGAGGCGATCGTCCGCATGGTGGCCACCGGCCTGTGCCACACCGACCTCGGCGTCGCGAGCGGCGGCCTGCCCTTCCCGCTGCCGGGCGTGCTCGGCCACGAAGGCGCCGGTGTCGTCGAGGCCGTCGGCCCGGCCGTCACCGGCATCGCGCCCGGCGACCACGTCGTGCTGTCCTTCACCTCCTGCGGGGAGTGCCGCAACTGTCACGGCGGCCACCCCGCGTACTGCGCGACCTGGCTGCCGCGCAACCTGATCGGCGGCCGCCGCGCCGACGGCACCAGCACCATCAGCCGGGACGGCACCCCGCTCGGCGGCCACTTCTTCGGCCAGTCCTCCTTCGCCGAGCGGGCGCTGGTGGACGAGCGCAGCCTCGTCAAGGTCGACGCGGATGTTCCGCTGGAGTCGATCGCACCGCTGGGCTGCGGTGTGCAGACCGGAGTGGGCGCCGTCTGGAACGTCCTGAAGCCCGTGACGGGCAGCACGATCGTCGTCCTCGGCGCCGGCGCCGTCGGCCTGTCCGCCGTGATGGCTGCCGCCCTGACTCCCGCCACCCGGATCGTCGCGGTCGACAAGGTCGGTGAACGCCTGTCCCTGGCCAAGGAGTTGGGCGCCACCCACACCGTCAACGTCGGCGAGGCCGACCTCGGCGAGGCGCTCGCCGAGATCACCGGCGGCCAGGGTGCCGACGGTGTCGTCGAGACCACCGGCAGCGTGGCCGTCCTGCGCCAGGGCGTCGACGCGCTCGCCGCGCGCGGCACGCTGGTCGTCGTGGGCGCCCCGCCCTTCGGCAGTGAAGTCGCCCTGGACGTCAACGGGTTGCTGGGCGGCAAGCAGGTCGTCGGGCTCACCCTGGGCGACGCCGAGACGCAGACCTTCATCCCGTCCCTGGTGCAGTTGGTGAAGGAGGGACGGCTCCCGCTGCACCGCCTGATCAGCACCTATCCGTTCGCGGATATCGACCAGGCGGTGCGGGACATGGGCGCGGGCAAGGCGATCAAGCCCGTGCTGACGTTCTGACTCAGTCGACCGTCAGGACCAGCTTTCCCGTGGTCCGGCCGGTGTCGCCGAGCCTGTGTGCCTCGGCGGCATCGGCCAGCGGGAAGGTACCGGCGATGGCGGGGCGCAGCTTCCCCGCCTCCACCAGCTCCGCGATCGCCTTCAGACCGCTGTGCGAGGCGTCCACCAGCATGCGCAGCGCCCGCACCCCCAGCCGCTCCGCCTCCTCGTCGAAGTCCTTCGGACCGACGGGCAGGATCGAGACGACGATCCCACCCGGGCGCAGCACGCGCAGCGAGCCCGTCGAGGTGTCCCCGCCGATCGTGTCCAGGACGACGTCCACGTCCTTCACGGCCTCGGCGAAGTCCGTCTCCCGGTAGTCGATCGCCTCGTCCACTCCGATCTCGCGCAGGAAGTCGTGCTTGCCCGCGCTCGCCGTGCCGATCACATGGGCGCCGCGGGCCTTGGCGATCTGCACGGCCACGTGCCCGACCCCGCCGGCCGCCGCATGGATCAGCACGCGTTGTCCGGGCTGGACGTCGGCGTACTCCACCAGGGCCTGCCACGCGGTCAGGGAGACCAGCGGCAGCGCGCCCGCCTGGACGTGGTCGATCGAGGCCGGCTTGTGCGCGAACCAGCGCGCCGGGCCGGTGACGTACTCGGCGTGCGAGCCGTGGCCGAACGGGTACGACAGCATGCCGAAGACCTCGTCGCCGGGCTTGAACCGGGCCACGCCGATCCCGACCGCCTCGACGACCCCGGAGACGTCCCAGCCCAGCACGAACGGCGGCCGGCCCAGGAAACCGCCACTCGCGCGGTGCTTCCAGTCGGTCGGGTTGACGCCGGCGGCGCGCACGCGGACCAGCACCTCGTTGGTGCGTGGCTCGGGCCGCGGCAACTGCACTTCCTTCAGTACCTCGGGACCGCCGAGGACGTCCTGGCTGATGGCTCGCATCGTGTTCACATCGCTCATGGTCACCCAGCCTGCCGGGGTCCGCCCGGCAAGAAAATGGCACGATTGCCAACCTTCGATAAGATCGTGCCATGACTGGTGAACGGCGGATGGAACGGGTCGTGGTGCTGGCCCTGGACGGCGTGTACCCCTTCGAGCTGGGCATCCCCAGCCGCATCTTCGGCGCCGCCGACGGCCGCTACGAGGTGCTCACCTGCAGCGTCGACGGCCAACCGGTACGCTCCTGTGCCGACTTCACCATCGGTGTGGAGCACGGTCCCGAGATCCTGGCCACGGCCGACACGGTGGTGGTCGCCTCCATGACCCCCTCGCGCATCCCCACCGAACTGCCCGCGGAGGTCGCCGCCGCCCTCGCCCGCATCCGCCCAGAGGCGCGGATCGTCTCCATCTGCACGGCCGCCTTCGTCCTCGCGGCGGCGGGCCTGCTCGACGGGCGGAGGGCCACGACGCACTGGCAGGTGACCGACGCCTTCCGGCAGCGCTATCCGCAGGTGGACCTCGACCCCGACGTCCTCTTCGTCGCCGACGGCCGCATCCTCACCTCGGCGGGTGCCGCCTCCGGCGTCGACGTCTGCCTGCACATCGTCCGCACCGACCACGGCAGCGAGCTGGCCAACGCCGTCGCCCGCCGCTGCGTCGTACCGCCGTTCAGGGACGGCGGTCAGGCCCAGTACATCGAGCAGCCGGTCCCGGAGAGCGGGGCCGCGAGCACCGCCGCCACCCGCGCCTGGGCCCTCGGACGCCTCGACGAACCGCTCACCCTGTCCGACCTCGCCGCCCACGCCCGGATGAGCCTGCGCACCTTCGCCCGCCGTTTCAACGAGGAGGTCGGCCTCAGCCCCGGCCGCTGGATCGTCCAGCAGCGCGTGATCCGCGCCCGGCACCTGCTGGAGTCCAGCGACCTGTCCGTCGACCAGATCGCCGGCCGCGTCGGCTTCGCGACGGGCGCGTCCCTGCGCCAGCACCTGCACGCCGCGATCGGCGTCTCCCCGCAGGCCTACCGGCGCACGTTCCAGACGGCCGCCCGCTAGTCGCGAACGTTCCGCACCACCGCCGCGTCGCAGGACCGTAGGCCCGCGAGCGGAACAAGGGGTGGGGGATGCGCGCAAGAGTGGTGGCAACGACGGTGCTGGTCGCGTCGGCGGCGGTGGCGTGCGGCGGTGAGAAGGCGCAGGATCCCGTGGTTGACGGCACGGTCCCCGAGGCGCCCTACAGCGGGCCGCTGCACGTGCCCGTGAAGCATGTCGACGAGGACGGTGTTCGTGCTGTACGGATCGCGTCGGGCGCCGCGGGCCGGGCCCTGGAGTGCGACGGGCAGATCTACTCCGGCGGCGGCAGCGACCCTGGAGCACGGGCGACGGCGGCAGGACGCCGGAGGAAGGGCTCAAGGCGTACTTCGAGATCGAGCAACCCGACGTCCCCCGCTACGGCTACCGGGTGGAGCGCAAGGAGGAGGACCGCGTCCTGTACTCCTTCGACGTGGCCGACAGGACCAAGGTCGCCGTCGTCGTCGCCAAGGACCAGAAGAACCGGCCGGGTTGGGGCCCGGAGACCAGCGCCTCCTGCGACCCGTCCGAACTCCCGGCGAGCTTCACCGACCGGCAGTGGTACGAGATCTGGACCGACCGGCACGGCAAACGGGTGCGGATCACCGAGGTGAACAGCAGCGTCGGCCCGGCCCATTGCGACTGGCAGAAGGCACACTTCCTGTCGCTGGGGGAGGGGAAGAAGGGCAGGCTGTACGCCCGCGATCCCGACGGAGTACTCCCCGACTCCATGCTCACCTCCCCGTACGACTCGGACGTCCGCATGCCCGCCGACGCCCACGACACCGGATACCGCTTCCGCGACCGGCAGTTGTGGCTGACCGGCGATCCAGGCAGGGCGTACGTGCGCACGCCCGACGGGGTGGAGGCCTGGCCGCTGGTGAAGGCGGGCATGGGCTGCGCGTGAGCAGCCGTCACCGGCTCGCGTGCAGGGCGACCAGCAACTGCCAGACCTCGTCGGCGATTTGAGCCGCGTCACCCTCCAGCAGGCCGTGCAGCCAGTCGGCCAGCACGCCCGCGAAGGTGGCGGCCACGGCCGATGCGACCAGCGGCGCGTCCGCCGCGCCCGCCCGTTCGCGCTCGCGCAGGCTGTAGGCGCGCAGGTCCCGGTGCAGCACCCGGCCGAGGGGGCCGCCGCCCCCCGGCGTCAGCAGCTCGCGATACAGCCCGGCGTGCGGGGCGAGCGAGGCGAAGAACTCGGCCAGCGCGGGCGGCGCGTGGACCGGGTCCGGGCGGCCCTGCCAGGAGTGCAGCGCCTCCACCGCCTCGCGGACGACGTCCGCACAGGCGTCGACCGCCAGCGCCTCCAAACCGTCGTAGTGGACGTAGAAGGTGGCCCGGCCGACCCCGGCCCGCCGCACCAGCGCCGCCACTCCCACCTCCGCGAGGGGCCGCTCGGCGCACTCCGCGAGGAGCGCCTCCCGCAGCCGCGCCCGGGTGCGCGCGGCCCGCGGGTCGTGGGGCGCGCGGGGGGTCACTGCGCGATCAGTACGGCGGCCAGGGCGAGCGCGCCGGGCAGTGCCTGCGCGAACAGGATGCGGCGGTTGGCCGTGACGGCGCCGTAGACCCCCGCGATGACGACGCAGCACAGGAAGAACACCTGGGCGCGGAAGCCGGTCGGGTCCGCCGCGATCAGGCCCCAGACCAGACCGGCCGCGAGAAAGCCGTTGTAGAGCCCCTGGTTGGCGGCCATCGGCGCGGTGGCCCGCGCCATCTCCCGGTCGAAGCCGTGCAGCGCCCGCCCGGGCTTCTTCTGCCACAGGAACATCTCCATCACCAGGATGTAGGCGTGCAGGGCGGCCACCAGACCGACCAGTATGTTCGCGACCGTTTCCATTGCAGGGCTCCGTCATCCTTGTTTCGACTTCCTGGACAGGTGCCCACTATAGCGGGACAGGTGTCCAGGAAGTGTCACTGTCGGTGCCCGCCGATAGCCTGCGCGCATGACTGACCGACAGGTGATCGTGCGGCGCGCTCGCGCCAAGGACATACCGGGCCTCGTCGCCTCCAGCGCCGGGTTGTTCGCCGAGGACGGCGGCACCCGGGACAGCAGCGTGAACGTCGACTGGCCGCGCGAGCACGGCGCGCGGTCGTTCGCCGCGGCCCTGGAGGACCCGGCGCGCCTCGTCCTCGCGGTGGAGTACGACGGGCAGGTCGTCGGACACCTGATGGGATCCGTCACCGGGCCCACCGAGAAGCGGACCGTCACCTCCGCGACCCTGGTCAGCATCTATGTCCGCCCCGAGCACCGGCGCGCGCGAGCCGGAGACCGGCTGGTGGAGGAGTTCCTGGACTGGGCCAGGCGGCAGGGAGCCGAGCACGCCGAGGTGACCGCCTACGCGGCGAACACGGACGCCATCCGGTTCTACGAGCGGGGCGGCTTCGCCGCCATGACGGTCACCCTCCGCCAGCCCCTGTAGCGCCGCGGCGCAGCTCCAGGGCGCGCAGGGCCAGCTGCATCTCGAACTGGGCCGCCGGGTCGTGCAGTTGGGAGCCGAAGAGCTCGTCCAGCTGGCGCATGCGGTAGCGCACCGTCTGGGGGTGCACGGCCAGCCGGACGGCGACCTCGCTGGCGTTGTGGCCGCACTGCAGCCAGCTGAGCAGGGTCTCCGCCAGGCGCTCGCGCTGCGGTGGCCGCACCTGCTCCAACGGGCGCAGCCGGTGCTCGGTCATGGCGTCGATCAGAGCGTCGTCGCGCAGGAGCAGCAGCGTGGCCAAGTGGTCCTGGCAGCGCACCATTTCGGTGTTCGCGAGCACGCCCCGCCGCACCAGGTCCAGTGCCTCGGACGCCCAGCGCAGCGATCGCGCACCCTCCTGCAGGGCCACCGTCGGCCCCATCGCCGCCCGCCGTCCGTGCAGCGCCCCGGCCACCGCCCGCGCCCGGCCGGGACCCTCCGGATCCGGCACGACCAGCACGGCCGGCTGGACGTCGAAACGGGCGAGGAACTCCGGCGCCACGATCGGCTGCGCCCCCGCCTGCGGGCGCTGGTCGACCGCGACCACCGCGAGCGCGCGCGGCACCGGCCAGCGTGCACTGTGCGCAAGTTCCGCGATGGCCTCTGCGGAGGCGGGCGGATCCGCGGTGAGCAGGTCGAGCAGCCGCGTACGCCGCTGCTGCAGCTCACCGGCCGCGTGCAGCCGCGCCTCCGTGTAGCCGGCGGTCGTCGCGGCCGCCATCTCGTCCAGGTGCAGGAACAGCGCCTCACCGAAGGCCGCCAGCACATTGCGCGGCAGCAGATCCGCGTCCACCAGCGCGTTCACCCGCCGCCAGGTCACCCGCGCACCCAGCCGCAGCGCCGACTGGAACGAGTCGAGGCTGCGCCCCTCCTCGGCCTCACCGCGGCCGATGCGCTGATACGTCGCCTTCACCGGCTCCCAGTCCGTGTCCGGCTTCGCCATCCGCTCCAGGAATCCCTGCAGTGCATGGTCCACGCCGAGGTGCACACCCTGCATGTACGTGTCGTCGGCGGGGCGCGCGTACTCGGGGATCCCGGTCCTGATCGCCCGTACGACCTCCTCGGTGATGTCGGCGAAGAACGGTCTGAGGTGGTGGTGCAGGCCCGCCGGCAGCGCGTTGAACGGACCGCGCGGCTCATCCACCGGCACAGCGGCTCTCTTCGGCACGGCGCGACGATACCCGTCAGTAATCCGTCAGGGCTTATCAGCGGCGGACAGGTATGGGCATGTGAATTGTCACCACATGACAAGTTTGCAGGTCCGCAAAGGGATTTGTCGATGTGTGGCTGCTGGCTGAGAGTGATGGAACCCTCACTTCCGCCAGCTGTTCGAGGTTGATCCTTTCGGGTTCAAACCCGATAAGCTCCTGTGCGGCGCTGCGAGTTGAATCGATCGCGATCGGTCGTCCCGTGGTGCTTCATGCAACAGTGCGCTCCCCCTTGCACACCCCCCTGTTCGTTCGTGTTGCTTGTTAAGGATGCAGATGGAACTCGCCACTCCGCCGCCGGCGGCGCGGGCCCCTGTCGCCTGGTACAGCTGGTGGTTGATGCCGCTGGCCTTAGGAGGCGGGACAGTTGCCGCCACGTTCATGAGCTCCGAGCGAATCGCCGCCGGTGTCGCGGGCGTCGCGGCCACCGCCGCAAGCGCCGTGTGCGTCCGGCTGCTGATCCGCACCCGCACGCAGTTGAGCCGCACCGAGGGCTCCTTCCGCACCACGCAGGCCGAGCACTCGCAGCAGTGGCAGCAGCATGTCGCGGGCCTGGAGCGGAAGTACGCCGCCGAGCGCGGCGCCCTGGAGGCCCAGCTGGGCGACCAGTCCGGCGCCTACGAGGCGCAGCTGGCGGAGCAGATCTCGACATACGAGGCCCAACTCGCCGAACAGGCACGAGCCTTCGAGGGACGCCTCGCCGACCAGGCCAAGTCGTACGAGGCCCAGCTCGCCGACCAGGCCGAGGTCTGGCAGGAGCAACTCGCCCACCAGCACCAGGCGGTGGCCCGGCTCGCGAACGAGCAACTGCCCGAGGCGCTGAAGCAGCTGCGTGCCGGTGACGCCATCGACGACCTGCTGCCCGAGGCGGGCCAGTGCGCCAAGGTCAGCGCCGATCTCCAGGCCGAACTGCGCAAGGTGCTGCGCACTGCCCTGATCGGTGTCGAGGAGGAGTTCAACCGCTCCACCACCGCCGAGCAGGCCGTGATCAGCATCGGCAACCGCATTCACGTGCTGACCAGCAAGCTCCGCGGCCGGCTGCACGAGATGCAGGGTGAGCACGGCCGCCTGCCGGCCGTCGCCCGCGGGCTGATGGAGCTGGACCAGGAACTCGGCCCCGCCGACTCGCTCGCCGCGAGCATCGGCGTGCTCGGCGGCTCGGACCGGCCGGGCCGGCAGTGGCAGGAGCCGCAGCGCCTGCTCAGCGTGGTGCGCGGCGGCATCGGCCGGATCAAGGACTTCCACCGCGTCGAGGTCCGTCATCTGCCCGAACTCGGCGTCGACGGCGGTCTGGTGGACCACCTCACGCTGATCTTCGCCCAGCTGCTGGACAACGCGGCCCGCTACTCGCCGCCGAGCGAGCCCGTGCTCGTATCCGGCAAGGAGGTGCCCAACGGCGTCGGCATCGAGATCCAGGACTCCGGCAAGGGCCTGAACGAGGAGAAGAAGCGCGAGGCCGAGGAGGCTCTCACCGGCACCGCGGCCGGACCCGGCATCGGTGGGATCTCCGAGGACGCCAACATCGGTCTGCGCGTCGTGGGCGCCCTCGCCCGCCGCTACGGCATCCGCGTCACCTTCGCGGACTCGCCCTGGCTCGGTACTTCGGTGGTGGTAGTGGTCCCGCACAAGTACTTCAGCCCGCTCCCCGCGGCTGCTGCGACGACTGCCACGACCACTGCGTCGACCCCGGCGGCCCAGCCCGCGGCGGCCGCGCCGGTGTCGGCGGCCGCGGCCGCCCAGCCGGTGGCCGAGCCTTCCGAGGCGGTGGAAACCACTCCCGGCGGACTGCCCCGGCGCCGCAGCAAACGGCACGAGCAGGAGGGCGCGGCGCGGCACCAGCCGGTCGACCGCACCGAGACCTCGGTCTCCGCCGTCCCGCCGGACGCCTCGTTCACCGGCCTGGCTGCCTTTGCCACCGCCGGCCGCGAGGCAGACGAGGAGTCCACCACGGAGGACACGGTGGCCCTCGGCCGCCGGTCCACCGAGCACCGCACTGAAGAGAGCGACTAGTCCACATGACGCAACAGGGAACCGACGTGAGCTGGGCGCTCCGCGATCTGGTGGAGTCCATCCCGGAGATCCGCTTCGCCCTCGTGGCCTCCAGCGACGGCAAGGCCATCACCTCCTTTGGCGCCGAAGACCCCGACGACGTGGACCGGTTCGCGGCCGTGGTGGCCGGCCTGCAGGCGCTGGCCCAGCCGGTCGCCGAGCAGTTCCCCAGGTACGCGGGGCATCTGCGGCTGGCGATGATCGAGGTCGACGGCGGGCATCTCTTCGTCGTACGGGCCGGTGTGGAGACGTATCTCGGGGTCCTGGCCCGCGAAGGCCTCGACCAGGGGCTGCTCGGACACCAGATGAGGGACCTGGCCCGGAGGATGGGCGAGCTCCTCGGCACCACTCCGCGCCTGGAGGAGCACTCTGGATGAGTGCTCCCCGCAGGCCCACGGACCCGTCCGGTCTCGAGCGCTACTACGTCCTCACCGGGGGGCGCAGCGGACCGGGCGGTTCGGCGTCGAGTCTCGACGTGGCGACCCTCATCGTCTCCCTGGCCGCCCCCGCACCGGGTATGCAGCACGAGCACGAGGACATCCTCCGGCGCTGCCGCGACCCGTTGTCGGTGGCCGAACTCGGCGCCCACCTGGGACTGCCCTTCAACATTCTTGCGGTGCTGCTGGCGGATCTGCTCGAGGCAGGCCGCGTCGAAGCCCGTGACCCCATACCGGCACACGACGCCGGCCGCGGGCCCGACCTCGCGCTCCTTGAGGAGGTACTCAGTGGACTTGAAAGGCTTTGACCATCCCGGCTCACCCGGCGGGGGCGGCACCCGCTCGGTGAAGGTGATGATCGCCGGCGGCTTCGGCACCGGGAAGACCACCATGGTCCGCTCCGTCAGCGACATCAAGCCGTTGACCACCGAGGAGACGCTCACTCAGGCAAGCGCCGACGTCGACCACCTCATCGGCGTCGCCGACAAGACGGAGACCACCGTCAGCCTGGACTTCGGCAAGATCAGCCTCAACGACAGCCTGATGCTGTACCTGTTCGGCACCCCCGGCCAGGAGCGCTTCTGGTTCCTGTGGAACGGCCTGTTCAAGGGCGCCCTCGGCGCGGTGGTCCTGGTCGACACACGGCGCCTGGCCTCCAGCTTCCGGGCCATCGAGGAGATGGAGCGGCAGGACGTCCCGTTCGTCGTCGCCCTGAACGTCTTCCCCGACTCCAAGGACTACCCGGTCGAGGAGATCCGCGACGCCCTGGACATCCCCGAACACATCCCGGTCGTGGCCTGCGACGCCCGCGACCGTGCCTCCAGCCGTGACGTGCTCGTCGCGCTGATCCAGCACCTGAAGGACCGCTCCGCCGTCGCAATGGAGTCCCGATGAGCGCCCAGCCCTTAAACGATCCCGACACCCCGAGCGGGTGCCCCGTCGCCCACGGGGCCGACCTCACCCGGCTGTTCGGGCCGGAGGCGTCGACCGACCCGTACGGCATCTACGAGCGGCTGCGCAAGGAGCACGGCTCGGTGGCGCCGGTGCTGCTCGAGGGCGACGTCCCCGCCTGGCTGGTCCTGGGCTACCGCGACAACCGGCGAGTGCTGGACAACCCCCGCCAGTTCAGCCGGGACGCGCGGATCTGGCGGGACTGGCGGGAGGGGCGCATCCCGGAGACGCACCCGCTGATCCCGATGGTCGGCTGGCGGCCCGACTGCGTCTCCCAGGACGGCGAACCGCACCGCCGACTGCGCGGCGCGGTGACCGACGGGCTGCTCGCCGCGTCCAGTCGCGGCATCCGGCGGCACGCCACGTACTTCGCCAACAAGCAGATCGACGCGTTCGCCGACGCAGGGCGCGCCGACCTGGTGGCCGACTACGCCGAACACCTGCCGATGCTCGTGCTCACCCGGATCCTGGGCCTTCCCACGGCGGACGGCCTGCGCCTGGTCGAGTCGTGTGCCCAGGTCTTCAAGGGCGGCGAGGGCGCCCTCGAGCACAACGAGCGGATCATGCAGATCCTGTCGGAGCTCGCCGAGCGCAAGCGGGCCGAGCCGGGCTCCGACTTCGCCACGGCCCTCCTTGAGCACCCGGCCGGCCTCGACCACGACGAGGTCGTCAGCCATCTGCGCCTGGTGCTGATCGCCGCACACACCACCACCAGCAACCTGCTGGCCCGGGTCCTGCAACTGGTCCTCACCGACGCTGCCCGGCTGTCCGGTCTGGTCAGCGGGCAGCTGAACATCTCCTCCGTGGTGGAGGAGGTCATGTGGGACACCCCGCCGCTGGCCGTGCTGCCGGGCCGGTTCGCGGCCGCCGACCTGGAGCTGGGAGGCCATCACATCCAGGAGGGAGAGCTGCTCGTCCTGGGCCTGGCCGCCGGCAACGTCGACCCGGAGGTACGGCCCGACTCGGCCGTCGCCGTGCAGGGCAACCAGTCGCACCTGGCGTTCAGCTCCGGACCGCACGAGTGCCCGGGGCAGAACATCGGCCAGTCCATCATCGAGATCGGCGTGGACGTCCTGCTGCACCGGCTGCCGGGCCTGCGCCTGGCCGTGCCGTCGGAGGAACTCTCCTCGACCGCCTCCACCTGGGAGCTCCGGCTCGACAGCCTGCCGGTCGAGTTCTCCGTCTGACACCACCGCTGCCCGGCCGGAACCCTCCGGCCGGGCAGCGCCGTGTCAGCCGTCGAGCCAGTCGCCCTCGACGCTCGTGGGACGGTATCCCGTGGCGTTCCAGAGAAAGTGCGGGTGGGCGCCGCCGAACATGTAGGCGAGCAGGGCGGTGTCCTCCCTCCCGGTCAGAGGGTCGTGCAAGGTGTGAAACCTTTCGGACCCGACCACGCCGGAGTCCTGTTGGATCTGACGAGCGCGTTCCGGGGACGGCTCGGCAATGGATGCCTCCACGGCGGCGACGTAGGTGCGGCGCAAGATCTCCCAGGCGCTGTCGATGTTGCCGTGCCAGGGGCCGTGCAGTGCTTCGAAGGCATGGAGCTCGGCGTCGAAGAGGGGCCACGCCTGCGGGTGTTGGGCCCGGCAGCGCGCGGACAGCTCGGCGGTCCGGGCGCCGAGTGCCGGCACGGTGGGCCGCGGGGCGATCGTGAGGGTGGTGCCGTCGGTGAGGATGCCGCTGCACGGGTTGGGCTGCAGGTCGCACAGCGGGCAGTCCTCGGCCGGAGGGAGGCCCTGGGTGATGCCGTCGAACCACAGGGCGTGGCGGCCCGTGAGCCCCATCCAGACGATGGTGGTGGTCATCAGCCAGGTGTTCCACATCGGGTCGTGCGCCTCGGGCGTGCAGCCGTACTTGACGATGGCTATCGCGCAGGCGGCGTAGAGGGCCTTGGTATGGGTGGGCATGTCGGCGAGCCAGAAGTTGCTGATCTCGCCGGTCAGGGCGTCGGCTCGGACGTCGGCCATGTCGTCGATGACGCGGCACAGCAGCAGGGAGGCGAGGTTCTCCTCCTGCCAGAGTTCGGTGTCGGGTGCGACGTGCCAGAACAGGCAGTCCAGCATCTGCAGGGCCGAGTAGGTGCTCTGGCTGAGTGGGCTGGTCTGCGGGAGCACGACGCTGCCCGCGTGGTGCTGTTGGAGCCAGTACTCGTCGACGGACCGCTTATGGGCTGCGAAGAGTCCGGAGACCAGGGCCCGTGCGCTGTTGGTGCTGAAGTTCTCGGCCAAGCGCTCTTCGACGTGCTGGGTGAGGCGCGTTGTGTCGATGGTGTCGATCACGCGCTTGTATTCGTGGAAGACGAGGATGTCGTCCTCGAATCGGTGGCGGTGGCCGAGGTCCCATTCGAGGTCGTTCATCTGCCGGGTCCAGGACCATCCACCGGTCAGGACGCTGTCGAGTTCCCGGCGGTACGGCCAGGTCTTGGAGGTGAGGGGACGACCGGCGCTCTGCCGCCAGCGGTAGTCGTCAAGGGTGCGTGCGGGGGGTGTGGGCAGCCGACGGCACAGCGGGCATGAGCAGGCGGTGGTCTGCTCCTCCTCGCGCGGCGGGGTGAGGGCCCGGCTCCTCCAGGCCCCTTCCAGCATCGTGCAGGTCAGTCGGCACATCTCGATATCGGTGCTGACCTGGGGGAAGGCCGCTTCTATCACGCGCAGGCTGGTGTCGAGGTGCCTCAACCTGGCGTAGCCCTCCGCATCGGGCGCGAGGAAGGCGGGCCGCGCCAGATGGAGAGCGCCCTCCAAATGCAGCGCGGTACTGGAGTGGGGGGACCCGAAGGCGTCCAGCCGCTGCCGAGCGGCATCCTGGCTCCTTCGGTACTGCTCCGTGCTCCCCTTGATGCGTTTCTCCAAAAGGCGAGCCAGGGCGTTCGCCGCTTCCGTGGGCTGGAGCGGGGTGCTTGGCTGCGCCGGGAGCAAGCTGTCGGCGGACGCCTGCGGAACAGTACCTACGACTCGAGATTTCACACCGGTCTCCCATCAAGCTGTGGACATGACAAAACAATCGATCGACCGTGGTGGTCGGCCGGAGGTGTCAGAGGGTTTTCTGTGCCTTCCGTGACGGCGTCGCCGGACAGCCGGACTCATGCGACCGGCTCGGGCTCCTGCTGCGAACGACCGCGAGAGGCGGCGCCGCTGCGTTGACGGCCGAGGGAGGGGAGTGGGGTCGCCTACTGTCGCGGGCGGTCAGGCGTAGTGCGACCACCGGACAGGGCCATGTCCCGGATCCGGCACAGAGGGCGCTCCTGGGCGTACTCCAGATGTCTGCTGACGGGAGTGTCGAAGGGGAGGTCGAACGAGGCGTCCTGAGGCATGCGGTTCCTTCCGGGAGACGGCGATGCAGAGTCCCCCCGGCCCTGCGAACGGGTGGCCGAAATGGCCACCCGTGTCCTCGAACTCAGCTTCTATGGCCGAAAGTTGAACCGAGAAGCGATACGAGGCTGCCCAGAGCCTAAATGATCTACGCGTGACCTCGCCGTGATGTGCGTTACTGCTTATGCCTCATGAGCTGCGTACACTGCCTCCCCTCCCACATAGGTCAGCGCCACACCCGTCTGCGCGATCGCCTCGGGCGGCCCGTCGAACGGGTCGCGGTCCAGGACCACCAGATCGGCCAGCGCGCCGACCTGGATCCGGCCGGTGTCGTCGAGATGGTTCACATGGGCCGATCCCGCGGTGTACGCGGCCAACGCATCGGCGAGGCCGATGCGTTCGCCCGGCAGGAACACGGGGGCGTCGTCGCCGTCCGGTGTCACACGGTTGACCGCGACATGGATCCCCTGCAGCGGGTCGGGGCTGCTGACCGGCCAGTCGCTGCCCGCCGCGAGCCGGGCCCCGGAGCGCAGCAGCGCACCGAACGGGTACTGCCACGCGGTCCGTTCGGCCCCCAGGAAGGGAATGGTCAGCTCGTCCATCTGCGGTTCGTGCGCGGCCCACAACGGCTGGATGTTCGCCGTCGCGTCGAGACGGGCGAAGCGCGCCACATCGTCGGGGTGCACGACCTGAAGGTGCGCCAGATGCGGCCGGGTGTCGCTGGGCCCGTTCGCGGCGCGCGCCGCCTCGACGGCGCCCAGGGCATCGCGTACGGCCCGGTCGCCCAGCGCATGGAAGTGACACTGGAACCCGAGCGCATCCAACTCGGTCACGTACTTGGGGAGTTGACCGCGGTCGATGAAACTCTTGCCGCGATTGGCGGTGGCGCAGCCGCACTTGTCCAGATAGGGATCCAGCAGGGCGGCCGTCCCGTTCTCGGCGACCCCGTCCAGCATCAGCTTCACCGTGCCGGACCGGAACCGGCCGCCGCTCAACTCGGCCCGTTTCTGGACGAGTTCGGGAATCTGCTCGGCCCCGCGCTCGCGGTCCCACCACAGCGCACCCACCACACGAGCGGTCAGCGAACCGTCCCGCGCGGCCGCCAGATACGCCCCCGAGGGATCGTCCATACCGAGGAAATCCCCGACCAGCGCGTCCTGCCAGGCCGTGATGCCGAGCGCATGCAGATGGCGCTGCGCATGCAGCAGCGCCGTCAGCCGGTCGGCCGCGGTGGCCGGGGGAGTCAGCCGCCCGACGAGCTGCATCGCCCCCTCCTGCAGGGTGCCGCTCGGCTCGCCCGCCGCGTCCCGCTCGATGCGCCCGTCGGCCGGGTCCGGAGTGTCACGGCCGATGCCCGCCAGCCGGAGGGCACGGCTGTTGACCCAGGCGCCGTGATGGTCACGGTTGGGCAGGTAGACCGGCCGGTCGGGGACGACGGCGTCCAGGAGTTCCTTCGTCGGCGTACCGCCCTCGAAGGCCTCCATGGACCAGCCGCCACCGAGGATCCACTCCCGCTCGGGATGCGCGTCGGCATACGCGCGGACCGCGGCGAGCGTCTCGTGCGCGGTCCGTGCCCCGGTCAGATCGCACTGACTCAGTTCCAGCCCCGCAGGGATCGGATGGACGTGCGCGTCCTGGAAGCCCGGCAGCAGCAACCGCCCGGCCAGGTCGACCACTTCGGTCCGCGGCCCGGCGAGTTCGTGGACCTCGTCGTGCCCGACGGCGGTGATGCGGTCGCCGGTGACGGCCACGGCGGTGGCGGTGCGGCCCTCGGGGGTGAGGACCGGGCCGCCGGTGAACAGGAGATCTGCGTGCATGTTCCTTTTCCTGGTGAGTGTAGGAGCAGGTCGAGCGACTTCCGCGGGGTTCGGCAGCGCCCCTGAAAGGGGCGCGGGGCTGCATCGATGTGCGGCTCCGCCGCGTGGGCGCGACAAGCCACAGTGCTGCCGCAGCCGAAAGACGGCATACCCCGCGTGGCGCCTAGTGGGCCGTAGGAAGCAGCTGCGGCGCATCCGCGTCCGTGCCGTCGCCCGTGCGGAAGTACGGCGACCTGCGCACCCACTTGGCCCACGCGGCGGCCACGAAGCCCGACGTGATCATCGCCATGGGAGTCAGGAGCAGGAACCAGCCGTTGTCCGCGCGGAGTTCGAGATGGTCGGTGGAGGTGTAGAAGGACCAGCCGAGATAGCCGCCGAGTCCGAGCAGGGCCACGGCGCTCAGCGCGGGCAGCACGACCGCCCGTACGCCCTGGCGCCGGTCCTCGCGCAGCAGCGAGCGGAAGCGCACGGCTGCCGCCAGGGCCGTGAGCGCGTACGACAGGGCGACCACGATGCCCACCGCGCTCACCGTCGCCATGATCATGTCCGCGAGCCGCGGAATGACCAGGGCGAGGGCCGCGATCACCGTCGCGAGCGCGCCGATGAGCAGCGTCCCGGCGGCCGGAGTCCCGTACCGGGAGCTGACCTTGGACCATACCGGCCCGAGGGTGCGGTCCCGGCTCATCGCGAACATCGCCCGGGCCGTCGGAATCACACCGGCCTGCAGCGAGGCGACCGCCGAGAACATCAGCGCCACCAGGGGGAGCGCGGCCAGCGGCTGGGAGGCCAGCCGGTCCCCGAAGAACGCCAGCCCCTGGGCGCCGTGCCCGGCCAGCTCCGGCTCGGACAGGACCCGTTGGAAGGCGACCGAGCCGATCAGGAAGAGGGTCAGCATGGTGACCAGCGTGATGATCCCGGCGCGGGAGGCGTCGCGCGGGTCGCGCACCTCCTCGTTGACGCTGAACGCGGCCTCGAAGCCCCAGTAGCAGAACACCGACAGCAGCAGTCCCTGCGCGAGCGCCGACGCCGACGGGATGGCGAACGGGTCGAACCAGCTCAGGCTGAAGGCGTGCGGCCCGTGGACGATGCCGTATCCGCAGAACCCGAGCAGGACGACGTACTCGAAGACCAGCAGCCCGGTCTGCAGCCGCGCCGCGGTCCGGATGCCGGTGACCGCGGTGAGGGTGACCGCGACCAGGACCACGATGCCGACCGCCGTCGTCTGTACCGTCGAGTCCGGGTCCAGGGCGAGCCCGGCCAGCCGGTGCAGCCCGGCCTCCCCGGCGAGCTGGATCAGTGCCGAGCCGGTCACCGCGGTGGTGTACGCGAGGAACGCCAGCGTCGCCACGATGTTCACCCAGCCGACCATGAAGCCCAGCCACGGGCTGAGTGAACGGCCCACCCAGACATAGCCGTTGCCCGCGTTCGGTTCCACCCGGTTCAGCCGGGAGAAGGCACCCGCGATGCCGAGGACCGGCAGGAACGCCAGCAGCATGATCGCCGGGAGGTGCAGACCCACCACGCCGGCCGTGACGCCCAGGCCGATGCCGATGCTGGTGGTGGCGGCCGTGCTGGAGGCGGCGATGGCGATGCCGTCGAGGACACCGAGGGACTTGCGCAGCGCGGGCCGCGCTGGTGGGGCTGCACCGAAGGGCTGGTCGGACATGGCCGGTCTCCGCTCGCACCTGGGGGCCCGGTCGGCCCCGGTGAACGCACATGAAACTGCCCGGGGACTTAACAGGTCAACGCTGTTGTCATAAGGTGCGGGCACCGGACACAGGGAGGCAGTCCATGAGCGAGCGCGTCGTCCCGCCCACCGCCCGGCAGCGCAGACGCCCCACCAAGCAGGGCGTCGTCCTCTCCGGGGAACTGATCGTCGCCACGGCGCTCAGGCTGATCGAGGAACACGGCGCGGAGGCCCTGTCCGTCCGCCGCCTCGGCCGCGCCCTCGGTGCCGACCCGAGCTCGCTGTACCGCTACTTCCGGCACACCGACGACCTGATGCTCGCCATCGCCGACGAACTCATCGGCCGTACCCTGCGCAGCTGGCGGCCCACCGGGGACTGGCGCGCCGACCTGCGCGACCTCGGCCTGCGTATGCACGCGGGCGCCCTCGCCCACCCGCGGGCGGCCGTCCTGAGCTCGTACCGGGTGACCGGGCGGGCGTACGAGATCCAGGCCGTCGAGACCATCCTCGGCGTGCTGCGCGACACAGGCTTCCCCGATGCCGAGGCGGTGCGGATCTACCACGCCTTCGTCGACCAGTCCCTCGCCTTCGGCGCCCTCGACTCGGCGACCATGGCGCTGCCGAAGGCCGCCCAGGAGGCGGAGGCGGCCGTCTGGCGTGCCACCTACGCACGGCTGCCCGCCGACACGCACCCGCACATCGCCGCGACGGCCCGCCACCTCGTGGCCGACATGCCCCGCAGCTCCTATCCGGCCGCCCTGGACCTGCTGTTGAGCGCGGCGGCTGCCCGGCTGGCGGAGATCCGGGCACACCCACGCGAGGCGGGGGAGCGGCCGGCCGCCGACTGAATCCGCCGGACCGGGATATCCGTGAGGTACAGGGCCGCGGGGCACGAAGTCCCGCGCCCCGGACCGTTCGGAGGAGACATGCCACTGGTGGAAGCGGGCTATCTGGTGCTCGACTGCCTCGAGCCGGAGAAGCTCGCCGTGTTCTACAAGGAGCTGCTGGCGGCCGAGGAGACGGACGCGACCGCCAACCGCGTGGAGATCAGGGGCGCCGACGGCACCCGGCTGGCCTTCCGCCGCGATGTGAACGCGACGCCACCGAGCTGGCCGCGCCCAGAGAACTCCCTACAGGTCCATCTGGACTTCATGGTGGAGGACCTGGACGCGGTGGAGCGCAAGGTGGTCGAGCTCGGCGGGCGCCCCCTGGATACGAAGGACGCATCCGGCCCCTTCGTGGAACGCGGTTACGCCGACCCCGCGGGCCACTCCTTCACCCTGCGCCGCGTCACACCGACGGCGCCCAAGCAGGGCTGAGACATTCAGGGTCTGTCCGGCGGACCGCCCCGCGCCCTGAAGGGGCGTGGGGCGGTGTCGATTTGCGGCTCCGCCGCGGGGGCGCGACCAGCCGCGATGGCGCCGCAGACGATCGACGCCACATCGCCGCACATCCCGCGGAGCGCCTAGTCCCGGCCGCCCTGGTCGCCCGCCGGCCAGACGCCCGTCGAGCGCTCGATGGCCTTCGCTCCCGTGCGGTCCACCGCACTGCGCACCACGGCGAACAGGGCGCCCTGTACCGCCGCGGCCAGCAGGATCTCTCCCCAGCCGCGGTCGCGGTCCAGGGCGTCGGGCGCGTCCTCCTCGTGCCGCAGCGCCATCCACGTCTTGCGGAAGGCGAGCCCGGCGATCGCCCCGCTGGCCCAGCCCATGGCGAACCCCAGGGGCTTGTAGGCGAGGGGCAGCTTCAGTTTCCTCTTCTTCGTCTTGGCCACGTCTGTCTCCTTCGTCGGTCAGGGCCGCCCCGGCGCGGCAACCTCCTCGTCCGCCGGCACGGGCCCGGGCGGCGTCCCGTCGCCGAACGGCCGGCCGGCCAGCTCCTCGCGGTGATGAGGCGTCAGCCAGCCGGACAGGTCCGGCCCGAGAGGCACGATCCGGGTCGGGTTGATGCCCGTGTGCACCTGGTAGTAGTGCCGTTTGATGTGGTCGAAGTCGACGGTGTCACCGAAGCCGGGCGTCTGGTAGAGGTCGCGGGCGTACGCCCACAGGACCGGGTTCTCCGCAAGCTTGAAGCGGTTGCACTTGAAGTGGCCGTGGTAGACGGCGTCGAAACGGACCAGGGTGGTGAACAGCCGGATGTCCGCCTCGGTGATCGTGTCGCCGACGAGATAACGCTGCCGGGCGAGCCGCGGAGTCAGCAGCTCCAGGCGGCGGAAGACACCGGCGCAGGCGGCCTCGTACTCCTCCTGGTCCGTGGCGAAACCCGCCCGGTACACGCCGTTGTTGACGTCCTCGTAGACGTCCGCCATCACCGAGTCGATCTCGTCGCGCAGGGCGTACGGGTACAGGTCGGGCGCCCCGTCGCGGTGCAGCGCCCGCCACTCGGTGGCCAGGTCCAGGGTGAGCTGCTGGTAGTCGTTGGTGACCAGCTTCCCGCTCGGTACGTCGACGATCGCGGGCACGCTCACGCCGCCCGGGTAGCCCGTCTCCCGCCGGTCGTAGGCCTCGCTGAGGAAGCGGATGCCGAGGACCGGGTCGCGGCCGTCCGGGTCCAGCGTGAAGCGCCAGCTGCGGTCGTCCTGGATCGGGTCGGCGATGCCCAGCGAGAGGGCCTCCTCGAGCCCCAGCAGGCGGCGCGAGACCAGCGCCCGGCTCGCCCACGGACAGGCACGGCCGGCCACCAGCCGGTAACGGCCCGCCGCCACCGGCCACCCGTCCCGGCCGTCGGCCGTGATCCGGTCCGTGAAGTGGCTCTTGGACCGCTTGAACCTCGTCTGCCCGTAGGTGCTGTTGCCCCCGCCGCCCATGATTCCTCCCTGCGTCGCGTGTCCCCTGGTGACCGGGTTCCCCCCATTCCCTCGATTCCCCCGAATTCCGCCTGCGCGGTGTGAGCCGCCACGAGAGGGGCAGTCGGCGAAGGTGAGCGGGACATCCTCGACATCCTCTGACGACAAGGCGGACCGCAGGACACACGTCACCGTGCTGGTGGCGCTGGCCGCCAATCTGCTGATCGCGGTGGCCAAGGCCGTCGGCGGCCTGGTGGCCGGATCACCGGCGCTGCTCTCGGAGGCGGCGCACTCGGTGGCCGACAGTTTCAACGAGGTCTTCCTGCTGGCCGCGCTGCGCCGCAGCCGCCGCCCGGCCGACAAGCGGCATCCCTTCGGCTACGGCAAGGAACGGTTCTTCTGGTCGCTCCTGGCAGCCGTCGGGATCTTCGTCATGGGCGGCTGTTTCTCCTTCTTCCAGGGCGCCGAAGCCCTGAAGAACGGTGCTGAGGAAAAACTGAGCGGCTATGTCGCGGGCCTGATCGTGCTGGGCGTCGCCTTCGTCGCCGAGGGTGTTTCCCTGCTGCGGGCCCTGCACCAGGTGCGTCGCCAGGGCGGCGGCATGGCCGGCATGCGCGACCCGGCGCTGCGCACGGTGGTCGCCGAGGACGGCACGGCGGTGCTCGGTGTGACGCTGGCCGCCGCGGGCATGGCCCTGCACATGGTCACCGGTCAGGTGGTGTGGGAGGCGTCCGCCTCGCTCGGGATCGGCGCGCTGCTCGTCTTCGTCGCGTACCACCTGGGCCGTGAGGCCCGCGACCAGCTGATCGGGGAGGCGGCCGACCCGGAGACGGCGGCCCGCATCCAGGACCTGCTGGAGGCCGAGTCGGAGATCGACAGCGTGGAGGCGCTGTTCACGATGAAGACGGGCCTGGACACCGCCCTCGTGGCCGCCCGCGTCGACCTGATGCCCGGCCTGGACAGCGAGCGGGTCGAGGAGGTCGCCGACCGGATCAAGCGGTCCCTGGCGCAAGCCGTGCCCGAGGCCGACGAGATCTTCCTCGACATCACCGACCGGCCGGCCCGTGAGGCACGAGAAAGCCCCGCCGCGACGGGGGAGCGCGGCGGGGCCTGACGCACGCGTGCCCGGCGGCACCCGGTTCATGCGTCCTCGAACGAAGATTTTTCTCCGGCCCGGTTCAGGGGCCGGTCGGGAGGCTGGTGGAGGGCCCGGTTCCGGGACATCCGAAACCGGCCCGGATCAGTGCTCCCCGTCGGCCGGTTCCAGCACGAACACCGGGATCTGCCGGTCCGTCTTCTTCTGGTAGTCGGCATACGGGGGATACGCCGCCACGGCACGCTCCCACCACTCGGCCTTCTCCGCGCCGGTGACCTCACGGGCCGTCATGTCCTGCTTGGACGGCCCGTCCTGGAGCTCCACACGGGGATCTCCCTTGACGTTGTGGTACCAGACCGGGTGCTTGGGCGCGCCGCCCTGCGAGGCGACCAGGGCGTACCGACCCTCGTGCTCCACGCGCATCAGAGGCGTCTTGCGGATCTTGCCGCTCTTCACACCCCGGGTCGTGACCAGGACGACGGGCAGGCCGGTGTCCAGCAGCGTCGTCCCCTTCGTGCCGCCGGAGCTCTCGTACAGCTCCACCTGATCGCGTACCCACTGCGTCGGGCTGGGTTCGTACTGGCCCTCAAGAGGCATGTCATCCGTCCCATCGTCGAGTTCTGCGGCTGACTGGCACCGTGCTTCAACACCAGTGCACGCAAGATTCATCCATACCGCAGTGCCCGTCGGCGTCGTGATCACGCCATTCGACGCCCGTGGAGTCACCGGCCGCCCCCGCAACGGCAGCAGGCACGGCCGGATTTCGCGGCGGCCATTGCCCGCCCCGGCCGAATCCAGATGTACGAGCGAGCATCCCCGGCCAGAATGCCCGCGCCACCGATCTGGCCGAACTTCACGTCGTCCCATAGATGCCCCGGGCATCTAATGAAGATCTGCACGACGCACTCTTCGTCTGCGAGGTCTTCCATGACGGAAACGGAACCCGTCGCGTTCCCCCAGGACCGGACCTGCCCCTACCACCCGCCCACCGCCTACGACCCCCTGCGCGCCACCCGCCCGCTGAGCCGGATCACGCTCTACGACGGCCGCCCGGCCTGGCTCGTCACCGGGCACGCCCTCGCCCGCGACCTGCTCTCCGACCAGCGCCTGTCGACCGACCGCACCCATCCCGACTTCCCGGCGCCGACCGAGCGGTTCGCCGCGGTGAAGAACCGGAGGGTCGCGCTGCTCGGCGTCGACGACCCGAAACACCGAACGCAGCGGCGGATGATGGTGCCCAGCTTCACCCTCCGGCGCGCCGTCGAGTTGCGGCCGCAGATCCAGCGGATCGTGGACGAGCGGCTCGACGCGATGATCGAGCAGGGGCCGCCCGCCGAGCTGGTGAGCGCCTTCGCGCTGCCCGTGCCGTCGATGGTGATCTGCGCGCTGCTCGGCGTCCCGTACACCGACCACGAGTTCTTCGAGGGACAGTCACGCCGGCTGCTGCGCGGCCCCACGGTCGACGACGTGCAGGACGCGCGGGGCCAACTGGACGCCTACTTCGAGGAGTTGATCGATACCAAGCTGAAACAGCCGGAGCCCGGCGAGGGCGTGCTGGACGAACTCGTCCACCAGCAGCTGCGTGAGGGGGTGCTCGACCGCCAGGAGGTCATCTCGTTCGCGACCATCCTGCTGGTCGCCGGCCACGAGACAACCGCCAACATGATCTCCCTGGGCACCTTCACCCTCCTCCAGCACCCGGAGCACCTGGCCGAGCTGCGCGGCAACGCGGAACTCGTGCCCGGCGCCGTCGAGGAGCTGATGCGCATGCTGTCGATCGCGGACGGCCTGCTGCGCCGGGCCACCGAGGACATCGAGGCCGGCGGCACGACGATCCGGGCGGGCGACGGCGTGGTCTTCGCGACCTCGGTCATCAACCGCGACGAGGACGTCTACCCTGCCCCCGACACCCTCGACTGGCACCGCTCCGCCCGCCACCACGTCGCGTTCGGCTTCGGCATCCACCAGTGCCTCGGCCAGAACCTGGCCCGCGCCGAGCTGGAGATCGCCCTGCACACCCTCTTCGACCGGCTGCCCACGCTCCGTCTCGCCGCCCCGGCCGAGGAGATCCCCTTCAAACCCGGCGACACGATCCAGGGGATGCTGGAACTCCCCGTGACCTGGTAAGAGGCTCAAGGCCATGCACACCGACACGCACATCGAGATCGACAAGGACGTCTGCATCGGCGCGGGCCAGTGCGCCCTGGCCGCGCCGGGCGTCTTCACCCAGGACGACGACGGATTCAGCACGCTGCTGCCGGGACGGGAGGACGGCGGCGGCGACCCGATGGTGCGGGAAGCGGCCCGGGCCTGCCCGGTCGGCGCGATCACCGTGGCCGAGGGCTGAGAGCCTGCGGCTCAGCCCGCCAGCAGCAGCCGTGCCGCCTCGCGCGCCTGTCGGGCGGGCTCGGTGCTCTGGGTGATCCGGGCGGTGACCATGGCGCCCTCGGCCGGCAGGAACAGTTGCCCGGCCAGGGCGCCGTGCCGCCTCGCGTCCGCCACGAGCCCGGTGGGCTCAGCCCGCCAGCAGCAGCCGTGCCGCCTCGCGCGCCTCTCGGGCGGGCTCGGTGCTCCGGGTGATCCCGGCGGTGACCATGGCGCCCTCGGCCAGCAGGAACAGCTGCCCGGCCAGGGCGCCGGGCAGCCTCGCATCCGCCACCAGCCCGGCGAGATACTCCCGGAACGCCCGCTTGTGCGCCCGTACCTGGGCCGCCACCCGGGCCGAGGAGGAGCCCAGCTCACCGTAGGAATTTATCCACGCACACCCGCGGAAGCCGTCCTCGCCGAACCACAGCTCCAGCCAGTCGAAGACCGCCAGGATCCGCTCCTCGGCCCCCTCGCGCCGCGCCACGAACTCGGCTAGCCGGCCGCGCCAGCGCACGTCGCGCCGCTCCAGATATGCCTCCACCAGCTGCTCCTTCGCCGGGAACAACTGGTAGAGCCGCTTGAGCGAGACGCCCGAGGCGCCGCGGATGTCGTCCATACCGACGGACTGGATGCCCCGCCCGTAGAACAGCTCCTCCGCGGCGTCCAGCGCCTGTTCCCGGGCGACTGCACTGTCCATGACGGCCATGCGGCGTACGACCTCCCCTTGACGTGCTCTCTTGACGCGAGAACGAGCGTTCTCCTACGGTAGCAGCCCCGGGGAGAACGCTCGTTCTCCGCCGCTGTCCGCCCGTCGAGGAGGAATCCATGGCCGCCGACCGCCCGCCCCTGCCCCCCTTCACCCGCGAAACCGCCGCACAGAAGGTCCAGGCCGCCGAGGACGCCTGGAACACCCGCGACCCGCACAAGGTGGCGCTCGCCTACTCGGAGGATTCCGTCTGGCGCAACCGCGACACCTTCGTCACCGGCCGTGCCGAGATCGTCGAGCTCCTGACCGCCAAGTGGGAGCGCGAGCTGGACTACGCGCTGCGCAAGGACCTGTGGGCCTTCGACGGCAACCGCATCGCGGTCCGCTTCCAGTACGAGTCCCGCGACGCCGAAGGCCAGTGGTGGCGCTCCTACGGCAATGAACTGTGGGAGTTCGACGAGCATGGCCTGATGACCCGGCGCGAGGCCGGCATCAACGACGTGCCGATCGAGGAGAAGGAGCGCCGCATCCACGGCCCTCGGCCCGAGGCCGAGCGAGGGCGGTCCTTCCCGCTCCAATAGCGTTGCCGGTGAGTAGGGTTCGCGGATGACCGAACAGGCCGAGAAGCCCTTCCTCTACGTCGTCGTGTGCGCGGCCGGGATCGCAGCGGACATCAGCAAGCTGATCACCGCCGCGCAGGAACGGGACTGGGAGGTCGGTGTCATCTCCACACCGGTCGCCATGAACGGCTTCTTCGACACCGCCGCCGTCCAGGCGCAGACCGGCCGCCCCATACGCTCCGCCTGGCGCACCCCCGGCGACCCGCGCCCCTTCCCGCCGCCGGACGCCGTCGTGGTCGCGCCCGCCACCTTCAACACCGTCAACAAGTGGGCGGCCGGGCTCGCCGACACCCTCGCGGTGGCCACCCTGTGCGAGGCGTACGGTCTGGGCGTCCCGGTCGCCGTGCTTCCTTGCGTGGCCGACGCGTTGGCCGCCCACCCCGCTTACCAGGACAGTCTCGTACGGCTGCGCGGGATGGGCGTCCGGTTCGGCGAGCCCTACTCCGGTGAGCCGGAAGAGCACGGTCGGCGACCGGAGTTCGGCTGGGAGCGGGCGCTGGACCTGATCGAACGGCGGTGACGGTTCAGGCGCAGCGGACCGTCGGACCCGCCAGCATGCCCCCGGTGTACAGCGCCTGCCCCTGCGGCATCCAGTAGCCCAGCTTGGACACGACCGTCGAGCATGTGGACCCGACCGACGCGCGGACCACGACCGTGGCCGGGTGACCCGGCTGCAGGTCGGTGAGGGCGCAGTCGAGGGCGTACGCGTTCCTGGTCGTCGCGGGATAGCGGCCGGTCAGCGGATTGACGCAGCGGGCGTCCGACGTGGACAGCCGCACCCCCGAACTCTCCTGCCCGATCAGCCCGAACCGCGCGCTGCCGTCCCCCTGCTCGCTGTCGCGGAAGATCCGGTACGTCAGTGTGGTCGCCGCACCGCGCTGCAGCGTGGCCCGGTCGACCTCGATGCGGTGCGTGGCCGGCGGCTTGGGTGCGGTCAGGGTCAGCGTGGCGTGGACGGTGCCGTGCAGGTCCAGTCCCGCGGGCGACGACTTCACGCGGACGTCGGCCGTCACGTCGTACGTCCCCGGGCCGGGATAGTCGCCCGAACCGGGAAGCTTCCCGGAGACGGCCGTCACGCCGCCCTTCCGTGCGGTCCAGGTGCCCGAGGTCAGACAGGCTAGATCGTCGTCGTCCTCTCCAGGACCGCTGCAGGTCGCCGGGGCCGACACCCCCATCGTCGGGGTGCCGCTGCCCGCGCACAGGCTGACCACGGCACGCTGCCCGTTTGCGCCCCGCAGGATCCCCGCGGGTGCGCACAGCGTCGCAGGTTCCGGCGGCGGACTCGGACTGCTCCACGCGGGCGAGACCAGCATGAGGGGCAGGGTGAGGGGCAGTACTGCCGCTCCGATCAGGAGCTTCAGCTTCGTCTTCGTCGCACGTGTCGGCACCGGGTTCCTCCCGCAGGGCCACGACCGGCCGGGCGCCGGTCACCTGCGCCGAGGATGCGCGTGCGCGCCGACCTCCCGGCGGCTCCCACGCCGGGCGGTCACCTGCGGGCAGCAACGGCCGGTGCCCCGGCCGTCCGGAGGCGAGGTACTTGGAGCGCGGGCGAAGCCGTACGCTCCCCTTCGTACCCATCCCGAAGGCAGGAGCAGCAACGATGCAGTACGTGAAGCTCGGTTCGACGGGCCTGGACGTGTCGCGGGTCTGTCTCGGCTGTATGACCTACGGCCTGCCCGACCGCGGCGTGCACGAGTGGACCCTCGACGAGGAGGCCTCGCGTCCGCTGATCCGGCAGGCGCTGGAGGCCGGGATCAACTTCTTCGACACGGCGAACGTCTACTCCGACGGCACCAGTGAGGAGATCGTCGGCAAGGCGCTGCGCGACTTCGCGAACCGCGACGAGATCGTGCTGGCCACGAAGGTGCACGGCCGGACGCGGCCCGGGCCCAATGGCAGTGGGCTGTCCCGCAAGGCGATCATGACGGAGATCGACCACAGCCTGAGCCGGCTCGGCACCGACTACGTCGACCTCTACCAGATCCACCGCTTCGACGCGCACACCCCGGTCGAGGAGACGATGGAGGCCCTGCACGACCTGGTGAAGGCGGGCAAGGTGCGCTACATCGGGGCGAGTTCGATGTTCGCCTGGCAGTTCTCCAAGATGCAGTACACCGCCGAGCGGCACGGCTGGACCAAGTTCGTGTCCATGCAGAACCACTACAACCTCCTCTACCGCGAGGAGGAGCGCGAGATGCTGCCGCTCTGCGCCGACCAGGGCGTCGGCGTCCTGCCCTGGAGCCCGCTCGCCCGCGGCCGGCTCACCCGGGACTGGGGCACCGTGACGGAGCGCAGCGCGGGCGACAACTTCGGCAGCCGTCTCTACCCGGAGGGCGACCGCACCATCGTCGAGGCCGTCACCCGCATCGCGAACGACCGCGCCGTCCCGCGCGCCCAGGTGGCCCTCGCCTGGCTGCTGCACCAGGACACGGTGGCGGCCCCGATCGTCGGCGCCGCCAAGCCGCACCACATCGAGGACGCCGTGGCCGCCGTCGAACTCGAGCTCAGCGACAAGGAGATCGAGGAGTTGGAGGCCCCTTACTCCCCGCACCCCATCGTCGGTCACAGCTGACCAAGCCGGCCGGCCACGACGAGCCCGCAGGCGATCGACGGCCCGTCGCGGCACGTCCCGCGGAGCGCTCAGTGGGGTCCGTGCGGTGCGAACTCCGTGCCGCACGGGCCCGCGCCCTCGCTCTCCGCCAGGACCACTCGCTCGCCGTCCATCGACAGCGTGCGGTAGTAATGCCCGATGCGCTCCGCCGACCGGCCCACGTAGTGGCCGATGAACGACCGGCGGAACCGGTCGCTGGTCCCGTTGGGCTGCGAGCCGTGCACCAGGCTGCCGTTGAAGAACAGAACGTCCCCCGGCGCCATGTCGACCGGCACGGCCGCAAGGCCCGGCGGCGGCGGAACGTACTCCCGCGCGAACGACACCTCGGCGTCCGCCTCCTCCGGGCAGAACAGGTCCATCCGGTGCGTACCGGGGACGACCTCCGGGCCGCCGTTGTCCCGGCCGATCACGTCGCAGGCGACCCACGCCGCCACACAAGTGCCCGGCTCCACCCGCAGATAGAAGTTGTCCTGGTGCAACGCCTGCCCCCGCGCGCCCGGCGGCTTGAAGTAGAACATGCTCTGGGCGGCCAGGACCTCCTCGCCGAGCAGCACCTCCAGCGCCCTGCGCAACCGGGCGTCGAGAAGCACGCGCAGCGCCGTCCCGCTGATCTCGTGCGGATGCATCACCCTCGGGTACGCCGCCAGCGGGTCCCCGGACGAGCGCGGCTCGAAGTGCCCGGGCACCGGCCCGGCCGCGTGCAGCGCCGCGAACTCCGCACAGAGCCGGTCGATCTCGTCGGGTCCGAAGAGTCCCCGTACGACGGTGAACCCGTCCTCCTGGAACTGCCTCAGCCCGTCCTGGGTCAGGATGGAAGCGCCGGCGGCGCCCATATCCATGGCTGTCATACATCCGCTCCTTCGGTCGGGTGCCCTCGGCTCATCACGCTAGGTCGCCGCGCGCGTCAGGAGGATGCCCGTGAACGCTGACGGATTGCCCGAGACTGCTGCACCCGGCGATCCCGCCCCGCCACCGGGCCTCGTCGTCGTCGGCCGCTACGACCAACTGGAGGGCTACGGCGTCAACCGACCGCGCGGCGCGGACAGCTGGCTGTTCACCTGGACCACGGGCGGACACGGCCGGCTGCGCCAGGGCGGAGCCGAGACGCGGGCCGGTGCGGGGGACCTGGTGGTGCTGGCCCCGGGTGTCCGGCACGAGTACGCGGTCGAACCGGCCGCCCGCAGCTGGCAGTTCTGGTGGGTGCACTGCCAGGCACGTCCGTCATGGGCGCCGTGGCTGCGGCCGTACGACACCGGCGACGGACTGTTCGTCGTCACCCCGACCCCGGCCGCCCTGCACGACCGGGTCGACGCGGCCTTCCGCCGGATGCTCGCCGACGCCCGCTGGACCGGCACCGAGTCACCCCCCGCCGCCGCGCCCGACGACCGGGTGGCCGTGGCGCACGGCACCGCGGCGCGGGAGCTCGCCCTGTCCTCCCTGGAGGAGATCGTCCTGCTCACCGCCGCCACGGCGCGCACACCGGCGCCGCCGCCCGGCGTCGACGGCCGGGTGCGCCGCGCCGAGGCGCTGATCGCCGCCGACCCGGGCGCCCCGCACACCGTGCGCTCGCTCGCCGAAAGCGTCTCCCTGTCGCCCTCCCGGTTCGCCCACCTGTTCACGCGGCAACTCGGCCAGTCCCCGATGCGGGCCCTGCGCGAGGCCCGGCTCCGGCACGCCGCCCGGCTGCTGGAGAGCACCGACCTGTCCGTGGACCGGGTGGCCGCGGCCTCGGGATTCGCCAGCCCGTTCCACTTCAACCGGGTCTTCCGTGCCCGCTACGGAGTACCGCCCGGCGCCTACCGGCGAGGCGGCTCAATGGTTGAAACGTGAGCGGCAGTACTCCGTCCGGCCCACCGCATGTGCGGTGGAACGCCTGCTCAATGGTTGTGGAGCGAGCCGGTGCGCCGACCAACTGTATCCCGTTTCCAATTGCCGCGCCGACAGCCTTGACCGTTCGTCAAATCTGGTCGTCGGGCCCGCAAACCTCAAAACCGCTGGATCTCTTGTTAGGGCTCCCTGACCTGTGCAAAGGTGTGCCTGTCGGCGCACGGACAATACATTTTCCTGCTGTGTGCACGAGGCCGCTCCCGTTCGACCTACGCTCCAAAAGAGCTTCCCCAGGTGGGCGTTGGAGCTGCCGAATCCTGTACCCATACCAATTGGTATGGACTTTATGACGCATGCCCCCGAGAGGAATGCAGCCGTGAAAGACGCGGGCCTGTCGAATTCCCCCACGCCCGACCGCCGGTTCTTCGTGACGGACGAACAGCTGAGCGCAGAACTGAAGAAGTGGACGGGGACGACGCCCGCGCTGCAGCCCGTCGGTGAACTCCTCGACCGGCACTGGGAAGCTGCGTTCGCCTATGCCCGGCTGTGCACCGACGGCGCCGCTTCGGCGGGAATGCTCACGACCGCCGCATTCACGAGGCTCTTCGGCGAAACCCTGCGGCAGAACGGGCCCACCTCCGCGTGGCGGCCCCAACTCCTCGTCACCGTCCGCCGGATCGCCGCGGAGTGGGACAACGACCACCGACGGGAACACCTCCACCCCGAGCTGTGCACCGAGGGCGGAGACCGCGTCGCGGCCCGTCTGCTCCCGCCGTCCGACCGCCGCCTGCTGTCCGGGGCGTTCCAGCGGTTGCCCCAGTCGGCCCGCTGTCTGCTGTGGCATGTGGAGGTCGAGGCCGAGCCGCTGGGGATACCCGCCGGCCTGCTGGGCATCGAGCAGGAGGACGCGCGCGTCGAACTGGAGCGGGCCCGCGAACGGCTGCGTGAGGAGTGCCTCCAGGTCCACCGGGAACTCGCCCCCGAGCAGGAGTGCCGGCGCTATCTGCGAATGCTCGACGTGACCTACCGGCGCGGCGGAGTCGAGATCGACCCCGACCTCAACGCCCACCTCGCGGGCTGCAGGCACTGCAGCCCCACCGCCGACCAGCTGGCGCAGTTCAACCAGGGACTCGGCCTCGCGCTGGCCGAGGCGGTGCTCGGCTGGGGCGCGCGGGCCTACGTGGAGTCGCGGCTGGCCTCGTTGACCGAGGAGTCCGGCGCCCTCCCCCCGGAGGTCCCGGTCCCGCCGATCTCCGGCGAGCCGTTCGCTCCCACTTACGCCCCCACCCACGCTCCTGGCACCGGCCCCAGACCCGGCGGCCGCTCCGCCGCCCGCCGCGCCGCCCACAAGGCCGCCCGGCACGCCGCGGCCCGCCGCCGCAATCTCGCCGCGGCCGTCGTGACGGTGAGCGGTCTGGTCGTCCTCCCGCTGGTCCTGTGGTCCGTCCTCGGCTCCGGCGACGGCACCACCACGGCCGACGGCGACCACCCCTCCGAGACCCCCGCCAGCGGCACGGGCACACCGTCCGCGGGCCCCTCCTGGGTCGGCACCAGCACGGGCTCCCAGGGCACCATGCGCGGCAAACTGCACAACGCCGACTCCGGGCTGTGCGTCGCAGTCGTCGGCAAGAAGGCCGTCAAGGGAGCCGAGACCGAACTCGCCGACTGCTCCTCGGCATCCGTCCAGCAGTGGACGTACGAGACCGACGGCCGCCTGCGCAGTGCCGCGGACCCCGACCTGTGCCTGGACTCCCATCTCGGCTACTCGGTGCAGCTCGCCCCGTGCACGGGCGCCTCCGAACCGGGCGCCAGGAACATCCGCTACGACTTCACCCTGCAGGGCACCCTGGTGCCGCGCTGGAACCAGGACCTGGCCCTCACCCCCGCAGCAACCGACGGATCGGGCGCGCTGGTCGTCAAGACCCGCGACGACGGCACCGTCCAGCACTGGGCGTTCGACACGTCCAAGGCGGACCTCCAGATGCAGGTGGTCAACTGGGACGCCGACAACAGCCCGACGCCCTCGCCGAAGGCCACTCCCAAGGCCGCGAAGACCCCGAGCCCCACGCCCACGCCGACCGCTGCTCCCACGACCGCGCAGCCGACGCCGACGAGCCCCTACCCCACGAGCCCCTACCCCACGAACCCCTACTGCTACTACAACCCGTCCTACTGCGGATGGGGCGGCTACGGCTCGGGCTCCGGGTACGGCAATGGTTATGGATACGGCGGTGGCGGCCACCGCTGACCGGCAGGCTCAGCCGGCCACCTGGAGCGACAGCCACAGCGCCGCCACGGCCGCGACGAGCGCGGCCGGGGTGGCGAGCAGGCCGAGCCGGGTGAACTCCCCGAGCTGCACGTCCTGACCGTGCCGTTGCACGATGCGCCGCCACAGCAGCGTCGCCAGCGATCCCGCGTACGTCAGGTTCGGGCCGATGTTCACCCCGAGCAGCACCGCCAGCACCGCACCGGGCCCGGCAGCGGCGGTCAGCGGCAGCAGGACCAGCACCGCGGGCAGATTGTTGATCAGGTTCGCCAGTACGGCGGCCAGCGCGGCGATGCCCAGCAGCGCGAGCAAACCCGAGCCGCCGGGCAGCACATGGCCCAGCGCGTCGGCGAGCCCGTTGTCGACCACCGCCCGCACCACGATGCCGAGCGCCAGAACGAACGCCAGGAATGCCGGCGACGAGGCCCGCACCACCGACAGCGGCGTCGCCTTGCGCCGTACGAGCGCGCGGCCGGCCAGCACCAGCGCGCCCGCCGCGGCCACCCATGCCGGGTCGATGCCGACCGCTGAGGCCACGACGAATCCGCCCAGCGTGCACCCGACGGTGACCAGCGCGAACAGCGGCAGCGCGGGTGTCTCGCCGGGTTCGGGGGAGTGGACGGACGCGGCCAGGTCGTCGTCGAAGAACCGCCGGAAAACCAGGTACTCGGCACCGATCGCGACCAGCCACGGCAGAGCCATCAGCGCCGCGAACCGGGTGAAGCTCAGCCCGCTCGCCTCGAACGCCAGCAGATTGGTGAGATTGGAGACGGGCAGCAGCAGCGAGGCCGTGTTCGACAGGTGGGCGCACGCATAGAGATGCGGCCTGGCCCGCACGCCCGCCCGGGCGGCGGTGGCGAGCACCACCGGCGTCAGCAGCACCACCGTGGCGTCCAGGCTGAGGACGGCCGTGATCGCCGAAGCCAGTACGAAGACCGCGACCAGAAGCCGCCCGGGAGAGCCCGCCGCCCGCCGGGCCATCCACGCCCCGCACGCCTGGAACAGGCCCTCCACATCACAGAAGTGGGCCAGCACCAGCACGGCGGCGAGGAAGCCGACGACGGGGCCGAGGCTGGCGGCCTCCTGACGGGCATGGTCCAGGGAGATCGCGCCGGTGACGATCACGATCCCCGCGGCCGGGACCGCCAGCACGGCCTCCGGCAGGCCCTTCGGGCGCAGTACCGCCCAGGCGAGAACCGCGACGAGCAGGGCGGCGGAGAGTATTTCGGCGAGCGCGGTGTTCAGAGCAGGGTCCTTCAGGGCGGATCAACGCGGGAGCCTCAATGAAAACAGGTCACGGTAAGAGGTCCGCCGGGGGCCCTGTCCGCTCAGGGGCCGGTGCCCGGGCTGAACACCGTCAGGAACACCGAGGACGCGTTGCCGGACACGGGGACCTGACCGCCCTTCCACGCCACCGTGAGATGGTCCCGCTCGTCGGGCGGCGTCACCAGCAGCGAGGCGGGGGTGGCCGGGTGGGCTCCGCTGACCTCCGGGTTGGAGAACGTCAACCCTGCCCAGGCACTCTTGCCCGGCGCCAACGTCACCGTCGTGGGACTGCCCGAGGAGCGCTTCGGGTCCGGGCCCAGCTGCCGGCCCGACGCATCCACGAACGCGGCACCCGGATAGCCGCGCACCGTGCAGGTGCGGGAAGAGGCGTTGGTCAGGACGACCGGGAAGTTCTCCTGCCCGGCACCGGGGTCGTTCCGCCCGACGGTCGCCCGCAGTTCCGAGGTGTGACAGCGGCCTCCCGTGGTGCCGGCCTGCGTGGACTGCGCCGGCGACGCGGTCAGGGTGGCCTCGCCGGGAGCGGTGTTCGACGCGGAGGCGGACGCGCTCGCCGAGTCGGTGCTGTGGTGGCCGCCGGTGGCGGGTGCGGCCGTACCGGGCAGCGTCGTCGGAGCGCTCGCCGCGCCGCCGTCGCCGCTGCTGCCGCAGGCTGTCAGCAGACCGAGCACCGCGACCGCACTCGCGAGCAGGGCCGCCCGGTGGACGGAGGGGGACTTCTTCGCCATGTGCCTCAACACTCCCGGTGATTCCTCGAACACGTCGTGGCGTGTACGTACGGCGCTCTGTGCCCCGTCATGCAGGTCCGATGCGCGCGGGGACGAAAAAGTTCGCGCGCGGGCCCGAGTGTTCCGCGTCAGCTTCCGATGCGCACGGAGGCCAGGACGCGGTCGGTCGCCGGCTTCCGGCCACTCTGCCGGATCTGCACGTACACCCGAGTCTGCGCGCCGCCGTCCGCCGGGGCGAGTGCTGCCTCCGTGACCGAACCGCCGCCCGGGCAGCCGTTCCAGGTGCGGACTCTGCCGTGCCAGTCGGTGCCGGTGTAGGCGCGGGCGCCGTCGTAGTGGCAGCCGGGGTGGGTGAGGGCGTTCACCGCGCCCGTGAGGTCGCCGTGCTCGCTCAGGCCCACCAGCACGCCGTTCACCTCGGCCGTCAGGTCCTGCCACGCGGTCAGGCGGTCCGCGACGGCGAACCCGGGCTCGCGGCCGGACGGCAGGCCGAGCGCCCGCGGATCCCAGCCCGAGTCGCGCACCTGCCGGTCCCAGCCGCGGGGAACCTCGGCGACGACCCTGCCGGTCGTGTCCGAGACCCGCACGTCCGTGGCGGGTGACTGTCGGTTGACCAGCGCCAGTGTCACTCCGACGGCCGCGACCACGGTCACGGCGCCCGTCAGGGTGAGGGCCCTCCGGTGTCTTCGGGGCCGGTGACCGGAGACGGCGAGCCGTTCCAGCTCCTGAGCGAAGGCCTCGGCATCGGGCCAGCGGCGTCTGCGGTCCGGCGCCAGCGCCCGCATCAGGGCCCGCCGGACGGCAGGAGCCAGATCCGGTCGCAGCCGGTCAGGCCGTACCACCCTGCCCGGCTCACCCGGAACCGCGCCGGTGACCAGGTGGTAGGCGACCGCGCCCAGGCTGTACACATCGGCCCGGGCGTCGATGCCCACGCCGGGTTCGGCCTGCTCGGGCGGCCGGTATCCCGCCGAACCGGCGGCCTGCGTGAGCCCGGACGCCTGCGCGAGGCTCTTGGCAAGACCGAGGTCGGCGAGCAGCACCCGCGACCCGCCGTCGGGGGAGGAGCACAGCAGCACGTTGCTCGGCTTGATGTCCCGGTGCACGATCCCCGCCGCATGCAGCGCGGCCGCGCCACGGGCGGCCAGCGCCGTCAGCCGCAGCGCCTCCGGCACCGGCAATGCACCGCCGGCCGGCAGATCGGCGAGGGTGCCGCCGTCGGCGTACTCCATCACGAAGTACGGCCTGCCGTCCGGGAGTTCACCGATGTCGTAGACCTGCACCACCCGGTCCGAACCCGCCCTGCGCAGCATCCGCGCCTCGGCCAGGAACCGCTCCCGCACATCGAGCCGGTGGGACCAGTTGTCGGCGAGGACCTTGACCGCCACCAGCGCGTCGAGCTCGTCGTCATGGGCCAGCCAGACCGTGCCGAACGCGCCCGTACCCAGGCGCCGTTCGAGGCGGTAGCGGCCGATCCGCTCGACGGAATGCATACGACTATCATGCCTGGACGTGGATCGTTTCCGAGGAGAGCCCCAGGTCGCGCCCACCGAGGACCTGGCCCGCAGCGCCGCGGCGGGCGACCCGGCGGCGCTGGAGGAGCTGCTCCAGGCGATCAGGCCCGAGATCGTCCGCCGCTGCGGCCGGTTCCTGCCCTGCCGCGAGGACGCGGAGGAGGCCGCCCAGGACGTCCTGCTCCAGGTCGCCCGGAAGATCTCCACCTTCCAGGGCCGCAGCCGCTTCAGCACCTGGCTCTACACGGTCGTCGCCAACTGCTGCCGCCAGAAGTACCGCGAACTCAAGCGGCGCTCGGCCGAAGAGCCGGCCCCGATCGACGCGGGCGAGCTCGCCGACCCGCGCACGACCAGCGTCATCGCCGGCTCCCGCCTCGACCTGCTGGAGGCACTGGACCGCCTGGAGCGCGAGCACCCCCAACTCGTCGAGCCGCTGGTCTACCGCGACATCTGCCAGCTCGACTACGCCGAGGCAGCCGAGCGCACCGGCATCCCGCTGGGCACCTTCAAGTCCCGCCTTCACGAGGCCCGCAAACACATCAGACCCTGGCTGACGGAAGCGCCCTGAGCGGGGCGGGCGAAATCCGGGGGGTGCGGCAGCGCCCCTGAAGGGGCGCGGGGCTGTGTCGATATGCGGCTCCGCCGCGTGGGCGCGACCAGCCACAACGAAGCCGCAGCCGCAATACAACCCATCACCGCAGCCCGGGAGCGTTACTCCTCGAGCAGCCCGATCTCCGCCCAGATAGTCTTCCCGTCGGCCGTATGCCGGCTCCCCCACCGCTGCGTGAGCTGAGCAACCAGCAGCAACCCCCGCCCGCCCTCGTCCCACGTCTTCGCACGGCGCAGATGCGGCGCCGTGTGGCTGGTGTCCGACACCTCGCAGATCAGCGTGGCCTCGTCGTGGATCAGCCGCAGCCGGATCGGGTGCGCGCCGTAGCGGATCGCGTTCGTGACGAGCTCGCTCACCACCAGCTCGGCGGTGAACCCCGCGTCCTGCAGCCCCCAGGTGTCCAGCTGCTCGACGACCTGCTTGCGGATCGGCGCGACCAGCGCCGGATCGGCGGGGATGTGCCAGGTCGCCACCTGCGAGGCCGGCAGCCCACGGGTACGGGCCAGCAGCAGGGCCACGTCGTCCAGGGCACCGCCCGAGGGCAGCAGGGCGTGCAGCACCCGGTCGCAGGTCTCGTCCAGCGAGTCGGAGTACGTCTCCAGCGCGTCGCACAGCATCTGGTGGCTGGCGTCGACGTCCCGATCGCGGGTCTCGATCAGCCCGTCCGTGTAGAACGTCAGCACGCTGCCCTCACGCAGGTCCAGCTCGGCCGACTCGAACGGCAGCCCGCCCAGCCCCAGTGGCGGCCCGGCCGGCAGGTCCACCTGTTGCGGAACGCCGCCCGGCGGCACCACGACCGGCGGCGGATGCCCGGCCCGGGCCAGCGTGCAGCGCCGCGACACCGGGTCGTAGACCGCGTACAGGCAGGTGGCGCCGACCTCGCCCGGGCTGCCGTCGTTGCCGGCCTCCGCGGACAGCCGGACGACCAGGTCGTCCAGGTGGGTCAGCAGCTCGTCGGGGGCGAGGTCTATGTCGGCGAGGGTGCGCACGGCGGTGCGCAGCCGCCCCATGGTGGCCGAGGCCTGGATGCCGTGCCCGACGACGTCCCCGACGACCATGGCGACCCGCATCCCCGACAGCGGGATCACGTCGAACCAGTCACCGCCCACACCCGCCCGGGCCGCGGGCAGATAGCGCGAGGCGGCATCCACGGCGGCGGTGCGCGGCAGTGAGCGGGGCAGCAGGCTGCGCTGCAGGGCGAGGGCGGTCTCGCGTTCGCGGGAGAAGCGGCGGGCGTTGTCGATGCAGACGGCGGCCCGTGTGGTGATCTCCTCGGCCAGCAGCACGTCGTCCGCGGAGAAGGGGTCCGGCCGCCGGAACCGGGTGAGGACCGCGACACCGAGGGTCTGGCCGCGGGCCCGGATCGGCACGGACATCGTGGAGTGGATGCCGTACTCCTTGACCCGGTCGGCGCGTGTCTTGTGCCAGCTGAGCCACTGGTCGAGTGCACCCGAGGAGACGGACGCGACGATCGTGCGGCCCGCGACCAGCGAGTCGGCCTGGGGAGAGCCGGCGGGGTACTGCTCCAGCTGCCCGGGCTGGAGGACCGCCTCGGGCGTGCCCGGATTGACCGAGAGGTGCGCGGCGCGGCGCAGTCCGATGGGGGCGGTCAGGCTGAGCGGGGGCTCGCCGCCATGCTCCTGGAGGTCCAGCAGGTCGACGCTGACCAGGTCGGCCAGGGCGGGCACGAGAACGTCCGCGAGCTCCTGCGTCGTACGGGTGACGTCGAGAGTGGATCCGATGCGCACACTCGCCTCGTTGACCAGCTGCAGCCGCTCCCGGGCGAGGTAGTTGTCGGTGAAGTCGTGCGCCGCGAGGCACACGCCCCGCACCCGCCCCTCGGCGTCCTTGAGCGGCGCCAACCGGGCCAGCCAGGCGTGCGCGCTGTCCTCGCCGCCGGTGCGCATGTACGTCTGGACGTCCAGCGGGCGCCCGGTGGTGAGCACCTGCACCATGTGTGCCTCGAGTTCCTCGCTCTGCGGCTTGCCGCCGATCTCGGCCAGGCGAAGCCCCCGCACGCGTTCCTCGGGCAGGCCGATCACATCGGCCATGGCGTCGTTGACCCTTCTCAGCCGCAGCCGTTCGTCGTACACGGCGACCGCGCAGGGCGACTGGGTGAGCGCCGCACTGGTCAGCGGGTCGTCGGGCGAGTGCGGGGTGCCTCGGTCCAGCGGGGTGAACAGGAGCCACCGGCCGGGATTCTCGTTCCGCGACGGACGATGGTGGGCGAGCAGCCAGACGGAGACCTCGTGGCCGTCGCGGTGGCGCAGTGCGACGGTGCCGTCCCAGCGGGACCCGGCAGGCGCCAGGACATCCTTGTCGACCAGCAGGTTTCGGCCGGGACGGCCCACCACCTCGGCGACCGGCCAGCCCAGCAGCCGCTCCGCGCCCGCGTTCCACTCGAGAAGCGTGCCGGATTCATCGATGACAGCCCGCGCCGTCGCGGCATCGTCGAACAGATACTCCGGGCTCATCGTCGCCACTCCATCGCGAACACTCACAGTGAACCGCCGGGTCACTTGAGTTTCCAGCCTAGTCCGTCGGCGAGCCGCCCGGACGGGAACCCCCTTGGGCGCGCGGCGGGCCGGTCAAGGGGCAATTCCGGCCGTTGTGACCCGTGGGACAGAAGGAGGCTCCCGCACCCTTGACGGCCGTGTGTGGCGTCACGTCAGAATCTGTTTGTTCACGATCAGTTGTGAGTACTTCTGGGCCCTGACGAGGGGAGCCGCCGTGACAGTGACTCGAAGATCGGTTCTGATCGCTTCCGCCGCCGCGCCGGCGGCCGGGGCGCTTCTCGCCACCCCGGTGGCCCGGGCCGCCGGGGCCGCCGCGGGCGGATCCGGCCGCCGTACCGTCGCCCTGCGCGACGGCTGGCGTTTCGCGCTGGTCGACCCGGACGGGATCACCGATCCGACCGGCGCCTACGCACAGGCCGCCGACCCGGGCTACGACGACTCGGGCTGGCGCGAGGTGGCCGTGCCCCATGACTGGAGCATCGAGCAGACCCCGACCACCGAGCACGGCACCACCAGCGGCACCGGCTTCTTCCCCGGCGGCCTCGGCTGGTACCGCCTCGCCTTCACCCTGCCGCCCGCCTTCGCCGGCAAGCGGATCTCGGTGGAGTTCGACGGCGTCTACATGGACTCCTACGTCTACTGCAACGGCACTCAGGCCGGCCGGCGCCCCTATGGCTACACCGGCTTCGCCTTCGACCTGACCGACCTGCTGCACACCGACGGCACCACCGAGAACGTGATCGCCGTCAAGGTGCAGAACCGGCTCCCCAGCAGCCGCTGGTACTCGGGCAGCGGCATCTACCGCGAGGCCCGCCTGGTCGTCACCGAGCCGGTGCACGTGGAGCGCTGGGGCACGTACGTCACCACGCCGGACATCACCGCGGAGCGGGCCGTCGTACGCGTACGGACCTCGGTGGTGAACGAGTCGGGTGCCGCGAGCCAGGTCGAGATCCGTTCGACGGTCAAGGATCCCGACGGCCGTACGGCGGCCCGCGCCGCCACCACGGTGGCGGTCACCGACAAGACGGCGGAGACCCACGAACTCACCGTCCCCGAGCCCGAGTTGTGGGACTTCGCGGCCCCGCACCGCTACACCCTGGAGACCGAACTGCGCGCCGGCGGCAAGGTCGTCGACACCTACCGCACCGCCTTCGGCATCCGCACCTACCGCTTCGACCCCGACGAAGGCTTCTCCCTCAACGGCACCCACACCAAGATCAAGGGTGTCGACCTGCACCACGACCAGGGTGCCCTTGGCGCCGCGATCAGCATCGACGCCGTGCGCCGGCAGCTGACCATCATGAAGTCGATGGGCGTCAACGCCTTCCGTACCTCGCACAACCCGCCCTCGCCGCAGATCATCCAGGTCTGCGAGGAACTGGGCATCGTGATGATGGTGGAGGCCTTCGACTGCTGGCGGACCGGCAAGACGAAGTACGACTACGGCCGGTTCTTCGACGAGTGGTGCGAGAAGGACGCGACCGAGATGGTCCTCGCGGCCCGCAACTCGCCCGCGGTGGTGCTGTGGTCCATCGGCAACGAGATACCCGACTCCACTTCCACCGCCGGACTGGCCATGGCGGACCGGATCATCGGTGCCATCAAGGCGGCGGACGACACCCGGCCGGTCGTCATCGGCTCGAACAAGTACCACGGTGTGCCCGCCACCGGCTCCGCGGCCGACCTCATGCTCGCCAAGCTGGACGGCCTCGGCCTCAACTACAACACCGCCAAGTCGGTCGACGCACTGCACGCCAAGTACCCCAAGCTCTTCCTCTTCGAGTCGGAGTCCTCGTCGGAGACCTCGACCCGCGGCTCGTACCAGGAGCCCGAGCACCTCAACACCGGCGAGAACCACACGCCGGGCAGACGCGAGGTCTCCTCCTACGACAACAACCTCGCCTCCTGGACCATGAGCGGCGAGTACGGCCACAAGAAGGACCGGGACCGCAAGTGGTTCGCCGGGCAGTTCCTGTGGTCCGGCATCGACTACATCGGCGAGCCGACGCCGTACGACGTCTTCCCGGTCAAGGCGTCCTTCTTCGGCGCGGTCGACACGGCCGGCTTCCCCAAGGACATGTACTACCTCTTCCAGAGCCAGTGGATCAGCGAGCCCATGGTCCATCTGCTGCCCATGAGCTGGAACCACCAGGAGGGCGACACGGTGGAGGTGTGGGCGTACTCCAACGTCGACACCGTCGAGCTGTACCTCAACGGCAAGTCCCTCGGCACACGCACCTTCGACACGAAGAGGACCACGGACGGCCGTACGTATCTGGAGACCACGGAGGCCACCGGCGACGACAAGACCTTCACCAGCGGTCCCTTTCCCGGCAGTTACACCAGCCCGAACGGCAGCGCCGGCAAGCTGCACCTGACCTGGAAAGTGCCGTTCCAGCCGGGCGAGTTGAAGGCGGTGGCCCGCAGTGACGGCAAGGTGGTCGCCACCGACGTGCTGCGCACGGCGGGCGAACCGCATGCCGTGCGGCTCACGGTGGACCGCAAGTCCCTTGCCGCGGACGGGCGTTCGCTGGCCTTCGTGACCGCGGACGTCGTCGACGCCGGCGGGGTGGTGGTGCCCGACGCCGAGCACCTGATCACTTTCGGTGTGACGGGCGGATCCCTTGCCGGGCTCGACAACGGCCGGGAGGAGAGCGCCGAGCGCTACCAGGCCACCACCCGCACCGCCTTCCACGGCAAGGCCCTTGCCATCGTGCGGGCCGGCACCAAGGCCGGCACCCTGAAGGTGACCGCACGCGCGGAGGGACTTCGGGCAGGAACGGCAACCGCGCACACCACGCCCGCCCGGGCGGCCGCGACCACCCCGGCGGCCGCTTTCGGACCGGAGCACCCGGCGCCCCCGAACTACCCGTACGCGGACGCCAGTTACTCCGGCCGTCCGGACACCCTCCCCGCCGCGATGCTGGACGGCGACTCGGCCACCGGCTGGTCCAACGCCTTCGCCAAGTCGGCCACGGCCCTGCTGCCCGCCTTCAACGGAGCGCGGGAAAAGGACTGGGTCTCGGTGGACTACGGGCGGGCCCGGACCTTCGACCGGGTGGAGGTGTCCTTCACCGTTGACGCGACGCACAGCCTGCCCGCGTCGATCGAGGCGTCGGTGTGGGACGGCCACCGGTACGTGCCCGTCACCGGAGCGGCGGTCGACTGGGCCACGGCCTCGGACGCGCCGACGGTCCTCACCTTCGACGCGGTGCGCGGCTCCCGCCTGCGGCTCTCGCTGACCAGCGCTCACCCGGGCGAAGCCCTCGGGGCCGTGCGGATCAGCAAGTTGGCGACGCCGGGCGGCTGAGCAGGGCGGAATGGTCCGGGCGGGAAACCAGTCCCGTCCGGACCGTTGACGGAGTGTCATGGCGCCGACAAGCATGAGCTGCGTCCGCATCTGGGAGCGCTCCCACCCCGTTGGGTCCGGCGAGCGTCACCCGTACCTCAGCCCGAGGAGCCCAGACGTGAAACGACGCAGAACCATTTTGCTGACCCTGACGGCCCTGTTGGGGACGGCGCTGACGGGGGTGCCGGCCCATCCGGCCGCCGCCGACGAGGTCGAGCAACTGAAGAACGGCACCTTCGACACCACCACCGCGCCCTGGTGGACGACCACCAACGTCACCGCGGGCCTGTCCGGCGGACAGCTCTGCGCGGACGTGCCGGGCGGCACCACCAACCGCTGGGACGCCGCCGTCGGCCAGAACGACGTCACCCTGGCCAAGGGGGAGTCGTACAAGTTCAGCTTCACCGCGACCGGTTCGCCCGAGGCGCACGTGGTGCGGGCGGTCGTGGGGCTCCAAGTGGCGCCCTACACCACCTACTTCGAGGTGAGCCCGCAGCTGAGCGTCTCCGGCAACACGTACTCGTACACCTTCACCTCACCCGTTGACACCACCCAGGGCCAGGTCGCCTTCCAGGCCGGTGGCAGCGCGGACGCCTGGCGATTCTGTATGGACGACATATCGCTGCTCGGCGGTGTCCCGCCCGAGGTGTACCAGCCGGACACCGGACCGCGGGTGCGCGTCAACCAGGTCGCCTATCTGCCCTCCGGGCCCAAGAACGCCACCCTCGTCACCGACGCCACCGGGAAACTGCCCTGGCAGCTCAAGGACGCCGACGGTGCGACGGTCGACCACGGCTGGACCGTGCCGCGCGGGGTCGACGTCTCCTCCGGGCAGAACGTCCACTCGATCGACTTCGGTGACTACCGCAGACAGGGCAAGGGCCTCACGCTGGTCGCAGACGGGGAGACCAGCCGCCCGTTCGACATCGGCACCGGCGCCTACGAGCAACTGCGCCTCGACTCGGTGAAGTACTACTACACGCAGCGCAGCGGCATCGCGATCCGCGACGACCTGCGGCCCGGGTACGGCCGAGCCGCCGGGCACCTCAATGTGGCGCCGAACCAAGGCGATGACCACGTTCCCTGTCAGCCGGGCGTGTGCGACTACACGCTCGACGTCACCGGCGGCTGGTACGACGCCGGCGACCACGGCAAGTACGTCGTCAACGGCGGCATCGCCACCTGGGAGCTGCTGAGCACGTACGAACGCGAACTGCTCGCCCGCACCGGGGAGTCGGAGAAGCTGCGTGACGGCACCCTCGCCGTCCCGGAGAGCGCGAACAAGGTGCCCGACATCCTCGACGAGGCCCGCTGGGAGCTGGAGTTCCTGCTGAAGATGCAGGTTCCCGACGGGCAGCCGCTGGCCGGCATGGCCCATCACAAGATCCACGACGAACAATGGACCGGCCTGCCCCTGCTGCCCAGTGACGACCCGCAGAAGCGTGAACTGCATCCGCCGTCCACCCAGGCGACCCTCAACCTGGCGGCCACGGCCGCCCAGGCGGCCCGCCTCTACCGCCCCTACGACCGCGCCTTCGCGGCGAAGGCCCTCACGGCCGCCCGCAAGGCCTGGACGGCGGCGCTCGCGCACCCCGCCATGTACGCCTCCGCCAGTGACGGCACCGGAGGCGGCGCCTACGACGACACCAACGCGACGGACGAGTTCTACTGGGCGGCGGCCGAGCTGTATCTGACCACGGGTGAGAAGGAGTTCGCGGACTACGTGCGCAACTCCCCGGTGAACACGGCCGACATCTTCGGCCCGCTCGGCTTCGACTGGGGAAGGACGGCGGCGGCGGGCCGCCTCGACCTCGCCACCGTGCCCAGCAAACTGCCCGGCCGAGACAAGATCCGCCAGTCCGTCGTCAAGGGCGCCGAGCGCTACCTGGCCACCCTGAAGTCACAGCCGTACGGCATGCCGTACGCACCCGACAACAACGTCTACGACTGGGGCTCCAGCCACCAGATCCTCAACAACGCCGTCGTCCTGGCGACGGCGTACGACATCTCGGGTGCCGCCAAGTACCGGGACGGCGCGGTCCAGAGCATGGACTACATCCTCGGCCGCAACGCGCTGAACATCTCGTACGTCACCGGCTACGGCGAGGTCAACTCCCACAACCAGCACAGCCGTTGGTACGCCCACGAGCTCGACCCGAAGCTGCCGAACCCGCCGCACGGAACCCTGGCGGGCGGGCCGAACTCGTCCATCCAGGATCCCTACGCACAGAGCAAACTCCAGGGCTGTGTCGGTCAGTTCTGCTACATCGACGACATCCAGTCCTGGTCGACGAACGAGACGGCCATCAACTGGAACGCGGCCCTGGCCCGGATGGCGTCGTTCGTGGCGGACCAGGGCTGAGGCTGTTCAGGGCTGCGACTCGTGGTCCACAAGCTCGGGTTGCGGCTTGTGTTCCACGAGTTCCCCCTGCCGCCGGTGCGCGGTGAGGGTGTGCAGCTCGGCCTGATCGAGCGGCTGGTGCACCTCGACGTACTCGCCGTGCGGCAGCCGCTTGATCAGGCCGGTCTCCCGGCCGTGCAACACCAGCTCCGCGTCCCGGAGTTGCAGCCCCAGACAGATGCGGCGGGTGACGACGAAGACGACCGCCGGCAGGACGAACACCGCGACGCGGACCGTCCAGGTGACCGTGTTGATCGACAGGTGCAGACGGGTGGCCACGATGTCGTTGCCGCCGCCCGCCAGCAGGATCAGATAGAGGCTGATCCAGGCCGACCCGATCGCCGTGCGGACGGGACGGTTGCGCGGGCGGTCCAGAAGGTGGTGCTCGCGTCTGTCGCCGGTCACCCGCGCCTCCAGGAACGGGTAGATCCCGATGAAGACGAGGAGCAGCGGGAAGACCACGATTGGGATCAGTACGCCGAGGACGAGCGTGTGGCCCCACAGGGTGATCTCCCAGCCCGGCATCACCCGGACCAGACCCTCCGCGAAGCCCAGGTACCAGTCGGGCTGCGCGCCGGTGGAGACCTGGTCGGGGCGGAAGGGGCCGTACACCCAGACCGGGTTGATCGTCGCCACCGCCGCGATGAGGCTCAGCGCGCCGAAGACCAGGAAGAAGAACCCGCCCGCCTTCGCCAGGTACACCGGCATGAACGGCGTGCCGACGACGTTGCGTTCGGTCCGCCCCGGCCCCGCGAACTGCGTGTGCTTGTGGTGGACGACCAGGATGAGGTGCGCCACCACGAGCGCCGCCATGATGCCGGGGATCAGCAGGACGTGCAGCGAGTAGAAACGGGCCACGATGTCGTGGCCGGGGAACTCGCCGCCGAACAGGAACATCGACAGATACGTCCCGACGACCGGAACCGACAGCAGGGCGCCGTTGACGAAGCGCAGACCCGTGCCCGACAGCAGGTCGTCCGGCAGCGAGTAGCCGAACAGCCCCTCGAACAGGCCGAGGAACAGCAGCAGCCAGCCGAACAGCCAGTTGATCTCACGGGGCTTGCGGAACGAACCCGTGAAGAAGTGCCGCATCATGTGCGTCAGCATCCCGGCGACGAAGACCAGCGCCGCCCAGTGGTGCAGCTGACGGATCAGCAGCCCGCCGCGCACGTCGAAGCTGATGTGCAGCGTGGAGGCGTACGCCTCGGACATCCGCACGCCGTTGAGCGGGACATAACTGCCGTGGTACGTCACCTCGTTCATCGACGGATGGAAGAACAGGGTGAGGTACACACCGGTCAGGACCAGCACGACGAAGCTGTACAGGCAGATCTCGCCGAGCAGGAACGACCAGTGGTCCGGGAACACCTTGCGCAGGTACTTCCTGCCCAGTGAGTGGATGCCGAGGCGTCCGTCGAGCCAGTCGGCAACGCGCTCGCCCCGGCCCGATGTGTCCGTGGCTGTCACTCGTCCTCCTCGTCGTCGTCCTTGTGCACGTGCGTGAGCTTGTCGGGGTTGGTGACGATGTAGACGCCGTTCACCCGGTCGCCCTCGGGTGTGAGGTCCATGACCATCACGGCGTACGGCGAGTCGCCCTGGAACAGCACCGCGGCGTCGTCGCCGTTGACCCTGCGGTAGCGCAGGTCGAGCTGCTGGGGACCGCGCCGCGCCGCGTACGAGGTGATGAGGCGGACCGCCTTGTCCCGGCCGTGCACCGGGCGCAGCCCCGCCGGCTTGCGGTTGCCGCCGCCGTCCGTCCACACCGTGACGTCCGGCGCCAGGATCTCCATCAGCTCGGCCAGGTCCCCGCCGAGCGCGGCCCGCACGAACCGCTCGGTCGCCTCCTGTCGGACGCGCGGGTGCGCCCGGTAGCGCGGCCGGCGGGCGAGCACATGGTCCCGTGCGCGATGCGCCAGCTGCCGTACGGCCGCCGGGGTGCGGTCGATGATGTCCGCGATCTCCGTGTGGGCGTAGCCGAACACCTCGTTCAGGACGAACACCGCGCGCTCCAGCGGGGTCAGCGCCTCCAGGACCACGAGCATCGCCAGGGACACGGACTCGCCCCGCAGGACCGGGTCGTCGGCGCTCGCTTCGTCGGCGACCAGTGGCTCGGGCAGCCACGGGCCGACGTATGTCTCGCGGCGGCGGGTGATCACGGCCTGCCGCTGCAAGGCCTGGTTGACGGCGATGCGGACCAGGTAGGCGCGCGGGTTGGTGATCCCGTCGGTGCCCCGGCCCGACCACGCCAGCCAGGTCTCCTGCAGCACGTCCTCGGTGTCGGCGACGCTGCCCAGCATGTTGTAGACGAGGCCGAAGAGCAGCTCCCGATGGTTCATGAAGACATCGGTCGCCTCGTCGGTGACCGGACTTCCGGTGCTGTGCGTCATGTGTGGCCTCCCCGGTGCCGCGCTCACTACTTCGAGGGCCGGGAGGGGGGCGAATGTGACATGGCGCCGGCTGAATGTGACCTAGATCTCAGCAATTCCCCGCCGTGTCACACCCGCCCGCCGCCCCGCCCTCTTGAACGCGAGTCCGACACGAGTCCGACCGCAAGGAGACCGACATCGTGTTCAAGAAATGGCACGGCAACCCGTGGGCGATCCTCATCACCCTCTCCCTCGGGTTCTTCATGACGCTGCTCGACCTGACGATCGTGAACATCGCGATCCCGCAGCTGGGCGAGGACCTGAACGCGTCCCTGGACGAGATCCTGTGGGTCGTCAACGCCTACACGCTGGCGCTGGCCGTCCTGCTGATCACCGGCGGGCGCCTCGGCGACCTGCGCGGCAAACGCAACCTGTTCGCCGCCGGGGTCGCCCTGTTCACCCTGGCGAGCCTCGCCTGCGGCCTCGCCCGGGACCCCGCCCAGCTCATCGCGTTCCGGGCAGTGCAGGGGCTGGGCGCGGCGCTGCTGATGCCGCAGACCCTGTCGATCATCGCCGAGGTGTTCCCGGCCGACCGGCGCGGGGTGGCCATGGGCATCTGGGGCACCGTCGCGGGTGCCTCCGGCGCGCTCGGCCCGATCCTCGGCGGGGCGCTGATCACCCACCTCAGCTGGCGGTGGATCTTCTACGTCAACCTGCCGATCGGGGCGGTCGTTCTGCTGATGACCCTCGCGATCATCCCCGGCGCGAAGCGCACCGTCCGGCACCGCTTCGACACCCTCGGCGTCCTGCTCGCCTCGACTGCCCTGTTCTGCCTGGCCTTTGGGCTCACCGAGGGCCAGCGCTACGACTGGAACCGCTGGATCTGGAGCCTGTTCACGCTGGCCGCCGTCCTGTTCGCCGCCTTCCTGCTGCACGAGCGCGGCCAGCAGGCGAACGAACCCCTCGTCCCGTTCGCGCTCTTCCGGGACCGCAACTTCACCCTGGTCAACCTCGTAGGCGTCACGGTGGCCTTCGGCATCGTCGGCATGTTCCTGCCGCTGACGATCTACCTGCAGTCCGTCCTCGGCTTCAGCGCCCTCAAGTCCGGTCTGGTGCTGCTGCCCGTGGCACTCGGCTCGTTCGTGACGGCGGGGCCCGCCGGAGCACTGTCCGACAAGGTCGGCGGCAAGTACATCCTGATGAGCGGGGTGCTCGCCTGGGCGGGTGGGCTGACCTGGGTCGTGACCGTCGCCGACGTGGGCTCCGGATGGCTCGCCATCGCACTGCCGCTCTTCCTCACCGGGCTCGGCATCGGCTGCACCTTCGCGCCCTTCGCCACCGAGGTCATGCGGGGCGTCCCGGCGCGGCTGGCCGGAGCCGCCTCCGGCGTCACCAATGCGCTCAGGCAGGTCGGCTCGGTGCTCGCGGGCGCCGTCGTCGGCGCCGTGCTGCAGAACCAGCTCGCCTCCGCGCTCACGGACCGGGCGCGCGAGAGCGCCGGACGGCTGCCCGCCGCCTACCGGGACTCCTTCGTCGCCGCCTTCTCCAAGGCCGAGTCGGACGTCGGCGCACGGCAGCAGGGCGGCGCGCCGCACGGGGTGCCGCAGGACGTCGCCGAGCGCATGCGCGCCCTCGGCGGACAGGTCTTCGGTCACGGCTTCGTCGACGCGATGGGCCCCGCCGTGTACGTGTCGGCCGCCGTACTGCTGGCCGGAGCGCTCGCCTGTCTCGCCGTACGACGCCACCGCGGCCCGTCCGCCAACCCCCATGCCCTGCCGATCAACGAGACCGAATTGGAGGAAGCCGCCCGATGAGTATCGACTTCACCGCCATGTACGCCTCCCACGACGCCTTCCGACGCGACCTGGAACGCCTCGCGCAGGCCGTCGCCCAGGGCCGTGCGCACACCCCCGGCGTGCGCGCCGGATGGGAGAACTTCACGCACCAGCTGCACATCCACCACACCGCGGAGGACAGCGACCTGTGGCCGCGCGTGCGGGAGCGCGTCGCGGGGCGCCCGCGGGAACTCGCCCTGCTGGACGACATGGAGGCGGAACACTCCCGCATCGACCCGCTGCTGGCTGCGGTCGACACCGCTCTGGACGACCAGGCGCCCGAACTGCCCGATCTCGTAAGGGCGTTGACGGCCACCCTCGACGACCACCTCAAGCACGAGGAGGACAGCGCCCTGCCGCTGATGCAGGACGTCCTGACGGCCGCGGACTGGGCCGCCTTCACCGGCCGCATCCGCGAGACGCAGGGCCTGCGCGGTGCCTCGGTGTTCGTACCGTGGATCGTCGACGGCACCCCGCCCGCGGACCGTGACCGCTTCCTCGGCGCCCTGCCGCCACCGGTACGAGTTCTCAACCGCCTGTTCTGGCAGGGGAGTTACCGCCGCAGGGGACTGTGGTCCGGGGCCTGAGGCGCCCTGAAGGGGCGCGGGGAACTGCGCGACAAGCCACGACGGGCCCGCGGGCGATCGACGGCTCGCGGCCCCGCGGCGGAGCGCTCACGCGTCGTGGAAGACGATGCCCAGCGCATGCCGGCGGCCGGAGCGTACGGTGCTCACACCGTGCCGCACCGCTCCGGCCGACCAGCCGCGCCGCGTCCGCACCGGCCGGTCCCGGGTGGTGAAGACCAGCCCGTGGCCCTGCCGGAGCGGGGTCGCGGTGCCCCGGGACTGGGCCCGCGGCCGCTGCTCGACCATCAGGAACTCACCGCCGGTGTAGCCGCTGCCGTACTCGTCGAGGCCGACGACCACCTGGAGCGGGAAGAGCATGTCGCCGAACACGTCACGGTGCAGGGCGTTCCAGTCGCCCTCGGTGTACCGCAGCAGGATCTGCGCCGACCGGTCCTGTCCGGCCGCGTGACACGCCGCCAGCCACTCCTCGAGGGAGTCCGGCCAGGGCGCCGGACGGCCCAGCCGCGCCGCCCAGTCCCGCGCTATCGGCAGCAGCCGCGGGTAGAGGGCGGCTCGCAGGGTGGCCACCGGTGCCGGCAGGTCGTGGGTGAAGTACCGGTACTCGCCGGAACCGAAGCGGTGCCGTGCCATGTCGACGGTGGTCCGGAACAGTTCCGGTTTCTCGTACAGCGCGGCCAGGTCACGGCACTCGGCGGGCGTCAGCAGCGGCCCCGTCGGCGCGCTGCCGTGCACGTCCAACTCGGCGGCGAGGGCCGCCCAGCCGGTGCCGGCGACCCGGCTGCGGGCCTGAGCCTCGGTGAGAGTCATGCCGTCCCCTCCCGTCACCCCAGCATCGGCTGCAGCGCACCCTCGTGGGTGAGCAGCCGCACCTTGGCCTCGACGCCGCCCGCGTATCCGCGCATCGAACCGTCGGCGCCGATCACGCGGTGGCAGGGGCGGACGATCAGTAGCGGGTTGGCGCCGATCGCGGCACCCAGGGCCCTGATCTCGGACCTCGGCACATCGAGCCGCGCGGCGAGCTCCCCGTATGTCGTCGTGGTGCCGTACTGGATCTCGTCGAGCGCCTGCCACACCCGCTGCTGGAACTCGGTCCCCTCGGGGGCGAGGCTCAGCTCGAAGCGGGGGAGCCGGCCCGCGAAGTAGGCGGAGAGCTGCCGGGTGGCCTCCCCGAACGCCTCGTCGTCGCGTCGCCAGCCGTCACGGACGACGGGCGCGCTGCGCTGCCCCGGCAGGGACAGCGAGGTGAGGGCCGTGCCCTCGCCCACCAGCAGCAGCTCACCCACCGGACTGTCGATCTTCGTGTACGTCTTCATGGCTCCAGTCTGCTGCGCCGGGCCTCCCGGAACCGGCGGGAAACGGACATGGTCCTCAGCCGGGTCCGGCCCCTGGAGGTACCGTCGAAAAGGTGCTGTGACCAGCGACTATTTACGAGTGAGTACCCCGGCGGTACCGTGAAGGCATGCCAGCTCTGAATGTCGAGTTCAGCGACCGCGAACTAGAGGACCTGCGGCAGATCGCCAAGGAGCGCGGTACGTCGATGAAGGCCCTTGTGCGCGAGGCGGCCGCGGCGGACATAGCCCGGCACCGTGCGTTGCAGGAGGGCGCGGAGGCGTTCCGCCGGTTCTTCGCCTCCCATGCCGACGAGTTCGCCGCCGCCTTCCCCGACGACGAACCCGCCCACGCCGGTGAGGGGCGGGTCGCCTGACCGATGGCACCCGTCATCCATATCGACGTGCCCTGGCTGCTCCAGCGCCACGAAGAGGTCCTGCCGGACCAGCCCACTGTCAACGACTTCTCCGCCCTGGTCGCCGCCGTGGCCCGCCACCGCGTGGACCCGCCCCGCCTCGGCGTGGACTCCGACCCGGCCTGGCGTGCCGCCGCCCTGCTGCACACCCTCGCCCTGCTCAAGCCCCTGCCCGCGGCCAACGCCCGCTTCGCCTGCGCGACAGCCGTGGCGTACATGTTCGTCAGCGGCGTCGGCATCGATCCGCCCTACGGCGCCCTCGTCGACCTCGCCCGCGATCTGATCTCCGGCAAGGCCGACGTCTACGGCGCGGCCGACCGGCTGCGCTCCTGGCAGATCTGAGGGCCGCCGACCGCAACCGAGACGACCCGCCCCCGGGGCCGCCGACCGAGGGCGGGAGGAACAAGGCCGGCGGCCCGTGCGGCGCAGGAGAGCCGCCGTCCTGCGCAGGGCCTCCGAGAAGGGCCGCTACCCAGTGCACTACGGAGTGGTGCACGCCGGGAGCGTGCGCGGTGCTCCGGCGCGTGCGCCTGTTTCACACGGGGCGCATGGAATGACGAAAGCTCATGCGGGTGAGGCGAGTTGTCGCCGTTTCTGACCAACCTTCAAAGCGGCGGATGTTGCCCAAGTGCCTTGTTGGCCATGAGTGTGTTGTGCAAGGGTGAACTATCCGTGCGGGGGGTGTAATGGCCGGGTGTCGATCGGCCAATCGGAAAAACGGGCCGGACGGACATACCTGAATTCACGCCCTCCTGTGTGTCCCATGCGCGTGGGAAGGAATCCGCTCAGTGCCCACCCCCCACCCACCTCGTCCCCCTTACCCGCCGCCCGGCGGCGTTCCCGGAGAATCCGACGAGTACCTCGCCACCCGGCTCAGGGGCCGTCCCGACGGCGAGGTCGCCCAATCCGTCGCGCTGCTGATGGCCCGGCACTGGCAGCCCGCCCGCGACTACGCGGCCATCTGCCTCGCCTCCCCGGCCGACCTCGCCTCCCCGGCCGACCTCGCCTCCATGGTGACGGCGGCCGCCTTCCACCAGGTCCTCGACCGGCTGGCGCTCGGTGAGCCCGCGCTCGCCCTGCGCCCCCGGATGCTGGTGGCCGTGCGCGAGACGGTCCGCGTGTGGTCCGCCGAGGACCGGATATCCAGTGTTCTGCCGGAGCTGCAGAAACCCTCCGGCGGCCGCGGTATACGTACGACGAAGTCCATGACGCCCGAAAACCGCAGGCTCGCCGAGCGGTCATTCCAGGCCCTTCCCGGACTCTCCCGGTGCTTGCTCTGGCACACCGAGGTCGAGGCGGAGTCCATAACCGTTCCCGCCGCTCTGCTCGGCATGGATACCGACACCGCGTCGGTGGCACTCGAACAGGCGCGTGAAAAATTCCGAGAAGGTTGTGTACATGCCCATCGGGAACTCGCGCCGAGCAAGGATTGCCGGTTCTACAACCGTCTCCTCGATGTTCCGATTCGCCGGGGCGGGGCCCTGCTGCCGGATGTTCAGCAGCATCTGGCGGAGTGCCCTTACTGCCGTTCCGCTGCCGAACAACTGAGCCATTTCGAGGGCGGTTTGGGGGTTCTCCTCGCCGAGGCGGTGCTCGGCTGGGGCGCCCGCCGCTACCTCGACTCCCGTCCCGCCCGTGCGCGGCAGTCAACGCACACGAGCGGCTCCGCGCGGCACGGCGGCGGACGCCCGCGCATCCTGCCCCGTATCCCGCTGCCCGGACGCCGGCCGCCAGGGGCGCCGCGGAACTCGCGGGCGCTGCTGACCGGGGTGGGCGTCGCCTCCGCCGGGCTGCTCGCCACGCTGTTCGCGGCCGGCCTGTGGTCGCACGACGACGGCGTCGACCCGGCCGCCTCCACCAGTGCCGGCGGCGGCACGGCGCCGGGCGTCGGCTCCCAGTCGTCGCCCGGAACCGCCCAACTCCCCACGGCCCCGGGCCGGTCGAGACTGCGCAACGCGGGCGCCGACCTCTGCCTCGACATCACGGGCAAGGTGAAGGCCGGCGCCGGGACCGAACTGGCGGCGTGCTCGGACGCCGTCACCCAGCAGTGGTCGCTCGAGAAGGACGGTCTGCTGCGCAGTGGGGCCGACCCCGGCCTGTGTCTGGACTCGCACGTGGACGCCGGCGTGGCCGTCCTCGGCAAGTGCGCCGCCGGGAAGGACAAGCGAGGCGATGACGTCCGCTACGACCTCACCGTGCAGGGCGAGTTGCTGCCCCGCTGGGACGAGCAGCTCGCCCTCGCCGCCACGGCCGGGGAGCCGGGCGCGGACGTCGTCGTCAAGGTCCGCGACGGCTCCCCGGCGCAACGCTGGCCGGCCGATCCGACGGCGACGGCGACCCCGGGCTCGCTGTCGGTCACGGGGACGGGGACGCCTGCGGCTCGCCCTGCGGAGTTGTTTGAGAAGAGCGCCTGATAGCTCGGGGGCGGGAGATTCTGGCGGCTGCGGGTGCGTCGTGGCTTGTCGCGCCCTGCGGCGGACGCATATCGACATAGCCCCGCGCCCCTTGGGGGGCGCGCCCACCGGGCGCCCCCCAAGGGAAGGGCGACTCCTAGCACACGATGTCCCGCGGCTGCCCTCCCGCCAGGAAGCCGGCGACGTTCTGCACGGCGGCCAGTGCGATGCGGATCAGCGTTTCGCGGGTCACCCCGCCGACGTGCGGCGAGAGCACCACGTTCGGCGACTTGAGCAGGCGCAGGGCCGGGGTGGGCGGTTCGGGGTCGAAGACGTCGATGCCCGCCCCGGCCAGGGCGCCCTTCTCCAGCGCGTCCGCGAGGGCGTCCTGGTCGATGAGGGCGCCCCGCGCCGTGTTGATCACGAATGCGGTCGGCTTGAGGAGCGCGAGCCGCTCGGCGTCGAGCAGATGCCGGGTCTCGTCGGTGAGCGGCGCGTGCAGGGAGACGTAGTCGGCCGTGCGCAGCAGCTCGTCGAGCGGGACATGGCGGGCCCCGCCGAGCCGGGCCTCCGTCTCCTCGGACAGCCTGCGGCGACCGGCGTAGACGATGCTCATGTCGAACGCGACCGCACGGCGGGCGACTTCCTGCCCGATGCCGCCGAGCCCGACGATGCCGAGCGTCTTGCCGCACAGTTCGGTGAGGGAGCGCTGCAGACGGGGCAGTGCCCAGTCCGCCTCGACGAGTGCCGTGTGCGCGGGGATCAGCTGCTTGGCCAGCGCCAGCATGAGGGCGAAGGTCTGCTCGGCCACGTTCTGCGACTCGGCGCCGCTGGAGCCGATGTTGCACACGAGTACGTCCCGGGCGCGGGCGGCGTCCACGTCGACGTAGTCGAAGCCGTGGCTCGCGCACTGCACCAGCTTCAAGTCCGGTGCGGCGGCGAGGTGTCCGGCGGTGACGGGGGAGAGCGCCGTGATGATCACGTGTGCTGCGCGGAGGGCGGCCGGGTCCTCGTCGGTCGCCTCGACGACGGTGACGTTCGCCTCACCGGGGAAGAGCGTGGCGAGTCCGGCGCCGGCGGCGCGGCCGCCGACATGCGGTGCGATCACGGCGAGAATGTTCTTCGGGGCTGTCATACGGATTCCTCGATGAGGTCGGCGGAGCCGATCGTGGCGGGCGTGGCGTGTCCGGACAGGGCGAGCGTGAGGTCGAACTCGGCGAGCAGACAGCGGATCACATGCTCGACGCCCGACTGTCCGTCGAGACCGAGCCCGTACACGTACGGCCGCCCCAGGAGCACCGCCCGCGCGCCGAGCGCGAGTGCCTTGAAGACGTCGTCGCCGGTGCGCACGCCGCTGTCGAACAGGACCGTCAGCCGGTCGCCGACCGCCTCGGCCACCCGGGGCAGCGCATCGGCGGCCGCGACGGAGCCGGCCACCTGGCGGCCGCCGTGGTTGGAGACGACCACGCCGTCCATTCCGGCGTCGGAGGCCAGCCGGGCGTCGTCCGGGTGCAGGATGCCCTTGAGGACGATCGGGCCGTCCCAGTTCTCCCGCAGGAACGCCAGGTCCGGCCAGGTCTTGCCGGGGTCCGCGAACATGCCGACGAAGTGCAGCACGGCTGCGTTCGGGTCCTCGTGCACCGGTTTGGCGAGACCGGCCTGGAAGGCCGGGTCGGAGAAGTAGTTGGCGGTGCCGACGCCGTGCAGGAAGGGCAGATAGGCCTGGTCGAGGTCGCGGGGCCGCCAGGCCAACAGCGGTGTGTCGAGGGTGACGACCAGCGCCGTGAACCCGGCCGCCTTCGCCCGGTTCAGGAAACTCCGCGTCACCTCACGGTCCTTGGCCCAGTACAGCTGGAACCAGCGTTCCGCGTCGCCCATCGCCTCCGCGACCTGCTCCATCGGTGTGCTGGACGCCGAGGACAGGATGTACGGCACGCCCTGCGCGGCGGCGGCCCGGGCGGCTGCGCACTCCGCGTCCGGGTGCATGATCGACAGCACGCCGACCGGCGCCAGGGCCAGCGGGGCGGGCAGCGCGCGGCCCAGCACCTCGACGGACAGATCCCGCTCGTGCACGTCCCGCAGCATCCGCGGCACGATCCGGCGCCGCTGGAGCGCCGCCCGGTTGGCACGCGCCGTGCTGCCGTCACCCGCACTGCCCGCGACATAGCCGACGGGCCCGGGGCCGAGCCGCTGCTCGGTCAGCTCCTCCAGCCGGGTCAGATCGGTGGGCAGTCTCGGTACGGCGCCCGACATGCCGCCCAGATAGATCTCGTACTGGAAGTCCGCCCAGTGCTTGGCCATGGGTACGTCCCGCCCCTCGTCGCTGAGAACGCGTTGCACCCCGACGATACTGGCGAGTAAGCGCAGGTCCGTCCACCGGGGCGGACCCGCCGATCAGGGCCGGGGGCCGAAACCGGACTCCTGCAGAATCAAGGCCGGATCGCGCGGCCGAGCGATGCCGGCTCCTCAACTCCTGCTCCCGGCCCCGTGATCGGCGGCACGGCGACCTCGACGGTGCGGGCCAGCCGCGCTCCCTCGGGCCCGTACACGGCGCGCGGCTCGGGGAAGATCCGCAGCAGCGCCAGATACAGCACCGCGGCCACCACCAGCGACAGCGGCAGGCTGATGTCGATGCCGTTCGCGAGGTCGCCCAGCGGGCCGACGAACTGGCCCGGTATGTCGGTGAAGAGCACGCCGATGAGCGCGGACACCCACCACGCGGTCATGCCCCGCCAGTTCCAGCCGTGCGCGAACCAGTAACGGCCGCCGCGCTGACGGCGGTTGAAGACCTGGAGGGCCTCGGGGTCGTACCAGCCGCGCCGGGTGAAGAAGCCCAGCATCATGACGACCATCCACGGCGTGGTGCACGTGATGATCATCGTCGCGAAGGTGGAGATGGACTGGACGAGATCGAGCCCGAACCGGCCGATGAAGATGAACGCGATCGACAGGACGCCGACCAGCACCGTCGCCTGCACCCGCGACAGCCGCGGGAACACCGAGGAGAAGTCGAGCCCGGTGCCGTAGAGCGAGGTCGTCCCCGTCGACATGCCGCCGATCAGGGCGAGCAGACACACCGGCAGGAAGTACCAGGTCGGCGAGATGGCGAGCAGTCCGCCCACGAAGTCGGGGGCCGCCGGATCGACGTACTTGGGGGCCTTCGCGGCGAGGATGCTCGCGGTCGCCAGACCGAAGACGAACGGCAGCAGCGTCGCGAGCTGCGACAGGAACGCGGCACCGATCACCCGCCGGCGCGGGGTGCTTGCCGGGATGTACCGCGACCAGTCGCCGAGAAACGCCCCGAACGACACCGGGTTGGACAGCACGATCAGGGCCGCGCCGATGAACGAAGGCCAGAACAGGGACCTGGTCGCCGCGTCCGCCGAATCCGTGAAGACACCGGCGTACGACGGGTCGAAGTCGCCGGCGAAGGCGATCGCGCCGAGCAGGAACAGCACGGTCGCCGAGGCCACCGCGACCTTGTTGACGAACAGCATGAACCGGAAGCCGTACACGCACACCGCGAGGACCAGGCCGGCGAACAGCGCGTACGCGACGACGTACGAGAGGTTGCTGCGCTGCAGGCCGAAGAGCCGGTGCGCACCGCCGACCAGGGCGTCCCCGGAGCTCCACACCGAGATGGAGAAGAACGCGACCGCGGTCAGCAGCGACAGGAACGAGCCGACCACGCGGCCGTGCACGCCCAGGTGCGCGGAGGACGAGACGGCATTGTTCGTGCCGTTGACCGGGCCGAACACCGCCATCGGGCACAGGATCAGCGCGCCCGCGAGGACGCCGAGGAGGGTGGCCGCGAGGCCCTGCCAGAAGGAGAGGCCGAAAAGGATCGGGAAGGCGCCAAGGACACAGGTGGAGAAGGTGTTGGCGCCGCCGAAGGCGAGCCGGAACAGGTCGAGCGGGGTCGCGGTGCGGTCCGCGTCGGGGATGCGCTCGACGCCGTGGGCCTCGACCTCGGTGAGGGACGGCGGCGTGCTGGGGGAGTCGGACGGGGGCGAGGACAAGGTGGCTCCAGCGGGGACGGGGCGGTGGAGCGCTTTGTGGCGCGGCGGGGTGGACGGCCGGTCGCCGCCGCGAGGGTGTGCGGCGGGCAGGGCGGCCGTCCTCTCGGCGGTCTGCCGACCGTAAGGCGGTGTGCAAGCCCCGTGCCAGAGGACGGTTCATCCATCTTTCGCGTGGAGAGTGTACGAATCCTCCATCAAATGTCGTCGGTCGGTGTGTCCGTCGAACGGTCCGTGGCGGCGTCCTGCGGTTCCGTGTCCGGGCCCTGTGCCCGCACCCGCTGGACGTGTTCGAGGGATTCACGCAGCTCGGCGAGCCAGTCGTCGGTGTGCCGCTGGACCAGGCGCACACACCACGCGAGGGCGTCGCTTCGGCTGCGGGCGACCCCGCCGGCGATCAGGGTGTCGAGGACCTGGCGTTCCGGCTGGCGCAGCCGGGTCATCACGGGCGCGGCCACGTGGGTGAACAGGGTGCGCTCGCCGCCGCACTCCACGCCCCAGGAGACCTTCCGGCGGAAGCGGTGTTCGGCCTCGCGGGCCACTTCGATGCGTGCATCCCGGGTGCGCTCCCGGAACTCCTGGATCCGGCCCTGGACGGCGGCCTCCCGTTCGGCGTCCGAAGCGCCTTCGGCGAGCCGCGGCGCGGGGATGCGGCCGATCACGGTGATCTCCTCGCGGTCGACCGTGAGCTCGGCCAACTCCTCGAAGAGGTCCTCGGGCAGACGGCCGGCGAACCAGCCTCGTAGCTTCTCTCGTTGCTCTGTCGTAATCATGTAATGACGATTACTCACCATTGCGATGAACGCAAGGGGGTGCGGAGGAGTCCGCCGACAGCTCAACCGGAATGTTTCAGGCCTATTAACGAAGCGCAGGAAATCAGCCACTTGGCTGCTTCGGGCGATCAAGAACCGCTCAGTTTCGGGGTTCACCCGGTCGAATTCCGTGACTTCACGCCACTGCTTCAACACGCAAGGTTACTGAAACGCATGGGGTCGAGGTGTGTTTCCGCGGCGGACTCGGCAGACTCGCGCTCGCCGGTCCGGCACCAACCCAGAACGGGCCGGCACACCCTCGAATCCTGCGGAAGGATGCACACAATGCGGAACACCGCGCGCTGGGCAGCCACCCTCGCCCTCACGGCGACTGCCGTCAGCGGACCCCTGACCGGGGCCGCGCTCGCCGCCCCGGCCGCCGCCCCCGCCTCGCTCTATGCCCCCTCGGCCCTGGTGCTCACCGTCGGCCACGGCGCAAGCGCGGCCGCCGCGACCCCGCTGCGGGCCGTCACCCTGAGCTGCGCCCCGACGGCCTCCGGAACTCACCCGGCCCCGGCCCTCGCCTGCGCCGAGCTGCGCGGGGTCGCCGGTGACCTCGACGCCCTGAGGGCGCAAGAAGGCGTGATGTGCAACAAGCTGTACGACCCGGTCGTCGTCACGGTCGACGGCGTCTGGCAGGGCCAGCGTGTCTCCTACGAACGGACCTTCGGCAACGAGTGCGTGAAGAACTCCTACGGGAACAGCGTCTTCGCGTTCTGAGAGACCGGGATCGCGGAGCCCTCGTGCACACCTGAAGAGGCGCGCAGTTGGGGAGTGCGAGTCCCTTGTCGCGGGGTACCCGTCGATCTCGAACCAGGGGTCGGCCGGGCGGAGTGGGGCCGCCCGCCGACTCCTGGCATCAGTTCCGCCCCTCCCCGGGGATCGCGGGGAGGGGCGGAAAGCGTCCCAGCAGTCCCGCACCGCTCAGCAGTCGGTGGATGGCGGGTGCGTCGGAGACGATGCGGAGCCGGCCGCCGCGCTCCCGGGCGCGCGACTCGGCCCGGCACAGCACACGCAGGCCCGAGCAGTCGAAGAACTCGACCTGCCGCAGGTCGACCAGCACATCCGGGACCGGCACCGCGGTCGCCGCGTCCAGGTGTTCCTGGAGGAACTCCGCGGTCGCCAGATCGATCTCACCCGCGACCAGGACCACGGTGAACCGGCTGCCGGCCCGAGTGCGGGCATGAGGGTTCGCCGCGGGCGGTTCGGAAGCGCGGTCGTGCGCATGCGGCGTCATGTCCGCTCCACCTAGGCAAAGGGCGCATTTGATCTCGGTAGTTACCCCGGCGGGTGGGGGAACATCCCCGACACGCCGAGCGCAAGATCTGGTTCACTCGACCTGGTGAATTGTGATGGAGGGGCTTGACGTTTTGCGGTCGCAACGGAGCTGAAGAGTCTTGCTTCAGCGTGTCGGGGCCGCGATGCGCAGAGGCAGCAGATCCGGGGAAGCGGGCGCCTCGTCGAGACTGTTGATCTTCGCCCACCAGGATCTACCGTCCTCGATCTGTCGCAGCAGGATGCCTTCGCGGATCGCCCAGGGGCAGATCGTGACCACTCTGAGGCCGGTCAGCTTCATCGAGGTGTGGGCGACCACCGCGCCGGCCAGGCTCTGCGCGGCGCGCGGCGCAGAGATGCCGGGGAGCCCGGCGCGTTCGGCGGCCGGCAGTGCGGCCAGACGGCCGATGGCGAGCCGTAGGTCCGAGCGCTCCAACTGCCGTTCCACGAACGGGCCGTGGCGCCCGGGCGGCGCTCCGCACAGCCGTCCCAGCTGCTGGAAGGTACGCGAGGTGGCCACCGCTGTGCGCGGACCTTCCCAGCGGATCCGCGCGGCAACGTCCCGCAGTTGGTGCCGGACCTTCCGGCGCAGCGCCCGCAGCTGCTCCTGCGGCGGCGGATCCTGCTCGTGGAAGAACTCATGGGTCAGCCGTCCCGCGCCCAACGGCAGCGAGGCCACGAAGTCGGGCAACCGGCCGCGCCCGAAGGCCACTTCGAGCGAACCGCCGCCGATGTCCAGCAGTGCGAGGGGCCCCGACCGCCAGCCCATCCAGCGCCGCGCCCCGAGAAAAGTCAGCTCCGCCTCGACCTCGCCGGGCAGCGTGCACAACCCGACCCCGGTCCGGGTCCGGACGGTGCGCAGCACCTCCCGGCGGTTCGGAGCCGCACGCACCACCGCGGTCGCAAACGCCAGCGGTGCGGTCGCCCCCCAGCGGGCCGCGGTCCGGCTCGCGTCGGCGACCGCCCCGGCGATGCGGTCGATGTCCTCCTCGGGAATGCTGCTCCCCGGCCTCACATGTTCGGACAGCCTCAGGCGCCACTTGGCGGTGTGGACCGGCAGCGGCACCCCGCCCTGAGCATCCGCCACAACCAGCCGGACCGTGTTCGACCCCACATCCACCACGCTGATTCGCATGGGCCAGGGGGTACCCAATTCGGGGCAGGCCAACGCCCGTCAGTCCCGGCGCCAGGGTGTCAGTCGCGGCCACCAGCCCGGCACCGCGCGCCGGTAGCGGGTGTACTCGGCGCCGAACCGGCGGGTCAGCGCGGGCTGCTCGTACCACGTCGCGAACGCCCACATCGCCCCTCCCGCGCAGGCGCCGTACCCGAACAGCAGCGGCCGGGCGAGCAGCAGGCCCTGACCGCCGATCGCCGCAAGCACAGCGACGTACATCGGATTGCGGACGTACCGGTACAGCCCGCCCACCACAAGGTGCTCGGGCGGCGCGACCGGCGCCGGCGTACCCACGCCCTCGACCACGAAGCGGACGTAGGCCGACAGCAGGACAACTGCCCCCGCGGCGAGCGGGAGCAGGCCGAGCACGCGCACGGGCGGCCACCAGTCGCCCGCCCGCCAGCCGGTCAGCCACCACGGCAGCAGGACGACCACGCTGCCGGGCGCGAGGAACAGGAAGACCGTGGCCCCGAGTGCCGCCGCCGTTCTGCGCATACGGCCACCATGGCAGCGAGGAGGGGCCGCCGTCTCCCTGCGGACGGCGGCCCCTCGGCCCCGTGCGGCTCTGGCCGGTGCGGCTCGGAGCGGATCGATCACATGTGGACGACCGGTGCGGCGTCCGCGTCCTGCTCCGGGACCCCGCGGCGGAAGAGTACGAAGGCGATCACCGCGCCGGCGGCGAACAGGCCCGCCGACCACCAGAAGGCGGTGGTGTAGCTCTGGATCGTCGCCTGGGCCTGCACCAGCTTGCTGGTCGCGTCCTTGCCGGCCAGGTAGTCGGTCGCCGCGCTCGCGGCCAGGGTGTTCAGCAGCGCCGTACCGATCGAACCGCCCACCTGCTGCATGGCGTTGACCGTGGCGGAGGCGACGCCCGCGTCCTCGGCGGCCACCCCGCCGGTGGCCAGTTGCATGGCCGCCGGCATCACGAGGCCGAGGCCGACACCGGTGACGATGAGCTGAGGCAGCACCGCGCTGACGTAGCTCGAACCGACGCCGATCCCGGTCAGCCAGGCCATGCCGACCGCGGCGATGGCGAAGCCCAGCGGGACGACGACCTTCGGCCCGATCCGCGGCACCAGGGCCGTGGTGCCGAGCTGCGCCGCCACCATCAGCGCACCGACCATCGGCAGGAACGCCACACCGGTCTTGGTCGGGCTGAAGCCCAGGTTCAGCTGCAGGTAGTAGGTGAGGAAGAGGAACACACCGAACATGCCGCCGCCGGAGATCAGCACCGCGAGGAACGAGGCCGCCCGGTTGCGGTCCAGCAGGATGCGCAGGGGCAGCAGCGGGTGTGCGGCCTTGGTCTGCCACCAGGCGAACGCTGCGAGCAGCACACCGCCCGCGATCAGGAAGCCCCAGGTCAGGCCCGAACCCCAGTCGTGCGTCTCGGCGTTGGAGAAGCCGTAGACCAGCGAGAACAGACCGGCGGCGACCAGCACGGTGCCCGGCACGTCCAGCTTGGAGTTCCCGGCATCGCGGTGGTTGGTCAGCAGCAGCCAGCCGCCCACGAAGGCGACGACGGCGATCGCGACGTTCACGTACAGCGTCCAGCGCCAGTCGAACGCGTCGGTCAGGACACCGCCGAGCAGCAGGCCCACCGCACCGCCGGCGCCGGCGATGGCGCCGTAGACGCTGAAGGCCCTTGCGCGCTCTCGGGCGTCGGTGAAGGTCGTGTTGAGGAGGGAGAGTGCGGCCGGCGCGAGCAGCGCGCCGAAGGCGCCCTGCAGAGCACGCGCGGTGACCAGCATGCCGAAGCCGTTCGCGGCACCGCCGAGCGCGGAGACGGCGGCGAAGCCGACCACACCTATGAGGAAGGCCGTCTTGCGGCCGAAGAGGTCGGCGATACGGCCGCCGAGCAGCAGCAGGGAAGCGAACGACAGCGCGTACGCGGTGACGATCCACTGCCGGTTGCCGTCGGAGAAGCCGAGGTCGGCCTGGGCCGAGGGCAGGGCGATGTTCACGATGGTGGCGTCCAGCACCACCATCAGCTGTGCGACGGCGACGACCGCGAGGATCCACCATCGCTTCGACGAGGCGGCGGGCGCGGCCTCGACCGCCCCTCTGGGGGCGCTGTCGGTCAGGGTCTTCTGAGGCATGGGAGAACCACTCCAGGGAAGTCGTTCGGGAAACCTTGAACGAAACGGTTTCGTACACCAGCAGACTAGACCCCTCACGAGCGAAACGGCAACGTTTCGCCAGGTGTGGTCTTCCTTGCATATACCTTGACAGGCATATAACCGCAGAGGCATATTGAGGCCATGTCCGATGCCGCCTTCTGGACCGCCCTCGCCGATCCGCACCGGCGGGCCATCGTCGCGCTGCTCCTGGAGCGGCCGCGGCCCGTCGGAGAGATCGTGGAGGCATGCGGTCTGAGCCAGCCGGGCACGTCCAAGCATCTGAAGGTGCTGCGCGAGGCGGGCCTGGTGCGGGTGCGGCAGGAGGCGCAGCGTCGCGTCTACGCGCTCGACCCGGCACCGATCGCCGAGCTCGACGCATGGCTAGCCCCGTACCGCAGGCTGTGGAACAGCAGCCTGGACGCCCTGGGCCGCCGCCTCGACGAGACGGCGTCGGACGATCCCGAGGAACCCGTCCCGAAGGACTGAACCACCATGGCCGCTGATCTCACCGGCACCTATCTGACCCTGGACGACGGCCGCCCGGCCGTCCGCTTCAGCCGTACCTACGACCATCCCATCGAGCGCGTCTGGCAGTTCGTCACCGACGCCGAGGAACTCGCCCACTGGTTCCCCTCGCGCGCCGAGATCGACCCGCGACCCGGCGGCACGATCAACTTCAGCGGCGACCCGAACATGCCCGAGTCCACGGGTCGGGTGCTGGCTCTCGACGAGCCGCGTCACCTGTCCTTCGAATGGGGCGGCGACGAGCTGCACTTCGACCTGGAGGCACTGGACGCCAAGCGCACCCGCTTCACCCTCACCAACGTCCTGCAGGCCGCCGACACTGCCGCCCGCAACGGCGCCGGCTGGGAGGTGTGCCTGGCCGCCCTCGACGCGAAGGCGCGGGGGGAGCGGTCCGAGGGGCCGCACGCCGGGGCGAGCGCTCCCTGGAAGGAGTTCTACGAGGGGTACGTCGAGGCCGGTGTGCCCTCCGGGGCGCCGGTGCCCGGCCTCGACTGACGCTCTTCGGGAGCTTCCCTCACGCCATCTGCCGCCGCACCAGCTCGTGCAGCCGCCCGTTCGTGTCCGCGAGCAGCTGTGCCGGCGGGCCCTGCTGGGCGACCTTGCCGTCCTCCATCACGATCACGCGGTCCGCGTCCAGGACGGTGGAGAGGCGGTGGGCGATGACGACGCGGGTGGCATTGAGGGCCTTGGTCGACTCGATCACCGTGCGCTGCGTCTCGTTGTCGAGGGCGCTGGTCGCCTCGTCGAAGAAGAGGATGCGCGGCCGGCGGATCAACGCCTGCGCGATCATGAGGCGTTGACGCTGGCCGCCGGAGACGGCGCCACTGCCCTGGACGATCGTGTGCAGTCCCATCGGCATCCGTTTGATGTCCTCGGCGAGCCCCGCCATCTCGGCCGCCGCCATCGCCTCCTCCGGCGTGTACGGCTCCGTACCGCAGATGACGTCCAGGATGGAACCGGTGAACGGCTGCGCGTGCTGCAGCACGACACCGCACTGCCGGCGCACCGCCGACTGGTCGAGCGCGCCGAGGTCCTGTCCGTCGTACAGGACACTGCCCGAGACCGGCTTGTCGAAGCCGATCAGCAGCCTGAGCAGCGTCGACTTGCCACAGCCGCTGGGGCCGACGATCGCCACGAACTCACCCGGGCGTATCTCGAACGACACGTCGTCCAGGACCAGCGGACCGTCGTCCGTGTAGCGGAAGGACAGCCGCCGGGCCTCGATCGCGCCGGACAGCGGGCCCGGCCGGGTGCTCGCGGTGCGCACCTCCGGCGTCGCCTCCAGCACCGGCTTGATCTCCTCGAACAGCGGCAGCGCGGCCACGGTCGAGACGAATGCGCTGGTCAGCTGGGTGACGGAGGTCAGCACCATCGTCACCGAGGTGTTGAAGGTCAAGAACGCGGCCGCCGACATCACCCCGCGCGCCGGACCCGCCAGCAGCATGAACATCAGCAGGGTGCACAGCGGCAGATAGACCGCGCCCATCACCGTGGTGAGGTTCTTGATGCGGCCGACCTTCTGCTGAAGTTCACGGCTGTGCGCGAACTCCGAGGCCCAGGCCGCGTAGGCGTAGTTCTCGGCCGCCGCCACCCGTAGTTTCGGCAGACCGCGCAGGGTCTGGAAGGCCTGGTTGTTCAGCTTGTTGCTGAGCACGACCAGCTTGCGCTGCCAGCGCACCTGCCACAGGCCGAGCCCGAGGAACACGCCCGCGATGACGACGAGCATGCCGATCGCCGCCAGCGCCATCGACGGGCTGTACCAGAACAGCAGCCCCAGGTTCATCGCGCCGACGGTCACCGACTGGGCGATGACGGGCCCGAGCCCGGCCATCATGCGGCGGATCGAGCTGATGCCCATGGCCGCGCTGGCCAGCTCGCCGGTCGAGCGTTCGGTGAAGAACTTGGTGGGGAGCCTGAGCAGCCGGTCCCAGACCGCCGGCTGGAGCGTGGCCTCGATCCGGCCCTCCAGGCGGAGCATGGTGAGGTTCTCCAGCAGCATGAAAGCCGCCGCCACGACGCTGGTGAGCATCACGGCCAGACAGACCTGCGCGATCAGGCCCGTCTGCGCCTTCGGGACGAACTCGCCCAGCACCTTGCCGGTGGCGATCGGCACCAGCGCGCCGATCGCCACCGTCACCAGACCGCTCAGCAGCAGGTTGGTCAGGTCGCTGCCGGTACCGCGCATGCTGAACCGCAGCAGCCGCAGGGGGCTCAGCGTCCGTTCGGGCAGCGGGCGGTAGAACATCACCGCGCGCGGCTCGAACTCCTCCGCGTTGTCCTTCTCGATCGGCGTCTCACGTCCGGTCGCCGGATGTACGGCGACGTAGCCGCCGCGCCGCCACAGCAGCGCGACCGGCGCACCCGACAGGGCACGGTGGCCCACCAGCGGACCGATGTTGTCCCGCCACCAGCGTCCGTCCAGACGCACGGCCCGGGTGCGGACCCGGGAGGCGATCGCCACGAGTTCCACCGGATCCAGGCGATCGCTCTCGGTTCCGCTCTGCGCGGGTTCGGCAAGCTGGATCCCCGCCGCCTCGGCGACCAGCTTGCACGCCGCGTACGAGGCGTCCGCGTCGGCGGCCGTGGTGCGCTTGCCGGACGACTTGCCGATGGAGGCCAGCAGCGTGCGGTCGGCCTGGGCACGCACCGCCTCACCGGCCTTGATACCGGCGGCCGTCCGCGTCTCGTGCGTGCGCTCCAGCTGCTCGATCCAGCGGTCCAGCGTGGTCAGCAGCCGGTACTGCTGGTCGACCATGCTCTGCCAGACCGCAGGGTCCATCAGCAGGTCGGCGGCCGCCTCGGCGCCGTACAGCGAGCCGTACTGCACGCTCCCCGGCGGCACCTGCATCCAGAACACGTCGTCGTCGGTCACCTCGGCGGCCGACCCCTCGGTCGCCATCGGTGCCTGGAAGAGGACGGACAGGCTGCGGCCGACGCCGAGGGCGAGGGCGTATTCGAGGGGGCTGGTCGTCGGCGGGACGTACTGGGCGTTGCCGTACTCGTCGTAGGACCAGGTCTGGGTGTCGGCCGTCTGGTACAGCTCGCGCAGGCCGATGCGGTGGACGACGCAGTCCCTCAACGGGCGTGCGACAAGGGTGTGTTGGGGGCCCGGGACCGGGCCCAGGATCAGCGAGCCCGCCTCCAGGCGGCCCAGGTGGTGCCAGTGGCCCTGCTGCACGGCGTCCACCGCGAACAGGTCGAGGCTGCCGGCCGCGACCAGCCACAGCACCTGCGGGCCCTCCAGGTCGAGCCGGGTCAGGCCCGAGCAGTCGACATAGGTGCCCATGGAGCCGAGGGCGCCGAGAACCAGGTCCCCTTCGTGTGCGGTCGTCATCTCATCGCTCCCTGACCAGCGCCGCGTACGCGCCGCCGCGCGTCACCAGGTCCTCGTGCCGCCCGCGTTCCACGATCGTGCCGTGCTGGAGTACGACGATCTCGTCGCTGTCGCGCACCGTGCTGAGCCGGTGTGCGATCACCACGCAGGCACAGCCGCGCTTGCGCAGGTTGTCCATCACGACCTGCTCGGTCTCCGCGTCCAGCGCGCTGGTCACCTCGTCGAGGACCAGGATGCTGGGCCGGCGCACCAGCGCCCGGGCGATCTCCAGGCGCTGACGCTGCCCGCCGGAGAAGTTGCGGCCGTCCTGCTCGACCTTGCTGTGGATGCCGCCCGGCCTGCGCGTCACGACGTCGTAGAGCGCGGCGTCCCGCAGCGCGTCGACGACCGCGTCGTCCGGGATCGACGGGTCCCACAGGGCCACGTTGTCACGCACCGACCCCTCGAAGAGGAAGACCTCCTGGTCGACGAAGGAGACCGAGGCGGCGAGCGCGCCGCGCGGGATGTCGTCCAGGCGCTGTCCGTCTATGCGGATCACGCCCTCCCAGGGGGTGTACAGGCCCGAGATCAGGCGGGAGACCGTGGACTTGCCGCTTCCCGAGCCGCCGACCAGGGCGACCTGCTGGCCGGGACCGACCGTCAGGTCGAAGCCGGTGAGCAGCGGCTTGTCGAGCGGGTTGTAGCCGAAGGTGATGTTCTGCAGCTCGACGTGGCCGTGCAGACGGCGCGTGGAGTCGCCGGCGCCGGGGCGGCCGAAGAGGGGGTCGGCCTGGAAGTTCTCGACGTCCTTCAGCCGGGCCACGTCGGCGGCGAAGTCCTGGATGCGGCCCGCGACGCCGTTCAGCCGGGTGATCGGCGCGGTGAAGCGGGTGACCAGGGCCTGGAAGGCGACCAGCAGCCCCACCGAGATACCGCCCTCGACCGCGCGCATGCCGCCGATCCACAGGATCAACGCGCTGTTCAGCGAAGCAAGCGTCGGCGCCACCACCCCGAGCCAGGCGCTCGGCACACCGAGCCGCTGCTGCTCCTCCAGGGTGGTGGCGTGCTGACCGGCCCACTTGCGGAAGTAGCCGTCCTCGCCGCCGGTCGCCTTCATCGTCTCGATCAGCTGCAGGCCGGTGTAGGCGGTGTTGGTGAGCCGGGCGCTGTCGGCCCGCAGCTTCGCCGTCCGGGTGGCGCGCAGCCGGATCACGACCCGCATGGCGACGATGTTCAGCAGGGCCACGCCGATGCCGAGGAACGTCAGCTGCGGGTCGTACGTGTAAAGCAGCACCGCGTAGAGCACCACGACCACGGCGTCCACGCCCGCCGCCGCCAGGTCGCGGGCCAGGGTCTCGGCCACCTGGTCGTTGGACTGCAGGCGCTGCACCAGGTCGGCGGGGCTGCGCTGCGCGAAGAACGTCACCGGCAGCCGCAGCAGATGCCGTAGGAAGCGGGCGCTGGAGAGGGTGGAGGAGATGATGCGGCCGCGCAGCAGGTTCGCCTGCTGCAGCCACGTCAGCACGACTGTGAGCAGCACGGACGCGCCCATCGACGCGAACAGCACACCCAGCAGCGAGGTCTTCCCGCCGATCAGGAACTCGTCGATGTACGTCCGGCTGAGTGCGGGCACCGCCGCGCCGACCAGGACCAGCAGCAGGCTAGCCAGCACCGCGGCGGGCATGGTGCCCGCGGTGCCGCGCAGCCGGGCCGGCATCGCGCCCAGGATCCCGGGCTTGCGACCGCCCTTGCTGAAGCCCTCACCGGGCTCCATCACCAGCACGACGCCGGTGAAGCTGCCGTCGAAGTCCTCCATCGGCACGAAACGGCGGCCCTTGCCGGGGTCGTTGATGTACACGCCGCGGCGGCCGAAACGGCGCCCCATGCCTTCGTAGACGACGTAGTGGTTGAACTCCCAGAACAGGACGGCCGGCGTCTTCACCTCGGCGAGGGCGGCCGTGTCCATCTGCATGCCCTTGGCCGTCAGACCGTAGCTGCGCGCCGCCTTCAGCAGGTTGCTGGCGCGCGAGCCGTCGCGGGAGACACCGCAGGCGATGCGCAGCTCCTCCAGCGGGACGTGCTTGCCGTAGTGGCCGAGGACCATCGCGAGCGAGGCGGCGCCGCACTCCACGGCCTCCATCTGCAGGACCGTCGGAGTACGGACGGTCTTCGCCTTGCCCTTGGGGACGGGGCGCTTGGGCGGAGCGGCACGGCGCCTGCTCCGCGTCTCCTGTGCGGTGCTCACGGCAGCAGCCAATCGACGGGACGCTGATCGGCCAGCCGGATCGAACCCGAGGCCAGGGTCATGGAGGTGAGGCCGAAGGGCGGCCCGTCCGCGGACGACCACTTGTAGCCACTCTTCGTGCCCGACGCCTTGTCCAGCTTGACCAGTACGGCCACCGGGCGGCCCTTCTTGGTGAACTGCTCGCCCAGCTGGCTGTCCCCGAGGAACGCGGCGATCTGCTGGGCCGACTGCGCCGAGCGGTCCACCGACTTCACATGACCGCGCAGTACGCCGTACGTCTGGGTCGGCACCGACGAGACAGTCAGGTCCACGGCGGCGTTCGCGGGGATGGAGGCCGCGTTCTCGGCAGGCACGTACACCGTGGCGTACAGCGGATCGCCGGCGTGCGCGACCTTCTCCACGGCGGCGACGTTCGCGCCGGTCTGGATGATCTGGCCGATGGTCGCGGCGAGCCCGGTGATCCGGCCTGCGGCGACGGTACGGACGACGGTGTCGCCCTGGGCCGTACGCACCTTCAGGACCGGGGAGCCGGCCGGCAGCCGCTCGCCCTGCTCGGCGAGAACCGCCGTGACCTGGCCTGCGACGGGGCTCTGCAGGATGTAGCTGCCCTCACCGTGCGTGAGGATGGCGGGCGCGCCCACCGTGGAGGTCACCGAGCCGGTCACCGCCCACACGGAGGCGGCCGCCATCGCGACCACCGTCACCGACAGGACGAGCCAGCCCTGAGGGCGGGCGAAACGCACCGGAAGATCGAGCTCCTCCGGCGACTGGAGCTTGGCGAGGGCCTGCTGGCGGAACTGCACGGAACTTTCCCTCACCTGAAAACGAGAGAGGACCGGCTCGCACGAGCCGGCTGGTTCAAGAGCCTGTGTGAGGCTCTTACGGCAACCGAAGGCCCCGGAGTCGCGATACGACTCCGGGACTCGACGATCACAAAAGGCGCGATCAGAGACCGGCGACCAGGTTGGTGACCGGAGCGGTGTTCAGGCCGGTCACACCCTCGACGGTGCCGACGACCGTGTCGACCGTGCTGGAAACGGGAGCAATGCCGTCCAGCGCACCGGTGACGGAGTTGACAGCGTTGATCGACAGGCCGCCGGAAACGGCGTCGAGCTCGGCGTCCGAGATCTCAACGGTCTCAACACGGGGGGTGGAGTTCATGATGGAACTTCCCTTCGTATGGATATTTCACAAGGGGGGAGCGGCCCCCCTCTGGGACAGAGCGACGGCCGCGACCGCAGGCGCCGGGCTCCCGTTTCCGGTGACCCTTCGCGGCCCCTGCGGTGCGATGGATCAAAGCACGCTGCGGGCACGCCCTTCCAATCAACCAATGGCCTCACCAGGCAACTTGAGCCCCAGAGGCGCCCATCCGTGCAGGCTTGCGCACGGGTCGGTAGCGAGTTCTTCACATGCGTCACGACATCGGTTCGTCCGCGGCCTTGCCGCCCGCGCGACGAATGCGACACTCCCGTCCCAATGGCTTGGCGGAGGCCTTCGGCGTGTGCAGAACCTTCGCGCACGGTGACTTGGTTGCGTATTGGATGTGCAGATTCCCTGAAACCAGGATTCCGATCAGTGTTCTGAACGGGCCGTTGTCGATCGACTGCGGACCGTGTCGGCCCGGAACTGCTCAGCCGGGAAACGCTCAGCCGAGAAGTGCGTAGACCGTGCTGGCTCGTGCCGCGAGTTCACCCGAGGCCTCGGCGGTCATCGTGATGTCCGCGAATGCCATGCGGCGGCCCAGTTTGGTGAGGACCGCTTCGATCAGGACATCCGAACCCGTCACCGCGCGCTGGAACGACGTCGACTGCTGGACCGTCGTCATCGGTCCGAAGGTCCCGCGGGCGGCCGACACGGCGATCACGGTGGCCGTGTCTGCGGCGGCCATCAGCGCCTGCCCCGACAGCCCGCCGCCTTCCCGGGCCAGCCGGTCCGACCAGGGGAGTCGTAGCGTCGCCCGGTCGTCGGCGAGGGCCTCGACCGTCAGGCCCAGTTCGAGGACCCAAGGGGCGAAGTTGGCGGAGAGGATCTTGTCGGCTTCGGCGGTGGTCATCGTCATATGGGCGATTGTTCCCCGCGCAGGTTCGTCAGACGCGGGTCATGGCCGATTCGGCATTGTGCAAAGCGAGTTGGCAAACGGAATTGAACGCACCGTGCGACCCGTGCGTACCAACAGCCATCCAGGCGCCCGAACAGAACAGCTGCCGCACGGCGGCACAGACTCCGGTCCCCCAGGAGGTCGAGAAGTTTGAGTCACAAGCGAATTCCGAAGCGCAAGGCCGCGATCGCGGCAGGCAGCGTCGCGGCGCTCGGCGCAGCCGCCATCCTGCTGCCGAACGCCAACGCGTCGCAGGACGGCTCGTCTACGACTGCCGCCCCCAAGACCCTGAAGGCGACCGACGCCTCGAATCTCGCCTCGCAACTCCAGAACCTGCTCGGTGACGCCTTCGCCGGTTCGTACTACGACTCCGGCACACAGCAGCTCGTCGTCAACGTCATATCGGGCGAGAAGAACAACGTGGTCGTCCAGGCGGAGAAGGCGGGCGCGAAGGTCCGCGAGGTCAAGAACAGCCTTGCCGCACTGAAGGCGGGCGCACAGACCCTGAAGGCCGATGCCACCATTCCGGGCACCGCCTGGGCGATCGACCCGAAGACCAACAAGCTGGCCGTCACCGCCGACTCCACGGTCACCGGCGCCAAGTGGGACAGACTGACGTCGACGGTCAAGAGCCTCGGCGCCGACATGGCCACCGTGAAGAAGTCCTCAGGCGCCTTCAAGACGAAGGTGTCGGGCGGTGACGCCATCTTCGCCCAGGCGCAGGGCGGCACCGTGCGCTGCTCCCTCGGCTTCAACGTCAAGGCCAGTGACGGCAGTCCGGCCTTCCTGACCGCCGGCCACTGCGGTGTGGCCGCCAAGCAGTGGTCCGACTCCGAGACCGGGCAGCCCATTGCCACCGTCGACCAGGCCACCTTCCCCGGCAACGGCGACTTCTCCCTGGTCAAGTACGACGACCCGAACACCCAGGCGGCGAGCGAGGTCAACACCGGCGACGGAAAGACCGTCCAGATCACCCAGGCCGCGGACGCCACCGTCGGCGAGACGGTCTTCCGGATGGGCAGCACGACCGGCCTGCACGACGGCCAGGTCACGGGCCTCGACGCCACGGTCAACTTCCAGAGCGAGACCGACCCCAATGGTGTCGACACCGTCACCGGCCTCATCCAGACCAACGTCTGCGCCGAGGCCGGAGACAGCGGTGGCTCGCTGTTCACACAGGACGGCAGCGCGGTCGGAATGACCTCCGGCGGCAGCGGCGACTGCACCGCCGGCGGCGAGACCTTCTTCCAGCCGGTGACCGCGGCCCTGCAGGCCACGGGCGCGACGCTGGGCGACGGCGGTGCGGGTGCGGGCGCGGGCGCGGGTGACCAGGCCGGCACCGCCGACCCGTCCGCCTCGGCCGGCGACCAGGCGGGCGGCGGCGACGCGGTAGGCGGCGGCGACCAGGCGGGCACCGCAGACCCGTCCGCGACGGCCAGTGATGGGGCCGGGGCCGGGGTCGGCGACCAGTCCGGGAACGGCGTCGGCGACCAGTCCGGTGCCGGCGCGGGCGATCAGAGCGGCACCGGCGCGGGCGACGGTTCGTCGTCCCTCACCGGGTCCCAGTGATCGAGTCCCGCTCAGCGATCTAGCGCACTCATCGAGCGCGGACCCACTGATGGAGACCCACTGATCGGCCTCCAGCGCGCTTCCGGTCGACGGTGGACGGTCCGGCCCTCCGGCGGGAGGGCCGGACCGCGTCGTGTCAGCGCCCGTTCCGACGACTTCATCGGGCCCGGAGCAGCAACAGCGCCACGTCGTCGAGCCGTTCGCGTGCGGCCGTGCTGTGTTGGACGAGATGGTCGGCGAGCTCGTCCAGGGGCAGCTCGCCGGCCTCGGTGAGGCGCTCACCGAGGCCGGCGAGGGCGTCCTCGATGTCGACGCCGGGGGATTCGATCAACCCGTCCGTGTAGAGGGCGAGTACGGAGCCGGGAGCGAGGTCGACCTCCGTCGTCGGGTAGGCGGCGGAGCCGTCGATGCCGAGCAGCGGGCCGCCGGCGAGGTCGAGCACCCGCACCCGCCCGTCGGGGCGGCGCAGCAGTGGCGGCGGATGGCCCGCCCGCGCCATCACGGCCCGCCCGCGCGCGGGATCGAGCCGTAGATACAGACAGCTGGCGAACAGATCGGCGCCCAGATCGATCAGCAGCCGGTTGGTGCTGCCCATGACCTCCTCGGGCGCCTGCCCGACGGTCGTGTAGGCGCGCACTGCGGTGCGGATCTGGCCCATCAGCCCGGCCGCGGTCACGTTGTGGCCCTGCACGTCCCCGATCACCGCCGCCGCCCCGCCCCCCGTCGGCACCAGGTCGTAGAAGTCGCCACCGATCTCCATGCCGTGCGTGGCGGGCAGATAGCGGGAGGCCGAGTCGATCCCGGCCAGCGGCGGCAGGGAGTGCGGCAACAGGGCCGCCTGCAGGCCGTGCGCCAGCTGGTGCTTGGCGTCGTAGAGCAGGGCTCGCTCCAGGGCCTGCGCGATCAGTCCGCCCAGGCTCGTCAGCACCGCCCGCTCGTCCGCCGGGAACGGATGCGGTTCGGCGTAGGCGAGCACACAGGTGCCCACCGGGCGTCCGGAGGCGATCAATGGCAGATAAGCCCAGGCCGCGAAGCCGTCCGGGGTGGCGTGCCGCGACGGATACAGCCGCTCCAGCTCCTCCCGGGAGTCGAAGAACGCCGGCACCCCGGTGTTGAGGGCGTGCGTGCCAGGGGTCGGCTCCGCCAGCGGCAGACCGTCGAACCGCTCCACGAGGTGCGCGTCCGGATAGCCGCGGTGCCCCAGCACATGCAGCCGCCCCGCCCGGGAACCGAGGACCACCAGCGCCTGGCTGCCCACGGCCGGCGCGATCTCGTCCGCGACCAGTTGCACCACGTCCTGCACCCCCACTGCCTCGGTCAGCGCACCGGCCAGCGTCAACACCTGGGAGATGGTGACCAGCCGGGAGGGGGTGTCACCGGGCTGGGGGCCCGCCCGGTTCATCTCCGCCACCGCCCGCGCCCGGGTGACGCGGACACTGAGCCCGGTCGTACTGGGATACATCCGGAAGGACAGCCAGTCCCCGGGCGGGCGCAGCGCCACGAACGACGTGCTCTGCTGGCTCATCAGCGCGGCCCGGTAACGGTCCTCGTACACCGGGTCGTTGAGCCAGGGCACCGACGCCCACAGCTGCGTGCCCAGCAGCCTGCTGACCGGGAGCCCGATCAGCTCGGCCGCCGCCGCGTTGGCGAAGGCGACCCGGCCGTGCAGATCCAGCGAGCACAGGCCGTACGGCAGCCGCGCCACCATCCGTGCCGCCTCCACCGTGCCGAGCGTGCCGGCCGCGCCGCCCATCGGCAGTACGCCGAGCAGATCGGGCTCCGGCAGCAGCGTGCGGCTCTCCTCGAGGGCCCGCTCCAGCCGCTTCGCCAGCCGATCGCAGGCCGCCGTCAGATGCTCCCGCTCGCGGTCGGACAGGTCGGGCGGATGAGTGCCGGGCCAGGTCACGAAGACCGCGCCGTACGCCGTCGAGCCTGTGGCCACCGGCACCGCGGCCAGGGCGAAGGGATACGGCAGCACCACGGCGATGCGCGGATAGCGGGCCGCCATCTCCTCCTCGCCGCCCACCCACACCAGGCGCCGCTCCCGCACCGCCTCCGAGACCGGGATCGGCGCGCTCAGCCCCACTCGCTCCCATGGCGCGGCGAAGGCCCGGGGCAGGCCCGCCATCACGGCCATCTCCAGTACGGGTTCGGCGGGCGACAGCAGATACACCGCGCCGGAGTGCGCATGGACGTCGTCCATCATCGACGCCAGCGCCAGGGACAGCAGCGGTCGACCCACCCGCGTCCTCGTGGCCGCCGGCGCCTGTGCGGACGTCTGCCCGTCGGACACGCCGACCACCTCCTCGCACGGCCGGGCGACGGGTCCCAGGGATCAATCTGCCCCCTGACGGCCACTCGCGCACGGCGAGCGCCGGCCGGGACACCACCGCCGACCCCGCGTACGGGCACACGACTACCCCTGGCACGGTGAAGAGACCCGCGTACCCCCTTGCCCCCGGAGCATGCCCCCTCAGTTGATGCGCGGAACGGTGTGCGGGCGCCGTGTGTGCGCCCCCGCGCCCCCTCTTGGCCGGTTCTTCGCGCCCATGAACGGTCGCGGGCGCCAACAATGGGCACGCGTTCAACACCATGCGACCGCAGACGGACGGCTGAGGGGCGGGCAGTGATCCGGGTACTTCTGGTACATGACGAGTGTCTGGTGCGATCGGTGCTGGCGGAGTGGCTGCGCCGGGAACCCGACCTCGGAGTGGAGGACACGGCCTGGCACAGCGCACCCGGCCGAGTGAGATCCCTCCGGCCCGATGTCTGCGCGGCAGACCTGGAGTGCGCGGACGCGTACGGCATACCTCCGCTCGGTGATCTGCGCTCCCGCGGCGCGGACGGGGTACCGCCGAGACTTCTCGTGCTTGCCAGTGCGAACAGGCCCGGCCTGCTGAAACGGGCGATCGAGGCGGGGGCGCTCGGCTACGTCGACAAGGAGGCCTCACCGGAGCACCTCGTGCACGGGATCCGTCGGGTCGCCCAGGGGGAACGTTTCGTCAACGACTCTCTGGGCTTCGGGTTCCTCAAGGCCGCCGAGATGCCGCTGACCCGGCGGGAGCTGAGCGTGTTATCCCTGGCCGCCGAGGGTGCGTCCGTCGCGGAGATCGCCGGGAGCCTCCACCTGTCCCACGGGACCGTGCGCAACTACATGGCGGCCATCACCCGCAAGACCGGGGCCCGCAACCGCATCGACGCGATCCGCATCTCGCAGGGGGAGGGCTGGCTGTGACGGCACGGGCGTCCAGCTGCCGACGAGCTCCCGGTACAGCGGCGAGGTCTCCAGCAACTCGTGGTGGGTTCCGCACGCCGTGCCCCGCCCGTCCATGACCAGCACACGATCCGCCCGCCGCGCCGAGCTGATGCGGTGGGCGACCACGACGAGGGTGCCGCCCGGCCGCTGCGCGAAGGCACGCTCGGCGCGCTCCTCGGCCTGCGGATCCAGATGACAGGTCGCCTCGTCGAGCAGGGCTAGCGGGGCGTCCGACAGATAGGCCCGGGCCAGCGCGATCAGCTGCCGTTCGCCCGCGGAGAGCGCCGCGGGGTCGACCTGGGCGCCGGGCCCGCCGAGCGCGTCGACCAGCGGACCGAGCCCGAGGACGTCGGCCGCCGCGAGCAGTTCCGCCTCGGGCACGGGGTCCTGCCGGAAGTGGGAGAGGTTCTCGGCGACGGTCCCGGTGAAGACGTACGCCTCCTGAGGAATGAGCACCCGCCGCTGAGCGGCCGCAGCCGAGGGCACCGGCTCCCCACCCACCCGGATCGTCCCGCGACGCGGCTCCAACAGCCCCGCGACCAGAGCGGTGAGCGTGGACTTCCCGATCCCGCTGGGGCCGACGACGGCCAGGTGGGAGCCGGGAGGGAGGACGAGATCGAGGTTCTCGATGACGGGGGTGGCGGTGGGGCCGTAGGCGAAGGTGACGGAGGTGAGGGAGAGAGCGGGGGTGGCTTGGGCGGTGGGCGTGCGGGCGGGAGTCGATCGGTGTGAGGCGGTGGTCGGATGTCCGCGTTCTTGCCCGTCGGGTGGGGCCGGCCTGTCGCGGGGGTGGTCTTCGGGGGTTGCTGGGGCGGCGGCCGTGTCGTCGGGTGGCGAATGAGGTGGGGCAGGGGTCGGCGGTTCGGCGTGCCGGTCGAACGCGGGCAGGGGCTTGCGGGGCTGGTCGTCGGGGGTGGCCGACGGGTTGGGCTGCTCGGGGGGTGCCGGCCGGGACACGGGCGACGCGGGGTGGTCATGGTGGCCGTCCGTTGCGGTTCGGTCCACGTGCGGTCGGTCGGCGCTGGGCCGGTGGGACGGGGTCGTCAGGCGGCGCAGGACCACCGTCAGGCGGGAGCCGCTCGTGCCCAGGCCGTGGATCAGGTTGCGGAGGGCCGGGAGGAGGGACTGGGTGATGTAGGCGAGGGCGCCGACCAGGGCGCCCGTGGTGACGCCCCGGGACAGCAGCCAGGGGCCGGCGGCGAGCAGCAGCACGAGCGGGAGCTGGCCGCCGACGGCGAGCGATGCGATGCGCAGGACGCCCCAGCGGGCCAGGGAGCGGGCGGCCCGGAGTTCGGCGTCGACCAGTTCCCCCGTGTCGGCGGCGATCCGCTCCTCGGCGCCGGTGGCCGTGATGTCCCGCAACCCCGGGCAGACGGCACCCAGGCGGTCGGCCAGGGCCTCGTCGGCGACGAGGAACGCCTTCTGCCGGCGGGCCAGCGGCCGCAGCGACGCCGCGAACAGGGCCACCCCGGCCACCAGCGGCGGCCCGACGACCAGCAGGAGCAGCGGGGCGAGCGAGAACAGCCCGACGAACGCCCCCACCGCGGTGAACACGAACGAGCGCGACACCATCACGAGCCCGGCGAAGGTGTCCCGCGCGATCTCCACCTGCTGGGTGAGCCCCGACAGCGCCCCGCCGTCGGCCTCCCGCACCCCGCGCCCGACCACCCCCTCGACCAGCCGGTCCCGCAGGGGTTCGACCAGCGCGGCGACGGCCGCGTAGACCCGTCCGGTCCCGTACGCCCCCACGACGACACCGAGCCCGGCCACACCGAGCCAGGCCAGCCCGACCTCGGCCCGCCCGGCCAGGAAGCCCGCGTCGAGTGCCCGGGCCGGGGCGTACCCAGTGACAAAGGTCTGCCCCGTCTCCAGCACGGACCATCCGCCGAGCCGCACCACGACACGCCAACGGTCCCGCAGAAAACGCACGCCACGCGCACCGATTCCCCCGGCCGGTACCGCGCTTCGCCGCGCAACGACCCGGTTGTTCATACCGGTGCCCCGTCTCCGGCCACGACCAGGAAGCCGACGCCCACCCAACTCCTCACATGCGCCCTCGGCGCATGCCCCTGGCCCCTCAGCACATGAGAACCGTGCGTCTGGATGCTGTCGCGCCAGGTCCGCACCCGGCTCCGGGGCCCCCTCCGATGGGCGGCGCCAAGGCTTGTCCCCACCGCCCGCACTCCGCCCCGCCGACGCCCGCAACCCCCCTGGTAGCCCCCGCCGTTCACGCCCGCCCCCCGTCTCCGAACACCGCCCGATACCCGGCCATCCGCCACAACTCCGCATGCGTGCCCACAGCCCGCACTCGCCCCCCGTCCAGCCACGCCACCGCATCCGCCCGCGCCGCCGTGGACGCCCGATGAGCGATGAGGATTCGGGTGCCGGCCGGGCCCCGGGTGAGGGACTCGGCGATCTGTGCCTCCGTCACCGTGTCGAGGCTGGAGAGGGCGTCGTCGAGGATGAGCAGGCGGCCGTCGTGGGCGAACGCCCGGGCCAGGCCCAGGCGTTGGGACTCCCCGCCGGAACGGGGTGCGTCGGCGCACGCGGTGGCGTAGCCCTTCGGCAGGCGGTGTACGAAGTCGTCGGCACGTGCCAGGCGGGTCGCCTCGCGAACGCGTGCGGGGGAGGGGGGCTGCAGGCCGAGCGTCAGCGCGTCCTCGATGGTTGTGCCCAGGAGGGCGGGGCGTTCGAAGGCGTAACCGACCGATCCGCGAAGGTCTTTGTGGGTCAGCTCGCGCAGGGCGACGCCATCGAGCAGGATCTCTCCCGCGTCCGGCTCGGCCAGGCGGCCGGCGAGTGCGGCGAGCAGCGACTTGCCCGTGCCGGAACGGCCGACCAGGGCGAGTGTCGTGCCGCCGGGTACGACGAGGTCCACACCGTCGAGGACGGTGCGTTCGCCGCGCCGCGCCGTCACGCCGCGCAGTTCCAGGTGGCCGGGGCCGGGCGGCAGTCGGCGTTCGCCGTAGGTCACGGTCGGCTCCGCCAGTACCTCGTCGAGGCGCCCGGCGGCCGCCCTGGCCCGGGCCAGACTCGCGAACTGGCCCACCAGCACGCCCACCCCCGCCGCGAGGACCGCGTACCGGGAGGCCGCGAGCACCTCGCCGACCGACAGCCGGTGCCGGGTCAGGAGCAGCCCGGCCACGGCGACGACGCCCAGCTGCAGCAGCGGCGCCACGGCACTCGCCTGCGCTGCGGCCCGCCCCTGCACCCGCCACATGCGATGGCCCGCGCGGGACAGTTCGGGCAGGGGCCGCAGGATCCGCGCCGCCTCCTTGTCCGCCGTGCCCGCCGCTTCGATGGTGCGGTGGCCGGCCACCGCCTCCGCCAGGGCGCCCGCGATGCGCCCCTGCACCTGCTGGTAGTCCGCCACACAGCGTGTCGTGTCACGGGCGAAGGCGCGCAGCAGGAGCGTCAGGAGCGGCCCTCCGGCCAGGAACACGGCCGCCAGCCACGGGTCGATCAGGCCGAGCGCCACCACGCCCCCGAGGGGACCTGCCAGCGCGGCGAGCAGTGCGGCGCGGGCGGCCGGAGCGGTCCCCGCCTGGGCCGCGTTGCCGACGAGACGGGCGACCAGGTCGCCGGGCCCGAAGCGGGCGGTGGCACGCGGGCCGACGGCCAGCACATGCCCCGCCAGCCGTCGCCGCAGCCACGCCGTCGTCCGGGCGTCGACGGTGCCGCTCAGCACGGTCTCGGCGGCGTCGAGCAGGGCGAGCAGCAGCACGATCCCCGCGCAGTACAGCACCCAGCGGGTCGCCGGGGAGTGGGCCAGAAGGAGGTCGAGGGTGCGGCCGAGCGCGGCCGGCAGGAGAAGCCCGGCACCGGTGGACGCCGTGCTCATCAGGCAGAGGGCGATGCAGCGCGCGCCGCTGTGCCGGGTGGCGGAGTTCAGCAACGCGGCGGGGGGTGCGGCGTCGGCACGAGTCGTCATACGGCTGCGGCCTCGCATCCGGGGTCGGGAGAGCGCAGGACCCCGGGCGGCCCCTCCCTCGCGGGAGCGGACCGCCCGGAGCCGTGGGTGCACGGTGCGTCAGAGACAGAGCAGAACGCTCGCCGCGCTGATGCAGGAGAGCAGGCTCGCGGTGCTGGCGCCGCCACCGCCGGTGTGCTCGTCGGATTCCATCGTCTGCAGGTCGAGCAGTGCCATTTCGTGTCCTTTCATCGATGTCCATCCGTGGGGACGGGGTTGCGTCACGACTCCGTCAGGTTGCGGAGCCGCGTCATCAGGGCCGCCGCAGCGGCGGGAGGAACGGCAGGTGGGCGCTGTCACCGGTGGCCGCCGCGAGCGCGAGCAGGCACCCTGCCGTTCCGGTGGCGAGGTCCATGGACAGCCGCATCATCTGGTGCCCGGGGAAGGCCAGTTGGCCCTCGTACGCCATCGCGTACCAGCCGAGCGCGGCGATCTGCTCGGCCAGGTGACGGTCCGTGGCGCTCGGTTCCGTGGTGCGGCCGAGGTGCAGGATCATTCCGGCGCGGCCCTGGAAGAGGCCGGGCTGTGCGTAGAAGCGTGAGGTGGCGGCGGTGAGGATGCCGGAACGCGCCTTGTCGAACTCCGCGTCGGCGGCGTGTGCGAGATAGTCGTCCAGGACCATGCCGAGTCCCGAGCTGCCGTCACCGAGGTAGGGCAGGGTCCGCCAGCCCTCGTCGACCTCCAGGCCGCCGCTCTTCTGGACGACACAGCAGTCCAGGTCCCGGCGCAGCGCCACTCCGGCCGCTTCCAGCAGTCCCGCGTCGCCGGTCCGCTCGTACTGCCGCAGCAGGAACAGCGCCGGTCCGCTCGCACCCCGCAACAGCCCGGCCCGCTGCCGGGGCATGTCGGGGCGCGGCTCGGCAAGGCGTCGTACGACGATCTCGGCGGCCTCGGCGGCCCGCTCGTGCAGCTCCGACTCGCCCGTCGTGCCTGCCAGGTGGCCGAGGACCAGGCCGAGGCCGGCCAGGCCGCCGTGCAGGGTGGAGGAGAGGTTCTGCCACTTCTCGGCGAGGATGCCCTCGACCAGATCGAGGGCCCGCTGCCGGTGGCCGAGCCGGTCAAGGACGTGCGCGACGCCGGCGAGTCCGTCGTACAGGCCGAGCGGTGTGCCGGGCGGTGGCGGGGCCGTACGGTCGAGGAGCCAGCGTTCGCCCTCCTCGTACCGCTCGGCGCCGGTCTCGGCCAGCGCGTACAGCACTCCCGCCGCGCCGTGGGCGAGCCCGAGCCCGCCGCCGTCGGAGAACTGGGCGATGTCACCGGGGAAGAGCCGGTCCTCGCGCTCCGGGGTGGCCGAGGCGAGGATCGCCTTGACCATCGAGTCACGGCTGTGCGGCCAGTCGCCGGGCCGCACCAGCGCCGGGGCGCCCACACCGGCGCCTCGCGTGATCTCCGCGACCGCCTCGTCCAGGAACTCCCGCGGCACGTCCGGGAATTGCTCCGCGATCACCTCGGCCAGGTGCGCCGCCTTGCCCCGGTCGACCACGAACAGGGTGGTCACGGGCAGGAACAGCGCGAGCCGTAAGCAGGCCAGCGCATAGCGGTCGACGTCGGTGCCCGTCCGGTCGGGCGGGGCGAAGAAGCCGGGGTGTGCGACCACCTGACGGCCGTTCTCCGCCACCGGCGCCGCCGCCTCGAAGTCGAGCAGGAACACCGACTCCTCGTCCGGCGCGACCATGATGTTGAAGACATGCAGGTCGTTGAAGACGATCCCGCGCGCGTGCACCGCCTCCACCGCACGCTCGACCGCCCCGTGGATGCGCACCGCCCACGCCGTGTAGCGCGCGACGGCCTCCGGGTCCGGGTCCGGGGTGAGCAGCGGATGCCGTTCGGCGAAGAAGGAGTTGAGCGTGCGCCCCTCCAGGAAGTCCATGACCAGGAACCGGTGCTCGCCCAGCGTGAACCAGTCCCGCACCTCGGGCACCACACCGGTCCCCGCCACCTGCTCCAGTGCCTGCTTCTCGCGCTCCAGCCGGGCGATCGCGTCCGCACCGTCGGAGGCCAGCCCCGCGTGCGGCCGCCCCTCCTTGAGGACCACCTTGTGCCCGTCCCGGGTGTCGGTGCCGGCGTACACCCCGCCACCGTTGGAGAAGTGCAGCGCCTTCTCGATTCGGTACGGCAACTCGCCCACCGTCGTGGTGTTGCGGGCCGCCAGATGCGGCTCCAGGAACGCCGGCAGCGTCACCCACTCAGGCACCTGGAAGGACGGCGCCCGCCGGTCCGGCACCAGCGTGCCCGCTCCGTCCCGCACCGCCGGCACGAGCGAGCCCCGCTCGTCGACGACGAAGGTGCGCGCGAACGCGCCGTAGCGGACGTAGAGCGGGCCGTCGTGCCAGCGCAGATCGGTGAGGATGTACGGCCCCTCGAAACCGTCCAGCAACCGGCCCAGTTCGCGCAGCACCTGGTGGAGCTGCTCCTCGTCGGCCGGGTAGACGGTGACGAACTTGCCGCTGGTGTCGCGGGCCGCGTACTTGGTGTTGCGTAAATGCAGCAGGTGCGGTCCCGGCACGAACTTGAACGGGATCCGGCGCGGCACGCAGTAGTCCCATACGATCGCCGCGATCCGCTCCGCGTTCGCCCGGGTGGCCGAGGCGTGGATCTTCCAGCCCTGCGCCGGGCCCGGCAGCGCGCTGCCGTCCGCGCCGAGCGGCGTCAGCGTCAGCCAGTCGCCGATCCGCGCCGCATCCCAGCCCGCCGGCACCTCACGACGCGCGGTCTCGAAGAGCGGCGCCGTCTGCTGTCCGGCACCGGCAAGCCGGTCCGGCGTCTCGTAGAAGTGTCTGTCCGCGAGTGCGTACACCTCGTACCGCTTGTCCATGGATCCCCCTCCGTGGCCCGGCACCGACACTTCCAGCCGTCCGAGGGCCCGGGACAGTCACGCCTGTCACGAGATCACCGTGCGATACGCATGCGTTAAGACATGTTCGGCACGTTTCGAGTGAGCGCGCCCGATGACCTCCACGGAATGCTCACAGGGGCTGCGCAGGCGTCCCATACGCGCTGTAATTGCGGACGTGGTCAGTGAGGGCGGCGAGGCACGCAGAACGAGAACTCTGCGCGCCGAAGGCGCCCTGAAAGCGCTCACGTCCGGTCCCGCCTCACCCGAGCGGGTGCGCCGGGTCCTGGAGCAGGCGCTCGTCTTCGGCGGGGCGGCTTTCGCCGGCCTGTACACGCCGGAGGAGGACGGCGACCTGCTGTGCCTGGTCGAGTCGGTGGGCGTTCCGAGGACGCTGTTCGGGCTGCGCGACAGCTACCCGCGCTCCGGCAGCTCCCCGGTGGCCGACAGCCACCGCTCGGGGAGCCCGGTGTGGCTCGGGCCCGAGGAACTCGCGGGGGACGCCGAGACGCGGCGGACGCCGCCGCGGGACTTCCACCTGGCGGTGCTGCCCGCGCGCGGGGACGGGAACGGCGGCTGTCTGCTGGCCGTCGGCGAGCGGCCGGACGGCTTCGACACCGAGGACCGCAAGTGCCTGGAGCTGATCGCCGACGCCGTCGGCTGTCCCGCCCCCGCCCGCTCCGCCGAGGGCGACGAGCTGCCGGCCAACGCGTTCAGCCTGGCCATGGACAGCGGCCGGGTGGAGGTCGGTGACGACATCCTGCGGCTGTTCGCCGTCACCCGCGCCGAGTTCGACGGCAGGGTCGAGACCCTGCTGGGCCTGACGGTCCCGGAGGACCTGCCCTCTCTGATGTCCGTGGTCGAGGCCGACCACATGTCCCTCGGCGACCGCGAGCTGGAGTTCCGGGTCCTGCAGCCCTCCGGCCCGCCCAAGTGGCTGCGGCTGCGCGGGCGTCTGCTGCCCGGCGGCGAGGGCCGGCCCGCCACGCTCGTCGGCACGGTCGCCGACGCCTCCAAACTGCGCTCCGAGATCACCGACGTGGCCCGCGTCCAGCGCCTCGCCGCCATGCTCGCCACCGCCGGGACCGTCCGCGACGTCAGCCAGGCCGTCGTCTCCGCGCTGCGTAAGCCGCTGCAGGCCGACCGGATCGCGCTCGCCGAGCTGGAGGGCGACCGGCTCGTCGTCACGGTCCTCGAACCGGCCGATCCGGAATCCTGGCCCGAGCTGTGGCGCCTGGAGTGGCGCACCGAGTGGCCCGACGCGCCCGTGCGCGCCATGCCCACCCTGGCCGCCGCCCTGCGTGAGGGCCGGGCCCGCATCTGGCCCGCCGGCACCCCTCTGGAACCCGCCCTCGCCGACGTCGGTCCCGGCGGACTCGCCGTGCTGCCCCTGCCCGCCGGCAACCGCATGGCCGGCGCCTGTCTGATCGGCTGGGACGCCCCGCACGACTTCGGCCCCGACGAGCGCGCCCTGCTCACCGCGTCCGCGGGCCTCGCGGGTCAGGCCCTGATGCGCGCCCACGCCTTCGATGCCGAACACGAACTGGTCGGCATGCTCCAGCGCCAGCTGCTGCCGCGCCGCCTGCCCAAGCTGCCCGGTGCGGTCGCCGTCGCCCGCTATCTGCCCACCACGGCGGGCCTCGAGGTCGGCGGCGACTGGTACGACGTGATCCCGCTGCCCGACAACCACGTCGCCCTCGTCATCGGCGACGTCCAGGGCCACAACGCGAGCGCCGCCACCCTCATGGGCCAGATGCGCACCGCGCTGCGCGCCTACGCCGTCGAGGGCCACCCGCCGGACGTGGTCGTCTCCCACGCCAACCGGCTCCTGACGGACATGGAGACCGACCTCTTCGCCACCTGCTGCTACGTCGACGTCGACTTGGAGGAGGGCTCCGCCTGGTACGTCCGCGCAGGCCATCTGCCGCCGGTGCTGCGCCACCCGGACGGCAGCACCGAGGTGCCCGAGTCGGACGGCGGGCCGCCGCTCGGCGTCGTCGCCCAGGCCGACTTCCCGATGAGCGTGCTGCGGCTGCAGCCCGGCACGGTCGTCGCGCTCACCACGGACGGCCTCGTCGAGTCCGCCGAGGCCGACATCGACGACGGCATGGAGCGGCTGGCCCAGCAACTGTCCGTCTCCGACCCCGGCCACCTCGGCCTGGTCGCCGACGCCCTCCTCGGCAACGCCCGGCGCAGCGACGACGTCGCCCTGCTCCTGCTGCGCTACGACGGTATGGCGCTGCGTCCGCTGCGCGACAGCTGGACGGTCTGGCGCGTGCCCGAGGCCGTCGGTCACACCCGTCGCTTCACCCGCCGCACCCTCCGGACCTGGGGCGTGACCCGCGACGACATGGATGCCGTACTCCTGGTGGTCTCCGAACTCGTCACCAACGCCCTGGTGCACACCGACGGCCAGGTCCGCCTCGACCTCACCCTGCTCGACAACCGGCTGCGTGTCTCCGTCGCCGACGCCTCGCCCCGCACCCCCGTGAAGCCGACCAGCATCGGCTGGGAGGCCACCGGCGGCCGCGGCATCCTCCTCGTGGAGGCCATGTCGGAGGCGTGGGGGACCGTGCCGGTCAGCGGCGGCAAACAGGTGTGGGCGGAGCTCGTGCTCAGTTCGTGACGTTGGCGGTGATGAGGCGGAGGAGCTGTTTGGTCAGGGCGTCCTGCTCGGGGGTCAGGCCCATGGCGTCGCCGATGGCGAGGGGCACCCGACCCGCCCTTTCCCGCAGCTGAGCACCGGCCTCGGTGAGGCGGAGGGCGACCGACCGCTCGTCCTCGGCGCGGCGTTCGCGGCGCAGCAGCCCGTTCGCCTCCAGCCGCTTCAACAGCGGGGACAGGGTGCTGGACTCCAGCTGGAGCGCGACCCCCAGGTCACGTACGGAGATCGAGTCCTGCTCCCAGAGCACGAGCATGACCAGGTACTGCGGGTAGGTGAGGCCGAGTTCGTCCAGCAGTGGGCGGTAGCGCGCGGTGACGGCGCGGGAGGCGGCGTACAGGGCGAAACAGAGCTGGTCGTCGAGGAGGAGCGAGCCCTCGCCCGGTTCCGCTGCCGCCGGTCCCACGGTGTGGCTCCCGGTTGCTGTCCTGTGCACGGCGATCACCAGCCTGTCTTTCGGGTCCGTTCGATTGTATCGGGGGCCAATAGATGTTGCACGTATTAGTTGTGCACGACTTAATCGCACGCTACTCTCCATGGTGTGCCGCAGTCCGCGGCACCCCAACCGAGGAGGCCGTCATGACCGGCACCACCGCACCCCGCCCCGTCCTCGAGCCCGCCGCCCAGGCCTTCGCGGAGGCCACCGCCAACCCGCCCTACCTGTTCGACCTCGGCCCGGCCGAAGGACGCAAGACCGTCGACGAGGTGCAGTCCGGCGACATCGAGAAGCCCCCGGTCGACGAGGAGTGGGTCACTGTCCCCGGCGGCCCCGCCGGCCAGGTCCGCGCCCGCATCGTCCGCCCCGCCGGGGCCACCGGCCCCCTCCCGGTGATCGTCTACATCCATGGCGCGGGCTGGGTGTTCGGCAACGCCCACACCCACGACCGGCTGGTGCGCGAACTCGCCGTCGGTACCGGCGCCGCGGTCGTCTTCCCCGAGTACGACCTCTCGCCCGAAGCCCGCTATCCGGTCGCCATCGAGCAGAACTACGCGGTGGCGAAGTGGGTCGTCGAGCAGGGCACGGCCAAGGGCCTGGACGGCTCCCGCGTCGCGGTGGCCGGCGACTCCGTCGGCGGCAACATGACCGCCGCCCTGACCCTGATGGCCAAGCAGCGCGGCGACGTCCGGCTGGCCGCGCAGGTGCTGTTCTACCCGGTCACCGACGCGAGCTTCGACACGCCGTCCTACCACCAGTTCGCCGAGGGCTACTTCCTGCGCCGGGACGCCATGCAGTGGTTCTGGGACCAGTACACGACGGACGAGGCGGAGCGCGCCCAGATCACCGCATCCCCGCTGCGGGCCTCCACCGAACAGCTCACGGGTCTGCCGCCCGCCCTCGTCATCACCGGCGAGGCCGACGTCCTGCGCGACGAGGGCGAGGCCTACGCCAACAAGCTGCGCGAGGCGGGCGTCCCGGTCACCGCGGTCCGATACCAGGGCATCATCCACGACTTCGTGATGCTGAACGCCCTGCGCGAGACCCATGCCGCGGAGGCCGCCATCAGCCAGGCGATCAGCACCCTTCGCGGGGCGCTGGGCACTGCCTGAGCGTCGAACTGGGGGCTGTGCGCGGCAGGTTCCCGTGCTCGCAGGCCGGATGCGGCGTTTGACCGGGTCGCCGGAGGGGACCCGGTCGGCGGGCACTGAAGCAGAAGGAAGATGAACTGCCGTGACGCCGCACACCACAGACAAGCTTGTGATCCGTCGACCGGAGACCGGTTGGGCGCGGGCCCGGCGGCTGCGGGGCAAGGGTGTCGTACGCACCTGCATTCCGGCGGTTCTCGAACAGGGCACCACCCGAACGGACCAGTCCGGCCCGGAGGGCAACATCGTGCGGGGCGAGGACTGACCGGGCCGTCGGCCCGGACCGGCTGATTGGTCGCGATCCCTTCCATAGGGATCGCGACTAAGGTGAAGCAGATGAAGGCTCTCGTGCTGTCCGGCGGCGCCGGAACCCGACTGAGGCCGATCACGCACACATCGGCCAAGCAGCTCGTCCCTGTGGCCAACAAGGCCGTCCTCTTCTACGGGTTGGAATCCATTGCCGCGGCCGGCATCACCGAGGTCGGCGTCATCGTGGGAGACACCGCCGAAGAAATCCAGGAAGCGGTCGGCGACGGATCCAAGTTCGGTCTGGAGATCACCTACATCCCCCAGGAGCGGCCCCTCGGGCTGGCCCATGCGGTACTGATCGCGCGGGACTGGCTCGGCGACGACGACTTCGTGATGTACCTGGGCGACAACTTCATCGTCGGGGGCATCAGCGACCTCGTCGACGAGTTCCGCACCCACCGCCCCGACGCCCAGATCCTGCTCACCCAAGTGGCCGACCCGCGCGCCTTCGGCGTCGCCGAACTCGACGCCTCCGGCCAGGTGGTGGGCCTGGAGGAGAAGCCGGAGAACCCCAAGAGCGACCTCGCCCTGGTGGGCGTCTACCTGTTCACGCCCCTGATCCACGAGGCGGTGCGTGCCATCCGGCCGTCCTGGCGCGGCGAACTGGAGATCACCCACGCCATCCAGCACCTGATCGACAGCCGCGCCGACGTGCGCTGCACCGTCATCAAGGGCTACTGGAAGGACACCGGGAACGTCGTCGACATGCTGGAGGTCAACCGGACGGTCCTGGAGTCACTCGACCGCCGGATCGACGGCGAGGTGGACGAGCATTCCGAGACGATCGGGCGCGTGGTCGTGGAGGAGGGCGCACGCGTCGTGAACTCGCGCATCGTCGGCCCCGTCGTGATCGGCGCCGGCACCGTCGTCGAGGACTCCTACGTGGGCCCCTTCACCTCCGTGGCGGAGAACTGCCGGATCACCGACAGCGAACTGGAGTTCTCCATCGTGCTGCGCGACTCCTCGATCCTCGGGGTGGGCCGGATCGAGAACTCCCTGATCGGCCGGCACGTGGAGGTGACACCCGCCCCGAGTGTCCCCAGCGCCCACCGACTGGTCCTCGGCGACCACAGCAAGGTGCAGATCCACACATGAACCTTCTCGTCACCGGCGCCGCCGGATTCATCGGCTCCTGTTACGTCCGCACCCTGCTGGCCTCCGAGGCGTCCGAGGCGCTGCGGGTCACCGTGCTGGACAGACTCACCTACGCCGGCAACCTGGACAACCTCGATCTCGACCACCCCCGGCTGGAGTTCGTCCAGGGCGACATCCGTGACGCCGAACTCGTCGACAAGCTCATGACCGACGCGGACCACGTGGTGCACTTCGCCGCCGAGTCGCACGTGGACCGCTCGATCACCGGCGCCACCGACTTCGTACTGACCAACGTGGTGGGCACCCAGACCCTCCTCGACGCCGCCCTGCGCCACCGGGTGGAACCCTTCGTGCACATCTCCACCGACGAGGTCTACGGCTCCATCGACTCCGGCTCCTGGCCCGAGGACCACCCGCTGCAGCCCAACTCGCCGTACTCGGCCTCCAAGGCCTCCTCCGACCTGCTCGCCCTCGCCTACCACCGCACCCACGGCCTGGACGTCCGCGTCACCCGCTGCTCCAACAACTACGGCCCGCACCAGTACCCCGAGAAGGTCATCCCGCTGTTCGTCACCAACCTCCTGGACGGCAGGAAGGTCCCGCTCTACGGCGAGGGCCTCAACGTCCGCGACTGGCTGCACGTCGAGGACCACTGCCAGGGCGTCGACCTCGTACGCACCAAGGGCCGCCCGGGGGAGGTGTACAACATCGGCGGCGGCACCGAACTGAGCAACAAGGAACTCACCGGCCTGCTGCTGGAGGCCTGCGGGGCCGACTGGGACCGGGTCGAGTACGTCGAGGACCGCAAGGGCCATGATCTGCGCTACTCGGTCGACTGGAGCAAGGCCCGCGAGGAGCTCGGCTACCGTCCGCGCCGCGACTTCGCCACCGGCCTCGCCGACACCGTCGCCTGGTACCGGGACAACCGCGCCTGGTGGGAGCCCCTGAAGCGGCGGTCGGCATGAGGTGGCTCGTCACGGGGGCCGGGGGCATGCTCGGCCGCGACACGGTCGACGAGCTGGTCCGGCGCGGCGCGGACGTCATGGGGCTGGACCACAAGGCCCTCGACATCACCCAACAGGACTCCGTCGAGGGGGCGTTGACCGGCCACCGCCCCGACCTGGTCGTCAACTGCGCCGCGTACACAGCGGTCGACGACGCCGAGACCGAAGAGGACCGGGCCCTGCGGATCAACGGCGACGGGCCCCGCAATCTCGCCCGTGCCTGCGCGGCCCACGGCGCCCGCCTGATCCACGTCTCCACCGACTACGTCTTCGCGGGCGACGCTCATACCCCGTATCCCGAGGATCATGCCACCGCCCCGCGCACCGCTTACGGCCGCACCAAACTCGCCGGCGAGCGTGCCGTGGCCGCGGAGCTTCCCACATCGAGCGCAATCGTGCGAACGGCTTGGCTCTACGGCGTCCACGGGCGTAGTTTCGTCCGCACGATGATCGACCTGGAGTCCCGTCACGACACCCTCGACGTCGTCGACGACCAGCGCGGGCAGCCCACGTGGAGCGCGGACGTCGCCGCACGTCTCGTCGACCTCGGCCCGCATGTGGGCCGGGGTGCGAGCGGTGTCTTCCATGCCACCAGCTGCGGCGAGGCCTCCTGGTACGAGCTGGCCCGAGAGGTCTTCGCCGGCCTCGGCGTGGACCCCGACCGGGTGCGGCCCGTGGGCAGCGGGGCCTTCCCGCGGCCCGCCCCCCGCCCCGCGTACAGTGCCCTCGCCCACGGTCGTTGGCAGGAGCTGGGTCTGCCGCCGCTGCGCGACTGGCGATCCGCCCTGCACGAAGCACTTCCCCTGATCCGCAAGGAGTCTTCTTCGTGAAACGCCATGAATTCCTGCGGGGTCTGCACAAGGCCACCGCGAACCGCAACTACCTGGAGATCGGAGTCAACGACGGCCGCAGTCTCACGCTGTCCCGCGTCCCCAGTATCGCGGTCGACCCCGCGTTCAAGGTGGTCACGGAGATCCGGTGCGACGTCCACCTGGTGAAGGCCACCAGCGACGACTTCTTCGCCCGCGACAACCCCCTCGGCCACCTCAAGGGCGGCCGCCACCCCGTGCGCAACCTGCGCCGGGGTCGCAGCCCGCTCGGCTACTGGCGGCGTACCACGCTCGACCTCGCGTTCATCGACGGCATGCACCTGTTCGAGTACGCGCTGCGGGACTTCATCAACATCGAGAAGCACTCGGACTGGTCCAGCGTGATCGTCTTCGACGACATGCTGCCGCGCAGCATCGACGAGGCGGCCCGCGACCGGCACACCAACGCCTGGACCGGCGACGTCTACAAGATCATCGAGATCCTGAACCGCTACCGGCCCGATCTCGTGACCGTCCTCGTCGACACCCAGCCCACCGGCCAGCTGATCGTCTTCGGCGCCGACCACAAGAGCACGGTGCTGAAGGACAAGTACGACGAGATCATCGCCGAGTTCCAGGTGCCCGACCCGCAGAAGGTGCCCGAGGCGGTCCTGGAGCGGGTGAAGGCGGTCACGCCCGAGACCCTGCTGGGGGCAGACTTCTGGCGCCCCCTGGCCCGCGCACGCAACCGCGGCCTCAGCCGCTCCCGCGGCTGGGAACCGCTGCGCTCGGCCCTGGAGGGCCTGTCGGTCAGCCGCTGAACGGCCGGCCGCGCAACTCCTCGTAACGGGAGATGCAGGCGTCGTACGACGGCAGGAGCCCGGTCCGCCGGGCCTCTGCCAGCGACGGCGCCTGCGCGTCCTTCGGCGACAGCACCGCAGGGATGCCCTCGGGCCAGGCGATGCCCAGATCCGGGTCCAGGGGGTGCACGCCGTGCTCACGCCCCGGGGTGTACCCCGTCGAGCACAGGTAGACCACGGTGGCGTCGTCCGTCAGGGCCATGAAGGCGTGCCCGAGGCCCTCCGCGAGGAACACGGCGTGCCGGGTGTCCTCGTCGAGGCGCACCGCCTCCCACTCGGCGAAGGTGGGCGAGCCGACGCGCAGGTCGACCACCACGTCGAGGATCGCGCCGCGCACGCAGGTGATGTACTTGGCCTGCCCGGGCGGCACGTCCGCGAAGTGCACCCCGCGCAGCACACCCCAGCGGGAGACCGAGCAGTTGGCCTGTGCGAGCGAGAGGTCGTAGCCGGTGGCCTCGCGGAACTCCTCGCCGCGGTACCACTCGTGGAAGCTGCCCCGTTCGTCGGGGAAGATCTTCGGCTCCAGCGCCCACGCGCCCGCTATGCCCAGTGATCGCACGCTTTCACGCCTTTCCTGCCTTGGCTGCCCGGGACGCCGCGCGCCGTTTGAGGACCGCGGCGAGCGCACGCCGCGCCCTGCGGGCCAGCCGCCGAACCGCCGTGGGCCTGGGAGTCCGTACCACCTTGATCGAGTTCGTGTCCGCGCGCAGGGCGAGCGGCAGCGGGAGGAAGCGCGGCTCGGCGGCGTCCGGGGCCGCGCACAGAGCGGTCCGCCAGGTCGCACCGCTGAGGTCGGCGACGGTCGGGGCGGCCTCCAGCAGGGCCCCGCCCCCGGCCGGGGACAGTGTGCCGGGCACGTCCACCGACCTGTCGGGTGAGGTCAGCCGCAGCAGTACGGCCGTCTCGGCCGGGACGTGCAGCGGCAGGGGCGCGTGCAGCCGGCCCCCGGATACGCTCACGGCTTCGGGGTCGAGCCGGCCGAGGCCGAGGCGCTGGTTCGCCCGGTCGACGTCCAGCGAGAGATTGCCGTGCTGGTCGGTCCAGTACGGCAGGACCACCCGCCCGCCCACGACCGCCGCGGACGTGGCGGCGCGGGCCTTGCGCGGGCCCGGGCCCACGCGCGACGTCTTGCTCCAGCCGCCCAGCCTGACGCGGGCGTACGTGTCCCACAGCCCGGCGCGCAGCGGCGAGCCGTCCACCGCGCCGGCCGGGTCGACGGTGGCCGTCGCACGCAGGACCAGCCGCACCTGCCCGCTGTCCTCGACCGGCACGATCTCCCGGGTGACCTCGACCGGCTGGAAGTACTGGGCGGCGCTCGAGCGTTCGCGCACCAGCAGGTCAACGGTGGCCTGTCCGAACCGGGCGACGGTGTCGGCGCCCACCCAGGCGACCGCCTCCTCGAGATCCGCGGGTGGGCCGTCCAGCGGGGTGCGGACCCCGCCGCCGGGGAACGTCAGCGGCGCACCGCCCGCCGTGAGCTCTGCGACGAAGTCGAAGCGCAGCCTGCCGTCCTGCCACTCGACGGTCCCGGGCCGGGCGGAGAGGCGGAGCCCGGTCTCCCACTCGGCGAAGGCCACCACGTCGTCGTACCGGTCGGCGGCGACGAGCGCGGCAACGACCTGCTGCGTCGGCTGCAGTCCGGCGGCGACACCGGGGCCGAAGCGCTCGACGACGACCTGGCGGATCTCCTCGAACTGCTTGCGCCGGTAGTCGTCCGGCTTGGCGAGGAGGCGGTTGCCGCGCAGCCGCTCCACCATCTCCACGCGCAGCCAGCGGCGGTGCAGACTGTCGCGCACCTCGCCCGGCTCGGTGTACTGCTCGACGACGTCCAGCGCCTCCCGCAGGTTCTTGAAGTACCCGACGGGGTCGAACTGTTGGAAGCCCGCGTTGGAGGAGTCGTCGCGCCGGAGGTGGTAGTAGCAGACGTAGTCGCCGATGACGGACACGTTGGCCGCGCGCAGATACGCCTCCGTCACGAAGACGTGGTCCTCCAGCCGTCGTCTGCCCTCGGGGAAGCGCAGGCCGATCTCGTCCAGGAAGGCCCGGCGGAACATCTTGTGCGGGGTGAGGCTGTCGATGAGCGGGGCGTCCCGCACGCTGGCCCGCGGCCGGTTGCGGCGGAACAGCTCCACCGGCACCCCGCGGCCCTGGCCGGCCATCTTGCCGACGACGACGTCGGCGCCGTTGGCCACCCCGTAGCCGTACATCCGCTCCAGGGCCTCGTCGGCGAGGCGGTCGTCGTTGTCGACGAACATGACGTACTCGCCCTGGGAGGCGGCGATACCGACGTTGCGGGGCTTGCCCGACCAGCCGGAGTTCTCCTGGTGGATCACCCGGACCCGGGGCTCCTCTGCGGCAAGCGCATCGAGCCGGGCCGGGGTCTGGTCGGTGGAGCCGTCGTCGACGAAGATCACTTCGTACTCGTCGGGTGGCAGTGACTGCTTCAGCAACGAGGTGATGCAGTCCTCGATGTAGGGCCCCGGGTTGTAGACGGGGACGATGACGCTGACCTTGACCGGCATCGGGCTTCCGAGCCCCCTCGGGTCGCTCGCCGAAAGTGTGGGTACGGGTGGGCAGATGCTATCTCCGCCGGGAGCTTCGTCCCACTCCGGGCCCGCCTTGAGATCGTTTCTACGGGCCGGATCAGTCGTGCGTCTTGGCCAGCAGCTCCAGGATCTCGGCCGTGGTGCCCGTCTCGCCCAGCCGCGGGAAGATCCGCTCGATGCTGCCCCGGTGGGCCTCGGGGTCCATGTCGCTCATGGCGTCGGTGGCGAGTGTGACGTGGTAGCCGTGCTCGTGCGCCGCGCGGGCGGTGGACTCCACGCCGATGCTGGTGGCGATGCCGGTCAGCACGATCTGCGTGACGCCGCGACGGCGCAACTGGACGTCGAGACCGGTGCCGTGGAAGGCACCCCAGTTGCGCTTGGTGACGGTGATGTCGCCGGGGTGACCGGCCAGTTCGGCGACCACGACGTCCCAGCCCTCAGGGAAGGTGCCGCCCGGGCGAGGGGCCTCGGTACGGCCGGGGACCGTGTCCGCTCCGTCGGCGGCGAAGGAGACCCGGACCAGCACCACGGGCAGACCACGGGTGCGGAAGGCGTCGGCGAGTTCGACCGTACGGGTGACGACGTCGGCGCCGGTGTGCGGCTGGACGGGCGCGGCGACGATGCCGGCCTGGAGGTCGATCACCACGAGGGCGGTGCGCGGGTCGAGGGCGGTGACGGTCATGGATCAGGCCTTTCGTTGCGGGACGAGGGTGTCGAGTGAACGGTCGGGAAGAGAGGACGCGAGGAGCAGCGTCGATCCGGCGAGCATGAACACGGCCAGGTCGTGCATCCCGGAGGTGTCGGCGCGGTGGGGGAAGAAGGCCGCGTTCGCGGCGGCCGCGGCCAGCGCGCCGAGATAGCCGAAGGTGCGCAGCAGCCCGGCGGCCGAGGCGGTGCGGGCCGGCTCGGCCTGGCGGTACAGGGCGTTCTGGATGGCGAGTCCGAGGAGGCCCTGCGGCACACCCATCACCGCTCCGACGAGGAGCAGCGCCCAGACAGGGGTTCCGGAGCCGACCAGCAGCAGCGTGGCGCAGCCTGCCATCTGCACGAGGCTGCCGACGACGAGCTTGGCCCGTACGGCCTCCCGTCGACCGGTGACGGCGGAGACGGCGAGCCCGGTGGCCGACAGCGACAGCAGCACCAGTCCCGTGGTCGCGGCGTGCAGCCCGCGCCCCTCCTCCAGCCACTGGGTGAACCCGTACATGAAGGCGTACGCCGTCGTGTAGGCGAGCAACTGGCGCACAAACGTGACGATCAGCGGGATGTTGCCGCCGAGGACGCGCAGGTCGACGAACGGGTCGGGCACGCGCAGCTCCCGCCCCGCGAAACCCGTCGCGGCGACGGCGGACACGACCGGCAGATACCACCGATCGAGCCGCAGGCCCGTCAGGAAGACCATCAGCGAGACCAGCATGACCGCGAACAAGGCCATGCCGGGCAGGTCGACACCTCGTCCCCGGCCTGGTGGCCGCCGGGGAGTCCTCGGCAGACGGCGCGTGCCCAGGACCAGACAGACCACGGACAGCGGCACGTTGACGGTGAAAACGGCCCGCCAGCCACCGAAGCCGATCAGCAGACCGCCGAGGGCGGGACCGATCACGGCCACGACCTGGTTGGCCATGGCGAGCGCGGTCAGTACCCCCGCCGGGCTGTCCCGGCCCGTGCGCTCGGCCTCGCTCCGCGTCAGCTGCATCGCCGCCGGATACGCCGCCGACGTCCCGAAACCGAGCAGCACGCGCGCGCCGATCAGCGCACCCAGCGAGGGAGCGAGCGCGCCGAGGAGTCCGGCGATCCCCACCAGGCCCGTGCCGATCAGATACAGGTGGCGCGGCCCGTACATGTCCACGAGCCGCCCGACGACCGGCTGCCCCACCGCGGTGGCCAGGTACAGGGCCGAGACCAGCCACACCGTCTCGGCCGGCGGTGCTCCGAAGGCGACGCCGATCGGCACCAACGCCACTGCGATCATCGAGGAGTTGACCGGGTTGAGTACCGAACCGACCAGCATCGGCGCGATCAGCCGCCGGTCGAACTCGGTGGGGGAGGGGCGGCTGGTCCGCGCGCTGCCCCCGATGCCGGGCAGTCGGGGTATCACGGCTGCGTGAGCCGTTCCAGCAGCGCCAGTCCATCGAGGACCGTCCGTCGTTCGTCCTCGGTGTAGCGGTCCTGCAGCGCCCGGGCCAGCCATTCCTCACGCGCCTGCCGGTCACCCTCGACCCGCAGACGGCCCGCGTCGGTCAGGGTGACGAGCTGGCGGCGGCCGTCGTCGGGGTCGGGGCTGCGCCGGATCAGCCCCTGCCGGTCCAGCGCGGCGAGCGTGGTCGCCATCGACTGCGGCCGCACACCCTCCGCCGTGGCCAGCGCGCTGGCCGTGGCGGCCCCGTGCTTGGCCACCAGGGTGAGCGCGGAGACCTGGGGCGGTGTGAGCTCGTCGTCCTCCGCGACCTCCCTGATACGGCGCCGCAGCCGGCTGAACACGACCCGCAGATCGCGCGCCGCACGGGCGGCGGAGTCGCCGATGCCCTCGGAAGGGTCGATGGCCTGTGTGTCCATGCGCCGACAATAAAACCGTAAGGTGAAACTGTCCAGTCCAGACTGAACAGCTCTACCTGTAGATCTCATGCTGTGCCAGTCAACTTGGCTTGTTCCCAAGCGCGTTGGACTACCTTGTGCGTCGACAGAGGAACGCCGACGAGGGGAGCGGATCCGAATGCACGAGCATCCGACAGGCGGCATCGCGCCGGTCGACTCCTCCGTGGCGCACCCCGCGCGCGTCTACAACGCCTGGCTGGGCGGCCGGGACAACTACCTCGCCGACCAGGAGGCGGCCGAGCTGGCCGCCGCCGCCAATCCGCAGATCGTCCCGGCCGTCCGGGCCAACAGGGCCTTCCTCGGACGTGCCGTGCGCGAGCTGACCGCGCAGGCCGGAATCCGTCAGTTCCTCGACATCGGCACGGGCATCCCCACGGCGGACAACACCCACGAGGTGGCCCAGCGCCTCGACCCCCGAGCCCGGGTGGTCTACGTCGACAACGACCCGGTCGTCCTGGCCCACGCCAGGGCGCTGCTCGTCGGCACCCCGGAAGGAGCGACGGACTATCTGGAGGCCGATCTGCGCGACGTCGAGCGCATCCTCACGGCGGCGCAGGAGACGCTGGACCTGTCGCAGCCCGTGGCGCTCATGCTGGTCGCGATCCTGCAGTACGTCCCCGACGCGGACGACCCCCACGCCATCACCCGGCGCCTCCTCGACGCCCTCGCCCCCGGCAGCCACCTCGTCCTCTCCCACCCCGCCGCGGACATCGGCGCCGAGGCGGTCGCCGCGTCGATGCGCGTGTACAACGAACGGGCCGCCGACCATGCCGGTGCGACACCTCGCACCCATGCCGAGGTCACCGGCTTCTTCGCCGGAACGGACCTGCTCGACCCGGGCGTCGTCGAACTCCCCGACTGGCACCCCGGCCCCGGGGACGTCCCGGCACCCGGCCTGCCCATGTGGTGCGGCGTCGGCCGCAAACCCTGAGCGACGCACCGGGCGGCTCACCCTGCGGCGCAGGCGCCCTCTCTAGGCTGACTGTGTGCGCCTTCTGCTGACGACCGACACCCACCTCCCCAAACGCGCCAAGCAGCTGCCCGAGCCGCTCCTGGCCGAACTCCCGCGCGCCGACGTCGTGTTCCACGCCGGGGACTGGGTCGACACGGCCACCCTCGACCTGCTGGAGGCCCGCTGCCGCAGAGTCGTCGGCGTGTACGGCAACAACGACGGACCGGCGCTGCGCGCCCGGCTGCCCGAAGTGGCGTACGCCGAGCTCGACGGAGTGCGCTTCGCAGTCGTGCACGAGACGGGCCCGGCACAGGGCCGGGAGGCCCGCTGTGCCGCCCGGTTCCCCGACCTCGATGTGCTGGTCTTCGGGCACAGCCACATCCCCTGGGACACGACCGCCCCCGGCGGCCTGCGCCTGCTCAACCCCGGCTCCCCGACCGACCGGCGGCGCCAGCCCCACTGCACCTACATGACCGCCACCGTGGCCGACGGCCTCCTCACGGACGTACAACTGCACCGCCTGCCCCCGAGGTAGCCACCGGTTTCGGGACAGCGGGGCGGGGCACCCGGCCGCGGCGGCCGTAGGTGCGCATCCGGCATCCGGCGGCGTTGTCAGACCCTCCTGTTACGAACCGAGCAGGGCGAGCACCGCGGCGGCCGCGTAGAAGCCCGCTGCTCCGAGGGCGACGGCGTGGAAGCCCCGTACGAAAAGTGTCTCGTCACCGGGCTGTCCGGCGACCGCGCCCGCCACCGCGATGCCTATCGCACCACAGTTGGTAGCCCCATAGGGCGCCGCCTACCCCTCGGACGGCGCTCCGCACCCCGAAATTCGATGGACGTCCGGCCGTCGCTCCGCTGAGATGGGCGGCGTGCTGATCGACGCAACTCTCGTACGCCGTCTGCTCGTTGCCCAGTTCCCGCAATGGGCCGAGTTGCCGGTCGCCCCGGTGCCGCAGTCCGGCATGGACAACGCCACCTTCCGGCTCGGCGGCGAGCTGTCGGTACGTCTGCCGCGCTACGCGCACTGGGTCGGCCAGGTGGAGCGCGAGCACCGCTGGCTGCCCCGCCTGGCCCCGTACCTCCCGCTGGACGTCTCCGAGCCGCTCGCCATGGGAGAACCCGGCGAGGGCTATCCCTACCCGTGGTCCGTGTACCGGTGGCTGGACGGCGAGACGGCGGCCACCGAGGCCCTGGCCGACCCGGTCGGCACCGCCCTCGACCTCGCCGAATTCATCACCGCCCTGCAGGCCGTCAACCCGACAGGCGGCCCCGGCCCCGAGCAGAGCAACGCCTTCCGCGGTGTGCCGCTGGGCGACGAGCGCGACTCCGTGGCCGCAGAGGCCCGCGTGCGGCCCAAGCTCGAGGCGCTGAAGAAGGCGGGCCTCGTCGATGCCGACGCGGTGACTCAGGTGTGGGAGGCAGCCCTCGCCGCGCCCGCCTGGGAGAAGCCGCCGGTGTGGATCCACGGCGACCTCGACGCGGGCAACCTCCTGACACAGAACGGCCGGCTGAGCGCCGTCATCGACTTCGGCACGCTGGCCGTGGCCGACCCCGCCGTGGACCTGGTGCCCGCCTGGAAGTTCCTGCCCGCGCGGGCACGGGACGTCTTCCGCGAGGCGGTCGGCGCCGACGACGCGACCTGGGCGCGGGGCCGCGGCTGGGCCCTCGCGGGATCCCTCCCGGTACCCGACGACCCCTTCTTCCGGGACCACCCGGCCCGGATCACGGCAGCCCTGAAGCATCTGGAGGCGATCCTCGCGGACTACCGCAGCACCGCAGGCTGAGGGAGATCACCCCCGCCGCCACCGCCGTACCCGCGTGAACACAACCGCCACCACGACGGCCGCCGCCACAGCCACCGCCGCCCGCTTGGCCACCGGCACCCCGGCCGCACGGAACAGGTCCAGGGGTTCGATCTCCTCCGGCGGCTCCACCACCGCCGCGGCAGGCTCGGGCTCCACGATCCGCTCCGACAGGCACTGGGCGAACTGGCCGACGAGCCGGTCACCCACCTCCGCCATCACACCGCGCCCGAACTGCGCCGGTCGCCCCGTCACCGTCAGATCGGTACGCACCGACACCGCCGTACCGCCGTCGCGCTCGGTCAGAGTGCCGGTCACCGTGGCGCGTGCGGTGCCCTGGCCGCGGGTCTCCCGGCCGCCGGCGCTCAGCACCATGCGGTGCGCCGTCTCGTCCTGCTCCTCGAAGACGGCCGTTCCCTTGTACGTCACGGTGATCGGGCCCACCTTGACCTTCACCGAGCCGGTGACGGTCTTCCCGTCGTACTCCTCGACCGTCGCCCCGGGCATGCACGGGGCGACCCGCTCGATGTCGAGGAGCGTCTGCCAGGCGTCGTCGACCGGGACCGGCACGGTGAACTCGTGGTGCAGCTCCATGACTTCCTCCAACGGGCGTTACGTCGACGGATGGATGGCCCCTCCAGTGGCCGTCAGCGGGGCGCCGCTGCCGCCCCAGCGCAGCGCGACGATCTCGGCGGCGACGGACACGGCGACCTCCTCGGGCGTACGGGCTCCGAGGTCTAGGCCGACCGGTGAGCGCAGCCGGGACAGTTCGCTCTCGGTGAGCCCGGCGTCGAGCAGGCGTCTCAGGCGGTCGTCATGGGTGCGGCGGCTGCCCATCGCTCCGATGTAGGCGGCCGGCCGGTGCAGCGCCTCCTCCAGCAGCGGCACATCGAACTTGGGGTCGTGGGTGAGGACGCAGATCACCGTGCGCTCGTCGGTGTCCGTGCCCCGCAGATAGCGGTGCGGCCAGTCGACGACCACTTCCACGGCGTCCGGGAAGCGTTTGGGTGTGGCGAACACCGGGCGGGCGTCGCACACGGTGACCCGGTAGCCGAGGAAGCTGCCGATGCGGGCGACGGCGGCCGCGTAGTCGATGGCGCCGAAGACCAGCATGCGCGGCGGCGGGGCGAAGGAGTGCAGGAAGACGGTGACCGTGTCCTCGCGGCGCTCGCCGTGCGGGCCGTAGTGTCGCAACCCGGTGGCGCCCAGGGCGAGTTCGCCGCGTGCGTCGGCGGTGACGGCGACGTCCAGGCCGGTCGGACCCAGCGTGCCGGACACCTCGTCCGGCCAGACGGCGAGGGTGGCCCCGATCGTCGCCGGCCCGTCCGTCACCGTCGCCACGGTCACCGGGCGGCCCTCGGCCACGGACTGCGCGACCGCAGCGAATCCAGGGTCGGTCTCCTGCGTGACGGGCCGGACCAGCAGGGTGATCTCACCGCCGCAGGTGAGCCCGACCGCGAACGCGTCCTCGTTGCTGTAGCCGAAGGTCTCCAGGCGCGCCTCGCCGCTCTCCACGACCTCCTGGGCGAGCTCGAACACCGCGCCCTCCACGCAACCCCCGGACACGCTCCCCACGACCTCGTCACCCGGCCCCACAGCCATGGCCGCACCGGGATCACGCGGTGCGCTGCGGCTCACGGCGACCACGGTCGCAAGTCCGAACGGGATCCGGGCCGCGTACCACTCGCTCAGCGTCGGGAGAATCTCACGCACGATCCGCTCCTTCCACGGGCGCCGGGCCGGCCCCGCGCACCACTGCCGCCAGACGCTCCAGAGCGGCCAGGCTGTGCCCCTCGACGAAAGCGTCCACGCTCGGCAGCGCCGCCGCCATCCCGGCGGCCAGAGGCGCGTAGCCGGGGCGCGCCTTGCGGGGATTGGCCCAGATCACCCGGTGTGCCAGCCGGTGCAGACGGCGCATCTGGGCGCCGAGCAGCTCCGGGTCGCCGCGCTCCCACCCGTCGGACAGCACCACCACGACCGCCCCGCGTGCCATGCCCCGCTGCCCCCAGCGGTCGAGGAACTCGCGCAGCAGCTCCCCGAGCCGGGTACCGCCGCGCCAGTCCGGCACGGCGGACGCGAGCGCGGCCATCGCCAGGTCCGGGTCGCGATGCGACAGCTCGCGGGTGACCCGGGTCAGACGGGTGCCGACGGTGAACACCTCCGTACGGCTCCCACGGGCGGCCGCATGCGCGAACCGCAGCAGCGCGTCCGCGTAGGGAGCCATCGAACCGCTGACGTCCACGAGCAGGACCACCCGCCGCGGCCGGTCCGCCCGGGTGTGCCGCCGCAGCCGGGCCGGTTCCCCGCCGCGCCGCAGCAGCTCCCGCACCGTCCGGTGCGGATCGACCGCCCCGCGCCGGTCCGGCCGCCGCCGCGCCGTGCGCCGCACCTCGCCGCGCAGCGCGAACGCGGCCAGCAACCGGCGCAGTTGCTCACGCTCGGCGGAGTCCAGCCCGGCGACGTCGCGGTGGCGCAGGACCTCCGAGGAACTGGCGAGCGCCGCTGCGGGCGGCGGGCGCTCCTCCTCGTTGCGAGCGGCCGTACGGGGCACCGGACCCTCCCGTGCAACCAGCCGCAACCGGGGAGGGGGCGGCACGGTCACCGTCCGCCCGGCGGGCGCAGCACTGCTGAAGTAGGCGGCGAACACGCGCTCGTAGCGCTCCAGGTCGTCCCGCCCGCCGCACAGCGTCAGCCGCCCCGCCCAGTACACGTCCGCCCGCATCCCGGCCCGCAGCTCGTCCACCGCCCGCAGAAAGGCGTGCACCCGCTCGGCACTCGCATCGACCCCGGCCGCGCGCAGGGCACGGGCGAAGCCGAGGAGGGCGGCGTCGGCACCGGGCGGTCCGGGCGGCGCACCGTGCTGGGACACAGGAACGTCCACGCTGCTCACGTCCCCCGGGCCGCGAGGACCGCCGCCAGATCGAGCCCGCGGGCTCGATCCGTGTCCTCCCGGTACTTGAGTACGAAGCCCAGGGTCGCCACGGCCAGCTCCGCGTCCACCTCGTTCGCGCCCAGGGCGTCCAGGGCCTGGGCCCAGTCGATCGTCTCCGCGACACCCGGCGGTTTCAGCAGGTCCTGCGACCGCAGCGCCTGCACCAGTGCGGTCACCTGCTCCGCCAGCCGAGCGGAGACGGCCGGCAAACGCCGCCGTACGATGGCCAGTTCGCGGGCGAAACTCGGATGGTCGAACCAGTGGTAAAGGCAGCGCCGCTTCAGCGCGTCGTGCACCTCGCGAGTGCGGTTGGAGGTCAGCACCACCACGGGCGGCACTTCGGCCCGTAGCGTGCCCAGCTCCGGGATCGTGACCGAGAACTCCGACAGCAGCTCCAGCAGGAACGCCTCGAACTCGTCGTCGGCACGGTCGATCTCGTCCACCAGCAGCACCGACGGCTGCGTCTCCAGCGCCTTGAGCAGCGGTCGGGCGACCAGGAAGCGACGGTCGTACAGTTCGCCCTCGAGGCGGTCGGCGTCCCTGACACCGGCCGCCTCCGCGGCCCGCAGATGCAGCAGCTGACGTGGGAAGTCCCAGTCGTACAGCGCCTGCGAGGCATCGATGCCCTCGTGGCACTGCAACCGGATCAGCGGTGCGTCCAGCGCCTCGGCCAGCGCGGACGCGAGCGCCGTCTTGCCGACGCCCGCGTCGCCCTCGCAGAAGATCGGCCGGTGCAGCCGCAGCGCCAGGAAGCAGGCGGTGGCCAGCCCGTCGTCGACGAGGTACCCCGTCTCCTCCAGGCGGGCCCGCACCTGCTCCGGGCCGTCGATGTCCCCGGCCGGGTCGAGCCTGTCCGCGATCGGGTCCTGCTGGTGCGTGATCGGTCCTCACCCCATTCCGGCTGCGGCCAGCACCGCCCGCCTGGTGAGCACCCGCGCCAGGTGCTCGCGGTACTCGGGCGAGGCCGAGATGTCCTGCGAGGGCCGGGTCCCCTCGGCTGCGGACCCGGCGGCCTGCGCCACGGCCTCCGCGTCACCGGCGCCGGACAGGGCGTCCTCGGTCGCCGAGGCGCGCAGCGGCGTCGAGCCCATGTTGGTCAGGCCGATCCGCGCCTCGGTGATGTGCCCGTCGTCGCGCCGCACCAGGGCGGCCACGCCGACCGTCGCCCACGACTGCGCCACCTGGTGGAACTTCTCGTACTGGAAGCCCCAGCCGTCCGCCTTCGGCACCCGCACCTCCACCAGGAGCTCGTCGGGTTCGAGCGCCGACTGCAGATAGTCGACGAAGAAGTCACCTGCGGGCAGCGTGCGCCGCCCCCGCGGCCCCTGCGCCACGAGTTCGCCGTCCAGGGCCAGCACCACCGCGGGCAGATCGCCGGCCGGGTCGGCGTGCGCGAGGGAACCGCCCAGGGTGCCCCGGTGCCGTACGGCGGGATCCGCGACCGTCGCCGTGGCGGACGCCAGCAGGCCCGCGTGCCGGCGGATCAGCGGATCGTGGATGACGTCGTGGTGCGTGGTCATCGCGCCGATGACGAGGGTGTCGCCGTCCTCGCGCACCCCGCGCAGCTCGGGGATGCGGCCGACGTCCACGACCAGCTCGGGAAAGGCCAGTCGCAGCCTCAGCAGAGGCAGCAGGCTCTGCCCGCCGGCCAGCACCTTCGCCTCCTCGCCGGCGTCGGCGAGCGCGCGTACCGCCTCGTCGACGCTTGCCGGCCGGGTGTAGTCGAATGCCGGGGGAATCATGACCGGGCCTCCCTCACCGCTCGCCAGACCCGCTCGGGTGTGCAGGGCATGCGGATGTCCTCGACGCCCAGCGGCCGCAGCGCGTCCACGATCGCGTTGACGACGGCGGGCGTGGATGCGATCGTGCCCGCCTCGCCGACTCCCTTGACGCCCAGGGGGTTCGAGGTGGCCGGTGTCTCCGTCCGCTCGGTCACGAAGTCGGGCAGGTCCGGCGCCGACGGCACCAGGTAGTCGGCCATGGTGCCGGAGACCAGGTTGCCCTCGTCGTCGTACACGGCCTCCTCGTACAGCGCCTGCGCGATGCCCTGCGCGATACCGCCGTGCACCTGCCCCTCGACGATCATCGGGTTCACGACCCTGCCGACGTCGTCGACGCAGACGTAGGAACGGATGTGCGTCTTCCCCGTCTCGGTGTCGACCTCGACTGCGCACAGGTGGGTACCGTGCGGGTAGGAGAAGTTGTCCGGGTCGACCAGGTGCTCGGCGTTGATGGTGGGCTCCATGCCGTCGGGCAGGTCGTGCGAGGAGAACGTCTCGAAGGCGACCTCCTGGATCGTCTTGCGGGCGTCCGGGGAGCCCTTCACGGAGAACACGCCGCCCGCGAACTCCAGGTCGTTCTCGCTGGCCTCCAGCAGATGGGCGGCCACCTTCCGGGCCTTGTCGACCACCTTTTGTGCGGCTTGGTGGACGGCCGTCCCGCCCACGACGAGCGAGCGGGAGCCGTAGGTGTCCATCCCCTGTGGCACCAGCCTCGTGTCCCCGTACACCACCTCGACGTCCTCGAACGGTACGCCCAGCACGTCGGCGGCGATCTGGCTCCAGCTGGTCACATGGCCCTGCCCGTGCGGGCTGGTGCCGGTGACCACCTCGACCTTGCCGGTGGGCAGCATGCGGATGCTCGCCGCCTCCCAGCCGCCGGCCGCGTACCGCAGGTCGCGCAGCACCCGGCTGGGCGCGAGCCCGCACATCTCGGTGTACGTCGACACGCCGATGCCGAGCCGGACGGTGTCGCCGCGGTGGTTGCGGTCGGCCTGCTCGGCGCGCAGCTTGTCGTAGTCGAACAGCGCGAGCGCCTTCTCGGTCGCGGCCTCGTAGTTGCCGCTGTCGTAGGTCAGACCCGCGATGGACGTGTACGGGAACTCCTCGTGCCGGATCCAGTTGCGGCGCCGCAACTCCATGGGATCCAGGCCGAGTTCGGCCGCCAGGTCGTCCATGATCCGCTCGATGACGAACGTCGCCTCGGGGCGTCCGGCGCCGCGGTAGGCGTCGGTCGGCGTCCTGGTCGTGAACACGCCGGTGCAGGTGAAATCGTAGGAGTCCATCTTGTAGATGCCCGGGTACATGAACGCGCCGAGGAGCGGCGTCCCCGGCGTGATGATCATGAGGTAGGCGCCCATGTCCGCCAGCAGGCCGACCTTCAGGCCGAGCAGCTTGCCCTCCCTGGTCGCGGCGATCTCGACGTCCTGGATCTGGCCGCGGCCATGGTGGGTGGCGAGGTAGTTCTCGGAGCGGGACTCGGTCCACTTCACGGGCCGGCTGGTCCTGCGCGCCACCGCGAGCGCGATGGCCTCCTCGCCGTACACCTGCAGCTTGGAGCCGAAACCGCCGCCCACGTCGGGGGCGACCACCCGCAGCTTGTGCTCGGGGATGCCGGTGACCAGCGCCATCATGACGCGGACGATGTGCGGGATCTGCGTGGAGGAGTAGAGGGTGTACTCGCCGGATGCGGCGAGCGGGGTGACGACGACCGCGCGCGGCTCCATTGCGTTGGGGATGAGCCGCTGCTGGTGGTAGCGGCGCTTGAGGATCACATCGGCGCGCTGCCGTACGGAGTCGAAGTCCTCGCCCGTCTTCAGCGGCCACACGTAGCAGCGGTTGGTGCCCTTGTCGGAGTGGACCAGCGGGGAGTCCTCGGCGAGCGCCGCTTCCAGGTCCAGCACCGGAGGCAGCGGCTCGTAGTCGATCTCGATCGCCTCCAGGGCGTCGGCGGCCGCGTACCGGTCGCGGGCCACCACCACCGCCACCGGGTCGCCCGCGTACCGCACCTCGTCGACGGCGACCGCCGGGTGGTCGGGCAGCACGATGTCCTCGGTCACCGGCCAGGCGCAGGGCATCGACCCCAGTCCGTCGGCGAGGTCGCTGCCGCTGAACGCGGCGATGACACCGGGGCGCTCCAGCGCCGGTGAGACGTCGATCCGGTCGATCCGGGCGTGCGCCATCGGGCTGCGCAGGATCGCCATGTGCAGCAGTCCGTTGACGCTGATGTTGTCGGTCCAGTTGGTCTGCCCGGTGATCAGGCGGGCGTCCTCCTTGCGGGGCCGGGCGCGCCCGACCTCGCCTTCCACGGCCTGGTCGGTCATGCCGGGACCTCCTGTTCGGAGGCGGCCTGCACGGCCCGCACGATGTTCTGGTAGCCGGTGCAGCGGCAGAGGTTTCCCTCGAGGGCGTGCCGGATCTCGTCCGAGGTGGGATGGGGATGCTCGCGCAGCAGATCGCGGGCGGCCATCAGCATTCCCGGGGTGCAGTAGCCGCACTGCAGGGCGTGCTTCTCGTGGAAGGCGCGCTGGAGGGCGGTCAGCTCACCGTCCTGGGCCAGCCCCTCGACCGTCGTCACCTCACCTCCGTCCGCCTGAACGGCGAGCACGGAGCAGCTCTTGACGCTGACGCCGTCCAGCTCGACCGTGCAGGCCCCGCAATTCGAGGTGTCGCAGCCGATGGGGGTGCCGGTCAGACCGAGGCGGTCGCGCAGGTAGTGGACCAGGAGGAGACGGGGTTCCACGTCGTCCTCGTACGTCGTGCCGTCCACCTTCACCGAGATATGGGTCATGTGCCCTCCCAGGATCACGGGACGTGATGTGCGTCACTCTATGACTGGTTTCCGGAGGGGGCGAGGGTGGCGGAGTCATTGGTTGAGCGTTAATCCGTTGCCGTGGTGGCGCCGGTACTGCTGCACTTCACGTGTTGTGTCACCGCACCGCCCAGGAGAAGCAATGCGCGCACCGTTCATGTCCGCCCAGGAAGGAATGACCCACTCTTCGAAGGACATGACGCTTCGTGCACTTGCTCAACCTTGGCATCCTCGCGCACGTCGACGCAGGTAAGACCAGCCTGACCGAGCGGCTGCTGCACTCGGTCGGCGTGATCGACGAGCCCGGCCGTGTCGACGCCGGGAACACCCGCACCGACACCCTCGCGCTGGAGCGGCAGCGCGGCATCACCATCAAGTCCGCCGTCGTCTCGTTCGCGATCGACGACGTGACGGTCAACCTCATCGACACCCCCGGTCACCCGGACTTCATCGCCGAGGTGGAGCGGGTGCTCGGAGTGCTCGACGGCGCCGTCCTCGTCGTCTCGGCCGTCGAGGGCGTCCAGGCGCAGACCCGCGTCCTGATGCGGACGCTGCAGCGGCTGCGCATCCCGACCCTCCTGTTCGTCAACAAGATCGACCGGCGCGGGGCCCGATACGACGGCGTACTGCGGGAGATCTGCCAGCGGCTCACGCCGGAGGTCGTGCCGATGGGGACGGTCGGCGGGCTCGGCACACCCGATGCCCACTTCGTGCCGGGGCTCGCCGCGACGGCACTCGACGTTCTCGCGGACCATGACGACGAGCTGCTCGCCGCCTATGTGGAGGGCAGTGACGCGTCGCTTGGCGTCGGCAGTGCTATGTCACATACGACCCGCGGTGCTGCGTCACATACGGCTCGCGGTGGTATGTCACATGACACCCTCCATGCAGCCCTCACCACCCAGACCCGCCAGGCTCTCGTCCACCCCGTCCACTTCGGCTCAGCCATCACCGGCGCAGGCGTGAACGCCCTGGTCACCGGCATCAAAGAGCTGCTGCCTCCGGCCGACGGCGACCCCGACGGACCGGTCTCGGGCACCGTCTTCAAGGTCGAGCGCGGCCCGGCGGGGGAGAAGGTGGCGTACGCGCGCATGTTCTCCGGCACCCTGCGTACCCGCGACCGGATCCCCTTCGGTGAGGCCGGCGCGGAGGGAAGGGTCACGGCGATCAGCGTCTTCGACCACGGCACCGACGTCCGGGCGGACGCCGTCCCCGCCGGACGGATCGCCAGGCTGTGGGGTCTGACCGACATCAGGATCGGTGACGCCCTCGGTGAGCCGCGCACGGCCCACGAGCACTTCTTCGCCGCGCCCACGCTGGAGACGGTGGTCGTCCCCGGCCCGGGCGTGGACACCCGGAAGCTCCATCTCGCGCTCACCCAGCTCGCCGAACAGGACCCGCTGATCGACCTGCGCCACGACGAGGTGCGCCAGGAGACCTCCGTGTCCCTCTACGGCGAGGTGCAGAAGGAGGTCGTTCAGGCCACGCTCGCCGAGGAGTTCGGGCTGGACGTCACCTTCCGGGAGACCACGGTCATCTGCATCGAGCGGCCGTCCGGCCCGGGAGCGGCGGTCGAGTTCAACAAGAAGGGCGCCAACCCGTTTCTGGCCACCGTCGGTCTGCGCGTCGATCCCGCACCGGCCGGCTCGGGCGTGCGGTTCCGGCTGGAGGTGGAGCTCGGCGCCATGCCGTACGCCTTCTTCAAGGCCGTCGAGGACACCGTCCGCGAGACCCTCGGGCAGGGCCTGCACGGCTGGCAGGTCACCGACTGCACGGTCACCATGACCCACTCCGGCTACTCGCCCCGGCAGAGTCATGCCCACCAGGGCTTCGACAAGAGCATGTCCAGCACCGGCTACGACTTCCGCGGCGTGACCCCGCTGGTCCTGATCGAGGCGCTGCGCCGGGCGGGCACCCGGGTGTACGAGCCGATGCACCGCTTCCGCCTCGAAGCCCCGGCCGACACCCTCGGCGCCCTGCTGCCGGTGCTGGCCGCCCTGCGTGCCGTGCCGCAGACGACGGAGACGCAGGGTGCCGCCTGCGTCCTGGAGGGGGCGATCCCGGCCGGCCGGGTGCACGAACTCGAGCAGCGGCTGCCCGGACTCACGCGGGGCGAGGGCGAGTGGGAGAGCGCCTTCGACCACTACGCACCGATCACTTACGGAACGGTTCCCGAACGTCCGCGGACCGACCACAACCCCCTCAACCGCAAGGAGTACCTGTTGAACGTGACGCGTCGAGTGGGGAGTTGAGGTGGCTGAGAAGGAACGCTCCTCAAAATCCTGAAACTTACTCAAGAGTCAGAAGTATTGACGGTGTCCGGAAATCACCGGACTGTAGTGGACATGCCGAATATCCGGACACGTCTGCTCCCTGTGCTGGTTGTCCTCTTCGGATCTCTGACGGTGGCGGGCGCGCCGTCCGCCACCGCCGCGCCCCCTCCCGACTCCCTCTGGTTCGACGCATCGCCGCTGACCGTGCAGAACGGCAGATTCGTCGACGGCAACGGCCGCGAGGTCGTGCTGCGCGGCTACAACGTCTCCGGCGAGACCAAGCTGGAGGAGAACAGCGGCCTGCCCTTCGCCTCGGTCGCCGACGCCAGGAAGTCGGCGACCGCGCTGCGCGCCCTCGGCGGCGGCAACTCGGTCCGCTTCCTGCTGTCCTGGGCGCACGCCGAACCCACCCGCGGCACGGTCGACACCGCCTACCTGGCCGCCGCCACCGCGCAGATGCAGGCCTTCCTCGACGCCGGCATCCGCGTCTACCCGGACTTCCACCAGGACCTCTACTCCCGCTACCTCTTCAACTCGGGCAGCTGGTACACGGGCGACGGCGCGCCCAAGTGGGCGGTGGCGCTGGGCGGTTACCCGCAGGAGTCGTGCGGGATCTGCCTCTTCTGGGGCCAGAACATCACCCAGAACCAGGCCGTGACCAAGGCGCAGAACGACTTCTGGCACAACACCTACGGCCTCCAGGACTCCTTCCTGGACACCGCCCAGAAGACCATGGCCTACGTCGAACAGCACCTGAGCGATGCCGAGTTCGCGGGCGTCGTCGGCTTCGACCCCTACAACGAGCCCTACGCGGGCAGCTACGACTCGGGCCAGACCAGCCGCGGCTGGGAGCAGAGCCTGCTGTGGCCCTTCTACCAGAAGTTCCGGGCCCGGATGGACGCGGCCGGCTGGCAGACCAAACCCGCCTTCGTCGAACCGAACCTCTTCTGGAACGCCAACATCGACTCCCAGAAGCAGGAGGGCGGGCTGCTGGACGCAGGCACGCTCGGCCCCCGCTACGTCTTCAACACCCACTTCTACGACCAGAAGGCCATTTCCGGGGTCCTGATGTGGGGCAACGCGTCCGACGGGCAGTACGCGAAGGACTTCGGGACCATCCGCGACCGGGCGTCCGCCGCCGGGACGGCCGCCGTGGTCAGCGAGTTCGGCCATCCGCTGAACGGATCGGTGTCGGGCAAGGCTCCCACCGTCGACAAGGCGATGTACCAGGCCCTCGACTCCCGTCTGCCGGGCTCCAGTTGGTGGTCCAACCCGGCCTCCTCCGGCCCGGTCCTCTCCGGCAACCAGTGGCAGTGGGACATCTACAACGGCCGTCACCACGAGCTGATGAACGACAACCCCGACAAGGTCCGGACGTCGGGTGACGCCTGGAACGACGAGGACCTCTCCTCCGCAAAGCTCGACGAATCGGGCACGGTGACACTTCGTCAGGACGCCCGGCTCCTCGACCGCGTCTACCCCAGTGCGACGGCCGGTACGGCGCTCGCCTTCACCTACGAGGACCGCTCACGCGACGGTTCCACGACCCTGACCTGGAACCCGGTGCCGAGTTCACTGCCGAACGTGTCCCAGCTGGTCGGCTCCGGCCAGTACGGGCTGCTCGTGTGGAAGTCGGGCAGCGGCACGGCACCCACCGAACTGCACCTGCCTGCCTCGTTCCCGACCGCGACGACCACGGTCGTCTCCGACCTCGGCACGGTCTACGGCCCGCCTGCGTACGCGACCTCGACACCGGTCGCGGCCGCTCCCGAACCTGGCGGAACGGGCAGCCGCCGCCTTCTGCTCACCGACTCGGACTCCGGCGTCCTGCACTACGCGCTGGTGACCAACGGGGCGACGTCACCGTCGGCGAGCCTGCTCAGCGCGGCGAAGGCCGAGCTGGCGGCCTGGGCGGCGGCGCACTTCTGAGCGGGGCTCGGGCGGGCCTGGCGGGGATCTTCTCCGTCGCGCCCGCCCGAGGCCCTGCGCCCGGCCTCCGCGTCCGGCCGTACGTGTACACGCAACCGGCCGACGTCATGACCGGTCGCCGCAGGTGCGTCCGCATCTCGGGCGGCCACCGGCGAGGATCACACGTCAACGGCGCCGGACCTTGTCGTCCGGCGCCGTCGACGAACGACTCAGCCGGTGGACGGACCCGTCCAGCCGGCCTGCACATGGCCGAGCCGCACCCGCTGCGGGTGGTCCCCGACGGGCACGGACGTGACCTTCTGGCCGGTCGCGAAGTCGATCGCCGTGACCTGGTCGGCGCCGCTCTCGGAGATGATGCAGTCCTTGCCGTCGCCGCTGACCGTGGCCCAGTAGGGCTTGGAGGCGGTGACCAGCGGACCCTCCTGGAGGGTGGCACGGTCGACGACCGTCGCGTAGTCGTCCATCGTGCCCGCGACGCACAGCTTGGTGCCGTCCGGGTTCATCGAAATGCCGTGGTGGCGCGAGTCGTTGACCCAGGTCGTGCGGTCCTCGCTGGTCGCCGGGTTCTTCGGGAGGGTCTTCACCCGGGTGATCTTGTCGGCGGCGACGTCGTACTCGAGGAAGCCGTTGAAGAAGGACACCTGGAAGTAGAGCTTGGACTCGTCGGGCGAGAAGACGGCCGGGCGCACCGCGTCCGAGAAGTCCTTCAGCCCGATGGCGTCCAGCCGGTCCCGCATGTCGATTATCTTGACCTGCTTGTACGTCGTCGCGTCCACGACCGTGATGTGCCGGTCGCCCTTCGTCCAGTCCCAGGCCGGGTCGTCGAGGGAGGTGTTGACGTCCCCGATGGCCATGTTCCAGATGTACTTGCCGTCCTTGGTGAAGATGTTCTCGTGCGGCTTGTCGCCCGTGGCGAACGAGCCGAGCTGTTTGCCCGTGTTGATGTCCAGCACGTGCACCGTGTTCGCGGTGGAGGCGGAGACGGCCACCCGGGTGCCGTCGGGGGAGACGGCCATGTGGTCGGCGCGGTAACCCGCCACGGGGAAACGCCAGTTGACGGCTCCGGTGGCCAGGTCGATGGAGACCACGTCGGCGAAGCTCGGGCGGGAGACCACCACCGATCTGCCGTCCGGTGTGGAGTACATGTCGTCGGCGAACTGGTCGTGGCCCTCGCCGACGCTGTTGCGGATCGCCATGAAGTAGGCCCACTTGATCGGGTTGGCGTTGATCTCCGCCATCCGCTGGTCCTTGTCCGGGATGACATTGATACGGCCGACCTTTGCGAAGTCTCCCGTGGACTTGATGACGTCGGCCGTGCCGTCCCAGTTGTTGCCGACGAACATCACCTCGCGCAGGGCGGCTGCGGTGGAGGAGTCCGTGGCGGCGGAAACGGCGGTCGCGGGAGCGCTGACGGTCAGGACGAGGGCGGCGGCTACGGAGCAAAGGTGCCTGGTTCTGAAGGCAGGCATGAGTGCTCTCTCCTCTGGGTGCGGGGCATCCGGTGCCGGAAGCTGGGGCGTGAAGGGCAGGGTGTGACGGGGGCATGCCAAGCGGAATGTCTCGGTCGAATCTGAAAACAAGCTCGTTCAGATTCTTACTTACTGGAAAGTAAGGAAGAGGTGCCCTTCTCCACAAGACTGCGTACACGACAAAATTGGCGGAGCGGGCGACCAGGGAGGTTCAGTGGCGGGAAGGCTCAAGGCGCCGACCGGACGGTACGGCGGCAAGACCGCCGCGGAACGGCAGGCCGAGCGGCGCAGGAGATTCCTCGACGCCGCGCTCGAACTCTTCGGCGGCGACCCCGGCTACCGCGCCACCACGGTCGCGGCCCTCAGCGAGGCCGCGGGCCTGTCCACCCGCCAGTTCTACGAGGAGTTCTGCACCCTCGAGGACGTGCTGGCCGCCCTGCACCTCCAGGTCAACGACTGGGCCGAGGAGGCCGTCCTGACCGCGTTCGCCGAGGCCCAGGGTCTCCCGCTCGCCGAGCGCGTCACCGCGATCTTCCGGGCCTACGCCGGGAACGTCACCGGCGATCCACGCCGGATCAGAATCACCTTCGTCGAGATCATCGGCGTCAGCGCACGCCTGGAGGAACAGCGCCTGGCCCGCCGCTCCCGCTGGGTTGACCTCATCTGCGCCGAGGCGGACACGGCCGCCGCCCAAGGAGAGGCCGCCCCCCGCGACTACCGCATCGCCGCGACGGCCTTCATCGGCAGCGTCAACGGGCTGCTGCACGACTGGAGCGCCGGCTGGGTGAACGCCACGCTCGACGAAGTGGTCGACGAACTGGTCCAGCAACTGCTGGCGATCCTGCGTCCGCAGGGCTGGACGACGCCGACCGATTGACGGACGCCCCCGGCCGGGCCAGGCCTGCGACGACCTCTGCCGCTGATCGGCCGACGACACTCCCATGTCCTGCGCCGCGGACCGCCTGACCACCCCGAGTGACCCCTCGAACGGCTCAGTGATGCTGCGCCGGAGGAGGCGAGGGTGCGTGGGCGATGTGACCGTGGTGGAAGGCATGGGCGTGCACACGGTGACGAGGAGGCGCGATGTCGGAAGGTTCGGTCGAGGGCGGCATGGCGCCCGCCGCCACGAGGGACACCCCGGACCTGCCCCCCGAACGGTCCCGGAACGGCTTCGAGCAGTTGAGCGCCGTCGCCGATGCCGTCCTGTACGAGGGCTACCTCCTGTATCCCTACCGTCGCTCGTCCGCCAAGAACCGCGTCCGCTGGCAGTTCGGAGTGCTCTTCCCGCGGGCCTGGGTGGAGCGGGACGGCCCGGTCGTCCCCGGTGTGTCCGGTTCCGCCGACTCCTGGTACCAGCAGACCGAGTGCCTGTTGATCCGACAGCCCGGCGCGACCTTGCGGGTGCGGCTTCGATACCTCCAGCTGCAGCGCAAGCAGGTGGAGGAGACCGGCCATGGCCGCCTCCGAGAGGTCGAGTCGCTGCGCACCGACGACGGCACGGTGCATCTGACCTTCGACGAGGCCGTGCCGTGCGAAGTGGACATGGCGATCCCGCTGGACGACCTCTTCCAGGGGGAACGCACTGTTGCCGCGGGGGCGGCGGCCGGCACGGGCATCGAAGCACTGCCCTCGGGCGCCGGGCGGGTGGTGCGTCGCCGCGAGGAGGTACGGGCCGACCTCACCGTCGGCGCCGAGCGGTTGGGGCAGAACCTCTGCCGTCTACGGGTACGCACCACCCACACGGGACCTGGGCCGGATCCGCGGGCCACGCGCGAAAAAGCGCTGGGTGGCGCGCTCATCGCCGCCCACACCCTCATCGGCGGTGACGGCGTCGAGTTCGTCTCGCTGATCGATCCGCCCGAGGACCTGCGTGCGCATGCAGGTGCGTGCCGGAACGAATTCACCTTCCCCGTCCTCGGTGGCGAACCCTCCACTTCCCGCGCCGGCGCCACGGGACACGTCCTGCTCTCCTCGCCGATCATCCTTCCCGACCATCCGCAGGTGGCCCCGGAAAGCCCGGGGGATCTCCACGACGCCGCGGAGATCGACGAGATCCTCACGCTGCGCACGATGCTGCTGACGGACGAGGAGAAGCGCGAGGCGCGCGCCACCGACCCACGGGCCGCCGCGATCCTCGACCGGGTCGACACCATGCCACCCGAGGTCTTCGCACGGCTGCACGGCGCAGTCCGCTCCCTCGCCCCGGCCAACCCGTCACCCCCGCCCACCGAACGCCCCGCCTGGTGGCAGGAGGGCGCCGACGACGGACTCTCCCCCTCCACCGACACGGTGCTCGTCGACGGAGCGCCCCTCGGCGGCGGCAGCCGCGTACGGCTTCGGCCGCGGGGCCGGGGCGCCGACGCCCAGGACATGTTCCTGGCCGGACGGACCGCCGAGGTGGCCGCCGTCTTCCACGACGTGGACGGCAGCGTGCACCTCGCCGTCACGCTCGACGACGACCCCGCGGCCGAACTGCACAGCTGGTACGGCCGTTTCCACTACTTCCGGCCCGACGAACTCGAACCACTCCAGCCCACCGACTCCGACACCCCCGCCAGCGGAGGCCGTTGACATGACAACGCACAGCAGCACCACCGAGGTCAGCGCCGAACCCGGCCGCGGCGAGGAACGGCAGGGCTTCGACGAGATCCACATCCTCTGGATCTCCGAGGGCATGAGCTGCGACGGCGACACCGTCTCCCTGACGGCCGCCGACCAGCCCTCCATCGAGGACCTGGTCCTCGGCCTGATCCCGGGCCTGCCGAAGGTGAACCTGGTCAACAAGGTGCTCTCCCCGAGCCTGGGTGGCGAGGACTTCCTCGCTCCCTACCGGGCGGCCGTACGTGGCGAGCTGGCCCCGTTCATCCTCGTCATCGAGGGCTCGATCCCCAACCAGAACATCATCGAGGGCGAGGGCTACTGGACGTCCTTCGGCAACGACCCGGAGACCGGCGAACCTCAGACCCTCAACTGGTGGATCGACCAACTGGCCCCCAAGGCCTGGGCGGTGGTGGCCGCAGGCACCTGCGCCACCTTCGGCGGCATTCACGCCATGGCCGGCAACCCGACCGGCTGCATGGGCCTCGCGGACTACCTGGGCTGGGACTTCAGGACCCAGGGCGGCCTGCCCGTGGTGAACGTCCCCGGCTGCCCGATCCAGCCCGAGAACTTCATGGAGACCCTGATCTGGGTCCTCTACCACGCGGCCGGATCCGCTCCGCCGCCCCCGCTGGACCACATGCTGCGCCCGCAGTGGCTGTTCGGCAAGACGGTCCACGAGGGCTGCGACCGCGGGTCGTACTACGAGCAGGGCAACTTCGGCAAGGACTACAACTCGCCCAAGTGCCTGGTGAAGACGGGCTGTTGGGGCCCGGTCGTCAACTGCAACGTCCCCAAGCGCGGTTGGATGGCGGGCATCGGCGGCTGCCCGAACGTCGGTGGCATCTGCATCGGCTGCACGATGCCCGGCTTCCCCGACGCGTTCATGCCGTTCATGGACGAGCCGCCCGGCGGAACGCTGTCCTCGATGATCGTCAAGCCGTACGGGGCCGTCATCCGCCGTCTGCGCGGCTTCACGAACGAGCTGGTCAACCACGAACCCAGGTGGCGCCACAACAAACGGAAGCTGACCAGCGGTTACGACCCGCACTGGCGTCCCTGACACCGCCTGACACACCCCCACCACGGACCGACCCACGGAACAGCGACAGCAAGGGGCAGTAACAGCAATGACCACAACCGAGGCCCGGCCCACGGGACGCAAGCCGCCGCAGCTCGTGGACATGTCCTGGGACCCGATCACCCGGATCATCGGAAACCTGGGGATCTACACGAAGATCGACTTCGCCAACCGGGAGGTCGTGGAGTGCCACAGCACGTCGTCGCTGTTCCGTGGCTACTCGGTCTTCATGAAGGGCAAGGACCCGCGCGACGCCGGCTTCATCACCTCCCGCATCTGCGGCATCTGCGGGGACAACCACACCACCTGCTCCGACTACGCCCAGCAGATGGCCTACGGGGTCAAGCCGCCGCGGCTCGCCGAGCACATCGTCAACCTCGGCGAAGCGGCCGAGTACATGTTCGACCACACGATCTTCCAGGACAACCTGGTGTTCGTGGACTTCTGCGAAGCCATGGTCAAGGCCACCAACCCCGGTGTGCTGGCCCGCGCCGAGCGCACCGACGCCCCTCGCGGGGACATCCACGGCTACCGGACGATCGCCGACATCATGAAGGCCTTCAACCCCTTCGAGGGCGAGGTCTACAAGGAGGCCCTGAAGGTCAGCCGGGTCACCCGCGAGATGTTCTGCCTGATGGAGGGACGGCACGTCCACCCGTCCACGCTCTACCCCGGCGGCGTGGGCACGCTGCCGCAGCCGACGGTCTTCACCGACTACCTCAGCCGGCTCATGCGGGTGATCGACTTCGTCAAGAAGGCCGTCGCCATGAACGACGACGTCTTCGACTTCTTCTACGAGGCGCTGCCCGGCTACGAGGAGGTCGGCCGGCGCCGCATCCTGCTGGGCTGCTGGGGCGCCTTCCAGGACCCCGACGTCGTCGACTACCGCTACGAGAACATGAACACCTGGGGCAGGGCGATGTACGTCACCCCGGGCATCATCGTCGACGGCGAACTGGTCACCAACAACCTCGTCGACATCAACCTCGGCCTGCGGATCATGCTCGGCAGCTCCTACTACGAGGACTGGGTGGGCGAGCAGCCCTTCGTCACCCACGACCCGCTCGGCAACCCGGTCGACATGCGCCACCCGTGGAACCAGACCACCGTGCCGGTGCCGCAGAAGCGCGACTTCGACGCCAAGTACAGCTGGGTGATGAGCCCGCGCTGGTACGACGCGCGCAGCGGCGACCACCTCGCCCTGGACACCGGCGGCGGCCCGCTCGCCCGCCTCTGGTCGACCGCGCTGAGCGGACTGGTCGACACCCCGTACATCAAGTCGACCGGCCACAGCGTGCGCATCTCGCTGCCCAAGGGCGAGTCGCTGCCGGAGACGACCCTGGAGTGGCGCATCCCGAAGTGGAGCAACACCATCGAACGGGACCGCGCCCGGCCCTACTTCGTCGCCTACGCGGCCGCCATGGCCCTGCAGTTCCTGGAAGAGGCGATGGGACTGGTCCGCGACGGCGACACCAAGGTGTTCGAGAACTTCGAGGTGCCCGACGAGGCCATCGGCTGCGGCTTCCACGAGGCGGTGCGCGGGGTCCTCTCCCACCACCTGGTGATCAAGGACAAGAAGATCGCCAACTACCACCCCTACCCGCCCACTCCGTGGAACGCCAGCCCCCGCGACAAGTTCGGCACCCCCGGCCCCTACGAGGACGCGGTCCAGGGACAGCCGATCTTCGAGGAGAACGGTCCGGACGACTTCAAGGGCGTCGACATCATGCGCACGGTCCGCAGCTTCGACCCCTGTCTGCCGTGCGGTGTGCACATGTACGTCGGCAAGGGCAAGACGCTGACCACCCTGCACTCGCCGACGTACGGCGCGAACCATGCCTGAGGCCGAGCGGCTCCCCGACCCCGCCGTCGAGGCCCGGCTGGCCCGCCTCGACCAGCTGCTGGAAGAGCTCGAGTCCGCACCCGGCCCCGCCACCCGCTCCGCGGTCGAGACCGTACGGCTGCTGACCGAGGTCTACGGCGAGGCGCTCGCCCGGGTCATGGACCACGCGGACGTGCAGCTGGCCGAACGCCTCGCCGACGACGAGCTGTTGGCGCACCTGCTGGTGCTGCACGAGATCCACCCGGAACCCGTCGAGCGCCGGGCGGCCCGCGCCGTCGAGCGGCTGCGGCCCGCCGTGCAGGAGCGCGGCGGCGACGTGGAGTGGGCCGGCGCGGACGGCGAGGTGGGACGCGTGCGACTGACGGCGGGCGGCGGTTGCGGCTCCGGATGCGGCGGGGCGACGGACGACGTCACCGCCGCGGTCCGGGAGGCGGTGCTCGCCGTAGCCCCGGAGCTGACCAAGGTGGAGCCGGTACAGACGACGGCTCCGGCCTTCGTACCGCTGACCACCCTCACGCACCGAGGCACACCGTGACCACGGACGGAGCGCTCGCCCGCCTCATCCGCTCCTCCGCCGAGCCCACGCCACCGACCGAGACGGAGCGGTGCGACCTGTGCGCAGCGCCGGTGCCCGACGACCACCGCCACCTGTACGACACCGCGGCCGAGGAGGTGCGCTGCGCCTGCGGCCCCTGTTCGGTGCTGTTCGCCGAGGGCGGCGCGGGCGACGGGCACTACCGGCTCGTTCCCCGCAGGCGGATCCGGCTTTCCCGGGTGGACACTGAGGTTCTGGGAGTGCCCGTCGGTCTGGTCTTCTTCGTGCCCCGGGCCGACGGCACGGTCACCGCCGAGGGCCCGAGCCCGGCCGGGGCCATGCGGTGGGAGATCGACGCGACGGCCTGGCAGCGGCTGACCGAGACCTGTCCGCAGCTCGCGTCCGTGGAACCCGACGTGGAGGCACTGCTCGTGAACACCGTCCACGGCCTCGACCACCACTGGATCGTGCCGGTCGACGACTGCTACCGCATGATCGCCCTCGTACGCCGGGAATGGCGCGGCCTGTCCGGCGGCGGCCGGATCTGGCCCGCCGTCGAGCGGTTCTTCGACGACCTCACAGAGCGGCCATGACCACGACTCCGCGGCGCGGAGACGAGGAAGGAGAACACCCCATGGGCAACATCAGAGTCGGCCGACCCCAGGCCAAGCCCGACTCCACCGGGCACGTGTCCGGCATGCATCAGGGCAACACCGGGCCCTACGGCCACCAGACCGGACACCACGAGGACGGCACCGCCGACGCGCGCCGCTCCACCGGGATCCATTGGAAGCGGCACGACGCCCTCCTCGACGTCATGCCGAACATCCCGCCGGGATGAGGAACAAAAGGGAGCCGGAATGAAGGTCCAACGAGCAGACGGCGCGCAGGGCGGCACGACGGGACGGCAGCTGCTGATGGCGGAGGCCGCCCTGGCCGGTGCCGTGGCCCTGGCGCTGCTCGTCCGGGAGTGGCCGAGCCTGAGGCGCGAGTTTCGGATCTACCGGATGGCCGGCGGCTGGCGCGCAGGCCACCGCTACCCGTGAGACGACCGTGCACGAGTTGTCGATCGCGACCGCGATCATCGAGCGGGCCGACGAGCTCGCCCGGGCGGACGGCACGGACGCCGTCTCGGCGGTGACCGTCCGGGTCGGCGAGCTGGCCGGGGTCGTACCCGACGCCCTGAGTTTCGCGTTCGAGGTGGCCCGCGACGGCACCGCCCTCGCCACGGCCCGGCTCGTGGTGGAGCCGGTCCCCGCGCAGGCCTACTGCGGCGCCTGCGCGGAGGAGTTCCCGGTGGGCATGCCCCCGTTCTTCTGGTGCCCGGACTGCGACCAGCCCTCCACCGACCTGCGCAGCGGCCGGGAACTGGAGATCACCGGGATCGAGTGACATGCACGAGGCCCCGCCGGAGCTCGATGGTCCGGCGGGGCCTCGTACGTCCGGGTCAGCAGATCCGCGGCAGCTGCTCACCCAGCGGCAGGTCCACCACCCGGGTGCCGCCGAGGCCGGTGGAGACCACGACCATGCCGGGGTGCTCGGCCACACACTCACCGATCAGCGTGGCCCCGGCGCCCTGCGGGTGGGCGCGCATCGCCGCAAGGACCTCGTCTGCCGCCGCCGGCGGGACGAAGGCGACAAGCCGGCCCTCGTTGGCGACGTAGAGGGGGTCGAGGCCCAGGAACCCGCAGGCGTTTGCGACGGCGTCCGGCACCGGAATGGCCCGCTCCTGCAGGCGGATACCGGTTCCGGAGGCGCGGGCGATCTCGTTGAGGGACGCGGCCAGGCCGCCACGGGTCGGGTCGCGCAGGACATGGATGTCGGGCGTTACCGCCAGCATGGCCGCCACCAGGTCCGCGAGGGGCGCTGTGTCGCTGGCGACCTCGACACCGAACTCCAGTCCCTCCCGGACGCTCATGATCGCCACTCCGTGGAGACCGATCGGACCGCTGACGATGACGGCGTCACCGGGCCGCGCACGCTGGGGACGGATGTCCACCCCGTCGGGGACGAGCCCCACGCCGGCGGTGGTGACGTACACACCGTCGCCGTGCCCGGACTCCACGACCTTGGTGTCACCCGTGGCGACGACGACCCCCGCCGTCTCGGCCGCCGCGCCCATGGCACGCGCGATCCGTTCGACCACGGTCAGTTCCACGCCCTCTTCCAGGACGAAGGCGGCGGACAGGTAGGCGGGCCTGGCGCCGCTCATCGCGAGGTCGTTGACGGTGCCGTTGACCGCGAGGTCGCCCAGGCAGCCGCCGGGAAAGAACAGCGGCCTGACCACATAGGAGTCGGTGGAGAACGCCAGCCGCGCACCGCCCAGTTCGAGGACGGCGGAGTCGGCGAGCGCGGCGAGGGTGGCATTTCCGTAGGCGGGGACGAAGACCTGCTCCATCAGCTCGGCGGACAGGGCGCCGCCTCCGCCGTGCCCCATGACCACCACGGGCTGGTCGCGAAGAGGCGCCGGACAGGTCCAGTTGGCGGGGTCGACGGTTTGCGAGAGCTCAGGCAACGGGGTTCATCTCCTCCCGCGCGGCACGGCTGGCCTGCGGCGTCGCGGCGTTCATCCGGCGGTAGAGGTAGTAGGCCGCGCAGGCGCCCTCGCTGGAGACCATGGTGGCGCCGAGCGGGGTGCGCGGGGTGCAGGTGGTGCCGAACGCGGCGCACTCGGTCGGCTTGATCAGCCCCTGGAGCACCTCGCCGGCGCGGCACTCGGCGGGCTCCTCGGTGCGGATCCCGGTGACGTCGAAGCGGTGCTCGGCGTCGAACGCGCGAAACGCCTCGGTCAGCCGCCAGCCGCTGCGCGGGATGGGCCCGATGCCGCGCCAGTTCCGGTCGGTGACCTCGAACACCTCCTCGATCATGCGTACGGCGGCCGGGTTGCCGTCCTCGCGTACGGCACGCGCGTACGCGTTCTCCACCCGGTGCTCACCGCGCTCCAGCTGGCGCACCGCTCGGCGGATGCCCTCGAGGATGTCCAGCGGCTCGAAACCGGTCACCACGAGCGGCACCCGGAACCGCTCGGCCAGTTCGGGATACTCGGCGGTGCCCATCACGCTGCACACATGCCCGGCGGCCAGGAAGCCCTGCACCCGGCATGCGGGGGCCGTCATGATGGCCTCGATCGCCGGAGGAACCCGCACATGCGACACCAGGAGGCTGAAGTTGGCCAGCCCCAGGCGGCGCGCCTGGTGCACGGCCATCGCGTTGGCGGGGGCCGTGGTCTCGAAGCCGATGGCGAAGAAAACCACCTCCCGGTCCGGGTTGCGGCGGGCCAGCTCCAGGGCGTCGAGCGGTGAGTACACCACGCGTACGTCGCCGCCCTCGCCCTTGACCCGGAACAGGTCCCGGTCCGTGCCCGGAACCCGGAGCATGTCGCCGAAGGAGCAGAAGATCACCCCGGGACGCGCGGCGATCTCCAGCGCCTTGTCGATGACCTCCAGCGGGGTCACGCACACGGGGCAGCCGGGACCGTGAATCAACTCCACCTGCTCCGGCAGCAGTTGGTCGATGCCGTGCCGGATGATGGAGTGGGTCTGCCCGCCGCACACCTCCATCAGGGCCCACGGCCGGGTGGCGGTGGCGCCGATCTCGTCCAGCAGCCGCCGGGCCAGATCGGGGTCGTTGAACTCGTCGATGTACTTCACCGGGCCTCGCTCTCTCGGGGTTCCTCGGTCACGGCGGCGACTCCCGCGTCCCGCGACGCCTGCTCCCAGGCGTCGCCGAACTCCTCCTCCAGCAGCCCCAGTTCCTCGAAGAGCTGCAGGGAGGCCAGAGCCGATTCCTCGTCCAGGCGCTGGAGCGCGAACCCGACGTGGACGATGACGTACTCACCCACCCGCACGTCCGACACGTACTCCAGACACGCCTGTTTCTGCACACCGCCGAAGTCGATCAGCCCGGTGAGCGGGTCGGCACTGTCGTCGATGGCCACGACCTTGCCGGGCACTGCCAAACACATGGGTCACTCCTCTTGTCGTTCGTGCGCCGCGACCACGAGTTGTCCAAGGGCCAATCCGCCGTCGTTCGGGGGAACTTCACCGTGCCGCAGCACCGTGAAGCCGTCCTCGGCCAGCAGCCGCGTGCACTCCTCCTCCAGCAGCGCGTTGGCGAAGACCCCGCCGCTGAGGGCGACCGTGGCCAGGCGGGTGTCCCGGCGCGCCTGCCGGCAGATCTCCAGGACGGCTCTGGCGACGCCGCGGTGGAAGCGCGCGGCGAGCACGGGGGCAGGGGTGCCGCGCCGCAGGTCGGCCACCAGTGCGCCGAGCACCGGTGCCGGGTCGCACATGCCGGAGCCGATACCGAAGGCGTACGCCGAGGTGTCGGCGTCCCGGGCCGAAGCGGCCGCTGCCTCCAGCTCCACGGCCGCCTGGGCCTCGTATCGCGCGCGGTGGCACACCCCCACCAGGGAGGACACCGCGTCGAAGAGCCGGCCCATGCTGGAGGTCGCCACGCAGGCCACCCCCCGCGTCAACTGCTGTTCCAGGAGGGTCAGTTCCGTGGCCGAGCAGGCGGCGACGCAGGGCAGATCCGCATCCCACCGCACACCCGCGGCCCACAGCCGGGCCAGGGCCAGACGGCACGGGTTGGCGACCCCGGCATCTCCGCCGGGCAGCGGGGCGGGGGAGAGGTGGGCGTAGCGCCGGTGACGCGCGTAGTCGGCGAGGAGGATCTCGCCGCCCCAGACGGTGCCGTCGTCGCCGTAGCCGGTGCCGTCGAAGGCGACGCCGATCACGGGTGTGGTGCCGTCGAGGCCGTGCTCGGCCATCGCGGAGGCGATGTGTGCATGGTGGTGCTGGACGAACACCGGTGTGTGCCGGGGCAGTTCGGCCGCGCGGCGGCGGGCCCAGCGGGCCGAGTGGTAGCCGGGGTGCCGGTCCGCTGCGACGAGTTCGGGGGTGACGCCGCTCAGCTGCCGGATGTGCCCCTCCGCCCGCTCGGCGGCCTCCAGCGTGGTCAGGTCCCCCATGTCGCCGATGTGCGGGCCGAGCCAGGCCTGGTCGCCCTCGCCGACGCACAGTGCGTTCTTGAGGTCGCCGCCCACCGCCAGCGCGGGCCGCACGGCGACCGGCAGCCGCAGCGGGCGGGGCACATACCCCCGGGACCGGCGCAGCACCTGCTCGCTGCCGTCGCCGCGCACCCGCAGCAGGGAGTCGTCGCACGGTGAGGCGATGGCCCGGTCGTGGGCAAGCCAGGCGTCGGCCAGCCCGTCCAGCCGGGTCAGCGCCTCCTCGTCGTCCGTGACGATCGGTTCCCCCGACCGGTTGCCACTGGTCATGACCAGTACACGTGGGCCCGGCGGATCACCGGGGAGCCCCAACAGCAGGACGTGCACGGGCGTGTAGGGCAGCATCACGCCGAGCTGCGGGCTGCCCGGGCACACACCGGGAGCGAGGCGCAGGTGCCGGGCCGGCGTCCGCGGGCGCAGCAGGACGATGGGGCGGCGGGCGCTGGTGAGTGCCGTGCGCTCGGCCGGGGAGACCTGGGCGATCTCATCCACGGTGTCGAGATCCGCGCACATCACCGCGAACGGCTTGCCACCGCGCTCCTTCCGGGTGCGCAGTGTGTCGACGGCTCGTGCGTCGGTGGCGTCGCATGCCAGGTGATAGCCGCCGAGGCCCTTGACGGCGAGGATGCGTCCGGCCGCCAGCAGGGCCCGGGCCGCCACCAGGGCGTCGCCGTCCCGCGCAGGGCGGATCCCGCTGCCGGCCGCCGGCACCAGGCGCAGCCGGGGACCGCAGTCCGGGCAGGCGACGGGCTGGGCGTGAAAGCGGCGGTCGGCGGGGTCGCCGTACTCCCGGGCGCATGCGGGACACATCGGGAAGCCGGCCATCGTGGTGACCGCCCGGTCGTACGGCATCCCCGTGGCGATGGTGAAGCGGGGGCCGCAGTGGGTGCACGTGACGAACGGGTGCCGGTGGCGGCGGTCGACCGGATCGGCGAGTTCCCGCAGACAGTCCGCGCAGGTCGCCGTGTCGGGCGGGAGCAGCGTGCGGCCCGCGGACCGTTCGGTGGCGCGGATGGTGAAGGCCTCGTCCGCGCCCGTGGCGGGCAGGTCCTCGACGCCGACGCCGGTGACGGCGGCCAGCGGTGGAGGCTCCGTGGCCAGCAGGCCGCAGAAACGGGCGACACCGTCCGGCGCGCCCTCCACCTCGATGAGTACGCCGCCGGCCGTGTTGCTCACGAACCCGGCCAGCGCGAGATCGGTGGCCAGTCGGTGCACGAAGGGGCGGAAGCCCACGCCCTGCACGGTGCCGCGCACGACGACACGGCGGCGCACGGCCTGCGCGGCCGGAGCGGTCACGAGACGCGGCCGGCCGCTAGGCCCGTGGTCTGCTGGGCGTGCTCGTGGCCGTGCGGGCGGGGCGCGAGAGGAGGCCGGTGCACGGGGGCCCCGTCCCGCGCGGCGAGCACCCGCTCCAGCACGGTGGCGATACCGGCGCCGTCACGGGCGCAGGACCGTACGACCTCCACCCCGGGGTTGACCCGCTGCACATGGGCTACGAAGGCGGCCTCGTCGAAACCGGCGGGCTCGGCCAGATCGGTCTTGGTGAGCACGACCAGATGGGCGGAGCCGAAGGCCGTGGGGTACTTCAGTGGCTTGTCCTCGCCCTCCGTGACCGCCATGAGGACGATCCGCAGGCTCTCGCCGAGGTCGTAGGCCGCCGGGCAGACGAGGTTGCCGACGTTCTCCACGAACAGCACGGCAGTGTCCTCGGGCAGCCAGCTCTGCACATGGCCGCGGAGCTGCCGGGCCTCCAGATGGCACAGCCCGTCGGTCAGCAGCTGTTTGACCGGCGCGCCCGAGCGGGCGAGCCGGTGGGCGTCGTTCTCGGTCGCCAGGTCGGCGGTGAGCGCGGCCACCGGGATGCGCCGCTCCACCGCCAGGGCCAGCACCTTCCCGAGCAGTTCCGTCTTGCCGCTGCCCGGGCTGGACAGCAGGTTGACGACGCCGACCCCGCGCCGGGTCAGTTCGTCGCGCAGGCTCGCGGCCAGGCCGTCGTTCTTCGCGAGGACTGCCTGGGTGACGTCGTCCATGGACTCGCACATGGGCGCTGCTCCTCGCGGTTGTTCGACGCAGTGGGTGTCGGTGCGTCACCGATCCTCGACGCCGCCGGCCACCGGGAGCGGGACCTCGGCCGCGGACGGGTCCGCGGATTCGTCCGGGCGGCTCAACGAAGGCGTGGCCGCGGGGTCGGCGAGCAGTGCCGGGACCAGCGAATGCAGGGCTGCGACGGCCCTGCCGACCGCCTCGCGAACCGGTGCGCTGAGGCCCGGCACGATGTCCTCGTCGCCGCGTGGCCGCGCCTCGGGCTCGCAGGCGAGAACGAGGACCCGCGGCAGCGGCTCGTCGCCCAGGTGGGCGGCCAGGGCCAGCACCCTGGCCGGATCCATGCCATGAGCCTCGGGCGGGGCGGCATCCGCGGTGCCGTCGGGCAGTTCCGGCTCGATCAGCGACAGGGTGCCCGGCCGGTGCCCCCGCGCGGCCGCGTCGACCAGGACGGCCGTGTCGTAGCCGTCCAGCAGTTCGTACGCGAGATCCATGCCGCGGATGCCGAAGTCCCGCACCCGGACCTCGGGAGGCAGCGGCCGCCGGTCCAGGGCTTGGATCACCTCGGGTCCGAAGGCGTCGTCCGCTAGGAAGATGTTGCCGACGCCCGCCACCAGCAGGCGGGTGCCGGACCGCGTCACCGGTCACCCCCGGCGACCTGGTCGCCGGCCGGGGCCAGGGGTCGTGCCTCGCCGTTCGGCAGCTTGCGGACGAAGGCGGAACGCAGGGCGTGGTACGGGGCCTGAGGGTCGAAGAAGACGGCACGCATACGGGCGAGTTCGTCCCGCCGGTACTCCGCGAGCGGCTGCCGTGCCTCGTCCGCCTGGCGTGCCGCGGCCTTCGCGGCGATCCGCTGCGCGAGGTCCGGTTCGCGGGCGAGTTCGGCTGCCAGCCGCTCGATCTCGGCGGTGAACCCCTGCGCCGGGGCCTCCACCAGACGGTCCACCAGGCCGATCCGTGCGGCGCGTGCGGCGCTCACCGGCAATGCCTCGGTCGTCAGTTGCAGGGCCGTGTCGGTTCCGACACGGCGCGGCAGCGTGTACGTCCAGAACTCCGACCCGTAAAGGCCCATCCGCCGGTAGTGCGGGTTGAGGACGGCTCCGGTGCGGCACCACACCTCGTCGGCGGCCAGGGCGAGCATGACGCCGCCGGCCGCGGCGTTGCCGCCGAGCGCGGCCACCACCATCCGGTCCGTGGTGCGCAGGACCGCCTCGACCAGGTCGTCCATGGCGTTGAGGTTGGACCAGGACTCGCCTGCGGGGTCGGCGGCCGCCTCGATGACGTTGAGGTGGATGCCGTTGGAGAAGAAGCCGCGGGCTCCGCCGAGCACCAGCAGCGAGGTGGGGCGGGTGAGCGCGTACCGGTAGGCGGCCAGCAGCCGGCGGCAGTGCCCGGTGCTCATCGCCCCGCCGGGGAAGGAGAAGTTCAGGAATCCGATGTCGCCGTGCTGCCGGTAGCGGATGTCGCTCCAAGTGGTCCTGCCGGGGGCCAGTTCGAGCGGTGCCGCGGTCTCCGGCAGCGACGGGGCCGGGAGGGAGGCGAGCACGGAGGCCGCCGGACGGCGGAACGGCGCGGGGTCGCCGGAGGCCTTGCGGGGCCGCAGCTCCGGAATCCACACCGCCCCGTCCCGGGTGGCCCGGCAGACCGCACCGGCACGCGTCGCGAGCAGTTGGCCGGGGTGTCCGTGCAGCCGGTCCTCGAAGTGCCCGCCGTGCAGGAACACCTCCTGGCCGCAGAGTTCGTCCAGGACTCCCGGCTGGGAGTCGGCCCCGCGGAGCTTGCGCAGGACCGTCTGAGTCGTGTCGTTCTCCCAGTCGATCCTTCGCTGCTCTCGGCGGAAGAAGTCGCGCCACACCACCCGGACCGCGGGATCGCTCTGCGGCTGCGGCTTGAACGATCCGTCGGCGTACCTCCGTACCGCCAGCCGGACGGCGGCCGAGGCGGCGTCGGAGGCCTCGCCCCGGTACAGGTCGCTCTTGCCGACCGGCGGCACCGGGAAGGACTCGGCCGCCCACACGGCACCCGCGTCCATGGCCGCCTCGGCCTGCAGCACCGTCACCCCCCAGTGCGAGGCGCCCTCGGCGATCGCCCAGTCCAGGGAGGACGGGCCGCGGTCGCCGGGCGGCCCGGGGTGCACGATGAGGCAGATGTGCTCCTGCCAGATGTCCTCCGGCAGCGCCGTCTTCAGCATCGGAGCGATGATCAGTTCCGGGCGGGTTTCGCGAACGGCGGTCCGGATCGCTTCGGCGCCGTGCGTGGCGAGCACGACGTCCACCTGGTGCCCTTCGTCGGACAGTTCCGCGTACACACGCTGGCACAGGCTGTTGAACGCGCTGGCGACGAGCAAGATGTCCATGACGCGGATGATCGTCGGTATGCGGGAGGGCGAGAAGGACCACGGCGGCGTTTCGCGGTCCGGCGTCAGGTCTCTTGCTCCATCCGGATCGCATTCCTCAGGTCCTCGAACGCCTCGCTGCGGTCGCCCCGGTGCACTTCGAGCAGCGCAGCGGCGATCGCGTCGAGCTTGCGCTGGACCGCGTGCTCGGCACGCGTCTCGGCGTTCTTCCGCAGCGCCAGGCGTCATGAACGAGGCTCACCCCGCCACCCGCGCGGACGGCGCTCGTGGCCGCCCCGACGGCGGGGTTGCACTCGGGTGGTGCAACCCGCGGGCCAACCCTCTCGGCCCGTGCCGGCCCCGGACCGCCGACCGGCCCTAACCACCCCACCGATCCACCGCCGCCAGCACCGGGGCCACCCCGTCCTCCCCGCGGATGCGTGCCCCGAGCGTCTCGGCGCGCCGCGCGAACGCCGGGTCTCTGGTGGCCCGCATCAGCGCCGTGGCCAGCCCGCTGGGGGTGAGGCGGCGCAGCGGCAGGGTGCGTGGGGCGACGCCCAGTGAGACCAGGCGGGCGGACCAGAAGCCCTCGTCGAACTGGATCGGTACCGGCACGGCCGGTACCCCGGCGCGCAGCCCCGCCGCCGTGGTGCCCGCGCCCGCGTGGTGGACCACGGCGGCCATGCGGGGGAAGAGCGCGGAGTGCGGGATGTCGTCGACGGTCAGCATGTCGTCGCCGGAGGCCCCGAGGCCGGCCCAGCCGCGCTGGATCACTCCTCGGAGGCCGGCCCGGCGCAGGGCGCGCACGATGCAGGCGCTGAGCCGCTCGGGATCGGGCACCGTCGCGCTGCCCAGGCCCACATAGACGGGGGCCGGTCCCGCGTCGAGGAAGTCCCGTACGAGCGAGGGGAGTTGGGGCTCTGCGTCGTACGGCCACCAGTATCCGGTCACCGACAGGCCCGGCCGCCAGTCGTACGGGCGCGGCACCACCAGTGGGCTGAATCCGTGCAGCACCGGCCGCCCCTGCCGCTCCCGTGCCCGCCATGCCGCGGCGGCACTCGCACGGGGCAGCCCAAGTCGCTCCCGCACCGCAGGCAGCGCCCCCGCGAAGACCTGCTCCACGGCCAGGCTCACCGCGTGCCCGGCGATCCGGTTGCCCACCGCTCCCAGCGAGCGGACGCCCAGCATCGGCGGCCCGAACTCCCTTGTAGGAGCGAGGGGTTGGAGGGGCACGTCGAGGTAGGGCAGGGACAGGCCCTCCGCGATGGTCTGCCCCAGCGGCCCCACCGAACCGGACAGCAGCAGCATGTCGCTCGGCCGGGCGGCTGCCACCAGATCGTCCGTCATCCGCCCGACCAGCGCCCGCGCCATCGCGACCACCCGCACCAGCTTGCCCACGCCGGTCGCACTGCGATGCAGCCCGCGCCCCCGCGAGGACTCCAGTTCCGCCCGCGGGTCCACGGGCAGCGGATGGAAACGGATCTTCGATCCGGCCACGAGCGGCTCGAAACGGGCATGTGTCACCAGAGTGACCTCGTGCCCGGCACGGGAGAGCCCGTGTCCGAGTCCGGTGTACGGGGCGACGTCGCCCCGGGATCCCGCCGTCATGATCGCTGCACGCACGACGGCCAGTATGGCGTCGCCGTACGCCTTTCAGCGAGAACGCCCCGTAGGGAAAGGCCACTTCGCGCCTGTCACTTCCGTTGACTTGACGCTCAGTGTGGCTCTACTTTCGGCGCGCAACGCGTTCGGATCACCGATCTTCGTTCGATATGTCGAATAAATGGAGCCGCATGTACCCCCCTCCGCGCTCGACCCGCAGAGGTCTCGCAGGCCGCTGCAGAGCAGCCGCCGTACGCCTCCTCGCCCTGGCCGTCACCGCGGCCGCCGCGCTCCTGTTCGCGGCACCCGGCCCCGCCCAGGCGGCGACGACCCGTCAGATAGCCGTGCCCACCGCCCCCATGGGCTGGGCCTCCTGGAACAGCTTCGCCGCCAAGATCGACTACAACGTCGTCAAGCAGCAGGTCGACGCGTTCGTCGCGGCGGGGCTGCCGGCGGCCGGCTACAAGTACATCAACATCGACGAGGGCTGGTGGCAGGGCACCCGCGACAGCGCCGGCAACATCACCGTCGACACCAGTGAGTGGCCCGGCGGGATGAGCGCCATCGCCGACTACATCCACAGCAAGGGCCTCAAGGCCGGCATCTACACCGACGCCGGCAAGAACGGCTGCGGCTACTACTACCCGACCGGCCGCCCCGCCGCCCCGAACACCGGCAGCGAGGGCCACTACGACCAGGACATGCTCCAGTTCTCCAAGTGGGGCTTCGACTTCGTCAAGGTCGACTGGTGCGGCGGAGACGTCGAGGGACTCGACGCGGCGACGGCGTACCAGTCGATCAGCGACGCGGTCGCCAAGGCGACGGCCACCACCGGCCGCCCGCTCACCCTGTCGATCTGCAACTGGGGCAAGCAGAACCCGTGGAACTGGGCGCCGGGCCAGGCCCCCATGTGGCGCACCAGCACGGACATCATCTACTACGGCAACTCGCCGTCGATGACGAACCTGCTCTCCAACTTCGACCAGACCCTGCACCCCACGGCCCAGCACACCGGCTACTACAACGACCCGGACATGCTGATGGTCGGCATGGACGGCTTCACCGCCGCCCAGAACCGCACCCACATGAACCTGTGGGCCATCTCCGGCGCACCGCTCCTGGCCGGCAACAACCTGGCCACGATGACGTCGGAGACCGCCGGCATCCTCAAGAACCCCGAGGTCATCGGCGTCGACCAGGACCCGCGTGGCCTCCAGGGCGTGAAGGTCGCCGAGGACACGACGGGGCTGCAGGTGTACGGCAAGGTCCTCGCCGGCACCGGCAACCGTGCCGTCGTCCTCCTCAACCGCACCTCCTCCGCCCAGAACATCACCGTCCGCTGGTCCGACCTCGGTCTGACAAACGCGTCCGCGACCGTGCGTGACCTGTGGGCGCGCGCCAATGTCGGCTCCTACGGCACCAGTTACACCACCAGTGTTCCGGCGGGCGGCTCGGTCATGCTCTCGGTCACCGGCGGCACGGAGGCGGCCGGCAGCACATATACCGGTACCGCCGGCTTCTCGGGCGTGGTCGCCGGGAACACCGGCATCAAGGTCGTCGACGTCTCGTACACCAACAACACGTCCAGTGCCCGCACCGGCACCCTCAAGGTCAACGGCCAGGGCGCCACCACGGTCTCCTTCCCGCCGACGGGCTCCAGCCCGGGCACGATCTCGGTCCAGGTCGGTCTGTCCAAGGGCTCTGCCAATTCGCTCACTTTCTCGGGCGCCCCGGCCCTCGACTCGATCACCGTCAGACCTCTGCCGGGTGCAGGCGGCTCCCAGGTCGTCGGCAAGCAGTCCGGACGCTGCCTGGACATCTACAACAACACGATCACCAACGGCACCCAGGCCGAACTGTGGGACTGCAACGGCGGCCAGAACCAGGCCTGGACGTACACCTCCCGCAAGGAACTCGTGGTGTACGGCAACAAGTGCCTCGACGCCTACAACCAGGGGACGACCAACGGAACCAAGGTCGTCATCTGGGACTGCAACGGCCAGAACAACCAGAAGTGGAACGTCAACAGCGACGGCACCATCACCAACGTCAACGCCGGCCTCTGCCTCGACGCCTACAACAACGGCACGGCGAACGGCGCTTCCACGGTGCTGTGGTCCTGCGGAACGGGCGACAACCAGAAGTGGACGCTGTCGTAGGTCCGGCCTAGGGCCTGTCTTCAAAAACACGGCACAAGGACCCCTCCTAAGCCCGAAGTCGAGACCCGCCAAGCGGCGTCCTCTGGGCGCCGGGTCCCGCCGCAAGTACAGCCACAAGCCGGGACCCGACGGTGGATCCGCGCAATGGTGCAACCTCGACGACCCAACGTGACCTGGGCTTCACGCCCTGTCCCGCGGTTGCACCGATGCGCTGCTGAGAGACGATGGGAGCTGGGTGGCCAGCCGCATGTACCGCTACATCTGAGGCAGGAGGCGCACCATGCCCGCTTCTCGATCCGTCGCAACCCCAGTCCTGGAACCCTCTGCCCGGGAGCTGACGGAGGCCACGTCGCCGCATCCGCGCATCTACGAGGTCCCGCCGGAGAACGGCCGCGAGATCCTCGATGGTCTCCAGGAAGGGAAAGGGGTGGCCAAGCCGGCGGTGGACGAGGACTGGGTGACCATCGACGCCGGGCAGTACGGCAACGTCCGCACGCGTATCATCCGCCCCCGGGGAACCATGAAAACCCTCCCGGTGGTCCTGTACATCCACGGCGCCGGATGGGTGTTCGGCGACGAGAAGACGCACGACCGGCTGATCCGCGAACTGGCGGTCGGAGCGAACGCCGCGGTGGTCTTCCCCGTCTATGAAAGGGCCCCCGAGGCGAAGTACCCGACTCAGATCGAGCAGAACTACGCGGTCGGGAAGTGGATCCTCCAAAACGGCGGGGAACAAAACCTCGATGCCTCACGGATAGCGGTCTGCGGCGATTCGGTGGGCGGCAACATGTCGACGGTCTTCGCGCTAATGGCCAAGGAACGCGGAGATGTGCAACTGGCTGCCCAGGTGCTGCTGTACCCCGTCACCGACGCGAACTTCGACACTCCGTCCTACCAGCAGTTCGCCGACGGCTACTACCTCACTCGCGACGGGATGAAGTGGTTCTGGGACGCCTACACCTCGGACCCCAAGCAGCGCACCGAAATCTATGCCTCACCGCTGCAGGCCGACATCGAGCAGCTCCGTGGCCTTCCCACCACACTGGTCATCACCGACGAGGCCGACGTCCTGCGTGACGAAGGCGAGGCCTACGCGGCCAAGCTCCGCGAGGCAGGAGTGGACGTCACCGCGGTCCGAGTGCTGGGAATGGTCCACGACTTCCTGATGCTCGACAGCCTCCGCGACTCCAAGGCGACCACGGTCGCGCGCACACTCGCCATCGAGGCGCTGCAACGAGCACTGCACCCCTGAAGCGTGTCGCATTACGCCGTGAGGCGGATGAGGGCCTCCTGGGGCCGACCCTGGAGGTCGCGATCCCCGCCGAAACCTGAAGGCCCTCACCCATCACAGAACTCGGCCGTGTCTTCGAAAGATCTTGAGTGGTGGATCATGGTTGGGTGATACGTCGCCATGAACTGTCCGATGCGGAGTGGGAGTTCGTCCGGTCGCTGCTGCCGGTGTCACCGCGTGGCCGGAAGCGGTTGGACGATCGAAGGGTCCTCAACGGGATCGTTTGGAAGTTCCGCACTGGGACAGCCTGGCGGGATGTGCCCGAGCGGTACGGTCCGTGGGCCACGCTGCACACCCGTTTCCGACGGTGGGCGGCAGGCGGCACCTTCGAGCGGATGCTCCGGGCCGCCCAGGCGGAGGCCGACGCCGGGGCCCGAAAAGGGGGCTTCGCAGCCCCGGACTCGGACGCTCCCGAGGTGGCCTGACCAGCAAGATTCATCTCGCCTGCGACGCCTTCGGCCGCCCGCTCGCGTTAACCGTCACAGGCGGCAACACCAACGACTGCACCCAGTTCATCGCCGTGATGGAAGCGATACGGGTGCCCCGCATCGGCCCGGGACGCCCCCTCGTGCGGCCCGCCCACGTCCTGGGCGACAAGGGCTACAGCTCCAAAGCCATTCGCACCTGGCTGCGGCGGCGCGGCATCGGCCACACCATCCCCGAGCGGGCCGACCAGGTCCGCAACCGGCTCCGGCGCGGCAGCCGAGGCGGGCGCCGCCGGCCTTCGACAAGCAGCTCTACAAGCGTCGCAACGTGGTGGAACGGTGCTTCAACCGCCTGAAGCAGTGGCGCGGCATCGCGACCCGCTACGACAAGACCGCCGAGTCCTACGAGGCAGCCGTCACCCTCGCATCGCTCCTGATGTGGGCGTGACATTTGAAGACAACTCCTAGGCGAGCGGCAGCAACAGGACGCCGACTGCCACGACCGCGGCGCACGCCAGCAGCCAGCCGGCCAGCAGGCGGCGCCGCAGGTCGCGGTAGGCGTCCTCGTACTCCTCCCGCACCTGGTGGGCCCGCGCCGCCGTGTGCCGCCACGAGGCGCGGGCGAGCGCGAGGTACTCCGCCTCGAAACGGCGCTCCACCTCCTCCCGCTGAGACTGCGTCAGCCAGTCGAAGGGGGCACAGAAACGCGCGGCGGCCGTACGGCCCTCCTCGCGGGCGGCGGCGATCAGCAGGTGCCCCTCGATCTCGTTGAGGAGCACCCGCGCCTCCTCACTGCTCATGGCGCGGTCAACTCCCTCTGCGGTGCCGGATCCTGAAGGTGGTGCAGGTCGAATGCCGGAGATTCGCTGCGGATCCGGGGGAGCGCGGTGAAGTTGTGCCGCGGGGGCGGGCAGGATGTCACCCATTCCAGGGAGCGGCCGTAGCCCCACGGGTCGTCGACCTCCACCTTCTCGCCGTACTGCGCGGTCTTCCAGACGTTGTAGAAGAACGGCAGGAACGACATTCCGAGGAGGAACGAGAAGATCGTCGACACCGTGTTGAGCGTCGTCAGACCCTCCACCGCCAGATAGTCGGGAATCCGCCGCTGCATTCCGTTCACACCCAGCCAGTGCTGGACCAGGAAGGTGCCGTGGAAGCCGACGAACAGCGTCCAGAAGGTGATCTTCCCCAGACGCTCGTCGAGCATCTTGCCGGTGAACTTGGGCCACCAGAAATGGAATCCGGAGAACATCGCGAACACGACGGTGCCGAAGATGACGTAATGGAAATGGGCGACGACGAAGTAGGTGTCGGAGGTCGGGAAGTCCAGCGGCGGCGAGGCGAGCATCACGCCGGTGAGGCCACCGAAGACGAACGTGACCAGGAAGCCCGTCGCCCAGAGCATCGGGGTCTCGAAAGACAGGGACCCCTTCCACATCGTTCCGATCCAGTTGAAGAACTTCACGCCGGTCGGTACGGCGATGAGGAACGTCATGAAGGAGAAGAACGGGAGCAGTCCAGGGCGAACAGGGCCGCGGCCAACACCGGGAAGGCCAGGAGCACGAGAACACCGGTCAGCAGCACGTTCCACGTGAAGATCGGCATGCGGAACATGGTCATGCCCGGCGCGCGCATGCAGATGATGGTGGTGATGAAGTTGACCGCGCCGAGGATCGTGCCGAAACCGGAGAAGGCCAGACCCATGATCCACAGGTCGGCGCCGATGCCCGGTGAGCGGACCGCGTCCGACAGCGGGGAGTAGGCGAACCAGCCGAAGTCGGCCGCACCCTGCGGGGTGAGGAAACCGCCGACGGCGATGGTCGAGCCGAAGAGATAGAGCCAGTACGCAAGCATGTTCAGCCGCGGGAAGGCCACATCCGGGGCGCCGATCTGCAGCGGCATGATCCAGTTGGCGAAGCCGGCGAACAACGGCGTCGCGAACATCAGCAGCATGATCGTGCCGTGCATCGTGAACGCCTGGTTGAACTGCTCGTTCGACATGATCTGCAGGCCCGGACGGGCCAGCTCTGTCCGATCCGGGCACGCCGGTCACACTCGAGTGACGCGACGAGAATCACGGAAACGGGTGTGACGATCCGGATGGTGCCGGACACGAACGGGACATGAGCAACGACGAGATCTTCGCCGCTGCCTATCGCGAGCACTACTGGGCGGTCAGCCGCTATGTCGCGCGGCGACTGGACGGGCGGACCAGCGAGGTGGAGGAAGTGGTGGCGGAGGTGTTCACGGTCGCCTGGCGACGCCGGGCCGACCTGCCCGGGTCCCCGCTGCCCTGGCTGTACGGCGTGGCACGCAACTGCCTGGCGAACGCGGTACGCGGCTACGGGCGGCGCCGCCGGCTGGTCGACCGGCTGGGCAACGACGAGACCGCGCACGGCCGGCAGATCGTGGCGAGCCCCGACGCGGACACCCCGGGCGCCTGGGTGCACGACGCCCTGGCCCGCCTGTCCGAGGCCGACCAGGAGGTGCTGCGCCTGACGGCATGGGAGGAACTGGGCGTCGACGAGGTCGCCGTCGCCCTCGGCTGCGGCACCAGGGCCGCATCGATGAGGCTGCACCGTGCCCGGCGCCGGCTGAGAGCCGAAATAGACCGCATGGGGCCTTTGCGCCCCACCGCGACCTCCGCCGACGCGACCCCCTCGAAGGAACACGGCCATGGCTGACGAACTCGAACTCCTGCGCCGCGCCAACCCGGTGCCCGTCGACGGCCCCCACTACGGCGACGGCCCCCTCGACCACGACGGCGAACGCCGGCTCAACCGGCTGCTGCACGAACGCCCCACGGGCCGCCGCCGAACCAGGCTCGTCTGGAGCCTCGCGGCCACCGCCGTCGTCGCCGCGACCGCGCTGACGCTGCTGCTCGGCGGCCCGAGCACCACCCCCGCGGTCGCGGCGCCCCGCCCGCTGGTCGTCCAGGCCGACTCCACCCCCGTACCTCTTCAGGAACTGGCCGACCGCGCACAGCGGCAGGCCACGGCGGAGGACGCGCTGCAGCTGCGCAAGGGCACGCATGTGCAGTCCTGGAGCATGGGCATGAGCGACGACAAGCCCCCCGTGACGCTCCCGGAGGAGCGCGTCGTGCGCTGGAAGGCCGACGCCAGTCATACCGAGATCGTCGTGGCGACCGACCCGCGACACCCCGGCCGACCGGTCCTCCGCGACGACGGCGGCGATCCGCACCTGGTCGAGGACGGTCACGTCATCAGCAGGCAGACCTATCCGCCCAGCTGGAGCGACGCGCCGCCCGAGTCGCCCCCGCCGAACGACCCTGCGCGGCTGCGGGCCTACCTGCGGGAGGCCACGTACACCCGCACCCGGCTGACGACCCCCGAACTCCTCGACGCAGTCGCGGTGTTGCTCGACCACTGGACCCTCGGTGCCCGGGAGTCCGCGACGCTGGCCCGGCTCCTCGCTGGGACCGAGGGGCTGCGGCCGGTCGGCCAGGTCACGGACCGGCTCGGGCGGCGCGGCCAGGCGTACGAGTACGAGGGCGCCGGCTACCGCCGCATGCTGATCATGCAGCCGTCCACCGGCGCCGTCCTCGGCCTGGAGACCGTCTTCACCAAGCCCGAGCACGAGTACGGCGTCAAGGCCGGCGACGTCGAGTCGTACAGCGCCTGGATGCGCTGATCACACCCCGAGCTGCCGGGCGGCGGCGTCGACGGTCTGCTCCAGCAGCGTGGCGATCGTCATGGGACCGACACCGCCCGGCACCGGAGTGATCAGCCCGGCCCGCTCCACGGCGGAGTCGAAGTCGACGTCGCCGACGTTCCCCGGGTTGTAGCCGGCGTCGATCACGACCGCGCCGGGCTTGAGGTCCTCGCCCCGGATCAACCGCGGCCGCCCCACGGCGGCGACCACGATGTCCGCCTCCCGTACGACCGAGGACAGGTCCCGGGTACGGGAGTGGCAGTACGTCACCGTTGCGTCGCGGGCGAGCAGCAGCATGCCGGCCGGCTTGCCGAGGATGGCGCTGCGGCCCACGACCACGGCCCGCTTCCCGGACGGGTCGACGTCGTACTCGTCGAGCAGCCGCATGATCCCGCCCGGCGTGCACGACACGAAGCCCGGCAGGCCGAAGCTCATCGTCGCGAAGGACGCGAAGGTGACGCCGTCGACGTCCTTCTCGGGCGCGATCGCCTCGAAGGCGGCCCGCTCGTCGATGTGCTCGCCCATCGGGTGCTGCAGCAGAATGCCGTGCACGCCGGGGTCGCTCGACAGCGAGCGCAGGGTGCCGACGAGTTCCCCGGTGGTCGTGGCGGCGGGAAGTTCCACCTGGCGCGACTCGATACCGGCCTTGCGGCACCGGTTCCGCTTCATCCGGACGTAGGTGACGGAGGCGGGGTCCTCGCCGACCAGAACCGTGGCCAGACAGGGCGCCGTTCCGGTCCGGTCGGTGAGGTCGGCCGCCCGCTTGGCGGTGTCCTCGACGATGCGTCGGGCGAGCGAGGTGCCGTCGATGAGCCGTGCCTGAGACATGATCCACTCCTGGGCTGGTGTGACCGGATCGCCCAGGCGCACGGCATCGACTCCGCGTGGCCGCTCCCCGGTGGTGCTCCACCTCAGCGCCAGTCACGGCCCGCCCTCAGAGTAACCGAGCCGCCACGGCGGTCAGGAGCCGCTCTCACCGGTGCAGGACACGCCGTCTTCGCGCAGCACGGAGCGGGCGTGACCGTCTCGATCTCAGCACCGACCGCAGCAGAGCCACCAGCGCCAGCCGTTGTGCCGTGCCCGCCCGAGGCTGGGCCGGACGCACCCGTCCCAGTGCCGCACGGGCCGAGAAGGTCCAGGTCAACCGGGTGGTGACCTGGACCCTCGCGGTTCTGCCTCCTACTCGTCCCATGCCTGGATCAGGACCTCTTCGGTGATCTTGCCGTCGCGCAGCGTGATCATCGACTCGGCCAGGACCCGGGTCCCGTCCGAGTACTGGCAGGACTGGCTGTAGGCGGCATGGTCGCCCTGAACGATGCACTGGTCCACTTTGTGCGTCATGTCACGGCTGTAGATGTCCTCGAACATTGCGCCGATCTCCTGGCGACCGCGCAGAACCTTGGGCTGGCTGGGCTGGGTGTTGCGGTCCACGATGCGTATCTGCGCGTCGTCCGCATAGAGCGACAGAAGATCCGCCGCAGTGTGTCCTTCGACCCCTTTGCGCAGGGTGTCGGCGTTGAAGCCGGGAGTTGCCGTGGTGCTCATGATGACCTCCTTCGAGGGCCGCGACCCGAGGAGCTGCGGGCCGCGAAGGACCTCTCCTCCGAGGCTCCTCCGCCGCGGCAGGCTCGGCAAGCGCAGCCGCAGCACTGCCCCTGATGGGTGAGTGGCGTGGCGCGGCCGTGACCGCCGCAGGCCCGGTGCCGTTGTGGGAAGCATGATCTCAACCCGACGTATCGTCGCCGCCGTTGGTCTCGCCGCAGGAATCACCGCCCTTGCCGCGCCGCTTGCCTGTGCGTCCGACGCGACCATCCAGAACAAGGACGCGAGCGAGCTCAACCCGATCTCCACGCTCGACTCGCTCGCCCAGAGCGGAATCCCCGCGGAGCACAGGGCCGAGGTGCCGCGCCCCTCCGAGCAGCTGCAGCACCTGAACCGCCTGAACAACCTCGAGCAGCTGGACCGGGTCGCCCGCATGGGAGCCGCCAGCGGGCTGCCCAGGGCCCTGTAGACACGCCGACGCCGCATCGAAACCTCCCCCCACAGCGAAAGGGCCGCCCCTCTCCGGGCGGCCCTTTCGCTGTGCCGATGACCGTGCCGGGGACCTGATCACAGCCCTGTGGTTGAAGGGTTGAGGAAGTGGAAACCCGGCCCGGGGTGCATCAGGAAGTCGTGGTGGGAGATGTTCCACGCATAGGCGCCCGCCAGCGAGAACACCACCCGGTCGCCGGCCCTGAGCCCCGGCGCGGGTACCCGGCGGGCCAGGACATCCTTGGGTGTGCACAGCTGCCCGGCCAGGGTGACCAGCTCGCCCGCGGCGGCCGACCGCGGCCACGGGTGCGGCCAGGCATCCACCTTCAGCACGGAACAGGGCTGGTCGTGGCCCTTCGTCGCCGGGGTCCGCAGGTGGTGGGTGCCGCCGCGGACCACCGCGAACTCCTCGCCGTGACTGCGCTTCACGTCCAGCACCTCGGTGGCGTACCAGCCGCAGTACGCCGTCAGCGCCCGCCCCGGCTCGATACGCAGGGTCAGCTCGGGGTGCGCCTCGGTCAGACGGGCGAGACCGCTGCCGTACCCGGACCAGTCGAAGCGGTGCTCCGGGTCCGTGTAGTCGACGGTCATGCCGCCGCCGATGTTGACCTCGGCGAGCGGAACACCGTGGCCCGTCGCCCAGGACACCACGGACTCGGCCACCGCAAGCTGCTCCGCCGCCTCCAGGCCACTGGCCAAGTGCGCGTGAACACCCAGTAGTTCGAGGTGCGGATACGTCCCGTCGGCGAGCGCCCGGATGACGTCGACGGCCTGTGCCGGGTCCAGGCCGAACGGCGTCGGACGGCCCCCCATCGCCAGTGAGCTGCCCGCCAGCGCCCCGTCCGGGACCGGAAGATTGACGCGTACCAGCACCGCCACCCGTCGCCCCGGCGCGCACCTGCGCGCCAGCTCGGCCAGCATGCGCAGTTCGTACTCGCTCTCCACATGGAAACGGTCCACGCCGAGCTCCAGTGCGGCCCGCACCTCGTCCGGCGTCTTGCCGGGACCGCCGAAGGCGAGCGGCCGGTCCGGGACCGCTTTGGCGACGTGGGCGAGTTCACCGCCCGAGGAGACCTCGTAGCCGTCGACGTACGGGCCGAGTGCGCCGAGGATCTCCGGCTCCGGGTTGGCCTTGGCGGCGTAGTACACCTCGACCCGCTCGGGCAGTGCGGTCCGGACGGCGGCGGCATGGTCACGCAGAGCCGCCAAGTCGTAGATGTACGCGGGCAGTTCGGCGGCGGGCAGGGACAGGACGCGATCGCGGACCGTGGGCGTCGGCTCGCTCATCGGGTGCTCCCGGTCGTGTCGCGCAGGATGTCCTCGGCGAGCGGGGACGGCAGCCGGACGTAGCCGGCGTCCCGGTCCGCCCTGCGTTCCCAGCGGGTCAGCAGGTTGGCCTTGGCGGGCAGCGGCACCCCGGCGAGCAGGGCGGCGAGCCTCGGCGGGCAGCCGTGGCGGTCGGCATACGTCTGGAGCGTGGCGCGCACCCGTCCCCACAGGGCCGCCTCCGCCTGCGGGTGCAGGTCGGCGAGGGCGGCGAGCAGCTCGGCAACGTGGTTGACGAGCAGGCAGTACACGACCCGGTCCCAGCCGCGCTGCGCGTCGTACGTCATCGGGCCCGCGACCTCGGGCGGCAGCGAGGCCAGCGTGTCGGCGTGGTGGTCGGGGACGAGCTTGGTGCCCTCCAGGTCGCGGAAGAGGACCTGGGCGGGCATGCCGTCGCCGCCGACGCACACCAGGACGTTCTGCAGGTGGGGTTCCAGGACCAGTCCGTGGTCGAAGTACGCGGCCAGGACGGGCGGGACCAGCAGATCGAGATACGAGGACCACCAGGCGAGGGCCGTGCGTACGTCCGCTCCGTCGAGGAGGCGGGAGACGTGGGCGGCGCCGGTCGGATACTCGTCGGCGACGGCCGCCGCGAGCAGCGGGACCGTGCCCGGGGCGAGGCGGCGCGGCAGGCCCTCGCGGACGATGACGCCGAAGCCCTCGAACAGGTCGCGGTCGGGGGTGCCGTCGGGGCCGGGCAGGGCCAGCGTGCGGTAGGCCGGCTCGCGCAGCACGGCGCTGGCGGGAAAGCGGTCGGCCAGGTCGGCGAGTGCCGGGGCCAGCACGCGGGTCAGGGCGACGGCGCCGGACAGCTCGTAACTGCTGTTCTTGCGCAGGCAGTTGGTGATGCGGACGTTCAGGCTGAACTTGAGGAAGGTCTCGCCGTCGTACAGGGTGCGCACCGAAGCGGTGGCCGCGAAGGGCTGCCCGCCCGGGCCCAGGTCGAGGATGTCGCCGCGGTCGAGGGCGGCGCGCAGGGCCGGGTGGGCCTGGAGCGTCCCGTACTGCCAGGGGTGGGCGGGGAGCAGCCGGTAGCCCTCAGGTACGTCGGTGCGCAGTCCGTCCAGCGGGGCGGTCGCCGACGGGTCCGCCGACTCCTCGGCGATCAGGTGGGCGCGGACGGCGAGGTGCCGCAGCGGGAAGGAGGCACCGACCTCGGGAGCGTATGCGGACCAGGCGAGCGGGTCGCCGGTACGGGCCTTGGGCGTGGGGTGGAAGCGGTGTCCGAACAGCAGCGACTGCTCGGAGGCCAGGTAGGCGGAGAGCCGGTCGTCCGGGAGGCGGGCGGGACGCGTGGCGGCGAGTGCGGTGGTGATGGCGTCGTGGCTGGAGGCGATCTGCTCCAGGAACTCCTCGTTGCGCACGCCGGTGCGCAGCGACAGCTCGTCGTGCGTGTACTCGGCCAGGCGCCGCCAGTCCACCTCCGACCAGCCGTCCTCGCCCTGTTCGCTCACGGGGCCGGTGAACCGGTGCGCGCCCAGCAGCGAGGTACGACGCAGCGCGACCCGCAGCAGCACTCCGCGGCGCGGCAGCCGCAGCAGCAGCCGGCCGTCGGCGACGACCGACTGGTGCTCGGGGCCCGACACCTCGCGCAGCAGGCAGTTGAGGAGCGTGTGGGCCACGGCGTCGTCGGCGGAGGGGAGCTCGGCGGGCGCGGCGGTACTCCCGGGCGGGCAGAGCGAGATCGCGGTCCCCCCGGACGAGGTCTGCGGACGGATCAGCGAGGGCATCAGCGGCTCCTGCGGGTGCGGGGGGTCAGCGGGGGGAGGAAAGTGGCCAGTACGGTGACTGCGGCGGCCGCGCTGCCGGTCAGCACCGGTGCGGCCGGGCCGAAGCGGGCGCTGCCCGCCGCCGCGGCCACTCCTGCGGCGACCGCGCCGGCCTTGGAGAAGAACTCCAGCGAGCCGAACATCCCGCCCGGCGCCCGGCCCTTGGCGCAGTCGGCGGCCAGCACCGACAGACACACCAGGCCGAGGGTGAGGCCCGCGCCCAGCAGCAGGCGCACGGCGATCAGCGTGGGCAGAGAGCCGGCGATCCCGTGCCCGGCGAGCCCGAGCGCGATGAAGGCGAAGCCGAGCGCGATCCCGGTGCGGGGGCGGCTGTGGAAGACGGAGTGCACGGCCAGTGCCGAGACCAGGTAGCACAGGTGGGGGAGGGCGAACAGCACGCCGGACAGGGTCGGTGAGGTGCCCGGGAGGCGGTCGTCGACGAGGGCGATGAGGTAGGGGAAGGAGATGACGGTGGAGAAGACGAAGGCGAACTCCAAGGCGTACAGGGCCTTGAGGGAGACCAGCGGCGGCGCGGCCACGCAAGTCGTCTCGGGGGCGTTCTCCGACCCCTGTGCGGCAGGCTCCGGTTCGGGCAGCACGGCGAGCAACAGGGCAGCGCCCAGCGGCAGTACGGCGAGCAGGGCGTACTGGCGGTGCGGTGACAGCCAGCCCGACAGGGAGCCGACCACGATCGGGGCCACGACCAGCGCGGCCCGCGCGCTGCCCTGCATCAAGGTGAGCGCCTTGGACAGGGCCGGCCCCTCCAGGGCGGCGCCCAGGTACCCGTTGGACGCGGCGAACGTGCCGCCCAGGATGCCCTGCAGCACCAGCGCCACGGTGAACGTGGCCAGGGAGTCCGCCCAGCCCGCGAGGAGGAAGGCCACGGCCAGGCCCAACTGGGCGCGCAGCAGGAGTCGTTTACGGCCGTAGCGGTCGGCGAGCCGTCCCCACAGCGGGGCGCCCAGCGCACCGAACACGGTCGGCACGACGTACAGCACCCCTGCCCAGCGTGCGTGGCGATCCCCCAACCCCGGGAGGATCTCGGTGAGATACGGCGGCAGCCCGAGTGCCGCGAAGGACGCCACGAAGTAGCAGCCGGCGACCGCATGAACATGCCCGCGGGTGAACGCCGTGCCCGGCATCCTCAGAGTCTCGGCGCTCATGCGGAACCCCCGCCGGGCAGCAGGTAGTTGGGGCCGCTCGTGTAGTGCTTGTTGACGTCAGCGGCACCCGAGCGCTCCTTGCTGAGCAGCGTGCCGGCCGTGACCATGGCCTTGACCGGCAATCGCGGTGCATCGAGGACATGCGCCCGCAGGACCGCGCCCGCGTCACCGCCGAGTCGGTCGACGGCCTCCGCGAGCCGTTCGCGCACGAGCGCCAGCAGAGCGTCCCGGTGCCGGGCGAGACCGAATGCGTAGGCCCCCGCGCACAGATGGACCGTGATGGTGGTGAACACGTCGGCGACCGGACCGTCCCCGGCGGTGAAGGTCCGCGGGTCGTCGAAGCCCCAGGGCCCGGGCAGTACGGCCGACAGCCGCGAGGCGTTGATGCGGGGCCCGTCGTTGTCCTTGAACAGCAACCGCAGACTGCCCGGCCCCAGCACCAGCGAGACGTTCTGCTGGTGCGACTCGAGCGCGATGCCGTAGCCGAACAGGGCGGTCTGCCAGTCGAACAGCAACGACAGACAGGCGTCCAGCAGGGCCAGTGGATCGCCGCCGTAGAAGCGGTCGGCCAGGTGGTCCAGGACGGGCCGCCCGCCGGGCGCCTCGGCGAGGAGCGCGGCCAGCGGAACGACGACGGACTCCTCGGGAGTGGCCGGCAAGCGGCGGCAGAGAACCGCCAGCAGTTCGTGTCCGGCGTGCGCGTAGGTGGTCTCGTCGGCATGCAGGATCGTATCCCGGAAACGGGGTTCGCGCGCGATCACCGCCTCCACCAGCCGCTGCCCCGCCGCGCCGTCGACGAGCGTGCCGGGCTTGATGGAGCGCTTGTTGCGCATGCCCAACGTGGCCGTGGCCAGGGGGAGTTTGAGGTGCAGGGACGGATCCGCGGCCACTGCAACCGTGCGCATCGAGAGCGTCGGCACGACTTCGAGGTGAGCGTGCTCCGCGAGCAGTGCACGGCCGGCGAGGCCCGTGGTCCGCAGCGCCTCGTCGAGTGACGCGCCCACGGTCAAGGGGTGGACGGGCAGCGCCACATGGGTCTGCTCCACCTCGGGCAGACCGAGCCGCGCGGGCGAGGGCCACAGTTCCGGGAGCGGGCCGGTCAAGGTCACCGCGTCACGCGGAACGGCGAGCCAGCGCAGAGCGAAACGGGGATGGAACTCCGGTGCATACGCCCGCAGTTGCTCCTCGGACAGGCCGGAGCGGCCGCGTGCGGTCGGGTAGACGGGGTGGTCGAGGCGGGCCGCAAGGGTGTCGTACGCCTGACCCGTCCACTGGGCCGGATCGTGCCCGTACCGGTCGATGAGCCGCCGGCCCACCTCGGTGCGGGTCTCCGCGTGCAGCCGCATCGTGTCCAGCGTCTGACGGCACTCCTCGGCGAACGCGTCGAAGCCGTCGCGGTCCACGGGCTCGGCGAGCTCACGCAGCGCGTCGAGCACGGCCTCGTACGACGTCAGCTCGGTGCCGTCCGACTCGCGCGCGAGCAGGGGCAGCCGGGCGCGGTGCTCGCACTGGTAGCCGTCCTCGGTGACGGGCAGCAGCAGGGCGTCCTCGGTGGTGGGCAGCCGCAGCCAGTCGCCGTCCGGCCGGTGCACGAGCGTGCTGCGGGTGCGCAGCCCGACGACGTCCTCACGCAGCAGGGCGCTGAGAACGCGGGTGACCAGCTCCGCCTCGCAGGTGTCCGTCACGGTCGGCGCGGTCACGGCTGGATCTCCCAGCGCTGCGCGGCCAGGAAGTCGGCCGACACCCGGTCCACCGTCGCCTGGTCGGTGCCGACGGCCCGCAGGACGCCGAGGTAGTCGCGGTTGGTGCGGTACAGCTCGTGCCGCTCCCCCGGGGACCGCAGCGGACGGTACGTCAGATGGGTGCCGTCAACGGTCAGTTCCTGTGCTGAGGGAGCCTCGGTGAGGGTTCCGGCGCGATCGGCGCACGGGTATTCCAGACGTGCGGCGCCGTCACGGCGGGCCCGCAGGTCGGCGGGGAGCCGCTCACCCAGATGGGCACGGAGGATCAGCTCGAAGAGCGGTATCTCCAGCAGCCGGGCCAGCAGCAGATCGCACTGGTCGCCGATGGCACGGTAGTTGACCTCGATGATCCTGGCCCGGCCCGCGTTCACCACGAACTCGGTGTGACAGGCGCCGAACCCGACGCCCAGCGCGTCCAGTTGGGCGAGAACCTGGGCGACGACCGGCTCGGGATGGGAGGGGACGAAGGTGAGGCGCTCCTCGATGAAGTACGGCTGGGGCGACAGCTCGGTGTGGAAACCGCCCAGCACATGGCGGACGTGGCCGTCGCCGAGCGTCTCCAGGGTGTAGAGCTCGCCGGGGAGGTACTCCTCGACGAGCAGGACGGCACCGGGGCGGCGCTCAAGGATTTCCTTGGCGTGCGTGGTCAGTTGCTCGGCGTCGTCGACCAGGACGACGTCCTCGCTGGCCACGCCCTCGCGGGGCTTCAGGACGCACGGGTACGGCGCGTCGTGGGGCGCGACCGGCTCCGTGAGCTCGGCCGACCACACCGTGTCCACGCCGGCGACGGCGAGCCTGCGCCGCATCTCCGCCTTGTCCTTGGTGGCGAGCGCGGCCCGCCAGTCCTTGGCGGGCAGGCCGAAGTAGGCGGCGGCCAGGGCGGCCTGGGCCTGGAGGTGGTCGCTGTTGGTGAAGACGGCGTCGGGACGGTGGTGCGTCGAGATCCGGGTGATGACCGCCCGGTGGTCGCGGACGTCGCACTCCAGGACCTCGGCCTCAGGGTGGGCGCTGCGGTGGGCCTCGGGCTGGTCGGTGAGGACGGTGACGTCCAGGCCCAGCCGGGCGGCGGCGGGCAGGAAGCCCTCGGAGACGGAGTCGGTCGGATTGAGGGCAAGCAGGTACAGGCGCATGGCTGATGAACAACTTCCGCTGGCGGGTGGGGGGTCGAGGGCGGGCCGCGGTGGTGCGGCGGCCCGCCCCGAGAGAGCGGGAGTTACTTCTTCGGGAGCTCCACGCCGGTGGCCTTCGCCACGTCCTTGAGCATCTGCTCCGCGGCCTGGACGCCGATGCCGGACATCCAGGTCTCGTCCGGGACGGTGAACACCTTGCCGTCCTTGACGGCCGGCAGGGACTTCCACACCGGGTTGGAGGTGACCTGCTTCTGCTGGGTCTTGTCCGGGGTGTCGGCGGTGGTCACGAAGATCAGGTCGGCGTCGGCCTGGTCGATCTCCTCCGCGCTGACGTCCTTCATGGTGACGTCGGGGTCGTTCGACACCTGGGACTTGGGCCGCTTGAAGCCGATGTCGTTGAGGACGACACCGCTGTAGGAGTTGGTCTGGTAGAGGCGCGTCGGACCGGCGATGAAGCGGACCACGGACGCGGTCGGCATGGTGCCGCCGTCCTTCTTCCTGATGGCCTCACCCAGCGCCTTGGCCTGCGTCTCGTACTCCTTGACCTTCGCGGCGGCCTCCTTCTCCAGCCCGAGCGCTTCGGCGTGCACCTTGAGGTTCTGCTTCCAGACACCGCCGGTGGTCTCCGTGAAGACGGTCGGGGCGATGGCGCTGAGCTTGTCGTAGACCTTTTCGTGCCGGACCTTCGACGACAGGATCAGATCGGGCTTCAGAGAGGCGATCTTCTCCAGGTTGGGCTCGAGAAGCGGGCCGACGTCGGCGGTGCCGCTCAGCTCGCCCTTCAGATACGTCGGGAAACCGCCCTCGGTCTTGAAGTGGGGGGCGACCGCGCCGACCGGGTCGATGCCGAGCAGGGTGACGTCGTCGAGCTCACCGGTGTCGAGCACCACGACCCGCTTGGGCTGCGAGGGGATCTTTACGTCACCCATCACGGTCTTGAGGGTGCGTGGGAAGCCGGCCGACGCCGAGCCGGATGCCTTCGCGGAGTCGGCGTCGTCGGACTTCTCGCTGCCGCAGGCGGCCAGTACGGCCGTACCGAGCACGACGGAGAGCAGCACGGCGATCAGCCGGCCGATTCCGCGCAGGGGAGAGCGCTTGAACATGGGGGGTGGGTCTTCCTGGTAGGGGAGTGGTGGGTCAGGCGGATGCGGCCGGTTGCCGGACCGCGCTGCTCTTCGGGACGACCAGCGGGGTGCCGGTCTCCGGGTCGGGGATCACCCGGCAGTCCACGTCGAACACGGACCTGACCAGGCCTGCGTCGAGGACGTCGGCCGGGGTGCCGGCGGCGGCGAGGCGGCCCTCCTTGAGGACCACCATGTGGTCCGCGTAGCGGGCGGCCTGTCCGAGGTCGTGCAGCACCATCACCACGGTGCGGCCCGCCTCGGCGTGCAGGGCGGTCACCAGGTCGAGGACGTCGAGCTGGTGCCGCAGGTCGAGGAAGGTGGTCGGCTCGTCCAGCAGAAGCAGCTCGGTGTCCTGGGCCAACGCCAGCGCGATCCAGGCGCGTTGGCGCTGACCGCCGGAGAGCCGGTCGACGGGCTGGTCGCGCAGGGACGTGGTGCCGGTGCGCTCCAGCGCCTCGTCCACCGCCCGCTGGTCTGCGGCCGACCATGGGCTCAGCAGGCGCTGGTGCGGATAGCGGCCCAGGCGTACGAGCGCCTCGACGGTGATCGCTTCCGGGGTGACCGGCTGCTGGGGCAGCAGTCCCATCCGGCGGGCGAGCGTCCGCGCGGACATACGGTGGATGTCCGCGCCGTCCAGCGTGACGCTCCCGGCGGACGGGGCCAGCAACCGGCTCAGCCCCCGCAACAGGGTTGATTTTCCACAGGCGTTGGGCCCGACGATCGCGGTGACGGCGCCGCCCGGCAGCGTCAGATCGAGCCCGCCGACGACGAGCCGGTCGCCGTAGCGCAGATCGAGGCCCTGGGTCTGAATCTGGTTGGTCATGCGTGGCTCCTCTGGACGGGTGAGCTCTGCCGGAACATCAGCACCAGGAGCCAGGGCGCGCCCAGCGTGGCGGTGACCGCCCCGACCGGCAGCCCCTCGATCGGCAGCAGGTGCTGGACCACCAGGTCGGAGGCGAGCAGCAGCACCGCTCCCGTCAGACCGGCCAGTCCCAGGGACACGGCCGTCGGCGGGCCGGTGACGAAGCGCACGATGTGCGGTACCGCGAGTGCCACGAAGGTCACCGGACCGGCGAGCGAGGCCGCAAGGGACGCCAACGCCACGGCGACGAAGAGAAGTTGGAGGCGGGCGGCGGACGTGCGGAGGCCCAGGGCGCCCGCCGATTCGTCCCCGAGGTCGAGCACCGCCAGCCGGCGGTGCAGTACGAGGGCGGTGGCGAGCGCGAGCACCATGGCGCCGGCTGCCCCCCACACCTCCGTCCACGTCCGGCCGTACACCGACCCCGTGGTCCACTGCAGCGCCGATCCGGCGAGTTCGGCCGGGAAGCGCACGATCATCAGGTTCACGGCGGCGGCCAGTCCCGCCTGCACGGCGAGCCCGGTGAGCACCAGCCGGGTGACGGCGAGCCCGGACCGCCAGGCGAACACGCCCAGTAGCAGCGCCGAGAGCAGACCCCCGCCCAGCGCGCCGACCGGGATCAGCGTCTGCGAGGCCCCGGCGGCGATCAGCGTGACCGCACCCAGCGAGGCTCCGCCTGTCACGCCCATGACATCGGGAGACGCCAGGGGGTTGCGGAACAACCGCTGCAGCACGCAGCCCGCCGCTCCCAGACCGGCACCGGCGACGATCGCCGCCACCGCTCTGGGCGCCCGGAACTGCTGCACCACCAGCACGTCCCCGGAGTCCCCCAGCCCGACCAGCGCGCGCAGTGCCGTACCCGCGGGCATGGGCATCTCACCCGTCGTCAGGGATGCGGTGAGCAGCACGAACAGTGCGAGGAGACCGCTCGCTGCGAACACCAGGACACGGCGGCGCACCCGGGCCCGGGAGGTGGACTTCGCACGGGCGGACGGAACGACGGTGGCGGTCATCGGGCCACCTTCCGGGCCAGCAGCGCCAGCAGGGGAGCGCCGAGGAACGCCGTCACGATCCCGGCCTCCAGCTCCGAGGGGCGGATCACCATCCGGCCGAGGACATCGGCCGCGAGCAGCAGCAGCGGCCCGGCGATCAGACAGCCGGGCACCAGCAGCCGGTGGTCGGCGCCCAGCAGGGGACGTACGAGATGGGGCGCGGCGAGGCCGATGAAGGCGATCGGCCCGGCCACTGCGACCGCCGACCCGGTGAGCAGGACCACCGCGATGCCGCCTGCCAGCCGGATCCGGGCCACCGGCACCCCAAGCGCCTGGGCCGAATCGTCGCCCAGGGCAAGGGCGTTGAGGGCGGGGCAGACGGCGAGGGCGACCACCAGGCCGAGCAGCAGCGTCGGCAGCACGGGCCACAGCGCGTCGAGGGGCCTGCCTGACAGGGACCCGGCCAGCCAGAAGCGGGCCTCGTCGAGTGTGCGCTGGTTCAGCAGCATCACCGCCGACGTCCAGGACAGCAGCACCAGTTGGAGAACGGTGCCGCCGAGGGCGAGCCGTACGGGATCGATGTCCCCGGCCCGGCGGGCCAGCGCCTGGGCGAACAGGGCGGCCCCCGCGGCCCCGGCGAACGCGAACCACACGTACTGCACAGGGTCGTTGAGCTTCAGCGTGAAGATCGCGACGACGACCGCGAAACCGGCGCCGGCGTTGATGCCGAGGGTGGTCGGCGACGCGAGCGGGTTGCGGGTGATGCCCTGGGCGAGGGCCCCGGCGACCCCGAGCGCCGCGCCGACCGCGAGACCGATGACGGTGCGCGGCAGCCGCAGCCCGGTGACCACGAGCGCCTCCCGGCCATGGGCGTGGCCGAGCAATGCGTCGGCCACGGTGGTCAGGGGCACCGACCGTGCGCCGAGCGCGAGGCTCAGGGCGGTGCAGAGCACCAGCGCGCCCAGTCCGGCGAGGAACAGGGGGAGGTGTCTGAGGGCAGGGGAGGGCACACCGGTAGGTGCGCCCCGTTGGGTCGCAGTCACAAGGGGTGAGCTTAGGCAAGCCTTGCTTTAGTTATCAACTGGCCATGCGAGCGCTGTGAGGCGGCTCGACATGGAACTCCCTTGATCGATTAAGGTAAGCCTTGCCTATTTAACCTCAGCCGAAACATCCCGCACTGGAGCACGCCCATGGCCGTGGCCGTCCCGAAGACCTCACCGGACCGTGCCGTCGGCCACGCCCTCGGCGACGTCTACCGACGGCTCGCCGACGTCTGTGCGGCGCTGGACGTACGGGTCGCGGAGACCTCGGGCCAAGTGGGTGTGACGGCGGCCGAGTTGGCGTCCGACCGCACCGCCCTGGACGCCTTCGTCGACGCCGAGGCGGCCCGCATCCACGACCGCTACGATGTCGCCGTACGCCCGGCCGTCGCCGCCTCCCGGGCCCTGCACGACTACGCCTGGTCGGTCGGCGTGCTCATCGGCGGCGCCTGGTACCTGGAACGCCGGGTGCCCCGGATCCGGCCCGAGGACCTGCGGCTGGACCTCGCCACGGGTGCGTACGAGATCACACCCGGGACCGAGCTCGCCTGTCTGCCCGGCGACCCCGTCGCCTCGCTCCCCGGAGTGCTGACGGTCCCTCAGGAGGATCAGCTGCGGGCCGCGCTGCGCATGGCGATGGCCGACCACATGCGTCCGCTGCTGTCCGCGATCGGCCCCGTGGCACGACGTGGGACGCGTTCCCTCTGGGGCATGGTCGCCGACGACCTGGTGTCCGGCATCTGGTACCTGGGCCGCATGCTCGGCCAGGAGAGCGACGCCGTACGGGCCGCCACCGAAGTGCTCCCGATCGCCGTGCCCCCATATCCCAGCGGCGCCGACTTCCGCCACCTGACGGCCGAGAACGGCCAACGCCACGCGACACGTACCCGCACCGGCTGCTGCATGTTCTACGCGATCCGCCCTGCGGAGGCCTGCGTGACCTGCCCCCGCACGCCCGACGCGGAGCGCTTGCGCAGACTCCAGAACTGAGAAAGAGACGGCCGGGGAAAGCGCCCGCCAGGGGCGCGGGGCTGTGTCGATATGCAGCTCCGCCGCGTGGGCGAGACCAGCCACGACGGCAGCCGCAGTCGAACGGAAAACCCGTCAAATCAGTCGGCGGTGGCAAGAAACTGCGTTGCCGCCAACTCGGCATACAACGGATCTCCGGCAACCAACTCCCGATGGGTCCCAACCGCCCGCACCCGCCCTGCATCCATCACCACAATCCGATCGGCCATCGTCACCGTGGACAGCCGGTGCGCAACAACAAGAACCGTTGTAGTTCGGGCGACATCGCCGACCGTATCCCGCAGCGCCGCCTCATTGACCGCGTCCAACTGCGACGTCGCCTCGTCGAGCAGCAAGAGCCGCGGACGACGCAGCAGCGCCCGGGCGATGGCAACCCGCTGCCGCTCGCCGCCGGAGAGTTTGGTGCCGCGGTGTCCCACGAGGGTGTCCAGGCCTTTCGGCAGCCGGGAAACCAGACCGTCCAGACGCGTCGTCTTGAGCACCCGAGCGATGGCGTCCTCGGACGCATCCGGGTTGCCCAGCAGCAGATTGTCCCGCAGCGAACCGGACAGCACGGGAGCGTCCTGCTCCACATAGCCGATCGCCGACCGGAGCCTCGGCAACTCCCAGTCCTGCAGGCCGAGTCCGTCCAGGGTGATGGTGCCGGACTCGGGATCGTAGAACCGCTCGATGAGGGAGAACACCGTCGTCTTGCCGGCGCCGGACGGGCCGACGAACGCCGTCATACCGCGGGCCGGCACCGAGAACGTCACCCCGTGATGGACATACGGCAGATCGTCGGCGTACCGGAAGCGGACCTCGTCGAAGGCGAGCGCGGCCGGTTCCGCGCCCGAGGTGGGCAACGGCGCGGGCCGGGCCGCCGGTTCGGAGGGCAGGCTCAGCGCCTCCTGGATGCGGGCGAGGGCGGCGGCGCCCGTCTGGTACTGCGTGATCGCGCCCACCACCTGCTGGATCGGCGACATCAGATAGAAGACGTACAGCAGGAACGCGACCAGCGTGCCCACCTGGATGGCGCCGGTCGCCACCCGTGCCCCGCCCACCGCGAGCACCGTGATGAAGGCGATTTGCATCGCGAGACCGGCCGTGTTGCCCGCCGCCGCCGACCACTTGGCGGCCCGCACGCTCTGCCGCCACGAATCCTCGGCGGCCTCGTGCAGCGTCCGCTCCTCCCGGTGCTCGGCACCCGATGCCTTCACCGTGCGCAGGGCGCCGAGGATCCGCTCCAGCGAGGCGCCCATCACGCCGACCGCGTCCTGCGCCTGCCGGCTGGCCCGGTTGATGCGCGGCACGATCACGCCGAGCACCGTGCCCGCCCCGAGGATCACACACAGGGTGACCCCGAGAAGCACCGGATCCACCAGCCCCATCATCACCACCGTGGCCACGAGTGTGAGCCCGCCCGTGCCCAGGCCGACCAGCGAATCGGTGGTGACCTCGCGCAGCAGCGTGGTGTCGGAGGTGATGCGGGCCATCAGGTCGCCCGGCTCGCTGCGGTCGACCGCGGGGATCCGCAGCCGCAGCAGGTACGAGGACAGGGCGCGCCGCGCGCCGAGCACCACCGACTCCGCGGTCCGCCGCAGCACATACGAACCGAGCGCGCCCACCGCGGCGTTGGTGACCACCAGCCCCGACATGGCGAGCAGCGCACCGGTGATGGCCCGGTCGTTCGACAGGTCGTCGATCAGCCCCTTGGCCACCAGCGGCAGCAGCAGCCCGGTGGCCCCCGTGACCAGCGACAACAGCGCGCCCGTCAGCAGGGCCCACCGATGTGGCCGTACATAGGCGAGGAGCAGCCGCCAGGCGGGCGGTCGGGGCTCGGTCTCTGGGGTGCTCACGGGGCTCCTCGGGAGTCGTGCGGAGCATTCAGGCTACGTCGGCGCCCGCGCCGAGGCGCGGTCACTCCCGGACATGGACGGCGCGCACGCAGCGGGCTCCGGCACCGTTACTGATCAGTCACCCGTAGGGTCGGAAGCACGGACACCTGCAGACGAAAGGGTTCAACACCATGGCGCAGGAAGTACGCGGCGTGATCGCACCGGGCAAGGGCGAGCCGGTGCGGGTGGAGACGATCGTCGTGCCGGACCCCGGCCCGGGGGAGGCGGTCGTACGGATCCAGGCGTGCGGGGTGTGTCATACCGATCTGCACTACAAGCAGGGCGGAATCAGCGACGAGTTCCCCTTCCTGCTCGGTCATGAGGCGGCCGGTGTGGTGGAGTCGGTCGGCGCGGGCGTCACGGACGTCGCACCCGGCGACTTCGTCATCCTCAACTGGCGTGCCGTGTGCGGGAATTGCCGGGCCTGTCTGCGGGGGCGGCCCTGGTACTGCTTCAACACCCACAACGCCGAGCAGAAGATGACCCTCACCGACGGCACCGAGCTGTCCCCGGCCCTCGGCATCGGCGCGTTCGCGGAGAAGACGCTGGTTGCGGCCGGGCAGTGCACGAAGGTGGACGCGAGTGTCGCCCCGCAGGTGGCCGGGCTGCTGGGCTGCGGGGTGATGGCCGGCATCGGCGCGGCGATCAACACCGGCAACGTCGGCCGCGGCGACTCGGTCGCCGTCATCGGCTGCGGGGGCGTGGGTGACGCGGCGATCGCGGGGGCCAACCTGGCGGGCGCCGCGAAGATCATCGCCGTGGACCTGGACGACCGGAAGCTGACCAAGGCACGGGAGATGGGCGCCACGCACACGGTCAACTCCAAGGAGAGCGACCCCGTGGCGGCCATCCGCGAGCTGACCGGCGGCTTCGGCGCCGACGTCGTCATCGAGGCGGTCGGCCGCCCGGAGACGTACAAGCAGGCCTTCTACGCCCGCGACCTCGCCGGCACGGTCGTTCTGGTCGGTGTGCCCACGCCGGAGATGAAGCTCGAACTGCCCCTCCTGGACGTCTTCGGACGCGGCGGATCGCTGAAGTCGTCCTGGTACGGCGACTGCCTGCCCTCCCGCGACTTCCCGATGCTCATCGACCTGCACCTCCAGGGCCGCCTGCCGCTGGACAAGTTCGTCACCGAGACCATCCAACTCACCGACGTGGAGAAGGCGTTCGAGCGGATGCACCACGGCGACGTGCTGCGCTCGGTGGTGGTGCTGTGATGGCCGCACGCATCGAACGCCTCGTCACCTCCGGCACCTTCAGCCTGGACGGCGGCACATGGGAGGTGGACAACAACGTGTGGATCGTCGGCGACGACCACGAGGTCATCGTCATCGACGCGGCCCACGACGCCGACGCCATCGCCGAAGCCGTCGGGGACCGCCGGCTGGCGGCCATCGTGTGCACCCACGCCCACAACGACCACGTCGACGCCGCGCCCGCGCTCGCCGACCGCACCGGCGCGACCATCTGGCTGCACCCCGACGACCTGCCGCTGTGGAAGCTGACCCACCCCGACCGCGACCCCGACGCCCACCTGGCCGACGGCCAGGTCATCGAGGCGGCCGGGGTCGACCTGACAGTGATCCACACCCCCGGCCATGCGCCGGGCGCCGTCTGCCTGTACGACCCCGCCCTGGCCACGGTCTTCACCGGCGACACCCTCTTCCAGGGCGGCCCCGGCGCGACCGGCCGCTCGTACTCCCACTTCCCGACGATCATCGACTCCATCCGCGACCGCCTGCTGCCCCTCCCCGCGGAGACCAAGGTCCTCACCGGCCACGGCGATGCGACCACCATCGGAGCCGAAGCACCCCACCTGGAGGAATGGATCGCCCGCGGCCACTGAGCCCTGCCGGCCAAGCCTCTGGCCGACCTATGATCACGTCCCATGACTTCTGGAACCCTCATGGACCTCAACGGCGTGCGCGTCCTGCGCTGCGCGCCCGACGGCCCGCTGCTCGACGGTGAACAGGCTGCGCTCGATGTGATCGGCGATGCGATGGGGTACGAGGCGGAGGTGGTGGCGGTGCCCGTCGAGCGGGTGGCGGACGAGTTCTTCCGGCTGCGGTCGGGGATTGCGGGCGCGGTCATGCAGAAGTTCGTGAACTACCGGGTACGGCTCGTCGTCCTCGGTGACCTCTCCGAGCACCTCTCAGGCAGCTCGGCACTGCGCGACTTCGTCCACGAGACCAACCAGGGCGGCCATATCTGGTTCCTGGCGGACGAGGACGCCCTCGACGCGAGACTGCAAGCGTAAAAGGCGACAGAAGGTGTCCGGCTTTCCCGGCACCCTCGACAGGGACAGCAGTCGTAGGGGAAGGGAAGGCCGGACATGTCCGCACCACTGAAGGGCAAGGTGGCGCTGGTCGCCGGGGCGACACGGGGCGCGGGCCGCGGGATCGCGGTGCAGCTCGGTGCCGCCGGTGCCACGGTCTACGTCACCGGACGTACCACCCGTGCGCAGCGCTCGGAGTACGACCGCCCCGAGACCATCGAGGACACCGCCGACTTTGTCACCGAGGCAGGCGGCCAGGGCATCGCCGTCCCCACCGACCACCTCGACCCTGCACAGGTCCGCACCCTCGTGGACCGCATCGCGGACGAACAGGGCCGCCTCGACCTCCTCGTCAACGACATCTGGGGCGGCGAGAACCTCTTCGCCTGGGACAGGCCCGTCTGGGAGCACGACCTCGACGACGGACTCCGGCTGCTCCGGCTCGCCGTCGAGACCCATGCCATCACCAGCCACCACGCCCTGCCCCTCCTCCTGCGCCACCCCGGCGGCCTGGTAGTCGAGGTCACCGACGGAACCGCCGAGTACAACCGCGACACCTACCGCGTCTCCTTCTTCTACGACCTCGCCAAGGCGTCCGTGCTGCGCATGGCTTTCGCGCTGAGCCATGAACTCGGACCGCGAGGGGCGACAGCCGTCGCGCTGACACCCGGCTGGCTGCGCTCGGAGATCATGCTCGACCAGTTCGGCGTACGGGAGGACAACTGGCGCGACGCCCTCGAACGCGTCCCCCACTTCGCCATCTCCGAGACCCCGCACTACGTGGGCCGCGCCGTCGCCGCCCTCGCCATCGACCCCGACGTGGCCCGGTGGAACGGCGCCTCCCTCTCCAGCGGCTCACTGGCCCAGGAGTACGGCTTCACGGACCTCGACGGCAGCCGCCCGGACGCCTGGCGGTATCTCGTCGAGGTCCAGGACGCGGGGAAGCCGGCGGACACGACCGGCTACCGCTGAGGAGGCACGGGGTCCCCGGCGCGGACTGACCAGCGCGCAGAGTGGCCCGGCGGGAGGCCGAGGTCCTCCCGCACCGCCGCGTAGTAGGCCGCACGTCCGGCGCGCTGCTGATCCAGCAGCGAACGCCAGGCCTCAGGATCCCGCGTGCCCTCACGCACGAAGCGCTCCATCTCCATCACCGTCACGACCCAGGCCCGTGACTTGGTCACCGCCTCGGGGCTGCCGAGCATGATCAGCGCCTCGCCCGCCGGATCTCGTCCGGCGTTCGCCGCGGCCAGCAGCGGCTTGGCCTCTTCGAGGGTGAGAGGATCCGGGTGCGTCCCGTTGCCGAGTTCGGAAGCGACCCGGTACGTCACCGTGACCGTCTGCTTCACCGACCGCGCGTAGTCGGAGTACACCGCCAGCCGTCTCTCCTCCCAACGCGCCGTCTGCTCGCGCCGGAACCTCACCTGGTCGCCCCGCACGACCGCCAGATAGGAACCGAACGCGCCGATCACCACACCGATGAGCGCGGGAAGTTGCTGTATGAACGCGGACATGGCCGCACGCTATCTGCCGCGTAGATCATTCCGGGAGTAGCTTCAGCCCATGGCTGACACGAAGCGCTTCGCGGGGTACGGAGTACTCGTCACCGGCGCCGCTCGCGGCATCGGCGCCGCCACCGCCCGGCGGCTCGCCGAGGAAGGGGCGCGGGTGCTGCTGACCGACGTGGACGCACCAGAGGCGGCCAGGACCGCGGCCATGCTGCGGGAACAGGGCCTGGCCACCGAGGCGTTGGGGTGCGACGTCGCCGACCGGGCCTCCGTGGAGGCGGCCGTGGCGCATGCCGTGGACGCCTTCGGCTCGCTGGACGTCCTGGTCAACAGCGCGGCGAGCTGCACCCCCGACACCCCGCTCTTCGAGGACGGGCCGGACGAGGCGTGGGACCGCGACCTCGACATCACCCTGACCGGAACCTACCGCTGCTGCCGTGCAGGCCTCCCGCACCTGGCCGCCTCCGGCCGCGGCGCCGTCGTCAACATCGGTTCCGTGAACGCCCTGCAGGACTTCGGCAACCACGCCTACAGCGCAGCCAAGGCCGCTCTGGTCTCCCTCACCCGCACCATGGCCGCGCACGTCGCCGCACGCGGCGTCCGCGTCAACCTTGTGATGCCCGGCACGGTGCGCACCTCGGCCTGGGACGGCCGCGACGACGAGCTCGAGGCCATGCGTCCGCTGTACCCCCTCGGCAGGGTCGGAGAGCCGGACGACATCGCCGCCGCCGTCGCCTTCCTCGCCTCCCGCGACGCGGCCTGGATCACCGGCACCTCACTCACGGTCGACGGCGGTGTCACCGCGGTGAACACAGGATTCCTCAGGACGACACGACAGAACCGGGACGTCTGAGACTCCCGGGACAGGTGAGAACCGAGGGACGCATCCGGCCCGCCCCTGGGGCATGCATCACGCTGTGACCTGCGGCACTGCGAATGTCACCGTTTCGTCGCATCGTGGGGAGGCCTTGCAACCGATCGCGCCGGACGCCGGTCTAGCTGGCAGAGATCGCAGATCTGACCGACCCAACCGCACGAAAGGCAAGGCAGGCCATGGGGGACATACGCAGACGGGGAGCCGTCGCACTCGGGATCACCGGACTGGTGGCACCGCTCGCACTCGCGCTGGGGACGGCGCCCGCGCAGGCTGCCACGAGCTGCACCACACAGACCGGGCCCTACCAGAAGCAGGTGGAGAAGTTCCTCGGCCTGACCGTCGACGGCAAACAGTCCGCCACCGACTGCAAGGCCATCAAGGTCTTCCAGACCAAGCACGGCATCACCCCGAACATCGGGTACGCGGGCTCCGTCACCTGGGGCGTGATGGACCTCATGAACAAGCAGAAGGCCGTCGGCAACAACCCCAACCGGGACGGCGCCTGCCCGACCAACAAGGGCCGCATCGCCTGCGTGAACCTGACCCTCCAGCTCAGCTGGATCCAGGACGGCGACAGGCTCGTCTACGGCCCCGTCCCGGTCCGCACCGGCCGCGACGGCTACGAGACCCGCACCGGCCTGAAGAAGATCTACTGGCGGGACAAGAACCACGTCTCGAACATCTACAACGTGCCCATGCCCTACAGCCAGTTCTTCGACGGCGGCCAGGCCTTCCACTCGGTCAACCTCAGCATGTGGAACCCGCCGGGCTCGCACGGCTGCACCAACATGACCCCCAAGGACGCCAAGAAGTACTGGTCGCTGCTGAAAACGGGCGACGACGTCTTCGTGTACGGCCGCAAGCCGGGCACCTGAGCGGCAGGTGCCCGGCGCTGAGCACCGGGCTACCGAACACTTGCCCAGTGCTCCACCCTTCAGGGTGGAGGTGTAGGGCATCCTGCCTGTAGCGGCCCGAAGGGTCGCAGAGGCATGGCTAGTATCGCCTTGTCCGACAACGGAGTTGTCGGACCTACCGCCGGACGGGCGGGAAGTCAGGCCTGCGGAGGCCGTGTAAGACCGACCCGCACCGGTCGGCAGTGGCCCGTGAAACAGGAACCCAAGGTGGTACCGCGTAGCGGTACGGACCGGAATCTCCTGCTCTCGGGCAGGGGAGGACTTCAATGAGGAGCGTCCCCGAAGTCCGGGATCTCCAGCCGCGCTCCACCCTGTCGCGCCGAGTCGTGCGCGACGATGCCCGGCAGGGTGTAGCGGGCCGCCACCCAGGCGTTGACCGAGGGCAGCGACCGCGTGTTCACGGCGGTCACGAAGTCGTCGACGAGGAAGTGGTGGCTGCCCTCGTGCCCGTTGTGCAGGTTGTCGAACTCCCGCGGCAGCCGTGCACGGTCGTGCACCGGCGCCGAACCCGAGGTGAAGGCGGCCCGCAGATCCGGCGCGATATGCTGGAGTGACGGATCGTCAGGAGACAGTGTGGGCTTGGGCTCCAGCAGCTCGCTGATGTCCTTCACCCCCTTCTTGTCCTGCCACAGCGCGACCGTCGCCAGCTGCTCCATGCTCGCGTCGGTGCCGAAGAACCGGAAACGCGACTCCCGGATATGCGAGGGATAGCCCACCCGCCGGAACTCGTTCGTACGGAACGACCCGCCGCCCGCCACCTCGAACAGCGCGGTCGCGTTGGAGAAGTCGTTGCCGAACTGGCTGACGTCCTTGTCGAAGACGCCGTCGCCCCGCTCGTCGACCACTCCGATCGCCGACACGCTCACCGCGTGCGTCTGCCAGGCGCCGAGCACCCCGCCCACCGAGTGCGTGGGATAGAGCAGCGGGGGATAGCTGGCGGTCTGCTTCCAGTTCTCGCCGCCGCTGTACTGGTAGGCCTCGTAGAACCCCAGATCCATGTCGTGGACGTAGTCGCCCTCGGCGTAGAAGATCCGTCCGAAGGCGCCCTCGGCGATCTGGTTGCGGGCGTGCACGGTCGCCGGGTTGTACTGGCTGGTCTCGCCCATCATGTACGTCAGCCCGGTCGCCTTGACCGCGTCGATGATGGCGGCGATCTCCTCGGTGGCTATCGCCATCGGGACCGCGGAGTACACATGCTTGCCGGCGTTGAGGCCCTGCAGGACCAGCGGTCCGTGGGTCCAGCGCTGGGTGAAGATGGCGACCGCGTCGACGGCCTCCGACTCCAGCATCGCCTGGTACGAGGGGAAGGTGCCCGCCAACTGCTGTGCGGTGGCGAGCTGTTCGGCCCGTTCGGGCAGGAGGTCGGTGACATAGACGTCGCCGACGCCGGGGTGGGCCTGGAAGAGGGTGGCGAACTGGCCGGAGAACTGGCCGGCACCGACGATGCCGAGCGAGAACGTCATGTGAGGCGTGTCCTTCACTGGTCGAGAGATCGTGGTCGAGAAATCACTGCGCGAGAGATCACTGCGAGAGGATGAGATTGATCTGGTCGTTGGTCTGGTCGAGGCTGGTGACGGCCTTGTCGCCGCCGAAGATCCCCTGCATGGCCGGGTGCATCAGCGCGAACACGTCCGCCGCGTTGTTGGTGATCGGGAAGGTGAAGGTCCTGAAGTCCTTCTTGTCGGCGACCGGTTCGGTGAACGCCGTGACGTCGATGCCCTTCTTCCCGTAGGCGGCCACCGCAGCCTTCGTCCCGGCGAGGGTGGCCGGGAAGACGATGCCGTAACGGCCGACGATCTTCTGGCAGGCGTCCGAGGACAGGTACTGCACCCACTTCTTGGCGCCCTTCTTGTTGTGGGCGTTCTTGGTGATGGAGTCGGCGAGTCCGTTCATCATGGTGGCCCGCTTGCCGGTCGGGCCGACAGGTGTGGAGGCGGTGGCGACCTTGATGCCCTTCATCGCGTAGTACGTGGAGATCATCCACGCGCCGTCGAATGCGGTCGCCGCCTTGCCCGCGGCCACCTGGGCGTTGGCCGGGTTGGCGCCCGCGCTGTAGTCCGTCAGGGGGGCCAGATAGCCCTTCTTCGCCAGCCCGAAGTACCACTTGATCACGGACTGGAAGGTCTTGCTGTCGTAGTCGTACTTGGTGCCCCACCGCTTCTTGTCGGTGTAGCTCCACCCCGCGGACGCGGCGAAGTTGCTCCACTGCGTCTGTCCGTCACCGTCGCCGCCACCGCCGGTCGCGAGGCCGTACACCTTGACGTGCTTCTTGTCGAAGCCGGGTTCGTCGCCGCGCTTGCCGTGCACGTCGACCGTGAGGTGGGCGATGGCCTTCTCGAAGCTGCCGCCGTCCTTCGGGTTCCAGGACAGGGAGTCGAGCTGCTGCGGGGTGAGGCCCGCCGCCTTCGCCATCTTCGTGTTGTAGAAGAGGGCGACGGTGTCCCAGTCCTTCGGCGTGCCGTAGCGGTGGCCGTCCTGTCCGACCCAGTTGTCGGCCAGCCCCGACTGGTAGTCGGCGGGGTTGACGCCGAGGTCGTCCAGCGGCTCTAGGACCTTCAGATCGGCGAACTGGCCGAACTTCTGGATGTGGTCGGTGAAGACGTCCGGCTGAGTGCCCGCGATGAAGCTCGCGGTCAGCTTGGTCCAGTAGTCGTCCCAGCCCATCTGGCTGATCTTCACGTTCAGGCCCGGGTTCTCCTTCTCGAACCCCTTCGCGCAGGCCTGGTAGGCGGGCAGCTGGTTGGAGTCCCACAGCCAGTACGTCACCGTGTTCGCGCCCGCTCCTGCACCGCCACCCTTCGCGCACCCGGCGACCAGGGACAGCGCCAGCGCGCCGGTCAGCGCCACGGCGCTTCGCATCCGAACTCGCATGCCAGTCCCCTTACTTGATGCCGGTGAAGCTGATGGTGCTGACGATGCGGCGCGCGAAGCACCCGAAGAGCACGAGCATCGGAAGCGCGGCGATGAGGGTCGCGGCCATCAGACCGGACCAGTCGTAGCCGGTCTGCGGGGTCTGCGCGCGGAAGATGGCCAGCGCCACGGTCAGCACCCGCGAGCTGTCGCTGTAGGACACCATCAGCGGCCAGAAGTAGTCGTTCCAGGAGGTGATGTACGTCAGCACGCCCAGGGTGAGGATGGGTGTGGACGCCATCGGCAGCAGCACCCGGAAGAAGATCCGCACCTTCCCCGCCCCGTCCAGCAGCGCGGCCTCCTCCACCTCGCGCGGGACGTTCATGAAGAACTGGCGCAGGAAGAACACCGCGAAGGGCGTCATGAACATCGTCGGCAGAGCGATGCCCAACAGCGTGTCCACCAGGTGGAGTTGCTTGATCAGCACGAAGTTCGGCAGCAGCGTGAAGATCGCGGGCACCATCAGCCCGGCGAGGAACAGCCCGAACACCTTGTCCCGGCCGCGCCACCTCAGCCGCGCGAAGGCGTACGCGGCCATGGCGGAGAAGAAGATCTGGCAGACGGTGATCAGCGTCGAGACGATCACCGAGTTGAGCAGATAGCGCCAGAACTTCAGCCCGCCGCCCGCACCGCCCTGGGCGATCGCCTCCTTGGCCGACTGCAGGCCCAGCGCCCGCTCGAAGCCGCCGGCCGTCAGGTCGACCGGCAGGGGGTCGCCGGGATGGGCGGCGAGGGCGGTGTTGGTGGAGAGTGCGGTGCGCAGGATCCAGTAGAACGGCAGCAGCGTGATGAGCAGGATCGCCGCCATTGCCGTCCAGGCGGCGATCCGGCCGAGGGAAGCCCGGCGCCGGGTGGGCCGTACGGTCGTGGTGGTTGCCACGGCAGCCATGTCGTTTCTCTCCCTTCCGTCAGCCGAGGTCGCTGTGTCCGGCCCGGGTGAGCCGGTACTGCAGGAACGTGATCGCGCTCAACACGACGAGCAGGGCCACGGACATGGCCGAGGCATAGCCGAACTGGAAGCGGCCGAAGGCGGCGCCGTAGATGTAGTACTGGAGCACGTTGGTGGCGTTGGCCGGGCCGCCCATGGTGGTTACGGCGACGGTGTCGAACACCTGGAACGAGCCGATCACCGTCATGATCAGCACGACCGCCAGCACCGGCCGCAGCAGCGGAAGTGTGATCCGCCAGAACATCCGCCACTCGCTCGCGCCGTCCACCCGGGCCGCCTCGTACATGTCGTTCGGGATGGCCATGAGTCCGGCGAACAGCAGCAGCGCGGTGTAGCCGACGTGCCGCCACACGTTGATCAGCGCGATCGTGGGGATCGCCCAGTTCTCGTCGGCAAGGAACGGGATGTGGTCGAAGCCGAGCGCCCCGATGATCTGGTTGCCGATGCCGAGCTGGGTGTCCAGGATCCACAGCCAGACGACGCCCGCCACCACGTTCGACATCAGGTACGGGGTCAGCACGATCCCGCGCAGCACGGCCGACTGCGTCAGCCGCTGCAGCAGTACCGCGACGGCGAGCGCCGCCACCGTCTGGACACCGATGTTGATGACCACGTACTCGACGGTGACCTTGAGCGAGTCCCAGAAGATCGGATCGTGGACCATCCGTACGTAGTTGTCCAGGCCCACCCACTCGGCCGGAGTGAGCAGGTTGAAGCGGGTGAAGCTCAGGTAGATGCCCCGCAGCGTGGGCCAGAGCAGAAAGACCGTGAAGCCCAGCAGCGCCGGCGCGATGAACACCGCGGCCAGCCGTCCGTCGCCCCCGTTCTCACGGGCCTTGGCCCGTCCCGTCCTCTGTTCGGTCCCTGCCCCCTCCGCGCCGCGCAGTGGCAGGCGCGACGGAGGGCTGCTGGAGGCGATGGTCATCGGGAGACTCCCTCGTCCGCGGCGGCTCGTCCTCAGGTCACTTACTTTTGTTGCGAAAGAATCCATGCGTCAAGAGGCCCGTGCTTGTCCTTTTGAAGCCAGACCGAGCGCGCTATCCTGAGCTGGTTGCTTTCATAACGAAAAAAATCATGTGGGAGTCTGACCTTCATGACCACAGTTGCCGACAGCTGGCTTCCGCTGAGCCCCGGTGAGCGCTCGGTGGCGATCGAGGTGCTCGTCAACGGCCCGCTGTCGCGCACCGAACTCGCCCGGCGGCTCGACCTCTCCGCGGGCAGCCTCACCCGGCTGACCAAACCGCTGATCGAGTCGGGCCTGCTGATCGAGGTCGCCGAGGCCGGAGCCCCGGCGGAGGCGCGCCAGGGGCGACCCTCACAGCCGCTGGCCGTCGTCGCCGAGTCCCGCTCCTTCATCGGCTTCAAGATCACAGAGGACATGGTCTACGGCGTCGTGACCACCCTCCGCAGCGACATCGTCGCCCGCTACGACCGCCCGCTCACCACCCACGAGCCGGCCGAAGTCGCCGACGTGCTCGCCGGGATGACGGACGAGCTCGCCCGTGCCCATCCGCGACTCGCCGGCATCGGAATCGGCGTGGGCGGTCTGGTCGAGGACCGGGCCGTGGTGGGGGAGTCGCCGTTCCTGCGGTGGCGGGACGTCCCGCTGGCCGGGCTGGTCGAGGAGCGCACCGGGCTGCCCGTCGTCGTCGAGAACGACGTCGCCGCCCTCGTCGAGGCCGAGACCTGGTTCGGAGCCGGGCGCGGACTGGACCGCTTCGTCGTCCTCACCATCGGCGCCGGCATCGGCTACGGGCTGGTCCTGGGCGGCAAGCGGGTGCCCTGTGCGGAGGAGGACCGCGGCTTCGGCCGCCACTGGATCATCCACCCCAACGGGCCGCTCACCCCCGACGGCGAACGCGGCAGCGCCGTCTCCCTGCTGGCCATCTCCAGCATCCGCTACCAGGTCCGGGCCGCCACCGGCCGCGACCGGACGTACGAGGAGATCCTCGCGCTCGCCGCCGCCGGTGAACCCATGCCCGCCCGCGTCATCGACGAGGCGGCGCGCGGCCTGGGCACCCTCGTCGCGCAGATCGCCAACTTCGTCATGCCGCAGAAGATGCTCCTTGCCGGCGAGGGCGTCGGTCTGATGGATGTGGCCGGAGACACAGTGCGGCAGACGATCGCTGCCCACAGGCATCCGATGGCCGGCCCGGTCCCTCTGGAGACCAAGGTGTCCGACTTCCACGACTGGGCCCGTGGCGCGGCCGTCCTGGCGATCCAGGTGCTGGTGCTGGGGGCGAGTGAAGCTTGAACTCGGCGCCGCTGGTTGTCAGATGGACGTGATCAGCAACACGTCCGGTATGCCCGCTTGATGTCGCCTTACTCACAGCGCCTTCACCTTCGGAGCCGTATGCTTCACACCATGTCCACCACTGTTGAACCCGTCTCCGAGCGCTCGGCAGCCGAGGTCAACGAGGAGATCCGGGCCCTGTGGCGCCGGTCGGGCGGGACACTGAGCGGCGAGCAGCGCGAGGAGTACCAGCGTCTCGTCCTGGAGTGGGCCGCCGCGGCCCCGCAGCCGGCGCGGGCGGCCTGAGCTCCACCTGACGCCCGCCGCGCATCACATCCCCGGACCGGGGCGCCCCACATCGGATGGGCCCCCCTCCTCGCACTGGCCTCGGCGGTCTTCTGTCCCGCCGTGCCCCCCTTCACCGCGATCACTTTCCTCGGCCGACTGGGCGGCCTGCTCCTCACAGGTGCGGCCGCCCTTCTGTTGCCACAGCCACGTACTTCCTCAACCAAGGGCTGAGCGGGACGATGAGCTTCGTCGTGCCGGTCAGCGCTGTGACCGGCGTAGCCTTGCCCGTGCTGTGCGGGTTGCTCGTGCTCGGTGACCGGCCCGCGGGCAGACGGCCGGCCTGCTGGGCGCCGCGGCCGCCACGGTCCTGCTGAGCCTCGGCTGAAACGTCAGCCCCACGTCGCCGAGTAGTAGCGCCGGTACGCCTTCCGGTCCTGTTCGGCGCGGATGTAGCGGGTGGCCACCAGGGCGAGCAGGCTGCCTCCGATCACCAGCATTCCGGGGCCGATGGTCTTGGGATCCGTGAGCCGGGCCAGCAGCGTCGAACCGTCCGTGATGCCCGTCACGGGAGACGAGGAGCCCGGCGAGGCCGCGCTGGGTGCGATCGCGCTGTGCGTGGCCGAGGCGGACGGAGCGGCGGAGGGCGAGGCGCCCTGCCCGGCGGCGGCCTGCTTCGACACGATCATCTGGACGCCGAGCGCCTGCATCGCCTTCGTGACCGGCTGGAAGAACGTCGTACCGCCCGATGTGCAGTCGCCACTGCCGCCCGAGGTCACGCCCAGCGCGATGCCCTCGGAGAACAACGGGCCGCCGCTGTCCCCGGGTTCGGCGCACACGTTCGTCTCGATGAGGCCGGTGACGGTGCCCTCCGGGTAGTTGACCGTGGCGTCGAGCCCCTTGACCTCGCCGTCGTGCAGTCCGCTGGTGCTGCCGCTGCGGAAGACCCGTTCCCCGACGGCCGGATCGCCCACTCCCGTGATGCGCACCCCGTTGCCGTTGCCGATGGCCACGATGTCGGCCCCGGATCCCGCCGCGCCGTTCGCGTACTGGACCAGGGAGAAGTCGCTGCCGGGGAAGTTCTGCTGCACCGTCTTGCCCAGCTGCTGGTTGCCCTGGTTGTCCGCGAACCAGACGGACCCGGTCGGCCCGCAGTGCCCGGCGGTGAGAATGAAGTCGGTCTGCCCGTTCGTCACGTTGAAGCCCGCCGAGCAGCGCCCGCCGGTGGACAGGATCGGCGACGCCCCGTTCAGGCGGGGGGTGAAGGTGCCCTGGGTGCGCTCCATGCGGACGTAACTGCCGATGCCGCCCGCGACCTTGGTCATGTTCGACCAGTCCGTCGACGAGACGGTGCTGTCGGCCTGTACCACCACCTGGTTCGTCCGGTAGTCCATGACCCATGCCGTGCCCGCGACCCGGGGCGCCGCACGCAGCGTAGAGGTTGCCGCCTTGAGCTCGTTCATGCTGTGCGACACCATCTTCGCCTCGGCGCCCGCACGCTTGACCTCGGCCGCCGCCTCGTCGTCGGTCACCGCGACGACCGGACGTCCGTCCGCGCCGATCCAGGTGCCCGCCGTACGGGAGGTGCCGAGCCTGGACACGAGCGCGGCCCCGGGGTTGTCCGAGGTCCCCGAGGCCTTGAGCGGGAGTGCGGAGGTACCGGGAGTCTCGCTTGCCATGGCGGCCTGCGTCACCATCGCTCCTCCCAGGAGGAGTCCGCCGACGGCCGCCAGCCGCGTCACTCGCCGGACGATCCGTCGTCGTGCGTGCCTCATGCATGGCTCCCGAACCCGAACGCGCGGCGCGAACACCGCGGGGCCCTCCGGTCGTTGAGCGCCCTCCCTCCATACGTGGCCGGGGACGGTCGCGTTCAGCGCGCGGGCGATCTTCTCACCGCTTGCGGCCCACCCCGCCGTACAGGGCCACTTCCTGCGGCTCGACCGGCTCCGCCGGCTCGGGCCGCCAGCGCGAGCACGAGACCACGCCAGGCTCCAGAAGCTCCAGACCGTCGAAGAATCGGGCCACGGCCTCGGGGGTGCGCTGGGTCAGCGCCGGGACGCCGTGCTCGTTCCAGAACCGGACCGCCTCGTCCACCTCCGACAGCGCGGGGCTCGTGATCGTGTGGGAGAGGACCAGGTGACTGCCGGAGGGCAGCGCGTCCATGAGACGCCGCACCATGCCGTACGGGTCCTCGTCGTCGCCGATGAAGATGACCACCCCGAGCAGCATCAGGGCGACCGGCCGGGTGAAGTCCAGGGTGTCGGCGGCCCGCTCCAGGATCGAGTCGACATTGCGCAGGTCCTCGTCCAGGTGGTCCGTGCGGCCCTCGGGCGAACTGGTGAGCAGGGCGCGGGCGTGCGCCAGGACGAGCGGGTCGTTGTCGACGTACACGATCCGCGCATCCGCGGCGAGACGCTGCGCGACCTCGTGCGTGTTGTCGGCGGTGGGCAGGCCGGTGCCTATGTCGAGGAACTGCCGGATCCCCGCGTCCGCCACCAGATGACGCACGGCACGGCCCAGGAAAAGGCGGTCCGCGCGGGCGTACTCGCCGATGGCCGGATGGAGTTCGCGGATCCGGTCGCCGGCGATGCGGTCGACCTCGTAGTAGTCGCCGCCGCCCAGCCAGTAGTTCCAGATCCGGGCCGTGTGCGGGCGCAGTGTGTCGATGCGGCTGCGCAGCGCCGCGGCGGGATCTTCGGTGGCTGCCGGGTTCTCCGTCACGGGCTCTGCTCCTGGAGTGCCTGATGGTGCGCTGTGTACGGTGTCAACCGGCAATCTAGACGGCGTTGTTGACGTCTGCCGAGAGTGCGGTGCAGATCTTTTCCCCGCAGGCGCTTCCAGGTCGTGCCAGGTCACACCGCAGCCCCTATCTTGTGCCCCATGACCAGCACCCCGCACGACACGTCCGGTGGACCGAACCCTCTGCGCGCACTCTCCCTCGAGAGCCTGCGATGTCGTACGAGCATGAAATGGCGCACCTATCCGGCCGACGTGCTGCCGCTTTGGGTGGCCGAGATGGACGTGCCCCTCGCCGAGCCCGTCGTCCGCGCGGTCACCGAGGCGCTTGCGCTCGGGGACACCGGCTACCCGGCGGGCACCGCCTACGCCGAGGCGCTCGCCGCCTTCGCCCAGAAGCGGTGGGGATGGGACGGGCTCGCCGTGGAGCGCACCGCGATCGTGCCCGACGTCATGCTCGGTGTCGTCGAGATGCTCAAGCTGGTCACCGGGCACGGCGATCCGGTGGTCGTCAACCCGCCCGTGTATCCGCCCTTCTACCAGTTCGTAGGGCACATGGACCGGCAGGTCCTGGAGGCTCCGCTCGGGGCGGACCTGCGCATCGACTTCGACGCCCTGGAAGAGGCCTTCCGGCAGGCGGTCGCCGGCGGACGCCGGGCCGCCTACCTGCTGTGCAGCCCGCACAACCCGACCGGCACCGTGCACACCGCCGGGGAACTGGCCGCCGTGGCGGCCCTCGCCGACCGGTACGGCGTCCGCGTGGTCGCCGACGAGATCCATGCCCCGCTGACCCTCTCGGGCGCCGACTTCGTGCCGTATCTGAGCGTCCCCGGCGGGGAGAGCGGTCTGTCCCTCATGTCCGCGTCGAAGGCGTGGAACCTGGCGGGGCTGAAGGCCGCGCTCGCGATCGCCGGACCCGCGGCCGCCGCCGACCTCGCCCGTCTGCCCGAGGAGGTCAGCCACGGCCCCAGCCACGTCGGCGTCATCGCCCACACGGCCGCCCTGACCGAGGGCACCGCCTGGCTGGACGCGCTGCTCACCGGCCTCGACGACAACCGGCGCCTGCTCACCGGCCTGCTCGCCGAACACCTCCCCGCCATCGCCTACCGCCCGGGCGAGGCCACCTACCTGGCCTGGCTCGACTGCCGCGGACTCGGCCTCGGCGCGGATCCGGCGCAGGTGTTCCTGGAGCGGGGGAGGGTGGCCCTGAACTCGGGGATCCCCTTCGGTTCCGGCGGGACAGGGCACGTACGCCTGAACCTGGCGACGTCACCCGAGCTGATCACGGAAGGCGTCCGGCGGATGGCACTGGCACTCGCCTGAACCGCCCCCGGATGGCCGGGTGGGGGTGTCATGGACACGTGACAGCTCTGCATGATGGCCTCATGCGCGTGCTGATCCCTCTCCCCGACCACGACTTCGACGTCACCGAGGTCGCCGTGCCCTGGCGGCTGCTCACCGACGCCGGGCACGAGGTCGTCTTCGCCACCGAGCGCGCCCGGACCCGGCCCGCGGCCGATCCACGGCTGCTGACGGGTGTCCTCCTCGGGCAGCTCGGCGCAGAGGACGAACCCAAGCGGTTCTACGAACAGCTCACCACGGCACCGGAGTTCACCGCCACGGCAGCCTGGGCCGACGTGGACGTGAGCGAGTACGACGGACTGCTCCTGCCGGGCGGACACGCGCCCGGCATGCGGCAATACCTCGGTTCGACGGAGCTGCAGCAGCAGGTCGCCCGGTTCTGGGCGCTGGACCGGCCGGTCGGTGCCGTCTGCCACGGAGTGCTCGTCCTGGCCCGCACCCGGGACCCCGGCACGGGCCGCAGCATCCTCGCCGACCGCCGCACGACGTGCCTGCCCAAGTACATGGAGCGCACCGCCTACCTGACCACTGCGTGGCGCCTCGGGCGGTACTACCGCACCTACCCGGCGTATGTGGAGGACGAAGTGCGGTCTGCTCTTGCCGAGCCGGCTGCGCAGTTCGAGCGTGGGCCCCGGGTTCTGACTCAGCGCGGTACGGCGGATGACGACACGCATGCTTTCGTCGTCCAGGACGGCAGCTATGTTTCGGCGCGGTGGCCGGGGGACGCGTATCTCTTCGCCCGCCGTTACCTTGAACTGCTCGGGGCACCGTCCAGCGCGTGAGGGCCGTCTTCGGGGCGCTGCTGAACCGCAGCTGATCATGCGCACCCTGCTTAGACTCTTCGGTATGGACGACACGGCGCTGGAGCGGCTCGGTGCGGGGAAGTATGTGCTGGTCACCAGCTACCGCAAGAACGGTACGCCGGTTGCCACCCCGGTATGGGTGGTGCGGGACGGCGCCACGCTCGGGGTGTGGACGGCGGCCGACTCCTGGAAGGTGAAGCGGATCCGCGCTCGCGGCGACATCCTCGTCGGCCCCTGCGACCTGCGCGGCAACCCCACCGGCGCGCAGCTCCCGGCCACCGCGGAGATCGGCGACGAGGCGACCGTCGCCCGCTACCGCGAGCTCATCGCCCGCAAGTACGGCATCGTCGGCCGCCTCACCCTGCTCGGCAGCCGGCTGCGCCGGGGTCTGAAGGGCACCGTCGGCATCCGCGTGACGCTGGAGCCCTGAGACGCGTACGGCCGCGGTCCTCGGGGGACCGCGGCCGTCACGACGGCGAACCCCGGCCTACGAGGCGTCCAGCACCGTGCCGGTCAGCGCCGGCCCGCCGGGCTGCGGATCACCGTTGTCGTTCGTCAGCTGGAAGCGCACGGACTCGGCCGGCTCCGTCACCCGGTCCTTGACCGTCGGCAGGGCCACCTCCGCATTCAGCTTCCCCTTGGGTACGTCCGCCCCCAGGTAGAGGTACTTGATCTGCGACAGGGGACGTTCCGGATTCGGCGACTCGCCCGAGGCGCCCGCCAGCCACGCCGGGTCGACGTCCTTGGTGGACAGCTCCGGGCCACCGGTGACCGGGGCGACGACGAACATCGGGCTCAGGTCCACGTCTGCGGCCTGGGACAGGGACACCTTCCACTTCAGCGGCTTCCCCTCGGTCACCCGGTCCGCCACCGGCGTCACGGTGATCGCGGGCATGGGGTCGTCGTTCTGCACTGAGAGGCCACCGCGGTACGAGCCGATGACGGCGCCCCGCACGGCCTTCACGATCACCGTGTTGTCCACGTCGTACGCGTAGCGCGTGTTGCCCTTCACCTCCACCGGCACGTCGATGTCGTGGCCGCCCGGATGCACCGTGACCAGGTGGTCCTTGGCCCTGCCGGTGACCGGGTCGACGACGTACACCCGCACCTGGCCGCTGCCCCGCCCTGACACCTCCACCGGCACCCGGTAGGTACGGACGCCCGAGTCGCCCTCCTTGACGGTCGTACGGCCGATGTCGACGCGTGCCGACGGGGCCTCATGAACCGCAGGGGTGCCCGGGCGCCAACCCCAGGCGTCCATCAGCCAGGCCTTCCCGGAGCGTGAACGCGGGGTCAGGTCAAGGGACTTGATGTGCTTGAGGTCGAGACCGGCCCGGGAAGCCGCCGACAGCGGGACGCGCACCTCGCGCGCCCAGTAGGAGGCGGTCCGTTCCGTGCCCGGCAGGCCATCGACGGTGGTGCGGCCCAGGGTGGCCCGCCTGCCGTGGGTGTCGGTGAGGGAGACGTCGAGCTTGGTGCCGGCCGAGTTGGGCGGCACGATCACGCGCAGGGCGAGGTCCTTGGCACTGGCCAGCGACACCGGCACATCGGGGCGCACCCGGACCGCAGACCCGGCCGCCGACCAGTGCAGTGCGATCGCCCGCCGGCCGACCTCACGGTCCGTCTCCCACCGCGCGAAGTGCGGCGAGGCACCCTTCACCCGGGATCCCAGGCAGGCCACGTGGTCGTCCGGGTCGACGGCCGAGCACAGCTGCCCGCCGGTCACCGTGACCCTGCCGTCCGGCAGGAACCCGCCCTCGCGGTTCGCCCCGACCGCATGCGTGAGCACCCGCGCGGGATCGGCCGAGGGCGCCCGCCGGGCCGACCCGTCGAGCAGCGGCCGTACCCGGTCGTCCCCGGCCACGAACAGCCGGGCCGCCGCCGCGATGTAGGTGCTGCCCGCCTTGTGCTGCTGGTTCGCGGTCAGCCGGGTCGCGGTGCCCGGCGAGCACACCGGGTCGCGGTGGCCCGGGTCGTCGGAGAAGTCGTCGTCGGCGGGCGCCTGCGCCTGTCCCGGGGTCCACTCGGTGTTGAAGAAGTTGTGGTCGGCGCCCACCACGTACACCGCGCTGTGCAGCGCGGCACCCCGGCTGACCGAGCGGGTGCCGTCGACGTACACCTCGCCCTGCAGATCGGAGACGTCGCCGTCACAGCCCGGCAGGATCGTGGCCGAGGGCACGTCCGCGACCGGATTCTGGCCGAAGATCGTCGGTCCGATGAGGACGGTGCCGCGGATGTGCCAGCGCACCGGCCCGTGGTAGCCGTCCTGGGCGGCGGGCGGCGGAGCGAGGCTGTCCATCGCCGCACGGTTGACGCCCTCGCCGCCGCGCGAGTGACCGACGAGCAGCACGCGCGAGAGGTCGGCAGGCGGCGCGTTGCGTACGACCGCGGGGGCCGAGCCCGGGTCGGCGGCCCAGTCGGCCCAGTGGGCCAGGTGCTGCCGGACCAGTGAGGAGCGGGCCTGTGCGCCGCCGTCCTCGGCCGCGTCGTCCTGGGCGTTGATGCCGTTGGCCGAGATCGACACCGTCACATAGCCCTGCGACGCCAGCAGCCGCTGGTCGCGCAGGTAGCCCCGGTGGCTCGGGATCGGCTTCGTGCCCTGGGGGCAGGGCCAGTCGCCGGTCACCTTCGTACGGGTGTAGCAGGTGGAGTGCCGGCCGTGCAGGAACAGGGCCAGCGGCCGGTGCCCGGTGGCGCCCTTCGGGGCGACCACCACGGCACGCATCTCGACCGGCTGGGGGAAGCCGGGCAGCTTCACGGGGTCGAGGTCGTACTCGCCGGTCGTCGTGGCGTACTGGCCCGGTTTCCCGGGGTCCACGGAGTTCGCCGGAAGCCGGGCGGGCGGCGCAGCCGCCGCGGAGCGCCGTCCGCCCGGGGTCTCGGTTCGGCCTGCAGCGTCCAACTCCCGTCCACCGGCCTGCACATGAAGGCCCGTCAGCCCGCCTGTCGCCGCGCTTCGCCCGAGGCCGAGACGGAACGTGCGGCCGTCCTTGTCCGGCTTCGGGACGCCCAGAATCCGGCCTCCGGAGTAGAACTCGACGCGCGCGTCTCCCATCGGCACGGGGGCGGTCGAGCGCCAGACGAGCTGCCGGGCGTCACCCTTGCCGGCGAACCGCCAGCCGGGTGGCAGGCCGCCCTCCCGGTCGGAAACTGTGCTTGACGGTCTGGCGCCGGACGGCGGTGCCGCCTGCGCAAGCCCTGGCGATCCCCCCGCCACCGCGAGCACCGCCGCAGCGGTCACCCATATTCGCCGGGCACGGAACAAGGTCCCCTCCTCAAGTACCAAGCAAAAGCTCCCGGTTGGTCAGCCGGGGGCCTCACGCGTTTCAGAGGACGACAGGACGGAGCCGTGGGTTGTCTGTGACTGCAGATTCGTCCGGGGCCCGTCGATGCGATCGGGCCGGCCGCGGCGACGAGGCATGGGCACCGGGCCCGCGGGACAGGACCCCCCAATGAGCCGAACACCGTTGCGCGCCGCCGTCGTCGGCACCGGCCACCGCGCCCAGACCTTCGTCCGGGGACTCGCCGCCCGCCCCGCCCACCGCGTGTCAGCCCTGTGCGACCCGAGCCCGACGCGGATGGCCTTCCACAACCGGGCGCTGGCCGCCGCCGGGGAGCCCGCAGCCACCGAGTGGGAACCGGACCGCTTCACCGACATGCTCGCCAAGGAGGCCATCGACGAGGTCGTCGTCACCACCGTCGACGCCGCACACGACCGCTACATCGTGCCGGCACTGCAGGCGGGCTGCCGCGTCGTCACCGAGAAACCGATGACCGTCGACGCGGAGCGCTGCGCGCGCATCCTCGACGCGGTGCAGGCGACCGGCAACCCCCTCACCGTCGCCTTCAACTACCGCTTCAACCCGGTGCACGAGAAGGTGCGCGCCCTGCTCGCCGACGGTGCGATCGGCGAGATCCTCTCCGTCCACTTCGAGTGGGTTCTCGACGTACGGCACGGCGCCGACTACTTCCGCCGCTGGCACCGCGAGAAACGGAGCAGCGGCGGCCTGATGGTGCACAAGTCGAGTCACCACTTCGACCTGGTCAACTGGTGGCTCGCCGACGAGCCGCACGAGGTCTTCGGCTACGGCCGCCTCGGTTTCTACGGCCCCGAGGCGGGCGAACGCCACGGACTGCGCCGGGACTACGACCGCGCCCACGGCGCCGCCCCGGCCGCCGGCGACCCCTTCGCGCTGGACCTGTCCGGCAACGACACCCTGCGCGCCCTGTATCTGGACGCAGAAGGGGACGACGGGTACATCCGCGACCGCAACGTCTTCGGCGCCCCGGTCACCATCGAGGACGACATGGCGGTCCTCGTCCGCTACGCGCGCGGGGCGACGATGACGTACCACCTCACCGCCTACTCGCCGTGGGAGGGCTACCGCGTCATGTTCAACGGCAGCGCCGGCCGTCTCGAGCTGGAGGTCGAGGAGAGCCGCTGGGCGCAGCCCCGGACCCCGGTGGCCTCGGACAGCGGCGCGCTGCACGGAGACACCGCCGCCGAGCACGCGGGCGGTGCACGGCTCACCTGGCGCCCGCTGTGGCGGCCGCCGGTCGAGGTGCCGCTCGCCACCGCCCACGAGGCTCACGGCGGGGGCGATCCCCGTATGCTCGACGCGCTCTTCGGCCCCGTGGACCCCGGTGCGCCGGATCAGGGCGCGGCAGCGCATCCCACGGCCACCCAGCGCGACGGCGCCCTCGCTCTGGCCGTGGGACTTGCCGCCAACCGATGCTTCGAGACGGGACGGCCCGTGGCGGTGCGGGACCTGGTCCCCGGGGTGTGGGAGAGCTGAGGGGGCGTCAGGACCAGGCGCGGTAGGGCTCGTCGACCAGCTGGAAGACCGGCTCGCCGCGGACCGGGTCCTTGGCCGTCGACAGCCGGACCCGGTCACCGCTGTGGATGCCGATCAGCGGTCCCATGACCCTGCCGCGCACGACGAATCCCTCGGCCATCTCCACGAGCGACACATTCCGCGCGGCGGGGGTGTTGCGGTGCACGATCGTCGCATGGCGGACCGTGCCCACGCCCTCGCTGCGCTCCGTCCGCAGGTCGCCGCCCTGGCAGACCGGACACAGCAGCCGGTGGTACATGGCGGTGCCGCACCAGGTGCAGCGCTGGAAGAGGATGGTGTCCGCATCGGGCGTCCCGGGATCGAGCACGCCTGCCGCGGAGCCGGCTGCCTGACGAGCAACGTTTCCTGAGTGGTGGTACACGCTGGTCAACTCCCTGCGCTCGGCCCGGAATCCCGCGTGCGCGGGTCAACCGTGCACGCACGTGCCCGGCTCACCGTGCCACCGTGCACGCGACCAATGTATGGCACTCAGTGCCATGCGTAAAGGCACTCGGTACCCTCAATTTTCCTGACCACGGACCGCCGGGTCAGGCCCGTCCGAACGCGGACTCGATCTCCTGGACGACCCGCCACAAAGGGGCGTCGCGGCGGGAGACGACGACCACCACGTCCTCGGGCTCAGTGCCGCCGCGGTGCACGGGGGGAGCCGTACCGAAGGCGGACCGGACGTACCCCAGTGCGTGGTCCACCGCGGCGTCGGAGTCGCCCTTCCCGTCCGAGCGCAGCCAGGACCGCAGCGCGTTGTTGTGCGCCGCCACCACGGCGGCCGCGATCACGTCCGCCTGCAGGGTCCCGTCGCGCCGGCCGGCGAAACGGGCGCGCAGGTACTCCGCGAGGGCGCGTTCGTAGCGCCACACCACGGACAGTTCGTACGCCCGCAGCCCCGGCACCTTCTTGGTGAGGCGGTAGCGCTGCACGGAGAAGGTCGGGTTCTCGGCGTACATCCGCAGCACGAGCCGGGCCGCCTCACACACCCGCTGCACGGGTTCGTCCTCGTCGCCGCTGTCGGCGAGGAAGGCCGTCATGTCGGCCAGACACCGCTCGTGGTCGGGGAAGACCACGTCCTCCTTGGAGGGGAAGTAACGGAAGAACGACCGCCGTCCGACACCGGCGAGCGCCACGATGTCGTCGACCGTCGTCTGCTCGTAACCCCGCTCCAGGAACAGCTGGAACGCGGCCGCCACCAAGGCGTCCCGCATCGGTGGCTTCACGGCCGCCGCCTCCGTCGTCATGTACGGGAACGTAGCATCGCAGCGGCCATCATGGCACTCAGTGCACTCCAGGCAGGGAACTCAGTGCTTCCGCGTCGGCCGGAGCTCCTCACCCCAGCGTGACGGTGATCTTCTGTGTGACGCCCGCCGTCGTGCTCAGGTCGCCGAAGGCGAGCTGCAACGAGGAACCCGTCGTCGCCGAGGTCACGGTGGGCGGCTGCGAGGTCACCGCGGAGACCGGCCGGTTCCAGGTGAGCGTCAGGCTCGTCTGCAGTCGCGTCGGATCGCTGACGCAGATCACCGCCGTGCCGTCGTTGCGCTCGGTGATCGTCACGCAGCACGGACCGTTCGCGACGAGCGCTCCGGTCGTGCCGCCGGACCAGAAGTTGACGCCGGTGAAGCCGAGCGTGGGCACGCTGATGCCCTGTTGGCCGTCGGTATTGGCGAGGACGGTCAGCCAGGTCGTGTCGGCCGCCCGTGCCGCGGTCTGCGCGGCACTCGCACCGGGCAGGAGGACGTAGGCGTACACCGCGTTCACCGGGTCTGTGCCGTGGTCGATGTACATCGTCAGGTACTTGCGGTTCACGACGGCCGTCGAACCGCCCTTGTTGATCGAGCTCCAGGTACCGTCCCGCGCGTCGCGCAGCGCCTGCACCGACGCCCCGCCGGGAAACACATAGCCCCCGTGACCGCCGATGTGCGCCCATCCGGCGCCGGTGAGCGTCTCCGACCAGGGATAGATCGCAGGCTTGGCGGTGCCGTCCACGGTGAAGGGCGCGTCCCCGGTCGGGCCGAGGTTGCGGTTCTCCACCGTCGACTCCACGGCCGTCCCGTCGCTGCACGAGATGCCGGCACCGAGGCAGACGACCGCGTCGTCCAGGCAGAACCACGCCTTCTTCGCCGTCAGCGTGGACTGCAGGCCCTTGAGCTGCTGGCCGATCGCCGCCCGCTGCCCGTCCGTCGCCCCGCCCACCCAGTCGACGTCCGGCACCGAGGCGCCCCAGTCACCGCCCGCCGCGTCCGCGAGGACCTTGCGCGAGGCCGTGATGCCGGGCAGTCGGTAGGGGTCGACGGTGGGCCAGAAGGCGTCGCTGTACTGGCCGTTGGCGAAGGTGTCGCCCCACCAGTAGAGCATTCCGGCACCGGTGTGCCAGCCGTGCAGGTTCTCGCCGGCGCCGGTCTCGTAGTAGGTGATCCGCCGGTCGGCCATGCTGAGCGAGGCGGCCCAGCCGGGGCGGCGGTGCGTGGCCCGCGCCATGCTGGTGAACAGCCGGTGCCCGGTCGGCTCGGCGATCGCGGTGACCGAGGTGTCGTCCAGCACCGCCTTGAGAAGGGCCAGGCCGGGGAGGCTGATCAGGCGGTCGTCCATCGGCGGACTGTAGTAGTCCCGTTGCAGCCAGCCCTTCACCAGGGCGCGCCAGCGGGCGTTCTCCGTCGCACTCGCCCCCTGTCCGAGGAGCACGATCGCGGCGAGGACCGGATGGCCGCGGAGGTGATCGTCCTGCTGGATCGTGCCGGTCGCGGACAGACCCCGGCTGATCGCCCGGCCCGACACGCAGTCCATCACCAGGCCGTTGTAGAGGAACGGCGCCCACGCGTGCTCCACCGCGTCGAACACGATCTGCCGGTTGGCGTCGGTGATCTCCCAGCTGGAGGCGGTGAGCAGCGCGAACAGCATCCCGAGCCCGCGCAGCAGCACCGCCCCGTAGGTTCCGGTGTAGGGCACGGTGGTGTGCTGGATGAACGACCCGTCGGTGTAGAGGCCGTCGCCGCTGGTCACGTACGGGAGGACGGGGGAGAGCGCGTCCCGCGCCAGCGCGATCTTGGCTGCGTTCACGCCGACCGCCCCGCGCACCGCGAGCACCCGGCACAGGTCGACCCGGTTGGCGCCGGTGCTGTTGCCGCTGTAGTCGGCCACCGCGGAGTCGGGCACGAAGTGGTCGACCGCGGTCAGATAGCCCGTCAGCTGCGCCGCCGAAAGCTCCTCGTACATCAGCACGCAGATGTCGAGCAGGGACTGAGGGGCGCCGATCTGCCAGTTGTACCAGTTGCCGTAGAAGGTCTGGGCGTCGTTGTAGACGTCGTCGTGGAGATGGTCGAGGCCGGTGAGGATCGTGTCCCGCAGGCCCGTGTCGCCGGTGAGCCCCGTGCCCTGCTGGCAGTACGCCTGCGCGAGTGTGTTGAGGCGGTTGTAGCTGGTGTTCATGTTGGCGGAGTAGCCGGCCGACTCCTGGTCCGTGTCCGGGTCGGGATCCGCGTAGACCAGGTCGGGCCAGAGCGAACCGGAGGCCGGGGCCATGGTGGACTGGAACCGACGTGCCGTGGTGCCCAGTTGGGCGAGTCGGCTCCTGAAGGGTTCGGCGGTGGGACTGAATCCTTCGCCGAGGATCAGCGTCCGCCACTTCGCCCGCAGGGGCGCGAACTCGTCCACGGCCGTGGCTCTGGAAGAGGCCGGGAGGCTGAGGGCGACAGCAGTGCCGGTGCCGACGGTCAGAAAGCCGCGACGTGACCAACAAGTCGTCATGACCGGGCTTTCTAGCATGCACCGTCTCAAATGTTAGGCAAATAGGCCAAATTGGGCATGTCGATCGTTCGCCAGATGCGGGGACCGCTGAACTCGCACGCAGGGCGGCGCGTATCACTCTCGGGGGAAGGCGGAAAGTCCCGTCACGCCGGGACGAAAGGAGAGCGCAGTGCCCACACCGCCCGCATCCGGGTCACCGCAGGACCGTTCGCCGCTGGAACCCATCCGGGTCCTGCGTCCGCGCCGCACCGACGCCCTGGCGGAGCTGTTCAAGGAAATGGAGCAGGGCACCGGCGCTCTCGAGCCCGTCGCCGTACCGGACCCGCGGTCCTGGGACGAGGGCGAGACACAGGAACTCCCGCCCGTGCGTACCGGCCACGGCAGCGCACCGCACGGCGGCCGTTTCGGGTTCGGGCCGGGACTGCGCCGCGCCGCCGTCACGATCGCCGTCGCCGCGGCCGCCCTCGTCGGCTTCGGCGGCGCCCTCCTGCTGCACGACAGGAACGACGCCGCCGCCGTCCAGGAGCCCAGCCCCACCGCCTCCGCCGAGCCGACCGCGACCGCGTCCGCCGAGCCGACCGCGACTGCCTCCGCCGCGTCGGACCCCGACGGCCCGGGCACCCTCCGCGAGGGCGACAGCGGCCCTGCCGTGACCGATCTGCAGGAACGCCTGCTGCGCATCCCGGACGTCTACGCGGGCGGCTCCACCGGCGGCACCTACGACGCCACCCTCAAGGCCGCGGTGGCCCGCTTCCAGCTCTGGTACGGCATCCGGGGCGACGAGACCGGCGTCTACGGCAACGACACCCGGGTCGCACTGGAGTCCCGCACGGCCTCCGGCACCGGCTGACACGGCGGGACGCCGGCGCCTACTGCGGATCCTCGGGCACCCGGATGTCGAGCACACAGACGTCGTCCCGGCGGTCACCTTCCAGCATTGCGGCGAGCAGCGGCGCCAGGGAGCCGGGCTCGTCGGTGTGGTGGCTGAGGACGGCCGAGGAGAGCCGCTTCAGGCCCTGGTCGAGGCCCTCCGTGGGCCGCTCGACCAGGCCGTCCGTGTAGAGGAGGACGCGGTCGCCGGGTGCGAGAGCACACTCCGCCTCCGCGAAGTCCGGCGTCGTGCTCGCGCCGATCAGGATGCCCCGGGGACGGTCGAGATAGTGCGCCCGGCCGCCGCGCAGCAGCAGGGGCGGCGGATGGCCGGCCTGCGCCCAGACCAGACGGCGCTCGGCGGGGGAGTAGCGGGCGAGGACCATGGTCGCGGTCCCGTGGGAGTCACGGGAGTGCAGCAGCAGCGTGTTGAGCCGGGCGAGCGCTCCCGTCAGCGAGGACCCGGTGATGACCATGCCCTTGGCGGTGAAGCGGAGCTGGGCCATCGTGGCGACCGCGTCGATGCCGTGTCCGGCGACGTCGCCGACCACGAAGAGGGCGTCCCCGTCGGGCAGTTCGATGGCGCTGAACCAGTCACCGCCGACGTGGGTGCCCGACTGGGCGGGCAGATAGGCGACTTCGACGCGCAGCCCCGCCAGGCGCACCGGGCGGGTGGGCAGGGGGAGCAGGGCGTGCTGCAGCCGGCCCGCCAGTGCCCGCTCGGCGCGCAGCACGTCGTGCTGGCTCAGGACGGCCCGCTCGCTCTCCATGAGGGCGAGCTCCGCGCTGCGCTGCGCGGTGAGGTCCTGTACGACGCCGTGCACCTCGACGGGCCTGCCGGCGGCGTCCGGCACGGCCTCGGCGACGGCCCGAAGATGCCGCAGCCCGTCCGCCGTCCTGACGCGGAACGGGACGTCGAACGGGCGGCTCCCGCCCAGGAGTTCGCCGATGGCACGGGCCAGCGCGGGCACGTCCTCGGGCAAGGCCAGGCCGGGCAGGTCGGTGAGGCGGACCGGGCCCTCGCCGGGGTCGCGGCCGAGGAGCTCGAAGACCTGCGAGGACCAGGTGGCCTCGTGCGTGACCAGATTCCAGCTCGCCCAGCCGAGGCTCCCGAGCCGTTGCACGTCCGCGAGGCGCTGCTCCTGCCGGTCCGAGGAGCCGTGCCGCACCCATGTCACGAACAGTCCCTCGCCCAGCCGGGCCGCCCGCAGCGTGTAGGTGGACAGCTCCGCGACACCGTCCACGACCTCCTGGTGCGCGAACGGCTCGCTCTCGTACGGCTCTCCGGTGGTGAGCGCGCCGTGCAGGCCCTGCCACAGCGGCTCGCCCGCCAGTGCCGGGCAGGCCTCCTGGAAGCGCCGGCCGACCAGCTCGGGCCCGGCGCCGCCGACCACGTCGGAGGCCTGCGCGGTGGCGGCGTCGATGCGGTAGTCGTCGATCACGCCCGAGGCGCCGGGCAGCGGCGTGAGCAGCATGGCCGCGCCGGGCAGCGCCTCGAAGACGGCCTGCAGGGCCTCGGCGGCAGCGGCACCGGCACCGGCCTTCAGATCGGTGCGGAAGGCCCGCAGACGTCCGGCACACAGCCGGACTGCGCCCTGCAGATGAGTCCGGGCGCTCGCACTGAACGGCCCGCTGCGGGTGCGCAGGATCCCGATGCACACGCTCGGTGAGGCACCGGTCGGCACGGGCAGCCAGGCGCGGGACCCCCAGCGGTCGGTCGGGCCCCCGATCAGCAGGTAACGCTTCCGGTCCGCGGCGACGTCCTCCAGCCAGCGCGGCTCGCCCGCCCGCAGGGCTTCGAGGGCGGCGACCCCGCTCAGCGGCGGGATGCGGTGCCACTGGGCGGCGAACGTGTCGTCGATGCCGGCGTGGCCGACCAGTTCCAGCCCTCCGGCGGGCAGTCGCGCATAGATCATGACCGCGTCGGCGTCCACCTGGGGCGCGAGATGCTCCAGCAGGCAGCAGGCGAGCTCCTGCGGTGTGGTGACAGGGACGAGTTCCCTGCCGAGGGCGCCGAGCGCGGCGGAACCCTCGTCCGCGGCCGCATCCCGCGAGGACGGCACGACGGACTCGGCGAGGACGGCGAGCTCCGGCTCGGGGGCGGCACCGCCCGGCGGCGCCAGGCTGCCGAGGGTGATCCAGCACTCCTCCAGCACGGTGCGGCCGCCGGTGCCGGCACGTCGCTGCAGCTCCTTCTCCGCGGCGCCGGGGGAGCAGCCGGTCAGCGCCATGACCACACCCTTGGCCTGCTCCAGGACGGCCGACATGGCCGCCAGGTGGCGTAGCCGGTCCATCTCGGCGCGCTGCCTGGCAACGATCTGGGCCAGCGCGACGGTGTCGGCGGCGGTGCGGGACTCCGTCGGCGCGGCATGCTCACTCGTCACGCGTCGAGCATCGCACAACAGGGCGGCTTCGATCGTGGTCCAGCCTGCTCGGGCTTCACTCGAAAGAAGAACAACGGGTGTGTCGAAGTGAACGTCGGCGCGCGCTCGCCCGTCAGTGTTCCGGCGGTGGGTACAGCCACAGCCGCAACACCCGGCTGAGCATCGGCATGACCAGGTAGGTCAGCACCGGCAGCAGCACGATGGGGAAAACGGCCGCCCGCAGCGGCAGGGGCCAGGCCGTGGTGCGGGGCGTCACCAGCCACTGGATGAGCAGCGTGAACGGATAGGCGCCGAGGAAGGTGGTCAGCAGCATCTTCCAGCGGGGCGGGGACTGTGCCGTGGTGCCCGGCAGACTGAACCAGGTCTCCATCCCGGTGGTCGACTGCCGCTCGTCGCCCACCTCCGTGGCGATCCCCTCGATCCGCGCATGCCACTCGGCCCGCTCCGCGGACTCAAGCCACCGCGCCAGACGCTGCGGATCGGACCAGCGCAGCACCGCGTGATATCGGGGGCCGTCCTCGGGCCGCAACCAGGAGACGCCCTCATTGCCGGGGAACCGACTGGCGCAGCGGGTGATCCCACGGGTCCACTTCTCGAACTCCGCTTCCCGGCCGGGACGCACCTGCCAGGTCAGCACCGTGGTGACCGGATCGCGCCTTCGCAACTGGGTGGTGCTCATGCTCACCACGTGTGCCACGCGTGGCGCGAAACATGCCGTCGAAACCCGGCCGCCGCGCTCAGCGCCCCGAGTCGACCAGGGCCTGGGAGACCGCCCGGACGCTGCGCGCGATGTGCTGGAGCTGCAGTACCTCCGCCGCGTACAGCTTGATCGTGTGCTCGATGACCGACTCGGGCAGGCCGAGCGCGGGCAGATCGGCGCGTGCGGTCTGCAGCGCGGTGCGCGCGACCCGGATCTCGTGCTGCACCTGGATCTGCGCATGGCGGGCCAGGAGCACGGGGTGGCGGAGCAGGGCCGGATAGCTGCCGTAGCGGGCCGGTACCAGCTCGCGGAGCCACTTGGCCGCCGAGCGCTCCCAGTCGTAGGAGCCGGGCGTCTTGACCTGGCACGGCCAGTCCGGGCTGATGCGCGTGGTCGTCAGTTGCATGATCATCGCTTCCGGGTGTGCGGCGTCGTGTGGGGGTGGTCCGACGTGGGCGGGCGGCCCCGGTCTAGGGGATGACCGGGGCCGCCAAGGGCGCTCGCAGAGGCGAGGCCCGAGCGAACACCCTGGGCGCCGACGCGGGTAGGAGACGGCGGCTTCGGGTGTCCGTGCAGGAGCCCGGGAGAGCAGACGGTGCCGGCGCGGCGGATGGTGCAGGCGCATGGGCGGACCGTCGGCTTTCTCCGGGCGATGCGGGTGGGGACAGGGGTGCGGAACGTGTCCCGGAGTGGGCCGGTGCGCGATCCGTGAGAAGTATTTATATATGCCGTCCGGTTTGCAAGAAGCATGAAAACATTCATGCGCGGTATGTTGTGAAAGGTCCCTTTGTAATTCCGCTGTAACACCGGATCGGTCGCGGATGCCGGATCGGTCGCGGAGGCAGGATCAGTCGCGCAGGAAGAACTGGTGCTGCTCGGAGATCTGCTCGTACTCCTCGAGCCTCGCCTGGGTGCGCTCGGGATCGGCGTCCGTCATGGCCTGCAGCAGCGCGGCGGCGATCACGCCGGGTGCCGCGTAGGAGTCGAAGACCAGGCGGGAGCCGGTGCCGGTGGCGAGGACGACGTCCGCCTCGTCGGCCACGAGCCCCAGCGCCAGGTCCGTGACCAGGGCGACCTTCAGCCCGGCGCTGCGCGCGACCCGTACGGCCGTGAGGGTCTCCTGGGCGTGCCGGGGCATCGAGAACGCCAGCACCCACGTCCCACCCGCCTCGCGCGACTGCAACAGTGCGTCATAGGCGACGCTGCCGCCCCGGGTCACCAGCCGCACGTCCGGGTGGATACGGCGCGCGGCGTAGGCGAAGTACTCGGCGAGCGAGACCGAGATGCGCAGCCCGAGGACGGTCAGGGGAGCGGAGGACGCCAGCTTGCGGCCGAGCTCGATCAGCTGGTCGGGGTCGGCGAAGTCGCGCCGCAGGTTCTCCAGGTTCTCGATCTCGGCGTCGACCGCCGCCTGCAGTTCGTTGCTGACGTTCTCCTCGGTCGCGGCCGGGCCGCCGGCCAGGGTGCCGAGGGCGATCGACTGGAGCTTCTCACGCAGCGCGGGGTAGCCGCTGAAGCCGACCGCCGCGGCGAACCGCGTCACCGAGGGCTGGCTCACGCCGACGCGTTCGGCGAGGTCGGTGATCGAGAGGAACGCCGCTTCGGTGATGTGCTCGATGAGGTACTGGGCGATGCGCCGCTGGCCGGGGGAGAGGCGGGGCCGGTCGAAGAGTGTCCTGAGCTGGGAGGCCGGGGCGGCCTCGGCTTCCGGAGCCGTCTTGCCCGAGGTGATCGCGGATGCCTGTGCGCGTGCCTGCTGCGGCGATGACACCGGTGCGCCTCCTTTGTCTCCCACAGTGCTTCAACATAGCCCACACACCGTTGTGACCAGGGCTTGTAGGGGGCATCCGGCGCCGCCGGACGGACCCTCAGATTGCCCGCCGAGACCTCGTGGCCAGCCGTCACCGGCGATAGATCGTGATCGAATGCCCGACGTCGTCGACCGGACGACTGCTGCGGATCAACGCGGCCAGCCGGCCCCGCGCCTTGGCCACCGCCGAGTCCGACACGACCAGCAGCCCGCGCACCTGACGCGCGGGCACCTTGCGCGGATCGGACGCGTCGATGCCGTAGTACGACGGCACTCCGCTGCCCTTGTACACCAGCCAGATCCGCTGGCCCCGGTACCGCTCGTGCAGCCGGTCGGCGAGCCGGCCCAGGTCCTGCCCCCAGTCCACGTTGGAGTCGTGCAGCCGCAGATGCGTCTTGGCGGGACCACCGAACGCCTCGTTGGAGTACGGCAGATAGCAGGGATACGTCAGCAGCGAGCTGACCGCGACGAACAGCACCAGCGCTCCCGTCACGAGCGGCGCCCACCGCCACCGCACGGCGAGCACACAGCCCGCGGCCACCGCCAGGAACATCGGCACGAAGATCGCGTACCGGGTCCCGAAGTCCCGCGACCCGGTCATGGCCGCGGCCAGCAGCACACCGGCGGGCACCAGCACATACGGCGCCGCGGGCCGCAGCCGCCGCACCGCCACCAGCACCACGGCCCCGGTGGCCCACAGGGCGAGCATGCCGAGCGGCGTCTTCACCAGCAGCGCGGCCGGCAGGTAGTACCAGCGGGACCCGGTGTACAGATGCCCGAACAGGAAGCCCTGCCAGGGGTAGTTCTCAAGACCGAACTGGATGCGCATCCCGTCGCGGTAGGACGCCGGCAACGGCAGCAGCCGCACCAGCAGCCCCTTCAGCCCGTGCACCGCGGGCACGGGCTGCTCCGGCGACCACCGCAGCCTCGGATCGACCACCAGATACGACGCCCATACGACGGCGACGGCGGCCACCGCCACCACGCCGGCACCGAGGGCTGCGCGCGCCGACGCCCTGCGCCGGTCTCCGGATCCCGTCCGCCACACCGACCAGGCGGCCAGCGCCAGCAGCACCGGAACCGCCGGGAGCACGCTCATCTTGGTCGCGAGCCCCGCCCCGAGCGCCACTCCGGCCAGCGGGACGTACCGCCGGGGCCGTCGGCGCGCCCGCCACAGCAGCCACACCGAGGTCAGCACGAACCCGGCCGCGGGCACGTCGAGCGTGGCCAGCGAGCCGTGCGCGATCACGTCGGGGGAGAAGGCGTACAGGGCGAGCGCCGCCAACCCGGCGGCTGCGCCCGCGAGTTCACGGGCGAAGGCGAACACGACCAGCCCGAACAGGAGCGTCAGCACGATCATCGGGAGGCGGGCCCAGAACATCAGCCGCCATGGATCGTTCCCGGACTCGTACAGCAGATGCCGGCCGAACTGCCCCTGATCGCCCTTGTACGAGGTGTCGACGTGGGGGCCTGCGATCGCCACCCCGACGGCGATGACCAGCTTGCCGAGCGGCGGGTGCTCGGGGTTGAGACGCACCCGGTGCTCGTGCAGATAGTCGGCGGCCGTGGCGACGTAGATGGGTTCGTCGATCGTCGGGGTCTGCTGCACGGCGGTGGTGACCATCGCCGCGGCCATCTGTGCCAGCAGTACGACGACGAGGAGCGGCAGCAGCCACCGCCTGCGCGGGCGGGGCGACCGCTCGGGGGCCGTCGCCCGCGGTGGCGGGCGTTCCTCGTCCTCGTGTGTGCCCGGCTCGAGGACCGAGTGCTGTTCGTGCGCCATCATCCGCCCCGCGGTGACACGGACCGCGAGGAGGCGGGAGCGATCCGGACCCGTCCCATGGGCCCTACTGTCGCATCAGCTCCCGCCTCCCGGGCGTTACCGCTTCAGGAGTCGTACCGACAGACCTTCCGTCGTATAGACGGGTACGGCCCGCAGCCGGTCCGAGTTCAGCTCGACGCGGTCGAACTGGCCGCGCAGTCCCGCAGCGGACAGGACGCGCACCGTGCGGCCCGCGGCCGGCGGCCTGTCGGTGTCGAGGTGCAGCGTCAGGACGCTCCCCATGCCCAGCACCGCCCGGCGCGTGACCTCCAGGGCGGGCTCGTGGCCCGAGCGGAGTGTCACTTCCAGCGCGCCGGACTCCTGTGCGTACGCGCCGTGCACCCGCACGGGCCGCTGCAGCCGCAGCGTGCCGCCGGACACCCGGACCTCGCCGTGGCCCAGCGCGTGGGACGAGGCGGCGACCAGTACGCCGTCCTTCACGAGCGTGCCGCCCGTGTACTTGTTGTGGCCGGTCAGGGTGAGCGTGCCGCTGCCCCGCTTGGTCAGACTGCCGTCGCCGCAGATGTCGTTGCGCCAGCTGTCGGCCGCACCGAAGCCGCCCGCCGCCGCGTCGAGCGTGACGGTCACGTCGGAGTCGAAGGCGCCGTAACCGTCCGCCGCGGCGAACAGGTTCAGCCGCCCCCACTGCTCGAAGCCGTCCAGCAGTACATACCCGGAGGGCAGCGCGGTCGTGCGCAGCACCTCGCGCCGCTGGCCCGCGTCCAGGTACGGCAGGCGCGTCTCCAGCAGCACCTCCGCGCCCTTCGGCACGGTCAGCGGCTCGCTGCGGCCGTGGCGGGTCAGCACGTACGTCAGCCGGGGCTTGACCGCGCAGGCGTTGGCGTCCCGGTCCGCGTACGGGTCGGTGCTGTCCGAGTGCGCGTAGGCGTAGAGGGTGTCGGCCGTGGTGCCGGTCTGCGCCTCGAAGTAGGCGAGGGCCTGTGCGCGGGCCGCGGCCTTGAGGGCGGCGTTCGCCGGGTCGGCCAGGGTGGCGGCGGCCAGGGCGGTGGCCATGATGCGGCCGCCCATGACGTCGACCGGCGAGTGCATGCCCGCCATGATCCGGGTGTGGCTGAGCTCAAGAGCCCGTGTCACCAGCTCCTGGAAACGCTCCGGCACGGCGTATGCGTAGGCCAGGCTCGCCAGGTGGAAGGCGTTGGTGTGGCCGCTGGGGAAGCCGCCGTCGTCGGCCGGGGACGTGCTGCGCTGGCGCAGCAGCTGGGGCGCGACGACCACCTTCGAGTCGTAGACGGGGAAGCCGAGGGCGTCCGTCTTCCCCGTGTCGACGACCTCGCTGTCCTCGTTCATGCGCCACGGCCGCGGGTACAGGTAGGTGTACTTGGACGGGTTGCCCGAGGCCCAGTTGCCGCGCAGCGTGTCGACCAGTTCGGCCACCTTGCCGAGCGCGGAGTCGTGCGAGCCGGCGCCGAGCGCGGAGCCGGCCGGGGCGTCCGCGGGCACCGCGTCGTCGATCTTGGTGGGCGGTGTGCCGTCCGGCGCGCTGGTGATCGATGTGACGGCCTTGGCGCCCGCCTTGTACAGGTCGGCCAGCGGACCGAGGCCCGCGATCATCGCGTAGCTCTGGTGCTGGCGGTCGTAGAGGAACGCCTCCTTCGCCTGCGCGTCCGTGCGCGCGCCGGTGATCCGGGCGCAGTAGCTCATGTTGGCGCGCAGTATCTCCGGACGCAGGGGCGTGCCGGTGTTCCAGGCGCCGCCGGTCTTCCATATCTGCGCGAACCCGCCCAGCACGCGGACGACCGCGTTGGTCTCCGGCGTGAGGTTCGTCGGGAGGTTGGTCTTGTAGTCGTCGACGAACGCCGCGGGCGTCGTGGCGGCCTTGGCGTCTGCGGCGCCCAGCCACGTCACGAAGGTGGGCGCGGCCAGCACACCGGCCGTGGTTCCCAGGGAGGTCTTGAGGAACCCCCGCCTGTTGACGGCGAGTCGACCGGCCTTCGAGGAGGAGCGGTGCCCGGCAGGTGACGGCATGCGTGTGCCTCTCTTCAGTTCTTCGGCCGTGCGGCCGGGGAGGAGATCGTGCGATCAGAGGTGTCCCGCGGGACGCATGAGATGTGCGATTTCGGTGCGTCCCGTGAAGCTTTGAGCGAAGATCTACGGCCGGGTCCTGTCCCGTCGGCGAGAACCCGGCGGCCGTGACGTGTCGGGTGCGTGAACGCGGGCCGACCGGTTCACAGGATCGAACGGGCCAGTGCCACCGCACCCTCCACCGGCGGTGCGCGCAGCGGCTGCGGACGTGCTCCGGGCACGGACCTCGCGAGCGCTGTCGCGAACGCGCCGAACAGGGAAGCCTGGGCGAGGACGGTGCTGCCCGCGACCACCACGTCGTCCACCACGACCCCGCGCGCGGCGAGCCGTTCCACGAGCGCGGCCAGCGCACGGCCGGCCTCGGTGATCACCGCACGGGCGAGCGGCGAACCCGCCTCGGCGGCCGCGAACACGACCGGCGCATGCCGGCCCCACTCGGCGGAGACGTCCGTGGCGCTCTCCAACGCGGCGCCGAGCGCCGGTACTTCGGAGACGTCGAAGGACGCGAGAAGACCCCGGGCGAGTGCGTCGGGCTCCTCCCCGCGGTCGTGCGCCGCCCACGCGGCCCGTGCGGCCTCGCGGACGAGACCGGCCGCGCCGCCCTCGTCGCCGAGCACCGCACCCCAGCCGCCGACCTGGACCGAGGTCCCCTCGGCGAGCCGGCCCACCGCGACGGAACCGGTGCCGGCGACCAGGCCGACGCCCTTGTCCAGTCCCGCGGCCGGCACGAGCAGCTCGGCGTCGCCCACGACCAGCGCGGGCGCGCCGAAGTGCTCGTGCAGGGCGGTACGTATTTCGGCGCACTGGCGCGGAGTCTCACAGGCGTGCCCGCCCACGGCGACGGCCGCCGGGCGGGCGCCCTGCGGCAGCGCCTCGGCGACCAGCGCGGCCAGCCAGCCGGCGGCGGCCACGGGGTCGTGCGGCCGCCAGCCGCTGCTCGTCCGGACATGATCGGCGACAAGCTCCGTACCGGCGTAGGCACGCAGATGTGTCTTGGTGCCACCCACGTCGATACCGACCACGAGGGGCGTGAAGTCCTGCACGGAACCTCTTTCGTCGTTGCGCTGGGCTGCGCCCCCGAAGGGGCGCGAGGCTGAGCCGACATGCGGCTCCGCCGCGCGGGCGCGATCAACCACGACGATGCCGCAGACGACCGACGGCCCGTGCGCCACTCCAAGCGGAGCGCTCAGGCTGCGACGGTGGGCGAACCGTGCTGGTAGGAACGGGAGTTGGTGAACTAGGGAAGCCCCGGGACAGGCTTCTGGCGGACACGGCAGGCGAGTACCGTGAAGTTCGTTAGGAAGTTAACTAACGAAGTACAGTGCGTCAAGAGGCATCGCGCACTCGACCACTGAGCGGCCCGTGACCCGTGGGAGAACTGTGATACACGACGTGGCGGAAGCCCCCCGTCTGACCGAGAGCGCAAGCGCGGTATTCGCCGTGCTCGCCGAGGCGGGCAGCGCGACCCGGCCGCAGCTCGCAAGCCTGGCGGGCCTTTCCAAGCCCACCGTGTCCTCCGCCGTCGCGGAGCTGGAGAGCGCCCGGCTGGCGGCCCACTCCGGTACCGCCTCCGGCGGCACGGGCCGTTCCGCCGCCGTCTACGGTCTCGGCCCTGCCGCCGGGGCCGTGCTCGCCGTCGACCTCGGCCCCGCCCTGACCAGGGTGCGCGGCTGTGCCCTGGACGGCACCCTGCTCGCCCAGGCCACCGGGACCCGGGAGGAGGCCGCCGACGTGGTGCGCGAGGCACTCGTCGCGCTGCCCGCCGGTGCCCCGCTGCGCACCGTCGTCGTCGCCGTCGGCGACGTCACCGCACGGGAGAAGGAGGGCGCCCGCATGCGCCCCGCCACGGCCAAGGCCGGACCCGTCTTCGACGCCATGGCCGTCGCCCTGCCGCCGGGCGTTCCCGTCCACCTCGAGAACAACGTCAACTGCGCCGCGCTCGCCGAACTGCACGAGGGCGCCGCGCGCGGCCGGCACACCTTCGGCTATCTGCGGATCGGTGTCGGTATCGGCCTCGGCATCGTGGTCGGCGGGCAGGTGCTGCGCGGAGCCAACGGCGCCGCCGGTGAGCTGGCCCGGCTGCCCTACCCCTGGGACGACGGCCGCGAGCCGCGCCACGAGGCCCTGGAGGAGTACATCGGCGCCCGCTCGCTGCTGCGGCGGGCCGCAGAGGCCTGGCCGGACGAGGACGGGCCGTGTCCGCGCACCGCCGAGCAGCTCTTCGCCCTGGCGGGGGAGGGCCGGGCGGCGGCCCGCGCCGTGATAGGCCGCCATGCCACCGACGTCGGCCGTCTCGCCGCCGCCGTGACCGCCGTACTGGACCCGGGGCTGATCGTCCTGGGGGGCAGTACCGGAGCGGACCCGCAGGTGCTGCCCGGTGTGCGGGCCGAACTCGCCCGGCTGAGCTGGCCCACCGAAGTCGTCAGCAGCACGGTCGGCGATCTCGGCACGGTCGTGGGCGCCGCCCGGCTCGCGGTCTCCCGAGGAGTCCAAACCGTGACCGAGGCCGCGGGGGCGAAGGATTGACGGCCTCCGACTCGATCTGCCAATGTCCGGACAAGCGCTTTCTAAGTCGGCCGGGATGCCGACTCCGGGTGAGCCTCCCGCCCGTACGCGAAGTACGGCAGCCGCACGAGGGCGTGCTTGTGCGACTACGGCCCTCATGGCCGGGGATCCCACCCGCTCAAGGAGCGACGCGGCCGGGCGAGGCCGTGCCCCCGGAAAGTGACATTTCCTGCAAAATGCACCTGTGCCGCCTCGGCTGGCGCCGTGCTCCGTCCAGTACGACGAAAAGGGAAGAAAATGACCAGTGTGGGTGTGCGGCGCTCCCGCCGACTCGGCCGCGGCGGCATACGCCGTGTGGTTCCCCTCGCTGCCGTGGCCACGGCAGGTGCCCTTCTGCTCACCGCCTGTGGCGGGTCGGGGTCCGGCTCGGGTGGTAACTCCAAGTCGCTGACCTTCTGGATCTCCACGGTCCCGGGGCAGGACGCGGGCTGGAAGAAGCTGGTGGCGCAGTACAAGAAGGAAGCCGGCGTCGACGTCAAGCTCGTCAACATCCCCTACGACGGCTACACGACGAAGCTGCACAACTCCGCGCAGGCGAATGCTCTGCCCGACGTCGCGGCCGTGCCGGCGCTGGACCCGATCTGGTCGAACAAGCTGATCGACCTGAGCTCCATCGCCGGCAACAAGAGCTACAACATCAACGCCAACTTCCTGGCGAAGGACTCGTCCGGGAAGGTGCTGGCCATCCCCTCGGACGTCACCGCGTCCGGCCTGTTCATCAACAAGACGCTGTTCAAGAAGGCGGGGGTCTCCTTCCCGACCTCGCCCTCGAAGACCTGGACCTGGACCGACTTCATCGCGGCCGCGAACAAGGTCCGCGAGAAGACCGGCGCCAAGTACTCCCTGACCTTCGACCAGTCGCCCTCCCGGCTGCGCGCCATGGTCTACGAGATGGGCGGCAAGTACGTCCATGCCGACTCCTCCGGCAAGTTCTCGGTGGACGACGCGACCAAGAAGGCCGTGAAGACCTTCGTCGGATGGAACGACGACAAGACCATGCCGAAGTCGGTGTGGACCAGCGGCGCCGACCCGTCGGCCATGTTCCAGAGCGGTGACGTCGTCGCCTACTGGTCCGGCGTGTGGCAGGTCGCCGCCTTCTCGGAGAGCATCAAGAAGTTCGACTGGGCGAGCGTCCCGACCCCCGCCCAGCCCGTGCAGGCCAGCGACGTCAACGCCGGCGGCCTGATGGTGGGCTTCAACAACAACGGCGCCGCGGCCACCGCCGCGAAGAAGTTCATGACGTGGGTGTACGACCCGAAGCAGTACACCGAACTGGTCGAGAGCTCCGGGTTCCTCCCGGTCGAGAGCGGTCTGACTCCGAACTACCCCTTCAAGTCCGAGGCGGCGCAGTCGGCGTTCAAGCTGTACAACGAGGAGATCCCGCTCTACGCCCCGATCTCCGGCTACTTCAACGGCGCGCAGACGGAATGGGTGCTGAAGGGTAAGAGCATCACCACCGACCCGACCAAGACGGAGCTCGGCAAGGCGGTCAACGGCCAGCAGTCGTCCGACAAGGCCCTGGAGAACATCGTGGCCGGCTACAACCAGCAGGTCGGCGGCGGATCGTAGGCCACAGGGCCGGGGGGCGGTGTCTCGACAGCGCCCCCCGGCCCTTTACGCCCACACGATGCCGGGCTCATGCGTGAACCCACCGCAACCCATTCCACCAGCACGGAGTCAGGAAGATGACAAAACGCGCCTCTGCCGTGTCCGCGAGCCCGCCCAGGAGACGCAGTAAGTACACCCTTGCGCCGCTCGTCCTCATTGCGGCCAATGTCGTGCTCTTCGCGCTGTTCTTTGTCTGGCCGGCGGTGATCGGGCTCGTCTACTCCTTCACGAACTACACCGGTGTGGGTGCGTTCCAGTTCATCGGACTGGACAACTACCACAACCTGTTCGGGGACTCCACGTTCTACGACGCGCTGACCCGGACGCTCCTGTACACCGTGCTCTTCGTGCCGCTGAACTTCGCGCTCTCGCTGCTCGCGGCCAACCTGGTGGTGAACAAGCACGCCAAGGGTTCGTCGGTCGCCCGCGTCATCTTCTTCATCCCGTGGCTGCTGTCGCCCATCGTCGTGGGTGTCCTGTGGCGCTGGCTGTTCGGCGAGAACTTCGGCCTGGTCAACTACGTCATCGAGAAGCTGGGCGGAAGTGCCGTTCCGTGGCAGTCGAACGCGGACCTGTCGCTGCTCGTGGTGGTGATGGCGGCGTCCTGGATGTGGACGGGTTTCACGATGCTGCTGTTCATCGCGGCGATCAAGAACGTGCCGGTGTCGTACTACGAGGCGGCATCGCTCGACGGCGCCGGACCATGGCGCCAGTTCTTCAACATCACGCTGCCGAGCATCGCACCGACCTCCTTCATCGTCATCCTGCTCAACACGATCAACGCGATGAAGGAATACCCGGTGTTCGTCTCCCTCAACAACGGCGGACCCGGAACGTCGAACAACCTCCTTGTCCAGTACATCTACCAGACCGGCTTCCAACGGGGCCAGATCGGCTACGCGAGCGCCGCGTCGTTCGTGCTCATGCTCATCCTGATGGCCGTCGCGATCATCCAGCTGATCGTCAACCGGCGGGTGGAGAACCGATGACAACCACAGACATGCCCCGCAAGGTCGACGCCGGTCCCGGACGGACTGTTTCCAAGAAGCGGACCCGTGGCGCGGCGAGCGGCGGGATCCGGCAGGCGGTGTCCGCGACGACCCTGCTGTGGATCCTCGCGTGCCTCTACGGGCTGCCGGTGCTGTGGTTCATCCTCAGCTCCCTCAAGCCGGCCAGCGACCTGTTCTCCTATCCGCTGACGCTGGTTCCGCACCACCCCACCCTGTCGGGCTACCTGACGGCTTGGCGCAGTGCCAACTTCTCCCAGTTCTTCATCAACACGACCATCGTGTGTGTGATCACGACGATCCTCACGGTGGGCGTGAGCTGCTGCACCGGGTATGCGCTGGCCAAGTACGACAACCGATGGCTGAAGGCGTTCTTCCTCTGCATCCTGGCCACGACGATGCTGCCGGGCGAGGTCATGCTCGCCCCGGAGTTCCTGGTGGTCCGCAACCTCGGCCTCTACAACTCCTTCGCCGGCATCATCTTCCCGGCGGTGCTCACCGCGACCGGATGCTTCATGTTCCGCCAGTTCTTCCTGACGGTCCCCGACGAACTCGTGGAAGCCGCCCGTATCGACGGCGCCCGCGAACTGTCGATCTTCCTGCGGATCATGGTGCCGCTGTCCCGGCCCATCATGCTGACCCTCGCCATCCTGTCCTTCCAGTGGCGGTGGAACGACTACATCTGGCCGCTGCTGATGCTCAACGACCCCAACAAATTCACGGTGCAGATCGGTATCCAGAGCATCGTCGGGGCGCAGAACATCAACTGGTCGGTCCTGCTCGGCGCCTCGGTCATCTCCATGATCCCGCTGATCGTGATCTTCCTGGTCTTCCAGCGCTACGTCATGGGCGCCGACATCAATGCCGGACTGAAGGACTGACCTTGCCCACCCCGCTCGACCACGAGTTCGTCCGCGCAGCGGCGGTCGCCGCCGACGGGTCGGCCGCCCTGCTCGCGGCCGACCCGTCGGAGGAATTCATCGGGCCGCACCGCGCCCTGGCCCGGCAGGTGAAGACCCTGGTCGCGGCGTATCGCTCGCCGGAGTCGGCCCTGCACGGCAGCGAGCAGGCCGTCGGCGCCGCGCTGACCCACCTCCGTGCACTGCGGTCCCTGCAGACGGCGTCCGGTCTCTTCGCGGGCGGCGACAACGTGCAGTCTCCGCCGGACTCCGCGTTCACCGTCAACGACGTGTGCGACGCGCACGTCCTCGCCGCGGGTGCGGGGCCGGAACTGGCTGACGTCGCGGCGGCGCTCGCCGAGATCGCAGGCGCCGCCACCGCCAGCCTCCTGACCGGCGGGGTGCACACCCCGAACCACCGCTGGGAGCTGTCCGCGGCGCTGGCCCGGCTGCACCGGTCGTTCCCGGACGACCGGCTGCTCGCCCGTGTCGAGGAGTGGCTCGCCGAGGGCGTCGACATCGACGCGGAGGGCCTGTACTCGGAACGCAGCGCCGTCTATGCGTCCATTGTCACCAACCCGTCGCTGTTGTTGCTGGCCGAGGTGCTCGGGCGCAGCGACCTGCTGGACGCCGTCGAACGCAACCTCACCGCGACCCTGGACCTGATCAGGCCGGACGGCACGGTGGAGACCGTCCACTCGCGCCGCCAGGACCAGAGGATGTCGTTCGCGCTGTGGCCCTACCTGCCGCACTACCGGCTGCTCGCGATCCGCACCGGCCGGGGCGACTTCGCCCGCGCGGCCCGCCTGGCGGCCGCCGACGGCATCAACGACCCGGACCTGCTCGCCCAGACCCTCCTCACCCCGGATCTGTGCCGCGCCCTGCCGGCACCGGACGCGGAGAAGCTCCCGCGCGACCGATACCTCCCCACCGCACGCCTCGCCGTACATGCCTCGGCCACCGCGCACACCGTGGTGTACGGCGGCTCCGATGTGCCCGAGCACCGGCGCATCCGCTCGGGCCTCGCCTGCAACCCCACCTTCCTGCGCATGTTCGCCGGCGATGCCGTCCTCGACGCGGTCCGCCTCTCGCGGGTGTTCTTCGACCTGGGTCCGTTCCGCGCCGCCGACATGGAACGGCTCACCGACAACCGGTACCGGCTCACCCAGACCCTCACCACCGCCTACTACCAGCCGCTCCCGAAGGACCGAAGGCACGACGACGGCGCCTACGGCCTGGTGGACGAGGGCCGCTTCTCCGCGGCGATGGCCTTCCCCGACCGCCCTCAGGACGAGGTATCCCACACGACCCGGGTCGAGGTCGATCTGCGGGAGGACGGGGCCGACCTGCGGATCGACATCAGTGGCCCATCGGTGCCCTGGGCCCTCGAACTGACCTTCCGGCCGGGCGGCCAGCCGCAGGGCGCCGTACCGCTCGGCGACGGACGCTGGTGCCTGACCACCGAACCGTTGACCTACCGCGTCGGCGACGACGAGATCCGGGTCGAGGCCGCCGTCGAGACGGGTGAACCGCTCGCCGGACCGGACCGGAGCGACGTACTGCGCTACGACCCGGGGCAGGACTACACCGTGGTCGGCGGCACCGACGCGACGACCGGTAACCGCGTCTACCTCGGCGGACACGGGCCGCAGACACTGACCCTCACACTGCGCGCCACATCTCAGGCATGAAGGGCTGATCTCCTTGCACCTCCCACGCCAGCTCGGGCCGCTGCACGACCTGCCGGACACCCGGGAGGCATACGACGCCGTCCTCGCCGACGTCACCGCGCAGGCCCTCGCGCGCCTCACCCCCGAGGGCAACCTCGAACACCCCGACTGCGTCGATGACATCGGCGACACCTCCCTCGGTATCACCTCCCTGCTCGCCTTCGCCTGGCAGCGCACCAAGGACGACCGGCTGCCCGAGGCGGTCCGCCGCAGCCTCGCCTTCCATCTGCGCGAACGCGTCTACGTCGACGACAATCCCGGCTACCCGAACCTCAGGGTCCGCAACTCCGGCCTGCCGTACGCCCGTTACACCCTCACCGCCGGCGCACACCCCATCGGCGACTGGCCGAGCACGGTGTGGGCGCTGCTCCAGGCGGTGAACCTCCTCGACACGGCCGACGGTCTCGTCGAGGACGCTCAGCGCGCCGAACTCCTCGACGTGGCCCGCGGATACTGGCGCTGGCTGACCGAGGCGACGTTCTTCAACCCGCAGGAGGCCGGCAACCAGGCCATCGGCTGTGTCGTCGGCGGCCTGATGCTCGCCCGCCATCTGCCCCCGGAGGACGGGCAGTCGGTCCGCTCCCGTGCGGTCGAGCTGTACATCGAGAAGATCCGCACCCATCGGGTGGCGGACCGCGGCGCGCTGCTGCCGCCGGAGCACGGCGGGGCGTACGACAACAACTACGGCCCGATCTCCCTGTCCTTCCTCGCCCAGGCCCATCGTGTCAGCGGGGAGGAGATCTTCGCCGAGGACGGCGACGCCCTCGCCTGGTACATCGACGCCCGGCTGACGAACGGAGGCTTCGACAACGGCGGCCCCCGCTACAGCGAGCAGCACTCCGCCTTCGAATCAGTCCTCGGCCTGCGCTACTTCGGCGCCCGCATCGGCGCCGACCTGGGCCGTTACCGGGGCGACAGCCGTTGGGCCCGGCACGCGGTCCAGGAGGACGGCGGCGTCGACGGGCACTTCGCGTGGATGCTGGTCTGGCAGAGCCAGGACTCCACGCGCTGGCACCGTACGCCCTCGACCGAGCCCGTGCGCCACCAGCTGCGGGCGGGCACCGTCTCGGTGGCCTTCGACGACCGTATGACCCCGTCGGTCGTCGAGGCGGGCGGCACCTACTACCTGCCGGCCGCCGTGAACCGGCAGCACGGCTTCGGCCCGGTGCTGGACGGATTCGTGTTCTGCCGTCCCATGGGTGAGGTCCGGGTGAGGGACGTGCGTACCGACGGTCTGGCGGCGAAGCTGGTCACCAAGCCGGTGGTCGGCCGCGACCACGTCCTGCGGCACGTGCGGTCCCTGTACGTCACCGACGGCACGAGCCTGTGGACGACGGTCGCCATGGAACGCCTGCCCGGAGAGCCGTATCTGCTCGCCGGCCTGCCCTATGCGGCCGACGACGGCGACCGGGTGCGCCGGACGGCCGAGGGCGCGGTCGCGTCGGCCGGTACGCTCCGTCTGACCCACCCGCAGGAGCAGGGCGCGGAGCACTTCGACGCCCGATCGGAACTCACCCAGGAACAGGCGGCGTTCGCGCTCGCCGCCGACCCGCGCGGCTACGGCAACCCGGACGACGGCTGGCGCCACCTGGTGAGCTCCACCGCCCTGGAGGCGAGCCCGCTCCCGGGCGCACCGGACGACCTGCACGTGTTCGCCGTACGGTACGGCTCCGCGGCGCCGCTCACGATGTCGGTCGAACGGGACGGGGGAGGGCTGCGCGTCGGTACGTCCGTCTTCACCGCGGTGATCGGCGCCGACGACGAACGGGGGGAGCCGGAGCTGACGCTGCGCGCGGTCAGCGCTTGAGGGCGAGTTCACCCACCGGCACCACCAGGTCCGCCCGGTCGCGGGTCGCGGCGACCAGCTCCGCATTGCGCTGGTCGCTGCGCAGCACCCACTCCACCGCCTCCTCGTGCCCCTTGCCGAACTCCTCGTGCCGGGCGATCAGCCGGCGGAGGCGTTCTTCTTCGTCCAGTTCGCAGAACCACACGTCGTCGAGCCGGCTGCGGACCCGGGGCCAGGCTCCTGTGTCCAGCAGCAGGTAGTTGCCCTCAGTCACCACCAGCCGGGCCGTCGGCGGCACCGGGACGGCGCCCGCGATCGGCTGCTCCAGCACCCGCTCGAACCCCGGCGCATACACCACGTCGCCTTCTTCGCTCTCGTGCAGGCGGGCCAGCAGCGCTGCATACCCGGCCGCGTCGAAGGTGTCCGGTGCTCCCTTGCGGTCCCGGCGGCCGAGCCGGTCCAGCTCGACGTCGGCGAGATGGAAGCCGTCCATGGGGACGTGCGCGACCCACGGCTGCCCAGCCGTCCCGTTCAGCTCCCGCACCAGGTTCTCCGCCAGGGTCGACTTCCCCGCACCCGGACCGCCGGTGATGCCCAGAACGGCGCGACGCCCGCCGCGGGGAAGAGCGCGGGCACGGGTCAGCAGATCGTCGAAAGTCACCGGCACACGGCAGAGTCTGTCACCCGGGCGGCGGTGCGATGAACTGCGGCCGCGCGGGGAGTCGTCTCTCAGTAGAGGGGACACGTCCGTGATGAGGAAGGGAGCCGGTGCCGTGGCCGACGACGCAGCGCAGATCCGCACACTGATCGAGAAATGGGCCGAGGCCGTCCACCGCGGCGATCTCGGCGGCGTCCTGGCCGACCACGCCGAGGACATCGTGATGTACGACGTCCCACCGCCGCATCAGGGCCTTCGCGGCCTCGCCGCCTACCGCGCGACCTGGCCGCCGTTCTTCGCCTGGCAGGCCCAGGGCGCCTGCTTCGACATCGAGTCCCTGGACATCACCGCCGGCACCGACGTGGCCTACGCGTACGCACTCCTGCGCTGTGCGACGCCTCAGGAGCTGGCCGAACACCCCACGCTCCGCCTGCGGTTGACGCTGGGCCTGCGCAAGGAGCGGGACCGCTGGCTGGTGGCGCACGAACACCACTCGTTCCCGCACGACTGACGGGCCGGCGGGCTCCCGTGCGCGGTACGGGCGTTTCCCGCGGCCCCGGTTCAGGTAGGAGTCGGATGTCGGGCCGACGAAGAGGGGGAGTGGCATGACCGCGAGTGACATGGACGGCCGGTTGGGGGAGGAGTTCTTCACTCCGGGGACCGCTTCCTTCACCGACTTCCTGGCCGCCCACCGGCCCGAACTACTGCCCACGCGCCGCCCTTTCCCCGACGGGGTCCGGGCCGAGCCCGGCCGGTTCCCGCACGGCACCACCGTGCTGGCCCTCGCCTACCGGGACGGTGTGCTGATCGCCGGCGACCGCCGCGCCACGATGGGCAACCTCATCGCACAGCGCGACCTGGAGAAGGTGCACCCCGCGGACGACCACACCGCCGTGGCCTTCGCCGGCTCCGTCGGGCTCGCCCTGGACATGGTGAAGCTGTATCAGGTCGAACTGACGCATTTCGAGAAGATCGAGGGCATCCCGATGACCCTCAATGCGAAGGCGAGGCGTCTGGCCGGCATGATTCGGCAGAACCTCGGCCAGGCCATGCAGGGCCTCGCCGTCGTACCGCTCCTGACCGGCTACGACGGGGCGGCCCCGGACGGCGAGAAGGGCCGCATCTTCAGCTTCGACGTCGCCGGCGGCCTGTACGAGAAGACGGACTTCCACGCCGAGGGCTCCGGCTCGCCGTACGCCCGGGGCGCGCTCAAGAAGCTGTTCCACAAGGGCATGGACCGGCGGGAGGCGGCCCTCGCCGCACTCCAGGCCCTCTACGACGCGGCCGACGACGACTCCGCGACCGGCGGCCCGGACATCAACCGCCGTATCTACCCCATCGTGTCGGTGATCACCGAGGAGGGCTTCGAGCGGCTGTCGGAGCCCGAGACGGAGGCGCTGAGCCGCGAGATGGTCGAGCAGCGCCGCAGCCGGCCGGACGGGCCGACCGCCGCTCCCTGAGCGCGGGCCGGGCTTTCTCGTCTTTCCCCTTCCATGGGGAAGAGCTGCCGCGATCTTTGCTGCACATCGTTTGCAAGTGCTGGAAGATGGCACAAGGTTGCAGACCGCAGCCGCTGTGCACCCGAAGGAAGACCGCCCCGTATGACGGCCGCCCCCGACACCGCTCCGCCCCTCCCTGCCAAGGCCTCGGCGTGGCACCGTGTCCGCACCTCGATGACACGGGAGGAGTGGACCAGGATCGGCGGGATGGCCGCCTTCGTGCTCGCCCTGCACGTGGTCGGCTGGTTCACGCTGGTCGGGATCGTCGCACCCCAGCACTACAGCGTCGGCCAGGAGTCCTTCGGTGTCGGCATCGGTGTCACCGCGTACACGCTCGGCATGCGGCACGCCTTCGACGCGGACCACATCGCCGCGATCGACAACACCACCCGCAAGCTGATGGGCGAGGGACAGCGGCCCCTGTCGGTCGGCTTCTGGTTCTCGCTCGGGCACTCCAGCGTCGTCTTCGCCCTGGCGCTGCTGCTCTCCTTCGGCGTCAAGGCCGTGGCCGGACCCGTCCGTGACGACAACTCCCAGCTCCACGACATCACCGGACTGATCGGCACGACCGTCTCCGGGGCCTTCCTCTACCTCATCGCGATCATCAACCTCGTGATCATGGCGGGGATCTGGAAGGTCTTCCGGCGGATGCGGTCCGGCGACTTCGACGAGGCGGCCCTGGAGGATCAGCTCAACAACCGCGGCTTCATGAACCGCCTGCTGGGCCGCGTGATGAAGTCGGTCACCAAGCCCTGGCAGATGTACCCGCTCGGCCTGCTCTTTGGCCTCGGCTTCGACACCGCCACCGAGATCGCGCTGCTTGTGCTGGCCGGCTCCGGCGCCGCCTCGGGACTTCCCTGGTACGCGATCCTGTGCCTGCCCGTCCTGTTCGCCGCCGGTATGTCGCTGCTCGACACCATCGACGGCTCGTTCATGAACTTCGCCTACGACTGGGCCTTCTCGAAGCCGGTCCGCAAGGTCTACTACAACCTCACCATCACCGGCCTCTCGGTCGCCGTCGCCCTGCTCATCGGCACCGTCGAACTCCTCGGCCTGCTCGCCGAGAAGCTCGGTCTGCACGGCGCGTTCTGGGACTGGATCGCCGGCCTCGACCTCAACATCGTCGGCTTCGTCGTCGTCGGTCTGTTCTTCGCCACCTGGGCCGTGGCCCTGCTGGTGTGGAAGCTGGGACGCATCGAGGAGAAGTGGACGGCAGGCCTGTCACGGCCCGCGCAGCAGTCCGCCGACTAGACCCGCCGTCCGTTCAGGCGCTCAGCCCCGCAGCTTCAGCTCCTTGCGCCACCTGACGAACTGCTGGTCCGGGTCCCCCGTGTAGGACCAGGGAGTTCGTGTGGCCCGGCGGCCCAGCATCCGCAGCATGGCGGCGGCGACGTCCGGGACGTTCGCATTGCAGGCGGCGTGGGCCAGGTAGTTGAGGTCGCGCAGTTCGCCGGGGGCGACACCGCTGTCCGTGCGGCCCATGATCCAGCGCTGCCAGGTGCGGCGCACGTCGCTGACCGCACCGTCGTGGTTCCAGTGCTGCCCGAGGCCCACCGCGGACTGGCTGCCCTGCGCCGCGTCGAGGGCGTAGCGGTACTCCTCGACCCGGGCGTACTGCACCAGGACCGGCAGTGCGCAGCCCGTGGGTGCCACTCCGGCCGCGTCGCGGGCGAAGTCGTACATGAGGCCGTGGGTGCCGTGCCAGCGTGCCGAGTAGTAGTGCAGGACCTGCAGGTGGCCCTCCACGCTGTACGGGTCGCGCTGGTGCAGCTCGTCCCACCAGCGCGACAGTTCCTGCCGGCGCACTCCCGAGGAGTACAGCCGGGCCACCGAGATCAGGGAGATCCACGGCGTCGGGTCGTCCAGGTATGCCTCCGCGGCCTGCAGGCAGGCCGTCACCGCAGTGTCGATGCGGTGCTGGTCGATCGGCACGCCCCGGCCCGCGGCGATGGCCATGTTGAACGCGCGGGCCGTCTCCGTCGCCGCCCGCAGTACCAGCGCGTCACCGCTGTGGGGCTCGGCAGCCAGCCACGACTCCACCGTGGAACTGCCCGCGCAGGCCTGCGCGAGCGTCCGGACCCGGTGGCCGCGCGCGAGCCAGTCCGGGCCGGTGGCCCGCAGCAGGTCCCTGAGGCCCTGCCAGCGGCCGATGACGATGTCGTGACGTGCGGTGGTCAGGGGCGCGTCCCCGCAGTCGGGGTCGTAGTCGGGAGCGAATCGGTCTCTCGCCATCGGGGTCTGCCTCAGAAGTCGGTGGAGAGACCTTCGTGGACACGGGAGTTCGCGGCCGGCAGGCCGTCGGGGACGTACTCCGCCTCGACGGTGCGGCTGGCGTCCAGGCGGGCGGGCCGGTAGTAGTCGCTGCCCTGCCTCCAGTACCAGAACATCGGCACCAGCCCTACGGCGAGCCCGCCGATGCCGATCGCGATCGCCGCGGTGTCGAGCTCGCTCAGCGATTCGGCGAAGATCCAGAACATGAACAGGGCGCCGAACAGCGGCCACAGCCCGCCGAACAGGAGATTGGCGGGCGACTTCAGCAGCATCCTGCGGTACGCCACGACCACCGCGAGGCCCGCGAGACCGTAGTAGACGGCGATCTGCAGACCGATCGCCGAGATCGCGTCGGAGAGGATCTCACCCACCGAGCCCAGCGCGTTGGAGGCGATGAACATCGCCAGCGCCACCGCACCCACCACCGTGATGGCCACCCACGGGGTGTTCCAGGTGCGGTGCACGCGGCCCAACGCGGAGGGCATCGTACGGTCACGGCCCATCGCGAACAGGGAGCGCGTGACCTGGATGAGAGTGGTCTCCAGGGTGGCGATGGTCGACAGCATCACCGCCACGATCAGCAGCTTGCCGCCCCAGCCGGGCCAGATCTCCTCGCCGAGCGCACCCAGCACGTTCGCGTCGTTCGCCTCGATCTGCTTCGAGGACAGGATGACGTTCACCGCGATGGTGAACACCTCGAAGAGCAGGAAGACGATGCCCACCCCGATCAGGCCGGCGAGTCCCGTCGTACGGCGGCTGTTGCGGGTCTCCTCGCTCAGGTTGCTGGTGACGTCCCAGCCCCAGTAGTAGAAGGCGGCGACGAGCGCGCCCGACGCGAAGCCCGACACCCCGTCGAAGTGGGAGAAGCCGAGCCAGGACCAGTCGAACACGCGGGCGTTGCCAGTGTGGAAGACGGCAAGCACCGCGAACAGCGCCAGTATGGCCAACTCGACGCCGGACATGACGAGCTGGGCACGGACCGTGAGCCGGGCACCCCCGAGCACCACGAGCAGCATGATGATGAACCAGGCCGCGCCGACCACCGTCGACAGCGCGGTGTTGTCGGCGAGACTGTCGTCGAACAATGCCAAGGTCATCGAACCGGCGGGCAGCGAGCCGGCCACCATGAAGATGGTCGCCGAGATGACCAGCGCCCAGCCGCTGATGAAGCCGAGAAAGGGATGGAGGGTGCGCCCCACCCAGGAGTAACTGGCCCCCGCGTTCACGTCGATACGGCCGAGATAGCTGAACGCCAGCGCGATGCCCAGCATGGGTATCGCGCAGTACAGCAGCGCGGCCGGGCTGGCCAGGCCCACCGCGCCGACGAGGACCGCGGTGGTCGCGGCGATCGAGTACGCCGGGGCGCTGCCCGCGACGGCCATCACCACGGTGTCGAACGTACCGAGGGCATTGGCCTGCAGCCCTCTGCCCCTGCTGTTGCTCATGGTTGCGCTGCTTTCCGTCTTGCACGACGCGAGGGCGGCCCGCCCCGACGGCGTAGGGGGAGGTGGGGGGTGATGAACCCGCCCCGGATCACCGAGGGTTGGCCTCGGAGCAGATCAAGGGCAGCGAAAAACATAAAGGGGTGGTGGAGAGGCACGGCTGCCTGCGTTGTCATTCGGTCACACCGTGTGTGCGAGTGATGATAGCCCTACTCCTTGACCTTTCAAGATTGACCAAGGGGTAACCTCCTGCGCCGCCAAGGACGGCCGTGGTTGGACGGCGCGCAACGGGAAACGCGGATCGGGACACCGTACAGAAACGACCCGCCGCAGCGCGCGAGGGAGGCCCGCATGGGCAGCGAACACACGCGCCCCGAACCGATGGCCGACGACACCTACCAGCCCACCGCGACGAACGAGGAGCAGGAGGACGCGGCACCGCTCGACCTGCAGGACGCCATCGACGAGCCCACCTACGACGACACCCTCGACGAGGGCTACTCCCCACCGGAGAAGCCGCTCGGCGTCACCCGGCACGGCACGACGGCCGCCGAGCAGCACGAGGGCGAGAGTCTCGACGAGCGGCTCGACGAGGAGGTGCCGGACGTGACGGCACCTCCCGGCGACGAGGTCGGCGACCTCCCCGGAGGCGAGGGCGAACCCGTCGACCCCGAGGCCGGCACGGAACGCGCGGGCCGCCTGGTCGCTCCGGACGAGGGCACCCACCCCGACACGACCAAGGAGACGGTCGCCGACGATGTGGGCATCGACGGCGATGCCGCCGGCGCCGAGGAGGCCGCCGTCCACGTCGTCGAGGACGAGACGCAGCTGCCCGACGCCGAGCAGGGCCGCTGACACCGGCCCGTCAGTCGCCGATCCGGTCGATCTGCCGGAGTTTGTTCGTGGCGTCGAGGGCGGCGACCTTGTAGGACTCCGCCAGTGTCGGGTAGTTGAAGACCGCGTCGACCAGGTAGTCGACGGTGCCGCCGCAGCCCATCACCGACTGGCCGATGTGGATGAGCTCGGTGGCGCCGGTGCCGAAGCAGTGCACGCCGAGCAGGGTGCGGTCCTCGGGGGAGACCAGCAGCTTGAGCATGCCGTGCGAGTCGCCGATGATCTGGCCGCGGGCCAGTTCGCGGTAGCGGGAGATGCCGACCTCGAACGGTACGCAGTCCTCGGTGAGTTGGTCCTCGGTGCGGCCGACGAAGCTGATCTCCGGGATGGTGTAGATACCGATGGGCTGCAGGTTGTGCATCTGGCCGACCGGTTCGCCGCAGGCGTGGTAGGCGGCCGCCCGCCCCTGCTCCATCGAGGTCGCGGCCAGTGCGGGGAAGCCGATCACGTCGCCGACGGCGTAGATGTGCGGCACCTCGGTGCGGTAGTGCTCGTCCACGGTGATCCGGCCGCGCCTGTCCGCGGACAGCCCGGCCTTGTCCAGGTCGAGTTCGTCGGTAAGACCCTGCCGGCCCGCCGAGTACATCACGGCGTCGGCCGGTATCTTCTTGCCGCTCTCCAGGATCGTCAGCGTGCCCCGAGGATGCCGCTCCACCGCGGCGACCGTCTCGCCGAAACGGAACGTCACGGCGAGGTCCCGCAGGTGGTACTTGAGCGACTCGATGACCTCGACGTCGCACATGTCGAGCATCCCGGCACGCTTCTCGACGACCGTCACCTTGCTGCCGAGCGCGGCGAACATGGAGGCGTACTCCATGCCGATGACCCCGGCGCCGACGATGACCATGGAGCGCGGCACGCGCTCCAGCGCCAGCACGTTGTCGGAGTCCATGATCGTACGGCCGTCGAACTCGACGCTGTCGGGCCGGGCCGGCCGGGTCCCGGTGGCGATGACGATGTGCTCCGCGCTGAGCAGCCGTTCGTGACCGGTGACCTCGCGCAGCGCGATGGTGTGCGGGTCGACGAAGCTGCCGGTGCCGGCGAAGAGGGAGACGTGGTTGCGGGAGAGCTGGCTGCGGATGACGTCGACCTCCCGGCCGACCACGTGCTCGGTGCGCGAGGTCAGGTCGGAGACGGTGATGTCCTCCTTCAGCCGGTAGCTCTGCCCGTACAGATCCCGCTGGGTGAGACCGGTCAGGTACAGGACCGCCTCGCGCAGGGTCTTGGAAGGGATGGTGCCGGTATGGATGGAGACCCCGCCGACCATGTCGGGGCGGTCGACGACGGCGACCCGGCGGCCGAGCTTGGCCGCGGCGATGGCGGCCTTCTGGCCACCCGGGCCGGATCCGATGACAAGCATGTCGAAGTCGGGCACGATCCGGAGTCTGTCAGCCCCGGGCCCCGCTTCGAAAGACTGAACGGACAACGATCGCCCACGAAGTGACGGGGCGGAAGCCCCTGAAGGGGCGCGGGGAACTGCGCGACCAGCCACGACGAAGCCGCAGACAACCAACGGCCGATCGCGGCACATCCCATCGCGGCACAACCCAGCGGAGCGATAATGCCGCCATGGGCCACCGACTCGCCGACGCGAGCACCCCCGCCCGGCTGGCCGCCCCCGACGAGGGCATCGGCCGGGACGAACTGGCGCTCGCCACCCGCAACCACGGCCTCCCGCTCGAGGCACTGCGCTACGACGTCACCCCGCCGGGCCTGCACTACCTGCTGACGCACTACGACATCCCCTACGTCCCCGACGACACGCCCTGGCCACTGAGCGTCGGGGGCCGGGTCCGCCGTTCGCTGGAGCTGTCCCTGGCCGAACTGCGGGCCTTCCCCCAGGTCACCACGCGCGTGACGATGGAGTGCGCGGGCAACGGCCGGGCCCTGCTGACCCCCCGGCCCGTCAGCCAGCCCTGGCTCGTCGAGGCGGTCGGCACCGCCGAGTGGACGGGCGTACCGCTGCGGCTGCTGCTCGCCGCGGCCGGAGTGGAGACCGATACCGTCGACGTGGTCTTCACCGGCGCCGACCACGGCGTGGAACGCGGCGTCGAGCAGGACTACCAGCGGTCCCTGCCGGTGGACGTGGCCACGGGCACCGAGCCGGAGGTCCTGGTGGCGTACGCGATGAGCGGTGCCCCACTGCTGCCCCAGCACGGCCGGCCGCTGCGCCTGATCGTGCCCGGCTGGTACGGGATGGCCCACGTGAAGTGGCTGCGCGAAATCACCGTCACGGATGCACCGTTCACAGGATTCCAGCAGGCCGTTGCCTACCGGCTCCGGCAGGACTCCGCCGACGAGGGCCGGCCGGTCACCCGCATCGAGCCGCGCGCCCTGCTGATCCCGCCAGGCTTCCCGGACTTCATGTCCCGCTCCCGCGTGGTGCGGCCCGGGCCGGTGACCCTGGAGGGCCGCGCCTGGTCGGGGCGGGCGCCACTCGCGCGCGCCGAGGTGAGCACGGACGCCGGGCGCACCTGGCACGAGGCCGAACTGGAGCCCGACGGCGGGCGCCGGTGGGCGTGGCGCCGCTGGCACCTGGACTGGACGGCGACCCCCGGCGAGCATGTGCTGAGCGCGCGGGCCACCGACGCCGAAGGACACACCCAGCCGCTGGACCAGCACTGGAACCGCGGAGGCTTCACCAACAACCTCGTCCAGCGGGTGCCGGTGCTGTGCCTGGAGCCCGGCGACACGGACTGAACCGGCACCGGGTCTCCAGGCGGGCGTACGAGAACGGGTACGGGTACGGCTCTACGGCAGCAGTTTCTCCAGGGCGGCGGGGCCCTCCGCCTCCAGCTTGCGCCTGGCCCATTCGAGGTTGTGCGGGGTGATGTCCCTGCCCGTGGCAAGGACGAGGTCCTCCGGCGACACATCGGTGCCGGTGCGGGTGTGGAGCAGGTCGTCCGGGGTGACGCGGTCCTCGGACGGCCCGGACACGTCGGGCTGTGACGTCGGCATGATCTCTGCTCCTCGAGTCCGGATCGCTACTGCTAACACCATTCAACGCGGGAGCCCGGCGTGCATCCGGAAGCGTACGCAAGCGGCCCGAGATGCCGGAGTGACAGGGCGGGCGTCTAATGAGAGAGGTCTGACGAGAGACGACGACCGTCTCGACCGGCAGGGAAGACCGAGGCCATGTCACCGAGCCGCAAGGACGCGGGGGACGCGGGGGCTGTCACCGGAGGGGTTCTGCGACGGCTGGGGGAGTGGTGCGCCAGGCACTTCGTGATCGTCATCCTGGCCTGGCTGGTGGCGCTCGTGGCGCTGCAGACCCTCAACCGGTCCTTCGGCGGGGAGTACTCCGACAACTTCTCGCTGCCGGGCGTGCAGTCCCAGCAGGGCCTGGACGTCCTGAAGAAGCACGATCCCGCCGCGGGCGGGTACAGCAGCCAGATCGTCCTGCACGACGGGCAGAAGTCCCTCACCGCGCTGAGCTCGCAGATGTCCACCACGATCGGCGACGTGCAGAAACTGCCGGACGTCCTGTCGGCCCAGAACCCGCTGTCCGCCCCGGCCTCGAAGGTCGGTCCCCTCGCCTCCGACGGGAAGACCGCCTACATCACCGTCCGCTTCGACGTCCAGCCCTCGACCCTGGGCGACAACTATCTGAGCGGCGTGGACAAGGCGGTGCAGCCGCTGCGCTCGGCCGGTGCCCAGGTCGAGTACGGCGGACCGCTCGGTGAACTGGGCCGGCCCGCAGCCGACGACCGGGTGAGCGAACTGATCGGCTTCGCTGTCGCGATCGTCGTCCTGCTGATCGGCTTCGGCAGTGTGATCGCCGCCGGTCTGCCCCTGTTCACGGCACTGGTCAGCGCCGTCGGCGGGCTCGCGATCCTCGGACTGATCGCTGCTGCGTTCACGTTCGCGACCGTGTCGCCGACCCTGGCGACCATGATCGGCCTCGGTGTCGGCATCGACTACGCGCTGTTCCAGCTCACGCGGCACCGCCAGAGCCTCATGAACGGGGCGGATCCGGTTCATGCGGCAGGCCATGCCACCTCCACCAGCGGGCGGGCCGTGCTCGTCTCCGGCTGCACAGTGATCATCGCGCTGGCCGGCCTGTACGCGTCCGGGGTGAGCTTCATCGGGAAACTCGGTCTGGCCGCCGCCATGACGGTCATCTCGGCGGTCATCGGTGCACTGACGCTGCTCCCGGCCATGCTCGGGCTGATCGGCAGACGCATCGACCGCTACCGGGTCCGGCGTCCCGTCGCCGAGACCGACGCCGAGCCCGGAGCCGAGCCGACCGGCACGTGGCACCGCTACGCGCAACGCGTGGAGCACAGGCCCTGGCAGTTCCTCGCGGCAGGCGTCACAACCGTCGTCGTCCTCGCCATCCCGTTGCTCTCCATCCAGCTCGGCCACATCGGAGACGGCGCCGACCCCACCTCCTTCACCGACCGCCGCGCCTACGACCTGATGACGAACGCGTTCGGCCCCGGCTCCAACGGCCCGCTCACCGTCGTCATCGACCAGACCTCCGTACCGTCCTCCCAGCGGTCCACCCTCTCCTCCCAGGCCCAGAAGACCCTGAACTCAGTGGCCGGCGCCTCCACCGTCACACCCCTGACACCCACCAAGGACGGCGATGTCCTGGTCGGCACGGTCTACTCGAAGCAGTCCCCGCAGAGCGCCACCACCACCGAGCTGACCAACCGGCTGATCCACCACACGCTCCCCGACGCGGTCTCCGGCACCTCCGCCAAGGGCTACGTCACCGGTACGACGGCCGCCCAGGTCGACTTCCGTGACATCGTCGCGAGCCGGCTGCCCCTGATCATCGGCGTCGTGGTCGGCCTCGCGTTCCTGATCATCCTGGCGGTCTTCCGCGGCCTGCTCGTCGCGGTCAAGGCGGCCGTCCTCAACGTGCTGTCGATCGGTGCCTCGTACGGCGTGGTGGTGGCCGTCTTCCAGTGGGGCTGGGGCGGACCCGCACTGGGCGTCCACGGCAAGGTGCCCATCGAGAGCTATGTGCCGATGATGATGTTCGCGATCATCTTCGGCCTGAGCATGGACTACGAGATCTTCCTGCTCTCCCGCGTCCACGAGGCCTGGCTGCGCACCGGCGACGCCAAGGCCTCCGTCGCCCATGCGCTGGAGATCACCGCACGGGTCATCACCTGCGCCGCCCTGATCATGGTGAGCGTCTTCGCGGCCTTCATCGTCAGCGACAACATCGTGGTCAAGATGCTCGGTCTGGGTCTCGCGGTGAGCGTGCTCATCGACGCGACCGTCGTACGGCTGCTGATGGTTCCGGCCGTGATGACGCTGCTGGGGCCGCACGCCTGGTGGACTCCCCGCTGGCTCGACCGGATCATGCCGCACATCGATGCCGAGGGCGACCAGACGGCAGGTCCCGCGGCGGACGTCAGCCGGCGTCCGGTGACGCGGGCGTGAGGACGAGCATCGTCACGTCGTCGAGAACGGCAGGACAGTACCGTACGAGATCCGCCCACACCCGGTCCGCGAGTACGGCCGGGTCGTCGTCGGCCAGTGCGGACAGGCGGTCGGTCAGCGGGTAGAAGGTGCCGGAGGGGTCGCGGGCCTCGCTCACGCCGTCCGAGGCCAGGAACAGGCTGTGGCCGGGCTCCAGCCGCAGGGTGAGCCCGGCGTGCGGGCGGCCGTCGGACAGGCCGAGACCGAGCGGCGTCCACGCGGCCAGTTCGATCTCGGTGGCCTGCCGGCCGCGCAGCAGCACGGGCGCCGGATGACCGCAGGACACCATCCGCACCGACCGGCCGTCGGGCGAGAACTCCAGCAGTACGGCGGTCGCGAACAGCTCGGCGTACCGGGACGACGCCGAGTCCAGCTCCAGCCTGCGGTCGAGGCGGGCGGCCACCGACTCCAGGTCCGGCTGGTCCAGCACGGCCTCCCGGAAGGCCCCCAGCAGGGAGGCGACCGTGGCGACCGCAGCCAGCCCGTGCCCCTGGACGTCGCCCATCACGGCCCGCACCCCGTGCGGTCCCTCGCGTACGTCGAAGAAGTCGCCGCCCACCAGCGTGCCGCGCTGCGCCGCCCGGTACAGGCCGACGCAGCGGACCGGACCGACCTGCTCGGGCAGCGGGGGGACGACGGCGCGCTGTGCGGCCTCGGCGACTGTGCGCTCCAGATCCAGCTGGGCGTCGCGGCGGCTGCGCACATAGGACACGAACACGCTCAGCACGGAGACGAAGGAGATGGTCAACAGGTCCGTGTTGCCCGGGTGGTTGAGCTGGAAGGCCGGGATGTTGAGCACGGCGACGACGACACCGCCGAGGACCGCGGTCGCCAGCGGCCCGTACGAGAGGACGGCCAGCGGCGGGATGGCGCCCAGCAGAAAGCCGATGTCGAGGGGGTCGCGGCTGGCCAGGGTCGCCGCGCAGACGCCCACGATCAGGCCGAGCGGGAGCACCCGCACCAGCCGGGGCGGCGGCGCGCCCCGCAGCCAGCCCCGCCGGTCGTGGTCCTGCCGGCGCGGTGACAGGAGGTGCACCTTTCCCACAGCACCACGCTCCTACGGCCGGACGCCGCCCGCACGCCGGGCCGACTGTCGGTGCCGGGTGGCATGCTGATCAGCGGTGGTGATCGGCGGCGGCTGAAGGGGATGCGGCGTGGGATTCGAGGGCGAGGTCTGGCGTCTGCGCAGCGGCGAGGCACCGGTCGGGGAGATCCTGATCGACGACGCCGACTTTCCGTGGCTGTCCGGCCGTTTCACCGCCGGTCCGGCCTTCGACGCGGTCCGGGATCTGTTCGCCCGTGAACTCGCCCTGATCGAGCGGGACGACGAGAAACACCGGCAGGAGTGGGAAGCGGCCTACGACGAGATCACCAGACGCGTGTCCCTGTCGTCGCCGGACGGACCCGTTCCCGAGTTCCTGCTGCACATCGAGGGCGACCGGGCCTGGTTCCGCTGGAGCGACGAACCGTTCGAGCATGCATAGGGGCGCGGGGGTGCCCGGCGTGCGGGTGGTGCTGATCGGGGGCACGTCGAACGTGGGCAAGTCGACGGTCGCACGAGCGGTGGCGGAGCGCCTCGGGTTCGCGTATCGGTCGACGGACCTGCTGGCCCGTCACCCCGGGCGGCCGTGGAGAACCCCGGAGCGTGAGGTGCCCGCGCATGTCGCCGAGCACTATGCGTCGCTCACGGTCGACGAGCTGCTCACGTCCGTGCTCGCCCACTACGAACGGCTGTGGCCCCGCATCCGGACGCTCATCGCGACCCATGCGGCCCAGGGCGGGGCGGGCGCGGGCCTCGTCCTGGAGGGCTCGGCGCTGTGGCCCGTCCGCGTCGCCCGACTGGACGTCCCGCACACGGCCGCCGTGTGGCTGACGGCCGACGAAGCCGTGCTGCGCGCCCGGGTGCACGCGGGCGGACGGTACGAGGCGGCGACGGACGAGGAACGGGCGCTGATGGACAGCTTCCTGGCTCGCACGCAGCGCTATCAGAGCCTGATGGCCGAGGCCTTGGACGAGTTGGGCCTCGACCGCATCGATGCCGGTGCTGGGCGGACCGTCGCGGCGGTGGTCGACTCCATCCTCGACGTGGTGGCGAAACAGACTGCGGCGAGCGGACAGTGACGCCGCGTCAGCCGGTGGTCCTCTCCAAAAGGGCCTGGGCCTCGACGAGGATCTCGGTGACCCGCTGGCCGAAGGCCGCGTCGCACGCGTGCGGTCGCCCGGTGCGGGCGGCGTCGAGCAGCGCGTCAGCGGCGTGCCCGAGCGCGGTGACGGCCCCCTCGGCGCTCTGCGGCAGCATCGACACCCCTGCCGCGCCCCGGAGTTCGACAGCGGCGCCCGCCGCCGCGGACGGAGCCGACAGACTGAGCGTCAGGGTGCTCGACGCACCGCCGACATGGTCGAGGACCAGATGGACCGTGTCCCCGGTACCGGGCGCCGCAGCCGCCACACGCCGGGCGTCACCGAGGACCGGCAGCAGCACGGACAGGGCATGCGGGCCCACGTCCCACAGCGCGCCCTTCTCCCGCCGCCACGGCGAGTTCGCGAACGGGCTCTCGCTGTCACCTCCGAACAGCGCCCCCAGCCACTGGGCGTGCGCCGTGAACCAGCCCCCCACCCCCGCCTGTTCGGTGATCCACGCCTCGGTCTCGGTCAGGAAGCGGCTGGTGAAGAAGACGACCGAGGCGACTCCGGCCTCCTGGACCGCGGCGACCACGGCCCGTCCCTGCCCGACCGTCGTGGCGAGGGGCTTGTCCAGCAGCAGATGGCACCCCGCCCGCGCCGCCCGCACCGCGAGCTCCGCCTGTACGGCCGGCGGCAGGGCCACCGCCACCGCGTCCACGTCGGCGAACAGCGCGTCGACGTCGTCGTAGGCACGCGTGCCGAACCGGTCGGCGAGCTGCTTCGCGGCCTCCGTGCGGCGGCCCCACACCCCCACGAACTCCAGCTCCGTGTGCTCGTGCAGGGCGGGGGCGTGCGCCATCTCCGCCCAGGGGCCGGTACCGAGAAGTCCTATCCGCATGCCGCCGCCTCTCCACTCCGCCGCGCGTTGCGACGACTGGTCGCCAGCGAGCGTCGCACACCGACCGGCCGACCGCGCAAGCAGATTCTGCGGAGTCGGCGATTCAGTTGTGCGGCTGCTGAATGCGTTCTCTTTCCTCTATTGGACCTGCGGCCCGTGGGCGGGTCAGGCTGGGTGCGGTTCGGCTTCCCGCACGCCATGTTCGGCGAGTCGAACGTCATTCGGTACCGCGCGACAACCGGAAGAGGCCACGAGCACATGCAGACCCGCCGCATCGGTGACGTCGAAGTCAGCGCGATCGGCCTGGGCGGGATGCCCATGTCGATCGAGGGACGGCCGGACGAGGCGCGCTCCCTCGCCACCATCCACGCCGCCCTCGACGCGGGCGTGACCCTGATCGACACCGCGGACGCCTATCACCGGGACGCCCACGAGGTCGGCCACAACGAGACCCTGATCGCCAAGGCCCTCTCCTCCCACGACCGCGGCCGGGACGTCCTGGTCGCCACCAAGGGCGGCCATCTGCGCCCCGGCGACGGCAGCTGGACCCTCGACGGCAGCCCTCGCCACCTCAAGGAGGCCTGCGAGGAGTCCCTGCGCCGCCTCGGCGTGGAGGCAATCGGGCTCTATCAGTTCCACCGCCCCGACCCGAGGGTGCCGTACGCCGAGTCCGTCGGTGCGATCCGGGATCTGCTGGACGAGGGCAAGATCCGACTTGCGGGCATCTCCAACGCCAACCCCGACCAGATCAGGCAGGCGAACGACATCCTCGGCGGCCGGCTGGTCTCCGTGCAGAACCAGTTCTCCCCGGCCTTCCGCTCCAGCGAGCCGGAACTCGAGCTGTGCGACGAACTCGGCATCGCCTTCCTGCCCTGGAGCCCGCTCGGCGGCATCTCCCGGGCCCGTGAACTGGGCTCCGCCTACGCGCCGTTCGCGCGGATCGCCGAGGCCCACGGAGTCAGCCCGCAGCGCGTGTGCCTGGCCTGGATGCTCGCCAAGTCGCCGGTGGTCGTCCCCATCCCCGGTTCCAGCCGCCCGGAGACCATCCTCGACTCCCTCGCCGCGACCGGACTCGCCCTGGACGCCGAGGAACTCGCGCAGCTCGACGCCGTCTGACACGACACACCAGGTCACCATGGAGGACCCCGCCGATGGCGTCGTCCTCGGAAAGACCCCTCGACCACCGCTGCCGCAACGAACACCGGATCCGCACCCCGGGTACCTGTTCCGCGCCGACCGCCGTCACCTGATCGCGGCGGTCGGCGTGTTCACCGTCAAGCACAGCCCAGGCATCCGAACTCGAGGACAACGAGGGCAAGGCGCAAGTGTCCGCGCTGCACGGCTCCGTCACCTTCGGCAGCGTCGGCCACGCGCCCGACGACAGCAGCAGGCCCGCCGTACGCGATCTGCGCATACGGCGCGGGCAAGTCCACGGTGCTGAACCTCGTCAACGGGTTCATCCGCCCCATCTAGGGCCGGATCCTGTTCGACGGCACCGTCCGCGAGAACGTCGCCTACGGCATGGACGAGGCCGACGAGGAAACGGTGCGCACGGCGCTGCGCGACGCGGCGCCCGTCTGTCGGGCGGGCAGCGCCTGGGGAGCCTGGCAGTCGCCTGCGCCCTGATCCGAGACCCCAAGGCGTTGATCCTGGACGAGGCGACCTCGGCCCTGGACACCCGCTCCGAGGCCCTCGTCCAGCAGGCGCCGACCCGGCTGTCCACCCTGCGGAGTGCCGACCGGATCGTCGTGATGGGCGAGGGCCGCATCCTGGAGACAGGGACGGACGAGGAACTCCTGCGCGGCGGAGGGGCGTAAATGCAGCTGCACGGCGGACAGGTCGCCTGAGCCGCCTTGCGTGCGCCCCCGGCCGCCTGCTCAGGCGGCGCTGCTGCGGCGCATCCCGTGGGGGCAGGTCGAGTCGTGGTGAATGCCGAGGCTCGTCCACCACCGTTCGCAGCACGCGGCGTCCAGCTCGCCGCGCACGATCTCGTCGGTGGCCGTGCGCGCCGGGTGGCGCGACACGACAGCGGCCCTGCGCAGGTCGCGGATCAGGGTCTCGCGGACGACGGCGATGACCGGGACCAGGCTCGCCGCGGCGAACAGACATGCGGCCCACCGCGGGCCGTGGAGGAATTCGAGGACCGTGGTCCAGGCGAGTTCGGCGCTGGTGGTGAGGTAGAGGGTGCAGAGGAGGCGGCCGGAGCGGTTCATGGGGTTCACCGTTCGTGCTGAGGGGGTTACCCTCTGTTCAACGCCTCGCGGCGCGCTGGGAATCGGGTCGGACGACGGTTTTGCGTCAATTGAGGCCCGGGGCGCGGAAGATGCGAATGGTCCGGGCCTGACCGGGAAGGCGAGGCGAAAACCAAAGAGAGGGGCGCTTCGTGCTCGCTGCTGACCCGAAGGTCGTCAGAACGTTGCTCACCAGATACGCGTCGCTGCGCATCGCGCAGTCGGAGCATGAGAAGCCGCAGACGGCACGGGAGTTGGCGGACGTCAGCCGCGTCCTGTGCGCCACCATGGAAGCCTCCAGCGTCGAGGACGCGATCGCGAAGGCGGACGCCCTGCTCATCGCCTCGCGAAGGGCCGCGGGCGAGGACGGCGCCCTGTCACTGGCCGTCTGACCGAACTGGGCCTTCCCGCCCTTCTGTTCGAGGTGCATGACGCACATCCGGCCGGTCACACTGCCGTGCCGGCGTCAAGTGCTCCTGGAGAATTCACACCCATGTATCCCGGGGCGCATACACTCGACAGCGCTGCCCATGTGCATGGGCCACCACACGAAAGGCGCGTCGGTGTTCCAGGATTCCCCGATCTACGACCGACTCGTCGCCGAGCGCGGCGACGTCCCCACTCAGGCTCGCCGGGAGGCCGAGCGCGTGAGCCGGGAACTGGAGTACGCCATGCGGCCGCTGCAGTCCTTCGGCATACCCGCCGCCCCCGAGCGCCAGGGCTCCCCGGGGGCCGGGTGGCAGCGGAGCGCGCTGCTGCCCGGTTCGCTGCCCCACTGACCGCCCCCCTCAACGCACCGTGGTGCTGGAGCCGTTGACTCGTGTCTGCGGCTCCGGCCCGGGATGGGCCAGCCACTCCGCTATGGTCCGGGCGATCGGCAGACCCGTCTCCACCTCGACGAAGCCGAACTGCCCCGACTGATTGCACTCCAGAAACCACCAGGTCCCGTCGGCGTCCTCGGCGAAGTCGAAGGCCCCGTAGGCCAGTTCGGCCTCACGCAGATACGAGCGGACGGCGTCCGCGATGCGCGGCGGGACATCGGTCGCACGCCACGGTATGTCGGCCGAGGCGAAGCGCACGTCCACCGCGCCGGGATCGTCCGGATCCACCTCGTCGGCAGTCGCCTTGCGGGCCGCCAGCAGCCGCTCGCCCACCACGGTCAGCCGGATGTCGGCCCGCTTGCCGACCCGCCGCTGCAGCAGCGTGGGCCCGAACGCCACGGCGGAGAAGTCCGTGTCCGGCGCGACCCTGCTGGTCGGCACCGCCCGGGGCGGATCCTGCGGATGCGCCCCGGAGACCGGCTTGACCACCAGATCCGGATAGCGGTCGGCGAACTCCCGGGCCGCCTGCGGAAACGTCGTGATCAAAGTGGCCGGCACCGGCAGTCCACAGCGCTGGGCCAGCCGCAGCTGCCACGGCTTGTGCCGGGCCCGGCGGGCGGCGTCGGGGTGGTTCATCCAGCGGGCGTCCGAGCCGCGCAGCATGCCGTAGAGCGCCTGGGCGGACTCCTCGGTCAGCCACGCGGAGGGCTGGGGCGCCTGCGCGGCCGCATCCCCCGGCCTGCGCACCCAGACCGACCGCAGCCCGGCGATGCTCACCAGGCGGCCCGCCGACTGGAGGTGGCCGCGGAAGCGGCCGTGCACGTACTCACCGGACAAGGCGACACCGCCGGGCAGGTCGGCGGGGTCCAGGCGGACCACCGGGACCCCGGACGCGTTCAGGTGCACGACCACCATGTCGGCGGTCACGTCCTCTTCACAGGTCAGGATCAGCACGGTCATAGTGGGCGGTTCCGCGTTCAGTCGTCGAAGTGTGTCTTGGAGCCCGCGGTGGACGTCGTGGTCCCCAACTCTCTGAGCAGCGCGAGGTCACCGGCGGCGGCCCGGCCGTCCATGAGCACGTTCAACTGCAGCCCGGAGTCGTAGACGTACGGAGTCGTGGCTTCCAACTCCACCGCCGGACGTGCGTAGTTGAGCGCGAACGGTTGCATCGTGTCTCCCTCGTCAGTGCAGCACCGACCCGGCGGTCCACTCCCCGCGGCGCCGCCCGGCCCGCCGACTGCATTGCCCTTCCAGTCACTTATACGAATCGAACGAGTGATTGGTTTCCTTACTCTGCGTAGTCACGGTGAGGATTCGTGACGATTCGGCCCGTCGAGAGGGCCGCGCATGCTGCGCAGAGCGAGGAGAAGGACGCCGATGTCGTCCAGGTAGACCGGGTCGGGCAGCAGGTCGGTCGGCAGCAGGAAGTACAGGACGGCACCCCAGAAGACCCAGCGCCGCCCGGTCGGAAGCCCGGCACGCCTGAGGTCGCGCCGCGCCCGCACCAGCCGCACCAACAGGGCGACGGCCACGGCGAGGGCGAGCGCTGCGAGGGCAACGGCGACCACGATCACCGTTGTGGTCCATTTCACGGTCCTCCTCCATCCGGCGTGCCGAACGGCGCGCCCCTTGTCTCGGATTCCCCCTTCCGGCGTTCGTACGTCCTCCGTCACCCCGTCAGAAGCGCGGTGCGGCCTCACACCTGTGGCCCATCCCGACTGGCACGGACCGGAAGCGGCACTTAGTAATGGCACTGCATCGCAACGTCGTGAAACGCGCCGGAAGATGCGAGAGCAGGTGAACCGTTCCGTCTATTCCATGGAGGAGAGTCATGAGCATCCGCTCTTCATCACCCCGCCCCTACGACCCCTCCATAGTCGGCGCGCACGACGACCCGGCCAGCGCCCTGGTGCACGCCGCCATCGCGGACCGGCCCCTGGAGGAAGTCGCCAACCTGATCACCATGCTGGAGCAGTCCCCGGAGTATGCGAGGGCCACCATCGACGCGCTGCGCGCGGTCGGCACCGACCGCTCCGTGGAGGACGTCACCCGTCTGGTCACCCTGCTGACCCAGCCACCGCGCGACCCTTCCAGCGCGGACGAGGTCATCCGTGCGGCGGCCGAGAACCGTCCGGTGGAGGAGGTGACCCGGTTGATGGCACTGCTGCACCTGCCGTCGACGGAACGCCGCTTCGGGCAGGAGGCGGCACGGGCTGTCGCCGCGGCGCGGTCCGTGGAAGACCTCGTGGAACTCATCGGCCGGCTGAGCACAGAACGCGGCGCCCACCCGGCCCCGCCGAAGACGGAGCCGTCGCCTCCGCAATCCGGCGAGGCGGACTGGCGCTCGGAGGGCACGGGCACCGGCCTTCCACCGTTCCCCACCGTCCTGCCTTCCTACGGTGGCGACTCCATGCCGAGGCAGCCGGTCGGGGCGCCCCGACGAGCCGCCGAGCGCCCGCCGTGGGCGGGCCTGCTCGTCGCGGCCGCACTCTTCCTGTGCGCGCTGCTCTGGTTCCCGATGTACAAGTCGGGTACGCCTGTCGACGTGTACGCCTCCGGCATCGCAGTGTCGATCCTGTACGCCTTGCTGGCCGTACTGGTGACCCTGCGGCCCGTCCGCGCCGTTCTCGTGGTCGCCGTCGTGCTGCCGGCGCTGCTTGCCGGTGCCGAGCTGTACCGCGGGTTCCGCTCGCGGTCGATGTTCCGAGCGCTCGACCTCACGCTCGCCCCGGGCTGGCTCGCGGGCCTGGCCGCCGTGATCGCAGCACTGGCGGCAGTGACGGCCCTGGTCCTGCGCGCAGCAGCACGCCCGCCCACCCTGATGGGGGGTGCTCCTGCCCGTCCCCTGGCCACGGCGAGGCGTCTGGACTGACAGGCCGCTTCCCCGACGCCCGCAGGGTGCCGGGGACCCGCGCCCGCGGTTCTCCGGACCGCGGGTGCTTCGGTGTCTGAGGACGAAAACCCACGCGGGCGGGGCTTGTTCACAGGCACTCAGCGGCCGGACTCGTCCGGCCGCTCGACTGTGCCGTCCGGCTCCCGCCCGCTGTCCGGCGCGGACGCGGGCCGCAGCGCCATGGCGGTGTCCTTCAGCCGCTCCAGCCTCCGGGTCAGCTGCTGGAAGGGCGAGCTCTGGGGCGTGGCGGGCGGCTGCGGCCGGGCGGGAAGGCTGTCGCCGTTCTCGCGGTAGACGGCCAGCGCCTCGTGGGCACGCTCGGCGGCCTCGCGGTACAGATCCCGGGACTTGGTCATGGCCTCGAGCGCCTCGGCGTACATGGCCGCGAGCCCGCGTGCGTGGGCGAGTTCCTCCTCGAGCGTCCTCAGCTGCCACTCGTCCCGCAGGGCGCTGACGACCTCCTGGGCACCGTCCGGCAGCGGAAGCGGCAGTGCGGCGAAACGGGTCACCGCGTCGATGAGTTGCGCGGGCCGTGAGCCGTCGAGGAAGACGGTGCGTACGGAGAATTCGTCCGCGTCGAAGCCTTCCGGGGCCGGCGTGGTGGGCAGCAGGACGGCGCCGCCGCGCGGAACCTGTACCCCGAACTCGCGCAGGGCCCGGTTGACGATGCGCAGCTGGTCAGGTGCGGCACGGTGCTCCAGCACGCGATGGCGCAGGCTCGGCGGCAGCAGCGGGCCGATCGGCAGCCGGCCGCGCTCGTCGGGTGTCATCGCCTCGTGCACGACGAGGTTGATGTTCCAGCCTCCGCGCACGGAGTTGCGGAGCAGGCGCCGGATGTCCTTGTCGTCCGCGGGAAGGCGGTTGACCTCCCGCAGGCGCAGCCCCGTGCCGGGCTGGTGGTCCCAGGACGCGTCCGGCTCGGCGGGCCAGAACATGGTGGCGGGGGACGGCCATCCCTGCTCCCACGGGCGTTCCGCCTCCGCCGCCAGCACCCACTCCGCGCCAGGTTCGTCATCGCGCGTCAGGGCCAGCCGGGCCCGTACGGTCACTGACTCGGCGACCGTCCAGCGCGCCTCGAAGACACAGTCCGCACTGCTCGCGGAGGCCTCGGATACAGCCACCTCGAGATGGTCGTCGATGGTCCCCTCTTCCTTGAGCCGGTGCAGGGTCCGGCGGACGGCATCTTCGGCATCGGGGCCGGTATGGCGGCCGCGGGCCAGCCACAGCGTGGGGGAAGGGGACGGGCGGACGGAGGGCGAAGTACGCATGAGTCCATCTGAGGGCGGGGGCACGTGCAGGCACCAGTATTGTCGCCGCGCGTCGGCAGGGTTCGCCGGGGGGTGGTCGCACGGGAGGCGCGCGGCGCACTCGGGGTGCGAGGAATCCACTCCAGGACACCCGGATCACCCGTATCCCCGGCGCACCGGGCCCGCGACAATGGCGCCCGCGAACAGGGCCCGCCCACCATCCGCTTAGGGGCGGGTCCTGTTCGCGTCCCACCACGCCGTATGACTCGCCCTTGCGCTATATATCGGAAGCCGAGATATCATGGCTGCATGGCATCGAGGAACATGACTCAGGCGGCGTTCTTCGTCCTCACCGCCCTGGCCGACCAGCCCCGGCACGGCTACGGGATTCTGCGGGAGGTCGAGGAACTCTCCGACGGCGCCGTGCAGTTGCGCGTCGGCACCTTGTACGGAGTGCTGGACCGGCTCACCGCGGACGGGCTGATCGTCCTGGACCGCGAGGAGGTGCACGAGGGCCGGCTGCGGCGCTACTACCGCCTGACCGACGAGGGGATGCAGGCCCTCGCCGCGGAGGCGGAGCGCATGGCGGCCGGCGCCAGCGCCGCCAAGTCGCGCATCGCCGAGGGACGCAAGGCTCCCGGCGCGGTCGCGAAACCGTCCGCAGGCCCCGGACTCGCAGGAGGTGTGGCATGACGACGCTGCTCGAGACGCGCTACCGCACGGTGCTGCGCCTGCTGCCCGCCTACTACCGGCGGGACCGGGAGGAGGAGATGGTCGAGGTGTACCTGTGGGACGTCGACCAGGAGATCCAGGACCAGAGCAGGCCCACGCTGGGCGAGGTGGCGAGCGTGGCCGCCCTAGCCGTGCGCAGCAGGCTCGCCGCCGGCCGGGCGCCCCGGCCTTACGTCCTGCTCGGGTCGGCCGTCCGCCACTTCGCCCTGTTCGCCGTGCTGCTGCAGGCCGCCGCCGCGGTCGTCGACCGGGTTCTGGAGCTGACCTGGGCGGCCACGCACGGAGCGCGCGACTGGGGCATGTTCCTGTCAGGGTTCACCGGCCGCGGCCCGCTCCTGGGTATCGTCGAGGCCGCCGATTGGACGCTGCCGCTGCTGTGGACGGTCGGTTTCTTCGCCCTGGTGCACGACCGCCGGCGCCTCGGCCAGACGTCGGTGCTGCTCGCCGCGCTGCCCACGCTGTGGCCGTTCGCCGGTCCGCTGGTGAGTGAACTGGTGCCGTGGGACCCGTGGTTCGCCACGGCCGGAGCGCTCTTCGCGTGGCTGCCGGCGCTCGCCCTGTGTGCGGCCCACCACCGGGACGCCCCCGCGGCCGCGCTGCCCGGCGGCACACCTGGCCTCGTCTTCGCGGCCAGCAGCGTGGTGATGGGGGCGTCCGAGGTTGTGCTGCCTGCCATGCCCGACGTGGTCTGGGCGCCGGCCACCTGTTTCGTCGTCGGCGCGCTCGGCTGGCTGCTGCTGCGCCGTCGTTGTACGGATGCGAGCGCGGCCGACGGTGCCGCGCCTCTGGCCGCGGTGGGCCTGCTGCTCCTGGCGGTGCGGATCGCCATGCTGTACCCGTGGCTCGGCGTTCCCGTTCCCGCCATCTTCATCGGCGGTCTGTTCTGCCAGGCGGCCGTGCTCACGGTGCTGACCGCGGTGTTGGCCGTCCTGGCCGGGCGCGACTTCGCTGCACGCTGACTCGATGGGCGGGCGGGCGTGTCCTGCCCGTCCCGTCCGCCGTCGTCAGCCGTGGAACGTGATGTAGCCGTTGCCGTCGGGGTCGTTGCCGCTCTTGGTGTAGGCGTGCGAATCGGCGCCGCCGCCGGACGGCTTGTACAGGTAGATCGTGTCCTTGTCGTTGTTCCATATGAAGTTGCAGTTGTTGCGGTAGACGACGTTGTTTCTGTCGGAGTCGGTGCCGTGGCCGCCGCGGAGCTTCACATAGTCGCCGGGCTGCAGGTAGTGGTTGCGGCTGAAGGTGAACTTGTTGCCGGCCTTGTCCTTCACCACGTAACCCTTGAGGTTCACCGTCGTACTGGACGAGTAGTTCTTGATCGTCAGGTATTCCTCGTCCGTGTTCCCGGTGGTGCAGCTGTTGGAGTCGCGGCCCGGAGCGTCGTACTGAACGCCCTTGATCTTGAGCGCGGACCGGTACTCGGTGGCGTGGGCCGGGACGGCGGCCAGCACGGCGAGCGTGCTCGCGGCGGTGGCTGTGGCGGCGACAAGGCGTATGCGCATGGAGATCTTCCCCCTTGTGTGCATGTTTCGTGAAGAATCTGGAGCGTATACAACTGCGTCGATCCGGGTGGCGAGTTGACCGAAATGGTGCCGTCCGGTTGCCCGTCCGTGCTCAGTGCGGGTAGGCGCGCGGGGGCCGCTGGCGCGTCAGCCCGGCGCGGAAGTCTTCGATGACGGAGCTGATCTGGCGCATGAGCGTGGTGTTCCCGAGCCGGTCCAGGTAGAGGTTGCGGCGGGCGAGGCCGGGTGCGTCCACGCAGAAGTACAGGGACATCAGCGGGTTGATGAACAGTTCGCTGTCCTTCGTCCGCTGAGTGAAGCGGACGTCGCCGAAGTCGCCGCGTACGGCTGCCGCCACGGATCCGTTGACGATGCTCGGGTACTCGGGCGTGCTGCGTTGGGCGTGGGTGACGGCGTCGAGGTAGAGGGCGCCTTCCCGGCTCTCGCGCGGCAGCGAGAACGTGCCCAGGTAGGCGCCGTCCCGGTCCAGCGCGGCCAGGTTCTCCAGCACCAGGGAGTGGTTGACCCCGTGGTGGGCGTCCACCCCGAACCCCAGGCAGGCGACGAGCCGTTCGGGTATCTCCTCCAGCGCGTTCACGGCGGCCAGGCTCGCCATGTCCTCCTCCGGTGTGCCAAGCCCGTGCTCGTCGCCCCGCATGAGGATGTCGGTCCCGCCGTCCACCAGCACCACGGCATCCACGCCGCCGAGGTGGTCGACGAGCGCGCGATACGCGGCGCGCAGCGGTCGGACCCCGGTCTGCGGGAACGCGTACACCGTGGCCGGCAGGCCCTGCCCCTCCAGCCACCGGGCGAGCGTGCGCTCCGGGAAGTAGTCACCGCGTGCAGCGGTGTCGGGTCCGATGGCCACGACGTCCGGCTCCAGCCACACGTCCGCGTCCAACCCGTACAGGTCGGCGAAGGACAGGTTGGCCAGATGGACCTCCTTGCCCGCCGAGCGCAGCGCGAGGGCCAGCGGGAGGCCGGCGTACACGTCGAACCCGCCGCCCGCACCGGCGACGAGAACCCGCCGGGCATCGCGGAGACGTGTGAAGAAAGGGGGCTCTGTGAGGGAGAACACCGAGGGACGGTAACAGGCTGAGAGGGTGTCAGGCGGGTGCCTTTTTCGGCCTGCGGACGGTGTGCGTCATGCTCACGCGTTCCGGGCCGACTTTCCTTCCCGGATGTCGGGCCCCCACTCCAGCAGACGTATCAGTCCGTCCTCCCCGGGCCGTGCAGGAGGCGTACCGCGAGTTCCGGTGGGAGACGGGGAGTGCGTGCCCCGGGAGATGTTCCCGCTCACGGTGATGTTGTGTTCGACGCGCGGGCGGCGCAGGTCCTCGTACAGGGTGAGCGCCGTATCGGTGTCCGGTACGTCACGCAGGCACTTCGCGAGGATCACCGCGTCCTCCAGCGCCATCGACGCGCCCTGACCGGTCGCCGGGGAGGCCGCGTGGGCCGCGTCGCCGATGAGCAGGAGCCGGCCGGAGCGCCAGGGTGTGCCGGTGGGTATCTCGGTGGCATTGGTGACCATGACCTCGTCGCCGGCGGCCTCGACGATGTCCGCGGCGGGCGTGGCGTCCTTGCGCAGCAGCGGAACGAGCAGTTCACGCCAGTCGGCGGGCGAGCCGTCCGCGATCTCGTGGGCGGGCAGGGGCTCGCCGGCCACGCGCGCGAACCAGTTCGTCTCCCCGTCGGGCGAGACGGCGTAGCCGAAGGCGGCCGTGCTGCCGCGGACCATGGTGATGCGCGCCTCCGGCTCGGGCCGGTCCGCGGTGGCGGTGTAGCCGTAGAAGACCCGCTGGCCGGCGTAGCACGGCTGCGTGTCCGGGCTGATCTGCCGGCGGACCGTTGAGTTCAGGCCGTCGGCGCCGATCAGCAGGTCGCCGGTTGCGGTGCTGTCGTCGGTGAAGTGCGCGGTGACGCCGTCGGGGCCGTCCTGGACGGAGGCGAGGCGGGCGCCGTGCCGGATGGCGATGCCCCGGCGTGCGGCCTCCGCCTGCAGGGTCGCGTTGAGGTCGCCGCGGCGCAGGCAGCGGTACTGCAGGAGGGGGTCGGCGGCTTCGCCGAGGGGTACTTGTGCCAGCTCGGCGCCCTCCGCGTCCAGGACCCGCATCGAGGTCAGCGGGAAGCCGAGCGCCGTGACCGCGGCAGAGGCGTCGATCTGCGCGAGGGCGCGCATGCCGTTGCTCGCGAGGGTGAGGAACGCGCCCAGGTCCTCGGCCGAGCCGGGATGCGCCTCGTGCACGGTCACCTCGAAGCCTGCCTTACGCAGGGCCAGAGCTGCCGCCGTGCCGGCTATGCCACCGCCGATGACCAGTACGTGTGCCACGCCCCACCCCGCTCGTCTCCGCACGGCCCCCGCGGTCGCACGCACACAGGGAGGAACGCCTGAGCGGCACCACGGGTTCCTGCGGAGCCGACGATCCGCTCGCGGCTGCATCGACCGCCTGCGGCGGCCTGCGCGGGCAGTGCTGCGGCGGGGAGTCGTACGCCGGTCGTGCCACGTTCTTGAGGGGCGTGGCACGACCGGCGTACATGCGCGTCAGGCGCCGCTCGCTCCGAGCATGTCCTCACGCTCGACGATCTTCACGCGCTCACGGCCCTGCGGTTCGCCCAGCGCCTTCTCCGCGGCGTCCAGCTTGTACCAGCCCTCCCAGGTGGTGAAGCGGACGTTCCGCTCGGCGAGGAACGCGTCCACCGCCTCGGGCTCGGGTGAACCCGGCGTCTGCAGACGGCCGTTGGCGTGATCGTCCAGCAGGTTGGCCACCGTCTCGTTGGCGTCGCCCTTGGTGTGGCCGATCAGGCCCACCGGGCCGCGCCGGATCCAGCCGGTGACATACGTCGACTGCAGGTGCTCCCCGGACTCCTGGAGGACCCGTCCGCCCTCGTCCGGGACGGTGCCGGAGTCGAGGTCCCAGGGCAGCTTGGGGAGCTTGTCCGACAGGTAGCCGACCGCGCGGTAGACCGCGGTGACGTCCCAGTCCTTGAACTCGCCGGAGCCCTTGACGTTGCCGGTGCCGTCGAGGGCGGTGCGCTCGGTGCGCAGGCCGACGACCTTGCCGTCCTCGCCGAGGACCTCGGTGGGCGACTCGAAGAAGTGCAGGAACAGCTTGTGCGGGCGGTCGCCGACATCGCGGATCGCCCAGTTCTCCAGGGTCTTGGCAACCATGTCGGCCTGCTTGTTGCCGCGCCGGGTCTCGATCGAGCCCGCGTCGTAGTCGATGTCCTCGGGATCGACGATGACCTCGATGTTGGGGGAGTGGTCCAGCTCCCGCAGCTCCATCGGGGAGAACTTCGCCTGCGCCGGGCCGCGGCGGCCGAACACGTGGACCTCCAGCGCCTTGTTGGCCTTGAGGCCGTCGTAGACGTTCGGCGGTATCTCCGTCGGCAGCAGCTCGTCCGCCGTCTTGGCGAGGATGCGGGCCACGTCGAGCGCGACGTTTCCGACGCCGAGCACGGCGACCTTCTCCGCCTCCAGCGGCCAGGTGCGCGGCACGTCCGGGTGGCCGTCGTACCAGGACACGAAGTCGGCGGCACCGTACGAGCCGTCGAGGTCGATCCCGGGTATGCGCAGCTCGCGGTCGGCCGTCGCGCCCGTGGAGAAGATCACCGCGTCGTAGAAGGCGCGCAGGTCGTCCAGGCTGATGTCGTTCGGGTAGTCGACGTTGCCGAAGAGACGGATCTGCGGCTTGTCGAGCACCTGGTGCAGGGCCGTGATGATGCCCTTGATACGGGGGTGGTCGGGGGCGACGCCGTAGCGGATCAGGCCGAACGGGGCGGGCATCCGCTCGAAGAGGTCGATGGACACACCGGGATCGGCGGCCACCTCGGACTTGAGCAGGGCGTCGGCGGCGTAGATCCCGGCGGGGCCGGCTCCGACGATGGCTACCCGCAGGGGGCGCGGCATGATCAGGTTCCCTTCGAGCGATGACAGGCGACTCGAACGGGAAGCCTAAGCTAAGGCAAGCCTAAGTCGGTACGCGGGTCCACTCTATGAGCTCATAAATCAAATTTATGAGCGGGAACGGGAACTCGAACACGGGCATCGGCCAACAGAAGTCGACCATGCCTGCGACCTCGAGGGAAGTCCATGACCCTGAAAGGCGACCAGTGACCGCCTTGCCGAGCATCGGAGTTCATCCCGCCCTTGGCCCGCCCGACGACTCCGTCTCCGACGCCTCGGTCATCGAGCGCTCCTGGGATGAACCCGACACGTTCGCGGTGCTCTTCAACCGCTACGCCGACGACATCCACCGGTACGCGACCAGACGGCTGGGCACCGAGGCGGCCGACGACCTGATGGCCGAGACCTTCGTGATCGCCTTCCAGCAGCGGCGGCGCTACGACGTGTCGCGGCCGCAGGCACGCCCCTGGCTGTACGGAATCGTCACCAACCTCGTCGGCCAGCACCGGCGCGCGGAGGCCCGCCGCCTCAAGGCTCTTTCCCGCGCCGCCACCGCCTCCCCGGCCGAGAGCGAGCCGCTCGCGGACCGGGTGGCCGCCAAGGTCAGCGCCGAGAACTCCCGCGGCCAACTGGCCGGCGCGCTCGCGGCGTTGCCCGCCCGCCACCGGGACGTGCTGCTGCTGATCGCCTGGGGCGACCTCGACTACGCGGAGGCCGCCGAGGCCCTGGGCGTGCCGGTCGGCACCGTGCGCTCACGGCTGCATCGGGCGCGTACCAGGCTGCGCCAGGCGCTGGGCGGGTCGGATCCCACAGCCCTGCACGAGGAGATGGAGGAGACCGATCGTGGATGACCTCACCGCTGTCCGGGAGCTGGAGGCCGACGTGCCCGCGCTCAGCGACGACGCCCGCTCCGCCGCCCGCGTCCGCCTGCAGCACGCCATCGTCCAGGAGGGCCGCCGTCCTCGCGCGCTGTCCCGGCGCCTGATGCTGAGAGTCGCCGTCGCGGGAACGGCCACCGCGGCGGCCGCGGGCGGCGCCGTCCTGGTCGCACGGCGCGACGGGGAGGCGAGCTCCCCGGGGATGACCACCCTGAGCGCCGCGCAGCTGCTGCACAGGGCCGCGGGCAAGTCCCGTGCCGACGGCACCGGGACGCCGATTCCGCGCAACGACCAGTACCTGTACACCAAGACCTACATCACCCGGACCTACGACAAGACCGGGAAGACCAGGACCTGGACGGACGAGAGCTGGATGTCGGTCGACGGTTCCAAGCCCTCCTGGCGCGAGGAGTTCGGCAAGGTCCACCACGACCCCCCGCTGGGCAAGCACGAGGTCAGGTGGCCGCCGACCGAGTACGCCAAGCTGGCGAAGTGGCCGACGGACCCGGACACGCTGCTCAAGGGGCTCATGTGGACGGGGAAGAACGCGCCGGAGGCCGGCGCCATGGCTTTCATGAACGCGTGCATGCTGATGGAGGGGCCGCGCGTCATGCCGCCCGGTCTGGAGGCTGCCACCTTCGAGGCCGTCGCGATGATTCCCGGCATCAGGCTCGACTACCACGACGTGGACGCTCTCGGCCGGCGCGGGATCGGTGTCTCCTATCCGAAGATCACCTTCTCGTTCGTCTTCGATCCCAAGACCTATGCCTATCTGGGCCTGCGGTTGACGGGGAGCAGCGCGAAGGAGGTCGACGGCGAATGGCGGCAGGTCAACTGGTACCACGAGATGCGCGGCTTGGAGCAGGTCGGCGTCGTGGACCGCATCGGCCGGCGTCCGTGAGCCCGTGGGCCGCCGTACCGTGCGGGGGGCGGTACGGCGGCCCGCGTCCCGGTCAGCCGATGTGATAACTGTCCCCGTACACCTTCCAGTTGAGAGGCGTGTTCAGGCACAGGTTGCCGTTGCGCAGGAACACCCGCTGCTCGGTGTCGACCCGGCTGGTGTCGCTGTGGGCCTCCTCCTGCTTCATGGCCCACACCCGGGCGTCGAGGAAGGCGTTCAGGTACGCCACCTCGTCGCCGCCCTGCGCCGGCGGCTTGGCCTTGTTCAGGGCGCGCTTGCGTATGTTGCGGAAGCTGGTGGGGTCGTCGCCGTCGCCGTGCATGACGATGGCGTCGTAGTACGCGAACTGCCCCAGCGTCCCGATCCGGTCCGCCTTGCCCTGCTGTACGGCCGGGTTGAAGTACACGCGGTCGCGCTCGTCGTTCTGTGCCTGCTGGAACGCCGTGTCCTGGGCGGCCTTGCGCCAGTCGCGGGGGAAGTTCGGGTCCAGCCCTTCGTGTGAGTCGGAGCCGTTCACGGCGCGCAGCGCCGGGAGGTATTTGGAAAGGACGTTGCCGGGCTTGCGGTCGGTGTAGAGCTGGACGAGGTCGAGCATGTCGCCGGTGCCGGAGCAGAAGCCGATGATCCCGGCGGTGTAGCCGCGGCCGTCGCCGATGTCCTCGATGTACTTGTACTGCGCCTTCCAGTCGAGCGAGGAGTTCTCCGCGCTCGACACCAGCTTCATGGCGATCTCCTTCTTCGCCGGGTCGTCGAGGCCCACGCAGCCAGCTGCTGCCGAGGTGGCCGAGGCGTGGGAGGGCCGCAAGAAGGGCGTCGCGGCCAGGGTTGCGCCGGCCGCCACCAGGACGGTGCGGCGTGCGATGCGGGCGGGATGTGCAGGGTCGCTGGAGGAGTGCCTCACAGGGGCTCCAAGTGGTGGTGGGGGGTGGGGAGTTGGCCATGACCGACACTGATAGGAAGGTTTCCTATCAGAGGATCTGGACGGCGCACACCCGTCGCGCCAGAAGTTCGTAGGGACGTACGAAGCAGGTACGGACCAAAAGGGGGTGAGTCAGGGCAGTGGCTGTTCCGCCCAGATGACCTTGCCCTCCGGGGTGTACCGGGTGCCCCAACGATCGGCGAGCTGAGCCACCAGGAACAGCCCGCGGCCGCCCTCGTCCGTCATCGCCGCATACCGAAGGTGCGGCGATGTACTGCTGCTGTCGAAGACCTCGCAGATCAGGGTGCGGTCGAACAGCACACGCACATGGATGGGGTCGGCGCCGTAGCGGATCGCGTTGGTGACCAGCTCGCTCAGGATGAGCTCCGTGGTGAACGTCAGCTCGTCGAGCCCCCACCCGGTGAGCCTGCGGCTGACGGAGGCACGTACCTCACCCACGGCCGCCGGGTCGTTCCGCACCTGCCAGTCGGCGATCCGGTCGGCGTCGAGTGCCCGGGTGCGGGCCACGATCAGGGCGACGTCGTCGCTCGGCCGTGCCGGCAGCTGTGATTCGAGCACGACCCTGCAGGTGTCCTCCGGCGACTCACCCGCGCGTTCCAGCGCCCCTCGCAGGAGTGCGAGCCCCTCGTCGATGTCCCGCTCCCGGTCCTCGACCAGCCCGTCCGTGTACAGAACGAGACGGCTGCCCTCCTCCAGCACGAGGTCGGCCGTCTCGAACGGCAGGCCGCCGAGGCCGAGCGGGGGACCGACGGGCACGTCGGGGAACTCGACCTCGCCGTCGGGCCGGATGAGGGCCGGCGGTGGATGGCCGGCCCGGGCGATGGTGCACTTGCGCGACACCGGGTCGTAGATCGCGTACAGACAGGTGGCGCCGGTGACCGGGGCGCTGCCGCCGTCCGCCGTCTCGTCCTGGTCGATGCGGCCGACCAACTCGTCCAGCAGGGCGAGGAGTTCGTCCGGCGGCAGGTCCAGGGCGGAGAAGTTGTGCACCGCCGTTCGCAGCCGGCCCATGGTGGCCGCGGCGTGCAGCCCGTGCCCCACGACGTCGCCGACCACGAGGGCGACACGTGCGCCTGACAGCGGCAGTACGTCGAACCAGTCCCCGCCGACTCCCGCCTGCGCGGGCAGATACCGGTAGGCGATGTCCAGGGCGCTCTGCTCGGGCAGGCGGCGGGGCAGCAGACTGCGCTGCAGGGCCACGGCCATGCTGTGCTCGCGCGTGTAGCGGCGGGCGTTGTCGATCGAGACCGCGGCACGGGCCACCAGCTCTTCGGCAAGGGCCAGTTCGTCCGCGTCGAAGGGCTCGGGCTTCTCGCAGCGCCAGAAGCTGACCACCCCGAGCACCAGGGAACCGGTGCGCAGTGGCACGGTGATCAGCGAGTGGATGCCGTAGTCGACGACCTGCGCGGTGCGCTCCAGATCCTGCGCGTGCCAGCCCGGCGCCGCGCCGAGGTCCCGCTCCAGCACGGCCTGCCCGGAGTGCAGGCTGCGGGCCTGCGGCGAGGAGTCGACGAACTTGATCTGCCGGCCCACCTTGTACAGCGGGGCGTCCTCGCGGACCCCGCTCGACGCGGTACGGCGCAGGGAGGTCACCCCCTCCGGCTGGCCCCCGCCCAGCACCGCATCGAACAGGTCGACCGTCGCGAAATCGGCGAACCGCGGCACGGCGAGCTCCGCCAGCTCCTCGGCGGTGCGGGCGACGTCCAGGCTGGTGCCGATGCCCACCCCGGCGTCGTACAGCATGTTGAGGCGTTCCCGTGCCGTCTCCGCCCGGCCGGACAGGGCGCGCAGCTCGGTCGAGTCGCGCAGCGTGGCGACGCTGCCCGGCGGGCCGCCCTGGACGTCCGTGGGCCGCTGGTTGACCGCAAGGAGCCGGTCCTTGACCAGATGCACCTCGTCGGTGGCCACACGCCCCGAGGCCAGCAGCTCGGCCGTGTCCGGGGCGAGGCCCAGGTCCAGGGCGTGCCTGCCCTCGGCGTCCGCGGGCAGGTCGAGCAGACGGTGCGCCTCGTCGTTGGCGAGCAGCAGCCGGCCCTCGCCGCTGACGATGAGCACGCCCTCACGCACGGCGTGCAGCACCGCGTCGTGGTGCTCGTACATGCGGGTCATCTCGTGCGGGCCCAGGCCGTGCGTCTGGCGCAGCAGCCGTCTGCTCACCAGCGCGGTGCCGCCGGTGGCCAGGGCGAGTCCCCCGGCCGCCGCGAACAGGACGAGCGGCAGCTGCCGGTCGGCGGTGCCGCCCACGGTCGCGGTCGTGATGCCCGCCGAGACCAGGCCCACGACCTTGCCGTCGGGATCCTTGATCGGCACGACCGCCTGCACCAGCCGTCCGATCGTCCCGTTGATCTCCTCGACCACCGTCCCGCCGGCCAGCGCGGGCGCGATCGTCCCGACGAACTTCTTACCGATGCGGTTCGGTTTGGGGTGGGTGTAGCGGATGCCGTCGGTGTTCATGACGACGATGAAGTCGACGCCGGTCGCCTTGCGGGCGGCCTCCGCCCGCGGCTGCAGAATCTTCGTGGGGTCGGGGCTGCTGAGCGCCTCGCGGGTGCCCGGCGCATTGGCGAACGCCTGGGCGACGGCGACGGAGCGGTTGCGGGCCTCCTGCGTGCTGTCGTGCCGGACCTGCAGATACAGCGCCACCACCGCGGCGACCACCAGCAGCAGCACGATCACCACCTGCAGGACGAACACCTGCCGGGCGATGCTGCGCCCGGTCAGCGCCGACCGTAGCGCGCTGATGCGGCCCGGTTCCGGCTCGCCCGGGTGTCCACTTCGGCGGGTGGGTGCACTGCGTGGAGCCCGCGTCGTGCGCCGCCCGTGCGCTGCGTGAGCGCGATCGGTCGCGCGGCGGGCACGGGGACCGCCGGGACGGCGGTGCGACCGGGTCCCGGAGCGGTCCGGAAGTCGGACCATGTGCCCATGTCTACACTGCCGGGCCGCATGAGGCGAGAGGCGTCACAGCGGGTGACGGAGATCGCTCCCGATCCGCGTGCCGCTGTCACGGGCGGGAGACGGTTTCACCGCTGGTTCCCGTGCGCCGCACGGCGCGTGGCGAGAAGCAGCGCGATGTCGTCGGGACGGTCCGCGGAGTGCCGGGCCGTCGCGGTGAGGCGGTCGGCGATCCCGGCCAGCGGACGGCGGCCCGGGCGGACGGCAGGCGCGCCGAACTTCGCCAGGGCCACCCGCAGGGCCGTGATGCCCTCGTCGATGTCGACACCGGGCCGCTCGACGAGCCCGTCCGTGTACAGCGCGAGGACGGCGCCGGGCTCGATCCGCAGATCGGCGACGGGGTACTGGGCGTGCGGGTCCACCCCGAGCACCACGCCGCCGGGCAGGTCCAGCACCTCGGTGTGGCCGTCCGGGTGACGCAGCAGCGGCGGCGGATGCCCGGCGCGGGCCGCCCGCGCAAGGCCCGAGGCCGGATCCAGCCGGATGTAGCAGCAGCTCGCGAACTGTCCGGGATCGAGGTCGATCAGCAGATGGTTCGTGCCGCTCATCACCTCGTCGGGCGGCCGGTCACCGAGCGCGAACGCCCTTACCGCACTGCGCAGTTGGCCCATGGTGGCCGCGGCCTGCACACCGTGCCCCTGCACATCGCCGATGACCAGCGCCAGGCCGTCGCCCGCCTCCACGACGTCGTACCAGTCGCCGCCCACCTCCATGCCCTGCGTGCCCGGCAGATAGCGCCCCGTGGTCTCCACCTGCGGGTGGGCCGACAGCCGGCGGGGAAGCAGGGCCTGCTGCAGGCCGCGCGCGAGCGCCGCCTCGCTCTCGTAGCGCTTCGCCTTCTCCATGGCGTGGGCGATCAGCCCGGCGAGTGCGGTGAGTACCGTGCGCTCCTCGGTGCTGAAGCTGCGCGAGCCGTCGAAGCCCAGGATGCAGGAACCCACCGGACGCCCGGAGGCGATCAGCGGCAGGAAGGCACGGGCCCCCTCGTCCGCGTCCAGCGCGATGCCCGGGTAGGCGGTGGCCAACTGTTCCATCGAGTCGAAGAAGAACGGCCGACCGCTGGTCAGCGTCTCGACGCCGGGCAGATGGGCGTCCAGGCCCACGCCCTCGAAGGGGGCGAGGAACCCTTTGGGGAAGCCGTTCTCCCAGGCCAGATACAGGTGCCGGTCCTGCAGCAGATAGATGGCAAGGCGGCGGCCGCCGAACGCGGGCAGCAGTTCCCGCATCACCACGGCTGCCACCTGCCGTGCGGTGACCGCCTCCGTCAGCGCGATGGCGAGAATGATCGGGCGGTACAGCGGAGCCATCGACGGGACCCCGGGCGAGGTGGCGGCGGACGGCTCCCGGGTGAGGTCGGCGGCCGCGTCCGCCACCCGGTTCGCCGGGCGGAACGTGCAGGTCAGCATGTCCGGACCGGGATAGACACAGACCTCGAGCCAGGCGCCCTCGTACGCCGGGTCCTGGCCCTCGTCCTCCGCGCCGTCCGTGCCGGGCCGCGCGACATGGAAGCGCACCGGGTCCGGGGACAGCAGCGCGCCGCGCAGATGGTCCTCGAAGGCGGGCTGGTTCAGCCACGGCAGGCCCTCCCACAGGGGACGGCTGAGCAGCTGCGTCCGGGAGCAGTGCAGCAGCTGTCCGGCGCGCGGATTGGCGTAGAGCACGAGCCCCAGCCGGTCCAGGCAGAGCACCCCGTCGGGCAGCAGATCAGCGGCGGCGTCGGCCGCCGCACCGGGACCCGGATCGACGACGAAACCCCGGACCGGATGCGTGCCGGTCGGTGTGCCGGGCGGTGCGGGGGCCGCGTACGGGCTCCACAGCTCCACCAGGCGCAGCGCGCCGTCCTCGGACCGCACGTACAGCGGCAGGGGCGGCGGCCGGCCCGCGGCCGTCTCCCGCAGCGCGGCCAGGACCCGCTGTGTCTCGTCCGGGGCCACGGCGTCCGCAAGCGCCTCCACGGACGTGGCGAACGCGTCGACCGGCACCCCCAGCAGGGCGGGCAGCCGCTCGTCCACGGTCACGACGTCCGTCACCGGATCCCAGGCGAAACCCCCGGCACGCCCCGCGGGCGGGCGCGCGCCGGGCGATCGTACGCACACGGGCTCCCCGTCCCAGGCGACCGACGACCTGCCGCCGTCCTCCAGCCGCCGCAGCGCGATGCCCAGGTCCTCGGCCAGCCGCACCATGCGATCGCGGTGGTGGAGCAGCTCCGCGGCGTCCGCGGTGGAGGGCCGCAGCACGGTCAGCACACCGAAGGTGGTCGACCCGCACCCGATCGGTACGTACATCGACCCGAACTGGAACGGCAGCGCGGCCGCGAACTGGGGATAGCGGCGCATCGTCTCCGTGGCGTTCGGCAGGACCACCTGCACGCCGAGCCGGTAGGCGTCGGCCACCGGGAACGGCCGGTCCACATGCAGCCGCCACCAGGGCCGGAACAGCGGGCCCGGCAGCCCCGCGAGCACCGCCAGCCGCAGCAGCCCGGGCGTGCCGGAGCGCAGATAGACCCCTCCCGAGTGCCCACCGGCCGCGCCGATCGCCTCCGTGGAGGCGTCGATCAGCAGCGCGGCCAGCTGCCCGGGCGTCCGGTGTGCGTACTCCGCGCGAGTCATCGGCCCTACCTCGTCCGTACGCCGTCCAGCGGGCGACACAGACAAGAATGCGCCACTGCAGGGCTGCGGCGCACCTGGGCGGAGGGAGACTCGGACAGACCGGGATGTGACGTGAAGATCTTCCTTCCGGTGCATCGGGCGAAGGTGTAATGGGCATGCATTCGGGCGTTTGTCCCCACCCCCACGAGGAGTGATCACCTGATGAGCGCCCCCACCCCGGCACCCATCCCCACACCCACGGCCCCCGGCGCACTGCCGCTGATCGGGCACGGACTCCGCCTCGCCCGCGACCCGCTGCCGTTCATCACCTCATTGCGCGAATACGGCAGTGTGGTGCGTATACGCATCGGCCCCACACCCGCCTACGTGGTCACGGACCCCGCACTGACCCGACGTGTCCTGGTGACCGACGCCGGCCACTTCACCAAGGGCGGCACGTACTACGACGCGCTGCGGGTCTTCCTCGGTGACGGAGTCGCGACCGTCGCCGACGGCGACACCCATCTGCGCAACCGCCGTCTGATGCAGCCCATGTTCAGCAAGGCGCATATCGGCGAGCGCGGCAACGCCATGATCGATCAGGTGCGTACGACCGTCGGCGCCTGGCCCGCGGCCGAGCCGCGCGACGTGTTCGCCGACATGAACGAGATCACCCTCTCCACGTTCCTCGTCGCCGTGTTCGGCGCGGGTCTGCCCGCACACCTGGAGCGCGAGTTCACCGCCCTCATGCCCGAGATCATGAAAGGAACGATTCGGCAGGTCATTCTTCCGCCCTGGATCACGCGGCTGCCGCTGCCCGCCAACCGCGCGCACGCCGACCGTGTCGCCCGCCTGCGCGCCCTCATAGACCAGGCCATCGACCATCACATCGACGTCACCGCACCCGGATCCGCTTCGGCGGACGGTGCGGCCGGCGCCGAGGCGTGCCCGCATGCGGCCGAGGCGCAACGGCAACAGGGGGGTCTGTTCGAGACCCTGCTCGGTGTCGAAGACCAACTCGGCCGCCGGCAACTCCAGGACGAGGCCATCACCCTCCTGGCCGGAGCGATCGAGACCACCGGCACCACACTCGCCTGGGCGCTGTACGAGATCGCCGGCAATCCCGCTGTCGAACGACGTCTTCGCGAGGAACTGGCGTCGGTGTGCGGGGACCGGCCGCTGCGCTACGACGACCTCGACCAACTCCCGTACTCCCGAAGGGTTCTGCAGGAGGCCATCAGGAAATACGGGGTGTCCTGGATGGTGACGCGTATGGTCACGCGCGACGTCGTCCTCGGCGGACACCTCATACCCGAGGGCGCCGATGTCGTGTGGAGTCCCTATCTGCACCAGCACGACTCCTCCTATTTCCCCGCCCCGGACACCTTCGACCCGGACCGTTGGGAGGCTGACCGCGTCGCGGCCACCCGAGGGTCCTTCCTTGCATTCGGCGACGGCCGCCGCAAGTGCATCGGAGAGAACTTCGCGTGGGTCGAGCTCCAGATCATCCTCGCGAGCGTCCTCCAGATCTGGCCCCGGTTCGAGATGACCTCCCGTCCACCGCGTGCCCAGGCCGTGATCACGGTCAAACCCGACGCCCTGGCCATGGAGTTCCATTCGGACTCGGCCGACTGACGGGTCAGTCGAGCGCCCCCATGGATGGGTCGGCCCTCCGTTTCGCAACGCCGGAGCAACGTCCATCTGGCGGCCAACCGCCGCCGGTCATGGCTTGGCCAACTCCTCACCGCACGTTGGCCACAGGTTCATCGCCCGCCCCTGATGTGCCCCGCGGTGTCGAGCGGAGAGTGAGCGGCGGTCCGGCCGTTCCGCCGGGCCGACCGTCACTCCGGAGAGCTTCTCGCACTCAACAAGGGGCAATCATGGCCGAGTTGACAGCCGTAGACTCCTGAGGGTCGTCGCCGACAACGAGCGCTCAGTAACGGCCCCTGTCTCAGTGGATGACCGGTTCGATCGACCCGGGAGGCACCCACGGCGGCCCGGTCATCAGCAACGTCGCGCCGGTGCCGTATCGCTGGACGACGTAGGCCAACCGCCTCCAGGTAGCCGGCGTCAGCTGGAAGGCCCACGGGCAGGACGATGACCACGGCTGCAAGATGCTCGAGCAGTTCGCCACCTTCAAGAGCGCTGTGTGGTGCGCCTGACCATGTGGGCCCCGCGATGCTCGGGCTCGCGTCAACGGGCTTGTGGGAGCGCTCCCAGGTGTGCAGGATGCTGCGATGACCTCGTCGCCCGCCATCCGCCCCTACCGCTCCGAGGACCGCGAAGCCCTCGACGACATCTGCATCCGCACCGCGCACAACGGCCAGGACAGTCGGCCCGTCTACGCCGACCCCACCATCTTCCCGACAGTCTTCGCGGCGCCCTACGTCGTGCTGGAGCCGGAACTGGCCTTCGTCCTGGACGACGGGCGCGGCCGGGCGGTCGGCTACATCCTCGGCACCGCGGACACACCCCGATTCGTCGAAGCCTTCCGCACGAAGTGGCTGCCCCTGGTCGCCGACCGCCACCCGGAGCCCGCCGGACCACCGACGACCCCGGACGAGCAGATGATCCCTCTCCTGCATCACCCCGAACGGATGATCGTCCCCGAGGTGGCCGCGTACCCGGCCCATCTGCACATCGACCTGCTCCCCGCATGGCAGGGCCGTGGTCATGGTCGTGAACTGATGCGGACCTTCCTGCGTGCTTTGCGCGACCAGGGCGTCCTCGCCGTACACCTCTCCATGGTCACGGCAAACGCCCCGGCCAGAGCTTTCTACGACCGCCTGGGCTTCCATCGGATCGACGTGCCGGACCCGGGCCCGGTCACCTATCTCGGGCGCTCGACAGGGGAGTTGGAGAACCTGTGACGAACGATCGCCTGAAACCCGGCCTCATATCCAGGTGTCCAGCCACATCCGGGCACGCCAGTCGCCGTACGGGATCGTCGTGCCCGTGTAGAGCGGATAGAAGTAGATGAAGTTCCATGCGATGAGCAGTACCAGCACGCCCGCGCTCACCGCGCCGATCAGCCGGCGCCGCTCGTCCGCCCCCGACTGCCCGAGCAGGGCGCCGATCATCATGGCCACGGCCAGGCACAGGTAGGGCACGAAGGCGACAGCGTAGAAGGAGAAGGCCGTACGGTCCTGGTAGTTGAACCAGGGAAGGTATCCGGCGGCCACCGCGCACAGGACCGCACCCGCGCGCCAGTCGCGGCGCAGCGCCCACCGGAACAGAAGGTAGAGCAGCGCGCCGCAGGCCGCCCACCACAGCAGCGGGGTGCCCAGGCCCAGGATCTCCTGCGAGCAGCCGGTGGCAGTGTGACAGCCCTGCTCACCGGCTTTCGGTGACTGGTAGTAGAACGCCACGGGGCGCCCCTGGACCAGCCAGCTCCACGGGTTGGACTGGTAGCGGTGCGGGGAGTGGAGGCCGATGTTGAACTGGTAGACGGCGTGTTCGTAGTGCCACAGGCTGCGCAGCGGAGCCGGGATCCAGGACCAGGTGCCTCCGCGTCCGTCCGCCCAGTGCCGGTTGTAGCCGTTGTCGGACAGGAACCAGCCGGTCCAGGTCGCCAGATAGGTCACCACGGCGACCGGCACCAGGGAGAGCGCCGACCAGCCGAGGTCCTTGCGCAGCACCGCCCGGCAGGGGTGGCCCGCCCCGGCCACGCGGCGGGAGCCGACGTCCCACAGAACGGTCAGGACGGTGAAGAAGACGAGGAAGTAAAGGCCGTTCCACTTGCTCGCGGCGGCCAGTCCCAGGAGGACGCCGGCCGCGAGCCGCCACGGACGCAGGCCCGTGCCGAGCTGTTCGCCGGTGTACGGGTCGGGACGGGCGAAGCCGTCGTCGCCGACGGGCAGGGCCGCGGCCAGCCGGGCCCGCGCCTTGTCCCGGTCGACCAGCAGACAGCCGAACGCCGCCAGTGCGAAGAACATCACTACAAGGTCGAGCAGGGCGGTCCGGCTCATCACGAAGTGCAGGCCGTCCACCGCCAGCAGCGCACCGGCCAGACAGCCGAGCAGCGTCGAACGGAACAGACGGCGCCCTATTCGGCACAGCATGAGCACCGACAGGGTGCCCAGCGCCGCCGTCATGAAGCGCCAGCCGAACGGGTCGAGACCGAACACTCCCTCGCCGAGGGCGATCACCCACTTGCCCATCGGTGGGTGCGCGACAAAGCTGCCGGTGTCGGAGAGCGGGATCACCTGGGGGTGCGCCAGGATCTGCGGGTCGGCGATCTTGCGGTCCGGCCAGCTGCCCTCGTAGCCGAGCCGCAGCATCGCCCAGGCGTCCTTGGCGTAGTACGTCTCGTCGAAGACGACGGCCCGTGGCCGGCCCAGCCGCCAGAACCGGAGCGCGCCGGCCAGTACGGCGACGAGAACCGGTCCCAGCCAGCTCATGGAACGTGCGAGGCGGTGGGCCGGCCGGGGACCGAGGCCCACCAACTCCCAGACTCTGGTGCTCGGTTCGGGAAAGGGCGGCACCAGCCGGGCCCGGGTGTCGGTCCGGGGGCCCGCCGTGTACCCGAACCGCCGCAGCCGCTGCGCCCAAGGGGTCGCCTGGGGCTCAGCGGTCGCGCGGGCGTCCTCGTCGACCTCGGCACGTGTGGGGGTGTCACTCGTCACCCGGTCATCGTAGGGAACGCCAGTGCGGTTCGGGTTCGGCGTGCGGGGGCGCGGCGTGGTGCAGGGCCCCGACCGCACCCGCGCTGCGGTCGGGGCCCTTCGCGCACCGGCTCAGGAGTGCGCGTCCAGGTGCGAACTCGGGGTGCCGCCCAGCCATTTCAGCCCGTCGAGCAGGAAGCGGTTCTGCGTCTCGCTCGCGAACGTCGACGACAGGGTGGTGTTGGTGTCATAGTTCATCGCGTCGTGGCCGAAGTTGGCGTACAGCATCCGGTACTTCGTGTTCGTCCACAGGATCGGGTAGTAGCCGCTGTACCAGCTCTGGTCGGGGTCGGTGCCGAGCGGGAAGCTGCTCGGGTCGACCGAGGCGAGGATCCTGATGTCGGGGTTGCGCCGCAGGTCGTTCGACCAGCTGTACCACTCGCTGACGGACGAGGTGAAGGTCGCCGGAAGGTTCCTCGTGGACGGGTGCGTACGGTCCTCGACGCGCAGGACCGCGGTCGTCGGCCCCCAGGTGTTGGACTTGAAGTTGCCGCTGCCCAGGAACCGGTTGTGGTACCAGGGCCAGCTCTGCGCGTCGGTGGTGAACGCGGAGACGTGGAAGCCCATCCAGGCGCCACCGCCGCGCATGTAGCGCTCGAATCCGGTGCGTTGGGCGGCGGACTGCGGCAGGTCGTCGAGGAACAGGACCACTTGGTAGCTGTTCACTGCGCCGTTCGTGAGCAGGTCCCAGTTGTTGCTCGCCGTGTAGGTGAAGCCGTTCTGAGCGGCCTGCTTCGGGAACCAGGCGTTGGCCTCGTGGACGAAGCTGATGTGGGCCGCGTCCCAGGTGCCGTTGTAGAGGGCGAGCACCTTGAACGGCTGCGCTGCGGCGTGGGCGCGTGGCGCGGACAGGGCCGTCAGCAGGATCGCCAGGAGCGCGAAGATGCGTACGGTCCCGGTTCGGATGGTGTGCATCGGATGAACTCCTCCCCATTCAGGGGTAGTTGGCCAGGTCGGCCACGTTGGAGGTTCGTACGACTGTGGGGGAGTTCAGCCGGTGTACCGGGCGAAGACGCGCGTGTAGTCCCAGGCCTGCTGGCCGACTCCGGAGCAGCTGTCCGCGCCGCCGCCGGTACAGGGCCGGTCACGGTTGGCGGACCAGAAGGTGAGCCGTGCCAGGTGGTGCTGCTGGGCGTAGCCGAGGATGGTGCGGAAGTCGGCGACCGTGACCTTCTCGTTCTGGTCCGTGATCCCGTTCATGGAGGAGATGCCCATGGTCCGGTAGGCCTGGTCGTCGCCGTAGCCGTAGGCGCTCTTGAGCGCGGACTTGAGCCCCTCGGCCGCCTTCAGCGTCAGCGTCCCCATGTTCTTGCCGGCGCCGCCGAAGTCGAAGGGCATGATCGCCCAGGCGTCCGCGGACAGACGGGACGCGGCCGCCCGTTTGATCAGGCTGGTGTCGGGCCCGCTCTGGTCGGTGCCGATGGTGACGTACACCTTCAGGCCCGCGTTGTTCGCCTTCACGGTCTTGAGCGCGTCCACCGTGCGCTGCTGCACGGTCGGGTTGCTGTATGCGTCGGCCTCGATGTCGATGTCGATCGCCTTGAGCCTGTAGGCGTTGATGACCTTCTGGTATGCGGCCGCCAGCTCCCCGGCGTTGGAGCAGGAGCTCTCCAGCTTGTTGCCGCTGTAGCCGCCGAAGGAGGGGATGACGTCACCGCCGCTCGCGCGCACGGTGTTGACGGTCCGCTGGTCGACGCCACCGCTGAGCGGGCGGCTGCCGTCCCACTGCGGATTGCAGTGCCCGTTGCTGAGGACGAAGGCGAGCGTGAACCACTTGACGCCGGTGGCGCGGGCGATGGTGGCCGGGTCGGGCGGGCTGCCCCAGCCGTTGTAAAGGTACGGCGCGACGGACATGGGGACGGCGGCCGGGGCCGCACCGGCGGGAGCGGTGAGGGTCGCGGCGGAAAGGGCGGACAGGGCCACGGCGAGACAGGCGCGCAACACGGCGCCACGGGTGGGGGGTTGGGAGTTCATGGGTGGGGATCACAGCCTTTCGTCGGCAACGGACGGTGGGGGTGAAGGCAGCGCGAGGAGTTCACGTGTATGAACATCGGGCGTATTCGTGAAGCTGTGTGACCGGGAACCTAAAGGTCTGAACCAGACACGTCAAGAGGTGAAGTCTCGGTGACACGAGTCCGCACAAGTCCCTTCAAGAAATGGGCGTTTGCGCGGCCGCTCCTCTCGATCAGGCGGGGCGCAGTATCCGAGTGCGGCGGCGAGGCCGGTTGGCACATGATGAGCGGATGACGTCACTGGCCTTCGACGACTACTGCCACGCGATCGTCTCCCAGACCGAGCTGCTGAGGGCGCAGGTCAGAGGGGCGGACACGGCCACGGAGGTGTCCACCTGCCCCGGCTGGGATCTCGGCCGGCTGCTGCGACACGTGGGCGGGGACCACCGATGGGCGCAGGAGGTGGTCCGCACGCGAGCCCTCGAACCCGTTGCGGGGGACCCCGTCGACGACCCCGCCGTATACGCCCATGTGGACGGGGACGCACTCGACGGCTGGCTCGCCGAGGGCGCCACGGAACTCAGCGCCACCCTGCGGGATGCCGGGCCCGATGCCCAGGTGTGGACGCCGGCCCACGAGCGGAACACGTCCTCCTTCTGGGCCAGGAGGATGACGCACGAGACCGTCGTACACCGGGCCGATGCCGCACTGGCGACCGGCTCCGCATTCAGGCTCGACGACGCCCTCGCGGCGGACGCCGTGCAGGAGTGGATGGAGTTCGCGACGGTCCCCGAGGCGTACGAGCCCCGGCCGGGAGCACCCGGCCTGCTCGGTCCCGGTCGTACGCTCCAGTTCGAGGCGACCGGCGCCGGGCAGTGGCACGTCGACCTCGGCGGCGACCGGCCCGTGTGGCACACCGGGCGCGCGGCAGCCGCCACGACCGTACGCGGACCGGTGACGGACCTGCTGCTGTTTCTCTACCGGCGACCCGCTCCCGCAGTCGAGCTCCGAGGCGACACCGCACTGCTCGAACTCTGGCTGACCCGTACGGGCTTCTGGCTGGAGGCGTAGAAAGTCAGTGCGGGAGCGCGGGTCAGTTCGCCGTGCCGACCGAGACGGACAACCGCGGACAGGCCGTCCCCTTTCCCGTGCCTGAACGCGCGTTGCACGCGTCGCCGGTCCGCCGCCTTGGGTGCAGCTTCATCGGGGTTTGGCTGGGCCACGGCGTGCGGGGGCACTGAGCTGTGCGGCGAACACCGACGTCACGGCCCGCCCGTCAGCGGTCGACGACGCCTGCCCTACGACCCCGTACGCTCCAGGCGCGCGCCCGGAGCGCGATCGAGCCGTCCGCCCGAGCCGACAACCGTTGCCGCAGGGCTTCCCGCAGCCGTTCCCTGGCGGCCGGAGTGAGCGAGGCGACGTAACCGGGGGCGGGGCCCTGCCCGGCCAGGAACGGATCCCACAGATCGGAGAAGTCGGCGAAGCGGGTCGGGACTTCGATGGGTACCACCTCCACCTCGGCCAGTGCGGCCGCGCTCCACAGCCTCCGCAGTGGGTCCGGCCGGCACAGCGGGAACCGGCGGCCCTCGTCCAGCTCCGCCGCCGAGGACGGATCGATGGCGGTGACGGCGTCCCAGAAGTGCCGTAGGAACCCCATGCCTTCGGCGTAGTCCCACACATACGCGGCGACCAGCCCGCCGGGCGTCACCACGCGCGCGGCTTCGGCGACCGCGGCACCGGGCTCGGGGAGGAAGTTGAGGACCAGTCCGCTGACGGCCACGTCCACCGCGGCCTCGCCCACGGGAAGGGCCTGTGCGTCGGCCCTGGCGAAGAGCGCGGGAGGGGATCCGTGTGTCCGGGCCGCGGCCACGAACCCGGCGGACCGCTCCACCCCGAGCAGGGTCCGGGGCCGGCACCGGCGTGCCACAGCCGACGTCAACGCCCCCGAACCACAGCCGACGTCCAGCCACCGAGCTCCGGGCGCACACGCCAGCCAGGCCACGAACTCGTCGGCCACCAGACGGCTCCACCGCCCCATGTACCGCTCGTACGCGTCCCCGGCGGTCCACACGTCGAAGTCCTGCTCGGCCACCCTTCCACTGTGCCGTGCTGCCCCGGTTTGCGCCACGTGTGGGGATGTGGGGGCACGCGCTTTCTGAGAGGTTCGTATGAATCTCTGGGGTGCTTGAACACGCCGGTTCCGCCGTCCGTATGTGGCGAGGGATTTCCATGCCTGACCGCCGTGATCCGTAGGAGAACTCTCGTGGGACGCAACACGCGCAGACGCCCAACAGGCCCGCGCCGCGCAACCTTTGCGGCATTCGCGCTGATGCTGGGCGGAGGCGGGCTGGTCGCGGTCAATGTCTACGCCTCCGCGACGGAAGGCGGTTCGGGCACGGACGGGGCCGAGACGCGCAGTGCCGCGGCCGGCACGATCGACTGCCCGGACGTCGGCAGCAAGTTGACGCAGGTGCCGGACCAGGCGCGGGGCGAGGTCGACAAGGAACTCGCCTCGATGGACCAGCAGATAGCGGAGGCCTACCAGCGGCTGCAGGCCGCGACGCCGGAACAGCGCCAGGACAGCGGCTACACCGACGACCAGGTGATGAAGCCGCTGAAGGAGAGGCGGAGCGAGTCGCTCGGCCGCATCGGCAACGCCATGGACCAGGCAGGCGCCCGCCCCGACGGGCTCGACTCCATGGCGGACTGCTCGATGCGCACCTGGAACGACCAGAACGGCGGCCAGGGTTCGGAAGGCGGCCAGCAGCAGGGCCAGGGAGACCAGCAGAACGGCGGGCAGCAGAACGGCGGCGGGCAGCAGGCCGGCAACGGAGGTCAGGCCGGCAACGGCCCGGTGGCCGGGGACTACCAGGACATCAACACCGTCCAGCCCAACGCCCCCGCCCCGGATCTCAAGTCCTTCGTCTCCAAGGGCACCTTCACCACCAGCTGCGGCGTGAACGCAGGCGGTCTGTTCAACTCCGACAACGTGATCGTGGCCCCGGGTGTCACCAACGGCGCCCACCACTTCCACGACTACGTCGGCAACCAGTCCAACAACGCCTTCGCCAGCGACGACGATCTCGCCAAGGCCGACACGAGCTGCGAGAACCCGGGCGACAAGTCCACGTACTACTGGCCGGTGCTGCGCCTGCAGAACGGCAGCCAGGAGCAGGACGCGAACAAGCCCGGTGGCGGGATCGAGGGCAACGCCGGTGAAATCGTCACCCCCAAGCAGGTCACGCTGACGTTCATCGGCAACCAGGGCAGCCAGGTCACCGAGATGCCCCGACTGCTGCGCATCATCACCGGCGACGCCAAGGCGTTCGTCAACGGCCCCGCCAACGCCAACGCCTCCTGGAGCTGCACCGGGTTCGAGGACCGGCAGCTGAAGGACAAGTACCCGCTGTGCCCGCAGGGCAGCGACGTGGTCCGCACGTTCCGGTTCCAGAGCTGCTGGGACGGCCGCAACATCGACAGTGCCAACCACCGCACCCACGTGGCCTTCGCCGACGCCTCCGGCAACTGCTCGAACGGCTTCAAGGCCATCCCGCAGCTGGTGCAGCGCATCGTCTACGACGTGAAGGCGCCGAGCCTGCAGGACGGCGGCCGTACGACCCCGCTGTTCGCGGTGGACTCCTTCCCCGAGCAGCTGCACAAGCCGGTCACCGACCACGGCGACTTCATCAACGTCTTCGACGAAGGCCTCATGAAGGAGGTCGTGTCCTGCATCAACGGCGGCCGTGAGTGCGGCGCGGGCACCGGCGAGGACCCGGGCTCGGGCGGGGGAGCGACCCAGCAGCCGACCGAGAAGCCGACGGACCAGCCGAGCGAGGAGCCCACCGACCAGCCCACGGCCACTGACCAGCCCACCCAGGAGCCGACCGCCCAGCCCACCGACGACCCGACCACGCCGCCCGCCGGCGGCGACAACGGCAACTCGGGTGACGGGTCCGCCCAGGGCAACACGGGCGACGAGTCCGGCCAGGGGAACTCCGGCAGCGGATCAGGCGACCAGAACGCGCAGCCCACGACCACCGCTCCGGAGACCGGACAGCCCGCGAACGACGACAAGCCCACGATCTCCAGTACGACGGAACCGAGGGTCTACGCATCGTCCAAGGCCTCCCGGAGCGCCCCGGCGAACGGCGGCACCAACGCGGGCGACAACTCCGCCCAGCCCCAGGCCACGGGTGGGAACGGCCCCGCCGCCGGCAGCCAGACCGAACCGCAGGCGGTCCAGGGCGGCGCGCTGGCCGAGACCGGCACGACCTTGTGGCCCGCCACAGCCGGCACCGTACTGCTGCTCGCAGGGCTGTTCCTGCTCACCCGTACACGGCGCAAGTACCTGCGCTGACGTCTGAGGGCGCTGCACAGGGGCACGAGGGGCAGGGGCCGCCGCCGGATCGTCGGCGGCCCCGCTCGACGCACCGGACGGACGCGGCGGGTATGACGTACGAGGGGCCGCCCGGCCGCTGCCGGGCGGCCCCTCGGTGCTCACTCAGCGGTGTGCATCGTGAAGCCGCAGGTCAAGTGTCTGGTGTGCGCGGGGTTCGGGGTGCTCGGGCTGGTCGTGGGCGGATGACTACGGCGAAGATCATCGGTCACCGGGAGACTTCGCGGTTTGTGAGGACCAGCAGAGCCCTGACCAGGGCGGTCGCCCATTTCGGGTCGGTGCGGACCGTGCCGAGCACGCGCCAGTTCTTGAGGTGGGCGAAGCCGTGTTCGACCGGAGCCCGGACGGCCGCGAGTACTTTGTTGGAGAGCTTCTGGCCTCGCGTCAGAGGTCGGTTCCGGGCGGCCTTGTAGCCGGTGATCACCGCCGGGTCGGCGTCGGGATCTGTGTCGTCGAGTCCGACGAACCCCAGGTCGGCGATGGCCCCGAGCCCGACAGTCCGCAACTTGTGCGTGAGCTGGTCGTGTCGGTAGGCGGTGATCTCCGAGGTCCGACCGGGCCGGGTGGCCGAGACCCAGAGCAGTCGGCCCTTGTCGTCGGTGAGCGCGATCACGAGCAGGCCATGGCATTTGCTCTTGCCGGAGTAGTTCTTCCGGTTCTCGGTCCCGGTGCGTCTGCGGGTGCGGATCAACGTGCCGTCCAGCAGTACGATCCCGCCGCCCTTTCGGGCGATCTTCTTCAACGCGCGGTCCAGACGCGGGGCCCGGGCAGCCAGCAGACCAACGACTTCCCGCACCCAGCGGGTGACGGTGGTGCGGTGCACCCCGTTGCCGCCGGCCAGATCGCCGGGCCGCTGGTCACAGCGCAGGACCGCCAGCACGATCCCCGCGATCTTTCCCGCGGGCAGGGCCCGCCACCGCGAGCCGATCTTCTTCAAGTGGCCGCGTATCAGGTCGGCGAGATAGTTCAGGGTGACGCTCGACAGCGGCAGGCGGGCGGTGTAGACAAGGCCGTCAGGACCCTCGGCGTGATGGTTGTTTTTCTTCACACCAAGCTCAACTGCCGCCGGGGGCCCGCCAGTTACGCCCATTGATCGCGCCGCTACGGATGTGCGGTGAACCGCCCGTCAGGGCGTTTGTGCAGCCAGCCGCGGTCGGCGAGCTTGGTCATCTTCGCCCGCAGCGGCTCCAGCCTGCCGCGCACCGCAGCGTCCAGGCCCAGCCGCTCGCCAACCGCCCTGACCTGCACCGGGCCGTCCGCCTCCCGCACGATCGCCAGGATCTTGCGGTAGTCGCCCGGCAGCGCCCCCTCGTCGGCCGCGTCGCTGCGGTACGGGATCAGCAGGACCGCCCGCCCAGCCACCTGCGCCGATACCGGAGCAGCCGCCTCGACATCGGCCTGGGCCTGCTCGGCTAAACGATTCAACACCCGCTCTGCGACCGCCAGTTCCTCCCGCTCGACCTGCACCTCCTGCAGCTGCTTGGTCAACTGCTCGGCGAGGGCTTCCAGTTCGCTCCGGCGAGCGGTGATCCACTGCCGCTCCTGCATCTCCGCAGCCTCCCGCGCTCTCGTGGCGTGCCGACCTGCAGACGGATCGTAGGCGGGGGTCGGCCACGGGCGCAGCCGAACCCGGCAGCCGCCGAAGCCGGACCTGCCCGATGATCTACGACACCGTCAGGTCGGCCGAGCCGATCGGCGACGTATGCCTGCAGGTCATCACGGATCTCGTCTGGATCCCACTGACACCACGACAGCAGCCGCTGCAAGCCGTACGGGGTGGAATGGCCCGCGTGCTCGGCGAGCTGCCAGCTGTTCTTCCGGCCCACCGGGCCGTCCGCCGCCGACTAGGCCGCCCGGCAAGGCACGACCGGCGCGTTTTGCGCATGGCGAGAGCGCGGCCGACCGCTCAGCCAGCACTCGGCGGCAGCTGTGCAGGGCTGACCAGCTCCCCCAGAACATCAGCCATGAACTGCACCAGCCACCGCTGGGACGGACTGCGTGATGCCTCGTGCCGGGCGTAGAGCGCCACTTCGATCGGTTCCGTGTCGAACGGGAGACTCACGAGGCGAAGGCGGTGGGAGGCGGTGAACACCTCACCGACGTATTCGGGGACGATCGCGAAGAGGTCGGTGTGTTCCAGCAGGTAGGGCAGCACCGTGAAACGGGTCGCGTCCACAGCGACGCGATCCAGGAGGCCGTGCGTGGCGAGGAGCAAGCGGGGCACGACGTGGCCGTGGGGGCCGTACACCGTCGCGTGGTGCTCGGCCGCGAGGTCCGCCAGCGTGACGGAGGCGCCGCGAATGCGGGGGTGGTCGGCGGCGACCATACCGACGTAGCGCTCGTGGAAGAGCGGGATGCGCACGGTGCGGTGGGACGTGAGGACCGGGGTGGCGACGAAGGCGTCGAGTTCACCGCGGCGCAGCTGGCTCTCGGCGGCGTCCACGTCCAGCGGGCGGACGGTGAAGGACACACCGGGAGCCCGCTCGCGGGCCGCCGCAGCCAGCCGGGGCAGCAGGGTGGCCTGGCCCAGGTCGGAGAGGGCGACGGTGAAACGCCCTGACATGGCGGTCAGGTCGAAGTCGTTGTCCTGGCGGATCACGGCGTCCATGCCGGCCAGCGCGCGCTGCAAGGGCTCGTAGAGGCGCTGGGCGCCGGCGGTCGGGGTCAGGCCGCGGCCGGTGCGCCGGAAGAGCTCGTCGTCGAAGTGCCGGCGCAACTTGGCCAGGCTGTAGCTCACCGTGGGCTGGGTGACGTGCAGCGTCTCCGCCGCCGCCGTGACGCTGCCGGTCTCGTAGAGCAGCACGAAGACGCGGGCGAGGTTGAGATCGAAGCTGCTCATATCGAGCGAGTCTATATCGCAGCCCGCCAACATCTATTGGTCCGAATGTCGTGCGCTGCCTAGCGTGGCCTGCGTCACTTCGACGTCGCTGCGAAAGGAACGTCTGTGCCCTCCGTGCGCAGTGTCTGCCATGAGTTCCTCCAACGCCAGGAGCTCACCACCGTCTTCGGGAATCCCGGCTCCAACGAGCTGCCCTTCCTCGCCGACCTGCCGGACGGCTTCGGGTACGTCCTGGGCCTGCACGAGGGCGCCGTAGTGGGCATGGCCGACGGCTACGCGCAGGCCACGGGACGTCCGGTTCTCGTCAATCTGCACGCCGCGTCCGGCTCCGGCAACGCGATGGGCGCTCTCACCAACGCCGTGGCTTCGCGCACTCCGCTGGTCGTCGTGGCCGGCCAGCAGGTGCGGCCGGCCATCGGACCGGAGGCCAACCTCGCCAACGTCGACGCCCCGTCGCTGATGAAGCCGCTCGTCGGCTGGGCCGCCGAACCGGCCTGCGCCCAGGACGTGCCCCGGGCCCTCGCCCAGGCCGTCTTCGAGGCGCAGTTGCAGCGCCGGCCCACCTACCTCTCCGTCCCCTACGACGACTGGGCGGTGGACGCGGGCGAGAACGCGTCAGCCGTGCTGGACCGTCAGGTGCACCGCGCCGCAGTGCCCGGCACGGAGCAGGGACGCCGGCTGGCCGATGCGGTGACCGCCGCGCGCAGGCCCGCGCTGGTGCTGGGCGGTGACATCGACTCCGCCGGTCTCTTCGACGACGTGGTGCGGCTCGCGGAGCGGCTCGGCGCTCCGGTGTGGGCGGCACCGTCGCTGTTCCGGCTGCCCTTCCCCAACCGCCACCCGCAGTTCCGCGGGGTGCTGCCGGCGGGGATCGAACCCGTCTCCCAAGCTTTCGAGGGTCATGACCTCGTGCTGGTGCTCGGGGCACCGGTCTTCCGCTATCACGAGTACCAGCCCGGCCGGTATCTGCCCGAGGGCACCCGGCTGATCCAGGTCACGGAGGACGCCTCCGCCGCCGCCCGCGCGCCGATGGGCGAGGCTCTGGTCACCGACCCGGCCGCCGTCATCGACCTGCTGCTCAAGGAGCTCGACGCGGCGACGGAGCCGACGGGCGACTACCGGCCCACCCCCGCGCCGGCCACCGGGCAGGGGACGCGGCTGCATCCCGAGGAGGTCTTCGCCTCCCTCCGGGACGAACTGCCCGACGACACGGCGTACGTGGTGGAGTCGACCTCGACGAACTCCTCGTGGTGGCGCCAGATGGACCTGCGGCGGCCCGGCTCCTACTACTTCCCGGCAGCGGGCGGACTCGGCTTCGGCCTGCCCGGCGCCGTCGGGGTCGCCATGGCCCAGCCCGACCGGCCGGTCGTCGGCGTGATCGGGGACGGCTCGGCCAACTACGGCATCACCGCCCTGTGGACGGCCGCCCAGCACCGCCTGCCCGTGACCGTGGTGCTGCTGCGCAACGGAACCTACGGCGCGCTGCGCTGGTTCAGCGGCCTGCTGGGTGTCCCGGACGCACCGGGCATGGACATCCCGGGCCTGGACTTCACCCGCATCGCGGAGGGCTACGGCTTGTCCGCCCAGCACGTCGAGAGCGTGGACGAACTACGGGCGGTGCTGTCCCGGCGCCCGGACGGCCCCCGGCTCGTCCAGGTCGACACAGTGCTCACGACACCGTCCTGACCACGACGCCCACCCCACGAACACACCTCACAGAAGTCATCCCCCTCAGGTAACGGAAGGAAGACCGATGACACTCCTGGACAACGACGTCTGGAGCAAGAAGTTCCTCAGCGACGGCTGGCAGGACGCCACCCGCGAGCACCCGGTCACCGAGCCGGCGACCGGCGCGCAGCTCGGCACCGCCGGCCTGGCCACGCCCGAGGACGTGCGCCGCGCCGCCACCCGGGCCGCCGAGGCGCAGCGGTCCTGGGCGGCCACGCCCCCGCAGCAGCGGGCGGCTGTACTGCGCCGCGCGGGCGAGCTGTTCACCGAGCACGCCGCCGAGATCGAGGACTGGCTGATACGCGAGGCGGGCTCGGTACGGGCCAAGGCCGCGTTCGAGGTGCAACTGGCGATCGGCGAGTCATTCGAGTGCGCGGCACTGCCCACGCACCCTCAGGGAGAAGTACTGACGTCCGAGGAGGTTCGCTGGTCGTTCGCCCGGCGCCGCCCCGCCGGCGTCGTGAGCGTGATCGCGCCGTTCAACTTCCCGCTCGCCCTCGGCCTGCGTTCGGTGGCACCCGCGCTGGCGCTCGGCAACGCGGTCCTGCTGAAGCCCGATCCGCGTACGGCGGTGAGCGGTGGCGTGGTCATCGCCCGGATCTTCGAGGAAGCCGGGCTGCCCTCCGGACTGCTGCACCTGCTGCCGGGCGACAGCACGGTCGGCCAGGCGGTCGTCGAAGCACCCGAGGTACGGGTCATCTCCTTCACCGGCTCCACTCCGGTCGGCCGCGCGATCGGTGAGCTGGCGGGCCGTCTGCTCAAGCGCGCCCACCTCGAACTGGGCGGGAACAACGCGCTGGTGGTGCTGCCGGGCGCGGATGTGCAGAAGGCGGCCTCCGCCGGTGCGTTCGGCTCGTATCTGCATCAAGGACAGATCTGCATGACCACCGGCCGCCACATCGTGCACGAGTCGCTGCTCGACGAGTACAGCGCCGCGCTGGCCTCGAAGGCACGGGCGCTGCCCGTCGGCGACCCCGCCCGCGAGGACGTGGCGCTCGGCCCGATCATCGACCGGCGGCAGCTGGAGCGGGTGCACGGCATCGTCACCGACAGCGTCGCGGCGGGCGCGACGCTGGCCGCGGGCGGCGAGATCGACGGCGCCGGTTACTCTGCCACCGTCCTGACCGGCCTCACCACCGACATGCGGGCGTGGCGCGAGGAGATCTTCGGCCCCGTCGCACCCGTCATCGGCTTCTCCACGCTCGAGGAAGCCGCCCGGATCGTCAACGACTGCGAGTACGGCCTGTCCGTCGGCATCCTCGGCGACGTCGGTACGGCGATGAAGCTCGCCGACCAGATCGACTCCGGCAAGATCCACATCAACGAGCAGACCGTCAACGACGAGCCCAACGCCCCGTTCGGCGGAGTCAAGGCCTCCGGCACCGGGTCCCGCTTCGGTGGAGCCGCCGCCAACGTCGAGGCCTTCACCGAGGCCCAGTGGCTCACCGTCCGCCCGGACATCGCCGACTACCCGTTCTGATCCCCGCTCCCCCGTCCCCATCCCGTCCCCCGTAGCCGCAACAGAGGGAATGCAGCCATGACACCCATCACCTCGCCGAACACCACCGACGCCGCCTCGAGAACAGGCACGTCCGACCGCAACGTCTGGACCGTGGTCCTGTGCTGGATCACCGTCATGCTCGAGGGGTACGACCTCGTCGTCCTCGGCGCCATCATCCCCACCCTGCTCAAGACCCATCACCTGGGCATGACAGCCGCGGACGCCACCACGGTCGCCACGCTTTCACTCGTAGGCGTCGCCATCGGCGCCATCCTGGTCGGCCCGCTCGCCGACCGCTTCGGACGACGCCTGCTGCTCATCGGCTCGGTGGTGGAGTTCTCCGTCTTCACCCTCCTGTTGCCCCAGGCCACCTCCGTCGGGATGTTCGCCGCGCTCAGGCTCGTCGCCGGTATCGGTCTCGGCGCCTGCATGCCGGCGTCGCTGACCATGATGGCCGAGCACATGCCCGCCGCACGCCGGGCTCGCGCCAGCACCCTGACCATGACCGGCTACCACACCGGTGCCGTGATCACGTCCCTGCTGGCCCTGCAGGTCACCGACAACTGGCAGGTCCTCTTCTACGTCCTCGGCATCGCCGGACTCGTCATCGCGGTCATCCAGTGGTTCCGCCTGCCGGAGTCCGAGGCGTTCGTCCGCACCAAGGAAGCGCCCGCCTCCCAGCGCGTCGCATTCGGCGAACTCCTCAAGCCGGCCTACCTCCGCGCCGGCATCGGCATCTGGGTCGCATCCTTCATGGGCCTGCTCCTGGTCTACGGCCTCAACACCTGGCTGCCCAAGCTCATGAACGAGGCCGGCTACCCCATCCCCACGGCGGTCACCCAACTGCTCATCCTCAACGTCGGCGGGGTCGCCGGCCTGGTGCTGGGCGGCTTCGTGGCCGACCGGCGCGGCATCAAGCCCACTGCGCTCGGCTGGTTCGCGATATCGGTGGCCATGCTTGCCTGCCTCAGCATCAGGATGCACAGCAACCTGCTCCTCGACACCGTCGTCTTCCTCACCGGCGTGTTCGTCTTCTCCGCCCAGGTGCTGATCTACGCGTACGTGACGAACTTCTATCCGGCCTCGGTCCGCAGCACCGCCCTCGGCTCGGCCTCGGGCATCGGCCGTATCGGCTCCATCGTCGGCCCGACGATCACCGGTGCCCTCGTGGCGGCAGGCATCGGCCACCCCTGGGGCTTCTACTTCTTCTCCGCCGTGGCGGTCGCCGGATTCCTGGCCGTGCTCACCCTGCCCGGCCGGGCCGCCGCGGCACAGGCGGAGGCAACCGCGGCCGCGCCGGCCGCCGAACCCGCCGTCTGACCCATCACGGAAGGGCGGTACGGCACCGAACGGGCCGTACCGCCCTGTACTCGATGCGGTGAAGAACCCCGACAGCCACACTGAACCCATGGAACACGTCGGCCGGATACCCGCTCCGCCGCTCGACCAGTTCATCGACGACATCTACTGTCTGACCGGGGTGCCGCCCCACCGGCTGATGAACGTCCCGCCGATGCCGTCGGCGCACTTCTTCCTGCACCTGAGCAAACCCGTCCGGCTGTGGGACTCCGACCGTGCGTGGTTCATGGGTGTGTGGACGGAGGCGCTTCCTCTTCGAGTACCCCCCCCCGCATGCGCGGCTCGTCGGCGTGCACTTCAAAAGCGCGATCACGAGCAGGCCGTGGCATTTGTTCCTGCCCGAGTGGTTCTTGCGGTTCTCGACCCCGGTGCGCCGCCGGGTACGTATCACCGAGCCGTCCAGCAGCACCACACCGCCACCCTTTCGGGCGATCTTCTTCAGGGCCCGGTCCAGGCGCGGGGCGCGGGCGGCCAGCAGCCCGACGACCTCCCGCACCCAGCGAGTGACGGTGGTGCGATGGATGCCGTTGCCGCCTGCCAGGTCGCCGGGCCGCTGGTCACAACGCAGTACCGCCAGCACGATGCCGGCGATCTTCCCCGCGGGCAGGGCCCGCCACCTGGAGCCGATCTTCTTGAAGTGGCCGCGTAACAGGTCGGCGAGCCAGTTCAGGGTGGCACTCGACAGCGGCAGGCGGGCGATGTGGACAAGACCGTCAGAGCCCTCGACGGGATGGTTTTTTTCTTCACACCAAACTCAACTGCCGTCGGGGGCCCGCCGGTTACGCCCTCTTGTCGCCCCGGTCCGCAGCTACTACAGGCGTGCGGTGAACTTCCCGTCAGGCCGCTTGTGCAGCCGGCCCCGATCGGCGAGCTTGGTCATCTCCGCCCGCAGCGGCTCCAGCCTCCCGCGCACCGCCACCTCAAGCCCCAGCTCCTCACCCACCCCCTTGACCTGCACCGGGCCGCCAGCGGCCCGCACGATCGCCAGGATCCGGCGGTAGTCGGCGGGCAGCGCGGCCTCGTCGCCAGTCTCACCGCGGTGCGGGATCAGCAGCACCGCACGCCCCGCCACCTGCGCTTTCACCGGAACCGCCGCCCACCCTCCCCACGATCCCCGGCGTATCGACACGGTGACGGATCGTAGGCGGCCCGCTCACGCAGGCGCAGCAGAACCAGAGAACCCTCCCGACCGACCGGTCAGACGATCTTCACCATGGTCACCCGCCGCCCACCAGCCCGAGCACCCCCGACCCCGCGCACACCAGCCCGCCCGACCTGCACCTTTCACGATGCACACTGCTCACTGGGGCAATGACCGCGACGCCGGTTCAGTCGCGAGCGATCAGCGGGAGGCGGACGCGCTGTTCCAGGCGCGACGGCCGGCCTGCGCGCCCCGGCAGCTGGTGCCGCAGATGCCGGCCAGGATCGAGCAGGCCGGAGGGCAGCACGGGGTGCACATCGCGAACATTGCGCAAGCGGGCGACGGCGACCTGCATCCTCTGATCATCACCGACCCTGGTGACGACAGAGCGCGGTGGCGGGCACAGGGGGCGTTCGAGCCCGTCCTCGACGGCGCGATCGCGCCGGGCGGCACGGTCACCGTGAGCACGAAGTCGGGCTGCTGAAGAAGCGCGGCATGAGCAGCGAGATCGGGCCCACGGTGGCCGAGTTGCAGCGCGGGCGAAGGCCGCGCTCGACGTGATGGGCATCCTCGATCCCGGCAAGGTCGTGGACGTCGCGGGAAAGGGCCGATGACCGTCACACTGGACGACAAGTACACGGCCGAGTCCGGGCGCACGCTCATGCCCGGCAATCCAGGCGTTGGTGCGGCTCGCCCTGGAGCAGCGCGGGCCGGACCTCGCGCAAGGGCTCAACAACGAGGTGGCTCACCCCGCGTGGCCTGCGCCATCCACACCGCACGCACACGGAGGATGCCGACGCATGACCGTCGATGCAGCGTCTGTTCGATCCACTTTCTTCGGAACGTCCTCGGTACACGTCACCGACGGTGTCTCCGGAGTCCTCATCGACGGCTTCTTCACCAGGCCGTCGCTGCTGCGAGTCGCTCTTGGGCGGCCCATCGCACCCGACCTCGGACGCATCTCCGACGCCCTGTCCCGCGGCGGCATCGAGCATCTCGACGCTTTGTTCGTCGCCCACTCCCACCACGACCACGTCATGGACTCCCCCGAGATCGTCAAGCGCGTCGGCGGCGTCCTGTACGGATCGGAGTCGACGGTGAACGTCGGCCGTGGAGCCGGTCTGGGCGAACAGGCGATGGCGTGTGTCAGCGACGGTGACAGGTACGTCTTCGGGGACTTCACGGTCCGAGTCTTCGAAGGGGCGCACAGCCCGGGCGACAGATACCCCGGTACGATCGACGAGCCGCTCGTGCCGCCGGCCAAGGCCAGTGCGTACCGGACCGGCGGCTGTTATTCGTTCCTCTTCGAGCACCCGACCGGCACGATGCTGGTCCACCCGAGTGCCAACTTCGTCCCGAACAAGTTCGAGGGCCTGGATGTCGATCTGCTGTACCTCGGCATCGGTGCCCTGGGGGCGCAGTCCGCGCAGTTCCAGAACGACTACTGGCACCACACCGTCGAGGCCACCCGCCCCGGCCTCGTCATCCCCGTGCACTGGGATCACTTCGGACGGTCGCTCGACAAGAAGCTGCGTCCCATGCCGCGGCTCCTGGACAATTTCGCCAGGACCAGGGAACTGCTAGACCGTAAAAGCGCCGAGTCCGGCATCCACGTGCGTTTCCAGAAGCCGTACGAGACGATCAGCCCGTTCAGCTGACCTGAGTCCGCCACGCCTTCAAGGCAGTGGGGGAGTGCATGCCAGGGCCCGACGTCGAGCTGATCCGAACGACAGGGCCCAAGCCTGGCCTAAGCCCCGGACCGGACCCGCCTGCGCACCTGGACACCCCAGACCAGCAGGGCCGCCAGGGCGATCGACACGACGGCCGTCGACATCCCGGCCTGGACGCCGACCCGCACAGTCAGGGTGCCGGCCACCAGGGCGCCGAGCGGAACACCCAGGCCCGAGGAGAGCATCCGGCGTGTGGTGTTGACCCGGCCCTGGAGCTCGGGCGGCGTCACCTCCTGGGAGTAGGTCATCGTGTTCACCAGGACGACGAGGTAGGCCGAGCCCCACACGGTCAGGGCGACCAGCGTGACCCGCCAGTCCGAGCTGAGGACGACCACCAGACCGAGCAGGGACCCGATGGGAAGCACCCCCAGGAGGAGGGGGAACGCCTCGAAACGGCGCCGTAGCCGGGGCAGCAGGAAGGATCCGCCGATGCCTCCGGCACTCCATGCCATGTACAGCAGGCCGATCCGCCCGTCGGATCCGTGGATGCCCAGCACGCGGTCGGCGAAGACGACGAGCTGGCCGATGATGGCCCCGCCGGAGAAGGACTGCAGGGTGCCGACCACCGTCATCAGACGCAGCGTCGAGTGGTGGCGGAGGAAACGGAGTCCTTCCCGGACGGACTCCCTGAACCCCGGTCGCTTCACCGCCGTCTTGTCGGACGGGGAGGTACACGTGACCGCCTTGAGGAGCAGGGCGGAGGCGGCGAAGGACAGGGCGTCCAGCGCCAGCGTGCCGGGCGGGCGGAACAGGACGATCAGACCTCCCGCCACCGCGTTCCCGGCGATGCGTACGACGGTCTGCGCTCCGTAGACGGCGCTGTTGGCCTCGGTCAGCTTGTCCTTGCCGACGATGTCGGGGACGAAGCCGTACACCCCCGCGTCGAAGAAGAGACCGAGACCGGCCGAGGCGAAGGCCACGACAAGAACCTGGCCGCCGGTCAGGATGCCCAGAGCGGAGGCGGCCGGGACGGAGGCGATACAGGCGGCGTTGAGCCAGTCGGTGAGGATCATCAGGCGGCGCCGGTCGGTCCGGTCCGCGACGGTGCCCGCGATCAGCCCGAAGACCACGTAGGGCAGGGTCGCCGAGGCCGCCACCAGGGAGACCATCAGCGGCGAGCCGGTCTCCTGGAAGGTCAGCACGGGCAGGGCCACCGTGGTGACGGCGGATCCCAGCCCGGAGACCACGCGTGACAGCCAGAACCAGCGGAAGTCGGGGACGCGGCGCAGCGGGATGTCCGGTGCTTCGGGTGTTGGATCGCCTATGTCCTTGCGGGGCAGGGAGGTCATCGCGGTCGGTGGGTCCTTTCGGTGAGATGGTCTTCCGGCGCTTTCAACAGGAGCCGGGCGTAAAACGCGTGACACCCCATCAGCAGGTGCCGATGGGGTGTCACGTGAACTCTGTGTTGCGGGTGTATCTGTCGATACGACGACAGGTATCGAGCGAGAGGTGGAAGCTGGTTTCTCGAGACGGAACCGGCCGATCCGACGGCGGCCCGCGCCCTCCGCGGAAGCGGACCGTGAGCGAGGGGGTTCCGGAAACCCGCAAGATCATAGCAGGCGACGGCCGGGCCGGGACCTCCTCTCGGGAGGCGCGACCGGGTTCGGGGGGCGCCGCGACGGCTTCACCCCCGGCGGGTCACGGGTCGGTCAGCTCCTCTGCTCGGACTGCCGCACCGCCTGCTCGACCTCCGCCTCGACCTCGTTGCGGGGCTTCCCGGACTCCTTCGCATACTCGGTGACCGACGTCCGCGCCTCACGGGCCAGGTCGCGCCAGGCGCGTCGGGCGGTCTCGTACGTGTCGGCCTGCTGTCCGCTCCAGCCGCTGGGCTGGGTCACCGGGCCGTACGAGTGCTGCAGCTCCTCGACCCGGAGGTGCGCCTCGTCGGCTGCGCGCTGTTTCTCGACCAGCTCGTCGAAGGTATGTGTCACGCAAATGGAGCATAGGCGCACATTTGCCATGGCGCGCGCCGAGCCGGTGTGCCAGGCCGGCGCCGGGCCGAGCGGACCGGCGGGCAGGCCGCGGGCTCTCACCCCCTCCGGGCCAAGGCCTCGCCGAGCAGTTCCCGCGCGGCGTCCAGCGCCGCGGCACGGTCCGCCGGCACCATGCCGATCCGGGTGCGGCGGTCGAGGACGTCGGACTCGTCGAGGGCGCCCTCGTGGCGCACCGCCCACAGCAGTTCGGCGGCCGTGACGGGGTGGTCCGGCAGCACCCGCTCGCCCAGTCGGGGGTCGTTCGCGCCGAGTGCAAGGACGGCCGGTGCCTCGGTGCCGTAGCGCCGTACCAGATGGCGAGGTGCCTGCACCGCGCCGAGTGCCTGAGGGGACGCGGCGCCGACGAGCGGAAGGGAGGCCGTGGGGGAGGAGCCGGCGGTGAGGCGGCGGGCGGCGACGGCGGCGTCCACGGCGTCCTCGGCCATGCGCCGATAGGTGGTGAGCTTGCCGCCGACCACCGTGATCACGCCCTCGGACGACGTGAGCACCGCGTGCCGGCGGGAGATGTCGGCGGTCCTGGCCGCGGCTCCGGGCCCGGCCTCCGGTGCGGTGTCCAGCAGCGGGCGCAGTCCCGCGAAGGCGCCGACGACGTCCGCGCGCCGGACCGGTACGTCGAGGACCGAGCCCAGGACGTCGAGGAGGAAGCCGATGTCCGTCTCGGGCGCCTCGGGCACGTCGGGGATGTCGCCCTCGACGGGTTCGTCGGTGAGACCGACGTAGACGCGGCCGTCGCCCTGGGGCAGGACGAGGACGAAGCGGTTGGTCTCGCCGGGGATGGGGATGTGCAGCCCGGCCGGGAGAGGGCCGAGGTGCTCCGAGCGCAGGATCAGATGGGTGCCGCGCGAGGGGCGTATACGGATGCCGTCCACCAGGCCGCCCGCCCAGACACCGGAGGCGTTGATCACGGCGCGGGCCCTGATCTCCCCCTCCTCGCCGGTGAGTTCGTCGCGGACGCGGGCTCCGGAGGCGGTCAGTTCCAGCGCCCTGACGCGCGTCAGGATCCGTGCCCCGTGTGCGGCCGCGGTGCGGGCCACGGCGGTCACCAGGCGGGCGTCGTCGACGAGCCGGCCGTCCCAGGACAACAGGCCGCCGCGCAGCCCGTCGGTGCGCAGCGCGGGGGCCAGACGGCGGGTCTCCAGGGCGGAGAGCCGACGGGGCGCGGGCAGCGTGGCCCGGGCGGTGCGGGCCGTCAGGCGCAGGGTGTCGCCCGCCCGGAAGCCGGCCCACGCGAGCGCCGCCTGACCGCGGGAGACCAGCGGGGTCAGGGGCAGGACGAACGGCTGCGCGCGGACCAGGTGCGGTGCCGTGCGCTCCATCAGCACGCCCCGCTCGACCGCGCTCTCGTGGGCGACGTCGAGCTGACCGGAGGCGAGATACCGCAGCCCGCCGTGGATCAGCTTGCTGCTCCAGCGGGAGGTCCCGAAGGCCAGGTCGTGGGCGTCGACGGCGACGACGCTCAGGCCGCGCGCCGCGGCGTCCAGGGCGGCTCCGGCACCGGTGGCGCCGAGCCCGACGACGAGGGCGTCCACGGCGGGACCGCCGACGGTCTCGGCCAGTTCGCGTGAGCGCCGGGCGGCGGACAGGGACGATCCGGGGGCGGCAGGGCTGGGGCTCAAGTCGTGAGGGTCCTCTCCAGAATGGAGCGCAGCTCCGTGAGGAAGGCCGCGGAGGACAGGTCGGTGTCGTCCTCGTCGGTCATGGTCCGCAGGGACAGGGTGAAGGACTGGACGATCAGCAGCAGGGAGCGGGCCTGGCGCTCGGGATGGCCGACGCGGACCGACCCGTCGGCGTGCCCTTCCTTCAGGCCGTGGGCCAGTAGCTCCAGGAGTGCGATCTGGCTGGCGCCGCGACGGTCCAGGACATAGGGGAGGAGCAGTTCGGGATCGACGTCGACGATCTTGCGGAAGAGGGGATGGTCACGGAAGGACTCCACGCCCGCCACCAGCCCTTCCACCAGCAGGCTGCGCGCGTCCGCCTCCGGTCTGCGTTCGGGTATCGCCCGCGTGGCCACGTCGACCCACTCACGGGTCATCAGGTCTCCGACCAGCGTGCGCACATCGGGCCAGCGCCGGTACAGGGTCATCCGGGAGACGCCCGCGCGGCGGGCCACGTCGGTGAGTGTCGTACGGCGGACCCCGACGGCCAGTACGCAGTCCCGCACCGCGTCGAGCACTGCATCACTGTCCGAGCTGTTGTGACGAATAGGCGTCATGTGTCACAGTGTAACGCCTCGACGCCCTGCAGGGCCGTCGGAAGAGGGAACAGCTCGAACGGAATCGCTCGAATCGACCGGTGAGGACAGTCATGGACATGCTGTGGAGTGGCTGGGGCGACCCGGCCAGGGCGACGCCGCTGCCCGACACGGTGATCGGGCTGTTGCGCGATCTGCTCGGCGTCAAGCCGCGCAGCGCCGAGCCGGTCGGCCTGGCGGACATCGCCGTTCCGGAGGGGCAGTTGGAGCCTGCGGTGCATCAGGCCCTGGTGGCGGCCGTGGGCGGCGAGGAGCACGTGCGCACCGACGCGGAGTCCCGCATCCGGCACACCCGTGGCAAGTCCACCCCCGATCTGCTGCGCATCCGGGAGGGCGACGTCGACGACACCCCGACGGCGGTGCTGCTCCCGGCCGGCCACGACGAGGTGCTCGCCGTGCTGCGCGCGTGTGCCGAACACGGCCTGCCGCTCGTCCCGTTCGGTGGCGGCACCTCCGTCGTCGGCGGACTCGCCCCCGGGCGGCAGCGCACCTTTGTCGCCCTGGACCTGCGGCGTATGGACGGTCTGCTCGCCCTCGACCCGGTCTCCCGCACCGCCACCCTGCAACCCGGCCTGCGCGCCCCGCAGGCCGAGGCGCTGCTCGCCGAACACGGCTTCACCCTCGGCCACTTCCCGCAGTCCTACGAGTGGGCCACCATCGGCGGTTTCGCCGCCACCCGCTCCAGCGGCCAGGCGTCCGCAGGTTATGGCCGCTTCGACGAGATGGTCCTCGGCCTCACCCTGGCCACCCCTGAGGGCACCATCGACACGGGCCGCGCCCCGCGCTCCGCGGCCGGACCCGACCTGCGCCAGCTCGTCCTCGGTTCGGAGGGGGCGTTCGGCGTGATCACGTCGGTGACGGTCCGTATCCGCCCGGTCCCGCAGACCCGTATCTACGAAGGCTGGCGCTTCCCCTCCTTCGCGGAAGGCGCCGCCGCACTGCGCCGGCTCGCCCAGGACGGGCCGCGCCCGACCGTCCTGCGCCTGTCCGACGAGACCGAGACCCTGATCGGCCTCGCCCAGCCGGACGCGATCGGGTCCTCGGACGCCCAGGCGGCCGCCGGATGCACGGCGATCGCCGGATACGAGGGCACGGAGGAGGACGTCTCGTACCGCCGGGAGCGCGCCGTGGCCGTGCTGCGCGAGTGCGGCGGCACACCGCTCGGCGAGGAGCCGGGCGAGCGCTGGGCACACGGCCGCTACTCGGCCCCGTATCTGCGTGACGCCCTCCTCGACGCGGGTGCCTTCGCCGAGACGCTGGAGACGGCGGCCTTCTGGTCCCGCATCCCCGCTCTGTACTCGGCCGTACGCGACGCGCTCACCACCACACTCACCGAGGCCGGCACCCCGCCCCTGGTCATGTGCCACATCTCGCACGTCTACGAGAACGGTGCCTCGCTGTACTTCACCGTCGTCTCCGCCCAGGGCGACGACCCCGTCGCGCACTGGACCCGGGCCAAGCACGCCGCCAACGAGGCGATCCTCGCCGCCGGCGGCACCATCACCCACCACCACGGCGTGGGCACCGACCACCGGGACTGGTACGTCCGCGAGGCCGGCCCGCTGGCCGTCGAGGCCCTGCGCGCCGTGAAGCGGCGACTGGACCCGGCCGGACTCCTCAACCCCGGCGTCCTTCTGCCCCTCGACGACTGACCCTCACCCCCCTGTTCGGCAGTACCGGCCCGTCCGCCCTCGGAGGCACACCGATGCGACAGTTCACCGCCGTCGTCAACCCCACCGCGGGCGGATACACCTCGGCCGCCGCGCTTCTCGCGGTGGCCCGGCTGCTGCGGGAGGCGGGCGCCGAGCTGCAGACCGAGTACAGCCGCAGCCTGGCCCACGCGCAGGAACTCGCCCGGCAGGCGGGCAGCCGGGGCCGGGTGGTGCTCGCCGTCGGCGGTGACGGCATCGCCGGCGGCATCGGCGGCGCCCTCAGCGGCACCGGCGCCGTACTCGGCCTGGTCCCGGCCGGCCGCGGCAACGACTTCGCCCGAGCACTCGAACTCCCCACGGCACCCCCGGAGTTGGCCGAGGTGCTGCTCCACCACGAACCGCGCGCGGTGGACACCATCGAGGTCGAGTCGGCCGTCCACGACCGCACGGTCGTCCTCGGCAGCGTGTACGCGGGCGTCGACGCCCTCGCCAACCGCCACGCCAACCACGCCAAACTCCTGCGGGGCGCGGCCTCCTACTACGCCGGCGGCCTGAGGGCCGTCACCACCTGGCGGCCGGCGCACTACCGGGTCACCGTCGACGGCAAGGAACACCGGCACACCGGCTACACGGTGGTGGCCGCCAACTCCGGCTACTACGGCTCCGGCCGGCTCATCGCCCCCGACGCCCGCGTGGACGACGGCCTCCTGGACGTGGTGATGATCAGCGAGGCACCCCGGCGGCTCTTCTTCGCCCTGATGAACGAACTCAAGACGGGCACCCATGTCAACCGGCCGCAGGTGCGCATCCTGCGCGGCCGGGAGATCACCATCTCCGCCGACCGTGACGTGCCCTACGGCGCCGACGGCGAGGTCGAGGCCGTCCTGCCCGTCACGGTCAGAGTGCTGCCGGGAGCGCTGCGGGTGCTGTGCTGAGCGCTGAACTAGGGTGCGGGTGTGCCCACCTTGCTGATCGTGCATCACACGCCCTCGCCCAACTGCCAGACGATGCTGGAGGCCGTTCTCTCGGGTGCCAACGCGCCTGAGATCGAGGGCGTCGAGGTTGTGCGGCGGGCGGCGCTGGCGGCCACGGCGTCCGACGTGCTGGCAGCCGACGCCTACCTGCTCGGCACCCCGGCCAACATCGGATACATGTCCGGAGCCCTCAAGCATTTCTTCGACCAGATCTACTACCCGTGCCTGGACGCGACGCAGGGCAGGGCCTTCAGTTACTACGTGCACGGCGGGAGCGACGTCACGGGCGCGGTGCGCGGCATCGAGGCGATCACGACCGGCCTGGGCTGGCGCCGCACGGCGAAACCCGTCACCGTCACCGGGGAGCCCGCCACATCGGACGTCGAGGCCTGCTGGGAGCTGGGCGCGACGCTCGCCGCGGGACTGCTCGACTGACCCGAACCGGGGGGGCGAGGGAGACGCAGGTCACATTCGGGGGTGTCACAACCTGTCGGGCCGTGCCGTCAGAGAGGTGTAACCACCGACAACGGCACAGGAGCACATCATGGAAGCTCGTCTCAACCTCTTCGAGAACCCGGTCGCGGCCAAGCTCTTCCGGCACCTCAACTCGGCGGGCAAGGTCGTCTCGGACTCGGCGCTGCCGCTCGCGACGCAGGAGTTGGTGAAGCTCCGCGCCAGCCAGATCAACGGCTGCGGCATGTGCACCGACATGCACATCAAGGACGCTCTGGCCGCGGGGGAGGACCCGCAGCGTCTCCATCTGGTCGCGGCCTGGCGGGAGGCCAAGGTGTTCACCGACGCCGAGCGCGCCGCCCTGGAGCTGGCCGAGCAGGGCACCCGCATCGCGGATGCGGCCGGCGGGGTCACGGACGAGGCCTGGGCGAACGCAGCCAAGCACTTCGACGAGGACCAGCTCGCCGCCCTGGTCGCCACCATCGCCGTGATCAACATGTACAACCGCTTCAACGTCATCGTTCAGCAGCCCGCAGGCGATTACCAGCCGGGCATGTTCGGGTGACGCCGACCATCTGACCCTCACCGGCAACGGCACACGGCCCGGGCACTCTCGCCCGGGCCGTCCTTGTGCACTGCATTTGAGACAGTCTCCCCCCGGAAAAGGTACGGACTATTCTCGTGCGCCTTGCTTTTCCTGGACTTGGCGGCACCCAAGAACGCAGGATCAGGTGTGTGAATGAGTCACTGCGGGAAATTCACCCTTCCGTGCGGTTGATAGTCCAACGGGCGCGCTGCAATACTCCGGCTCCGGTCCCGCCCCCACCCCAAGGGCGAGCCCGAAGGAATCCGCAAAGCGACGGTTCCGGATTCACGAACCCCCCACAAAGTCCGCACGGTGGTCTACTCCGGCATTCTTTCCCGGCGTTGTGCGGCACCAAGAAGTGGAGAAGGTGTGCCCGCGTGAATGTCGAGCAGGCGAAACGACGCGAGATATCCGACAGCCCTGAATTCCAGCTGCTGCGCCGTGCGCACCGGCGATCCGGAGTGCGGATGACGGCAGTCGCCGTCGGCGGGTTCCTGCTGTATGTCCTGTTGTCGAGTTTCACCCCCGAGCTCATGAACACTCCACTGCACGGTCACCTCACCCTCGGACTGGCTCTCGGGCTGGGGCAGTTCGTGGTGATGGCCCTGATCGCGCGACGCCACATCGTGCACATGCGCACACACGTCGACCCGATCACCCGCGGCTTCCGCACCCAGGCCCGCCGCCGGCAGCCCGAACAGCCGAGCCGTCCCGCCGAGTCCCCCGCCTCCCGCCCCACGGAGGGCTACCGCACATGGTGACGACCGCGGCCGTCGTGGACCGCTTCAGCCTGCAGCTGACGTTCCTGCTGTTTCTCTCCGTGGTCGTCGTCACCCTGTTCACCGCGCTGCTGACTGCTCCGCAGCGCGACGAGATCGGCGAGTTCTATCTCGGCAACCGCACCATGTCGCCGCTGCGCAACGGGCTGGCGATGTGCGGGGACTACCTGTCCGCCGCCACCCTCCTGGGCAGCACCGGCCTGGTCGCCCTCACCGGCTACGACGGACTCCTCTACCTCGGCGGCACCGCGGTGGCCTGGATGATGGTCCTGCTGCTGATCGCCGAACCCCTGCGCAACACGGGCCGGTTCACCCTCGGCGACACCATCGCCCTGCGCATGCCTACCCGGCAACGCCCGGTGCGGCTCGCCCTGTCCCTCTGCACCCTGGCCGTCACCACCCTCTATCTCGTCGCCCAACTCGTCGGCAGTGTCGCCCTGTTGACCCAGTTCACGGGCGAACCCAGCGCGGCCACCCGCACCCTGTGCGTGGTCGTCATCGGCACGATCGTGGTCGTGTATGCGGCACTCGGCGGCATGCCCGGAGCCACCTTCATCCAGATCGTCAAGGCCGTGATGCTCATCTCCGGCGTCACCGTGACCGCCGTGATGGTGCTGCACCACTACCACTGGAACATCGACGCCCTGCTGACAGCGGCCGCCGACAACAGCGGCATGGGAACACGCTTCCTGGAGCCGGGACTTCGCTACGGCGCCAGCAGCACCAGCAAACTCGACTTCCTCAGCCTGCAACTGGCCATCGTGCTGGGCCTCGCAGCCCTCCCGCACGTCATGATGCGGCTGCTCGCCCCCCGCTCCATCAAGGTGCTGCGCAGCTCCGTCGTGTGGGCGATGGGCCTGGTGGGCCTCGTCTGCCTGGCGGCCGGCGTCCTCGGCCTGGGCGCCACCGCCGTCGTCGGCCGGGACACGATCGCCCGCATGGACCACAAGGGCGACGCGGCCGTGCTGCTGCTCGCGCACGCACTCGGCGGCGGAGTCCTGGCGGCCCTCCTGTCCTGTCTGGCCTTCGTCACGCTTCTCGCGGTGGCCGCCGGACTCACCCTCGCCGCGGCCTCCTCCGCCGCCCACGACCTCTACGGCGAGGTCATCCGCAAGGGACGGGCCAAACAGACCGAGGAACTCCTGGTCGCCCGGCTCGCCGCGGCAGTCATCGGCGTCCTCGCCATGCTCCTGGCCCTCGTGTCCTGGGGCGCCAACACCGCCACCCTGGCCTTCCTCGCCTTCGCCATCGCCGCCTCCGCCCTCCTGCCCACCCTCGTCTACACCCTGTTCTGGCGGCGCTTCACCGCGACGGGCGCCCTGCTCAGCCTCTGCGGCGGCCTGCTGTGCTCGGTACTCCTCGTCGTGTTCTCACCCGTCGTCTCCTCCACCCCGGCCTCTCTCTACCCGGACGCCGACTTCGCCTGGTTCCCGCTGCAGAACCCCGGCATCGTCTCGATCCCGGCCGGCTTCCTCCTCGGCTGGCTCGGCACCGTCCTGAGCCGACCCGAAGTCCCAGACGGATACGACGAGTTCGAGGTCCGTGCGCTGGTCGGAGCCGCCGGCTGACGAGCGCCCACCAGGGAGCGGTGTTGGTGACGAACACCAAGTGGACTGCAGGTTGCAGATAGCGTGACGGCCGGTGGGTACGTTGCGATTTGGGTTCCGTAGTGGTGACATGAGCCAAAACAGTATGGTGTTCGCGTGAGTATGGAACGTGTGCAGGAGAAGCGGCAGTTCGGGCATCGGGCCCGGCTGGTGCTGACGCCTGCGCAGGTCCGGCTCATAGACGGCCAGGCACACTCGGCCCGCGCCATGTAGAACTGCCTGCACGACTGGTGGAGGACGCTCGCCAAGGGGAAGCGTTCGCTGGCCGCTGCCGATGCGGCGATCCGCCTGGCCCGTAAGGAGACCGACTGGCTCGCCGTGCTTCCGGCGCAGGCCGCGCAGGCGGTGCTGTAGACGTACTTCCAGGCGTGGAAGAACTGCTGGGACGGCCGTGCCGAGGCGCCCACCTTCTAGTCGCCAGGCGCGTTCGCCGCGTCAAGCCCGCCACCGCAAGGTAGGCAGGAATCTCCCTGCTTTAGCTGGGAGAGCACTTCAACCCGAGTACGTGTCGGTCAAAGGCGATGGTCCCTGGCAGCCGAACCCGCTACGACAGCTACGGGTACCACCCCGGCAGCGGAGTGGAAAGGGGCGCGATGAAAGGCACCCTGATGGGCAGGGAACCGGTGAGCCCGGAGAACTCCGGTGGGACCTGCTGCCCGCACTGCTCACCCTCGCTGAGCAGATGTAATGGCCATCCCCCAGGGCAAGGCGATGAGGGTGGCGTCGGCCGACGGATGAGCCGTTGGGCCGTATGCAGCAGCCGGAAGAGCCTCAACCCCGGCTTGGGGAAAGGCTTGGCCTGCACCAACGGTTCTTCCGGGAGATCCGATGCCCCTTCGCTCCACCCCGGCCCGTCTCTTCCCGCTCCGGTCCCGACTGCGGGCGACCGGCCTCGCCGCGGTCTGCCTGGCAGCGCTCTGCCAGGCCCCCGCGAGCACCGCCGCCGCTCCCGCAGCACGCGGCAGCGACCTGCAGAACCAGATCGAGCAGCTCGTCCACGCCCCCGGCGGACCCCCCGGAGTCATCGCAGTGCTGCGCACGGACGGGCGCACCCGCGTCGTACGGGCGGGTGTCGCGGATCTCGCCACGGGCCGTCGCCCGCAGACGTACGACCACATGCGCATCGCCAGCACGGCGAAGGCCTTCAGCGGAGCCGTGGCCCTGACCCTCGTCGACCGGACGCCCTGCGCCTGAACGAGACGCTCGGCGAACGGCTGCCACGACTGCCCAAGGCCTGGCACCGCGTCACGCTCCGGCAACTGCTCAACCACACCAGCGGGCTGCCGGACTTCAGCGCGGACGCGGAGTTCCGGGCCCTCCTCGCCGCCGACCCGCACCGCCACTTCGACTCCCGCCGCCTGCTGGACTTCGTCGCCGACCAGCCCCTCAACTTCCGCCCGGGCTCCCAGTACCGCTACTCCAACTCCGACAACATCGCCGTCGCCCTGATGGCGGAGGCGGCGACCGGAAAGCCGTACGAGCTGTTGCTGCGCCTGCTGGTCTACCGCCCGTTGGGCCTGCACGACACGACCCTTCCCCAGGGCTACATGATCCCCGAGCCCTATCTGCACGGCTACGACGTGGCCGGACCGCCGCCTCCGGTGGACGTCAGCGAACTCCTCGGCGCCTCAGGCTCCTGGGCGTCGGGCGGCATCATCTCCACACCCGCCGACATGACCCGCTTCATCCGCGGCTACGCGGGCGGCGCCCTCTACGGCAAAAACGTCGTGCGCGAGCAACGGCGCTGGATCGCGGGCGCGTCCGAACCCGCGGGCCCCGGCCGGAACATGGCCGGCCTCGCCATCTTCCGCTACGCGACCCGGTGCGGTGTCGTCCTGGGGCACACCGGCAACTTCCCCGGGTACACCCAGCTCATCGCCGCCACCCCCGACGGCCGCCGCTCCCTGACCTTCTCCGTCACCACACAGATCAACCAGTCCCAGACCCCGCAGCTGCTCAGCCGACTGCGCACCGTTCAGGAGAACTTCGTCTGCGCGCTGCTCGCACGTTCCAAGCACTGACCCGCTCTCGCGAGCCGCCGCCACGACGAGGGAAGATGAGGCGGCAAGCGTTTTGGTCAACCGATGTGGAGGAGCGGGCACATGCAGCACGAGCGAGCAGGCAGCCCGGCACGCCCCGAGGACCTCGTCGACGTCGCCCGGCTGGTCACCGCGTACTACGCGCTGCACCCGGACCCGGCCGACCCGGGCCAGCGGGTGGCGTTCGGCACGTCAGGGCACCGCGGGTCGTCCCTGGCGACCGCGTTCAACGACGACCACATCGCCGCGACCAGCCAGGCGATCTGCGAGTACCGCGCCGAGCAGGGCACCGACGGCCCGCTCTTCCTCGGCGCCGACACCCACGCCCTGTCCGAGCCGGCACGGGTCACCGCCCTCGAGGTGTTCGCGGCCAACGGGGTGACCGTGCTCATCGACAGCGCGGACGGTTACACGCCCACCCCCGCGGTCTCGCACGCCATCCTCACCCACAACCGAGGCCGCACCTCCGGCCTCGCCGACGGCGTGGTGGTCACCCCCTCCCACAACCCGCCCGCCGACGGCGGCTTCAAGTACAACCCGCCCAGCGGCGGACCCGCGGGCTCCGAGGCGACCTCCTGGATCCAGGACCGGGCCAACGAGATCATCGCGGCCGGGCTGAAGGACGTACGGCGCATCCCGTATGCGCGGGCGATCGCCGCCGAGACCACCCGCCGCCACGACTTCCTCGGCGCCTACGTCGCCGACCTGCCGCATGTGCTCGACCTGGACGCCATCCGCGCAGCAGGCGTCCGTATCGGCGCCGACCCGCTCGGCGGAGCCTCGGTGGCCTACTGGGGCCGGATCGCCGAACAGCACCGCCTCGACCTGACCGTGGTCAACCCTCTTGCCGACCCCACCTGGCGCTTCATGACGCTGGACTGGGACGGCAAGATCCGTATGGACTGCTCCTCGCCCTACGCGATGGCCTCGCTCATCGAACAGCGCGACCGCTTCCAGGTCGCCACGGGCAATGACGCGGACGCCGACCGGCACGGCATCGTCACCCCCGACGCCGGCCTGATGAACCCCAACCACTACCTGGCCACGGCCATCTCCTACCTCTACGGCCATCGCAAGGAATGGCCCGCCGACGCGGGCATCGGCAAGACCCTGGTGTCCTCCGGCATGATCGACCGGGTCGCCGCCGACCTGGGGCGCCGCCTGGTCGAAGTGCCGGTCGGGTTCAAGTGGTTCGTGGACGGGCTGGTCGGCGGCTCGATCGGCTTCGGCGGGGAGGAATCGGCCGGGGCGTCCTTCCTGCGCCGGGACGGCTCGGTGTGGACCACCGACAAGGACGGCATCATCCTGGCGCTGCTCGCCTCCGAGATCATCGCGGTCACCGGGAAGACCCCCTCGGAGCACTACGCCGCCCTCACCGCCCGCTTCGGCGAACCCGCCTACGCACGCATCGACGCCCCCGCGACCCGCGAGGAGAAGGCGCTGCTCGCCAAGCTCTCACCCGCGCAGGTCACCGCGGACACCCTGGCCGGGGAGTCGGTCACCGGGGTGCTCACCGAGGCCCCGGGCAACGGCGCCGCCATCGGCGGCATCAAGGTGTCCACCGAGAACGCCTGGTTCGCGGCGCGCCCCTCGGGCACCGAGGACGTGTACAAGATCTACGCCGAATCGTTCCGCGGCCCCGACCATCTGCGCGAGGTGCAGGAGGAGGCCAAGGACGTGGTCATGGCGGCCCTCGGCGGCTGATCCGGACCCTACGGCGACGGGGGTGGCGGACCGTGGCAGTGCGGGCCGGCGAAGCCGCACGGCGACTTCGCAGGCCGCCATGTCGCGAACATCCCGTTAAACGCATAATCTGTGGATTTGCCCCGAAGGGGCCATGGCCCACGGTCCCGCCGGAGTGATCAATGTCCCTCGAGCGTCCGACAGAGGACGGCGACGAATTGCTTGCCCGCCTCGGGTCGCTGACCGCCCAGGCACGCGAACTCGCGGAGTTGCAGCGCTCCCGGGTGGAGCTGGCCCTCGCCCTGCAACGCGGCATGCTGCCCCGGGACCTGCCGGCCGCCTGCCGCTACCACCTGGCCGTCTGCTATGCACCGGCCTGCCAGGGCCTCAACGTGGGCGGTGACTGGTACGACGCCTTCACGATGCCGGACGGCCGCATCGGACTGTCCATCGGCGACGTCCAGGGCCACAACATCGAGGCGGCCGCCTTCATGGGGCAGGTCCGGGTCGGCCTGCGCGCACTCGCCTCCGTCACCGGCGATCCCGGCGAACTCCTCACCCGCACCAACGACCTGCTCCTGTCCCTCGGCACCGACCTCTTCGCCACCTGCACCTTCATACGGCTCGACCCGGCCACCGGTGTCCTGGAGAGCGCACGGGCCGGACACATCCCCCACATCTGGGCCACCGCGGACGGACAGTGCGGCATCGCCGAGGACGAGGGCGGACCGCCCCTCGGCATCGCGGCAGGCATGCAGTACCCCGTGACCCGTCACCGGCTCACCACCGGCGGCGTGTTCGTCCTGCTCACGGACGGTGTGGTGGAAGGGCCGTCGCTGAGCGTCGACGAGGGCCTCGCCCGGGTGGTGCAGCTCGCGGGCAGCGCCGCAGTGGCCGGCATGGAGGCCGACGTCCTCGCCGCCGGAGTGATGAAGATCGCCGAGCGGGTCGGCCACGAGGACGACGCGGCCGTACTGGTCGTCACCCACGACGGTCCCGGCATTCAGCCATAGGGCCGTACCCGGCGCCTCCCGCCTCGCCGACCAGGGGGTACCGATGTCTGATGGCAGCCGTGGTGGGTATTCAGGATCTGCGCCGACCGGCCGTCTGCGCCCTCCAGACGCTGGCCGTTGCTGCCTGCTACTTCGCCGCCGGGCGGCTGGGACTTCTGCGGCAGCTCGTCGTCGAGGGCGCCGTCGTCACACCCATCTGGCCGCCCACCGGCGTCGCGGTGGCCTGTCTGCTGCTCTTCGGCCTGCGCATCTGGCCCGGCATCGCACTCGGCGCGCTCCTCGTCGTCATGTCCATCAGCTCGGTCCAGCCCGCCGTGACCGGCACCCTCGTGGGCAACACCGCCGCCCCCGTCTGCGCGTACTACCTGCTGCGCAAGGTCGGCTTCCGCACCGACCTCGCGCGGTTGCGGGACGGCTTCGCGCTGGTGTTCCTGGCAGCGCTGACCGCCACGCTGATCAGCGCGACCGCCGGCGCCGGGCTGCTCGTCCTGACCGGCAAACTCGCCACGGACGGCTTCTGGCTTGTCTGGTCGGCGTGGTGGGCCGGCGATGCGATGGGCGTCCTGATCGTCACTCCGGTCCTGCTGGTGCTGTACGGCGCGCGCCGCCAACCCTGCGCGCGGCGCTGGAAGGAGGGTGTGGCCCTGGCCCTGATCACCTGCGCCCTTGTGCCCTTCGCCACCCACAGCTCCGTGAGCCTGCTGTTCCTGGTCTACCCGCTTCTGATCTGGGCAGCCCTGCGCTTCCAGCTCGCGGGCAGCATGCTGTGCGCCCTCTTCGCCTCCGTCATGGCCACGATCGCGGCGACGGACGAGGTCGGACCCTTCGCCCGGCTGACCGGCGTCCAGGTGATGATCAAACTCCAGGCCTTCAACGGCGCGATGGCGCTGACCGCGCTGCTCCTGTCAGCCGTGATCGCCGAGCAGCTGAGCACCAGGCGTTCGGTGGAACAGGCTTGCCAGGAACTGGTCGAGGTCCTGGAACATCTCACCGCGGGGGAGAACCCGCCGAGCCGCCCGCCCATCGAGGTGGACGACCGGCGGTGACCTCAGTTCCACAGGGGATACGTCACGGTCGGCGCGAACGTGTCCGGCCTGCCGGCGGGGTATTCGAGGGTCATCCGGCTGTAGTGCTGCAGGTGCGGGTGCTTCTTCCAGGGCTGCGCCCGGTCGAGCCGGACGACGACCGGGTACGAGTGGAACTTGCCCGCCGCGCAGTACGGCTTGCAGTCGTTGACGATGTTGACGCCCTCGGCCCGTGCCGAGCCCGGGCCCCACTTGGACCAGTGGAGTGAGGCCAGGCGGCTGTTGCCGTCACCGCAGGCGAGGATGAAGTCGGTGGGGCGCACCTCCGGGTGGAAGAAGCAGTCGACGAGCACGGGGACCCTGGCCTGCTGCCGTGCGGCGTGCGAGGACGGCGGGGACGCCGGCCGGGCTTCGGAGGGTGCGCTGGCGGCTGCCGCGAGCGCGGCAGCGAAACAGAGCGTGACCGCCGTACTCAGTGTGTGCCTGCGCATGTCCGCTCCCCGCTGCCGTCTCCTACCGAGGCTATGACGTTCTGACGCCAGGACTCGTTCCGACGCTACGACTGCTGACCGGGATACACCACTCGGATGGAGCAACGCTTCGGGCTCGGACTGCGCCGGCGCGTCACTCCCGGTGGTTGACGGCGAACGTGGTGAGTACCGCCGCGTGGTCCGACGGCCAGTCGTTGCCGGCGACGTCCGGCCATGCGCACGGGACGCCGGTGACGACGGTGCGGGAGTCGACGACTTCGAGACCGTGGCCGTTGTGGAGGACGTAGTCGATACGGTCCTGCGGTTCCGGGCGGGTGATGTCGTCCTCGTTGTGGGTGTGGACCGGCGACCAGGTGTGGCCCGGCGCGCGGACCGGATCGGGATGGGCCTCGCGGTAGGAGTCGCGCAGCCCGGCCTCCTCGGCCGCCCTCGTCACCGGCCAGGCCACGTCGGCCCAGTCCAGGTGGGAGGGGCTGTTGAAGTCGCCGGTCAGGATCACGGGGGTCGTCTCGTCCGCCGACTCCGCGATCTTGCGCAGGGTCTCGCGCATCTGGGCCAGCCGGACGTCTTCGTGGGCGATCAGCTCGGCCGGCCCCAGCCCGTCGAAGGCCGCTTCGTACGGGCCGTACGGCGTGTAGTGCAGGTGCGCCGTCCACACGTCCACCTCGTGTGCGCGGCCGATGCGGATGCGGGCGCCGGCCGCTCCGTAGAAGCCGACGCCGGGGTCGCCGAGGCGGGCCGTGATCGGGTGGCGGCTGATGATGCCGAGGTTCTCCCCGGCCTGGTGGTGGTGCCAGCCCAGCGCCTCGGCGAGGTCCCGGGCCGCCGTACCGGCCGTCTCCTGCAGGCCCACCACATCGGCCTCCGTGTCCAGGATGACCTTGAGCTGTTTGGCGCGGTGGTCGTCGACCTTCGCACCGCCGAACCAGAGGTTCCAGCTCAGCACCCGCAGACGGGGGACCACCAGGGCCCGCAGCCGGTCCGGGGTCACCTCTTCCAGGCTGGCCACGACCGTCCGCCCGGGAGCCGCCTCGATCGGCGCCAGCGACGGCACCGCCAGCACCGTGCACCCGGCGGCCTCCGCGGAGCTGACCCCGGTGGAGGTGTCCTCGACGGCCACACAGCGGGCCGGGTCGACGCCCAGGGCGCGGCAGGCCGCGAGGTAGGGGTCGGGGGCGGGCTTGGTGTGCTCGGTGTCGTCCGCGGTCACGGAGACGTGGAAGCGGTCGGCGCCGAGCACGGCCAGGACGCTGTCGGCCACCGTGCGGGGCGAGGCCGTGACCAGGGCGGTCGGCACGCCCTCGCGGGCGAGGGCGTCGAGGAGGCCGAGCGCGCCGGGACGCGGCACGATGCCGGTGCGCACGCGGTCGCCGAACTCGGAGTGCAGCCGGTCGGCGAGATCCGGTGTCCCGGTGAGCCCGCCCAGCCAGGCGGCGGTGTGCTCGACCGGCCTGCCGAGCACCTCCGGCTGGTCGGCGTCGGTCAGCGGCCGGCCGAGGCCCGTGGCCACGTACTGCACCGCCTCCCACCACAGCCGCTCGGTGTCGACGAGCGTGCCGTCCATGTCGAACAGCACGGCCTGGAGCGGGGGTTGGGTCACGGTCTCTTCTTTCCTGTGGGGGGATGCACCTGATGTCCTACGGGCGAGTGTCCGGCAGCTCACCCCGCCCGCTCGGCGACCAGCACCGGGCGCTCGGGCAGCGACACCCGTACGGTCGCTCCAGCCCCCAGCGCGGCGGCCTCGTGGGTGGGCAGGTCGGCCTTGACCTCGGTGCCGTCGGCCAGGCGTACGGTGATGCGGGTGGCCGCGCCGAGGAACGCGGTGGCGATCACCCGGGCGTCACCGGTGGCGTCCGCGGTGACATGCACGGCCTCGGGGCGCACCAGCACGTCCACCTCCGCCGCCGCGGGGAGGGTCCCCTCGGCGGGCAGCCGCAGGCCGAGGACGTCCACGGTCGTGCCGGACAGCCGTCCGGGGATCCGGCTCATCGTGCCGACGAACTCGGCGACGAAGGCGGTGGCCGGGCGCCCGTACAACGCGGCGGGTTCTGCGCACTGTTCGAGTCGGCCGGCCCGCATCACGGCGACCCGGTCGGCCACGGACAGGGCCTCCTCCTGATCGTGCGTCACGAACAGGGTGGTGATGCCGAGTTCCTGCTGCAGCCGCCGGATCTCCTCGCGCAGCGTGAGCCGCACCTTGGCGTCCAGCGCGGACAGCGGCTCGTCCAGCAGCAGCACGCGGGGCCGCAGCGCGAGCGCTCGGGCGAGCGCGATGCGCTGCTGCTGGCCGCCGGAGAGCTGGTGCGGAAACCGGTCGCCCTTGTCGGCGAGGCCGACCAGCTCCAGCAACTCGGCCGCCCGGGAGCGGCGTTCGGCCGTACGCACCTTGCGCATCCTGAGCCCGAAGGCGACGTTGTCGAGGGCGCTCAGATGCGGGAAGAGGCTGTACGACTGGAAGACCATCCCGGCGTCCCGGCGGTGCGCGGGCACCTGGGTGACGTCCTCGCCGTCGACCAGTACCTCACCGGAGTCGGGGTGTTCGAACCCGGCGAGCATGCGCAGCGCGGTGGTCTTGCCGCAGCCGGACGGGCCCAGCAGCGCCAGGAACTCTCCCGGCTGCACGGTCAGGTCGAGCCCGTCCAGGGCGACGGTCGCCCCGAACTCCCGGCGCAGACCGCGGAATTCGACCGTGGCGGCCTTGCCGACGGCTGTCTTCTCAAGGGTGGTGGCGGTCATGGTTCATCCTCGGGACGAAGCGGTACGGGTTCGCCCGCCGAGGCCGGCGAGCGTGAGGAGCAGGGCCCATGTGACGAGCAGGCTGAGCACGGACACGGCGACGGACAGCTGGGCCTGCGAGCCGCCGACGCTGTAGATCCACACGGCGAACGGCGTGAAGCCGAGCAGTTGGGCCACGGTGAACTCACCGAGCACCAGCGCGAGCGTGAGGAACGAGGCGTTCAGCAGGGCCCCACGCAGATTGGGCAGCACGGCCCGCACCAGCGCCTGCGGCCAGGCGGCTCCGCAGCTGCGGGCAGCCTCGACGAGCGTGCGTACGTCGATGGCGCGCAGCCCGGAGTCCAGCGCCCGGTACACGAACGGCAACGCCATCACGACGTACGCCAGCACCAGCACGAACGGGAAACTCGGGTTCTGGATCGCCACGATGGTCTCGAACAGCGGGGTGCGCGAAAGATACTCCGGGCCCCACTTCAGCACCGTGGCGATACCGGCGACGAACGCGATCGGCGGCACGACCAGCGGCAGCGAGCACACCACCTCGACGACCGGCCGCAGCCGAGGGGCGCCGAGTCTCAGCGCAACCATGGCAGGGACCATGAGCAGCAGGACGATCGCGATGGTGGCGACCGCCAGTTCCAGCGAGAGCAGCAGGCTGGAGCCGAAGCCGTCGGTGGAGACGATCTGGCTGTAGGCGTCGAAGGTGATGCCCTGTCCCGGGACATCGACCGTGAAGATCACGGATGCGGCGAGCGGGACGAGGAAGTACAGGGCGGCGAGGCCGAGGACGACCCACCGCCACGGATTCAGGCGTCGAGCCATCGCGCGCTCCGTCGTTGCAGGGGCAGGTACACGGCCATGACGAGCCCTGCGACCAGGACCATGTCGAGGCTGAGGGCGAGGGCCACGTTCTCCTGGCCGACCAGCACGTTGCCGGAGATGGCGTCGGCGATCTGCAGGGTGACCAGCGGGACCGAACTTCCCACCATCGCCGCGGCGGTGGCGTACGCGGCGAATGCACTGCCGAACAGGAGCACGAACCCACCGAGCAGCGAAGGCAGCAGCACGGGCAGGGCGACATGCCGCCAGTACTGCAGGGCGGTGGCGCCGTTGTTCTGGGCGGCCTCACGCCACTGGGAGCGCAGGCCCTCCAGGGCGGGCGTGATGGTGAGGACCATGAGCGGGATCAGGAAGTACAGGTAGACGACGACCAGGCCCCAGAAGCTGTAGAGGTCCCAGCCCTTGTCCGAGAGGCCCAGGTGTTTCGTCAGCACACCGGCGTTGCCGAGCGTGGCAACGAACGCGAAGGCCAGCGGGATGCCGCCGAAGTTGGCGAGCACCCCGGACGCGGTGAGGGCGGCCTCGCGCAGCACCCGGAACCGGGAGGTCACCACGACCTGCGCGAGCGGCAGCCCGAGGACGGTCCCTATCCCGGCGGACACGGCGGACAGTTTGACGCTGCCGAGCAGTGCGGTCAGATAGGCGCCCTGCAGGGAGGTGGTCAGGTTTGCCGTGCTGTACGAAGTGGCGCCCGTGGTCTGGTTCTTGACGCTGAACGCACCGTTCAGCATGGCGATCGCCGGCACCCCGAAGGCAACCGCGACGAACACGAGCAGCGGGACGACGGCGAGCCAGCCGGGGACCCGGCGCCGCCGCTTCACCGAAGCGAGCGGCGGCGCCACGTCCACGCCCGTGAGGGTGGCCGTCATCCGGAAACGGCCTTCGCCCAGCCGCCCGCGATGACCGTCTTGGCCTTGCTCTGCTGGGCCTCGGTCGGGAAGGACGGTGTACCGGAGACCTTCGGCAGCTTGGCCGCGGCCTCCTTGTCCAGGGTGCCGGCCTTCTCCATGGCCGGCATCAGCGCCGGACGGGCGTAGCCCTTGAGCCACAGGTTCTGGCCCTCGGCGCTGTACAGGTACTCCTGCCACAGGCGGGCGGCCGCCGGGTGCGGGGCGTCCTTGTTGACGGCCTGCGAGTAGTACTGGGAGAACTGGCCGTCGGACGGGACCGCCACCTTCCAGTCGACGCCCTTGGACTTGAACTCGTCCGCGTAACCGGCGTTGAGGTAGTCCCAGTCGATGCTGATCGGCGTCTCGCCCTTCTCCACGGTCGCCGGAGTCGACTCGACGGGCGTGTAGTTGCCGTTCTTCTTCAGCTTGGCGAAGAAGTCCAGGCCGGGCTGGATGTTGTCGAACGAGCCGCCGTTCGCGAGCGCGGCCGCGTACACACCGCCGAAGGCCGACCCCGACTTGGTGGGGTTGCCGTTGAGCGCGACCTGGCCCTTGTACTGGGGCTTGAGCAGGTCCTTGAAGGTGGTCGGGCAGGTCTTGACGCGCTTGGCGTCGCAGCCGATGGAGATGTAGCCGCCGTAGTCGTTGTACCAGCGCGCCTGCGGGTCCTTCTGCCCGGCGGGCAGGTCGGCGTACGAGGTCACCTTGTACGGCGCGAGCAGGCCCTGCTGGGCGGCGCTGAGCGCGAAGGAGCTGCCGAGGTCGAGGACGTCCGGGGCGCGGTCCTGGCCCTTGCGGGAGGTCACGGCGTTGATCTCGTCCTGGCTGGTGCCGTCCGGGTTCTCCACCGTGATCTTGATGCCGTACTTCTTCGTGAAGCCGTCGATCAGGGCGCCGTAGTTGGCCCAGTCGCGGGGCAGCGCGATCGCGTGCAGCGTGCCCTCCTTCTTGGCGGCCTTGACCAGGGCGTCGAGCCCGCCGAAGGCGGCGGCCGAGGTGGCGGTGGCCGCGTTCTTGCCGTCGGCGGTGGTCGACGCGTTGTCGGGAGCGGCGCCGCAGGCGCTCAGGGCGAGCGCGGCTACGACGGCGAGGGAGCCGGCCAGGGCGGCTGTTCTCGGCTGGGACACGGTGACTCCATAGGTGAGCGCAGGGGAGGACGCACGAAGACGCAAAAGGCTGAGAACTTGTCTGAACAAGTTGGCCTCAGTAAGGCCGCCTGTGGTGACCTCTTGGTAAACAGTGGCGAAATTGTGACCTCCCAATCCCTGCACAGTTCGAGGCAAGCGCGATCACTTGACGGTCTCGATTAGGCTGGTCACGCTGTGCACAGCAGCAGACTCGGAGGGAAACGGTGGCGACACGACACGAGGAGATCGCCGACGAGCTGCGGCGGGCGATCGACCGTGAGGAGTACACAGTCGGCAGCAGGCTGCCCGCCGAAACGGAACTCGCCGCCCACTACGGCGTCTCGCGCGGCACCGTCCGCCAAGCCGTCGCCGCGCTGACCGCCGAGGGCCTGATCGGCTCCCGCCAGGGCGCCCGCCGGGTCGTCCTGGCCAGCCGCCGCAGCCAGAGCTTCGCCGAACTGCGCAGCTTCGCCCAGTGGGCCCGCGCCATGGGCCGCGAGGCCACCGGCCAGGTTGTGGCCCAGGAGTACCTTCCCGCCACCGCGCAGGACGCCGCCCGTCTCCAACTCCGGGAAGGCACACAGGTGTTGCACGTCCTGCGGGTCCGCGGCCTGGACGGCGAACCGGTCCTCGTCGAGCGCACCGTGTACGCCGACTGGATCTCACCCGCCGTCGAGACGATCGACCCGTACGCCCCGTCCGTCACCCAACTGCTGTACGACAGTACGGGCCTGGTCTTCGCGTACGGCGAGCACGTCATCGACGCGGTCGCGGCGAGCGCGCAGGACGCCGAACTCCTCGGCATCCGCCGCACCAGCCCCCTGCTGCGCGTCCGCCGCGTCACGACCACCCGAGAGGGACGCCCCGTGGAGTGGTCGGACGACCGCTACCGCTCGGACGCCGTGAGCTTCAGCGTGCACAACTCGATAGACAACAACGCGCTGGCCCGCAAGACGGCGGAGTGAGACCTCAGGGAAGCGGCGAGGCGGCGTGCCCGCCCGTGACGCGCAGCAGATCCAGTTTTCCCGCGTCGCTGCTGCCCGCCGCCGCGGTGTAGGTGACCATGCGCAGATCCGCGCCCGGGACGACGAGCACATCGCAGTCGAGGACGATGTCGCCGATCTCGGGATGCCGGACGGTCTTGCGGTCGGTGGTGTGCTCGGCCGTCGCCGCCGTCTCCCACAGGCTTGCGAAAACGGCGGACCTTTCCTTCAACTCCTGTACAAGAAAGCTGAGTTGAGTGTCGGCCGGGTAGCGGGAGAGCGCGTGCTTGAGATCGCCGACGATCGACGCGGCAAAACTTTCGCCGCCGCGTTCGGAGTTGACGGGCCGCATCGCCGCATGGGCTGCTCCGGTGCCGAACACGGCGCGGGCGAGGTTGCGTTCGACGGGCGGCACCGTGGCGGGATCGCCGTGCAGGGCAGACCACATGGCGTTCCACCACACCAGGTTCCAGTCGGCGGCGAACACCCCGATGGGGACGTCGCCCAGCCGTGCGGTCAGCCGCTGGATGCCGGCGGGCACATGGGTGTTGATCGTGGCGTCCTGCGGCGGTAGCAGCCCGGCGCTCCTGTACAACAGGTCGCGTTCGGCCCGCGACAACTGCAGCGCCCGGGTCAGGGCACCGACGACCTGCGCCGAGGGGCTTGTCGCGCGGCCCTGTTCCAGCCGCAGTACGTAGTCCACGGACACTCCGGCCAGCTGCGCGAGCTCCTCGCGACGCAGCCCCGGAGCACGCCGCCCGCTCGTCGCGGTGAAACCGGCATCGGCGGGGGAGAGACGATCGCGCCATCGGTGCAGCAGCGAGCCGAAATCGGAGCGGGAGGCAGCCATGCGCCCCATTGTCTTCGTCCGGGGCGGCGACAGCCTGGGTACTGCCAGTCCTAGTGACGCGGACGGCACTGGCTGACGGCAGTGGCAACGGCGAGTGTGGCCGACATCGCTCGCCGACCGACCAGCGAAGGAGTCAGGCATGCCGTCCACGATCGTGATGACGGGAGCAAGCAGCGGGATCGGCCGCGCCGCCGCGCAACGCATCCTGCGCGAGTCACCGGACACCCACCTCCTGCTCGTCGCCCGTGGCTCCACCGGCGCCCACCTGACGGCCCAACTCGGCACAGGCGGACGCCCGGTCTCGTACGTCACGGCGGACCTCGCCTCCCTCAACAGCGTCCGGTCGGCGGCCGAGGAGATCCGCGCACGCCTCGACGACGGTGAACTGCCGCCGCTGCACGGCTTCGTGGCCAACGCGGGCGTGCAGTACACGAACGCACGCACCGAAACCCCCGACGGATTCGAGGCCACCTTCGCCGTCAACGTGCTCGCCAACCACCTGTTCGTGCGCCGGCTGCAAGGCGACTTCGCCCGCCCCGCCCGCATCGTGATCACCGCCAGCGACACCCACTTCGGCGACTGGAGACACAACCTCGGCATGGTCCCCGGCCCCCTCTGGAACACCCCGGACACCCTCGCCCGCCCGTGCGCCTTCCCCGACCCGGACACCACGACCGCCGGTCGCACCGCCTACTCGACGAGCAAGCTGGCCGCCATCCACCTGGTCCACGAGTACGCCCGCCGCCTGCCGACCGGCATTGACGTCATCGCCTACAACCCGGGCTTCGTCCCCGGCACCGGCCTCGCCCGCAACGCGGGCCCCCTCTCCCGCTTCGCCATGCGCCGCATCCTGCCGGCGCTGACCCTCACCCCCGTCGCCACCAGCCGCACGGTCGCGGGCCGCCACCTCGCCGACCTAGCCCTCGGCACGATCCGCGCACCGACCGGCTCCTACGTCGACCACGCGCGGGTCGCCCGGTCGTCGCAGGAGTCGTACGACCCCCGGCGCGAACGTGAACTGTGGGACGCCGCAGAGCGGTTGGTAGGCTCTCCGGGGTGATCATGGACTGGACAGGGGGGGATCCATGCGGAACCTGGTCACTGCGGTGACGGTCGTGATGACGTGCCTGCTGACAGGGACGGCCGTATCGGCATGCGGCACCGCCGACGAGCGGTCGGCCGACGAGATACTCGACGACGCCAACGACACGATGCGCGGGTTGAAATCCGTCAGGATCGACATGACCACCGAGGCGACCAAGGGCGGCACGGTCACCACCCGCTTCGCGACCGATCTCGACGACCGGTGCAGATCGAAGGTCATCTGGTCCGAGGGCGGCACCCTGGAACAGATCCGGATCGGCACCACGGACTACGTGCGCCCGGACCGCAAGTACCTCCAGAAATGGAACGGCGACACGAGCGTCCGAGGCGATCAGAAACTGTGGTTGAAGTCGCCTGTCGACGAGTCGAAGGACCGCGAGAAGGGGCTCGCCTCCTGTGAACGGCCCTTCGACTCGTTCGGCAAGGCAACGAAGGGCAGAACCACCCGCGTCGACGGCCGGGACGCTCTTTCGGTCACCGTGACCGACAAGGCGGACAAGGGCGGCACGTACACCTTCTACGTGGCCACGGAAGGCAAGCCGTACCTGCTCAAAACCGTCTATGAGGGCACCGAGTACAGCACCACCACATCGTTCCGCGACTTCGACGCACCCCTGGACATCCAGGCCCCGAAGGCGGCCGAGGTGCTGGACAAGAAGGGCCTCACCGACTGACCGGGCGAGCCAGCAGATGGGAGACGTGTTCCCGAACGGCCTCCCACACCACGGAGGGGAGTGAGCCGAGCGCAGTGTCGCCCAGTGCGACGATCGCCTCCTCACTCCAGGCGCTACAGGAGACATCGGCCGTGAGCACGTCGTAGCCGTCGCGGACGGCGACATGCAGGCGGTCGGGTCCGCCGTCATCCGCATGCACCGCGGCGGCGACCACGAACGGCGGCTGCCCGCCCGCGTCGCCGGGCAGCTTGCGGTAGCTGCTGGCGAGTGGTTCACGCCAGTGCAGGCTGAGCAGCAGGTGGTGCTTGGCGAGGACTTCGGCGAGGTCGGTCTCGTAGACCCGGTCCTGGTCGAGCACCGTCGCCCAGGCCTTCAGCACCAGCGCCGCCGGCAGCAGGCAACGCAGTGTGCTGCCGACCAGGTTGCCGCCGACAGTGGCCGTCCGGCGCACGGCTCCCGTCCCCACCGCGGCGGCCGCCCGGCGCAGCACCTCGGGCACGCGCTCGTCGACGGTGTTCAGCACGACGGCGGCGCCCAGCGCCCCGCGCCCGATCACATTGGCCTCCGGCAGGCTGCGCAGCGACATGGCCTGCTCGGGAAATCCGTCGCGCTGCCAGCCGGCCCAGATCAGCGTTGCCCCGCCGACGGGTACGGCTCCCTCGGCGAGGCACTCCTGCGCTTCGGACACGGACTCTGGCAGACGTAGCAGCACGGGAGCCGACCTGCTTTCTCGACGAGTTGGAGCTGACGTGCACGGTTTCTCGGCCACGACAGAGCCGACCTGGCGCATTTTCCCGACCTGCGTGGAGGCGCGTACAGGGCTCACTGATCTACTGCGTGCGCCCCCTCCGCGGCGCCGTCCCGGAGCTTCGGGGGAGGATGAGGTGTCCGGAGTGGAGAGGTGCCGTACTGGTGAGGAACCGTGGGGCAGTGCAGCGCAACGAGTCCGCGCTGATCGTGCGGCACGCGCCGCCCGAAGCCGTGGCTGCGGCGATCGTGACGCTGCACGGCGGCCACGAGCTGAGCCGCCGGACGGCGCACCCCTGGCAGCCGGCCGCGCTCCGTATGCTCCCGGTCCTGCGGGCGGCCGCGGCGGCCTTGCCCCCCGACGTCCTGCTCGGGCAGGTCCACTACCGCTACCAGGGCTGGAACGACGCCGATCCCGCCCACGACGCACTGCAGGCGCTGGACGAACTCCAGCGGCTGGCGGGAACGGTCCCCACCGTCCTCGTAGGGCACTCGATGGGAGCCAGGGCGGCCTTGCGGGCCGCTTCGCACCCGCTGGTGCGTGGCGTGCTGGCGCTGGCACCCTGGTGCCCGCCGCAGGATTCCGCCCGCCACCTCGGCGGCGGGCGGCTGGTGGTCCTGCACGGCGACCGCGACCACGTGACGCCGCCCGCCGAGTCGGCGGACTACGTACGCAGGGCCCGGGAGGCCGGAGCCAGGGCCGGCCTGGTGCTGGTCCGCGGCGGAGACCATGCGATGCTCCGCCGCAGCGGCGACTGGCACCGGGCCACGACCGAGATCGTCGCCCGCATACTGCAGCCGGATCCGGACTCCGAGGGACTGGCCGCGAGGGCCTGCGCGGCGGACGGTGCCGTCTTCCTCTGAACGGGGTGCGCGAAGTCGGCTGCGGTTCGGCCGCGCCCCGAGGGGCGCGGGGCTGTATCGATATGCGGCTCGGCCGCGTGGGCGCGACCAGCCATGACGGCGCCGCAGACGAGGGATGGCGCCGGACGCCGACCGGGCCGTTTCAGCCAGGGCGGACGGTCAGCACGCCCCCTCGTCCTGCCAAGGGCCCCAGTCGGTGGCGGCCGGCGTCTCGTTCTGGGTCCACCACTTGGCCTTCCAATTGTGCTTGTTGTACGAGACCTCGTCACCGGAGGTGTAGACGGCGCTCGAACTCCAGGCGGACTTGCACGCGGTGGGTGTCGGCGTGGGCGTCGGAGTGGGGGTGGGAGTCGAGTCCGGCGGGGTGGCGCCCGCGAACTTCACCGAGTACTTCGCGAAGTCCCAGGAGTTCTGCGCCACGCTGGAGCAAGTGCCGGAGGTGCGCCCGCCGTTGTCGGGCGGGGTGCACTGGCGGTCGCGGTTGAGGGACCAGAAGGTGAAGCGGTCCATGTTGTGGCTGGTGGCGTAGTCCAGCACGGTCTGGAAGTCGGCCTGGGTGAAGATCTCACCGGTGTCGCTGCGACCGTTCATCCCGGAGAAGCCCTCGTGCGCGTAGGCCGTCGCCTGGTCCCAGCCGAACGTCGACTGGAGGATGGAGTTGAAGTTGGTGAGCGCGCTGGTCTGCGAGGCCGCGCCGTTGAAGCCGCCGTCGAAGGGCATGATGGAGAAGTTGTTCGGCGTGAAGCCCTGCGACTTCGCCTCCAGCAGCATCTGCTTGCCGAACCAGCCGGTGCCGTCGGCCGTACCGGCCGTTGTGACGGAGACGTACAGGCCGGGGTTGTTCTGCTGGAGGATCTTCGCAGCGCCGATCTCGTTCTTGATCGCCGCGGTGTTCTCGTACTCCGGTTCCTCCAGGTCGAAGTCGATCGCGTGGAGGCCGTACTTGGTGATGACCTGCTGGTAGGCGGCCGCCGTCGCCGCCGCGTCCGAGCACACCTGACCGAGCTTCGTGCCGCCGTACCCGCCGATGGAGACGGACACGTCGCCGCCCTTGCCGCGGATCGTGTTGATGACGGACTGGACGGCCGTGTCCGAGGACACGGGGGCGGTGCCTCCCCAAGTGGGCGAGCAGCCACCGCCGTTGGGGGCGAGGACAAAGGCGAGCTGGAAGGCCTTGAGACCGGTGGCGTCCATGATGGCGGCGGGGTCCGGGGGGTCGTTGTCCAGCGGCATCAGGTACGGGGCGGCCGCGTACCAGCGGTTGCTGAGCGCGGCGGTCGCGCCCGAGGCGTGGCCCGCTGTCAGGGCTGTGGTTCCTGCGGCGGTGAGTCCGACGGCGGCGGCTGCGCCCAGGCATGCACGAAGACGTCTCACGGTGTGCCTCCGATGGGGGTGGGGGAGTGCCCCAGCTTCCTGCCGGACCGTGACCGCGTCCATGCTTTGGACTAGACCAAACAGCTTCTTGGTCTAGACCATGCCATTCCTTTGCCTTGTACCTGTCAGGTTCGAGGGTGGGTCTTGTGCGTTATAGCCGGTGTGGGGTATTTCGTCGTCTGTGAGCTACTACGACCTCGGCAGTCACGGCCGGCGGGTGACGACTTCGTCGCCCGAGGCGCAAATGTGGTTCGACCGCGGACTGAACTGGACCTTCGCCTTCAACCACGAAGAGGCCGTGCGCTGCTTCGAGGCCTGCGCCTCGGCGGATCCCGACTGCGCCATGGCCGACTGGGGCATGGCCTATGCGCTCGGCCCCAACTACAACAAGCCCTGGGAGTTCTTCGACGAACAGGACCTGGCCCGGACGGTGCAGCGCACCCACGCCGCGGTGCAGCGCGCACACGCCAAGGCGGGCCGGGCCACCCCCGTCGAGCAGGCCCTCGTCGGCGCCCTGCGCGCCCGATATCCGCAGGAGCGGGCACCGGCCGTCGAGGAGTGTTCCGTGTGGAACACCGCCTATGCAGACAGCATGCGGGCCGTCCACGGACTGGCCCCCGACGACCTCGACGTGGCCACCCTGTACGCCGACGCCCTGATGAACCTCACTCCCTGGCAACTATGGGACATCCGCACCGGCACACCTGCCCTGGGTGCGCGCACCACCGAGGCCAGGGCGGTGCTGGAACAGGCGCTCGCCACGGAGGCGGGCACGCTCCACCCGGGCCTGCTGCACATGTACATCCACCTCATGGAGATGTCACCGACCCCCGAAGCCGCCCTGCCGGCCGGTGACCGGCTGCGCGGTCTGATGCCGGACGCCGGACATCTGCAGCACATGCCGTCGCATCTGGAAGTGCTCTGCGGCGACTACCGTCGGGTCGTCTCCGACAACACCACGGCGATCGAAGCCGACGAGAAGTTCCACGCCCGGGCCGGAGCGATGAACTTTTACACCCTGTACCGGTGCCACAACCTCCACTTCAAGATCTACGGAGCGATGTTCCTCGGCCGCTACCGGGACGCGATCGACACGGTGCACCGGCTCGAGGCGGCCGTGCCCGAGGAACTGCTCCGGGTGCAGAGCCCGCCCATGGCGGACTGGCTGGAGAGCTTCCTCGCGATGCGGGTGCATGTGCTCATCCGCTTCGGCCGGTGGGGCGACATCCTCGCCCTTCCGATGCCCGCCGATGTACGCCTGTACTGCGTGAGCACGGCGATGCTGCACTACGCCCGCGGTGTCGCGTTCTCCGCCACGGGCCGGATCGACGAGGCCGAGGCCGAGCGGCGGCTCTTCCGCGACGCGGTCGCCCGGGTCCCCGAGACCCGCATGCTGTTCAACAACACCTGCGCGGACATCCTCGCGATCGCCGCTGCGATGCTGGACGGAGAGCTGGACTACCGCAAGGGGAACCACGACGCCGCGTTCGCGGCCCTGCGCCGGTCGATCGAGCTGGACGACGGTCTTCCCTATGACGAACCCTGGGGCTGGATGCAGCCCACCCGGCACGCCTACGGGGCACTGCTCCTCGAACAGGGCCTGGTCGCGGAGGCCGAGGCCGTCTACCGGGCCGACCTGGGCCTCGACGGCACCCTGCCGCGCGCACAGCAGCACCCCGCCAATGTCTGGGCCCTGCACGGCTTCCACGAGTGCCTCGTGCGGCTCGGCAAGGACGGCGAGGCGCAGATCGTGGCCCAGCAGCTGAAGATCGCCACGGCAACGGCGGACGTACCGATCGAGGCGTCCTGCTGCTGCCGACTGGAGACCCGCCCGGGTTAGCGCCCTACGGCCGGGCGCCAGGCCGTGACTCGGCCACCTCGTCGTAGTACGACTCGGCCGAGGGGCCGAGGATCTCGTGGGCCTCGAGGAACATGTCGTGCGCCTCGTGGCCCACCCAGCCCGCCGGGAGGAGCTCGGTGGGCAGATCCGGGTCGCGGAAGGGGAACTTGCGGTAGTCGTAAGTCAGCCGCATGCGCTCCACCAGCGCCTCCTCGGGGCTCAGCGCCCCGGCCCGGTATGACGGCATCCGGACGCGGTACGTGCGCAGCAGCTCCCGGTAGTCCTCGTTGAGCGCGGCAAGATCCCAGCTGCGGGCCGCCATCTCGCGGTCGACCGGCAGCCCGCCGGACTGACAGCGCAGTGTGTCCAGGCGTACGGCCGGCTCGTCCGCGAACCTCTCCCGCACCTGCTGCAGCCGGTCGTGCGGACAGACGTAGGTGGACGGTGCGAGCGGGCCGAAGCCCAGCCAGGCCAGTTCCTTGCGGATGTGGTCGCGTACGGCGCGCTCGGACTCGGGCACCGAGTAGATGACCATGTACCAGTGCCGGTCCCAGTCGGACGGTGCCCGGTCGAAGATCCGTGAACGGCCCTCGTCGAGGAGCTGCAGGCTGCGCTTGTTGAGCGCGTAGAGCGTCTCCCGGCCCTCGCGCCGGACGTCGAACCAGCCCTCCTTGCGCAGGCGCGCCAGCACCACCCGCACCGTGCTCTCGCCGACACCGAAGCAGCCCATCAGTGTGCTGAGGGTGCGCAGCCGGGCGGCGCCGCCGCGGTAGCGGACGTAGTCGCCGAACAGGTCGAAGACGATCGATCGTGGCTTCACGAAACTGACTATGTCACACGGACGGCCGTCGTGAGGATGACCGATCGAGCCGAGGAATGCACTGAGGTGCAGGGTTTTTACCGCTTCGAGGCGAACGCGGAAGTGCAACAAATTATTGACGCTCGTGGATCTATTGACACAGGATGCTTTCGGGCCTGAGTCTGGGCCTGTACTCGAGGTGGAGGCAGGAGCCATGGTTTCTCGGATCGCTTGCGTGGGAGGCGGCCCCGGCGGGCTGTTCTTCGCGGCGCTGGTCAAGCAGGCCGATCCGTCGGTCGAGGTGACGGTCTTCGAGCGCAACCGCGCCGAGGACACCTTCGGCTTCGGCGTGGTGTTCTCGGACGCCACGCTGGCCGCGATCCACGCGGCGGACCCCGTCCTGCGCACGGCTCTCGCCGAGTACGGCCGGCACTGGGACGACATCGAGGTACGGCTGAAGGGGCAGCGGATCCGCTGCGGCGGCAACGGCATGGCCGCCATCACCCGCAAGACCCTGCTTCAACTGCTGCACCGGCGTGCCGAGGAGGTCGGGGTCGAACTCCGCTTCAGCCACGAGGTCCCCGCGGACCCTGCCGAACTCGCCGGCTACGACCTGATCGTGGCCGCCGACGGGGCGAACTCCCGCTTCCGCGATCGGCTCGCCGACGTGCTGGTGCCGGAGGTGGAGGTCGCGACCGCGAAGTTCATCTGGTTCGGCACGGACTATCTCTTCGACGGCCTGACCTTCGTGCACGAGCACGGCCCGCACGGCACCTTCGCCGTCACGGCTACCCCATCAGCGACCGCGTCAGCACTTTCATCGTGGAGACCGACGAGGAGTCCTGGCGCAGGGCGGGGCTGGACCAGTTCGACACCGCGCAGCCGCCCGGCCCGAGCGACGAGAAGAGCAAGGCGTATCTGGAGAAGCTCTTCGCCGAACAGATCGACGGCCGCGAACTGCTGGTCAACAACTCCCGCTGGGGCAACTTCCGCACCCGGCGCACCCACCGCTGGCACAGCGGCAACGTCGTCCTGCTGGGCGACGCCGCCCACACCGCGCACTTCTCCGTCGGCTCCGGAACGAAGATGGCCATGGAGGACGCCGTCGCCCTCGCCGACAGTCTCCTCGGCCATCGCGACGACCTGCCGAGCGCCCTGGAGGCCTACGAGGCGGCCCGCCGCCCCTCGGTGGAGAAGATCCAGAACTCCGCACGGCCGAGCCTTTCCTGGTGGGAGCACTTCGGGCGCTACCACGACGCGTTCGAGCCGACGCAGTTCGCCTTCCACTTCATCTCCCGCAGCATCGGCAAGGAACGGATCGCGCGCCGCGATCCCGGCTTCGTCGACCAGGTCGTACGCGACTGGCGGGCCACGCACGACGGCCACCTACCCCTGGACACGCCACTGCAGCTGGGCGAGCGGGAGTTCACCGGGCGGAGCCTGACCGGCGCCGACCTCGCAGCACTGCGCACCGAGGAGGACCTGTGGCTCACCGCACCCGACAGCGAGGATCGACTCCCGCAGATCTACGACCAGTTGGCCGACGCCCTGACCGGTGACACACCCCCGGAACTGGTCGCCGTACAGGGCGGAATCCCGCTCACCCGGTCGCTGCTCGCCGAACAGGCCCGGCTGGTGCACGGAGTGCCCGCGCTGATCATGGAGGACGGGCTGGACGAGGACCGGGCCGAGACGCTGCTGCTGTCCGGACGCGCCGACCTGGTGGGACGGGAGCAGACATGAGCACGAACCTGACCCCGCTGTTCGCTCCCGAGGGCGTGGTGGTGATCGGCGCCTCGCGGCAGAGCGGAAAGCTGGGCGCCGCCATGGCCCGCTCGCTGGGCCCCTTCTCCGGCGCCCGGGCCCTGGTCAACGCCCGGCGTCCGGAGCCCGGCGAGGGCGTGTATGCCTCCGTCGCCGAAGCCGCCGCACACACCGACGCACCGCTCGACCTGGCCGTCCTGTGCGTCCCCGCGGCCGGCTGCGCGGACGCGCTGGCCGAGGCGGCCGCGGTCGGCTGCCGTGCCGCACTGGTCTGCGCCGGCGGCTTCGGCGAGGCCGGTGAGGAGGGCCTGGCGTATGCGGAGGCGCTGTACCGCGTCGCCCGGGAGACCGGGGTGCGGCTGCTCGGACCCAACACCTCCGGGTTCTTCGCCCCCCACCTGGGCCTGACGGCCAGCTTCGTGCCGGCGGCCGGGCAGCTTCCGGCCGGGGAGATCGCGGTGGTCGCCGCCAGCGGCGGCGTCAACCACGCTCTCGCCTTCGACCTGGTCGCCGCCGGAAACGGGATCAGCCTCGGCGTCGGCATCGGGGCCGGCCTCGACGTCACCGCCGCGGACGTCCTGGAGCACCTCGCGGGCGACGCCCGTACGACGGGCGTGGCGCTGCACCTGGAGACGGTTCCCGACGGGCCGCGGCTGGTGGAGGCCGTACGGCTGGTCTCCGCCGTGAAACCGGTCGTGGCCCTGGTCGTCGGCCGTACGGACGTCGGGGACTTCGCCCGGTCGCACACCGGAGCGCTCGCCACCTCCTGGCGCACGACACGGGCCGCGCTACGGCAGGCCGGAGCCGTGGTGGTGGACGACGAACGCGAACTGGTGGACGCCCTCACGGCCCTCTCCCGCATCCAGCTGTGCCCCGACCCGGATCCGGGGCTCGGTCTCGTGACCGCTCAGGCCGGGCCCGGTCTGCTGATCGCCGACCGGGCGGGCTCCGACGGCATCCGTATGCCGGAGCTGGCCGACACCACCCAGGGTGCCCTGCGCGAACTGCTGCCCCCGCTCACCTACCAGCGCAACCCGGTCGACACCGGCCGGCCCGCCGAGACCTTCGCCCGTGTACTCGCCGCCACGGCCACGGATCCCGAGGTGGACCTGCTGGCCGTCTACGCCCTCACGGAGCCCGACAGCGTCGACCTCGCCTCGGCCGCGCAGGACGCCGGGCTCGGCGCGGACTCCCCGGCCGTGGTGATCGTCGGAGGTCTGCCCGAGGATGTCGCCGAACAGCGGGCACGGCTGCACAAGGCCGGGATTCCGGCACTGACCGGACCGGCGTCCGCCACCAATGCCGTACGGGCCCTGGTGACACATGCCCGGCAACGGGCCGTGCCCACCCAGGCAGCCGGGCAGGAACCGGCCGTCTCGGTGCCGTCCGGGCCGCTTGACGAGGACGCCGCAAAAACCTTCCTCACGGAACTGGGCATCCGCACCCCCGAACGCGTCGCCTGCGCCGACCGCGCCGACGCCCACCACGCCCTGCACCTGCTGGGCGGGCCCGTCGCCGTCAAGGTGCTCGACGCCGCGATCCTGCACAAGACGGAGATCGGCGGAGTCCACCTGGGCGTACGCACCCCCGGTGAACTCGACGCGGCGCTCGACGCCATCGGACCCGACCGCCGCTACCTGGTCGAGGCCATGGCGCCGCCCGGCGTCGACCTGGTGCTCGGCGTGCGCCGCGACCCCGTCTTCGGGCCGGTCGTCCTCGCCGGGCTGGGCGGCACGGCCGCCGAAGCACTCGCCGACGTCGCGATCCGGCTCGCCCCGCTCTCCGTCGACGAGGCCGCCGGAATGCCCGACGACCTGGCCGCCCGCGCCCTGATCGACGGCTGGCGCGGCGGGCCGCAGCTCGACCGCGCCGAGTTCGGACGGGCCGTGTCCGCGCTGGCCGCCGCCCTCGCCGCGAGCCCCCGCACCGCCGAGATCGAGATCAACCCGCTGCGTCTCACCGCCGACGGACTGATCGCCCTCGACGCCGTGATCGTCCCCACCGCTGCACCCGCCCAGGACCGCTGAGGAGACCGAACATGCCCAGGCCGAGCAGCAAAGGCGCTGTGCCCTGGCCCGAGGAGTACGCCGGGCGCTACGCCGACAAGGGCTACTGGGAGGGCCACGCGATCGGCGACCGGCTCCACACCGTCGCCGACGCCACTCCCGACGCCGTCGCGCTCGTCGACGGCGACCGGCGGCTGACGTACCGTCAACTCGCTGAGCGGGCCGACGCGGTGGCACTGCGGCTGGCCGCACTCGGGCTCCGCCCGGACGACCGGCTGGTGGTGCAGCTCCCCAACACCGCCGAGTTCGTGATCCTCACCTACGCCTGTCTGCGTCTCGGTGTCATCCCGGTGATGGCGCTGCCCGGACACCGCAGACACGAGGTCGGCCATCTGGTCGAGCACAGTGAGGCCGTCGCCGTGGCCGTCCCCGATGTCCTCAAGGGCCACGACCACCGGGCAATGGCGTTCGAGATCGCGGCGGACTCGCCGACGCTCCGGCACGTCCTCGTCCTCGGCGACAAGGTCGGCGACGATGCCGTGGACCTGCGGGAGCTGTGCACCGCACCCGCTACCGCCGGGGACCGGGCCGCCGTTGACGCCTACCGGCCCCACAGCCGCTCGATCGCCGTGTTCCTGCTCTCCGGCGGCACCACCGGACTGCCCAAACTCATCGCCCGCACCCACGACGACTACGTCTACAACGCCCGACGCAGCGCCGAAGTCTGCGCGTTCGGCTCCGACACCGTCTACTTCGCCGCCCTCCCGCTCGGCCACAACTTCCCCCTCGCCTGCCCGGGCCTGCTCGGCACCCTGCTCAACGGCGGCCGCGTGGTCCTCGGCTCGCCCAACCCCCAGAAGGCGTTCCCGCTCGTCGAACGCGAGAGTGTCACCGCGACCGCCCTGGTCCCGGCCATCGCCCAGCGCTGGCTGGACCACCACCAGGAACACCCCGGCAGCGACCTGAGCTCCCTGCGGGTCCTGCAGGTCGGCGGTTCCCGGCTCGCCGACCACGTCGCCCGCCGGGTGCGTCCCGAACTGGGCTGCACCCTCCAGCAGGTGTTCGGCATGGCGGAGGGCCTCCTCAACTACACCCGCCTGGACGACCCGGAAGACATCATCTGCACGACCCAGGGACGCCCCATGTGCGAGGACGACGAACTCCTCGTCGTCGACGAACTCGGCAACCCCCTCCCCGACGGGACCCCGGGAGTGCTGCTCACCCGCGGCCCGTACACCCCGCGCGGCTACTACCGCGCCCCGGAGCAGAACACCCGCGCCTTCACCGACGACGGCTGGTACCGCACCGGCGACATCGTGCGGCTGCGGCCCGACGGCAACCTCGTCGTCGAGGGCCGCGACAAGGACATGATCATCCGGGGCGGGGAGAACATCTCCGCGGAGGAGATCGAGAACTTCGCCTACCAGACGCCCGGCGTGGCCCGCGCCGCCGCCGTGGCGATGCCCGACGCCCGGCTCGGCGAGCGCGTCTGCCTCTACGTCGTCCCGGAGCCGGGCCACACGGTGACCCTCGACGACATCCACCACGTCATGGAGGGCGCGGGCGTCGCCCGCTTCAAGTTCCCGGACCGGCTGGTGACCGTCCCCGAACTCGCCGCCACCAAGGTCGGAAAGATCGACAAGAAGGCCCTGCGCGCCGACATCGCACACCGCCTGAACGTGGAAGGAACCCCGGATGCCCGGTGACTCCGTGGCAGCCCCTCCACCCGCACTTCCCCCTCGATCAAAGGAGATCGACATGAGCGAGACCTTCGTCCTGGTGACCGGCGCCTGGCACGGCGGCTGGGCCTGGCGCCCCGTGGCGAACGAGCTGAGGGCGGCCGGGCACCAGGTGCACACCCCGACCCTGGCCGGGCTGGGCGCCGACGACGACCCACGCGGCGTGACCCTCACCGACTGTGTGAACAGCCTCGTGGAGTACGTCGAACGGGCCGGGCTGACCGACATCACCCTGGTCGGACACAGCTGGGGCGGATACGTCCTGACCGGCGCCGCGCCCGAACTCGCCGCCCGGATACGGCGGCTGGTGTTCTGGAGCGCGTTCGTGCCGCAGGACGGCGAGTCGCTGATCGACGCATGCCCGCCGCACTACGGCGAGATGTTCCACGCCCTGGCAGCCGCCTCTAGCAACGACACGGTGACGCTGCCCCTGGAGGTCTGGCAGCAGGCGTTCATGCAGGACGCCGGTGAGGAGACCCAGCGGACCGTGCACTCCCTGCTCGTGCCGCAGCCCCTGGGCACCTTCACCGAGAAGCCGGACACGACGGCGTTCACCGCGCTCGACATCCCCACCGCCTACATCCTCTCCACCGAGGACCTCTCCCTTCCCGGTGACTGGGCATGGGCCGGCCGCTTCCCGCAGCGCCTGAAGAACCCGCTGGTCATAGAGGCGCCCGGCAGCCACGAAGGGTGCTTCACCCGCCCGCCGAACTGGCCGACGCGTTCGTCCGGGCCTGCGCCGCGTAGCACGGCCCCTGCGGCCCGCAAAGGCGTCCGACCGCCCGGCACCCACCTGTCGGACACCTTGGGTCGGGTGTCCCGCCGCAGCCTGTCGTCGCTGCCGGCGCCGGGTCCGGGCGGCCCTCTGGACACCGCCCCGGCCCGCCGGACAGACCCGAGCACGACCCGCGGCGGTCCCGGCCGCATGCTCCCGCACTGCCGGACGCCGCCGAGTCCGCCCGAACACCCGGAGATGCAAAGGCAGTTCAGGCCACCTGCTGCGGCCTCACCGGGGTCGGCTCGGGTCGCTTCGCCGTGAATCCGTCTCCCGGCACATGACCGCGCAGCCGCCGCCACAGCCAGGGCCCGACATGGTCCACGGCCCAGCGCACATCGGCCCCCACGGCACGCAGCACCGGGACCGGTGACCGCGGAGGCAGAGGCTCGGCCCAGTCGTCGTGGCCCGGCATTCCGAACGTGTGGGCCATTCCGGAGGCGATCCGGGCGTGTCCGGTCGGACTCGCATGCAGCCGGTCGTCGCTCCACAGCCGCGGGTCGGCCGTGAACGGATGCGGGAACACGTCCAGGACGGCGACCCCGTGCCGTGCCGCGAGCACCCGCACACGCGCGTTGAGGTCGAGGATCCGGGGCCGTACCCGGCGTGCGACCGGTGACACCTTGCCCAGGTCCGGGAAGGTCATGGTGGCGACGCGCGCGCCCGCCGCGGTCAGCCGGGCGAACGTCTCCTCGATGTTCGCGGCGACCGCCTCGGGGTCGTAGCGCGGCCGTACGACATCGTTCATGCCCGCCGTCACCGTCACCAGGTCAGGGTGCAGCGCGAGCGCCGGACCGAGTTGATCGGCCCTGATCTGCGTGCTGGTCTTTCCGCGGACGGCGAGATTGGCGTACGTGAGATTCGGTTGGGTCCGCGCGAGGATCTCGGCGAACCGGTCGGCCCAGCCGCGGGGCCCGCCCGCCGGCCCCGGATCGCCGACGCCCTCCGTCAGACTGTCGCCGATCGCGACGTAACGCAGATACGGGTGGGAGACGGTCATGCCGCGTGAGTCTATCTTCGGTTCACCCGGAGTTCAGACCTGCACGGTCGACCCGCGTTCCCGCATCCGCGGCGCACACAGCACCCGCTTCCTGCGCACCCGCTTGCCCTCGATCGCGGCAACCGTCAGCCGCGCCGCCTCGGCCGCGATCTCGCTCAGCCCCCAGTCCACCGTGGTCAGCGGCGGTGTGAGCACCCGCGACACCGGATGGTCGTCGAAGCCGACCACGGAGACGTCCCGGCCCACCTCCAGGGAGTCCTCCGCCGCGGCCGCATACACCCCGTACGCCAGCGAGTCCGAGAAACAGAACACAGCCGTCGGTGAGTGCGCACCCTGCAGCACGCGCCGCGCCACCGCCGTCGCCTCGCCCAACTCCTGTGGACAGGGCACCAGTTCGGCCCGCAGCCCGAGTCGATCGGCCGCCTCGCCCACATACACGTCGGCCGGCCGGTCCGGTGTGCTGGGCCGGGTCGGGGTCAGGACGGTGACCCGGCGGTGTCCCAGTTCGTGCAGATACTCCAGTACGGCGTCGATGCCGGCCCGGTTGTCGAAGATGACCTGGCCGGCGGTGCGGGCCCGGCTCAGCGAGTCGCCGACGGCCACCACCGGCAGTGCGTCCGCGATATCGGCCCAGCCCTGTGCCGAGGGATCCACGGGAGACACCAGCAGCGCGTCGACCCGCTGGTCGCGCAGCTGCTTGGCAAGCACCAGCTCGCGGTCGGGGTCCCCGCCCGCGTCCAGGATCAGCGCGTAACGGTCGCCGGCGAGGAGTTCCCGGCCGATGGCGGCCATCAACTGCTGCTGCCACAGGTCCTGGAGGTCGCCCGCGAGGACGCCGACCATGCTGGTACGACCGCTGGCCAGGGCGCGCGCGATGGGATCGGCCTCGTAACCCAGCTCGGCCGCGGCCCTGCGCACCCGCTCCTCGGTCTCCTTGGAGACGTGTTTGCCGCGCAGGGCGTAGGAGACGGCTGCGGTGGAGAGGCCCGTGGCCTCGGCCACCTCCCGGAGGGTGGTGCGCTTGTTGGGGCTGGCCATGCCGGGAAGCCTACCGGGGCGCCCCCGCATTGTGGCCACACCGCCCCGCCCGCAGCCCGGAGACCGTTGACACAGCTCCTTGTTAAGCGGTTAAGTTAAGCGCATCAGTGAAACGCTTAACACCGCACTGCTCAGCGAGGACCGCCGCGTGCCCACCGACGTCCACCAACACATCTGGCCGCCCGCCCTCATCGAGCTGCTGCGCTCCCGCACGACCCCTCCGTACCTCGACGGCTGGGCCCTGCACCTGGCCGGCGAACCGCCCTACGCAGCCGACCCGGCCGACCACGACATCGCGGCCCGCACCCGGCTCGCGGCCGCCGACGGTCTCGACCTGGCCCTGGTGTCCCTGTCCAGCCCCCTCGGCATCGAACATCTGCCGCCGGCCGAGGCCGCCCCCCTGCTGACGGCGTTCCACGACGGCGCCCTCGCCCTCCCGGCACCCTTCGCCGTCTGGGCCTCCCCGTGCCTGACGGCACCGGACCCCGAGGCGGTGGAACGCGAACTGCGCCGCGGCTGCGTCGGCCTTCAACTCCCCGCCACCGCCCTCCTCGACGCGGCGGGCTGGGCACACTGCGCCCCCCTCCTCGACGTGCTCACCGGTCACGACAAGCCCCTCTTCGTCCACCCCGGCGCGGCCCCGCCCGCCGACGGCACCCCGCCGTGGTGGCCGGCCCTGGTCCCGTACGTGCAGCAGCTGCACGCCTCCTGGTTCGCCTTCCGCGCCTTCGGCCGCGCCCGCCACCCGGCCCTGCGCGTCTGCTTCGCCGCCCTCGCGGGCCTCGCCCCCCTGCACGGGGAACGGCTCGCCGCGCGCGGCGGCGGACGCGGCGAGATCGACTTCGACGTGTTCTACGAGACCTCCTCCTACGGCAGCCGGGCCGTCGACGCACTCGTCCGCGCCGTCGGCATCGACGTGGTCGTCAGCGGAAGCGACCGCCCCTACGCCCCGCCCGTCGTCCCCGACCTCGGCGCGGACGCCGCCGTCCATGCCCTGCGCACCGCCAACCCCGCCCGCCTGCTGCACGGCCGCACCTGAACCACCGCGCCCCGTGCCGGACGCACCCTGAAAGGAGCCACACCCATGACGTACGAGTCCCTGCCCGAGCGGACCCTCGACAAGCGCGAACTCCAGGCACTCGTGACGGACCTCGCCGCCCGCCCGGACCTCTGGCGCGCCCATGTGGCCTTTTCCGACCACGAGCGACACTACGCATCCCTGTACCGCGACGCCTACGTCGACGTCTGGCTGCTGTGCTGGACCCGGCAGAACGACACCGGCTGGCACGACCACGACCTCTCCGCCGGCGCCGTCACCGTCGTACAGGGCGCGCTCGAGGAGTCCACCCCGCGCATCGGCGGCAGCCATCTGCGCGTCACCGTCGACGCCGGCACATCGTTCTGCTTCGGCCCCGAGCACATCCACCGCCTCACCGGCGCCACCGACGACGCCGTCTCCATCCACGCCTACTCCCCACCGCTGTGGCGCCTGGGCCAGTACGACATCTCAGCGGACGGCCTGATGCGCCGCATGTCCGTCTCGTACGCGGACGAGCTGCGACCCCTGGACACTCCGGCTGCCTGAGGGGGCGCGCAAGTCCGGGCTGAGAAGCACGAGTTCGTGCTTGCGGAGGAGCGCTCGCGACGCGCCGGGGGAACTGCGAAGGGCCCCGTTCCGCAGGGCTCACCCAATCGGCCGCGCTCGGAGCGAAATTGGCCGCAGGGGTGTGCAAGGTGGCTGCATGAACACAACGCAGGGGAACAACCCCATTCGCCCCGGTCGCGCCAACAAGATCGCTTTCCGCCTTCCGCGAATATTCGCGGTGAGTGCCGTGCTGGGCATAGCCTGCGCGGCCGGGACGGCGACCGCCGCCTCCGCCGCTGACGCGACGCCCGCCGTGCAGCTCACCGCAAAGACGACCGCTGCCGAGCCGAGCTCGGCACAAGGCCACGGTGCGGGAAGAGGTCACCGTGGCCATGGTGGTGGTGACGACGACGGCGACAACGAGTGCAACGGCCTGATCGTCCTCCTCTGCGTCTGACCATCGGCGGCAGGGCCACCACCCACGGGGCGGCCGGGAAGAGGGACTGGTCCCTCTTCCCGGCCGCCCTTGCCACGGCGCATGCGCGATGGCGGAAGTTCGGGATCCCCTGTGATCCTGCCGTGGGCCAGTCAGCTGGTCCGGGGCAGCTGCGGGCCTGTGCCGTCCTCGGTGAAATCCTGGTAGACGGCAGGCAGTTCGGCCCGTCCCGTCACGTTGAGCTTGCGGTAGATGCGGGTCAGATGCTGTTCGACCGTACTCACGGTGACACACAGCTGGTCGGCGATCTCCCGGTTGGAGTGCCCCCAGGAAGCCAGCGACGCGACCCGGCGTTCCGCTGCGGTCAGCGGATCCTCCGCCTCCTCGGCAGGTGGCACAGGGGAGGCGTCCGCCTCAGTGCTCAACAGGGAGCGGTGCAGGGGCGCGGCGCCGCACTGCTCGGCCAGCCGCAGCGCCTGGTACAGCGCCTGCCGGGCGGGACCGGTCTCGCCGACGGCCCGCTGGGCGGAGCCGAGTGCCGCGAGTGACCGGGCGAGTTCCAGCCGGTCTCCGGTCAGCCTCTGGAGCGTCACGGCGTTGTTGAGAATCGCCACCTTGCGCCGCGGATCGGCGAGGTCGGCGAGCAGACGCAGCGCCACTCCCCGAGGGGCCGTCCGCATGGTCGAGTCGGGTTACGCCTCACCGGACGCGGTGGACGACGCCATGACCCTCGGCTGTTCGCACCCGATGGGCCCGCTCCGCCTCGCCGACCTCATCGGCCTGGACGTCGTCCTGTCGATCTCCGAGTCCCTGTACGCAGAGTCCTGCGATCCGAACCACAGCGCACCGCCGACGCTCCGCCGCCTGGTCGAGGCCGGCCTTCTCGGCCGCAAGACGGGCCGGGGTTTCCACTCGTACCAGCAGAGCGGGCCGCGATGAAGGCAGTGGGGTGAGACGCAGAAGGTTCTCGCCCCGCTATGGGTGATGCGGGTGCACCTGGACCTCGCCCTGCCACTGGAGAGCCTGCGGTGACCGCGGCGATGCGTTCGGAGTGCCGGTCCCGGGGCACCCAGCGCTTCGCCGCACACCCCGCGGAGCGCTTAGTGTCGTCGTCATGGCAGATGACTCCCTGCGCTCCATCACCGTCGAGCGAACCAGTACCGGACACTTCGTCGCAACGAACGCCCGCGGCGGCACGATCAGTTTCGGGACCGGTTCCGAACCCGAGGGGGAGGACGAATTCACCCCGGTGGAGTTGCTGCTCGCCGCGCTCGGCGGCTGTACGGCGGTCGACGTCGACATCGCCACCAGCCGCCATGCGGAGCCGACCAGGTTCTCCGTCGCGGTGACCGGCAACAAGATCAATGACGAGCTCGGCAACCGGATGACCGATCTCCAGGTCACCTTCTCCGTCGCCTTCCCGGACGGCGAGGGCGCGGACCGGGCCCGCGCGATTCTTCCCCGGGCCGTCAAGACCTCCCACGACCGGCTCTGCACGGTCAGCCGCACGGTCGAGACCGGCACACCCGTCACCGTGGCGGTCGAGGAGGCCTGACCCCACCTCACGTAACTGCGACGACACGACCGGAAGGGCTCAGACCCCGGTGACGACGCCGACCTGCTTGCCCTTGTGGAAGGCGGGGCCGCCGGAGTCGCCCGGCTCGGTGTCAGCGCTGAGCTTCTTGGTCCAGATGGTCCGGCCGCTGATGTCGTCGTGCCTGACGCCGGTCACGCGGACGGTGGCCCTGCGCCGGTTCTTGGGGTGCTTGCCGAACAAGCCGTAACCGTGGATGTTCACGACGGCGCCCGTGCACGCCTCGGCGAGGGCCTCTACTCGGCCGGTCCGTTCGGGCAGGTTGGTACAGCGGGCCCAGCATCAGCACCGCGTCGTAGGCGGCGTTGGGGCGGGCAGTTCACGGGCGTCCCGAGGCGGGCGGTGACTCCGGGGATTCGGGCGGAGCCACTCCGCGTGCACCCCGCTGCCGCCGCCGACGTCGAGCACGCGCGCCGCGGGCAGCAGCCGCCGCAGCACGTCCTGCGTACGCCAGAACTCCAGCCGCCCGGCCGCGGCTCCGCCCTTCCTGAGCCGGGCGTCCTCCTTGCCCTGGGCGTAGTAGGCGAGGATCTCCTCGCGCATGGCGGTGTGTTGCGCGTTCAGATACCGTGAATGTGCCGAGTCGTGGGCCGACTTGATGCGCGACTGCGCCCGTCGTCGCACGTGCGCCCCGGTTCCGGCGGTCGGGGACGGCGCCCTGGGCTTCTGGGCAGGCACTGGCCGAGGTGTTCCCCGCATCCGAGCTGAGGTGCTGCAGCGACCCGGCGCGGCCGACGGCCGGCCGGTCGTCTCGTGGTGGCCGGGCTGCACGTGCCGTGTGGTGAGGGTGGCAGGCAAAGGCAACGAGACCGTGCCCACCGCCCTGGTGGCGGGCCGATCACACGTCAACTCCGATCCTGCACTGCATGTCTACGCGAACAGCTCACGTGACCGCACGGGCCCTCTTCACTCCGGGCCGGAATCAGCTGCGTCATCGACCGTCCGGGCCCGGCTCGGGGCTTCGCGGTGTCGGGTCTGTCGCAACGTGTACAACTCGTCGAGGTCGTACTCCGCGCGCTGTGCGGTGCCAAGACGGGTGAGCTTTCCTCGACTGGCCCATTTCCGGATGGTCGCCGACGAGACCCCCATGGCCAGGGCCGCCAGTTCGGTCGGTACGGTGCGCTTGCCTCCCCCGGTGGTCACGGCCGGATCCCGGCAGATTGCCGCGGACCGGCGAGCAGCAGCCAGTCGTGTGGCCGGCCGGCGCGGACCTCCCGGGAATGGGTGGAGGAGAACGCCGACGCCTTCCGGGCCGAGGGCACGAAGGCCCCCGCGGGCGCCGCGGGCGATGACGCCCTGGCCCTGCTGTGGGAGTGGGTCTACGACCCACTCACCGCGGAGATTCTGGCGAGCCTGCCGATCGGGCGGAACTGGCGCTGCCTGGACGTGGGGGCAGGGTCGGGCTCCATGTCGTACTGGCTGGCCGCACAGGCCGACCAGGGCTCGGTGATCGCCCTCGACACCGACATCCGTCGGTTGGACGCGCGGCGCGCGCCGAACCTGACGGTAGTGCGCCAGGACGTCGCGGAGGCCGAGTTCGAGCCGGACTCGACCGACCTCATCCTGGCCCGGGCCGTGTTCGAGCACCTGCCCAAGGCCGAGGAGACGTTCGAGCGGGTGGTGCGCTGGCTGGCGCCGGGCGGCTGGATCCTGCTGGAGGACTTCTACTTCCTGCCCAGCGAGCACGCCGTCAGCCCTGCCGCACGGGCGTTGATCGGCGCGTACTTCGCCGGCTGGAAGGCCGTGGGCGCGGACATGCACTGGGGCCGCAGGCTGCCGTCGACGTTCGCCAGGGCGGGACTGACCTCGGTCGAGATGCGGGTGGCCCCGTTGGGTCCGGGACAGGACGAACTGGACAGCGAACTGATCCGGTTGAGGATGAAGCTCCAGGGCCCCTCGATGATCGAGCAGGGAGTGGTGAGCGCCGAGAACCTCGAGGCGTTCGTGGCGGGCCTCGACGACCCGCGCGACCGTGACGTCACCATGCTGCGGTTCTGCGTCTGGGGTCAGAAGCCCGAGCGGTGAATGTCCGGGGCGGGGCCGGGAGCCCGAGCGGTGCGGCACACCGGCGCTGGGCGAGTTGACGTCGACCGGGCCCCACGTCTCCCGCCCGCCTTCCTTCGCCCGGTGTCCTGTTTCCGTCGGCGCGCGGCTTCCCCCGTAGGACAGTCGGTGCACCGACCGCCGACTGGGGCACGGCGAGTCCGTCCCCGCCCACCGCACACGTATGAGGAGAGTGCCGACTTGCTCGTCGTCCAGGTAAACCGATTCGGGCCCCCCGAGGTTCTGACGCCACCGCAGGCGCCCGACCCCGTGGCCGGTGAGGGACAGACGGTGATCGACGTCACGGTCGCCGACATCCTCTTCATCGAGACCCAGGTCAGGAACGGCTGGGGCCGGGAGTTCTTCTCGGTGGAGCCGCCCTACGTACCGGGCGACGGCGTGGCCGGGCACGTGCGTGCGGTCGGCCCGGGTGTCGACCCCGTGTGGGTGGGCCGACGGGTGGCCGCCCACGCCGGTGGTTACGGAGGCTATGCCGAGCAGGTCGTCGTACCGGTCGAGGCTCTGATCCCCGTCCCGGACGGGCTGGAGCTGCCGCAGGCCGCCGCGCTCCTCAACGACGGCACGACCGCGCTGACGGTTTTCGAGGCCGCCGAGGTCACCAAGGACGACCAGGTCCTGATCACGGCGGCGGCCGGAGGGCTCGGCAGCCTGCTGGTCCAGTTGTCGCACGTGGCCGGCGCCCGCACCATCGCCGCGGCGCGCGGCGAGCGCAAACTGGCCACTGCCCACGAGCGCGGTGCCGATGTCCTCGCCGACTACTCCGACCCCGACTGGACCACACGGGTGCGGGAGGCGACAGGCGGCCGGGGCGTCGATGTCGTCTTCGACGGCGTGGGCGGGGCGGTCGGCCGAGCCGCCTTCGAACTCACGGCGCCGGGCGCCCGGTTCTCCGTGCACGGCGCGCCCAGCGGTTCTTTCACCGATGTCGACACGCGGGCCGCACAGGAGCGGGGTGTGCGGCTACGCGGCATCCAGGATGTGCAACGTTCCGCCGAGGACCGGCGGCGGCTGGCGACGCAGGCTGTCGAAGCGGCGGCCCGCGGCGAGTTGCGGCCACTCATCGGACAGACCTTCCCACTGGCACAGGCCGCCGCGGCGCACCGGGCACTGGAGGCCCGAGAGGTGATCGGTAAGGCCCTGCTCCTGCTGCCCTGACCCACCCGACGGCCAGGTACACCGACGACTTCACCCGTCACGGCTCGTCTCATGGGCGGGCGGCGCGCCCGCGTGGACTTCGTGCACAGCGCCGAGGACAAGGGTGTACGGCAGGCGATGGACCACCTCGTCGAGCTGCGCCACTGCCGGATCGTGCACATCGACGGCGGCCGCGGCCCGGGCTCCGCCGACCGCCGGCGCTCCTACCGGGCGGCAATGCGCAGCCATGGGCTGGAGGCCGAAGTGCGGGTGATTCCCGGCGAGCACACCGAGCAGTCCGGTATCGAGACCGGACGGCTGCTGGTGGCGGAGTGCGATCAGGGTCCGCTCCTGTCGACGGCCGTTCTCGCGGGCAACGACCGTTGTGCGTGGGGCCTGTTGATGGCCCTGACCCGGGCGGGCCCCGAGACTCCCCGCGACGTGTCCGTCGTTGGATACGACGACAGTCATCTCTCCCCTCTGATGCCGATCGGGCTGACCACCGTGCGCCAGGACGCGCGCCTCATGGCGGAGCACGCCGTGCGGTTCGCCGGGTAACGGCTGGAGAAGCCGGAGCTGGAACCACGGGAGGCGGTCCTGGAACCCAAGCTGGTGGTGCGGGGTACCAGCGGACCGGCCCCGGAACCGCCGGCCTGAGAGAGGCGGAGGCACTGCCCGTACGACCACGCCTGCACCGTTGGCTCCATGTGCTCACCCGGACCGATATGACGCTGACTCCGCTGGTGGAGGTGTTCCACGGACTCCTGCGCGATGTGGCGCGGGAACGGTCGGCTGCCTGGGGCGAGGCCGGACAGTGGACTCCGTAGCCGCTTGAGCTTGAATCCTCAAACACATTCGTTCAGACTACCGTTTGTTGATTCAAACACTTCTCGCGGAGCCCCTCCGCCGTCCCCTCCTCGGAGTTGCCATGTCTGTTGCCTCTGACGAAGTCGTCGTCCGCCGTGGTCCGCTCGTAGTGGCGGGAGGTGTGCTCGCCGCGATCGTCGTGGCCTCCGCGGCGGACGCGCTCCTTGCGCTCCTCGCCTCGGCCGCGGGCGCGCCTGACGACTTCAAGCCGCTGAAGGCGTCCTCGTACATATTCCTGACGGCGGTCGGCGTCGTGGCCGGCGCGGTCGGCTGGGCCGTTGTGCGCAGGGTGTCGAAGGATCCCCGGGCGCTGGTGCGGTGGCTGGTGCCGACGCTCGTCGTCGTGTCCTTCGTTCCCGACTTCCTGCTCTTCGGCGCCGGCGGCGCGACCGGCGTCGGGGCGCTGCTGCTGATGCATGTCGTGGTTGCGACGGCCGCGGTCCTCGCCTACCGCAAGGTCATGCCCCTGTCGTAGGAACGCGCCGGAAAACGTGGCGCGGGCAGGGACTCACCATCCCTGCCCGCAGCGCACGGACGCGTGGCTCAGGTCTTCACCGGCGCGTCCGTTCGAGCCGCGATGTCGTCCACGCTCACACCCGGCGCGCATTCCACCAGGAGCAGGCCGTCGGGCGTGATGTCGAGGACGCCGAGGTCGGTGATGACGCGGTGCACGCAGCGCTCTCCGGTCAGTGGCAGCGTGCACTCCTCGACCAGCTTCGGGGTGCCGTCCTTGGCGGTGTGGTCCATCAGCACGATGACGCGTCGGGCGCCGTGGACGAGGTCCATGGCGCCGCCCATGCCCTTGACCATGGTGCCGGGGATCATCCAGTTGGCCAGGTCGCCGCCGGCGGAGACCTGCATGGCGCCGAGGACGGCCGTGTCGATGTGACCGCCGCGGATCATGCCGAAGGAGAGCGCGGAGTCGAAGAAGGACGCGCCGGGCAGGACGGTGACGGTCTCCTTGCCCGCGTTGATCAGATCCGGGTCGACCTCGTCCTCGTACGGATACGGGCCGGTGCCGAGGATGCCGTTCTCGGAGTGCAGGACGACGTGTACGCCGGGCGGGAGGTGGCCGGGGATGCGGGTGGGCAGGCCGATGCCGAGGTTGACGTAGGAGCCGTCGGTGAGTTCGGCGGCGGCGCGGGCGGCCATCTGGTCGCGGGTCCAGCCCAGTCGGATGGGGATGGCGGTGCTCATGCGCGTACGGTCCTCTTCTCGATCTGCTTGGCGATGGCCTGGGCGGCCGTCAGCTCCACCACCCGCTGCACGAAGATGCCCGGCAGATGCACCTCGTCCGGGTTCAACTCGCCCGGTTCCACGAGCTGTTCGACTTCGGCGACCGTGATGCGGCCGGCCATCGCCGCGAGCGGGTTGAAGTTGCCGGCCGCCTTGCGGAAGACCAGGTTTCCGTGGGTGTCTCCGCGCCAGGCCCGTACGAGTGCGAAGTCGGTGGTGATGGCGTGTTCCAGGACATACGTCCGGCCGGCGAAGTCCCGGGTCTCCTTGGCCGGGGAGGCCACGGCCACCGCGCCGTCGGATGCGTAGCGCCAGGGGAGGCCGCCCACGGCGACCTGAGTGCCCACCCCCGCGGGCGTGTAGAAGGCGGGGATGCCCGCACCTCCGGCGCGCAGCCGCTCGGCCAGCGTGCCCTGCGGGACCAGTTCCACCTCCAGTTCGCCCGACAGGTACTGGCGGGCGAACTCCTTGTTCTCGCCGACGTAGGACCCCGTCACGCGGGCGATCCGGCCGTCGGCCAGCAGGACGCCCAGTCCCCGTCCGTCCACGCCGCAGTTGTTCGACACGACCCGCAGGCCTGTGGCGCCCTGGGAGTGGAGGGCCTGGATGAGCACGTCGGGAATGCCGTTGAGGCCGAAGCCGCCGACGGCCAGCGACGCACCGTCGGGGATGTCGGCGACCGCCTCCGCGGCGCTCGCGCAGACCTTGTCCATGGCCCATGAGCCTTTCTGCCGTGCGTGTGCTGGTTCATGCGTCGGGGCGCAGGGCGTCCGAGATCGGCATCGCGCCGCCGTGGGAGGTGAGGCCGCCGTCCACCGGGATCTCGGCTCCGGTGATGAAGGCGGAGTCGTCCGAGAGGAGGAAGGTGACGAGCGGGGTGATGTCGTCCACCGTGCCGGTGCGACCGAGCGGGGTCAGACGGAGGTTCGCCTCCCGGAAGGCCGGAGCCGCGGAGGCGGTCATGTCCGTCTCGATGAAGCCGGGGTGGAGGGTGTTCACGCGGATACCGCGGGGCCCCAGTTCCATGGCGGCGGTCTTGGACAGGCCGCGCAGCGCCCACTTGCTGGCCGTGTATGCGACCGGGTAGTGGGCGGTGAGCGCCGCAGACGAGCCGACGTTCACGATCGACGCCCCCGCGCGCATCAGCGGCACCAGGTGCTGGATGCCCAGGAGCGGCCCGGTGACGTTGACGGCGTGGACGCGGGCCATGTCCTCGGGGCGTACCTCGTCGATGCGGGCGCGCCAGGTGACGCCCGCGTTGTTGACCAGTCCGTGCACCTGCCCGTACGACTCCCGCAGTTCGGTGGCGAGTTCGGCCCAGTCCTGCTCGCTGGTGACGTCGAGGCGGCGACAGCCGGGCCCCTTTGTCACATCGGTGGCGATCACTCGCGCGCCCTCGCGGGTGAGTGCCTCGGCCTCCGCGGCGCCCTGGCCGCCTGCCGCGCCCGTCACCACGACGACCTTGCCGAGCAGCCGCTTCGGATGGAGGCCGCTCACGGCCGCTCCCGGGAGCGGCGCCGGCCGGCCGGGACGGGTCGTGGATCGGCGCCGGGCACCACGGTGTTGGAGACAGTGCCGATGCCCTCGACGGTGAGGGTGACCGTGTCGCCCGGCTTGAGCGGCGGCGGGTCCTGCCTGCCTCGTACGCCCCACAGCTCGGCGAGGCAGCCGCCGTTGCCGCAGGTACCCGAGCCCAGGACGTCACCGGGGCGCACCCAGGTCCCGCGCGAGGCGTAGGCGACCATCTCCTCGAACGTCCAGCTCATGTTGGACAGCAGGTCCTTGCCGACCACCTCGCCGTTCACCTCGGCGGTGAGAGCGAGCCGCAGGAACCCCTCCTCGTCGCGGTACTCGTCCAGCTCGTCGGCGGTGACCAGGTAGGGGCCCAGGGTGGTGGCCGTGTCCTTGCCCTTGCACGGGCCGAGCCCCACCCGCATCTCGGCGGACTGCAGGTCGCGGGCGGACCAGTCGTTGAACACGGTGTAGCCGACGATGTGCTCACGGGCCTGCTCGGGAGTGAGGTCGCGGCCCTCCTTGCCGATCACAGCGGCGACCTCGAGCTCGAAGTCCAGCACGCCGGATCCCGGCGGCATGGGAATGTCGTCCCCCGGGCCGTACACCGCGTACGGGTTGGTGAAGTAGAACGTGGGGGCCGCATACCACTGCTCGGGCACGCCCACGCTGCCGTCCACGGACCGCCGTATCCCCTCCACGTGCTCCTCGAAGGTGACGAAGTCCCGCACGGTGGGCGGCTGGAGCGGCGCCAGCAGCTGTACGTCCGAGACATGGGGGCCGGCCGGCACGTCGGTCGTCGCGGAGCCCGCATCGAGCAGTTCGGGCAGACCGCCGCCCTCGGCGAGCAGCCCGGTGAGTGAGGCGACGCCGGGCAGGGGGTGGAGCGTGCCGTCCTCTTCGACGACGGCCACTTGGCGTCGGTTGCGGTACTCGTACGTGGCGAAACGCATGGCAGGGTCCTGTCGGCGGGAGGGCGGGCGGAGCGGGGCCGGGGGCGCGGCGGGGAGTCAGGGCATGACAGGGCTGCCGCGCCCCCGGTGACCGGGGGTGCCGGTCAGACCGGCGGGGCGACGAAGACGCCGCGGTCCACGTCGTTGAAGGACTCCTTGGCGATCAGTTCGTTCATGGGGTTCGCGGTGCCCCACTGGTCGGTGACCTCGGGCTGGGAGAAGTCGTAGACGTGCGGGTGCCAGGTGTCCTCGTCCAGGACCTCCAGCTCCGTCGTGTACTCGACGGTGTTGCCGTGCGGGTCGAGGAAGTAGGTGAAGGTGTTGTCGCCCGCCATGTGGCGGCCGGGGCCCCAGATCTTGCGGATCCCGGCCCGCATCACCCGCCCGGAGCCGCGCATGTACTCGTCCAGGCCGCGCATCTCGAAGGAGACATGGTGCAGGGCGGTGTGCGGGCCCTGAGCGATGGCCATCGAGTGGTGCTGGTTGGAGATCCGCATGAAGTGCATGACCTCGCCCATGTGCGGCGAGCTGAGCGTGTCGGAGTGGCGGAAGCCCAGGTGGCGCTCGTACCACTCCCGGGTGCGGTTCAGATCGGGGGAGTTGAGGACGACGTGCGACAGCTTGACCGGGATCGACTCCTTCTCCTCGATCCTGCGGTGCTGCCGTACCTCGACGTCGGCGGAGACCTCGATGGTGCGGCCGTCGACGTCGAAGAAGCGGAAGCCGTAGCCGCCGCCGGGGGTGTCCACCTTGCCCGGCTGCGAGATCAACTGGACGCCGTCAGCGAGGAGTTGCTCGGCGAGGGTGTCCACATCGGCCGCGCTCGCCGCGCCGTAGGAGACCAGGTCGAGGCGCTTCTCGTCGGCCTTGCGCAGCCGGATGACGTACTGCTCGGGGCTGCCCTCGGCGGCCAGGAAGGAGATGCCGGAGTCCTCGGCGACCTTGGTCAGACCCCAGACGCCGGAGTAGAAGTCGAGCTGCTTGTCGTAGTCGGGCACGGCCAGGTCGACGTGCCGCAGGTGGGTGAGCAGGCGGTTGCTCATGGGGGGTTTCTCCTCAGGTGAGGTTGAGCAGGGCGGCGGCGTTGCCGCCCCGCACCGCGTGGAAGTCGGGCTCGGGCAGGTCCGCGGCACGCAGTGCGTCCAGCGGGTCGTCGGTGCCCATGTCGAAGGGGAAGTCGGAGCCGAGCAGGACCCGCTTGGGCCCGGCGGCCCGGAGCAACTCCCGCAGGACGTGGGGGTCGTGGACGAGTGAGTCGAAGTACAGCTGCCGTAGATAGCTGCTCGGCTCCCGTGAGCAGCCCTGCGCGTCGGGGCGGGCCCGCCAGGCGTGATCGGAGCGGCCGATGTGGGTGGGCAGATAGCCGCCGCCGTGCGCCGCGATCAGCTTGAGTCCCGGATGGCGGTCCAGGACGCCGGAGAAGATCAGGTGGGAGAGGGCGACCGCGTTCTCGCTGGGCTGACCGACGGTGTTGGAGAGGTACCACTGGTCCAGGCGCTCGTCGAGTGTGCAGCCGAACGGGTGCAGGAAGACCAGCGCACCGCGCTCCTCCGCCCGGGACCACAAGGGCTCGTAGGCGGGATCCGACAGCTCACGGCCGGGCGCGTGCGAGGAGATCTCCACACCCTCCAACCCCTGCTCCAGCGCATGGTCGAGCAACTCAACGGTGAGATCGGGGTGTTGGAGGGGGACCAGGCCGAGGCCGCGCAGCCGGTCGGGTGCCTTCGCGCAGTGCGCGGCGGTGCCCTCGTTGGCCAACTGGCTGACCTGCCGGGCGAGTTGGGGCTCGGCCCAGTAGTGGTAGTGCGACGGGGACGGGCTGACCAGCTGGACGTCCACGCCCTGCGCGTCCATCGAAGCCAGCCGCACGGCGGCGTCCGTCAGCTTCGGCAGGCGCGCGCCGACCATCGGACCGTTCACGGCCAGGGCCGCCGGCCCGTTGCGGCGGACGTCGAGCTCGCGGGCCTCGGCGAGCCCGGGGTGTCCGGCGACGGTCTCCTCGATCTGCGGGAGCAGGAGGTGGGCGTGGACGTCGATCGTCGGTACCGCCAGAGGATCGTTCGGACCGGTCACGGGAGCTCCTTCAGCGCGTTCATGGTGCGGCCGATCAGCCCGGGTACGTCGGCGTCGTGCACCCCGTCGAGCACCCACTGGCCGAGCTGGACGGAGGCGTCGACGACCATGCGCACCCGGGGCAGCCGTCGGGCCCGGTAGTCGGAGAGCAGCTGTTCGTCCCAGTCCCGTCCGGTGGTCAGCAGCTCGGCGAGGACCGAGGCGTCCTCCAGGGACATCGCCGCACCCTGGGCGAGGGTGGGCGGGCAGCAGTGGGCGGCGTCGCCGACCAGCACGACCCGGCCTCGGTGCCAGGGGCCCTCGACCAAGTGGCGGTCGAACCAGGTGTAGTTGACCTTGGCCGGATCGTCGATGTGCTTCACGATCTCGGGCCAGAAGCCGCCGTAGCCCTGTGCGAGGCCGCGCATCTCGTCGGCGTACGACTGCGGCGGGATCGAAGCCCGGTCCCGGCACCCCTCGACGACGTAGGCGTAGATGGTGCTTTCGCTGGTGGGGCAGTATCCGGCGATGTAGGCCGGTCCGCCGTAGGCGAGGTCGGTGCGCTCCAGACCCTCGGGACGGGGAGCGGCGATGCGCCAGATGGCCATGCCGGTCGGTGCGGGCTTGTCGGTGATGCCGATCGCGGCACGGGTGGCCGAGTTGAGACCGTCGGCGGCGACAACCAGGTCGTATCGGCTCTCGGTGCCGTCGCTGAAGCGTACCGAGACGCCGTCGGCGTCCTGCTCCAGGGACTCGGCGGTGACGCCCAGGTGCACGGTGGCGCCGGACGCGCGGACCGCGTCGCTGAGGATCTGCTGGAGCCGGGGGCGCTGCATGCCGAGAGTGGCGGGCAGGTCCGGGCCGCCGGTCTGGATGTCCTCGGCGACGAACAGGACAGTGCCGTCGGGGGCGGTCATTCCCACCGAGCCGAAGGCGAACCCGGCGGCGCTCACCTGCTCCCACACTCCAAGCTCGCGCAGCACCCTGAGGGCGTTGCCCTGGAGGGTGATGCCGGAACCGGTGGAGGCGTGCCAGTCGGGACTGGCCTCGACGAGGTCCACCGTGATGCCCGCACGGCGCAGCAGGATCGTGACGGCGTTGCCGGAGGCGCCCCCGCCGACTACGAGTACGGAACGGGCGTCGGGATCGGTCATTGAGGGGATACCTCCCGGTCGGGGCCGCACGGCTTCGGGCGGCGGGGGATGCGGCACGCCCCGTCAAGGCGCGGCCGTGAGCGTTACTTGACGGCGATGGGGTTGACCGGCGAGCCGACCGCACCCGTGATGGGCAGTGGCGCGGCGGTGAGCCAGAACTCGTACACGCCGTCGGCGGCGCAGTCCGCGGCGAGGGCGTCGAGGTCCCACATCTCGCCGATCAGCAGTCCGATGTTGGGGATGACGACCTGGTGCAGCGGCTGGAAGGCGTTCTCGAATTCGTTGGGCCGCACCTCGAAACCCCAGGTGTCGGTGGCGATCGCGGCGATCTCGCTGCCGTGCAGCCAGCCCGCGGTGGTGAACGACAGGCCCGGTGCGGGCCCGCCCGCGTAGTCGCCCCAGCCCTCGCGCCGGGCGCGGGCGAGGTGCCCGGTCCGTACGAGGACGATGTCGCCGCGTCCGACGGCCACCCCGTGCGCCGCGGCGGCCGCGGTCAGATGCTCCTCGGTGATGGCGAACCCGTCGGGCAACTCACCGTCCACGCCGACCACTTGGCCCACGTCCAGGAGCACCCCGCGCCCGGCGACATACGGCGCCATGTGCTCGATCCCGGTGACGAGGTCGCCCTCGGAGGTGACGACCTTCTCGGCGGCGCGTCCGTTCCAGGCCTTGCCGTGGTCGAAGATATGGCCGAGCCCGTCCCACTGGGTGGAGCACTGCAACGGCATGGCGATCACGTCGTCGGCGCCGCCGATGCCGTGCGGGAAGCCCTGGTTGCCGAGGGCGGCGTCGGTGCCGGTGTCGAGCATCGTGTGGACCGGGTTGGTCCGCCGACGCCAGCCCTTCTGCGGGCCGTTCATGTCGAAGGACTGCGACAGCGAGAAGCTGACTCCCCGGCGCACCAGCGCAGCGCCTTCGCGCCGCTTGGCCTCGTCGAGGAAGTTCAGCGTGCCGAGCACGTCGTCCTCGCCCCAGCGCCCCCAGTTCGAGTACGCCTTGGCGGCCTCGGTGATCGCGCCTTCCGGGTCGTGTCGGTCAAGGCTCATGACGCCTTCTCCGCCACACATCGGGTGCGCTGGACGCCCAGACCGGTGATGGAGCCCTCCATGACGTCGCCGTCGCGCAGTAGCCGGCCCCAGTGCATGCCGTTGCCGGCCGGGCTGCCGGTCAACACCAGGTCGCCGGGCAGCAGCCGCGAGGTCCGGGAGATGTACGACACCAATCGCGCGACCCCGAAGAGCATGTCCTTGGTGGACTCGTCCTGCATGGTGTCGCCGTTCAGCTTCAGCGTGACCCGAAGATCCTGCGGATCCGCGATCGACCCGGCCGGCACGAGCCACGGCCCGAGCGGGGTGAAGCCGGGGGCGTTCTTGCAGCGCAGCCAGTCCGTGCCGATGGCCTTCATGTCCCGGCGGAAAACGGTGGCGCGATCGGTGAGGTCGTTGGCGATCGTGTACCCGGCGACGTGTTCGAGAGCCTCCTCCACCGACACCCGGTAGGTGGGCTTGGCGATGACGGCCGCCAACTCCAGCTCCCAGTCCGGCTGTTCGGCCCACTCGGGCAGTACGACGTCGTCGTACGGTCCCGCGATCGTGCTCGGCAAGCCGATGAACACGTAAGGCAGGTCCTCGGCTGCCCGGCGGTCCATGACCGCGGCGATCTCCGCACGCGCCTCCTCGACCGTGCGCGGGTCGTCGGGGGAGCGGTGGGCGACATCCAGGTCGATCACGTGCTGACGGTAGTTCGCGCCGGACTGGAAGATCTGGCGGGGCTCCAGCGGGGCGTGCACCCGCAGGCCCTCCAGCGGCCGCCAGTCGAGGGCGGTGTCGACCGCCAGGGCATGCAGCTCGGGGAGGGCCTGCTCCCACCGCTCGACCACGGTACGCACCTCGCGCGGCGCCCAGTCCAGGGCTTTGCTCAGGTCGAGTACGCGGCCTTCGGCCAAGAGGCCGGGAAAGGGGGATCCGGCGTCCTGGGCCGAGAACGTGCCGAGCGCGAACGGGCCGGCAGGTTGCACGAGCGTTGCCATCAGATTTCCTCCTGCTGGGTTGCGGACTACTGTGACCCCGATCAACCAATCAGGGAAATCAATCCTGTGGATCCACCACATCCATGGCGTGGATGGCTCGCAGGATGGCCGCCCTCACCCGTCAGCCCGGCAGCTCGCTCCTAGGTGGTAACCGGTGAACCTGTCCCGTCTCGACCTCAATCTGGTCGTCGCCCTGCGTGCGTTGCTGGAGGAGCGCAACGTCACCCGGGCCGGCGAGCGCATCGGACTGAGCCAGCCCGCGATGAGCGCGGCGCTGGCCAGGCTGCGCCGTCATTTCGGAGACGAATTGCTGTCACGTACCGGGAACTCCTACGAGCTGACACCGCTCGGCGTCGCCCTACGAGACCGCAGTGTGACCGCCTGCGACCTGCTGGAACGCGTCTTCTCCAGCCAGGCCGACTTCGACCCCGCCGCCGAGACCCGGGAATTCACGCTGTTCGCCTCCGACTACGGCACGGCCGTGTTCGGCGCCGCGCTCGCCCGCGCCCTTCACCACGAGGCGCCCGGCATCCGGCTGACCTTCCAGCACACACCGCCGTCCGTGGTGGAGAACCCCGCCACCATGCTGAGCACGGTCGACGGCCTGCTGATGCCGCACGGCGTCATCGACGGCCTGCCGGCCGTCGACCTCCACCAGGACCGATGGCTGTGCCTGGTCGCCGACGACAACCCCGAGATCGGCGACGCACTCACCCTCGACCATCTGGCACGCCTGCCTTGGGCCGTCTACCAGCGCCCCTACGACGCGCCTGCGGCGCGCCAGCTCAGCATGATCGGCATCAGTCCCCGGGTGGAGGTGTCCGTGCAGGCCTTCCAGTTGCTGCCCCACATGGTCGAGGGCACCAGCCGGGTCGCGATGATCCAGGAACGCCTGGCCCGCAGCGCGACCCGCCTCGCCGCGGTACGCGTCCTGCCCTGCCCCTTCGAGGCCGTACCGGTGCAGGAGGCGATGTGGTGGCACCCGGTCCACGCCCAGGACGCGGCCCACATCTGGCTCCGGCAGAAAGCCGCAGAGGTGGGCGCGACCCTGACGGGCGGCGACGGCCGCGAGACGGCCGACTCCGGAGCACAGGGCGCCGGGCCGGCGTCGGGTCGGCTGTGATCCGGTTCGGCGTCGACCGTGTGGGACGCGATCGTGGCCGAGGGTCGACGGCGGCAGGTTGCTCGCCCCGGCCACCGGGCCGGCCGTGACCCAGCCCGGCCTCGGCCCCTGAGCGATGCGTCTGTGGCCGTCGGCGTGCGTGTGCTCAGGCCAGTTGTTCCGGGAGTGGCCGGGGATCGGCGGCGGGCGCGCGGCGGCGGGCCGCCAGCAGTCCCGCGGCGACGAGAGCGGCGGCCAGTCCCAGTACGCCCACGGCGCCGGCGAGGCTGCCGACCGCCGACTCCACGGCGAGCAGCACCAGCGGGCAGACGAACTCACCGGCGAAGAAGGCCGCCGTCCACAGTCCCGTGCCGCGACCGCGGTCCTCGAAGGCCAGCCGGGACATGGCGCCGGTGAGGAGGGCGGGCAGAAGCATGCCCGTACCGACACAGTTGATCACCGCTCCGGCAACCAGCAGCGGCGCGTTGCCCGCGAGGAACATCACCCCGAAACCGACCCCGCAGACGGCGAGAACGGCCGGCAGCGTCGCCTGCGGGGAGCGCCCGAGACGGGCGAAGGTGATCGCCCCACCGACGGTCGCGGCACTGGCGACCGCCGTGGCCAGACCGATGACACCGGAGTTCTTCGTCCCGAGGTCGTCGAGCAGGTACGACATCTCCACCGGGACGGTGTAGAAGACCATCGCACCGAAGAAGGTCAGGGCGCAGATGCCCCGCAACTCTCGCCAGGGGAAAGGCCGTCGGGCCTCCACCACGACTGATGCCTCGACGGCGGCCGGGCGTGCAGCCGGGTCGGGCAGGGCGGTCGCCATCAGCGGGGCGAGCGCCAGACTCACGGCGTACACCCAGAAAGGCACCCGCCAGCCCGCCGATCCGGCGGCGCCGCCCAGCACGAAGAAAACGGTGGCCGAGGCAGAGGCGCACATGGTCTGCAGGGCGAGGTACTTCACCCGCCGCTGCCCCGAGTAGTAGTCGCCGATCAGCGTGGTGCAGCACGTCATGATCGCTGCCTCGGTGACGCCGACGAGAGCGCGGCTTGCGATGATGGCGCCGAGCGAGTCCAGCCAGAGCGGCGCGGTGCCGAACAGGGCGTACAGCAGGGTCGCCACGATCAGCAGACGCCTGCGGCCGAGCCGGTCCACGATCACGCCGGCGAACGGGGCCAGCAGGGCCAACGCCAGCGCCGGAACGGTCAGCGCGAGAGGCACCAGCGCCTTGGCACCCGGAACGGATCCGAAGTGATCCTGCATCTTCGGCAGCACCGGCGCGATGAGCACCGCCCCCAGGATCGGCAGACAACTGCCCGCCATCAGCAGGGTCACCCGCAGCAGATGGGCCGGACCCGATACGGCCACGGGTGGCGGAGCGGCGTCTTCGACCGCGGCGGCAGAGGGCGGCGGGACGGAACCGGGCATGGCGACTCCAGGCAGGGTGTACGGAAGCGGGCATGCTTGTCAGGGGCGCCGTCGGCGCTCGGCATGCAGGGGACGGCCGCACGACTGCGGCTGGTCCGGACAGCGGCGTGCGGGTAGGGACGACTATGGGCCCCTCCGGAGCCCAGCCGCCATCCTTGGCGCAATCCGAATCCCGTATCCGGTGCATCCATACGGTGGATGAGCCGATCTACGTTTGAAGTTTCAACCACGTGTCAGGGCGGGGTGCACCACCCAATGGCGTGGCTCAACCGTCTTGCATCCAGGCGCGTGTGCCGAACGACGCACACGCCCGCGAGGCCACCTCGGCCGCACCGCGCAGTGACTGCACGAAGCCCTCCGACGTCAGGGGTCCCTGGACGGCGAGGTGATGAGCGAGCGCCCCGTGCAGCACGTCACCCGCCCCCAGGGTGTCCGCCACACGGACCGCGGGCACGTCCACCGTCCCACTGCTGTCGGGGCCCGCCCACATGATGGACCGCCCTCCCCGGCTCACCGCCGACCAGAGGACCCCGTACTCCCGCAGAAACCGCAGCGTGTCCGTCGGCGTGCCGGCGCCGGGCGGGCGGAAGTCGGCCGAGCAGACGGCCACGTCAATGAAAGGCAGCAGATCCTGCGTGCCGTCCTTCCAGCTGCCTCCGTCGAAGACGGTCGGACGACCGGCGGTGCGCGCGAGCCGGGCGGCGGCCACGGCCAGGTCCATGTGGTGACCGTCGAACTCTGCGATGTCGCAGGCGGCCACCAGCACGTCGAGATCGTCGGGCGGGGCGAGCCGGTGGCCCTTCGCGTTGGTCGAGGCGACGGCGCGGTCCCCGCTGGACGCAGTCACCAGAATGGACGACACGGCCGGCGGCTCGGCCGACTCCGCCGCCAGGTCCGACACGGTCACGCCCAGACGACTGAGGTCTTCCTTGATCCCGAGCCCCAGCGGATGGGAGCCGATCGCGGTGAGCAGCCTGGCCGTGCCACCCAGGTGGCTGAAGGCCGCGGCCGCGTTCGCCGCCGGACCGCCTGCCGCGACGACCTGCTCACGAGCCGTCAGTTTCTCGTTCGGAGTCGGCGCATGGTCCACGAGCTGAATGACGTCCAGCGTGCACAAGCCGACGAACAGCCCTTCAGGCCGTCCTTTCGTCGCCTGCACCACCCACCAGCACCTCCTCCTGCACGAGCACGAGGTCACACCCATTGGAGTACTCCGACCCCGGTAATGCCTTCATTGGGCGGTACATGGCGTGCGGCGCGGCGCGCCCCGGGGTCAGATGGGTTGCGTGCCAAGCTGCTTCCGTCCTCAGCACGGCCGCTCGCGCTGGCGTCTCATCGCTGCCCTGACCGGCCTCCTCCTCACCCTGCCCGCAATGCCGCCCGCGTACTCGGCGGCCGGACCCTGGCCCGATCCGCCCGTGCGCGGCGGCGCCTATATGGGAATGGGCGTCGGAAAGTACGAAGGAATGGGCGCCCACCACGACCCCGATCCCGACCCCCCGCCCCTGCAGGTCGGCCAGACCGAAGGCGTCGACGTCTCCAGCTACCAGGGCGAAGTCGCCTGGTCCGCGTTGTGGAGCAGCGGCACCCGCTGGTCCTACACGAAGGCCACGGAGGGGACGTCCTACCAGAACCCCTACTTCGCCCAGCAGTACGACGGCGCCTATCGCGTCGGCATGGTCCGCGGGGCGTACCACTTCGCCACCCCGGACTCCAGCAGCGGCGCCGCGCAGGCCGACTACTTCGTCGACCACGGCGGTCGCTGGTCCGCCGACGGCCGGACCCTGCCCGGTGCCCTCGACATCGAGTGGAACCCTTACGGTGACGCCTGTTACGGCAAGACCAAGAGCGGCATGGTGGCCTGGATCCATGCCTTCCTGAACCGCTACAAGGCCCGCACCGGTCGCACCGCCGTGATCTACACGGCCACGAACTGGTGGAACAACTGCACGGGCGGCTACAAGGGCTTCGGCTCCACCAACCCACTGTGGGTCGCCCGTTACGCCTCGACGGTGGGCGAGCTTCCGGCGGGCTGGTCGACGTACATGATGTGGCAGTACACGTCGTCCGGTGCGACCGTCGGCGACCACGACAAGTTCAACGCCCCCGCGGACAAACTGCGGGAGTTCGCGGCCAGTCACCGGACCGACGACTGACCGCTTCCTGTGCCGGCAGGGGCTGACCGCCCGCGCAGGCGCGGCCGCAGATGGATGCGGCCGGGCCGGTACGGTCGGGGCGTCCCGCAGGAACGGTCAGGGCCTGCGGGAACGCGAACGCAGCATGCGGTGCACCGTGTCCGAGCGTTCGAGGAGTGTGTTGCGGACCACCGGGGCTGCCTCGGCCGAGATTTGCTGGGCGGTCTCGATGTAGCCGGAGTCGATGGCGTGGGGCGGGAACAGATGGCTCGTGAACCCCATCGCCGGGATCATTCCACCCTGGTGCAGATGGGGGATCACCTCCAGATAGCGCTGCGTGTAGGGGCTGAGCAGGTCGTCCTGGGCGGGCCGCCAGAAGGCCGCCGCCACCTGGCCGACCCCGGAGACGGGAACGGTGCGGTCGACGACGAGCTGCTGCCAGACCTCTGCCTTGGCGGCGGCGTCGGGCACCGCGGCCCGCACGGTGAGGGCGCGGATCCAGGCGTCGGGGTCCGGGTCGCGTTCCAGCAGGAGGGCGGCCTCCGACGAGACGTCCTTGCCCAGTTCGGCCGCGCGGACGAGCGTGCGCCAGTGCAGGTCGACGTCCTCACCCGCCTGCTCGCGCAGCCAGGCGAGGTCGTCATCGGCAGTGGCGGTACGGGCCAGCCCGCGCAGGGCGACCTGGCGGCGGCCGGGGGCAGCGGCGAGGTCCCGACAGGTCCTGGCCACCGCCGCCGTCAGCGCTGCGCGTTCGCCGGGCGGCGCCCACAGTTCGGCGATGTTCGCGGCGAGGGTCAGATACGGCTCGATCACGGCGTCAGACGTCTCGGCCGCGAGGACCGCGGTGATGCACTGCCCGGCTTCCAGCGCCGAGGCCTCGCCGGTGGTCAGCATGTCCCACACGGTGGCGACGGCCACGCCCCGGGAGATGGCCGTGGGCAGCTCCGCGGCCGAACGGAAGAGGGCGTCCCGGCTCGTGGGGTCCGGGCGGGCCGTGGCGAAGGTCAGATCGTCGTCGTTGATCAGCAGCACGTCCGGCACGGGAGGCAGGCCGACGACGGGGGTACGGGGCTGTGTCACCTCGATGCGTTCCAGCGCCGTGCGCTCCAGCGCCCGTCCGTTCCGGGCGTACGCGCCCACCGCCAGAACCTGCGGGCGCGGAGTGCCGGCGGCCACCAGCGTGACGCTCTCGCCCTCGCGCTCCAGCCGGAAGCGGTCGGTGCCGGCCGTCGCCAGCCAGGCGGTGCGCCAGCCGTCCAGGTCCCGCCCGCTCGCCTTGCCGAGGGAGTCGATCAGGTCCTGGAGCGTGGTGTTGCCCCACGCATGCCGGGCGAAGTAGGCGGCCATGCCGGCCCGGAAGTTCTCCTCGCCCACATACGTCATGAGCTGCTGCAGGACCGAGGCACCCTTGGGATAGGTGATGTTGTCGAAGATCGACGCGGCCTGGGCGACATCGTGGATGGGCTGGTGGATCGGGTGGGAGACCGGGCCCTGGTCGGCCAGATACGCCTTCAGTTTGTCGCTCACCAGGTGACTTGCCCAGGCGTCCGTGTACCGGGTGGCGCCCTCGGCGGCCCAGTGGCAGGCGAACTCCGCGAATGCCTCGTTCAGCCAGAGGTCGTCCCACCAGCGCATGGTGACGATGTTGCCGAACCACATGTGCGCCATCTCGTGCAGCAGCACCTTGGCGAGCAGCTCCCGCTCGGCCGGCGTCGGCGCGGCCCTCCGCAGAAACACGTCCGACCAGGTCACGCAGCCGTAGTTCTCCATCGCCCCGCCGAACTCGGGCACGAACACCTGGTCGTACCTGCGCTGCGGGAACGGCATCGCGAAGGCCTCGCCGTAGAAGGCGAGACCCTGTCGGGTCAGGGTGAAGATCTCGTCGGCGTCACGGTCGAGGACCCCGGCGAGCGAGCGGCGCGCGTACAGGCCGAGGTCGTGCCCGTCGGTCTCGCGGCGGATCTCGTGGAAGGGGCCCGCGTTGACGACCGTGTTGTACGTGGACAGCGGCGGCGTGTCCGGGAAGGTCCAGCGGCGGGCCGTCCCCAGGTCCTCGACGCGTGCCTCGCCGGAGTTGCTGGTGACGGTCCAGGCGGTGGGGGCCGTGACGGTGAAGGCGTGCGGGGCCTTGAGGTCGGGCTGGTCGAAGCATGCCCAGACGAACCGGGCCTCGTCCGGTTCGAAGCTCATCCACACATAGACCTCGCCGTCCGCCGGGTCGGTCGCCTTGTGCACGCCCTCGCCCGCGGCCGTGTCGGCCTGGACGCTCTCCACGCGCAGCACGTTGTGCCCGGCCAGGGCGGGCAGGGGGATCCGGCCGTCACCGCCGGGGGTGAGAGCGGTGCCGTTGAGGGTGGCGCTGACGACCTGTGCCGCGCAGTCCACGAAGCTCTCGGCGCCCGGCTGGTGGCAGGTGAAGGTCACGGTGGACACGCACCGCACCTCGGATCCGTCCCGCAGCGCCGTGAGGTCGACGTCCACGTCGTACCGCTCAACCGTCAACAGCGCGGCCCGGTGTTCGGCTTCGGTACGGGTCAGGCTTCGGATCCCCATGCATCCTCCTCGGCAGACAGCGGGCGACAGCGTATGCCGGAGAGCGACGACGCGCTCGGGGTTTTCCGGCGCGCCGAACGGGCGCCGGGTCCTTGGCAGTTTGCTTGGCCGTGGTGAGGCGGTCTGCAGGTCGAGCAGGTGTCGTACGGTCGTCCGCGGTGGGACTCAGCCGTGCAGGGTGGGGCGGTAGGTGAGCTCCTGGATGTGGCCGTCGAGTGTCCGGCTCTCGATCAGTTCGAGGTCGAAGTCGGCCGCACCCTGGAAGATCGGGTCCAATCCGCTCCGACCGGTGATCACGGGGAAGAGCGTCACCTGGACGCGGTCGACCAGACCGGCGGCCATCAGCGCCCGGTTCATCGACAGGCTGCCGTGTGAGCGCAACGGCACCTCGGACTCCTCCTTGAGCCGGGCAACGGCGTCGACGGCGTCGCTGCTCACGACGGTCGCGTCCGGCCAGTCGAGGGGTTCCTCGAGGGTGGTCGACACCACCGTTGCCGGCAGGTTCCTCATCCGCGTGACCCATGGGTCACGCACGTCGGACCCCTCGGTGCTCGCGGCCAGCATCCTCGCGAACGCCCGATAGGTGTTGGCCCCGAAGACCATCCGCTGCTCCTCGCGGTACAGGGCGAGGCGATGGTCGAGCAGCTCGGGACCTTGCTTGCCCCAGTAGCCGGTCCAGTCGCCGCCGGCGGCGCCGAACCCGTCGAGGCTGGAGAAGACGTCGAAGGTGTAGGTGGCGGTCATGAGGCTCTCCTCAGTGCGGTTGATCGGTCCTGAAGAGACAGACTGGAGATCACCGCCAAACTCATCGCGGTCCGACTCCGGCGGCGTGGCAGAGCCGGTGGGCGATGAACGCGGCCAGGCGGCAGACGGCGGTGCCGGCCGCCTGCTCACCTGCAGGGCCACGGCGGTCAGGAGGAGCGAGAGGACCAGCGGGGCGCAGCCGTCGGTCCTCACGGCTCCGCACCGACGAGGTGTGGTCCAGCGCCTGGTGCATGGCCTCGGCCGTCACCTCGGCGGCCTCCTTCCCCGGACGGTACGCGCTCCGGCGTTCCCACGGGCGCCGAGCCCGCCGTGCGACCACCTTACGAAGCGTGGGGTTTCACGGCTCCGTCCGGCTGGTTCCTCCGGCGCTGGGGCAGGCGCGGCGGGGTGACGAAACCCTCCGCACAGGCGCTGGCGAGGCCGATACGGGGCAGGTCTGCGGTCTTCTCGAACAGCAGGAAGCGGGGCTCCCAGACCGGCCGGTACTTGGCGTTGGCGCGGTAGAGGGACTCGATCTGCCACCAGCGGGAGAAGAACGTGAGGATGGAGCGCCACAACCGCAGCACCGGCCCGGCGCCGAGGCGTGCGCCGCGCTCGAAGACGGCGCGGAACATGGCGAAGTTCAGCGATACCCGTCCTACACCCAACTCCTCGGCGCGCAGCAGCAGTTCGACGACCATGAACTCCATCAGGCCGTTCTCGCAGCCCCGGTCGCGGCGCATCAGGTCGAGCGACAGCCCGTGCTCGCCCCAGGGCACGAAGCTCAGCAGCGCCCGCAGCTCGTCTTCGGCGTCGCGGCACTCCAGCATCACGCAGCTTCCGTCGCCGGGGTCGCCGAGCCGGCCGAGCGCCATGGAGAAGCCGCGCTCGGTCGCGCCGTCGCGCCAGTGGTCGGCCCGTTCGATCAGCGTGGCCATCTCGTTGTCGGGGATGTCGGTGTGGCGGCGGATACGCACGGTGTACCCGGCCCGACGCACCCGGTTGTGCGCCTGACGTACGACGCGCATGGCGCGACCGTCGAGGGTGAAGTCGGCGAGATCCACGATGGCCTCGTCGCCGAGTTCGAGGGCGTCCAGGCCGTGCCGGGCGTAGATCGTGCCGGCCTCCTCGCTCGCGCCCATCACGGCGGGCGTCCAGGCGTGACGGCGGGCCTCGGCGAGCCAGGCGTCGATGGCGCCGGGCCATGCCTCCGGGTCGCCGATCGGGTCGCCGGAGGCGAGGCTGACGCCGCCGACCACGCGGTAGGCGACGGCGGCCTTGCCGGTCGGCGACCAGATGACCGCCTTGTCGCGGCGGAGCACGAAGTAGCCGAGGGAGTCCCGCTCGCCGTGGCGGTCGAGCAGCGCGCGCAGCCGCTTCTCGTCCTCTGCACCGAGCAGGTCCCGGCCGCGGGGCGAGCGGAAGCAGACGTACAGGACGAGGCAGAAGGTCGCCGCGACCATGATGTTGACGATGACGTCGACCCAGCGGGGCGCCTGCACGGCATCCACGCGGTCGGCGAGCGGGCCGACGCTGATGCCCCGCAGCAGCGTGTACGCGACCTTGTCGAACAGGGTGGCGCCGTGGAGTTTGTTGGTCGCGCCGACCAGCAGCGTGCCGATCGTGCCGCTGACCAGGATGCCGCCCGCTCCGACGGCGAGCGCCAGCCTCGGGTTGGACGGGTCCCCGACCGCCTCGAACTCCCGGTGCCCGATCAGCAGCGCGGCCACGAAAAGGCCGGTGAGCAGGGCCGACGCCCAGTTGAAGACGTGCGCGCGAAACGGGTTCTGGGTCAGCGCGACGGCGTACAGCGTGAACAGTGGCCCGGCGAGGGCCAGGTTGACCGTCCAGGCGGCCCGCTTCCTGCGCCGCATCACCATCGACAGGAAGATCGCGAGCGCGGCCGAGACCAGGCCCGCGGTGGCCAGGTACGGCGTGAAGTACTCACCCGCGTGGTGCGCGTGGAACCGGTGCGAGGTGTGGGAGGCGTAGATCCGGCCGGTGTTGTGCTCGTCGACCTCGCGCCGGAACGGCACGGACACGACCGCCGCTATGTTGAGCAGGGCGATCAGCCGCAGGTACCAGACGGTGAACGCGGCTGCCCGCGCCCGCAGCCGGGAGGGGACGGGGGGTTGTTCGGGGGTGGTGCGCCGGCGAGGGAGCAGGGCCGACTGCTGCTGGGCGGTCATGACTGGGTGTCACCTTGGGGAGTGGGCGGTCGGATCGGTGCAGGTGGGGACGAGGGTTGGGGAGGACCGTCGCGTGCCCGACCTCTTCTACCGCGTAGTCCGACCGAGCGCCAGCCGGAGGTCTGCGGGGCCCGAGACGGGGGTGGGTCCCCGTAGGTGGTGCATCGGTCGGTGGTGGCGGCCTGATGGTCGAGGGCATGACGCATGATCCATGTGGTCGCCTCGGCGAGGTTCCTCACCGGAGTGTAGGCGTCGTCGGATCGAGAGCCGTACCGGACGAGACCCTGCGCCTTGAGGCGGTCAAGGGCCCTGTGCACGGTCTCGCTTTGTTCATGTTTCTTCCCGCGTGCTTGCCGTCCACCTCGCCCTACGCCTTGTAGGGCGAGAGAACCCTACATCTTGTAGGACTGAAAGGGCGGGCCGGGGGCGGGACTGCCGTACGTCGTCGCGGTCACCCACTTCGTCCTGCAGTGGCCGGCAGGACTGCGAGCGGCCGGTGATGTGGGCGGGCTCTTCTATGCGAGTAGATCCGTGAAGGGCAGCCTGTTGCCGGTCGGTCACCTGGACCGGCCCGTTGCTGTCCGCCTGGCTGAACCGCCCTGCAGCGAAGAGAGTTGGTGCCTCGTAACGCTCTCGCGGAGAACCGGCGGGCGCTGCGGACGCATGCCGGGCACAGTGGAGAAGAGGAGACCGGTCTCGGTCTCCTCGGCGGCGGAAGGGGCGACGGTGATGGTGCGGCGGCTCGCGGCGGTGATGCTGTGCGGCGGTCTGCTGGCCGCCGGGTGTTCGACGGGGGACGACAGCCCCGTACCGCCCCCGCGCTCGCTGCCCCCGCAGAGCCGGTCGGCGGCACCGGCCGGGCAGGCGGACTGGACGACGTACCACCGCGACGGACTGCGCAGCGGGTACGCCCCTGGCACGCCGGCGCTCGGTACGCTCCGGTCGGCGTGGACGGCCCGGCTGGACGGCGCGGTGTACGGCCAGCCGCTCGTGGTGCGCGGCAAGGTGGTCGCCGCCACCGAGAACGACACCGTCTACGCCCTGGCTCCGGACACCGGCCGCGTCCTGTGGCGCCGCCACCTGGGCACACCGCAGCCGCGATCCGGCCTGGGGTGCGGGAACATCGACCCGCTGGGCATCACCGGCACGCCCGTGTACGACGCCTCCACCGGGCTCGTCTTCGCCGTCGCCGAGACCGACGGCGGGCGCCACCGCCTGGTGGGGCTGGACCTGGCCACGGGCCGCGAGAAGGTCGACCGCGAGATGGAGTCCCCGGCCGGCGACCGATCGGCGCATCAGCAGCGTGCCGCGCTCGCCCTGCTGGCGGGCCGGGTGTACATCGCGTACGGCGGGTTGTACGGCGACTGCGGGTCCTACCGGGGCTCCGTCGTCTCGGTCGCGGTGACAGGCTCGGGTCCTGTCACCTCGTACACCCTGCCCACCCACCGCATGGGCGGCATCTGGGCGCCGGGCGGACCAGTGGTCGACGGCGGACGGCTCCTGGTGTCCGTCGGCAACGGCGAGTCCACGGGCGGGAGTTACGACGGCACGGACTCCGTCCTGGCGCTCTCCGCCGGTCTGCACCGCACCGACTACTTCGCCCCCTCCGACTGGGGGCGGGACAACGCGGCCGATGCCGACCTGGGCTCCCTCACCCCGGTGCGGATCGGCCGCTTCGTCCTGATGGTCGGCAAGAGCGGCACCGCCTACCTGCTGGCCGCCGACCACCTCGGCGGCATCGGCGGGCAGCTGACGCAGACGGACGCCTGCCCGGCGTACGGAGCGGCGGCTTTCACCGGAAGCACCGTCTACGTGCCCTGCTCCGACGGGCTGCTGCAGCTGACGGTCCGGGCGGACGGCACGATGACCACCGGGTGGCGGACGGCGCTGCGGCGGGCGGGCTCGCCCGTGATCGGCGGCGGCGCGGTCTGGGTCACCGACTTCGAGGCAGGCACGCTGTACGCCCTCGACCCGGACACCGGCCGGGTCCGGCAGCACCTGGCGGTGGGCGACCTGCCGAACTTCGCCTCGCCCGTGCTCTCCGGCGACCACGTGTACCTCGGCACCCGGACCGGCGTCAGCGCACTCTCCGGCGCGTAGACCGACCCCCGGGCGCCGGTACGCGGGGGACGGCGAGTCAGTCCTCGGTACGGTCGTCGCCCGTGCCGTTTCCGTCCGGGTGACCGCTGTCGTCGTGGTCGGTGTGGGCGGCCGTGACCTTGCCGGACCGGGCGTCGACGGTGACCTCGTGGCCGGCGCCGTTGGCGTCGGCGACGTCGACGTGCCAGGCGGCCGTCCGGGCGTTGCCGTCGTCCAACTCGGCAGACGTCGCCGTGCCCGGGACCTTGCTGAGCGCGGCGTCCACGGCCTGGCCGAGGTCAACCCTGGCGGACTCGGCCAGGGCGTCGTCGCCGGCACGGTCATCGTCCTGATCGATCGTGCTGCCGGAGAGCTTGCCGTCAGCGGCATCCACCGTGACCTCGTGCTCCACACCCTCGTCGGTGACGATGTCGACCTTCCAGACGGCCTTGCCCTGCTGTCCCTCCAGCTCGACGGAGGTGACCGTGCCCGCGACCGACTTCCGGGCCGTGTCGGCGGCCTGCTTCAAGTCGGTCCTGCTGCTCGCGGCACGCGTGCTGTCCCGGTCGCCGTCGTCGGCGACGGCCACCGCGGTCGCGGCACCCGCGCCACCGAGCAGCACAGCGAGCACGGCGGCAACGGTACGGCGACGACCGGTCAGGGGGCGCTTGAGGGCCTTCATCGTGGGGAGTCCTTTCCTCGGGGCACCGGGGCCGGTGGTGGTCGGCCCGACGTGAACCACCCTGCGCGCGCGACGCTGAAGCCATGCTGAAGCTTCCTGAAGATCACTTCAGGGCGGCTCTGAGACGCTGGGGACATGCGCCTGCTGATCGTGGAGGACGAGAATCGCCTCGCCACCGCCCTCGCCCGGGGCCTGTCCGCCGAGGGCTTCGCCGTGGACGTGGCCCACGACGGTGTCAGCGGTCTGCACTTGGCGCAGGAGCAGGACTACGACCTGATCGTCCTGGACATCATGCTGCCCGGCCTGAACGGCTACCGGGTCTGCGACCGGCTGCGGGCGGCCGGCGACGAGACGCCGATCCTCATGCTCACCGCGAAGGACGGCGAGTACGACGAGGCCGAGGGACTGGACACCGGCGCGGACGACTACCTCACCAAGCCGTTCTCGTACGTCGTCCTGCAGGCCCGCATCCGTGCCCTGCTGCGCCGCCGTACCCGAGCCGCCGCCCAGGCGCTGCGGATCGGGGACCTGACCGTCGACCTCGGCGCCAGGCGCGTGGAGTGGGCCGGAACCGAAGTCGTACTCACGGCAAAGGAGTTCGCGGTCCTGGAGCACCTCGCGCTGCACGCCGGCCGGGTCGTGTCGAAGGCGGACATCCTCGCCCACGTGTGGGACTTCGCCCATGACGGCGACCCGAACATCGTCGAGGTCTACGTCAGCACCCTGCGCCGCAAGCTCGACGTCCCCTTCGGGCGGCGCTCCATCACGACCGTGCGCGGCGCCGGGTACCGCCTGGAGCCCGACGGCGGCCCCCATGCGTAGACCGTTCGCCTCCGTCCGCTCCCGTGCCGCGCTCGCAGCGACCCTCGTCGTCGCCGTTGCCCTTGTCGTCGCGGGCGTCGCCGTCGTCGCCGTACTGCGCCACAACCTCACCGGCCGGGCGAGCCTGCAGTCCGAGATCACCGCCCGCACGGTGGCGGGCGCCCATGCAGCGCTCAACGGGAACTTCGGCGCCCTGGACCTGCCCGACGAGGACGACCGGCTCGTGCAGGTCGTCGGTCGCGATGATCCTCGGCCACCCCGACTGGGGCGCCGTAGGCCACCACCTGGTGGGCCCGCATGTCGAGCCGAGCAAGGACTTCATCCTGCTGGCAGTCGCGTTGATCGGTACGACGGTCAGCCCGTACATGCAGTTCTACGCCGCCGCAGGCGTCGTCGACCGGGGTGCCAAGCCCGCCGACTACCCCCTCATCCGCGCCGACGCGATCCTCGGCGCCGTCTTCGCCTGCGTCATCAGCCTGACCATCATCATCGCCACCGCCTCGGCCATCGGCGGAACCGGTCCGCTGAACTCCGCCGCACAGGCAGCCGAGGCCCTCAAACCGGTCGCCGGCCAGAACGCAGAACTCCTCTTCGCCCTCGGCCTGCTCGGCGCCTCCGCCCTGGCCGGAGCCGTCGTCCCGCTCTCGGCCAGCTACGCCATAGGCGAGGCCGCCGGCGTGGAACGCTCCGTCTCCCGCAGCTTCCGCGACGCCCCGCTCTTCCTGGGCCTGTTCACCGCCCAGATCGTGCTCGGCGCCACGGTCGCCATGACCCCGGTCGACGTCATCCAACTGCTCATCGGAACCCAGGTACTCCAGGGCCTGATCAGCCCCGTCGTCCTGGTCTACCTCCTGGTGCTCACCAACCGCCGCTCCGTACTCGGCCCTGCCGCCAACGGCCCCCGCTACCGCATCGCGGCCACTGCCGTGGTCGTCGGAGTCGGCGGCATGTCCACCATCCTTCTGGTCCAGACAGTGCTCGGCTGGTTCGGCCTCGCCTGACGCCCCGCACCGGGGGCGCCGTCGCCGCACTTCATGACCGCGAGCTCTCGGAGTACCCCGGCGCCTGGAAGCCGCCGAGCTGCGGCTCAAGCAGTTCGGCCAGCCGCAGCGGGGTGCGGTCCTCGAACATCGGACCGATGAGCTGCACGCCCACCGGCAACCCCTCAGGGGACCGGCCCGCCGGTACGGCGGTGGCGGGCAGCCCGGGCATGGTGGCCAGACCGGCCCAGACGAGCTGGTCGAGATACGGGTACTCGACGCCGTCGATGTCGAGCCGGCGACTCATCGGATCGGGGTTCTGGTCGTGCGGGAACGCGGGAGTGGGCGTGATGGGACACACCACTGCGTCGAACTCCGCGAAGAGCTGCCGCCAGCCGTGGCGGTGGAGCTCACGACGGCTGTTCGCCTCGATCCAGTCGCGGTGGCTGAACACCATGCCGCGCAGCCGCGCCGCGTCGAGACTCCGGTCGTCTGCGCTCAGTCCCGCTGCATGGGTGCGCAGCTGCTCGTACACGTCGACGGGCAAACGCGCAGCAGAGTTCGCAAACAGCAACTGCGTGTAGAGCACGGCGGCTTCGGTGAGACCGGGCAGCAGCGCACTGTGCCGTTCGACGCGGGCGCCGCCGTCGACAAGCGCGTCGGCCACCCGGTTCAATGCCGCGCGCACAGCGGACCCGGTCGGAATGAGCGGATGGTCGTCGAGGACCAGGACCCGGAAGTCGCAGAGCTGCTCGTGGCGCGGGGGCGGCAGCCGCAAGTCGTGCGCCACACCGAGCGTCAGCGGATCCGGTCCGGCCATGACGTCGAGCAGGAGCGTGAGGTCGCGGGCGCTGCGCGCCATCGGACCGACGACGGCGAGGTCGGGCTCGGCCGGCAACGCCGGTGCGGGCGGCGGGACCATGCCGCGTGTCGCCGCCAGCCCGAGGGTCGGCTTGTGCGCGTAGACACCGCAGAAATGCGCGGGGGTGCGCAATGAACCGCCGATGTCGGAGCCGATGGACAGCGCGCCGAATCCGGATGCCAGGGCCGCCGCTGATCCACCGGAGGAACCACCTGGCGTGCGGCTGTGATCCCACGGGTTGTTGGTGGTGCCGTAGATCTCGTTGAAGCTCTGCACATCCTGCAGTCTCAAGGGCACATTGGTCTTGCCGAGCACCACCGCGCCTGCGGTCTTCAGCCGCGACACCTGCACCGCGTCCTCGGCCGGCACGAAATTCTGGTGCAGTGGTATTCCCCAGGTCGTGGGGAGTCCGGCGATGTTGTAGGACTCCTTGACCGTCACCGGAATGCCGAGCAGCGGCCGGTCCTCACCGCGTGCGCGGGCCTGGTCGGCCTCGCGCGCGGCGGCCCGAGCACGGTCGAAGTCCGGCACACAGATCGCGTTGATCGCCTTGTCGTCCCGCTCAATCCGGGCGATCGCCCCGTCGGTCAGTTCCGCCGAGGTCACTTCACCGGCACGCAAGGCAGCCATGAGTTTTTCGGCCGTCAGAAAATTCCACTCCATGAATCGGACCGTATCCGTGTCTCGGAGAGGCCATCAAATGCCGCTCTGCGCAAGGGGGATACCTGAATACCCCGGCGGTTCGCGGGCGCTCTCGACTTCCCGGAGCACTTCTTCGGCGGCCCGGAGGTCTTGGAACTGCCGGGGGAGTAGATCGGCAACCGTTTCCGCCTGCTGAGCCGGATCTCCCTTCCCTTGGCAAGCCGGACCCTGAGACGGCCGCGGAGATGGTGCGCACCGCTGGGACCTGGGCAACGCGCCGGCACCCAACATGGTTCACCTACTGGAGGCTCACGGAGTCCGCGTCTTCTCCCTGCCACCGGACTGACTTGAGGTGGATGCCTTCGCCGTGTGGCGATGGGCACCTGGGCCGACGAGCTGACCACGTTGCTCTTGGCCCTGCCCGGTCAGGAACGCCCGGCTCTCGGCAAACATCCGCTCAACTCCGGTTCCTGTCAGTCAAGGTGGAGGGTGGTCAGGGCGACCGCCGGCACCCGGAGAACTCGCCCGCAGCTGACCCCGAGGTAACCGGCCAAAGAGTGGGCCGCCGCACTGGCCCCCTCCGCCATGCCATCGCGGAACCACGGCGAACATGGGCCCTGGCTTGAGGTTTGACCTTGGCTGTCGTCAGGGGTTCGCTCGCCACGCGTCGGTCCGGCCGTTTACGAGCAGTCGAATGTGTGGGTGCAGGGCCGGTCGGGGCACTGTTGGCAGGTGAAGAGGTAGATGCCGCCCATGTCGCCGAACATCAGTCCCGGCGGGCTCTGGATCAATCGGCGGTTCTCGTAGGGGAGGTCCCAGATGGTGCCCGTGTCGGGGGTGTCCTCCACGGGCAGCCAGGTTCGCCACGATGCCCCGTCGAATTCCGCGCTGTTGACCGTGAGCAGGTGGTCCATGCGCTCGCCACAGCCCGCGCAGTCGGGCCAGACCGGTTCCTGCGTCCACGTCGGGTATCCGCCGACCTTGACGCCGTCGGCCACCGACAGGTGTTGCCAGTACGACCAACCGGTCTCCTTCTCCACCCGGTCGAACCGCTCCTTCAGTACCTCGGCGATCTCATCGGGCAGATCCCAGCTCGGATAATCGACGACCCGTTCCGGGTGCAGGACGCAGGGGTCGGGCAGGTAGTCCTCCTCCGCGCCGTCCGGCAGGGGGCGCGCGGCGAGTTCCCCCTCACACGTGGAGCTGTCCTGCCAGTACAGCTTGGGCTGGGGAATGTAGCCGTGATCGAAGGGGCACCACAGGACCTGCAGGACGTCAGTACCGGCCGGAAAGGGCAGTTCGGGCACGTCGGCGGCGAACAGCTGGAGCACGGGTACCAGGGGCATCACCCCTGCACCAGGGCTGACTTGACCGTGATCGTCGTCGCAGTGCGGCCATCGCAGGGAGTGTGGCCACAGGAGCGGGCCGCCCAGCGAGCTGTCCCGGGGGCCAGGACTCCCTACTCGTGGATGCAGCCGGACGGTGTCCTTGCGGTAGGCGGCGACCTCGGGAAACAGCATCTCCACGTCGACGGGACGCGGTGGGGTGGTACGAGCCATCTCAGACTCCTGGTAGACCGGCACACCACGGCTGATGCCGCGGCGAACGGCAGCGTAATTGCCGGGTGTGACACCTGAACCGCTCGGAGCCTCCACCGACCCCGGAGCGGTTCACTCGGTGCCTCAGGCAAAGACCCTGAACCCTTGAGGCCCGCCCGACGGCTTGAGCGGGTTCCCGCCGTGGACGGTGACCATGATCGCTGCCTGTCGGCCGGGGGAAAGAGTCCAGGTGGCCGAACACCAGTAGGCATCCCCCAGACAGTCCACCTCGAACAGCCTCGGCAGGCCGTGCGCCGTGGAGGCTCGGGGTGAATGTCGAACTCGGTGCCTTCTCCATAGGCATGTGTGCCGACTGGCAGGCTGAAGGACACCGCCCACCGCTGCACCGGTACATCGGAGTCGTTGGTCACCGTCAAGCGGAAAAGGGCATGGCCTGGGGCCGGCTCTTCCATGAGCTTGCAGTCGACCTGCCAGAGCTGCGGTGACCTGGATTCCGTCGGCTCAAGAGTGTCAGTCACGTCGTTTGAGTCCTTCGGGCTTAAGTCCTTCGGGCTCGGGTCGCCTCAGGCTCTCACGCCGCGAAGAGCCCAGCATCTGTGCTGAGTCGAAACGGCGCGTAAGCATCGGGCCAAGGCGCCACGATCCGTCTGCCCGCCCGAGCTGCGCACCCGTTCCCGGGCGAGATCGCCGACCAGGAAGGGAGGCATGCCATCACTTCCTGGGCTGACACGTCTTGGCCGGGGGAGGATGAGCGGAGTCCGGCGGCCGCGCGGACGGCCCAGACGGCCGGGGTTCAGACGGCCAGGCGGCGAATGGCGACTACGGCCGCGTCGTCGTTGAGGTGTCCGTCAACGTGGGCCAGCAGGTCGTCCTGGAGGTGGCGCAGGAGTTCGTCGGGGTCGTCCTTGGTCCACTCGGGCACCCGCTCGGTGAAGGGATAGAAGAGTCCGTCGGCGTTGCGTGCTTCGATGACGCCGTCGGTGTAGAGGAGTAGCAGGTCGCCCACCTCGAACGGGAAGGTCTGGACGTCGTAGGCGGTGATGCCGAAGATCCCGCCGAATCCGATCGGGAGGTGGCTCGCCTCGGCCGTGAGAGGGGTGAGGCGACTGCCGCGCAGCAGGAGCGGCGGTGGGTGGCCGCAGGTGATGAGGTGGACGACCGGATCGTGGTCGGGGATGTCGAGCAGTGTGGCGGTGGCGAAGTCCTCGTTGGTGTCCTGCTCCGCCCGTGATCGCCACTGGTTGGTGTCCCAGCGGAACGCGGCGTCCAGGTGGACGGCCAGGCGAGGGAGGGTGGCCTGCCGATGGGCGGCCGCGCGGAAGGCGCCCAGCAGCAGGGCGGCGTTGTTGATCGCAGCCAGTCCGCTGCCGCGCACATCGCCGATGAGCAGCCGGGTGCTGTGGTCGGCGGTACGTGCGGCGGCGTAGAGGTCTCCGCCCAGGTCGGCCTCTTCCTCGGCGGGGATGTACAGGCCGGCGATCCGCAGCGGGCCGGTGCGGGTGGGCAGCGGCTGCAGCAGTACACTCTGCGCCGCCTCGGCCACCGACCGCACCCGGTGCAACTGCAGCTCACGTCGGTCCCGCACTACGCAGATGGTGACACAGATGCTGGAGACGACGATCAGGGCGGCCATCTGGGCCTGGATGTTGGTGGTGGGCAGGACCCCCCTGAGTACGCCGATCAGCACCTGGGCCGCCACCGCGAGAGCCCCCATCAGGGCCGTGACGCGGGCGCCGGCGAACGCCACCGTGATCGCGGGTGCCGCCACGAGCAGCGGACCGAGGTGGATGTGCGGCGGCGACAGTACATCCACGACACAGACTGTGACGATCAGCCCCAGCGGAATCACGAGAAGCGCGGGTGCGTGACCCGGCTGCCAGGAACGCTCGGAGTCCGGCCGTCGTCGAAGGGCCATGACCTAAGCGTCCCACCTGTCTTTGCATACGGGGATGTGCGTCGCCTCAAGGAAGTCGAGAAGGGGACGGTAGCGCGCCGCGCCGGAGACACGATTCGGGGCGGCACCACCGATCTCAGCGGTGCTGCTGCCCTTCGTCGGCCCGATTTGCGGCCATCCCGCCTCGCGGCCCATCTCGGCGGGTCGCGCCGCGTCACTTCCTCGCACGTGGTCCGTGCGGGGCGTTCGGCGTCAGGTAGCTTTTTTATGTCTGTTTATTCCATTTTTTGGGGTGTTCGGTGTGGTGGGATGGTTCCACTCGCTTCGAAGACTGGCGGCGGAGGAACCTGTCGCGCCCCGGGGCCTGCCCGTCCAGGACCTCGGCGTGTCATCCCAGCTGGCCGCGCTGCGTACGGCGGCGGCTCGGATCGGCACCACACTGGACGAGGACACCACCTGCGGGGAGCTGACTCGTGAGGCCGCCAGGCAGGTGGGCGGAACGGCGGCGCTACTGCGGCCGAGAACACACGCCGGCGTCGAGTACGAAGCCGTCAGCGGGAACCCGGCCGTGCTGCCTGATGCCCGGCGGGCCGCCCCCGTGACACAGGAGGCGCCGGGACTGGGGGAGAACAGGGCTGCCGGCCAGGCGTCCGGCGGGCCCCGTCCCGCCTTGTGCGTGCCACTGGCCACCAACGGGCACCACTACGGCACGCTTGTGTGCGCCCGGGACGGCGCACCCTTCACCAGCCTGGAGGCGGAATTCCTCGCCTTTCTCGCCGAGCATGCCGCCTCCCACATCCGACATGCCCGGGAGCACGACCAGGTCAGCGGCATCGTGGGCAAGCTGCAGCACGCCCTTCTCGCGGAACCCGGTCGCCCGCACCCGAACCTGGACGTCGCCATCCGCTACCTGCCGGTCGGGCAGAGCGCCGTGGTCGGCGGCGACTGGTGCGAGACCGTCCGGCTGCACTTCGGCCGGACCCTGCTCATCGTCGGCGACGTCATGGGGCACGGCTTGGAGGCAGCCGTCGATATGACCGCCTACCGCTCCTCTCTGCGCTACATCGCCTCTGCCGACCTGCCACCACACCGCGTACTGCGCCAGCTCGACGACATCGCCTCCAGGGAGCCGGACCGCCGCCCGGCCACCTGCCTGATCGCGCGCCTCGATCCCAACCGCGGCCAGGTGACCGTGGCCAGCGCCGGACACCTGCCCCCGGCCGTCATCGACGGACAGGGTCGCACCGCACTGTTGCCGATTCCTGTCGGCCCGCCCCTGGGCACCGGCCTCGGTGGCTACGAATCGGCCACCTACCGGCTGGAATCCTCCCAGACGCTGATGCTCTTCACGGACGGGCTCGTCGAGCGTCGCGGCGAGGACATCGATCAGTCCTTGGCCCGGCTGTCCGGCGTCGGCGTCGAAGGCGGCGCGGGTGTCGAGGACGTCCTCGACGCCATGCTCACCCGCCTCGACGCCGGCCACGCCGAGGACGACGTGGCAGTTCTGGCTGCCCGGTTGCACCATCGCCCGGGCCACACCTACGACGCGCGACGCTGAACGGCCTGCACGGGACCTCTTCGTGATCAGCCGGCTTCGGCACCAACATGATCACTGGCTCCGTGCCTGTTCTGCTGCGGCGTCAACTCCCGCCGCACAGCGACGATGGACCGGGCGTCCTGACGTTGGCCAGTTCGGCCCTGTCAGGTCTTGCTCCGCGCCCGCCGGCGCCGGCCTGGCGGCCGTCCAGACCGGCGGACGGGGCGACGTCACGCAGGGATGCCGAGCGGCGGGTGTTCGAGCACGCGGGGCTTGTACTCGACCAGCTGGATGCAGCCGTCGAAGTTGCGGTGCTCGATCATCTCGAGGGCAACGTCCGGATAGCCGTCGTAGATGCGTTCTTCACCCGTGGCTCCGGTGATCACCGGGAACATCACGACCCGGAAGCGGTCGACGAGTCCGGCTCGCAGCAGGGACCTGCACAGGCTGAGACTGCCGATCGTGCTGAGGAGCCCCGAGCCGCTCGACTTCATGGCGCGGACCGTCTCGACGGCGTCGTCACGGACGAGCTTGGAGTTGGCCCACGTCAGTGGCTCCTCGAGCGAGGAGGAGAACACCACCTTGGGCGCTTGCGTGAGCTCGTCGACGGACGCCTCTTCTTCGGGCCTGAACTCGTCTTGGCCCTTCGGGACCTCGCCTGCGGCGAATCCCGACATCAGGCGGTAGGTGTTCGCTCCCATCAGGTAGGTGGCCTCGGGCTGCTCGCCGAGCCATGCGAGGTACTCCGGGCCCTCGAGGCCCCAGAACCCGGGCCATCCCTCTCCCGATGCGTAGCCGTCGAGAGAGGTGATGAAGTCGACGAGAAGCTCCGACATGGCGGTGTCCTTTCCTGGGGTGTCACGAGCTTGGACCGGCCGGGAGCCACAAACTCATCGGCCGCGCTGTGGAGTGGCGGGAAAACCCATGAGGCTGCAGCCGGTCAGGTTGGCGGAGGGGTACTGCTTCTTGAGGGCCGGAGCCCTACATGATTGCACTATGCACGCAGTCGGGTAATGATCTCCACGCGATTGGGCACGGTGGTTTGAGTTCTCGCAAAGCCCCGGCTCAGCCCCACCCGAGAACGGCCCCGCCGATCTACGCGATCCCGGAACTTAAAGCTGCCCTGCCGGTGGGGAGGGCTCCGCTCGTGAGGGCGGCGGTGTGCTCCCACGTGGTCCGAAAACCGAGTGGGAATGGTCGCGATGAATCGATCAGGTCTGTACCCACCTTCGAGTGCAAAGGAGCCTCGAACAAACGCCAACAAGCCTTGGTCTCGATCATTCATGAGTCCCCGTCAGCTTGCTGACGGGGACTTTGGGGTGGTGATGTCGTCCTCGGCGTGGTCTTCGGCCAGGGCACGACGAACGGCGTCCGCCATGGCGCCGACGGCGACCGCCGTCCGGTGCGCCGGGTGCGGGGCTGGGGCACGGCGTTCGGGGCGAGAGATGCATAAAGCATTCATATAAACACTGTATGCTTCACGCATGAGCCGTCAAGATGCCACTCGTGGCGCATCCACTGCGATCGGGTCGGCCCTCTACGGGCTGGCCACCAGGGCTGTGAGACGCCTTCCGCGCGATATGAGCATCACGTCCGCCGCCACCCTGGCCACCCTGCACAGGACCGGCCCGCGACGCATCACCGATCTGGCCGTGATCGAGGGTGTCACCCAGCCCGCGATGACCGTCCTGGTCCGGGTGATGGAGGAGTCCGGACTGGTCGAGCGGAAGGGCGATCCCTCCGACAAGCGGGTCACGCTGGTGTGTCTGACCGAGGCCGGCACGTCGTACGTTCAGACGCGGCACCAGGCGGGCGTCGATGCGTTCGCGCGGCTGATCGACGAACTCGCCGACGACGAGGTCGAGGCCCTGGTGGCGGCGCTTCCGGCGCTGGCGCACCTGGCAGAGCTCGAAAGCCAGGACCGAGAAGGGCCGAAGCGGTGACGGGGCGCACCCCGGAGCGCTCCGAGGCGCGGCTGCTGGTCCCCGCCCTGATGTTCATAGCCCTGGTCGTGGCGGCGGTCGCCAGCCTGGGGACGCCGCTGATCACCAGTGTGGCGACCACGTTCCACGTCTCGCTCGACAGCGCGCAGTGGACGCTGACCGTCGCACTGCTGAGCGGCGCCGTCGCCACGCCTGTCCTCGGCCGGCTCGGAGCCGGCCCGCACCGACGGGCCACGATCCTCGCCACGCTGGCGATCGTCGTCGTCGGCAGTGCGCTGACCGTGCTGCCGCTGCCGTTCGCGGGGCTGCTCATCGGCAGGGCGGCCCAAGGCGTCGGGCTCGGTCTGACGGCGCTGATGATGGGCGTGGCCCGGGACCATCTTCCCGAGGAGCGCAGCACGGCGACGATCGCCCTTATCTCGGTGGTCTCGATCATCGGCGCCGGCGTCGGCTACCCGCTCACCGCACTGCTCGCCGAGATCGGCGGCGTACGGGCCGCCTACAGCTTCGGCCTGTTCGTCACCACTGTCGCCTTCCTGACCGCGTGGCGCTCCATACCCGCGGCGCCCGAAGGCCGCTCCGCTCACGTGAATGTTCCGGGCGCGCTCGTCCTCGCGGGTGGACTGTTCCTCGTCCTGTTCCTGGCCGGCCAGCGGAGCCTGTGGAGCCGTCACCTCGCCGTGGCGGTGATCCTCGCCGTCGTCGCCGTGCTCCTGCTGTGCGTCTGGACCGCCTCCGAGCTGCGCAGCAAGGCGCCCCTGGTCGATGTCCGGGCGGTACGGCACCCCGCGGTCGCCGGAGCGAACATCGCCATGTTCGTCGGCGGGAGCGGCATGTACCTCCTGCTCACGCTCATCACGCGGTACGCGCAGACGCCGCACAGCGCCGGCTACGGCTTCGGGCTGACCACCTTCGTCGCCGGGCTGGTCCTCGTCCCGTTCTCGGTGCTGGGGTTCGTCGCCGGCAAGCTCACGCCCCGGGTCCGGACGCTGATCGACGCACCCGTGCTCCTGGCCGGCAGCGCCGTCATCGTCGGCGGCGGGTTCGTCCTCTTCGCCGCGGCCCGGTCTAACCTGGCCGAACTGCTCGTCGCGATGGGTGTGCTGGGCTTCGGCGTCGGCGGCTTCTCAGCCGCCATGCCCGGCGTCATCCTGGCCGTCACGCCCAAGAGCGAGACGTCGAGCGCGATGAGCTTCAACTACGTCGTCCGCAGCGTGGGGTACTCCCTGGGCAGCGCGATAGGCGGCCTGGTCCTGGCCACCGGCACCGACACCGGTCATCTCTTCCCGAACGACCACGCCTACACCACCGCAGCGCTGGTCGGCATCGCCGCGATGGCGGTCACCGCCCTGACCGCCACCGCTCTCGCCCGCCAACGCCCGCCCGAGACCAACCCGACCGCGGCCACGGCCAGCGTGCCGAGTCAGGGCCGGTCGAGCCGATGACCGGCTCGCCGGAAGGGCGGCGGCCCCGTCGCGCTGGTCGGCACCGAGGAGACATATCGATGATCGCCGGCGCCAATGGCCTGCTGGGACGAGAACAACAGGTGGACCACGACTCGGCCGGCAGATCGGACGGGAGGAGGTTCTCGGCCTGCTGGAGGGGCTAGCCGAGCTGTTGGACCCGCGTGACCCGCGCGGGGTGCGCTACAGCCTGGCCGTCGTGCTCGCTCTCAACCGCGCCGCAGCTGCGTACCGGTCAGGCGGACATGGCTGAGTCAGTGAGCATCATCGGAGCGTGACCTGCTGTCCGGAAGCGGGGGTGCGTCGAGGGCTCAGCCGAGTTTGATGAAAGGTGCCGTCTTGCAGGGCAGCCCGTCGGTGTCGACGAAAGCGATCTGCATGTCGGCGCCTTCAGCTCGGCCGCGACGCGACGATCGACCAGCTCCTTCGCCGTCTGGACCGATCCCGCGCGTACTGCATGGTCCTCGCCATGCTGCGGGCCTGCTCGTGATATGTCCCCTGAGCGATGGCGTCTTGGTGGCACGCCTCTCAGAGCGCCGGAGCACTCCAGCCCCGCTCTCCTCGATCGAGTCAGTCCCACCATCGACTGTAATGCGATATGCGTATGGTGCATGAGGTCTGCGCGATAGAGTCTGCATCATGGGTATGAGCCTTGAGGAGCGGGTGCGATCGGCGGTGGCAGCGCTTCTGCATGCGGCCGGCGAGTCGCAGACCGAGCTGGCCGCCGCTCTGGGGGTGAGTCAGGCCCAGGTGAGCCGCCGTCAGTCCGGCACCGCGGCCTGGAGTCTGACCGACTGTGAGTCGGTCGCCGCGCACTACGGCATCGACGTCCTCGAACTGCTGGCGGGACCCACCAGGGCCACGGAGGCACTGCCTGCCGTGCGCCGCCGCGTTCCCGGCCGCCCGGCCGGTACCCAACGCCCTGCAGCCGTCGAAGGAGGCGTGTGATGACGGACTTCGGCGCGATCGACGCGCTGCTCGCCGGTGCCAGGAAGGAGGTGGTGCTCCCTCCCGTCGAGGAGCGGCGTGCCCTGCGTGAGGAGCTGAACGTCTCGCGCGCCCAGCTTGCGCAGGCCCTGGGGGTGAGCCCTTCCACGGTAGGAGGCTGGGAGTCCGGACGGGACCCGAGCGGCGAAGTGCGGGAGAAGTACGCGTACTTCCTGGAGGGAGCAGGGAGCAAACTGGCCGCCGAGGCAACCAGGGCGGCCGAGGAGCCGGAGGACGAGCTTGAGGCGGATGTCGAGCAGACCGCCGAGCAGGACGACGATGTCGACGTGCTCGCCACCCCCCAATCCTGCGTGCTGTGCGGACAGCCCGCCCGCCACCAGGTCGCGGGCTTCCCCCAGCACCTGGATCCCGCCGAGTGCCACGCCGCCGCGCCCGCACGGACGAACGAGCCCGCGGCACCGGAGGAGCCTGCCTCGCGCACGGACTGCTCGCGCGCACAACCCCCCGGCCTGCAGGAGCAGGCGGGACGAAGTGTCCGGGTCGTGCCCGTCGGCCGCCGCATGCAGACCGCCGACACCCCGGACCTGATCGGCTCCGCCGTCGCGGCCGCCCTCGCTGAGCACTCCGGTGACGTGGAAGAGGCGACCAAGGCGCTGGTGAAGCGGGCGATCCCGGACGCGATGGCACTGCTGGATCACACCCGCAAGGGCGGCCGCTACGACATCGTCGCCCACCCCTGGCTGCCCGACGTCCTGCGCAAGCAGACCTCCCGCGGAGCCGACCAGATCTGGGAGGCCCGACCCAAGTGGGCGCGGCCCGAACTACCGCCTGGCGTCCACGAGGTCACCGCGCTCGACATCAACGGCGCCTATCTGAGCGCCCTCAAGACCCACCTGCCGCTCGGCCAGCTGGAACACTCCACCGGCAACCACCACAACCCGCGCCGCGCCGGAGTCCACCTGATCACCCCGCCCGCCTGGGACCACGACGCCTGCCTGCCCAACCCGATCGGCAGCCGTGACGAGCCGGGCCCGCTGTGGGTGACCGAACCCACGCTGCGGCTGCTGTTGCGGATCTCGGGTCCGAAGTACGGGCTGTGCGACCCCCCGGAGATTCACGAATCGTGGACCTCCGGGGCCACCGAAGGCTTGCTGGAGAAGTTTCGCGTAGCCCTTAAGGACGCCCGGGACCGGGCGATCGCCGAAGACGACGAAGTGACGCTGGAGTACGTCAAGACGATGTACTCGAAGTTCGTCTCGACGCTGGGAGAGTCGAACTACAACCGGGAGCTGTACCGCAGCGACTGGATGCACCTCATCCGCTCGCAGGCTTTCGCGAACCTTTGGTGGAAAGCGCACCGCGCCTACGACCAGGGTCTGATGGTGGTCCGTGCGATGGGCACCGACGAACTGCACGTCATCGGCGACTGGCGCGCGGTCTTCCCGGAGGGCCGCGGCGTCACCGAGGTGAAGCTCAAGGACGTCTACACCGTCGACACCGAGCCCGGCCCTGCCGACGAGCGCGACGACTGAGGAGACCTGCGGCACTGGCCTGGACTGCTCGGAGCGCACGTCACACATGACGGCGTCGGCGCAGCAGCCAGGGGCGCCACAGGGCCGTCGGCCTGCATCGGCCTGCTCAACCTCGCCATGAGAGGGCGGGCGGCGAGGACGGGACGGCGTGCGAGGACCGACCACGGCGCCAGGTTGCGCCCTGCACCGGCGCATGGGGGACAAGGGCTCACCCGCACCTGCATCAGGCCGGTGTTGCACCACCGCCCTGCCAAGGTCGACCGGATCCCACGGCTTCGGCGCCCAAGAGCTGCACTGCATGCTCGCCGTCATGATCAGCGACGACACGGGCGCCCTTCGCCGCCAGAGGCCGCAGGCCAAGGCGCAGCCCGGATTCACCCCAGTCCCGGCGGAGCGCCCAACTGTGAACTCCTCCCTCAGAAAGTCCGGTTGGCCTCGTTGACATCCCATCAGCTCAGGCGTTTCACTCGACTCTCGTGGATGGCAACGTTGTCAGGCCGATGCGAGTCCATCGACAACGTTGTCTGTCGTCGGCGCTGTGCTGGTTCTCGGAGCGCCGGCACCTGATGTGCGAAGCACGAACTGCTGCGGAGGCAACCGATGGTGAGACCCCGACGTTCAGCTGCGCCACGTGACCGAAAGAGACACCGTCAACGCCTGGCGGCAGTCAGCGTGTTGGCCATGGCTGCCCTGCCACTCACGGCAGTGGGCAGCGCCGATGCCGTGAGCACCGCGACGCCGGCCTTCGTGAAGGATCCCGCGTCCCTGGTCAACCCCCTCATCGGCACGTCCGGTGCCGTGGACACCTTCCCCGGTCCCGACATGCCGGCCGGCATGGTGCAGTGGGGCCCGGACACGACGCCTCACCGCCCGGACGGCGGCGGCTACGAGTACAAGGACAGCAAGATCTCCGGCTTCAGCCTCACCCACGTCTCGGGCCCCGGCTGTCCCGTCGCCGGCGATCTGCCCGTTCTGCCGGTGACCGGGGCGCTGTCCGGCAGCCTCGGTGATGCGTCCGTCGGCTTCAGCCACGACGACGAGCAGGCGGGCCTCGGCTACTACAAGGTCACCGACGCGAACGGCGTCAAGACCGAGTTGACCGACACCACCCGCGCCGGCCTGGGCAGCTTCACCTTCCCCGCGGGCCGGCAGGCGAACCTGTTGTTCAAGCTCAGCGGCGGCGCCACACAAGTGGACGGCACCCGCGTCCAGGTGGTGAACGACCGGGAGATCAGCGGCGCGATCGACAGTGGTCACTTCTGCGGCGCGAACAACAGGTACACGCTGCACTTCGACATCAAGTTCGACCAGCCGTTCACTGCGAGTGGCACCTGGGTCGGCGCCACCATCAACCCCGACGCGACGTCGCTGAAGGCGGGCAAGGTCCGACAGACCCCGCAGACCTCCCAGCCCGCCCCGCTGAAGGAGAGGCACTTCACCGTCCCGGCGAAGCCGGCCCCCACGATCCATGGGAGCACTGACAAGGCCTCCGGCACGCCGTCCCCGGCACCTGGCGCCGGTGCAGCACCCCGGTCGTCGGCCACGGCCAAGGCCGCCCAGCCCCCCACGACGGGCGCGAACGGCATGTACCTGACCTTCGACACCTCCACCAACCCCACGGTGAACGCCAAGGTCGGCATCTCGTACACGAACGACGCCGGCGCGGCCTCCAACCTCGCCGGCGAGATCAGGACATGGAACCTCGACACCGTCGAGCAGGCCAACCACCAGGCGTGGAACGCGGTGCTGAACAGGCTTCAGATCGGCGGCGGCACCTCGGACCAGCAGGTGCAGTTCTACACCGCGCTCTACCACGCGCTGCTGCACCCGAACGTCTTCTCCGACGCCAACGGCCAGTACATGGGCATGGACAACCAGATCCACAAGCTGGCCAAGGGCCAGAAGGCCCAGTACGCCAACTACTCGGGCTGGGACACCTACCGCTCCCAGACCCAGCTGATGGCCATGGTCGAGCCCAAGGTCGCGAGTGACGTCGTCACCTCGATGCTCAATGGCTACGACCAGACGGGTCTGCTGCCCAAGTGGGCCTCGAACAACGGCGAGAGCTACGTGATGGTCGGTGACCCGGCCGCCGGCATCATCGCCGACGCGTACGCCTTCGGCGCGACGGACTTCGACACCGGCAGGGCCCTTGCCGCCCTCCAGCACGAGGCCACCGCCCCCAACAACGACCGCCCGGGGGAGGCCGTACGGGACACGAAGGGTTATCTCCCGCTGGACGAGAACGACTACGGCTGCTGCAACTTCTACGGCCCGGTCTCCACGCAACTGGAGTACGACTCCGCCGACTACGCGCTGGCCGCCTTCGCGAAGTCACTCGGCAGGACGGACGTCTACGAGAAGTTCGCCACCCGAGCCCAGGACTGGATGAACGTCTTCAACCCACAGACCGGCTACCTGCAGGCCAAGAACAAGGACGGCCAGTTCGCGGGCGGTTTCACCCCCGGCACCTCCAACGGCTTCGTGGAAGGCACCTCCGCCCAGTACACGCCCATGGTCCCGTTCAACCTGCAGCAGCTCATCCAGGCACGCGGCGGCGCCAAGGCGTACTCGTCCTTCCTGGACAGCCTCCTCGACAACATCACCAACCCCGGCAACACCAACGCCGACCTGAGCAACGAGCCCAGCGTGGAGATTCCCTGGGAGTACGACTACACGGGCCAGCCATGGAAGACCCAGGCGGCCGTCCGCAAGGCCCAGCAGGACCTGTACTTCAACGCCCCGGTCGGCTCCTTCGGCAACGACGACCTCGGCGCCATGAGCTCCTGGTACGTCTGGTCCGAACTCGGCATGTACCCCGAGACCCCGGGCACGGACACCCTGGCCCTCGGCAGCCCTGCCTTCCCGGTGGCCCAGGCGACCCTCGCCGGCGGCAGGACCGTGCGGATCAACGCACCGCAGGCCGCGCCCGACGCGCCGTACGTGCAGTCGCTCAGCCTCAAGGGCAAGGCATGGAACACCCCCTGGCTGACGTACGGGCAGTTCAAGGGCGCGGGGAGCATCGACTTCACGCTCGGCACCCAGCCCGACACCTCCTGGGCCTCCGACCCGTCGGCGGCACCGCCGTCGGACACCACGGGCGGCAGCCGGGTGCTGGCCGCGACCGGCCCCTCCAGCGACGGCCTGGTGCTCCAGCCCGGCACGTCCGGTGACGGCACCCTCGACCTGACCAATCTCGGCAGCAGGGCCGTCACGGTCGACTGGAAGGCCACGGCGCCCTCCGGCGTCACGTTGGACACGTCGTCCGGCTCGCTGACCGTGCCCGCCTCGGGCAGCGCCGAGGCGAAGATCCACGTAACGGCCGGCACGAGCGAGGGAACCTACCCGGTGACCTTTGCGCTGACCGACCACAGCAGCGGCGCGACGCTGAGCGGGGCGAGTCTCCGCGTGGCCGTGGCCAAGGCCGGTGCGCTGTGGCCGTACAACACCAACGAGGGCATCTATCCCGACGGCGCCACCTTCTCGGGCGGCTTCGACAACGATGGCTGGGCGTTCTCGCAGAACGCGCTGTCGGCAGCCGGTGTCACGAGCGGCTCGACCGTCACCGTCGACGGCATCTCCTACAGCTGGCCGACCGTGACGTCCGGTCAGCTGGACAACCTGGAGATGGCCGGCCAGACCATCTCGATGCCGGCCGGCACATCGGGTGCGTCGCTGGGCCTGCTCGGCGCGGCGACCAACGCGCCCACCGACGGCATCTCGGGCACGGTGACCGTCACCTACACCGACGGCACCACCTCGAAGGCGACGGTCGGCTTCTCCGACTGGACACTGAACGGCGGGTCCAGCACGCCGATCGAGGGCGACACGACGGCCGTCACGACGTCCTACCGCAACACCGCCAGCGGAGGCCGGGACAACGTGAAGACCTACGCCTTCGCCACGAAGGTCCCGCTCGATGCGTCCAAGCAGGTGGCGTCGATCACGCTGCCGGTGACGGGTTCGACGGGCACCGACCACCTCTTCGCCTACGGCTTCGGACAGTAAAGGCCCCGGCGGCACTGACGATGCCGGGCCGCTTCCCGGGCCGCTTCCCGGGCCTCCGCCCGGGAAGCGGCCCCGACGCTAACTGCACGTCAGCGTCGGCATCGCCCAGTCGCCGTGATCGCTGCCGTTCCCGTCACCGGCGTCACCGACCTTGAGGTCGATCACTTGGGCGCCGCTGACATCGACGTCGATCGGCACCGCGGCCTGTTTGCCATGGATCGTCGGCGTGGTCACCAAGGTCTTGCCGTCGGCGATCACGGAGAACGTCACCGTTCCCGCACCACCTGTCTCGTCGTCGACACCGACGTCCGCCGTCAAGCGGGAGCAGTTTCCGGCGAGATAGAGCTCGACGTCGCTGACCGCGTTGGTGCCCAGGCCCTTGCTGTAGCCGACCCCGTTGATGCTGATCGGACGGCCGTCCCCGGCCGCCTGTTCGCCGACGCTGCTGTCACGCTCCACCGGTCCCCAGCCATTGGTGGACAACAGGAACGGCAGGGCGCTCACCGCGCTCTTCCCGGCCGGCGGGGCGGGCGGGATCCCGCCGACGATGCGCTCGTCAGCGCCTACGGCCTGCCGTCCGCTCTGCCGGTAGTGCACCGTCGCCGTGAGCGCGGAGGCCGACGGCAGCGTCCCGGCCGGCGGCTGGACCTTCCAGGTGAAGGTGGCCGATCCGCCGGGCTGGACGCGCTCGACCGAGGTGGGGCCGGTGGCGCTCACGCTCCAGCCGTCGGGCGCGGAGAGCGAGGCCGTCAGCTGGGAGGCGGGCGACCGGTCCTTCGGTACCCGCAACGTCGCCTCGGCCGTGAAGGCCTGGGCCGGGTGAGCGGTGTCGGGCACGTCCAGAGTGACATCCGCTCCTGGACGCTCGGGCATCGCGTACTTCTTGTGGTCGTAGCGGGGGCTGTCGTTCTGCGCGACGCGCAGGGACGAGGCGTAACTGCCGTAATCGGTGAGCGAGACCTTGCCCAGCCCGCCGGTGCTGCCGTTCAGGTTCCACACGGCGATGGCGATGCTGTTGCGGCCGTTCGGATTGAGGATTCCGTTCGGCACCGGGAAGGTGTGCTGCGGGCCGAGGTAGTTGACGTAGTTGCCGACCTGCCAGCCGTTCACGAAGATCGTCGCGCGGTACTTGCGGGACGGGTCGTCGGTGAAGGTCAGCCCGAGCGAGGTGTCCTGGCCGTGTGGCAGGTCGAGTGTCGCGTCGGTCCGGTACCAGGAGACCCCGGGACGGGTGTCGGTCGTCGGCAGGGACACCCGGTTCCACTCGTCGTCCGGGTAGCCCGGCAGGGACCAGCCGGCGCGCTCGCCGTACAGGCCGCCCGTCGAGAGCGGGCCGCGCACCGTGTCCTGCAGGTCCTCGCCACCTCGTACGCCCTGCAGCCGCCAGGTGACGGAGGTCAGCGGCGCGCCGACGAGAGAGGCACTGGTCAGTCCGCGTGCGGTCTTGTTGCCGTTGGTCGAGTTGTAGTCCTCCTCGTGCCCCATGTTCACGGTGAGCACGGAGATGACGTTGTCTCCCTTGTCCTTCACCGAACCGGCGGGGAAGGTGAAGTCGGCGCTGCCCGTGGTGGAGCTGCCCAGGAAGGTGCCGCCCAGCCAGGCCGAGAAGGCCTGCGCGTCTCCACCGGAGTCCGAGACCAGGTGGATGCCGGTCTCCTTGCCGGTGGCGTGGAAGCGGCCGCGGTACCAGGTGTTTCCGGTGTGGAAGCCGTAGTCGTCCGCGTAGAGGACGGGGAGCGAGTTGACGCCGGAGACGCTGTTGGTGGTGGTCTTGTCGGCCACCTGCCAGCTGGTGTCGTCGAAGGCGGGGGCCGCTTCGGGGGACTCGGCGGCGTGCTTCCAGCTTGTCAGGGACGGCAGGTGTACCGGGGCGGCCACGGGGATCGTCCCGGTGAGGCTGTCCGTGTCGGTGGCCCCGGTCTTCAATGGCCTGCCGTTCCAGGTGACATGGCCGGCGGAGCTGAACACCTCGAGGTTCTTGTCATCGGCGTTGTCACCGGTGAGCGCCACGGTGCGGCCGCTGTCGAGGCTGGTCGCCGTCCGCAGCAGGTGGGTGCCGCGTACGAGCACCGGGCCAGTCGCAGTGTCCTGGCGCCAGAAGGTCTTGGCCGTGGCCTTGTCGCCGACGAGCAGGAGCAGCGGGGGTTTTCCGCCGCCGCTGATGCCGATGCGGATCAGGCCCTTGTGCGTGTAGTTCAGCCGCAGGTCACCGGTGTCCTTGTCCCAGGTGGTGGTGGCCGTGCCGCCGCTGGTGGTCACGGTGGGCTCGGAGGAGTAGCGCAGCACGGTCTCTCCGTCGCTGCCCGGGTCGCCGTAGAGCACGGCGACATCCCGGTTCCCGATGGCCGCGCTGGTCATGATCTCCGAGGTCGAGTACTGCAACTGCGCGTTGCCGAGCCGGTAGTTGGCCACAATCACATGGGAGTCGCGTCCGTCGAGGGTGATCGCGGTGCCCGGCTGCTGGGGCACGACCGGGTAGGTCGGCTCCGCGGCGGCGGTACCCGTCGGCACGTCGATGGCGTCGATCGCCACGTAGTTGTCGGTGGAGCCCGAGCTGTGGTTCCCGTCGACGACGATCTTCAGTGTGTGCGCCCCGGGCGTCAGGCCGGTCTTCTGGAAGATCACCGCTTGGTTCTCGCCACCGGAGTCGTCGACCGTGGCCACCTTGGTGCCGTCGAGGTAGACGTCGGCGTTGCCGTGGTTGTTGGTCTTCGATCCGATCCAGCGGATCGCGGTGCCGTCGAAGGGGACGGTGAGCGAGTCACCGGCCTTGTTGGAGAACGACTCGGTGTGTTTGTAGTCGCCGCCGGTGTAGCTCTGGTCGGCCACGTGCGACCACGAACCGGTGTACTGCAGCGCGGAGTCGGGGTCGTCCCAGGTGTAGGTGGTGTCCGCGGAGGGCTGGGCGTTGAAGTCCAAAGAGATGTGGGTCTTGTCGACCGCCGTGGACGTGGAGTTGCCGTGCCGCAGGACGTGGAACTGCGTCTTGGTGTCGGGGTTCATCCGGGCGGTGTCGACGGCCGCGGAGCCGTCCGGCGGTGTGGCCCTGATCGCCTCGGTCTTGGTCAGCGGGGCGACCGACTGCGTGAAGTACCCGATGAGCTTGTCCTCGTCGTACTTCGGATCGAGCTGGCGGTTCTCACGGATCGCGGCGCCGTAGTCGTACGACGTGTAGTTCTCCGGCATGCCCAGCCAGCCCCAGTTGGTGCCGCCGTAGGTCATGTAGAAGCTCTGGGCGGTCGCACCGACGGCTATGTTCTGTTTGTAGAACACGTTGGCGAACTGGTCGTTGATCAGCTGGGCGCACTTGTCGTAGCCCGGCCCGCCCCAGGGGTCGAACGCGCCGCCCTGGAACTCCGGCGAGTACAGCGGCTTGCCCGCCGGGTGGTCGTAGCTGATGTCGGGGACGCCGTTCCACTTCGAGGGATTCGAGCAGTTGAATCCCTGCGGGTACGAGTCCGGGCCGTCGACGTCCAGGGCGCCCGCACCGGAGTTGAAGGTGCCGTTGTTGTTGCCGGTCAGCGGTACGGTGATGCCGTCGGCACGGGCCTTGTCCTCAAGGTGCTGCATGTAGGAGCGGCCGGCGGCGGAGCCGTTGTAGTACTCGTTCTCGACCTGGTAGGCGATGACCGACCCGGTGCCGTTGGTCAGTTGATGCCGGGCGATGATCCTGTCGATCTGCGTCAGCCACTCGTCCGCGTACTTCAGGAACTGCGGGTCGTCACTGCGGTTGTGACCGGCTTTGGTGGTCATCCAGCCGGGCAGACCACCGCTGTCGACTTCCGCGTTGATGTACGGCGCCGGGCGCGCGATCACATAGAGCCCGGCCTCCTGCGCCATGTCGAGCAGCTTGTCGACGTCACGTACCCCACTGAAGTCGTACACACCCGGCTTCGGCGAGTGGTAACCCCAGTCGAAGTACAGCGAGGTGGAGTTGAATCCGGCGGCCTTCATCTTCTGGAAGATGTCGCGCCACAGGTCCGGACTCGGGAGCCGGAAGTAGTGGAACTCGCCGGACCACAGATAGGTGCGCTTGCCGTCGACGAGGAAGGAATAGCCGTCAAGCGTCACTGTGTGCGCCTGCGGGCCGGCGGCAGACGCGGCGGCTGTCTTTCCGCCGCTGTCATGCGCTGCCGCGGGCGCGGTCATGCCCGCGGCCAGGGCGATGGTCGCGGCCGTCGCAAGGACCGCCCTCCACCACCGGCCGCGGCCGGGTCTCGCAGCCCCTGAACCGATCCGATCACTTCGCATTGCGGCCTCCAGACCGCCTGAGTAATCAGCATCAAACAGACTCAGGCAAAGTCGAACAGTAAGGCCACGCAAGACGCAACACAATGGGGCGGGAGCACACGGTTGCGGTGGCGGTTTCGGCGTGAAATCCGTACGGATGGCCGCCGCTGACGACTCGTCACGGGGCGCAGCCATGGAACGGCGGGGGCGGGCACGAAGGCCATGTCACCTGTGGTGACGGCGAGTTTGACGGCCCATGAACCAGTGGCGAAGCAGCAGTCCGTGCAGTGCCACGCCAAGGACTGTCCCGCAGTGAGACAAGCGAGTGCAGGGACCGGTCGTCAGGCCTCCTGGTAGAGGTTGACGATGTTGCCGTCCGGGTCGCGCAGCCACACCGAGCGGCGTCCCCATGGCTGGGTAGTCGGCGGCTTGAGGACTTCAACACCTCGAGCCAGCAGTCGTTCGTGGCATGCGTCCATGTCGGCGACCTGGAACTCCAGGGTGAAGCCTCCCTTCCCCGCGGCGGCCATTGATCCGGGCACCATCGACTCCATGCCCTGCGTGGAGAAGAACGACAGAACGGCACCGGGGACCGTCACGCGGGCGAAGGGGTCGCCCCCTACGACATCGGCGTCCAGGACCGCGGCGTAGAAGGCGGCGAGGGCTGGTACGTCGTCGGTGATCAGCGCGGTGCCGGTGAAGTGTGTCTGCTGCTTCCGGGCATCGTAGGCCGAGGGTGTCAGAGCCAAGCTGGACAGCCTTTGACTTCGGGCTGACTCCCCGTCAGCCGGCGAGTCTGTCAGCGAGTTGCAGCCAGGGGTGCCGACCCTGTGCGTACGGCGTCGTCCGGGCCCCGGTCTGCGTTAAAGGCCGTTGTCAGTGCCTCCCCATAGAGTGAAAGCATCATTCGGGGAAGCTCGGAGGGGGAGCAGAAACATGTCCGCAAACAAGATCCAGCACAAGGTGAACCACGTCGCGCTGGTGGTGGACTGTTCGGGTTCCATGTATCAGCACCAGAGCCAACTCATTCGCGTTGTGGACGAGTTCGTGGCGGGACTGAAAGCCGAGTCGGACAGCCTCGGCCACGAAACCCGGATCAGCCTCTACTCCTTCGACCACAAGGTGGAGAACCTGGTGTGGGACATGGACGTGAAGCATCTGCCGTCCATGCGGGGTCTGTACCAGGTCAACAATGGAGCTACGGCCCTCATTGAGGCTTCGCTCAAGTCCCTGGACGACCTGGGCCATATCTGGGAGGAATACGGCGAACACAGCTTCCTCCAGATCGTCGTGACGGACGGCGAGGAGAACGCCTCCGGGGGCGACAGGCGGCACGACGGCGACATGGCCATCCTTGGCCCCTGGCTCGAGAAAATCACGGCGAAGATGGGCGCGCTTCCGGGCCACTGGACGTCCGCGATCCTCGTTCCGAATTCCCTGGCGAAGCGGACCGCACAGAACTACGGTTTCCCGGCCGGGAACATCGCCATCTGGGATGCGGATTCCCAGAAGGGTGTCGAGGAGGCGATCGGCACCGTGCGAGCTGCCGCCACCAGCTTCCTCCGGGGGCGAGAGCAAGGGGTGCGCGGCACTAAGAACCTGTTCGCCGTGGGCCAGGACATATCACTGGACGACGTCCGGGCGAACCTCGAACCGATTCCGGCGGACAAATACCGGCTCCTGAAGGTCGACAAGGAGGTCGAGATCCGCCCCTTCGTCAACTCGCATCCAGGTGTGACGTACGAACGTGGTTCGTGTTACTACCAGCTGGGCGCCCGGGCTCAAGTTCAGCTGAACAAGGAAGTCATCGTGGTCGAGAAGGACACCGACCGCGCCTATACGGGCGACGCGGCGCGCAGCCTGCTGTTCGGCACGAATATCCAGGGGACCGTCTCCGTGAAGGCGGGGAACAACCCCAAGCTGGAGGTATACGTACAGAGCCGTTCGGTGAATAGGAAGCTCAAGCCGAAGACACGTCTGCTCATCATGCTCTGAACCCACACGTGATAAGAACCCGGGGCCCGAAGGTGAACTCGCCTTCGGGCCCCGGATCAACGCTGGTGTTCCGGCGGCTGCGGTGTGTTTGACGCAATTGGCGAATATTTTGCTGTAAAAATCTCAGTGCCGAGTGTGCCTGGTGTGCGAGTGAAGAGAAGGAGGAGTTATGTCTGTGATCATGACTTTGGAGGTCTCCGGCAATCCGAAGGGGGTGGAGCAGTACGCCTCAGCCAACACGGAGAAGATGCAGACGGTCCTTGAAGCGGCGAAGCGTCATGGCCTCATTGCGCACCGCTTCTACGGATCCGACGACGGCGGCAGCTTGATGGTGCTCGACGAGTGGCCCGACCGGCAGAGCTTCGAGTCGTTTTTCCAGGAGCAGGAAGCCGAGATCAGACCGATGCTCGAAGCCGCTGGAGTGTCAGCGCAAGTCGAGCCGAAGTTCTGGCGGGAGCTCACCACACACGACGCCTACGGTTGGGGCGTCTGATCTCGACGGCACCACGCAGGGGTCAGTGCTCCACCAATGCCTCCATGCCGACCGGTTACCGCCCCATGGCCCGCATCACGCCGGACAGGCCACCTCGCGGAACGAGCTCACCGTCAAAGGTCACCCGCGCTCCGGGCTGGTGGCACATTCGCCAACGGCACGTCGGCCACGGAGAAGCGCTGCCGCACCGACACCATCCGCACCGGGCGGACCCCGCACGCCACCGGTCACGGCGCCTACGCCGCCCTGAGTCTCGTGCGTACGGGCACGCGGTTGCCGTCAGTCGGCCAGCGAGGCTCCGAACAGGGCCCCGGTTGCGGGTAGGCCCATGGTGGACGGGCCGAACGAGAAGGAACCGCTTGCGGTGATGCCGCTGGAGGAAGCCGAGAATACCCACGCGGCACCGTTGTTCGCGTTCTCCGCCCAGTCGCCGACGACCAGGCCGTCCTTCTTGTCGCCGTTGGCGTCCACGAGGGCGGTGTCGCCGCCGAAACGGTCCAGCTTCTCGGCGGTGCCGGGCACCCCGGCGGTGTTCTGGCTGAACGACTTGGCGCCGGCGGTGGTCAGACCGTTCGCGCTGCCGCGCAGCACGAGCACGGTGCCGGCGTCGGTGAGGCCGTCGAAGTCCTCGCCGGGCAGGCCGGTCACTACGTCGGGGTAGCCGTCGCCGTCGGTGTCGCCGATCGACAGGCCCGAGCCCATGCCGTCGCGCCATTCCCCAACGCCCGGTACGCCCACGGTGTCCTGGTTGATCCACACCGGCCTGCGGGTGGTGGACACGCCGTCCGGGCCGCCGTGGACAACGGCAATCGCACCGCCCTTGACCGGGAGGCCGACGTCGTAGTCGGTGCCGTCGACGGAGTGACCGACGACGATCTCGGCGTGACCGTCCTTGTCCAGGTCGCCGATCTCGACGTCGTCGCCGCGGATGAGCCGGCCCTGGGCGTCCTTGAGGAGGCCCTTGTTCGTGAATCCGGAAGGACCGCCCACCAGCAGGGCGACCCCGCCGGTACCGATCTCGCCGTCCTGCTGTCTGGCGCTGACGGCCAGATCGGCAATGCCGTCGCCGGTCACGTCACCGGCGGCCATCGCGAGGGCGTACCACTCCTCGCCGGGGAAGAGGGTGAACCGCGTAGTCTTCGAACTGTCGCCGTCCCGCTGGAACGGGCCGTGCAGCACCGAGCCGTCGCCCGGCGTGGTCTCGTCGCCATAGTCGTCGCCCCACGCCGCCACGTCCGGGTTCCTGTCCCCGTCGACGTCGGCGACCACGAACGTGCCGCGGGAGTTCGCCGGCACGTTCCGCAGCAGGGTCGGCGTTGAGGAAAGCCCCTTGGGGCCGCCCCAGTTGACGGCCAGGAAGCGTCCCTCGTAGCCGCTGATCGGCGACATGTACACGAGCGACAGCAGATCGGCGTAGCCGTCCCGGTCGAGGTCGCCGCTCTGCAGGTCGCTGCCGTAGCGGGTCTGTGGCTGCGCTGTCGACCGGCTCGACCAGGTCAGCACCTGCTTGCGTGAGGTCGACAGCCCGCTGGACGAGCCGTACAGCACGCTGACGGCCCCTGCCTTCGCCTGCCCGTTCAACGTGGTGCCCGGCGCGCCGATCGCCAGGTCGGGGTAGCCGTCGCCGTTGAAGTCGTCGTGCAGGCGCTTGGTGCTGGGAATGGTGGCGGTCGTTGCGGCCGGGGTGGCGGCGTTGACGACGGGAACCAGAACGGCACCGCTGACCAGGGCGACACCGGTGGCGAGCACAAGCCGTCTGCGGCGCCGAAGGAGGGAACGAGAGGCCATGGTTGTCCTGACGTAGGCGGAGAAGAAGGCGCGTGGGGGAGTAGCGGGGAGCAGCGAGGTAACACGTCGCCGAGCCGGGCGCCGCTCGCGACCTACCCGGAGCACCGGCGTACGCCTCCTCACGCCGCCCCATACGACTCACCGGGGAGACGGTTGGTTGCGCTGGGGTCCGCCGCGACTTTCCCTGCCGTTAACCGCGTACCCCACCCCAAGAGCGCGCGGCGCCCGTGAACGGCTTCGAAGTCGTCGAACTCCCGTGTCGCCTCGTCCCGTTCGGCCTGACGGTCACAGCGCCGCCACTACGCAGCCGGCCGTTGGTGCGGGACGCGGGGTTCACCGAGATCGCGCCCGGACTGACGGTCGCGGTCGAGGGACGCGAGCGCGTCGCCGCCCTGGCGGAACGCGCGCATCGACCGACCGCCTGACACCCCCACGATCTCGCCAGGACGCTGGCCGAACAAGGAATGGCCGTCGGCTCCGGCGACTTCCACGCGCCCCAGATCATGAACCGGCTGGACCTGCCCCACGGAGCACTACGAGCAGGCTTCCTGCACTACAACACCACCCACAAAGTCGACCGACTCCTCCAACTGCTCGACGAGATCTGACGCTTCACTCATCCGCTGACACCTGACCCGCACAGGAGCTCACGATGTACGTCGTCCACGACCACGCCCTGTCCGCCCCGGCCCAAGACGCCCAGGCGGTCGCCCTGGAGCTGAGGGACCGCGCGGAGATCCACGGACCAGCGGTACTGCATCAACTCCATCTCGCTGCGCCTGACGCCTGAGGCCTGACGCCTTACGAGGGCGTGCCTACCGGAGTGCGAACAGGCCGGTGACCTCGGCCCCGCGCAGTTGCTTGGCGCGGATGGCCTTCATCCCCGCGTGCAGGGTGGTGGTGCCCTCCTGGTAGGCGGCCTCGATGGGCAGGTAGTAGGTGAGGTTGAAGTAGGCGAACGGGGCGGAACAGGACGGTTCGGTACCGACGGCGCGCAGCCATGTGGTGCCGCCGAAGTGGTAGTAGAGGCTGAAGGCGACCATGCGCTGCCCCTCGTAGGCGGCTGTCACCCGGGCCTGCTCGCCCATCGCCTCGGCCTGCCGGCCCAGCAGACGGGTCATCAGGTCGGTGTCGTCGGCCGTGTGTCCGTGCGCGGACTGGAGGGCTGCCAGCAGCTGCCCGGCCTCCCGGAAGCACTCGCCGAGCGGCAGGTGGCGGATGCTCAGCCCGGCCTCGTGGAACGCCGCACGTTCGTGGCGCACCGCGACCCGGCGCTTGGAGGGCAGGGAGGCGAGGTAGTCCTCGAAGGAGCTGCCGGGCAGCGGGATGGCGGCGTCGTCCTCCATCCGCTGCGGCGCGGCCCTGTCGTACACCGCGCCCAGCTGCTCGGCGGCGGCCTCCGTCAGATACGGCCACCAGTGCGTGGTGTCGTGGCGCTCGGCGTGGGTGCGCGCGCAGTCACGCAGCAGGGCCAGGCAGGCGGTGCGCCGCTCCGGAGGCAGGCCGGGGTCGGTCAGGGGCGCGTTGTGGTACCCGCGGCGGGCACCGGCGAGCACCCGCGGTCCGGGCGGGCCGGACAGCTCCAGCAGGTCCGGGTCGTAGAAGTCGTTGGGTTCGCTGTGGACGAGGTAGAGGGGGGCGGCGGCGAGGAGCGTGCCGTCCCCGTCACGGACCAGGGCGTACGACGCGGTCGCGGTGGGATCCGACTCCTCTCCCAGTAGCCAGCGGTGGGAGAGGTACAGGCCTGCGGATCGGGCGAGCCGGTCCCAGTCGTCCGCCGGGACCTCGCGGACAGTGGAGGCGATGTGGGCTTTCACGGTGATGTCGGTCTCTCCTCGGGATCGGCGGGGGCGGTGGCCGCCGGCCGCAGCGGCCGCAGGGCGGGAACCGCCAGCAGCGCCAGGAGACAGGCAGCGCCCTGAACCACCCACGGCACGAGGCCACCGGCGGCCAGGAGGGTGGTGAACAGCACGGGGGCCGCGATGTTCCCGGTCGACCAGGAGAGCTGGTAGAGGCTCTGTTTGCCGCCCCGGGCGGCACCCGGGGTGAGGGTGACGGAGAGTTCGTTCAGGGCCGGCGAGCAGAAGATCTCGGCGAGGCTGAACAGCACCATCGCCAGCAGCAGTGCGGGCCATGCGGGGATCGCCGTGCCGGGCAGCGCCGGTGCGGCGAAGGCCAGCATGGCGGCCGTGAGGAGGCCGTAGCCGAGGGTGATGGAGTGCCGTGGCTGTGCGGGTGCGGCGTGGGCGGTCAGTGGGGTGGTGAGGGTGGAGACCAGGACCGTGTTCAGGATGAGCAGGAGGCTCGCAGTCCACGCCGCCAGCCCGAGGACAGTGGTGGCGTACAGGGCGATGAGCACGGCCAGCATCGACTGGGACAGCACGAAGGGGAGGGCGCAGGCGACGAGGAGGAGGTAGCGGCGGGTGCCGTCGTCGCGTGGCCGGTCGGGCTCCCGGCTGCTGCTCTCCGCGTCCCCGGAGTCCGGCCGCGGACCGGCCCGTGGCGCGGGCGGCGCCGTCACGGGCACGCGGGCGAAGCAGACCGCGGCCAGCAGGTACAGCGGGGCGGCGGCCACCAGCAGGCCGGTCAGGGCTCGGGTCCCGTACAGCGCGAGGGCACCCGCGGCCAGCGCCGCGCCCGCGCCGATGCCGATGTTGCGCAGGCTCCCGGTGAACGCGAACCAGGCACGGATCTCCCCGGCCGGTGTGGCCTGGGTGATCAGCGTGCGCTGCGCCGTGTAGTACGTGTTCACCCCGGACTGCACCAGGAAGTAGGCGCAGACGATCTGCCAGGGTCGGTGGGCGAGGAGGAAGGTGAGGAATCCGGCGGCGGTGACCACGTTGGCCACGACGGTCGGCGCCCGGGGGCCGAAGCGGTCCATGGTGCGGCCGGCGAGGAAGACCGAGGGCAGGGCGGCCAGTTGACCGACCGTCACGGCGGCGCCGACGGCGGGGGCGGACAGACCGCGCACCGTGGTGAAGTACAGCAGCCCGAGGGGCAGCAGCATGCCGCTGCCCACGGAGTCGACGAGGTTGCCGGTGACGAACCGGCCGTACCCACGGACGGCGGGCAGGCCGAGGGCCCGCGACAGTGGGCCGGGACGGGCGGGCGCGGGCGCGGTGGAGGTGTCCGGGGTCATGAGGCGCGGAGCAGGGTCCGGATCTTGTCCAGCACCTCCTGCCGGGGGAAACCGGTGACGGCGTGCAGGTCCTCCAGCGCCTTGACGGTCTGCTGCTCCTCGCCGTCGGAGAGAGTGAACACGACGATGTCGCCGTGGTCGGTGCCGTCAATGAGAAGTTGGTGCGCGGTGACGAGGTCCACGCGGTCCGCCAGCTCCTCTCGGGCGCCCTGCGGCAGCCGTTCGGGCGAGAGGAACTCGATGGCCCAGCGAGTACGGTGGACCGCGTCGGGGGCGTACCGGCCGAGCGCCATGTCGGCCAGGGCGGTGAAGGTGTTGGTGCCGGAGGCGGCGCAGGAGAGCGTGGTGGCGCCGCCGATGCGGGGGTTGATCTCCAGGACCACATACCGGCCGCCGCTGTAGATCATGTCCACGTTGACGGAACCACGGACGCCCAGCTCCTCGCAGAGGGCGACCAGCCGGGCGGCGACGGGCTCGAACGCCCGGTCGGCCTCGGGTCGCGGCCCGCACCAGCGCAGGTCGGCGAAGGTGAACACCGGTTCGGGGCCGGCGGTGCCGGTCCAGCACACCGGCAGGACCCGGTAGGCGCCGGGCTCGCCGACGATGTCCACGGAGCACAGGTCCCCGCTGACGCACTCCTCGACGACGGCCGACACGGGCGGCGGGTCGAGGAGGTAGGCGTCCAGCGCCGCCGGGTCGGGCACGGCCCGGATCCCGAAGCTGGTGGAGTCCCACAGTGGCTTGGACAGCAGCGGGTAGCCGATCCGCGCGGCCTGGGCCCGCAGCGCGTCGGCGTAGGCGGGGATCGCGAGGCCCCGCCCGGCCAGGAGGTCGGAGTCGGCCCGGAAGCCGCGCGGGACGTCGAGACCCGCACGGACGAGCAGCTGCTTGGTCTCCCATTTGTCGCTCAGCAGCGAGGTGGCGGCGAGCGGGGTCACGACCGTCGGTACGCCCTCTGCATCGAGCAGTTCCTTCGCGGTCGCGTCGCGCAGCGCGTTCTCGCACGGCAGGGAGATGGAGACCGCCGCGTCGGCTCCCCACCGCGTGACCAGCCCGGCCAGTTCGCGAGGGGTGACAGCCGGATCGACGGCCTGGCGGCCACCGGGGAAGTCGTCGTCCCCGGCCTGTCCGTGGGTGTGGAACAGCCGTGCCTCGATGCCCTCGCCGGCCAGTTCCCGGACGGTGCGCTGGATGTAGGGGTCGGCACGCTGGATGTCGACGGACCTCAGGAACGCGATCTTCCGCACGGTCCGGGGCGGGGTGTCCCGCTCGGCGTTCTGCATGGGCTTCCGCTCTGCTCTGGGGACGACGGGTGGGGTCACTTCACTGCTGCTCCGGGGACGGGTGGGTCACTTCACGCTCAGACTGGTGCCGGCGATCGCCAGGTCGGCGAGGCAGCGGGCCTCGGCGGGAGAGTCGGCCACCGCCACCACGTGACCGATCCGGCCGGAGCTGTCCGCCGGTTCGGGGACGGGGTCCCCGGGACGCACCTCGATCTCGCTGTGGGTGCCGGGGACGTCGGGCACCCGGACGAGTTCCAGCACTCCGGCGCGCTCGGGGAGCAGGAAGCGGATGGCCGCCGCCCGTTCCCGGGTCGCCCCGGTGTCGGGCAGCCGGCCCGTCACGGCCTGGAGGTAGGCGACGGCTTCGCTGATCCCGGTCGCGGTCTCGACGACCTCGCAGATGTTGTCACCGGGCAGACGGGCCCCTGTCTCGATCACGACCGGCGTGTGGGATCCGGGCGGGATCTTCACCTCCGTGTGCGCGATGCCGTTGCGGATCCCGACGGCGAGCGCGGCGCGGGCCGCGGTGTGCTGCACCGCCCGGGTCAGCTCCGGCGGCAGTCCGGCCGGGCAGGTGTGCCCGGTCTCGACCCGGTACCGCCCGGAGGTGGTGTCCTTGGCGACCACCGGCAGCGCGTACGGGACGCCGTCGGCGACCACGGTCTCGGCGGAGTACTCCGCCCCCGGCACATAGCTCTGCAACAGCACCCGCGCGTCCAGCGGCAGCCCGTGCGGCATCGCCCGCGTGAACCGCCGGGCAGCGGCGACCGCGTCGTCGAGGCCGTCGGGTCCGGCCACGACGCTGACGCCCCAGGAACCGCCCTGCTCGGCGGGTTTGACCACCAACGGCCAGCCCAGCGCGGCATCGGCTGCGGCCCGGTGTGCCTGCTCGGCGTCGGCGGCCACCGCGCCCGCCGGGACCGGAATCCCGGCCGCCCGGAAGGCCGCGGCCATCGCGATCTTGTTGCGGGCGGCCTGCGCGAGGGCCGGATCGTTGCCGGGCAGTCCGAGCCGTGCCGCCAGCGCCGCCGCCAGCGGGGTGAAGAGTTCCCAGCAGGCCGCGACCGCGCCGATCCGGTGCTCCCGGCAGTAGGACTCCAGGTCGTCCAGCGCCCGGTCGGGGTCCGTCAGGTCGGTGAAGCAGACACCGGCCAACGCCCGGGTCAGCCAGGGGGCGTAACTCTCGTGGACGTCGCGGTGCGTGGCGCCGTACAGCCGCAGTCCGAGCCGGCGGGCGGCCTCTGCCAGGAACGGTCCGGCGTTCCCCATCGGTTCGACCACCATCACGCCGGTGGCGTTCAGCTCTTCACTCATTCGGCATCAACTCTCGCCGGGCATCGGTGACTTGAAGGTTTCCCCAATGTAAATACCTTTCAAGAACCCAGAGTTGGTGCACTCACCCTATGGCCTCAACAAATTGTTGCATGTTCGAATGCGTAGGCACGATAACCCACGCACGGCAGGCCCGACCAGAGGGACCCAACGTGAACAACCTGCGCAACGAGCTCGCCCAGTACATCGAGCAGGGCGTCATTCCGCCCTACCAGTACTCCTACCCGCCGCGCTCGACCTACCGGCCCCTCGATGGGGGAGCCTGGGACGCACACGAGGTCTGGGCGCGCGACCTGACGAACCATCAGGTGCCGGAGCTCAACCTCTACCTGCACGTGCCCTTCTGTCGCTACAAGTGCGGCTTCTGCAACCTCTACACGGTCATCTCCACCGACCAGGAGCTGTACGACGCCTACACCGACGCGCTCTGTACGCAGATCCGCGACCACGCCGAGGTCATCCAGGCACGCCGGCTGCGCACCGTCTACATCGGCGGCGGCACCCCCTCCCTGCTCGGCACCCGCCACTTCGAGAAGATCTTCGACACCCTCGGGTCCGTCTATCCCAACTGGCGCTCCACTGTCGAGGAGGTCGCGGTCGAGGCCACTCCCGACTCGATCGTCGCGGACCCGGAGGGCTTCGGCCGGTTACTCCAACTGGGCCTGACCCGGGCCAACATCGGCATCCAGTCCCTGGTTCCGCAGGAGATCCGGGAGGCGGGGCGCGGCCAGGCGGGCGAGGACACCATCCGCCGGGCCGTCGGGATCGCGCACGAGCGGGGACTGCCCGACCTGTCCACCGACCTGATCATGGGATTCGCGGGACAGACCCCCGAGTCCTGGCGGCACTCGGTGGACGAACTGGCCAAGCTGGCCCCCACCACCGTCTCCACCTACTTCCTGACGGTGCGCCCGGACGCGTGGTTCTCCCGGACAGGCGCCTACCAGTACATGTGGAAGCCCGAGCTGTACGAGCGCTACGACTATGCCCGCGAGGTGTTCACCGCGCACGGCTACGTCCAGGAGGGCTCGGTCCGCTACAAGAAGCCCGGCCGTGGCGGCTACGTGCAGAAGGTCCTCACCTTCCACGGCGTTCCGCTGCTCGGACTCGGGGTCGGCGCACGCTCGTACACCTCGGTCCTGGACTACATGACCGGAAGCGTCAAGCCGTCCCTCACCGAGGTGGCGCAGTACATCGACCAGGCGAAGGCGCACACCCTCCGCCCCACCACGGGCTTCGTCCTCACCCCGGAGGAACGCGCCCGCAAGCGGCTGGTGTTGGACACCTTCGACCTCGACCTGGCCGAGCTGGACCGCTCTGGTCTCGACGCGATTGCCGACGAGGTGGGTACGGTGCTGGACGCCGCCGAGTCCAACGGGCTGGTGCACCGGGTCGGCCCGGGCCGGATCCAGCTCACCCCCAAGGGGTTCAAGTACCGCGACGTCCTGTCCTGGATGTTCTATTCCGACCGGGTCAAGGACCTGGACCGCGAGTACTACGAAGGGCTGCACGAGGTCAACAAGCGGGCCCGCAGGAACATGGGAACTCCGGTGCGCATCACCGGAATCACCGGTGCGCGGGAGACCGCGTGACGGACCTGTTCATCGCGGCGGGCGGGGGCGGAGACCCGATCGGGACCGCGATCACCGCGATCGCCATGAGCGCGCTGCTCACGACTGCCGGGCCGGGCGGGGCGCACGGGACCGGCGGCCCGGACCTACCCGTGGTCGCCACCTACTCCTGGGAGCGCCCGGAGGTCGACCCGACTCCCGGCCCCCTCGGCGTACGGGACTTCACCGGACTCCTCGACCGTCCCGAAGGACATGTCCTGACTCCTGCCGCGCGGGCGGTCGCCCCGGCCGGTTCCACCCTCCCCCGGCTCGCCGCGGACCTGCCGGTACGGCTCGTGCTGCTCGACCCCTACGAGGGGCTCGCCGGTCTGGCGGCGCGGATCCGGCGGCTGGCCGAGGCCTATGGCCCCGGCCGGGTGCGGATCGTCGACGTCGGCGGCGACATCCTCACCCACGGCGACGAGGACACGCTGTGCAGCCCGCTGGTCGACGCTCTGGTACTCGCCGCGTGCACCCTCGCCGAAGTCGACGCCACCGTGCACATCGCCGGCCCCGGGACCGACGGGGAGATCCCCCAGGACGTCCTTCTGGACCGCCTGGACCGCCTGGCCGGCACGGAGGACCGGTTCGCACCGACTCCCCTGCATGTGGAGGCGGCCTCCCGCGCCCTGGCCTGGCATCCGTCGGAGGCATCGGCCCTGTTCGCCGCGGCCGTCCATGGAGTGCGCGGCACCGTGCGGACCGTGGGGCGGGCGATCCCGCTCACCGACGCCTCCGCGTACGTCCTGAACACGGGCCTGGAAGCCGCCGTGGCGGAGAACCCGGTGGCGCGGGGCCTGCTGGAGTTGCGTCCCAGAACCGTGGACGAGGCGGCCGACCTCTCGGCGCAGCTCACGGGCATCCACGAGATCGCCCGCGAACGCCGCCCCACCGTGCCGCCCACCCCTTCGGCGGCACCGTTTCCGGCCGACGCGCACCAGGCACGGGAGCGGATACAGGCACAGGCCGGCGACGCGAGCCACGTGACGTCCCGCTTCGCCACCCGGGCACTGGGCCTGCCCTGGCAACGCATCCCCGAGGTACGCACCCTGCTCGGCGACGAGGGCCCCGTCCACGCCCTGCACTGACCGGCCACGAGTATCCGGCGCGTCCGCGCCCGGTGAAGGCCGGACATGCCTTGGTCAGCGCGGTGCCGCCGTGCTGTTCCTGACGGCCAGGCTCGTCGGGACGAGGTCGGTGCCGGGGCTGGGGCCGCCGTGGGTGCGGATCTGGCTCAGGACGCCCTGGACGCAGCGGCGGCCCACCTCGGCGAAGTCCTGGTGGACCGGGCAGCCGCCCGCACGGTCGCCAAACTGCACGCGAAGATCCGGCGGCAACGGCCGGACCACCACCACAAGCGCGCCCTGGACCTCGTGCGCGAGCACGACGTGATCGGGCACGAGAAGCTGAACACAGCGGGCATGACCAAGGCGCCCGCGCCCAAGCCCGACCCCGCAGGCGACGGCGGGTTCCTGCCGAATGGTGCCGCCGCCAAGGCCGGGCTGAACAAGAGCATCCTCGACGCGGGTTGGGGCCAGTTCCTCGGAATCCTGACGCAGAAGGCTGAGAGAGCCGCTCGCCGCGTGATCCCGGTGGACGCCCGCAACACCTCCCGCACGTGCCCGGTCGCAGGCGGAGGCTGCGGACACGTCGCTCAGGAGAACCGCGTCACCCAAAGCAAGTTCCAGTGCACCGCGTGCGGGTTCGTGGAGAACGCCGACACAGTGGGCACGCTGAACGTTGTGCACAGGGCCGGGCTGGTCCTCTGCGCGGAGACTTAGCCACCGATGCAGGAAACCCGCGCATTTACGCGTGGGTGGAGTCACGACCGGTGGGCGTGGTCCGGTTTCAGAAGGTGCGGGCCGCAGCGGCGCCACGGAGGAGTCCGGCGAAGGTCTGGGCGGCGGGGGTGAGCGAGTGGTCGGCCATCCGGACCAGGAGGATGCGGCGGATGGGGGCCGGCGGCTGGAGGGGCAGGATGTTGACGCCGGGTCGGATGCCCTCCAGGGCCAGGGTGGGGGCGAGGGCGACGCCGATGCCGGCGGCGACCATGGCCTGGGCTTCCTGGTAGTCGTGGGCCTCGTACGCGATATGAGGCTCGAAGCCGACGGCGCGGCAGCCGCGGACGAGGGCTTCGGCCACCGGGTGATGGTCGGCGCGGGTGATCCAGGGGTCGTCTGCGAAGTCGGCGAGCGAGGCGGCGTCGCGGCCGGCGAGTGGATGGTGGTCGCTGACGAGAAGGGCCGGCGGGTCATCGAGGAGTGGGGTGACGACGATGTCCTCCCGGTCGATTCGGCTCCAGTCGTAGTCCCACATCAGCGACATTTCGATCTCCCGGTTCTCCAGCATGGTCCAGAGTCCGGCGATGCGTGCGCTGCGGACGGTCAGCCGTACGTCCGGGTGGGCGTCCCGGAACGCGATCACGGCCTGCGGAAGGAGCGAGGCGCCGACGGTGGGGAAGGTGCCGATGCGCAGTGTGCCCGCGCGCAGGCCGGCGTAGTCGGCGAGTTCGTTTTCCGCGGCCCGCAGTTCACGTTCGATCCGGTGCCCTCGTTCGGCCAGCGCCCGGCCGGCGTCGGTGAGGGTGACACCCCGGGCGTGCCGTTCCAGCAGGGGCTGTCCTGCCTCTGTTTCCAGACGGCTGATCTGCTGCGATACCGCTGACGGGGTGTAGTTGAGGGCGCGGGCGGTCGCTGTCACCGAGCCACGCCGGGCGACCTCCGTGAACAGCAGGATGCGCCGGACGTCGAGCATGTCGCCACCTTCAGAGTTTACTTCAGCTTAATAGCCATGCAGATTTCCGAGATTGTACTTCACGCTGCCGTCACCCACCGTGGAGGACACCACGCACGGCAAGACCGTCGGTGGACTTCCCTTTCTCTGTCTGTGAGGAGTCAGTTGTGCTGCGTCTGCAGGGCGAGATGATCCGCGGAGGAACCAGCAAGTGCTGGATCTTCGACCACCGCGACGTGGTCGCCACGGGCGTGGATGTCGATGCCCTCCTGCTCGCCGCCTTCAACGCCGCCGACCCCCGCCAGATCGACGGCGTGGGCGGCGCTTCCTCCACCACCTCCAAGGCAGCCGTCGTACAGGCGTCGACCCGACCCGGTGTGGACGTCGAGTACGCCTTCGCACAGGTCGGCATCGGCGACGCACGCGTGGAGTGGGCCAGCAACTGCGGCAACTGCGCCACTGCCGTGGCCCTGTACGCCCTCCACCACGATCTCGTGCCGATCGCGCCGGACACCACCACCGTCCGCATGCTCAACATCAACACCGGGGCCCGCCTCACCGGCACCATCCCCACCCCCGCGGGCGTCGCGCCGGAGGAGGGAACAGCCGTGGTGCCGGGTACCTCGGCACGCGGCGTACCGGTCCTGCTCGGGTTCCAGGACCCGGCGGGCTCGACGACCGGCCGTGCTCTGCCGACCGGCCGGGCACTGGACGAGCTGACCGGCCCGGACGGCCCCGTCGAGGCTTCCCTGGTGGACGCCGGCGCGCCGGCCGCGCTGTTCGAGGCCAAGGCGTTCGGCCTCGACGGCACGGAGTCCCTCACCACGTTCGCCACCGCAGTGCCCGCGCTGACACTGCTGCGCCGCCAGGCAGCGCTGGCCATGGGCCTGGCCCGCGAGGGCGACCCGGTCAGCCACGCGGTGCCGAAAGTGGGCATCGTCGCGCGACCCGATCCCTATCGCACCACACAGGGCACACTCGTCAACCAGGACGAGTACGACCTGGCCGTACGCATGGTCTCCATGCACGCCCCACATCCGGCGATCGGCCTGACCTCCGCCGTGGCTCTGGCCACGGCCGCCGCCACCCCCGGCACCCTGGCCCACCGCGTCGCCCGGCAGACCGCCGACGGAACGCTGCGCCTGGGCACCCCCGCCGGCGTGATCACCACCCAAGCCGTCCCCGCACCGGACGGCGCGTCCCCCACGGTGCTGCTGCACCGCGCCGCCCGGCGTATCGCCCGAGCCGAACTCCTAGTTCCCGTCCTGGAAGGACGCCCCGCATGAGCCGCAACGACGCCGCCCCGGGTACCGTCACCGCACCACCTGGCCGTATCCGCCGGATGCTGTCCCACCTCTACATCCAGTGCCTGATCGGCGTCCTCCTCGGCGCCGCCGTGGGTGGGCTGTGGCCGTCCGTCGGCGCTGACCTGAAGCCGCTCGGCGACGGCTTCATCGCGCTGGTGAAGATGTTCATCGCGCCGATCATCTTCTGTACGGTCGTCCACGGCATCGCCTCCATGGGCAACGCCCGCGCGGTCGGCCGCGTCAGCCTGAAGGCTCTGGTCTACTTCGAGGTGCTGACCACCGTGGCCATGGTGATCGGCCTGGTCGTCGTCAACGTCGTCAAGCCGGGCAGCGGTCTGCACGTCGATGTCTCGACCCTGTCCGCCAAGGGCCTGCCGCCCGAGGCGACCACGGCCCACGAGGGCTTCGCCGAGTTCGTGCTCGCCATCATCCCGGCCACACTGGTCAGCGCCCTGACCGGCAACGAGATCCTGCCGGTGCTGCTGGTGTCCGTGCTGTTCGGCTTCGGCCTGCACGCCAGCGGAGAGGCCGGCCTGGGCATCGCACGCGGCATCGAGAGGTTCTCCACGGTCCTGTTCACACTCATCCGCTGGATCATGCGGCTGGCCCCCATCGGCGCGTTCGGCTCGATGGCCTTCACCATCGGCAACTACGGTCTGGGCACCCTGCGCCATCTGGCCCTGCTGGTCGGCTCGTTCTGGCTGACCGCCCTCTTCTTCGTCCTGGTCGTCCTCGGGACCGTGATGCGCCTGAACGGACTGCGGTTGCTGCCCTTCCTGCGCTACATCAAGGAAGAGCTGCTGATCGTCCTGGGCACCTCCTCCACCGAGCCCGTCCTGCCGCGCATGATGGCCAAGCTCCAGCACGCGGGCGCCTCGAAACCCGTCGTCGGCATCACGCTGCCCGCCGGGTACTCCTTCAACCTCGACGGCACCGCCATCTACCTGACCATGGGTTCGGTCTTCCTCGCCCAGGCCCTCGGCATCGACCTCAGCCTCACCCAGCAGCTGACCATGCTCGCCGTCATGCTGCTCACCTCCAAGGGCGCCGCAGGCGTCACCGGCTCCGGCTTCATCGCCCTGGCCGCCACGCTCAGCGCCGTACCGCACGTCCCCGTCGCCGCCCTCGCGCTGATCTTCGGCATCGACCGGTTCATGTCCGAAGCTCGCGCCCTGACCAGCCTGGTCGGCAACGGTGTTGCCACCCTGGCCGTCGCCCGCTGGGAGGGCGAGCTCGACGAGGACCGCGCCAGGGCCGTCCTGCGCGGCGAGATCCCGTACACCCCTGCCCCGGCTCCTTCTGCGGTGCCAGCCGAGCCCGGTCCGAAGGAGACGCCCGCACCAACCCGTGACCCCGTCCCCGCCGCAAGCTGACATGGCTTGGGAGGGCCGGCCCGGAGCAGAGGTTCCGGGCCGGCCCTCCCACGTCTCAACCCATGCGTCTGTCCGTACTGATCCACGGCCCGCAGGGCCGAACTGGACATGGAGGCAGAGAAGTTGAGCCGGCAAGTCCAGGGGTGCGCGATGAGCTCGAGGAGCTCGTTCTCGCGGAGTGGGGGCCGGCGCGCGCTGGCGGAACAACGGCGACGAGGCCACTCGCCCCCCCCCGGAGATGCCCCACGGGCTGGGGCATTCGGCTTCGCCCGGGCGGGTTCTTACACCCACGGGAGTACGCGTGATGACGACTCCCGGTGGATGATCCCGGTCCTGCACAGGGCGATGCTGTGGGGCAGGGCGATGGGCGTCTGCCTGCTCGGCGTGTCCGCGTCGTCCGTGACCGTGCCGGCCGTCGGAATTGCCGGTGCCTGAAACAGAATGGGAACTCGCGTGGATGCCGACTCTCTGGCCGGGCGGACCGACCCCCCGCCGCCGGATTCCGACGCCGCGCCGCGAACGCCCGCGCCGCGCCGTCCGCGGCTCAGACGGTGGTTGAGGCGCATCGCGCTCGCCTGCACCATTCTGCTCGCAGTCGTCACCACGGCCTCGTTGACCTACAACGCCTTCACCGCACGACGGGCCGCGTCTCCAGGAGGGCTGCGATACGTTCACGCGGACGATGTCCGCACCCGTTACCAGACCTGGGGCACAACTGGTTCGCCCGTTGTCCTCGTTCATGGAGCCTTCGAGCAGGTGGACACCTGGGCACGACTGGCACCGCTCCTCGCGCGCGATCACCGGGTCTACGCGCTGGACCTGACCGGAGACGGCTACAGCGAACGCCGCGGCCCGTACACCGTCAGCCACTTCACCCGGCAGCTGCTGGGCTTCCTCAGCGCCATGCACCTCGGTGGGCCGGGGGAGCGCCCCCTGCTCGTGGGCCATTCCAGCGGAGCCGCAGTCGTAGCGGAGGCGGCACTGCGCGCACCGGCGCGGATCGGGAGCGTGATGCTGCTCGACGGGGATGCCCTCAACACCGGCGCCGGTCCACCGTCAGTCCTCAAATACCTGCTGATCGACCCCTACCGCACCAGCCTGTTGCGCCTTGGCCTCGGCGTCGATTGGCTGATCCGCTCTTTCTACGACGCCCAGTGCGGACCGGCCTGCCCGCCGCTCAACGCCGCCGGACTGGATCAGTGGCGTCGGCCGCTGCGGGTGCCGGGCGCGGAGGCCGCTCTGTGGAGCATGCTCGGCGAGGGAGTGCCGGGCCTCCCCGCGAGCGAGGTGGCCCAACTCACGGCCGTCGGCATCCCCAAGTCGGTCGTGTTCGGTGCCGAGGACGACGTGTTCAGCAGACAGACCCCGCAGCAGACTGCCCGGCGCATCGGTGCACCGCACCCCACCCTCATCCCCGGAGCCCGCCACCTGACCATGATCTCCAGCCCCCATGAGGTCGCGGCAGCCGTGGAAGCCCTGGCAGGCGCGCACCCCGCTGTGCCACAACGAAGTGCCGGTACAGGGCAAGGTGGAAGTCCCCGGTGAAACACGGTGCTTGGGCACCACACCGCCCCGCGTGGTCAGCCTCTCTCGGTCGCATGGTCATGGCGCGCGGGAAGCCGCAGCGGCTTGTAAAACGAGCTCTGTCCGGCCCGGGCCGCGGGGAGTCCATGACGTTGTCAGTCGGCCTCCGCTCCTGCGATCAGTGCATCAAGTGCCGTGCGCAGCGCGGCCAGTTCAGCCGGGGTGGGATCGGTCGGTTCGTGCGGCACCAGGGCAGCGGGGTTCACCACGGGGAGGGTGCCGTCCGGACCAGGCGCAGCCGTGGCGCGGGCAAGGAACGCGCCGTTGTCGGACGGCGGGGTGTTGAGGCCGTCGCCAAGCCTCCGCAGTGCTGCCGCGAGCGGGGGCTGGGGGAAGGGGAATTCCGCGGGAAGCAGCCCGGCCTGCCAGGTGTGGTCGTCGCCGCGAAAGTCCAGGACCCAGTTCTCCCAGCCCGGCAACGGCCAGTTGTGGATGCCGGCCGCATTCTGCACGGCCCAGAGCGAGACGGTGCGGGCCTGGGGGTCGAAGTGGACGCCGCCGTGCGGCATGTCGGTGAGTGCAGGGGTGGCCGGCGAAGCGGCGAGCAGGTCGATCAGGCCGGGGCCGGCGGCGAGGTGCTCGATGGGCTCCCAGTCGCTGCCCCAAGCGCGAACGCTTCCGTCGGGCAGGCGCAGGGAGGCGACGGAGCAGGGCTCGGTGTATTCGGTGCCCGCGAACCCGGACGGTTCGAAGGTCTCGAACCAGCCCGGCGCACGCGTCAGGTCTCTGCCGAGGCCCAGGTGGTGGGTCAGATCACCCATGCCGTCGTGCGCGAAGCGGACGTCCCAGCCGGGCCATGTCCGGGCCAGTACGGCGCGGGCGGCGAAATGGTCGGCCCAGCTGTCCGCGAAGGCGAACCACAGCAGGATTCGGCGGTCGTGGTCGACCAGTGCGGCGCCCTCGCACCACACGTCGTCGAGCCATTCGTCGATCTCCCGATTGGCGCGGAAGCAGCGTGTCGCCGCGACCGGACCGGGCAGCAGATCGTCGACCACTCGGTTGGCGGCCCAGTGCGAGTAGTACCGCTGCCAGGCGCCGTTCTCGACCACCACGTACTGCGCTCGTGCTCCCATGATCAGCGAGGCTAGCCCCGCTGGACGACAGGCGGCGAACGCTTTTCAGGCCACCGGCTCGGGCCGGCGCCTGCGGCAAGTTCTGCCACCGTGTGCTGGTCAAGCCGCCTCGCATCAACCCCCCGTGGTCGGTGACCGCCGCCGTCGGTGGTGAACCTGCCCGGCCTACGGGGCAGGGGCGGAGGCGTCCCCCGTTCGTGAGCGCTCCGTCGTCGTCACGGCTGGTCACCACAGACCCGCCGGGGGATCACGTCCGACGTATTCCTCTGAGCGTCGAACACGAACATGAACGCGAGCGCGCGCGACGGACTGCTCCCGCGCGGGTTACTGCCAATTCACCGGCTGCGGCAGCGGGCGGAGGCGCGTGCCCCCGCCCGCCGGTGGTCAGGGAGCGTCGATGCGGCCGTACTTCGGCACGGTCACCGTGCGGGCCCCCGGCGTGCCGCCGAGGACGACCTTGCGGTACGTGACGTTGTTGGCCGTGCTCTGCTCCTTGAGCCGGTTGTCGGGGTTGGCGATCACCTGGATGTAGTAGGTGCCGTTCGGCAGGTCCGAGACGTCGAAGGACTGACCGGGCCGGTACTGGCTGTAGGTGTCGCCGTTGCCGACGTCGAGCACCTCGCGCACCGAGACGGCGGTCTCCTCACCACAGGCGGTGGCGAGGTCGGTGTTGTACGGGTGCCAGTTGGCGTTCTTCACCGTGTAGTCGATGGCGTCGGTGTTGGCCAGGCAGAACGCCTCCTTGCCGCTGCGGACGATCTCCCTCTTGTCCGCACCGAGCAGGCGGTAGCTGGCGAAGTCGCTGAAGTGCCAGTGCTGGTGACCCTCCCGCGGGTCCCACTCCATGGTGCCGGTGGGCGTGTACCCGACCTGCTTGCCCTTGGCGTCGTAGAAGTACTGGTACGCGTCCATCTTTTCTGCACCGGGCTTGCGGAACCCGTCCACGACCAGCGGCGAGGGGCCACCGTTCCATACGGTGGCGCTGAAGGCGAGGTAGTCCTTGCCGGCGACCGCACCGGCTCCGCCCTCGTCCCCGTCGGTGATGGCGATGCCGTACGCGGGCAGGGCACGCAGGTCGGGTTTGGGCACGTCGGCAGGAACGGCCGCCGGACCGACCGGACGCTTCGCGGCCGGCTTCAGGCTCTTCGACGCCTTCTTCTGCCCGTGCCCGGCGCCGGCCAGACCCTGGCCCCCGCCGGCGTTCTGGCGGACCGTCACCTTGACGGTCTGGGGCTTGTCCGCCATTCCGAACAGGTCGCGGTACTTCTTCGCCACCGACACCTTCGCGGTGTAGACACCGGCCGGAAGGTCGATGGCCCCGCGGAAGCCCTGGGACGTGGCCCCTGCCCAGCCCTTCTCGACACCCCACACCCCACCGAGCGCGAACGGGTTGTCGGAGCAGCCGTCGGGGTACTTCGAGGTGGCCGGGGCGTCCGGTCGGATCCGGCCCGCCCGGGTGTTCGGGCAGAACGACTGCGTGGTGTCGGCCACCTTCGTGCCCGACGCGTCGCTGATGGTGACCTTCAGGAAGTCCGGCAGGCCCGAGAAGTCCTTCACCAGGCCCGTCGGCAGGGTCTTGGTCACCGTCCGGCCGCCGGAGTGGATCACCTGTGAGGCGACGACGGGGTCGTTGTAGGACTTGCGCGTCACCCGTATCTCGAGCGGTCCCCCGTCGACCGTGATGTAGGTGCCGAGGTTCAGGTAGACGCCCGGCTCGCCCTGGTAGCGATCGGCGGTCACCGAGGGGGTGGCGGCGATCAGCTGGAGTTTTGGCGTACCCGGCAGTGTCGCCGCTCCCGCACCGGGCGCGGCGAGGGTTCCGGCGGCGCCGACGGTGAGGGCGGCCGCAGCGATGATCGCAGAACGCCGTAAGGCGGTGGGGTTGTGTCTGGTCATGAGTGCTCTTTCTGCGTCTGGTCGGGACGAGTCGTGCACGTCTTGCAGGCAGGGAAGGAGTTTCCTGTGTGCCATCTGTAAAAAGCGTGAAAAGACGATTCAGGTTGCCTGGTGAACGAAAGTCGCCCTGAATCAAGGCTCGTTGCCGCTGTCAGCTCGGTCATCGACGGCCTCCTCGGCCTGTCGGTCCTTGGTGCTCACCTTCAGCTCGCGGCTGATTTCGGAGACCCGCTCGTAGGACGGCCAGCGGCCGCCGCACCGCGACGCCGACCGTGAACGGCATCGGCCCGCCGGACACTTCCGGCGGGCCGATGCCCCGTCATCCTTCGTGTGCCGTTGTGGTGGTGAGGTCAGTCCTTGCTGGATAGGCGCCAGATCTGGATCTTCTTGGTGGTCAGGATGCTGCCGGTGTCGCATGTCCATTGGTGGACGAGGGCGCCGGGTGCGGTGGAGACGATGCTGACGTCGACGCACTTGCCGCTGTGGGCGGCGACCAACTGGTAGTCGTGGCTGTTGCCAAGCGCGGTCACCGCCCTGAGCGTAAAGCGCTGGTTGGTACCGTTGAGGCAGGTCCACTGCTGGACGGCCGCGCCGTCGGCCATCGACAAGGCCGAGACGTCCATGCACTTGCCGCTGTAGTGGTTGACGACGCTGTAAGTGTCGGTCGTACCGGCGACGAGGTGGAAGTCGAAGATCTGCCCCTGTCCGCTCCCGCAGGTGTTCTGGGGGTACTGGGTGCCGTTGGCGGTGGACCGGCCGGGGTCTTCGAGGCAGAGCCCGCAGTGCTCGGCCACGGCAGCGGAGGAGAAGCCGGCCGCAGCGCCGATGCGCAGGCTCGCGGGTGCGAAGGAGACCTGGTCGAGGTGGGGCACCGAGCTGGAGCGTATGCGCTGTCCGATGTCGCTGCCGCCGCCGGAGTCCCGCCTGCGCCTGGGGCACCCACACCGGCTCCTACGTGGCACGTCAGGTCACCGAGAACAAGACACGACGCGAAGACGGAAGGCGATCCGCAGCGCCAATGCCCGCTCGTTGACATCCTTTGGAGCATCAAGCGGGCCGTTCCCTACGAAGCGGCTGTGCTGGTCGCCACCATCAACGAGTGGATGTAAGAATCCGGCGAACGGCCAAGGACCAGTGGGCCTGACAATCCAGTCGAGAAAGCCTTTGCGGGCTGTCACCCTGGCCAGATGCTGCTCAAGTTGACCGGATCCAGCGGCGCGGGCAAGACCACGCTCGCCTTCGCCGTCGCCGACCGGCTGGACGGGGTCGCAGTGCACGACTTCGACGAGCTCGGTGTCCCAGACCCTCCGATCCCTCCCCACTGGCGCAATCGCATGACCGAGGTGTGGGTGCGCCACGCACTGGAGTACCAGGACCGTGGTATGGACCTGCTATTGACCGGGAACTCTCCGCTGGGCGAAGTACTGGCCGCCCCATCGGCCCCGTCGCTGAACGGGATCGCAGTCTGCCTGATCGACGTCGCTGACCAGGACCGGCGCGACCGACTCGCCGCACGTGACGGCGGCCGATGGGACCAGGCCGCCACCGACGCTTTCTGCGGCTGGGCCGCCTGGCACCGCGGGCACGCTCACGACCCGCGCTTCCGGCCTGACGTCATCATCGACGGGAGCTGGCCGGAGATGGCCTGGGACCGATGGACCACGTGGACCGCCGAGGACCCGCGATGGCGCACCCGCCTGATCGACACCACCGGCCAGTCACTCGCAACATCCGTGATCCAGGTCGAACGATGGGTCACCGAACAGCGCAAGGCACACCGGTCAGGCCGACTGGCCCTGACCCGAGGCTGGGCAGACGACATACCCGGCCGAACCACCCACGATGTTTGATCCACTTTTGAACCATGCCCTGGTGCCGGACGCGAGCTGGGTGAGTCGAAGGGACACGGAGTCGTAGCCGTAGCCGCGGTCGGGTCTGACCTGGACCGCGTCGTAGTCGAAGTCCACCCGATGTCCGCAGGGGCCAACGCGTTCAGCGCGGCGCGCAGGTGTTCCGCGGTGTTCCCGGAACTCGCTCGGTACGGAATGGGCGAACCCTGGAGCGGTTGACTCCAGCCCCAGAAGAAACTTCCAGTCGATGCTCCGCGCAGGGCAGCGGCCGCATGACGACCCGACAGGCACTCCACCAACTGCGGGACCGAGACGATCGCCGCCGCCTGCGGCCCGGCCCGGTGAGCTCGGGCGGGGAAGGCGCGGCGCGATCAGAGGTGTCGGCTCGTAGGCTGCGGTCATGACCGAGATCAAGACTCCAACGCCCCGCGACGCCTTCGAGCTGCTGCTGGCCGGTAACCAGCGCTTCGTCGCCGGTGCCCCCGAGCACCCGAACCAGGACGCCGTCCGCCGCGCCGAGATCGCACCGTCCCAGCAGCCCTTCGCCGTGCTGTTCGGATGTTCCGACTCCCGGCTGGCCGCCGAGATCATCTTCGACCGTGGCCTGGGTGACCTGTTCGTGGTGCGTACCGCGGGCCACGTCGTGGGTGCGGAGGTGCTGGGCAGCATCGAATACGGGGTGGACATCCTGGGCTGCCCGCTGGTGGTGGTGCTCGGTCACGATTCGTGCGGCGCGGTGGGCGCGGCGTGCGCCGCGCTGGAGGACGGCATGACACCGGCCGGATACGTCCGCGATGTCGTGGAGCGGGTGACCCCCAGCGTGCTGGCGGCGCGGGCCGCCGGGCGGATGGAACCGGAGGAGATCCTCGCCGAGCACATAAGGCACACCGTCGACCTGCTGCTGGACCGCTCCCGGGTGCTCGCCGAGAAGGTCGCCGCCGGCCAGGCCGCCGTGGTGGGCCTGTGCTACCGCCTGGCCGACGGCAGCGCGCAGCTCGTCGCTGCCCGCGGATTGGATGCCGCGGTCCCCACCGCCTTCTGAGCCCGAGCCAGTTCCATTGATCACTGACGGGCTTGGTCAGGACTGTTCCTTCAGGGCTGGGCACAACCATGCCCCCTGGACGTCGACGTCGTTGCTGTTCACTCGGTGGTCCGGGGCCCTGCGGCGCGGCGGAGCCGGTTGGCGATCGCCAGTCCCAGCCCCTCCTCCACCGGCAAGGATGCGACGATGAGGTCGCATCCGCGCTGGTCGAGTTCGCGAAGGAACCCGTACAGCCCGCGAGCGTAGGCGGCCATCGAGGCGGGGAGGGCTACCACGGCGTGCGCCTTCACCGGAGTGTCGGCGACGGAGGGAGGAAGGAAGACCCCGACCTGGTGCCCCAGCTCCTGCGCGATCTCCGCTTCGGCGACGACCTTCTCGGGCTCGACGAGGACGACCCGGGCGCGCGGCGCGTAGTGAGACGGATGCTGGCCCGGCACTCGGACGCGGCTCGTCGAGTGGACCGCCAGCGGGCGCCGCAGCACCGCTTCGAGATCCTCGCGGGTCACCCCTCCGGGCCGCAGGATGCTCGGCATCTCGCCGGTGGCGTCCACGATGGTCGACTCGACGCCGACCTCGCAGGGACCGCCGTCCAGCACGAAGTCGACGGCATCACCGAGCTCCGCACGGACATGGTCCGCAGTGGTGGGGCTGACCTGGCCGAAGCGGTTGGCGGACGGGGCCGTGACACCGCCACCGAAGGCTGACAGCAGCGCGAGTGCGACGGGATGGTCGGGAACGCGCACGGCCACCGTTTCCAGGCCACCGGTTGCTTCGAGGGGCACCCGGGGCCCGCGCCGCAGGACCAGCGTGAGGGGCCCCGGCCAGAAGTGTTCGGCCAGCAGGCGGGCCGTCGCGGGCACGTCCTGGACCCAGTCGGCCAGGTGCTGCGCGCCGCCGACGTGGACGATCAGCGGGTGTGAGGGCGGGCGTCCCTTGACCTGGAAGATGCGCGCGACGGCGGCGGGGTCCTCAGCGTTGGCACCCAAGCCGTAGACGGTCTCGGTCGGGAAGGCCACGAGCCCTCCGGCGCTCAGCACACCGGCCGCCTTCTCGATGTCACGGGTTTTCGCCGTCACCACGGCAATCCTTTCACTGTTCGGATCTCCCACATTCCACGGTCGCGTCGGCGTACGACGATGCCCGGCTTCAGCGTAGAACCGACGGGGCCCTACCCGGTCGGCCGGGCTACGCCGGGCGCAGCGAGACAGGAGCAGACCGGGAACCGTGCCCATTACCCAACGACTCGGCAGCGTCGACGTTCCGACCATCCGGACTTCCGACCGTCGGGCGCCACGTCCGAGAACCTTTATGGCACTGCGTAGGAAGGGCGTGTGCACGTGGCTCATCGGTGAGTTCAACGGGCGGGGTGAGACGGTGTGTTGGGGCCAAGGGCGGGGTTTTCGTGCGGGGTGATGGGCTGCGATTGAGAGGGTGGTGCGGAGGGTGAGGCGGGCTCGGAGGTATTGCTGCTGGTGCCGGCGGAGACCGTCGGGTTGGACTCCTTCCGGCGGAGGCACGCGGGGGAGAGGCTCTGGCATGGACTGCTGCCATGCGGCCGCGCCGGGCAGGTGACCACCTGGCTGCGCACCCATTCATTCCTGAGCTGCCGGCGGCTGTGTGTCTGCGGCTGCGGGTAAACCGGTGGTGTCTTGGCGACCGGGGCTCGTAGGTTGTGCCCTCGTGACTGACGATCCGAAGACGCGCCCGGATCCATACGGCCTCGGCCGAGTGTTCAACGAGGTGGCGGAGCTCTACGACCGGGTCCGGCCGGGATATCCGGACGAGTTGTTCGCGGACCTGGTCGCCATCACTGGCATGGATGAACGGTCGTCGGTGCTGGAGGTGGGCTGCGGAAGTGGTCAGGCGACGCGATCGCTGGCAGCGCTGGGATGCTCGGTGACCGCCGTCGAGGCGGGCGCAGACATGGCCGCACTCGCTCGCCGCCGGGTCGCCTCCTTTCGCAATGTCGAGGTGGAGACGTCGAAGTTTGAGGAGTGGGACGACCATGGCCGACGCTTCGATGCGCTTGTCGCTGCGTCGTCGTGGCACTGGGTCGCCCCGTCGATCGGCTGGCAGCGGGCGCACGATGTTGTCTCGCCCGGAGGCTGGATGGCGCTGCTGGGCCACGTCGTGGTCCGCCGGCCGGGAGAGCCGGAGGTGTATGCCGAGAGCGCCGATCTGCACGAGCGGTTCTGCCCCGGGAACCCCGGTTGGAGTCATCCGCCGCTGGAGGACGACGTCCGCACCACTGACGAAGGTTGGGGCCTGGTCGAGGACCCCGGAGGATTGTTCGGCCCGACGATGGTGCGTTGGTACCCAACCGTTCAGTGGTTCACCGGGGACGGATTCGCCGATCTCCTTCGCTCGACGTCGCTGTATCGCAGGCTCGATCCGGAGGTCCGTGAGCCCCTGCTGGACGCTGTGGCCGAGCGCATCCGCACGCGGATGGGGGACCGGGCACCACGGCGTTATCTGAGCGTTCTGCGCATCGGACGGCGCGCAGGGTGAGGCCAGGGAGCGACCTCTGACATGCCGCCGCGGCCAGGCGTGTCCCGTAACGGCTGGTAGCGGTGCCATGATCATGCCGTGTCTGGTGTGATCACGGCGTAGGAACTGTCTTGGAGGGCCGCGTTCGCTGGGCTGGCCCACGGCGGTTCGGCACGTCGGCCACCGCGTTTCGGCGCGTAGGCGTGGCCCCCGACAGGCCTGCAGCGGCAGGCCGTGCGTGGTGCCTGCGGTAGCACAACTGGGTGGCGTTGGGTGCTCGTGGCCCCTGGTCCGCGCCACCTGACCCCCGCCGGGTGGTCGGCAGGTAACGGCTGGGGCGGCTGGTATGACGCAAGCTCGGAAGGCAGGCTGGATTACCACTCCTGTCTCAGTCGCGCCCAGGTATGGGTGTCCAGGCTGTCATGGGGGCCGAGGCGGGAGAGTTCGGTGCCGTCGCGTCCCACGGCGACGATGACGGGACGGGCTGCGCGTCTGTTGTTGGGGGAAGTCCAAACAGCAATGAGCCTGCCCTGCGTGGGGTTCTCGATCTGGCGGCCACCAATCAGAACGTGCCCCACGTTCCGGCCGAGGAGCACTTTGACGCAATTGATCCATGGGGCCGTGGTGAGGGAGCGCGGAGGGTCGATGCTGCGGGTGAGGCTGAGGACGCTCCCGCCGTGGTGAACGTCGAGCACCTCGACGTCGACAGGATCGTCTGCGGGGCTGCTGCTGCCTCCCGCGTGGCGCCACTGTTCGCCGTGCCACTCCAGGAGCGCAATGTGTTCCCGTGTCCGCGGTGACTTCGGACGTGCCACGATCCAGATCGCCCCGACACCGGTGGCGGTGTCGACGTCAGCCGACACCACGGTCAGTACACGACATGGCATCCACCAGGGCTGGGGCTCATCTCCCGCCAGCACCCGCCGCACCACGCCGCGCAGAAATGACTCCCACCGGGGGCCCGTCCACAGGGCCTGTGCCCATGCCTGCATGCGCCTGCGATACCCGGTGCCCGACGGCATGAAGCGCCAAGGCGCTGAGGTAACGCCTCATACGTCTGCCCGACGCTCGGGGCGTCTGGCCGAAGGACGGCATGCCGGAGCTGACCGCATGGGAACGGCAGGTCACCTCGGCAGCGAGGTGTGCGGGCTTGTCCTGGGCGGCGGTGAGGCGGTCGGCGATCACATGTTGCCGTCGTCGGCGGTCAATCGTCTGTGACGGCAATGGCAGGCGGGCTGCTTCTTCCGTGGCGTCGTCCGGCTGTGCGTCCTTCGGGAGAGCGCTGCCGGCACCGTCCGTCTCCGATGTCGTTCTCACACCCAGGACCGGCTGATGTGCGTGAGGGACCTGGAGGAGTCGGGCTCGGCTCGCCCGGGCAGTGAACGGCCGGGCGGGTGCTGGTGTGTTGTCTGTCGCTGTGCGCCGCCGCCGGAGAGGGGGGAGACCTGTCGTGGCACGCGGCGGATCGGTCTGCGATTGGTGCTCTGTCGTCCGCATCCGGGGTGGATTGGGTGGTGTTTGGGCCGGTCTGTGGGGTGGGTGGTGGTTGGGATGGTGGCGCTTGTGGGGACAGGTAGTGGCGTGGTTTCGGTGAGGTGAGGAGGTGATGGGCGGGTGAGTGGTGCCGTGCGTCGGTCGCGCAGACATCCGGGTGGGAGGCCGGGTGGCGGTCGTGGCGGGGGACGGTTGCGGGCTGTGGTGCTGGGCAGTCGGCCGGCGCGGGGGGTGGGGCCGGTGGCGCGTGCGCGCAGGGCGGCGGTGGCAGGGCGGGGCGTGGGGGAGGGCGTGGTGGTCGCCCGGGGGTTGAGGGTGGGGGCGGCGTATGCGTGGCGGCTGTTGGTGGTGGGAGTGGTTGCTTACGCAGGCTTTGTGATGTTGGGGCGTTTGCAGCTGGTCGCTGTGGCCCTGTTCCTCGCCCTGGTCGTGACCTCTGTACTGCGTCCGCTCGCCGATCTGCTGGCGCGATGGCTGCCGCGGGCGCTGGCGGTGGTGGTGAGTGTCGCGGGAAGCCTGATGGCGGCTCTTGGGCTGCTGACGCTGGTGGGTGAGCTGGTGGCGCGCGAGTGGGACCGGCTGGGGCGGGAGTTCGGCGGGGGCGTGGGGCGTATCGAGCGGTGGTTGCAGGGGCCTCCCTTCCATGTGAGTCCGACGGTGATGTCGGATCTTCAGGGCAAGGTGGGTTCCTTTGTCTCCGGGCACCGCTCGGCTCTGGTCAGCGGTGCGGTGAGCGGGGCCGGGCGGCTGGTTGAGGTGCTGACAGCGGCGGTGCTTGCGCTGTTTTGTTCGGTGTTCTTCATCCATTCCGGTGACCGGATGTGGTCCTGGTTCCAGGAAGGGCTGCCGCGGCGGGCGCGGGATCCGTTCGGCCGTGCGGGTGGTGCGGCGTGGCGGACTTTTGCCGGGTACACGCGGGGCATCGTCATTGTGGCGGCCACCAATGCGGTGCTGGTCGGCACCGCTCTCTTCGTGCTGCGGGTGCCGTTGGCGCTGCCGCTGACATTGCTGGAATTCTTTGCCGCGTTCGTCCCGCTGGTGGGGTCACCCATTGCGTTGGGGGTGGCCACGGTGGTGGCCCTGGCGTCGCGCGGGCCGGTCATCGCGATCGTGGTGCTGGCGCTGATCGTCGTCGTCGGCCAGATCGAGGGCCATGTGCTGCATCCGCTGGTGATGAGCTGGGCGGTGCGGCTGCACCCTGTGGTGGTGGCCGTCTCGGTGATCGCCGGAAGCGTCCTGGCCGGGGTGGTCGGCGCGGTCGTGGCGGTGCCGATGGTGTCGGTGGCGTGGGCGGTGGGCGGTGAGCTGCGCGGTCCCTGGGCGGGGCGGAGAGGGGTGGGTGCCTAAGCTTGGCGTTTTTCGTCCGTGGTCGAACACGGCCTCGAACTTGCTGACTGAAGTCCTGGCAGATCTTCCGCAGATCCCGCATCAGCCCCACCCCACGCCCGTCATCGACAAGACCGTCCTCACCCTGGACGGACAACGCTGAAAGCGCTCATTGAAAGGAGGGGACAGCACGCTGCGGCTGATCGTCTTCGTGAGAGCGGCCACCTGCGCCGCACTCACCCTCGGTGGTGGCGCCTGGCACGCGGGTCTGCTGTAGCGAGGCTGAGGCGCGAGGCAGATTTTTCGGAGTTCGGCGGTCTGCGGATGTCGAGAACGTGTCGTCGGCTCCGTCCCAGGGCTATCAGCGGCCACCACCGGCCGCACGAGGAAGAAGGAGGAACCAGCATGGCGATCCAGCGGATGGACAATGTCGGCATCGTCGTCGAGGACATGGATGCCGCCATCGCTTACTTCATGGAACTCGGTATGGAGCTGGAGGGCAGGACGCAGGTCGAGGGGCTCTTCGCCGACCAGTGCACCGGACTCGACGGCGTCCGCTGTGACATCGCGATGCTCCGGACCCCCGACGGTCACAGCCGGCTCGAGCTGGCGAAATACCGCAGCCCAGCAGCGATCAACGGCGGGCCCCGCAACCGGCCGCACAACATTCTGGGCACGCACCGCGTCATGTTCGCCGTCGACGACATCAAGGACACCGTTGCCCGCCTTCGCCCTCACGGCGCCGAACTCGTCGGCGAGATCGCCCGGTTCGAGGACAGCTATCTGCTCTGCTACCTCCGCGGCCCGGAGGGCATCATCGTCGGACTGGCCGAGCAACTGCGCTGAAAAGAGGGCCCGAACCATGCAGCCGAACGACATCATCGCGGTTCTGAACCGCCCGATCAGCCAGGAGCTGCTGGCCCGTGACGCAACCCGCCTGGCTTACGTCGCCAAGGACGAGACCCCGCGTACGTCAGGAACGCGAGACACCGGCAGTCGTCTGCCTTCTGCGGCCAGAGCGGATCCGGAACCTCGCCGGGGCGCGGCAGTGTGGCTCGGGGCCTGATCCAGCATCGTCGCGATCGGCGGTTCAGCACATGCCCACCCCCGAGCACAGGTGGTCGAGGCCGAGGCGGTCCAGCGAGCGGGCGAAGGCACGCTCGGCGCTCTCCCGGCCGTAGCCCTGGACGGTTCATCGCAGGCGATGCCCACGGCGTTGACGGCCCAGCCCAAGCTACGACGCCAGGGGCACTCGCGTCGCACGTTTCAGCATGCCACTGAGCTGCCAGACGACGGCGGCGGAAAGGGCGGTCGCGCAGACGTACAGGAGATTGCTTTCCATGACCTGCTGCAGCGCCTGGCTTGTCTGGCCGGGAGTGCGTGCGTGCTTCAGTGCGGACAGGGCGTCGGTGCCCGTGGCGCCCGCGGCGAGGACGGAGAGCCACCAGAGGGTGAGCAGGGGATGGCCGCGCTTACGCTGTGCCGTCGGCCGGCCGGCTGCCCACAGGTCGTTGACGAACATCTTCAGCACGAACAGATCGGCAAAGGGGACCACCCAGCCGAAGAACAACCAGGCACGGTGGCGACGCTGTCCCTCGGGCCAGATCAGCTCCGCGAGGTTGCGCATGCGGGACATCCAGACGCTGAAGACCAGCACCGTCAACAGGGTGGCGCCGCTCCACCAGCCCCTCAGATTTCCGAACCACATGTCGGCGTCGAGCAGCGGCAGCGCCTCGCTGCCGTCCGGCTGAGCCGGCAGTGGCGGTGCATGCAGCACTTGGTACTTGTGCCACGCCGCTACCCCTGCCGCCGCAGTCAGCATTGCGTACGCGCCGAGCGCGCCGTAGGTCCATCGGGTCAGCCCGCCCGGCGCTCCTGCAGCCCTGCCCACTCCACACCTCCTGGAAGCCACCTGTTGGGAACTTCCTGCAGGTCGGCGGGGGATCTTAACCTCACAGGGCGGCGGAAGTCACGGCCCCGCCAAGCCGTGACACCCCGCTCGTGGGCCATTCGCGGACGGCGGCGAAGATCAGGCCGCCACCAAATACGCATGCCCTCAACCCCCGTCGGAAGTCCGCATTCCGGCAAACCTCGCCTTTCCGGCGTAGTGACGAATACCGTAGCGATCCGTACGCTGCGTTGCTGATCGACTTTGTCGGCAGTGGAGGTCCGCGATGTGCCATGGCCGCATCCGCCTCTTGATCTGGACAGCTGCGCTCGCGCTCCTCATGGCGGTGCTGCCCGGGACCGCGTCGGCGGTCGTCGGCGTTGCTGGTGGGGGTGGTGCCCGCGTCGTGGCGGAGGAGAACGTTGGCCCCAACCTGGTGGATCTGACCGTGTCGTCGCCGGCTCTGGGCCGGACCGCCAAGGTGCGGCTGCTGATCCCGGACGGCTGGAACGAGCAGCGCAGGGGCGAGAGTTGGCCGGTGCTGTATCTGCTGCACGGCTGCTGCGACACATATGACAGCTGGACTCGCCAGACCGATGTGGAGACGCTGCCGCAGCTGCGCCACGTGTTGGTCGTCATGACGAGTGCGAGTTGCTCGTGACGAACGGCGTCCTGCCCGCCGACCTGCAGATCGCGCACGTCTTCCTCGACGGCGACGAGGTCACGGGCATCATCGACTGGTCCGAGGCGGGCCAGGGTGATGCCCTGTACGACCTCGCCACCTTCACGCTCGGACATGCGGAGCACCTCGACGACGTCATCGCCGGCTATGGCACCGACATCGACCTCGACGTGATCCACGCGTGGTGGTCGTTGCGAAGCCTGCTGATAGTTCGCTGGTTGATCGAGCACGGCTTCGACCCCTTCGCGCCGGGCTGTGAGGTCGACGTGCTGAGATCCCGGATGTGAGGCCGCACGGGCTGGACCGCTACGTATGCGTTCTGACGCATCGAACAGGCCATCCCCTGGGGCGCATCGCCTGCCCTTACTTCAACAGAGTGCGGTGCGCAGCCGTCGCCAGCAGATGACGGCGCAGCCGAGGCTGACGAACGCGTGATCAATGTCGTCGTGGATCTCTCAACGGATGCGCAGGCGGCGAAACCAATGCAGCAGCGCGATCGCTCCTTCCACGAGCCAGCGGTTGACGCCAAGGCCGGAGCCGTGCCCGGTGCTGCGCCGACGATGTGCGATCACCATGCAGGCGCAGCGCTTGCTGCCGCAGGTAACCGACACCCCGCGGGAGCAGTGGGAGCGGCGCACCCAGCCAGAGCACGATGGCGGCACTCCGCAGCAGGGGCACGCTCCATGGCGCTGGACGTCCCCGACACCCACGACGAGTCCCCGGCGGTCGCGGACACTGGGAGTTGACGAGGCGGCAGTCGAGGGCGTCGAGTATCGCGAGTTCCAAAATTCGCTCCTGGAGGACCTCCCGCCCCGCGAGAAGCGGATCCTGTTGCTGCGCTTCTTCGGCAACATGACCCAGTCGCAGATCGCGCAGGAGGCTGGCGGCATCTCTCAGATGCGCGTCCCCCGGCTGCTGGCGCGCACACTGGCCCAGCTGCGGGAGAGGCACAGCAGATCTTGTGGGAGCGTGCCGCCCGAAACCTGATCCTGCATGCTCCTCACTGAATGTGAGACAGGGCCGTTGAATTGAGGCACTTACCGTCCTGACAGCCGTTCGGGTACTCCGGCTCGCCACGTCTTACGGTCATCCTCAGGAAGAGTTGCGTCGGGCTTTCAGCGGGTGATCGAGATTGCGAAGGGCGCGAATCCGCTGGATCGGATCACGTGGGGTACGAACAGAATCGCGGCCTCGGCGGCCCGGGCGGTCTCGATTCCCCCGAGGTCCGTGATCCACTCCTGCTGCCAGCTGAGGTCGGCAAGAAGCCCGCGTACGACCTGCTTGGCCTCCGGGTCCTGGCCGGAAAGAAAGGCGGTCGGTGTCTGGGCGAGCGCGGCGGGCGCGGTCATCACCGTGTAGAGCATCGTGTTGAGCGTCTTGACGACGCGCGTGTCGGGGAGAGCTTCTTGAAGTTGCTCCGCGAGGCTCGAGCCGGGGTAGAGCAGCTCAGCCGGTAGTCCGTCTGGTCCGTCGACGGTGGCGTTGGAGACGTCTACGAGAATCTTGCCCTGCAGTTCCTCGCGCAGCGCGACGAGCCGCTCCAGGGAGCCGGCGCCCGGGGTGGCGTTGATGACGATCTGCGCTGTCCGGGCGGCGTCGGCGGCAGAGCCTGGTGAGCGGTCCGCCACGGTCACCTCGTGCCCGGCCCGGGTGAGGGCCAGGGCGAGGCTGCCGCCGACGCGGCCGTTTCCCAGAACGGCGATCATGGTCATGTTGATGCGGTCCTTCCGGTGCTTGTGGTTCTCGGGAGTCAGCGGGAGAGAGTGGTGACGGCTTCGGTGTGCACGCCGGGCGCGGCAGCCAGGAAGCTCTCGCTCTGTGGGGTCCAGGGGCGGCCCTCGGCGTCGGATATCCGCCCGCCGGCCTCGGCGACGAGCAGCGCCCCGGGAAGCAGGTCCGCGCGGGCCCCGGCGAACTGCCAGAAGGCCTCGATCCGGCCGGCGGCCACGTTCAGCAGGTGCAGGGTGGCGGGCACGGATGTCCGCACGACGAGCGCATCGAAGAGCATCGCGGTGATCGAGGAGCCGATGCGCCGCACGACCTTCTCGTCCTCGTCCGGCCTGGCCTGGCTCGTGGCCACGAGGCTCAGGCCGAGGTCCCTGGTCTGGGACACGTGCAGCGGGCGGCCGTCGAGGTGGGCGCCGGCGCCGGCGAGCGCGGTGTAGGTCTCACCGGTCAACGGCAGGTGAACTGCGGTGAGCACCGGCTGGTTGTCGCGCACGAGAGTGGCGGTCACCGCCCACTCCGGCAGGGCGTGCAGGTGGTTGACGTTGCCCTCGGCTGGATCCAGGACCCACCATTCGCCGGGGGGCAGGGCCCCGCCCGCGAGCTCGTCCTCCACCAAGCGGGCGTCCGGGCGCAGGAGGGTGAGGCGGGGGCGCAGGACGTCGAGGGCCACGTCGTCGTTGGCGGCGAGCGCGCGCATCAGCTCTTCGCGGGTCTGGTAGCGGACCACGTCGCCGAACCGCTCCCGCAGCGCCACACCCGCCGCGCGCACGGCGACCGCGGTCTGCGCGAGCAGGTCGGCATCGGACGCGGAGCCGACGGTGGCAGCAAATCCGGTGGTCTGAATCGACTCGGGCATGGCGGTGCTCCCATCTGAGCAGGGGGATGACGAGGCGGACCAGGCGAAAGCCGTGTTTCCTTCGCGCCCGCATCTCGAAGGTAGGAGGGCGCATCATTAACTGCAAGTGCATGTAAAGCACGGCTAGGATGAGCCTCATGCAATTGGATTTGAACCTGCTCGCCGCGCTCGATGCGCTCCTGGAGGAAGGCAGCGTGGCCGGAGCTGCTGAGCGCCTGCACGTGACCGCCCCCGCGATGAGTCGAAGCCTCGGCCGGATCCGGCGCACGACGGGAGATCAGATCCTGGTGCGTACCGGGCGCACGATGACCCCGACGCCGTACGCGATCGCCGTCCGGGAACAGGTGCACGAGCTGCTGCAGCAGGTCCAGGGCGTGCTGGCACCGAGCCGCGAACTCGACCTCACGACGCTCGAGCGCACCTTCACACTCCGCTGGCACGATTCACTCGTTGCCCTCAGCGGCCCCGCGCTTCTCGCGGCCGTACGCAAGCAGGCACCGGGCGTGCGTTTGCGCTTCATCGCAGAATCGAGCATCGACACCCCCGAGCTGCGTCGCGGCGAGGTCGACCTGGAGGCGAACGCGAACCGTCCGACCGCACCCGACATTCGCGCCGAGCGGGTGGCTGAGACCCAGCACGTCATCGTCGTGAGGCGAGGGCACCCGCTCACCCGAGTCAAGGCTGTCACCGCCGCACGGTACGCCGCGGCCGAGCACATCACCGTCTCGCGGCGCGGAAGGCTCGGCAACGCCCTCGACGACGCTCTCGCGCGGCTCGGCCTCACCCGACGGGTAGTGGCGACCGCGCCCACCGAAGGGGCCGCGTTCCAGTTCGTGCGCGGTTCCGACCTCCTCGTCACAGCCCCCGAATCGACGACGCGTTCAGCGGCCACGGTTCTCGGTCTGACCCTGCTCCCACTGCCGTTCGAACTGCCGCCGGCCGCGGTGTACCTGTCCTGGCATCAGCGCTATGACACCGACCCCGCACACGTCTGGCTACGCGATCTGGCGCGGACCGCGTTGGCGCCCCCGACGTAACCCAACCTTTAAAGATCTCTAGTACACCAGCAGAAGTACGCTGCCTTACTCACGGTGACGCCAAGTGGCCGGGAGCTGGACAGCCGTCGAAGCCAACGGAGCGGTGAGGGTACTGCCGGGCAGTGACAAGTGCCCGTGCCGACCCCGTTGCAGGCGAACGCCGTGTGATGCAGGGGAGCGCGAAGAGGAGCCGTTCGGGGGACGGTGACAGTAACCGTCCCCCGAACGCTGTCCCAAGCCTCTCTTCTCGGCGCTCACGTACCGCTGGTCGCCGTCGAAGGAGGGGGCACCACGTCTTCTGAGCGCACTCACAAATGCACGCCCGGGGATTCGCCTAGTCGCCGCTTCGATCAACGAGAGTCACAGTCCAACTGGCTGTACGTGGGGGATCTTTGGCGGCCACCTACAGTCGAGCGCAAAAGTCGTTGATCAGAATGGCCGAATCAATGGTGCGCTGGCGCAGGGATTCGATGTACGTGCTGCGCCAGATCAGGGGCCGGATCTCGAAGTGGCCGACACGTTCGGCGAGACCGAAGCACGGACGTGCGCCAACCGAGCGCCTGGCGTTGTGCGTGTGCTGCTCGGTGTCGAGGCGGATGCCGGCCCGGCCATCGGCCTCCTCGCTCAGGTTGCCTTCCAGGTATTCCGCCCAGTCGGCGACCGCCCGCCACTTCTGGGAAATGCCGTGGGTCTCTCGGTGCCGGCAGTCGGCGAACGCCATCACGATCGGTGCGGCGCCCGGGTGGAAGCGGTGCCCGGTGGCTGGCGCAGGAGCACGATCAGAGGCCCGTCGCCGGTCGCCCGCGCATTCCTAGTTGCACCACGAGGCGGGTCATCCCATGGACCGGGTGGAGTGGTACGAACGTGGCGCGGAAGTCGGATGATTTCGGCGGGCTGGTGGGCTCTGGTGGCCCTGGACGGGCTCGCAGAATCCGATGGCGCAACGCAGCTCAGGCGTCAAGAATCGCCGGATGCATGAAGGAAAGTGCCGGGCGGACCATCACTCTGTCCCCGCTACGCTTGGACGACGCGGAGGCGCACCTCGCGGCGGAGGATGAGCAACTGGTGCGGTGGCTCAGCGGCGGTCCCGGCGCACGCGCGGGCGTCTCCAAGCGCTCAGTGGACGTCCCCCAGCGGGTCACGTCGCGCCACCACGACAATATGGTGCGCGGCGTGACCGTATGCGATCACGCCAGCAGATCCTGACGGACCGCGGCCTCCAGACCGGCCAGAGCCTGGCGGTAGAACCGCGGCCCGTAGGAAACCCTCGCCACACCCAGCTCGCGGAGCTTGACCAGGCTCAGCACTCCGGGCCTGGTGTTGCCGTTGACCGGCCCGGGCAGCTCGGCGACCAGCGTGGCGATGTCCCGCTCGTCGCCGACACCGATCGGGTAGACACAGTCGGCCCCGGCCGCCAGGTAGCGGCGGCCCCGGCGGATCGCCTCCGCGACCTGGTCGTCCTCGGCCACACCGGACGCCGGCAGGAAGACGTCGACACGGGCGTTGATCACGATCGGAATCTCGACGTCCTCCGCGGCGGATCGGACGGCCGCCAGCCGCTCGGCCTGTGCACCGGCGTCGACGAGTCCGCCCGCGCGGTGGTCGGTGTCCTCCAGGTTGCAGCCGGCCACGCCGATTTCCAGCAGCCGGTCAACGAATTCCCGCGGCGGCAGGCCGTATCCGGCCTCGGCGTCCACGGTGACGGGAACCGCCACAGCACGGGCGATCCGGCCCGCCAGCGCGAACATCTCCGGCCACGGAGCGGCTTCGCCGTCCGGGTAGCCGAGCATCGCCGCGAACGCGGCGCTGCTGGTGGCGATCGCGGGGAACCCGGCCTCAGTGATGACCTTGGCGCTGGCCGCGTCCCACGCGTTCGGCAGCACGAGCATCTCGTCGGCGTGATGCAGTTCGCGCAGCTGCGCGGCATACGCCTTCAAGTCCTTGTTCTCAAGCGGCATTGTCGCTCCCCAGCAGTGCCATGTTCTGGTGTTCGAGCGCCTTGACCGGGCCGTTGCGCCAGCCCTCGGCCAGCGCCGCCGACATCGGGTCGGGGAAGATCTCGTCCTCGCCGTTCTCGACGCCGTCGACGATGGCCCGCGCAACGTCGGCCGGCGAGGACTTCGGGATGTCCCAGTCGCGGATCATGTCCGTGTCCACAGGCCCGGGCAGCACGGCGTGCACGGCTACGCCCTGCCGTGCCAATAGGGCACGCAGCGACTGGGACAGGGAGAACGCGGCTGCCTTGGAAATCGCGTACGCCGGGGTGATCGGCACCGTAGCGAGCGACGCGAGCGACAGCACGTTGACGATCGCTCCCCGCGAGCGGACGAGCAGCGGCTGGAAGGCCCGGGTCACGGCGTAGGTGCCGAAGAGGTTGACGGCGAGATGCTGTTCGAGCGCGGAAACCTCGCTCAGGTCGTCGATCAGCGCCACCCCGGCGTTGTTGATCAGTACGTCGAGCTCGGTCACGCTCTCGGCGGCTGCCTGCACCTGCGCCGCGTCGGTCACGTCAAGGATGACGGACGTGACCCTGGGGTCCGGATACGCCACGGGTCGGCGTGCAGCGGCGTAGACGCGCCTCGCGCCGCGCCGCAGAGCTTCCTCCACCAGCGCCTGGCCGATGCCGCGGCTGGCGCCTGTCACGAGAACCGTCTTGTCGGTGATGGTCATGCCACTACTGACACGGCCCCCACCGAAAACTGGGCGCTCCGACAGCGACCAGTTCCGCCAGCCACCGGTGTCAGTACAGGGGAGGATCCAGACGGAGGTGTCGGATGGAACTGCTCGATCGGGCCCGCAGCGGCGACCGGGACGCGTTCAGTGCCCTGGTCGAGCCGCACCGCGGCGAATTGCGCGCGCACTGCTATCGCATGCTCGGTTCGTTGCAGGACGCCGAGGACGCGTTGCAAGAGACCCTGCTGTCGGCCTGGCTCGGTCTCGACGGCTTCGAGGGGCGGTCGTCGGTGCGCACCTGGCTCTACCGCATCGCCACCAACCGGTGCCTCAACCAACTGCGCTCGGCGAGCCGTCAGCCGGTCACGGTTCCCGAGTCGCTACCGCTGCCGGAGCCGAGTCGCCTGGGCGAAGTGACCTGGCTCCAGCCATATCCCGACGTGCTACTGGCGGAGCACCCCGATCAGGCGCCCGGGCCCGAGGCCCGGTACGAATCCCGCGAGGCGATCTCGCTCGCATTCGTCACTGCCGTGCAACTGCTGCCGCCGAACCAGCGCGCGGTGCTGCTGCTACGCGATGTGCTCGGGTACCGCGCCGGCGAGACCGCCGAGCTACTAGGGCTCACCGAGGACGCCGTCACCAGCGCCCTCAAACGCGCTCGCGTCAGGATGAACTCACCGCAGACAGCACCGCCCGCACCCGGCGGGCCAGATGAGCGTGAGCTGCTCGACCGGTTCGTCGCCGCCTTCACCGAACTGGACGTCGACGCGCTCATCGCGCTGATGACCGACGACATCTGGGTGCGGATGCCACCGCTGCCGTTCGAGTACCGCGGGAGCGAGGCCGTGCACCGCTTCTTCAGCGTGATCCGCACCTTGCTGGGACGGATCGACCGGCTGGTGCCCGTACGCGCGAACGGCCAGCCCGCCTGGGGCGAGTACATGCGTGACCGGGTCACCGGCGTCCTCCGTCTCGGCGGCGTCGTGGTGATCGGGCTCTCCGGCGACCGGGTCTGCGAATTCACCCGGTTCGAGACGGCGGTCGCGCCGTACTTCGGCATCCCCCGGACACTCGACTAGGACCTGTCCGGGCGATCTCTGGGCGACCCTCAGCTGCTGGTGGCCTCTCCTGCAACAATGCCGCGGTGCGACGCTGGGCGTTGGGATGGGGAAAGGAGTCGCGTTGGTCCTTGTTGGAGTGCTCGCACTGCTCGTGGGCGGCGCTTTCATGGCGGTGGCATGCGGCTGCCGCGGTGTCGACGTATGGGTGTGGGACTGGGCGCCCTTGGTAACCAGGCAGCGGACCCGGTACGGAACGCCCTGGAGGAGCCTTACCACCATGCGAATATGGTTCGGGGTCGCGGGAGTCTTCTTTCTGGTGGGCGGGCTGCACTCCCTGGTGCGCTGACAGCAACGGCAGTTAACGGTGTGCTCGATTCCCGCGTCACTCAAGCCACCTCGCCCCATACCGGGACGGCACATCTAGGATCCGTCGGCCGATCATGTGCGGAGCCAGATGACCAGGGCTGCTGCGGTGGCGGTGCCGAGGAAGACGTAGCCGCGTTTGTCGTAGCGAGTCGCCACGGCCCGGGATTGCTTCAGTCTGTTGATAGCTCGCTCGACGGTGTTGCGCTTCTTGTACCGCTCGTCGTCGAAGCCAGGCGGCCGTCCGCCGCGTGATCCCCTTCGCAGGCGGGCGGCTTGGCTGTCGGTCTTCTCCGGGATGGTGTGCCGGATGCCCCGGCGCCGCAGGTGCCTGCGGCACAGCCCGTGCTGTAGGCCTTGTCGGCGGCGAGGCTGTCGGGTTTCGTGCGCGATCTGCCCGGTCCGACTCTCTGAACGCGGATCTTTGCCAGCACGGCCTGGAACTGCGTGCAGTCCGCCCGCTGTCCGCTGGTGACGATCAGGGACAGCGGGCGGCAGCGGCCGTCGGCACTCAGGTGGAGCTTGCTGGTGAACCCGCCGCGCGAACGGCCCAGTCCCTCACTCCTGCACCACCTCCGCCAGGCGGGCGAGCAGGCTCTGCCACGGTGTCTCGCCCTGGTGTTCCGCCGCTTCGGCCCCCTTTGACGCGGGCGTCGGCGGCGGGTAGATCCGGGCGCCGGCCGCATGCTGATGAGCGCGCACGATGGTGGAGTCCACCGCGATGTCCCAGTCGATCTCCCCCGCGGCATCGGCCGCGGCTTGCACCTGCTGCAGCAAGCGTTCCCAGGTGCCGTCGGCCGACCAGAGCCGATGACGTTCATAGACCGTCTTCCACGGCCCGAACCGCTCCGGCAGATCCCGCCATTGAACGCCCGTCCGTACCCGGTGCAGAATCCCGTCGATCACCTGACGGTGATCCCGCCACCGGCCACAACGACCATTGCTGACCGGCAGAAACGGCTCAAGCCGCTCCCACTCAGCATCCGTCCGGTGACAGTGATCAAGGACAGCGCGGGCCGATACTTCGCGTCGTTCGTCGTGGAGACCGGCCCGTCAGAGGCGCTGCCCGCCACGACGCCCGAGGTCGGCATTGACCTGGGGCTCGGGCACTTCGCCGTCCTCTCGGACGGCACGAAGATCGACAGCCCCCGCTTCCTGCGCCGGGCGGAGAAGCGCCTCAAGCGCACACACCAGTCCCTCAGCCGCAAGGCGAAGGGGCCAGAATACAGGGAGAAGGCCCAGCTTCACGTCGCCCGCGCTCACGCACGGGTGGCCGACGCACGCCGCGAGTTCCACCACCAGCTCTCCACCAGGCTGATCCGCGAAAACCAAGCCATCGCGGTGGAAGACCTGGCGGTCAAGGGACTCGCCCGTACACGCCTGGCCAAGTCCATCCACGACGCCGGATGGGCGCAGTTCACGGCCATGTTGGAATACAAGGCCGCACGGTACGGGCGCACCTTCGTGCGCATCGGCCGGTTCGAGCCGACCTCTCAGGTCTGCTCGGCATGCGGCGTCAAGGACGGCCTCAAGCCTCTGAACGTCCGCGTGTGGACATGCCAGGAGTGCGGGGCCGTCCTGGACCGCGACATCAACGCGGCGGTCAACGTCGCCAACGCCGCCGGACTGGCGGTATCAGCCTGCGGAGCGCAGATGAGACAGGTACCCGTACCGGCACAGCGCGGTGAAGCAGGAACCCACCGAGACGGTCAGCCGACCGTGGTAGGAATCCCCGGCCTTTAGGCCGGGGAGCGGAAGTCAATGCCCTTCAGACGAGGTGCGTCTCGTCGACCACGTATCCGCGCCGCTTGTCCACCACGTTGCGCAGCGGCCGGCCCTCGATGTGCCGGCTGAGGTTGTCGAGGAACAGCTCGACGAGCGCCTCCCGCTCGCCGGTGGTCTCGCCCGCCGTGTGCGGGGAGATCACCACGCCGGGCATGTCCCACAGGGGTGATTCGGCAGGCAGCGGTTCCTGGGCGAACACGTCCAGGGCTGCGCCGGCGAGCCGTCCGGCGAAGAGGTGGTCGACCAGCGCCTCCTCGTCGACGAGTCCGCCCCGGCCTACGTTGATCAGCCGCGCCCCCGGCTTCATGGCGGCGAGCACGGGGGTGTCGACCATGCCCCGGGTGTCCTGGGTGAGGGGGGCTGCCAGGACGACGTAGTCCGCTTCTGTCAGGGCGGAGCGCAGGGTCGTCGCACCGTGAACCGTGCCGAAGTCGGGGTCGTCCGTGCGGGACTTGCGGCCCGCACCGCTCACCCGCATCCCGACGGCGCGCAACAGCCGGGCGATGGCCCGGCCGATCGGCCCCGTCCCCCAGACCAGCACGGTGCGTCCGGTGATGCCGTCACTGGGGCGCGGACGCCACTCGCGGCGCCGCTGGTGCTCCCACGTGCCGGGGAAGTCCTTGGCCAGGGCAAGGATCAGGCCCAGGACGTACTCGGCGGTCGGCTGCTCGTAGACCCCGCGGGCGTTGGTCAGGACAACGTGCGGATCGTCCACCAGAGCGGGGAACAGGAAGGAGTCCACGCCCGCGGAGGACGCGTGGACCCAGCGGGGTGCCTTCTGCGGATCGTCGGGCCACGCCTCCCGGACGGCCGGGGTGATGGTCACCCAGGCCAGCAGGACGTCGGCGCCGGGAAGGAGGTGGGGCAGTTCCTCCTCGGTGGCGTAGACGGCGTCCGCGAGGCTTTCGATGCGTGCGGTGGCGGGGGGCCGGTTGCCGCGGTAGAGGACGACGAGTCGGTCGCGCATGTCAGGCTCCGACGGGGACGGCCAGGTACTTGTACTCCAGGAACTCGTCGATGCCGACGCGTCCGCCTTCGCGGCCCAGGCCGGACTGCTTGACGCCGCCGAAGGGAGCGGCGGGGTTGGAGACCAGTCCGGTGTTGATGCCGATCATGCCGCTTTCGAGGCGTTCGGCGACACGCAGGGCACGGTCGAGGTTCTGGGTGAACAGGTAGGCGGCCAGACCGAATTCGGTGTCGTTGGCGGCGGCGACGGCCTCGTCCTCGGTCTCGAAGGTGCGGATCGCGGCGACGGGGCCGAAGATCTCGGTGTCGATGATCGCGGAGTCGGGGGCGATACCGGTGAGGACGGTGGGCGGGTAGAAGCAGCCCGGGCCTTCGGGAAGCTCACCGCCGGTCAGGACGGTGGCGCCCCGCTTGACGGCGTCCCGCACCAGGTCGTGTGCCTTGCTGCGGCCGGCGTTGTCGATGAGGGGGCCGACGTCGGTACCGGGTTCGGTGCCGGGCCCGACGGTGAGAGCGGCCATGCGTGCGGCGAGGCGGGAGGCGAACTCCTCGGCGACGGAGGTGTGGACGAAGATGCGGTTGGCGGCGCAGCAGGACTCGCCCATGTTGCGCATCTTGGCGACCATCGTGCCCTCGACGGCCACGTCGAGGTCGGCGTCTGCGAAGACGATGAGAGGAGCGTTGCCGCCCAGTTCCATGGAGGTGCGGATGACGGTGTCGGCGCACTGGGCCAGCAGGATCCGGCCGACCTGGGTGGAGCCGGTGAAGGAGAGCTTGCGGATCTGCCCGCCGCGCAGGAGGGGTTCGACGACGCCGGCGGCGTCGGTGGTGGTGACGATGTTGAGCACACCGGCCGGCAGACCCGCTTCGGTGAGGATCTCCGCCAGGGCGAGGCTGGACAGGGGGGTCTGAGGGGCGGGTTTGAGGACGATGGTGCAGCCGGCGGCGATGGCGGGGCCGATCTTGCGGGTGCCCATCGCCAGGGGGAAGTTCCAGGGGGTGATGAGCAGGCAGGGGCCGACGGGCTGACGGGTGACCAGCAGGCGGTTCCTGCCGTCGGGGGCGGTCATCATGTCGCCGTCGACACGGACGGCTTCCTCGGAGAACCAGCGGAAGAACTCCGCCGCGTAGGCGACTTCGGCACGCGCCTCGGCCAGGGGCTTGCCCATCTCCAGGGTCATCAGCAGCGCGAGGTCCTCGGTGCGCGCGATGATGATGTCGTAGGCGCGGCGGAGGATTTCGCTGCGCACCCGGGGCGCGGTGGCGGCCCAGGCGGCCTGCGCGGCGACCGCCGCCTCGACGGCACGACGGCCGTCGGCCGGTGAGGCATCGGCGACCTGGCACAGTTCCTCGCCGGTGGCCGGGTCGTCGACGGACAGGGTCCGGCCGGACTCCGCGTCCTGCCAATCGCCGCCGATGAACAGCTGCTTGGGAACATCACGGACGACAGTCATTGTGGGTATCTCCTTGTAGGTGTAGAGCGGCTGCCGACCGGTCAGCGGATGCGGTCGAGCGTCTTGTAGTAGGCGCCCGCGAAGGGCAGGAACCAGGCGGTGCCGTTGTAGAGGGGGATGCGGGGCGGGGCGATGTCGCGGACGGGGTTGACCTCGGGGTGGCCGTCCATCACCTCGGCCATGACGTGCCCCATGTGGGTGGCCATCTGCACGCCGTGGCCGGCGTATCCCATGGAGTAGTGGACGCCGTCCTCGGTCTGCCCGGCGTGCACGATGCGGTCCATGGCGAAGCCGACGGAGCCGCCCCACACGTACTCGATCCTGGTGCGGGAGAGCTGGGGGAAGATCCCGCACATCTCACGGAACAGGACGGCCCCGCTTTTCTTGTCCGAGGTCGGGTCGGACGGTGCGAAGCGGGCGCGGCCGCCGAACAGCAGCCGGTTGTCCGGGGTGAGCCGGAAGTAGTGGCAGACCTTGTTGGAGTCGACGATGAGGCGGGCCTTGGGGATGATGTCCCGGGCGAGCTCCTCGCCGAGCGGCTCCGTGACGATGATGAAACTTCCCACGCAGACCTGCTGGCGGCGCAGCCACGGGAAGTTCTTGTCGGTGTAGGCGTCGGTGGCCATCATGACCTGCCCGGTACGGATGACACCGCGCGCGGTGCTGACCTCGAACCGGCCGGCGGAGGTACGCCGTATGCCGATGGCCGCGTTGCGCTCGTGGATCTCGACACCGGCGCGCTCGCACGCCTCGGCCATACCGCGCACGAAGCGGCCGACGTGCAGTGCGGCGCTGAACGGGTCGAGCAGGCCGCCGTGGTAGGCGTCGGATCCGATCTCGGAACGCAGCTCGGCCTTGCCGATCAGAGTGGTCTCGTGTCCGAAGTACTTGGCCAGGTCGCGTTGTTGGGCCTTCTTGCTCTCGAAGTGGACGGGGCGGGACGCGACACCCAGGCGTCCGACGCGGCGGAACTGGCAGTCGATGGACTCCTCGTTCACGAGCCGCTCGACGGTGTCCACGGCCTCGCCGTAGGAGTTGTAGATCTCACGGGCCCGTTCGAGGCCGTACCGGCGGATGGCCTGGCGTACTCCGATGGTGAAGCCCAGGTTGGCCATACCGCCGTTGCGGGCGGAGGCACCGGAGCCGACCTGGTCCTTCTCGACGAGGGTGACGCGGGCGCCCTTGCGAGCGCAGTGGAGGGCGGTGGACAGACCCGTCAGGCCGGCGCCGACGACCACCAGGTCGGTGTCCTCGGTCAGCGGCTTGCCTGATCGGTCGGGAAATGCCCCGGCGGTTTCTATCCAGTAGGGAATCGTCTTCATGTCGCGTCCTTAGCGGGGAGTTTCGAAGTGGGGGGCGGCCGGGCACCACCAGGGGCCCGGCCGGTGGCGCTGTCAGCGCTGGCGCGGCCCGTGCCGGCGGAAGGCTCGGGTGAGGGGTTCTACGGGCAGGACGTTCTGGCCGTCCCGTTGGCCGCCGAGTTTGCGGACGAGGGCGACCAGGGCGATGAGGAGCGCGCTGACGACGGTGACGGTCAGTTCCACGTCGAACTGGAGGGTGTTGAAGACCAGGACCGGTAGGGTGCGGAAGTTACGTCACCCGCAGTCGGCCGGCGTCTTCTCCGGGCTCGTGCCGAACCGCTGCCGCGTGTCCGGGCCGCTTCTACAGCACCCTTTCGAGGAAAGCCTGGGTTCGCTTCTCCCGGGGATTGGCCAGCACTTCGCGTGCGTCGCCGCGTTCGACTGCGATGCCTTCGTCCATGAAGAGCACTTCGTCAGCGACCTCGCGGGCGAAGCCCATCTCGTGCGTGACGACCAGCATGGTCATTCCGTTGCCGGCGAGGTTGCGCATGACAGCGAGTACTTCGCCCACACGCTCCGGGTCCAATGCGCTGGTGGGTTCGTCGAACAGCATGATGGTGGGTTCCATGGCGAGCGCGCGGGCGATGGCCACGCGTTGCTGCTGGCCGCCGGAGAGTTGAGCGGGGTACTTGTGGCCGCACCCCTCCAGGCCGACCTTGGCCAGCAGTTCTCGCGCCTGCTCTCGGCAGGTGGCGCGGTCCTTCTTCTTCACCAGCACCGGTCCGGACATGACATTGCTCTCGGCGGTCATGTTGGGGAACAGGTTGAACTGCTGGAAGACCATGCCGATACGGGCGCGCTGCTCGGCCAGCCGTTGCGGGCGGACCGCGTGGTATGCGTCGTCCTTCTCGACATATCCGAAGTCCTCTCCGTTGACCCGCAGGACTCCGCGGTCGACGGTCTCCAGCCCGTTGATGCACCGCAGCAGTGTGGATTTGCCGGATCCGCTCGGCCCGATGATGCAGGAGATCTCGCCTGCCGCGACGGTCAGGTCGATGTCACGCAGGACCTGGTGACGTCCGAAGCTCTTGCACAGCTTGCGTGCGACGATCGTTCCGTCGGCGTTCACAGGAGGGACTCCCTCGTGGTGGGAACTGGCTGGCCGGCCGCGGTGGCGGCTGGGGTCAGCCGTGCCCGGGTCGAGCGGGAGAAACGGCGCTCGATCATGGACTGCGGCACGCTCAGCACCAGCGTCATGATCAGATACCAGAGGCTGGCCACGATCAGCAGCGGGATCGTCTGGTAGTTGCGGGCGTAGATCGACTGTGCGCTGTTCAGCAGGTCGGCGACGCCGAGCACACTCACCAGCGAGGTCTCCTTGAGCATGCCGATCACCTGGTTGCCGGTGGCCGGGATGACCGCCGGCATGGTCTGCGGGATGATCACATGCCGGAGCTTGGTGAACCCCGACATGCCCAAGGACTCCGCCGCCTCGTGTTGTCCGCGACTGACCGAGGCGAACCCGCCGCGGATGATCTCGGACATGTAGGCGGCCTGGTTGAGCGTCAGCCCCACGATGGCCGCGGTCATCGGCGTCATGATTGCGTTCACGTTCACCGGTGTGGAGATGTCGGTGAACGGGATGCCGATCGAGAGGTGCGGGTACAGCGCCGCGATGTTGAACCAGAAGACCAGCTGCACGAGCACCGGGGTGCCGCGGAAGAAGGTGATGTAGAGCTGGGCGAGCCCGGAGACGGGCCGCTGGTGCGACATGCGCATCACCGCCAGCACCAGCCCGAGCAGCGTGCCCAGGGCCATGCTCGCCACGGTCAGGAGGAGCGTGATCAGCAGGCCGTTGAGGATGGTTTCAGTGGTGAAGTAGCTGAACACCACCGGCCAGCGATAGTTCTCGTTCGTCACCGCGGTCCACACCAGACCGGCGACGATCGCGATCGCGACGGCCCAGGCGACATAGTCGCGCGGACGTTTCGGCGTGATCCGCTTCTTTTCTTCGGCCAGCAGTTGTGACACCGGTCGGCTCCTGGTCTTCGTACCGATCAGATCCGTGGACATGTCAGTCCTGCGGGACGGCCATGGCCGCGGTCTTGATCCCCAGGTCCTTGAGACCCCAGCGGCCCAGCGCCTGGGCGTACTTGGGGTCCTCGATGATCGACTGGATGGCAGCCTTCACCGCGGGGGTCAGCAGCGAGTCCTTCTTCAGCGCGACGGTCGCGGGCTTGGTGGCCACCAGGGGCTTGAGGACGTCGAACGTCTTGGCCTGCTGCGCGGCCGCCCACTCGAGCGAGATGAAGTCGTACATCACCGCGTCGATCCGCTTGGAGACCAGCTGGGTCAGAGCGTCGTTCACGCTGGGCAGGCTCACCGACTTGATGGCCGGCTTGCCCTTGCTCGTACAGTCCTGCTTGGTCAGCTGGGGCAGCCACTGCAGCTCCGCGGTGCTGCCGGAGGGGACGGCGACGCGGTGCCCGCACAGCGTGTGAGTGCCCAGCTTCTGCGGGTTGCCGTAGGGGACGGACACGCCGGTGCCGGAGTTGACGTAGTCCACCATGTCGAGCACCTTCAGCCGGTCGCTGGTGGCGCCCATGGTGGAGGCGGTGAAGTCGTACCGATCGGCCTGCAGTCCAGTGATGATGGTGTCGAACTTGACGTTGTTGATCTGGAGTTTCAGGCCGAGCTTGGCGGCGATCAGCCGGGCCATGTCCGGGTTGAACCCGATCGGGGTCTTGTTGTCCGATGCCATGAACGTGGTGGGCGGGTACGACAGGTCCATGGCCACCGAGAGCGTGCCCTTGGCCTTCACCGCCGCGGGCAGCAGCTTCACCGCGTTCTGGTCCGGCTTCACGCCCACCGAGATGTCGTCGGTGTGCTCGGCCGACGCGCCGGACCCCCCACCTTGCGCCGTGCTCTTCGCCCCCACGTTCTGCCCGATGCCGCTCGCCCCGCACGCGGCAAGCGCGAGGGCCAGAGCGGTCGTGACGATCGGGATGCTCAAGTGTCTGTTGACCTGCATGGCGGCAGCCACAGCGCCTGCGGTGCGGCGTACGGTTCTGCGGCCTGTCCGGTTGCTTTCCATGGCGGTGCCTCCTGGAGAACGCGGGGGATACGGGGAATTGGTGATGCGGGGACGACGTGCGGATCGGACGGGGGATGGGACGTCGTCAGTCAGCGGCCGGAAACGCGCAGGGTTCATGGGCGGCCGCGCGAGACCGGGCGCCTGTCGGGAAGGCGCTGGGTGACTGGGTGTGCGTCGCACGTCAGATGCCCAGCATCTGGTTGAGCTCGTTAAGGGACTTGACGGTCACGTAGTCGTAGCCGTGGGTGACCGGGTCGCAGCCGCGGTCCAGGAGGATGAGGTTGCGGAAGCCCATGTCGTGCATCGGCATCAGGTCGTAGCGGGTGTGCGAGGAGACGTGCACGAAGTCCTCGGGGGACGCGTCGAGCTGGTCGAGCATGTACTCGAACGCTGCGTACCGAGGCTTGTAGTAGCCGGCCTGCTCCGCGGTGAAGACCGCGTGGAAGTCCGCCCCGAGCCGGGGCACGCTCTCCTCGAGGAAGGCGTCCCCGGCATTGGAGAGGATCACCAGCTTGTAGTTCTCGCCCATCTTCTTCAGCGGTTCCGGCACATCCGCGTGCGGGCCCCAGCTGCGCACGCCGTCGGCGAACCGCTTGCCGGCGTCCGGCGCGGCCTTCACACCCCACTTGCGGCAGACCCCCTCGAAGGCGTCCTGCAGAGTCTGCTCGTAGGGGTAGTACTTGCCAAGGACCGAGTCGTAGCGGTAGCCGCGGAACTCCTTGACGAACTGGTCCCAGTGCTCGGCCGGGATCTGGTCGCCGACGAGTTCACGCGTGATCGGGGTCATCGGCCACTCGATCAACGTGCCGTAGCAGTCGAACGAGACGTACTTCGGGCGGAACTGGAACGAGGGAATGGGCATGGAAGTACTCCGTCTTCTTGGCTTCGGGGAACTGGGCACGGCCGACTGGCCGCACTTTTTGGGCATGCTCAGGACAGAGATGTCGAGGTGGGGGGTGTTGTCGGCGATCGCCGACGGTCAGGCGGCGCCGACTCCTGCCGGAGCGAGGAAGTCGATGGGCTGATCAGTGGCGCCGTCGAGCGCCAGGTCGGCGGCGATCTCTCCCATCGCGGGCGAGAACTTGAAGCCGCTGCCGGAGAACCCGGCCATGACGATGATGTCGTCCTCGCCGGGAAGATGACCGACGAGCGGGTTTCCGGACTTCGTGTAGCCCTCCATGTAGGCCGACATCCTGATGGGGTCGGGGTTCAGGTCGGGCATGAGTTCACCGATGAGCTCGCGGAAGATGCCGAGTTCTTCGGGGCGGACCGTACGGTCGAGCCGTTCGGGCTCGGGCACCGGCGCATGGTATTTGAAAGAGAGACCGAGCTTGACGGAGATGCCGTCGGGCGACGGGATTCCGAAGCATTCGTGAGGTGTGGCGCGCACAAAGGGAGGGGCACCGCCCGTGAACCAGTCATGGCGGGTGGGCAGGTGCCAGGAGCAGACCACCCGGCGGACGTCGATGGTCCCGGGCAGGTCCGGGAGCAGGGTGTTGATCCAGGGGCCCACGGTCACCACGGCGGCGTCCACGTGGTCCATGCCCTGGTCGGTGACGACCTGTACCCCGCCGCCCGCCGCGGGGACGACCTCGCGCACCGTGGTGTAGCGGTGCAGCCGGGCGCCCAGCTCCTCGGCGCGGGTGGCGGCCGCCTGGATCGACGCCTCGGGCCTGATGATGGCGCCCAGCCGGTCGAGTACGGCGGTGTGTCCGTCCGGGAGACGATGCTGCGGGTAGCGACGGGCGAGCTCGTCGCGTTCCAGTACCTCGTGATCCAGACGATGCGCGGCGCTGGTGGAGAGCAGGAGGCGCATGGACGGTGAGGCGCTCTCTCCCATCACGAGGCAACCGCTGCGGCGGCGCAGCGACCGGCCCGTCTCCGCCTCGAGCTGCTCCCACAGCCCGTCCGCGAGCTGCAGCAGTGGAATGTACCCGGGCTCGCCGAGGTGGGCGGCTCGGTAGATGCGGCTCTCGCCCCCGGCCGCGCCGCGGTCGTGACCCGGTGCGTACCGGTCGTAGCCGATGACCTCGGCTCCGCGGGCAGCCAGTCGCCACATGGCCTGGCTGCCCATGCTGCCGGCACCGATCACGGCGACGCGCTTCGGGACGCGCATGAGGTCGCTCCTCTCGATGGGGTGGTCTGGGTGGCAGTCGGGCTCCAGCACGAAGAGGACACCGTGCGGACCCTTCCGGTTCGAATCCCGCTGGGGATGGCGTTTACTGTCCGCCCGTAGGAACCCGCAGGTCAACCCACACTCTGTTCCGCCTAGTGGCCTTCTCGAGACGGTTTGTCACTGCGGACAGCCGGGCTGCACCAATGCCGGTCCCACTCTTGTCACGATGAGTGGCCGATGCGAAGGTGAGCCCGATTCCCTCGGACGAAAGCACCCCCGATGCCGCCCAGACGTCACACACCCGGGCACTTCCCCACGCTCAGCGAGGTACTGCGCTTGCCCGTGCTCGCCGAAGGGATGCCGCGCGTGCTGGCCGGCGAGTCACAACTGGACAGCCCGGTGCGCTGGGTGCATGTCACCGAGCTGCTCAACCCCGCGGACTTCCTGGAGGGCGGCGAGCTGGTACTGACGACCGGCATGCCGCATCCCGAGAACGCCTCCGAGCTGCGCGGCTACGTCGACCAGCTCGCCGACGTCGGCGCGGCCGGCCTGATCGTGGAACTCGGTTACCGGTACCAGAAGGTGCCCCACGAGCTGGTGGCGGCGTGCCGTGCCCGTGATGTGCCGCTGGTCGAGCTGGCCCGTGGCGTCCGGTTCATCGACGTCACGCAGACAGTGCACGCGCTCATCCTCGACGCCCAGGGAGCCCTGCTGCGCCGTGGGCGGGACATCCAGGACATCTTCACCGCCCTGACGCTGCGGGGAGCGGACCCCGAGGAATTGGTGCGCACCACCGCGGAGCTCACCGGAGCCCCCGTGGTGCTGGAGGATCTCACCCACCGGGTCCTGATGTGCGAGCTGCTCGGCCGGCCGTACGAGCCGGTGGTGTCGGCCTGGTCGCGGCGTTCGCGGACCGCCCCGACGCCGGAGAGGATCACGCCGAGCGGCCCGGAGGGGTGGCTGATCGCGCCGGTGCAGGACCACCATGGGCCGTGGGGGCGGCTGGTCCTGCTGGAGGGCCGGCTCAAGGCCGAACCGGACCCGGAACACGTCCTGGTGCTGGAGCGTGCGGCAGTCGCGCTGACCATGGCGCGCCTGGCCGGGCAGGCCTGGTGGGAGCGCCGGGCTCACCGCTCCGTACTGCGGGACCTGTACGAACGGCGTTTCCGCTCCCCGGCGGACGCGCGCGCCCGCGCCGAGGCACTGGGGCTCCCGGCCTTCGGGCACCGGCTCTTCGCCGTGGTCATCCGCCACCCACACACCGGCACGGAGGGCGAGCACGTCGACGAACGGATCGCGAAGGCGCTGACGCAGACTGGCGTCCGTGCCCTGGTCGGCGAGACGGCTCCGGGTCGCATCGGCGTACTGATGGCACTGGCACAGGCGAGCGCCTGGCAGCCGGTCGCCGAGCGGATCGGCCGTCTGGCCCGGGAGGAGCTCGGACCGCAGGCCGTCGTCGCCGTCGGCCCCGGGGTGACCGACCTTGCCGGGATCGCCCGGTCGTGGCAGGAGGCGGAGCAGACGGCTGAGGCCATCACACCGGCCTCCTCGGAGCGGTGGTTCTACGTCCCCGCCGACGTCCGGCTGCCGGAGTTGCTGGGCGTCCTGCGGAAGGACACCCGTCTTCAGCGGTACGCGGAACGGCAACTGACCCGCCTCATCGAGCACGACGACCGCAACGGTGGCGATCTGCTCCCGGCACTGCGCGCCTATCTGGCGGCGGCGGGGAACAAGTCGGTCGCGGCGAAACGCGCCGGCATGTCCCGGCAGGCGTACTACCAGCGCCTCCACACCATCGAACGGCTCCTCGGCTGCGACCTGGAATCAGGTCTGCAGCGCACGTCCCTGCACGTCGCGGTGCTGGTCCTGGACGGGCGAGAAGCAGATGTGCCCGGCGCATGACGGGCACGTCGGCCGTCACACCGAGTACCTCAATACGTGCGGCCTCGGACGCGACCAGGTCGACCACTACCTCACCGCCCTCCTAAAGCGGGGCTCAGTTGCGTCACTGCGGCTGTATGAACGCAGTGAGCACCGCCGGCACCCAGGCCAGGAGTCGAACCGTCGACCTCAGTCGAGGTCTGCCCATGGCCCGCTGGCTTCCTCCTTCGAGATCCACAGCTGAGGCTGACTCGCGCGGCAGTACTCCTGTGCCTCGTCGTCCCATGGGAACCGGCCGTCCTTATCTGGCCAGAACAGCTGCATGATCGGAAGTGGGGGCGCCTGGTAGAAGTCGATCCCGGCGCCGAAGAAGTCGCGGTACCAACTCGGATGCACGGGCCGGACAGTCACCGAGTAGCCGTTCAAAATGTCGTCACGCACTTGGTCGGGTTCCAGCGGGCGACCGTTGCGGATCTCTTCCCCTGCGACATTGAGGATGGGCATCATCGTGTCGACTCGCAGGCCGAAGACGCAGACCTCAGGGCTGCGCAAGGTGTGCCACAGGCCTATGGAGTAGGCCCAGTCCGCCGGTGCGTCACCACCGGCGCCGACACCCATCACGTGCCAGCCGAAGTCAGTCACGCTCGCGGCTATGCGGCCATCGCGTTCCTCCCAGGCCGGGCCACCCGTAGGAGGCGCGCACAGGAGACAGAAGCAAGAGGAGTCATCCACACGAGGAGGTTACGGCGGTCCTGATCACGCCCAGCGCGGGGCCGTCCCTGGGCCGTCCGACGTCCCCCCGAGGCCACTTGACGACGACCGACAGTGACAGTCGATCTACAGACATCAGCTGTGAACGCCCAGGTCACAGCCCCCGCCCATACGGGTTATCAGCCAAGCCTGGACCTCAGGCAAGGTGGGGTGGTTCTTGCTCTCGACGCGCCCTGCCCCAAAGAGCCCGTCGAGGCTGAGGCACCGAGATGGTCATCCGTGGAGGCTCTGGCTCCAACAACCGCCGCCACGGGAGATCAGGTACGTCCGGCATGTGGCTGGTGGACTTGCGGCGCCACTCAAGCAGAGCGTTGACGACGTCTTCCAGATACGACGTTGTGTCTTTGAGCATGACATCAGCATCCACGCCGGCTACAGCTGTTGAGTCGTCACCTGCCTGGCACCGCAGCACCCGAAGAGCGTCGTACACCATGTTGTACATCTCGGCCACGGCCCGGAGGAGATGCACTTCTGACAATGCGGCGTTGCGCACGACGCAAACGTCACCGAACTCGTCGGCGGCCTTCCATAACGCCCTCCAGTCGCCCCGCTCCCCGCCCCACGGTGGTGGGGTGAGAACGTATTCCAGCTCTAGCAGCGCTCGCGCGATGTCCTCCGCGGCTTGATAAGCAAGTTGTTCTCTCGCGATCTTTCGCTCATGCCACCGTGTGGCGTAGAACGTGCCCACTGCCAGCACGCCAGAGAGGGCAGAACCCAGCAGCGCTGATCCACTTCCATCCCAGAAGGCCCCCGCCATCTCCAAGTTCCCTCCCCAGCGCCGGAAGCAGGCACCCAGCGTGGCCACAATCGCCGGGAGACGACCAGTGGACCACCTGTGGAGCAGCAATCGGCAGTCGTCGTGCCAGACCCGTGCCAGATCGTGCGGGGAACCACGGGGAACACCAGGGACCAGGTCAGGGGCCGACTGACCGTCGATCACCCTCCGCCGCAGGTCAACCTGGCATACAGACGTAGATCACCTCAGCTTCCCAAGCTGAGGGTGCAGCGGTGATCAATCCCTTCCGATTGGCTCTACAAGGTGAAGAGTGTTCGGCAGGCTAACCCGGTCGTTGATCATTACCAAGTACCGGTCCTTGAATCGCATGGCTGACACCGCATCATGGTCCGTCCCCCTCCATGGTCCCGCCGTTCAACTTCATCACGGTGCACACGACGACATGCGTGCCCGACTTCCAGGGCCCCTCGCTAGTCCAGGAGCCGGATTTGTAAACCGACGGGTCGAAGCCGTAGTCGTTCGGCGGCACGTCCTTCGCACACGCTGCGTCCGACTTCGTACGGGCCTCCGTGAGTGTGACGTCCTTGCCCAGCCGGATGAAGCCGAGCACCTGCTCGTCGTGCGCGCCGGAGCAGGAGACTAGGCGCGCATCCCGGTTGGAACGGGCCTGCAAGCAGTCCCCCTTCTGCATATTCGCCGTATCGGTGAAGGCCGAACCGAGCGTCCGGTAGCTGCCGATCGGTCCGTACAGGGGTCCGTGAGCGCCGAGCACCAAGCAAGCGACGCGCTGGCCGGCCTCCTCGAAGCTTGCGCGGTTCGGTACGACGGCATAGCTACGGACGTCCGCCAACTTGTCTCGGATCTCCCGGGTGCGTGCTTCACACTGCCCGGCTCCTTGTGATCGCGCCTCAGCTGCGGTCGCGGCCTCAATGGTCGCCACGACCTGGCCGTCAGGTGCTTGATCACGGCACGTGGGGTCCACGACGATCTTCGGCGTACCTTGGAAACGGTCCGTCCCCGGCCAGTCGATGACGACGCAGTCGCCGTCCTGATACGGATTGGAGATCGGGATGACCGACCCGTACGGCGTCGAGTCTCGGTCGCCGCCGTCTTGGTGTCCTACGGCGAACCAAACGCCTCCGAGCGTTAGCACCACGCCGAGTGCACCTACGATCGCGGGCTGCATGAAACGGGATACCCGCCACGGACGAAGTCGATCGGGATTGTGGTCAGGCGAGCGTTCGGAACTGTTGCGTAAGTGCTCCACGATTTCGGCGTCGTTGCACAGAACGTCCGAGGTGGGCGGACGTCCCAGAAGGTAGGGCACCAGAGGAGGTTCGTCGTGGTCTGCCTCCTCTGCGGGGGTGATCTCTGAATACCTGTCGGAGCGGACAACAGCCTTCACTGAGCGGGCCTCGGTCATGGGTCGTGCTTCTGATTCAGGCGCGCTGTCTTGCACTCTGTCCTGGGCAACGGGGTAGTCCAGGGAGACCCCCAACAGGCCCGCCGCCACGCGGCGACGCAAAGGAAACTGCTCGAAATACAGTGCGGGGATCGGAGTTGCGGGGTTCCGGTCCGGCACTCCAAGGAGCATCATCAGCACTCGCCGCTGCAAGCCCTTCATCATTGACCGCCTGTGGGGCCAGCCGCTTCGAGAGCCGTCTCGCCCTGGGGGGCACTGCCACTCGCGGGCGCGGAGACCGGAGGGCCGACCACGAGACGGGCCACTTGAGGGGCTGCGCCCAACTGGGCCAGCACGGCCGGCGCACAGACGCCAAGTGCCACAGCCGCGTATACGCCGCTGATCTGACCGCTGGTACCGAAGAGCAGGGCCGCGCTGGCTCCGATGGCAGCGCGCAGGATGGCGAGGCACACGTGGGCTGTCGTGTCCAGATACTGCCGTAAGGGTGGGGGTTTTGTGCGGCGTCGGCCGCTTGCGGTGCGCCGTGCTGCCTGCCATTCCGCACATCCGCGGAACACGGCCAGCAGTTCAACGCTCAGGCCCCCTCCAGCACCAAACAAGCCGAATTGCCACCAGCTCATCATGCCCCCCGCTACTGACAGGTACACAGGTGGCCAACGTGGGTTGCCGATACCCGTCCCTTGGTCGCTTGACCCACCGACAGACTTGACCTACCACTCCATTGTGACCTAGGGCACATCCCGGTATGGGTGATTTGAAGGAACTGTTGACGGCACCCTCGAGCGGACCTCAAACCCTGCCCGGCCGTCTCAGTTTCCGTCTCATTCAGCGACGTTCACCCAGGGCTGCCCTTGTCTCGGTGGTCGACCGCCCATGAACCCAGGTGAACGCTCTCGAACGGCACCCATCGCCCTGCCAACACAGTTGGAAAGCGTGTGGGCGCCGTGGACCGCTACCCCTGGACGGGAAGATCCGGATGGTTGGCCAGAAAGATCATGTAGGTGATCGACGCTGTTGCCCCCAGGAGGGACAACACGGCACCCACTACGGCTCGCGGCCTGCTCGCTCGCCCCGACTTCGATGCGCGGTATTCGACGCAGGCCCGCACGATCCCGACGAGGGCCAGGGGCAGCGCGATGAAGCAGACCAGTATCCAGAACGGGCAACAGAGCCAGCACGCCATGGACGCCCCGCCGAACCAGACCGCGAGCTCGGCCCCCACTCGTGTTTCGTCCGATGCCCCGACAGAAGTCATGGACTGATCCAAGCAGAACACTTGTTGGAATGACGCAGCAGGACGAGTCATCACCCCGCTGGCGACATCAGGCAGCACGTGTCCTCCGGAGCGCCACAGCAGACGCCGCACCACAACCGCACCAGACCGAGCGGGGACAGCGGGGAATCACGGTGGGAGCAACCGCACTCGGAGAGTTCAGAGCCGCACCGTCAACGCAGGCCAGCGCCATAGCTGGCTGCAAGCGAGGGCAGATTCTCAAGGTGGTGGCTCAATGGGGCAGTTCGTATCTATTGGGTCGCGATCAGCGGCACGGCGAGTCAGGATGCCGTGATGGTCAGCCCCTTCGTCAACATCCAGCGGCAAGCCGAGGACGGTCCTTACCGCTGCCCCTGCTGCGGCTTCCTGACGCTCGATGAACGCGGAAGCTGCGAGATCTGCCCGGTGTGTTTCTGGGAGGACGATGGGCAGGACGACCACGATGCCGACCGGGTCCGGGGCGGTCCGAACGGCCGGCTGAGTCTTACGGAGGCACGTCGGAACTTCCATGACATGGGAGCCTCTGACGAGCGGCGTACCAAGTTCGTCCGCGCCCCTCTGCCCGACGAGCACCCACCGGTCTGACATCACCAGCTGACATCAACGTCGCCGGACGACGACGGCTTCCGGCGTCCCGAGCTGGATTGCGATTCGCTTGGCAAGCACGGGCCCAAGCAGCCTGCACGGCCAATGGATCGAACTCCTGAAGCGGGTGTCGCAGGTTCGAATCCTGCCGGGGGAACCACAAAAGTGCATGTCAACACAGCGAAGGCCTTCCAGGGAGCCTCTCTGGAAGGCCTTCAGGTGCGTCAGGGGAACGCTCTGGGAGACCGACGCGGCTGCACTGCTGAAAGGCCTTGATCCTGGCAACGAGCATCACCGCTCGCTCTACGTCGCGCTCACCAGGGCGCGACACCTCAGCCTCTCGCTGCAAAGGCTCGTGCCTTCGGGACCCGCTCGCCGCCCACCTCAGCAAAACGAGTGATCATCATGCCGCGGGTCGGGCGGAATGCCGCAGCCGGATCGACGAGCTTGGCCGCACAGAGCCCGAATGCCGCCCCAAGGGATTTTGCTACAAGTTCCGAAATTTCACCGTGACGGATCCGCGGTTCCACCGCAACCAATCACGCATACGGTCACTGCCACGCCGTTAAGGGGTCATCGCCCCCAGCGGACCCATCAGGCGGCCCATCACCCCCGTCAGGTCCCCTCGGACCAAATTCGCTACTTTCCCCGAAATCCCCCACTGTGCTCATCGCCCATGAGACAGGAGCCCAGCGTGTCCCACCCCTCCAGACGCGGTGTCATACGGCTGACCGCCGGCACAGCTCTCCTCGGCAGCTTCGCCCTGGCAGGCTGCGGTCGCGGCAGTGACAACGCTGCGACCGCCGCCACCGCCAAGCCCGTCGACAACTCCCCGGCCAAGGGAACCGTCGACGTCTGGGCCGCCCAGGGCGATGCCGACGTGCTCGACAAGGTCATCAAGCCCTTCAAGGCCGCGAATCCCGACCTCGACGTGAAGTTCACGCTGATCCCGAACGCCGAGTACTACACCAAGCTCCAGTCGGCGATCGCGGCGGGCAAGGGACCCGATGTCGCCCAGTTCTTCCCCGAGTCGCAGGCGCAGTTCCTCGATCCGTCGATCCTGCGGCCCGTCCCGGACGGTCTCGTCGACCCGTCCGCCTTCTTCACGAGTCTGTGGGACGCCGGTGTGGTGAAGAACGTCGCCTACACGGTGCCCTGGTACGCCTACACCTACGCGCTCGTCTACCGCTCCGACCTCGCCAAGAAGGCGGGCGTCAAGGCGCCGGCGACATGGGACGAGATGGTGCCCTTCTTCAAGGCGCTCCAGAGCGCCGGCGCCGGGCACGGCCTCGGGGCGGACATCGGCTGGGACGTCTTCAACGGCCAGGACGTGGCGATGTACGCCTGGCAGGCGGGTGGCTCGCTGCTCCCGTCCGGCGGCAAGTGGACGCTCGACACACCGGCGATGGTCGACGCGATCAAGTACAACGCGTCGTTCTTCACCTCGGGCATCGCCGACACCAGCGGGCCCACGTTCCTCGACGCGCAGCCGTACTTCGTGTCGGGCAGGACCTCCTGCATGATCACGGGCCCGTGGGTCATCGGCCAGCTCGACGCGGTCGCGAAGAAGACCGGCTGGACGGCCTCCCACGTCGCCACCGCACCCCTGCCGGCCGGATCGTCGGGCAGCGTCTCCTTCTCCGCCGGGGGGAGCTGGGGCGTGCTCGCCGACAGCGGCAACGCGGACGCGGCCTGGAAGCTCATCCGGTACATCTCCAAGCCGAGCACCCAGGTCGCGCAGTACAAGGCGTACAGCTCGCTGCCGGCCGTCGCCTCAGCCTGGGCCAACCCTGCCGTCGCGGGCCAGCCGCTGCTGGACGCCTTCCTCACGCAGCTGAAGAACACCCGGGCGTTCCCGCAGGTGAGCACCTGGCAGCAGGTCGCCACCCGGCTGGGCAAGGAGATGGAAGCCGTGGCCAAGGGCAAGGGGACCGCCGCGAAGGCCGCCGCGAACGTCCAGGCATACGCCGAGAGCCTCGGCACGGGCAAGGGGTGATCCCCGGATGACCGCCACCATCGGGCCGACGACGCCGCGCGGTGCGCGTCGGCCCCGGGGCGCCCGGCGAACGGCTGTCGCCTGGCTGTTCCTCGCACCGTTCGCCCTGGTGTTCCTGCTCTACACGGCGATTCCCACCGTCGCCGCGCTCGGGTTCAGCCTCACCGATCTGCGCGGCACGGACCTGCGGCATCCGCTCGCCGTCGACTTCACCGGAATCCAGAACTATCTCCGGCTGCTGGAGGACCCGAGCTTCCTGCGCGACATCCTCAACACCGTCCTGTTCGTGGCCGTCGGTGTGCCGTTGACGATGGGGTTCGGGTTCGCGCTCGCCCTCGCGCTCAACTCCGGCATCCGGCGGCTGCGCGGCACCTTCCGTACCGTCTTCTTCGCACCGGTCGTCACGAACGTCGTGGCCGTCGCCATGATCTGGCAGTACGCCTTCAACGCCAACGGCACCGTCAACAAGGTGCTCGGTGCCGTCGGTTTCGCCGGTCCGAACTGGCTGGACGACACACACCTGGCCATGCCCGTGGTCATCCTGCTGGGTGTCTGGCGCAACTTCGGCATCGCGATGGTGCTGTTCCTCGCCGGTCTGCAGGCGATCCCGCAGGACGTGTACGAGGCCGCCTCCCTCGACGGAGCCGGCTGGTGGCGGCAGCTCAGGCACATCACCCTGCCGTTGCTGATGCCGACCACGCTGATGGTGTCGGTGCTGCTGACCGTTTTCTACCTCCAGGTGTTCGACGAGCCGTATCTGCTCACGGGCGGCGGCCCGCTGGGCTCCACCGAGTCGGTGGCGCTGTACACCTACCACCAGTTCGGGGTCGGCGAGTTCGGCATGTCCTCGGCGGCGTCCTTCGTGATGCTCCTCCTCGTGACGTTGGTGAGCATCGTCCAGTTCCGAATGCTGAGGCCCCGCGCATGACCACCATCGCCGCACCGCGGAATGCCGAGATGGCGGGCGAACGGACGCAGGTGCGCCGTCGGTCCGTCGCCCGTCCCCTGCTGTACGGCGCGCTCGTGCTGTGCGCGCTGCTCACGATGCTGCCGTTCGTCTGGGTGCTCAGCGGCTCGCTGCGCAGCCTCGACGAGATCCGCTCCGACCCCGGCGCCTGGCTTCCGCACCACATCACCCTCGACAACTTCGTACGACTGTTCCAGACCGAGGGCTTCGGCCGGTTCCTGGTCAACAGCATCGTGGTCGCGGTCATCGTCGTCGCCGGCAACATCGTGGCGGCGTCGGCAGCGGGATACGCGCTCGCCAAGCTGGAATTCGCGGGCAAGCGGATCGCGTTCGGCGCGGTCATGGCGGCGATGATGGTGCCGTTCACTACGGTGTTCGTCACCCAGTTCGTGATCACCGTCGACCTGGGCCTGGCGGACACTCTCACCGGTATCGCCCTGCCCGGTGCGGCGCTGCCGCTGTCCGTGTTCATCATGCGGCAGTACGCCCTGTCGGTCCCCGACGAACTGCTGGAAGCGGCCCGGATCGACGGGGCGGGGGAGTTCCGGATCTTCTTCCGGATCTTCCTGCCGTTGGCGGGTCCCGCCGTCGCGACGATCACGATCATGTCGTTCCTCTACTCGTGGAACAACTTCATCTGGCCGCTCATCGTCGCTCAGAGCACCTCCAGTTACACGCTCCCAGTGGGGCTGGCCGCCACCAGCCAGGCTGCCGCGCACGTCACCGACTACGGCCTGATGCTCGCCGGCGCGATCCTCGTGATGCTGCCGGTGCTCGTGCTCTTCCTCTTCCTGCAGCGCTACTTCGTGCAGGGCGTCGCCGGAACGGGAATGCGGTGACCGCGGTGGATGTGATGGACGTGGTGAGGGCTCCCGCGGGCACGATCATCGGCCGCCGCACCGGCCGGCTACGGCGCTTCCTCGGCATCCCGTTCGCCGCAGCACCCGTCGGGGCGCGGCGGTTCGCGGCGCCGGTGCCACGCGGCCGGTTCACGCAGCCGTTCGACGCGTCCCGGCACGGTGCCACCTCGCAGTGCGTGCCGCTGTTCGCCACGACCACCATTCCGGAGCCGTCGGTGCCGGGCGACGACGTACTGAACCTGAGTGTCGTCGCCCCTGCGGACGGTGTGTCATGCCCGGTGCTGGTGTGGATCCACGGCGGCGGCTTCCTCGCGGGCAGCCCCACCAGTCCGTGGTACGACGGCCGCGCCTTCGCCCGCGACGGAATCGTCACCGTGACGCCCGGCTACCGGCTCGGCGTCGACGGATTCGCCCCGCTGGACGGCGTACCCCCGAACCTCGGGCTGCGCGACCTGCTGCTCGCGCTCGACTGGGTGCAGGAGAACATCGCGGCTTTCGGCGGTGATCCGGGCCGGGTCACCGTCGCCGGCCAGTCGGCGGGAGGCGGGGCGGTGCTCGCGCTGCTCTCCTCGCCCTTCGGCAGTGGTCGCTTCCACCGCGCGGTCAGTGTGTCCGGCGGCTTCTTCGAGGTGGGCGCGGACGCCGCGCGCGGCTTCGCCGGGCGGCTCGGTGACCGGCTCGGCGTGCCGCCGACGCGCGACGGCTTCGGCGGCCTCACGGTGGAAAGCGTTCAGCAGGGCGTCCGTCTGCTGCGGAGCGAACGTGGCGACGACGGCCCGCTCGTGCTCGGCCCGGTCGTCGGCGACGACATCCTTCCGGCGCCCATCGCCGACGGTCTTGCCATACACGGGGACGACGTACCGCTGCTGCTCGGCGCGACGGGCGACGAGTTCGACGGCGGCGCCCCGGGCATCCGCAACGCCGCCGCCCGCACGGCGGGCACCCGTGTGACGGACACCCTGTTCCGCGCCGCCTGTCCCCGCGCGGCGGCCTCGCGGCGCGACGCCGGCGCCGGCACCTGGCTGTACTCCTTCGAATGGCCCTCCCCCGTACTCGGTGGAGCCGTGCACTGCGCCGACATCCCGTTCTTCTTCGACGTACTCGACGCGCCGGGGACCGCCGAGGCCCTCGGAACGCGGCCGCCCTCGGACCTCGCCACATCCATGCACGCCGATCTGGCCGCGTTCGTCCATGGCAGGTCGCCGGCCTGGGAGCGGGCGACCGGGAGGCTCGGCGACCCCGCTCGCGAATACGGCGGGCCCGGGGCGACGCCGACGGTCGACACCACAGGTGTGTACGACCCGGTGGTGGCGGGGTCCGACACGGCGGAGGCGTGCTGATGTCCGGGATGAACCAGAGCGCCGTCCGGCGGGTCAACACCTCGGTGATCCTGCGCACGCTGGCGGTGTCGGCCGGACCGATGACGCTGGCCGAGCTGTCCGAGCGGGTCGGCCTGTCCCGCCGCACCATCGAACTCATCCTGGACTCGCTCGTCGACGCGGGCTGGGTGAGCGAACTCGACCGGGTGCCGGTAAGCGGCTGCGCCGGGCGCCCCGCTCGCCGGTACGAGCTGCGGGCCGAGCACGCGCTGCTGGCGGCCGTGCGCATCACCACCCTGGACGGGTCCGCGGTCGTCGCCGATGTGCGCGGCCGAATCGTCGGCCGGGCGCACCGGCGGCTGCGTGACTACCAGGATCCGCGGGCCACGCTCGACGACGCGGCGGCGCTGGTGCTGGAGGCCCTCGCCGACGCGGGCGGGACGGCGGACCGGCTCCGGGCCGGCGCGATCGCCGGTGGTGGCGCGATCGACGACGACGGCGTCGTACGGCGCCTGGTGCACACGACGCAGTGGGAAGGCGTGCGCCTGCCCAAGGAACTCGGGCAGCGCATCGGCATGCCGTGGTTCGCGGACAACGACACCAATCTGGGTGCGCTCGGCGAGCGTTGGCGGGGTGCGGCCGGTGACCACGACAACGTCGTGTGGGCGATGCTCGGCAACCGGACCGGCCTCGGCATCCTCATACGCGGTGACGTCCACCGTGGTCTCGAAGGCGCCGCGGGCGAGATCGCCGAGGCGGTGTCGCTGCCGGCCGGCTCGGTGGAGGACCGCCCCGTGGCGTGGCTGACCTCACCGGATCCGGCCCGGCGGCGGGTCGCGCTCGGCCGCTTCGCCGCGGCTCGGGGCGGCGACGCGGCGGCGCTCGCGGACGTCGACGAGTTCGTGGAGAACATCGCGTCGATCCTCACCACCCTGTCGTGGACCGTCGCGCCGTCGCTCATCGTGCTCGGCGGCGGTCTGGAGGACGCGGCCGATGTGCTGCTGCCCCGGGTGCACGAGGCGATGCGCGGCGCCCGTACCCCCGCCGTCGAGCTGCGCGCCACCGTACTGGGCTCCGACGGCCCGCTCATCGGCGCCGTCAAGTTCGTGCTCGACCACATGGACACCGAGTTGTTCGGCCCGCCCGTCCCGAGCGCGTGATCGCGCGCCCCATCCGCACTTTCCCCTCACACCCAGTTTCACAGGACAGGAGTCCGACCATGACCGGCACCAGCAGGACCGGCGTTCTCATCGTGGGCAGCGGCATCATGGGATCCGTCGTGGCCCGGCTGCTGCGGGGCACCGATCCGGCGCTGGACATCACCGTGGTCGACGGCGGCCAGCCGATCGGCGCGGCTCCCGGCCTGCACCTGCACGACCTCGACGATCCGGCCCTGTGGTCGCGCTACAACGAGCGGGTCGCCACCGGTGTCCAGGGCCTGTACACGGGCGCCGAAGTGGTACGCGACGTCGCGGACAGCATCACCGGCCTGGCGCCCGGCATGTTCCACGCCCTCGCCTTCGGCGAGGATGCCGAGGCGATGCCGGCTGCCGCGCTCGCGTGGAACGTGGGCGGCATGGGCGTGCACTGGACCGCCGCTACCCCCTGGCCCGCCGGGGACGAGGTGTTCGACTTCGGTGACCCGGACTGCTGGGCGACGGATCTGGACACCGCGCGCCGACTGCTCGCGGTCACGCCCGCCGCCATCGGCCCGACTCCGGTCGGGCAGCGGGTACTTGAGGTACTGCGTCGGTGCTACGACGGCGTCGGACCGGACGACCGGCGGCCGCAGCCGATGCCGATGGCGGTTACCGCGACACCGGCGGGCCCCATGCCGCGCACGGCTCCGGGCACGGTCTTCCCCCCGATCGCGGCGGGCGGGGACCCGGCTTTCACGCTCCTGACCGGCACCCTCGCCACGGCCCTCGTCACCGACGGCGGCCGGGTCGCCGGCGCCCGGCTGCGTCGTGTCGCCGATGGCACCGAGTACGAGCTGGGCGCGGAGACCGTGGTGGTGTGCGCCGACGCGCTGCGCACCCCGCAACTGCTGTTCGCGTCCGGCATACGGCCCACGGCACTGGGGCGTCACCTCAACGAGCACGCATTCATCAGCGCCCGCGTGCTGCTCGACCTCGACCGGTTCGGCATCGGCCTCGACGCCCTGCCCCTGCCGCTCCCCGGCGAGTTCGCCACGGACTCGCTCTGGCTGCCGCAGAACGGCGCGGCGCAGCCGTTCCACGGCCAGATCATGAACCGCACATACATGGACGAGGCCGACCGCCCCCTGGCGCACTCGGTGGGCCTGTCGCTGTACGCCCCCGTCGAGTCCCGTCCCGAGAACCGGCTCGTCTTCTCGGAGTCGGACACCGACCTCGCCGGGATGCCACGGATCACCGTCGAGTTCGGCTACTCCGCCGCAGACCGGGCGCTGATCGGCCGCGCGCTCGACGAAGTCCGGTCGCTCGCCGAGGAGTTCGGCACGTTCGATCCAGAGACCGAACTGGCCCTGCTCCCGCCCGGCTCGTCGCTGCACCAGACCGGAACCGTCCGGGCCGGCACCGCCGACGACGGCACCAGCGTGTGCGACCCCCACGGCCGGGTGTGGGGCTTCGACAACCTGTACCTCGCGGGCAACGGCGTGATCCCCACTGCCATGGCCGCCAACGTCACGCTGGCCGGCGCGGTGACCGCGGTACGAGCCGCGCGCGCCGTCGCCGAACGCATCACCGCGCCCGCCGCCCACTGAGAGGAATCCGGAACCGTGATCGACATCCCGAGGGAATATCGCGTGGCGCTGCCCACGTGGATCGACGACGAACTCGCCGATGTGCCCGCCGCCATCCCCGACCGCGGCGACCGCATGCGCCTCGTGCACCGCCTCGCCGACCGCAACTGGCGGGAGGGCAACGGCGGTCCGTTCGCGGCACTCGTCGCCGAGCAGGACACCGGCCGGATCGTCTCGGTCGGCGTGAACGTCGTACTTGCCTCCGGGGTCTCCAGCGCGCACGCCGAGGTCGTCGCGCTGGGCCTCGCCCAGACGGCGACCGGCGGCTGGGACCTCGGCGGCGAGGGTGCGCCGACGCACGAGCTGGTCGTCAACTGGCGTCCGTGCGTGCAGTGTTACGGCGCGGCGCTGTGGTCCGGGGTGCGGGGGCTAGTGGTCGCGGGTGAGGGGCCGGAGCTGGAGGAGATCACGACCTTCGACGAGGGCCCGCTGGGCGCGGACTGGGCCGAGCAGTTCGAGGCACGCGGCATCAAGGTCATACACGACGTACTCCGGGACGAGGCGCTCGCCGTGTTCCGAGCCTACCGGGACGCCGTCGACGTCGACGGGGTCACCGTCTACAACGCCCGCGGAGGCGCCGCATGACACCACTGACACCGCGCTTCGCGACCGACGTCGTCACCTTCTACCACCCGGACTTCTGGGGACTGGACTCCGCCGAGGCCCTGCGCGACTGGGCCCGCGACCATCCCCGGCCCTTCTGGGAACGAGTGATGGACGCGCTGACGGAGGCCGGGATCACCGGCCTGGAGCTGACCTTCCCGCCCGGCGACATCGACTCGGCTCTGCGCGCCTTCGGCAGCGCGGCCTCCTTCCGCCGCGAGCTCGCGGCCCGCGGCCTGTCCGTGGTGAGCGCGTTCATCGCCGGCAGCGACGCCCCCGACTGGCGGCAGGACGGCGACCTGCCCGCGATCGTCGCCGACGCCGAGCGACGCGCCGCCTTCCTCGCCGAGGTGGGGGCGGAACTGCTAGTCGCCGGACTGCCGATGCGGACGACGTTCGGGACGCGTCCGCCCTTCTTCGTCGACGCCGCGCACATGACGCGGATGGCCGACATCGCCCACATGGTCGGGGAGGCCGTCTCCCGGTACGGCGTGAGGCTCGCCTTCCACACCGAGTCCAACAGCACCCTGTGGTACGAGCGGGACATCGACCTGTTCATGACCCTGACCGATCCGTGCTACGTGTGGCTGTGCCCCGACTCCTGCCACATCGCGCTCGGAGGAGGTGACCCCGTCGCCGTCGCGCGCCGTCACTCCCAGCGCATCGCGCTCGCGCACTGGAAGGACGCCGTCAAGCCGATCGACGTCCACCTCACCATCGACGACACGGTCTTCGCCCAGCAGCAGCCCTACATGACCGAACTGGGCACCGGCATCGTGGACTGGAGGGCATGGGCCGACGCGATGTCCCGTACACCCGGCGCCGGCATCGTGCTCGTCGAGCTGGACGAGGCGGCCGATCCCGTGGCCGCTCTTCGGGCGGGAAGGGCCGTTGCTGAGGAGGCCCGGGCTTGGCCGGTGATCGGCGACCACGCCGCCGCACACATCGCAAGGCAGGGTCAGGCATGACGGCTCCCGCTGGGCACTCCCCGCACGCACCCTCCACCGACGGCGCCCCCGCCCGGTCCGCACCCGCACCTGCGTCGGCGACTGTGACCGGCCGGGCGCGGCGCACCCCGCGCTCGAGGGCGAGAAGGTGCTGCCCGAGCTGATGGACTACGCGGGCGAACGCGGCGTCAAGATCGTGATCGAGAACCCTGGATGGCCTTTCTCCTCGTTGAGGAACGGAGCGCAACCGGGACGCTGAACGGTCCTCGCCACGAGGGAGGGCCGGTGGGGGCGCGGCTCGGGAGAGGGGAGAGGGCACGGGAGTGCCCGATGAGCGGTGCATGGCGTCGTCCCTGCCGCCCACCGAGGGGGAGATGGCTCAGAGGAGCTCGATCAGCTTGTCGGTGAACTCGGCGGTGGTCGCGGTTCCGCCCAGGTCACGGGTGCGGATATCGGTCTTGGCCAGGATCGCGGCGATCGCGTCCGTGATGTCCTTGGCCGCGGCGGGGTGGCCGAGGTGGTCGAGCATCATGGCCGCGGACCAAATCGCGCCCAGCGGGTTGGCGATGCCCTGGCCTGCGATGTCGGGCGCGGAGCCGTGCACGGGCTCGAACATCGAGGGGAAGTCCCGCTCGGGGTTGAGGTTGGCCGCCGGGGCGACGCCGATGGATCCGGCGACCGCGGCCGCGAGGTCGCTGAGGATGTCGCCGAAGAGGTTGGAGGCGACGACGACGTCGAAGCGGGCCGGCTCGAGGACGAACTTGGCCGCGAGGGCGTCGATGTGCTCTTGGTCCCAGGCGACCTGCGGGAATGAGGTGGCCCGCTCGGTGACGAGCTGGTCCCAGAACGGCATGGTGTGCACGATGCCGTTCGACTTGGTCGCGGAGGTCAGGCGGCCGCCGCGCTGGGAGGCGAGCGTGAACGCGTAGTCCAGCACGCGTGTGACACCGGCCCGGGTGAACACGGCCTCCTGCACGGCGATCTCGTCCGGGAAGCCGCTGTTGAGCCGACCGCCGACCTCGCTGTACTCGCCTTCCATGTTCTCGCGCACGACGATGAAATCGACCTCGCCCGGCCGTGCGCCGCGCACCGGACTGTCGATGCCTTCGAAGACACGGATGGGCCGGAGGTTGACGTACTGGCGGAAGCTGCGCCGGATCGGGATCAGCAGCCCCCACAGCGAGACATGGTCGGGCACCCCCGGATATCCCACCGCACCCAGCAGGATCGCGTCCTTGTCGCGCAGCTGGTCGATCCCATCGGCGGGCATCATGGCGCCCTCCCGCAGGTACCGCTCGCACGACCAGTCGTACGACGTGTAAGTCAGGCTGAAGCCGTGGCGGCGGCAGAGAAGATCGAGCAACTGCCGTGCTGGGGGCAGTACCTCGGCGCCGATGCCGTCGCCGGGGATCAGGGCAATGCGGTGGTTCGTCGTCATGCCGTCGATTGCAGCAAGGCGGTGCATGCGGCGTCCAAGACGCAAAGCGGATCTCTCTTATAAGCGGTGCCTATCAGCCGTTGGAGGCCGAGGTGGCGGCCGTGACGAACGCGGCGGCTGCGGGCGACAGGATGCCGCGGCGGCTGACGAGGGCGATGTCCAAGGTGGTCTCCGGATCGATGTCCAGGACGCGGGCGCCCAGCCGCCGGGCGACGTCCCGCCAGGAGTCTGTGACCACCGCGAGCCCCACCCCGGCCAGTACCAGGGGCATGAGCGACACGCGGTGCTCGGTCTCGGCGGCGACGGTGAACTCGATGCCCTGTTCCCGCAGCGCGTCGACGTAGGCACGCATTCCGGTACCCGGCTGCCCGACGATCAGCCGCTGTCCCGCAAGCTCCTGGCACTCCACCACCGTCCGATCAGCGAAGGGTCCGTCGACCGGCACCATCAGCACAAAACGCTGCCGCCCCAGCGCATGGGAGACAACCTCCTTGTGGGGGACCGGACCGGCGGACGCCAAAAGCCCCAGCTCCACGGCACCCGTGCGCACCATGTCGATCACATCATGCGACGTGAACGCCGCTTTGATGGCCACAGAGACGCCGGGATACCGGTGGCTGAAGGCACTCACCAAGGTCGTCAGTGGCTCCACCGCCTGCGACGGCATCGACGCCACATCCAGGCGCCCCTCACGCAGCTCATGCACCGCCGCGACACTCGCCCGCGCCGTCTCCAGACTCCGCACGGCCTCCCGGGCAGGCTCGATCAGGGCCCTTCCGGCCTCCGTCAGGACTGCCCTGCGCCCGATGCGATGGAACAGCTCTGACCCGAGATCACGCTCCAGTGCCCGCACGGCCTGCGACAGCGACGGCTGTGACACGTACAGAGCCGAGGCCGCACGGTTGAACCCCCCACGATCGACAATCGCAAGGAAGTACTCCAGCTGCCGAATGTCCATACGCGCCCTCTGCCCCTCAAGAAATCGACCGACGACTCGATTGGTCCCTGCCATGGTTCCGTGAAGGATTGCCTCGACGAAGTACGGACCACCGATGCACTGTGCGTTTTCCAACCTCAATCCGAGCAGGTCAGGCGCGGCGCAGCACACCGCACAGGTGGGAGAAACTCACCGGGTGGGTGCCTCGGCAAGTGACAGGCTGTTTCCGTCAGGGTCCAGCACGACGACATGGCGCACGCCGTTGCTGTAGGTCTCGACCGGTTCGTGGTCGATCCCGTGTGCGGCGAGTCGGGCCAGGATGTCGTCGAGGTCGTTCACACCGAGCGTGATCATTGCTCCGCCCACTCGCTCAGTGCGCATGTCCCGATCGTCAACGACAACCCATGCGTTCTCACCAAGCTGCCACAGGTATTCCTCGCCGATGATCTCGTCCGCCGGGCGCCCGAAGAACGCCTCGAACCACTCACGTGCCTTGATCCGGTCACTCACGCACATGATGCTGTACAGGTCCACTCGGATCACTCCTCACAGTCGTTTCGGAAGTCGGACCACTCCCGTGACCAAAACTCATCGGAGGGTCAGGAGCAGCCGCCGAGCCGATCGCCTCTCGCACAGCCCCCGACGGCTGCTCGCTCACCGAGCTGCTCGACCTCCCCCCGTTCCTCACCGTTGTCGGCGGCCGGATCACCTATCCGCGCGCGGGGGACCGGTTCGGGTCAGGGACAGCAGAGGGATCGCGGCGAGGAAGGTGGCCGCCGCGAGCGCAGCACCGAGCGCCGCGTAACTGGTCATGTCCAACAGGGCTCCGACCAACGGCGGTCCCAGGGCGGTCCCGACGGTGACCGCCCCGCTGGTGGTGGCGGCCCAGCGGCCGGACGGATCGGCCGCGGACACGGTGGCGAGTACCAGCGTGAGGACGGCCAGATAGCCGGCCTGCCATACGACCGTGGCCACCGCGTACACCCCGGGCGAGGCGGAGGCGGCGACCGCGAACTTGGCCGCGGCCTCCACCGGCACACAGGCCGCCAATGCGAGAAAGCGGCCGAAGCGGCGTGCGGCCAGGGACGCGAAGGCGATTCCTGCCAGAGCGATCACCCCTGCCGCGGCGAGCACGGTGGACACCGCCGGTGTGCTCATCCGGGCGTGCTGCTCGCCGAGTTCGGCGACGTACGACCAGGCACCCTGGTCGGTGGCCGCGAGCAGAGCCACGCCTGCCAGCAGCGGTAGTCCGGGGCGGCCGACGCCGGCCTGCGGAAGGCCGCCTGCCGGCCTCGTCGGGGCGTCGGGCAGCCACGCGGCGAGCGGCAGGGCGAGCAGGCAGCACACCGCGACGAGGAGGAAGCCCGCTCCGCTCCACGCGCTGTTGGCCGCCGGAACCCCGATGACCAGTACGGCCGTCGCCACTGTCGCCCCGAGGACGCTGGCCGTCGAGGCGCGGTCGGGGTCCTCGGTCGACGCCATCCCGGCTGTGGCGGCGACGAGGATGGCGCCCAGTCCTCATGCCCGCGATCCTGCCCGTGCGGGCCAAGCAGGGGAAGCTGCTGCGGGCGGAGCCGATCGCGCAGCAGATGGTGCAGGACAAGGTGCGCTTCCGGAGCCTGTTCCCCGACCTGGAGCGCGAGTGGGCGACGTGGCAGCCCACCGACCCCGACAGCCCCGTGCGTATCGACGCCTCTTGTGTCCTCGTGTACGGGCTCATCCCGGAGGCCAACGCAGGCGCCATCGTCCACGCCCCGCTCCCGCAGGCCCCCCAGGGAGGCGGCACCCGCGCCGGGATACCGGGAAGCGTGCAGCCCAACCGGCCAGCGTCCCCGTACGGGCGTCGAATCGGCCGGTGAGCCCGGTCTCTACCCTCGGAGACATGAGCAACATCCCGGACGCGCAACCAGCCCGCCCCTGGCGCGAGAAGGACGGTCCCAAGCCCCCGGTGTGGATCTGGCCCCGGACCGACCGGCCTGCGCTGGAGGTGATGTCGGGCGGTCAGTGGCGGCGCGCGCGGGTCCTCGAACGGTCGAGGTCGACCTGAACGGGGACACGATGGTCCGGATCCTCGCCTACCAGTGGCCGCAGCCCGGCTTGCGGGTCTCCCGGCGCAGCGGCTCGCAGCCGACCCGCAGCAGCGACGGGCGCTGACCTCGGGGGGCTTACTGGGGGATCGGTGAAATGTTCGGCTCGCCCGGTTTGCCGATTGCCTCCCAAGCCCTATGCCGCAGCGGAGAAGATGAGCCTATGAGCGCAGAAGTGACTGTGGGCGTTATCGGCTTGATCGGCGCCGGCTTAGGCGCAGGCGGTGCTGTCGCAGCTGGATGGGTTCAGCAGTGGCAGATGGCCAAATACGGAGCCCGTCAGCGCCGGGACCAACGGGCGCTGACGATTGGAGAGGAGGCGCTCCTCCAACTCGTGCACCTTGAGCGCGAGTTGGAATTGGCGATGGGAGAACATCTCCGGGGAGGTGATCCGGACATCGCGGATTTGATCAGAAGATTCGGTCGTGACGCAGAGACGGCCCTGCTCCGCCTGCCTGGGGCGCCCGATCTTCAGGAGCGCATGGACATCATCTTCACCTTCCTCAACGGATACGAGGCGGCCGACCGGGGCGAAGAGCTCTTTTATCTCATCAGCCGCGAGCAAAGGACAGAAGACACCGAGCTGAGGCGGATCCAATGGGCGCGGTTCTACGCTAAGAAAGCAGTGGCAACGCTGGGAGCTTTCCTGAGGGAAGAGAAGCTTCCAAACCCGGGACGGCTCGAGCGCCTCGCTGCCTTGGGGGAGCGGTAACGGCAGAGGCGACCGGGATCCCCGCACCTCAGCGCGGGACCTTCACGGCTGGCTCCCCACGTTTCAGCAGGTCAAAGACTTCCGTCGGTTCCCCTTCCTACCCTCCGGGCACACTGGTGGGCGTGAAACTGCCCCGTATCGAGTGCCAGGACTGCCAGCGTGACATAGCGGCCGGCCCGGTCGCCGGGCGGCCCGGCAAGGGCCGCGTGTGGCGTCACGACCCGCCCGGCCGGCGCCGCCTGCACGACGATTCCCTCGTGTCCTGCCCCGGATCGCTGCGCATCGTCGACCTGCCGCTGCCCGCCCGGCAGTTGGAGTTCACCGAGCCCGAAACCCAGCCGGACGGCATGGACACCGTGCCGCTGTTCTGACCGGCCCGCAGCGCCCCGGCCTGGGGTTGCCCGCCGGTGAGCGTGTCCAAGATGGCCGGTCTTCCGGGGAGTGCAGTCGTACGAGGCCTTGAGCAGGCTCGCCGGTGGGCGGGCGGATCACGATACTGCCGATGCCTAAGTCGAGACGTGGAAGTTGGGGGGCAGTTTGGTATATCCATTGGTGCGGGCCGAAGCGATCTGCGTGGGATCCAAAGTTGGTTACGGTCGACAAGTCGCTGCCCGCCAGGTTGGTCTCTGTGAGCGTCGCCCCACCGAGGTTGGCCTTCGTGAGCGTCGCCCCGACCAGGGCGGCCTTCGTGAGCGTCGCCATGATCAGGGCGGCCTTCGTGAGCGTCGCCATGATCAGGTTGAGCTTGTTCCGCTTTGACGGACACCATTGGTGTGGTGGTCAGGCTGCGAGTGCGGTCTCGCATTCGGCGGGACTGCGATAGCACAGGCTGCTGTGCAGACGGTGCAAGTTGTACCAGCCCTCGATGAAGTCGAAGATCGCGGTGTGGGCGGCGGTCCGGCTGGGCCAGGAGCCGGTGCTGAGCAACTCCCTCTTGATGGTGGCGAAGAACGATTCGGCGAGTGCGTTGTCCCAGCACTGTCCGGTGCGGCCGACCGACAGACGCACCCCCAACTGGTCTGCCAGCACGGCGAATTGCTGGCTGGTGTACTGACAGCCACGGTCCGAGTGGAAGATCACCGGACGGGTGGGGCGGCGTTTGCGGCAGGCGGCCGTGAGGGCATCGGCGACCAGATCGGTCCGCAGGTGGTCGGCCGTCGCCCAGCCGACCACGCGACGGGAAGCGATGTCGATGACAGTGGCCAGATAGAGCCAGCCCTCTTCCGTGGCGATGTAGGTGATGTCGCCGCACCAGCGGGCATCCAGGCCGGCGGGGTCGGGCTGGAAGTCCCGCACGACGAGATCGGGCCGCAGGGCAGCTCGTGGATCGGGAACCGTCGTCTGGTGTCGTCGTCTGCGGTGTCGGCCCTGCAGGCCGGCAGTCCGCATCAGCCGCGCGACACGTCGGCGGCCGCATCCGGCGCCTGCCCGCTTGAGCACGGCATGGACGCGTGGGGCGCCGTAGGTTCCCCGCGACCTCGTGTGGACGTCGGCGATCTGTTCCGCCAGCTCGGCGTCACGGACCGCCCGGGGGCCGGGCTTGGCAGCACGGCGGGCATAGAAGGCGGCCCTGGAGACCTTCAGCAGCTCACACGCCCGTTTGACGCTGTGACCTGCACGCTTCTCCGCCTCGATGAACGGGTACACCGTCACCGGGTCTCCTTCGCGAAGAAAGCCGTGGCCCGCTTGAGGATGTCGACGTCCTCACGCAGACGGCGGTTCTCCCGCCGCAGAGCGGCCAGTTCCTCGCGTTCGCTGCTGGTAAGGCCGTCCCGCTCGCCCGCATCGACCTCGGCCTGCTTCACCCAGTCACGCACCGCGGTCTCGGTCAGATCGAAGTCCTTGGCGATCTGACCGACCGAGCGGTCACCGCGTCGGCACAGCTCGACGATCTCCGCCTTGAACTCCGGCGTGAACGAGCGACGAGGGCGAGGCTTCTTCTTCCCCGTGCTCTCCATGATGGACATCCTCCCGGGGCTGAACCCCTGATCTCGGATGTCCGCCAAAGCGGATCAAGCCCAAGAGGCTCTGGCAGCGCTTGCGGGGGGCCAGATGGGTTCACGTCATCACGGTGGTTGGTACGGCGATCGCGGCGATCGGAGGTCTCTGGGCCCAGGCCGTCGCCACGTATTGGAGTCAGCAGACAGCGAAAGATCAGCTCAACCAGTCGAGAGAAGACAGCGATCGCGAGAAGCGGCAACAGGCGGCACAAGTCACGTTCTGGGTTGAGGAGACCAATGGCACACCAGGCAAGATCCACATCGTCAACAGATCGCCTGATGCGGTCACGCAGGTGGTGACTGCGGTATCCATCCTCAAGAGCGATGGCGAAGACCCGCCGTTCCTGCTCCAGGACACGGACCTTCGTCCATGCGGCGAAGCCGTGTACTCCGCGACCGGGCTGGAGGTTTCGCGGTTCGGCCGGAACGGCGCGAAGCCGATGCCCAGGCTGAGCGATTCGATGTGGCAAGCCAGCCGGCTGTACTTCATCGACCGGAACGGAACGCCCTGGGTACGGTCGTTGACCGGCCTCACCGAGGGCGAACCCCCACTAACGCCCCCGTCTGGGGTGGGGAGAAAGAGGGCGAATTCGGGGATCCTTATTGTCAAGGACGCACCCCAAGTCAAATAAGTCGACGGCTGCGCCGTGGAGAAGCAGTAGGGCCGAGCGGGGCGGCGTCGGCGAACTCGCGCTGGATCGGCTACGGAACTTGATTGAGTGATGTCGGGACGGTTCGCCTGACAGCGGCCTGCTGGCTCCGGTAGCTCCTGGGGAGTGAGATACGCGCAGGGTGGTGGG
>NZ_JODC01000009.1 GCF_000720765.1 Streptomyces sp. NRRL S-646
TCTTGCGTTTCCGACTCTATCAGACCGTTTCCCGATCCGATTTCCTCGGTGCTTTCCAGGTTCCCGCTTTCGCGTTTCCCTTTCCGGCGACTCCGACTCTATCAGATCCTTTCGGGCCTGACTCCCAGTCAGAGGGGCTGTCCTCCCGGCCGTTGGGCCGTTCCGACGTCTCAAACCTTAGCGGATCCCTTCGGCAGTTCCTAATCGAGCTGCCGGGTCCGAATCGAATTGAATTCGGGCACGCCGATATCAATCCCATTGGGAGATCGTTCTGATGGTTTGAGGTGCCGCTCGTGCGGCGGAGGTGCTGTCGCAGAACCGTTACGGCTCCGTGGCAACCCGAAGAACTCTACGGATCCGCGAGAGCGCTGTCAAGCACCCTCTGTCAAGATCTTTTATGTCGGGCTTCAGTCCAGGTCGGTGAGGCGTCCGCCCGCGTCCGGCTGGGCGTGTTCCACCCTACGCAGGAGGCGGGTGAGGACCTCTCCGAGGGCGGTGCGTTCCTCGAGGGACAGGTCCTGGAGGAGGTCCTCCTCGAAGACCGTGGCCATGCGCATCGCTTCGAGCCACTTCTCGCGGCCCTCCGCGGTCAGCTCCACGATCACCCGGACCCGGTTGGACTCGTCGCGCTCCCGGGTCACCAGTCCCTCGGCGACCATGCGGTCGATCCGGTGGGTCATCGCGGCCGGCGTCAGGCCCAGGCGCTTGGCGAGATCACTCGGGCCCAGGCGGTAGGGGGCGCCGGAGAGGACGAGGGCCTTGAGGACCTCCCACTCGGCGTTGCTGATGCCGAGGGCGGAGGTCTGGCGGCCGTAGGCGACGTTCATACGGCGGTTCAGGCGGGAGAGGGCCGAGACGATCTTTTCGACCTGGGGATCGAGGTCCCGGAACTCGCGCTGGTAGGCGGCGATCTGCTCTTCGAGTGTCGGTTCGCCGAGGGTGCCGGGGGTGTCGCCCATGGGCGAAGTATGGCACGGGCACGCTTGGCGTTGAAGTTCTTCTGGGTGTAGTGTTTAGCTTCGAACTTTAGCTTCTAAGTCTTCACTCCTAACTACTGAGAGAGGTGAACGTGACCAGGGCGATGGGCGCAGCGATGCGCCGGATCCACATGGGTAACGCACTCAGCGCGTTCGGGCTCGGCTTCACCGTCCCCTACCTGTACGTCTATGTGGCGCAGGTGCGGGGGCTGGGGGCCATGACGGCGGGACTCGTACTCGCCGTCTTTGCTGTGGCCGCGCTGATCGTGCTGCCGTTCGCCGGGCGGGCCATCGTCCGGCGCGGTCCCCGGCCGGTCCTGCTCGCCGCCTTGGTCACTGCCGCCATCGGGGCGCTGAGCCTGGGGCTGGCGAGCAGCAGCACCACCGTGCTGCTGTCGGCGGCCGCGCTCGGCGCCGGGCAGGCCGTGATGCAGCCGGCGCTCGCGACGATGATCGTGGACTGTTCCACGGCGGACACCCGCTCGCGCGCCTTTGCGATGCAGTTCTTCCTGCAGAACCTGGGGCTCGGTGTCGGCGGGCTCATCGGCGGCCATCTTGTGGACTCTACGCGCGTCGACTCCTTCACCCTGCTGTTCTCGATCGAGGCAGCGGTGTTCCTGCTGCTCGCGGTCGTGATGACCACCGTGCGGATGCCGCACTCCCCGCGCATCGAGGGCGCGCCCGCTCAGTCCACGAAGGGCAGCTGGAAGCAGCTGCTCGGCAACCGGGCCATGGTGCAGTTGTCCGTGCTGGGTTTTGTGCTGTTCTTCGCCTGCTACGGGCAGTTCGAGTCGGGGCTGAGTGCATACGGGGTCGAGGCTGCGGGGATTTCGACGTCCGCGCTGGGGACAGCGCTGGCCGCCAACACCCTGATGATCGTCGTCGCGCAGTTCGCCGTGCTGCGGTTCGTCGAGCGCCGGCGCCGGTCCCGGGTGATCGCCGTTGTCGGGCTGATCTGGGCCGTGGCGTGGGTCATGGCCGGGTACGCCGGGCTCGGGCACGGCAGCCAGGAGATGGCAACGGCCGCCTTCGTGTCGACGTATGCCTTGTTCGGGCTGGGTGAGGCGATGCTGTCGCCGACCGTCGCTCCGCTGGTCGCCGATCTTGCGCCGACGGGGATGGCGGGGCAGTACAACTCCGCCTTCGCCCTGGTGAAACAGCTTGCGCTGGCGGTCGGGCCTGCGGTGGGCGGGCCGCTGGGGGCCTCGTTGCACGGGCCGTACATCGTGACGTTCCTGCTGTTCTCGCTGGGGATCAGCGTGCTGGCGTTGCGGCTGGGCAAGGGGCTCACGCCGGTGCAGGACCAGCCTTGGCTGGCGCGCCAGAGCCGAGTGGTTGCCCGGGGTGGGGCGTCTGCCCAGCCTGTGGCCACGGAGGCGTAGGGCACCCGGTGCTGGGGTGGGCGGGTTCGGGCGCTGCCCGCTCGGAGGTGCCGCTCCCCTTGGGTCGGGAGCCGCCCCAGCGGCACGACTGCCCGCAGGTGCAGCGACTGCACCCCCTAGGGGCGCGGGGAACCGCGCGAGCAACCCAGCACGCACCCGCACCCGGCCACGGCCGGAAGTCCCCGCGGCGTTACCCCTTCGGCAGGACGAACTCGCACCAGACCGCCTTGCCGCCCCCCGGCGTCCGGCGCGACCCCCAGTTCGAGGCGATCGTCGCGACGATGGCGATGCCCCGGCCCGACTCGTCGCCGGGTTCCGCTCGGCGGCGGCGGGGGAGGTGGTCGTCGCCGTCGGTGACCTCGATGATCAGGCGGCGGTCGGTGCGGCGCAGGCGGAGGCGCATGGGTGGGGTGCCGTGCTGGAGGGAGTTGGCGACCAGTTCGCTGGCCGCGAGGACGCCGAGGTCGTGGAGTTCGGTCGGGAAGCGCCAGCTCGTCAGGACGCCGGAGGCGAAGGCACGCGCGCGTGGGGCCGCTTCGATGCCGCCGAGGAGTTCCAGGGCCGCGTTGCGGAAGAGGTCGCTGTCCGGGCCGGTGCGGGCCGGGTGCTGGAGGACCAGGACGGCCACGTCGTCGTCGTGGTCCGCCGTCACGCCTGCCGAGCGGACGAGGCGGTCGCAGACGACCTGCGGGGTGCCCGTGGCGCCGGACAGGGCGCGCTCCAGGGCCGCGATGCCCTCGTCCAGGTCCTCGTTCCTGCGTTCCACCAGGCCGTCCGTGTAGAGGACGGCTGTGGAGCCGGGGCCCAGGGGGATCGAGCCCGACGCGTGCATCCAGCCGCCCGTGCCGAGGGGCGGGCCGGTCGGTTCGTCGGCGCGCAGGACCACTCCGCTCTCGTCGCGGACGAGGATCGGGAGGTGGCCGGCGGAGGCGTACACCAGGCGGCCCTCGTTCGGGTCGTGGATGGCGTACACGCAGGTGGCGATCTGGTTGGCGTCGATCTCCGTGGCCAGGCCGTCGAGGAGCTGCAGGATCTCGTGCGGGGGGAGGTCGAGGCGGGCGTACGCGCGGACCGCCGTGCGGAGTTGGCCCATGACGGCCGCAGCTCGTACGCCTCGGCCCATCACGTCGCCGATGACGAGGGCCGTGCGGCCGCCGCCGAGGGTGATGACGTCGTACCAGTCGCCGCCGACCGCCGCCTCGGTGCCGCCGGGCTGGTAGGTGGCGGCGATGCGCAGGTCGTCCGGTTCTTCGAGTTCCTGGGGCAGCAGCGAGCGCTGGAGGGTGACCGCTGTTTCGCGCTGCCGGCGTTCGCTGGCGCGGAGGCGTTCGGCGGCCTCGGCGTGGTCGGTGACGTCGGTCGCGAAGACCAGTACGCCCGCGTTCTCGCCTTCTGTCACCGGGGTGCAGGTGAAGGTGTAGGAGCGGCCGTCGGGGGCCTTGCGGGACTTGAGGGTGCGGGGCTTGCGGCTGCGCAGGACCTGGTCGAGGAGCGGGAGCAGGCCCAGTTCGTCGAGTTCGGGGAGGGATTCGCGGGTGGGCTCGCCGAGCGGCCGTACGCCGAAGGCCGTCACATAGGCGTCGTTGATGTAGGCGACGCGGTGGTCGGGGCCGTGGACGAGGGCGACGAGGGCCGGGACGCGGTCGAGGACCTCGCGGACGGGGAGTTCGTCGACGGCCGGTACGGGTGCGTGCTCGTCGGTGAGTTGTTCGGCGCGGGCCGCGGGCACGGCGCCCGGGGCCTCGGCCTGCCGGTCGGGGGCGGCCGTGTGATCGGTCCGCGCTGCGGCGCGGCGCTGCGTTCCGGGGAGCCGGGCGCTCCAGCGCGTGAAGTTCACGAATCCTTGCCTCGTGTCGTCGTCTTCGGCGTCTTCGGCCGACTCCGGACCCGGCCGGAGGGCTGGGGCGTGACGCCCCCGGGATGCAGCACGGTGGAGAGAGCCTCTTGGGTTCGAAGGGCGAGCATCTGCTCGCCCCGGGGGCGGGGATCAGTCTGGCAGTGTGGCCTACCGGGGCGACATCCGTGAGACGCCCACCCGGTCGGTGGAGTTCCTCGGTCCGGTCAGGACGACCCCTTCGGGTCGTTCATCGGGTCGGTAGGAGGCTTTCCACCGGCCGCGAGTTCGAACTCCGCTCGGGGATGTTCGAGCGAACCCAGGGAGACGATCTCCCGCTTGAAGAGGCCCGAAAGGGTCCATTCGGCCAGGACACGGGCCTTGCGGTTGAAGGTGGGCACCCTGCTGAGGTGGTAGACGCGGTGCATGAACCAGGCAGGGTAGCCCTTCAGCTTGCGGCCGTAGACGTGGGCGACGCCCTTGTGGAGGCCCAGGGAGGCGACCGAGCCGACGTACTTGTGGGAGTACGTCTGAAGGGGTTCGCCGCGCAGGGAGTGCGCGATGTTGTCGCCGAGGAGCTTGGCCTGGCGGACCGCGTGCTGGGCGTTGGGTGCGGTCTCCGCGCCGGGTTCGGCGGCGGTGACGTCGGGGACGGCGGCCGCGTCTCCTGCCGCCCACGCGTGCGTGGTGCCGTCGATCGTCAGCTGGGGGGTGCATTTCAGCCGACCGCGTTCGGTGCGGGGGAGGTCGGTGGCGGCGAGCAGCGGGCTGGGCTTCACGCCGGCCGTCCAGACGACCGTACGGGTCGGGAAGCGGGCGCCGTCGCTGAGGACGGCGACGCGGTCCGCGCAGGACTCCAGGCGGGTCTGCAGGCGTACGTCGATGTTGCGGCGGCGCAGTTCGGTGACCGTGTAGCGGCCCATCTCCTCGCCGACCTCGGGCAGGATGCGGTCGGAGGCCTCCACGAGGATCCACTTCATGTCCTCGGGCCGCACGTTGTGGTAGTAGCGGGCGGCGTAGCGGGCCATGTCCTCGAGTTCGCCGAGTGCCTCCACCCCGGCGAAGCCGCCGCCGACGAAGACGAAGGTGAGGGCCGCGTCGCGGATCTCGGGGTCGCGGGTGGAGGAGGCGATGTCCATCTGCTCGATGACGTGGTTGCGCAGGCCGATGGCCTCCTCGACCGACTTGAAACCGATGCCGTGGTCGGCGAGGCCGGGGATGGGCAGCGTGCGCGAGATCGAGCCGGGGGCGAGGACGAGTTCGTCGTACGTCATGTGCTCGGGGCCGGCGCCCTCCTCCTCCGTGGCGAGGGTCATGACGCCGGCGGTGCGCTTGGCGTGGTCGATCGACTGGACCTCGCCGACGACGACATGGCACTGGTCCAGGACCCGGCGCAGCGGTACGACGACATGCCGGGGTGAAATGGCACCGGCGGCCGCTTCGGGAAGGAATGGCTGATAGGTCATGTAAGGGTCGGGAGTGACGACTGTGATCTCGGCCTCGCCCCGCCTGAGTTCCCGTTTCAGCTTCTGCTGGAGGCGCAGGGCCGTGTACATCCCGACGTAGCCACCGCCGACAACGAGAATGCGCGCACGTTCCTTCACCATCCCATGACGCACCCAGCGCTTGAGTTTGTCCACAGCCCCGACAATTTGTGTGACGGACGGCCGGGGACGCCCAGGGTTGGCCGAATTGTCCAAGCGCTCGGAAGGATTGCAGGTCAGCGGGTGTGCGCCGGATGACCTTGAGGGGCGCAATCGGGACGTATACGACCCGTACTCCGATCGGGGGGCGCTCTGTGCGGAACCTGCCCCTTCTGAATTGACTCCCTCTCAACTATGTTCGTGTCTTGACGGGGTGTAGGGGGATGCACTCATCGGTCGTCGAGTCCGCGACAAGCGGGCCGGTGAACCGGGCTTGTTCCCACGCTCCGGCAACCAATGAATGGCGGGGAGAGTCTCCGGGGGGAGACGTCATTACCGGGGGAACGCTTATGCATGTTCAGGACTCTCATTGGTCGTCCGCGTCTGCACTGACATCGGGCGGCATGGTGAGCGCGGCGACGGGCAACGGACGCGGGGACACCTCGCGTACGACGCCGCTGCGCGTGGATGCACAGCGCAATCTGGAGCACGTACTGCGCGCGGCGCGCGAGGTCTTCGGCGAGCTGGGGTACGGCGCGCCGATGGAGGACGTGGCGCGGCGGGCGCGGGTGGGTGTGGGGACCGTGTACCGGCGGTTCCCGAGCAAGGACGTCCTGGTACGGCGGATAGCCGAGGAGGAGACCTCCCGGCTGACCGACCAGGCCCGGGCGGCGCTCGGGCAGGAGGACGAGCCGTGGTCGGCGCTCTCGCGCTTCCTGCGCACGTCGGTGGCCTCGGGCGCCGGGCGGCTGCTGCCGCCGCAGGTGCTGCGGGTCTCGGCCGGCGACGAGGGGTCCGACGGCACGGTCTTCGACGAGGCCCGGGTGCCGCAGCAGCGGACGCAGCCGGGCTCCGGGGAGCTGCGGCTCGTTCCCGAAGGGGCCCCGAAGGTCTCTGCGGAGGACGACACGGGTGCGGCGGCGCTGCTCGAGGTCGTGGGCCAGCTCGTGGAGCGGGCGCGCGCGGCGGGTGAGCTGCGGGCCGACGTGTCGGTCTCGGACGTGCTGCTGGTCATCGCGACGGCGGCGCCCTCGCTGCCGGACGCGGCCCAGCAGGCGGCCGCTTCGGCACGGCTGCTCGACATCCTGCTGGAGGGGCTGCGGTCGCGGCCGGCCTGAGGTGGCGGCCCGTCTGCGGGGCAGGGCGTGTCAGCGTCTCCGGCAGTCCGTAACTCGAACGGCCCGTAACTCGAAGAGGTGACGGTGGGGCGTGGGCACTGCGCAGCTCGCGCGCCCGGCGTGGGCCGGAAATGAGCAGGACATTTCTGGCATGCCACTCAACTGCCGCTCAACTTCCGCCTGTCGGGCGTCAATTGAGCCTTCCCCGAATGGGCGATGGCTAGTACTACGGCACGACAAGTCCCCACGGACGGGTGGATGGTCCGCTCCGAGGGGTCCTGAACAAAAGCCAATATGGCACTCTGACCCGGTGTTCGGGACTGGTTGGGCAGGCGTCGGGGGCTTTCCGCGATGAGCGTTGACGGGCGGGACGAGCCACTGGGTGACGGTGACGCGGAGGCCGGTGGTTCGCCGCAGGTGCCGAGTCAGGGCGGGCCGGGCGGACGGGCGGGTGTCCCGCGCGGCGGCGGCCGCCCGGAGACCGTCATCCCTCCGCAGGGCGGCGAGCCGGTCGAGCCCGTCGAGGGCAGTGTCCCGGCGCAGCGCGACCGGCGGGAGGACGGCGTCCTGCCGCCGCCCAGGGACCTGCCGCCCTCCGACGCCGACCTGATCGGGCGGATGCGCTCGGGCGACGACACGGCGTACGAGGAGCTGTACCGGCGCCACGCGGACGCGGTGCGGCGCTACGCCCGCACCTGCTGCCGTGACGCCCACACCGCGGACGACCTCACCGCCGAGGTCTTCGCCCGCATGCTCCAGGCGGTGCGCGGCGGCCACGGCCCCGAGCACGCCGTACGCGCGTATCTGCTCACCACCGTCCGGCGCGTGGCCGCGAACTGGACGAAGTCCGCGAAGCGGGAGCAACTGGTCGACGACTTCGCGGTGTTCGCGGCGCAGGCCGCGCGCTCCTCCGAGGTGTCGGACGACGACACACTCGACCTCGGCGCAGATGTGCGCGCGATGCACGAGGCCGAGCAGTCCATGGCCATGCAGGCCTTCCGGTCGCTGCCGGAGCGCTGGCAGGCCGTGCTGTGGCACACCGAGGTCGAGGACGAGTCGCCGAGCGAGGTCGCCACGCTCTTCGGTCTTGACGCCAACGGCACTCGGGTGCTCGCCAGCCGCGCCCGCGAGGGCCTCAAGCAGGCCTACCTCCAGGCCCACGTCAGCGCCACGCTCACCGACGACGAGGAGTGCGCCCGCTACGCCGACCGGCTCGGCGCCTACGCCCGCGGCGGACTGCGCACGCGTGCCGAGCGTGGGCTGCGCAAGCACCTGGAGGAGTGCGCCAAGTGCCGGCTGGCCGCGGGCCAGATCAAGGAAGTCGCCAGCGGTATCCCGGGCGTCGTGCCGGTCGCGGTCATCGGCTGGTTCGGTGCCGCCGGGTACGCCAAGGTGGCCGCGCTCATCGCGGGCGGTACCGGAGCCGGCGCGGCGGGCGCCGCGGGTGCGGCCGCCGCGGCGAGCGGCGGCTCCTCCAGCGGGGCGGGCGCCGGTGGCGCGGCGGCCTCCGAGGGGCTGGGTGCGCCCGCGAAGATCGGCATCGCCGCCGGTGTCCTCGCCGCGGCGGGTGTGGCAGTGGCCCTCGCGATGTCCGGGAGCGACACCCCGGTCCGGAAGCCGGACGCGAAGCCACCCGCCTCGGCGCCGGCCGTCCGGCCCGAGTCGCCCAAGCCGATCCCACCGAAGGAGAAGTCCGAGCCGAAGCCGCCGGTGATCGTGCGCGCGGCGGCCCCCGGGTCTGCTCCGACCCCGACTCCCCGGCCGAAGGCCACCCCGCCCCCCACCCCCAGGCCGAAACCCACACCGAAGCCCACACCGAAGCCCACGCCGACGCCCACACCCACCCCGACTCCGCCGCCGGTTCCGGCCGTCTACCAGTGGAGCGGACTGTCGTACAACCTCGGCGGCGACGGCACCAAGCCCGAGATGCGGCTCGGCGAGAGCAGCTGGGTGTGGCAGCGGTACGGCATGGCGATCGCCGGCAAGCAGTACGTGCACGGCGTGACCGTGCACGGCGAGTCCTCCGTCACCGTCGACCTCAACCGCACCTGCTCCGCCTACGACGCCGTGGTCGGCGTCGACGACATGACCCTGGGGCTCGGCCGGGTCTACTTCTCCGTCTACGCCGACGGCGTCCGGCTGTGGCAGTCCGGGATGGTCCAGGCAAGCCACCCGGCGGTCCCGGTCCATGTGAACCTCGCCGGGCACCGGACCGTACGGCTGGTCGTGCAGCCGCAGAGCAGCTTCGACTCCCTGACGCTCGCGGACTGGGCCGATTCGAAGTTCACCTGCTCATAGCGTCGTACCGCTGCGGTTCGGTTCCGGCTACGGGAGCGGCTCGGCAGGGTGTCTGCGCAGGGCCTCGCCGAGTTCGGCGAGGAGATCGTCGGCGGCCAGGGCGGCGCCCCGGGTGGACTCCGCCTCGTACTCCTCGGCGCACAGCGCGGCGCGGGCGGCGGCCTCGGCCCGCTCGGCCTTGGCGCGCTCCGGCATGAGGCGCGGTCCGCCGCCGCGCAAGTCCTGCGCGGCGGCGAGCAGGCGGACCGCGCGCGGATGGTCCCCGAGGTCGGACAGCAGGACGGCCGCGCCGTCCACGAGGGTCGCCGTGACCACGTCGGCACAGCGCCGCTCCACCGCCTCACGGACGGTGTCGGCCAGCTTCGGCAGTCCGTACGCCGGGCCCGACTCGGCGACCGTCACCAGAGCGTCGATCGCGTTCAGCAGCACCAGGAACTGGGGCGGAGGCGTGCCGCGTCCGATCTCCGCGCGAGCCGCCTCGTGCAGCGCGCGGGCACGGGCCGTGTCCCTCTCGTCCAGCGCGAGCTGGGCGCGCATCAGCAGGACGAACGCCCTGGAGTCCGGTACGCCGTAGCGGTCGGCGGCGGCGGTCGCCTCGTCCAGCCCGCTGACCGCGGCCGCGCGGTCGCCCGCCCGGTAGGCGATCTCGGCCAGCCGGGCCAGCAGGAACGGTGTCTCGGCGTACGCGCCCACCTCGTAGGCGAGCCGCAGCGCCTCCTCGTACTCGCCCTCGGCCTCCCCCAGGCGGCTCCTGGCCATCGCCGCCTCACCTGCCGCACTGCACACCTGGGCCCGCATCCAGCGGTCGCCGACGCGCCGACTCAACGCCCGGAGCTCCGCGAGGTCCTCGTCCACGCCCTCCATGCCGCCCGGTGAGTCGACGGCCGTGTGCGTACGGAACATCAGGGCGACGCCGACCGCCCAGTCGTCGCCGTGGGCACGGCAGTTGGCGACGGAGACGTCCAGGGCGGCTCGGACGTCCTGCGCGCTGTCCAGGACGAAGGTGGTGAACGGCCAGACGAGCCCCGGCATACGGGCCGCCTCAGGACCGCCTCGCTCGAAGAATTCCCGCAGCCGGCCGACGTACCGACGCAGCCGGTCGTCCAGCAGCTCGTCCATCGGTTGGGTGTCCGACTTCATGAACAGATGCAGCATGCGCAGGTTCATGCGGAGGGTGTGGTGGGGGTGGTGTGCTTCGGCGTGGGGGGCTGCGAGGTAGACGTCTACGGGGTCGAGGGGGTCTACGGGGTCGATGGGGTTGGTGGGGTTGGTGCAGGCTGCGGGGAGTGCGGCCTGGGAAGCGGGTTTTCTGTCCAGCCCGGCGCCCAGGCGGAGGATCTGGTCCAGCCAGGACTCGGCCTCGTGGCGGTAGTTGCGCAGCCACCAGAACCAGCCCATGGACAGGGCGAGGGCGGCGGCCTCCGGCTCGGCGCCCGCGGTGAGGGCACGGTGGAGGGCGGCGCGGATGTTGTCCAACTCGGCCTCCAGGCGGGAGATCCACGGGAGTTGGTCCGCGGAACGGAGGAGGGGGTCGGCCTCCTCCACGAGCGCGCGCACCCACGCGCTGTGCCGGCGCTCGGCCGCGGCGCGCAGTTCGGGGGTCTCGGCGGCGCGCTCCGCGGCGTACTCGTGGATGGTCTCCAGCATGCGGTAGCGCATGCCGCCGGAGCCGGTCCCGTCGTTCGGCGTCTCGGCCGGGGTGGCCACGATCAGGGACTTGTCGACGAGCGCGCCGACGAGATCGGTCGCGGGGCCGGTGCACACGGCCTCCGCCGCCGCGAGGTCCCAGCCGCCGGCGAACACGGAGACCTCGCGCAGCACCGTGCGCTCGCGCTCGTCGAGGAGTTCCCAGGACCAGTCGACGACCGCGCGCAGGGTCTGCTGGCGGGGCAGGACCGTACGACTTCCGGAGGTGAGGAGGCGGAAGCGGTCGTCGAGGCGGTCGGCGATCTGGCGGGGCGTGAGCAGCCGGAGCCGGGCCGCGGCCAGTTCGATGGCGAGCGGCAGGCCGTCCAGGCGGCGGCAGATCTCCTCCACCGCCGCGCGGTCGCGGAGCACGGCGGCCGCGTCGGGACGGACTGCGGAGGCGCGCTCCTCGAAGAGGCGGTGCGCCTGGTCGAGGACGAGGGGTTCGACCGGGCGCACGGACTCGCCGGGGACGCCCAGGGGTTCACGGCTGGTGGCGAGGATCGTGAGGCCGGGGCAGCGGGTGAGCAGTGTCTCGGCGAGGGCTGCCGCTGCTTCGATGACATGTTCGCAGTTGTCAAGGATCAGGAGTTGGCTGCGCGGGGCGCAGTACTCGACGAGCAGGGCGAGGGGGTCGTCCTGCGGGGCCGTCAGCTCGGTGGCCATCAGCACGGTCTCGCGCAGACCGAGCGCGCTGACCACCGCGCCGGGCACCGCCTCCGGGCGGTCCAGCAGTGCCAGTTCGACCAGCCACGCCTGGGGGAGCCCGGCGGCGGCCTCCTCGGCGAGGCGGGTCTTTCCGGAGCCGCCCGGACCGGTGAGGGTGACGAGCCTTGCCCTGTGCAATTCGGAACGGATGGCGTCGAGTTCTGGTTCCCGGCCCACGAAAGAGGTAAGGCGGGGACGGATGTTGCCGGTGCGGGTGGGGGGTTCGGGTTGGGCGGGCGTGGAGGTGGGGGTGGGGGTGAGGGTGGGCGTGCGATGTGGTGCTGTCGTCGGGGTGAGCAGTTCCCTGTGCAGGGCGCGTAGTTGGGGGCCCGGGTCGGTGCCGAGGCCATCGGCGAGGGAGCGGCGGGCGGTCTCGTATGCGGCGAGGGCGTCGGCCGGGCGGCCCGTGTCGCGCAGGGCGCGGATGAGGAGGGCGTGCAGCGGTTCGTCGTACGGGTGCGCCGCGGTCAGTTCCTTCAGGTGCGGTACGGCGGCGTGGGCGCGGCCGAGGTGCAGGTCCGCGTCGATGCGGGCCCTTGTCGCCTCGCGGTGGAGCGCGTCGGGGCGGGTGGCGGCGAGGCGGTCCGGGAGGTCGGCGAGGGCGGGGCCGCGGTACAGGGCGAGGGCCCTGTCCAGGGTGTGTGCGGCGGTGTGCGGGTCGCCGTGGTCGAGGGCTGTTGTGCCCTGGCGTACCAGTCGTTCGAAGACGAACAGGTCTACGTCGTCCTGGGTTGCATCGAGGCGGTAGCCGCCGGGGGCGGAGGTGATGCTCTGCCTGCCCAGGGTGCGGCGGAGGCGGGCTATGAGGGCCTGGAGGGCGCCGGGGGCGTCCTGGGGTGGGGTGTCCGACCAGACCTCGTCGATGAGGGTGTCGGTGGTGGTGACCCGGCCTGGGCGTAGGGCGAGGGCGGTGAGGAGGGTGCGGAGGCGTTGGCCGGGGATGGGTAGGGCGGTGCCGTGGTCGTCCTCTGCATGGGTGACGCCCAGGATTCTGTACCGCACCAGGTCATTGTCGCTGGGGGTTGGGGGTGGGGCACGTGGTTTGTGGGGGCCGGGGTTTCGGGGGTCGGTGCGGGTGGGGGCGCCGGGGTGTTCTTCGCCCCCGCCGCCCCTACCCGTCCCGTCCCCAGGGGCTCCGCCCCTTCAACCCCGCGGACCGGCGGCTGGAAAGGTCCGCCCCGTCAGGGGCACCGACGGCTTCGGCTCACGCCACACCCGCTCCCCCGCCAGATGCCAGTGCGCCCCTCCGGGGTGTGATGCCCGCCGGTACTGCTCTCTGGCGGGCGGGGGTGCCTGTCCAGCAGGTTCCTCGGCGGGAGAGTAGGCGGCGTAGCCAGAGTTCCAGGGAGACCAGGTCTGCCAGGCCGTCGAGGGGGAGGGGTTCGCCTGCTGCCGCTGCGCGCAGGGCCTTGCGGACGACTCGGGCCTCCACCAGGCCCGCCTCCGCCAGCAGGGGGGTGCCGAACAGGGCCATCAGGGAGTCCGCGGCGACGCGGAGGCCCGTGCGGGCCGCTACCGCTGCCGAGGCGTGGGAAGGGGCGCCCCAGCCGGGTGGGAGGTCGCTCACGCCTGCGCCTTCCAGGACCGTGCGGAGGATCGCGGCGCGCGCACCCGGCTGGACGCGCAGCGCCTCGGGCAGGGCGCGGCAGGCGCGGACCACCTGGTTGTCCAGGAACGGCGCGTGCAGGCGTTGGGAGCGGATCTCGGCTGCTTGTTCCAGGATGCGCAGGTCTGCTGCGTGGCGGGCCAGGGCTGCGCGTGCACGGTAGTCGCCCGGGCGCTGGGCCGGGCCTACGGCCGCGCGGCTCGTCGACGCCTGCAGGCGAACCGATACTTCAGCAAGGGCCTCGCCGGTCAGCCAGCGGGCCGCCGGGCCCGGTCTGGCCCAGGTGAGGGCGGCGAGGGACGCGCCGACAGCGCCGCCCGGCTCGTCGAAGCGGCGCTGCAGGAGGCGTTCGGCGAGGAGGTCGAGGCCCGCCCGGTACGGGGTCCTCGACAGTTTCCGGGCCGCGCCGTACACGCGTGCGGGGACCATGACCGAGCCGTCCGCCTTCGCGAGTGCCGCGACGGGGCGGACCAGGTGGCGGCGTTTGCGGTCCATCAGGAGGTCGGCCAGACGGGCCGGGTGCGCGTCCAGGACCTGGCGGGCGCCGTAGCCGGTGAAGTGGTCCGCGCTGCCTGCGGCCAGGCGGGTGCGGTGGCGGGCCGCCGTCACCAGGGACTGGCCCGGTTCGTCCGTCAGGGGGCCGTCCAGTTCGGCGTACGGGAGGGACTCCTCGCCCCCCGTCACCACTACGTGGTGCAGGCGGGGGTTGGCGGCCAGGGATCCCGCCCGCTCCAGTTCCGCCTCGCGGCCGCCGACCGCCAGGTCGTTGAAGGTGACCGCCAGCAGGCGTTCGCCCGCGCCGGTGCCGTGGCCCAGGACCGTGCCCGGCATGCCCGGCAGGCCGGCCGCCAGCAGGGCGAGCGTCCCGGACGCCGGGCCGCCGGAGAGGTCCGCGCCGATGCCCGCCACCGGCATCCCGCGCGCGGCGCGGCGCTCCGCCGGGCCCATGCCCGGGACGGGACCCGGGTCTATGTCGGCGCCCGGGACGTGTCTCGGTGCCGCCAAGCGCGCGCGTACCGCCTCCACCAGCGCGTCGCGCACCGCGTCGACCGCGCTGTCCGGGTCCGCCGAGGGCGCCGCCACCGCGAGCGAAGCGACCGCCTCGTAGCCGGCGATCTCACGCGCCCCCGCGCGCAGGATCAGCGCATGCCCCGGCGGAATGCGCCGTACGCCGTCGTAGGGCGTGGAGTCGTGCAGCGCGGCCGGTACGTCGGGGGCGGCGAGGAGCGCGGCGAGGTGGCCGAAGTCGAGATTGGCCTCGATGAGGTCGGCGAGGGGGAGCGCGGCGGTGGCGTAGGCCGTACCGCCCGCCCACGGGGTGTAGAAGACGGGGCGGGGGGCGCCCGCCAGGTCTCCGCAGACGGTGACCCGGCGGCCGACCTGGACGATCGCCGTGTAGCTGCCCGGCCACGCCGTCAGGTGGCGGAGTGCGCCTCCGCGCGCGGCGAAGAGACCGACCCGCAGCTGCTCGTCGGACGCCCCGCACGTGCCGAGGACCGCGATCCGGGTCTGGGCGTCGGCCTTCACCACCCGCACCTCGTCGGGCCGCCAGTCGCCGACCGCCCAGAGCGGGTCCGGGTCTCCCCACAGGAGTTGGGAACCCACCGGGTGCACGGTCTCGCCGTCCTGCCCGGTGGCCCCCGCGGAGCCGATCTCCGGGGCCCTCGCGGCGGTGCTGCTCCACCCCACCAACCACCGCATGGACGCCTCCACAGGCTGTGGACAACCAGTGCACCGTACGAACTGATTCACCATGCTGCCATGAAGGGCGCACGCTGGAGGCGTGGTGGAGTCGCTTACAATCCCCGGAGGGCGCTTCGGCGCTCAACTGCCCGTAGGGCCGAACACCCGTACCCGACAAGGCGTCTGCGACGCGAATGCGCCCCCGAAATGCTCCCCGAAAACACCCTTCGCGCCCTCAAGTTCCGTGGTGGGAGCGGCAATTACCCGGGAAGCGAAGGGGCGATTTTCAGCCAAATCGGTGATGGCGGGCCAGGCTTGGACACGCTCCGTACATGCTCTGAGCATCGCATCACCCGCGCGCAGCCCGGGAGACGGAGTTCGCCCCCCGGGCCCGTCCGCCGCCCGCGGGGATGAAGGCGGCGGTGTCCCCCAGCCCGCTGGATCCAGTACAGCGGGCCGACCCACGCACCGCCCATGGAAGCGCTCCCCGCATGGCCGGAGAAGAGCGCACGGACGGGCGCACGGCCACACAGCGGGAGCATGGCGCAACTGCGCGTATCGGACCCGTACTTCAGTGCGGACCACAATCCCGCCATCCGGAACAATGCCCCTTAACGCTTGGGATGCGGCGAACTACGCTGGGTTTACGAATGCCGCGTGGTTATGCCAGCGCGGCAGCCGTCTGTGTCGAGGGGTGGCGCATGTCCAGGGAGCAACGCGGGCCGAACGAAAAACTCGGCACCGTTCTCGCCCTCGCGGGAATCAGCAACGCAGGACTCGCGCGTCGCGTCAACGATCTTGGCGCTCAACGCGGGTTGACTCTTCGCTACGACAAGACCTCGGTGGCGCGCTGGGTGTCGAAGGGCATGGTGCCGCAGGGTGCCGCGCCGCATCTCATCGCCGCCGCGATAGGCCAGAAGCTCGGCCGCCCGGTGCCGCTCCACGAGATCGGCCTGGCGGACGCGGATCCCGCACCCGAAGTGGGCCTCGCCTTCCCCAGGGACGTAGGACAGGCGGTGCGGTCGGCGACGGAGCTCTACCGTCTCGACCTCGCCGGGCGCCGGGCCGGCTCCGGCGGCATCTGGCAGTCGCTGGCCGGATCATTCGCAGTAAGCGCATACGCAACGCCCGCCTCACGGTGGCTGATAACACCGGCCGACAGTTCGGTCGCGCGCGAGGCGAACTCCGCCGACGGCTCGGGCGCACCGCTCAAAGTCGGCCACAGCGATGTGCAGAAGCTGCGGGAGGCCGCCGAGGACGCCCGGCGCTGGGACTCCAAGTACGGCGGAGGCGACTGGCGTTCGTCGATGGTGCCCGAGTGCCTGCGGGTCGAGGCCGCTCCGCTGCTGCTCGGTGCGTACTCGGACGAGGTCGGGCGGGCACTGTTCGGGGCGAGCGCCGAACTGACCCGGCTCGCGGGCTGGATGGCCTTCGACACCGGGCAGCAGGAGGCCGCGCAGCGGTACTACATCCAGGCCCTGCGGCTGGCCCGGGCCGCGGCGGATGTGCCCCTCGGGGGGTATGTGCTGGCGTCCATGTCGCTGCAGGCGACCTATCGCGGCTTCGGCGACGAGGGCGTCGATCTCGCGCAGGCCGCCCTTGAGCGCAACCGGGGTCTGGCGACCGCCCGCACCATGAGTTTCTTCCGGCTCGTCGAGGCACGTGCGCACGCGCGGGCGGGTGACGCGCAGGCGGCGGGCGCGGCGCTGCGGGCCGCCGAAGGGTGGCTGGAACGGGCCCGTGACGGCGACAATGACCCGTCATGGCTCGGTTTCTACTCGTACGACCGTTTCGCGGCGGACGCGGCGGAGTGCTACCGCGATCTGAAGGCGCCGCGTCAGGTGCGGCGGTTCACCGAGCAGGCGCTGTCGAAGCCGACGGAGGAGTTCGTGCGGTCGCACGGGCTGCGGTTGGTGGTTTCGGCGGTGGCCGAGCTGGAGTCCGGCAATCTTGATGCGGCGTGCGAGCAGGGGGTTCGGGCGGTGGAGGTGGCCGGGCGGATCTCGTCCGCGCGGACCACGGAGTATGTGAAGGATCTTCTGCATCGGCTGGAGCCGTATGGGGACGAGCCTCGGGTGGTGGAGTTGCGGGAGCGGGCGCGGCCGTTGTTGATGGCCCCCGCCTGAGCCGGGGGGCATTGGAGGGGCTCTTTTCTCCCACGTTTGAAGTGGTTGTCAGTGGCGCAGTGCACTATCTAGGCGGGAGGTGGTGCAGGTGCGGCCGGGGATCGCTTACGACTGTGATGTGCTGGTGGTGGGGGGTGGCATCGTCGGGCTGTCCACGGCGTTCGCGATCACGCGTGTCGCGCCGGGGACGCGGGTGACCGTGCTGGAGAAGGAGCCGGGGCCGGCCCGGCACCAGACGGGGCGCAACAGCGGGGTGATCCACAGCGGGATCTACTACCGTCCGGGCTCCCTGAAGGCGCGGTACGCGGTGCGGGGCGCCGCGGAGATGGTGAAGTTCTGCGCGGAGTACGGCATCGCGCATGCCGTCACCGGCAAGCTGATCGTCGCGACCGAGAAGGACGAGCTGCCACGGCTGCACGCCCTGGTGCAGCGCGGCCGGGAGAACGGGATTCCGGTACGGGAGCTGGGCGGCGCCCAGATCCCGGAGTACGAGCCGGAGGTGCGCGGGCTCGCGGCCATACACGTCGGGACGACCGGGATATGCGACTTCGTGGGGGTCGCCCGGCAGCTGGCCGAGGCCTCGGGCGCGGAGATCCGGTACGGGGCGCGGGTCGAGCGGATCGACCGGCGGCCGGAACTCGGTGTGGCCGTGCGGACGACGAGCGGTGAGATCGTCCGCGGACGCGTGCTGGTGAACTGTGCCGGGCTGTACTGCGACGAGGTGGCATGGCTGACCGGGGACGACCCCGAGATGCGGATCGTGCCGTTCCGCGGCGAGTACTACGAGCTGGCCCGCCCCGACCTGGTGCGCGGGCTGGTGTACCCGGTGCCGGATCCGGCGTTTCCGTTCCTCGGCGTGCACCTCACGCGCGGGATCGACGGGGGTGTGCACATCGGGCCGAACGCGGTGCCGGCGCTGGCGCGGGAGGGGTACGACTGGGGGGTCGTACGGCCGCGGGAGGTGGCGCGGACGCTGGCCTGGCCGGGAGCGTGGCGGATGGCCGGTCGGCACTGGCGGTACGGGGCAGGTGAGCTGGCACGGTCGGTGTCGAAGGGGGCGTTCACCACGGCCGTGCGGCGGCTGCTGCCGGCGGTGACTGCGGATGATCTGGTGCCGACGGCGGCGGGGGTGCGGGCGCAGGCGGTGCTGCGGGACGGGGGGCTGGTGGACGACTTTCTGATCAAGGAGGGACCGCGGGCTGTGCATGTGCTGAATGCACCCTCGCCTGCGGCGACCGCTTCGCTGCCGATTGGGCGGGAGGTGGCCGGCCGGGCGCTGGCCATGCTGGGCTCGGTGTGAGGTTGCCCGGCGGCCGGGCCGGGACCGCGGCGGAGCCGCTGACGGATGCAGCTCGCCCCCGCCGCCCCTACCCGTCCCGTCCCTGGGGGCTGCGCCCCCAGACCCCCGCTTTCGGCCTGGACGGCCTCGTCCTCAAACGCCGGACGGGCTGGGATGACCGACCGCTGTCTGCTCCCCGTAAAATCGTCCCCACTGTGTCTGACTCCCTCAATGCCCCCGAAGCCCCCCGCCCCGGCGAGCACTCCTCGCACGTCCCCGGTGTGTCCGTCCGGCACAGCCGGGCCAAGGGCGAGCCCCGGTTCCCGGACGGGCCGAAGGCTGATCCTGCCGGGTCGCACTTCGAGCGGCGGATCCGGAGTTTTCAGCCGCGGCGCAGCCGGGTGACCGCCGGGCAGGCGGATGCGCTGCAGCGGCTGTGGCCCAAGTGGGGGCTGGACATCGACGGGCAGCGGACCATCGATCTCGGCGAGCTGTTCGGGAACGGCAATCCCGTCGTGCTCGAGATCGGGTTCGGCATGGGTGAGGCCACCGCACAGATGGCCGCCGCGGACCCGGAGACGAACATCCTCGCCGTGGACGTGCACACCCCGGGGCAGGGGAATCTGCTCAACCTGGCCGACCACGACGGGCTGTCCAACGTCCGCGTGGCCAACGGGGACGCGATCATCCTGCTGCGCGAGATGCTCACCCCGGATTCGCTGGACGGGCTGCGGGTCTATTTCCCCGACCCGTGGCCGAAGAAGCGGCATCACAAGCGGCGGCTGATCCAGCCGGAGTTCCTCGACCTCGCCGCGGCCCGGATCAGGCCCGGCGGCATCGTGCACTGCGCGACCGACTGGCAGCCGTACGCCGAACAGATGCTCGAAGTGCTGACGGCGCATCCCGAGTTCGAGAACACGCAGCCAGAGGGCGGTTTTGCGCCCCGTCCCGACTTCCGGCCGCTGACCCGTTTCGAGGGCCAGGGACTGGACAAAGGACATGTCGTGAACGACCTGCTCTTCCGTCGCGTACAGCACCACAACCAGCCCCCCACCGGCGCCTGACGCCCCACGGCCCTGCGGGCAATCCGAAGTACCGTCGCGGGCGGCGCCCTCCCTCGTTAGGGTCAATGCCGTGGCCACCTTTCCCCCGTACCCGACGCATCCGCCACACCCCGGCGGCCCGGCCGGCGGTGCGCTCGGGCACGCTCACTGGTGGCAGCGCAGAGCGGTCCGGTACGGCGCGCTCATCACCCTGCTCGCGCTCTCCGGGCTCGTCATCCTCGCCCTGGTGCGTGAACAGACCGGCACCGAAGGGTTCCTGGTGGGGCTCGGGCTGGCCGTCCTGCCCGTGCCGCTTCTCATGGCCGCCTTCCGCTGGCTGGACCGCGTCGCGCCCGGCCCCTGGCGCAACCTGCTGTTCGCCTTCGCCTGGGGGGCCTGTGCGGCGGCGCTGATAGCGATCGTCGCCAACAGCTTCGCCACGAAGTGGATAGCGACGGCGACCGCGGACCCGTCCAGCGCGGACACCCTCGGTGCGACGGTCATAGCGCCCATAGTCGAGGAGTCCTCGAAGGCGGCCGCTGTGCTGCTCGTGTTCCTGTTCCGCAGACGGGACTTCACCGGGATCGTCGACGGGGTGGTGATAGCCGGGGTCACCGCCACCGGCTTCGCGTTCACCGAGAACATCCTCTATCTGGGCACTGCCTTCGGCACCGACCAGCTCACCGGCGACCGCGGTATCGCCTCCGTCACCGCGGCGACGTTCTTCGTGCGCATCATCATGTCCCCGTTCGCGCACCCGCTGTTCACCGTCCTCACCGGCATCGGCTTCGGCATCGCCGCGCTGTCCGCGGAACGCCAGCACCTGCGGCGCGTCCTCGTCCCGCTCTTGGGGCTGCTGCTCGCGATGAGCATGCACGCGATCTGGAACGGCTCCTCGAACTTCGGCGAGTACGGCTTCTTCGCGGTGTACGCGGCCTTCATGGTCCCCGCGTTCGCCCTGCTGACCTGGCTGGTCATCTGGACCCGCCAGCGCGAACTGCGCACGGTGCGCGAGGAACTGCCCGCCTACGCCGTCGCCGGCTGGCTCACCCCCGCCGAGCCCTATGCCCTCGGTTCGATGCGGGCACGCCGGCTGGCCCGCGAACACGCCGCCCGCCACCTCGGCAAGCCCGCCGCACGCGAGGTCGCACAGTACGAGGCGTACGCGACCTCCCTGGCCTTCCTGCGGCACCGGGGGCGCCGTGGCCGCGCCGGCGCCGACTTCGTCGTCAGGGAACGGGAGTTGCTGCACGAGCTGTGGCGGCGCCGCGAGGTGGCGCGCCCGGCGCTGGACCACGCGGCGCGGATGACGGCGCCCCCGGTGCCGGTGGCGGCGCCGCCCTGGCCGGTGTACGGGGCGTACGGGTACCCGGCGGTGCCGAATCCCGCGTACAACCCGTACCGGTCGTAGGACCTGAGAGGGTCAGGCCGACGCTTCCGTCAGCCGCGCGACCTCGGCCTCGGTGAGCGTCAGTTCGCCCACCGCCAGCAGCGCCGGCAGCTGCTCCACCGTCCGCGCGGACGCGATCGGGGCGGCGACCGTGGGCCGGCCCGCGAGCCAGGCCAGGGCGACCGCGGCGACCGGGGCGTCGTGGGCCTGGGCGATCTCGTCGAGGGCGGTCAGCACCCGCTGACCCCGCTCGGACTCCAGGTGCTTGGCAGCGCCACCCGCACGCGGGCTGTCGACCTTCACGCCCGGGCGGTACTTGCCGGTGAGGAAGCCGGAGGCGAGGGAGAAGTAGGGGACGGCCGCGAGGCCGTAGCGTGCGGCCAGGTCCTGCAGCTCGCCCTCGTAGGTGTCGCGCGAGACCAGGTTGTAGTGGGGCTGCAGGGCCACGTACTTGGCGAGGCCCTCGCGGTCGGAGAACTCCAGGGACGCGCGGAGCCGGTCGGGTGTGATGTTGGACGCGGCGATGTGCCGGACCTTGCCCGCCTTCACCAGTTCGTCGAGCGCGCCGATGATCTCCTCGACCGGCACCTCGGGCTTGTCGAAGTGGGTGTAGTAGAGGTCGATGTAGTCGGTGTCGAGGCGGCGCAGGGAGGCATCGGCCGCGGCCTTGATGTTTGCGGCGGACAGGCCCTGGAACTCGGGGTGCTGGCTGACCTTGGTGGCGATCACCACGTCGTCACGGTTGCCGCGCGCCCTGACCCACTTGCCGATGATCGTCTCGGACTCGCCGCCCTGGTTGCCGTCGACCCAGGCCGAGTAGGAGTCGGCGGTGTCGACGAAGTTGCCGCCGGCAGCCGCATAGGCGTCGAGGACGGCGAAGGACGTGGCCTCGTCGGCGGTCCAGCCGAAGACGTTGCCGCCCAGGGAGAGCGGGAAGACCTCGAGGCCGGAGGAGCCGAGCTTGCGCAGAGAAGGAGAAGTCATGCTCTACGTCAACGTCGACCCCGGAGGCCGGTCTTCCGCAACGGGCGCAAAGATCCCGTAAACAAGCGGACTACGACACTCCGGGAGCCGGCGAAGGACTGAGAACGTACGGATCTCAGGGGTTGAGGCCCCTGCTGCGCAGCCACGTCATCGGGTCGATGCCGGTGGCCTGGCCGTCGGGGTGGACCTCGAGGTGCAGATGCGGGCCGGTCACGTTGCCGGTGGCGCCGATGCGGCCGATGACGTCACCCGTGCTGACCTTCTGGCCGACGCTGACGCTGATCGACGACTGGTGGCAGAACCAGAGCTCCGTACCGTCGTCGAGGGTGAGAATCGTGCGGTAGCCGTACGAGCCCGCCCAGCCGGCCTCCGTGATGGTGCCGGAGTGGATGGCCTTGATGAGCGTGCCCGTGGGGGCGGCGAAGTCGAGGCCCGTGTGGTAGCCGGAGGACCACATGGAGCCGGCCTGACCGAAGGTGCCGGTGATCGTGTACGACACGACCGGCAGCTTGAACTGCTTGGCCAGCTCGGCGAGCTTCGCGGCCTCGGCCGCCTTCTTGGCCGCCGCCTCCGCCTTCTCCTTCGCGGCGGCGGCCTTGGCCGCGGCCTCCTGCTCCGCCTTGGCGGCGGCGTCGTCGATCTGCTTGGCGAGGGCCGCCTCGGTGGCCGACTGGCTCTTGCTGTCGATCTGGACCTGCTGCGACTCGGCCTGCGCCATGATCCGGTCGCGCAGCGCCTCACCGGCGCCCTGCGCGGTGCTCTCGGAGGTGGTGGCGACGTCGCTGAGCGCGGTCGCGGAGCCCTTGGGGGCGTCGGAGGAGCCGTCGAACACATGGCTCACGGAGCCGAGATCGGGCATGGAGATCGACACCGGCGGCTTGCCGGTGTTGGCGCTGGCCATGCCGCCCGCGCCGACGGCGGCTATGACGCCGACGCCCAGGACCGTGGAGCTGCGGGCGAGTCCCCCGCCGCGCTGCTTGGCGACGCGGTGCCGGCCGCGGATCGGGGCGATGGACTCCTCTGTGGGATTCCACTCCTCCCACGGGCCCTCGTCGGTGCGTCGGACGGCGAAGCCGAAGGGCTCGCTGCTCGGCACGAACGGGGCTTGCGGGGCAGGCGGGTTGGACGCCACGTGGGCGTGCTCCTTTCCTTCCTTCTCGCCTACCGGGTTAGCTGACGGGTTCGGAGCAGGAAGGTCTCCTACGCGCGTATACCGGCCGTGCTGCCACGGCGGTATCAGCGCGATTCACCCCAGGGTGGTGGTTCCCCGGTTCCCTTGCGGGATTCGGCGCGTGCGCACGGAGCCGCCTCTTGTGACGGCTGGGACGACCGCGCTGCGTTATCGAACGTTAATAGACCCGGGGTGCCGATTCCAAGGTGTTCCGCTTGATCATTAACCTTTCTGACCTGGACGTACGGCGCATGAACGGCGAAAAACGGGCGAGTTGACCGCGCCTCAGGTACCTCAGGTAACTCAGGGCCGTCTTACGGCGAGCAGCGCCATGTCGTCCGTCATGGCCTCCGCCGCATGCCGGCGCACCTCCCGCGCGAGGGTCGCGAGCAGCGCCGCGGGCTCGTGGAAGACCCGGCCGGCGAGCAGGTCCGCGGGTTCGAAGAACCGCCCGTGCTCGTCCCGCGCCTCGGACAGCCCGTCGGTGTACAGCAGCAGCGTGGCCCCGCTGCGGAAGGCGGTCTCCTCAGCGCGGTCGGGCCAGCTCCCGAACTCGCCCATACCGAGCGGCAGGGCGGGCTCACGGGCGTGCAGGGTGTGCACGGTGCCGTCCGGGCACAGCAGCAGCGGGGGAGGGTGGCCGCGCGTGACGATGCGTACGACGCCTTCGCCGTGCGGGAGTTCGGCGAGCACGGCGGTCGTGAACCCCTCGAACAGCTCGATGCCCTCGCGCCGCGCCGCCTCGCGCGCCAGCGCCCGGTCCAGCCGCTGCGCGACCGCCTCCAGCGTCGCCTCCTGCTCGGCGGCCTCCCGGAACGCCCCGATGACGACGGCCACGGCGGCCACCGCCCCCATCCCCTTTCCGCGTACGTCGCCCACGACCAGCCGTACGCCGTGCGGGCTGTCCTGCACCGCGTACAGGTCACCGCCGATGAACGCGTCCTCCTGCGCGGCCTCGTACCGGGCCGCGATCGCGAACCCTCCGATCCGCTCGGCGGGGTCGGGCAGCACCGCGCGCTGGGCGGCCTCGGCGATCTCGCGCTGCGAGGCGAGCTCCTCGCGGCTGCGGCGGACCAGGAGGTTGATGAGGACGGCCAGGACGGCGACCGTCGCCACGGTGACCAGCTCGGTGACCGCCTCGACCTGGAAGAGGATGCCGACCTCGGCGTGGATCGCGGTGACGACCAGGACGGTCGCGATGCCGGTGAGGACCGTGCCCCGGCGCGAGTAGAGCGGGGCGGCGACCAGGGGGGCGGCGGTGAAGAGGGGGCCCGCCGTGAACCGCGACGGTGTGAGGTAGTCGTAGCAGGTCCCGCCCACGATCAGCAGCGCCGGGAGCAGCCGTACGAAGGTGCGCGCGTATGAGATCGGCCCCTCCTGCTCCACCCCTCCAGGTTTCCCGGGACGGCTGCGCGCGGCGAGCCGGATGGCCCGACCGGGGGAAACACTCAGGGCCGGAGTCCAGTAACTGGACTCCGGCCCTGAGCCTTGAGTAGCGGGGACAGGATTTGAACCTGCGACCTCTGGGTTATGAGCCCAGCGAGCTACCGAGCTGCTCCACCCCGCGTCGTTGTGTAACCAGCATACGCCATCCGCGGGGCTGTCTGCGCCACGGTTTACGTCCGCCCCCGTTCACCTGCGTTTCTCAGGGCCCGCAGGCCTCGGTCAGGCCGCCGGATTGTCCGCGTGGGTGAGCGTCTCCCAGGAGACGAAGAGGTCGTCTGTGCCGGCCGGGCGGGTCTGCTCGACCAGCTTGTGGGCGGCCGGGACGGGGGTGCCGAGCCGGTTCTCCAGGTGGTTGAGGGCGACCTCCAGGTCGGGGCCCATGTTCCCGACGACCCTGCCGCCGCACAGCCACCGCGGGGGCTTCTCCCCCATCTCGTAGCGGGCGTGGAAGTCGAGGGCCGCCTTCAGCCGGTCCTTGACGTCGCTGTACAGGTCGACGCCCTGGTGCCAGGCGGTCTCGGCGATGTGTGCCGTGGCGGCGAGGGAGTAGCCGACGTGCTTGAAGTTGCGGCAGGTCTCCTGCGCGATCCCGTCCTCGAACTTCGTCTCCTTGAACCAGTACGTCTCGAGCTTCTGCACGGTGTTGGCGTCGGAGCCGGCCGGGGTGAGCGGGATCTTGCCGTCCTTGCGCAGATAGAAGTAGTCGGGCACCAGGCCGCGGAAGCGCCTGACGGCGTTGTCGAAGGTCTTGTGGTCGTCGGTGAAGACGGCGATCCCGATGGCGGCGTCGGTCATCGCGAGGTCCCAGTTGCCGTTGTAGTCGGGAAGGTCCCTGGTGACCTCGGGGAGGTAGGCGGTGCGCAGCATGGCCGCGAACCGCCGCACCCGGTCGGCGGGCCAGCCGGCGCCCGGTGCGTAGCGGATGATCTCCGCGGCCCGCGCCCAGGTCGACCCGGCCCACGAGGACTGCAGCTGGGCGTCCTGCGCCGTGTGCCGCTTCAGCTTCGCCGACCAGGCATCCATGATCTCCCGGGCCTTGAGGGCGTGCTCGCGCTGACCGGTGACGCTGTACAGGAGGGCTTGCGTATAGGCGGCGATGGCGTCCTGCCGCTCCTCGAGACAGCCCTGCGCGCCCTTGCCGCCCCAGGGACAGTTGACGATCGCGGACGGCTGCGCCGCGTACTTGTACGACCCGTACTTGCTGTCCCGCATGTCGAGGAACGCCTTCAGCCAGGGCTGCTTGCCCGCGATGACGTTCTTGCGTACGGCGTCCAGCTGGGCCTTGCTGACGAGCACACCGGGGTGGGTGAACGGTGCGCCCGGGGGCAGCGCCCTCGCCATGGTGCGGGTGCCCGGGTCGGTGCCGCAGGAGGCGACGAGCGCCGTCAGCAGGAGGACGAGGAGAACTGCCGCCGCACGTCTGGGGACTGACCTCACTGGCACTACCTCCGCGATCGCCTCCGGCCGGTACGGTCAGGGTCACCCTTCGGGAAGTTGGCCGCAGGATCTGTTGGGCCGATCGGCCGGTGTGGGGTGGTTGCGGCTTGCGGTGCTGGGGGCTGCCGCCCCCAGACCCCCGCTTTCGGCCTGAACGGCCTCGTCCTCAAACGCCGGACGGGCTGAAAAAACCATGCCGAACGGCGGTGAGATATCAGCCCGCCAACTTCACGCCAACAAGTGCTGGTTCGGTGCCGTTGCCCGCTCCTCGTACTCCCCCAGTACGACCACCTCGACCCCCTGCCCGGCCAGCAGCCCGCTCCCGTCCGCCCCCGCCACGAACGTGTCCGGCTCACGCCAGGCCGTGACCACCCGTCGTACCCCCGCGTCGAGGATCAGCCGCGCGCACGGCTTGGGGCGGGAGGCGCGGTGGGCGCAGGGTTCCAGGCTGCTGTAGACCGTCGCCGACGCCAGCCTCGGGTCGGCGGGGTCCAGCTTGGCCAGGGCCGCCTCCTCGGCGTGGACGACCGGGTCGTCGGCCTCGCGCGAGTGGCCGCGGGCGAGCTCCGTGCCGTCGGCGGCGACGATCACCGCGCCGACGCTGAAGGCCGTGCGCGAGGGCGGGCACTCGGCCGCCAGGTCGCAGGCGAGGGCCAGCCAGTGGTGGTCGGCGGCGGCGGGGAGCGGGCCGGTGCCGGGGGCCGTGGGCTCGTAGCGCATGAGGACGACGTCCTCGATCCGGCGGGTTTCCGTCAGGCGCAGGCGGCCGGGCTGGTAGGCGCCGGGGCCGAAGAGACGGGGGGCGTCCGGGTCGCCCACGAAGAGGGGCGCCAGGACGAGCTGGAGCTCGTCGGCCAGGCCCTGCTGGAGGAGCTGGGTGTGGATCGTGCCGCCGCCCTCGACCATCAGGCGCCGCACGCCGCGTGCGTCGTGCAGATGCTCCAGGAGGCGGCGCCAGTCGAGGTCGGGGCCGAGCGGGACGACGTCGGCCGCGAGGCCGAGGGCGCGGGCCCGTTCGGCGCCCTTGTCGGTCGTACAGACGATCTTCGCGCCGCCCGTGTGCCAGAAATTCGCGGCCGGGTCCAGGTCTCCTGAGCCGCTGACCGTGACCTTGAGCGGGTACTCCGGCTGTCCGGCCGCGACGCGGGCGGCGCGGCGCTCGGGCGAGTACACCAGCAGGCGCGGGTTGTCGGCGCGGATCGTGCCGGCGCCGATGAGGATCGCGTCGACGGAGGCACGGACCTCGTCCACCCGGTCGAAGTCCGCCGGGCTGGAGAGCAGGAGGCGCTCGGGGCCGGTGTCGTCGAGGTAGCCGTCGAGGGAGACGGCGGCGGACAGCAGGACGTACGGGTACGGCATCGGACGCGCTCACTCTCGGCGGACAGGCTTGGTTAAAGTTTGAAACAAACCTACACTGGGTGCATGACGACTCGCTGGCTCACGGAGAAGGAGCAGCGCGCCTGGCGCGCGTACATCGCGGCGACGCACCTCCTGGAGGACGCGATCGACCGGCAGCTCCAGCAGGACGCCGGCATGCCGCATCTGTACTACTCCATCCTGGCCAACCTCTCCGAGGCGCCGGACGGCAGGCTGCGCATGACCGATCTCGCCGAGCGGGCGAAGATCACGCGCAGCCGGCTGACGTATGCCGTGACCCGGCTGGAGAAGGACGGTCTGATCCGGCGCGAGGACTGCCAGTGGGACAAGCGCAGCAGCTTCGCCATGCTGACCGACGAGGGGATGGCCGTGCTGGAACGCACGGCGCCCGGACATGTGGAGACCGTGCGTTCGCTGCTCTTCGATCAGCTGACCCCGCAGCAGGTGGAGCAGCTGGAGGAGATCTTCTCGGGCGTCGTGCAGGCACTGGAGCGGGAGGAGGAGCGCCCCACCTCGGAGGACGTTCCCTGGCGCCGCCGCTCCTCCGGGCCGTGTTCCTGAGGCGGCCCGGAAATCTGACGTATCCCGAAAAACTGTTGCTTCAAATTTAAAGCATGGGGTAGGGTTCCCGACCATGGATCTGCTTCAAAACTGAAGCAGGTACGGACGGACCCCGGAGACCCGCATGACCGACTTTCCCGCCGCCACCCCGCGCTCCCGCGTCCGCGTCCCGCTGCGTTTCGGAGACGGCTACAGCGTCGACGCCGAACTGGTCACCTTCCACGGCCTGACCGACGGCCAGGAGCATGTGGCCGTCGTCCTGGGCGACCCCGCCCCCGGTACAACGCCTCTGGTCCGCCTGCATTCCGAGTGCCTGACCGGCGACGTGTTCGGCTCGGCCCGCTGCGACTGCGGCCCGCAGCTGCGGGAGGCGGTCGAGCGGATCGCGGACCGCGGCGGCGTACTGCTCTACCTGCGCCAGGAGGGCCGCGGCATCGGCCTCTACAACAAGCTGGACGCGTACGCCCTCCAGGACCAGGGCCTCGACACGTACGAGGCGAACGCGGCCCTGGGTCTGCCCGAGGACGACCGCGACTACACGGCGGCCGCGCAGATGCTGCGCGCCCTGGGCATCGACAGTCTGGACCTCCTGTCCAACAACCCCGACAAGGCCGGCCAGCTCCGTGAGCTGGGCATCGACGTCCACGACCGTGTTCCCACGGGCGTCTTCACCACCGCCCACAACGTCCGCTACCTGCGCGCGAAGGTCCTCCAGACCCAGCACACGCTGCCGCTGGCGGAGCTGAACGCGGGCTGACCCGGCCAGGCTCGGGCCGATGACCGCGCGGTGCCGCGCAGCCGCCGCTCACCACACGCACGGCAGCAGCACGTCGATCACCGTCGGCCCGCCGGCCGGGCTGGACACCTCCATGGTCCCATCCAGCGCGGCGACCCGTCGGCGCATGCCGAGCAGTCCCGAACCGCTCGTCTCGTCGGCACCGCCGTGGCCCTCATCGGCCACCCGCACCCGCAGCCCGCGCCTGAGCCGCTCGAGCCGGACCGAGGCCCGCGGTGAACCGCTGTACTTGGCGGCGTTGCTGAGCGCCTCCGCCACCACGAAGTACCCGGCCGCCTCCACCGCGGCGGGGGCCCGCAACCCGTCGTCCTCGAGCCGGTCCACCTCCACGGTCACCTGCAGTCCTCCCCAGCCCGCGGCCAGCGCCCGTACGGCGCCGACCAGGCCGCGGTCGGTCAGGATCGGCGGGTGGATGCCGCGCACCACCTGGCGCAGCTCCGTCAACGCCTTTTCGGCCTGGGCCTGCGCCTCGTCGAGCAGCTTGCGGGCGGTCTCCGGGTCCCGCTCGTAGGCGCGCTTGGCGAGCCCGATCCGCATGGACAGGGCGACCAGGTTGGCCTGCGCGCCGTCGTGCAGATCGCGTTCGATACGGCGCAGCTCGGCGCCGTGCGCGGCGATCGCGTCGGCGCGGGTGGCAGCCAACTCCTCGACACGCGCGGCAAGTCGGGCCTTCGGGGACGGCTTGAGCAGGGCGGTCGACCAGTCCGCCTCAAGGTCCGCGATCCGCACGATCAGCGGCAGGACGAGGGGGGTCCGGCGCAGCAGGCCGCACCACACGCCGTCGACCACCAGGCCGACGGGCCACAGCGGCAGCGCGAGGGCGAGCAGGGCGCCGTAGAAGTAGTCGGCGACCATCCAGCGCAGGTCGGTGAATGTGCCGGGGTCGCGTACTGCCGTACGGATCCGCTCGCGGAGGGGCCCGGTGAGGGGCTGGTACGCCTCGGGGATCCGCTGCCCCGTCCACGCGGCCGTCATGCTCCGCTTGGCGCCCGCGATCCGCCGGATGATCAGCACCGTCTCGGGCAGCATCCAGGCGCCGACCACTGCCAGCGTGGCGATCACGGTGATGATCAGCACCGTGATGAAGATCCACAGGCAGAACGCCATCGCCGCGGCCAGAACGAGATGGACCGTGGCCCGCCACGCCTGCCGCACCGTTTTCCCCATGCCGCCACGCTAAGCGACCCGCACCCGGCGGCGCGGTGTAGCGGGCTACACCATCTGCGCCGGTCAGACGCGGGGCGGGCACTTGTGCCTGCGGGCAGTCGTGCCTCCCCCAGTGCCTCAAGGGCCTGGGAGGTACCCCCCGTTTTTCGCCCCCGCCGCCCTTACCCGTCCCGTACCTGGGGGGGCGGCCGCCCCCCAGACCCCCGCTTTCGGCCTGAACGGCCTCGTCCTCAAACGCCGGACGGGCTGAAAAGATCAAAATCAGCCCCTCCGGCAGGCCGGCCCGGCGCACTCCCAGCGCCTCACACGGGCCCGGCCGCCCGAGCCGCCAACAGCCGTAGCACCTCCGCGACTTGGCGGCGTGCCTCCGGGTCGGCGACAACCCCGTCCGCACCGACCGTCTCCCGCCCCACCGCGATCCGCACGCAGGCCGGCTCCACGATGTCGGCGCCGGTGTAGCCGAGCACCGTCCGCAACGTGGCCTCCGCACCCTGCCCGCGCCCCGGCGCGGCCGCATTGACCCAGGCCACCGGCTTGTCACAGATCTCGGTGCCGCCGACCGTCCAGTCGAGCAGGTTCTTGAACGCCCCCGGCAGGGTCCCCGCATACTCCGGAGTGCAGACCAGCACCCCGGCCGCCCCCTCGATCGCCGTCCGCAGCCCGGCCACGGCCTCCGGCAACGGGGCCACGTCGTCATCGGGGTTGAAGTGCGGAAGGCCCGCCAGACCGCCGTACAGAACAGCCTCCACCGGCACAGACGGCGCCACGGCCTGCGCGGTACGCAGCACGGCCTCGTTGGTGGAGCCGACGCGCAGACTCCCGGACAGCAACAGGATCACCGGCACTGTGGACATCCGCCCAACTTACTGCGCACCAGCCTCCCTTCCGGCGTGCCACAGCCGGTTCTTCACCCTCCCACCCTTATCTTCAACCCCAACATGTGGTGGCTGGCGGCGAGTTGACTCCCACAGATTGTGTACAAGGGTGCGCTCTGCCGGAATTGGGCCACGCATGTCCGGACAGCCGCAGATCGACGACGAGTGAGGGCGTTCATGACTGAGCGATTCGGGGACGGTACGACACGGGTGGCCGGCGAGACGCGGGCGGCGGCCCGGCCCGCCGTATCGCATCCCGCGAGGCGTATGCGGTCGACGACCCGTTCATTCAGCGTCGGCGAGGGCAAGGGATACCTCACCGTCGCGCACTCCCCCGACGGCCGCGTCGCCGAGGTGATGGTCCGCATGGCCAAGCAGGGCTCCACGCTCGCGGGCATGATGGACGCCTTCTCCTCGACCGTCACCCGGGGCCTCCAGCACGGCGTCCCGCTCGAAATCCTCGTGGCGGACTACGTCGGGACCCGCTTCGAACCCTCCGGCCTGACCAACGACCCGGACATCAAGCAGGCGGGCTCCGTCATCGACTACGTCGGCCGCCGCCTCGCCCTCGACCACCTGCCCTACGAGACCCGGGCCGGCCTCGGCATCCTCACCGCCGCAGAACGCGCCGCGAAACAGACCCTCGACGGTGTCGGCGACGCCGTGTGGACCGATCTCGTGGGCCTGTCCATGTCCGCGCCGTTCGTGGGGCGACCGCGCCGGGACTGAAGGTCGTACGAAAAAACGACACGGCGCGCGGACAACCGCAAGATCCCAAATGACTACTATCAGTGCATATATTGTCACAATACGTAGCCACGCCAGGGCGTCCCGCCCGGGTTAAGAAAGGGTCTAACCATGCGCAAGTTTCAGCGCGTTGCCGTCGTAGCCGCAGCGATCGCGGGCCTGTCCGCCTTCGGTGCCGGCGTCAGCTTCGCCCACGACCACGGCCACGAGGACGAGGGCGTCACCGCGGTGGCCAACTCGCAGTCCAACGCCGTGGCCTACGACGACGACAGCCGCAGCGGGCGCCACGGCAGCCCGGACGCTGCCCCCGCCTTCACGACGGGAAGCGACTTCAGCCTCGGGAACGTCACTCCGCCGGCGGCCAAGTAACCAAGCCCCGCCCAGCAGGCCGCGGTCACGGCCGCGGCCTGCTGGGCGGATCACCCAGCAGGCCGCTTCAACCGACAGCAGTTTTCGACGACCTACTTGCCGAAGCTGTTGCTGCAGCCCATGTCCGAGCCCTCCGTGGTGCTCTGCGCGCCCGGGTTGCCCTCGCCGTTGAGCGCGTTGCCCAGCAGGCCGTTGATGAGCCCGACCTCGCCGAGGACGCTGATGTTCAGGTCGTGCGACCTGCAGGTGGTGCTCTGCTGGACGCCGAGACCACCACCGTCGGCGTGGGCGACACCGCCACTCAGAAGCCCGACACTCCCGAGGGCGGCGACCAGGACGGCGGCCTTGCGAAGCTTGTGCATGTCATCTCCGATGGAGCGAAGTGGATGCGACCTGTGACAGATCAACTCCTTGCTGCAACGGGAGATTAGTGCGAAATACCCCAAAAAGGACGGCAGCGCGCCAGGTTTCGTGATCTCGCACGTGATCCGGCACGTGATCCCGCAGCGAAACCGCCGCGGCGGACCCCGTCAGGTGACTCGGAGAGTCGCCCGTCGGCGGATGTCCGTCGAGGAGCGCCCGACCTTGATCTCGAACGTGCCCGGCTCGACGACCGTGCGCAGTTCGTCGTCCACCAGGGTGAGGTCCCGGCTCGGCCTGATGTCGAAGGTGACGGTGGCCCGCTGCCCGGGCTCCACATGGGCCTTCCGCACACCGCGCAGCCGGATGTACGGCAGCGACACCGACGCCTGGTTGTCCGTCACGTACAGCTGCACCACCTCCGTGCCGGCCCGCTGTCCCGTGTTGGTGATGTCGACACGCACCCGGGTCGTGGCGTCGGCCCTGACGGTGTCGTCGGTCAGCCGGATCCGGTCGTAGCGGAACGTGGTGTAACCGAGGCCCGCGCCGAACGGGTAGAGCGGTGTGGAGGGTATGTCGATGTAGTCGTCCGCGTCGGCTCGGGCGCGCTTCTGGTCGTACGACAGAGGGAGCTGGCCCACGTCACGGGGGAAGGTGACGGGCAGCCTGCCGGTCGGCTCGACGTCGCCGAACAGTGCCTCGGCGACCGCCCGGCCGCCGGCCTCGCCGGGCAGCCAGGCGATCAGGAGGGCGGGCAGGTGCGCGGCCGCCCAGCGCAGCGACAGTGCCCTGCCGGTGACGACCACGGCGATGGTCGGCGTGCCGGTCGCGTGCACCTCCTTCAGGAGCCGCTCCTGTACGCCGGTCAGGTCCAGCGAGGCGGTGTCCTTCAGTTCGCCGTCGGTGCGGTCGGGGGAGAAGTAACCGCCCTTGGTCTGCTCGCCGACCACGACGACCGCCACGTCCGCCTGGAGCGCCGCCGCTCGGGCGGCCGCGAGGCCGGAGGTGTCGGTTCCCGTCACCTCACAGCCGCGCGCGTGCACGATCCGTACGTCGTCGCCCACCAGTTCCCGGAGCGCCTCGCGGATCGAGGGGGTGGGATGCAGGGCGGGGTAGGCGTTGTACTCGCCCAGAAGGTTCAGCCGGTCGTCGGCGTTCGGGCCGATCAGGGCGAGCGTGCGCACCCGGTCGCGCGACAGCGGCAGCAGTTCTCGTCCCCCGCCTCCCTTTCCGGGGTCGTTCTTGAGCAGGACGAGCGACTGCCGGGCGCACTGGAGCGCCAGGTCGCGGTGCGCCGCGCAGTTGACGACCCGCTCGGCCCGGTCCGGATCGACATAGGGGTTCTCGAAGAGGCCGAGCCGCTCCTTCAGGGTGAGCACCCGGCGTACCGCACGGTCGAGCAGCGCTTCCTCGACGCCGCCCTCCCGTACGGCGGCGGCCAGTTGGTCGAGGTGGATCTCGTCCCACGACAGGCTGATGTCGACCCCCGCCCGCAGGGCGAGCCCGGCCGCCTCGCGCGCGGTGCCCGCCACGTGCTCGCGCACCAGACTGCGCACGTCGTTGCCGATGACGACCCCGCGGAAGTCCAGCTCGTCGCGGAGCAGTTCGGTGAGGTATCTGCGCGAGCCGTGCACCACGATCCCGTCCACGGTCTGCTCGCTCGCCTCGGTCATCAGCGCGCCCGCCGGTCCGAACCCCGCCCGCCACGGCTCCAAGTGGGTCTGGCGGAAGGCACGTTCGCCCACCTCGATGGAACTGGTCTCCAGACCACCGGTGTTGGGCGCCTCCATCGGGAAGGTGCACAGGGAGGTGACCACCGACTCGGGGGAGGCGAGGTCGTCGCCCTGCATCGCCGGGACCAGCGCCTCGACCATGCGCGCGGTGAGGTACGGGTCCTCGCTGAACGACCAGGCGCCACGGCCGTACCGGGGGTCGCGGTTCAGCTCGGCCATGATGGTGCTCAGCGCGTGGACACCGACCGCCCGTGCCTCGCGGGCCACCGCGCCGTACACGCGGCCGATCAGTCCGGGATCGAAGGTGGCGCCCAGCGCGAGCCCCTCGGGAAAGATGGTCGAGCCGGGTCCGACCGAGCCGTGGGTGCCCTCGCTGATCTGCAGGAGGGGGATGCCGAGCGGGTTGGCGCGGGCGAGGCGCTGCAAGTGGTTGTGCTGCAGCGCCTGTTGACGCGGGCTCAGTGGGTGGGGGACCGGGACGGAGCCGGAGAGGGACTGGTTGACCAGGCCGAAGAATCCCCCGCCCGGGCCCAGCGTGATCCGGTCCGCCTTCTCCCCGACCACCGTCTCACCGCGCACGTACGCCTCCCGGTGCTCGCGCGTGCCGGTCGGATCCGTGGAGTCGCCGAGGAGTTCCTGGGGCAGACAGACCGGGATGTTCAGCTGCGCGATCTTGTCGGCGACGGACATCCTGGCCAGCAGCGCATCGACTCGCCGTCCCCGGGGGGCCTTCACCATCGGCGTCACGAGCCCCGTACAGGCGGCCAGCGCCATGCCCGCGAAGGCCCGACGGGAGATCTTCGCTTTGTCCATGCCGGCAGCCTCGCAGCGTCGAACCGGACCGGTCAGCGGCCGAAATGCTGAACCACGGCGACTTTGGTCGCTGCTCGCGCCGACCGACGACTGAGGGGAATGTCCTTACGATCGTGAGGAATCACGGGCCCTGTGACTCACCTGCTCAGCCACGCCTCGATGCGTGCGGCCCAGGCGCGGTCGTCGGTCGTCTCCATGAATTCCTTGCGGTCGATCAGGAGGTAGACCTCCCCGGCCGGTACGGTGCCCAGGATCAACGGCTTGCCCGCGTTCAGCAGACCTCCGATGAAGCGGCCGTACAGCTCGGTGAACCTGACCTCCACCGAGGTGATGTCCGCTCGGCGCAGCACCAGATCCCCGGCCTCGCCCCAGTCGCCGAGCACCAGCCGGTCCTCGTGCAGGGAGACCTTGCCGCGGCGCAGGAACAGCGCCTTCTGGCTGACCACGCCGGCCGTCCTGTCCGCGGAGGTCTTGCGACGCAGCTCGTCGGCGGTGGCGCCCACGTAGTCGCCCCGGGCCCGGAGTGTCTCGTCTTCGCTCATGAAGCCAACGTGCCACCGGCCGCGGCGCCCACGCATCGGTCCTTCGTCCGCCGCCCCGTGACTTTGGTAGCCGGACACCGTTCCGTGCACCGACGAAAGTCAGCACCGGCACTCCGCCGCGTCACCCCCTCACGGATGGCCCCGAAACGAGTCGGCGCCCGAGCCGGCCGACGCCGACCCGAGCGCTGTATGGCAGGTCAGAGGCGGAGCAGGCGTTGGGTGATCTCCCGGTACTGCCTCAGCGCCAGATGGAGTTCGGCGACCCGCGTTTCGGGGTCCTGGTCCTGCCAGCCCGCGTGGAGGGTACGCCGCTGTTCGGCGAGGACGTCCATGAGCTGGGCGGTGACGTCGTCGAAGGCGCCTTCGGCTTCCTCCAGCGACTCACGCGGAGCATCGGGGAACGTGTTGACAGCCCGCCCGAGGCGTCTGGCGATCTTGTCTCGTGCCTCCGACGGGATCAGCGGTGCCGAGCCGGGGGCATGGCGTCCCGTGACGTCGCGGGGCTGGTCCGCGGGCTGTTGAGCGCGTGTCTGGTCGTACATCATCGAGTACCGCTTTCCTGTGCGTCGTGCCGGATGTCCGCGGTGGCACAGCCCTGAGCCGTGCAACCGTCACCATCCGGCGCCGGCCTGTGTCAGCGCGATGCCGCCTGCGACGGGCCGCGGTTTGCTGCACAGGCGGGAGTACGGTGGAGAAGACGAGGACTTTTCGTATGCCGGAACTCGGACCGGCTCAGGAGCGCCCTCTCGTGTTCCGGTCCTCGTGCTCCGGTGAGTCCACCAGACCACATTCCTTCCACCGCACGCCACCCCCGTCGTCAGGGGCAGCCCGTGACCCCGGCCGCGCCGTCCGCATCCAGGCCGAGGAGGCACGTATGCCGCTCAGTCCGAACCCCTCGACGAGGGTCACACCGTCCGACCCCGACCCGCAGCCCCAGGGCTACGACGGATCGTCTCCCCTCCCGCCGGATGGCCCGGTGGCTGCCGTGGGTGAGGCCGCGGTGGAAGCCGACTGTCACGCCGAACGCGTCGGCCGGGTGAGTGACGTGTGCCGGCCCACCCCGGAGCGCGTCGCCGCCCGGCGCGCCTGACATCACCCACTCATCCTTGTACTTCCGCCGGCAGGAGCTCTCATGACCTCCGCAGTGCAATCCCCGCCCCCCTCTCGTCCCCTCCTGCGCCTGCGCCTGGCACCCCGCGGTGACCTGCCGAGGCCCATCGACGGAGCGTGGTGGCCCCGTTCGTACGACCTGCTCGCCGAACTTCCCCAGCTGCTCGCCGGGTTGCCGCGCGCGTGGGGCCACATCACCAGCGTCACCGTCAACGGGGCGACCTGGTCCGCCGGCCCCGGGCGGATGCTCGTCGCCAACCAGGTCGTACTACTGCGCAGGAACCTCACGGCATCCGCCCCGCAGACCATCGTCCTGCTCACCCCCGGCCAGGGGCGCTGGGATCTCGTGGTCCTGCCCCCGGACACGACCGAGGAGGCCGCGGAACCGCTCATGGCGACCGCGGCCGACGGTCATATGTGAGCGATCAGGATCAGCAGGGTGGTGGCCACGGCGATCGCATCCCCATGGCGCGCCGCCGGTTCGAGCCCCGTGACGAGAGGGCACCCCCCGCTCGCGTCCTTGTCCGCTCTTCGGGCCTGCGCACGCTGACGATGCGTGCGGTCGGGCCCTGAAGGGGGCAGCCCGTGGCGGAGGATGAGAGATGGTCGCGGGCATCACGCAAGCCCCGTCTCCGGCCCGGCTCACTTCCTCCGACGGGCGTTCTCCACGGAGCGGCTGGTCTCCAGCCACGACTGTGCCGATTCTGCCGGGCGGGCGGTGTCCACGGTGAGGTCGAGGCGCGTTCCCCCCTCGGCGCCCGCGGGGTAGCTGCGCTGCTCGGTGGCGGCGAAGCAGCGTCGGAGAGCCTCCGCGACCCGACGGGCGGCCTCGGGCGAGGCGGCGACGACACGGACCTCGGCGTACCCGTCCGAGGGTGCTTCCATGGATTGCATGGCGACCTCGGAGTCCGATGCCCCGTTGGAAGACGGGCCAGTTCTCTCACTCTACGCCGCTGCGTCCCACGGCCCTCGCGGATGCCCCGCGGGCTCCCCGGCCGGGGAGTACCGTGAAGCCAGGAAGCCACGCCGTTCCCTCATCCCCGGCAGGCAGGCGAGAGTGATGTCCGACCCCCACTCCCCGCGCGTGACCAGGCTCCTGCCGGACGCCGTCCCTCAGGCCGTGAAACCCGGGACGGCCGTCGTACGGCTGGAGACGACACACGACCGCCAGGGAGTGCTCGACGGGGCGTGGTGGCCGCGCTCCCGTGACATCACGGCCGAACTTCCCGCCCTGATCACCGCGCTCACCGAGTACCTCGGGCCCGTCACACGCGTCGGCCTGGACGCCGACGCGTGGGACGCGCTGCCGACGCGAATGACCGTCGACGGGCGTGTCGTCCACATCGATTCCTCTCCGGTCGGCGACGACACCGTCCTGGTCACCCGGGGCGAGCAGGATCTCTTCTCCCTCCTCGTGGTCCCGCCGCACACGAGGCCCGACGCCGCGCGCGCCGCCATGGCCGAAGCGGTCCGCACCGACAACGTCACGCAGGCCGCGCAGATCCTCGTCGACACCGGTAGCGGGCCGTGAGAGGGGGTCAGCCGCGGCGGTCCTCGGATCGGCCCGGCGCCGGGGCGGGGATGTCCGCGGTGTCGAAGCCGCCCGAGATGATCCGTGTGGCGAGGTCCGCCAGGCGCAGGTGATGGTCGCGGGCGTACGACCGGAACGCGGCGAAGGCGTCGTCGACGGAGGTGTTCCAGCGCTCCGCCAGCACGCCCTTGACCTGCTCGATCAGGACACGGCTGGTCAGCGCGGTCTCCAGCTGGGTGTTCTCGACATGCGACTGCTCCAGGGTGCGCTGCTGGAGGATCGCGATGGTCGCCACGTCGGCGAGCGCCTGGGCCAGCGCGATGTCGTCGTCACCGAGGCGGAGGGGTGTGGTCTGGAAGAGGTTGAGCGCGCCGACGACGCGATTGCGCAGGCGCAGCGGGATGGCGTGCGTGCTCACGTACCCCGTCTCACGGGCCCGCGCGGCGAAGCGCGGCCAGCCCACGGTCGCTTCCCGGCGTGTCAGGTCGATGTTGGTCCGCGCGGCACCGGTGCGGTAGCACTCCACGCACGGGCCCTGGTCGTGCTGGAGCGCGAACAGCTCCAGCAGCCGGGTGTGTTCGTCCGAGGCGGCGATGATCTGCAGTTCCCCGTGCGCGTCCGCGAGCAGGATCCCGGCCGCCGACACGTCGAGCAGTTCGACGCAGCGCGCGGAAAGCCGCTGCAGCAGGTCGATGACGTCGAAGTCCTCGACGAGGGAGTCGGCGACCTCCACGAAGATCTCCGCCAGACGTCGTTCGCGGGCCATGCCGATCATCCCTTTCCACCATCGGGCGAATACGGCCCGCTCACATCGTCGTCGAATCGGAGCCTGCGGGCCACCACGTCCTGCGCCACCTCGCCGAGAGGGCGGCCGCTGGCATACGCGTGGGCCCGCAGACGCAGGAGGGCGACCTCCATGGACACGCCCAGTTGGACACTGACCATCCCCGTGGCCTGATGCACGGCCGCGCGGTGCAGCCCCGACGGCCACTCCGAGAACACGCCGGAGCCGGGCACGTCACCGTTCCGGCCCTCGCGGGGAGCCCCGTTCAGGAAGGCGCCGGTCAGCGCGGCCGTCAGGGCGGTGGCGTCCGCGTACTGCTGCTCGCTCAGCCGTCTGTTTCCGTCGCACAGCACGGTCAGGACGCCGACCCGGATGGCGCCGATACCCAGTGGGAAGCAGCACACACCGTGGACACCCAACTCGCGCGCGGCCGGCAGCAGTGCGGGCCACCGCTCGGGGCGCACCCGGTCCAGGTCCGGCTCCACGACAGGTGCTCCGATGCGGACGGCATCCGGTCCCGGGCCCTCACCGAGCGTGAGCTGGAGTTCCTCGAACCGAGCGCTCAACTCCGGATGGCACCACAGCGGTTCGGTCATCCGGCCGCCGTCCAGCAGCAGCGACAGCGCGACACCGCGGGCGCCCAGCACCCGCGCGCACTCGCGCCCCGGGTCGCCGGTCTCACCACGACGCAGCGTCCGCAGAAGGCCGGCCATGCCGTCGCTGATCACCGTTACCCGCTCCTCGACAGCCGGGGGGCTCCGAGGTGCGGCGCCGCCTGGCCTGCGCCGTACATTACGTGTCCCGGTGCGGCGCCGCACGGTCCGCGGTTATGCCCTGCCAGGCGTCCTGGGCACTCGCGTACCGGGGGAACCACTCCAGCAGACCGGCGGCCCGGAACAGGAGCGCCGCTCCCGGCCCGGTGTGGATCACGCGCACCCATCCACCCCGCCTGTGGCAGTCGTGCCAGGCCGCGCACAACGGCTCCAGGACGCTGCCGTCCATGAACGTCACGCCGCTCAGGTCGACGATCAGGAACAGCCGGCCGTCACCATGGCAGGCGTCCTCCAGACCACGGGTGAAGGACGACGCGGTCGCCACGTCCAGCTCACCACCCGCCCGAACCACACGGCACTCGTCGAACACGTCGGGATGCGGGCTCATGCGCCCCATCTCCTCAGTCGGTCGTACGGCTTCCTCCGTGCGCAGAGCCTCTGTTGCGCGGAACGGGACTTCACGGAGAGGGCCGGGGCCACGGGCGACCGTATGACAAGCCTACTGCTGTGGCGGCTCGGCCGGTCGTCCTTCCCTGACGCCCATGGACATGACCGTAAGCGACTGTTTCCAGGCGCTTACGGACGGGTTCCGAGGCGATGAGTCCAGAACAAGGGGCATGAGCGGAGACGTATCTGTTGCCCCCGAAATGTGGACGTACGGTCCCGCCGCGGCGCGTCGCGGGACCACGAGTGCGCCTCCCGCCGCCCAGGGGCCCGTTCGTCCTCCGTTTCGGCGGGAGGCGGGCGGGCGGGTCGTCCCCGGTCCGGCGGGCATACGGTGGGGGACAGGCACTGAGCGCAGTCGCGCAGCTGTCCGTACACCGTCGGCCCGAGACGTCGACGGTCGGTGCCCGGGGGCCCGAATCCTGCCTCGCGCCGGTGGACAGCCCTTCACACCGCAGCTCTGGAACCTGCGGGGCACTATGCGAAGGACCGCGTCGGCACTGGCCGGGCGCAGATCTCCTTTCGGTCGCCATGCCCCGCCGGTTTCCGCCCTGTGTCCACCGGGATGTCTCTCATGCCCTTCCCGGTCACCGGGGGATTCGTGCCGACACGGAGGCTCGCCCCGCCCCGCCCGGGGCCGGACCAGCCGGGCCGCCGGGCGCCGTGACGGATACGCCCCGGCGGCCGTCTGCGTGTCCACATGCACGTGCCGTCCGCGATGCGGCACGGCCCCGAAGTACTTTCGGCGCGGCCGACCCCCAGCTCCGTACGCGGGATCCGGTCATGTACCGCACGGCGTGTGGTCCGGCTGCGCGGTCGGACCGCGCAGCGCGGAGTCGGTGTCCGGCGTCGGCCGTATCACCGGCATCGGGTGAGGGGAGATGAGACGGCCGGGGCGGTTCGCGGGAACAGGCCGGGGCGTGGCTCCGCCGGTGCGCCCGTCGTGGTTCCCTGACGGCCACGGGCTCCCCACCCGCTGCCGGGTGCGGTGCGGCGACGCGGGCAGCGGCATCACGCCGGTCATGGGGGTGCTGCGCTGCCTCCTCTTCCACGTCCTCGCCGGCAACCTCGTCCATCAGATCGAGGACCACCTCTTCAGGGCGTCCGGCGGTGATCAGCCACGACCGTCACGTTTTCCGGCGTCTCCGAGGCCCGGGTAACCGGAGTTCGCTTTCCCGGGACAGGGTCAGGAGGCAGGGAGTGCCCCCACCCGGCAGCCCGACCATGTCTCCTTGGTTCCGCCAGTCCCAGGACTCGTACGCGGCTTGTCCGGCATCGTCGGCCGGACGGAGCAGCGCGACTCCGAGTGCGACGTGCCGATCGGCCAGCAGGCGCTGTTGCAGGCGCCGGGCGATGTCGCGGTGCTGGGGGTGCTGAGGCGCCACGACCTGGGTGAGGAGCAGGAAGCGGGCACAGCCGGTGAGCCGTTGGACGCTCTCCTGCAGACCCCGCTCGGACCGGGCACCGGGGCCCACCGGAAAACCGAAGGAACAGCCCACCAGCACCGTCGTCTCGGCGACCAGCAACGCGAAGCCGGGCCGCCGGGCACTGACGGCCAGCCGCCACAGGAACTCACCCCGCTCCTGGCCCACCTTCCCGGAAGAGCCCACGACCGACGACACCACCAGGTCGGCGATCTCCTCGGTCATCCCCTCCGCCTGTTGACGACTCAGCCGGCGCAGGCGGATCCCGTGACGGCGAGGAGGTGGCTGATCTGCACGCACGGATGGTGCAGCCACAGAGACGCATGCACCCGGTCGGCACGCCTCGACGTCGTCAGGAAGACATTCAGGCCCTTGGCGTCGCAGGAGCCGACGGTGGTGAGGTCGACGTCGATGATGGTCACCCCGTCGCGCAGACACCGCTCCAGCGCGGCTCGGAGCAGGGGCACCGTCCCCGGCCCGATCTCACCGGCGAGCGTGACGAGGGCCCGCTCCCCCCGGTCACGGCGATGGATGTCCAGTCGCTGCACAACCCTCACACCGCCCCTCGGCCGGGAAGCTCCTCGCCCAGGGGAGACGGCGGACGTGCTTCGATCGCGGCGGACATGACGCCGACCCGTCTCCGCACCGCCAGCTCGAGCGGTCCGGGGGTTCGTCTCTCGCCGAGGACGGCTCCGGCACGAGTACCGGAGTGCGTGATGCCCTCGGTGTCTCCACCGTACGTCGCCGGCCGCCCCGACCCACAGCGCCGGAGGGGCTCACCCGAAACGAGCGCACCGCCTGCCGAGCGGCTCATGGAGACGACATCCGGGCAGACGGTCCACCCGAGGGGCACACTGCCGAACCCCTCACTCACCGGGTATCCACTGAGGCTGCTTCCACAACCTGCCGCAGGTATCGATGTTTCCCGCTCGCGCGGATCCACATCATGTGCCCCTCGTGCCGCACCGGCCGCTCACACATCGCATGTTCTCGTTTCGGAAGTCGCTGAAGGGATCTCGTAGCGGGTCTGGCCTGGTGAAGTGGCCGATGGTGACGGCCGGATGGCTGCCCGGTCCTGCCCGGCCTGTGGTGAGCGGCTGCAGTTGGACGTCGGCCGGGCGGGATCGGTTCTGTTCAGCGGTGTGTCGCTCCAGGTACCGGCATCAGGCCCGCCGGGTGCGAGCGAGAGTGGCGGCCTCGACCAAGGCCCGGAACGCCGCGAAGTGTCCGTCGTGCGGGAGGCGGTGGACGCCCGGCGTTGACCATCCGGCGGGCACTTCCACCGCTCAGCAACCCCGAAAACGAAGCGGCGCCCGACCCGACCGAAGCCGACCCGGACGCCGCACAGCAGGTCAGAGGGCATATCCCCCGCCTACCACCCGTAGGCCCTGTGGGACTCGAACCCACAACCAATGGATCAAAAGTCCTGGCGTGATCTTGCTGGGTGGGTCCGGGCGCTGTGTCGGTGTCCGGACCCACCTGGGCAGGGCAGGTGCTGCCCCGTGCTTCGTCCACACCGAGATGGTCTCTGCCGGATCATCCGCTCACGCATCGCTCACGCATCCCGGCTCGCGCAATGAGAGGGGCCTGCGCACCGGACGACGCGTGGAGGCCCCTTTCGCACAGGCTCAGAAGCTCGTCAGCGTCCCCGGCAGATCGAACGTCCGGGACGTCCCCTTGTTCAGGTCCACCACGGCCGCGGTGTTGTCCGAGACCATCACCCAGCCACCCCGCGTCTGCCGCAGCAGGGACGAGCTGTCCATGCCTTTGACCGTCACGCGCCGCAGTTCACGCCCGCTTCTCCGGTCCAGCTCGATGAGATCGCTGTCCTCCCCGAAGTTCACCGCGATCACGACTGTGTTCTTCGACGCCTGCAAGGCATCGACCCGTCCGCCGACTGCGCTGACCACCGTTGCCTCGTCTGCGTTCTTCAGGGTCACTTTCACCGTGGTTTCCTGGCTGTCCCGGGTGGGGGTACCGGCCAGGACTGGGGTGCCTGCTGGACATGCAAGTTGCTGCACCTGCACGCCGCCGGCCTCCCCGACCTGCCTGGTCCTGCCGGTGGCGAGGTCGAGCACACTCGCCTTCACGTCGGACCCCTGTCCGGTAGCCAGGCACACCGTGTCACTGGACGGATCGGACGCCGCCAGCGTGACCGGTCCCGGAACCTGCACGTCCCGGACTTTCTTCCACGTCTTCGCATCGCGTACCAGCACACTGGTGGTTTTGCTGCCCGCCGTGGCAGCATCCTGATCGCTTCCGGAGGAGTCATGAACGGTCGCGACCAAGCTCTTGCCCGGCACGAGTTCACGCAGCCGCTCCGTATCGTTCTTCTCATCCAGGGCGTGCCGGGCGGTGTTCAGTGTGAAAAGCCGGTCTGGACGCTCCTCTTTGCGGTGCGTTGACAGCCACCACGTCCCGTCGGCCAACTGCACGAGCTGAGGAGCCAGCGCGTCATCGTCGCCATCCTTCTGCGGCACAACAGCCAGCGCCTGCGCGTGGTGAGCTTCTGGATTGATGCCGACCACCACTGTGTGCCCGGACACGCTCGCAGTCACAAACGTCTGCGATCCCTTCCAGTCCGTTCCCAACTCCACATCGTCGGAACCGGAACAGGAGGCCAACAGGGCAGCGGACACCGCGAGCGCGGCGTACGACGTCTTGCGCCGCATAACAGGGATCACCAGTCCTTCATGGCTTCAGTGGGGGACATGCGAGCGGCACGATGAGCCGGGAGCACGGCGCCGGCAGCTACGACGACAACGGTCGCAACCGACAGAGAGATCAGCGTCAGCGTCCCCGGAAGCGGTACTGTGTCGCGCACGTACGGGGCGATGTCACCGATACGCCGAAGACCAGCAGCCGCCGCACTGGACGCGCCCACCGCCAACACGATGCCAGCTGCAGCCGCCACCACACCGGCGATCGCCATCTCCGCCACGAGCATCCCCATCACCGAGCGGCTACGGAAGCCGACTGCCTTGAGGATGCCCACTTCCTGGGCCCGCTGCCGCCCCAGCGCACCCGTCACCGTGACGGCCCCTACGAAGGCGAGCACGCCCAGAACGCCGAGCAGCACGTTCCCGGTCAGGCTGACCAACTGCAGCACTCCGGGAAGAGCCTGAAGCTGCTGTTGCAGGGAGTTGGCCGGGTAGTTCATCCTCTGCACGGCGTTGAGCACGCCCGGTACATGGGCGGCGCTGTCAGCCACCACCGTCAGCTGATCCCAGCCTGAGGTGCGCAGGTAGTCGTCGGTCGTCTTGCCAGCCGCAGCCGCCGCCCATTTCACCACGGTCGCGTCGTCCGCATACGCGGTGTCCGGGCCGTCGAACTGCCAGCTGGGGTCGTACAGGCCCACCACCTTCACCCGGTCGCTCACCGTGTTCCCCACGCCGGGCCGCACATATCGGTGCGCGTCCACTGTCACCGTCCTGCCCACCATCGACGACAGGTCCACCCCATGCGTGGAGGCGGGAAAGACCACCTCTCCGCGGTGCAGCGGAAACAGCTGCTTGCGCACCGACTTGACCACGGGGGGTGCCAGCGCCTTGCGATAGGTCGTCGCATACAGCAGGTCGGCCCCCTCGGGGTTGTCCCGTACCGGCATGGACACCTGAAGCCTGTGCTGGACCGACTCGACGTGAGCGATCTTCGCCAGGCGCTTCTCCGTCGCGTCCGTCAGCTGAGCGGTGTCGGGACGTCCCTCCGGGGAGTCCACCGTGACCGACCGGTTCGCCGTCGACTCCCCGACCTGGCTGGTCGTCGTCCCCTGCGCGTTCGAAGCGATCCCGATCGCGCTCAGGCACACCGCGCCGGCGACCGCGACCATCGCCACCAGACCCAGCAGCCGCCTACGCAACGCTCGCACGTTCCACCACGCCACCTGAAGCAGGTTCACAGCTCACCCTCCCGCGAACCCCGGGTGCGTGCCCAGGAGCGGCCGTTCGTCTTGTCCTGTGCCGAAAGACCTGCGCCCCGGCCCAGCCGGTGAACGACGTCGGCCGCATCCGCGACCGCCTGATTGTGCGTAACGACGAGCACCCCTCGCCCGTCGTCCGCCAACTCCCGGAACAGGCCCAGCAACAGGGCCTCGCTCTCGGTGTCCAGGTTTCCGGTGGGTTCGTCGGCCAGCAGCAGTGGCGGATCGTTCACCAGCGCTCGGGCCAGCGCCACGCGCTGCTGTTCGCCCCCGGACAGCTCGCTGGGCCGGTGCTCGCACCGGTCTCCCAGCCCCACGCGCTCCAGCAGACCGCGCGCCCGGGCCTCTGCCTCCCGGCGCCTGCCGGTGTACGGAAGCAGGACATTGCGCAGGGCGCTGTGCTGTGGCAGCAGGTTGTAGGACTGGAAGACGAACCCCAGACGCCGACGCCGCAGTTCCGCGAGTGCGCTGTCTGACAGACCATGGGTGTCGCGGCCCTCCAGCTCCACCCGGCCTGTGTCGGGTTTCGTCAGCAGCCCGAGAATGTGCATGAGGGTGGATTTGCCCGATCCGGAGTGTCCGACGAGCGCGGTGACGCATCCCGGCGCGACAGCGAGATCGATGTCTTTGAGGACGTCGACCCGCTGGCCGCGCAATGTATAGGACTTGCCTATCCCACTCGCTGTCAGCAGTGTGCTCACGGGGGTTCTGCTCACTTTCTGTCTCAGGAGCCCTGCGAGGGCAGAGTTCCCAGCTTCCGATCCAGTGCCTTGTCCAGCTCCCATACCGCCCATGTCGTCTTGAGGTCGCAGCCCGGCTCGTCATCGGGGCGGTACAGGCCGGGGAGCCCCGGACAGCCCCGGTGCGCCCTGAACTGACTGGCAAGGTGACTCACCATGGATTCGTCGGCATGGCCGCCGAGCAGCAGGTAGGCGCGGACGATCAGCGCACGGTCATAGACGCTTGCGCGGGGCCCCGGGTCGACTGCCCATCGCTTGAGCACGTCCGCGGTCAGCCATCCAGGTGTCCGGTCCTCCTGGCCGGTCTGGTGCAGGCCGACCACCAGCGTGGCAGCCGCCTGCGCGCCTTCCAGATCGTCAACGCTCCAGCGTGTGACGGAGGGAACCGGTATCGGTATGCCGGACTCCGCGCAGTCCCATGCCGCACGCTGCCAGGCCACCACGTTGTCTGCGGTGACCGTGGCCGGCACCGTCGACGGATCCTGGCAGAGCGCGGCCTCCTGTCGAGAAAGCGGCTCACCGCCGGCGCTGTGCTTGAGGGCGGCCAGGTTCAGCCGCGCGGCGCCGTCGCGGGGCGCGTCCTGGGCATTGGCCTGCTCCTCGACCGCAGACAGGAGACGTTTGTCCCGCACAGGCCATCCGGCCAGGCTCCGCAGTTGCTGCACGAACAACGACGCGTCGGGCGTGCCCAGGTAGGAGGACGGGTCACGCACCGTTCCGTCCTGCATGCGCTCCTGCTCAAGACGGCGGGTGACCGCCGAGAACGCCCCATTGGAATTGCCGGCGGCGCGCAGGATGTGCACCAGGCTGTACAGCTGGTCGTAGTCGAGGCTTCCGACGTTGTGCGACAGGGCCTGCTGCCATGTCTTCCGGTCCACACGCGGCTCTTTGCCGGCCGACTCCTGGAGCAATACGTAGTTGTATGTGTCTTCCAGCAGGGCGGCGCGTTCCTTGTCCGGGCGCTCGGTGAACCGGCTCGTGTCCGGAGCTGCCAGCGACGTCAGGGAGCCGGGGACGGACTTGCCGAGCAGGTGCAGGCAGCGTGCCAGGGCCGCGGCCTCGTCCAGTCGCGGCCTGCCGTCTGCCAGCCTGCCCAGCCAGCCAGCGGTGGCCGCCTTGTCAGCGGCGGGAAGCTTCGTGAGAGTTCCGGTGGCCGCCTCCACCTCCAGCGCCGCCCAAGTGGCACCGAGGCGTCCTTCGTCGCTCTTCTCTCCGAGCGCGGGATCTTCGTACCATCCCTTGCCGGTTCGCAGTTTCTCCACGTCCTGGGTGTCGCCGCGCCCCAGCACTGCAGACACTCCGGCCTCGCGCAGCGGGACAAGCCAGTACCTCCCCCACAGTGCGGACGTCTTGAGCGCATCGGAGCGCAGCGCTGCGGCCGTCGTGGCTCCCACCGTGACCTTCGGCTTCGCGCCGGTCTCTGCCAGGATGCGCAGCGCGTAGGACTGAGATTCGGCGCTGCCGCGCTCTTCCCTCAGAAAGGGGTGGTAGTACAGGCCGTTGACCTGGCTGACGAGGCTCTGGAAGTAGGCTGGTTCCCTGCTTTCATGGTGGCTGCCCTGCGAGGTGCAGGACACGGCGGGCAGCAGGACGCAGGCCGCAGCAGCCGCCCACGCCGCTTTCCTCGCGACTCTCCTGGCGTGAGACATACTCGTTCTCCCCCGTAAGAGAACTCTGCCCCCGCCAAAGGGGCGGGGGCAGAGACGTTCAGGTGGTGCGCAGTGTCAAGAGCGGATCAGGCCGCGCCGGCAGTGACGCACTTCTCCGTGAACTTGATGCTGCTGGTGATCTGGGCCGAGCCGCAGGACTTGGTCGACACGTACACGGTCAGCGAGCTGGGCTTCATCTGACCGTAGGTGTCCGAGATCCACTTGTGCCCGCCGTAGTTCTTCCAGCGGACCTCGCCCTGCGACTTGCTGGTCATCTTCAGCGTCGCCTCAGGGTTCTTCGAGATCGTGAGGGAGACGCTGATGCCGTGAGCGGTCAGGATGGCCCGGTTCTGCACCCACTGGGCACTGTCGTGGGCCGTGCCCTTGTACACCTTGGTCGACGCCTTCCAGTCACAGGTGCTCACGTACGAGCCACAGTGCCAGGCGTTCACCTGCATTTTGTGGCCCGGGATGCCCCAGGTACCAGAGGACGACGTGGCGTGCGCGGGCGCAGCTGCGAACAGCAGCGCACCGGCGGCCACCGCAGCGGCCCCACCAGAGGCCAGGCGCGAGAGAGTACGCATGATTTCTCCCCGTAGAAGTGGAAATGCTTCCTTGACCATGCGCCCGGCACCGCAAACGGCACCCGCACGCACGTTCCACTGATTTCTACGTCCTGGCCGCACCTGCGACCATCGCACCTTCGGGCACCCTGCCCTCCAGGGCTAACAGGGGTCCGGGCCGCAAAGGCTCAGCCCTGCTTCGCGCACGCCTTCTGCTTCGTCAGCCCCGACACGATCCCGGACACTTCACCGATCACGGCGTTCTTGTCCTTGATCCGCTCCGACATCGTGACCTCGGCTGCAGGGCTACGCCCGTACGACAGGACCGTCTTCACCCCGTCGTGGGTCTTCTTCTCGTTCACGACCCAGTCGACCCCCTTAACCGACGCGCATGGAGCCGATTCCGGAACGTCCGAGATGTTCCCGCACCGGAGAATGACATCTCCGTCCCCCCACACGGCAGTTCCCTTCTGGTCGGAATCGTCGCGCTCATGGCCCCCCAGCTTCTGCGGCGCCTTGCTCACCAGACTGGAGCACGCCGCACTGGCACCCCCCGGAGCTCCCGACACGTTGTAGGAACGCGAGGAGGTCCCGCATGCTGCAAGAGCGGCAGCACACACAGCGACCACAGCAACCTGTGCCAGACGCCGGCCAGAGGTCATCTCCATGAGTAATCCCTTGTCTAGGTAACGTAGTTATGAGCATGCTTCGGCGAGGGCCACACGGTAGGAGGCGGTACACGGCGCTCTCGTACGGAATGTCGGCCATGCCGATGACCGGGGTCAGTCCTCGCGGACGCTGAGCAGGTCTCCGGGCTGGCAGTTCAATTCGCGGCAGATCGCAGTGAGGGTGGAAAAGCGAATCGCCTTCGCACGGTCGTTCTTCAGGACGGAGAGGTTGACCACCGTCACCCCGACCCTGGCCGCCAGTTCGGACAAGGTCATGCCGCGCTCGGCCAGCAGCCGGTCCAGGTGGACTTGAACCCGGTGTTCCTCCTCTGACGGCATCAGACCAACCCCTCGGTGTCGGCGCGGAGCTTCGTACCACGCCGGAACACCTCGCCCAGGGCCAGGATGAGGAAGGCGAGCAGGACGTACTCGCCGGTGAAGGTGATCGAGGAGGGGACCTGATCAGCCATGGGGGTGCCGTTCACCAGAGCCGCCGTGGTGAGCACCGGCAGGACCGGGGAGAGGACCGCCTGCACCAGCACCGTGAGCCCTATGGCGCTCAGACGGCGGGCGTTGCTCGGCACGAAGACGTCGCCGCCGCGCAGGGTCCTGGCCATCTGAAGGAGGAGGGCCAGGACGAGGAGCAGTAGCAGGCTGCCGATGACGTCCGGCAGCGCGAGCAGCAGGCGCTGGCTCACGTCGGGGTGGGCGAAGATGAGGTTGGCCTGGTGGGTGCCGGTGAGGGTCAAGCCATGGCCCGCCACCGCGTCAGTCACGGTGCCCGGCACCCGGGTCGTGGTCTCGACCTTGACTTCGCGGGTGTCCACCGGGTCGATGAGGCCGACCACCCCGAGGACCGGGAGCAGCACCCCGAAGACGCCGGCAAGCAGAGCCGCCAGGCCCAGAGCCGCCTCCAGCAGCCGATTGTCGGTCCGGCTCCACCAGGACTTCGTACCCACGGTTCCCCCTGCCGCTCGCAGCACCCATATCGCTTATCGATAGTATCGATAAGCGATATGGGTGCTGTCAAGCTCAGGGTGCGGCGGCGGCACAGGCGGGGCTCACGAGAAGAGCGCCGACTGCGGTCGCCCCGAGGTCATCCGCCATGCGGCCCGGACCCTCGGCATGCATCCCGTGGCCCTGCATGGGTAAATCCGCCAGAACGAGGCGGAACGCCCAGACCGAGCGGGCGAACGAGATCCTCAGAGCCGGCCGACGATACGGCCGTGAAAGGCGTAGGCGAAGAGGGCCGCTTCGGTGCGGCTGGTCACTTTGATCTTGACCATGAGGTTGGTCAGGTGCGCTTTGACGGTACGTTCGGCTATGCCGAGTCGGCGGCTGATCTCGCGATTGTCGGCGGCGCGGCTGAGCAGGGTGAGGACTTGGCGTTCTCGGGGGGTGAGATAGGGGATGGCGTGGGGGTCCCCTGGGGTGGGTGGAGCGGTCAGGGTGGAGCTGAAGTCCCCTTGCGATCCGGTCCTCTGGTCGTCCGTCGTGAGGTAAGTCAAAGCGGTGGTCTCCCCGTTCGTCTCTATCTGACCGCTTTAGCCGAACGTCCCCTTGCTCTCGTTGTGCTGCTTACCTTCCGGGGTTTCGGCGCTGGGCGGCAGTTGTGGCGACACCGCGGTCTGATTGGCTTGGTTGAGGGTGTCGCGCATACGCGCTTCTCGCATGGCGCGTCTCCATGTCTATATGGCTGGTAGTGGCCGTACGGACGGCAATAGGTGAGGTCATCCACCCACGCCCGGAGGAGCGCCATCGTGACGCAGGGTAAGTAAATGATCTATAAGAGCTTAAGTAAAGGGAGTTGAGGCAGTCTTGAGGTTGCCTCACAGGATGACGCCCTCCAAGACGATGCCCGATCGTCCCAAACCGCAAGGCGCTCGGCTGTTGATCCGACGCTGGTGGCAGCGAGATGGCCCGTTGGGGGGTGGTGAACCCCTGAGGTTCCAGTGGAAGTGCAGGGGCTCCAAGCTTGTCGGGCCCGCCCGGGCCCGCTGGCGGGCCGTGAAGGGCCCCACCTCGTCGCCCTGGTGCGGACCAGAACCCGCTTCGAACGCGGTCAGCTCATCGAACGTCGCGAGTCCAGCGCCTGAAGGCGCCGGTGGCCCTTGTCCGCCTTCACGGCACCACTTGGTACGACCCGGTGGCTAGCACGCCGCCCGGACTGAACGGTGAGCGGGCCCTCGGTGTGGTGAGGTACGGCCGGCTCCACGCACCACTCCGGATCGGCGACGCCCGCCTGTTCGCCTTCCGGCAGGAGCCATAATGTCAGCTCACCGGGACCGCCAGTTCCGCCCAGACGGTCTTGCCCCACCGCATTTCGTCGTAGCCCCAGCGGTGTGACAGCGCGTCGACCAGGACCAGGCCGCGCCCCGTCTCATCGCCGTCGGCGACCAGATCCATTTTCGGCAGGGCGTGGGATCGGTCGGTGACGCCGATCCGTACGAGATCGTCCGTGACGCGCCGGACGGACACCCGGACCAGACGGCACGAGGTGTGGCGGACCGCGTTGCCCACCAGCTCGGACACGATCGGCGTGCCCGCTTCCGCCAACTCGGCTATGCCCAGGTGTTCGGCGCGACCGTGACAAGGCGTCGGGCACGACGGGCCGTCTCGGGCTCACACGGGAGGGTTTCGGTGTAGCCGGGCGGTCCGATTGCGGCGGGTCCGGTCATGACGCTCACAGGGTCGTCTCCTCAGGGCTGGGACGTCCCGCCCGCGACGGGGGAATACGGGCGGGACTCTCCTCCTCTGCCGCCGAGGGGAAGCCTGGACCTGCCCGGCGACGCCAACGACCGTACGGAGGGCCGGAGTTTCGGCTCAACGAAATTGCGGGGAATTGTGCGACGTCATCCGAGGGAGGTGATCGCCGACTCGATCAAGGCGCGGGCGGCGTTGCCGTGGACGGCCATCTTCGTCAGCTCCCCGAACGCCTTGCAGTAGTCGGCGAGTTCGCGCGGTTGCACCACGTTCACCTCGGCGGTGAGGGTCTCCACGACGCTGCGTGCGCCGTCATGGAGGTAGAACGCCTCCAGCGGCCACATGGTCCTTTGCGCGGTGAAGGGGATGAGACCCGGGGAGACGGAGGGCAGCGGCATCACGGTCAGCAGGTGCCTGAGCCGTCCGGCCATCGTCTCTGCGTCGCCTACGCGGTAGCGCAGGACGCACGTGCCCTGGAAGTCGGTGATGGCCTCCATCAGGGCCGTGGCGTAGGCAGGGGTCTGGAAGAAGCCGGGCACGACGTTGGATACGTACGCGCGGGTGACGCCGCCGTGCGCGTAGCGGTCGTAGATATCCCCCTGGGTCTTGCGCATGCCGGTCCGGTGGCTCCTGCGCCACTCCACATACATCGAGTCGACGGCGCGGGCCGTGGCGATCAGGTCGTCGGCCTGGTCTGCGGCACCACAGCCGGCGCACCAGGCTCGGATGTCCCCGTCGGTGGGCTGCACCTCGCCCTTTTGGATGCGGGTGGTCTTCGCAGGGTGCCAGCCGCACCGGGTGGGCTCCGTCGCGGCGAGACGGTCGGCCAGGACTGGCACGAGATCGATCTCGGCGCCGGCCTCATCACCCCGGCCAAGGAGATCGTGGTCGACGGCTGGGACCTCTACGAGTCCGAGCCGAAGACCGACGGCAGCGCCAATACGATCGCGCTAGACAGCATGAACATTGCCGTGCTGCGCGACCACAAGGCCCGCCAGGACAAGGAGCGTGCGGACTGGGGCACCGCCTGGCAGGACACCGGCAAGGTGTTCACCAAGGAGGACGGCTCCTGGCTTCACCCGGAGACGGTCTCGGAGACCTTCCGCCGCATCCTCGCCACCACCGACCTGCCGCCCATCACCCTCCGGGACCTACGCCACGTCGCCGCGACGCTCACGCACGGAGGCGGAGGCGACATCCACACGGTGAAGGAGACGCTCCGGCACTCCACCATCACGCTGCCCTCGGACACGTACACGAGTCTGCTCCCCGAGCTGGACCGTGAAATCGCCGAGAAGGCAGCGAAGCTGATCCCCCGGTCGCGTCAGGTGGCTGCCGAACCGTCCGCCCAAACGGCAGCCGATCCGCAGGCCACGGCCACATCCGCTCACGCATCGCTCACGCAGTGGCTCGAAAACGAAGCAGCGCCCGAGCCGACCGAAGCCGACTCAGGCGCTGCGTAGCAGGTCAGAGGGCATATCCCCCGCCTACCAGCCGTAGGCCCTGTGGGACTCGAACCCACAACCAATGGATTAAAAGTCCACTGCTCTGCCAATTGAGCTAAGGGCCCCTGGCGATGTTGCCTCCCCGAGCATAGCCGGACACGGCCGCGTCTCCGATCGGGTATCGGGGACACGGCCGTGCCGGAGGCGAAGATCCGGCCGGAGTGTCAGGGATCTACCTTTTCCGGGGCGCCTCCGGAGGCTGCCATGCGTGACGCCTCCCTGGCGAGCGTGCGTTCGTGGGCCGGGTTGAGGAACCAGTGCCGGGCCGACGCCCCCCACCACGCCGCCGCGAAGCCGAGGACGGCCAGGACGGCGACCGGGGCGTAGTTGAAGCTCTCCCAGGTGACCGGTGAGACCTGGGGCAGCATGAAGAGGACCGTGATCACGCCCACCCACACCACCGAGACGATGCCGACCGGACGGGACCAGCGGCCCAGGTGCCACGGCCCCCGCACGAAGTCGTCGCCCTTGCGCACCCGCAGCAGCGTCGGGATGACGTACGCGATGTACAGGCCGATGACGGCGATCGAGGTCACCGCCGCGTACGCCGTCACATTGATCAGATACGGCAGTCCCAGCACCAGCGCCCCGGCCGCCGCCAGCCACACCGCCGCCACGGGCGTCCGGGTCCGCGGGCTCACCGTGTGCCACACGCGCGAGAAGGGCAGGGCGCCGTCGCGTGAAAAGGCGTAGATCATGCGGCTGTTGGCCGTCACCGAGGCCATTCCGCAGAACAGCTGCGCGCCGATGACGACCAGGAGCAGCAGCTTGCCTGCCGTGGCGCCCAGGGCGTCCAGCAGGATCTGGGCCGGCGGCGCCCCCGTGGGCGAGGCGAGCTCCTTGTCGTAGGACTGGATGGCGAACGTGAAGCCCAGCAGCAGGACGAAGCCCGCTATCCACGACGTCCAGATGGACTGGACGATGCCCTTCGGGCCCGCCGTCGACGCGTCGTGCGTCTCCTCCGTCATATGGGCCGAGGCGTCGTAGCCGGTGAAGGTGTACTGCGCCATCAGCAGGCCCAGGAGCACGACGTAGACACCGCTGCCCCAGCCCGTGTTGTTCACGAACTTCGTGAAGACGAAGGACGCGGACTGATGGTGGTCGGGCACGAAGGCCAGCGCGCCGACGATGACGCCGACTCCGAGCACGTGCCACCACACGCTGATGTCGTTGAGGAGAGCGACGATCTTCACGCCGAAGGTGTTCAGGAGGCCGTGCAGCACCAGGATCCCGGCGAAGAGCAGGACCGTCCGGCCCGGGGTCACCTCGAAGTCGAACTGGAGGTTCAGATAGGCGCCGAGGAAGGACGCTGCGCCGAAGTCGATGCCCGCCGTCACCGCCACCTGGCCCAACACGTTGAACCAGCCCGTGAACCACGCCCAGGCGGCGGCCGAACGCGGGGGCGCCAGCCGGTGGGCCCAGAAGTACAGGCCCGCGGAGGTCGGGTAGGCCGAACAGATCTCGGCCATCGCGAGCCCGACGAACAGCGTCATCAGGCCGACGGCCACCCAGCCCCAGGTGATCACCGCGGGGCCGCCTGTGTTCATCCCGAAGAGGTAGAGGGTCAGGCAGCCCGACAGGACGGAGATGATCGTGAAGGAGACGGCGTAGTTGGAGAACGCCGACATACGGCGGGCGAGGACCTGGGTGTAACCGAGCTGGGCAAGCCGTTCCTCGTCCGACAGCCCACTCTCTATCGCGTCATCTGTCATGCCCCCAGCGATTCCCACACCGAGGGCGTGACACACGTCACAACTTGGCTAGAAAATACCCTTGTAGCCCTGCCAGCCCGACGCGATCTTCACCCGGCCCCCGAACGACCCCTTCCCGTCACCGGAGTTGCGGTACACGTTCCCCGCCGTGTCCCGCTCCACCAGGTCCGCCTTGCCGTCACCGGTGATGTCGCCGACGCCGACGAGCGCGTTGTACGAGCCGCCCCAGTTGGAGAACAGCTTCGCCCGGGCACCGAACGTGCCGTCGCCCTTGCCGTAGTAGCGGTACAGGGTGTTCGCCCTGTCCTGCGCCAGCAGGTCGCCGATCCCGTCGCCGTTCAGGTCACCGGCCCCGACGACCTTCTTGTAGCCGCGCCAGTCGCCGTACAGCGTCACCCGCGCCGACAGCTTCCCCGTGCTCGTGCCCTTGTACAGGTACACCGCGCCGGTCGAGGTGTTGCGGGCGATCAGGTCCGGGCGGCCGTCCTTGGTCACGTCGCCGGGCGAGGTGAGGACGTCGTACTGGTTCCAGCCGGACGTGCCCAGCGAGGTGTACGGGGTCGACGGCGCCAACTCCCCGCCGCAGTCCGGGCGGTAGGCGCGCAGGGCGCCACTGCTCAGCCGGACCAGGACGTCGTTGCAGCGGTCGCCGTTCAGATCGCCGAACGGCACCGGCCTGATCGTCGTCGGCCAGCCGATCCCGGTCACCGTCCCGGAGAAGGTGCCCTTGCCCGTGCCCTGCTGGAAGGCCAGCTTGCCGGAGGAGCTGAGGGTCAACAGGTCACCGATGCCGTCCGGCAGGCCCCAGACGCCGCCCACCTGGTCGCGGCGGACGGCCGCGCCCTTGCGTACCTGCACCGAGCCCTGCACCTGCAGCGGGGCGCCCACGCCGTCCGCCGGGTCGATGCTCAGCGCCCAGTCGTAACCGCCGTTCGGCAGGCGGCCGTTCGCGGTCGCGCCGAACCACTCGACCTTCAGCTCACCGCGCGCCTCACCGCCGCGGCGGGTGTCGACCACCTTGCCGGTCGCCTTGCTGCGCACGGTCAGCTGCCAGCCCGCGGCCGGCTTCGACAGCAGCACTCGGGCGAGCGGATTGAACTCGGGATACTCCTCGTCCGGGGTGACCATGTCCCGGGACGCCGGCGGGTCCAGCAGACGCAGCGGCTGCTGCGGCACACCGGACGGGACGATGTGCACCCGCTCCTGGGCGTCGACGTAGGCGGCGTTCGCGCCCGACTCGTCGACCGTCCAGCGCACATCGCGCTGCGAGACGCCGGTGTCGGGCAGTTCGCCGATGACCCGGCTGACCGGGTTTCCGTCGGCGACCGTGGTCAGCACCAGCTTCGCGGCCGCCTTGTCGTGCGTGACGACATACCCGTCGCCGAGCTTCGCCTCGTCGGCCGGGACGGACACGGACTTCTTCGTCGTACGGTCGAACACCCCGGCCGTGTCACCGCAGTTCCAGTACAGATAGCGGCCGAGCGCCTGCAGTTCGGTCGGTGCGCAGCCGACGCCGTCGAGGGTGAGCGTCTCGACGGTTTTCTTCGCCGACAGGTCGTACGCGCTGACCCGCCCGGGAGTCACGTCCGCCGTCCACAGCAGGTCACCGGAGAGGGCGGCGGCGCCGGGAGCGCGGGTGACCTTGGCCGGCGCGTCGTCGCGGATCTTGTAGACGTACTGCTGGGTGGCGGTGGTGTAGAGGACGTACGTGCCGGAGACGTCGGTGATCCGCCCGCCCGCGGGCACATCGCGGTCCCAGAAGGCGTACTGCCCGGGGCCGTTGACCCTGAGCCGGTCGTCCTCCCCGGACTCCCGTTCCAGCCAGACGGTCGGCCCGGCGGCCGTACCGAACACCTGCGAGCAGCCGACGTCGCCGGCCGGGCAGCTGTACAGCTTGATGTCGGTGCCGTCGTAGTTCGAGCGCGGACCATAGGTGGGCGTACCGGTGACGGCGACCGTGCGGCCGTACGTGTCACGCGTGTTGCCCCAGCTGGCGTCCGCCTCCACCAGCCGCCCCTGGTCCAGCGACAGCCCCTGGATCGGGTACGGCGGCTTCGGCAACGGCTTGACCATGGTGACGGTCGGTCTGCCGTCCGCGCCGGCGGCGATCCGCTGCACGCCCCAGTCGTCGGTGGCGGCGCTGGTGCGGCCCACAGCTACGGCGGTGCCGTCGGAGACAGCCGAGACGCCGACGTTCGACCCGGCCAGCAGAGTGACCTCGGGACCACCCGCGGTCGCCTTGGCGTACACCGTCGTACCCCCGCTGGGCCGGTGGACCAGCCAGTCGCCCACGACGGCCAGATCCTGCGCCGGGTTCACCCCGCTGCCTGCGAGCGGGACCTCGACGGGGGCAGCGGAGAGGTCGGCGCGGTCGTAGACCAGGACGGTCGTCTCGTTGAGGTTGAACAGCACGACGTGGTCGGAGGTGACCTGGGCCTTGAGGTAGACCTTGGTGCGCAGCGGGGTCATGTCCCGCACCTGACCGGTGTGCCGGTCGACCATCACCGACAGGTACTGGCCGTCCTTGGCGCCCTGGAACAGCAGCCCGTCCGCGTCTGCGCCGACCGGCTGCCCGAGGTTCACCCCCGCCGGCACACCGGTGACGGGCACGTCCCGGGTGCCGCCGTCGGCGTCCGGGAGCAGCAGATGCATCTCGCGCCAGGCCGTCCCGTTCTCGTCGGTGACGTTGCGGTAGGCGACCGCCAGGTCCTGGTAGCCGGTGAGCACGCTCAGGCCCTCGGGTGCCTGCAGCGTCCGGGTGCTGCCGTCGACCGCGTTCCACAGGTCGACCCGGCCGTCCGAGTAGCGGCTGACCATGACGTCACCGCCCGAACCGCCGCTCACCACGCTCCCGGTCGGCCGGGTCACGGGCACGGACGTGCCGTCGGCGTACCGCGTCCAGACCAGCCCGGCGCCCTCCAGGCTGTGGAAGACGCCCTGCGTCCCGGCCGCGTCGTGACCGCTGTACGTGGACGCGCTCCACAGCGCGCCCGAGGTGTACGTGGAGCGCATGGTCGCCGGCACCACCGTCTCCTGCGCGGCGTCGGCGACGGCCGGTGCTGACGGAAGCAGCGGGCTCAGGCCTGCGGCCAGTACCGCCGAGGCGGCGACGAGACGCAGACGTACGAAGCCATGACGAGTCAAGGAGACCCTCCCCGAAGAACGAGGCGTCGCGCACGCACCCGATGTCCGGTGCCCAGGCCCCCCGGCCGTCACATTCGCCTCAGAAGTGAGCTGATCCTACCGGGAGTTCACGGCCCGGTAAAAGGTTTTCCAACTGGTTTCCAACCCACCCCGGACCGCGTGGAACAGCAGAAACGCCGTGGCCCCCCGTCCGGTGTGACGGGGGGCCACGGCGTTCACCGCTGAATCAGATCAGCCGTTGCGCTTCCAGCGCGGCTTGTCGTCGCGACGGCCGAAGGAGGAGCCGCCACCGGTGCCGGTGCCGCGGTGGTCGTCACGACGGCCGTAGGGGCGCTCGTGGCCGCCGGAGCGGAAGCCCGGACGGTCGCCCTGGCGGTCCCGGTTGAAGGGACGGTCGCTGCCACGGTGCCCACCGCGCTCGTCACGGCGCTCGAAGGAACGGCCGGCCGGACGGTCGGACGGACGGTCGTCACGGCGGAACCCGCCACGGTCGTTGTCCCGACGCTCGAAGCCACGGCCACCGCGGTCGTCACGACGCTCGAAGGAACGACCGCCACGGTCGGACGGACGGTCGTCACGGCGGAACCCGCCACGGTCGTTGTCCCGACGCTCGAACCCACGGCCACCACGGTCGTCACGACGCTCGAAGGAACGGCCACCGCGGTCGTCCCGACGGTCGTCACGGCGGAACCCGCCACGGTCGTTGTCCCGACGCTCGAACCCACGGTCACCACGGTCGCGGTTGAACCCACCGCGGTCGTTGTTGTCCCGGCGCTCGAAGGAACGACCACCGCGGTCGTCCCGACGGTCGTCGCGGCGGAACCCGCCACGGTCGTTGTCCCGACGCTCACGACGCTCGTACGACGACGGAGCCTGCGCCCGGTCGACGTCCTGAGCGGCGGGCTGCTCGGGCACCGACACCTCGGCCGCCTCGACGGTCTCGGCGACCGCCGCCTGCGCCTCGGCCACCGCCGCCTCGGGGTCCTCGCCGCGCTCGCGGGCGACCCGGGCGACCAGACGGTCGGCCTCCTCGCGCAGCTCGGTCGCGCGGCGCTGCGCCCGCTCCAGCTGCTTGGTGAGGTGGGAGACCTCACGCTCGGCCTGCTGAGCCGCGTTGCCCGCGGACTCGGCCTGGACCTCGGTCATCGAACGGGCGCCGGTGATCTCGGCGACCTCGGGCTCGAAGGCCGTACCGGAGTTGATGATGTGACGCCCGGCGTCGACGCCCGCGTCCTCCATCAGCCGGAAGATCTGGCGGCGCTGGTGCGGCAGCGACAGCGAGACGACCGTGCCGGTGCGGCCCGCGCGAGCGGTACGGCCGGCGCGGTGCAGGTAGTCCTTGTGGTCACCGGCGGGGTCGACGTTCAGGACGAGGTCGATGCCGTCGACGTGGATGCCGCGGGCGGCGACGTCGGTGGCGACGAGCGCGTTGACGTAACCGTCCTTGAAGTCGGCCAGCGTGCGCGTCCGCGCGCCCTGCGTCATACCGCCGTGCAGCGCGTCGGCCTTCACACCGGCGTCGCGCAGCTGCTCGGCGATCCGGTCCGCGCCCAGCTGGGTGCGGACGAAGATGATGGTGCGGCCCTTGCGGGAGGCGATGGCCGCGGTGACCGGCGCCTTGTCCTTGGGCTTCACGATCAGGATGTGGTGCGACATGGTCGTGACGTTGCCCTGGGCGCTGTCGACCTCGTGCGTGACCGGGTTGCTCAGGTAGCGCTTGACCAGCGTGGAGATCTCGTTCTCCATCGTGGCCGAGAACAGCATCCGCTGGCCGCCGGCCGGGATCTGGTCGAGCAGCTCGGTGACTTCGGGCAGGAAGCCCAGGTCGGACATCTGGTCGGCCTCGTCGAGGACGGCGACCTCGACGTTCTCCAGGGAGCAGGCGCCGCGGTTGATGATGTCGCGCAGACGGCCCGGGGTGGCGACGAGGATGTCGACGCCGCGCTCCAGGGCGTAGATCTGGTTGCCCATCGACGTACCGCCGCAGACGACCTTCATCTTCAGGCCCACGACGTCGCCGTACGGCTGCAGCGCGTCCGCGACCTGCATCGCGAGCTCACGGGTCGGGGTGAGGATGACGGCGCGCGGCTTGTGCTTCTCGGTGCGGCCGCCGGCGAGACGCGCCAGCGTCGGCAGACCGAAGGAGAGGGTCTTGCCGGAGCCGGTGCGGCCACGGCCGAGGATGTCCTTGCCGGCCAGGGCGTCCGGGATGGTCGCGGCCTGGATCGGGAAGGGGGTGGTCACGCCGTTCTGCGCGAGCTTGCGCACGACGCCCTCGGGGAGACCGAGGTCCGCGAAGGTGACCTCGGGAGCTTCCACGGCGCCTTCGGTGCCCTCGTTCTCGGGCACGACGACGTGATCAGTACTGGAAATGGACATGCGTAAGCGAAACCTTCCGGAGTCTCGTCGGCACGCGCCCGTCAACTCCGTGATTTCGCAATACGACCGCCTCTATGCGGTCAGCCACGGCAAGGGAGAGAACGCGCCACGCGGCGCTCTCTGCAATGGCGCCGGGCAATGGGATCAAACGATCTACCACCATACGCACCCTGCACACCCCAAGGCAAACCGATCCACCGAGACGCTCGTCACGTCCCTACGCCGGTGAGCCCGCCGTCGGCGCCGGCTCCCGCTCGGTCATCTGCGGCGACTCCTCGTGTGCCGAGGACGACGGCTCGGCGACCGTCGGCTGGGGCGAGGCGGTGACCGGCTGCTCGCTGGGCGTCGGCTGCGGCTCCTCCGTGTGCGTCGGGGTCGGCGACGCGACGGTCGGCGCGGGAACCCCGGGATTGTCGCTCTTCCCGTTGCCGGGTTTGCCCGCCGCAGGGGCGGACTGTCCGGCCCCCGCGGACGGCGAGGCCGAGGGGGACGCCGACTTCCCGTCCTTCTCCTTCTCCCGCTTGCCGCCCTCGTGCTTGCCGTCGGCGACGCCGGCCCCGACGCCCCTGCCGGACACACCCGTCCCGCCGTCGGGCGCTTCCCCGCCCCGCTGCCCCGCGGAGTGCGACGGCTTCGCGCCCCCGCCTCCCCCGTCCTCGCCCACACTCATGCAGCCGGCGGCAGCGGCGACGGCCATGACCGTGGCGGCCAGACGGACGGGTACGTACAAGCGGCGCACGGAAAGCCACCTCCGAGGCGGGGGAAGGAGTCAACCTGCCCAACTCCCGCCGCCCACAAGAGGACACGCGCCCCGCTCACCCGTATCCCAGGGCGTGCAGCCGCGCGTCGTCGATCCCGAAGTGATGGGCGATCTCGTGCACGACGGTCACCTCGGTCTCCGCGACGACGTCCTCCCGCGACTCGCACATCCTGAGCGTCGGCCCCCGGTAGATCGTGATGCGGTCCGGCAGCACCCCGGCGTACCACTCACCCCGGTCCGTCAGCGGAGTCCCCTCGTAGAGCCCGAGCAGCTCGGGATCGTCCGCCGGCGGCTCGTCCTCCACGAACACCGCGACGTTGTCCATCAGCCGCGTCAGCTCCGGCGGGATCCGGTCGAGCGCCTCGGCGACCAGTTCCTCGAACTCCTCGCGCGTCATCTCCAGCACAGGCCCATTGTCGGCCACGGCCCGTCCGTACGAGAGTCATGGACCCACCTGCATATCCATGCCCGCACTTGGGCATACGGGACCAATGGCCCGCGTCCCCGCCATCGCCGCCACCGTCCTGAACCGGGTACGCAAGTCCCCGCGCACCCTCACCCGCCACTACCGCTCCCGCCGCCCCCACCCGACCCTCGAGCTCGTCCGGCAGCCGCACCCCTGGCCCCGCGCCCTGGGCCTGGCCGCCGTGGTCCTGCTCGGCGCCTGGCTGGGGCTGCTCATCGTCGGCAACGTACGGGTCCCGGTCGGCCCCATGAACACGACGATGACCCTGCGCCCGTCCCTCAGCGGCGGCACGAAGATCAACATCTCGCCGCTCGGCGCCCTGGAACTGAACAGCCACCACGCGCCGCTCCGCCTCGACGTGAACGTCGACCAGCTCGACCCGGTCCGCGCCCAGGCCCTGGTCGACCACCCCGAACGCCTCTCCGGCCTCCAGGACGAGGTCGCCCACGACGTCGAGCACGGCACCCTCGACGTGGCCCTGCGCTCCTGCGTGGCCGTCGTGTCGGGTGCCACGGCCCTGGGCCTCGCGGTCTACCGACGCCCCCGCCGCGCCCTCGCCGCCGGCGGCACGGCCCTGGCCCTCCTCATGGCCTGCGGAGCCTCGGTGTACGCGACCTGGAACCCCGAGTCCGTCCTCGAACCGAAGTACTCGGGCCTGCTCTCCTCGGCGCCCTCGCTGGTCGGCAACGCCCGCAACATCGTCACCGAATTCGACGTCTACCAGAAGGAGTTGGCCCGCCTGGTGACCAATGTGACGAAGCTCTACGACGTCACGTCCACGCTGCCCGCCTACCAGCCGGACCCGTCCACCGTCCGCGTCCTGCACGTCTCGGACATCCATCTCAACCCCGCGAGCTGGAAGATCATCGCGTCGCTGGTGGACCAGTACAAGGTGAACGTGATCGTCGACACCGGCGACACGATGGACCACGGCTCGGCGGCGGAGAACGGCTTCCTCGACCCGATCGCGGACCTGGGGGCCCCGTACGTCTGGGTCCGCGGCAACCACGACTCGGATGTCACCCAGCGCCATCTGCAGCGCATGAAGAACGTCCACGTGCTGGACGGCGGCCGGGCGGAGACGATCGCGGGCCTGCGCTTCGCGGGCATGGGCGACCCGCAGTTCACCCCCGACCGCTCGAAGGCACTGGGAGCCGCCGCGTCGGAGGAACTGGCCGGCGCCCGCCTGGCGACGGCCCTGAGCGACCAGAAGAGCGCGGGCACCCCCGTCGACGTGGCCATGGTCCACGAGCCGTCGGCGGCCCGCGAGGTCGACGGCGAGGTGCCACTGGTCCTGTGCGGCCACCTGCACCACGAAGGCGACGAGATCCTGCAGCGCGGCACCCACCTGCGTATGGAGGGCTCGACGGGCGGCAGCGGCCTGCGCGCGCTCGAACACAAGTACCCGGCCCCGATCGAGGCCTCGATCCTCTACTTCGACCGCGACACCCGCCGCCTCCAGGCCTGGGACTCGATCAAACTGGGCGGCCTCGGCGAGACGACGGCGGAGGTCACCCGCCACCTCCCCAAGGAGAACCAGCCCGGAGCCACCCCGTCCTCGCCGACCCCCTCCTCTCCCGCCCCATCCACCCCCTCGCCCTCCACCCCGTAAACCGTTTTGGCGATACCTCCCGCCATCCCATATGCTTCTCACGTCCCCGACGCGCTGAGAGGCGCCCAGGCGGGCCGATAGCCCTCATCGTCTAGCGGCCTAGGACGCCGCCCTTTCAAGGCGGTAGCACGGGTTCGAATCCCGTTGGGGGCACGCAAAACCGTGTGCGACACTGGTGGTCGCCCACGAAGCTTGGTCCTGTGGAGCAGTTTGGAGTGCTCGCCACCCTGTCAAGGTGGAGGCCGCGGGTTCAAATCCCGTCAGGACCGCTGAGGTTTCCTCGGAAGCCTCGTGGCTGGGTAGCTCAGTTGGTACGAGCGATCGCCTGAAAAGCGATAGGTCGCCGGTTCGACCCCGGCCCCAGCCACAAGAACGAAACCCCCCTCCCGGACATCCGGAGGGGGGTTTCGTCGTCCACAGGGAACCTGAGGGGGGTTCTTGAGACACATAGCCAGAGGGCTGGTGACGGCCGGTGCCGTGCTGGTCGGCACCCTTGCCCTGCCCGGCACCGCCCATGCGGCCGGACCGAACGTGAAGGACGCGTACAGCGACTCGGCCGACTGGTCGGTCCTCGACGTGCGCCTCAACTACAGCGGCGACATCGACAAGGTCACCGCGACCCTCCGCCCGGTCGGCGGCAGCGAGTCGGACGCGCCGGTGGCCAAGATCACCGACTTCACGCAGAAGTACTACGTCAGCTCGTGGGAGGGGATCTGGGCCTCCCAGCCCATCCACCTGGACACGCTCGGCGACTACACGGTCGACGTCGAGGCCACCGACAGCAGCGGCGAGACCACCGTCCAGCAGAACGCGGGCACCCTGCACTACCAGAAGCAGCCCGTCATCACCGGCTTCGCCGTCACGCCGACCGAGCCGGACATCGAGCACCGCACGGTCACCGCCACCGGCGACCTGGTCGTCCGCGACCCCAGCACCCGCGAGACCGTGCCGCTGCCCGGCGCCACCGTGACCCCCGCTTTCGACAACGGCAGTGCGGAAGCTCCCACCGTCACCGACGACACCGGCCACTTCTCCGCGTCCCGGGAGACGACGGGCGGCTGGGCCCGCGCCACGTACAACGGCGGCCTCGGCTTCTTCACCACCGACGCGGTCCAGGTCTGGCCGCAGGCCGCGCCCACCCGGTACGTCCTCGACAAGAGCGACTTCCACGTCACCGCGGGCGACAAGGTCGACGTCACCGGCACCCTCCAGTACCAGTACGGCGGCGAGTGGAAGCCGCTGGCCGGCATCCCGCTGGAGATGGACTACAAGGACTGCACCACCTGCAGCCCCGTCGACGCGACCACCGACGCGAACGGCCGCTTCTCCTTCGAGCGGTACCCGTACGGCGCCAAGAGCGTCTACGAGATCGCCGTCCAGGTGCGCCCGTACAACCCCTACATCGTGCACAACACCGCCGATGTCACCGTCGCCGTCACCGCGACGACGAAGTTCTCCGGCTTCACGGCATCCCTCGACAAGTACGCCCAGGTGACCGTGAACGGCACCCTCGACCTGATCGGCCGCGACACCAGCGACCAGGCCAGTGTCGACATCCAGTACTCGGCCGACGGCAGGACCGGCTGGAGCACGAAGAAGACCGTCAAGACCAGCTTCGGCTCCCAGTTCACGGTCGAGAAGCTGCCGGGCTACACCGACGGCTACTGGCGCCTGCACTACGGCGGTTCCTCCGCCAAGGACATCAAGGGCACCCTCAGCACCGCCCTGCGCCGCAACCGCGCCCTCACCCGGATCAAGGACGCCAACGCGTCCCCCGAGCCGGTGACCAAGGGCCGCACGATCACGGTGAAGGGCGTGCTCCAGGAGCTCAAGGTCGGCGGTACGACCTGGAAGGCGTACGGCGGCAAGAAGGTGCAGATCCTCTTCCGGCCCAAGGGCAAGACCACCTGGTACCTGATGGCCACCGTCACCACGCAGACCAACGGCTCCTTCGGCAAGGGGTTCAAGGCGACGCAGGACGGCACCTGGGTGCCCGTCTTCCTGTACCCCGACAGCAAGCACTTCGTCGGTGACGGCCGGGAGGACTACGTCGACGTGCGGTGACCGGCTTGGCACCCTGCCTCGCCGGGCGCTACCTTCCAGGGCCATGGGGGACGCCGCGTTGGAGAAGAGCCGGGCCCGGTACGGGCTGCTGGCCGTGGTGATCAGTAATCTGGCCATCGCCGGGGTCGCGATCTTCGGGGTGTGGCGGCTCGGTGGGGACAGGTCGGTGATCGTTGGCGTCCTCACCGCCGCCTTCACCGCGGTGAGCAGCATGACCACCGCCTACCTGGGCATCAAGGCCGTCTCCAACACCGCGAAGTCGATCGCGCTGGGCGAGGGCGCGGCACGGCAGCAGCAGCCGGCACCGGCGCCTGCGGCCACGCCCGCCGCCCCGGCCGCGCCTCCCGCTCAGAGGACCTCCGAGGCGTCCTGAGGCACCGGCCACAAATGGTTCGCCAGGGATTTCCCAGGGATGAGATCCTGGATCGCGTATGTCTACGCATCCTGCCCCCGGCACTCCGGCACCTGGCACCCCGGCGCCCGGTTCGCCGGCCCTCGGCGATCTCGCCCCCCGCCTGACCGAGCTCTCCCTGCGCGACGCGCACCGGCTCGGGCGCAGGCTCGAAGGCGCGCGCAAGATCCGTAAGCCCGAGGCCCAGGCCGCCGTCCTCGCCGAGATCGAGGCGGAGATCGCGAAGGCCGAGGGGCGGATGGGCGAGCGGCGCGGCCGGGTCCCCGCCGTCTCGTATCCCGAGCAGCTGCCGGTCAGCCAGAAGAAGGACGTCATCGCGGAGGCCATCCGCGATCACCAGGTCGTCATCGTCGCCGGTGAGACCGGGTCCGGAAAGACCACCCAGATCCCCAAGATCTGTCTCGAGCTCGGGCGGGGGGTGCGGGGCATGATCGGGCACACCCAGCCCCGTCGTATCGCCGCCCGCACGGTCGCCGAGCGTGTGGCCGAGGAGATGGACACCCCGCTCGGCGAGGCCGTCGGCTGGAAGGTGCGGTTCACCGACCAGGTGAACCAGGACTCGACCTTCATCAAGCTGATGACGGACGGCATCCTGCTCGCCGAGATCCAGACCGACCGCGAGCTGCGCGCCTACGACACGATCATCATCGACGAGGCCCACGAGCGGTCCCTCAACATCGACTTCCTGCTCGGCTACCTCGCGCAGCTGCTGCCGAAGCGGCCCGATCTCAAGGTCGTCATCACCTCCGCGACCATCGACCCCGAGCGTTTCTCCCGGCACTTCGGCGACGCCCCGATCATCGAGGTCAGCGGCCGGACGTATCCGGTGGAGGTGCGCTATCGCCCGCTCCTCGAAGAGGACGGCGACGACTCCGACCGCGACCAGATCACCGCGATCTGCGACGCGGTCGAGGAGCTCCAGGGCGAGGGCAAGGGCGACATCCTCGTCTTCCTCTCCGGCGAGCGCGAGATCCGCGACACGGCGGACGCGCTGGTCAGGAAGAACTACCCCCGCGCCGGAGGCGCCAATGGGCAGGGCACGGAAGTCCTGCCCCTCTACGCCCGCCTCTCGCACGCCGAGCAGCATCGCGTGTTCCAGCCGCACACGGGCCGCAGGATCGTTCTGGCTACGAACGTCGCCGAGACCTCGCTGACCGTCCCGGGCATCAAGTACGTCATCGACCCGGGCTTCGCCCGGATCAGCCGGTACAGCCACCGCACCAAGGTCCAGCGCCTGCCCATCGAGCCGATCTCGCAGGCCAGCGCCAACCAGCGCAAGGGACGCTGCGGCCGTACGTCCGACGGCATCTGCATCCGCCTCTACTCCGAGGACGACTTCCTCGCCCGCCCGGAGTTCACGGACGCGGAGATCCTCCGTACGAACCTGGCGTCCGTCATCCTGCAGATGACCGCGGCCGGCCTCGGCGACATCGAGAAGTTCCCCTTCATCGACCCGCCGGACCACCGCAACATCCGCGACGGCGTGCAGCTGCTCCAGGAGCTGCACGCGCTGGACCCGGCGGAGAAGGACGTACGCAAGCGGCTCACCCAGACCGGCCGCAGGCTCGCCCAGCTGCCCGTCGACCCCCGCCTGGCCCGCATGGTCCTGGAGGCCGACAAGAACGGCTGCGTCCGCGAGGTCATGGTCATAGCCGCCGCGCTCTCCATCCAGGACCCGCGCGAGCGCCCCGCCGACAAACAGGCCCAGGCCGACCAGCAGCATGCCCGCTTCAAGGACGAGACGAGCGACTTCCTCGCCTACCTCAACCTGTGGCGCTACGTCCGCGAGCAGCAGAAGGAGCGCGGCTCCAGCTCCTTCCGGCGGATGTGCAAGCAGGAGTACCTCAACTTCCTGCGCATTCGCGAATGGCAGGACATCTACACGCAGTTGAGAACGGTCGCCAAGCAGATGGGCATCCACCTCAACGAGGAGGACGCCCCCGGCGACCGCATCCACCTGTCCCTCCTCGCCGGACTGCTGTCCCACATCGGCATGAAGGACGTGAAGGACGGCGCGAAGAACGAGTATCTGGGCGCCCGCAACGCCAAGTTCGCGATCTTCCCGGGCTCGGCGCTCTTCAAGAAGCCGCCGCGGTTCGTCATGTCCGCCGAACTCGTCGAGACCTCCCGTCTCTGGGCCCGCGTCAACGCGAAGATCGAGCCCGAGTGGGTCGAACCCCTCGCCGAGCACCTCCTGAAGCGGACGTACAGCGAACCGCACTGGGAGAAGGACCAGGCGGCGGTGATGGCGTACGAGAAGGTCACGCTGTACGGCGTCCCGATCGTCGCCCAGCGGAAGGTGAACTACGGCCGGATCGACGCCGAGGTCAGCCGCGAGCTGTTCATCCGCAACGCGCTCGTCGAGGGCGACTGGCGTACGCACCACAAGTTCTTCGCCGACAACCGCAGACTCCTCAGCGAGGTCGAGGAGCTGGAGCACCGCGCCCGGCGCCGGGACATCGTCGTCGACGACGACACGCTCTTCGACTTCTACGACCAGAAGGTGCCTGAACACGTCGTCTCCGGCGCCCACTTCGACTCCTGGTGGAAGCGGAAGCGGCACGAGCAGCCGGAGTTCCTGGACTTCGCGCGGGAGATGCTCATCCGGGAGTCGGCGGAGGCGGTCACCAAGGCCGACTATCCGGACTCGTGGCGGCAGGGTCCGCTGAAGTTCCGGGTGACGTATCAGTTCGAGCCGGGCGCGGACGCGGACGGTGTGACGGTCCATGTCCCGCTCCAGGTCCTCAACCAGGTCACCGACGAGGGCTTCGACTGGCAGATCCCGGGCCTGCGGGAGGAACTCGTGACCGAGCTGATCCGCTCGCTCCCGAAGCCGATCCGCCGCAACTACGTGCCGGCGCCGAACTTCGCGAAGCGCTTCCTGGATACGGCCGCCCCCTTGCAGGAGCCCTTGACGGTGACGATGGCGCGTGAGCTGAAGCGCATGGTCGGAGTCCCCTTCGAGGAGTCGGACTTCGACTGGTCGAAGGTCCCGGACCATCTGCGCATCACCTTCCGCATCGTCGACGAGCGGCGCCGCAAGCTCGCCGAGGACAAGGACCTGGAGGCGCTGCGGCTCCAGCTGAAGCCGAAGGCCCGCAAGGCCCTCTCCCAGGCCGCCGCGGCCACCGCCTCCCGCGAGGGCGGGGAGTCCCTGGAACGCAAGGGCCTGACGGACTGGACGATCGGCTCCCTGACCCGCGTCTTCGAAACGCGCCGGGCGGGCCAGCCGGTGAAGGCGTACCCGGCGCTGGTCGACGACGGCGACACGGTCTCGGTCCGCCTCTTCGACACGGAGGCGGAACAGGCGGAGGCGATGTGGAAGGGCACGCGCAGGCTGATCCTGCGCAACATCCCGGTCAACCCCGCGAAGTTCGCGTCCGAGAAGCTGACGAACGCCCAGAAGCTCGCCCTGTCCGCGAACCCGCACGGCTCGATCCAGGGCCTGTTCGACGACTGCGCGATGGCGGCGGCGGACAAGCTGATCGGGGACTTCGGGGGGCCGGCGTGGGACGAGGAGTCGTACCGGAAGCTGTACGACAAGGTGCGGGCGGAAATCGTGGACACGACGATCCGTACGGTGGGCCAGGTCCAGCAGGTCCTGGCGGCCTGGCAGGCCTGTGAGCGCCGCCTGAAGGCCGTACGCAGCCCCGCGCTGCTCCCGAACCTCCAGGACGTCCGCAGGCAGCTGGACGCCCTTGTGAAGCCGGGCTTCGTGACCGCGACGGGCCTTCGCCGCCTGCCCGACCTGATGCGCTACCTCGTGGCCGCGGACCGCCGCCTCCAGCAGATGCCGACGGGTGTCCAGCGGGACACGACGCGCATGGAGAAGGTCCACGAGATGCAGGACGAGTACGCATGGCTCCTGGAGCAGATGCCCCAGGGCCGTCCGGTCCCCTCCTCGGTGCTGGACATCCGCTGGATGATCGAGGAGCTCCGGGTCAGCTATTTCGCCCACGCGCTGGGTACGGCGTACCCCGTCTCCGACAAGCGGATCGTGAAGGCGATCGACGCGGCCGCCCCGTAACCACCTGCACACACTGGGTGAGTTCGACCAGCGGGCTCACCCTCCTGTACAGTCTCTTCTCGCAGCGCAACGCACGAATGGCGCCGCGAAACCTGGTCCTGTGGAGCAGTTTGGAGTGCTCGCCACCCTGTCAAGGTGGAGGCCGCGGGTTCAAATCCCGTCAGGACCGCAGCGAGAGGCCCGCACCAACAAGGCGCGGGCCTTCCTCATACCCACACCCACCACTCGCCACCCGGCCAAGATGGAGGCCGCGCCCGCGGCGCAGCCGCAATCACACCCACCACTCGCCACCCGGCCAAGGTGAAGGCCGCGCCCGCGGCGCAGCCGCAATCGGGTACAGCAAATCCCGTCAGGACCGCAGCAAGAGGCCCGCACCAACAAGGCGCGGGCCTTCCTCATACCCGGCCCGCACCAACAAGGCGCGGGCCTTCCTCATACCCACACCCACCCACCACTCGCCACCCGGCCAAGATGGACCGCAGCAAGAAGTGAGCAGGGCCCGTGCCGACAAGGTGCGGGCCCTTTCTCGTGCCGGGCGTGCCGTCTCAGCCCGTCCGGCGTTTGAGGACGAGGCCGTTCAGGCCGAAGGGGGGTCTGGGGGCGCAGCCCCCAGGGCGACGGTCAGCGCAGCGTCCGGCACCGGCAAGGGCACGGCACTGGAGTCACCGGCGCACGGCGGAGCCCCCCGCGGAGCCCCATGCCGTCTTGACGCCGTCACATTCCCTCGGTACCCAGAAGACAGGGCCGTTCCCCCTTCGGCCCCGTGGAGGTGGCGTATGGCGGCATCGGTCAGGCACGAGACACGGGCCCTGCTCCGTGCGCATCTGTCGGCCGCCTTGTCGTACGGCCACCTGACCCGCCACTGCCCGATATGCCACCACCTGCTGCGGCTGGCGATGGACTCGCCGAGGGCCGCCGAGGGCCCGGACGAGGTCGTCGAGGACGAAAGTGCCGCCGGCGCATGACGGCCGGCCGCTCCAACGCCCGCCCCGCCACGGGGATCTGGACCGTACACCTCCTCTAGCGCACGGACGACGACGGCAACAAGGACCCCGGCATGTGACGGGTGTCACCGCATGAGTTTCTGAAACCGCGGTACTTACACCCCACCTACAAGTGGTCAATTTTATATGTGCAATTGCACCACTCGGGGGCCCCTCCGGGGGGCTCCCGCCGGGCGCCGCCCCCCGGGCCCCCACAAGAGATCCGACGCCCCTCCCCAGACTCCGACAAGGCCACTCACAGCGGCCCGGACCAGGCACGCCGCGCGCACAAAAAAGATCGCGCTGGACCCGGCGGAGTCCAGCGCGATCGACGACGCACCCTGTTACTTGCTTGGAAAGCTCTGAAGAGCGTGGGCGTGGAGCCTGTTGGGGCAGACCCCGCGTCGCTTGGAGCCAGGGTTCGGGCGCCACGGCAAGTGGGGGACCTGCCGGTTAGCCCGGTTATGCAGTTGTTCAGGCCTCGCTGCGCTGCTGCGGGATGCCCGCGAGCAGTGCACGGACCTCCGCCTCGCGGTAGCGGCGGTGCCCGCCGAGCGTTCGAATCGAAGTGAGCTTTCCGGCCTTCGCCCACCGCGTGACCGTCTTGGGGTCGACGCGGAACATCGTGGCGACCTCAGCCGGGGTCAGCAGCGGCTCGGCATCAGGGGTGCGAGCGGTCATGAGCGGCCTCCTCGGGAGAACCGAACCTTCTCGGTTCTTTCCTCTAAATTCTGCACCTTGACCCGCGTTGCCCGAAATGGTGGACGCGAGTCGAGTCGGTTATAGGACGAACGGCTTGTCCTCGGCACTACAACTACACCATCTGTCCAGCCGCGTCGGCCAAACCGATGGAATTGCCCCTCCAGGTGTTCATCAGCGACGGAAGCCGATGGACCATGCCATAGCGGACAGTCACGTCACTGTGACGATCAGTCACAGGACAATCAGGAGCCACGAGACCCCCCAAAGCGTGCAATGCTGAGATTCCGCCCACAGTGGTACGCACTGGGACGGACGGAGCCCTCCCCGGACTCCTTGTCCTATTTTGGCACGAGGAGGGGCAAGGGACGCAAGAGCCGCGTAAGTGCGGTCCGTCACGCTTGGCACAGCTTGAGATGAACGCCCGGATCGGGACCTACGTCCCATGTTGACGAAACCTCAGGAAACACAGAGCACACTTCGGTGCGAGGACGAAACCCCAAAACGGGCGATTCGTCAAACGTCAGTTCGTTACCTGAGGTCGCTGTCAGTTGGCCGAGCGCCGGTCCCGGACCGACCGCCAGCGCTCCACCAGCCGCGCGTACGCCGCCCCCGCGGCCGCCCCGTCGCCCTGCCGCAGCGCCTCGATGCCCTCGGCGACGTCCGCCGCCGAGTGGTCGTCCTCCAGCTCACCGGCCGGCAGCGTGTGCACCAGGCCGCCGTAGTCCAGCTCCACCACCGAGCGCGGGTGGAACTCCTCCAGCCAGCGCCCCACGTCCACCAGGCCGTCGATCAGCGGCCCCTCGTCGATGCCGTCCTTCAGGGCCCGCAGCGCCCGCGCCACCCGCCGCCGCGCCTGCACCATCGGCGTCTGGTAGCGCAGCATCGGAGGGATCTCGCCGGAGCCCTTGTCGAAGCGCCGCTCCTGGTCGGACACCAGCACGAACCAGTGCAGCGGCACCTGCCAGGTCGCCGTGCGGATCCAGGGCCGGGCGTCCGGGTTGCGGACCAGCCAGCGCTCGTAGTCCTGGGTCGTCTGGCGTCGTACGACCTCCGGGAGCACCGCGTCCAGCACCGGCTTCGGCAGCTCCTCGGGCAGCTCCTGAAGGGCCTGCCAGCCGCGCAGCCGGGTCCGCCAGGGGCACACGCACAGCACCCCGTCGGCCTCCAGCACGAAGGCGTCACTGCTCTCGTGCACCGGCACCGGGATCGGCGGGGTGGGCACCAAGTCGGCCAGGGAGCGGCGGAGTTCGTCCTGGTACGAGGGACGATCGGCGCGCCGGGCGTAGCGCGCCCAGTGGCTGCGCTCCGGCTCGGGGAAGGCGGCCAGTGGCTCGTACACGCGCAGATACGTCGCGTACGGGACGATCACCGAGGACACCTTGGGCACGCCTGCTCCCTCCCCCGCCCACCACCGGGAAAACCTGCGGAACCCGCTCACAAACGGGCGGGAAATCTATGCAAATCGTCGCACGGACGTACTCCGCGAGTGGGTGATCCTGAGCACTGCGCGGTGGCCGGGGCACCCAGGCTCTAATCTCATGCTCACAGCACCCGCCACCCGCACGGGAGCTGGTCTCCAACCGCCGCTCTTTACTTCAGGAGTCACCACAGTGACCGACGTAACCGGCGCACCTGCTGATGTACTGCACACCCTGTTCCACTCGGACCAGGGCGGACATGAGCAAGTCGTGCTCTGCCAGGACCGCGCCAGCGGCCTCAAGGCCGTCATCGCCATCCACAACACCGCCCTGGGCCCCGCGCTCGGCGGTACGCGCTTCTACCCGTACGCGACCGAGGCGGAGGCCGTCGCCGACGCCCTCAACCTCGCGCGCGGGATGTCGTACAAGAACGCCATGGCCGGTCTCGACCACGGCGGCGGCAAGGCCGTGATCATCGGCGACCCGGAGAGGGACAAGACCGAGCAGCTGCTGCTCGCCTACGGGCGCATGGTCGCCTCCCTCGGCGGTCGGTACGTGACCGCGTGCGATGTCGGGACGTACGTCGCCGACATGGACGTCGTGGCCCGCGAGTGCCGCTGGACCACCGGGCGGTCCCCGGAGAACGGCGGCGCCGGCGACTCCTCCGTCCTCACCGCCTTCGGCGTCTACCAGGGCATGCGCGCCAGCGCCCAGCACCTGTGGGGCGACCCCTCGCTGCGCGGCCGCAAGGTCGGCATCGCGGGCGTCGGCAAGGTCGGCCACCACCTGGTCCGGCACCTGCGCGACGAGGGCGCCGAGGTCGTCATCACCGATGTGCGCGAGGAGGCCGTGGGCCGGATCCTCGCGGCGCACCCCGTGGGTGTGAGCGCCGTCGCCGACACCGCGACCCTGATCCGCGTCGAGGGCCTGGACATCTACGCCCCCTGCGCGCTCGGCGGAGCCCTGAACGACGACACCGTGCCCGCCCTGACCGCGAGGATCGTCTGCGGCGCCGCCAACAACCAGCTCGCCCACCCGGGCGTCGAGAAGGACCTCGCCGACCGCGGGATCCTCTACGCGCCGGACTACGTGGTGAACGCCGGCGGTGTCATCCAGGTCGCCGACGAGCTGCACGGCTTCGACTTCGACCGGTGCAAGGCGAAGGCCGCGAAGATCTTCGACACCACGCTGGCCATATTCGCACGTGCGAAGGCAGACGGGATTCCGCCGGCCGCGGCGGCCGACCGGATCGCCGAGCAGCGGATGCACGAGGCGGCCACCGGACGCAGTCTCTGACCTTCGGGAGGTTTGGCCGGTACCCGTCGGCGCACACTTAGAGAGAACTCTCACGTTCGTCGGCGGGTCGCCTGCCGAGAAGTGGTTAAAATCGCGGTTGACCAGCGGGGACGGGGCGCCCCGAGGGTCCTGGACCCGAGCCCGTCCTGCGGGCGACGTACCGTATGGGCGCGGGCTCAGGTACCGTGGAAGCCCTACGGACCGGTCTCTCTGCGGAGAGCCCGTTCCAGATCATGAACGCGTGTCAAGACTCTGGGGCCGTCGAGCCCCGTCACCGAGGGGGTCGAGCCATGGGGCGCGGCCGGGCCAAGGCCAAGCAGACGAAGGTCGCCCGCCAGCTGAAGTACAACAGCGGCGGGACTGACCTGTCGCGTCTGGCCAGCGAGCTGGGCGCTTCGACTTCGAGCCAACCGCCGAACGGCGAGCCGTTCGAGGACGACGAGGACGAAGACGACCCGTACGCCGAGTACGCGAGTCTCTACAACGACGACGATGAGGACGAGGACGACGAGTCCGGTCCCACGTCGCAACATCGCCGCGGCGCTTGACGCACTTAACCGTGCTCGACCCGGTCCGGGAGTGGTCCACACCACCGGACCGGGTTTTGCGCTGCTGTCGCGGTCGTCAGGCGCTGTAGTCGCCGACGAGGGCCGCGCCCGTCTCGTGGTCGCCGCGATCCGTGATCTCTCCGGCGACCCATGCCTCGACCCCGCGGTCGGCCAGTGTCGTCAGGGCCACGTCCGTGGACTCCTCGGGGACGATGGCGATCATGCCCACGCCCATGTTGAGGGTCTTCTCCAGCTCCAGGCGCTCGACCTGACCCGTCCTGCCGACGAGGTCGAAGATCGGGGCCGGGGTCCAGGTGGAGCGGTCGACGATCGCGTGCAAGTCGTCCGGGATGACGCGGGCGAGGTTCGCCGCGAGGCCGCCACCCGTGACGTGGCTGAACGCGTGCACCTCGGTGGTACGGGTCAGGGCCAGGCAGTCCAGGGAGTAGATCTTGGTCGGCTCCAGCAGTTCCTCACCCAGGGTGCGGCCGAGCTCCTCGATCCGCGCGTCGAGCGACAGGCCCGCCTGGTTCAGCAGGACGTGGCGGACGAGTGAGTACCCGTTCGAGTGAAGCCCGGAGGCCGCCATGGCGATCACCGTGTCACCCGTACGGATGCGATCCGGACCCAGCAGCCGGTCGGCCTCCACCGCGCCCGTACCGGCGCCGGCGACGTCGAAGTCGTCCGGGCCCAGCAGTCCGGGGTGTTCGGCCGTCTCGCCGCCGACGAGGGCGCAGCCGGCCAGCACACAGCCCTCCGCGATGCCCTTGACGATCGCGGCCACGCGCTCGGGGTGGACCTTGCCGACGCAGATGTAGTCGGTCATGAACAGCGGCTCGGCGCCGCACACCACGATGTCGTCCATGACCATCGCGACCAGGTCGTGGCCGATGGTGTCGTACACACCGAGCCGGCGCGCGATGTCGACCTTGGTGCCGACGCCATCGGTGGCGGAGGCGAGGAGGGGACGCTCGAAGCGCTTGAGGGCGGAGGCGTCGAAGAGGCCGGCGAACCCGCCGAGACCGCCGAGGACCTCGGGGCGCTGCGTCTTCTTCACCCACTCCTTCATCAGCTCGACCGCGTGGTCGCCCGCTTCGATGTCGACGCCCGCGGCTGCGTAGCTGGCACCAGTTGTCTCAGACATGGCTATGAGAACTTTCGTGTCGTACGGCAGGCGTTTTTTGAAAAACGCACAGGACGGGCCGTCTATGGGCGGCGGATCGCGTCGGCGGCGGCCGTGGCGGCCGGGCCGGCGGCCAGCTCCGTCTCCAGCAGCTGCTTGCCGAGCAGCTCGGGGTCCGGGAGCTCCATCGGGTACTCGCCGTCGAAGCAGGCGCGGCACAGGTTCGGCTTGGCGATGGTGGTCGCCTCGATCATGCCGTCGATGGAGATGTACGCCAGGGAGTCGGCGCCGAGCGAGGTGCCGATCTCGTCGATGGTCATGCCGTTGGCGATGAGCTCGGCGCGGGTGGCGAAGTCGATGCCGAAGAAGCAGGGCCACTTGACGGGGGGAGAGGAGATCCGGATGTGGACCTCCGCCGCGCCCGCCTCGCGGAGCATCCGCACGAGCGCCCGCTGGGTGTTGCCGCGCACGATCGAGTCGTCGACGACGACCAGGCGCTTGCCCTTGATGACTTCCTTCAGCGGGTTCAGCTTCAGACGGATGCCGAGCTGGCGGATCGTCTGCGAGGGCTGGATGAAGGTCCGGCCGACGTACGCGTTCTTCACGAGACCCGCGCCGAAGGGGATGCCGGAGGCCTCCGCGTAGCCGATGGCGGCCGGGGTTCCGGACTCCGGGGTCGCTATGACCAGGTCGGCGTCGACCGGGGCTTCCTTGGCGAGCTTGCGACCCATCTCCACGCGGGAGAGGTACACGTTCCGGCCGGCGATGTCGGTGTCGGGCCGGGCCAGGTACACGTACTCGAAGACACAGCCCTTGGGCTTCGCTTCCGCGAATCGGGAGGTGCGGAGGCCGTTCTCGTCGATGGCCACGAACTCGCCCGGCTCGATCTCGCGGACGTAGCTCGCGCCGCAGATGTCGAGGGCGGCGGACTCGGAGGCGACCACCCAGCCGCGCTCCAGGCGGCCGAGGACCAGCGGGCGGATGCCCTGCGGGTCGCGGGCGGCGTACAGGGTGTGCTCGTCCATGAAGACGAGGGAGAAGGCACCGCGCACCTTCGGGAGGACCGTGTGGGCGGCCTCCTCGATGGTCAGCGGCCTGCCGTCCGCGTCCTCCTGGGCGGCCAGCAGGGCCGTGAGGAGGTCGGTGTCGTTGGTGGCCGCCACGCGCGGGGTGCGGCCGCCCTCCTTCTTCGGCAGGTCGGCGACCATCTCGGCGAGCTGCGCCGTGTTGACCAGGTTGCCGTTGTGGCCGAGCGCGATGGAGCCGTGCGCGGTGGCGCGGAACGTCGGCTGGGCGTTCTCCCACACGGAGGCGCCGGTGGTCGAGTAGCGGGCGTGACCGACCGCGATATGACCCTGGAGCGAACCGAGCGAGGTCTCGTCGAAGACCTGGGAGACGAGGCCCATGTCCTTGAAGACGAGGATCTGGGAGCCGTTGCTGACCGCGATTCCCGCGGATTCCTGGCCCCGATGCTGGAGGGCGTAGAGCCCGAAGTAAGTGAGCTTGGCGACCTCTTCACCGGGAGCCCAGACTCCGAAGACGCCGCAGGCGTCCTGGGGGCCCTTCTCACCGGGGAGCAGATCATGATTGAGTCGACCGTCACCACGTGGCACGGCTCCGAGTGTAGGCGAGATCGACCACTGGTCCGAATTGGGGATACCTGCCGCTATTGGATCACCGCTCGGCGACGGCCTTGGCGGTTTCTCCGTTTGCGCTGGTCAGCGTGAGAGTTTGGTGATCCAACCCGTAGCTCACGGTGCCGTCGAAGAGGCGCAGGAGGCTCTTCTCCGTATGCATGAGTGAGGTGTCGCACATCATTCGTGTGGTGGACGGGGCGCCCAGGGTGATATGTCCGTCGCGAACCGTGGCGTTCGCGGTGACGTGGTTGCAGCCGAGGCGGCCGGTGACCTTGCCGGACTTCTTGTCGAAGGTGAGGTACGCGGACGTCGTCTGCTGCCGCGGCAGGCTGGTCGCCGTGCCGTTGCTGTCGCCGAGTGCCGTGATCGTCCACTTCGTCCCGTACAGCGGGGCGTCCTTCTCCTTGGTCAGCCGGATGCGGTCGCCGTCGTGGGTGGTGAGCGTCAGGCCGTCGCCCTTGGTCTCGAACGTGAGCGAGTGGTCGGTGAGGGTGGCTGCGAGGGCCCGTTCGAAGGCCATGCGCCGCGGTTCGCAGGCCATCAGGGTCTGGCGGGCGTGCGTCAGTTCGACGCGGTGGTCCTTGAAGGCGGCCTTCGCGCCGAACTCGTTGCAGCCGTAGTTGCCCACGGCGGTTCCGTCCTCGCGGATCCGGATGTCGGCGTCGGCGGGAGCACGCCGGGTGGTGCCGTCCACGGTGACGCTGTCGACCTTCCAGTGGACGCCGGACACCTCCGACGCGACGGAGGTGCTGCCCGTGTCGCTTCCGCACGCCATGACGAGCGGAAGCACGGTCAGGACGGCGAGGGTGAGTCGCTGTTTGTCCATGCCGATGGGACGGGAGGGACGGGCGACCGGTTCCCCCCGTTCACTTCATCAGCGGCAGCAGCCCGCTCAGGTCCGCCCGCTCGCCGCTGGCGCTGACCTGTGCCTCCTGGACGGCATCCGCCCAGGTCACACGCCCGGTCGCAAGCCGGATCCAGGTCAGCGGGTCGGTCTCGACGACGTTCGGCGGGGTGCCGCGGGTGTGCCGGGGGCCCTCGATGCACTGCACGACGGCGTACGGCGGGATCCGTACCTCGGTGGAGCCGCCGGGCGCCTTCGCGGCCAGGGCGTCGGCGAGCAGCCGGGTGCAGGCGGCGAGGGCCTGGCGGTCGTACGGCACCTCGAGTCCGGGCACGGCGGCGTTCAGGTCGTCGGTGTGGACGACGAGTTCGACGGTGCGGGTGACGACGTAGTCGGCAAGGGGCAGGGCGCCGACATTGGTGTCCAGCAGGCGGGTGCCGGGGTGCTCGTCGAGCAGCCGGACGAGGCTCTGCTCCACGTCGGCGAGGTAGACGTCGAGGTCGGGGTGCTCCTCCGCGAGCCGCCGGGTGAAGTCGTCGATGGCCGAGGAGTTGGCGGCGGTGGCGAAGGCCCAGTCGAGCAGCACGGCGTCCTGCTTGGCGGGCTCCGGCTTGTCGAGCGACCGGTGCACGGCCGTCACCGCCATCCCGATGTGCGCGACCAGCTCCCGCACGGTCCACTCGCCGAGCCGGGTGGACCCGGCCAACTGCTCGGGGCTCAGGGTGCGCACGGCCTCCCGGACGTTCCCGAACTGGGCCAGAACGGCCTTGCGGATCTTGACGGGGTCGTATGTACGGGCGCGCTTCTTGGCCGGGGGCATGGCGGTGAGCCTAGACCTTCACCGCATAGCCGCTCAGCCCCTTTTCGACCAGGTCGAACGCCAGCCGGGCGCGCTCCGCGGCATCGGTGGCGACCTCGTCGACGGTCTCACCGCGTGCGATGCGGGCGTGATGCTCCTCGATGAGGGCGTTGCGGGCGGCGCTGAGCATGGCGGCGGCGACGGTGGCGAGCATGGGGTCGCCGGTCTCCTCGGCGAGCAGCACGGCCAGGTCGCGGGTGCCCTTCTGGGCGGAGAGGAAGGCGCGCTCCATCAGGACCGGTGTGGCGAGGACGAGTTGGCGCAGCTGTCGAGCGAACGGTTCGGGGTGCAGCCCGACCGACGGGTCGCGGGCCTCGGCCATCTCCAGGAACTGCCGACGCACGGCCTCCACAGCGGACTCGCCGGGCCGACGCCCGCGGACCGCGCGGGCCGCGTCGCCGAAGAGTTCCTCCATGGGCAGGAAGACCAGATCCTCCTTGGAGCCGAAGTAGTTGAAGACGGTCATCTTGGAGACCTCGGCCGCGTCGGCGATCTCCTGGACCGAGACGGCGTCGAACCCGCGCTCGATGAAGAGCTCGACGGCCACCTGCCAGATCCGCCGCGCGGTCTGCGCCTTCTTGCGCTCCCGCAACCCCATCACTTCAGCCATGCACTCACTGTACCAAGCCGAATTTTAAGCCAAGATGAAACATTGACTCGGTACACAAAAGGATCCATGGTGGTGTCATGACCGAGACCCAGCGCAAAGTCGCCTTCGTCGTCTGCCTGCTGACGATCGTCCTGGCCCTGCTGGACATGCAGATCGTGTCCGCCGCGACCGTCCCGATCGTCCGGGACCTCGACCCCGGCCACGGCATCGACAAGATCCCGTGGCTGGTCAGCGCCTACGCGCTCGCGTCGGCGGCGATGCTGCCGCTGTACGGCAAGCTGTGCGACGTCGTCGGCCCGAAACGCGTGTTCACCGGCGCGATCGCCACCTTCCTGCTCGGCTCCGCGCTGTGCGGAGCCGCTCAGTCGATGGCGCAGCTGATCGCGGCTCGGGCTCTGCAGGGCCTGGGTGGCGGTGGCCTGATGAGCGTGACGATGGTGGTCATCGCCCACCTCAAAGGCCCGGAGGAGAAGAGCGCCGACAAGGGCATCAACCTGGGTGGCCTCGTCGCCGGTGGGGCCATGGCGGTCGGCCCCTGGATCGGCGGCCTACTGGCCGATCACGCCAACTGGCGCTGGATCTTCTACGTCAACCTGCCCGTCGGTATCACCGCCCTGACCGGCGCCGCTCTCGCCCTGAAACTCCCCGAGCACCATGTGCGCCGCCCGGTCGACTACGCGGGCGCCGCGCTCGCGGCCGGTTTCTCCAGTGCGCTGCTGCTGGTGACGGACTGGGGCGGGAAGCGGTACGCGTGGACGTCTCCGGTGATCACCGGACTCCTCCTGACGGCAGTCGCGGCGCTCGCCCTCTTCCTCTGGCGGCAGCTCCGCGCCCCCGAACCGGTTCTCCCTCTCCCTCTGTTCAAGATCCGCGAGGTGCGCCTGGGCTTCGCCGTACAGGCCATCATGGGCGGGGCGATGATGTGCGCGATCTACTACGTCCTGATCTACCTGCAAGTCGCCCGCGGGATCACCAGTTCCTCCGCGGGCCTGTACCTGGTCCCGATGGCCGTCGGACTGGCGACGGTCGGCCTGCTCACCGGCCCGCTCACCGCACGCGGCTGGACGGCCCGCACCTTCACCCTCACCGGCACGGCCACCAGCGCCGTTGCCTTCGCCCTCCTCGCCACGACGACCGCCCCGCACACCTCACTCTGGCTGATCCGCGGTGAACTCTTCCTGGCCGGCGTCGGCTTCGGCCAACTGGTCGGCCAGCTGATCCTCCTGGTCCAGAACGCCGCCCCACACCACCAGCTGGGCGTCGCCACCACCGGCATCCGGTTCTTCCAGACCCTCGGCAACGCCCTGGGCACCGCCCTCTTCGGCACCGTCCTGGCCCGCCTGTACGCCGCCCACGGCCCCGGCGGCGACATCAGCACGCTGGCCCGGCTCACCGGGACCGCTCACAAGGACGGAGTGCAGGCCTTCACCGACGCGACGCAGGCGGTCTTCTGGGGCGGGGCGGCGCTGATGGCGCTGGCCGCCGTACTGGCGCTGCGGCTGCCGACGTCCCCGCCGGCCGAGGGCGGCACCCCGGAGACCGCGCTGGAGCACCAGCCCGCTGGGGCCTGACCATTCACGGTGGGCCTCGCCGGCGGCCCCCCACGGACAAGAGACGACGGATCAGAAGACCTGGGGTGATCACCCGTGCGTGTGATCGACGGCGAAATCCGCACCGCACCGTCGGGACCGGGCAACACTGGCTTCCGCCTGGAAGGGGGTGCAACACGACGGTTATGGCCGAGCGCACGTCTCAGATGTCGGTGGAGGAGTTCGAAACGATCGCCTCCGCCGCTCCCGAGACCGTCACGTTGGAGTTCATCAACGGACGGATCGAAGTCAAGAAGGTGGCGGACGGAGACCACGACACCATCGTCACCTGGCTGGCCCGGCGCTGTATGCAGACCAGGCCCGACCTGGACCTGTACCAGGGCCGAAGGCTCAGGGTGGAGGCCTATCGGGAGGGCAGAGTGAAACCGGATGCGGTGCTCGTACCGGAGGCCCACTTCGCAGGACAGGGTGAGTGGGCCGACCCGGACGGCGCGCTCATGGTCGTCGAGGTCACCTCGTACGACTCGGACACCGACCGGCGGGACCGGCACGAGAAGCCGACCGCCTACGGGCAGGCCGGAATCCCCCTGTACCTCCTGATCGACCGGGACTCCTGCACGGTCACGGTGCACAGCAACCCGGACCGGCAGGTCGGCGGCTACCGCAGCATCCAGACCTCGAAGTTCGGCGAGAAGGTGTCCGTACCCGGCCCTATGGACATCGAACTGGACACGGAGATCCTCAAGAACTACGTCCGCTGAACGCCCGACCAGCCGAGAAGGCCCCGCCCGGATGATCCGGGCGGGGCCTTCACCGTCGTACCACTGCCTACGCGAGCAGCGCCGGGATCGTCCCCTCGTGGGCCTCGCGGAGCTCCTCCAGCGGCAGTTCGAACTCGCCCTGGAGCTCGACGCAGTCACCGTCCACGACACCGATGCGCGTGACGGGCAGGCCCCGCGCGCCGCACATGTCGTTGAAGCGGACCTCCTCGGAGCGCGGCACGGCGACGATCGCGCGCCCCGCCGACTCGGAGAAGAGGAAGGTGAAGGCGTCGAGCCCGTCCGGAACGATCAGACGCGCGCCCTTGCCGCCGAGCAGTGCCGACTCCACGACCGCCTGGATCAGACCGCCGTCCGACAGGTCGTGCGCGGAGTCGATCATGCCGTCACGGGAGGCGGAGATCAGGATCTCGGCCAGCAGGCGCTCACGCTCCAGGTCCACCTTCGGGGGCAGCCCGCCGAGGTGGTCGTGGATCACCTGCGACCAGGCCGAACCGCCGAACTCCTCACGCGTGTCGCCGAGGAGGTAGAGGAGCTGGCCCTCCTCCTGGAAAGCGACCGGCGTACGGCGGGCGACGTCGTCGATGACGCCCAGGACCGCGACCACGGGCGTCGGGTGGATGGCCGCCTCGCCCGTCTGGTTGTAGAGCGAGACGTTGCCGCCGGTCACCGGGGTGCCGAGCTGCTGGCAGGCGTCGGCGAGTCCGCGGATGGCCTCCGCGAACTGCCACATCACGGCCGGGTCCTCGGGTGAGCCGAAGTTCAGGCAGTCGGAGACCGCGAGGGGCTTGGCACCGGTGGTGGCGACGTTGCGGTACGCCTCCGAGAGCGCCAGCTGCGCGCCCGCGTACGGGTCGAGCTTGGCGTACCGGCCGTTGCCGTCCGTCGCGATCGCGACGCCGAGGCCGGACTCCTCGTCGATGCGGATCATGCCCGAGTCCTCGGGCTGGGCCAGCACCGTGTTGCCCTGCACGAAGTGGTCGTACTGCGAGGTGATCCACTTCTTGGAGGCCTGGTTGGGCGAGGCCACCAGCTTCAGGACCTGGTCCTTCAGCTCCGCCGACGTCGTGGGCCGCGCGAGCTTGCCCGCGTCGTCCGCCTGCAGGGCGTCCTGCCAGGACGGGCGGGCATACGGCCGCTCGTAGACCGGGCCGTCGTGCGCGACCGTCCGCGGGTCGACGTCGACGATCTTGCCGCCGTGCCAGTAGATCTCCAGGCGGTCGCCGTCCGTGACCTCACCGATGACCGTGGCGATGACATCCCACTTGTCGCAGATCTCCAGGAACCGGTCGACCTTCTCCGGCTCCACGACCGCGCACATGCGTTCCTGCGACTCGCTCATGAGGATTTCCTCGGGCGAGAGCGTCGAGTCGCGCAGCGGTACGTCGTCCAGGGTGACGCGCATGCCACCGGAACCGTTCGAGGCCAGCTCGCTCGTCGCGCAGGACAGGCCGGCCGCGCCGAGGTCCTGGATGCCGACGACCAGCTTCTCCTTGAAGGCCTCCAGGGTGCACTCGATGAGGAGCTTCTCCTGGAAGGGGTCGCCGACCTGGACGGCCGGACGCTTCGAGGGCTTGGCGTCGTCGAAGGTCTCGGAGGCCAGGATCGAGGCGCCGCCGATGCCGTCGCCGCCCGTACGGGCCCCGTACAGGATGACCTTGTTGCCCGGGCCGGACGCCTTCGCCAGGTGGATGTCCTCGTGCCGCATCACACCGATGGCACCGGCATTGACCAGCGGGTTTCCCTGGTAGCAGGCGTCGAAGACGACCTCGCCGCCGATGTTCGGCAGGCCCAGGCAGTTGCCGTAGCCGCCGATGCCCGCGACCACGCCCGGGAGGACGCGCTTGGTGTCCGGGTGGTCGGCCGCACCGAAGCGGAGCGGGTCCACGACCGCAACCGGGCGGGCGCCCATCGCGATGATGTCGCGGACGATGCCGCCGACACCGGTGGCCGCGCCCTGGTAGGGCTCGACGTACGACGGGTGGTTGTGCGACTCGACCTTGAAGGTGACCGCGTAGCCCTGGCCGACGTCGACGACACCGGCGTTCTCGCCGATGCCCACCAGCAGCGCGTCCGACTGCGGGGCCTTCTCGCCGAACTGGCGCAGGTGCACCTTCGACGACTTGTACGAGCAGTGCTCGGACCACATGACGGAGTACATGGCGAGCTCGGCACCGGTGGGCCGGCGGCCGAGGATCTCGACCACGCGCTCGTACTCGTCCTTCTTCAGGCCGAGTTCGGCCCAGGGCAGCTCGACGTCGGGGGTCGCGGCCGCGTGCTCGACCGTGTCCAGAGGCGTCCGGCTCATGCGTTGACCAGCTTCTTGAGGATCGAGGTGAAGAAGGGGAGGCCGTCGGTGCGGCCGGACCCGATGAGCGGCTCCACGGCGTGCTCCGGGTGCGGCATGAGGCCCACGACGTTCCCGGCCTCGTTGGTGATGCCGGCGATGTCGTTGAGCGAGCCGTTCGGGTTGAAGTCCAGGTACCGGAACGCGACCCGGCCCTCGGCCTCCAGCTTGTCCAGCGTGTACTGGTCGGCGACGTAGCGGCCGTCCATGTTCTTCAGCGGGATGTGGATCTCCTGGCCCTCGCTGTAGTCGCTGGTCCAGGAGGTGGAGGCGTTCTCCACGCGCAGCTTCTGGTCGCGGCAGATGAAGTGCAGGTGGTCGTTGCCGAGCATGCCGCCCGGGAGGAGGTGGGCCTCGGTGAGGATCTGGAAGCCGTTGCAGATACCGAGGACCGGAAGGCCGGCCTTCGCCTGCTCGATGACCGTCTCCATCACCGGCGAGAAGCGGGAGATGGCGCCGGCCCGCAGATAGTCGCCGTAGGAGAAACCGCCGGGGAGGACGACCGCGTCCACCTGGTGGAGGTCCTTGTCCTTGTGCCAGAGAGCGACCGGTTCCGCGCCCGCGAGGCGGATCGCGCGCTGGGTGTCCCGGTCGTCGAGGCTGCCCGGGAAAGTGACGACGCCAATACGAGCGGTCACTTCGCGGCCTCCGCGACTTCCTCCACCTTGACGGTGAAGTCCTCGATCACGGTGTTGGCGAGGAAGGATTCCGCAAGATCGTGGATGCGGGCGAGGGCGGCCTCGTCGACCGGCCCGTCAACTTCCAGTTCGAATCGCTTTCCCTGACGTACGTCGGAGATGCCTTCGAAACCCAGACGCGGCAGTGCGCGCTGCACCGCCTGGCCCTGGGGGTCGAGGATCTCCGGCTTGAGCATGACGTCGACTACGACGCGTGCCACGTGCACTCCCGGTGGTGTGGTGCGGAGCAGGTTCCTGCAGTGGTTTCAGACTACCTGCACAAAATTTCTACGCGCGTCGACTTGTAGGAATCTACGTGACGACTGTCACGATCCGGTGCGGCGAGCGGTCACTGCAGAAAATTTCCGGGAAAGATCCGGGATCGACATCCGAAACCTATTGCGCTCGGACACGCGGGAGGATTTAGTCGGGCTTCACATTGCATTGTCGGGCACTGTACAAATGAATTGTCAGCGTGCCGCACGAAGGGACCGATATTCGTGGCGCAGAAGGTCGTGGTCACTCTCTTTGACGACATCGACGGCTCGGAAGCGGCGGAAACGATCGCCTTCGGACTCGACGGCAAGTCGTACGAGATCGACCTGAATCAAGCCAATGCCAAGAAACTGCGTAAGGCGCTCGCGCCGTACGTGGACGCCGGCCGCAAGCGGTCGAAGTCGGGCCGGACGTACCGGCAGACGGAGGTCGCCCCCGACCCGGCGGCCGTCCGCGCCTGGGCCCAGGCCAACAAGATGGACGTCCCGGCCCGCGGCCGGATCCCCAAGAAGGTCTACGAGGCGTTCAGCGCGGCGCAGTAGGCGCCGCCCGACGGCCGGTCACCGGCCCCTCGGGAGAACCGACTTGCGCTGCACCCCTCCTGGTCAGCTAGAGTCTGGAGCACGCCGAGGGGCAAGGCCGAAAGGCCCGGCTCACGGAGTACATGCGGGTGTAGTTCAGTAGCAGAACATCCCCCTTCCAGGGGGAAGGCGCAGTGTGCAATTCCTGTCACCCGCTCTGCACCGCCGGTCAGAACCACTCTTGTGGATCAGGTAGGCTGGTGCTCGCGCCGATCGGTGGGAGCCGGTCGGAGGCAATGCGGACGTAGCTCAGTTGGTAGAGCGCAACCTTGCCAAGGTTGAGGTCGCGAGTTCGAGCCTCGTCGTCCGCTCTGATCGAAGGCCCCAGTCTTATGGCTGGGGCCTTCGTCGTGTTCGGCGTCTCTCCTTCCGTCCGGCCTGATCTCCCCCTGATCTCCCTCTGACATTTGTCATGCCGAGTGATGACAGCGCGCACTGCTGCGGGGTCCCGCTCGCCGGGACGCTGAAGTCATGGACACGAACGAACACGAACACGTGATTGAGGTCACTGACCTGCGGCGTGTGTACGGGGGCGGGTTCGAGGCGGTGCGCGGAATCTCTTTCTCCGTGCGCCGCGGCGAGATCTTCGCGCTGCTCGGCACCAACGGCGCGGGCAAGACGTCAACGGTCGAACTGCTGGAGGGGCTCGCCCGCCCGGCCGGGGGCCGGGTGCGGGTGCTCGGCCACGATCCGTACGAGGAGCGGGCCGCCGTGCGACCGCGGACCGGAGTCATGCTCCAGGAGGGCGGATTTCCCTCCGAGCTGACCGTCACGGAGACCGCGCGGATGTGGGCGGGGTGTGTGAGCGGGGCGCGGCCCGAACACGAGGCGCTGGCGCTCGTCGGGCTGACGGGGAAGGCCGGCGTACGGGTGAAGCAGTTGTCCGGAGGTGAACGGCGGCGGCTGGACCTGGCTCTCGCGCTGCTCGGCGAGCCCGAGGTGCTGTTCCTGGACGAGCCCACGACCGGGCTCGACGCCGAAGGGCGCCGGGACACCTGGGAGTTGGTGCGGACGCTGCGCGACGGCGGCACCAGCGTGCTGCTCACCACGCACTACCTGGAGGAGGCCGAGGGCCTCGCCGACCGGCTGGCGATCCTGCACGACGGACGGATCGCGGCCGCCGGTACCCCGGCCGAGGTGACCGCCGGCCGGCCCTCGCGGATCTCCTTCCGGCTGCCCGACGGCTACTTCCTGGGGGACCTGCCGCCGCTCGGTGAGCTGGGGGTGTGCGGGCACGAGGTGGACGGGGACGTCGTGCGGCTGCGGACGCGGGAGTTGCAGCGGGCGGCCACCGGGCTGCTGGTGTGGGCCGAGGGGGCGCGGGTGGAGCTGAGGGGGCTGGATGTGCGGTCGGCCTCGCTGGAGGAGGCGTTCCTGGGGATCGCCAGGGAGCAGGAGGTGGCGGTGTGAGTGCTGTGGTCTTCGGCCCGGTCGGGCGGCGGTTGCGGGCCCTGGCGCAGGCGGAGCTGACTCTGCTCGGGCGCAACCGGAGTGCGGTGGTCATGGCGCTACTGATGCCGCTCTCGCTGCCGCTCAGTGTGCGGCCTGCGGTCGACCAGATGGATCTGAAGGCGAAGGGGCTGAGCGTCGGCACGGTGATGCTGACGGCCGCGATCGGCTTCTCCTTCCTGTTCGCCGTGTACACCTCCCTGGTGAGTGCCTACGTCGCCCGCCGCGAGGAGCTCGTCCTCAAGCGGCTGCGCACCGGCGAACTCGACGACGCGGAGATCCTGACCGGCACCGCTCTGCCCGCCGTCTGCCTCGGCTTCGCTCAGGCCGTCCTGTTCGGCGTCGGCTGCGCGGTGCTGCTCGACGCGGGGGCGCCCCGGGCGCCGTATCTCACGGTCCTCGGTCTCCTGTCGGGCCTGGTGCTGTGCGCCGCGCTCGCCGCGCTCACCGCCTCCTTCACCAGGACCACGGAGAGCGCCCAGATCACGGCGGCGCCGCTGGTGTTCGTGTCCATGTTCGGCTCGGGCATCATGATCCCCACCGAATTCCTGCCGGACCGGCTGGCCTCCGTCTGCGAACTGCTTCCGCTCTCCCCCGCGATCCGGCTGGTCCGGGGCGGCTGGACCGGGCAGTTGAGCGCCTACGAGGTGCTGGGCGCGGTGGTGACCGCTCTGGCCTGGACCGTGGTGGCGGTGTTTGCTGTACGGCGGTGGTTCCGTTGGGAACCTCGGCGCTGACGGACGGGGGAGCGGTGGTGCTCGGACTGGTACGGGGGTGGCAGCGGCGGCACTGGCGGGAGCGGAGCAAGGCCGAGCGGGTCGAGTTGCAGACTCTGGTGACCTGGTATGCCTCGACATGGATCTTCTCCCTGTCCTGGCTGGCACTGCCGCTGGTGGGCGGGCTTGGGCGGCGGCCCGCGTCGGCGGTCGTCGCGGGGCTGCTCCTGCTGGTGAGCGCCCTGCAGTGCGTGGAGGCCAACCGGCTCACCCGGACCGTGCTCGACCACTACCTGGGCCGCGCCGAACTCCCGGTCCGCGCCCTGCGCCCCGCCGCCGTCCTGCTGGGCCTCGCGCTGGCCCTGACCCTGGCGCTTGCCGCGCTGGGCGGGATCGACGCGGTGACGATCAGGCTTGTCATCGGTGCCGCGCTGATGCCCTTCGGGATGCTCTACGGGCTGGTCGCGCCCATGGGGGTGTTCCTACGCCGGTCCGCGGTGCTCGCCGTGGTGCTCATGGCAGCGTTCGCCTGGACCGATCCGGAACCGGCCGGGATCGTCATGGTCGGCGTACTGACCGGTTTCGGGGTGCTCTTCTCCCTGTTCACCAGCCGCTGCGGCGCCTGGACCCTGTCCGTCCTGTGGGAGGCGGAACGGGCCCGGGAGGCCGAGGCCCGGCTCGCCGTCGCCGAGGAACGGCTGCGGTTCGGGCGGGATCTGCACGACGTGATGGGGCGGAATCTTGCCGTCATCGCGCTCAAGAGCGAACTCGCCGTGCAGCTCGCGCGGCGTGGGCGGGTCGAGGCCGTGGAGCAGATGATCGAGGTGCAGCGGATCGCGCAGGAGTCGCAGCGGGAGGTGCGGGATGTCGTACGGGGGTACCGAGAGGCCGACCTCGGGGTCGAACTCGCCGGTGCGCAGGGCGTGTTGAGTGCGGCCGGGATTCGCTGCGAGGTGAGCAGGGAGGCCGGCGGGCTGGAGGCCGGGGTCCAGTCGGTGCTCGGGTGGGTCGTGCGGGAGGCGACGACGAACGTGCTGCGCCACGGGGATGCGGCGCGATGTGACATAGCACTGCAGGCCGACGGGGGATGTGTGGTGCTGACCGTGGAGAACGACGGGGCCTCGGATCCTGCGGGTGGCGGCGGGTCCGGGCTGGCCGGGCTGCAGGAGCGGCTGTCGGCGGTGGGCGGAACGCTGGAGGCGGGTCGGATCGGCGGGGACGTGTTCCGCGTGACGGCCGAGGTGCCCCTGAGTGTGAAAGAGGTCACGGCATGACCGCCGTCGTACGGCTTCTGCTCGCCGACGACGAGCATCTCATCCGGGGCGCGCTCGCCGCTCTGCTCGGGCTGGAGGACGACCTTGTGGTCGTGGCCGAGGCGGCGTCCGGTCCTGAGGCGCTGGCGATGGCGCGGGCGCACGAGCCGGATGTGGCCGTGCTCGATCTTCAGATGCCGGGCGCCGATGGTGTGAAGGTCGCCACATCACTGCGGGCCGAACTGCCCGGCTGCCAGGTGCTGATCGTCACCAGTCACGGGCGGCCCGGGCATCTGAAGCGGGCCCTTGCGGCAGGTGTGCGCGGGTTCGTTCCGAAGACGGTCAGCGCGCAGCGGCTCGCGGAGATCATCAGGACCGTGCATGCCGGGAACCGTTACGTCGACCCCGAGTTGGCCGCCGATGCGATCGCCTCCGGGGACTCGCCGCTGACCGTGCGGGAGGCGGAGGTGCTGGAACTCGCCGCCGACGGGGCGCCCGTCGCGGAGATCGCCGAGCGGGCCGCGCTGTCGCAGGGGACCGTACGGAACTACCTCTCGTCGGCCGTCTCCAAGCTCGGAGCCGAGAACCGGCATACGGCGGTGCGGCTCGCGCGGGAGCGGGGTTGGGTATAGTTGGCTCCGCGCCACGGCGCACTGCGGACGTAGCTCAGTTGGTAGAGCGCAACCTTGCCAAGGTTGAGGTCGCGAGTTCGAGCCTCGTCGTCCGCTCCAGATCAAGCCCCCCGGCTTTCGCCGGGGGGCTTCTTCGTGCCCTACGACCAGCTCGTGCCCGTCAGGCGCTCGTACGCCTCGATGTACTTGGCCCGGGTCGCATCCACGACCTGCTGCGGCAGCGGCGGCGGGGGCTGCTCGCTCCTGCGGTCCCAGCCGGACTCCGGCGAGGTCAGCCAGTCCCGGACGAACTGCTTGTCGTACGACGGCTGCGCGCGGCCCGGCTGCCACTGGTCGGCCGGCCAGAAGCGGGAGGAGTCCGGGGTGAGGATCTCGTCAGCGAGGACCAGGGTCTCGCCGTCGAAGCCGAACTCGAACTTGGTGTCCGCGAGGATGATGCCGCGGTCCCGGGCGATGTCGCGGCCCCGCGCATAGACGGCGAGGGTGGCCTGGCGCAGTCGGGCGGCGGTGTCGGCGCCGACCTGGCGGGCGACCTCCTCGTACGAGACGTTCTCGTCGTGCTCACCGACCTCGGCCTTGGTGGCCGGGGTGAAGATCGGGGCGGGGAGTTCGCTGCCGTCGACCAGGCCCTCGGGGAGGGCGAGGCCGCAGACCGTGCGGGACTCGTTGTACTCGAGCAGGCCGGAGCCGGTGAGGTAGCCGCGGGCCACGGCCTCCACCGGGACCATCTGCAGCGACTTGCAGACGAGCGTGCGGCCGGCCCAGTCGGCGGGGGCTGCGGCGGGCAGGTCGGTGCCGATCACGTGGTTGGGGATCAGATCGGCGATCTGGTCGAACCACCACAGGGACAGCTGGGTGAGGACGCGGCCCTTGTCGGGGATCTCGGTCGGCAGCACCCAGTCGTAGGCGGAGATGCGGTCGCTGGCGACCATCACGAGGTCGCCCGCCTCGTTCTGGTACAGGTCGCGCACCTTGCCGGTGTGGAGGTGAACCAGGCCCGGAACCTGGATCGGCTCGGGCTTTTCTACGAATCCGGACACGGTTCCTCCCCGTGGTTCTGTCCAATGGGGTCGATTCTCCCGTATGCCGGGGTCGCCCTTGGAGCGGGGTGGGGTCGAAAGGGGCGGTGACGTGGGCTTACGTGAGTTCAGTCACGTTTGCAGATGCGGTCCAGGAGGTTGGCCGTGGCGCGCTGGACTCGTGCGTCGACGTGGCCCGGACGGTCCAGGGCCGGAGACCAGGCGAAGGTCCCCGACGCGAAGACCAGGGCGCCGGAGGGGGCTCGGTAGAGGGATGTCTCCTGGTGGCGGAGGGTGCCCTCGGAGTCGGTGTACGGGGAGTGGGCGAGCAGGATGCGCTCCTCGTGCTCGGGGAGCGGGGTGCGCGGGAAGTAGCGGTCCGCCTCGCCTGCGACCAGGCCCTCGATCTCGTCGCCCTCGTGGGTGCCGGTCGCCTCCCACAGCCAGTGGTCGGCGTTGCGGACGATCAGGGGGTGGGGGTCGGGGACCCGGCCCGCGTACTGGATGCCGACCAGTTGCTGCTCGGGGCGGTCGATCTCGCGCCACAGGACGGGCCGGCCGGGGCCTTTGCGCTTGCGGCAGGTCAGCAGGCGGTCGGGGACGCCGGACGGGGACGGGCCCAACTCCACCTGCCAGTACATGGTGTTGGCGGAGAGGAAGACGAGGGATGTGCCGTTCTCGCGGGCGAGTTCGACGGTGCGGCGCATGTTGGCCGACCAGTACTCGTCGTGCCCCGGGAAGACCAGGCCGCGGTAGCGGGTGGGGTCCACGTGCCCGGCGTGCAGGTCGCGGGCGTCGGCGTAGGCGAGGTCGTAGCCGTAGCGCTCGGCCCAGCGGATGAAGTCGTAGGCGTGGCCGACATGCAGGGGGAGACCGGCTCCGGCGTACGGGCGGTCGAAGGAGACCGTGGTCGCGGCGTCGGACTCGCCGAGCAGGCGGCCCTGTTCGTCCCAGGCGTGGTAGAGGCTCGCGCCCGTGCGGCCGTCCTCCGGGTAGAGGTTGTACGCCTGCCAGGTGACGTCGGGCAGCAGCAGGAGCAGGTCCGCGGGATGGTTGTCGCGGACCGTGAAGGGGATGTGGGAGCGGTAGCCGTCGAGGGTGGTGAGTACGGCGACGTAGGCGCCGATGCTCCAGTAGCTCGGGATCTGCAGGCGCCAGGAGAGCCACCAGTGGTGGCAGGAGACCGTGCGGTCCGCGGCGAGCGGCGGGGGCTGGACGATGCCGGAGAGACGGGGGCTGGTGGTGATCTTGGAGGCGCCGTCACCGCCGTAGTGGCCGATGCGGTAGATGTCGACGCTGAATTCCTGCGGCGGGTCGACCGTGATGTGGAAGTCGACGGCCTCGCCGGGGGCGACGGCGCCGGTGGAGATGAAGCCCTTGATCTGGCGGCGGACGTCGTCCGCGGAGCGGGGGCCGCCGGCGGCCCGGGGTGCGGGGACCCGAGGGGTGTTCGGGGAGTCGCCCGGCGATGACTGCTGGGGTGCGTCCACGTACCAGGGAACCACCTGGCCGGTGTCGTCGAAGTACGTCTCGCTGCCGCGGAGCCAGGGCACGGGGCCCTGGCCGAAGGGATCGGTCACGGCATGCGCCAGCGCCCCGGATTCCCAGCGGCGGATCTGCTCCTGCCCCATGGTCGCTCCCCTCCCTCGATCCCCCGCGGTCGCGTGGTGTGCCTGTCGCATGGTGTGGCGTGCCTGGCTTGTGGCCCTGGCGTGCCTGGCTTGTGCCGTAAGCCCTTGCCATGTGCTCGATCGGTCCCAGCACATCACATTGCGCACCCATCTGGTCACTATTCGTTGCGAATTGGCCGAAAGTGGAATGCGGGGTTCCGGAACCGGGGACCGTCACACAAGCCGGACGGGCTTCTCGGGGCGTATGCCCGAGTCGAGAAGCCAGGCCCGCAGGGGGGCCGGGTCGCCGTCCTCGACGAGGCTGAGGACGCGGGGGGTCAGATCCGTGGCCCGTTCGCCGTTGATGAGGAGGGACGGGCCGTCGAGCCAGTCGAGGCCCGGCGTTGCGCCTGCGGTGTCCATGGCGGCGCAGCAGACCATCGCGGTGACGTGGTCCGCGAGCAACTCGCGGGCTGTGCGCGGGGGTTGGAGCGGGAAGAGGGGGAGCGTGGCGTCGTCCCAGAAGGCGGCGTCGGGGGCGGTTTGCTCCGCGGGGGTGGCTGTGGCTTCCTCGCGGGCCAGTTCGGCGGTAAGGCCTGCGGCGAGGGTGGCTGTGCGTTCGTTTTCTGCGGGTTCTTCGGCCTCGGCTTCGCCTTCGGCCGTGTTGTTCCCACCCGCACCGCCCGTGCTGCTTTCGTCGTCGGCTGCAGGTGGCCCCTGTGGGGCTTGCTCGCCGTCGGCGACTGCGGGACCGGGCGGCGGGGTCGACAAGTGGTCGAGGATTCTGGAGAGGGTGGGGCCGTCGGGGGGCTGGGTGCTGGGGTCGGGGGTGTGGCTGACGCCCAGGGTGTCGAGGACTCGGTGGAGGCGGGCCGCGTCGGTGCGCCATTTGCGGTCCACGACCTCCTCCGGGTATTCGTCCCAGTCGACCGGGGCCCAGTCGGGGCCGGGCTCGGCGGGTCCGCCGTGGAAGAGGCGGGCGGCGAGGAGTGAGGCCGCGCCGTCCACCGTGCCGGGCTCTTCCAGCAGGTCGCAAGCGGGGCGTTCGCCCAGACGGGAGGCGAAGCCCTCGGCCAGGCGGTCGCGACGGGAGAGTTCGGTGAGGGCCGCCACCACTCCGGCGTCCAGGCGGGAGGGCCAGCGGCCCATCCGCCAGGCGGGCAGCGCGACCCGGGTCAGCAGGCGGTCCCAGCCGGCGTAGGCCAGGCCCACCTGTTCCTGGGCGACGATCCTGAGGCCGTAGTCCACAGCCTGTGCACGCTCGGAGGCCGCGGCCGCCACGCCTCGCTCCATCAGCGCCGCATGCTCCCGGCAGCTGCGCAGCAGCAGACGGGCCACCCAGCCGACGCTCGCGCACACCGCGCGGGTCAAGGGGCAGCGGCCGGGCGTCGAGCCCACGGCCACCGCCGCGTCCAGGCCCCGTACGAAGCGGCGGGCCGCTGCTATGTCCGGGTGGGCGGAGGGTCCCGTACCGGCGACGACCGGAGCGAGGACCGCGCGCAGTTCGCCGACGCGCATCCACCACAGGAAGGGGGAGCCGATGACGAGGACCGGCGCGGCGGCCGTGCGCCGGTGGGCGCCCCGCATGCCCGCTATCTCGTCGCGGTCCGCCGCGGGGGGCGGGCCGTGCGCCGGGTGGGTGCGGTCCTCCAGCCAGCTGTCGCAGTCCGGGGTGAGCGCTATCGCGGAGGGGGCGGGGACGTCCAGCCGGTCGGCGAGGTCGCGCACCATCCGGTACAGGTCCGGGGCCGACTCCTCGGCGATCGGGACCGTCGGACTGACCGCCGGCCGGGCGCGGGCGACGACCAGGGCGATGGCGGCCGCGGCGAGCAGGACGAGGACGGCGAGGGGGGTCATGGCCCAGCGGGCGGCGTGCCAGAACGGGCCCACGAGGTGGTCGGTGGAACCGCCGGCCAGCAGGATCACTGCGGCCGCCGCAGGCAGGAGCGCGACGGCCAGCGCCCTGCTGCGGATGCGCAGCACGGCGAGGGCCCTGGAGCGCGCTGCCTGCGCGCCCGCTTCCACACCCATACCGGTACCGGTCACGGCCGCTCCTCACCCCCTCCCAAGCTGTCCTTGTCGCGCGGCTGTCCTGGCGTTGCTCACTCCCCCACTGTGGCACCCGCCACTGACATCGCAATGCCGGTGGGCCAAGTGCCGGACCGCTTGCGCCGCACCCTAGTTGGGGCCTCGGCCCACGTCAGCCGGATGGGGTATCGGTCACTCGATGGAATGGCTTTGGGGAGAGGTGGATGACGGAAAGCGAAGATCAGGCCCCTGATCCCGGACTCGAACCCGGGCCCGATCCGGAGCCCGGTCCCGCATGCGTCGGGCCCCGAATCCTTAGACGGATTCGGGGCCCGATGGGTTCGTCGGCGGGTGCGGACGACGCGGTGGGTCAGGCGTTCTGTGCCGCCTTCGCCGCGATGTCCGTGCGGTGCTGGGAGCCGTCGAGGCGGATGCGGGAGACGGCCCGGTACGCGCGGTCACGGGCCTCGGTGAGGTCCTTGCCGGTCGCCGTGACGGACAGGACGCGGCCGCCTGCGCTGACCACCGTGTCACCGTCGTGCCTGGTGCCGGCGTGCAGGACGTACGCGTGCGGGGCGTCCTCGGCGGCCACCTCGTCGAGGCCGGTGATCGGGTCGCCGGTGCGGGGGGTACCGGGGTAGTTGTGCGAGGCGACGACCACGGTGACCGCGGCGTCGTCACTCCAGCGCAGGGGCGGCAGGTGCTCCAGGGTGCCGTTCGCGGCGGCGAGCAGGAGACCGGCCAGCGGGGTCTTCAAGCGGGCCAGCACCACCTGGGTCTCGGGGTCGCCGAAACGGGCGTTGAACTCGATGACCCGGACGCCTCGCGACGTGATCGCCAGACCGGCGTAGAGGAGGCCGGAGAAGGGGATGCCGCGGCGGCGCATCTCGTCGACGGTCGGCTGCAGGACGGTCTGCAGGATCTCCTCGACCAGCTTCGGGTCGGCCCACGGCAGCGGGGAGTACGCGCCCATGCCGCCCGTGTTCGGGCCCTCGTCGCCGTCGAGCGCGCGCTTGAAGTCCTGGGCCGGCTGGAGGGGCAGGACCGTCTCGCCATCGGTGATGGCGAAGAGGGAGACCTCGGGGCCGTCGAGGAACTCCTCGATGACGACGCGCTCGCAGGAGTTGGCGTGCGCCCTCGCCGCCTCGATGTCGCCGGTGACGACCACGCCCTTGCCGGCGGCGAGGCCGTCGTCCTTGACGACGTAGGGGGCGCCGAAGGCGTCGAGGGCCTCGTCGACCTCTTCCGGGGTCGTGCAGACGTACGAGCGTGCGGTGGGCACCCCCGCCCCCGCCATGACGTCCTTCGCGAAGGCCTTGGAGCCCTCCAGCTGCGCGGCCTCCCGGGAGGGGCCGAAGACCGGGATGCCCGCCTCGCGCACGGCGTCGGCGACCCCGGCGACGAGGGGCGCCTCCGGGCCCACGACCACGAGGTCGGCGCCGAGTTCCGTGGCCAGCGCGGAGACCGCCTTGCCGTCCAGGGCGTCGACCTGGTGCAGCTCGGCGACCTCGGCGATGCCGGCGTTGCCGGGGGCGCAGTGCAGCGCGGTGACGTCGGGGTCGAGGGACAGGGAACGGCACAGGGCGTGTTCGCGGGCGCCGCTGCCGATGACGAGGACCTTCACGGGGGTCAGCCTAACGGGGGTTTTGTGCGGGGTGCTGAGTGGGAGGGGGACAGTGAGCTGTACGTTCCTCCAAGCGGTGCCGGATGGTGCAGTGACCGGCCCTGGGGGCTGCCGCCCCCAGACCCCTGCTTTCGGCCTGAACGGCCTCGTCCTCAAACACCGGACGGGCTGGAGTGCCGTGACCGCGGCCAGAACAGCGCACCCGGAAGAACAGGCCCGCCCAAAAGAACTCCCGCCTGGAAGAACAGCCCCGTCCTGAAGAGCGGCCTACTCGTTCGAGAACTCCTCCATGACCGTCGCCCCCAGCTCGCGCACGATCAGTTCGTGGCCGGACAGGGCCGATTCATTGAGGTCGGGGTCGTCGTCCTCGGGGATGTCGTCCTCGGGGGAGACCGGGGGCGGGGGTTCCGGGGCTGTGGGCTGGGAAACGGGTGCGGCGGAGGGGGTGGCCTGGGCCGTCGGGGGCGGTGATGTGGGGGCGGGTGAGGTGGCGGGCGGCGGGGACGCCGGGCGCTGTGCGGCGGTGTTGCCGTAGCCGCCCGGGGTGCCGCCTCCGCCGTAGCCGCCGTTGGAGGGGCCTGCGGGTGACGGCGGGGCCGAGCCGCCGGACGGGTCGACGATCGCCTCGACCTTCCACTGCACGTTGAACTGCTCGGCCAGCGCCTGGCGCAGTACGTCCTCACTGCCGCTGCTCGCGAAGTTGTCGCGGGCGCCCGCGTTGACGAAACCGAGCTGGAGGGTTGTGCCGTCGAAGCCGGCCACCTGGGCGTTCTGGCTGAGCAGGATCCAGGTGAAGCGGCGGCGGTTCTTGACGGCCTCCAGGATGTTCGGCCAGAGCATGCGGGGGTCCGGGCCGCCGCTCGGGGGCACGTGGCCGGCGGCGGGCGCGGTGGGCTGGGGCGTGGCTGCCGGGGGCGGGGCCGGTGCGGCGGCCGGGGGCGTGGGCTGCCCGGCGCCTGCGGGGGTGGCCGTGGGCCAGCCGCCGGGGCGTCGGCCGCCGCCCGCGGGGGCCGCGGTGGGCCAGGCGCCGGGGGCGGGAGCTGACGGGGGGGACTGGGGCTGCTGGGCTGCCGCGGGGGCGGGTGCCGGGGGTGCTGCGGGAGCCGCAGGTTCGGTCGGGGCGGCGGCCGGGGCAGCAGGTGTGCGGGCGGGGGGTTCCACGGCTGCGGGAGCGCCCTGGCCGGCCGGCGCGACGGACGGCGCACCCGATGCGCGCACCGCCGCCCGGGCGGCTGCGGGGCCGCCTCCGGGCGGAACCGGTTCCCCGCCGGTCGCCCCGGGCATCGCGCCTCCATGCGCCTCGGGTCCCGGCACGTATCCCATGGCCGGCGCGGCGCCGCCCCCGGAGAAGTTCACGCCACGCTCGATCCGGTCGAGGCGGGCCATCACCGACCGCTCGTCCCCGTAGGCGGCGGGCAGGAGCACGCGCGCGCAGATCAGCTCGAGCTGGAGGCGGGGCGAGTTGGCGCCGCGCATCTCCGTCAGGCCCTCGTTGACCAGGTCGGCGGCGCGGCTGAGCTCGGCGGCGCCGAAGGTGCCCGCCTGGGCCTGCATGCGCTCGATGACGTCGGCCGGGGCGTCGATGAGCCCCTTCTCCGCGGCGTCCGGCACGGCGGCGAGGATCACCAGGTCGCGCAGTCGCTCCAGCAGGTCGGCGACGAAGCGGCGCGGGTCGTTGCCGCCCTCGATGATCCGGTCGACGACCTCGAAGGCGGCGGCCCCGTCACCGGTCGCGAAGGCCTCGACCACGGAGTCGAGGAGCGAACCTTCGGTGTACCCGAGCAGCGAGGTGGCCATGGCATACGTCACACCGTCCGCCCCGGCGCCCGCGAGCAGCTGGTCCATGACGGACATGGAGTCACGCACGGAACCCTGACCGGCCCGGACCACCAAGGGCAGCACGCCGTCCTCGACCGGGATTTCCTCCTTGCCGCACACCTCGCCGAGGTATTCGCGCAGCGTCCCCGGCGGCACGAGACGGAACGGGTAGTGGTGCGTCCGCGAGCGGATCGTCCCGATGACCTTCTCGGGCTCGGTGGTCGCGAAGATGAACTTGAGGTGCTCCGGGGGCTCCTCGACGACCTTCAGCAGCGCGTTGAAGCCGGCCGACGTGACCATGTGGGCCTCGTCGATGATGTAGATCTTGTACCGGCTGGCGGCCGGCCCGAAGAAGGCCTTCTCGCGCAGCTCACGTGCGTCGTCCACGCCACCGTGCGAAGCGGCGTCGATCTCGATGACGTCGATGGAGCCCGGTCCGTTGCGCGCAAGGTCGCGGCAGGACTGGCACTCCCCGCAGGGCGTCGGCGTGGGCCCCTGTTCGCAGTTCAGGCAGCGGGCCAGGATGCGCGCACTCGTCGTCTTGCCGCAGCCGCGCGGCCCGCTGAACAGGTACGCGTGATTGACCCGGTTGTTCCGCAGCGCCTGCTGCAGCGGGTCGGTTACATGCTCCTGCCCGATGACCTCGGCGAACGACTCCGGGCGATAGCGGCGGTACAGCGCGAGAGACGACACGCATACGAGGTTATAGGCGCCCACTGACAACGCGGGCCGCCCGGATGCCGGGACGAGTGCCCGGGCGAAACATGAGCGTCTCTTGACGGCCGCTTCCCAGAAACAGAGCACCCCTCATGATTAAGTTGAACGCTCAAATACAACACCAAACGCACAGTGCCCCTGCCTCACTCACACCCCCCACACCCCCCACGCCCCGCAAGGACACTCATGCCCCTCTACTTCATCCGCCATGGCGAGTCCCAGGCGAACGAGCAGAATCGCTTCGCCGGACGGCTGGACGCCCCGCTCACCCCGCTCGGCCTGCGCCAGGCCGAGCAGGCGGCAGACCGGGTCGCCGCCCTCGCGGCGAGCGGCACACGCATCGACGAAGTGCACACGTCCACCCTCCGCCGCGCCCAGGAGACCGCCCGGACGATCACCGACCGGCTGCCCGAGCCACCGGACCGGTTCACGATCGACGAGGCCCTCACGGAACGCGACTTCGGCCTCTACAGCGGCCGCAACAAGAGCCTGGTGAAGAAGACCATCGGCTTCGCCGGCTACACCGAGGCGTTCCACTCCCCGACCGGACGGCCCCCCGGCGGCGAGCCCTGGAGCGAGATGTACGCGCGCGTGGCCGCGTACTACAACGAGGTGCTGCTCCCCGCCTCCCGGGCGGGCCGTACCGTCCTCGTCGTCGCCCACAAGTACATCGTGGAGATGTTCGCGCTGGTCGTCGCGGACGCCCGACCCGAGTCGTACCGCGATTTCAAGATCCCCAACGCCCGCCCGCTCTCCGAAGAGGACCTACGCCGCGCGGTCGCGAGCCCGGCGGCTGTCGGCCTGCTGAACGACCTCGGCGAGATCGTCGAGATCCGCCTCCCGCTGCTGATCGCCGCAGCGGCCGGGGCGGGGACGGCCGCACAGCTCGCCCTGGGCGTACGCGTGCCCGCCTTGGTGTTCACCGTGGCGCTGACGGCCCTGCTCTCCATCGGCTCCTTCTTCGCCATGCTGCGCGTCAACCCGCACACGCTGCGCCGCCCACTCGCGAGCCTGCACACGGCATGGCCCCTGCTCCTGCCCCGCCTGGCCCTGGGTCTGATCCTGCTCTGGGCCGGCCACTCCCTCCCCCTGGAGCTGGCCGGCCTCTTCCTCCTGCTCCCCCCGGCCCTCGTGGTGCCCACCCTCTCCCTCCTCTGGGGAGGCGACTACTTCTTCGCCGTACGCCACACAGTGGCCGCCTCGCTGGCCCTCCCGGTGCTACTGCTGGCGGGTCTGGCGCTCCCGGTGATGCTGCCGGGCGGCACGGCACAGGCCCATACGCTCACCACCCTGGAACCCGCGCTGCTCAGCTACGCGGCCGTGCTGCTCGCCGCCCTCGTCCTGCCCGGCGCGGGCGCCCAGGCCCTGCGCCGGCGCGACCCGATCCGCGCGGGCGCCCTCAGCACCAACTGGAACTGGCTGGGCGGCCTCGCCCTGATCCCCCTGGCGGGCCTGGCCACGTTCGCGCTGACCCCGCCGACGGGTCTGACGGCCGCGCAGGCCGTTCATCTGCTGCTGACGACGACCGTCACCGCCACGGTCCTGACGGCCCTGAGAGGGCTGACGGCGCTCTTCCTCCGCCTGCGCCCGCACGACACCGGCCTCGGCCGCGACATGTTCATCACGCAGAACACGCCCAACGTCTTCCTGTGGCTGGCCATGACCGCGGTCCTCACCCCCACGACCGGCCGCCACCCCTCGGTCATCGGCCTGGGCGTCGCGCTCGTCTTCTTCCTCGCGGTCTACGTCGACGAGCGGATCTTCCTCCGCGCGCACCGTCGCGACCAGGCCCCGACGGCCGTATCGGAATCGTCGGCGACGTCCGGGAAACACAAGACCCCCCACGCACCCGCCAGAGCCGACCTACCCTTGCTGCCTTCCGGCCCTGGGGGAGTTCAGTCAGATAGCGCCGCGTGAGGGGCTGAGCCCCACCTTACCCGATCGCGGGACGCCCGAACGAGTTCGCTAGCACCCTCCGACGTCATGTAATGTTCCCAGCGGAGGATTCGCCTAGAGGCCTAGGGCGCACGCTTGGAAAGCGTGTTGGGGGCAACCCCTCACGAGTTCGAATCTCGTATCCTCCGCCAGTGCCTCACCGGGCACGATGTCGAAGGGCCCCACCGTTCGCGGTGGGGCCCTTCGACGTTGTCCGTCTCAGTTGGTCTTCGGCGGCTCCCAGCCCGTGATCGCGCCGACCACGACGTACGGGACGCCGAGGATCAGGAGGACGGTCGCGGCGATGTGGCGAGCGTCATGGAGACGGCCGTCTCGTACGCCCGCGTCCTTCAGGAGAGCACCCAGAGCAGGCCACCCGACGCCGGTCCTGGCCACCCCCGACGGCACGGTCCGCTTCCTGGAACTGCCGGCCGGGCCACCGCCGGGCCCGGGCGGCATGCGGTCAAGGCGAAAAAGAAAAGATCTGTGGCTCTTCGCGGCAACGTTTTCGGCCTCTGGGACCACTCAGTGTCGTCCGGCCAAGTGGTCCGGTCAGATGCAACGGCTGAAAGAGAGCACAGGCGTGTCCCTGGAACGAGAGCACAGACATGTCCCCGGCCCACCCACCTCATCGGTGGCGTCCCCCGACGGCGGCGCGCGCGGTGGTCGCTCGAAGCATCGTGGCCGTCGGTTGCTCGCGCGTCGGGGTCTCTGGGCGGGTCTCACCATGGTGGTCGTGGCCGGCTCGGCTGTCGTGGTCAGCCAGGCTTCGGCGCAGCAAAAAACCCTGGATCTGAAGAAGTGGTACGTGCTGGTCAACCGCAACAGCGGCAAGGTGCTGGACGACCGCGCCTCCGCCAAGAACGACGGCGCGGCGGTGGTGCAGTGGGCGCGCCACGGCGGGGCCAACCAGCAGTGGCGGTTCATCGACGCGGGTGACGGGTACTACCGGCTGCAGAACCGGAACTCCGGCAAGGTGCTGGACGACCTCGGCTGGTCGAAGACCGCCGGCTCCGCCATCGTGCAGTGGAAGGACCTGAACGGCGCCAACCAGCAGTTCAAACTGGCCAAGTCGCCGGACGGCTACGTGCGTTTGGTCAATCGCTTCAGTGGCATGGCTGTCGATGTCCGCAACGCCGCCAAGGCCGACGGGGGCGCCGTCGTCCAGGACCGCGACCGGGGCGGCGCCGATCAGCAGTGGCAGCTCGTCCCGGCCGGGAGTGTCGGCAGCTCCGGTACGCCCACCGCGCCGAGCAGCAGCGTTCCCACCAGTCCGGCTCCGAGCAGCTCGCACCCGTCGTCGACGCCGTCTCCCGTGGCCGGTGGCGGCAGCTCGACGACACGTTTCATGGGCAGCAGCACGGTGCTCATCGGCGGCTCGGTGTCCGACGCCTCGGCAGCCGCCGCGCCGTTCGACGTGCGGTACGCCTATGTGCACAGCCGGCCCGCGCCCTCGTCGGACTACTACACGGCAGCGCGCTGCCACGACGATTGGTCGGGCTGGTGGGGCTGCTGGAACGGCAGCACCACGGCGCCCGGCACTTACGTGACCTGGCGGGACAGCGTGGCGGCCCAGGCGACGTACAAGGGCAGCCCGCGTCCGCAGAAGATGCTCTGGACCTGGTACTCGTTGCGCGACCTCGGGGATGCGGCAGGCGAGGGCGACGGTCCGGGCGAGGTCAAGGCCATCAACAGGACCGACCTGCTCACCCGGTACCTGAACGACTACCGCTTCTTCCTCCAGAAGATCGGCACATCGCACGACGCGATCGACCTCGAGCCCGACTTCTGGGGCTACGTCCGGTCGCTCGGCAATCCGCACCAGGTTCCCGCACAGGTCACGGCCTCGAATCCGACGGACTGCGGATCGCAGGAGAACAGCGCCACCGGACTCGCCCAGTGCCTGATCTCGATGGCGCACAAGTACGCACCCAACACCGCCGTGGGGATGCACCTTTCCTGCTTCGACTGGGAGACCAACACACAGGCCTGCGTCAAGGACTACGCGAGCCTCGGGGCGAAGAACGCCGACTTCCTGGCCACCGATGTGTCGGACCGCGACGCGGGCTGGTACGCGCAGCCGGCCCACGGCGGCAGTGACCACTTCTGGAACGACCAGAAGGCCGCCGCCGCGCTGCAGTTCTACAAGACGATGGCCGAGTCCGTGGGCAAGCCGGTGGTCCTGTGGCAGATCCCCGTGGGCAACATGGCGCAGAACAACACCCTCAACCATTACAAGGACGACAAGGTGGACTGGTTCTTCGGACACATGGACCAGGTGGCGAACGCCCATATCGCCGGGCTGCTGTTCGGTCCAGGGCAGCAGGAACAGACAACGGCCGAGACCGACGGCGGAAACCTGATCAGCAAGACCATCGCCTACCACAATTCAGGCGGCACAGCGCTCAAGTAGCGGCACAGCGCTCAAGTAGGCGAAGGCACGAATGCGCCCCCATCTCCCCGATGGGGGCGCATTCGTCATCTTCGCCGGGCTGAGGACTTCTCGGCCGGCGCCGGCCATGCCGCGCAGGATCAGGAGCACACCCATCAGCCGGACAAGCCTCGCCGGGCCTACGCCTGGTCCCCGAACGACGGGAACCCCAGCCGGCGTACGGCTGGGGTTCCTCGAGTCGGTGAGTATCGGTCAGCGGGTGGGTGCCACGCCGTAGACCGCTCGTCCACGCGTCGGCGCACCGGACCCGATCGCGATCAACGTGGATCAGGCAGATCAGCGCTGCAGATGACCGTCGTGTACGACGAGCCGAAGCTGCCCGGGAAGTTCCCGATCGGCATGCTCGCCCGGTAGATCTTGCCGTTGTCACCGGCGAAGAACAGGTACATGTTCTGGCCGTCGGCGATCAGGGTCTGGTCGATCGGAGCGGCGCCCGGGATGCTGCCGGTGAACAGCGCCTGCGGCGCGGACCAGCCGTTGGGGTCGGTGGGGTCGCTGGAGGTGCGGTAGACGAAGGGCGCCGCGCCCCACTGCGACGCCAGCACCCAGATCTTCTTGGGCGCGAAGTAGAACAGCGTGGGCGCCACCGCGGACTGGCTCATCCCGGTCTGGCCGGCCGACGCCATGTCCGACCAGTTCGTGAAGGGCTTGAACATCATCGAGTGGTACGACGATCCCGCCACGTTCGACGCGTAGACCAGGTGCTTGCCGTTGTACGTCACCGTGGTGAAGTCCTTCAGCGCGTCCCACCCGTTTGCCGGCTGCGCCAGCGGACCCGTCGACGTCCACCGGTACGTCGACGGAAGAGCGCATGTGGCGCCCGTCTGCGTGGGCGTTGTCGGGGCCGACGTCGACGTCCTGAAGTTCCAGTGCTGGTTGGCGCCGCCGCCCGAGTCCCAGATCTGGACCGGAGTGCCGTTGGCGGTCCGGCCGCCGGGGATCTCCAGGGCCCGGCCGCTGGCGACGTTGGTCAGCGTGTAGGAGCCGTCACTGTTGCGGCCCGCGCGCCAGTGCTGGTTGGCCCCGCCGTTGGAGTCCCAGACGGTCATCCTCGTCCCGTTGCCCGTCCGGTTGCCCGGCTCGTCCAGTACCCGGCCGCTGGCGACGTTGGTCAGGGTGTAGGAGCCGTCGCTGTTCCGGCCGGCCCGCCACTGCTGGTTGGAGGCACCGCTGGCGTCCCACACCTGGAGCGGGGTGCCGTTGCCGTTGTATCCCGCGGGCTCGTCGAGAACGCGTCCGGCAGCCGCGGCGGAGAGCGTGTAGACGGTGCCGGGGGTGATGCCCGCGCCACCCGTCGTGCCCCCGTCCGGCGTGCCGCCGCCGCTGCTGCCGCCCAGGGCGGTGAGCACCGCGCTGTAGGCGGGCTTCTTGTTGCCGCCCGAGTCGAACAGCAGCGGGTTCTCACCGGTGCGCCAGGAGTCGCTGTCGCGGATGCCCCACGCCGTGATGCCCGTGCAGCGGGCGACGTTCATGCACGCCTGGACGGCGTTGGCGTACGCCGTCGGTGACGCCTGGGCGATGTCGAGTTCGGTGATCTGGACGTCCACGCCGAGCGCGGCGAACTTGGACAGCGTGGTCTGGTAGCTCGCCGGCGGTCCGCCGGTGCCGAAGTGGCTCTGGAAGCCGACGCAGTCAATGGGCACTCCGCGGGACTTGAAGTCCTTGACCATGTTGTAGACGCCCTGCGTCTTGGCGTCGGTCCAGTTCTCGATGTTGTAGTCGTTGTAGCAGAGCTTGGCGGAGGGGTCGGCGGCCCGGGCGGTGCGGAACGCCTCCTCGATGAAGCCGTCGCCGAGCACGTTCTGGAAGACCGAGCTTCGGTGCCGGCCGCTGCCGTCGTCGGCGAACGCCTCGTTGACCACGTCCCAGGCGTAGATCTTGCCCTTGAAGTGGGTCATCTCGGTGGTGATGTGGTTCTTCATCACGCCGCGCAGGGTGTTGGCGTCGGTGATGGACTTGACCCAGCCGGGCAGCTGCGAGTGCCACACCAGGGTGTGGCCCCGCATTCGCTGGCCGTGGGAGGTGGCGTGGCCGACGATCTGGTCGGCGGGACCGAAGTTGAAGTTGCCGCGGGACGGTTCGGTGGTGTCCCACTTCATCTCGTTCTCCGGGGTGACCATGTTGAATTCCCGGCGTGGAGGCGGCATTCGACGTACGTGCGGCCTGAGCGACCAGGGGTACGGCGGTACCCGCGGCGGCGAGGACCACGGCGGCGACGAGCACGGTGCGGGTAGTCGGTTTACGGCGATGAGAGCGGTTCTGATCTGGCAACGGTATGTCCCTTTGGCATAGCGGGCCTTGATCCGGCCCCGGATACCCGCCAGTTGCCGCCACGGACACAAAGGTTGCCGCGATCGAGGGAGGATTTCCGCGAGGGGTGCGCCGGGGCACCTGGGAACGCGGGCCTGCGCCGCGCGCCGGTACCCGACCCGGCGTTCACCGGGTCGGGACGAACGCTCCCCGGACCGACGCGGAGCCGCCCGCACCCTGCGCGTCGACGCGGTAGCCGTCGCCCGCGGCACTGCGCACGCCGGTGCCGTTGTTGAACTGGGCGGCGAACTCATAGCTCCCGGCCGGCACGGTAAGGCCCGGCTTGAGGACCCAGCGGAAGACCAGCGTGCCGCCGGCCTCCCGGGTGGTGATGGTGAAGTCATCACTCGGCAGGGTCTGCCAGGTGCCGGTCTTCTGCACCCCGCCGGTCTGCACGATCCGCATCTCGATCGTGAGCGAGGTGAGCGGCCGAGTCGTCTTGAGGACGAGGTTGCTCTGCGTCCAGTAGACGGTGCTCTTCGGGTCCACCGAGCCGGCCGACCACAGCGGCCCGTTCCGGCTCTCGCCGGCGGCCGGTGAAGGACTGGTGGCCGGCGGAGTCGGTCGCGAGCTGCCCGGGGTGGTGACCGGAGCCGGCGCGACAGGGGTGGGGCGGGCCGATGTCGGGTGCGGGGAGCCGGCGGCCGAGGGCGGGGTGGCAGGCACGGTCACGGTGGCCGACTGCGAGGAGTGCGCGACGATGGCGGCGACTGCGAGGCCGCCGGTCGCCAGGATGCCGGCGGCGGCGAGCCCGGCGAGCGCGACCCTGGCCCCGGACCTCGCGAACGGCCGCGCGCGGTGACGGACGGCGGGGCCGGCCATGCCGCGTTGCACCCGGGCCAGCATCCTCGCGCGGTCGGGCCGGTGGGCCTCGGCGGCCTCGCGCAGCCGACGGGCGATCTCCTCGTTCACCGGTTCCTCCTCCCTGCCACCAGGTCCCCGACCGTTCCTGCGCCAAGTATCCTTTCCAGCTCGGCCATCCCCTTCGAGGTCTGGCTCTTCACCGTTCCGACCGAGATGCCCAGCGCCACCGCCGTGTCCTTCTCCGACAGGTCGAAGGCGTGCCGCAGCACCACACAGGCGCGCTTGCGGAACGGCAGCCGGGCGAGCGCCGCGCGGACATCCAGTACGGCCGCCATGTCAGGCCCCTCCACCTTCTCGGGGCTGCGGGACCAGAACAGCGTGATCCGGAGTCGCTCGCGCACCGCACTGCGGATGCGTCCCCGCGCCAGGTTGGCCACCACACCGCGGGCGTAGGCGAGCGGGTGGTCGGCCTGCCGCAGTCGATCCCAGCGCTGCCACAGGGCGACCAGGGCATCCGCTGCGAGGTCGTCCGCCGCGTCGGCCTCGCCGGTCAGGAGGTGGGCCAGACGGGCGAGTTCGGCATAGTGGCGTTCGAAGAATTCGTGGAACTCCGCGGACGCGTCTTCGAGGACCATCCCCCCATCGCCCTCTCCTGGCAATGATGTACACGTTAGTTGCACGTTTAACAACGGGGGCGCAGCCTAACAGGGCCCGGTTGCGCGATGTCCGGCTGCACGGCGATGCCGCCTGCCGACCGGTGACGTTCATCGCCGCGATCACCAGGTCGTCGGATGCCCTGTGCAGGCAGGAGCCGCTGCGGGATCCGAAGAACATCGGATACGGCGGCAACCTTTCCGTCCCGAGCGGCCACTCAGGGGTTGCACCAACCACGGCGAGCGCAATCAGCTGCCCCACGCCACCCGTGTCCACGCACTCCGATCGGGAGCCACCACGTGTCACCTGACGACCCGACCACGACCGAACAGCCGATGCCTCGGGACCGTACGCACCGCCGTAGCCGAACGCGCCGCCGCATCGTGGCGGGGGCAGTGGCGACCCTGGTGGCCGGGGCCGGCGCGGGCGTCCTGGCGCTCAGCGCGAACGCCGCGCCGGCCGTCGGCATCACGGTGGATGCCGGTACCTCGCTGGGCACGGTGCCCAGCACCGGGGTCGGCCTCAACACGGCGGTCTACGACTCGTACATGACCGACACCACGGCGTCATCGCTGATGAAGGGCGCCGGAGTCCGGCAGCTGCGCTACCCCGGTGGCTCCTACGCGGACGCCTACCACTGGAAGACCCACACCCTCGACGGCGGCGGCTGGGTCGCGCCCGGGACCGACTTCGACCACTTCATGGCCACCGCGAAGAGGGTCGGCGCCCAGCCGATCATCACCGCCAACTACGGCTCCGGCACGCCCCAGGAGGCCGCCGACTGGGTCAAGTACGCCAATGTCGACAAGGGCTACGGCGTGAAGTACTGGGAGATCGGCAACGAGGTCTCCGGCAACGGGTACTACGGCAGCAAATGGGAGCTCGACAACCACGCCGACAAAAGCCCCAGGGAGTACGCGAAGAACCTCCTCGCCTACGCGAAGGCGATGAAGGCCGTGGACCCGAAGGTGAAGATCGGGGCGGTGCTCAACACTCCGGGTTCCTGGCCGGACGGGGTGATGGCCGCGGGTGACACCGCCGACTGGAACCACACCGTGCTCGCCATCGCCGGCAAGTCGATCGACTTCGTGATCATCCACTCGTACCCGAGCGCTTCCAGCACGGCGGACCTGCTGAACTCCCCCACCCAGGTCGCGGGTGTCACCTCCGCGGTGCGCTCGCTGCTCACCACCTACGCGGGTGCGCACGCCGCCTCGGTCGAGATCGCGGTCACCGAGACCGACAGCACCCAGTCGCCGGCCCTCACCAGCCAGGCCGCGGCCCTGTTCGCGTCGGACACGTACATGAACTGGTTCGAACACGGCGCCGTCAACGTCGACTGGTGGGACCTGCACAACGGCATGGGCAAGGCACCCACCACCGTGGGCGGCGAGACCGACTACCTGGACCAGGGCGTGCTCTCCAGCGGAAGCTGCGCCGGCGGGCACTGCGAACCGGCCCGTGAGACGCCCTTCCCCACCTACTGGGGCATCCGCTCGCTGACCGCGCTGGCCCGTCCCGGCGACACCATGGTCAAGGCGTCCTCCGCCAAGCAGTCGGTCGCCGTGCACGCGGTGCGCAGCAGGGACGGCGGCCTGAACGTCATGCTGATCAACAAGGACCCGCAGAACACGGCACAGGTGTCGCTCTCCTACAAGGGATACACACCGGCCGCGGGGGCGGTCAGGACCGTTTCGTACACCAAGGGCGGCACCGCCCTGACCACGGCGGCGCGGGGAACGGCGGCCGCACAGACACTGCCCCCGTACTCGATCACGACCCTCCAGCTGAAGCCCGCGTCCGCGGCCTCCCGCGCCCACGCCCCGTCCCCCGCCCCCACCCCGAGCGCCGCCGCCCCGGTCGCCGCCGCCTCCGGCACGATCGGCACCCGGGCGCAGGCCTCGGCAGCCGGCGTACCCGTCGGTCGGCCCGACCGGAGCGACACGGCCGGCGACCTGGCCTCCACCGGGATGGGCGACACCGTCACCTACAGCGCCCTCGGTGGCCTGCTGGCCCTCGCCGCCGGCTCCGTACTGGTGCTTCGCAGGCGCCGCAGCAGGGGTTCGCACGCCAGGTGAGCCCCTGCCGCGCCGACGGCCGACGGCCCGGGCACCGCCGCCCACCAGCGGCGTGAGCCCCGGGCCGTCGGCCTCCGCGCCGGTGTTCCACCACACAGGAACCCGCGCGCGGCGATGACCTTCCCGCCCGGCCGTCTCTTCCTCGCCCCTGGATGAGTCGAGCCGGGGGGAAGGGCCTTCGCACCCGGATCGGAGGCGTGGGACCACAGCCTCCGGATCGGGGCTCCAAGCCCCCCCGGCCGTCCGGCTGCGGTCACCCATTCATCATTCGCAGGCAACCCGGATGTCACCCGGCTATCCGTATGGTCGCCATTCAAATGTCAGGACGTCTTGTACCGCACCTACGGAGGTACGCGTCATGGGGCGGCCCGAGAGACCGGTGGACCCGACGGCCGGGCCCGTCCAGCGGCTCGCGCACGAGCTGCGCGAGCTGCGGAAGGCCGCAGGCAGCCCCTCCTACCGGACGATGGCTAAAGCGGCGGGCTTCTCGGCGACCGCCCTGTCAATGGCCGCCGCCGGTGAACGGCTTCCCTCTCTCGCCGTGGTCCAGGGCTACGTACGCGCCTGCGGGGGCGATCCCGCCGAGTGGGAGCCGCGCTGGAAGGCCGCCGAAGCGGAGGCGAACCAGGCGGCCTCGGTGGAGGACATCGAGGACGCTCCGTCGCCGTACCGCGGTCTCGCCCGGTTCGAGCCTGACGACAGGCATCTGTTCTTCGGCCGCGACCGCGTGGTCGACGAGGTCGGGCACCTGGTGTGCGAGCACCGGTTCGCGGTGCTGTTCGGCCCCTCGGGGAGCGGGAAGTCGTCCCTGCTGCGGGCCGGGCTGGTCCCGCGGCTGCGGGCGGAGATCGTGGCGCTCGGTTGCCCTGCCACGCTGCGGATCCTCACCCCGGGAGCCATGCCGGCCACGACGTACGGACATCTGCTGAGCCCCGCCGAGGACGAGCCGGAGAGCTGGGTGGTGGTGGACCAGTTCGAGGAGGTCTTCACCCTCTGCCGCGACCCGCAGGAACGTTCCCGCTTCGTCGACCTGCTGCTCGCCGCCCGCGCCCCGGACAGCAGACTGCGCGTGCTGGTCGCCGTGCGCGCCGACTTCTACGCCCGCTGCGCCGAGCACCGGGGCCTCGCGGACGCGCTGCGCGGCGCCGGGCTGCTGCTCGGCCCGATGACGGCGGACGAGCTGCGGGAGGCGGTGGTCGGACCCGCGCAGGCGGCCGGATGCCGCGTGGAGCGGACGCTGACCGCCCGCCTGGTCGACGAGGTGCAGGGCGAGCCCGGCGGGCTGCCGATGCTCTCGCACGCGCTGCTGGAGACCTGGCGCCGCCGCAAGGGCCGGATGCTCACCCTCGCCGGGTACGAGGCCGTCGGCGGGGTGCGGGGCGCGATCGCGGCGAGTGCGGAGGAGGTGTACGGCGGACTGTCCCCGGCCCAGGCGGGTGCCGCCCGGCGGGTGCTGCTGCGGATGGTCGAGCCGGGTCAGGGCACCCCCGACACCCGCCGCCCGCTCACCCGGGCCGAGCTGGAGGAGTGGGCGGATGCCGATGTGCGGGTGGTGGTGGAGCGGCTGACCCGGGCCCGGCTGCTGACCGCCGACGAGGACGGCGTCCAGCTCGCCCACGAGGCCCTGATCACCTGCTGGCCCCGGCTGCACGGCTGGATCGAGGAGGACCGGGAGCGGCTGCGGCACCACCGGATGCTCGCGGACGCGGCCCGCACCTGGCTGGAACACGACCGCGACCCGGGCTACCTGTACCGGGGCAACCGGCTGGCCCGCACCGAGGAGCTGTTCCCGGACCTCGCGGCCGACCTCGCGCTGACGGTGCCGGAGCGGGCCTTCCTCGGCGCCGCATTGGACGCCCGGGCGGCGGAGCAGCGGGCCGCGGCCCGGATCAGCCGCAGGCACCGCATCCTGACCGTGTCGCTGTCCGCCGTCCTGGCGGTGGCGCTGCTGACGGCCCTCGCCGTCTGGCGTGCCTACGACGACAACGAGCGCCGGCGCACCCAGGAAGCGGCCCGCCAGGTCGCCGACGTGGCCGACGCGCTGCGCACCACCGACCCGCGCACCGCACTGCTGCTGGGCGCGGCCGCCTGGCGCGTCGCCGAGCTGCCCGAGTCCCGCCGCGCCCTGCTCGGCTCCCTCGCCCAGCAGGAGACGGACACCTTCACCGACCCCGTGCCCGGCGATTCCGCCTGGCGTTCCCTCTCCGCTTCCGGCCGCACCCTGCTGAGCCCGGTCGACCGCACCTGGCGCTCCTGGGACGTGCGAACGGGCCGGCGCACCGGCTCGGGCCGGCTGCCCGACGGCATGGTTGTCGGGGCGAGCCCGGACGTGCGGGTGCTCGTGGTCAGCGGCGAGGACGGGATACGGCTGTGGGACACGGCCACCGGGCACTGGACCGGTGGTCCCGATCCGCTGCCGCAGGTCACCGACGTCCGCTTCACCGGCGACGACCGTGCCTTCCTGGTTGCCGAGGGCGACCGGCTGCGGCTGCGCTCGGTCGCGGACGGCCGTGTGCTGTTCGAGGCCCCGGCACCGGGTACGACGGCCACGGCGCTCAGCGCGGACGGGCGGCGGGCAGCCGTCTGCTCCGGCGGGCGGGCCCCTCAGCTGTGGGACATCCCCGGTCGCCGTGCCCTGTCCGGCGACTGGCAGAAGGACCGCATCTGCGACGAGGACACGAACACGACCGTCCTCGCGCTCGACGGAGACCGGCTGGCCGCCACCACCGGCACCGGGCTCCGGGTCTGGGACACCGGAACCGGCAAGCGGATCGCAGACCTCGCCGACAACGGCGTGAAGCACGCCTCCTTCAGCCCGGACGGCGCCTTCCTCGCGACGGCCGACCGCGAGGAGATCCGGGTGCGTCGGCTGGCGGCCCCCGAAGTGCCCGTCTTCCGGCACTCCCTGAACAACCAGCGCCCCTACAGCGGCCTGGCCTGGGACCCGGACGGCCGCACCCTGCGCTACCTGGAGGGCAGCACCGTCCACACCCTCGACCTCGGCGCGGCGGTCACCCCGGCCTGGCACGGCACCCCGCTCGACGCCGTCGGCTTCAGCCCCGACGGCCGTACGTACGCCACGGCCGAGCGATCCGGCGACCGCTACCTCTTCCGGCTCCGCGCCACCGCCGACGACCGGCTGACACGCACCCTGCCCCCGGTGAACGTACCGGTCCTCCGCGATCCCGACCCGGCGATCCCCGTCGCCCCTCTCCCCCTGCTGGCGTTCAGCCCGGACGGCACGGCGCTCGCGTACGGCGTCTCGGCGCCCGGCCGGGAGGCCGTCGCACAGTCGTTCACGGTGTGGGACATCGCCCGTCGCCGCGTCCGCTCCACCATGGACCTGCCCAAAGACCCGGTGGTGAAGGCCGCTCTCGGACCCGGTGGGCGCACCCTGTACGCCGCCCGCTCCCCTCTCCGGCCTGGCGGCGACCTGTACGGCGAGGCTTGGGACACCGCGGCTCGCCGCAGGACGGCGGTGCTGCCGGGGCTGGCCAGTGTTCACCTGGCCGTGCGCCCCGACGGCGGGCTGCTGGTCGGTGACGGACGGCTCGCCGGGCTGCCGTTGGCCAAGGTCGCGCGCCGCGACCTGGTGCAGGGCGAGCACGTGGGCGCGGTGGGGTTCTCCGCCGACGGCTCCGTACTCGCGGTCGGCGACGACATGGGGCGGGTCGCCCTGTGGGACAGGACGGCGAGCCGGCGTGCCGGTGTGCTGCGCAACGTCTTCCCCGCGCCGCTCGGTGACCGCCCGGAGGCGGTGAGCGCGCTGGCGTTCAGCCCCGACGGCCGGACGCTGGCGGTGGGCGGCGACGCCGGGAGCGTGCAGCTGTGGGACGTGGCGACCCGCCAGCCGCTCGGCACCCCGCTGACCACGCCCGGCGACGCCGTCGAGTCCCTGGCCTTCTCCCCCGACGGCACGACCCTGTACACGGGCAGTGCGCACGTCCCGCTCCAGCGGTACGCCGTCGATCCCGGACGGGCGCTCGCGCGGGTCTGCGCCCGGGCGGGCACCGACCTGACGCGGGAACAGTGGCGGACGTACGTGCCGGACGCACCCTATCGGCGGACGTGCGGGGTCAGTGCGGGAGCCGGGGAGTGAGCTGCCGGGCCAGCGATACGAGGCGGTCGGCGTCCGTCGCCCCGTCTGTGTCCGCGAGGGTGAGCACCCAGGTCCTGGAACCCGCGCGCCACACCACGTAGGCGACGTTCTGCGGCGGCTGCAGCACCTGCACGGTCTCGCGGAAGGCGCCCTGCCCCAGCCCGGCGACCTCGGTGACCTTCACGTCGCGCATGCCCGCCGACGCGGGGTCGCGGACCAGGTTGTGCGAGGCGGAGACCTCGGCGTCGTAGGAGCGTGCGGACGGGTTGAGGGTCAGCAGGGCCGTCCCGTCGCCGGAGGCGTAGCTACAGGAGTCCAAAGCCGTGCCATTGCCGGGTGCGACGCGGGGAGCCTGCTTCGGGCCGGTCAGCACCTGCCCGGCGGCGGACCGGTCTAGGACGGCGCACAGGCGGGAAGGCGGCAGCGTCTTGGGCGAGGAGGTGACGGAGGGGGTGACGGCGGGGCCGGGCGAGACGGTCGTCATCGGATCTGCACCGGAGGGGGAAGCTCCCGCGGCGGCCGGGGATGCGCTGCCCGGGGAGCAGGAGGCCAGCAGAGCGCACAGGAGGGCGGCGGCCGCGGGCAGGGCGGTGCGGGGGAGACGGCGGAGACTGCGCGGGTGCATGGCCGGGGTTCCTCATGAGGTCGGAGGTCGAACAGGAGGGAGGCCCGGCCCCGGTGAAGGTGCAGGAACACCGGGGCCGGGCCGGCTTTGGGGTGTCAGTCCCAGATGTTGTACGAGCCGTAGTCGTTGACCCGGAGGTTGGCCTGCCACGAGCCCCACTCGTAGTTGCCGTCCCACCAGTACCGCTCCGAGCCGTGTTCGCAGCCGGAGTGGTCGGTGCGGAAGGCGCCGACGAAGGTGCCCTTCGTCCAGCGGCGCTCCACCACCTGGATCGGCTGGGCGTACTGGCCCGGGCGCAGGTTCGTGGTGAAGTTGAACGTGGTGGAGGTGGACCCGTTGCGGCCGTAGGAGGGGGTGACGCTGGCGAGCACCTGGTTGAGCCACGGGACGGGGTTGCTGACGCTGACGCCGACCGACCACTGCCAGCCCGTCGTCTTCTGCTGCTGCCAGGCGTACTGGCAGCCGGGTGAGTTCGTGGGGCAGCGGAAAGTGGGTCCGCGCCACACCCAGTCCTGGAAGGTGTTGCCGGCCTGGGTCTGGGACTTGGCCCAGGTGGTGTCGCCCTTGCGGATGTCGTAGCCGTCCGGCTTCCAGCACCAGGTGTCCGCCGAGGCGGAGCCGGGCGAGGCCAGCAGGATGAGCGGCGCGAGACCAAGACTCAGCGCCGACGCCAGCCAGCGGCGGTGCTTGCTCTTCTTCTTCACTGTGGGCTCTGCTGCGGGGGTCGTCAGAGCGTGGGGACGCACTTGGGTGGCTCCTTGCGGGGAGAGAAGCAATGGGGGGGAGGGTCCGGTGCTGCGAGCGGTGTACGGCGGTCAGTGCCTGTTGACGACGATCTGGTGGTACTGGTCCGGGGTGGAGTACCAGTCGCCGTACCAGTCGTCGTTCCGGCTCCATCCCTCGCAGCTGCCGGCGCGGTAGGCCGTCAGCGAGACCTGGTCGCTGTTGGAGAACCACACGTCCGTGTAGTGGCTGGTTTCGCCGCGATGGCCGCCCGTGAGGCAGCGGTTCCACCTGTGGCCGTTGGGCTCGGTGACACTGATACGCCAGCTGTTCGCGTCGACGCTCTGGTTGACGATCGCGACGCAGGCTGTGAAGACGGGGGAGTTGCAGTGGGGGTTGGGGACGGGGACGGCGCCGGCCTCACCGGCGGCCAGGGTCAGCGACCCTCCCGCAAGGGCGACCACGGCCAGGGCGCCGGCGATTCTTCTACGGAGTGAACGGGACACGGCCCCGCTCCCTTCTGTCCGGTCGGGTTCAGGCACAACCGAATCTCGGGGGCGGGCGGTTGATCAGACAGTCGGATCCAGGAAGAAATCAATTCCTCAGTGAGTGATCAATCCGAGCTGTTCAACCAGTGAAGATCCTCTTGATCGTGTGTTCCTGCTGGTCGGGGGCGGTTGTCCGGCGTGGCGTACGCGTCTTCGCAGACCGCTTGGACGGACACGATCAGTGGCCCGGCTTGAGGAGCTTGTTGCAGCGGCGGTGGGACGGGCAGGCCAGGGGGCCTCGTGTCCGCCGCTGCAGCGCGCCCCTTCACTCGCCCCCATCGACTTGATCGAACGACTTGACCAATGGACTAAGTCGATACAATGGGAGCATGGCTCACGTCTCCGCGGCCGAACGCCGCCCCCAGCTGATCAAAGCGGCCATCGACCTCATGGCCAGGGAGGGCGTCGCAGCCGGAAGCACGCGCGCCATCGCTGCCGAGCTGGGCGTCGCACAGGCCACCGTGCACTACACGTTCGGCACGAAAGAGGGGCTCTACCGCGCCGTCATGGAGCAGCTCACCGAGGACCTGGTCGCGCAGGTCGAGCGGGCGGCACCCGAGGACGCCGGTTTCGAGGCGACGGTCACGGCTCTCGCCGCCGCCCTGTGGCGCACCGTGGGTGAGCAGCCCACCAGCTACCTACTGCTCAACGAGCTGTCCATGTTCGCTCTGCGCACCCCCTCCCTGAGCGAGGCCCTGCGCAGCCACTACGGCGGGATCGTGGACGTGACGACGAAGCTGGTGAACGAGGCGGCCGAACGCACCGGCCACCAGCTGGGCCAGCCGGCCGAGACGCTCGCGCGGTTCTTCCTCGCGGGTTTCGACGGACTGACCATGCAGCACCTGTCGCTGCCCGACGAGGCTGGTGAACACACCGCGCTCCAAGCGCTGGTCTCCGCCGTCGTGGCCCTGGCGGGCGGCCGGCTGGACCTCGTGACCGTACCTACGGACTGACCAGCACCGACGGGCCACCACGCGCATGGGCCGGGGTGGCCGGCGCCCACCTGCCGACGCGGACGGCCGCTGTCCGCGTCTGTCCGGACGTACTTCTGAACCCCGGTCGTCGAGGTGCTGTCGCATGCGGTGGCCTCGACGGCGAAGGGCCGAGTCCCGGCTGACGGTCATGCCGCCGACCCGGACTCGGCCCCAGCGCCGGATGCTCTCAACCCGCCTCGGCAGCAGGCGCCGGAGCCGGGTGACGCTCGGCGGGGGCGCCCGCACCTGCCACCGTCATCCTGAGCAGGGGCAGAGAGGCGACGAAGGTGCCGAGAGCCAGAAGGACGCTGAGTACGCCGGCTCCCGCCGCGTCCAGGACGGCGCCGACGGCCAGGGGTCCGATGCCGGTGCCCAGCGCGCCCGCGCCGCTGAGGGACGCGACCAGGCGCCCTGTCGGGTCGATGAGCGCGGCGGCGGCCAGCATCTGCACCAGGACGGCCAGTTGGCACCCCTGCCAGATCACGGCTGCGGCGATGAAGAGCACGGTGTCGTGGGTGGAGATCAGGACGGCCATCGCCAGGGCCTGTGCGGTGACGAACGCCGCCATCGACCGCATGCGCCCGAAGCGGCGTGCGGCTGCGGGGCCGACGACCGCGCCGACGAGTGCCACCACGCTCGAGACCGCGAGGACCGCCGACACGAGCGAGTCCGACATGGCGGTGTGCTGACGTCCCAGCACCGCGGCATACGACCAGGCCCCCTGGGTGACTGCCCACAGGAGCGCCGTTCCCGCCAGCAGGATCACCGAAGGGCGGGCCGCGACGCCGTTGCCGTCCGCGCCGTGGCAGGTGCCACCGGAGGCCGGGGGGCCGTCCGGAAGCCTGCGCACGAGGGGCCAGGCGGCCATGCAGCACAGCGCCATGAGGACGAACCCGGTGCCCTCCCCCAGGTCGTGGTTGGCTGCGGGAACCGCCATGATCAGCAGCGCCGTCACCGCGACCGTCCCCGAGATGGTGACCGCGGACGCCTTGTCCGCGTCGTCGGTGGCGGCGAGCGCCGCTGTGGCCGCGGCGTAGACCGCACCGAGTCCTGCTCCCAGGACCAGGTTCGCCAGGATCAGGGTCACCGCGTCGGGCGCTGCCGTCGCGGCCAGGAAGCCGACTCCCGCGCAGGCGAGGCCGAGGCGGGTCAGCCCCACGCGGCCCGGCCGCGCGGCCCGTCGGGCCAGCAGCAGGGTCACGACGGCGGTCGCCAGCAGCTGGGTCGCGGCGACGAGTCCGGCACCGGAGTTGGACATGGCGAAGCGCGAGGCGAAGTCGTCGACGAAGACGGGCATCACATTTGCGCCGCCGTTGCCGAGCGTCACTCCGGCGATGAGCGCCACCGCGACACCGGAGGTGAGAACGGTGCCGCCGCGCGCCTTCACCGGCCGCTCATTTGCAACGAGAACGAGTGCGGGAAGAGGACGGGTCCTGGGCGGACCGCCGAGCGTTCGACAGGCATGGCAACCTCACGTGGGGGAGAGCAGGTGGCGTTCGGAACGGGGAGGGCACGGGCGCTGCGGACGCCCGTGCCCCGCGGCGGGGATGCGGTGTGTTCAGCCGGCCCAGACGTCCTCGACGTAGGTGCCGGACTCGATCAGGGCGGCGAGCCAGGCGGTGGCCTCTTCGTCGTCCGCGCCCGTGTACTTCCGGTAGACGGCCATGAACGCCTCGCGCACGGCGGGAGCCATGCGGCGGCCGTCGCCGCAGATGTAGACGCGTCCGCCGGCCTCCAGCGCGGCCCAGACCTCGTCGCTCTCCTTCGCGATGCGGTCCTGCACATAGCGGGCGCCGTTCTCGGGCGCGCAGGCGAAGGTGGGGCGCATGCTGACGGCTCCGGCCGCCTCGGCCAGCTCGAATTCCTCGCGGTGGAGGTAGTCGACGGCGGGGTGGTCGCAGCCGAAGTAGCACAGCAGCGTCCCGGTCGCTCCCGTGTGCTTGCGGTCGAGGACGGCTCCGCGGAAGGGGGCCAGACCGGTGCCGGCGCTGATCAGGATGACGGGGACGGACGGGTCCTGCGGCAGGCGGAACGACTCGCTGCACGGAAGCACCCTGGCCTGGACGGTGTCCCCGGCCCGAACGGTCTGGATGTAGTGCGAGGCGATGCCCTGGAACGTTCCTTCGCCACCGCGGTGGGGTGCCGCCAGCAGCGAGATCATCAGGTCCACCTCGCCCGGGGCAGCCTGCGCGGAGGAGGAGATCGAGTAGTGACGCGGGCGCAGCACGGGGAGCAGTTCGAGGAAGCGCTCGAACGGCAACTCGCAGGCGTGGTAGCGCTCCAGCAGGTCCAGGACGCTCCGCCCGGCGGCCGTCACCTGCTCACGGAAGGCTTCGGGTTCCGCCGCCGCCAGCTCTGCCAGGGGGCGCTTCTCCGGTGGGCAGGCCGTGTGCTCGGCGAGCACCGCGACCTGCTCCTGGGTCGCCGCGTCCTGTAGTTCGACGAAGTCGGTCAGCAGCCGGCGCAGGGTCAGGGGGCGGTCGACGGGCAGGATGTTGCGGCTGCGGCGGCGGGCGCGCAGCTGGACGGTGCGGTCCAGGTCGAGGCCGAACCGGTCGGCGACCCGCTGGACCAGGGCGTCGGGATTGCGCGGGAGTACGGCCAGGTGGTCGCCGGTTCGGTAGGTGACGCCCTCGGGCAGCCGCAGCCGCACGAAGCGCTTGGAACGGCCGAGCCCATGGTCCATGTCGACGAGTTCGTAGGCGTCGAGCACCTCCATCGGCTGGACGCCGTGGCGTGCCGCGAGCCCGCCGATGACCGAGTCGGTCGTGTCCTGCAGCTCGTACAGCCCCGCGTCCTGGTCGGTCTCCGTCTCCACCGCAGCCGCCTCGCCTTCGGCTCCGTACCGGTCGAGCAGGGCGGCCCACAGGTCACCCGTCCACCGGTCGACGGTGCCGCCGAAGTCCCCGGAGGCGTCGGCGGCACCGCGCTCCAGCAGGCGTACGGCGCCCGCGGCGGTGAGCCGTTCGTCGATGAGGGTGGGGACGCGCTGGTAGGTGGCGGCCCAGTTGCGGTCTCCGACGCCGAGTACGGCGTACTGGACTCCGTCGAGCGAGCCCGGCTCAAGTCCCTCCAGCCAGGCGACGAACTCCGTGGCGTCGTCGGTCGGCCTGCCGTTGTAGGAGGCGGCCACGATCACCACGGGCCCGGCGTCGGGCGCCAGTTTGCCCACCGCTTCGTTGAGGGGCGTGACGGTCGCGGTGAATCCGCGTTCGCCGCCGTCCTCGGCCAGATCGCGGGCGATGCCCGCGCAGGTCCCCAGGTTGGAGCCGTGCAGGAGGGTCAGTGCGGTGCCGGTGACGCGCCGGGCCGCGGGCCGCTCCAGGGTCGCGGGTGCGCCGGTCACGGCGGCGGGCCGGCGCCGCTCCGCGGCGGCCCGCCGGGCCAGGTCGAGGGTGAACTCGTCGGGCTTGAGAGTGAGGGACTGCTTGATCTTCAGCTGGTAGTCGGTGTGGTCGATCAGGCGGTAGCGGTGCACCAGGAGCGCGAGGACCAGGGTCGCCTCGTGCAGCGCGAACTGGCGGCCGATGCAGGCGCGTTCACCGTTGCCGAACGGCTTGAACAGATGGACGGGGCGTGCTTCCTCCCGCTCGGGCAGGAACCGGTCGGGGTCGAACAGCTCCACGTTCTCGCCCCAGGCCGGGTCCCGGTGGAGCTGCGGAATGAGCACCAGCAGCGACTCGCCCTTGCGCACGGCGTACTTCCCGCCGATGACGGTGTCCTCAAGCGGCTCCACCGCATAAACAGGCGCCGTGGGCCACAACCGCAGGCCCTCGTTGAGCACCTGACGGATGTACGTCAGTTTCCCGATGTCCGCGTAGTCCGGTTCGGGCGCGTCCGTGTCGCCCCACAGCGCGTCGACCTCCCCCTGGGCACGGGCCAGGACCTCGGGGTGCTTGGTCAGGTAGTAGAGCGCGAAGGACAGCGCCCCGCTGGTGGTCTCGTGCCCGGCGATGAGGAACGTGATCGCCTGGTGACGGATGTTCACGTCGTCGAGCGGTTCGCCCGTGACGGCGTCGCGGGTGTTCAGCATCCGCCCGAGCAGGTCGTCGGTGCTCTGGTCGCCGGAAGCCCTGCGCTGCCGGATCACGTCGTCGACCAGGTCCTGCATCAGGGTCACGTCCCCGCGGAACTGTTCGGCCTGCCGCCACTTGAAGAGGTCCGTACCGGGGATCGACTCCCCTTTGGCCTGCGCGAAGCCGAGCGCCCGTGACAGCGAGGTGACGAAGGGGTGGGCCTCTTCGCGGGCGAACGACTCGAAGTCGTAGCCGAAGCCGCACAGGCCGATGGTGTCGAAGGTGAGCCGGGTCATGTCGGCGGCGACGTCCACGGGCTCCGTGCCTGCCGCCCGGTCCCACTTCCCTGTCAGCTCCCGGGCGACCTTGAGCATCGTCGCGTGGTAGCCGCGCATCGCACCGAGCGAGAACGCCGGCATGAGGATGTCGTGCGCCTTGCGCCAGTTCGGCTCGTCGTTGAAGGCCGTGAACAGCCCGTCTCCGCCGATCGCCCGGAGGACGACGAGGTCGGGGTGGACGTTCTTGCGGAAGCGGGTCTCGTCGGCGAGTTCGGTGACGAGGTCCAGGCCGGAGACGAGGTTGATGTCGTTGCCGAAGATCCGGAGCCGGAAGAGCGGCCCCAGCTCCTTGGCCTCCTTCATCACATGGAGCAGGCCGTCGGCACCGCTGGGGACGCTGAACGCGTGGCCGACCAGCGGGAGGGCCGGACGCTGGGGGATCGGCTCGGTTCCACGCAGGGGCGTCTTGGTCATGGGTCTGCCTTTCGTGCCGCACCGGCTGTCGCTTGTGATCAACATACACACGACATTGTCACTCGACAATGTCGAGCGATTGTGTTGCATGACACGGTCGATCGACAGAACCGTCGGGCCGTTCAGTGCATCGGGAGGGAGGTCGCGGGCGTCGTTCACACGCTCAGGTGTGTGACCTGGCGGTGAGGCCTTATGGCGTTCGGGCCTCTCGGCGCCGGTCGTTACGTCTGTCGGCAGGGGGTACCCGTGGGACGCTGCCGGTTCGCCCCGGTGGCGCTCGTCCTCGGCGGAAGGCACCAGGCTGATGGAGACACCCATGACCACCAGCCGCTCGATCGTCGCCGCCCCGCCCCGTTGCTGGGTCCCGCGGGGCGTCTATCCCCCGCAGACCGACACCCGGCTGCTGCGGCGGGCGATGTGCCGCGAGGCGATCACGGAACGTACGGACGTGCTGGACCTGGGCACCGGTAGCGGAGTGCTCGCGGTGGAGGCGGCGCGGCTCGGCGGCCGGGTCACCGCCGTCGACATCTCCTGGCGGGCGGTTGCGGCCACCTGGTTCAACGCCCTGCTGAACGGCCAGACCCTGCGCGTGCGCCACGGCGACCTCGCCTCGGCCGTGCGCGGCCGCCGCTTCGACCTCGTGGTCGCCAACCCGCCCTATGTGCCCGCCCAGGACGAGACGCCGCCCGTGGGTGCCGCCCGGGCCTGGGACGCCGGTCCGGACGGCCGGCTGCTGATCGACCGCATCTGCGACACCGCGTCGACGTTCCTGCGGCCGACGGGCGCACTGCTGATCGTGCACTCGCATCTGTGCGGCATCGACGCCACAGTGGTGCGCCTCGCGAACGCCGGTCTGCGGGCCGAGGTCGTCGACCGGACCCGGCTCCCGTTCGGCAGCGTGCTGCGTTCACGGCTCGGCTGGCTGCGCGACCGGGGGCTGACGGCCGGCGGTACGACGGAGGAGCTGGTGGTGATCCGTGCCGAACACACCTGACCGGCCCCGCCGGGTTCGCGTCCAGCGCGACGGGCCCCTCCTCATCGAGGGACCGGTCGAAGTGGTGGACGAGAACGGCGAGGTGACGGTCTCCCGGCGCTTCACCGTGGCCGTCTGCACCTGCCGCCGCAGCCGTACGTACCCCTGGTGCGACACCAGCCATCGCCGCCGCGGCGGGCGGCCCTGCGAAGGCGGCCCCGAATGACCACGACCCGCCCCCGCGACCAGTCTCGCCACCGGCCGCCGCCACTGCCCGAACCGCGGGGGCCGCTCTCAGGCGCCGTGCTGGCCCTGCTGCGGGGACCGGCCCCCGACCGCATTCCGCCCCCGGCGCGCTGCTCGCCGTACGGCGAGGATCTGCAGCTCGCCCTCTACGTCCTCTACGAGCTGCACTACGAGGGCTTCCAGGGCGTGCCCGACGGGCTCGAGTGGGACAGCGGTCTGCTGGCCTGCCGCGCCGAGATCGAGGACCGCTTTCTCGGGGCACTGCGCGCGGACGTGCCGGTGGACGCCTCCGACACGGCCCGGCAGGCACTGGACGAACTGCAGGTCGAACCGGTGGACGCCGTCGGCAGCGTCTCGCACTTCCTGCGCGACGAAGGCGATCTCGGCCACCTGCGGGAGTATGCGGCCCTGCGCTCGCTCTACCACCTCAAGGAAGCGGATCCGCACGCCTGGGTCATCCCCCGGCTGCACGGCCGGGCCAAGGCGGCGATGGTCGCCGTCGAGTTCGACGAGTTCGGCGCGGGCCGCGCGGACGAGATCCACGCGCAGCTGTACGCCGACCTCATGGCGGATCTGGGGCTGGAGACGGCATACGGGCACTACGTCGACACCGCCCCCGCCGAGGCGCTCGCCACCGTCAATCTGATGTCCCTGTTCGGTCTGCACCGGGCGCTGCGCGGCGCGCTCGTCGGGCACTTCGCCGCCGTCGAGGTGACCTCGTCCCCGGCCTCCCGCCGCCTCGCCGAAGCAATGGGCCGGGCCGGGGCCGGAGCGGCGGCCGTGCGGTTCTACACCGAGCACGTGGAGGCCGACGCCGTGCACGAACAGGTCGTACGGCATGACGTCGTGGGCGGCCTCCTGGAGAGCGAACCGGGCCTGGAGGCCGACGTCGTCTTCGGGATCCGCACGACCACCCACCTGGAGGACGCCCTGGCGGCCAGGCTGCTGGCGGACTGGCGGCGGAGACGGCCGGCACGACCGGACCGGGCCGAGTCTGCGGGTTCTGCTGGGTGAGGTGGAGGCCCGGCTGACGTTCCTGGGTGCCCCGCGCCGGAGCCGAACTGCCCGGCATCTTCTGCCCCTGGGCCTGGACCGACATGGACGGGCAGGACGAGGCGGCGCGCACCCCGGAAGGGGTGGCCGTGGCCACCCGCCCCTGCAGGTGGCCGTCTCGTCGTCGATGCCCTGACGCAAAGAGCCTGATGCGAAGAGGTCGCCCCTGGTTTGGCGGCCGGGCGATCCGCCCCTGCTCCGGAGGCGTGGCAGCGCCCGCGCCGCTCGACGCGTGGGTAGCGTCGGCACGCGGAGGAGTCGCTGGTTTCCCGCCGGTCGGGGCGGGCACTCGCGAGGCGCTTCTCGCTCGCGGCACGGCTGAGGAGAACAATGACCGAAGCGTCGCAACGCCTCGACGAAGGCGCGGGGGGGGACTGATTGGTGAGGACGGTCTTGATCGTGCCGCGGCGGGCGCAGAGCGCGGCCTCGAACCGCTCACGGTCCATCTCCAGCGCGTCCGGGCCCTGGCCCGCCAGCAGCCGTCCGACGGCGGATTCGTCCTCGGCCAGCCACAGGCCCTGGAGCTTGCGCTGGTCGCGGTAGCGGAGCTGGCGGTCGGCGCCCACGGTGAACACCACGCGGTCGTGGGGCTCGACCGCGTCGTCGGGGCGGGCGCAGACCAGCAGGCCGGTCATGCCGAAGTGGAGCACGAGGGTGGGGCCGCCGGTTCGGGCCAGCAGCCACTTCCCGTGGCGCTCCGCCCCGGTGAAGCGCCGGCCCTCCAGCGCCTCCCGCAGCCACCGCGCGCTCACCCCGTGCAGTACGCCCGCGTCACGGACGTCGACCTGCCGGATCACCCGGCCCTTCGCGCAGGACACGAAGACCCGCCGGAATCCCTCGACGTCCGGCAGCTCGGGCATGACCGCTCACCTCGCTACGGGAGGCTCCGGCGACTTCGCTACCGGGTACCCACCAGTGGCTCCCGCACCACCACGACCTCCCTCGCCGCCACCGTCACCCTCCCGCCGGCCACCGGTTGCCCGGACAGCAGCTCGGTCGCCTCCGGGGAGACGGCGACCTCCGCGTCCTGGTCGGTGTGGTTGATCAGGAAGAGGTAGTCGGCCTCGGTGCCGCGCCGCAGGGCCGCCTCCACGCCCGCGGGAGCGGAGCGCACCGGTTCCACCCCGGCCTCGACGCGGAGGCGCTCCAGGAGGCCGGACAGGGCCTCCGGGTCCGGCTGGGTGGCCACGTACCAGGCCGTGCCCGTGCCGTACGAGTTGCGGGTCACCGCCGGTATCCCGGTCAGCGGTCCGTCCGTGTACGACGTCACCGCCTCCGCGCCCTCCAGCCGTATCCGCTCCGACCAGAGCGTGCCCGTGGTGCCGTCGCTCAGGGCCACCGTCTGCCCGGGCAGCAGCGGGAACACCTCGTCCGTGCGGACGCCGAGGGCCTCCCGGAACGCGCCCGGGTAACCTCCCAGCCGGACATGGCAGTTGGCGTCGACCATCCCGCTGTGGAAGCCGACCGCCAGCGTGCCGCCGCGCTCCGCGAAGCCGGTGAGGTTGGCGGCGCCCGCGTCGTCGATCAGGTACAGCGAAGGGGCCAGGACCAGGCGGTACGCCGACAGGTCCGCGTCCGGGCGGACGAAGTCCACCGCCACGCCCGAGCGCCACAGCGGCTCGTACCAGGCTCGGACCAGGTCCTGGAAGTGCAGCTCGCCGCTGGGCTGCGAGGGGAGTTCCAGGGCCCAACGGGCGTTCCAGTCCCAGACGACGGCGACCTCGGCGGTGCCGGTGGCACCCCGCACCTCCGCCAACGCCCGCAGATCCGCGCCCAGTTGCACCACGTCCCGCCAGATCCGGCTGTCGGTGCCCGCGTGCGGCAGCATCGCCGAGTGCCACTGCTCGGCGCCCGCCTTCGCCGCCCGCCACTGGAAGTACGCGATGCCGTCGGCGCCGCGCGCCACATGGCCGAGGGCGTTGCGGCGCAACTCCCCCGCCGTCTTGGCGCGGTTGACCGGCTGCCAGTTCACCGCGCCCGTGGAGTGCTCCATCAGGAGCCACGGGCCGCCCGCGAGCGAGCGGACCAGATCGCCGCTGAGGGCGATGTCGATCTGCGACTCGGGGTCGGCGGACTGGAGGTAGTGGTCGTTGGAGACGATGTCCAGCTCGGGCGCCCAGCGCCAGTAGTCGAGGGCGTCGAAGTTGTACATCACCATGAAGTTGGTGGTGGCGGGGGTCTCCGGGGCGGCCTCCCGCAGGACGTCGCGCTCCGCCTCGTACAGCGAGAGCAGGGCGTCGCTGCAGAAGCGGCGCCAGTCCAGCTGGTGGGTCGGGTTCGGGACGGCGCCGGTCGCGCGCGGCGGCAGGATCTGGTCCCAGTCGTAGTACCACTGGCTCCAGAAGGTGGTGCCCCAGGCGTGGTTGAGCGCGTCCAGGCTCGCGTACCTGTCCTGCAGCCAGGCGCGGAACGCCTCCGCGCTGGTGTCGCAGTAGCACTCCGCGTTGTGGCAGCCGTACTCGTTGTGGACGTGCCACATCACGACCGCAGGGTGCTCCGCGTACCGCCGGGCCAGCTCGCCGACCATGCGCAGGGCCGCCTCGCGGTAGGCGGGGCTCGAAGGGCAGAACGTCTGGCGGCTGCCGTACGAGAGTCGGCGGCCGTCCTTGTCCACCGGCAGCGCTTCCGGGTGCTTCACGAAGAACCAGGCCGGCGGGGCCGCCGTCGGGGTCGCCAGGTCGGCGGCGATCCCGTGGGCGTGGAGCAGGTCGAGGATGCGGTCGAGGCGCGAGAAGTCGTACGTGCCCTCGGAGGGTTCAAGGAGCGCCCAGGAGAAGATGTTGACGCTGACCATGGTGACCCCGGCCTCGGCCATCAGGCGCATGTCCTCGGCCCAGACCTCCTCGGGCCACTGCTCGGGGTTGTAGTCGCCGCCGTACGCGATGCCCGGCACCTTCAGGGCGCGGGTCATCGCTCGGCTCCCGAGAGCAGCCGGCGGGTGGTGGCCACGCCCCACTCGTCCAGGGACAGCAGGCGGTCGCTGGACGCCATCAGGCCGCCGGTCGCCTCCACGTGTGCCGCCCAGCGTTCCCGTGTCTCCACGGCCGGGCGGGCCATCAGGCAGTCGGGGTCGTTGACCCAGAGGCGGCCGTGCTGCCACTGGCGGCCGGCGCCGGTGAACTCGGCCGGGTCCTGGCCCGGCTGGCTGAAGTCGTCGGCTTCGGGGCGGCGGTGCGGGCCCGTGTCGGGGCTCACCCGCATCGCGTCGAACAGGCCGATCGAGGGCAGGATCGGGGCGCCGCAGCCCAGCAGGTACGCGTCCGGGCCGATCGCCCCGCGGATCAGCTCGATGCCCTCGCGGTACGCGGTGAGGGCGTCGATTGCCTTGTGCCGTACGCCTTCCAGGGCGCCCGCGTACAGGAAGTCGACCTTGAAGTAGTCGTAGCCCTCGGTGCGCAGGGTGCGGAAGACCTCGGTCAGGTATGCCGCCGCCTCGGGGTGCGTGGTGTCCAGGACGCGCAGGTCGTGGCCCCAGTTGCGGCCGGCGTGGGTGAAGCCGCCCGCGGTGCCGCGGACCAGCCAGTCGGGGTGCTCCGTGGCCAGGTCGCTCGCCGGGTCGACCAGGAAGGGGGCCGTCCAGATGCCGGCCCGGCGGCCGCGGGCACGGATGGCGTCCGCGATGCCCTCGCGGGAGCGGAAGCGGCCCGACAGGGTGAGCCAGTCGCCGAGGGCCTTCTGGTAGCCGTCGTCGATCTGGACCACGTCGATCGGCAGGTCGAGGGTGTCCATCGCACGCAGGTTCTCGTGGATGTCGTCCTCGGTGACGTTCGTGAAGTACTCGTACCAGGAGCACCAGACGGTCGGCGCCGGGCGCGGCGGCTCGACGCCGAGGCTGTCGGCCCAACTGCCCAGTGCCGCCTGGACGTCCGTGCCCGTCCACTCCTTCACCGCGCCGTCGGCGGTGACCTCCGCGATGCCGTCCGCCACGGTCAGGCGGATGGACGGCACCTCGGCGGTCGGGTCGACGGCCGCCCACAGACGGGCCGGGGAGCCGTCGCCGGGGTCGAGCGCCAGCAGGCCCTCGCCCTGGAAGGTGCTCTCGGGGACGGTCACGCCGGGGCGGTAGCAGACCGTTGCCCAGTTGTCGTTGGTCGGGCGGTACGGCTTGTCGCCGAGGGCATAGGCGCCGCTGGGGCTCCAGGACTGCCAGCCCTCCTCGTGGACCCGGGCGTTGGCCGGGTCCACGGGAACGGAGGCGACGGCGGTGAAGGGGTGGTGCTGCACGGAGGTCTCTTTCAAAAGGGAGGGCGTCAGCCCTTGTTGGCGCCCAGGGTCAGTCCGCTGACGAACTGGCGCTGCAGTACGAAGTACACGATCAGGGTGGGGATCGCGGTGAGCAGGGCTCCGGCGGCGACCAGGTTGGGGTCGGTGAAGTACTGGCCGGAGAGGTTGTTCAACGCGGACGTGATCGGCATGTTCTCGCCGGTGGAGATCAGCACGATCGCCCAGAAGAAGTCGTTGTAGATCCAGATCGAGAGCAACGTCGCGAGGGCGGCCATGGCGGGCTTGCACAGGGGCAGCACGATCTGCCAGTACATCCGCCACACCGAGGCCCCGTCGACGAGGGCGGCCTCGGTCAGCTCGTGCGGCAGCATCCGCATGTAGTTGCTGAGCACGAAGGCGCAGAACCCGGACTGGAACGCGACGTGGATGAGGACCAGGCCGAGCGCGGAGTCGTACAGCTTGCCGCTCACGGTGATGCCGGGCAGGTCGATGAGCAGGTAGAGGCGGTACAGCGGGGTGATGATGACCTGCTGGGGCAGCAGGTTGCCCGCGGTGAAGACCAGCAGCAGGAAGATGTTCAGCCGGAAGTCGAAGCGGGAGACGTAGAAGGCGACCATCGACGACAGCAGCAGCGTGATCAGCACGGCCGGGACCGCGATGATCAGCGTGTTGCCGAAGTAGTGCAGCATGTCCGACTGCTGGAAGGCGTTGGTGAAGTTCTCCAGGCTCAGCTTGTGCGGCCAGGAGACGTAGCCCCGGTTGCTGGTCTCCGAGTACGGGCGCAGGGCCGCGAAGACCGCCCACAAAAGCGGGGCCAGCCAGGCCAGCGCGGTGACGATGAGGAACGTGTGCAGCAGGATCCGGGCCGGGCGGACGGGGGTGCGCTGCTTCTCGATGACAGCCGTGCTCATGCGCGCCGCTCCTTCCTGAAGGTCGCGATCAGGTACGGGATGATGACCGCGAGGGAGATGACCAGCAGCACCACCGCGATCGCGGAGCCGTAACCGATCCGGCTGGACTCGCCGATGATGTTGTTGGTGATCAGGATCGACAGCAGTTCGGTGCCCTGGGCGCCCTTGTTGAACACGAACACCAGGTCGAAGGCGCGCAGCGCCTCGATGATCGTGACGACCAGGACGACCGTGTTGGTGGGGCGCAGGGTGGGGAAGATGACGTTCTTGAACGTCTGCCACTCGTTCGCGCCGTCCAGCGAGGAGGCCTCGCGCAGGGAGGGGTCGACGCCCTTGAGGCCGGCCAGGTAGAGGATCATCATGTAGCCGGTGTGCCGCCAGGAGGCGGCCACCAGCACCGCCCACAGGTTCAGGTGCGGGTCGCCGATCCAGTCGATGTAGTGGCCGGGCTTGTTGGCCCCGATCAGGCTGTTGATCAGCCCGGTGTCGGGGTTGTAGACCAGCTGCCACACGAACCCGGTCACCGCCAGGGAGACCACCACCGGCAGGAAGAACGCGGTCTGGTAGACGCGGCTGAAGCGGATCTTCTTGTCCAGCTGCACGGCCAGGAACAGGCCCAGCGGGGTGGGGATGGCGATGAGCACCACGAACCAGATGATGTTGTGCTCGACGGCCGGCCAGAACTGCGGGTTGTCGGTGAACAGCTGACGGAAGTTGTCCAGGCCGACCCACTTGATCGAGTCGAAGCCGATGCCGTCCCAGGTGGTGAAGGCCAGCGCGATGGAGGCCAGCGCGGTCAGCCACACCAGGGCCACGTGCAAGACCGTCGGCACGCCCGCCATGAAGGCGAGCGTGATGCGGTCACGGCGGGTCAGCAGGCGCTTGTGGCCCTGCGGGACCCGCTTCTTCTCAGGCGCATGGCCCGGAGGCGACACGGCGGCCGCCTCCGGGCTCTTCGAGGTGATGTCGGTCGTCATCAGGAAGCGAAGATCGTCTTCTTCTGGCGCTCGATCGAGGACAGCAGGCTGTCCACGCCCTTGGGGTTCTGCAGGAACTTCTGCAGACCGGGCTGCATCACCGTCGAGGTGAAGTCCGGCCGCGAGTCACGGTCCATGAACTGCGTCAGCGACTTGGCGTTGCTGATCATGTCGTACGCCTTCTTCTGCAGCGGGGTGTACGACGAGGTGTCGGCCTTGCTGGAGGCGGCCACCACGCTGGAGTCGGCCTTGAGGTAGATCTGCTCGGCCTCCGGCGTGCCCAGGTACTCCATCAGCTTGGTGACACCGTCGTGGTTCTTCGGGGCCTTGGAGACCATGAAGCCGTCGGTGGGGGCCTCCACGGTGTCCTGCCCGAACTGGGAGTTGATCTCCGGGAAGGCGAAGAAGTCGAGGTCGTCCAGGTCGGCCTTGTTGGTGAACTGCTGGGCCACGAAGGAACCGAGGACGTACATGCCCGCCTTCTTGGAGACCAGCGTCTGCGCGGCGTCCTGCCAGGTGCGGCCCATGAAGCCGTCCTGGTGGTAGGGCAGCAGCTCGGACCAGTGGTCGAAGACCGCCTTGACCTTCGGGTCCGTCCACGCCTCCTTGCCCGCCATCAGCGACTTGTGGAAGTCGTAGCCGTTGAGCCGGAAGTTGATCTGGTCGAAGGTGCCCATCGCCGGCCAGGCGTCCTTGTCACCGAACGCGATCGGGACCAGGCCGTCCTTCTTCATCTGCTTGCACAGCGTCACCAGCTGGTCCCAGGTGGTGGGAACCTGGTAGCCGTGCTGCTTGAAGACGCTCTTGCGGTAGAAGACGCCCCACGGGTACGTGTACAGCGGCACGAAGTAGTACTTGCCGTCCTCGCCCTTGGACAGCTGCTTCATCGCGTCGGGGAAGTTGCCCCCGATCTTCTCCCACACGTCGTCGATGGGGGTCGCGAGCTTCTTCGCCGCGAAGAACTGCATGCGGTAGCCCGCGAACCAGGTGAACACGTCGTCCGGCGTGGCCTGGAGGTAGGAGTTGATCTGCTCCTGGAAGGTGTTGTGGTCCTTCGTGTTCACGTCGACCTTGATGCCGGACTTCTTCGTGAAGGCGGCGTAGATCTCGGCGAAGGCCTTCTTGGGCACCGCGTCCGAGGAGTTGGAGCCGAGACTGACGGTCTTGGGGTCCGAGGAGGACCCACTGCTGCCACACGCGCTCAGCAGGGGTATGCCCGCACCCGCGAGCAGGGCTGCGCCACCCACACCACGCAACAGACCACGACGGCTGGGGGCGGGCAGAGAGAGACCCGACGGGGAGAGGTCCATGTACGGCTCCTGAAGGCAGGGGTTCGGTCCAACTACGCCATGACGAAACAAGTCGAAAACGACCAGAAATCAACTCGACCGAACATCGTGGCGCTTATATCAGCCCTTTGTCCGGTCATGCGTCAAGAGCCGCCGGGCACCTTTGTGGAAACGTGACCGACATGTTCGTGATCGAAACCGTCCGAATCATCGAACGCACCTGCACGGAGATGAGAGTAAATGCCGGTTTCGCGTCGTTGCTAGCCGGAGATGCGGAATGACTTGGTCACACTGACCTGGTCGATCTCCGACGTCCTGACCGTGGCTTTCATCGTCCAGGTCCCGGCGATGGGGAGCGTGACGGAATCCGCGCCCCAATAGCCGCCCTGGTCCTTCAACTTGGCGTCGAGCGGGCCGATCCTCTGCGCGGGCAGGGTGAAGGAGAGCCGGAGCTCCGGCACGGTGACGATGCCTCCGTCGGGCCCGAACACAACAGCCTGCACGGTGTTGTCGCCGACGCGGCCCGGGTCGAGGGTGATCTGCACCTTGCCGCGCGCGGCGCCCACCTCGAACGGGATCGTCGTGACCGACGCGGCGGGCAGCCCGCCGGCCGTCGCGGGCGCCTGCGCCGCCTCCGCGGCCGCGCGGCCCGGCAGCGTGCTGCTGAGCACGGTCGTGATCACCAGCACCACGACACCGACGGCGACCTCGGCGAGCACGCTGCGACGCAGATTGCGGCGGCTCGTGCCCCCGGCGGCTGGGACCGCCGCCGGTTCGTCCGCCGCGGCCACGGGAGGCCCGCCCACGGGCTCCGGGACGCGCTCCCGTACGGCCGTCTCCGCGTCCGCCGTGACAAGCCGCGCGGTCCAGCGCCGCGACAGCCCGGCCGCCGTCAGCAGCAGCACCACGGCGGCCACCTTGACGAGGAGCAGGCGCCCGTACGTCGTCCCGGTGAGCGCGCTCCAGGAGCCCAGGCCGCGCCAGGACTGGTAGACGCCGGTGACGACCAGGACGGTCACGGAGGCGAAGGCCAGCCGGGAGAAGCGGGCCACGACGGCCGGGGGCAGTTCGGTGCGGTGGAGCAGGATCAGCAGCGCCGTGAGGCCGCCCAGCCAGACCGCCATGGCCAGCAGGTGCAGCACGGCGGACGCCATCGCCAGGGGAACCTGGATGCCCGCCGAGGCATGCTCGGAGGCGGCCCAGGTGAGCGCGAGGGCCACACCGAGGGCGCCACCGGCGGCGAGCAGCGGCCGCGGCCATGCCTCGCGTTTGCGGAGTCGTACGGCGAACACGGCGCCGATCAGCAGCAGGGCGAGCCGGGCCAGCAGGGCCAGGCCGGGGCGGCCCGTGAGGGTGCGGGTGAAGGCGGAGGCGTCGAGGGCGGTCGCGGGGCCCGTGCCGGTCTCGTACGGGGCGCGCAGGGCCAGCAGCGCCAGGGTGGTCCCCAGCAGCGTCCACCAGCCCACGACCAGGGGTTTCCGCAGCGGGCCGCGGTCGGCCGGGCGGCACAGGGCGACGAAGGCGGCGGTGCCGATGAGCAGCGCCGCCGCCAGGTAGGCGAGGTACCGGGCGACGTTGTAGAGACTCTCGGTCGCGGGGTTCTCGACCGGTCCGGTGTCCACCGTGGCGACCGTCGCGGAGGCTTTGCCGACGGAGAAGGTGAACGCGCCGCCCACCGGGTGGCTGTCCGCCGAGACGACCCTCCAGGCCACGACGTACGTGCCCTTCGCGAGCTTCGCGGGCAGGGCCACGCTCGCCGTGTCGGAGCGGCCCTCGGCGTGCTGGGCCTCGCCGATGTCCACACGCCGGTTGTCCGGGTCCAGGACACGGAAGGAGTCGTCGAGCAGACCGACGGACTCGGTGAACGTCAGGGTGACGGAGCGGGGTGCCGACCTGAGGACGGTTCCGTCCTCCGGGTCGGTGGACTTGAGCGCCGCGTGCGCCGACGCGGGCCCCGCACCGCCGAGGACGAGCAGGACCAGCACGGCACCCAGCAGCACCAGCCCCTGAACCCCCCGGTACCCGCGGAGCCCTCGTCGCCGCTGCCGCCCCCTGCCCTCACCGTCACACCCCACGCCACCCTCCGTCCCGGCCCTTACCGCCTTCCGGATAGGTACGCACACGACCCGCCAACCACTCACCAGGCCACCCCGGCCGCCGAAGCCCACTCCTGCCGCCCCCAACAGCACCACACGCAAGCCACCGACACCTCACCACGCCGGCCGGGCCGACACCCCTCCATCCACCACCAGGTCGTGTCCCGACACCCAGGACGCCAGCCGTGAGGCCAGGAACACGCAGGCGTCGCCCACGTCCTCCGGTTGTCCCAGTCGGCCGAGTGGCGCCGTCGTCCGCCACCGCCGGACCCCCTCTGGCCAGGCCTCCGCCAGGCCCTCCCGGTCGATCAGTCCGGGTGAGACGGTGTTGACGCGGATGCCGTACGGGCCGTACTCCAGGGCCGCCGACCGCGCATGCATCACGACGGCTGCCTTGGCGGCGCTGTAGTGGGCGTGCAGCGGCGCCGGGTGGTGTGCCTCGATCGACGCGATGTGGGTCACGGAACCTCCGCCACCGCGCTCCCGCATGGCCTCCGCCGCGGCCTGCGTGCACGCGAAGACGCTCGACACGTTGGTGTCCACGACAGCCCGCCACTCGGCCGCCGTCATCCCGGGCAGCTCCCGGGTCGGCTGCACGCCCGCGTTGTTGACCAGCGCGGTCAGCCCACCGCCCCACTCGACCGCCTCACCGACCACCCGCCGGCACGCGTCCTCGTCGGTGAGGTCGCCCTGCAGTACGACGGCCCGCCGGCCGAGCTCCTCGATCCGTGCGGCCACTCCCCGCGCCGCCTCTACATCCGTATGGCACTGGACGGCGACCGCCGCGCCCTCCTCGGCGAAGCGCAGCGCGATGCCCCGGCCGATACCACCGCTCGCGCCCGTGACCAGGGCGACCTGTCCTTCCAGCAGCTTCATGGACGGCACAGTTGCGCAATCCGGTCGGCCTCGGCCGGATACCGCGCCGTGAGCTCGCCCGCGTCCCCGTGCTCGTAGCCCTCGTAGGTGAACCCGGGCGCCATCGTGCACCCGAAGAACGTCCACGCCCCGCCCGCGACGACCCGCCCGCCCATCCAGGTGCCGGCCGGCACGGTCGTCTGGGGCTGCTGGCCGCCCAGTACGTCCGGTCCGAGCACCACCGTCCTGGACGTCCCGTCCGGGGCGAGGAGCAGCAGCTCCAGCGGGTCGCCGAGGTAGAAGTGCCAGATCTCGTCGGTGGGCAGGCGGTGCAGGGCCGAGTGGTCGTCCGCCGTCAGCAGGGCGACGATCGCGGTGCCCTCCGGCCGCCCGTCGGCGCGCTCGGGGCCCGCCCAGGTCTGGCGGAACAGTCCGCCCTCGCGCGGGATCGGTTCCAGTCCGTAGTGCGCGACGAGGTCCTCAGGAGTCATTCGGGGAAGGCTACCTCCCGGCGCAGAAAGGCCAGTTGAGCCTTCTTCTCGGGCAGGTACACGTCCGGGATGTCGATCTCGGGCAGCACGACCACCGGCCCGGCCTCGAACCCCTGCCGCAGGAAACGAGCGATCGCCTTCTCGTTCCGCACATCGGGATCGACGACGATCCGGCGCCGGTCCAGGCCTTTCAGCACGTACGACGCGATGACCCCGAACAGCACCGCCGACCAGCCGGGCCGCGCACCGTCCGGGCCGGCGGGCGCGAGCAGGACATGGATGCCGAGGTCGCCGCCCTGCACCTCGTAACACTCACTCACACGGTCGGCCTCCGGCTCGTACGTCTGGAGCAGTGCGGCCGGCGTGCCGTCCTTGAGCAGCAGGAAGGCATGATGGGTGGCGAGGGTGTCCATGTGGGCGTAGATCCCGGCCACTTGGTCCCGGCCGAGGCCGTTCATGCCCCAGAAGACTGCACGCTCCTCGGCGGCCCAGCGGTGGACGACCTCCGCGTCTGCGTGCGGGTCGAGGGGACGGATACGGACGGTGCCGAAACCGTCGACGCTCTGCTCGTGGACGTACACGTCAGTCATCGGTTTCCTTCTGCAGGCGGGTGAAGTCGGTGACGACCGGGAGCAGTTCCCCCCTGAGCCACAAGGGAAGTTGGTCGTCGTGGTGGGGCGAGCCCGGGACACCGGACGCGCCGAAGGGGACGACCCACAGGCTGTCCTCGCGCCGGGCCAGATCCCACACGTAGCGGGCGGCGGGCCCGCGCGCGGCCAGATCCGTCACCCCCGGCACGGCGGAGGTGCACAGCACGCAGTCGTGGTCGCCGGACAGACCCGGCCCGTCGTACGGCGTCCCGGTGAGCGCCCGCCAGGGAGCGAGCCGGTGAGTGTCACCCCAGGTGCCGGCGGGCGGCTCGGCGGCCACCTCCTCCACGGCCGCCCGCACTGCGTCCGCCCGGTCGACGCCGTGCAACTCCGCGGCGCGCAGCAGGTGTTCGAGGGCGAAGCCGACGCGCGGGAGCAGGGCGAGCCAGGGGAGGAAGACCTCGGGGCAGTCGGGCGGAGCGGAGAGCGCGGCGAAGGAAGGGTGTGCCGCGAGTTGCCTTACGACCGCGCCGCGCACCGCCGCGTAGACGGCCGCGTCGGTGCTGCTCGCATCCATGCGGCGGTCCCAGCGCAGAAGGCGGTCGCGGAGGGCGGCGGCCTCGGGGGAGAGGTCTTCGAGGGCGGCCAGATGCTCCAGCAGGGGTGCGGCAGAGGCGAGATGGGTGTCCGTGTGGATCGCCGGCATGTCGCCGGCCGACCACTGCTCCTTCTCCGACAGGAGCGCGGCGATCCGCTCGGCGCGGTGGGGCGGGGCGAACTCGACGCCGAGCGGGGTCGCGAGGCCGCGCTGGTTGGCCATCACGGCGACGGAGCCGGTGAGTTCGGCGGCCCTCGGCATCTCGTGCCAGCCTTGCCACTCATGACCGGGCTCCCAGGCCGGGACCAGCCGAAGCCGATTGGCCTCGGCACGCACCGGCACCCGCCCCGCGACGCGGTGCAGCAGACCACCTTCGGTGTCGGCGGCCTGAACGACGTTGACGGGCTCGGCCCACAGATCAACAGCACGATCCACGTCGGCGACCCGCCGGGCCCGCAGGAGAGGCAGAAGGGCACTGAAGCCAAGATCACCGGTGACACGGGGCGGATAACGAAGGGCAAGCCCTTCAGTCCGTCCGGCGTTTGAGGACGAGGCCCCTTCAGGGCCGAACGTGGGCCTGCGGGCGGAGCCCCCAGGGACGGGAAGGGACGGGGCGGCGGGGGCGAAGAAAATCCCCCCGGCGATCACCGGCCCCCGCTCGGTCTCGATCACCTCGGCCTCGACCGCCTCCTCCCCCGCGACCTCCACGGTCTCTGTGTGCCGGGACACCCGCCGCCACACCCCGTCCGGCCCGAGGGCCTCCACCCCCGCCGCCGCACCCCGCAGCCGCTCCCGGTACAGGTCCTGGTAGTCGGCCATGGCGTTGGTGATCGCCCAGGCGACCGTGCCGGTGTGGCCGAAGTGGGCGATGCCGGGAACACCCGGCACGGCGAGACCGACCACGTCGAAGTCCGGGCAGGAGAGGTGGATCTGCTGGTAGACGCCGGGGTCCTCGATGAACCGGTGCGGGTCGCCCGCGATCACGGCGTGACCGGTCGTGGTCCGCGCCCCGCCGACCAGCCAGCCGTTGCTGCCGGAGCTGCCGGGCCCGTCGGCGGCGAACAGGCCGACGGCCTCCTCGCCCAGGTGCGCCGCGGCCTCCTCGCGCCACAGCTTGGCCGGGAACCCGGCGAACAGGATGTGCGTGGCGAGCCAGATACCGAGCGGGGTCCAGGGCTCCCAGCGCCCCGGGGCGAGACCGACGACGTCGAACTCGGGGGCCGTAGGACCGCTGTCCAGTCCGTCGTTGACCCCGTCGACGTACGCGCGTACCCAGTCCGCCGTCTCGGGGTCCCGTTCCTCCAGGGCCGCCCAGCAGCTCCGTGCGGTGTCGTCGAGGCGGGCCCGCCGGGCGAACAGGTCCCAGGGCAGCGCCTCGGGGCCGAGGAAGGACGCCGAGGTGCCCTGCGCACGGTGCCGCCCGTCCTCCAGCTGCCATGCGCGGTCGCGGGCGGTGACCAGGCCCTGCGCGCGGGCGAGTTCGCGGGCGCTGCCGGCACGCAGGTGCGGGATGCCCCACGCGTCACGGTAGATCTCGGTCGTCACGCTGCAACCCCCTGCATCGTTAGGCAAGCCTTGCCTTAGTAATTCGTGCTGGAATCGTACGCGAGGCGTGAAAGAGGGATGATCGGGGTCATGGACGTCACCCTGCACCTCGCCCAGGACCCCAAGGCCGACGAGCTCCTCGGACGCTCGCCGCTCGCCGCCCTCGTCGGGATGCTCCTGGACCAGCAGGTCCCGATGGAATGGGCGTTCAAGGGGCCCCGGACGATCGCGGACCGGCTCGGCGCCGACGACCTGGACGCGCACGAGATCGCCGTGATGGATCCGGACGCCTTCGCCGCGCTCCTGTCCGAGAAGCCGGCCGTGCACCGCTACCCGGGGTCCATGGCCAAGCGCGTCCAGCAGCTGTGCCAGTACCTCGTCGAGCACTACGACGGCAACGCCGAGCTCGTCTGGAAGGACGTGGCCGACGGCCGTGAGCTCCTGAAGCGCCTGCAGGAGCTGCCCGGCTTCGGCAAGCAGAAGGCGCAGATCTTCCTCGCACTGCTGGGCAAGCAGCTCGACGTACGGCCCAAGGGCTGGCGGGAGGCCGCGGGCGGATACGGCGAGGCGAACTGCCACCGTTCCGTCGCCGACATCGAGGGACCCGAGTCGCTGGCCAAGGTCCGGGCGCACAAGCAGGAGATGAAGGCGGCCGCGAAGGCCGCGAAGGCCGCCGGGAAGTAGCGGAAGGCAGTCGGGGGACGGCCGTCAGCCGACCGGCTCCCACGGGTGGCGCGGCGCCCGCCACGGGTCCAAGCATGGAACATGACCGAGCCATCGAACGGCTCCGCCGCGGGCCCGCAGTACGACGACCGCAAGGTGCACGCCGCCGGACGCGCGACCGGCCCGCATGAGCCGGAGCCCCCCCCTTCGAAGGCCCCCTGCACGCCCTCTCCCGCGCCGCCTGGCAGGTCGTCCTGCTCACCGGCGTCGCCTCCCTGGTCCTCGGCGTCCTGGTCCTGGTCTGGCCCGGCGCCTCCCTGCTCGCGGCCGGCGTCCTCTTCGGCGTCTACCTCCTGATCAGCGGCATCTTCCAGCTGGTCGCCGCCTTCGGCACACTCCCCCACGCTCGAACAACCTCGCGCGGGGGGGGACCCCCATGACGACGGCGCTGGCGTCCTCGCCTTCATCAGCGGCTCCCTGTCGATCCTGCTGGGCCTGTTCTGTCTGCGCGGCCCAATGCGGTCGATCCTGCTGCTGGCCCTGTGGATCGGCATCGGCTGGCTCATCCGCGGAATCACCCAGACCCTGGCCGCCGCCTCCGACAGCACCATGCCGGCCCGCGGCTGGCAGGTCTTCCTCGGGATCGTCACCTTCCTCGGCGGAATCGTGCTGATCGACTCGCCGTTCGAATCGGTCGCCGTCCTCACCCTGGTCGGCGGCATCTGGCTGGTCGCGGTCGGCGTGGTCGAGATCGTCACCGCGATCCGCATCCGGGGCCGGGTGCCACGCACCCTTTGAGCCGCACCGGGTCCCCCGAACGGGCGGTTCTCGGCCCCGATCTGCTGAACGCGGGACAAACCGTGGGCAAATGACCTCCTGTGAGCACCGTACGAAGCCTGTCCCGCGGCCACGCCTGGCTGCGGACGCTCGTTCTGCTGCTCGCCCTACTGGTACCGGGCGCCCACGCAGAGGTGTACGCGGCACCGTCCGCCGCCACGGAGATCGTCGAGTACGACGCCCTGGACGCGGCCCTGCGGCCGGCGGCCGACGCCCTGCACCGCACCGTCGTGGCCCTGCGCCCCGCCCCCCCCTGCAGGACCCGCCCCTCGACACCCCGGCGGACCGCCCCCTCCCCGCCCCGCCCCGGCCGCCGCACGCCCTGCAGACGCTGCGCTCCGTGGTCCTGCGCTGCTGACAGACCCCGGCCCCCCGGAAAACGTCAGTCACCACGCAAGGAACCAAGGAACACAGCCATGCCCACCGACCCGTACGCGGTCCTGCGCGCCCTGCTGCGCGCGGAAGCCGCACGCAACGCACCGAAACAGAATCTGAAGAAGCCGGAACCCGAGCAGCCCCGGAAGGAACGGGACCGCTGAATCCGCCGGCGGAGGCGGGCATTCCCCGTGGACCCACCGCCTCCGCCGGGCCGGCGCCCTCCGTCCACAGCCTGTGTGTAACACCCGTACGGATTGTTTGCCCCGGTTTGCAACTTCTTTTCGGCCTCCGCACTGCGTCGCCATGGCTGCGCCCGGAAGGTCTTGACCGGTAGGCTTTCCGTGTGATCTTCAAGCGCATCGGAAACGGCCGGCCGTACCCCGACCACGGCCGGGAAAGCACCCGGCAGTGGGCGGACGTCGCGCCGCGCCCGGTCCGCCTCGATCAGCTCGTCACCACCAAGGGACAGCTCGACCTGGAGACCCTCCTGGCCGAGGACTCGACCTTCTACGGCGACCTGTTCGCACACGTCGTCAAGTGGCAGGGCGACCTGTATCTCGAGGACGGCCTCCACCGCGCGGTGCGGGCCGCGCTGCAGCAGCGCCAGGTGCTGCACGCGCGCGTGCTCGAACTCGACTGACACGAGCCCGGCAGGCCTGCCGGTAACGGCTTGGCCCTTTCGGGTTCACCTGTGCGGCCTCGAATGATCATCTAGTAGGCATCGCCGCCCGGGCGCACTACGCTGCGCTCATGAGCATGCTGACCCCCCCGGGCATGGGCGGCAAGTACCGGATCACGGGGGACAAATACCCACGGATGCGCAGGCGCCGGCGCGGCAGGCTCGGGGTCGCCCTGGTGGCCTCCGTCGCCGCGCTCGGCCTGGTCGGCTGGGGCACGCTGCAGCTCATCGACCTCTTCACCGGTGGCGGCGAGAAGGCTTCGGCGGCCGGCCCCAAGGCGGACTGCGCGACCAAGGTGAGCCCGTCGGCCGACACGAAGAGGCCGGCCCTCCCCAAGCCCGGCACGATCACGGTCAACGTCTACAACGCCACGCCCCGCAGCGGTCTGGCCAAGAGCACGGCGGACGAGCTGAAGAAGCGCGGCTTCAAGATCGGCGATGTGGGCAACGCGTCCAAGGAGTTCGACAAGAAGGTCAAGGGCACCGGCATACTGCTCGGCCCGCCTTCCGCCCTGAACAGTTCACTTCCGGTGCTCGCCACGCAGCTCGCCGGCGCGGAGAAGCGAGCGGACGCCCGCAAGGGCACGGACGTCGACCTGATCCTCGGCACGGCCTTCAAGGACCTCACGAGCAAGGCCGACGCCGACAAAGCGCTGGGCGTATTGGCCAATCCCAGCCCGGCGCCCGCTTCGTCAAAGAAGAGCTGCTGAACCGCCGGTAAGGGGCGCGGGGCTGTGTCGATATGCGGCTCCGCCGCGTGGGCGCGACAAGCCACAACGGAACCGCAGCCGCAAGAAATCCGCACCCCTACGGCGAATAGGCGCTCTGCAGGCCCCCCTACTCAGCCGCCCCGTAGAGGCGATCCCCCGCGTCCCCGAGCCCCGGCACGATGTACCCGTGCTCGTTGAGCCGCTCGTCGACGGCCGCCGTCACCACCGTCACCGGCGTACCCGCCAGCTCGCGTTCCATGAGCTCGACCCCCTCGGGGGCCGCAAGAAGCACCACCGCGGTCACATCATCCGCACCGCGCTTGATCAGCTCCTGGATCGCTGCGACCAGCGTGCCACCCGTGGCCAGCATCGGGTCCAGGACGTACACCTGCCGCCCGGAGAGGTCCTCGGGCATGCGGGAGGCGTACGTGGACGCCTGCAGCGTCTCCTCGTTGCGGATCATGCCGAGGAAGCCCACCTCGGCGGTGGGCAGCAGCCGGACCATGCCGTCGAGCATGCCGAGGCCTGCCCGCAGGATCGGCACCACCAGGGGGCGCGGGCGGGCGAGCTTGACGCCGGTGGTCGAGGAGACCGGCGTCGTGATGTCGACCTGTTCGGTGCGCACGTCACGCGTGGCCTCGTAGGCGAGCAGGGTGACCAGCTCGTCGGCGAGACGGCGGAAGGTCGCGGAGTCGGTGCGCTGGTCGCGCAGCGTGGTGAGCTTGTGGGCGACCAGGGGGTGGTCGACGACGTGGAGACGCATGCCCTAACAGTAACCGCGCCTCCGTGAGGCCCACCCGTCTCCCACCACCGCCCTGCTCGAGAGGGCTTCGCCCTCGCCCCTTGGATCCAAGCTGGCATCAAACCGCCCATCAGAGGGAAAGTGGGAGGACGTACCGGGGGGTGGTGTGCCTATGCCTGACCTGCCTGAGCGTGAAACCCGCCAGGACTCGCCGTCGGCCGAGACCGACGCCGAGCGCCGGCGCCGCAGGGCCCAGTTCCTGCGTGACCTCGCCGAAGCCCGTGAGCTGCGGGACCGTGTGCAGCCCCGGCGCGCCAAGACCGCACGGCTGCGCCACGCCATGCGCATGCGCACCTTCCGCTGGTAGCCGCGGTCCGACGCGGGACGCGCCTGAGGGCAACCCGTTGCGTGCACACGCCGATCGCCGCGTACGATCCCGCTCGTGGCCGATCAAAGACGGCAGACACAGGGTGTCGAAGACGTCCCCTGAACGCCTTGTTTCTGCCACGATTCCGAGTGGGTGGGGCTCGGAGCACAGCTCTCCCCGCCCTGAGCCCCGCCGGGGGGACCTCCAACCGGCACGCCTAAGACCAGTGGGAGAGTCACGGTGTACTTCGCCGCACTGCTCGCGCGCACCGAAGACGGGTGGGAAGCGAGCGACACAGAGCTCGACGATGTGGAAACCCTGTCGGATCTGGCCGATCTCGCCCGGGAAGCCTCGACCGAGGACGACACGGTGCTCATCCTGATCGAACAGGAAGAAACCTGGTTCGGCGTCGTCCGCGTCGACGGCGAGGACGACCCTCGTATCTACGTCTCGGACGCCGCAGCCGCCGCCCGCAGCAGCTACGGCGAGATCCTGCTCACCGACGAACTGCTCGGAAGGGAGCCCGGCGACGACGACGCCGACCTGGACTCCCTCGACCTCGACGGCACCGAGGACGGTGAGGACGAGGAGGACGGCGACGAGGACACGCCGTCCGCCGAGTCCGTGCCGCACAGCCCCGTCGGCGACCCCGAGATCCTCGACGACCTCGGTGTCAGCGCCAAGGAGCTGCGCACCCTGGACGAGGACGCCCTGAACACGATCGCCGAGGCCCTGGGCGCCTCGGAGGTCCTGGAGACCGTCCGCTGACCGCTGCAGCGCCCACAGGAGGCACCCCCGACCCGGTCCGCGACCGCTGGCGGGCCGCGATGCGGCTCGCCCTGGACGAGGCCGGGCGGGCCGGCGCCGACGTGCCCGTGGGCGCCGTCGTGCTGGCCTCGGACGGTACGACCGTGCTCGGGGCCGGACACAACGAGCGCGAGGCCACCGGCGATCCGACGGCGCACGCCGAGGTCCTCGCCATCCGCCGGGCGGCGGCCGACCTCGGGGAGTGGCGGCTGTCCGGCTGCACCCTGGTCGTCACGCTGGAGCCCTGCACGATGTGCGCGGGCGCGCTCGTGCAGTCCCGCGTGGACCGTGTCGTCTACGGCGCCCGCGACGAGAAGGCCGGCGCGGCCGGCTCGCTGTGGGACGTCGTACGCGACCGGAGGCTCAACCACCGCCCCGAGGTGATCGAGGGCGTACTCGCCGAGGACTGCGCCCGAATCCTCACCGAATTCTTCCGCTCCCACTGAAGACCGGACCCTGAACACCGACCCCCGAATACCGATTTCAGAGCACTGCCCGGCGTGCTGTAAGGTCTCCCTCGGTAGCGTGTCCGAGCGGCCGAAGGAGCTCGCCTCGAAAGCGAGTGTGGCGCAAGTCACCGAGGGTTCAAATCCCTCCGCTACCGCTTTGGGAAGGGCCCCGTCGAGAGACGGGGCCCTTCGTGCGATCATGTGCGGTCGTTGGGCAACAGTGACTGGGGAGGCCGCAATGGCGGTGAATGCCAAGAAGATCGCCGTCTATGTGCTCGTGGTCTTCGCGCTGTACATCATCATCACGGACCCGGCCAAGGCGGCCGACTACGTCCAGATAGGGTTCGAGGGCATATCGGACGCCGCCAAGGCCATAGGCGACTTCTTCACCTGGCTCGCCAACGGCGCCCACTAGGCCCGCAGCTAGGAGCGCACATGATCCGCCATCTCGTCCTGTTCAAGCTCGACGAGGGCGTCGAGCGCGACGACCCGCGCGTCCTGGAGGGCGTCGACGCCTTCCGGTCGCTGGACGGGAAGATCCCCGAGATCCGCTTCTGGGAGCTGGGCTGGAACCTCAGCGATCGCCCCATCGCGTACGACTTCGCCATCAACTCCGGCTTCGACGACGCGGCCGCGCTGCGGCGCTACGTCGAGCACCCGGAGCACCAGGCGGGCGTGACGCTGTGGAAGGAGTTCTCCACCTGGGTGATCGCCGACTACGAATACTGAGCCGGACCCCGCTGGGCCCTGCGCCGTTCCGGCGCAGGGCCTTTGCGCGTCTTATGCCCCAACTTGCCCTCAACACGGCGTAATGCGGTGCTTGCACACAGTGCACATCTCTTGTGATGCTATGACCGCTTTTGCCGAATACGTTGATCGATTGCGAGGTGGAGTTGACCGTGCCGGCCAGTACTGCGCCTCAAGCACCGCCCCTGGAGGCCCCTGAGGCCCCGCCGGAGGCCGCACCGCCGCGCAGCCGCGGCGCCGACACCCGGGCCCTCACCCAGGTGCTCTTCGGCGAACTCAAGGAGCTCGGGCCGGGCACGCCGGAACACAACCGGGTGCGCGGGGCGCTCATCGAGGCCAACCTCCCGCTCGTGCGCTACGCGGCCGCCCGCTTCCGCTCCCGCAACGAGCCGATGGAGGACGTGATCCAGGTCGGCACCATCGGGCTCATCAACGCGATCGACCGTTTCGACCCGGACCGGGGCGTGCAGTTCCCGACCTTCGCGATGCCGACCGTCGTCGGCGAGATCAAGCGGTACTTCCGGGACAACGTCCGCACGGTCCATGTCCCGCGCCGCCTGCACGAGCTGTGGGTGCAGGTCAACGGCGCGACCGAGGACCTGACGACCGCCTTCGGGCGCACCCCGACGACCTCCGAGATCGCCGAACGGCTGCGCATCACCGAGGAGGAGGTGCTCTCCTGCATCGAGGCCGGCCGCTCGTACCACGCGACCTCCCTGGAGGCCGCCCAGGAGGGCGACGGACTGCCGGGGCTCCTCGACCGGCTCGGCTACGAGGACCCGGCCCTGGACGGCGTCGAGCACCGCGACCTCGTCCGCCATCTCCTCGTACAACTGCCGGAACGGGAACAGAGAATCCTTCTTCTGCGCTACTACAGCAACCTCACCCAGTCGCAGATCAGTGCGGAACTCGGCGTCTCCCAGATGCATGTCTCACGGCTACTCGCGCGTAGCTTCCAGCGACTGCGGTCCGCTAATCGGATCGAGGCGTAACCGCAAGCATGATCGAGGCGTCACCGGCACGAGCGAATCGCTCACCAGCGCCGTTCCCGACAGTTCTGCGCTGAAAAAGCATCAGACCCCCTCTTTCCAGGGCCTATTCGCGTCTCGCATGTCGACATGTCACTACAGCGTGTTGCCGACATGTGACATTCTTCCCCAAGCGCGTTTGCCGTGGCTTCGGCTCCGGTATTCAGGTGAAGGCTGAACTCCTCACCAGGGGAGCCTCGGCCACGACCGTCCCGCGACCCAGAGGGGGTGGCATGTCCGCAGATCAGGGCAGCTCGAAGGTGCTCACGCTCACGAAGAGCGAGTCCGCGCCCGCCGACGCCGTGCTCGGCTCCATCGATGAGGTGGCAGCCGTCGACACCGCACCGGCCCCGGCCCCTACGGCCGCTGACATCCCGGCCCCTCCGGCCTCGGATGCCATCGACACCCGCACCCTGTCCCGCTCCCTTTTCCTGCGGCTCGCCGCACTCGACGAGAACAGCCCCGAGCGTGCGTACGTCCGGGACACCCTCATCGAACTCAACCTCCCGCTGGTGCGCTACGCGGCGGCCCGCTTCCGCTCGCGCAACGAGCCGATGGAGGACATCGTCCAGGTCGGCACCATCGGCCTGATCAAGGCGATCGACCGCTTCGACTGCGAACGCGGCGTGGAGTTCCCGACGTTCGCGATGCCGACGGTCGTGGGCGAGATCAAGCGGTTCTTCCGCGACACCTCGTGGTCGGTGCGCGTCCCGCGCCGGCTGCAGGAGCTGCGCCTGGCCCTCACCAAGGCCAGCGACGAGCTCTCCCAGAAGCTGGACCGCTCCCCGACCGTCCCCGAACTCGCCGCCGTGCTCGGCGTCTCCGAGGAGGACGTGGTCGACGGCCTCGCGGTCGGCAACGCGTACACGGCCTCCTCGCTCGACTCCCCGGCGCCCGAGGACGACGGCGGCGAGGGCTCCCTCGCGGACCGCCTCGGCTACGAGGACACCGCGCTGGAGGGCGTCGAGTACCGCGAGTCCCTCAAGCCCCTGCTGGCCAAACTCCCGCCCCGCGAGCGGCAGATCATCATGCTCCGCTTCTTCGCCAACATGACCCAGTCGCAGATCGGCGAGGAGGTCGGCATCTCCCAGATGCACGTCTCCCGGCTGCTGACGCGGACACTGGCGCAGCTGCGGGAGGGGCTCATCTCCGACTGATCCTCCTCAGGAGTCACCTGAGGGTTCCTATTTGACGGAGCGTCAGCCACCATGGCGCGATGCTGCGTGGGATTCCTGGGACGACATGGACACATGGCCGTCGAGGCGCCGTGATCGGCGCGTCGGCGGCCGTCGTCTGTCTGGGCGCCGCACTGGCCGCGTGCGGGGGCGGCAGCCGGGGTGAGGGGTACGTGGCAACCGGGGTGGCCGGCGGTGCGCCCCAGGCCTCCGCCACGGCAGCGGCTCCGACCGGCGGTGTGACGCTGGTGCCGCTGGACGGCGGCTCGGAGAAGCGCGGCTCCTCTGCACCGGGCAGCAGTTCGGGCAACGTACCGGAGACAGCCGTACCGACATCGCCCGATCCGGCGCCGTCCACCGGCGGAACCAAGTCCGGTCGTACGACACCGGATTCGCCGTCACCGACGGCGACTCGCAGCCGCACGGCACCCGCCGGACCCGCCGCGCTCACCTGGAGCGACCCGGTTCGTGAAGCCACCGACAAGCGGTGGTGCGAAGACGTCACGCTGGACTTCTTCAACTCCGGGGGGACGGCGGTGCGTTCCGGTGAGGTGACCTTCGGGACGCACGTCATCGGGGCGCTCGGCATCGACTGGGGGACGGTCGAGTCGACCGCCGGGCTTCCCGTGCCGATCGGGGCCGGAGCGCGGAAGGACAAGACCTGGACGGTGTGCGTCGCCGCGATGGGGGTCCCCCCGCTCGAGCGAAGCCGAGAGTGGGGGAGCGTGCCGCTGGGCATGCACATCGAGACGCGGGACGTCACCGTCCAGTGGAAGTAGCGGTACGCCCTACTTGAGTGCCAGCCAGGCGACGGCCGCCACGACGGCCACGGCCACGACGATGCCGACGATCAGGCCGATGCGCGGACCGGCCGACGCGGGCGCCTGCTGCTGACGGCGGCCCTGCGGGCCCTCGTCGACGAACGCGCGGAACATCTGGGTGCTGCCTGCGGGGTCGTGGTTGCCCTGGGGGCCCTGGGGGTTAGCCATAGCCCGAGACCCTAGCGAATCAGTGGTTGTGGCCCAAGTGGGGGGCGGTTCACAGCCGCAACCATCCTCACCTGCATGTTTACACCCGCAATACTTGCCTTTGCCAAGTTTTTGTCTCGCATCCGGACCATTTTGTTTGCCTGCAGCAACCAACAACTTCTATGGTTGCCCCAAGCAACGAATGCGGGAGGTGTGATGGCCGAGCGGGCGCAGTACGAGGAGCTGATCCGTCAGTTCAGCGCCTTCGGTGCCGTGAAGCGGGAGCTGGGGCGGATCATGCCGTCCGACTGCCCGGCCGGCAGCGCCGCCGTGCTGACCCTGCTGGGACGCCACGGCGACATGCGCATGAGCAGGCTCGCCGAGCTGCTGTCCGTGGACATGTCGGTCACCAGCCGCCATGTCGCGCACCTCGCCGAGCGCGGCTGGATCGACCGGTCCCCCGACCCGGCGGACAAGCGGTCCCGGATCCTGCACCTCACACCCACGGGCCTGGCCCAGCTGGAGACGCTGTCCGAGCGGACCACACAGCTGCTGGCCGAGCGGCTCGCCGACTGGAGCGACGAGGAGGTCGCCCAGCTCAGCCGTCTCATGGAACGCCTGCGGGCCAGCTTCGACGACTGCCGAGCCCTGCCGCCCCGGCTCCCGCCCCCCGCACACGAACTCGAACCGACCACCCGTACACCCGCAAGCACTTAAGAGAAGGAAGCCCATGGCAACGACCACACCAGCCGGTGTGCGGGCTCATGCCAAGCACGGGGGAGGCTCCGCCGAGTACGCCCCGATGACGCACCGGCAGATCATGGAGGCGATCTCCGGTCTGCTGCTCGGCATGTTCGTGGCGATCCTGTCGTCCACGATCGTCACCAACGCCCTGCCGCACATCATCAGCGACCTCGGCGGCGGCCAGTCCGCCTACACCTGGGTCGTCACCGCCGCCCTGCTGTCGATGACCGCGGCCACTCCCCTGTGGGGCAAGCTCGCCGACCTGTACAGCAAGAAGGCGCTCGTCCAGATAGCCCTGGTCATCTACGTCCTGGGGTCCGCGGCCGCCGGCCTGTCGCAGAACGCCGGCATGCTGATCGCCTGCCGTGTCGTCCAGGGCATCGGCGTCGGCGGTCTGTCCGCCCTCGCCCAGATCGTCATGGCCGCGATGATCTCCCCGCGCGAGCGCGGCCGTTACTCCGGCTACCTCGGCGCGACCTTCGCCGTCGCCACCGTCGGCGGCCCGCTGCTCGGCGGCGTCATCACCGACACCAGCTGGCTCGGCTGGCGCTGGTGCTTCTACGTCGGTGTCCCCTTCGCCGTCCTCGCGCTGATCGTGCTGCAGAAGACCCTGCACCTGCCGGTCGTGAAGCGGGACGTGAAGGTCGACTGGGCCGGTGCCTTCTTCATCGCCGCCGCCGTCTCGCTGCTGCTGGTCTGGGTCACCTTCGCGGGTGACAAGTACGACTGGGTGTCCTGGCAGACGTACGCGATGGTCGGCGGTTCGATCGTCCTCGGTCTGGTCTTCGTGCTCGTCGAGTCGAAGGCGAGCGAGCCGATCATCCCGCTGCGGCTGTTCCGCAACCGCACGATCACGCTCGCGTCGCTGGCCTCGCTGTTCGTCGGTGTCGCGATGTTCACCGGCACGGTCTTCTTCAGCCAGTACTTCCAGCTGGCCCGCGACAAGTCCCCGACGATGTCGGGCGTCATGACCATCCCGATGATCGGCGGGCTGTTCATCTCCTCCACCGTCTCCGGGCAGTTCATCACCCGCACCGGACGCTGGAAGGCGTGGCTGGTCAGCGGCGGCGTGCTGGTGACGGCGGGCCTCGGTCTGCTCGGCACCATCCGCTACGACACGGCGTACTGGAAGATGTCGATCTTCATGGCGCTGCTGGGTCTCGGCATCGGCATGATGATGCAGAACCTGGTGCTGTGCACGCAGAACCAGGTCGACCCGAGCGACCTCGGCTCCGCCAGCTCCACGGTCACCTTCTTCCGCTCGCTCGGCGGTGCGGTCGGCGTGTCCGCGCTGGGCGCGGTGATGTCCCACCGGATCACGCACTACGTCAAGGACGGCATCGCCGCCCTCGACCCGCAGTACCGCGCGGCGCTGGCCGGTTCCGGCTCGTCCACCGACAGCCTCCCGGACCTCGGCAAGCTGCCGGCCCCGATCCGCACCCTCATGGAGAGCTCCTACGGCCACGGCATCGCCGACGTCTTCCTGATCGCGGGCGCCCTCGCGGCCGTCGCGTTCCTGATCACCCTGTTCATCAAGGAGGTCCCGCTGAAGACCAAGGGCGCGCTGGCGCAGGCCGCTGCCGCGGACGGGACGCCTTCCGAGTCCCAGGCCGCTCCGGCCGCCGTCGAGGCCCCGGCCCCCGCTTCGGCTCCGGTCGTCGAGAAGGCCCCGAGCTGGGCCGTGTCCGACACCGAGGTCGCCGCCGACGGCACGCAGAAGCTCGCCGCCGTGGCCACCCTCGCCCGGCCCGAGGAGCCGGCCGCATCCGGCGGGATCCCGGTGCGCGGCTTCGTCCGCGGCAACGAGAGTGCGCCCGTGCCGCAGGCCGCCGTCACGCTGATCTCGCTGGCGGGACGGCAGCTGGGCCGGTCGGTCGCGCAGGCCGACGGCTCCTACGCCCTCGAGGCGCCGAGCGTCGGCAGTTACGTCCTGATCGCCGCCGCCGACGGTTTCCAGCCGCAGGCGTCCACGGTCGTGGTGAACGGCGAGCCGGTCTCGTACGACATCCTGCTCAGCGGCACCAGCGGGCTGAGCGGTGTGGTGCGGGCCGCCGAGACCACGCTGCCCGTCAAGGACGCGATGGTCATCGTGACCGATGTCCGCGGGGAGCTGCTGGCCACCGCCGCCACCGGCGAGCAGGGCGAGTTCTCCCTCGCGGAGCTGGTGCCGGGTGCCGTGACCGTCGCGGTGAACGCCGCCGGGTACCGGCCGCGCGCCCTGCCCGTCGAGGTGGGCGGTACCGGGGTCACCCGTATCGAGATCGACCTCGACTCGGGCGCCCAGCTCCAGGGCGTCGTACGCGCCCCGCACGGCCCGCTGGCCGACGCCCGGGTCACCCTGGTCGACGCGGCGGGCAACGTGGTCGGGACGGCCACCACCGGCACGGACGGCGCCTACGCCTTCACCGACCTCAACGGCGGCGACTACACGGTCATCGCGACGGGCTACCCGCCGGTGGCGACCGCCCTCACGGTGAACGGCCGCGGAGTCGACGACCACGACATCGAACTGGCCCACCCGGGCGAGTAGTTCGATACTCCGGCCCGTGGCGGACGGCGTGCGCGCTCTGAGCGGAGGTGCGCGCCCGGCGCCACGGGCCGGTTCTCTTTATGACCATTTGCATTGCACTGCAGGGAGAAACGGGATGGGACTGACCGCGAAGATCCGTACGCGGGACGGATGGGCCGTGTCGCACGCGGTCGTCACGGTGACCGACATGACCGGCACACAGGTGCTGCGCGCGGAGGCGGACGCCGAGGGGGCCGTACGGGACGCCACCGAGCTCGCCCCGGGGGCCTACACCGTCATCGTCACGGCCGTCGGGTATGCGCCCGTGGCCTCCAGCGCACTCGTCACGGCGAGCGGACGGGCCGAGCTCGGCGCGGTGACGCTGGCCCGGCAGGGCGGCACGGAGCTGCCGCCGCCCGGGCCGTGGACCATCGACCCCGCGCACTCCTCGGTGGGCGCGGTCGCCCAGCACCTGGGGATCTCCAGCGTGCACGGGCGGTTCACGGAGTTCGCCGGGCGCGTCGAGATCACCCCTGACGAGGTGGAGAAGTCGCGGGTGGAAGCGGTGATCCGGGCTGCTTCGATCGACACGGGCAACGGCATGCGCGACGACCATCTGCGCTCGCCCGACTTCCTGGACGCCGAGAAGTACCCGGAGATCACGTATCGGTCCACCGGCCTTACGGCGGCGGGCGCGGACCGCTGGACCGTGCACGGCGAGCTGACGCTGCACGGGGTCGTACGGCCGGTGGACCTGGACCTGGCGTACCTGGGGACGGGCGCGGACCCGTGGGGCGGCACCCGCGCCGCCTTCCGTGCGACGACGGAACTCCGCCGCGAGGACTTCGCCATGAACTACAACCAGGTGCTCCAGGCGGGTATCGCCGCGATCGGCACGACGCTGAAGGTGGAGCTGGACATCCAGGCGGTGCAGGGGGAGTCGCTGCCGCAGGCGTGAACGCGGCCCGTGAGCGTAGGCACGGCAGGGACAGGCCGAGCAGCGCCCCGGCGCCTAGGCTGACGCCATGGCACCGAACATCGCGACCAACACCCGCGTCTCCCTCGACGAACTGCTGGACTTCGTACGCCCCCGCCACCGCGCGATCCTGCTGACGCGCCGTGCCGACGGCGGCCCGCAGGCCTCGCCGCTGACCTGCGGGGTCGACGACTCCGGGCGGATCGTCGTCTCCACCTACCCCGATCGGGCCAAGACCCGCAACGCCAAGCGGGACGAGCGCGTCAGCCTCGTCGTGCTGAGCGACGAGTGGGACGGGCCGTGGGTGCAGGTGGACGGAACGGCAGAGGTCATCGACTCGCCGGAGTCCGTGGAACCGCTGGTGGAGTACTACCGGAACATCGCCGGCGAGCACCCGGACTGGGACGAGTACCGGGCGGCGATGGTGAAGCAGGGCAAGTCGATCATCCGGGTCACTCCCGAGAAGTGGGGGCCGGTGGCCACGGGTGGGTTCCCGGCACGGCTGGCCACTGAGGAGTAGTCAGCCCCGGGCCACCATCGCCTCGATGCCCGCGACCAGCAGGTCCAGGGCGAAGTCGAAGTCCCGCTCCCACATCTCGTGCACGGTGTCGCCGCCGCGGGCCGCCATGATGTCCTCGGACTCCTTGACGACCTCGGCGGCCTGCGGGTCCTGCGTCACCGCGCTCATGGCGTGCTTGAAGTACTCGTCCGCGGTCATTCCGAAGTCGGCGCTGCGGGCGTTGAAGTGGCCCTCGATCGTGCCGAAGCCGTACACGAACTGGAAGACGGACGAGATGGCCGCCGCCAGTCCGTGCGTGGGCAGGCCGGTGCGGCGGATGACGCGTTGCACGACGCGGGCGAAGGCCAGGTTGTTCGGGCCGATGTTGAGGAAGGTGCCGGCCAGCGACGACAGCCATGGATGACGGACCAGCAGCGAGCGGTACTCCCTCGCCAGCGCCCGCAGCTGGTCGCGCCAGTCCTCGTCGGCATCCGGGTCCGGCAGGCCGATCTCGCCGAAGACCGCGTCCAGGGCGAGTTCGAGGAGGTCGTCCTTGGTGTCGACGTACCAATAGACGGACATCGCGGTGACATTCAGTTCGGCGGCCAGCCGGCGCATGGAGAACTTGGCCAGCCCCTCCCCGTCCAGGAGGCGGACGGTCACCTCGGTGATCCGGTCCCGGTCGAGCCCCGACGGCTGACCGCCGCGACCGCCCCGGCGCACCTTGCCCTCCAGCCACACACTGGTCCGCGCCGCCCGCTCGGCTGCCCTCACCATTGGCGCACCTTCCTAGACTTACGTCGACTGATCACGATGCTAGGTGGCAGCCGCCCCAGAGGGACGCAGGGCTGTGTCGATGTGCGGCTCCGCCGCGTGAGCGCGAGAAACCACGACGAGCCCTCAGCCGCCCGGCAACCGCTGCACCCGAGCTCCTAGGCGACCACCACCCCCGAGTCTGCCCGCTCAGCGCGACGCAGCAACGCGGCGGCCAGGAACCCACCCAGCAGTACCGCCACCGCCCCCACCAACTGCCCCGCCTCCAACCCCGCGGCCAGCCCGGCCGACGGAACCCGGGAGCTGAGTACCGCGCCGAGCACGGCAACCCCCAACCCGTTCCCGAACTCCGCCAACGTCCCGTTGACCCCGGCCCCCACCCCCGCCTTCTCCGGGGGAATTGCGCTCATGACGGCGTGCGCCATCGCCGGGTTGGCGATCGCACACCCCCCACCGATCAGCAACAGCCCGACCAGCGTCCCCGCATAACCCCCGGAGTCCAGCAGCGCGACGGACACCAGCCCACCCGCCATCAGCACCATCCCCAGCGCGACGGACACCGGTGTACCGAGCCTGGCCGACCACTTCGCCGACAGCCCCGAGAAGTTCAGCGCGACGATCGTCAGCGCGAGCGGCGCCGTCCGCAGACCGGCCTCCAAGGGGCCGTAACCAAGCACGAGTTGCAGATGCTGGGTGAGCAGGAACAGTGCCCCGCCCATGCCGAAGGTGATCAGCACCGCTCCGGCCACCGCTCCGGTGAACCGCCGGTCCCTGAAGAAGTGCAGGTCGAGCATGGGGTACGGGATCCGGGTCTCCCAGTACGCAAAGGCAGCCAGGACCAGGCCGGCGACCGCCGCCGTGCCGAGGACCCGCACCGACGTCCACCCGTGCTCCGGCCCGGAGATGATCGCGAACACCAGCGCGGCCATGCCGATCGTGGAGAGCAGTGCGCCGAGGAGGTCGGGACGGTCGCCGCGCTCCGGGGGTCCGGGGGTTGTCCCCCGGGAAAACGCAGCCCTGGACTCCGGAACCAGGGCCACCACCGCCATCAGTCCCAGCGCCACCACCGGCAGGTTGATCAGGAAGATCGCTCCCCACCAGAAGTGGTTCAGCATGAACCCGCCGAGCAGCGGACCCGCCGCGAAACCCAGCGCGTTGACCGCCGCCCAGATGCCGATGGCCTTCGGCTGCTCCTCGGGCGTGAAGATCTGCATCGCCACGGCCAGGGTGGTGGTCAGCAGCAGCGCACCGCCCACGCCCATGCCGGCCCGTGCGGCGATCAACTGGCCCGTGCTGCCGGCCAGTCCGGCGGTCAGCGAACCGGCCCCGAACAGCGCCAGGCCCGTGATCAGCATCTTCTTGCGGCCGTAACGGTCCGCCGCGCTGCCCGCCGTGAGCAGCAGGCCGGACTGGACGAGCGAGTAGGCGTTGATCATCCACTGGATGTCGGAGGTGGCCGCACCCAACTCCCTGGTGAGGGAGGGGATCGCCACGTTCAGGACGGTGTTGTCGAGCAGCACGGTGAGCTGGGCGAGACAGATGACACCGAGGATCAGCCAGCGTTGGGGGTGGCCCTGGGACCGGCTCTGCGGGGACGTAGACATGCCATACACCGTATAGCTGGGTGCTATACGGTGTACAACGCCTTCTCCGTCAGATGCCGCCCGCCTGTCTGCCGCCTGCTAGCTGCTCGCCTTCTGTGTCAGGTCGTAGAAGGTCGACGAACCGACCGTCACCTTCTTGAAGTTCTTCTCGACCCACGACGTGATCTGCGAGGACGTACCGCTGCTGCTGCCGCCCATGCCGCCGCCCGTGCCGGACGAGATGAAGTAGTGGATCCTGCCGGCGGCCACGTACTGCTTGAACTGCGCGAGGGTCGGGGACGGGTCGGTGCCGTTGAAGCCGCCGATGGCCATCACCGGGTCGCCGGTGGAGAGCTGGTAGCTCGCCGCGTTCTGCGCGCCGATGGCCGCCGCGACCCAGGTGTACTTGGACGAGTCGGTCTCCAGCAGCTTCTTGGCCTGGGAGCTGACGCTCGCGCCGTTCAGCAGGCCGCCGACGCCACCGCCGCCGCCCATGCCGCCGCCCGTCCGGCCGCCGGGCATACCGCCCTGCTGGTTCCGGGTGCTGCCGTTGCCGTTCTGCTGACCCGGCATGCCGCCGCCCGGGAAGCCGTTGCCGTTCTGCTGGTTCTGGTTGTTGCCGTTGCCGTTCTGCTGGTTCTGCCGACCCGGCATGCCGCCGCCCATGCCGCCCCGCATGCCGCCACCGCCGCCGGGGCCGCCCCGGCCGCCGCCCATCATGCTCGCGCCGGCCGGGCCGGCCGTGACGATGGAGCCGGTGTGCGCACTGTTCACGGTGGACAGGGTGTACGCGGTCGGGCCGGCCAGGGAGGCCAGGATGCCCACGGCGGCCGCCCCGAGGGCGAGTTGCCGGTTGATCCGGCCCGCGAAGATCAGGCCGAGGGCGGCGACCAGGCCGCCGACCAGGACCAGGTACTTCAGCCAGGGCAGATAGTCCGAGGTGCGGTTGAGGAGTACATAGCCCCAGGCGGCGCTCGCCACGACCGCGCCCGCGAGGGTGAGGGACGCCCAGGTCTCGCGCCGCCTCTCCCACAGGAGCGCGGAGCCCATGCCGACCACGGCGGCGAGGTAGGGGGCGAGGGCCACCGTGTAGTACTGGTGGAAGATGCCCGCCATGTAGCTGAAGACGACCATGGTCAGGAGCAGCGAGCCGCCCCAGACCAGGAACGAACCGCGGGTCACGGAGGTCCGCTTGTACTTGCGCGTCGCCACCAGTCCCGCGACGAAGAGGATCAGCGCGGCCGGCAGCAGCCAGGAGATCTGGCTGCCGACCTCGGAGCCGAACATCCGGTCCCAGCCGGTCTCGCCCCACATACCGGTGCCGCCGCCACCGCCACCGCCACCGATGCTGCCGGTCTCGTTGCCGCTCAGCCGGCCGAAGCCGTTGTAGCCGAAGGTCAGCGAAAGGAAGCTGTTGTCCTGCGAACCGCCGATGTAGGGGCGGGAGGAGGCGGGCCACAGCTCGACGATCGCGACCCACCAGCCGCCGGCCACCACCAGCGCGGCCGTCGCCGCGGCCAGCTGCCCGAAGCGCTTCTTCAGCGACACCGGCGCGCAGACCGCGTAGACGATCGCGAGCGCCGGCAGGATCAGGAAGGCCTGCAGGGTCTTGCCGAGGAACGCGAATCCGATCGCGACACCGGCCCACAGCAGCCACTTCGTACGGCCGTCCTCCAGGGCGCGGACCACGAAGTAGCAGGCGGCCGACATCAGGAGCGCCAGCATGGCGTCCGGGTTGTTGAACCGGAACATCAGCGCCGCAACGGGAGTGAGCGCGAGGACCGCGCCCGCGATCAGACCGGCCGCGGGGCTGAACCGGCGGCGTACGGACGAGTGGACGACGGCGACCGTCGCGAGGCCCATGAGGACCTCGGGGACGAGGATCGCCCACGAGTTGAGGCCGAAGATCCGCACCGACAGCTCCATCGGCCACAGGGAGGCCGGGGGCTTGTCGACGGTGATGGCGTTGCCCGCGTCCAGCGATCCGAAGAAGAACGCCTTCCAGCTCTTGCTGCCCGCCTGGGCGGCCGCCGAGTAGAAGGAGTTGGCGTAGCCGGAGGCGCTCAGGTTGTAGAGGTAGAGCAGGCCGGTGGCGAGCAGCAGGCCGAGGAACGCCGGGCGCACCCAGCGGGGGTCCTCGGGGCGGCCGCGCCAGAGTCTGCGGACGAAGGGCTGCTGGGGTTCACCGGATCCGGGAGCCGGGGCGGTCGGCGGGGCAACGGGCTCCGGCACGTCCGTGGTCGCCGTCGGTGGCGGCCCCCACGCGGAGGGACCCGGCCGGGCCGACTGGTCGTAGTGGGTGGTCATCGTCAGTCCCTCGGCTCGGTGTCGGTCGGGCGCACCGGCTGCAGATGCATGGTGGCGTCCTGCCGGCGTTGGTCCGCGACTTCACCGGCGCGGAACTGGGTCGTGTGGTGGTTCTGGTGCGGCACGTTCTGGTACGGCACGTTCGGGCGCGCGCCCGGGCGCTGCGGCAGCGGGGGCAGCGGCTGGTACGCCTGCTGCGGGTACTGCTGCGGGTACGGGGCCGTCGCACAGGTCGGCGAGGACGGGGTGTGCGATGCCACCACGGTGGACTGCACGCTGTCGCTCTTGTCGGGGAAGACCCAGGCGCGGAAGAGCAGGAAGCGCAGCACGGTCGCCGCGAGGTTGGCGGCGATGAGGACCGCCAGCTCGGTGGAGTGCCCGGGGTCGGACGTCGCCGCGTTCAGGGCGGCGAGCGAACCGCTGGTCAGCGCGAGCCCGATGCCGAAGACGACCAGGCCCTGCGCCTGGTGCCGGACGGCGCCGCCGCTGCCGCGCACTCCGAAGGTGAGGCGCCGGTTGGCCGCCGTATTGGCGATGGCGGAGACCAGCAGGGCCAGCGCGTTGGCGACCTGCGAGCCGCCGAACTGCCGGAAGAGGCTGTAGAGGACGAGATAGAAGAGGGTCGACAGACCGCCGACCACACAGAACCCGACGAGCTGGCGGGCCAGCCCCTTCGGTACGTCCTGGATGTCGCGGTCGCGCGGGTCGTCGCCGAAGGGCCGGGTGATCCGGTCCAGCGGCAGCGACCCGGTGGCCAGGGCCTTGCCCACCCGCCACACCCCCTTGAGGTCCTCGGTCGCCGTCTTCACGATGTGGACGGTGGAGTCGGGGTCGTCGACCCAGTCGACGGGAACTTCATGGATACGAAGACCCGCGCGCTCGGCGATGACGAGCATCTCGGTGTCGAAGAACCAGCCGGTGTCCTCGACCAGCGGCAGCAGCACCTGCGCGACATCACGCCGTATCGCCTTGAAGCCGCACTGCGCGTCGGAGAAGCGGGCCTGCAGCGAGCCGCGCAGGATCAGGTTGTACGCCCGGCTGATGAACTCCCGCTTGGGCCCGCGCACCACGCGGGAGGAGCGGGCCAGCCGGGAGCCGATCGCCAGGTCCGAGTGACCCGAGATCAGCGGCGCCACCAGCGGCAGCAGCGCGTTGAGGTCGGTGGAGAGGTCCACGTCCATGTAGGCGAGGATCGGCGCCTCGGAGGCGGACCACACGGTCCGCAGGGCGCGACCGCGGCCCTTCTGCTCCAGTCGGAAGTTGGAGACCTCGGGGATCTCCGTCTCCAGCCGCGCCGCCACCAGCGGGGTGGTGTCGGTCGATGCGTTGTCCGCGATCGTGATCCGGAACGCGTACGGGAACGTGCGCTTGAGGTGGTCGTGCAGTCTCAGCACACACGGCTGGAGGTCCTTCTCCTCGTTGTAGACGGGGATCACTACGTCCAGGACAGGCGTACCGGCGTCGCCGGCCGGGAGGTGCTCCCGCGCCGGCAGGGTGCCGGGAGAAGAGTCGGTTCGCATGGAAACGACTCTGGTCAAGTGCCCTGTTGCACCCATGTGGTGGCACTGTGGTCTGCCTGTGAGTGCGATTGCCAATTCGTTTCGGGGGCCGGCCGGGGCAGCACCGGGGCAAGCGCGGGCAGATGCACGGTGAACACCGTGCGTCCCGGAACGCTGTCCACGGTGACGGCACCGCCGTGCGCGGTCGCAACGGCCTGCACGATCGCCAGACCGAGGCCGGTCGACCCGGAGGCGCGGGAACGCGACGAATCACCCCGCGCGAACCGCTCGAAGACGTGCGGGAGCAACTCCGCCGGAATCCCCTGCCCGTTGTCCTCGACGTCCACGCACATCCACGGGCCGCGGCGCTGTATTCGTGCGGTGACGGTCGTACCTGGCGGGGTGTGTTTACGGGCGTTGCCGAGCAGGTTGACGAGCACCTGCTGGATGCGTGCGGCGTCCGCCGACACCAGCGCGGGTTCATCGGGCAGATCGAGCCGCCAGTTGTGATCCATGCCGGCCGCACGGGAGTCGCTGACCGTGTCGACGACCAGCGGGATCAGGTCGGTCTGCTCGAACTGCAGCGGCCGTCCGGCGTCGAGACGGGCGAGGAGAAGAAGGTCTTCGACCAGCAAGGTCATCCGGCCCGCCTCGGACTCGATACGACCGAGGGCGTGCCGGGTGTCGGGCCCGACCTGCTCTCTGCCGCGTCTGGTCAGCTCGGCGTACCCGCGGATGGAGGCCAGGGGAGTGCGCAGCTCGTGGCTGGCGTCGGCGACGAACTGCCGCACCCGCATCTCACTCTGCTGCCGCGAGTGCAGCGCCCCGTGGACATGGTCCAGCATCCGGTTGAGCGCGGCCCCGACCTGTCCGACCTCGGTGTGCGGATCGGTCTCGGACTCAGGCACCCGCTCGCTGAGGTTCACCTCGCCGGTGTGGAGGGGGAGTTCGGAGACGCGGGTCGCGGTGGCGGCGACTCGGCGGAGGGGGCGGGTGGCCACGCCGACGAGGACGTAACCGGCGATGACGGCTGCGCCCAGGCCGGCGGCGGTGACGCTGACCTCGACGAGGATCAGGGTGTTGATGTTGCCGTCGGTTTCCTTGGTGGGGAAGCCGACGTAGTAGCCGCTCCTGTACTCGACCTGGTACGTGCCCAGCCCCGGAAGGTCCACGGTGTGCGGATTGCCGTCCTGGGGGACCTGACCGAGGGAGGTCTTCTGGGCGTCGGTGAGGTCCCCGGCGCTCATCTCGAAGTTGGACGAGGACTTCTTACTGATCTTGCCGTCGGTGACGGAACCGTTGACGACCTTGGCCGCGAGCGTGCCCGGGGGCTGCTGCGGGCCGTGCTTGACGAAATCGCTGAGATCGGACGTCTTGCGGATCTGGCTCTGCCGGTTGGCCTGGCCGGGTGCACCATCGTCCCCGCCCACGCCGGGCGGCCCGAAGTCGCCCGACACACGCGTCACGGCCTCGTGCAGCTGCTTGTCCAACTGGTCGTACAGATGCTGCCTGAGCGCCAAGGTCGTAACCGTCCCGATCACCGCACACACCACGGCGATCAGCACCACGGAAGCGACGACGAGCCGCGCCCGCAGGGTGCGCGGCTGTCCCGCTCGTCGCTTCTGCGTACGCGGTCGTCGCCGTCCGCTCATGACGCGGCAGGCTTGATGAGGTAGCCGGCTCCCCGCCGGGTGTGGATCATCGGCTCACGACCGGCGTCGATCTTCCGCCGCAGATACGAGATGTAGAGCTCGACCACGTTGGCCTGTCCACCGAAGTCGTACGACCACACCCGGTCGAGTATCTGCGCCTTGCTGAGCACGCGCCGCGGGTTGCGCATCAGGAAGCGCAGCAGCTCGAACTCGGTGGCGGTGAGGTGTATGCCCGCCCCGGCCCGGCTGACCTCGTGGCTGTCCTCGTCCAGCGTCAGGTCACCGACGACGAGCACGGAGTCCGAGCGCCGGTCGGCCGCACCGGAGCGCCGGATCAGCCCCCGCAGCCGTGCGACGACCTCTTCCAGGCTGAACGGCTTGGTGACGTAGTCGTCGCCACCGGCGGTGAGACCGGCGATCCGGTCCTCGACTGCGTCCTTGGCGGTCAGGAACAGAACCGGCACATCCGGCAGCTCACGGCGCAGCCGCCCGAGCACCGTCAGCCCGTCCATGTCCGGCAGCATCATGTCGAGGACGACGGCGTCGGGCCGGAACTCCCGCGCGGTCTGGATGGCACCCGTGCCATCCCCCGCACTCCGGATCTGCCATCCCTCATAACGAAGGGCCATGGACAGCAGCTCGGTGATCGACATCTCGTCGTCCACCACAAGCACTCGGACGGGGCTCCCGTCCGGCCTCAGCAGTTCGGTGCGCCCCTGGGGCGAGGTCGTGGTCATGGTGGACACACTGTCGGGATCCTCTGAGAGCACCCTTTCGACAACCTGTGATTTCCCTGAGAAACGCACAGGCACCTCTCAGGCAACCCCTGGGAAGCTCCTGACCTGCGGCACCTGCGCAAACCCGGCCTCCATCATCGGTGGGGCCGGGGTGATCAGGGCGTAAAGCCTGCCTGTGGGATCTCACAGCCCGAACAACCGCGCCCCGTTGTCATGACAGACGGCCCGCAGCCAGTCGTCACCCAGCCCCAGCCGCTCCAGGGCGTGCAGCTGATGGACGTACGGATACGGGATGTTGGGAAAGTCGCTGCCCAGCAGGATCCGGTCGCCGAGGTCGCCGAGCCGGGGCAGCGCCCGCCGCGGGAACGGCGCGAGCCGCTCGCTGAAGTCCGTGAACGCCATCGTCGTGTCCAGCCGCACCTCCCGGTACCGCTCGGCAAGGTCGAGGAAGTCCTCGTACTCCGGCATCCCCATGTGCGCGACGACCAGCCGCAGCCGGGGATGCCGGGCCAGCACCCGCCCGACCGGTTCGGGCCCGGTGTGCTTGCCGGGCGCCGGCCCCGACCCGCAGTGCATCACCACCGGGACCCCCGCCTCTGCCAGCAACCCCCAAGCCGGATCGAGGAGTTCACTCGCCGGGTCGTACGCCCCCACCTGCACATGCGCCTTGAAGACCCGCGCCCCGGCGTCGAGAGCTGTCTGCACGTAGGCCTCAACGCCCGGCTCCGGAAAGAGGGTTGAGGTGTGCAGACAGTCCGGAGTGCGGTCGGCGAAGTCCGCAGCCCAGCTGTTGAGCCACTGCGCCATGCCCGGCTTGTGCGGGTAGAGCATGGCGGTGAAGCGACGCACGCCGAACTCCCTTATCAGTGCGACCCGTTCCTCTTCTTCCTTCCGGTACGTTATGGGCCATTCGACGCCGCCGGTCAGCGGCCCCAGTGAGTCGAAGTAGCCCCAGACCTTGCGCAGCACGCGCTCGGGCATGAAGTGGGTGTGCACGTCGACCAGCCCGGGCAGCCCGATCCGCTGCCAGAACCGCCGCACATCCTCGGCCTCAGGCATACGCCCTCGCGAATCCGTAACTGCCCTCGCTCATGTCGTCCACGATCGACCGGAGAGGGATGGGGTGTCCATAGCGCCTACCAAAAGAGATCCAGTAGGGGTTGCGGGGCTGCCGACGGCGCCGGGACGTCTCCTCTGCGCTCGTCCCGGGACCGCTCCTACGAGTCCGTGACCGGGGCGGTACGCGGTGAGAGCGGATTTGGGTTCGCGGCACATGGAGATCTGACGGGCGAACAATGGGCCACAGTGGAGCCTCTGTTGTCGAGGTTCCACTCCGCGTTCTTGGTCGTGGCCCGCGAACCGTGCGACGCCATCGCGCGTTACGGCAAGTGCAGGCTGGCGCTGGGAGAGATTCTCTAGTATTGCCGCTCGTCAGAGACATGGCGGGACGATTCCGCGGGGGTCACACGATTGGCCGCGCCCGAGATGAAACCTGCCACAGGAGTAGGCAGAGTGATGGACAAGGGGGCAACACACCAAACACCAAACACGCCTGGAGAGATCCATGTCACGAATACTCGCGATCAGCGCCGTCCTTGGCTTCGCTCTCGCAACCGCGACTGCCACGGCCGGATCCGCGATGGCCGCACCGTCGGTCCTTCACACCGCCACAAAGGCCACGACGGTCCAGTCCAGCCCGGTCGCCTATCGCCACGGCGGGGATGATGGCGACTGCGACGGCGTCGGCAACCAGTGTGCATGACACCTATCCGCGCGTGAGATAGGGGCAGGCAGAGGAGGAGGGCTTTATGCCTGTCATTTCCTCCTCTGCCTCGCTAACGCTCAACACTCACTCTACGAATATGCCGCGGTCGGTGTCGGCCTCGCCATAGACCCAGATCCAGGAGGCAGCCTGCTACAGCCGGAGCAGCCCAGAGGTTGGTCGGGTTTGCCAATTCACTGCTCATCTTGATTGTTGAAACGTTGGTTGCCGCTCGTGGCCGGCGGCCTTCGAAGTAGCCTGATTCAACGACCCCGCGGCCGGTGCGGCTTGGCGGGACACGGATGACCGAGCCGAGCACCAACGCGCGGGCCGCGGCGGCACGCCCGGCGATGGCACGTCGTAGCACTGGGCAGTGTGCATCGTGGAGTTGCAGGCCACGGGTCCGGTGTACGCGGGGTTCGGGATGCTCGGGCCGGCCGCGGACGGATGACTTCGGTGAAGATCGTCGGCCAGCGGGATACTTCGTGGTCGCCCGCAACATCCCCGGCACCGTCGCCGTCCGAGACTCCAAGGACGCGGACGGGCCAATACTCCAGGTCACGCCAGGGGTCTGGACAGCCTTCCCCCGCCTTACTGACCGGCTCCCCACCTGAACCGCATGGCCGAGGCGCCGCACGCCGGCCCCTCCAGGTTCGACCGACAACTCAGAACAAGCCGTCCTGCGCGCTGGGTCCACGCTTGAACTCCTGTATCGGAAGACTGAGTTCGCCCTCTCCTACAGGTCCCTCGACAGGAAGCAACTCCCACCCCCGCATCAATCGCGTATCCAGCACAACGACGCCACGCCCGGTCACCAGATGCAGATCCGGCCCGGCCGCCGCAACCAACCGCCCGCTCACCGCCCCGCCCGCGACAAGCTCGGTCACCTCGCCGACGGCGGCCGGCAGGTCGGCGAGCCCGAACACCTCGGCGTGATCGACCGGTTGGCAGGGCTCACGGGCGAGTGACTCCGGCCAGCCGTCGAGTGCGAGCGCCCGCCCGTGCAACTCCTCGACCTCTGCCACCCGCTCCGCCTCCGCCACCGGCAACCCGGACCGCACTGCCCGCTTCTCGGCGTACGGAATCCGGTCCGGCACCTGGAGCGCGACCCGCAGCAACTCCTCGGTGCGCCGCGCCGCCATCAGCGGCCCCACCCCCAGCCAGCTGAAGCACACCGCACCCTGCTCAAGCAGCCGTGCGGAGCCCCGCTCCTCGGCCGTGATCCCGACCTTGACCATGCCGGGCCCGAACCACGCCAGATACACGTGGTACGGCCGCGGGTCGTCCGCGATCGTGTCGGCGGCCACCGAGTGCGCCCGGTCCAGCCGCGCACACTCCTCGCACCGCGCCCCCGTACTCCGCCCCGGCACGACCGCCCGCACCGGACACGCATGTCCCCGCGCTCCCACACACGTCCGTACACCCCCGTCCGCGACCCCGAAGGCCACCCGTTTCCCCCAGGTCAGCGCCGAGCGCCGACCGCCGTCCCACGCCAGCACGGGACTGCCTGCCGCCCACCGCAGCCCCGAGCACTTCCATGCCTGTGCCATTGCCTTCGAGAGTAGGGGGCGCCACTGACAACGGACCGTGGCGAGGGCATTCGAGCAGGTCGGTGCCCCGATACAGCCGGTCAGGCCGGTGCCCCGATACAGCCGGTTCAGCGCCCTGATTCAGCGACGACAGCAGGCTCCGGCTCCGCGCCGCCGACCGCCGCGCCGGACGAATCCGCCATACGCCTCGCTCCCCTCGATCCCGGCACTCCCCGTCCGCGCGCGGCCAGCCGGCATCCGACGCACCCGGGATGCCCCTCCCGCGCCGCCAGATCCCGTACCCGCCATCCCCACTGCTCCCTGGGCCGCCGCCCCGGCGGCTTGCCCCATCCCGCAAGGTGCAGCGCCCAGGTGACCAGGACGCTCACGACCACGATGCCGAGCCCTCCGGCCAGGGCGATCACCGAGGCCGTACACACCCCCAGCCCCAGCACCACGGCCCCTGCGGTCGCGACCGCGAAACCGGTCCAGCCCGCGACCGTGTGCCCCTCGTCATACTGGTGTGCGCTCATGTACCCGCCTCCCCGAGGACGAACGGGATCCGGACAGAACCAGACACCGCGCCTGGCCAGATCCCTCACCTCCTAAGAAATTTAGCGCATAAATCTCTCACGATCTAAGGGAATCAGGGAATCCGGAATGCAAGCCAAGCCGCGCCCGACCGCCACCCCGGCCCAGGCGCTGTCGGCAATGGACCACCTCATCGCGACCAGCCTGATCGGCCAGCAGGAGATGGCCCAGCAGATCGGCCTGAACGTCACCGATCTGACCTGCTTCGCCTACGTCATCGAGGCCGGCGAGAACCTGCTCACGGCCGGTGACCTGGCAGCCCGCGCCCACGTCACCACGGGCGCGGTCACCGGAATCCTCAACCGCCTGGAACGCGCCGGTTACGTCACCCGCCGCCCCGACCCGACGGACCGCCGCCGGGTCCGCGTGGCCGCCCTGCCGGACGCGGAGGCCCGCGTCCGCGAGGTCTACGAGCCGTACTACGCCCGCCTGAACCAGCTCTTCGCCGACTACTCCCCCGACGAAATCGCCGTACTGACCGACTGGTTCACGCGCGCAAGCGCGCTGGCAGCCGGCTACCTGGAGGAACACTGCCGAGCGGACTGAACCCCCGGGCGGCACGCATCACTTGGACCGGCCGCTGCACGCGGCGGGGCCAACTCCCCGGCCAGTCAGACCTGCTGCGGGCCGCCTCCCGCCCCGCGCCGAGCCGCTTCAGCAAGAGGGGGGCCGACCACCCCCAGGGGTACGGCCACCTCCACCCTCGATACGGGAGGCCACTCCATGGTTGCGGCGACCGGGCGGCGGCATCGTTGAACCCGACGGATCCCGGAGCCTCTCCGCCCGCCCAGCCGGAAGGAAACCGCCATGAAGCCGCTCCTGCCCTCCCAGCCGAGCACCACCATCGACAACCTGACCGAGGAGCACCCTCACGAGAGCGAGCTCGCCCCGCTGCTCGCCGCCTGGGACCTGGCACACCCGACCCTCGCCGATCCGGAGTGGCGGCACCAGCTGGACGAGCTCGCCCACCCCTGCACCACTGAGGCCTTCCACCGCCTGGCAGCCGCCGCTTGAACTCGTCCATCTGTGTCAGCGTCAGATCACGACGACCACGAGGCCCCGAAATCCTTCGGGGCCTCAAATGCGTGTGAAACCAACAGGATTCGGACTTGCCGCCGACCGTGCTGACGGCGACCGATTCGCCCGGTTGCGCACTATTGACCCCGTATGCCAGCCCCGAAGAGCGCGGCGGGACATATCGGATTAGCCTCCCAAATGAGCGCTTAGTGGATCTTTGATGGCGCGCTCATTCGACCCAAGGAGGAAGTAATGCGCAAGCTTCAGAAGGCCGCTGTCGCGGCCGCCATCCTCGGTAGCTTCACCCTCATAGCCACCGGCACCGCCACCGCCCAGCCCGCGAACCTCATGCATGAAGGTGGTGGGTGCAGGTCCCACGACCTGAATGTCGACATCCTCGGCCAGGTAGGGCTGCTCAACGGCCTGCTGGGCAATGCGCTCAACGGCGAGGGCAACGCGGGCGGTCAGAACAACCACGTCGGCTCCAGTACCTGTGACTAGGTGGCCACTGATCGCGTCACATAGCTGACCGACTTGGGTCTCGGCGCCCGGAGCACAGCTCCGGGCGCCGAGCGCTGTCTCCGCCCACGGGTCACCCCTGACGGTCCGCGGCGCCGAGTCCCGTACCCTGCTTGGCCCGAAGGCCGCACGCAGAAGACCCCAGACCAGCAGCCGGCTCCAGATACCGCGCGGTGTTTCAGGCGGAGTTCCCGCGGCGGGACCTGGCCCGCAGGAACAGAGCCCCCGCCGCCACGGCGAGGAGCGCGCCGCCCACGGCCCAGGCCGCCACGCCGAGGCGTGACGACCCGAAAGAATGCGCAGCCGCCTGCTCCGTGGAGCAGGCCTTTCCCCGGCCGGCGCCCAGGAGGCGCAGCCGGGCCCATGGCTTGTCGGGGCCGCTCTGGCCGACGTCATGCCGGTAGACGACGTAGAGGCCGGGTGCGGCGTCGCACTTGAGGGTGGTGGTGGCGGTCAGGACGGCCTTGGCGCCGCGCAGTACGGGGCGGTCGGTGAAGGCGCGGGAGGTGAGGCTGATGTCCCCGTCCGCTCCCTCGTCGTCGTTGTCGGTGATCGTGATGCGATGGCCGGCCCGGAAGGTCCGCACGTCCCACTCCGACTGGGGCCAGGTGGTGTCCGGGGCCCAGCGCTCCTCCGGGTCGGGCCGGGGCAGCTTCTTCACCTTGTCGCGGCAGGCCCCGCGCGCGGCCTCGTCGACCCCCTCGACGCGCACCCGCGCCCAGCGGAACGGATGCTCCTCGGGGCCCACGTCTCCGGCGCCGCGCCGCAGGACCGGGTAGGTGCCGGGCTCGGCCTCGCAGGCGATGGTGACGGTGGTGGTCAGCAGCGGATCCCTCATGCGCAGCTTGCCTGTCGCGAGGAACACGGACGAGCGCATGGTGTCGCCGTACAGCGCCTCGCCCTGCTTGGCATCGACCGTCAGCATGTCGCCGGGCCGCACCGACCTGACGCTTCCGTACGTGAGCGATGCCGTGGGCGGGGAGACCGAGTCCGAGGCTGCAGCCGGTCCGGCCGCCAGGAGGGGCAGCAGGAGCGGGAGCGCCGCCCACGCGGCGGTACGGAATCTGTCCATCGCCGTTGTGTGTCCTGTCTTTTGACGTTGTGCCGGACAGCACCGCGGGGGTCGGTATGCTGGCCGTCTTCACCGTCGAACTGGTGTGCGATTAAACGAAGCGCGGCATCACTCACCGTCCGGCTGACTTCAAGACGGAAAGACACCTCGTTGCGTTCCAGATACAGATGGGTTCCGGCCCTCGCCCTAGGTCTGTGCGTGGGCATACTCGGCACCGGACCGGCCTCCGCCGCGTCCGGCACTCCCCCCACTCCCGCAAAGGGACCGAGTCTCAGCGAGGAGGAGAAGTACTGGACGGCGGGCCGCATGGACAACGCGGTCCCGGTCGACGCCGCACCGGGCCCGGCCGCCGCCAGGCACGGAATCAGCGCACAGCGCGCCACCGCCCACCGGCCACCGCCGTCCGGCACGCCCGAGCCCGAGCACTTCGCCGGCCACAGGACGGTCGGGACCTTCTTCTTTGACGGCACGCCCCTGGGCGGCCCGAAGACCTACTGCACGGGCAGCGTCGTCCACACGGCCGCCAAGGACATCGTCCTGACCGCCGGCCACTGCGGACTCGGCCTGCAGGGGGCCACGCACCGCATCTTCGTGCCGATGTACCGCAGCGGTAAGTCCGCCGCCGAGCAGCCGTACGGAGTCTTCCCGGTCGCCCAGATGTACCTGGACGCGCGCTACTCGAAGAACACCAAGTCGGCCGCGTCCGACCTCGACCTGGCCTTCGCCCAGGTGGACGCCAACAGCCACGGCAAGGTGGAGGACGTGACGGGCGCCCTGACCTTCACGCCCACCAGCAGCTACCACCACAAGGTCACCGTCATCGGCTATCCCGGATCCGGCGACATCAACCCCGGCCACACGCCGGTCCGCTGCCCGGTCAGCACCTCCCAGCTGCCGGGCTTCCGCCAGCTGCGCATGACCTGCAAGGGCTTCTACGGCGGTGTCTCCGGCGGCCCCTGGATCGAGGACTACGACAGCGCCACCGGTACCGGCAAGGTCATCGGCAACACCGGCGGATACAACGGCGGCGGCAACGACGCCAACGACGACTGGGTGACGTACGCCCCGGTCTACGGCAAGGACGCCCAGGACCTGTTCGACCACGCCGCCGCCCACCGGCAGCTGGGCAGGAAGCCGCCCTACCAGGGGCCGGGCGACCCATGGCTGCCCGGCTCGGCGGCCACCTGGCAGCACGCCGGCCTGCTGGCCTCGGGTGACTTCCGGCAGACCGGCCACAGCGACATGATCGTGGTCTGGACCGACGGCGAGGTCACGCTCTACCCCGGCAACGGACACGGCGGCTACGACACCGAGCGACGGCTGCTGGCCCCCAACGGCACCTGGAAGAACGCGAAGACCATCACCGCCGGCGACTTCACCGGGTCGGACCAGTTCGACCTGCTGGTCCGCTGGGTCGACGGCGAGGTCACCCTCTACGGCGACGTCGGCTCCAACGGCCTCGACCGGGCGGGCACCCAGATGATCAAACCGAACGACACCTGGAAGAACGCAGTCCAGATCGCGGCGGGCCGCTTCAACGCCTCCCAGCACGTCACCGACCTGATCGTGCGCTGGGTCGACGGCGAACTGACCCTGTACACCAACGTCGGCGCCGGCACCTTCGGCCAGGAGCACAAGCTCAAGGACCCGAACGACACTTGGAAGAACGCCACGCTCCTCACCAGCGGCGAGTTCTCCGGCAACACCAAGTGGGACCTCATGGTGCGCTGGATCGACGGCGAACTCGACAACTACGTCGGCACCACCACCTCGGGCCTGGGCAGCGAGCAGCGCATCCTCGACCCCGACAAGACCTGGACCCACGACACGGCCATGACGACCGGCAACTACTCCGGAAACGGGCGCACCGACGACCTCGTCATCCGCTGGTCCGACGGTGAGACCACCATGTACACCGACACGGGAGCCACCCGGCTGGGAACCGAGCACACGCTCGTGGCCCCGACCTCCTGATCGGACGGGACACCGATGTGGAACCCCGCCACCGACAACGCAGGCTTGCCCACTCTGTCGGTGGCGCCCCCCCACCACCCGCGATCCCCTGGCGGCTCCCCCTCCGGCTGATCAACCGTCGCCGTACGGGACTGACTTACGCCGCGGGAAACGCCGAGGGCCCCGGATCTCTCCGGGGCCCTCGACCTGTGTGCACTCGGCAGGATTCGAACCTGCAACCTTCTGATCCGTAGCTCTACAGAGATCGGGCGTTGACGGCCATACAGGTCGCTCGGCAGCCCCTGGAGGGCACTGCTGGGCGAGGACGGTTGCTGTGGTTGCTGTACTCCGCTGCTGTACCGCAGCTCCTCGGGCCTCGTCCGGACAACGTCCCATCGGGCACCTGCGGGAGCATGGGCGGTTGCGTGGCGTCGCTATGACGCGGCATTCGGGTTACGGCGGCCAGCCAGTCGGCGCCAGGCGACCCAGAGATTGACCACAAGCACTACCGCTCCCGCGATAGGCCAACCCACAGATCCACCGTCGCGGTGGGTCTCAATGCCCACTGCCAGCAGCAAGACGCCGATCACTGGGCCCAACAGGTCCATGACGGCATCCAGACGATCTACGACCTTCGACAGGTTGGCCATGTGTTGATCGTGACAGGTCAAGGCGGCATCTGCACAGAGCTGCCGCTGACCGCAGGCAAACCGTTGATTCGCCCCGCCACTGGACTGGTCCGCTTTCATCGTGATTCCCGCGGTTCCGCGCTCTATCGGGTGCGTCCGTGGTGCACAGCGCTGTCAGTGGCTACCCGTAGGCTGCGGAGCGTTGGGTCGGTCTGTTATCTCGGCAAGGAGAGCACGCGACCAAGGGGGGTGGCTCAGAAGAGATCCCCGAGCCACGCCGGTCCGGGAGCTCGTGAAGCTTCGACACCACCCCCCTCCCGACAGCCGCCGAGAGGTGCCGGACCGCGTACAGATCACTTCTTGCGACGCCTGCTCGCACGCTTCTTCAGTTCGGCCTGGCCACGCTTGGTCCAGTCACCCTGATGGAGGTAGCAACGTGACGTGCCCTTCAGCGTCTTGTTCTGACAACGACCTCCAGCCGCCGTCGGCCAACCGCACTTCCCCTGCTTCCACTCGCCCACGGTCTCTCCCCCTCCCGCTGGTCCGCTTCGCGTCCGGGCATCCAGCGTGTGCCACGTAGCCGACACAGAGCAGGGCGCACGGTCGGTGGAGTCAGGCGATGCGGGCGCACGCCGGTCAGTACGTCTGGAGCACTCTTATGGGTGCACGCTTTCCAACTGTGTTGGTGCCTCGCCGAGCCGCGTACAGGGTCGTTCACCTGCGTTCACGGTCGGCTGGTCGCCGGAGCGGCTACAGGCTTCGGTCCCGTCTGAACGTCCGCGAACGGCGCTGAATGAGACGGAAACTGAGACGGACGGCGGGGCCGAGCTCGCTAGCATCTTCGCTGTTGAAGGGGGAAGCCATGGCACTGGTCCGCAAGGGATCACGACGGATCGTTGTCGACGGCACGGCCTACCGCTGGCGGCTGCGCGACGTAGGCCGACCTACTTTCAGGCCCTGGCCTGGACGCCGTGCACATTCGCGGTCGAGCAAGTGGACGCCTCCGGTACAACGCTCGTGGTCACCGCCAACCAGCCGCATCCGAGCAACTGGTTCGGACGTGAGGCCAAGCCTGTACGGCCGTCTGACGTCGCCCACGCCATCGAACTCGCCCTTCGCGGGGGATGGACCCCAGCGGAGCCTGGCTCCGCGTTCTGCCTCGGCCTATCCGCCGGCTTCACGCCGTCGCCCTGAGCAAGTCAACGAGACCTGAGCTTGGGAAGCTGAGGTGATCCAGGGCGGAGCGGGTGGTTGGCCTGCGCAGGACCGCTGGTAGTGCCTGGGGCCCGGTGGCTTGCTGCCTGCTGTTCCCCGTGGCTCCCCGCACAATCTGACACACATATGGCACGTGTGGGCAGGCTTCGGGTTCTAGCTCCAAGTTGCTGACTCTGGGCCGGCCGCTGCTGCGTCCCCTACCTTCTTCTCCCCGCGTAGGGCAAGGAATAGCCATTTTGATGCATATCCAGGGCGCTACGTGGCCAGATGCTCTAGTGTGCTGTGGCGGCTAGCACAGCAAGAGGGGGGCACAAATCCTTGTCTGGAGAGACAACGCCGGAGTGCGAGACAGCGCGGAAAGACTTCGCTCTGGAAAGGTATCGCTACATACTGCAGCAAATTCACGCAGTGAATGAAAATACGTATCGATTTCTTGCGATTTATCAGACTCTTGCCACGACCCTGGTCGGTGCAGCCCTCGCTCTTTTTGTAGGCTACCGAAAATGGGGCCTGGATGCAGCAACTGCACAACGCGGCGTGATTGGCCTCCTTATCCTGGCCACGGTAGTGGCTGCATTCACCATCACATTAATGATCGTGGGCGTGATTGCTTGGGTTGACTACCGTAATGAGGAATGCGATATCACCGATGAGATCGTCGCAGTCGGATTTCGCAAAAGGCCGCAAATTGCGAACTTCTCTCGCTGGTACGAGACTTACGTCCTCCTCTTCATTCTGGTCTCGCTGGCCGTGATGTGGCTCCTCGCGGGAGTTTTCCTCTTGCCAGCGATGAATTAACTATCTGTCTGGGATCTCTGAAGTAGCTCGCCAAAAATCACGCATCAAATCTTTCGTGGATTGATTGGAGTCATGATGGCAATTTCAGACCACCTTTCGTACGCGGAAAGCATGGCTCAACAAGCGGGAAGCCTGGAAGCCTTCGGCGGAATCAGCGTTGTTCAAACACGGCGAGAGGTCGAGGAACTACTGAGCCATATCGGAAAGGATGGACTCTTTGACCAATACACAAAGCATGACATCAGTCACATCGTGGCAATGCTTGGGAAGCTCGACTGGTTGATCACTGAGGAAACTAAAGAGGCAATGTCAGGAGCAGATTGGCTACTTATTGTTCTCGCAACCTACTTCCATGACTTGGGAATGTTGGTCACTAAGGATGAGTTCGAAAGAAGAGGGCAATCCAGTTTTGCCGATTTCTGCGAAGAAAACCTTATGACTGACGATAACGACGGACGCGACTATAAGACACGAATCGCGGAGCTGAGTGAAGAAGAAAGGGAAAAATTCCTCTATCAAGAATTCGTCAGATACCACCATGCCACCCGCGTTGCGAACTGGATCGAGGGGAAGCAAACCAATGAGATTGGCGTAGCAACTACGCTTCTCGAAGAAGTGAAGCGCATCCTGGCCCCATTGGATGACGTATTTCGTGAGGACTTGGCTAAGGTGTGCGAAAGTCATCACTTGGAAGATCTAGACAACGCGAAGAAGTACCCCGTGCGGAGGTATTACGGAGCTACTGAGCAAGAAAAGGCTAATGTCCAGTTTGCTGCGATCCTTTTGCGCACGGTTGATCTTCTGCATATCACCCGAGATCGTACTCCATCGATTGCATTTCGGGTACTTAAGCCATCTGACCCCGTGAGTCAAGCGGAGTGGGCTAAGCAGTCGGCAGTTCGTGCAGTTACTCCAAAGCCAGGCTATGACGGAGAAGGAAATGTGAGTGAGACTGCCGCGAGGGACACTATTGAAGTCCACGCTCGGTTCACGGACGGAGACGGCTTCTTCGGACTCACTTCGTATCTGAATTTCGCTTCTGCAGAGCTACGCGCCAGCCATGAGTGGGCAGAAAAATCGACGCAAAACCTCGGCGTCAACCATGTTTTCCCGTGGAAGGAAATCGATACCACAAAGGTCGAAGCAAAGGGCTTTTTGACAGAACCCTTCCAATTCTCCCTCGATCAAGAGAAAGTGCTCGATTTGCTAACCGGGCACACTCTGTACAACGACTCTAATGTCGTTCTACGAGAGCTGATCCAAAATTCAATCGATGCCGTGCGTTTGGAGCACGGCGAGCTATCAGTATCGATGGGTGAGGTGCGAGTTAAGTGGGATTCAGCTGAGCGCACACTTGAAGTATGGGATAACGGAACGGGCATGACTCAGAGAATTATTGAGAATAACCTGCTGCGTGCTGGGTCGAGCCGTTACCAAGATCCTGAATTCAAAAAGCAGAATCCAGATTTCAGCCCAATTAGCCGATTCGGTATTGGGGTGCTTTCCACCTTCATGATCGCTGATCAGGTGGAGGTTCTCACATGCCACCCAAATGAAGAGAAGGCGCGGCAGCTATCGCTTCGTTCAGTGCATGGAAAATATTTGGTTCGAACGCTGGACAAAGAATGCGTTCCTAGCTTCATTCGTCCTCATGGGACGGTGGTCAAACTCTCCCTTAGGCCTAGTGCGAAACCGGGAGATTTTCTTAGCGTTGCCAAGAATTGGGTAGTTCTACCCGACTGTCAGGTATCTGTTCAAATTAATAATGAAGAACCTGTCTCTATCGGCTTTGCCAGTATGGCGGATGCGCTGGAGAGCTTCATCCGTGATTCCGCTGAAGGTAATGCCATCGAGCTCGATAAACAAAAAATCCGAGTAATTCAGCGAGATGGGGATGGCTTCTCGATTGCCTATGCGGTGAGATGGAACGAATACTTCCGAGAGTGGACGTTCCTGGATATTCAAAATCAGGACGATGAGGATGAGGAATCAGATCCGATGGTGGGGGTCTGTGTCGGGGGAATTCGTGTTGAAGGTAATACTCCTGGATATAGGGAACCTACCTTTTGGGCCATCGCTAATTCTTTCGGACCCAACGCTCCACGTACGAACGTGGCTCGTTCGGCCGTCGACGCCACCCCGGAATACAAGAGGTTCATCAATAATTCATATGAGGCTTTCTGTGCTCATGTCGAAGAAGAAGTTTCACTCCTCCAGTCAAAGCGTGGCTACTCACTGACATGGGCGACCGCTGAAGCAAATGTAATCAGCGCAGATTTGACTTCGGGGCGGCCTGTCTCTCAGTCGCAGCTGCGAGAGGTTGTTTCATCGCTTCCCTTGTTTGTTGTCGAGCAGGGGGAGGAAAGGAAATCAATCTCGGCTAAGGAATTGAATGATTACGATGCTGTACATGTGATTCATAGTTCCGCGACAGATCATATGGAACATCTTCTGCGTGAGATCCCAGGCGCATCACGAGCTGTGCTCGGGAAAATGCTCAATCGCGACACAGTGAACGATATTTCAGCCTCCGATCTGGTTATCTGTTCCCATCTTGGGCGCTATGACTTTGCGGACAGTTTGCTGTTGAGCGCCTGGGAAGTTTCGGGGATGGTTCTGGATAATGCAATCAGATCATGCAAATTCACTCTCGGGAGAATTAGGGAAGCCTCACGCTGGTCGCGCACTACATTGCGCGGGACTTTTCTTGAGAAGCTCCAGGAAGACCGCGATCACTACACTGGGCGTCCCTTCCAGCTGGTTCGCCTTCCCCTCCAAGGTGTCGTTGCGGCTGGATTTGATGAAGGTGAAACTCTTGAGTATGGCGCGGTTCTGGGGGATATGAAGTATCTACGGCCTGGCCATCCGTGGCAGTCGATGGTAGACGATGTGCTTGCTAGCCCGCTTGCTCCTCATGATAAAGAATTGCGAGTGACTCTCCTTGCGTGGCTGATCTCGCTTAGCTTCCGCAACAGAGGTCTCGCGCAGGCAAGGCCGAGTGCGCTTCTCGGGTCGTTGGATGAGATCAAAGTTCGACTTGAAAGACTTCGGGTCACCGCCTGGATAGATTTTGAGAAGTTCGCAGAAGTCACCCAAGATGTAGACAGGCTTGAGATCTTTGATACTCGTAGATGGAGTCGCGGCTATCTAGGATTCTGACGCCGAGAGGCGCGCGTTATTCGGAGATGCTGTGCCACGGGATGCAGCGTACTGCTGAGGTCTGCGGAGCGGGTTTGGTCGGTGGCCTGCCCGGTCTGGGGTCGAGCATGATCAGGGGGCCGTACGCTGGTTGGCAGCTCGGGCAGGCTTTGGGCCTGACCGCAATTAGCACGAGTGGCCCCCTGGTCTTGCTCGACGCGGGACCCGGACCGGGGAGGTGGCTAAAGCCGTGGAGCCCCCAGCCACGACGTACCCATTCTCTGGCGTCACGCTTGCAGATTGCTGTGCGCGCGGCACGGGCGCCGGCCGGGCTGGAGCGGGGCGGAGACAGGAGCGCAGGCCCGGCCGGGGGTCGGGCCGCGCGCGGGGAGCGGAGCGAGCCGCCTTGAACCAGTAGAGAAAGTTGTAACTCAGTCGGACGCGTGGGGCTTGAAGTCGTATGCGCAGGCTGGAAGTTCGACCCACTGGCGGTGTGCGAGCGGCAGGAAGAGCACGGGCCTGATCGTCCAGGTGATGCGGGTGTCGGCTTGGGTCACCGACACCGTGCAGGGCTCGAAGCGCAGGAGGGCTCGCCTGGTCCTGATGCGGCCGAAGTACAGCCAGTGCCATGCCTCGTCGGAGGCGTCCGGGTCCAGGGCTGGTGTGATGGTGCGGAGTGCTATCGCGACCCATCTGTCGGCCTGGGGGACGGTGTAAGCGTCGAAGGAAGCCCGGAGGGTCGGCTGTCCCGTGGTGTCGGTGAGGTCTTCGGTCCAGCACTCGCACCAGAAGCCAGGCAGGGGCTCGTCCATCAGCACGGGTGACCTCCCGACGAGCAGTCCGAGAAGAGCTCCGCGGTGATGGTGTGGCCGCCGTCGGTCTCGTGGACCACGACCCGGTGAGCGATCGCGCTGACCATGCCCAGACCCCGGTGTGACTGACAGGGCGACTACCTGCGCCGAGACCGCCAGAGCCAGATGGAAGCTGCCGGATGTCTGCCCGCTGGCCGTGTGGAGGATCGCGTTCGCGCTCAGCTCGCTCACGATCAGCTCGGCGTCCTCGGCCAAAGGTGAGCCGCGCAGGATGTCGCGGATCCAGCGGCGGGCCCTGCTGACCTCTTCCGGAAATCCTGGGCAAGTGAGCCCCCAGACCCGGGCTGTACTCGTATACTCGTGCATACAAGTTCCTTCATGCTGGTAGGCCGCCATGTGCAGCGGGTTCGGGCTAGACGAGTTTCACGCCGTCGTGGGCGCGGATGGCCGGCGGGGACGCCGCGTCGAGTGCGTCAAGGACGCGGATCGCGTACGCCTCGTCGGCAAGGTCGGAGACTTCTTCACGGGTGGCCCAGCGCAGGGCACGGGTCTCGTCGCCGGTGGTCGGCGTGCCGTCGGCGGCCTGGCAGCGGAACACCAGCGAGACGATCAGGCCCGTCATGTTCTTGTAGACACCGGTCAGGGTCGCGGGAAGTGCGATCTTGATGCCGGTTTCTTCGAGGACTTCGCGTTGCAGGGCCTCGGGGATGGTTTCCTCGCGTTCGAGGACACCGCCCGGAGGTTCCCACTTGCGGTTGTCGCGGCGCTGGATCAAGAGGGCACGGTTGTGGGCGTCGACGATCACTCCAGCGACGCTCACCGAGTGCGGACGGTCCATGCTCACGTTCCTCGGCCCTCTCGGCTGGCTAGGCTCTCCACCGTAGCAACAAGACTCGCCCACACGTCTAGATACCTAAAGGAGTACACGCGTGAGCCCTTCCCTTCCTTCAGGCCTCCTCGGCGACCTGGACCCCACGAGTGATCGTGCGGTCTTCCGGCAGATCGCCGACCAGCTGCGCGAGGCCATCGACCGCGGGCGATTCCACGAGGGCGACAAGCTGCCCTCGGAAGCCGACCTTGTCGAGCACTACGGGGTATCCCGTATGACGGTCCGAAACTCCTTCTCCATCCTCCAGGGGGAAGGGCTCGTACACGCCGAGCACGGCAAGGGCGTCTTCGTCCGGCCACGACCGCCTGTCCGGCGCCTGGCCTCGGACCGGTTCGCGCGGCGTCACCGGGAGCAGGGCAAGTCCGCCTTCATCGTCGAGGCCGACGCCGCCGGCAGCCACCCGCAGGTCGACTCGCTGGAGGTCAAGGAAGAGAAGGCCAGTCCGGACGTCTCGGCCAGGCTCGGCTCGGTGCGACGCGTGCTCGCCCGCCGTCGGCGATACCTCCTGGACGGGCGGCCGGTCGAGTTCGCCACCTCCTACCTGCCCCTCGACATCGCCCGCGGCACGCAGATCGCCGAACCCGACCCCGGGCCTGGCGGCATCTACGGCCGTCTCGAAGAACTGGGCCACCGCCTCGACCACTTCGAGGAGGAGATCCGAGCCCGGATGCCCTCGCCGGCCGAGGTGAAGACGCTCCGGCTGGCCTCCGGCGTGCCGGTCATTCACCTGATCCGCACTGCCTTCGATACCGAGGGGCGGGCCGTCGAGGTCTGTGACACGGTCATGGCGGCTGACGCATACGTGCTGTCGTACCACCTTCCGGCGACCTGATCGTCATGGTTTGCGGTGGTACGCGTGGGCGATTCCCGGACTCGTACACCCCAACGTGCATACTCGTATAGACGAGTGGGCAAGTTGTGTGGCAGTGTGGTCCGCACGTTCCCGGCAAGCGGGTTCGCAGACCGCTACATGTATAGACGAGTAGATAGGAAACCCGCCTTGCGTACCATCCGTGTTGAGACCTCGGCCGCGACGATCCTGCTGACCGAGGCTCCCGAGCCCAAGGTCCGCGACCGTCAGACGGGCGAGATCGCCAAGGACGCTGTCAGCGGTGAGGCACTGATGACGATCGGCGTCGTCCACATCGAGGACGGCGAGTCGTCGCTCATCAAGGTCACCGTTCCCGAGAGCGGTGTGTCTGAGGGGCTGAACCTTGGGGCGCCGGTCTCGCTGCCCGGCCTCGTTGCCCGGCCGTGGGAGTCCGTGTTCAACGGGCAGCAGCGGCACGGCATCGCCTTCCGCGCCGCCGCCGTCACCCCGGCCGCCTTCCCGGCCGCTGCGGGGGCCGCCGCCTGATGTCCGACCTGACGACACTTCTGGAGGTGGGTGGTCCCCTCGCCGCGCTCGGCGGCGGGGCCGCCTACACCCGGGCCAAGCACCCGGCTCTCTACTGGTCCACGGTCGGCCTGCCGGTATCCGCGGCCCGGCTGCTCGGCTCGTACGGCTCGGTCATGGAGGCCTGCGGGCTGACCGTGGCGCCCTCCCGACTGCGGGTTCTGGCGGTCAAGGCCACCACCAACCGTGAGGTCCGGCCGGTCCCGCCTCGGCGGGGACTGATCCGGCCCACCTCGACCGGGCTGCGCATCCGGCTCCGGCTCGCACAGGGGCAGGAACCCGCCGACGTAGCCGCCTCGGCCGAACGGCTGCGGCACGCCTGGGGCGTTCACGCCGTGTACGTCACCACCCCATCCCGCACCAACTCACCCTCGGCGCAACCCTGTCCGGTAAGTCCATGTACCTGCGCCACCTCATCACTGGTCTGGCCCCGCAGCCGGTTGCCCTGGTCGGCATCGACTGCAAGCGGGGTGTGGAGCTGGCGCCGTTCGCGGCCCGGCTCTCGGCTCTCGCGACCGATCCGGAGCAGGCGGCCGAGCTGCTGCCCGTGCTCGTCAGGGAAATGGAGGATCGATACGACCTGATCAAGGCCCGACAGGGCATCGCCCCGGACACCCCGGAGGAGGAGATCACCTCGGACATCTGGGGCTTGCCCGAGCACCAACGCCCTACGCCGATCGTGCTGTTCGTGGACGAGGTGGCCGAACTCTTCCTCGTCGCCACTCGCAAGGACGAGGATCGGCGCGACGAGATGGTCACCCAGCTCATCCGCCTCGCCCAGCTCGGCCGCGCCGCCGGCATCTACCTGGAAGTGTGCGGGCAGCGCTTCGGTGCCGAACTCGGCAAGGGTGCAACCATGCTCCGGGCCCAGCTCACCGGCCGTGTCTGCCACCGCGTCAACGACGAAGCCTCCGCCAAGATGGCGCTCGGCGACATCGCCCCCGAAGCAGTCATGGCCGCGTGCGCCATCGCCCCCGAACGCCCCGGCCTGGCGGTCGCCGGTGACACCTCTGGCGGCTGGTCCCGCATCCGTACCCCCTACCTCTCCCTCGGTGACGCGGCCGAGATCTGCCGCGACTCCGCGCACCTGGTCCCTGTTCTGCCCGTGCTCAAGCCCTTCCGCCCCGACGTGCCCGTACGACCCGTCGAGGCTCCGGCCCCAATCGTCAAGCCGCGCCCGGTGACCGACTAACGCTCCACCCACCCCGGTTGGTGTGACCGCCTCGCGCCGAGTCCCTACCCCTGCCATGCCCGAATCCCGGAAGGAGGCGCCTCGTGCGCGCCCTGCTGGCCCGCGTCGACGCGGTACTCGTCCAGGCGCTCATTGCCGCCGCGCTGTCCTTCGCTCACCTGCACGACATTGCTGCGGCGGCCGGACAGGACGGCTGGAAGGCGTGGGCCTATCCGATCAGCGTCGACCTGCTGCTCGTCGCTGCCAACGTTGCCACCGCCCGACTGCTCGGCATGACCGACGTGCCGGCGTGGCTGCGCATCCTCGTCGCGGGCTGGCCCGCCGTCGCCTTCCTCGGTGGCACCCTCCTCGCCCACTCCGCCCCAACAACCGAACCCGACAGCGACACCGCGCCCGACGTCGAGGCCATCAAGGACCAGCAGCACGCCCCCGAACCCACCCCTGAGCCACCTGCCCAATCCGCTATCCCCGCAGCCCCCCAGCGCCCCGCAGTCCCGGTCCCGGCCGCCCTGGTCGACCATGCCCGCAAGGTCGCCGCCGAACACCACACCCGCACCGGTACCCCGATCGACACCCCAACCCTCCGCGCCCGCCTCGGCGTCCCGGCCCCCATGGCAGAAGCCATCGCCGCCCAGCTCTGAAAGGACACCCCGACGTGACCGCCAACCGCCGCTTCCGCAACGTCACCCGCATCGGCCCCGTCCAGGTCGGCACTGCGTACGACAACCGGGGCCGCGAGAAGCACACCGCCGCCTGCACCGCCCCGCGCTGCGGCTTCTCCGCCGACTACGACAGCCGCGCCGCCGCCGAACTGGCCGCACGCACCCATCGCTGCCCCGTCCGCTGAAAGGGACCTGCCTCCGTGACCGTCAGCCTGCCGCTTGTCTTCGTCCTCGGCTTCTTCGCCTGGGGAGCGGTCAAGTTCCTCGGCGTCCGCACCTGGGTCGTCGTCCTGATCGCCCTCTTCGGCTTCTGGCTCTCCCCAAGTACCCCGACAACCCGACCCCGCCGCCCGCGCACACTCACGCCCCGACCGACCCGGCGACCGTACAGCGCTCACTCCCGTCGGTCTCGATCGACAAGAACACCGTCGCGATCGTGCTCGTCGGCGGAGTCGTCCTCACCGCGCTCCTGGCCGCCGTCGCTGTCACGGCCATATCCGTCGCCGTGGCCGCTGTCGTCCTGCGCTCGATGCTCCGCGACCACAACCGGCGCTGAACCTGCCCCCTGGCCGCCGGGGCGGCGGCACACGACCAAGCATTTCGCCGCCCCGGGGCCTGTTCCTCCCGACCGAGCCAGCCAGAAGGAGAACAGCCATCTTCACCCGCACCACTCCGGCCCCACTCCCGGAAGTCGCGAACCTGGCCGCACAGGGCACGCTCCCGGGTATCCTCCGCCAGCTCTCCACCCTCGGCGGCTGCACCCACCCGATCCGCCTCGACGGCCACCGCACCGAATACGACGTCGACACCGCAACCGGCGAGATCGGCGCCGTCCTCCACCACCTCGCCTCGACTGACCTCCCCGCCGGCCAACTCCTCGTCCGCTGCAACAACCGCCGCACCACCCGTTGCCCGGCCTGCGCGGAGGTGTACCGGCGCGACACGTTCCACCTGATCACCTCGGGCATGCGTGGTGGCAAGGGCATCCCGGACCAGGTTGCCGCCCACCCGCGTGTCTTCGCGACCTTCACCGCCCCGAGCTTCGGTCCGGTCCACAACCGCCCCTCAAGCGGCCGTCCTTGCCGCTGCGGCGTCCACCACGACCAGGACGACGACGCCCTTGGCACCCCGCTCAACCCGGACACCTACGACTACGAAGCGGCCGTGCTCTGGAACGCCCACGCGGGCGCCCTCTGGCGGCGCTTCTCGACCTACCTGCGCCGGGAGACCGCCAAGCGCGCGGGCCTTTCCCAGCGCCGGTTCCGCGACCACGCGCGCGTCTCCTTCGCCAAGGTCGCCGAATATCAGAAACGCGGCGCCGTGCACTTCCACGCCGTCATCCGCATCGACGGCCCCAACGGCGGAGACACCGCGCCACCGCCCTGGGCCACCGCCGAACTGCTCACCGACGCCATCCGAGCCGCTGCACGCAAGGTCCGTGTAGACGGCCCCACCATCGACGACCGCACCCACACCCTCACCTTCGGCCGCCAACTCGACGTCCGCACCATCAAATCCGCCGACTTCAACGACGGCCAGGAACTCACCGAACGCGCCGTCGCCGCCTACATCGCCAAGTACGCCACCAAGGGCGCCGAAACCGCCACGGGAGCTCTCGATCGCCCCCTGAAGTTCGCCGCCGAACTCGCTCAACTCGACATCAGCGACCACGCCCGCCGCCTGATCCGAACCACCTGGGACCTGGGCGCACGCAAGAGCCTCGAACACCTCCGCCTGCGCGCCTGGGCTCACATGCTCGGCTTCCGCGGCCACTTCTCCACCAAGTCCCGCCGCTACTCCACCACCCTCGGCGCCCTCCGCAACGCCCGAGCCGAATGGCGCCGAGCCCAAGCGGCCGCCGCACAACCCGAACGCGACACCGACACGACGTACGTCCTCGCGCACTGGGTCTTCGCCGGAACCGGCCTGTCCTCCGCCGAAGCCTGGCTAGCCGCATCACTCGAACCCGCCCCCGGAACGGAAGGAGAACCGATCAAGTGACCACGGTGACGATCCAGCGCAAGTGGCACACGACAGCTGAGGTCGCCGACATGCTCGGCTTCGGCCTCTCCAAAACCAAGGCACTCGTACTCGCGGGGGAGATCCGTTCCGTCAAGGTCGGCCGCAACAGGCGCATCCTCCCGGCGTGGGTCGACGAGTACGTGAACCGCTGCGCGGCGGACGCCGAAGGGTGGGCTGCATGAGCGGCAAGCGTGCCAACGGCGAAGGGTCCATCTACCCGTACAAGAACGGCTTCGCCGCCTACGTCTGGGTCACGACCCCGGAAGGCGACCGCAAGCGGAAGTACGTCTATGGCAAGACCCGTGACGAGACCCACGAGAAGTGGATCAAGCTTCACAACGAAGCCACCAAGGGCCCCGTACAGACCCGTCACCGCACGGTGGCGGCGTTCCTCTCCTACTGGCTCGACTCGATCGTGAAGCCCAACCTCGCCCCGCTGTCGTACGTCTCGTACGAGGGCTCGGTGCGGCTCTACATCGCCCCACACCTCGGCACGAAGCGGCTCGACAAGCTGACCGTCCGGGATGTCCGTGAGTGGCTGACCAAGTTGGCCGGCATCTGCCAGTGCTGCGCTCAGGGCAAGGACGCCAAGCGGCCCAGAGACCGGCAGCGCTGCTGTGCCATCGGGGAGTGCTGTGAGGCACACCCGTCCCGACGCGTGATCCAGGCAGCACGCGACGCCCTGCGAGCCGCACTCACCCACGCCGTGACCGAGGAGGAGATCAGCAAGAACGTGGCCTCCTTGGTCAAGGTCCCGAAGCCTCGCCGCCGCAGGATCAAGCCGTGGTCGGTCGTCGAGGCGGGCCGCTTCCTCGCCGATTCCCTGGCTCGGGAAGATCCGCAGTTCGCAGCATGGGTCCTGGTCCTCTGCCTCGGTCTCCGCCGTGGCGAAGTCCTCGGGCTCACCTGGAAGTCCATCGACTTTGAGAGCGGTGAGCTGTACGTGGATCACCAGATCCAGCGTGCAGGCCGTCAGATCCTCCACCGGGAGACCAAGACGGAGGAGTCCGACGACTACCTACCCCTCCCTGAGTTCTGCCTCAAGGCGCTCCGCATGCGCCGTGCTCAGCAGACCGGTGATCAGAAAGCGGCCGGGGAGCTCTGGCAGGACACCCGCGGCCTGGTCTTCACCACGAAGTACGGGACGCCGATCGAACCGGGGAACCTCACCCGCATGTTCGCCCTGCGCGCTCGCCGCGCCGGCCTCCGGGCCATCCCGCTCCGGAACACCCGGCACACCTGCAGCTCGCTCCTGGTCGCCCTGAAGGTCCACCCGAAGGTTGCTCAACGCATCCTCCGCCACTCACAGATCGCCATGACGATGGAGGTCTACGCAGAGGCAAGCGAGGAACAGGTGCGGGCCGCGCTCGGCAAACTGTCCGCCGCGATGGGCGGCACCGAGCCCGGCTGACATCAGCGACCGACATCAACCGTTGCTGTACTTCGCTGCTGTACGGCACGAAAAAGCCCCCTCCGGGATGATCCCGAGGGGGCTTTGACCTGTGTGCACTCGGCAGGATTCGAACCTGCAACCTTCTGATCCGTAGTCAGATGCTCTATCCGTTAAGCTACGAGTGCTTGTTTTGTTTTCCCGCCGGTCCTGGTCCTTTCGGCCCGCTCGCGGCGACAGGAAGAACATTACATGACTGCCGCCGCCATGTGAAATCCGTTTGCCGTACCCCTTGTGACCTGCGGAAACACCTCTACGGGCACTCCTGCGAACGACGAAACCCCGGTCGCGTGGACCGGGGTTTCGGTGATCATGCGCGGAGGCGGAGGGATTTGAACCCTCGATGGGCTTTAAGGCCCAAACCGCATTAGCAGTGCGGCGCCATAGACCGGACTAGGCGACGCCTCCAGCACAGCCGCCCGCGCGAGCGCGAGTGGTGCGTGCAGATGATGACACAGTCGAGCGTGCTGCCACCAATCGACTCCCACGGTACTAGGCAGGCAGGCCGCAGAGCAAAGTCCTTTCGGTCCGTGCCGACCTGTGCGTGCCGAGCGGGACGGTGGGGCGTTAGTCAGGGCATGTTCGCTCGGATTCTCGTCGTCGCCGCCACCGCCGCCGCCTCCGTCGTGCCCGCCGTCGCCCACGCCGATGTCGGCCGGCCCGTTCTCGCACCCCCGCCGGTGCGGGACGAGGACCAGCCGGGCGACCACCTCACTGTCACCGTCCGGCACGCGGGCGACGGTACGGACGGGACGTTCGACCTCTACTGCCATCCCGGCGGCGGCAACCATCCCGATGTCAGCGGCGCGTGCGGGGCGCTCGATCGTGTCGCCCGGTGGGGCAGGGACACCTTCGCGCCCGTGCCCGAGGACAGCGTCTGCACCATGCAGTACGGCGGGCCCGCCACCGCGCATGTCACCGGGAGGTGGGCCGGGCGGCCCGTCGACGCTTCGTACGACCGCAGCGACGGGTGTCAGATCGGCCGCTGGGACCGGCTTGTGCCGTTGCTGCCCGATCTGCGGCCCCAAGGGCAACCGTAGGGACTCGCACAGGGTTTTCCCGGGGGAAACCCAGGACTCGGTAAGGGTCTGGCGAAGGTCTCGCGAAGCCCTGCGCAGGCCAGAGGATGCGGGCACACGTTCTACTTCAACTCGTCGTGCGACCTCCCTCTCATCCGGCGTCGCGAGCGCAACCACTGCCCTTAGACTCCCTCGCGTGACACGTCGCGGGCCGGTTGGCAAGATGGCCCGAGCGGTCGGCAAGGTGCGGTAACAGGGAGGAAGCGTCTCGTGAGCAGCAGGCCATCCCGAGGCGCTGCTCGCCTCGCAGCCATACTCGACGCGCTTCCCGATGCGTTGGTGCTGGTCAACGCCAATGGGACCGTCGTCAACGCGAACACGATCGCGCTCGAGGCCTTTGAAGCGCCCGGGACCGCACTCGTGGGTCGGGGGCTCCTCGATCTGCTGCCGCAGTTCGACTCCAAGCTGATTCCCGGCTCCATGCGGCGGCCCGATCACATGGACCCCGCCGGGCGGACCAAGCCGACCCGGATGATCGCGCGGCGGACCGACGGGGCCGAGTTCCCCGTCGAGGTCACCAGCGCCAACCTCGAGAACGGGCAGCAGGCCTACGACGGTTACGGCTACAGCAGCGACGAGCTGCTGATGCTCGTCGTACGCGACCTGACCGGGACCGTGGACACCGAGGCCGAGCTGGCGCGTTCGCAGCGGCAGACCGAGATGATCCTGCGGGCCGCGTCCGAGGGTGTGGTGGGGACGGACACGGACGGGCGGATCGTGCTCGTCAATCCGGCCGCCGCTCAGATACTGGGTTATCGGGCCAGTGATCTGGGAGGCAAGGAGCTGCACGGGCTCGTGCTGCATTCGCGTGCCGACGGGTCCCCGTTCCCGTACGAGGAGTCACCGCTCGCCGACACCCTGCGCTCCGGGCGCAAGCACCGGGTGCGCGGGCAGGTGCTGTTCTCCAAGGGCGGGGACAAGGTCTCCGTCGATCTGACCACCGCTCCGGTGCGCGACGGGGACCAGCTCGTCGGTGCCGTGATGACCTTCGCCGACCGGCGGTCGTACGACGCGCTCGCCGAGGAGAAGGCCGCGATCGAGAAGCGGCATGCGGAGGAATTGGAACGGATCGAGGAGGAGCATGCCTCCGAGCTCACCGCTCTGCGTCAGAAGCACGTCACCGAGGTCGAGGAGCTGCAGGAGCAGCACGACGAGGAGCTCGCTGCGGGCGAGGAGCGGTACGCCGCGCTCGGTGAGCGGGAGAAGGACCGGTACGAGGCCCTTGCCGGGCGGCACGAGCAGCTGCTGACGCTGCTGGGGCGGTCGCTGCGCGGACCGCTGGACGAGCTGCGGCGCGAGCTCGCCGCCCTCGCCGCCGACGACGCCGGGCAGCTGTGGCCCGAGGCCAACCAGGTCCTGCACCACCTGTCCGCCGGTTACTCGCGGATCACCACCCTCATCGACAACGTCCTCGGCTATCAGCTGCTCGACGCCGGGAGCGAGCAGATCACTCGTACGAAGGTCATGCTCGACGCCGTCGTCGCCGCCGGTGTCGACGGGGCCGTCGAGCTGATCGGGCCCGGGCGGGTGCAGTTCGCCGTGCACGCGCCGCCCATCGAGGCCGAGGTCGACCCGCAGCGCCTGGCGAGCGCGCTCGCCCATCTCGTCGCGGATGTCGCCGGTGTCGACGCGACCGGCAACGCGCCCGTGTCGGCGGGCGGTTACATGGACAACACGGTCGTCGTGGCGGCCGCGCAGCGCGGTGAGGTCGTACGGATCGAGGTGCGCGGGCCGTATGCCGGGGGAGACCCGGTGCACGAGCCGATCGTGCGCGGGATCGTGCGGGCTCATGGCGGTGTGCTGCAGACGCACGATGTGCCGGGGATGAGCGGCAGCGCGTATGTGCTGGAGGTGCCCATCGGGGGCGGGGCCGGGGCCGTTGCGGCCGACATCCCGGTCGAGGCCTCGGCTGACGGGTCCGACGAGGGCGTCGGCTCCGACCAGACCTCCGGTGGCGGGCGGCGCCGCGGGCGGCGGTCCTCCGTCGACGCGTTCCTGGAGAGCGAGGCGCCGGGGGAGCCCGGTGACCCCACGGAGGCCGGTGACGCGGAGGGCGGTGTGCCCACCGGGCGGCGGCGCAGGCGTGCGGTCGAGGAGTCGGCGGCCGCCGCGGCCTCGGCCGCGGGTGCCCTGGAGCTTTCCGGCGGTACCGGGCGGCGGCGCGGCCGGTCGGCCGAGGGTGCCGGTGCCGGTGTCGCCGAGGGTGCCGTCGTCATGGCCGGCGAGCACGGCGCCGGAACCGCGGCCGTCGGTACGGGACTGGGCGGGACCGTTCCGCCGCAGGGCGGGCCCGCGCCCGGCGGCCGGCGTGCGCGACGGGACGGCGGCGCGCAGCCTGCCCTGCCTGCGGCGCTGCCCGCGGGCCCCACCTCGGCCGAACAGGCGGTCCGGGCCGAGCAGGCCGTAGCCGCGCAGAACGCCGAGAGCGCCGAGCCGACCGGGCGGCGTCGCCGTGCCCTGGCCGCCGCGAACGAGCGCGCCGCCGCGCAGGAGGCGGCCCCGCGTTCGGTGTTCGCCCTGCCGCCGGCGGAGGCGGACCGGTCCCCGGCCGCGGGTGTGCAGGGGCAGGCGCCGGTGCCTGTGCAGGCATCCGTACCGGTGCAGGGGCAGCCCCAGGTTCCGGGGCAGGCGCCGGTTCAGGTTCCTGTTCAGCCGCAAGTCCCTGTTCAGCCGCAGGTTCCTGTTCAACCGCAGGTCCCCGGGCAACAGGTTCCAGGGCAGCCGCAGGTCCCCGGGCAACAGGTTCCGGGGCAGCCGCAGGTCCCCGGGCAGGGTGGCCAGGATGCTTCCGGTGACGCTCTGGTCGACGACGGCCGGCACGACGCCGTTCCGCACGACCAGTCCGGCGACCACACTCCGCCGCAGCCGCATCCCACGAGCGCGCCGACGGGCCGCCGTCGTCGTGCCGTGGCGCAGCCGGGGGCGCAGGAGGCCGGCGGGCAGACCGCAGGGCAGGGAGTGCCGGTGCAGCAGGCCGCGCCCGTTCCCGCGCAGGCAGCCGCCGCGCAGAACGGCACGGGCCAGGTCGCGCCGGCCGCCGCCGCTCAGCCGCTTCCCGCCGCGCCCGTGGAGGCGGCCCCCGGTCAGTCCACCCCCGCCCCCGGCACCCCGCTCCCCCCGGAAGCTCCCGCGGCACCGGCACGTCCCGCCCAGCCCCTCCCCGCCGAAGCAGCCGCCGCGCCCGCCGCACCGGCCGCCCCCGTCGACCCGAACTCCACGCAGAGCCAGGCGATCAGCGTCCGGACCCTGGGCCAGGGGGTGCCGTTCACGCGGCAGGCCGCGCAGGTGCAGCAGCCGTCATCCACGCCTGCGCCGCACAACCCGAGCGGTTCCGGCCGCCGTCGCAAGCTGGGTACGCGGACCGAGCCCACCGCCGCGGCCCCGGAGCAGGCGGCCCGTCCGCACCCGGCGGCCGAACAGACGCCCGTACCGGCGCAGCCCCAGCCATCGATGGCCGGGCAGTCGCGGCTGGCGCAGATGACCGAGGGCAGCGGGCGGTCCTACGCCATAGGGGCGCCGGACGAGAACGCGGCCGAGGGACCGGAGCCGCTGGACGGTCCCGGCGGGGCCGTGGAGATCGCGGACACCCCGCGCCCGGTGCCGATGGACGACGAGCTGCCGCCGGAGCCGTTGGACAACCCGCGGCGGCTGCTGGTGTGGCCCGCGCCGGACGTGACGACGCAGCAGGCGCTGAGCGACCGCGGCTACCGGCCGGTGATCGTGCAGTCGCGCGAGGAGGTCGACGCGCAGATCGCCGCCTTCCCCGCCGCGCTGTTCGTGGACCCGCTGACCGGGCCGATCACGCGGACCGCGCTGCAGTCGCTGCGGCAGGCGGCGGTGGCGTCCGAGGTGCCGATCATGGTGACCGCGGGGCTCGGGCAGGCGACCCGCGAGGCGGCGTACGGCGCCGACCCCGCCGTACTCCTGAAGGCGCTCGCGCCGCGGGACAGTGAGCAGCATCCGCCGCGGGTGCTGCTGATCGAGGAGCATGCGGAGATCGCGCTGGCGCTGACCGCGACGCTGGAGCGGCGCGGGATGCAGGTGGCGCGGGCCGCGAGCGATGCGGACGCGGTGACGCTGGCGGGGCAGCTCAGGCCCAACCTGGTGGTGATGGACCTGATGCAGGTGCACCGGCGCCAGGCCGGGATCATCGACTGGCTGCGGGCGAACGGGCAGCTCAACCGCACCCCGCTCGTCGTCTACACCGCCGCCGTCGACCAGGCCGACCTGCCGCGGCTGGCCTCCGGCGAGACCGTCCTGTTCCTCGCCGAGCGGTCCACCAGCGGCGAGGTGCAGAGCAGGATCGTCGATCTGCTGTCGCGGATCGGGACCAACTAGCCCTCGGGAAGGGTTACTTCGCGACGAGCCTGCGTGCCGCCTCCTTGATCGAGGTGCGCAGGCGGTCGCGGTCGGTGTCGTCGGTGCCCGCGAGGATGCGGCGCATCTGCGGGACGACGACGGCCCAGTTGGCCAGCGCGGTCAGCAGGAGGAGCAGGTCGCGGGGCGGAATGGCGTCGGTGATGACGCCGCGGGCCTGGCCGTCCTGCAGAGTCGCCACCTTGCGGCGGTAGTGCTCCTGGCGCTCGGCCTCGTCCGGCAGGTCGGTGGTGCCGTACTCCAGGCCCTCCCAGAACAGCAGGCGCAGTACTTCGGGGTGGGTCTCGTGGTAGTCCATCAGGCGGTCGATCCAGCCCTCGATGTCGTCCGGGTCGACGGGGACGGCCGCGGCCAGGTCGAGCATGACCTTCTCCAGGACCTTGGTGAACAGCTCCGCCTTGTTGCCGAAGTAGGCGTAGATCAGCTGCTTGTTGGCCTTGGCCGCGGCGGCGATGCGGTCGATGCGGGCGCCCGCGATGCCGTGGGCGGCGAACTCGGCGACCGCCGCCTCGAAGATCCGGGCCCTGGTGGCCTCGGGGTCTCTGACTGCCATGGGGGCAGGGTACCGCTCCGGCTCCGGTAACCAACTATTTAGTTGACAGGGAATCCGCGTGTGGTGCACGGTGTTCCCATTCCAACCAACCAGTTAGTTGTTAGAGCTGGCTCGAGGGAACCCGAAGGAAGTCGAAGGAGTCCGTCCGCTCATGCCGTCCACCACCGAAGCCCAGCCGGTCCGGACCGCCGCCCCGGCGCCGGCAGGCGCATCCCGCCTGCTCCTGCCCCTCATCGCCCTGTGCACCGCCGTCACGGCCGCCAACATCTACCTCGCGGCGCCCCTGCTCCCCCTCATCGCCCACGATTTCGGCTCGACCCCCTCGGCGGTCGCCTGGATCGCCTCGGTCGCGCAGTTCGGCTACGCGGCCGGCCTGCTCTTCTTCGCCCCGCTCGGCGACAGCGTGAACCGGCGCCGGCTGGTCGCCGTCCTGTCCCTGGTCACCGCCGCCGCCCTGGTCGTGGGCGCCACGGCCGCCGGGACGACCGCGCTCGCGGCCGCCGTGCTGGTCGCGTCCGCGGCCACGGTGGTCCCCCAGCTCCTCGTCCCCCTGGTCGCCGCCCGCGCCCCCGCCGACCGCCGCGCCCGTCATGTCGCTGCCGTCATCTCCGGCCTGTTCGCCGGCATCGTGGCCGCTCGCGTGCTCGGCGGCCTGGTCGGCCAGGCCTTCGGCTGGCGCACGGCCTTCGTCGGCGCGGCTGCACTGACCGCCGTACTGGGTCTCACGACCGCGCTCGTCCTCCCCGCGGAGAGGCCCCGCCGCCAGGGTTCGATCTTCGCGGGCCTCGCCGCCATGCCGTCCGTCGTGCGCCACTCGCCGGACCTGTGGCGCGCGTGCGTACGCCAGGCGGGGATGTACGGCGCCTGGAGCGCCCTGTGGACCTCGCTCGCCCTGCTGCTGACCGGCGGGTCCTACGGCCTGTCCACCGCGACCGCCGGTCTGTTCGGCCTCTTCGGGCTGACGGCGAGCGCGGTGGCGCCCCTGGCCGGCGGAATGGTCGACCGCTTCGGCGCCGCCAAGGTCGTACGGTCCGCGTATCTGCTCGCCGCCGTGTCCGTACCGCTCTTCTGGCTGGGCGGCCACATGATGGCCGCCCTCTTCGTGGCCGCGATCGCCGTCCACGCGGCCCTCGTCGCCTCCCACGTCGCCAACCAGACCCTCGCCCTCACCACGACCTCGACCCCGGCCACCGCCAACAGCGCCTACGTCGTCGCAGGCTTCGCCGGCGGCGCCGCCGCCTCGGCCCTGGCCGGCCTGGCCTTCGGCCACTGGGGCTGGGGCGGAGTGTGCGCGGTGGCGGGGCTGTGGCTGGTGCTGGGTTGGGGGGCTACCGCCGTACGGCGCTGAAGGCCGCCGTGCGGCGTGAAGACGACCGTGCGGCGCGCCCGTCGGGGTTGTGCGGCGGGTCGAGATCATCCGGTGACGCCGGACCGGGCGGCGGTGCGGGGACCGGGCGGCCGTGCGGAGACCCGGCGGCCGTGCGGAGACCGGGCGACAGCCTCGGCCCCCGTACGACGACTAGAGCCGCCGCACGACGGCGAACACCGCCGCGTGCGGCGGGGCCGAGATCGTACGGCTGGCCGAGGCGGCGCTCCGGGCCGAGGCGGTACGGCGGTTTCGGGCCCGTACGGGCAGCCCCGGCCCCCGCTACGGCGATGAACGGCGAACGCGGCGGCGGCGTACGGCGGGGCGTCGAGGCCGCTGTACGGCGGTGTCTGCGGCCTCGGGGCCGTCTCTCAGAGCTTGGTGACGTCCAGCTCTCCCTCCGCGTACTGCCTGCGCAGCACCTTCTTGTCGAACTTGCCCACGCTCGTCTTCGGCACCGCCTCGATGATCGTCCAGCGCTCCGGGAGCTGCCATCTGGCGATGTGGCCCTCGTCGGCGAGGAACGCGCGCAGGGTCTCGAAGTCGGCTGTGGCGCCCTCCTTCAACACGACCGTGGCCAGCGGCCGTTCGCCCCACTTCTCGTCGGGGACGGCGACCACGGCTGCCTCGGCGACGTCCGGGTGGGACATCAGGGCGTTCTCGAGGTCGACGGAGGAGATCCATTCGCCGCCGGACTTGATGACGTCCTTGGCGCGGTCGGTGAGGGTGAGGAAGCCTTCGGGGGAGATCGTCCCGACGTCCCCCGTCTTGAGCCAGCCGTCCTCGCTGAACTTGTCGGCCGGACGCAGGGGTTCGGCGTCGGGGCCGTTGTAGTAGGCGCCCGCGATCCAGTTGCCGCGGACCTCCAGCTCGCCGGCGGACTCGCCGTCCCAGGGGAGGCGCTCACCGCCGGGGCCGCTGAGGCGGGCCTCGACGCCGGCCGGGAAACGGCCCTGGGTCAGGCGGTACGCGAACTCCTCCTCGGTGCCGACCGCATGGGCCGGCGGGCGGGCGACCGTGCCGAGCGGGGAGGTCTCCGTCATGCCCCAGGCGTGACAGACCCGCATGCCCAGCTTGTCGAAGGCCTCCATGAGGGAGGGCGGACAGGCCGAGCCGCCGATGGTGACCTGGGTGAGGGAGGAGACGTCGCGCGGCTTGGCGGTCAGCTCGGCGAGCAGGCCCTGCCAGATGGTGGGGACGGCAGCCGCATGGGTCGGGCGCTCGGACTCGATCATCTCGGCGAGCGGCGCCGGCTGCAGGAAGCGGTCCGGCATCAGCAGGTTGACGCCGGTCATGAAGGTGGCGTGCGGCAGGCCCCAGGCGTTGACGTGGAACTGGGGGACCACGACGAGCGAGGTGTCCTGGTCGGTCAGGCCCATCGACTGGGTCATGTTGACCTGCATGGAGTGCAGATAGATCGAACGGTGGCTGTACACCACGCCCTTGGGGTCGCCCGTGGTGCCGGAGGTGTAGCACATGGCGGCGGCCTGGCGTTCGTCCAGCTCCGGCCAGTCGTAGGTGGTCGGCCTGTCCGCGATCAGGTCCTCGTACTCGTGCACCTGGGGGCGGGCGCCCTCGAGGAGGGAGCGGTCGCCGGGGCCGGAGACGACGATGTGCTCGATCGTGGGCAGCTTCGGCAGCAGCGGGGCGAGCAGCGGGAGCAGCGAGCCGTTGACGATGACGACCTTGTCGGCAGCGTGGTTGACGATCCACACCAGCTGTTCGGCCGGGAGGCGGAGGTTGAGCGTGTGCAGCACCGCGCCCATGGAGGGGATCGCGAAGTAGGCCTCGACGTGTTCGGCGTTGTTCCACATCAGGGTCGCGACCCGGTCGTCCCCCCGGACGCCCAGCTCGTCCCGCAGGGCGTTCGCCAGCTGTACCGCCCGGACGCCGGCCTCGGCGAAGCTGCGCCGCTGCGGCTCGCCCTCGCCGGTCCATGTGATGATCTGTGACCGCCCGTGCACCAGCGTCCCGTGGGCCAGGATGCGGGTAACGGTCAGCGGTACGTCCTGCATCGTGCTCAGCACGGTGTCCTCCCGGGGCGACATTGCCTACGCGGCGGTAAGATCTGCGCTGATTCTGCTCACATACCGCTCGGTATGTCACTAGGTGTCGATGAACGATCCCGTCACGTCGGCCCCCAATAGCCACCAGGTCGGCCCTCCACGGGCACCAGGTAGCCGCATTACCGCACAAGCCCCAGCTCAGGATCCTCACGCAACTTGCCCAGTGCACGTGACACGGCCGACTTCACCGTCCCCACGGACACGCCGAGCACCTCGGCCGTCTGCACCTCGCTGAGGTCCTCGTAGTACCTGAGGACGACCATCGCCCGCTGCCGGGCGGGCAGCTTCTTGATCGCCCGCCACATCGCGTCGTGCAGTGCCTGCTGCTCGGCCGGGTCGTTCCCGCCGGGCACGGGGTCCGGCTCGGGCAGCTCCTCGCACACGAACTCGTCGACCCTGCGCTTGCGCCACTGCGACGTGCGCGTGTTCAGCAGCGCCCGGCGCACATAGCCGTCGAGCGCACGGTGGTCCTCGATCCGCTCCCAGGCGACATACGTCTTGGTGAGCGCGGTCTGCAGCAGGTCCTCCGCGTCGCTCGGGTTCGCGGTCAGCGACCGGGCGGTACGCAGCAGCACCGGCTGCCGGGCCCTCACGTACGACGCGAACGACGGATACGGGAGGGTCAGCGCCGCCGGTTCGGCAGCAGTCGAAGCGCTGGTGCAGACGGGTGTGGTCATGGATCCACGCTATGAGCGGGGGCACCTCCCGCTCATCGGCCGCAGGTCCCGAAGCCGAGTCCGCCTCAGGTTGTAGGGGTGGAGGTAGCTGCACCTCCTGTAGGTGGACGAGCAGCCCTGGGGTACTGCGGGATGACCCCTGAGGGCCGCCCGTCCACCCGGGCCCCGGGACACGGCCGCTCAGCCGTCCGCGGTCAGGACCAGGCCGGATGTGGGCACGCCGGTTCCTGCGGTGACCAGGACCCGTCCCGCGCCCGGAATTCGGTTCACGGCGGTCCCGCGCAGCTGCCGCACTCCCTCAGCTATCCCGTTCATCCCATGGAGGTAGGCCTCCCCGAGCTGCCCTCCGTGCGTATTGATCGGCAACGACTCCGCGGCCACGAAGTCCGCCGCCTCCCCCTTCCCGCAGAACCCGAACTCCTCCAGCTGCATCACCACGAAAGGCGTGAAGTGGTCGTACAGGATCGCCACGTCCATGTCGGCCGGCGTCAGACCGGAGGTGCGCCACACCTGCCGGGCGACCACGCCCATCTCCGGCAGGCCGGTCAGGTCGTCGCGGTAGAAGCTCGTCATCTGCTCCTGCGCACGGCCCGCACCCTGGGCCGCCGCCGCTATGACGGCGGGCGGATGGCGCAGATCGCGGGCCCGCTCCACCGAGGTGACGACGATCGCCTGGCCACCGTCGGTCTCCTGGCAGCAGTCCAGGAGTCTGAGCGGTTCGACGATCCAGCGTGAGGCCGCGTGATCGGCGAGAGTGATCGGGCGGCCGTGGAAGTACGCCGCCGGGTTCGTCGCCGCGTACTTGCGGTCGACCACCGCCACCTGCCCGAACGCCTCCGGGGTCAGCCCGTATGTGTGCAGGTACCGCTGCGCGGCCATCGCCACCCAGGACGCCGGGGTCAGCAGCCCGAACGGCAGTGACCAGCCGAGTGCCGCGCCCTCCGCCGACGGCTCGCGGTGCTGCACCCCGGAGCCGAAGCGGCGGCCCGACCTCTCGTTGAACGCGCGGTAGCAGACCACGACCTCGGCGATGCCCGTCGCCACCGCGAGCGCCGCCTGCTGGACGGTCGCGCAGGCCGCGCCGCCGCCGTAGTGGACGCGGGAGAAGAAGGACAGTTCGCCGATCCCGCAGGCCTGGGCCACGGTGATCTCCGGGCTGGTGTCCATCGTGAACGTGACCAGCCCGTCCACGTCCCCCGGTGTCAGACCGGCGTCGTCCAGCGCGGCCCGCACCGCCTCCACGGCCAGCCGCAGTTCGCTGCGCCCCGAGTCCTTGGAGAACTCCGTGGCCCCGATGCCGGCGATCGCGGCCCGCCCGCCGAGGCCGTCCCGGGTGCGGACACTCATCCGGCACCTCCGGGGCCTTCCGCGGGGACGGTGACCGTCACCGTGGCCGTGACATGGCTGCCGATGCCGTTCGCCCCCACGACCCGGACCGTCGCCGTATCGCCGTCGACTTGCTCGACGACTTTCTCCACCGTGCCCGTCAACACCATCGTGTCTCCCGGGTAGTTGGGCGCACCCAGCCGTATGGCGACTTTGCGCAGCTCTGCCGTCGGGCCGAAGTGGTCGGTGATGTAGCGGCCGACCAGGCCGTTCGTCGTGAGGATGTTCATGAAGATGTCGGGGGAGCCCTTCTGCCGGGCCAACTCGGCGTCGTGGTGCACGTCCTGGTAGTCGCGGGAGGCGATGGCGCCGGCCACGATCAGGGTGCGGGTGATCGGGATCTCCAGCGGCGGCAGCTTCTCACCGGCCCTCATACGGCCTCCTCCTCCCGGGGGCGGAACACCGGCAGCACCAACTCCTCGTCGTACACCTGGAATTCGAGCCGCACGGGCATGCCGATGCGCACCTTGTCGTACGGCACTCCGACCACGTCGCTGATCATCCGCACGCCCTCGGCGAGTTCAATGAGGGCGACCGCGTAGGGAGGGGAGAAGGCCGGGAAGGGCGGGTGGTGCATGACGACATACGAGTACACCGTGCCCTCGCCGCTCGCCTCGACCGTGTCCCAGTCCGGGCCGCCGCACTTGTTGCAGCCCGGAAGCCAGGGGAAGCGGAGGGTGGCGCAGTCGGTGCAGCGCTGGATGAGCAGTCGGTGGTGCTCGACTCCTTCCCAGAAGCCGGCGTTGTCGCGGTTGACGACCGGCCGCGGGCGCCGGGCGGGCTGCTCGGGCTTCCTCCGGCGTGCGGGGGCGTACTTGAGGATGCGGAAGCGGTGTGTGCCCACGAGAGCGCGGCCCGCCCGGACGTCCGTCCGCGTCGTGACGAAGTACCCCGTGCCCAGCTTCGTCGTCTTCCGCTCCGACACCGACTCGATCACTGTGTCGAAGGTGATCTCGTCCCCGGGGCGCAGTGGACGCACGTACTCCTGCTCGCAGTCGGTGGCGACGACGGAGGTGCAGCCCGCCTCGTCGAGCAGGGTGAGCAGTTCGTCGTAGTCCCCCGTGCGTCCCTCGTGGCCGGAGAGGCCACCCATGGTCCATGCCTGGAGCATGGTGGGTGGAGCTATGGCGTCGGGGCCCGCATAGGCCGGATTGGTGTCTCCCATGGCCTCGCACCAGTGCCGGATCATGGGCGTGTTGACGGGATCCCTGCCTCTGCCGGAAACGGCGGCGCGCCGCCCCTCGTAGGTCTTCAGCCGTGCCCCCAGCTCGTCCTCGCCCATCGCCGCCCCCTCGTCGTCCCCTGCATCGCCCGTCGCACTGACACTTCTGGTACACCGCAGCCGCCGAGCGGGTTCCCGCGTTCACCGCCAGAGTTTCTGACTGTCCGTCAGATAAAGTCCACTGTCAAGGTCGGCAACCCGGACGCGAAAACGCCTGCGCGGCGGCACCGAAGCACCGCCGCGCAGACGCCCTTGCACCCCAGAACACACCCTGACCTCTCGGATCAGGGCAGTCGGCTCACCACAGTTCGGTGAAGTTGATGGCCACGTTCTTGTTCCCCTGGTTGACGGCCGTGAACGCGGAGCCCTTGACCTGGGCGGTGTTGCTCTGGTTCGAGGCGCCGGAGCCGACCGCGTTCTGCTGTGTGGTCGAGGAGTTGCCGTTGTTGTCGAACCCGACACCACTGCCGACGGCGCTTGCGACACCCGCGTTCGATCCGTTGTCCGCGATGGCGCCGTTGTCCGCCGTCGCGACGCCGGCGAACAGTGCGGCTGCCAGCGGAAGGGCGGAGACGGCGGCGATGACGCGGGCGGTACGGATGCTTGCCATGTTTGTTCCTCCAGAACACCAACGTGAAGTACGGCTGATACCAAGGCAGTTGGCCGACCACCCTGGTGCTGTGCACGACGTCGCAAGATCAGAGTTGCCCACCGAATCCCCGGCGAACCACCCCGGAACGCGCGATTCCTCCTCAAGTGCTACGACAAGTCGATAAACCCCTATCGCGACTTCCAACCCCCAGGCCGGGGTAGTCCGGGCACTTCCACCCCAAGTGCCACAAGGGGTGCAGCGGTCCGGCACTTTTCCGGCCAACCTCCGCACCCCGGCGCGTCGCAGCCGCTCCCCCTTCCTTTTTTCGAACGCGTGTACGAACATAGAGGCATGGCCACCACCGACCGGCAGGCCACGACGCTGGCCCTCGCACACGCCCTGTCAGCCGCCGAGCGCGGACTGGCCGTCATCCCCCTGTCCCGGACGAAACTCCCGGCCCTGCGCTCCCCCCACCGCGACGACCCCGACCCCCAGCCCTGCCACGGCGAGTGCGGCCGCCTCGGGCACGGGGTGTACGACGCCTCGACCGACCCCGCACGCATCCGCGAACTGTTCGCCGCGGCCCCCTGGGCGACCGGCTACGGCATCGCCTGCGGCCTTCCGCCCCACCACCTCATCGGCGTCGACCTCGACACGAAATCCGGTACGGACTCCTCCGCAGCCCTGCGCGAACTCGCCCTGCGCCACCTGTTCACGATCCCCGAAACGGTCGTCGTCCTCACGCCCAGCGGCGGCCGCCACCTCTGGCTGAGCGGCCCGCCCGACGCCGCCGTCCCCAACTCCGCCGGCCGCCTCGCCCCCGGCATCGACATCCGCGGCGCCGGCGGCTACCTCGTCGGCCCCGGCTCCCGCACCGACCACGGCGTCTATACGGCGGCGCCCGGGACAGCCCACCTCGCGCCCGCCGCCTGCCCACCGGCCCTCCTGCGTCTCCTGCTCCCGCCGCCGCGCCCGGTCCATCCCTCGACGCACCCGTCGGCCGGTGACCACGGCCAGGGCCTGGTCCAGTTCGTCCTCGCCGCGCACGAGGGACAGCGCAACACCCGCCTGTTCTGGGCCGCCTGCCGCGCATACGAGAACGGCATCGGGCCGGCCCTGGTCGCGCCCTTACTGGACGCGGCCCTCAACACCGGACTGTCGGAACGCGAGGCACGGGCGACGATCGCGTCGGCCGCGCGGATGACGGGACACCGGCCGTGAGGCCGGACGAGACACAGCGCACATGAGCAGAGGACGTCCATGCACGACCGCCCCAGAGCGCGGACCATGTCGCTGGCCCGCGTGGTCCTCTCCTCCGGCCGCTGCGTCGACCTGGCCGAGCTGCGGCTGTCGTCGACGTACGGAGGAATGCCGGAGGACTGCCCGGGCTACCCCTGCAAGCCGGTCAACGACATGGTGATCAAGGACCTGCTCGGCACCGCCACTCGCACGTCCTCCGCCACCCCGGTCCACCTCGTCCCGCCCCCGCGCGAATACCCCGACCAGTACGCGGGCGCCTTCGGCCCCGTCGAGGTCCTGCCGTCCGTCGCCTGCGTCGGCTCTTTCCGCTCCACGGCACTGGACCCGTCCCACGACCCGGTCGTCTACCACTCGGCCCTGACGGTCATCTGGTTCCAGCCGACCGCCCGGGTGCCGTGCGAGTGCGATGCGGAGGGGGCGTTGCGGGGGCTGGACTGGGAGGGCTTGGCGCGGGACCAGGAGCTCCAGCAGCCCGGCATCCGGTCCGGATCCTGTCGATCCGCGAGGCGATCACCCCTGTGACGCCCTGTTCGCCGTTGATGTCGAGGTGCCCCACGCAGAGAGCCGTGGTGCCGGAATCGTTCCGGCACCACGGCTCGACGGCCAGCGGTGGGTGTGGGATTTGAACCCACGGTGACTTGCGCCACGACGGTTTTCAAGACCGTTCCCTTAGGCCGCTCGGGCAACCCACCCCGCTGCCGCCCACCTGGGGCGGAGCGGGTACAGCGTACCGGCCCCGCGTGTCTGGTGCGGGCCGTGGTCCGCAGCGGGGCCGAACCGCGAGGTCAGCTGTCGCCCTGCCGCGCGCCGAGGGTGAGCTGGACCGTGTGGGACTTGCCGTCGCGTTCGTAGGTGATCGTGACCTGGTCGCCGGGCTTGTGCGTCCAGATCTCGCCGATCAGGGTGGGGCCGGAGTCGATGACGTGGTCGTCGAGCTTGGTGATCACGTCGCCGGGCTTGAGGCCGGCCTTGTCGGCCGGACCGCCGGACTCGACCGCCGCGGAGCCGCTGGCTCCCTGCTCGGTGATCTTCGCGCCGCTCGAGGAGTCCTCCAGGGAGACGGACGCCCCGATCTTCGCGTAGACCGGCTTGCCGGTCTTGATCAGCTGCTGGGCGACGTACTTGGCCTGGTTGATCGGGATGGCGAAGCCCAGGCCGATCGAGCCGGACTGGCTGGTGCCGCCGAGGCCGCCGCTGCCGGTGGACTGGATCGCGGAGTTGATGCCTATGACGTTGCCCGACGCATCGAGCAGCGGGCCGCCGGAGTTGCCCGGGTTTATCGAGGCGTCCGTCTGCAGGGCGCTCATGTACGACGCGTTGCTGCTGGTGCCGTCGCTGGAGGCCACCGGGCGGTTCTTCGCGCTGATGATGCCCGTCGTGACCGTGTTGGAGAGGCCGAAGGGGGCGCCGATGGCGATCGTCGAGTCGCCCACGGCCACCTTGTCGGAGTCGCCCAGGGTCAGGGGCTTGAGGTCCGACGGGGCGTTCTTGAGTTTGATGACCGCCACGTCGTAGCCCTGCGCGTGGCCGACGACCTCGGCGTCGTACTTCTTGCCGTTCGGGAAGGTCGCCGTGAGCTTGCCGCCGTCGACCGCGTCCGCGACGACGTGGTTGTTGGTGACGATGTGGCCCTGGGTGTCGAAGACGAAACCGGTGCCGGTGCCGCCCTCGCCGCTGGTGGACTCGGCTTCGATGGTGACCGTGCTCGGCAGCGCCCGGGCGGCCACGCCCGCGACCGTACCCGCGTCGCGCTTGACGTCACCGCCGCTGGTGGAGGCGGAGACCGTCGTGGAGCCGGTGTTGTCGTCGTTGTTCTTGGCCAGCGTGTAGCCGAGGCCGCCGCCCAGGCCGCCGGCGACCAGCGCGGCCACCAGGATCGCGGCCACGAGACCGCCGCGGCCGGACTTCGGTGCGGGCTGCTGCTGGTACGAGGAGCCCCAGCCGGAGCCTGCGCCGCCGGCACCCGAGTCGGAGTAGGAGGGCATGGCCGGGGGCGGCCAGGAGGCGTCCGGGGCGGAGCCCGCGTGCGTCGGCTGCTGCTCCTGAGTGTGCTCCTGCGCGCCGGGGGCGCTCGGAGGTACCGGCGGAAGCGGGGCCGTCCGGTCGCTCCCCTCGGGGGCGGCGGGTGCCGAGGGAGTGGGAGCGTCCACCGGCACGGGGGGTGCGGACGGGGCCGGGGGTACCGCGGTGCCCTCGTTCTCGGTGCTCACAGCTTCTCTCCTCGGTCCACGGCTGTTGTTCTCGGTCGCACTCGGTCACGCTCGTCCACGTTGGTCGACGGTCCGGCGCGATGCAGCTGTGCATGTTCTTTTGTATGCCGTCAGCTTTTCCCATGAGCCGTCAGGGCACCATAAGCGGTGCCTGTGGGTCCGGGGCCATTCTTTATATAGGCCATGACAGGCAAAAGGGGCGCAATCTATGCTCCTCCGATCGCACGACTACCCCCCTGCGGTGGCACCATGACGCGGTGACCCACGCACGCCGGCACCGGATTCAAGTCGTCGCCCACCGCGGAGCCTCCGAAGAGGCCCCGGAGCACACCCTGGCCGCATACAAGAAAGCGATCGAGGACGGTGCGGACGCCCTCGAGTGCGATGTGCGCCTGACGGCGGACGGCCATCTCGTCTGCGTCCACGACCGTCGCGTCAACCGTACGTCCAACGGGCGGGGCGCGGTCTCGGCGCTGGAGCTCGCCGACCTGGCCGCCCTGGACTTCGGCTCGCGCAAGACGCGGGAGCTGTGGCGCACGCGCGACGAGGAGCCCGACTGGGAGTTCCGGCCCGAGGACCGGGAGGACACCTCCGTACTGACCCTGGAGCGGCTGCTGGAGCTGGTCGCCGACGCGGGGCGGCGGGTGGAGCTGGCGATCGAGACCAAGCACCCGACGCGGTGGGCGGGGCAGGTGGAGGAGCGGCTGCTGGTGCTGCTGAAGCGGTTCGGTCTTGACGCCCCGGCCTCGGCCGCCGAGTCGCCCGTGCGCGTGATGAGCTTCTCGGCGCGCTCGCTGCATCGCGTGCGTGCCGCCTCGCCGACGCTGCCGACGGTCTATCTGCTGCAGTTCGTCTCGCCCCGGCTGCGCGACGGACGGCTGCCGGCGGGCGTCCGGATCGCGGGCCCCTCGATCCGGATCGTGCGCAACCACCCCGCATACATCGAGCGTCTGAAGGCGGCCGGCCACCAGGTGCACGTGTGGACGGTGAACGAGCCCGAGGACGTGGATCTCTGCGTCGACCTGGGCATCGACGCCATCATCACCAACCGCCCGCGCGCGGTTCTGCGCCAGCTCGGCCGCTGAGCGACGCTCCTCACCGTTCGTCACTCCGTGTCGTCACTGTTTGTCACTGGTAAAGACCTGTGAAGAACCCTTGACCCACCCGCCACTCGGGCACCATTCTCCAGACTCGGCCACAGTCGAAATCCGGCCACACGGCTACAGGGAGTGCCCCGGCGCATTCGCTCCGTATTTGATCGTTGCGAATGCGTCACTGAACGTGGATTGGCCGGTTTCCGGTACAGGCCAATGGGGCATCCACACCGTGGCGTGGGGCAAAGGAGGTCTCGGGGGTGGCGTTGGTGGTGGCACAGGAGGTGCCCACGTCGTCGAGCATGGCCGTACCCCATGGCCCTGCGGGCGTGGGGGAGGCGCGACACCGCATGCGCGAGCAGTTGCGCTCGGGCGGCGTGTCGGACGCCGTGATCGACGATGCCGTACTCATTCTTTCCGAACTCTTGAGCAACGCGTGCAAACACGGCCGACCGCTGGGCGACGCCCTGGCCGGGGACGGCGACGTGCGGGCCGCATGGCGCGTGGACCTGAGCGGCCGGCTCACCGTGGAGGTGACGGACGGCGGCGGACCCACCCGCCCGGCTCCGGCCACGCCCTCGGTCACCGCGCACGGCGGCCGCGGGCTGAACATCATCACCGCGCTGGCCGACGACTGGGGTGTACGGGACGACGCCCGGGGCGAGGTCACCGTGTGGGTCGTCGTCCACGAGGACGTCCACGATCCGGACGCCGGGCTGTGTCGCGACGACTTCGCTACGCGCGTCACCGCACCGACGGTGTCGAGGATTCCGGCGATGCCGGGCCTGGACTTCGCGGATGCGTTCGACGACCTGGACTGAACATCTGGCTGTCCACAGGTCCCCGTGGCTCACGGCGTGAACGGCTAGGCTCCCGCCGTACCAGACGAGCCGTAACCGGGAGACACCCACGATGGCCAAGAAGCGACCCCAGACGAAGGCCAAGCGCCCGCAGATCACGGACGGAGAGGTCCCGGTCGTCGGCGCCCGGGAGCCCTGTCCGTGTGGCAGTGGCCGCCGCTACAAGGCCTGTCACGGGCGGGCCGCCGCGCACGCCGTGACCGAGCTGGTGCACCGTCCCTTCGAGGGACTTCCGGGCGAGTGCGACTGGGTGGCGCTGCGTGAGCTGGTGCCGGCGGCCACGGTGGAGCTGCCCCTGAAGGGCGGCCTGCCCGAGGGCGTCCCGTCCCTCACGCTGGCGACGGTGCTGCCGATGGCCTGGCCGGCCCTGCGCCGCGACGACGGCTCGGTGCTGCTGGGTCTGCAGAACGACACGGCGTCCGGCGACATCAGCCGCGACCTCGCCGACACCCTCCAGCGCGCGCTGACCGCGCAGCCCGGCACGCCGGTCGAGGGCCGGCGCGCCCCGGCCGACGGTCCGCGGCTGCAGGATCTGCTCGATCCCGAAGGCGTGTTCGAGCCAGTTGTGCACAGCGGCTTCGAGTTCTGGGTCCCGGACTCCGAGAACGCCACGCCGGAGGTGGCCGCCTCCCTGGAGCGGGCCAACGCCGCGGCCATCCCGACCGCCAAGCTCACCGGGGTGGACGCCGCGTACTGGTGCGAGACGCCGGACAAGAACCACCTGCGCTGGGTCATGCCGCACCCGGAGGAGCAGCTTCTGGACGCCCTCGCGCGGCTGCACGCGGCGGGCCGGTCGAACCTCGGTGAAGGCACCCGTCTCGTGGGTTCCTTCCGCGCTCACGGGCTCACCGTCCCGGTCTGGGACCTGCCGAGCGGGGTCGGCGCGGACGACATCGAGAAGCCGGCGGCCGAGTTCGCCGAGCGCCTCGCGGCGGCCCTCGCTTCGGATGCGCCGCTGACGGCCGACGAGCGCCGGGCACGCGGCGGCCTCACCAACCGGCAGGTCACGCTCAGCTGACGAAGAGTGACGAGATCGGGTTCGGCTGACCGACCGGTCAGCGGAACCCGGTCTTTCGGAATCGGTGACTCCGCTCACAAGTCCCGCTGAAAACAAGCAAATACGTGACTGGAAAGCCCGGATCGAATTTGCGAACCGCGGATCTCTTGTTACCGTTCGAGTAGCCCGGTTGCTGGTGCATCCCCCGTCGCCAGCAACCGGGTCTTTTCATGCGCGCGTTTCCCTTACGGAATACGTTCGCCCGTCAACTACCGGTCGAGGTCCCGGAGTTGCTCCCGGAGCGCAGCAGCAGCGGACCGCGCCCGGCCTGCCCCGCGAACTCCGCGACCGCCGTGTAACCGTCCAGCGCCCCCCGGGTGTGCTGCCGGGGTGTCTCGCACATCCCCGGCTCGTCCTCCGCGCCCACGGCGCAGCTCAGCTGCACGGTGCGGCCACCGGGCCCCATGAGACTCAGGGCGGAATCCAGGGCCTTGCCGGTCACATTGCGGTAGTAGGTGCGCGCCCAGGTGTCCTTGCCCTGCGTGAGCACACAGGTCTGTGCCTCGACGCCTTCCGGGGAGGTGAGTTCGGGCCCGCAGCGCATGGCGGTGGCCAGGCCGAGATCGAGCAGCAGGGGAGAGCGGTCGGGGGTGGCGGAGGGTGCCTTGGCATCCTGGGGGCGCGGGGAGGCGCGTACGGATTCGCGTGCGGGGGCGCGCACGACGGTGCGCCCGCCGTCGCCCGCCGGTCCAGCGGATGCCACGGCCAGCGGCAGCGCGACCGCGCACGCCACTACGCCCGCCATGGCGAGCAGACGGATTCGGGGGTCTGGGGGATTTCCCCCAGAATGATGCAGCATGTGCGGAAGATAACGAGCCCACGCGCGCGTGCTGTCCCGCGCGCGCCGGACACCCCTACAACTCGGGCGCGCTCACACCCGTACGAGTGAGGGCCTCGACCGCGGCGTCCACCACGGCCTCGACGTCGGGGACCCAGGGGGAGGCGGAGCCGGGCAGGGGTGCGCGCTCCCAGCGGATCTCGCCCTCGCCGGTCTCGGACGGGGGCAGGGCCACATAGCCGCCCTCGCCGTGGAAGCGGAGGGAGCCGGGGACGAAGTCCTTGGCGTAGAGCAGCTCGCCCAGCTGCTCCATGGTGTACGGCTTCACGAGGATCGCCCAGCGGCTCGGCGAGGCGACGACCGGGCCGAGGCGCATGCCCATGCGGTCGAGTGCGGTGAGGGCGTGCGAGGCCGCGAGGGCCGGCATGCTCACCGCACAGGGGGCGTTGCCGCCGGTGGCCAGGATGACGGGTGCGGCCGGCCGGTTGCTCCACCACCAGCGCACCATCCGGGCGTCGGTGGTGGCCGCGAGGAGGCCGGGGTCGAAGGGATGCGCGCCGGGGACCGTGCACTCCGCGTCGGGGCAGCCGCAGCGGGAACGCGCCTGCGGGTCTGCCGCCACACCCGGGAGCACGGGCCACTGCCATTCCGTCGCGAAGGTCAGGGCCGCGCTGATCAACTCAGGCCTTCCGTCGCTGCGCTTGGACAGGAGCCTGCGTCGCCTTCCGAGGATCTCGCGCATGAGCGCTCGTTCCTTTCCGTTGCACCGCTGGCAACACCGTGGGGGCCACATCACACCATGTGTCGATCACTTCACTGTGCGTACCTGTTGGCGCATCACACCCCTGCCCTGGGCAAGGGGAACCCCTATGGGCCGAACGTTGACTGCGTCCGCGGCGGCCTCGTCCATGCTGCATCCATCAAAAGCATGGGCGTGGCGTGGGGGTGGCGAAGTCTGGCGTTTTGCTGTCCCGCGTATTTCTCTTCGCCTCCGCCACGGGAGGATGGGGCTCGGTCGTCGGTGGCTAAGACGCCCGGAGTCGGTCACCAGGTTCCGGGTGGCGGTCCACCACCCCTGGCCTTCTCCGAGTACGTACCCATCACGACCGCTGTGACGCTCCGTCGAGCAAGCCCAGTCGACCGCAATACGCCGTTACCCGAGTCAGTTTTAAGCCAAATTTGCTTTTAGGCAAGGGGATCACTGAGTACCCACGGACACCAGGAATCCCAGCAGGACAATGCTGGACATCCCCTTACGAGTGCGTGTACATGTGGAGACACTGCTAGCGGCGCAGAATGACATGGGGGTTTGCGATGCTTTTGAGCAATACGCACCGGTCGGGAAGCCGGACGCCATGAACGCCCCTCACCCTTCGAAAGTGGCCGGAATCGATTCAACGGTTCCGTCGCCCGCACACACTGTCGCGCCCGCGCCCGCAGCCTCGGGTACCTCACCGGTCCCTCCGCCGAACCCCCCTGGGGCGCTGCTCACCGACCGACTGGCCGGCTGGGTCTCGGACCTCACGACACTTCATGAACTCACGGAACGCCTGAACCGCACGGACTCGCTGGCGGACGCCCTGACGGAACTGCTGCGCGCCGGAGCCGCCCTCGTGGGCGCCCGGCGCGGTCTTGTCGTCCTGGAACCGGTCGACGGCCTCGGACCGGACACCACCATCGGCCTCGGCCTCGCCCGCGCCGACCTCGGGCACATCGAGACGGTGCCGCGCAGTGCCATGTCGTACGGCCGCATCCTCGAGGGGCTGCCGGGCGGGGACGGTGAGATCGCCCAGCCGGACCTCTTCGCCGAGGACGGGCTCGACCCCCGGCATCGCGAGGTGGCCGCCCGTCTCGGCTATGCCGCCTGCTACGCCCTCCCCCTGGCCGGCGAGCGCTCGGGCCGGCTCGGCGCCGCCGTGTGGCTCTACGACGAGCCCGCCGAACCGGTCGAGCGGCAGCGCCACCTCGCCGGGCTCTACGCCCGTTACGCCGGCGAGCACCTGGCCCGGCTGGTGGAAGTGGAACGCACACGCGCGTGCATGACGACGATGGCCGAGGAGCTGCTGCCGTCCCGGCTCCCCCGCGTGGCCGGCGTCCAGCTCGCCGCCCGCCACCGCACCGGCCCGCGTGGCGGCGGCGACTGGTTCGACGCGCTGCCGCTGCCGGACGCCGCGCTGGGTCTCGCGGTCGGCTCGGTCACCGGTTCCGGGCCGAGCGCGGTCGCCGCGATGGGGCGGCTGCGGGCCTCCCTGCGCGCGTACGCCGTGATGGAGGGCGAGGACCCGGTGGCGGTCCTGTCCGACCTGGAGCTGCTGCTCCGTCTCACCGAGCCGGCCCGCTCCGCGACCGCCCTGTTCGCCTACTGCGAGCCCTCCCTGCGCAAGATCACCCTCGCCGGTGCCGGGCACAGCCCGCCGCTGCTGATCGGCGAGCGGCGCACCGAGTTCGTGGAGACGTCCGTGTCCGCGCCGCTCGGCATGCTCGCCTGCTGGGAGGCGCCGAGCATGGAGTTCCAGGCCGAGCGCGGCGAGACGGTGCTGCTCTACACCGACGGTCTGCTGCACCGCACCGGCGACCCCACCGACCGCGCCTTCGCCCGGCTGCACGCGGCTGCGGCCGGTGTGCCCAGGGCGCTGCGGCACGACCCGGACGCGATCGCCGACCATGTGCTGCGGACGGTCCTGCCGGACGGGCTGGACGCGGCGGACAGCGATGAGGACGTGGTGCTGCTGGCGGCTCGCTTCGAGTAGCCGGTCATAACAGGTGCGCGCTCGCGGGCATAGCAGTTGACCGAGCGACCCTGGTAACAGGTCTTCCGGCCCTGGGCCCCCTTCCGTACGACCGTACGATGGAGGGGGTCCAGTGCCGTATCGAGGAGGATGACCGTGGCCGACGAGCTCACCCCGGCAGTATCTGATTTTGCTGCTGACGCAGCGGGCCCGGAAGAGAGCGAAGAGCCGATCAAGCAGCGCAAGAACGGCCTGTACCCGGGCGTGTCCGACGAGCTGGCCGAGAACATGAAGTCCGGCTGGGCCGACACGGAGCTGCGCGACCTGGAGCCGATCGCCCAGGCCGCCGAGACCGCCGCGCGGCGCTCCGCGCTGTCGGCGCGTTTCCCGGGCGAGCGTCTGGTGATCCCGGCGGGCAACCTGAAGACCCGCTCGAACGACACGGAGTACGCGTTCCGCGCGTCCGTCGAGTACGCCTACCTCACCGGCAACCAGACCGAGGACGGCGTGCTGGTCCTGGAGCCGACCGCGGACGGTCACCAGGAGACGATCTACCTCCTGCCGCGCTCCGACCGCGAGAACGGCGAGTTCTGGCTCTCCGGCCAGGGCGAGCTGTGGGTCGGCCGCCGGCACTCCCTCACCGAGGCGCAGACGCTCTACGGCATCCCCGCCTCCGACGTGCGTGAACTGCCGGACGCGCTGCGTGAGGCCACCGGTCCGGTGCGGGTCGTGCGCGGGTACGACGCCGGGATCGAGGCCGCGCTCACCGACAAGGTCACCGCCGAGCGCGACGAGGAGCTGAGGGTCTTCCTCTCCGAGGCGCGGCTGGTCAAGGACGAGTTCGAGATCGGCGAGCTGCAGAAGGCCGTCGACTCGACGGTCCGCGGCTTCGAGGACGTCGTACGCGTTCTGGACAAGGCGGAGGCGACCTCCGAGCGGTACATCGAGGGCACGTTCTTCCTCCGCGCGCGCGTGGAGGGCAACGACGTCGGCTACGGCACGATCGCCGCCGCCGGCCCGCACGCCTGCACGCTGCACTGGGTGCGCAACGACGGGCCGGTGCGCTCGGGCGACCTGCTGCTCCTGGACGCCGGCGTCGAGACGCACACGTACTACACGGCCGACGTCACGCGCACCCTCCCGATCAACGGGCGCTTCACCGAGATCCAGAAGAAGATCTACGACGCCGTGTACGACGCCCAGGAGGCCGGTATCGCGGCGGTGAAGCCGGGCGGCAAGTACCGCGACTTCCACGACGCCGCGCAGCGGGTGCTCACCGAGCGGCTCGTCGAGTGGGGCCTCGTCGAGGGGCCCGTGGAGCGGGTGCTGGAGCTCGGGCTGCAGCGGCGGTGGACGCTGCACGGCACCGGGCACATGCTCGGCATGGACGTGCACGACTGCGCCGCCGCGCGCGTGGAGTCGTACGTCGACGGGACGCTGGAGCCCGGGATGGTGCTCACGGTCGAGCCCGGTCTGTACTTCCAGGCCGACGACCTGACGGTGCCGGAGGAGTACCGGGGGATCGGGGTCCGGATCGAGGACGACATCCTGGTGACGGCCGAAGGCAACCGAAACCTGTCGGACGGGCTGCCGCGCCGGTCCGACGAGGTCGAGGCCTGGATGTCCTCGCTCAACAGCTGATACGAGACGGATGGCCGGGTACCAGGGAGGTGCCCGGCCATTGACGTGCCTGGAATCACCAACCTGGGGGGAGCGTCGTCGTGGACGACTTCTGGTCCGGCGTCGGAGTCGACCTGCATCTGGAGCCCGACGTCGGGGACGGGCGGCGGGTCGGGCTCGAGCGAGCGCTCAGGGACGCCGTGCGGGACGGTCGGCTCGCGCCCGGGACGCGGCTGCCCGCCACCCGACGGCTCGCCACCGAACTCGGCGTCTCGCGGGGGACCGCCAAGGCCGCCTACGACCAGTTGGTCGCCGAGGGGTATCTGACGGCCCGGCAGGGGTCCGGTACCCAGGTCGCCTCGTTGCCCTCCCTGGACGCCGACGCGCCGGAGGCGGCCGCACGCGCGCGTACCCCGCGTTTTGATCTGCGGCCCGGCAGTCCGGACGTCGGGGCGTTTCCGGCGGCGGCCTGGCTGCGGGCGCTGCGGCGGGCCATCGCGACGGCGCCCCTGCTGGCGTACGACTACGGGGACCCGCGCGGCCGTATCGAGCTGCGGACCGCGCTGTCGGGCTATCTGGGACGGGCCCGGGGTGTCATCGCCCCGCCCGAGCGGATCGTGATCACCTCCGGGTATGTGCAGGGGCTGGCGCTGCTCACGCGCGTGCTGGACGGTGCCGAGATCGCCATGGAGGACCCGGGGCTGCCGTTCCACCGGGAGGTCGTACGGCGCAACGGGGGACGTGTGGTGCCGGTGCGGGTCGACGAACGGGGCGTGTGCGCACAGGAGTTGGGGGACCTCAAGGCTGTGGTCCTCACGCCCGCCCACCAGTACCCGACCGGTGTGACGCTGCACCCCGAGCGGCGGCGGGCGCTCACGGACTGGGCACGCGCGCGTGGCGGGCTGATCGTCGAGGACGACTACGACGGGGAGTTCCGCTACGACCGGCAGCCCGTGGGCGCGCTCCAGGGGATGGCGCCGAGCCGGGTCGTCTACCTGGGCACCGCCTCGAAGACGCTCGGGCCCGCCCTGCGGCTCGGCTGGATGGTGCTGCCGCCGCACCTGGTCGACGCGGTCGCCGACGCCAAGCTGCACAGCGACCACCACACCGAGTCCATCGGCCAGTTGGCGCTCGCCGAACTCATCGACAGCCATGCCTACGACCGGCACGTGCGCGCGTGCCGGCTCAGATACCGCAGACGCAGGGACCAGCTCCTGGACCGGCTCGGCGGAAAGCACGACGTGCGTGGGATCGCCGCCGGGCTGCACGCCCTCGTGGAGGTCGCCGACGAGGAAGCGGCGCTGAAGCGGGCCGAGGCGGAGGGCCTCGCCGTCGGACACCTGGGCGACCACTGGCACACGCCCGGCGAGGGGCAGCCGCAGGGGCTGGTCGTCGGGTACGGGACGCCTCGGGAGCGGGCGTATCCGGAGGCGCTGGAGGCTTTGGTGAAGGTGCTGGAGGGGGCCTGAGGGAGCCTCCGGGTCATATGGGCCGTGCGCGCGTGCCGACCGGCAGCGAGTCCAGGAACAGCGCACCTGCGAGGAGACCCGCACTCCCCCGTGGGCTCCACGCGCGCGCGTGCAGGTCGGCGTCGAGGGCGGACAGGGCTTCGTGGCCCGCCGCCGTCGCCGTACCGCCCGCGTCCAGGACCCGCCGGGCGCCGGCCTGCACATGCCGCAGCCCCAACGGGCCCGCCGTGTACAGCAGTTCCGTGTCCTGGAGGGTGGACATCACGGTGAGCAGGGCGTCCAGCCGAGCCTGTGCCTCCGTGGCGCCCGCCGAGCGGGCCGCGGCGAGCGTGTCCAACGCCCGCCGGACGTGCGGGAATCCGGCGCGTGCCTCGCCGCGGGCGCCCGCGGCCCCGTACTTCGCGGAGATCGACGACCCGCGGGAGGGACGCCGCGGGGCGCCCTTGTCGTTGAAGGCGGCGATCCGTTTCGCCGCCGCGGCCACGTCCCGTGCACCGGCCCGGCGGTCGGTCGCGGCCGCCGCGACGAGGAAGCCCAGAGCCCACAGGGCCCCTCGGTGACCGCCGCCTGCGAGGCGCACCGAGTGCTCGGTGGAGCGGCCGATCGCGCCCAGCTCCGCGCGCAGCTGCGGGGTGGGCTCACCGATACGGCGGGCGGCGGCAGCCATCGCCGCGAGGCCCGGGGCGAGCGCCTTGGCCGACCAGCGCAGGGAACCGTGGTCCCGGCCCAGGGCAAGGGCGCCCAGGTCGCGCGGATCGGGCAGGCCCGGCTTGGGAGCCAGTGCCAGCTGCCCGGTCAGCGCGGTCACGGCGGCCTGCGCCAGCGTCTCGTCCTCGCGGCTGCTCATCGCCGTACCTCAGGAAGAGGCCGACGCCGAGGGACTGGCCGTGTCGGTCGGGGCGCCGCTCGGCGGGGTGCCCGTCGGGGCGCCGCTCGGCGGGGTGCCACCGCCGCCGCTGCCCGCGCCGGTGTTCTCGGCGTCCGGGTCGATGCCGAGGGTGAGGAAGCCCTTGTAGCCCTTGGACGGGTCCTTCTTGTGCACGGCCTCGAGGGTCAGCAGACCGCTGGAGGCGCCGCCGCCGTCGTACACCATGTCGTCGGCGAGAACGGTGTAGCTGCCGGTGTGCCCGGAGTACGGGTCGAGGGTGAAGATCTCCTCGGCGACGGCGTCGTCGAACAAGAGCTGGCCGGTGTGGTTGACCTTGCCGCCCTCGTAGGTGCCGTCCTCCTTCTCGCCGCCCGTGTGCACCTTCACATGGATGTGGCAGGTGCGCGGGGTGTACCAGCCGGGGAAGATCGTCTCGAACTTGACGACCCCGTTGGCGTTCGCGATCTGGTAGCCGCGCAGGTAGGTGCTGTCGTTCGCGGAGTCGCCCTCCTCGCTCTCCGCGGGGGCCGAACCGCCGGGATTGGCGGTGGTGTAGCCGGAGTAGTAGCCCCAGGCGTCGCAGTGCCAGATCTCCACGGCCGCGCCGGAGACCGGGGTGCAGCCGTCGGTGACGTCGACGACGGTCAGCCGCAGGGTCAGCGGGACGCCCGCCTTGCCCTCGGTGATGTCCTTTCGGACCAGCGCGCCGTCGAGGTAGTAGGGGCCCTCGGTGACGCCGGTCATCAGCGTCATGCACCCGCTGCTGGTCGAAGTGGCGGACGCGGTGGCGCTCGCCTCGGCGTCGGTGGTCGTGTCGGCGAACGCCGACCGGTAACCGGCGACGGCGAGGCCGCCGGCCACGACCGTGCCGCCGGTGACCGCGATGGCACGGCGCCGGGTGATCGAAGTGTCTCGGTGGTTTCCCGTCATGGCGGCGAACCTAGGGACGGCGCCCCTCAGGGACGCGGGGCGCCGATAAGAACCAGCTGTGAATGCTGAGGAAGCTGAAGGACCCTCACACCGCCATCAGAGGTGCGTCGTCCCGCCACTTGAGGATCTTGTCGAAGCTCACCACCGTGCCCGCACGCCCCGGCTTCTGGCCGATGTGGACGTGGTCGGCGAGCTCCCGGATCAGCCCGAGACCCCGGCCGTGCTCGGCGTCGGGGCGAGCGGGGCGTGGAGTCGCGGAGAAGGCGAACCCCGGGCCGGAGTCGGTGACTTCGATACGGCACTTCTCGCCGTCGAGGTAGGCGGTGACCCGGTACGCCTCCGAGGAGGCACCGTGCACCGTGTCCCCGCCGTGCTCGACGGCGTTCGCGCAGGCCTCGCTGAGGGCGACGGAGAGGTCGTAGGAGACGTCGGGGTCGACGCCCGCCGTCTCCATCGTGCCGAGCAGCAGCCGTCGGGCGAGCGGAACGCTCGCAGCTTCACGCCGCAAGTGGAGTGACCACCAGATGCTCATGCTCCAGCCTCCCGGCCGCGGCTCGACATACCGTTTCTTATTGCCGCGCGCACCCGTCCGTAAGCACGGAGTTGACGTGATGCCGCCCATATGGGCGATGCGTCCCAAACAGAATCGGTGTATGTGCGGGCCTGTCGCACCAGAGAGTGATCTTCCGGTCGGTACGGAACGTTGCGGACCTGCCGCATGGCGGCTGTGGGACCAGTGCGATGATGAGCCCGCCATGACTGCCCCCCACCAGCGCACGGCGCGCTCCGGAAACGATCTCCGGATACTGCGGGCCGCGGTGTTCGCCGCGGTCTGCGTCGTGCTGGCCGCGGGCGGTCACACCCTCGCCTCCTGCGCCACGGTTCCGCTGTGGACGCTGGGCGCGGGGTTCCTGGGGGCCGTCCTGGTCGCGGCACCGCTCGCCGGGCGCGTGCGCTCCCTGACCGGGATCGCGGCACTGCTCGCGGCCGGACAGACCGTGCTGCACACGCTGTTCGGGCTGGGGCAGCAGACGGCTTCCTCGGGCGCGATGTCGATGTCCTCCATGACGTCGGCCTCCGACGCCTCGCTGGTGGAGCGGGCGGCGCGGCTCGTGTGCGGGACGACGGCCGCGGCGATCAGCCCCGCCCAGGCCCGCAGGCTCCTCGCCGACGCCCGAATCTCCCCGGACACCGCCATGCGCATGGACATGAGCTCCATGCACCATCCGGCGGACGCCCTGTCGGGCGCCGCCTCCCCGGCTTCGCTGCTGCCGTCCCTGCCGATGCTGCTCGGGCATGTCCTCGCGGCGATCGCCGCCGGCTGGCTGCTGCGCCGCGGTGACCTGGCCCTGCTACGGCTCATGGAACTCTCGGCCCACACCATGGCCGACGGCGCATTCGTACGTTCCCTGCGCGCGGCGCTCGCGCTGGTGCGCGCCCTGCGTGCCGGGCTCCCGGCCACGCCCGCGGCGGGCCCGCAACTGCCGCGCACCGCGCTGCTCGCGCCGCCGAAGCCCCGTACCACCGCACTCCAGCACACGGTGATCAGGCGCGGCCCGCCGGCCGCGGCCCTCGTCCTCGCCGCCTGACGCGACGCGACCGCCACTCCACAGCCGTGGGATCGGGGCCGCCGTCGTGCGGCACACGCGCGTGCCCGCATGTGCGACATCCATGCGCACGCGTTCCTCCGACCACCGGAACTCACTCGAAACCCGAAGTGGAGTGCATCCGTTCATGAAGGCATCCCGTCTCGCCGCCACCGGCGCCCTCGCCGCCTCTGCCGTCGTCGTCCTGTCCGCGCCCGCGTTCGCACACGTCAGCGTGCAGCCCGAGGGCACGGCCGCCAAGGGCGGTTACGCGGTCGTCGACTTCAAGGTCCCCAACGAGCGCGACGACACCTCGACCACCAAGCTCGAGGTGACCTTCCCGACCGACCACCCGCTGGCCTCCGCCCTGCCGGAGCCGATGGACGGCTGGAAGATCGAGGTCACCAAGTCCAAGCTCGCCAAGCCGCTCGAGGTGCACGGCAAGAAGATCAGCGAGGCCGTCTCCAAGATCACCTGGACCGCCGACGGCAAGGGCATCGAACCCGGCTACTTCGAGAAGTTCCCGGTCTCCGTCGGCGCCCTGCCCGAGGACGCCGACGAACTGACCTTCAAGGCCCTCCAGACGTACTCCGACAAGGAAGTCGTGCGCTGGATCGAGGTGCAGAAGGACGGCGCGGAGGAGCCCGAGAACCCGGCCCCCGTGCTCCCCCTGTCCGCCGCCTCCGAGGACGGCCACGCCCACGGCTCGAAGGCCGAGGACGCCTCCGACGACTCCAAGACCACCGAGAACACCGCCGCCGACACCTCCGCCGCCGACAGCAGCGACACCACGGCGCGCGTGCTGGCTGTCGTGGGCATCGTCGTCGGCGCGCTGGGCGTGGCGTACGGCGTGCTCGCCGGACGTCGTCGCAGCGACGCCTGAGGCCCGTTCTTCCGTGTTGTGCACCGGGGGTCGTACGACCCCCGGTGCACACCGGAGCTCTCACATCTGGGACATTTTTCTATGCGCAAGAAGACGTTCGCCGCGGCCGCGCTGCTCGCCGCCGCCACCCTGACCCTCTCCGCCTGCGGCAGCGGTGACGACAGCAACTCGCCCGTCGCCGTGGTCTCCGAGGACACGGCGCAGAAGCCCGCGACCGTTCTCGACAAGCCGTTCGAGAAGCCGGACCTCGTCCTCACCGACACCCAGGGCAAGAAGTACGACTTCCGCAAGGAGACCGCGGGCCGGCCGACGCTGATCTACTTCGGCTACACCCACTGCCCCGACATCTGCCCGCTGACCATGAACAACCTCGCGGTCGCCAAGAAGCAGCTGCCCAAGGCCGAGCAGGACAAGCTGCGGGTCGTGTTCGTCACCACCGACCCCCAGCGCGACACCCCGGCCGAGCTCGGCAAGTGGCTCAGGGGCATCGACCCCCAGTTCGTGGGTCTGAGCGGCGACTTCGCCACCATCCAGGCCGGCGCCCGCACCCTCGGCATCTCCATCGAGCCGACCCACAAGGACAAGAAGACGGGCAAGACGGTCTCGGTGCACGGCACCCAGGTCATCGCGTTCTCGCCGAAGACCGACGGCGGCTACGTCCTCTACGGCGAGGACACCACCGTCGACGACTACACCAAGGACCTCCCCAAGCTCATCAAGGGAGAGAACCCGTGAGGCGGCTGGCTCCCACGGCCGTGGTGATAACCGGCGCCCTCGCCCTCGCGGGCTGCTCGGGCTCCGACGACGCGAAGGCCGACCTGTCCGTCAGCTCCTCCTACATGCCCCAGCCCGTGTCCGACATGGCTGCGGGCTTCCTCACCATCGCCAACAAGGGCGGCACCAAGGACGAACTGACCTCCGTCACCAGCGACGCCGCGGGCAGCGTGACCGTCCACGAGACGGTCGGGCAGTCCATGGAGGAGGTCAAGTCCCTGGATGTCCCCGCACACGGTCAACTCGTGTTCAAGAGCGGCGGCAATCACCTGATGTTCGAGAACCTGAAGCGCAAGCCGAAGCAGGGCGAGAAAGTGACCCTCGAACTGCACTTCGCGAAGTCCGGCCCGATCAAGGTTGAGATGCCGGTCAAGTCGGCCACGTACAACCCCGCGACCGGCCACTGAGGGAGGACCACCGTGACCCGGACCATCGCCCCCCGCCGTATGCGGACCCTGGCGCTGCTGTTCCTGGCCGTGTTCGGCGTGCTCATCGCCGGTGCCGGGCCGGCCTCCGCGCACGCCGCGCTGACCGGCAGCGACCCCACGCAGGGGGTGGTGGTCGACAAGGCACCCAGCCAGGTCACGCTCACCTTCTCCGAGAAGGTCGCCACATCCGACGACTCGCTCCGCGTCCTCGACCCCAAGGGCAAGCGTGTCGACACCGGCAAACCGTCCAACGTGAGCGGCACGTCGTACGCAGTGCCGCTGCACAGCGGGCTGTCCGACGGCACCTACACGGTGTCCTGGCAGGTCGTGTCCGCGGACAGCCACCCCGTCGCCGGTGCCTTCACCTTCTCCATCGGCGCCCCCTCCACCACCAGCGTCTCGGTCTCCGACCGGACGGTGGGCGGCGGGATCGTCGGCTGGCTGTACGGATTCGGCCGGTATGTGTCGTACGCCGGCTTCATCGTGATGGTCGGCGGCGCCGCCTTCGTGCTCGCCTGCTGGCGGCGCGGCTCCGGCGTACGGGCGCTGCAGCGGCTCGTGGTCTCCGGGTGGCTCGCGCTCACCTCGGCCACCCTCCTGCTGCTGCTCCTGCGCGGCTCCTACACCAGCTCCGGCAAGGTCGGCGACATCTTCGACCTGAGCCTGCTCGGGCAGGTGCTGCAGACCAAGTCGGGCGCGGCACTGATCTCGCGGCTGCTGCTGCTCGCCGCGGCGGCGCTGTTCATCGCGGTGCTCTTCGGCGCCTATGACAAGCGTGAGGCCGAGGAGAAGCGCGACCTGACGTTCGGACTCGCGATCGGCGGATCCGTGGTGGCCGCCGGGCTCGCGGCGAGCTGGGCCATGGCCGAGCACGCCTCCACCGGGCTCCAGCCGGGCATCGCGATGCCCGTCGACGTCGTGCATCTGCTGGCCGTGGCCGGCTGGCTCGGCGGCCTGTGCGCGCTCCTCGTGGCGCTGTACCGCTCGGACACCCCGATCGAGGCCCCGGCAGTACGCCGCTTCTCCCGAGTCGCCTTCGGCAGCGTCCTCGCGCTCGTCGCGACCGGCATCTACCAGTCCTGGCGCCAGCTCGGCTCCTGGTCCGCGTTCACCGACACGGCGTACGGACAGCTGCTGCTCGTCAAGATCGGGCTCGTCGCGCTGCTCGTCGGCATCGCGTGGATCTCCCGGCGGTGGACGGCACGGCTGGCGGACACCGCCGTCGAGCAGCCCCACCGCGAAGCAGTGGAGCAGGACACGTCAAAGGGCGACGCCCGGGATACGAGGGAGCCGGCGGCTGCCCGGGCGGGAGCAGGCTCGGCGAAGACGGCAACGGCGTCCGCCGGCTCCGCTGCCGGCGGAGGAGCGAGGGCCGCTCGCGGCTCCACGGCCGACAGTGGCACCGCGTCCACCACCGACTCGGAGGCATCCGAGGAGCGGGACGAGTCCAAGACCGCCGACGAGGCTCGGGCCTCCGGTGAATCCGAAGCCCCCGCCGACTCCGAACGCGCCGCCCAACTCGCCCGCCAGAAAGCCGCCATGGCCACCGCACGGCAGAAGCGGCAGCGCGACGCCGACCCCGACCGATTCGGCCTACGGCGCTCCGTCCTCGCCGAGGCGGGCGTCGCCGTCGTCCTGCTCGCCGTCACCACCGTGCTCACGCAGACCGAGCCCGGACGCACGGAACAGGAGGCCAAGGCGGCCACCTCGTCGTCCTCGCCCTCCTCCTCGACGGCGGACTCGTCGTCCGGCGCGCTGACCCTGACCATGCCGTTCGACACGGGCGGCACCGACGGCAAGGGGGTCGTGTCCGTGGACCTCGACCCCGCGCGCGTGGGCGGCAACGACATGCACGTCTACGTTCAGCGGCCCAACGGGCGCGCCTTCGACGTCCCCGAGGTGAAGGTCGCCTTCACCCTGGAGACCAAGAAGATCGGGCCGCTGCCCGTCAACCCCGACCACATCACCACCGGACACTGGGCGACGAACGGGGTGCAGATCCCCATGGCCGGCGACTGGAAGGTCGCCGTGACCGTGCGCACCTCCGACATCGACCAGGTGACCGTCTCCAAGAACGCGCAGATCGGCTGAATCGCACCATGGCTGACAAGTCCATTCGGGAGGCCCACACTCCTGACGCAGCTCCAGACGCGGCTCCAGAGGCGGGCGTCTCCGAAAAAGCGCCCTCCAGAGACGGCATTTCGCGACGGAAGCTGCTCGGCACCGCCGGTGCCACCGGGTTCGTGCTCGGCGCGGCCGGCGGAGCCGTGGGCTACGCCGCCGCACCCTCCGAAGCCACCCCGCTCAGCTCAATCGGCTCCAACCGGGTGATGTTTCACGTGAAACACCAGCCCGGCATCACCGAAGGCCTCCAGGCCCGCGGCCACCTCGTCGCCTTCGATCTGACCGCAGGCGCGGGCCGCAAGGAGGCTGCCGCACTGCTGCGCCGCTGGTCGGCGACGGCCGAGCGGCTGATGGCGGGCGAGGCGGCAGCACACGACGACACGGACGTGGCCCGCGACGCCGGCCCGTCCTCGCTCACCCTCACCTTCGGCTTCGGCCACAGCTTCTTCTCCCGCACCGGCCTGGAGAAGCAGCGGCCCGTCTCTCTCGACCCCCTGCCCGACTTCTCCTCCGACCACCTCGACAAGGCACGCAGCAACGGCGACCTGTGGGTCCAGATCGGCGCCAACGACGCCCTGGTCGCCTTCCACGCCCTGCGTGCGATCCAGAAGGACGCGGGCAGCGCGGCCCGTATCCGCTGGCAGATGAACGGCTTCAACCGCACTCCGGGCGCCACCGCCCACCCCATGACGGCCCGCAACCTCATGGGCCAGCTGGACGGCACCCGCAACCCCAAGCCGACCGAGTCCGACTTCGACAAACGGATCTTCGTGCCGTCCTCGGGCTCCAACGATCCCGCCTGGATGGCGAACGGCTCCTACGCCGTCGTACGCCGCATCCGCATGCTCCTCGACGACTGGGAGAAGCTCTCCCTCAAGGCCCAGGAGAACGTCATCGGGCGCCGAAAGTCCGACGGAGCCCCCCTGTCCGGGGGCACCGAGACGACCGCGATGGACCTGGAGAAGACGGACGCGCAGGGCAACTACGTCGTTCCCGGCAACGCCCACGCCCGTATCTCCCGCCCCGACCAGAACGGCGGAGCGGCCATCCTGCGCCGCCCGTTCTCGTACCACGACGGGTTCGACGCGGACGGTGTCCCCGACGCCGGTCTCCTCTTCGTCTGCTGGCAGGCCGACCCGCTGCGCGGCTTCGTCACCATCCAGCGCAAGCTGGATCGCGGCGACGCCCTGTCGAAGTACATCCGCCACGAGGCGAGCGGCCTGTTCGCGGTACCGGGCGGGGCGGCACAGGGCGAGTACGTGGGGCAGCGGCTGCTGGAGGAGTGAGGGTCCCGCGCCTCAGGAGCCTGCGCGAGCGGCTCCGGTGAGGCTCCTGTGAGACGCGTGAGCCGCGTTTGCGTAAGGCCCATTAGGGTGAGGTCATGCCAGCGAGCTACGCGTATCTCGGCCCCGAGGGCACCTTCACCGAAGTCGCCCTGCGCACCCTTCCCGAAGCGGCCACCCGGCAGCTGATCCCCTACGTGTCGGTGCAGTCCGCGCTGGACGCGGTCCGCGCAGGCGAGGCCGAGGCCGCCTTCGTGCCGATCGAGAACTCCGTCGAGGGCGGCATCACCACCACCCTCGACGAGCTGGTCGCGGGCGCCCCCCTGATGATCTACCGCGAGGTGCTGCTGTCGATCACCTTCGCGCTGCTGGTCAGGCCGGGTACGAAGCTCTCCGACGTCAAGACGGTCTCCGCCCACCCGGCCGCCCAGCCGCAGGTGCGCAACTGGCTCAAGAACAACCTCCCGGACGCCCACTGGGAGTCCGCCGCCTCGAACGCGGACGCCGCCCGCCTGGTCCAGGAGGGCCAGTACGACGCCGCCTTCGCGGGCGAGTTCGCGGCCGCCCGGTACGGCCTGGAGGCCCTGGAGACCGGGATCCACGACGCCGAGAACGCGCAGACCCGGTTCGTGCTGGTCGGCCGGCCCGCCCGGCCCGCCGCCCCCACCGGCGCGGACAAGACGTCCGTGGTGCTGTGGCAGCGCGACGACCACCCCGGCGGCCTGCGCGACCTGCTGGGCGAGTTCGCCACCCGCGGTATCAACCTGATGCTGCTGCAGTCCCGGCCCACCGGTGCCGGCATCGGCAACTACTGCTTCTGCATCGACGCCGAGGGCCACATCTCCGACCGCCGGGTGGCCGAGACCCTGATGGGACTCAAGCGGATCTGCCTGGAAGTGCGCTTCCTCGGCTCGTACCCGCGTGCGGACATCGGCGTCGAGGACGTGCGCACACCGCGGCAGGGGACGTCGGACGAGGAGTTCCTCGCAGCCTCGGACTGGGTCGCGCGCTGCCAGGACGGCCGCTTCTAGCCCGTCTGTCCGTCCGGTCCTACCTGCAGATTTTCGTTGTCCACAGAAGTTATCCACAGGCTTGCTTCTCGACCTGGGGACAAGTCGACACGGAACCATGACTCTGTCGACAAATCCGCCTGCAGACCACTCTCGCGTCCACCAGCGCGCATGTCACCGTTCGTCCACCTGTTTCCTTTAGGCAATCCTTTGGAGCGACCCCTTTCCACTCGAAAGTGGTGGTAAATCAGGGTCTGGGGCAGGATTCCTCGGCGTAACCCACCGGTTTCCGAGTGATCAATTCCGAAATCCACAGACCCTTCGCACAGCCTGTGGATAACTCCTTGGGAGGGGGTGGATCGCTGTGGACAACCAAACCCCAAGTCCCGCTCCCCGCAAGGGAATCGGGTCAACCGGGCGCCAACCCCCTGCCCCGTTCCAGGGAGTGAGACGCCTTTTGTTGACACTGTGGGCAATTCGCTCATAACGGAACGTAAGCCGCAATGGACGCCTGTTGGGAATGGTGAGTCGTGGGCCGTATCCCGGCACCGGTAGCCTTGACCGCGTGATTGACCTTCGCCTGCTCCGTGAGGACCCCGACCGTGTGCGCGCGTCCCAGCGCGCCCGTGGAGAGGACGTCGCGCTCGTCGACGCTCTCCTGTCTGCCGACGAGCGGCGCAGGTCGTCCGGCGTCCGCTTCGACGAGCTGCGTGCCGAGCAGAAGCAGCTCGGCAAGCTCATCCCCAAGGCCTCCGCGGACGAGAAGGCGGAGCTGCTGAAGAAGGCGAGCCAGCTCGCCGCCGACGTCAAGGCCGCCGACGCCGAGCGTGACGCCGCCGACACCGAGACGCAGGAGCTGCTCCAGCAGCTCGGCAACCTCGTCCACCCCGACGTGCCCGTCGGCGGCGAGGAGGACTTCGTCACCCTCGAGACGCACGGCACGATCCGCGACTTCGGCGCCGAGGGCTTCGAGCCCAAGGACCACCTGGAGCTCGGCACGCTCCTCGGCGCGATCGACGTGGAGCGCGGCGCGAAGGTCTCCGGCTCGCGCTTCTACTTCCTGACGGGTGTCGGCGCCCTGCTCGAACTCGCGCTCGTCAATGCGGCGATCGCCCAGGCCACCGCGGCCGGCTTCACGCCGATGCTGACGCCCGCCCTGGTCCGCCCCCAGTCGATGGCGGGCACGGGCTTCCTCGGCCAGGCGGCCCAGGACGTCTACCACCTCGACAAGGACGACCTCTACCTGGTCGGCACCTCCGAGGTCCCCCTCGCTGCGTACCACATGGACGAGATCCTCGACGCCGACCGTCTGCCCCTGCGTTACGCGGGCTTCTCGCCCTGCTTCCGCCGTGAGGCCGGCTCGCACGGCAAGGACACCCGGGGCATCTTCCGCGTCCACCAGTTCGACAAGGTCGAGATGTTCTCGTACGTCGCCCCGGAGGACTCGGAGGCCGAGCACCAGCGACTGCTGCAGTGGGAGAAGGAGTGGCTGACCTCGCTGGAGCTGCCGTTCCGCGTCATCGACGTCGCCTCGGCCGACCTGGGCTCCTCGGCGGCCCGCAAGTTCGACTGCGAGGCGTGGATCCCGACGCAGGGCAAGTACCGCGAGCTGACCTCGACCTCGGACTGCACCGAGTTCCAGTCCCGCCGCCTGTCGATCCGCGTCCGTGACGGCAAGCAGGTCAAGCCGCTCGCGACGCTCAACGGCACGCTGTGCGCCGTGCCGCGCACGATCGTGGCGATCCTGGAGAACCACCAGCAGGCCGACGGCTCGGTGTACGTACCGCCGGTGCTGCGTCCGTTCCTGGGCGGCCGGGAGGTCCTGGAGCCGGTCGCCAAGTGAGCGAGGCGTCCGCGACCCGGGAATTCCCGTACAGACTCATCGCGACCGACCTCGACGGAACGCTCCTGCGCTCCGACGAGTCGGTCTCGCAGCGCACCCGTGACGCGCTCGCCTCGGCCACCGGGGCGGGCGCCGCTCACATCGTCGTCACCGGCCGCGCGGTCCCCTGGACCCGGCACATCCTCGACGACCTCGGCTACGAGGGCCTCGCGGTCTGCGGCCAGGGCGCGCAGGTGTACGACGCCGGGGAGCACCGTCTGCTGACGTCGGTGACCCTGGACCGGCAGCTGGCAGGCGTGGCCCTGGCCAAGATCGAGGCGGAGGTCGGCCCGCTGCACCTGGCGGCGAGCCGTGACGGCCTGGACGGCGACGTGCTGGTGGGGCCGGGGTACGCGCTCACCGGCGAGCTTCCCGTGACGCCGTTCACGGACGCGTCCGACCTCTGGTCGGCCCCGCTGAACAAGATCTACATACAGCACCCGGAGCTGTCCGACGACGAGCTCGCCGAGGCTGCGCGCGAGGCCGCGGGCGGCTTCGTCACGGTCGCGATGGCGGGCGAGGGCATCGTGGAGCTGCTGCCGCTGGGTCTGTCCAAGGCCACGGGCCTGTCGCTGGCGGCCCGCCGTCTGGGCATCAAGGCGGCGGAAACGATCGCCTTCGGCGACATGCCCAACGACATCCCGATGTTCGCCTGGGCGGCGCGGGGCGTGGCGATGGCCAACGCCCACGAGGAGCTGAAGGCAGTGGCGGACGAGGTGACGTCCTCCAACGAGGAGGACGGGATCGCGGTGGTGCTGGAGCAATTGCTGCCGTAGCAGCGACGTCCGACGTCCGTGGCTGCGGGCAGTCGTGCCGCTGGGGCGGCACGGGTGGGCGCAGCGGCACCTCGCGGCGCCGAGTTGCGCGGCCGACCCGGCCACCCCAGCGGAGGGTGCCCCCTTGCGGCGGGGGCGACGTGGGTGGGCGGCCCACGCGAGAGCGACATCGCGTGCTCGAAGCGGCCGCCCCGGGCAGCTCCCCGTGCGGAGCGGGTTCGACGGTGGGGTAACTACACCGGAACCCGCCGCGGGCTGCCCTGTCGGGAGCTGGACGTACTGTCGTGCATGGACATCGCCCGGCTCCTCTCCCAGAACGTGGCGCCGGAGCAGCACCCGACAGATCGGGCGTCCGGCGGCGTGGACACAACCACTGTGCCTGTCGGACGAGTTGGACGCCACTGAATAAAACGACCGGGGCTACGGCCCTACGGGGATCAGTGCCGCCGCCACCTGCGTCGGCGCGCCTTGCTGAAGAACCAGCCCGCAGGCGGCTCTTCGGAGCGCCAGGGCTGCGGCTCGGGCTCCTCGTTGCGCCAGCGTGCGGCGAGCATGCGGGCACGGGCAGACGGCTCGGAGGTCTCGGCGCCCCGTATGAAGTCCTCGTCCAGGACCAGTTCGTCCCAGTCGTCTGCCATTCCCGTTCCTCTCAGTCGTGCATCCCCGGGTGCCTCAGTCGTACATCCCCATTTGCCCAGTCTGACCGGACAGAGGTGAAGTCCCCGTCAAGGTCAGGACTTGTCACTCCTCACCGGCGAGCTTCAGCGTGCGCAGCTTCTGACCGGCGTACCAGGTGGCCAGGACGGTCACCGCGACCAGGAAGACCGTGGCCGTCGTCAGGCCGACTTCCGAGGTGACCAGGTCGCCGCCGGCGACCTTGTGGGCGACGGCAAGCGACCACTGCTGGACGCTCAGCGTGCGCGCACCGGGCACCAGGGAGCCGAACAGGGCCTCCCACACGAGCGCGTACACGAGCCCGAAGACCACCGCGTGCCGGGACACCGTGCCCAGCAGCAGGAACAGCGCCGCGTAGGCGATGGAGGAGACCAGCGCGGCGACCGTGTAGGCGACGGCGATCTGCTGACCGTTGCCGTTCAGGATGAAGCCGGCGATGAGGGTGGGCAGGGCGGAGAACACCATCGTCACCGCGATCGCCACGATCAGCTTGGTGAAGATGATCGTCGACCGCTTCAGCGGCTTGGACAGCAGATACACCACCGAGCCGTCGTCGATCTCCGGTCCGATCGCGCCCGTGCCGGCGATGACGCCGATGAGCGGCACCATCGTGGCGAGCGCGAGCCCGCCGAGCAGGTCGGAGGCCGTCTGGTCGTCGGCGCCGGCGAGGGCGCGGACGACGACGGAGATGACGATGAGCAGCAGGGGCAGGGCGCCCAGGATGAGGGCCCGGCGACGGCCGAGCAGGGCCCGGTAGGTGAGCCGGGCGACTGTGGGGTCGTACATCTTTCGGCCTCCTACGCCGCGACCAGATACGAGAAGACGGACTCGAGGGACTCGTCGGACGGCGAGACCGTCAGCAGCCGGATGCCGTGGTCGCGGGCGACCCTGGGCAGCAGCGCCGTGAAACGGCCGAAGTCGACGGCCTGGATGCGCAACGCGCCCTCCGCCAGGTCGACCTCGATGCCGGACGTCGACGGGTCGGCGATCAGGGCGGCCGCAAGCGCGCGGTCGTCGCTGGAACGGACCAGGTAGCGGTGCGGACGGTCGGTCATCAGGCGGCGGATCTTGCGGAAGTCACCGCTGGCCGCGTGCCGTCCGGCGACGACGACCTCGATGTGCCAGGCGAGTTGCTCGACCTCTTCGAGGATGTGGGACGAGAACAGCACGGTGCGGCCCTCGTCGCCCATGCGCCGCAACAGGTCCATGAGCTGCATGCGCTGGCGGGGATCCATGCCGTTGAAGGGCTCGTCCAGGAGGAGGAGCGAAGGGTCGTGGACCAGGGCGCTCGCCATCTTCACGCGCTGGCGCATGCCCTTGGAGTACGTGGAGATCTTGCGGTCCTGTGCGTACTCCATCTCGACCGTGGCCAGGGCGCGCGCGGCGGCCTTGTCGCCCAGGCCGTGCAACTCGGCGTTGGCGACGACGAATTCGCGTCCGGTGAGGAAGTCGTACATCGCCTCGCGTTCGGGGACGATGCCGATGTGCTTGTAGATCGACTCGTTGCGCCAGACCTGCTGCCCGTCGAGGGTGACGGTGCCGGTGGAGGGGGCCAGGAAGCCGGCCATCATGTTGATGAGGGTCGACTTTCCGGCGCCGTTCGGGCCGAGCAGGCCGGTGACGCCGGGGCCGATCGTCATGGTGATGTCGTTGACGGCGACCACGTTGCCGAACCAGCGGGAGACATGGTCGATCTGGAGCGTGGTCACAGTCCCACCTTCTTGTAGCGGCGCATCAGGAGGCCGTAGCTGGCGGCGATCAGTCCCAGGGTGAGCAGGACGTACACCACGCCCTGGCCGGTCGAGGGGCCGTGGCCCCCCGGGAGTGCCGGGGTCGCGCCGAGGAAGGCGGACTGCACACCGTCGATGAGCGTGACCGGCGAGAAGAGACCGATCCACGGGATGGCGCTCGTGCTGCCCTGTGCGTCGGCGATCGCCTGGAGTGTCGAGACGGCGCCGTAGGAGACGATCAGGACGGCGATCACGGCCGCGATGCCGAAGCCGCGGCGCGGGGTGACCGACGCGATGACCAGGCCGATGCCGGCGAAGAGCAGCGAGAGCAGTGCCACGGATACGAGTCCCTGTGCGAATCCCTTGGTCTGGTCGGCGAAGTCGAGCTTGGCCAGCAGCGCGCCCACGTAGAGCACGATCAGCGGGGCGGCGGTCAGGATGAACATCGCCGAGGCCAGCGCCGCGTACTTCGCGCGCACGTAGTCGGCGGTCTCGATCGGCCGCGAGAAGTACAGCGGCACGGTCTTGAAGCGCAGGTCGCGCGAGACGGACTGGGGTGCCTGCGAGGCGACGTACAGACAGATGACGGACTGCATGATGATCGCGTAGCGCGTGTACTGGACCGGCAGTTCGTGCGCCTTGGTGGCGACGGCGACGGCCACCATGATGGCCGCCGGCACGCACATCACCGCGAACAGCAGCATCGGCAGCACCTTGGACTTGATCGAACGGCCGAGGCCGTAGGCGCCGCGCAGGGACTGCGAGTACAGGGAGCGGGTGGCGTAGGAGCGGCCGAGACGGGGGCCGTCGTAGGTGCGGTAGCCGATGTTGTGGATGCGGGTCTGGTCACCCGGCGCAGCCGCCGCGGGATGCTCAACTGCCATGGCCGACCGCCTCCTTCCGCTGCTCTTCCTCGCTCGTGAAGACCTCCGAGATGTGGTGCCTGCGCTGCTCCATGCGCACCAGGCCGAGGCCGAGGTCCGCGACGACGTCGCGTACCAGGTCGTACGTCTCCTCACCCTGCGCCGTGAGCAGCAGGATGTGCCCGGCACCCGGCAGGCCGTCGCTGCCGTCGACCACGTCCACCCCGCGCGCGTGCAGCGATTCGCGCACCGCGCGCGTGCCGTCCGGGTGCTCGTCGGTGTCGGTGACCTCGATCGCGAGGGTGGTGGTGGTCTGGGTGAAGTCCGTGGTGGAGCTGGAGCGCAGGAGCTTGCCGCCGTCGATGACGACGACGTGGTCACAGGTGCGCTCGAGCTCGCCCAGCAGGTGCGAGGTGACCAGGACCGAGATGCCGAAGTCGGTGTGGATGCGGCGGATCAGGCCGAGCATCTCGTCGCGGCCCACCGGGTCGAGGCCGTTGGTCGGCTCGTCCAGGAAGACCAGCTGTGGGTCGTGGACCAGGGCCTGCGCGAGCTTGACACGCTGCTTCATGCCGGTCGAGTAGCCGCCGATGGGGCGGTAGCGCTCCTCGTACAGACCGACATGGCGCAGCGTGTCCGCGGTGCGCTCGCGTGCGGCCGTGGGCGGCAGGCCCGACATGCGCGCCATGTGGACGACGAACTCGGTGGCCGAGACGTCCGGCGGCAGGCAGTCGTGCTCCGGCATGTAGCCGACCCGCTCACGGATGTCGCCACCCTTGGTCGCGACGTCGAGCCCGAGCACTTCGGCGCGGCCCTCGGAGGCGGGGGACAGACCCAGAAGGATCTTGATCAGTGTTGACTTGCCGGCTCCGTTCGCTCCGACGAGTCCGGTCACGCCGGGCCCGACGTCGACGGAGAGCCGGTCAAGCGCGGTCACCCGGGGGAACCGCTTGCTCAGGCTTTCGGTCGCGATCACAGTCACGTCTTCGACGATAGTGACGCGGACCACGCCGGTCGTCAGACCGCAGAGCTGTCCTGGCATCAGCCTCCAGGCGTACGGGTCCGTAGGGGATTCCCCTACCTGAGAGCTACGCAGAGTTATCCACAGCCCGGACCCCTCCTATTGACGCAGCCTCTAACAACTGTCACATTCACCAGTGTCAAGTTACGGGCACGTACCGCAGTCGGCGTGGACGAGGTGGGCGGTGGCATGACGACGGCAGTGACAGGTGAACTCTCCGCGCAGCTGCGGGGCTTCAGGCAGGTGCAACGCCTCGCCTACGAGTGCGCGGAGGCGGTCGCCGCACAGCTCCAGCCGGGGGTGACCGAGCGCGAGGCGGCCCGCATGCAGCGCGCCTGGCTGCGCGAGCGGGGCGTGCGGGACTGGTTCCATCTGCCGTTCGCCTGGTTCGGGGACCGCACGGCGTTCGTGAACTTCCGCATCCCGCTCCAGTTCTTCCCGACGGACCGGCGGCTCGAGCCCGGGATGCCGTTCATCCTGGACATGGCTCCGGTGTACGACGGCTTCACGGCCGACATCGGCTACTCGGGCTCCCTAGGGATCAACCCCGTCCAGGACAAGCTCATGGCCGACCTGGAGGCGCACCGCGAGCTGATCCTGCGCGAGGTGCGCGAGCGGCGCCCGCTGCGCGCGATCTACGAGGACGTGGACCGCCTCATGGTCCGCCAGGGCTACGCCAACCGGCACCGCGCCTATCCCTTCGGCGTGATCGCGCACAAGGTCGACCGGGTCAGACAGCGCCGCTGGTCACCGCATCTGTTCGGGTTCGGCACACAGTCCCTGAAGGGGCTCGCCTCCGACGCACTGCACGGCCACCGCGACGGCTGGTCCCCGCTGTGGTCGCCGTACCGCTTCTCCGACCACCCTCCGCAGCCGGGCCTGTGGGCGGTCGAACCCCATCTCGGTTTCCGGGGTACGGGCGCGAAGTTCGAGGAGATCCTGGTCGTCACCGACTCCAGGGACCCCGAGGAGAGCGCCTTCTGGCTGGACGACGATCTGCCGCACGTGCGGCGCTGGGCGGAGGACAAGTGACGGGCTTTTCCCAGTCGGTGCTTACGGGCGCGCGGGAGCGCCGGGTACGGACCGGCGGCGTGGAGCTGTGCGTGGCCGAGCTGGGGGACTCCGGGCAGCCGACGGTGGTCCTCGTGCACGGATACCCCGACAGCAAGGAAGTGTGGTCCGAGGTCGCCCCGCGGCTCGCCGAGCGCTTCCATGTCGTCCTCTACGACGTCCGCGGACACGGCCGATCGACGGCACCGCAGCCGCTGCGCGGCGGCTTCACCCTGGAGAAGCTCACGGACGACTTCCTGGCGGTGATCGACGCCGTCAGCCCGGACCGGCCGGTGCACGTCGTGGGACACGACTGGGGCTCGGTCCAGTCCTGGGAGTTCGTCACCGTCAAGCGCACCGAGGGCCGCATCGCGTCCTTCACCTCGATGTCCGGCCCGTCCCTCGATCACTTCGGGCACTGGATCAGCAAACGCGTCAAGCGACCCACCCCGCGCCGTGTCGGCCAGCTCCTCGGCCAGGGCGCCAAATCCTGGTACGTGTACCTGCTGCACACGCCCGTACTGCCCGAGCTCGCCTGGCGCGGCCCCCTCGGCAAACGCTGGCCGCGCATCCTGGAGCGCCTGGAGAAGGTGCCCGGCGGCGACTACCCGACGTCCTCACTCCCCACGGACGCGGCGCACGGCGCCTGGCTGTACCGGGACAACGTCCGGGCCAGACTGCGCAGGCCCCGCCCGGACGCCTACGCGCACGCGCCCGTGCAGCTCATCACGCCCCTGGGAGACGCGTTCCTGTCGGAGAGGCTCTACGACGAACTGGAGCGGTGGGTCCCGCAGTTGACCCGCCGCACGCTCCCGGCCAAACACTGGATACCGCGCACCCGTCCCGACCAACTGGCCTCCTGGGTCACCGAGTTCGTGACGGCCACCGAGGGAGGAAAGAACAGGGTGCAGGCGACCGGCAGGTACGCCGAGCGGTTCGGCGGGCAACTCGTCCTCGTCACCGGCGCGGGCAGCGGCATCGGGCGGGCCACGGCGTTCGCCTTCGCGGAGGCCGGAGCACGCGTGGTCGCCGTCGACCGGGACACCGAGGCCGCCGCCCGCACCGCGGAGCTGTCCCGCCTGGTCGGCGCCCCCGAGGCCTGGGCGGAGACGGCCGACGTCTCCGACGAACACGCCATGGAGAAGCTCGCCGAGAAGGTCGCCACCGAGTACGGAGTGGTGGACGTCCTGGTGAACAACGCCGGGATCGGCCTGTCCGGCTCCTTCTTCGACACCAGCCCGGAGGACTGGAAGAAGGTCCTCGACGTCAACCTGTGGGGCGTGATCCACGGCTGCCGGCTCTTCGGCAAGCAGATGGCGGAGCGCGGACAGGGCGGCCACATCGTCAACACCGCGTCGGCAGCCGCGTACCAGCCGTCCAAGGCGCTGCCCGCCTACAGCACCTCCAAGGCGGCCGTGCTGATGCTCAGCGAGTGCCTGCGCGCGGAACTTGCAGGCCAGGGAATCGGCGTGAGCGCGATCTGCCCGGGCTTCGTCAACACCAACATCACCTCGACGGCACGCTTCGCGGGCGTGGACGCCGAGGAGGAGAAGCGGCGCCAGAAGAAGTCGGCACGGCTGTACGGCATGCGCAACTACCCGCCGGAGAAGGTCGCCGACGCGATCTTGCGCGCGGTCGTGCGCAACGAGGCGGTCGTTCCGGTCACACCAGAAGCCAGAGGCGCCCACTTCATGTCCCGGTTCTCCCCGCGCGCGTTGCGGGCGATCGCACGCATGGAGCCACCGCTGTGAGTGGGCAGTTGCTCGGAAACCGCCGTGGCCGGTCGTTCAGCAGGGCGAAACGACCGGCACGGCCCGCAGCACCGGATGCCGTCGGCCGACGGCACGCCGGCGGACGGAGGCACTCACCATGCAAACGCCGTACCGGATAGAGGATTTGGCACACCACAGCGGCGCCACCGTCCGCACCATCCGCGCCTACCAGGACCGCGGCCTCCTCCCCCGTCCCGAGCGCCGCGGCCGCGCCAACCTCTACTCGGACGCACATCTCGCCCGCCTGCGCCAGATCGCAGACCTGCTGGACCGCGGCTACACCCTGGCCTCCATCAAGGAGCTCCTGGAGGCGTGGGACGCGGGCCGCGGCCTGGGCGGGGTGCTCGGGCTGGTGGCCGAGGTCGACGGCCCGTGGACCGACGAGGAGGCGGTACGGATCTCGCGCGCCGAACTGGACGAGCGCTTCGGCGGCGACCCCGACGACGCGGCGGTCGCCGACGCCGTGGAGCTGGGCGTGCTGGAGCCGGTTCCCGGCGACGAGGACTCCTTCCTCGTGCCGAGTCCCCAAGAGCTCGCTGTGGCCGTCGAGTTGTACGCAGCCGGTGTCCCGCTGGCCGCGATCTCAGGCCATCTCCGGGAGTTGAGGGGCCAGGTCGAGCACATCGCCGCCCGTTTCCTGGAGTTCACCACCGAGCACGTCTTCGCCCGCTACCTCGACGGACCGCACCGACCGACCGACGCGGACGCGGCCGAAGCCGCCTCGCTCGTACGGCGACTGCGGCCGCTCGCGCAGCAGACGGTGGATGCGGAACTCGCGCGCGCGATGCGCTTGTTGGCAGTACGCCATCTGCGACAGCAGCTCGGCTCCAAGGAACCCGCACCGGACCGCCCGACGTCACGCTCCGTGCCCTTGCCCCAGGAGACAATACGGGCGGTGGAAGGCCTGGTTGGCCCGGAGCGGGCGGCGGAGTTCATCCGCCTGGCGGCCGAACGAGAGGTAAGGGCAAGGGCGTTGGACGCGCTCACGTCAAGAGAGGTGCCCCCACTCGATCTTGACGAACACCACTGACGTGTAAGCAGAGTTGTCCACAGAACCGCCAAGTAGCCTGTGGATAACTACAGTTGGTTGTGGATCAAACCTACCCCCCAAAATAATCTGCGTGATCCACGTCTCTCCCGTCATGCTGACCGTATGGACGAAAGACGCATCGACGAAAGACGCACCGTAAAGGTGTCGAAGTACCTCTCGAAACACCTGCGCCACCAGCCCGAACGGATCGGGCTCACCCTCGACGAGGCGGGCTGGGTCGAGATCGACGTGCTGATCGCCGCTGCCGCCGCGCACGGCTTCCGCTTCACCCGCGAGGAGCTGGACCACGTCGTCGCCGTGAACGACAAGAAACGCTTCGCCGTCGAGGGCACCCGAATCCGCGCCAGCCAGGGCCACAGCGTCGAGATCGAGCTCGGTCTGGCCCCGGCCACGCCGCCGTCGTACCTCTATCACGGGACTGCGGCCCGCAACCTGGACGCGATCCGCGCCGAGGGGCTGCGGCCGATGAACCGGCACGACGTGCACCTCTCGCCGGACCGTGAGACCGCGACCCGTGTCGGTGCCCGCCGCGGCCGGCCCGTCGTGCTGTCCGTGGACGCGGCCGCCATGCACCGCGACGGGTACGTCTTCCACGTCAGCGAGAACGGGGTGTGGCTCACCAAGACCGTGCCGCCTCAGTACCTGCGCTTCCCTCAGCCGCACTGACGCACCGCCCCCGCCCCCTCGGCGCGTGGCCGTGCGACCGCGCACGGTGACTGTTTCGTCCGTTGTCACTGGGGCGGCTTAGTCTCGGGAACATGAGTCTGCGTCTGAGCACTGTGATCCTTCCGTACCGCCGGTGGCACGAGGGCGGCCGTTCGGCATGGCAGCGCGCGGAGCAGCTCGGCTTCCACACCGCGTACACCTACGACCACCTGTCCTGGCGCAGCTTCCGGGACGGTCCGTGGTTCGGTGCCGTACCGACTCTGACCGCGGCGGCGGCCGTCACCGACCGGATGCGGCTGGGCACGCTGGTGACCTCGCCGAACTTCCGCCACCCGGTGCCGTACGCGAAGGAGCTGATCTCCCTCGACGACATCTCCTCGGGCCGGTTCACTCTCGGCGTCGGCGCGGGCGGCAACGGCTTCGACGCCACCGTGCTGGGGCAGGAGCCCTGGACGCCGCGGGAGCGCGCGGACCGGTTCGCCGAGTTCGTCCAGCTCCTGGACCGGCTGCTGACCGAGGACGGCAAGGAGGGGCTGTCGTACGAGGGCGACTTCTACTCGGCGCACGAGGCGCGCAACATACCGGGCTGTGTGCAGCGTCCCCGACTGCCTTTCGCGGTGGCGGCGACAGGCCCGCGCGGGCTGCGGCTCGCTGCGCGGTACGGGCAGGCGTGGGTGACCACGGGCGACCCCAGGCTGTACGAGAACGGCACTTCTGAACAGTCGGTTCAAGCCATTCGCGGTCAGGCCGAGAAGCTGGCCGACGCCTGCGCCGAGATCGGCCGGGACGTGACGGGCCTCGACAAGATCCTGCTCACCGGCTTCACTCCGGACCGCGGCCGGCCGCTGGAGTCGCTGGACGCGTTCGTGGACTTCGCGGGCCGCCACCGTGAGCTGGGCTTCACGGAGATCGTGCTGCACTGGCCCGTCCCGGACTCCGACTTCGCCGCAGACGAGAAGGTCTTCGAGCAGATAGCCATGGAGGCCGCGGCCCAGCTCGGCTGAGCGGACGGGCTGTGACGGTGCTGATGAGGACGGTAACCACTCACATGTGCGGACTCCTGCACGGCCGTGCAGGCATATGCGGGAGAATGGGCGGGTGACCTCAGCGACTCGACAGCCCGAGACCCCGGCCGCCGCCGCTGCGCCGCGGCTCATAGCCACCGATCTCGACGGCACCCTCCTGCGGGACGACAAGTCGGTCTCCCCGCGCACGGTGGCCGCCCTCGCCGCCGCCGAGGACGCGGGCATCGAGGTCTTCTTCGTCACCGGCCGGCCGGCCCGCTGGATGGACGTCGTCAGCGACCACGTCCACGGCCACGGCCTGGCGATCTGCGGCAACGGCGCGGCCGTGGTCGACCTGCACGGCGGTCCGGGTGCCCACCGGTTCGTGAAGGTACGGGAGCTGGCCCGTGACAACGCGCTGGACGCCGTGCGGCTGCTGCGCGAGGCGGCGCCGGGCACGGTGTACGCGGTGGAGCAGACGTACGGCTTCCACCAGGAGCCGGACTATCCGAAGCTGCACATGGAGATCCCGGACAACCTCATGCCGGCCGAGGATCTGCTGGCGCCCGACGGGCCCGGATCCGCCGAGCCGGTCCTGAAGATCCTTGCGTACCATCCGACCCTCGACCCGGACGGTTTCCTCACCGCCGCCCGTCTCGCCATCGGCGACCGGGCCAACGTCACCCGGTCTAGTCCCAGCGCGCTGCTGGAGATCAGCGGCCCGGGTGTCTCCAAGGCGAGCACGCTCGCCCTGTGCTGCGCGGAGCGCGGTATCTCGCATGAGGAGGTCGTCGCCTTCGGGGACATGCCGAACGATGTCGAGATGCTCACTTGGGCGGGCCGGTCCTACGCGATGGGCAATGCGCATCCGGACGTCATCGCCGCAGCCTCGGGCCGCACGGTCGCCAACAACGACGACGGGGTGGCGCTCGTCATCGAGCGGATGCTGGCGGAGCGGCGTTAGCCGCCCGAAGTGATCGGGGCAGCGCTGGTCATGCGAGGGGAACGCCGCGTGCCGCCAGCCAGGGCACCGGGTCCACCGCGGAGCCCATCTGCGGCGTGACGCGCACCTCGAAGTGCAGATGCGGGCCGGTGGAGTTGCCGGTGGTGCCCGACTGACCGATCCACTGCCCGGTGTCCACCCGCTCGCCCTGGTCGACGGCGACGGCGGCGAGATGGGCGTACTGGGTGTAGTAGCCGCCCGGGTGCTGGATCACGATCTCGATGCCGAAGGCGCCCCCGCAGGACACGCTCACCACGCGTCCCGCGCCGACCGCCCGCACCGGTGTGCCGATCGGTACCGCGAAGTCCTGTCCGGTGTGCCGGTTCGCCCACCGGTCACCGCCGCTGCCGAAGCCGGCGGACAGTTCGTACGTCTCCACGAGCGCCACCCACGGCTGCGTGAGGTTCGTCGTGGGCTGTTGGAGCCGGACGGAGCCGCGGCAGCTGCCGGCCGCGACGGAGGCCTCCGCCTGCCCCTGCAACTGCCCTCGCGCCTCCTCGAGTTTGCGCTCGATCGTGTCTTTCACGGCGGCGAGCTCGATGTTCCGTTTCCCCAGCGCCTGCCACGCCGCTCTGGCCTTCGCCTCGCCGGCGGCGAAGCGTGCCTCGGCCCGGCGGCTGCGGGAGACGGAGCCGGCCAGGGCCAGATTCGCCTGCGCCAGGACGTGCTGGCTGCGCATCAGCGCGTCGGGGCTGTCCGCGAGGATCAGCTGCGCGGCCACCGGGAGACCGCCGCCGGTTCGGTACTGGGCGCGCGCCATCCTGCCCAGGTCCTCGTGCAGGCCGGCGATCTCCCGCCGTTCGCCGTCCAGCAGCGCCTGGGCCTGCTCGGCCTGCGCCCGCCGCACCTCGGCCTCCTGGCGACCCGCTTCGTACTGCTCCGTCGCCAGCGCCGCATCCTCGTAGAGCTGCGCGACCTGGGCACTGATACCGCTGCCGATCCCGTCTCCGTCGCCCACACCCATCGCCTCCGTGGGCCGGGCCACAAGGACGACGAGCGCACACAGCAGGGCCGGAAGGATCAGCGGATGACGGCGGAATGAGCGCATGTCAGCGATCGTGGCCCGACCGGCCGGGACGGGTCATGTTCAAGTCCTGCGCCTGGGGGAAGCAGCACCCCGGATGGCTCAGTACGGACGGATCGTGACGAGTCGGTACGGCGCTTGCGGCACCGTAACCGCTGCGCCCGTGCTACGACGGCGCTCCGGCCGGCAACTCCGTCTCGGCCTCCCGCTCCACCATCGCCCGCAACGGCCCTGGTACGGCGGCCAGTTCGGCGTACGTCCCGCGCTGCACCACCCGCCCCTCGTCCAGTACGACGACCTCGTCGACCGTCTCCAGGCCGGCGAGCCGGTGCGTGATGAGCAGCGTCGTGCGGCCCGCGGTGGCGGCCAGCAGGTCGGCGGTGAGGGCGTCGGCCGTCGGCAGGTCGAGGTGTTCGGCGGGTTCGTCGAGCACGAGCACCGGGAAGTCGGCGAGCAGTGCGCGGGCCAGCGCGAGGCGCTGTCGCTGTCCGCCCGACAGCCGGGCCCCGTGTTCGCCGACCAGTGTGTCGAGCCCGTCGGGCAGGCTGTCGGCCCAGTCCAGCAGCCGGGCCCGGGCGAGCGCGTCGCGCAGGTCGCCCTCGGTGGCGTCCTTCTGCGCCAGCAGCAGGTTCTCGCGTACCGAGCTGTCGAAGAGGTGCGCGTCCTGGGCACACAGTCCGACGAGCCGTCGTACGTCGTCGCCGTCGAGCGCGTGGGCGTCCACGCCGGCCAGCGTGTACGAGCCCGCGTCCGGGTCCAGGAAGCGCAGCAGCACCTGGGCCAGCGTCGTCTTGCCGGAGCCGGACGGTCCGACCACGGCGATCCGGCGTCCCTGGTGAAGGGTGAGGTCGAGGCCGTCGAGCGCATCCCGGTCCTGCCCTTCGTACCGGGCGGTCAGACCCTTCAGGGCGATGGGGAAGGGGGAGGCGGGGGCCTGGCGGGGCTGCTCCGGCTCGCGTACCGGCTCGGGCGCGTCCAGGACCTCGTACACGCGCTCCGCGCTTCTGCGCACCCGTTGCCGGTGCTGCACGGCGAGCGGCAGCCCGAGGACCGCCTCGAAGGCGGCCAGCGGGGTGAGGACGACGACGGCCATCGTCACGCCGCCCAGCCGCCCGTCGGCGACTGCCTGGGCGCCCACGAGGGCCGTTGCGGCGACCGTCAGACCGGAGAGCAGCGCGGTGAGTCCGTCGCCGAGCGCGGTGGCGGTGGCGGCGCGTGAGGCGATCCGGGTCAGCGTGCCGTCGGCGCGCCGTGCCTCGGCGGTACGAGCCGGCAGGGCGCCGGCGACGGTCAACTCCGCGGTGCCGGTGAGCAGGTCGGTCACGCGCGTGGCGAGCACCCCTCGGGCGGGGGCCAGCCGGCGTTCGGCGCGGCGGGCCACGGCACCGGTGACCAGCGGGACACCGGCTCCGGCCGCCACCAGCCCGACGGCGAGTGCGAGGCCGGCCTCGGGCAGCAGCCAGGTGGTGAAGCCGATGGACGCGGCGGACACGATCGCTGCGGATCCGGCGGGCAGCAACCAGCGCAGCCAGTAGTCCTGCAGGGCGTCCACGTCGGCGACGAGGCGCGAGAGCAGGTCGCCACGGCGGGTGCTGCGCAGCCCGGCGGGCGCCAGGCGCTCCAGCCGCCGGTAGACGGCGACCCTGGTGTCGGCGAGCATCCGCAGCACCGCGTCGTGCGACACGAGCCGCTCGGCGTACCGGAAGGCGGCCCGCCCGATACCGAAGGCCCGCGTCGCCGTCACGGCCACCATCAGATACAGCACGGGCGGTTGCTGCGAGGCTCGTGAGATCAGCCACCCGGAGGTGGCCATGAGCCCGACGGCACTGCCGAGCGCAAGGCTCCCGAGCAGCAGGGCGAGGGCGAGACGGCTGCGCCGGGGGCCGGACATGGCCCGGACGCGGGCGAGGACAGCGCGCGTGCCTGTCGTGAGACCGGTCGTCCCGGCCTGCACCGGGGCGGGGTCGGCGGCCTCGATGGGGGCTCCATCGGACCTCCTCACAGCTCCGGGCTCCACGGAAGAGGCGGGCGATGTGGGTTCCTCAGGCGCCGTTGCCATGTCCGCCGTTGCCATGTCCGCCGTCTCCAGTCGCACCACCCGGTCCGCAACCCCCAGCAGCGCCGGCCGGTGCACCACCAGCAGCACGGTCCGGCCCACCGCCAGCCGCCGTACCGCCTCCACGACCTCGGCCTCGGTGGCGCCGTCCAGAGCGGCAGTCGGCTCGTCGAGCAGCAGTACGGGCCGGTCCGCGAGGAACGCCCGGGCCAGCGCGAGCCGCTGCCGCTGCCCGGCGGACAACCCGGCCCCGTCCTCCCCGAGCAGGGTCTCGGTGCCCCGGGGCAGCGCGTCCACGAACCCCATCGCCCCGGCGTCGCTCAACGCTTGGCGTACGGCACTGTCGTCGGCGTCGGGCCGGGCCAGCCGTACGTTCTCGGTGATCGTCCCGGCGAACAGATGCGGCCGCTGCGGAACCCAGGCGATCCTCGACCGCCACTGCTCGAGATCGACCTCGGCGAGATCGGCTCCCCCGACCCGCACCTGCCCCTCGGCCGGCCGCACGAACCCCAGCAGGGCATTCAGCAGCGTCGACTTGCCCGCGCCGCTCGGTCCGACGAGCGCGACGGTCTCGCCGGGCTCAACGGCGAAGGACACGTCCGACACGGCATCCTCGGACCTCCCGGGATACCGAACCGTCACCCCCTCGAAGGCAATACCGCCCGCCGGCACGGGCGCCGTGCCCGACACCGGCACAGGCGTCTCCAGGACCGCGAAGATCTCCTCGGCCGCCGCAAGCCCCTCCGCCGCCGCGTGGTACTGCGCGCCGACCTGACGCAAGGGCAGATAGGCCTCAGGAGCGAGGACGAGGATGACAAGGCCTGTGTACAGGTCCATCTCACCGTGTACGAGCCGCATGCCGATCGTCACGGCGACCAGCGCGACCGAGAGCGTGGAGAGCAGCTCCAGCGCAAAGGACGAGATGAAGGCGATCCGCAGCGTCCGCATGGTCGCCTGCCGGTACTCGCCCGTGATGCGTTTGATCGACTCGGCCTGGGCCTTGGCCCGCCCGAAGACCTTCAGCGTCGGCAGCCCCGCGACGACATCCAGGAAGTGCCCCGACAGCCGGGACAGCAGACGCCACTGACGGTCCATCCGGGACTGCGTGGCCCAGCCGATCAGGACCATGAAGACCGGGATGAGCGGCAGGGTCCCCACGATGATCGCTGCCGAGACCCAGTCCTCGGTGACGATCCGGGCCAGCACCGCCACCGGCACGACCACCGCGAGCCCCAGCTGCGGCAGATAGCGCGAGAAGTAGTCGTCGAGGGCGTCGACTCCACGGGTGGCAAGGGCGACGAGCGATCCGGTCCGCTGCCCGCTCAGCCATCCCGGGCCCAGCTCGACGGAGCGCTGCAGCAGCCGCCCCCGCAGCTCCGACTTCACCGCCGCGCTCGCCCGGTGCGCCGCGAGCTCGGTGAGCCACGAGACCAGCGCACGGCCAACGGCGACGGCCGCCAAGAGCAGCAGGGGAGTGCGGAGTTCGGCAACCGACATCCCGTGCTGGAAGGCACCCACCACCACCTCGGCGATCAGCATCGCCTGAGCGATGACCAGCGCCGCACCGACCACGCCCAGGCCGACGACCGCCACCATGAAGAGGCGGGTGGCACGGGCGTATCGGAGCAGTCGCGGGTCGATCGGTTTCACGTGAAACACACCCTCTTCCTCAAGGGGCATGTTTCACGTGAAACATGCCCCAACTCGGACTCAGTGCACAGCGTCTGCGATGTGCTGCGTACCGATCCGCTTGCGGAACACCCAGTAGGTCCATCCCTGGTAGAGCAGGACGATCGGCGTGGCGATCCCCGCGCACCAGGTCATGATCTTCAGGGTGTAGGGGCTCGACGAGGCGTTGGTGACCGTGAGGCTCCAGTCCCCATTGAGCGAGGACGGCATGACGTTCGGGAAGAGCGACAGGAAGAGCATCGCCACGGCGGCCACGATTGTGATCCCGGACAGCGCGAACGACCATCCTTCGCGTCCGGCCTGATTCGCCACCAGGGCTGCGACCAGCGCGGCCACGGCCACGACGAGCGCGACCAGACTCTTGCCGTCGCCGCTGTCGACCTGCGTCCACAGCAGGAAGATCAGCGCCACCACGGCGGTGACGAGACCGACCACCGTCGCCAGCTTCCGCGCCCGCTCCCGGATGTCACCGACCGTCTTGAGCGCCGTGAACACGGCCCCGTGGAAGGTGAACAGCGTGAGGGTCACGAGCCCGCCGAGCAGCGCGTACGGGTTGAGCAGATCCCAGAAGGTGCCGACGTACTCGAAATTCTTGTCGATCTTCACGCCCCGCACGATGTTGCCGAAGACGACGCCCCACAGGAACGCCGGGATCAGCGAGGTCCAGAAGATCGCGGTCTCCCAGTTGCGCTGCCAGTTCTCCTCGGGCCGCTTCGCCCTGTACTCGAAGGCGACACCGCGCACGATCAGGCTGACCAGGATGATCAGCAGCGGCAGGTAGAAGCCGGAGAAGAGCGTGGCGTACCAGTCGGGGAAGGCGGCGAAGGTCGCACCGCCGGCCGACAGGAGCCAGACCTCATTGCCGTCCCACACGGGCCCGATGGTGTTGATCAGCACCCGCTTCTCGGGCCGGTTCCGCGCCAGCAGCTTGGTGAGGATGCCGACCCCGAAGTCGAAGCCCTCCAGGAAGAAGTAGCCGGTCCACAGGACGGCGATCAGAACGAACCAGACGTCGTGAAGTTCCATGACTCGATCTCCCTCGGCCTAGTACGAGAAGGCCATCGGCTTGTCGGCGTCACGGGTGTCGCCGCCGATCTTCGTGGGCGGGTTGAGGTCGGCCTCGGTGAGCTCGGGCGGGCCGGCCTTGACGTACTTCACGAGCAGCTTGACCTCGACGACGGCGAGGATGGCGTAGAGCGTGGTGAAGACGATCATCGAGGTGAGGACCTCGGCCTGGGAGACACCGGGGGAGACCGCGTGCCGGGTCTGCAGGACGCCGTAGACCACCCACGGCTGTCGGCCCATCTCGGTGAAGATCCAGCCCCATGAGTTGGCGATCAGCGGGAAGCCGAGGGTCCAGATCGCCACCAGCCAGTACAGCCTGCTGAGCTTGGGGCTGAGTGCCTTGTTCCTGAAGAGGACCAGATGCGGCACCTCGTCGTCGCCGACCCTCAGATGCTGCGCCAGCATGAACTTCTTGCGGGTCAGCCAGAGTCCGACCAGGCCGATGGCGAAGGACGCCATGCCGAAGCCGATCATCCAGCGGAACGCCCAGAAGGTGACGGGGATGATGGGCCGGTAGTCGCCGGGACCGTACTTCTCCTGCTCGGCCTTGTTGGTGTCGTTGATGCCGGGGACGTACGAGTTGAAGTTGTCGTCGGCGAGGAAGGACAGCAGGCCGGGGACCGACAGTTCGACGGAATTGTGACCCTTGCTGACGTCGCCGTACGCGAAGATCGAGAACGGCGCGGAGTTCTGGCCGTCCCACAGCGCCTCGGCGGCAGCCATCTTCATCGGCTGCTGCTTGAACATGACCTTGCCGAGCGTGTCGCCGCTGATCGCGGTGAGCAGACCGGCGATGACGACGGTGACCAGCCCCAGCCGCAGCGAGCTCTTCATCACGGAGACGTGCTTCTTGCGGAACAGGTGGAAGGCGGCGATGCCGACCATGAACGCGCCGCCGGTCAGGAAGGAGGCGGAGAGCGTGTGGAACGCCTGGGCGAGCGCGGTGTTCTGGGTGAGCACGTGCCAGAAGTCGGTGAGCTCGGCACGCCCCTTCACCTTGTTGATCCGGTAGCCGACGGGGTGCTGCATCCAGGAGTTGGCCGCGAGGATGAAGTACGCCGACAGGATCGTGCCGATCGAGACCATCCAGATGCAGGCGAGATGGATCCTCTTGGGCAGCTTGTCCCAGCCGAAGATCCACAGGCCGATGAAGGTCGACTCGAAGAAGAACGCGATCAGGGCCTCGAAGGCAAGCGGGGCGCCGAAGACGTCACCGACGAAGCGCGAGTAGTCGGACCAGTTCATGCCGAACTGGAACTCCTGCACGATGCCGGTGACCACACCCATCGCGATGTTGATCAGGAAGAGCTTGCCCCAGAACTTGGTGGCTCTGAGGTACTTCTCCTTCTCCGTGCGCACCCAGGCCGTCTGTAGGCCTGCCGTGAGGGCGGCGAGCGAGATCGTCAGGGGGACGAAGAGGAAGTGGTAGACGGTGGTGATGCCGAACTGCCAGCGCGCCAACGTCTCCGGCGCCAGAGCCAGATTCACGTCGTCAGTCTCCTTAGGTCGCCGTGGTACAGCGGCAGTTTGCCCCTTGTGTGACACGCATCATCGGAGCAACGGGACACGCTTGTGAACGCGTTCACATTCACAAGCAATTATGACCCACTGATTTTCGACGCACGCAGCGGGGGTGGTGTCTCCTCCGTCACGTCAACCCCTTGGCAGCGACTTCAACATCTTGTTGAATTGCCTGCCGTGCAGATACGGATCTCGTGGCCCGCCGGCCACCTCACCGCGACCCTCGACGACACCCCGACCGCCCAGGCCCTCACCAAGGCACTGCCCCTCGCCTCCACCGCCCGCACCTGGGGCGAGGAGGTCTATTTCGACACGGGCGTCTCTGTTCCACGTGAAACAACGGCCCGACAGGTCGTGGACCCCGGCACGGTCGCCTTCTGGACCGACGGCGACGCCCTGGCACTCCCCTACGGCCCCACCCCGATCTCGCGAGGCTGGGGGTCCCCCCGAACGGAGTTTGGGGGAGAGTGCCGCCTCGCGAGCCCGTGCAACGTTCTGGGCCGCCTCGACGGCACCCCCGCGCTCCTCGCCACGGTCCGCGACGGCGACCCGGTGCGCGTGGAAGTCGTAGACGGCTGACGCCGGTTCACAGCTCCTTGCGGAACCCTTCCGCCACCTTCAGGAAGATGTCGTTCGCCTCGGTCTCCCCGACCGTCACCCGCACACCCTCGCCCGGGAACGGCCGGACCACCACGCCGTGCTGCTCGCACGCCGACGCGAACGCGACCGTGCTCTCCCCCAGCCGCAGCCACACGAAGTTGGCCTGGGTCTCGGGCACCGTCCAGCCCTGCGCACGCAGCCCGTCGACCACGCGGTTGCGCTCACAGACCAGCGAGCCGACCCGGCCCAGCAGTTCGTCCTCGGCCCGGAGCGAGGCGATGGCCGCCTCCTGCGCAAGCTGGCTCACGCCGAACGGCACCGCCGTCTTGCGCAGCGCCGCCGCCACCGGCTCATGGGCGATCGCGAAGCCGACCCGCAGGCCCGCCAGGCCGTACGCCTTGGAGAACGTGCGCAGCACGCAGACGTTCGGCCGCTCGCGGTACAGCTCCACGCCGTCCGGTACCTCGCTGTCGCGGATGAACTCGCGGTACGCCTCGTCCAGCACGACCAGCACGTCGCCGGGCACCCGGTCGAGGAACCGCTCCAGCTCGGCGCGCCGTACCACCGTGCCGGTCGGATTGTTGGGGTTGCAGACGAAGACGAGGCGCGTCCGGTCGGTGATCGCATCCGCCATCGCGTCCAAGTCGTGCACATCGCCCGGGGTCAGCGGCACCTGCACCGAGGTCGCGCCGCTGATCTGCGTGATGATCGGGTACGCCTCGAAAGACCGCCAGGCGTAGATGACCTCGTCACCAGGGCCACTGGTGGCCTGGATCAGCTGCTGGGCGACACCGACCGAACCCGTGCCGGTGGCCAGATGGGAGAGCGGGACGCCGAAGCGGTCCGACAGCTCGCTCATCAGGCCTGTACAGGCCATGTCCGGGTAGCGGTTGAAGGACGAGGCCGCGGCCGTCACCGTCTCCATCACACCGGGCAGCGGCGGATACGGGTTCTCGTTGGAGGACAGCTTGTAGGCCACCGGGCCCGCCGCCGCGGCAGGCTTGCCCGGCTTGTAGGTGGGGATACCCTCCAGCTCGGCGCGCAGCTTGGGGCTCGTCTCGCTCACCGCAGTCCTCCTCATGACCACCACCGGCTTCCAATACTGCTCACCTTATGAGGATTCGGCGCCGCTGCGTACAGCTGAGGACAGACCTCATCCGTCACACGCACATCAGGGGCATCACCGCCCGTAGCAAGACGAACCGGGGGGCGCGGTCACATATATCTATGCGCCGGTGGCTCGCGCCCTGGCGCGCATCGCCCATCAAGGTGAGTTGAGACCTCTTCGAAACATCGGGGACTTGGCAGGCCCATGCGCGCCGACAAGTCACGTAGTTCCATTGGATCGTTCAACTGACTTTGCTTCAAAGGCAGTTGACGGTATATGACCTTGCAGAAACGTGCCTGTCAACGCGTGCATATGCGTCCGCCCTACCCCACTCCATGAGCCCTACTATCGGCTCGCCATGACAGCAGCAGGGAAGCACCAGGTGAGCCGCGCGGAAACCTCACGCCGAGGCAGCCGGCCGGGCCGGGCGGGCATCAGAGACGTTGCCGCCGCCGCCGGAGTCTCCATCACGACCGTCTCCGATGCCCTCAACGGCAAGGGCCGGCTCCCGGACGCCACCCGGCGCCATGTCCGCGAGGTCGCCGACCGGCTGGGTTATCGCCCGTCGGCAGCGGCCCGAACCCTCCGTACCGGCAAGTCGGGCCTCATCGGCCTGACCGTGACGACCTACGGGGATGAACCTTTCACCTTCACCGAGTTCGCGTACTTCGCCGAGATGGCGCGCGCCGCCACCTCGGCCGCGCTCGCCCGCGGTTACGCCCTGGTCATCCTGCCCGCGACCTCCCGCCACGACGTGTGGTCGAACGTCGCGCTGGACGGCACAGTCGTCATCGACCCCTCCGACCAGGACCCGGTGGTCAGCGAACTGGTCCGGCAGGGCCTGCCCGTCGTCTCCGACGGCCGCCCGGCCGGCTCGCTGCCGGTCACCGCATGGGTCGACAACGACCACGAAGCCGCCGTACTCGGCATCCTCGACCACCTGGCCGATGCCGGCGCACGCCGCATCGGACTGCTGACGGGGACCTCGACCGACACGTACACCCACCTGTCGACCACGGCGTATCTGCGCTGGTGCGAACGTGTCGGACAGGACCCCGTGTACGAGGCCTACCCGGCGCACGACCCGTGCGCGGGCGCCGTCGCCGCCGACCGGCTGCTCGCCCGGCCCGACCGGCCCGACGCCGTCTACGGCCTGTTCGACCCGAACGGCACCGACCTGCTCGCCGCGGCCCGCCGCTACGGCCTGCGGGTACCGGACGACCTGCTTCTGGTCTGCTGCAGCGAATCCACCGTGTACGCCAACACCGAACCGCCCATCACCACACTCTCACTGAAGCCGCGCCGCATCGGCACGGCCGTGGTGCAGCTCCTCATCGACGCGATCGAGGGGGTCGAATCGGACCAACCGGTCGAGCAGGTGATACCGACGGAGCTGATCGTGCGTACCTCGTCCCAGCGACGTCCGCCGCGTACGACGGTCAGCGCGCCGCGCTCGCCCGAAGAGGAGTAGAACAGAGGCCGTTAGCAGGCGGTCGAAGCCCTGCCCAATCGGGGCGAAAGCCGCGGTGAACTGGACTCTTCCTCCGATTCACCACCCCTGGGTCATCACATGGCGCGATCGGCATTCCTATGATGGGCCCACGACACCGCGGGCCGCTGCGACCAGGCAGTCCGAAGCGGTGCAGATGCGGCGCGATGGTGGAGGGGTCTGATGACTCAGGGGGCCGGTCAGGGACCCGAGACGGAGCGGACGGCGACGTTGCGCGACTTCCGGGTACCGGCGTATGTCCACGAGACCGGTCCGTACGGCCACAGCACACACCCCGGCGACGTCGCCAGACCCGTCGAGGAGCCGGCCGACCACCCGGAGGGGTACACCCCGACACAGCGCGACCTGCCGGTCATCAACCGCGGTGACACGCTTCAGGTGTCCGTCGACCCCGCATCCCTCCCCGTCCCGCAGCAGACCGACGGCGCGGGCCCGCTGTACGTCGTCGGTGATGTGCACGGCTATCTCGACGAGTTGCTGGCCGCCCTCCAGGAGCAGGGCCTCATCGACGCCGCGGGGAACTGGTGCGCGGGCACCTCCCGGCTCTGGTTCCTCGGCGACTTCACGGACCGCGGCCCGGACGGCATCGGCGTCATCGACCTCGTGATGCGCCTGTCCGCGGAGGCGGCCGCGGCCGGCGGCTACTGCAAGGCGCTCATGGGCAACCACGAACTGCTGCTGCTGGGCGCCAAGCGGTTCGGCGACACCCCCGTCAACTCCGGTGCGGGCACCGCCACCTTCCAGGCGGCCTGGCTGCTCAACGGCGGCCAGAAGACCGACATGGACCGCCTCCAGGACCATCACCTCCAGTGGATGGCCCGCCTCGACGCGATCGAGGAGGTCGACGGCTATCTGCTGGTCCATTCGGACACCACCGCCTACCTCGACTACGGCGACTCGATCGAGGCCGTCAACGACACCGTCCGCGAAACGCTCACGCGCAACGACGCGGACGAGTGCTGGGATCTGTTCCGCAAGTTCACCAAGCGCTTCTCCTTCCGCGACGAGGGCGGTGCAGACGCCGTACGGTCCCTGCTGGATACGTACGGCGGCACGCGGATTGTTCACGGTCACAGCCCCATTCCGTATCTGCTGGGCGAGGTCGGCTCGGAGGAGGGCGAGGACAGCGCCGGGCCCGTGGTCGAAGGACCGCACGTCTACGCCGAGGGCCTCGCCATCGCGATGGACGGCGGAGTGACCATGGCCGGAAAGCTGCTGGTCCAGCAACTGCCGCTGGATATCTGAACGTTCACAGGGCAGGCGTCCCCCCATGGAGGAATCGCGATAAACGGCGCAGGCCAGGGCCCAATTTCTTCAAACCCCCTGTCACCGTGTGCCTTCGCCGCTCTACCATCGGCTTATCCGTAGCAGGCTCCCCTCCGTTTCTGCCCGACGGCTCGTTGGCATGCGAGCCCCAAGCCCTACGGAGCATCGGGGGATGCACATGAACAGCGTTCCGCAGCACCTGCTGAGCGAGGACCGCCAGGAGTACGAGCGGGTCCTCGATGAGGCGCTGCGCTCCGCCCCAAACCGCCCGGAACTGGCCGCTGTCGGCAAGCGGCTCAACCCCGAACAGCTGCGCACGATGGCGCTCAACGCCACCGCACTCATCACGGTGGCCGCGGCGGCCGAGTACCAGCACTACGTGAAGGTCCGCGAGGAACTGCGCCAGCCGGCGCCGTCCACCCCGCCGTCCACCCGTGAATCCGGCTCTGCGGAGCCGGGCGCGGCGGCGGTGGGGCTCGCCACCACCCTCGGCGAGGCCGCCGAGCCGGCCGGCGCGGGCGCCGTCGCCGTCGCCGCCGTCCTCACCCCCGTCCTCGCCGGAACAGCTGCGGTGATCTTCCTGCTCGTCGGATACATCATCAGGTCGCTTGAGCCCAAACAGGTGTTCGGCAAAACCATGATCACCGCCGGTTGGGTGTTCGGTGCCATGACCGCGGCCGCGATCCTCGTCGCCGCTGTCGGGCTGCTGCTCACCGCCCTGCGCAACCAGCCCTCGCTCGAGTCCGGACCGTACGGCGAACTGAGCGGGGAGGTGGCCCTGGCCAGGGAAGCCTGGCGAGAAGCGCTCCTGGAGCGCGGCATCATGCCGTTCCTCCGGGAGGCACTCGCCGACCCCGGCACCGCCGCGGCGCTGCACCGCGCCACTCCGCCGACGCCGACCAGTCGCATGCCTCACCTCGGCTACGACCGGCCGGGCTTCAGCAGCCCGGACGACGGCTCGGCCCCCGGCTCACGCCCGAGCTTCACCAGCCCGGACTACACCAGCCCGGACTTCGGAGGCCCGGAACACCAGCCGGAGTAACCGTCGGCTTGCGCCCCCCGCATCAGAAAGGCCCGTCAGGGCCCGCAGGGGGAGCGCAAGCCGAACACCGATCCCGCGACGGCTCCGCCCTACGGCAACTCACGCCGAAGAGCGGGACCGTCTTCCCCGTCGAAGGAGCCACTCACACCGGCATACGTCAGTCCGCGATCGGCAGGTACACCCTGTTGCCCGCGGCCGCGAACTCCTTCGACTTCTCCGCCATGCCCTGCTCGATCTCCGCCCGGCTTCCGCCGTGTTCACGGCGGATGTCCTGGGAGATCTTCATCGAGCAGAACTTCGGACCGCACATCGAGCAGAAGTGGGCGGTCTTGGCCGGCTCCGCCGGGAGGGTCTCGTCGTGGAACTCCCGTGCCGTGTCCGGGTCCAGGGCGAGGTTGAACTGGTCCTCCCACCGGAACTCGAAGCGGGCGTCGGACAGCGCGTCGTCCCATTCCTGCGCACCGGGATGCCCCTTGGCGAGATCGGCTGCATGGGCGGCGATCTTGTAGGTGATGACGCCGGTCTTGACGTCGTCACGGTTGGGCAGGCCCAGGTGTTCCTTGGGCGTGACGTAGCAGAGCATGGCCGTGCCCCACCAGGCGATCATCGCGGCACCGATGCCAGAAGTGATGTGGTCGTACGCCGGCGCGACGTCCGTCGTCAGCGGGCCGAGCGTATAGAACGGAGCTTCATCACAGATCTCCTGCTGAAGGTCGATGTTCTCCTTGATCTTGTGCATCGGGACATGTCCCGGGCCCTCGATCATGGTCTGTACGTTGAAACGCTTGGCGATCCGGTTGAGTTCCCCGAGCGTGCGCAACTCCGCGAACTGCGCCTCGTCGTTGGCGTCCGCGATCGACCCCGGCCGCAGGCCGTCGCCCAGCGAGTACGTGACGTCGTAGGCGGCCAGGATCTCGCAGAGTTCCTCGAAGTTCTCGTACAGGAACGACTCCTTGTGGTGCGCGAGACACCACGCGGCCATGATGGAGCCGCCGCGCGAGACGATGCCGGTCTTGCGGTTCGCGGTGAGCGGGACGTACGGCAGACGGACGCCCGCGTGGACCGTCATGTAGTCCACGCCCTGCTCGGCCTGCTCGATGACGGTGTCCTTGTAGATCTCCCAGGTGAGCTCCTCGGCGCGGCCGTCCACCTTCTCCAGGGCCTGGTAGAGCGGCACCGTGCCGATGGGGACGGGGGAGTTGCGCAGTACCCACTCGCGGGTGGTGTGGATGTTGCGACCGGTGGACAGGTCCATGACCGTGTCGGCGCCCCAGCGGGTCGCCCAGGTCATCTTCTCGACCTCCTCCTCGATGGAGGAGGTCACCGCGGAGTTGCCGATGTTGGCGTTGACCTTCACCAGGAACCGCTTGCCGATGATCATCGGCTCGATCTCCGGGTGGTTGACGTTGGCCGGCAGCACCGCGCGGCCCGCCTCGATCTCCTCGCGGACCACCTCGGGCGAGACGTTCTCCCGGATGGCCACGTACTCCATCTCCGGCGTGATCTCTCCGCGGCGGGCGTACGCGAGCTGGGTGACCGCCTTGCTGTCGCGACTACGGCGCGGCTGGCGCGGCCGGCCCGGGAAGACCGCGTCGAGGTTCCGCAGACCGCCTCGTGGAGAGGTGTGCTTGATCCCGTCGTCCTCGGGACGGGCGGGACGGCCCGCGTACTCCTCGGTGTCACCGCGGGCGATGATCCAGTTCTCGCGCAGCGGGGCGAGCCCCCTGCGCACATCGGTGTCGACGAGCGGATCGGTGTACGGGCCCGACGTGTCGTACAGCGTGACCGACTGCCCGTTGGTGAGATGCACCTGACGGACCGGCACCCGCAGATCGGGGCGTGAGCCCTCGACATATGCCTTGTGCCAGCCTATGGACTTCCCGGCCTCCTGGGACTGTTCGCCCTGAATGGGCTGTTCGTCCTGGCTGGAGGCAGGCGTGCGTGCGTCCTTGTTGGTCATGAGACCTACTCCCTACGCCGGCATTACCCGGTAACAGGTTCGGCGGTCGACGCAGCGGTTTCCGTCTGTCGACGTTTCGTGGGGAACATCACTCGACTTCGGTGCTGTTCCACGTGAAACATCGCTGGGACGGAGGTCAGCGCCCTCTCAGCCCGGTGCTCCGAGCTCCCGCGTGTGCAAAGGTGCCTCCACGCTAGCGTCAATTCGGGCGCGCTGAACAGAGGGCCCCTGTCGTTCTTGCGATGATCGGGCGGTGACCACGACACATCAGCCCCCGTACCCCCCTCCGGAGCCGCCCCACGGGCACGGCTCCGGGGACGGCAGCGGCCGTGGTTCCGGGGCCGGGCACCACCACGGGCCGGGAGCCGGCGCCGGGCACGGTGACGAGTCCGGCGGCGGGCACGGGCCAGGGCACGGCCATGGCTCCGGCGGCGGGCACGGTCACTCGCACAGCCACGGTCCGGCGGCCCCCGTCTCCAAGCACCTGCGCAAGGTCATCGCCGCCATCCTCATCCCCTTCACCGCGGCCGTGCTGGTCGGCCTCGTGGTGTTGTGGCCCGGCGGCGCCCCGGCGCACAAGCGCTCCGGGGTGGGCTTCGACCGGCAGACCCAGCAGGCGACCGTCACCAAGGTCGTGAGCGTGAGCTGCAAGTCGGTGAACGCCTCGGGCGAGACCCCGACAGGGGACACCTCCACCGCCGAGGGGTCCTCCGCCCAGCAGCAGGCGAGCGGCACCTGCAAGAAGGCGACGATCCGCGTCGACACCGGCAAGGACAAGGGCCGTACTTTCACGGAGATCGTGCAGCCGGACCAGTCGCGGCAACTGCACGAGGGCGAGAAGGTCGTGGCCGCCTACGAGCCCTCCGCGCCGAAGGACCTGCAGTACTCGGTCGCCGATGTGAATCGCCGCTTCCCCATGGCGCTGCTGGCCGGCATCTTCGCGCTCGCCGTGGTGATCGTGGGCCGGATGCGTGGCCTGATGGCCCTGATCGCGCTGGCCGTCAGCTTCATGGTGCTGACCTTCTTCATCCTGCCCGCGATTCTGCAGGGCTCGAATCCGCTGCTCGTGGCGGTGATCGGGTCGAGCGCCATCATGCTGATCGCGCTCTACATGTGCCATGGGCTGTCGGCCCGTACGTCCGTGGCGGTGCTGGGCACGCTGCTCTCGCTCGTGCTGATCGGTCTGCTCGGCTCCGAGTTCATCGACTGGGCCGCACTGACCGGCAATACGGACGACAACACCGGTCTGATCCATGGCCTGTATCCGTCGATCGACATGAGCGGACTGCTGCTCGCGGGCGTCATCATCGGTTCGCTCGGTGTCCTCGACGACGTGACGGTCACCCAGACGTCGGCGGTCTGGGAGTTGCACGAGGCGAATCCGTCGATGGGCTGGCGGGGGCTGTACCGGGCGGGCATCCGCATCGGCCGCGACCACATCGCATCCGTCGTCAACACCCTCGTCCTCGCCTACGCGGGCGCCGCGCTGCCCTTGCTGCTGCTCTTCTCCATCGCGCAGAGCAGTGTGGGGACGGTCGCCAACAGCGAGCTGGTGGCGGAGGAGATCGTACGGACGCTGGTGGGCTCGATCGGTCTGGTCGCCTCGGTGCCGGTCACGACGCTGCTCGCGGCCCTGGTGGTCGCGGCCGACCGTCCCGGCCCGGAGCCGGCGGCGGGAACGGCGGGCGCAGCGCCCGCTGCGGCGCGTACGGGGCGGGGCCGACGGCGCAAGCGGTGAGGCGAGGGCCACTCCGGCACGAGTGAACCGACTCTTCGGGCAGTTCGGGGTCCAGCCGCCCCGCGCATGGAGAAGCGTTACTGCGCCCTCCGCATCCCACGCAGAAGCGTTCCGGCCGATCCGCGCTGTCCCGTCTCAGCCCGCGCTCTGCTCCTCCGCCAGGATGCGGTCCAGGGCCTCGTCGAGGTGGGCGTCGAAGTCGGCGAGAGAGCCCTCCTGACCGAGTGGCACCAGCTTGTCGGTGCGGTCGAGGAACGCGATGAGTGACGCCGTGGACGCACGGAACAGTGCCTGGTCGCGGCCGACCTGAAGCCGGATCAGGACCTCGGCCAGGGAGTCCGCTTCGGCGGGTGAGACGCGCACATCTCCTTCCCCGCACGGCCGACACACCCCGTCGATCAGCAGCTCACGACCGAACGCCCAGGTCACCGGCGCATCGCCGGGCAGGTGGAAGGTCAGCCTCACGGCATAGGGATCACAGCTCTCGTAGCGCAGCTCCACCGGGATGCGGAAGGAGAGCTCCTCGGACACGAGAAAGCTCATCATGACCTCTGCCTGTACGGACTCGCGCATCGCCTACCCCGTCATGTGAAGCCGACCGGCTGGGAGTGATCCCCTGACACTGGTGGAATCTTGCTGAACGTACACGACAGATCACAAGGAGTGAGTTTTCAGATACTGATAGAGATCGCGAGTGACCCCATCAGCCGTCCGATCTCGCTCTGCAGTTTCCGGGTCGCGGCCATCAGCCGGTCGGCCTGATGAGAGGGCAGAGAAATGGCCATCGTCGCGGCCGTCGTGCCCACAGTGATCGGAATCGCGGCGCAGACCGTCCCCAGCGCGTACTCCTGCCGCTCCGTCACCGGCTCCATCCGCCGTGTTCGCTCGAGCCGCCGCAGCAGGGTGTGGTTGTCACGCACGGTGTACGGCGTGATGGACTGCACGGGGTAACGGTCGAGGTGGTCGCGGCGGGCCGCATCGTCCAGCTGGGAGAGCAGGCACTGGCCGATCGCATGCGCGTGTGCGGTCTCGCGGAAGTCGGCCCACTCCTCGACGGCCGGATTGCCCGGAGTGTCGGAGACGCACAGGACCTCGATCTCGCCGTCGCGGTACACGGCGTAGTACACGGGCACGCCGATCGCGTCCCGCCAGCCGGCGAGTGCGTCGACGATCGTGCTGCGACGTTTCTGCTGGGCTCCGCTGCTGCTCAGTCGCACCGCCGCGTCGCCGAGGAAGAACAGGCCCTTGTCCCGGCGCAGATAGCCCTCGTGGACGAGGGTGCGCAGCAGGTGGTACGCCGTCGGGAGCGCCAGGCCGGTCTCGCGCGCCAGCTGTTTGGCGGGAGCTCCGTGCTCGTGCCCGGCGACGCATTCCAGCAGGCGCATCGCGCGCTGGACGGATCCGATGAGGGTCGCGGACTGCGGCTGCGCCGGAGCGGCTTCCGGGGACGGCTGCAGCGGTGGTGCCGTCGGGCGCGACGGTGCTGCTGGTGCCGTCACGCGTTCCTGCGTCGAGGGACCTGGCTGTTCGGGGGGCCTGATGCGGCGTCCCGGGGCCGGTGTGGGGGGTACGTGGGGGTCTGTGGACGCGGTGTCTACCGTGGCCAAGGGTCACTCCCGAAGCGCGAGGGGGCTGCCCGTGCTGTGGGGAACACGGGAGGGGGTGTACGCCGCTCGCGGGGTCGCCCCCGCGTCGAATTCCGGACTCTAATGGCCAGATGCCGCCTTGAGGCGTCCTGTCCGGAAAACTTCCCTCGCGCGAGGGAACCGGTGATTCCTGTTACCGATCACCGGTGTCCCAGGGCCCTCACCAGTCGCTGCGCGACGAGGAGCTCGACGTGAACTTCCGCACGACGTAGATCAGTCCGCCGACCAGTGCCACGAAGACCAGCAGCTTGAACAGCAGCCCGATGACGAAGCCGACGACGCTGGCTATCAGCCCGCCGAACACGACGAGCGCGATGACCGGCACCGCGATCCACTTCACCCACCACGGCAGTCCGCCGAAGATCTCTCCCATTGCGCTCGCCCTTACCTCTCCGCCCGCCTGCTGTGCAGGGGCCCATTGATGTCCTGCACTCGATGCTAGGGCCGGCAGGGGCGCCGACGGGGGCCTCGCACCCCTTGTCCTCCCCTGACTGATCCCCTAGGGAACCCCGAGACGGCGGGTCAGCTTTCCGGGGGAGAGAACACCACGAGCACCCGCAGGTCCTCGCTGATGTGGTGGAACTTGTGGGCGACACCGGCCGGCACGTACACCACGCTGCCGCGGGCGACCTCGGTGGTCTCCAGACCGACGGTGATGGCGGCGCGGCCGCTCACGACGAAGTAGACCTCGTCCTGGTTGTGTGGCTTCTGTGGATCATGTTCGCCGGCATTGAGCGCATAAAGACCGACGGACATGTGCCGCTCACGCAGAAACTGCAGGTAGGCACCCTCGTTGGCGGCACGTTCCGCCTCCAGTTCGTCCAGCCGGAATGCCTTCATCGCCCTTGTCGCCCTCGTCCCACTGCTCGTGACCGATCTCGTCTGCCACGATCAGACACATGAAGAATTTCGTAGTCAAGACGATCGCCAACGCGGGTGCCCTGGCGGTCGCCGTGTGGCTGCTCGACAAGATCACCCTGACCGGTGACAGCACGGGCAAGAAGACCGGCACCTTGATCATCGTCGCGCTGATCTTCGGCTTGGTGAACTTCCTCGTCAAGCCGATCGTGAAGCTGCTCACCTTCCCCCTGTTCATCCTGACGCTGGGTCTGATCACCCTCGTGGTCAACGCCCTGATGCTGCTGCTCACCTCGTGGCTGGCCGACAAGCTCGACCTGAGTTTCCACGTCGAGGGCTTCTGGACTGCGGTCCTGGGCGGCCTGATCATCTCCATCGTGTCCTGGGCGCTCCACGTCGTCCTGCCCGACAACGACTGAGCACGCGATGAGCTATCGCATCTGCTTCGTCTGCACCGGCAACATCTGCCGCTCCCCGATGGCGGAGGCCGTCTTCCGGGCCCGCATAGCGGAGGCGGGACTCGACGGCCTGGTCGAGGTCGACAGCGCCGGTACCGGCGGCTGGCACGAGGGCGACGGCGCCGACCCGCGCACCGTCTCCGTCCTGGAGGAGAGCGGCTACGACAGCAGCCACACGGCACGGCAGTTCCAGCCGTCGTGGTTCTCCCGCCTGGACCTCGTCATCGCCCTCGACACCGGCCATCTCAAGGCCCTGCGCCGCCTCGCCCGCACCCCACAGGAGGCGGCGAAGGTGCGGCTGCTTCGCTCCTACGACCCCGCGGCGGGCGACGACCTCGACGTACCGGACCCGTACTACGGGGGCATGGACGGCTTCGAGGAGTGCCTTGAGATGGTGGAGACGGCGAGCGAGGGGCTGCTCGCCGAGGTACGGGAGCAAGTGGAGGTAGAAGCGGTATGAGCGATTCCGGTACGGGCCCGTCGACGGGCAGTGGTGACGGCACCCGCGCGGTGCGGGCCGGGCTGCCCGAGCCGGCCAAGAACCAGCCGCACCTGCCCGGACCGGCGTTCGCCGCCCACTACCACCTGCCGGGTGACGTCGACGGCCCGTACACCTACGGCCGGGACCAGAACCCGACCTGGAGCCTGCTGGAGCGGGCCATCGGCGAGCTGGAGGCGCCGGGGCAGGAGGGCGTCGAAACCCTCACCTTCGCCTCCGGGATGGCCGCCATCTCGTCGGTGGTCTTCTCTCAACTGCGCGCAGGGGACACGGTCGTCCTCCCCAGCGACGGCTACCAGGTGCTGCCCATGGTGCGCGAGCAGCTGGAGGCGTACGGCATCGAGGTGCGCACCGCGCCGACCGGCGGCGACGCCCAGCTCGACGTCCTCGACGGCGCGAAGCTGCTGTGGATCGAGTCGCCCTCCAATCCCGGGCTCGACGTGTGCGACATCCCGCGGCTCGTCGAGGCGGCGCACGCGCGTGGCGCCCTCGTCGCCGTCGACAACACCCTCGCCACGCCGCTGGGGCAGCGTCCGCTGGAGCTCGGCGCGGACTTCGCCGTGGCCAGTGGCACCAAACAGCTCACCGGGCACGGGGACGTCCTGCTCGGCTACGTCGTCGGCCGCGATGCGAAGGCCATGGCCGCCGTACGCCGCTGGCGCAAGATCGTCGGCGCGATTCCGGGACCCATGGAGGCCTGGCTCGCGCACCGTTCGATCGCCACGCTCCAGTTGCGCGTCGACCGGCAGTGCGCGACGGCTCTCACCGTCGCCGAGGCGCTGCGGAAGCGGCCCGAGGTGACCGGCCTGCGCTACCCGGGCCTGCCCGACGACCCCTCGCACAAGATCGCCTCGCAGCAGATGCGCCGCTACGGATGCGTGGTGTCCTTCACGCTGCCCACACGCGCGCGTGCCGACCGTTTTCTCGATGCCCTGCGGCTCGTGGACGACGCGACGAGCTTCGGTGGGGTGCGGTCGACGGCTGAGCGGCGCGGGCGCTGGGGCGGGGACGCCGTGCCGGAGGGCTTCATTCGCTTCTCGGTCGGCGCCGAGGACCCCGAGGACCTGGTGGCGGATGTGCTCCGCGCGCTGGACGCGTCGGCGGAATGACGGCTTCAGCGACTGTCTTACGGTCGGCAGGTCGATGCCCGGCTACGCACAACGGACGGTCCGAGCCTCCCCCCTCGTGGCTCGGACCGTCCTCGGTTCCCCGCGCGAAGAACCGCGCGAACAAGGCTAGTTGACTCTGTGTCAGTGTCCAATCACAGTAGCGACAGAGACCTATCGACTTATTTATAGTTGGGCCCTGCCTGGAAGGCCGGGAGAAGGGCAGGGGAACTGGGGAGGACAAACCATGGATCTGGCCTTGCTGCGCACCTTCGTGACCGTGCACCGGGCCGGCTCCTTCACCCGCGCCGCCGCCCTGCTCGGCCTGTCGCAGCCGGCCGTGACCTCGCAGATCCGCACGCTGGAGCGGCAGCTGGGCCGCCCCCTGTTCCTGCGGCAGGCCCGCGGAGTGACCCCGACCACCATCGGGGACGAACTCGCACACAAGGCCGCTCCGCATCTCGACGCCCTGGTGGAGATCGCCGAGACCGGCCTCGACGACGAGTCCTCCTTACGGACCCTGCATCTCGCCGGTCCTCCTGAATTCATCGCGGAACGGGCACTGCCCGCCCTCACGGAGCTGACCGGTGAGGACGGCCAGGGCTTCGCACTGCGCGCTTCCTTCGGGAATGCCGAGGAAACCCTGGAAGGACTCGCCGCCGGACATCACGATCTGGCCATCTGTACGGCCCGCCCACGCGGTGCCCTGCTCACGGCGACTCCACTCTGCGACGAAGAGCACGTCCTTGTCGCAAGCCCGGACCGGGCCGAGCAGATAGGCCCTGGGAAGCCGCGCCGCAAGGGAGCTCCCGCCCTGGATGACGTCCCCGTGATCGAGGTGCACGAGTCGCTGCCCTTCGTCTCCCGCTACTGGGCCTCCGTCTTCGACTCCCGCCCTGCGGCACCGGGCACCGTCATCGTTCCCGACCTGCGCGCGGTCCTGGCCTGTGCCGTCGCGGGCGCGGGGCTCGCGGTGCTGCCCCGCTATCTGTGCGGAGACGCCCTGGAGCGCGGTGACATCGTCGCCCTCCACGAACCCGCGGTACCTCCGCTGCGCACGTACTTCCTGGTGGTCCGCACCGGCACCCTCGCGATGCCGCACATCGCCCGGGCTCACGAATGGCTGCTGAGGGCGGCCGCGGACTGGTGCTGACCAGCACTTTCCCGGCGGTCACGGGGAGAGCTCGGCCGGTGACATCCCGCGATGTTTCACGTGGAACCAACCGGGCCACATTTCTCCCATGACCGTCCGACCCGTGGTCAAGCGCACCGCACGTGCCGTTCTGCTGGACGGCGACAACCTGATCCTGATCAAGCGCACCAAGCCCGGTGTCGATCCCTACTGGGTCACTCCCGGTGGCGGCGTCGAGCCCGGGGACACGACCGTCGTCGACGCCCTGCACCGAGAGGTGTACGAGGAGCTCGGCGCCAAGATCACCGACGTCGTGCCCTGCTTCGTGGACACCGTGGAGCACATCGGCGAGGACGCCGGCGCAACCGGCGTGAAGGTGCAGCACTTCTTCGTCTGCCGACTGGAGTCGATGGACACGTCCCTGCGGCACGGCCCCGAGGTGGACGAACCTGCCGGCGAATACGAGATCGTGCGGGTGCCGTTCACTCGAGTCGGGATCGCCTCCGTGCATCTCGTACCGCTGTCCCTGCGGCACTACCTGGACGGGAACATCGAGGGCGTACGCGCCATGCACGCCCCGGACCTGGGCTGACACCCGGCACCGGATCAGTCTCCGGTGGCGACGAGCTCCTCCACCGAGTCGTGCCGTATTCGCTCCGACGGGATGCCGATGTTCCTCAGCGCGTCCACACCGCTGCGGATCATTCCGGGCGGGCCCGAGAGATAGGCGTCGAACTCGTTCCACGGCCCGTACTCGCGTATGGCGTCCGGGAGCTGGAGATGGGCCTGCTGGTCGATGACCGCGCGGACCGAGAGCCACGGGTGGGACTGCTGGAGTCTGAGCATCGTGTCGATGTCGTAGAGGTCGTGGTCCGTGCGGGCGCCGTAGAACACCTCGACCGTCCGTCGTTCGCCGTGTTCGGCGACGTCCTCCACCAGTGCCTTGATCGGTGCTATGCCGGTGCCGCCGCCCAGGCACAGCAGTCCGCTGTCGGTGGTGTGGTCGACGGTCATCGAACCGGTCGGCGGGCCGAGGCGGATGATGTCGCCGGGGCGGGCGCGGTGCACCAGCGCGTTGGAGACCCAGCCCGCGGGGACGGCCTTCACATGGAACGTCAGCAGACCGTCGGAGCGGGGTGCCGAGGCGAAGGAGTAGTGCCGCCAGATCCGTGGCCACCACGGCGTCTCCAGGCTCGTGTACTGCCCGGCGAGGAACGGATAGGGCTGGTCGGGGCGGACCGTGACGACCGCTACGTCCGGGGTCCTGAGGTCGTGCGCGACGATCTCGGCGTACCACCAGGCCGGGGCCCGCAGTTCGTCCGCGGCCGCTGCGTCGATCATGACCTGCGAGATGGTCGTGTACGCCCGCACCCAGGCCGCCTCCATCTCGGCGTCCCAGACACCCGAGGCGTACTTGCTCAGCGCGCCGATGAGGCACTCGCCGACGGCCGGGTAGTGCTCGGCCCTGGTGCCGTACTTGCGGTGACCACGGCCGAGGTTCTGCAGATACGCGACGAGGACCTCGGTGTTGTCGATGTGCTCGGCCGCAGTGAGCAGCGCCTTGAGCAGCCGGTCGCGCTGGGTGTCCATCGCGGCCGGGAACAGCGACCGCAGATCGGGGTGTCGGACGAAAAGCAGCGCGTAGAAGTACGAGGTGACCTTGTCGGCGATCGGCGCCACCTCGGCCATGGTCCGACGGATGAGGAGGGCATCCGGTGACGCGCTCTCGGTCCGGGCCTGAGCGAGGGGCTCCTGCGGCTGCGCTGCAGGCGCGGTGGAGCGCTGCGTGGGCACGCGCAGGTCGGCGAGGAGTGCCTCGGAGGAAGAACGCTCTGCCAACGGGGGCTGTGCCGCTGAAGGCTGTGGGTCAGCAGCCGGAGCGGGTTCGGCGGGTGGCGCCGGCTGCGGAACGTCGTTCGCCGGCTGGTCCTTGTCCGTGTCCGCCGCGGTCCTGCCCATCGGGCGCATCGCGGCGAGGCGGCTGCCTTCGGCCGCCTCACGCTCGCTCTCCGGAGTCGACGCCGGCTGCGTGCGCGGCGTGAACCAGCCGCCGCTCCCGCCGCCGGAAGTGCCGTTGTCGGCCGACGCGGTGGTCGGAGCGTCCATGGTGTGCCTCGCCTCGAACATCTTTCGGTCGGTCTGCGCACTTCCTCGGTCGGAAGATGCCTTTTCCCCCGCAGACGGCTTGCTTTCCCCGTTTCATGCCGCGGCCGATGCGGCCACATTCAACCCGGATTCACGTTCTGTACGGACAAGTAAGGCGAGAGTGTGACATTGACCGCAGTGCTCTCACCGCAGCATCCCACCCTGCATGGACACTCCGACCGCATTACCGCAAATGCGGGTCTTCGATCTCTCCGTCCCGATACGCTGCATCGCCCTGCCCTCGGTCCGCACAGGATGTGTACACCTCGCCCCGCAGCGAACCGGAGTCGACCATACCGGCCAACGCTCCGATCACAAGTCCCCCCTTCCTCCACCACGAATGGGAGACCGGGCGAACCATCAATTCCTTCAATTACCGGGCGTGACGCACCAATTCATAGGCTTCCCACAGATCCCCGCCCATGTACGAGTGTGTCGCAAGACCGGACAGATGACGGTCCGCATTGACCGCCACCGAGATCGGCACGGCAGCGAACAGATCCGTGTCCGACAGCGAGTCGCCATAGGCAATGCAGTCCTCCCGGGTCACGCCGAACTCCCCGCACAGCCGGTCGGCGATCTCGACCTTGGCCGCAGCAGTGAGAACTCCGGACGGATCGACTGGCTCGGTGAACGGCACGGCGGGAAAACGGGACCCGAACGCCGCGTGCGCGCCCCACCCGATGAGCCGCTCCACGAAGAAGGAGGGCGAGAGCGATACGACGGCACAGTAATCGCCCGCCTGCCGGATCTCCTCCCAGACCTCACGGATGCGCTCCAGCCACGGAGCACCTTCGAAGGCGGCCGACACATGCACCTCGGTGAGTTCCGTCCAGAGCTCGTAGACCTGTGCCGCATACTCCGGCGGCCCTATGAGCCCCGCCGAGATCGCCTGATCGAGCGCTACCGTCTCAGCTTCCAGCCCCAGCTGCCGCGAAATCTCCACGGGCGCCGACGTGCCCTGCAGCAGCGTGCCGTCGAGGTCGAAGAGATGAAGTCTTGCCATGGGACCCGAGGCTAACGGGACCCGTGGCGGACTCCTCGGGTGAAGCCACTTGATGCTCGGTGTTCGCCCGTGTTTCACGTGAAACACCCAACTGACCTCGGCGCCCTGTGCACTTGCCCACGACATGGCCAAAAGCTCCTGCTTCTCACCGGAAAGCGGTGGACGTCGAGGGCAGCCGTCGGACAGCCTGACCTGCGTGCCGACTCCTTCTCTGCCCCCTCTTGCCGTCCGCCGTCTGACGCTTCGCGATCTCAGCGCCTGCGCCGACCTGTCCGAAGACCGGGGGTGGCCACGCGAGGAACACAAGTGGGGCCTGCTCCTCACAGCCGGGAAGGGATACGGCATCGACGACCCTGACGGCGGCCTCGTCAGCGCCTGCGTCGTCACCGAGTACGGGCCCCAGGACCATCCCGCTCTCGCGGCCATCGGCATGGTGCTGGTCGCCGAACGGCATGCCCGCCGAGGCATCGGCCGCCACCTGATGCGGCACATCGTCTCTGCCATGGGCACCACCCCACTGACGCTGCACGCGACCCCGAACGGTCGTCCGCTGTACGAGGAACTCGGCTTCAAGGTCACTGGCCGTGCCGAGATGATGCGCGGGCATTTCACGCCCGGCGGGCCGGAGCCCGAGGTGGTCACACGTGCAGCCACCGCCGAGGATCTCCCTGCCATCCTCCGGCTCGACGAGGAGGTGTTCGGCGCCGACCGCACACCCGTCATCACGCGGCTTCCCGCCTTCGCCGACCGACTGCGCGTCGCCGAGGAGGACGGCCGGCTCATCGGGTACGCGGCCGCCTGGCCCAACATGGAGACCCACGTCGTGGGCCCGCTGGTCGCCAGGGACACGGAGACGGCAAAGGCGCTCATCGCCTCTCTCGCCGCCCACACCGACCGCCCCCTGCGCACCGACATCGACGTACGGCACGAGGAACTGCTGGCCTGGGCGAAGGCGCGGGGGCTCGCGTCCGTCGCTTTCAACGCGGTCATGACGTACGGGATCCCGGAACTGCCCGGCGACTGGACCAGACGCTTCGCTCCCCTGACGGTGGCTGCGGGCTGAGCCCTGCCCCTGAGAGCAGCGGTGCGTAAGGTGCGGGGCATGGGAGATCTTGCAATACGGCCCGCCACGGCGGACGACGTGGCCGCGATCGTCGCGATGCTCGCCGACGACCCTTTGGGCGCCCAGCGTGAGTCACCGGACGACCTGACCCCGTACCTGACGGCGCTGGAACGGCTTGCGTCCGATCCAAACCAGCACCTTGTCGTCGCCGTTCGTGAGGGCCGCGTCGTCGGCACACTTCAACTGACGGTCATCCCCGGTCTGTCGCGACGCGGCACCGTCAGGTCGATCATCGAAGGAGTGCGCATCCACGCCGACGAGCGCGGCAGCGGCCTGGGCACACAGCTCATCGACTGGGCGATCGACGAATCCCGGCGACAGGGCTGCCAGTTGGTCCAGCTGACCTCCGACAACACCCGCACCGACGCCCACCGCTTCTACGAGCGGCTCGGCTTCACGGCCTCACACGTGGGCTTCAAGCTCCAACTGTGAGGCCGTGACATGAAAGGTCATGTTTCACGTGAAACAGCGCCGCTGCAGATTTCACGTGAAACAGCACGCCTGCTGAGCGCCTGCGTCTAGCCGATCCCCCGCCACCCGTCCGGGTCCACCCCACCGGGCACGGAAGCCTCCTCGTCGTACGGCTGACGCGTGAACACGAACGATCCGAGGTCCAGATGGCTCAGGGTCCCGTCCGGCCGCCGTACGGCCCTCAGGGGCTCTCCGGCGTAGTAGCCCTCCAGCCCGGTCCAGGTACCGTCGCCGTTCGCCCTGAAGCGCGAACGGCGGCCACTTCCCGACAGCGGCTCCAGCGAGACATCCCCGGCTGCCGTCAGCCGCAGGGCGAAGGCATGCGTTCCCCAGTACCAGGGTCCTGCCAACTCCAGCACCGATGCGTCGACTTCTGGCGCCGGCCGCCACGGTTCCGGAATGCGGGGCTCGGCTTCGGCGACGATCCGCACGAGATCGGCTCCGACGGTGGACAGCAGAGGGCCGGACGTACAGTTGGCCAGCACCACGGCAGCGACGTCGTCCTCGACGCTGAGGGTGAGGTTGGCCAGAAACCCCGGCAGGGACCCGGAGTGCCCCACGAGCAGCCGCCCGTCCCGGTGCTGGATCTGCAGCCCGAGCCCGTAGGTGACTCCGTCCACGACATCCGCCGCTTCGGCCGGCGCAGCAGGCGTCCGCATCTCTCTGACGGTCTCGGCGCTCAGTACCCGGTCGTCGCCCCTGGCCAGGAACGCAGCGAAGCGCGCCAAGTCACCGGTGGTGGACCAGAGTTGACCCGCGGGCGCCATCCGTCCCAGGTCCTCGGTGGGTTCGGGCAGCATGACATCGGCCCAGGGGTGCACGGCCCATCCACCCGCATGGGGTGCCTGAGGGTGACCACTCGTACGGTCGAGGCCCAGGGGTTCGAGCACTTCACGCCGAAGTACCTCTTCCCACGGTGCTCCACGCAGCTTCTCGACCAGCGCCCCCAGCAGGGTGTAGCCGGGGTTGGAGTAGTGGAAGCGGCGGCCGACCGGATGCAGGAGAGGCTGCTCCCCCAGGACGTCGGAGAGTTCGGGGCGCAGGGATCCCGGGGTGCGCTCCCACCACGGGGCGGGCGACTCCGCCGCCAACCCGCTCGTATGGGCGAGGAGGTCGGCGATGGTGGCCTCCCCCGCACCCGTTCCCGGCAGATGCTTCTCCAGCGGGTCACCTGGATCGAGCAGGCCTTCATCGCGCAACCGAAGCACCAGAACTGCGGTGAAGGTCTTGGTGATCGAACCGATGCGGTACTGCACGGTCTCGTCCGGACCATGCCCGTCCACCGAGGTCCGCGCGCCGTGCCACACGGGCCGCCCGCCCCTCACGACCGTCGCGACCAGCGATGGCGCACGTCCTTCGGCCTGCGCCACTGCGATCCGGTGCAGCAGTGCCCGACGCGTACCGGGGAGCAGCTCTTCCTGAGGTGTAGTCATAGCCCCAGTCCATCCCGCGGGACACTCGGCCGTCGAGTTCATTTGTCCGGGACGGGGATCCGTCGGATCAGGTCTGCGCCATGTCCACGAACCGCGAGTAGTGGCCCTGGAAGGCGACCGTGATCGTCGCCGTCGGGCCGTTACGGTGCTTGGCCACGATCAGGTCGGCCTCGCCCGCACGCGGCGACTCCTTCTCGTAGGCGTCCTCGCGGTGCAGCAGGATGACCATGTCGGCGTCCTGCTCGATGGAGCCGGACTCACGAAGGTCGGAGACCATCGGCTTCTTGTCCGTGCGCTGCTCGGGGCCACGGTTCAGCTGGGACAGCGCGATGACCGGAATCTCCAGCTCCTTGGCGAGGAGCTTGAGGTTACGGGACATGTCCGAGACCTCCTGCTGGCGGTTCTCGGCACGCTTGGAGCCACCGGACTGCATCAGCTGGAGGTAGTCGATGACGACCAGTCTGATGTCATTGCGCTGTTTGAGACGGCGGCACTTGGCGCGGATCTCCATCATCGACAGGTTTGGAGAGTCGTCGATGAACAGCGGCGCGGCCGAGACATCCGGCATCCGGCGGGCCAGCCGCGTCCAGTCCTCGTCGGTCATCGTGCCGGAGCGCATGTGGTGCAGGGCAACACGGGCCTCGGCGGACAACAGACGCATCGCGATCTCGTTGCGCCCCATTTCCAGGGAGAAGATGACGCTCGGAAGGTTGTGCTTGATCGACGCGGCCCGGGCGAAGTCCAGCGCGAGCGTGGACTTGCCCATCGCGGGACGGGCGGCAATGACGATCATCTGGCCGGGGTGCAGACCGTTGGTGAGCGAGTCGAAATCGGTGAAGCCCGTGGGCACACCGGTCATCTCACCGCTGCGGGAGCCGATCGCCTCGATCTCGTCGAGCGCGCCCTCCATGATGTCGCCGAGCGGCAGGTAGTCCTCGCTGGTGCGTTGCTCGGTGACCGCATAGATCTCGGCCTGGGCGCGGTTGACGATCTCGTCGACGTCGTCGTCGGCCGCGTATCCCATCTGGGTGATGCGGGTGCCCGCCTCGACCAGACGGCGCAGGACCGCGCGTTCGTGGACGATCTCCGCGTAGTACTCGGCGTTGGCCGCAGTCGGCACGGTCTGCACAAGGGTGTGCAGATACGATGCGCCACCGACCTTGTTGATCTCGCCGCGCTTGGTGAGTTCGGCGGCGATCGTGATGGGGTCGGCCGGCTCGCCCTTGGCGTAGATGTCGAGGATCGCCTGGAAGATCGTCTCGTGTGCGGGCTTGTAGAAGTCGTGGCCCTTGAGAATCTCGACGACGTCGGCGATGGCGTCCTTCGACAGGAGCATGCCGCCGAGGACGGACTGCTCGGCATCGAGATCCTGGGGCGGCACTCGCTCGAAGGACGTACCTCCGCCATCCCATTCGCCGCTGTCCCGGCCACGGTCGTGCTGCTCGTCACGGCCCCGGCTCCCGTCGCCGCGTCGACGGGAGGCAGGCAGACGATCGCTTGGACCGCTGTCGGCCCACGGATCGTCCAAGGGCTCGGAAATACTCACCGAGCCACCTCCTCCCGTCCGCCGCCGAGCGGACCTAGCCATGCCTTCTGTTCTACGGCACGGCACTGACAAATGAGAGGCCCAACTCCGGTTGATGCACGTCGGTTTTGGGCTGGTTTCCCTGCCGACGAACGGAGCGGGCGCCGGACCACGGTAGGCCTGCGGGCACCGTCAGCCAATCTGGTTATCCACAGGCCATGTGGACGACGGCCCGGATGCTGTGGAGAACTCCGCAAAACCTGTGCACGACACGGTGGACAGCCCTGTGAACAAGCCTGGCCCTCTTCCACTTCGACCCTCTTGACCTGCACTTTTCCCATCCACCGGCTGTGCAGAAGAAAAACTTCCCCAGTCGGGCCAAGATCGCTTCGAACGGCGCACGAAAGACCGCCCGACGAGACTGCAAGTAAGGGTCGTAAAAGCTTTGCATCTCTTACCTGTGGACGATTAGATTGATGCTCATGACACAGGCTCCCGCGACCCCCAGGGTCACCCGGCGACAGCACGATCGCGAGATCGTCGCGCTGGCCGTCCCGGCCTTCGGCGCACTCGTCGCCGAACCCCTCTTCGTCATGGCCGACAGCGCGATCGTCGGCCATCTCGGTACGGCACAGCTCGCCGGCCTGGGTATCGCCTCGGCCCTTCTCACGACAGCAGTCAGCATCTTCGTCTTCCTCGCCTACGCCACCACGGCGGCCGTCGCCCGACGGGTCGGCGCCGGCGACCTCCAGGCCGCCATCCGCCAAGGCATGGACGGCATCTGGCTGGCGCTTCTGCTCGGCGCCGCCGTCATCGCCGCCGTGCTGCCCACGGCGCCGGCCCTGGTGGAACTCTTCGGCGCCTCGGACAGGGCGGCCCCCTACGCGACCACCTATCTGCGCATCTCGGCTCTCGGCATCCCGGCCATGCTCGTCGTACTCGCCGCGACCGGTGTGCTGCGCGGCCTGCAGGACACCAAGACACCACTCCGTGTCGCCATCGCCGGCTTTGTCGCCAACGGCGCCCTCAACGCGGGCCTCGTCTACGGCGCCGACCTCGGCATCGCCGGTTCCGCCTGGGGCACCGTCATCGCGCAGTGCGGCATGGCAGCCGTCTACCTCACCGTGGTCGTCCGCGGAGCCCGCAGACACGGCGCCTCGCTGCGTCCCGACGCAGCCGGGATACGGACCTCTGCACAAGCCGGCGTTCCCCTCCTGGTCCGCACACTCTCACTGCGGGCGATCCTGATGATCGCTACAGCCGTCGCCGCCCGGCTCGGCGACGCCGACATCGCTGCACACCAGATCATCCTGTCGCTGTGGAGCCTGCTCGCCTTCGCCCTCGACGCCATCGCCATCGCCGGTCAGGCCATCATCGGACGCTATCTCGGCGCCGAGGACACCCAAGGTGCCCGCGATGCCTGCCGCCGCATGGTGCAGTGGGGAATCGCCGTAGGTGTCGTCCTCGGTGTCCTGGTAGTGGCCGCCCGGCCGCTGTTCCTGCCGCTGTTCACCAGCGACCCCGTGGTGAAGGACGCCGCGCTCCCCGCCCTGCTGGTGGTGGCTCTCTCCCAGCCGATCTGCGGCGTGGTCTTTGTCCTGGACGGCGTCCTGATGGGAGCCGGTGACGGCCCCTATCTGGCCTGGGCCATGGTGCTCACCCTTGCTGTCTTCGCCCCGCTGGCGTTGCTGGTCCCAGCACTCGGCGGCGGCCTCACCGCGCTGTGGGCGGCGATGACGCTGATGATGGCGGTGCGGATGCTGACCCTGTGGCTGCGGAGCCGTTCGGGCCGCTGGATCGTCACGGGCGCCACCCGCTGATGTGTTTCACGTGAAACCGGCGTTTCACGTGAAACATGCGCGGTCCCGCACGGAACCGGGGCACGAAGAAGGGGCCGCACCCTGCAGGGGTGCCGCCCCTTCCCTCAGCTGTTCAAGCCGAGCGCGGCGATCAGGCCGCGACGACCTCGATGTTGACCTTGGCGGCAACCTCGGGGTGCAGACGCACCGACGTCTCGTGAGCGCCCAGCGTCTTGATCGGCGCGCCCAGCTCGATGCGGCGCTTGTCGACCTCGGGGCCACCGGAGGCCTTGATCGCCGAGGCGATGTCAGCCGGGGTGACGGAACCGAAGAGACGACCGGCGTCGCCGGAGCGGACGGCCAGACGGACCTTGACGCCCTCGAGCTGGGCCTTCACCTGGTTGGCCTGCTCGATGGTCTGGATCTCGTGGATCTTGCGAGCACGACGGATCTGCTCGACGTCCTTCTCGCCACCCTTGGTCCAACGGATAGCGAACTTCCGCGGGATCAGGTAGTTGCGAGCGTAACCGTCCTTGACGTCGACGACGTCGCCCGCGGCACCGAGGCCGGAGACCTCGTGGGTGAGGATGATCTTCATGTTTCGGTCACCCTTCCCTTATCGCGCGGTGGAGGTGTAGGGCAGCAGCGCCATCTCACGGCTGTTCTTGACGGCCGTGGCGACGTCACGCTGGTGCTGCGTGCAGTTGCCGGTCACGCGGCGGGCACGGATCTTGCCGCGGTCGGAAATGAACTTCCGCAGCATGTTCGTGTCCTTGTAGTCCACGTACGTGACCTTGTCCTTGCAGAAAGCGCAGACCTTCTTCTTAGGCTTGCGCACAGGCGGCTTCGCCATGGTGTTTCTCCTGTGTGATCAAGAAGTTTGGGTACGACCCGCCCTCCGGCCCAAAGGCCTAGAAGGGGGGTTCGTCCGAGTAGCCGCCGCCACCGCCGCCGCCGGAGTTTCCACCCCAGCCGCCGCCACCGCCGCCCTGGTTGCCACCGGCAGGAGCGCCGGTCGCCCACGGGTCGTCGGCAGGAGCACCGGCGCCCTGCTGGCCGCCACCGGAGCTTCCACCCCAGCCGCCGCCACCTTGGCCGCCACCGCCGCCGTAACCGCCCTGACCCTGCCCACCGCGGCCGGCGGTCTTGGTGACCTTGGCCGTGGCGTTGCGCAGGCTGGCGCCGACTTCTTCGACGTCCAGTTCGTAGACCGTGCGCTTGACGCCCTCACGGTCCTCGTAGGACCGCTGCTTCAGCCGGCCCTGCACGATGACGCGCATGCCTCGCTGGAGCGACTCCGCGACGTTCTCCGCCGCCTGACGCCAGACCGAGCAGGTCAGGAACAGGCTCTCGCCGTCCTTCCACTCGTTCGTCTGACGGTCGAAGGTGCGGGGGGTGGACGCGACACGGAACTTCGCGACCGCCGCACCGGAGGGGGTGAAGCGCAGCTCGGGGTCATCGACAAGATTGCCGACGACCGTGATGACGGTCTCGCCTGCCATGGGGGAACCTCTCGGCGGGTTTGCTGCTGGCTGCTAGTGCTGCTACTCGAAATCCCGAGTTCAGCTGAGCGGGAGAGCTCAGTGGGTCTCGGGGCGGAGGACCTTGGTCCGGAGGACCGACTCGTTCAGGTTCATCTGGCGGTCGAGCTCCTTGACGACCGCAGGCTCGGCCTGCAGGTCGATGACCGAGTAGATGCCCTCGGGCTTCTTCTTGATCTCGTACGAGAGACGACGACGGCCCCAGGTGTCGACCTTCTCGACCTTGCCGTTGCCCTCACGGACGACGGAGAGGAAGTTCTCGATCAGGGGGGCGACAGCGCGCTCCTCCAGATCGGGGTCGAGGATGACCATCACCTCGTAGTGACGCATGTGGAACCCACCTCCTTTGGACTCAGCGGCCACGGTCGTTCCGTGGCAGGAGGGTCGTGATGCGTACGCAACGGTATCGGCCGCCACTGACAATCGGGGGTCGGCGAGCGACATCCCCGGCCTTGCCTGGACGGTTCCCTGGCTCTGCCTGGGCAGACACCGGTGCAGACGCTACAGACTACCTGCACACCCGCTTCCGGTTGAAATCCGGCCGCGAGGACCGTCAATCTGTACACATCGGGTGTGCATGGCGCTACGATGCGCCGTCTTCCGCAGGAGGTGCCCCATGGCACAGGCATTGCGACCCAACACCGTCGGAGGCCTTTTCGCCACGGACGGAAAGCCCCACCCCATCCCGGACGCGCTGCTCGCGGTGACCCTGGTTGTCGGAGTGACGGCGTTCGTGACGGGCTTCTTCCACAACCTGCACCTGCTCAGCTCCTGGGCCGGTCTGGTGGGGATCGTCACCGGCGCGTACGGCCAGTGGATCTCGGAGACGACCCGCGAGCGCTTCGGACTCATCCTGGGTCTCGGGGCCTCGGCAGTCGGCTTCTTCCTCGGCATGGCGCACGGCGGCCTCTTCGGTGGGGTCATCGGCTGAAGCCACGGACACCGGCTCTCCAACCTCGGACAAAGCACCACTGAACGCCTCGGCGACCAACAAGCCGGGGTGCGGGTTCCGTACGCCCAGTCGGGGCGCTCGCAAGGCGCAGTAGGCTTCGGCGCGAGAGCCGGAGCCCCTGTACCCATGGGGACACACCAGCCCGAGGAGCGCCCCGAATGAGCCTGACCCTGAGGACGATCAGCCGCGAGCAGCATCTGGCGTACATCCAGAGCCTGCCCTCGGCGAGCCACATGCAGGTTCCGGCCTGGGCCGATGTCAAGGCGGAGTGGCGCTCCGAGAGCCTCGGCTGGTTCGACGAGCGCACCGGCGAGATGGTCGGCGCGGGCCTCGTCCTCTACCGTCAACTGCCCAAGATCAAGCGCTACTTGGCCTATCTGCCCGAAGGCCCGGTCATCAACTGGTTCGCGCCGAATCTGACCGAGTGGCTGGAACCGATGCTCGCGCACCTCAAGCAGCAGGGTGCCTTCTCCGTGAAGATGGGTCCGCCGGTGATCATCCGGCGCTGGGAGGCGACCTCCATCAAGGCGGGCATCCAGAACCCGGACGTGAAGCGGCTGCGTGACATCGAGGCCGACTTCATCGAGCCGCGCGCCTTCGAGGTCGCCGACAAGCTGCGCCGTATGGGCTGGCAGCAGGGCGAGGACGGCGGGGCCGGCTTCGGCGACGTACAGCCCCGCTACGTCTATCAGGTGCCGCTGGCGAACCGCTCCCTGGAAGAGGTCCACAAGAACTTCAACCAGCTGTGGCGCCGCAACATCAAGAAGGCCGAGAAGGCCGGCGTCGAGGTCGTCCAAGGCGGCTACCAGGACCTTGAGGAATGGCAGAGGCTGTACGAGATCACGGCTGTGCGTGACCATTTCCGGCCGCGCCCGCTGTCGTACTTCCAGCGCATGTGGACGGCTCTCAACACCGAGGACCCCAACCGCATGCGGCTGTACTTCGCCCGGCACAACGGCGTGAATCTGTCGGCGGCGACGATGCTGATCGTCGGCGGGCACGTCTGGTACTCCTACGGCGCCTCCGACAACATCGGCCGTGAGGTCCGGCCCTCGAACGCGATGCAGTGGCGGATGCTGCGCGACGCATACGCACTCGGCGCGACCGTCTACGACCTGCGCGGCATCTCCGACTCCCTGGACGAGACCGACCACCTCTTCGGCCTGATCCAGTTCAAGGTGGGCACGGGCGGCCAGGCTGCCGAGTACCTCGGTGAGTGGGACTTCCCGCTCAACAAGCTGCTCCACAAGGCGCTCGACATCTACATGTCGCGCCGCTGAGCCCCGGCGGCCCCGGCCGTTCGCTTCGACAAGTCCGACTGCTTCGTTCGCTTCCATACCTCTGATACACCGCAGCCACGTGAAAGGTTCCAGGTCCGGCCATGGCGCTCACGCTCTACGTCGACACCGCGCGCTGGCGGGCGCACCACAAGCACGTGCAGGAGCAGTTCCCGGGGCTCGTCCCGGTCTGCAAGGGCAACGGCTACGGCTTCGGGCACGAGCGGCTGGCGGAGGAGGCCACGCGGTTGGGCTCGGACGTCCTCGCCGTCGGCACGACGTACGAGGCCGCACGCATCAAGGACTTCTTCGGCGGTGACCTGCTGGTGCTGACGCCGTACCGGCGCGGCGAGGAGCCCGTGCCGCTGCCCGACCGGGTCATCCGCTCGGTGTCGTCGGTGGACGGCGTTTACGGCCTCGTGGGGGCCCGTGTGGTCATCGAGGTGATGTCCTCGATGAAGCGGCACGGCATCAGCGCGCAGGACCTGCCGCAGCTGCACGCCGCCATTGAGAACGTCCGCCTCGAGGGCTTCGCCATCCACCTGCCGCTGGACCGCACGGACGGCTCGGACGCCGTCGAGGAGGTCATCGGCTGGATGGACCACCTGCGTGCCGCCCGCCTGCCCCTGCACACGATGTTTGTCAGCCATCTCAAGGCCGACGAACTCCACCGGCTGCAGCAGCAGTTCCCGCAGACCCGCTTCCGTGCCCGCATCGGCACCCGGCTGTGGCTGGGGGACCACGAGGCCACCGAGTACCGTGGCGCGGTCCTGGACGTCACGCGGGTCGCCAAGGGGGACCGTTTCGGCTACCGCCAGCAGAAGGCCGCCTCCGACGGCTTCCTGGTGGTCGTGGCGGGCGGCACGTCGCACGGGGTGGGTCTGGAGGCCCCGAAGGCACTGCACGGCGTCATGCCGCGCGCCAAGGGCGTTGCCCGGGCCGGCCTCGCCACGGTGAACCGGAACCTTTCTCCGTTCGTCTGGGGCGGCAAGCAGCGCTGGTTCGCGGAGCCGCCGCACATGCAGGTCTCCATCCTGTTCGTGCCGGCTGACGCACCGGAACCGAAGGTCGGCGAGGAACTGGTGGCCCATCTGCGGCACACCACCACGCAGTTCGACCGCATCGTCGACCGCTGAGCGACGCATCGGCCAACCGAAAGGCCGTACACGGGAGCTCCGTGTACGGCCTTTTCACACGTCGGTGCGGGGCTGGCTCCGCGCGTCGCCCACCGTCACCGATACCTGTTCGCTCAGAGCGAACCGTCCGTGGAAGATGCTGTTCCGCGGCCGCCCCACTCCACCTGCGGCCCGTCGAAGTGGGCCGCGTGCCGCGGCGGATGGGCCGCAGCGCCAAGGGCGAAGGCGTCCTCCGCCCAGTCGAGCACACCCCCTGACGGGTCGTCGTCACCGGCCCGCCGGACGGGGTCCCGCTCCGGCATGAGGATGTCGCGCACGATGACGCCGCACAGGTAGAGCGTCCCCACCAGGTGCACGCCGATGGCCCAGTGGTAGCCGTCCTGAGGCAGTCCCTTGTGAGCGTCCCCGCTGGTCGTGTACGCGAGGTACAGCCAGATGCCGAGGAAGTACACGACCTCGCACGCCTGCCAGATCAGGAAGTCCCGCCACTTCGGCCGGGCCAGCACAGCGAGAGGGACCAGCCACAGGACGTACTGCGGGGAGTAGACCTTGTTGGTGAGGATGAACGCCGCGACGATCAGAAAGACGAGCTGGGCGAAGCGCGGGCGACGCGGAGCGGTCATGGTGAGCACGGCAAGACCCACAAAACACAGCACCACCAGGGCCAGAGCCAGATTGTTGACGGTGTCGGTGCTGAGCGGGTCGGTCGAGTTCTGAGCCATGATCAGCCAGAACGACCCGAAGTCCACACCTCGGTCATGGCTGAACTTGTAGAACTGCGACCAGCCGTCCCAGGCGAAGAGCATCACCGGCAGGTTCACGGCGAACCAGGCGACAACTGTTCCTGCCACGGCCTTGCCGAAGTCCCGCCACTTTCCCGCACGCCAGCACAGCAGGAGCAGCGGACCCAGCAGGAACACGGGATAGAGCTTGGCCGCCGTGGCAAGCCCCAGGAGGACGCCGAACGCGAGTGAGCGGCTCCGGGACCACATCAGCATCGCCGCGGCCGTCAGAGCGACCGCGAGCAGGTCCCAGTTGATGGTGGCGGTCAGCGCGAAAGCGGGCGCCAGAGCGACCAGCAGACCGTCCCAGGGACGCCGGGCGTGCGTACGGGCCACGCAGACCGCGATGACGGCCGCGCACACCATCAGCATCCCGGCGTTGACCATCCAGTACCACTGCTCCTGGTCCTGGATACTGCCGCTGCCCGGCGTGAGCCAGGAGGCGACCTCCATGAAGACCCCGGTCAGCACGGGGTACTCGAGGTACGGCATGTCGCCGGACAGCTTGTCGAAGTACGGCACAAGCCCGTCGGCGAAACCGCGCCCCTGATAGAGATGCGGAATGTCCGAGTAGCACGCCTTCGTGTACTGCGAGCTGGCGCCGAAGAACCAGGCGCCGTTGTAGCACGGCGCCTTCTGGATCAGTCCGAGGGCGAACATGCCGATCGCCACAAGCGCGACGACCCGCACCGGCGTCCACCAGGACGTCCCGAGCAGGGCGCGGCGCCCGAGGGGGCCGCCGATCAGCTCGCTGCCGGACGCGGCGACCTCGTCCTCCTTGGTCGGCCGCACCGGGTCCTGCTCGTGCACGCTCGCTTGCGTCGATTCTGCGCTGGGCATGGGGCACATCCTGCCGTACATGCCTGGGAATACGCCCAGGACCGCCATACCCGGCCGGTGCGAGGGCCGACGTTTCACGTGAAACACCCGAGGCGGGAGACGAGCGGCGCCCTACACCCATGAATGCGTAAAAGTGATCGAATCCGTGCGGAGCACCGTGTTAGCGTCCGGGTGATCCGCGACCTTCTCACGGGATTCTCAGAATCCCGGCATCGCAAGAGGCCCGCGGTTCCGGCAATTCGGCCGTCCAGCCGCCCGACCTGACCACGGGCGGCCTCGCTGTACGCCGCCACGGGGAGGGCGTTTTGAAGTTCGCCACACTGAGTCGTTTTCGCTCATTTTGACATGAACCCGTCCAATGGCGGGATCGGCGCATTCACGGCGGCAGACCAGGCACTGACCGGCTGACCGCTCCTCCGAGGTGCCCGCGCACGCCCGGGTCACCGAGGGATGCGCCTCCTCAGACACCGAGACCGGCTTCCACAGTCTCGATGTCGTGCCCTGTCACGACATCGATGTCCCCATCACCCATGCATCGACCTGCAGAGAAGGAATGAGGAATCCCGGTGACAACCGGCTTCAGAAGAACCGCGGTGACGGTCCTGGCCGTCACCGCCGCCCTGACAGGGCTCATACAGGCCCAGACGGCCACCGCCGGCACCAGACCCACGCCGCCCATACCGACCCCCTCCCACCGCGCCACCGGGGGAGGTGTGAAGAACCCCGACAAGACTCTCGGCCGCGGGTGGAGGACCGCCTCCGACCGGGCCGTGACCGCCGCCGCCGACAGCGACGGCCTGCACCTTCTGGTCGCCGACGGCAAGAACGCCTACTCCTGGAGGACGGCAGCCGTCCTGAGTGAGCCTCAGCTTCCGGCCGACACCTGGATCGGCAACCAGTGCGTCATGGACGACCACCACGCGGCCGTCGTCTACGCACCCCGCACCTTCACCAACAAGCCCGATCTGATGATGGGCGGCGCGTTCACGGCGATCGTGAACCTCGATGACGGCAGCGTCACCAAGCTGCCGTTCACCGCCTCCCTGGCCTACTTCGACCCGACCTGCGACCCGGCCACCCACACGGCCGCCTTCACGGCGTTGCGCGACACCAGGACCCGCCTGGTCACGGTGAACACCAAGGGCACCACGGTCGCGGACACCAGCGCGAAGGGCGAGATCACCTCTGCCGTCCCCGTCGAGGACGGCGTGATCGCCGCCGCCGGCAACCGCCTCGTCCACATCGACCGCAAGGGCACGACGACCGAGCTCACCGCCACGAGCCACGCCCCCTATGGCATCCGCGTCCGCCCGGACGGCACGGTCGGCTACCTGGACCGCACCGGCGACACGAAGGCGAACGTCAAGACGTACGCCCATGGCAGGACCGCCACCATCGCGACGGGCAGACTCACCGCGATGAGCCTCCGCCAGGGCACCGACGGCACGCTGTACCTCACGGGCAAGGCCACTCCCTCCGAGGGCTTCAAGGCCAGCGGCATCAAGCCCCTGAACGTGTCACCCGACGCGGACCTCTCCAGCAGGGGCCGCCTGGCCGTCGACCCGGTCGTCTCCCCGGCCGTCCAGGCGGGCCTCGACCACATCGGCGCGGCGGGCAAGGGCTTCACCAGGTCCCGTACCGCGGAACCCGCGCCCGAGAACACGCCCGGCCACATCGGCCACGCCCTGTCCGTCATCGGAATGGTGACCGCCACCGGCGAGCACACGGCCCAGACCGCGCCGGAACCCGGCAGGACCGCGGGCGGCGCCGTCTCACCGTCGCTGACCGGCTCCTCGTCCCCGCGGCTGACGACCGTGGCCACCGCCGGCGTGAGCCTCGAGCACAACCCGGTCGACACCGACCGCTGGTGTTCCGTGCCCCGCAACGACGTCGACACCCAGGCGCTGCAGCCGACCCCCAACCAGGTCGAGTGGGCCGTGGACATGGCCATCCGGGGGAATCTGCGCTCCAGCTATCTGCGCCAGGGCGACTGGCGCTCGCAGACCGGGATCGGCACCATCGACCCGCAGGGCATGTTCCCCGTGCCGAAGCTGAACACCGGTGGCCGTATCCCCGCCCAGGTCGAACTGGGCATCCTCGCCCAGGAGTCGAACCTGTGGCAGGCCGAATCCGGCGCGATTCCCGGCCAGATGGGCAGCCCGCTCGCGGCCGTGGACGGCTTCTACGGCCACCAGACGGGCGGATCCCTCTCCGACTACTGGCGCATTCACTGGGACGACGCCGACTGTGGCTACGGCGTCGGGCAGGTCACGGACGGCATGCGCATGGCCGGACACGAGAAGAAGGACGAGAAGGCGCGTGCCCCCGAGGAACAGCGCGCGATCGCCATCGACTACGCGACCAACATCGCGGCATCGCTGTACATCCTGGCCGACAAATGGAACGAGGTGCACACCTCCGGCCAGACGGTCACCGTCAACAACGACGACCCGGCCAAGCCCGAGAACTGGTTCACCGCCGTGTGGAACTACAATCTCGGCTTCAACAAGGCATCGGCTGCCGGAACCAACGGCAACTGGGGTCTTGGCTGGTACAACAACCCGGCCAACCCCGTCTATCCGGCCGGCCGCCTCGCCTTCATGGACACCGACCTCGATCACAACGCCAACCAGGACGCGGCGCACCCGCAGAACTGGCCGTACGAGGAGAAGGTGATGGGCTGGGCCGCCTGGTCCATCGACACCGGCCACTCCTACGCCACCTCCGGCCGCCAGGACTGGCCCGGCGACTCCGGGTTCTCCTCCGCCGGCTTCTACCCGGCCTGGTGGAGCACCACCGCCCAGCGCTCGGCGATCAAGCCGCCGCTCGACACGTTCTGCAACTCCCACAACAACTGCGACGCGGCCAACCCGCCCAGCTGCCCGGACGCCGGCTGCTACACCAAGTACTGGTGGCACGAATCGAACGCAACCTGGAAGAGCAGCTGCTCCTCCACCTGCGGCAACGAACACCTCAAGTACCAGACCCTGATCAACGAACCCGGACGCGGCTACCGCCTCCAGTACGGCACCCCGGTATGCAGCGGAGCGCCTGACAAGTCCCTTGTCGTCGACTCCGTGCCCGCGGGCACCAACACCTGGAGCAGTTGCGGAAAGACCACGTCGGACGGCTCGTTCGAGTTCACCTTCTACCCCGACCCGGGCGCGACCGGTCCGGGCCTGGGGCAGTACGACGCGAAGGCCGATCTGCACCAGATCGGCGGCGGCTACCAGGGCCACTTCTGGTACGCGCACTCACGCGACGCCGACCACCTCGGCGGCAGCAGCGGCCGTATGACCGTCCTCGGCGACTGGAAGCTCAAGTCAGCCGTCAGCGAGGGACAGGCGGCGATCTACGCGCACATCCCGGACACCGGCGCCCAGGCCAGGGATGCGGTCTACGAGGTGCCGACCGCCCTGGGCGTGGCCAAGGTCAAGGTGAACCAGGACGCCAACGAGGCCAACAAGTGGGTGTACCTGGGTGCGTTCCGCTTCAACGACTCCGCCCCGGAGGTGAGGCTCTCCAACAGCACCTACTCGGGATCCGGCGACGACGACATCGCCTGGGACGCGATGGCGTTCGTCCCCGGTGACTACGGCATCCCCAAGGATCACGCCGTCGACCTGACGCTGCCCGCCGTGAACGCCGACAGTCCCAACCCGAACCAGGCCGACCAGCCGGTGACCGACAAGGTCACCAAACCGCTCAAGGTCGACAACGGCCCGAGCTCGCTCATGTCCCCGCAGTCCGCCGCCACCGGCGGTGCGAAGGTCAAGGAGAGCTGTGGCCCGGTGAAGCACGGCGGACAGGTCTGCTTCGGGCGCCCCCTGGACAAGCCGTACAAGGGGCCGAGGAGCGGCGGGGGCAGCACACAGCGGCTCACGGCGGGCGGCCCGTCCGGTGCGTCGGGCATCGCCGACTGGTGCGACGACAACAAACTCGTCGCCCGCGCCACCCGCACCCTCGTGTGCGAGAACCGCGAAGTGCCCGCGTACTACCGCAAGGACGGCGAGATCAAGGCCACTGCGTACTTCGTCTTCCAGCGGCTGATCGAACTCGACGGCGTCAACAGCTTCGAGGAGCACTTCACCGTCAAGCCGGTCTCCATCCCGGCCGACTTCGCACAGATCCAGATCGGCATCTACAAGCACCTGTGCGACTCGCCCTGCACGCCCGTCGAAGCGGACCCGGCCGCCTGGAAGGGGCAACCCAGCTGGACCGCGGGCGACATGCACACCGCCTACATCACGTCCGGCTACACCTGGGACAACTCCACCGACGGCAAGATCTACAAGTTCAAGCCCGACGTCCAGATCAACGCGATCATCGACCCGGTGGGCGACGAGACCATCCAGACCGTCGGCTACCAGTGGAGCCTGGGCGGCTCCAGCGGCTTCGACGAGGTCCGCTGCGACACCATGACCCGCGCCGCCTCGGCGGGCTGCGTGCTGCCCAACTACGCACCCACCTACACCTTCAACGCGGCCAAGTACCCGCAGGCCGCAGCACACGCGTGGCTCATCCAGCACGCGATGCCCAACTCACCCGGCCTGAAGTCGGCCGACACGCCCCTCTACTACCTGCCCGGCGGACGGGACGGGAAGAACCGGAACGTCATCTGCGACGAGAGCGGCTGGGCGAGAACCAACTACGACCCGGAGGCGATGAACAGCAGCACCGACGATCCCAACTGCGACGAGTTCTCCTTCAACGCCAGCTACAACAGCGGCGGCATGCCGGCCGACCTGGGAGGGCTCAATCCCGTCGCCACCGGCGCCGAATGCGTGCAGACCTTCGCGCAGATGGACAACGGCACGATCCACCTGCGCAACCTGCCCGGAACGATTCCCAGCTTCAACGAGGTGTGCGGACGCTCGGCGATCTCGGGTCTACAGAACTCGGGCTCCATGGCGGCTTTCTCGGCCGGCTTCGCCAAGAAGATGCGCCTGATGCAACAGGACGCCTACTGGCTGGACACCGCGATCTCCGGCGACTGCGCCCCGCAGACCGGAAGCTTCATCAAGTGCACCATGAAAACGAACTAGCCTGAAAAGGAAGAAGCGGGGCGGTACGGAATCGGCTTCCGTATCGCCCCGCCCGCATGTCACGCAAAGGGATCGTCCAGCAGCGCGATCGGGAGATTCCCCTCTTCGACGTCGGTCCGCGGAATGCGAATACCGAGGCCGTCGCCGACCGCCTGCCACACCACGGCGGGCAGACCTCCGTGGTGTTCGTCGAGGAAACTCACCCACTCCGGTGTGCTGCCGAACTCGGGCGGTCCGGGGTTCACCGCGCCGGCGGCTCGCAGCGCCTCGTCCAGGGCCGCCACTTTCCCGGTCGTATCCACTTTCCGGCTGCTCAGAGGGCTTTCCCCGAACTCGGTGAACCACACGGCGCCGTCACCACCGGGGGTGTACGCGAGCCAGCAGGGCTGCACCGCGATGTTCGGGTTGAGGCACACCAGGTCCTCACCGGGGAGCGGCTTCACGACGGAGTCGTCGTAGAACCACCGCTCGTACCACGTGGACGAACCCGAGCCCTCCAGGACGTAACTCCACTCGCCCGATGTTCCGTACATACAGGGCCGCAGTGATGGCGTAACCGCGGAGAAGTCGAAATCCCGGTACCGGACAGGAGCCGCCATCTCCTCCTCACGGGCCCGCAGCCGCCCGAGGAGTTCCGCCACGGGGAGCCCGCGCACCGCGGTCAGCGATACGCCACCCCGCATGCCCGGGACCTTTCCGGGGGGCTCGTAACAGTGCTCGCCGAGCCACCTCAGACTGTCGTTCATCCTCGACCTCCCGCTCCAAGCACGATGAATGGTGCGCCGACGGCACGGAAATCCCTCCGAAGAGTACTCGCGGGGCACGGCAAAGGCCGCCCCGGTGTCCGGAACGGCCTTTCCCGCATTTCTCGTACCACCGTGTCTCAGCAGGGCTTGCTGGAATAGCTGCTGTCCCCGTAGTGCCCTGCCCAGTTCACACAGCTCGCGGTGACCTTGATCGGGCCCGCGTAGGAGGCGTACTTGCCCACGTCGGCCCAGCCGCTGCCGTCCGCCGTGCCGATCCAGGCGCCGATCTCGACCGAGTTTCCAATGGCCGAGCCTTCCTTGATGGTGACCACGCACGCCTTCTGCCCGTCGCGCAGCAGATACGTCGAGGCTCCGCCCAGGTCCTTCGCGACCCGCACGGTGTAGCCGTCGCCGCAGATGCCCTGCGCGGTCACCGCGCTGGCCGGGCCGGCCAGGCCGACCGTCGCGGTCAGGGCCAGGGCCGCGCCCACCACGCCGGTGACGGCCGTCCTGCGTTTCGACATGCCTTCCCCCTCTTCTCCCACGGCTCCCGTGCCGCTCACGAACGTCCCGTGGATCTGCAATCCAAGTGACCGAAGGAGACGTTGAGATGAACAGGGCATGTCAAACATTCCAGAGGCGCCTCCGGCAGAAACGGCGACGGGCCGGATGTCCTCCGTCGAGGAACACCGGCCCGTCGCCGCGCTGCATCGCGCCCTTACGACGATCTCTCGGTCAACGGCTCACCCTGTGCCTCCGAAGAGCCCTCCGTTGCCGTTGCCTCTGTTGTTGCCGGTCCCGGACGTGTCCGTGGCCGTCGGCGTCGAGGTCACGCCTCCGTCGGTGCCGCCGGTGTCCGTACCGCCGGTGTCCGTGCACTGCCAGCCGAACTTGCACGACTCGCTCGCCGAGGGCGACGGGCTCGTCAAGGTCTCACTGGGCGTCGGACTCGGCGACGGACTCGTGAGGGTCGCACTGGGTGTCGGAACGGCCGTCGGGCTGGGCACGTCGTTGACGATCGTGCCGATCGGCTCCGGCGTCGGGAAGTCCTTCACCGGCTCGTTCTTCAGCGCGTCCGCCATGTAGTCGTGCCAGATTTCGGCCGGGAACGAGGCTCCGTGGATCTTCTTCTGACCGCCCGTTCCATACATCTCCAGGAAGGTGCGGTTCTTCTCCGACTCGTCGTCGTTGTAGCGGAACATCGTGATCGACGTGGACAGCTGCGGGGTGTAGCCCACGAACCAGGCGGACTTGTTGCCGTCGGTGGTACCCGTCTTGCCGGCGACCTGCCGCCCGGGCAGTTGGGCGGCGGTACCCGTACCCTTGTCGACCACGGTCTTCAGCACGTCTGTGACGTTGTCGGCGACCTTTGGAGTGAATGCCTCGATGGGCTTGTCCGTGTGGGTGTAGACCGTGCCGTCCTGGCTCGTGACCTTCGTGACGGAGAACGGGTCACGCTGTTGGCCACTGGCCGCGAAGGTGGCGTAAGCACCCGCCATGCGGATCGCACTCGGGTCGGAGATACCGATCGAGAACGACGGGAAGCTGGTACCGGCCAGGCTGTTCTTCTTGAGGCCGGCGTCCATGGCTGCCTCCTTCACCTTGTCCAGCCCGACGTCCATTCCGAGCTGCACATAGGCGGAGTTCACCGACTCCCGCATCGCCTCACGCAGGTCGATCTGGTACTTGGGCGGACTGCCGTACGACTCGTTGCCGTCGTTGGTCTGCAGCCACTCCTCGCCCTTGTCGTTCTTCCAGACCGTGTTGTCGTACTCCCTGATCTTGAGCTTGTTCTTGCCGCTGTACAGGCTCTTCGGAGAGACCTGCGTGCGTTCGTCCTGCGCCTGATCCGGACCGAGGCTCTTGTCGCGCACGCCCCACTTCATCGCCGCCGCCAGCACGAACGGTTTGAACGTCGAACCGACCTGGGCGCCGGTGACGTCGGCGTTGTTGGTGAAGTGCTTGGTCGCGTCCTCACCGCCGTAGATGGCCTTGATGGCGCCGGTCGTCGGATCCACGGAAGCGCCGCCGAACTGGACGTGTGTGTCCGTGTTGGGGCGTTGCTTGGGCTTGATGTTGGCCTTCTGGACGTTCTTGACCGAGGCCTCGAGCTCCTTGACCTTCTTCTTGTCGAAGGTCGTGTAGATCGAGTAGCCGCCCTGCTGCAGGTCGTCGGCGGTGATGTTCGTGTTGTTGATCAGATACGCCTTGGCCAGGTCCACGAGGTAGCCGACCTGGCCGGCGAGCTGAGTGTTCGACCGCGGGTTCTTCACGTTGGGGAGCTTGGTGTACTTGGCCCGGGTCGCCGCGTCGAGATGGTGGTACTCGACCATCTTGTCGAGCGTGTTCTGCATCTGCCGCAGCGCACGCTTGCTGTTGGCGTCCGAGGTGGCCGCGGGGTCGATGGAGGTGGAGCCCGCAGGGTCGTAGTACGTGGCGCCCTTGAGCATCGCCGCCAGGAACGCACACTCGCCCGGGTTCAGGTCGACGGAGTCCTTGTTGAAGTACGCGCGGGCGGCCGCCTGGATGCCGTAGGCGTTGCGTCCGTAGTACGCGGAGTTCAGGTAGCCCTTCATGATCTCGTCCTTCGAGACCGTGGCACCCACCTTTATGGAGATGAAGATCTCCTTGAACTTACGCGTGATCGTCTGCGACTGGTCGCCGAGCCGCGCGTTCTTCACGTACTGCTGGGTGATCGTGGAGCCGCCCTGCGTCTCGCCGCCCCGGGCCATGTTGAACACGGCGCGGGCGATGCCCTTCGGGTCGATGCCGCTGTCGGTGTAGAAGGTCTTGTTCTCCTGCGAGACGACGGCGTACTGCATCGCCTTGGGGATCTGCGAGAGGTTGACGATCTGGCGGTTCGTCTCGCCGCCCGTGGCGACCATCTCGCTCTTGTCGGACCAGTAGAAGACGTTGTTCTGCGCCTTCGCGGTGTCGGCGACGTTCGGGACGCTCACCATGGCGTACCCGATGCCCGCCACGGCCACCAGGCTTCCGATGAAGCCGATGAACAGGCCTGTCACCAGCTTCCACGACGGCACCCAGCGCGCCGCGCCGTACTTGCCCGCTCGCGGATAGTCGATCAGGCGCTTCCTGCCAGGATCGGGTGCTCGCCCTCTGCCCCGTCCGGGGCCGCCGGGCCCGCCGCGTCGACCTCCGCGGCCGGGCTCGGCCGCTCTGCGGCGGCCGCCTCCAGTTCTCTGTGCCGCGCGGCGGGCTTCGGCGCGGCCGCCGTACGACCGCTCCTCGTCAGTCGACCCCTGGCCCAGTCCGTAATCGGCCGGGGACCCGGTTGCGCCTCGCGGTGCCGCGCGGCGGCCGGAGGACGAGCCGGACTGGCCGCGTCGGGCCGCGGCACGTCCGCCTCCCTGCGGGTGCGGCGGTTTGCGACGGTGCTCGCTCATCGAACGACTACTCCTCGGGCAGGCGCACCCTTGCGCGCCTGGAAACGGCGGCTGGTTTCCGGTCCCCCCGAAGTACGGATGTGGTCGATCCCGCATTCACCCGTACTGCGCCGGGAGCCATGACACCCCCTGGTGTCACTCGGCTCCCGGTGGTTTGCATGCCGCACAGACTACGCACCGCCAAAACCCACTGAGCCCGAGACTTCACCCCAAATCAGGCAACTTGCCCCTGATGAATAAGTGATGTGATCCCGTTCACCGTCCCCCCACTTGTCGCATCCGGAAGGCCGTTCTATCGTCTTGATGTATCGAGTCGATACATCGGTGCGAGATAAGGCAAGGAGGCGAGCGGATGAGCCGGCGTTCCGGGATCCTTGAGTTCGCCGTACTCGGCCTGCTCCGCGAGTCCCCGATGCACGGCTATGAGCTGCGGAAACGACTCAATACGTCCCTGGGGGTGTTCCGTGCGTTCAGCTACGGAACGCTCTACCCCTGCCTCAAGACGCTGGTCGCCAACGGCTGGTTGATCGAAGAGCCGGGACACACCCCCGAGGACGCCCTCGCTGCACCACTCGCAGGGCGTCGCGCCAAGATCGTCTACCGGTTGACGGCGGAAGGTAAGGAGCACTTCGAGGAACTGCTCTCGCAGACGGGCCCCGACGCATACGAGGACGAGCACTTCGCCGCCCGTTTCGCCTTCTTCGGGCAGACGTCGCGCGACGTACGCATGCGCGTGCTGGAGGGCCGCCGCAGCCGGCTGGAGGAGCGTCTGGAGAAGATGCGCCTCTCCTTCGCACGCACCAGAGAGCGCCTCGACGACTACACGCTTGAGCTCCAGCGCCACGGGATGGAGTCCGTGGAGCGCGAAGTGCGCTGGCTGAACGAGCTCATCGAGAGCGAGCGGGCCGGACGGGACCTGAAGGGCCCCGCCTCCGGGGGGTCCGCTCAGCAGAACAACACATCTGGAGCGCCGGGCGTCCTGCCCCGTCCCGGGGACACCCCCGGGACGGATACGCCCGACGACACCGCCACGTGAGAGTCCAGTCAGGGCCTCACTCGTACACACAGGGAGCAACCGGAATGGGTTCGGTTCGCGTAGCCATCGTCGGTGTGGGCAACTGCGCCGCGTCGCTGGTTCAGGGAGTCGAGTACTACAAGGACGCCGACCCGGCGTCCAAGGTCCCCGGCCTGATGCACGTCCAGTTCGGCGACTACCACGTCCGTGACGTCGAGTTCGTCGCCGCGTTCGACGTCGACGCGAAGAAGGTCGGCCTCGACCTCGCGGACGCCATCGGCGCCTCCGAGAACAACACCATCAAGATCTGCGACGTGCCGAACACCGGCGTGACCGTCCAGCGCGGCCACACCCTCGACGGCCTCGGCAAGTACTACCGCGAGACCATCGAGGAGTCCGACGCCGAGCCGGTCGACGTCGTCCAGGTCCTCAAGGACAAGCAGGTCGACGTCCTCGTCTGCTACCTGCCGGTGGGTTCCGAGGACGCGGCGAAGTTCTACGCCCAGTGCGCCATCGACGCCAAGGTCGCCTTCGTCAACGCTCTTCCGGTCTTCATCGCCGGTACGAAGGAGTGGGCGGACAAGTTCACCGCGGCGGGCGTCCCGATCGTCGGCGACGACATCAAGTCGCAGGTCGGCGCCACCATCACGCACCGCGTCATGGCGAAGCTGTTCGAGGACCGGGGCGTCGTCCTGGACCGCACCATGCAGCTGAACGTCGGCGGCAACATGGACTTCAAGAACATGCTCGAGCGCGAGCGCCTGGAGTCCAAGAAGATCTCCAAGACGCAGGCCGTCACCTCCCAGATCCCCGACCGGGACCTCGGCGAGAAGAACGTCCACATCGGCCCGTCCGACTACGTCGCCTGGCTGGACGACCGCAAGTGGGCCTACGTCCGCCTTGAGGGCCGCGCCTTCGGTGACGTCCCGCTGAACCTCGAGTACAAGCTCGAGGTCTGGGACTCCCCGAACTCCGCGGGTGTCATCATCGACGCCCTGCGCGCCGCGAAGATCGCCAAGGACCGGGGCATCGGCGGCCCGATCCTGTCGGCCTCCAGCTACTTCATGAAGTCCCCGCCGGTCCAGTACTTCGACGACGAGGCCCGCGAGAACGTCGAGAAGTTCATCAAGGGTGAGGTCGAGCGCTAAGCGCTGACACAACTGCTCCTGCCAGGGCGTCGAGGGTCCCCGGGTTGCACGCCCGGGGACCCTCCCCGTATGTGAGGCTGTGCCCCATGGCCGTCGTCCGTGATCTGCGCACTCTTCTGCGCTTCGCGAACTTCCGGCGCCTGCTCGCCGTACGCCTGCTCTCCCAGGGCGCCGACGGCGTCTACCAGGTCGCACTCGCCACCTACGTCGTCTTCTCGCCGGAGAAACAGACCTCGGCCACCGCGATCGCCTCCGCCATGGCGGTCCTGCTGCTTCCGTACTCCCTGGTGGGCCCCTTCGCAGGAGTCCTCCTGGACCGCTGGCGCCGCCGCCAGGTCTTCCTCTACGGCAACCTGCTGCGTGCCCTGCTGGCGTCGGCGACGGCCATCCTGATCCTCAGTCACGTCCCGGACTGGCTCTTCTACGTCTCCGCGCTCTGCGTCACCGCCGTCAACCGCTTCGTTCTGGCCGGCCTGTCCGCCGCGCTGCCGCGCGTGGTCGACGGTGAGCGCCTGGTGATGGCCAACTCCCTTTCCCCGACCGCCGGTACGCTCGCCGCGACCGCGGGCGGCGGTCTCGCGTTCGTCGTACGGCTGGTGGTGGCGGACTCCGACGCCGCCGTGGTCCTGCTGGGCGCCGCCCTGTATCTGTGCGCGGCGCTCGCGTCGCTGCGTCTGGCCCCGGAACTGCTCGGGCCGGACGCCGAGTTGGTGCAGCCGAGGCTGGCCACGGCACTCACCGGCACGGCCCGCGACCTGACGGCGGGTGTACGACACCTCGCCGCACCGCCACGCCGGGAGGCCGCCTGGGCACTTGTCACGATGACCCTGATGCGGTTCTGCTACGGCGCGCTGCTGGTCATGCTGTTGATGCTGTGCCGGTACACCTTCGCCTCGACCGCAGACGACGGACTGCGGCTGCTGGGGCTGGCGTTGGGAACTTCCGCCGCAGGCTTCTTCGCGGCAGCCGTGGTGACGCCCTGGGCCGCGGGACGCCTCGGGCCGGGCCGCTGGATCGTGGTGTGCGCCGCGGCGGCGGCCGTCCTGGAACCCGCCCTCGGTCTTCCGTTCGCCACCGCTCCGATGCTGGTCGCGACGTTCGTCCTCGGCCTCACCACCCAGGGCGCGAAGATCGCCACAGACACAGTCGTGCAGTCTTCCGTGGACGACGGCTTCCGAGGCAGGATCTTCTCCGTCTACGACGTCCTGTTCAACACCGCCTTCGTGGGCGCCGCGGCGGTGGCCGCACTGATGCTGCCGCCGGACGGCCGCTCCGTGCCGCTGGTGGTCACAGTTGCCGTTGTCTACGCGGTAGTTGCCGGTGCTATGGCCCGCTTTGAGCGCCAGTAAGTGTCACATCAAGGCCACAGAGTCCCTCTGGATTACAGAAGTGTCAGTGGCAGCCGATAATTTACCGGGGTCTTACGCGGCTCTTATGCAAGCCGCTCACCAACTCTTCAGGGGGACCCTCAAGTGACCACTCCGCCCCAGGGCCAGAACCCGTTCGCACAGGGCCAGCAGCCCTACGGCCAGCCCCAGGGCCAGGCACCGTACCCGCCGCAGGGCTCGGCACCGTACCCGCCGCAGGGCTCGGCACCGTACCCGCCGCAGGGCTCGGCGCCGTACCCGCCCCAGGGGCAAGCGCCGTATCCGCCTCAGGGCGGCTACCCGCAGCAGCCGGGTCAGCCTGGGTTCCCCCAGCAGGCCACCGCACCGTACGCGCCGATTCCTCCGCAGCCGAGCCGCAAGCTCAGCTTCAAGGCGATCAGGATCATCGCCGTCATCGTGATCGCCATTGTCGCAGCCGTCGTCAGCTTCATAACCAGCCAGAACGACGCCGACACCGCCAAGGTCGGCGACTGCATGCACCGCGGCAGCAGCAACGACAACAACCCGGACCTCGAGGTCGTGAAGTGCGACTCGTCGCAGGCCCAGTACATCGTGCTGGCCAAGATCAACGGCAACTACTCGGAGACCGAGGCCCAGACCAAATGCCTGGCAGCCGCCAAGGACTTCCAGTACTCGTACACCGAGAGCAGTGACAGCAACGACTTCCTGCTCTGCCTGAAGGACTACAAGAAGTAGGCCGGGATACGCGTCGGGGGCGGTGTTTCACGTGAAACACCGCCCCCGACGCGTATCCCGGGTCATGTTTCACGTGAAACATGACCCCGTTTCACAGCCTCAGCTCTGCTCGGCCCACCATTCCTTGAGGGCCGCCACCGCCTCACCATGTTCCATCGGCCCGTTCTCCAGCCGCAGCTCCAGCAGGAACTTGTACGCCTGACCGATGGCCGGTCCCGGGCCGATGCCCAGGATCTCCATGATCTGGTTGCCGTCGAGGTCGGGACGGATCGCGTCCAGCTCCTCCTGCTCCTGGAGCTGGGCGATGCGCTCCTCCAGACCGTCGTACGCCCGCGACAGCGCCGCCGCCTTGCGCTTGTTCCGCGTCGTGCAGTCCGAGCGGGTCAGCTTGTGGAGGCGGTCGAGGAGGGGGCCGGCGTCGCGGACGTAGCGGCGGACCGCCGAGTCCGTCCACTCGCCAGTCCCGTAGCCGTGGAAGCGCAGGTGGAGTTCGACCAGACGTGAGACGTCCTTCACCAGCTCGTTGGAGTACTTGAGAGCCATCATGCGCTTCTTGGTCATCTTCGCGCCGACCACCTCGTGGTGGTGGAACGAGACCCGACCGTCCTGCTCGAAGCGGCGGGTGCGCGGCTTGCCGATGTCGTGCAGCAGCGCGGCCAGGCGGAGAGTCAGGTCGGGGCCGTTATCCTCCAGCGCGATCGCCTGCTCCAGGACGATCAGCGTGTGCTCGTACACGTCCTTGTGCCGGTGGTGCTCGTCACGCTCCAGCCGCAGGGCCGGGAGCTCGGGCAGCACATGGTCCGCGAGACCGGTCTCGACCAACAGCGTCAGGCCCTTGCGCGGGTTCGCGGACAGGATCAGCTTGTTCAGCTCGTCCCGTACCCGCTCGGCCGAGACGATCTCGATACGGCCGGCCATCTCCTTCATGGCCGTCACGACCTCGGGAGCCACCTCGAAGTCGAGCTGCGCAGCAAAGCGTGCGGCCCGCATCATCCGCAGCGGATCGTCGGAGAAGGACGCCTCGGGAGTGCCCGGGGTACGCAGCACACGCGCAGCGAGGTCGTCCCGTCCGCCGTGCGGGTCGATGAACTTCTTCTCAGGGAGCGCGAGGGCCATCGCGTTGACGGTGAAGTCACGCCGGACGAGGTCTTCCTCGATGGAGTCGCCGTAAGCCACCTCGGGCTTGCGCGAGGTCCGGTCGTAGGCCTCCGACCGGAACGTGGTCACCTCGATCTGGTAGCCGTTCTTCTGGGCGCCGACCGTGCCGAAGGCGATACCGACCTCCCACACGGCATCCGCCCACGGACGGACGATCTTGAGGACGTCCTCGGGACGTGCGTCGGTCGTGAAGTCGAGGTCGTTGCCGAGCCGGCCGAGCAGCGCGTCCCGGACCGAGCCTCCGACCAGGGCGAGGGAGAACCCGGCGTCCTGGAAACGGCGGGCGAGGTCGTCGGCGACAGGATCCACCCGCAGCGATTCACTCGGCACGCGGTGCGGCTCCTGGCTCAGGGCACTGAGGTGGGCTTCGTTGGCGTTCGGCACAACAGAAGAGGGTACGTGGCCCGGGCGACCGCAAGCGCCTCCATTAAGGGCCCACGGACACCACCGCAGATACAGGCGTAAACGCTGCCCTGGAGGCATACAGGTGGCGCCCGTCTTTATACATGCACATACAGGACAGGTCGACCCTGCTCCCCGATCTTGTGCGGCAGTCCGCGGCACTTCCCCTCAGCGCGCATCGTTACCATGCGTGGACGCACATTCCGACGACCACTGACGACGACGAGGGACGGGCGAAACGCGTGGCCGAGGCGGCAGACTTCCAGGGGACGAATCCCTCACCTGCCCACCGGTGGCTGCGGCGCACCGGAGCACTGCTCGCAGGGGCGCCTCTGCTGGCCGGCCTCCTCCAGCTGCCCTCCGCGGCTTCCGCGAACGCGGCTGGGCAGGCTTCCTTGCAGGCCGCCTCAGGTTCGGGCTCGGTGGCCGTCGCCCTCGACTCGCTCAGCCCCGGTGTCCCCACGGACGGCGACACGCTCACCGTGTCGGGCACCGTGACCAACAACGGCAAGCAGACGGTCACCGGCGCCCATGTGGGACTGCACGTGGGCCCTGAGCTGAATACTCGCTCGGCCATCGAGGACATCGCCAACGACAGTGGCAGCGTCCAGGGCGCGACCGGCTCGGAGATCGGCGGCAAGTACGTCGAGAAGTTCCCCAAGCTCACTCCGGGGGTCGCCGAGCCCTTCAGCATCACCGTGCCGGTCGACAAGCTGGACCTCGGAGACGACGGGGTCTACCAGTTCGCCGTATCGCTGTCCGGCCAGACGCCGGCGCAGCCGTGGAGCAAGGTCCTCGGCGTCCAGCGGACCTTCCTGCCCTGGCAGCCGGACGAGGCCGGCACCAAGACGAAGACGACGTTTCTGTGGCCGCTGGTCTCCACCGTCCACATGACGGCGGAGACAGGGTCGAACGAGCAGCAGACACCGGTCTTCCTCAATGACGATCTCGCCAAGGAGATCTCCCCGGGCGGCCGCCTGGACGAGATGCTGTCCCTGGGCGAGAGCCTCGACATCACGTGGGTGATCGACCCGGACCTGCTGGCCTCGGTCGACGCGATGACCCGCAGCTATCGGGTCAGGGCCGCCAACAACACGACCACGGCGGGCACGCACCAGGCGGTCGCCAAGCAGTGGCTCGCCGAGTTGCAGAAGGCAGTGGCCGACAAGGAGGTCGTCGCGCTGCCCTTCGCCGACCCGGACCTGGCCTCCCTCGCTCACAACGGCACGAGCGTGACCGGTTCGCTGAGCCACCTCAAGGAGGCCACCGACGTCGTCGCCAACACGGTGGAGCCCATCCTCCACGTGAAACCGAGCACGGACTTCGCCTGGCCCGTGGACGGCGCCGTCGACCCGTCGATCGTGAAGGTCGCCACCTCCGCCGGCGCCGACCAGGTCATCGCGCGCAGCGACAGCCTCCAGGAGACCGGCGGTCTGCCCTACACCCCCTCCGCAGCACGTCCCATCGGCGGCGGCACCACGGCGGTGGTCGCGGACGCCCGTCTGTCGCAGGCGTTCCAGGGCGACCTCACGACGGCCTCTGACGGCACCCTCGCCGTGCAGCAGTTCCTTGCCCAGAGCCTGGAGCTCAACCTCCAGACGAACAAGCAGCGCAGCATCGTCGTTGCTCCGCAGCGCATGCCGACACCGCACCAGGCCCAGGCCATGGCCGACGCGCTGGCGGCCCTCCAGGGCGGCAACTGGTCCGAGGCCCAGAAGCTCACATCGGCCGCCAAGGCCAAGCCGGACCCGGGTGCCACGACGAGGGTGCCGTCGACGTCCGCGTATCCCTCCTCGCTGCGCAAGCAGGAGCTGCCGCGCTCGGCCTTCGAGGAGATCGCGACAACGCAGGACAAACTCGACAACTTCAAGGTGATCCTCAGCGACGAGTCCCGTGTGGTGACCCCCTTCGGGCGCGCCATGAACCGCGGGATGTCCACGTCGTGGCGGGGCAGCGCGGCCGCCGCGGCGAGCTTCCGCGACGACGTGGACAACCACCTCACCGATCTGACCAGCCAGGTCAAACTGATCGACAAGTCCGACACCAAGCTCTCCGGACGCAGCGCCACCATCCCCGTGACCGTCCAGAACAATCTGGTGCAGGGTGTCCAGCACCTGACGCTGCGCCTCACCTCGACGAGCCCCACCCGCCTCCAGATCGGCGGCCATGCCTACCAGGAGCAAGCCGTCACGGTGTCCGGCGGTCACAGCCAGACGGTGAAGTTCACCACGACGGCCAAGGCCAACGGCCAGGCGACGGTGGTCGCCCAGCTGTACACGGAGGACGGCCAGGAATACGGCAACGCCGTCACCTTCGACGTCAAGGTCACCGAGTTCACGGCCACCGTGATGCTGGTCATCGGCGGCGGCTTCCTCCTGCTGGTCCTCGCCGGCTTCCGCATGTACACGCAGCGCAAGCGAGCGGCCGCCCGTGAGGCCGAGGAGGACGGTCCCGACGAGGCCGGCGAGCCCGCCGAGGGACCGAAGAACCCTGAGGGCCCTGAAGACCGTCTCAAGGAGGAGTCCGGCACCGACGCCCGGGCAGACGACCCTGAGCAGCCGAGTGACCCGACACCGGACACCGCACCGGAAAGCACCGACCCGTCCGGCACGGGTGAGAGAGTGGACCGTTGAGGATGTCGTGGCCGGTGGGCCCGGGACGATGAGGTGGGGTAACCATGAACGCGCCGTACGACGGTGACCGCGGCCAGGCTGCGGGCAGCTCGGGCCCCGCCGAGGGCCCGCAGCCCGAGCACGGCCAGGTACCGCCGCAGCCCCCCGCGGACATGTACCTCCAGGACGCCTACGACCAGGACCCCTACCGGGCACAGGATCTCTCCGCGCAGGACCCGGTCGCCGAGGCCCTCTACGACCGCGCCGCGCACCCTCCGCCGCCCCCCGGTACCTACCAGCCGCAGCAACCGCTGTATGCCCAGCCGCCTCAGTCCCCGTACGCCCCCGACTCCCGTGTCTGGGCCCAGACCCCGGCGCCGGAACCGGACGCCCCGAGCCAGTACCTGCCGTACGGCGACGACCCCCGCACGACCCAGTACGTGGGCGTCGACGACCTGGTCACCCGGGCCGGTGAGGAGCGCCACGAGCCGGACGCCTTCGCGCATCTCTTCCGGGACCAGCAGCAGAACGGCGGATACCCCGCGTCGGATCCCCCGTCGGTGCCCGGCCCGGCGGCCGCGCCGGGTGCGTCGTCGCCGACCTCGCAGTACCAGGATCCGGCGGCGCCCACGCCCGCGGCCGACCAGACCATGAACCTCGGCACCACGCCGCCCGCGGCTGCGGCGCCACCAGCAGCTCCGGTGGCCCCGGCGAAGAAGGCCGGGCGCGGCGGAGGCCTGCTCAAGTCGAGCGCCGTGATGGCGGCGGGCACGATGGTCTCCCGCCTCACCGGCTTCATCCGCTCCGCACTGATCGTCTCGGCGCTCGGCGTCGGGCTGCTCGGTGACACCTTCCAGGTCGCCTACCAGCTGCCCACGATGATCTACATCCTGACCGTCGGCGGCGGCCTCAACTCGGTGTTCGTGCCGCAGCTCGTGCGCGCCATGAAGGAGGACGAGGACGGCGGCGAGGCCTACGCCAACCGCCTGCTGACCCTCGTCATGGTGGCGCTGGGCGCCCTCACGGTCCTCGCGGTCCTCGGCGCGCCGCTCCTGATCCGCCTGCTGTCGGACTCGGTGGCCAGCGATCCGGCGGCCAACGAGGTCGGCATCACCTTCGTCCGCTACTTCCTGCCCTCGATCTTCTTCATGGGCGTCCACGTGGTGATGGGGCAGATCCTCAACGCCCGCGGAAAGTTCGGCGCCATGATGTGGACGCCGGTCCTGAACAACATCGTCATCATCGTGACGCTCGGCATGTTCATGTGGGTGTACGGCACCGCGGCCGACTCCGGCATGAAGGTCACGACCATCCCCCCGGAGGGCCAGCGGCTCCTCGGCATCGGTGTTCTGCTCGGCCTCGTCGTCCAGGCGCTGGCGATGATCCCGTATCTGCGCGAGACCGGGTTCCGGCTGCGGCTGCGGTTCGACTGGAGGGGCCACGGCCTCGGCAAGGCCGTGACGCTCGCCAAGTGGACCGTCCTGTTCGTCCTCGCCAACCAGGCCGGCGCGATCGTCGTCTCGCAGCTGTCCACCTCGGCCGGCAAGGCCTCACCCGTCGACGGCACCGGCTTCGCCGCCTACGCCAACGCCCAGCTGATCTGGGGACTGCCGCAAGCCATCATCACCGTCTCCCTGATGGCCGCCCTGCTGCCGCGCATCTCGCGCTCGGCGGCGGAGGACGACGGCGGCGCCGTCCGCGACGACATCTCCCAGGGCCTGCGCACCACGGCCGTCGCCATCGTGCCGATCGCCTTCGGTTTCCTCGCCCTCGGCATCCCGATGTGCACGCTGATCTTCGGCTCCTCCGGCATCAGCGAGGCCACCAACATGGGCTTCATGCTGATGGCGTTCGCCCTCGGCCTGATCCCGTACTCCGTGCAGTACGTCGTGCTGCGCGCGTTCTACGCCTACGAGGACACCCGGACGCCCTTCTACAACACGGTCATCGTGGCCGCGGTCAACGCGGGCGCCTCGGCGCTGTGTTACGTCGTCCTGCCACCCCGCTGGGCCGTGGCCGGCATGGCCGCCTCCTACGGCCTCGCCTACGCGATCGGCGTCGGCGTCGCCTGGAACCGGCTGCGCAAGCGGCTTGGCGGCGACCTGGACGGCGCCCGCGTCCTGCGGACGTACGCCAGGCTCTGCATCGCCTCGGTGCCCGCAGCGGCCCTCAGCGGCGCGGCCTGCTACGAGATCGGCCATACGCTCGGACAGGGCGTCGTCGGATCTCTCGCGGCCCTGCTGGCCGGCGGTGCGGTCCTGCTCGGGATCTTCTTCCTCGCTGCCCGCAAGATGCGCATCGAGGAGCTGAACTCACTGGTCGGCATGGTCCGCGGGCGTCTGGGGCGCTGACGCGGGGGTACGCGCACAACCATCGTCCGCCACCGTGTGTCGTGCATAGCGGCGGACTGTGGGCACAATTGGTTTCGGCGTCGGACAGCGCGCACGGATGTTGGTCGGCGCGCATTGAATGGGGAGGCAGGAACGACGGTGGCGGAGCGGAGCACGGCTGCCGTCGACGTGGCAGACAGCGGCGACGAACCGCTGACCGCAGAGGCGGACCAGTCCACGGCCGACGGGGTGGCCCAGAACCGGGAGCGGGACACGGAGATCGACGAGGCACAGGGGAGTGGCGGGACCGAGGGTCCCGGAAAGGCCTCACCGCCGGAGCTGCACAGCGGCCACAAACTCGCCAGACGGTACCGGCTTGAGGAGTGCGTCACCCGTCTGGACGGATTCAGCAGTTGGCGTGCCGTGGACGAGAAACTACGCCGCGCCGTCGGCGTCCACATCCTGCCCGCGGATCATTCACGGGCGCGTTCGGTGCTGGCCGCGGCCCGTTCCTCGGCGCTGCTCGGTGATCCCCGCTTCGTGCAGGTGCTGGACGCCGTCGAGGAGAACGACCTCGTCTACGTCGTCCACGAGTGGCTGCCCGACGCCGTGGAGCTGACCACGCTGCTCGCCTCCGGGCCGCTGGAGCCGCACGACGCCTACCAGATGGCCAGTCAGATCGCCTCAGCAATGGCCGCAGCGCACCGCGAGGGTCTGGCCCATCTGCGGCTGAACCCCAACGCCGTGCTGCGTACCTCCAGCGGCCAGTGGCGCATCCGCGGCCTTGCCGTGAACGCCGCGCTGCGCGGCATCAGTTCCGAGACCCCGCAGCGCACCGACACGGAGTCCGTCGGCGCGCTCCTGTACGCGGGGCTCACCCAGCGCTGGCCGTACGAGAACGACGCGTACGGTCTGTCGGGGCTGCCCAAGGACGTCGGTCTGATCGCACCCGACCAGGTGCGGGCCGGTGTCCACCGCGGCCTGTCCGAGCTGTCCATGCGCGCACTCGTCAACGACGGGGCGACCGCCTCGCGTCACGAATCCCCGTGCACCACGCCGGAGGAGTTGGTGAAGGCGATCGGCGAGATGCCCCGCATCCGCCCGCCGGAGCCCGCGTTCACCGCGCCGCCGGAGTACCAGCGCACGACGTACCAGCAGGGCACGTACGGCCGCCCGGCACCGCACCCCGGCGCCACCCAGCCGGTGCCGGCGCCTCCGGCCCCGCTGCAGAGCCGCACGGGCAAGGCGCTGAAGTGGGCCGTCTCGGCGCTCCTCATCGCCGCCCTGGGCCTGGGCAGCTGGCAGCTCGCGGACGCGCTCATGGACAACGGCGGCAAGTCCGACGACACCAACAACACGCAGACGACGGACGGGGGCGACAAGGGCGGCGACAAGACCAAACCGGTCAAGACCCTCCAGATCCAGAGCGCCCAGGAGTACGTCGCCAAGGGTGACGCCCAGCACCCCAACGACGTCGACAAGACGTACGACAACAAGAGTTCCACGTACTGGCGTACCGCCAGCTACAAGGACGGCCCGGACATGAACCCGGCCTTCAAGCCCGGCGTCGGCATCGTCTACGACTTCGGCTCGGAGCAGGAGGTCTCCGCCGCTTCGATAGGGCTCCTCTTCGGCGGCAACCACACGACGGTCACGCTCTACGCGACGGACTCCATGAGCTCGTCGGTTCCGCTGACTTCGATGACGAAATTGGGATCCACGACGACGTCCGGCACGTCTGCAAAGGTGACAGTCGCCAAGCCGGTCAAGAGCCGGTACGTACTGGTGTGGTTCACGGCGCTGCCGTACGCGCCGGGGGACTCGTACAGCGATCCGGGCTACAAGCAGGCTGTGACGGACCTGAAGTTCACCGGCTGAGACCGCATCCCGGGGAGGGGGTCCGATGGCAGATGACACCGCATACGGCGACGCAAGCGATCAGGACCTCCTGGCCCGCCATGTAGAGGGCGACCCGGAGGCCTTCGGCGAGCTTGTGCGGCGTCACCGCGACCGTCTGTGGGCGGTGGCCCTGCGGACGCTGGGGGACCGCGAGGAGGCCGCTGACGCCGTTCAGGACGCCCTTGTGTCCGCCTACCGGGCCGCCCACACCTTCCGGGGGCAGTCGGCCGTCACGACGTGGCTGCACAGGATCACGGTGAACGCCTGCCTCGACCGCGCCCGTAAGGCTGCCTCGCGCAAGACCTCCCCGGTCGACGACACCGAGCGGCTGGAGCAACTGCTGGAGCCGCACGAGGAGGCATCCGCTCCCGCGGAACGCAATGATCTGCACCGGCAGCTGTTGGAGGCACTCGGCACCTTGCCGCCCGACCAACGCGCCGCCCTCGTCCTTGTGGACATGCAGGGGTACCCGGTCGCCGAAGCCGCCCGCGTGCTCGACGTCCCGACCGGCACGGTGAAGAGCCGCTGCGCCCGCGGCAGAGCCAGACTCCTGCCGCTCCTCACCCATCTACGGCCGGAAAACACCGGTGGCCGCAAGGAAACGGGCGAGGGGCGGAACCGGACCCAGGGGACATCCGTCCCACCGGCAGCGGGACCACCGACTGCCGGTCCACGCGATACAGGGCCGGATACCGGGCCAAGCGATTCAGCTGCTGTGAAGGGCGGAGGTGGGCGAGCGTGACTTCCACGACGGACATGGCCGGACACCCGGACGTCGCCGAAATCTCCGACCTCACCGAGGGCCTGCTTCCGCCGTCCCGGACTGCCGACGTACGACGGCACCTGGACGAGTGTGAGCTCTGCGCGGACGTCTACACATCGCTGGAGGAGATCCGAGGGCTGCTCGGTTCAGTGCCGGGCCCGACACGCATGCCCGCCGCTGTCGCAGGCCGGATCGATGCCGCTCTCGCGGCCGAGGCACTGCTGAACGCGACGGCACCCGAGGTCATGGACGCCCCGGAGCTCGTCGGCGCTTCCCGTTCCACGGACGACGCCGGTGACAGCGCGCGTGTTTCACGTGAAACATCGGCAACGGCAGACCGTCCTGCGGGACATTCCCGTGCCGCCACCACCGGACCGGGCCGCAAACAGCGGAAGAAGGGCGGCCGCCGCAGGGTCGCCATCCTGGGCACCGTCTTCACAGTCGCCGCACTGGGCTTCGGTTCGGTCCTGCTGACATCGCTGAACGACGGGAAACCGCCCGCTTCCGAGGCTCAGGGCCGGAAGTCCGCCACCGAGGACACCTTCTCGGAGGCCAAGCTGGAGGACCAGGTCACCGGTCTCCTCAAGAGCCAGAGTCCGGACAGCGGCTCCCATGCTCCGCACAGTCTCGGTGTGGAGGGCGGCACCAACCAGCCCAAGGTCTTCAAGGCGCCCACGGTCCCGGACTGCGTCCGCAATGGCATCGGTCGCACCGACCCGGCGCTCGCGGCGAAGCCGGGGACCTACAAGAGGACGGACGTCTTGCTCGTGGTCATGTCGGACGCCTCGGCCAGCACCAAGGTGACCGCATACATCGTGGATGCGAGCTGCGTGAGTCATGCTTCCACCGTCAAGGCGAAGGTTCTCCTGACGCACTCCTACACCCGTCCCTGAACGCACACGCTTCGTCACCGTCGTGCGTGGTATCCCGTACCGTGTCGCGTCTCCGTGTGCCCGGACACAGTGGGAATGCGCGCCCCTTAGGATCCGTTGGGTGGGGTGAGAGCGCTGAGAGAGGCTCCCCCGGTCCGACGACGCAGTCCAGAGACGAGGAAACAAGCCGTGAGCGACGTCCGTAACGTGATCATCATCGGCTCCGGGCCCGCCGGCTACACGGCGGCGCTCTACACCGCGCGCGCGTCGCTGAAGCCGCTCGTGTTCGAGGGCGCCGTCACCGCCGGTGGCGCGCTGATGAACACCACCGACGTGGAGAACTTCCCCGGCTTCCGGGACGGCATCATGGGCCCCGAGCTCATGGACAACATGCGCGCCCAGGCCGAGCGCTTCGGTGCCGAGCTCGTACCGGACGACGTCGTCTCCGTCGATCTGTCAGGTGAGGTCAAGACGGTCACCGACACCGCAGGCACCGTGCACAAGGCAAAGGCCGTCATCGTCACCACCGGCTCCCAGCACCGCAAGCTCGGCCTGCCGAACGAGGACGCCCTCTCCGGACGCGGTGTCTCCTGGTGTGCCACCTGTGACGGCTTCTTCTTCAAGGACCAGGACATCGCCGTGATCGGCGGCGGCGACACCGCGATGGAGGAGGCAACCTTCCTCTCCCGCTTCGCCAAGTCCGTGACGATCGTCCACCGCCGGGACACCCTGCGCGCCTCCAAGGCGATGCAGGAGCGTGCCTTCGCCGACCCGAAGATCAAGTTCGTGTGGGACAGCGAGGTCGCCGAGATCGAGGGCGACCCCAAGCTCTTGGGTCTGAAGCTGCGCAACCTCAAGACCGGCGAGATCTCGGACTTGGCGGTCACCGGCCTGTTCATCGCGATCGGCCACGACCCGCGCACCGAACTCTTCAAGGGCCAGCTCGACCTCGACGAGGAGGGCTACCTCAAGGTCGCCGCTCCTTCGACCCGCACCAACCTGACCGGTGTCTTCGCCGCCGGTGACGTGGTCGACCACACCTACCGCCAGGCGATCACCGCCGCCGGTACCGGCTGCTCCGCCGCGCTCGACGCCGAGCGCTTCCTCGCCGCGCTTGCGGACGAGGAGCAGGCCGAGCCCGAGAAGACCTCTGTCTGACCTCCATCCGCCCCGCGCACCAACCAGTTAAGGAGCCCGCCGTGGCCGGCACCCTGAAGAATGTGACCGACGACTCCTTCGAGCAGGACGTCCTCAAGAGCGACAAGCCCGTACTGGTGGACTTCTGGGCCGCCTGGTGCGGCCCGTGCCGCCAGATCGCGCCGTCTCTCGAGGCGATTGCCGCCGAGTACGGCGACAAGATCGAGGTCGTCAAGCTCAACATCGATGAGAACCCGGGTACGGCCGCCAAGTACGGCGTCATGTCCATCCCGACGCTGAACGTCTACCAGGGTGGCGAGGTCGCCAAGACCATCGTCGGTGCGAAGCCGAAGGCCGCGATCGTCCGCGACCTCGAGGACTTCATCGCCGAGTAGTCGGCAAAGCCGTCGAGTCGACGGTGGATGTTTCACGTGAAACACGAATGGGCCAACCCCGAAGGGGTCGGCCCATTCGCTTGTCCGGACGCTTCTCACAGCGGCCTCAGCACCGGCTCCTTCTGCACAGCCCCCAGCAGCCGGTCGAGCGCCATCTCCACGTCTTCCTTCCAGGAGAGCGTCGTCCGCAGCTCCAGCCTCAGACGGGGGTAAGTCGGGTGGGGCCGGACCGTCTTGAAGCCCACGGCCAGAAGATGGTCAGCCGGCAGGACGCATGCGGGTTCCTTCCACCGTGCGTCCCCGAAAGCCTCGATTGCTTTGAAGCCCCGTCGCAGCAGATCCTTGGCGACCGTCTGGACCATGACCCTCCCGAGCCCCTGCCCCTGATAGCCCGGCATGATGAACGAGGTCATCAGCTGTACCGCGTCAGGCGAGACGGGACTCGTGGGGAAGGCCGTGGAGCGCGGAACGTAGGCCGGAGGTGCATACAGGACGAAGCCCACCGGTACATCGTCGACGTAGACGACCCGGCCGCAGGACCCCCAGTCCAGCAGGACCGCAGAAATCCATGCTTCCTTCTCCAGGGCGGACGTGCCCGCTTTTACCGCGGCCTCACCGCTGACTGGGTCCAACTCCCAGAAGACACACGCGCGACAGCGCTTGGGAAGGTCCTGAAGGTTGTCCAGCGTGAGCGGTACGAGCCGACGCCCCATGAAGCCTGTTCCTCGCTTCCTTCGTCCGCAGCGTCGCGAGCGGCTGTCAGAGCGCTCCGTTCCCTCAGCAGGCTGCCGACGAAGCCGCCGACCGCGCCCACTCCGAGACCTGCGCTCACCAGTCCGGTGCGGCTCATCGTTCGCATGGCCCCTGCCTCCCTCTCAGAGGTACTGCCAGGTGGATGCGCCATACCCGAACGCATCGTATCCACGAAGCGATTCCATCGATACCGCCTGAAAGCAAAAGAGCGGGCCGTGTTCCGGTACACACCGGACACGGCCCACTCTGTCGGCCTACCGAGCGAAACCGCCCTGTCGACCACAGGCTGTCTAAGCCTCGAGGTCCTCGGAATCGTCCTCCAGGAGACTCTTCTGCAGGACCGGTCCCTCGCCCGGAGCGAGGCTGCTGAGGATCCGCTCGAGGTCCTCCATGGAGGCGAACTCGACCGTGATCTTGCCCTTCTTCTGCCCCAGGTCGACCTTCACCCGTGTCTCGAAACGGTCCGAGAGACGGGTCGCGAGGTCGGTCAGCGCCGGAGATACCCGGGCACCGGCCCGAGGGCCCTTCGACCGCTGGGCCGTCTGCGGCCGCGACCCCATCAGGGTCACGATCTCCTCGACGGCTCGCACGGACAGTCCCTCGGCCACGATCCGGTGGGCCAGCCGGTCCTGCTCCTCCGAGTCCTCGACGGACAGCAGCGCCCTGGCATGACCCGCGGACAGAACCCCTGCAGCCACCCGGCGCTGGACCGCCGGCGAGAGCTTCAGCAGACGCAGCGTGTTGGAGACCTGGGGACGGGAACGCCCGATCCGGTCGGCCAGCTGGTCGTGCGTGCAGTTGAAGTCCTTCAGAAGCTGGTCGTAGGCAGCGGCCTCTTCCAGCGGATTCAGCTGCGCCCGATGCAGGTTCTCCAGAAGGGCATCCAGGAGAAGCTTCTCGTCCTCCGTGGCCCGCACGATCGCCGGGATCGCCTCCAGGCCGGCCTCACGGCAGGCCCGCCAGCGCCGCTCACCCATGATGAGCTCGTAGCGGGCGGGGCCCAACTGCCGTACGACAACCGGCTGGAGGAGGCCCACCTCCTTGATGGAGGTGACGAGTTCCTGCAGCGCGTCCTCGTCGAAGACCTCACGCGGCTGGCGCGGGTTCGGCGTGATGGAGTCGAGAGGGAGCTCCGCGAAGTGGGCGCCCACAGGAGACGCAGGCGCCTCCGCGACGCCGTTCAACGACGGCTCCTCGGTTTCATGTGAAACAGGCGGCAGCGTGGTCACCTTCGCCGCGGCCACTCCCCGGTCGGTGGTCAGCACCGGGACCGCCGACGGCGACGCAGAACCAGCGCCCCCCATCGCGGCCGGCGCCGGCGTCTTCTCCGTCGGGGCAGCAGGGATCAACGCGCCGAGACCACGGCCCAAACCCCTCCGTCGCTCGCTCACTGAATCCCCTCCACCATGCTTGGATCACTCTGGGCGCCGATATGAGCATGCGGGGCGTCGTATGACACGCCCACACCCTTCAGCGCGATTTCTCGCGCCGCCTCAAGATAGGACAGCGCACCACTCGATCCCGGATCGTACGTCAGCACTGTCTGTCCATAGCTCGGCGCCTCGGAGATGCGGACAGAGCGGGGAATGCTCGTCCGCAGCACCTCGTCGCCGAAGTGGCTGCGTACCTCGTCCGCGACCTGGGACGCGAGGCGCGTCCGACCGTCGTACATGGTGAGCAGGATCGTCGATACATGCAGTGTGGGGTTGAGGTGCCCCCGCACCAGGTCGACGTTGCGCAGCAGCTGCCCCAGGCCCTCCAGCGCGTAGTACTCGCACTGGATGGGGATGAGGACCTCCGCGCCGGCCACCAGCGCGTTGACCGTCAACAGGCCGAGCGAAGGAGGACAGTCAATCAGGATGTAGTCCAGCGGCTGCTCATAGGCCTGGATGGCTCGCTGCAGCCGGCTCTCCCGTGCCACCAGGGACACCAGCTCGATCTCCGCACCGGCGAGATCGATCGTGGCGGGGGCGCAGAAGAGACCCTCGACATCGGGGACCGGCTGGACGACCTCCGCCAGAGGCTTGCTCTCGACCAGGACGTCGTAGATGGACGGGACTTCGGCGTGATGGTCGATCCCCAGCGCAGTCGATGCGTTGCCCTGAGGGTCGAGGTCGATCACCAGGACGCGGCCGCCGTGCAGGGCCAGGGAGGCAGCAAGATTGACCGTGGTCGTCGTCTTGCCGACACCGCCCTTCTGGTTGGCGACCACCATGACGCGTGTCTGCTCGGGCCGTGGCAGGCCCTCGCCTGCGCGGCCCAGAGCCTCAACCGCCAGTTGGGCAGCACGACCGATCGGAGTGTCGTCCATCGGGGGCGGTGTTTCACGTGAAACATCGTCCCCCATCGACTCGGTACGGGGACCGGGGACCGGATCGGTCATCGGTCCCGCGATGTTGGCGTCGGACCGCAAGGATTCACTCTCCTCGACTTCAGGCTCGCAATGAACAGAGCCTCCCATGTCTTCGGGGTCGCGAACCAGTGAGGCCTGTTGTTCTGTGGAGAAATCCACCTCTGTGGACAACGTGGCCCCCCTCACGGGGGACCGATTCTCGTCGGATACGGATGCCTCTCCGAGTGAACCGAGAGGCTTACGGTCGCGGGGTTCGGCAGCGGCGCGGCCGCGGCTGATGATGCCGTGCAGCAGTGAGCGACGTTTCACGTGAAACACGATGCACAGCAGCGGTGGCCGAACTGTCGCGACACTCCGGCGTGCGTAGGTTTGGCAGCTTGTGTGGAGTACGTCTCGTCGTCAGGCCGGATCAGCGGCGCCGACGTGCCCGCCCCGCTCGTGCAGCCTTGGCCTTCTTCGCCGCGAAGCGCACACCGCCGGGGCTCTCCCCGACCTCGACCCGCACGACCGTGGACAGAGGGTCCACCACCCCTTCACCCACATGCAGGATGGACGTCTCCACGGCACCGAGCTTGCTGAGCGCCGTGGCCGCGCTCTTGAGTTCCTCCTCAGCGGTATCGCCCTTGAGCGCAAGCATCTCCCCGTACGGCCGCAGCAGCGGAATGCCCCACGTGGCCAGCCGGTCCAGCGGAGCCACGGCCCGTGCCGTCACCACATGCACCGACGGCACCTTGCCCATGACCTCCTCGGCACGGCCGCGGACGACCGTCACATGGTCCAGGCCGAGCAGCTCCACGACCTCGGTGAGGAAGTTCGTACGCCGCAGCAGAGGTTCCAGCAGCGTGATCTTCAGGTCCTCGCGAACGAGCGCCAGAGGAATGCCCGGCAGGCCGGCACCCGAGCCGACATCGCACACCGTCACGCCCTCGGGCACGACCTCCGAGAGCACGGCGCAGTTCAGAATGTGCCGCTCCCACAGACGCGGCACTTCGCGTGGGCCGATCAGACCGCGCTGAACACCCGCCTCAGCGAGCAGCTCCGCATAGCGGACCGCGTCCGCGAAGCGATCGCCGAACACCGCGCGCGCCTGCTCGGGCGCAGGGGGAAGCTCCGCTGCCTCCGTCACGGGGGACCGTCCTTCCGTACCGCATCAGCGCACCGAGCGCCGAGACCACCAGAACTATCAGGCTGACAAAGCTCGGCCCCGCCTGCGCTACAGACGGGGCCGGAGGAACGTACGGACCGATCAGGCCGGGAGCACAACGACGAAGCGCTGCGGCTCCTCGCCCTCGGACTCGCTGCGCAGGCCCGCAGCCTTGACGGCGTCGTGCACGACCTTGCGCTCGAACGGCGTCATCGGCTTCATCTTCACGGGCTCGCCGCTGCTCCTGACCTCGGCGGCCGCCTTCGCACCCAGCTCGGAAAGCTCGGCGCGCTTCTTTGCGCGGTAGCCGCTGATGTCCAGCATCAGCCGGCTGCGGTCACCGGTCTCCCGGTGCACGGCCAGGCGCGTGAGCTCCTGCAGCGCCTCAAGCACCTCACCGTCACGGCCGACCAGCTTCTGCAGGTCGCGGCTGCCCGCGTCACTGATGATCGAGACAGCGGCGCGGTCGGCCTCGACGTCCATGTCGATGTCGCCGTCGAGATCGGCGATGTCCAGCAGACCCTCGAGGTAGTCCGCCGCGATCTCGCCCTCCTGCTCCAGGCGGGTAAGGGTGTCTGCACCTTCGGCAGCGGCGGAGGTGGTGCCTTCCGTCACGGGATGGGCTCCTTCTTACTTCTTGGACGGGGACTTGGGGCGCTGCGGGCCCTTGCGCTGCCCGGACTGGGCCTTGCTGCGGGTGCCGCCGCCGGGCTTCGGCTCGGCCTTCCCGGCAGCGGCGGAGGGCTTGGCGTCCTCCGGCTCGTCGGACTTGCTCAGCGACGTCTTCGGCTCGGAGTCGCCGGCCGCCTTCGCACCGCCGGACTGACGCTGGGCCTTGCTCTGCCGCTTGGGCTGCTGGCGCTTGGGAGCGGCGGCGGTGTCGGTCGTCGCCGTACCGTCCTCGGACTGGACGGCGGCAGCGCTCTCGCTCTTCATCACGGTGCCGTCGGTCTGGGCAGCGAGACCCGCCTTGTTCAGGGCGTTGATGAACTTGCGCTCGAACTCGTTGCGGTCACGGCCCTTGGCGACGATCGCCTTGACGATGGTCTTCTCGCTCCGCTTGCGGGTCTTGCCGTGGCTCGTGACGTGCTTGGTCAGGCGCTCCAGGTAGGCGGCCTGGGCCTTGGAACCCGGGGTCGGGTTGTTGTGGATGACGTACATCTGCTGGCCCATGGTCCACACGTTGGTGGTCAGCCAGTAGACGAGGACACCGACCGGGAAGTTGATGCCGAAGACGGCGAACATGACCGGGAAGACGTACATCAGCATCTTCTGCTGCTGCATGAACGGCGTCTTCACCGTGGTGTCGACGTTCTTCGTCATCAGCTGACGCTGCGTGTAGAACTGCGACGCCGACATCAGAACGATCATGATCGCGGTGACGACACGAACGTCGGTGAGGGAGGCGCCGAGCGACTCCACCTTCGCCGAGCTGTCGGTGAACTTCGCAGCGAGCGGGGCACCGAAGATGTGCGCCTTACGGGCGCTGGCGAGCAGCGAATCGTTGATTACGCCGATCGTCGAGCCGGTCGCGATGCCGTTGAGCACGTGGTACAGGGCGAAGAAGAACGGGGACTGCGCCAGGATGGGAAGGCACGAGGAGAGCGGGTTGGTGCCCGTCTCCTTGTACAGCTTCATCATCTCTTCGGACTGGCGCTGCTTGTCGCTCTTGTAGCGCTCCTGGATCTTCTTCATCTCGGGCTGCAGCGTCTGCATCGCCCGGGTCGACTTGATCTGCTTCACAAAGAGCGGGATCAGGCAGATACGGATGAGAATCACCAGAGACACGATGGACAGGCCCCAGGCCCAGCCCGTGTCGGGACCGAAGATCTTCCCGTACATCGAGTGGAACTGGACGATGACCCATGACACGGGTGTCGTGATGAAGCTGAACAGGCTGGCAATCGTGTCCACTAATCATGCTCCTTGGGCATGGGACGAGGTCTCTGCGGCCGGGCTCGAAGGAGGATTCTCTTCGGTGCTCGAAACAGGATTCTCTTCGGTGGCCGGTTCGGCGGCGGAGGACCCGCCACTGCGTGCACGCCAGGCGCCACGCAGCATTTCGTGCCACCGCGGACGCTTGCGCGGGGGGACATGGTCCACACCGCCCAGCGACCACGGATTGCACCGCAGGATGCGCCACGCGGTGAGCGCGGTGCCCTTGATCGCACCATGCCGGTCGATGGCCGTGTAGCCGTAGTGGGAACACGACGGGTAGTACTTGCACACCGGCCCGAGCAGCGGACTGATCGTCCACTGGTACAGCTTGATCAGAGCCAGCAGCGGGTACTTCATCGCGCGCCCCCTCCCAGCAGCCGCTCGATGGCGGCATCCAGGTCTCGGGCCAGTTGTGCATGGTCGGCGTCGCCCGCACCGGGCAGCGCTCGTACGACTACCAGGCTACCGGGGGGCAACAGGGCGACTCGGTCGCGCATCAGGTGGCGCAGTCTGCGCTTGACCTTGTTGCGTACCACCGCACCGCCCACGGCTTTGCTCACGACGAAACCCGCACGCGTCGGGGGAGCGCTCTCCCCAGGCGCGTGCGGGTCCGTGGCACCGCTACGAAGATGGACGACGAGGGACGGGCGTCCGGCCCGGCGCCCTCGTCGTACCGCGGTCGCGAAGTCCTCGCGCCGCCTCAGCCGGTTCTCGGTGGGCAGCACGACGGCATGACCTGACCGGGATCAGGCGGACAGGCTGGCGCGACCCTTGGCACGACGGTTCGCGAGAATCGCGCGGCCGGCACGGGTCCGCATCCGCAGGCGGAAGCCGTGGGTCTTGGCGCGACGACGGTTGTTCGGCTGGAAAGTGCGCTTGCTCACTCGGGGGCTCCAGAAATCAATCGGTGGTGGCGGGTGCCGTCCTGGCTGTCACCGTGCGCCCACGAGTAGCTCGCAGTTACGCCCGAGTGCACCGCTTCCCGATCACCTGACGCGATCTGTGCCCATCGGAGGCAGGCGGCAGCAGCCATCGACAACTCGACCTGGTTACGGTACGCGGGGCTACGCCATCCGGTCAAACCAGCGGTCACTGGGAGACACTATCCACAGCCTGGGGACAACAACTTGAACCGCACCCGTCGCCCTGACTACCGTGGCTGAACTCCGATTCGTTCCCTTGTACCTGCCCCACCCCATTTGAATCCCGACCCGTCCCACAATCACACGTTCGTGGGACCCCGTGAGAGAGCGTGCCCTGTGGCTGACGTACCTGCCGATCTTGCCGCAGTGTGGCCACGAGTATTGGAGCAACTTCTCGGCGAGGGCCGTGGGCAGGGCGTAGAGACAAAGGACGAGCACTGGATCCGGCGCTGCCAGCCACTCGCGCTGGTCGCCGACACCGCCCTGCTCGCCGTACCGAACGAGTTCGCGAAGGGCGTGCTCGAAGGGCGCCTCGCCCCGATCGTCAGCGAAAGCCTGAGCCGCGAGTGCGGCCGCCCGATCCGCATCGCGATCACCGTCGACGACTCCGCGGGCGAACCTCCCGCCCCGCCGACGCCACCGGCTCGCCCCCAGCCGCGCTACGAGGAGCCCGAGCTTCCCTCCGGGCAGTACGACGGCTACGGCCGCCACCGCGCCGACGACCGACGGATGAACCGCCCCGACGAGCGACCCGGCGATCCGGGCGACCAGCTGCCCACCGCCCGACCGGCCTACCCCTCGGAGTACCAGCGCCCCGAGCCCGGCGCCTGGCCGCGCCCGTCGCAGGACGACTACGGCTGGCAGCAGCAGCGCCTCGGCTTCCCCGAGCGGGACCCGTACGCCTCGCCGCCGCAGGACTCGTACGGCCCCCCGGCACAGGACGCGTACGCCCCGCCCTCCCAGGACTACCGTCCGCAGTCGATGGAGCGCCCGCCGTACGAAGCGCAGCGATCCGACTACGACCAGCCGCGCTCCGACTACGACAAGCCGCGACCGGACTACGACAAGCCCCGCCCCGATTACGACCAGCGCGACGCCCGCCGGGAGCTGCCCGAGCAGCCGTCCGGCTCCGGGCACGTCCACCGCGGCGGCCCGGTCGGCTCCTCGCTGCCCGCCTCCAGCGGCGCCCCCGGCCCGCTGGCCGCGAAGCCCGCGCCGGCCACCGGCCCCGGTGAGCCCACCGCGCGCCTGAACCCGAAGTACCTCTTCGACACGTTCGTCATCGGCGCCTCCAACCGCTTCGCGCACGCCGCCGCGGTCGCCGTCGCCGAGGCACCGGCGAAGGCGTACAACCCCCTGTTCATCTATGGGGAGTCCGGCCTCGGCAAGACTCACCTGCTGCACGCCATCGGGCACTACGCGCGCAGCCTCTACCCGGGCACACGCGTGCGATATGTGAGCTCGGAGGAGTTCACCAACGAGTTCATCAACTCCATCCGCGACGGCAAGGGCGACAGCTTCCGCAAGCGGTACCGCGAGATGGACATCCTGCTCGTCGACGACATCCAGTTCCTCGCGGACAAGGAGTCGACGCAGGAGGAGTTCTTCCACACCTTCAACACGCTCCACAACGCCAACAAGCAGATCGTGCTCTCCAGCGACCGGCCGCCCAAGCAGCTGGTCACGCTGGAGGACCGGTTGCGGAACCGTTTCGAGTGGGGTCTGATCACCGACGTCCAGCCGCCCGAGCTGGAGACCCGTATCGCGATCCTCCGGAAGAAGGCGGTGCAGGAGCAGCTCAACGCCCCGCCGGAGGTACTGGAGTTCATCGCCTCCCGCATCTCGCGCAACATCCGCGAGCTGGAGGGCGCGCTGATCCGCGTGACGGCGTTCGCCTCGCTCAACCGGCAGCCGGTGGACCTGGGCCTCACGGAGATCGTCCTCAAGGACCTCATCCCCGGCGGCGAGGACTCGGCCCCCGAGATCACCTCCACAGCCATCATGAGCGCGACCGCCGACTACTTCGGTCTCACCGTCGAGGACCTGTGCGGCACCTCCCGCGGCCGCGCGCTGGTGACGGCCCGCCAGATCGCCATGTACCTGTGCCGGGAGCTGACGGATCTCTCCCTGCCGAAGATCGGCGCACTGTTCGGCGGCCGCGACCACACCACGGTCATGCACGCCGACCGCAAGATCCGCAATCTGATGGCCGAGCGCCGCTCCATCTACAACCAGGTGACCGAGCTGACGAACCGCATCAAGAACGGCTGACAGCCACAGACGCACGCCGTCGAGGGCGCCCCGGGACAAGCTCCCGGGGCGCCCTTCTTCATGCCGGGGATACCCGCTGTTCGATTACCTGCCGGGTTACGGCCGCTCTCCACAGATTCGAAGACTTTCTGCCGTCCACATCCTGGGGACTGCGAAGTTGTCCAGAGCTCGATCCACAGGCGCCCTGTTGAACAACCATTCCAGCAGCTCAAGGGGCTGTGGATTGGTGGATGAAGGATCTCCACAGACTGTGGACGGACAACTGATCCACAAGCTGTGCACGAAGTTGTCCACCGACAACCCACAGGCTGAGCCTGATTGTCCCCAGCGAATCCCGAGTTCTCCACATCGCTGTCCACTGTTCGGCAACGTGACGCGCCTGATCACCGCGTCGAGTGAAAGGCGTCACACAAAGGTGCCGGGTTGGGCTGTGGGCAACGGGGGAAAAGCTGGGGACGGCGCTGGGGAGAACTCACCGCAGGCTGTGCACGGGGTGTGCAGAACTTTCCGTTCTCCACAGACCTCTTGAGTTGTCCACCGGCTCCGCCCACAGGGCCCGTGGACAAAATCTTGCCTCTGAGCTGGGAAAACAGGGTTATCCACGGTTTCCACAGCCCCTACTACTACTCCCGACTAGAGAGAGCGAGAAGTTCGTTTCGAAGGGGGTCCTGTGCACAACTTGCTGTCCGGCTCCCGGCTGGCCCTCGTCACGACTTGACCCCGAGAGGCACCTACTGTCAGTGCCGTGCGTCAGACTGTTCCCCGGTGTCCTTCCCACCACAGGGACCGACGACACCGAGACAGACGACGAAGCCAGGCAGGGCGAGAAGCGCCGGCAACAGCAGGAGGCGGCAACAGTGAAGATCCGGGTGGAACGCGACGTACTCGCGGAGGCAGTTGCCTGGGCGGCGCGCAGCCTCCCGGCCCGTCCGCCGGCGCCTGTCCTCGCCGGCCTCCTGCTGAAGGCCGAGGACGGCGCTCTCAGCCTCTCCAGCTTCGACTACGAGGTCTCGGCGCGCGTGTCCGTGGAGGCGGAGGTCGAGGAGGAGGGCACCGTCCTCGTCTCCGGCCGGCTCCTCGCCGACATCTCCCGCGCCCTCCCCAACCGGCCCGTAGAGATTTCCACAGACGGTGTACGGGCGACGGTGGTCTGTGGCTCCTCCCGATTCACACTCCACACCCTGCCTGTGGAGGAGTACCCGGCGCTGCCGCAGATGCCGAACGCCACGGGCACGGTCCCCGGTGAGGTCTTCGCCTCCGCGGCCGCCCAGGTGGCCATTGCGGCCGGCCGTGACGACACGCTGCCCGTCCTCACCGGTGTGCGCATCGAGATCGAGGGCGACACCGTCACCCTGGCCTCCACCGACCGCTACCGCTTCGCGGTCCGTGAGTTCCTGTGGAAGCCGGAGAACCCTGAGGCCTCCGCGGTCGCCCTGGTGCCCGCCAAGACGCTCCTGGACACCGCCAAGGCCCTCACGAGCGGCGACAGCGTGATCCTGGCGCTGTCCGGCTCGGGCGCGGGCGAGGGCCTGATCGGTTTCGAGGGTGCGGGCCGCCGTACGACGACGCGTCTGCTCGAGGGCGACCTCCCGAAGTACCGCACGCTGTTCCCGACGGAGTTCAACACCGTAGCCGTCATCGAGACCGCCCCCTTCGTGGAGGCCGTCAAGCGTGTGGCCCTGGTCGCCGAGCGCAACACCCCGGTGCGGCTGAGCTTCGAGCAGGGCGTGCTGATCCTGGAGGCCGGCTCCAGCGACGATGCACAGGCTGTGGAACGCGTGGATGCGCAGTTGGAAGGCGACGACATCTCGATCGCCTTCAACCCGACCTTCCTGCTGGACGGCCTGAGCGCCATCGACTCCCCGGTGGCGCAGCTGTCGTTCACGACGTCCACCAAGCCCGCACTGCTCAGCGGCAAGCCGGCGCTGGATGCGGAGGCGGACGAGGCCTACAAGTACCTGATCATGCCTGTGCGGCTCAGCGGCTGATCGCTCTCCTCAGGGAATCCGCAGGTCGGGGCATACGTTTGAGCGGGTATGCCCACAGGTGTGCGCGAGCGTCCGGGTTTAGGCTCGGACGCAGGTACGAACGTGCCCCAGACGCCACACAGCAACCTAAGGAACAACTGATGGAGCTCGGTCTCGTCGGCCTCGGCAAGATGGGCGGCAACATGCGCGAGCGGATACGCCGCGCAGGCCACACGGTCATCGGATTCGACCGCAACCCGGACCTCGCCGATGTCCACAGCCTGGAAGAGCTTGTGGGCAAGCTCAGCGGGCCCCGCGTGGTCTGGGTGATGGTCCCGGCCGGTGCACCCACCCAGTCGACGATCGACGAGCTGGCCGAGCTCCTGGAGCCGGGAGACGTCGTCGTGGACGGCGGCAACTCCCGCTGGACGGACGACGAGAAGCACGCCGAGGAGCTGGCGGCCAAGGGCATCGGCTTCGTCGACTGCGGTGTCTCCGGCGGTGTCTGGGGCCTGGAGAACGGCTATGCGCTGATGTACGGCGGTGACGCGGAGAACGTCGCCAAGGTGCAGCCGGTCTTCGACGCCCTCAAGCCCGAGGGGAAGTTCGGCTCGGTGCACGCCGGCAAGGTAGGTGCGGGTCACTTCGCGAAGATGGTCCACAACGGCATCGAGTACGCGATGATGCAGGCCTACGCCGAGGGCTGGGAGCTGCTGGAGAAGGTCGACTCGGTCACGGATGTGCGCGAGGTCTTCCGGTCCTGGCAGGAGGGCACCGTCATCCGTTCCTGGCTGTTGGACCTTGCGGTGAACGCCCTCGACCAGGACGAGCACCTGGACAGGCTGAAAGGTTTTGCACAGGACTCCGGCGAGGGACGCTGGACTGTGGAAGCCGCCATCGACAACGCCGTGCCGCTGCCCGCGATCACGGCCTCCCTCTTCGCGCGGTTCGCGTCGCGTCAGGAGGACTCTCCGCAGATGAAGATGATCGCGGCGCTGCGGAACCAGTTCGGCGGCCACGCGGTCGAGAAGAAGTAGTCCACAGGGCTGTTGAGGGCCCACAACTGGGGGAGGTCGGCGACCGACCATGCACGTCACGCACCTGTCGCTGGCCGACTTCCGCTCGTACGCCCGGGTCGAGGTTCCGCTGGACCCGGGCGTCACCGCTTTCGTCGGCCCGAACGGGCAGGGCAAGACGAACCTGGTGGAGGCCGTCGGCTATCTGGCCACCCTCGGTAGCCATCGGGTGGCCTCCGACGCCCCTCTGGTGCGCATGGGCGCGGATCGTGCGGTCATCCGGGCGCAGGTCAAACAGGGCGAGCGGCAGCAGCTGATCGAGCTGGAGCTGAACCCGGGCAGGGCCAACCGGGCCCGCATCAACAGGTCCTCGCAGGTCAGGCCGCGTGACGTGTTGGGCATCGTACGGACCGTCCTGTTCGCTCCCGAGGATCTTTCCCTGGTCAAGGGCGATCCAGGTGAGCGGCGTCGTTTCCTCGACGAGCTGATCACCGCCCGTTCGCCGCGCATGGCCGGCGTGCGCTCCGACTACGAGCGGGTCCTGAAGCAGCGCAACACGCTCCTGAAGTCGGCCGCGCTGGCGCGTCGGCACGGCGGCCGCTCCATGGACCTGTCCACGCTCGATGTCTGGGACCAGCATCTCGCGCGCGCGGGTGCCGAGTTGCTCGCCCAGCGCCTGGACCTGGTCGCCGCGATCCAGCCGCTGGCCGACAAGGCGTACGAGCAGTTGGCCCCGGGGGGCGGCCCGGTCGGTCTGGAGTACAAGCCGTCCGCCCCCGGTGAGGCTCATACCCGCGAGGATCTCTACGAGCAGCTGATGGGGGCGCTCGCCGAGGCGCGCAAGCAGGAGATCGAGCGGGGCGTCACCCTCGTAGGACCCCATCGGGACGATCTGCTGCTCAAACTCGGTCAGCTGCCTGCCAAGGGGTACGCCTCCCACGGGGAGTCGTGGTCGTACGCGCTGGCGCTGCGCCTCGCCTCGTACGACCTGCTGCGGGCCGAGGGCAACGAGCCGGTGCTCGTCCTCGACGATGTCTTCGCGGAGCTGGACACCCGGCGCCGGGAGCGCCTGGCGGAGCTGGTCGCGCCCGGTGAGCAGGTGCTGGTGACGGCCGCGGTCGACGACGACGTACCGCACGTACTGGCGGGGACGCGGTACTCCGTGTCGGACGGGACGGTGGAGCGCGCATGACGGACGAAGAGCCCGCGCCCAAGAAGGCCCCCGAGCCGTCCGGCGTCGACCTCGCGCGTGTGGCGCTGAGGGCGGCGAAGGAACAGGCACGCGCGCGTGGGGACGCGGCGCAGCAGAAGAAGCAGGCGCGGCGCGGTGGTCTGCGCTCCGGCGCGCGCGCTGACGGGCGCGACCCCATGGCGCTCGGTGCTGCGATCAACCGGCTCATCACCGAGCGCGGTTGGGAGACCCCGGCGGCGGTGGGCGGGGTGATGGGCCGCTGGCCGCAGATCGTGGGCGAGGACGTGGCCAAGCACTGTGTGCCGGAGAAGTATGACGAGGACGAGCGCGTCCTGGTGGTGCGCTGCGACTCGACGGCCTGGGCGACGAATCTGCGCCTGCTCGCCCCGACGCTCGTGGCCCGTCTCAATGAGGACCTCGGGCACGGCGCGGTGAAGATGATCAAGGTGAACGGTCCCGGTGGCCCCGCCCGTCGCTACGGTCCCCTGCGTGCCCCTGGCAGCACGGGGCCCGGCGACACGTATGGGTGACACACCTCACATCTGCAGGCCGTCGGGGGTCCGGTCGTGGCCCCGGCGGCCTCAGTGTCGTGCCACCGCACACGGTTGCGAATCACTACCTGACTCCCAAGTAGCCAAGGGTTGACAGCCGGAAGCGCTGAGTGCCGCTGTGAGCCTCTTGGAGCCCTGCTCCGTATATGGGGACCCGGAAGACGCCGGTTCAGGGCGCCACATGAGGACTCAGGTACCGGCAAACCCCCATCACTGTCGGCGCTACCGGTAGACTGGAAGCCAATCCCGCCCCAGTCGTGGGGACGTCCGGGAAAAGCTGAGCAACGCTGAACAAGGCTTACCAACGCAACATGCCGCAGCCGCTCCGGCAACCCTCCCCCGGAGGGGTCCCCCCAGAGCCTGGCTCGTGCTGTGCCAGAAAGGGCGCTTCGTGGCCGATTCCGGCAACCCCAACGAGAACATCCCGTCCACCGACGCCGGCGAGAACGGCGCGGTGACCTCGTCGAACGGCGAGGTCACCGCCTCGTACGACGCCAGCGCCATCACCGTCCTCGAGGGCCTGGACGCGGTCCGCAAGCGCCCTGGTATGTACATCGGCTCGACCGGTGAGCGAGGGCTGCACCACCTCGTGTACGAGGTCGTCGACAACTCCGTCGACGAGGCACTGGCCGGCCACGCGGACACCATCGACGTGACGATCCTCGCCGACGGCGGCGTCCGCGTCGTCGACAACGGCCGTGGCATCCCGGTGGGCATCGTCCCCTCCGAGGGCAAGCCGGCGCTCGAGGTCGTGCTGACCGTGCTGCACGCGGGCGGCAAGTTCGGCGGTGGCGGCTACGCGGTCTCCGGTGGTCTGCACGGCGTGGGCGTCTCGGTCGTGAACGCGCTGTCCGCGAAGGTCGCAGTCGAGGTCAGGACCGACGGCCATCGCTGGACGCAGGACTACAAGATGGGCGTCCCCACGGCGCCGCTCGCCAAGCACGAGGCCATCGAGGAGACCGGCACGTCGGTCACCTTCTGGGCCGACGCCGACATCTTCGAAACCACCGACTACTCCTTCGAGACGCTCTCGCGGCGCTTCCAGGAGATGGCGTTCCTCAACAAGGGTTTGACGATCAAACTCACTGATGAGCGCGAGTCGGCGAAGGCCACCTCCGGGGCGGACGAGGCGGGTGCCGACGAGACCGCCGAGGTCAAGCACGTCACGTACCACTACGAGGGCGGCATCGTCGACTTCGTGAAGTACCTCAACTCCCGCAAGGGAGACGTGGTGCACCCGACGGTGATCGACCTCGAGGCGGAGGACAAGGAGAAGAGCCTCTCCCTCGAAGTCGCCATGCAGTGGAACAGCGGTTACAGCGAGGGCGTGTACTCCTTCGCCAACATCATCCACACGCACGAGGGCGGCACGCACGAAGAGGGCTTCCGCGCGGCGCTCACCAACCTGATCAACAAGTACGCGCGCGACAAGAAGCTGCTGCGCGAGAAGGACGACAACCTCACGGGTGACGACATCCGCGAGGGTCTGACGGCGATCATCTCGGTGAAGCTGAGCGAGCCGCAGTTCGAGGGCCAGACCAAGACCAAGCTGGGCAACACGGAGGCGAAGACCTTCGTCCAGAAGGCGGTCTACGAGCACCTCAACGACTGGCTGGACCGCAATCCGAACGAGGCGGCGGACATCATCCGCAAGGGCATCCAGGCGGCCACCGCGCGCGTGGCGGCCCGCAAGGCCCGTGACCTCACCCGCCGCAAGGGCCTGCTGGAGTCGGCGTCCCTGCCGGGCAAGCTCTCCGACTGCCAGTCGAACGACCCGACCAAGTGCGAGATCTTCATCGTCGAGGGTGACTCCGCCGGCGGCTCGGCCAAGTCCGGCCGGAACCCGCAGTACCAGGCGATCCTCCCGATCCGGGGAAAGATCCTCAACGTCGAGAAGGCGCGGATCGACAAGATCCTGCAGAACCAGGAGATCCAGGCGCTGATCTCGGCCTTCGGCACGGGTGTGCACGAGGACTTCGACATCGAGAAGCTCCGCTATCACAAGATCATCCTGATGGCGGACGCCGACGTCGACGGCCAGCACATCAGCACCCTGCTGCTGACCTTCCTGTTCCGCTTCATGCGGCCGCTGGTCGAGGCCGGGCACGTGTACCTGTCCCGTCCCCCGCTGTACAAGATCAAGTGGGGCCGGGACGACGTGGAGTACGCCTACTCGGACCGCGAGCGCGACGCGCTGATCGAGATGGGCCGCCAGCGCGGCAAGCGCGTCCGCGAGGACTCGATCCAGCGCTTCAAGGGTCTCGGCGAGATGAACGCCGAGGAACTGCGCGTGACCACGATGGACCAGGAGCACCGGGTCCTCGGCCAGGTCACCCTGGACGACGCGGCGCAGGCCGACGACCTGTTCTCGGTCCTGATGGGCGAGGACGTGGAGGCGCGCCGCCAGTTCATCCAGCGCAACGCCAAGGACGTCCGCTTCCTCGACATCTGAGTCGGTCTCAGCTGACCGCACCAGGAAGGATCTTCACCAGCAATGGCCGACGAGAACACTCCCGTCACCCCTGAAGAGGGCGGCGAACTCGCGATGCGTGTCGAGCCCGTGGGGCTCGAGACGGAGATGCAGCGCTCGTACCTCGACTACGCGATGTCCGTCATCGTCTCGCGAGCGCTGCCGGACGTCCGGGACGGCCTCAAGCCCGTCCACCGCCGCGTCCTGTACGCCATGTACGACGGCGGCTACCGCCCCGAGCGCGGCTTCTACAAGTGCGCCCGCGTCGTCGGCGACGTCATGGGCAACTACCACCCGCACGGCGACTCCTCGATCTACGACGCGCTGGTCCGCCTCGCGCAGCCGTGGTCGATGCGGATGCCGCTGGTGGACTCCAACGGCAACTTCGGCTCTCCGGGCAACGACCCGGCGGCGGCCATGCGCTACACCGAGTGCAAGATGGCGCCGCTGTCGATGGAGATGGTCCGTGACATCGACGAGGAGACCGTCGACTTCACGGACAACTACGACGGCCGCTCCCAGGAGCCGACCGTCCTGCCGGCCCGCTTCCCGAACCTGCTGATCAATGGCTCGGCCGGTATCGCGGTCGGCATGGCGACCAACATCCCGCCGCACAACCTGCGCGAGGTAGCGGCCGGCGCCCAGTGGTACCTGGAGAACCCCGACGTCTCCCACGAGGAGCTGCTGGACGCGCTCATGGAGCGCATCAAGGGCCCCGACTTCCCGACCGGCGCGCTCGTCGTCGGCCGCAAGGGCATCGAGGAGGCCTACCGCACCGGCCGTGGCTCCATCACCATGCGCGCGGTCGTCGAGGTCGAGGAGATCCAGAACCGCCAGTGCCTGGTGGTCACGGAGCTGCCGTACCAGACCAACCCCGACAACCTCGCGCAGAAGATCGCCGACCTGGTGAAGGACGGCAAGATCGGCGGCATCGCGGACGTCCGCGACGAGACGTCCTCGCGCACCGGTCAGCGCCTGGTCATCGTGCTGAAGCGGGACGCGGTCGCCAAGGTCGTCCTGAACAACCTCTACAAGCACACGGACCTGCAGTCGAACTTCGGCGCCAACATGCTGGCGCTGGTCGACGGTGTCCCGCGCACGCTGTCCCTGGACGCGTTCATCCGTCACTGGGTGACGCACCAGATCGAGGTCATCGTCCGCCGTACGCGCTTCCGCCTGCGCAAGGCCGAGGAGCGGGCGCACATCCTGCGCGGTCTGCTGAAGGCCCTGGACGCGATCGACGAGGTCATCGCGCTGATCCGGCGCAGCGACACCGTCGACATCGCGCGCGGGGGCCTGATGGACCTCCTGGAGATCGACGAGCTCCAGGCGAACGCCATCCTCGAGATGCAGCTGCGCCGACTGGCCGCCCTGGAGCGCCGGAAGATCATCCAGGAGCACGACGAGCTCCAGGCGAAGATCACCGAGTACAACGAGATCCTCGCCTCCCCGGTCCGCCAGCGCGGCATCGTCAGCGAGGAACTCGCCGCGATCGTCGAGAAGTACGGCGACGACCGCAAGACGATGCTGGTGCCCTTCGACGGCGACATGTCCATGGAGGACCTGATCGCCGAAGAGGACATCGTCGTCACCATCACGCGCGGCGGCTACATCAAGCGCACCAAGACGGAGGACTACCGCTCGCAGAAGCGGGGCGGCAAGGGCGTACGCGGCACGAAGCTGAAGCAGGACGACATCGTCGACCACTTCTTCGTGTCGACCACGCATCACTGGCTGCTGTTCTTCACCAACAAGGGCCGCGTCTACCGTGCGAAGGCCTACGAGCTTCCGGACGCCGGCCGGGAGGCGCGCGGCCAGCACGTCGCGAACCTGCTCGCCTTCCAGCCGGACGAGGCGATCGCCGAGATCCTCGCGATCCGCGACTACGAGGCGGCGCCGTACCTCGTCCTCGCCACCAAGGGCGGCCTGGTCAAGAAGACGCCGCTGAAGGATTACGATTCACCCCGCTCCGGCGGTGTGATCGCGATCAACCTCCGGGAGACGGAGGACGGTTCGGACGACGAACTGATCGGAGCCGAACTCGTTTCAGCCGATGACGATCTGCTTCTGATCAGCAAGAAGGCACAGTCGATCAGGTTCACTGCCACGGACGAGAGCCTGCGGCCCATGGGCCGTGCCACCTCCGGTGTCAAGGGCATGAGTTTCCGTGAGGGCGATGAACTTCTGTCGATGAATGTTGTTCGACCCGGTACGTTCGTGTTCACTGCTACGGACGGTGGGTACGCGAAGCGGACTGCCGTCGACGACTACCGCGTCCAGGGTCGCGGCGGCCTCGGTATCAAGGCTGCCAAGATCGTGGAGGACCGCGGTTCGCTGGTCGGCGCGCTGGTGGTCGAGGAGACCGACGAAATCCTCGCCATCACGCTGTCGGGCGGTGTGATTCGTACGCGAGTCAACGAGGTCAGGGAGACGGGCCGTGACACCATGGGCGTCCAACTGATCAACCTGGGCAAGCGCGATGCCGTCGTCGGTATCGCTCGTAACGCCGAGGCGGGACGCGAGGCGGAGGAGGTCGACGGCGATGTGGCCGTCGACGAGACCGCCGAAGGTGCCGCGACCACCGGCACGGACGAGGGTGAGGCGCCCTCGGCCGAGTAGCACGAGGAGAGAGTCATCGTGAGCGGAGCCACGGGCGCCGGATCGGCCGCTACCCCCACGGGTACGGAATCGGACGGAGGCGGCCGTGGCTCCGCCGCGCGTGCGACGGATTCGCACACGACCCAACTGCGCAAGATCGACGCAGCTGAGACCGACTCGCCCTCGTCCGAGACGCATGGATCCCAGGGGGGAACTGTGACGGAAGCCCGAGGCCCGCAGACGCAGCAGCAGAAGGCCGGAGCGGCTCCGGCCGCCCAGCCGCAGCCTCAGCAGCCTCCGGCCCAGCCCGCACCGCCCCAGGCGGCCTCTCCGCTCCCCGGTGAGCGGCAGCCGCAGCAGGCCGCTGGGCCCTACCACCCGCCGCAGGCCTACCAGAACCAGGCCCAGGCGCCCGCCCAGTCACCGACCGGTGCCGTACGGCGGCCGCGCACCGGCGCGCGCACCACGCCCCGTATCCGCAAGGCACGGCTGCGCGTGGCGAAGGCCGACCCGTGGTCGGTCATGAAGGTGAGCTTCCTGCTCTCCATCGCGCTGGGCATCTGCACGATCGTCGCGTCCGCGGTGCTGTGGATGGTCATGGACGCGATGGGCGTCTTTTCGACGGTCGGCGGCACGATCTCCGAGGCCACCGGATCCAACGAGTCGAACGGCTTCGACCTGCAGTCGTTCCTGTCGCTCCCGCACGTCCTGATGTTCACGTCGATCATCGCGGTCATCGACGTCGTCCTCGCGACGGCTCTCGCGACCCTCGGCGCGTTCATCTACAACCTCTCCGCGGGCTTCGTCGGCGGCATCGAGCTGACCCTCGCCGAGGACGAGTGACATCGGCCGTGACGCCCGTTGCAAACCTCTGCCGCCGGTCCTGCCGCCGGTCCTGAGACAACCGATTTTGGGACTGCCCACGTCGTGCGCTAATCTTCAGGGGTCAGCGCGCGGGACACACACCGCAGAGCGCGGCGGGGCTATAGCTCAGTTGGTTAGAGCGCATCCCTGATAAGGATGAGGCCACAGGTTCAAATCCTGTTAGCCCCACCAGCCAAAAGACCCCCGGTCCACTCGGATCGGGGGTCTTTGACATCACCGGTTGACAACAGCCGATGAGCGGATTTTCCAGAAGCTCGGCGAGCATCCCGACGGCTTCCCGCACGCTGTCGCCGTCCACGGGGAGCCGGCTGGTGGACCCAACGGCGGTACCAGCCAGGTCGCGGCCGCGGATTCCGGGTGCTGTGCGACGCGGCATACGAGATCGACCACATAAAAGAGCTGTGCACGCGGCTTCGCGCTTCGCCAGGGAATGCGACTCCAAGGTCCCGGACTCCGCGAAGGGCGAGAAGGGACAGTAATGATCTCGACGCAGGCATGGACCGACGCCCGACGCCTGTGGGACTACCACCGGACGGGCCACACCCTGCGGCCGTGCTCGGTTGCGATCGGACTGGGCAGTCACGACCTCGGTGTGGCCGATACGGCAGTGGACCTGTACAAGCGCGGCATGGCTCCCCTGCTTGTGTTCACGGGGGCCACCAGCCCGACGACGCGGGAGCGCATGCCCCGTGGGGAAGCCGTCCACTACCGCGAACGAGCCCTCGAACTCGGTGTGCCCAGCTCAGCGGTGCTCGTAGAGCCCCACGCCCGCAACACCGGCGAGAACATCTGCTTCTCCAGGGCCGTGCTCGAGGAGGCCGACGTGGATGTCTCCTCGGTGCTCCTCATCAGCAAGCCGTACGAGGAGAGGCGCGCATACGCCACGGCCCGCAAGCTGTGGCCCGAAGTCGAGATCGTCAGCGCGTCCACTCCGATGACGCTTGAGGAGTATGCGGACTCCGTCCAGGACGCCCGGTTGGTCATTGACATGCTGGTGGGGGCACTTCAGCGACTCCTGATCTACCCGGAGCAGGGATACATGATCAGCCAGCCCGTTCCGGATGACGTGCTTGAGGCGTACGAGCGGCTGTGCAACGAGGGTTTCACCAGCCGACTTCTCGCCACGGACCAGCACTCCGCCTGATGCCGCGCGGTGCCCATGAGGAGCAGCGGCACGAAGAAGACCCCCAACCGGTTCCGGTTGGGGGTCTTCTTCGTGGGCGGTTCGGGTACGCAAGTTCGCCGTTACGCCGAGAATGCAGGGGCGGTGCCTCACAGCTGGAGGGGAGTGGCCGGCTCGGAGATGTCCCCGCCCGCCTCCGTCTCCGTGAGCGGGCTGTGGCGGCAGCTGGGGGACTTTCCGTGGGCCTCGGCGCGGATGCGCTGCTTCATCGTGGGGGGCAGGGCCCTGGCGTACGACCAGGACCAGTGGGATGCCGTCGGCGTCGTCACCGGCGCGCTGCAGTTGCCGGGCGCCTCGGTCTGCGGTACCACCGCGGCGGCGGTCGTCGTGATCAGTCCGAGCGTCGTGCACAGCGCAAGGAAGGCGGTGACGATGACGTTCCACAGCTTCATGACCTGGTTCTGGGCCATGGCCCCTCACTTTCGGGTCGGGCGATTTGCGTACTTTCCTCATGATGTGTATCGGGGCCGCGAAGTGTTGGACCGACGCCCGTGGCGCGGCGATGTTCAGATGAACAACACCCGGATGGGCGCAAACGGCTTGAAAATAGGAGAATGAACAGCAAAGTAACCGTCCGTGGGGATGTGATCACCCTCAGATCGGAGCGGTGGACTCCGGTTCTACTGCGGTTTGCCTGAGGGGAGTTGGGGGCCCACGTAGGTCACCGATCGGTATCGGTCGGTGTGTATAGTCGGGCGCCAGAAGTCCCCTACGTCAAGGAAAGACGAGGTCGCGCGGTGAAGAAGCTTCTCCTGGTCGCACTGGCCGCCATCGGCGGGCTCCTCGTGTACCGCCAGATCCAGGCGGATCGCGCCGAGCAGGATCTGTGGACGGAGGCGACTGACTCCGTGCCCACGGGTTCGTGAGTATCGACAACGGAATCTGAACAGACCCCGGCCGTCCTTGCGGTCGGGGTTTTGTGTTGCCCGGATGAGACGCGGCCTCGCGGGGCAGGATGGGCCACGGTCCAGCGGTCCGGACGACGACTAGGGGTGGCGCGTGATGGGGCGGCGTACGGCGTGGTGGCGCGCGAGGGCATGGCGCGGGCGTCCGTCGGCACGCGCGCGCGTGGCGGCCGTGGGAGCAGTGCTGTGCACGGCAGCTGCGGCGTCCTGGCCGACCGCCACCGCGGCGGCAGCCGGAACCCCGAGCACCGGCGTCTCCTCCGCTGCCTCCTCCTACGCCTTTGCGGAGAACGCACAGCCTGTGGACGGAGCGAAAGGAGCCACGGACGCCTCGCTCCTCGAAGCCGGCAAGACCTACCGCAGCTCCCTCCCCAAGGACGCGAAGCTCTACTACAGCCTTCATCTCGACGCCGCGTCCAACGCCTACGTCTCCGTCACCGCCATCCCCCGCGCAGACGCCACCCTCTCCATCACCGACGGCATCAGAGTGTCGGTGCAGGACGTCGACAACCACTCCTGCTCCAACGAGCGCGCCCGCTTCGGCGCCGCCAAGAGCCCGCACCCCATCACGGCGTGGGGCGCACGAACAACCTCCCCGGCCGACCCCGTGTGCCAGGGCACCGGCACCTACTACGTCGTCGTCGAACGCACCGGTACGGCGGACTCCTCGCCCGCCGCCTGGGACCTGGAGATCACCGCCACAACCGAACCGCGCCTGAAGCAGGCCGGTTCGACGAGCCCGCCCAAGGCGTGGAACTCCGCCTCACCCACGCCCGTCTCGGGTGCGGCCAAGCACAGCCAGGGCGGCGCGGGGTTCTCCCGGGCGGCCACCGTGGGACAGGGCGTCTGGAGCGCCGACATCACACCCGGGCAGACCCTCTTCTACAAGGTCCCGGTCGGCTGGGGCCAACAGCCGTCCGCCACGGCCGAACTGGGCAGCGCGAACGGCGACGGCCACGGCTACGCCATCGACGCCCTGGCCCTCACGCTCTACAACCCCGTCCGCGCCGACGTGGAGGACGCGAACGTCGGCTACGACGGCAAGCAGAAGTCGGCCTCCCTCGCCACGGTGCCTGCCGTCGACTACACCAACCGCTACGCCATCCCCGACCACGTGAACGGAATGCGGTTCGCAGGCTCGTACTACCTGGTGGTGCACCTCGCCGCGGGAGTGGCCGACAAGTTCGGCGACGGACCGTTCAGGCTGAGGCTGCGCGTCGGGGTCGAGGGCACGCCGCAGGACGGCCCCGGGTACGAAGGGCAGTCCGTGCCGGGGAACGTCTTCGAGATCACCGCCCAGGACCGGCAGGCAGCCGCGGAGGGCGGGACCGCAGACGCCCACGCCACGATGAAGGCGGTCGCCGCGGCAGGGATCGGAACGGGCACGGTCGTGCTCGCCGTGCTCGGAGTGTGGACGGTCGCGGCCCGGCGGAGAGCACGGGCCTGGTGAGGCCTGCGGCCCGGTGGAGAGCACGGGCCTCGTGAGGCCCGCGGCCCGGCGCGGGGCAGAGGTGCCGGCCGCGATGCCGCCGAGCCCCGGCGAGGTCCTGCGGACCTCGGATCGAGGGCCGCGGACGGTCGTTCAGATGCGGGTCAGGGCCCAGAACCCCACGGCGTAGCAGGTCAGCGCGAGAAGCAGGAGCGGGATCGCCACCTTGGCGGGCGGGCCGGGACGGCGTGCGGGGCGGGCGCGATGGCTGCGCCGCGTCGGCTCCGGCGAGATTGCCTGCGCGGGAAGCGGAACCTGAGGGGCCTGGGCGGTGTACGAAACAGTAGAGACATCAGCGCGCTGGTACGGCGCCGACGCCGGCGTCATGGCCTGGGCCGGGTGCAGCGGCGTGTGCGACTGGGGGGAGGGCAGTACATGCGTGGGGTCGTGCGGGGAGACGTAGCCGGACTGGTGCTGGCCGCCCTGGTGGGGGTGCGCCTGTGCGTGGGGCATTGGCGGCTGTGGAGCGGGAGTTCGGGCGGAGGAGGTGGTGGCCTGCGGGGGCGGCAGATGGAAGCTGCCGGTGTCCGACATGCTGGGCGGCTGCGTGGGGACAGACGGCTCCGGCCGATGCCGGGGACCCTGACGCGGATCGGGCAGCGGCGTGACATCCGTGGACACCACGGCGTCTGCGTCCGAGACGGACGGCAGAGAGGGCCCCTCTGCCTCAACAGACCGCTCAACGGACCGCGACGGGGCCTCACTTGCAGCGGTCCCGTGAGTGTCGGCCTCCCTCTTCGCCTCCACCCCCGGTGCAGCTTTGAGAGGTCCCGAGGGCACGAACCCCGGCGGAAGCGGGCCGAGTTGGTCGAAGATCTCGATCAACTCGTCGTCGAGACCGGGTTCCGGCAGCAGCTCCCTGGCGGAGGCCAGCGCCTTGCGTGCCCCTGTGGCCGTGCGGAACCGGGCCTGCGGGTCGGGCTGCAGCAGCGTCGCCACAACCTGCCACAGCGGCTCGGGAATGCCCTTCGGCGCGCTCGGCGTCCCATGCGCCGCGAAGTACTGGATGAGCGCCTTGGCGTCAGGCTTGGCACCCTCCAGCAGATACAACGCAACCAGGCCCACCGCGAACAGGTCGGCGGGGAAGTCCGGCTCCGCGCCCATCATCTGCTCGGGCGCGAGATAACCCGGCGTCCCCACCACGAGATTGGTCTCCGTCAGACGCGGTTCACCCAGCCGCATGGCGATGCCGAAGTCGGACAACCGCAGCCGCGGCCGGCCCGTGCCCGTCGCTTCCAGCAGGACATTGGCAGGCTTGATGTCGCGGTGCACCACACCCTCCGCATGCACCGCGGCCAGCCCCGACAGAAGCTGGTCCAGCAAGGTGCACACGAAGGCCGGGGGCAGGGGGCCGTAATCCCCGATCAGATGAACCAGCGAGCCGCCGCCGACGAGGTCCATCGTGAACAGAACCTTGTCGTCGTCGGCGGCCCAGCTGGCCGGCGCCAGCACATGAGGATGATCGATACGCAGAGCCTGCTCGCGGACGAAGCGCAGCAGAGAGTGCGCGTCGCGCTGCTGCAGCACCTTGGCGGCCACATAGCGGCGGCGGCGGTGGTCCCAGGCGCGCCAGACAGCGCCGACTCCTCCGCGCCCGATCGGGTCGACCAGTTCGTACCGGCCGGCGAAGACCTCACCCATGGCTGTGCGTCGCTCCTCCCCCTTCGGCTACCCCCCTTGCTTGCCCCTCGACGGGTGATACGACTCCCCCCAGCGCCGTTCCTCGACGAGTGTGATGAGAGATACGAGCCCCCGCGCCTCCCCTCGGCCGTCGGCCCGGCTGCCGAACCCCCTTCGGCGACCGGGCCACGGGCTCAGCTCTGGTGCGACTGGTAGTGCGTGACCGCGTCGGAGGTGCGGCCGGCGCCGTACACCCGGAGGAACTCTGCCAGTTCCGGATGACTGGGAGCGAGAGTGTCCGCGGCGTCGATGATGTCCCCCGCGGCGGCCACCGAGCGCAGCAGCGACTGGATCTCGCGGACCACCCGCTTGACCGTGGGCGCCCCCGAACTGCTCGTCGTGGTCGTGGTGTTGCTCAGCACCGAGCCCCCCTGCGACTTCTTGATCTCTTCCATGCGCTCCGTGGCCTCGGCCGCGCTCACGCTGCCGTCCGCGACCTGCCCCGCCAGGTCCTGCAGCAGCTGCACCCGCTGCACGACGGCCGGGTTGCCGATCTTCGCCCTCTGGCCGCTCATCAACTGCGACAACATCGGAGCGGACAGCCCCAGCACCCCCGCGAGACGGGCCTGGTTGAGTCCGAGGTCTTCTATGAGCTTACGGAAGAGCGCCCCCAACGGCTCCCCGTACCAGTTCCGCTGCAGTTCCCGCGCTCTTGCGGTCGCTTCCTGCTGTGCGGCGTCCATTGCGTCTCCCCATCGCTTCCCCAAGTACTGTGGTTCGCTGTAGCGAACCACGCCGAGCATCTTACGGAGAGTGGTCGTCCACGGGGACCCCCAATCTTTTTGCGAGATCCCGGGGGTGACCCGGTACTCTGGTCTGCGGCACCCACCGGTACGCGGTTCTTCCGGGGGATGCTCCCTTTCCGGGGCCTTAGCTCAGTTGGTAGAGCGCTGTCTTTGCATGGCAGATGTCAGGGGTTCGACTCCCCTAGGCTCCACACCGAATCCCCTCCGACCTGCGGAAACGCAGATCGGAGGGGATTTTTCGCTACCGCGACCGACACCACCTGGCCGGCTCTCTGCCGCCTGGCGCCGTGCCTCCCGCATCAGCGCCGACGAAGACACGTGCCCTCAACGTCGACGGCACCCGCGCCCTGGTCGCCGAGGCGGAAAGCGTCGACGTCCACCGCACCCTCCTGGAGCCTCACGGCCGTCTACGGCACCGGACCGCACCGCGACCTCACCGAGAACGAACCCCCTCCCGGCCCCGCCTCCGCCACCAGCCGCACCCGGCTACAGACCGAGCAGGCCGTACTCGCCGCCGGCGGCACAGTACTCAGACCACCGCTCGTGTACAGCGCCGGCGGGACAGGTGGTTCGTCCCTGCCGTCGCCGAACTCCTGCAGCGCGTAACGGCGTTGCCGGAAAACGGCCGGACCCGCCTGTCGCTGGTCGCGGTCGACGACCTGGCCCACTGCCCGCCACCCTCGCCCGGACACCCGAGCACGTCCCACCCGGCACCGTGCACCACGCCGCCCATCCGCACGCACCGACCCTGCGCGAGTTCGTCACCCTGCTCGGCGAAACGCTCGGCCTCCCGGTCCCCAGGACAGCCTCTCCCTCCACGACTACCTGACCCGCCTGCACACGACATTCGGACGAGTCAGCGCACACCAGGCCGGGCTGCTCGCAGAGAACCGCCGGTACCGCTCCCCGCTCCGGTCCCGCACCGACTGCACACCCGGACCCGGACACCGGACCAGCCTGAGCGAGGCAGCCCCGTGGTACCGGAAGACACTGACACCGCGGACGCCGTCCGCGAGTGACAGCGCCGCCAGACGTGTTTCACGTGAAACACAGCAATGGGGCGGAAGACCCTCAAGTCTCCCGCCCCACGCCGTAGTTCGGCCCACATCACGTCACCGGCCGTCGTCGCGCTGCGCGGCCTCCTCCTCGGCCTCCTTGGCCTGCACCTCAGGGTCGAGCACCGACTGACCGCTGCCGTCCACCGACGACAGCCGGCCCGACTCCGGAACCTCCGTCGCAGCAGGCGGCTCGACCAGCCAGTCAGGATTGGCCTGCTTGTCCCACCACTTCCAGGCAGCAAAAGCACCGCCCGCGAGAGCACCGAGCACCAGCAACACCTTCGCGGCGCGGCCGGCCCTCGCCCGACGCTCATGCCGACGAACCAGTTTCTGAATCTCCTTCGGCGAGACCTGACCCCGCAGCGCAGCCAAAGCGGCAGCACCGCGCGCGGCGGCCTCGTCCCTGACGGGCCCGGCCACGGCCACCGCCTGCTCCAGCCTCGGCCGGGAATAGTCGGCGGCCTGCCGGGCCGCCTGCCGGGTACGGACGGCAGCCTCATGGGCGGCCTGGTCGACCTTCGGCGGCACATGCGTACGGGCCTGCTCCAGACGCGGCACGACAAGAGCGTCGTACTGGACGCGAGCCTGATCCGCGGCTTGGGACACCTTCGGCGCGAGCCGTACGCGTGCCTCGTGTGCGTAGTGCGCGGCCCTGTCCTTGGCCGTATCGGCGTAGGGCGCCACCACTTCCGCGGCGTGCAGCACGCTGTCCTTCGCCGAACCGGTCGCGGCGCGCACGCTGTCGATGCGGGTCACGGGATCCTCCTCCTCGGTGGCGTACGGTATTTCGACTTTCCACCCTTTTACGGATCATGCCTGTCAACAGACACCGGGGCATGTGAGGGCGGGCATCCGGGTCATGCACACCGACTCAGGACCACCTCGATCAAGAGCCGATCAAGAGCCGATCAAGTCCAATAGAGGATGAATACGGGGCAACAGGCGCTTGTCGTCGACAATGCCACGGATCGCCGCCGAGCGCCCCCGGCCCGGACACACTCGACCGGTTTTCTGCAAGCAACACCCCCCGTCAAGAGCTCACAGACGGGCGCCGGGCGACGCACGACGCAGACCGTGCGAGGATCAGGGGGTCACAGGAAGACAACGGAAGGCAGATCGTGGCTGAGCAGCTTTACGCCACCCTGAAGACCAACAACGGCGACATCGAAGTCCGGCTTCTGCCGAACCACGCGCCCAAGACGGTCCGGAACTTTGTCGAGCTCGCCACGGGCGAGCGTGAGTGGGTCAACCCCGAAACGGGCCAGAAGACCACGGACAAGCTCTACGACGGCACGGTCTTCCACCGGGTGATCAGCGGATTCATGATCCAGGGCGGAGACCCCCTGGGCAACGGCACCGGTGGTCCCGGCTACCAGTTCGAGGACGAATTCCACCCCGACCTCTCCTTCAACAAGCCCTACCTGCTGGCCATGGCCAACGCCGGTCCGGGCACCAACGGCTCGCAGTTCTTCATCACCGTCTCTCCCACGACGTGGCTGAACCGCAAGCACACCATCTTCGGCGAGGTCACCGACGCCGCCAGCCAGAAGGTGATCGACGCCATCGCCACCACCCAGACCAACCCCCGCACCGACCGCCCGGTCAACGACGTCGTCATCGAGTCCGTCGTCGTCGAGACCCGCGAGGGCTGAGACCCACGAGGACCCCACCCGCAAGGTCGAGTCCCCGCACAGCAGGAACCAAACGCCCCGCCCATCCGTAAAGATGGGCGGGGCGGTGCATTTGTGCACAGCACCCGAACGACGACCTAGGGGATCTCATGGACCAGGCGCCAGGCAGCCCACAAGGCCCGGACGACCAGGGACCCCAGCACGCCCAGAGCCTGCCCGGCTGCTACCGCCACCCCGACCGCGAAACCGGCATCCGCTGCACCCGCTGCGAACGCCCCATCTGCCCCGAATGCATGGTCAACGCCTCCGTCGGCTTCCAATGCCCCGAATGCGCCCGCGGCGACTCCGGCACCGGCCACACCCCGGCCGCGACCCGACCCCGCACCATCGCCGGCGGCACCGTCACGGCCGACCCTCGCCTGCTGACCAAGATCCTCATCGGGATCAACGTGGCAGTGTTCATCGCCGTCCACGTACAGACCTCGCTCCTGGACCACCTCGTCCTCATCGGCGAATGGCCCCCGGCACCCTTCAAAGCCACCCAGGGCGTCGCCGACGGCGAGTGGTACCGCCTGGTGACCGCGATGTTCACCCACCAGGAGCCCTGGCACATCGGCTTCAACATGCTCAGCCTCTGGTGGCTCGGCGGCCCCCTCGAAGCCGCCCTCGGACGCGCCCGCTACCTCTCCCTCTACTTCGTCTCGGGCCTCGCGGGCAGCGCCCTCACCTATCTCCTGGCCTCACCGACCGAAGCCTCCCTCGGCGCCTCCGGCGCCATCTTCGGCCTCTTCGGCGCCACCGCCGTCCTCATGCGCCGCCTCAACTACGACATGCGGCCGATCATCGCCCTGCTGGTGATCAACCTGATCTTCACCTTCGGCTGGAGCAACATCGCCTGGCAGGCCCACATCGGCGGCCTCGTCGCCGGCGTCATCACCGGCTACGCCATGGTCCACGCCCCACGCGAGCGCCGCGCCCTCGTCCAGTACGGCACCTGCGCCCTGGTCCTGGTCGTCGTAGTGGTCCTGACCCTGCTCAGGACGGCTCAGCTCACCTGACGTGCCCACTTGTCCACAGCGGGTTGCGAGTCTTGTGCATAGCGTGCGGGAACAGCTGTGCCCCCTGTCACCGACCAGTGTTTCAGCAGGTCAGGCAGGGGGCGAACAGGTTTGCGAAGCCGGGTGGGATGGTCGTATCGGCGTCAACCGGCGACTGGTTATCCACAGATGGTCGTTCTTTTCCCCAGGGGTTCTGTGGATTTTTCTGCAGGCTGTGGATAACTCAGCGGATAGCCCTGGGCAGGGCTATGTTCACCGAGGTGTGGCCGTTACTTCCACTGCGTGGAGACGCCGAATCCGGCTGCGATGAAGCCGAAGCCCACCACGATGTTCCAGTTGTCCAGGGCATCGATGGGCAGCGAACCGTCGGTCACGTAGAAGACGACGATCCAGGCGAGGCCGATGAGGAACATGGCCAGCATGACGGGCGCGACCCAGGCGCGGCTGTTCAGCTTGATGCTGGTCGCCTGCTTCGCCGGCGGCGGCGTGTAGTCGGCCTTCTTGCGGATACGTGACTTCGGCACGAGGGTCTCTCCTGTCGATGCGCTGCGTGGCCGCGCAGGGAACTGTGGCTGGCTCCGGAGCAGCGTACAAGGGGACTCTTAGGGCTCCCCCGGGCGTCCGTTAGCGTAGTGCTTCCGCGGCGCCGAAGGAGATAAGGGTACGTTGAGCAATTCTGCCGACTCCCCCCAGGACGGATCCAGTCCTGCCCGCGGACGCCGTTTCCGGCCGGTGCGGGTGCTCACCGTGGCCGTCTTCGCCCTCGCGGGGCTCATTTTCTTCACCAGTTTCAATACGGCCAAGGGCACCAATATCCGTACGGACACGTCCTTGCTGAAGCTTTCCGACCTCATCCAGGAGCGCAGCCGCAAGAACGGCGAACTGGACGAGTCCAACGGCTCCCTGCGTCGGGAGGTCGAGTCCTTCGCCGAGCGTGACGACGGCAGCACCAAGGCACAGGACGAGAAGCTCGCGGGCCTGGAGAAGGGTGCGGGCACGCAGAAGCTGAAGGGTGAGGCGATCACCGTCACGCTCAACGACGCTCCGCCGGACGCCACCGCCAAGCTCCCCGGCTATCCCGAGCCGCAGCCCGACTACCTGGTCATCCACCAGCAGGATCTGCAGGCCGTGGTGAACGCGCTCTGGCAGGGCGGCGCCAAGGGCATCAAGGTGATGGACCAGCGGCTGATCTCCACCAGTGCCGTGCGCTGTGTGGGCAACACCCTGATCCTTCAGGGGCGCGTCTACTCACCGCCGTACAAGATCACGGCGATCGGGGATCCCGACAAGCTGAACAAGGCGCTGTCGGATTCCTCGGCGATCCAGAACTACATGGTCTACGTGAATGTGTACGGCCTGGGCTGGAAAGTGACCCACGACGGGACGGTGACTCTGCCCGGTTACTCGGGCACAGTGGATCTGCACTACGCCCAGCCCGTGGAGTGAACTGAGCCGTTTCGGGAGCTGCCGGTGCGCGTCGTCGTCAGGACCGTCAGTGAGCTCTGTATCACCGTGGGTAGCCTGATCGTCCTCTTCGTCGTCTATGTGTTGTTCTGGACCGGCGTGCGGGCGGACGGCGCGATGAACCACCAGATCGATGTCCTGCAGGAGCAGTGGGCGAAGCAGACGGCGCATCCGGCGGCCACTGCCGCGCCGGGTGCTTCGGCCGGTCCCAGGAGGCCGGCGCCGTATGTCAGGGGCAAGCCCTTCGCGATCATGTACATCCCGCGGCTTGGTTTCACGTGGAACAAGCCCGTGCTCGAGGACACCGCCGTGAGCACGCTGAAGAAGGGGCTCGGTCACTACGCGAACACGGCGCAGCTGGGGCAGGAGGGGAACTTCGCGGTGGCGGGGCACCGGCGGACGTACGGAGATCCGTTCGTGGACTTCCCCAGGCTGAGGCCCGGTGACGCGGTGGTGCTGACCGACGGGACCACCTGGTTCACGTATCGGATCGACAAAGGGCCCTACAAAACTGTGCCGACGGACGTTGAGGTGATCGATCCTGTGCCACGTAAGTCGGGGTACACGCGTGAGGGCCGTTATCTGACCCTCACCACGTGCGATCCGGAGTGGGGGCACAGCCATCGGCTGATTGTCTGGGCGCATCTGGATTCCACACAGCCTGTGGAGGCCGGGAAACCAGAGGCGCTGCGCCGTTAGTCTGGTGCGGGTACGGCGTGAGTCTGGTGCCGTGGTGGAACGGAAGGGACGGCATGTACGGCTGGATCTGGCGGCATCTGCCGGGCAACGCGTGGGTGAGGGCGCTGATCTCACTCCTGCTGGTCCTGGCCGTGGTTTATGTCCTGTTCCAGTACGTCTTCCCGTGGGCCGAACCGCTGCTGCCCTTCAACGATGTGACGGTGGACAACCAGTGAGTGCGCGGATTCTCGTCGTCGACAACTACGACAGCTTCGTCTTCAACCTGGTGCAGTACCTGTACCAGCTGGGCGCCGAGTGCGAGGTGCTGCGCAACGACGAGGTGTCGACGGCGCATGCACAGGACGGTTTCGACGGTGTGCTGTTGTCGCCGGGTCCGGGTACGCCGGAGGAGGCGGGCGTCTGCATCGAGATGGTGCGGCACTGCGCGGCGACCGGTGTCCCGGTGTTCGGTGTCTGCCTGGGCATGCAGTCGATGCAGGTGGCGTACGGCGGTGTGGTGGACCGTGCGCCCGAGCTGCTGCACGGCAAGACCTCGCTGGTCGAGCACGAGGGCAGGGGCGTCTTCGCCGGGCTGCCCTCGCCGTTCACGGCGACGCGCTACCACTCGCTGGCTGCGGAGCCGGAGACGGTGCCGGCCGAGTTGGAGGTGACGGCGCGTACGCACGACGGGATCATCATGGGCCTCAGGCACCGTGAACTCCCGGTCGAGGGTGTGCAGTTCCACCCGGAGTCGGTGCTGACCGAGCACGGTCACCGGATGCTGGCCAACTGGCTGGTGGAGTGCGGCGACCAGGGTGCCGTGGCGAGGTCGGCGGGGCTCGCCCCGGTGGTGGGCAGGGCCACGGCGTGACCGCGCTGCGCCCCGAGCGCGAGTCCGCCGCCTCGTACGGGCAGGAGCCGTACGAGGGGTACGAGTCGTACGAGGGGTATGAGGCGCCTGGTGGGTTTGAGGCGTCCGGTGCATTCGAGACCTCCGGTGCGTTCGATGAGTGGAACGGCGGGGCGGCGGGGCAGCAGGGGCAGCCCGGCGGGTATGCGGCGGCCGCGGAGCCGTACGCAGCGCCGGTGGAGGAGCCGTACGTACCGCCGCTGGTGGAGGAGCCCGAGCCGTATCTCCCGCCCGTCGACGAGGAGACGGTGGCTCTGCGGATACCGGAGCCGCCGGCGGGCGGTTCCATGTCGCCCTCTGACGCCTCAACAGCCACGTCTGCCACAGGAACCACTCCGGGCGGCCGAGCGGCCCGCAGGAAGGCCGCCAAGCGCCGTCATGGGCGCCATGGGGGCGCTCGTACGACTTCGGAGGCCGCGGAAGGCGTCGAGGAGACGTCCGCCGACGGTTCCAAGGCTCCGCTTTCGCGCGTGGAGGCACGTCGGCAGGCGCGTGCACGCAAGCCCAGTCCGGGCGTCGTCGCGAGCCGGGCGATCGGTGAGGTGTTCATCACCACCGGCGTACTGATGCTGCTGTTCGTCACCTACCAGCTGTGGTGGACGAACGTCCGGGCGCATGCGACGGCGGACAAGGAGACCAGCACCCTGCAGAACGACTGGGCGAGCGGGAAGCGCGCGCCGGGCGAGTTCGAGCCGGGCCAGGGCTTCGCGATCCTCCACATCCCGGAGCTGGACGTGGTCGTGCCGATCGCCCAGGGCGTGAGCAACAAGCAGGTGCTCGACAAGGGCATGGTCGGTCACTACAGCGAGGGCAAGCTGAAGACGGCGATGCCCGACGCGAAGACCGGCAACTTCGCGCTGGCGGGCCACCGCAACACGCATGGCGAGCCTTTCCGGTACATCAACAAGCTGAAGCAGGGCGACGAGGTCGTCGTCGAGACGCAGGACAAGTACTTCGTCTACAAGGTGACGTCGATGCTGCCGGTGACGTCGCCGAGCAATACGAGCGTGATCGGTCCCGTGCCGCCCCAGTCGGGTTTCACCAAGCCGGGCCGGTACATCACGCTGACGACCTGTACTCCGGAGTTCACCAGCAAGTACCGGTTGATCGTCTGGGGCAAGATGGTCGAGGAACGGCCGCGCAGCAAGGGCAAGCCGGATGCGCTCGTCGAGTAGGGGCAGATGAACGTGGCAGCGACCACCGACGACACTCAAGAGGACACGGACGCGCCCGCGGCGCCACCGGCCCGCCGCCGCGGCATGGGCCGTATCGCGGCGGCGGTGAGCGTCTTCGGTGAACTCCTCATCACGGCGGGCCTGGTGCTGGGCCTGTTCGTCGTGTACTCGCTCTGGTGGACGAACGTCATAGCCGACCGGGCGGCGGCCAAGCAGGGCGACAAGGTCCGCGACACCTGGGCCCACGAGGGCGGGGCCACGGGCCCCGGCGCGCTGGACACCAAGAACGGCATCGGCTTCCTGCACGTCCCTGCCATGAAGAACGGCGAGGTCCTGGTGGAGAAGGGCACGTCGACGAAGGTCCTCAACGACGGCGTGGCCGGCTACTACACGGACCCGGTCAAGGCGACGCTGCCGACCACGGGCAAGAAGGGCAACTTCACGCTGGCCGCCCACCGGGACGGCCACGGCGCGAAGTTCCACAACATCGACAAGCTGAAGGTCGGCGACGCGATCGTCTTCGAGACGAAGGACAAGTGGTACATCTACAAGGTGTACGACGTCCTCGACGAGACCTCGAAGTTCAACGTGAAGGTCATCTCGCAGATCCCGAAGGAGTCGGGGAAGAAGAAGGCGGGCCACTACATCACGCTGACCACGTGTACGCCGGTGTATACGAGCCGGTATCGGTATGTGGTGTGGGGGGAGTTGGTGCGGGTGGACAAGGTGGACAGTAAGAGGACGCCGCCAAAGGAATTGCGGTGAGGTGACTGAGCGCCTCGAAGGCGCTCAGTCACGTAGCATGACGAAGGCCCGAAGCCGCAACCATCCTTTGCGGCTTCGGGCCTCTCTGCTTCAGGCCGTGCTTACTCGAGAATCTTCAGCGGTTCCCCAGCGCTCCACTCCTCCAGCATCCCGCGGTGTACGGCCGTGATGTTGGTCTCGACCGCGAGTTGCAGGGCGTCGGGGGTGAAGGGGCACGTTGCCACGAAGAGTGCCACCTGCGCGTTGTAGAGAACCTTCGCCGAGCCGATGAACTTCTGGATGTCGGGGCTGGTGATCGTGAGGTATGGCGCGTACCTCTTGCATTGGGCGACGAGGCGACGTCCATCCGGGGTGCGCCCGACGACGTCGACGCCTCGGTCTCCATGGCCGCCGACGACGAAGACGTCCGTGCATCCGTCGCGGCTCAGCAGTTTGGCAATGTGGTGCTCGAAGGTGCGGGCGTTCATGGCGTCCATGGCGGCCATGACTCCGACGGCGGGACGGTCGTCTCGTACGCCTTCGAGTCGCTGCAGCCGGGCGTGGTGCTGGTGGAGCCGTCGTTCGATGCGCTGGACTCCTGCGCGGAGGGCGATCAATTCCTTGCGGTGCTCGCCCGAGGTTTCGATCAGGGCGTTGAACATTGGCACGACCGTCTTGCCGAGGATGTGGGTGATGCGTTGGTCGATGCGGTCGTCGAGGGAGACGGCCTCTGTTTGAACGGGGTTGTCCACAGGCTGTGTGCGTGCCAGGAACTCCATGTCGAGGAGGTAGGTGCGCACCTGGCGGGCGACAACGCTGTCGCGGAGGAGCATGGCGATGTTGAGTACAGCGCGCCGGGAGTAGATGGTGAGGCTCCGGCGGGCCTGTGGATAACTGCCCAGCGAGAGTGACATGTTGTCACTCTCGAATTTCCTGAGATCAGCTCCTCGTAGGACCGTCATCCCGTTGGCTTCCAGCTCCTCGCGGTGGCGCTTGGCGAGCTGTCGGATGACTTCGACGGTCACGCCGAAGTACGTCGCTACCATCGCCGTGGTCACGTGCATCCCGTCCGGCAGCAGTGACAGCGCCTTGACTCTGTCGAGTACGTCCGTGCGCGCCAGCACGCTGTCGCGCAGGGACTTGGACTCCAGTAGCGCCGATTCGTTGATCACGTTCTGCCCTTCCATTCGCGGTGTGGCCATACGGCCAGGGCAGAGCTCCGACACCCCACCCCATCCGATCAACGAGTCGGCACATATGAAGACACGATCGACGCAAGAACAAACGTCTGTCCGCGAGGTCTTCCATCCCTGGTCGGTGGCAGACAGATGGGCCCCTGCCGGGAAGTCCGGCAGGGGCCCATCGATGCAGGTGGGGTGCGTCAGCCGCTCGTACCGCCGAAGATGTTGGTACCTCCGTCGTTCCCGCCGTTGCCGTTCCCGCCGAGGGTCGTCAGGTTGACCGGCGTGCCCTGGTCGACCGTGCTGCCTGGGGTCGGGTCCGAGCCGACGACGATGGCGTTGTCGTCCTGGGAGCCGTTGATGTTGCCTACCTGGAGACCCGCCTGCTGTAGGGCATTCTTGACGTCCTTCAGCTTCTGGCCCTGGATGTTGTTCGGCACCTGGACCTGGTTGTTCTGCTTCTGGCCGATGTTGATCTGCACCGCGGTGTTCTTCTTGACCGGGGTGCCGATCGCCGGGTTGGTCGAGATGACCTTGTTGACCTGGTTGTCGTCGGTGGTGGGTGCGTTGACGCAGTTGCCGGTCAGGCCGACGGCCTGCAGTGCGGCCTTGGCGTCGTCGCAGGACTTGCCAGTGACCTCGGGCACCGGGACCGTCTCCGGGGCCTTGGCCACGGTGAGGGTGATCGTGGTGCCCTTCTCCTTCTCCGAGCCGCCCTTCGGGTTCTGCTGGAGGACGAGGCCCTCGGGCTGGTCGGACTCCTGGGTCTTCTGCTCGACTTGGAAGCCCTTGTCCTCGAGCTTGGACTTCGCCTGGTCGAACTGCAGGCGCGTGACGTCCGGTACGGCCACCTTCGGAGCGCCTGTCGACACCACGAGGTTGACCGGCTCCCCCTTCTTGAGACTGGTGCCCTTGCCCGGGTCCTGCGAGCAGACATTGCCCTTGCTCTGGTCCTCGCAGGGCTGCTTCTTGACCGTCCCGACCTTGAGGCCGATGTTGTCCAGCTGACTCCGGGCGTCGCTCTCGCTCAGGCTGACGAGGTTGGGTACATCCACCTTGTCGTTCCCGACGCCCCCGTTCCCGCTGAACGCATACTTCCCGATCAGGATCGCGCCCACCAGCACCAGGATGCCCGCCACGACCAGCAGGATCGTAGACGTGTTGGACTTCTTCTGTCGGCGGCGGGAGCGGTCGTCGTAGCCGTAGCCGCCGTCGTCCGGGTTCATCGGGGGCAGCATCGACGTGGCGCCGGCGTCCGTGGCGCGCAGGGCCGTGGTCGGCTGGTCGTCGGGGTAGCCGCCGTAGCCGACGGATCCCATGGCCGCTGTGGCCGCGACCGGCTGGCCGTCGAGGCAGGCCTCGATGTCGGCGCGCATCTCGTCGGCGGACTGGTAGCGGTAGTTCGGGTCCTTGACCAGGGCCCTCAGGACGATGGCGTCCATTTCGGGTGTGATCTCGGGGTCGAAGACGGAGGGCGGCTGGGCTTCCTCACGTACGTGCTGGTACGCGACGGCGACCGGGGAGTCGCCGACGAAAGGGGGGCGTACGGTCAGGAGTTCGTAGAGCAGGCAGCCGGTCGAGTACAGGTCGGAGCGGGCGTCGACCTGCTCGCCCTTCGCCTGCTCCGGTGACAGGTACTGCGCGGTGCCGATGACGGCGGCCGTCTGCGTCATGGTCATGCCGGAGTCGCCCATGGCGCGGGCGATGCCGAAGTCCATGACCTTGACCTGGCCGTTGCGCGTCAGCATGACGTTGGCCGGCTTGATGTCGCGGTGGACGATGCCGCTGCGGTGGGCGTACTCCAGGCCCTGGAGGATGCCGATGGTCATCTCCATCGCGCGCTCCGGCAGCAGCTTGCGGCCACTATGAAGAAGCTCACGCAGGGTGGAGCCGTCGACGTACTCCATCACGATGTACGGGATCGAGACCCCGTCGATGTAGTCCTCGCCCGTGTCGTAGACCGCGACGATCGCGGGATGGTTGAGCGAGGCGGCCGACTGGGCCTCCCGGCGGAACCGGGCCTGGAAGGAAGGGTCGCGTGCGAGGTCCGCGCGCAGTGTCTTCACCGCCACCTGGCGCCCGAGGCGGGTGTCATGCGCGAGGTAGACCTCCGCCATGCCACCACGACCGAGCACCTGGCCCAGTTCGTACCGGCCGCCGAGGCGACGCGGCTCTTCCATAGCTCCTACCAGCCCTCTCCGTCGGTCCCGACTCACACGTGTGTGCGGCCGGAGGCTGCCGTCCGGGCCTACCGTACCCGGCTAGCTTTGTGTGACCTGGCTAAGTGCGTCACCCGATACAGGACCGGTATCGCAACGTGCACCGTTGTGAAGGGGACGTGAGCGGGGTCACTTCTTGGAGTTGATGACCGCCTCCATCACGCTCTTCGCGATCGGGGCCGCGAGGCCGCCGCCGGAGATGTCGTCACGGTTGGCGTTGTCGTCCTCGATGACCACGGCCACGGCGACCGGTGAGCTGCCGTCGCTGAGCCTGGCGTAGGAGATGAACCAGGCGTACGGGTTCTCGCTGTTCTCCACGCCGTGCTGGGCGGTACCGGTCTTGCCGCCGACGGTGACGCCGCCGCCGATCTGGGCCTTCTGGCCGGTGCCGTCCTTGACGACGGTCTCCATCATCGACTGCAGGATCTGCGCGTTCTTGGGCGACAGGGGCTGGCTGAGCTCCTGCGGGTCGGTCTGCGAGATGGTGTCGACGTTGGACGACTGGAGCTTGTCGACCATGTACGGCTTCATCAGCTTGCCGTTGTTGGCGACGGCGGAGGCGACCATGGCCATCTGCAGGGGGGTCGCGGCGGTGTTGTACTGGCCGATCGAGGACAGCGCGGTCTGCGAGGAGTTCATGTTGTCGGAGAACACCGAGGCGCTGGAGCGGACCGGGGTGAACTGCTCGGAGTCGAAGCCGAACTTCTTCGCCTCGGCGAGCATCTTGTCGTTGCCGAGGTCAGAGCCGATCTTGCCGAACACGGTGTTGCAGGACACCTTCAGGGCGACCCGCATCGGCGCGTTCTTGCAGGGGATGTTGCCCTCGTTCTTCAGCTCGGTCGTCGTGCCCTTCATGATGTACGGCAGCGGCGAGTTCGTGTTCTCGTCGGCGGAGTTGTACAGCCCGTTCTCCAGCGCGGCCGCGGCCGTGACCACCTTGAAGGTGGAGCCCGGCGGGTAGGTCTCGCGCAGTGCGCGGTTGAGCATCGGGTCGGACTTGTTGTTCTTCTTCTGGAGCGCGGTCCAGTTCTTGGAGTCCGTCGACGTGGAGTTCCCGGCGAACGACGAGGGGTCGTACGACGGGTACGAGGCCAGCGCCAGGATCTTGCCGGTGGACGGGTCGAGCGCGGCTACGGCGCCCTTGCCGCCCTGGGACTTCAGTCCGTTGTAAGCGGCCTTCTGCGCTGCGGAGTTGAGGGTGGTGACGACGTTACCGCCCGCCTTCTCCTTGCCCGTGATCATGTCGAGGGTGTTGCGGAAGAAGAGCCGGTCGTCGGTGCCGGTGAGGATGCCGTCCTCGATGGACTCCAGCTGGTTGGCGCCGAAGGCCTGCGAGGCGTATCCGGTGACCGGCGCCCACATGGGGCCGTTCTTGTAGGTGCGCTTGTACTTGAGGTCGTTCAGGCCGCTGGTGCTGGTCGTGGTGGACCCGGTGATGGGGTCGCCGTCGACGATGATGTCGCCGCGTGGGGTGGAGTAGCGGGCGATGGTGACGCGGCGGTTCTTCGGGTCGTCCTTGAGGCTGTCGGACTTGACGTACTGGAGCCAGTTGTCGCGGAGGAGCAGTGCGAGGACCAGCAGGCCGCAGAAGATCGCGATCCGGCGCAGGGGCTTGTTCATGACGGGCGGACCACCTGGGTCATCTCGGCGTCGGGGTTGCCGGCGGGCGCGGGCGCCGGGCGGCGGGCAGTGTCGCTGATTCTGATCAGGATGCCGATCAGGGCCCAGTTGGCGATGACGGAGGAACCGCCGTACGCCAGGAACGGCATCGTCATACCGGTCAGCGGGATGAGCCCCATGACGCCGCCTGCGACGACGAAGACCTGGAGGGCGAAGGCGCCGGAGAGACCGATGGCGAGCAGCTTGCCGAAGGGGTCCCGGGCGGCGAGGGCGGTGCGGACACCGCGTTCCACGATCAGGCCGTAGATCAGCAGGATCGCCATTAGGCCGGCGAGGCCCAGCTCCTCGCCGAAGGTGGCGAGGATGAAGTCGGAGTTGGCGGCGAAGCGGATGAGTTCGGAGTGTCCCTGGCCCCAGCCGGTGCCGAGGGTGCCGCCGGAGCCGAAGGCCCACAGGGCCTGCTGCAGCTGGTCGGAGTGGACTCCGCTGACGCCCGGGGTGCGGCTGAGCACGTACTCGTGCATCGGGTTGAGCCAGGCCTGGACACGGGTCTGGACGTGCGGCTCGAAACTCGCCACGCCGACGGCGCCGGCCGCGGACATCAGCAGACCGAAGACGATCCAGCTGGTCCGCTCGGTGGCGACGTACAGCATGATGACGAACATTCCGAAGAACAGCAGCGACGTACCGAGGTCGGTTTCGAACACCAGGATGAGGATCGAGATCATCCAGACGACGATGATCGGGCCGAGGTCGCGGCCGCGCGGCAGGTACAGGCCCATGAAGCGGCGGCTGGCGAGGGCGAGGGCGTCGCGCTTCACCATCAGGTAGCCGGCGAAGAAGATGGCCAGCACGATCTTGGCGAACTCACCGGGCTGGATGGTGAAGCTACCGATCTTGATCCAGATCTTGGCGCCGTAGGTGAGATCGGCGCCGAGGCCCGGGACCAGCGGGAGCAGCAGCAGGACCAGCGCGCCCGCCATGGAGATGTACGTGTACCGCTGCAGGACGCGGTGGTCCTTGAGGAAGATCAGCGCGATGACGAACAGGGCGATGCCCAGCGCGGTGTAGATCAGCTGGTTGGTCGCCTTGCCGCCGGCGACTCCGATGGACTGCAGCAGCTTGGACTGGTCGAGGCGCCAGATGGCGACGAGGCCGAGTCCGTTCAGGAGCGTGGCCAGAGGCAGCAGCAGCGGGTCCGCGTACGGGGCGAACTTCCGTACGGCGAGATGGCCGACGCCGGCCAGCAGACCGAGGCCCAGACCGTAGCCGAGTAGCCCGGTCGGCACCTTGTCGTCGATGGCCAGGCCCACGTTGGCGTACGCGAAGACCGGGATGACGACGGCGAACAGGAGGAGCGCGAGCTCGGTGTTGCGCCGGCTCGGTGCGCCGATCGCGCCGATCGTGGACGTATGGTGCGTCGGTGTGTTGGTAGTACTGCTCATCGTGTGACAGGGCCTCTCACGGCTTGCCTACTGCTTACCGCACAGCGAGACGACCTTCTGCTCATCCTCCGAGAGGGTGGGGCCGGGGCTGGGGGTGGGTGCGGTCGCTGATGTGGACGGGGTCGGTGAGGTCGAGGGGCTCGGTGATGCCTTGGACGTGAGGGAGGTCTTGGTGGTTCCCGTGGTGCCGCCCGCCTGGCCCGTGCCGGTCTTCGAGTTGTTCTTGCTCTCGGCCGCCTGACGCTCGGACTCCTTCTTGCATGCGGAGGCCTGCACGGAAAGATCGTTGATCTTCGACTGGGCGCCGGTCAGGCTGCCTTCGGCGATCGTGGCCTTGACCTGCTTCTGCTGGTACGGAGGCAGGTACTTGAGTTCGATCTCGGGGTGGTCCTTCTCGACCTTGGAGAGGGAGACCCAGGCCAGGTCCTGGCTGATGCCCCGGTAAAGCGCGACGTGCTCGGCCTTGGTGCCGACGTAGTACTGGGTCTGGGTCCAGCGCCAGCCGCCGTAGAGGCCGCCGCCGACGACGGCGAGGGCAAGCACGAGGTAGAAGGATCTCTTCGCCCACTTGCGGCCCCTGCGGGGTTTGACGAAGTCGTCGTCGGTGTAGTCGCCGAAGCTGCCCGCGGGGATGTAGCCGGTGGTGTCGCCGGAGCCGGGCGGGCCGAACTCGCCGCCACCCTGTCCGTGGCCCTGGCGGCCGAGGCCGGAGGCGCGGCCCGCGGGGGTCTCCATGAAGCCGGGGTCGTGCAGGTGGTTCTGGTTCTCGGCGACCGCTCCGACCACGACCGGGGTGTCGGAGAGCTGCCCGGCGAGGGTGTCCCCGGTGTCCAGGTCCAGTACGTCGGCGACGATGACGGTGATGTTGTCGGGGCCGCCGCCGCGCAGCGCGAGCTGGATCAGCTCCTGCACGGTCTCCTGGGGGCCCTGGTAGCTGGCGAGGGTGTCCTCGAGCGTCTGGTGGGAGACGACGCCGGACAGGCCGTCGGAGCAGATCAGGTAGCGGTCGCCGGCGCGGACCTCACGGATGGAGAGGTCCGGCTCGACGTGTTCGCCGCTGCCCAACGCCCGCATCAGCAGGGAGCGTTGGGGGTGGGTGGTGGCCTCTTCCTCGGTGATGCGGCCCTCGTCGACGAGGCGCTGCACCCAGGTGTGGTCCTGGGTGATCTGGGTGAGGACGCCGTCGCGGAGCAGGTACGCGCGGGAGTCGCCGACATGGACGAGACCGAGGCGCTGGCCGGTCCAGAGGAGGGCCGTGAGCGTTGTACCCATGCCCTCCAGCTGCGGGTCCTCTTCCACCATGGAGCGCAGCTGGTCGTTGGCGCGCTGTACGGCGGTGCCGAGGGAGGTGAGGATGTCGGAGCCCGGCACGTCGTCGTCGAGGGCGACGATGGTGGAGATGGCCTCGGAGGAGGCGACCTCGCCTGCGGCGGCGCCGCCCATGCCGTCGGCGATCGCGAGCAGGCGCGGACCGGCGTATCCGGAGTCCTCGTTGCCCTCGCGGATCATGCCTTTGTGCGATCCGGCGGCAAAGCGCAGTGACAGACTCATGCGCACCTCGCCCGTCGGCTCCGGGTACATCCGCACGGTGCCCACCCTCCGGTCGGGAGCGCGCCGGTGCCCGTCGTGGGGGCCGCCGCTGCGTGCTCGCTCCGCTCGCTCATTGTCGTACTACTTCCGCAGCTCGATGACTGTCTTGCCGATGCGGATCGGCGCGCCCAGCGGAATCGGCGTGGGGGTCGTCAGCCGGCTCCGGTCGAGGTATGTGCCGTTGGTGGAACCCAGGTCCTCGACGATCCACTGGCCGTCGCGGTCCGGGTAGATCCTGGCATGGCGGCTGGAGGCGTAGTCGTCGTCCAGCACGATCGTGCTGTCGTGCGCCCGGCCCAGGGTGATGGTCTGGCCCTGGAGCGCGACGGTCGTGCCGGTGAGGGTGCCCTCGGACACGACGAGTTTGCTGGGGGCGTTGCGGCGCTGGCGGCCGCCGGCGGCCTGCTGGCGCTGTTGCGGGGGCGCGGCCTGCTGGCGGGCGGCCTGCTGAGGCCGTGCGGCCTCGCGCCTGGACCCGCGCTGGGTGACACGCGTACCGAACAGGTCGCTGCGGATGACCTGCACGGCCACGATCACGAACAGCCACAGTACGGCCAGGAAACCCAGCCGCATGACCGTGAGGGTCAGCTCTGACATTGCCCCCGCTTCACCCTTCGGCTTGCCGGTAAATGATGGTGGTGCTGCCCACGACGATCCGCGAGCCGTCGCGGAGCGTAGCGCGGGTGGTGTGCTGCCCGTCCACCACGATGCCGTTGGTGGACCCGAGATCCTGGATCGTCGAGGGCGTTCCGGTCCGGATCTCGCAGTGCCGGCGGGAGACGCCGGGGTCGTCGATCCGCACGTCGGCTTCGGTGCTGCGGCCCAGCACCAGCGTCGAGCGGGAGATCTGATGGCGGGTGCCGTTGATCTCGATCCAGTGGCGGGTGCGTGAGCCGGGCTGCGGTGCGCCGACCGGGCCACCCGCGCCGGGACGCTGGCCGTAGGGCGCGGCGCCGGGGCGCGCGCCGGGCGGCGGCGCGGCAGGCATCGGCGGGGCGCCCGCGGGTGCGGCGGCCGGCGGGTAGCCGTACCCTCCGCCGGGGCGGCCCGCGGCCGGCGCCGGCGGAGCGGCGGGTCCGGGAGCCTGCTGGCTGCTGGAGGAGGCGAGCGTACGGCTGCGCACCCGGTACAGGCCGGTGTCGAGGTCGTCCGCCTTCTCCAGGTGGACCTTGATGGGGCCCATGAACGTGTAGCGCTGCTGCTTGGCGTAGTCGCGCACCATGCCGGCGAGCTCGTCGCCGAGCTGGCCGGAGTAGGGGCTGAGCCGCTCGAAGTCCGGTGTGCTCAGCTCCACGATGAAGTCGTTGGGCACGACCGTCCGGTCGCGGTTCCAGATGGTCGCGTTGTTGTCGCACTCACGCTGGAGCGCTCCGGCGATCTCCACGGGCTGGACCTCGGACTTGAACACCTTGGCAAAGGTGCCGTTGACCAGACCTTCGAGACGCTGCTCGAACTTCTTCAGGACTCCCATGAGGCACCTCCTCCGATGTCGCTTCCGTCCAGTGTCCCGGTTGGCGGGCGCTGCCTTGCCTGGTACTGCTTACTGATCGTATCCACGCGCGGGTGAATCAGCTGGTTCCCCCTGTCGGCCCGGTCGACGGGTGTCGACGCTGGACGAAGTTCCCTCCGGAGGTTCCCTCCGAAGCTGCCCTTCGAACTCCTCCCACGCACTCCTTCTGCCCAGGATCGTAGAGGTGGCCGCAGACAAGTGTCCCGCACCTGGCTGTGGACCCTGTCCGGCTCCAGGGGAGACGGGCAGGACCGGTACGAGGTTGATACGTGAACCGATACGTGTTGATACGGAGCGGGTCGCTTCGCGGGACGGCCGTCCGCGTGGCGGTGATTCGCGGGTCGCGGGGGCGGGCCGGGGCGCGGGGCGGCGGGTCGACGGCCGGACGGCACATCCGTGCTGGTGGGCGGCTGCGCAGGCATAAGGGATGTGAACCCACCTCTGCCAGCGTGCTAATGTTCTGGGTGTCGGAAGGCGCCAGCCCAAAGGGCCGGAGCCGGAGGACACACCCAATGCGCGGGTGGCGGAATAGGCAGACGCGCTGGATTCAGGTTCCAGTGCCCGCAAGGGCGTGGGGGTTCAACTCCCCCCTCGCGCACCAGCCGAAAGCCCCCAGGTCTTTGACCTGGGGGCTTTCGCGTTCTCCGGGGCGTGTGAGGCGCGTTACCCGGTGAGGACAATCACATGGCCGGCCGGTCCGGGTTCCGGGCGGCGTTTTCCACAGGTGCGGAGTTGTCCACAGGGTCTGACGCGTTTCGGTCACCGGCTGTACGGTCGGCACGAGTTGATGTTCGTGGGCGTGCGGGGGAGGCGGTTGGTGTGACCGGAGTGACCGGAATCGGAGAGGCAGCGGCGGGGTCGGGCGTGCGGCGGCTTCCGCGGGTGCGGGGCTTCGCCGAGTGGCCCGCCGAGGGGTCGCCCAAGGACGAGGGCAAGGCGCTGCGCAAGCGGGTGCCGCGCAGTGCGCACTCCGCGCTCGACCTCGACGGCTCCCGCCCGCACGCGGCGGACGCGGTCGAGGAGTCCCACCGCGGCCGGATCGCCGAGCTCACTCCGATACGCGCGGGCCGGATGGCGGCCACGCCGTTCGCCTTCCTGCGTGGTTCCGCCGGCCTCATGGCGTACGACCTCGCGCGCACACCCATGACCCGGATCCGCGCGCAGATCTGCGGCGACGCGCATGCCGCCAACTTCGGCCTGTACGGCGATGCGCGCGGTGACCTGGTCATCGACCTCAACGACTTCGACGAGACCGTCCACGGCCCCTGGGAGTGGGACCTCAAGCGGCTCGCCGCCTCTCTCGTGCTCGCGGGCCGGGAGGCAGGCGCCGACGAGGACCAGTGCCGCAAGGCGGCCTACGACGCGACCGGCGCCTATCGCCGCACCATGCGGCTGCTCGCCAAGCTGCCGGTGCTGGACGCGTGGAACGCCATCGCGGACGAGGAACTCGTCTCCCACACCGACGCGCACGACCTGCTCGGCACGCTGGAGCGGGTCTCCGAGAAGGCGCGGGCCAATACGAGCGGGCGCTTCGCGGCGAAGTCGACGGAGCAGGCCGAGGACGGCGGGCGCCGCTTCGTGGAGGCGCTGCCGGTGCTGCGGCGGGTGCCGGACGCGGAGGCCGCGGCGGTGGCGGCGGCCCTCGAGCAGTACGTGACGACGCTCTCCGAGGACCGGCTGCCGCTGCTGGCCCGCCATGCGGTGCACGACGTCGCCTTCCGGGTCGTCGGCACGGGCAGCGTCGGCACACGGTCGTACGTCGTGCTGCTCCTGGACCACCGGGGGCAGCCGCTCGTCCTCCAGGTGAAGGAGGCCCGCCCGTCGACGCTGGTGCCGCACCTGGTGACCGCGGGCTTCGAGGTGCCGGAGGTGGAGCACGAGGGCCGCCGGGTGGTGCTCGGGCAGAAGCGCATGCAGGTCGTCAGCGACATCCTGCTGGGCTGGACGTCGGTGGAGGGACGGCCCTTCCAGGTACGGCAGTTCCGCAACCGCAAGGGCAGTGTCGACCCGGCGGCGCTGGCCGCCGACCAGATAGACGACTACGGCCGTATGACCGGCGCGCTCCTGGCCCGCGCGCACTCCCACAGCGCCGACCCGCGGCTGGTCGCAGGGTACTGCGGCAAGAGCGAGGAACTGGACGCGGCGATCGCCGACTTCGGCGTCGCCTATGCCGACCGCACGGAGGCCGACCACGCCGATCTGGTGGCAGCGGTGCGGGCGGGGCGGATCGCGGCGGAGATGGGCGTGTGAGCTGGGTGTCTGCGGGAGGCGGCCGGTGCGGGCCGTGCTTGCAGGGGCGCGATGCGATGACCTTGCGCCGCACTGGCCGCCTCCGCCGTGGCCTACGCTGGGCGGGTGACGAGCCCGGAAGCTGAGCAGGGTGGTGTCGCCGGCGAGGCGCAGGCGACGCCCCAGGACGGTGCGCCGCGTCCCGAGGAGCGGCTGGAGCGGGCCGTGCGGGCCGCCGAGCAGGCGCTGATCGAGTACGAGATCGCTGTCGAGACCTTCCGCGTGGAGGTCGAGAACTTCTCCCGGCTGCACCACCAGAAGCTCGGCCCGATGTACGCCCGTCTCGACGAGCTGGACGCGCAGATCGCCGAGGCCCGGGCCGCCCGCACCGGCGACCCCGAGGACCGGCGCAAGGCGGACGAGGCGCGCGCCCGGGTCATGCCGATGCCAGGTGTCGAGGAGCTGTTCCACGGCTGGATGGACGGGGAGGGGCTCTTCCCGGAGGCCGTGGCGATGCTCACGGACCAGCCCGTGCGGCCCCCGCAGCGGGTGCGCCCCAGCGACGAGGCCCGCAAGCTCTACCGTGAGCTGGCCCGCAAGGCCCACCCCGACCTGGCCCAGGACGACACCGAGCGGGCGCGGCGCGAGGAGTTCATCACCCGCGTCAACGCCGCCTACGCCCGCGGCGACGAGCCGCTGCTGCGGGAGCTGGCAGAGGAGTGGGCCAGGGGCCCGGCTCCTCAGGAGCGCGGTCCGAGCCGCAGCGAGGAGCTCTACGCCCGCCTCGAATGGCTCGCCCAGCGCAAGGAACTGCTCTCGCTGGTCGCCAAGGAACTGGAGGAGAGCGCGATCGGCGCGATGCTCCGGCTGGCGCCGGACGATCCGGACCGGCTCCTGGAGGAGATCGCCGAGAAGCTCCTGGCCGATGTCTCCCAGCGCGAGGCGGAGCTGGCCGAGCTCCTTGGGTAGCCCGCCGCTCGGGCGGCCGGTGCCGTGTCCGGCAGCGTCGGGTAGCGTCTTGGGCATGCATTTCGGAGCTGGTGTGCCCACGGTCGAGGTCGGAGACCTCAAGGACGGCGACTTCCTGCTGGACGTCCGCGAGGACGACGAGTGGCAGGCGGGTCACGCCGAAGGGGCACTGCACATCCCCATCAGTGATTTCGTCGCCCGCTACGGCGAGCTGACCGAGGCCGCGCCGCAGGACGGCCGCGTCAACGTGATCTGCCGCTCCGGCGGCCGCTCGGCGCAGGTCGCGATGTACCTCGTGCAGCAGGGCATCGACGCGGTGAACGTCGACGGCGGCATGCAGGTGTGGGCGGCTGCGGGCCGCCCGGTCGTGACCGACGAGGGGCAGCCCGGGTTCGTCCTGTAGCTCGCGGCGGCCGCTGCGGTCAGCCCAGCGGGTGCGCCGCCAGCAGGTCGCCGAGAGCCTCCTCGTGCGCTGCCGGCGGGCCGAGCTGCAGCTCCAGGTGCTTGGCCCAGGCGTGGTACCGGTGCAGGGGGTATTCGACGTCCGCCCCGAACCCGCCGTGCAGATGCTGTGCCGTCTGCACGACCCGCCGCACGCCCTCCGACGCCCAGATCTTGGCGACGGCGACGTCACCGGAGGCGGGCAGTACGCCGGGCGCTCCCGAGGCGATCCGCCACGCGGCCTGCCACAGCGTGGCCTCCATCGCGCGCAGGTCGATGTACCGGTCGGCGGCCTGCACGGCGACCGCCTGGAACGTGGCGACGGGGTGTCCGAACTGCTCCCGTTTGCCAGTGTATTCACTGGTCATCGCGAGGACCCGTTCGCCGAGCCCGAGGGCCAGCGCGCACGTCCCGGTGGTCAGCAGTTCGCGCAGCCACTCCCATGCGCCGTCGGCGTCGATGACGTCACGGGACGGGATGCGTGCGGACTCCAGACGCAGTTCGCCGAGCCGCTCGCCGGTGGTGGAGACCTGCTCGCCGAGCCCGACGCCTTGGTGGCTGCGGGGGACCACGGCGAGGAGGGTGCGGTCGGCGGTCGTATGGGCCGGTACGACGACGAAGTCGGCGGTGTGCGCCCAGGGCACGCTGGTCTGCACCCCGTCCAGGAGCCACTGGTCGCCCTCCTGCTGTGCGGTCACGGCGAGTTCGGCCGGGTCGTGGCCGGTGCGGCCGTTCGCGGCGACGGTCAGCACCGCCTCGCCCCGCCCCGCACGGGGGAGCAGCGCCGACTTCAACTCCTCGCCGCCGTATGCCTGTACGGCCGCCGCGGCCGCGCTGGTCTCCAGCACGGGTACACGCGCCAGTACCCTGGCCGACTCCCGCAGCACCAGGCAGAGCGCGATGGCGTCCAGGCCTGCCCCGCCGTACTCCGCGCCGAGCAGCAGGCTCAGCAGGTCCGCCTCGGCGAGCCGGGTCCACAGTGCGCGGTCGAAGTCCTCGGCGACGGCGCCGGGGACGAGTGAGGGGCTGGGCACCGCGTCCGGCTGGACCCCGGCGAACACCCCCCGCGCCGCCTCGGCCGCCGCCTGCTGCTCCTCGGTGAAGGTGAAGTCCACGGTCCTGTCCCTCCGGAGGGTCCGCTGCTCTGACGGACCGTCAAGATAGAACAGGTTCTAGAAGAAGGGAACGGTGCGCCGACTCCGGACGCCTGGTCGTGGGTTCAGCGGTCGAAGTCCAGCTCCACTTTCTCCGTCACCGGATGCGACTGGCATGCCAGCACGTATCCCGCCTCCGTCTCCTCCGGTTCCAGCGCGAAGTTGCGGTCCATGCGCACCTCGCCGGTGACCAGGAAGGCCCGGCATGTGCCGCACACCCCGCCCTTGCAGGCGTAGGGCGCGTCGGGGCGGTTGCGCAGGACCGTCTCCAGCAGGGACTCGCCGTCCTGCACGGGCCAGGTCCCGCCGCGGCCGTCGAGCCGGGCGGTGACCGTGCTGTGCGCGGGGGCCGTCGCGGTCGAGGCGGGGGCGGCGGCGTCGACGTGGAAGATCTCCTCGTGGATGCGCGTGCGCGTCACACCGAGCCCGCGCAGGGCCCGCTCGGCCCCTTGGACCAGCCCGAACGGCCCGCACAGGAACCATCCCGCAACCTGCCCCACCGGCAGCAGCGCCGGCAGCAGCCCGGTCAGCCGCTCCTGGTCGAGCCGCCCGGACGGCAGCCCCGCCTGCTGTTCCTCCCGGGACAGCACCGTCACCAGCTGCAGCCGCCCCGGATACCGGTCCTTCAGATCGGCGACCTCGTCCAGGAACATCGTCGAGGCGGCCGTACGGTCGCTGCGTAGGAGACAGAACCGGGCCTCCGGCTCGCGCGCCAGCAGCGTCGAGACGATCGACAGCACCGGGGTGATGCCGCTGCCGCCGACGATCGCCGCGTACAGGCCGGGCGCCGGGTCGAGGGTGAAGCGGCCGGCCGGGGTCATCACCTCCAGCTCGTCGCCGACGTCGATCTCCTTGAGTGCGTACGTCGAGAAGGCCCCGCCCTCGACCAGTCGCACGCCGACCCGCAGGGTGGTGGGGCCCGCGCTGCCGGGGGCCGGTGCCGGGGAGCAGATCGAGTACGTGCGCCGTATCTCCTCCCCGTCCACCAGGCGCCGAAGGGCCAGATGCTGGCCGGCGGCGTGCCGGTACTCCTCGCGCAGCTCCTGGGGCACGGTGAGGGTGAGGGCCACGGAGTCGTCGGTGAGCCGGTCGACCGCTGCCACCCGGAGCGTGTGGAAGCGGGCCATCACAGCTCCTTGAAGTGGTCGAAGGGTTCACGGCAGGACAGGCAGCGCCGCAGTGCCTTGCAGGCGGTGGAGGAGAAGCGGCTGAGCAGCTCGGTGTCGGTGCTGCCGCAGTGCGGGCAGTGCACCGGCTCCAGGGTGCGGGTCGGGCCCAGCGACACGGAGACCGGTCCGGACGCCTCTCGCACGCGCGGGGGCGCTATCCCGAACTCCCGCAGCTTGCGCCGCCCTTCGGCCGTGATGTCGTCCGTCGACCAGGCGGGGAGCAGCACCGTGCGGACGGTGACGTCCCGTATGCCGTGCGCGTGCAGCATTCGCTCTATGTCCAGGGACATCGCCTCGATGGCGGGGCAGCCGGTGTAGGTCGGGGTCAGTTCGACCTCGACCGCGTCCGCGCCGCGCACATGCACCGCGCGCAGGACGCCGAGCTCCCGGAGGGTGAGCACCGGCAGTTCGGGGTCGGGCACCGAACCGGCGATCTCCAGGAGTTCGGACTCCAGGGCCGTGGTCGTCGTCACCATGACGCCCCCGGGTGGCTGCGGTGCAGGTGCTGCATCTCGGCGAGCATCCGGCCGAAGGACTCGGTGTGCACGCCCTGACGGCCCGCGCCGGCCGTCCACGCCCCGGCGCGAGGTCCCTCGGGGACCGTCAGGGTCGCGCGGTGCAGCACGGCCCGGACGGACTCCAGCCAGGCCGTCTCCATCCCGGCCAGGTCGACGTCCAGGCCGTCCACCCGCTGGAACATCTCGCCGGTGAAGCGCCACAGAGCCGTGCACGCGCGCTGCATGCGCTCGTGGCCGGCCTCCGTGCCGTCGCCGAGCCGAAGCGTCCACTGTTCGGCGTGGTCGCGGTGGTAGGCGACCTCCTTGACGGCCTTTGCGGCGAGGCCTGTGAAGGGGCCGTCCGCGGCGGCCAGTTCGGCGTACAGCAGGTGCTGGTAGGTGGAGAAGTAGAGCTGCCGGGCGATGGTGTGGGCGAAGTCGCCGTTCGGCTGTTCCACCAGCTGGAGGTTGCGGAAGGCGCGCTCCTCGCGCAGATACGCCAGCTCGTCCTCGTCGCCCACCGTCGACAGCAGCACGCGGGCCTGACCCAGCAGGTCCAGCGCGATGTTGGCGAGGGCGACCTCCTCCTCCAGGACGGGGGCATGGCCCGCCCACTCGCCGAGGCGGTGCGAGAGCACCAGGGCGTCGTCGCCGAGAGCCAGGGCGGCGGTCGTGGCAACCGCGGCCGTTTCGGGAGCCGTCACAGGTGCTTCACCCCGTCCGGGATCTCGTAGAACGTCGGGTGCCGGTACGGCTTGTCGGCGGCCGGCTCGAAGAACGGGTCCTTCTCGTCCGGGGAGGACGCGGTGATCGCGGACGACGGGACGACCCAGATCGAGACGCCCTCGCCGCGGCGGGTGTAGAGGTCGCGGGCGTTGCGCAGGGCGAACTCCGCGTCCGGCGCGTGCAGGCTGCCGGCGTGGGTGTGGGAGAGGCCGCGGCGTGAGCGCACGAAGACCTCCCACAGGGGCCAGTCGGTGTTCGTCATGCTCGCGTCGCTCCTGTCTCGCCGGACCTGCTCGCCTCGCCGGTCTTGCTCGTGTGCTTGGCCGCGTAGGCCGCGGCCGACTCCCGTACCCACGCGCCTTCCTCGTGCGCGCGCCTGCGCTGGGTGAGCCGCTGCTCGTTGCACGGGCCGTTGCCCTTGAGGACTTCTTTGAACTCCGTCCAGTCGATCGGGCCGAAGTCGTAGTGCCCCCGCTCCTCGTTCCACCTCAGGTCCGGGTCGGGGAGGGTGAGGCCCAGCGACTCGGCCTGGGGGACGCAGATGTCGACGAAACGCTGGCGCAGCTCGTCGTTCGAATGCCGCTTGATCTTCCACGTCATCGACTGGGCGGAGTGCGCCGACTCGTCGTCGGGCGGACCGAACATCATCAGGGACGGCCACCACCAGCGGTTCACCGCGTCCTGAGCCATCGCCCGCTGCTCCGGAGTGCCGCGGCCGAGGGCCAGCAGCAGCTCGTACCCCTGGCGCTGGTGGAAGGACTCCTCCTTGCAGATGCGGACCATCGCGCGCGCGTACGGGCCGTAGGAGCAGCGGCACAGCGGGACCTGGTTGGTGATCGCGGCGCCGTCCACCAGCCAGCCGATCGCGCCGACGTCCGCCCAGGTCAGCGTCGGGTAGTTGAAGATCGAGGAGTACTTCTGGCGGCCGGAGTGGAGCTTGTCGAGCAGCTCGTCGCGGCTGGTGCCGAGGGTCTCTGCGGCGCTGTACAGGTAGAGCCCGTGTCCGGCCTCGTCCTGGACCTTGGCCATCAGGATCGCCTTGCGGCGCAGGGAAGGCGCGCGGGTGATCCAGTTGGCCTCCGGCTGCATGCCGATGATCTCGGAGTGGGCGTGCTGCGCCATCTGCCGGACCAGTGTCGCGCGGTAGGCGTCGGGCATCCAGTCGCGCGGCTCGATGCGTTCGTCGGCGGCCACGGCGGCGTCGAAGGCGCGCTCGTAGGCCCCGGTGTCGGCGGTGTCTTCCGCGGTGCCGTACGCCTGGTGCGCGGCTGCTGTCGCCATGCGGTCCCCCTCGACCTGGGCTCGGTCCGGAGCCGGCTCCCGACCGATCGTTCGGTTCGTGCGATTCCATGGTGGGACGGGCGCCGTAAGCTGTCAACCGCTGTGGGTAACTTGCGGGCGTGTCCTGTGGACAAATTGGGCGACCTCGCGTATGCCGCGGCGAGGCCGGCCCGACAGGGGCTGTGCCGCGCGGGCGGGCCTGAGTACCGTGCCCGTGCGAGTGCGGTGGCGTGGTGCGCACATGCGGTACGGCGCCCCGCGGCCGGGCGGCCGGAAGATGGACCGGATCGGGAGACGGGGCGGAATGGACGCGTACGGCACAGACACGGACGCCCGGCACGGGCCGGACGGACCGGGCAGGCCAGACGGTGCGCCCGAGCCGGCCGGACCGGGTCCGGCGGACGATCCGCAGGACGTCTCGACGGACGCCGCCGTACTCGATTCCGGCGCCTTGGCCTTCTCGGTCGCTCCCGCTCCCGGCCGGCCGGACGCCGAACCCCGCACCGGGGTGGCCGCTCTCTCCCTGCGCTACCAGATCGGCGCCGCGCTGGCGCTCGCCGTCGTCGCGGTCGTCGTGTGTGTGCACGTCGGCATGGTCTTTCTGTACGTCGCGCCGTCGAACACCCTGACGAAGGCGCACGGCAAGGCGATCGACGACTGGATCTACCCGGAGTTCGAGCAGAACTGGAAGCTCTTCGCGCCGAACCCGCTGCAGCAGAACATCGCCGTCCAGGTCCGCGCCGAGGTGCAGGAGAAGAACGGCGAGGTGCGGACCACCGGCTGGTACGACCTGTCCGCCCAGGACGGGCAGGCCATCGACGGCAATCTGGTGCCCAGCCACACCGAGCAGAACGAGCTGCGCCGGGCCTGGGACTTCTTCGTCGCCACGCACGACAGCAACAACCGTCCGGCGGGGCTGCGCGGCGGCCTGTCCGAGACGTATCTGCGGCGCATAGTGGTGCTCCGCCTGGGCCGCGACGACGCGGCCGGGAAGGGCGGAGTCATCGAGCAGGTCCAGGTCCGTTCCCGTACCACCAATGTGCCCCCGCCGAAGTGGAGCACCGAGAAGATCTCCGACAAACCCATGGACCGTGTGCTGCCGTGGTGGCCGGTCGCTGCCGCAGACACCGACGGAGGCGCCCGGTGAACCGCTTCGCCCTGTCGGTCTCCTCCGCCATCGCCCGCATCACGGAATCGGCGCTCGGCCCCTACCAGTCCGCCGTGATCCGCATCGGCTTCAGCGCGACCTGGCTGCTGTTCCTGCTCCGCGAGTTTCCCCATCGCGAGGAGCTGTACGGTCCCGGCAGCCCGTGGAGCTGGGACCTCGCCCAGCAGCTGATCGCGTCCAACAGTGCCTTCACGGCCCTGATGTGGTCGGACGGCCGGGGCTGGTTCGAGTTCGTCTACGCGCTCGCCGCCCTGTCGAGCGTCCTGCTGCTGCTCGGCTGGCGCACCCGCACCATGTCCGTGCTGTTCATGATCGGTGTGCTTTCGCTGCAGAACCGCAGTGTCTTCATGGGGGACGGCGGCGACAACGTCCTGCACCTGATGTCCGTGTACTTGGTGTTCACGCGCTGCGGCCGGGTCTGGTCGCTGGACGCACGGCGGGCGGAGCGGGCTCGTGTGGCACGCGCGCGTGGAGAGCATGTTTCCGACCGGGTCGGCCTGGTGCTGTGGGCTGTGCTCGGGGTCGCGCTGGTCGCGGTGACCGTCGGCGGACGGTTCGACGGCGCCGATCCGACCGTGCCTGTGATCCTGTGGGGCGTCTGGCTCGCGCAGGCCGTGTGGTGGCTGGTCGGGCGCCGGGCGAAGAGCGGGGAGCCCAGGATTCTGCTGGACGTCGTCGCCAACATCGTGCACAACGGCGCCCTCCTCGTGATCATGGCCGAGGCCTGTCTGATCTACGCGACGGCCGGCTGGTACAAGATCCAGGGCACGCGCTGGCAGGACGGCACCGCGGTCTACTACCCCCTCCACCTCGACTACTTCTCGCCCTGGCCCGGCCTCGCCGACCTGCTGTCGTCCAGCGGCACCATGGTGATGCTCGTGACGTACGGGACGGTCATCGTGCAGGTCGCCTTCCCGTTCACGCTGTTCAACCGGCGGGTCAAGAACGTCCTGCTGGCGGCCATGATGACCGAGCACGCCGTGATCGCCGTCCTCCTCGGCCTGCCGTTCTTCTCGCTGGCGATGATCGCGACGGACGCGGTCTTCCTGCCGACGTCGCTGCTGCACCGCCTCGGCGACCGGGCGGCACGCGCGCGTGGCCGCTTCCTCGCCCGCGGCGGCCGTACGACGCCGTCCGAACCGCGAGCCCCGGAGAGCCCCGAGCCCACGCAGGTGAGCTCGACGGCGTGAGCCCTGCGCCCATGCACCCGTGCTCCACGGCGTGAGCCGGGGTCCGACGCGCACGTAGGCTGCACGCCATGACCGATCCCACCCTCGACCCCGTGACTGCCTGGCGCCGGATCGCCGGCACCTGCGTGCTGCTCGACGGTTTCCACGCCCTCAAGCACGCCGTGCGTTTCGGAGCCGAGGTCCCGGTGGCGGTCACCGCCGACCGGAGGGCGGCGCTCGCCCTCGCCGACGAGCTCGCCCCCGATGTGCGGGCAGCGCTGGGCGGCCTGCTCACCGAGGTGCCGGAGCCGGTGTACCGGAGCCTGGTGCCGCGTCCGCATCCCACCGCCGTCGCCGCCCTGGCCGTACGACCGTCCCGCGCGGTCAATCTCGAGAAGCTCGCGCACACTCCGCGCACCGCCCCCGTGGTGGTCCTCGACAACCCGCGCAACCTCGGCAACGCGGGCGCCGTGATCCGGCTGGCCGCCGGGTTCGGCGCGACCGGCGTGGTCACCACCGGCACGCTCGACCCGTGGCACCCCACGGTGGTGCGCGGCGGCGCGGGACTGCACTTCGCGACCGCCGTGGAACGGCTGGCCGTCGATGAGCTGCCGGCGGGACCGCTGTTCGCTCTCGACCCGGAGGGCGACGACATCCGGGGCGTCAAGCTCCCGGACGAAGCCGTCCTCGCGTTCGGCTCCGAGCGCAGCGGCCTGTCGGCCGAACTACGCGCGCGTACCGACCACTTGCTGTCGCTGCCGATGCGCCCCCAGGTCTCCAGCTACAACCTCGCGACCAGTGTGGCCATGACGCTGTACCACTGGAGTGCCACCGGGGGCGCGATCAGTTCCTAGGCCTCGCGGCGCACCTCGACCACACGGAAGCGGTTGGCGACGAACGCGCCGTCGGTGAGCGCGGCGTTGGCCGCCGGATTGCCGCCCGAGCCGTGGAAGTCCGAGAACGCGGCCGTCTGGTTGACGTACACCCCGCCCGTGAGGTTCAGCGACAACTGGGCGGCCTCCTCCAGGCAGACCTCCTGGACCGTCTGCTCGACCTCCTCGTCGGTCGTGTACGCGCCGACCGTCATCGCGCCCTTCTCGCGGATGGTGCGGCGCAACAGCTCCGCCGCGTCCGCCGCGGAGTCGACCGCGACGGCGAAGGAGACCGGGCCGAAGCACTCGCTCATGTAGGCCGCCTCGTCGTCCGGCTTGGCGCCGTCCAGCTTCACGATCACGGGCGTGCGCACCACCGCGCCAGGGAACTCGGGGTTGCTGATCTCCCTGGAAGCCAGGGCGACTTCGCCGAGACCGGCAGCCGCCTCCAGGCGGGCCTTCACGTCCGGGTTGACGATCGCGCCGAGCAGGGCGTTGGCGCGCGCGTCGTCGCCGAGGAGGCCGTCGACGGAGCGGGCGAGGTCGGCGACCACCTCGTCGAAGGTCCGGGGGCCCTCGTCGGTGCGGATGCCGTCGTGGGGGATCAGCAGGTTCTGCGGGGTCGTGCACATCTGGCCGCTGTACAGGGACAGCGAGAAGGCCAGGTTGGAGAGCATGCCCTTGTAGTTCGCGGTCGAGTCCACGAGGACCGTGTTGACACCGGCCTTCTCCGTGTAGACCTGCGCCTGGCGGGCGTTGGCCTCCAGCCAGTCGCCGAACGCCGTCGAACCCGTGTAGTCGATGATCCGGATCTCCGGGCGCGTGGCCAGCGTCTTCGCGATGCCCTCGCCGGGGCGCTCGGCGGCCAGCGCCACCAGGTTCGGGTCGAAGCCCGCCTCGGCGAGCACCTGGCGCGCGACCTGCACGGTGAGCGCGAGCGGCAGCACCGCGCGCGGGTGGGGCTTCACCAGGACCGCGTTGCCGGTGGCGAGGGACGCGAACAGGCCCGGATAGCCGTTCCACGTCGGGAAGGTGTTGCAGCCGATCACCAGCGCGATCCCGCGCGGGACCGCCGTGAACTGCTTGTTGAGCGCCAGCGGGTCGCGCTTGCCCTGGGGCTTGGTCCACTCCGCGGTGTCGGGGGTGCGGACCTGCTCCACGTACGCGTACGCCACCGCCTCCAGGCCGCGGTCCTGGGCGTGCGGGCCGCCCGCCTGGAACGCCATCATGAAGGCCTGGCCGGAGGTGTGCATGACCGCGTGCGCGAACTCGTGCGTCCGGTCGCTGATCCGCTTGAGGATTTCCACACACACCACCGCGCGCGCCTCCGCGCCGGCGTCGCGCCACGCGCGCTGTCCGGCCTTCATGGCGGGCAGCAGCTCGTCGACGTCCGCGTGCGGGTAGGTCACGCCCAGTTCGATGCCGTACGGCGAGACCTCGGCGCCCACCCAGTCGTCCGTGCCGGGCTGGCCGAGGTCGAGGCGGGTGCCGAGAAGAGCGTCGAAGGCGGCCTTGCCCGCGGCCGCGTCCAGGCTGCCGTTCTCGCCGTACGCCTTGGGGTGTTCGGGGTGCGGGGACCAGTACGCGCGCGTGCGGATCGCTTCCAGCGCCTGGTCGAGGGTGGGCCGGTGCGTGGCGATCAGCTCGCGGGTGGTCAGTTCGGCGGCCATGCGGGACCAACTCCTCGTCTTGAGAACTCTTCGTCGAGCTCATGACCTGGCAGAAACATGGGCAGGAACAGCCGGTCAGAGTTAGAGTAACCGAACGATCGGTCGGGACAAGGGGGCCTGCCGCATCTGTGGAAAACCCCGTGCGGGAGGATCGCGCACATGACAGCACTCGACCTCAGCAGCCCCGTGGCCGTCGTCGGCACCGGCACCATGGGCCAGGGCATCGCCCAGGTCGCGCTGGTCGCAGGCCATCGCGTACGGCTGTACGACGCCGCTGCCGGGCGCGCCTCGGAAGCGGCGGCGGCGATCGGCGCCCGCCTCGACCGGCTCGTCGAGAAGGACCGGCTCACGGCCGCCGACCGGGACGCGGCGCGGGAGCGTCTGCTGCCTGCCGAGAGCCTGACCGACCTCGCGGACTGCTCCCTGGTCGTCGAAGCCGTCCTGGAACAGCTGGACGCCAAACAGTCGCTCTTCCGTGAGCTGGAGGACATCGTCGGCGAGGACTGTCTGCTGGCGACCAACACCTCCTCCCTCTCCGTCACCGCCATCGGCGGCGCCCTGCGCCACCCCGGGCGCTTCGTCGGCCTGCACTTCTTCAACCCCGCGCCGCTGCTCCCCCTCGTCGAGGTCGTCTCCGGGTTCGCCACCGACGTCTCGTCGGCCACGCGCGCGTACGAGATGGCGCGCGCCTGGGGCAAGACACCGGTCGCCTGCGCCGACACCCCCGGCTTCATCGTCAACCGCATCGCCCGGCCCTTCTACGCCGAGGCCTTCGCCGTGTACGAGGCCCAGGGCGCCGACCCCGCCACCATCGACGCGATCCTGCGCGAGTCCGGCGGCTTCAGGATGGGCGCCTTCGAACTGACCGACCTCATCGGGCAGGACGTCAACGAGTCCGTCACCCACTCCGTGTGGCGGTCCTTCTTCCAGGACGTGCGCTTCACGCCCTCGCTCGCCCAGCGGCGCCTCGTCGAGTCGGGCCGGCTCGGCCGCAAGAGCGGGCACGGCTGGTACGAGTACGGGGACGACGCCGACCGCTCCGAGCCGCACACCGCGGAACCCGCGCAGCAGCCCGCGTACGTCGTCGTCGAGGGCGACCTGGGCCCCGCCTCCGAGCTGCTCACGCTGATCCGCGAGGCGGGCATCGCCGTGCGCGAGGAGGAAGAGGACCACGGCACCCGCCTGGTGCTGCCGAGCGGCGGCCAGCTGGCGCTCGCCGACGGCCAGACCTCCGTCGAGTTCCGCGACGTCGTCTACTTCGACCTCGCCCTCGACTACCGCCGGGCCACCCGTATCGCCCTGTCCGCGTCCCAGGACACCTCGCCGCAGACTCTCGCCGAGGCCACCGGCCTCTTCCAGGCGCTCGGCAAGGACGTCAGCGTGATCGGCGACGTCCCCGGCATGATCGTCGCCCGCACGGTCGCCCGGATCATCGACCTCGCGCACGACGCCGTCGCCAAGGGCGTGGCCACCGAGGAGGACATCGACACCGCGATGCGCCTGGGCGTCAACTACCCGCTCGGGCCCTTCGAGTGGAGCCGCAGGCTGGGCCGGAACTGGGCGTACGCCCTCCTCGACGACCTGCACCTGCGCGACCCCTCCGGGCGCTATGCGCCGTCGCTGGCGCTGTACCGCCATGCGTACGCCTCCGACAAGCGGGAGGGCAGCCAGTCATGACCACCGCCAAGCGCGACACGTACACCCCGGAGACACTGCTGTCCGTCGCCGTCCAGGTCTTCAACGAACGCGGCTACGACGGCACCTCCATGGAGCACCTCTCCAAGGCGGCCGGCATCTCCAAGTCGTCGATCTACCACCATGTGGCCGGCAAGGAGGAACTGCTGCGCCGGGCCGTCAGCCGGGCGCTCGACGGGCTCTTCGGGATCCTCGACGAGGAGCACGCGCGCGTGGGGCACGCCGCCAAGCGCCTCGAGTACGTCGTCCGGCGCATGGTGGAGGTGCTGATCGGTGAACTGCCGTATGTGACGCTGCTGCTGCGTGTGCGCGGCAACACGGCCACCGAGCGGTGGGCCCTGGACCGGCGCCGCGACTTCGACCACGAGGTGGCCGAGCTGCTGAAGGCGGCGGCCGCCGACGGGGACGTACGCGGTGACGTGGAGGTGCGGCTCGCGACCAGGCTCGTCTTCGGGATGATCAACTCGATCGTCGAGTGGTACCGGCCCGACGGGCGGGGCATGAGCGAGCGCGAAGTGGCCGACGCGGTCGTGCAGTTGGTCTTCGGAGGGCTGCGCAAGGAGGCGTGAGCGGCCTCGCAGGGCTCAGCCCTGGGGCTCCAGGTCCTCCTCCTCGAACACCAGCAGCGTGCGCGTGCTGAGCACTTCGGGCATCGCCTGCAGCCGGGTCAGCACCAGCTCGCGCAGCGCCCTGTTGTCCGAGGTGTGCACCAGCAGCAGTACGTCGAAGTCGCCGCCCACCAGGGCGATGTGGGACGCCCCGGGCAGCTGTCTGAGCTGCTCGCGCACCGTGCGCCAGGAGTTCTGGACGATCTTCAGGGTGATGTACGCCGAGGTGCCCTGACCTGCGCGCTCGTGGTTGACGCGGGCGCCGAAGCCGCGGATGACACCGTCCTCGATGAGGCGGTTGATACGCGCGTAGGCGTTGGCGCGTGAGACGTGCACCCGTTCCGCGACCGACCGTATCGACGCACGGCCGTCCGCCTGCAGCATCTGCAGGATGTCCAGATCGATGGCGTCGAGGGGCCGCGGCGACGGCAGGGGACTTCCGCCTTCCGCTCCTTCGGCCATTTGTTCAGGTGCCATGTCCCCCCGCCTCCCTACCATGGACGTACTGCGTTCATTTCAGGTTGTGGAGAACCGTTTGTCCACAGCCTGAAGGTGCCTGTAGCCAAAATGTGCCGACGACCGAACAATCGGTAGGTGAGGCGCATCACACCCGTGGCGCGCCTGAAGCCGCTCCCACGAGGAGGTGCCGTCATGACGGTCATGGAGCAGCGCGGCGGGTATCGGCCGTCGCCGCCCCCCGCCTGGCAGCCCCGCACGGACCCCGCGCCGCTGCTGCCCGACGCGGAGCCCTACCGCGTCCTCGGCACCGAGGCGGCAGCGAAGGCCGACCCGGCCCTGCTGCGCCGCCTGTACGCCGAGCTGGTGCGCGGCCGCAGGTACAACGTGCAGGCGACCGCCCTCACCAAGCAGGGCCGCCTCGCCGTCTACCCGTCCAGCACCGGCCAGGAGGCCTGCCAGGTCGCCGCCGCGCTCGCCCTTGAGGACCGCGACTGGCTCTTCCCCAGCTACCGCGACACGCTCGCCGCGGTCGCCCGCGGCCTGGATCCCGTCCAGGCGCTCACTTTGCTGCGCGGCGACTGGCACACCGGCTACGACCCGCACGAGCATCGTGTGGCCCCCCTGTGCACCCCCCTCGCCACCCAGCTCCCGCACGCCGTCGGCCTCGCACACGCCGCCCGCCTCAAGGGCGACGACGTGGTCGCGCTCGCCATGGTCGGCGACGGCGGCTCCAGCGAGGGCGACTTCCACGAGGCGCTGAACTTCGCCGCCGTCTGGCAGGCCCCGGTGGTCTTCCTGGTCCAGAACAACGGCTTCGCGATCTCCGTCCCGCTGGCCAAGCAGACCGCGGCCCCGTCGCTGGCCCACAAGGCCGTCGGCTACGGCATGCCCGGCCGCCTGGTCGACGGCAACGACGCGGCCGCCGTGCACGAGGTCGTCACCGATGCCGTGCGCCGCGCGCGCGAGGGCGGCGGCCCCACCCTGATCGAGGCGATCACCTACCGCATCGACGCCCACACCAACGCCGACGACGCGACCCGCTACCGCGGCGACACCGAGGTCGAGGCCTGGCGCGCCCACGACCCCATCGCGCTCCTGGAGCACGAACTGACCGAGCGCGGCCTGCTCGACGACGACGCCGTCCGGGCCGCCCGCGACACTGCCGAGATCATGGCCGCCGACCTGCGCGAACGCATGAACCAGGATCCGGTCCTCGACCCCATGGACCTGTTCGCCCATGTGTACGCCGAGCCCACCGGGCAACTGCGCGAACAGCAGGCCCAGTTGCGGGCCGAGCTGCACGCGGAACAGGAAGGCGGCCGCTGATGACCACCGTCGCCCTCAAGCCGGCCACCATGGCGCAGGCGCTCACGCGCGCGCTGCGCGACGCCATGGCCGCCGACCCCACCGTGCACGTCATGGGCGAGGACGTCGGCACCCTCGGCGGTGTCTTCCGCGTCACCGACGGCCTCGCCAAGGAGTTCGGCGAGGACCGCTGCACGGACACCCCGCTGGCCGAGGCGGGCATCCTCGGCACCGCGGTCGGCATGGCGATGTACGGCCTGCGCCCGGTCGTGGAGATGCAGTTCGACGCGTTCGCCTACCCGGCGTTCGAGCAGCTGATCTCGCACGTGTCCCGGATGCGCAACCGCACCCGCGGCGCGATGCCCCTCCCGCTCACCATTCGCGTCCCCTACGGCGGCGGCATCGGCGGTGTCGAGCACCACAGCGACTCCTCCGAGGCGTACTACATGGCGACTCCGGGGCTCCATGTCGTCACACCCGCCACCGTCGCCGACGCCTACGGACTGCTGCGCGCCGCCATCGCCTCCGACGACCCGGTCGTCTTCCTCGAACCCAAGCGCCTGTACTGGTCCAAGGACTCCTGGAACCCCGAGCACCCGACGGACGTTGAACCGATAGGCCGCGCGGTGGTGCGGCGCCCGGGCCGCAGCGCCACACTCGTCACCTACGGCCCGTCCGTGCCCGTCTGCCTCGAAGCCGCCGAGGCCGCGCGGGCCGAGGGCTGGGACCTCGAAGTCGTCGACCTGCGCTCCCTGGTGCCGTTCGACGACGAGACGGTCTGCGCCTCGGTACGGCGCACCGGGCGCGCGGTCGTCGTGCACGAGTCGGGCGGGTTCGGCGGGCCGGGCGGGGAGATAGCGGCCCGTGTCACGGAGCGCTGCTTCCACCACCTGGAGGCGCCGGTGCTGCGCGTGGCCGGGTTCGACATCCCGTACCCGCCGCCGATGCTGGAGCGCCACCATCTGCCCGGCGTGGACCGCATCCTGGATGCCGTGGGGCGTCTGCAGTGGGAGGCCGAGAGCTGATGGCACAGGTGTTGGAGTTCAGGCTCCCCGACCTCGGGGAGGGGCTCACCGAGGCGGAGATCGTCCGCTGGCTGGTGGAGGTCGGCGACGTCGTCGCGGTCGACCAGCCGGTCGTCGAGGTCGAGACGGCCAAGGCGCTGGTCGACGTGCCCTGCCCCTACGGCGGCGTGGTCACCGCCCGCTTCGGTGAGGAGGGCACCGAACTGCCCGTCGGCGCACCCCTGCTGACGGTCGCGGTCGGACCGGCGGCTTCAGGGAGTGAGACCGAGGGCTCGGGCAACGTGCTGGTGGGATACGGCACTTCGGAGGCGCCCGCGCGACGCAGGAGGGTACGGCCGGGACAGACGGCGCCCGCCGCGCCCCGGGAGGCGAACGGAAGCTCCGGCGCACGCGAGGCGGCGGACGGACCCGTCCCCGTGATCTCGCCGCTGGTGCGCCGGCTCGCCCGGCAGAACGGCCTGGACCTGAAGGAGATGACGGGCTCCGGCCCCGACGGGCTGATCCTCCGCGCGGACGTCGAGTACGCGCTGCGTGCCGCCGAGGCACAGGGACGGGCGGCGGAGACCGCTGCCGCGCCCCAGGCGCCCACCGCAGCACCCGGCACCGGCCTCCGCATCCCCCTCAAGGGCATCCGGGGTGCCGTCGCCGACAAGCTCTCCCGCAGCCGCCGCGAGATACCGGACGCGACCTGCTGGGTGGACGCCGACGCGACCGAGCTCATGCGCGCGCGTGCCGCGATGAACGCCTCGGGCGGGCCGAAGATCTCCATCCTCGCCCTGCTGGCCCGCATCTGCACGGCCGCCCTCGCCCGGTTCCCCGAGCTCAACTCCACGGTCGACACGGAGGCCAGGGAGGTCGTCCAGCTCGACCAGGTGCACCTCGGCTTCGCCGCGCAGACCGAGCGGGGCCTCGTCGTGCCGGTCGTACGGGACGCCCACGCGCGCGACGCCGAAGCGCTCACCGCGGAGTTCGCCCGGCTGACCGAGGCGGCCCGCACCGGCAGCCTCACACCCGGGGAACTCACCGGTGGCACCTTCACGTTGAACAACTACGGCGTGTTCGGTGTCGACGGGTCCACGCCGATCATCAACCACCCCGAGGCCGCCATGCTCGGCGTCGGCCGCATCGTCCCCAAGCCGTGGGTGCACGAGGGCGAGCTCGCCGTGCGGCAGGTCGTCCAGCTCTCGCTCACCTTCGACCACCGGGTGTGCGACGGCGGCACGGCAGGCGGCTTCCTGCGGTACGTGGCGGACTGCGTGGAACAGCCGGCGGTCCTGCTGCGCACGCTGTGACGGCGAGGACGCCCGCACGTTCCGGGTGACGCCCATGCGTTCCCTGTGATCGTGACGGCACGCATACTCGGGGGATGACCTCGCACGAGCCCTCCGGCGACCGCGACGCCGCCCCGGCGCACGACGCGTACGACGCCGTCGTGCTCGCCGGGGGCGCCGCCCGGCGGCTCGGCGGCGCCGACAAGCCCGGCCTGCGCGTCGGCGGCCGGGCGCTGCTCGACCGGGTGCTGACCGCCTGCGCCGGCGCCCGCACGACCGTCGTCGTCGCGGGCTCCAGGCCCACCGCCCGGCCCGTGCGGTGGGCCCGCGAGGACCCGCCGGGCGGGGGCCCCCTCGCCGCGCTCGGCGCCGGACTGCACCACACCACGGCCGCGCAGACCGTGGTTCTCTCCGCCGACCTGCCGTTCCTCGGCACGGCGACCGTGCCGCGGCTGCTGAGCGCACTGCAGACGAGCGACGCCGACGGCGTCCTGCTCACCGACGCCGACGGCCGCGACCAGCCCCTCGTGGCCGCCTACCGCACGCACGCGCTGCGCCGCGAACTGGCCGCGCTCGCCACCGAGCACGGCAGCCTCACCGGGCTGCCGCTGCGCCGGCTGACCGCAGCGCTCCACCTCACCCGCGTCCCGGACCCCGTCGCCTCCTTCGACTGCGACACCTGGGACGACATCGCCACCGCCAGGGCACGCATCAGGGAGCATGGGCACGTGTTGGATGAATGGATTTCCGCAGCCAAGGACGAGCTGGGCATCGACCTGGACGTCGACACCGGTGTCCTGCTCGACCTCGCCCGCGACGCCGCACACGGGGTGGCCAGGCCCGCGGCACCGCTGACCACCTTCCTCGTCGGTTACGCGGCCGCCCAGGCCGGCGGCGGCCCCGAAGCCGTCGCCGAAGCCGCCCGCAAGGCCGTGGCCCTCGCCCTGCGCTGGGCCGACGAGGCCGACGAGACGGACAAGGCCGCCGGTGCCAAGTCGGACGCCGGCTCCGACACCCGCCCGGACGCCGGATGACCGCGCGCTCCACCCCGCCCGGCGAGGACGTCGAGGACCTCGACGTCGAGGAGGTACTCGCCCTGGTGAAGGAACCCGACCACCGCGCCCCCGGCAACCGCACCCCCGGCGACTCCGCGCAGGTGCCCGCCCCGCAGGCTGCCCACCTCGCCGCGCCGCACAAGCCCGACGCCCACCACCGGGCCACCCCCTGGCCCGAGGCCCGGGCGATCGCCGCCCGCGCCGCCCGTTCCGCCGCCCGCCGCCCCCTCGTCTCGGTCCCCCTCGAAACCTCCCTCGGCCTCACGCTGGCCGCCCCCCTCACCGCCCTCACCGACCTGCCCTCCTTCGACACCTCGGCGATGGACGGCTGGGCGGTCGCGGGACCCGGCCCCTGGGACGTACGGGACGAGGGCGTCCTGGCCGGACACGCCGAGCCCGGAGCACTCACCGACGGCGAGGCCGTCCGTATCGCCACCGGCGCCCGCATCCCCCCGGACACCACCGCCGTGATCCGCAGCGAACACGGCCGCACCGACGACAAGGGCCGCCTGCACGCCACTCGCGAGGTGCAGCACGGCCAGGACATCCGCCCCCGCGGCCAGGAGTGCCGCACCGGCGACCAGCTCCTGCCCGTCGGCGCCCTCGTGACCCCGGCCGTGCTCGGCCTCGCCGCGGCCGCCGGCTACGACACCGTCAACGCCGTCCCCCGCCCACGCGTCGAAGTCCTCGTCCTGGGCGACGAACTGCTCACCGAGGGACGGCCGCACGACGGCCTGATCAGGGACGCCCTCGGCCCGATGCTGCCGCCCTGGCTGCGGGCAATGGGTGCCGAGGTGACCTCCGTACGCAGGCTCGGGGACGACGCCAAGGCCCTGCGCAAGGCCATCACGGGCTCCGAGGCCGACCTGATCGTCACCACCGGCGGCACCGCCTCCGGACCGGTCGACCACGTGCACCCGACCCTCCAGCGCATCGGCGCCGAACTCCTCGTGGACGGCGTGAAGGTGCGCCCCGGCCACCCCATGCTGCTGGCCCGCACCAAGGAGAACCAGCACCTCGTCGGACTGCCCGGCAACCCCCTCGCAGCCGTCTCCGGCCTGCTCACCCTCGCCGAACCCCTGCTGCGCACGCTCGCCGCACGTCCCGCCCCGGAGCCGTACGCCCTGCCGCTCCAGGACGGGGTGCACGGGCATCCGTACGACACCCGGCTCATCCCCGTCGTGCTGCGCGGCGACAGCGCCGTGCCGCTGCACTACAACGGTCCGGCCATGCTGCGCGGCATCGCGGCGGCCGACGCCCTCGCGGTCGTACCACCGGGCGGCGCCCGCCCGGGTCAGGAACTGGAGCTCCTCGACCTGCCCTGGGCGTCCGCCGGAATCGGGGTGTGTTTCACGTGAAACTTCCGGGCCATGACGCGATCGCCCGCCAGGCGGACGAACATCTCGTGACCCATCGCGTGAGACTGCCGAGGAAGGTGGTCGAGCGGCCGATACGCCAGGTCGCCAAACGGCTGTTACTGGCCCTCGCGGTCCTGGTCGCGACCGCTCTGATCGTCTACGCCGACCACGACGGCTACAACGACAACTCCGACCGGTCGGTCGACCTGCTGGACGCCTTCTACTACGCGACCGTCACCCTCTCCACCACCGGATACGGCGACATCACCCCGGTCAGCGACACTGCCCGGTTCACCAACATCTTCGTCGTCACGCCGCTGCGCGTGCTCTTTCTGATCATCCTGGTCGGCACCACGCTCGAGGTCCTCACCGAGCGCACCCGGGAGGAATGGCGACTGAACCGCTGGAGGTCCACCTTGCGCGACCACACCGTCGTCGTCGGCTTCGGCACGAAGGGGCGCTCGGCGATCCTGACCGTGTGCGCGACGGGACTGAAGAAGGAGCAGGTCGTCGTGGTCGACCCCAGCTCCAAGGTGATCGAGGCGGCGACGGCCGAGGGCTACGCCGGTGTGGTCGGGGACGCGACGCGCAGCGACGTGCTGAAGCGGGCCGAGGTGCACCGGGCGCGGCAGATCATCATCGCCACCCAGCGCGACGACACGGCCGTACTCGTCACGCTGACGGCACGGCAGCTCAACCGCGGGGCGAAGATCGTGGCCGCGGTGCGCGAGGAGGAGAACGCGCCGTTGCTCCAGCAGTCCGGCGCCGACGCGGTCATCACCAGCGCCAGCGCCGCCGGCCGCCTGCTCGGCCTGTCCGTGCTCAGCCCGGCCGCCGCCATGGTCATGGAGGACCTCATCCAGCAGGGCAGCGGCCTCGACATGGTCGAGCGGCCGGTCGTGAAGGCCGAGGCGGGCAAGACACCGCGGGAGACCGAGGACCTGGTCGTGAGCGTCGTACGCGGGCACCGGGTGCTCGGATACGACGATCCGGCCGTCGGGACACTGCAGTTGACGGACCGGCTGATCACCATCGTCCGGGCGTCGCCGGGCGCACAGGTCGCACCCGACGTCCGGCCCCTGCGCCAGGTGTGATCACCTGCGGTTGCAGCGCCGCACCGTGACCGGCCCGAGGACCGGCAGGCCCGCGCACCGCCGACGCCAGGGAGTAGCGTCCCCTTCATGCATGCGATCACGATTCCCGAACCTGGTGGGCCCGAGGCGCTGGTGTGGGACGAGGTCCCGGATCCGGTGGCCGGTGAGGGCGAGGTCCTGGTCGAGGTGGTGGCCAGCGCCGTCAACCGCGCCGACATCCTGCAGCGGCAGGGCTTCTACGACCCGCCGCCGGGCGCGTCCCGCCATCCCGGTCTGGAGTGCTCCGGCCGGGTCGCCGCGCTCGGTCCCGGAGTCTCCGGCTGGGCGGTCGGCGACGAGGTGTGCGCGCTGCTCGCGGGCGGCGGCTACGCCGAGAAGGTGGCGATCCCGGCCGGCCAACTGCTGCCCGTCCCCAAGGGCATCGACCTCAGGCAGGCGGCCGCGCTGCCCGAGGTGGTCTGCACGGTCTGGTCCAACGTCTTCATGATCGCCCACCTGCGCCCGGGCGAGACGCTGCTCGTGCACGGCGGCTCCAGCGGCATCGGCACCATGGCCATCCAGCTCGCCAAGGCCGTCGGCGCCAAGGTCGCCGTCACGGCGGGCACCGAGGAGAAGCTGCAGCAGTGCGCCGATCTGGGCGCCGACATCCTGATCAACTACCGGGAGCAGGACTTCGTCGCCGAGGTCAAGAAGGCCACGGACGGCGCGGGCGCCGACGTCATCCTCGACAACATGGGCGCCAAGTACCTGGACCGCAACGTCCAGGCCCTCGCCGTCAACGGCCGGCTCGCGATCATCGGTATGCAGGGCGGCATCAAGGGGGAGCTGAACATCGCCGCGCTCCTGAGCAAGCGGGCCGCGATCAGCGCGACCTCGCTGCGGGCCCGCCCGCTCCCCGAGAAGGCGGCGATCGTCGCGGCCGTACGCGAGCATGTGTGGCCCCTGCTCGATGCCGGCCACGTCCGCCCCGTTGTCGACCGCGAACTCCCGATGGACGACGCGGCGGCAGCCCACCGGGTGGTCGAGGAGAGCGGACATGTGGGCAAGGTGCTGCTGGTCGTGCCCTAGATTCCCCGAGTGCGCTATGCCCGCCGCATCCGCAGGCCGATGAAGGCGAGTCCCAGGCCGAGCCCGATCAGGACCAGCCCGCTGCCCAGCGGCAGGATCCGCAGGACGGGCTCGGCGGGCTGCTCGGCGGCCCGCTGCGCAGTGCGCTGCGCGGGTTTGGAGGGCACCAGGCCTGCCTCCGCGGGCGGCGACGCCGAGGCGGCCTGACCCGCGTCCGACTCCCCCTCCCGGGAAGACGATTCCTCGTCCCCCTCGTCCGAGGGGGCGGACGCGTCCGCCGTCTCCCGTCGTCCCGGCCGCTCCCGGCCCTCACCCGCCCGGCTCCCGGCGCGGGACGGCCCGGGGGAGGCGGTGGAGGAGACAGAGGCAGACGGGGAGGCTTCCCGGGAGGCAGCCGCAGGGGCTCCCTCAGCAGCCGTACGACCAGTGTCGTGCGTCGAAACGCTCCCGCGCCCCGGTACGGCCTCGTGCGTCGAAACGCTCCCGTGCGTCGACACACCTCCGTACGAGGCAATCGCCCCGTACGACGAACCACTCCCGTACGGGAACACCAGTACGCCGGCCCCCACCCCCACGACCAGTCCGGCCCCCTTCAAAGCACGCAGCCATGGATTCACGCCCCAAGCGTCACATTGGCCCGTACTTCCGGCATTCCGGGTTCCGCCAAAAATCCGAACCCGCTGCACAATCCGGGTATGTCGATTCGTCACGGGCTGCTGGCGCTCCTCGAAGACGGCCCCCGCTACGGCTCCCGGCTGCGCACCGAGTTCGAGGCACGCACGGCCGGCACCTGGCCGCTGAACATCGGGCAGGTCCACACGACCCTCGGCCGGCTGGAACGGGACGGGATGGTCGTCCAGGACGGCGAGGACGAGGCCGGGCGGGTGCTGTACGCGCTGACCGAGGCGGGCCGGGCCGAGCTGCGGGCCTGGTTCGCGCGTCCCGTACAGCGGGCCGCTCCACCGCGCGACGAGCTGGCGATCAAGCTGGTCCTGGCGGTCGGGGCACCCGGCGTCGACGTGCGGAAGGTCGTCGAGGCGCAGCGCCGGCATGTCGCGGTGCGCTCCACGAGTACGTACGGCAGCGGGCGCATGCGCTGGGCCGGACACCCGGGCACCCGGACGAGCCGGCGCGGCTGCTCGTGCTGGAGCAGCTCATCTGCCACACGGAGGCCGAGATCCGCTGGCTGGACCTCCCCCACTTCTCGACTTCGCTCGAACGGGGGGGGGGACCCCACCGAGGCCCGGCTGCTCCGGCTCAGGACGGAAACCCACGCGCCGTGACGGAAATTCACGCGCCGTGACGGAAACTCCCGCACCGTAAACGGTGGATCACCCTCCACAGGGGGCACCACGGTGATGAGATGCACACGTGCGAGAGAATGGCGGCATGGAGATGCCGAGGAACGACAGGTCGCCGGAGAACCCCCAGATCCTGGTCGTGGGCCAGGACGGCATGGCGATTGGCGGTGGGGACGAGGACTCCCGCGAGATTCCGGTGACGGAGCAGGTCGAGCAGCCGGCCAAGGTGATGCGGATCGGCAGCATGATCAAGCAGCTCCTGGAGGAGGTGCGCGCCGCTCCCCTGGACGAGGCGAGCCGGGCCCGGCTCAAGGAGATCCACCGCAGCTCGGTGAAGGAGCTGGAGGACGGGCTGGCGCCGGAGCTGGTCGAGGAACTGGAGCGGCTCTCGCTGCCCTTCACGGACGACGGCACGCCCAGCGACGCCGAACTGCGCATCGCGCAGGCCCAGTTGGTGGGCTGGCTGGAGGGCCTCTTCCACGGCATCCAGACCACGCTGTTCGCCCAGCAGATGGCCGCGCGGGCCCAGTTGGAGCAGATGCGGCGCGCGCTGCCGCCGGGCGTGGGTCACGAGATGGGCGAGGAAGGCCACCCGGCCGGCCGCTCGGGCGGGCCGTACCTGTAGCCACCTGAACGACCTGTGGCGACGTGTGCGAAAGGGCCCGGCGGCTTCGGCCGCCGGGCCCTTCGTCATGTCTGCGTCCGGGTGCCCGGGGTCAGGACGGGTTGCCCGTCGAGACGTCGAGCGTGATCTCGACCTTGCCCGGGTCGACGTCCGAGCCGGCCTCGGGGGTCTGGTCGATCACCGCGCCCTCGCCGTACGTGTTCTCGTTGTAGTCGTTGACCACCAGCGACCAGCCCGCGGCCTTCGCGCACTCCTTGACCGACTCGATGTACTTGAACCGGAAGTCGGGCACCCGGATCTTGTTCTCGTCGGTGTACGACTCCTGCGGTTCCGTGCACTCCGTCGAGTCGATCACCTTGGTGGTGTCCGGCCCGCGCCAGTCCGCCGCGTGGGTCGTCGTCGCGGTCGGACTGCTGCCGCCGCTTCCCTCGTCGCCTCCGCCTCCTCCGCCACCGCCGCTCCCGTTGAGCGCCAGGGCCGCGATCAGGCCGCCGACGGCGATGATCGAGACGACGATCGTGCCGATGACCACCGACTTGTTGTTCTTGCCGCCGCCCGGAGGCGCGGAGGGCCGCTGCTGGGGCGTGAGGTTGTACGGCGGCGGGGTCTGCGGCTGCGCATACGGCGAGGGCGTCCGGTAGCCGCCCTGCTGCGGGTAGCCGTACGCAGGAGAAGGAGGCGGCGTCGGCGCGCTGTACGGGTTCGGGGTCGGCGGCTGGGACGGCTGGTACGGCGTCTGTACGGGGCCCGGGGGTGCCTGGGGCGCCTGGCTGACCGGCGGGAACACCGCGGAGCCGACGCCGGAGCCGCTCTGGGGGCGGGTGCCCGGCACGATGCTCGGCGGGGCGGCCTGGAAGGACGCGGACACGCGCAGGCACTCGGCACGCATTGCCTCAGAGCTCGGGAAACGCTCGTTCGGGTTCTTCTTCAGCGCGCGGGCAACCAGCGCGTCCACCGCGGGAGGCAGTGCCCGGTTGATCGACGAAGGAGCCACCGGCTCCTCCTGCACATGCGCGTACGCGATCGCCAGCGGCGAGTCCGCCTCGAACGGCAGCCGCCCGGTGACCAGTTGGAACAGCATGATGCCGACCGAGTACAGATCGGACCGGGCGTCCACGCCCCGCCCCAGCGCCTGCTCCGGCGACAGGTACTGCGGGGTGCCGACGACCATGCCGGTCTGTGTCATCGACGTCACACCGGACTGCATGGCGCGCGCGATGCCGAAGTCCATCACCTTGACGACGCCGCGCTTGGTGACCATCACGTTGCCCGGCTTGATGTCCCGGTGGACCAGGCCCATCTCGTGGCTGATCTCCAGCGCCGCGAGAACGTCCGCGGTGATCTTCAGCGCCTTGTCGGCGGGCATCGCGCCGAGCTGCCGCACATCTTCGTCGAGCACCGAGCCCAGCGGGCGGCCCTCGACGTACTCCATGACGATGTACGGCGTGGTCATTCCGTCAAGGCTGTCCTCGCCGGTGTCGAAGACCGAGACGATATTGGTGTGCGTGAGCTTCGCCACGGCCTGGGCCTCGCGGCGGAAGCGCTCGCGGAAGGCCTGCTCGCGGCCGAGTTCGGTGTGCAGCGTCTTGATCGCGACCTGGCGGTCGAGCACGGAGTCGTAGGCCAGGTGCACGGAGGCCATGCCGCCCTCGCCGAGCAGGTCGCGCAGTTGATAGCGGCCGCCGGCGAGCGCCCGCCCCGCATACCGGCCCTGTGCGCCGTCCTGGCTCATGTTCCGCTTCCCCCGTGGGCCTTGAGGCGCCGTTGACTGCCGATGATCCAAAGTGCTATTCCCGGCCAAGTCTGCCCCAGGGCACTGACACGTCAAGCTCGGTGCCCGATCCGTGACCGTACGCGATAGAAGCGTCGCGGGAGCGTTACAGAGGCTGTACGGGCGGTACACAGAACTTGCACGCACTGACGGAGTGACGGTTTGATGGCCGGTCCGTCCTGTGCCGGTTCCGGCCCCCTTCTCGGACCGGCGGCTTGCGTTGAGGCTGTAGCGTGGCCGACGGAGACCGTAACAACACCGCGCGCACCGCGGGCAGAAACGACGGCGAGGACTGATGGCACAGCAGCAGCGCGCCCAGGGCCCGTCCGACCCCGAGGCGACTGGCGGCGGTATGTCAGATGCGCCGGAAATGTGGGGGAACGGCGGATTGGTCGGGGACGGCCGGTACCGGCTGACCCGCAGACTCGGCCGGGGCGGCATGGCGGAGGTTTTCGCCGCGGAGGACGTGCGCCTCGGGCGCACCGTCGCGGTCAAGCTGCTCCGAGCCGACCTCGCCGAGGACCCGGTCTCCAAGGCCCGCTTCACGCGCGAGGCCCAGTCGGTGGCCGGCCTCAACCACCATGCGATCGTCGCCGTGTACGACTCCGGCGAGGACACGCTGCCGGGCGGCTACGGCACGGGGGGTGCCCAGAGCGTCCCGTACATCGTGATGGAGATCGTCGAGGGCCGCACCATCCGCGACCTGCTGATCAACGCCGAGGCGCCCGGCCCGGAGCAGGCCCTGATCATCGTGTCCGGTGTGCTGGAGGCGCTCGCCTACTCGCACCAGCACGGCATCGTGCACCGCGACATCAAGCCGGCGAACGTGATCATCACGCACACCGGCGCGGTGAAGGTGATGGACTTCGGCATCGCCCGCGCTCTGCATGGCGCGCAGTCGACGATGACGCAGACCGGCATGGTCATGGGCACGCCGCAGTACCTCTCCCCGGAGCAGGCGCTCGGCAAGGCCGTCGACCACCGCTCCGACCTGTACGCGACGGGCTGCCTCCTCTACGAACTCCTCGCGCTGCGTCCCCCCTTCACGGGCGAGACCCCGCTGTCGGTGGTCTACCAGCACGTCCAGGACATCCCGACGCCGCCGTCCGAGGTCTCGCAGTCCGTGCCGCCGGAGCTCGACGGCCTCGTCATGCGCTCGCTCGCCAAGGAGCCGGACGACCGCTTCCAGACCGCCGAGGAGATGCGCGGCCTGGTCCAGTACGGGCTGCAGATGCTGTACGACCAGGGCGGCCACACCGGCACCTGGAACACCGGCCCGGTCGCCATGCACGAGGGCCGGAACACCCCGGCCGCGGGCTTCGCGAGCACGACGGTGCTGCCGCACCCCGGCGACTCCTCCGGTACGACGCAGATCCCGCAGCCGATCCTGCCCGCCGGCTACGGCGGCGGGGACGACGGCGGCTTCGAGGGGCACGGCAACAAGGGCAGCGGCCGCGGCAAGCTGTGGATCCTCGCCGTCCTCGCCGTGATCGCCATCGCGGCGGGTGTCGCGCTGGCGCTGCACAACACCGGCAACGGCAACGGCGGCAGCGACCCCACGCACTCGCCGACCACCTCGCAGACGAGCAAGGACACCACCTCCGACGAGCCGACCGACGAGCCGACCGACCAGCCGACGGACACGTCCACGGACGACGGCTCCGGCACGAGCTCAGGGGCCGGGAGCTACACGCCGTCGTACACCCCGTCGTACACCCCGTCCAAGACCCCCAGCAGCCAGCCGACCAGCGAGCCGTCGGACCCGGCGACGACCGAGGACCCGACGGACGACCCGACCCCGTCGACCCCGCCGACGGGCGACACGTCGGACCCGGGGACGGTTGCCGGCGGTGACAACGGCGGCACGGCAGGGGACACGTCGGGCGTCGGCGGCTGATCCGTCGCCGGGCCTCGCCCGAGGTGAACTCTTCCCGTGACGTGGGTCACCGGGATAACGTGCCGTTGTTCCGGCCCCCTGCAAGGCTGTGACCAGGAGATGTTCCCGACTTTCGCGATTTACTTGGAAATCCAAGCAAAATCGCAGGTCAGGAGGGGTTTCACAGAAATGTGGAGCACTGGGTAACGTGCTTTTTGCAGGGCGCTCGCCGGGGCACCTGTCACGCCTGTCCCCGACCGGGCCGCACCCACCCTGTGCGTCCGTAGGGCTTCGGGCGAGCCGCACTGGCATCCCGGCGAACCCGGGATGCCGGACCGACGGAGGAGCACACGTGACCGTGGAGAGCACTGCCCCGCGCAAGCCGCGACGCAGCGCCGGTACCAAGAGCACGGCCGGCAAGACGACCACCGCAAGGAAATCGCCGAGCACGGACCCCGAGCTCGTACAGCTGCTGACGCCCGAGGGCGAGCGCGTCAAGAACGCCGAGTACGACGAGTACGTCGCCGGCATCACCCCCGATGAGCTCCGCGGTCTGTACCGCGACATGGTGCTCACCCGCCGCTTCGACGCCGAGGCCACCTCCCTGCAGCGCCAGGGCGAGCTGGGCCTGTGGGCCTCGCTGCTCGGCCAGGAGGCCGCCCAGATCGGCTCGGGCCGGGCCACCCGCGAGGACGACTACGTCTTCCCGACCTACCGCGAGCACGGCGTCGCCTGGTGCCGCGGGGTCGACCCGACCAACCTGCTGGGCATGTTCCGCGGCGTGAACAACGGCGGCTGGGACCCCAACGGCAACAACTTCCACCTGTACACGATCGTCATCGGCTCCCAGACGCTGCACGCCACGGGCTATGCGATGGGTATCGCCAAGGACGGCGCGGACAGCGCGGTCATCGCCTACTTCGGTGACGGCGCCTCCAGCCAGGGCGACGTGGCCGAGTCCTTCACCTTCTCCGCGGTCTACAACGCCCCGGTCGTGTTCTTCTGCCAGAACAACCAGTGGGCGATCTCCGAGCCGACCGAGAAGCAGACCCGCGTCCCGCTCTACCAGCGTGCGCAGGGCTACGGCTTCCCCGGCGTCCGGGTCGACGGCAACGACGTACTGGCCTGCCTCGCGGTCACGAAGTGGGCCCTGGAGCGCGCCCGCCGCGGTGAGGGCCCCACCCTCGTCGAGGCGTACACGTACCGCATGGGCGCCCACACCACCTCCGACGACCCGACGAAGTACCGGGCCGACGAGGAGCGCGAGGCCTGGGAGGCGAAGGACCCGATTCTGCGCCTTCGCCGGTACCTGGAGGCTTCAAACCACACGGACGACGGATTCTTCGCGGAACTCGAGGCCGAGAGCGAAGCGTTGGGCAAACGAGTGCGTGAGGCGGTCCGCGCCATGCCGGACCCGGACCACTTCGCCATCTTCGAGAACGTGTACGCGGACGGGCATGCGCTCGTCGACGAGGAGCGAGCCCAGTTCGCCGCCTACCAGGCGTCGTTCGCGGATGAGGGGGGCAACTGACATGGCTGAGGCTGTGACATCCCAGGCTGTGACATCCAAAAACATGGCTCTCGCCAAGGCGATCAACGAGTCGCTGCGCCGCGCCCTGGAATCCGACCCCAAGGTCCTGATCATGGGCGAGGACGTCGGCAAGCTCGGCGGTGTCTTCCGTGTGACGGACGGCCTGCAGAAGGACTTCGGCGAGAGCCGGGTCATCGACACCCCGCTCGCCGAGTCCGGCATCGTGGGCACCGCCATCGGGCTCGCGCTCCGCGGCTACCGCCCGGTCGTGGAGATCCAGTTCGACGGCTTCGTCTTCCCCGCGTACGACCAGATCGTCACGCAGCTCGCGAAGATGCACGCGCGCTCACTGGGCAAGGTCAAGCTCCCGGTCGTCGTCCGCATCCCCTACGGCGGCGGCATCGGCGCGGTGGAGCACCACTCCGAGTCCCCCGAGGCGCTCTTCGCGCATGTGGCGGGCCTGAAGGTGGTCAGCCCCGCCAACGCGTCGGACGCCTACTGGATGATGCAGCAGGCCATCCAGAGCGACGACCCGGTGATCTTCTTCGAGCCCAAGCGGCGCTACTGGGACAAGGCCGAGGTCAACACGGAGGCCATCCCGGGCCCGCTGCACAAGGCCCAGGTCGTCCGCGAGGGCACCGACCTGACCCTCGTCGCCTACGGCCCGATGGTGAAGCTCTGCCAGGAGGCCGCCGCCGCGGCCGCCGAGGAGGGCAAGTCCCTGGAGGTCCTGGACCTGCGCTCGATGTCCCCGATGGACTTCGACTCGATCCAGGCGTCCGTGGAGAAGACGCGCCGCCTGGTCGTCGTCCACGAGGCGCCGGTGTTCCTCGGCTCGGGCGCGGAGATCGCCGCCCGCATCACGGAGCGCTGCTTCTACCACCTGGAGGCACCGGTCCTCAGGGTCGGCGGCTACCACGCCCCGTACCCGCCGGCCCGCCTGGAGGAGGAGTACCTGCCGGGCCTGGACCGGGTGCTCGACGCCGTCGACCGCGCCCTGGCGTACTGAGGAGAGGGTCGTGACGACGATGACGGAAGCGTCCGTACGCGAGTTCAAGATGCCGGACGTCGGCGAGGGCCTGACCGAGGCCGAGATCCTCAAGTGGTACGTCCAGCCCGGCGACCAGGTCACCGACGGCCAGGTGGTGTGCGAGGTCGAGACCGCGAAGGCGGCGGTGGAGCTGCCCATCCCGTACGACGGGGTGGTCCGCGACCTGCACTTCCCCGAGGGCACCACAGTGGACGTGGGCACGCCGATCATCGCGGTGGACGTGTCGGGCGGGGCCGCGGCTCCCGCCCCGGCCCAGACCGCTGCTCCTGCTGCACCCGTCGAGGAGAAGAAGCCGGAGGGGTCCGGCCGCCAGCCGGTGCTGGTGGGCTACGGCGTCGCCGCGTCCTCCACCAAGCGCCGCCCGCGCAAGGGCCCCGAGGTCGTGATCTCCGAGGCCTCGACGGCGGTCCAGAAGGAGCTCAACGGGCACGGGCCGGTAGCCGCGGCCGGTGCGGCGGCCACGGCCGAGAAGCCGCGTCCCCTCGCCAAGCCGCCGGTGCGCAAGCTGGCCAAGGACCTGGGTGTCGATCTCGCGACCGTGGTCCCCTCCGGACCGGACGGCATCATCACCCGCGAGGACGTCCACGCGGCGGTGGCACCCCCGGCGGCAGCCCCCGCGGCCGCGGCCGCCCCGGCCGTCTCCGCGCCCGCGGCGCCGGTTCCGGCGTACGAAACGGCCCGTGAGACCCGTGTCCCGGTCAAGGGCGTGCGCAAGGCGACGGCGGCGGCGATGGTGGGCTCGGCGTTCACGGCGCCGCACGTCACGGAGTTCGTGACGATCGACGTGACCCGCACGATGAAGCTGGTCGAGGAGCTCAAGCAGGACAATGACCTGCAGGGGCTGCGCGTCAACCCGCTGCTCCTGATCGCCAAGGCCCTCCTGGTCGCCATCAAGCGCAACCCGGAGATCAACGCGTCCTGGGACGAGGCGAACCAGGAGATCGTGCTCAAGCACTACGTCAACCTGGGCATCGCCGCGGCCACCCCGCGCGGCCTGATCGTCCCGAACATCAAGGACGCCCACGACAAGACGCTCCCGCAGCTGGCCGAGGCCCTCGGCGAGCTGGTGTCGACGGCGAGGGAGGGCAAGACCTCCCCGGCGGCCATGCAGGGCGGCACGGTGACCATCACCAACGTCGGCGTCTTCGGCGTCGACACGGGAACGCCCATCCTCAACCCCGGCGAATCCGCGATCCTCGCGATCGGCGCGATCAAGCTCCAGCCATGGGTCCACAAGGGCAAGGTGAAGCCGCGCCAGGTCACGACGCTGGCACTGAGCTTCGATCACCGCCTGGTGGACGGGGAGTTGGGCTCGAAGGTGCTGGCGGACGTGGCGGCGATTCTGGAGCAGCCGAAGAAGCTGATCACCTGGGCCTGAGCGCCCTGCCGGCTGTGCCGATCTGCGCCGAGGGGCGGCGATGTGCCGTCCCTCGCGCGTCATCGTCGTGGCTGCTCGCGCCCACACGTCGGAGCCGCACATCGGCACGGCGCCGTGCCCCTTCGGGGCGCTGCCGGACCGCGACGGACTTCGCCTGCCCTGCTCGGCAGGCACAGCCGTCAGGAGCCGCGCACCCGCCCCGGGTGCGCGGCTCCTTCGGTCACAGCGGTCGACGGCACAACAGCGTGACGATCCTTGCTTTCCTGCCCTCCTCGGGCTCCTGCACCGCCCGCGCGGTGACGACCAGCCCGGCCCGCTCCAGAAGTTCCACGAGCAGTTCCGGCGGGAGCCGATGGGACTCGTACGAGACAGGATGGCCGCCGTAGGCCGGCGCCGGCCGGACACGCTCGCCGGCTCCCACATAACCGGCCAGCATGAGCAGGCCGCCGGGCCTGAGGGTCCGGTGGAACTCGCCGTAGACGAGCGGGAGCAGTTCCGGCGGGGTGTGGTGGGTGGAGTAGTAGGCGAGGATGCCGGCGAGAGAGGCGTCCTCGATGTCCAGTGCCGTCATCGAGCCCACCGTGAAGGCCAGGCCGGGATGGGTCCGGCGGGCGAGTTCGATCATCCGCGGGGACAGGTCGACGCCGAAGGCGGACAGCCCCAGTCCTGCGAGGTGCGCCGTCACGAGACCCGGGCCGCAGCCCAGGTCCGCGACGGGGCCGCCCCCGCTCTCCCGCACGGATTCCGCGAACGCGGTCAGCAACGCGCGTGACAGCGGATCCAGTTCGGCGGGTCGCTTGACCTGCTTCAGGTAGTCGGCGGCGACGGTGTCGTACGACTCCCGGACCGCGGTGAGGTAGGAGGGCTCGGTCACCTCGGTGACCCTAGACGAGGAGAAGGGCCCCTCGCCGTCGGCGAAGGACCCTTCACTGCAAGCAGCCTGCTGCGCGACCGAGCCGGCGTCAGCCGATCTTCGCGTATCCGTAGGTGATGAGCTTCTTCACGTCCGACGTGCGGTTGGCCTCGGAGGGGGCGGTCATGACGGCGCCCACGACCGACTTGCCGTTCAGCGTGGCGGCGAAGACGAGGCAGTAGTGGGCATCGGGGCCCGAGCCGGTCTTGATGCCGAGCGTGCCGTTCCAGCCGAGCAGCGTGTTGGTGTTCGTCCACGTGCTCATCGTGCGCGTGGACCCGGAGCTCGTGATCGTCTTCGCCGTGTACGCCTTGGTCTTCACGACGGTCTTGAACGCGGTGCTCTTCATCACGCTGCGGGCGACCTTCGTCAGGTCGCGCACCGTCGAGTAGTTGTTGCCGTTGCTGAGGCCGTCGAACGAGTCGAAGTGCGTGTTCGTCATGCCGAGGCTGCCGGCCATCGTGTTCATCTTGCCGATGAAGTTCTTGGTGCGGGCGGCGGGCGTCGTGCCGGAACCGAACTTGTCGGCCAGTGCGAACGCGGCGTCGCAGCCGGACGGCAGCAGCATCCCGTACAGCAGCTGACGGACGGTGACCTTGTCGCCGACGATCAGGTGCGCCGACGAGGGGTAGCCCTTGGCGACCATGTAGTCGCTGACGGCCTTCTTGATCGTGACCTTGGTGTCCAGGTTCAGGTTCGGCTGCGAGAGCACGACCTTCGCGGTCATGACCTTCGTCGTGGAGGCCGTGAGCCGCTTCGTGTCGGCGGCCTTGGCGAAGAGGGTCGTGCCGGTGGCGTTGTTCATCACGTACCCGCTCTTGGCGGTGATGGTGGGCGTCGTGACAGCCTGCGCCGGTGCCGCGGTGAGAGCTCCGGTGGCGAGCACTGCGCCGGCCGTGACGGCGACGGCTGCGGCTCTGCGGACACGGAAGCCCTTGATGGCGGTTTTCAACTCAAATACCCCGATTGCGTCGAATGCCCCTGAGATGCGGCCGAGTTGGAAGGGGAGAGAAAGTAGGGCCGCACGTGTGTGACACGTAAGTAGCACAGAAGGTTGTGTGCTTGATGAGGCGGGGTGTCCCTTGGGCGCTGCGCGTCCGGATGCTGGACGAACGCCGTCATGGGTACGTGTTGTATCTATGCTGTTCGCATGAGCAGCCCGGGGACCCTGACCGCCAAGCAACCGCCCGCCGCCGACCGCGTCTACACCCACGTCAAGCAGGGCGTCCTGGAGCGCCGCTACGAGGGTGGGAGCCTCCTCACCGAGGGCGAACTCGCCGAGGCCGTGGGGGTGTCCCGCACGCCGGTGCGCGAGGCGCTGCTGCGGCTGGAGGTGGAAGGGCTGATCAAGCTCTACCCGAAGAAGGGAGCCCTGGTCCTGCCCGTGTCCGCGCAGGAGATCGCGGACGTGGTGGAGACCCGGCTGCTGGTCGAGGAGCATGCGGCGCGCAAGGCCGTGCCCGCGCCCGCCGGGCTCGTGGAGCGGCTGGAGGAACTGCTGGCGAAGCAGAAGGCGCAGGCCGCCGCGGGTGACCTCGCCGGAGCCGCCGTCACCGACCGCTGCTTCCACGCCGAGATCGTCCGCAGCGGGGGCAACGAGATCCTCTCCCGGCTCTACGACCAACTCCGCGACCGCCAGCTGCGGATGGGCATCGCCGTACTGCACTCCCACCCCGACCGGATCGCCAAGAGCCTCGCCGAGCACGAGGAGATCCTTCAGGCGCTGCGCTCCGGGGACGCGGAGGAGGCGGTCGGGGTCGTGCACCGGCACGTCAGCTGGTTCTCTCACCTGGCGCGGGGTGAGGTCCGATGAGGTCGTCGTCCGCCATGACCACCCTGCCGGGTGACCCTCCGGGCGGCCGGCGCGCGATGGCCGTCTGGGGCATCGGCGTCTCCGTCTACTTCGTCGCCGTCATCTTCCGTACGTCCCTCGGGGTGGCCGGCCTCGACGCCGCCGACCGCTTCCATGTGAACGCCTCGGCGCTGTCGACCTTCTCGATCCTGCAGCTGCTCGTCTACGCCGGCATGCAGATACCCGTCGGCCTGCTGGTGGACCGGCTCGGCACCAAGAAGGTGCTGACCATCGGGGTCGTGCTCTTCACGGCCGGCCAGCTCGGGTTCGCGTTCTCGCCCTCGTACGGCATGGCCCTCGCCTCCCGTGCACTGCTCGGCTGCGGTGACGCGATGACGTTCATCAGCGTGCTGCGGCTGGGCACCCGCTGGTTCCCGGCGCGGCGCGGGCCGCTCGTCGCGCAGTTCGCGGGGCTGGCCGGCATGGCGGGCAACCTGGTCTCCACGCTGGTGCTGGCCCGGCTGCTGCACGGCGTCGGCTGGACGGCCGCCTTCGCTGGCAGCGCGCTGGCCGGAGTCGTAGTCCTCGTGCTGCTTTTGCTGTTCCTGAAGGACCACCCCGAGGGGCACGAGCCGGAGCCGTTCCCGCACCAGGGCGCCGCGTACGTGCGGCGGCAGATCGCGGCCTCCTGGCGGGAGCCGGGGACGCGGCTAGGGCTGTGGGTGCACTTCACGACCCAGTTCCCGGCGATGGTGTTCCTGCTGCTGTGGGGGCTGCCGTTCCTGGTGCAGGCGCAGGGCCTGTCCCGGGCCACGGCCGGTGAACTCCTCACCCTGGTCGTCCTGTCGAACATGGTCGTGGGGCTCGTCTACGGCCAGATCATCGCCCGGCACCACGCGGCGCGGCTGCCGCTGGCGCTCGGCACCGTGGCGGCGACGGCGGTGGTGTGGGCGGCGACGCTGGCCTACCCGGCCGACCGGGCGCCGATGTGGCTGCTGATCGTGCTGTGCACGGTGCTCGGCTCGTGCGGTCCGGCGTCGATGATCGGCTTCGACTTCGCGCGGCCGGCCAACCCGGCGGAGCGGCAGGGGACGGCTTCCGGGATCACCAACATGGGCGGCTTCGTCGCCTCGATGACGACGCTGTTCGCGATCGGGGTGCTGCTGGACGCCACCGGCGACAACTACACCGTCGCGTTCTCCGCGGTGTTCGTGCTCCAGGCCCTCGGGGTCGGCCAGATCCTGCGGCTGCGGGGGCGGGTCGCCCGGCGGGAGCGGGAGCGGCTGGTGGCGAGCCGGGTGGAGACGGTGCACGTACCCGCGTGAAACGGGCGGTTCACCGCAACGGACGTTCACAGCCGGGGTGTTGCTCTGTCATGGGCGTGTGACAGCGGTGTCGTGAAGCGAGGACGGACGTGACCCGAGGGACCGGCGGCCCCTCATAGTCGTCGAGTGCATCGAACGCCTCGAACGCAGTCCTCGCTCCCGAAGGGAACCTCCTGATGAACCGCCACCTGCGCAAGACCGCCCTCGTCACCGCCGCGATCACGGCCGGCCTGCTGATGACGGCTTGTCAGAACGGTTCCACGAGCAACGGCAGCTCCCCGCACACCTCCGCGTCCACGACGGCCAAGTCGCAGGGGACGTCGAAGACCTCCGGTACGTCCCAGCACTCCGGCTCCTCGGGCACCTCCGCCCGGAACGCGTCGAAGTCCCAGCAGGGCGTGAACGCGACGATCACCGGGGGCACGGTCAGCTACCTCGCCCCGGGCAAGTACCTCGTGTCCGCGCCCGGAAAGACCGACCAGGCCTTCTTCGTCGCCGACGACACCCAGGTCCACGGCGCCGGCACGATCTGCGGCGGCTCGCGCTGCACCCTGGACCAGCTGGAGACGGCCACCAGGAAGGCAGCCGTCCCCGCCGACGTGACGATCAGGAAGGGTGTCGCCACCGTCGTACGCGAGCGTGGCGCCGCCGACACCGGCTCCGGCACCGGCACGAAGGGCGTCAACGGCACCTGGCTCGGCCAGGTCTCCTACCTCGCGCCGGGCAAGTTCACGGTCTCCGGCCCGAAGGGCACCGAGCAGGCCTTCTTCGTCGCCGACGACACCGTAGTGAAGGGTTACGGCACGATCTGCGGCAGCTCCGCGTCCCCGTCCGCCTGCACGCTCGACCAGCTCGAGGCCGCCGCGAAGAAGGGTCTGGACGCCAAGGTCGTCATCGCGAACGGCATCGCGACCTCGGTTATCGAGGACCACTGAGCACGGTTGAACCCGAGTCCTACTGCGTCACCGTGAAGTTCCGCAGGATCGCACCCGTCAGCGCCGGGTCCCCCTCCGCCTTCACCCGGTCCGCGACCCCCTCCGGCGTCACCCGGCCGCAGGCCAGGCGTACGTATGTCTCCCAGTCGAGGGTGAGGGTGGCGGCGGGGCCGAGGGCGGGGGCCGTTTCGAGGGTGCCGCGGCCCTGGATGTCGACGCGGATGGTGCGCAGGAACTCGACCGGCCCGTGCACGTCGAAGACGATCGCCGAACTGCGCGGTGCGTCCGACTTCTCGGCCACGACGGCGGGCAGCTCGTCGAGAAGCACGTCACGGGCGATGTGCGCGCCGGGGGAGTCGAGATTGCCGGGGCGCCCGAGAGCGGCGCGCAGGTCCTGCTCGTGCACCCACACGTTGAACGCGTGGGCCCGCATGGACTCTTCGAGGGTGATCTCGGTGCTGAGGGGGCCGCGCACCTTGGTGCCCGGGTCGCGCGACTCGTTCCGCAGCTGGCGGTTGCGGCGGATGATCACGTACTCCAGCTCGGACGTCATCTCCGGCGCCGTGTGGTGACGGCGGACGTCGACCTGCATCTCCATGTAGCGCTGGTGGTCGTTGGTGACGTGGAAGAGGTCGCGCGGCAGCGTGTGGATGGGGCGCGGGTCGCCGAGCATCTCGCAGTCCAGGCCGATGACATGGGAGACGACGTCACGGACCGACCACCCGGGGCACGGCGTCCGCCGGTTCCACTCTCCCTCCACAAGCGGCCCCACCAGCTCGGATATCGCTTCGATCGAATGGGTCCAGGCGTCGGCGTAGGGCTGGAGGGTGGGATGCAGACTCACGGAACGGGACCCCTCGGCGGTCGGTACACGGGCGGTTGGTGGCAGCGTTGCCAGCGGGAGGTGGCTGCACTCGGCGGGTGTCTTGGAACGCTAAGTTACGCTGCTGTGAGGCACCCCGGCAGTGCTTTCGTGTGACGATCGTAGGCCCGAGTGGACGGCTCGAATGCCAGGACGGTGGTAGTGTGCGCGCTTCTCTCATCCAGATCGCCGTAGACGAGGGCGAATCGGTCGAATCACGTCGGCGGCGGGTGACCGCGCTGGTACAGGAGCAGGCCGGGGCCGATCTGGTCGTGCTGCCCGAGCTGTGGACGACCGGCGCCTTCGCCTACGAGGAGTTCGGCACCGAGGCCGAGCCGCTCGAGGGGCCGACGTACGAGGCGATGGCGAAGGCCGCGAGCGACGCGGGCGTGTGGCTGCACGCGGGCTCCATTCCGGAGCGAGATCCTGAGGGACCGCTCTACAACACCTCTCTCGTCTTCTCCCCCTCCGGTGATCTGGCCGCCGCCTACCGCAAGATCCACCGCTTCGGCTTCGACAAGGGCGAGGCCGTGCTGATGGGCGCGGGCCGGGAGCTGGTGACGGTCCGGCTGCCCGGGACGACCGTGGGCCTCGCCACCTGCTACGACCTCCGTTTCCCCGAACTCTTCCGCGGTCTCGTCGACGCCGGCGCCGAGACTTTGGTCGTCCCGGCGGGCTGGCCGGAGCGCCGCCGGGCGCACTGGACGCTGCTGGCCCAGGCGCGGGCGGTCGAGAACCAGGCGTTCGTGCTTGCCTGTGGAACGGCCGGGACACATGCGGGAGTTCCGCAGGCGGGTCACTCGATCGTGGTGGATCCGTGGGGCGAGGTCCTCGCGGAGGCCGGGGCGGACGAGGAGATCCTCACCGTGGAGTTCGATCCGGCGAAGGTCGCGACGACCCGTGAGCAGTTCCCGGCCCTGAAGGACCGGGTCCTCTAGCCCAGGCGGCTGCGGGGGTTCAGTCGTCCTCCCGTTCCTTCTCCGCCAGGTGGATCACGCACACCGTCACCGCGATCAGCAGCGCCGGGTCCGCGTCCTCCCGTACGACGTCGACGCCGTAGGTCTCCCGGATGTGCAGCCAGCGGCGGGAGATCACGGCGAGGAGCTCACCGTCGTACTCGACGGCGAACTCGCGGTCGAGGATCTTGCCGCTGACGTCCAGTTCCGTGCCGTCGACCATGGAGACGCGGTAGTGGTGGCGCAGCAGGGACAGGCGTTTGCGTTTGATGCGGGCCAGGGCTTCGCCGTCCCGTTCGATCACCATGGTGTCGCGCAGGGCGAACATCTTCTGGTGGATGTCGATCAGGACGCGCCCGTGGGTGTCCTTCAGCTCGAAGGTGTCCCGAAGGCGCATGGCCTTGCCGTCGACGAGGAACACCTTGTTGCCGTGCTCGTCCTCGATCCAGTAGTCGTCACCGATGCCGAGGAGCCGGTCGCGTACGAGGAATCTCATACCGTCACCGCTTCCCCGGCGGCAGGTCCGAAACGCCGCCGGTAGGCCGACGGGCTGAGTCCCGTCTCGCGCCGCACGAGAGCGCGCAGGTTGGCCGCGGTCCCGAGGCCGCTCCTGGCGGCCACCACGTCGAGCCGCTCCTCCCCCCGCTCGATCAGCCGGCAGGCGAGCGCCACCCTCTCCCCCGTCAGCCAGGCCAGCGGAGTCGTACCGAGTTCGGCCCGGAAGCGGCGGTGGAGCGTGGCGGGGGAGACGGCCGCGCGGGCCGCCAGGTCCGCCACCGTCAGGGGCTCCCCCAGCCGCTCCTGCGCCCACGCCAGCAGCGGGCCGAGCGACTCGTCCGGCACCTGGGGTACCGGCCGCTCCACGAACTGCCGCTGCCCGCCGTCGCGGTGGGCGGCGAACACCAGCCGCCGCGACACGGCGTTGGCGATCTCGGCGCCGTGGTCCCTGCGGACCACGTACAGGCCGAGGTCGAGCGCGGCCGCGCTGCCGGCCGCGGTCAGGATGTCGCCCTCGTCGACGAAGAGGACATCCGGCTCCAGACGGACCTGCGGGTGCAGCTCGCGGAAGACATCGGCCCACATCCAGTGCGTGGTGGCCCGGCGGCCGTCCAGGAGCCCGGCCTCGGCGAGCGCGAAGCTGCCGGTGCACAGGCTCAGGACGCGGGCGCCACGCGCGTGCGTGCGGCGGATCGCGTCCAGTACGGCGGCACCGCGCGGTACGACGTTGTCGGGGCGGCCGGGCACGACGAGGGTGTCCGCGTCGTCCACGGCGTCCAGGCCGGGCACCCCGGTCAGCGTGAAGAAGCCGTGGTTCATGCGCACCTCGGGGGTGGGCGTGCACAGCGTCACCTCGTAGAGCGGGCCGGGGAGCCCGAGTTCGGGCCGCGGCAGCCCGAACAGCTCGGTGACGACGCCGACTTCGAAGGGGTTGGTGCCCGCGTCGACGATCACGGCGACCTGGTGCGGGCGGCGGTGCGAGGATCCTTGCGGCACATGCGATTTCTAGCACTCGTGCGACCGCCTGGCCACCGCCGACGATGACATGCATGAGCAGCGAACCCATCTCCCTGGACCAGGCCCTCGCTACCTTCACCGAGCAGTGGAGCCCGCGCATCGTCACGACCGTCAACGACTACGACGTACGTGTTGCGAAGGTCGAGGGCGAACACGTGTGGCACGTCCACGACCACACCGACGAGTTCTTCCTGGTCCTGGAGGGCGAACTCCACATCTCCCTGCGCGAGCCGGCAGGCGAGCGCACGGTGACGCTCCCCAAGGGCTCGGTCTTCACCGTCCCGCGCGGCACCGAACACAAGCCGCACGCGCGCGTGCCCGCCGAGATCCTGGTCCTCGAACCCACCGGCACCCTCTCGGTGGGCGACCGGCACGACGAGGTCCCCGCGCATGTGGACGCGACGACCGGCCACGCCCTGAGCTGACCGGAGCCCGGAATCGACGGGGCCAACGGGTGTCCCGGAGTTGAACTTCGCGTTGCCGTACGGAAGTTGACCAACCAATGTGACGGGCCCCGAGTCGGACGTTGCGTAAGTCGCACGCTGCGCACGTTCCTCCCGGAGGTTTCCCATGCACGCTCGTACCGTCCGCCGCCGCCTGACACGCGCCGTCCCAGCGGTGACGCTGGCCCTCGGCGCGGCCCTGGCCGTACCGCTCACGCTGGCCGGCACCGCCGACGCCGCGACGACGCCGGCCACCGCCGCGGTCAACCAGTCCGACTGGCAGCTCACCTACAAGGCCGCCCCCGGCCAGACCAACAAGGCCACCGTCACCGCCTCGCTCACCGCGGCCCGCACGGGCATCACCTACGTCATCGACGACGTGGTCCCGATCAGCGCGGGCCACGACTGCACGTACCCTTCCGCGTCCGACCACACGAAGGTCTCCTGCACGGTCACGTTCGTGGACAGCCAGGACCCGTACCCGGGGCTGGTCGTCGATCTCGGCGACCGGGGCGACACGCTCGCGTACGACAACGCCACCGACCAGATCTACACGTACGCCGAGATATCGCTGGGCGCCGGCAACGACAGGGCGACCGACTCCGGCCGCCTCGACGGCGCTTATGTCTCGGGCGACGCGGGCAGCGACACCATCACCGTGGGCGCGGAGGGCCTGGCCTGGGGCGGCGACGGCAACGACACGATCACCGCGAGCGGCGGCGACAACATCGTGCAGGGCGGCAAGGGCGACGACACGCTGCACGGCGGCAACGGGGCCCAGTACCTGTCCGGCGACGACGGCAACGACACGATCACCGGCGGAGCCGGCGCCGACACCCTGAACGGCGGCAGGGGCAACGACGTCCTGTACGGCAACGGCGGCAACGACAAGCTGTACGGCAACAGCGGGAACGACAGGCTGTACGGCGGCCCGGGCAGCGACACGCTCTCCGGCGGCCCGGGCACGGATGTGATCCGCCAGGGCTGACGGCCGACGGGGACGTGTCCGTCCGCCTCGCGGTGGAGGGGACGGACCGCCTTCCGTCGGTCCTTGCGGGCATGGACGGTCAGACGCCGTAACCGTCGCTGTAGCCGTCGCGCCGGTGGTGGTGGGTCCCCTCCTCGTCGATGACGGGCGTGCTGGGTGGCACCATCACACGGCGGCGGCGGGCGATGCTGCTGAAGGTGCTGACGCCGATCAGTCCGACGATCATGAGGATGATGCCGACCAGGTCGAGGTTGACCCCCTGCATGTGCCAGTCGGTCGCGAACGTGAGGATGGCTCCCACGGCGATGAGGATGATGCATCCGCCGAGGCCCATGAGCTGTCGCCTCCCTGTGCGGTCCGGAGCTGCCGGTGTTCCGGCCGACTCCGGGTACCCGCAGGCCCGTTGCCCATGCGGAGGCCGCCGCTCACGTCGCAGCGACTCGCGTCACATCACGTCGACGTAGCACCTGCGCAGGGGGACCGGCGCCCGGGAAGCTACCCCTCCAGGAACGCCACCAGGGCGTTGGCCAGCAGATACGGGTCGTCCGCGCCGCACAGCTCGCGGGCGCTGTGCATCGACAGGATCGCGACGCCGATGTCGACGGTCTTGATGCCGTGCCGGGCCGCGGTGATCGGGCCGATCGTCGTGCCGCAGGGCATGGAGTTGTTGGAGACGAAGGACTGGAAGGGGACGTTCGCCTTCTCGCAGGCGGCGGCGAAGACCGCGCGGCCCGAACCGTCCGTGGCGTAGCGGTTGTTGACGTTGACCTTGAGGATCGGACCGCCGTTGACCCGGGGGTGGTGCGTCGGGTCGTGCCGCTCCGCGTAGTTGGGGTGGACCGCGTGACCGGTGTCCGACGACAGGCACACCGTGCCCGCGAAGGCTCTCGCCCGGTCCTCGAACGAGCCCCCGCGCGCGAACACCGACCGCTCCAGCACGCTGCCGAGCAGCGGCCCGTCCGCGCCCGTGTCCGACTGCGAGCCGTTCTCCTCGTGGTCGAAGGCGGCCAGCACGGGGATGTAGGGAAGGTCCCCGGAAGAAACCGCCGTCAGCGCGGCCACCGCCGCGTGCACGGACAGCAGGTTGTCCATGCGCGGTCCCGCGAGCAGCTCCTTGTCGCGGCCCAGGTAGGCCGACGGCTCCACGGAGTGCGTCATCAGGTCCCAGCCGGTGACCTCGCCCGCCGGCAGCCCCGCACTCTCCTCCAGGAAGGCGATCAGGTCCCCGTCGCGCACATCGCTGCCCAGACCCCAGATGGGCGTCAGATGGCGCTGCTTGTCGAGCTTGAGGCCCTCCGCGGACACCGAACGGTCCAGGTGGATGGCGAGCTGGGGAACCCTGAGGAGCGGCCGGTCGACGTTCACCAGCCGCGTCGAGCCGTCCCGCAGGGTCAGCCGGCCGGCCAGGCCCAGGTCGCGGTCGAGCCAGGAGTTGAGCAGCGGCCCGCCGTAGATCTCCACCGCCACCTGGCGCCAGCCGTGCGCTCCGGTGTCGGGCAGCGGCTTGACCCGCAGGTTCGGGGAGTCGGTGTGTGCGCCGACGATGCGGAACGGCGTGTGGGGCGCCGCGCCCTCGGGGACGTACCAGGCCACGATCGCGCCGCCGCGCAGCACATACCTGCCGCCGGTTGTCCCGTCCCAGGCGTCCGTCTCCGCGACCTGCCTGAACCCTGCCTTCTCCAGCCGCTCGGCGGCGCTCGCCACCGCGTGGTACGGCGACGGGCTGGCCGTCAGGAAGGACATGAGGTCGTCGGTGTGGCCGCGGTCGAAGCGGGGGGGTTCGCTCATGGGGTTCACCTTAACGACGTACGAGGGCCCGCTCCTCGTGATGGGGAGCGGGCCCTCGTGAGGGCGATGTGGAATTCTGGCTACCCAGAACCGGAAAGGTTAGAACGCCGCCTCGTCCAGCTCCATCAGGTCCAGCTCGACGTTCTCGGCGAGCTTGCGGGCGCCGGTGACCCCCGGCAGGACGTTGGCAGCGAAGAACTTCGCCGCCGCGATCTTGCCCGTGTAGAACGCCTTGTCCTTGGCGGAGGCCGTCGGAAGCTTCTCGGCGGCGATCGCGGCACCCTTGAGCAGCAGGTATCCGACGACCACGTCACCTGAGGCCATCAGCAGGCGGGTGGTGTTCAGACCCACCTTGTAGATGTTCTTGACGTCCTGCTCGGTCGCCGCGAGGTCGGTCAGCATCAGGCCGACGATGGCCTCCAGCTCGACGGCGGCCTTCGCGAGGTGCTCGCGGGCGCCGGCCAGGTCCTCGCCGCCCTCGCCGAGCGCCAGGAACTTCTTGATGTCCTCGGCGAGCGAGTTCAGCGCCGCGCCCTGGTTGCGGACGATCTTCCGGAAGAAGTAGTCCTGGCCCTGGATCGCGGTGGTGCCCTCGTACAGGGTGTCGATCTTGGCGTCGCGGATGTACTGCTCGATCGGGTACTCCTGCAGGAAGCCGGAGCCGCCGAAGGTCTGCAGCGACTGGGCGAGCTGCTCGTAGCCCTTCTCGGAGCCGTAGCCCTTGACGATCGGCAGGAGCAGGTCGTTCAGGGCCTCCAGCGCCTTGAAGTCCTCGCCCGCGGCCTCCTTGACCTGGATCTCGTCCTGGATGGAGGCGGTGTAGAGCACCAGCGCGCGCATGCCCTCCGCGTACGCCTTCTGCGTCATCAGCGAGCGGCGGACGTCCGGGTGGTGCGTGATGGTGACCTTGGGCGCGGTCTTGTCCATGAAGTTCGCGAGGTCCGGACCCTGGACGCGCTCCTTGGCGTACTCGAGAGCGTTGAGGTAGCCGGTGGACAGCGTGGAGATCGCCTTCGTGCCGACCATCATGCGGGCGAACTCGATGATGCGGAACATCTGGCGGATGCCGTCGTGCTTGTCGCCGATCAGCCAGCCCTTGGCGGGGTGCTGGTCGCCGAAGGTCATCTCGCAGGTGTTGGAGGCCTTCAGGCCCATCTTGTGCTCGACGTTCGTCGCGTACACGCCGTTGCGCTCGCCCAGCTCGCCGGTCTCGAAGTCGAAGAGGTACTTCGGGACGAGGAAGAGGGACAGGCCCTTGGTGCCGGGGCCGGCGCCCTCGGGGCGGGCGAGGACGTAGTGGAGGATGTTCTCCTCCATGTCGTGCTCACCGGAGGTGATGAAGCGCTTCACGCCCTCGATGTGCCAGGAGCCGTCCTCCTGCTGGATCGCCTTGGTGCGGCCGGCGCCGACGTCCGAACCGGCGTCGGGCTCGGTGAGCACCATGGTGGAGCCCCAGGTCTTCTCCACGGCGATCTTGGCTATGTGCTTCTGGACCTCGTTGCCCTCGTCGAAGAGGATGCCGGCGAACGCCGGGCCGGAGGCGTACATCCACACGGCCGGGTTCGAGCCGAGCAGGAGCTCCGCGTACGCCCAGATCAGGGAGCGCGGGGAGGTGGTGCCGCCGATCTCCTCGGGCAGGCCCAGGCGCCAGTACTCCGAGTCCATGAAGGCCTTGTAGCTCTTCTTGAAGGACGCCGGGACCGGGGCGGTGTTCGTCTCCGGGTCGAAGACCGGCGGGTTGCGGTCTGCGTCCGCGAAGGACTCCGCCAGCTCGTTCTCCGCGAGGCGGGTCAGCTCCTCGAGGATGCTCTTGGCGGTGTCGACGTCCATCTCCTCGAACGGGCCGGTGCCGTACAGCTTGTCCCGACCGAGGACTTCGAAGAGGTTGAACTCGATGTCGCGCAGATTCGACTTGTAGTGCCCCATGGCGACGGCTCCGTTAGAGAAATCGGCGAGGCACCGGGTGTAGCTCCTCGCGCTAGTTCACGTACCAACAAGTAGCTACGATGATGCTACCCGTCGGTAATAAGAAGCAACCCCGAATGGGTCATCTGTGACTCAGTACTCTTGCGCTCATGTACGGCTACGACCAGAACGTGGGTGCGGGTGCTCAGCAGCAGTACGCCCAGCCGCAGCAGGGCCCCGGCGGTTACGGGCAGCAGCAGCCGCTGTATCCCGAGCCGTCCCCGCCGTCCCTCGCGGACGCGGTACGGGCCTTCACCACCGGCCAGCTGTCCGCGGAGGACTTCCAGCAGGTCTTCGCGACCTCGAAGGTCTACTGCCCGCGCGGCGACAACCCCGGTTTCCTCGCCCTGCACAACACGCAGCAGCCGGTGATCCCGATGTTCACCTCGCTCAAGGAGCTGCGCCGGTACGCGGGCAAGGAGTCCAAGTACTTCGTGATCACGGGGGCCGAGGTCATCGATCTGCTCCCCACCGGCTACGGCTTCGTCCTCGACATGGAGGGCGAGCACCGAATGGTCTTCGACGCGAAGGCCGTGGAGCAGATGGTCGAGTTCGCGATGCGCAGAATGTACGGCTGACACCCGCCTGCCGGAGCCCGGAGGGAATGCCCTCCGGGCTTTCTCTGTTACGGGTGGCAGAAAGTTCAATGCTCAACTAAACTGGCCGCACAAGGAGGTACCGACATGCCTGCAGTGACCGTCGAGAACCCGCTGAGCCTGCCCCGTGTGGCCGCTCCGGCCGACGCCGTGGCACGTCCCGTGCTCGCTGTCACGACCGCGCCGAGCGGTTTCGAGGGCGAGGGCTTCCCGGTGCGCCGGGCGTTCGCCGGGATCAACTACAAGTACCTCGACCCGTTCATCATGATGGACCAGATGGGCGAGGTGGAGTACGCGCCGGGCGAGCCCAAGGGCACCCCCTGGCACCCGCACCGCGGCTTCGAGACCGTCACGTACATCATCGACGGGATCTTCGACCACCAGGACTCCAACGGCGGTGGCGGCACCATCACCAACGGTGACACCCAGTGGATGACCGCGGGCTCGGGCCTGCTGCACATCGAGGCCCCGCCGGAGTCCCTCGTCATGTCCGGCGGCCTCTTCCACGGTCTGCAGCTGTGGGTGAACCTCCCGGCCAGGGACAAGATGATGGCCCCGCGCTACCAGGACATCCGCGGCGGAAACGTTCAGCTGCTGACGACCCCGGACGGCGGCGCGCTGCTGCGGGTCATCGCCGGTGAGCTCGACGGCCACCAGGGCCCCGGCATCACGCACACACCGATCACGATGATCCACGCGACGCTGGCGCCGGGTGCGGAGCTCACCCTGCCGTGGCGCGAGGACTTCAACGGCCTCGCGTACGTCCTCGCCGGCCGCGGCGCGGTCGGAGCCGAGCGCCGGCCGGTCGAGATGGGCCAGACCGCCGTGTTCGGTGCGGGCTCCGCGCTGACGGTCCGCGCGGACGAGAAGCAGGACTCGCACACCCCCGACCTGGAGGTCGTGCTGCTGGGCGGGCAGCCGATACGTGAGCCCATGGCCCACTACGGCCCCTTCGTCATGAACACCCGTGAGGAACTCCAGCAGGCCTTCGAGGACTTCCAGAAGGGCCGGCTGGGGACCGTCCCGGCCGTGCACGGGATGACCGAGGGCGGCCTGTAGGACCGTGCGCGGGCGGACTGCCGGGTTCTCACCCGGCTGGTCCGTCCGCGCAGGACACCGCGCGGGCGGGCGTGATGCGCTGGACGGGTGCAGCTTCTTCCCGATCCCGTCCGGCGGCTCGCTGCCTGGTGCGCCATCATCCTGTTGGTGGCCGGGGTGGTCTATGTCGGGATCCTGCTGTGCTCGGCCTTGCGGACCGCCGTGGTCCCCGTGCTGCTCGCCCTGCTCGGGACCGCCCTGCTGGGGCCGCTGCACCGGCGGCTCGTCAAGGCCAGGGTCAACCGGTCCGTCGCCGCCGGACTCACCTGTGTCGCGGTCGTGGCCGTGGTCGGCGGGGCCGTGTACATCGTCGTCGCCGCGCTCATCGACACCGGTGACCAGATCGTCGCCTCGCTGAAGGACGCGGCTCAGGGGGTCGCCGATCATTTCGGGGCCGCGGGGACCTCGCTCGACGACCTCGCCACGAACGCCAAGGACCTGCTCACCAAGTTCGGGGGGACCGCCGCCTCCAACGTCATCAGCGGGGTCAGCGTCGTCGGCGAGACCATCGCCATGGCCGTCCTGGCGCTGTTCCTCGTCTTCTTCTTCCTGCGGGACTCGCACAAGGCCGCCGACCTGATCAGGGGCATCGCTCCGGGGGAGAGCGGCGACACGCTCGAGGCCATGGCCCGCCGGGCCTACGAGGCCGTCGAGGGCTTCATGCGCGGCACCAGCGTCATCGCGCTCATCGACGCCGTCTGCATCACCCTGGGGCTGCTGGTGCTGGACGTACCCGGTGCCATCGGGCTCGGCGCGCTCGTCTTCGTCGGGGCCTTCATCCCCTACCTGGGCGCCTTCATCTCAGGCGCCGTCGCCGTGCTGGTCGCGCTCGCCGACCGTGGGTTCGTGATCGCGCTGTGGGTGCTCGGGGTGGTGCTGGCGGTCCAGGTGCTGGAGGGGCATGTGCTCACGCCGATGATCCAGAGCCGGACCGTGCAGATGCACCCCGCGGTGGTGATGGTGGCCATCACGGCGGGGGCCTCCGTCGCCGGCGTTCTCGGCATGCTGCTCGCCGTGCCGCTCACCGCCGCCGCCTTCGGCGTCATACACGAACTGCAGGCGCGGTATCAGGTACCCGAGCCGTCGGACTCGTAGAGCTCGAACCAGATGCTCTTGCCCTCGCCCTGCGGGTCCACCCCCCACGCGTCCGCGAGCAGCTCGATGAGCATCAACCCGCGCCCGGAGGAAGCCAGTTCGCCGGGGCGGCGCTTGTGCGGCAGGGCGTCGCTGGTGTCCGTGACCCCGATGCGCATCCGACGGCTGCCGGACTCGCCCCGCACCTCCGCCAGCAGCAGCGCGTCGGCGTCGGTGTGCACCAGGACGTTGGTGAGCATCTCGGAGACCAGCAGCACCGCCGAGTCGACCTGGTCCGGCGAGGGCCAGTCGTGCAGCAGCTCGCGCAGGTGCTGACGGGCCACCGCCACCCGCTCCGGTTCCGCCTGCGCGACGGACAGCATGGTGCGGCGCACCGTCGGCCGCACCACCACCGTCTCTCCGCAGCCCTCCTCCGGCCGGGACAGCAGCAGTACGGCTATGTCGTCCTCGCGCCGGTCTGCAAAGGGCCCGGTGGTGTGGTGGGAGGAGGGGCCGTGGACCCCCTGGACCAGGGCGTCGGCCAGTTCCTCCAGGTCGCCCTTGTGGTCCTCGAGGATCGCGCGGATCCGCTGCCAGCCGCTCTCCAGGTCGTGCCCGCCGGTCTCGATCAGACCGTCGGTGCAGATCAGCATGGTCTCGCCGGGTTCGAGGATGATCCGGGTGGTCGGGTAGTCGGCGTCCGGGTCGATGCCGAGCGGCAGACCGCCCGCCGTCGGACGGGCCAGCACCGTGCCGTCGGCCATCCGGATCGCCGGGTCCGGGTGCCCGGCGCGCGCGATGTCGAGGGTGCCGGTCGCCGGGTCGGCCTCGACGTACAGACAGGTCGCGAAGCGCAGGTCCGCGAGGGCGTCCTCCTCGGGGGTGCCGGGCCGAATGGCGCCGTCCGACAGGCCGTGCAGGAAGCGGGAGGCACGGGAGAGCACCGCGTCGGGGCGGTGTCCCTCGGAGGCGTACGCGCGCAGGGCGATGCGGAGCTGGCCCATCAGGCCGGCCGCCCGCACGTCATGGCCCTGGACGTCGCCGATGACCAGGGCGATCCGGCCGCCCCCAGAGGGGGGACCCCCGGGCAGCGGGATCATGTCGTACCAGTCGCCACCGACCTGGAGGCCGCCGCCGGTGGGCACGTAGCGGGCGGCGACGTTCATGCCCGGTATCTGCGGGCCGAGGGTCGGCAGCATCGAGCGCTGCAGGCCGTCGGTCAGCGCCCGCTCGGTCTCGGCGGTCCCGGCCCGGGACAGGGCCTGGGCGAGCATGCGGGCCACCGTCGTCAGCACCGACCGCTCGTCGGGGTTGAACGTGACCGGGTACGCGAAGGCCGCCATCCAGGCGCCCATCGTGCGGCCCGCCACGGTCAGCGGCAGAAACGCCCAGGAATGGCGGTTGAAGGACGCGGCGAGCGGCCAGGCAGCCGGGTAGCGCGACTTGTACTGCTCGGGGGTGGAGATATAGACGGCGCGGCCGGTGCGGACCACCTCGGCGGCGGGGTAGTCCGTGTCCAGGGCCATGTGCGAGAAGGGGCCGTCGTCGCCGGGCTGGTGCCCGTGATGGCCGATGATCGTCAGCCGGTCGCCCTCCACGCCGAACACCGCGAGCCCGTCCGGGGTGAACCCCGGCATCGACAGGCCCGCCGCGACCCGCAGCACCTCCTCCGTGGACCGCGCCTCGGCCAGCGCCCGGCCCGCGTCCAGCAGGAACGCCTCCCTGGAGCGCCGCCAGTCGCCGGTGACGGCGCTGCGTCCGGCCGGCGTGCCCGGGGTCGGCTCGGTGACCTCCTGAAGGGTGCCGATCAGCTGGAAGGACTTCTTCTCGGGGTTGAAGGACGGCTTGGAGCGGGAACGGACGACACGGATCACCCGCCCGTGCTCGTCCATGACCCGGATCCGCACCTCGGCCAGTGTGCCCTCGGTGACGGCGAGCCCGACGACGGCGATGATCTCGTTCCAGTCGACCGGATGGAGCCGGGCCCGGGCCTTGGCCTCCGTGAGGGTGGTCTGCTCGGCGGGCAGCCCCAGCAGCCGAGCCGCCTCGGGGTCGACCGTGACGAGTTCGGTGGCGGTGTCCCAGTGCCACAGGCCGGTCGCGAGGGCGGCGAGAACCTCCCCCACGGCGGGCAGAGGCTCACCAGTGCGCATTGCCCCACTTTATGGAGAGGTGATCGAGGAGTGCCACCGATTGCCCACTCTTAATGGTGGGGAGCCGATCTTGGGGTGCCCGGTACGCTGGGGGTGTTTCACGTGAAACACCCTGAGTGACACAGACCCCGATCCGCGAAGACTGGATGAACGACGATGCATCGGTACAGGTCCCACACCTGCGGCGAGCTCCGCTCCTCTGACGTCGGCACCGACGTCCGGCTGAGTGGCTGGCTGCACAATCGGCGCGACCTGGGCGGCATCCTCTTCATCGATCTGCGCGATCACTACGGCATCACGCAGCTCGTCGCCCGTCCGGGCACCCCGGCCTACGAGGCCCTCGACAAGCTGACCAAGGAGTCCACGGTCCGCGTCGACGGCAAGGTCGTCTCCCGGGGCACCGAGAACGTCAACCCGGACCTGCCGACCGGTGAGATCGAGGTCGAGGTCGGCGAGGTCGAGCTGCTCGGCGCCGCCGCCCCGCTCCCGTTCACGATCAACACCGAGGACGGGGTCAACGAGGAGCGGCGCCTGGAGTACCGCTTCCTCGACCTGCGCCGCGAGCGCATGCACAAGAACATCATGCTGCGGTCGTCGGTGATCGCCTCGATCCGCTCCAAGATGGTCGCCCTCGGCTTCAACGAGATGGCGACCCCGATTCTGTCGGCGACCTCCCCCGAGGGCGCCCGCGACTTCGTGGTCCCCTCCCGCCTCAACCCGGGCAAGTTCTACGCCCTGCCGCAGGCCCCGCAGCAGTTCAAGCAGCTGCTGATGATCTCCGGCTTCGACCGCTACTTCCAGATCGCGCCCTGCTTCCGCGACGAGGACGCGCGCGCGGACCGCTCGCCGGGCGAGTTCTACCAGCTCGACGTCGAGATGAGCTTCGTCGAGCAGGAGGACGTCTTCCGGCCGATCGAGCAGCTCATGACCGAGCTGTTCGAGGAGTTCGGCGGCGGCCGCCACGTCACCTCCCCCTTCCCGCGGATCCCGTTCCGCGAGGCGATGCTGAAGTACGGCTCCGACAAGCCGGACCTGCGCGCCCAGCTGGAGCTCGTCGACATCACCGATGTCTTCGAGGGCTCGGAGTTCAAGGCCTTCGCCGGCAAGCACGTGCGTGCGCTGCCGGTGCCGGACGTCTCCGCGCAGCCGCGGAAGTTCTTCGACCAGCTCGGTGACTTCGCGGTCTCGCAGGGCGCGAAGGGCCTGGCCTGGGTGCGGGTGGCCGAGGACGGTTCGCTGTCCGGCCCGATCGCGAAGTTCCTCACCGAGGAGAACGTCGCCGAGCTGACCAAGCGGCTGTCGCTGGCCGCCGGTCACGCCGTGTTCTTCGGCGCGGGCGAGTTCGACGAGGTATCGAAGATCATGGGCGCGGTCCGCGTCGAGGCCGCCAAGCGTGCCGGGCACTTCGAGGAGGGCGTCTTCCGGTTCTGCTGGATCGTCGACTTCCCGATGTACGAGAAGGACGAGGAGACCGGCACGATCGACTTCTCGCACAACCCCTTCTCGATGCCACAGGGGGGCCTGGAGGCCCTGGAGACCCAGGACCCGCTGGACATCCTCGGCTGGCAGTACGACATCGTCTGCAACGGCGTCGAGCTGTCCTCCGGAGCGATCCGGAACCACGAGCCCGAGATCATGCTGAAGGCCTTCGAGATCGCGGGCTACGACCGTGACACCGTCGAGGAGAAGTTCGCCGGCATGCTGCGCGCCTTCCGCTTCGGCGCCCCGCCGCACGGCGGCATCGCCCCCGGCGTCGACCGCATCGTCATGCTCCTCGCGGACGAGCCGAACATCCGCGAGACCATCGCCTTCCCGCTCAACGGCAACGCCCAGGACCTGATGATGGGCGCGCCGACGGAGCTGGAGGAGGCACGGCTGAAGGAGCTGCACCTGTCGGTGCGCAAGCCGCAGCCGAAGTAAGCCACAGGCGCATACGAAGGGCTCGAAACCGGCGTCGGTTTCGAGCCCTTTCGCTTGAGCAATGCGTCGTAGTACCGCGTGTGTTCAGATAACCCAGAGCAGTCCGTTGCCGCCCAGCAGGGTGCTGTCCCGCTGGGTGAGGCCGACCGCGTTCGCCGTGATCACTCGGCTGCCGGTGGCCGTCGGACGGGAGGAGCCGCCGGGGAAGACCCAGACGGCGCCGGTGTAGTTGTTCTCGCCGGCCGCGCCGACGAACAGCTCCGGCCTGCCGTCCTTGTTGATGTCGCCCACCGAGACCGTCGTCCCGAAGAAGCCGTCGGTCTCGGAGGTGTCCGGGACGCCCGCCGTGTCCTGGGAGAAGGAGTACGCGCCGGTGCCGAGGGAGCCCGAGGCGCGGCCCGGGATGATCGTCACCTGGCCGGAGTCGCGCCGGGCGAGGTCCTCGTACGGGGAGCCGACCACGATGTCGGCGAGCCCGTCCCGGTTGAGGTCGGCCACGGCGAGGGCGCCGCCGAAGGCGTCGCCCTTCTCGCTCGTATCGGGGACACCGGCGGTGTTCTGCGTGATCTGGACGGGCTTCGCGTCACTCGCGATGCCCTGCCTCGAGCCGTACCAGACCAGGATGCGCCCGCCCAACGCCCCGTCGACGCCTGCTCTTTCGGGCTCGTCCGGGTCGCCGACCACCAGGTCGCCGTAGCCGTCGCCATTGACGTCGCCGGAGGCCGCGATCAGACCGTTGCCCTGCTGCAGTTCGTTGCCGCCGTAGGACGGGTTCACCGAGACCTGGCCGCCGCTCAGGCCGCTCAGCCGGGTGGTGACGACGACCGGGTCGGGGATCCGGTTGCCGTCGAAGTCGCCGAGGGCCACGGACTCGGCGGAGGGCGTGTCCGTGTTGAGGGTGACGGCGCCGAAGGAGCCGTTGCGGCTGAACGGGCCCTCGAAGTGGACGGTCGCGTCGTATCCGGCGACCGAGACCCGGGTCTTCGTGCCGCCGCCGGTACTGAGCGCGGCGACGTCGAGACCGTAGTACTTCGGCTCCTGGGCTGCGGTCGCCGGGGTCGGCAGGTCGGTGCCGCTCGTCAGCCCGTTCCTGCTGCCCCACAGCACTGTCACCGCACCCGCGTCGGTGCCCTTGGAGGTGTCCTCGTTGGGCGCGGTGACCACCAGGTCGGCATAGCCGTCCCGGTTCAGGTCGGCCGTGGCTGTGGCGGCGCCGAAGCGGTCGTAGGCCTCGCTGGTGCCCGGCACCCCGGCGGTGTTCTGGGTGATCGTCTTCCGATGGGTGGCCGACAGGCCGGAGGCCGACCCGTAGAGGATGACGACCGCACCGGCCGCCGTTTTGCCGGACACGTTCGCGCCCGGTGCGGGCAGGACGGCATCGCGGTAGCCGTCGCCGTTGAAGTCGCCCGGTACGGCGCCGTGCACCGCGGCCGCCGGTACGGCCGGCAGCAGCACGCCGCCGACCAGAGAGGCGGCCACGAACGCGGCCACACCCCATCTGCGCATGAGTTTCCCCCTGTGAATGCCCAGCTTGCTGTTACCGCACAAGCGTGCGGACCTTACCAGGCCTTCCTTGCGTGAAGGCGACGGGAAGACCCTCGGAACATCTTTCGCCGGACGCGGCAACTCCCTTGATTCCGGAGGCCACTTAGGTACGGAAGCTCGTTCACACGCTCGCCGCCGAGGACGGCTGGGCGGCCGCCGGTTCGGGCACGACAGGCGGCGCGAAGGCCGACTCCGCGCAGACCCCTCTGGCGTACGACCCCGCCACCTGCGGCCGCTCCCGCTCCGGCCTGCCGTAACGGCACCGGCTCCATCGCGGGCAGCGGCAACCTCGTCAACGGCACCACGACCGACCTCGTCGCCGCGTACAACGCCGCCTCGTCGAAGAAGATCAGGACGACGGTGAACTGGAAGCCGACGCTGACCGCGGGCCTGGAGCCGTCGGCGAAGAACCTGCTGACGGAGCTGGCGACGACCACGGGCGCCGGAGTGCTCTCCCAGCGCCTAGGTGTCGTACGAGCCGTCCCAGGGCGAGGCGAAGAACAGACGGTCCGGGTAGAGCTCGGCCCAGCTGCCCTCCTCGTCCTGGCCGGTCACCAGGCCGAACAGCACGCCGTCCACGGTGAGTTGGAACGGACGTATCGCGATGTCCGTGTAGGAGCGCCGGGGCAGGCTGCGCAGCAGCTTCGCCAGGTGCACCCGGGCGCGGGTGAGGACCGAGTCGCCTCCGTGCGGGTTGCGCTGCTGCTCGGCCCAGGTGCCGGCACACCAGATCTCCGAGTCGAGATACTCGCCCTCGGCATCGAAGGTGTGGAGCACCGCGTAGAGGCGTTTTTCGTTTTCCCAGCCGTCGTCCGGACGGTACCCGCGCGGAAAGGCGTACGTGACCGTGCCCAGGAACTGGCCGTCCGCGTAGCGGCCGATGGCCTCGGCCCGGCCGTGCGGTTCGTAGGAGATCGGTATGACCTCGGGGACTGCCATGGCGCACACCCTACGTATGTGGCGTGGCAATATCCCCCAGTCGCCGATGAGGACACCATTGGCCTCGCCGAAGATTCACGATACGGCGGCCGATCTCCACAGAACGCCACGAACCGGCGATCTACGGTTCCCTCCTTCAGCGGGGTGTTCGGCGTCGGTGGGGTGGCGGTCTTTCAGGGGCGGTTCAGCAGGTAGCCGGACACGGGACCGACGCGCTCGTCGTCCAGGTGGAGCGAGTCCGACCACATGCGTTGTGCGACCGGTTCCAGCAGAGACTGAATGCTGCACTCCCAGGCCTGGCACAACGCGCGCATGAAGTATCCGGGGATGGTTCCCGACACGCGCCACCACATCTTCTGCCAAGTCAATGTGGTGTGGTCGCGAGCGTGCTCGTAAGCCATGTCACGGTGCGAACCGTAAGGAAAGACATCCGACACCGGCGAGCCCGGATAGTTGTCGTACATGAAGGCCCAGTCGACGGGGATCTGCACCCGCTTTCCGGAGCGGGAATGGTAAACCTCCGGGGGCCTGGTGTTCATGGCCAGAGGGGATCCGCCGACCATGAAGACCTTGTCGTGCTGCACGGCCCAATCGGTGATGCCGGAGGGGCGGAGCACGCCCTGTGACGTGATGGCGAAGGCCACGTCCTCGGGGAGCGAGTTGAAGGCGTGGTACAGGGTGCTGGCCAGTTCCAGTTGCAGGTGGTCGTCGAACTGCCCTGTGCTGCGCAGCTGTTGTTCCTGAGTCCGTACCCATTCCCGTACCTGGTCCTGATCTACGGCCAGGGTGGCCCGGTCTCGTGACGCGCGACTGGGCTGTCCGGTGAGGTATCCGGCGAATGAGCGCGACCGGTCGGCCAGAAAGCCGCCAAGTGTCACGATTCCCCAGTTGCGGTGACCGTCCTCGTAGTACAGGTCGTTCCAGAGCGTGGCCAGCCCGATGCGAGCCCCCTTCTCGTCGCGCAGTTCGGTGGCCCGCGCGACGAAGTCGTCCCGCATCTGCAGACGTCGCTTCTCCTCGCCGACGCGCCAGTCGTCGGTCACGACAGGGTAGAGACGGTCGAAGACCTCGTCCGGCTCTCCGGTGGCCAGCGAGAACGGGGCCAGAACATCGCCTTCGGGGGAAGCCGGATCCCAGGTGTGGATGGGCACAGAGTGACCGAGAAGAAGCCGATGCCGAACCGACCGCTGGGGGTGAAGCCGCCGCCGGCCAGCCCGGGAAGGCGGTTGCGGATGTCGGGGGAGCTCCAGCTGCTGTTGCCGAAGTCGAGCAGGCCATGGATGAGGGTCTCCTCGTCCATGCCGACTCCGTTGTCACGTACCTCCAGGTACCAGGAGCCATCGATCTGGCTCAGCCGGATCTCGATACGTCCGTCGGGGAAGCCGGGCTGTAGTGCCTGGCGGGCGCGTACGGCGTCCTGGGCGTTCTGGATTAGTTCGCGTACCGCGGCCTCGGGGTCGTCCCCGTACAGCTGCTCGCCGCCCAGGCTCCTGACCAGGGCGGGTATGTCGGACACCTTGACCGTCGCGTCGATGGGGCGCCAGCCCTGAGCGGGGAAGTGATCGGCGAAGCGCTCCGGAGAGTCGACCCCGGCGACGGCGCGGGCCGCGAGCCGCTTCAGTCCGAGGTCGTGCAGGAGGGCATCGACGGCTTTCAACTCCTGGTCGATGCCACGCAGATAATCGAGGGCCAGCCACCAGGAAGGCGCGTCCTCCGGGAGAAAGGGCCGTGCCGAGCTGTAGGTGACTCGGTCGCCGTTCAGGTCCGGCCGACTGACGTGGGTCTGGAAGCGCCAGTGCTCGCGGGAGAGACCCTGGGGGTTGCGCAGCGCGAACAACAGGGTCGGGGCACGCCTGCCGTCGATCTGGGTCACGTCGGCCAGCCGCAGGATGCAGGCCAGTTTGAGCTGGTCGATGGTCCAGTCGCGTGGCTGCCACGGCCATGAGCCCGACTCACGGCGGAACTCACCGGCGAGCCGGTCCACCGGCCACCAGTGGCTCGCCGCCAGATTGCCGATCAGCGGACCGTACGCCTCCCGCAACAGGACGTCCTCCATGAGGCGGATCTCATGGCCCGTGCTCGACCGCCACGACTGGTCCACCAGCCGACGGGCCTGCTCCGCGTGTGATTCGCGGATGGCGGCGGCCCGACACGCGGCGGCGATCTCGGCGGGAGGATCGTCGAGTTGCTCCTGGTCCTGCCAGCATCCCTTCTGGTGGTAGTAGGCCACCGACAGAAGGTCACGCCACCGCTCCTCTCCGAGAGAGTCGGGAACGCTCCTGCCGTACGCGGCCTCGCCCATCGCGGCGTCGTGGAACACGAAGGCGCAGCCCAGCACATAGGCCTCCGCGGGATTCAGTTTCACCGCGTTGCCACAGACGAGATCGGCGGTCTCCCACAGGGCGTCCACGTGAGTGATGTCGTGGACGGTGAAGTCGGGCATGCTGCGCGCGTTCTCCTGAAGGAGCACGGCCGCCTTCTTCCGCAGCTCCACGTACGACGAACGCAGTCGCTCCCGCTGTTCGGCCTGCGGGTCGTCACCCGACCGCGTGGCGAGGGTTTTCTGCCGCAGAGACGTGCTGGTGTAGTCGTGCTCGGGCACTGGGGACGATCACCTCATAGCCGGCAGGAGGAACAAGGCGGCGATCAACCACATGGTGATCACCGAGACGAGAACGAACAGCAGCACGTAAGTCTCGTACCAGCGAAGGAAGTTGCCCGGCCGTGGACGCTTCCGAAATGCCGGGCCGACGAACTCGTCGGTGATGTCGCACTCTTCGTTGCGATAGTCGAGCCAGTTCATCGCCCCGACCACGATCAGGGTGCTGGTGAAGGCGGCGACGACCGTCACCAGGACGAGTAGCCCGATCACTCCACCGCGCGCGGTGTCCGGTGTCAGGTCCCACTTCTGGTAGCCGACGAAGAGGAGCAGGGCCGCGCTGACCAGTGCGGTGGCGAGGGTCTGGTAGAGGGTGAGGAAGCGGTGCGCGTTCTCGTTCACCGCGTGGATCTGCTGCAGGATGTACCGGTACCGCTCCAGCGCGAACTCATTGCGAACCGAAGCCGTTTCCGGCCTGGTCTCTCCCGGTGCCGCCATCGCCCCCCACCCGTCCGACTCAGCAGCATAGGTAACTCACCTTTGCCCCGCTGCGGTTTTGACCAACCCCCGTCGGCCGGCAGGTGTCACGGCTGCCATGCGGAGACCACATCCTGTGGCCCCCACACCAGTCCGACTCCGCCGGACGCCACCGCGGCCGTCGTGCCGGACAGGGACACGACGGCCAGGTTTGCCACGTTCGAGGAGAAGCCGGGGATCTCGGCGGCGCCCTCCACCAGGGCGGCCAGGTCGTGCTGGTCGAAGGGGGAGGCGAGCCACTTCACGGAGCCCGCGAAGAAGACGGTCCCGGCCACCGGGACGCGGTCGGCGCCGACGAGGTCGATCTCGGGTGTGAACCGGCGGTTCCACCAGCCGCCGACCACGTCCGTCTCGGGCCAGGGGAAGTCGCCGGAGGCGGCGGCCAGTTCCAGGGCCTGGCGGATCAGAGGTTCGACCGCCCGGCCCCGCCAGGCGGCCCAGCGACGCTCGACAACCCGGTATGCGGCCTCGGGGCGGCCACGTCGGGACAACTCGTGCGCGGAGCGCAGGGCAGCGAGGTAGAGGCGCAGGTTGCTGTCGGCGACGCGGTAGAGGGCGGGTTTGCCGGGCTTGGTCGAGAGGGGGGCCTCCGAGGCGAGGACGTGCTTCTCGTCGGTGAGGCGGCGCAGCAGGGGGGAGAGTATCCCGGAGGGCAGCGCCCCGCTCTGACTCCCCGCCGTCGCCGCGATGTTGGCGTGCGTACGATCGCCGCTGCCGACCGCCTCAAGGACTCGGCGAGCCTGGTCCGGTGCCGGGAACTCGGCGAGCAGGGTCGCCTCCGGCACGCCGAACAGAGGCGAGGCCGGGTCGGCGCACTCGGATCTGATGAAGTCCAGCGCCGGGGTGCCGCGCGGCCAGGTACGCAGAATCCCCGGCAGGCCACCGGAGACGAGGTGTGCGTCGATGGCGTCGGCCGCATCCAGCCCCAGAGCGTTGCCTGTCTCCGCTGGATTCAGCGGCCCGAGGACGAAGTTGTCGGCGCGTCCGTAGAAGGGGCGGTCGTACGCCGTGAACCTTTCCATCATGTGCAGATCGCTGCCGAGCAGGAGCAGCAATACCGGACGGCTGGACAGCAACCGGTCCCAGGCGGTCTGCAGCGCGCCGTCGAACACGGGGTCCTGTTCGGCGAGCCAGGGGAGTTCGTCGAGTACGACGATGCTGGGAGCGTCGGGTAGCAGTGCGGCGAGGGTACGGAAGGCGTCGGGCCAGTTGGCGGGGGCCGTTCCGGGCACGAGTTCCGGGTCGGCGGGGAGCGAGGACTCACGCAGCTCCACCATGAAGTCCGCGATGCCTTCCAAGGGCGATGCCCCCTTGATCGCGGTGTAGAAGACGTATGGTCGGCCCGAGCGGTCGCAGAACTCTTGCACGAGCCGAGACTTCCCCACCTGTCGCCGCCCTCTTATGGCGACCGAGGCACCGGTGCCGTCGGCAGTGACGCGATCGAGGCGTTTACGGAGGAGGGCCAGCTCGCTCTCGCGGCCTACGAAGGGAGAGGGCATCGCCGGGGTCTCCGAGTTTATGTAGATTTCTTCTATGTAGATCTGGTCTACCTTACATCCCGGCTGCTCGGTGGCGCCACGAAGAGGGCCCGGAACCGTTCGGTCCCGGGCCCTTCTGATCTTGTGTGGTTACGCGGGCTCGCCGCCGAAGCGCTCCTTGTACGTCTCCAGGTCCTCGTCCGTCAGCTTGGCGAACAGGACCGGCGGGACGGTGAAGGGCGTGCCCGCGGGGACGGCGGTCAGGGACTTCGCCTCGGTCGGGGAGACCCAGGTCGCGGTGTCACCGGAGAGGTCGAAGGCCTCGCGCATGGCGGCCGACGTCGTCGGGATGAACGGCTGCGAGACCACCGCGTAGAGGTGGATCAGGTTCATCGCCGTGCGCAGGGTCAGGGCCGCGCCGTCCTTGTTGGTCTTGATCTCCAGCCAGGGGGCCTTCTCCTCCAGGTAGGAGTTGCCCGCGGACCACAGGGCGCGCAGGGCCGCGGCCGCCTTGCGGAACTGGAGGGACTCGAGCTGCGACTCGTACTCGGCGAGGAGTTCCGCGATCTGCTCGCCCAGCTTCCGCTCCGCCTCCCCCGGCTCGCCGCCCGCCGGGACCTCCTCGCCGAAGCGCTTCTTGGAGAACGACAGGACGCGGTTGACGAAGTTGCCGAGGGTGTCCGCCAGGTCCTTGTTCACCGTGGCCGTGAAGTGCTCCCAGGTGAAGGACGAGTCGTCCGACTCGGGGGCGTTGGCGATCAGGAAGTAGCGCCAGTAGTCCGCCGGGAGGATGTCCAGGGCCTGGTCGGTGAAGACGCCCCGCTTCTGGGAGGTGGAGAACTTCCCGCCGTAGTACGTCAGCCAGTTGAAGGCCTTGACGTAGTCGACCTTCTTCCACGGCTCGCGGACGCCGAGCTCGGTGGCCGGGAACATGACGGTGTGGAAGGGGACGTTGTCCTTCGCCATGAACTCCGTGTAGCGGACGTCGGTGTCGACGTCGTACCACCACGACTTCCAGTCGCGGTTCTCCGGGTCGAGGTCCGACCACTCCTTCGTCGCGCCGATGTACTCGATCGGGGCGTCGAACCAGACGTAGAAGACCTTGCCCTCCGCGGCCAGCTCCGGCCAGGTGTCGGCCGGGACCGGGACGCCCCAGTCCAGGTCGCGAGTGATCGCGCGGTCGTGCAGGCCCTCGGTCAGCCACTTGTGGGCGATGGAGGAGGCCAGCTGCGGCCAGTCCTTGTCGTGGCGGGCCACCCACTCGCGCACCTCGTTCTCCAGCTTGGACTGGAGGAGGAAGAGGTGCTTCGTCTCACGGACCTCCAGGTCCGTGGAGCCGGAGATCGCCGAGCGCGGGTTGATCAGGTCGGTCGGGTCCAGTACGCGCGTGCAGTTCTCGCACTGGTCGCCGCGGGCCTTGTCGTAGCCGCAGTGGGGGCAGGTGCCCTCGACATAGCGGTCCGGCAGGAAGCGGCCGTCGGCGGGGCTGTAGACCTGGCGGATCGCCCGCTCCTCGATGAAGCCGTTCTCGTTGAGGCGGCGGGCGAAGTGCTGGGTGATCTCGACGTTCTGCGGGGAGGAGCTGCGGCCGAAGTAGTCGAAGTCGAGGGCGAAGCCGTCGTAGACCGCCTTCTGGGCGTCGTGTGCCTGGGCGCAGAAGTCCGCTACCGGGATGCCCTGCTCCTTCGCCGCGAGCTCGGCCGGGGTGCCGTGTTCGTCGGTCGCGCAGATGTACAGGACGTCGTGGCCGCGCTGGCGGAGGTACCGGGAGTACACGTCCGCCGGGAGCATGGACCCCACCATGTTGCCCAGGTGCTTGATTCCGTTGATGTACGGAAGGGCGCTGGTGATGAGGTGTCGAGCCATCGGGGGCTGCTCCCAGGTCGGATTTCGGGTTCTCGGTTCTTTGCGAACCTTGAAATCGTAGCCGACATGGGTGGGCCGCCCGCTTCCCGTTTTACGGGGTGGGAAGGGGCGGCCCGGGTGATCTCTCGGTGGTGATCTATTGGTGGGGATCCATTCGGCGGCGATCTACGGGATCACGGGCGCCAGTCGATCAGCACGCCGTCGTAGAGCTCCGCGTCCGTGAGCTCCAGGGGGGTGGGGCCCGCGTGGAAGAAGGCCGTGTTGTCGGTCTTCAGTTTGCGGAGGTAGTCGAAGGCCTTGTTGTCGTGGTCGCCGAACGCGACGAAGGAGAAGAACACCGAGGGGTGGGTCTTCGCGGCGTCGGTGAGGGCCTGGGTGGCGGGGGTCTTCGCGTCCGGGGCGCCGTCCGTCTGGAAGACCACCAGGGCGGGGGTCTTCGCGTCGGGGGTGTTCGCGTCGTAGTGGGCCAGTACGGCTTCCACGGCGGCGTGGTAGCTGGTACGGCCCATGCGGCCGAGGCCGGCGTGGGCGTCGTCGATGGCGGTCTCGGGGGAGGCCGGGGTGAGGTCGGTGGTGCCGTCGACCTCCGTGGAGAAGAAGACGACGTGGACGGAGGCGTTCTCGCTGCCCGCGGGGTCCAGGTGCTCGGCGAGGGCGAGGGTCTGGTCGGCGAGGGCCTGGGCGGAGCCGTCCTTGTAGTACGGGCGCATGCTCGCGGAGCGGTCGAGTACGAGGTAGACCTTGGCGCGGGCGGTGGTGAGGCCGGCCTTCGCCAGGGCGGTGGCCGGGGCGTCGGCCTCCGGCGCGGCCGCGGGGGCTACGGGCTCGGGGGTGTGCTGCGGCTCCTCGGCTTGCGCCGTCGGTTCGGGCTGCGACTCGGCCTCTGGCTGCGCCTTGGCCTCTGGCTGCGCCTCGGCCGCGGGTTCGGCTTGCGCCTCGGCTTCGCCTTCGGCATCGGTGTTCCCACCCGCACCGCCCGTGCCGCTTTCGTTGTCGACTGCGGGTGGCCCCTGTGGGGCTTCCTCGCCGTCGGCGGCCGTGGGCTCGTCCGCCTCGGCCGCGGCGGTCACGGGCTCTTCGGCCTCAGCGACCGGCGCGGGCTCGGGGACCTCGGCTTCCGCCGTCGGTGCGGGGTCCGCCTCGGCTTCGCCTTCGGCGGAGTCGTTCCCACCCGCACCACCCGTGCTGCTTTCGATGTCGACTGCGGGTGGCCCCTGCGGGGCTTCCTCGCCGTCGGCGGCCGCGGGCTCGTCCGCCTCGGCCGCGGCGGCCACCGGCTCCGGGGTCTGCTCGGGCTCCGGCTCAGTCTCGGCGACCGGCTCGGGCTCCGGTTCGGGCTCGGTGACCGGTTCGGGCTCGGTGACCGGCTCGGGCTCCGGTTCGGTCTCGGCGACCGGTTCGGTCTCGGTGACCGGCTCGGGCTCGGTGACCGGCTCGGGCTCCGGCTCGGTCTCCGCGATCGGCTCGGGCTCCTGGGCTGTCTCTGTCGTTGGCTTCGGCTCGGTGGGAGCTTCAGTTGTGGCCGGTTCCGGGCTGTCCTCGGGCTTCGTAGGTGCCGTGTCCAGAGGCTCCGACGGCCTCGGTACCGTCACGTTGTCGAAGGCCGCCGAGACCAGGTCGTGTTCGTCCTGGTCCTCACGGGACGACGAGCGCGGTTCCGGGACCTGCGCAGATGGTGTCGGCTGCGGCTCGGGGGAGGGTGCCGGGACCGTCGGTTCCGGAGTGTGCGAAGGGGTGAGGTCCGCACCCTCTGCTTCGGCGGCACGCCCCTTGCGTGACCTGCCGAACGCGTTCCGCAGGAGAGTGAGAATGCCCATGTTCGCAACCCTTCGCGTGAGTTGATCCCGTCAATCCCTGGCCAGGACGGACACGTAAGGTTAGCGGCCCCAGATGGTGATCTTGGGCAGGGCCAAGGGACAGTACGGCCACTCGTGTCAACCACGCGTCAACGGGGACGCCTCGTGTTCCAGCCACTCCCGGTACGCCGGTGCCTGTCGGGCCGACTCCCAGTACGCCTCCTCCAGTGCGGGCAGGGCGCCGTCCAGGTCGGTCTCCGTGCGGGCCGCCAGCAGGAGGCGTACACCGAGCGGGTCGCCCTGGAGGCGGCGTACCGCCATGTCGGGATGCGAGACGGCGGTCGGCTGGCAGACGGTGACCACCTCGCCGGTCGCCACCAGGGCGGCGGCCGTGTGGTAGTCGCCGTGCAGGACGTGCGGGTTGATGCCCGCCGTGCGGAACATGCGCTGGACCGCGTCCCATTCGCCGTCCACTGTCGGATCGATCATCCAGCGGTCGGTTGCCAGGTCGGAGAGGTGGACCACGGGGTGCGCCGTTGCGGGGTGGTCGGCCGCGAGGTAGACGAACTGGGGTTCGCGTTCGACCAGGGTGCGCAGGTGGAGGCCCTCGGGGATGCGCAAGGGGCTGCCCTCGACCTCGTGCACGAAGGCGACGTCCAGTTGGCCGTCGGCGACCATGCGGAGAAGAGCGTTGGGGGAGACGTTCATGTGGAGGGTGGGGTCCTGGCCGCGGGTGCGCAGGCGGCGGAGCCAGCCCGCCAGGGCCTTGCTCGCGGTGGAGCCGACGCGCAGTTCGGGGCCCCCGGCGGCCGCGGCTCGCGCCTCGCTGACCAGGGAGCGCATTTCGGCCACCAGCGGGCGGGCGCGGCTCAGTACCAGGCTGCCCAGAGGGGTGGGCCGGCAGCCGGTGCGGGCGCGGACGAACAGGGTGCCGCCCAGCTCCTGCTCGATACGGCGCAGCTGGGTGCTCAACGACGGCTGGGCGACGCCAAGTTGGCGGGCGGCGCGGTGCAGACTGCCGGTGTCGGCTATGGCGCACAGCGCGCGGAGGTGCCTCACCTCTAGGTTCATGCCCTCGGAGCGTAAAGCGGAACCCAAGGTTTCACCAGCCTCATAAATCACTCCCGCGGGACGGGAATTGGGTGTTTCGGTGCGTGGTGATACGGGCGTGCTATCGGCGGTTGCCATCATCACAGCCGTTCCACAGGGGCCGAAACTCAGCTTCGACGACTCACCCCCCACCTAGGAGTCATCGATGCGCAAGCGCACCTCTGTGTCTGTCATGCCCATATCCACCCGGGCGGTGGCCGCCCTCGGCCTCAGCCTCGCGGTCGTCGGCCTGGGTACGGCGGTTCCGGCCGCCGCGGCCCCGGCTCCCGCCCCCTACTCCGGCTACACCGGCTCGTCCGCGGAGGCCTGGGCCAACCAGGCCTTCTTCCAGGCCGTCCTCAGGTCGGTCGCCGAGAAGCGGGCCGCCCACCCGAACAGCGCGGCCGCCGTCACGGTCACCTACGACGCCTCCGCGGCGCCCACGTTCAGCGCCGAGATAGCCCGCAGCGCCCAGATCTGGAACGGCGCGGTGTCGAACGTGAAGCTCCAGGCGGGCTCCTCGGGCGCCGACTTCAGCTACCGCGAGGGCAACGACTCCCGCGGCTCGTACGCCTCCACCGACGGCCACGGCGGCGGCTATGTCTTCCTCGACTACGCGCAGAACAAGGAGTACGACTCCACCCGCGTCACCGCCCACGAGACCGGCCATGTCCTCGGTCTGCCCGACCACTACGAGGGGCCGTGCAGCGAGCTGATGTCGGGCGGCGGCCCGGGCCCGTCCTGCACGAACACCAACCCGGACGCCAATGAGCGCGCCAAGGTCGACCAGCTGTGGGCCAACGGCTTCCGGGCCGCGCTGGACAAGGCCATGAGCGGCAAGTCCCTGAGCGACAAGTCCCTGCACAAGAGCACGCGTTAGCCGCCACTCCCCACACGGTGCGGCCGCCCTTCTGCACAGGGCGGCCGCACCCACCTGTGCTCCGGGCACGGTCGGATCATCCGCGCCGGTGCAGCGTGACGTCCACCAGCAGCGCGCGGTGGTCGGTGTCGGCCAGGTCCAGGAAGCGGGCGCTGCTCGCCGAGAAGTCCCGGGAGACGAGCACATGGTCGATCTGGGCGCCGAACGTCGGGGCCGTGCGGGCGGGCCAGCTGGGTGTGCGGGCGTGGCCCGCGAGCCGGGCGGCGTCGCGCATACCGGCGTCGAGGATGCGGCGGAAGGCCGCGTGGTCCTGGGAGGCGTTGAAGTCGCCGGCCAGGACCATGGGCGTACGGACGGCGGCAGCAGCGTCCCGCAGCCGCCCGAGCTCCCGGCGCCAGAGGCCGACCTGGCCGGGCAGCGGCGGCATGGGGTGCGCCAGCTGAAGCCGTACGGCATGCCCGCGCACGTCGGCGACGGCACCGGGCATGCCCATGGTCCCGGTCACGCCCGCCGTGACCTTGAGCGGGAAGCGGCTGAGGATGATCGAGCCGCGGCTGCCGCCGGCCGCCACGGCCTGCCGGTACGGGTAGTCGGCGCCGAAGTCCTGCTTCAGCCGGGCCTGGCAGGTGTACTCGCACTCCTCCACGAACACGATGTCCGGCTTGTGGCGCCGGATCTCGGGGAGGAGGGAGCCCGTCCCGCGGCCGAACTCGACGTTCGAGGTCAGCACCCTGAACTCGGCGACGGGGGTGCCGCCGGGCTCGTCCGTCTTCCCGTACGGCTCGATGAACCACGCCAGCAGCCCGAGGACGACGAGCGCCCAGACCATGACGAGGCGCCGGCGGCCGAGCAGCGCGAGGAGAAGGGCCAGCCCGGTGGGGGCGAGCAGCCAGGGCAGGAAGGCGAGGACCTGGGGGACCGGGGTGAAGCCGTCGCCGTCGGCGGCCCGGCAGCCGACGACCACGCTCACTGCGGCCAGCAGCAGCCCCGCGCACCAGGCCGCGAAGCGCCGCCCGCCCCGCCGTACCGGCTCGTCCTCACGCGCAGCGGTCCACTCGGCAGCCGCAGTGTCCAAGGCCGGGCCCTCCGCTCACGAGTGGGATGCCCGAATCATCCCCCGGCGGAGTCGATGCGCACCAGGAAACTCTCCAGTGCCTCGTTGAACTCCTTCGGCCGCTCCAGGTTCGGCATGTGGGCCGTGCCCTCGATGACGTGGAGCGTCGAGTCGGGGAGCGCCGTGTGCATCGCCTCCGCGTCGGCGACCGGGGTGTAGGTGTCGTCGGCGCCCACGACCACCAGGGCCGGGACCGTGACGGTGGTGAGCAGCTCGCGGTAGTCGGGGCGGGCGGCGCGGGCGCGCAGGGCCGCCGCGGCGGACTCCGGGCGGGTGGCCGTCATCATGCGGTGCACATGCGCCTTGACCTCGGCGGAGGCGTACGGCGCGACCATCTTCTCCAGCACCTCGTCGGCGTAGCCGCGCATGCCCTCCCGCAGCAGGCGCTCCGCCATGGCGTGACGGACCTCGACGCCCTCGGGTGTCTCCGCCGCCGGGAAGGTGTCGGCGAGGACCAGACCGCGGACGCGGCCGGGGAACTGCCGGTAGAAGTCCATGACGATCTGGCCGCCCATGGAGAGACCGACGAGCACGCAAGACTCCACCCTCAGCTCGTCCAGCAGCGCCGCGAGGTCCTGCGCGAACTGCTCGAAGTGCGTGACCTCGGGCGACGAGGGGGTGGCGCCGTAGCCGCGCAGGTCGGGGGAGATCACCCGGCGGGAGCCGGAGAACGCCTCCCGCTGCGGGTTCCACATCGTGTGGTCGAAGGGGTGGCCGTGGACGAGGACCAGCGGAAATGGCATGACCTCGACCCTAGGGCGGCCCAACTCCTCAGTGCAATAAGATCTTTGCCCTCGGTGCAATGCCGACAGCAGCAACAACAGGGGGCCTCGTGGACGCGTACCGGCGGATAGCCGACCGCATAGCCGAAGACATCACCGCCGGACGGCTCCGGCCGGGCGAACGGCTGCCTCCGCAGCGGAAGTTCGCCAGGCGGCACGGGATCGCGGCCTCCACGGCGGAGCGGGCGTACGGCGAGCTGGTGCGGCGGGGGCTGGTCGTCGGCGAGGTCGGCCGGGGCACCTTCGTACGGGCCGCCCGGACCGGACCTGCCGGGCGTGCACTCACCGAACCGGCGACCGCTGCCCCGGTGAACATGGAGCTCAACTACCCTTCCGCGCCCGGCCAGTCGGAGCTGCTCGCCCCCGCCCTCGCGCCGATGCTGCGCCCCGACGTCCTCACCGAGGCCCTGCGCCCGGCACCCGCCGCCGGGACCGTGCAGGCCCGCGAGGCGGTGGCGGCCCTGCTCGCCACCCCCGGCTGGCGCCCGGCCCCCGACCGGCTGCTCTTCACCGGCAACGCCCGCCAGGCCATCGCCGCCGCCCTCGCCTCCCTCGTCCGGCCGGGCGGCCGTGTGGGGGTCGAGGAGCTGACGTATCCGCTGGTCAAGGAGATCGCGGGCAGGCTGGGCGTCCGGCTGGTCCCGCTGGACACGGACGAGGGCGGGCTGCGTCCGGAGTCGGTGGCGGCAGCCCACCGGGCCGCTCCCCTGTCGGCGCTGTACGTCCAGCCGACCCTGCACAACCCCACGTCCGTGACGACGGGCGAGGCACGACGGCGCCAACTCGCCGAGACTGTTGCGGACTTGGACATCCCCGTCGTGGAGGACCGCATCTGGTCCTTCCTCACGGACCCGGCCGAGGCCGCCGACCCCCTCGCCGCGTACGCCCCTCACCTCACGCATGTCGTCGACGGCCTCTCCAAGCGGGTCGCACCCGGGCTCACGGCCGGCTTTCTCGTCGTACCGGCGCATCGCGTGGAGGCGGTGGCGACGGCCGTGCGGTCCGGGGGGTGGAGCGCCGGGCGGTTCGCGCTGGAGGCGGGGGTGCGGTGGATCGGGGACGGCACGGTGGAGCGGCTGGTGGCGGCGAAGCGGGAGGATGCGGCGCGCAGGCAGCAGCTGGTCGCCGAGCACCTGGAGGGGTTTCGGGTGCGGTGCGATCCGCGGGCCTATTTCGCCTGGTGGGAGCTGCCTGCGCCGTGGCGGGCGGACACGTTTACGGCGGCGGCGGCCGCGCACGGGGTCGCCGTCACGCCGGGGACCGCCTTTGTGGTCGACCCGAAGCGGACCCCGGAGTCGGTCAGGCTTGGTCTGGCGTCGGCTGCCGTGCCTGATCTGGAGCGGGCTCTGGGGGTGCTTGCCGACGTCGTACGAGACGGCCCCGGCGTCCGGTGAGCCAAGCGGCCAGGGCCACCGTCAGGCCCAGGGCGATCAGCAGCCAGCACGCCTGGCGGAGGGTTGCCGTGAGGGCGTCGTAGACGGCGCCCGCGGCCGGCTGCTGGGTCTCGTCGGGGAGGTCGGCGAGGGTGAGGCGGCGGCCGATCGTGACGGCCAGGGCGAGCAGCGCGCCGCCGAGCGCCGTGCCGAGCGCGGTCGCGGTGACCGCGCGGCGGCGGCAGGCGGCGACGGCGATCCCGGTCACGGCGAAGACGACGGACGCCACGGGCAGCCAGAAACCGGCGACTTCCAGCACGTGGAATCCCTTCCGGAGACGGTCCAGTTCCTGGGCCGGGAGTACCGAGACCTCGGTGTGCTCGACCGGGATGCGGTTCGCGAACGGGACATGGTCCACGGCGAGTTGACGCTTGACCTGGGCGGTGACGGGGGCGAGGTCGACGGTGACGTCGCCGTCGCTCTCGTCGTGCAGGGCGCGCAGCACCGCGTCGTGGACCGCCCGGTTCCCGGAGTCCCAGGCCAGACGGAAGGCCTCGGTACCGGTGAAGGAGTGCACCGCGTCGTGCACGAAGGGGCGCACGGTGCCCCGCAGCGGCCGTACGTCCCCCCGGTCGTCGACCTGCTCCATGATCCCGGCGCCGACGGTGTCCGCGACCGCGTCCCGCACCGCGGGATCCCCGGCCAGCGGCGCCATCGTCGTGACGTAGCGGCTCGTGTCGGCCAGGTCGTACGCCGCCCAGGCCGCGAGCGTGCCGCACGGCGCCAGCAGACACGCGAGGGCGATCAGTGCCGCCGACAGGGCGTGCCGCAGGCGCTCGGATCGCTTGGGGGCCACCTCTCCAGGCAACGGCCCGGGGGCCGGGTCCGCGAGCGGGGCGCCTCCATATGGGTTCCGTTCGGGTGCGCCGCACCCTGGGGCCGGTCAGCGGATGCGGTTGCCGACGGCGTCCTCCCGCGTGTAGTAGCGGTAGAAGAACACCAGGAAGATGCCCGCCGTGACGACCACGCCCAGGGCCACCGAGCGGTAGACCGACTCGCCGGTCTGGCTGTAGAGGAAGGCGACCGCGGCGCCCGCGAAGCCGGACTTCACCAGTGAGTGCAGTTCACGCTTGAGCAGCGGTGCGAACGTCGCGACGGCGATGCACAGCACGATGAACACGGCCGCCGTGACGAAGCCGAACAGGATGTTCCAGCCGGTGATGTCGCCGCCGCCGCGCCGGTTTGCCGCGGCCCAGAAGCCGTAGACGAGCCCGAGGGCCACGGGGATCCCGTACCGGCCCACGGTGTGGACCCGCTCGTCGAACAGGTCGGGTGTGCGAGTGGGCCGGGCCGCGCGGTTCAGCCTGACCTTGCCCATCATTCCGCCGGACGTGGGTGCCGCTTGAGCCATGAGAGCACTCCTCTCTCTCCTCGCCCCTGCCTACCAGAGCACACCTGGAGGCAGGGCCTGGCAAGTCGGTGGGCGGGGGCAGTTCCGGGTGCGGTTCGCGTCCGGGGCGAGCAAGGGACATCTTTGCGTGATCTTGACCGGGATTGGATCTCCCTTTTCCACGGTTTGGCGGGGCCGCTACCGGGCGTTCCTAGACTCCGGGAAGCAACGCACGCGCTTGCAAACAATGGGGGACTCATGGGGGACGGCTTCCACGTCGACCCGGACGTGCTGCTCAAGTACGCGGCACAGGCCGAGCAACACCTCGACGACCTTCCACGGGTGGCCTCCGAGCTCGCCCACATCACCGTGCCGGGCGGTGCGTTCGGCAAGCTGCCGGACTCCGACGAGCTGCATTCCGCCTACCTGGAGCACGCCGCTGCCGCCGAACACAACGTCCGCGACCTCGTCTCCGTCCTTGCCGATGTGGCCAAGGGGCTTCGGGACGTCGGTGGCCAGTACCTGAGCAACGAGTACGACCTCGGCCAGGGGATGGACGGCATCGGCGCATGAGCGACACGGCAGCCGCATACGCCTGGACGAAGAAGGAACCCGCGCCGCTCCCGCCGCTGGAGGACGTGGAGCCCGGCCAGGAACACGGCCTGGACGCCGGCATCGACGACCTCGTCCGGGGCGTCCTGGAGGCGACCGGAATGCTCGACCAGCTGGAGAAGGTCACCGGCATGCCGGGCCGGCTGCATGCCGCCGCGCAGAGCTGGCACGGCCAGGCGAAGGCACTCCAGTCGCTGGCCGACACCCTGCGCATGGGCGCCGCGAAGCTCCCCGAGCACTGGGAGGGAGAGGCTTCGGAGGCCTTCGGTCACGGCATGGGGGCGTACGTCGACGCCATCGACCGGACCGCCGAGGACATGGGCCGGACCGCGGAGATCCTCAACAGCGCCGCGAAGGAGTGCAAGCTCGCCGAGGACACCGTCGTCGCCATCATCCGCGAGGCGATCGAGATGATCGCCATGACGGTGGCCGCGGGACTCATCACCGACCTGCTGACGGCCGGCCTGGCCACAGCGGTGGACGCACTCGCGGTGGACGCCGAGGTCGCCGTCTACGTGGAGCGGGTGGAACAGGTCTCCTCCAAGCTCGGGACGGCACTGCGCGACCTGATGAAGGCCGTGAAGGACATGCGGGCGGGGGAGGCGAAGTTCAAGGACGTGCTCAAGGCCGCCAAGGGTGTCCGCAAGATGTCCGGCTGGCGCGGCATGGGCGGTGAGGGGACGCACAAGGGCCTGGTGTGGGCCGCCCACCATGAAGGGATGAAGCAGCTCAAGGAGCATGTCTTCAAGCCCCTCTTCGGGGAGGTCCCCGGGCTCACCGGCGACCCGGCCGAGCCCGTCAAGGAGGCGCTCCACAGCGACACCGTGAAGGAGGCCGAGGCGCGGGACCAGCAGCTCGCCCACGAGCAGCCCTACCGGGTGAACAAGCGCAGCATCGAGGAGGACTTCGGATGACGGAATTGGACGTACGCCGTCAGGAGTACGCCGCCCGGGGCCTCCTGAGCGGTGAGCAGCTGTACCGCGTCTTCTCGGCCGGGCTGGATCCGCTGGCGCCGGAGGGCATCCCGCGCCGGCATCGTCCGCCGCGTGCGCCGGGGAGCGGGACGGAGGACCGGAGCTTCCGCGGCCTGCGGGTGCTGCTGCTTCCCTTCCACTGGATGGCCGTGGCGGGTTCTGTGCTGACGTACCCGCTGGAAAAGCTGGAGGACTGGTTCTGGGGAGGCTTCGGCATCCGGAAGCTGGTGCGCGGCCGGGTCTGGCAGGGCGGCTGGGAGAGCGACGCGGGCCGCTTCGTGATCGCGGTGCGTGCGGGTGACGGGCGCGGGACCTTCCGGAACGACAGTTTCCTGCTGACGTTCACCGACAGCCGAGTGCTGCTGCTCAGCAAGCCGCTCTCGCCGGAACGCGAAACCCCCAGGCTCTACGCGGACTACCCCCGGCAAGTGCTCTCCCTGCGCCGCGAGCCGCACCCGGCCCGCCATCGCAACCGCGTGGACCTCGCCTTCCCGGACGGTTCCTGGGTCGCGCTCGCGATCGGCAGGCGGGACGAAGTGCCCGACGTACGGCGGTATCTGGCGTCCTGACGCCCCCCTTTGCACCCGCAGCGGTTACGGTGCTGCCGTAAGTGATCGACGGGGGATGGGGAGGGAACGATGCCCGGAACCGTGCTGTTGCTCGCCGCATCCCCGGCGGGCAAGGGCCGCTTGGTGGACGCGGCGTCCGTGCTTCCCGTCCTGGCGGCCGTCCCGCCCGCCGTCCTGTCCGGCACGGACACGGCGAACGTCGTCGAGCTCGCCGACCCGCTGGAGCCGCAGGCCGTGCTCACCCGGTTGCGGGCCGCTGCGGGGGTCCCGGGGCCGCTCACCGTCTTCGTCACCGGGCAGCTGCAGCTCGACCGCCGCCAGCGGCTGCCGCATCTGGCGCTCGCCCGTACGACGCCCGCGACGGTGCGCTACACCGGGCTGCCGTGGCACTGGATACGGGAGGAACTGCGGCTGCGGGCGGTCGGTTCCACCACCCTCTTCCTCGACCTGCATGCGGACGCCGAGGCCTGGGAGTGGCTTCGGGTGAACCCGCTCGACTCGGGGCGCAACAACGCCGTCTACGGCCGGGTCGCGCCGCCGCCCTCGTCGCGGCGTGCGGTGGCCGTGCCCGCGTATATGAAGGCCGTGGCGACGATTCTGCGCAGTGGCCTGCGGCCGGCGGTGGAGCAGTTGCATCAGCAGGCGTTGGCGCGGGTGGGCGCGGAGGGGTATGCGGACCTGTTGCTGTCCGCGGGTGGGGTCGTGGCTGGTGTCCCTGGGGGCTTCGCCCCCAGACCCCCGTATCGGCCTGAGCGGCCTCGTCCTCAAACTCCCCCACTCTCGGCTTCGCTCGAGCGGGGGGACCCCCATGACGGGCTGAATGATGCCGACCGGCGCCCGAGTGGCACCGACGGGCAGCAGGTCAGTGAGGTGACCGATCCCCACTCCGCCATCTCCGCCGCCGTTCAGTCGGGCCGCCACCACGACGCCGACACCCTGGCCGCCCACCACGAGCAGGCCGCCGTACACGCGTACGGGCCCGGGTCCGAGGAGGCGTTGCACTGGGCCGAAGTGCGGGCGGATCTGGCGATGTTCGCCGGGGATCCGGCGCGCAGCTGCCGGACCTGGCTGGGGGTGGCCGCCGCGCGGCTTGCGGCGGGGCAGGCGCCGGACGCGCCCGCCGTGGAGGCGGCCGTGGACCGGGCGCATCACCAGTGGGGGCAGGTGCGGGATGCGGCCGCTGCGCGGGAACTCGGCACGTCGCTGGCCGAGTTGCGCTCGCGGGTGCCGGGGCGCAGGCAGGGTGCGCTTGACCATGTGCAGCGGCAGTTGCGGCAGTTGCAGACCCAGGGCTGACCAGCCCCTGGACCTCGGCGGTGGCGAACAGCTCCAGGTGGCCGCACGGGGGGGCAGCGGTACGCCTCGATCTGCCGCAGTAGGTGCACTTGTAGTTGTTCACGCGGTGAGTGCAGGAGCGCGATCACTGCGTGAGACACGTGAGATACGCGAGCTACGTGAGATACGCGAGCTACGTGAGATACGCGAGTGCGCCCGACACCAGCGTCCGCACGCCCGGCGTGACCGTCGACAGATCCGGCGCGAAGTGCGGGCTGTGGTTGCTCGGTACGGCCAGGAACTTCTCCATCAGGTCGGTGCCGGGCGCCGCGTCCCACACGTCGGCCGGGGTGGTCGTGACGAACCAGTAGGAGTACGGGATCCCGCCGTGCGCCAGGTGCGGGAAGTCCTCGCTGCCCATCACCGGACCGAAGTCCAGTACCGTCCCGGCCCCGAGCACCTCCTCGTGCACGGCGGCGATCCGGCGGTCGGTGTCGGCGTCGTTCGTGGTCACCGGGAAGGTCGCGCCCACCGTGACCTCCGGTTCCCTCGGGCAGCCGGCGGCCAGGGCCTCCCCCGCCGCGATGCGCCGGATCGCGGCGATCATCCGCTCGCGCACCTCGTCGGACTGGGTGCGCAGGTTGAGGGCGATGCGCGCCTCGGACGGGATGATGTTGTGCCGGGTGCCCGCCTCGATCCGGCCGACGGTCAGCACGGCGGACTCACGGGCGGCGATCTCCCGGGAGACGACCGTCTGGAGGCGGGTGACGAGGTAGGCGGCCGTGACGACTGGGTCGACGGTCGTCTCGGGACGGGAGCCGTGCCCGCCGCGGCCGTGCATGACGATGTCGATGTCCGTCGACGCCGACATGATCAGGCCGGGTGAGTGGGCGTAGAAGCCGACGGGTCCGGGCGCCGCGTGCTGGCCGAGCAGTACGTCCGGGCGTGGGAAGCGCTCGTACAGGCCGTCCGTGATCATCCCCTGCGCGCCCTGGCCGGTCTCCTCGGCGGGCTGGCCCACCACCAGCAGGGTGCCGGACCAGGTGTCGCGTCCGGCGGCCAGCGCCGCGGCCGCGCCCGCCAGCCAGGTCACATGCAGGTCGTGCCCGCAGGCGTGCATCACGCCGGGTGTGGAGGAGGCGTACGGCAGTCCCGTCTCCTCGTGCACCGGCAGCGCGTCCATGTCGGCGCGCAGGAGGACCGTCGGGCCCTCGCCGTTGCGGAGGACGCCTGCGACGCCGGTGCCGCCGATGCCCTCGGCGGTTTCGTAACCCGCCTTGGTGAGCCGCTCGGCCAGCTTGGCGGCCGTGCGGTGCTCCTGGAGCGACAGCTCGGGGTGGCGGTGCAGGTCCCGGTAGAAGTCCTCCAGGTCGGCGACCGGGAGACCGGCGGTGAGGTCCAGCGCGGTGCGGGCGGCGGGAGACGGCATGGAGGCAGCGTAGGCGGCGCCGGGCCACGACGGGACGGGGCGCCTCACATCGCGCCGCCCCCGCGAAGGGGAGCGGCCGCCGACGCGCAGGGGGGAGTGTACGTCGGCGGCCGCGGTTGGGGCCCCGGTGAAGAGCCTGGCAGTCGGAGAGTTGATCAGCACCCCGGTTCATGGGGGCAATCAACTCCGCGGCGGTCGGTGCCGCGGGCCTGCCGTCCGCCGGTCAGGCGTACGGGTCGAAGGCGATGCCCGTCGGCTTGGCCTTGTTCAGGTGGTCGGCGAACTTGGAGTCCTGGAGCGGGAAGTTCGCGCTGCCCCAGTCGGAGGCGTTCAGCTTGTCCCGCAGGCCGGTGGCCAGGTTGGCCCAGCTGAGCAGGTTCTCCTGGTGCCAGGCACCGGTGTCGTTCTCCGGCGTCTCACCCCACTTGGCGAAGCGGAAGGCGTGGGTGGACGCGCCGTCCTTGTGGTAGACGGCCTCGACGCGCTGCCCGCTCATCGGGACGTCGGCGATCGGGTGGGTGCTGAAGCCGCCGTGCGCGGAGGCGGACAGATACGCCGGGGTGGATGCGCCGTCCTGGACCCAGACGACCATGCACTCCCAGTCGTGGCGGTGGCCTATGCCCGGGGAGGCCTCGTCCTTCTCGAAGTAGCTGGCGTAGATGATCCCGCACCAGCCGTTGTTGCACTTGGACCGCGAGTAGGTGTTGGCGTTGCCGAGGTGGCCGGAGCGGCACTCGCCGGTGATCGGGCCGGTCGGCTTCAGACCGCCGTTGAGGTTGCCGCTCGGGTCGATCGCGGCGGCCGGGTAGCAGCTGTCCGTGTCGTAGTCGTAGACCGGCTCGAAGTTCTTCTCGAACGAGGTCGCGTTCTCGGGCAGGTTCTGCAGCACACCGGCGGAGGCGCTGCCCGCGAGGGCGAGGGTGGCGGCGCTGCCCGCGACGGCGGCGGCCCGGGCGAGGCGGAAGGTCCTTGCGCTGCTGGCTGCTCTGGGCATGGGGGGCTCCAGTCGACGGTCCACTCGTTCCGGACATGACATCCGGAAGGCTGGGAGAAGACTGGCAAGTTGAGAGTTCAATGGAAGGGCTTTCCGTCAAACACGAGACGGATTTTCACCGAACTGATCAACGTCGGGCAGCGGTCGGCAGGGTGAACCTGCACAACGGGCTCGGCGGCGGGCGAGGAGGTCAGCGCGGGCGCCGCGATCGCTGCGACCAGGGCGGACGAGACGAATGCAGACAGGCCGAGATGGCGAAGGATGCTGCCGTACACGGGGTGCTGTTCTCCTCGCTGGTGACGTCACCGCCGAGGCTCGCAACCGGAACGTTGATTGGCACGTCGCTTTTGTCACAGCGATCAATTGCTGTGAACCGGTTCCGAGTTATTTGTCCGGACGTTAGGTTGTCGTTTCTCCGGGCGCGTACGAAAGCCGTACGAAAGCCGCCAGTGGTGCAGAGGGGAGGGCGCTGTGGGCCGACCCGAAAGACCCGTGGATCCCGATGACGGTCCCGTGCAACGCCTCGCGCATCAACTGCGCGAGCTGCGCAGGGCCGCGGGCAGCCCCTCGTACCGGGCGATGGCCCGGACCGCCGGGTACGCCGCGACGACGCTCTCGCAGGCCGCGGCCGGAGAGCGCTTGCCTTCGCTCGCCGTCGTCCGCGGGTACGCCTGCGCGTGCGGGGCGGATCCCGCCGAGTGGGAGGCCCGCTGGAAGGAGGCCGAGGCCGAGGAGGCAGGGACGGCGCGCGAGGAGGACCGGGAGGTGCCGCCGCCGTACCGGGGCCTCACCCGGTTCGAGCCGGACGACCGGCAGCTCTTCTTCGGCCGGGACCGGCTGGTCGACGAGCTGAACCGGCTGGTGTGCGACCACCGGTTCGCGGTGCTGTTCGGGGCTTCGGGCAGCGGAAAGTCGTCCCTGCTCAGGGCCGGTCTCATCCCGCGGCTCAGGGACGAGATCGGGACCCGCGGCCGACCGGCGGTGCTGCGCGTCCTCACTCCCGGGGACCGGCCCGCGCAGACCTACGGCCATCTGCTCACGCCCGCCGAGGGCGACCCCGAGAGCTGGGTGGTGGTCGACCAGTTCGAGGAGGTCTTCACCCTCTGCAGGGACCGCGCCGAGCGCGCCCGCTTCCTCGACCTGCTGCTCGCCGCCCGCGACCCGGACCGTCGGCTGAAGGTCCTCATCGCCGTACGGGCCGACTTCTACGCCCGCTGCGCCGAGCACCGCGGCCTGGCGGACGCTCTGTCCGGCGCCGGACTCCTGGTCGGCCCGATGACCGCCGACGAGCTGCGCGAGGCGGTGGTCGGACCGGCGCAGGCGGTCGGGCACCTGGTGGAGCGGGAACTGACCGCGAAGATCGTCGAGGAGGTCCTCGACCAGCCCGGCGGCCTGCCGATGCTCTCGCACGCCCTGCTGGAGACCTGGCGCCGGCGCAAGGGCCGGATGCTGACCCTGGCCGCGTACGAGGCGGCCGGTGGCGTGCGCGGCGCGATCGCGGCGAGCGCCGAGGAGGTGTACGGGCAGCTCACCGCACCGCAGCGGGGCACGGCCCGCCATCTGCTGCTGCGCATGATCGAGCCGGGCCGCGGCACCGTCGACACCCGCCGCCCCCTCACCCGTTCAGAACTCGACGAGTGGGCCGACCCCGACGTCCCGGTGGTGGTGGAGCGGCTGGCCCGGGCGCGGCTGCTGACCGCCGACGAGGAGGGCGTCCACCTCGCCCACGAGGCACTGATCACCTGCTGGCCGCGGCTGCAGGGCTGGATCGAGCAGGACCGCGAGCGGCTGCTGAGGCACCGGGCGCTGACCGAGGACGCCCGCACCTGGCTGGAGCACGACCGCGACCCCGGCGCCCTGTACCGGGGCAGCCGGCTCGAGCGCGCCGAGGAGCACTTCCCGGATCCCGCGCAGGAGCCGTCGCTGACCGCGACGGAACGGGAGTTCCTGACCGCCGCGTTCGCTGCCCGCGACGCGGAACGCCGGGCCGCCGTCCGCTCGACGCGCCAGGCCCGCGCCGCGGTCGGCGTGCTGTCGGCCGTCCTCGCGATCGCCCTGGTTGCCGGCCTGTCCGCGTGGACACAGAGCCGGGACAACGAGCGCCGGCGCACCGAGGACGCGGCCCGCCGGATCGCCTCCGTGTCGGACGGTCTGCGGACGACCGACCCGCACACCGCCCAGCTGCTCGGTGTCGCCGCCTGGCGCATGGCCCGCCTGCCGGAGACCCGCGGGGCGCTGCTGGGCGCGCTCGGGCAGCCGGAGGCGGACACCTTCAGCGACCCGGCGACGGGCGACGGAACCGTGCGCCACCTGACGGATTCCGGTCGCACGCTGCTCAGCGTCGACGGCCGCACCTGGCGCACCTGGGACGTGGCACACCACCGGCGCATCGCCTCCGGCCGGCTGCCCGTGGACGGCAGGGTGCAGGCGGCGAGCCCCGACGGACGGCTGCTGGCGGTCGCCGTGGACCACGGGGTACGGCTGTGGGACACGACCACCGGGCGATGGCGCGCCGACCGGCTGACGGGCAACGCGCTCGTCGATTTCAGCGGCGGCAGTTATGTCGTGACCGACCTGAACGACTCCGCGGTCCAGGTGCGCTCGGCCGCGGACGGCAGCCTGCGGTACCGGACGCAGGCGGCGACCTCGAACGTCGTCGCGGTGAGCGCCGACGGCCGGCTGCTCGCGGTCTGCCCCGTCGGCGGCAGGGCACCGCAGGTACGGGATCTGAGCAGCGGGCGCATCGTGCACGGGCACTGGGAGAAGGAGAGCGGAGCCTGCGGCGAGGACCGGTCGAACCTGGTCCTGGGCGGGGGCGGCGGGCAGCGGCTCGCCGCGGTGACCTCGACGGGGGTCCGCGTGTGGGACCTGAAGTCCGGGAAACGGCTGGCCGACCTCGCGGACACCGGCGTGAAGGCCCTCTCCTTCAGCAAGGACGGCAGGCTCCTGGCGACCGTGGACACCCGGGAGGTCCGGGTGTGGCGGCCGGAGAACGACGCCCCGCTCTTCAGGCACTTCCTGAACAACCAGCACCTGTACGGCACTCTGGCCTGGGACGACAAGCAGTCCGTGCTGCGCTATCTGGAGGGCGGCACCGTGCACTCGCTGTGGATCCCGGCCGCCGTCACCACCGACTGGCAGGACACCCCGCAGGACGACGTGCTGCTCAGCCCCGACGGCCGCACCCTCGCCACCGCCGAACGCACCGGCGACCACTACACCGTCCGGCTCCGCGACACCGCCGACGGCCGGCTGCTGCGCACCCTGCCCGCCCCGCCCGTCCCCGTCTCCCGCGACCCCTCCTCCCCGGTGGTCCCGGCGTACACGTTCTCTCTGCTGGCCTTCTCCTCCGACAGCGGGACGCTGGCGTACGGCGTCGCGGCCCCGGGCAGCGAGGTCTCCACGCAGCGCCTCACGGTCTGGGACCTCACCGGGCGCCGGGTCCGTACGACGCTCGACCTCGCGACCGGGACATCGGCCGGAGCGGTGGTGACCATCGCCCTGGGCCGGGACGCCCGCACGCTCTACGCCGCCCGCACACCCGCCATCGGCACCTGCACCGACGAGATCTGGGACCTGGTGCACCACCACCGGACGGCTGTGGTGAAGTCCCTGTCCAGCCCTCACCTCGCCGTCAACGGCGACGGCAGCGTCCTGGCGGGTGACAACCGGGTCGCCACCCTGCCCGAGGGGCGCGTCACGGGCCGGAACCTGGTCCAGGGCGAGGACATCGGCGCACTCGCCTTCGCCGCGGACGGCTCGCTGCTGGCCGCGGGCGACGAGGCGGGCCGGGTGGCGCTGTGGGACCGGAAGGTGCGGCAGCGGTCGGGGATCCTGCCCAGCGTCTTCGCCGCCCTCCCCGAGAACATCGGCGACGCGGTCTTCGGCGACACCTCGGAGGCGGTCACCGCCCTCGCGGTCAGCCCCGACGGCACCACGCTCGCGGTCGGCGGCGAGGCGGGCAGCCTCCAGCTGTGGGACATCGCCACCCAGCAGCCGTTGGGCTCCCCCCTGACGACGTCCGGCGAGCAGATCGACACCGTCGCCTTCAGCGCCGACGGCGGCACGGTGTACGCGGGCAGTGCGCACGTACCGCTGCAGCGGTATTCCATCGATCCGGCGCGGGCGGTGGCGACGGTGTGCGCGCGAGCGGGGGGTGAGGGCCTGACCCGGGCGCAGTGGCGGACGTATCTGCCGGGCGTGGCGTACCGGAAGGTGTGCGGGGAGTGACACCCGGTGATCGAGCGGCGATTGATTGGATTGATTACCCTGATGAAATGGGTGCCGGAACAATTCTGCAGCCCAGATCATCATCCCGTCGCTGCACCCCACACAGCCTCGACGGGAGAACCCCCACATGAAGCTCCAGAAGCCCGGCCGCGGAAAGCTGGCCGCCCTCGCCCCCGCCCTCGCTCTCCTGGTGATCCCCTTCTGCGCGGGGACCGCCAGCGCCAACACCACCCCCGGCTGGGGTGACGACGCGCCGGACGTGATCTGGGACTGCAACAACAACAATGCCGATTCGTGCCAGTACCACGAGCAGGACGCCTTCACCGAACTCGGCAAGCGGCGCCAGGCCTCCAACGTGATCAGCAACTGCGCCAGCAACCAGCCCGTGACCCTCACCCGTACCGACACCAACACCACGAGCACCGAGTACGCCTTCGAGCAGTCGACGTCCGTGGAGGTGTCCACCGGCTTCAGCGACACGTTCGAGGCCGGGATGAAGGCCAGCGATTCGCAGTCGGAGACCTGGAAGGTGGGCAGTGCCCACACCGCGACCGAGACCCACACCTCGACCATCCCGGCCGGCCAGCGGGGCGCCTGGTGGTTCGCGCCGTACGTCCACCACTCCCAGGGCTGGCTGGAGGTCCACTACGGCAGTCGCAACCACGGCCACTACATCTGGTACTACGGCAACAACGGCGGCCTCCCGGGCATCGACGTCCAGACCCCGGTCTTCCTCTCAAACGGCGAGCTGAAGGGCAACTGGTACTGGGCGACCTGGAACTGCTGACCACTAGCCCCCGTGGTGTACCTGCTGCACCTGGGCGGCCGGCCCCGTGTCGGCCGCCTTGGCCGGGCCCGCGTTGGCCGCCAGGACCAGGGCGGCCACTGCGACGAGGGCTGCGCCGAACCCTCGGGCGTAACGCTCGGAGATGTGTCGGAGCACGGCAACCTCTCAACAGCGTCTCAACAGGTTTGTATTAAACGCACTTAAGACGCCGTTTAACGTAGGGGTCGACGGGGGCCAACGGCAAGAGGTTCAGGGGGAGTTGTCGTGTCGGACCGTGACGATCCGGTGACCATCGGTCGCAGAGTCCAGCAGTTGCGGTCCGAGCGCGGGCTCACCCAACGCCAGTTGGCTGAGCCCGCCTACACCCCCGCCTACATCTCCACCCTGGAGGCCGGCCGGGTCCGCCCCTCCGAGGAGGCGCTGCGGCACATCGCCGAACGCCTCGGGATCGCCTACGAGGAGCTGGTCACCGGACGTCCGGCCCGCCTCGCCACCGATCTGCGCCTCAGACTGACCGAGGCGCAGCGCACGCTCGCCGGCGGCGAGGCCGAGCAGGCGGCGGAGCAGTACGCCGCGCTGCTCGCCGAGGCCGAGAGCCACGAACTCGTCGACGTCCAGGCGATCGCCCTGCTCGGGCTCGGCGAGTGCGCCCTGGACACCGGAGAGCTGACGGCCGCCAGGGAGTACTTCGAGGGCTCCGAGCGCGCACTCGCCGACGTACCGCTGCCGGCCCGCGTACCCGCCCTGCGCGGGCGGGCCGTCTCCCACTACCTGGCCGGTGAACTCCGCTACGCCGTCTACCTGCTGGAGTCCGCCCTCGACGAGCTGAACCGCAGCGGACTGCACGACCCGGATGCGCTGCTCCTCCTCTACGCCAGCGTCATCGGCCCCTACATGGACATGGGCGCCCAGGCCCGCGCCGCCCAGGCCGCCGAGTTCGCGCTCGCCCTCGCCCCGCAGGCGGGGGACCCCGCGCTCGTCGCCCGTATGCACCGCTCGGTGGCCCGCACCCTGCTCGCCGAGGGCCGCATCGCCGAGGCCGACGCCTCCCTCGCCAAGGCAGCCGAGCTGTACCGCACCCTCCAGCTCCGCACCGAACTGGCCAACTGCCACTGGATGCGCGGCTACGTGTACGCCCAGAACGGCCAACTCGACCATGCCGAGGGCGAGTTGAGGCAGGCCCTCGACATGCTCTCCGCGGGGCGCGCCGCCCTCTACAGCAGCCAGGTCGCCGTCGAGCTCGCCGACGTACTGCACCGGCGCGGCAAGTCCGACGAGGCCGCGGCCCTCCTGCACGACGTGCTCAGCGACGCTCTCGGCCCCGAACGCGGCGCCCTGCACTCCGCCGCGGCCCACCGGCTGCTCGGCATCATCGCCGAGGACGCCGGCGACACGGAGGCCGCCGAGGAGCACTACGTCCGTGCCCTGAGCATGCTGGAGAGGGCGGGCGCGGCCGGTGACCTGGCCGACCTGTGCCGGCTGCTCGGCGATCTGCTGCGCCGTACCGGCCGGGTGGAGGCGGCCCTGGACGCGTACCGCACGGGGCTCGGCCACCGTACGGCCCCCGGCACCACGACCCTCGGCCCCGCACCCGCACAGCCTCCTCTGTGACCGGTCCCGGGGTCGGCAGGCGGACGGCGTTTCGCCCCCCGGGGCAGGGGTAGTCGGGCAGCGTCCCCGGATGCAGGCCACGCTGCGATCGGAGGAGGCGATGGCCGTGGACGCAGTAAGGGCCATCGACGTGATCGCCGAGGTGGTGCGCGATGCCCGGCCCGGGGAGACACCTGCCCGGTTGTGTGCGGCGGCGGTGAAGCTGCTGCCGGTCGTCGGCGCGAGTGTGTCGCTGCGCAGCAGCGGAATGTCCCTCCGGCTCGCCGCGAACAACTCCATGGCCTCGTATCTCGCGGAGCTCCAGGCCACCCTCGGTGACGGCCCGTGGCTGTGCGCCTACGAGAGCGGCGCCCCCGTGCTCGCCTGCGACCTGACCGCCGGCCGGAACATGCACCGCTGGCCGCTGTTCGCCCGGCAGGCGACGGCCGTCGGCGTCCAGGCCGTGTACTCGATGCCGCTGGGCAGCGACGACGGCCTGACGGTGGGCACCCTCGACCTCTACCGCGACACCCCGGGCGAACTGACCGAGGACGAGCTGCGCCGTGCACAGCTGCTGGCCGCCGTCATGACGCTGGCCCTGACGACCCTGCCGCGGGAGGAGAGCGGCAGTGGCGAGGAGGCCTGGCTGGGCGGTCTGGCCACCGAACACGACGAGGTCTACCAGGCCATCGGCATGCTCATGGCGCAGCTCGGCGTCGACGCCGACGAGGCGTCGGCCCGGCTGCGCGCCCGCGCCTTCGCGCAGGGCCGCACCGCCCTCGAGGTGGCGCACGACGTGGTCTCGCACCGGGAGAGACTGGACGGCGACTGAGCGACCGTGGACCGGATCCCTATGATCACGGCATGGACATACTGGGTTTCTCCCTGCTCGTCCTGCTGGTGCTCTTCGGTATCGGCAGCATCGAGAACCGGATCTCCCGCACGGACAGACGGGTTGCCCGGGTGGAGCACAAACTCGACCTGATCCTCGGCCACCTGGGACTCACCGAGCCCGAACCGTGGTCGGACGAGGTGAACGCACTGGTCCGGGACGGCAAGAAGATCCAGGCGATCAAGGTGTACCGGGAGGCGACCGGGGCGGGCCTGAAGGAGGCCAAGGAGGCCGTGGACAAGCTCGGTTAGACCTAGCTCGTCGGTCGGGCATCGGTCATCGGTCGGACCTCGGTCAGACGCGGAGCCGCGGCTGCTTCCTGATGTCGGCCAGCCGCTGCGCACCCACCTGCACGAAGGCCTTCGTGGCGTCGGCGGACACGTCCCCCGGGCCGCCGTGGGTGAGGGCGATGGCGTCCTCGCCGACGCGGACCACTGCGACGTCGAGGGTGAGCAGGGTCTGTTCGCCGGTCGCCGTCGCGCCGGTGAACGTGACCCGCAGCCCCTGCCGGTCGTCTCCGACCACCGGCAGTACGGTCTCGTCGACCCGGACGTTCTGGAGGGCGCCGCGCCCGGTCACCGCCGTGAACCTGGCGCAGATCTTCGGCAGGGTCTTCATCCAGGTCAGCGTCCGGTCCACGTCGGCGGGCCGCAACGACAGCACCTGGTACCGCAGCTGCGCCTGGTCCATGGCGTCGTCGAGCCCGGTCACGACCCGGGTCCCGGTGGCGTCCGCACCGAACAGGTCGTCCGTGTACAGCGCGTCGAGGAGCTTGTGGCACTCGGGCACGTCGGCGTGGGCCTTGAGCACCCCGTCCCGCCAGGTCGCGGCCCCCTGCGTGGGCGCCCACGGCGCGCCCAGGTCCGCCTGGGTCAGCAGCGCGGCCTGAGCCTGCGCCTCGGTGAGGGGCGGGGGAGCGGCGGGGGCCGTGGCGGACGGCTTCGCACTGTGCGCGGCGCTGTGCGAGGCCGCGGGTGCCTGCTGCTTCGCCCCCGCGTCCGGCTCCGGGCCCACGCCCACGATGAGGCCGCACGCACTCACGCTCACCAGGGCCCCCGCGGACATCGCGGCGCCGACGAGGACACGGGACGGGGTGCGGGTCATCGGACGCCTCCTGGCCACCTCAAGATCGGTTACGTCTCCAAGGGACCACCGCGCACGACACCCCACCAGCGCGCCGGGCCGTCCGGGTTACGGTCCCCGCGAAAACCCGTGGCCCCGTCCCCGCCCCCGCGTTACCGTCCTCCCATGCAGCGCGCCCAGTCGTTCCTCACGACGACGCCGGAGAGTGTCCCGGCGCGCTGATCCATGGACTGGATGTCCGAAGCCCCGGGGCGAGTGCCCCGGGGCTTCGTCGTGGGTCGCTCGCCCTCCCCCGTCGCGAGGAGAGAGACCATGTACGACCACCGCCGGCTCGGCCGTGAGCTGGAGCTGTTCGACACCGATCCGCTGATGGGCGCGGGGCTGCCGTACTGGCTGCCCGACGGCGCGATCGTGCGGCACGCCCTGGAGGAGTACATCCGCGGCCAGGAACGCGCGGCCGGCTACCGGCACGTGTACTCGCCCGTCCTCGGCAAGCGCGAGCTGTACGAGATCTCGGGGCACTGGTCCCACTACAACGACGACATGTTCCCGCCGATGGAGCTGGGCGGCGAACAGGTCGTCATGCGGCCCAGCCTCTGCCCCCATCACGCCCTCATCTACCGGTCCCGCTCGCACAGCTACCGCGAACTGCCGCTCCGTATCGCCGAGTTGGGCGGCATGTACCGGTCCGAGCTGTCCGGGGTGCTCGGCGGGCTGACCCGCGTACGGTCCATCCAGCTCAACGACGCCCATATCTTCTGCACCCTGGAGCAGGCGGTGGAGGAGGCGCGAGGCGCCCTCGAACTCATCGGCCGTGCCTACGCCGACCTCGGCATCCGCGCCTCCCGCCACCGGCTGTCCCTGCCGGGGGAGGGCGGCAAGTACGTCGCCGACCCGGCGCTGTGGAAACGGGCCACCGGGCTGCTGGAGGAGGTGCTGGCGGGGGCCGGTGTCGAGTACGAGGCGGTGGCGGGCGAGGCCGCCTTCTACGGGCCCAAGATCGACGTCCAGGTCGTCGACTCCGCCGGCCGCGAGGCCACCCTCTCCACCGTCCAGATCGACTTCCACCAGCCCGAACGCTTCGATCTGCACTACATCGGCGCCGACGGCGCGAAACACCGGCCGGTCATGGTCCACCGCAGCATCATCGGCAGCGTGGAGCGCGCGGTGGCGCAGATGATCGAGGAGCACGGCGGGGCCTTCCCCGCCTGGGTTGCACCCGTCCAGCTCGTCGTGCTGCCGGTGTCCCAGGCCCAGGAGCAGCAGGCGCACGACGTCGTAGGACGGGCCGTGGCACGCGGGCTGCGCGCCGAGTTCGCCGGGCCCGAGCAGGGCAGCCTCGGTGCCCGCATCCGTGCGGCGCGCCTGGTGCCGTACCAGGCGGTGATCGGCGAACGGGAGGCCGAAGGCGACCTGGCGGCCCTACGTCTGCGGGACGGGCGGCGTCCGGGGGCCGTACCGGTGGAACGGCTGCTGGAGCGGATCGGGGCGTGCGTCGACACCCGCGGCGCCGAACTGTGGGCGGCTGCGTAAGGTCGCTGTCGTAGCCCGTGTCGTGAAGACCTGTGTCGTCGTAGTGAGAGGAGCCCGGCCGTGACCGGTCAGCCCATCCCGGTGATCATCGACTGCGACACGGGTGTCGACGACGCCCTGGCCCTGCTGTTCGCCGTACGCCACCCGGCGATCGACCTGCGCGCGGTCACCTGCGTCGCCGGGAACACGGACGTGGACGGCGTCGTCCGCAACACCCTGACCGTGCTGGAGCAGGCCGGCGCCCCCGACATCCCGGTCGGCCGGGGAGCCGAGCGCCCGCTGATCGAGCCGGCGCGCTCGGCGCGGCATGTGCACGGTGCCGACGGCATGGGCGACCTCGGCCTGCCCGCGCCCACCCGCACCCCCGCCGAGGTGGACGCGGTCACTCTGCTGCGCCGCGAGATCCTCGCCTCGCCGCGGCCGGTCACCCTCGTCCCCACCGCACCCCTGACGAACATCGCACTGCTGCTGCGCACCCACCCCGAAGTCACCCGCAACATCGAGCGGATCGTGTTCATGGGCGGTGCGGTGGCCACCGGGAACGCCACGGCGGTCGCCGAGTTCAACGTCTGGCACGATCCGGAGGCGGCCGCGGTCCTGCTCACCGCCGGAGTGCCGATCACGATGTACGGCCTGGACGTCTTCACTCAGGTCGTCGTCCCCGGCGCCGATGTGCACCGGCTGCGCACCAGCACCGAGCCCGGCACCCGGCTGGCCGGCGAACTCCTCGCCCACCGTCCGGCGCACCAGGGCGAGGCCCCCGAGGCCGAGGAGGCCGGCGGCCTCGGCGACGCGGGCGCGGTCTGCACGGTCGTCGACCCGGCCGGCATCACCACCAGCCTGCTCCCCGTCGAGGTCTCCCTCGCCCCCGGCCCGACCCGCGGCCAGACGATCGTCGACCGCCGCCCCCGCCCCGGAGAGTCCGAGATCCACGAGGGCGTCCGCCGACAGCCGCTGGTGGACGTGGCATTGGACGTGGACGTGAACCGTTTCGTGAAGCTGTACCTGGAGACGGTGGAGCGCCGGGCCCTGTCGTCAGACGCCACGCGCGATTGAAATCGCCGGTGGCCCTGTCCTTGCTGCGGGACCGGCAGGGCACGGTCCTACCCGCTCGGCTTCAGGGCGTGGCCGCAGACATGCAGGCCAGGCCCAGGGCCAGGAGAGTTTGTCCTGTACAGGACACTACGCCTGGCCGACCTGATCCAGAAGACGGGCCTCAGTCGTCCTCCGCGCCCGACGCCCCCCACCGCTGCTCCACCCTCGCCGCCTTCCAGTACGACACCGCCGCCACCCACACGACCACGAACAGGCCGACGATGATGTAGCCGACGTTGGCCAGGTCGAGGCCGAAGAGTTCCATCGTGGCGATGAAGAAGGCGACGGCGATGGACAGTCCGGTGATGGTGAGGTTGTAGAACACCTTGCGCACCGGGTTCGAAAAAGCCCACTGGTAGGCGAAGTTCATGAAGGTGCCGTCCAGCGTGTCGAACAGGCTCATGCCGGCCGCGAAGAGCAGCGGAAGGCAGAGGATCGCGTACCAGGGCAGCCCGGCCGCCGCGCCGGAGCCCGCCATCACCATCAGGGTGACCTCGGTCGCCGTGTCGAAGCCCAGGCCGAAGAGGAAGCCGAGCGGGAACATCTGGCCGGGGCGGGAGATGGACCTGGTCAGGCGGCCGAGGATCCGGTTCATGAACCCCCGCGCATTCAGATGCTGTTCGAGCTCCTTCTCGTTGTACGTCCCCGCCCGCATCGCCCGGAAGACGCGCAGGATGCCGACGAGGGCGACCAGATTGAGCGCGGCGACGAGATAGAGGAACGTGGCCGAGATCGTCGTACCCATGAGGCCGAGCACCTGGTGGGTGCGGGAGTGCTCGTTCATGACCTTGTCGGCGAGCTGGGTTCCGCCCGCGATCATCGCCGCCAGCACGACCACCACGCTGGAATGCCCGAGCGCGAACCAGAACCCCACCGACACCGGCCGCTTGCCGTCGGCCATCAGCTTGCGGGTGGTGTTGTCGATCGCGGCGATGTGGTCGGCGTCGAAGGCGTGCCGCATGCCCAGGGTGTAGGCGGTGATGCCGAGGCCGAGCCCGAAGGCCTTGTTGCCGACCTCGTAGTGCCCGGGCACGACCAGCAGGAAGAGGATGCCGAAGGCGACCACGTGCAGGGCGGCGATCACCGCCATCAGCCCCACCGTCTTCACGGTGTCCTCGCGCCGCCAGCGGAAGGAGGCGGTCTTCGGCTCGGGCAGGGATGTCCCGGGCAGGGTCATGCGGTCACGCTCCAGCACCTCGTGGATCACTTCGTGAGATGCCGTGGCCGGTCTCCTGGCTTACGGGTCGTACGTCCGCCGCCCGCCTTCCCAGCCGCGTTGCTGCGGCCAGTGGCTGTCCCGAGCGGGACGTGGGCGACGAACTCCCCGATCACAGTGGCGAGGGCCGCGTCGGCATGGCACCGACTTCCCGAACACCACGGCCCGCCCACCGTAGGGCCGTCGGCACTTCCCTGCATAGCTGCATACCTGCGCAGGTATTGAAGATCACATAGGGGTGCCTGCGAGGATGGCCGTATGCATCTCGTCCCGGCCGACCGCGCAGACCGCCGCACGATCGACGGCCACCGGGTGTGCGAGGCCATCGAGGCCATCGGCGACGCCGAGCACGTCCGCACCTGGGCCGACCGCTTCTCCCTGCTCGCCGACCCCAAGCGGCTCGCCCTGCTGCTCGCCCTGCACCGCACCGGCCCGCTGGCCGTGTCCGACCTGGCGATCGCGACCGGCATGAACGACCCTGCCGTCTCACAGGCGTTGCGGCTGCTGCGGGCCGCCGGGGTCGTGGCCGGGGAGAAGGAGGGGCGGATCGTGCGTTACCGGGTGGTCGACGAGGACGTACGGCTGCTGCTCAAGCACTGTGTGGCGGACGGAGGTTGAGCCCAGGCATCCCCTCGGCATGACGAACGCCCCGGAGCGGGGGTCTCCGGGGCGTTCGTATCTCGGGAGTGGCTCAGGAGTGGGCTCCGCGGCGGCGCCTGGTCACGACGACGATCGCCCCGCCGGCGGCCAGGAGGGCCGCGGCGCCGCCGGCGATGAGGCCGGAGTTGCTGCCGCCGCCGGTCTCCGCGAGGCCACCGCCACCGCTCTGGCTGACCGCGGGGACGGTGGTCGACGCGGAGGCGACGGGGGTGTCGGTGTCGCTCGGCGTCGACGCGGAGGCGCTCGGGGTCGGGCTCTCCTCGGCCGGGGTCGAGGGCTGCTCGGACGCCGGGGTCGAGGCCGGCGGGGTGGACGGCGGCTGCGACTCGGTGCTCGTGCAGTCCTTCGTGCCGCCGTTCCAGGACGCGATCAGCTTGTCCTTGATGACCGGGTGGTCGGGGCCCTTGGGCAGATCGCCGTGCTCGAAGCCGTCCTTGGCGTCCAGTTTGCCGTCGAACTTCACGGCGCCCCGGTAGAGGTCGACCTGCGCGAAGCAGCCCGCGTCCGGCACGGCGATGTCGAGGGAGTCGGTCTGGCCCTGCTTGACCGTCACCGAGTCGAAGTCGACGAAGACCTGCTCGCCGGAGGTGGCGAAGGACGGGCCGTGAGCGAGGTAGGAGGCCAGGGAGGCCGTGCAGGTCGTGGCGTCGCCCGCGGTACGGACCTTGACGTGGATCTTGCCGTCGTCGGTGGGCCTCAGGGTCTGGTCGTCGACCTTGACCGAGTCGAAGAAGCTGGTGCCGTCCAGGGAGAACTGGCAGCGGTCCGTCTCCGTCTTGGTGCCGGCACCGGTGCCCGGCCGGTAGCCGTCGGCGTGCTTCCAGCCGTCACCGCCGGGCGTACCGGTGGCCCAGGCGCCCGAGGCCGCGGCGACGGTGGCGGCGCACAGGGCGAGCGACACAGCGCCCGTTCCCAGGAGGCGGCGCGCGGTGACACGTCTGGCTATGGACATGCAGATCCCCATCTTGGCGTGTGCAGTTCCCGGCGCGGCGGCGCAGGGCAGCACGCCGCGCCCGGCCGCACCGGGGTGAATGGTCTGAGGAACACCGGGCCCATTGGTCACATGCGACCCAGCGCGATCACATCGTGGATCTCCTGGCGGAACGCTGTCAACCTGCGGTAACCGACGGGTAGTTCAATTGTCTATTACAATTTCGCCACAGACGGAACAGGTGGCTCCACCATCGCGGAACCGCCCGGATCTCACCTCACGGTCGGGCTCGGGGCGGCGTTCTGGCCGGTCGAGGACTCGCCCGGCAGGACCGGCGGCTGGGTGGTGCTGTCCACCGGCGGGGTGAGGACGATCTGCGGCTGGCCCGCGGCCGGGGGCGGCGGGGTCAGGTCCGTGGAGGGCAGCTTCGGCGGGGTCGTCTCCTGGAAGAGGACCTGGTCGAAGTTGACCAGACCGGTCTGCTCCATGACCGTGATGTGGTCCAGGACCGTCGCGTTGGCCTGGTCGGCCAGGACCCGCACCACGGTGTTCTTGGTCGTCGAGCGGATCTTCGCGATCGTGTTGAAGATCGAACCGTGCGTCACGCGCAGGATGTTGGCGAAGTCCGTGTCGAACTGCTTGCCCTGGTCCGCGGCGAGCGTGTTGACGAAGCCGACCTGCTGCGGGCTGGCCACGTTGGGGATCGTGATGTTCAGCATCGTGCTGATCTTGCGGCAGCTGGCGTCCAGTGCGGCGTGCCCGTCGATGAGGTGCTTGCTCGCGGTGATCACCGCCTTGCTCTGCCCCTTCTTCAGGCCCATCTGGCCCACGGGGTACTCCCACAGCCCGGCCGCGCGCACCTTGACGACGAAGTCGCGGTCGGCCTCCGTCAGCGGCCCCCACTGGGTCTGCGCGATGACTCTCGATCCGTCGCTCGACACGGTGTTGACTCCGAGCATCGCGGGATAGGCGAGCGCGGCCAGGGTCAGGCTGAGAGCCCCGCCCACGAAGAGAGTTCCCGTCGCATTCCGCGAAAAGCGCACCGTGCCTCCTGCCCGGTCGGGGGTCCCGCCGGCGGACGGCGGGGGGTCGACGGAGGGGAGTACGGATGAGGTTCCGGCTCAGAACCTTTTGGTTTGGTAAAAACCGGCGGGTGTGAGGCAGGTAACGGCCGGTGGACCCCGTGCGGTTGACGCAATGTTGACCATTCCACGGGAGAGACAAGGCAAACACCGGACCTAAATTCGCCCCATGCCCCCACAGCCCCGGAAAGCCCCGACCGCCCTTCCCGTCCTCCCCTACCGCAAGCCCACCAAGGGCCGCGACTACTGGGTCATCGACGATGTCCTGCCCGACGTGGACGCCGTACGGGAACGCTGTCTCGCCAAGGACGACTGGGTCGAGGGATACCCGTACACCTCGGAGACCTGGCCGGGTCTGCGCACCATGCCGGGCCTTGAGCCCGCCGAACTCGCCCGCGTCGAGCGCCTGGTGAAGAAGGCGACCGGCGCGAAGGAACTGTGGGTGCAGGAGGCCCCGGGCGGCGGCACCCTCAACCACAACTGCATCCAGGTCGTCGGCGAGGGCGAGAGCGAGCCGCGCCCGCACACCGACTCCCGTGCCCTGTGCCGCTATGCGGCGGTGCTGTACCTCAACCCCGGCGTCGGCAAGGACTGCGGAACCGCCTTCTACCGCCAGTCCCTGCCCGGCGGCCGGCTCGGCGGCAACGTCGTGCAGGCCCCGCACAACAACCTCGTCGAGGCCCTCGGGACCCGGTTCGTCCCGGGGGACCACTTCGAGGAGGACGTGCGGGTCCCGCACAAGTACAACCGCCTGCTCCTCTACAACGCCAACCTGGTGCACAGCGCGACGGGATACTCCGGCAGGACGCTGGAGGAGAAGCGCATGACGGCGGTGTTCTTCTGGATGGCGTGAGCCCCCGGGACGTCAGAGGCGTCCCAGGCCGCCGCCTCCGAAGGAGCCGCTGGAGCCGGGCAGCCAGCGCCGGCGGTGCTGGTCCTTCCCTGTCTTCGTTCCGGATGGATGGAGCTCGTAGGGCATGAGCCGTTCCTTGCCCTCCGCGTGCGGCACCTCGTCGGGTTCCCGCATCTCGCGCATCTCCCAGACGGGTCCGCCGTCGGGGATGTGGGGCTGTTCGTCCGGGTTGGGCCGCGGCAGTTCGCGGTCCCGGACCCTCATGCCGAACTGCACGGCCCAGATCAGTGCACCAGCGATGATCAGGCCACCGACAAAGGCGGCGATCACGTTGAGTACCTCACTCGACGTGGCCGCAACAACAAACGTCGCAGTACTCATGCCTCAATTATCGCCGAAAGGGGGCGATTGCGGAGTGTTCGGTATTTCCGCAGGTCACGGCCCTCCTCAGACGGCACGCAGGTGCGCATGACACGCGTGGTCGACTACGACCCCGACTGGCCCCGCCGGGCCGCCACCGCGACGGACGCCCTCCGTGCGGCGGCCCCCGGGCTGTTCGTCGAGCTGGAGCACATCGGCTCCACCGCCGTCCGGGGGCTGGCAGCCAAGCCCGTCATCGATCTCATGGCCGCCGTACCGGACCTCGCCGACGTCGGCCCCCACGAGCCGGCGCTCGCCGCCCTCGGCTTCCGCCCCCACGACAACGGAATGACCGACCGGCTCCTGTACGTCCGCGCCGACGCAGGCGTCCGCAGCCACATCCTGCACGTGGTGACCGAGGACAGCTGGCCCACCCGCAACCAGCGCATCCTTCGGGACTACCTGCGCGCCCACCCCGAGGAGGCGGCCCGGTACGCCGCACTCAAACGGGCCCTCGTCGCAGCCGGCACCCCGGCCCGGGACTACTCGCGTGCGAAAACGGCGCTCGTGCAGGAGCTGACCGACCGGGCCCGAGCGGAACGCGGCCTGCCCTCCGTGTCTGTGTGGGAGAAGGGGCCCGCTGCTGGTCCCGGTCCCGCTCCCGGTCAGCCGAAGCGGCCCGCCACGTAGTCCGCCGTGCGCTGGTCTTGCGGGGTGTTGAAGATGTCGTCCGTGGGGCCCGCCTCGACTATGCCGCCGGGGGTGCCCTGCTCGGCGAGGAAGAAGGCGCACTGCTGGGAGACGCGGGCGGCCTGTTGCATGTTGTGGGTGACGATGACGACCGTGACCTCGCCGGCGAGTTCGTGGATCGTCTCCTCGACGCGGCGGGTGGAGGTGGGGTCGAGGGCCGAGCAGGGTTCGTCCATGAGGAGGACCTGGGGGCGTACCGCCAACGCCCTTGCTATGCACAGGCGCTGCTGCTGGCCGCCGGAGAGCGCGCCGCCGGGCTTGCGGAGGCGGTCGTGGACCTCCTTCCACAGGCCGGCGCGGGTCAGGGACTCCTCCACGACCTCGTCCCTCTCGCGGCGGCTCACGCGCGTTCCCGTCAGGCGCAGGCCCGCCACCACGTTGTCGTAGATCGACATCGCCGGGAAGGGGTTCGGCTTCTGGAAGACCATGCCGATGAGGCGGCGGGCGTCCGTCAGACGCCAGGACGGGTCGTAGATGTCCTCGCCCTCGAAGAGCACCTCGCCGCCGAACTGCGCGGCCGGGATCAGCTCGTGCATGCGGTTGAGGGTGCGCAGGAACGTCGACTTGCCGCAGCCGGACGGGCCGATCAGGGCGGTCACCCGGCCCGCGGGCATGGTCAGCGACACCCGGCTGAGCACCTGGTGGCTGCCGAACCAGGCGGAGACCGCACGGGCCTCCAGAGTGGCGGGACGGGCGGTTTCCACCGCCGGCAGGACGATCGTGTCGGTCACGGTGTCGGTCACGTCGGTCACCTCAAGGGGAGCGGTCACAGCAGGTTGGGCAGGAGTTCGGTGGTGCGGGTGGCGACCTGGAGGCCCAGGACCGCGACGACCGGCGCGAAGACGATCCAGGTCTGGTGGCGGCCCCACCGGTGCCAGGCCCACACGGCGGCGACCGCGGCGAGCAGCAGCGCCTGCAGCCACATCACCAACGGCCACGGCACCCCGGAGGGGCGGGCCAGCGGCTCCTCGGAGCCGGGCAGCGTGCCGGAGCGGATGACGGCCGCCGGGGTCTGGAACGGCGCGGAGACCAGGTCGGCGTCGACGCGCAGGACGCCGGCCGGCATGTAGCGGGGCCCGGTGGCGGTGACCAGGACCAGCCGGCCCTTGCCGGCGGCCACGGGGGCGGGGGCGGGGGAACCGGCCCGACGTATGTCGAGGACCTGGTACGTCGACCTGCCCTGCCCGGTGATCACGGTGAACCTGTCGCCCTCGGTGAGCGCGCCGAGCTTCCCGAAGGGGCCGCCGTAGGCCGCGGCACGGCCCATCAGCACGCTGGTGCCCGCCTGGCCGGGCATCGGGGTGTCCCGGCGGTGGCCCGGACCGTCGGTCAGCACCGAGGAGTCGGTGCCCTCCAGGACCACCTGGGTCATCCCCAGCCTGGGGACGTCCACGACGGCGACCGGGGTGCCCGGCGCGAGCAGCCGGCCCTGCTGGTCGGCCTGCGCCACCGGCGCGGTGCCCAGGGCGAGTTGGCTGCGCAGTTCGTCGAACGCGGCGTGCTGCGCGGAGTGTTCCTGGACGCCGCTGATGAGCAGCAGCTGTGCGGTGACGCCGAGCAGCAGCGCGGCCAGGCTCAGCAGGCCGCCCCGGGCGAGGTGGCGGACCACGGTGACGCTCCGGACGCGCGTGAGCGTGAGGGGTGGGGCGAGTGTCACGGCGGCCCGCCTCCTTTGCTTGCGGTAGGGGGCTGCCGGGGAGTAGGGGCCCTCCCCGGCAGCCCGGTGGGAGATGGATCAGGTGGACCTGATGGTGAAGTTCGCGCCGGTCTTGGCGTTCACCGTCGAGGAGCCCGTGTAGGTGGCGTGCAGGGTGTGCCTGCCGCGGCTCAGCTTCGGGAGGGTGATGGTCACCTTGCCGCCGCTCAGGGTGCCGGTGGCGATCACCCTGGTGCCGTCGTAGATCTTCACCGTGCCGGTCGGGGTGGTGCCGGTCGCGGTGACCTTCACGATGACCTTGGCGTGCGCGGTGTGGCTGACCGTGGTCGGCGCGGTGGTGCTGACGGACGCGGTCGCCTTGGTGACCTTGAGAGTGGCGGTGGCCGAGGACGCGTACAGCTTGGCGGCGCCCGCGTAGGAGACGCTCAGCGTGTGCGTGGCGACCTTGAGGTGGTTCGACAGGGCGACGGTGACCTTGCCGGAGGCGTCCAGGGTGCCGGTGCCGAGGACCGTGGCGCCCTCCTTCACGGTGACCTTGCCGGCCGGGACGACACCGTGGCTGCCGGCGACGCTGACGGCGACCTTCGGGGCCTTGCCGTACGGGGTCGTGGCGACGGCCGCGGCCGTGGTGCTGTTGTACTTGACCGCGCCGGTCCAAGTGGCGTCCGTACCCAGGCCGTTGACGTTCGCGGCGGTCACGGAGGCGGTGTAGGTGCCGAGGGCCAGACCGGTGAAGCTGTACGAGGTCGTGGTCGCCGGGACGTCCTTGGTGGCGACGACACCGCCGTCCGCGTCCTTCAGCGTGACGCGGTAGTCGGTGACCGGGTTGGCGGGCGCCGGGCTCGCGGGGGTCCAGCCGAGCTTGAGGCTCGCGTCGCCAGGAGTGGCCTTCAGGGTGGGGGCGCCCGGGGTGGCCGAGTTGGTGCCCGAGTCCTCCAGGCCGCCCTGCTTGGCGTGCTTGGCCAGGTTGATGGAGCCGTTGTACGACTCGTTCAGGAAGCCGAACGCCCCGATGGTCTGCTCGGAGCTGTCGGAGGCCAGGGCCGCGGCGTGGTCGCCGCTGGTGACGAAGACGTCGTAGAGGTCCTTGTCGAAGAAGATGCTGGTCGGGTCGATGGCCCGGGTCGGGACGACGTTGTAGACGTCGCGGCCGAAGGTGGAGTTCTCGAAGTAGGCGGAGGCCGGGGCGAGCTTGCCGTTGACCTTGGTCACCGGGCTGGTGGCGCCGGTCTGGTTGGGCAGCTGGACGTCGGCCAGGTGGGCGCCGGCGGCGATCGCGGTGGAGCTGTAGTCGGGGGCGACGCCGTTGTTCTGGGCGATCCAGCTGCCCACGGAGAACGGTACGAGGCTGCCGTCCTCGGTGAGCGCGGCGTTCGCCTGGTTCTCCTGGACGGTCGGCAGGGTCGTGTCGACCGTGTTCGTGTTCAGGCCGATCGCGTTGAGGAAGAACTTGCGGGTGCCGGATTCGGCCTGCGGGAGGACCGGGTGCAGGGTCTGGCCGTTCAGCGTGCGCACGCCGCCGGCCTTGTAGATGTCGTGCAGCTGGTCGGCCGTCAGGCTGTCCAGACCGGAGCCGCGGACCGCGACACCGACGGCGTCCCGCGCGAACGGGATGTAGGTCAGGGCGGTGCCGGAGACCGTCGGGCCACTGGAGGAGCGGGCGAAGTCGACCTGGCCCTTGACGGCGACACCCTGGCCGTTGGGGTACATGTTGCCGTCCAGCGACGCGCTGAGCGCCTGCCGGCCCGCGCCGGAACCGTTGGGGCGGTTGAAGGACGTGCCGCCCGAGCGGGTCTGGATGGTGGCCGAGCCGATCGCGTCGTACGAGGCGACGCCCGCGCCGGACGCCGACTTCACGGCGGTGGCGGCGTAGCTGGTGCCGTTGACGGTGTCCCCGGCCAGGGCGTTCAGCACGTCCTGGGTGGTGTCGGAGCCCACGCCGACCAGCTGGCGGAAGGTCCCCGCGGGGGTGGGGTCGGCGTACGCCGGGCTCGACAGAGCCAGGCCGCCGGCCACCACGGCGGCGGCGACCAGCGCCGCCGTAGAGCGCGTTCTGCGCATCGAGAATCTCCGTGACTGTGCGAAGGGGTGGATCTGGCAGGGTGGTACGGGCCGTCCGCCCCGACTGCCTTTCGGGGCGGACGGCCGTCTGTGGGAGCACGGGCCCGCGGGGGCTCGGCTCGATCGGGTGGGCCTTGCGGGACTCGGCTCGGTGGAGCGCGCGACCTTTGGGGCTCGGGTGGGCCCTGCGCGGGTCTCGGCTTGGTGGGGCGCGGGTCCTGTGGGGCTCGGTTGGGTCGGGTGGGCCCTGCGGGATCCGGCTCGGTGGGGCGCGGGTCCTGCGGGGGCTTGGCTGGGAGGGATGTGGGGCCTTGCGGGATCCGGCCTGATGGGGCGCGGGTCCTGTGGGGCATCGGCACCGCTCAGGGCTCGGCGCCGAGGGCGGGAAGCGGGCGGGCGACGGCGGGTGCGCGTGGCCCTGGCGCCCCGGCTCCCGGGAGGTGCGCGGGCCTGGGGCCTGGCACGACCCTCACCCCCGGCCCGGCGGTAGCAGCCGCAGCCGTTCCGGGAGGGTGAGTTCCGGCACGAGGGTCAGCGTGCGGCCGCCTGGCAGCGGTACCCGCAGCGGCAGCCGGGCGCGGCTGCCGCCCGCGAAGGGGGCGCCCGCGCCGGCCACCGCGCCGAGGGCGGCGCCGACGGGGACCGCGTACCGCAGGGGGTTCGCCGGGTCGGCGGGGGTGTTGCCGGCCGCCGTGGTCTGGACGGCCTTGCCGCCGTCGTACGACGCCTGCGCGCTCGGCGTGGCACTCGCGCCCGCGCCGCCGGGGCCGCCGGTCGTCGTACCGCCTCCGGAGGAGCCGGAGCCGGCCGTGGCCGCGCCGCCGCCGCCGTCGCCGCCGGTCGAGCCCCCCGAGGATCCGGAACCGCCCGCCGTGGAGCCGCCCTTGTAGTGCAGCAGGGCGTCGGCGGCGTGCGCCGTGCGTGCGCGCAGCTCCGCCGACAGCGGGGCGTACCCCGTCGGCAGGCGGCCCGGGTCGGCGCCCGTGACCTGGCCGCTGCCGGCCGCGTACCGCAGCAGGGCCGCGTAGCCCTTCCGTGCGGCGGCATCCAGCCCGGCGGGGCGGACGGCCGCGTACACCAGCTGGGCCAGCGGGTAGGCGCCCTTCGCCTTGGCGTTCGCCGGGGTGATCTCGGCGACGCCCTTGCCGGAGGCGCTCTTCGCGGCCGTGGTGAGGGCGGCGGCCGTAGGGGCCACGAACCTGCCGGCCGAGTTCAGCAGGCGGGCGGTCTGGAGGCCGTACCGGGCGGCCGAGGCCGCGTCGGTGACCGTGATCATGAATCGGGAGCCGACGGTCTGCGGGCCGGGTGCCTTGTACGCGGGCGGGCTGGCCAGCGGGTCCCAGGTCGCCTTCCACAGGCTGTCGGCGCGCAGCGTGTGCAGGGCGCCCGCGTGCATGTCCGGTACGTACGGGTGGAAGTCGATCATGCACTGCTTCTCGGTGGCCCCGGTGCCCGGCGGGATCGTGCACCAGGGGTCGCTCTTCGGGTACGTGTCGGTGTTCGCCGGGTCGAAGGGGAACCCGGTCGGGTTCAGGTCCGCGTTGGTGGAGAAGTACGGGTCGACCCGCATCCCCCAGTCGTCGGACACCCCCGCGAGGAAGTTGCGGGCGTCCTTGTCGGCGACGATCCACTGCCACACCGCGCGCGCCGAGTCACTGTGACCGAGCGAGGTGAGCAGATCGGTGTCGGTGGCCGGTGTCTCGGCGACCGACAGCTCGGCGAACTCCGGGTTGAGCGCGATGAATTCCGGGTCGCTCGCCAGACCCGCCGGGTTGTTCCTCGCCCAGCCGTAGCCCTTGGCCGCCGTGGAGCCGACCACCGCTCCCCAGGGGGAGCTGCGGTAGGACTCGGTGAGCAGCTTGGCGACCAGACGGGGATTGAGGTCGATGGACCGCACCCGGCTCCCGGCGAGCTTCCGCGTGGCCTCCGAGGCCCCGGCCTTCGGTCTGCGTTCGATGTTGAAGCCGATGACCGTGCCGGACAGCGCGGTCGGAGCGTAGACGGTCGTGTCGCTCGGCGCGGTCGTGCCCGCGTCGGCGCCGAGCGCCCGGGTGGTGAAGGCGAGTCCGGAGGAACCGTCGTTGATCAGCCGGGCCCGGGTGTCCGGCTCGCCGAGCTCGGTGTAGCCGTACACCTTGCCGCTCGGGCACAGGGCCGCCTGCCAGCTGGTCATCGCGTCGGCGGCCAACTCGCTGCCGGTGGTGGGGCGTTCGTCGGAGCCGAGCGCGCAGTTGGAGCCGACCGAGTTGAACTGCAGCGGGATCGCGATGCGGTTCTTCCAGTTGCTGGAGGAGACCGGGGAGCCCGCGTTGACCTGGGACTGGTCGGCGTACGGCTTGCCGTCGAGGTCGAGGTGGCCCTGCGGGACGATCACCAGCCAGCAGGAGCGGGGCCGCGTGACGCCGTTCGTCGTCACGGGCACGCCGCAGCCCAGGTGCGGGGCCTCGTTGGCGGTCTGCACCTCGAAGTTCTCCCAGCCGTTGCCGTCGGCACCGGTGCGGGCGAAGTCGATCTCGTTGGTGGTGTTGCGGTTGAAGTACGGGTTGTTCTGGGTGTTGGAGGTGACGGTGGCCCCGCTGACCGGCTTGAAGGGGACCTCGCCGGGCGCGTTCGGGTTGGTCGCCCCGTACCGGTTGTCCTGCCCGTAGTTGGTGGGGTCGGCGCTGTAGAAGACCTTGCGGGTGTCGTCGTAGTCGTTGCCGGGCCAACTGCCCCGGTCGGTGGTCGGGGAGGCGCCGTACTGGCACTGGGTGCGCGGCGGCCCGGGGTTGGACGGGACCGTGCCGTCGTCGTCGCCCCAGCACTGCATGATCTGCACGAAGTCGGTGTCGAACAGGGTGCCCGCGAAGGTGGTCGCGGTGCCGCCGCTCCAGGAGACCCGGATCGCCTGGCTGGTGAGATGCGTGGTCTGGTCGACCGTGAACTTCATGTCCTTGAACTCACCGCGCCCGGGGACCGTGACGGCGGAGGTGGTGGCGGCCGTCGCGGGCGGCGCGGACTGGGCGACCGCGAACCCGGCGAGCGCGCCGACGGTGGCGCCGGCGACGCCCCGCAGCAGCAGACGTCGTATCCGGTTCATCGCGAACTCCCGTCCGAGGCACGGCTGATGAGGCGCGAGACCAGCGAGGGCAGCAGGATCAGCCCGAGGACCAGGAACGCGGCCAGCACCATCAGCGTCTGGGTGCTCGTCCAGCCGTGCCCGGCGGCGACCGCGACCGGCTGTGCCAGCGCGACGGTGCCGCCCGCGGCCGCGGAGCCGCTGCCCCCGCCGGCGGCGGACAGGGCCTGGCCGGTGTCCGGGTCGACGGAGGGCTGCCCGCTGCCGCCCGCGCCGCCACCCGCTGCCGTACCGCCGCCGCCCGCCGCACCGCCGGACGCGCCGCCCGAGGCCGACCCCGACCCGCCCGAAGAGCCCCCCGAACCCCCGCTGCCGCTCCCCGACTTGGCGCCCCCGCTGCCCGTAGTGCAGGGCGCGGCGCCCTTCTTGTCGCAGGCCGCCGGGTAGGGGGCCGTCTCGGCCAGCTTGTTGCGGCCGCTTGCGGTGAAGGTCGGGTTGTTGCAGCCCTTGATGTTGATGTTCTGCGTCTGCACGCCCGGAATCCGGCGGATCTGGTCGAACCCGGCCTGTACGAGGTTGATCGGCAGCGGCGAGTAGCCGAGGTCCGGCGCCTGCTGCTGGCCCTGGCACATGAAGTAGTACGAGAACGCGCCGAGCGTCTTGCCCTTGGCCTTGGTGAAGGTGCCCTGCACCTTCAGCGGCAGGATCATGTACGAGTAGCTGGACAGCGGGTAGTTGCGCCGGTCGCTGTCGTTGTAGACGCCGTCGAGCTGCTGGGTGAGGTAGTCCGCCGAGCTCTTGTCGGTGTTGATCCTCGCCTTGAGCAGCGAGACCGCCACGTTCTTCGGGGTCGGCTCGGTGTAGTAGCCGGCGTGGTTGAGGATCTTGGCCACCGGATAGTGCGCGTTGAGGGCGTAGGAATAGTTGACGTAGCCGATCGCGCCCTCGCCGTAGTTCTGGGCGACATAGCCCGCCACGCCCAGGTCGCCGGACTGGGCGATCATGCCGGAGACGGTCGGGTAGTACGAGGTCTGCCCGCACGCCCCCGAGCGGCCGACCCTGGCGCAGTACGCGTTCCACAGCGCCTTGTGCTGATTGGCCATCCACATCGTGAACTGCGCGGTGGATCCGGAGCCGTCCGAGCGGACCACGGGCACGATCGTGCGGTGCGGGAGCTGCATCCCGGGGTTGTCGGCCTTGATGGCCGGGTCGTCCCAGGTCTTGACCGCCCCGGTGAAGATCTTGGTGACGACGTCGCCGGACAGGCGCAGGTTGGTGACCCGCTTGCCGTTGACGGTCAGGTGGTACATGAAGACGGTGCCGCCCGCGACGATCGGCATGTAGGCGTACGAGCCCTGCGCGGGACGCTCGGCCGCGCTGCCGTCGGTGGGGTGGGTCTGGAAGGGGATGTCGGAGACCGCGAAGTCGACGGTGCCGGAGAGGAACTGGCGGCGGCCGTCCGAGGAACCGGTGCCGGCGTAGCTGATCCGCATGCCGTACTGGTTGACGGCGCGGCGCCACTCGTCGACGGCGTTCTCGGCCCAGGTGGAGCCGGCGCCGGCGATCGGGGTGTAGCTGTCGGCGGAGGCGCTCTGCGGGACGCCGACGACGGTGAGGGTGGTCAGTAGTGCGGCCAGGATGCCCAGCCGTCGCAGGGCGTTGATGACGAGGCTGGACATCAGTGATGGTCGCCTTCGGGTTCGTTGTCGGGTGCGGGTTCGATGTGGCTGGTCGCGCTCTGCGGCGGAGCCGCTGATGGATGCAGCCCCGCGCCCCTGGGGGAGTTGGGCTCGCCGGCCTCGAAAAGCTGGAGGCCTGGTGCACGGAGGTCGGCGAAACGTTCGGCATCCCGGCGGGAGGCGCGAGCCGCCCTGCGCGCCTGCCGCTTGCTCTGGTGGCCCGGCCCCCGGCCGCCGATCACCCGGGCGATTGCGAACAGCACCAGGACCAGCGCCATCAGGACCGCGGCCGCGCCGAAGCCGCGGGCGATCATCGTGGGCTCGGGGGACCTGACGAAGTTGAAGACGGCGAGCGGGAGGGAGACCATCGGGCCGTTCGTCGGATCGGCGTTGAGCGCCGCCGTGAACCCCGCGGTGAGCAGCACGGGCGAGGTCTCGCCGATGCCGCGTGCGGTGCCGAGGATGACGGCGGTGGCCAGGCCCGAGCGGGCGGTGGGGAGAACCACGTGCCACACGGTCCGCCAGCGCGGTGCACCGAGCGCTTCCGCGGCCTCCGTCAGGGTGCCCGGCACCAGCCGCAGCACCACGTCCGCCGCCCGGATCACGATCGGCAGCATCATCACGCTGATCGCGAAGCCCGCCGCGAGTCCCGACTTCTGCATGCCGAGCCCGAGGATCCAGACCGCGTACACCATCAGGCCGGCGACGATCGACGGCAGCGCGGTCATCGCCTCGACGATCGTCCGTACGAAGCGGGAGAAGCGCCCGGGGATCTGGTTGAGGTAGACCGCGCAGGCCAGGCCCAGCGGCACGGTGATCGCCAGCGCGATCGTGATCATGATGAGGGTGCCGAGCATGGCGTGCGCGATGCCGCCGTTGGTCAGCGGGTCGAGCGGGCCGGCCGCCTGCATGTCCTGGGTGAAGAAGTTGCCGTGCGGCAGGGCTTCCCGCCCGCGCCAGGCCGTGAAGCCGACGACCAGGGCGAGCGCGGTGAACAGCAGCCCGGCCGCCGTCCACAGCACGACCGTCATCACCCGGTCCCGAACCGCCTGCCCGTTCTCCTCCAGGCCGGTCAGCACGGCGTACACGGCGAGGAAGGCGAGGTACGCGGTGACGGTGAAGCCCAACGCGCCGGAGAACGGGGCCAGTTCGCCGAACAGCAGCACCGCCACGCACAGGCCGGAGAGCGCCGCACCGCACAGGGACAGCACGCCCGAGCGGGTGGGGCCGCCGATGCGGCGGGGGCGGTCGGGCGGCTGCACGGCAGCCGTCTCGGGGACGGCCGCGATCTCTTCCACGACGGTCATCTCATGCCTCGCTCTGCGCGCCGGACCGGGAGCGGGCCACGATGGAGGAGGCGGTGAAGTTGACCGCCAGGGTGAGCAGGAAGAGCGCCAGACCCGCCGCCATCAGCGCCGACATGCCGAACGTGGAGGCATCGCCGTAGTGCAGGGCGATGAGGGAGGAGACCGAGTTCGAGCCGGTCTGCAGGATGTGCGGCTGGATGACGAAGACCGGCGAGATGATCATGTAGACGGCGATCGTCTCGCCCATCGCCCGGCCGAGCCCCAGCATCGTGCCGCCGATGATCCCGCCCATGCCGTACGGCAGGACGACCGAGCGGATCATCCCCCAGCGGGTGGCTCCGAGCGCGTAGGCGCCCTCCCGTTCGCCCGCGGGTGCCTGCGCGAACACCTCGCGCATCACCGAGCACTGGATCGGCGCGACCATCAGCGCGACCACCAGCCCGGCGACGAAGGTGGACGCGGTGTACACGCTGTCGGAGGCGAGCGGTTCACCGGGCTGGGTGCCGTCCACCTTGAACAGTGGAATCCAGCCGAACCAGTCCGACAGCCACCGGGACAGCCCGATGACGTGCTGCTGGAAGAAGAACAGTCCCCACAGTCCGTACACCACCGACGGGACGGCTGCCATCAGGTCGACCATCGTGACCAGCGTGCGGCGCAGCCCGCGCGGTGCCACGTCGGAGATGAACAGCGCGGCTCCGACGGCCAGGGGCACCGAGACCACCACCGCGACGGCGGCGACCAGCAGGGTGCCGGTGAGCACGGCCGCGATGCCGAAGTGGTGGACGTCGGGCTGCCACTGGGCGGTGGTGAGGAAGGCGGGGCCCACGGCGCTCAGGGCCTGCGCGGCCCTCAGCAGCAGGAACAGCCCGACGGCCGCCATGATGCCGAGAACGACGACCCCGGTGGCCGTCAACTGGAACCGGAAGACCCGGTCCCCGAACCCGCGGGCCGCACGCGGCCGACGAGGCACGGAGATGTCGGACCGGGATGAGCCGGACTCCGGTCTATCGGACTCCGGTCTGTCGGAGTCCGATCCCTCGGAGTCCGATCCCTCGGAGTCCGATCTCTCGGAGTCGGGTCTGTCGGCGTCCGTCATGTCGGACTCCGATCCGTCGGACCCCGTTCTGCCGGAGTCCTCCTGAGCGGACAGCACGTGCGCCTCCACAGGGAAACGAATGGCCCCACACGGCTCCGAGCGGGTGCCGCGCGGGGAGAGTCAATGGCCGGATCCTGTCGCTGCGAGGCGTGAAATATGGAGGACCGATGAACGGTTCATGTAGTTCCGGTGGGGCTGTTGTGGAGCCCCCTGTTCGTTCAACCGGACATACGTCACCTACGGGTTACGAATCCCACAAGGTCTGGTGGACGCGTGGTGAGCGCCGCACCATGGGCGCATGACACCGGCCCAGAGAGCCATGGACCAACTGGCCGCGTGGCCCGACCTCAGCCCGTGCGAGGCCGGCTGTGGCACGGGCCGGGCACTGCGCTCCGTACGCGACGAGATCGTGCACTTCCACTCCGACCGGGACGTGGACCTGCACCTCACCACCCGCGCGATCCAGCGGCTCCACTACGACTTCGCGGAGTCGACCGCCATCCGTCTGGTGCCGGGCTCCCGCTGGGTCACCGTCCATCTCGACTGCGACGCCGATGTCGACCTGCTGCTCGGCCTGGTGAGCGTCGCCCTGAAGGCCCACTCCGCCCACCCGGGGCACCCGGCTCCTGCCGTGTGCAACTTCCACCGTGTGACGGTGCTGGCGCGCGACGACGCCGACGAGGCCGGAGAAAGCTGAGAGCAGGGGCCCTGCACGGGAAGTCCGCACACCGGAAACCCCCTCCACAACTGTCACAGGCATGCCATACGCTGCTCCCAGCAGCCGCGCCCCGCGCGTCACCGCAGTAGAGCGGTCATGTCCGGGTGCTGCGCGGCGCACTCATCTCCCCGGTCACACACCGGGTTTTCCTGTGGGGGTTACAACACTGTGCGTACGCGCAGCATCTCGACCGCGACAGCGCTTGCGGTCCTCTTCAGCTCGGCGGCGCTGAGCGTCGTCGCTGCGGGCACCGCCTCGGCGGCCACCGCCCATGTCACCTCGCCCGGTGGCATCGTCGCGGACGGCCCCCTGAAGCGGGTGTTCCTCGGCGACAGCTCCGCCGGGACCGTCGCGGTCACCGACTACTCCGGTGCCGTCCTCGGTTCGGTGAGCGGCGTGACCGGGGTCAGCGACCTCGCCGTCTCGGACGACGGGGCCACGGTCTACGCGGCCGCTCCGCAGATCCACGAGATCTGGGCCATCGACGCGGCCACCCTCGACGTCAGGGCCCGCTACACGGTGTCCACCAACTACGGCCCGCGCCATGTCGCCTTCAGCGGCGGCAAGGTGTGGTTCACGTACGGCGACCAGTGGGACGGCGACCTCGGCTCGGTCGACCCGGCGGTGGACCCGGCGAGCGGCACCGACCCGGTGGCGCTGACGCAGTTCCCGACCGAGGGCACCGGCTCCGGTATCTGGGGCCAGGGCCTGCTGGACACCGACCCGAGCCAGCCGGGCATCCTCGCCGTCGGCGAGACCGGCCTGTCCACGGACTCGATGGCCGTGCTCGACGTGTCGAGCGGCAAGCCCGCACTGGTCGCCTACCACAACGGCGACTACACGCTGAACAACGGCATCGGGGACATCGACCTGGTCCCGGGCGGCACGCAGGTGCTGGTCAACGGCAAGGACCGGGACGCCTACGCGGACGGCAAGTTCAAGGCGGCCGGCTCCTACCCGGACGGCCAGTTCGCCGACATCGCCCCGAACGGCGTGCTCGCCCAGGTCAACGGCGGCAAGGTCCTCACGTACAAGCCGGGCGCCACGCTGCCGCTGCACACGTACGACCTCGGCACCTCCCGCACGGCCGCCCTCACCTGGGCCCCGGACCTCACCAAGGTCTTCGCACTGGTGGGCACGGACGTCGAGAGCGGCGGCTACAACCTCAAGGTGCTCAGCGACCCGACGCTGAACAACCCGACCCTCACGCTCAACGCCCCCTCGACGGCGACCCGCGCCAGGCAGCTCACCGTCACCGGGAAGATCTCGGCGTCGTTCGCGTTGCCGGCCGGTGTGCAGCTGCAGGTCACCCGGACCGACCTGGACTCCCCGAACGGCAAGGCGCTGCCCGCCGTCACGGTCAAGGCGGACGGCACGTACTCCTTCAACGACACCCCGCCGGCCGGCGGCACCGTCACCTACAAGGCGACCTACGCCGGCGACACCGACCACTCCGCGGTCAGCGCGAGCGACAAGGTCGCGGTCTCCCGCACCGCGACCACGCTGAGCCTGAACAACAACGGCAAGGTGTACTCGTACGGCGCCGACGTGAAGTTCACCGCCCACCTCGGTACGACGTACAAGAACCGCACGGTGGAGATCTGGGCCAACCCCTACGGCGGCGACAAGCCCAACAAGCTGCTGAAGACCGGCACGGTCGACTCCAGCGGCAACATCTCCGCGACCGTCGACATGACCCGCGACACCGACGTCACGGCGGTCTTCAAGGGCGACGCCCGTTACGCACCCAGGACGGTCAAGTCCACCGGCTACGCCAGGGTGAAGGTCTCCACGGCCGTCACCAAGAACTACAAGAAGGCCGCGATCGGCTCGCACACGTACTACTGGTTCCACAAGAACACCTCGCCGGTCGTCACGACGACCATGACGTACTACCCGGGCCGCAAGCAGCGCCTCGAGCTCGAGGTCTACTACAACGGCAAGTGGTACGCGACCGACGGCAGCCCCCAGTACTTCGCCCTCGGCTCGAACGGCAAGTCCGCGGTGAGCCTGGGCGCCCCGGGCGAGTCCGGCATCAAGGCCCGCGTCCGCGCGGCGTACATCAACAACTCGTCGGGCGACAACGTCAACTCGAACACGTACAGCGACTGGAAGTACCTGTACTTCTCCAACTAGCCGATGGACGCGTGAGAAGCGCCGGGCCGGTGGCGACAGCCATCACCCGGCGCTTCTGGCGTTCGCCAGCTCTCGGCGCAGCGGAAGGTACTGCCCCACTCGGGCTGGACCCATCGCATGGTGATCACCCTGACGACAACACGCAGCCCGGTCCCACTGTTGATCGCGCCTGAGCCCCCCTCCGACGAGCAATAATCCGGACATGGCCGCACTGACCGACCTGCAGCGTCGCATCCTGACCGACGTGCTTGCCGTGGGCAGTGCCTACCCGCTCGTCCTCACGGGCGACTGCGCCGCGCAGGCGCACGGCCTGGTCGAGCACCTCAGCCAGGACCTCGACGTCGCCACCGAGAACCCCGAAGGCATGGAGCAGATCGGTGCCACCGTGCGGACAGGGCTGGAGGATCGAGGCTGGCAGGTAAGGGTGGTGGAGACGGATCCTCTCTCCGCACAGCTGATCGTCACCGACCCGGACAGTGGCGACGAGTGCGAGGTGGACGTCCTCAAGGAGGTCATGTGGCGGCCGCCGGTGCAGACCGAGTACGGCCCGGCCCTCTCTCTCGAGGACGTCGTCGGTACCAGGGTCTGGGCCCTGGCCGACCGCGGCCTCCCCCGCGACCTCGTCGACGTCCGAGCCGCCGCGGACCGCTGGACCCACCCCGAACTCGAAGAACTCGGCCGCCGCCACGCCCGGGACACCTTCGACCTCACCGACCTTCAGGCGCGTCTGTCCGGCGCCGACCTGATGGACGACAGCGAGTTCGCCGCCTACGGACTCGACGCGGGCGCGATCGCGGAACTCCGCCAGTGGGCCCAGGTATGGGCCGACGACATCGCGGAACGGCTCCTGGAAGGGGAGCCGCCGGAGGACGAGTGAGCCGCGCATTCACTCGGCCCGCCAGTTCCGTTTCCGCTTGAAGGGCATCTCGAAGATCTCCGCGAACACCCATGCCGACAGAACCGAAGCCGGCAGCCCCACAACCACCGTGAAACAGAACGTGGGCAGCCCCGCCGATACGTAATCCGGGGCAATTTTCCGCACCACGACCATGACGACAGGCAGATGGATGAGATACAGGCTGTACGAGAAGTTGCCGAGGCCGCGCACGGGCCGGGTGGCAAGGAGCCGCAGCAGAAAGTCCGGGCGCCCGGTGGCGATCGCCGCAAGGAACATCGCCATGGCGGGGGCGACGGCGAGATCCACCCAGAAGTAGTGATGCACCGTCCAGGCCGATCCCTTGACGGCGATGAGTGACAGGACCGGAACCATCGCCAGAGCGGCGAGCCAATGCCAGGGCATCCGCCGGACCCTCTCCCGCGCAACAATGACACCCGCGGCTGTCAGACCGGCGACGAACACGGGCGCGAGATTCGGGGCCAGCCAGTTGTCACCTTCCACCAAAGACGCGTTTCCCGCCAGCAGTCCACGTGCGACCACCAGCAGTGTCACACCGGTGACCAGGACGGCCGCCCCCAGCCGCCGCCGGACAAGAAGCAGCAGCGGGAAGAGGAGATAGAGCTCCGCCTCCACGGCGATCGACCAGAACGCACCGTTCGGCGTGCGGGCCGGGAACATGTCCTGGAGCACCAGGCCGTACACGACGACGGTCCGGTAATTCGGCGGCCCATGATGGGAGGCCCGCACCACGAAATAGGCAACTGCCACGCTCAGTACGAGCGCCGCCCAGTACGGCGGAAGGATGCGCCAGGCACGGCGCCGCAGAAACCGGGCCACGCCGCCTTGACGCCAGCCGTTGCGCGCCGGTGAGAGGGCCAGCGAGAAGCCGGACAGGACGAGAAAGAAGACGACGGCGAGACGTCCGTACATCAGCCAGCCCAGCCAGGACGGACCCGAATTCCTGGGAAACCCTGGAAAGGCAAGCAGCCAGCAGTGAAACAGAACCACGTACAGTGCAGCCAGACCGCGGAGCCCGTCAAGCCCCGGCACATGACTGCCTGCGTTCACTTCCCCCGTACCGTCCAACGGCCGTACCGGGACGGCCACATCAGGATTCCTGCTGTCGGGACGGCTCGATTCCAATAAAATTGTTCGGCCCTTCCTCTCGGCGCCGTGTCGAAGCACGTGGTCACCATGTCGGTGATCTTTTCTGCGGCCCGGGACGGCGCCGCACAGTGACCCGTACGTCGCATGGAGCCAGGACGTTCAGCGGCTTCTCATCGGCCGAAGCGAACCGGCAGTTCGGCCAGACCTCGCAGCAGCGTGCCACTCCGCGTCACGCCTGCCACACCTCTGCCACCGACTCCGCCAGCGCCGTCGCCTGGGCATGTCCAGCGCGGGCCGCGTCCGGGACGCGCGCGTTCGCCGTCATGTTCCGGCCCATGGCCCGGCGTGCGTCGCGGTCCGGGCACAGGAGCGATACGGCGGCTCCGTCGGCGGTGAGTGCGGCTGCCTGCTGTTGTGCGCTCGGGTGGGGGCCGACCGCGTTCGGGATCGGCACGACGGCGAGCACCCGACCGTATCCGCGGGCCAGTTGGAGGTTGGCCGTGGAGCGGCTGCCACCGTCGATCCAGTGGTGGCCGTCCAGCGCGACCGGCGGCCAGACCAGCGGCACGGCACAGCTGGCGGCCACCGCGTCGACGAGCCCCACCTTCGCGTCCGCGTCGAAGTCCGCCACCTCCCCGGTCACGGCGTCGACGGCGGCGATCCGCAACGCCCGCGCGGGCCAGTCCGTCGCCCCGCGCAGCAACTCCCTTACCGCCTCGCGCATTTCGGCCGCCGGTGGGGTGCGGGCGGCGAGGGCGGCGCGACCGAGGCGTCGTATCGAGCGCTCGGGGTTCCGGGAGCCCAGGGCGGCCCAGAGGAAGCGGAGGGTCTGGGCGGCGGTGACGTCCAGGTCGATGCGATCGGCGCCGGAGAGCTGGCGCTCGTAAAGCTCACGCGGGGGCTGACCACAAGCCAGCCGTGAGCCGAAGACCGCGCCGGCCGAGGTGCCGATCACCACGTCGGCCCGATCGAGGTCGAGGCCCGCGTCCGTGAGGCCGGCGAGTATGCCGGTCATCCATGCGCCGCCGACCGGGCCTCCGCCGCCCAGTACCAGTGCCGTACCGCTTCCTCTTCCGCTCACGTCACACCCCCGGGACCGTAAATGGGGAGCACTCCCCGTTTCGTTTCCCGACGATAACATCAGTTCCGGGGAGTGATCCCCACTTCTTCCTCCGGAGGGTGACGATGACCGTCGGCGCAGGCCGTGGAACGGGACCGCAGCGGCGTGACGCGCGGCGGAACCGCGAACTCCTGGTGGAGGCGGCCCACGAGGTGTTCACCGAGCAGGGGCTGCAGGCGGCGCTGGACGTGATCGCCCGCAGGGCGGGGGTCGGCAATGCGACGCTCTACCGGCACTTCCCCACCCGGGCCGCCCTCATCGACGCCGTCTTCCGCGACCAGCTCGGCGGGACGGTCGCCGCGGGCGAGCTGGCCCGGACGGCCCCCGACGCCTGGACCGGCCTCGACACCTACCTCCAGGCCGTCTTCCGCACCCTGGCCGCCGACCGCGGCACCAACGACCTGATGACCACCCATGTCCAGGGCATCGAGGCGCTGGACGACGTGCACGCACACAACCGGGAGACGCTGGAACTGCTGCTGGCCCGCGGGCGCGAGGAGGGCGCGATCCGCTCGGACGTCACCACGGAGGACATCCTGTTCGCACTGGCCGCGCTGGGCCGCGCCGTCCCGGCCCTGACCGCCGCGACCGCACCGGACACCTGGCGCCGCCCCCTCGCCCTGCTCCTCGACAGCCTGCGCCCCGCGCCGAAGTCCCTCCCGGACGCCGCGCTCACGTCCTCGCAGCTCGCCGACGTGCTACGGGAATTGGGGCCGCATCGTGCGCCCGCGCGGCAAGTGAAGGACGAGTGAAGGCCCGCCGCCAGGCATGTCGGTGTGGCGGTCGGCGGTCGTCGTCGGCGAGGATGCCCCGGTGAACGACCACATAGCACCCGCCACTGCTGCTCCCGGCCCCGACGTCCCCGCCCTGCAACCGGTCCGTGCGGCAGCTCTCGTCACCATGGCTGCCCTTGCCCTCGCCGGTCTCGGATGGGCGGCGCGGGCCGTGTGGCAGATCCGGCTCGCGATGGCGGGGGAGCCGGCCTCCGGGCCGCCGGACCAGGGCGAGGGGGTGCACCGTCCGCTGACCTCGCTGGAGGACTCGTACCACCTCGTCAGCACGGTGTCGGGCGCCGCGGCGGCGGTCTGCGCGATCGCGTTCGTGGTGTGGACGGGCCGTGTCCGGGACAACGCGCGCGATCTGTCCGGGACCAGGCCGCGCTACTCCGGGCTGTGGGTGCTCTTCGGCTGGGTGGTGCCCGTCGTCAACCTGTGGTTCCCGCGCGGCATCATCGCGGACGCCTACCGCGCCAGCGCCCCCGGAGAGCGGCTGCCCCGCTCCCTGAACGTGTGGTGGGGCCTGTGGCTGATCGGCATGCTCACCGGAGTCGGCCTCATGTCCAGCGACTCCACCGACGAGATCATCGCCCGCGCCTACACGGACGTGTGGCAGCTCCTGGCGTGCGACGCGGCGGTCGTCGGCGCGGCCGTGGCCGGAGTCTTCGTCGTCCGCGCCGTCACTGCCGTACAAGAGCGGCATCTGAACTGACCGTGGAACAAGCCCAGTTGACCCTGGCAGGCAAGGCCGGCCAGGGTCAAGGTGAGCGTAAAGGTCAGGTCAGCTGACGCACAGCAGACCGAGGACGCAGATCCCCGACGGGGAGGTCGCCGTCGACGTGTTGTCCGACTGGGACGTTCCCGAGGTGCTGGAGGACCCCGACGTTCCGGAGGATCCGGACGCGTTCGACGTTCCCGAACCCGTGCTGCCCGTGGGCGTCGCGGAGGGCGTCTGGGTCGTCGTCGTGCCGCCGGTGACGGGCGTGGTGTCGACGGAGGGGGTGTGCACGGTGGCCACGGAACCCTGCTGTGCGGGCTTCGTCGCCGGCGTCGAGTGCGCGGCGGGGGTGTACGGCTGCGTCCGCGCCGAATCGGTGTGGGACGCGGTGACTCCGGAACGCTGCTGAACCTTGCCGGACGCGGCGGAGCGGTCGGTCGTGGCGTCGGGCTTGCGGTGCTTGCCCGTGCCGGCCGGCGGGAGCTGGACGTTCTGGTCCGCGGACCCGTCCTCGGCGCCCATGCTCGACAGGTCCGTCGCCGTCGACGCCTCGGCGCGGTGGCCGGAGCCGCGGTCCATCGAGGCGAGGGTCATGCCGCCGCCGACGAGTGCCACAGCGGTCGCGACCACGGCCTTGCGCTGGTTCTTCTTCCAGCGGGCCCGCTGCCTGCGCCGGGCGGCCCGCCCCTCCGACAGGGGTATCGCGGCCTCGGCCTCACCGTATGCCTCGGAGCCGGGCGGCTCTTCCGTCTCCGGCCACATCGCCGTCGCGGCGGGGGCCGGGGTGGTGCGTCCGTGGGAGGTCACCGGTGCGATGTCGGGGGCGTAGGCACCGCAACCGGGGCACACCAGGGCGCCGTTGAGGTGCCGGCGGCATGAGGAGCAGTAGTCCATCCGCTGTCTTCCTGACCCTTCGCATGGGAGATGCACCGGAGATGCATGGGAGTTCGAACGGGCTGCAACGGTAACGAGGGTTTCGAAAGACTGTGTGAGGTCTGTGTGCTTCTCCTGCGCGGATTCTCTGCACACCATGCACTCGGCGGTCGAACGAGCAGGTCAGCGCCGGAACTTCCAGGTGATGTGCGAGTCCGTGGCGCTGATCACAGTCACCGGGATGTCGATGGTGCTGCCGTCGTTCTTGCGGCCGCTGCAGGTGATGGTGGCGTCGGCCACCGCCTTCAGACCGGTCGGGCAGGACACCTCGACCTTGACGCCGACCCAGGGGAGCGGGTGGTACAGGCTCTGCGTGCGCCCGGCGACGATGTTCGCCGCGAGCGCCTTGTGGCCGTCCACCACGACCGTGTCGTACCGGTCCAGCCCGGTCGTCGACTCGGTGCGGGCGATCAGCCGCGTGCCGAGACCGCCGACGAGAAGCACGAAGGCCGCGCCGCCCACGACGCCGACGAGGAACCTGCTGTCCGGCATGAGCGGAACGTATCAGCCGTCAACAGCCCGAATCGGCCGCACGGGCGCATACCGTGATCCGCATGGTGCAGCTGTCGGACGGGGCGGCCTGGCCTCGCGGCTGTCGGCCGTCGATCTGCTGATCGCGGGTGACGTGGGCTACCCCTTGTGGCGTCCGGCCGTCGTCCTGGCGATCGGCCTGACCGCCGTACTGTGGTCGGCCGCGCGCCGCCCCGCCCGCCTCACCCCGCAGCTCCGCACCGCAGTACCCGCGCTCGTCTCCCTCCTCTATACGGCGGCTTCTTTCCTACGCCACCGGGACGCACCCTTCGGCCCCGGCGAAGTCGCCGTACTGCTGTGTCTGCTGTTCGTCGCCGTACGGCACTGCCCGCCGCGCTGGGCCATCGCGTGCGCGGTGCTGGACGCGGGCGCCCTGCTCCTGACGCCGCTCAGGTACTTCCGGACGCTGTGGTCGGCCGACGAGGCACAGGGCTACGTCCTGGTCGGGCTGATCCTTATCGGCCTGGTCGGCGGCCTCGCGGCGTATCTGCGCGCGCTCGACTACCGCCGTACGGTCGCCGTCGCCGACACCCGCCGCGAGGAGCGGGTGGCGATCGCCGCCGACCTGCACGACTTCGTCGCCCATCACGTCACCGGCATCCTCGTACAGACCCAGATGGCCCGCATGATGGCGGACACCCGGCCGCGGGAACTGGACCCCGTCCTCGCCGGCATCGAGCGTGCCGCCACGGAGGCGCATCGCCGAACTGACGGCCGGTTTCGCGAGCCCGGGCCAGAAGGTCACCCTGCACCGCGACCCCGCCGCCTCCGACGACCTCCCGCACGAGGTGCAGGCGGCGGCCTTCCGCGTCGTCCAGGAGGCCCTGACGAACGTACGGCGCCACGCGGCCGACGCCACGGAAGTCACTGTCGTCCTGGAACACGACGGCTCCGGGCTCTCGGTGACGGTGTCGGACGACGGCCGCGGCGGCAGCCGGCTCCCCGCCGCTGCCCACGGCGGCGGCTTCGGCCTCGTGGGCCTGCGCGAACGCGTCACCGCATTGGGTGGGGAACTCCGCACGGGGCCCGGGCCGGGAGCCGGTCACGGGTGGGAGGTACGGGCACGCTTCCCGTGCTGAGTTCCCCTGACGGGTTTTCCTGCCGGATCCCTCTGCCGACAGGCCCTACCAGCGTGTGAACCGCTCGAAGGCGTGGCTGAAGTACCAGGTGTCCTGGGCGATCCCGGAGCAGGAGTTGGCGCCGGCGGTGCCCACACACCCGCCGTTGTCCCGCTGAAGAGCCCAGAAGGAAAGGGTGTTGATGCCCTTGGCCTCGGCCCACTGCTCGACCTTCACCGCGTCCTGGGTGGTGAAGGTCTCCTGCGGACCGAAGTCGTCGATGCCGGGCATCTCGGTGACACCGACCATGCGCCAGAGCTGCGCACGGCTCTTCTTCGGATACAGGGAGGCGAGTTGACCCACGAGCCCGTCGCCGGCGGTCTCGGTGTCGGCGGCCATGTCATGGGTGGCGCCGTCCCAGTAGTCGAACGTCATGATGTTGACGACGTCCACGCGCGCGTGGTTGTCGACGGCGTTCTTGAGGAGGGCCACGCCGTTCGGCGCGAGCCCGGTGGTGGTCGTGGGCAGGGTGTACGAGAACTGCACGCGCCGCCCGGTGCGTTCGGCCCACCGCTGCACCTGGGCGATGGCCTTGTTGCGGCGGTCGATCCCCGCCGTGTTGTTGATGGAGTCGGCCTCGACGTCGAGATCGATCCGCGAGATCCCGTACGTCGTCACCAGGCTCTCGTAGACCTTGGCGATGGCGTCGACGCTCGTGCAGCTGTCGGCGAGTTCGGTGCCGGTGGTGTCGGCGCCGTAGCCGCCGAAGGACGGGATGACGTTGCCGCCGCGGGCCTGGACGGCCGCGATGTCGGCGCCGAAGGAAGACGCGGCGGACCTGGAGATGGGCCGGCCGGTGTCGCCGTTCCAGTAGGCGGTGCACGAACCGGCCGCGTCCGTCTGCAGGAAGGCCATGGTGAGGTACTTGTTCCGCGACTCGGCGGCGAGCGTGGCCGGGCTCTCCCCGGTCCACGTCTCGAAGTACGGCGCGGCGACATGGGCGGGCATGGGCGCCGCGGGCCGCGAGGGCGCGGCATCCGCTCCGAACGCCCCACCTCCCCCGAGCGCGACGAGACCGGCCGACAGGCCGGTCACGGTGATGCAGGACAGCAACGCACGAAGAGCAGGACGCGGTCGTCTCATTGACGCTCCCAGGGGGATGGCGGAGAGGCGGAGAGGAAGGGGGGTGGGGGCGAACAGACGACCATAGTTGGACTAGACCAATTGTCTGTCAAGGTTCTTTACAGTTACCTGACCCTTCTGGGGCCCTAGAACCTTCTGTCCCGGCAGCCCGTCCGACTCCCGACCGGAGCGTCCGTGGCGTTCTGGTTCTTTGGCCCGCTCTGGATACCGGTCTGCTTCCTCGCGCCGCCCCTGGCCGTCGTGGGCCTCGTGCGGGCCTGCGTCGAGTACCGCGCATCGAAGTCGGGGCGAGCGAGCAGGCCGCGAGCCGTAGTGGGTGCCGTGTTGTCCCTCCTGGCGGCAACAGCTCGATCACCTACATGGTCTTTCTGGCCGGCCATCCATTGGCGTGGTGACCGGTTCGTGTGGTTGCGGTGGTGCTGGAACCTTTGGTCCTGATGTTGTGTCGGTGGGGGTGGGTAGGGTCCGAGGATGGGGAAGAGCGAGGTCGTTCCGGAGAAGGTGGCCTGGGTTCTCGTGCGTGACGGGCGGGTGTTGGTGACGCGCAACCGTGGTGTGGATGTCTTCTACTTCCCGGGCGGGAAGCGGGAGCCGGGTGAGTCCGATGCCGAGACCTTGGCGCGCGAGATTGACGAGGAACTCCAGTCCCGGGTCGATACGGCAACGATGGTGCACGTCGGCACCTTCGAGACGTGGAGGGATCACGACGGATGCACCGAGTTCCGGATGATCTGTTACACCGCCGAGTACACCGGTCCGCTGGTTGCCTCAAGGGAGATCGCAGAGTCGGCCTGGTTCGGCTATGGCGATCGTGAGCGGGTCTCGGCAGTGGACCAGATGGTGTTCGACGTGCTTCACACCTCGGGCCAACTGCCCTGAGGATCAGGCTCACCGGGCGAGGGTCCGAGGGGAACGGCCGCCGACTGCTGAGAGAGAGTCATGTCTTGGGCTTGAGGGTGCTTCCGGGGCGGAGTTTGCCGTCCTCGTCCAGATCGTTCAGCACGGCGGACAGGCCGACGCGCAGCATCTTCCGCCGGACGTGACCCAGTAGCTGGGTCATCAGGAGCCCGCCCGCACCCGTGAAGCCCGTGTGGTCGTAGGTGAAGCGTGTCCCTGTGCCATGAGGTTCGATGCGGTAGGCGACCTCGGTGGTCTCGCTGCCACCGTGGTCGGTCCACGAGTAGCGCAGCAGCCGGGGCTTGTCCACCTCCAGTACGACGCAGTCGACGATGCCGCTCCAGCCGGGCTTCGGCTTGGCAATGAACTGGAACCGGGCGTCGACGGTGGTGGTGAATCCTTCCGGGCGTGCCCCAGCCCCGGTGGCCGTCCACAACGGTATGAGCCGGGGGTCGGTGACGGCGTGCCAGACCTTGGTGGGGGAGTGCGGGTAATCGCGGACGATGTGGATGGCGCTCATGGGGCTCCCTGAGAGGTCGAACAAGGGACAGAGCTTACAGTCACTGAAAATTTATAGTAGCAGTAAATATTCTGCCGCTGTACTACGCTGTCGTCATGAGCACGGTGGACTGGACGGCATGGCGCCCGCAGACCGCGGAGCCCGAGGCCGAAGGGCTGCGGGAGCAGAAGAAGCGCCGGTTGCGGCAACGCCTGTCCGATACCGCGACCGAGATGTTCCTGGAGCGCGGCTTCGATGCCGTCCGCGTGTCGGAGATCGCCCAGGCATGCGGAGTCTCGGAGAAGACGGTCTTCAACTACTTCCCCACCAAGGAATCGCTCATCCTGGACCAGGGCGAGGCCACGATGGCCGCCCTGCGCGCCGGCCTGGCCGACACGGACCACTCTGCGGTCGAAGCGGCGCTGCGGATCCTCTCCGACGAGTTGCGAGCCATGACCTCCTGGATCGCCGCGCAGGACGACCCCCACCAGGCCGCCGCCATGATCGCCGACACAGATTCACGAGGCAGTGACCGCCGACGTCCGCCGCGCAGCCAAGCTCATCGACACGGGCCTGACTTCATTCGAAGTCGCCGCTCCGACCCGCTGACGTACTCAGTCGCACTTCGCGCGACTTCAGGCCCTGCGCCAGGCGCCGAGCAGCTCCTCAGGACCGTACGCGGCATGAAGCCCGGAGCAGTTGACCCCGTTCCGGGACACCGCCACCAGCGGTACCGGCTCGTCGGTGAGTGCGGCGCGGTGCTTCTGCAGTGCGGCCAGGTCGTGGCTGTCGAACGGCGGGTTTTCCAGCCACTTCACCGAGCCGAGGAAGAGCAACTGCTTGGCCACGGGCTGCCGGTCCGCGCCCACCAGGTCGATTTCGATGTCGTTGCTGCGGGTCCAGTAGCCGCCGATGGCAGGGGTGGCGGGCAGGAAGTCGTCCGGGAGGAGGCGGGCGAGGGATTCCCGGACCAGGGGTTCGATCGCGCGGCCCCGCCAGCTCGTCCACCTCTCCTTGATCCGGCTCAGCGTGAGATCTCCCCGCATACGCTCGATCTCCGCCATGTGCGGATCCAGAAACGCGAGCCAGAATCGCAGGTAGGGGTCTGCCACCCGGTAGCGGCGTTCCTTCGACGGCCGTGGAGAGAGGGGCAGTTCGGCTGCCACCACTCGTTTCTCGGTCAGGACTTCAGTGGCCCGGGTGAGCGTGGTGTGGGCGATGCCGCCCGCGGCGCGCGCGATGTTGGTGAAGGTGCGCTCCCCGGATCCGATGGCCCGCAGTACTTCCCTGCTCATCGCCTGCGGTGGAAACTCCGCGGCCAGTGAGCGCTCGGCGGACACCAGGAGCGCCGAGATCGGGTTGTCCAGCGAGTCGCGGAGGAACTCCGAGACGTCCGCTCCGGCCCGCCATTCCGCGCAGATCAGCGGGAGACCTCCCGTGATCAGGGCGGCGTCGAAGGCGGCCGCCGGCGACAGGTCGAGCATCTCGCCGATGTCGGCCGGGTTCAGCGGTCCCACGACCATCTCCCGGCCCCGCTGATGGAACGGGCGGTCGTAGCTGTTCAGCGCTTCCATCATCGACAGGTCGGATCCGACCAGGAGGAGGAGTACCGGCTTGCGGCTGAGCAGGCGGTCCCATGCCCGCTGGAGCATGCCCTCGAAGGCGTCGATACGGTCCATGAGATACGGAACCTCATCGATGACGACGACGCTGGGGGTGTCGTCGGGCAGGATCTCCGCGAGCAGCCTGAAGGCCGCGTTCCACTGCCCCGGCGTCTCCTCCGAGAACAGTCCACGCTCCGGCAGGGTGGATCTGGCGACGGCGTCGAGCAGCTCCGACAGTTCGTCCTCCGCCGTGGCGCCCGCGGCGGTGAAGAAGACGTACGGCGTCTCGGCGCGCCGGAGGAACTCCTCTACGAGGCTGGACTTGCCGACTCGCCGCCTTCCCCGCATGAGGATGCACTGCCCCGGTTTCGGCGACCCGATGGCGTCGTGAACAGCCTGCAAGGCGTTGCCGAGCACTTTCAGCTCGCGATCCCGCCCGATGAAACGACGCATGGACAGCCCTCCCGGAAGGGATAGTATCGAAAGAGATAGTATCTCTGTTGATACCAACTTGCCTCGCGTGGCAGTGGGGCCGAGGTCCGAGGCCTGGCCGAATTCCTCACCCTCATGAGGAGATTCCGTATGAAGTTGAAGGGATGACAACCGGATGTCTTGACGTGGTCTCCACGGACCCGTTGGCTTCTGCTTCACCCGGTGGTCCGCTCCTCCACTGCCCGGAAGGCACCCTGCAAGTGATGTTTCACACCCCCCGCAGAACCGGCGTGCGTCGATTCGCCGTCGTCCCCGTTCTCGCCTCCGCCTCGGCCCTCCTCCTCTCCTCGTGCGGTGTCATCGACAGTGTCAGCGGGAGCAGCAGTTCCGCCAGTCCGAAGAAGGGCGACGACATCACGGTGGGGCTGTTGCTGCCCGACAAGGACACTGCGCGGTTCGAGAAGTTCGACTATCCCCTGATCAAGGAGCGCGTCGCGTCCCTTACGCACGGCAAGGGCAAGGTCCGTTACGCCAACGCCGGCGCGAGCGTGGGCAAGCAGAGCTCGCAGTTCGCGGACATGATCGACGCCAAGGTCGACGTCATTCTGGTGGATGCGGTGGACTCCAAGGCCATCGCGCCGGATGTGCAGAAGGCCAAGGACGCCGGGATACCCGTCATCGCGTACGACCGGCTCGCCCAGGGGCCGATCGACGCGTATGTCTCGCACGACAACGAGCTCGTCGGCGAGGTGCAGGGCCGCGCCATCACCGACGCGCTCGGCGAGAAGGCCGCCTCCAGCAAGGTCGTCATGATGAACGGCGACCCCGGCGACCCGAACACGGCCCGCTTCAAGGAGGGCGCGCTCAGCGAGCTGAAGGGCCGGGTGAACATCGTCAAGTCGTACGACACCGACAAGTGGCTGCCCTCGGTCGCCAAGGCGAACATGACGAAGGCCATCCAGTCCGTCGGGCTCGGCAACATAGCCGCGGTCTACTCGGCGAACGACGGCATGGCAGGCGCCGTCATCGACGCGCTGAAGTCGGCGGGCGCCACCAAGATGCCGCTGGTCACCGGGCAGGACGCCAACCTGGACGCGGTGCAGCGGATCGTCGCGGGGGAGCAGACGATGACCGTGTACAAGTCGTTCCTGCTGGAGGCGACCAACGCCGCGGAAATGGCGGTGGACAAGGTGAAGGGCAAGAGCCTCGAGTTCGACGCGCTGACCCAGGACTCGGTCGACAGCCCGACCCAGAAGGCGATACCCGCGATGCTGGTCCCCGTGGTCGCCCTCACCAAGAACAACATCAAGTCCACGGTGATCAAGGACGGCGTCTACACCGTCAAGGACATCTGCACCGCGAAGTACGCGGCGGACTGTGCGGCCATCGGGCTGAAGTAGCAGCCCTCCGCACCGCCCGGGACGCCGGAGCGTCCCGGGCGCCGGTCTCAGCGGGCGTTCCCCTTGGCGCCGCCTGCGCCCTTGGCCGGGGAGCGGCGGCGGCCCTGCTGGGCGGGGCGGCCGCGCCGTGCCCGCGGGGCGGGACCCCCCGTACGCGCCGGGCGGTTCTCCGCGGGCGGCGGGGTGAGGACGACGGGCACGCCCGACGGGGCCTGGGCGCCGGTGATACGGCCCAGTTCGGCCTCGCCCGAGCGGACCCGGGTGGTCCGCGGGGTGATCCCGGCGTCGGCCATGAGACGGGAGACCTCGCGGCGCTGGTGGGGCAGGACCAGCGTGACGACGGTGCCGGACTCGCCTGCGCGTGCGGTACGGCCGCCACGGTGCAGATAGTCCTTGTGGTCGCCGGGCGGGTCGACGTTGACGACGAGGTCGAGGTTGTCGACGTGGATGCCGCGCGCCGCCACGTTGGTGGCCACCAGCACGCTGACCTGGCCGTCCTTGAACTGGGCCAGGGTCCGGGTGCGCTGGTTCTGCGACTTGCCTCCGTGCAGCGCCGCCGCGCGCACGCCGACGGCCAGCAGCTTCTTGGCGAGCCGGTCCGCCGCGTGCTTGGTGTCCAGGAACATGATCACCCGCCCGTCGCGGGCGGCGATCTCGGTCGTGGTGGCGTGCTTGTCCTCGTCCTCCACGTGCAGCACGTGGTGGTCCATCGTGGTGACGGCGCCCGCGGACGGGTCCACGGAGTGGACGACGGGGTCGTGGAGATACGTGCGGACGAGACGGTCCACGTTGCGGTCCAGCGTCGCCGAGAACAGCAGCCGCTGACCGCCCGGGCGCACCTGGTCGAGCAGGGCGGTCACCTGCGGCATGAAGCCCATGTCGGCCATCTGGTCGGCCTCGTCCAGCACCGTGATGGTGACGCGGTCCAGACGGCAGTCGCCTCGGTCTATGAGGTCCTTGAGCCGGCCGGGCGTCGCGACGACGACCTCGGCCCCGGCGCGCAGCGCGCTCGCCTGGCGGCCGATCGACAGCCCGCCGACCACGGTGGCGAGCCGCAGCCGCAGCGCGCGGGCGTACGGCGTGAGCGCGTCGTTGACCTGCTGGGCCAGTTCCCTGGTGGGTACGAGGACGAGGGCCAGCGGCTGACGGGGCTCGGCCCGCTGCCCTTCCATACGGGCCAGCAGGGCGAGGCCGAAGGCGAGCGTCTTGCCGGAGCCGGTGCGGCCGCGGCCCAGGACGTCGCGGCCGGCCAGGGAGTTCGGCAGCGTCGCGGCCTGGATCGGGAACGGTGCGGTGACGCCTTCGGCGCCAAGCGTCGCCAACAGACGCTCCGGCATGTCGAGTTCGGAGAAGTCCTCGACGGGCGGCAGCGCCGGGGTGACGGTGACGGGCAGTGCGAACTCACCGCCGGACGCGGCGGGGCGACCCCGACCCGTACGGGAACGGGTGGGTCTCGTGTTGGCGCGAGTGTTCGTGCGGGTGTTCGTGCGAGCTGTGCGGTTCATGCGGGAACCTCCTCGATGCGGCACGTATCGAGGAATGCCTCCCGGCGGACGGACCGCATGAGGATTCGCAAGAAGGAGCCGAAGAAACCGAAGGAAACGGATGAAGAATTCGAAGTGAAGGATGCGGCGGAGAAGCAGGTGGCGTGCGGAAAAACGCAACGAGCCGGGGCCCGCACCCAAAGAGTGCGGGCCCCAGCCACGTAGTGCGTACGCGTCAGCGTCAGGCGGGAACGATGTTCTCGGCCTGCGGGCCCTTCTGGCCCTGCGTCACGTCGAAGGTCACCTTCTGGCCCTCCTGAAGCTCGCGGAAGCCGGAGGTGGCGATGTTCGAGTAGTGGGCGAACACGTCAGCGCCGCCACCGTCCTGCTCGATGAAGCCGAAGCCCTTTTCCGCGTTGAACCACTTCACGGTGCCAGATGCCATATTGAATCTCCCTTGAGGGCAGTGCCCGGGTCCGCACCTTGCGGTCCCGGCGTCGCAGCAACGATTTACCCTCGGAACAAAAAAGAGCGCTCGTCGACGGAAGGTCGAAGAGCACTCAAAAGCCTCTGGTAACCAAAACTGCCACTTTTATCACGGTAGCACAGGTCGGGGCGCAACGCTGGGGTATAACCGGTCCATGATCTATCACGTCGTGTCGAGCGCCGAGTGGAACGCCAGTCCCGACCGGCCCTACGCCCCGTCCTCCCTGGTCGAGGACGGTTTCGTCCACTGCTCCCCCGACGAGGCGAGCACGCTCAAAGTCGTCGACGCGTTCTACGGCAGCGCTCCCCGCCCGCTGCTCGTGCTGCTGCTCGACGAGGCACGGCTGACCGCGAAGTGCGTATGGGAGGCGGCGGATCCCGCGCCGCCGCCGGGAGTCGCCGAGGGCACCCTGTTCCCGCACGTGTTCGGACCCCTCGACCGCGAGGCGGTGGAGCGCGTCCTGGTGGTCCGGTGGAACGAGGAGGGGCGGGCGACGGGCCTGGAGGACGCACCGGGCGGGCAGACACCGGCTGACGGCTGACGGGCCGCCCCACGGTCCCTCTATCACCCGCCGTACGCCTCTGACCAGCATGTCTGTCCTCCCGTTCAGGTTGCTTTCAGGCTCGGTCGAGCCTCGGGCAACTCGTGGACTGCAAGCGCCAAAACTCTGGCAAAGGGGCCTGTGGCGACGGCTGTTCGCCATGTCATCGTGCCTGCCATGACGACAGATCACCTCACCCCCAACCGGCCCGCGCAGCCCTCGCGGCCGCCCGCGCAGCACGCGAGCCGCGTACGGCACGCGGCGAGCAAGGTGCCGGAGGTGACCGTCTACTTCTGGATCATCAAGGTGCTGACCACCGGCATGGGCGAGACGGCCTCCGACTGGCTGGCGCACCTGCTCGGCCCGATTCCCGCGGTGGGCGTCGGCGGCCTCGCGTTCGTGGCCGCCCTGGTGGTGCAGTTCGCCGTGCGCCGGTACGTCGCCTGGATCTACTGGACGGCGATCGTGGTGGTCAGCGTGTTCGGCACGATGGCTGCCGATGTGCTGCACGTCGGCCTCGGGGTGCCGTACCTGGTCTCGACGCCGTTCTTCATGGTGGCGCTGGCCGCCGTCTTCGCCCTCTGGTACCGCAGCGAGGGCACCCTCTCCATCCACAGCATCCACACCCGGCGCCGCGAGGCCTTCTACTGGGCGGCGGTCCTCGCCACCTTCGCCCTCGGCACGGCCGCGGGCGACCTCACCGCCACGATCGGCCTCGGCTACCTCGGTTCGGCCGTCGTCTACGCCGCCGCCATCGCCGTACCGGCCGTCGCCCACCGCTGGAGCGGTCTGAACGCGGTGGCCGCCTTCTGGGCGGCGTACGTCATCACCCGTCCGCTCGGGGCCTCCGTCGCCGACTGGATGGCCGTGGGCCACGACCGGGGCGGGCTGGCCCTGGGGCTGGGCCCGGTCACCCTGTCCTGGACGGTCGCCATCCTCGGCTTCGTCGGCTACCTCGCGGTCTCGCGTACGGACGTCGGCGAGGCCACGGTCTGAGTCCGGCCGGCGCGTCGGTACGGCCGTAGAACCGGTCAGGCGGTGCGGCGGGGGAGCCCCCGCACCGCCAGTGCCGCGCACACCGCGGCCAGCGGCAGTTCCGCGCCGAACGCCATGGCCAGGGCCGAGAGTTGGTCCCCGCCCGGGGCCGCCGTCATCGTGTCGAACCAGGCGTCGACCACCAGCAGGGCCGCGGTGGCGGAGGCCGTGAGCGGGTGCAGATGGTGGCCGCGGGCGGTCAGCAGTCCCGTGGCGATCAGGCCCGTCGCCTCCAGGGCGTCCAGGCCCACCCAGGCGGTGTTCCAGTGCGCGGCGGTGGTCGTAGCGGGCAGGCCCTTCGCCAGGACGACCAGCCAGGGCAGCAGGGCCAGGCCGCAGCCTACGAGGACGTGTTCCGGGCGGTACCGGAGGTACCGGCGGCGGCCCCTCGGGACGACCGGCCTGGCGGCGACGACCTGCTCCTGACCGACGATCAGCATGCTCATGGGATCCGACTCCTCGCGTTTCCGGCTCTCCTCCACGGCCTCCAGCCTTCGCCACACGGCGATCACAGTCAGTAACCCAGCTGTCCGTTCCGGGGGTGGCACTAGTTGCACCCCCAGCCGGGCACACACACCATGGACCGCCGCTGACCTGGCACGTAGCGTTTTCCCAATGCACACCGTCAACCTCCTGCAGAGGCTGCTCCTGCGACCGTTCCGAGGGACCGGACGCCAGACCGCCTTCCTCGCCACCGGCCTGCTCATCCAGTTCGGCGCCCTGGCTGTCATGGCCCTGCCGTGGACAGCCTTCAATCCGGTGTCGGCATGGGCGGTCCTGCTCCAGGTGGCCGTGGGGTTCGGCGCCGTCGTGCTCGCCGGGCCGCTGCTGACCCGGGCGCAGCACGCCCGCTTCCGCACCCGGCTGGGCGTGGACATCCCGTCGCCCCATGAGGGACGGCCGCCCCGGTTGCGCGCGTGGTTGCGGTCCCCGGCCGGGAGGCGGCAGCTCCTGTACCACCTGCTCGACGGGCCGCTCGTGTCCCTTGCGGCGATCTTGGTGCTGCTGACCTGGGCCGCCGCGGCCGCCGCCGCAACCACCTACGTGTGGATCTGGCTCGTATCGCTGGACTGGCGCGTCGGTCACCCCGGGTACTCGACCTGGGCGACGTACCTCACGGCTGCCGGAATCGCCCTGCTCTACCTGGCGGCCTGGCTGTCCGCTGCCCTCACCCGGCTGGACACCCGCATCGCGACCGTCCTGCTCGGACCCAGCCGCGCCGAGCAACTGGAGCGCCGGGTCGAGGTGCTGACCGAGAGCCGGGCCGGACTCGTGGACGTCGTCGATGCCGAACGGCGGCGCATCGAACGGGACCTGCACGACGGCGCCCAGCAGCGGCTGGTCTCCCTGGCTGTGAATCTGGGGATCGCCAAGGCCACCCTGGGCGACCTGCACGAGGACGCCCGCCGCGTGATCGACGAGGCGCACCGCGAGGCGAAGGAGGCGATCGAGGAACTGAGCAGTCTGGTACGGGGGCTGCATCCCGCCGTCCTGGAGGACCGCGGCCTCGACGCCGCGCTCTCCGGCCTCGCCGCCCGGGTGCCCGTCCCGGTCCGAGTGACGGTGGACCTGACGGCGCGACTGTCCCCGACGATCGAGTCCGTCGCCTACTTCGTCGTCTCCGAAGCGCTGACGAACGTGGTGAAGCACGCCGAGGCGTCCGAAGCCGAGGTGACGGTGGAGCGGGCCGGGACGACCCTGCTGGTCGTCATCCGTGACGACGGTGTGGGCGGTGCCCGACTCGGAGGCGGGACCGGCCTGTCGGGGCTGGCCAAGCGGGTCGCCTCGGTCGATGGGACGCTGGCGGTCGACAGCCCCGCCGGGGGGCCGACCGTCATCACCGTGGAGCTGCCGTGCGTGCCGTGATCGCCGAGGATTCCGTACTGCTCCGGATCGGTGTCGTCAGGGTCCTGGAGATGGCGGGCTTCGAGGTGGCCGCCGAAGTGGGCGACGCGGAGGCGCTGTTGGCGGCGGTGGAGGAGCACCGGCCGGACATCGTGGTGGTGGACGTCCGCATGCCCCCCGGCTTCACGGACGAAGGCGTACGGGCCGCGCTGGTCGTCAAACGCCAGTGGCCGAAGACCGCCGTACTGCTCCTCTCCCAGTACGTCGAGGAGCGGTACGCCACCGATCTGCTCTCGGCCCACACCTCCGGCATCGGCTACCTGCTCAAGCAACGGGTCGCGGATGTCGAGGAGTTCGCGGCCACCCTGCGCCGGGTGGCCGCGGGCGGCACCGCGCTCGACCCGCAGGTGGTCTCCCAGCTGCTGGTACGTCGCCACAGCGACCCGCTGGACCGGCTCACCCCCCGAGAACGCGAGGTCCTGGAACTGATGGCGGGCGGCCGCTCCAACGCGGGGATCGCCGAACAACTCGTCGTCAGCGAGAGCGCGGTGGCCAAGCACATCAACAGCATCTTCGCCAAGCTGGACCTGCCGAAGGCGGACGCGGACCACCGGCGGGTCCTTGCGGTGCTGCACTTTCTCGGGGTGGCGTGAGCGCCGAGCAGACCGGCAACGCGAACGGCCCGGGTGCGGAACCCGGGCCGTCCGTGGCGTGTCAGAGATGCGGAGGTGTCAGCTGTGGCTGCTCGCCTTGGCGAGGGCCGGGACGAACTTGAGGGCGTCCACCGTGCCGACGCCGGTGGCCATGTCGTAGCCGTTGACGGCCTTGTAGCCGGTCACGCCCTGGTAGGAGTTGTTCGTGCCGTCGTTGACGTCGACGATGCCGTTGGCCTTGGCGTTGTGGGCGTAGAGGCTGTACAGCGCCTTCTGGATGTTGCCCACCCGGTGGCCGGCGGCCTGGTCGGCGAGCGCGACGATGCCCGAGAAGATCGGGGTGGCCTCGCTGGTGCCGCCGGTGACGTCCCAGCCGACGGCGGTCGGGTCGTAGCTGGAGTAGATCCACGCGCCGCCGTTGACCGCGGCGGCCATCGAGATGTCCGGGGTGCCGCGTCGGGTGCCGACCTTGCTCTTCACGCCGTCCTGGAAGGACGGGCGGGTGAAGACGTGGGACTGGCCGCCACCGCCGGCGCCGAAGTCGTGCTCGGAGGCGTTGTAGACGCTGTCCGGCTTGACGCGGTCGCCCGCGTCGTTCAGGTGCAGCTCGGTGCCGCCGATCGAGGTGACCAGCGGGTCCGAGGAGGGCCAGGAGTTGACGCGCTTCTTGTAGTACGTCTTGCCGTCCAGCTTGAGGTCGGTCGCGCCGCCGTCACCGGAGGCCGCGAGGACGGTGACGTGCTTGCGGTTGGCGTCCTGGAAGGCGTACCGCAGCTTCTTGATGCTGGAGAAGTCGCCGTGGTCGAAGCCGGGGAAGGTGTTCTCCGTGGCGCCGAAGCTCTGGCTGATGACGTCGCCGACGCCCTGGTCGATCAGGTGCTTCTCGGCGTCCATCATCTCCGGCAGACCGGTGGTGCCCTCGGTCTCGGAGACCGCCGTCTCCACCAGGACGATCTTGGCGGCGGGTGCCACCGCGTGCGCCAGCTCGACGTCCAGGGTGGTCTCGCCGGCCCAGCCGGTCATGTCGGAGTTCTTGGGGTCGAAAGCGGGGACGTGACCCCACTTGACCACCTTCACCTTGGTGCTGGGCAGACCGAACTGGTGGCTGTAGACGTCGAGGTCGTGCTGGACGGTGGGGGAACCGTACGAGTCGACGATGACGATGGTGCGGCCCTTGCCCGTGACGCCCTTGCGGTAGAGGGCGTTCAGGTCGTACGCCTTGCGGTACTGGAGCGGGGTGTAGCAGTTGATGTGCCACTTGGCCTGGCACTGCTCGCTGGTCAGCGGGCTGCTCACGTCGTGAGCCAGGGTGTGCCCGGCGACGGCCGGTACCGCCAGGGTGTGCGGTACGGCGGCGGGTGCGGCGGTCCCCAGAGCGGTGACCGCGAGGGCGGCGACGGACGTGGCAGCCGCGACGCCCAGCCCGATACGGGCTATGTGCATGAATCCCCCTGGATTCGGAGTATCACGAAGTGGATTCGCGATCGCGATGGGTTCGCGAGGTGATCTCGGGCTCACGGAGTGAGCCCGAAGTGGTCTACGCGCATCTCATCGAACGAGTCATGCACTGTTCAAGACCGTTGAATCGACGATGCCGAACCCTTTACCTCCGGATTGACCGTCAACTCTCCCGATTGACCGTCAGCTTTCCCGTTTGCGGGTTATTTCTTCGATTTGATGGTCAGTTGTCCCGTTTAATCCACTCGCTGCCGCCCAGCGGGTAGTCGTAACCCGGGCGGCCCGCGTCGGCGCTGGTGCGGAACGCGGTGCCGGCGTTGTCGATGTGGACGGTGCCGCGGCGGCTGCCGCTGGACCAGTCCAGGGTGAGGTCCCAGCGGACGTCATGGGCCTTGGTGTGGGCGACGACGTAGAAGACCTCCGGGTCGGACTCGCTGACCTTGTACGGGAAGTCGCGCTGACCGCCCTTGACGGTGACCGTGGGGCTGCCGTTGTCGAGGTCGACGTCGAACGACTTGGTCTCGACGCCACCGCCGCAGCCGACGCCCATCGAGTAGTCGTTCCAGGCGAGCGGCTCGTGCCTGCTGAGGACGCGTACGTGCAGCGCCTCCAGGACGACGGTCTCCGCGCCGGTGCCCTGCACGGTGAGGGCGACCTCCTGTTCGTCCGAGGAGACCGCCCCGTACGCGGCGGCCCAGCGGGTGGCGGTGTCCTCGCTCGCCGGCGGGCCGACCTGAGCGGGTTCGCTGTCGACGAGGAAGTGCTGGCTGCACGGGGAGTCGTAGACGTAGGGACGGGTGCCGACGGTGAGCGGGACGGCGCCGGTGGCGCCGCTGCCGGTGGACCTGGCCGGGCCCTTGCCAGACCCGGCCGCCCCGGACTCGGTGGCCGACGCGGACGGCTTGTGTTCCTTCGCGCTCGGGGACGGGGTGGCCGAAGGCTTCCCGGTGTCCGCAGCGCCGCTGGTCGTGACGCCGGCACCGGCACCGACCTCCTGCCGGTCCGCTGTGTCGTTCCCACCGCCGAAGCCCGGATGGACGGTGAGCGCCACGGCTCCCAGTACGGCGGCCACGGCGACGGAGGCGATCAGGACGGTACGGCGACGACGTGGACGGCCGGGCGGTGCGAGCTCGCGCGGTGCGTCGACGACCACCGGCTCACCGTCGTCGATCCTGCCCTCGCGCTCGCTCCCGTGCTCGCCCCCGCGCTCGCTCTCGTTCCCCTCGCGCCCCTGCGATGCCGCCGGGCCGGGATCCACCGTCTCGACGGCTTCTGTCTGCTCCGCCCTGCGTCCTCGCGTCGCGTCCGCGAGGATCCAGCGCCGGTGCAGCTCCACCAGCTCCTGCGGCGTCGCCCGGCAGACCCTGGCGAGGCGCTCCACCGGCGCGTAATCGATGGGCACCGCGGTGCCGTTGCAGTAGCGGTGCAGGGTCGACGTACTCATGTGCAGCCGCTTGGCCAGCGCCCCGTAGCTGAGCCCGGAGCGGTCCTTGAGCTCGCGCAACTGCCGCGCGAACGCCTCGGTCTCCGCGGCCTCGCTCGCCTCCGACACCCGTTTCCCCACCCCTCCGTATTCCCCCGTGTTCCAGTCACGCGTTCCAGGAGCCCTGCATTCTCCCTGGTCAGAGCGCGTTTCGGCGTTCCGGCGTCCCCAACTGCCCGCCATGCGTGGCGGTTGGGACGGATCGCCTCACAAGCTTCGGTCATCCAATCACCACCGCCACCGAACACCGAAGGGGCACAATCACATGTTCAACTTCCGCACCTCCCGCACCCGTTTCGTCGGCGCCGCAGCGACCGTGGTTCTCGGCGCGCTCTCCCTGACCGCGTGCAACAACGGAACCGGCACCCGTGACGAGGGCGCCTCCGCGGCCGCCACGCCGACCGCGCACTCCTCTTCTTCCACCGCGCCTTCCTCCACCACTTCGCCCTCCGCCGTCGGCTCCTCGGCCACCAAGGCCACGCCCACCGCGGGCTCCAAGAGGCCCACCGCCGGGGCCGCCGCGTCGAAGGCGCCCGTCTCCTCCAACAAGCCGGTCACCTGTGAGGGTTCCAACACCAGGACGGTCGCGGCGCCACTGAACCGCCCCGTGAACCACATGCTGCTCACCGTGACCAACACGGGCAGCAGGACCTGCTTCCTCTACGGCTACCCGGCCGTCCGGTTCACCGACGCCCAGTCCGTGCCCCCGGTCATCGAGGAGTCGCAGCCGCAGGCGGTCGTCACACTGGAGCCGGGCCAGTCCGGGTACGCGGCCATCAGCCTGTCCGCCACCGACGGCAGCGGCCACAACGGCTACACCGCGAAGGATCTGACGGTCTACTTCTACGGCCGCTCCCTCAAGGGGAACGTCGGCAAGGCGGCTCACCCGTCCCTGCCCGCCAAGGGCGCCTACATCGACGACTCGCTCAAGGTCACGTACTGGCAGCAGTCGATGGACGACGCCGTCAACTGGTGACACCCGAGCGCGCCGGCAACACTTCGCCCCGCCGGATCACCGACGGGGCGAAGCAGTGTGTGCGGGGGCCTACTGCGTGAAGGCCGCCACACCGTTCGGGGTACCGAGGCCCGTCGGGCCGTCGTATCCCTTGCCCGCCTTGCACAGGTAGTCGCTGCAGGACCCGTTGGCGCCGTCGGTGACGTCGTTCAGCTTGTCCGGGTGGGCGTAGGGGTACGCCGCCGGAACGTCGTTGCCGGGAGTGCCCGCGAGGGCGTACACGCCTGCGATGAACGGCGCGGAGGCGCTGGTGCCGCCGTACACGTTCCAGCCGCTGGCCTGGTAGGTGTCGTAGACGGCGAGTCCGGTGGCCGGGTCGGCGACGGCTGCGACGTCGGCGACGGCGCGCTTGGCGCAGCCGCTGTCCTTCTGCCAGGACGGCTTGGCGTCGAACTGCGAGCAGCCCGAGCCCGCTCCGTCGCCTCCGGCGGACTTGCCCCAGACGGACTCGGACCAGCCGCGGGTGCTGCTGTCCTTCTTGAGCGAGGTGCCGCCGACGGCGGTGACGTACTGCGAGGCGGCCGGGTACTCGGTGCCGTAGCCGCTGTCACCGGAGCTGACGGTGATGGCGACGCCGGGGTGCTTGAAGTACTGGTCGTCCGAGGTGGTGTCCGCGGCCTCCTCGCTGCCGCCGTAGCTGTTGGAGACGTACTTGGCGCCCTGCTTGACGGCCTGGTTCACGGCCGCGCCGAGGTCGTCCATGTTGGCGGACTTGGCCTCGACGAGCAGGATCTTGCACTGCGGGCAGGCCGCGCTGACCATGTCGACGTCGAGAGAGATCTCACCCGCCCAACCGGCGTCCGGAGCAGGGTAGTTCGTGCCGCCGTCCTGGTCGATCTTCTTGAAGCAGCCGTTGCCGGTGCTGCACTCCGGCAGGCCGTACTGGGAGCGGTAGGCCGCCAGGTCCTTCTCGGCGTTCGGGTCGTCGTTCGCGTCGACGATCGCGACCGTGGCGTCCTTGCCGCCGTCCTTGGGCAGGTTGTAGGCGGCCTGCAGGTCGGCCGGTCCGAAGCCCTTGGGGGTGTCCTGGCGGCCGAGGGACTTCTGCGACTTGAGGTCGGTGCGGACCTCCGCCTGGCACGCCATGTAGCCGGGCTTGCTCGGCTGCGAACAGAGCCGGTGCGTGTGCACCGTGGTGGCCGCGGGCTCCGCGGTGGTCGTGTTCGCGAAGGCCGACGACTGCGAGGCGACGGCCAGGCCGCCGGTGATCAGAGCCGCTGCCGACAGCAGTGCGGGCGCGCCGCGGCGTATCAGGTTCCTTCTGCGGTGAGAACTCAATGAACTGCCCTCCGTGGGGGGATGGGTGGCTCCGTGTCGGCGGCCGGAAGCGCTGATGTCAGGGCTGATGTCACGTGCATGACAAGCGGTTTCCGTTGGGGGTGGCCGAGTGGAGCCGTGTTCCGGGCATTCTGTTGGTTGCCACCCCGGTCAGTGGTGGCTGCTGAAGAGGTTATTGACAGTTTGCCGAAGAGAACAGCGCGAGTTGGTAAAACCTTGGCCCCCAACTCCCCCGCTTCGACAGGTACCTTGTGCAGCCATGGAGCTTGAAGACGGAACCATCAACGACCTGATGTCACTGGGCCTGGCCCGGTACGAGGCACGGGTCTACCTGGCGCTCGTCAGGCGTGGTTCCTACACGGCCGCCGAGGTCGCCCGGGAGGCCGACGTGCCGCGCCAACGCGTCTACGACGTGCTGGACGCCCTGGTACGGCGGCAGTTGGCCACCTCTCACCCCGGCCGTGTGGCCACGTACTCCGCCGTCACACCCGAGCTGGCCCTCGCCCGGCTGATGGCACTGCAGCGCGAGTCCGTGGACCGCCTGGAGCGGGTCTCGCAGGGGCTGGCCGGGATACTGCTCCCGCTCTGGTCCCAGGGGCGGGAGCACACCGATCCGCTGGACTACATCGAGATCCTGCGCGACCCGAAGGCGATCGCCGAGCGCTTCGCCGACATCCAGCGGCAGGCACAGCACGAACTTCTCACCTTCTGCAAACCGCCGTTCGTCGCCCCCGCGGACAACACCGAGGGCATCGCGGTGGTCCGCCGACTGCACGGCTCCGGCGGCACGGTCCGGGCGATCTACCTCGACGACGCCCTGGACGACCCCGAGACGATGGAGCACGTACGGCGTTTCGCGGCCGCGGGGGAGCAGGCCCGGTTCGCCCCGGAACTGCCGCTGAAACTCGTCGTGGCCGACGCCTCCCTCGTGCTGTGCGACATGCCCGACCCGGTGGCCGGCGCCGGCTCCACCACCACCCTCTTCATCGAGCACCCGGCCCTCGCGGCCTGTCTGCGGCTGGCCTTCCACACCGTGTGGAAGGACGCCGCCGCCGGGCAGTGATCACCCGGCGGCCTTCTGGCAGGGGTGGGCGCGCATGCCGCCGTCGCGCTTCGGCTGGAAGGCCCGCCCGCAGTCCGGGCAGGGGAGCGGTTTGTCGCCGGGTTCGATCAGGGCCGCGATGCCGGTACCGAGGTCGAGCCAGACGAGGAGGGTGAGGAGCGCGTCGGCCTCGAGTGAACGGCCGTTGGTGATCCGGCTGAACGTGGCCGGAGCGAGCCCCGTCTGCCGGGCGACTTCGCGCCAGGTGAGACCGAGTTCCCGACGCCGGGCGTCGAGACGGCGGTGAAGCTCGGGGACATCCAGGCGGTGGGTGCTCACGCGGTGCGCCTCCCTGCCTGGATGCCCGTGTGCTCGGTGATGGCGGTGCTGTGTGTGACGTGCATGGACGTGTGCCTTCTGTGGGTGCGGAGCCCGGTCAGGGGTTCGTCCATGGAGAGTCCGGCGGGGCGGGGGCGATTACGTCAATTCGGGGAGATTTTTTCCGGGCAGGCGCGGAGGTCGCCGTTCACCGTGCATGACCTGCTTCAGGCTTCCTCGCTCTGGGACAGGTGGTGCGTCAGCGCATGCCTGCTGCGTCGAGCAGGGTGGTCACCGTGGGCGCGACGAGGCCCGTCAGCCTGTCCGCTCCGATTCCCGCGCGGGCGCTCGCGCCGTCGACGACCAGGCTGAGCTGCCGGGCCAGCAGGCCGGGATCGCTCGCCCCGCCTTGCGGCGACCGGCTGCGACGCCGGAACGCGTGAAGCGATGGGGGGCGAAGCGGCCCCGGGTGTTATTGAATGAGCTGTGCGGTCAGGAATCTCGGGGCCCTGTCGCCCGGGTTCTGGTACGACCCCGGCGCTGTGCCGGGGCCGGCGAGCGAGCTGAGAGAGCCGCATGGACTCCACCTCCCCTTCGTCTGCGTCGCCGTACGACATGGTCAGCGGCGCTTTGGGGCGGTACATGCCGGGCGAGGGAGCGGCAGCCGCCGGTTCCGCCGATCAGCAGGACGACAGTGCCGCCCGGCAACGCGTGGACGCCGATACGGCCCTCGGCCGTCCGGAGCAGATCCTCGGCGCGGTCAGCCTGGACCGGGACCTGAGAATCACCCGCTGCAATCTGGACGCTCCCGTCTTCGCGGGGGTGGAGGCCGTGACCGGGAAACCTTTCGTCGACCTTCTGCCTCCCTGGGACGTACCGACGGTCACCCGGCGGTTGCGGCAGGTCCTCGAGACCGGTGAGCCGCATGTCGCCCGGGTCCAGCGCCTGCGCCGCGGCGACGGGTCGGAGCTGGTGGTCTCGATGAGCATCCTGGCCGCCGCGGCGCCTCAGGAGGGCCTGACCGTCTCCCTGATCGCCATGGCCAGGAGGCTGCATCTGTACGCCGCGGAGACCGCGATCGGCACCTCGCTGGACATCGGCGAGACCGCGCAGTCGCTGGCGGAGTCCCTGCTGGCCTGGGGAGACGTGACCGCCATCGACCTCGACTTCGCCGTGTGGACGGGCGAGGTGGTCACGGGGCAGCCGCAGGAGCGCATCCGGCTGCGGAGGGCGGCCCTGGTGCCGGACCGGGCGTGGCCCGACGGCTATGTGACTCCGGGCGACGATCTTCCCGGCGATGCGAGTCGCCTGCTGTCCCAGGCGATACGGCGTGACGACGCCGCGCAGGCCCTCGTCATACCCGACCGTGAGGCGATCGAGCGGGTACTCGGCAGTCCGCGGCTGGTACGTGCCCTGGTGCCCGGCGACCAGGCGGTGGCTGTGGCGTGCGTACCGCTCGTCCTGGACGGCGCACCGCCCGTCGTTCTGGGGGTGGCGGAGGTCTGGAGGCGGGCGGACCGCCCCTTCGAGGACAGCGAGCTGTTCGACCTGCAGGAGCTGGTGGCCAGGACCTCTCACCACGTCGACCTGGCCCGTCAGCACCAGCGCGAGCACACGCAGGTGCTGGCGTTGCAGCGCCGACTGCTGCCCAGGTCCGGCGGCGACACCATCGAGACGGCCAGCGTCTACCAGCCCGCCACCCCCGACAGTGCGGGCGTCGGCGGAGACTGGGTGAACAGCTTTCCGCTGCCGGACGGCCGTACCGCGCTGGTGGTGGGTGACGTCGTCGGGCACGGCCTGGGAGCCGCGGCGACCATGGGGCAGCTGAGCATGGAGGCCCGCGCCCTGCTGTCCGCGGGGCTGGCACCCGACGAGGTGCTGGAGCACCTGGACGAGACCGTGTCGCTGCTGGACGACGCGGAGTCCGGGCTGGCGGCCGGCTACAGCGCCCTCGGGTCGACGTGCTGCATCGCCGTCTACGACCCGGTCAGCCACCGTGTGGCGCTGGCCAGCGCCGGTCACCTCCCCCCGGTCCTGATGCCCCCGGGCGGGCCCGCCGGCCCGGTCGCCGTTCGCCCCCACCCCGGGCTGGGCGCCGAGTTCGCCCTGCGGGAGCCGTACGGCGTGTACGCGTTCGCCGCACCTCCGGGTTCGCTGCTCGCTCTCTACACCGACGGTCTGGTGGAGGATCCCGCCCTGTCGATCGACGAGGGCATCGGCCGGCTGGCGGACGCCGTGTCCACGGTGCACCCGTGGGATTCCCTGCAGCAGGCCGCGCGGCGTCTGGTCTCGGCGCTGGCGCCCGCGCACCGGCGCGACGACGTGACCCTGCTGCTCGCGCGCATGATCGGCTACCGCAAGGGGGACACCGCGACCTGGCGGCTGCCCGCCCGCGGCGACGCGGCAGCCCGGGCCCGCACGCTGGTCTCCGCGCTGCTGGAGCAGTGGCGCATCAGGGACGACACCCGGGACAGCGTGCTGCTGGTGGTCGACGAACTGGTCGCCAACGCGGTCCGCTTCGCCGAAGGACCCCTCACCGTACGGCTGATCAGGACCGGTCACGGGCTGCTGTGCGAGGTGGGCGACACCGGCAACGGCAGGCCGCGGCTGGGCCGGGGCGGGCCCCTCGACGACGGTGGCCGTGGCCTGCACGTCGTGCATGGACTCACCACCCGGTGGGGGGTGCGCTGGACGGACACCGGAAAGGTGGTCTGGGCGTCGGTCGCGAGGTGACGCGGCCAGGGCCTGTCCGGCGGATCAGGCCGCCTGGGGAGCGAATCCGAGAGTGGAGGAGTGCGTGCCGGACCCTGTGACGCCGAGCCGCCCGGCAGGCCCTGGGGGGCGGGCCCGGCGGCCGCTGGTGCGGGTTACAGCCACTCGCCTTCCAGGGCGGTGGCCGTGAGGCCGGGGGCCGCCGCGTACAGGACGGCACGACTGCCCGGTTCCTGCCCGGCGTCGTACGCCCTCCGCATGATGTCGAACACGGCGGCGCCTCCGCGGTTGCCGCTGGTGTAGCTGTCCCGGCTGTAGTCGAGCAGCCCCGACGGCCACCCGTCGGGCATCGTCTGCTCCATGTACTCCAGCACTCGCGTCCCGCCGGGGTGCGCGAGCAGCACGTCGGGGTGCCAGGAGTCGGGGTCGTCCTGGTAGCGCAGGCGCAGCCACTCCCACATCGCGGTGACCGTCTCCTGCACGGCGCGCGGGCCGCGCCGGTCCATCACGAAGTGGGTGCCGTCCTCCCGTGTCTCCAGGCGGTGCAGGTCCTGGGTGCCGGGCAGGGTGTGGTTCCAGGCGGCGTCCAGCCGCAGCGCCGACTCGGGCCTGGGGCGGCCCGTGACCACCGCGGCGACCGCGGTGTCGGCGAACAGCAACCGGACGATCAGGGACTCCAGGGTGTCGTCCGCGGGCTGGTACGTCGTGCTCAGTGCCTCCGCGATCACGACCAGGACCACCCGGTCCGGGTCCGCGGCCACGAGATCCGCCGCCAGTGCCAGGGAGCGGGTTCCGGCTATGCAGGCCCACTGCGTGGCAGGCAGCAGCAGCACGTCGTCCCGGAGCGGGAGCTTGTTGGCCAGGGCGACGTCCAGGCCCGGCAGCGCAGGGGTGGTGGAGTGACTGGTGATCAGGCAGTCGACGTCCGTGGTGTCCAGCCCGGCGATCTGCAGCGCCCCCCGCGCCGCACGCTCCCCGCAGGACTGCACGGCCGCCCAGGCGGGCGCGGTGCGCTCCTGGACGGTCTGCGGCGCGGGTATCGACTCGAGGGCGGCGATCACGCGGTCCACGTCCTGTTCGGTGAACCCGTCGCCGGCCAGCGCCTCTCGGGCCGGCCCGACGCCGGCAGCAGGCAGGCCGCTCCCGTTGCCGGGCGCGACGGCGGCCTCCAACGGCAGCATCCAGCCGCGGCTTTCGATGCCCGTACTGGCCGCGATGCCGTCGATCCTCGGCGCCCACGCCGCGTCCGGGTGGCGATCGCGCACCTCCGCCACGATCTGGCTGGTCTGCACGGTGTGCTCGCCGTGTATCACGGCAGGCGGGCAGAGATAAGCGGCCATGATGGGCACCTTTCGACGGGGGGTGGAACGAGGCGGAACGCCACGACCGCTGTGTCGTAGGACACTTCGGCACGGTCTGTCCAAGTCAATGGCGGTGCGTTCTACTTCGGGCTTCCGTGGCCGTTTCGAGGATGGACGCCAAATGGGCATTTGCGCTGTGATCTGAACAACTCGGATGGTTCTGGATGTGCGTGACACCGCGCACACCCTCATCAGGAACGCGAACGGGCAACGCCGGTGGAGACTGCGACCGAGTGGAGCCTTCGTGGGGCTTGAACTCGTGTGCCTGGGCGGGGAGTTGCCCCCTTGATGCACATGCTCCGCGTCAACAGCCCACCCTGTCCCCGGCCAACTGCTCCCCGACCAACTGCTCCTCGATCAGATCTGCGGCCCGGCGGGTGCCGCCCTCGGCGCGGACCTCGGACCACAGCCATGCCGAGCGCGCGGCGACCTGTGGATCGCCGATGAGTTCCATCAGGGCAGTACGCAGCGTCGCCGCCGTGACGTCCGCGGTGTCGATCCGGCGGGCGACGCCCAGTTCGACGAGCCGGTCGGCGTGGAAGCACTGCTCGGGGCCGTTCGGTACCGCGATCATCGGCACGCCGGTGTACAGGCCCAGGCTGCTGCTGTCCATCCCGGTGTGCGTCACCCACACGTCGGCCTGCTCGAGAATGGCCAACGGCGAAGCCCACGGCCGTACTTCGAAGTTACGGGGAATCCGCTCGGTCAGATCGCCGGCACTGCCCGTCTGCAGCACCACATGCCATCCCGGGAGATCCGTGAACGCGGCCACACACTGGTGGTAGATCTCCTGTGGTCCGTGGTGCGCCGACCCGGCCAGCGACACCAGCAGCACCTTCTTCGCACCGGCCGGCCGCGTCCAGCCGTCCTGCTCCCGGCCCGCGCCGAAGCACGGGCCGACGAACGTCGCCGCCTCGGAGTCGACCCGTTCCGCATACGGCTGCATCGTGCGCGGGATCATGGCCAGCACCCGCTTCGGGTGGCCGGCGAACTCCTCCACGTTCGTGGTCACCGCACCGCACCGGGTCAGCCAGGCAGCGAACCGCGCCCGGTATTCGGGGCCTCCGGGCAGCCGGTCGTATGCCGCGCTGATCTCCTCCTGGGCGCCCTCCCAGGCCACATGTGCCGCCGCCAGCTGGACGAGGCCGCGGCCCTGCGCCTCGGCCAGCGCGCGGCCCGCGTACGCGCCGACGTCGTAGAGGTAGAGATCGGCGGGATCGTCGTCGTACACGGCGTGCAGCTGCGGCAGCACGGCCATCGCCTCGTCGAGGAAGCGGGAGGCGGATGCGATGGGAGTCCGCGGCCAGTCGTGGCCGGCGACCGGAAGAGTGGAGGTGACGCTGATCAGCTCGGCGCCGGTGGAGGCGACCAGTTCGGCGAGGGGGCCGGCGTTGGCATACGTCACGCGATGACCGCGCGCCACGAGCTCACGGATGATCTCCAGGCTGGGCAGCACATGCCCGGCCAGAGGCGTGCCGACCATGGCGATATGAGCAGAACGGGGCATGTCAGGACTTCCTTGGATAGAGGTCGCTACGACACAGCAACGCCGAGAAGCCCTCCTGGGCAACGCGGTCCCGAGACTTCCCAGGTGCTGGGCAGGGTTGCGGCGGCTCTGCGCTGACGGACCCTTCTCCGTGGAGCGGGTGGCGAGAATCGAACGGGCGCGGCGGACACCGGGCCGGGGCATGCCTGACAACCGTCGCGCCGGGACGGTCATGTGGTTGAACATGAGGTGTGCGATTCGATTCCGTTCCCATGCCGGCGAGCGTCGAGGCCAGACCTCGTGACAGCCGTGGCTATCCGGTACCCGCCATCACCCCGTGGGAGGGCGACGAGCCCCAGTTCGCGCTCACCGACTACGGCCGCAGCGCCGAGTGCGCGCGACGGCGTCTGTGCTCCGTGTGCAACACCCTGATCCCCAAGGGGCCGGTGTGGCGGGTGGTCGGCGCCGCGGAGAGCTCGGCGATCCGCGAGGCGCTCGCTGCCGGGCGGCCGTACCGCAACATGGCGGCGACCCTGGAAGCTCCGGGGCACCGTGCGTGCATGCTCTACGCCTCGATGGTCTGCCCGTACCTGGCGCGCCCGAACGCGCGGCGGGGGCTGACAGCGGAAAACCCGGACGACATGACCGCGCATGTCGTCCGGGGTGCCGTTCGTGGTGAGCTGGGTGCCGTGGTGGGGTTCGCCGACTACGAGTTCGCCGTCACCTCGGCCCAGGTCCTGTTCCGCTTTCTCGATGTGGTCGAGTACCTGCCGCATGACACGGCCGACCAGCACCTGGAGGAGCTGCGGGCCGAACTCGCCCGCTCCGGCGGCCGGTTGGGCGGGGGTCAGCCGCGGTAGGCCGGCAGGCCGGTGTGCCGGGTGACCTTGACGGGGTTGCCGAAGCCGTGGGCCGTCCTGGTGATGGTGTACGTGCCGTTCGGGCTCCGGAAGGCGATGGTCCTGCCGTTCGGCGACCAGGTGGGCTCGGTGTAGTCGGTGGTGGCGTGCGGGGTGATGTCCTTGACGGCGTTGGTGCCGGCGCTCAGGTCGTCGACGAAGAGGTGGTCGTGCCCGCCGACGGAGCGCACGAAGACGACCTCCTCCACGTCGGGGGAGAGCGCGGGCTCGGAACCCTTGGCCAGTGCACCGCCCTGCTGACGCAGGTAGTCGTCCCGGATGTAGACCTCGCCGGTGTGGGTGTTCTCGTAGACGGAGGTGCCGTAGGGGCCGCCGACGTTCGGCCAGGTGTTGTTCTTCTGCGGCAGCGCGCCTGCCTCCGGGTCGTCGCTGTTCAGGCTGATCCTGGCGGGCTTGACGTGGTTGCCGGTGGCCTTGACGCGCTCCAGGACGGTGCTGCCGTGGATCTTGGCGGAGAAGATGATGTCGTTCTTCGCGGGGATGCCGTTCGTCCTGTCGGCCGCGGTGACCTGCCAGGTGGGGTGGGACCAGGTCTGGTTGCCCGGGTTGGCGGCGACGGTCACACGGTGGCTGCCGTCGGGGTCGGAGACGTCCAGGTTCCCGTGGCCGTCGATGAAGGCGGCCTTGGTGCCGCCGGGGTTCCAGGCGAGGTCACGGACGACGGTGCCGAAGTCGATCGACCTGCCGTTGACCCAGACATGGCGGGTGCCGTCGCTGATGGTGAGGCCCCTGGGCACGGTGAGCGTGTGGGTGGACGCGGCTGCGGCCACCATCGCGGCGCTGCCCTTGGCGTCGCGGCCGGAGGACGGAGCGGCCATCGCGGTGGCGGCAGCGCCGCTCAGGGCGAGCAGTGCGGCGACACCTGCCGTGATGACGGCTGCGGTGCTCCGACGGTTACGAGCGGACATCGAGGTTCCCCCAGGGATGTGAATGACGCTGCGACGAGAGTCTCGCGGGAACCGCCCGCCGTCCCCGGGACCCGAACCGGTCCGCTCGGCTTGCCGCCCTTCGCGATCAGAAGGAGTCTTCCCACGGCGCATGACGGAGCTGTGCGTTCGCCGTCACAACTGTGCAATAACGGGTCGAATGAGAAGCTTCCCCTCGACCGACGACACTTGCGGGCCCTACGCCCGCTGGGCCGCCACAGAGGGTTCCGGATCACCGCCTCTGTCGGCGGGATCCGAGGACTCGCCCTTCAGCCGTACTCCGCGTGCCGGTTCAGATGGCCAGCACCGCTCGGACGGTCTTTCCGCCGGTCATTGGCACCGCGACGTCGAAACGCTCGGTGAGTGCCCGCACGATGGCCAGCCCCCGTCCGCTCTCGTCCTCGGCATGCCCGGGACGCGTGCGGGGTCGTCCCGGCGCGTCGTCGTGCACCTCCACGGTCACGTGACCCGCGCCCACCTGCAGCCGCAGACGGCAGCCGGTGTGCCCGTGCCGCACCGCGTTGGCGACCAGCTCGGACGCTATGAGCGTGGCGTCGGCCACCTGCTCGGCCCCGACCGCGGCGATGCGGGAATGCGGACGGGTGAGAAAGGCGGACGTCAGTCTGCGAGCCCGAGCGGCCGAGACGAGGGTGCACGGCAGCAGGTATTCGGCGCGTGCGGTTTGTTCTGCGGCACCCTTCTGGGCACGCATGAGTGCTCAACTCCCCTCCTGGGACTTCCGATGCCCCCCGGCCCCGTATTGGGGTGATGCCCGCGGTGGCTGATCGGCAACCCGGTGGTGCCGGCCATGGGTGGGCTGTGCCGCGGCCGTCAGGCGGCGGCCGGGTCCAACACGTCCATCGGAGAAGGGAGTTCGCGCCGTACACCACGACGGGCGGGGCGGCCGGATCGCACCGCCGTGGACCGTGGTTCTCCGCCTCTACGGGCACGCCGACTGCACGGCGCAGGAAGATGTACGTCGACCGCCCGCGTCCGCGTGATCAGCTCGAACCGGCACCGGAACTGTCGGACGCCTTGGCTGCGGCACGGCGGTACTCGGCATTGATGCGCTGAGCTTCCTCGAGCTGGTCCTCGAGGATGACGATGCGGCAAGCCGCCTCGATCGGGGTGCCCCTGTCCACGAGTTCGCGGGCGCGCGCGGCGATCCGCAGCTGGTAGCGGGAGTACCGGCGATGTCCGCCCTCCGAGCGCAGCGGAGTGATCAGACGGGCCTCACCGATGGCTCGGAGGAAGCCAGGGGTGGTGCCGAGCATTTCGGCGGCCCGGCCCATGGTGTACGCGGGGTAGTCGTCGTCATCAAGACGATCGCTGAGTGGGGTATCTGCTGCCATGTCACCTCGTTGTGCAACGCATCGAGGGGCCCTGGTGCCGTACGGCACCAGGGCCCCGAAGGGAATTGAACACCATCTGTCGGCCCTCATGCTGTGCCGACCGTCTGTTTCCGCTACCCGGCCCGGCAAGGGGAGGGGTGCGGGTATCGCAGCTGCGTGACCGGGGACCACCTTCCATTTCCGGGTTCTTGCGGTACCCGGACCGAGAGCGTGAACGGGTACCGCGGTACTGCGGACTTCAGGTACTGCTACCCGGCAGTTCGTGTCTGCCAGGTCTCCGTTGACCGTCTCAACGAGAAAAAGAGTAACCGTGGCAGGATCCAATGTCTACTCTGGCAAGAGTAGATTTTGGCAGTCGCAGGCCACAGGCATCCTGCTGGCCGCGACAACGGTGGACCCGGACATGACGGTGAGGGCCCTGCCGACGCGCGTCGGCAGGGCCCTCACCGGGTCTCTGGTGGCGGTTGCCCGCCTGTCCTCACGCCTCCGGGGAGGCGGCACCCCCGAGCAGCGCCGACGCGGTCCGGAGCGGAGTGGGGACACTCACCGGAGCGGTCTCGGGTCGGTCGTGGCAGGTGAAGCCGAGGCGGGTCATGGCCCGGACGACTTCGCCGCTGGTGAAGTCCCGGCCGTCCTGCCGGGTGACGACCTGGCCTACCTGTCCGACCGGGTAGCGGCGGCGGCCGATGGTCACGGACTCACCTGTGACGAGCTCGGGCGTGACGCCCTTCATCGAGGCCAGCACCCCGCTCTTGGTCAGCTCGAACGGGTACCGGGCGATGACACAGCGCATGACGGCTCGCAGACAAGTAGGAGGGGCCGGGCGGGCGGGGCAGGTCAGTGGGCCAGGGCGAGGGCACCCGGGGTCCGGTCGCGCCCACCGACGGCCTTGGGCCGAGCGCCGGCCGAGGTGAACGGGCCGACGAGCACGTCCCGCAGACGGATCCGGTCCGTGTAGGTGGGGCTGTCGCGGAGAACGGCGAGCACGGCCAGGGTGATCAGGCCGGTGCTCTGGTCGTCCCCGTCGCACAGCACGAGGTGATCGACACGGGCGCCTGCCATGAGCGACAGAGCCACCTCGACCGTCATGTCGTCACGGACCCGAGGTCCGGACGCGTCCCTGTCGTCGACCAGGGCCTTGGGGGAGCGATCCGCTGCACGGTGCTGGGTCTGAGCAGGCGTCATAGGTGCCTCCTACCGTAAGGGGGTGGGCTGGTGATCACAGCGGCTCTAGGCAGCCGGGGCGAACCGGGTGCGACGCTTCGCGCTGCGGCGGGCCGCTTCACCGACGGGCCGGCCCTGGCCGGCCTGGCCCCGGCGACCCCGACGTCCCCGGGAGGAAGAAGAGGCGCCGCGGGGGCCTTCCACGCTCGGCGCTGTGACCACGACCGGGACACCGGAAGGAGCCTGGGCACCCGTGATGCGGCTGAGCTCCGCCTCGCCCGAACGCACCTGGGCGATCCGGGGAGTGATGCCTGCGGAAGCCATCAGCCGGTTCATACCGCGACGCTGATCGGGAGTCACGAGGGTGACGACGCTGCCGGACTCGCCGGCGCGGGCGGTACGACCGCCGCGGTGCAGATAGTCCTTGTGGTCACTGGGCGGATCCACGTTGACGACCAGGTCGAGGTTGTCGACGTGGATCCCGCGCGCCGCGACGTTGGTCGCCACGAGTACCGTCACGTGGCCGCTCTTGAACTGGGTGAGCGTCCGTGTGCGCTGCGGCTGGGACTTGCCCCCGTGCAGGGCCGCGGCGCGGACACCGCTGCTCAGCAGGTGGCTGGTCAGCCGGTCCACCGCGTGCTTGGTGTCCAGGAACATGATCACTCGGCCGTCGCGCGCCGCGATCTCGGTGATCGTCCGGTGCTTGTCGGCGTCGTGGACATGGAGTACGTGGTGCTCCATCGTGCTGACCGCGCCCGCCGAGGGGTCGACGGAGTGGACCACCGGGTCGGTCAGGTAGCGGCGGACCAGCAGGTCGACGTTGCGGTCCAGGGTGGCCGAGAAGAGCATCCGCTGCCCGCCGGGACGTACCTGGTCGAGCAGGGCGGTGACCTGGGGCATGAAGCCCATGTCGGTCATCTGGTCGGCCTCGTCGAGGACCGTGACGGCGACGTCGCCGAGACGGCAGTCGCCCCGGTCGATGAGGTCCTTGAGCCGTCCGGGCGTCGCGACGACCACCTCGGCCCCGGCGCGCAGCGCACCCGCCTGCCTGCCGATGGACATCCCGCCGACCACGGTGGCCAGCCGCAGACTCACCGCGCGGGCGTACGGAGTGAGTGCGTCGGTGACCTGCTGGGCCAGCTCCCGGGTGGGGACGAGCACGAGGGCGAGCGGCTGCCGCGGCTCGGCGCGCCGCCCCGCGGTACGGGCGAGCACGGCGAGTCCGAAGGCGAGGGTCTTGCCCGAACCGGTGCGGCCACGGCCGAGTACGTCACGACCGGCCAGGGAGTTCGGCAGGGTTGCCGCCTGGATCGGGAACGGCACGGTCACGCCTTCGTGGCCGAGAGCGGTGAGCAACCGCGCCGGCATGGCGAGATCGGCGAACGACTCGACGGCAGGCAGCGCGGGCGTGATGGTCTTCGGCGGCGCGAAATCGCTCGGTACGGTCCGTCGATTTCCGTAACCTTTGGAACGGTGCTGGGCACCGGAGCGGTGGACGGCGCCCCCTCCGGATCGGTCATATGTGCGGGTCTTGTGTGTGCGATTCATGCGGGAACCTTCCTTGATGTGGCACGTGCCAAGGAATTCCCGCAGCAAAGGAGCGGCGCAGAGAATCTCGAGAACGAGCCAAGAGTGATGTGAGCCGCGCCCCGAAATGCAGCGAGCTGGGGCCCGCACCCCAAGGTGCGGGCCCCAGCTGCGAAGTATGCGCGTTGGTGCCGGTGTCAGGCGGGAACGATGTTCTCGGCCGTCGGGCCCTTCTGGCCCTGCGCGATGTCGAACGACACCTTCTGGCCTTCCTGCAGCTCGCGGAAGCCCTGTGCGGCGATGTTCGAGTAGTGGGCGAAGACGTCGGGGCCGCCGCCGTCCTGCTCGATGAAGCCGAAGCCCTTTTCCGCGTTGAACCACTTCACGGTGCCAGTAGCCATTTTATTTCTCCTTCGGAGGCGGAGTCAGGGAATCCGCCCTGTGCGGATTCCGTGTCGCCGTGATGATTAACCCGTCGGAAATGAACCTTCTGGCAACCACACCTGCAACTGGTATCGACAGTAGCACGGTGCGATCGGCTCTGCGCGGTTGGTAAATTCAATCCGGTTGCGTTTTGAGGAATACTCGCCGTGCGCCGCACCTAATTCTCATGTCGCGGAAACAGATATTGCTGCCCGTGGACGGGGTGTTCCGACCGGCCGCCTCCAGCCACAGCGCCATGACCTCCTGCGATGGGCATGTCCCCGCCGCCGTCGTCGTCAGCGGATGAGACAAGAGGAGCGCGCCCGAGACCCCGCGACGGCGATGGATGTCACATGCGCCCTCGGCGCCGCTCGCGCCGCTGTCGGCCGCGTGTGCGGGGGCGAAGATCTGTCCGCTGACCTGGGCGTGCACGAAGAAGGACCCGCACTCCAACGCCGGCAGCACTCCCGTCCGAGCGGCTCCTTCTCCGTGGCGGGGCCGCAGGCCTCGTGCCTGCGGCCCCGCTTCGGCATTGGGTCAGGACGGGTCGCCGTACTGGAGGCCGCGTCCGTTGGTGCCGATGTAGACACGGCCGAAGGTGTCGGGGTCGCCGGTGATGATGCCGATGCTGCCGATGGCGCCCCACTGGTGGGCGTCGTCGTTGATGCGAAGCCAGCTTGCGCCCTTGTCGGTGGAGCGGAAGACGCCGGTGACGTTGTCGACGGTGCCGAGCAGGTAGAGGGCCTGGTAGTTGGTGCCCGGCTTGGCCTTGCCGAAGCCGAGGGCGGAGGCGGACTTCACCGTGCTGAGGGTGGTGAAGGTGCGGCCGCCGTCGGTGGAGTGCAGCAGCCCCTTGCCGCTGCCGGAGAGCCACAGGTCACCCGCGACGCCGGGGACGGCGCTGAGCTTCCCGCTCGGCAGGTTGGAGGCGCGGGCACCGAAGGTCGCACCGCCGTCGGTGCTGGCGTAGAGCGTGCCGTTGCTCAGCGAGTAGAAGGTGTTGGCCGAGGACCGGTCGGCGACGACCATGGCGTCGTTGCCGAGGCCGTTGACCCTCGACCAGCTCGCGCCCCGGTCGGTGGAGCGGTACGGGGCCTGGCCGGCCTCGGCCCAGACGAAGCTGGAGCCGTCCGCCGCGATCGCGATGTGGCCGCTGTCCGCGCTGGGCACCGGCTCGCCCTTGAAGCCGTTCCAGGTGTGGCCGCCGTCGGTGGAGAGGGCGCCGTCCTGCGCACCGCCCCGGCCGACCCGGACCACCAGCGAGGGGTTGGACTGGGCGAAGTCGACGGAGGTGCTGTTGTAGATCTCCGGGTTGGTCAGCCGCCCGGTGGGCTCCTTCGTCAGGTCGTCGTACACGAAGCCGCCCTGGTCGCCCAGCGAGGTGATGAGGGCGGCGGCGCCGGGCGGGGAGACCGCGTCGTAGTACGCCGTCTCCTCCAGCCCGCGGGCTCCGATGAACCAGTGGCTGGTGCCGCCGTTGTCGGTCGCGTTGGCGTCGTTGCTGGCCCAGATGCCGTTGCCGGTGCCGTACATCACGTGCCCGGAGTCGAACGGGTCGATGCTCAGCGCGGTCATCCAGTGCCCGATGCCGGTGCCGAGGTACGGGGCGAGGGAGGCGTTCCGCACGGACCTGTCGGACTGGGTCTTCCAGGTCGCACCGCCGTCGGTGCTGCGGTAGACCTCGTCCTGCGGCCACCAGCGGTCCAGCGTGGTGACCATCACCGTGGACGGCTTCTGCGGGTCGACGGCCAGACCGGCGAACCCGTAGTTGCCCTGCGACGGCGAGATGTTCTTCCACGCCCCGCCGGCGTACTTCCACACCGAACCGCCCGACACGTTGTTCGGGCCGGTGTTGTTGGAGTACGACACGTACAGCGAGCCGTCACCGGAGAGCACGCCGTGCTGCGGCACCTGGCCGGTGGGCTGCCCGGAGACCGCCTGCCAGGAGTTGCCGCCGTCGGTGGACCGGTACAGGTTGGTGGACCTGTCGGCGACGCCGACGTAGACCGTGTTGCTGCCGGCCGGGCCGTACGTCACGAAGGAGATGCCGGTGCCGAAACTCGCGCCGTCCTTGACCGGGAACGAGGAGACCTGGTTCCAGGTCTTACCGGCGTCGGTGCTGCGCCACAGGCCGTTCTTGCGGGTGCCCAGCAGCAGGTTGTCGTGGTTCGCGGGGTCGATCACCAGGCGCTCGCCCGCCCCGCGGGCGTCCTCGTTGCCGCCCAGCTTGAACGGCAGTTCGGTGCGCTGGAAGGTGCGGCCGCGGTCGGTGGAGCGCAGGAGCGCGCCGTTGCCGGCCCAGTCGTTGGTGTAGGTGCCGGCGGCGAGGTAGAGCCGGTTCGGGTCGACCGGGTCGGTGGCCAGCGACTCGATGCCCAGCAGGTTCCAGTCCTTCTCGCCGACCCAGTCGGTCAGCGGGATCCACTGCTCGGCCCCGGTGTCCCAGCGGTAGGCGCCGCCCATGTCGGTGCGCGCGTACAGCAGGCCCTTCTCCTTCTGGTTGAACACCAGACCCGTGACGTAACCGCCGCCCGCCACCGGGGCGTTCTTCCACACATACGGCCCGGTCGCGGCCGTCGTCTGCTCCGCGCCGGACCCCGACGCCTGGGTCTCGGCCACCTTCACCAGCTTCCACTGCTGGTTGGTGCTGCCCCGGTCCGGATACTGGATGACGGTCGCGCCCTGGGCCGTGGAACCTCCGGAGACGTCCAGGACCTGGCCGCTCCTGCGGGAGACGAAGGTGACGGCGTCGGAACCGCTCACGTCATTGATCTTCCACTCCTGTGAGGTGGAGGACGTGTCGGTCTGCTGTTCCGCAACAGCCGTCTGAGCGGTGGAATTTCCTGCTATGCCCAGCACCTTGCCGCTGTTGCGGTTCACCAGCTCGTAGTAGCCGTCCCCGGTGGACTTCAGCTTCCACTGCTGGTTGGCGGTGTTCTGGTCGGTCCACTGCTGGATACGGGTGCCGTCGGCGGTGGAGTACCCGTTGACATCCATCACCTTGCCGCTGCGCACGGAGACCAGCCGGTAGTAGGCGTTGCCGTCGACCGTCGCGGCCTGCGAGTCCTCCTGCACGAACGCGAGATACGGCAGGACGACGGCGGGCACGCCGAGCAGCAGACCAGTGGCGGTCCAGCGACGGCGGTGACGCCCGCGGCGCCCGCCGTTCGTGGGGTTGTTCATGGGGGTGGTGTTCTCCTTGCGTACCGTTCACCGGAGGAAGAGCGAATCCAGGCACCGCGATGACCGGATCCGACTCCTTGTGGTCACAGGCGCCGCAATGGGTTGCCCTGAGCCGGAAACTTTTTTCAGGTCACCTCGTGGTGCGGTGGGCGTTCCCTGCCGCAGCCCCGACTGACGCCCCGTCATGCATCGCAGCCCTTCGGGCGAGACCCCCGCCGATCGGCGGGGGGGGAGCAGCCGACTGCGGGATGGGCAAGGCGGAAGAAATGCAAAATGATCCTTGCGGGCAATTGTCATCTCGCTCGAAAGCGGCTCATCACGATGCGTTCGCATTCCGTGAAGCCTAAATTCACCATTCCCATGGGTGTCCCGAACCGAACTTTTCGGCCATCGAATCCACTCCCAAAATCCTGCAAACCAGCAGGTCAGAGGAGTGGTGATGCTCTTTATGCAATGCGCGCAACGGCGCTTTGTCGCCAGTGGGTGAGTACCGTCACACCTCCCCGATAAACCGGCGACGCATTCCCGTCGTCAGGCAGGTCAAGAACTTCTGTTCGTTGCTTCACGCGACATCGCCAGAGCTCGGAAAGGATGCTTCTTGACCACCACTCGATCCCCGATATCCACGCAGGGCCCGGCTCGGCGTCGGGCGGACATGGCTGTGTTGGGAGGTGTGCGGCCGCCACTGGCGGCCCTGCCGGTTCTGCTGGCGCTCGTCGCGGGTCTGACGGTGTTCGCCGTCGGGAGCGATGCCGAACGGGGCGTTCCCGAGGCCGTCCTCAGCTCCCAGCAGCACATCGCCGAGGACGGGGCGGTCGCGCTGCAGGGCTCCGTCGACCAGAGCGTCACCGATCTGCGGGCGGCGGCCGCGGACTTCGCGGGCTCCAAGTCCGTACCGGCGGACGGAATGCTGACCCGCCTCGACCGCACCTACCGCAAATGGCGCGGTACCGCCGTCGTCGACCTGGCCACCGGTCGGCTGCTCGCCTCGCAGGGCGAGGCCGTGCCGCTCGGGAAGGTGAACCTTCGTGGACTGCCGGCGAACCCGCCTCCGAGACTGGTGCGGGACGACTCGGGCGTCACCCGGCTGCTGGCCTTCGCGACGCTGTCGCAGGGCGGCAGGCAGGAGTTGCTCGTCGCCTCCCAGAGCCTGAAGCCGCCGGGAATCTCCGTCGGCAGGAATCACACGCTGGATGTCGTGGACCGTGACGGGTCCACTCTCGCCTCGGCCGGGCCGGGATCCGGCACCGACCGGGCCAAGGCACTGGCCGGCACCGCCGCCCGCGAGGCGCAGGGCAAGGCACCGTCGGACACCGCCGCCGCCGGCGGCTTCGACGGTCCGAGCGGCAGTCTCGTCGGGGCGGCGGACGGCAACGCCCGTACCGCCGTCGGGTACGCCTCGGTGGCCCGGGGGCCGGCCACGAAGGAGAGTCCGAGCAGCTCGCTCGGGCTGACGGTCGTCACGACGGTGCGGACCGAGCGTCATGGGGCCGGGACCGGCGATCTTCGTCTCGCCCTCCTTGCCGCGGCCGTGCTGCTGACCCTCGCGGCCGGGGTCACCGTCGCCCTCCACATGATGGTGCAGCGGCCTGTGTTGCGGTTGCGACGCGACGCGCAGAGGATCGGTTCGGGCGACCTCACGACTCCCGTGCGCGTGCCCCGCTTCGGGGAACCCGCCCGGGTCGGCACCGCGCTGGAGGCACTGCGCCTCCAACTCCGCGGCAGGGGCGGGCCGTCGCAGGAGACGGTCGCGCAGCCACCGGCCAAGGGGCGTGTTCTGCTCGGGACGGGCAAGGGCCGACGTCGGCTCGGACTGCGCACCGTCCTGGTGGTGTGTGCGTTCGCTCTGCTGGCCTGGCCCGCGTCGATGCTGCTGACGCTCGCAGGTACCCTGCCGCGCCCGGCCGCGGTCGTACCGCGGCTCATCTCCGACGACCAGCGGCAACGCACCCAGACGACGGCCGATCGCGTGCGCAGGGGGATCAACGACGGATACGCGGATCTCGCCCATCTCGCCACCGTGGTCGGCGCTTCCCGGTCGGAGGAGGCGGGCAAGGCCCTCGAAAGATCCCTGGAGCAGCACGGCCGATACCGGTCCCTGTACGTCGTCGACGGCGCCGGCAGGATCCTCGCCCGCGCCGGCGACGAACCCCGTACCCCGAAGAAGGCCCGCATCAGGCCCGGGGTCATGCAGACGAACACCTCAGGCACGGAACCGGTGCTCGCCGCCGTGGCCGCCCAGCAGGTCAAGGGTGCGTCGGCGAAGTCCCAACACCGCTATGTCGTAGGCGAGTTCAAGGTCCAGTACCTGGCCGGCATCCTCAGCCGGCCCGGTCTCGGCTCGGTGTGGCTGGTGGACTCCGCGCATCGGGTCATCGCCTCCAACAAGGGGTTCGTGGCCTTCGGGCGAGTCTCCGACGGCCGGCTGCGGGCCCAGCTGAAGGCCGTCCGCAACACCAAGGGCTCCGCCGAGCTGCTGCTCGGCTGGAGGGATCCCGCGGTCGCCGCTGTGGCGCCGTTCAACGACAAGCGGGGCGTCGCGAGCGCACTTCGCTGGAGCGTCGCCTCCATCAGGCCGGTGTTCTGGATCGGCCTGCCCGAGTACGAGGCCCAGCGGCGGATCATGCTCGTCGGTCTGCTGGGGGTGACCACGGGCGCCCTCTGCCTCGGCTGGCTGCACCTCGTCGTCGTACGTCCGCTGCGTGAAGTCGCCCGGGGCGCCGAGGCGTTGGCGGCGGGGGACCGCCGAACGGTGCTCTACCCGCGCCACCACGACGAGGTGGGATCCCTCGCCCGCAGCCTCGAACTGATCAGACAGCGACTCCCGCGCACCAACACACAGCCCGCGTCCGGTTCCCCGGACGGGGCGCCCACCGCCTCCCCTTCCCTGTCCGGCCCCGGTCCCAGGAGCTGACCCGCCGTGCTCTTCCTGTACTGCGTCCTTGCGGTGTGCTGCGCCGGCCTGCTCGTCGCAGGCGTCGTCGAACAGCGCCGCCATGACGCGAAACTCGCCGCCATACCCACCCGCGTGCTGGTCAACGGCATTCGCGGCAAGTCCTCCATCACCCGGCTGTGCGCGGGCGCGCTGCGCGGCAGCGGCCTGGTGACCGTCGCCAAGACCACGGGAACCGCGGCCCGGTTCATCCACCCCGACGCCACCGAGGAGCCGGTCTACCGCAAGTTCGGCATCGCCAACGTCGTCGAGCAGATCGGCATCGTCCGGCGGGCCGCCGGCTACCGGCCCGATGTCCTGGTCATGGAGTGCATGGCCGTCATGCCCGCACTCCAGGAGATCAACCAGACCAAGCTGATCCGCTCCACCATCGGCGTGCTCTGCAACGTCCGCGAGGACCATCTCGAAGAGATGGGGCCGACCTTGGACGACGTGGCCCGCTCGCTGTGCCGGTCCATGCCTCAGGGCGGCGTCTGCGTCACCGCGGAGAAGGAGCGCTTCCACATCCTCCAGGAGGAGGCCGACGCCCGGAACTGCGAGCTGGTCCACGCCGACCCGGAAACCGTCACCGACGAGGAACTGCGCGGCTTCAGCTGGTTCACCTTCAAGGAGAACGTCGCCATCGCACTCGCGGTCGCCGAACTGCTCGGCGTCGACCGCGCGACCGCGCTGAAGGGCATGTACGAGGCGCCACCGGACCCGGGAGTGCTGTCCGTCGAGCGGTACCGCACCCCCGACGGAAAGGGGCTGCGCTTCGCGAACGTCTTCGCCGCCAACGATCCCGAGTCGACGCTGATGAACATCACGCAGCTGCTCGAACTGGGCGCGATCCACCGTCCGTTGCACGTCGTCATCAACTGCCGTCCCGACCGTGTGGAGCGCAACGGGCAGATGGGCGCGCTCATCCCCCAGCTCGACCCGGAGACGGTCTTCCTCATCGGCCACCCCACCAAGTCGGCCGCCGACGCCATACCCGCCCACTGGACCGGGAACGTCGTCGATCTCGGCGGCGACCGCCGCGACCCCGACCGGCTCATCACGGATCTGCTGGCTCACCTGGGGCCGGACTCCTCGCTCGTCGCCATCGGCAACATCCACGGCCAGGGCGAACTCTTCCTGGAGCGGCTCACGGCACTCGCGCCCGAACACCCCGACGCCGACCCCGCCGACGCCACCACATCACCCGGCGCCCACCACAACTCCTCCCAGGGAGCTTCCCGTTGATCCCCGCAGTAGTCACACCCCAGATCGCCGCCATCGGCATCGCACTCGGTCTGGTCTTCTCCCTCCTGTGCTACCTGACCACGAACCTCTCACCGGGCGGCATGATCACCCCCGGCTGGCTCGCCCTCACCCTCGTCGGCGATCTGCGGCGCGCCGCCATGGTCGCGGCCGTGGCAGCCCTGACCTACCTGCTGACCAAGCTGCTGCAGCGCTTCGTCATCCTCTACGGCAAGCGGCTCTTCGCCGCCGTCGTGCTCACCGGTGTCCTGCTCCAGGCCGGGCTCTCCCTGGTGCTCCAGCAGCAGTTCCCCCTGCTGTTCGCCCATCAGGCCCTCGGGTTCATCGTGCCCGGTCTCATCGCCTACCAGCTGCAGAGGCAGCCCAAGGCAGCGACGGTGCTCTCCACCTGCGCGGTCACTTTCGCCGCGTACGTGATTCTGGTGTCCGGGCTGCTGCTGGGCGCCCTGCCCACGACATGAGCCGCCCCCTTCCCGACATGCGGCGCCCTCTCTCCTTCCCGCCCATCGGAGTTGCCCAGTGAAACGCCCCCTGCCCGGAATCCGGAAGCTCTCCCTGCCCAGGAACGCGGTCCTGTCCCTGGTGACAGCCGTCCTGCTCGCCGCGAGCTGCCTACTGACCCTGCAGCTCAGGCACCGCACCGATCAGCCGACGGCAACACCGGCAGTACCGGCATCACAGGCATCACCGGGTGCCGTGATCCGGGCCGGTAGCGGCCCGCTGCACTTCGAGCGGATCGGCAACCCCGCCCGCACGGTCGCCCGCGACCGGCACGGCAGCATCGTCGCCACGCTCACCGACGGCGCCCGTACGGCCGTACTGACAGGGCCCAGCAGGTCGTTCGCGGAGCCGCGGACGACGGCTGCCCGGGTCGTCACCAGGAGCTGGGTGCGGCTGCTGCCCAAGGCATGGGCCCGTGGCGCGGAGCAGAGCGACTGGTTCAGGACCTGGCTCAGGTCCCGGCTCGGCAGCCGCGATCCCGACCTCCTCGCCACGGCCTTCGACTACATCGCCGGCGCCCCGGCCCGGAAGACGGCGGCGGGAGTCCCCTACCGCGGTGCCGCCCGCTACACACCGGGCGCCGTCGGCGACAAGCGGCGCACGGGCTCGGACTTCTACGACTACCTGGGCATCCCCTGGACCTTCCCGGACGCGGTCACCCGCCGCCCCGAGAAGGACCGCTCGCGCTCCGTCGACAGCTCCGGCTATGTCCGGCTGGTGTACGGATACCGCTCGGGGTTTCCGCTGAACAGCCGGGACAGCGCGGCGGGCAGCGGACTGCAGCGGACCGCCGACGCGATCGCCCACGCGCGGCTCGGCGTACCCGTGATCCCCCTCGCGGGCCGCCGCCCCGCTGTCATCCAGCAGCTCCAGCCGGGCGATCTGGTCTTCTTCCGAACACGGGAGCTGCCCGGCGGACGGATCGGCCACGTCGGCATCTACCTCGGCCTGGACACCGACGACCACCCGCGCTTCATCTCCAGCCGGAAGAACGCGGGCGGCCCCACCATGGGCGACAAGGGCGGCACCTCACGGCTCGACGGTGACGGCTACTACGCCCAAGGGCTGCGCGGGGCCCGCCGCCTCTGACTCCGTTGCCGGGCCGTCCGGCCCCGCCGATCGGCGGGGGTGGAGCAGCCGACTGCGGGATGGGCAAGGCAGAGGAAACGCAAAATGATCCTGTTCGTTGCTCCACGCGACATCGGCCGAGCCCCGCAACGATGCTTCCTGACCACCACTCGATCCCCGATATTCACTCAGCGCCCGGTTCGGCGCCGGGCGGGCATGGCGAGGAGCTGCTGAGCTGTCGGAGCAGGGGCCGGGGGCGGCCGCTGGTCTGTTCCGAGTTCTGAAGCGGATTCAAATGATCTCTGTCCTGATTGTGATCACCACGGTGGTGGCCGGTTGGTCGCTGGTCGCCGGCCGGCTGGAACAACGGCATGTGCGGGCTCCTCTGGTGCTGGTGCTCGCGGGCGTCGTCACGGGGGTGTTCACGCACAGCCATATCGCCGCCACGTTGAACTCCGAGGTCGCTCAGCATGTGGCCGAGGTCATCCTGGCCGTCCTGCTGTTCGTCGACGCCACCGAGCTGCCGGGCGGGCGACTGTTCGGCAACGACCCCGGCTCCGCGGCGCGGGCCCTGCTGGTGGCCCTGCCGATGAGCCTGATCACGATGGTGCTGCTGGGGACGTTGCTGCTGCCCGGACTGCCGGTCGCGCTGCTGCTGCTCATCGCGTGCATCGTCGTCCCGACCGACTTCGCCCCGGCCGAGACGCTGGTCCGCGACCGGCGTATCCCGGCGAGGGTGCGCAGCGTGCTCAACGTGGAGAGCGGCTACAACGACGGCATCGTGTCGCCCCTCTTCCTGTTCGCACTGATCCTCGTCGGCACCAACTCCGTCACCCGCACACCCGTGCAGGCCCTCGGCACGGCCGTGCCGTTCGCGCTGAAGGCACTCGTGGCCGGCTTCGTGGTGGGGGCGCTGGTGGCGTGGCTGATCAATCTGGCCGACCGTGCGGAGTGGATGACGGAGCAGTCCCGACGGGTCGTCGTGCTGGTCACACCACTGCTCGCCTACACCGTGACCGTGGCGATGGACGGCAATGGCTTCGTGGCCTCGTTCGTGTGCGGGATCGCCTTCCGCTACGTCAGGCAGGCACCGGTCCGCCGACGGGGCGCTTCGGCTCCCCACGCCTCGGACTTCCAGCTCATCGAGGACACCAACTCGATGATGACGATGTGCATGTGGTTCTTCTTCGGCAACGCCGTGGTGCTCGCCGTGGGTGACGGCGTCCAGTGGCCCACCGTCGTGCTCTGCGCCGCCGCGCTCACCGTCGTGCGCATCCTTCCGATCATGCTTGCCTTCCTCGGCTCGAAGTTCACCTGGCGGGAACGGCTCATGGTCGGCGCGCTCGGACCACGCGGCACCACCTCCATCGTGTTCGGCCTGCTCGCGTTCAACGCCCTGCCGGACGGGCGGTACGCCGACACCGCCCTGTACGCCATGACCCTGACGGTGCTCGGCAGCGTTCTGCTCCACGGCGGCGGCTCGATGGCCATCGCCCGGTCCCTGACCGGCCCGCCCCCGTCGGCTGCCGACGGCCCTGGCTCCGCGGGGACCGACGAGCCGGACTCACAGGTCGTCGCCGGGTGGAGTTGATGTTCTTCCCCAGCCACTCGGCGGGGGTGGACCCGACAGTCGTCGGATGTGCGGAGAGCGGCCGGGCGCCCAGGCTGGAGGCATGACACAGCGTGTTCACACCAAGGAGCCCGAGACCGTGCTCGAGGCATCGGCCGGCATCGACGTGCCGGGCCGTGAGATCACACGTGGCAGAGGCGGGTTGTCGGAACTTCTCGGCCTGACGCTGGTGGCGGGCGCCGGTGTCCTGTTCGTGGTCCGTCCTGAGTTCTACGAAGCCGGGGTGCACATCCTCGCCACGCGAGCGGCCTCACTGGTCCACTGAGCCGGCGCCCGACGAAGGGCCGTCGCAGCCGCCGACGCGGTGCGCGGCCGGCCCCGTAGGAAAGGAATTCTGTGATCACCGGGCTGCTGCAGCCGCTGGCCACGAAGGCACTGGTCGACCGGCTCTCGTCCGGTGGCACCATCGGAAACGTCCTGCCGGCACCGACCGTGCTGGTGCTGCTGAGCACGGCGGCCGAGGCGTTCGGTGCCCATGTGCTGGAACGGACGGCTGAGTTGGTGGTGCTCGCCGCCCGCCGCAGCCTCATCGGACGGTTGCTGCGGCTGCGCCTTGCGGAGGTGGACCGGATGCAGCCGGGCGATCTGATGTCCCGGGTGACCTCCGACACCACGCTGCTGCGGGCGGTCAGCACCCAGGCGGTGGTCTCCGCGGCGACGGGGGCGGTGACCCTGGTCGCGGCGGTCGTGGTGATGGCGTTCCTCGATGCCGTCCTGCTGGGCGTCACGCTTGGCGTGGTCGCGGTCGTCGGTGTGGGTGCCGCGCTGGTGATTCCGAAGATCGGGCAGGCCACCGAGCGTTCCCAGGCGGCTGTCTGGGAGATGTCCACCTGCCTGGAGCGGGTCTTCGGCGCGTTCCGTACGGTGAAGGCGTCCGGCGCCGAGGAGCGGGAGACCGCTCGCGTCGAGGCGGCGGCGCGCAGGGCGTATCGCCATGGTGTGCGCAGCGCCAAGTGGGAAGCCGTGCTGGGGTCGGCGGACAACCTCGCCGTCGAGCCGGCGTTCCGATCTCCAAGGCGGAGCCCCACCGTCCGCCGAGCCTCGCCCACCCGCCCGCCGACGGGCCGGAGCGCTCCCCCCGACCGGCTGGAACCGGCCTGCCGGGTGGCGGGTGTCCGCAGCGGCCCGACCGTCGCGTGCCCTGCCGGACGTACTGTCGTCAGCAGGCGATCACCGAAGAGAACGTGGACGCCCCGAGGCGGGGTGCACGGGTCGCCGAGAAGCTGGACAGAGCAGACAAGTGTGAGGCGGAACGCCGGTGATCCGGGTAGTGGTGGTGGACGACGAGGCGCTGGTGCGGTCCGGGTTCGAGCTGATCCTGAACGCCTCCGACGGCATCCAGGTCGTGGCGACCGCGGAAGGAGCGCAGGCCGCCCACGTGATCCGGCGTGAGCAGCCGGACGTCGTGCTCCTCGACATCCGCATGCCGGACGTGGACGGCCTGACCGTCCTGAGGGAGATCCAGACGCTGCCCGAGCCGCCGCCGGTGGCCATGCTGACCACCTTCGACACCGACGAGTACATCGTGACCGCGCTGCGCTCGGGAGCCGCGGGCTTCCTGCTCAAGGACACCGAGCCCGAACAACTCGCCCACCTCGTACGCACCCTGGCCGCGGGCGGGGTGGTGCTCTCCCCGAAAGCCTCGCGGGCTCTGCTGCGCAGCCATCCGGGGGCGGGCGCGCCCCAGGACGCGGATGTGGCGCGCGTGAATCTGCTCAGCGACCGCGAACGTGACGTCCTCGTCCTGATCGCGGAAGGACTGTCCAACGCCGACATCGGCACCCGCATCCATCTGAGCGCGGGCACCGTCAAGGACCATGTCAGCTCGATCCTGACCAAGCTCCGGGTCTCCAGCCGCGTCCAGGCGGCGCTCCTCGCGGAGCGGGCCGGACTGCTCAGCGACGACGGCGCCGACCCGGCACGGAGCAACGGACGATGAGCACGGGTCAGGCACTGTGGCGGCGGGTGCCGCCCTGGGCCGTCGACGCGGGCCTCGTCGTGCTCGCCGTGCTCGACGCCTGGATCAACCTCGACGACGAGGCGACACCGTTCATGTGGGCCTGCGCCGCCCTCGGCTGCGCGGGACTGTTCCTGCGCAGGCGCTTTCCACTGGCCGTCTTCCTGCTGACACTGCCCATGACCCTGTTCATGGACGTGGCAGTCGCGCCGATCGCCGCCCTGTACACACTGGCCACGAGCACCCGCAACCGCCCGCTGCTGGCCGGCTGCGCCCTGCTGAACGCGGCGGCGAGCACCCTCGCCTGGCCCCTGTCCGACACGTTCTCCGGCGACCAGACCTGGACGCTCATCCAGTTCGTCTACACGCTGGCCACGGCCTTCGCCCCGATCCTGTGCGGCCAGCTCGTGCAGGCCAGACACGACGTGGCCCGCCAGCTCGTCGAGGTCGAAGTGGCCCGCGAACACGAACGCGCCCTGTACGCCCAGACCGTCCTCGCCCGCGAACGCGCCCAACTGGCCCGCGAGATGCACGACGTCGTCTCCCACCAGGTCAGCCTCATCGCCGTTCAGGCCGGAGCCCTGCAGGTCGCCGCCAAGGACACCGCCGCCCGGGATGCCGCCCGCACCATCCGCACCCTGAGCGTGAACACCCTCGACGAACTCCGCCACATGGTCACCCTGCTGCGCGCCTCCGGCGGCAGGGAAACCGAACTCACCCCCCAGCCCACCCTCGCCGACCTCCAGCAGCTGATCGCCAACAGCGGCATCGAGACCACCCTGTCCGGCGGGCTTCCGGCCGGCATCAGCACCACCGCCCAGCGCACCGTCTACCGCACGGTCCAGGAAGCCCTCACGAACGTACGCAAGCACGCCCCCGGCGCCCGCGCCGAGGTGCGCCTGTGGCACGACACGCAGCACTTCGGCGTCACCGTCACCAACACCGCCCCCACCCGCGCCTCCGTCGCCCTGCCCAGCGCCCGGCACGGCCTGATCGGCCTGAGAGAACGCGCCGAACTGCTCGACGGCACCCTCACCGCCGAACCCACCCCCCAGGGCGGATACAAGACCGAACTACGGGCCCCCACCCGGCCCGCCTGAGGGGCGGGACTCGCCGCCTACGAAAGGGCCTTGTAGCCGCTCCAGCCGCTCGCGATCTGCGCCCGCGGACCGAACGAGCCCTTTCCGTCCCCGCTGTTGCGCCACACGTTGCCCCTGGTGTCGCGGGAGACCAGATCCGGCCTGCCGTCGTCCGTGATGTCGCCGACCCCGACGACCGCGTTGTACGAGCCGCCCCAGTTCGAGAACACCTTGACGCGGGCCGCGAACGTGCCGTCGCCCTTGCCGTCGTAGCGGTAGAGGTTGTCGGACGTGTCCTGGGCCAGGAGGTCGGCCTTGCCGTCGCCGGTGATGTCACCGGTGCCGACGATCTTCTTGTAGCCCTTCCAGTTGTCGTAGAGCTTGACGCGGGAGGCGAGCTTGCCGTCGCTGGTCCCCTTGTAGAGGTAGACCGCTCCGGTGGACGAGTTCCTCGCGATCAGGTCCGGCCGCCCGTCGCCGCTCACGTCGCCGGGCGAGGTGAGCGCGTTGTACTGCGTCCAGCCGCTGGTACCGAGGGTCGTGTACGACGTCGACGGCTTGACCGCTGCCCCGCAGCCCGGCTTGTACAGCCGCAGCGCGCCGCTGCTGTAGCGGACGAGGACGTCGTTGCAGCGGTCGCCGCTGAGGTCGCCGAAGGGGACCGCCGTGACGGTCGTGGGCCAGCCGGTGCCCGTGTACTTGTCGCCGAACCTGCCCGTCCCTGTGCCGCTGTGGAAGGTCAGGCCGCCCGAGGAGTTCAGGGTGAGCAGGTCACCACGGCCGTCCGGGCCCTCCGGGCTGACGAAGTCGCGGCGCACCGCGGCTCCGCGCTGGAGGTAGCCCTCGCCGCCGGTCACCGTGTTCGCCGTGGCGGTGCCGAGGCCGGTCGCCTTCAGCGTCCAGGTGTAGTGGCCGTTGGGGAAGTAACTGCCGCTCGCCGTCCTGCCGTTCCAGCTCGTGCTCACTCGCGCCGGGGTCGCGCCGCCGGTGATGGTGCGGGTGACCTTGCCGTTCGCGCCGCTCTGGACCGAGGTGAAGGTGAGCGACCAGGAGGTGACCGGGCGGGACAGCACCCAGGTGCCGTCGAAGGACACCCCCGTGGACACGAAGTCGCCGACCGAGGTGTCGAAGGCCGTCACGGCGGACGGGGTGATGCCCGTGGTGGTGACGTGGGTGCGCTCGTAGTCGTCGAACCAGGCGACCAGGCCGGTGTACTCGTCGACCGTCCAACGGTAACGGCGGTCCACGGCAAGGCCCTTGTCGGCCAGGTCGGAGGCGATCGTGCGCGTGGTACCCGTGGCAGCCTCGGTGAGGACCAGCGTGCCCGCGCCATGGTCGTGGCGGACGGTGAAGCCGTCGCCGAGCAGCACGTCGCCGGGGGTGACCGCCGTCGACGTACCGGCCTGGGTGTCGTACACGCCCGCAGAGTCCGTCCCGCAGGCCCAGTACACCCAGCGTCCCGCCGCCTGGAGTTCGCTCGGCACGCAGGCCAGGCCCGGGACGGTCACCGTGGAGAGCGTCTTCTCCTGCGGGATGCCGTACGAGGTGAGCTTGCCGACGGTGGTGGTGGCGCTCCACAGGGTGGAGCCGTTCAGGGCGGCGGCGCGCACGGACCGCTTCAGCTTCTCGCCCTGGCCGAACTCGCCCACGTACTGCGTCGGCGTGGTGCCACCGGAGTCGAAGACGGCGTAGTCGTCGGAGACGTCGACGATGTGGCCGCCCTGGCCGCCGAAGTCCAGGTAGTGGCCGCCGATCTCCTTCAGCCGGTCGTCGCCGCCGCTCTCGCCCTCGTCTGTGCCGCCGTTCGCGTCGAGGTAGACGTCCCGGGCGTCGAGGTTCCCCCACAGCGCCTTGCACGTGGTGCCCTCGTACGGGCAGAGGGCGTCGTAGATCGAGTCGCTCGCCGTGGCCTCGGACGCCGTGAGCGTGGCGGAGCCGTCGGTGGTGAGGGTGCGCACGGACGTGGTGTCCGCCGTGGCGTTCGGGTCGTCCTCGACGACGCGCAGGCTGCCGCGGCTGAGCGCGATGCCCGTCTTGGCGTTCTCCACCGCCGGGGCCTGCTGGACCTTCTCCAGCTTCAGCGTGCCGTCCTCGGCCTGGCTCACCCGCCGCACCCACCAGTCGGTGGCGTCGGTGCCACCCGTGACCAGCGCGCTTCCGTCACCGGCCGCCAATGTGTACTCGCCGGCGCTCGCCAGCAGGGTCTGCTGGACCGAGGGGTCGGTGACGTTGACCGCGAGGAGCTTCGAGCCGAGGTCTCTGGAGGACAGCGGCAGCAGCAGCCAGTCGCCGACCAGGACCGGGGCGCCGTCGAGCGCGCCCGGGTTGGCGGGCAGCGTGACGACCTGCTCGGCCGCGGTGAGGTCGGTGCGGGACTTCAGGTGCAGCTCGGCGGTGCCGTTGTAGTACCAGCCCACGCGGTCCGCGCTCATCAGGAATGTCGAGTTGGTGGTGGCGCCCGCGAAGGCCTTGGTGCTCACGGCCGACTCGATGTCGATGTAGTGGAGCGAGCCATAGGTGCCGTTCGCCACGAGCACGCCTGAGGAGTCCGCAGCGAGGACGTCTTCGCTCCCCACGTTCGTCGCGTCACCGGTGACCTTGCGGGTGCGCCACGCGCCGTCGACCTTGTCGATCAGGGAGTTGGTGGTGACGATCGTGTCGCCCGCGAGGGCCCGGTAGTACCCCTGGCCGTACTGGACGGACCCGTTCCAGCTCACCTTCCTGGAGGTGGCCGTCGCCGGATCCCACAGGGTGGCGTACGCGTCGTTGGCCGTGGTCGGCAGAGCGACCAGGTCGCTGTCCGAGCCGTACCAGGCGTCACGACACTGGGAGCCGAGGTAGGTGCAGCCGGTGCCAGGGGTGTACACGCCGTCGGCGTTCCTGACGGTGACGGTCCGGCCGGTCGTGTAGTCGGTCCACAGGAGTCCGGTCCTGCCGGTCTGCCGGTGCAGGAAGCCGGTGGAGCCCGCGACGTACGGGCGGTCCGTGCGTGGCGTGATGGAGCCGGGGCCGACCAGCGTGATCGCGGTGGTGTCGGCCTCGGCCGCTTGCGCGGAGCCGCCCCCCTCCGGCAGGACGACGACGGACGCGGCCACGACGGCCACCACGAGCGAGGAGACGACGGCGGCAGGCCCGCCCCGTCTCAGGGCGTGTCTGCCCACGTTGAGTTCCCTCCCCTACGAGGGCCCCCGCCCTCGCACAAGTGGCCGGATCTTAACCGACTCTTACCAAGGGGTGGTGTGACGGGTGGGTCAGTACAGGGCCTTGTAGGCCTGCCATCCAGCGGCGATTGCGGTGCGAGGACCGAAGGAGCCCCTGCCGTCGCCGTTGTTGCGCCACAACTTGCCGGAGGTGTCGCGGGAGACGATGTCGGCCCTCCCGTCGCCGGTGATGTCGCCGACGCCCACCACGACGTTGTAGGAGGCACCCCAGTTTTCGGCCACCTCGACCCGCGCCCCGAAGCCGCCGGCCGCCGTGCCCGGGTACCGCCACAGCCTGTTCGACGTGTCCTGCGCCAGCAGGTCCCCGTGCCCGTCACCGTTGAGGTCGCCGACGCCGATGATCTTCTTGTGACCGGACCACTTGGAGAAGATCTTCACTCGCGGAGAGAGCTTTCCACTGCTCGTGGCCTTGTACAGGTAGATGTCACCGGTGGACGCCTGCCGGGCGATCAGGTCCGCCCGGCCGTCACCGGTGATGTCGCCCGGTGAGGTCAGCACGTTGTACTGGTTCCAGCCCGAGGTTGACAGCGTGGTGTACGGCGTGGAGGTCGTCAGTGCTTTGCCGCAGCCCGGGCGGTAGGCGCGCAGCGCACCGCTGCTGAACCGCACGAGCACGTCATTGCACCGGTCACCGTTCAGGTCTCCGAAGGGCACCGCCGTGATCGAGGCCGGCCATCCCGAAGCCGAGGTCTTCGTCGAGAACTTCCCGGCCCCGTCGCCCCGTTGGAAGGAGAGCGCACCCTGGGAGGTGAGCGTGAGCAGGTCACCGATGCCGTCGGAGCCGACATGGTCGCGTCTCACCGCGGCCCCACCGGTCAGCTTCAGCGAGCCGGACACCGTCGCCGACGCACCCTGCCGGTCGGCCGGGGCCACGGTCAGCGTCCAGCTGTACGTGCCGTTCGGCACATACGCACCCGTCGACGTCCTGCCGTTCCACGACGTACGGACCGCGTCCTGCGCGGCGCCACCGGACAGTGTGCGCACGGTGGCCCCGGTCGCCTTGTTCCTGAGCACCAGCGTCCACGACGCGGCCGGCTTCGACAGCCACCACGTGCCCTCCCACGAGGACAACGGGTCCACCAGGCCGACCGAAGGTGCCGTCCTCGCTCCCAGGACCGCGATGTCCGTGGCGTGGACCCCACTCCGCAGGACGTGGATGTCCTGTGAGGTCGGGTCCACATAGCCGACCAGGCCGGTGTACGGATCGACGTCCCACTTTCCGGCCTTGGCCGCCACGGTCCGGCTCACCGCGGAGCCGCTCGTGACGTCCGTGAGGGTCAGCGCTCCGGACGTGGAGTCACGCGTGACCAGGAAGCCGTCGCCCAGGCGTGTCACTCCGCCGGTGGGCACGGCGATGAGCGTCTTCCTGCGCGTGTCGTACACAAAGGCCTTCTCCACGCTGCCCTGCGGGGAATTGCAGGACTCGGACCAGTACACCCAGCGTCCCACCGCCTGGAAGCCGCCCACCCCGCAGCCGCTGCAGACCGCCCGGAACGACGTGATCGTGGTGCCCGAACTCACCTCCGTGGCCGTGACACTGCCGTCCCTCGCCGCCGCCCACAGCGTGTCCCCCCACAGGGCGGAGGGGACCGCACCGGCCGCGCCCGTACGGGTGAGCACGACCTTCCGGGTGTCCAGGTCCGCCACCGACAGGCCCTCACCCGCGGGCGTGGGCCCACCCCAGGCCGCATACCGGCCCGAGACGCCCACGAGCCCGTTGTAGTCCTGGAGGCCGGAGGCCAGCACGGTGGCGGGAAGGGACTGGCCCCGGTCCAGTACGGAGACCTCCCCGACCGTGTTCTTGATGACCGCCCGGCCGTCACCCGTGCCCATCAGGTCGGCGGGCCGTGTCTACGGACGGCTCTGGCGTTTCGACGGGCGGCGCCGGTACAGGCCATGCAGGTTGAGGACGACCAACACGCCGGCCGTCAGGGGCCACCACCACGCGCGCCCGTTCTGGGCCATCTGTATGCCCATCCACAACAGAGCGAGCGAGACGAGTAGACCGAGCAGTCCCATGGCGATGTCGAGCGGACCGCCGTCCCTGAACGGATTCTGCATCTTCGTGTTCCTGCTCTCGGCGCTGCTCGGCAAGACGGGTGAGGGCGGCACTCGTCAAGGATCTCCCAGATCAATTCGATGCGTCTGCTCCGGCGGAGGAGTCGGCCGGTTCGCCGGCGTCGGCGGGCTTGACCGCGCGCACGATGGCGGAGTGCATGCCGTCGGCGACTGGGTGGGTCGGGGTGATCTCGACCTCAATGAAGCCGGCGGCCTCCAGTCCCTGCCTGTATTCGGTGAAGGAGAGCGCGCCGGCGATGCAGCCGACGTAGTCGCCGCGCTCGGCACGCGCTTCTGGTGTGAGTTCGTCATCGGCGACGACGTCCGAGACGCCGATACGGCCGCCGGGCCTGAGGACGCGGTAGGTCTCGGCGAAGACGGCGGGCTTGTCGACGGACAGGTTGATCACGCAGTTGGAGATGACGACGTCGATGCTGTGCGCGGGGAGCGGGATCGCCTCGATGCTGCCCTTGAGGAACTGCACGTTGGTCGCACCCGCCTTCTCGGCGTTGGCCAGGGCCAGGGCGAGCATCTCGTCGGTCATGTCGAGCCCGTACGCCTTGCCGGTCGGACCGACGCGGCGGGCGGAGAGCAGGACGTCGATGCCGCCGCCGGAGCCGAGGTCGAGGACGTACTCGCCCTCGCGCAGTTCCGCCACGGCGGTCGGGTTGCCGCAGCCGAGGGAGGCGGCGACCGCTTCGGCAGGCAGGACGCTGCGCTCGTCGGCGGCGTACAGCGTGGAGCCGAAGTTCTCGTCGACCTCGACCGGCTGCGGTCCGCAACAGGCGGTGCCGCCCTCGGCGACCTTCACGGCTGCGGCGGCGTAGCGCCGGCGGACGGTTTCGCGCAGGTCGGTGGACTGCTCGTTCATCACTTCACTCCTGGGTGACCGGGCACGGCGGTGCCCGGAACGGCCTGTATTGAAGTTCGTTGATTCAACCTTGCGCCTTGGATCGAAAAACGTCAACATAGAGGTATGTCGAAACAAGAGCTCGAGGTGATCGGCCAGGACGCCGACTGCTGCACCGGAGCGTCCACGGCACCGCTCGACGACGAGCGGGCGGCCGAACTGGCCAAGGTGTTCAAGGCCCTGGGTGATCCGGTCCGGCTGCGCCTGCTGTCGATGATCGCCTCGCGTGGGGAGGGCGGCGAGACCTGCGTCTGCGAGCTGACCCCGGCCTTCGATCTCTCCCAGCCGACGATCTCCCACCACCTCAAGCTTCTGCGCCAGGCCGGTCTCATCGACTGCGAGCGGCGCGGCACATGGGTGTACTACTGGTTGCTGCCCGGCACCCTGGACCGGCTCGCCGTGTTCCTGAAGGCCCCGACCGCCGCCGAGGCGCTCGCGTGAGCGCCTCGCTGGGACGCCGTGCCCTGGCCGAGGCCGTCGGTTCGGCGGCGCTGGTGGCGGTCGTGGTCGGATCCGGCATCCAGGCCACCGGGCTGTCCCGGGACGTCGGCGTCCAGTTGCTCGCCAACTCGCTGGCCACCGTGTTCGGCCTGGGCGTGCTCATCGTGCTGCTCGGGCCTGTCTCCGGGGCCCACTTCAACCCCGTCGTCACGCTCGCCGCCTGGCTGACCGATCGTCGTGCAGACGACGGGCTCACGGCGCGGGACGTGGCCGCGTATGTCCCCGCCCAGATCGCTGGTGCGGCAGCGGGTGCCGTCCTGGCCGACGCCATGTTCGGCAAGCCGCTGGTGAGGTGGTCGACGCACGACCGCTCGGCCGGCCACCTCCTGCTGGGCGAGATCGTGGCCACCGCCGGCCTGATACTCCTGATCTTCGGCCTTGCCCGAGTGGGCCGTGCCCACTTCGCTCCGGTCGCGGTTGCGTCGTACATCGGGGCGGCGTACTGGTTCACGTCCTCCACGTCGTTCGCGAACCCGGCCGTGACGATCGGCCGGGCCTTCACGGACACGTTCGCCGGCATCGCGCCCGGCTCGGTCGCCCCGTTCATAGCGGCCCAGGTGGCCGGTGCCGTACTCGGACTGGCGCTCGTGGCAGCGGTCTTCGGGCGTCCGGCTCCCGCACGGGCCGATACCTCCGCCCTCCACAGCGAGCCCGGACTCGCCGCCCCCCTCCTTCCCTGACCAACCGCCCAGGAAGTCCCCAGCATGAGCAGCACTCCCGCCGCCGACCGGCCCTCCGTCCTCTTCGTCTGCGTCCACAACGCCGGCCGCTCCCAGATGGCCGCCGCTTTCCTCACCCACCTCGCCGACGACGCGGTGGAGGTCCGCTCGGCCGGCTCGGCCCCTGCCGACACGGTCAACCCCGCTGTCGTCGAGGCGATGAACGAGGCCGGCATCGACATCTCGGCCGAGACCCCGAAGATCCTGACCGTCGAGGCCGTCCAGGCGTCGGACGTCGTGATCACCATGGGGTGCGGCGACACGTGCCCCGTCTTCCCCGGAAAGACGTACCTGGACTGGAAGTTGGACGACCCGGCAGGGCAGGGCGTCGACGCCGTACGCCCCATCCGCGACGAGATCGAGGGCCGAGTACGGGGCCTGCTCACCGACCTCGCCGTGCAGCCCCGTGCATGACAGTCGCTACGTGTACGTCAGCCCATCGTGAACTGCTGCTTTGTGTAAGCGACTTCGCAGGCGCAGCACGGAGATCGTGGAGCGGGCGACGAGAATCGAACGGTGAAGGCTTTGACGTCTCCGCGTCGGTGTCAGCCAGGACGGCTGCGAAGAGCCTGTCCGTGGCCACCCCCGGGCCCGAGCTCACCTGCCGAAGCGGCGGGGATTGGCTTGACGTTTGAGCTTGCATTGGGAAACTGATCGGTTTACTATTCTTGAAACTGATCGGTTTCCGATTCTGGGGGCAGTCATGACTGCCTTGGGGGGCGCACGCAACCGCCGGCCACCGGAGAGGGTATTGGCAATGAGTGGGAATTCGCAGAAGAAGAAGTTTTACGCCCTGAATATGTTTGACGTGGTCGACTTGGAGAAATACCTCGCGTATTTCAGCCGTCTGCCCGAAGCGGCTCCGCAATATGGTGGTCGAATGGTGGCGTTTGGCCGTTTCCGAGACAACGTGGCCGGTGACCTCGCGCCACGGCAGGTTCTGTTTCTCGTTGAATGGGAGTCCGAAGAGGCGTTCAACAGCTTCCGCGACGATCCGGACCTGGCCGACTTGCATCCGCTGCGGGAGAGCGGGACGGCGTCCTATATCTGGCAGACGTTCGACGGGTCCGATATGAGTGACCCTGCAGACGTTTCGCTCGACGAGGTACTGGCGGTGCTCAAGCCTTAGCCTCGACCTTTCGTGAGGGTCCGCCGACGGAGTCGGTGGGCCCTTTTGTTCAAGCAGCGTGTCGACGGCTGTTCGGAAAGCCCGGGCGGCGCCCGCGCGTCAGTCGGTCAGCTGGTTCATCTTGCGGATCTGTTGGTCGAAGACCCCGGCGGGAGCGAGGCGGCGCAGTATGCGTGCGCGTCCGGCCAGCGGGCCGGCGGTGTAGCGAGGCTTCGGCTTCGGGGCGGTTGCCGCCGTGACGATCGCCCGGGCGACGACGGCGGGGGCGTCGCCGCCCCGGACGGCCTCCGCCATGACGCGGTCGACGGTCTGCCGCTGCTTCGCGTACACGTGCAGGGGCGTTTCGGGCTTCGCGCTGTTGGCCTCGAATCCGGTCCTGGTGTAGGCGGGTTCGACGATGAGCGCCCGGACGCCGTGGTCACGGATCTCGTGGTCCAGGGACTCGGTGTACCCCTCGATCGCGTGCTTGGAGGCGGCGTAGGCGGCCATGTAGGGCTGGGGCAGGAACCCGAGCACGGACGAGATGTTGATGATGCGCCCGCGTCGCCGAGCGCGCATGTGCGGCAGGACCTCGTTCACCATGCGCATGACCCCGAAGACGTTGATGTCGAAGACGGACCGGGCCTGCTCGACGGAGGTCTCCTCCGCCGCACCCATCGAGCCCACGCCGGCGTTGTTGACCAGGACGTCGATCCGCCCGAACCGCTCGGTCACCTCCTGGACCGCGGCGGTGACCGAGGTGTCGCTGACCACGTCGAGGTCGAGGAACGCCACACCGCCGAGCGGGGCGACGTGCGAGGTGTCGCGGCCCGTTCCGACGACCTCGAAACCCGCCGCCACCAGCGCGAGCGCGGTTTCCTTGCCGATGCCGGACGACGCACCCGTCACGAGTGCCACTGGCCGATCTGTCGTCATCATGGACTCCCGCACTCACTCGAAACCGATCGGTTTCCGCTACAGTAAACCGATCGGTTTCCGGGTGCAAGTTCAAGCAGGGGAGTGGCGACATGGGCAGGATCGGCGCGCAGGAGAGGCGCGAGAGTGTCATCCGCGCGGCGGTCGCCGAGTTCGCGCGCACGGGCTACCACGGCACGTCCACGGCGGCGATCGCCCAGCGGGTCGGAGTCACGCAGCCGTATCTCTTCAGGCTCTTCCCGGACAAGAGGGCGATCTTCGTCGCGGCGCTGGTGCGGAGCATGGACGACACCCGGCTGGCTTTCGAGAGGGCGGCCGACGGAATGGAGGGCGACGAGCGGGCTCATCAGGCCATGACGGACGCTTACGTGCAGCTGATCTCGACGCGCCCCGAAACGCTCCTGATGCAGATGCAGGGATATGTCGCGGTGGCGGCCGCAGAGGCGCAGGGTGACGACCTGATCGGCGAGGTCGTCCGGGCCGGCTGGATGAGGATCTGGGAGACCGTGCACCTGTCGCTGGGCGCCGACGCCGACGAGACCGCGAGCTTCTTCGCGTGCGGCATGCTCGGCAACACGCTTGCGGCCATCGGGCTTCCCCAGGGTGCCGAGAGGTGAGGGAGTGTTCTGGGCGGGTGGTGCGTCAGCGCACGCCTGCCGCGTCGAGCAGGGTGGTCACCGTGGGCGCGATGAGCCCGGTCAGGTTGTCGGCCTGAATTCCGGCGCGGGCGCTTGCGCCGTCGAAGACCAGGCTGAGCTGCCGGGCCAGCAGATCGGGATCGCCCGCCCCGCCCTGCTCGGCCTCGGTGCGGAAGAAGGCGGTCAGGTTCGCCTTGACCTGATGGGCGACCCGGCTCGCGGGGTGACTCTGATCCTTGAGTTCGACCTGCACGGCCAGGTACCGGCAGCCGCGGAACTCGGGGGCGCCGGCCTGGGATTCCACCTGCTCGAAGACGTGCAGGATCCGCTCACGGGGTGACCGGCCGTCGTCCGCCGCGGGCAGGAGGGTCGCCACATAGGCGGAGGCGCGCTCCTTCAGGCTCGCTGCCAGGAGTTCGTCCTTGCTCTCGAACAGCTGGTACATGGAGCGCTTCGACACCCCCGCCGCCCTGCACAGGGCCTCGACCCCGATGTTGACGCCGTCCCGGTAGGTGAGGGTGGCCGCCGCCTCCAGCAACCGTTGCCTGGGGCTCAGCTTCACTTCGGTGGTCATACCGCGAGGTTAACCCGAAGCGGACGAAATGAAAACCGATCGGTTTTCAGGTGGGTCCGGGCACAGGCTCGGCGACGGCCTGGGGGAAGGACCGTCGCCGAGCCGTGATGGTGTGCGCGCCTGTCGTCCCCGGCACGGCGGCGCACACCGGGGGCCACTCCGAGTAATGGCCCCGTCCTGGGTGACCTCCGCTACGCCGGGACGGCGGTCTTGTCGGGCGTCGTCTCCGCCGGGATGCGGTGCAGTCCCTTGCGGTCGTACCACCCCAGTACGCCGAAGCCGAACAGTGCGGCTGCCGCGAGTCCGGCCGCCATCATGACCCAGCCCCGCGTCAGACCCGCGTCGCCCTGGGCGTCGTAGTAGACGATCGAGCGGATGCCGCCGGTGATCTGCCGCAGCGGCTCGAACTCGGCGAGGAAGCGGTAGAAGGCGGGCAGTGCCGCGATGGGGGTGGTGGCGCCGGCCGTCGGCACCGCCATCCCGATGAAGACCAGCGTGACCACCAGCATGCCGGGTGTGCCGAACACGGCGAGGAGGGTGAGCGCGCCGATCCCGGAGACCGCGATGGCGCACACCGAGTACAGCCACAGCAGGGGCAGGTGGGCGGCGTCCATGCCCATGATGCCGACCGCGCCGGCCATGACCAGGGTGCCCAACAGCAGGGACAGTCCGGCCATGAGGGTGGTGCTGATGGCGAGGGTCTGGACCCGGGTCGCCCGGATCAGCGGGCGGTGCAGACGCAGCGGGCCCATGTCGTTGTGGGTGTAGCCGAGGGCGTGGTCGACCTGGCCGCTGAGGACGTTGGCGGAGAGCATGCCGACGACCACGAGGGTGAGCGCGTAGTAGAACGCTGTCAGGCCCAGGCCGCTGTGCGAGTCGAGGGGGTGGCCGTCCTCGACGGTGACGGCGGCCGGGTCGGCCAGCAGGACGCGCGCCGCGACGGGCAGCTGCGCCTGCCCTGCACTGCTCTGTGCGGTCAGCTCCTTGCCCACCTGGAGCGAGGCGCTCTCGGCCGCTGTCGTCGTCGCCGTCCGGGCCAGGCTGGAGCCGATGCTGCCGGCGGACTGGTTGGTCAGCACCGTCAGCGTCGGGCGGGACGGAGTTCCGGTGGTCGTGGTGCCGCTCAGTGCCGTGACGGAGGAGGTGAAGCCGGCGGGTACCACGAGCGCGCCGAACAGCTCGCCCTTGCCGAGCTCCTCCTTCGCCTTCGCCGCCTCCATCACCTTCCAGTCGATCCTGTCCCCGCCCGCGGTGGACTTCTTGATCGACCCGGTGATCTGCGCCCCCAGGTTGATCTGCTTGCCGGCGACGGTGGCCCCCTTGTCGGCGTTGACCAGACCGACGGGCAGGTGCTTCATGTGGCCGACCGGGTCGATGTTGGCGCCGACGTAGAACACGGTGAACAGCAGCGCGAGTACGCCCGTGATGATGCCGTTGGCGATCCACAGGGGTTTGGTGCGCAATATGCGGAAGGGATGAAGCCCGCTCATGACTCACTCCGGTCTCGACAACACAGAACGGCGGGCCTCCTGACTCGGCGGGCGCTGTCTGGCGAGCGCTCACGGCTCCATCGAGGCCCCGGCTGCCGAGGTGACGGCACCCAGATCGCACTCAGACGGTCTCCCCGCGGGAAACCGATCGGTTTCTGCCACCGTAAACCGATCGGTTTCAAGATTTCAAGTCGCAAAACGCCCGACAGGGTGCGGGCGGCCCGCTTCAGGTGTCGCGGGTCGCCCGTGGGCGAAGCGTCGCGCTGCAGTCGTGGTGGCGCTCGGTCGGCAGTTCCGACCGGGGTGCATGGCGCTCTCCCCATTCCGTCAGGGCGAGCAGCACCGGCTGCAGTTCACGTCCGGCTTCCGTCAGCGTGTACTCGTAGCGGGGCGGGTGGGCCTCGTACAACTCCTTCGACAGGACGCCGTGTTCGACGAGTTTCCTCAGTCGGACGGCCAGCACGTTGGGGCGGATGCCGGTGTTCGCCGTGATCCGGTTGAAGCGTCGTACGCCGAAGGACACCTCCTGCAGTACGAGCAGGCTCCAGTAGTCGCCGACGACGGCGAGGGCGTTCGCCAAGGGGTACGGGCGTGTGCGATCGACGGCAGGCATGAGCGACAGCCTCTTCCGCAGGGCGATCGGGTGGAGTGCGCCCGGTCAGGAGGATGCGGCGCGCTTCGCCGGGGGCTGCCAGCCGCCGGTGACTTCCTTCACCGGTTTGTGCGGGAAGCGGCGCCGGGCGTATTCCTGCGCAGGGGAGCCAGGGAGGACGTACAGGGTTTCCTTCTTGTCCTGGAGCGGTCGCAGCACGGTGTCCATGAAGGTCTTTCGGTCGTCCAGGTACGGTCCCAGGACGTCCTCGCCGGCGGGGCAGACGGCCACGCAGTAGCCGGACTTGTAGCCGGGGGGTGAGCTCAGGCTCTGCCACATGGAGGCGCTCTCGGAATCGGTGACCCGGGAGCGGTAGTCGGCGGCGTCCTGGCTGTCGGCCACGGTCTGGGCCCAGTCGGTGAACCCGCTCATGAACTCACGGTAGTTGTGCGTGGTGCAGGCCAGCCCGTCGAACTCGCCGTCCTTGGCGATGGCGCCGACCGGGCAGGCGGCGACGCACAACTTGCAGTCGATGCAGGGGTTGTAGTCCAGAGCCTGTCCGTACTCGCTCACCTCGGCGTCCACGAGGACGGTGGCCAGCAGGATGAAGCTGCCGAACTTCGGGTGGATGACGTTGCGGTGCAGGCCCATCACGCCGAGCCCGGCGGCCACTGCGACCGTCTTGTGTGCCACCACCCAGATGCGTTCCCTGGGGAAGCGGTCCATCTCCTGGGGAAAGCCGACCGACGGATTGAGCGCGCGGTAGCCGGCGTCCTGCAGTGCCCGGGTGACGGTGCGGGCGGCGTGGTTGGCCTGCTCGTCCGTCTGGTGGAACTCCTGGTTGGCCACGCTGCGGGCGGGGGAGCGGCAGTTGTCGCGGTTCATCCGGACCGCCATGGCGATCAGGGTGCGGGTGCCCGGCAGCGCGGACTGCGCATGCGCGCGCTCGCCGGCCAGGTCGGGGTGGTCCAGGCTCACCGCGGCCGCGTCGTCCGCGCCGGCCGCCAGGCACAGCTCGCGCAGCCAGGCCGCGTCGATCACCGGCGCCGGGCTCGCGAACTCGCCGGCTCGGCGGCGGGCGAGGACGGCCTCCACCGACGGGTGCGCGGCCAGCTTCGCCGGAAGCCTGGGTTCCGCCGACTGCCCCTCGACGCCGCGCGCGCTGGTCGTCATCCGGCACTCCTCGTAGGTCTCGTTCTTGAGACTCGCCTCCACGGCGAGAAACCGATCAGTTTCATCACCGTAAACCGATCGGTTTTCGCGTGCAAGTCCGAGTGGCGAGACTCTCCTTCGGGATGTCGACCAAGTCCGTCCGGTCGCCTGGATGTCTGGGAGGCCGTGCACCTGCCGCTGGGTGCTGACGTCAACGAGGCCGCGGACCTTGGGAGTTGCGCCGGTCAGCGGAGGTCGGCAGCGAGTTGCCGAGCGCATCCGTCGCCGAGACTGCTCGTGGGCGCGGTGCTTCAGCGCATGCCCGCCGCATCGAGCAGGACGGTCACCGTGGGGGCGATGAGTCCCGTCGGTGTGTCGGCTTTGATTCCCGCGCGGGCACTGGCGCCGTCGAAGACCAGGATCAGCTGCCGGGCCAGCAGGTCCGGGTCGCTCGCCCCGCCCTGTTCGGCCTCGGTGCGGAAGAAGGCTGCCAGGTCCGCCTTGACCCGGTGGGCCACCCGGCTTGCAGGGTGGCTCTGATCCTTGAGCTCGATCTGCACGGCCAGGTATCGACAGCCCTGGAAGTCGGGCGCACCCGCCTGCGACGCCAGCTGGTCGAAGACGTGCAGGATCCGCTCGCGGGGTGAGCGGTTGTCGTCCGCCGCGGGCAGGAGTGTCGCCACGTAGGCGGAGGCGCGTTCTTCCAGGCTCGCCGCCAGCAGTTCGCCTTTGCTCTCGAACAGCTGGTACATGGAACGCTTCGAAACCCCCGCCGCCTTGCACAGCGCGTCGACGCCGATGCTGACACCGTCTCGGTAGGTGAGCGTGGCCGCTGCCTCCAGTAGCCGCTCTCGGGGACTTGACTTCGCCTCGGTCGTCATATTGCGAGGTTAACTCGATTCCGGCCAATTGAAAACCGATCGGTTTACGGCGCGTGCCGGGGTGCTCTCCGACGCCGCCCACGGCCGAGCCGGTATATGAGTGCGGATCCCGCTGCGCCGGGGTGGCGGTCTCCTCGGGCTTCGTCTCCGCGCACGCGGTGCAGCCTCTGGCGGTCGTACCGGCCCGTCATTCCGAGGCCGAAGAGTGCGACCGCGACGGGGCCGACAGCCATGATCTCCCGGCCCCGGGTCAGGCCCGCGTCGCCCTGGGCTCCGTAGTGGAGGATCGAGCGCCTTGATGGGGGTTGCGGTCGTCCGTCGGCACCCCCATTGCGACAGGGGGCATGGTTGCCGCCAGTGTGCCGGGCGTGCCGTACGCGACAAGGAGGGTGAGCGTACCGAGCCTGGAGACCGCGGTGGCGCACACCGAGTGCTGTCACAGCGGCGGCAGGCGATCGGGCTCGGTGGACTCAGGTTCAGTGGGCGATCACGGGTTCGCCCTCCGACGGCGCCAGAGGCGCATTGGGTACCAGGATCGCTGCGAGCACCGCACCGACCACGAAGAACCCGGCGCCCCACGCCAGGGTGGCCGTGTAGCCCTCGACCCCGGCCTGGGCCACGGTCAGTGCGCCCGGCTTGTGCGAGGACAGGTAGTCGGTCGCGGCCGATGAGGCAACGGTGGTCAGCAGCGCCGTGCTGATCGAACCACCCACCTGCTGGCCGGTGTTGATCAGTGCCGAGGCGACGCCGGTGTCCTCGTGGTGCACACCTGCGGTCGCACCCTGGAACGCGGTGGTCATCACCCCGCCGAGGCCGAGACCCAGCAGGATCATGCCGGGCATGATGTGGGCGACGTAGGTGCTGTCGAGCTCGAGCCGGGTCAGCAGGGCCATACCGGATGCGGCGACCAGGAAGCCGGAGCTGATCACGATCTTCGGACCGACCCTGGGCAGCAGCAGCGAAGGTGCCGTGGTCGACGCGGCAACGATTCCCCCGACCATCGGCAGGAACGCCAGGCCCGTCTTGATCGGCGAGTAACCGATGCTGGCCTCCAGGTAATAGGTCAGGAACAGGAAGATCGAGAACATCCCCATGCCGATGACGAACACCGCCAGGAACGAACCGCCGCGGGTCCGGTCCAGCACGAGTCGCAGCGGCAGCAGCGGATGCGCGACCCTGGACTCCAGCCACACGAACACCGCGAGCAGCACCACGCCGGCGATCATGGAGCCGAGGGTGACCGGGTTGGTCCAGCTGGTCGATTCGACGTGCGCGAACCCGTAGACGATGCCGAACAGCGCCGCGCTCACCACGGCGGTGCCGGGAATGTCGAGTTTGGGTCGCTCGGTGACCGCGGGCTTGGCCAGCAGCAGCACCGCACCGACCAGCGCGATGGCCGCGAAGACGACGTTCACGTACATCACCCAGCGCCATGACGCCCATTCGGTGAGCATGCCGCCGAGCAGCAGCCCGACCGCGCCGCCCGCACCGGCCAACGCACTGAAGATGCCGAAGGCCTTCGGCCTCTCGGTCGGGTCGGTGAAGGTCACGCTGAGCAGCGAGAGCGCCGCGGGCGCAAGCAGCGCGGCGAAGAGCCCTTGGGCCACACGTGCCGTGACGAGGATGCCGAAGCTGTTGGCCGCACCGCCGAGGACCGATGCGCCCGCGAAACCGATCAGTCCGGTCACGAAGGTGGTCCGTCGACCGAACAGGTCACCGAGCCGGCCACCGATCAGCAGCAGGCTGCCGAATGCCAGGGCGTACCCCGTGATGACCCACTGCCGGCTGCCGTCGCTGAACCCGAGGTCATGCTGCGCCGCGGGCAGCGCGATGTTCACGACGGTCGCATCGAGCGTGACCATGAGTTGCGCCGTGCCCAGCACGACAAGCACCCACCAGCGCACGGCATGTGAGCCGCGGCGGCCCGAGTCTGTTTTTCCGGAGGCGGGTGCCCCGCGGTCGTAGGTGGTACTCACTGTTCCCCTTGGTTGCTGGTCATCGGCCGACCACGGGTCGGAAACCGATCTGTTTCCGCTTAGGTAAACAGATCGGTTTCCGTGGTGCAAGTGCGGGTCGCTTCCGGGTGGGTCGGGAGCGCCCCGGCAAGGTCGAAGCCCACGCAGGCCGGTGGCGCGCGACTGGTTGCCCGACGTCGCGGCACGGCTGTTCCGGTGGGGCGGCGGTCTACGGCGGGCACCTGGACGCGTTCGGCTCGGTGCTGCTGCTGTTGGGGGCCATCGCGATGAACCAAGCAGGGCGACAGCACGGCGGCCGTGGCGACCGGGCTGCAGGTCATCGGCCGCTCGGTCGTGAGCGCGGCGTAATTGATGCGCGTGCCGCTCGCGGCGACCGGAATGAGCGATGCCGACCATCAAGCTCTTCGGGGCCGGCATGGGTATTCGTGGACTCCAGGTACCAGCGGCCTTGTGAGCTCCGGACCCGCCGGCCCGCTTCTACGGCCGGTTCGCCATCAAGGAGACCGGCATGGCGGCCGACGGCACCGCGGACGAGCCGGCGCCTGCCGCCGTGAGCTGAACCCTGTGAGCGCGGTGCCGCTGACCCGTCGGCACCGCGCCCGGCCTCACTCCGCCGGCTGCTCCCCCCGCCCACACGTGTGCCGATCATGGCGGCGATGGTTCGCGTCCTCCTGGGCCAGGCGGCGCAGCAGTCTGACCACCGGCTCGAACAGCACGCTGAGGACCACCGCCCGCTCGGCGAGGGTGATCTGGTCCTCGATCCCTTCGAGCTGCGCGAAGTCCAGGTCCGCGGTCGAGGTGGCGAGCCGTGCGTAGGGGATGAGGTCGTCGGCCGTGTAGTCGGTGCCGAGGCGGCTGAGCGCCGCGAGGCTCTCGGCGAGTGCCGGGCGGTGCGGTGACGCGTCGGAGATCCGCCAGCCCATGTTCTCGATGAGAGCGTCGACCCGCGCGGCGGCTCCGCCGGACGCCGTCTCGTCGGCGACACCCTCGTGGTCCTCGCCGTTCTTCCCGCTCGTCTCCGCGGAGGGGACGGGCAGGGCGTGGTGGATGACCGCCAGGGTTTCGAACGCGTCCAGCGGCTGCTCGACGGCTTCGAGCACTTCCCGGGTACGGGCGACGGACAGCCCGCCGAGCTGGATGAGGGAACGGATCAGACGCAGCCGCTGGATGTGCTCCTCGTCGTACTCGACCGTGGTCGGGTTCAGCGCGCGCCCCTCGGGGAGCAGTCCCTCCCGTCGGTAGTACTTGATGGTCGCCACCGGCACCCCGGACCGTCGGCTGAGCTCTGAAATCCTCATGCGCTCCCTCACGCTCAACTGTCCCTCCAGTATCGCGTTACCGGGGGTTGCCCCCTCGGGCTCGATAGTGCCACTATCAGGCACTCGATAGCAGCGCTACCGAGTGCCTCTCCGGTGTGCCCTCTTTGCGCGCCCGGCCACGACTCACCTCGTCCACCTCGTGCAACTCGTCCATCTCGTACACCTCGTACACCTCGTACAACTCGTACACCTCGTACACCTCGACAACGGAGGGCCACCCATGTCCCAGCGAATAGGCAGGACCCACTGGAAGCGCTTCGCCATCGGTGCGGTGCCGACGGTGGTCGCCACGGCGGCGGTCGCCGTCTCCATGGCCCAGGGCGCGCTGGCCGCTTCGTTCAGCATCTCCGGTTCCGCCTTCAAGGTCTCGGCCGGGAAGTTGAGCGGCTCCGGGTTCGGCAACTACGCCACGGTGGACGTCGCCAAGAACGGCAAGCACGTACCCGTCTCCGTGTCGTCCATCAAGGACGCGACGATCGTCGACATGTGCCAGTCCGTGCCGGTGGACATCCCCGTGCTCGGGACCTACACGATGTCGCTCAACGCCGGCGGATCGGGTACGCCGGTCAAGGCCAAGAACCTGTACATCGACATGACCGACCTCCAGGCCAAGAAGGGCACCTTCCACAACGTCGACATCGGCGTCGCCACCGGTGCCATGACCAAGGGTCAGGTCAACCCGAAGGACCAGGTGGATCCCAACGGCTACGCCCAGCAGGCGGATTCGGTCGAGATCATCGATGCCCACCAGACGGTCTGGGCCAGTTCCGCGGGGACGTTCGAACTGTCGGGCCTGCACATGAACATCGCGGCCGGCCGCCACGACTGCTTCTGACCGTGCCCCAGCCCCTCCCACCCGCTGACGATCCGGGAACCTCCACATGACGAGTGTCGGCGCACCCGCGCACCCCCACAGTGACAGCGGCTTCGCCCGCGCTCGCCGGGCTTTCAGGGCCTGGCGGCGCACCCGCCCCTTCTGGGCGGGCCTGCTGGTACTCCTGGCCGCCGCGCCGATCATCTACTTCCCTTACTTCAACCTCTCCCTGGGCGCCCTGTCCGTGGCGATGTCCACCACCGCGGGGGCGGGGTCCCTGGTCATCGGCCTGACGCTGATCGTCCTGGGCGGACTCCTGTGGTTCCAGCCGATCATCAGGTTCTTCGCCGGCTGCGTGGCCGTCTTCCTCGGTGTGCTGTCGCTCCCCATCTCGAACTTCGGCGGATTCTTCGTCGGCACGCTGTGTGCGGCCACGGGTGGACTCCTGGCCCTGGCCTGGGGCCCGGTGAACACGGCCGACGACACCGAGGAGCCGTCGGGGAGGGCCGGGGAATGACCGACCAGTCGCCCGACCTGCGCGGCCAGGCCGTAGGACCCCACTACGCCCGGACGAAGAGAGGCCGGCACGCCATTCCCCGTACGTCCGCGCTGACCCGCCTGCGCCTGCCGCTCGGGAGGGCACTCGCACTCACCGCGCTGCCGACCGTTCTCGTCCTGGCGAGTCAGCGTCCGCCCGCGGTCGACACGAGCGTCACCGCGGCTCATTCCTCTCCCGAAGAGGAGCCCGGCGGCGGTGCCGACTGTGCCCGCCCCGACGACACGACAGCGCCGGCCACGGCCCCTACTCCCTCCGCTTCTCCCAGGACGCCCGGTGCCCCCACGAGCAGCGAGCCCGCCAAGCCGTCGGAGCGCGCGGCTGACGAGGAGACGGGCCTCGCCCCGGCCCCGACCGCAACACCGAGCGCGACCGCTGCCGCCACCACCGGTGTTACGGGCATACTCGGTTCCCTCCTCCGCGGCGACACCGAGCAGCAGGGTCCGGCACCCGACACGAGCCCCTCACCGAGCCTGGCCGCTCCGACTCCGACGCCGGCGCCGACGACCACGGAACCGTCCGACGCGCCACCGGCCGCACCTCACGCGTCGGCCACCCGCGGCCATCGGACCGCTGAGCCGTCGTCCCGACCGGTGCACACCACAGGGGCCTCCCGAACCTGTGACATCAGCGATCTCAAGGCTCCCGAGGACACGAGCGCCGGTCGATTCGCCGCCGAGTCCTGGAACATGAAGGGAAGCCGCCTCGAACTGCGCGACCTCGTCTTCGGCGGCGTGGTGACCGTGGACACGGCCGCCGGGCCCAAGCGGGTGCTCAAGTTCTCCGCGGCGGCCGTCACCATCCGCGACCTGAAGATGGCCGTCCCCGTCGGCCCGCAGATCCAGCACATCGACGGAGCGCCCGGCTCGACGTCCACGCTGCGAGGCGACCGCATCACCATGTACGTCGAGAGCCTGACGGGCACCCTCTCCGGTGTCGAAGGCATACCCCTGCCCCCGGTCCTCCGCCTCCACCTCACGCCTGACACCGTCCCGCAGTGGCTCTACGACACGGTCGGCAAACTCGACCTCAAGCTCCAACTCGGCCTGGCCGACGCCGACATCGACCAGGCCGGACAGACGGGTGGAGAGCTTGTCATCCCGGGGATCCATGGATACGGAACGGCCCGGTGAAGCTGGGGGCTGCCGGGCTTGCGCTGGGAAACCGATCGGTTTACCTTAGTGGAAACCGATCGGTTTCTCATTCTGTGGAGAGAGTCATGACTGCTTTGAAGGGCGCAAACGTCTTCGTCACCGGCGGCAGCCGCGGCATCGGCAAGGCCCTGGTGGAGGAGCTGTACGCGCGCGGTGCCGGCAAGGTCTACGCAACGGCCCGTGATCCGCGCTCCGTCACGCACCCCGACGCCGTCCCGGTGGCGCTGGAGGTCACCGACCCGGCCTCCGTGGCGGCTGCCGCCGCGCAGGCGCAGGACGTGACGGTGCTGATCAACAACGCCGGGGCCTCGGTCGGCGGGTCCTTCCTCGACACCCCGGTCGAGGACGTACGCCGTGAGTTCGAGATCAACTTCTACGGCCCGCTGCTTCTCTCCCGGGCCTTCGTGCCGGTCATCGAGCGCAACGGCGGCGGCCACGTCCTGAACGTGCACTCCGTGCTCTCCTGGATCGCGCTCGGCGGCTCCTACAGCGCCTCCAAGGCGGCCCTGTGGTCGCAGACCAACTCCCTGCGTCTGGAGCTTCAGCCGCGCGGCATCGGTGTCACCGGACTGCACGTCGGCTACGTCGACACGGACCTGGCGGCGGAGGTCGACGCACCCAAGTCCGACCCTCGTGACGTCGCCGCACTCGCCCTCGACGGCATCGAGACGGGCGCGTACGAGGTGCTCGCCGACGACATCTCACGGCAGGTCAAGGCGGGTCTGGCCGGTGACCTGGCAGGGCTGTACGCCCAGCTGGCGAAGTAAGCCCCTTCACACACCAGGAGTCGGCGAGATGCCCAGCCGCGAGTCACGCCCCACGATCCACATTCCGGGGACAACCAGCCACACCCTCGCCCCGCGAGCGGGACTTGACGGCCGCGAGGGAACCCTGCGCTACCTCAAGGCGGGCACCGGTGCACCCCTGGTCCTGCTGCACACCGTGCGCACCCAGGCCGAGCACTTCCGCCACCTCATCCCGCTGATCGCGGACCACTACACCGTGTATGCCCTCGACCTGCCGGGGATGGGCCACTCCGAGATCGTGCCCGGGGCGTCGTACGACGAGCCGGCCATGCGCGCGGGCGTCGAGCGGCTCCTGAGCGAACTCGACCTGCACGACGTGACGTTGGTGGGGGAGTCCATGGGCGCGGTGCTCGCCCTGACCACCGCGGCCGACCTCCCGGAGCCGGTCCGGCGCGTCGTCGCGGTCAACACCTACGACTTCCGCGGCGGGATCGCCCGGTCCAGCCTCCTCGCCCGCGTGGTGGTCAGCGGTGTTCTCGCCCCGGGGGTGGGCCCGGTGATCGCCGGGGTGGAGCCCAAGCCCGCCCTCCGCGCGATCCTGCAGGGCGGCCTCGGCGACAAGAGTGCGCTGCGGGCGGACTACGTGGAGGAGCTCCTGCGGGTGGGGCGCCGCCCCGGATACCCGACCGTCGCGCGCGGCGTGTACCAGGCCCTGCCCAGCCTCATCGCGGCCCGCTCGCGCTACCGCGAGGTCAAGGCCCCCGTCCACCTCGTCTACGGCGAGAAGGACTGGTCCCGGCCCTCGGACCGGCAGGCGAACAAGGGCCTGCTTCCGGCCGCCGACTTCACACAGGTCCCCGAGGCAGGCCACTTCATCGCCCTGGAACGGCCCGACGTGCTGGCCGACCTGCTGAACGCGGTGGCCTGACCCCCGCGACCACTGACCGACGTTCCGGCGCGGATGCGTTGCCCGGGCGGGCCGGTGGCGTCCAGCGCCGCCCTGGGAGTGATGCAGCCTTTGAGAGGACAAGCAATGAAAATCTCTGTTATCGGCGCCGGAGCGATCGGCAGCAACCTCGCGCACAAGCTCGGCGCAGCCGGTCATGACGTCCAGTTGGCCGACGCCCGCGCCATGCCGCTTGCGGACGCCGTCAAGGACCGGGACGCCGTAATCCTGGCCATTCCCTTCGGAGTGGCGGGACAGCTGGCCGATCTGTTCGCCTCCGTCCCCGCCGAGACGGTGGTCATCGACACCTCCAACTACTACCCGCACCTCAACGGGCGGATCGAGGTAGTGGAGGACGGTGTGGTGGAGAGCGTGTACACCTCCGAGCTCCTGGGGCGCCCCGTGGTCAAGGCATGGAACGCGGCCCTGGCCGAGACCCAGCGAACGAAGGGTGTCCCGGCGGGCACTCCGGGCCGCATCGCCATCCCGGTCGCCGGCGACTCCGAGGAAGCGAAGCGTGTGGCCATGCGTCTGGTGGACGACACCGGATTCGACCCCTACGACGCGGGAGCACTGGCCGACTCCTGGCGTCAGCAGCCGATGGGCCCCGCCTACTGCACGGAGCTGACCCTGGATGAGCTGCCGGCAGCCCTGGCCGCGGCCGATCGCGTCAAGGATGCGGCTGTCCGGGAGAGCATGGCGGAGCGCTTCGCCGCCCTCGGTGCCGATCCCACCCTGGAGGACGTCGTCGAGATGAACCGCGCCGCCCACAGGTGACCGCCTCTGTGTCCCCCGGCAGGATTCGAACCTGCGAGACCCGCTCCAGGAGTTTCCCAACAGCTCACGGAGATCCAGTTCCGCGACGTTCATGCGCTGGACATCGGTGACGACCTGCGCGGATGCCACCCGGTGCGATCGTGGGCCCAGGACCGCCGAACGCGCTCGAAAGTACACGGGCGCGTGATCCAGGCCGTCCGGCACCGGCTCCGAAAGGCTTGAGCGATGGTGAGGAACCGATGAAGCCGAGTGACGTCGACCGTATCGAACACACCGCCGCCGAACAGCAAGCCGATGCCGGTGGCAAGCCGTTGCTCGACGTCCCCCAGACGGCCGCGGCGGGGGTGGCGATGTGGATCTTCGTCGTCGTTCCGCCGATCTCCCTGATCGCCGTGGTGCCGTTCGCGTGGGGATGGGGCCTGTCCGCGCTGGACTTCGGCATGGCCGTGGTTTCCTACCTCGTTTCCCTGGCCGGCCTCACGGTCGGCTATCACCGTCTCTTCACGCACCGCTCGTTCAAGGCACGGCGGGGCCTGCGCATCGCCCTGGCCGTCGCGGGTTCGCTCGGGGTCGAGGGCTCGCCGGTCCAGTGGGTGGCGAACCACCGGCGCCACCATGCCTTCGCCGACCGTGAGGGTGACCCGCACTCGCCCTGGCGCTACGGCACCGACACGCGTGCGCTGCTCAAGGGGCTTCTCCACGCGCACATCGGGTGGATGCTGAAGCGTGAACTGAGCAACCGGGCCAGGTTCGCCCCCGACATAGCCGCTGATCCCGACCTACGGCTCATCGGCCGGCTCTTCGGACCACTGACCGCCGTCTCGCTCCTGACCCCGGCGTTGGTCGGCGGGTTCGTCACCGGCAGCTGGGCGGGTGCGCTGACCGGGTTCTTCTGGGCCGGCGTGATCCGGATGGCGCTGCTGCACCATGTCACCTGGTCGGTGAACTCGATCTGCCACGTCGCGGGCAGACGTCCCTTCGCCAGCCGGGACAAGGCCACCAACTTCTGGCCACTTGCCCTGCTGTCCTTCGGCGAGAGTTGGCACAACTCGCATCACGCCGATCCCACGGGCGCGCGCCACGGCGTACTGCCGGGCCAGCTCGACCCGGCAGCACGCCTCATCTGGGTGTTCGAGAAGCTTCACTGGGCCCACGACGTGCGCTGGCCCAACTCGGATCGTCTCAGCGCCCGACTGCTGCCCAACCCGGGTGCCCTGCACGGGTCCTCGGGTTGACGATGCTTGCAAACATGTGGGAATGCCTGAGAACCGGTCCTCTGCGACACCGACTGTGGTGCGGCTCCCCCAGTACACGAAGGCGGACCAGGAGGAGGTCCTCGGCGACGGCGATGACCCCTTCGGTGTCGCCTCGGCCGGTCTGACCTGGCTGCCGAAGGAAGAACACTTCGGCGTCAGACACGAAGACCGGCTCGTGGCACATGCCGGCCTGCTGCGACTGCCTGTCGCGATCGGCGACGCCGAGACAGAGGTGGTGGGCGTCGGAGGGGTGGCCGTCGCACCCGGCATGCAAGGCCGGGGCCTGGCTCGGCTCGTCGTCACGGCTGCACTGGAGCACGCCCGCACGATGGGTCCCCAGCACGCGCTCCTGTTCTGCAGGCCTCCCCTCGTGGCGCTCTACCAGCGCCTCGGATGGCACCCGCTCGACAAGGACGTACTCGTAGAACAACCCGAAGGCCGCCTGGTGACCATGCCGCTGCGGACCATGGTGACGCCCCTGCGTGACGATGCCCGCTGGCCCCCGGGGCCGGTACGGCTGTTCTCGCTCCCCATGTGACGGGCTGCTTCGGGGAGGCGCACACAGCGCGGTCTCACATGGAGCCCGTGGCGAGGGTCCCGCCGCTGTCGACCGGGGTTGTCCGCTCTGAAGGGCACGCCGTGGGCACGCGCCAAGGCGGGGCGTGCCGTGGTCAGTTCGCGGGCGTGCCCACCAGGTCGTCCAGCTCGGCGGCGAAGAGCTGCGCGGGGTCGATTCCCATACCGGTGAAGTGGCCGGCGAGTTCCAGGGACAGGACGCCGTGCAGCCGGGTCCAGAAGGTCAGGGCCCGGTGGAGGGCCGCGGGCGGGGCGGGATGGGCGTCCGCCCAGTCCCGGTGGTCTTCGAGGTGCGCGTCGAACGGTGTCGCCGGTCCGTCCAAGGGCAGCGCGGCACAGGCGTCCAACAGGGTCGCCATGATCTCGGACGAGATCGCGGTGGTGTCGTCGGGCGCTTGGTAGCCGGGGACGGGCGTGCCGTAGACGAGGAAGTAGCGCTGGGGGTCCTGCAGGGCCCAACCCCGCAAGGCGTGCGCCAGCGCGGTCACATCGGCACCGGCCTGCGAGGCCGTGCGGAAGGTGTCGGCGAGGCTTCGGTACGCGTCCCTGACGAGCTCGGTGATCAGCTCGTCGCGGCCGCCGAAGTACCGGTACAGGGCGGGCCCGCTCATGCCCATCTGCTTGGCGATCGCGTTGAGGGACAGCGCGGACGCGCCCGCCGTGGCGATCTGCTCCCACGCGCGTTGCTTGATCTCCGTACGCACCTGGGCGCGGTAGCGCTCGCGCGGCGTCTTCGCCTCCGTGTTCACCATGGTTAGAGGTTATCACTGAAGTTATTGACACTCTCGAACCTGTGCGGTTATAACTTCTAACGAACGCGAGGCCGAGTAACTCACCGACTCTGTGGAGGTCGCCATGAACGCCGAAGAACTGGTCGAGGTCGTTCTGCCGGGCAAGGTCGAGCCCGAAGGACTTCAGATCCGGCACGGAGCCGTCCCCGCCGCGGGCCCGGGCCAGGTCCTGATCCGGATGGAGGCGACCGGCGTCTCCTTCGCCGAGCAGCAGATGCGGCGCGGCCGCTACTACGACCAGCCGCCGTTCCCGTTCGTGCCCGGCTACGACCTCGTCGGTACGGTGCTGGCGACCGGCGAGGGCGTCGAGCCGCGCCTGGCCGGCACTCGGGTGGCCGCGCTGGTCAAGGTCGGTGGCTGGGCCAGCCATGTGCTCGTCGACGCGGCGGACGTGGTGCCGGTGCCCGACGGCATCGGCGCGGCGGAGGCGGAGACCCTTGTCGTCAACGGCGTCACCGCCTGGCAGATGCTGCACCGCAAGGCCCGCGTCCGCGCCGGGCACACCGTCGTGGTGCATGGCGCGAACGGTGGTGTCGGTTCGGTTCTGGTCCAGCTCGCCCAGGCCGCGGGCGCGCAGGTGATCGGCACGGCGTCCGCGCGCCACCACGAAGGCCTGCGGGAACGGGGAGTCGTCCCCGTCGACTACCGCACCGACGACGTCGCCGCACGGATCCGCGAACTCGCCCCCCATGGGGTGGACGCCGTCTTCGACCATGTCGGCGGCCACGGCATCGTCGACTCCTGGCGCCTCCTCGCCCCCGGCGGCACGCTCGTCTCGTACGGCAGCGCCTCGACCCGGGACGACGAGGGCTCCAAGCAGTGGCCCGTCCTCAAGTTGCTCGGCCGGGTGTGGCTCTGGAACGCCCTGCCCAACCGCCGCCGGGCGTACTTCTTCAATGTCTGGGCCGGCCGGGCCCTGGCCAAGAACCGCTTCCGTGCCCGCCTCCGCACCGACCTCACCCAGGTGTTCGCCGCCCTCCAGCGCGGCGAGGTCACAGCCCAGATCGCCGCCCAACTGCCGCTCACCCGCGTCGCCGACGCCCTGCGGCTGGCCGAGTCGGGCAGCGTCGCCGGAAAGGTCGTCCTGAACCCGTAGCAGGCACCCGAGCGCCCGGCCCGATCACCACAACGCATCGAGAGGAACACCGTGTTCAGCACCGGCCCGTCGAACTCCCACGGCCAGCAGCCCCGACCCCTGCACCCGCACACCCTCCGGCCCCGGCCCCGCGCGGGCAAGGCCGCGGTCACGGTCGCGCTCGCTGTCGCCGCCGTCCTCGCCGGCACCATCCCTACCGCCCAGGCCGCCCCCCACGGCGGTACGTCCCAGTGCGGCGGGCGGGGCGTCGACACCACAGCACTCATCCGCTACGAGTCCGACACCGTGATCAAGGCGCCACTGAGCACTGTCTGGAAGCTGCAGACCGACGTCGAACGCTGGCCGTCCTGGCAGCCCCCTGTCACCACCGCCGAACGTCTCGACCCCGGCCGCCTGAAGGCGGGTTCGCAGTTCCGGTGGACGACCCCCGCGCCGGCCACCCCCACGACCCCCGCCACCACACTCGCCATCACCTCCACCGTCCAGGAACTCCATCGCCACAACTGCATCCTGTGGAGCGGACCCGCGATCGGTGCGGGGCTGCGCATCGACGACGGTGTCCACCTGTGGACCTTCGAAAAGGTCAAAGGCGGCGTGCACGTCCACACCGAGGAAACCTGGACCGGCACCCAGGTCGAAGCGGACGTGCCCACCGCGACCGCGGCCCTCGGCACGGGCCTCGAAGCATGGCTGGACGACCTGAAGACCACCGCCGAAGCCCACACTCGGACGAGGTCCTGACAGGGATCCGCCTGCCGGCATTCAAGTCGGCAAGCGACAACTGACCGCGATGGACGGCAAACAGGCACGACGCCGTGATGTGGCCGAGTGCCCGGCCCAGGCAGCCTTCTCCTGACCCGGAGCTCGATGTCCCGCCATCGGGCCTACGCCGACCATTCCTCGGTGTGGCACGGACGACGGGACAACGCAGGACCTGCGCCGCGGCGCCGGGAGATCAGCCGGCCAGCCGGTTGATGGCAGCGGCGGCGATGCCTGCCATATAGCCGGAGTCGTCGCTGGGCTGACCGGAGAGTTCGACCACGCCGACCCTGTGACCGCTTCGGATCACCGCTACACCGCCGGCGACCTTGCCGTTGCCGTTGTAGGCCGGGTACCAACTGCCCTCGCCGGCCTTGACAGTGATCGCATGCGCCTTGCCGTAGTACCAGTGACCCGCCGGCTCATGCTGGCAGCCGCGCACCAGCTTGTTGAGCTGCTCCTCGTACGAGGCCGCCGACGTGGTGGAACCGTCGGCGACGGACTCGGTCAGCGAGGTGCCCTTGGTGTCGAAGGCCCAGGCCACGTCCGCATAGGCGACGGCCTTCCCCTTGGTCAGTGTGCGCATCGTCTCCTCGCCGGAGCACGCCGACAGAGCTCGTTTCCCGCTCAGGCCCACGCTCGCGCCGACCGGGGCCAGGCCCTGCTGGAAGAAGTCCTCACTCTGCATCAGGTTGCCGGAGCCGAGGCCGGGCTCGGCAGCGGTGGCGGCAGCGGGATGAGTACCGATGGCGATCGAGATCAGGGCAGCGCCGGCACAGGCAGCCGCTCCCGCGGTACGAGCGCGACGCGAGAACCTCTTGCCGACTGCTTGGTGGTCGAACATCTCATCTCCTGTCTGGTGGCGACGCGGTTCGCGTCGTCGTACACCAGGGAGATGCCGCGGGTCCGCGAGATGTTGGATGGAAACCGGCGGCGACTGATGTGATCCACCTCACTCCAGCAGGTGGGCTCGGACGGTCTCAGAGCCGCGTCACGGCCGCACGGACGATCCGCGTCATCGCAGCCGTGCCCAGGCAGGTGTCGACCTCCAGGACCCCGTAGTGGGAGCCGTTCTGGAGTATGGCGATGCCGCCGCACGGCTCCTTGCCCCGTGGCGCGGTCCCCGTGCTGTTCAGGTCACCGTCGTACATTCCCATCCAACTCGCGGTGATGTCCGCCGCGACGTCGATCGTGTGCGTCGGCCCGTAGACCCAGTGGGTGGCCGGTTCCGTCTGGCACGGCACTTCCTCCAACAGCAGCCGCTCGGCGAAGTTCTGGGCCAGTGTCGGGCTTCCGGCGTCGGCGACGACTTCGCGCGCGGCCTGATCGTTGACGTCCACCGCCAGCGTGCGGTCGCTGCGGTCCGTGTCCTTGGCCGTCACGAACCCACGAAAGTGCGCGCCAGGCCCTCCCAGGGTCTCGCCGAGGGTCTTCTCCCCGGTACAGGCCGCGTTGGCGTACCTGCCGTCCCCTGTCCGGTCCACCACGTAGATGGGCTTGGAGAACCCGACCGTCCTGAACTCGGCCGCTGTCAGCATGTTCCCGCCCGTCACGGGACCGTCGGCGGGCTTCGGTGCCGAAGAGCGGGCACCCGGCGAGGCCGCCGCGGCGCCCGGCGTCGGGCCGACCGGAGCGGAGCGGCCGGGCAGCACGAACCGGCCCGTCAACAGGCCGAGTCCGATGGCTGCCGTCAGGATGACGGCGATCGTCCGAGTTCGCACGACAGCCGATGCCTCAGCAGGCACCGTCGAGGCGGTCCCGCATGAAGCGACGAGCCTGATGGATACGGTCCTTGACCGTGCCCAGGGGAGCGTCGGTGATCTCAGCGACCTGAACATAGGTCAGGTCTCCCAGATCGCGCAGCACGAAGGATTCCACCAGGGCGGGATGCCGCTCCTCGAGCGCGGCCAGCGAGTCCATCAGGTCCAGGCGGGTCCCGGCGATGACGCTCGTCGTCCGAGGGTCGGCACCCTCGGGAAGGACCGCATGGCTGTCCTCCGCGCGTCGGCGCATCGAGCGGTACGTGGACCTGGCGGCGTTCGAGGCGATCACCGTCACCCACCCGAGGAACGAGCCTCGCCCGCTGTACTCGTGCAGATGGGTGCTGATGGACAGCAGAGCGTCCTGCGCGGCCTCTTCGGCGTCGGCGTGGTGCGGAAGGAACCTGGAGCAGCGGCGCATGACCGTGGGGCGAAGCCTGACGAGAAGGCGTTCCAGGGACGCCCGGTCACCTGCCTGTGCGGACGCCACGAGCTGTGTCAGCTCGCCCTCGTCGATCATCCTGTTGCTCCCCCGTTCACGTACGACCGTGGACTTGGACTCCACCTGACCGCCCCGCGGTTCCCGGCCCCATTGCCTCAGGCAGAATGTCGCCGCATGCGGAAGCTAGGTCGTTACCTCCTTGAGGACAGGCTGGGAGCCGGTTCGTTCGCGACCGTCTGGAGAGCATACGATCCTGAACTCGACACGGATGTGGCGGTCAAGGTGCTGGCCGACAACTGGGCGTCGAACGCCGATGTGCGGCAACGGTTCCTGACGGAGGCGCGGCTGCTGCGAAGGATCTCCAGCCCACGTGTCGTACGCGTTCACGACGTCGGTGTCCAGGACGACCGACCCTACTTCGTCATGGACTACGTCCGAGGCGGCACTCTGGCCGAGAAGGTCGGGCACTGCCGGCCCGCGGAGGCACTCCATCTGGCGGCCGAGGCCGCATACGCCGTCCAGGTGCTCCATGATGCAGGCGTCGTCCACCGTGACATCAAGCCGTCGAACCTCCTGCTCGACATCGGCCGTACGCCCACTGCCGTACTCGTCGCGGATCTCGGCAGCGCGAAGCAGCTGGCCGACGCGTCGGGGCTGACCGTGACCACGGGCACTCCCGCGTACATGGCGCCCGAACAGGCCCTCCAGACCGGCGGGTTCGACGGCCGGGCCGACGTATACGCCCTCGGGGTCGTCGCCTACGAGCTGTTGACCGGGCGCAAGCCGTTCGGCCCGGGCGGCCGCACAACCCTTGCGTCGGCGCAGGCACCGCCGCCGTCGTCGCCGGCGCTTCCCAGAGAGCTGGGGGCTCCGAACGGCATCGACACTCTTCTTCGTGCCGCGCTGTCCGTGGAACCCGAGAACCGACCGCCAACCGCGCAGGCGTTCGCGGATGCGCTGTTGTTCCAAGGGGGAGAGGAGCCGGTGCCGGCCAGGTCCTCAAGACCGACACCCCTCGCGGTCTGGCTCGCGGCGGTTGCGGTGTTCCTGGTGACCACGGTGCTGACCTGGTTGGCCCGATGAACTCGGAGTACTGCGCGGCGATTGCCTCGGCCGGTCAGGTGGGCCCGTTCGGGGTCCGGGAGAAGGCCGTGTCGCCGGCCAGCGCCACGATCGCGTCCTTGACGAGCAGCACGCGCGGCGGGTAGTCCTGCGCCTTGTCTCCGGGGTCGTCGAGTGCGGAGGTGCGCCAGACCTCTGCTCCGGTGCGGCTGTCCAGGGCCAGCAGGCGGCCGAAGCGGTTGGAGAAGTAGACCCGCCTGTATGTCGCTGACACCGCGGGCGCGGACAGGCTCTCCATGTCCGTTGTCTTCTCCCAGAGTTGTTTGCCGCCGGCCGCCGACACCGCGGTGACGGTCCCGTCGGAGCGGACGAAGTAGACGACGCCGCCCATGAGGGTGGCCGTGCCGGTCAGTGGATGGGCCAGCGGTGTCCGGCTGACCTGGCCGGTGTCCGGGGCCACCCGCAGCAGTGCGTTGTAGGGCCGTTCGTATCCGGCTTCGTACACGTCCTTCGCGGTCTGGGGGGCGAGGAACAGGGGGTGCCCGCCGACGGCGCCGAGCACTTGCGCCTTCTTGGGCAGTGTGGCGGTTTTGGTCAGGCTGCCGGGTGCGAGCTTCATCAGCTCGACCGGGGCCTGGCCGGGCTCGGTGCCGGCTGAGCACAGGGCGTAGGGGGCGCCTCCCAGCGCCGACGGAGTGCAGACCTCGTTCCGCGAGGGCGCCCGCCACAGTTCCTTTCCGGACGGCGCGTAGGCCACGAACGAGACGAAGTCGGGGGACAGGGTCAGCAGTCCGCCGTCGTACAGGACCGCGTCCTGGGCCTTGTTGATGTCGCGTTGCCAGCGCCGGTGCCCGGTGGCGGCGTCGAGGGCCACCACGCGCCTGGTCCTGTCGTCCGGATCCTCGTACGTGTAGACCAGCCCGTCGCGCACGCCGATCGGCTGCGCCCCCTGAGGGCGGGTGCCGGTCCGCCACAGGGTGCGGCCGGAGGCCGCGTCGATCCTGGCGGCCGTGAAGCCCGTACCGCCACAGAACAGGGCGTTTTCCTCCGCCACACATCCGGGGCTGTCGTAGTCGAGCGGGACACCCTTCACCTCGGACCGCAGCGCCGTGCGCCACGGCCGCCAGCCGTCCGGCAGTGATGCGGCACGGGTGGTGGTGTCCGGGCCGGACAAGGAGACAGCCACCCCGATCCCCAGCCCCGTGACGGCCATGGCCTCTACGTCCCGGTCGGCGGGGACTTCGACGCCGCTACGGTCGCCGCGGTCAGGGCCTTCCAGACCGAGGCCGGCCTCACCGTCGACGGCAAGGTCGACGCGCAGACCAAGAAGCTCCTGTACGCCCTGCCCCGCGGAACCGTCCGGGCCGGCTCGGTCACGGTGACCGAGAGCGTCAACGCCGTCCCGGTCGCCCGGTGTCTCGACAACCGTGGCTCGGACGTCCAGGTGTGGCGGTGCAACGGCACGGACGCCCAGAAATGGGCTCTGTACCGTGTGGCCGGCCAGGGCTCTCAGTACCGCGTCGTCAATCGGGGCAGCCATCTCTGCCTGGACGCCGACGCCGGCACGACCGGCCGGAACGGCCAGGAGGTACAGGCCACGAGCTGCGACGGGCTGAGCGCCCAGACGTGGCAGCTGGGCGGCGGCGGAACGCTGGTCAGCGTCCCGGACGGCTTCTGTCTGGACGCGGAAGCCTCCACCTCCGGGCAGGACGGTCAGCGGGTCCAGGGCTTCGGATGCGCGGGCAGCACCAACCAGGTGTGGCACTGGTCCTGACGGCCCTGCCGAGGGGTGGACACGACGTCGCCCTGCAGTACTGACCACCCTGCCCGACGGGTCTGTCCGTGTTTCTCCGCCTTCCCGTAACGGCGCGTCAACTCGCTTGTCACAGCGGTGTCTTGGTGCAACTCCTACGGCAACGCGCGGCCCGGCGCCCACCTCCTATGAAGCAACCGAGGCCGCTCAGCCGGAGCGTGCGGCCGATACGACACCGCTTCCCAGGAGTACCGATGCGCGTCAAGAAGATGCCCGCCCTCGCCTTCGTCGTCGCCGCTGCCGGCCTCTCGCTGACCGCGTGCGGCAGCAGCGGCGGATCGGGCGCTTCCGCCGGCACCACCGCGTCCACCACCGCGAGCAGCTCCACCGACGCGAGCGGTTCCACCACCGGCGGCACCTCCACCGGCGGCCAGGGCTCGACCTCGGGTTCCTCCTCGTCCGGCTCCACCGGTGGCCAGGGCTCGACCTCCGGTTCGTCCGGCTCCGGCAAGGCCGGCGGAACCGCCGCCCAGGCCCAGACCTCGACGTCGAGCTCCATGTGCAAGACCGACCATCTCGCCTTCAGCGCCTCCGCCAGCGGGACCAAGAACGAGATAGTCGTCAACCTGAAGAACACCGGTTCCGGCAAGTGCAGCATGCACGGCTTCCCGGGCGTCCAGCTCGTGGGCCCCGACGGACTGGGCGACACCGGGCCCGACGCCGCCCGCACCGACGCCTCTGCGGCCACCGTCACCATCGGACCCGGCGAGGAGACCCGCTTCCTGCTCCGCTACATCCCGGACACCAGCGGCTCCGGCAAGAAGTACACCCGGCTCGACGTCACCCCGCCCAACGAGAAGGTCTCGGAGATCGTGAATCTCAACGGTCTCGCCTTCACCATCTCCGCGTCCAGCGGCAACGCTCCGGACGTCTACGTCGACCCGGTCGGCTACCACGTCGGCTCCGGCAAGTAAGCCCAGCCGCCACGCCGTTGCCCGCATGACTGCCCACCGCTGACACCCGGCGCTGCCGCTCAACCGAACGCAGCCAGGGAGACCGGCTGCCACTGGTGCCAGGTGCTCAGACGCTCCTCGTAGAGAGCGGCGACGTCGGTGAAGGACTTGCCGAGGAAGATCCTCAGTGGGGGCCGTTCCGCATCGACGATCCGGAGAATCGCGTCGCGGGTCGCGCGCGGGTCGCCCACCTCGAAATCCTGCGCGGTGGCCGCGTGGACTTCGGTGTAGTCCGGGTGCCGCTCACTGTGCCGTGCCCCGCGAGCCAGCCAGTCGGTGGCATAGGGGCCGGGCTCGACGTTGGTGATGTGGATACCGAAGGCCGCCACTTCCTGCGCCAGGGACTCCGACAATCCCTCAAGAGCCCATTTGGAGGCGTGGTACGCGCCGATGCCGGGAAATGCACGTACACCTCCCTCGCTGGTCACCTGCAGGATCCTTCCCGAGCGTTGCGACCGCATGACGGGCAGCACGGCCTGCGTGACCCATATGGCGCCGAAGAAATTGGTCTCCATCTGAGCCCGGAGGTCGTCCTCGTTCAACTCCTCGACCATGCCGAAATGCCCGTAGCCGGCGTTGTTGACCGCGATATCCAGCGAACCGAAATGCGAGTGGGCGAGCTGCACAGCCTCATGCACCGCGGCGCGGTCGGTGACGTCGAGCCGGACCGGCAGTACCGCGTCCCCGTACCGCTCGACCAGAGGAGTCAGCAGGCTGACGTCCCGAGCCGTCGCCGCGACGTGATCGCCGCGTTCGAGCGCCGCTTGTGCCCACTCGCGGCCGAACCCCCTCGAACTGCCCGTGATGAACCACGTCTTCGCCATGACTGGTGCTCCTCTTGCGTGAATTGCTGTGCGTGCATTACTTGCTGTTGCTCCTCCAGCGTGCTGCTGATCCAGGTATTCCACCAGCGAAGGTCTCACATAAGAGACATGCGGTTTTGGAATGTGCCAGGATGACGGCATGGCGGACTTCACCCTCACCGGTCTGCGCGTCGTCCAGGCAGTGGTCGACACCGGATCGTTCACCGCCGCGGCCGACGCACTCGGATACACGCAGTCAGCGGTGTCCCGTCAGGTGGCGGCGATGGAAGCCGCCGCGGGCGCACCACTGTTCGTCCGGGGCGCTCGCGGGGTGGCCCCCTCTCCCGCGGGCATGATGCTCGCCCGCCGAGCCGCGACGGCCCTCAACGAGATCGACGCCGTCAGCACAGACCTCGCCGGACTGCAGGACCACGTCACCGGACGAGTCGCCATCGCGGCGTTCCCCTCGGCCGCAGCCGTGCTCGTCCCCAGAGCCCTCGCCCGCCTGGGAAGCGACCACCCGGGTCTGATCGTCGACTTCGGCGAGGCGTCCTCGCCCACACAGCTTCGCCAGCTCCGCGCCCACCGCATCGACGTAGCGGTGATAGGTGTGGGACCGGACCTGCCCGCCTACGATTTCGCGGGGCTGCGCCGCGACCTGCTCCTCGACGGCGGCCTGCTGCTCGCCGTCCCTGCCGGCCACCGGTTCGCCGGCCGCGGAACCATCCCGGTGACCGAGCTGAGGGACGAACCCTGGATCGTCGGCAAGGGCCTCCGTGACGACCCCCAGTTCGGCGCCTGGCCGACCCTCGACCATCCGCGGATCGCCTACGCCGCCCGTGAATGGCCCACTCGCCTCGGCCTTGTCGCCACAGGTCTCGGCATTGCCGTACTCCCCGAAGTGGCCGCGGCCTCGGTCCCCGCGGGAGTCCGTGTCGTCCAGGTCGACGACCCCACCTGGCTCGGCCGAGCCGTCGTCGCCGTCACGGTCCGCGACCGCTCTCCCGAGGTGACGGCCACCGTGGGGGCGCTGCGCCACGAGGCCGCACAGCTTCGTGCGGCGCCATGACGCTCACTCCTGACGGGCGTGAACGGGCTTGTGCAGCGGGCGCACGCCGCGCCGCCTGAGGTTGGGGACCGAGGTCAGTCGCGGCCGTCACCGGACCGCAGGGCCGGGGCGCTCCATCCGTGTTCGAGGAGGTCGAAGGCGACGTCTACGGCTTGTTCGGGGTCGTCGGCGCGCTGGGCGAGGGCGGATGTCTCCAGGGCGAACCGGGCCAGGGCTGCGCTGCGCAGGTCGTCGGGTGCGACGCCGAGGTCTTGGGCGATGGCGCGGGCGAGGGCGTCCTGGTGGCGCATCCACATGCGGTGGGCGTAGTCGCTGAGGGCCGGGGTGGTCCTCACCAGGTTGAGGAAGTCGGCGTAGCGGGCGTCGGAGTCGACGGCGCGGATGCGGACGCGCTTGACGTACGCACAAAGGGCCTGGGGGACGGTCGTGCCGGGGGCGCGGTCGCTGACGGCGGCGACCAGGCCGGCTTCCTGGTCGGCCTCCTCGTCGAAGACGAGCGCCTCCTTGCTGGGGAAGTGCTTGAGGAGCGTGGTGGTCGACACGTCGGCGGTCTCGGCGATCTCGTGCAGGGTCACCGCGTCGTAGCCGCGCTCGATGAAGAGGTTCAGGGCGGCGTCGGCGAGCGCCTGGCGCGTGGCGGCCTTCTTGCGCTCGCGCCGTCCTACAGGTGTCGTCATGCTCCCATCGTACACAAAGGTGTCTGATAAAAAAAGTTGTACCGTTGCACTTATTTGGTGATCGTGCTTTCTTGGAGTAGCCGGACCGGGACCGAGACCGACCGTGCCGACCCCTGCCCCGCACACCCGCGACAAGGAGACCGACCATGAACCGCATCGCCGTCATCGGCGCCGGACCCGGCGGCCTGACCTGCGCCCGCATCCTCCAGCGCCACGGAATCGACGTCGCCGTCTACGACTCCGACGCCTCCGCGACCGCCCGTGACCAGGGCGGCACCCTCGACATGCACCCCGACACCGGACAGCACGCCCTGCGCGCCGGCGGCCTGTGGCCCGGCTTCACCGCCCTGGCCCGCCCCGAGGGCGAGCAGATGCGCCTGGTCACCCGCGACGGCCGCATCGCGTTCGACGCCGCGCCGTCCCAGGACGGCCAGGGCAACCCCGAGATAGACCGCGGGCAGCTCCGCGACCTCCTGCTCGGCTCCCTCGCCCCAGGCACCGTCCGCTGGGGCCACAAGCTGGAGCGCGCCGAACCGCTCGGCGACGGCCGCCACCGCCTGCACTTCACCCACGGCCGCAGCACCGAGACCGACCTCGTCGTCGGTGCCGACGGCGCCTGGTCCCGCGTACGCCGCATGCTGACGGGCGCGGTCCCGATCTACACCGGCGTCACCTTCGTCGAGACCGGCCTGAACGACGCCGACACCCGCCACCCGTCGCTTGCCGCCCTGACCGGGAACGGCACGATGATGGCCCTCGACAACAACCTCGGCTTCATCGCCCAGCGCAACAGCGGCGGCCACATCCGCGTCTACGTCGGCATGCGCACCCCCCAGGACTGGCACCGGCAGGCGGGCCTCGACCTCACCGACCCCGCCGCCGTCCGCGACGCGCTTCTGCACCGGTTCGCCGACTGGAGCCCAGCCCTGCGCGGCTTCATCACCGACACCGACACCGGCTACACCAACCGCCCGCTGTTCGCCCTGCCCGTCCCCCACACCTGGGAACCCGTCCCCGGCGTCACCCTGCTGGGCGACGCCGCCCACCTGATGTCCCCCTTCTCCGGCATGGGCGCCAACCTCGCCATGCGCGACGGCGCCGACCTCGCTCAGGCCCTCACCGAACACGTCACCGTCGACGACGCCGTCATCGCCTACGAGAAGATCCTCATCCCCCGCTCCGTCGCAGCGGCCGAGGGGGCCGCCGAAGGCATCGACGGCGCCTTCGCCCCCGACAGCGCCGAGCAGACCCTCGCCCACATGACCGCCCACTGATCGTCAGGAGCAGGAAAAACTGACCGAGGGCGCCTGGGGCGTACAGCGCCCCAGGCGCCCTCGGTCGTTCGAGGACCTCCCCGCCGGTCCGGTGTCAGCCGATCTTGTCCGTGAAGCCCACCGACAGGAACGTCTGACGGGTGACCTTGCCCTTACTGGCTCCCGCCGTCCACGTGAAGGTGTACTCCAGAATGGAGCTCGTCCTCGGGTCGACGATCACGCGGCCGACGCTCCTGGCCTCCGCGAACTCCAGGGCGGTCCCGCCCCGCCCGATGCTGTCCTTGACGGCCCCGACGAGTTTGACGCCCTTCAGCCCCGCCATCGCCTTGAACAGCCCTGCCCGCAGTTTCGGGCTCGCCGGGGACTCGCCGAGCAGGGTGACCGCCTGGTCGAAGGGGGAGATGCTGTCGGGCCTCGGCGGAGTCCGGAGCAGCTGAAGCAGCTGCGCCGGGTCCGTGGTCAGCTGGTCCAGGGACTTCCAGTCGAGGTCCTTCGGCCCGAGCTGCCAGTCGGGCCGGCGCCCCTTCGTGTACGCCTTGCCGTGGTTGACGACGTAGAAGTCCATGGACTGCGAGAGGTACGAGTCGCCGACCGTCAGGTGCGTCTTCCAGTACTTCCCCGAGGAGACCGACCGGGTGGCGGCCACCGTGGAGATGTCGTCGAGGAAGACGGACGCGGTGTCCGCGCGCGCCTCGCTCCGCGTGCCCGTGTGCGTCTCACCGGTGTTCGCGTACGTCACCGCGCCGGCCGCGACCGCGGCGGCGGTGAACAGGCCGACGAGGAACCGGCGGCGCGCGGACACCAACCGCAGCGGTGCGGTCACCACAGCGCCCTGCTTGCGCCCGGCGGCGGGCCCGGCCTCCTGCGCGGCCACCGCCGCCTCGATCCCCGCCAGCGCCCTGGCCAACGCCTGTGCCGACGGCGGCTCGACCCGCCCTGCGGCCACCAGTTCACCGGCGCCGGGGAAGTCCAGCAACACCGCGCGCTCGGTCATGCCGGTCTCTTCCACGTCCTGCGTGCTCATGCCGGTCCGCTCCTCGTCGTCGTACGTACTCATGCCATGTCTCCCGTCACGCTCAGGTGCCGTCCGGCCGGGCGCGTCGGTGCGAGCCGGTCGCGCAGCCGGCCCCGTGCCCGGTGCAGCCGCGAGCGGGCGGTACCCGCCGGGATGCCCACGGCGGCGGCCGCCTCGGCGGGGGTGAGCTGCTCCCAGCTGACGAGCAGCAGCACCTCCCGCTCCTCGACGGGCAGTTCGGCCAGTGCCCGGCGCAGCGCGGGGGCCAGCGCGGCCGCGTCGAGCCGCTGGTCCACCGCCTGCCAGGGATCGGTGATCTCCACTCCCGGTACGTCCTCCTGCCGCCCCGCCCGCCGCAGGTGCTGGGCCAGTACGTTGCGGGCCACCCCGAACAGCCAGCCCCGCGCCGAGCCGCGCGAGGGGTCGAACGTGCGCCGCGCGGCGAACGCCTGCAACCACGCCTCGGCCAGCAGATCGTCCGCCGCGCCGGGCATGCGCCGGGCGAAGTAGCCGTGCAGGTCGGGTGAGTACGCCTCCACCAGCGGGGTGAACGCCGCTGGGTCCCCCGCCGCCGACCGTGTCAGCTGGGCGTCGCTGTCGCCGTCAGGGTCGGGGGCGCCGTCGCTGCGTTCCTCGTGTTGCCGGGTATCCGGTTTCACGGAATCTCCGTCTCCGACCGCCGGACGACGGTCTCACCCTGTACTTGTCATCAAGTCGCGGATCCGTTCGCGCCCTCTGCCGGAGCGGCTCACCGTCGGGGTGGCCTCGTCTCGTACACCACCAGGCGGGATGAGCGGTCTACCGCCGCCGACCGCGGTCCGCCCATGACTCGGCGGGGCCGTCGAGGTTCGGCTCCTCTTCTTCTGTGCGTGGCATACGCGGCATGCGCAAGAACAGGGTGTCGAACGCCCCCGCACCGTGGTAAGTGGTGAGGGTGACCGTTGGGCTCTCGTCCCCGGTGTAGCTTGCCCAGTCCACTCTGGGGTCCTGTCGGGCGGAGGCCGGGCACTTCGGGTGCCGCAGTGCGGGTGGCGGCTGGGCTGGGTCGGGGGCGTAAGCCGGGTACGGCGGTATTCCTGTACCGAGGGGTCTGCCCTGCTGGGCCGTGGCTCGTTCCGCGACGCCGCTCGTCACCACGGCAGTGATGCCGACGATGATCAACAGGAGCCCGGGTACGGTCGCGGGCTTGATGCCCTGTCCCATGAACCACCAGGCGGCGAGCGCCGCCACGGGGGTCTCCAGCAGGAGCAGGACGCTCATGGTCGTCGCCGATGACCCGGGACCTGTACGACGCGGACTGGCCGAAGAAGGCCAGGGACGTGGTGGGGAAGCTGCGGGTCGCCGTCGGGCAGCATCCGGACGATCCTCGGCTGGCCGCGCTGATCGGTGAACTGGCCATGAAGAGCGCCGAGTTCGCCACGATGTGGTCCGAACACCGGGTCAGGAAGTGGGACCTGGCGACGTACCGCATGCACCATCCGCTCGTGGGCCGTATGCAGCTCAACCTCCAGACCCTGAACGTCCCGCAGGTAGAGGGCCAGCGCATAGTCGTGGCGACCGCCGACGCCGGCACCACGTCAGCGGCAGCGCTGTGTCTCCTCGCCCAGACCGGTGTCCCGACCGCTGTTCCAACCGCACGGCAGGCGGGACGCACCGAGACTCCGGGTTCCGCACGGGACGGGGCGGACAGCCGGAGCCAGGCGCCCGCTGCGGAATTGATGACCGCGCCGCGCCACCCAACGAGACCGGGCCGGCACAGGGGGCTGCCGCCGGCGGCAGGAGACCAACCGCATGGAGCGCACCGCCCACGTCAGCAGTGACGGCCGCCGCCGTGTCGATGCTCTCGGCCCTTCTGCGATCCCGGGATGGGATCTGGTCTACGACCACCCTGAGGAGCACGCCCCGTTCCATGCCGGTCACCCAGCACCTTCGGGCGGACGTGGCGGCGGGGGCGAGAGGTCGTCGGGATGCCCGAGGGCTTCCGGTTCCACGACCTTCGGCACACCGGGCACACTCTGTCCACCCGATCGGGCGCCGCGCTCAAGGACACGATGGTCCGCGCCGGCCAGTCCTCTGAGAAAGCCGCGCTGATCTATCAGCACTCCGACGACGATCGACAGCGGGAAGTTGCAGTCGGCCTCGACCCCGGTCCGGTCCGGGACGGTGGCCCGCCGCTTGAGCCGGCCGACACTCCTCGGGGCTGTGTCCGCGCTGCCCGTACGGTCAGCGCGGACACAGCTCTGCAGCTCGTCAGGGAGGCGCACGGTGAGCTGGACACCGGCTTCAGGCCGTCCGCGGCCTTCCTGGACGCCTCCGGCATGGTGGCCCCGACCGCGGCCTACACCGCCGCCGGGGCCCATATGCCCTCTGCCGCCCAGCAGTTCGCAGCCCTGGCCGAACGGACCGCAGCCCGCCTTGTCCGCGGCCGCGGGCGGAGAGCTGTGGCCGGCGCTGTGCGTGCTGTAAGCGGGCGTTGCCGGGCCCTGCGCTAGAAGGTCACGTTCCAGGCGTCGATCTTGCCTGTGTCGGAGGCGGCGTTGTCGTTGACGCGCAGCTTCCAGGTGCCGTTCGCGACCTCCGAGGAGGCGTCCACGGTGTAGGTCTGGGCGATGTTGTCGGCGCTGCCGCCGGCGTGGTTGTGCAGCGTGTAGACGGTGCCGTCCGGCGCCACCAGGTCGACCTTCAGATCACCGATGTAGGTGTGCTTGATGTCCACACCCACCTTGAGGGTGGCCGGGGCGTTGCCGGTCACACCGGTTACGGCGATCGGGCTCTCCACGGTCGCGTTGTCGTTGATGGCGAAGTCCGCGAGGTTCTCGAAGTACTTGCCGGGCGGCGGGGTGGCCCCGACGGCTTTGAGGGCGTCGACCTGTCCTTCGCCGAAGAACGAGTTGTCGGCCGTCGTACCCGTGCAGCGGCTGTCCGAGGGGCAGGCGATGTCGTTGGCCTGGGCGGCCAGCTTGGCGCGGATCTGCGCCGGGGTGATGCCCGGGTTGGCGCTGGCGATGAGTGCCGCCACGCCGACCACGTGCGGGGTGGCCATCGATGTGCCGCTCTTGCTGCCGTAGCCGCCGCCGGGGACGGTGGAGTACACGTTGCTGCCCGGCGCCGCGACGTCGATGACGTCCTGACCGTAGTTGGAGAACGAGGCCTTGGTGACGCCGGTGCCGTTGGCCGCGACCGTGACCACGCCCGGCAGCTCGGTCGGGATGTCGAGGCAGGCGTTGGTGATGGTGCGGGTGACCGGCGTCGAGTCGTTCGGGCTCGCGGAGTCGGTCGTCTTGTGGGCGAGGTCGTAGTTCTCGTTGCCCGCGGCGGCGATCTGGAGGGAGCCCTTGCCCTCGGCGTACTCCTGGGCGCGCTTGACGCCCTCGATGATGGCGGCCTGGTCGATGTTGTCCGGGCAGTTGAACTGCCACGGGTCCGTGTAATAGCTGTTGTTGGTGACCTTGAAGCCGTGGTCACCGGCCCAGACGAAGCCGCAGATGGTGTTCTCGGCGAAGAAGAAGGAGTTGCCCGGCTCGGCGACCCGGACCGCGGCGATCTTCACCCCGGGTGCCACGCCGACGACGCCCTTGCCGTTCTTGGCCGCGGCGATGGTGCCCGCTACGTGGGTGCCGTGCGTGTCGACGTCACGCCAGGCGCCGGTACGGGTGTCGGGCTTGCCGTAGGCGCAGGAGACCGAGTCGGCCGCGTCGAAGTTGGGCGCCAGGTCCTGGTGCTGGTCGTCCACACCGGTGTCCAGGATGCCTACCTTGACGGAGGCGGAGCCCGGGTTCACGGCCCAGGCCTGGTCGGCCTTGATCTGGCTCATGTCGGCCCGGACCGGTTCTCCGGCCGGCGTCGAGGCCTGGGCCGGATTGGCCGGGAGCGCCGGGTTGTAGGCGTCGGCCGGGACGTCCGAGGTACGCGTGGCGCCGACCTGCTGCACGCCGGCGACGCCGCGCATGGTGGCGGCGAATCCGCTGGACGCCGAGTGGGCGACGATCACGCCGATGGCGTCGAAGTTCGAGAAGACGGTGCCGCCGTTGGCCGTGATCGCGGAGCGGACCGCCGAACTGTCACCGGGGGCGGTGATCACGAGGTAGGCACGCGTCCCGGCCACCCAGGTCGCACTCCGGGATGTCGGCACGGCGGCCGGAGCGTGGGCCTTGGCGGCCGGCGCGGTGGAAGGGACGACGGGGAGCGTGCCCGCGAGGGCGCCCGGGGCGCCGAACGCGAGGGCGGCGCCAAGCGTGGCCGCCAACACCAGCGTGCGTCTGGGGCGGCTGGATATGTGGGGTATCAATGCGTCCTCCGGAGACGGCCCGGACGTGTTGAGGGCACCGGCCGGGCCGTACGAAACGAGTGGTGGATGCAAGATGTCAGGTGCATGATCCTGTGCGGAAGTACCTTTCCGTGCAGGGGCGTTATAGAGGCATGGCTGAAAAGAGACGTACTGCGCTCTCGTGCCGGTCGAAGCGGGGAGCAAACGTCCGGCGTTCCCCAACTTGGTGTACGCGTTTCAGGGGCCTTCTCGCCGTACGCTCTGAGCTGCTGAAACGGACTTTCGTTCAAGCCCGTGTCGGCTAGTTGGATGAGTTCAAGGGTTCGCCTGCGGACATGGTGCGAGGGCGCCCAATGTCGATGTGTGACGAAAGACCTGGACACCCTCGCAACGGCACACTGTGCGGTCGACGACGAGTTGAAGGCTTCGCCGTGGCTGGCTCCCTGGCTCCCTGGCTCCCTGGCGTCCGAAGACCGGGATCGCGCCCAAGTTCAGTGACGCGGAACTGCTCACGCTCGCGGTGATGTCGGCGCTGCTCGGCTACACGTCCGAGCGGCGCCGACTGCGCCGCGTCGGAAGTACTGGACCGCTTCCCGGACCGGGTCTTCGCCTTCGACGAGTTCGGCCCGCTCGGAATCCGACCCACCGCAGGCTCCGGCTGGGCCGAGCGTAAAGGCCCCGACCGGCTGCCCGCCACGTACCACCGCACCCACGGTGTCCGGTACTTCCACGGCTGCTACTCGGTCGGCGACGACACCCTGCGGGGCCGTCAACTGCAGGAAAGGTGCCGCGAACACGCTGGCCGCGCTGAAGTCGATCCGAGCCGCCCGCCCGGACGGCGCCCCGATCTACGTGATCCTGGACAACCTCTCCGCCCACAAGGGCGCCGACATCCGCCGCCGGGCGAAGAAGAACAAGGTCGAGTTGTGTTTCACCCCGACCTACGCCTCGTGGGCGAATCCGATCGAATCGCATTTCGGACCGCTGAGGCAGTTCACCATCGCCAACTCCCACCATTCCAACCACACCGTGCAGACCCGGGCCCTGCACGCGTACCTGCGCCGGCGCAACGCCAACGCCCTCCACCGCGACGTCCTGGCCGCCGAACGCAAGGAACGCGCGCGCATCCGCAGCGAGAAAGGCATCCGCTGGGGAGGCCGACCCGCAGCAACAGCCGCATGCTGATGGACCCGCTTAAGCGTGGTTCGCCAGGTCGGGGCCGAACCGGGCACGTCTTGAGCGGGACCGCATCCGCTCGCGACATACAACTCGTCCAGCCATACTCCCCTGGCT